>CAVTXI010000001.1:0-226653 GCA_963738615.1 uncultured beta proteobacterium
GGCCAGCGGCCTGTTCGCCAGATCGCCAGCGCGACGAAGGTGGCCGACGACGCGCGCCTGCTGGCCGAGCGCGCGTTCTATCAAGCCAAGCGCATGCCCTTCCTGATGACATGGCAGGCCGAAGCGCTGATCGACAACACGCTCGAGCGAACGCAGGTTGCGCAGTCACTCGACATCGCGAAGAGCGTCGCAGCCTCGGTCGACCGCACGTCGAAGGTCGTCGAACAACTGCCCGCGCGCATCGAGAAGGAACGTGACGTTTTGGTCGGCCTGCTCGAAGACCGGCAGGGGCGTTTGGCGAAGACGATGGGTGAAGCGCGCACGACGATGGGTGCTGCCGAGCAACTCGCACAGCGCGCAGAGAAGGTTGCCGAAGTCAGCGAGCGCGTCGTGGCGAACCTGCGCGACTCGGCGCAAAGTTTCACGCAGACATCGCAGGCGATCGATGCGCTGCTGTCGAAGCACTCACCACCGAGCGTGCCCGGTGCCGCAGCGTCGAAGCCCTTCGACATCGAGCCCTACGCGAAGGCGTCGGCCGACATCAACCAAACCGTCGCGGGCCTGGTCACGCTGGTTGGCGCCACCGACGGCCTGATGACGAAGCGTCCGTGGGCCGCGCCGATCGACGAGGTCGACGCCCGCGTCGCCGCGCGGATCGACCAGATCTTCGTGCGCGCGTTGTTGTTGCTGCTGGCGGCCTTTGTGCTGGCGCTGGCGTATCGATGGCTGTCGTCGCGGTGGGCGCGATCGGCGCAGCGAGGTGCGACGTGAACGAGCCGAGCGACCCCATGGTGTGTGACAACCGGGTATGCAACGCCCAACGTCGCGCATGGTTGGGTGCGGCCGGCGGTGCGTTCGTCATCAGCGGCTGCAGCGTGTGGCCAACGGCGTTGCGCAGCGTAACCAGCGCGGTTCGCCCGGCCGGCGTCGACAACCCGCTGCCGCTGGCAACGCTGCTCGCTGGCGATGCGACCGTGCTGCCCGCGTATCGCCGCGCAGGCGCCGCACGCGGTGCGTTGCGGCTGTCGGGTTCGTCGGCGATGGCGCTGCTGGTGCGCGCATGGGCCGGCGCGTTCTCGCGTGTGTTCGCTGACGTGACCATCGACGTGGTCTCGAAAAGCTCGGGCGCCGCGATCGGCGACATGGCCGCCGACGCCGCGACGATCGGCATGACCTCGCGCGCGCTCAACCGCGCCGAGCGCGAGGGCCACGCCGCGCGCACCGGCCGCGCACCGCTCGAGATCAAGGTCGCGATCGACGCGCTCGCGATCGTGGTTTTCAAAGACAACCCACTTGCATCGATCTCGATCGAGCAGATCGAACGTGTGTTCGCCGCAGCGCCGCGCAAGGGCGACGCGATCGAACGCTGGGGCCAACTCGGCGCAGGGGGCGTGTGGGCCGAACGCCGCGTGCGTCCAGTGGGCTTCGCGTCGGGCCGCGGCGCCTACGACCTGATGCGCGAACTGGTGCTGGGCGGCGGCGACTTCGCGGCCGACGTGCAGGCCGAGCCGGTCGCCACGTCCGTCGTGCAGGCCGTGGGTGTCGAGCCCGGCGCGATCGGATATGCCAGCGCCAGCCTGCGCACCGCGCGCACGCGCCTGCTGCCGGTGCACGACCGCCAGGGCACACCGGTCGCACCCGACGAAGCCGGCGCGGCCAGCGGGCGCTATCCGCTGGCGCGCCACTTCTACCTGCACCTGGGTGCGGGTGCCGATGCGGGGCAGCAGGCGCTGGCGCGCGAATTCCTGCGCTTTGTGTTGTCGCGTGAAGGGCGGGATCTGACCGCGTCGGCGGGTGCGTTCGCGTTATCAGCGGGGGTAGCGCGTGAGCAACTCCTAGCGCTGGGCTGACAGGTAACGAACGTCATGTGCAGAGCACCGCGTGCGCACGGTGCAGGTTGACTTTCGTTCGTGACACGGCGTGTGTGAACGCAGACCATGCATCACCGGCGGCATTCGTCGCCATTGCAATGCGCTGGTGGCGACTTGCGTCTGTCATCACACGATCCACGCGGTCTTCTTGCAACGGAGCTCCCATGACCCCACGCCCTCTTGTCCGCGCGGCCTGCCTGGCCGCATCGGCCCTGCTTAGCGCCTGTAGCGGCGGTGGCGACGATGAAGCTGGCGACGGCGCGGACGCCGCGACGATCGTCGCGAGCGCGAGCTGCGACACGCTCGGCGCCACGAGCGCCGTATCGGGCGTGCGGTTCGACTGCGTGCGCGTCGGCGCGTCGCTGCAGTGGCAGCCGCGCGGCAACCGTTTGAACCCGTTCGCCTGGGGCGAGAAGGCCCTCGTCGCGACGCAGTTCGCTTTGTGGGAGATCGCGGTGACGAGCGTGACGCCCGACGTCACGGCACGTGTGCTGGCGGTTGACGCTCGCAACCAACCACCGGCGGCAGGGGCCCAATTGGTGGGGCTGAACCTCGAGCTTCGTTACGTAGGCAGCCAAGCCGACGAGCGCGTGCGCCAGGGTGCCAACCTTTTCGGGACGAACGCCGCGGTATCCCGACTTGACCGTTGGGTGGGCGGTGCCATCACCGAAGACGACTGCTGGTCCAGTGAGACCGTGGCACGCAACAGCACGAAGGTGTGCATGCTGCCGTTCGAAGTCGCCACCAATGAACTCGCCACGCTCGACTTCTTCGCGTCCGATGCTGCGGGCGCACCGCTCGTGTACTTCAAAGGCGCGTCGCGCTGAGCGCACACCCCATACAAAGGAGCACCCATGGTCGCCACCGTCGAACAGCGCAATGCCTTCATTGACCAGATGATCGAGTTCGCGGCCCCAGTGGCCGTGGCGAATGATCTGCCGGCAGCCGCGCTTGTCGCGTGTGGTGGGATCGAGTCGGGTTATGGCACCAGCAAGATCTACGACAAGCACACGCACTGCCCGTTCAACCTGCAGAAGCCGAAGAGCTACGACAAGTGGGTGCACTGCGACGTTGTGTGGCTGACCACCTTGTCGAAGATGGATGCCAGTGGCCACCAAAGCAACGAAGTGAGGGCGCCGTTCTGCAAGGCCGTTGGCGACTCCGAGCAAACCTGGCTGGCCGACGCTGCGCGTATCTGGTGCGAGTGGATCCTTGGTTGGCCGGACCCCGTCAACAACGCGGCAATGAAGGCGTTGCGCCAAAAGCCACTCGAATTCGCGAAGAACCTGCACCGCGTGGGGTTCGGTGACAGGAAGGTCGCCAACCTGACGGCGAAGACCTACGAAGACGTATTCAGGGAGCAGCGGCTGATCGAGCGGTGCGCGGGCGCGAAGCCGAAGGCCGCGTCGATGCCCGTGCCGGTGTGGTTGCCGGGCTGGTGGGTCGTGACTTGGCGCGGCCAAACGTACTACTACCACTTCGACAAACTTCTGGGCGCGGCGTGGACGCCGTTTCCACCGATCAACGCCTTGTTCGCCGTGGTGGGCGCGCGCGACCTCGGCCGGGTGACCGTCACGTCACCATCCGAGGTGTCTGTGGTGTGGAACGGCACCGGTGCAGTCGAGAAATTCGTCGTGCAACCCGGCACGCCACAAGCCATGGCGGGAACGTGGCGGGGCGTGGAGCCGCTGAAGGCACAGCGCTGGGGTTGACGTACGTCCGGGGAAAGAAGTCTTCGTCCACCGTGGAAGTTACTTAGAAATATACTTCCATTTCAGCCTGGCGAGCGTCGCTGGCAAGCTAGAGTCACCGTCATGGACGACCTGACCTCGGGCGTGCGCAACAAGCGCGGCGACTGGACGCCGACACAGCCAGTCGCGATGGCGCCGGTGCTCGTGTTTCCGCCCAAGCCGCTCGACTTCCTGAAATGGTTGCCGGGCTACTTCCTGCCCTACAACCTGCTGTTCGCGGCGACCGCGGTGGATTGGTGGCACTGGGTGTTGCCCGACGTGGAGGTGATGAAGACGCTTGCGCCGGGATGGATCGCGCGCCTTTTCGTCGTCAATGTGGTTGCGGTGTTTGCGTTCTTCGGCCTGTTCGAGCTTCGGCTGTACGTGCTGCGCCGCCAAGGTACGCGCTTCAAGTACAACGCGCGGTGGCCGGCCGAGCAGCGCAGCCCTGCGTTCATGCTCGGCAGGCAGAACGTCGACAACGTCATCCGCACGTTCGCAAGCGGGCTGCCGATCTGGACGGCGCTCGAGGTCGGCATGTTGTATGCCTACGCGAATGGCTACGTGCCGTGGCTTGGCTTCGCTGACAACCCGATCTATCTCTTCGTTCTGGCGCTGTTGGTGCCGGTCATCCACGAAGCGCACTTCTTCGTGCTGCATCGCGCGCTGCATTGGGCACCGCTGTACAAGTGGGTGCACAGCGTGCATCACAACTCGGTGAATCCGTCGCCGTGGTCATCGTTGTCGATGCACCCGGTCGAGCAACTGGGGTATCTGGGCGTGACGTTGTGGCACGTGGTTATTCCATCCAACCCGATCCTCGCGCTGTACCAACTGCACTATGCCGGGTTCGGTGCCATTCCGGGGCATATCGGCTTTCACCGGATCGAGTTCACCGAGAACACCGTGCTCGATTCGCAGGCCTACATGCACCACCTGCATCACAAGCACTTCGAGGTCAACTACGGCGCGGGCCTGATTCCCTTCGACCAGTGGTTCCGCACGTTTCACGACGGCTCGGTGCAGGGCGAGGCGCAACTGCAAGCGCGATACCAGGAGATCAAGGCGCGAGCCAATGCCAAAGCACGTCGCAGCGAAGAAGCGAAGAGAGTTCAATGATGGCGAACTGGATCGACGTATGCCCGCTGGAAGCGATCGACCAAGAAGACGTGATCCGCTTCGACCATGGCGGTAAAACCTATGCCGTCTACCGCTCACCCGAGTCGCAAGTGTTCTGCACCGACGGCCTGTGCACCCATGAGGAAGTGCATCTGGCCGACGGCTTCGTCGAGGGTTATCAAATCGAGTGCCCCAAACATCAGGGCACGTTCGACTACCGCACCGGCGAGGCCAAGCGACTGCCCCCTTGTGTGAACCTGAAGACATACCCGGCACGTGTCGACGCTGGGCGGGTCTGCGTCGATCTCGGCTGATCGATCGAGGAACAAGGAACCGACATGTCGTTCACCCTCGCGGCATGCGCCGAAACTCTCTGGCGAGACCGACCGATTGAATGGCGTTGCTCGCGCTTGGCCGAGCTTGGTTTTCAGGTGGGCCTGTGGAATTGGCCTGCGCACGACCTCGCGAAACTCGAGAAGTCCGGCGCCACGTTCTCGATCATGAACGGCTACCTGCGCGGCCGCCTGGCCGACGACGAAGGCGCCGCCGAGTTGCTGGCGACCGCGCGCGAAACCGCGCAGGTGGGCAAGCGCCTGGGCGTGACGCGGTTGAACCTGCACGGCACCGGCCTGGGCAACGGCGGCATTCCTTCACGGCAAACGCCGGTCGTCACCGCCGCGATGGTGCTGAAGGCGCGCGACACGCTGCACCGCATCTGCGACCTGGCCGAGAAAGAAGGCGTGACGTTCACGCTCGAAAACCTGAACCTGCGTGAGCACCCGGGGTGCCCCTTCAACACCACCGCCGACGTGCTCGCGCTGGTGTCGTCGGTGAACCGCCCGCAGTTGCGCATGAACCTCGACCTGTACCACACGCAGATCGGTGAGGGCGACCTTGTCCGCTGGTGCGAGCGGTGCCTGCCGTGGATCGGTGAAGTGCAGGTGGCCGACAACCCCGGCCGGTGCGAGCCGGGTACGGGGGAGATCAACTACCCGCAGGTGGCGCGTGCGTTGAAGGGCATGGGCTACGACGGGCCTGTCGGCCTGGAAGCATTTGCAGCGGGTGATGCCGAGAAGGCGCTGGCGGCGTTTCGGGCGGCGTTTACGGTCTGAGGTGCCATGCGCTTGGCATCGCAGAGCGCGCTTGATATCGTCGGCATCACTTCACGCCTGGGTCATTGACCATGTCCGACATCGTGCTGCGCAACCTCGAAGACGATCTCAAAGAGAAGCTGCGTCGGCGTGCGGCGAGCAGGCGGCTTAGCTCACGCGCGCTGCTGCGCTGCGCGTCCCGCAATCCCATCAGCAAACCGCGCCACCGCCCACCGCTCCTTCAACGCTCGCCCCATCAACGTCTGCTGACTCTCAGGCGCAAGCCCACCCACCGGCGGGTCGCGGTCGAGGTTCGTCGGGAACGCATACCCCTCGGCACACGCAGCGATCGTGTTGTGCACATGCTCCACGTCGAACGTGCCCGCGGCCACGCCCTCGAGCAGTGCGGGGTAGATCGCCAAACTCATCGCCACACGATCCACGGATTCCATCGCGCGTCCGAATGCCGACGAGATCTGCAGCAGGTTGGCGATGCGCCGGGTCGATGTCGACTTGTTGCTGCCTGCGGCATGCAGCATCGCGGGGTTGAAGAACATCGCGTCGCCTTGGCGCAGCGGCGGTTGCACGTGGTGCGCGTCGAAGCACCGGTCGAAGTCTTCGCGGCCCGCGATGAGGTAGCCGGCCGGGTACTTCTGTGAGTGCGGCAGCAGCAACGTCGGGCCGCTTTCGACCGGCATGTCGACGTGCGCGACCGCGCCTTGAAGCGTCAGGCGTGGTGACATGTGATGCACCGCCAACGGGTACGCCGCCGCTTGTGCGGGAGTGCAGAAGCCCAGGTGGTAGTCGCGGTGCGGGGTTTGTGCGGCGCCGCCGGGGTTGACGCAGTTGACCTGTGACGTGACCTGATAGCCAGGGCCAAGCCATGCCAGCGCGGGCAGCGCCAGGAATGGGTTGCCGTAGTAGGCGCTGAACGCAGCGGGGTTTCGCAGCGCCAGTTTTTGCAACGCGTTCCAGACGCGGTTGTTTGCGCCAGCCTTGGCGAAGTGGTCGCCGCCGCTTCCTCCGGCGGCGCGCTCGTCGTCGATCATCGCGAAGAACTCGGTGGTGACGCGCTCGACGATGTCGGCGTGCGAACACGCGCCGTCCAGCAGCAGCACACCGGCGCCGTCGGCCAGCACGTGGTGCCATTCGGTTAGCAATTGCGCGCGCAACGCGGGGTCAGCAAGGCGTGGGCGCAGCGCACGGCAGTCGTAGACGGGGATGCCGACGCGCATGTCGGCGGCGCATGGTGGGCGCAGCCAGTTACGGCCGGTTTCGAGAATCGACTCGAGGTCGGCCACCCGACAGGCATTCGGGTCCAACCACATCGCCCGGGCGTCACCACTGTTCATCCTTCGAGTCTAGGAGCGGGGAATTGCACTTCCGTGCTGGAAAGTACTTAGAAACGCATTTTCATTTGTGAGGCGAGGTCGCTAGACTGCCATGCGGCGTCACGACACGAACGAACGGCCGTCTGGAGGTTCATCCTTGTCGCTGCTCGAGATCCGCAACGTCGCGAAAAGCTTTGGCGCCATCCGGGCCGTCAACGGCATCAGCCTGTCGGTCGATGCGGGCGAAGTCGTCGGCCTGATGGGCGATAACGGCGCGGGCAAGTCGACGATGGTCAAGCTCATCGCGGGCAATTTCCCGCCGACCGAAGGCGAGATCGTCGTGGGCGGCAAGGTGTGTCACTTCCACAAGCCGATCGAGGCGCGCGCGATGGGCATCGAAGCCGTCTACCAGGACCTTGCGCTGGCCGACAACCTCACGGCGTCGCAGAACGTGTTCCTGGGACGTGAACTGAAGAAGGGCTTCTGGCCGTTCCGCATCTTGAACAAGCAGGCCATGATCGAGCGGGCGGGGCAGCTATTCGAAGAACTGAAGTCCGAAACGCGGCCACGCGACTTGGTGCGCAAGATGTCGGGCGGCCAACGGCAGGCGGTGGCGATTGCACGCACGCGTCTGGCCGATGCGAAGCTGGTGCTGATGGACGAGCCCACCGCCGCGATATCAGTGCGCCAGGTCGCACAGGTGCTCGAACTGATCCGGCGGATGAAGGCGCAAGGCGTTGCGGTGGTGCTGATCAGCCACCGCATGCCTGACGTGTTCGCGGTGTGCGACCGGATCATCGTGATGAGGCGGGGCGGCAAGGTGGCCGACAAGCTCACGGCGAAGACTTCGCCGGAAGAAATCACCGGCTTGATTACGGGAGCGATCCGTGATGCATGACCACACCGCGGGACATACCGCGTCCGAGGTCGCGCACATCGCGGATGTCGTCGACCAGAGAGAGAAGGGCTGGCTATCCAGGGTTGTGACGAGCCAACCGTTCTGGGTCACGATGGCGCTGCTGGTGCTGGTGGTCACGATGTCGTTCAAGGAGCCGAGTTTCGCGACGGCGGACAACGTCGCCAACATCACGCGCAACTTCGCGCCTTTCGGGATCATGGCGCTGGGCATGTCGGTCGTGATCATCACCGGCGGTATCGACCTGTCGGTGGGTTCGATCATGGGGCTGGTCTCCATCGTCGCCGGCCTGTTCCTGACGTGGGAGTACCCGTGGTACATCGCTTTCTCGATGGGCATGCTGGCGGGGCTGGCGTGCGGCGCGCTCAACGGCTTTCTGGTGGCCTATGTGGGCATGCAGTCCTTTGTCGCCACGCTGGGCATGCTGGCGATCGCGCGGTCGCTCGCGGTGGTGGCTTCGCAGAATCAAATGCTTTACAAGTTTGGCCCCGATGCGCCGATGGTGAAGGCGATCGGCCAGTTCAAGTGGCCGCTTCGTGAGTCTTCGGGCGGCTGGGCACCGGAGTGGATACCCGAGTTGTCGGGCCAGTTCTGGGTCATGGTGGTCCTGGGGCTGATCGTGGGCTCGGTCTTCATGTTCTCGGCGTGGGCGCGTCATCTGTTCGCGATCGGCGGCAACGAGAACGCGGCGCGGCTCACCGGTGTGCCGGTCAACCGCATCAAGTTGCAGGCCTACATGTTCTGCGCGTTCTGCGCGTCGCTGGCTTCGCTGCTCATGCTGGGCTACAACGGGTCGGCCATCAACGCGATGGGGGCGGGGTATGAATTGCGAGTGATCGCGGCGACCGTGATCGGTGGCGCGGACCTTCTGGGTGGCGCGGGTTCGGCGTACGGTGCCATCATCGGTTCGGCACTGCTCGAAGTGATTCGAAATGCGCTGCTGATGGCGGGGATCGATTCGAATTGGCAAGGCGCATTTGTCGGCGCCTTCATCGTGCTGGCGGTGCTTCTGGGCATGCAGTCGGGCGGCAAGTCGATCTTCGCCGCGGCGTGGGACCGGTTGAGGAATCGATAGTTCACGTATTCGATGTATTCGATACGAAAAGACGGTGCCACTGCCGTCGATCAGTGGTGGTGAATTGAAGGAGACAGAAAATGTTGAAACACGCTCTGACAGCCGCCGTCGCCCTTTGTGCGATGTCGGTCGCCGGCTCGGCCATGGCGCAAAAGAAGGTATTCGCGCTGGTACCGAAGAACATGAACAACCCATTCTTCGATCAGGCCCGTGACGGCTGCAAGAAGGCCGAGAAAGAATCGAAGGGCGCCTTCGAGTGTATGTACATCGGCCCGGGCGAACACGGCGGTGGTGACGAGCAGGTTGCGATCGTTCAGGACCTGGTTGCCAAGAAGGTGGCCGGCATTGCCGTGGCGCCGTCGAACGCGGCTGCGATGGCCGTGGCGCTGAAGGCGGCGCAGGCAGCCAAGATCCCCGTGCTGACGTGGGACTCGGATGTACTGCCGGCTGACAAGGGCCTGCGTGTGGCCTACATCGGCACGCACAACTACGAGATTGGCGTCAACCTCGCCAAGCTCGCGCAAAAGGTCAAGCCGAAGGGCGGGTCGCTGTGCATTCAGTCGGGTGGGGCTGCGGCGGCCAACCACAACGAGCGCATGCAGGGCATTCGCGACACGCTGGCCGGGGCGAAGTCCGACACGTCGCCGGGCAAGCGCCTGACGGGTCAGAACGGCTGGAAAGAAATCGACGGTTGCCCGGCCTATACCGACGACGACTTCCCGCGTTCGATCCAGCAGTTCGAAGACATCATGGCGAAGAACCCGAACCTCGATGCCTTCCTGCCGACCGGCGGCTTCCCGCAGTTCCTGCCCGATGCCAACCGCGCCGCGGTGGGCAAGCACAAGGCGAAGATCGCGTCGAAGTCGCTCGCGCTGATCGTGGCCGACACGCTGCCCGTGCAGATCGACCAGATGAAAGAAGGTCTGTCGCTCGGCCAAGTGGGGCAGCGGCCGTTCGAGATGGGCTTCAAGACGATGAACGCCCTGGCAGATATGGCCGCTGGCAAGCCGGCGCCGAAAGACCCGACCTATACGGGCCTTGATGTCTGCACGCCGGAAACGGCTGCGACCTGCATCGCGAAGTAGTCAGTCGCTGGTGGCGGGCGGGGTGTGCCCCGCCCGCATCTTTCTTGGAGTTCATCGATGACTGTCAGATTCGGTGTGATCGGCGCGGGCCGCATCGGCAAGGTGCACGCGAAGACGATCGCGAACAACCCCAAGGCCAAACTGGCCTATATCGCCGACGCGCTCCCGAAAGCGGCGCAAGACCTCGCGGCTGCGCATGGTGCAAAGGTAGCGTCGATCGACGAGATCATGCGAGCCACCGACGTCGACGCCATGCTCATCGGTTCGCCCACCGGTTTTCATGCCGAACAGATTCAGGCCGCATCGAAAGCCGGTAAAGCGATCATGTGCGAGAAGCCCGTATCGCTATCGGTCGAGACGATTCAGGCCACGCTGAAGGTGGTGGAGGCGAACAAATCGATCTTGATGATCGGCTTCAACCGCCGCTTCGACCCCAACTTCGCCGAGGCCGAACGCCGGATTCGCCGCGGTGATATCGGTGCCATCGAGATGGTGACCGTGATCAGCCGCGACCCGAGCCCGCCGCCGGCTGAGTATGTGAAGGGCTCGGGCGGCCTGTTCCGCGACATGATGATTCATGACTTCGACATGGCCCGCTTCCTGATGGGCGAAGAGTTCGTGGTGGTGAATGCGCTGGGCTCGGCGCTGGTCGACAAAGCCATCGGTCTGGCCGGCGACGTCGATACCGCCGCCGTGCAGATGCAGACTGCATCAGGCCGCATCGCCGTCATCACCAATTCGCGCCGCGCCACCTATGGCTATGACCAGCGCCTCGAGGTGCATGGTTCGAAGGCCATGATTCACGCAAAGAACGTGCACAACACGACGGTCGAAGTACTGAGCGAAGAAGGGTATCGCGCCGACCCGATCCAGAACTTCTTCCTCGAGCGCTACGGCGTGGCTTACGCCAACGAACTCGACACCTTCATCGCCGCCGTGGAATCCGGCAACCGCGAGCCACGGCCGAGCGGCTTCGATGGATTGCAGGCGCAGAAGCTGGCCGAAGCTGCCACGCATAGCTGGAAGACCGGACAACCCGTGAAGCTCTGATGAAGAAGGTTCGCTACGCGGTTGTGGGCGCAGGCTGGATCAGCCAGGAAGCGTTCCTGCCTGCGGTCGAACAGACCGGCAACTCCGAAGTCACCGCCATCGTCAGCGGCAACCCCGACAAGGCCAAACAACTCGCGGCCTTCTACGGCATCGAAAACGTCTACTCGTACGAGCAGTTCGACGCGATGGCGCGCAGCGGCACGGTCGATGCGGTGTATATCGCGACGCCGAATTCGAGCCACGCGCACTACGCCGAACAGGCTGCGAAGCACCGGCTGCACATCCTGGTCGAGAAGCCGCTGGCAACCACTGCCGCGCAAGCCCAGGCCATGGTTGCCGTGGCGAAGCAGGCAGACGTGTATCTGTCCACGGCCTACCGGCTGCAAAATGATCCCGGCACGATCGAGGTCATGAGTCTGATCAGGCAGGGCGCGATTGGGGACCCGAGATTCTTCTCGAGCACCTTCTGCTTCCAGGTCGGTGCGCGGAATCACCGTCTCCGCAAGGATCATTGGGGCGGGCCGCTGCAAGACATCGGCGTGTACTGCGTCAACGCCGCACGCCACGTCTTCGGCGGCGAGCCCATCGAGATTCAGGCCATGACGGGCAGCGACCGCAGCGATCCGCGATTCACCGAAGTCGACGCGGGCATCCATGCGACGATGAAGTTCGAAGGCGGCCGCATCGCCAGCTTCTACGCGGGTTTTGGCAGCGAAGCGAAGGACGTGTTTCACGTCGTCGGCACCCAAGGCTCGCTCGAGTTTCAGCATGCCTATCTGTTCAGCACGGGCCGCACGATCGTGTTGACGCGAGGCTCCAAGGTCGAGCGGATCGACGTGCCGCAGACCGACAACTTCAGCGGCATGGTCGCCTACTTCTCCGACTGCATCCTCGAGGGCTCCCCGCCCGTCGTGGACAGCTCCGAGGGTTTGGTGGACATGCATGCGCTGCTGGCGATCGAAGACGCTGCTGCGCGCGGTGCATCGCTCGAGCTCTCGAGCCAGCGGTTCTTCACACCGCTGCAGCCGTCGATGCGGCGCAGCTTTGCACCCGCGTCTCGCAAGTTGCTGCTGCCGTGAAAAGCCTTTCGTGCGGAGGTGAGCCATGACAAAACGAGTAGCCGTGATCGGTGCAGGCGTGATGGGGGCAGACCACGCTCGAATCATCGCGAACGAGATACCCGGCGCCGAGCTTCGATGGATATGTGACGCCGATGAAGCCCGAGCGCGCAGCATCGCCGATGCCACCGGTGCGGTTCATGTCTCGACCGACCCGCTCGCGACCATCGCCAGCCCAGACGTGGATGCCGTCCTTATCGCAAGCCCCGACCACACCCACGCAGAATTGACGTTGGCGGCGCTGCGCGCGTGCAAACCGGTGTTGTGCGAAAAGCCGCTGTCGCAAGACGTGGCCGATTGCCTGCGCGTGCTGGAAGCCGAAACCGCCATCGGCAAGCGCCTGGTCCAAGTGGGCTTCATGCGTCGGTTCGACCCGCCGTACGTGGAAATGAAGGCCAAGTGCGGGCACCAAGGGTTCGGTGCGCCGATCATGATGCACAACTTTCATCGCAACGTCAGCGCGCCGCCGCACTTTACGGGGGCGATGGCCATCACGAATTCGGCGCCGCATGAATTCGACATCGTTCGATTCGTGCTTGGCTGCGAGTATTCGACCGCCTGCGCCTTCCAACCATCGAAGCCCTTACCCGGCGGCGTGGTCGGCCCGGTCTGCATGGTGCTGCGGACCGAGCAAGGCGAGCTGATCAACATCGAGGTCAACAACAACGCGGGCTACGGTTATGACGTCCGCTGCGAACTGGTGTGCGAACACGGCTCGATCTCACTTCGCACGCCGGTTCACACCGAGACGAACCTGAAGCTGGGCACGACCACCGACTATGCGCAGGATTGGCGTCCTCGGTTTGCCGACGCATATCGTCTGCAAGACCACGCGTGGTTGCGGTCGATGGAATCGGGCATACCTGTGGGCGCGAGCGCCTGGGACGGCTACGTGGCGTCCCTGACGGCCGAACGGGCGGTCGAGGCGTTGCAAGCGCGACGCGAAGTCGAGATTCGCTACGCGCAGCCGTCGGCGCTGTATCGCAGCGGCGACTGAAGTCGAAACCTCACAACCGTTACGCGTTGCGCGTCATCGCTTTGCGTCGCTGATCACTTAAGGTGTGTCGACTCGAAGGAGACGCGCATGGTGGACACAGTCGATTCAGAGTGCACGCAGATCGAAGTCGATCGCGATAGCGTGACCCCAACGCTGACCGCGCTGTTCGCGGCCGCGGCGCTGGCGTCGGCCTGCAGCAGCGGCGGCCAAGCCGACGGTTCGTCGCCAACGCCTGAGCCGCCGCCACCGGGGCCGCCACCGCCTTCGCCTCCATCACCACCGACACCGTTGACGGCGGACACCACGGCGCGCTTTCTGGGGCAGGCCAGCTTCGGTGCGAACAACGCCGAGGTCGATCGCACGCTGGCGATGGGGATCGACGCGTGGATCGACGAGCAGATTGCGATGCCGCTCGGGACAACGCATTTGGAATGGATGCGCGCGCAGGGCTACGAAAGTGCCACATCCTCTACCAGC
The DNA here is from genome assembly GCA_963738615.1 of uncultured beta proteobacterium. Lineage (GTDB taxonomy): Bacteria > Pseudomonadota > Gammaproteobacteria > Burkholderiales > Burkholderiaceae_C > CAVTWY01. The sequence goes on from CAVTXI010000001.1 coordinate 13,861, forward strand.
CGACTGCCACTCGACTATTCGATCTGGCGCAAGTTCGTCTCGAGCCCCGACTCGTTGCGTCAGCGCATGGTGTTCGCGCTGAATCAGATCTTTGTCGTCGCGATCGAGGGGTTGGGCGGTGAATTCCCGGCCTTTGCCAGCGGGTACTTCCTCGACATTCTCGAAGCCAACGCCTTCGGCCGCTATCGCACGTTGCTCGAACAGGTAACGCTATCGCCTGCGATGGGGCGCTACTTGTCGATGCGCGGCAGCCGCAAAGCCGACAGCACCGGTCGCCGCCCCGACGAGAACTATGCGCGTGAGATTCTTCAGCTTTTCTCCATTGGCCTGGTGCAGCTCGAGCCCGACGGCACGCCGAAGGTCGCCGAAGGTGCGTCGCTTGCAACCTACGGCGAAGCCGATGTCAGCGGCTTGGCGCGCGCCTTCACGGGTTGGGACTTCGTGGGGGCGTCGAGCACCACCGTGGCCACGCGCCAGATCACGCCGATGGCCAACATCGCGTCGCGCCATGAAACCGGCGAGAAAACCTTCCTGGGTTTGACGATACCGGCCGGCACGTCGGCCAATGAATCCCTGCGCTTGGCGCTGGATCACATTGCCGCGCATCCCAACGTGGGCCCCTTCATCGGCAAACAGTTGATTCAGCGCTTCGTCAGCAGCAACCCGAGCCCGGCCTACGTCGCGCGCGTTTCTGCCGTCTTCGACAACAACGGCGCAGGCGTGCGTGGTGATCTTGGCGCGACGCTGCGCGCGGTGTTGACCGACGCCGAAGCGCGCGACGCCGCGGCGGCGCGCGTGTCGACCACAGCCGGCAAGCTGCGCGAGCCGGTGATCCGCTTCGTGCAGTGGGCACGCGCATGCAACGTATCGTCGGCGTCGGGCCAATGGAAGCTGGGCAACCTCAGCGACCCCGCAACGCGGCTCGGGCAAAGCCCGATGCATTCGCCGTCGGTGTTCAACTTCTACCGCCCGGGCTACGTGCCCCCGGGCACGCCGATCGCGGCGCTGGGACTGGTCGCGCCCGAGTTCCAGATCACGACCGAGACGTCGGTGGCGGGTTATCTCAACTTCATGCAAAGCGCGATGAGCAGCACGAATGGCGTGTTGGGTTCCGACGCGTTGGCCGACCACACCGAGTGGCTCGCGCTGGTCGACGACCCCGCGGCGCTGACCGCGCGCGCCAACCTGCTGCTGGCTGCGGGGCAGTTGTCAGCGGTGAGTCTGAACAAGATCACCACCGCGTTGGCTGCGATGAACAACACCACGGCCACCGAGCGTTTGCGGCGCGTATGGGCCGCGTTGCTGCTGACGATGGCCGCGCCCGAGTACCTCGTCCAACGCTGAACGAAGGAGCATCGAGATGAACCACCCAGATCCGTCTCGTCGCGAGTTCCTGCGACGCGCCTCGGCGGTGTCGGCGATGGGCGTTGCCGCGCCGTGGGCGATGAACCTCGCGGCCATCGGCGAGGCCGCGGCGCAAACCGCGACCGACTACAAAGCGTTGGTCTGCGTCTTCCTCTATGGCGGCAACGACCACGGCAACACGCTGATTCCGTACGACAGCACGACCCACGCGACCTACACCACGCTGCGCGGCGCCTTGGCACTGCCGCGCGAGTCGCTTGCTGCGACCGAGTTGGTGGGCGATTTGGCGCTGCCCGAGGGGCGCATCTACGCCGTCGCGCCGCAACTCGCGCCGCTGAAGACGCTGTTCGACGAAGGCGTGATGGCGCCCATGCTCAACATCGGCCCGCTGGTGCAGCCCATGACGAAGGCCGAGTACACGAGCGGCGCGGTGCTGCTGCCGCCGAAGCTTTTCTCTCATAACGATCAGCAATCGGTCTGGCAGGCCAGCAACCCCGAAGGCGCGGTCAACGGCTGGGGCGGACGCATCGGTGACGTGTTCGCCAGCGGCAACGGCCAGTCCGTGTTCACCGCGGTGAGCGTGGCGGGCAACGCGGTTTTTCTGTCGGGTCAATCGGTGCGGCAGTACCAGGTCAGCAGTGCGGGTTCGATCGCGATCAACGGCATCAGCAGCACGCTCTTCGGCTCGGCGGCGGCGGCGCAGGCGATGCGCAGCCTGGTTGCGCAGCCCGGTGACCACGTGATGCTTCGCAGCTACGCCGACCTGGTGACGCGGTCGATCGACGCCGACGTTGCGCTGCGCGCGGCGGTGGCGAACGTGCCGGCCTTCGCCACCGCGTTCCCAGCGACACCGCTGGGCGGTCAGATGGCGATGGCCGCAAAGATGATCGCGGCGCGCAGCGCGCTGGGTGCGAAGCGGCAGGTCTTCCTCGTGAGCCTGGGCGGCTTCGACAGCCACGACGATCTGTTGGCCGATCACCCCGGCCTGCTGTCCAGCGTGGCCGACGCGATGACCGCGTTCTACCGCGCGACGGTCGAGTTGGGCGTGGCCGACAAGGTGACGAGCTTCACCGCATCGGACTTCGGCCGCACCTTATCGAGCAACGGTGACGGCTCCGACCACGGCTGGGGCGCCTACCACTTCGCGGTGGGCGGTGCAGTACGCGGCCGACGCTTCTACGGCGCAGCACCCGTGCTGGGCAACGGCGGGCCCGACGACGTGGGCCAGGGCCGCATGCTGCCGACCATGGCCGTCGATCAACTCGCCGCCACGTTCGCGTCCTGGATGGGCGTCAGCGACGCGGGCATGGCTGATGTGGTGCCAGGGATCACGCGATATTCGACGCGCAATCTCGGGTTCATGCTTTGAATCAGCCTCGCCGCCCCGATCGAGGGTCACCATCGAACAAGTCGCTCTGCAGCGACTGAAAAGGATCGACCAGCGGAGCGCTCGAACCCTTCGCGACAGACCAGAGCTGCAGCAGCTTCTCGCTCGCGACGTAGACCCGGCCCCGCTTCTCGCCCTGAGGCGCGAGCAAGCCGCGGTCGACCAGCAGACGCAGGTCCTTGCTGGCGGCTTCCTCGCCCAGCTCGACGTGTTTGCGATAGCCCGAATTCCGCACGCGCCAACCCATCGCGGCGTCCGACAACGCGAAGATCAGGCGCTCGTTCAGCTTCTGGCTTTTCAACTCTCGCTCGAGCGCGTCCCACAGCTGCGACATCTCGTTCGAGCGGCGCAGCAGCGTCTCGGCCTGCCGGTGATGCGCTGTCAGGCAGAACCTGATCCACGGCAATGCATCGCGCTCGGGATGCCACGCGCCTTGCCCGACTTCGGCGAGCACCGCGTAGTAAACGGGCGTGTTGTTGCCCAGGTATTCCTCGATGCTCGAGAACGTCGGGTCGAGCACGCCTTCACGCGCGAGCACCAGGGTCTGCAGCGCACGCGACATGCGCCCGTTGCCGTCGGCGTACGGATGGATCATCACCAGGTTGAGGTGCGCCATCGCCGCCTTGATCATCACCGGCATGCCGTCGTCGGCGTTCAGCGCCTCGATCAACTCGCCGATCAGGCGAGGGACCAGGGCCACGTCGGGCGCTTCGTAGACAACCTCGCCCGAAGCCTCGTTCTTGATCCACACCGCGCCGCGACGCCAGCGGCCGGGGTTCGACTTCGTGTCGAACCCGACCATGATGTAGTGCAGCGCGTTCAGCGTGCCTTCGTTGTGGACGAAGTGGGGATCGTCCGCAAGCCGAAGGATGTAGGTCATGGCCTGGCGGTAACCCACCACCGCCAACCACGCTTCGGTCTTCTCGTCGAGCGGCCCGTCGGCGTCGACGGCGGCCACTGCAGCGTCCTCGGTGACGTGGTAACCCTCGATGCTGTTCGAGCTTCGGATGGCTTTCGCGTAGGTCGACCGGCGCAGGAAGCCTGTCCAGCGGCGGCGGCTGTCGCTCGTGGCGTATTGCAGTTGCTTGCGCTGGGCGTCGATCCGCTCAAGCACGGCTAGGCAGTCGCTTGGGAGCGACTCGATCTTGAAGATCACGATACGGATAACTGGTTATGAACCGTCTAGTGTACGGTTATTAACCGTATTTCGTACGGTTGTCAACAGGATATCCGTACGCCTGCGCAGGCGCAACCCAGTGCGCTACACCTCGTTGAGTGAACTCCGCATCGATCCGGCGAAGGCAAAGTTCAAGTCGGTACCGCAAGGGCCGGCGTCGCCCGCTCGTGCCGGCAGGTTTGCGGCGGATGCGCCAGTCGGGATGCTGACGATCGCCGAAGCCAAGAAGGCCCTGGCCGCCACTTTCGGCGTCAAGCCCGAGGCGGTCGAAATCACCATCAGGGGTTGACGCGCGTGTCCACCGCTCACCCCACCATCCACTTCACCGCGAACAGGCTCAGCGCCGGGAACAGCAGCAGCAACACCACGCGCAGCGCGTCCCACGCCAGGAACGGCATCACGCCCTTGTAGGTCTCGTTCATCGGCACGTCGCGCGCCAGGTTGTTGACGACGTAGACGTTCAGCCCCACCGGCGGCGCGATCAGGCCGATGCCCACCGTCATCAGCACGAGGATGCCGAACCAGATCGCCTTGTCTTGTGCGCCCAGGCCCCACAGGTCCAGGCCCATGACCGCCGGGAACAGCACCGGGATCGTCAGCAGCAGCATGCTCAGCTCGTCCATCACGCAGCCCAGCAGCACGTAGAAAAGCAGCACCGCGGCGACGATCACGAGCGGGGGCACGGCGAGGCCGCTGACCCAGCCGGCCAGCGCGGCGGGCATGGCGGTCAACGCCAGCGTGGCGTTCATCATGTCGGCGCCGAGGAAGATCATGAAGACCATCGCGCTGGTTTCGGCGGTGGCGACGAACGCGGTGTGGATGCCGCTGCGCGAAAGTTCGCCTTGCAACAAAGCGACGACGAAAGTCGCGACCGCGCCGACCGCCGCGCCTTCGGTCGGCGAGAACAAGCCGCCGTAGATGCCGCCGAAGACGACGATGAAGACCAGCGCGATCGGCCAGATGGCCGCCAGCGCGCGCCAGCGTTCGGGCCAACTCGCGCGTTCGCCCGCGGGCGCCAGTTCAGGCTTGCGACGACACAACCACCACACCACGACGATGTAGCCCAGCATCGCAAGAATGCCCGGCAGCATCGCCGCGGCGAAGAGCTTGGCGATGTTCTGCTCGGTCAGGATCGCGTAGACCACCAGCGGCACCGACGGCGGAATCAGGATGCCCAGCGTGCCGCCCGCGGCGAGCGTCGCGGTCGACAGGCGCCCCGCGTAGCCGTGGCGCTTCATCTCGGGGTACGCAACCTGCGTGATCGTGGCCGACGTGGCGACCGACGAGCCGCACACCGCGCCGAACGCGCCGGCCGAAAGAATTGACGCCATGCCCAGGCCGCCACGCACGTGGCCGACCCACGCGGCCGCCGCATGGAACAGTCGACGGCTCAAGCCGCCCTGCGTCGCGAACTGGCCCATCAGCAGGAAGAGCGGGATCACGCTCAGGTCATATACCGTCAGCCGCGCGACCGCCGCGCCTTTGAGTTGCGCGAGCAGCGACGCCTGCCCCGACAGGATCGCAAAGCCGACGGCGCCGGGGATAAACATCGCCGCAGCGATCGGCACGCGCAGCGCCATCAGCGCGAGCATCGCGCCGAACATCAGCAGGCCGACGAGGGTGGGGGTCACGACGATGCGCGTGCCTCGTCGTCGATCGGCTCGAGCCGAAGGTGCTGCCACGCCTGCACCAGCGCGATCACCGCGGTGAGCGCCAGGCCTGGCGCCAAGGCGGCATACACCCACCACATCGGCAGCGACAACACCATCGTCGTCTCGCCACCGTCTTGCACCGCCACCGCGGCAACCGCGGTGCGCCATGCCAGCAGGGCGCACATCACGGCGATGAACACGCAGCCCATAGCATCAAGCCGCCGCGAAGCCGCGGGCTTCAGGCTCTGCGTGAAGAAGTCGACGATGATGTTCGCGCGCCGCCACTGGCACCAGGGCAGCGCCAGCGAAATCGCCAGCGCGATCGCGAACTGCACCAGCTCAACGTCGCCCTGGATCGGCTTGGTGGTGAGTGCGCGGCTCGTCACGCTCCACACCACCATCGCCGCGCAGGCCAGCGCGACGGCCGAGCCCGCCAGCGCGAAGAGCGCGGCCAAGCGTTGCAGCAACGCGTTCAACGGGGGATCACTTCTTCACCGCGTACTTGGCCAGAAGATCACGCGCTTCCTTCAACATTGCTTTTCCGTCCTGGCCGCGCTTGTCCATGTCAGCCGCCCATTCGTCGTGCAGACCCGCCGAAGCTTTGACCCAGTTGTCGTACTCGTCAGCGGGCAGCATGTAGAACGTGTTGCCGCGGTCTTGTGCAGCCTTTCGGCCAGCGGCCTGGCTGCCGTCCCAGATCTTGCCGATCTGCTGCGACAACGCGCTTCCGCTGTTGTTGTCGATCACCTTCTTCAACTCCGGCGACAGCGCGTCGTACTTCGCCTGATTCATGATGAACACGAAGGTGGCGGCGTACAGCGCGGGCTTGCCGGCGTCGGTCTCGGTGTGGAACTTCACCATCTCGTGCAGCTTCAGCGACGGCATCACCTCCCACGGCAACAGAAAGCCGTCGACCGTGCCCTTGCTCACCGCGTCGGGCACCGCGGGCAGCGGCATGCCGACAGGGCTTGCGCCCAGCGACGTGAGCAGCTTGTTCGTCTGGCGCGTGGGCGCGCGCATCTTCAGGCCCTTGAAGTCGGCCAGCGTCTTGATCGGCTTGCTGCTGGTGTGCACGTAGCCTTCGTCGTGAATCCACGTCGCCAGCAACTTCACGCCCGCGAACTCTTTCGTGCTGTGCTTGTTGAAGTAGTCCCACGTGGCGCGCCCGCCCGCTTCGGCCGAGCTGGTCATGAACGGCAGCTCGAAGGCTTCGGTGCTGGGGAAGCGCCCTGCGGTGTAGCCGGGCAGCGTGATCGTCACGTCATCAACGCCGTCCTTCACGCGGTCGACCAGTTGCGCGGGCGTGCCGCCGCCGCTCATCGCGGGCAACAACTGGCACTTCATCTTGCCGGCGGATTCGGCGGCGACTTTGTCGCACCACGGGCCGACGACGTTCACCGGCGCCATCGCGGTGGGGGTCCAGATGTGGTGGAACTTGAGGGTCACGTCTTGCGCAAGCGCGGGCACGGACGACAAGAGGCCAGATCGCGGCTGCAACGAGGGTGCGTTTCATAATCGTTGGTGTCCTCTGTCGATCGGTGGTGAACAGGGCGTACGTGCAGGCCGTTGAGCGTTGTCGGCGCGGCCTTCGACGCTGACGCGGAGGATTTTGCAGCGCGCCAGCGGCTAAGGCGCGGGCGGGCCCGTCAATCGTGCTTGGCGGCGCAGTAGGCCATCATCGTGTGGCGACGTGTCGATCGCCCAGTCGTCGAAGTCGCCGGCCGCGGGAACGACGTCGACCTTCGCCAGAAGGGATCACGCTCGTCGCGGGCGCCTACGCGACCGCCTTTGCCAGAGGCAACGAGGATCTCGACCCGACTCGTAAGGCACGGAGACTTCTCCGTCCGTTGCGCGCTCGACGAGGCCGAGCTCTTCCATCCGTGCGATGTTGAGTGTGATTGTTCAAGTGTTCGTGCGTTGGCAGCGCGTACACGCTGCAAGGGCCGACTGCGAAGCGTGCTCAGCAGGTCCAGCGGGCCGGCGTCAACTCGGCGAAGAGCGACGTGCCGACTCGAAACTGAGGTGAAAGTCAGGCGGCCTGCCTTTGCGTTCGCAGCACTGCTCGGCGCGTTGCGAAAGACAGAACCTGCCGGATACCTCGATGATGGCCTTCATGGCTGCTCCCAGTGCTGAACGTGGACGCGAAGTCTTCGATCAACTGCTCGACGACGTGAAGACGTAGTCGAACTCTTGTCACCGATGTGCCAGTGGTCGCCTTTCCTCGCTCGTTGTCGTAGCGAACGCGACTGGCGCCACGGCGCCGAAGTACAGCCGGTACTTGTAGAGGTGCGTGCACGGCAGCAGTCTCGTCTGCGCCACTCTCGGGATCGCGATGTTCATCAGGTTGTGGGCAACTGGACGAAGCGCTTCGCATTCGCCAGAAAGACGAACTTCCCATCCTGCAATCGCTGGGCGACGTGCACGGGTACGCGGTCACGATGGGGAAGATTGGCGACATTCAGATGAGTTAGAGCCAAAACGGCGGAACGCCTAGGCGATACCCGCCAGCGTGCGATCACAAAGAGCTCAATCGCGACGCATCTCCAAGACGATGGCAGGCACTCGGAGGCGCTTCGCGTTTTTCGCGAAGAGGTCCTACCAATTTTCGAGCTCGATTGGCGACGAGCGATCGAGTGTGATCGCTGCGTATCACGCTGTTCAGTCGCTGCTCGAGCTTGGGCAAGCCGAGAAGCGGTCGCGTTGCTTCGCAAGGCGGTCCCGCATGCCACCAGCATCGGCGACGTACGCCTTTGCGTCGGTCTTGCCACTTCGTTGGGGCATGCAGCGAAATTCTCTCGCGCTTCCGGCCGGTACGACGAAGCTCGAAGTCGTCCTTCGCCGAGGAAGTCGTTCCCTTGTTCGAGCGTGTCGGCGAACAGGTCGGCAAGGCGATTGCTCTAAGCCGCCTCGCTGAATCCGCCAAGCGCGCTGGCCGAAGTGACTCACCAACCCCAGACTTCCCGCGCGGTCTCCACGACCAGCCGAGCTTCCTGCGCTGGTCTTCCACGGCGATGTTGTTGCCGTGGACGGTGCTCGAGAAGCCGCACTGCGGGCTGACAGGCACAGCTGCTCGATCGGCGCGTACTTCGCGGCTTCGTCGATGCGGCGCTTCAGCGTCGTCCTTCGTCTCGAGCTGGCCGAACTTCGTGGTGACCAGACCCAGCACGACGATGCGGCCCTTCTTCAAGTAGCGCAGCGGGCGGAAGTCGCCCGAGCGGTCGTCGTCGTATTCCATGAAGATCGCGTCGAGGTTCATCTCGCGACAGCAGCGCTTCGGCCACCGGCTCGTAGTTGCCCTGCGCGGCGCAGGTGCTCTTGAAGTTGCCGCGGCACAGGTGCATCGCCAGCGTCATGCCCGCGGGCTTCAGCGCGACCACCTTGTTGATGAAGCCGGCGTAGCGGTGCGGCAGCTCGTTCGGGTCATCGCCGCGCTGCGCGCGCGGCTTCGCGCATCTTCTCGTCGCACAGGTACGCCAGGTTGGTGTCGTCCATCTGCACGTAGCGGCAGCCGGCGTCGTACAGCGTCTGCAGCTCGTCGCCATAGGCGCGCGGCGACGTCGTCGTAGAACACGGGCTCGAGTTCCGGGTACGCGACCTTGCTGATGCCGCGCGCGCCCGCCGCGGAAGTGCAGCATCGTCGGCGACGGGATCGTCACCTTCGGCGTGCGCCGCGCGTGCGTCACCTGCGACGTCAGGTACTCGTAGTCGGCGACGCTGGATGTCCTTCGTGTGCTGCACCTTGCCGTCACGCGGATCACCGGCGGCGCGAGTTCTTCGGTGCCGTCGGGCCGTTTCACCGTCACCGGGATGTCGGTCTTGCACGCCGCCGAGTTGCTCGAGGAAGTCGATGTGGAAGTAGGTGCGGCGGAACTCGCCGTCGGTGATCGCCTGCAAGCCCACGTCCTCCTGGAACTTCACGATCTCGGTGATCGCGCGGTCTTCGACCTCGCGCAGTTGCGCGGCCTTGATCGTCGCCTTGTTGAAGTACTGGTCGCGCGCCTCGAGCAGGTACGGCGGGCGCAGGAAGCTGCCGACGTGGTCGGCGCGGAAGGGTGGGGTGGTGCGTGCGGTCATTGGGTATGTGGTTATGGGGGTGTGGAGGGAATGTGTGTTCCAGGCGCGTTCTTCGCCGACGATCCGCTCGAGGATGCGGCGTGCATACACGCCGCCCGCATCGATGCGCATGTTGACCAGCTTGCGCTGCGGCTGCATCAGGTGATTCGCCTGCTGGCGCTCGAGCATCGCCATGTCTTCGCTGAAGATCGCTGCTGGCCTTCGCGGATCTGGTTCGTCAGCGAGTTGTCGTGCGGCTTGAAGTGCCGCGCCATGCCCCAGAAGTACCAGATCGAGGTCTCGGTCTCGGGCGTGATGTAGTCGACCACCACGCCCGACGCCTTCACCGCCGCGGGCGCCTCGTAGCCGCCGTTGCCGCGAGCGCGACGCCCACTTCGATCATCACCTGGCTCGGCGGCGTGAAGCGGCAGATCTGCCAGCGGTCGACCGGCTTGTCGTCGGCAGGCCGTTCATGCGCAGCGCCATCTGCCAGAAGGGCGGCGCGGGGATGTCGTTCATGAAGCGGCTGGTGATGACCTGCGTCGCCCTCGTGCATGGTTTCGCTGGGCGCTTCGTCGATTTCCTTCTGGCCGATGCTGGTGGCGTGCACGTAGGTCTCGTGCGTCAGGTCCATCAGGTTGTCGATCATCAGGCGGTAGTCGCAGCGCACGTGGAACATGCCGCCGCCGAAAGCCCACTCGGGGTTGTCGGCCCACGCGGGGTGGGGGATGTGGTCGGCGTTCGCCAGCGCCGCGTCGCCCGGCCAGATCCACACGTAGCCGTGGCGCTCGGCGACCGGGTAGCTGCGGATCGGCGGGAAACGCGCGCACCGGCAGGCTCTGCATCGCGACGGTCTTGCCGTCGCAGCCCATCGTCAGGCCGTGATAGCCGCAGACCAGCTTGCCTTCGCACACGCGGCCCAGCGACAGCGGCGCGCCGCGGTGCGGGCACCAGTCTTCCAGCGCGGCGACGTTGCCGTCGGCGTCCTGGAAGAACACGATGTCCTGGCCGCAGATCTTGCGGCCCAGCGCGCCCGAAGGCATCGCGGCGATTTCGTCGGGGGTGGCGGCGACGTACCAGGTGTTGAGGGGAAACATGGCGGGCGTGTGGAAAGATTAACATGGCGGAGCCCCAAGAGGTCATGAAGCGTACGGCGGTGTGCCGTCACCTCATCCCGATTTTCGCCCCCACAAACAACCCCTTCACCCCATTCGGATGCGAGCGCCAATACGGCTGCGGCGCAACCACCTGCGCGCCCAGTTCGTTCGCCGCACGCCACGGCCAATGGGGGTTCGACCAGCATCGCGCGCGCCAGCGCCACCGCGTCGGCCTGCCCTTCGGCGACGATCGCCTCGGCCTGCGCGGGCTCGGTGATCAGGCCGACCGCGATGGTCGGGCAGGCCCGACATCGCGCCTATACGCTCGCGAACGGACCTGGTAGCCCGGCCCGAGCGGGATCTTCTGCGCGGTCGACACGCCGCCGCTCGACACGTGGATCGCCGCGCAGCCGCGCGCTTCAGCGCATGCGCGAAGGCGATCGTGCTGTCGACGTCCCAGCCGCCGTCGACCCAGTCGGTCGCCGAGATGCGCACCCACACCGGCACGTTCGGCCGGCACGGCCGCGCGAACGGCGTCGAAGACCTCGAGCGGCAAGCCGCATGCGGTTGCTCGAGCGCAGCCGCCGTAAGCGTCGGTGCGCTGGTTCGACAGCGGCGACAGGAACTGGTGCAGCAGGTAGCCGTGCGCCGCGTGCAGCTCGATGCCGTCGAAGCCCAGGCGCACCGCGCGCCGCGCGGCGCCGCGCGAAGTCGTCGCGTCACCGCGTCGATGCCCGCTCGCGTCCAGCGCCGCGGGCGCGTCTCACCGTCGGTGTGCGCCAGCGCCGACGGCGCCACGGCCTGCCAGCCGCCGGGTCGGCCGGCGCGACCTGCGCGCCGCCTTCCCACGGCACGCGGCTCGACGCCTTGCGGCCCGGCATGCGCCAGCTGGATCGCCACGGGATCGGCGCGTGGCGGCGAATCGCGTTCATCACGCGCGCCAGCGCCGCTTCGTTCGCGTCGCTGTACAGCCCCAGGTCGGCGCGGTGATACGGCCTTCGGCCGAGACCGCGGTGGCTTCGACGATCAGCAGGCCCGCGCCCGACAGCGCCATCGACCCCAGGTGCATCAGGTGCCAGTCGGTGGCCGAGCCGTCGCCGTCGGCCGAGTACTGGCACATCGGCGCGATGACGATGCGGTTGGACAGCGTCAGGGGGCCGATCGACCAGGGGGTGAAGAGTGTGCTCATCCGGGCGCGGTTCGAATCGTTGATCGGCCGCGCCAGTGTAAAGAGTCTTAACGTCGCGCAGCGGCCCTGATGCCCTTCGACGCCGCGATCGTTCAGTTCGCCTTCGCGGCGCGCCTTTGCGCCGAAGCAGCGTCGCGCAACTGCTGCTCTTTCGACGCCGGATAGATCAGCGACTCTTCGAGCGCGATGTGCTCAAGGTAGAGCGCGCCGAACACCTCGCAGCCCTGGCGCAGCACCTCGGGCTCGTACCAGGCCTGGCCCCCGGCGATGGCGGCGAGGTGCGGGCGCAGCGTGTGCCAGTCTTCCTCGAGCCAGGCGTGATCCTGCTGAAGGCGCTGCACGTGCTGCACCAGCGCGGCGTCGTCGCTGGCCAGCAGCGGCGGAAAGACGACGCGCTCCTCTTCTTCGTGGTGCGCGTGGGCGGTGCTGTCGAAGAACGCGAGGATCGACGCGGCCAGCGCGCGTGCGTCATCGTCAAGGCCTTCGTCGTCGACGCGGTCGACGAGCTTCTCGAGTTGCCGCAACTGGTCGACAACCTGCGCGTCGGTGCGGTCCAGCGCTTCGAACTCGTGCAGCGTGACCGCCGCGACGACGCTGGGCCGCACGGGGCGGCGAACGGCACGGGACATGGCGCGACCTCCTGAAGTGATGGCTTCGATTCTTGCGATCCGCGCCGCGAGTGGTTTGCGCCGCGTCAAACGGTACGCGACGAAGCGCTCGCCGCGATGGAGTTCACGGGCCGATCCCTCGTCGCGCCTGCCGCGCGACGACATGTGGGGCCGATCGGCCTATTGCGGCACGGGGTGCGTGCCCATGGAAAGCTGGCCGTTGAACTGTGCGCGGATCTGGTCGGCCATCTCGGCGCGGTTCCACATCCGATCGACGCCGTCCCAGTTCGGCGCGCCCATTTGATCGCCGATCGCGGTTGCCATCGGCGGGCCGCTGATGGTGGGGCGAGGCCCGCCGTCGAGCGTGGCCGGGTCGATCCCGCGCGACTGCAGATAGGCGCCGAACTCGGCGAACGTGGCGCGGGCTTCGCGCTGGCCCGCCGCGATCGAGTCGGCGTTGGCGTCGACATTGGCGCCGTAGTGCTGAGCGCGATCGGTGCCGCCGTGGGCCCAGTTGTCCTGAACGAGATGCTCGTATGCGCCGAATGCCCTTGCCAGCTGGTCCGTCGCCGCGCGTTGCACCGCGTCGGTCTTGGCGTTCACCAGCGCGTCGGTCGCCGCCTTGACCTGTGCGCCGAGATCGGCAGCGCGGGCAAGCGTGGCGTCGCGGCTGAAGTTGTACGCGTGCGCAGCGTCGTTGTCGTAGTGCGTCGCGTCGGTGTGGCGTTGCGCGCGACCGCTTGCGTGAAGCTTTCGCTGAAGCCGTTGGCGCGGGCGGCGTTTCGGTCATGCCGGTGTGCGTGCCGTCGTCCGGTACGCCTTGGATCGTGCTCACGTAGACGCCCGGCTGTTGGTAGAACGCGGGCTCGACTTGTTCGGGCGGCACGCCGAGCTGTCGGCCAAGGCCTCTCGGCCCATGATGCGGGCGGCGCAACGTCGGCAACCGGCGATGTCGTTGGCGCTGGCGTGGACATCGGCCCGATGCCGGCCGGCGGTGCCGTCCCCGGCGAGCTTTTCGGCGGTGGTGCGGTACCTGGCGCATCGAATCGATCGGCGTCGCCGCGTTCGCCAGCGTTTCGCCGGGCGTACTGGCCGCGGCACGACTGGCTTGGCGTGTTCGCGTCCGCGAGCGACTGGCTCGGCGTGTTCGCGTTCGCCATCGACTCGGCGCTGGTCGGCGACGACGCGCCGCCGGCATTGGCGCTGCTCGTTGAGCCGACGCCCGACGCGTCCGAAGCGGTGGAACCCGAGCCGCTCGAAGCGCTGTTGGCCGATGTCGATGCGCCGGCTGCGGAAGCCGATGCGCCGGACGAGGAACCCGCTGAAGAAGACGCACCGACATCCGACATGACAGTCTCCACGTAGTGGCATCGCGTGCGTGGATTGAACTGCGGCGTCGCGGCGCACGACGGTTGGGAGTGGCCGCAACCTGCGGTCCCCGTCATGGGGCTGGCTGCCCGATGCTCCCACTTGACGAACACGCGGTTTGCTGCTGCGGAATGAACACGTTCGGACTGGCGATCCGGGTCCTTCAACGCGCATCCTCGCCGCCGGGCCTGACGTTTCGCTCGCGCCACCGTCTGTGTCTGCACGGGCTCGTCGACAAGCTCGTCCCTTCATGCTCGGAGCTTGCGATCGATCCATCATGCAGTTCACGGCCGAATCCTCATTGCAGCTTGCCGTGAAGGCGGCCACCAGATCGAGGCGTAGCTTCGTGCCTTCGATCGCGAACACGGTGCGGGCCTGTATCGCGAGGCAGCGCAGGCGCTCGGCAGCTGGCATCGGGCCGAGGACGTCGCGCTTCAGCGTCTTCAGATCGCTTCGGAACGCCGCGATTCAGACCGACGCGCTGACTCGATGGTGGTATGCCGACGCCTTCGCCTTGCTCGATACAGACGCCGCGAGGGCGCGCGAGCGCTATGACGCGATCGATGCAAGACCCCCAACGGGGAAGCGCACGACACGGGGCCGCCGTTGAGCCGCGGCGCGGCGTGAGCGGCTCTCTCTTACCCTGCGCGCTCAGCGGGCCTCCTGGCGCATGACCGGCCCGCGCACCCAGTCATACCCGCTCACCATCACCACCCCCGTCAGCACCATGACCGCACCGACCACGAAGCTCGGCTCGAGCGTCTCGCCCAGCAGCGTGACGCCAAACGTCACGCCGAACAGCGGCGACATGAATGTGAACACGCCCAGGCGCGATGCCAGGTACCGGCGCATGAGCCAGAACCACGCGAGGTAGCTGAAGAACGCGACGACGAAGGTCTGGAAGGTCATGCTTGCGAGCGACATCGGCGTGACGCGCCAGCCCCATTGGCCCGACACCATCGCGACCATCAACGCGAGCACGCACGCACCGACCAATTGATACAGCAGCGTGCGCTTGGCCGACGCGCGCGCGAGCACCGAGTTGCGGATGATCACGGTCGTCGCGCCCCACGCAATGCCCGCGGCGAGTGCGAGCGCGTCGCCGAGCAGCACGTTGCTGCCGGACGTTGCCGCGGCGCTCGAAGTCCCTCCACGCATCAGGAAGGCGACGAGGATCCCCGCGAACGCGAGCGCGATGCCGGCCCACTGCACGCGGCGCCAGGCGCTCGCTCGGCAGCGTCGCGTGCAGGCCTAGCGCCGCGAACACCGGCGCGGTGTAGAGAAAGACGACCATGTGCGACGCGCTCGTGTACCGCAGCCCTTCGCCGATCAGCACGAACTCGATCGCGAAGAGCAGCCCCGCGGCCATGCCGGCGTTGCCCGAGCCGTCGCTTACGAATACCGCCTCGCCCTGCCAGCGCATCGCGAGTGCGACCAGCAGTGCGGCGATGCCCGAGCGGATGCCGATCTGCATCAGCGGCGGGATGTCGGTGCCGCGAACTTGATCGCGACCTGCTGGACGCCCCAGATCAGGCAGAGGAGGGTGGTGAGAAAGAAGGCCTGTGCGTCGATCGCGCGGCGGGTGTCCATCGACCGAGGGTACGCGACGCGATGCAAAGGTCTCAGGCAAACCGGAACGACACCGTCCCCAGCGGCCCGTAGTCCGCATGCAGCGTGTCGCCGCGCACCGCGCCGCGTCGGCGTGAACGAGCCCGCCAAGCACAACGTCGCCCGCCTCGAGCCTCTCGTCGTACGGCGCGATCTTGTTCGCGAGCCACGCGACGCCGGTCGGCGGGATGGTTCAGCACGCCCGCAGACAAGCCCCGTCTCTTCGACCACGCCGTTCTTGAAGAGCATCCGCGCCCACCCAGCGCAGGTCGACCGGCGTCGGGCTTCACCGGCCGGCCGCCGAGCACGATGCCGGCGTTGGCGGCGAAGTCGCTGATCGTGTCGAAGACCTTGCGCGGGCGCCTTGGTCTCGCGGTCGAACTGCTCGATGCGCGCGTCGATGATCTTGAGGCGCAGGGCGAGATGTACTCGGTCGCGGCCAGCACGTCGAAGATCGTCGCACCAGAGCCGGTTGCACCATGGCCGCGCAGCTCGCGGCCGAGCACGAACGCGAGTTCGACTTCCACGCGCGGGGCGATGAAGCGGTCGATGGGAATATCGGCGCCCTGCGCGAAGAACATGTCGCTCATCAGCGGCGCGAAATCGGGCTCGTCGATCTGGCTCGACAGCTGCATCGCGCGCGACGTGAGCCCGATCTTGCGTCCGCGGATGCGATGCCCGTCGGCCAGCTCGAGCTTCACCCACGCGCGCTGGATCGCGTAGCCGTCGTCGATCGTCATGCCGGGGTGCTCGCGCGAGACGTGGCGCACGGCGGTGCGTGACTTGCGCGCGTCGTAAAGACGCTTGGCGACGGCGTCGATCGTGGCTTGGTCGAGCATGGGTGGCGAGGTCGTGCTGTTAGGTGCTGTTGTCGAGGTGCTGCCGTCGCCGTCAGCGCTTGCGCATCAGGCTCACCAGATGTGGCGCGCGGCTGCCCTCGATCACCATGTCGAAGTTGCCTTCGAAGCCGTACATGCGCGCCTTGGGGTCGGCGCCGGCAAAGTACATCGAGAACGTCTCGTAGCTGACGATGTTGGTGTGCGTCGGGTCGCGGAACGACTCGGAGTACGGGTACACCGGTGTGTGCGACAGGAACAGGCCGCCCGGGCGCAGCACGCGCCATACCTCGTCCATCAGCGCGACGAACGGGAAGCGCCGCTGCGGCAGGTAGATGACGCGCGGTACGTGCTCGACGAAGTCGAAGGCGGTGACGAAGTCGAAGGCGCCGTCGCCGAAAGGGATCGGCTCGACGGTGAGGTCGGCGTATCGCACGTTGTTCGGGACGTCGTGTCGCCGCGTTCGCGCGCAGGTCCACGCCGTTCGTGGTGCGCGCACCGAAAGGGTTGTAGGGCGCCTCGCCGCAGCCGATGTCGAGCGCGTGCGCATCGTCGAGCCGCAGGGTCCTGGCCGAGAACGGCGCGAGGAACGCGGCCAGGTCATCGATCGTCGGCAGGTCGAGGTGCTTGGCGGCGTGGTTGCCGGTGCGTGCGATGTTCGCGACGCGGGGGAGGGCCTTGGCGAGCTTGTTCATCGTTCGGCGCCGCTCGCTCTTG
This sequence comes from uncultured beta proteobacterium, assembly GCA_963738615.1. Taxonomy (GTDB): domain Bacteria; phylum Pseudomonadota; class Gammaproteobacteria; order Burkholderiales; family Burkholderiaceae_C; genus CAVTWY01. Next base: position 30,918 of record CAVTXI010000001.1, read on the forward strand.
CCGCGAAGTGCGCGTGCAGGTTGCCGAGCTTGCCGTCGAAGACCTCGGGCCCTTCGTCGACCTGCAACGTGAGGCCGACGGGGCGCCGCGCCAGCACCGGCGCGAAGTGCGCTGCGCGCCGTGGCGCACCAGCGCGTCGCCGCGGCCTTGCTGCGTGGCCGCGCTGCGCCCGCGCGCCATGCGCAGGTTCAGGTAGCAGAACGCGTAGTCGCCGCTGCCGTCGGCCACCGCGTGGTGCGCCGCCGGGTAGGCGAGCACGCGCACGCCGCCGATGGGGAAGACCGGCTGCCCGTCCTCGTCGCTGCACGGCGAGCATCGTATCGGCGAGCGTGCGGCACAGCGCCGTCATGTCGGTGTCGGCGTCGAGGTTGCGGCGTGTACAGGATGACGAGGTGCGGCATGGCGTCGAGTTTCGATGATCGAACGGCTGCGGATCAGAGCCGCGTCGACACCGCCGTGTAACCCGTGGCCGCCGACGCCACGGCTTCGGGATCGCGGCGCCGTCTTGCGGCGTGACCGGGAACACCGCGTTGATCTGCCCCGTGCCCGACGCGCCGAAGTACGGCGTGATGACCTCGGCCTTGCCATCGTAGGCCGACCAGCCCAGCGCGCCCAGCAGCATCGCGGTGTCGTGCATGAAGCCTTCGCCGTGGCCCTTGGCGGCGTACTCGGGCAGCATGGTCGCAGAAGTCGTTCCACTGCGCCGCGCTGCCACATGCTCGACCACGTCGTGGTCGAGCGTTCGAGGAACGGGCTCCAGATCTTGAACGCGTACTCGGGCGCCAGGCCGTTCTGCGCGAAGCGGTGCGACAGCGAGCCGCTGGCGAAGATCGCGACCGTGCCGTCGTAGTGGTCCTCGATCGCGCGGCGGATCGCCCAGCCCAGCCGCGCGCTGTCGTCCAGGTAGTGCGCCATGCACAGCGCCGAGACCGAGACGACCTTGAAGTGCTGGTCGGCGTTCATGTAGCGCATCGGCACCAGCGTGCCGTACTCGGGGTTCAGCGTGGTGGCGTCGTGCGCCAGCGTTTCCACGCCGTGCTCGTTGCACGCCTTGCGCGAGCAGCTTGCCGAGCGCCGGGTTGCCCGGAAACTCATAGGCCATGTTGCTGATGAAGTGCGGCAGCTCGTTGCTGGTGTACATGCCCTTGAAGTGCGGCGCGCAGTTGACGTGGTAGTTGGCGTTGACGAGCCAGTGCGTGTCGAACACGACGATGGTGTCGACGCCCAGTTCGCGGCAGCGGCGGCCGATCTCGAGGTGGCCGTCGATGGCGGCTTGCCGCGTGCCCTTGCGCGGGCCGTCGAGTTCGCTCAGGTACATCGACGGGACGTGGGTGATCTTGGCGGCGAGTGCGAGCTTGCCCATGGTCGGTTGATCCTTCGTTCGTGTTCCTTGGCGGCTCTCAGGGGCAGATCAGCTTGAGGCCTTTGAAGTAGGTTCGGTAGCGGGCCGCGTCGCGCGTCGAGCAGCGTGTGGCCGTCGACGAGCGCGTGCGCGCCGATGAAGAAGTCGGCCAGCACGCCCGTCTTGACGCCCTTGCGCCGTCGGTAGGCGAGGAACGCGGTGGCGGCACGCCGTGCCGCGTCGGTGGTGAGGGGCAACAACGCGATCTTGCTGTCGGCCAGGAACTCGTCGATCAGCGCAGCGGTCGGTTCATGCGTGCACAACTCGGCATAGACGATCAGGTTGATGCCGAGGGCGTCGATCGACCTTGCCTTCGCCAGCTGGGACAACGACCATGGCATCCAACGCGGATCGGCGCTCAGCACGTCGACGAGGACGTTCGTGTCCACGAAGATCACGGCCGATTCCAGTCCTTGCCGCGGGTCATCCGCATCAGCGCATCGGTGCTCGCGCCGCCGCTGGCGGCGCCGACCCACTTGGCAAGCGGATCGTCTTTCGCGATCGACTCCGCCGCCTTGCGCTTGCGTTTGGGCGCCACGGGTCTGATCGCAACGCGCCCGTCGGGCAACGGCTCGAATTCGATTCGGCTGCCCGGGCCGATATCGAGAAAGTCGCGAATCGGCTTCGGGATGGTGACCTGGCCCTTGATGGTGACGGCAGGTGTCATGAACGAGTCTCCGGAAAGTATTACGTAGCTGCATTGTATTACCGAGAGGCCCGGGTAGCTGGGCGGCAGCCGTACCCACGAGCAGCAGCGCGCAGGCCACTGTGCCGACGACCGGTATCGCCGCCAACATCATCCACAGCAGCGATGGGGTGCGGCTCCACTCGAGCTTGCGCGAGGCGCGCCAGGCGCCGTAGAGAGCGGACAACGTGCCCAGCATGACCAGCGCGTACCTTACGAACCTGGGGCCTACGCTGTTCGAGGAGAGCACCACCCAGACCCACGGCCAAATCGCGCCGACGACGAGTGCGATGACGCCGTCGCCCCTTCGAGCGAGCAGGCTGCCGAGCGAGAAGCAGGCCATCGGGTGGTCTGGGTGAGCGGCCTGCTGGTACCAACGCGCGGCCTCGGCCGTGTTGCGCGGAAGTGGCCGGTCGTTGTGGCGGCCGTGAAAGTGGGCCTCACCGAGTTCGAACGCGGCGTTGGCATCGCCCTCGGCAGCCTGGACCTGGAGCGCATCGAGCGCGGCGGCGACATCGGCGGCAGCCACGCCAGACGCCAACGTGCTCGCGTCCTGATGGGCAAGGAACGACCGCGCCGAGCGCTCGCCTGCGCCGTCCTTGCCATATTGGCGCGCAGCCTGCAGAGTACCACTGCGCCGCATGCGCCGTGGATCGCGTCTGACGCCGAAGCCTTGCTCGTAGAAGCTGCCGAGTTGGTACAGGGCGTCAGCCAGGCCTGCGGCGGCGGCGCGCCGGACCCACTTCACGGCTTCGGCCGGGTTCTTCGGCACGCCGTGGCCGTCGCTGTGCATCAGCGAGACGATCATCTGTGCGCGCGGATGACCTTCTTCGGCCAGCGGCATCAGGTGCGCGCGGGCGGTGGCGAGGTCGTCGCGGCGCGCCGCGGCATCGCCTTCTTCGAAGCGGCGTTCGAACGTCGGCGAGGTAGTCGTCGATCACCGCGTCGAGGTCGGCCGGTGGCTGCATGCGCGCAAGCAGCGCTGCGCGCGCGGCGTCCTGCTCGGGGCCGAGCTCGCGGCGCATCGACTCTGCGTCATCAGCACCGGACAGACAAACCAGCGCGCTGCCCAGCACGCGGTTGGGCGCCATGCCCCTGCTGCCGCCATGCCAGAACACGACGCCCAGGGTGCGTTGGGCGTAGCGGTTGCCGCCGGCGGCCAGGCGCTGGAACCCGTAGCGAGCTGCCACCGGATCCTTGTAGACCTCGAGGTCGACGAGCGCCTGAACACACCAGCCGCGATCGTGCAGGCACAGCTTGGTGCCGTTGTGTAAGTTGCACCTCACCGGCCTGTTCGTCGAACATGTTCAGGGCGAGCCGGTTCGCCTTCGACCGCGACGAAGGCCTGCACCGTGTCGAGCGGGCCCTTGGTGTCGATGCCGATGCCCCACACCGCGTGGTCGGTGCGGCCGTCGATGCTGCCGTCGAGCCAGTAGCGCTTGTCGTCGCTTCTACTTTCGTCGAACGGAAAGTGCTCGAGCAGCTTGGCGCTGAGCGCAAGGAACTTGGGGTTCTGACCGCGCACGCCTTGTCGGTGGACATCGCCTCCAACCTCTTCCCACGTCGTCGCGAATGGCACGCCGGGCTCCTGCTCCCAGACCTGGACCACATAGCTCATCGAGGCTTCCTTCATCGGTCTGCTTGCCGGGACTTCATCGGTCGAGTTCGCACACTCGCGGCGACTCACACACCCCAATGCGGAATGTGATGCGACCCCAGCGACACCGCGACGTTCTTCGGCTCGAGAAACACCTCGTAGCTCCACGTGCCGCCTTCGCGCCCCACGCCGCTGGCCTTCGTGCCGCCGAAAGGCTGCCGCAGGTCGCGCACGTTCTGGCTGTTGACGAAACACATGCCCGCTTCGATCGCCGCGGCGACGCGGTGCGCGCGGCCGAGGTTTTCGGTCCAGACGTAGCTCGACAGGCCGTAGGCGATGTCGTTGGCGATGCGGATCGCGTCGGCCTCGTCGTCGAAGGGGATCAGGCACGCGACCGGGCCGAAGATCTCTTCCTGCGCGATGCGCATGCGGTTGTCGACGTCGGCGAAGACGGTCGGCCAGACGTAGTTGCCTTTGCGACGCGCGCGGGCAGCGCGGCGGCGTACGACGGGCGCGTCGATGCCGCCGCACAGCATCGTCGCGCCTTCCTTCGGGCCCAGCTCGATGTAGCTGCGCACCTTCGCCAGGTGGCCCTGGCTGATCATCGGGCCGACGATCGTCTGCTCGTCGAGCGGGTCGCCGACCGTGATGCGCTTCGCGCGCTCGGCGAACTGCGATGCGAAGTCGGCGTAGATGCTTCGCTGCACCAGGATGCGGCTGCCCGCGGTGCAGCGTTCGCCGTTGTTGCTGAAGATCATGAAGATCGCGGCGTCGATCGCGCGTGAGAGGTCGGCGTCGGCGAAGACGACGAAGGGGCTCTTGCCGCCGAGCTCCATGCTGAACTTCTTCAGCCCCGCGCCTGAACGATGCGGTTGCCGGTGACGGTCGAGCCGGTGAAGCTGATCGCGCGCACATCGGGGTGCGCGCACAGCGGCTCGCCCGCTTCCTTGCCGAAGCCGTGCACGACGTTGAGCACGCCGGGCGGGATGCCGGCCTCGAGCGCGAGTTCGCCCAGGCGCGCGGCGGTCATCGGCGACAACTCGCTCATCTTCAGCACCGCGGTGTTGCCGAAGGCCAGGCACGGCGCGACCTTCCACGTCGCGGTCATGAAGGGCACGTTCCAAGGCGAGATCAACGCGCACACGCCGACCGGGTGGAAGAGCGTGTAGTTCAGGTGCGTCGGCGTCGGGTAGGTGTGGCCGTCGACGCGCGTGCACATCTCGGCGAAGTAGTGGAAGTTGTCGGCGGCGCGCGGCACGAGTTGTTTGCCGGTCTGCGTGATGACCTGGCCGGTGTCGCGTCGTCTCGGTGCGCGACAGCTCGGGCACGTGCTTCGTGATCAGGTCGCCCAGTTTGCGCATCAGCGCCGCGCGTTCGGTCGGCGGGCGCGCGGCCCACGCGGGGAACGCGGCTTTGGCGGCGGCGACGGCTTCGTTCACTGCGGCGGCGTCGCCGGCGGCGACCTCGGCCAGCACCTCCTGCGTTGCGGGGTCGACAGTGTCGAAGCGGCGGTCGGCACGTGCGCGGCTTGCCGGCGATGAGGTGGTCGATGGTCATGTCTGATTCGCCTCAGCGAAGGCTGTTCGGCGACGAGCGTGTTGACGAGCCGGCCGACGCCGTCGATCTCGCACACCACCTCGTCGCCGGCGTTCACGTTCACCACGCCTTCGGGCGTGCCGGTGAGGATGACGTCGCCGGGCAGCAGGGTCATGAAGCCGACAGGTATTCGATCAGCGTCGGCCACGTCGTGAACCATGTTCGCGGTGTTGCCTTGCTGCGTGACCTTGCCGTTGACGAGCGTGCGCAGCGCCAGCGCCTGCGGGTCGCTCACTTCGTCGGCGTCTGACGAGCCAGGGGCCGAGCACGGTGCGGCGTCGCGGTTCTTCGCGCGCAGGTTCGGGCGGTACCAGTTCTCGAGGTCGTCGCGCACCGCGTAGTCGTTGCAGACGGTGTAGCCGGCGACGTGGTGCAGCGCGTCGGCGCGCTTCACGTGGCGCGCGGCGCCCGATCACGACCGCGAGTTCGCATTCGTAGTGCATGAAGGTCGCGTGCGCCGGCCGCGGCGTGATGCCGCGGTGGCCGATCAGCGCGCCGGGGGTTTTCAGGAAGACGAGCGGCTCGTCCTTCTTGCCGTCCTTGCCGCCGAGGTGAGTTCCTTCGCCAGCTCCTTCACGTGGTCGGCGTAGTTCAGGCCCAGCGCGATGATCGTGCCGGGTTCGAACGGCGGCAGCCACACGACGGCGTCTTCGTGCAGCACGCGGCCGTCGGGCAGTTGCAGGCCATCGGCATGCGGCAACGGCGTGGTGGATGGCGCCGGCGTAGGCGACGCGGGCGGTCCTCATGCGTCGGCGGCTCCCACTCGGCTTCGAGCGTGCCCAGGCCGTCGGCATGCACGCGCAGGCGCTGTCCCGCGGCAACGCGCGGCATCGCGTGGCGCGCGCCGAGCATCAGCACGTCGCCCGGGTGCAGCGTCATGAACTCGCTCACATCCTGGATCAGCGTCGCGACGTTGCGGCGCATGCCCGCGGTGGTGATCTGCCGCGGCGCCGCGTCGCCGACCTGGACGTCGATCGTGAGCGCGTCGGGGTCGCGCAGCGCGTCACGCGGCGCGACCGCCGGGCCGACGAGGCACGAGCCGTCGAGCGCGCGCAGGCGCACGTTCGGCCGGTACACGTCGTCATGCGGCACGAAGAGGTCGACGACGAGCGTCCAGCCCGCGACGTGGTCGAGCGCCTCGCGCCGCCGCAACGCGGCGCGCCGCGCGGCCGATCACGATGCCGAGCGATGCGCCGACCTCGAGCGCATCGACGCCCGCAGGCACGCGCGGCGGCCCCAGCAGCGTGTTGCGCGGCTTCAGGTACAGCACCGGCGCGCGCGGCGGCGCCTTGTACGGCGGCGCGTTGACAGCGTCGCCCATCGCCGCCAGCATCGCGGGGTCATTCGCCAGCACGCCGATCACGGTGCCGGACAGGCGCCACGGCGTGGCGGCCATCGAGGGCAGCGCGCGCCAGGCGGGCAGATCGAAGGTGGCGTTCAGCGCGAGCGGTCGGCGCGAAGGCGGGCTTGATCGCTAAGATGTGAGCAATATAATCGTTCACATCTTAGCGAGTCAAGCGATGCCCACGACGCCTTCGATACCGGTCCGATCCCGGTTGCCCACGGGCGGACGCACGCTCGAACCGCGCAGCGCGCCGCGACTCGCACGCCAAGAAGCAAAGGCGTCGCCGCACCGCCTGCCGGCCGCGCCGGCGCGGCGCGGCGCAAGGCGGCGTTCCGCGGCCGACGGCCCGATCCGCTACCCGAACCTGCCGCTGCTGCTGCTTCAGGCGCGCGAACGCGTGCTGGCGCAGTTCCGGCCGCTTCTGAACGCGCACGGCGTGACCGAGCAGCAGTGGCGCATCGTGCGCGCGCTGCTCGAGACCGGCCCGCTCGAGCCGCGCCAGATCGTCACGCTGTGCGGCATCTCGAGCCCCAGCCTCGCGGGCGTGCTCGCGCGCATGGAAGAGCTGGGTCTGGTGCAGCGCGAACGTCTCGACCACGATCAGCGGCGCCAGCTCGTGTCGCTGACGCCCGCGAGCCGCAAGCTGGCGGGGCGCATCGCGCCCGAAGTCGAAGCGACCTACGCACGCCTCGAATCGCGGCTGGGCAAAGCGCGCGTGGCGGGGTTGATCGCGACGCTGGACGAGTGGATCGGCCTGCTCGAGCCCGCCGACGACGAAGAGGTCGACGTGGTCGCGCGTTGAGCAGCAGCGCGGCGCGGCGCTCGCTGCGGCGCCCACTCGTCACGGAGGCGCCATTGCTGTTGATTGCTGGAAAAAGCCGCAATTGCTCGTTTTTCCAGCAATGGACCGCAATGAACGAGACACCCGTGCCGCATGCATACTCGTCGCACCATCCCCACGCGAGGAGCGCCCATGCGCCAACACCAGCGCGAAGAACTGGCCGATCTGGCCGTGATCGCGATGCGCGAAGGCGGGCTCGAGCCCTTCTTCTCGAACGCGGTGAAAGGCCAGCTCGAGAAGATCGACGGCCCGAGCGACGAAGGCGGCGCGCACATCCAGGACCTGCGATCGCTGCCGTGGTGCTCGATCGACAACGACGACTCGCGCGACCTCGACCAGCTCACGGTCGTGCGAGGTGCTGCCCGGCGGCGCGGTGCGCATCATGGTCGCGATCGCCGATGTCGACGCGCTGGTGAAGAAGGATTCGCCGATCGACCAGCACGCGCGCATCAACACGACCAGCGTCTACACGTCGGCGCGCATCTTTCCGATGCTGCCCGAGAAGCTGTCGACCGACTTCACGTCGCTGAACCCGGGCGAGGATCGCCTGGCGGTGGTGACGTCGATGGACGTGAAGCCCGACGGCACGATCGCGCAGTCGACGGCTGATCGCGCGCGCGCGTGCACAACCACGCGCAGCTCGCGTACGACGCGGTGTCGGAGTGGATCGACGGCAAGGGCGCCGCTGCCGAAGGCGGCCGAGGCGGCGAAGCTGGACGACCAGATCCGCACGCAGGATTCGGTCGCGCAGCAGTTGCGCGCGCGGCGGCGCGAACAGCGGCGCGCTCGAGTTCCAGACCTTCCAGCCGAAGCGCAGTTCGATCCGAAGGACGAGCACGTCACCGCGATCCGCCAGCAGGTGCAGAACCGCGCGCGCCAGCTGATCGAGGAATTCATGATCGCGACCAACGGCGTCACGGCGCGCGTACCTCGCGGGCAAGCGGCGCGCCGCGCATCCGCCGCGTCGTCAAGTCGCCCGAGCAGTGGGCGCGCATCGTCGAGGTGGCGGCCGAGTACGGCGAGAAGCTGCCGCTCGAGCCCGACGCGCTCGCGCTCGAAGCACTTCCTGGCGAAGCAGCGCAAGCTCGACCCGCTGCGTTTCCCGGACCTGTCGCCTCGTGATCATCAAGCTGATGGGCTCGGGCGAATACGTCGTCGAGATTCCGGGCGGGCCGAAGATCGGCCACTTCGGCCTGGCGGTGCGCGACTACACGCACAGACCGCGCCCAACCGCCGCTATCCCGACCTGGTGACGCAGCGCCTGCTCAAGGCGACGCTGGCCGACGAGGCCCGCCCTACTCGAACGCCGAGCTCGCGCACATCGCCGCGCACTGCACCGACGCAGGAAGACGACGCCAACAAGGTCGAGCGCCGCATGCGCAAGAGCGAAGCCGCGATGCTGCTGCAGGGCATGGTCGGCCGCGTCTTCGACGGCGTGGTCACCGGCCTCGGCGAAGGGCAACACCTGGGTGCGCGTGTTCGACCCGCCGGCCGAAGGGCTGCTGCGCACGCGGCAGCCGCTGCGCGTGGGCGACAAGGTGCGCGCGAAGCTGGTGTCGACGAACGTCGAGCGGGGGTTCATCGACTTCGATCGTGTGACCGCGGTCGTGACGCGCCCTCCTAGACGTCGACAGCCAGGACACGGCGTGTTCGCCGCGCTCGGCAACCGCGGCGCCGCGGACCAGCGCTGCGTAGTAGTCGCACAGCGTCTCGGTGCCCGTCGAGGGCGTGGCCGCGGCGTCGTAGCGGCCGGTGGCGGGATCGAGCACCAGCATCGATTCGGTCGCGTAGTAGCGGCCGATGCGCGCCAGTTCGGCCTTGGCGGCCAGCGCGGGCAGCACGCGCCCGGCCGTGCCGAGCACGCCGATGATCACGTCGAGCAGCGCCACCGGCACCTGCCTGAAGCGCGGCGGCTGGCCGAGCAGCGCGAACAGGTGCTCGCCCTGCTGCCGCGGCGTGATCGCCTCGCCCGGCCCGCCGATCGGCAGCACGCGGTTGTGGCGGCTGGGGTCGTCGAGGCAGTCGGCGAGGTAGTCGGCCAGGTCGTCGTCGCTGATCGGCTTGCAGGCCGTCAGCGTGCCGTCGCCGAACACCAGGAAGGGCTTGCCGCTGCTTCACCCGCTCGATCTGCCCCGACAGCGACTTGAAGAACGCCGTCGGGCCGCACGATCGAGTAGCGCAGGCCGGACTCGATCAGCGCCTTCTCGAAGGCCAGCTTGGCGTGCTGAAAGGCGAGCCGCGGCTTTTGCACGCAGATCGCCGACAGCAGCACGACGTGCGCGACGCCGGCGTGCCTGCGCCGCGGCCAGCGCGTGCACATGCGCCTGGTGGTCGATGGCCCAGGCATCGCGCGGCGCGCCGGTGCGCGAGGCCAGGCAGGACACCAGCGCGTCGAAGCGCTCGCCGCGAAAGCCGTCGCGCGCCAGCGAGGCCGGGTCGCTGACATCGCCGACGCGCACCGTGGCGCCGGGCAGCAGCCGCGCGCTGTCGTCGCGGCGCCGAGCGCGCCGCCGACGCCGGCGCGCGGGCGCACGAAACACACCACCTCGTGACCGCGCCGCACCAGCGCGCGCACGGTGGCGCGGCCGATCGTGCCGGTGGCGCCGAGCACGAAGACGCGTCGCGGGTGCGAGGAGCGAGGTGGGGTCACGACGGGTCTGCGGATGGCGGCGCGATCTTAGTGACCCGGCTCGAGAAGTTCCCCTGCCAGCGTCTGCAACCCGGCAGATGGACGCGCAAGTCCCCTGCGCCCACTCAGCTGATCGAGCGGTCCCACTCCGCGCACAGCTTCCTGAACGAGCGGCTGCCTGCGTAGGCCCGTTCCAGATTCATCGCCGCCGAGAAGGCGGGTTGATCTCGCACTTCGCTGTAGCTGCGGTCGGCCATACGCTGCTTGATCCAGCCTTTCGCTCCACGAGGAACCTCGGCGTCGACCCCTGCGGCGGGACCGGCACTGAACCCACGGCAGCCCTCGAGTGATGCGGCAGCCGCGATGAACCAGGCTTCGTACTCACGATTCGCCAGGACGACCGAGACAGGGCGATAGGTACCACGGCGCGCGCACGGTTCGAGATTTCGGGCGCTTTGGTCGCAGGGCAATCGTCGTCCGCGTCAGCAGAACGAGAACCCATCCTCCCATCCCGCTCTGGCTGCAGCGAGCGAAGTGAGTGGGGTGACCGCTCGAGCGCCTGCGGATCACGCCCAGACCGCCGCGCTGGTGCATCGCGTTGTCGAGCGAGCCGTAGAGCGCATTCGAACCAGATGCAACGGTCGAGGAAGTTGCTCTTGCCCGAGCCGTTGAGGCCGACAAGGTAGGTCAGGGGATGCAAGGCGACATCGCAAAATTAGATGCTTTGTAGTTGCGCAAGACGACGCGCGTGAGAAACGTTCCCGAGCCGGTTTGCAAGGCTGCCTCGTGTGGATGCGCCGTGGTGTCGAACGCCGTTCGGGCATCTGAGGGGAACGCTGGCGAGGCCCGGCAAGACCGGCTGCGGCATCGAGAACGTCATGCTCCCCGGCAGCCGCGCAGGATGTCCATAACCCGTGCACCGGGCACGTATTCGTGCTCGAGCAGTTCGGCGGCCAGCGTCTGCACCGCCTGCCAGTGGGACTCGAGCATCTCGAGCGTTTCCTTGCGCGCACTCTCGAGCCACTCGCGCACGCGCGCGAACACCTCCTGCTTCAGCGACTCGGGCATCAGCGCGCGGTCCTCGTCGTCGCTGCGCGCGAGCGAAAGCTCGCCCATGCTCGCATCAAGCCCGTGGTGCACGACGGCGACGAAGGCGGCATTGCGCGCGCGCACGAGGTCGTCGCTGCTGCCGGTCGCCGGCCCCTCGTCGGTGCCGTAGCGCAGCACCTCGGCCAGGCGCCCGGCCAGCAGTGATGCCGATGTGCCGGCGCACCGCGCACCGCGTCTCGACGATCCGGCTCGAGTCTTCTGCGCTGAAGGCGGTGAAGCCTTCCTTGTTTTCGCGCGCCGCGATCGTCACCTGCTCGATCGCGATTTCGGGCAGCCACACCGCGTGCGCGATCGCGTGCCCGGCCTCGTGGAACGCGACGCGCTCGCGCAGGTTCTGGCGGCGGTTCGCGTCGAGCCGGTGCCCGTACTTGGACTCCATCACGACTTCGAGCGCGCGTTCGAGCGTCAGCGGGTTCTCGGGCGCGAGCACGAGCTGCACGCCGGCCGTGCGCACCACCTGCGCAAGGTCGGCACCGGTCATGCCGTGGGTGAAGCCCGAGCAGGCGCTCGCGCGCTTCGGCGCGGGCGCGTTCCGCGGGCGGCAGCAGCGCGATCAGCCGGTCGACCAGCGGCTCGCGTCCCTTGCGGTCGAGCGCGCCCACGAGGATCGAGCGTTCGAGCCGGCCGGATCGCGTGAGCGCAGGGTCGAGCAACTGCGGCCGATTGCTCGCCGCGAGGATGAACACCGGCGCGCGCTGGTCGAACCCCTGAATCGCGGTCAACAGGAACGTGATCGCGGCGTCGTGCAGCCCCGACTGACGGCCGCGTTGGCCGAGCGCGTCGGCCTCGTCGACGAAAACGATCGCCGGCGCGTTGCGGCGCGCCAGCGCAAACACGAGACGCGCGCGCTCGACGCTGCAGCATCTCGGTGCCGCTGGTCGCGATGAAGGCCATCCCGGCCTCGGCGGCCATCGCCTGCGCCAGCAGCGTCTTGCCGGTCCCGGGCGGCCCGTGCAGCACCGCGCCGCGCGGCAGGTCGACCCCGCGGGCGCGCAGCGCGTCGGCGCTGGCGTACAGGCGGATGACCTCGCGCAGATGGCGCTTGGCATCGTCCTGGCCTGCGACGTCGTCGAAGCGCACGTTCGGCACCGCGGCCGACAGCGAGGTGTCGCCGACGTAGTCCTCGGCGATCAGCGCTTGCACGAGGCGCGGCCGGTCGAAGTGCAGCGTCCACTCGCCGCTGCGCTGGCCGAGGTCGCTGCCGGTGGCTTCGAGGGTGGTCGAGAGCTTCAACGTCAAGCGCCGGCGTTGCAGGCTGGTTTGCGGCTCGGGCAGGTGCGGTGCGATCAGCTCTCGCAACTCGTGCATGGTGTCGTTCGACATGTGCAGCCGCACCCGCTGCGGCGTCGCGTCGTCGTCGTCGGTGTCGGTGTGGGCATCGTCACCCACCCCTTCGGCCCGGTCGAGCAGCCCGCGCGTCAGCGGCGACAGCAGCATCGTCTCGACCTCGCTCGCGGTCACGCGGTCGAAGCTGGCGCGCCCGCCCAGGCTCGCGAGAAACGCCTCGCCGAGCGCGTCGGCGGTGTGGGCGTCGACGTCCACGAGCGTGCCCAGGCGCTGGCCGCAAGCGCGGCAGGCTTCGCGCACCGCGGCCACGGCCTGATGCCGCAGCGTCGCCCAACGGGCTGGCTTGAAGAGCACGACGCGACTCTCGAGGCAATCGAGCAGGCCCGCGTCCAGCACCTGCTGCTCGCTGCCGTTGCGCGTGCGGTGGTCGTGACGCAGGGCGTGAAGCACGAGCCCGCGCACGCCGTTCAGGTCTTCGCCATCGCGGTCCATCAGCTCGCTCAGGTCGGGATGCGACCAAACGTCGTGGCCGTGCGAGGCGCTGAACAGCAGCACGCAGCGGCTCATGTCGACGCGCGTCGGCTCATCCCCGGCCGGGTCGATGAGCATCGGCTTGCCGAAGGCCGGCAGGCCGTAGTTGTCGACCAGCACGCCGTCGCGTACGGCGGGCAGCAGGCTGCGCTGCGCGCCGCCGAACGTGCGGTCGATGTCGTGCAGCACGGCCACCGTGGTCGGGCGCCCGTGCACCGCCGCGGTCAGCCGCCCGGGGCGCGCGCCCTTCCAGTACGGCTTGCTGCCGTCGATGTCGGACGCTTCCGCGTCGAAGCGGATCTGCGACAGCTCGAGCTCGACGCTGCCCCAGCCGTGCGCGGTCAGCGCCTTCACCACGGCCGCTGCGGCTTGGCGCGTGCCGCTGCCGAGCGGGCCGCTCAGCAGCACGCACGCGGGCGTGCGGCGCGTGGGGTCGCCGAGTTGAAGCGCGAGCGTGCCGGCCAGCGTGCGCGCGGCGTCGGGTTGCCCCGGTACGGCCTCGCGCAGCGTGGCGAGCAGCCTGCGGTACCAGCGGCTGCGCTCGCTGCGCGTTCGCGGCACATCGTGTGGGTTGCGTGCGGCGTGCCTCGATGGACCGCCGGGCGCGGGTTTTGGATGGACGGGCATGGTGGCGGTATTCCCCTCGTCGTCGATGTCGTGCGAAAAGCGATTCGTGGTCGCATCGCGCGGTTGTCGTGGGTGTCGCTGTCGACGTGATCAGTCGACCGGTCCCACGGATCGTTGGGCATCGCGTCGTGGTTGTAAAGGGGAGTTGCGCGCGCCGACGCGCATGGCCATCCATCACACGCATCACCGCCGTCGCATCCGTCGTGCATGTGATGAGTGGTATGCATCGCAACCGAGGGCGCGCTTGCCTGCCCGTGCGAATCGGCGGATCATCATCGTGCGATATGCGCACGCGCACCGTCGATCTCCAAAGCCTTTCGAAGGGCGTGCCCGTGCACGCAGCCCACGTTCTTGGCCTGCTGTACCTCGAGGCACGGTTCACGCCTGACCCATGGGTCCGCCACGCTGACATCTATCGGCAGTTGTCGGCGATGCCCGCCAGCGGCAACCACTCGCAGGTGCTCGGGCGCGCGCGTGACGCGCTGGCTGCCGCGCTCGGCACCGACTTCATCGAGCGCAGGAAGCAGGGGCGCGAATCGCTGATCGCATTGCGTCGACCGCTGACGCTGAAGTTGACGCTCGGCGGTCACGAAGTCACGCCGCGCACGCTGGCCGAGTTTCTCGGCATCGAGACGCGCACCGACGGCGCGCTGCGGGCGATGGTGCCCGAGGCCGACCTGCGCGGCGCGATCCGTACGACCGTCGACGCCGAGCGCGACATGGTCGTGGGCGACGTCGCGAAGGCCGCCGCTGGCATCCAGGCGCTGCGCAAGACACCCACCGGGCGCCACAGCCCGCGCGTGAACCTGTGGGCCGAGCTGCACCAGATGCGCCTCTTGCGGATCTCGGAACAGTGGCCGGCACTCGAGCGCATGGCCAGGCGCGTGGGGCGGCGCGCCGAGAACGCACTGCGCGCAAAGAGCCCGCGCGACTTGCCCAAGCGGCATGCCGAGGCACTGGCCGCGGCGTCGATCCTGAGCCGCGCCTGGATCCTCTACCACCGAGCGCGCTCGGGGGTGCCGGGGGCGCGCTACGAAGCCGCACTCGAACTGCTCGAGCCGATCGCGTCGCGCGCGTTCTTCGCCAGCAACCTCTGGTGCCATTGCGAGCGCTACAACCTGCTGGCGCTGATCTTGCGTCGCATGGCGACGGGCGAGCCGAGCGATGACGCGAACCGCACGCTGCGCGTCGAGCGCGCCGCGCAGTCGCTGGCGTACAACCATCATGCGATCGAGCTCGCCGGGCTCGGCGGCAACCAGCATTCGCTTGCCACCTACTGCTCGAACCGCGCGCTGCTGCTCGCCGACCTGGCGGGTGCCGGGCTCATCGGCCAGGGCGCGTCGCGTGCGGAATCGCCCTGGCACTCCGCTGCGCAATGGCTCGCGCTCGGTGAGGACCTGAGCCGCTGGCTCGGCGGCGGTGCCAATGTGACGTGGTCGGGCCCGTACCTCTTGATGATCGTGCGCCACGCCGAAGCCCACGCCACATGGTCCGAATTGCGGCTCGTACTCGCCGACTTCTGCCGCTCGTATCCGTATCGCCCCGACGAGGATCTCGTCGCCAATGCGATCGCGTTCTCGCAACCGGCGATGGACAAGATGCTCACCGAGCTCGAGGCCGGTCTCGGGGTCGATCGCTTCAGGCGGCAACTGCTCGCGCTGTGCCGCGAACTGGCGCACGCCGCGCGACGCGACGGTGTGTGTCTGGCCGCCTACGAGCCGCTGCACCGCCTGCGCGCGTGGGTCGGCAAGCAGACCAGGCTTGGTGCCGCAGAACAGAACGACCGGGCAGCGTTTCTCGCGTCGTTCGAAGGCGCACCGCAGGCGCGGGTCAACACCGCTGCGCGCAGGCGCTCTCGAGCCCCGGCAGCCACGCGTGAAGCGCCCGCCCCCGGCTACCAGCGCGCGCCGTCTAACCAGCCGCGGTCGAGTCCGACAGCCATGGCCGAAGCATCTTTCGCCCCGTGGGCGTCACATCCAGAGCACGTTCGCCTTCTCGCCTTCGCAACCACCCGCGTTCGACGAAGTGCCCGATGCAGCGCCACCGCCAACGCCCCGGCCATGTGGTCGCGGCGTTCGGACCAGTCGATGCAGCCGTAGGCGATACGCGATGCGGTGGCGCCGCCGCGTTGCGTGCGGCGCTGCCATGACGCGCCGTCGAGGCCGATCGAGTCGAGCGCGCTTGCCGCCGGCATCGGTGACGGCATAACCTCAGTGTCGTCGCGCGCGTCGATTAGGCCATGTTCACGCAGGCCGTCGAACAGCGCGACGCCGAGCCTCCCGCGATGTGGCCGTAGCAGCAGCGCGCTTGACGCAGGCGCGCGCACGATGAATCGCTCGCGTTGTGCGAAGGCGAAGTTGGCTCGCGCCTCGTCGTCGTTTCGCAGACGCTGCCGGTAGCGCTCGTACGTCGCGAGCGAGTCGAACGCGATCAGGCCCCAGCCTTCGACGTTGCTGCCTTCGTAGGGCAGGAAGTAGCCGATGAGAAGGTCGCCCAGGCGCGGAAGGTGAAGTGACCGGCCACGCCAGTTCTTAGGCGTTGAAGGCGTCGCGCTGGAAGGGGTCGATCAGTTGCGGATGAAACAGCGTGATGTGGCATGAGAGGCGGCGTACGCTGAAGAGGGGATAGTTTGCGCGTGCGCAGCGTCGGCATGTCGTTGGTGACCGAAGCATGGCAGTCAGCTCGCGCGACCAGTTGCCCAGACCCTCGCCCGAGGCGGGAGAGGACAAGACCCGGCCTTCCGCGGGGCGTCGATCAGCGGCGCGCGGCGCTGAACGCCGCGTGGCGGCGCTGAGCAGCGGGTCGGCCGGGTTTGGCCGAACTCGGCGCTTACCGGCGGCTGCGTGCACACCTGCGCTTCGACACCGCCCTTCGCCAGCCACGCCAGCCGCGCCGCACCCAGCGCCCCACCCGTCGCCGCACCTTCATGCCGCCGGATCGGCACGCCGATCACATCGGCCAGCATCTGAAGCCAGAAGTCGCTGCGCGCGCCGCCGCCGACCGCTGACAGCGCGGCTGCAGGTGCGCTGTCGCCGAACGCGAGCCAGCCGTCCTTCAAGCCGAAGCTCACGCCTTCGACCACCGCGTAGGCCAGCGCGTCGCGGTCGTGCGCGTGCGTCACGCCTTGCCACGCAGCCGTCATCGTGGGGTTGTTGTGCGGCGTGCGTTCGCCGCCGAGGTAGGGCATGAAGAAGGGCGCGGCTTCGCGCTCTTGCGCCGACACGTTCGCCGCGGCGCGCAGCAGTTGCGCTTCGTCGGTCGAAGCCCAGCGCGCGCGCCGCCCACGTGAGCGCACTCGCGGCCGACAGCATCACCGACATGCGATGCCAGCGCCCCGGCAGCGCATGGCAGAAGGTGTGCAGCGCGCGCCACCAGGATTGGGCGCGAAGCGGTCGTCGGCGACGAAGATCACGCCCGACGTGCCCAGCGACACGAAGCCTTGGCCCGGCGTGACGCATCCCATGCCGACGGCGCTGGCCGCGTTGTCGCCGCCGCCGCCGGCGACGGGGATGCCCGCACCGTCGCGATGAGGCAGGCCCCAACGTTTGGCGAGGTCGCCCTTCAGGTGGCCGCCGACGGCGCTGCCTTCGACCAGCCTCGGCATGTGCGCTTCGGCTCAGGCCGGTGGCGTCGAGCATCGTCGTCGACCACTTGCGCCGCGCCACGTCCAGCCACAACGTGCCGACGGCGTCGGACATGTCGCTGATCGCGTCGCCGGTGAGTTCGAACCGCAGCCAGTCCTTGGGCAGCAGCACGCGCGTCGGTGCTGCGCGAAGACCTCGGGCTCGTGTTCGCGCACCCACACCAGCTTCGGCGCGGTGAAGCCCGGCATCGCGAGGTTGCCGGTGACGAGCGGCAGCGTCAGCACGCGCTGGTTCAGCCGCTCGCACTGCGTGCCGCTGCGGCCGTCGTTCCAGAGGATCGCGGGGCGCTGCACGTCGCCCTGCGCGTCCAGCAGCACGGCGCCGTGCATCTGCCCCGACAGGCCGATGGCGGCCACGTCGGCCATCGCGTCGGCGTGTTCGCGCGCCAGGCGCTGCATGACCGATTCGCACGCGGCCCACCAGTCGCCCGGGTGCTGCTCGGACCACAGCGGCTGCGGCCGGTGCACGGTGAGCGGCGCGCCGACGGTGGCGACCACCGTGTGATCGTCGCGCAGCAGCAGCGCTTTCAGTTCCGACGTGCCGAGGTCCAGGCCGATGTAGTGAGGCATGCGCTTGCGGTCCGTGTCGTGGCGACGCTTTTAGGCTGCCTTGGTCGCGGTGCCGAATCTTGCCTCGGCTTGGCGCCGGAATTCCTTCGGCGTCATGCCCTTGATCTCGAGAAACCGCCGGTTGAAGTTCGCGACGTTGTTGAAGCCCACGTCGTAGCAGATGTTGGTGATGTAGCGGTCGCTGTCCATCAGCAACTGGCATGCGCGGTTGATGCGCAGGCGGTTGACGAAGTCGGTGAAGCTGTTGCCGGTGGCGCGGCGGAAGTAGCGGCTGAACTGGCTTTCGCTCATGCCGGCGCGCTGGCTCACGTCGGCCAGCGAGATCGGCTCGGCCAGATGTTCGGTCAGGTGGTCGACGACGGTGCTGATACGCGCCAGCGACGCGTCGTCGTCGTGGCTTTGGATCTGGACCGTCGACAACTGCCGCACGTCGCGGCATGAAGCCAGTTCGCCCAGCAGGTCGGCAAATTCGGCGAAGCGCCGCAGTCCATGCGCGGCACGAACGCGTTCCATGCGCTCGCGCACGTGGTCGCTGATGCCGAAGAACTCGATGCCGTGGCGCGCCCGGTCCAGCAGCGGCAACGCGTCGGCCAGTTCGGGCATCAGCGCGGCGCCCTGGCGGATGGGCTCGTCGGGGAACTGGATGACCATGTCGCGCAGCGCCACGCCTTCGGGCGGCACGTCGGTGCTGATCCAGTTGTGCGGCAGGCGCGGGCCGGTCAGCACCAGGTGGCCGGGCTCGAAGTGGCCGATGTAGTCGCCGACGAACACCTTGCCGCGCGTTTCGACGATCAGGTGCAGTTCGTACTCGTCGTGATAGTGCCAGCGCACCAGCGGGTTCGGGAAGCCGTGGCTCAGGCAGCGCAGCATGCCGAAGCTGCCCTCGGGCTCGTAGCCGAGCGTGGGGTCACGCTGAAGGTCGTGCTCGAGTTCGGGGCCGCGGGACTTCATGACATGACCTTCACGACATGACGTTACCGCCATCGACGTTCAAGGTCTGTGCGGTGATGTACCGAGCTTCGTCGCATGCCAGGAACACCGCAGCACCGACGATGTCATCGGGTACGCCCATGCGGCCCAGCGGCACCGCAAGCCCGACCGCCTTCTTCTTTTCGCCGGGTTGCAGGCCTTCGTACTTGGCGAACAGCGCGTCGACCGCGCCCCACATCGGCGTGTCGACGACGCCTGGTGCGATGCCGTTCACGCGGATGCCGTGCGGCGCCATCGCCAGCGCCGCCGACTGCGTGTAGCTGATCACGGCGGCCTTGGTCGCGCAGTAGTGCGCCACCAGAGCCTCGCCGCGGCGGCCGGCCTGGCTGGCGAGGTTGACGACGCTGCCCTTCTTGCCGTCGGCGACCATCTGCGCCAGCACCGCCTGCATCGTGAAGAACGCGCCCTTCACGTTGACGGCGAAGAGCTTGTCGTACATCGCCTCGCCCGACTCGAGCAGCGGCGCCATGTCGAAGATCGCGGCGTTGTTGAAGAGCGTGTCGATGGTGCCGAAGCGCGTGCGTGCCGCGGTCGACCAACGTCGCGATCGACGCGGTCTTCGACACGTCGGCGGCGACGTAGTGCAGGCGGTCGCCGTGCGCGTCGAGCAGCGCGCGCATGTCGGCCGACGGCGCCGCCGCGAAGTCGCTGGCGGTGCAGCGCGCGCCTTCGTCGAGCTAGCCGCGCAGCACCGCGAGGCCAATGCCGCCGCTGGCACCGGTGACGAGGGCGTGGCGTCCTTCGAGTCGTTTCATGCTGTCAACCTTTCGTGAACATCTGCTGCACGCGTGCGTGCGCCTTGCGAATCGCGGCGTCCAGCGTCGGGTGGCCGGCCAGCGGCCCCCACAACATGGCGTCCTTCAAGAACGCGCCGAGCGGATCGGTCGTCGCGAAGAAGGCGTGCGCCACCGCGGGGTCCATCACGCCGTCGGCATACGGCACACCCAGCGTGCCGTGGTGCCAGCGTGACAGGAACTCGAAGAAGAGTGCCGGCAGCATCGCGGTGGCGTCCATCGGCCGGCCTGCGTCGAGGCAGTCACGCAGGGTCGGCACGATCATGCCGGGCAGCTTCGAGAAGCCGTCCATCGCGACGCGCTGGTTGTTGTCGCGGATGTTCGGGTTGCCGAAGCGGTCGAGTACCACGTCACGGTACGCCGCGAGGTTGATCGGGCAGGGGTGTGCGGGTGTGTCCAGGCTGGGGATCACGTCTTGCGTCACGTAGTCGTGGCCCAGTTGGCGGATCTGCGCGTCGGCCATGTCTTCGTGGATGTACCGCAACCCGCGCAACGTGCCAGCCCACGCGACGCAAGAGTGCGTGGCGTTGAGGATGCGGATCTTGGCTTCTTCGTACGCATGCACCGAATCGACCATCTCGGCGCCGACCTCCTGCCACGCGGGGCGGCCAGCGACGAAGCGATCTTCGATCACCCACTGAATGAAGCTTTCGCCCATCAGCGCGGCCTGATCGTCCCAACCGGTCGCGGTCTTCACACGCTGCGCCACATCGGGCGTCGGCCGCGGCGTGATGCGGTCGACCATGTCGTTCGGGCAACGGGTGTTGGCTTCGAACCAGGCGCGCAGGTCGTTGCGCTTGCGGCGCGCCAGGAAGTCGAGCATGCCGGCGCGAAAACGCGCGCCGTTGCTGCGCAGGTTGTCGCAGTTCAGCAGCGTCACGGGCCCGGCGTTGCGCGCCATGCGTGCGGCAAGGATCTTCTCGATCGCGCCGTAGATCGTGGTGCACGCGCGGCCCTCGAGGTCGGCGATCAGATCGGAGTACGTGGTGTCGAGCGTGTTGTCCGTTGCGAGGTAGTAGCCGGCTTCGGTGACGGTGAAGGAAATGATGCGCGTGTTCGGGTCGGCACCCACCTCGACGATCGCCGCATGGTCCGCCGACCACGGCAGCACGCGCGAGATCGACGCAATGCGTTCGTACTTGCGCTCGCCCGCGGGCGACACGGTCTCGAGCGTGTACTGCCCGCCCTGCGCGGCCAGCGCCTGCATCGTCGGCGCCATGTCGTTGCGGATGTTGCCGCCGACCAGCGTCCACGATCGGTCGCCCTGCTCGTGCAGGCGATGCAGGTACACAGCCTGGTGCGCGCGGTGAAAAGAACCCAGACCAAGGTGGAGGATGACGTGAGGCGTGTTCGGCGTGGTCATGGTTGTGATCGTTGTCACGCGGCCAGCACGACGCGGCCTTTCGCGTCGAAGTAATGCATGGCGCTGGCGTCGAAATCAATACCCACGGCGTCGCCTGCGCGCAGCGGCGTGCGTGTGTTCTGCCGCGCCACCAACTGCACGCCGCCCACGTCGGTGTAGATCAGCGTGTCCGACCCCAGCGCTTCGACCAGCGCGACCTTGCCCTGCGCCACGCCTTCGCCCGCACGGCGCACGAAGACGCCCTCGGGGCGCAAGCCGAGGTGGCCGTCGGCACCCACCGTACCGGGGCGCATCGAGCGCAACGCGGGAATCGCGTCGGCCTTCATCACGTTCATCTGCGGCATGCCGATGAATTGCGCGACGAACTGGTTGGCCGGCTTGTCGTACAAATCGAGCGGCGCGCCGACTTGTTCGATCACGCCGTCACGCAACACGACGACGCGGTCGGCCAGCGTCATCGCCTCGACCTGATCGTGTGTCACGTAGATGGTCGTGGCACCCAGGTCGCGGTGCAACTGCGCGATCTCGACTCGCGTTTGCCCGCGCAACGCGGCGTCGAGGTTCGACAGCGGCTCGTCGAACAGGAACACCTTCGGCGCACGCACGATCGCGCGGCCGATGGCTACGCGCTGCCGCTGGCCGCCCGACAACTCGCGCGGCGTGCGGTCGAGGTATGGCGCCAGGTTCAGGATCTGCGCCGCGCGGTCGACCTTTTCTTTGATCGTCGCCTGATCGGCCTTCGCCAGCCGCAGCGCGAAGCTCATGTTGTCGCGCACGCTCATGTGCGGGTACAGCGCGTAGCTCTGGAACACCATCGCCAGGTCGCGCTTGGACGAGTGCAGCTTCGTGATGTCGCGCCCGTCGAGCACCAGTGAGCCGCCGTCGATCTCGATCAAGCCCGCGATCATGCGCAGCAGGGTCGACTTGCCACAGCCCGACGGACCGACGAAGACGATGAACTCGCCCTTCTCGATGCCCAGGCTCACGCTCTTGATCGCGTGCAGCTTGCCGAAGTACTTGTCGACGTTCTTCAGTTCGAGATAAGCCATGTCCATGCTCCGCGATTACTTGACGGCACCAAAGGTGAGGCCCTGCACGAGTTGCTTCTGCGAGAACCAGCCGAAGACCACGATCGGCGCGATGGCCAGCAGCGACGCCGCCGACAACTTCGCCCAGAACAGGCCCTCGGGGCTCGAGTACGACGCGATCAGCGCCGCCAGCGTGCCGGCGTTCGCGGCGGTCAGCGATCAACGACCAGAACGCCTCGTTCCACGCCAGCACCAGGCACAACAAGCCGGTCGATGCCAACGTGCCCATCGCCAGCGGCCGGATCACGTGCTTGAACTCGTCCAGCACGGTGGCGCCGTCCATGCGTGCGGCTTCGAGAATTTCGGGCGGAATATCTTTGAAGCCCGAATACAGCATCCACACCATGATCGGCAGGTTCGACAACGTGAAGACGATGATCAGCCCCGTCAGCGAGTCGAGCATGCCGACCGTCTGCGCCATCACGTAGATCGGCATCAGCGCGCCGACCGCGGGCATGAACTTCGTCGACAACATCCACATCAGGATGTCGCGCGTCTTGTTCGTGCGAAAGAACGCCATCGAATACGCGGCCGGCGCGGCGATCAACAGGCCGATGATCGTCGACACCACGCTCGTGATCAGCGAGTTCTTCGCGTAGCTCCAGTAGTCGCTGCGCTCCATCACCTCGTGGAAGGTTTCGGTGGTGGGCGTGAAGATCAACTCGGGCGGCACCGAGATCGCCTGCTGCTCGGTCTTGAACGCCGTGAGCGCAAGCCAGATCAGCGGGAACACCACCAGCAGCACCGCGACCCATGCAACAACGGTGCGGATGACGAGGGCGAGTTGTTTGTTCATCTTGGCGTGACCTTGTTCAGTCCAGGTTCTTGCCGATCATGCGGACCAGGAAGAACGCCGCGATGTTCGCCAGCACCACCGCGAACAGTGCGCCTGCCGACGCGACGCCAACGTCGAAATTCATCAACGCCTGCTTGTAGATCAGGAAGGTGGTGTTGGTGCTGGCGTTGCCCGGCCCGCCGCCGGTGGTGGTGAAGATCTCGGCGAACACGCCGATGAGAAAGATCATCTCGATCATGATCACCACTGCGATCGGCCGGCCCAGGTGCGGCAGCGTCAAGTACCAGAACTTCTGGACCGGATTGGCGCCGTCCATGTCGGCGGCTTCCATCTGGTCGGTGTCGAGCGATTGCAGCGACGTGATGAAGATCAGGCAAGCGAACGGCAGCCACTGCCACGCCACCATGATGATGATCGACACCAAGGGGTGGTCTTCGAGCCAGTTCACCGGCTCCATGCCGAAGAACAGCGCCACCTGCGCCAGCACGCCGTAGATCGGGTTCATCATCATGTGCTTCCACAGCAGGGCGTTCACCGTGGGCATGACGAAGAAGGGCGAGATCAGCAGCACACGCGCGATGCCGCGGCCCGGGAACGGTTTGTTCACCAGCAGCGCCAGCGCCACGCCGAAGATCACCGTGATGGCGATCACGCTGCCGATCAGCACCGTGGTGTTCCAAACCGACGGCCAGAAGTCGGGGTCGGTGACGAAGAACTCGAAGTTGTCCAGGCCGATGAAGTCCTTGTCGCCGGGCTGCATCAGGTTGTAGCGCACCAGCGAGAAGTAGATCGACATCACCAGTGGGACGATCATCCACAGGAAGAGCGATACCACCGCGGGCGCGAGCAGCAGGCGCGGTAGGGAGCGTGAGGTGCTCATGGTCGGGTCCGGTTGTGTTCCGGTTGATCTCAGGGCAGCGCCTGCACGGCCGGGTTCTTCGGCGCCGCGGCCATCCACGCGTCGGCGTCTTCGGGCAGCATCAAGCCGTCGCGTTGCAGCGCTTGCGCAGCGCCCTTCACGCGCTCGAGGTAGGCCGCGCGCGTGGCGTAGCGCTCGGCGACCGACGGCCGCGGGTCGCGCTTGGCGGTGCGCTCGGCCGCGTTCGCGGCGAACGGCAGCATGCTGCCGTTGAGCCCGCACAACTGCCCCGGCGCGAAGCCTTCGCTGCGCTGGTTCCAGCCGGTGTAGGTCGCCAGCGGCACCGCAACGTCGGGCAGGCGGATGCCGCTGCGGTCAAGCCCGTCGGCGTCGACGCGCGGCACGAGCACGGTGTAGCCGGTCCCCACGCCGGCCACCGCAGCCGGCGGCACGCTGTTGTGGTCGACAACCTTCAGCGGGTTCGGGGACGGCACCGTCATGCCCAACGGCGACAGATCGGGGAACCCCATGGCCTGAGCGTTGGCCGCGACGAGTTCACCCGACGCGACCGACGGATGCCGGTTCGGCGGCGGTGCCTTGCCGTCGCGGGCCCATTCGATCAGCCGCGCCATCAGCGCGCGGTAGTTCTGGTTCTGCTGCGTCGGGTTGTTCACGCGCTGGCAGATGCCCTGCGTCGCCGTGGCGGTCGGCCCGTGCTGCGTCGACGCCATCAGGTAGACGCGCAGGTTGTCGGGCAGCGCCAAGTCCTTGCCGCGAGCATCGGTCACCACGAGCGACGCACGTGCCTGCCAGTACTCGAGGCTGCTGTCGAGGTGAATCGTCTTCGGGCAGGTGTCGTTGGTGATGCAGCGCGCGAAGATGCCGTCGCTGCGCCCACTCGCCGGGTCGGTCGTCACGCCATAGCTGAACGGGAACTGGTCGCCGAAGTAGAGATGGTCTTCGTGCTGGCGTGAATAGCGCCCCGGCTGCGCCCAGCGCACGTTGGTGAAGGTCTTGCGCGAGCCGGCGATCGTCGGCATCACGCCGTCGAACACGCGGCCGCCGCCCGGCGCGGCGTTGAAGCCATGCCAGATCCAGTCGCGCAGGAAACGGCCCGACTGCGAGATGCCGAGCGCGACGGTCGTCTTCGGCTTGCGTCCCGCCATCGGATTCGCCTGGCCCGATCGCATCGGGCGCACCCGACTTCAGGAACGACACCACGTCGCGCACCGCGGCCATGCCCAGCCCCATCGGCCGCGGGTCGCGTGCGGTGTAGACGAAGGTGTAGATCGCGCCCGCATCCATGTCGGTCGGGCCGATCGATCTCGATCGAGCGGTCATTGACGTAGCGCCATGCCGTTGCCGGCAACGTGCGCGCCGCGGCGAAGGGCGTGGCCTTTACCGTCAGCTTCGCCTGCGCCTGGTCGGTGCTCGCGGCGGGATACGACAGCGGCACGGTGCCTTTCGCACCCGGCGCGTCGAACACCATCTCTTCGACCGAGGGCCCGGTGATGGGCTGCCCGCCCTGCTTGGCGACGGGCAGGCTCATGCCGATCGTCTGCCCCGTGGTCGTGGTCGCGGTGTCGCCTTGCCAGCCCACCCACAGCATCGTGTGCCCCTGGCGCATCAGCCAGCCGGTGCCGGCTTCGCTGGCTTTGTCGACCTCGATCGTGCCGCCGTTGACGAACTGCAGCGCGAGCTTGCGCCCGCGGTTTGCCACTTCGAACACCAGCGCGCCCGAGTCCTTCGACGCGTCCACCGGCCGCAGGATCATCACGTTCGTGCGATAGCGCACCTTGCCGTCGGCCGACGCCGCCAGCGCCGCATCGACGATGCCGAGGTTGCTTGCATGCCGCGGATCAAGCGCCATCTCGGCCTCGCCGACGATGCGCTCGTACGCGCCGACCGAGCCGAATGCCGCGCCTTCGAAAGCCGGCGAGCGGGCGTGGATATGAAGCCGCTCGACGACGGACGAAGCCACGTGCGGCCGAGACAGTGCTGGTGGGCGAAGGCGCAGCCGATCTGCGCACAACCACCAAGCAAGCCAGCAGCGGCAAGAAACGCCGCAACGAACCATGAGCGAGTCATCGAGGTCATGCAGATTCTTCGAGCTGCGAGGGGGAGGTCGCGCGTTGGCGCGAGGGGCGCGGCGGTACGGCGCGCGAAGATGCGGTGTCATCCGGCTGCCGCAGCAGCCGGATGGACGGCCCGACTTACTTCTTGTAGTAGCCGGCCTTCTTCATCTCACGCTCGGCTGCAGCCTGCGAGTTCTTCAGCGCCGCATCCACGCTGGTCTTGCCCGCCAGTGCTGCGCTCATCTGCTGCCCCACGGCGATGCCGATCGCCTGGAACTCGGGGATCGCCGCGAACTGCACGCCCACGTACGGCGACTTCGGCAGCGTCGAATCGTTCGGGTTCGCGGAGTCGATCGCGGCCTTCTCGGCAGGTGCGAAGCGCGCTGCCTTCACGAAATCAGCGTTGGCGTACGTGCTCTTGCGCGTGCCGGTGGGCACCGCGCCCCAGCCGTTGGTCTTGCCGACGAGTTCGATGTACTCCTTGCTGGTCGCCCACTTGATGAACTTCTGCGCGGCAGCTTCGTTCTTCGTGCCCGCGGGAACGGCCAGTGCCCAGGCCCACAGCCAGTTCGCGCCCTTGGCGGTGTTCTTCGTCGGCGCCTGCGCGAAGGCCATGTTGGCGGCGACCTTGCTCTGCTTCGGGTCGCTGACGAACGACGCGGCGATGGTCGCGTCAATCCACATCGCGCACTTGCCTTCGTTGGTCAGCGCCAGGATCTCGTTGAAGCTGTTCGCCGACGATCCGGGCGGGCCGTATTTCTTGAGCAGGTCGACGTAGAACGTCACCGCTTCTTTCCACGGCTTGCTCTCGAGCTGCGGCTTCCACTGCATGTCGAACCACTGGCCGCCGTAGGTGTTCACCAGCGTCGACAGGAACGCCATGTTGTCGCCCCAGCCCGGCTTGCCGCGCAGGCAGATGCCGTACACGTTGGGCGGGTTGTGCGCCTTCTTCGCGAAGTCGACCACCTGGTCCCATGTGGGCTTGTCGGGGATCTGCACGCCGGCCTTGTCGGCCAGGTCCTTGCGGTACATCAGCATCGACGACTCGCCGTAGAACGGCGCGGCGTACAGCTTGCCGTCGACCGACAGGCCGTTGCGCATGGCCGGCAGCAGGTCGTCAACGTCGTACGCGGCGTCGGTGGCGATGGGCTTCAGCCAGCCCTTCTTGCCCCAGATCGGCGTTTCGTACATGCCGATCGTCATGATGTCGAACTGGCCGCCCTTGGTGGCGATGTCGGTCGTGACGCGCTGGCGCAGCACGCCTTCTTCGAGCGTGACCCACTTGACCTTGATGTCGGGGTTGGCCTTCTCGAACTGCGGCGTGAGCTTCTGCATCTCGATCATGTGGCCGTTGTTGACGGTCGCGATGACGAGGTCAGCGGCTTGCGCGCCAGCGGCGGCGAGGCCGAAGGCGGCAACAGTCGCGGCTGTACGGGCAATGGTGGACAGCTTGGGCAAACGCATGGTCGGGAGTCTCCTTGATGAACTGCTTCGGGGTCCGAAGGCCGCCGGGCTCGTGGTGCGATGCCGTTTCGACGCTCATCGCCGGCCAGCGGCCGCAGCTTTCGGTGGGAGTCGGCATTCTGGAAACGAGCGCCCACTCACGTCGGTATCGTAAGCGTCGGCTTCGATACTTTTATGCGTCAACCTGGCTGGGATTTACCCGGTCATCGCGGTGGTCGTATCGGTTTTTGGGTTCGCGATTTCTCGTTCGTCGTTCCTTACAATCGGGTAAGGAGACTGCCATGACCACCGCCACGCTGACATCCAAGGGCCAAGTGACTATCCCGGCCAACGTCCGCCGCGACTTGAACGTCGACGCGGGCGACCGCATCGAGTTCATTCAGATCGAACCTGGCCGCTACGAGGTCGTCGCCGCCACGCGCTCCGTGCGCGAGTTGAAGGGCATGTTTGGCAAGCCGAAGCGCACCGTGTCGATCGAAGAGATGAACGCGGTGATCGCGCACAAGGGAGCGAGCGCGCGATGATCGGCCTGGATACCAACGTCCTGGTGCGCTACATCACGCAGGACGACCCGAAGCAGTCGCCGAAGGCGAATCGGCTGATCGACGGCTTCACGGTCGAGACCCCGGGCTTCGTGCCGCTGGTAACGGTCGTCGAGCTGGCGTGGGTTCTGTCGTCGAGCTACGACCTCGATCGAACCCAGGTCGCTCAGGCGCTCGAGCTGCTGTTGCGAGGCAAAGAACTGGTCATCGACCGCACCGACATCGTGTCGCTCGCGTTGAAGCGGTTCAGGGCGGGTGGCGCCGACTTCGCCGACTGCCTGATTGAAGCTATCGCCCGAGATGCCGGGTGCAGCGAGACGATGACGTTCGATGTGGGCGCGGTGAAGGCGGCGGGGATGACGCTCTTGGTTTAGACCGTGCAGCTCGGGTTGCCTGTCGGAAGTCGCGCGCAAGTCGTCCTACTGAAACGCCACCTCCGCAAAGCTCCTCAGCTTCCTGCTGTGCAGCGTCTCGACCCGCCCTTCGCGCAGCAGCTCGAGCGCGCGCATGCCGATGCGCAGGTGCTGGTCGACGCGGTCGCGGTAGAAGCGGTCGGCCATGCCGGGCAGCTTGATCTGGCCATGCAGCGGCTTGTCGCTGACGCACAGCAAGGTGCCGTAGGGCACACGGAAGCGGAAGCCGTTGGCGGCAATGGTCGCGCTTTCCATGTCGAGCGCGACGGCGCGGCTTTGGCTGAAGCGGCGTTCGGGGCCCGGGTGCGGCAGCAGTTCCCAGTTGCGGTTGTCGGTTGATGCGACCGTGCCCGTGCGCAAGATCTTCTTCAGCTCCCAGCCGGTCAGTTGCGTCACGTCGGCCACCGCCTGCTCGAGCGCGACCTGGATTTCGGCCAGCGCTGGGATGGGCACCCACAGCGGAAGCTCTTCGTCCAGCACGTGGTCTTCGCGCACGTAGCCGTGCGCCAGCACGTAGTCACCCAAGTGCTGCGTATTGCGCAGGCCCGCGCAGTGGCCCAGCATCAGCCAGGCGTGCGGGCGCAGCACCGCCACGTGATCGGTGATCGTCTTCGCGTTGCTGGGGCCCACGCCGATGTTGACCATCGTGATGCCCGCATGGTCGCGGCGCACGAGGTGATACGCCGGCATCTGCGGCAGCCGCGGCGGCGCGGCGCCGCGGTCGTCGCCGGGTTGCGCGGTGTGGCCCTTGCGCCGCGTGACCACGTTGCCTGGCTCGATAAAGGCGATGTAGCCGTCGCCCACCAGATCGTCTTCGGCCATCAGCTCGTGTCCGATGCGCACGAACTCGTCGATGTAGAACTGGTAGTTGGTGAACAGCACGAAGTTCTGAAAGTGCTGCGGCCCGGTGCCCGTGTAGTGGGGCAGGCGGTGCAGCGAATAGTCGACCCGCGGCGCGGTGAAAAGCGACAGCGGCAGCGGCTCGCCCGGCTGCGGCTCGTACGTGTCGTTGGCAATGCCGTCGTCCATCGCCGCCAGATCGGGCAGGTCGAACACGTCGCGCAAGATGTTGCGGCGCTCGGCCGACAGGTTGCCCTCGAGGTGGTCGACGCCCGCCAGCGTGAAGTGGATCGGAATCGGCTGCGTGCCCGTGCCGATCTCGACGCCTTCGCCGTGGTTGCGGATCAGCAGGTCGAACTGCTTGCGCAGGTACGTGGCGAACAGGTCGGGCCGCGTGACCGAGGTTTCATAGGCCCCCGGCCCGGCGACGAAGCCGTAGGCCAGCCGCGAGTCAGGCCGCGTGACCGTGCCGGTGCGCACCCGCACCACCGGGTAACACGCGCGTACGCGATCAACGAACGTTTCACCCGCCACGAAGCGCTGCAACGCGTCGCGCAGGAACGCGACGCTGCTGTCGTACACGCGCTGCACCTGCGCCAACGCGGCGTCGGGGTCGTGGAAGATGGCGGGGGCGATGAAGGGTGGTTGCTGCATGTCGCGTCGGTCAGTGGCGCCCGGCCGCCCGAAGCCACTGACAGCCCCCTCGGGGGGGCAGCGAGCGAAGCGAGCGTGGGGGCGGTCGATTGTGGGGTGTGGCGCGCCGCGCGCGGCATGATGCGTGGCATGAGAGAGGCATGACATGAAAGTGCTGGTGCTTGGCGCGGGTGTCATCGGCAGCACGGTGGCCTACGAGTTGGCGCGTGCGGGCCACGAGGTCACGGTCATCGACCGTCAGGTCGGCCCTGCGCTCGAAACCAGCTTTGCCAATGCCGGCGAGGTGTCGCCGGGTTATTCGGCACCGTGGGCCGGGCCAGGCGTTCCCGCCAAGGCGGTGAAGTGGCTGCTGATGCACCACCGCCCGCTGGTGATCCGCGGGTTGCTCGACCCGGTGATGATCGGCTGGTGCCTGCGCATGCTGCGCAACTGCACCGCCGCGCGCTACGAACTCAACAAGGGCCGCATGGTGCGCCTGGCCGAATACAGCCGCGACTGCATGAAGGACCTGCGCGCGGCCACCGGCATCACGTATGACGAACGCATGCAGGGCACGCTGCAACTGTTTCGCACGCAACAGCAACTCGACGACACGGCGCAAGATATCGAGATCTTGAAACGTTACGGCGTCGCGTGGGAACTGCTGGACATGGACGGCTGCGTGAAGGTCGAGCCTGCGTTGCAACGCACGCGCGAGAAGTTCGTCGGCGGCCTGCGACTACCTGGCGACGAAACGGGCGATTGCTTCGAATTTACCAATCGCATCGCCGAACTGGCGCGTGAACGTGGCGCGGTATTTCGCTTCGGCGAAACCATAGGTGCGATCGAACGCATCGGCGACCGCGTGACCGGCGCGGTGATGGCGCAAGGCGAAAGCGTGAAGGCCGACGCGGTTTTGGTCGCGCTGGGCTCGTATTCCACGGCGATGCTGGCGCCGTTGGGTATTCGCATCCCGGTGTATCCAGTGAAGGGTTATTCGATCACCGTGCCCATCACCGATGCGCGCGGCGCGCCCGAGTCGACCGTGATGGACGAAACGCATAAGGTCGCCGTGACGCGCCTGGGTGAGCGCATCCGCGTCGGCGGCACCGCCGAGTTGTCGGGCTTCGACCTGCGGTTGCACGAAGCGCGGCGGCGCACGCTCGAGCACGTGGTCACCGACCTGTTCCCCGCGGGTGGCGACGTGTCGCGCGCGACCTTCTGGTGCGGGCTGCGGCCGATGACGCCGGATGGCACGCCGGTCGTGGGTGCGACGCCGTTGAACGGTCTTTACATCGCCACGGGACACGGCACGCTGGGGTGGACGATGGCGGCGGGGACGGGGCGAGTGGTGGCGGATTTGATCGGGGGGCGCAAGCCCGGGATCGATATGGATGGGCTGGGACTCGAGCGTTACGGCTACTCGTGACGGGCGTCACGTTGCCTATTTGCGCGGGGTACTGCTGCGTTCAGTACTCTGCGTGTTGTGGCGCACCATCGGTGATCTCGTAGTAGGTGCCCTTGTCTTTGACAAACGTGTGCTTGGCGACTCTGAGCTCGTTGCGCGTGTCGAGGCATCCCAAGGCAACGCCAGTCCACTGGTAACCCTCGATGGTCGGATTCCAGAACAGAACCGAGCCGCAAACCGAACAGAAGCCGCGCTGAACCTTCTCCGAAGACTGGTACCACTTGACGCTCTCGGCGCCAACGATCCCAAGGGCGGTGCGTCGCACATTGACCGCA
The DNA here is from genome assembly GCA_963738615.1 of uncultured beta proteobacterium. GTDB lineage: Bacteria > Pseudomonadota > Gammaproteobacteria > Burkholderiales > Burkholderiaceae_C > CAVTWY01. The sequence continues at coordinate 62,381 of CAVTXI010000001.1, forward strand.
ACCAGGAAGTTGCCAGTTTGTTTCCTGCATTGCGTGCAGTGGCAAGCCTCTGGCGCCTTCTCCAGGGGCTCTTCGATCTGGATGCGAACGCGACCGCACAGGCAACTACCGTTGATCATGGCGCAACTCCGTGGCCGGTCCATACGACTGCGCATTCAACGAGGCGAGCGCCTGCCTATCCAGCACCACTCGCGCCGAGCGCATCAACTCTTCCAACTGCGCCACCGACGTCGCACTCGCGATCGGTGCGGCAACTGTCGGCTGCGCCATGTTCCACGCCAGCGCCACCTGGGCGGGCGTCGCATCCAGTTCCTTCGCGACGCCATCCAGCGCCGCCAGCACGCGCAGCCCACGTTCGTTCAAATACTTCTTCACGCCGCCGCCTCGCGCCGCGCTCTTCGCGAGGTCAATCTCGTTTCGGTACTTACCGGTCAGAAACCCGCGCGCGAGGCCGAAGTAGTTGATGACGGCGATGCCTTCCTTCGCGCACAGTGGTTGAAGTTCGCGCTCGAAGGCTTCGCGCTCCATCAGGTTGTATTCGGGCTGAAGCGTCGCGAAGCGCGTCAAGCCCAGCCGGCTGCTCACCTCGAGCGCCTGCGCCAACCGCTGCGCGCTGTAGTTGCTGGCGCCGATCGCGCGGACCTTACCTTCTTTCATCAATTCATCGAAGGCGCCGAGCGTTTCTTCGAGCGGCGTGTCGTGGGTCATCCTTGTGCGCTTGGTAAAGGTCGATGCGTTCGGTGCGCAAGCGCTTCAGCGAATCGTCGCAAGCCTGACGGATCCAGCGGCGCGACAAACCGTTCTTGTCGGGCGCCATTTCCATGCCGCACTTGGTGGCGATGGCGACGCGCTCGCGCTTGCCCGGGTTGGCGGCGAGCCACTCGCCGATGATCGACTCCGACTCGCCGCCCCGATGGCCCGGCACCCACACCGAATACACGTCGGCGGTGTCGATGAGGTTGAAGCCGGCATCGACGAAGGCGTCGAGCAAACGAAACGACGTCGCCTTGTCGGCCGACCAGCCGAAGACGTTGCCGCCGAAGGCGAGCGGGGCGACCTGAAAACCGGTGGATCCGAGCGGGCGTCGTTGCATGGTGATCGAGGCAGCGTAGGTCAATGGGGCAGGGCTTATGCGGCATGATGCCAGCATGACCGATGCGAAAACCGACGCTGCTGCCGAAGCCCCGAAGCCACTGCGTGCCGCGGCCACGCTGGTCGTGCTGCGCGACGCCGAATCGGGTCTCGGTGGTGTGGAGGTCCTGCTGCTGAAGCGCGCCGATCGCAATGACCACAACAGCAACGCGTGGGTTTTTCCCGGCGGCGTCGTTGATGCCGGCGACCGCGCGGCCGTGGCCTGCCGCGGTGATGATGCGAACGGCGACGCGGCCTACGCGATCACCGCGATCCGCGAATGTTTCGAGGAGTGCGGCTTGCTGTACGCCACCGACGCGCAGGGCCGTGCGCTTGACGCATGGACGTCGGCTCCGTGGCAGTCTTGGCGCGAGCCGCTGAATCGCGGCGAGCGCACGATGGAACAGTTGCTGCAAGCGTCAGGGCTTGCGCCGCAGACCGACGCTGTCGTGCGTCTTTCGCGCTGGCTGACGCCGGTGGGCATCCCCAAGCGCTTCGACACGCACTTCTTCATCGCGCGCGCGCCGCAGCAGCAGCAGGTCGCGATCGATGGCACCGAAACCGTCGACCACCGCTGGATGCGCCCCGCCGACGCGCTGCTGCGCAACAGCGGCATGAAGCTGCTGACGCCCACGCACAAGACGCTCGAGTGGCTGGGCACCTGCGCGAACGTCGACGCCGCGCTCGCGCATGCGCGCACGCACGGCAATCGCGACGTGGTGATGCCGCGAATCGGTCGTGATCGCAAAGGCCCGCGGCCTGTCACACCCGATGAGCCGGCCTACGCCGAGATCGGCCACCTTGATCCCGAAGGCAAGGGCGGCGTGTCGTGCGTGATCTTGCCCGGTGTGCCGGTGCGTCTGTCACCGCGTGTGATCCGCGTGACGGCACCCAACCCGAGCGTGATGACGGGGCCGGGCACGAACAGCTACCTCGTCGGCGGCGGCGATGCGAACGCTTGGGCCGTGATCGACCCGGGGCCTGATATCGACGCGCACCTCGATGCGCTGCTGGCGGCTGCACCTGGCCCCATCCGCTGGATCTTCGCGACCCACACCCACAACGACCACTCGCCGCTTTGCTCGAAGCTCGCCGCGCGCACGGGCGCGAAGGTCTACGGCCGCGTTGCCACGTTCCCGAAAGGGCAGGACCCGGCCTTCGTGCCCGACGTGGCGTTGACCGCAAGCGAAACGCGCATCGCGCTCGACGGGGCTGGCGCCACGATCGTCGCGATCCACACGCCTGGGCACGCGTCGAACCACATCTGCTACCTGCTCGAGGAAGAAGCCACGCTGTTCACGGGCGACCATGTGATGCAGAAGGCCACGGTCGTCATCAACCCACCCGACGGTGACATGGCGGCATACGTCGCGTCGCTGCGTGCACTGGCTGCGCGTGGTGACGACACGATCACGTGGCTTGCGCCCGGCCACGGTTTCCTGATGCCACAGCCGCAACGCGTGTTCGAAGGTGTGGTCGAGCATCGCCTGAAGCGCGAGCAGAAGGTGATCGCCGCGCTGGGAGAAGTCGGCCCGACGCCGATCGGCATGCTGGTCACGCGGGTGTACGACGACGTGCACGAAGCGCTGCACCCGGTGGCCGAGCGCTCGCTCGAGGCGCACCTGCTGAAGCTGCGCGCCGAAGGGCGTGCGGTCGAGCGCGAAGGGACCTGGGGTCTGGCGTGACGGCCGCCACGGCGCGGGCCGCGGTATGCGCGACGACCCTGGGTGAAGCCACCAACAGGTCGGTTGCTTTGTAAACGTGCGTGCACCTGTCATCGGCGCGCCACCCTTCGTCCGTTGAGGCGTCGTGCTGGGGCGTCTGGCCCCCAGGGAGTCGCAACGTGATCCATCTTGTCGCCAAGACGCTGGCTGCTGCGTCGCTGGGTTTGATCTTGTCGGCCTGCGTGGTCGTGCCCACGCCGCACAGCAGCTATCCAAGCTCTGGCGTGTACGCCGACGCACCGTCGCCGGCCCCGCGCTACGAGGTCGTGCCGGTGGCCCCATTTTTGGGTGCGATCTGGATCGGCGGCTACTGGAACAGGCACGGCGGGCGCCACATGTGGGTGCCGGGCCGCTGGTCACATCCTCACCACGACCGTCATCACGGCCATCGGCGCTGACGCTGCGGCCTGCGTGATACAGATCACGATGGCGTAAGTCGCATCGGCGCGCGCGCGACGATGCTCACGCCAACTCTTCACGTCACGCCAGACACCTATCTCGCAATCGGTTTCGGTGCAGACTTATGCACGGACCGCGCTTTGGACCTCAAGCAAACTGCGTCGCGACTTGCGGTGAACTTTCGCGCGCTTCGGCATCTGGTGCCGCGACCGCTGCGACTGCACCAGCCGCAGGCGGGGGGAAGATGTTGTGGTCCTGTTCATCAAATCGACGAAACGAGACGCGATGTGCGTGCGAGGCTTGCCACTGCTCGCGCGTCACCGCGTACTCACGCAGCAGCAGCGGCTGGTCGCCTTCGGTCGCGCGCAACTCGACGTCGCCTGGATGCAGCCCGCACAGCTCCATCAGGCGGCACGACGGTTCGTTGTCGGGGGACGATGCGCCCACCAGGCGTTGCAGATCGGGGCACGCGGTAAAAGCCACGTCGATGCAAAGGCGGCCGAGTTCGAGGCTGTAGCGGCCGTGCCAGAAACGGTGGTGGGTCCAGATGCCCATCTCCATCGCGTCATCGCGGTTTCGAAACGGCTGGAAGCGGAACATCGAAATCCACTCGCCCGTGTCCTTCACCACCGCCGACACGGCCGCCAGGCGGCTCAGCGTCGCGGCTTCGACGATGCGCTCGACACGTTCGCGCACCAGCCGATCCACAGCCGGTTGCGGCCACAGCAGCCAGCGGTTGAACGACGGGTTGCGCGTTGCTTCGAACAGCGGCCAAGCGTCGGTCAGCGTGACCGGACGCAGGGCGATGCGGCGCGTGTGGCAGCGTTCGAGGTGATAAGCGAGGGTGGAGAAGTCCATGCTCAGTACTGCAAGCAGATTCGAAAGAGGCCCACAACGGGGCCGGTGAACGGTCGGTTGTCTCTGACGTCAAGGCAGGCCTGACCATGGAAGTCTCGGACTTCATGGATACCTTGGCCGCACCGCCCGGCACCCTCAACCTGAAGCAACTGCTGTCTCAGGCGGGGGAGACGATCATCAGCGTGGACAACGAATGGCGCGTCGAGTACTGCAATGACGTGTATGCCAAGAACGTCGGCCTCCCGCGCAGTCAGATCATCGGCAGGCCAGTGACCGAGGTGCAGCCGTCGTTCGAGCGCTCGATTTTCTTCGATGCGATCAGCGAATGCCAACGTTCTCGCATTCCGATGGTCCAAGTCGGGTTTTCCACGATCCTCGAACGTTGGTTACTTGTCAGAGTCTTTCCGCTCGAGCGGGGCATGTTGATGCTTGCCAACGATGCGTCGCCCGGCGCCGTGCGCCAGCACCAACTGGCTCAGGCCGCGATCAAGGACCTGCTGACGGGCCTGCCGAACAAATTGGCGCTGATCCAGGAGCTGGACGCGTCGATCCAACTCGGCGAGAAGCTCGAGCTGATGGTCATCGGCCTGGATCGCTTCAAGACTGTCAACGACGAGCTGGGGCACGCCGGCGGCGACATGGTGCTGCTCGAGGCCGCTTCTCGCATGCAGAGTGCCACGCGCGCCGGCGAGCGCCTGTTCCGGCTCAACGGCGACGAGTTCGTGCTGGTGTCTTCGCACGTTCCCGAGCGGCCCTGGCTGTCGGCCGAGGCGATGCTGGGCGCGTCGCACCAGCCGGTCGTGATTGCCGGCAACCGCTTCGTGCTGGGCGCAAGTGCCGGGGGTGTGCTCGGCGGCTTCGACGCCACCGACGGGGAAACCCTGCTCAGACGTGCGTCGCTCGCGCTTCACGAGGCGAAGCGCTGGTCCCGCGGGAAGCTGGTTCTGTTCGGCGACCACATGGAACACCAGGTGCGCCGCCGCTCGAAGCTCGAGACCGAACTGCGCCGTGCGCTCGAGGAAGGCGAATTGATCGCCGTCCTGCAGCCGCAGGGGTCGCTCGCCACGGGCGCACTGGTCGGCGCCGAAGCGCTGGTGCGCTGGCGTCATCCGACGATGGGCATGCTGCCACCGGCCGAATTTCTCGCGGTCGCTCGTGACTGCGGCCTGATGCGCGCGATCGACCAGCTGATGCTCGGCCGCGCGATCGACTGCATTCGCGTTCTGCAGAGCGAAGGGTTCGACATTCCGGTGGCGATCAACCTGTCGGTCGAATCGATCGCGTCGCCGCAGACGGTCGAGAACGTTGCGCGCGCGCTCGATGGCAGCGGCGTGGCGCCGCGCCTGCTGAAAGTCGAGGTGCCGGAAGACGCGCTGATGCGCGATGTGACTGCGAGCACGCAGACCCTCGAGCGGCTGTCTGCCATGGGCGTCGCGATCAACGTCGACGACTTCGGCACCGGCTACTCGTCGTTCTCGTACCTGGCGAAGTTCCCTGTGTCGGCGCTGAAGATCGACCGTTCGTTCGTGCGCGACATGTCCACAGGCCAGGCCGCGCGCAAAATCGTGCGCGGCATCGCCCAGCTCGCGCACTCGCTCAACCTCGAGGTCATCGCCGAGGGCGCCGAGACCAGCGACGAAATTCTGGCGCTGAAGATGATGAAGTGCGACACCGTGCAGGGCTACGGCTACGGCCGCCCGATGGAGCTCGCCGACTTCCTCACGTTCGCACGCGGCCGGCGCGCGACAACGCTGCCGCCATCGAACATCAATGCGCTGAGCATCCTAGGGTTCGTGCTGCGGCACTTCGAGTGCCGCCCCGCTGGTCAGTTCGTGAACGCGGGCCACGACGCGTTGAGCGCGAGCTTCTACACCCTCACCCCTACCCTCTCCCGCAAGCGGGCGAGGGGGTCAAGACCGGTCGAGGCCGGCGGTCGTGTGCTTGCAGCTGGACCACTAGGCGAGAGCGTGCGTGGCACGCCTGCGCGTGCGCTACGTACCTGTGGCGAACCCCGACGCCGGCCGTCGCGTACTCGGATAGCCTTGCCCGCGTCACAACCACTGGCGCGGGGCCGGCACGGCACCGCGGGAGATCAACACATGTCTTTCAAAACACTGCGCGTCGTCGCGGCCGCCGCCGCACTTGCCTTCCACGTCGGTCATGCGCCCCGATCGCCACGAGACGATGCGACCATGGGACCGCGCCGCGCCCGGCCTACTTCGTCGACTCCGCCAAGCTGCCGTTCGCCGAACTGGCCGGCCAGCCTTCGCAGCGCCTCTGGGGCGTGCACAACGGCGCCGGCTACCGCATCGAAGTACCCGGCGCAGTGGAACGGCAAGCTCGTGATGTGGGCCCACGGCTACCGCGGTGACCCCGCGACCGACCCGGCGCGCGCTCGAGCTGACGGTCGACAACCACCCGCTGCGCGCTTACCTGCTCGCCACCGGCTACGCCTGGGCGGCGTCCAGCTACAGCCGCAACGCCTATGACCCGGCGCAAGGCGCGAAGGACACGCACGCACTGACGCAAGCTGTTCAACGGCCTGGTCGGCAAGCCGAGCCTCGTCTACATCACCGGCGCGTCGATGGGCGGGCACGTGACCGGCATCGTGGCCGAGCAGTGGCCGAAGACCTATGCCGGCGCCATGCCCATCTGCGGCGTGCTCGGTGACTACGAGTTGTTCGACTTCTTCTTCGACTTCAACGCCTCAGCGCAGACGTTGTCGGGCATGGGCAAGACCTTCCCGTATGGCAGCGACTACCTCACGACCACGGTGCCGGCGACCAAGGCCGCATTGGGGCCGGTGTATCCCGTTCGCGCTGAATGCCGACGGGCAGAACTTCAAGTCGCTGGTCGAGCTGCGCTCGGGTGGCGAGCGGCCGCTGTTCGATCAAGGCTGGCTGTTCTGGAACGCGGTGGCGCCGGACTTCCTGTTCGGGCTGGGCGTCGGTGACGGCACACTGCCGCGCCAGCCGCGGCTTCGCGCTGCAGAACAGCGACGTGCTCTATCAGTTCGACACCGACCCCGCGCTGTCGCACGGCCGAGGTCGCCGTTCAACGCCACGGTGCAACGCGTCACCGCGCGCCGCAGGCGCGGCGCCGCAACGGCCTGGCCAACGTGCCGCCCACCACCGGCGACCTGCGCATCCCGATGCTGAGCCTGCACACGCTGGGCGACCTGTTCGTGCCGTTCCTGATGGAGCAGGTGTACGCCAGCCGCGTCGCCGCGAAGGGCAACGCCGACAACTTCGTCGTTCGTGCCACGCGCGACTACGGGCATTGCAGCTTCACGCCGACCGAACTGGTGCAGACCTTCGGCGCGTTGGTCGGCTGGGTCGAAGGCGGCGTCAAGCCGGCGGGCGACGACGTGCTGAACCCGGCCGCCGTCGCCGACCCGGCCTTCGGTTGCACCTACACCGACAAGGTCACGCCGCGGCAGTGGGACACGGTGCCGCAACTGGCGTTCCTGAAGCCGCCGAGTTGTCCGGCGAATTGAGGCGTGGCGACCGGCGCGGCCCTACATGCTGCGCCGGTACTGCCCGCCCACCTCGAACAGCGCATTCGTGATCTGCCCGAGCGAGCAGCAGCGCACCGCGTCCATCAGCACGTCGAACACGTTGGCGTTGGCGATCACGGCTTCGCGCAGGCGTTGCAGCATCGCCTGTGATTCGTGCGCGTGGCGGGTTTGGAAGTCGGCCAGGCGCGCGAGCTGACTCTGCTTTTCTTCTTCGGTCGAGCGCGCCAATTCGATATGCCCGGACACCGGGTCGCCATTCGGGTTGCGGAAGGTGTTGACGCCGATGATCGGGTATTCGCCCGTGTGCTTCAGCATCTCGTAGTGCATCGACTCTTCCTGGATCTTGCTGCGCTGGTAGCCGGTTTCCATCGCGCCGAGAACGCCACCGCGTTCGGCGATCGTTTCGAACTCGGCCAGCACGGCCTCTTCGACCAGCTCGGTCAGCTCGTCGATCACGAAGGCGCCCTGATTCGGGTTTTCGTTCTTCGCCAGGCCCCACTCTCGGTTGATGACCAGCTGAATCGCCAACGCGCGGCGCACGCTTTCGTCGGTCGGCGTCGTGATCGCCTCGTCGTAGGCGTTGGTGTGCAGCGAGTTGCAGTTGTCGTAGACCGCGATCAGCGCCTGCAGCGTGGTGCGGATGTCGTTGAAGGCGATCTCTTGTGCGTGCAGCTGAGCGCCCCGACGTTTGGACGTGGTACTTCAGCTTCTGCGACCGCTCGTTGGCGCCGTAGCGGTCGCGCATCGCCACGGCCCAGATGCGGCGCGCCACGCGGCCCAGCACGGTGTATTCAGGGTCCATGCCGTTGCTGAAGAAGAAACTCAGGTTCGGCGCGAAATCATCGATATGCATGCCACGCGCCAGGTACGCTTCCACGAACGTGAAGCCGTTGGACAGTGTGAATGCCAGCTGGCTGATCGGGTTCGCGCCCGCCTCGGCGATGTGATAGCCCGAGATACTCACCGAGTAGAAGTTGCGCACGTTGTGGTGCACGAAGTACTGCGCGATATCGCCCATCACCTTCAGCGAAAACTCGGTCGAGAAGATGCAGGTGTTCTGCCCCTGGTCTTCCTTCAAGATGTCGGCCTGCACCGTGCCGCGCACGTTCGCCAGCGCCCATTCGCGGATCTTCGCGGCTTCGGTGTCGGTGGGGTCGCGGCCGTTGTCGGCGCGGAACTTGTCGAGGTTCTGGTCGATCGCGGTGTTCATGAACATCGCCAGGATCGTCGGCGCGGGGCCGTTGATCGTCATCGACACTGACGTGGTCGGGCTCGTCAGGTCGAAGCCCGAATACAGCACCTTCATGTCGTCGAGCGTCGCGATGCTGACGCCCGAATTGCCGACCTTGCCGTAGATGTCCGGGCGCGGGCCGGGGTCGGCGCCGTAGAGCGTCACGCTGTCGAACGCGGTCGACAGCCGCTTGGCCGGCATGCCTTCGCTGACGAGTTTGAAGCGGCGGTTGGTGCGCAACGCGTCGCCTTCGCCCGCGAACATGCGCGTGGGGTCTTCGTTCTCGCGCTTGAAGGCGAACACGCCTGCCGTGTAGGGGAACGAGCCGGGCACGTTCTCGAGCATCAACCACTTCAGAATCTCGCCTTCGCATTCGTAGGCGGGCAGGGCGACCTTGCGGATCTTGCTGCCCGACAGCGTGGTGTGGACCAGCCCGGTGCGGATCTCCTTGTCGCGGATCTTCACCACGTATTCGTCGCCGGCGTAGGCCTTGCGCATGTCGGGCCACATCGCCAGCAGCTTCTTCGCGCGTGGGTCGAACGTCGGCTCGCGCTGCGCCACGAGGTCGAGCGCGGCTTCGGCGGCGCGCGGCTTGTCGGGCTTGCCTGCGGCGAGCATGCGTGCGGCTTCGCGCAGCTGCTGCATCTCACGCGCAAGCTTGGCTTGTGCGCGCGCATGGCGCTTGTAGCCGCGCACGGCGTCGGCGATCTCGGCCAGGTAGCGCACGCGCGCGCCGGGCACGATCGCGACTTGGTTGCGTGCTGTGGCGTGTTGCCACCGCGGGCAGTGCGCCGGGTGACTTCAACGCCATGCCTTGTTCGATCAGCCTTGCCTTAAGCGCCTGGTACAGCGCCGTCACGCCGTCGTCGTTGAAGCGGCTGGCCATCGTGCCGAACACCGGCATCGCATCGGGGAGCTTGTCGAAGGCGGCGCGGTTGCGCTGCACCTGCTTGCTCACGTCGCGCAGCGCATCGACCGCGCCCTTGCGGTCGAACTTGTTGATCGCGACGAACTCGGCGAAGTCGAGCATGTCGATCTTCTCGAGCTGGCTCGCGGCGCCGAACTCGGGCGTCATCACGTACATCGGCACGTCGACCAGCGGCACGATCGCCGCGTCGCCCTGGCCGATGCCCGAGGTTTCGACGATCACGAGGTCGAAGCCCGCGGCCTTGCACGCGAGGATGACGTCGGGCAAGCGCGGCGGAGACTTCGCTGCCGGTGTCGCGGGTGGCGAGGCTGCGCATGTAGACGCGCGGTCCTGATCCCCACGGCGAGATCGCATTCATGCGGATGCGGTCCCCCAGCAGCGCGCCACCACTCTTGCGCCGCGACGGATCGATCGAGATGATCGCGACGTGCAGCTTGTCGCCCTGGTCGAGCCGCAGCCGGCGCACCAGCTCGTCGCTCAACGACGACTTGCCCGCGCCACCCGTGCCGGTGATGCCGACCACGGGTGCTTTCGACGCTGCCGCGGCCTGCTTCAACGCGTCGAGCATCGCCTTCGACGCCGCGCCGTTCTCGAGCGCCGTGATCAGCCGCGCCAGCGCGCGCCACGCCGCTTCGTTGTGTCCGTGGATCGCCTTCACATCGGCGCCGGCCTGCTGCGCCAGGTCGACGTCGCAGCGCATCACCATCTCGCCGATCATCCCGTTCAGGCCCATGCGCTGCCCGTCTTCGGGGCTGAAGATGCGCACGCCGGCGTCGGCCAGCTCGCGGATCTCGGCCGGCACGATCACGCCGCCACCGCCGCCGAACACCTGGATGTTCTCGCCCCCGCGCGCGTGCAGCAGCTCGGTCATGTACTTGAAGTACTCGACGTGCCCGCCCTGGTAGCTGCTGACCGCGATGCCCTGCACGTCTTCCTGCAACGCCGCGGTGACGACCTCGTCGACCGATCGGTTGTGCCCCAGGTGGACCACCTCGGCGCCCATGCTTTGCAGGATGCGCCGCATGATGTTGATCGCTGCGTCGTGCCCGTCGAACAGCGATGCCGCGGTGACGAAGCGCACCTTGTGCTTCGGGCGGTAGGAGGCCAGCGCCTTGTAGTCTGCTGAGAGTTCGGTCATCGCGGTTCTCCGGCTGCGTGCGGTTGATTCTAGGAACCCGCGGCCAGGGCGTTTGCCCACGGTGCGCCGCAGCCTTCGAACGGTGCGCCATGGTGCGCCTGTGCACGGCTTCGGGTCATCGCTCGGGCTTTGCCGCCTTTTGCGGCTGGCACGCCTCGTGCAAACCCTCGATTGAATGCGGCCGCGGGCCGCAGCTTTCGAGACGTCATGAACAACCACGCGCGCCGCGAGTTCTTGAAGGCAGGCCACTGGCCTACGCTCTTCGCCTCGTTCCTCTATTTCGACTTCTGCTTCGCCGTCTGGGTGCTCAACGGCGCGATGGCGCCCTTCATCAGCGAGAGCTTCAACCTCGACGCCGCGCAGAAGGGCTTCATGATTTCGGTGCCGATCCTGGCCGGCGCGCTGATGCGCTTTCCGCTCGGCGTGCTGTCGCAGTACATCGGCCGCAAGAACGCGGCGATGGTCGAGATGGGCCTGATCGTGGTCGCGCTCGGCTTCGGCTACACCTTCGTCAACAGCTACGACGACGTGCTCGCGATGGGCGTGCTGCTGGGCATCGCGGGCGCCAGCTTCGGCGTGGCGCTGTCGCTGGGCTCGGGCTGGTATCCGCCGAAGTACAAGGGCCTGGCGATGGGCATCGCGGGCGCCGGCAACTCGGGCACCGTGCTGGCGGTGCTGTTCGCGCCGCCGCTGGCCGCGCGTTACGGCTGGCAGACGGTCTACGGCCTGGCGGCGGCGTCGATGCTGCTGCCGATGATCGTGATGTGGTTCGCCGCGAAGGAGCCGCCCGACCGCGAGAAGCAGAGCCTGCGCGAACACACGGCGTGCCTGTTCGAGAAAGACGGCTGGATCTTCAGCCTGATCTACATCATCACCTTCGGCGGCTTCATCGGCCTGGCGAGCTTCCTGCCGACCTACTTCCACGACCAGTTCAAGGTCACGAAGATCGAAGCCGGCCAGCTGACGATGCTCGCGACGTTGATGGGGTCGGCGGTGCGCGTGGTCGGCGGCTACGTGTCGGACCGCCTGGGCGGCGTGACCACGCTGACGGTCGTGCTGGCAATCGTTTCGGTCACGCTGGTGTTGTGCGGCATGGCCGGGCAGTCGCTGGTGCTGACCACGCTGCTGTTCATGCTCTGCTTCGCCGCCTTCGGCGCGGGCAACGGCGCACTGTTCCAACTGGTGCCGCTGCGCTGGCCGGTGACGACCGCAGTGGCCGGTTCGATGATCGGCGAGATCGGCGCGCTGGGCGGCGGCTTCCTGCCGAACGCGATGGGCCAGTCGAAGCAACTCGCGGGCACGTACCTGTGGGGCTTCGTCAGCTTCGCGCTGCTGGCGGTGGCGATGCTGGTGATGTTGCGGGTGGTGCAGATTCGGTGGACGCGGACTTGGGCGGAGAAGGGCGGGCGCGCGCGTGGGTCGCAAGTGTCGGCGTCGGCGTCGGCGCCAGGTACGGTGCCCGCTACGGCGGTCGTCGCGAAGCGTGAGGCGATGGGTTCGTAGCCCCGTCCTGCTGCTGCGCTGCCTGCCATGCCTCGAGGCATGCGAGGGCATGCCTGCCTTCCGCACTTTCGCGGGCGGCTTCCATGCTCAGGACGATCGGCTCGAGCAAGGCGCAGGCACGCATCGGGTCGCCCTGATGTGCCCACACCTTGGCGCGGCTCGTGACGGCACGCAGTTCGAGCATGCGGGCACCTTGCTCACGGGCACGCAAACCAGCCGCATCGAAGTGCGCGGCCGCGCGTTGCCAGGACTGCGCGTCATCACCTTCGGCCAACACCACGTCACCTTGCAGGCGCATCAACTCGGCGTCGCTGTACGCATTGCCGGTCTGGGCCGACATCGCCAATCCCGCGCAGACCGCCGCGCGGGATTGCGCCGGGCGTCCGGCAGCCAGCTCGGACGCGCCCACCAGACCGAGGAAGTGAGGCACGCCCACCTGCGCAGACATGGCGTCAAAGGCAGCCACTGATTGGTGCAAACGCGCCAATCGAAACTCTGGTCTCGCGTCACACACGATGTCCATCTCGAGCAAGTCAGATGTCATCTCGCTCCACACGCGCCAGTAGTTCAGGTCGTGCTCCACGCTCACCCGCAGTTGCTGTTCGGCCAACGCCCTGGCACGCGGCTTGTCGTCGAGGAACATGAACAGGAACGCCACGAACCCGCACACGAATGCATGGGTGTGGGCGCGTGTCGCATCGCGCCCCTGTGCCAGTGCCTGCTCACCGCAGGCCCGTGCTTGCGCAGGGTAGCCGGTGTACCAAAGCACCCACGACAGGTAGGCCAGCACACGCGGCGCCTCGCGCAAGCGGGCAGGATCGGCGGCCGACAAAGGCAGCGCCAGGGCGCACTCGAGGTGATGCCGCGCGTCGACGAACCGACCCAGATGCATGAAGGTCTCGCCAAGCTTGGCGTGGGCATCGAATGACCGCCTTGGGGACCCCTGGGCGCGCTGCAACAGCTCCTCGCCAACGGTCAGGGCTTGTCGCAGGTCGGCGCGTACCAAGGCCACGTTCCACACCCCTCGCAGCGCACGGTCGAGGTCGCTTGCCTGCCCATGGTTGCGGCACAGCACCAGCGCGCGCTCGTAGTTGGCATGGACGTCGTCTGCGGCATAACCCTGCGCAGCCATCAAAGCAGCGCCCAGGGGCAAGCGCAACTCGAGCTCCTGGCGAGGCTGAGTTGCGGCGGGCAACCGCGGCACCATGTCAACGGCGTGCTGCAGCAGACCGACGCTCTCCAGGTAAGCGCAGCGTTGCAGCGCACTGCTGCCTGCCAGCAGCAGGTAGTGCACACAGCGCGGCAGATCGTGTGCAGCTTCGAAGCGCATGGCCAGTTCAGCCGCGATCTGGGCACGCTGCTCGCCCCAAGCCGATTCTTCGCCCAACGCGATCCGGTGCTGCCACTGTCCACGCCGGCTGTGCGGTAGGTCCTCGTAGACAACCTGCCAATACAACGCGTGCCGAAAAGCAAAACCCGCCGACGAGACACCATTGGGCCAACTCACCGGGTGGCGCATGCCCAAGAGCCCACCCTTGTGCGCCAGGTGCATGCAGCGCTGCTCGACTTCGGCCGTCTCTTGTTGCAGCGCCGCCGCCAACGCCGCGGCGCAAAACTCGCAGCCGGCGACGGCCGCCGCCTCGATCAAGCGTCGGTCCGGCTCGGCAAGTTGAGCCAACTGGTCCACCACCAACTGCCGCATGTTGTCTGGCATGAGCGTGGTCAGTTGCTCGGTTCCGTCCACCAGCGCCCAGCCGGCGGGCCCGGGCGCCAGTTGGCCTCGTTGCACGAGGTCATCGACCATTGAAACCGCGAACAGTGCATGGCCGCCGGTGCGGTCGTGGATGAACAAGGGCAGTTCGCGGCTCGAAGGTGCCAGCCCACCTGCGAGCCGCTGGCCCAGGTAGGCGCCGACCGCGTCGGCGTCCAGCGGAAGCAGCGGCAGCACGGTGGCCAACGTTTGCTGCGTCAGCCTGCGCACCAGGTTCGGCAAGGGCACGTCGCCGTCTTGTGCAAAGCCGGGTCTGAAACTGGCGATCACCAGAATCCGGGCTGGGTCGCGGCGGCCCGCCAGGAATGACAAGGCGTCCAAGCTCGAGTGGTCGCTCCAATGCAGGTCTTCCCACCACAACACCAACGGCGCCTGTGATGCGGCCACCTCGAGAAGATGGGTGAGTTCCCTGAAGAGCTGCCGCTGGGTGATGCGCGCGGCGGCCTCGGCCGCACCTGCGGAGTTGTTGCCCATGGTCAGCCAGGGCAACTGTGCCAACCAGGACGGCGCATGGCGAGCGAGCACGTCCTGGAGCGAGCCGGCGCTTGATTCACCGGCTGAGTCGATCGCCATCTGACTGGCCACCTGCTCCAGCACTTCCAGCACCGGCAAGAAGGGCTCGCGCTGGCCGTACTGCTGGATGCAAGCGCCCTGCGCCACACGCACGCCGGCATCCGTGTGGCGCGCGACGAAAGCCTGGACAAGCGCGGTCTTGCCGATGCCGGCCTCGCCCGTCACGAACACCATTTGGCGCTGGCCGGTTCGGGAGCGATTCAGCGCGTCGCCCAACTGTGCAAGCTCGGCGTCGCGTCCAACCAGGTGTGACACGTGTGCCGCCTCGGGGCTCGTCTGCGCAAGCACTTCCGCGCGCGCGGTCGCGTGATCAGGCCAAGGGGACAGCGGCGCAACGAAACGCAACCCCAGGCCATGCACGGTTGCGATGTAGCACGGGGCCGTGGCGTCGTCACCCAGCGCCGACCTCAGTTCGTGCACGGCTCTCGAGAGCGCGCTGTCGGTGACCACACGGCCGGCCCACACGGTGGCGAATAAATCGTCCTTGCTCAGCACCTTGCCGGGCTGTTTCAGCAATTCGCCCAACAGCGCAAAGGGCTTGGCGCGCAGCGGCACCAGCACACCCCCGCGCCACAGCTGCCGCTGCAATGCATCAGCCTGGAAAGGTCCGAATTGCCATCGCGCGAGTTCCTTCATCGGAATCGACTGCCGAGCGTGGAGAGCGGGTAAGGAACATATCAGAAATGAATCAGGACTCTCTCCAGACTTAAGCGCGGGCACCCGCCAAGCTGAGCCTACCGATCATTACCAGACGTGTAGGAGTTGTTCATGAAACGCCTTTTCTCCCAACTGCAAATGCAGGGTCGCGCGCTCGACCGGCGCCGTTCACGCGGCGCTGCGCATCTCGCTGCAGCGGCGCTCGCGCTGCTTGTCTCCACGGCCGCATTCGCGCAACCCGGCGGCGCCAACCCGCCGGCGTTCAACGCTGTCTTGTTCGAAGAGCACGTGCACGCCAAGCTTGGCGGCGTGGTCAAGGGCTATGCGTTTGCGGTCTCCGACGGCCAAGGCATCCAGGCCCGGGCGGCGGGCGGCTGGGCACAAGACCCTGCCGACGGCAATGTGAAGATGAGCAGCAAACTGCCCAGCGGCATCGGCTCGGTCACGAAGATGATGTCGGGCGCAGCGCTGCTGCATCTTTTCGAGCGCCGTGCCCTGGCCAGCACCACGGTGCAGGCCCAACTCGACATGCCCATGCTGGGCAAGCTGCCGCCGATGTGGCAGCAGCAGTGGCACGGGCGAAACCTCGAGCGAATCAGCTACCGCCACCTGCTGCAGCATCGCTCGGGGTTTCGCGACGAAACGTGCGGTGGCCCGCAGCTGCAACCGCTGGATCAAATGGCTGCCGGCGTGAAGATCGACGACATCGGCAAGCTCGACTGTTATAACAATTTCAACTACTACCTGCTGCGCTACTTGATCGCCTCCATCGCGTACCCGGCCGACGCCGCGGCGGTGCACAGGCAGATCGAAGCACTGCCCCTGGCGCAGTACACCGAGAAGGCCAACATCGCCTACAGCCTGCTGTACGAGCGCTTCATGCGCGACGAGTTCTTGCCGCGCAGCCTGGACAAATGGGCCGCGACCTGCCGGCCATATACCGAGATGCCCAAAGGCGGCGTGGCACTGGGTTATGGCAGCAAGGACGACCACAAGGGTGCGTTTACGTCGAGCCGTGCCGACCACGTGGCTGCGGGCGACTACTGCCCGTCACAAGGTAGTTGGTACGTGTCGGCCGAAGGGCTGGCGTTGTTCGGCCGCAATCTGCTCTATACCGATCGTTGGCTGAGCCGTGGCACCGTCGCCATGCTTTTCGATCCAGCCAACCCGGGCAATCCAGCCAACCCGGGCAAGCAGTTTCCGTGGTCCGAGGCGGTGGCGCACGAGGGGTTTGCCAACGAGACCGGCCAGGCCGCGTGGCCCAGCCACGGCGGCGACCAGAACGGCTACCGTGCAGCCCTGGTCCAGTTGCCTTACGGCCATGTCGGAGCCGCCCTCATCAACAGCGGCGATCGCGGCAGCGCTCAGATCGCCAAGACGTTGGTCGATGCCTTCTACGCCGCAACCCGAGGCGAGCCGGTGGCGCGTGCCCGACACGGTCAAACGCCCGCCGAATACCAGCGCTTCGTGACCGAGATGGACGAAGGCGGCAGCCGTATCGACTGGATCGACTTCTACAACGTGGGCGACAAGGTCTTCGTCAACACCGTCGCCCGCCCGGCAAGTCCAGGCACCAAGAACTACGTGCGTCATGACCTGACGTCGGCCGAGTATCAAAACGAGGTCAACGAGCACGTCAAGTCCGGCAAGAGGCGCCTGCTGCTGGTCGACAGCTACCTGTCCGGTGGTCAGGTGCGCTACGCCTTCGTCATGGCGCCGGGTGACGGCAGCAACCTGCCCGCCTACCACGGGGTGGACGCAGCCAGGCACAAGGAACTGTTCGACAACTACAGCGCGAGCGGATTCGTGCCCACCAGTGTCAGCGTGGTCTCGGTCAACGGTGAACGCCGCTATGCCACCACGTGGACGCGTGGCACGCCGGGGGGTCTGATCGTGCGCAGCTGGCTCGACGGCGTCGAATTCCAACAGCTCGCCGACAAGATGGCGCGCGACAAGATGGAACTGGCCTACCTCAATACGTACGTGCATCAAGGCGAGGTGCAGTACAGCGTGGTCTTCGTGGAAAACATCGACCGGCCGCAGGTTTGGAAGCACGGCATGTCCGCCGCCGCATACCAAACCCAGTTCGACACACTGGCCGACGAGGGCTTCTCGTTGAGGCTGGTGGCCGGGGTCGGTACGGACCAGGCCCACCGTTTCGCCGCCGTCTGGCAGCGCTGACTTGCTGCCCGATGTTCTGAGCTCGAGCCCGAGTCGCGTGAGCGCGGCCCGGATTCAGCCGGCTCGTCTTACTGCAACGCTGGTGAATCCATGGCCGAGGGCATCCGCACTTGGCGCGAGCGCGTCGCGCAGACACTGTGGTTCGAAGGTGTCGGTCTGGTGCTCGTGTCGCCGCTGTACGCATGGGTCAGCGGACGTGGAGGCGGCGAATCGCTGGCTCTGCTGGCCATGCTGTCGCTGGTGGTGATGGCCTGGGCCGCCCTCTACAACACGCTGTTCGACCTTGTCGAGCGACGCAGCACCGGCCGCGTCGCCAGCGACAGGCCGCGTGGCCTGCGTACGGTTCACGCCATCGGCCTCGAAAGCACCGCGGTGCTGCTCACCTGCCCTGTGATCTTGATCATGACGCGCTCAGTTTGACCGCTGCACTGCTCACCAACCTCGGCTCACCGTGACCTATGCGCTCTACGGCTATGCGTTCCATTGGGCCTACGACCGGATGCGCCCGGTCGCGTTGGGACCGGCCGAACGTGTCAGCGCGGATCAGCCACCGCAGGCCGGGTGAGCGGCAGTGTGCTCTTCGTCGACATGGCGTTCGTAGCCGTAGAGCGCACAGACGTGTTCTTCGCTCGCAGGCGATGTGGCACGCCTCTATCGCCGGCCTCAACTCGCCATGTCGATCAGTCGACTAGCGCCTTCGACTGCCGTGTACACGGCAAACCAGCGCAGTCGCACAGCGTCCGCTTCGGCTTCGACTTCGGCCAGATTCACCCTGAGCGAATCTCGCTGCCGCGAACCGAGCGTCGCGTCGTCATCTCGCGGGACTGCAGCAATTAATGCTGCCCGATCGATGCCCGCGATCTCGCGCGCCCTCGACAGTTCGAAGATCCGTGCGCGCGCATCGCGCACGCTCGTGCTTTGCTTGACAGGATTGAGGACGGTGAAGTGAATGACGGTCTTTGGCGAGAAGTATCCAAACCTCACCGTTTGGCCCCCAGGGACGAGAGCCCCGCCGCGCCCGAAGCCCGTCACGAGTTCAGGGCGGCGCCTCGCAACCTCGATCCGCACTTCGGAGCCGAAACGCCGATTGACTTCGTCCTGTTGCGGAGCATCCGACTCTTCGGCATCGTCGAGCTTGTCGAGGTTCCCAAGGCTGCTGTAGAGAAGGCACGCCGTCTGCAACAACTCTGCCGAAGACGCCGCTTCAGTCTGCCGCAACGGCCCGGGATGCAGTCCCGCGATCGAAGCAGCGGTTGGCTCGAGTGAAGACACGGCTCGCGCTGCCGCCTGATAAGACGCAAGAGCGTGTTCGATCAGTCTGCGCAGTCCCGCGGAAGCTTTTCCAAACAAACCCTCGAGGGCATCGTCGCGGATCGTGCGCGTCGCACGAAACTCGCCGGCGAAGCCATAAACGACACCGACCATGAGCCGTTCTCCCGTACCGGAGACGGGCTCCCAGTACAGCGGTCGCCAAGCGCAGTTGGCTTTTCCCACAGACGGGGGTGTGGCGCTGGACACGAGCGGGCTCGTCATAGTGCCAAAGATAGTAGATCAGGTGGTTTGGGAAAGCGAGCCAGCAACCGGCCGGCTAGCCCGACCAGGCGGCTCGAGACGAAAGGCGCCAGGTGCGCATTGCCAAGGACTCGAACGTGACACGGTGCCCTCCACAAGCTCCGGCAAGTCCCGGTCGAGGAGAAGCGACTGGGCGATCGCGGATTTGGAGAAGTGGTCCTCATTCGGCGTGCCGATGACCATCGCGCAGAGCTTGTTGAGGTCGTCCGTTCCGCGGCCGAAAGCAAGTGCGTGGTCTATCCAGGCTTCGTCGCTGCCATCCCAGAGGATGTTTCCCAGGTTGCGATCCCCGTTGGCGATCGCTTCGTCGCAAGCCGCTGCCAGCGGAGCTGTCGGCAACGAAGTAGCCAAGGCCATTGCGACTCGCACCGCCGCGTCGCGCGCTGGCCCTCCAACCCTCGAGGCCAGACCGAGGTGCTGTTTCAGATTGGGGTAGCCGTTGTCGGCTGACGCGAACGCGATCTTCCCCGATTCGTCCACCAGGTAAGGCGTGGGAACGGGAAGGTTCCATGCCTTCAGCAGGAGAGCACCGAAGGCTTCTGCGATGACCTCTCCCAAGTTCGCGCGCTTCAGCACGGCAGAGCATCGCGATCCGTCGGGCAGCCGCAAGACGCAGCGAAGTGCGCCAGACACACCGTCCCCCGCTGGGGTCTCCGTTCCTGCGATGAGCGCGGCAACTTCCAACAGCATGTGCGAGCCTCCAGCTGAATTGTGCGGCCGTGACGCTTCGGACGCCGCAACGTAGATCGAACTGGTCAAGGCGACGAATGCCGGGTCCGCGTGGGTCCCGTGACTACTTCGGCAAGAACAACAACCACACCACCAGCAGCACATTCACCAGCATCGACACCCCAAGCCCGATCTGCCACAACACGCGCGGGTCGCGCTGTGCCAGCGGGGTCTGCCGCGGCGCCGGCAGCGCACGTGAGGCGCCGCGCTCGAGCGCCAGCAGCAGTTCCTCCGCGGTCTCGAAGCGCTCGGCAGGATCCAGCGCCACTGCTTTGCGCGCGACGTGGTCCAGCCACATCGGCACGTCGGGCGCGATGCGTGACGGCGGCGTGGGGTCGCGGCGGAAGCGCGCGCGCTGGTAGGGCTCGATCTCGCCGTAGGGCAGGCGCGCGGTCAGCCATTGGTAGAGCGTGACGCCCAGCGCGTAGAGGTCGCTCTTCGCGTCGGCCGGCGCGGGCGGGTCGTCCCACTGCTCGGGGTTGATGAAGCTCGGCGTGCCGGCGCGCAAGCGTGCGCTGCGACTCGGGTTCGTGGCCCGACAGCGCGGCGCCCAGGTCGAGGATGCGCCACAGGCCGTCTTCGCCCTGGTGCAGGTTGCCGGGCTTGATGTCGCGGTGGATCACGCCCGCGCGATGCAGCCGCGCGAGCGCGCGCGTGACTGCGACCATCGCCTGCACGATCTCGTGGACGCTGCCGCGCTCGTCGCCTTCCAGCCGCTCTTCGAGCGTGCGGCCGCCGTGCCAGTCGAAGGCGAGGTAGAACGCGCTGGGTGAAGCAACGTCGCGCACACGTACAAAGCCGGCTGATTCGCCGGGCGAGAGCTTCTCGCTCAGGCGCGCACCCAGCCAGCCCTCGTGCGCGAGCATCTCGCGCTCTTCGGGGTCGCTGGCTCGCGCTTCGTGCAATGCCTTGATCACGACACTGGCGTTGTCGCGGATGTCGATGGCGCTGTAGATGCGGTGCACGCCGTTGTCGGCCAGCGGCGCGACGATGCGGAAGTGGTCGAGCGTGGTGCCTTCTCGCAGGCGCGGCGGGACCGGCAGCGTGCGGGCGATGCGGCGCACGTCGTCGTAGGGCGCGGCGTCGAGCCCGCGCACGCGCAGCACCAGCGCGCTGGCGTTGTCCTGGCCGCCCGACTTGCAGCGCGGCGCGCACCAGCGACTCACTGGCCTGCTGCGCGGACGATGCGGCGTTCAACAGCTCGAGCAGCTGCTTCGGCTTCAGCGGGCCATGCACGCCGTCGCTGGTCAACAGCAGCGTGTCGCCGGCTTGCAGTTCGCCCTGTTCGAAGTCGACCTGGATGTGCTCGTCCAGGCCCACCGCGCGCGTGATGCGGCCGCTGTCGAGTGCGGATGCGGCGTCGGGCACGTGGTCCTGCGACAGCGGGTGCAGGTCACCGTCACGCAGCAGCCAGGCGCGCGAATCGCCGACGTGCGCCAGCGTCCAGCCATGCCCGCGCAGCACCAGCGCGGTCAGCGTGCACAACGCCGTGCCGGAGTCGCGCGCCCAGCGCAGGCGCCGGTTGTGCTCGGCCAGCCACGCGTTCTGCGCGCGAATCAGGCGGTCGAGCGTGACCGTCGTCTCCCAGTGCTTGGGCGCGCAGAAGAAGTCCTCGACGATGCTCATCACCGTGGTCTGCGCGGCCATCAAGCCGCCGCCGCCGCCCGACACGCCGTCGGCGAGCGCCGCCACCCAACCCTTCGCAGACGCCTCGTCCATCGGGCTTTGCAGCGCGACGAAGTCCTCGTTCGTCTCGCGTGGGCCGCGTTCGCTGGCGAATCCGGCGTCGATGTCGAAACTCATAGGGCTGGGGTCGTCGCGTCGTTTCGCGGTGCATGGCGCACAGCGCATGCACGAATTTGGGTTCGCACGGCTCGCCCGTGGTGCGCTGCGCCTTCGCGGCGCTGCCCGCGGCGGCCCGGCTCTGCCTTTGCAATTGACGGGCCACGATGGTGCGCCAAACCGCACGAGCGCAGCGATGATGCGACTGGCCCACGCCGCTCAGCCCTTGATGCTCTTCGCGTGTCGGAACAGGTTCTCGGGATCGAGCTGCCGCTTGATGCGCTCGAGGCGCTCGAGGTTCGTGCGCCCATAGGCCGCCTCGATGCGGTCGGCGCCGTCGTCGTCGTTGAGGAAGTTCACGTAGGTGCCCCCGGTCGAGAACGCGCGCGTCGCGTCGAAACAATCGCGCGCCCAACGCTTGTTCGCCGCGTCGTCGGCCGCGTTCTCCCACGACGCGGTGATGTTGAGCACGAAGGCGGCATCGCGATTGCCGACCGGTGAATGAGAGGCGGCCTGCTCGCCGAGCGCGCCGCCGATCTGGAACAGCAGGATCGCCGAATGCGGCGAGGCATGGCGCGTCGCGTGCTCGCGCAGCACGTCGACGATCTTCGCATCGATGCCCGGCAGGTAATGCGACTTCCAGTAGTAGTGCCGGCCCTTGGGCTGCGTCGCGTCGAGCAGGCTCTGCATCTGCGCGTAGGGCCTGCGCGTGATGATGTCGGCGACCGGGCTGGCCGAAGGCGCGCAGCGGCGCGAGGACGCGCTCGCCCTCCTCGATGTCACCGCTGTGGCAGACGAAGATCGCGACGATCGGCTTGCCGTGGATCTGCATGGGCAGCCACGGCGCGGGGGGCGCGATGCGCAGCACCGCCACGCAGGTGGTGTCGCGCGGGGTGTGCTTGGTGAACTCGCGATAGAAATCCAGCACCTCACCCGCATCTTCGGCGCGCCAGGCGATCGCGCCGCCGAGGATCTCGGGGCCGACGGGGAACAGCCGGTACTCGAACGACGTGACGATGCCGAAGTTGCCGCCGCCGCCGCGCAGGGCCCAGAAGAGCTCGGCGTTCTCGTCGGCTGCGGCGCGCACCACGTCGCCCTTCGCGGTGACTACTTCCATCGAGACGACGTTGTCGCAGGTCCAGCCGAAGCGGCGCGTCAGGTAGCCGAAGCCGCCGCCCACGGTGAGGCCGGCGATGCCGGTGGCCGAGACGAAGCCCAGCACCGCGGCCTGGCCGTGCAGTTGCGTCTCGCGGTCGACGTCGCCGAGGGTGCAGCCGCCCTGCGCGCGCGCGATGTGCGCCTTCGGGTCGACGAAGACGCCGCGCATCAGACGACAGGTCGATCATCATCCCGCCGTCGCATACGGCCATGCCGGCGATGTTGTGGCCGCCGCCGCGCACCGACAGCAGGAACTGGTGCTTGCGCGCGAAGCGCACCGCGGCGACGACGTCGGCCGTTCCGGTGCAGCGCGCGATGAGGCCCGGGCGGCGGTCGATCATCGCGTTCCAGACCTTGCGCTGCTCGTCGTACTCGGGCGCGTCGGGGGCCAGCACTGGCCCGCGAAAACCGGCCTTGAACGACTGCAGGATCTCGGGCGATACCTGTACGGCGCCGCCGACGGTGGTCTCGAGTTCGATGCTCATGGTTTCGCTCCTTCGCGTTCGGTGTTGCGCTGCGCGCGTGATGACCTCGAGGCTTCAATCGACCCGACGCAGGTACCTGGCCACGGCCAGTTCGCCGACCTGCTTGCCGATCGCATTGCCGACGACGGTGGAGTTGCGGTAGTGCACGCCGTCGTAGATGCGCGCCTCGGACACTTCCTGCACGAACGCAGCGGGGTTGCGCCAGTGGCGCGAGGCGCCGTTCGCGGTGGGGCTCGTGGTCGTCAACGTGGGTGCCGGGCCGGCGCCGATCTCGGCGGTCAGCACCGCACCGACCGCGCTGGCGAGCACGCAGTGCGCGCACGGGTATTCGGGGTGCATCGGTGTGTCGATGAACGGCGTCCACGATGCTTCGCGCTCGGTGGCGTCGTTGCCGTCGACATCGCCGTTGCGAATGGCCGTGACGGGGCGCCAGAAGTTGTAGTGGTACTTGGCATCGAAGATCGCGATCAGCGCGTCGTCGCTGGCCTGCGTCACCGCGGCGAAAAGGCGCGCGTTGCGCGTCAGGTCGCGCCCGGTCTGGCCGGCCACCGAGCGCACGATGCCGTGGTAGATCGGCGGCAACGAATAGTCCCAGAAGCGCGCGATGTCGGTCTGCTCGGCGCTGCGCTGCGTGCTCGCCTTACCGCCCACGGCCTTGATCTCGTTGAAGTCGCGCGCCCAGATGTCGCTCGTCAGCGTCGGCGGTGGCCCCGGGCGGAACTGCGCCGCGCTGGTCATCAGCCAGGGCAAGCGCCGCGGCCATTGCGGCACGGCGGTCGACGCGGTGGGTACGTAGGCGCCTGCCGCGGTGTGCGGCCGGTAGGCCTCGGCTGCGGTGACGCGGGCGCTGTCGTCGGCGCGTGCCGCCATCACGGCGGCCGCGGCCTTCTCGCCGACGGCGACGCCCGCGGCCACTGCCGCGTCGTTGGCGATGCCCGCAGTCATGGCCGTGTTGTCGGCGATCTTCGCGAGCGCCGACAGGTAGTGGCTGTCGATGGCGGCCTGCTGGCTCGGCAACAGCTTCACGAGCGTCGCGCGATTGGCCGCGGCGACCGCGGCGTCGAGCGATGCACCGGGGGCGGCATCGAGCACCGCGTTCGTCGGGTAGCGTTTCGTGATCGCGTTGGCGGCCTCGTAGACGGCGCTGTGTGTGATGGCCAGGACGCGAACGGCCGGCGGCGTGCCGAGCTTGGCTTCGGCGATCCACTTGCCGGCCTCGAGGTTCCAGTCGGTCACGGCGTCGGCGCGGGCGGGGGTGATGGTGAAGGCGAGCGCGGCGGCGGCAGAGGCGGCGGCGATCGTGCGTTGGGAGTGGCGTTGCATGTGGACTTCTCCTTGCGGTGGGTGGGTGCGAGGAGTCTGCGCACACGCGCTCGCCGAGACATCCACCAAGAAGATAGTTCTGCAGCCGTCGGCGCTGCGGCGTCGAATAGTCAGAACGGATGAGCGGCCGCGCTAAGGCGGCGCCAGCAACCCATGGCGCGCTGCGAACGCCGTCGCTTCGGCCCGGTTGGCCGACTGCGTCTTGCCCAGGATGTTGCGCACGTGGATCGCCACGGTGGCCGGGCTGCGGTGCAGCGCGGCGGCGATCTCGGCGTTGGTCTTGCCGGTGGCGATGAGGCGCAGTACCTGCAGCTCGCGCCCTGAGAGACCGGCGGGGTGCGTCGTGACTGCGCGCTGCGGCGTCGCATCGTCTGCGAGCGGCGATTGCTGCATCGCCAGCGCCTGCTCCTGCGCATGCCGAGCGCCGCGCCTGCAAGGCGCAGCCGAGCTCGCGCGCATCCACGAGCGCGGCCTCGACCAGGCGTTGCGCGTGCTCGTGGTCACCGGCTGCGCCCCGGCGCTCGAGCATCGCCGCGAAGTCCAGGCGCGAGCGCGCGAGCCACGTGCGACCGCCGCTGCGCGCGTCGAACTCGAGCGCGAACTCGAAGTGCCGCTGCGCTTCAGGCCAGCGCTCGAGCGTGGTTTCGAGCAGGCCGAGCAGCCGCGCCGCCGCGCCCAGCGACGCGGTGTGCGCGCCAAAGACGATGTTGCGCTCGGCGTGGGGCGCGAGCAGTCGCAGCAGCAGCGGCGCGCGCTCGCGGTCGCCGAGCCACGCGCAGACCTCGGCCAGGTAGGCGAGGCTGGCGATGCGGATCGCGTCGTGGGGCAGGTCGCCGAAGCCGCTCGCCGCGTGCCCTTCGAAGATCCGCCGCGCCTCGTCGCGCGCGCCCAGTTCGCGGTGCACGATCGCGAGGCCCGGCCGCCAGGTCGACGCGAGCGGCTGGCTGCCGAGGAACTGTTCGAGCACCGGTGCCAGCTCGCGCAGCCGGCCCTGGTGGCGCCGGATCGTGAACATCTGCACCCCGAAGAGGCCGGCGGCGTTGTCGCGGTCGAAGCGCTGGCCGACGCGCAGGCACTGCAAGGCGTACTGCTCGGCTCGAGCCAAGCGGCCTTCGTGGGTCGCGATCATCGTCAACGCCGCGAGCGCCACCGCCTCGTTGAACGGGATCTCGCGTCGCCTGGCCGTGGGCGTGGTGAGCCTGGGCCACGGCGAGCGCGCCGATGGTGTCGCCCGCCTCCATCAGGTCGCCGCAGTGCCACGCGATGATCGACACCGGCCACCCGAGTTGCGGATCGCTGCGCATCATCTCGAAGCCTTCTCGCGCGGCCTCGATGCGCAGCCGCAATCCCTCGGCGTACCAGCGGCCGGGCACGATGGAGCAGAGCGCGTCGAACAGGGTCAAGGGGTCGCCGAGGCGGCGCGCCATCGCCACGGCCTCGCGGAAGGCCGCCTCGGCCTCGGCGGGACGGTTCGAGAACAGCAGCGCGCGACACAACATGCTCGACAGGCGCACGCGTTCCTGCGTGATGGTGTCGGCCGACCCGGCCGGCGACAGCGCCAGCGCCTCGCGTGCAAGCAGCACCGCCTGCGTGCCGTCAACGCCCAGCCGCCACTGGGCCGTGCCGAAACCGATCGCCGCGCGCGACAGCAGCGACGCGTCGCCCACGCGTCTTGCGCAGGCGGCGGCTTCGGTGAAGGTGGCGAGCGCGAAGTTGCTGTCGCCGCCGCTGTTCTCGGCATCGCCTTGTCCCAGCAGCAGGACGCAGCGCTGCGCGTCGGTCTGGGCTGCGGTGCCCAGCGCCGCAGCCGCCAATCGGTAGTGCCGCGCGGCTTCTTCGTGGGCCAGCATCGCCGTGGCGTGCTGCGCTGCGCGGGTGGCGTATTCGACCGCCTTGCCGACATCGCCCGCGCTGCCCGCGGCGTGCCAGTGGTGCGCGAGTGCGGACAGGAAGGGTGTGAGGTCGACAGCGTGCATCGCCTCGAGCGCTTGTGCGACGTGCTGATGCAGGCCGGCACGTTGCGCAGCCGGGATGTCGTTGTACAGCGCGTCGCGGACCAACGCGTGCGAGAACTGGAAGCCGTCCGGGCCACCACGCGCGTCCGCGGCGTCCTCGACCAGGCTCGCCGCGCGCGCTTCGCCGAGGGCGTCGCGGCACGCTTCGGCCGACATCGGCTCGAGCAGCCGCACCAGCAGTTCGAACCCGAAGCCGCGGCCGATCACCGCGGCATGCTGCAGCACGCGCGAGCACTGTGGCGCCAGGCGGTTCAGGCGCGCGCCGATCACCCCACGCACGCCTATCGGCACGCCCATCGGCACGCGCCGCATCGAACCGCTGCGCGGCTGTTGCAGGTCGCGCGTCAGCTCGGCCAGGAAGAGCGGGTGGCCGTCGGTCTGGTCGTGCAACGCCAGCGCCAGCTCGTTCGAGCCCAGGCCTGCGGCGGCGACGAACAGCGCGCTTTCGGCGGCGCTGAAGCCGCCCAGCAGCAGCCGCTGCACATGGCTGTGGCGGTGCAGTTGCGCCAGCGAGTCGGCCAACGGGTGCTGCCGCACGATCTCGGCGTCGCGATACGTGGCCAGGATCATGAGCGCGCTGCGCCCAGCCTCGGCGAGCACGAACTCGAGCAGCTTGAGCGAAGGCACATCCGCCTGATGAAGGTCATCGAATACAAGCAGCAAAGGCTGGCGCGCGGCGGCACGTTGCCAGAAACCGGCAATCGCGTCGAAGAGTCGAAATCGCGCCTGCACGGCATCGGTTTCGGGCTGAGCGGGCAACGACGTGCGTGGGTCGAGCGCCGCGATCTGCGGCGCCGCCGTGCCCATCACCTCCGCGAACGTGATCTCGTTGTGCTGAAGCGCGTATCGGCGAATCAGCTGCACCCACGGCCAGTACGGCGGGGCTCCTGGCTCTTCGGGGCAGCGCCCCCACAGCACCAGCACCTGCTGCTGCGCGGCTTGATGAGCAAACGCCTGCGCGGTGCGCGTCTTGCCGATCCCCGGCTCGCCAGCCAGCAACGTGATCGTCGGCCGCCCGCTGACCGCACGGCTCAACTCGGCGAGCAGGGCCTCGAGCTCGCTGCGCCTTCCGATGAAGTGCTGCCCCGGGTCGGGCGTCAGGGACGGGGGCTGCTCGCGCGTTGGCGTCACCGCGTCCTTCGCTGCGAAGCAAGCCGGCGGCCGCGATGCGCCGCCTTCGTGTTCACACGAACGCCTCCGGCCGCACTTCGCTCACTTCGACGACGACATCGGCCGGCAGATTGGAGCGCCGCGCGGCTTCGCGGATGGCGTCGGCATTAGGAGCTTCGTACAGGCAGTAGGTCTTCTTCTTGTCTGCCGACAAGAACGAGAACAACCAGTGCACGCCGACGTCGCTGTTGACTTCGCCGATCAGCCGGGCGTCGTCGGCTGTGATCTGCAGTTGCTCGGCGTAGTTGCGTTCGATCACGAACAAGGCCATGGCTGACTCCTTCGGCGCCGTTGTGACGGTCGATGATAGTCACACCCGTGCGTGCACATTGGGGGTGCGCCGCCGCACGCCGTCACGCGACCTTGCACCGTCACGGTGATCCCGCGACGCGGGTGTGGCCTTGCCGATCCGACGCGGTGCACAGCCGCGCCTGTCTGTCGAAGGGCATCGACTGGCACGGATCGTGCGTCGCCCCACGTCATGAAGAAGATGAAACTCGTGTTGATCGGCAACGGCATGGCCGGCGTGCGCACGATCGAAGAGCTGCTGAAGATCGCGCCGGACCTGGTCGACATCACGATCTTCGGCGCCGAGCCGCACCTCAACTACAACCGCATCCTGCTGTCGCCGGTGCTCGCGGGCGAACAGACGCTCGATCAGATCGTGCTCAACCCGCAGGCTTGGTATGACGAACATCACATCACGCTGCACAAAGGCAAGAAGGTCACGCACGTCGACCGCCAGCGCCGCATCGTGCATGCCGAAGACGGCACGATGGCCGAGTACGACCGCTTGCTCGTCGCCACGGGTTCGCTGCCGTTCGTGTTGCCGATACCGGGCAAGGACCTCGATGGCGTGATCGCGTACCGCGACATCGCCGACACGCAGACGATGATCGACGCGGCGGCGAAGTACAAACACGCGGTCGTGATCGGCGGCGGCCTGCTCGGCCTCGAAGCGGCCAATGGTCTGAAGCAGCGCGGCATGGACGTGACCGTCGTGCACCTGATGCCCAAGCTGATGGAGCGGCAACTCGACGAAACCGCAGGCGGGTTGCTGCGGCGTTCGCTCGAGTCACGCGGCCTGCGCTTCAAGATGGGCGCGCAGACCAAGGCGCTGATCGGCGACAAGTACGACGGCACCGGCGGCCGTGTGATGGCGGTGCAGTTCGCCGACGGCAGCGAGGTGCCCGCCGACCTGGTCGTGATGGCCGCGGGCATCAAGCCCAACGTCGACCTTGCCAAGCGCATCGGCCTGCACGTCGAGCGCGGCATCGTCGTCAGCGACACGATGCAGACCGTGACCGACGCGCGCATCTACGCCGTGGGTGAATGCGCGCAGCACCGCGGCATCGCCTACGGCCTGGTCGCGCCGCTGTTCGAACAAGGCAAGGTCTGCGCGACGCACCTGGGGCAGTTCGGCATCGGCCGCTACACCGGGTCGCAGACGAGCACCAAGCTCAAGGTCACCGGTATCGATCTTTTCTCCGCCGGCAACTTCCTCGGCGCGTCATCGGGGCGTCCGGAGGACGCGGGCACCGAAGAGATCGTGCTGTCGGACCCGATCGGCGGCGTCTACAAGAAGCTCGTGATCAAGGACAACAAGCTCGTCGGCGCATGCCTGTACGGCGACACGGTCGACGGCAGTTGGTACTTCAAGCTGCTGCGCGAAGGCCGCACGGTGCACGACATCCGCGACCGGTTGATGTGGGGTGAGTCGAACATTGGCGACGTCGGTCACGAAGGCCACCAGAAGGCCGCGGCGATGGCCGACAGCGACGAGGTCTGCGGCTGCAATGGGGTCAACAAGGGCGCGATCTGCAAGGCCATCAAAGACAAGGGCCTGTTCACGCTCGAAGAGGTGCGCAAGCACACGAAGGCGAGCGCGTCGTGTGGCTCGTGCACCGGCCTCGTCGAGCAGTTGTTGATGTTCACCGCGGGCGGCGACTATTCATCGGCACCGAAGAAAAAAGCCATCTGCGGCTGCACCG
This sequence comes from uncultured beta proteobacterium, assembly GCA_963738615.1. Classification (GTDB taxonomy): domain Bacteria; phylum Pseudomonadota; class Gammaproteobacteria; order Burkholderiales; family Burkholderiaceae_C; genus CAVTWY01. The sequence continues at coordinate 92,217 of CAVTXI010000001.1, forward strand.
ACTACAGCCACCAGGATGTGCGCACCGCGATCGTCGACCAGCACCTGACGAGCATCCCTGCAGTGATGCGTTTCCTCGAATGGGCCACGCCCAACGGCTGTGCCACGTGCCGCCCGGCGCTGAACTACTACGTGCTGTCGTCGTGGCCGAAAGAAGCGCAGGACGATCCGCAAAGCCGCTACATCAACGAACGCAGCCACGCCAACATTCAGAAAGACGGCACCTACAGCGTGATCCCGCGCATGTGGGGCGGTGAGACGAACGCGTCGGAACTGCGCCGCATCGCCGACGCGGTCGACAAATACAAGATCCCGACGGTGAAAGTCACCGGCGGCCAGCGCATCGACCTGCTGGGTGTGAAGAAGGAAGACCTGGTGAACGTCTGGCGCGACATCGGCATGGCGTCGGGCCACGCGTACGCGAAGGCGCTGCGCACGGTGAAGACTTGCGTGGGCAACGAGTGGTGTCGCATGGGTACGCAGGACAGCACGCAGATGGGCAAGGACCTCGAGCGCGCGTTGTGGCGCATGTATGCGCCGCACAAGGTGAAGCTGGCCGTGTCGGGCTGCCCGCGCAACTGCGCCGAAGCCGGCATCAAGGACGTGGGCGTGATCGGCGTCGACTCGGGTTGGGAGATCTACGTCGCTGGCAACGGCGGCATCAAGACCGAAGTCGCGCAGTTCTTGTGCAAGCTGAAGACAGCAGCCGACGTGCTCGAGGTGTCGGGCGCGTTCCTGCAGCTTTACCGCAAGGAGGGCTGGTACCTCGAGCGCACGGTGCACTACGTCGGCCGCGTGGGCCTCGACTACGTGAAGAAGCGCATCGTCGATGACGCCGAAGGACGCAAGGCGCTGTGGGCCGAGTTGCAGTTCGCGCTCGACGGTGAGCCTGACCCCTGGTTCGAGCATGAGAAGGCCAAGGTCGACCTGCGGCAGTTCGAGCCGTTGGAAGTTTGAAGGTCGATGATGGAAACGAGTGTCGAGAAGCCGCTGGTGGTCACCTGGGTCAGCGTGTGCAGCGTTGCCGACATCCCGGTGCTGGGTTCGCGGCGTGTGTCGCGCAAACAGGGCGCGCCGATCGCGCTGTTCCGCACCGCGGATGACCGCGTGCATGCGCTGCTCGACCGCTGCCCGCACAAGGGAGGGCCGCTGTCGCAGGGCATCGTGCACGGCGAACGCGTTGCCTGCCCGCTGCACAACTGGAGCATCGGCCTGAACGACGGCCAGGCCGCGGCGCCTGACAACGGCTGCACGCCGCGCTTCGCGGTGCGCATCGATGGTGAGACGGTGATGCTCGATCGCGGCGAGATCGATACGCTGGGCGTGGATCTGCCGCTGCCGATGGCGGGGCCCTGCTTGCGCACGTCGAGCTAAGGCTCTCGCCGTGCGCGAGACCAAGTCCACCTGCCCCTACTGCGGCGTCGGCTGCGGCGTGATCATCGAAAGCGACGGCGAGCGCATCACCGGCGTGCGCGGCGACCCCGACCACCCGGCGAACTTCGGGCGCCTGTGCACGAAGGGCTCCACGCTGCACCTGACCGCGACGCCCGCGGTGATCGACACCTCGCGCCTGCACAAGCCGCGCCTTCGCACCGCGCGCGATGCGCCGATGGCCGACGTGACGTGGGACGCCGCGACCAACGCCGTTGCCGACCGTTTCGCCGCGGTGATCGCCGAACACGGCCCCGACGCTGTGGGCTTCTACGTCTCGGGCCAACTGCTCACCGAGGACTACTACGTCTTCAACAAGCTCGCGAAGGGTCTCGTCGGCACCAACAACATCGACAGCAACTCGCGCCTGTGCATGTCGAGCGCGGTCGCGGGCTACAAACAAACGTTGGGAAGCGACGCGCCGCCCGCGTGCTACGACGACCTGAACCACGCGGCTTGCGTCTTCATCGCCGGGTCGAACATGGCGTGGGCGCACCCGGTCCTGTTCCGCCGCCTCGAAGACGCGCGCGCCGCGAACCCGGCGATGCGCATCGTCGTCGTCGACCCGCGGCGCACTGAAACCGCCGAGTTCGCCGATCTGCACCTGGCGATCCAGCCCGGCACCGACGTGGCGCTCTTCCACGGCATGCTGCACGCAATGATCTGGGAGGGCTGGATCGACCGCGAGTTCGTTTCCGAGCACACCGAAGGTTTCGATGCGCTGAAGGCGCTGGTTCGCGACACCACGCCGCGGTTGGCGGCGCAGCGATGCGGCGTCGACGAGAAACACGTGCTCGAAGCCGCGCGCTGGTTCGCGACGTCGCCGGCCACGTTGTCGATGTACTGCCAGGGTTTGAATCAAAGCACCAGCGGCACGGCGAAGAACACCGCGCTGATCGACCTGCACTTGGCTGCGGGCCAGATCGGCCGCGCGGGTGCGGGGCCGTTGTCGCTGACGGGTCAGCCCAACGCGATGGGCGGGCGCGAGGTCGGCGCGATGGCGAACCTGATGTCGGGGCATCGTGATCTTGCGAATGCCGAACACCGCGGCGAAGTCGCGCGGCTGTGGGGCGTCGACACGTGCCGTCGACACCCGGCAAAACCGCGGTCGAGATGTTCGAGGCCGCGGCGCGCGGCGAGATCCACGCGTTGTGGATCGCCTGCACGAACCCCGCGCAGTCGATGCCCGACCAGACGCTGGTGCGCGCCGCGCTCGAGCGCTGCCCCTTCGTCGTCGTGCAGGAAGCCTTTGTCGGCACCGCGACCGCGGCGTACGCCGACGTGCTTCTGCCGGCCAGCACGTGGGGCGAGAAGGACGGCACCGTCACCAACAGCGAACGCCGAATCAGCCGCGTGCGCGCCGCCATGCCTGCACCCGGCGAGGCGCGCGCCGACTGGCGCATCGCACGCGACATCGGGCGCACGTTGCAGCGTCGCCTTGCACCGACGCATGAAGCACGACCTCTTCGCCTACGAGGACCCCGAGGCGGTGTGGAACGAACATCGCGCGTCGACGCGCGGCCGCGACCTCGACATCACGGGGCTGGGTTGGTCGATCCTCGATGCGAAAGGGCCGCAGCAGTGGCCGATGCCGGAAGGCGCGAACGAAGGCCGCACACGTCTGTATGAAGACGCGCGCTTCGCCACGCCGAACGGGCGCGCGCGATTCATCGCGAAGCCGTATCGACCGGTGGCCGACAAGCGCGACGCCGCGTTCCCGATCGCGCTGAACACCACGCGCCTGCGCGACCAGTGGCACGCGATGAGCCGCAGCGGCCGCGTGCGCGCGGTTGTTCGCGCACGAAGAAGCGCCGGTGCTGCGCATGAACCCGGCCGACCTGCATCGGCGCGGGCTCGCTCCGGGCAAGCTCGTGCGCGTCGCGTCACGCCGCGGCGACGTTGTCGTGCCGCTGCTCGCCGACGACCGCATCGGCGGCGGCCAGGCCGACATCGCGATGCACTGGGGGCCCGAATACCTCGGTGGCCGCGACGCGAAGGGCAAGCCGCGCAACGGCATCAACGCGCTGACCACGCCCGCGTTCTGCCCCGATTCGAAGCAGCCCGAACTCAAGCACGCCGCGGTGTCGGTGCAGGCGGCCGACCTGCCGTGGCGCGTGATGGCCGCGCGCTGGTTCGGTGCGCACGAAGCCGGCGAGGTCGAAGCGCTGCACGCGCGCCTGCGCGAAGCGATGCCGACGTTCGACCACGCGATGTGCGTGCCGGTGAGCGGCCCGCAGGGTCGCGCGGGCATTCGTTTCGAAGCCGCGAATGCCAAGCCGGTCGATACGGCGCGCGTCGTGGCGCTGATCGACGCGCTGGCGCCCGCCGACACGGCCGACGCGCGCTACGACGACGCGCGGCGCCATCGCGCACGCCGCTTGTGGATCGACGGCAGCGGCGCCGACGCGGTGCTGCGTGGCTTGCTGATCGCCGGCCCCGAAGGCGAGGGTGCGTGGCTCTTCGACGTCTGGCGCCGCGACGAACGCGTCGCGCCTTACGGCCGCGCGCTGCTGTCGCCCGACGCCGCCGCGCCGACCACGCTCGCGCCGCGCGAGCCGCAGATCTGCAACTGCTTCGACATCTCGCAAGGCCGCATCGTCGAAGCGCTGCGCACGATCGACGGCGACGACACGGCCGCGCGCCTGCGAGCGCTGCAAGGGCAACTTCGCTGCGGCACGCAGTGCGGCTCGTGCCTGCCGACGCTGCGGCGGCTGGTCAACGAGACCGCGGCGGTTGCGCTGGCCGCGGGCTGAACGTCACGACTGCGCTTCATTTCCATCAGGAACTGATCGGCCAGGCGTGTAGATCTGCTTGGGCGTCACCGCGGCGAACACGCCTTGCCAGCGCTCGAGGACGTGTTGTAGGTGCGCTCGCCGTAGAGCTTGCCGGTGGCGAGGTCGCGGAATTCGACCTGCGCGTCGATGTACGCGTTGCCCGTCATCACGCCGAGCATGATGCGCGCGCCGATGCTCACGTGCTTGTAGTCGTTGACCTTGACGATCACCAGCGTGCCCGCTTCGCCGGTCGGCTTGGCTTCGCCGTCCTGCGTCGCGAAGGCCACGCCTTGCGCCGTCGGCCTGCTCCTTCGTGATGTCGTGCCATTCCTTCTTGAAGCTGTCCCAGCCGCTGTCCTTCGCGTGCTGCGGTGCAAGCTGCATGTTCAACACCATGCGCTTGGCCGCATCCGGCCGGGATCTGCATCGACGGCAGGCTGGCAGGCGCGCAGTCGCGGCCGGCGTGGCCGCGGCGACGACGACGCGGTGGGCTGGCTGGCACAGCCGGCAAGGGCGATGACGGCGGCCGAGGCGGCCCACGCAAAGGATGTTGGAAGGCGCATGTGTGGATTTGTGGATGGCATGAGGTAGGCCCTCGCGCCACACGCTTGCAGGTCGCGCACGTGGCGAGCCGATCAGTGAAACCGAAGGCCACGCGGCGCGCAGCGCGGGTTGCGCGCGCCCCACGGGTGATCCCGCAGAAGTTCTCGTTTCGTGCGTCGCTACCATCGCGCGACCGCGCCTCGCGGGGCATGAGGCAGCAGGCGATGAGCTTTCTCGCAGTGGACGTCGGCAACACGCGTCTCAAGTGGGCGTTGTACGAGGCCGCGCACCCAGGCGCGCAAGTTGCTCGAGCACGGCGCGATCTTCGTCGAGCACATCGACTCGCTTGCCGAGGGCGATTGGCGACACCTGTCGCCACGCGAGGTGCTGGGCTGCAACGTCACCGGCGATGCGGTGCGCAGGCGCATCGAAGAGCAGATGGAGAGCTGGGACGCCTCGCCGCGCTGGGTGGTGCCGCAGGAAGGCGCGGCCGGCGTGATCAACGGCTACGACCACCCCACGCGGCTGGGCGCCGACCGCTGGGCCGCGTTGGTCGGGTCGCACTGGCACGTACGCGAAGCGTATGGCGCTGCCACCCACGCCGATCATCACCGTGATGATTGGCACTGCGGTCACGGTCGACGCGATCGACTCCGAAGGGCATTTTCTGGGTGGTCTGATCCTGCCCGGACACGGCGTGATGTTGAAGGCCCTCGAGGCCGCCACCGCGGGCCTGCGTGTACCCACCGGCGAGGTTGTCGAGTTTCCGACCAACACGTCCGACGCGCTGACCAGCGGCGGCACCTTCGCGATCACCGGCGCGATCGAGACCATGCACCGCCGCCTGGCCGAGCGTTGTGGCGCCAGCCCGGTCACGTTCATGACCGGCGGCGCGGGCTGGAAAGTGTCGCCCTACCTTTCGATCGAGCACACGCTGGTCGAGCGATTGATCTTCGACGGGCTGCTGGTGCTGCAATCCGAACGCGCGTCATTCGGGGTGACGGGGTTCTGAGACTCGCCGCACGTGAGTGATGCAACGTAGGCGCTTGATTTCGGCCGCGGCGTTGACGACCGCGGCAGCCTCGGTGCCGCGCGGCGCGTGGACAGCGACCGGGACTGCCGTCGGCGGCGCAGCCAAGGTGCTGCGCGTGTCGTTCCCGCAAGCCGAAACCGGCTTCGATCCGGCGCAGACCTACGACATCTACTCGCGCGCGATCACGGCGCACATCTTCGAAGGCCTGTACCGCTACGACCACCTGGCGCGGCCGTATCGGATACGTCCGAATGTGGCGGCGGCCATGCCGGAGGTCTCGGCTGACTTCCGCACGTGGACCGTTCGCATCCGCCCGGGCATCGGGTTCCAGGACGACGCGGCGTTCGCCGGCAAGCCGCGCGAGTTGGTCGCCGATGATTTCGTCTACAGCTTCAAGCGCTTCGTCGATCCGGCCTACAAAAGCCCGGCGGCCACCGAGATTCTCGAGGCCGGCTTCAGCGGCCTCGAAGCCCTGCGCAAGGCAGCGATCGACCAGCGCAAGCCTTTCGACTACGACACGCCGGTCGAAGGGCTGCGCGCGCTCGACCGTCATACCTTGCAGTTCAGGTTGGACCAGCCGCGACCGCGACTGATCGAGCTGCTGGCCACGGGCAGCCAGATGGGGGCGCTGGCGCGCGAAGTGGTCGAGCGATACGGCAGCGACATCATGGCGCACCCGGTCGGCACCGGGCCGTTTCGCCTGGCGCACTGGCGACGCAGCTCACGGATCGTGCTCGAGCGAAACCCGACGTACCGTGAGGTGCTCTACGACGAGCAACCCGCTCCGGACGACGTTGCCGGTCAGGTGATCGCGCGCAAGCTGGCTGGGCGCCGCCTGCCGATGGTCGACCGGGTCGAGGTTTCGATCATCCAGGAGTCGCAGCCCAACTGGCTCGCGTTCCTCGCGGGTCAGCTCGATCAGGTGTCGGTGCCAGGTGAGTTCGTGAATCAGGCCGTGCCCGGCGGCAAGCTGGCGCCTCACCTCGCGAAGCGCGGCATTCGCTTCACGCGCACGCTGTTGTCCGACTCGGTCTACCTGTACTTGGACATGCGCGATGCGCTGATCGGCGGCTACCGCCCCGAGCAGATCGCGGTGCGGCGAGCGATTGGCCTGGCGATCAACGTTCCCCGGTTGCTGGCGAATCTCTATCGTGGCCAGGGCATCGCGTCGCAGTCGGCGCTCAACCCTCACACCAGCGGCTACGACCCCGCGTTCAAGAGCGAGATGGGCGACTACGACCCGGTGCGTGCGCGTGCACTGCTGGACGTGTACGGCTATGTCGACCGCGACGGCGACGGCGTGCGCGAGACGCCCGACGGCAAGCCGATGGTGCTGCAGATCGCGACGCAGAGCGACCAGTTCTCGCGCAACTTCGACGAGCAGGTGCAGAAGGATCTCCAGGCGGTCGGCTTTCGCCTGGAATTCTTCAGAGGCCAGTGGGGCGAACAGCTGAAGGCCGCACGCGCCGGCAAGCTGCAGATGTGGATGCTCGGCGGCACGGCCACGGCGCCCGACGGTGCTGGCTCACTGGCCCGCTTCGCGTCGGAGCAGGCAGGCGCGCAGAACTTCGCGCGTTTCGAGTCTGCCGAGTTCGACCGCCTGTACATGCGGCTGCAAGCCTTGCCCGACGGCCCCGAGCGCAACGCCGTCTTTCGCGAATGCCAACGCATTGCGGTGGTATTCATGCCCTACAAGAACCTGCTGCACCGCATCGGCACCGACCTGACCCATGCGCATCTGATCGGCCATCGTCGGCCGCTGTTCTGGCGCGACTGGTATCAGTACGTCGACATCGAGCGGCGCGTCGTCGGCTGAGGCGCGCGGGCTCGGTCGTGCTAATGCCAGGGGTCGACGATCGAAACGCCAGTCCCTTTGAAATCACGCACATCTCGCGTCGCGACCATGAAGCCGTGCGTCGTGGCAATGGCGGCGATCGCGCAGTCCGCGAAACCGATCGGGTTGCCCGCCTTCCTCGCCGCGGCGTGGACCCGCCCGAAGGCTTCGGCAGCGACGCCGTCGAACGGCAGGATGCGCCCGCCGAACATCGGCAATACCCGATCCGCCAACGCCCGCGCCAACGCACTGCGGCGCTTGCCGGCCGGCAGCACGTCCACTCCAGCCCGCAGCTCGGCGAGGCTGATGCTCGTCAGGAACAGTGTTTCGGGCGCCTGCGCGTCGAGCCAGTCGACGACCGCTTGTGTCGGCGCGGGTTTCAAAGGCTCGGACACCACGTTGGTGTCGAGAACGATCATTCGAAGCTCGCGACCGACACCGGCCGCCGGTCACGCCGCAGCCGGAGATCGACGCCGCCCAAGTCTCGGCCCACTGCGCGCAGCGCCGACCCTAAGAGCAGCTTGGGCTTGACCGCCTCATCGAGGATCGCTCGGATCTCGGCTTCGGTGCTGCGCCCGTTGCGCGCCGCGCGCAGCTTGAGCGCGCGATGGGTTGCTTCGGGGAGGCTTCTGACGGTGACGGCGGGCATTGATATCACAATGGGTTTGATGATAGCGACGCTATCAATCTGCGGCGCTGATGTCAACCGTCGCGGTTCGATCGTCGGCGCGTCGGCGACGTCCGCCCCTGCACTCGATCAGAGCACGTAGCGCGACAAGTCCTCGTTCTTCGCCAACTCGCCCAGCTTCGCATCGACCGCCGCGGCGTCGATCATCAGCGTGGTGCCTGACTTCGATGGCGCGTCGAAGCTGATGTCGTCGAGCAGGCGCTCGAGCACGGTCGCCAAGCGCCGTGCGCCGATGTTCTCGGTGCGCTCGTTCACGTCAAAGGCGATCTGCGCCATGCGCCGCACCGCGTCGGGTGCGAACTCGAGGCTGACGCCTTCGGTGGCGAGCAGCGCCTGGTACTGCTTGATCAGGCTCGCGTGCGTGCTCGACAGAATGGCTTCGAAGTCGTCGACCGACAGCGGCGACAGTTCGACGCGGATCGGGAAGCGGCCTTGCAGCTCGGGGATCAGGTCGCTGGGCTTGGCGAGGTGGAAAGCGCCCGAGGCGATGAAGAGGATGTGGTCGGTGTTGATCGGACCGTACTTCGTGCTCACGGTCGTGCCTTCGACCAGCGGCAGCAGGTCGCGCTGCACGCCCTGGCGCGACACGTCGGCGCCTTGCGTCTCCTGGCGCGACGCGACCTTGTCGATCTCGTCGAGGAAGACGATGCCGTTGGCTTCGGTGTTCGCGACCGCCGCGGCCTTCACGTCGTCTTCGTTCGTGAGCTTGCCGGCTTCTTCGTCGACCAGCAGCTTCATCGCTTCGCCGATCTTCAGCTTGCGCGTCTTCTTGCGGCCTGCGCCCAGGTTGGCGAACATGCCCTTCAGCTGCTCGGCCATCTCTTCCATGCCTTGCGGGCCCATGATCTCGAGGGCCGGGCGCGCGTCTTCGACGTCGAGCTCGATCTCCTTGTCGTTCAGCACGCCCTCGCGCAAGCGCTTGCGCATGACCTGACGCGCGGTGTTGTCGGCCGCGGGCGCTGGTGCGGGTGCAGACGCGCCGTCGCCGAACCCCATCGTCGGTCGGTCGTTCGAAGCGTGGCGCGGCGGCGGCACCAGCACGTCGAGGATGCGCTCCTCGGCGGCGTCTTCGGCTAGGCCGCGCTTGGTCGTCTTTTGGCGCTCGCGCTCCTGCTTCACGGCGGCGTCGACAAGGTCGCGGATGATGCTGTCGACGTCTTTGCCGACATAGCCGACTTCGGTGAACTTCGTCGCCTCGACCTTGATGAACGGCGCGTCTGCCAGCTTCGCTAGGCGGCGCGCGATCTCGGTCTTGCCGACGCCGGTGGGGCCGATCATCAGGATGTTCTTCGGCGTGATCTCTTGGCGCAGCTTCACGTCGACCTGCTGACGCCGCCAGCGGTTGCGCAGCGCGATTGCGACCGCGCGTTTGGCGGCGTGTTGGCCGACGATGTGGCGGTCGAGCTCGGAGACGATCTCCTTCGGGGTCATCGACATCGGTGCGGCTTTGCCGCCATTCGCCGTGTTCGTCGTCATCAAAGCACTTCCACGGTGTGGTTCATGTTCGTGTAGATGCACAGCTCGCCCGCGATCTCGAGGGCCTTCTTGACGACCTGCTCGGGCGGCATGTCGGTGTGGTCGACCAGCGCTTTGGCCGCGGCCTGTGCGTAGGGGCCGCCCGAGCCGATCGCGATGATGCCGTGTTCGGGTTCGAGCACGTCGCCGTTGCCGCTGATGATGAGCGACGTCGTCTTGTCGGCGACTGCCAGCATGGCCTCGAGGCGGCGCAGCACGCGGTCGGTGCGCCAGTCTTTGGTCAGCTCGACCGCAGCGCGCGTCAGGTTGCCCTGGTACTTCTCGAGCTTGGCCTCGAAGCGCTCGAACAGCGTGAAGGCGTCGGCGGTGGCGCCGGCAAAGCCCGCGAGCACTTGGTCGTGGTGCAGCTTGCGCACCTTGCGTGCGGTCGCTTTGAAGACGATGTTCCCGAGGGTGACTTGGCCGTCGCCGCCAAGGGCAACAAGGTCGCCGCGGCGCACGCTGACGATCGTCGTGGCGTGAAAGCTCGGGGGGCCGGAGGAAGCGTGATTCATCGCGCTCACGTGGGGCGCCGCGCGCCGGAATCAACCCCTGTCGAAGGTCAGTTGATGCGCACCCGCACGCCGGCGTGCTCGTTGATGCCCATCGCACCGAAGAACAGCGCCACCAGACGGTGGGAGTCGGTGAAGGTGATCATGCGCGCCTGCTGGCGCTTGCTCATCACCCAGTTCAGCAGGTCACCGGCGGCGATGAAGTCGACGCGGATCAGGCGCGCGCACGACACCTTGACGATCGACGCGTCACCGATCTCGTCATTCAGCCGCTCGAGCGTCGAGGCGATGTCACCGACCAACTGGCCCGACAGTTCCAGCGACGCCACATCCGCAGACGGGATGGCGGCACTGTCGTGCATCGTGCTCAGCGAGGTGGACGTGATCTGCAACAGCGACGGCGACTCGGTCGACGCCTCGGTGTTGCCCATGCGTGCGATCGCCTTCACCGGCTCCCACGACGGTGGCGACACCTCGTAGGTGATGCAGTACTCGATTGCGGTTTCGTCGAACTGGTCGGGCCGGTTCGCCAGACGCAGCGCCTCGAGGCGCGCCATCCAGAAGGCGGGGTCAGCGTCGCGCGCGCCCGAGGGCGCATGATCCTGAAGCACGTCGAGCAACCGCTCGCCGAGCACCCAGCGCATCTCGACGGCCCGCGCGCCCCATTGCCGGAACAGCGTCGACAGATCGCCTGCGGCCTGCGCGTCGACCTGACGCACCGCGGCCCAGTCGAGCACCCAGGGCATGGGCAACTGCAGCGTCACCGAAGCCAGCCGGGCCACGCCGTCGGCGTCGAGCACGTCGGGGCAGACCCAGCCGATGTCACCACCACGGCCGCGAGCGGATCGTTTGGGCGCATCGGCGGCCGCAGCGTCGGCTACGAGCTTCGGCAGCGACAGCCACTGCGGCGGCGAACTCGAGAACAGCTCGGCGTAGAGCGGCGCGAGGTTCTCGAACTTCTGCTGCTGGCCCGTGGCCCGGTAGAAGTCGAGCAGCGTCAGCCAAGTGCCGGCATGGTCGCCGCGCAGCCCGCCCTTCTTCGACAGGCCCATCAGCATGCGTTCGCAGTCATCGAAGTCGGCGTTGGCGAAAGCGATGACCGCAGGGTCGAGTTCGGGGTCGTGGACGACCTCACCGACCTCGAAAGGCTGCGAGTCACCGAACGTCATCGAACGCGAGTGGCGCGAGGGTGTCAGCGGCGGCAAGCCGGCACCCTTGGCGACCGCGGCCGATGCACCCTGACCGGGCGACGTTGCGCCCTGCCGACCCGGTACAGGTGCGGTCTGCGAAACGGGGTTGAACGAATCGGATTGCGCTGGCGTCGGCGCGGCACCAGGTGACCCACGAACGGGCGCACGTGATGGCGCGTCATCCTCATCGGGCTGCAGCGGCGGCAGGGCAGGCAGCAGGTCTTCGTCGTCGAGATCGGACGGCGGCAGGGAGTGATTCATCGCCCGACCCATCACCGCGGGGCTGGTCGAAATGGCGGCGTCGTCGCGTGGGTTCGCGGCCTGCAAAGGCGTGGGGCGCGTGCCGCCGCCGACCATCTGCTTCTCGATGGCGTCGATCTTGGCCTTGACGTTGCCGCTGCCGTGGTGGCCTGGTTGCGTTTCAACGCCCCGGTCGGAGTCTTCGTCGAGCCGAGACGAGCTGCCCAGCGCGGCCAGTTGTTCCGGCGACAAACCTTCACGGCGCACGCGTCGCAGCATGTCGAACTCGCGGCGGCGAACGAAGTCGTTACGCCGCTTGCGCTCGATCATCGCCTTCAGCTCGGACTTCTCGAGTTCGAGCTCGCGGTTCTCGTCCTGCGGGGACGTGAGATCGGCCCAGTCCGTCGCCGGATTGGCGACAAACCGGGCGACCTTGCGAAGGAACGAAGGTTCCTTGGGTGTCGAGGAGTCCGCCATGTCGAATCTTGGACGCAGGTCCCCGCTGGGTCAGCGGTCAGTCGCCGAACATTTTTTGCTTCAGCTCACGACGCTGCTGCGCTTCGAGGGACAGCGTGGCCGTGGGCCGGGCCAACAAGCGCGCGATGCCGATGGGCTCGCCCGTCTCGTCGCAGAAACCATAGTCCCCGCTTTCGATCCGCACAAGGGACTGTGAGATCTTCTTCAAGAGTTTTCGCTCTCGGTCGCGGGTCCGCAACTCTAGAGCGTGCTCTTCTTCGATGGTCGCGCGGTCGGCCGGGTCGGGAACGATCGACGTGTCCTCGCGCAGGTGCTCGGTGGTGTCTTCGGCGTTCGACAGCAGGTCGTCCTTCAGCTGGGTCAGGCTCTTGCGGAAGAAGTCGAGCTGCTGGTCGTTCATGTACTCGTTGTCGGGCATCGCCATCAGCTCTTCTTCGCTGAGGTCTCGGCCGGACTTCGACTTCCAGGCGTTGGCCAGCTTCGGGTCCTTGCGGACATGTTTCTGGGCTTCGGCGCCGGCGTCGATGACGACACGCGGCGCCTGCTTGGCCGGCGAGAAACGGTCGGCAAAACGGCTGGCCTGGTCGGCTGCTGTTGGAACGGCGGGCAACGGCATGTGCGCCGGGGCTTTTGCAGACGCCCGTGCCGTGGATTTAGCGGGCGTTGCGACGGCAGCAGTGCCGCCCGCTCGTTTGGTTGCGGGCGCTTGCTTGTTCGGCGGGCTTGCCGGCACAGCGGCATTGGCGGGGGATGCAGACTTCAAGGTAATTGGGGTGGCTGGCTTGGCCGCGGGTTTGGCGGGAGCGTTGGCCGCGTTGGCGGCAGGCTTGGAGACGGCGCTCTTGGAAGGCGCCGCCTTGGCATGGGGCTTCGAGCCTGACTTGGCAGGTGCTTTCGACGGCTTCGACGGTTTTGACGGTTTCGACTTCGCTGGCGCGGGTTTGGCGTGTACAGCAGGCTTTGCAGATTTGGCGGGCGCCTTGGCTGCGGGTTTCTTGGCGGGCGCAGCGGGCTTTTTCGCAACGGGCTTGCTTGCTGGGCGCGCCTTGGCAGCGCCGGGCGGCTTGCCCGACGGTTTCACGGCGGCCTGCGGCCCGTCACACGCGCCGGGGTCTCCCGGGTGCGTCGCCTGCAACTTGCTCACGTCATGCTCCTTGCGACTGGACCCCTTGTCGCGGCCCATCTTCCCTTTCATCGCGGCTCGTATCATGAGCCAGAGGAAGGGCTTGGGGCCGTGCGGGGCGCGCGATTGTAGCCACGTGATGCCACACAGCCACCGTCGAGCGTGAACGACGTCTCACGCGGGTTCGGGCAGGCTGTTGCGTGGGGTCAGCAGCCCGCTAGACCAGGCACTGCTCGAGCCCTTCGCGAAACACGTCGCGCGGCAGGTCGATGCCGATGAAGACCATCTTGCTCTGGCGCTTCTCGCCCGGTGCCCATTTGGGCCCGAGGTCGCTGCCCATCATCTCGTGCACGCCCTGGAAGATGACCTTGCGGTCGGAACCCTTCATGTTCAGCACGCCTTTGTAGCGCAGCATGCTCGGGCCGTACACCTGAACGATCGATCCGAGGAAGTCTTCCAGCTTGGCCGGGGCGAAGGGCTTGTCGGCGCGGAAGACGAATGACTTCACGTCGTCGTCGTGGCGGTGATGGTGCGGGTGGTCGCAGGCTTCGCCGTCGTGGTGATGCTCGTGATCGTGATCATCGTGGTCATGACCATGGGCGTGGTGTGAATGCTCTTCCTCGGCCTTCAGGAAGTCGGGGTCGATGTCGAGCTTCGCGTTGAGGTTGAAGCCGCGCAGGTCGAACACCTCGGAGATCGGCACCTCGCCGAAATGCACCTTGCGTTGCGGCGCGCGCGGGTTCATGTGCTTGATGCGGTGCGTCAGCGCGTCGAGCTTCGCGGCGTCGACCAGGTCGGACTTGCTGATGAAGATCTGATCGGCGAAACCGACCTGCCGGCGCGCTTCCTGGCGCGCGTCGAGCTGCTGGTCGCCGTGTTTGGCGTCGACGAGCGTGAGGATCGAGTCGAGCAGGTAGCTTTCGGCGATCTCGTCGTCCATGAAGAACGTCTGCGCGACCGGGCCCGGGTCGGCGAGTCCGGTGGTCTCGATCACCACGCGGTCGAAGGTCAGTTCGCCTTTGCGGCGCTTGGCGGCCAGGTCCGACAACGTCGATCGCAGGTCTTCGCGGATCGAGCAGCAGACGCAGCCATTGGACAGCTGGATGATCTGTTCCGTCGTGTCGACGAGGATCTCGTTGTCGATGTTCTCTTCGCCGAATTCGTTCTCGACCACGGCGATCTTCTGGCCGTGGTTCTCGGACAGCACGCGCTTGAGCAGCGTTGTTTTGCCCGAGCCGAGAAAGCCGGTGAGGATGGTGGCGGGGATCAGTGCGGTGGGCGCCGGTTGGGCCATGGGATTCCTCGCGTCGGGAAAACCGGAATTGTCGCCCCGACAGAGTGACCCGGTGGCGCCCGGGTCACGCCGACCTCAGCCGCCGCCGCGAAGCATCACGAGGTCGAAGCGCTTCATCACCTTCTGGCGCTCGGTTTCGTCGACGCTGCCGAAGTCGAAGCGCACGTGCAGCCGCGGCAGCGACATCAGCGCGATCGAACGCGTTTCGAGCGGCCGCCAGACCACGCGTGCGGTGCCGGTCGCGAGCTTGATCGTCGCGGCCTGTCCGGTCGGGTCGAAGCTCGTCACGAAAGGCTCGAACGCTTCGGGCAGGCAACGGCGGAAATCGGGCGCGGTAGCGCCCATGTCGCGCTCGAAGGCGCCGTCGTACCAGGCTTGCACGGTGTCTGACTTCAGCCGCCGGCGATCGGCGGCCAGATCGCGAGCACGTCGCTGTCGACCAGGCGGCGCGACAGCCGCTCGTCGGGGGGGACGTAGGTGCCGTTGATCAACACCAGGTGGACCAGCTCTTTCGGCATGCCGTAGGGCTCGATCACCTGCTGCACGGTGGTGTTCTCGGGCAAATCAAGCTGAACCCGGTTGTCGTAGCGCGCCTGCGCTGGTAGGTACCGGGTCAGGCTGGCGTAGAGCTTGAACGTGATGCGCATGTCGAGCGCTATCCCTGCACGAGTGCGGGCTCGTGCTGGCCCTGGGCGCGGGCCAGGTACGCCTCCATCAGGCGGGTCGGGTCGGCCATCAGCTTGTCGCGCCACTCCCGGCCCAGGCTCACGTGGCCTTCGACCAGGCCGCGCATCACGCCCACATGCTGCGTCCAGCCCACGCTGTTGCAGCCCACGAGCATGTCGTTGTCGGGCCCGCCGAATTGCAGGCTCAAGTGGCGGCCTGCGGCTTCGTCGGTCAGTTCCACGTGCCGCCCGCCGGGGCGCCCATCCCACTCGCCGAAGCTGGTGGACACAAGCCCCAGCGTGTCGAGCACGTTGATCTGCGGCACACGCTGCAGGTGCGCGGTGCGCCCGGCCATGTTCTGCGCGGCCACGCGCGCCTGGTCGGCGGCGTTGGGTTGGATCGCGCTGACGACGTGCTGGCCGGTCGCGCGGTCGAACGCTTCGGCGCAGTCGCCCGCGGCGTAAATGCCTTCGACGCTGCTTTGCATGCGCGTGTCGGTCACGACGCCGACGTTCATCTTCACGCCGGAGTCCTTCAGGAAACCGACGTTCGGGCGCACGCCGGTGGCGTTGATGACGAGGTCGAAAGGCTGCTTCTCGCCGTTGGACAGGCTGACCTGAAGCGGCGAGCCCGCCTCGATGCCCGTGACCTTGGTGCCGGTGAAGACGCGCACGCCCTTCTTTTCGCACCATGCCTTGATCATGTTGCCGGCGGCCGGGCCCATCATGCGCGGCACCATGCGGTCACCCATCTCGACGACGGTGAGCTTCACGCCGCGCGCGGCCAGCGATTCCATGATGATGCAGCCGATGAAGCCCGCGCCCATCTGAAGCACGCGCGCGCCGGGTTTGGCGCTTGCCGCGATCGCGCGCGCGTCGGCCAAGGTCCAGCAGGTGTGCACGCCGTCGGACTCCACGCCGGGGATCGGCGGTTTTGACGGTGACGAGCCCGTCGCGACCAGCAGGCGGTCGTACTGGAGCACGCTGCCGTCCGACAGCCGCAGGGTACGCGCCTGCGCGTCGACCGCGGTGCAGCGGGCACGCTTCACCTCGACGCGTTGCAGCGCGTAGTGCTGCGCGCCGTGGCGCAGGTGCGTGCCTTCTTCGCCGACGTTGCCGATCAGCAGGTAGGGGATCGCCATGCGCGAGTAGGGCGCTTCGGGCTCGTCGCCGACGATCGTGATCGAGTCGTGCGGCGCGAGCTTGCGGATGGTCTCGGCGGCGATGACGCCGGCGGGGCCGGCGCCGAGGATGATGTGTTTCATCGGAGTTAAAACGGGGTGACGCTGGCGCGCCACCCCGTCCATTTAGTTGTCGTCGATCGTGCTCGCGCTTACAGGCCCAACTACAGGCCGAGTTGCTTGCGCTTGTTGTCCGTCAACGTTCCGTCGGCGTTCCAGCCGCGCGCTGCGTAGTACTTCGGCAGCATCTCGGGCAGCTTGCTGACGAGGCCCTTCGCCGGGCCGGACTTGGCCGGCTCGTTCAACAGCCGCGGGGGCAGGTTGTCGTCCTTGGCGGTGAAGCCGGCGCGGTTGTTGAAGTCGCGCTCCATGTTCCAGATGCGCTCGCCGATCTGGGCCAGGTTCTCGAGCGTGAACTCGGGGCCACAGGCTGCCGCGACCTGCGGCGCCACGTCGGCCAAGCCCCAGGCGAAGCTCGTGAAGATGCAGATGCCCGCCGAGTCGAACGCCGCGGTTGCGTCTTGGAAGGCGATCACCAGTTCGGGCTTGCCTTCGGCCGACAGCGGGTCGGTCTTGACCGGAATGCCCAGCACTTCGGACGCGACGGTGTAGCCGCGCAGGTGGCACGCGCCGCGGTTGCTGGTGGCGTAGGCCAAGCCCATGCCCTGAATGCCGCGCGAGTCGTAGGCCGGGAATTCCTGGCCCTTGACGCTCATCGACAGCTCGGGCTTGCCGTACTTCGCGCAAAGCCGCTTGCTGCCTTCACCGATCTCCTTGCCGAAGCCGATGCCCTTGGCCGTCATGTCGGCCAGCTCGCACAGCGCACGTGCCGAGCCGAAGGGTGCGTCAAGGCCAACCTTCTCTTTCGTCAGCACGCCCATCTCGTAGAGCTCCATCACCGCGCCGACGGTGGCGCCGAACGAAATCGGGTCCATGCCGTGCTCGTTGCAGATGACGTTCGCGTACTGCAAGGCCTCGAGGTCGTTGACGCCGTTGGCCGCGCCCAGCGCCCACGCCGCTTCGTACTCGAGGCCGCCCGATGCGCCCCAGTACTGCGGCTTGTTCTCGACCGAGAAGTGCTTCGGGTCGATCTTGCTGATGCGCCCGCACGCGATCGTGCAGCCGAAGCAGGCCTGGTTGGTCACGAGTTGCGCCTTGCCGTCACTTTTCCGCGGCGTGGCCATCGCTTCGGCCGAGATGTCCTTCGCGCCTTCGAACTGGATGTCGCGGTGGTTGCGCGTGGGCAAAGCGCCGATCTCGTTGATCACGTTCATCAGCACCTGCGTGCCGTAGGTGGGCAGGCCCTGGCCCGTGACCGCGTGCTCGGCGAGGATCTTCTTTTTCTCGAAGGTCGTCTTCATGAAGGCCTTGGGGTCGGCGATGTTGCCCACGCCCTTGGTCCCGCGCACCGCGATCGCCTTGAGGTTCTTGCTGCCCATCACGGCGCCGACGCCCGAGCGGCCGGCGGCGCGGTGCAGGTCATTGACGACCGAGGCGAACAGCACCTGGTTCTCGCCCGCGGCACCGATCGACGACACGCGCGTCAGCGGGTCCTGGTGCGATTTCTTGATGATCTCTTCGGTCTCCCAGACGGTTTTGCCCCACAGGTGCGCGGCGTCACGCAGTTCGACCTTGTCGTCGGCGATCGACAGGTACACCGGCTTGGCTGACTTGCCTTCGAAGATCACCATGTCCCAGCCGGCCATCTTCAGCTCGGCACCCCAGTAGCCGCCCGAGTTCGAGCAGGCGATGGCGCCGGTCAGCGGGCCCTTGGTGACGACGGTGTAGCGCCCGCCGGTCGAGGCCATGGTGCCCGTCAGCGGGCCGGTGGCCCAGATGAGCTTGTTGGCCGCCGACAGCGGATCGACCTTCGGGTCGACCTCTTCGACGATGTATTTGGTGGCCAAGCCTCGGGACCCGAGGTATTGGCGCGCCCAGTTCATGTTGGTGGGTTCAGGCGTGACCGTTCCGGTGGTCAGGTTGACGCGAAGAATTTTTCCAGCCCAGGACATAAGGTGCTCCGTTGGTGTTCGAGGTGTAGGCCGTAGGCCCGCCGTAGCGCCCGCCAGGGCGCCGGGTCGTGTCGTTTACGGCGCCGGCTGGTTGCCCAGCTTGTCGGCCCAGGCCTGCATCTTCGAGATGCCGGTCCAGTTGGCGTCGACATACGTGATCGCGCCCGTCGGGCACGCGGTCGCGCAGGCCGGGTCGCCGCCGCACAGGTCGCACTTCTGGACCTTGCCGGTTTCCTGAACGTAGTTGATGGTGCCGAACGGGCAGGCCACGGTGCAGACCTTGCAGCCCACGCAGGTGGCGTCGTTCACGACCTTGGCGCCCGTGGCGGCGTCGATGGTGATCGCTTCGACCGGGCAGGCGTGCAGGCACCAGGCCTCATCGCACTGCGTGCAGGTGTAGGGCACCTTGCGGCCCGTGTGGTGGAAGTCGAAGACCTTGATCCGCGACTTCGACGGCGCATAGGTGGCGTAGTTCTCGAAGGAACAAGCCATTTCGCACTGGAGGCAACCGGTGCACTTCTCCGGGTTGAGGTGCAAGCTCTTTTGCATGGGGGTGGGCCCTTAGGTTGGAAGCGGGAGGTTGGAGCGGAAAGTCAGACGAGCCAAGCAACGTGAGACGGCGCGTATGTCGCCGGGAGCATATGGTCAGAATCGGCCAACAGAGTCGCCACCTAGAGCTAACCCTAGCGATGTTCCACGCTGTCACAAAGCGCATGGGGACACGCGGTGGGCGTCGCGGGATCCCTTCCCGATGACGCTCGTGGCGCGGTGACGTTCGCGCAAAGCTGGTACAACCCGTCCCTCGGTCGAACGGCACATCGTCCGATCAGCGAGGAGACCGCGTCGTGACCGTCACCCATGCCACCAAACCGGGCGCCAGGCGCGGCGCCCGCGATGCCTTTCGCCCGATCGCGTCGTCCCTGCATCTGCCCACGGCGCATGTCGCGCTGATCGACGATTCGCACGAGCGTTGCGCAGCGCTGGGGATGTCGCGCTTCGAATCTCCCGACCTGTCGCCGATTTCGCTCTCCGAGCTGGCCGTCATGCGCGAGCGCAACCAGCGCCTGTACGCGCACGCGGCGCCGGTGATGGAGATGTTGTTCGAGCAGATCGAGCACACGCAGAACATGGTCGTGCTGTGCGACGCCACCGGCACCGTGCTGCACGCGATCGGCGACGACGATTTCCTGGGCCGCGCGAACAAGGTCGCGCTGGCGCCGGGCGCCAACTGGAGCGAAGCGTCCAAGGGCACCAACGGCATCGGCACCGCGCTGATCGCCGAACAACCCACGCTGGTCCACGCCGACGAGCACTTCGTGCACGCGAATCACTTCCTCACCTGCTCGGCTACGCCGATCTTCGACCCGCGCGGCAACGTGCTGGGCGCGCTGGATGTGTCGGGTGACCAGCGCAGCTACCACCAGCACACGATGGCGCTGGTGAAGATGAGCGCGCGCATGATCGAGAACCACTGGCTGTCGGACGACTACCGGCACGTGATGCGCCTGCACTTTCACAGCCGCGTCGACTTCATCGGCACGCTGAAGGAAGGCATCTTGGCCGTCACGGTCGACGGACGCATCGCCGGTGCCAACCACAGCGCACTCGACCTGCTGGGGCAAAGCGGCGCGGCGTTACGCATGCAGTCGCTGCCGGCGGTGCTGGGCGTGACGGTGAGCCAACTCGTCGACCACTTCCGCTCGCCGCTGGCCGCGCCTTACCTGACGCACAGCTCCAGCGGGCAGCCCTTCCAGTTGCTGGCGCGCTTCGACTGGCCCGTGTGGCACACGATCGCCGAAGCGGCCGATCCCGCGTCGGCGATCGGCCGCGCGTTGTCGCGCCCGCTGTCTCCCACGCCAGGGTCGCCGGTTCCAACACCGCCTACCTCGGCGTCGGTGCCGCTCTCGTCGCCGACGCCGCCGACGCCGCGCCCGCCGTCGACCAGCTCGACGAACGCGCGCACGTCGGGCGGCGCCGCGAAGGTTGACCCTTGGGCAGCGTGGCGCACCGGCGACGTCGCCTTGCACGCGTTGATCGACAAGCTTCAGCGCGTGGTCGACCGTCGGCTGCCGATCGTGCTGCACGGCGAGGTTGGCACGGGCAAGGAGACTCTGGCCCGCGCCGTCCACCTCGCGTCCCGCCGCGGCGCAGGCCCCTTCGTGTCGGTGCGGTTCGCGTCGCTGCCTCCAGCGTCGTGCGCCGCCGAACTGTTCGGTGACAGTCGCGGCCCGGGCAAGCTGGCGCAGGCCTTGGGCGGCACGCTGTTCATGAGTGAGGCAGCCGACTTGCCCGCCGAGATTCAGGCGCGCCTGTTGGCGGTGCTGCAGGATGGCGTGGTGGTGCTGCCGGGATCGAGGCAGGCCGTGCCGGCTGACTTTCAACTCGTGGCGGCTACTCGGCTCGAACCAAAAGAGCTGCGCGAGCGCATGACCGGCGACCACGTTGCGTCGGCGCTGTACTACCGCCTGAACGGGCTGGCCCTGCGCCTGCCGCCGCTGCGTGAACGCAGCGACGTGCTGGTGCTTGCGCGGCAGATTCTCGTGAGCGAGGCTCGTGACGACGGGCGCGCGGCACCGGCCATGTCGCCGCGGGTCGAAGCGCTGTTGTGCACCGGTGCGTGGCCGGGCAACGTACGGCAACTGGAAAACGTGCTGCGGGCCGCGTGCATCATGGCTGGCACCCAGACCATCGAGGTCGAGCACCTGCCGGAAGACTTCATCGAAGCCGCGACAGCGCTGCCGCTGCCGCCTGTGGCCGCCGAGCCGTCGGTGCAGTCGCTCGATTCGCTCGAGATCGAAGCCATCGAGGCCGCGCTGCGGACCTGCGGTGGCAACATCTCCGAAGCTTCGAAGCGCCTGGGCATCAGCCGCAACACCATCTACCGGCGTCTGCGGTGGAAAGAACCACGCGCCTGATGCTTGTGCCTATGCCCAACGCAACCCATGCCAACGCGACCAACGCTGCCATCGATGTCCAAGGCCTGGTGAAACGCTACGGTGAGCGCGCCGCGCTCGACGGCCTGAGCTTCGCGATCGAGCCCGGCCGCATGGTCGCGCTGCTGGGGCCCAACGGCGCCGGCAAGTCCACGCTGTTCCAGGTCCTTACGGGCCTGTTTGTCGCCGACCAGGGCGATGTGCACGTGGCCGGCCACTCGTTGCGTCACGCGATGGTGAGGGCGCTGCGTGACATTGGCGTGGTGTTCCAGCAGATGTCGCTCGACCTCGATCTGACGGTCGAGCGCAACCTGCGCTTCCACGCCGACCTGCACGGGCTGCCGCGCGCCGAAACCGGCCGGCGCATCGCGGCTGGCTGCGACGCGCTGGGCATCACCGCCGACCTGAACCGCAGCGCGCGCGAGCTGTCCGGCGGCAACCGGCGCAAGGTCGAACTGGTGCGCGCGCTGCTGCATCAACCGAAGGTCGTGCTGATGGACGAACCCACCGTCGGGCTCGATCCGAAGTCACGCAAGGACCTGCTGGCAGCGATCCGGCGCGACGTACAGGAACGGCGCAGCACCGTGTTGTGGGCCACGCACCTGGTCGAAGAGGCGCAGTCCGCCGACCGCGTGCTGGTGCTGCACAAAGGCAAGCTGCTGGCCGACGGAACCCCCGGCGCGGTGACGGAGTCTCTGGGTGGGCCAGACCTCGAGGCCGCGTTCATCCGCGCCACCAACCCGGCGGGCAAACCCGGCGCCGCTTCATCTGGCGCTCGAGACTCGAACAAGGAGACTGCATGAGGAAGTGTCTTGTCGCCGTGTGCATCGCCGCTTTTGCCGCGTTCACGGCGTTTGCCGCGGTCGCGCAGGCCCAGGTGGCCTACGTGTCGAGTGAGAAAGACAACGCACTCGCCATCGTCGACCTGAAGACCCAGGCCGTGATCGGCAGCGTGCCCACGTGCAAGCGCCCGCGCCACATGGCGCGCACCGCCGACGGCAAAGCGCTGATGGTGGCGTGTGCCGATTCGGGCGAAGCCGACATCATCGATCTGGCCACGCGCAAGTCGATCGGCAAGCTCGACATCGGCGACGACCCCGAAGCGTTCGACCTCAGCCCCGACGGCAAGACCCTCTACGTCACGATGGAGGAAGACGCCGCAGTCGGTGTGGTCGACGTCGCCACCGGCAAGATGAAGGCGCAGATCAAGGTCGGCGCCGAGCCCGAGGGCATCCTTGTCAGCAAAGACGGCAAGACGGTCTACGCCACGTCCGAAGTCGCGAGCCTGGTGCACGTGATCGACACCGCGACGAACAAGGTCACGAAGAACATCAAGGTCGGCAAACGCCCGCGCCGCTTCGCGATGACGCCCGATGGCAGCCAGCTGTGGGTCACGAACGAGCTGGCGTCCAGCGTGACGATCATCGACACCAAGGATCACAAGGTGTCGAGCACGATCAAGTTCGAAGTGAAGGGTGCGCGCGCCAGCGACATCACACCCGTGGGCATCGTGATGAACGCCGCGGGCACCAACGCCTACGTGAGCCTGGGCAAAGCCAACCACGTCGCGTTCGTCGACGTGGCGTCGCGCAAGGTGACCAACCTTGTGCTTGCGGGCAAGCGGGCATGGGGTGTGTCGCTCAACAAGGCCGAAGACCGTTTGTTGGTCATCAACGGTTTGTCGGACGACATGACCATCATCGACGTACCCGGCGCCAAGCCAATCAAGACCGTCCCTGTCGGCCGCGTGCCGTACGGCGCGTTGATCATCGAGTAGGTGAAAGAGGATGAAGGGCGATGAAGGACGATGATCGTGTCGTGTAAGTGTCGGGCTTCGATCGTGACCGGCATGCTGGCCGCAAGCATGTTCGCGTCCGCACACGCCGCGAGCTTCAAGGTGCTGGTGATCGCGCCGCAAGACGACGCGCGCCTGTCGCGCAACCGTGTCGAGCGCGCCTACTTCGGCCACCCCACCGGCGCGGCGATCGATGGCGTTCAAGTCGCGATCGACGAAGCGAAGCTCGAGCTCGAGACCGAAGGCGCGTCGCTGGTGGTCGAGGCCGCAACCGCGTCCGACGCGAAGTCAGCCATCGATGCCGCGACCAAGGCCGAGAAGGCGGGCTTCGCGGCGATCGTCACCGACCTCGACGCTGCGGGCACCGCCGCGGTGGCGCAGGCGGTGAAGCTGCCCGTGATCAACGTCGGCGAAGCCGACGACCGCCTGCGTGAAGCCGATTGCCGCGCCAACCTGCTGCACGTGGCGCCCAGCGAACGCATGCGCGCCGACGCGCTGGCGCAGTCGCTGACGTCGCGCAAGTGGTCCAACGTGCTGCTGCTCGCGGGCCCAAGCGAAGCCGACGCGCGCCGCGCGAAGGTGGCGCAGGCGTCGATCCAGCGCTACGGGTTGAAGCTCACGGGCACGAAGTCCTTCAAGGTGTCGAACGATCCGCGCGAGCGCGACCTGGCGAACCCGCTGCTGCTGACCAACCCATCGTCGTCGGGCGGCGCCTACGACGTGGTGTGGGTCGTCGACAGCGACGGCGAATTCGCGCGCAGCCTGCCCTACCGCACTTCGTTGCCGCGGCCCGTGGTCGGCGACGCCGGTCTGACCGCGTTGTCATGGCACGCGCAGTACGACCGCTACGGCGCGCCGCAGGTGACGCGCCGTTTCACCCGCGGCGCCAAGCGGCCGATGGGGGCTGGCGACTGGCAGGCATGGATCGCCGGCAAGGCCTTGGCCGCTGCTGCCACCGCGGCGCCGAAGGGGCCGACCGCCGCGTTCCAGAAGGCGCTGGTCGCCGTCGAAGTCGACGGCTCGAAAGGCGTGGGCATGACCTTCCGCGAATGGGACGGGCAGCTTCGCCAGCCGCTGTTGATGACCGACGGGCAGGGCGTGATTTCGACCGCGCCGGTCGAAGGCATCCTGCATCCGAAGAACGCGCTCGACACCCTCGGCAACGACGCGCCGGAGAAGAAGTGCAAGGCGCAGCGGGCATGAAACACGCCCTGCAGGCGCTGTGGGCCATCGTGATGCGCGAACTGATGAAGTTCGTGCGTCAGTACGGCCGACTGCTCTCGGCGATCGTGCGTCCGCTGCTGTGGCTCGCGGTCTTCGCGGCGGGCTTCCGCAACATCTTCGGCATGGCGATTGCCGAGCCGTACGACACCTACATCCCGTACGACGTGTACATCGTGCCGGGACTCGTCGGCATGGTGATGCTCTTCAACGGCATGCAGTCGAGCCTGGCGATGGTGTATGACCGCGAGATGGGTCTGATGCGCCTGTTGCTCACGGCGCCGCTGCCGCGGCCGTGGATTCTGCTGTCGAAGCTTGTCGCGACCGCGGTGCTGTCGCTCGCACAGGCGGCCGTGTTCGTGCTGGTCGCGTGGCTGCTGGGCACGTCGATTCCGCTGTGGGGTGCGCAGACGCTGCATGTGCTGGCGGCGGCGGTGTGCTCGGCGCTGATGCTTGGGTCGCTGGGCCTGCTGCTGTCGGTGCACGTCAAGCAGCTCGAGAACTTTGCCGGCACGATGAACTTCGTGATCTTCCCGATGTACTTCATCTCGACCGCGCTGTACCCGTTGTGGAAGCTCGAGGAATCGGGCGCCGCGTGGGTTTACGCCGTGGCCCAATGGAACCCCTTCACGCACGCGGTCGAATGGATGCGCTTCGCGGTCTACGGCAAAGACCCAGGCATTTCGCCGTGGATCGTGCTGGGCACGCTGGCCGTGTCCTTTGCGCTGGCCTCGTGGGGCTACGACCCGCAGCGCGGCTTCGGACAACTGGCTAAGCGCGGTGCATAAAAAGGCGCATACGGCGGTGCATGACATGAACCACTTCCGTCGCGCGGTCGACACGCGCCGACGCAACCTCGTGGCCGCGGCCGCAGCATCGCTGCTGTTGCCGCACACGCCGCGCGCGTTCGCCAACAACGAGCGATTCCCGGGCAGACCTGTCACCCTGATCGTGCCGTGGCCAGCCGGCGGCGGCACCGACCTGACGATGCGCCTGCTGGCCGAGATCGCGGGCCGTCACCTCGGGCAAAAGGTGCTGACCGAGAACCGCGGCGGCGCCGGTGGCACGCTGGCGATGCCCACGCTGGCGAACGCCACGCCCGACGGCTACACCATCGCGCAGATGCCGCAGCCGGTGTTCCGTGCGCCGTGGACGCAGAAGGTGCTGTGGGACCCGGTGCGCGACACCACGCCGATCATCCAGCTGTCCGGCGTCACCTTCGGCATCGTCACGTCGATGACCAGCGGCCTGCGCACGCTCGACGACGTTTTCATGGCTGCGCGCAACCGGCCGCACGGCTTGAACATCGCCACCAACGGCGTGGGCACGACGCCGCATCTCGTGATCGAGCAGCTGATGAACGCCAAGGGCCTGCCGTACGTGCACGTGCCCTACAAGGGCGTCGGCGAGCAGATGATGGGCGTGACGACCGGCCAGGTCGACGTGGGCCTGGGGGCCACCGGCTTCGCGCCGCACATCGAATCAGGCCGCATGCGCCTGATTGCGATCTGCTCGGCGCAGCGCAGCCGCAAGTGGCCCGACGTGCCCACGCTGAAGGAACTGGGCCACGGCATCGTCGCGATGTCGCCCTACGGTCTCGCCGGGCCCAAGGGCATGCCCGACGACGTGGTGCGCACCCTGCACGACGCCTTCAAGCTCGCGCTGTTCGACCCGCAGCACGTGGCCGAACTCGACAAGTACGACCAGGTGCCCGCCTACCTCGGACCTGCGGACTACGGCCGCGTGATGAAGGAGCAGCTCGCGGCCGAGAAGGTCAACGTCGACAAACTCGGGCTCGCCAAGGGCGGGATCTGACGAACGATGGGCGCGCCGCTTACTTCGCCGCCGTGAGCATGCGCAACTGCGCCACGCGCTTGCGCGTACCCGGGTGCGTCGCGGTGTCGTGCTGCACGCCGTTGCGCAGGAACGCGGCCATCGCTTCGTCGACACCGTAGTGCAGCCGCTCGAGCGCCTGCAGCGCGAACGCGTCGGCTTGCAGCTCGTGTTTGTGTGCTTGCGCCGAAGCCTCGCGGCCCAGCTCTGCGGCGACGGCGTCGGTCTGCTTCTGATGAACTTCGCCCGGCACGTGGCGCTTGTACAGCACGCCCAACTGGTCGTAGTGCCCGTGCACCGCGTGCGCCAACTCGTGCGCCAGCACGAAGATCCGCTCGCCCTCGCTCACGTCGCCCAGCGACTGGTTGGCGATGACCACGCGGCCCAGCAGTGTCTCGGCGACCACAGGCGCGGCAACCACACGCAGCTCGATCTTCGTGCGCACGTCCATCTCGGCCAGCAGGCGCTCGAAGGTGTCGCGCACACGCGCCGCGCGCACTGGGTCGGTGGCCGGCTGCGACAGCTCATCCAGGCGCTTGCGTTGCGAGCGCTCGAGCACATCGCCGATCGTTTCGGCCTGGGTCACCGTTACGGCGCAGACCAGTACCGCCAGCATCCATCGCCTTGCAGACATCGCACGCATCACACGCCTCGCAGTCGTTTTCGCGGGCGATCCATTCGCTCCGCATGCGATGCATGGTCCGACTACAGCCGATCGAGCGATCGGTAGAAATGCGCCTTCGAAACGCCGCGTCTTCCGGCGGTGCGATGAAACACCCGCGGATGACAACTGCGTCACACGGATCGTCGCCCTTCGGCGTCAACCCCGCGCCTTCCGCCGTTGCGGTTCCTCGACACGAACCGTCTGCGGCCTTGCCTTGCATCGTGTTGCAACGATGAGGCTCGAGCCGCGCCGCGGCACGTCACTTTGGTCGCATGGGTTGACCTTGGTGAACCGCGTGGGCAGGCGCCCCTATCATTCCGCCACATGGGCCCGCAGCGCATCGTTTGCCTCACCGAAGAGACCACCGAATGGCTCTACTTGCTGGGGGAAGAGCAACGCATCGTCGGCATTTCGGGCTACACCGTGCGCCCAAAACGTGCGCGGCAAGAGAAGCCGCGGGTGTCGGCCTTTCTTGACGGCAAGATCGACAAGATCATCGCGCTCGAGCCTGACCTGGTGATCGGGTTTTCCGACATGCAGGCGGCGCTGGCCGACAAGCTGATCCGGGCCGGGCTGAACGTGTGGATCACGAACCAGCGCAGCGTGGAGCAGATCTTCGAGACCATGCGCGCGGTGGCCGCGCTGGTGGGTGCGTCGGCGCGCGCGCAGGCGTGGATCGCGCAGTGCCGTGCCGACCATCGCGCCATGGCGCAGGCCGCCGCCGCGTGGCCCCGGCGCCCGCGCGTCTACTTCGAAGAGTGGGACGAACCCATGATCAGCGCGATCCGCTGGGTGTCGGAATTGGTCACGATCGCAGGGGGCAACGATGTGTTCCCCGAACTGGCTGTGCAAAGCCTGGGCCGTGGTCGCGTGATCGCCGACGCTGGCGAAGTCATCCGCCGCACACCCGACGTGATCGTCGGTTCGTGGTGCGGAAAGAAGTTCCGGCCCGAACGCGTGGCCGCGCGCGAAGGCTGGCGTGCCGTGCCCGCGGTGCGTGACGGCGAACTGCGTGAGATCAAATCGTGCGACATCCTTCAGCCCGGCCCCGCGGCGTTGACGGACGGCGTCGCGCAACTGCACACGTTGTTCGGGCGGTGGGCGCGGCGTTGATGGTGAGCGTGGTGAGCATCGAATGAACCGACGTGATCACTTGTGCCAACTCGCCGGCCTTGGCGCCGTTGCAGCGTTGCCGTCGCGTGTGATCGGCGCCGACGCGTCCAAGCGCGCCGTCACCGGCTGGGTCACCGACCCCCGCTTCGATCTCCCAGCCTTCGGCCCGCGCCACCCCGAACAGCCGCGGCGCGTGCAGGAGATTCAGGCTGCGCTGGCGCGCACACCAAACCTGAAGTCACGACTCGTGCCACTGACTCCGCTCGACGACGCTGCCGTCGATGCGGCGATTTCGCGCGTGCACACGCGCGAGCACGTCGAAGGCATTCGCAGCCGCTATGACCGCGACATCAACACGCTCGCCCGCACCGCAGTCGGCGCCGCGCTCGCTGCGGTCGAAGCGGTGCACGCGCGCCGCATCGTCAACGCGTTCGTCGCCACGCGCCCGCCGGGCCATCACGCCACCAACACCGGGCGCGAAGAGGGGTTCTGCTTCTTCAACACCGTCGCCGTCGCGGCGCGCCACGTGCAGAAGCTCGGCTACGCGCGTGTGCTGATCGTCGACTGGGACTATCACCACGGCAACGGGACCGAGGCGCTGTTCTACGACGACCCCAGCGTCTTCTACTTCGACACCTTCGACGCCAGCGCCTACCCGCGCACCGGGTTTGCCGAGCGCACCGGCACAGGTGCTGGCGTCGGCTTCACCGCCAACAACCCGCTGGCGTGCGGCGCGACCGACGATCAGGTGCTGGCGATCTATGCGACCAAGCTCGTGCCCGTCGCGGACCGCTTCAAGCCCGACTTCGTGCTCGTGTCCGCCGGCTTCGACAGCCGCGTCGACGACCTGCTGGGCTGCTTCGCGTTCACCGATGACGCGTATCGGCGCATGACAGGCATCGTGGCCGACATTGCGCGGCGCCACTGCGGCGCACGGCTCGTCAGCTGCCTCGAGGGTGGCTACAACCTGCCGGGTCTGGCCAGCGCGGCCACGGTGCACACGCAGGCACTGGTAGAGGCTGCTGCCGCATCGCGCCGATGAGCGCGGCGCACGAACGCCGCGTCCAGCATCACTTCAACGTTGCCTCGAGATCTCCCAGCGTCACCATCAGCATCATCGGCTCGATCGGGGACACGCTCAGACCCAGTGAGACGTAGAACGCTTTCGCTTCATCCGAGATCGCGTGGACGAGCAGGCCACGGATCCCGATGACATCGGCAGCGGCGATGACTCGCAGCGACGCGTTGCGGAACAACGCGCGCCCAAGCCCTTGCCCTTGCCCCGATCTGGCGATGGCCAGACGGCCAAGCACAGCGACCGGGATCGGATCCGGCATGTTGCGGCGAAACCGGCCGGGCGCCGCGTCGGGGGCGACCGAACTTGCGGCCAGCGCGTAGTAGCCGACGACGTCGGCTTCATCACACAAGACGTAAGTGCGGGATGCGCCGCTGGCCTGGTTGTCCAAGGCCCGACGCCGCAGCCAATCATCGAGCGAAGCCACGCTGCTGTCGAAAGCGCCGGTGTCGTGGTCGGTGGTCAGCAACTCGGGCGCACGAAGCATTTCGACCTAATCTTCACGCCAGGGCGGCGGCGTCGTCATCGTGCGGCGCAAGCGGATGTTCGGCTTTGGGGGCGCGTCCAGCAGCGCGAGGAACGCCCGAAACTTCGCCGGGCTGACCAAGAGCAGCGACCGATCGAGCAGAGCCTCTTCGGCCGCGCGACGCGCTGCACTCAGGATGAAGTCGGTGCGCGTCTTGCCGCTGGACAACGCAGCACGATCGATCAAGCTGCGGTCCGCGGCGGGAATGCGCATGTTCAACGTTTCGCGAGGCAATGGCTTCGGGGCTGTCTTCGGGGCGGTAGCAGTCTTCACTCGAAGGCTCCTGGGGTTTGAAGCGATTCTAGTTATGCGTAACGCTTGTGTCATTACGAACCTACGCGTCGGTCGACTAGGCCCGATCGTTCGACAAGACGTTCTCGAGTTTTCGTCACGGCCGTACGTTGCCGCCCGCCACTGTGCGACAACGTCGACATGAACCTGCGATGCCTCGCCGCCATCCTTGCCGTCTTCGGGTCCACCGTCGCGTCGATCACCGTCGCCGCGCCGGCCGAACCAACAACCGCAACCTGCCGAGCTCGCAGTGACGCACGCGCACCCGCCGTGATCGAGCTCTACACCAGCGAAGGCTGCTCGTCGTGCCCGCCGGCCGACCGCTGGGCGTCGGGGTTGAAGGGCCGGCGTGACGTCCTGGTGCTGGGCTTTCACGTCAACTACTGGGACAAGCTCGGCTGGCCCGACCGCTTCGCCGATCGCGCCTACACCGAACGCCAGCGGGCGTTCCAGCGCGCCACCGGTGCGGCGTACGTCTACACGCCGCAGGTGATCCTGAATGGCCGCGACTGGCGCGGCTGGTCGAACGCGGGCATCGAAGCCTTGGCGCCCAGCGGTATCAGCGTGACGTTGGGTCGCGAAGGCGCGAACGTGATCGCCACCGTCGCTGCAGCGCCCGACGCTCGATCGCCGTCAACCGCGGGCTCGCAACTCGCCGGTTACGCGCAGCTCGCTGGCTACTGGGCCGTGCTCGAAGACGGCCACCGCAGCCGTGTGAAGTCCGGCGAAAACGCAGGCGAGACGCTGCTGCACGACCACGTGGTCACGCGCTACCAGGCGCTGGACCCATGGCGCGCGGCGCAGGCGCAGCGGTTCGCCTTCGAGCTTGCGCCTACGGGCGCGCAGGCCGTTGCGGGCGCAGGTGCGGTGTCACGTCGCATCGCTTTCGTCGTCACCGACGCCCAAGGCGCGAAGCCGTTGCAGGCGTTGGTGCTCGACTGCTGAGGTGCTCGACGGTCGATCGGTCAGGCCGCACCCACCGAAAACAGCCTCGCGTTGTTCACCGCATAGACCCGCCCATCGGGCCCGATCGCGGTTGGTGTGTACGACTGCGCGTAGCCATTGTTCAGGCCGATGCTTTCGCTCAATGTGTTGCTGGGCAGGTGCCAGCGGTACAGCCTGCCGTCTTCACTGTTCATCAACACCGACTGCGTGGCCGCATCGACTGCGGCGGTGTTGATGCACCACTCTTCCACGCCGCCGGGGTACTCGCTGCTGGGCGTGGAGCCCAGCACCGTGATCACCTCGTGCATCACGGTTGCGTTCGAGAACGCGTCGGTCTGCGTGTCGTTCGGGTCGACGATCGCGACGCGGTGTTTGCCGTCTCCCAGACCCACGCCGCCGTAGCTGTTCGACTTCATCAGCAGCAGATAGCTCGACGTGCCGGCGTACGAAGACAGCATCGCGCGCGGCACGATCGACACCGTGTTGTCCCAGCCGAAGCTGCCTGGCGCACCCGCCGAAGCCAGCGCGGCGTCGAAGTGCAGCAGCCAGCCGCGGAAGCTGTGCGCGGGTGCGTTCGCTTCCAGCACGCCGATATAGACATGGCCGTCAGGGCCGACGGTGGGCGATGAACTCGCGTCGTCATTGACCCACGCTGCGGTGCCGGTCAGTGGGTCGTTCAACACGGCGCTGGCACGTGGTGCGAGCGTGGTGGCGTTCAACGCGACGATGCGGCCGAACGGGCGCGTGCCGGCGGACGCTGCGTTGTTGACGACGACGTAGACCGTGGCCTCGTCGTTGGACAGGGCAGGCGCACTGTTGGTTGCCGTCTTCGCCATCGCAGCATCGCCCGACGCTGCCGCGGCGGTGGTGAACGTGGCGCTGCCGTCGGCGCCGATGCGCGCAATGCCGCCTTGCAGGCCGATCGGGTTGGCGCCGGTGACGGTGAAGCCGAACCACATGTTGCCTTGCGAGTCGGTCGTCAACGGCGTGTTGATGAACACGGTCGCGTCGTACGTCGCGCGGGCGGCGGCATAGGCAGCTTCGCCGTAGAACACCAGCGTGCGCATCACGCCGGTGGTGACGACCGCGGCGTCTGCATCGTCACGCAACTGCACCCGGCCACCCGCAGCGGGTGCGAGCACGCGCGCGTCACCCGCGAGGGCAAGGTTCATGCTCGGCACCCAGTTGTGCGGCGGCAGGCGGTAGTCGGTGTCGAGCGACCACAGCAAGCTGCCGTTCGCACCTGCTCGCGCTTCGACCCTGAACGCATCACCGTTCTTCACCGCCAGCACCACGGTGTTGCGGCGCGTGATGACGGGTGAGCCGTAGTGGGCGAACAGCGCGCCGTTGGACGCGTAGCGCGGCGCCAGGTCAACCGGGATGCTCCATGCGATGGTGCCGAGCGCCTGCGACGCCATGCTCGACCAGCGCCGTGTGCTGCGCATTGCCAGCGAAGCCGCGCCACGGCGGGCCATCGACCGGGGGGCCTGGTGGTGAAGGTGGGGAGGGCGGCGCAGGCGGCGTCAGCGGCGAGTCTTCGCCACTGCTGCCACCGCCGCATCCGGCCAGCGCGAAAAGCGTGACGAGTGCGGCTTTGCGGCGCGAGGGACGGGGCGGGTCCAGAGGGGTGATTCCATCCACCAAGTGTGATCCGACCTACATCCTTCTGACGATGCGCGCGTCACCGACCTATCGCAGAGTGCCCGTCTACTGACGTTATGTCGCGGAGCCTGTGATGAATGAATTCGAGTACGTGAAAGACATCGCCCAAGGCGCGCGTGGTGCACGCGCAAAGCTGGTGCAGGAATGCCTGGTGCACCACCAGTTCCGCGTCGTTGTCGACGGCAAGTTCGGCCCGGCGACTCGCACCGCGGTGGCGCTGTTCCAGTCGGACCGTGGCCTTGCACCCACGGGCGTCGTGAATCGGCCGTGCTTCGACGCGCTGGTGGCGCCGTTCCTGCGCGTGCAGCGCGCCATCGACGTTGCCGGTCACACGCTCGGCACGTTGACCGTCGCGTACGCGCAGCAGCACTTAGCCGAACATCCCATCGAAATCGGCGGCGCGAACCGCGGGCCCTGGGTGAGGTTGTACATGGGCGGGCTCGACGGCGATGCTCAGCTATGGTGTGCCGGCTTCGTGTGCTTCTGCCTCGACCAGGCCTGCAACACGCTGGGCGTTGATCCACCCATCGACTTTTCGGTGTCGTGCGACGCGCTGGCGCAATCGGCGAAGCGCGAAGACCGCTTCACGCGAGACGCAACTCAGGCGCAACCCGGCAGCCTCTTCCTGTTGCGGGGCACCGTGCCGGGCGACTGGATCCATGTGGGCATCGTCACCGGGATCGATGTCGAAACCTTCTCGAGCATCGAAGGCAACACCAACGAGCAAGGCTCGCGCAACGGCTTCGAGGTGTGCGCGCGCACGCGCGGCTTTGCGCTGAAGGACTTCATCCGCATCGACGGGTAGCGCGAGCCAAACGAGTTCGCGCTTCCGCGTGGCGGGTCAACTAAAACTTCTTCACCACCCGCGCCGACAACAACCAACTCCGCGGCGCCCCCGGCTCGTAGAACCGTCCATTCGCATCGTTGACGATCACGCTGCCCACGTGAGCTTTGTCGGTCGCGTTGTCCAGGCGCGCCAGCAGGTCGAGATCGAAGTCGCCGAGCCGATCGGCACCACGTGCCTTGCGCGCAGCGCCAGCAGGGTGGTGCGGTCGGTGGCTTCGGTGTTGGTGTCGTTGACGGTGATGCCGTTGCAACGCGCGCTTCGACGCCGACTTCGGTGCGTGCGATCGGCGTCCAGGCCAGTTCGGCGAAGGCCACGCCTTTTTGCGTGCCGGCGATGCGGTTGCCTGCGGCCACGGGCACGCTGGGCGCGGTGCAGGGGATGCCGGCGCAGGCCAGGAAGCCGTCTTTGTATTTGGCGTCGAGTACGTGAGCGCGCGACGCGCGCCACTGCGCTGCGAGCTTCGCGCCCAGCGCTGATCTCGAGGCCCTGGCGCGTGGTGCGGCCGACGTTGCGGAAGCTCTGGCGTCCGCCTGCGTTGGTGGCGACGCCGATTTCGTCGTCGACGTCGGCGCGGAACAGCGGCGGCGTCGACGCCGAACGCGCCGTCGGCCGAGCGCCACTTGGCGCCGACTTCGAGCTGCTTGCTCTTCTGCGGCTCGAGGTCGGCGTTGAAGCCGCCGCTGCCGTCGGGGCGGTACGCCAGTTCGCCCAGCGTGGGGGACTCGAACCCCGCGCGATGCTGGCGTGCACGTTCAGCCCCGGTGCGGCTTTCCAGCGCAGGCCGACACCGGGTTGGCGTAGTTGAAGCTGCGGCTGCCGGAGTCGTCGCCGTTGCTCAGGAAGCGCGTCGTTGGCGCCGAGGCGCACGCTGCCGGCGCGCAGGCCGGCGATGACGACGGTGATGGGCGACAGCGTGAACTTCGCCTTGCACGTAGCCGTCTTCGGTCGACGCCTTGTTGGTCTCTTGGCGGCGCAGCGTGCCGACTGGCCGTAGTTGGGCGTGGCCGCGTCGCCGGTGTAGTTGAGGTAGCCGCGGCGGTCGTCGCGCTGGCGCTCGACCGCCACGCCGGCCACCAGTTCGGTGCCGGCTGAAGCGCCACGTCAGGCGCGCGTCGGCGCCTTCGAAGTCGCGGTCGAAGTCGATCACGCCGCCGCCGTGGCGCGGGTTGGCCTGCGTGGCTGCGGCGATGGCCAGCCACTGCTTCACGGCGCGTTTGCCGGTGTAGGCGGTGAAGCCGGCTTCGGCCAGCGGCCCTAGGTTCGTGAAGCGGTGGCGCCACGGCCGCCCAGTTGGTATTGGCTCGAGCTCCTTGCGCGTGTCGAAGCTGGTGGCCTGGC
Source organism: uncultured beta proteobacterium (assembly GCA_963738615.1). Lineage (GTDB taxonomy): Bacteria > Pseudomonadota > Gammaproteobacteria > Burkholderiales > Burkholderiaceae_C > CAVTWY01. Next base: position 126,971 of record CAVTXI010000001.1, read on the forward strand.
TGCGTGGTCTGGCGCGGGTCGGCATCGAACTGCGCGCGCGTCAGGCCCAGCGGGATCGTCGGCGGGTTGATCAGCACATTGGCGAGACCACCACGCGGTCGTTGCCCGACTGCCAGCCCAGGCGCACGTTGCCGGTCTTCTTCTTGGCTTCGCTTTGCGGCCGGAAGCCGTCCCACTGCATCGCCGAGGCGGCGGCGCGGATGTCGAGTTCGCTGCGAGATCGGCGCGGCCGCGCCCAGGCGGATCTGCCGCAGGCCGAAGCTGCCGACGTCGACACCCGCTTCGGCGCGGGCCTCGCGCACCGGGGCCGACACCGTGGCGATCACGCCGCCCGAGCTGTTGCCGTAGAGCACCGAGAACGGCCCGCGCAGCACTTCCACGCGCTGCGATGCCCGCCAGGTCGAAGTGGCTCACCTGCCCTTGGCCGTCGGGGCCCGACGCCGGGATGCCGTCGGTGTACAGGCGCAGGCCGCGCACGCCGAAGCCGGCGCGCGCGCCGAAGCCGCGCGAGCTGATCTGAAGGTCTTGCGCGTAGTTGTTGCGGTTGGCGACCACCAGGCCGGGCACGCGCGCGATGGCTTCCGACAGGTTGATCTGCGGGCCGGCTCGCGCGCAATTGGTCGCCATCGACCACGCTGATGGCGTAGGGCGCTTCGGCCATGCGGCGTTCGGAGGTCGAGCCGGTGACGACGACGGTTTCAGGGCTTGCGGCGGCCGTTGGTTGCGCAGCAGCGGTGCCAGGCGAGGCTGCGGCCAGCGTGGCGGTGGCGAGGGCGGAAAGGGCGGGGTGCGGTGCGACATGTTGTGGTGTGGGTGAACGTGAAAGCAGGCGGTATAGCGGGCCTCGGTTTATAGCCCGCGCGCCCGAGCCTTGCCTCTAGGCGCTACTCGCCCGGTTGGCGGATCGGCATTCGGGTCTGCGCTGGGTTATCCTCGATTATCCTTGTCAACCAGCCAGCCGTTCGTCCGTGTCAGAGACCCCATCGGGCCGACCGTCTTCCCACCAGCGCTCCGCGCACGGCGAAGGCGGCGACAAACGCAGCCTGTTCACCCGCCTGGTCGAATTCCTGTCGCCTGGGCCCGATTCCAAAGACGAACTGATTCGAGCACTGGCCGACGCCGAAGACCGCGACGTGATCGAGCCGCAAGAGCCGCGCGATGCTCGAAGGCGTGATCCGCATGGCCGACATGACGGCCGGCGACGTGATGGTGGCGGCGCCGCGGATGGACCTGCTGGACATCGATTCGCCCTACGACGAAGCTGCTCGAAGGTCGTGATCGACACCGGCGCACTCGCGCTTTCCGGTCACCGACGGCAAGCGCGACAACATCATCGGCATCCTGATGGCGAAAGACCTGCTGAAGCTTCAGCGCGCGCCCGAGCTGAACCTGCGCACGCTGCTGCGCCCGGCGGTGCTTCGTGCCCGAAAGCAAGGGCCTGAACGAGCTGCTGCGGGACTTCCGCACCAACCGCAACCACCTCGCGATCGTGATCGACGAGTTCGGCCAGCACCGCGGGGCTGATCACGATCGAAGACGTGCTGGAAGAGATCGTCGGCGAGATCGAAGACGAGTTCGACGACAAGGACGGCGAAAGCAGCATCTACACGCTCGCCGACGGCACGCACCGCGTGGCCGGCGACGCCACCATCGACGCCGTCAACGAGGCCTTCCAGGTGCAGTCTGCCGAGGACCGAGTTCGACACCATCGGCGGCCTGGTCGCCCAACACGCCGGGCGCGTGCCGCGGCGCGGCGAAGCCGTGGTCATCGGCGGCCTGCAATTCGTGGTGATGCTCACGCGCGGTGGCTCGGTGCGCTGGTTCAAGGTGTCGCCCGCGCCGGCCGAAGTCAGCGAAGCGGACGCAGGATGACGTCGGCAGCCGCCCGAACCTGACCTCCAGCCGGCCGCGGGCCTGACTGACACATGGGCGCCGCCGCGGCCGTGTTCGGCTCGACACCGTCGCGCATGCTGCTCGCGGCTGCCGCCGGTGCGCGGCGTCAGCCTGGCCTTGGTGCACACCTGGGCCTGGGCCGCCACGCTGCTGGGCCTGGGCCTGCTGGTGCGCTGATCCGCAGCGTGTCGCCCGGCCCGCGGCGTGGATCGGGCTGGCCTTCAGCGCCACATGGATCGGCGCTGCGACGTGGTGGCTCTTCATCAGCATGCATCTCTACGGCGGCATGCTCGCGCCGGTCGCCGCGCTGGCGGTGGCGCTGCTGGCGTTGGCGATGGGCGCGTACGTGGCGCTGGCCTGCGCCGCCTTCGCGCGCTGGAAAAGCCGCCGCCATCGGCGCGCGTGACGCGCTCTTCTTCGCGCTGCTGTGGCTGCTGGCCGAACTGGCGCGGGCGCGCCTCTTCACCGGCTTTCCCTGGGGCGCTTCGGGCTACACGCAGATCGACGGGCCGCTGGCGGCGCTGGCGCCGTGGATCGGCGTCTACGGCATCGGCTTCGTCGTCGCGCTGATCGCGGCGCTGGTGGTGTTGATGCACGGCGCGTTGTGGAAGCGCGTGCTGCCGCTGTCTGGCTGCTGGTGGTCGCGCCGCTGGCTGCGCGCGACTTCACCATGCCCACGGCGTCACGCTGCGCGTGTCGCTGCTTCAGACCAACGTGCCGCAGAAAGAGAAGTTCGATGCCCGCCGCGTGAAGGACAACCTGCACGAGCTTGCAGGCGCACGATCGCCGCTGCGAAGGGCACGCTGGTCGTTGCGCCCGAAACCGCGATCCCGCTGCTGCCGCAGGACCTTGGCGCCCGAGGGCTTCGCCGGCTTTCGAAGCGCCGTTCCGCGACGGCAAGCGCGGCGCACTGGTCGGTCTGCCGCTGGGCGACTTCGAGCGCGGCTACACGAATTCGGTCGCTGGTTTTGGCGGCGAACGCCGCGGCCCGACGGTGCGCAGCGCTACCACTACGACAAGCACCACCTCGTCCCCTTCGGCGAATTCATCCCCTGGGGCTTTCGCTGGTTCGTGAACATGATGCACATCCCGCTGGGCGACTTCGCGCGCGGGCCGCTGGTGGCGCCGTCGTTCACGCTGTCGCGGGCGAGCGCGTCGGCGCCGAACATCTGCTACGAAGATCTCTTCGGCGAAGAACTCGCGCAGCGCTTCGGCCCCGCCGGCGACGCGCCGACGATCTTCGCCAACGTCAGCAACATCGCGTGGTTCGGCGACACGATCGCGATCGACCAGCACCTGAACATCTCGCGCATGCGCACCCTCGAGTTGCAGCGCCCGATGATCCGCGCCACCAACACCGGCGCCACCGCCGTCATCGACCACACCGGCCGCGTCACCGCGCAATTGCCGCGGCTGACGAAGCGGCGTGCTCGAAGGCCAGGTCGAGGGCCGCGAGGGCGTCACGCCCTACGCGCAATGGATCGCTGCGGGCGGCGGCGTGTGGCCGCTGGCGTTGGCGGCGGCGGTGCTGGCGGCGTTGATGGCGCTGGCGCGGCGGGATTTCAGGGCGCCGGTGGAAGGGGTGTAGGGTTCGCGGATGATCCGTAAGATCCGGCTCTCACTCCCGGAGTCCGTGACATGTCAGATCCCGTTGTCGAACTGGCCGCCCAAGGCACCGCTCTCGCGCCTGATGACCGCGCGCGGTTGATCGACTTGCTGCTGGCATCTTTGGACGACGGGCCGAGGGCGCAGGTGGAAGCGGCGTGGGACGAGGAGGTCGAGCGCCGGCTCGATGCCTATGATCGTGGCGAGGTTCACGCGATCGACGGTGAACAGGTTCTAGAAGAAGCGCGTCGCATCGCCAGGTGAAGACGTTCCGCTTCTTGCCCGAAGCACGACTCGAACTGCTGCAGCAGATCGAGTACTACGGGAACGTGAGAGAAGGGCTCGGGGTCCTCTTCCAGCATGCGGTTTCGGAGGTCGTGCGCCGAGCAGTCGCGAATCCTGAACAAGGCGCCCCGAGAGCTCACGACACGAGGCGCATGTTGGTGAAGAAGTTTCCGTTCAGCGTGATCTACCGTGTGACGGGTGATGTTGTGCTCATCGTCGCGCTTGCGGACTCGAGGCGTCGACCAGACTATTGGGTCAGGCGGGTTCGGTAGGACGCGTCGGACGGTTCGCGCTTCGTCGTCACTCGCTGACGAGAAACGCTTTCGCGCTCACTTCGAGCAACCCGTCCTCGACAAAGTAGATGCGCAGATCGCTGCCCTCGAACTCTCCGTCGGCGATGTGCCCGGCCGACCGATGGTCCTTCAGCGCTTGTGCGTCGAGCGTGCAAGCGAAGCGGGTCACGCCTTCGCAAGTGACGTGCACGATGTTCCGATCGGCAGCCTCGAGGCTTGCATAGACCTCGGTAGTTAGTACGACCTTCGCGCCACCTGTAGCGTCGATCGCGAACGCGAAGTCAACGAGATTGCCGTCGTGCCAGTGCATCGATTCGAGCGAGCGTTGGGATGTCGACATCGTCATCCCGCTGCGCGAACAAGCGTCTTGCGAGACGCGTCGACAGCGCTTGTTCCACTACCCGTGACCCGACCCGCCTTGTCGACGCAAATCACGTCGACCCTCCAACGACGCGCCAGCGCCATCGCATCGCGCGCCGAACCCATGAACAGCGGCTTCGTCAACGCGTCGGCGAGCGTGCACGTCGGCGCCAGCACGACGACCGCCGCGAGTTCGGATGGCGAGTGGCCGCTGCGCGGGTCGACGATGTGATGCTCGCGCCGGTCGGGCGTGAAGGCGAGCTTGTCGTCGCTCGAGCACGCGACTGCGCGGCCGTCGGCTTCGATCGAAGCGACGATCGCGTGCAGCGTTGCGCGGGTCTTGCACGCCCAGGCGCCAGGGGCCGCCTTCGGGTGAGCGGCCCATCGGTTGCCACTCGCCGGCGTCGATCAGCGCATGTTCGATGCCGTGCTTGCGCAGCACGGCCGCCGCGGCGTCGGTGGCCCAGCCTTGGGCGATGCCGTTGAGCGTGATCGCCATGCCTGGGCGGGCGAAGGCGATGCGGCGATGGACCGCGTCGACGCGCACGTGTTGCCAGCCGACGAGTGCACGGGCACGTGAGATGTCGGCGGGCGCGGCGGCGCGCCCCTGCTGCGCGGCGTCGAAGCGTACGCGCCACAGCGGCTGCACGGTCGGGTCGAAGCGGCCTTCGCTTTCGCGCGCGATGCGCAGCGCTTCGCGCAGCACGGCGATCAATTCGAGCGGGCGCGTCGTCCAGGTGGCCGTCGCGGTTCAGGCGCACGAGCGCGCTGTCGTCGCGAAAGAGGCTCATCTGCGCTTCGACCGCCTGGATGCGGCGCGCGGCCGCCGAAAGCGCTGCGTCGGCACGCGTGGCATCGCCGTGCGCTGCGCGCATCCACACGGTGGTGCCGAACGCGGGCAGGGCGGTTTCGCGCCAGAAGAGCTTGTCGGTGGCCGCGCATGCCGGTGCAGGAACGCCGACCACCGTGCCCAGCGCCGCCCCCCACCCGACGCGCAGCAGCTGTCGGCGTTGCGGTGACGACGCGGCCCCGTGCTCGATCAGCGTCATACCGCGCTCTCTTCGAACGCCGAGCCGGCGGTGACGGGAACCGCGCGGATCGGGATGACCTTGCCTTTGCGCTCGAGCACCAGCGGCAGGCAGCGCTCGACGTCGTCGTGCACCTGCACGCAGTCCAGGCACTGGAAGCACTCGGCGTAGTCGACCTTGCCGCTGGGCGCGATGGCCTGGTAGTCGCAAGCGTGGCGGCAGGTCTGGCATGGCGTGCCGCACTGCGCGCGCCGCGGGATCCAGCGCCACAACCGCAAGCGGCCCAGGATCGCGAGCGCCGCTCCCAGCGGGCAGATGTAGCGGCAGTAGCCGCGATAGACGAACGACGCCGAGCGCCAGACACACGACGGCCCACGCGACGTAAGGCCAGCTGCGCTCGAAGTGCATGCTGATCGCGGTTTTGAACGGTTCGACCTCGACGACCTGCTCGCTCAGCTCGGGGCTCAGTGCCGCTGCGGCAAGCACCAGCGCGAGCACGACGTACTTGAAGCTCTTCAACCAACGGTCGGTGACGCCGCGCAGCCGCCGCTGCGCGATGCCGAGCTTGCGCGCCACGATCGCCACCAGTTCCTGCAACGCACCGAACGGGCACAGCCAGCCGCAGAAGGTGCCGCGCCCCCAGATCAAGAGCGTCGCGAAGGTGAAGAGCCACAGCACCACCGCCATCGGGTCGGCCAACAGGAAGTCGAGCGCGCGCCCGGCCACCAAGGCTTCGACCATCGACGTGAGGCTGACGATCGTGAGCTGACCCTGCGCGATCCAACCGATGAAGATCAGCGTGAACAGCAGGAACGGGATGCGGAACGCCGCGAGCCGCGCGGCCGTGGCCGCGGTGCGCCGCTGCGCCACGAGCGCCAGCGCGAGCAGCGCCAACGCGGCGCCGGTGGCGGCCAGAGTCGCCCTTGCGTTGGCCCCAGGGCTCGAGCCACTTCGGCGTTTCTTTCACGGGCGCCCATTGCGCGGCTTCGGGGATCTCGACGGCGCGATCGAAGCGCGCGGTTGCCACCCCTGCCTGCGCGGTTCGTCGCCATGCATCGAGCTTCGAACGTCGACCGGCGCCAGCACGTCGAAGCGCGCGCCGTCGGCGGCGTCGCGCACGCGCAAGAAGCGCGCGCGCGCGTCGGCGCTGACGCCCGAGTGTTGCCCTGACATCCGCAAGCCTGCGCGCTCCCACGCCAGCGGCTCGAGGGCGAAGCTGCGGCCGGCTTGCGCCAGTTGCAGCGTGCACGCCGCGTGCTGGCGTTCGCCGCGTCGGGATCCGCGGGGTCACGCATCGCGTAGCGGCCGCCGTCCAGCACCATCAGCACCGGCTCGCCGCGTTCACGCGCATCGCGCACCTCACGCCAACGCGCGGCGTCCAGCAGGTTGCGGCCTGCCTGCGGAATGCCGACGAATGACAGCCACAGGTCGACGCCGGCCGCGCGCGGGCGCAGCGTGCCTTCGGCGTCGCGCCCGGCGCCGGGCGTGCTCGCGAAAGGCCAGTTCGATCAAACGATGCTCGATCGACCAGGGCTGCAACAGGCCCGCCGCGGCCAGGCCGTTGAAGCCGGTGCGCTGGTAGCGGTCGTTCGGCCCGTCGCTCGCGCCGCGATCGGCGCCCTGCGCGGCCTTGTCCGGGCGCATCGGCCGCGGCCAGCGACGCCTGCGCCGCACCCTGCGCCACCTGCGCGGCCGACTCCATCACGCCGCGGTTGATCGCGTTGGCGGTGACGGTGCCGGCCACGATGCCGTGCAGCGTCGCCATCGTCGGCGTGACGACGCGCTCGGCCTTGGGCGTCAGCACCTGGATCTGATGGTGCACCGTCACGCCCTGGTACTGCGCGGTGAAGCGCCCCAGCACCGCGGTGCCGCTGTCGGAGCGGAAGATCGGCTCCATGTGCGACAGCAGCCGCGACGTGACGAAGGCGCCGTCACGGTCCATCACGACCAGCACGTTGATCGGCTTGCCGCCGTAGCCGGCCACGGGTTCGAGATCGACGGTCTCGAAGACGTAGTTCTGGAAGACGGGTGTCTGGCCGTTGCGCGTGTAGACCGGCCACACCGGCAGGTGCGCAAGCTCTCGCCCACCAGCCAGGGCGGCGGGAACATCGCTTCGACCGCGGCCTTGTCGAGCGTGCCGGCCGCGGCGGCGCCATGCCACGGCAGCAGCAGCGCGGCGACAACGGCCAGGATGATCACGACCCAGGCACTCGGCGCGAGGAGCCTGGTCGCGTGCGGCGTCGACGTGGGCATCAGTCGGCGCCGGCGGGTGTTACTTCTGGATCGTCGCCAGGAAGGCCAGCAAGCTCCTTGATGTTCTGGTCGTTCAGCTGTCCTTCCAGGCCGGCATGCCGAGGTCGTTGCGGCCTTCCTTGATCGTCTTGGCCGCCACGTCGCGCCACTTGTCGGCGTCGTAGCGCATCGACAGGCGGCGCACGTCGCGCTCGCGCACGGGCGACGCACCGTCGGAGCCGTGGCAGTGCGAGCACTGGTCGTTGAAGCGCATGCGCCCGGCGACGATCACCGGGTCGGTGTGCGGCGGGTGCTGCGGCGGTGCGTCGTTGCGGCCGTTGCCGCGGTAGCCGCGGCGGCAGGTTTCGCGGCGGTCGATGGCTTGTTCTTGTTCTTCGTCTTTCTTGTCCGCGGGCGTGTCGGCCACCGTGACCCAGCCATGCGAAGGCACCACGCGCGCCTGGTGCGACGACGCGGCAACGGCGCTGCGGGGCTTGGCTGTCCAGGCTCACGGCACGTGACGTCGGGAAGCCGTACTTCTCGGCCAGCGTGCGGATCTGCGGTTGCAGTTCGCCCAGCGCCTGATCGATGCGTGCCTTCAGGCCGATCGGCTGCCCGCGCGCACGCCGACGACCACCTGACCCGAAAGGTCCATGCCGGTCACCGGCGTGATCTGCCAGCGGCCCTGGTGTTTGGTCTTGTTCTCGAAGCCGGCGACCGGGCCCCACAGCACACCAACATCGGCTTCACCCTTCGCCAGCGCATGCGAACACTTCGTCGGCGTCTTTGTGAGTGGTGGTCTTGAAGCCGTCCATCTGCGAAAACACGATGTGCGGCGTGGTCGAAAACTGAAGCGCGATGCGCTTGTCTTTCAGCGACTCGAGCGACGTGACGGCCATGCCCGGCGCGGCCACCACGGCATAACCCACGTCAAGGAAGGCCGCGCTCTTCTGCACGCCGCGCGCGCGCCAGTCGGTGTTGGCGGGCAGCGCGAAGGTGGCGTCGCACTCGTCCTTCTGGATCGTGTTGCGCAGCGCGCGGCGCTGGTTGTGCGTGTACCACCAGACGAACTCGACCTGCATGTCGAGCTTCTTCGCCACCGCTTCGGCCAGTTCCACGTACAGCCCTTTGTCCTGACCTTGCTGGTTGCTGCTGAAGGGCAGGTTGTCGGGGTCGGCGCAGACGCGCAGCGTGTTGTCCGCCGCGGCGGCGGGCGCGGCAGCCAGGCGGCGGCCGCGACACGGCGTGCGAAGGCGCGGAAGGCGTGAAAGGCTCGGGTGCAGGAGGCGGATCGACATTCGGTCTGGCCTTTCAAGGGAAATGAATTTGCGGGCGCTTGAAACACAAGGGGCGCCCCAGGGCGCCCCTTCCGTACGTGCGCTGCTTCAGTTCAGCTTGAACACGTACATCGTGCCGCCTTCGGGGCTGGCGGCGACCATCTTCTCGCCCAACGCGCCGAAGAACGCCGGGATCGACAGGGTTCGACCCGACACCACGGCGACGTACTGCTTGCCATCAAGCACGTAGGTCATCGGCGCGGCGCGTGATGCCCGAGCCCGCGTTGAACTTCCACAAGCGTCTTGCCGGTCTTGGTGTCGAGCGCCTTGAACCAGCCCTTGATGTCGCCATGGAAGGCCAGGCCACCCGCGGTGGTCAGGATGCCGCCGCTGAACGGCAGTTCGTCCTTGTTGAACCACGCGGTTTTGCCGGTCATGGGGTCAAAGCCGCGAATGCCGCCGCCGTGCCCGCCCGCGCCGATCTTGCCGAGGTCGAAGTTCACGCCCAGGTAGAACTGGCCGCGCTTGTACTCGGGGGCAATGCCTTCCATGTCCATGCACAGGTTCATCGTGGGCATGACGACCAGGCCGCTCTTCGCGTCCCAGCTCATCGGCATCCAGTTCTTGGCGCCGATCAGGTTCGGGCAGATGTCGGATGCCTTGCGCTTGAAGCCAGGGCGCTTCGCGTTGCCCGCGGTTTCGATCGGCATGCCGGTCTTCATGTCGACGCCGGTGGCCCAGTTCACGCCTTCGACGAAATGCCGGGCCGACAGCAGCTTGCCGGTGGCGCGGTCGAGTACGTAGAAGAAGCCGTTGCGGTTGGCCTGCATCACGACCGGCGTCTTCTTGCCGCCGAAGGGCAGGTCGGCGAAGACCAGCTCATTCACGCCGTCGTAGTCCCAGGCGTCATGCGGCGTGGTCTGGTAGTGCCAGACGATCTTGCCGTCTTTCGGGTTAAGCGCCAGCGTCGACGCGGTGTAGAGGTTGGTGAATGCGCCAATTTCGCTCGAGTCATTCCCGCGCACCGCCGCCGACCAAGGCGCCGGGTTGCTGGTGCCGTAGTACACGAGGTTCAGCTTCGGGTCGTACGAGCCGATGTGCCAGGCCACGCCGCCGCCGTATTTGCCGCTGTCGCCCTTCCAGGTTTCGCTGCCCTTTTCACCGGCGCCTGGCACGGTGTGGGTGCGCCAGACTTCCTTGCCGGTCTTGGCGTCGAGGCCGACGATCGCGCCGCGCACGCCGTATTCGCCGCCGCCGAAGCCGGTGATGACGATGTCACCCACCACGGTGGGCGGGCTGGTGATCACCGAGCCCTGGTCGTAGTCAACGATCTTGGTCTTCCACAGTTCCTTGCCGTTGGCGGCGTCCAGCGCCACCACGTGGGCATCAAGACGGCCGACGAAGATCTTGCCGTCGGCATGGGCTACACCGCGGTTGTTCACGTCGCAGCAGGCGAACTGGTCGATGCCTTTGGGCACGTCGGGCGAGTATTGCCACTTCACTTCGCCGGTGCGCGCGTTGACCGCGAACACGTTCTTCGGGCCGAACGACGACGTGACGTACAGGGTGTCGCCGACGAGGATCGGCGTCGATTCCTGTGAGCGCGTTGTGCCCAGCTGCAGCGCGAAGGCCACGCTGAGCTTGCCGACGTTGCCGGTGTTGATCTGAGCGGCGGGGCTGTGGCGGGTGTTGCCCGTATCGCCGCCGTAAACGGGCCAGTCCTTGGCATGCGCGGCCGTCGCCATCGACAGCAGCACGGCCAGCGACACAGATGTCACCAGTCTCTTCATTCGGAGTCTCCTCGGGTCTGCGTTGGGGGTTCCAGCGCGGCCGGAGGCGACTCGGGTGGGGTGGTCGCTTGGGCTCGCCGGGTCGACACGCTGCGTGCGGGAATAACCTTGGCAGCGGACGACAGCGCGATTCTGCACGCCGACATCCGCCGACGACCCTGCGGCAACCCCTGTGACATGTCACGGGCGTGTGTCAATGTGGCGCAGCAGATGTCGCAGAGTGTTGCCGTAGTGGCAACGCTGTCAAAACAAACCGCGAACACACGCGCTTGCGGATTCAGAGCAACAATCGCCGCGCGCCGCTCCGCGCGCAAAGGATGGAGACAAACGACATGATCGCCTTGACCGTCAACGGCCGCGCCCGCAGCGTCGATGCCGATCCCGCAACGCCACTGTTGTGGGTGCTGCGCGAAAACCTCGACATGCCCGGTACCAAGTTCGGTTGTGGCATGGCGCTATGCGGCGCCTGCACCGTTCACCTCGACGGCCAGCCGGTCCGCTCGTGCTCCACGCCGCTGTCGGCCGCCGCTGGCAAGAAGATCACGACGATCGAAGCCATCGGCGCCACCGCCACCGGCAAGAAAGTCCAGGAAGCTTGGAAGTCGATCGACGTGCCGCAATGCGGCTATTGCCAGTCGGGCCAGATCATGTCCGCGGTGGCGCTGCTCGAAGCCAAGCCGAAGCCCACCGACGCCGACATCGACGCGGCCATGAGCGGCAACATCTGCCGCTGCGGCACGTACCCGCGCGTGCGCGCGGCGATTCATCAAGCCGCCGGCACGAAGGGAGCTTGACATGAGCAACCATCAAGACAGCAAGCAAGTCTCTCGACGCGGTTTCCTCCAGACCGGTGCGGCCGCGTCCGGTGCACTCATGGTCGGCTTCGTGCTGCCCGGTTGCGCCACGTCGGGCTCGTCGGGTCCCGTCACCAGCGCAATGCCCAACGCCTACGTGCGCGTGGGGTCGGACAACACCGTCACCATCCTTTGTGCCCGTTCGGAAATGGGCCAGGGTGTTTACACCTCGATGCCCACGCTGGTAGCCGAAGAACTCGAAGTCGACCTGTCGAAGATCGCGGTCAAGGTCGACATGGCACCAGCCGGCGAGGCCTACATCAACGCGATGACCGGCGGGCAGCTCACCGGTGGGTCGACCTCGGTGCGCGACGCGTACAAGAACCTGCGGGTTGCAGGCGCGCAGGCAAGAACGGTCCTTGTTCAGGCTGCGGCTAACCGCTGGAAGGTTTCGCCCGACACCTGCCGTGCGCAAGATGCGTTCGTGATGGGCCCCGGTGGGCTGAAGGCCAGCTACGGCGAATTGGCCGCGGACGCGTCGAAGCTGACGCCGCCGAAAGAGCCGAAGCTGAAAGACCCGAAGGATTTCCGCTACGTCGGCAAGCCGCTGAAGCGGCTCGACACATCGGCCAAGCTCGACGGCAGCGCTGAATTCGGCATCGACGTGAAGCTGCCCGGCATGTTGACCGCGGCCTTGGCGCAAAGCCCCGTATTCGGCGGCAAGGTCGCCAGCTTCGACGCCGCCAAGGCGCGCACGATGCCCGGCGTGAAGCACGTGGTGCAGATCTCGAGCGGCGTTGCGGTGGTGGCCGACACCTACTGGCAGGCCAAGCAGGCGCTGGCCGCGGTCGCCATCAAGTGGGACAACGGCGCGTTCGCCAACGGCTCGTCACAAGGCATTGCCGATGAGTTGCGCGCGGCCACAGGCAAGGCCACGGCGCCGGGCTTCAAGAAGATCGGCGATGCCGACGCGGCGTTTGCCGGTGCCGCGAAGAAGGTCGAAGCCGCGTACGACATTTCGTACTCGGCGCACGTGACGATGGAGCCGATGAACTTCACCGCCGACGTTCGCGCCGACTCGTGCCTGCTGGTCGGGCCGACGCAGTTCCAGCAGATGGCGCAAGGCGTGGCCGCCGGCTTCTTGAAGATGAAGCCCGAGCAGGTGCAGGTGCGCACCACATTCCTGGGCGGGGGCTTTGGTCGTCGCGTCGAGATCGACTTCGTGCAGCAAGCGGTCGAGCTCTCGAAGGCGGTGGGCAAGCCGGTGAAGGTGGTGTGGTCGCGCGAAGACGACATGGCGCACGACTTCTACCGCCCGGCCGCGCACATCAAGCTCGCTGGCGGGCTGGACGCCGCAGGCAAGGCGGTCGCGTTCAAGTACGCGCACGCGGGCCCGTCGGTGACCAAGCGCATGTTCCCGGCGTTCGTGAAAGACGGCGTCGATCCGTTCATGCTCGAGGCCGCGCCGATCCCGTACGACATTCCGAACCAGACCGGCTCGGTGATGATCCATGACACGGGTGTGCCCACAGGCTTCTGGCGCTCGGTCTCGCACGGCCTGAATGCGTTCGCGAATGAGTCATTCGTCGACGAAATGGCGGCCGCGGCTGGGCAAGACCCGGTTGCGTTCCGCCGCGCGATGCTGACCAAGCAGCCGAAGTTCCTGCGCGTGCTGAACCTCGCCGCCGAGAAGGCCGGCTGGGGCAAGGCAGCGGCAGGGCGCACGCAGGGCATCGCGTTGATGGAAGGCTACGGCACGCACCTGGCGCAGGTGGTCGAGATCTCGCTTTCCGGCAACGACATCAAGGTGCATCGCGTCATCATCGCCGCCGACATCGGCACGATGGTCAACCCGAACATCGTCGAGCAGCAGATCGAGTCGAGCGTGATCTACGGCATGGGTTCGGCGCTGTACGACGAGATCACCGTCAAGGGTGGCCGCGTCGAGCAGACCAACTTCCACAACTACCGCGTGCCGCGCATGAACGAGACACCGAAGATCGAGATTCACCTGATCGCCGAGGGCACCGAGCCCGGCGGCATCGGCGAGCCGGTCACGGCGCTGATCGCACCGGCGGTGGCGAACGCGGTGTTCAAGGCCACCGGCAAGCGGCTGCGCAAGCTGCCGTTGAAGCTTGCCTGACCTGCGTGGATCCCTCTCCCGCAGGGCGGGAGAGGGCATACGACTCGCAGCGTTGCTGCTGCTCGCGGGCGCAGCCACCGCCGCATCCGCGCAAGACCACGAACGCGAAGCCCGCTGGGACAAGCAGACGCTGGCCACGCTGTTCAGCGGCGAGGTGGTGCGCATCGAGCAGAAGAGCGGCCACCGCTTCCTTGCCCTGTACCAAGCCGCCGCCAAGCCGCGCGGCTCGATCGTCATTGCGCACGGCCGCGGCTGGTCGCCCGACTACGACCTCTACGGCGAGCTGCGTACGCGTTTGGCCGAAGCCGGCTACTCGACGCTGTCGATCCAGATGCCGGTACTCACGGGCAACGCCAAGGTCGGCGACTACCTGCCGACGTTTCCCGATGGCGACGAACGCCTCGCACTGGCCGCGACGTGGTTGCGCCAGCGCGGCGAGCGCCGCATCGCGATCGTGTCGCACAGCCTGGGCGCCACGATGGCGAACCACTACCTCGCGCGCAACGAGAAGACCGACATCGGCGCGTGGGTCTTCATCGGCATCATCAACGGCCTGGAAGACATGTTCCGCATCCGCATCCCGGTGCTCGACATCTTCGGCGAGCGCGACTGGGACGTGACGCGCGTGGGCGCCAACGAGCGGCTGGCGCAGATCCGCAAGATCGAAGGCTCCGAGCAGGTGGTGGTGCCCGGTGCCGAGCACTTCTTCGAAGGCAAGCGCGACGAGTTGGTCAAGGCGATCACGGGTTTTCTCGACCGGACCCTGGCGCGCTGAACGCCCCGGGTAGTGGCACCATGCGGGCTTGTCGGCGCCTTTTTCTCGAGGAGACAACCCATGCCCGTTTCACTGCAACTCACCGTCAACGGCAAAGCCGTGCAGGCGGACGTCGATCCGCGCACGCTGCTCGTCGCGTTCATCCGCGAACACCTTCAGCTGACCGGCACCCACGTCGGCTGCGACACCGCGCAGTGCGGCGCCTGCACGGTGCACGTGAACGGCAAAGCGGTGAAGTCGTGTTCGATGCTGGCCGTTCAAGCGCAAGGCGGTGACGTGACCACGATCGAAGGCCTGGCGAAGGGCGGCACGCTGCATCCGATGCAGGCTGCGTTCCGCGAGTGCCACGGCCTGCAATGCGGGTTCTGCACACCGGGCATGGTGATGTCGGCGGTGAAGCTGCTCGAGGCCAACCCCAAGGCGACCGAAGCCCAGATCCGCGAAGGGCTCGAGGGCAACCTGTGCCGCTGCACGGGCTACCAGAACATCGTCAAGGCCGTGCAGCTCTGTCAGAGCGGCAAGGTCGGCGCCACGGCGTGATGTAGACCGCAAGCACAGGAGAACCCCACATGTATGCCTTCGACTATCAGCGCCCCGCATCCACCGCCGCCGCAGCCGCCGCCTTCCAGGGCGACGCGCGCTACCTGGCCGGCGGCCAAAGCCTGGTGCAAGCCATGCGGATGCGCCTGTCGCAATCCGAGCGCCTTGTCGACCTGGGCGGCATCGCCGACCTTGCGGGCATTTGCATCGACGGTACCAACGTCGTGATCGGTGCGATGACGACGCACGCCGACGTTGCTGCGTCAGCCGACGTGAAACGCGTGCTGCCCGCGTTGGCCGAACTGGCCAGTGGCATCGGTGACGCGATGGTGCGCAACATGGGTACCCTCG
Organism: uncultured beta proteobacterium; assembly: GCA_963738615.1. GTDB lineage: Bacteria > Pseudomonadota > Gammaproteobacteria > Burkholderiales > Burkholderiaceae_C > CAVTWY01. Next base: position 142,337 of record CAVTXI010000001.1, read on the forward strand.
GCGGCTCGATCGCCAACGCCGACCCGGCCGCCTGCTATCCCGCCGCGGTGGTGGCGCTGGGTGCGATCGTGAAGACGAACAAGCGCTCGATCCCCGCCGACACCTTCTTCAAAGGCCTGTACGAAACAGCGCTCGAACCCGGTGAACTGATCACGTCGGTCAGCTTCCCCGCCGCAACCAAGGCGGCCTACGAAAAGTACCGCCAACCCGCATCGCTGTTCGCCCTGGTCGGCGTCTTCGTCGCGCAGACGGCGGGCGGTGTGCGTGTGGCCGTCACCGGCTGCAAGGGCAGCGTATTCCGCGTGCCCGAGCTCGAGGCTGCGCTGGCCAAAAGCTTCACGCCTGACGCAGCGAAGGCCGTGAAGGTCGGCGCCGTGGGCATCAACAGCGACCTGCACGGCTCGGCCGAATACCGCGCGGCGATGATTCCGGTGATGGCGTCGCGGGCGGTGGCTCGGGCGGTGGGTCGGTAGGTCTGCTCTGAGATCCTTAGCGCCGACGTGACCGAACCTTTACCGCCCGGTCTGCCATCGTCGGTCGACGCCGTCATCGACGCGCTGGCCGCGCACAACTACCTTTGCGACCGCCGCCTTGCGACAGCGCTGTTCCTGTGCCTGAAGCTCGGCCGACCGCTCTTCCTCGAAGGCCCACCGGGTGTCGGCAAGACCGAGCTGGCGAAGACGCTCGCCGATGCGCTGTCGACGCTGCTCGTGCGCGTGCAGTGCTACGAAGGCCTCGACATCGCGCAGACCGCGTACGAATGGAACGTGGCGCGGCAGATGGTCGAGATCCGTCTGGCCGAAGCTGCGCACGCGGTCGACGACGACGCGTCGCGCGCGCGGCTGACGCAAAACCTCTACTCGCGTTCGATGTTGATCGAGCGCCCGCTGCTGCAAGCGCTGACGCAGCCGCGGTCCCCGGTGCTGCTGATCGACGAACTCGACCGCGCCGACGAACCCTTCGACGCGTTCCTGCTCGAGGTGCTGGCAGAACACCAGATCACGATCCCCGAACTGGGCACCATCAAGGCCACCGCACCGCCGATCGCGATCATCACCAGCAACCGCACGCGCGAGATTCATGACGCGTTGAAGCGCCGTTGCCTCTATCACTGGGTCGACTTCCCCGACGTCGAGCGTGAACTCGACGATCGTGCGCCGCAAAGCGCCGGGCGCGGGCGAGCGGCTGTCGGTGCAGGTGGTCGAGTTCGTGCAGCGCATGCGCAAGCTCGACCTGTTCAAGGCACCCGGTATCGCCGAAACCATCGACTGGACGAACGCGCTGGTCGCACTGAACGCCATGCAGCCTGGATCCCGACACCGTGCACGACACGCTGGGCGTGCTGCTGAAGTACCAGGATGACGTGGCGCACATGGGGCAGGGCGACACGGTCAAGATCCTCGACGATCTGCGCGCGAAGGCGATCCTCGACGCCTGAGGCACATCGCCTATGCTCGCCGACAACATCGTCCACTTCACCCGCGTGCTGCGCCGCGCCGGCCTGCCAGTGGGGCCCGACCGCGCGCTCGCGGCGATCAGTGCGGTCGAAGCGGTGGGGCTCGATCGGCGCGAAGACGTGCACGCGGCATTAAGCGCCGTGATGCTCGACCGACACGAACAGCAAGCGATGTTCGACGCGGCCTTCGACACCTTCTGGCGCGACCCGAAACTGCTCGAGCAGTTGATGTACTTGATGCTGCCGAAGGTGCAGGGCCGTGGCGAGAAGGAACGCCCGCCGCGCGCCAACCGTCTGGTCGAGGCGTTGGCATCGACCGCGCCCGTCGAGCTGCCGCGGCCACAGGCGCCGCAGGAGCCCGACGACGAAATCCGCTTCGACGCGTCGATGACGTTCTCGGACCGCGAGCGCTTGCAACGCGCCGACTTCGAGACCATGACCGCCGCCGAGTTCAATCTCGCCAAGCGCGTCGCCGAACAAGCGCCGCTGCCCGTCGAACCCGTGCGCACCCGCCGCCATGAAGCCGCTGACCACGGGACGATCGACCTGCGCCGCAGCCTGCAGCGCATGACGCGCCGCCCCGACGTGATCACGCCCGCGTTCACGCGCGCGCGCGTGCAGTCGCCGCCGATCGTCGTGCTGCTCGACATCTCGGGGTCGATGGAGCGCTACTCGCGCATGTTCCTGCACTACACGCATGGCCTGACGCGCCGTCTGCCGGGCCGCGTGCACACCTTTACCTTCGGCACGCGCCTGACCGACATCACCCGCTGCATGCGCCATCGCGACCCCGACGAGGCGTTGGCGATGGCCGACGAACGCGTCGCCGACTGGCGCGGCGGCACGCGCATCGCCGCGAGCCTGCACGAGTTCAACCACCGCTGGGCGCGCCGCGTACTCGGCGCCAACGCCGCCGTGCTGCTGGTCACGGACGGCCTCGAGCGTGGTGACGACGATGGCGCCGAACTCGACCGCGCGATTGCACTCCTTCACAGATCGGCGCACCGCCTCGTGTGGCTCAATCCGCTGCTGCGTTACCAGGGCTTCCAGCCACGCGCCGCGGGCGTGCGCACGATGCTCGCGCATGTCGACCACTTCCTGCCGGTGCACAGCCTCGACAGCCTGGCCGACCTGGGCCGAGCGTTGCGCGCGCCGTTGCGGCGGCCCACAGCGTTGCTGCGTCACTAACAACTCACATCGCTGCGCGAACGACCCCATGGAACTCCAAGGCGAACGACTCATCCCCGCATCGGTCCCCGACACCTGGGCCGCTCTCAACGACGCCGAGGTGTTGAAGGCCTGCATCGCCGGCTGCGAATCGCTCGAGCGCGAAGGCGACGACAAGATGAACGCCGTGATGGCGGTGAAGATCGGCCCCGTCAGCGCGAAGTTCAAGGGCAAGGTGCAGCTCACGAACGTGAACGCGCCGACGAGCTACACGCTGAATTTCGACGGCCAAGGCGGCGTGGCCGGGCACGGCAAGGGGTCGGCCGATGTGACGCTTTCGCCCGATGGCCAAGGCACGAAGCTGAAGTACGTCGCGCGCGCTCAGGTCGGCGGCAAGCTGGCGCAGGTGGGGTCGCGTCTGGTCGACTCGGCGGCCGCCAAGATCGCCGACGGCTTCTTCGCTGCCTTTGAATCAAAGATGGCGGGGGCGGAGGGCGCAGTCGCGCAGCCCACGTCGGTCGCCCTTACGACCCCGGCGTCGTATCAGGCGCCGAACTGGGGCATCGTCGCGCTCATCGTGGTTGCACTGGTTGCGGCTGTGGGCTACTTGGGCACGCGGTAAAGGTAGAGAGGACCCATCAACATGGACAGTCTTGATCTGGACGTACTGCGCCAAGCCAAAACCTGGCGCACCGAAGGCCACGACGTGTGGCTTGTCACCGTGCTCGAAACCTGGGGCTCGGCTCCGCGTCCACCCGGCGCGCTGCTGGCGCTTCGCAATGACGGCCAGGTGGTCGGGTCGGTTTCCGGCGGCTGCGTCGAAGACGACTTGATCGACCGCGTGCGCCACGGCGAGCGCGTGGGCAAGCCGTCGCTGGTGACCTACGGCGTCACGAAGGAAGAAGCCGCGCGCTTCGGCCTGCCGTGCGGCGGCACGCTGCGGCTGGTGCAGGAACCACTCGGGGACACCGCGTGGATCGACGAGATGCTCGCGCGCACGTCACGCCACGAACTCGTAGCGCGCAGCGTCGACATGACCACCGGCGCCGTCACGATCGAACCCGCGCGCCGCGGCGAAGCGTTCGCCTTCGACGGCCAGACGATGCGCGCGCTCTTCGGCCCACGCTGGCGCTTGTTGATCATCGGCTCGGGCCAACTCTCGCGCGCGCTCGCACCGATCGCCCAGTCGCTCGATTTCGAAGTCATCTGCTGCGACCCGCGCGAGGAATACGGCCTGACGTGGGACGTGCCCGGCTCGATCTTCAGCAAGTCGATGCCCGATGATCTGGTGGTCGAGCTGCAACCCGACGCACACACCGCGGTGGTGGCGGTGACGCACGATCCGAAGCTCGACGACATGGCGCTGCTCGAGGCGCTGAAGTCGCCGGCGTTTTACGTCGGCGCGCTGGGCTCGCGCCTCAATACGCAGAAGCGGCAGGAGCGGCTGAAGCTCTTCGACCTGTCCGACGCCGAGATCGCGCGCCTGCATGGCCCCATCGGCCTGCACCTGGGTTCGCGCACGCCAGCCGAGATCGCGGTGTCGATCGCCGCCGAGATCGTCGCCGTGCGCAACGGCGTGGGGCTGGCGCAGAAGAAGGAAGGCTCGGCGATGCCGGATGTGCGGGATGCGGCGCTGGTGTGCGGCAGCGGCGGTTGACGGCTCTCACGTCTCGGGCGTGAACCCGCTGGCCTTGACGATCGGTCCCCAGAAGTCGTGTTCGCGGCGCATCGACGCCGCGAGTTGATCGGGCGTGCAGACCGCGACCGCGAGCCCGGTCTTGGCCCACGTCTCGCGCACGTCGGCTTCGTTCGACGCGGCCTGGATCTGTTCGGCAAGGCGCGCGATCTGCGGCGTCGCCGTGCGTGCCCGCACGAACGCGCCGAACCACTCTTGTCGGGTCATCGCCTCGAAGCCGGCTTCACGAAAGGTCGGCACGGCGGGAAAGAACGGCGAGCGATCGGTCCAACTCGTGGCCAGCACGCGCAGCTTGCCGGCTTGCACCAGCGGGCGCGCCGAAGCTTCGGTGGACAGCGCTGCGGCGACTTCGCCCGCGGCCGCCGCCTGCATGGCGAGCAGGCCGCCGCGATAGGGGACGTGGGCCAGTTCGACGCCGATTTCTCGGGCCAGCAGCAGCGCCATGAAGTGCGGCATCGAGCCCGCGCCCGGATTGCCGCAGGACGCCGGCGCGGTCTCGCTCTTGCACCAACGCGCGAGCCCGTCGATGCTCGTCACCGACGGCGGCACCTTCGGCCCTACCGCCAATGCGAAGGCCGTGGTCGCCACGGTACTGACCGGGTCCAAATCCGTGAACGGGTCGTAGGCAAGCTGGCGATAGACGTGCGGGTACATCGTCAGCACCGATGCCGGCGTGACCAGCAGCGTGGTGCCGTCGAGGGCAGCGCGCACGAGTTCCTCGACGGCGAGACGGCCCGCGGCGCCGGTACGGTTCTCGACGACGGCCGACGTCGCGTAGCGGCCTTGAAGCTTCTCGGCGAGCTTGCGGCAGACGATGTCGACCGAGCCGCCTGCCGGGTAGCCGCACAGCACCCGCAGGCCTTCGCGCTGCGCTTGTGCGCGAGCGGGCAGCGTCGCGTAGGCCAGGGTCGCGATCAGACCGATGGTGGCGCCGCGTCGTGTCGTCAAATGCTTGTTCATGATGTCTCCATCGTTCAGGCCATCACGGCCGTCCATCGAAGTCCAAGCACATCGTCGTCGTCGCCGTCGCGTGCGGCGGCGGCGACCAGACGCTCGGGATGTTGCAGCGAACGAAACCAACGGTCGCTGTCGCACATCGAGTCGCGCGGCAGGAAGACCTGCGTCACCAGTCGCTGCCGGTGCGTCGTGATCTGCAGGTGCAGGTGCGAGGCACGCTGCGAGCTGCCGTCGCGGTAGGGGCCGGGCACCAGGCTGTCGAACTCGAAGTAGCCGTTTGTGTCGGTCTCGGTCGTTCCGTAGCCGACGAATCCGGGCATGACGCGATCGTGTTCGGGCGACGCCGGATGCGTGTAGCGGCCGTTCGGATCGGCGTGCCAAAGCTCGACGCGGGCGGCCACGATGGCGTCGCCGCGCGTGTCCACCACCCGACCACCGAACACCATCGCGTGAGCCCCGAGCGGTGTCGACGAACCCCCGCGCCAAAGGCGTGAGTCGGCGTCAGCCGGGAGGGGCACCGGGTAATACGGGCCCAGCAGCAGCCCCGGCGTTCGATGTAACGACGCTGCCGACTCGATCCGCTCGTGCGCAAGCGTCGCGGCGCTCGCGGTCTGGTTCGAATCGGCCTGGTTCGAATCGGCCTGGTTCGAATGGGTCATGTGCTGTTCCACAAGCCAGCGTAGGCTCGAAGGCGATTCGCAGAAAGCGACTTGTGTTCATCACGTGATCCACATTCGTGATCACCGGAGCTTCAGCCATGGACATCGACCGTGCGCGTCGTCACCTGCGCCTTCGCGACCTCGAGACCTTGATCGCCGTGGTGCAGGCCGGCGCGATGCGCAAGGCTTCGGGCGGCCTGCATCGATCCGAGCCGGCGGTGTCGAAGGCGCTGCGCGAACTGGAAGACGCGCTCGGCCTGCCGCTGCTCGAGCGCGGCCGCAGCGGCGTGTTGCCGACGGTCTATGGCGAGGCGCTGGTGCGGCGCTCGAAGTCGCTGATCGACGAGCTCGACGGCGCGCTGCGTGAATTGGCGCACCTCGCCGACCCAGCTTCAGGCGAGGTGCGCCTGGGCTGCCCGGAGACGCTGCACGCGGGGCTGGTCGGCGCGTCGATCGAGCGCCTGCTGCGCGACCGACCGCGCATGCGCTTCGTGCTCGAGTTGGGCCAGGCCAACGACCTGGTCGCGCAGTTCCTGCTCGAACGCCGGGTCAACGTCGTGATCGCCCGGCCGCCGCCGGTTCCCCTGCCTGCCGAGGTGCATGGCGAGCCGCTGTTCAACGACCGGTTGCAGATCGTCGTCGACCCGGCGCATCCGCTGGCGCGACGCCGTCGCATCGGGCTGCCCGACCTGCACCGCGCGCACTGGATCCTCTCGCGCGTCGAGACCACGAACGTCTCGCCCGTGTCCCGAGCCTTCGCGGCGCACGGCCTGCCGCTGCCGCCGCTCATGCTCGTGTCGGGATCGCTGAGCCTGCGCTACAACCTGCTGGCGACCGGGCGTTTTGTGACCTGCGTGCCGCATTCGGTGCTCCCCTTCGTCGACCGGCGGCGGCTGTTCCGCATCCTGCCGATCGAGCTGCCGCCATGGGACGTGCCGACGATGATCCTCACGTTGCGCGGGCGAACGGCGGGGCCGGCGGCGACGCTCTTCCTGCAGACGCTGCGCGAGTTGGCGCGGCCGTTGGCATGACGACGCTCATGCTGCTGCCCGGCATGGACGGCACCGGGGCGTTGTTCGAGTTCTTCGTCGCCCAAGCTCGGTTATGACGCGCTCGTCGAACGCGTGCTTCGCGAGCTTCCCCACGACGGCGCTTTTGCCTTGCTCGGCGAATCGTTCTCCGGGCCGGTTGCCGTCGCCGTGGCGGCTCGTTCCGCGCCCGTTGCGCTGATCCTTGCCTGTTCCTTCGTCATCAACCCCAGGCCCGCGTTGGCGCCGCTCGCGCCGCTGCTCGCGTGGCTGCCCGCGCCCGGTCGATGGCTCCACCTGCTCGCGTCGTTCGCGCTGCTGGGGCGCCACGCGACGCCGGACCTGCGCCGCGCGCTTGCGCGTGCGATTCGCGCCGTGGCGCCGGATGTGATGCGGCACCGTGCGGCGTCGGTACAGCGCGTCGACGTCAGGCCCGCACTCGCGTTCGCCCGTTGTCCGGTGCTTTACCTTCAGGCCAGCGAAGACCGCATCGTTCCGCCGACGTGCGCCGTCGAGGTGATTCGGATCAGGCCCGACGCGATGGTGGCCTCGATCGAAGGGCCGCACTGCCTGCTGCAAGCGAGGCCCGAAGCGGTGGCAGACGCCGTCGCGGGATTCCTGCGGCGTGTGGAAGAAGGGTCCCCCGTCGCGCCGTGACCCCGAGCCGTGACCCCGAGCGGACCGCGATGCGCATCTGCAGCCGCTACTCCGCGATCTCGACCCGCTTCACACGACCCGACTCGCCACTCTTGATCGACACGGCGGATTTGCCGCAGCCGAATCGGCTGGCGACAAGCGCAATCAGTTCGACGTTGGCCTTGCCGTCGACCGGCGGTGACTTCAGTAGCGCCGTCCATGCGCCGCCGGCGTCCTGATCGAGCGACGAGGTGCGCGCGTTGGGCTTGACCTTGATCGTGATGATCGTCATGGGGCGATTGTCGAAGCCCTGCCGCGTTCATGCGGCACGCGGGATGCAGCCCAGCGGCCGTACGTAGGCACGTGGTGCGGGTGTCGGGTGAGTGTGTCGATGCGGATCACGATGCGCCTCCATGCAATGCCACCATCGCCAGTGTGTCGATGGTCGCGCCGCGCCGCTCGAAAGCGCAGAATCAAGCGACCGTGCCAGGCGTGGTCGACGAGGCGCTTGTCCGCTGTGCGCTGCGTGCGGGGTCCCATCCCAACAAAGGAGACAAGCATGGCATTCGACGGTTCGGCGATCCGCGCGCTGCTCGACGGCGCGGTTTCGAAAGGTGCGATCCACGGCATCGCGGCGGTGGTGGTCGATCGCAACGGTGAGCTGTTCCACCACGCGGCCGGCGAGGCGAACGCGCGCACGATGTTCCGCAACGCGTCGATGACGAAGGCGGTGGCGACGACGGCGGCGCTGCAGTTGGTGGAACAGGGCAAGCTCGGGCTCGACGACACGGTCGAGTCGATCCTGCCCGAGTTCGGCGAGCTGAAGGTGCTGGACGGCTTCGATGCGAACGACAAGCCGCGCCTGCGTGCGCCGGCCAGCAAGGCGACGATCCGCCAGTTGATGACGCACTCGGCGGGGCTGGGGTACTTCTTCCTCCATGAAGGCCTTGCGCGCTATCACGCTGCCACGGGCGCGCCGCACGTGCTCACGGGGGTGAAGGCGAGCCTGTCGGTGCCGTTGGCGCATGACCCGGGCACGGCGTGGGAATACAGCGTGCGGTACCGACTGGCTGGGCCTGGTGGTCGAGAAGGTGTCGGGCCAGAGCCTGGCGACGTACCTGAAGCAGCACGTCTACGAGCCGCTGCGCATGAACGATTCGACCTTCGCGCCCAACGCCGAGCAGCGGTCGCGTCTGCTGCGCATCATGCCGCGCCAAGCCGACGGCAAGCTCGAGCCGACGGCGCTCGATCTGCCGGCCGTCTCCGAGTGGGAAGCCGGCGGCCACGGCTCGTACGGCACGATTCAAGACTATGGGCGCTTCGTTCAGGCGTGGTTGAACGATGGCCGCGGTGTGCTGAAGCCTGCCACCGCGCAGATGGCGCTGCAGGACCACCTGGGCAAGATCAAACTGCCCGAGCTGCTGAAGTCGCAGGTGCCCATGCTGTCGAACGACGTGCCGTCGCTGCCGTTCGAGCAGAGCTGGGGCCTGGGCTTCCACCTCATGCTCGACAACGTGCCCGGCGCGCGCAGCGCCGGCACGGCCGACTGGGCGGGCATCTTCAATTCCTACTACTGGATCGACCGCACCAAGGGCGTCGGCGGCGTGCTGATGACGCAGATGCTGCCGTTCTTCGACATGCGCGTGGTCGAGACGCTGATGGGCTTCGAAGGCGCGGTGTATCAGCAGGTGGGGGCGGTGGTGCCGGCGGCGGCCTGAGGGGTCGAAGTTGGTGGTGGCGACGACGGCATTCGTCGACACCCCGCTGCTGCGCGTGGGCTACCAGCAATGGAACCCCGACGCGCAGCAGGCGGTGGTTCTGCTTCACGGTTGGCCCGACAGCCCGCGCTGTTGGGCCGACATTGCGCCCGCGCTGGCTGCTGCCGGCTGGCGCGTGGTGGTGCCGGCACTGTCGCGGTTTTTCGCCCACCACGTTCCTGCGCGCCGACACACCGCGCACCGGCCAGCTTGCTGCGCTGGGGCGTGACCTGCTCGACTTCATCGATGCGCTCGGGCTGAACAAACCCGCGCTTGTCGGCCACGACTGGGGCGCACGCGCCGCGGCCAATGCATGCGGCCTGCGGCATGGTGCAGCAAGCCACCTGGTGATGGTGTCGGTCGGCTACGGCACCAACGATCCGACGCAGGCGTTGCCGTTGCCCCAGGCGCGCAACTATTGGTACCACTGGTACATGGTCACGCCGCGCGGCGAGCGCACGGTGCGCGAAGACCGCAAGGCCTTCGCGCGCATCATGTGGGACACGTGGTCACCACCGGGTTGGGTGCGCGACGACGAGTTCGACGCCACCGCCGCGGCGTTCGACAACAACGACTGGCCCGACATCACGCTGCATTCGTACCGCCACCGTTGGGGCCACTCACCGGGGCATGCGCACTACGCAAGTGACGACGCGGCGCTGAACCCCGCCCCGGTGCTCGACGTGCCCACGCTCGTGCTGCACGGCGCGAGCGATTTCGTGAATGGTCCTGACAGTTCGGCCGGCAAAGAGCGCTTCTTCACCGGCCCGTATCGGCGGGTGCTGCTCGACGGCGTGGGGCACTTCCCGTCGCGCGAAGCGCCGCAGGCGGTGGTGAGGGAGCTGCTGGCGTTTCTGGCGGGGTGACGCTTCCAGGCGCCGCTGTCGGCCGAAAAGTGAGGGGCCTGATCGATTGCTTTCGTTTCCCGCAACGCCCGCCTATCGACGCTCGGCCCAAGCCACGCGGATCACATCGTGCGGCGGCACGCGACGGTCAGGTGCCGATGTCTCTTGCCATGTGCGCGCGCTCAGCGACAGGCCATCGTCGCTCCAGCTGATGCGCTCTCGCGCGGCGGTCGATAGCGGTTGCGCTGCCGTCCATGCGCGCCGTTCGGCCGCAGGCACGCGGTGGGCAGTGGCGTTGACGGCAAGGGCCGCGACTTCGCGGTGCAATTCGATGTCTGCATGCCGCGCGAAGTAGACGGTATAGGCCGGACGCCCGATGTCGATCAGCATGTTGCCGACGGGGTTGACCCAGGTCAGGCTGCGCCACGCTTCGTCCAGCGTGTCTTCGGCGGCTTCGCGTGTGAATGCGTCGATCGCTGCATGCAGCCCGGCGTCGAGCCGTTGCATCGAGCGCAGCCACTGCGCGTCGCTGCGCTGCAGGGTGCGCTGCGGATGCCAGCCGATGTGATTGCGCGTCAGCCAGGCGACGAAGTCGAAGTCGGCGAAGGTCGACAGGTGGGTCGGCTGCTGCTCGAGGGTTTCGATCGAGGCGCGCAGATACGCTGACTCGACGACCATCCAACCCTTGATGCTCTTTACTGAGTCCGGCAGCGGCGCCAGCAGCGGCTGCAACACGGCGCTCAGGCTCGGGTCGCGAACCCCGAGTGCCGCGGCGGTAGCCAGCGTGTCGCGCGCGAATCGTGCGGCGAGCATGTGGCCGATGAGTGAATGGCTGCCTTCCAGCAGCGCACGGCTCAGCCGGTCGGCCCGGTTCAGCATCGCGCTGACGCTGTCGCGATCTTGTCGCACCCACGCCAGCACTGCGCCGCTCGTGAACCAGCGGATGCATCGCGACGCGCCGACGCCGTGTTGCGCGATCGGCTCGGCCATCGTGCGCATCGGGGGCAGCGCTTCTTCGAACGCGAAGTCGCCGTCGAGCAGGCGTTCGCAACGCGTGCCGATCAGCGCGTGCGTGTCGCGCTGACGGCGCAGCGCCTCGGCGGCGTCGATCCACTGCGCCACGCACTCGTCCATGTGCGATGTGCAGATCAGCGGCGGCGCCGAGACTTCCGGCAAGGCCTCGCCGAGCGCGGGTGCGGTGTCGATGGGCGGCGTGTCGTGGTCGGGGACGAAGCGTTGGCTCGTCGCGGCGTGCGCGCGCGCCAGCAGCAGCTTCCACAGCGCTTGGCCGGCCGTCGCCGGATCGCGATCGGGCGCGGCGTGCAACCCGGCGAGTGCGAAGTAGGCGTTGCGCGCGTCGGGCAGCGACGGGTTCGGCAACGCCAACGCTACGGGGCGCGGCTGCGAGCGGCACGTCGTTCCAGTTCGACGCGAGCCATGCCGCAAGCACCAGGATCAGCGCCAACGCCAGCGCTGCAATGCCACGCGAGAAAACGCGTCGCCAGCGCTTCATGACACCGCCTCGATAGCCTCGATACCCTGTTCGAACTGCTTCACCTGCGCGCACATGCCCTTCGATATCGCAGACCACATCCGAGGCGGGAACGCGGCGGGCAGTCGTGCTTCGACCTTCGCGAGCGCACCGTCGACCCGTTGAACGAGCTCGCACATCGCCTTCCAGACCAACTGACCGCCGGCCTTCAGCGCCAGGCCGTACCAGTGCCGTGTCTGAATCGTGTGCAGGGCGTAGTGGGCGTTCTTCGACCGCAGCGCCATCGCAAGCCCCGCCGAACGCCCGCGAATCTGGTGCGCACCATTCCCTATGTAGGGCCACACCGACAACACGTCGTAGAGCGGTGTCATCGTGTATGCGTCCCCCCGCGCAATGAAGATCGAATAGTTCTTCGCGTGCCCGTCGGTTGCCGCCAGCAACCAGAACGCGAGCTGCGCCAGCGCGAAGGTCATGCGGTCGGCATCGGCGTTGCTGCTGCCGGCCAGCAGCTTCAAGGACGCGGCCATGCCGGGGCCGCCGTCACCTTCGTACTTGCGCGTGTTCGGCAACGCCAGCGACTGGCAGAAGTCTTCCTGGGGCAGGCGCACGATCCACGTGTTCGCGTCCACCCAGGCGCGATCGAAGCGCTCGACGACCAGGACCTTGCGGCCTGCGAACGACGCGATTTCGGTGTTGGCGACGGGCAGGCCAAGCGCACGCAGGATGCGCGCACAGAGCCACTCGTTCTCGACCGAGTCCGACAGGTCCACGCGCCGCGAGCCGCCGACCAACCCCAGCGGCAGCTTGACGATGTGTGTGGTGGGCGTGGCGCCACGCGGGCGGCACCAGCGGCGGCCCACGCGCAGCAGCGCGGTCTTCTCCTGCGCGCCGGCGAGCGAGATCCGGAACGACTCGTCGTCGCGGTCGTCAATGCCGACGACGGCGTCCGACGGCACCGCGTCGATCACGCGGCGGACGTCGTCGTCCTTCATCGTGTCGTAGTCGAGCCGGTTCCAGCCGATCGGCTCCATACCCTCGGGCAGCAGCTGGATGGCGCCCACGCAGTCGCGCCCGATGGCCTCGAGCAGCGTGAAGGCTTCGGCGTCGCGCGTGCGAAACCGCCGCGCCAAGCGTGTCCGGATGCGCTCGTCGTCGGGCAACAGGTTGTCGAAGAAGTTCGCGACCGCAGGCCCGCGGATCTCGCGTGCGGCGGTGATCGGCAGCGAAAGCGACAGCGAGCGCATCTTGTCCGACCGCAACCAACTTTCCGCGTAGGTCAACGTGTGCGCGCCGCGGTCGACCTTCCAGTGCGCGACGAACTCGCCGTTCATCCACACGCCAAGCGCAGCACTCACCACGAGCCCTTCTTCGGCGTCGAACGTGCAGCGGGCTTTTCGGCCGGCGGGTCGCGCACGACCAGCGTGGCGCCCAAGGCCGACAGGATCGACATCAACTGATCCACGCTGATCACCCCGGGCTTGGCTTCGATCTCCGCGATGCGGACCTGGCCGAGCCCCAGGCGCTGACCCAGCTGGGCCTGCGTCAGCCCTTGCTGCAGGCGCAAGGCCCGCAGGTGCGCGCGAAGCTGGTCGGCGAGGCGGATCGGGTGGTCCATGACGGTTGGCTTTCATCGCCGAAGGGCGATAGGCGCAACATATCGTTCCTAAGCGATTTTGTCAATTCATCGCTTTGAAGCGATGTGTCCCCCTGGACCCCATTACCGCCACTCCACCAACTCCAACGCCACCTTCCCCCCCACCATGAACCGCGACGGCGACGGCTCGTTGCGTTCCACCTTCGCCAAGCCCACACCCGGGCAATACCACTCTTGCGTCGTCAGCGGAATGTCGCGCCACGCGAATTGGGCGTCGACGTACAGGCGCACCGCGGCTTTGCCTTCCACGCGCATGCAGCGCTCGAACGTGCCTGCGGGCACGACGAGCTTCTCGTCCATCGCGACGATGGTGTAGGTCATCGGGAAGGGTTTGTGGGTGCGACGGATCTCTTTCGGCACTTCACTGCGACGTTGCAGCGCGTAGGCGGTGGTGGTGGTCTGCCAGTTCGTGCCGGGCTGGTAGGGCTTTTGCAGCACGTAGCGGTGCGGCTCGTCGGCCAGCGCGTTGCGGTCCAGCGGGTTGCGCGCGGCGATGCGGTAGATGCCGGTCCTGTCGCTGCGCAGCCAGTAGTCCTGGCCGTCGCTGGTGTGGCGGCGGTGTGCGGGGTCACCGCCCATGTTTTCGGCGGCGCGCGCGTGGATGGTCAACGTCTCGACCTTCGGCGTGTCGTCGTCGCGCGTGGTGGTCATGCGGTAGGTCCACGCGTGGCCTGCCGTCAGCGGGAAGTAGTCGTCGGGGTCGGCTTTGGGGTCCGAGCACGCGGTGACCAGTGCGGCTGCGGCGATGGACGATGAGAGGGCAAGGCGGCGCGACATGGCGGCGGTTGTCACGGCGGCTACTTTTCGGGGAGCTGCGGGCTGGGCAGATCGCGGATCTTCACTTCTTGCTCGTCGGCAGCGGGTATCAGCCAACCCAGGCCACGCTTGTTGCCGTAGCTTTTCAGATCGGCCGTGCCCATCTGACTGACGCCGTCTTTGCTGCGGCGAATGCCCAGGTCGACTTCGTTGTGCAGCTCTTTCGAATACTTCACGCGGTAGGCGCGTGGCGACAGGCCGGTGCGGCCTTCGACGATTTCGCTGACCCACAGGAAGATCGACCCCGCGCCTTTGGTCGTGGGCTCGTCGACCGCGGCGGCCAGCACCACGAAGCGTTGCGGCAGTGGTTCGTCGCTGGGCACGCCCCAGATCGCGCGCACCGCTTCGTGGCCGTAGAAGTACAGCACCGTCACGCCCACGATCAGCAGCGTCTTCATCCACGCCGGCCAGCGTGACCACAGCAGCGCCAATACCAGCAGCAACAGCAACACGGCGAAGGCAAGGATCAGGGCAAGGGACATGGCGAAGCGGTCTTGTGATTCGTTTGTCGGGTTGTTCAGCGCCGCGCCGTGGCCAGCGCTTTTGCCAGCGTGTTCAGCCCGGTGATGCTGCCGTCAGTGCGGACGGTGAAGCGAACCAGCGTCGCTTCGTCGCCCTGGCCCTTCAGCGTGTGCTGGCCATAGAAGGCGACTTCGGCGCGCGGGTTCACCTTCACCAGCGACAACGTCACCGGCACCGGCTGCCCCAGCCGCGCCTGGTCGCGCGCGCTCAGCGGCCGGGTGTCGGCCGACGCCGATTTGCTCTGGTCGTAGTAGTGCGCGTTGACGATGTATTCGCCCGCGACGATGCCGCGCAACGTCACCACTTCCTGGTTCAGCGGGTTCGTGATCGTGCGGCCGTTCACTTCGACCGAGTCGTTCGACGAACCGCGATCGTCGCGGTCCAGGTGCATCAGGCCGGCTTCGCGCGAGCGGAACCACACCACGTCGCCGGCCGGGTTCTGCACCCACAGGTCGATGTCGTTGGGGTCGTCGTCGGTCCAGTTCAGGTTGAGGATGAATTCGGCCTTCGCCGCCACGTCGCCCGACTTGCGCGACTTCGGGTTCATCGCCAGCAGCGCGATGATGAAACAGAAGACGAAAGCGATGAGCATGTTGAACAACATGTCGTAGAACGGGTCCACCTCGGGCTCACGCGCGAGGCGGCGGCGGCGCAGGGTGGCGCTCATCGTGCGGGCTGCGGGTTCACGCCGCGTTGCTGCCGCGTGCGGCCGTGATGTCCATGCCGTGGCGCTGCGCGCGGTCGATGATGCTGTCGGCGAAGCGGTCCAGGCGCGTGAGCTGCAAGCCCAGCAGGATGTTGCCCACCAGGCCAACCATCGTCGTCAGCAGCGCCACGCCCAGGCCCTGCGTCAGGCTCCTCAGTAGGTCTTGCGATTGCGTCGCGTCGAAGTTCTGGATCTGCCCGATCTCGAGCGCGAGGATCGAAAAACCGATCACCTTGCCCAGCAGCCCGAACTTCAACTGGATGCCGTTGACCCACCACGCGGTGCCGTGCGGGCCGTGCGTGCGTTCGAGCAGTTGGTCCAGCGGCGCGCCGGTGTCGGCCGGGGCCAGCGTCAGCGCGCGCCAGTAGTCGGCGGCCCAGCCGTCTGAAGATGACACTGCGCTTGCTGCGGCCCTGCAGCGATCGCTGCGTCAAGCAGCCGCTTCTCGCGCGCCAGTTCACGCGCGCGCCGGCCGCACCACAGGGTCGACGCGACGAACACGATGATGATCACGAGCGTGATGCCCGTGGGGTCGGCGCGCAGCAGCAGCCCCCACACGCCCTTGATGCCCGAGCAGCCAGGTCGCGAACGACAAACAGGCCCGCCAGCGTCAGCCATTCGAGCCACAACGGCTCGTCGACAGGGCGTTGGCCCTGGGCCGTGCGTGGTTGCCATGCAAGCGAGTTGGCCATCGTTGAAGGGGTCAGGGGCGAAGCCCGGCGACTCTAGCAGCGGGGCGCAGGGCCACGATGGCGCGCGCCTCCGGCCTATCCCGCGGCGTGCGACGATGCGTGGTGCGGCGCCGGCACATGAAAACCCTTGCGGTTGCGCCGCACGTCAACACTTCGACGCCCCTCCATTGCCTTCGACCCCCTTCGACATGGACCTGCTCGACACATCCTGGCGGCGCGTTTGGTTCGGGCTGCATGCGCAAGGCGACGCGCACGCAGCACAAGCCGACCTGGTGTCGCGCTGGAGCGAACCCCAACGCCACTACCACTCGCCGCAGCACCTGCGCGAATGTCTCGATCACGTTCGGCGGTGTGACGGCCCTTGCGCTGCGCGCAGCCGAGGTCGAGGCCGCGCTGTGGTTTCACGACGCGGTCTACAACCTGCGCGAGTCGGGCAACGAAGACAAGAGCGCCGAATTGGCTTCGCGCATGTTGGGCGCGGCCGGTGTCGACGCGGCGTCCATCGAGCGCATCGCCGCGATGGTGCTGGCGACGAAGCACAACGTCGCGCCGGTGACGCCTGACGAGCAGCTTGTCGTCGACATCGACCTCGCGATCCTCGGCGCCGCGCCCGCGCGGTTCGACGAGTACGACCGGCAGGTGGTCGACGAATACGCCTTCGTGCCGCGGTCGATGTTCCGCAGGAAGCGCCGCGAGATCCTGGCGCAGTTGGCGGCGCGCCCGCGGCTGTACGCCACCGCGCATTTCCACGCCGCGCTCGAAGCAGCGGCGCGCGCGAACCTGGCGCGTGCGATCGGGTGCTACACCGAATGAACCGCCACGCCGCCGCGCCGCGGTCAGCGCTCGTTTGCGGCGTCGCGCAATGCCAGGCGCAGTTTGGGACGGTCCAGCCGTGCGTGGCGCGGCGGATGCAGTTCGAGTAGGCCTTCGCGCCGGAAGCGGCTGACGAGCCGGCTGGCGGTCTCGATCGTCATATCGAGCATCGCGCCCATGTCCTCGCGTCGCGGCAGCCAGATCAGGCCGTGGTCGTCGGTGTGCTCATCCAGCTTCACCAGCAGGTTCAGCATGCGCCGTGACGCGGGGCCGGTGGTGAGCTGCGTCAGCCAAGCCTGCGCATCGTCCAGCGCGGCCTGCCAGCGCTGCATCAACTCGTCGACCAGGCCTTGATGCTCGGCCAGCGAGCTGACCAGTTGCCTCGGAATGCGGCACACGCTGACGGGCGTGCAGGCGAAGGCGTCATCGCCGTGGCGGCGGTCGAGCAGCGACTCTTGCCCGAGCAGGTCGCCGCGGCCGGCAAGGCGCACGATGCGGCGCTCGCCGGTGTCGGTGCTGCGCTCGAGGCGCACGATGCCGGCGCGGATCGTGTAGAGCCATGGGCCTGAGTCACCGGCCCCGTACAGGCGATCGTCGGCAGCCAGGTCGAGGCTGGCGATGGTTTCGTGGATGTTGTCGAGCGCGTCTTCGTCCAACGCACCGAAGAGCGCGCTGCGGCGCACCTCGCAGGCCAAGCAGGCGCGCGCCTGCGGATGCTGCGACTCGGCGAGCTTGTAGAGCCTGACGACGTTCATCGCGGCTCGTCGGGCGCCACCATCGGCCACCCGTTCAACGCCCACATCGACATGCCGCCGACCACGTAGCGCAGGTTGCCCCAGCCACGCTGGGTCAGCACCTGCGCCACGTGGCTCGAGCGGTTTTGCGTGCGGCAGATCAGCAGCACGGGCCTGCCCGGGTCTTGCGGAATTTCGGTCAGCCGGTCGCCCAGCTCGCTCATGGGGATCAGCGCGGCACCGGCTGCGACGCCAGTGGCGTGTTCGTCGGGCTCGCGAATGTCGACCATCATCGCGCGGCCGGATTCGAATTCGGCACGGGCGGCTGCAAGGTCGATGGCGAGGTTCTGTTGGGTCATTGTTTGGCTTCGGTTCGAGGCACGATCACTATAGGCGCGCGCATGCGGCGGCTACAGTGCCTGCACTTTGATCGACGCCGCGCAAACCGCAGCAACCTGGCCTTGGTGGGCCTGGTCGCTCGCGCTCTTCGGTGCGTGTTTCTTGATCGGCATCCTGGCCGTGCCTGCGGGCATCGGTGGGGGCACGTTGTTCGTACCGATCGTGGGCAGCTTCTTTCCCTTCCACCTCGACTTCGTGCGCGGCGCTGGCCTGCTGGTGGCGCTGGCAAGCGCGCTCGCAGCCGGGCCGGTGTTGTTGCGCAGCGGCCTGGCGAACCTGCGTCTGGCGTTGCCGCTCGCGGTCGCGGCGTCGGCATCGTCGATCGTCGGTGCGGTGATCGGGCTGGCGATGCCGGCACAGGCGGTGCAGATGTTGATGGGCATCGTCGTGTTGGGCATCGTCGCGCTGATGCTGGTGTCGCGCCGGTCCGAGTTTCCACAGGTCGACGCTGGCGACGCCATGGCGCAGGCGCTGGGTATGCGTGGCGCGTTCGTCGACACGGCGTCGCGGCGTGTGGTCGAGTGGCGGGTGCACCGCAGCGTGCCCGGCACCGTGGTGTTCGTCGCCATCGGTGTGCTGGCGGGCATGTTCGGCATTGGCGCCGGCTGGGCCAACGTGCCGGCGCTGAACCTGCTGATGGGTGCGCCGCTGAAAGTGGCGGCGGGCACGTCGAGCCTGATCCTGTCGCTGGTCGACGCGTCGGCCGTGTGGGTCTACCTGCACCGCGGCGCGGTGCTGCCGCTGATCGCGGTGCCGGCGGTCGCGGGTGTGATGCTGGGCGCGCGCATCGGCGCGCGGCTGCTGACGGTACTGAAGGCCAGCGTGATCCGTCGCCTGGTGCTTTCGGTGATGATCTTCGCCGGGCTGCGCGCCTTGCTGCGCGGCCTGGGCATCTGGCCCTGAGTAGCGAAGCCTGAGTACGAACCGGACATGCCATGAGCCTTCGACCCCGCGTGACGCAACCGGCCGAGCAGGCGCTGTACGCGCGATGGCTTGCGCGCGGCACGAAGTTATCGCTTGTGGCGATGGTGCTTGGCTATGTGGTCTATGTGATGGGCTGGCTGCCAGCCGCCATGTCGCCCGACGACGTGGCGCGGCGATGGGGACTGTCGGCGGCGGAATTCGTTGCGTCGACGGGCGCGCGTGCGGGATGGGCATGGTTGGGGCGGCTGCCCGATGCGCAGGCGCTGGCGCTGGCCGGTGTGGCGTTGCTGGCCGCGTGTTCGTTGCCCGCGCTGGTCGGTCTGGTGCAGGCCTTTCGCGCGCGTGGCGACAAACGCTGTGCGATGCTGGCCATCGCACAAGTCGCCGTGATCGTGCTGGCGGCGTCGGGGGTGGTGGCTGGTGGGCATTGAACGAGACTGACGATGACTTTCGAATGGCACCCGCTGCTGCTGGCGACCGAACACAGCGAATTCGACGCCGCCGCCGAGCGTATGGCGTTCCACCTGGCGCAGCGGCTGCGTGTGCCGCTGGCGGCGGTGGTGCCCTACGTCAGCAACACCGAGTTCGCCGCCGCGTCGCCCGAGCTTTCTGCACGGGCCGACGAAGACGTAGGCCGTCGCGCCGAGGCAGTGGAAGCCGCTGCCGCCGCAGCCGAAGTCAACTTGAACCTCGAGGTGCGCGGCGGCCCCGAACTGCACACCGAGATCGTCGACGAAGCGGTGCGCGTGGGCGCGCGCCTGATCGTGGCGCGGCGTCGCGGCAAGGTCGGCTTCCTGAAGCGCCTGCAGGTCGGTGAGATGGTCGGCAAGGTCGTGGCGCAGGCACCGTGTTCGGTGCTGCTGGTGCCGCAGAAGGTCGGCGCGTGGCAGCGCGGTGTGATGCTCGTTGTCGAAGGGGAGCCAACCCAGCAACTGCAAGATGCGGCGCAAGCCGCTGCGAATCTGGCGGGCCCGAACGCGTGCGTGCATGAGCACACGCTGACGCAGGACACACCCGCGGCGTCGCCCCAGAAAACCGCCGAAGGCGTCGTCGCAGCCGCGCGCGAAGCCGACTGCGATCTGATCGTCATCGCGCGCCGTACCAGCGAAGCATCGCCATCGAACTGGGTCGGCGGCGTCGCACACAAGGTGGTCGGCTTGGCCGACTGCGCCGTACTGGTTCATGTGCCGTTCTCGAGCCCGGAGGTTTCACCATGAGCGACGCCATCGACTTCCTCATCAAGGCACGCCCGGACGCCGTGCCGCACTACTTCGCGTTCTTGAAGAACTGCGGCACGCGGCTGGACCCGAAGACGCGCGACCTGATCTCGGTCATCACGAAGGTGCACGCGCAGACCGAGCGCGGCTTTCGGCAATACGTGAAGCGCGCGCTGAAAGACGGGTGCAGCGTCGAAGAGATTCTCGACGCGCTGCTGATGGCGTTCCCCGCTTTAGGCTTCAGCAAAATCGTCTGGGCCGTCGACCTGCTGCTCGAGATGGACCTGCCGCAGGTTCGCGCGATCGTTGCCGCAACGGCCGATGCGCGAGACACGGTCAGTGACGCGCGGCCGTCCGCGCTGGGCACCTTGACGTCGGCGGGCGGGCTTGGCGCGCCCGCCAAGGCATGGCACGACGTTGCCGCGATCGACAGCGTGGCGATCGGCGAGACCCGTTGCGTCAGCCTGCACGGCCGCACCGTCGTCGTCTTCCGCGGCGCGGCTGGGTACGTGGTCTACGACAACCGCTGCCCGCACCAGGGCACGCTGATCGACCAGACGCACGTCGACGGCCGCGAGGTGGTGTGCCCGAAGCACGCGTGGCGATTCGACCTCGAGACCGGTGTGTGCATCGACAAAGGCGACCGGCCGTTGACGAAGCTCGAGAGCCGGGTGGCGTATGACCGGTTGTTGGCGCGTTGGTAGCCAACGCACCGGTCGGGTGGTCCTACTCGACCTCGACGATCGCCTCGATCTCGACCGAGATCCCGAACGGCAGACTGCCCACCCCGATCGCCGAGCGCGCGTGCTTGGCGCCGAACACCTGCTCGAACAGATCCGAGCAGCCGTTGATGACGCGCGAATGCTCTTTGAAGTCGGGCACCGCGTTCACCATGCCCAGCAGCTTGATCACGCGCTTGGCGCGATCGAGGCTCCCGAGTTCGCCCTTCAGGATCGCGAGGATGTTCAGCCCGACAAGGCGCGCGTGTTCGGCCGCTTCGTCGGTCGACACCTCGGCGCCGACCTTGCCTTTCGCGATCGTGCCGTCGGGCCGCGCCGGCACGGTGCCCGACAAGTAGATCGCGTTGCCCATGCGCACCGCGTTCGCGTAGTTCGCGGCCGGCGTGGGCACCTTCGGCAGTTCGATGCCGAGTTCGCGGATGCGTTGTTCGATCGACATGGTGGGCCTCCGAGTTCTTGTCGTCTGGACACGGTCGAGTCTATTGAATCTCGTACGCGCCGATGTCCGGTGCGCTTCCCAAGTACGGCAGGCCGACATTGATGCCAGCGTTGATGCCAGGCGAGCCTGGCTTCAGGCGGAAATCGCTGGGCGAGACGAACTGCGGATCGGCGTGGATGTTGTTCTGATAGATCAGGCCCGTGGGCGCCGATCCGTTGAATACCGGTTGATTCTCGTTTCCGCTGCCGAAAATGATGTTGTTCTGAATCGCCAGGTTGTGGATGGTGCCTGTGCCATTCGGCGTGACGATGGCGCCTGCCAGGAAGTCGAGCAGGATGTTGTTCTTGATGCTGACGTTCCGGCTCGAGCTGGCGCGCGGCAATTCCAGACCCCACCACGGGTTCTGGATCGGGTTCGACTGGAACGTGTTGTTGTGAATATTCAACCCATCGACCGTGAAGGTTGCGTGCCCTTCGTCGATGCGAACCGCGGCGCCCTGGTGCGTGCCGTTATCGACGCCCACGTTGCTACAGAGGTTTCGCCTGATCGTCACGTTGGTGATGGCGCTGGTCGGGCGCGGGGTCATGTAGATACAGCGGGTCACATTCCTCAGCACGTTGTTCTCTATCAGCGCCGTGTCGGTCGAGAACTCGAGCGTGATGGCGTTTTCGTCGTTCGCGGGGAGTGCGGTGGGGCCGATGATGTTGTCGTGGATGTGGATGCTGTAGGCGTAGGCGCCCCGGGTCTGCGTATTGCTGTCCAGGCCGCCGACGATGGTGTTGTTGAAAACCTCGACGCCTTCGACGTTGAAAAGCTCGATCGCGAAGTCCCAGGTGATGCCGTCGAAGGCTTCTTTGGTGATCTTGTTGTTGTAGATCTTGACGCCACGGAGGAATCCGTCGTTCACCTGGGCCTTGATCGGCCAGCCGTTCTGGCCGGGCGGGCGGCCCACCTGTGAAATATCGTTGTCGTGGATGAGCATGCCATCTTGTCCGCCGAGGTAGAGCGCACCCCGTCCGAAGCCATCATATTTGGACGAGTTGCTGACGGTGTTGTGATGGAAGCTGTTACCCGTGGCATATCTGGATGGCGCGGCATTGAGCGAATCAACCCGCCCGGACCAATAGACGGCGCTCTCTTCGAAATCAACCATCGTGAGGTGATGCAGGCTCACGTTGCTGCGGCCTCTCACGTTGATTCCCCACGACGTGCGGCGGTTGCTGCCGTCGAACCGGATGCTCGACACCGATTGATTGCCCATGGTGCCCTCGTCGTCCGACGACAACCGCAGAATCGGCGCCCACTGTGCCGACAGGGTCGACTGCACCACTGTGCTGGTGCCTTCGCCCTCGAGGCTCACCCCCACGGCGAGGTCGCAGGTCTGGGTCTCGACATACACGCCTGCCGCAAGCTTGATCAGGCTGTTCGCCTGCCTGACCGTCGATGTGGCTCGACACAGAGTCTTCCACGGTGAGCTTTGGCTGCCGGTGCCGGTGGCGTCGTTGCCGTTGGGGCTGACGTAGTAGGTGGCGGCGTAGCTGCCTGCAGGTTGAACCGTGATCTGAATGTCGTCTCGAGCGCTGGCACCCTGATCGTCGGTGACTTCGACACGAAAGACATAGCTGCCCTGAATCAGCGACGAGAAGTCTCGAGACGCCGAGCTCGTGTCGGCGAACACGGCTGTATTGGGCCCGGACACCTGCGACCACCGATAGCGCACGATGCTGCCATCGGCATCCGCGGCGACCGCGCTGATCAACTTGGAGTTGGTGGGGAGCTGAATGCTGCTGTCCGCGCCCAGGGACACGGTGGGCGCTTGATTGATCGCGCTGGTCGCGACCTCGCAGCCCTTCACGATCCCAGGCAGCGGGTCGATGCCGAAGAAGGCATTGGTGCAGAAGGCTTGCCCAGCGGGAAGGTCGCGCTCGAGCCACGTCGTCTGCGCACCGTAGCGCACGCGCTGCGGTGTGGTCAGCACGAACGGCGCCCACTCGGGCGCCACCGCGACCCACGCACCGGTCGGCGGGGCCGACACTATCGACTCGCAGCGTTTGACGACGCCCACCAGTGGGTCACGGCCGAAGTACGTGTTGTTGCACGCATGCGTACCCGCAGGCAAGGCCACTTCCATCCAAACGCCGTCGGCGCCGTAGCGGACGGTGGCCGGCTGCGCCAGCACGAACGACTGCCACTCGCCGGCCACGCGAGTCCAAGTGGGCTCGGCGGCCTGAAAAGTGATGACCGGACGCGGCCCCGCTGCTTCGCTATCGGTGCCGCCCGATGCTCCCGGCGACGCACCGCCGCCGCACGCCGCCAACAAGAGCGACACATGTCCCACCGCCAAGATTGATCTGTTCATGTGTTGACCGATTGTTTTGACTGCGGCAAGGCTGCCGCGCGAACCATTCTTGCCGTCGCTGGCGATCCAAGTCGTATCGAGTTGACAGATGGGTGTGATGACGCGACCGACGCATTCTTGAAGCCGCGCCCCGTTGACTGCGACGGCGTTTCGAGCCGTGCCCGACGCACGAGCCCGCGGCAACCGGGCCCCACGACAGATGACAGCCTTGCTACCCCTTGGTAACGTCTCGCCCGTTGATGCCACGAACGGCGATCGTCGGCCGAGTGCGCTTCGCAAGGAAGTGAGGAACGCGATGTCGACAAAGCCCGTCGTGAGCACACCCGCTGGCTCGAGCCGCGCCAGCGTCAGAAATCGAGTCTTCATCAGTTACTCGCATAGCGACGAGCGCTGGCGAAATTTGATCGCCGAGCAGTTGGGCGTCCTCGAGAAGGCGGGGCTGGTCGAGGTTTGGGACGACCGACGCATTGGCCCTGGGCAAGACTGGCGCGAAGCCATTGACCGCGAGATGTCGAGCGCCCGCGTGGCGCTGTTGCTGGTCAGCGCCAGGTTCTTGACGTCGGGATTCATCCTCGAGCAGGAAGTGCCGCGCCTGTTCGAACGCCACAAGGCCGACGGTATGAGCCTCTATCCACTGTTGCTCAAAGACTGCGCATGGAAACAGGTCGCGTGGTTAAGCAAGCTGCAAGTTCGTCCAGGTGACGGCAAGTCGGTCGAGTCGTTCACCGCCGGCGCCAAGCGCAACAAGGTGCTGGCCGACGTTGCATGCGAGATCGCCGATCTCTGCGCGGCGTCGCCGCCCCCGCTGAACGTCGGGCCCACCGTGAAGCGTGGTCGCGGTGGTGACGCGGCGAAGCGCTCGACCGCGGTGCGCCCCTTTGGTGCGCCGCGCCGGGCCCGATCGTCGGCCCGGTGCAGTTGCCTTGCCGATGAGCGCCGCCCGGCGCTGGCCGAAGGAGGGCGCCTTGCAGGTCGCCTCGCCTCGGGCTCAGGGCGCGCATTCCGCGCCGACCGACATCGTCGCTGGCGACCGCAACCTGCCGCTGCCAGGCGCGCTGCCCGACCTGCCGCCACCCTGGGCCTGCGCCTTCGGCGATGACCCCTACGGCCTGTGGGCCGAATTCACCGTCGGCGACGCGCGCCAGCGCATGCGCTGGGTCGAGCCTGGCACGTTTCGGATGGGGTCGCCGGATGACGAGGCTGAACGGGCTGATCACGAAGGGCCGCAGCACCTGGTACAGATCACCCGCGGCTTCTGGCTGGCCGACACGGCGTGCACGCAGGCGCTGTGGCTGGCGGTGATGGGCGGTAAGAACCCGAGCGGATTTGCCGACGACTTGCTCAACCCCGTCGAGCAGGTGTCGTGGGACGACGTGGTCGTCGGCACCGGCGAGCAGGGCAAAGGGCCCGGCTTTTTCGACCGGCTGCGCGAATGGTTGCCCGGCAGCGACCCCGCGCTGCCGACCGAAGCGCAGTGGGAATATGCCTGCCGGGCCGGCAGCGGCGAGCCCTTCGCATTCGGCAAGACGGTGACGACCGATCAGGTGAACTTCGACGGCAACTATCCGTATGGCGCCGCGCCGAAGGGGCCATACCGAAATCACACCGTTTCCGTGAAGGCACTGCCGGCGAACCGCTGGGGGCTGTATCAGATGCACGGCAACGTCTGGGAATGGTGTGCCGACCCGCTGCGGGACTATGCGGCGACCGCGGCAGGTGAGAAGTCCGTGGTAGATCCGGGGCTCGAGGGCGAGGCGGAGCCACGCTCTGCCCGCCGCGCCGTGCGCGGCGGCTCGTGGCTCGGCGTCGCCAGGGGCGCGCGTTCGGCCTACCGCCGCGCCTTCGTGCGCTCGGTCCGCCGCGGCGACCTGGGCTTTCGTCTTGCCCTGAGGTCCTGAGCCAAGTCAGGCCAAGCCAGGCCGGCTCCGCCGGCAACCAGGCCGGCGGAGCCGGCAACCACGCCGGGGACCGGCGTTCGGGTTTTCCGGCCGGGACGGACGGCCGCCGCGCGGGACGCGCGGCGCAGCGGGTGTGCATCACCCGTGCTTGCCGCCCGCGCGATTTTTGATTAACCTAGCCAGTCTAGCTATAAAGGGAATGACATGGGAACGTGGGCCTTACAAGACGCAAAGAATCGCTTGAGCGAGCTGGTTCGCCAGGCTCTGGGCGAAGGAGCTCAAGAGATCACCATCCGTGGTGAGCCGGCGGTCACGGTCATCGCGACCCGCGAACTGCAGCGCCTGCGCGGACAGCCGCAGAACCTGGCGGACTTCCTGAGCGCTTCGCCGTTGCGCGGGCTCGAGGTGCCGCAGCGCGACCGGGACGCCGGGCGCGAGTTGGTGTTGTGAACTACCTGCTCGACACCTGCGCGGTGTCCGAATTCACCAAACCGAAGCCCGACGTTGGCCTGCTCGATTGGCTGCGCGCCACCCCCGAAGCCAACCTCTACCTCAGCGCCCTGGTCTTGGGCGAGATTCAGCAAGGCATCAGCCGGCTGGCGGTGTCGGCGCGTCGGCAGCGTCTGCAATCCTGGCTGGACGACGACTTGCAACCTCGCTTTGCCGGCCGGGTGCTGGCGGCCGATGCGGCGGTTTGCCTGCTGTGGGGTGATCTGCGCACGCGTGCGGCGCAAGCCGGCAACACGTTGCCCATCCTGGATTCGTTGATGGCCGCGACCGCCTTGGCCCATGGGCTGCTGCTGGTCACGCGCAACCAGGCCGACTTTGCCGCCGTACCGGGCCTGCAGGTGGTGAACCCGTGGACGCTTTGAGTTGGAAATTGGGTCGGGCGTCAACCGCGGCGCACCCGAAGCGCTTGAATCAAGCCCGTTCCTGACGCTTGCGAGGAGCGCCTTCCGGCATCCAGTGCTTGTCCTGCGCCGCCAGAAATTCTTCGCCCTCTTCCAGCATGAAGTAGCGAAACGCCTCCGCCGCCGGTGACAGCAGCCTGGAGCGCAGGTGCACGATGTTCCAGGTGCGGATCACCGGGCGTGTGTTCGATGGGCACGATCTTCAGCAGGCCGTGGGTGAGTTCGAGGCCGATGGTGTGCAGTGACAGGAACGACAGGCCCATGCCCGCCATCACGGCCTGCTTGATGGTTTCGTTGCTTGTCATCTCCATCGTGATGTGAGCTTCGGTTTTGTGCTCGCGCAGGAAGCGGTCGAGCAGGGCGCGCGTGCCTGAGGCGGCTTCGCGCACGATGAGCGGCTCACGCGCGAGTTGCGACAGCGTGGGGTGTTCGGTCTCCGTCAGGATGCTGTGCCCGGCCGGTGCGATGAACACGTGCGGATGCGCGGCGAAGGCTTCGGCGCGGGTGTCGAGCTCTTTGGGAGGGCGGCCCATGATGGCGAGATCGACTTCGCCGCGCTCATCATCGCGACGAGTTGCTCGCGGTTGGCGCTGACGTGCAGGCGCACCTCGACGCCCGGGTGCTCTGCGTTGAAGCGCACCAGCAGCCGCGGCACAAAGTACTTGGCAGTGCTGACCAAGCCCACCGTCAGCACGCCGCCCTCGAGCTTGCGCAGCCGCGCCATCGCGTCGCCCGCTTCTTTCAGCGTCGCCCAGCAAGCGCTTGGCGTAGACCAGGAAGTATTCGCCCGACGTGGTCAGCGCGACCTTGCGGCCCTGGCGGTCGAAGAGCGGCAGCTCCAGCGCCGACTCCAGCTCCTTGACCTGCATCGTGACCGCGGGTGGCGTCAGGTGCAGTGCCTCGGCCGCGCGCACGAAGCTCAGGTGCTTGGCCACCTCCACGAAAACCCTTAGCTGCCGGAAGCTGACGTTCTTCATTCAGTAAAACCTGAAGTCATTGACCAACAAAGTTTGAATTTACCTTAGCCAACTCCGATTTCTACATTGGTGCCGTCCCAAAAGCTCCACCCCCACTCCACGCCGCTATCGGCGCAACGAAGGAATCGCGATGAAGAAGGCCACCGACGACGGAATCATCACCGACCAGAAGAAGCGCTACAGCGCTGGCGTCCTCCGGTACAAGCAGATGGGCTACTGGCAGCCCGACTACGTGCCCAAGGACACCGACGTCATCGCCATGTTCCGCATCACGCCGCAGGAGGGCGTGGACTCCGAGGAATGCGCCGCCGCCGTGGCGGGTGAGTCGTCCACGGCGACGTGGACCGTGGTGTGGACCGACCGCCTGACGGCTTGCGATCTCTACCGCGCGAAGGCCTATCGTGTCGACGCGGTGCCCAACACCGGCCCGGGCACCAAGACCGAAGCAGCAGTACTTCGCCTACATCGCCTACGACCTCGACCTGTTCGAAGGCGGCTCGATCGCCAACCTCACCGCGTCGATCATCGGCAACGTCTTCGGCTTCAAGGCGGTGAAGGCGCTGCGCCTGGAAGACATGCGCATCCCGGTGGCGTACCTGAAGACCTTCCAAGGCCCGGCGACCGGCGTCGTCGTCGAACGCGAGCGGCTCGACAAGTTCGGCCGGCCGCTGCTGGGCGCCACCACCAAGCCCAAGCTCGGCCTGTCGGGCCGCAACTACGGCCGCGTGGTGTACGAAGGCCTGAAGGGCGGCCTCGACTTCATGAAGGACGACGAGAACATCAACTCGCAGCCCTTCATGCACTGGCGTGACCGCTTCCTGTATTGCATGGAAGCCGTCAACAAGGCGAGCGCGGCCAGCGGCGAGGTCAAGGGCCACTACCTGAACGTCACCGCCGGCACGATGGAAGAGATGTACGCGCGCGCCGAGTTCGCGAAGAGCCTGGGCAGCGTGATCATCATGATCGACCTGGTGATCGGCTACACCGCGATCCAGAGCATGGCGCTGTGGGCGCGCAAGAACGACATGATTCTTCACCTGCACCGCGCGGGCAACAGCACCTACTCGCGGCAGAAGAACCACGGCATGAACTTCCGCGTCATCTGCAAGTGGATGCGCATGGCGGGCGTGGACCACATCCACGCCGGGTACGGTCGTCGGCAAGCTCGAAGGCGACCCGATGATGATCCGCGGCTTCTACGACACGCTGCTCGACACGCATACGCCGATGCAGCTCGAGAAGGGCCTCTTCTTCGAGCAGAACTGGGCTTCGCTCAACAAGGTGATGCCGGTGGCTTCGGGCGGTATTCACGCCGGCCAGATGCACCAATTGCTGACCTACCTCGGTGACGACGTGGTGCTTCAGTTCGGCGGCGGCACGATCGGCCACCCGATGGGCATTCAGGCCGGTGCCACGGCGAACCGTGTCGCGCTCGAAGCGATGGTTCTGGCGCGCAACGAAGGCCGCGACATCTGGAACGAAGGCCCGCAGATCCTGAAAGACGCCGCCAAGTGGTGCTCGCCGCTGAAGGCCGCCATCGACACCTGGGGCGACATCAGCTTCAACTACGAATCCACCGACACCGCCGACTTCGTGGCCACGCCCACGATGTCCAACTGAGGAGAACGCGACCATGATGACCAACCAAGGCAATCGCCTGACGCAGGGCCAGTTCTCCTATCTGCCCGATCTGACCGACAAGCAGATCACCGCGCAGCTCGAGTACGCACTTGAGCGCAACTGGGCCGTCGGCATCGAATACACCGACGACCCGCACCCGCGCAATACCTACTGGGACATGTTCGGCAACCCGATGTTCGACCTGAAGGATCCGGCGGGCATCCTGAAAGAAATCAACGCGTGCCGCAAAGCCTTCCCGAACCACTACGTTCGCGTCACCGCCTTCGATTCCACGCAAGGTGTCGAGTCGCCGCGCATGTCGTACATCGTCAATCGGCCGAAGAACGAGCCCGGCTTCGGGCTTGGTCCGCACCGAAGGCGAAGGCCGCAACGTGCGATACCGCGTGAGCAGCTACGCGACCGACAAGCCCGAAGGCGAACGGTATTGAGTTCCCGCGCCATGACCACTTACAGCATCGCCCCCAGCATCCTGGCGGCCGACTTCGCGCGTCTTGGTGACGAGGTGCGCAACGTCATCGCCGCGGGTGCCGACTGGATTCACTTCGACGTGATGGACAACCATTACGTGCCGAACCTGACCATCGGCCCTGGCGTGGCGCAGGCGATCAAGAAGCACACGCAAGCGCGCCGACGGTTCGTGGGCGCCGCTGGATGTGCACCTGATGGTGCAACCGGTCGATGCTTTGGCCGAGCGCTTTGCCGAAGCGGGTGCCGATGTCATCAGCTTTCATCCCGATGCCAGCGCGCACGTGGATCGCACGATTCAATTGATTCGTGGCGCTGGCTGCAAGGCGGGGTTGGTGTTCAACCCGGCCGCGCCGCTGGATGTGCTCGAGTGGACGATCGACAAGATCGACCTCGTGTTGATCATGAGCGTGAACCCGGGCTTCGGCGGACAGAGCTTCATCGAATCGGCGCTGCGCAAGATCGAGCGGGCGCGCAAGCTGATCGACGCCAGCGGTCGTGATATTCGCCTCGAGGTCGATGGCGGCATCAAGGTCGACAACATCCGCCGTGTCGCCGATGCCGGGGCCGACACCTTCGTGGCGGGCAGCGCGATCTTTGGTCAGAAGGACTACAAGGCCGTGATCGATGCGATGCGTGCGCAGCTTGCCGCGCCTGCGCTGGCGAAGGTGGCTTGACGTGGACGCCTCGCCGCCGCGCACCGTCAACGACGTGCTGGCGCAAAGCCAGGTCGAAGGGCGTGCTCGACGAACTCGACCAGTGAGCTCATCGGCCTGAAGCCGGTGAAGACACGCATTCGCGACATCGCTGCGCTGCTGGTCATCGACAAACTGCGCGCCCAGCACAAGCTTGAAAGCCAGGCGCCCAGCCTGCACATGAGCTTCACCGGCAACCCCGGCACCGGCAAAACGACGGTGGCGATGCGCATGGCGCAGATCCTTCATCGCCTGGGCTACGTGCGCAAGGGCCACCTGGTGGCCGTGACGCGTGACGATCTGGTGGGCCAGTACATCGGCCACACGGCGCCCAAGACGCGCGAGGTGCTGAAGAAGGCGATGGGCGGCGTGCTCTTCATCGACGAGGCCTACTACCTCTACAAGCCCGAGAACGAACGCGACTACGGGCAGGAGGCCATCGAGATCCTGCTTCAGGTGATGGAGAACCAGCGCGACGATCTGGTGGTGATCCTGGCGGGCTACAAAGACCGGATGAACACCTTCTTCCAGTCGAATCCGGGCATGAGCTCGCGCATCGCGCATCACCTCGACTTTCCCGATTACTCGCGGGATGAACTGCTTTCCATCGGCGACCTGATGCTGGAAGGACCAGAACTACCGTTTCGCGGATGGCGCGCGCGACACCTTCGCGAAGTACCTCGACCTGCGCCTGACCCAACCGCATTTCGCCAACGCCCGCAGCGTGCGCAACGCGCTCGAGCGTGCGCGGCTGCGCCAGGCCAGCCGCCTGTTCGCCGACCGCGACCGCGTGCTCGATGCCGAGGCGCTGACCACGCTCGCCACCGAAGACATCGCCGCCAGCCGCGTGTTCACACAACAACAGCATGCACACCAGGGACCACGACATGACGCTCTCCTACCGCTCGACGCTGACGCAGTACCTGATCGAAGAACGTCGCCGCTTCCCCGGCGCCAGTGGCGACCTGAACGCGCTGATCCTCGACGTGTCCATCGCCTGCAAAGCCATCGCCCGCGCCGTGGCGATGGGTGAACTGAGCGAGCTGGGCAAGGACGGCACCGATGCCGGTGGCGCCACCAACGTGCAGGGCGAAGTGCAGAAGCATCTCGACGTGCTGAGCAACAAGGTCTTCGTCAGCCGCAACGAATGGTCGGGCGTGCTCGCCGGTATGGCGTCGGAAGAAATGGAGCAGCCTTACCCGATTCCGCGCCAGTACCCGCGCGGCAAATACCTGCTGGTTTTCGACCCGCTCGACGGTTCCAGCAACATCGACGTGAACGTCAGCGTCGGCAGCATCTTCTCGATCCTGCGGGTATCGAAAGAGGTGGTGGACAGCGGCCGCGATGTGATCGAGGCCGACTTCCTTCAGCCGGGCTCGGCGCAGGTCGCCGCGGGCTACGCGCTTTATGGTCCGACGACGATGCTCGTGCTGACTGTGGGCAACGGCGTCGTCGGCTTCACGCTCGACCCCAACATCGGCGAGTTCATGCTCACGCACCCCAACATCCGCGTGCCCGAAGACACGAAGGAATTCGCGATCAACGCGTCCAACGCGCGCTTCTGGGAGCCGCCGGTCAAGCGTTATGTCGACGAGTGCCTGGCCGGCTCCACCGGACCGCGGGGCCGCGACTTCAACATGCGCTGGATCGCCAGCATGGTGGCCGAGGCGCACCGCATCCTGATGCGCGGCGGCGTCTTCATGTACCCGCGTGACACCAAGGACCCGGCGATGACCGGGCGCCTGCGCCTGCTGTACGAAACCAATCCCATCGGCATGATCATGGAACAGGCCGGGGGCCGCTCGTCGACCGGCCGGCAGCCGATGCTCGGTGTCACGCCGACGTCGCTGCACCAGCGCATCGGTGTGGTCTTCGGCTCCAAGAACGAGGTCGAGCGCATCGAGCGCTACCACCACGAGCCGATCGCGCATGACGCGACCACGCCGCTTTTCGCCGAACGAAGCCTGTTCCGCAACAGCTACTGAACCGTCACGACTCGAAGCCACACCATGTCGCAACGCCATCCCATCATCGCCATCACGGGCTCTTCGGGCGCGGGCACCACGTCGGTGACGCGCACTTTCGAGAACATCTTCAGACGCGAGAAGGTCAAGGCCGCGGTGATCGAAGGCGACAGCTTTCATCGCTTCGACCGCAAGGAGATGCGCACGCGCCAAGCCGAAGCCGAGAAGGCGGGCAACAAGAACTTCAGCCATTTCGGCTCCGAGAACAACCTCTTCCCCGAACTCGAGAAGCTCTTCAAGGATTACAGCGAAACCGGCAACGGCATGCGCCGCAAGTACCTGCATGATCCGGTCGAGGCGGCACCCTACAAGCAGGAACCCGGCACCTTCACCGCCTGGGAGAAGCTGCCCGACGAGACCGACCTGTTGTTCTACGAAGGCCTGCACGGCGCGGTGGTCACGCCCGAAGTCAATGTCGCCAAGTACCCCGATCTGCTGATCGGCGTCGTGCCGGTCATCAACCTCGAGTGGATCCAGAAGCTGTATCGCGACAAGAACGTGCGCGGCTACAGCGCCGAAGCCGTGACCGACACAATCCTGCGCCGCATGCCCGACTACGTGAACTACATCTGCCCGCAGTTCGCGCACACGCACGTCAACTTCCAGCGCGTGCCGGTGGTCGACACCAGCAACCCCTTCATCTCGCGCGACATTCCCAGCGCCGACGAAAGCATCTGCGTGATCCGCTTCGCCAACCCGAAGGGCATCGACTTCCCGTACCTGCTCAACATGATCAACAACTCATGGATGAGCCGCGCCAACACCATCGTGGTGCCCGGCGGCAAGATGGACATCGCGATGCAGCTCATCTTCACGCCCTTCATCTGGCGAATGATGGAACGCAAGCGCACCTCGCATAACGTGCTGTGACAGAAGGCCTGACATGAGCTCCGATTCCATCGAACGCGTCATCCGCACCCATGCCAGCACCAAGCGCGAACCACTTGCCGATGCGATTCGAGCGCTGGCGTTCGACGCGGTGCAAAAGGCCAATTCGGGCCACCCTGGCGCGCCGATGGGCATGGCCGAGATGGCGGTTGCGCTATGGCATCGTCATTTGAAGCATGACCCTGCCGAGCCGACGTGGATCGACCGTGACCGGTTCGTGCTGAGCAACGGCCACGCATCGATGCTGCTCTACGCGCTGCTGCACCTGTCGGGCTATGAGCTGCCGATGACCGAGCTGCAGCGCTTTCGCCAACTGCACAGCAAGACCCCTGGGCATCCTGAGGTGGACGTCACGCCGGGCGTGGAAACCACCACCGGCCCGTTGGGGCAAGGCATCAGCAATGCGGTGGGCATGGCGTTGGCCGAGAAGCTGATGGGCGATGCGTTTCAATCGCCCCGGCCACGCCATCGTCGACCACCACACCTACGTCGTTTCTCGGTGACGGTTGCCTGATGGAAGGCATCAGCCACGAGGCCTGCGCGCTGGCGTCGGCGTGGAAGCTCGACAAGCTGGTGGTGCTGCACGACGACAACGGCATCTCGATCGATGGTCCCGGTGCGCCGTGGTTCGTCGACGATGTGCCGGCACGCTTCCGAGCGTATGGCTGGAACGTGATCGGCCCGATCGACGGCCATGACGTGGACTGCGATCGACGCTGCCATCACGCAAGCCAAGGCGCACCGCGGCGCCCGACCTTCATCGTCTGCCGAACCACGATCGGCCGTGGTTCGCCGGGCCGCGAGGGCACGGCCAAGGCGCACGGCGAGCCGCTGGGCGCCGACGAGATTGCGAAGACCCGCGCTGCGCTCGATTGGACGCACGCGCCGTTCGAGGTGCCGTCGCAGATCGCTTCGGCGTGGAACGCGCGCTGAGCGCGGCGCCGAAAGCGCATGCGGCATGGAACGTTGCGTTCGCGGCCTACGCAAGCCGCGCATCCCGAACTTGCTGCCGAGTTCAGCGCCGCGCCGCGGGCCGCCTGGGCGATCGACGCTCAGGCGATCGTCAGAGACGCCATTGCGCAACTCGTCAAGGCCGGCGAGACGATGGCCACGCGCAAGGCGTCGCAGAAGATGCTGGCGCTGATCGCCCCGCAAGCTGCCCGAGATGCTGGGCGGCAGCGCTGACCTCACGGGCTCGAACCTCACCGACTTCCCGGGTTGCGGCGCGGTGCGTGGCGGCCAGCCGGGCGGGCGCCACATCAACTACGGCGTGCGTGAATTCGGCATGGCCGCGATCATGAACGGCATCGCGCTGCACGGCGGCTTCATCCCCTACGGCGGCACGTTCCTGACCTTCAGCGACTACAGCCGCAATGCGATCCGCATGGCCGCGCTGATGAAGCGGCGCGTGATCCATGTCTTCACGCACGATTCGATCGGCCTGGGCGAAGACGGCCCCACGCATCAGAGCGTCGAACATGCGGCGTCGCTGCGGCTGATCCCGAACCTCGACGTCTGGCGTCCGTGTGACGGCGCCGAAACCGCGGTGGCGTGGGGCCAGTCGCTGATGCATGCCGACCGGCCGAGCGCGCTGCTGCTTTCGCGGCAGAACCTTCCGGCGCAGGCGCGCGACGCGTTGCAAGTCGACGCGATCACACGCGGCGGCTATGTGCTGGCCGACGAACCGCAAGCACGCGCGACGATCATCGCCACCGGCTCGGAGGTTCAGGTTGCTGTCGCCGCGAGGGCGCTGCTGGCCGCGCAGGGCATGCCCGTGCGAGTGGTGTCGATGCCGTCGACGACGGTGTTTGATCGGCAATCGAAGGCGTGGCGTGACGGCGTGCTTGGTGCGGTGCCGCGTTTCGCGGTCGAAGCCGGTGTCACCCGCGGTTGGGGGGACTACGGTTGCATCGCCACGCTGGGTGTGGACACTTACGGCGAGTCGGCGCCCGCGCCAGCGCTGTTCGAGCACTTCGGCATCACCGCCGAGCGGCTCGCGGCCATGGTGCAAAGCGCAGTTCACGGCTGACACGTTTTCCCTCAGCAGTACCAGGTGCGCGGCCGTGATGCTCGACCTCATCAGTTTCGACCTCGACGGCACGCTCGTCGACACCGCCAACGAAATCGTCGAGGCTGCGCAGCGAACGCTGGCGCACTTCGGCCTGCCCAGCCAGCCGTCACCCGCAGTGGTCAGCCTGATCGGGCACGGCACGCGTGAGCTGATGAAAGGCGTGCTGGCGCGTGTCGAGCGCGAAATGCCATCGCTGCACGTGTCGATCGACGCCGCGATGCCGGAGTTCGATCTCCACTACACCGCCACCACCGGCACGACCGCGCAGCCTTACGAAGGTTGCGTCGCGATGCTCGAGGGCCTGCGCGCCGCGGGCCTGCGCCTGGCGTGTGTCACGAACAAAGAGTCGCGGCACGCGCTGCGCGTGCTCGAGGTCACCGGGCTGCGCGACTACTTCGATCTTGTCGTGGGTGGCGACACGCTGCCAGTGAAGAAGCCGCACGGCGACGTGCTGCGCACGGTGGTGCAGCGCCTTGGCGTGATGCCGATGCAGCGCGTGGCGCATGTCGGTGACTCGTCGATCGATGTTGCGTGTGCACGCGCGGCCGGCGCGTTGGCGTGGGCCGTGCCGTGGGGCTACAACGGCGGGCGGCCCATTGCCGACAGCAAGCCCGACCGCGTGTTTGACGATTTCGCGCAGTTGCTGCGGCATGTGACGCAACCCGTGGCGTGATCGGATCCGGACCTGCGCCGATGTTCGAGGCCCTGCTGTGGGACGTTGACGGCACGCTGGCCGAAACCGAGCGCGACGGCCACCGCGTCGCCTTCAACCGCGCGTTCGAAGACGAAGGTTTGCCGTGGCGCTGGCACGTTGACCGCTACGCAGAGCTGCTGCGTGTGACCGGCGGCGTCGAGCGCATGCTGCACGACATGGACAGCCGCGCCGACGCGCCCGGGACGCCTGACGCGCGCAACGATCTGGCGCGCCGACTGCATCGCCGCAAGAACGTGCACTACGCCGAACGGATGCGCACCCACGGCATCGCGCTACGCGAGGGCGTGCGCGAGCTCATCGACGAATGCCATACACGCGGCGTGCGTCAGGGCATCGTCACGACGACGAGCCGTACCAACGTCGAAGCGCTGCTCGCGTCGCACCTCGGCGCCGCATGGGCCACGTGGTTCGCGGTCGTGGTGTGCGGCGAAGACGTGCGCACGAAGAAGCCGGCGCCCGACGCGTACGTGTTGGCGCTGCGCGTGCTGGGATTGCCGTCGAAGGCTTGCGTGGCGATCGAAGACTCGCCCGTTGGCGCGGCCGCCGCGCGCGCCGCCGGGGTGCCGGTCGTCGTCACACGCAGCGTGTACTTCGACCGCGATGCGATCGAAGGCGCCATCGCGGTCGGGCCGGGCCTGCATCAGCGCGACGGCTGGCACCCGGCGCTCGAGGTCGGGACGACGGCTGATGACGCCGCCGCGCAGCACGGTTCGCACGTGACGCTCGACGACATCGTGGCCTGGCATGGGAGCGCGATGGCGTAGTGGCCGGGGAGCGAGTGCGTTCCCCGGACGCAGCCGCATCGGAGGGCACTTGCATCGGGCGCTCGAGTCGAATAGAGTGATATCACTTTGATCGCACCAGGAGCCTCGCCCATGGATCGACTTCCCACCCCACGCAGCCGTGAACGCGGCGCGCGCTCGGCCAGCGGCTACCTGATGGGCGCGCTTGCGCTGGGCTTGTTGGCGCTGATGTTCGCCTCGATCGTCACGCGCTTCGTCGCCAGCCCGCTCGGTGTCGTCGCGCTGGTGCTGATGGTGGTCGGCGTCATCGTCGTCTCGGCGGGCCTGTACATGCTTCAGCCCAACGAAGCCGCGGTCCTGACCCTCTTCGGCCAGTACATCGGCACCGATCGCCGCGAAGGGCTGCGCTGGGCCAACCCGTTCGCGCGCAAGCACAAGATCTCGCTGCGCTCGCGCAACCTCAACGCGCCCACGCTGAAGGTCAACGACAAACGCGGCAACCCGGTCGAGATCGGCGCGGTGATCGTCTGGCGCGTGGGCGACTCGGCGCAGGCGATGTTCGACGTCGACCACTACGAAGGCTACGTCGGCACGCAGGCCGAAGCCGCGATCCGCCACCTGGCGTCGATGTACGCCTATGACGACGGCGAAGACCTGCCCGACGGCGAGCCCACGCTGCGCGGCGGCCTGGACATCGTCAGCCAGGCGCTGAAGAAGGAACTGCAGGCGCGTTTCGACGAAGCCGGCGTCGAGGTCGTCGACGCGAAGCTCAGCCACCTGGCCTACGCGCCCGAAATCGCGCAGGTGATGCTGCGCCGCCAGCAGGCCGAAGCGGTGGTCAGCGCACGCCACAAGATCGTGCAAGGCGCGGTCGGCATGGTGGAAGCGGCGCTGAAGGGGCTGTCGGAGCGCCAGCTCGTCGTGCTCGACGACGAGCGCAAGGCCGCGATGGTCAGCAACCTGCTCGTCGTGCTGTGCGCCGACCGCGAGACGCAGCCGGTGATCAACACCGGCACGCTGTATCAGGGATAGCCCAAAACGACACGTCCACGGACACGGCCGCTTGCGGCCGTGTCTCGTCCTTCGTTATGCCGTCGCCCGACAAGAAGCACTTCATCCTGCGCATCGACCCCAACGTCTGGGCCGAGGTCGAAGCGCTGGCCGCGCAAGAATTGCGCAGCGCCAATGCGCAGGCCGAGATGCTGCTGCGCGAGGCGCTGGCGCGGCGCGGGCGCAAGGTGGTACCGCGTGGTGCACGCGCGCCTGGTGCTCGGGGGGGCGGCTCATAGAATCGCTCGGCGATGCACTCCTTCCAACAAATCATTCTCAAGCTCCAGTCGTACTGGGACGCGCAAGGCTGCGCCTTGCTTCAGCCCTACGACATGGAAGTCGGCGCCGGCACCAGCCACACCGCCACGTTCCTGCGCGCGCTGGGGCCCGAACCTTGGAAGGCGGCCTACGTGCAGCCGTCGCGTCGGCCGAAAGACGGTCGCTACGGCGACAACCCCAACCGGCTGCAGCACTACTACCAGTACCAGGTGGTGCTGAAGCCCGCGCCCGCGAACATCCTCGAGCTGTACCTTGGGTCGCTCGAGGCGCTGGGGTTTGATCTGATGACGAATGACGTGCGGTTCGTCGAAGACGATTGGGAGAACCCGACGCTCGGCTGCTGGGGTCTGGGCTGGGAGGTGTGGTTGAACGGCATGGAGGTCACGCAGTTCACGTACTTCCAGCAGGTGGGCGGCATCGACTGCAAGCCGATCACCGGCGAGATCACCTACGGGCTCGAGCGCCTGGCGATGTACATCCAGGGTAAGGAGAGCTTGTTCGACCTGGTGTGGACCGACAACGGCAAAGGTCATGCGTTGACCTACCGGGACGTGTTCCATCAGAACGAAGTCGAGCAGAGCGCCTACAACTTCGAGCACAGCGACGTCGACTTTCTGCTGACGGCCTTCACCGCGCACGAGGGCCAGAGTAAGCACCTGATGACGCAGAACCTCGCGTTGCCGGCCTACGAGCAGCTGCTGAAGTGCGGTCACACCTTCAACCTGCTCGACGCGCGCGGCGCGATCAGCGTGACCGAACGTGCGGCCTACATCGGCCGCATTCGCAACTTGGCGCGTGCGGTGGCGCAAAGCTTCGTCGATTCACGCGCGCGGTTGGGCTTCCCGATGGCACCGACCGAATGGGCGCAGCCTTCGCTGGCGCAGTGGGAAGCCAGGCGGGCAGCGCAAGACAAGAAGAACGCTGGCGCCGGTGAGAAGGCGACGGCGTCATGACACCGAAAACGCTGCTGGTCGAACTGTTCACCGAAGAGCTGCCGCCGAAGTCGCTGAAGCGGCTGGGCGAGAGTTTCGCCGAGCTGCTGCACACGGGCCTGGCGAACCGCGGCCTGGTCGCATTGCACGCGTCGGTCACGCGGCACGCCACGCCGCGGCGGCTGGCCGCGCAGATCACGCATGTGCTTGCGGTTGCCAGCGACCGCGAGGTGGAGCACAAGCTGATGCCGGTGTCGGTGGGGCTTGATCCACAAGGTGCGGCGTCGCCAGCACTGAAGAAGAAGCTGGCGGCGCTGGGTGCGCGTGATGTCGACGTGTCGGCGCTGGAACGCCGCGCTCGACGGCAAGTCGACGCAGCTGGTATGGCGCACGACACAACCCGGCGCCACGCTGGCGCAGGGCCTTCAGGCCGCACTCGATGAAACCCTGGCGGGCCTGCCGATTCCGAAGGTGATGACCTACCAGACCGCCGACGGCTGGACCAGCGTGGCGTTCGTGCGCCCGGCGCATCGGTTGGTCGCGCTGCACGGCGCTGATGTGGTGCCGGTGCGCGCGCTCGGTCTCGACGCCGGCCGCGAAACCTTCGGCCACCGGTTCGAAGCCCATGTCGAGCCCGTGCTGCTGCAAGACGCCGCGCACTACGCGCAGCAGTTGTTGACGCAAGGTGCGGTGATCACGTCGTTCGACGAACGCCGCAACGAAATCCGCAGCCAGTTGCAGCAGGCCGCGCGCACCGCCGGCCTGACGCCGATCGCCGACGAAGCGCTGCTCGACGAGGTGACTGCACTGGTCGAGAAGCCCAAGGTCCTGGCGTGCAGCTTCGACGAAGCCTTTCTCGAGGTGCCGGCCGAGTGCCTCGTGCTGACGATGAAGGCGAACCAGAAGTACTTCCCGTTGCTCGACGACAAGGGCGGGCTGACGAACCACTTCCTGGTGGTCAGCAACGTCGACCCCGCCGACGCATCGCGCATCGTGCAGGGCAACGAACGTGTCGTGCGCCCGCGCCTGGCGGACGCGAAGTTCTTCTTCGACAAGGACCGCAAGACGAAGCTCGAGGCGCGCCTGCCGATGCTCGACAAGGTGGTCTATCACGCGAAGCTGGGGTCGATGGGCGAGCGCGTCGCGCGCTTGCGCGTGATCGCGCGCGACATCGGCGCCATGCTCGGCGCGGCCCGAGGTGATCAGACGCTGGCACGTGGCGACCACACGCTGGCACGTGATGCCGAACGCGCGGCGCAACTCATGAAGGCCGATCTGGTGACCGACATGGTTGGCGAGTTCCCCGAGCTGCAAGGCACCATGGGCCAGTACTACGCGCGTCACGACGGCGAGAGCGAAGCGGTGGCGCAGGCGATCGAAGACCACTACAAGCCGCGCTTCGCAGGCGATGCACTGCCGCGCGGCGACGTGGGCCTGTGTGTGGCACTGGCCGACAAGCTCGAGACGCTGGTGGGCCTGTTCGTGGCCGGCGAAAAGCCCAGCGGCGACAAAGACCCGTTCGCGCTGCGGCGCCACGCGCTCGGCGTGATCCGCATGCTGGTCGAGCGTGACCTGCCACTCGCGGTGCCGCAACTGGTTGCCGCGGCTGCGAAGACGCTGCCGCAAAGTGAGCAGGGTGCCGCCGACGCGATGGTCTTCGTGTACGACCGCTTGATCGGCTACCTGCGCGAGCTGGGCCACACGTCGCAAGAGGTCGACGCCGTCGTCAGCCTGCGCCCGCCGCGCTGGGCCGAATTGCCGCGGCGCCTTGTCGCTGTGAAGGCGTTCGCGGCGCTACCCGAAAGCGCGTCTCTCGCCGCGGCGAACAAGCGCGTGAGCAACATCCTGAAGAAGAGCGGTGCAGCGGATGGCGACACGATCGACGGCGCCGTGAACATTGGGTTGCTGCAAGAAGCCGCCGAGCAGCAACTGCACGCAAGCCTCACGCGGATTCAACCGATCGCCGATGGGCTTTTCGACCGTGGTGACTACACCGCGTCGCTCCTCGCACTGGCCGCGTTGAAAGCACCGGTCGATGCCTTCTTCGACAACGTGATGGTCAACGCCGATGACCCCGCGCTGCGCACCAATCGCTTGGCGCTGCTGTCGCGCCTGCACGCGACCATGAACCGCGTGGCCGACTTGTCGAAGCTTGCTGTGTGAAGCGTCTGAAGCCATGTCGAATCACCCGCCCAAACTCATCATCCTCGGCCGTGACGGTGTGCTGAACCGCTACCGCGAGGACCACGTCAAAGAGCCTTCGGAATGGTTGCCGATTCCGGGTGCACTCGAGGCGCTGGCGCGGCTGAACCAGGCCGGCTGGCACGCGGTCGTGGCGACCAACCAGGCCGGCATCGGCCGCGGCATGATCGACATGACCTCGCTCAACGCGGTGCACTCGCACATGATGAAGCTGCTGGCGCAGGCGGGTGGGCGCATCGACGCGGTGTTCTTCTGCCCGCACACGCCGCAAGACCAGTGCGACTGCCGCAAGCCCGCGCCCGGCATGATGCTCAAGATCGCCGACCGCTTGGGCGTGGATCTGGCCGAG
The DNA here is from genome assembly GCA_963738615.1 of uncultured beta proteobacterium. Lineage (GTDB taxonomy): Bacteria > Pseudomonadota > Gammaproteobacteria > Burkholderiales > Burkholderiaceae_C > CAVTWY01. The sequence goes on from CAVTXI010000001.1 coordinate 183,885, forward strand.
GTGCCGATGGTGGGTGACAGTCTGCGCGAACTGCTGACGGCCAAGGCCGCGGGATGCCCGCCGCACCTTGTGCGCACCGGCCGCGCCGCCGACGCAACCGCAGCCGACATCGAGTCTTGGTGCGCACAGGTTCCAGGCACCACGGTGCACGCCAACCTGGGGGCCTTCGCCGACCACCTGCTGAGCAACGACCCATCGAGCTTCGCGTCGTTGCCGGGGGCGTTGTCGCGGTGATCGCCACGCGTGTGGGAACACCAACCCGGGAGCATTCGGCACCGTGAACATCTTGAACGGCCTGCGTTCGGTGGTGTTCTTCGTCTGGATGGTCGTGCTGGTCGTCCCGTGGGCAATCGTCTCGTTGCTGGTGTCGCTGGTCGTCAAGCCCGACACGCTCTACTGGGTCTGCGTGGGCTACCTGCGTGCGTGCATCTGGGGTGCGCGTGTCATCTGCGGCGTGAAGTACCGCGTGCATGGCATGGATCAACTGCCGTCGGCCGACCCGCTCGCGCCGGTGATCCTGTGCCCGAAGCACCAGTCCACCTGGGAGACCTTCGCGTTCCCGACGCTGATGTCGCATCCGTTGGCCTACGTATTCAAGCGCGAGCTGCTGCGCATTCCGTTCTTCGGCTGGGCGATGGGGCGCATGGACATGATCCACATCGACCGCGGTAACCGCATCGAGGCGTGGAACAAGGTCGCCGAGCAGGGCCGCAGGCTGATGGGCCGCGGCGTGTGGGTGATCATGTTTCCCGAAGGCACGCGCACGCCGCGCGGGTCGCAAGGCACGTACAAAAGCGGCGCGACGCGCCTGGCGCTTGCGACCGGCGCGCCGGTGGTGCCGATCGCGGTGTCGTCGGCCAAGTGCTGGCCGCGCCGCAGCTTCGCCTTGCGCCCCGGCACCGTCGACGTGTCGATCGGCCCGGTGATGCCTTCGACCGGGCGCGACGCCGACGAGTTGATGGCCGACGTCGAACGCTGGATCGAAGCCGAGATGCGGCGCATCGACCCCGAGGCGTACGTCGGCGGGTCTGCTGCGGCGGCGGCAACGCATCGGCCCGGGGAAGCGGCTTGACACTCGACGGCCTTCGTCGCGCCGCGGGTTCGCTGCTGCGCCGCGCGGGCGTGATCGACGAGCGGCAGGGGCGGCTCTTCGGCGACGAGGGGCAGGCGGTGGTGGACGGGACACCCACGACACCCACCAAGCCCATGAAGCCCGCCCCACCCACGGCGCCCGTGCCACCCACGACGCGCGCCAAGGAAGAACCGGCCGAACCGATCTACAGCCACCCCCGCGCCACACGTCAACTTCGGCTTGCCGGCTGCGACGTGGCCTACGCGTTCGCGCGCGTACGGCGCCGCTCGATCGGCATGGTTGTCGGCCCGGAAGGCCTCTCGGTGCGCGCGCCACGTTGGGTCAGCCTGCGTGAGGTCGAAGCAGCATTGCACGAGCGCGCGGCGTGGATCCTTCAGCACTTGGCGGGCCAACGCGAACGCGCCATGCGTGCACGTGACAGCGAAGCGCAGTGGTGCAATGGCGGCACGTTGCGCGTGCTGGGCGAACCCGTGCGGCTGGTGCTCGATGCGTCGATCCGCGGTTGCATGCCTTCATGGTCCGTCGGTGTGCCGCCCAGCGGCGCGACGCTGCGTGTGGGTCCGCCCTCGTCACCCGACGACGCTGACGCCAGAGCCACCGTCCGCGCCACCGTCGAAGCATGGTTGCAAGCGCAGGCGAGCTTGCTGTTTGCCCAGCGCTGCGCCCATTTCGCGCCGCAGTTGGGCGTGCAGGTGCGGCGCATCAGCCTCAGTGGCGCACGCACACGCTGGGGCAGCGCCGGTATCGACGGCTCGATCCGCCTGAACTGGCGCCTGATGCACCACTCGATGGACGGCGTCGACTACGTGGTGGTTCACGAACTGGCGCACCTGCGCCACATGAACCACGGCGCGGCGTTCTGGCAACTGGTGGCGTCGGTGGTGCCCGACCACCGGGCGGCGCGAAAGCGGCTGCGCGACGACGCGGTCGAGCCGATCGATTAGCGCATCCCCCGAGAGGCTTCGCCCCTCCCACTTCGTGGGCCCCTCCCCAATACAGCTTCCAACAGGTCGGGGACCACGGCGCCACCGCGCTCGATTCACGCAAGGTGTTCAGGTCTGGCGGTCGCGCATGGGTAGCGGCGGTAGCGGCCGATCAAACGATGGCGTTCGAGGCGTATTGGCGCGAACCGTGTGCGCACCTACCAGCGCGAAGGCAGCGGGCGCAGGATGACGATCAGCGTCTGGCGCATTTCGATGTAGCCGCCGCGCTCGAGGTCTTTCAACAGGCGCGACACCATCTCACGCCCGCAGCCGACTCGCGCGGCGATGTCGCCGTGGGTCAGGCGCTCTGGCACCAGGCGCTTGCTGTCGTCCTGCGGTTGCGCCAGGCTGTCCAGCAACTGGACCACGCGGCTGTAGACGTCCAGCAGGGCCATGTTGCGTGCGTTGGTGGTGGCCAGCCGCGCACGCCGGATCACGCGGGCGATGAGTTCGAACGCGAACTCGGGGTGCTCGACGATGTGGTCGCGCAGCGTCTGGCGCGCCACCATCGAGCACACGGTGGGCTCCACGGCCATCACGCTTGCCGAGCGCGGGCCGCCGTCGAGCGTCATCTCGCCGAAGTATTCGCCCGGGCCGTACATGCCGAAGATCAACTCGCGGCCGCGTGCGTCGTTGGTGAAGGCGTCGTCGGAAAACACCTTCACGCGGCCGGCCAGCATCAGAAACAGCGCGTCGCCGAACGAGCCCTCTTCGATGATGACGGTGCCTTTGCGGTAGCTGCGTGGCGTACCGCGTTGCGCCAGGGGCTGCAACGCCTGCGGCAGCTGGGCGATCAGTTGATCGGTGTCAGGAACTTCTTGGCGTGCCATGCGGCGCGCAAGCTAACACCGATCGCGCCAAGGTCCAAACCGCCGCGTTGCATCGGCGTCGCCTGCCCCCCGCCCACCCGCCCAGCTCGGGGGCGGGGCGCGGCTCGGTCAGACGCTCAGTGGGCCAGCGCCGGCCCCAGCGCGTGCATCAGGGGTGGCAGGCACGCCACCTCGTTGACCAGGTCGCGCAGGCTGGTCGTGCCGGTCTTCGAGCGGATCGCCGCGAGCTGCGTGCGCACGGTCGAGATCGCGACGGCGTGTTCCTGAGCGATCTCGCTCGGCCCCAAGCCCTTGCACAGCGACTGCAGCACGGTGCACTCGGCCTGCGTCAGCCCGTGGCTGCGTGCGAACCAGAACACGGCCAGATCACCGCACACCTGGCGCTTGCCCATCACCAGCAGGATGGCGCCGTGCGGGTCCTGGTCGGACGCAGGCATCGCCATCACCGACACGCTGACGCGGTTGCCCTTGCCGCCCAGCGACAGCAGCTTGCGGATGCCGCGGGTGCGCGCTGCGATCATGGCGTCGGCCAGTTCGGCGGCGTCGCTGCGCTGCGCGGCCGTCAGCTTGCCGTCGTCGCGCCAGGCCAGCGGATGGACCTGGCCGGTCGTGTCTGCCAGCTCGAGCTGCGCCGCGCGGTTGGCGTGCAGCACGGTCTGGTCGTCGCCCAGCAGGATCATCGGGTGGTCGACCTGATCGAGCATCATGGCCAGCCACGGGCGCTGAACGTTGCCCGGTGACACGGTCGTGTCGTCAGCGGAGTCGATCGGGCGGGTGGCGGGGGCGGCGTTGGCGTTGATGGCGAGCATCTTGTTCTCCTGGTGCAGTGCGTTACGTCGAGTGCAGTGACTTTAGAAATCGGTGCCTGCGCCGGGCGGTGACTAGTGCGGCCCGGGTTTGTGACTTATTCACGCCGGCCCGGGCGTTGCGGCCACGCCGCCGCCGCATGCAAGTGATGCCGCGGGCCCCAAGGTGCGGGCAACAATTCGGCCTTCGGGCTGACGCCCGCAGGGAGTGACGTGAACGACAAGCCCCGGCGCCCACCCGGCGCCCACCCCGAGCCGGACGCCTGGCCCAAGCTCCTCCTCGACGAGGACGCGGAACCCGTCAAGCCGGTGCCCGCACCCTTCACGCTCGAGATCGAGCCGCTGAACGAGCCCGTGCGCGCGCCCATGCCTGCGACTGCACCCGTACCCGTACCCGTACCCGTACCCGTACCCGTACCCGTACCCGCACCGCTATCCACACGGGTACCCGCACCCGTACCCGCACCGGTACCCACTCCGCCGTCATGGGCGCTCGAACTCGAGCCTTCGGCCCCAAGCCATCGCGCCCGCGCGCCGGCCGGCGAGTTGCCGCGGCAGCCCGCCCTGGCCCCGAAAGAACAAGCCGCGCCTGCGCGCGGGCCGGCCGTCCACCGAGAGAACCTTCGTTTCCACGGTCAGGGGTCGGAGTACTTCCGGATCTGGGTCGTCAACCTCTTCCTGACGCTGATCACGCTTGGCGCCTACTCGGCCTGGGCCAAGGTGCGCAAGATGCGCTGGTTTGCGCAACACACGTCGTTGGCCGGCGACCGCTTCGACTACCACGGCGAGCCGTGGCGCATCTTGCTGGGCCGCGTGCTGGCGCTGGTGTTGCTGGGCGTGTGGACGCTGGCGTTCGATCTGTCGGCCGTGGTCGGTTTGCTGGTGCTGGCGCTGTTCTGCGCTGTCGGGCCGCTGCTGTTTGCCAGCGCGCAGCGCTTTCGCCTGGCCAATACCAGCTGGCGGGGCCTGCGCTTCGGCTACGACGTGCCGCGCCGGGATGTCTACATCGTCTGCGTGCCGCTGCTGCTGCTGTGGACCGCGGGGTCGGTGCTCGAGAAGCTGGGGATCAAGGGTGCTTGGTACCTGTTCGCCGGCCTGGCCACCGCGGTGGGGCTGCCATGGGCACATGCGCGGCTGAAGCAGTTGCAGCACCACCATGCCAACTACGGCGAGCAGCAGTTCAGCTTCCGCCCGGCGGGCAATCAGTTCTACCAGCTCTACCTCAAGGCCTTCCTGCTGTTGGCGGTCGGCGCGGTGATCGCGGCGCCCTTGGCGTCGATGCTCGTGCAGGCAGCCGGCGACGGTCCACCCGCGGTGTACACGATGCTGGCCTCGGCCGTGGTGGCCCTGCTGGTGTGGTTGGCCGCGTGGCCCTACTTTGCGGCGCGCATGCAGCAGATCGTCTGGTCGCACACCGAACTGGGCCACGGCATCTGCTTCGCGGGCCACATGCGGGGGTCGAAGCTGTGGGTGCTGGTCGTCGGGCAGACCTTGCTGACGGTGCTGACGCTGGGGCTGTACTGGCCCTTCGCCGCCGTGGCCATCGCCCGCTACCGCGTCGAATCGATCGCGATCGAAACCATCGATCCGATCGGTGACGTGGCCGGCACCATGAATGTCGAGCGCCGCGCGGCCGGCGACGCCGCACTCGACTTCTTTGGCCTGGACCTGGGATGGTGATGAACACGGACGACCAACCCGAGAGCCGCTCACGTGAAAGTCGCTCAGGCGACAGCCGCCTTGATACGCGCGCCTCCCGCCTTCCCAAGGGCGACCGCGAAAGCGAGGTCTTGCGGGCCCACGGCCATTGGTACGACGGCGTGACCTCGAGCCGCCAGCCGGTGCGCCTGCGGCTGTCGACACGCTCGTTGCGTGTGATTCCCAACCCCCCGGCTGACCCGTCAGATGGCGCGAAGGACGCCACGAGCACCACGAGCACCACGAGCACCACGAGCACCAAGAGCACGACGAGCACGACGAGCACGACGAGCACGATCTCCGCCCGCCACCGTCTGGCCGACCTGCGTTGTGGTGAGCGGTGGGACGGCGCACCGCTGTCGGTCACGTTGCCCGATGGCGGCACGGTTTGGATCAACCATGACGACGACGCGAAGGGCGCGGCCTTCACCAAGGCGCTGGTTGATCGGGTGGCGGGCGCAAGGCACGGGTTGCCGTGGCTGCGTGCGGCGTCGGCCATCGCATCGTGGCGGGCGGTTGTCGCGTGCCTGGTCGCCACGCTTGCGCTGCTGGCGTGGTTCGATCGACAGGGGGCTGCCATGGTCGCGACGGCGTCGCTCGAGCTGGTGCCGACCAGCGTCGACCGCCGCATCGGCGACGCTGCGTGGAAAGAGATCCAGTTGTGGCTCACGGCCAGCGAAGTACCCGAGTTGCGGCAGTTGCGCCTGAAGCAGCGCTTCGGTGCCGTGGCCGCAGACGTGGCGCCCGGCACGGCAGTGCAACTGCGCTTTCACCGCACGCGCGGCAGCATGCCGCGCTACGACGCGCGCGGCGGCGGGGGCGAAGGCAAGAAGGGCGACCGCCACGGCATCGACGACGACGAAGACGACGCAGACGCTGATGAGGTCGAAGAAGGCGAGGTCGCAGGAGTCGAAGGTGCGGGCAAAGTCAAAGACTCGAAGAACCGCAAGCCCAGACCCGCGGGCAGCAAGCGCGGCGAGGGTGGCTTCAACGCCTTCGCGATGCCCAACGGCACGATCGTGCTGCTCGATGGCCTGACCGACCTACTGACCGACGACCAGATCATGGTCGTGCTGGGCCACGAGTTGGGGCACGTGGTGCATCGCCACAGCATGAAGCGCGTGATGCGATCGGCGGGTTTGTTGTCGGTGGCCAGCGTCGTGTTCGGCGACTTTTCGAGCGTCGTCGCGTCGACCGTCGCGTCGCTGCAAACCTTTCACTACAGCCGCGCCGACGAACGTGAGTCAGACCAATTCGGTCGCCGCTTTTCCGACGCGGCCAAGCTGCCCGTCGGCACGGAAGCGAAGGTGTGGCGCAAGTTCCAGAAGGAAGAAAAGCGCTCGGGCGGCAAAGGCATTCCCGAGTGGCTGTCGACCCACCCGTCGTCGGACGAGAGACTGAGGAACGCACGATGAAGGCAAAGAACCTGCTGACGCGTGAAGCGCGGCCCGACGACGCGCAGGTGCTGGTCGCCATGATTCGCGAGCTGGCCGTGTTCGAGAAGCTCGAGCACATGGTGCAAATCACCCCCGACGGCCTTCGTGCGCAACTCTTCGGCCCGCAGCCTGCGGCGCACGCGGTGATCGTCGAAGCTGTCGACATGCCCGAAGCCGTCGCCTTTGCGCTGTACTTCCACAACTTCTCGACCTTCCTCGGCAAACCCGGCCTGTACCTCGAAGACCTCTACGTGCGGCCCGCGTGGCGCGGGCAGGGCATTGGCAAGGGCCTGCTGGCGCACCTGGCGCGCATCGCGGTCGAACGTGGGTGTGGCCGCTTCGAATGGAGCGTGCTCGACTGGAACACGCGCGCCATCGAGGTCTATCGCGGCGTGGGCGCGCAACTGTTGGATGACTGGCGGATTTGTCGAGTGACGGGTGAGGCGCTCGAGCGGCTGGGCCGCGAAACGCCGGGTTGATGCCCTGATACGCTCAGGCGCAACGACTTCCAGGAGTTCCGCCATGAGCCTGCCCGGACTGAACTTCCAACTCGGCGACGACATCGACGCGCTGCGCGACGCGGTGCGTGACTTCGCGCAGGCCGAGATCGCGCCGCGCGCCGCCGAGATCGACCGCAGCGACCAGTTCCCAATGGACCTGTGGCGCAAGATGGGCGACATCGGCGTGCTGGGCATCACCGTGCCCGAAGCCGATGGCGGCGCTGGCATGGGGTACCTGGCGCACATGGTCGCGATGGAAGAAATCAGCCGCGCCAGCGCGTCCGTCGGCCTGAGCTACGGCGCGCACAGCAACCTGTGCGTGAACCAGATCAAACGCAACGGTACCGACGCGCAGAAGCAGAAGTACCTGCCCAAACTGATCAACGGCGAACACGTCGGCGCATTGGCGATGAGTGAGCCCGGTGCGGGCAGCGACGTGATCAGCATGAAGTTGAAGGCGGTCGAGAAGGGCGGCGTCTACGTGCTGACCGGCACCAAGATGTGGATCACCAACGGCCCCGACGCCGACACGATGGTGGTGTACGCCAAGACCGACCCCGAACTCGGTGCACGCGGCGTCACCGCCTTCATCGTCGAGAAGGGCATGAAGGGTTTCAGCACCGCGCAGAAGCTCGACAAGCTGGGTATGCGCGGCAGCCATACCGGCGAAATGGTGTTCGACAACGTCGAAGTACCCGCGCAGAACATTCTTGGCAACCTGAACGGCGGCGCCAAGGTCTTGATGAGCGGCCTGGACTACGAGCGTGCGGTGCTGGCCGCTGGCCCGATCGGCATCATGCAGGCGGTGATGGACAGCGTGGTGCCCTACATCCATGACCGCAAGCAGTTCGGCCAGAGCATCGGCGAGTTCCAACTCATCCAGGGCAAGGTCGCCGACATGTACACCGTGCTGCAGGCCGCGCGTGCGTTCTGCTACACGGTCGGCAAGAACCTCGATTTGATCGCGGCGCAAAGCGGCGGCGAGCACGTGCGCCAAGTGCGAAAGGACTGCGCGAGCGTGATCCTGTGGTGCGCCGAGAAGGCGACGTGGATGGCCGGCGAAGGTATTCAGATCTTCGGCGGCAACGGCTATATCAACGACTACCCGCTGGGGCGGCTGTGGCGCGATGCGAAGCTGTATGAAATCGGCGCGGGAACGAGCGAGATTCGGCGGATGTTGATCGGGCGGGAGTTGTTTTCGGAAACGATGTAGCTGCGTTCGCCCCCTCAGCCCACCGCCACATCCAACCGGTATTCCCCCACGCGGCAGCTGTGAAGCCGCACGCGCAGCAGGCCCGTGCCTTCGACGACGAAGGTGACGAACCGCTCGTGCCCGTTGCCCCGTGTCCACGGCGAGAAGGCGCTGGGCCCGCCGTACAGGCCCATGCCCCAGCCGTCGAGATGGCCGATATCGACCATGGCGGTGATCGGCGCAACCAGCTTCGCACCGCCCTCGCACGTCACGGCAAGCCGCAGCGGCTCGGCGTGCGGCAGGGTCTTCGCCGACGGCAGCCCGCAGGTGCCCAGGTAGCCGCGGTTGACCACGCGCAGCTCGATGCGCGTCACGCCATCCGCCGTGCGCTCCTGCGCCACCACCTCGAGGCCCACGCGCGGCAGCAGCGACGCCACGCGCAGGAACGCCGCGCTTTGCGAGTGGCAGATCTCGTCCAGGCGCTCGAGCGGCGGGTTGCGGATGCCCACGAGCGGGTCGAACCCGGCCACCTCAACGTCGCCCAGTTGTGGGTGCTGCACCTTGCGCCACGGCTTGAACATTCGGCCCGCGTTGTGCTGCTTGTCGAACGCGGCCAGCGCGCGAAAGTACTTCCGGTCGATCTTGCTGTAGTGGTCGACGAACGGCTTCTTGCGCTCCAAACCGATCTGCTTGAACAGATCCCACAACTCCACCACGTACCCCAGGGCGCCGCGGTGGTGATAGGCGAAGTCGATCAGGTCGCCGTGCAGTGGCTTGTCGGGCTCGTAGAGAAATTCATGGAATCCGCTGACGGTCGGGTAGCCGGTGTGCTCGGTCATCCACGCTTCCACCTGCTCGTAGATCGCCAAGTCGTTCTGGTTCATCTTCGCGTCGGGCTTGTCACCCAGCGGCCGGATCACCACCCCGCCCATGGTGTGCAGGTTCAGCCACACCATGATGTTCGGGTGGCGCGTCGCGAAGTCGATCACCGCACGCGTCTCGGACGCGCTGCCGGGGTAGTGGCCGGCCCCGGCCTGCTTCGGTTCGGGCGCCCAGTCGTACGGGAAGTTGCGATTGAAGTCGTTGAGGTTGTCGCTGAGAAAGTACGGCGCGGGAATCGTGCGTCCGTCGAAGTTGGCGATGTGGCCTTCAGGGTACAGCTTGTAGCACGGCCCTTCGTCACCCGGCATGCGCGCGACCATCACCGGCGGCTGCAGCACCTGGCCGTCGTCGCCGCGCAGTTCAACCAGTTCGCCCTCCGGGTCCAGCTTGCGCATCGTCAACGCCAGGCCGTCGCCGTCGATATCGCCGGCTTCCCAGTACGCATGGCCCTTGTTGGTGCGGTCGTTGACGGGGCTCGAGCGCACGTAGCGTCCGGTGGTCAGCACGGCCTGCGCGCCGTCGGGCGACATGCGCGGCACGATGTAGAACAGAGACTCACGCAACGCCGCAGCGATTGGTGCCGGCAGTGGCTTGCCACCTGCCACGTCCGCACCGCCGTGAACCGCCAGCAGGTCTTCGGCGATAGCCAGCGCCACGCTGCTGCCGCACAACTCGCTTGCGTGCATGTTGCCGTCGACCCAGACAGCCGGCCGAGCTTCGTCGGGGTTGCGCCCAATCGTCAGCACCGGAATGTCGCGCCCCTCGGCGCTTCGCCCCAGTACGCCCAGACGCACGATGTCGGGATGCCGGGCCGCCCACGCCGACAGTTGGTCGGTGACGGCGCGGTGGTCGAGATAGTGTTTGCGGAACACGTGATCGTCAGCCCTTTTTGGCCGCAGCCGCCTTCACCATCCGGTCCAACTCCTCGCCACTCTTGTAGTGCGGCACGCGGAAGACCATCCGCTTGGCGCGTTGCCAAAAGCTGTGATTGCCGCGGACCTCTTCGGCCCAGTATTTGTCGGCGAGTTTGATGTTTCCGGGTACGTCGAGCATGAACGCGGCCTTCGAGCCCGGACCGCCGTTGATGTAGAGCTTGCCGTCGACGACCAACCAGGTGTCGCCGTCGCCGCCCCAGGGAATGGCATACGCGATGCCGTTGGCGCAGTAGCCGCCGTACTGCGGCTGGTACTTCGCGGGTTGCTTATCGAACTGCGCCTTGTGTTCGGCGCTGGCGAAGCGGAAGGTCACGCCTTCATGCACGCTTTCGAACTGCGGCGTACCGATGGCGTGGCGGTTCTGCGTGAAGTACGCGACGACGTCGTAGCCCTTCAGCATCACGCGCTTGTCGCCTTCGGTGACCGCATTGACCGGCCGCAACACCGACGATGGGTTCTGCGCGTTCATGGCCGCGCAGCCGCCCAGCAGCGTCGCCGTGGCCGCGAGCGTCGCCGCGCAGGCGCGACGCACACTGCCGCGTGACATCGTGCGTCGTGGCGCCGCGCTCATCGCCCCAGGTCCTTGGCGGTCGTGCCCGCGATGCCCCACTGCGTCTTGGGCACTTCCGTGATCCACACGCGAACCGTCTCCTTCGGGGCGTTTACCGCTTCGACGAGTGCGTCGGTCACCTTCTGGATCACGGCGCGTTTCTGGTCGTCGGTGCGGCCTTCCATCATGTAGATCTGGGCGAAGGGCATGGTGGTCTCCTGGCAAGGTTGGGTTCAGGCCGCAGCGCGCGGCGCGTTGCGTTCGCGGGCCATCGTCAGGGCCGCGTCTTCGATCATGTCTTCCTGGCCGCCCACCATGCCGCGGCGGCCCGAGCTCCAGCAGGATCTCGCGAGCGGGGACGCCGTATTTCTTCTCGGCGCGCTTGGCGAAGAGCAGGAAGCTGCCGTAGACGCCGGCATAGCCCAGCGTCAGCGCATCGCGGTCGATGCGGATCGATGGTGTCCATCATCGGCACCACCAGGTCTTCGGCCACGTCCTGGATCTTGAAGACGATCGACGCCGGTGACGATGCCCATGCGGTCGCACACGGCCACGAACACTTCCATCGGCGTGTTGCCGGCACCGGCGCCCAGGCCGGCAGCCGCGGCGTCGATGCGGTTGGCGCCGCACTCGACGGCGGCGAGCGAGTTGGCGATGCCCATCGCGAGGTTGTGGTGGCCGTGGAAGCCGAGTTCGGTCTCGGGCTTCAGGGCGTCGCGCACGGCGCTTCAGGCGGGCCTTCACGTCGTCGGGCAGCATGTAGCCGGCCGAGTCGGTGATGTAGATGCAGTTGGCGCCGTAGCTTTCCATCAGCCTGGCCTGCTTGACCAGCCCTTCGGGGCTGTTCATGTGCGCCATCATCAGGAAGCCGACGGTGTCCAGCCGAGCTTGCGTGCGGCCACGATGTGCTGCTCGCGACACGTCGGCCTCGGTGCAATGCGTGGCCACGCGGATGGTGTGCACGCCCAGTTCGTGCGCCATCTTCAGGTGGTCGACCGTGCCGATGCCGGGCAGCAGCAGGGCCGAGACCTTGCTCTTCTTCAGCAGCGGGATCACGGCGCCGAGATACTCCTCATCGCTGTGCGCCGGAAAGCCGTAGTTCACCGATGCTGCCACCCAGGCCGTCGCCGTGCGTGACTTCGATCAGCGGCACACCCGCGTCGTCGAGGCCCCTGGCGATGCTGCGCATCTGTTCGAGCGTGATCTGGTGGCGCTTGGGGTGCATGCCGTCGCGCAGCGTCATGTCGTGCAGCGTGATCTTGCGGCCGTCGAGGGCGCTTTTCTTGGTGGCGGTATGGGCGGTCATGGTGGCTCCTCAGGCTGCAACGGGTTCGAGCTTCAGGGTTCCGGCAAGAATCTCTTCGGCAAACATCTCAGCCGTGCGTGCGGCTGCGGCCGTCATGATGTCGAGGTTGCCGGCGTACTTCGGCAGGTAGTCGCCCAGGCCTTCGACCTCGAGGATAGATCGACACGCGTTTGCCGTCGAACACCGGGCCGTTCACCAGCTTGTAGCCGGGCACGTACTTCTGCACCTCGGCCATCATGTCGTGGATGACTTCTGGTGATGGCGGCCTGGTTCGGTTCGCCTTCGGTCAGGCAATGCACCGTGTCGCGCATGATCAGCGGCGGCTCGGCCGGGTTGATGACGATGATGGCCTTGCCCTTCTTCGCGCCGCCCACTTTTTCGATGGCGCCCGCGGTGGTGCGCGTGAACTCGTCGATGTTCTTGCGCGTGCCCGGGCCGGCCGATTTGCTGGCGACGGTGGCGACGATCTCGCCATAGGCCACCGGCTGCACGCGGCTGACGGCAGCCACCATCGGAATCGTCGCCTGCCCGCCGCAGGTGACCATGTTGACGTTCATCTCACGCTTGCCGACGTGCTGCCGCAAGATTGACCGGCGGCACGCAGTAAGGGCCGATGGCCGCAGGCGTGAGGTCGATCATCATCGCGCCCTCGGCGTTGACCTTGCGCGAGTTCTCCTCGTGCACATAGGCGCTCGTCGCATCGAAGACGATCTGCACGCCGTCGGCCTTGATGTGCGGCAGCAGGCCGTCGACGCCTTGGTCGGTGGTCTTGATGCCCATCTCGCGCGCGCGCTTCAGGCCGTCGGAGTCGGGATCGATGCCGACCATCCACACGGGCTCGAGCACCGGGCTGCGCTGGAGCTTGGCCAGCAGATCGGTGCCGATGTTGCCGGGACCGATCAGTGCACAACTTACTTTCCTGCTCATTCGAGGTTCTCCTTGGGTTCGGTTCAGACAAGGCTGCGCACCACGCCACCGTCCACGCGCACGGCGGCGCCGGTGGTGGCGGCCGCGAGCGGGCTGCAAAGGTAGGTGACGGTGGCCGCAACTTCTTCGGGGGTGATGAAGCGCTTGAGGATCGAAGTGGGCCGCGCGTGCGCAAAGAAGTCGCGGGCCGCTTCGTCGAAGTTCTGCTTCTTTTCTGCCGCGAGCTTGCCGAAGAAAGCCTTGGCGCCTTCGGTCAGCGTGGGCCCCGGCAGCACGCTGTTGACGGTGACGCCCGTGCCAGCGCAGGTTTCGGCGATGCCACGCGCCACCGACAGCTGTGCCGACTTCGTCATGCCGTAGTGAACCATCTCCGCCGGCGGACAGATGCCGGATTCGCTGGAGACAAAAATCACGCGGCCCCAGTTGCGCTGCTTCATGGCGGGCAGCAGCGCACGCGTCAGGCGCACGCCGCTCATCACGTTGACGTCGAAGAAGTGCTGCCAGTCTTCGTCAGGGATCGACTCGAAGGGTTTGGGGTCGAAGATGCCGAGGTTGTTGATGAGCATATCCACCGGCTTGCTGTGCTTGCCCAGCGCACTGACAAAAGCCGAGCAGCCCGCTGCCGTGCCAAGGTCCGCGGCGATGCCTTGCAGGTTCTGCGGTGCCATGGGCTTCACGCAGCTTGCTCAAAGCCGCGTCGACCGCAGCCTGCGTGCGCCCGTTGATCGTGACGCTTGCGCCTTCGCCCGCCAACGCGCGTGCGATGGCGAAGCCAATGCCGGCCGTGGAGCCGGTGATGGCAGCGTGTTTGCCTTCGAGTTCGAGGTTCATCGTCGGGTGCTCAAGGAACGAAGCGCATCGACACGCTGCCCAGGTCCTGGAAGCGCACCAGTACGTTGTCGCCCGCTGCCACGGCGATGGCTTCGGTGACGCCGCCGGTCATGATGAAGCTGCCGGCCGGGATCTCCTGGCCGCGTTCACCGAGGTGGTTCGCCATCATCGCAACCGCGGCTGCCGGATGGCCCAGCACCGCAGCGCCGGCGGCCATGGCGACGATCTGGCCGTTCTTCTCCAGCACCACGCCGAGCGTGCGCAGGTCAAGGTCTTCGACCTTGCGCGAACGCCCGCCGATGACGAAGCGTGAGGCCGAGGTGTTGTCGGCAATCACGCTCTTCAGATCGAACTTGAAGTCCTTGTAGCGGCTGTCGATGATCTCCACCGCGGGGATCACGAAGTCGATGGCTGCCATCACCGCGCCCACGTGGCAGCCCGGCCCGCGCAGCGCGGCCTTGGTCACGACGCAGATCTCGGCCTCCACCTTCGGATGGATCAGCTCGCTCATCTTGATGTCGCCGCCGTCGGGGCGCGCCATGCTGGCGCTGACGAAGCCGAAGCAGGGCACATCCACGCCCATCTGCTTCATCTTCGCAAAGGAGGTGAGGCCCGCCTTCAGGCCCACGGTCTTGTCGCCACGCGCTTCCTTGCGGCGCTTGATCTCATCCTGGATGTCGTAGGCATCCTTCCAGTCCATGTCTGGATAGGCGTCGGTGATCTTCACCACGTCCTGCGCTTTCGGTTGTGCGTTTTCGAGATGCTCGGCGAGTTCGAGGATGGTGTTTTTGTTCAGTGCCATGGTGCGTGCTCCTTCAGATGAAACGCACCGAGGTGCTGCCAAGCCCGCCGACGCTGCAATGGAAGCTGTCGCCTTTGGCCACAGGCACCAGCGGCGACTGCGAGCCTGAGAGGATCACGTCACCGGCCTTCAGCGACATGCCGAGTTCCCCCAGCGTGTTCGCAAGCCATGCCACCGCGTTGACCGGTGAGCCCTGCACCGCAGCGCCGCAGGAGGTGCTGACGATCTCGCCGTTCTTCGACGAGCACCATGCCAGCCAGCGCGAGGTCGAGGTCGCGTGGGCTCCTGCGTGTGGCGCCGAGCGTGAAGACGCCGCAGCTTGCGTTGTCGGCCACCGTGTCCTGGATCTTGATCTTCCAGTCCTTGATGCGTGAGTCGACGATCTCGAAGCAGGGCATCACGCAGTCGGTGGCGCGAAGCACGTCGGCCGCGGTGACGCCCGGGCCGCTGAGATCACGGCCGAGGATGAAGGCCACTTCGGCCTCGGCCTTCGGGGCGATCAGCCTGGCGGTGTCGACCGCTTCGCCCTCGTTGAAGACCATGCCCGACAGCAGGATGCCGAAGTCAGGCTGGTTCACGCCCAGCATGTCCATCACCACCTTGCTGGTCACGCCGATCTTCTTGCCGACCACGGTCTCGCCCGCGTCAATCCGGCGCTGGATCATGCGCTGTTGGATCTTGTAGGCGTCTTCGATGGTGATGGAAGGCTCGCGCGTGATGAGCGGTTCGACGGCCTTGCGCTCGATCAGTGCGGTGTAGAGCTCGTCGCCATAGCGGTGGTGGGATGTGGTGTCCATGGTGTTCGAGCGATCCGCTTCGTCAAAGAAGTTGGCGATGAGTTCATTGAACCGGGCTGTGTGCTCGATCTGGGTCCAGTGACCGCACTGGCCGAAGACGTGGAGCTGGCTCTTCGGGATCCACTGCGCCAGGGTGAGCGAGGTGGACAGCGGAATCACCTGGTCATCGCGGCCATGGATCACCAGGGTCTGATGCGGCAGGGCGCGGATGGCAGCCTCGGGGCTGCACATCGCATCCACCCAGCGCTGGCGTGGCGCCGGGAACATGGCGGAGAAAGACTCCTGGAAGCCGGGGCGAATGCTTGCCTCATAACGCAGCTTGGCCAGTTCGTCATTGACAAGGCCGCGGTCGAAGGCGAACCAATCCATGATGCGGCGCATGTTGTCGAAGGAGGGCGTGTAGCCCCAGACTTCGTCGAGGCCCCGGGTGATTTCAAACGGCACGCCCACCGAGCCCATCAGCACGAGCCTGCGCACCCGCTGCGGGTGCCGGCATGCCAGCGCAAGCGCCAGTGCACCGCCAAACGAGTTGCCCACCACGTCTGCCTGCGGCACGTCGAGCGCGTCCATCAAATCCAGCGCCTGCTGCACCCAGACATCCATCGAATAGGCAATGCCTGCGGGCCTGTCGGTGAAGCCGAAGCCCACCATGTCGGGCGCGATCACGCGGCGCGACTTCGCCAGTTCGGGCATCACCAGCCGCCAGTTCGCAAAAGCACTGACGCCGGGCCCGGAGCCGTGGATGAAGAGCAGCGGCTTGCCTTTGCCGCAGTCGTGCAGGTTGGTGTTGAACGATCCGGTACGGACCTGCCTGGCGATTTCAGGATTGCTCATCAGAGTTTCACCAGCTCCATTCAATTCATACATTCAGGTTAGTTGAAGCGCAGCAAGACCTGCCGCTGCACACAGTTCGTCCTGCTCGGCCGATCCCCCGGAGACACCGATGCCGCCGATGCGCTGGCCGTCTTCGTCGATCGGCAGGCCACCGCCGAACATGGCGAGGCCGGGTTGTTTGTTCAGGCCGGCCGCGAGCAGGGCGTCGCCACCGACGATGTCTTTCCACTTCGAGGTTGCAAAGCCGAAGCCCGCAGCGGTGCGGGCCTTGTCGATGGCGATCTCCACCGAGTGCACGAAAGCGCCGGGCATCCGCAAGAACGCCATCAGCGTGCCCGAGGGGTCGGTCACGGCGGCGTTGATGCGAATGCCCAGGCGCCGCGCTTCCTGCACCGCCGCCTCGACGGCGCGGTGCGCCGCGGCGTCGGTGATGCAGGCCTGGGCGACGCTGTGGGTCTTCATGGCAGGTATCTCCGTCAGGTATTCGTCAGGTGTAGACCTCGACAAACGAAGGCGCCGCTTCACCCGTGTGATAGAAGATTCCGGTCCACAACTGGTCTTCGGTCCAGGTGGTCACCGGGCGATCGGGTTGCGCCAGATAACCCAGGCCCGCGAAGGTTTCGTTGCGGTTGCCGCTCGGGTCGAAGAAGTAGATCGTCTCGCCGCGCGTGATGCCGTGGCGCGTGGGCGCGACGTCGATCTTGGTCTTGTTCTTCGCCATCACGTCGGCGGCGTGCAGCACGTCATGCCAGGAGTCGAGGAAGAAGGACACGTGGTGGAAGCCGGGCTTCGGGCCACCGACGAATGCGATGTCATGCGGGGTGTTGGTGCGCGTGAGCCAGGCAGCCGCCTGAATGGCGCCGCCGGGCCCGACAGTGACCTGTTCCACCAGATAGAACTCCAGCACCTCAGAAAAAAACTTCGTGTTCTCGGCCACGCGGTTGACGCCGGTCTCGGGGTTGAGCTCGCACATCAGCAGGACGTGGTCCACCCAGTGCGCACCGGCGCCGGTTTTGTTGTCGGGCCAGGGGTCGGGGTTGGTGCTGCCGACTTCGGTGCCGACATATTCCTTCGTCGCGTACAACCGCATTTCATGCCCGCTGGGCATCTTGAACTGGAGCATGCGGCCCGTGGCCGGCATCGTGCCTTCGGGCAGCATCGTGGTCTTGATTCCGTACTTCTCGATAGCGGCTTGCAGTTTGTCGATGTCGGCTTCGGCGCGCACCTTGTAGGCCACGTGGTTCATGCCGGCCTGATCGGACGGTGTGAGCACGATCGAATACCGATCCCACTCGTCCCAGCACTTGAGGTAGACGTTGCCCGCCTTGTCCTCCGCGGTGATCTTCATGCCCACCACTTTGGTGTAGTGCCGCTTGGCGGCTTCCATATCCATGACTCTCAGGCTCACGTGCCCGATGCGCATCACACCCATGTCAGTCTCCTTGGAGTATTAGGGGGTTGGTGGTGAGGATGGCCCCGCCTGATTGGCATGGCCCTTGGTGAACGGCTTTTCCATCTTGCCGGCGATCTCCAGCTTGACGGCACAACTCGGCGATACGCGGCATGCCAGCGTGTAGCCTTGCGACTCTTCGTCGACGCTCACGTGCGCGCGGCTGATCGGGCCCAGGCGCGTGACCGTGCCTTCATGGATCTTGACCTTGCACACGCCGCAGCCGCCGTTGACGCAGCCCACGGGAATGCCTTTGCGGCCCAGCCGCAGCATGCCCTTGAGCACACTCTCGCCCACCGGGCAGACGAAGGTCTCGCCGGTTTGTGTGATCGTGACGTCGACCTTGGGACGAAAGTCGAACATGCTGTTCAGACCCGCTTGAAGAAGGCACTGCGCGGCTTGGATGCGTCGGCTGCGGTGATGAATTTTTCGGTGTAGATGTCGCGCTCGTACAGGCGCCCCTGCATCAGTGCGGTGAGGCAGGCTTCGATCATCGGCGGCGGGCCACAAAGGTAAGCCTTGTGGCCGGTGAAATCATTGTTGAAATGTGTTTTGGCGGCCTCGTGCACAAAACCCTTCAGGCCCTCGAAGCCGCCGGCGTCTTCTGACAGTGCAGGCACGTAGGTGAAGTTGGCATGCTCGGCCGCCAGCGCCTTGAATTGATCGTCGTGATAAAGCTCGGCCTTGTTGCGCTGACCGTAGACCAGCGTGATGGGGAGCGTGGAGCCGCGCTCCAGCAGATCAAGGATCATCGAGCGTGGGCTCGAGAGGCCCGAACCACCGGCCATGAAGAGCAGCGGTGCTTTCGCTGATTCACGCACAAAGAAGCGACCGTAGGGGCCGGAGACCGTGAGCGCATCACCCACCTCGAGCTTCTCGTGCAGGTAGGCCGTGCCCGCGCCGCCCTGGACGATGCGCACGTGGATCTCGATGATTCCGCGCGTTCTTCACGTCACCGGGTGTGTTGGCGATGGAAAAGGGCCGATCACCTTCGACGCCGGGCAGGCGCAACTGCACGTATTGCCCTGCCTGGAAATCAATCGGCGCATCCAGCTTCAGCGTGATGCCCTTGATCGTGGGTGTGAGCTGCTCGATGGACTGCACGACTGGTGGCGAAGTCGAGCACCGGAATGATGCGTGCATCCGGGTCCTCGTCGATGTCGGCTTCGATGGTGGCGTCGCTTTGCAGCGTGGCGCAGCAGGCCAGCGCCTTGCCTTCGTCTCGCTCGAAGTCCATCAGCGCGAAGGGATTCGCGGCGCCGTGATCCACCTCACCTTGGTTCACCTGCACCTTGCAGGTTCCACAAAGGCCGTGACCGCAGGCGTGCGGAATGTAGATGCCTTGGCGCAGCGCGGCGTCAAGGATGGTCTGGCCCTCTTCGACCTCGATCGTCGCGCCCAGGGGTTCGATGGTGAGTTGTTGACTCATGACGCTTGGCGTGTTTCAGAAGCCCTTGCTGCCGCGCGAACCTTCGAGTGACGGCGTGCGAAAGCGGATCAGCGACTTGTGCGACAAACCGTGATGCTCGAGCGATTTACCGAAGTCGGGGATGAAGCGCTTGCTTCGAGTTGAACCAGTGCGCGCGATGCCAGTCGATGGCCTCGAACTCGGGGTGCTCGCCATACAGCATGGGCAGCACATCGCGCACCAGTGCGCCGAAGGGCAGGCTGGGCGGCAGCGGCACGCAGAATGGCGCTGCGTACATGAGATGGTTTTCCCAGCTCAGGAAGATCAGCCGCTTGCCGTAGAACTTGTCTTCGCTGTCCCGCTGGCGCATGGGGTAGTCGCCCACGGTGCAAAGGTAGTCTGTCGTCGCGGGTCTTGCCGTGCTGCGCGACAAGGCGCTTGTCGTGGTCGTCATGCTCACTTCTTTTCCGCAGCCACCGCACGGCGGCCGCTCCAGTCGGCGAAGTTCTGGCGGTCTTTGCTCGTGTTGAAGTCACCGTTGTCGCTGCCACCCTGCACACCGTAGTAGCGCAGCACCTCGCGCACCGGGCTGTCGCCGGGTGAGGCCGGGTTGATGTCTTCGGGATAACAACTGCCCTGATAGATCTGCTGCACCGGCAAGCCACGCCTGCACATACTTCTTGGGCTCGTGGTCGAAGATCTCTTTGCAGTGGTCCGAGCAGAAGTGGTATTTCTGACCGAAGTACTCCGACTCGCGAAAGCAGATCTGCGTGGCGTCACCCGGCTCGGTGAAGAGCATCGGCACCTGGCAGATCTGGCACAGCATCGGCAGGAACTGGTTGAACCAGCGGCCTTCCTTCGGGTCGCGTCTGCACCTTGCCCCAATGCTCGAAGCGTGCGCGGTAGTGCTTGTCAAAGGTGTCGGGGTACTTGCTGGCCAGCCAGTCCATCTCGCTCTCGGTGGGCAGCCAGGTGTGGAAGGCCGCGGCGTGCGCGTATTGATAGAAGGTGGACCAGGCCTGATGGCTGATGTGGTCCTTGCCTTCGCAGGCGTCTTCCCAGCCTTTGGGCTTGCGGATGCCGAAGCGTGCCAGATCATCGAACAGCGCGCCGCCGTTGGATTCGGCGTACATCTCCCAGGCTTCTTTCCAGCTCATCACGCGCTTGGGCAGCATGTAGTCCTGCATCATCGCCACCAGCGTCAGCAGGCGATAGCCGCGCCAGAACCATTTGTCCATCCAGCGCTGCACGATGGGCACGTTGGCCGGGTCCTGCTCCAGCATGAACTTGATGCATTCGATGCCCAGCGTCATGTGGCGGCTCTCGTCGCTCTGCGCGCTGAAGCCGAAGGTCACGGTGCTCATGTCGCCGTTGTGCGCGGCGCCGCTCATGAAAGGCACGAACAGCAGGTTCGTCAGCACGTACTCGAAGCTGAAGCTCACGGCGGTGAGGAACTCGAAGGGCCCGCCCGAGTAGGCGTCTTCGAAGAAGCTCTTGGGCACCGACAGGTACCAGACGTTGTCGAACCAGTGGTTGGCGTTGTGCATGCCGTTGAAGTATTTGTTGTAGTGGCTGATGGCGTGGGTTTCGGTCTGGAAATGCCGCAGCTCGTCCACCGCTCTGCATCTGCGAGGCCACGCGCGCACCGGCGCCCGGTGAACTGCCGGCCGGCATGCGCAAAGCCGCGGTGCGCGTAGTACTCGAGCGGCGTCACGCCCTGGATGAAGAGCTTCAGCGCGTTGATGTAGCGCGCGTCGGTCACGGCCAGCTCGCCGTGGTTCTGCGCAAAGGCCTCGATCACGGCGTAGAGCTTCTTCTCCTTTTCGCCCTGGTACTTCCAGTAGGCGTCCATCGTCAGACGGAAGGGGTCTTCCCACTTGTCCCAATCGTGGATGACGATGCCTTCGTACTTGTCGAAGGGGAAGACCTTGTCCATCGGCTGGTAGGTGGTCTCCCAGTGCAGGCCACGTGTCATCGCGGCGTAGCGATCCTTCAGACCGAGCTTCTTCTTGACGACTTTGGCATCCATGGAAAACTCCTTGTGAAAATCAGGCGAGGCCGACGGCTTCGCGGTCACTGACAGGGAAGTAGGCGCGGTGCAGGATGTCGGGATCGGCCCGAAGCTTTCCTGGCTCGCCGTCGTAAGAGACTTTTCCCCGCGACATCACGTACACGTGATCGGCCAGGGCAAGCGCCAGATGCGTGAACTGTTCGATCAGCAGCACGCCGATGCCCTGTGCCGCAATGTTGCGGATCACTGGCACGAGGCGCGCGACGATGGTGGGAGCCAGGCCGAAGCTCAACTCGTCAACGACCAGGAACTTGGGCGTTGACCATCATGCGCCTGCGCCAGCGCAACCATCTGCTGCTGGCCGCCGGAGAGATCACCGGCCGGTTGCGGCAGTTTGTCTTTCAATTCCGGAAAGAGTTCGAGCGTGCGTTCCAGGGCGGCGGCCTGTTCGCCACGGGGCAGATCACTGGCCGCCACGCGCAGGTTGTCGCGCACCGTCAGCTCACGCAGCACCTGATGGCCCTCGGGCACGGTGGCAATGCCGAGGCGCCGAATCTCATCGGCCTCCAGGCCTGCGATGTCTTTGCCCTCGAGCCAGATTTCGCCGAAGGCCGGTTCGATCACGCCCGCGATGCCCAGCACGGTGCTCGATTTGCCGGCGCCATTGGCACCCATGCAGTGCCGTAATCTTGCCGCGCGACACACGAAGCTCAATGGCGTCGGTCACGGCCTTGGTTCCGCGCACCATGACGAGGTTGTCGATCCTGAGTGGCTCACCCGTGTTGGGCGTGTTCATGCCGTCTCCAGCGTATCGAAGCTGCCAAGGTAGGCGCGCTGCACTTCGGGGTCTTTCAGCACATCGCGTGTCGGGCCGAGGGCGAGCAGCTTGCCGAAGTCGAGCACCATCGTTTCATGGCAGCAGGCCGCGATGAGGGCCACGTCGTGGTCGATCAGGAAGACCTGCGCTTTGGCGTAGGAGGGGATGTCGCGGATCACGCGGGTCAGGTGGGCCGATTCGCTTTCGCTCATGCCGGCGCCGGGCTCGTCGAGCATCACGAGCTTCGGCTTGCCGATCAGCGCCTTGGCAATCTCGGCCAGATGGCGCTCTTCGGTCGACAGGTCACTGCCGCGCCGGTTCGAGGCGGTGCGACAGGCCCACGAAGTCGATCGCCGAGTGCACGGCCTTCTCGTAGTCGGCATGGCTGTCGTAGTGCACCTGATCGGCGATGGCCTGCACGTTCTGCTTCAGGCTGAGGTCTTCGGCGATCTGGTCGGTTTGAAAGGTGCGCCGCAATCCGAAGCTGGCGCGGCGGTGTGCCGGCACGCCGGTGAGCAGTTGGCCGTCGACCTTCACGCTGCCTCGCGTGGGCGTGACAAAGCCCGACAGCACGTTGAGCAGCGTGGTCTTGCCCGCGCCGTTGGGGCCGATCAGGCCGACGATGGGCCGCGTGAGCTTCACCGTCAAACCGTCGATGGGTTTGACGCCGCCGAACTGCACTGAAAGATTGTCGATTTCGATCATCGTGAATCCTCAGCGGTACGCCGCGTGCGGCTTCGGGTACTTCTGATCGATGCGCTGGCGGATCGGCAGGACGTGCGGGTATACAGCCCATTCAATGCCTGCTTTGATCGCCATCGCGGCCCACACCAGCGCCAGGCCCGCCCAGTAGGGCACGTCGAACACGCCCCAGGCGACCCAGGCGACGAAGAGGCCGATGAAGAGCGCGTTGAGCGTGCGCTTGAGCAGGCGATGGTCGGGCACGAGCCCGATGGATTCAACGAGGCCCGAGAGCTTCAGCGACAGCGCGCCTTCGATGTCCTCGGTTTTGTCCTGCACACGCTTGCCGAAGAAGCCCAGCAGCAGCCAGGCCACGTCAGGAATCGCCATGCGAAACAGCAGAGTGATCAACACGATGAAGAGTGCGCCTGCAAAGCTGGTCCAGCCCAGCATGGCGCTCGCCACCGCCAAACCGATGGAAACCAGCGCCCATTGCAGCGAGCCTTCGACGATGCGGCTCATGCGCACGAACTTGTAGAAATCGGCCAGCGAACCCGCCAGACCTTTGCGGCCCTGGATCAGCGAGACCAGCAGCGCAAAACCGAAGAAGACGTTGGCAAGGTTGCCATCGACGCCGTGGTCGTTGAGCAGCGCCGGCATCGCGCGCATCAGCAGGCCGGCGAAGACCGAGCCCATCCAGTGGTAGGCGCCACCCACCACCGTGAGGGCGTAGGCAAGGATCGACTGGCTGGCGTGAAAGCCGGTGTTGTCGAGTTGGCCGTTGAGGCCCGCGATCAGCCCGCCCGCAAGCCCGGCCAGCGCGCCACCGAGTGCAAAAGCCGCAGCCTTGTAGCCGACCACGCTCACACCCGCGGCAATGGCGGCCGCTTCGCTCTTGCGGATCAACGCCCAGGCGCGCCCCGCGCGCGAAGCGCGCAACCATTCGATGAGTGCCATGCCTGCTGCGGACCAGACCATCACGTAGGCGAAGTAGGCACCGTCGCTCTTCGCGATCCAGGGGCGCTCGATCAGCACACGCTGGCCTGCAACCACCTTACCGGTGAAGCCCTCGCCGCCGTCAGGAAAACCGATGACGTTGACCACCACCTGGAACGCCGCCGCCACCATCAGCGTGATCAGCGCGAGGTACAGGCCGCGCATGCGCAGTGCGGGCAGCCCCACCAGCAGGCCGAAGATGCCGGCCACCACCGACGCCGAGCAGCAGGCAGATCTCGAAGGGCAGCCCCAGGCCGTGCACCAGGCGCAGCGTGACCCAGCCGCCCACGCCCGACAGCGCAAACTGCGCCAGCGACACCATGCCCAACTGTCCGTAGAGCAGCGACACCGTGCCCGACACGAGGATCAGGCACGCCACGGACGTGAAGGTGTTGAGCCAGTAAGACGAAAACAACCAAGGGCCGATCAGCGCGACCACGCCGAAGCTCACCAGCATCGGCAGCACCTTCTGCCACGGGCTGCCGGGTGGAACGTCGGGTTTGTCTTTCTTGGCCATGCTTTGTCGTGTCTTATTCGAGATGGCTGTTGTCGCGCGACAGGCCGATGCCTTTGCGCTGCTGCCACAACACTGCAAGGATCGCGACGACAAAGGCCGTGGCCGAGCCGTAGCGTTGCAGCCCCGGTTGCAAAGTGGCCAGCGCTTCGATCACGCCGATCAACATGCCGCCCACGACCGTCCAGCCCAGCGAGTTCATGCGGCCCACCATCGCCGCAGCCATCGCCGGAATCACCAGGAAGGTCAGCACGGTCGGGTTGAGCCGCACCATGTTGCCCATGAAGAGGCCGCTGACGCCCGCGAACAGGCCCGCCAGCAACCAGGCCCAGGAGTCCACGCGCTTGATGCGCACACCCGCCAGCGCGCTCAGCACGCGGTTGCTTTGCAGCGCGCGCATGCGCAGGCCCAGCGGGGTTTTGGCCAGCAGCCACAACATGCCAAGCGTGGCGCCGGCGGCCAGCATCAGAGCCGCCACGCGCGTGTAGCTGATAAGCCGGCGACCGTCATATTCGATGCCACCAGAATCACCCGGCAGCGTGAGGCGGCGCGGGCTATCGCCCCAATACCACTGCGCCGTCCCCATGATCATGAGCGCGAAGCCAAGCGTGGCCATCGCGCGAACAATGCGGTCCTGATGGGTGAGTGAGGGCGCGATGAAGCGCCCATAACCCCACGACAAGAGCGTCGCACTCGCGATGCCCGCCATCCAGCCCATCCACTCGGCGTAGTCGAGATCGATGACCTGCCAGCAGACCATCGCCGCCAGGCCGCCGAGCGCGCCATAGGCAAAGTTGACGACGCCGCTGGCGCGGTACAGCACGACCAGACCTACGCCCGAGAGGGCGTAGATCGAGCCGACGCTGATGCCGACGACGAGGAAGGGCAGAAGGCTTTCCATGCTCAGCTCATCGGGGTTCTGACCACTTCGCTCGCTTCAGTTCACTTCACCATCGCGGCGTTCTTCGACTCGAAGTCGAGCACGTCGGCGAGTTCGGCGTCCTTGGACTGGTAGCAGGCCGCAATCGTCTTGAAGCCGGTGGCGGTGAGCTCGGCCGCGCGGCCCATGTGGTTGGGCTGGTGGCGATCGGCGCCGCCAAAGTACCAGGGGCCGCACATCATGTCGCTCTTGAAGTTCTTCACCGCCTTGAAGGCTTCGAAGGTTGCCTTGCGATCAATGGTGCCCTTGATGCCCAGCAGCGCTTCGGTCGCAACCTTGGCCGACAGATAACCGGCCTGCGAGAAGGTGTCGCGCGGGTCGTTCTTGTTGCCGAACTTCGTCATGATGGCTTTCCAGTTGGCGTTGTCGGGGCCATCCTGGTCCATCGGTTGCAGCTCCATGTGCACGACGGTCTTGCCGGCCCAGTACTTGCCCACGGCCTTCGGCATGTCGGCGTGATAGGCCGACGTGGGCAGGCCCAGCTTCATGGTCTTGCCCAGATCCTGCTGCTCGGCGGCGGTCAGGATCGGCAGCATCATGCCGCGCGGCATGCCCAGCACCACACCTTCGCTCTTGGCGGCGGCTACCTGCAAGGCGATGGCGTTGCCGTCGAGCGCACCCGGATCAAAGATCACCGACTTGACCGCCACACCCGCGGCCTTGCCGTAGGCCTCCACACCGCCGCAAACCCAGTCACCAAAGCCGGGGATGCCGGGGGCAACGCAGGTCAGGCTCTTCACCTTCTGCTGCTCCACCAGATGCTGCGCGGCGCCCACCGTCGATTGGCGCGGGCCGGAGTTGAAGGAGATGTAGTTCTTGCCGAAGAAACATGCGCGCGGCACACCCACGCTGGAGATCACGGCCACGCCTTCGGTTTCATAGAGCTTGTTGTTCGCGCCGCACTCCACGAAGCTGGAGCTGCCGACCATGCCGACGACCTTCGTGTCCTTCACCAGCTTGGACGCGGCCTGTGCCGCGACCTCGGGGTTCCAGGTGTCGTCTTGCACGGTGTAGGCGACAGGGCGGCCGTTGATGCCGCCGTTTTCGTTCACGCACTTGAAGTAGGCAGCGGCCGCCGCGGTGCCCGAGGAAAAGTCTTCGGGGCCCGTCTTGCCGACCACGGCGCCGAGTTGGATCGGCTCACCCGTGGCCTTCTTGCCAGTGGCCATGCCACATTTGTCCTGTGCCATGGCCGGGGTTAGCGATGAAGCCGGTGGCGACGAGCGCACCGGCGAGCAGTTTGATCTTCATGGGGTCAAGTCTCCTGATGCTTGTCTCAGCCCTCGGTTTGCTGGATCCGTGACGCCGGGGGCTACGCGCCGACACGGAAGAAGAATCAAAACTTGTCAGCCGCAGGAACCTCGAATGCCTTCGAGCCCCGGCGTGCGAAATCGCAGTACTGATTTGTGCTTGAAGCCTTGCTCGGCCAGCGTGGCGCTCGAGCCTGGGTGTGAAGAAGCGCGGGCCCATGAACCACTGCACGCGCGGCCAGTCAATGCGCACAAAGTCGGGGTGCTCGCCATACAACTGCGGCAGCACATCGGCTGATCACGGCGTCGAAGCGGGTGTTCAGGTCCATCGGCACGGCCAGCGGCGCGCAGAACATCATGTGTTCGTCCCAGCCGAAGTACATCAGGGGCTGGGCGAAGTTCGCCCGCACGTCCTTGGCCGGGAAGTCGTAGGGCGCCAGGGCAAGGACGGTCACAGTTGGCCTTCCTTCGGGTTCTGCCCCGCGCCCCAGTCGGCGAAGTTGCGTGCGTCTTCGCTGCCTTCGATATCAAGGTTATCTCGACCGACATTCATGCGGTAGTAGTCGAGCACCGCGGCCATCGGGTCGAAGCCGGGGGCGCTTGGATCCACATCGGGCTTGAAGCAGTGGCCTTGCAGGATCTGGTGCACCGGCAGCCACGATCTGGATGTACTTCTGCGGCTCGTGGTCGAAGATGCTCTTGCAGCCGTCGCTGCAGAAGTGATAGGTCTCTCCCTCGTGCTCGCTTTCGCGATAGCAGATCCAGCGCGGGTTGCCGGGCTCGGTGAAGAGCATCGGGATCTGGCAGACGGTGCACAGCATCGGCAGCGTCTTGTTGTAGTAGCGCTCGCCCTTGGCGGCGCGTTCGGCGTAGTGCTCGAGGCGCGGGCGGTAGTACTTGCGGAAGCTGTCGGGGTACTTCTTCTCCAGCCACTTCATTTCTTCTTCGCCGGGTACCCAGGTGTGGAAGGCGGCCGCAGCGCCATAGCCGTAGAAGGTGTTCCAGGCCTGATGGCTGATGTGGTTCTTGCCTTCGCAGGCGGCTTCCCAGCCCATCGGCTTCCTGATGCCGTAGCGCGCCAAGTCGTCAAAAAGCGCGGTGCCGGCTTGCTCGGCGTAGAGCTCCCAGGCTTCCTTCCAGCTCATCACACGCTTGGGCAGCATGTAGTCCTGCATCATCGCCACCAGCGTCATCAGCCGGTAGCCGCGCCAGAACCACTTGTCGATCCAGCGCTGGATGATCGGGAGGTTGGCCGGGTCCTGCTCCAGCATGAACTTGATGCACTCGATGCCGAGTGTCATGTGGCGGCTTTCGTCGCTTTGCGCAGAAAAGCCGAAGGTGACGGTGGAAAGGTCCCCGTTGTGCGCCGCGCCGCTCATGAAGGGCACGAACAGCAGGTTCGTCAGCACGTATTCGAAACTGAAGCTGATGGCGGTGAGAAACTCAAAAGGCCCGGCCGTCAGTGCATCTTCGAAGTACGACTTCGGGACCGAGAGATACCAGACGTTGTCGAACCAGTGGTTCGAGCTGTGCATGCCGTTGAAGAACTTGTTGTAGTGGCTGATGGCATGGGTTTCGGTCTGAAAGTGCCGCAACTCGTCCGCCGACTGGAACTGGCACGCGATCCGCAGCCCGTCGCCGCTGAACTGCCGGCCCAGGTGCGCGTAGCCGCGGTGCGCGTAGTACTCCAGCGGCGTCACGCCCTGGATGAAAAGCTTGATGGCATTGAGATAGCGCACATCGCTCACGCCAAGCTGCCCGTTGTTCTGGGCAAAGGCGTCGATCACGGCGTAGAGCTTCTTCTCCTTTTCGCCCTGGTACTTCCAGTAGGCATCCACCGTCAGGCGGAAAGGATCGGCGAAGGCATCCCAATCGTGGACCTTGATGCCTTCATAGCGGTCCATCGGAAAGATGGCTTCACGCGTCTGGTAGGTGGTGTCCCAGGAGAGGCCGCGGGTCATCGCCGCATATCGCTCCTTGAGACCCAGCTTCTTCTTGACGACGCGCGTGTCCATGGTGCTCAGTGCTTCCAGGACAGCGAGAACTCGTCGTCGTCTTCGTCGATATTCCCCGAGAGCGTGACGAGGTTGATTTGGATCTGCTGAAGGTCGAATTTGCGGCCAAGTATTTCTTCGATGGTCGCGCGCTTGATCACGAGCCTGGAGGGGCAGTCGATCTTCACGAGGCCGGGTGAATACACCGCTTCGGCGTCGGGGTTGTCGGCGAGGATGGCCTCGACCACGGGGCGCGATTCCTCGTTGGCCTGGAAACGCGATGAAGACTTTGGACATGGATGAAGAACCTTGTCGATCGCTTAAAGGATTCCGGCTTTCTTGCAGCGCGCGTCGTAGGTGGCGCGCACCTGCGCCAGGGCGTCCTGCCCTTCGGCACCGAGTGCAATTTCGGCCACGGGGGCCAGCGCCGCCTGGGCGCGGTCGCCCCAGGTCTTGGCCCAGCCGCTGATGAGCGCCTTGTTCTCGGGCGACTCGGCAGCGGCCACCTTGGCCACGGCGTCAACCCAGCGCAGCGATTCTTCGTACCACTCGGGCATGAAGGAGGTGAGCATCGAGATCGTGGTGCCGCCCATGGCTGCCAGGTGGTCGTCGATGTAGCTGCCGTAGATCAGCGGATAGAGCTGGCCGTCGATGGCGAGGTTCTGCGCGATGAAGAGCTCGACAGGATCCTTCACCACCAGCGTGTCTTCCACCAGGCGGCGCAGCACCTGCCAGCGCGGGTCGCCCACCCACTGCGCCTTGCCTTCGTCCAGCACATGCGGGTCGTCGAGCGCAAGGCCCAGTCGCGTGAGGTACTGCGCCACGCCCAAATGGTCCATCGAATGGAAGGTGGCCGGCGCGGTGAAGGCCGTGCCGTAGCCGTAGGCGGCGATGAAACAGTTGTTCATGTTGCCGCCCCAGGCCACATGGCGCAGCGGCATCATCACTTTCAGCACGCTGTCGCGTACCTCATCCGACAGCTTGGCGAGTAGGTTGCGTGAATCGACGAACTGGTAGTTGGATTCCACCGCCTCCTGCTGGCGCGCGCGCGCCATGGTCCAACTGGCGTAGTAGTACTGGCGCGGGTCCTTCAGCACATACCAGTCGGCCAGCTTGATGGCGCTGCGTGAGGCGTCGAAGAGTTCGTACTGCGGCTCCCAGGTCGGGCGGTAGTGGAAGTTCTGCGTTGGCTGTGCGCCGAACGTGGCTTCCTGGTAGCGCGTAGCGGGCTTGTCGCCGCCGATGTGCTTGGCCACATGCGTGAAGGTGTTGCGCAGCGGCTTGATCTCGCGTGCCTGGAGGTCGATGCTCGTCATGAAGGCTTTGCTCCGTTGGTGCTGTTTATTCCGCGGGGTGGTCGGCGGGCAGGGTGTTCATGCCCGCCTCGCTCGGCCCGGTCAGGAACTCGACCCGGTGCTTCTGGCAGAAGTCGTCGAACATGCTGGCTGGGCAGCACCAGTTCGCAACACAGATCAGGCCAGCCGACGGCGAACTCGAACTTCACCAGCCCGTTGGGGTGGCGCTCTTGCACCCGCACGTACTTGCGTGTCTGGGGTCCGGGGCCCGGGGCCTGCGCGCTGCTTGGCATGGGTCGCATGCTTGCGCAACCAGGTTTTTATGCCAAGAGGAAGAACAAGAAATCTCGATAAAACGAGGGAAATCACGGATGACGCCCAGGCGTCATCACGCCTTAATGACGGCCTAAATTGACCATATGGTGAGTTGATTGGGCTGGCGATTGACCATTTGATGAATTGATGCTGAAGCCGCGTTGCCGGCATTCTAGGTCTGAGAGAACTTTTTTATCGATAAAAATGGATTTGCCACTTCCTTCCGATGCCGATCTTCGGCGCCTGGTCCACTTCTCGGCGGGTGACGGTCGGATCTGGCTGGCCGGGCATCGCATGCTGCTGCTGCACACCGAAGCCCTGGGCAGCCTGCGGCGCGAGCTGATGCAGAGCATTGGCCGCGAGCACACACGCCGCGTGCTCATGCGCACGGGTTATGCGTCGGGCCAGCGTGACGCGGCGCTGGCGCGCCAGGTGCGGCCGCAGGCCATCGGTGGTCGATCAGTTCGCGGTGGGGCCGCAACTGCACATGCTGGAGGGTGCGGTGCAGGTCACGATCGAAACCTTCGAGATGGACATCGAAGCCGGCCATCACCTGTGCCGCGTGCGCTGGGATCACTCCTGGGAGGTCGAGACCCACCTGCGCGATTTCGGCCCGCAGGATGAGCCGGTGTGCTGGATGCTGATCGGCTACGCCTCGGGCTACGTCAGCGCCTTCATGGGCCAGCGTGTCATCTACCGAGAGCTGGAGTGCTGCGGCTGCGGCCACAAGCATTGCCGCATCGAAGGCCGCCCCATCGACGCCTGGCCGGACGGCGAGCAGCTTGCGCGCGACTACGACGCGCAGTCGATGCTGGTGCGCATCGAAGATCTGCAATCCAAGGTCGATTCGCTGCGCTCCACGCTCGCACCGCGTGACGACGCGGCCGAATGGGTGAGTCTGTCGCGCGGCATGCGCCGCGCCACCGAGCTGATGCGCAAGGCCGCGGGCACGCAGGTCACGGTGATGCTCACGGGCGAAAGCGGCGTGGGCAAGGAGCGGCTGGCGCGCACGGTGCATGCGCTCAGCACGCGCGCGGCCAAGCCCTTTGTGGCCTTCAATGCCGCCGACCCTGCCGCCCGAACTGATCGACATCGAGCTCTTCGGCACCGCGCGTTCCGCGGCCGCGGATGCCGCGGCCGGTGGCGCTTGCAGGCCCACGCGCCGGCTGCCTCGAGCGCGCCGACGGCGGCACGCTCTTCATCGACGAGGTCACCGCGCTGCCGCAGCCCGCGCAGGCGCGGTTGCTGCGCTGCCTGCAGCAGGGCGAGGTCGAGCGCCTGGGCGCAACGCAGGCGCAGAAGATTGACGTGCGTGTCATCGCCTCCAGCACGCTTGACCTCGAGGCCGCGGTGGCTGCGGGGCGCCTTCGGCAGGACCTGATGTACCGCCTGAACGTCTACCCCATCACCATCCCGCCGCTGCGTGAGCGCATGCCCGACATCGAAGCCCTCGCGCAGACCATGCTGCGCCAGTTCTCGAGCCTGCATCACAAGCACGTGCCCGGCTTCACCGACCGCGCGCTGGATGCCATGCGCAGCTACGGCTGGCCGGGCAATGTGCGTGAACTTGAGAACCTGATCGAGCGCGGCGTGATCCTTGCCGCTGCCGGTGCCGCCATCGACATCGACGATCTCTTCACCACGCCCCCGGGCCACGCCACCGTCACCATCAACGCCGCCGGCAACCTGGAGCGCAGCGAGCCGGGCGGCGGCGTCTTCCTCGACGAAGTGCAGCGCCGCGGGCTCTCACTGCCTGCGCTGGAAGACGGCCTCATCCGCGAAGCCGTGCACCGTGCCAGCGGCAACCTTGCCGCCGCCGCGCGCAGCCTGGGGCTGAGCCGGCCGCAGCTCGCTTACCGTCTTCAGCGAGCGGAGCGAACCAGCTTGAGCACCCGCGAGCCCGCAGGGCTCCGACACTCGACGAGCTCACCCAGCTGACACCCATGGCCAAGAAGTCCTTCCTCACGCTGGTCGCTGCCGCTGATGTGCGGGGCGACGCCCAGCGCAAGACCCGTGCCACGCCTTCCGCAGCCACTGCATCGGCGCAGGGCCCACTCGCGTGACGACGACGAGCCGCGCACGCTGATCGAGCAGACCTACGCGCGCCTGCGCGACGACATCATCGAAGGCCGCCTTGCGCCCGACGACAAGCTGCGTGTGGAGCACCTGCGCCAGAGCTATGGCGTCAGCGCCGGCACCCTGCGCGAAGCCATCACACGCCTCGTGAGCGACGCCCTCGTCGTGGCCGAAGGCCAGCGCGGTTTTCGTGTTGCGCCGATCGCGCTTCAGGACCTGGTGGACCTGACCGAGCTGCGCGTGCACATCGAAATCGACGCCCTGCGCCAGTCGATCCGCAAGGGCGACGAGGCCTGGCGCGCGCGCGTGCGCGAGGTCTTCGACGAACTGTCGGCCTACGAGCAGCCCGTGCGGCCCGAGCACCGCCACGTGTGGGAGCGCCTGAACACGCGCTTCCACGAAACCCTGATCGGCGCCCACGCGTCGCCGTGGACCCTCAAGCTGCTGCGCATGCTGGCGCGCCATGGCGAGCGCTACCGGCGCTACGCGATGCGCCTGCCCGGCAGCGCGCGCGACGTCCACGCCGAGCACACCGAAATCGCCGAAGCCGCGCTTGCGGCAAGGAAGCGCGCGCCGCGCTGGCGCTCGAGGCCCACATCCGCAACACGGCCGAATTGCTGGTGACAGCAGAGCATGACGGCGTGAGGTGGGGCGAATTCGAGCGCGACCCATGACGTCCCAGTCCCAGTCCCAGTCCCAGTCCTAGTGTTCTTGTCCTTATGCCCAGCATCACCCTCAACGTCTGCCGCGACTACGGTCCCGAAGAGGGCCGGGCACTGCTCGACGCGGTGCACGGGGCGCTGGTCGACGCCTTTCGCATCGATGCGGCGAACCGCAACATGCTCTTGCGCGTGCATCGGCCCGACCGCTTCGTCGGCCGGCCCGATGTCGAGCCGGCCGATCGCACCATGCGCGTGACGATCGTGTGCTCGCAGGGCCGCAGCGTGCAGGCCAAGCGGCGCCTTTACGCCGGCATCGTCGCGGCGCTCGAGCCGCTGGGCGTGCCGCCCGCGTGCGTGCTGGTCCGGCTGATCGAGCTTCCGGTCGAAAACTTCGGCGTGCGAGGCGGACAGGCGTTGTGCGATGTCGACCTGGGGTACGACCTCGAGGTTTGAATCACGCGCCGAACGCGGCAAGCGTGACAACGTTCTCACCTTGCGTGCTGCAACGTCGCACCATGTGCGGGATTCACTCGCGCGGTGTCGCAGGTGCCCGAAGAATGAACGCCGTGAGCATCCTCCTGTCACCTCGATGAAGCCCGGTCGACCCTTCCGCCCGTCCGGCATGCTCGAGTTCGAGCCGGTCAGCATCGCGCAGGCGCGGGCGGTGGCGAACCGCCTGCCGGGCGGTGTCGAGGCCATCCTCGACCGCACGCCACACGGCTGGGAGAAGATACGCGAGCCGTTGGCGATCGACGAGTTGAAGCTCAAGCCGACGACGATCGCGTGGTTGCGCATCCTGCCGCAGTACGCGCTGCCGGTCGAGACCGCGTCGGCGTTTCCACGCGTGCTGAACCGCATCGCCGATGTGTGGACCGACCACGACGAGCTCGCAGCCGTGTGGGAAGGTCTGTTTAACGACGGCCGCAAAACCCGCCGCGGGTTTCCGGTGAAGGTGCGCACCGAGCTCGAGACGCTGCGCGCGTTGGCGTTGCCGCCAGGCGCAGCCACCACACCATCCACCAAACGTTAACGGCGCAGACCGCCCAGCGCCGACAGCACGTCGGCGACAAACCGGCAGCCGTCGAAACGGTCGCGATCGAACGTCCAGCCCAGGCGCACCACCACCGCCTGCCGCGACGGCACCACAGCGACGATCTGGCCCCAGTGGCCACGCATCGCGATCGTGTCCGCCGGCACCGCGCCCTTGCAGGTGCCCGTGTCGGGCTCGCCGATCCGCCACGCTTGTGCACCGTACGCGCGGCCGTCGCCGCTTGCCGTGGCCGGTGACGAGGCTCGAGCCAGAAACCCCGGCGGCATCACCTCGCGGCCCTGCCAGCGCCCGTCCTCCAGCAGCAGTTGCCCCAGCCGTGCCCAGTCGCCGCTGGATGCCCACAGGTAGCTCGACGCGATCCAGGTGCCCGCAGCGTCGGTCTCGAGCACCGCGCCGTGCGCGCCGATGGGCGCGAACAGCGCGCGGCGCGGGTACGCCCAGTACGCCGCGTCGTCTTCGAAGCGCGACCGCATCGCCTGCGCCAGGATGTTCGTGGTGCCGCTCGAGTAACGCCAGCGCGTTGCGGGTGGTGCCTCGGCCTGCGCCGACGCGGCGTGGCCGGCGACGTCGGCGCTGCCGAACAACATGCGCGGCACCGCACCCCACGGCGCGTAGTTCTCTTCGTTGGCCAAGCCATCGCGCATCCACAGCAGGTCATCGACGCGGATCGACGCGCGCGCGTCGCTGCGCCACGTCGCAGCCCACGCGGGTTCCCTCTTGCCGGCCACCACGTCGACCACGCGCGCCTGGGTGTCGAGTGCGGCTTCGGCTGCGAGCTTGTGCGCCAGCATCGCCACCACGGTCTTCGACATCGACCAGCCGTGCAGCCGTGTGTCGAGGTCGAAGCCCGGCGCCGCGCGGTTGACCAACAACCGGCCTCGATGCACCACGGCAACCGCGCGTGCGTTCGCGCCTTGCGGATCACCGGCCCCGGTGAACGCAGCGTCGACCAACGCCTGCAGGCGCGTCGCGTCGATGCCGCCGCCCCACCGCGCGGGCTCGAGCGGCGCGTTGCCATCGGGCCATGCAGCGCGCTGCGCTGATGGCGTGGCGTCCGGACGCGGCGGCGTGGGCACCACAACGTTGGCGTTCGTCGGCGCATCGAGCACGCAACCGCGCTCGCCAAGGTGGCGCGCATGTCGTTCGAAGATGCCGGCAAAGCGCCCGACGGTACGGCGCTGCTCGCGGTCGACCTCCACCGTGACCAGAGACAACACGGCGCTGGCCGGGCGAACGTCATCGTCGAACACACGTTCGGGCGCGCGGCCTGCGACAAAGGCCGCCGAACACACGCTGCGCGCGGCCATACCGGCGGCGTTACGCGGAATGCCCAGCGCCACCAGGGCCGCGATCGCAGCGATCAGCAGCGCGATTGCGAGCGCTACAGCAACCGTGACGATGCGGCTTAGGCGCATGCCTCAGGGCAGCAGCACAGCGCTCTTGGTCGCGGCGTCGGCGTTGATGGCCTTCACCAGCCACGCTTCGTTGAACACGACCTTGTAGGCGTAGCCGTTCGACGCGGTGTAGGTCCACACCGGGTCATCGAGGTTGGGCGTGTTCGTCGTCGTGGGCCAGCCCACCGACATCAGCACCTGCTTGCGGTTCATGCCGTTCGTGATGCGACCGGCC
This sequence comes from uncultured beta proteobacterium, assembly GCA_963738615.1. GTDB lineage: Bacteria > Pseudomonadota > Gammaproteobacteria > Burkholderiales > Burkholderiaceae_C > CAVTWY01. Next base: position 219,376 of record CAVTXI010000001.1, read on the forward strand.
TTGACTGCCTGCTGGATGCGCGGCGTCCACGTCTTCAGCGCCGCGGACGGGTCCTTCGGCACGATCCAGCGGTCGGCGAACGCGGTCATCGAGACACTGCGGCTGTAGTCGTTGCCGATCGAAATCTTCTGGCCTTCGATTTCCACGTCGATCTGCGAGGAGCCATACGCCAGGCCGATCACCTTGGTGCCCGGCTTCAACACGCGGTCACCCGAGCGCGCTGCGTTTGCGTCACTGGCCCAGGTGCCGTTCAGGCGCAGGTTGCAGCACAGGAAGCCGTCTTTCGGGACCATCTGCGCGAAGGCGGGCGGCGTGGCGGTGAGGGCGCCGAGGGTGGCGGCGAGTGCGAGAGCGGTGAGGCGGGGACGCGTCATGAAGAACCTCCGTTGCCAACGAGCATACCGGGCGGCGCGTATGGGAACACTCCCAATCGGGGTGTCGGCAGTGCACGCGCTGATTGCGGCCGTTCCCAACTGGGCAGGCTCGGTGCGCAGTTGGTTCTGATCGGCCTGGTGCGATTGCGGCTACTCCCAACTTGCGCGGGTGCCTCTGAGCCGCCTTAATCGGCGCGATGGATTCCTGATCGCAAGGAGCAGTTCCCATGACCGATCCGGTGAGCAACATCAACAGCAGCAGCGCGGCGGACCGCGCGACGGTCGAACACGGTGCGTCGGCCTCACCCGACGCCGGCCCGCAGTCGTCGGCAGCAGGTGATCGTGCGTGGTCGCCGCCGCACACGCCCATCGATGGGCTGAAGCAAGAGCCCACGCAGGCCGAGCGCCTGGCCGGCGACGACGCAGGCGCAGCCGCCAACGCAGCGGGTGCGGCGGCCATCGCCCATCAACAGGGCGCACGCATCGCGGACCAACACCAGCAGACCAGTGCGAACGCGCAGGCACTCGAGGGCAACGTGCGCAACGAGGCCGCGGGGAGGATCGGTTCGCAGACGGCATCCGAGCGCGGCCCGGTCGTCACCGGCGTCGGCGACATGGTCACCGGCGAGGTCCACCACGGCAAGAACTTCAACATGACGCGAGCCGCGGGCCGGGCCGAATACGCCGAGTTCCGCGAGAACGCCCACCCCGTGGTGAACAGCCGCATCGACGCGAGGGAGGCCGCCCTCGATCAAGGCACCGCGGTCGCGCGACCACGTGACGGCACGGTCGGCGCGCATTCGGAAGTCGTGGCACTCGACACCGCGATCAAGGCGCGGGAGGCGGTGACGGGCGTCCCCGTCAAGGAAGCCGACCTGGGCTCGTTCCAGCTGCACAACCGCTCGATGATGAACGCGCATCCGACCGCGCCCATGGATCGGTGCACCAACTGCCGCGCCATCTCCGCGGGGACCGAGGTTGTTGGCCACGATGGCGCGCCGTCGAACACGCTGCGAGACATGGCGGCCGATCGTCCCTACTCGCCGCTGCGGGCTGGAGACCTTCCCGGTGCAAGGCAGGGTGGGGCGATGGGCGCCGCGGCGAGCGGCGTTGTCAGCACCGCCACGGCCCTGTGGGACGGCAAGATCACGACGCAGGAAGGCGTGGAGATCGCCCAGCAGACGGGCGTTGGTGCCGCCATCGGCGCGGTCAGCGCGAAGGCCGAGCAGGCGGTCACGCCGGCCATCAGCCGCGCCCTTGCCGAGCGCTCGGGGGTATCTGCATCGTCGATCCTCGGCACGTCGGCCGCGTCGCGCGTGCTTGGCTCGACAGCGGTGGGTGCGGTCGTGTCGGCCGGCGTTTCGGCCTACACGAACCGCGAGGGCCTGGCGAACGGTGACTCGCAAGCGATCGGGAACGTCACCGCGGACACCGTCGTCGGGGCCGCTGCGGTCGCTGGTGGATCGATCGTCGGCGCCGCCGCCGCGGGTGCCCTGGCCGGCAGTGTCGTGCCCGGCCTGGGCACGGCGGTCGGCTTTGCCGTGGGTGTGGGCGTGGGCGTGGCGATCACCTACGGCGCGCAGTTGGGCGGCGTGCGCGACGCGATTGCCGACGGAACGGCCGCCGCCGTGGATGGTGCGAAGAGCTTGGCGTCGAGCGCATGGAGCGGGCTGAAGGGGATGTTTGCCTGAGTCGGCATCACAGGCAGGGTGCCATCATCGAGGCGCGCGACGCCTGTGTCCCCGGAGCGCCTTAACTCATGGCTGAAATCGATCTCGACGAATTGGAAGCCAGCCTCGACGGTGAGGTGCCGGTCTATCGCCTCCGGGGCGACCTGTATTCCGGTCGTATCAACGAAACCAGGAGCGGAAGACTTGCCAGCACGTTCAGCGCCCTGCGCGGATACAAGGACGGCGAGGAACTGATCTATGAAACCAGCGGCGAACTCGCTGGCCGGCTGCACTATTCGGGTGGGGTCGTGAGCGGGCGTGTCGAGTATTTCCATCCCGGCGGAGCGCTACAGGAGGAGGCGAATTTCGAATACGGCATCTGCCTGACGTTCGACAACCTATGACCCGTCGGGGGCGGTCGCGCAGCGGTACGAGCTGTCGAAGGAGAGTTTCGAATATCGCCAGCTCGAGCGTTATCGGCGCGGTGCTGGCCGTTCTGGAGGTTGACAGTTGGGCTGAAACCATCCGCGTCGGCCTCCTCGAACCGCGACCTACCGGAACAAGCCGTCCAGCATCGGCCCATACAGATCAGGATGGAGCTGCGCGTTGCTGTTGATCTCGAGGAACCAGACGCGATCGGCGTCGTCGACGATCGCGTCGAGCACGAACGCCTTCGGTTGGGAGGGCGCATCGGGGATGAGCGGCCAGAGGCGCTGTCCCGCGTCGGTGAACGCGCTGCCGATGCTCGTGTCGCGCAGCTCGGCCCAGCGGTTGCTGTTCTCGTAGAGCGTCGGGTTGAACGGCGACACGTAGCGAAAATCGGCCATCAACGATTGGCCCGCGGCCGGCACGTCGCGGTGAAGATCGAAGCCCTGCCAGCGCGCGAGTTCGTCGGTGCCGGTCGGCAGTTCCACATCCGCACCGAGCCTGTTGCGAAGCAGCGAATCGACGCTCGATTTCCCGTCGCCGAGCACGCACGGCATCGCGAACACTTCGAGCACCGCGGGAGCGCCCGCCCAATACCAGGCGCGCGCGATCCGGCTGGTCTTGAACGCCTCGGCGAATTCGCCGTCACGCAGGTGAAAGCCCGCGTCGCGCGCCGCAGCAGGCGCGAACGGCCCACGGATGCCGTAGCCGAACGCCGACCGGTCGCGCTTGACGATGAAGGCCTCGTCGATGGCGCGAAGATCGGTCCAGCCGGCGGGCACCTGTACCCCGGCGCGGCGCATCGCAGCCTTGAACGCCAGCTTGCTCGTCGACAGATCCCAGCGCTGCACCGGATACGGCAGCCAGCCGACGAAGCCGATGCACGCCGGGCCGACTTCGGAAAAGTAGCCCAGCGAGCCGTCAGGGCGATGCCCCACGTATTGGGCCGCGAACTCGATCACCCGCGACCCGCGGCGAACGCCGAGCTTCAAACCATCGAGGTCGACGAACGCCCGCGCGTCGTTCGCGCGCGCCCAGTGCGCCCACGCTCTTCGCGTGCTCGAGCAGGTTGGTCTTGAAACGCAGGCTCACGCGTCGCGAAACATCAGGCCCCGTGCCGCCATGTCGAGCGGATGAACCTTGCCGTAGAACTCGTTCGACCGCCACGCGCGCGCCGCGGGATCAAAATCGAACCACGGCGAAAAGCCCAACACCAGGTGGACGCGATCGATGCTTGGCGCGCCGTCGGCAAACACGCGATGCGCAAGTTCGGTGTCCCACGAATAACACTGACCGACTTCGAGGCGGCCGCACCACCGGATGTTCGCGCCCACCCGGCGTTGCGGCAGCGACGGGTGCCGGTACTCGGAGTCGATTTCCATCAGGTATTCCGGCGCCGTGATCAGCGGCACGTTCACCCGCAGATTGCAGAACGCCGACTCGTCGAGATGCCACATGAATTCCGGCGAGTTGATCCGCTCGCGCTCCGCGCAGCGCAGCGTGGCCGCCCGCGAGCGCACGAGCGTCAGGCGGAAGCGCTCGAAGAACGGGCCGAAGTGCTTCGCGATGACGGGATGCACCGCGTTGAACCCGTACGCGTCCCAGTACGAGTTCTTCCGCACCGGCTGTTCGCTCGGCCGTGCCAGCGCGAAGAACTCGCCCGCCTTGTTGCGCGGCGTGCCCAGCGTCGAATAGAACGGCGCCACATGGTCGATGTGATGCGGATTCCAGGTGAGCGAAAAGCCGACGTAGGCGGCCGGCCTGGGCGCGGCACCGTACGCGTCGGCGGCCGTGGTGAACCCGCGCAACTCGCCGACGTCGCGTTCGCAGGCCAGGTAGGCGTGGCGCAGCGCATCGATGTCGAGCGTGTGCGGCACGCGAATGACCCCTGGGGTGTCCGTTGCTTTCACGCTCGGCTTCACGTCGCGCATCATCGTGCGCATGTCGGTCGTGTGCAGGATGTGGTCCCAGATCGTCTGCGTGTGCGGAACGTCGTCGACTCCAACCACCCAGCTGCTCATGCTGTTCGCGCCTCTCGAGCGCCGACATCGACCGAAGCCGCGTGCAGGTCGAAAGCTGCATCGAGCGCTGTCGCGTCGAACGTAGCGCGCTCGAGCGCCGCGCCCAACTGCGACTCGATCGTGGCCAGCGACTGTGCATAGTTGGCCGCCGGCATGCTGATGATGATCGGCCGCGCACGCAACCGCGCTTCGCGGTCCCAATGCTGCGGCGGATCGTAGAACTCGTAGCCTTGGGCCAGCATGCTGCGCACGCGCGGCGCGTCGTCGTAGACCACACCGGTGATCGACCCCAGCCGCAGACGGCGAGCCTGCGACACGATGACCCAGCGCATCACACCGGCCAGCCCGTGGCGCGCGTGGGCCGGCTCGGTGGCCGAACGTGCCCCGATCAACGCGGGAAACCGCGCGGGCACGCCACGCGTCGAATACATCAGCATGCTCTCGACGGCATCACGATCGCGGCGGATCGTCGCGCGCACCGACGACACCAGCACGCCGTCGGCGTCGAGCACGCCGAGCACCACCGACACAGCATCGTCCGCGCTCCAGTCGAGTGCCCGCTCGTCGAACCACTCGAAACTCTTCGACAACCCATAGCACCGCTTGCGCAGAGCAGCCAACTCGCCGGCGCGCGTCTCATCGAGGGTGACGACTCGATAGGACGGTTCGCCCACACTGGTTATGCTGTTTGTCTTGGTCATACTGCTGCTGCTACGTCGGTTTTCGGATCGATGCACAAACCGCCGACGCGACGCGTGCGACTCAGCTTGTACGCTCGAAACTTGCCGAACATAAGAGCATCTCATGGTCACTGAAGTAACAAATGGAACACTCGTCGAAGGCGCGAAGCCGGGCCGGTTTGCATTGGCGGCGGCGCTGCGAAACCTGGCGCTGTTGCCGCATGAGTTTCAGTTGGTGAGCGAAGCGGACGACGGCTTGGCGATTCGCCTGCGTGTCGATCCGATCCGCGACCCGGGCCCACCGAAACCCGAGCGCACAAGATATCGACGCACCGTCGGCATGCTGCGAAATACCGCGCTGATGAGCGAATATTCGAGCGTGTCGTGCGTCGACCTTCGGCGAGCCATCTTCGTCGAGGTCGAATTCGGCCAACTGCGCACCCAGATACTTCGTGCCGAGCCGCTACCCGAGTTCGCGTCGATCGGCGAACAGGGCCGCTTGTTCGACCACGCGGTGGTACCGGCTTCGCGCTCGGTCCAGCCCACTGCCAGCGACACCGTGACGTGGTCGCTCGAGCGATGGGATGGTCAGCGCGCGCTGTGGTGCAACCGCATTCGCTCGGCCGCGGGCGGACAGCCGAGCGAAGAAGGCTATGTCATTCGCCCGGACGGCACGATCGACGGGGCCGTGATCGGCGGATGGTTGCCGGACCCGATGGCCGAAGGCGGGGGGCGACCGTTCCGATTGGTATCGACGATCAGCGGCGGGTCGTCGCGAGGTTGATCCATTCCCGGGGGTCGCTCGGTGAACCCCGGATCAAGGCTCGGAGTTGGAAAGCTGCATGCCTTCGAACCAGATGCTTTTGCCAATGACGGCTGATATGGCTGATATGGCTGATTATGGCTGATATAGAAGAAGCCCGAAGTCGCGATCAGCGAACTTGAGCTGATAGCTGTCCTCCGCTCTTCTTCCACTTGCCCCAGAGCCGTGGATTTCTCTCGCGATCCGCAACCAAGTCAAAGTCGGCGGGTGCGGGCCCAGGCACTGCCGAGCGCGCGCTTCCGTCGCGGCCGACGCCGCAGCGCCCGGCCGAACCTGCGCTTACTCAAGTTATTGCTTGCGCGCCATTTCGCAAGCGCCTGACCGATGGTCTTCAGAACATCGTTGGCCGCGCTCATGAGAAAGCTCATCTTTTGCGATGCCGATTGCAACTCGGTCATCACGCTCGGCTTGTCAGAGTCGTCCCCGCTCATGCCGCTGACTTTGTCCGACAGACCTTGGATCTTCTCGGCTTGTGCATCCAGGACCTTACCGAGTGCGTCGGACAGCGCCTCGTACCAACTCTTCTTCTTCCCACCTTCACCGGTTTCGCCCATCGCCTCCGCGCCATCCGTGGCAATCTGGTTCATCAGATTTCCGGCGCTACCGGCGCCTTGGCTGCTGCCGCCACTCGCGGACGAGGAACCCGAGCTCGGACCTTCCGACTTCTGCGCACCTTGCTTTGTGTGCGGGAGCTGATGAGGCAACGGTGTGCACGCAGCCGCCGGTCAGCGCGGAGTTCGCGCCGCGGGCGGCGGAGCAGGCGATGCTCGAGCAGCGCCACGGCGCGTTTGTCGCCGGCATCGGCGCCTGATGCCGCCGATGGTTCTTCCGGATGCCGAGCGGGCATTCATCGGCACCTTCGTCAAGCACGAACTGCGCGAACGCTGGGCGCTCATGCTCGCCTCACCCGCGTAGTTCGCCCTGAAGGTACCGAAGGGCAAGCACAAACAACCCGTTCGCGCTGAGGTATCGAAGGGTCGCCCTGAGGTATCGGAGGGCGGATGCCAGCCTGAAACGCGCAGCTGCGATGTCCACAACCGCGGCAAGCCATAGGGGGAGCCTGTCCGGTTCTGCAGCCCGACCGCGTGGAACACTTCGACGGCTAGTGTGGTGTTGCACGCTATGCGGCACTTAATGAAACCGATGGATTTGTCGTCCTGGCTAGGCGCAAACCGCAGCGATACGTCGTTGTATCGCGAGGATTTGTAACGACGCCAGGGCGGCAAAGACGCGGTTTTATGTGCCGCATAGCATGCAACACCACACTAGCCATCGACGTGCGAC
>CAVTXI010000002.1:0-12698 GCA_963738615.1 uncultured beta proteobacterium
CGCGCGCGTTCTTCGCACGGCGCCCGCCTTACCCGGACGACGAAGTCGGGGTGTCGATAGCATCGGGGCCATTCCACACGCTGCATGACATGAGCCGCACCCCGATTCGCCTGCAGTACTTCATAGGGACCACCCCGCAACGTGGCGCGCAGATCGACAACCCGTTGTTCGAACTGCTGAGTGCGGTGCACGACCACGGCTCGATCCGCGCCGCCGCCGAGGCGATGTCGCATTCGTACCGCCATGTCTGGGGTGCGATCAAGTTGTGGGAAGGTGTGCTCGAAGAGCACTTGGTCGAGTGGTGCAAGGGCAAGCCTGCGGTGCTGACGCCGTTCGCGGTCCGGCTGCTGTGGGCCGAGCGACGCGCGCGTGTGCGCATGACGCCGCACATCGAAGCCTTGCGGCTGGGGCTCGAGCAGGTGATGAGTGAGGCGAAGGACGCGCGATGGGAGTCGGTCGTGGTGCATGCCAGCCATGACCTCGCGTTGCCGCATCTGCAGGGGCTCGCGCAAGAACGGCAACTGCACGTCGACCAGCACTTCTGCGGCGGCATCCAGGCGCTGCGCGATCTGGCGGAAGGGCGCTGTACGGTCGCGGGCTTCCACGTCGCGCATGCGCTGGTCGGCGCGCGTGCCGTGGAGCAGGCGCACAAGCCGTGGCTGCAACCCGGCAAGCACAAGATCATCGCGTGCCACCGGCGCCAGCAGGGGCTGATGATGCAACGGGCATGGGCCGCTCGCGTGCTGGGTGTGTCGGACCTCGCGCGCCCGGGCCTGCGCTTCGTCAACCGGTCCACGGGCTGCGGCACCCGGCTGATGATCGACGCGCTGGTCGACGCCGCGGGCGTCGCACGCTCGGCCATCGATGGCTACGACGACCGTGTCGAAGACACGCACATGGCGGTGGCCGCCGCGATCGCCGCCGGGGCAGGCGACGTCGGCCCGGGGCTGGCCGCTGCGGCGCACGAGTTCAGCCTGGCCTTCGTGCCGATCGTCGAGGAAAGCTACTACCTCGTCTGTCTGCGCGACGTGCTCGACACGCCCGCACTCGAACGCCTGCGTGAGCTGCTGTCGTCTGCCGCGTGGCGCGCGGCGCTCGACGCGCTGCCGGGTTACGCACCGATCGATCAGGCCGGGAAGGTGCTGTCGCTATCGAAGACGCTGCCGTGGTGGTCGTTCCCTCGGCCGCGCACATCGCGTGCGCGCAAGCCGATGGGGAAGCGGCCGACAGCGACGAAGATTTAGCTAGGTCGGCGGCCTGAACCCGTGCTCGGTCATCCTGCGTTGGCCTTGCCCGCCGATCAGGAAGTCGACGAAGCGCGCAGCGCCGGGTGCAGCCGACCCGAGGATCGTCAGGCCGTAGTCAGCCGTGACGTTGATCGAATCCGGCACTGGTAGAACGCGCTGCGACGGATGTTCCCGCGCGGCCGCGACCGCGCTGGTGCAGTAGGTGATGAACACATCGGCTTTGCCTTCGGCCACGAGCACGCCGTAGGCGTTGCGATCGGGCGGCGGCGGTGGCGACTGTGGGCCGCCGGTCAGTTGCAGCGCCTTCGCCTTCAGCCGCACAGCCGAGCCCACGGGGGCGGCGCCGGTGTGCTCGATGCGATCGAACATCTCGAAGGCGTAGTCGCCCGAAGGGTCCGCCTTCGGTGTCGAAGTGCCCAGCTTCACATCGTCGTCCAACATCCGTTGCGCCAGCGTCTTGCCGCGAAGGTCGAACGTGGGGGCGGCCAGGGCGCACAACGCGTTACGGGCGAACGCGCGGGCGGGCTGGGCCTTGCCCGAAGCGTGCAGCGCGCGTGGATGCTCCGTGTTGGCCGACGCGAAGACGTCGGCGGCTTCACCCTTCTCGAGCCGGTCACGCAGCAGGCCCGACGCGCCGAACACGAAACGAACGCGTGTGCCGGTGGCGTCTTCGAAGTCCTTGGCCACCGCGGTCAGCGCCGTGCGCAGGCTGACCGCGGCGTAGACCGTCAAGGGGTCGGGCGACGACGCCGAACCGGACGTGGGCGAGCCGGACGCGGGTTGTGCCTGGGAGAGCGACACCATCATGGCCATGGGCATCGCGACGCTCGAGGCCTGTCTCCAACTGACACACCAGCATGCATTCATGGCTCATTGTGCGAACCGCGCGGCTGCTGGGCGATATGGCGGGCGTTGCATATCGCGTTGACGTGATGGCGCTGGCAGGATCGCGCCGATGAAGGCAGCGTGGGCGGCGGCACTGTTCCTGGCAGCGGCGACGGCGGCGTCGGTGGCGACGCCGACACAGGCTGCGTGTCCTGCCGATGCGGACGCTCCCAAGGCCACGTGGCTGTCGGTGCGCTCGCCGTCGACAGTCGAGCCCAGGCGCCTGACCGAGGCCGACCTTGCGGCGCTGCCGCAGGTCGAGCGCGTGCAGCGGCGCACCGTGTCTGCGCCGGGCGCGGCGTCGGCACCGATGCAAGAGCAGTCGGTCCGCTACGGCGGCGTCTTGATGCGCGACCTGTTGCTGCGCACGGCGCCCGAGGTCGATGGCCGCGGCGCGCGCACGCTGATCGTCGAGGCTGTCGCCACCGACGGGTACCGCGCGCTCTTCGCGTGGGGCGAGCTTTTCAATTCGGGCGCGGGCGAGCAGGTGCTGGTGGTTCTGCGCCAGGACGGCCTCGCGGTTGGTGGCGCGCAAGGGCCCGTGGCGCTGCGGGCGCTGGCAGACCTTCGCCCCGGCCCACGCCACGTGCGAAACCTCTGCGCGCTGGTCTTGCGGCCCTGACGAACGGCGGCCTTCGGCGCGACTGCCGCCGCGGTGGCACCATACGGTCACCGCGCAGAGTTATGCGCGTGCGTTCATAGGGGAACACGGCGACTATCAAGGCCTTCGCCCCCCGAGAAGAATCCCCGGCTCTTGCGGTCTGCCGTCGGCAGGCACGATTCGGACTCACGACCCACATCTGGAGACATCCCCATGCCCGTTCCACTGCGACTCACCGTCAACGGCAAGGCCGTGCAGGCCGACATCGACCCGCGCACGCTGCTCGTGGCGTTCATCCGCGAACATCTGCAGTTGACCGGCACGCACGTGGGCTGCGACACCGCGCAATGCGGTGCCTGCACGGTGCACCTGAACGGCAAGGCGGTGAAGTCGTGTTCGATGCTGGCCGTTCAGGCCCAAGGCGGCGACGTGACCACGATCGAAGGCATCGCGAAGGACGGCACCCTGCACCCGATGCAGGCCGCGTTCCGCGAGTGCCACGGCTTGCAATGCGGGTTCTGCACGCCGGGCATGGTGATGTCGTCGATCAAGCTGCTCGAGGGCAACCCGAAGGCGACCGAAGCGCAGATTCGCGAAGGGCTCGAGGGCAACCTGTGCCGCTGCACGGGCTACCAGAACATCGTCAAGGCCGTGCAGCTCTGTCAGAGCGGCAAGGTCGGCGCCACCGCCTGACCGGAGCACCACCGCCATGACCGACATGTCCAACTCCCCCATCGGCAAGCCGCTGCAACGCCGCGAGGATTACCGCTTTCTGACCGGCGCGGGCCAGTACACCGATGACGTGGTGCTGCCCCATCAGAGCCACGGCGTCTTCCTGCGCTCGCCCTACGCGCACGCGCGCATCAAGTCGATCAACCTCGCCGCGGCGAAGGCCGCGCCCGGCGTGCTGGCGATCTTCACCGGCGCCGATCTCGCCGACGCCAAGGTCGGCGGCCTGCCGTGCGGCTGGCTCATCCACAGCAAAGACGGCTCGCCGATGAAGGAGCCGGGGCACCCGGTGCTGGCGCAAGGCAAGGTGCGCCACGTCGGCGATCAGGTGGCGCTGATCGTCGCCGAAACCAACGCACAGGCCAAAGACGCGGCCGAGCTGATCGAAGTCGACTACGAAGAGCTCGCGCCGGTGATCGACATCACCAAGGCCGACGGCGCGGCGCTCGTCGGTGCACGACGACGTGCCGAGCAACGTCTGCTACGACTGGGGCCATGGCGACAAGGCGGCGGTCGACGCGGCGTTCACGAAGGCCGCCAAGGTCACCGCGCTCGAGTTCGTCAACAACCGCCTGATCCCCAACGCGATGGAGCCGCGCGCGTGCAATGCGCAGTACACGCGCCACGACGACAGCTACATGCTCTACGTCGCCAACCAGAACCCGCACGTCGAGCGCCTGCTGATGGGCGCCTTCGTGCTGGGACTGCCCGAAAGCAAGCTGCGCATCATCGCGCCTGACGTCGGCGGCGGCTTCGGCTCGAAGATCTTTCTCTACGCCGAAGACGTGGCGCTGGTGTGGGCCAGCAAGCGCGTGGGCCGGCCGATCAAGTGGACCGCGGAGCGCAGCGAGTCGTTCCTGACCGACGCGCACGGCCGCGACCACGCGACGAAGGCCGAGCTGGCGATGGACGCGCAGGGCAACTTCCTGGCGCTGCGCGTGAAGACGATCGCGAACATGGGCGCGTACTTGTCGACATTCGCATCGAGCGTGCCGACCATCCTGTACGCGACGCTGCTGGCCGGCCAGTACAAGACGCCCGCGATCTACTGCGAAGTCAAGGCGGTGTTCACGAACACCGCGCCGGTCGACGCGTACCGCGGCGCCGGGCGGCCCGAAGCCACCTACGTCGTCGAGCGGATCGTCGAGCAGGCCGCACGCGACATGAAGATGGACCCGACCGAGATCCGCCGCCGCAACTTCATCACCGATTTCCCCTACGCCACGCCGGTCGGCCTGACCTACGACACCGGCAACTACGCCGCGCATCTCGACAAGGCGATGACGCTCAGCCGACGCGGCCGGTTATGCGGCGCGCAAATCCGCATCGGCCGCGAAGGGCCTGAAGCGCGGCCGCGGCTACAGCTGCTACATCGAAGCCTGCGGCCTCGCGCCTTCGAACATCGCCGGCGCGCTGGGTGCGCGCGCGGGCTTGTTCGAAGCCGGCGAAGTTCGCGTGCACCCGACCGGCACCGTCACCGTCTTCACCGGATCACACAGCCACGGCCAGGGTCACGAGACGACCTTCGCGCAGGTCGTCGCCGGGCGCCTGGGCATCCCGGTCGAAAACGTCGAGATCGTGCACGGCGACACCGGCCGCGTGCCCTTCGGCATGGGCACCTACGGCAGCCGCTCGCTGTCGGTCGGCGGCACCGCGATCGTCAAGGCGGTCGACAAAGTCATCGCCAAGGGCAAGAAGATCGCGGCGCATCTGATGGAAGCATCCGATACCGACGTCGAGTTCGACAACGGCGAGTTCCGCGTCAAGGGAACCGACAAGAAAGTGCCGTTCGGGCAGGTGGCGCTCACGGCCTACGTGCCGCACAACTACCCGCTCGACAAGCTCGAGCCGGGCCTGAACGAGAACGCGTTCTACGACCCGACCAACTTCACCTACCCCTCGGGCAGCTACGTCTGCGAGGTCGAGGTCGATACCGAAACCGGCAAGGTCCGCGTGGACCGCTTCACCGCGGTCGACGACTTCGGCAACATCGTCAACCCGATGATCGTCGAGGGGCAGGTGCACGGCGGTCTGGCGCAGGGCCTGGGGCAGGCGATGTCCGAAGGCTGCGTGTACGACCCCGAGTCGGGCCAGTTGTTGACCGGCACGTACATGGACTACACCATGCCGCGCGCAGCCGACTTTCCGACCTTCGTCGTCGACCACACCATCACGCCTTGCACGCACAACCCGCTGGGTGTGAAGGGCTGCGGCGAAGCCGGCGCGATCGGCTCGCCGCCTGCCTTCATGAATGCGCTGACCGACGCGCTGGGCGTAGCCGATGTGCCGATGCCCGCCACGGCCGAGCGCGTATGGCGCATCGCGAACAACGTCTGAACGAACGAGGAGACCACACCATGTACGCCTTCGATTACCAACGTCCCTCGTCTTCCGCCGCCGCTGCGGCGGCCTTTCAGGGCGACGCCCGCTACCTGGCTGGCGGGCAAAGCCTGGTGCAGGCGATGAAGCTGCGCCTGTCGCAATCCGAACGGCTCGTCGATCTCGGCGGCATCGCCGACCTCGAGGGCATCCGCGTCGACGGCAACAACGTCGTCATCGGCGCGATGACGACGCACGCCGACGTGGCCGCGTCAGCCGACGTGCGGCGCGTGCTGCCCGCGCTGGCCGAACTGGCTGGCGGCATCGGCGACGCGATGGTGCGCAACCGCGGCACCATGGGCGGCTCGATCGCCAACGCCGACCCGGCCGCGTGCTACCCGTCGGCAGTCGTGGCGCTCGGCGCGACCGTGCAGACGAACAAGCGCTCGATCCCCGGCGACGCCTTCTTCAAGGGCCTGTACGAAACCGCGCTCGAGCCCGGCGAACTGATCACATCGGTCAGCTTCCCCGCCGCGGCGAAGGCGGCCTACGAGAAGTACCGCCAACCGGCATCGCTGTTCGCGCTGGTCGGCGTGTTCGTCGCGCAGACCGCGGGCGGTGTGCGCGTGGCCGTGACCGGCTGCAAGAGCAGCGTGTTCCGCGTGCCCGAACTCGAAGCCGCGCTGGGCAAGAGCTTCACGCCCGATGCGGCGAAGGCCGTGAAGGTCGGCACCGCGGGCATCAACAGCGACATGCACGGCTCGGCCGAGTACCGCGCGGCGATGATTCCGGTGATGGCGTCCCGGGCGGTGGCGCGGGCGAACGCGCGCTACGGTGCGACCGCCGCGGGCTCGTCGATACGATCGGGCTGTCGGGAGGCACCGCCGCTTGGCAGCGCCACGCACAAGACTCATCACGTGACCGATCCGACTGCTGCCTGACACGCCCGCCTCCGTCGACGCCGTCATCGACGCGCTCGCCGCGCAGAACTACCTCTGCGACCGCCGCCTTGCGACGGCGCTGTTCCTGTGTCTGAAGCTCGGTCGGCCGCTCTTCCTCGAGGGCCCGCCCGGCGTTGGCAAGACCGAGCTGGCGAAGACGCTGGCCGATGCGCTGTCGACCCTGCTCGTGCGCGTGCAGTGCTACGAAGGCCTCGACATCGCGCAGACCGCGTACGAATGGAACGTCGCGCGGCAGATGGTCGAGATTCGACTCGCCGAAGCGGCGCATCAGGTCGATGACGACGCGTCGCGCGCGCGCCTGACTCAGAACCTGTACTCGCGATCGATGCTGATCGAACGTCCGCTGCTGCAAGCGCTGACGCAAGCGCGGTCACCCGTTCTGCTGATCGACGAACTCGACCGAGCCGACGAGCCGTTCGACGCGTTCCTGCTCGAGGTGCTGGCCGAACACCAGATCACGATCCCCGAGCTGGGCACGATCAAGGCCACCGCGCCGCCGATCGCGATCATCACCAGCAACCGCACGCGCGAGATTCACGACGCGTTGAAGCGCCGCTGCCTCTATCACTGGGTCGACTTCCCCGATGTCGAACGTGAACTCGAGATCGTGCGCCGCAAAGCGCCAGACGCGGGCGAGCGGCTGTCGGTTCAGGTGGTCGAGTTCGTGCAGCGCATGCGCAAGCTCGACCTCTTCAAGGCGCCCGGCATCGCCGAGACCATCGACTGGACGAACGCGCTGGTCGCGCTCAACGCGATGCGCCTGGACCCCGACACCGTGCACGACACGCTGGGCGTGCTGCTGAAGTACCAGGACGACGTCGCGCGCATGGGGCAGGGGGACACAGTCGAAGATCCTCGACGAGTTGCGCGCGAAAGCCATCCTCGACGCCTGACCGCACGTTCCGAAACCATGCTCGCTGAGAACATCGTCCACTTCACCCGCGTGCTGCGCCGCGCAGGCCTTCCCGTGGGGCCCGACCGCGCGCTCGCGGCGATCCGCGCGGTCGAAGCAGTGGGGCTGGACCGACGCGAAGACGTCCACGCGGCGTTGAGTGCCGTGATGCTCGACCGGCACGAACAGCAGACGTTGTTCGACGCGGCCTTCGACACCTTCTGGCGCGACCCGAAGCTGCTCGAGCAGTTGATGTATTTGATGTTGCCGAAGGTGCAGGGCCGCGGCGAGAAGGAACGCCCGCCGCGCGTCAACCGTCTGGCCGAGGCGTTGGCATCGACCGTGCCCGTCGAGCCGCCGCGGCCACAGGCGCCGCACCCGCCCGACGATCAGATCCGCTTCGACGCGTCGATGACCTTCTCGGACCGCGAGCAACTTCAGCGCGCCGACTTCGAGACCATGACCACCGCCGAGTTCGACCTGGCCAAGCGCATCGCCGAGCGCGCGCCGCTGCCGGTCGAACCCTTGCGCACGCGTCGCCACGAAGCCGCTGACCACGGCACGATCGACCTGCGCCGCAGCCTGCAGCGCATGACGCGCTGGCCCGACGTGATCACGCCCGCGTTCACGCGCGCACGCATGCAATGGCCGCCGATCGTCGTGCTGCTCGACATCTCGGGCTCGATGGAGCGCTACTCGCGCATGTTTCTGCACTACGTGCATGGCCTGACGCGCCGCCTTCCGGGCCGCGTGCACACCTTCACCTTCGGCACGCGCCTGACCGACATCACGCGATGCATGCGTCACCGCGACCCCGACGAGGCGTTGGCGATGGCCGACGAGCGTGTTGCCGATTGGCGCGGCGGCACGCGCATCGCGGCGAGCCTGGACGAGTTCAATCGCCGCTGGGCGCGCCGCGTGCTGGGTGCGAACGCGGCCGTGCTGCTCGTCACCGATGGCCTCGAGCGAGGCGACGACGGCAGCGACGAACTCGAACGCGGCATCGCGATGCTGCACCGGTCCGCACACCGGCTCGTGTGGCTCAACCCGCTGCTGCGCTACCAGGGCTTCCAGCCACGCGCCGCGGGCGTGCGTACGATGCTGGCGCACGTCGATCACTTTCTGCCGGTGCACAACCTCGACAGCCTGGCCGATCTCGGTCTCGCGTTGCGTGCACCCTTGCAGAGGCCCGCGGCACTGCTGCGTCACTAACAACTCACATCGCTCCGCGAACAACATCACATGGAACTCCAAGGCGAACGACTCATCCCCGCATCGGTGGCCGACACCTGGGCCGCGCTCAACGACACCGCGGTGTTGAAGGCCTGCATCACCGGTTGCGAAACGCTGGAGCGTGAAGGCGACGACAAGATGAACGCCGTGATGGCGGTGAAGGTCGGCCCGGTCAGCGCGAAGTTCAAGGGCAAGGTGCAGCTCACGAACGTGAACGCGCCGACGAGCTACACGCTGAATTTCGAAGGCCAGGGCGGCGTGGCTGGGCACGGCAAGGGGTCGGCCGACGTGTCGCTGTCGCCCGAAGGCCAAGGCACGAAGCTTAAGTACGTGGCGCGCGCGCAGGTCGGCGGCAAGCTGGCGCAGGTGGGGTCGCGTCTGATCGATGCAGCTGCCTCGAAGATCGCCGACGGCTTCTTCGCTGCTTTCGAGTCGAAGATGGCAGGGACGAAGGCCGCGGTCGCTCAGGCCGCGCCGGCCGCCCACACGACCGCGGCGTCGTATCAGGCGCCGAACTGGGGCATCGTCGCGCTCATCGTGGTTGCACTGGTTGCGGCTGTGGGCTACTTGGGCACGCGGTAAAGGTAGAGAGGACCCATCAACATGGATAGTCTTGATCTGGACGTACTGCGCCAAGCCAAAGCCTGGCGCGCCGAAGGCCACGGCGTGTGGCTTGTCACCGTGCTCGAAACCTGGGGCTCGGCGCCGCGGCCACCGGGTGCGCTGCTGGCGCTTCGCAACGACGGCCAGGTGGTGGGCTCTGTCTCGGGCGGCTGCGTCGAAGACGACCTGATCGACCGCGTGCGCCACGGCGAGCGCGTGGGCAAGCCGTCGCTGGTGACCTATGGCGTCACGAAGGAAGAAGCCGCGCGCTTCGGCCTGCCGTGTGGCGGCACGTTGCGGTTGGTGCAGGAACCGTTGGGCGATGCGGCATGGATCGACGAGATCCTGACCCGCACCGCGCGCCACGAACTCGTCGCGCGCAGCGTCGACATGACCACCGGCGCCGTCACGATCGAACCCGCGCGCCGCGGCGAAGCGTTCGCCTTCGACGGCCAGACGATGCGCGCGCTCTTCGGCCCGCGCTGGCGCCTGCTGATCATCGGCTCGGGCCAACTGTCGCGCGCGCTTGCACCCATCGCGCAGTCGCTCGACTTTGAAGTCATCTGCTGCGACCCGCGCGAGGAATACGGCATGACGTGGGACGTGCCCGGCTCGATCTTCAGCAAGGCGATGCCCGACGACCTGGTGGTCGAGCTGCAACCCGACGCGCACACCGCGATCGTCGCGGTGACGCACGACCCGAAGCTCGACGACATGGCGCTGCTCGAGGCGCTGAAGTCGCCGGCCTTCTACGTCGGTGCGTTGGGCTCGCGCCTGAACACGCAAAAGCGCCAGGAGCGCATGAAGCTCTTCGACCTATCCGACGCCGAAATCGCGCGCCTGCACGGCCCGATCGGCTTGCACCTGGGCTCGCGCACCCCGGCGGAAATCGCCGTCTCCATCGCCGCCGAGATCGTCGCGGTGCGCAACGGCGTGGGGCTGGCGCAGAAGAAGGAAGGCTCGGCGATGCCGGATGTGCGGGATGCGGCGTTGGTTTGCGGCAGGGGTGGGTGACGAACAGTTGATGATGTGGAAGTGCTGGCCGAGTGACGGCCCACCATCCCCTGACGGCGTGTGTTCCACCGCTGACTAGAGAGAGAGTCGACACGAGGGCGCTCATGTCGCGAGCGTGAACGAGTCGGGCGAGGCCAACGAGCTGATCGTGCTATTCCTGCTCGAGCGTCGGGTCGACTTTGTGATCGAACCTCTTTCAAGTCGGGGTCAGCGTGTGACCATCGCCGCGTGACGACGCTCGTCCTGCTGCCCGGCATGGACGGCACCGGGGCGTTGTTCGAGTCCTTCGTCGCGCATCTGCCTGAAGACATCCGCGCGAAGGTCGTCTCGTATCCTGGAGACGAGAAGCTCGGCTATGACGCGCTCGTCGAGCGCGTGGTGCAGCAACTTCCGCGCGGCGATGAACGCTTCGCCATCCTGGGCGAGTCGTTCTCCGGCCCCGTCGCCGTCGCGGTGGCTGCTCGATCGAAGCCCGTCGCGCTGATCCTCGCGTGTTCGTTCATCACGAATCCCAGGCCGGCGTTCGCCGCGGCCCGACCGGTGTTGCCGTGGTTGCCGACGCCGCGCCGGTTCCTCATGGGTCCGCTTGCCTTCGCGCTGATGGGGCGGCATGCCACGACCGCGTTGCGGCAAGCGTTGTTGCGTTCGCTTCGAGCCTGCGCGCCGCGAGTGACCGCGTCAGTCAATCGATCAATCGATCCGGATGTCGAAGTCGTGCGTCGACTCGAGTGTGTAGTCGTTCGCCGAATCGCCGAGAACACCTTCGTCGATGAGCACGTCCGTGGTCAACGACGGTCTGCAACACCACGCCTCGACGCGCCAGCGTTGTGGGCCCGCCTGCACGTGCGCCACCTGGTCGCCGCAGCTCACGGCGCGAAGGCCCGGCTGGTCAGGCACGACCTGGGATAGGCAGGGGAGCTTTTTCGGCCCGCTGTCGTCGGCGCCATAGTTGTACTTGGCAGTTCCCAGATGCGTCCATGCCTTCGTGCGCACGTCCTGCGCGAAGTAAACGACGTTCACGTCGCCATCGACATCGCCGTCGGCCATCACCGTGAAGGTGCTTGGCTGCGTCTGCGTGGGCGCCGTCACGGGCGACGGCGAGACCTTGGTGTCGGTGTAGTCCATGTGGATCAGGTACTCGTCGATGGCCTTCTCGGCCTTGTCCCACACGCCGCCGCAGCCGGTCGAGGTCAGGCCGGCCGTCGCGGCGAGCGCGATGAGCGCGGCACGCAGGCGACGCGCGGCAGAGAGCTCGTGCAGGGAGGGTCGGGAAGTCGGGACGCGCATGACTCGAGTGTAGAAAACCGCGACCCGCAGCGAAACGGCGCCTTGCGGGGGTGCCGTCGTCCGTCCGTGGACTATTCCACGGGGCGACGCCGTGCTGGTCGGCCACAGCTACGGCGGCATGGTGATCAGCCTGCTGGCCGAGCAAGAGAGCGCGCGCATCCGCAAGCTGATCTACGCTACGCCGATGCCGATCCCGCCGCGCATCGCCTCCTTCTGGAACGCATTCACCGCCACCGTCGGCGGCGTCGACGAGGCACGCTTCTACGAGGCGTTCGCGTTCGGCGACCACGAGTCGTTGGCGAACGAACTGGGCGAACTCGTCCTGCGCGGCACCAAGCGCGCGACAACCGCCGCCGTGTCGACCTTCGACGCCGAAGGCAAGCGGCTTCCGGAGCCTGGCGATCTCAGCGTCGTGACGAACTGGAGCGGGCAGCCGTTGTGCGTCATCGAAACACGAGCGGTCGATGTGATGCCGTTCCACGCGGTCAGCGCCGAGTTCGCGGCGGTCGAAGGCGAGGGCGACGGGTCGCTCGCGTTCTGGCAATCGGCCCACCGCGATTTCTTCGGTCGGGAGTGCGTGCGCGCGGGCCGGTCGTTCACCGAAGACATGCTCGTTGCGTGCGAGCGCTTCGAGGTGGTCTACCGACCCTCGAGCGGTGCAGCGGCCGACTGATAACCACACGGCTGGCGCGAGGTGCGGAGGTCGGTCGAGCGTGTCGATGCGGATCGTCGTTCGTCGACGTGGTTCGCCGCGGCTCCGGGAGCCTTGCAATGCCACCAGCAGCCGCGTGGCGATCGTCGTGAACTGGTGACTGCCAGCGCAGAATCGACCGCCCGTGCCGGGACGGTCCTGCGCACGGGCCCACGTTCGAACACAGGAGACAGACATGGCATTCGAAGGTTCGGCGATTCGCGCGCTGCTGGAC
>CAVTXI010000003.1:0-22986 GCA_963738615.1 uncultured beta proteobacterium
AGAGGTTGCCTCGGGCCGCGTGCCCGGTGCCGCCGCGATGCGGGCGGGCCGAGGGCGCGGTATCCACTTGGTGCGCCGGTCTTCGCGACCGGCGCGCTTTTTTGTGGGTCGCCTGCGTAGGCCGCACCACCGATTCACGCGCGGCCGCGGTCCTAAACTGCGCCGCGTGGACACCAAATGGCTCGAGGACTTCGTCAGCCTCGCCGAGACCCGCAGCTTCTCGCGATCGGCGCAGCTGCGGCATGTCACGCAGCCGGCGTTCTCGCGCCGCATCCAGGCGCTCGAGGCCTGGGCCGGCATCGACCTGGTCGATCGCTCGTCGTTCCCGACCCGCCTGACGCCCGCTGGCGAGACCTTCCACGCGCAGGCGCTGGACATCCTCGGCGCGCTGCAGAGCACGCGCAACATGATGCGCGCGCACCAGTCCGCGGGCCACGACATGATCGAGTTCGCGGTGCCGCACTCGCTGGCCTTCACGTTCTTCCCGCATTGGGTGACCGACCTGCGCGCGCGCTTCGGTGCGTTCAAGAGCCGGCTGATCGCGCTGAACGTGCATGACGCGGTGATGCAGCTGACCGAAGGCAGTTGCGACCTGCTGATGGCCTACCACCACCCGAGCCAGCCGCTGCAACTCGCGCCCAACCGCTACGAGATGCTGAACCTCGGGCGCGAGACGCTGGCGCCTTATGCCAAGCCCAGGCCCGACGGCCAGCCGATGCATCGGCTGCCGACGCCGCGAGGGACGCGCGCGGCCGTTCCTCGGCTATGGCGCGGGCGCGTACCTGGGGCGCCTGGTCGAGATCATCGTGAAGCACGCGCCCAGGCGCCGACGCTCGACCTCGTCTACCAGACCGACATGGCCGAAGGCCTGAAAGCGATGGCCCTCGAGGGCCACGGGCTCGCGTTCCTGCCCGGCAGTTCGGTCAAGAAGGAACTGAAGGCGCGGCGCCTCGTGCGCGCCGCTCCAGAACGGGGCGTACGAGCTCGAGATGGAGGTGCGCATCTACCGCGAGCGCGTCGACGTGGCCCGGCGCGCGAAGCCCGGCGCCCAGGCGCTGTGGGAGTTCCTGCGCGAGCGCTGACCGGTGCGCATGTGCCAGTCTTATGCATTTTTCGCATGATGCGCTGATCGCATAGGCTTTCGCGCAAACGGCATTGGCCGGCCGAGAGGGGCGTTTCTAGAGTTCGGTGCTTCGCGCAACGAACCCACGGACCTACGCATGCCGACCTCCACGCTGCCGATCCACCGCCGCCTCGGCCTGTCGCGCAACCTCGTCGCACTGGCGGTCTCCTGCGCCGTGTCGGTGGCCTGCGCCCAGGCCCCCTTGGTCGCTCCGACCGCTCCGGCCACGCCTGCCGCAGCCGCCTCAGCGCCTGCCGCCAAGCCGCAGGTCGTCGTGCTCGCAACAGGCGGCACGATCGCCGGTGCCGGCGCGTCGGCCGCCAACAGCGCGACCTACCAGGCGGCCAAGGTGCCCATCGACAAGTTGCTGGCCGGCGTTCCCGAGCTTGCCTCGGTGGCACAGGTGCGCGGCGAGCAGGTGTTCCAGATCGCGTCCGAGAGCTTCACCAACGAGCATCTCGTGACGCTGGGCAAGCGCGTGGCCGTGCTGGCGGCCGACCCAGCGGTCGACGGCATCGTGATCACCCACGGCACCGACACGCTGGAAGAAACTGCCTTCTTCCTGAACCTGGTCGTGCGCAGCGACAAGCCGATCGTGCTGGTGGGCTCGATGCGCCCGGGCACCGCGATGTCGGCCGACGGCATGCTGAATCTCTACAACGCGGTGGTGCTGGCCGGCGACCGCGAGGCGCGCGGCAAGGGCGTGCTCGTCGCGATGAACGACGACATCCTGTCCGGCCGCGACGTGAGCAAGCGCATCAACATCAAGACCAGTGCGTTCGGCAGCCCGTGGGGGCCGCTGGGCATGGTCGTCGAAGGGCGCAGCTTCTGGTTCCGCCTGCCGGCCAAGCGCCACACGACCGCCAGCGAGTTCGACATCGCCACGATCGACGCGTTGCCCAACGTGCAGATCGTCTACGGCTCGGGCAGCATGGCGCCCGAGCTCTACGAAGCTGCCGTCAAGGCCGGCGCCAAGGCCGTGATCCACGCCGGCACCGGCAACGGGTCGGTCGCGAACTACGCGGTCGAGACGCTGCAGCGGCTGCGCCGTGACGGCATCCACATCGTGCGTTCGTCGCGCGTCGGCGAAGGCTTCGTGCTGCGCAACGCCGAGCAGCCCGACGACAAGTACGACTGGGTCGTCGCGCACGACCTGAACCCGCAGAAGGCCAAGATCCTGGCCGCGCTGGCGCTCACCAAGACACGCGATGCGCGCGAGATCCAGCGCATCTTCTGGAGCTATTGAGATGAACCCGGACGTGCGCGTCGAGCGCGATTTCCTCGGTGAGCGGGCGATTCCCGCGTCGGCGTACTGGGGCGTGCACACCGCGCGTGCCGTCGAGAATTTTCCGATCACAGGCCAGACGGTGGCGCAGATGCCGGACCTCGTTCGCGCGCTGGCGTTCGTCAAGAAGGCCGCGGCGCAGACCAACGCGCGACTCGGCGTGCTGGACGACGAACGTGCCGCGGCGATCCAGCGCGCCTGCGACGACATCATCGGCGGTGCGCTGCACGAGCAGTTCGTCGTCGACGTCATCCAGGGCGGCGCCGGGACCAGCACGAACATGAACGCCAACGAGGTGATCGCGAACCGCGCGCTCGAACATCTGGGGCACAGCGCGTGGGCGATACGACGTGGTGCACCCGAACGACCACGTGAACGCGTCGCAGAGCACCAACGACGTCTACCCGACCGCGCTGCGGGTCGCGGCCTGGTTCGGCATCGAGGCGCTGCTGGAGTCGATGGCGCAGCTTCGCGGGGCCTTCGAGGCCAAGGCCAAGGCGTTTTCCGACGTGCTGAAGATCGGCCGCACGCAGTTGCAGGACGCCGTGCCGATGACGCTGGGCCAGGAGTTCAGGGCCTTTGCGATCATGATCCACGAGGACGAGCAGCGCCTGCGCGAGGCGCGCACGCTGATCCTCGAGGTCAACCTCGGCGCGACCGCGATCGGCACCGGCATCAACACGCCGGCCGGGTACGCCGACCTCGTCGTCCCGATCCTGGCCTCGATCTCGGGCGTGCCCGTGGTCAAGGCCGACGATCTGATCGAAGCGACGCAGGACACCGGCGCGTTCGTGCAGCTCTCCGGCGTGCTCAAGCGGGTGGCCTGCAAGCTGAGCAAGATCTGCAACGACCTGCGGTTGCTGTCGAGCGGCCCGCAGGCCGGCTTTGGCGACATCCGCCTGCCGCCGCGGCAGGCCGGCTCGTCGATCATGCCGGGCAAGGTGAACCCGGTGATTCCCGAGGTCGTGAACCAGGTTGCCTACGAGGTGATCGGCAACGACGTGGCGATCACGATGGCGTCCGAGGCCGGCCAGCTGCAGCTCAACGCCTTCGAGCCGATCATGGCGTGGTCCCTGTTCAAGAGCGTGACGCACCTCGAGCGCGCGTGTCGAACATTGCGCGTGAACTGCGTCGACGGGATCGAGCCGAACCACGAGTTGCTGCGCCGACGCGTGGCCGAATCGGTGACGGTGGTGACCGCGCTCAACCCGATCATCGGCTACGAGCGCGCGGCGCTGATCGCGAAGACCGTGCTGGCTTCGGGCGGCACGGTGGCCGATGCCGCGCACTCGCTGGGTATTCTTTCTCGCGAAGAGATGGCTGCGCTGCTGGTGCCCGAACGGCTCACGCGGCCGGTGCGGCTCGAGAGCATGAGCGATGGTTGCGTCTCGCGTCCTCGGATCAACCCGCGTGACACGCGGGGTCGGGTGGCATAGTCTGCCGGCGCCTCGACCATGGATGGTCGAGCATGTGTTTTTGACTCGGAGTTCGAACGTGGCCTGGGACTGGCAAGTCTTCTGCAAAGACACCGTTTCGAGTGAAGTGGCGCAAGGCTGCTTCGGCAAGGACGGCGACACCACCTACCTTCAGTGGATGCTGTCGGCGTGGGGTTGGACGCTGTCGGTGGCGGTGCTGGCGCTCATCGTCGCGCTGCTGGTCGGCTCGTTGATGGGCATCTTGCGCACGCTGCCGAACAAGAAGCTCGCGTTCATCGGCGACGCGTGGACCGAGCTCTTCCGCAACATCCCGCTGCTGGTCCAGATCTTCCTGTGGTACCACGTGGTGCCGTCGATCATCACGCCGCTGAAGAACTTCCCCAGCTTCATCCTCGTGGTCTTCGCGCTGGGTTT
This sequence comes from uncultured beta proteobacterium, assembly GCA_963738615.1. Classification (GTDB taxonomy): domain Bacteria; phylum Pseudomonadota; class Gammaproteobacteria; order Burkholderiales; family Burkholderiaceae_C; genus CAVTWY01. The sequence continues at coordinate 4,259 of CAVTXI010000003.1, forward strand.
CTTCACCAGCGCGCGCATCGCCGAGCAGGTGAGGGCGGGCATTCAGAGTCTGCCGAGCGGGCAGCGCATGGCCGGCTTGGCGATGGGGCTGACGCTGGCGCAGACCTATCGCCACGTGCTGCTGCCGAACGCCTTCCGCATCGTCATTCCGCCGCTGACCAGCGAGAGCATGAACATCATCAAGAACTCGTCGGTCGCCTTCGCGGTGTCGATCGCCGAGCTGACGATGTTCGCGATGCAGGCGCAGGAAGAAACGTCGCGCGGCGTCGAGATCTACCTCGCGGTGACGGCGCTGTATTTCGTCTCGGCCTTCCTGATCAATCGGATCGCCCTGTTCATCGAAAACAGGATGCGCATTCCGGGCACGTCAGGAGCGTCGAAATGAACCTCGACTTCGCTTTCCTGAACTGGGGTGTTGTTGGCAGCTTCATCGTCAAGGGGCTGCTGTTTTCGTTGCAGCTGACCGTCATCGCGATGATCGGCGGCATCGTCATCGGCACGCTGCTGGCGCTGATGCGGTTGTCGGGCAAGAAGTGGCTCGAGCTTCCGGCGGCGGCCTATGTGAACACCATGCGCAGCATTCCGCTGGTGATGGTGATCTTGTGGTTCTTCCTGCTGATCCCGCTGTTGATCGGCCGCTCGTTAGGGGCCGAGCTGTCGGCCATCGTCACCTTCACGCTGTTCGAAGCCGCGTACTACTCCGAGATCATGCGCGCCGGCATTCAGAGCGTGCCGCGAGGGCAGGCGCAGGCCGGCTACGCGGTGGGCATGACCTACGCGCAGACGATGAAGCTGGTGGTGCTGCCGCAAGCCTTCCGCAACATGCTGCCGGTGCTGCTGACGCAGACGATCATCCTGTTCCAGGACACGTCGCTGGTGTATGCCATCGGTGCCTACGACCTGCTGAAGGGCTTCGAGGTCGCGGGTAAGAACTTCAACCGGCCGGTCGAGACGTACCTGGTCGCCGCAGTCGTCTACTTCATCATCTGCTTCACGCTGTCGATGATCGTGAAGCGCCTTCAAAAGAAGATCGCGATCATTCGCTAGGACCACCAGGACCACCCATGATCGACATCAAGAACGTCAGCAAGTGGTACGGCGCCTTCCAGGTGCTGACCGACTGCACCACCAGCATCAAGAAGGGCGAGGTCGTCGTCGTCTGCGGCCCTTCCGGCAGCGGCAAGTCGACGCTGATCAAAACCGTCAACGCGCTCGAGCCCTTCCAGAAGGGCGACATCGTCGTCGACGGCATCTCGATCGCCGACCCGAAGACCGACCTGCCGAAGCTGCGCTCGCGCGTGGGCATGGTGTTCCAGCACTTCGAACTGTTCCCGCACCTCAGCGTGACCGAGAACCTGACGATCGCGCAGATCAAGGTGCTGAACCGCAGCAAGGACGACGCGACCGCGCGCGGGCTGAAGATGCTGGACCGCGTGGGCCTGATGGCGCACAAAGACAAGTTCCCCGGCCAGTTGTCGGGCGGCCAGCAGCAGCGCGTGGCGATCGCACGCGCGTTGTCGATGGACCCGATCGTGATGCTCTTCGACGAACCAACGTCCGCCCTCGACCCCGAGATGGTCGGCGAGGTGCTCGACGTGATGGTCAAGCTGGCGCAAGAGGGCATGACGATGATGGTCGTTACGCACGAGATGGGCTTCGCGAAGAAGGTCAGCCACCGCGTGATCTTCATGGACGCGGGCAAGATCGTCGAAGACTGCAAGAAGGACGAGTTCTTCGGCGACCCGAACGCGCGCACGCCGCGGGCGAAGGAATTCCTGTCGAAGATCCTGCAGCACTGACGGGCCGAAGACAGCGCGCCACCGCGCCACACCGCGCCGCTCACGCGGCCGCTGTCGCGATCTGCAGGGGCGCAGGCGGCATGATTTCGCGTGGCTTGCGCGACGCCAACGGACGCAGCCTCCTGCGGCGTGCATCCCGTCGCTGGCAGCGCCCTCCGGCATGTTCGAATCGCGCCGATGAAGGGCGCTTTCGCGACGATCTGCATCCTGGCCGCGGTCATCACGCTGCTCGTGGGTGTGCCGCTGCTGCTGTCGCCGAGGACGGGCTTTCTTCCCGACCTCGGGCGCCAACTGGGCACGATCGCCCTGGGCGCCGGCAACGCCATCTCGCTGGCTCTGAACGCTGCGTTCCTCGCGCGCTACAAGGGCCCGCGTTGGTTGATCGTTGTCACGGTCCTTCAACTCGTGCCGGCGGCGTACTTCGGCATCCTCGCGAGTCGCGCGATGCAGGCAGACGCAGCGCGCAGCGAACGCGACGCACGGGTCGCGGCGGTCGTGGGCGCCGCACGGGCCGATGACCCGCAGCGGTATCGAAAGGCCTGGGATGCCTGCGACTCGACGTGTCGCGTGTACACCAACCCTGCCGAGCATCTTGTCGAGGCGGTCGACGCCGGTGCGTCACGCATGGTTGCCTTGTTGATCGCAGACGAGGGGCCGGACATCGTCGACCAGCGCAGAGTGTCCGATCGCTATCGAACGTGCGATGACGAACTCGTGCTGCCCTCCACGCCTCTGGGCGTCGCCGTCGCGCGCAATAGCCAGGCCATGGTGGACCTGCTGGTGCCTCATGCGGGTCCTGCCGCGCGACGCGACGGCCTCTGGATCGCTGCAACGCTCGATCGCCTGGCAATGCTTCAGAAGATGGCCGCAGCCGGTCTGTCGCTCGACGTGGGTGGGCAGATCCTCGAGAACGACAACGACACCTTGCTGGTCGCTGCGGCCCAAGGTGCCTCGGTACGCGTCGGTCGGTGGTTGATCGAAGAGCACCGCCTGCCCGTGGAGCGCTTGGCGGCGCGCGATGGGCACTACAGGGGCACGTCGCCGATGGATGCGTTGATGATGTACGCGGGTGTGCGCCACGACCCGCAACGGGTGAAGGCGTTTTTCGACATGTTGAGGCGGCACGGTGCCGACATCGATCGCCCGCGGTTCGATGGGACGACCCACCTCGAGGAAGCCATCCGCATCGATGATCGCGCCGCCGCCGTCTGGTTCGTCGAAGCCGGCGCGTCGCGTGCTCGGCTGAATGCGGATGGTCAGGCGAAGCTCGAGGCGCTGCTCGCTCAGCCGCCTCGGCAACGCGATGCACGGCTTTCGACGCGCGACGACTGCATCCGACGAGGCGACTGATCTAGGGTCTGTTGACATATGAATCACGCCCGCGCCGGGGTAGCCGAGGGCGCTGGGGTAGGCGCGCCGCGCAGCCCGTGCTTACCGCCCGGGCAAGCGGCGCAACACCCCCAGCGCCCCTGGGTGCCCCGGCCCTTCCGGTGACGCCCAGGAAGGGGCGCACTCGTTGTTGCCAATGCTCGCCGGGTATCCAACCCGGCTGCGCATTGGCGCCTAGATTGCGCCCCTTCCTGGGCGTCACGCGGGCGCGATTCATATGTCAACAGACCCTAGTGTCCTGTCCCGCAAGTTCCTGCCAATGAAATCGCGCCTTTCGACTCATGGCTGCGTTGCGAATCCTCGCCGTGTGATTCCCCGACGAACCTGCTGCCTGGCTTCACCGTGCGCGACGGGCGCTATTCATCGGCGCTCTGGCTGGGCGACGCGCATCGATTCGCCACCGACTTCGCGGCCATGCTGACGAAGGCGGGTAGACCGGTTCGATAGCCCCGGCTCGTCGTCCGGGCGCATCATGCGGCGCGGGGCCGCTTCTCGAGCACTCATCGGACCCTCATCAACGGAAGGCCTGACGATGATGATCTTCTACGGCAACTGGCGCTCGCTCGCCGCGTATCGGGTCCGCGTCGCGCTGGCGCTGAAGAACGTCGCGCACGAGGTCGTCGCGATCGACATGGCCGGCGGCGAGCATCTTGGCGCGCGCTTCAGGGCGATCAATCCGCAGGGCGTGTTGCCTGCGCTCGACGACGGGCACGGCGTGGTGCTGTTCCAGTCGCTCGCGATCGTCGAGTATCTCGACGAGACCTACCCCACGCCGCCGCTGCTGCCGCGCGACCCCGCAGGCCGCGCGCGCGTGCGTGGCCTGGCGCTGATCCACGCCGCCGACGTGCACCCGCTGCTGGTGCCACGCGTGCGCAGCCACCTGCAGAAAGACGCGGGCCTCGACGACGCGGCCGTGCAGCGCTGGCTTGCGCGCGCGCTGACTACCGGGCTCGACGCGATCGAAACCAACCTCGCGTGCTCACCGCACACCGGCACCTTCTGCCACGGTGAGGCGCCAACGCTGGCCGACATCTGCCTGTGTTCGCACCTGCTCGCCATGGGCTTCTTCAAGGTCGACGCGTCGGCCTACCCGACCGCACTGCGCATTCAGGCTGCGTGCCAGAACCTGTCGGCGTTCGCTAATGCACACCCGTTGAAGCAGCCCGGCGCTCCTGTCGGCTGAGGGCGTTGTGGGTGCGGGCCACCGCGTGCACGGCTGCCACAATCAGCGGCCATGAACGAAGCCGCCAAACTGCCTTCGACGCTCGTCATCACACGCCCCGACGACTGGCACCTGCACCTGCGTGATGGTGCCGCGTTGGCGACGGTGTTGCCCTACAGCGCGCGCCAGTTCGCACGCGCCATCGTGATGCCGAATCTGCGGCCTGCGATCACGACCGCGGCACAGGCGCTGGCTTACAAGCAGCGCATCCTCGCCGCGCGCCCCGCATCAGGCCCGGGCTCGGACTTCGAGCCGCTGATGACGCTCTACCTCACCGACAACCTGCCGCCCGACGAGATCGCGCGGGCACGCGACGCGGGCGTGGTGGCCGTCAAGCTCTATCCCGCGGGCGCCACGACCAACAGCGACGCCGGCGTGACCGACCTTCGCAAGACGTATCCCACGCTCGAGGCACTACAGCGCGCGGGCATGCCCCTGCTGTTGCACGGTGAGGTCACCGAGCAAGCCATCGACGTCTTCGACCGCGAAGCCGTGTTCATCGACCAGGTGATGCTGCCGCTGCGCCACGACTTTCCGGAACTGAAGGTGGTGTTCGAACACATCACGACACGGCAGGCGGCGCAATACGTGGCCGACGCCGGTGCGCACACCGCGGCCACGATCACCGCGCACCACCTGCTTTACAACCGCAACGCGATCTTCAAAGGCGGTTTGCGGCCGCACTTCTACTGCCTGCCGGTGTTGAAGCGCGAGGTCCATCGCCGTGCGCTGCTGGCTGCGGCCACCTCGGGTAGCCCGAAGTTCTTCCTCGGCACCGACAGCGCACCGCATGCAGCGGCGCTGAAGCAGGCGAGCGTGTGCGGCGCGGGTTGCTTCACCGCGATCAACGCGCTCGAGTTGTACGCCACCGCGTTCGAACAGGCCAGCGCGCTCGATCGACTCGAGGGCTTCGCATCGTTTCATGGCCCTGACTTTTACGGCCTGCCGCGCAACCGCGGTACGGTCACGCTCGAACGCACGCCGTGGACGGTGCCCGAGTCCGTCCCCTTCGCCGACGCCGCACCCGGCGCCGCCACGCTGGTGCCGATGGAGGCAGGCGTGCAACAACACTGGAAACTCGCATGACGCAAGACCGCGTGGCCCTCTTGATCGACGCCGACAACGTGTCGATCGACGTGGTGGAGCAGGCCGTGGCCTGGGTGGCGAAGCACTACGGCGGCCCGCATTTGCGCCGCGCGTACTGCACGCCCGAAGCCGCGGTGAAGCATCAGGACGCGTTCAAGCGCCTGTCGGTGCGGCCGATGGTGAACCTGGCCGCGGGCAAGAACTCGACCGATATCGCGCTGGCGGTCGACGCCATCGAGATCGCCGTGAACGAGCGGCCCGACGTGATCGTGATCGCGTCATCAGACTCCGACTTCGCACCCGTGGTCGTGCGGCTGCGCGAACGTGGCTGCCGCGTGGTGGGCCTGGGGCAGCAGGGCAAGGTGGGGCAGGAGACGCGCGGCATCTACGACGACTACGAAGTCTTCGAACATCGCGCGGGCGACGACGCGGCGCCAGCTGCGCGAAAGCGCACCACCCGCGCCACGGGAGGCAAGACGGCGCGCACCGCAGGCAAGAAAACCGTGGCTAAAGCGTCGAGCGCGGCGAAGAAGGCGACCACCGCCAGCAAGACGCCGCGAAAGACCGCGGCGGGGAAGAAATCGGCGGCGGCGCACGTGGCGCAGGTGCCGTTGCCGCTTGCTGCGTCGGACGAACCGTGGTCGATCGAAGAAGCCTTCGCCGAGGTCACTGAAGCGCCGCAGCCGACGAAGAAGTCGCCGCGCAAGTCGGCGAAGAAGACCGTGCGCGAGGTCCATGAGCGTGACCAGGATCGTGACCAAGGCCGTGACCGTGACCAGGAACGTGACCGCGACGCCGGACCGGCCGGTGGGCGAGGCGCGACGCCGTCAGCCACGTTCGAAGCCGTGCTGCGCGCGCTGCCCGAGCTGCGCCAGGGCGGCACGCTCGCGTTCAACGATGTCGGTCAGCGTCTTCGCGCCGCCGGCCTTCTCAGCAAGAGCGGGTCGTCGATGAAACTGCTGCGGCAGTTCGCGGGCGAGGTGATTCTCGAGCCGGCGGACAGGCCGTCGCGTGTTCGGTTGGCGGGGCGCACTAGGCCTTGAACTTCCCGGCCTTGAACTTCCCGGCCTTGAACTTCCCGGGTCCGTCCCGATCTCACGCGGCACGTTCACCGCATTGACAACCATGAAACGAATTGCTCTCTTCGTGCTGACCAACCTCGCCGTGATGGTGGTGCTGGGCATCGTGCTGCGCGTCTTCGGCATCGACCGCGCCATGGGCTCGAGCACCGGCTCGCTGCTGGCCTACGCGGCCGTGGTGGGGTTCACCGGTTCGATCATCTCGTTGCTGATGAGCAAGACGATGGCGAAGATGGGCACGGGCGCGGAGGTCATCGACAACTCGCCCGACCCGACGCACCAGTGGATCGTGGCCACCGTGCGCAAACACGCCGAGAAGGCCGGCATCGGCATGCCGCAGGTCGCGATCTTCCCTGGCGCTGCCAACGCCTTCGCCACCGGCGCATTCAAGAACAGCGCGCTGGTCGCGGTGTCGACCGGCCTGCTCGAGGGCATGACACGCGACGAGGTCGAAGCCGTGATCGGCCACGAGGTCGCACACATTGCCAACGGCGACATGGTCACGATGGCGTTGATCCAGGGCGTGATGAACACGTTCGTGGTGTTCGCCTCACGCGTGATCGGCTCGGTCGTCGACCGCGTGGTGTTCCGCAACGAGAACGGACACGGCGTCGGCTACTTCGTCACGACGGTGGTGCTCGACATCGTCTTCGGCGCTCTCGCGGCGATCATCGTCGCGTGGTTCTCGCGCCAGCGCGAATTCCGCGCCGACCGCGGCGCGGCCACGCTGATGGGTGACAAGCGGCCGATGATGAACGCGCTGGCGCGACTGGGCGGCCTCGAGCCGGCCGAATTGCCCAGCAGCGTGAAGGCGATGGGCATCTCGAGCCGCAGCGGCGTGTTATGGCGCTCTTCTCGTCGCACCCGCCGATCGAAGAGCGTATTCGCGCGTTGCAGAACAACGGCTGATCGGCCGTTCGCGGGCGGCAACACCGCGAGGGGCGCGGCCACAATCCGCCAGTGACAAAGCCCCCACGCTCGCTTCGCTCGCTGCCCCCACGGCCCTTCAAGGGCCACTTCGTGTCCCTGGGGGCAGTCACTGGCTTCGGAACGGCCGGGCGCCACTGACATGCCAGATTTCCGCATCTCGATCGCCGACGCCCACGCCCATCGCTTCGGCGTCGAGCTCGATGTCGAAGTGCCCCAAGGTGACGGCGACGAGTTGATCGTGAGCCTGCCGGTGTGGATCCCCGGCAGCTACATGGTGCGCGAGTTCGCGCGGCACCTGCTGCGCCTCGAGGCGCGCGAAGCTCGAGCGGATGCAGCTGTGCTGCCGGTCGAGGTTGTTGACAAGACGACATGGCGCGTGCGCCTGGGTGCGCGCACCACGTCGCGAAAAAGTTCGCGCCGCGTCACGCTGAGCTACGAGGTCTACGGCTTCGACCCCTCGGTACGCGCGTGTTACCTCGACCAAGAGCGCGCCTTCTTCAACGGCACCAGCCTGCTGCTGCGTGTGCACGGCCTCGAGGGCGAGCCGCATCGCCTGCGCTTCGGGCCGCTTCCGCGCGGATGGGACATCGCGACCGCCATGCCGAAGCAAGGCACACGCTTCGTCGCTGCCGACTACGACGAGGCGGTCGATCACCCGTTCGAGTTGGGCGCGTTCTGGCGCGGCAGCTTCGACGCGCGCGGCATCGAGCACGAGTTCGTCGTCACCGGCGCCTGGCCCAGCTTCGACGGCGAACGCCTGCTGGCCGACTCGAAGGCGATCTGCGAGACCCAGATCGATTTCTGGCACGGCGGTGGCGCCGCGCCCAAGCGCGCTGGTCGCCGTGCGCGCCGTGCGGACGCTCCCTTCGACCGCTACGTCTTCATCCTGCACGCGCTCGATGACGGCTACGGCGGGCTCGAGCACCGCGCCAGCACGGCGTTGATCGCGTCGCGCAAAGATCTGCCGCGTAAGGCCGCCAGCAAGGCGGGTGCCAGCAAGGCAGCCGTCGGCACGGCGGCCGACAAGCCGGGTGAGCGCGCGGCTTCCGACGGCTACGTCACGCTGCTCGGGCTGATCAGCCACGAGTACTTCCACACCTGGAACGTCAAGCGCCTGAAACCTGCCGAGTTGGCGCGCGTGGATTACACGCGTGAGAACCACACCGCGCTGCTGTGGTTCTTCGAAGGCTTCACGTCCTACTACGACGACCTGATCCTGCGTCGCGCCGGGCTCATCGGCGACAACCGCTACCTTGGCCTTGTCGCCAAGCAGATCAACATGTTGCGCGCCGCTCCGGGGCGCAAGGTGCAAAGCGTCGCACAGGCCAGCTTCGACGCGTGGACGAAGTACTACCGCGCCGACGAGAACACGCCCAACCTCACCGTCAGCTATTACGTCAAAGGCGCGCTGGTCGCGCTGGCGTTCGACCTGACGCTTCGCGCCGAAGGTCTTGGTGCTGGCGGCAGCCTCGACGACGTGATGCGAAGCTTGTGGCACGACAGCGGCGCGGCCAGCGGGTGCATCGACCTCGAGTCAGGCGTGATCGACGAAGCCGCGATCGCGAAGGCCCTGGCCACCGTGGCTGGCCGCTCACTCGAGCGCGAGTTGCGCGCCTGGGTGCACGGCACCGATGACCCGCCGTGGGCCGAGTTGTTCGACAAGGTCGGCGTGAGCACATCGCACGAAAGCCCGCCCACGCTCGCCGCGCTGCTGGGCCTTCGCGTGGCCGAAGCCGGCGGCAGCGTGATCGTCAAGCAGGTGCTCGACGGCGGCGTGGCGCAGCGCGCGGGCGTGGCTGCGGGTGACGAGATCCTGGCCTTCGACGGCTGGCGCCTTCGCAAGCTCGACGACGCATGCTCGTGGTGGACGGCGCCGCGACCTTTCGAGTTGACCGTGGTGCGCGACCAGCGCCTGCGCACGCTGCGTGTGGGCCCGCGCGCGATCGAAGTGGCGGCGTCGGCCGCGCGCCCCGTGGTGCTGACACCGGCGCTGCGCAGCGATGCAGCCCTCGAGCGGCGTCGACAGCGCTGGCTGCAGGGCGGCTGACACATGGTGCGCCGCCGCCGCGCGCTCGCGCTGCTGGTGCTGCTGGTCGCGTGCCTGCACATGATCGTGATGTCGGGGTTCGCCGATCGGCTGCGCGCGTTCGCGCCCGAGGGGCCGCAACTTCAGCGCATGGACGTGGCCTTCGTGCGTGAACTCGTGCCCGCGGCCGAACCCCCGCCGGTGCCCACGCAACGTGTGCCGCCGCCGTTGGTGGCATCGGTGCCGACACCTGTCGAGCGCGCAGCATCCGCGCCCGAGCTCGAGCCACCGCCCAGACCGCGGCCGCGCCGGCAACCGTTGCCGCGGAAGCCCGCGTCGCAGCCGCCGCGCTCGCCACTCGAGGCGAGGGTGATCGACGAAGGCCAGCAAGCCATCACCACCACAACCGCCACCGCCACGCCACGGCCACCGCCACCGCCACCGCCACCGCCACCGCCACCGCCACCGCCACCGCGACCGCGACCGCGCCTGTCATCGCCGTCGATCCCACGACCCCGCCCACGGCCGCGACTCCGGTGAGCGATGAAGGCGTCCAAGCGGGTGGATCCACGAGAGCCGCATCCGCCGATGCGACCGAGGCGGGCGAAGCTGCATCGCCGACGGGCGCCGTTGCCGGCACGCCCTTCGGCTGGCCGCCTTCGACGCAACTGCGCTATCGGCTCGTGGGCAACTACAGCGGCGAGGTCGAAGGCAGCGCCACCGTGCAGTGGATACGCAAGGGCACGCGCTATCAGGTGCAGCTCGAAGTTGCCATCGGCCCGTCGTTCGCGCCGCTGATGTCGCGCCAGATGACCAGCCAGGGTGATCTGTCTGATCTGGGTTTGGTGCCGCGCCGCTACGAAGAGCGCACGCGCATCGGCTTCTCGGTGCGCCAATTCGCGATGTCGTTCGACGAGGGTCGCGCGGTGCTGGCGAACGGCACGTCGGTGCCCATGCGCACAGGCATGCAAGACGCGTCGAGCCAGTTCGTGCAGCTGTCGTACCTGTTCACGATCAACCCCTCGCTGCTGCAGCCGGGCCGCTCGGTCAGCTTGCCGGTGGCGCTGCCGCGCCGCCTCGACAGCTGGATCTACGACGTGGTCGGCGAAGAAACGCTGGCCACACCGATCGGCGATCTGCGCACCTTTCACGTGCGCCCGCGGCGCGAGTCACCGCGACAAGGCGAACTGATCGCACAGGCCTGGTATGCGCCGTCGCTGCAGTACCTGCCGGTGCGCATCCTGATTCATCAGGACGCCAACAACTTCATCGACATGAAGCTCGACGGCGCGCCGCTGCAGGCTGAGCCAGACAGGTAGCCCCGCGCCTAAACCCCGTCGATGTGCTTGGCACGGAAGGCCTGCGCCACGGTGTTGCCACGCGTGTTCGACAGGACCTGGAAGGCGATCTCGAGCAGCGGGCCCAGCTCTTCGCGCGAGCGCGCCTTCTCGATCTTCAGACTGATGCCCTCGGCCACCGGGCCGACCAGTTCGGTCAGTTCGCGCACCGCTTCGCGCTGGATCTGCGCGATTGGCTTGCGCGCGGCAGGCGGCACTTCGCGCGGCGTGGCTCCGGTGTCAGGCCGACTCGAGGTGCTGCCTGGCATGGTTGCCCCCCACTCGCTGGCGTTCGCCGAAGCGTGATCCATTTCGATGAAGCCCGAGTCGCTTAGCCAACGAAGCGTCTCGTCGGCCTCATGGGGCAGCATCGAACTCAATTCGGTATCCGTCCGGCGGCCGTCCACCAGGATCAGCGCGGTACGGAAACGCGGTTGCAACTTATTGGCGCGAGTGGCCATTTCAGCCAAGCCCTTGGCCGTCTTGCGATAGGTGGGCATGCGAACGTCGACTCCTTCGGTCCGCAGATTCTCCCCCCGAAGCGGGGGTAGCGTAGCGATGGGCAGCGTGGTGTTTTTCACGTGGTCGCGATCCCGCGGCGGCGCTGCGGTCAGTCGTCGACGACGCCGACGTAGCGCGACGCGAACTCGTCGGCCAGGGCGCGGCCGCAGGTGTTGGCGATGGCGCGCTGCGCGGTGGTGATCACGTCCAGCAGATCGCGCACGGTCACGGCTTCGCGCACCGCGTGCACCAGCCCGTCGGCAGCGGGCCCCAGCGTGCCCCGAAGCGATCGTTCGATCTGCTCGCGTTGCGAATCGGTCACCGCCGCGTCTTCGGCGCACGCAGCGGCGTCGAAGCGGCTGGGTCGCGGCGATGGCTCGCCGGCTAAGTCGTGGACATCGTTACCCATCATCATCACGCGTCATCGGGCCCAGGGTCGATGTGAATGCGATCGATCACCAGCGGCTCGACGTTGGCCGCAGGTGCGGCGCGCCGCGCTTGCCGCATCACCACTTCGGCGTCTTCGCGCAAGTCGGGCACGGACAGCAACGAAGGCAGTGCGAGCAACGATGGCGCTGACCGATCGTTGACCACGACGGCTGCGGCGGGCGCGCGGCTGGTGTCGGGCTTGTTCACGATGGTGGGTGCGTGTGCGTGTGCGTGTGCGTGTGCGTGTGCGTTCGAGGTCGTGGTCTCGCCGCTTGCCGTTGCGTGTTCGGCGGCCACACGCCGGCGCGCGGCGCGCGCCAGCGCGGCGAACTCGTCGATCTGCGCCAGCGCCGTGCTGGCCTTGTTCACGTCGAGTTCGCAGCGCAGCGACTCGACGCTGACACCGAACTGCACACTTGTCAGGGAACCTCCGCGCTGCTCCGGTGTGGGCGCTTCGGAGCGGCCGGGCGCGCCCACGCGCGCCAGCGTGTGGGGCGTGGCCATGGCGCTGTGCACGCGGTCGCACATCAGGCTCAAGGTCAGGTCACTCGGGTCGCCCGCCATCACCACGGCGTAGCACGCGTCGTCCAGCATCGCCACGCCGTCGTCGGTGCGGCACACCGCCTCGAGTCGCAGCGCGATGGCAGCGCGCACGCGCTGCATGGCGTCTTCGCCGTGGGCATGAACCATGGCGTCCAGACCCGTCAGCGCCACCGTCACGACGGTGATGCGCTGCCGCTCATCGGCGTGCACCTGCAAGCGGCGCTTCAAACCCGCGCGGTCGAGCAGGCCCGTGCGCACAGCGTTGTTGCCTTCGGCGTGCGGCGTCGTCGGGGCTGCCGCGTCGACCGGGTCGAACACCAGCCACAAACCCGCGCGGTCGGCGCGCGGCACGACGATGTCGACAAGCCGCACCGAACCGTCGTGCGCCGCCAGCCCCACGCGCTCGCGTGGCGCGGGCCCGGCCTGGGTCGCTGTCTGCGTGCCGCCCTGGCGCTTGACGATCGTGTCGAGCGCAGCGTGGTATTCCTTCGTGAACAGCGACAGCACGTCGTGTCGCACCCAGTGATCGGCCGGTTTGCCCAGCAGCCGTGCCAGGTGGTCGTTCACGCCTTCGATCACGTAGCCGTTCACGCGCGCGATGCCGACGGCGGCGTGTTCGAACAGCACATTCAGGTCGCGCTCACGCGACTCGAGCCGCGCGGTCGCTGCGATTGCGGCCTGCTGTTCCTTTTTCCATTCGGCCTGCACGAACTTCAAACGCAGGCCGGCTTCGATCTGCGCAAGCGCAACGGCCTGCGACAGCTGCGCGTGCCACGCGGCCGCGGCCAGACCGACCAATCCCGTGGCTGCCAGCGGCCATGCCCAGGGCTGCGACGTGAAGGCGACCGCCATCGGCACCGCAGCCAGCGGCGCCAGCAGCCACCAGCACGCGTCGCGATGGCGCTCGAACATCGGCACGCAGGCCGCGGCGACCAGCACGGTGGCGACCAGCACCAGCGCAGGGCCGTGGCCGTAGGCGTCGGCCATCGTTGCCAGGCCGGCGGCGGACCAGCCCGCGCCGATCACTGCGTGAAGCCCCAGCATCACCAGCGGCTGCGCCTGTGCGGGTTCGCGCTCGAACATCAGGCCAGCCACCCAGCGCGCGATGCATGCGATGACGAACAGCATCAGCCCGGCAAAAGCCCAGCCGTTGCGCGAGGTCATCGCGAGCGGCGCGAACGTCAGCAGCCCGAAGCCCGCAAGCCACCCCGTCGCGGCCCGCGTGCGTGCGCCGAAGAGCGTGGCGCGCAGCGCGGCGGCCGCGCCGGTCACGAAAAGATCGTGCTCGGCAGCGAACTCGGTCGGCCTGAAGGTCGTTGGGTTGGCGCTCACCGAAAGATTGTCACGAGTGACCCGGCGCGGCAGCGCGGCGCATGTCACGGTTGGGCGGCTCGAGCATCCCCGGCCGTGACCGCCTTCACATCTGCGCGGCCATGGCCGTGGCGAACTTGCAGCATCGATCACGTTGGTGCCGCTCCCGCCATGCGCAATGTCGCCATGCTGTCGCCCGCGTTGGCGGGTCGCTGGCGGGTTCACGGCGTGCCCGTGACGCCCTTGACGGGGCGCCGTCGTGGCGCTGGCGGGCATCATGCGGACACAGTGCCGTCGCTCCTTACGAAAGCCTCGAACCATGTCTCTCGTGATCCAGAAGCTGCGCCTTCAGCGCGGCTGGTCCCAACAACAGCTGGCCGACTTCAGCGGCCTGAGCGTGCGCACCGTCCAGCGGATCGAAAGCGGTCAGAAGGCCACGGCCGAATCGCTGAAGTCGCTGGCTGCGGTGTTCGAGGTCGAGTTCCAGGAGCTGCGTGCGGCCGTGGACCAGGGCATGCAGCCCGAGCCCGCGGCCGAAGCCTTGCCTGAGCCACCGGACCCTGCCGCCATGAACGTCGACCCCGCCACCCATCCTGTCAACCCCGTCCCGCCGTCTGCCGCCTACGGTGCGCACCGCGAGCACCGTCACCGCGAGCGCCTCCTCGCGATGTCAGACGACGAAGTCCGCGCCTTCCGCGAGGTGCGCAAGCTGCGCGGCTTCCTGCACCACCTGATGATCTACGTCATCGTGATCACCGGCTTGACCATCTTCAACCTCTGGAAGACGCCCGAGCGCCTGTGGGTGCTGGGCCCGGCGCTGGGCTGGGGCATCGGCATCCTGGCCCATGCGCTGTCGGTCTTCGGCGGCGGCCGCGTCTTCGGCCCCGAGTGGGAACGCCGCCAGATCGAAAAGCGCCTGGGGCGTAAGCTGGCGCTGGTGCTCGGCGCAGGCTTCGCGTTCGTCGCCGCCGCGCCCGACGTACAGGCCCAGGCCATGACCGCCGCAGGCGCGCCCGGGCTGGCCGACATCCTGGTGCGCGTGCCGGTGTGGGTGTGGGTGGTCTTCGTCGTGCTGCTCGTGGTGGGCCTGCGCCTGAGCCGCCCGATGACCAGCCGCCCGGCCGTGTCGATGGCGGTGTCCATCGGCCTGCTGGCCCTGTCGCTGTCGGGCGTGTTGGGCAACTTCGGCACCAATGCGCAGACGCTGCTCGCATGGGCCGCGGGCTTGGTTGCGGCGCTGGTCCTTGGCGCCCGCCTGGTCGCGTCGGACGGCCTGCGCATCGCGTCTGCCCGGCGCGTTCAGGTGCCGGGCAGCTGGGTGCCGATGGTGGCGATGATGGGCATCTTCCTGCTGCGCTTCGTCAACGGCGTGGTGACCGGCGCGAAGCTGCCGCTGGCTGCGCACGCGGCGTATGCGCCGGTCATGGCGGGGTTGCTGGGTGCGCTGGGTGGGCTGTTCCTGGCGCGCGCGTTGGGCATCGTGCGGTTTGCGCGGGCGCAGCGGGGGTTGCGTGCTGCCGCAGCGTCGCCGGTGTGAGGCGGCGCTGGACGCTCAGCCGAGCAGTCCGACCAGGTCGAGCATCACGCCCGGCAGCGCGACGATGCCCACAGCCCCCGGCGTCGCGGTTGCGTTTGCGTGCAGGTAGTCGTCGCCCTGCGGCGCGCTGTACATGCGCAGCAGGCCGGCGTCGAGATCGACGATCCACAACTCGGGCACGCCGCGCCGAGCGTACTGCGGCAGCTTGATCATGCGGTCGTAGCGTGCGCTGCTGTCGGCGACCTCGACCACGAGCAGAGTGTCGGCCGGCGTCGGCAGCGCGCCGACGTAGAAGTCAGCGCGCGGCCGGTACAACGCCAAGTCGGGTTGCGGCTCGCTGTAGTCGTCGAGGCGGAAGCTCGTCTGCACTGCTACCAGCGCGCGGTCGCCGACGGCTTGCTTCAGCAGCACGTCGAGCCGATTCACCATCGCGAAATGCCGGCTGCCGATCGGTGCCATCTGAATGATCTCCCCGTCGAGCAACTCGACTCGCGCGTCGGGCGCCAACACGCCGACTTCGCCGAGCCGCTGATAGTCATCGGCCTTCATGCGGTGCCGCTTCAAAGGAGGCATCAGGTTGTCGAGGGTGCCCATGCGCTGAGTCTAGTTCGGGGAGCCTTTTCGTCTCAACGTCGTAGCCCAACGGCCGATACTCGCCACCCCATCGTCCCCGCGTCGAAGTCTTCATGGGCGCATCGAACGACCTGTTCCTCAGCTACCGCTTGGCCGACAAGGCGAGCGTCGAGCCGCTGCTCGCAGCGCTGCGCGCACGCGGCGTGCGCGTGTGGCAGGACGCTCGTGAGGTCGAGGACATGGCCAGCATCCAGCGCGCCGTCACCACCGGCCTGGCCGGCGCGCGTGCGCTGCTGGCGTGGTATTCGCTGCGCTACAAAGAATCGCGCGCGTGCCAATGGGAGCTGACGGCGGCCTACTGCGCCGCGCAGTCCGAAGGTGACCCACGGCAGCGCATCCTGGTCGTGAACCCCGAGTGCGGCAACGCGCACGTGCACCTGCCGGAGCTTTTCGATCAGCTTCACTTCAGCGGGCAGGGCGTGCCCGGCGACCCAAGCGCAGTCAACACACTGGCTGATCGCATCCATGCCGCCTTGCGCGACAAGGTACCCGCCGCGCCGCTGGGCACGCTGCGCGCCTTGACGCCGCCGCGCTGGCTGCCGTCGATGGGCACGGGCTCCACGCGCTTCGTCGGCCGCCTGCGCGAGATGTGGCAGTTGCACGGCCAACTGCTCGCAGGGCAGGCCGCGATGCTCACCGGCACCGGCGGCAAGCCCGGCCTGGCCCTGGTGCGCGGCGCCGGCGGCATCGGCAAGAGCCTGATGGCCGAGGAATACGCGCTGCGCTTCGGCGCGGCGTATCCAGGCGGCGTGTTCTGGGTCCGTGCGTACGGTCACCCCGATGGCGGCACGCCCCTCACGCCCGCGCAGCGCTCGAACCTGCGCGACGCGCAGGTGCTGGACCTTGCATCGAGGCTCGGTATCGACATCAGCGGCCTCGAGCAGGCGCAGGTGCACGCCGCGCTGGCGCGCCGCTTCGAACACGAAGCCAAGCCCTTCCTCTGGGTCGTCGACGACCTGCCGCCGGACTTGGGCACCGAAGCGCTGGGCGACTGGCTCGCCCCGCATCCACTCGGCCGCACGCTCTTCACGTCGCGCACGCGTCGCTTCACGCACGTGGCGACGCTCGAGCTGCCGCAGCTCGACCCCGACGAAGCCCGCGGCTTGCTGACGCGCCGAAGCGCGTTGACCGCCGAAGAAGCCCGCGTCGCCGACGCGATCTGCGCAGCGCTGGGCCATCACGCGCTGGCCGTCGACGTCACCGCCGCGCTGGTCAATCGGCGCGGCCTCGAAGGCACGCTGAAGGCGCTCGAGCGCACCGATCAGGACGTGCTGGATCTCGCCGCCCAGTTCGAAGAAGCACTACCGAACGGCCACCAACGCCACATCGCCGCCACGTTCCTCGAAAGCATCCGGCAACTCGACGACCCATCACGCGACCTGCTGCGCCTGGCCGCCGTACTTGCCGCCGCCCCGATTCCCAGGCTGCTGCTGGTGCGCGGCGTCGCTGCCGCTGCGGGCATCGAAGCAGACAACGCGCAAGACCGCACCGACCTCGCCGCCGACCACCTGCTGTCGAGCAGCCTGGCCGACGACGCGGGCCACGGCGCGATCACGGTCCACACGTTGGTATCGCGCACGATGCGGTTTGCGAGTGAATCGACCGACGCCTTGGCCGCGTGGCGTGAACGCGCTGTGCGCGTGCTGGTGGTCGAGATGAAGCAGGCCGAGGACATCCGCCGACACGCCCGCCTCGAGCCTTGGGTCGAGCATGCGCGTGAGCTGAGCGATGCCCCCAACGACCGAGACACGATCGGACTCCTAGGGTGGGTCGGGCGTTTCGAATTCGAACGGGGGGCGTACGCGCTCGCGAGATCGATCCTCGAACAGCAACTCGAGGCGAGCAAGCGCGTGTTAGGCGAGAGGGACCCGGTCACATTGATCGCAATGAATGAACTTGCGCTTGCTTCGAATAGCCATGGCGACCTGGCTACGGCGAGGCAGCTACAAGAGTTCGTTCTCCAAGCAAGGACGGACGTACTGGGTGAAGAAGACCCGATGACGCTGGGATCGATGTCCAATCTTGCGTGCACGTTGTCGGAACTTGGCGACCTACCCCGCGCGAAGGGGCTGTTCGAGATAGTGGTCAGCGTCAGGATCAATTCGCTGGGCACCGATCATGCTGACACGTTGAGCGCGGTGGACAACCTCGCGTCCGTGATGGGCAAGCAGGGTGATCTCGGCGGCGCGCGTCGTCTGCAGGAGCAGGCGCTCGCGGGTCGAAGACGGGAACTCGGCGTGGAGCACCGGGACACTCTCCGCTCGATGCATAACCTTGCGATCACGTTGAAGCGTTTGGATGACTTGGGCAGCGCGAGGCAGCTCCTGGAAGATGTCGTAGTTGCCAGAGAGCGGCACCTCGGACCTAGGCACCCCAATACGCTCTACTCGATGTGTGAACTGGCAGAACACGCTTTGGTGTCTAGGCTTCCGTGGTGCCGCTCTCCGCATGCAGGAGCTGGCTGTCGAGGGGCTTCTGAGCGCGCTAGGTTCGCAGCACCCACGGACAAGGCTTGCGGTACAGACCTTGAGCCAGATGGGCGGCGCCGTCGGCTCGAACGAGTAACTGGACCGACCGTTGTCGCGTTGTCGCGAACTGCGTTCGATGCTTCAGGTTCAAGGCACCCTGCCACTCGCCTGCGTTGACAGCCGAGGCCCAACTCCTCCGGCCCCGCGCGGGTGTCGGGTGAGGGGAACGCGGAAGTAGAGGAGGAGATCAGTTGCCTGTACTCAGGCAACTGATCGGGGGACATGGAGCGTTCCCCTCACCCGGCATCCGCGCCAGCCAACCATTCGCGAAACAAGCGAAAGCCTCACCCTTCCTGCCGCAACGCCGGAAACAAAATCACATCCCGAATACTCGCGCTGTCGGTCATCAACATCACCAACCGATCAATCCCGATCCCG
>CAVTXI010000004.1:0-1227026 GCA_963738615.1 uncultured beta proteobacterium
GGCTGGCGCGACACGCAGATCGAACTCGCCGGGCTGCTCGACGCGGGCGTGCGCATTCACGAGATGGAGCACGCGTTGATGCACGCGAGAAGCGCGGTCATCGATGGCGTGTTCTCGACGGTCGGCTCGAGCAACCTCGACTGGCGCAGCCTGGTCGACAACCACGAACTGAACGTGATCGTGCTCGGTGACGACTTCGGTGGCGCGATGGAGACGATGTTCGAACGCGACCGCGATGCCTCGCGGCGCATCGACGCCGACGCGTGGGCGCTGCGCCCGTGGTCGCAGCGCCTGCTCGAAGGATTGGGGCGGATGGCCGAACGTTGGCTGTGACGCTGGCTGTGACGCTGTTCGTGAACCCGTACGGGGGCGGGCACTCGGTTTGCTCTGCGGTGCACTACTTAAGGAGCCGCTTTGACAACTTCGATAACCGTGGTGGCAACGTCAGATCCACACAGCGTTCCGCCGATCCCACCCGAAATGCCACCGTCGCCGCCCGACATCGTGCCCACGCCGCCGCCATCACCCGCACCACCGCCGCTGCCGCCCGAGATCAAAGACCCGCCGGCACCGACGCCAACGGCACCGGTGCACGATCCGCAACCTTCGGAGCAGCGCGACTGACCTACAACCGACGGGTTCGCGAACTGGATCGTCAATGCGACGGCGCTCGCGCATCCTTCGCTTCGGCCGGCCGCGCAGGCGGCGAATCCGGCATCTGGTTCTGCCCGCCTTCGTCTTCCCAGACCTGAAGCGGCTCGGGCAACGCCGCAGTGCGGCTACTGGCTCGACGAGCATACGTCGCTGAGACGCAGCGCCACGACACGGCCGCAAGCCCCATCAGTGCAAGCCACGACCAGCCGTGCGTGCCGTGTGTCGACTGCCGCCTGCTGCGCAAGGCATCCGTGTACGAATTCATCGTGAACTCCTCGTCTGTCATTGACCGGTTGGCCACCCAAGCACGTCAGGGCAATCCACGCGCCCACCGTACCCACGCCGCGGCATGCGCGCAGAATCAATAATCCATACGTCGAAAACGAGGCGCTCGTTGTACCCATGACCCACGCTCTGATCGTCGACGACGACATTGACTTCGCGACCACGCTGCGCGAGTTGATTGCCGTCTCGGGTTTCACCGTCGCGATGGCGCACACGCTGCTCGACGCCAAACGCCAGATCTCGCTTCAGCAGCCCGACCTCGTGCTGCTCGACCTGCGGCTGCCCGACGGCAACGGCATGGACCTCTTCGCCGACCCGCAGCTCGTGGCCGATTCCGAAGTGGTGCTGATCACCGGGCACGCAAGCCTCGAGACGTCGATCCAGGCGCTGCGCATGGGCGCGGCCGACTACATCGTCAAGCCGATCAACCAGCGTCAGCTGCAAGGCGTGCTGTCACGCGTGACCAAGCCCGCGGCGCTGAAAGCCGACGTCGAGGACCTGACCGCGGGCCTCGCGAAGGACGGCCACTTCGGCCAGCTCTGGGGGCGCGCGCCGTCGATGCAGCGCGTGTACGAGCAAATCTCGCGCGTGGCGGTCACGGGCATCACGGTGTTCATCACCGGCGAGAGCGGCAGCGGCAAGGAGGTCGTGGCGCAGACCGTGCACGACCTGAGCCGCAGGCGCAAGCAGCCGTTCCTGGCGGTGAACTGCGGCGCGATCTCGCCGCACCTGATCGAAAGCGAAGTCTTCGGCCACGAAAAAGGCAGCTTCACCGGCGCGGAGCGCCAGCACCTGGGCTTCTTCGAACGCGCCAGCGGCGGCACGCTCTTTCTCGACGAGGTGACCGAGATGCCGCTCGAGCTTCAGGTGAAGCTCTTGCGCGTGCTCGAGACCGGCCGCTTCATGCGCGTGGGCTCCACGCAAAGCATCGAGGCCGACGTGCGCGTGATCGCGGCCACGAACCGCGTGCCGATGCAGGCGGTGGCCGCGGGCAAGCTGCGTGAAGACCTGATGTACCGGCTCAACGTCTTCCCGATCGAACTGCCTCCGCTGCGCGACCGGTTGACCGACGTGCCGCTGCTGGCCGAACACTTCCTCGGCCAGATCGGCAAGCAAGAGGGGCACGCGAAACGCTTCACCGCGGCGGCGCTGGCAAGGCTTGCGACCTACCCGTGGCCGGGCAACGTGCGCGAACTGCGCAACGCGGTGCAGCGCGCGTACGTGATGGCTGCCGGTGACACGATCGACGAACAGTGGCTGCCTGAAGCCCCGCGCGCGGCGGGCGACCTTCCGCTGGCCGCTGCGCCGGCGCTAGCGGCCGCCTCGCTCGCCGCAGCCCCAGCGCCGTCACCAGTCGAAACGTCCGGCGCCAGCATCACGATCCCGATCGGCACGTCGATGGCCGAAGCCGAGAAGGCGCTGATCCTCGCGACCTTCTCGCTCTACGGTCAGCACAAGGAGCGCACGGCCGCCGTGCTCGGAATCAGCCTGAAGACGCTCTACAACCGCTTGAAGGAATACCAAGCCGACGCGGGGTAGTTCGGGCGCCACGTCGCAGCAGGCGCGCCGCATGCCGTGCACCCATGCCGATACCGGCAAAGGAGATGCCCGATGAAGACCCGACCCGCCCCGACACCGCGACGCCCTGTATGGACGCAGCCTGCGGTTGCACCCGAAGGCCAGACACGAACCCCGGTCGACGCCGACGGCAACGACCTGCGGTTGCCGCACGAACGCGACGAAAGCACGAGCGTCGAACCACCAAAGCCGCGCGAGGTGATGCGCCAAGCCAAGGCCGACCTCGATGCCGGCCTTGTCGACACCGACCTGCGCGCCACGCCCGGCTTGGATGCGCAGCGTCGCGCCGAGCTGCTGCGAAAAACGCGCCGCTGAACGTCGCGTCGTGGGCGCCTAGGAACCGCGTAGGAACGCCACTTGCCGAACGGGACGGCCAACGCCAACACGCGCGTCGGCTATGCATCATCGAATCAATCGGAAGAAGAGGACACAAATCATGACTCAACAGAACGCTTCACAACGCCCTCGCGATGGCCGTGAGCAAAGCGGACGGCAAGGCGAACAGCAAGGCGGCTACGGTCCGCGCTTCGGGGGCGAAGGCAGCGCGTTCCCGGACCAGTCACCGCGGCACGGCGGCGGCGATGAACCGCGCGGCCAGTCGTCTGGCGACGAAGAATTCGACCCCGACTACTACCAATGGCGCTCCGGGCAGATGCGCGCGCTGGACGACGACTACCGGACCTGGCGGCGGGAAGATCACTCGAAGAAGTTCTCCGTCGAGTTCGAGACCTGGCGCGACGCGCGCCAGAAGAGCGGCAGCCAGAACGCGCGACGCGGTTCAGAAAGCGAGGGCGAGCGCGCGCCGAACGACCAGGGCAACGCGATCACCAGCCAGGAGCAGAACGAGAACGTCGCGGAGCGTGCACTCGAGGAGGAACGGGACAAGTGAGCATCGCGGCTCGCATCGAGTCGCAGCAACAACGAAGGCGCCGCGGGCGCCTTCTTTCGAGCCTCGTGCTTCGGCCATCAGCTCGCGAGCCGCCGCCGCCTGTCCACCGCCTCCACCTTCAGCATCTGCCGATACTTCGTGACCGTGCGCCGCGCCACCTTCAGCCCCTGCTGCGACAACTGGCGCGTGATTTCGGCATCGGACAGCGGCGCATCGGGCTTTTCGGCGGCAATCATGTCCTTGATCAGGCCGCGGATCGCGGTACCCGAACACGCGCTGCCGCTGTCGCTGACCATCGCGCGCGAGAAGAAGTACTTCAGCTCGTAGACGCCGTTGGGTGTCGTCATGTACTTGTTGTTGGTCACGCGCGAGACGGTGGACTCGTGGACACCGACCTCGTCGGCGATTTCGCGCAAGCCCAGCGGCTTCATCGCCATCGCGCCGAACTCGAGGAAGAAGCGCTGTCGCCGCACGATTGCTTCGGCCACCGAAAGGATCGTCGAGAAGCGTTGCTCGACGTTGCGCATCGTCCAGCGCGCGTCCTGAAGGTGCTGGCTCATCTCGGGGTTGCGCTCTTTGCAGTGGCGCTGGAACAGTTCGGCGTACATGTGGTTCAGGCGCACCTTCGGCACCACCGCCGGGTTGAGCTGCACCGTCCACTGCCCATGCACCTTCTTCACGATCACGTCGGGCACGATGTAGCGCGCCGCGGACGAACCGATACGCCAGCCCGGGCGCGGGTCGAGCCGGCGGATGCGGTCGCACACCCTCTCGACGCGCTCGGCACCCACGCCCAGCGCGCGCGCCAGGCCCGGCACGTCGCGCGAGGCCAGCGCCTCCAGGTGCTCGTCGACGATCGTGCCGGCCAGCGCGCGCGATTGAGCGCACTCGATCGTGTCGAGCTGAAGCCGAAGGCATTCCGCAACGTCGCGTGCGCCCACGCCCGCCGGTTCGAGCGCCTGCACGTGGCGCAGCGCAATTTGCAGTTCGTCGATCGTCGGTGCGGGCTCGATGGGCACCACCGCCAGCAACTCGTCCAGCGGCGTGCGCAGGTAGCCGTCGTCGTCGAGCGACTCGACGATCGCGCGCGCCAGCGTCAGGTCTCGCGGCGACAGCGCCAGCAGGTTCAGCTGCGCGTGCAGGTGCTCGTTGAGCATCGTTTCGGCGGCCACCGTGTCCATCACCGAGGCCTCGCCGTCGTCGGCGCGGCGCAGTTGGCCTGCGGCATCGGCCTGCCACAGATCGCGATCGTCGCTGCGGTCGATCGAATCGTCGGCGTCGTCCGACGTGTCCGACGTGTCCGACGTGTCCGACGTGTCCGTCGATGCCATCGAGTCGTTCGACATCATCGAGTCCTTCGCTTCGCCGATGCCGTCGAGGTTCTGCACACTCAACGTGGTGTCGGTCTGCATCCTGCCGGGCGCGTCGTCGTAGGCCGTTGCCACCGCCAGATCGACCGTCGCTTCGCCCTCGCCTTCACCTTCATCGGCCTCGAGGAAAGGGTTCTGGCCGAGCGAATCGCGCAACTGCGCGGCAAATTCCACCGACGACATTTGCAGCAGCCGCACGGCGTGTTGAAGGCGCGGCGACAACGTTTGAATCTGGCGCGCATGCGTGCCTGTACTGATCGAAGTCGAAGGGCGCATCGATGGTGCGAGCATGGTCGTGTCCTTGGGTGTGAACTCCCGGACCAAGACGGATGCAACATGCATGCCACGGCACGACGCTTGCCCTGCGCATCGAACAGCACGATCGTTTTCGCAGGGCGACGGCCGTTTGGTGAGTTGATGCAACGCGAATGCGGCGAGAGCTGCGGGCAAACCGTGCGGCAAGTCCTGCTGCACGCGGCAGAGGGAGCCAGCTAACGGGACGTGGTGGCGAACGATGTGCCGTTGCGCTCGAGCAAGGCCAGCAGCTTCGCCGGGTCGACCGGCTTCACAAGGTGGGCATCGAAGCCCGCGCCGGCCGATCGCGCGTGGTCCTCCGGCTGGCCCCACCCCGTCACGGCGATCACGCACGCGCGTTGTCCCCATGGGCGATCGCGCATCGCGCGGACGGTGCTCCAGCCGTCTTTGCCGGGCATGCCCAGGTCGAGCAGCACGAACTCGGGCTCGAAGTGTTCACCCGTCAGCAGCGCCTCATCGCCGTCGAAGGCCACGCGCGTCTCATGGCCGTGCATGCCAAGCAGGTCGGCCAGCGAACTCGCGGCGTCGCGGTTGTCGTCGACGACCAGCACGCGACGGCACGGTGGCGTGGACACCTGCATGAGCCCCGGTGTCGGCACCGATGATGACGTGGGCGTCGCGTCCGCCATCTGCTGCGGCGCGGGCGAGTGCCGCAGTGAACGCGAGGCCGGTTCTTCGGAGAGCGGCAGTCGGATGCGGAACTCGCTGCCCTTGCCCGGCCCGGCGCTCAGCGCCCAGACGCTGCCGCCGTGCAACTCGACAAGGCGCCTGACCAACGCCAAGCCGATGCCCAACCCGCCGCGCGAGTGCGCGGTGCCTTGTGCGCCTTGGGCGAAGGGCTCGAACACGCGCTCGAGCAGCTCGGGCTCGATGCCGATGCCCTGATCGCGAACCGCCACGATCAGGCTCGTGCCTTCGCTCGTGCTCTCGTTCGTGCTCTCGTTCCTGCTCTCACTGGTGCGTTCGCGTGTGGCCTCGAGTTCGATCCGGCCGCCGCGGTGCGAATACTTGGCCGCGTTGTTCAGCAGGTTGGACATCACCTGCGCCAACCGCAAGCGGTCGGCGCGCAGCACCACGGGTTCGTCCGGCAGGTTGACCACGAGGGTGTGGCCGTGCTCGTCGATGAGCGGCCGGCTCGTCTCGACTGCGTCGTGCACCACGGCTTCGAGTTCGACGCGGTCAAGGTCGAGCTCGACCAAGCCCCGGCTGATGCGGCTCACGTCGAGCAGGTCGTCGATCAGCAGCGCCATCTGCCGCACCTGACGTTCGATCACGCCGGCGGCCCGGGCTACGTCGGTGGCCCGGCTGACGATGGCGTTCGCCCCGCCAGCCGCTTTCGCGCCGAGCGCCAGCACATGCGCCGCGTGACGCACCGGCGCCAGCGGGTTGCGCAACTCGTGCGCGAGCGTGGCAATGAACTCGTCCTTGCGGCGATCGGCTTCGCGCAACGCGGCTTCGCTGCGCGCACGCTCCACGCTGGCCCATGTCGCTTCGGCGGTGTCTTCGACCAGGGCGATCTCATGCGTCTCGAAGCGCCGCGGCGTCGCGCTGTGCACGACGAGGCCCGCGACGAGCTCACCGGCCTTGACGAGCGGAACGCCGACGTGGGCGGCGATTCCGTGCGCCGCGTAGGCAGCGCGCTGCTCGGGTGTGAGCGTGCTGTCGGCGGCGACATCGGGCCGGTGCACGGTGCGTGCCGCCATGTAGGCAGCGCGCAGGCCGTCGCTGAACGACGCGATCGAGTGCCGCCCGACGATCGTCGGCAGGCCATCGACCCAGTCGCTCTCGACGATGTAGTCGTCGCCACGCACCTCGAAATACGCTGCGCGTTGCGCATGCAGCGCCTCGCCCAGCAGGCGCACCGCCGTCTCCTGCACGGCCATTGGGTCGGCCAGCGGGCGCAGCGCCGCCGCGAGCTTCACACCGTAGGCGTCGCGCGCCGCGGCCGCGGCCATGCGCGCTTCGGCACGGCGGCGATCGGTCACGTCGGCAAAACGAACCACGAACAACGGCCGCGGCTCGATCGGGCTCGCGAAGACCTCGAAGCGCCTGCCCATCGCCAACGACTCGTCCTCGAAGTGCAGCGTCTCGCCCTTCAGCGCGACGCGCGCGTAGGTGTCGATCCAGCGCCGCTCGAGCGTGGGCACGAGCTCGAGCGCGGTTTTGCCTTCGGCGTTGTGCAGCCCCGTCATCGGCCCGAAGGCCGGGTTGACTTCGAGAAAGCGGTAGTCAATGGGGTGCTGCGTGTGGTCGCAGATCATTTCGCAGACGCACACGCCGTGGTCGAGCGTGTCGAACAGCGCCCTCCACCGCGCTTCGCGCTGCGCCGCCTGTACCCGCTCGCGCGCGCGCTGGAAGCCGAGTGCGACGGCGACCAGCAGCGCCGCGCCCAGGCCGAACCACGCGCGCGACAACCACGCCGCGCCGTCGGCCCCGGCCTCGGCCACGCGCGCGACAGGTTCGAGCCACAACGCTTCGCTGACGACGATCGACAGCAGTACCGCAAACACCCCAGGGCCCACGCCGCCGTAGAGCGCGGCCAGCAGCACCGCGGGCAGCAGTACTTCGTACGACACGGCGCCGCCGCGGCCGCCGACCAGCAGCCGCAGCGCGGCGACGCTGCCGACGAAAAGCGCCGCGAGCACGTAGCGCAGCGCGACGGAACGTGGCGCTGCCGACAACATGGCCAGCCGATCGGCACTACGCGACGACACTGTCGCCGCGGCAGCAAGCAGATAGCACGCACCGAGCAATTGCACCGAGATGCCGGCCCAGCCGAGCAGGCTGTTCGTCACGACCTGCATCCACACGCCCACGAGGCCCAGCGCCAGCATCAGCAAGCCGTAGGCATACCAGCGCCGAAACGCCGGCACGTGGTCCGGCGCCATGGGACGCCGCAACATGATCAGCGCCGCGGCCGCAAACATCATGGCCGCCGAGCCCAGCACGAACTGGCGCAGCGGCGTGCCGCCCTGCCTTTGCACGAAGAAGGTCGGCGTCCAGTGCGCGGCGGCCGCAACCGCGATCAGCACCGCGAGCACGCCGACGAGCCCCAGGCCCGCCGTCAGGTACACGACGCGTCGGTTCAGCGTGCGCTGCGGCCCGACCAAGGCGGCGACGAAATGGAGCCACGCACCGACCCACACCACGAGGTTGTGTACCGTCACGGCGACGTTGGGTTCCGCGCTGCCAACGGTGGCCATCACACCAGACAGCCCTACCGCGATCGCGCCGCAACCGAGCAGAAGAAGCGCAGCGCTGCCCGACGCCAGAAAGCCACGCACCGCGACCACCGCGACATGGCAGGACGCGCCGAACAGCACGACCAGCAGAAGCGCGAATTGCAGCCGTGGTGCCGGGTACGACGCGGGCGCCTCGATCCAGCCCAGCAGCAGCAACAAGACGCCCACCACGGGCAACGGCCACCACGCAAAAGGCTCGGCGCGTCGCAACCACGACGCAACGACCTGCTCGGCAGTGCGCCACGAGATTTCTCGTACGGCAATCACCGCTCGAGCTTAGCGCCGAGTGGGCCCCTTTTATCGGCAGCGCCGTCCTCGAATTGGCAGGCGCGCATCGGACAACTCGCCGTCTGAATGCCGGCCAGCCGCATGACCTGCGGATCGCAGATGCGCCGCGCCAAGCAGCAGGAACGCCGCTTGCCACGTATCAAGTCCAACATCAAAGGAGAAGGCGTATGACACTTCATTTGACATTCCGCATGGTCGCCACGGCCGTGCTCGCAGCTGCGTTCGTATTGACGACCGCGGGCTGCGCGGTCACGAGCGGCCAGAGCAGCGTCGGACAGGCGATCGACGACACGACGATCACGACGCGCGTGAAAGCGAAGATGGCCGAAGACCCGACCGTAAGCGCGATGCGCATCCAGGTCGAGACCCTGAACGGCTTGGTGCAGTTGTCTGGCTTTGCCGTCACCCAGACGGAAAAGGATCGTGCGGCTCAGCTCGCCCGCGGCGTGTCCGACGTGCGCGAAGTCCGCAACAACATCATCGTTCGCGGGGCGAACTGAAGTCACGCGAAACGGCTCGGCGCCGCGATCAAGAACCGTCGATCAGATCACCACATCGCGCAGACATGCCGTTGACTGCGCATCGATGCATGAATTCCGTTCGAGCTCCGCCGAGTACCGATTTCCCTTGCTCGCCCGCAGCGCTTCGAGTCAACAGGTATCGTCACCAGCGTCGCGCTGACGCGCAACGAAGTGTTTTGCCGCCCGAAGGCAACATGCTGCTTTGGCGACGCCGCCTGTTCCGGACCATGCCCGTCTCGATCCGCTCTCGACTTCTGTTGCTTGTGCTGGCCTGGGCGCTGCCTGCGCTTGCGGCGTTGCTCGCGGTCGTGCACTTCACGGCACGCAGCGAAGAGCAGGTCAACGAGCGCGCGCTGCGCGACCTGTCGCGCGCAATGGCGATGGTGGTGGACCGCGAGCTCGATCGCCGCGCCCTCGTCGCCCGCGCACTGGCAGGCCTGCGCCCCTGGGTCGCGTTGCACCAGCCTGGCGAGCAAGACGAGTTGGCCTTCCGCGCGCAGGCGCGAGCCGCGATGGATGGCCTCGAGGGCTGGGTCGAGGTCCGCGACGAAAGCGGCGTGGTGCTCGACAGCCGCGGGAATCGCGCCGCACCGATTCGCGCGGCGACGCGAGCCACAGCAGCCGCAACACCCCCGGCGCCGAACACGACCTCGCGGCTGGTGCGCACCGCGGGCATCGGCCCGCTCGAGTTCGACGCCGGCCGCATGCCGTACGCAGCCGTGAGTCATCCCGTGACGGTCGACGGCACGCTCGTCGCCAACGTTGTCGTCGCGATCATGCCGTCCGAACTCCAGCGCGTGATCGACGCGCAAGGTTTGCCGCAGGGTTGGGTTGCCGCCGTGCTCGATGCGCGGCGCGGGATCGTCGCGCACCAACCCGGGGGCGCGTCGATGATCGGCCGTGAATTCACGCCCGAGGTGCTCGAGCGGCTCGCCAAGGGCACTGAAGGCGCCTTCGAGTCGAATTCGCTCGACGGCGGCGCGGTGTCGGGCTACTTCAGCACGTCGCCCCACGGCTGGACTTACGTAGCCGCGATGCCGCACGCGCAGTTCGGCGGCTACCTCGATGGCGCAACGCCGCAGATCATCCTCGGTTCGCTCGCGCTGCTCACGCTCGCGATCCTCGGCGCACTCTGGGTCTCGCGCAGCATCGCGGGCGCGGTGGGCTCGCTCGAGATGATGGCGGGCGAACTCGAGACGGGCCAAGCCGTCGTGAAGCGAGACACCGGCATCCGCGAGTGCGACGACGTGGCCGCGGCACTCGCGTCCGCGTCGAGCGCGACGCGCGGCGCGCGTGCTGAACTCGAGCAACAAGTCGCGCAAGCCGTCGCTCGCACACGAGACGCCGAGCAGCAGGCCGCACGCAGCGAGCGCGTTGCCGCACTCGGGCGGCTGACGGGCGGCGTGGCGCACGATGTCAACAACTTGCTCGGTGTCGTCAGCAACAGTGCGCATCTGGTTGCCCGCCACGCCGACGCGACGCCGCAGTTGCAGGCGCCGGTCGCGGCGATCCTGCGCGCGGTCGACGCCGGCAGCCGGCTCACACAGCAACTGACGCGCTTTGCGGCGCGTCGTCCGCTCGAGCCGCGGAGTTTGGACGTCGGCCGCGCGATGCCCGAACTGAAGGATCTGATCGGCGACATCGTCGGCAAACGCATCGAGGTGCAGGCACATGCGCAGCCTGATACGGCGTCGATCGTCGTCGATGCGGCCGAGCTCGAGCTGGCGCTCGTCAACCTTGCGCTCAACGCGCGCGATGCGATGCCCGACGGCGGCACGCTGCGCCTGAGCGCACGCAACGCGACCGACGACGACACGATGGGACTTGCGCCCGGCGCTTACGTCGCACTCGACGTGGCCGACGAAGGCCACGGCTTCGAAGCCGTGATCGCCGACCGCGTGTTCGAACCGTTCGTGTCGACGAAACCGATTGGCGAAGGAACCGGGCTGGGGCTCGCGCAGGTGCACGGCTTCTGCCGTCAGGCCGGCGGCGCGGCGCGGCTGCAAAGCGTGCCCGGCCGCGGCACGAAGATCACGCTGCTGCTGCCTGCAGGGGCGACGGCACCAGCCCTGGGTGCGCCACCAGCCCGCCCTGCGCCCGCGGCCGACGCGCTGGCGGCGCTGCGCATCGCGGTGGTCGAAGACAACGACGCGATGGGCGAGACCACGGCTGCACTGCTGCGGTCGTATGGCGCCGATGTGGTTCGTCTGCACGATGCCAGCGCCGCGCTCGAGGCGGTCGGGCGCGAGGGCAGCCGTTTCGACGTTGTCTTGTCCGACGTGATGATGCCCGGGCCGATCGACGGCGTGGACCTCGCCCGCGCGCTGACGGCACGCACGCCGCGGATTCCGGTCGTGCTGGTGAGTGGGTATGTGCGTGAGCTGGATCCTGACGACGAATTCGCAGTGCTGGCAAAACCCACCGGCGAAGGCGAGCTGATCACGGCGCTGCTCGAGGCGGCCAGCGGGTAGGGCAAACGGAAATCGGGCCAGGCATGCAGTCTGCCCTTCGACACACGTCGGCGCGCCCGCGCTCGACGCATTTGTCACTACGAAGGACGACCCATGAACACCGACGACACCATCGATACCTTGAACTCGCTCATCGAAGTCTCCAGAGACGGCGAATACGGCTTTCGCACCAGCGCCGAACACGCGCGTGACCCGCAGTTGAAGGCGCTGTTCTCGAAACGCGCCGATGAGTGCGCGCAGGCCGCACGCGAGCTTGCGCAACACGTCGTTCAGCTCGGCGGCGACGCCGAAGATGGCGGCACCACGGCCGGCGCGATGCATCGCGGCTGGGTCGCGGTGAAGTCCTCGATGACGAGCTACACCGACCTGCAGATCCTCGAGGACACCGAATGCGGCGAGGACCGCGCGCTCGCCAGCTACGAGAACGCGCTCAACGACGGCCTGCCCGAGCCGGCGCGCTCGGTCGTCGAGCGTCAGCTCGCAGGCGTGCGCCGCAACCACGAACAGGTGCGCAGCCTGCGCGACACGGCACGCCGCATGAGTGAAGCGGCCTGAGCGAAGCGGCCTGAGTGAAGTGCTCTGAGCGATAGCGTCCGAGGCCGCGCTCGACGATGCTGAGCGCCGGCCTCCTGCTTGCCGCGGCAGCGCTGCTGCTGCTGGCGCTCGCGCAGCCCGCGGTCGAGCGTCTGCCGCTGACGCCGGCGCTGATCTACCTGGCGATCGGCGTCGGCGCTGCGGCGGCTTTTGGCGCACCGCGAGTCGACACACTCATCGAGCACGCGCGGCTACTGCGCGTGGCCCTCGAACTCGCGCTGCTGGTTTCGCTTTTCGTCATCGGCATTCGTCTGCGCATCGCGCCGACGTGGCGCGCGTGGCGTATCGCGCTGCTGCTTGCCGGCCCCGGCATGGTGCTCTTCATCGCGGCGGCCGCGCTCGCGGCGCATCTCGCGCTCGGCTGGAGCTGGGGCATGGCCCTGCTGGTCTCCGCGATCCTCGCGCCGACCGATCCGGTGCTGGCGTCCGAAGTGCAGGTCGACTCGGCGCAAGACCGCGATGCGGTGCGCTTGTCGTTGACGACCGAAGGCGCGATGAACGACGGCACCGCGCTGCCCGCCGTCATCGTCGGCTTGTGGCTGCTCGCGCCCTCGTCGGCGTCAACGCTCGACGGCCCGTTCGCATGGGTGCGTGAACTGCTGTGGCCGGTGGCGGGCGGCGCGGCGATCGGCCTTGCGCTCGGCTGGGGCCTTGGCCTTGCGATCCGCGCGCGGGTCCGCGCGGGCGACGGCCTGGCACGCGACGAGCTGCTGCTGGTTGGCGGCGTCGCGTTGGCTTACGGCGTCGCCCTGGCCACGCACACGTCGGCGTTCGTGCTCGCCTTCGCGCTCGCGATCAAGCTGCTGCAACCGTTGAGGAATGACGATGCCACGCCAAGCGAGCGGCCGATCGCCGAACGCATGCAGGCCTTCGGGCTGCGCCTCGAGCGCCTGGTCGAGGCCTTCGCGGTGATCGCGATCGGCGTCGGGCTGGGTCTGGTCATGCCGAGCTGGCCGCTGCTCGCGTTCGCGCTTACGGTGCTGCTCATCGTGCGGCCGATCGCGGTGTTCGCGGTTGTGCCTGCGCGCGCGGTCACGTCGCACCAGCGGCAACTTCTGGCCTGGTTCGGGATTCGCGGCGTGGGCTCGCTCTATTACGCTGCGCTGGCCCTGGAGCATGGTGTTCGAGGCGACGCCGCGGCGTCGATGTTGTCCGGGGTGCTGATCGTCCTGGCCGCGTCGATCGTGCTGCACGGGATTTCGGTGACACCGTTGATGCGCAGGTACCGGGAGCGGTTTCGGCGCTGAGCGGCCCTAGCAGTTACTGGCCTGCGACGGCCGGGTTGTGGCTGCGCGAATCCGACGTTGCCAGCGCGAAGAGCGCGGCCAAGTCTTGCATCGGTGTCGACCGTCAGCCGCGCGCGTTGCCGTTGCCGTTGCCGTTGCCGTCGGCAGCGGCAACGGTCATCGCTGGGTCATCCGCGCGATCAGCGCGCCCGCCGCGAGAGCGACGCCCACGGCCATGACCGGATGTTCGCGCACCGCCGTGCGCGTGCTCTCGAGCCACTCGTCGCCGACATCGCGTGCGCGCTCGGCACGGTGTTGAAGTGCGTCGGTCGCCCTCGCGGCGCCGCCCTGTCGGCTCGAGGCCGCGATATCGCCCGAAGGGGCATCGTCAGTCGTCGGGAAAGGGGCTCTTTCGGTGGTCATGCGCAACTCCAGTCAGGGAAGACAGGTTCAGCGTGGAGTGCCGCGACGCACCAGGTTGACGATCGCGAGCAGGATGATCGCGCCCAGCAGCGAGATGCCCATCGCAGGCAGACTCAACGCGTTCTGATTGATGGTGCCCACACCGAACATCGGCGACAGAAGAAAACCGCCGATCGCGGCGCCGATGACGCCGACGATGACGTTCAGGAAGATGCCCTGCTGGCCGTCGGTCTTCATGACCATGCTGGCAACCCAGCCGATGACGCCTCCGACGACAAGCCAGACGATGAAATTGACCATGATGGATCTCTCCTCGAGCGTGGACGGGTTGTCCGCTCTTTCCCAAGGGCAATCGGCGTGCCGCACGCACGACGACGCAGGTCGAACCAAGCCGGTCACCCATGCAAGTCACCGAAACGAGTCAGGACGAACCCAGCAACTGCGCCCGGTCGGTCCATCGATCGAAGTCTTCACCCTCGACGCCCAGCTCCTGCGCGGCGTCGCGCAGCGGCAGGCGCTGCTCTTGCGAGTGCGCAACGATGCGCGCCGCGTCGTCGTAGCCGATGTGCGGCGCCAGCGCCGTGACCGACATCAGCGACGCCTCGAGCAGCATGTCGATCCGCTCGGCATCGGCGTCGAGTCCGCGCAGCGCATGCGCCTCGAACGAGCGCATCGCGTCAGCAAGCAGACGCAGGCTTTGCAGCAGGTTGACCGCGATCAACGGTCGGTAGGTGTTGAGTTGAAGCTGGCCGCTCGCGGCGCCGAGCGTGACCGCGACATCGTTGGCGATCACCTGAACGCAGACCATCGCGAGCATCTCGCACTGCGTCGGATTGACCTTGCCCGGCATGATCGAACTGCCGGGTTCGTTGGCGGGCAACTTCAACTCGCCGATGCCGCCGTGCGGGCCTGACGCGAGCAGGCGGATATCGCAGGCGAGCTTGTTCAGCGCAATCGCAAGCCCCTTCAACGCGCCGTGCAGCGCGACCACCGCGTCGTGGCCCGCGATCAGCGTGAAACGGTCCTCGGCTTCGACGAACGCATCGCAGGTGATCGTCGCGAGCTCGGCGCAGATCTCGGCACCGAAGCGGGGATGCGCGTTCAGCCCCGTGCCTACCGGGTGCCGCC
The DNA here is from genome assembly GCA_963738615.1 of uncultured beta proteobacterium. Lineage (GTDB taxonomy): Bacteria > Pseudomonadota > Gammaproteobacteria > Burkholderiales > Burkholderiaceae_C > CAVTWY01. The sequence goes on from CAVTXI010000004.1 coordinate 14,985, forward strand.
GAGCGGCAGCTCGAGCAGCGCGGGCCACGCGGCGCTTAGGCTGCGGCGCGCGATGCGAAGCTGGCCGAGCCAGGCGCGAACCTCCTGGCCGAGCGTCAGCGGCACCGCGTCTTGAAGGTGCGTGCGGCCAAGCTTGACGATGCGCGCGAAGCGCCGCGCCTGCGCCTCGAGTGTGGCCATCATGGTGTCGAGTGCTGGCACCAGCCGATGGCGCAGCAGTCGCACCGCGGCGATGTGAATCGCGGCCGGGATCACGTCGTTGGACGACTGGGCGCGGTTCACGTCATCGTTTGGATGCACGCGGCGGCCCGATGTCGGACCGTTCGGCAGGTGCGCCGACGCCAGCCGCGCCAACACCTCGTTGACGTTCATGTTGGTCTGCGTGCCCGACCCCGACTGCCAGGGCGACAGCGGAAAGAACGCACTGTCATGCTCACCCGCAATCAGTTCCGCCGCGGCGGCCTCGATCGCCCGCGCGGTCGCCGCGTCGAGCCGCCCCAGCCGTGCATTCACCCGCGCCGCAGCACGCTTGATCGTCACGATCGCTTCGATCAGTTCGCGTGGCATGCGCTCGTCGCCGATCGCGAAATGCGCTCGTGCAGCTTCGGTCTGTGCGCCCCAGATGGGACTTGTGTCGATGTCCATGCTTGTATTCCTCATCGCCCACGCCTTTGTCTGTCGGTTCACTCGCCTGCGTCGCTGGGCACGTGGCGTGCCGCATCAAGCGGCTGACGTGCAGAGATCGGCCAGCGTCTGCGGCAGGTCTTGCCGCAAGAAGCTCCAAGCACGACTGAAAGGCAGGCACGGCCGTTGCACTGTGGGTTTGCCGCCCGTGGCCGCGTGCCACCCGGTTCAATGCCATCCACCACATTCACCACCAGGAGTCACTCATGAGGACCATCACCACCCGCACCGCGATCGCCATCGCCGCGGTCGCTGCACTCGCGGCCGCCGGCATCGTCGTTGCGCAGTCGTCGACACAAGAGCCGTCGACACAGCAACCATCGACACAGCAGCCTTCGACGCCAACGACAGCGCCCGACAACCGCGTGACGCCACCGATCACGCAGCAGCAACCCGCGACGCCATCGACGCCAACGTCGCCGGCGATGCCCACGACGCCTTCGACGACGACACCTTCACAGACACCTTCGCCGACGCCCTCGACAACCGCACCGACGACGACGCCAGCGGCCACGCCCGCACCTGTGGATTCGTCGTCGCCGAACGCACCCGGGGGTTCCACGATGGATGGATCCATGCGCACGCCGCGCAGCGATCGCAACTGAGCCGTTGACCGCGCCTCTCCGTTCGCCTCGAGGACTGCAGGGTCAGGGCGAACGGGTCAGGGCCTGCCCTTCGGGAAGCACGTACACGACCAGCCTCGCGTTCGCCACCAGCGGCGCGAGCCAGCGGTCGTAGAACGCGGCGGGCACGTTGATGCAGCCGTAGGAGATCCGGTTGTCTCGCGGTGTGCTGCTGGCGAGCCGCTGCATACGCCGCTCGCTCGGCTTGGTCGCACGTACGCGGTGCATCGACACCGCGGCGTCGTAGTCGATCCAGATGATGTCTTCCCCCTCGAGATTGCGTCCGCGCTCGGCGACGAACCGCCCTGCGGGCGTCGTGCGCTCGTGCGGCAGGATCTGCTCGATCGCACGCAGCCCGATGCCTGGCACCGATCGATCGCCGCGCGCCGCGCCCAGCAGCACCGGCGTGCTGCCGCGTGGGTCACCACGCGCGTCGTACACCCACAGCCTCGCCGCCGCCTTATCGATGACGACGAACGGCGCGCTGGCGTTGTCGCGCGTGGCCACCACGTGCGCGTACGCCTGCTGCGCCGCGTGCGTCATCGGCTGGAGCGTGCCGGCACCCGCTGGCGCCATCGCGCAAGCGCCGAACCAGCCGCACAGCGCCCTGACGAGCGTTCGATGTCGCGTGTTCATGCCGGCATGCCGGCAATCGCCGTGCGCGCCTACGCACTGCCGACCACGGACGACCCGTCCTTCGCGCATCCGGACCGGATCACTCCTACATCGCAACCCACACCAGGCCGATACCGCGAGGTCGCGCCCGGGGGGACAGTCACGTTCAGTGACCAACCGGACCTACAGGAGAGCCGCATGAATACCAGCCCAACCGCATTCGCATTCGCCTTGCGCTACGACTCGCTCTACAACGTCGGCCGCTGGGTCTGTTTCCCATGCGACGAACGCGGAACGATCGACCTCGATGCCCTGCCCCTGCGAGCACGTTCGAACGACCTCGCAACCGAAGCGCTCGTCGGGCGCGAGTTCGCGTTTCCGGTCGTCGAGCCGGCTCGAGCTTCATGACCCTTCGTGCGACGTGGACAGGCGCGCCGTTTGCCCTGAGCGACAAGGTGACGAAGGTCGACCTTCGGTGATCCGCAACATGACATGGAGTATTCATGAACCGAATCGATTCGCTCGTTCCTTCACTCGCACCTCCGATCGTGCCTGCCGTCAATCCGTGGATCGCACTGCACCGCTCGAGTCTGGTTCATCACATCGAGCAGTGCGTGCCGCGCGGCGCGACCCAGGTGTTGAGTCGCTGCGTGGACGCGATCCACTCGATGCTCAGCCGCCGGTTCCTCACCTCCGTGTGCGGCATGGGTGCGCTGCTGATCGCGCCGCTTGTCTGGTTCGGCTGACGGGCCGTTGATGGCGCCGCCATCCGCTGGGCACAGCAACCAATCGACCCGAGGGTTCCTTGCGCCCGAAGCCCGCGGGCTGCCGCTCGATCCGCCGATCCGCTCCGATCTGTTCGGTGAGACGAGATTCGCGCAGCACGGGGCAAGCCTCGCCCACGCGCAGGTCAGCCGCCCTTCTCGCCGGCCCGATCGAACGTTCTTTCCGCGCCTGAAGGAGAACGTTGCCACGCTGCGGCGGTCGATGACAGCGCTGGAACGCAGCGCCGCGCACGGGCGGCACCTGTCGCCCACCGCTCGATGGCTGCTCGACAACGCACTGCTGATCGACGAACAGCTCAGCGCGATCCGCACCGCATTGCCGCGGCGCTTCTATCGCGCCTTGCCGGTGGTGCGCGACGACGCGTTGCGCGGCTTGCCGCGGGTGTACGGCATCGCGTGGGCCTGGGTCGCGCACGGCGACAGCGCGTTCGACGCGCGCCTGCTCGAACGTTTCCTGACGGCGTATCAGGAGGTGCAGACGCTGACGATCGGCGAGCTGTGGGCCCTGCACACCACGCTGCGCGTGGTGCTGGTCGAGAACCTGCGCCGTTTGGCCGAGCGCGTGGTGGCACGCAACGCGGCGCGCGACGCGGCGCACGCGTGGGTCGACGCCGGGCACATGCAGCCGCCGCCGCGCGACATCATCGAAGCGGTCATGCGCCGCGGCGTGCTGTCGTCGTTCCTGCTGACCTTGTGGCAGCGGCTCGAACATCTGCCACAGCATCCGCTCGACATTCCGCCAGAGGCTCCACCCCATACCGCACGGCTCGAAGCCATGGCGACGTGGCTCGCGCACGAACTGCCCGACCCCGCTGCCGCGCTCGCGGCGCAGCAGAACGAAGCCGCCGAAGACCAGCAGAGCATCCGCAACGCGATCACGACGCTGCACGAACTCGCGCGCGTCGACTGGGCGGGGTTCGTCGAACCGTGCAGCGCATCGCTGCGGCAGCTGCAACGCATCGCGGTGTACGCGGCCGAAGACGACGCAACACGCAGCGAAACGCAGCACGCGGTCGAGCGCCTGGCGCGTCGCAGCGGCCGACCCGAACGCGAGGTCGCGCGCACGCTGGTCGACCTGACCGCCAAGGCACCTTCGCAAGACGACCCACGCGCAGCCTGCGCGTACTGGTGGCGCGGCCCCGGAGAAAACACACTGCGCGAACGGCTCGGGCTCGAGCGTCGGCGTATCGCGCGCCGCGGCAGCGCCGCATGGCGCCGCATCGCCACACCGCTGTATCTGCTTTCCATCGCCGCCTTACTGGTGCTCGCTTCGGCGTGGTTGATGCGCACGGTGGCCTCGTCCTTGCCCGCGTGGTCGTGGTGGGCCACGCTGATCGCCGCCGCCGGGCCGCTGAGCGAAGCGTGCGTCGCGATCCTCGGGCGCCTGATCAGCGAGTCGATCCCGCCTCGAAGGCTGCCGCGGCTCGAACTGCGCCGCGGCCTGACGCGACGCGAGCGCTGCCTGGTGGTGATGCCGGTGATGCTCGGGTCGCTCGAGGAGGCCAAGCGCCACGCGCGCCAGCTCGAGCAGCACGCTCTGGCCAACCCAGAAGCGCAAGCGCAGTTCGCGCTACTGAGCGACTGGCGTGATGCCGACTCGACGAGCACAGAAGATGACGAGGCGCTGTTGGGCGCCGCCCGTGCCGCGATCGACGATCTCAACCGCCGCGACGGCGCGACGGCGAATGGTCCACGCTTTTTGCTCCTGCACCGCAGGCGCACGTGGAGCGAAAGCGAACGCCGGTGGATCGGTTGGGAACGCAAACGCGGCAAGCTCGAAGCGTTGATCCGTTCACTGGCCGAAAGGCAGCACCGCCCCTTCATCGACCTCGGCGCGATCAGTCGACCGCGGCCGGGCACGCGCTACGTGATCACGCTCGATGCCGACACCGACCTGCTGCCCGGACGCTTGCGTCAACTCGTCGGCATCGCCGCGCACCCGCTCAACCGTGCGCACGTCGATGCGGGGCGGGGCCGCGTGGTCTCAGGCTATGGCATCGTGCAGCCGCGGGTGGAAGTGCTGCTGCCGTCGCCAGCGGACGTAACGCGCTATCACGCGCTGTTCAGCGGCCAGTGCGGGCTCGACCCCTACAGCGCCGCCGCGTCCGAGGTCTACCAGGACGTATTCGCCGAAGGCAGCTTCACTGGCAAGGGGCTGCTCGACGTCGCCGCGGTGCACCAGGTGCTGACGCGGCGTTTCCCTGACGGCCGCCTGCTGAGCCACGACCTGATCGAAGGATCGCTCGCGCGCTGCGCGGTCGCCAGCGACGTCACGGTCGCCGAAGACGCACCGCTGCATGCCGATGTCGCAGCGTCGCGCCTGCATCGTTGGACACGCGGCGACTGGCAACTGCTGCCGTTCGTGTTCACGCAACCGATGGCATCGATCAACCGCTGGAAGATGCTCGACAACCTGCGTCGATCGCTGGTCGCGCCGAGTGCTTTGGCCCTGGTGCTGCTGGCGCTGACCTTCGGCGCCCTGCCGCTGCCGCTGGCACTCGCGATCGTGGCGCTCGCGTTCGTGGCCGGCCCGCTGATCGGCGCCGTGGCCGCGTTGGTGCCCGGCCGCGACGACGTGGCGTTGGCGCGCTTTTACGCGAAGGCCGGCGCGGAGATGCTGCGCGTGGGCGCGGCGGCGTTGTGGCATCTCGCACAGTTGCTGTCGATGAGCTTGCTCTACGTCGACGCGATCATGCGCGCCTTGTGGCGCAGCTTCGTCTCGCGCAGTTTGACGTTGCAGTGGACGACCGCGGCGGCCGCGCAGGCAGCGGCGAGCACACGACTGGCCGATCTCGTACGGACCCACTGGCCCGAGCCGGTTGCCGCCGCCGGCCTCGCTGCGCTGCTCGCGTTCGCGGCCGCACATGGCGCGCCGGTCGCGTGGCCGGCAGCGATCGTGCTGCTCGTGGTGTGGGCGCTTTCGGCGGTGTGGACCTGGTGGGCCAGCCGGCCGCGCTCGCCCGAGCAGGTCTCGGGCGTGAACGAAACCGACACCGCGTACCTGTGGGCGCTGGCACGCGACACCTGGCGCTTCTACGAGCACCACGTCGTGGTCACGCATGGGCACCTGCCACCCGACAACGTGCAGCTCGTGCCCACGCCGATGGTGGCCCACCGAACGTCGCCGACCAACATCGGCCTGTACCTGCTGTCGCTCGCGTGCGCGCGCAAGCTCGAGTTCGTCGGCACGGTCGAGCTGACCGAACGCCTGTCTGCCACGCTCGACGCGATCGAGCGCCTGCCCAAACACGCCGGCCACCTGCCGAACTGGATCGACACGCGCACCGGCAGCCCCATGCATCCGGTCTACGTCTCGGCCGTCGACAGCGGCAACCTCGCGGCGCACTTGCTGGTGGTGGCGCAGGCGTGCGAGGCGTTCGCGGATGACACGGGCGTTGACGCGGCCGCGACGCTCGAGGCGTTGCGCCGCATGGCGCGACGTGCAACGCCGCTCGATGCTGCCGCGCTGCCGGCCGCAGCGGCTCTGCTGGCGGACGTTGCTGCGTTGACGCAGTGGCCGCCTGCGCGTACGCCTGTGAACGCGCGGCGCGAAGTTGTCGCGCGCGCCCTCGCCGAACTCGAGACGACGACACGTGGCGATGACGTGCGCACGGCCGACGACAACGCATGGGCCCTGCGCGACCTGCTGCGCAGCCTCGATTCGCACCTTCGCGACGCCGCCGAAGGCACGCAAACCGCGCGGGCGACGCTGGCGCGCGACGCGTTGCGCGCACGCTCGCTCGCGCTGACGATGGACTTCCGCCCGCTGTACGACTCGTCGCGCGGCTTGCTGCATATCGGTCTGCACGTCGACAGCGGCCAACTCGACCGCAGCCACTACGACCTGCTGGCGAGCGAAGCGCGACTGGCGAGCCTGGTCGCGATCTCGAAGGGCGACCTGCCGGTTGAACACTGGCGCACCCTCGGCCGGCCCTTCGTCGCGATCGGGCGTGACGCCGTGCTGCGCTCATGGTCGGGTTCGATGTTCGAGTACCTGATGCCGACACTCGTGCTCGACGAGCCGCCGGGCAGCGCGTTGCAGCAGTCGGCACGTGTCGCGGTCGACGAGCAGCAGCGCGAAGCGCTGGCGCATGGCACGCCATGGGGCATCAGCGAATCGGCGATCGCGCTTCAGGACCACACGATGGCGTACCAGTACGGGCCGCAAGGCGTGGCGCGGCTGGCGCTGCGCCGAACACCGACCGACGAGCGCGTGATCGCGCCCTATGCAAGCGGACTGGCGCTGCTGGTCGATCCGGCCGCGGCGGTGGCGAACCTGCGCGCGCTCGAGGCGTTGGGGGCGCGGCGCGCGTTCGGCTTTGTCGAGGCCATCGACTACAGCCCGTCGCGCCAGGCCGACGGTGGCAGTTCGACGCTGGTCCAGACCCATATGGCGCATCACCAGGCGATGATCTTCTGCGCCGCGGCGTCGGTGCTGACCCACGGCGCCGCGCCGCAGGGCTGGGCACGCCGCGCGCCACACCTGCGCGCGGTGGCCGGTTTGCTGCACGAATGCGCGCCGCGCGCGGTGCCGACGCTGCGCCAGCGCAAGGCGCCTACGGTGCCCGCGCGACCCGGGCGCGAACCGATGGTTCACGCCGGATCGCCGGTCGACGCGGCCTTGGTGCCCACGCAATGGCTTGGCAACCGCCGTTACGGCGTTGTGCTGCGCGCCAACGGCGCGGGCTACTCGCACTGCCTCGGGCAAGGCCTTACGCGCTGGCGCGACGACCTTTTGCGCGACGAACGCGGCAGCTTCGTCTACATCCAGCGCGTCGGCGCTGACGGTGCGGGGCCACGCTGGTCGGCAACGTCGAGCCCCGCAGGCGATCCGCGTGCGCGCTATGGGTACCGCATACAACCCGATCGCGTCATCCACGAGTGCCGCCGGGGCGACTTCACGGTGCGCATGACGACCTGGGTCAGCGCCGAAGACGATTGCGAGCTGCGACGCGTGGAGTTGATCAGCACCGCCGACGAGCCGCTCGAATACGTCGTCAGCCTGGCCGCTGAACCGACGCTTGCGCCCTTGGCCGCCGATGCCGCGCACCCTGCGTTCTCGAACCTCTTCATCGAAGCCTCTTGGGACGCAAACGAGAACGCGCTGTGGCTGCGGCGCGTGGGGCGACTCGAGAGCGACGCGCCATGGCGCGCGGTCCACGTGCTGGCGGGCGTGGACGGCGGTTCCGGGTCTGTTGGCGGAAGTCGTGGCGGCGAGAGCGCGGTGCCCGAGGTGCTCGAGGTACGCGCCGTGCAGCCCTGCGCTGATCGCTCGCGCTGGCTCGGCCGCTACGGCACGGCCGCGCAGCCGGTCGGACCCGGAGGGTGGCGTGCGATGCCGTCGCCCTCGCACGACGAGATGGTGCACCCGACCGGCGACACGTCGCACCCGAAGCCCGTTCTCGGGCTGGCGATGCCCGGGTTAGCTGTCGACACGGGGCTCGACCCGATCGCAGTGTTGTCCGTGCCGGTCCGGCTCGCACCGGGCGCGGCGTGCACGTTGACCTTCGTGGCCGCAGCCGGAACGTCGCAGGACGCGCTCGAGACCCTGGTGGACAAGTACCGCCAACCGCAGTACGCCGAACGCGCATCGAACCTGTCGCACACGATGGCGGCGATCCTGCTGCATGACACGCGCATGGACACAGCCACGTGGAACGCGCTTCTGCACCTGCAAACCCTGCTCGGCTCGATCACCACGCGCGACGTACCCGCCGATATCGCTGCGTGCGACCGACGCACCTTGTGGCGCCGCGGAATCGGTGGCGACCGGCCGCTGCTGCTGGTCACGATCCGCGGCGAAGCCGGGCTTCCGATGGTGCAGACCCTGCTGCGCGCAACGATGGCGTGGACCGTCGCCGGCCAAGGCATCAACGTCGTCATCGTCAACGGCGAGCCCACCGGGTACCTGACACCGGTGCAGCACGAACTTCAGCACTGGGCTCCAGCGCAGACGCCCACGGACTCCGACGCGCCGCGGCCGTTGATCCGACTGCTGCGCGAGCACGAGCTCGACACCGCCGATCGCGCCACGCTCGCGCTGCTCGCACGCGTGCGTCTGCATGCCGATGGCCGATCGCTGGCCGAGCAGATCGCGCGCCTGGTCGAGCACCACGGGCTCGACGCCAAGCGACGCGCGCGCGTTCGGTCGTGCCTGGTCGAGCCAACGCGCAACGCAGGCCGTCCTGACGCGACCGACGCCCACGCGGTCGACGCCCGCGTACCCGAAGCGCGCCTCGACCCCGAAGACGGCACCTGCACCTTCGTCGTCGACCCACTCACGCATCCGCCGCGCCCGTGGGCCAACGTGCTGGCGAACCCACGCTTCGGCCGCCACGTCACCGACACCGGAGCCGGGCACACCTGGGCCGAGAACAGCCGCATGCACCAGATCACGCGCTGGGCGAACGACCCGGTGTGTGATCCGCCGGGCCAGTGGCTGCTGCTCGCCGACGAAGCCGGCGGGCCGGCGTGGCCGCTCGGCCGCATGCTGCGTGCCGCGGCGCCGCGCACGGTAGTGCACGGCATCGGCTTCACACGCATCACACAGTCGATCGACGGGCTCAACGTCGCGCTCGAGTGGTGCGTCGACACCCAGGCCGCGCTCGAGCAGTGCCGAGTCCGGATTCGCAACACTGGCACGCGCACTCGCCGGCTGCGTTTCGCAGCGCTGGTGGAGTGGACGCTGGGCGCCGACTCGCAGGCGCGCGCCACGATCGCCACCCGTGGCTTCGAAGACCAGGCCGGGCGCCGGGCGCTGCTGGCGACGCAGCTCGACGCGGCCGGGGGCTTCGGCGGCGCAACTGCATGGCTTGCGCTGAGCAGCCAGGACGACGGCGCGGTGCAGATCGCCGACGCGGGCCCGGTCGACATCTCCACCGCCACGATCGCCGACAACAGCATGGCCGAAGCCGACGAGTGGACCTGCGACCGGCGCGAGTTTCACGATGCCGCGGGGCGCCTCGTGCTGCCCGAGCGGCTTTTGCGCCGCAGCGGTGTTGGCGGCGACCCCTGCGCAGCGCTCGCTCGCAGGGTCGTGGTCGAACGCGGCGCCGAAGTCGAGATCGTGGTGCTGCTGGGCCACGAGCGCGACGCCGCGCAGGTGCCGCAGGCGCTGGTGCACGCACGCCGAGCGGCCGCGGCGCAGCGGCTCGAGCGCCAGCGCGCGCAGTGGCGCGAGCGGATGGCGCCGATTCAAGTGCTCACGCCCGACGCCGCGTTCGACGCGATGGTCAACCACTGGCTGCCCTATCAGACCATCGTGTGTCGCTTGTGGGCGCGCGCCGGCTACTTCCAGACCGGTGGTGCGTTCGGCTTTCGCGACCAGCTGCAAGACGCGATGTCGATGCTCGCGCTCGACCCGTCGTTGCTGGCGGAGCAACTTCGCATCAACGCCGCGCGCCAGTTCCGCGAAGGCGACGTGCAGCATTGGTGGCATGAGCCCGGCGGCGCGGGCGTGCGCACGCGGTTCTCGGACGACCGCGTGTGGCTGCCTTATGCGCTCGCGCACTACGTCGATCGCACCGGCGACGCTCGACCTCGCCGAGGTGCAGGTGCCGTTCATCGAAGGGCGCGCGGTGCCCGACAGGCGCAGAAGACGTCTACGAAGCGCCGCGCATCAGCGACGACACCGCGAGCCTGTACGAACACGCCGCGCGCGCGCTCGACTGCAGCCTGGCCACGGGCGCGCACGGCCTGCCGCTGATCGGCACCGGCGACTGGAACGACGGCATGAACCGCGTCGGCCACGAAGGCCGCGGCGAGTCGGTGTGGCTGGCGTGGTTCCTGTGCGCGACGCTTCGACGCGATGCTGCCGCTCGCACATGGACGCGGCGACGACGAGCGCGTGCACGCGCTGGCGCGACGCGCGCGCGGGCTTGGCGCGCGCGGTCGACGAGCACGCCTGGGACGGGCGGTGGTATCGCCGCGCGACCTTCGACGACGGTACGTGGCTCGGCGCGGCGGCCAACGCCGAGTGCACGGATCGATCTCATCGCGCAGGCTTGGGCGGTGTTGTCGGGCGCGGCGCCGCGCGAGCGCGCGGTGCAGGCGATGACGTCTGCCGCGCGCCACCTGTGGGATGACGAGCACCAACTACTGCGCCTGCTCGACTCCGCCGCTGCGCGACGCGAAGCCGGAGCGCCGGCTACATCCAGGCCTACCCACGCGGCGTACGCGAGAACGGCGGTCAATACAACCACGCCGCGGTCTGGGGCGTGATGGCCGCTGCGGGCATCGGCCGCGCCGATTGGGCATGGGGCTGGTGGCGCGCGATCAGCCCTGCGCATCGCGTGCAGGACCCAGCCTTGCAGGCTGCCTACGGTGGTGAGCCGTTTGTCGTCGCGGGCGACATCTACAGCGCCGCGCCCTGGGCCGGTCAATGTGGGTGGAGCTGGTATTCCGGCAGCGCCGGCTGGATGTGGCGCGCGGCCGTCGAAACCCTGTGCGGCGTGCGCGTGCGCGAGGCCAAGGTGTGGATCGAGCCGTGCCTTCCACCGTCGTGGAGCAGCATCGAAGTCCGCGTGCACGGAAGCCGGCTGCGAGTGGTCGCGCGGCGTGCCGACGCGCTGCGTTGGTTGCGGGAGCCGGGGTGCCGGGGTGAGCGTGGTGCGCGCGCGTGGTGGCCGCTGGCATCGTTGGCCCGCGATGGGTTCTATGTGGTTGTCGGCGGCGCGCCGGACGACGCAGCGTCAGCGACGCCGTCGAGCGTCAGATTGCCCGCCGAGGTCATCGAAGTGCGCGACCTGCGCAACGAGTGACGCTGAAGCGACAGGCCCAAGACAAGAAAAAGCGGCGCACTCGGCGCCGCTTCGCTCGTCATCGCCCGAGGCGAGTGACTTACTTGTCGCCCTTGGCGCGTTCGGTCATCGGCGCTTCCCACATGTTGGTCGACACACCCACGCGCGTGGACTTGCCGCTGTTGGCGTCAAAGTCGACCTGCACTTCGTAGGTCGTGTCGCCGCGCACGACTTCGTACTCGAGGTTCTTCTTGTCGTTCTCGTTGACCGAAGTGACCTGAAAGCCCATCTTCTCGAGCGCAGCCTTGTAGTACGCGCGGTCGTGGCCGACGCCGAGGTCCTTCTCCATCTTGCTCTTCTCGTCAACCCACGCCTTGTTGCGTACGGTGTCGCTGACCTTGTCGGCATCTCTCGACACCGTCGTCGGGTAAGCGTACTTCGTCGTTTTGCCGGCGAGGGCCTGCTTCGTGTTGGCGTCCTTCCACACGTTCGTCGTCACGTCGACCTTGGTCGAGCGCCCTTCGGCGAAATTGACCTGGACTTCATAGGTATTGGGGCCTTTCACGATCTCGTACTCGAGGCGCGACGGGGTGTCGGCGTTGATGGACGTGATCCAGTAGCCGGCCTTCTCGAGCTGTGTCCGGTAGAACGCCTTGTCCTTCCCGGTGCCCAGCATCGTTTCCAGCGCGGCCTTTTCGTTCGTCCAGACCTTCGTGCGGTCGGCGTTCGACGGTGACGCGGGGCGCGTGTCCTGCGCCATCGCGGCGCCGGAAACAGCCATGCATGCCGCGGTGATCAAGTTGAGAGTAAGCATTTTCACTGTCAGTCCTCCTATGAGGGTTGAGCCTCGAAACCACGAGGCGGGTGACGAATGTTGGTCGAGGCGCATCGCCGCGCGGGTCGGTGGGCACACCGAACGCGAGTCGGACTGGTCCGATACAGGTGTGGGTCGGCGTGAGGGTCTGCGGATCGTCAATCGCGACGGCCGCGCGCAATCGGAGCACACCTACGTCGAGCCGGCCGTGCGGCCTTCGAGCGGCGGCTCGCAGCGCGAGTCGAATCACCCATCGCCATCCGCAGTCGAGAGGAACGTATGAATATCGCCGCTGAGCCGTTCAGCCGGCCTGCCGCGCAAGCGCCGCCGGTGCTGCGCGCCTTCCTGGTCGAAGACAGCCCGGTCATCCTCGACCTGCTGATCACGACGCTTCACGAAATGCTCGAGATCGACATCATCGGCACCGCAGAGAGCGAAGCGTCGGTGGTGCGTTGGATGCGCGGCCCGGACGCGAAACGCGCCGACGTGATGATCGTCGACCTGTTCCTCGCGCACGGGTCGGGCCTGGCGGTCTTGCAGGCCGCGCACGACTTCGAGTTGCGTTGCAGCCTCGTGGTGCTGACGAACTACGCCACGCCTGTCATCCGCGACCGCTGCACTCAGCTCGGTGCATCGAGGGTGTTCGACAAATCGACCGAACTGAATGAGCTGGTGCAGTTCCTCAGCGACATAAGGTGCGGGAACCGGCGCTGATGCCGGCTCTGCTCGGCCCGATTCACTCAACCCGATTCAGTACGCGGCCAGTGAGCGGCCTGTGTTTGCTCGCACCGCATGAACAGCACGATCCGCCCGATCAGCTCGACCTGGATCGGCAGCAGCGGCCGCACCGCATTGACGCGCTCGAGACCGTCAGCGTGCTGCTCGCGCAGCCACTGCATGTTCCAGTCGGGGAAGGCTCTCACATCAATCGCGGCTTCACCCAGCACCGTGATGTCGCGGTGGCGCCTGCTGTCGTTGATCCGGGTAAGAACTTCGTCGACGCCGTCACGCGGCCCCTCGACGATCTGGGCGAAGCGGCCATCGGCGTACGCAAGCACGCCGGTCACGTTCGCGCGTGCGTTGAGTGCCGCGCATTGCTGCGCCAGCTCGGCCAGTGACGCATCAGTTTCGGGCCATGCGGCGTGGCTCAGGTACGCGAAGCACTTCATGAGCGTCGGCTCGGCAACAGGCGCGACGCACGCCAAGCGGCGACCAGCATGCGCAGGATGTAGTCCATCGCCCATGCCGGCAATCCGAGTGCCCGCGGACGCGCGAGGGCGCCGCAGCGGCGTGGTTCAAATCGTCACTTGGCCGGCGGTGGGTTTGTAGCGGGCGACGGCTCCGTCGAAGGCGCCGGGGTCGACGGCGTCGTCGAGGTGGACGGTGTCGTCGTCGTGGATGGCAGATTCGTGGTCGGTTGCGGCGGCCGAGGATCACAACCGGCCGCAAGCATCAGCAGCGAAACGGCGCACAGGCTGGTGGACCAAGTGCGCAGGGCGTGGAGTTGGCTCATCGTCATCTCTCCTCGAGGTTCGCCGCGGCGATGCGGCTCGGCTCGGTTGGGTTGGGTTGGGTCGACTTGTCGCGCGCCGAGTCGGCGCTGACATCACCGACGTGGCAAGGCGCGTGCCGACACCTGCTGTCGACAGCACGGGCAATCGACGTACCGCGTTTGTAGGAGTCGAACTACAAGCGGTCGGGAGGTCGACCGGTGTCGCGCTCGGTCGCGCGCACCAACACTGCCTATTCACCGCTTGACCGTCACCCATGACGCGCACGATCCGCACGATCCGCACGATCCGACCATGAACAGCACAGTGCCGTACTCCCCGACCGACAAGGTCTTTGTCCTGCTCGATGCGCTCTCAGCGCCTCTCCCTGCTCGGCAGCGCGGAGCAGCGCGCACGCCTGTCGAACCAACACCGCTGAAGGCACGCCCGCCGGTGCCGGGTGTCCAACCCAACGTGACCGAGCGCGAGCCGGCCGTGCAGCTCCCGCAAGACAGCGAACTGCGCTACCGCGCGCTGTTCGAAGCAATGGACGAAGGTTTTTGCGTGATCGAGGTGCTGTTCGACGACACCAGCCGCCCCTTCGACTACCGCTTCGTCGAGGTGAACCCGGCGTTCGAGAAGCACACCGGCCTGCCCAACGCGGTCGGCCGCACCGCGCTCGAGCTGGTGCCCGGGCTCGAGCCCTTCTGGATAGAGACCTACGGCCGCGTGGCATCGACAGGCACCCCGGCCCGCTTCAACCACCACGTCGAGCTGCTCGGGCGCTGGTACGACGTGTATGCATTCCGACTCGGCGACGTACCGCGCGGCCGGGTCGCGGTGCTCTTCAACGACATCAGTGAACGCCTTGCGGCGCAGGCGTCGCGCGAAGCGCTGATGGCACGCCTGCGCGAGCAGGACGCGCGCAAGGAAGAGTTCCTTGCGACGTTGGCGCACGAGTTGCGCAACCCCCTGGCGCCGTTGCTCAGCGGGCTGCGCCTGCTGGACCGCTCGCGCGACGACGCCGCAACGTGGGACCATGCGCGCGCGATGATGGAACGCCAGGTCGACCTGCTGGTTCGGCTGATCAACGACCTGCTCGACACCGCGCGCATCAACCGCGGTCAGATCGTGTTGCGGCGCGCACCGGTCACGCTGTCCAGCGTGGTGCAGCGCGCCGCCGAGGTCAGCCAGCCGCTGATCGATCTGGGCGGCCACGAGTTGGTGCTCGAGCTGCCGAGCGAGCCGCTGGTGCTCGAGGCCGACGAAGTCCGCCTGGCGCAGGTGTTCTCGAACCTGCTGAGCAACGCAGCGAAGTACAGCGAGCGCGGCGGCCGCATCGTGCTGTCGATGAAGCTGACCGACCACGGCCGCGAGGTGCAAGTACGCGTGCGCGACCAAGGCATCGGCATCGCGCCCGACATGGTGTCGCGCGTATTCGACCTGTACGCGCAGGTCGACGCGTCGCTCGAGAAGTCGCAGGGCGGGCTGGGCATCGGGCTGACGCTCGCGCGCAGCCTGGTCGAGCTGCACGGCGGCAGCGTGCAGGTGCGAAGCGAAGGCCTGGGCTGTGGCAGCGAGTTCATCGTCACGCTGCCGATGGGTGCGACGCAAGGGCACGTTTTGCCGCAGATCGCGCCGCCGGCCGTCGCGTCGCCCGCGGACGCGGCGAAGGTGACAACCGCGGTGAAGCCGCACAGGGAGTCCACGAACGCAGCAACGTCGACAACCTCGAGCCGCCGCGTCCTGATCGCCGACGACAACGTCGATGCCGCCGACTCGCTGGCAGCGCTGCTGCGGATCCACGACCATGACGTGAGGGCTGTCTACGACGGCCGCTCGGCAATCGAGCAGCTCGAGGCGTATCGGCCCGACCTCGTCTTGCTCGACCTCGGCATGCCCGGACTGGACGGGCTCGACGCGTGTCGCAGCATGCGCGCGCTCGAGTCGGGACAACGCGCACGCATCGTCGCAGTCACCGGTTGGGGCGACGAGAAGGCGCAGCGGCGATGCCGTGACGCCGGCTTCGACGACTGGATGATCAAGCCGGTGGACGACGCGGTCCTCGAAAAGATGCTGAACGGCCTGACGGCGCGCTGAATATCGGCTCGGGCCGCATGGCGATGATCAATCTGACCTGCACCGGTTGCGCTCGGCGCGTCTTCTTCAAGAGTACGAGTGCGAAGCTCTATGGCAGCGGCTCGGGTCTGACGGGCCGGCCCAGCGACCGTGCCTGAAATACGCGGCTGAAGGTGTATGCAACTGGATGGTCGCCGCCGACGATCCTGCGCCGTACTGCGTCTCGTGCCGCACCACTGAACGCGAAGTGTTCGCCGGCGGTCTTGCCGCCTACCCCGGTCCGGCGCTCGCGCCTTGCTGCAACAGGTGGCGCTCGATCGTCGTCGGGTCGCCGCCCACGGCCCCGACGGCTTCGATCAGTTGCTGCGCCGTGCAGCCGAAATGCTCGCCCAGCGACGCAGGTTGTCATCGTCATTTGGGTCCACGCGATCCGGCAGGGTTTCGGTATTCATGGCAACCGTAACCGCTACTTTTTCGGCCGCGACACGGTATGTCCGTCGGCGTCGCGAAGACCGGTGCCCTCAGCCGCTCGATCAACGTCATCTTTATTGACAGCGGTTTCTGCCGCTTTGCGTCGGCGCGAAGTGGTGGCGTTGCCGCCGTCGGGTGGCGTCGGCACGCCGACTTTGCGCGTGCGGTCGAGCGGGCCTTTACCCTTGTCATCGGTTCGCTTCTGATCAGTTGCCTTCATGACCTACTCCTTGTGGATTGATGCGCTTGCATCTCGGCAAAACGCAAGAGCACGACGGCAAACGACATGCCTGGTCGCACGCGCACGTGCCACTGCCTGCCGAATGCGGTCACCGAGGGATGGGGGCATGACGCTTGCCGTGTTGCGCTAGGCCAGCAAGAAAGCCATCTCATGACAAAGCGCGACCTTTACTGTCCAAGCCCAACCCGGCACCTCAGATCAGCGAAAGAAGAACCACAGCACCACCAGCACGACCGCCGGGATGCCGAGCAGCCAGCCGAGAAAGTATTTGCCCATGTCACGCTCCTGGTTGATGACAACGCCGGGCTGAAGAGGTACCGGCTTGCGTCGAGGGCAATTCGTGTTCCCGCACGCGCTGGGTTGAGGTGCATCCGCGACTTCGTCGGTGGCTGCGCACTGGCGCTGGCAGCAACCACGCCCTGGCTGATGGCGCATGCCCAGGACGCCGCCGCGTTGAAGGCGCGGCACACGGACTTGCGCGACGCGCTGTCGAGCAATGTCTTTCAGCGCCCGCTGGTGCTCGAGTCGAGCGAACGATCCGACAGCTTGAAGGGCGACATCCTGGCGCGCATCGACCAGCCGTTCGCCGTGGTGGGCCCGGCCCTGCAGGGTGGCGAGCGCTGGTGCGACGGCGGCACGCGCGGCGTGATCGAGCGCAACACGATGCGCTACGACCTCGCCATCGAGGCTTACCTCGGCGCGCTTTCGCTGCCGCCGGCACAACAACTCGACAAACGGCTGGACAGCTGGCACAGCGGCGTCGAACGCTATCCACGTCAGCTTCGCGAACTCGAGCGCAGCGAATACGTCGCGATGAAACGCGAGCAGGTGCGCACGCAACAGAGACCGGGCGGGTAGTCAGGTCTCAGCGGCATCAGAGCAGATGTCCGCGGAACCGACGGGCGATCAGCCGCGTGGTCGTGTGGGTGATCACGGCACGCGCCTTGCCCGCTGCATCACGAACCAACCAGGAGCTTCGTTCATGGCGACCTCGAAGAAGAACCACCGCGCAGAAACACCGAGCCAGCCCGATCTCGAGCTACGAGGCCAGGGCGACGAGCTGCAGCAGCAGCGCGACGGCGAACACGCGACGCTGACCAACAACCAGGGCGCGCCGCTGTCGGACAACCAGAACTCGCTGCGCGCGTTCGAGCGCGGGCCGACGCTGCTCGAAGACTTCATGTTGCGCGAGAAGATCACGCACTTCGACCACGAGCGCATTCCCGAGCGCATCGTGCATGCACGCGGCAGCGCGGCGCCATGGCTTCTTCGAGTTGCACACCTCGCTCGACCGATACACCACCGCCAAGGTGCTGACGCAGACCGGACGCAAGGTGCCGGTGTTCTGCCGCTTCTCGACCGTGGCCGGCGGCGCCGGTTCGGTCGACACGCCGCGCGACGTGCGTGGCTTCGCCGTCAAGTTCTATACCGACGAAGGCAACTGGGATCTGGTCGGCAACAACATCCCGGTGTTCTTCATCCAGGACGCGATGAAGTTCCCCGACCTCGTCCACTCGGTGAAGATGGAGCCCGACCGCGGCTTCCCGCAGGCCGCCGAGCGCGCACGACACGTTCTGGGACTTCATCTCGCTGATGCCCGAGTCGATGCACATGATCATGTGGGCGATGAGCGACCGCGCGCATCCCGCGCTCGCTGCGCATGATCGAAGGCTTCGGCGTGCACAGCTTCCGGCTGCTCGACGCCAAGGGCAATCGCACGTTCGTCAAGTTCCACTGGCGGCCCGTGCTCGGCGCGCAATCGACGCTGTGGGACGAGGCGGTGAAGCTCGCCGGCGCCGACCCCGATTTCCATCGGCGCGACCTGTTCGAGGCGATCCAGGCCGGCGACTTTCCGGCGTGGGAACTGGCGGTGCAGCTGTTCACCGAGGAAGAGGCCGACAAGTTCCCGTTCGACCATCTCGACGCCACCAAGCTGATCCCGGAAGAGCTGGTGCCGCTGCGAGGTGATCGGCCGCATGGTGCTCGACCGCTAGCCCGACAACTTCTTTGCCGAGACCGAGCAGGTGGCGTTCTGCCCGTCGCACATCGTGCCGGGCATCGACTTCAGCAACGACCCGCTGCTGCAGGGCCGGCTGATCTCGTACCTCGACACCCAGCTCTCGCGCCTGGGCTCGCCCAACTTTCACCAGCTGCCGATCAACGCGCCCAAGTGCCCGTTCGCCAACCTTCAGCGCGACGGCCACATGCAGCACCTGGTGCCGAAGGGCCGCGTCAACTACGAACCCAGTTCGCTCGACCCGGCGTCGCCGCGCGCGCTGTCGACGGGCTTTCGCAGCTTCGCGCAGCCGGCCGATGGCGGCACCAAAGGCGCGCATGCGTGCCGAAAGTTTTGCCGACCACTACACGCAGGCGCGGCTGTTCTTCCGCAGCCAGACCGGCATCGAGCAGGCGCACATGGTCGGCGCGCTGGTGTTCGAGCTGTCGAAGGTGGCGACGGCCGCAGATCCGCAGCCGCGTCGTCGGCCACCTGCTGCGCATCGACGAGAACCTGGCGCAACGCGTCGCCGACGGCCTGGGCCTGGCGGCACCTGCCCGCAGCCGGCGCAGGCGCGCGTGCCGGCGCAGGACATGCCGCCTTCGCGCCCGCTCAGCATCGTCGCCAACATGAAGCCCACGCTCGACAGGCCGCATGCGTCGGCATCCTGGTCGACGACGGCAGCGACGCGCAAACAGGTCAAGCGCATCGTCGACGCGGCGCGGCGCGCGAATGCCACGGTGAAGATCGTCGCGCCCAAGATCGGCGGCGCCAAGCTGTCCGACGGCACGCATCCTGGCCGCCGACGGCCAGCTTGCCGGCACGCCGTCGGTCGTGTTCGACGCCGTGGCCGTGATCGTCGGCAACGTCGCTGCGGCGCGCTTGTGCCGCGACACTGCCGCGCGCGACTTCGTTGCCAACGCCTATCGCGCACCTGAAGGCGATTGCGTTCACGGCCGACGCAAAGGCGCTGCTCGAGAAGTGCGGCATATCCGATGCGCAAGATGGATGAAGGCGTGGTGCCGTGCGACGAACGTCGATGTCTTCATCACCGCGGCGTCGACGCGGCAATGGGACCGCGAAGCCAAGGTGCACGACATCGGCGTAAGCAACAAGAGGCGCGACACACAATCACGTGATGAGACACGACCCCGAACGCCTCGAAACACTGCGCCGGTCAATGCTCCTGGATTAGCGCCCCGAGCAGGAATACGACGCCATCGCGCAGCGCACGGCCGAGGTTCTGGGCGTGCCGATCGTCATGATCAACCTGCTCGACGAGCATCGTGACTGGTTCAAATCGTGCATCGGTATGGCGATGAGCGAGTCAACCTATCGACGTCTTTCTGCGAAGCGATGTTCACACTCGACCGGGACTTGCTCGTGGTGCAGGACACGGTCGAGGATCCTGCTCTGCCAACCATCCGCTGGTCCTCGGCCCTCCGTTCGTGCGCTTCTATGCCGCGGCCAGGCTCGTGGTGGCGGGCCAAACAGTCGGCACCTTGTGCGCCTACGACTTCGAGCCGCGCTGCGTGGAGGCGCGAGCGCTCGACAACATGCGGGTGCTTGCGCCTCGGTCATGGAACTGCTGCTGATCCGCCACCTACAGGCGGGCGACGCGGTCCGTTCGACCTGATGGGCCGCTCGACGAACTGCTCGCCGAACCCGGCCTGCTCCTACACCGCGAGTCGCGAGGGCTGCCTACGATCTTCGCCTCCCTCATTCGAAAGGCATCCATGATCCGCCAACTGTTCATCGCCGCCGCTGTTGCTTCGTTGCCGTTGTGGGCTGCCGCTCAGGCCGGGACGGCCGTGAAGGAGTCCGGCAAGGCGGTTGCCGAGACTGCCAAGCAAGGCGTGGAGAGCGCCAAGGGCGCGGTAGCGTCGCAGCCGTCAAAGACCATCCACAAGGCCAAAGCGAAGGTTCACAAGGCCAAGGCGGAGCGCCACGGACGCAGGGCCAAGCAGGCAGCGAAGGAAGCCGTCAATTGATTCGTCAACCGCCTTCATTCGAGTCAACACGATGAGCAATCCGTTCGGCAAGAAGAATCCGTTCATGAGCATGTGGCTGAGCGGTGCCCATTCGTTGGCAAACAAGGCGCGTGGACACGCATCGGCCCAAGCCAAGCGGCACGTCACGACGACCGTGACGAAGGCCGCGCAGGACGTGGCCGACATGTGGACGAACGTGCTGCTGCCGAGGCCGACGAATCCGCAGCAACGTCGGCGTTGAAGCGCAGCAGGCGACAGATCAGCTACTTCCGTCCCGATCCGAGTCACCGGGGGCGGCGCGCTCCACGGCATCGCTATGCGGTGCCATGCGTCGCGCGTCGCGTGCTTGGCTTCGTCCCAGTCGAGTCCAGATTTGCCTCGGCTGGTGGCCCAGTCACGACCGCGAATTCCGAGTCGTGCGGTGCCGCAGCGCCCTTCAGACGCAGCATCGCGCCCAGCACCAACAGCGTCATCAGCGTCACGATGAGTGCTGTGCCTTCCCGACCCAGCCCGACAGTGACGCCGACCGCTGCCGTGGCCCAGATGCTCGCGGCGGTCGTCAGGCCGCGGATCTCTTGCTGCGAGTCGAGCTTCAGCACGGCGCCCGCGCCCAGGAAACCGATGCCGGCGATCACCCCTTGCAGCACACGCGACAACGCGTCCCATTGCGCGCCGGCCAACTGCGGCACCAGCACGAACACGGCTGCACCCAGCGCCACCAGCATGTGCGTGCGCAAGCCCGCGGCACTTTCGTTGCGCTCACGGTCCCAGCCGATCATCGCGCCGAAGAGCAACGCCAGCGCCAGCCGCAGCACCACACGCGTGAGCTGATCGATGTCGCCAAGGTCGGCGAACTCGCTGCGCAGCGCGGCGACGACCTGGGGCCAGACGGTGTTCACCCCACACGCTTGGCAAGCGCCGTTCCTGTTGTCGGCAATCCGTGCTGTCGTTTCGGCTGACGCGCCTTTCGATTCGCCGAAACAGCCTTCACCACGCCCGTAGGTCTGACGCGTGCTGGTGCACTCCTCACTCGCGCCGACTCCCCAGCCCGCGCCAGAACGACACCGCGAGCGACGACGCCATGCGTTTGGCCTGCATGGTCACCAGCGGCACGGCCAGCACGGCCACGCGCTTGGGCAAGACCAAGGCCGCGACCGCGCCGACGGCCGCCGCAGCGGCGAGGATCAGGTAGGGGTGCTTGCGCGCCGACGGCGCCAGTGCGTCCTGCGCCACCGTCACGGCGTCTTCGATCTCGGTGCGCATGGGTTGCCGCTGCCACCAGTCGGTCACGGCCACACGGACCGGGCCGGTGTCGCTCAGCCGTTGCGCCTGCGCCTGAAGCTGGCTGCGAACGACACGCATGTCGTCAACGGTCGACTGAACGGTTTCGGTGTGATCGATCGTGTTGTTCATGTTGTGCTCACGGCGGTGTCGTCGTCCGTCGAAGGTGTGGTGGTGCGAAGCAGGCGCGCGTCCTGCTCGAACTGCCGGCGCAGTTCGTCGAACGGCGCAGCCTGCGCGTCGTGGGTTGCCAGGCCCACGAAGATCGCCGTGAGCAGCGTCGCAATGGCTGGCGCGGCCCACAACACGTGGGCCGCGTTGCCGACCAGCGGCACACCGCTCGTGACAAGGAACGCGTACAACATGACGCCGACGCCGAACATCACCAGCGTGACGCCGGCCAGCACCGAGGCCGCGATGACGTAGACGATGCGGCGCTGTACATGCACCGCCGCGTCGCGCGCTTCGATGCGCGCCAGCGTCACGTAGTGGCCGGCTTGTCGGAACAGCGCGTCGCGGCCGTGGGCCGACGACACGAGTTTCGTGAGCATGGAGATCATGTCGTGCCTGCGGCCGGCGCTTCAGTGCCGACGCGAAGCCAGCAGGATCAGCGTCGTCAACGCCGCGCCGGCCGCGGCGGCGATCAAGATCGCCTTCACCGGTTCGTCTCGCACGTAGCGTTGGGTCTTGTCGTTGACGACCGCGGCCTCTTGCTTGACGGTGGTGGCCATGTCGCGCGCCGACGCGCCCGCGCGGTGCAGGTATTCGCGCGTCGCCTGGCCCACGCGGGCGGCCTCGTCGCGTGCGGCGTCCGACAGCTTGGTTGCTGCGTCGCGTGCCGACGCCTCGAGGTCGTGGGCGGCGGTGCCGACGGCGGTACCGATCGTGTCCATGCTGTCGGCAGCCTGCTTGCCGATGCCCTGGACGGCCGACGGGAACGATGTGGTGGAGTGGGACGTGTTCATGGGCGGTTCTCCGATGTGTGTGAACGGTTTGGTGAGTGACGCTGCGAAGACTAGCGACGCACGACAACGGCCGGCATCGGCGGTGTCGCATTCGCCGTGTAGGACTGGTCCGGCACGCGGCACGGATCCGCCGACCTAGACTGATTCATGATCAAAGTAGCCCTCGTCGACGATCACACCGTGGTGCGCTCGGGCTTGCGCCAGTTCCTCGGCGAGCACGTCGACATGCGTGTCGTGGGCGAAGCGAAGAACGGGCGAGAGGCGCTCGAGTTGGCACGCGGCGGCGACGTCGACGTGATGCTGATGGACATCTCGATGCCCGACGAAAGCGGCGTCGATGCGCTGCTGGCGATCAAGCTGCGCTTCCCGCAGCTGCCGGTGCTGATCCTCAGCGCGTTCCCCGAAGAGCAGTACGCGACCACGCTGCTGCGCCAGGGCGCGGCGGGTTACCTCAACAAAGAGTGCGACCTGAACGAGGTGGTCAACGCGATCCGCACCGTGGTGCGCGGGCGCCGCTACATCAGCCCGGCCGTCGCCGAAATGATTGCCGACGGCGCCGCGGGCCTGGACAAAGCGCCGCACGAAACCCTGTCGGACCGCGAACTTCAAGTCTTCCTGCGGCTCGCGAAGGGCGAGACGGTGGGTGCGATCGCCGAGTCGATGTTCCTGAGCATCAAGACCGTCAGCACGTACCGCACCCGCGTGCTCGAGAAGTTGAAGCTCGGCACCAACAGCGACTTGACCTACTACGCGCTCAAGAGCGGGTTGATTCAGTAGCCGACCCGCCAGGAACGTTGCACGTTGCATGAAGTACCCAGAGCCCCGGTCCATGAGCACCGCCGCCGAACCGATCAGCCGCCCCGCACACGCCGGCGCGCGGGCGCTGCGCGTGTTCATCATCGAAGACAGCCCGGTCATCCTCGAGTTGCTGATCACGACGCTGTCGGAAGTGCTCGGCGTCGAAATCGTCGGCACCGCCGCCGATGAGCCCACGGCCGTGGCGTGGATGCGCAGCGCCGAACCCGACCGCGCCGACGTTGTCATCGTCGACCTGTTCCTGGCGCGCGGATCGGGCTTGTCGGTTCTGCAGATGGCCGGTGACATTGCACTGCGCGCCAGCCGCGTCGTGCTGACGAACTACGCCACGCCCGTGGTCCGCGAACGCTGCAGCAAGCTCGGTGCGCTGAAAGTGTTCGACAAGTCGACCGAGCTGTACGGCCTGGTGCAATTCCTCGGCGAGATCGGTTCGCCCTCGCCGCCCTGAAAGCAACGTCGCCATGGACCGCAGCTTCGTTGCCCGCGTCGCGCGAGGTCGCTGGCGGTGAGGCGCGCACATCGAGGGCGCACCCGGTTGCACCAATGACTGCCGTCGCGACGCCACCCACGAAAGCATCCCGTGCCGCGTGAAGGCGATCGTCGTCACGGCCGCGTGTCGATGATCGACACGCCCCTGACTGTCCTGAGCCGCATCGAAGGGCCCGGCGCGCTCACCTGGGCCGTGATCGTTGCGGCGCTGTACTTTGGCCAAGACATCTTCATCCCGCTGACACTTGCGATCCTGCTGGCCTTTGCGCTCGGGCCCGCCGCGGCGCGGCTGCGGCGTTGGGGCATGCACCGCGGGCTGGCCGCCATCCTCGTCGTCACGCTCGCGATGGGCGCGGTCGCGGGCTTAAGCCTCTTCGTCGGCGGCCAGGTGAAGGAATTCGCGAAGGACGTTCCGACCTACCAGGCCAACATCTCGAAGAAGCTCTCGGGCTTGCGCGAATCGATGCGCGGACCCGGCCTGCTCGATCAGTTCACGCGCGTGTTCGGCTCGGTCGAACGCGAGTTCGAGACGCGCGACAACGACAACGCCAGCACCGGCGCCGGCACTGGGCCGCCGCGCGCCATTGCAGCACCAAGCCAGGTGCAGGTGGCGCCAGCGCAGCCGGCGTCACCAACGTCGTGGCAGCGCCTGGGTGCCATCGTCGGATCCGCCCTGGGGCCGCTGAGTACCTTCGGCCTGGTGCTGCTGCTCACCATCCTGATCCTGCTGCACCACACCGACCTGCGCGACCGGCTGTTGCGGCTGCTGGGCGGCAACCTGCATCGCAGCACCGACGTGCTGGGTGAAGCGGCCGAGCGCGTCAGCCGCTTCCTGCTGATGCAACTCGCCGTCAACGCTCTCTATGCGGTGCCGCTCACCGTCGGCCTGGTGCTGATCGGCATTCCGGGCGCGGTGATGTGGGGCCTGCTGGCCGCGGTGTTGCGCTTCGTGCCGTACCTCGGGCCGATGATCGCGTCGGTGTTTCCGATCGGCCTAGCGTTCGCGGTCGACCCGGGATGGAGCACCCTCGCCTGGACGTTCGGCCTCATCGTTACGCTCGAGCTCGTCAGCAACAACATCATCGAGCCGTGGCTCTACGGCTCGACGACCGGGCTGTCGGCGATCTCGCTCATCGTTGCCGCGATGTTCTGGACGCTGCTGTGGGGGCCGATCGGTCTGGCGGTGTCGACACCGTTGACGGTGTGCCTGCTGGTGATGGGCAAGTATGTGCCAGGTCTGGGCTTCCTCGACATCATGCTGGGCGCCGAGCCCGCGCTCGACCAGCCCACGCGGTTGTTCCAGCGGCTGCTGGCGGGCAACGAGGACGACGTGGCCGAGCTCGCGATCGAAGGCGCGAGGGCGTCGTCGGTGCCGCAGTTCTATCAGGCCACCGGCCTGCCGGCGCTGCGCATGGCGTCACAGGCGCATCGCGAGCTGTCGACCGCCGAACACCGGTTGCGCATCTCCGAGGGCGTGTCGCACATGCTCGAGGAAATGGCGCTGAATTACCCGGCCGAGACCGCGGGCGACGTTGACGTGGTGTGCATCGGCGCGCGCTGGGAGCTTGATACCCAGGCCGCGCGCATGCTCGTTCACTCCGTCGAGCTCGCGGGGCGAAGCGCCACCCTCTTCGACCTCGGCGCGCAGAAGGCGCTGCCCGAGGGCTGGGCGAGCGGCCCGGGGCGCTTGGCACGGGTCGTCGTGCTGTCGTCGTTCGCGTCCGCGCCGTACGTCTACGTGCGGCACCTGGCGAGGCGGCTGCGCCGAGCCTCACCCGAGGTCGTCATCGTCGCCGCGTTGTGGAACGCGCCGATCGACGGTGACGCCACGAGCGCAGAGAGCCTGGGCTGTGACGCCGTCGCCCTCGAGTTCGAGCACGTGATGCACCAGGTGCTCGCCGCGCTCGAGTTGGACGCCGACGCGCACGTCGACGCCGGACTCGAGGAAGCGCCGGTGCCGGACAACGACGCGCAGCGCGTGCAGGCGCTGCGCGCCAGCGGCTTGCTCGAGCCTGCCGTGCGGTCGCTGATGGACGCCGCGGCCAAGCGTGCCGCCGCCGTGTTCGACGCGAGCATCGGCATGGTCAACCTGATCGACGAAACCTCTCAGTTGAACGTCGGGCACAACACGGACCGCGTCCCCGCCGACGGGCCACCGAAGATCGACGCGCCGCGTGAGCAGTCGATGTGCGGCCACGTCGTGGCCGATGCCAAGTCGGTGGTGGTGAACGACGTGCTTCGCGACCCGCGCTTCGCGGCGAACCCGCTGC
This sequence comes from uncultured beta proteobacterium, assembly GCA_963738615.1. Lineage (GTDB taxonomy): Bacteria > Pseudomonadota > Gammaproteobacteria > Burkholderiales > Burkholderiaceae_C > CAVTWY01. The sequence goes on from CAVTXI010000004.1 coordinate 41,333, forward strand.
TGCGCAAGCGCGGCATCCGCTTCTACGCGGGCTGCCCGCTGGTCACGAAGGAGGGGCACGCGCTGGGCGCGCTTTGCATCCTGGACACGACGCCGCATGCGTTCGCGGCGCGCGACCTGCTGCTGCTCGAGTCGATGGCAAAGGACCTGATGGCCGAGGTCAATGCCGTATCGTCGACCGCCGCTGCGCATCGAGCCCCTTGACCTCGACAAGATCGAGGCTGCGGTCTTCCTCGCCGTCAGCATCTCGACGTTTGAAAAGCGCTGCGCGAGGCCTTCAGGCACAGGTCGTGCGCCGAGTCGAACGTGAGATGATTTCCGGCGGCCAGTGCCATGACCTGCGGATCCTGAGATGAATCTCGAGCACGACAACAACATACGACACAAATCGCCGCTCGATCCTGACCTTACGGGTGGTGCGATTTCTGGTCACACGCCGATGATGCAGCAGTACCTGCGCATCAAGGCCGAGCACCCCGACACGCTGGTGTTCTATCGCATGGGCGATTTCTACGAGCTGTTCTACGACGATGCGCGCAGGGCGCACCGGCTGCTCGACATCACCCTCACGTCCCGCGGCCAAAGCGCGGGCGAACCCGTGGCGATGGCGGGCGTGCCGGTGCACGCGCTCGAGTCCTACTTGGCGAAGCTGATCAGGCAGGGCGAATCGGTTGCGATCGCCGAGCAGATCGGCGATCCCGGCGCCACCAAAGGGCCGATGGAGCGCAAGGTCGTGCGCGTGGTCACGCCCGGAACCGTGACCGATCAGTCGCTGCTGGCCGAGCGCGCCGACACGCTGCTGATGGCGCTGCACCTGCATCGCGGCGTGTGCGGCCTGGCGTGGATGAGCATGACCGGTGGACGGCTTGCGCTTGCGAGCGCGGCGGTGCATGAATTGCCCGCGTGGCTCGCGCGACTGCAACCCGCCGAGGTGCTGGTCGAACAGGACGCCGACGCCGACGTGCAGCGTGCGGTCGAAGCGTCGCGCGGCGCCCTTACCTCGCGGCCGGCATGGCACTTCGACGCCGCGCTGGGTCAACGCAAGCTGTGCGAACAGCTCGAGGTCGCGAGCCTCGCGGGCTTTGCCGCGCAGGATATGCCCGCCGCGCACGCCGCCGCCGCCGCGCTGCTGAGCTACGCCGAGCACACGCAAGCGCACTCGCTTGCGCACCTGCGCAGCCTGATCGTCGAACGTGCCGACGATTTGATCGCCCTGCCGCCCACGACGCTGCGCAACCTCGAACTCGTGCAGACGCTGCGCGGCGAGCGTGAGCCGACGCTGCTGTCGCTGTTGGACACCTGCGCCACCGGCATGGGCAGCCGGCAGTTGCGGCAATGGCTGCTCGCGCCACGTCGTGACCGCGGCGACGCGAGCGACCGGCATGACGCCATCGCGCGTCTCGGCAGCGGGCCGCTCGAGACGCTGCGGCAGTCGCTGCGGCATATGTCGGACGTTCGAGCGCATCGCCGCGCGTGTGGCGCTGCGGCAGGCGCGACCGCGTGAGCTGACGGGCTTGCGCGCATCGCTCGCGGCGATGCCGGCGGTGCGCGTGCTGGTCGAAAACCTCGGCGCGTGCGCGCTGCTCGACGACGCCCGGCATGCGCTCGCCCCCGACCCTTCGATCGCCGCGCGCCTCGCCGCCACACTGGCCGAAGAGCCCGGCGTGCTGCTGCGCGACGGCGGTGTGATCGCCACCGGCTTCGACGTTGACCTCGACGAATTGCGCGGCATCGCCGAACACAGCGACCGCTTCCTGCTCGAGCTCGAGGCGCGCGAGCGCCAGCGCACCGGCATCACGAACCTGCGCGTGCAATACAACAAGGTGCACGGCTTTTTCATCGAGGTGACGCAAAGCGGCCTGGACCGCGTGCCGGCCGACTATCAGCGTCGGCAGACGATGAAGAACGCCGAGCGCTACATCACACCCGAGTTGAAGGCCTTCGAAGACAAGGCGCTGTCGGCGCAAGAGCGTTCGCTGGCGCGCGAGAAGCTGCTTTACGAGCAACTGCTCGACGCGCTTCAGCCGCACCTGCCGGCATTGATGGCTGCGGCGAGCGCGCTGGCCACGCTCGACGCGCTGGCCGCGCTGGCCGAACGCGCGCTCGCGCTCGGCTGGACGCGGCCTTCCTTCGTCGCCATGCCCTGCATCGACATCGAAGGCGGTCGCCACCCGGTCGTGGAATCCAGGCTCGCCGAATCGGGCACGCCCTTCATCGCCAACGACTGCCGGCTCGACGCGAAGACGCGCATGCTGGTCATCACCGGCCCGAACATGGGCGGCAAGAGCACGTTCATGCGTCAGGTCGCCCTGATCGTGCTGCTGGCGTCGATCGGTTCGTATGTGCCGGCGCGGACCTGCAGGCTCGGCCCCATCGACGCGATCCACACCCGCATCGGCGCCGCCGACGACCTGGCGAATGCGCAGTCGACGTTCATGGTCGAAATGACCGAAGCCGCCGCGATCCTGCACGGCGCAACCGATCGGTCGCTGGTGCTGATGGACGAGATCGGCCGCGGCACGTCGACGTACGACGGCCTGGCCATCGCCGCCGCGGTCGCCGCCCACCTGCACGACAAGAACCGGGCCTTCACGCTCTTCGCGACCCATTATTTCGAGATCACCGAGTTCGCGCAGAAGCACAAGGAAGCGATCAACGTGCACGTGAGCGCGGTCGAGCAGGGGCGCGACGTGGTGTTCCTTCATGCGATCGAGGCCGGTCCGGCGAGCCGCAGCTTCGGCGTGCATGTGGCGCGGCTCGCCGGGATGCCGGCGGTCCTGGTGCGGCAAGCGCGCGCGACACTCGACGCGCTCGAGACGCAGCAGCGCGAGCGCGACGCGCAGGTCGATCTGTTCGCATCGACTTCAGCCACAACCGACCACACGCAGGTTCAACCAAGCGCGGTCGAAGCCGCACTCGACTCCATCGACCCTGACGCGCTCTCGCCGCGGGAGGCGCTCGAAGTGCTGTATCGCCTGCGCGCTCTCGCGCGTCGATAAGTCAGGCCGGTAGGCTGACCCGGACCTCTGTAGCGCCTAGCGTCACTTGCGCGGTGGGCGCGGTACGGCTGGCTTGGAGGCGGCCGCCCGCCTGCCTCGAGATGGATCAGCCGCTTTTCGTGATCGAGCAGCCAAGCCAGGCTGCGATCGACGTTGCGGTTGGTTTCATGCGCATGCGAAAAGGCTCACCCACGCCGCGCCGCCTCGATCGCCGCGATGTCGATCTTCGTCATCTCCATCATCGCGTCGAACGCGCGCTTGGCGGCGGCGCGATCGGGATCGGTGATCGCGGCCGAGAGGGCACGCGGCGTGATCTGCCAGGACAGCCCCCACTTGTCCTTGCACCAGCCGCACGCGCTCGCCTGCCCGCCGTTGCCGATGATCGCGCTCCACAAGCGGTCGGTCTCGGCCTGATCGTCGGTCGCGACCTGGAACGAGAACGCCTCACTCTGCTTGAAGGCCGGGCCGCCGTTGAGGCCGAGGCACGGGATGCCGATCACGGTGAACTCCACCGTCAAGACGTTGCCTTGTTTGCCCGACGGATAGTCGCCCGGTGCCCGAAAGATCGTGCCCACCGCGCTGTCGGGAAACGTCTTCGCATAGAACCGCGCTGCTTCCTCGGCGGTGCCGTCGTACCACAGGCAGATCGTGTTCTTGCTGACCATGTCGCTCTCCTAAGCAGGACGTTGCAGTGTCGAGTTTGACCGCGCTTGCCGATGGTGGCGCAAGCGCGACGCGCGTGTCAACGCGAGGTCTCGGGTGATGCATGGGACGCTTCACGCGTGCCTCGCCGAGGCTGCGCGAGCTGCTGCGCTTCTATACTCTTGCTTTCCCACCAGGGCGATCGTCATACCCGCGCTCCGCGGGCCGACGCGGCGCTGAAAGCATGACCAAGTTCGTCTTCGTCACCGGCGGTGTGGTGTCCTCGTTGGGCAAGGGCATCGCGTCGGCGTCGCTGGGCGCGATTCTCGAGTCGCGCGGGTTGAAGGTCACGCTGATCAAGCTCGATCCGTACCTGAACGTCGACCCGGGCACGATGAGCCCCTTCCAGCACGGCGAGGTCTTCGTCACCGACGACGGCGCCGAGACCGACCTGGACCTGGGCCACTACGAGCGCTTCATCACCACGCGGATGAAGCGCAGCAACAACTTCACCGCCGGCCAGATCTACAAAACCGTGCTCGAGAAAGAACGGCGCGGTGACTACCTCGGCAAGACGGTGCAGGTGATTCCGCACGTGACCAACGAGATTCAGGCCTTCGTGCGCAAGGGCGCCGAGGCTGAGAACATCGACGTTGCGATCGTCGAAATCGGCGGCACCGTCGGTGACATCGAATCACTGCCGTTCCTCGAGGCTGTGCGCCAGATGAGCCTGAAGCTCGGGCCGACGAACACGGCCTTCGTGCACCTGACCTACGTGCCGTGGATCGGCGCCGCGGGCGAGTTGAAGACCAAGCCCACGCAGCACACGGTGCAGAAGCTGCGCGAAATCGGCATTCAGCCCGACGTGCTGCTGTGCCGCGCCGACCGCGCGATCCCCGAGGAAGAGCGCGAGAAGATTTCGCTCTTCACCAACGTTCAACCGCATGGCGTGATCAGCATGTGGGACGTTGACACCATCTACAAGGTGCCTCGCATCCTGCACGAGCAGGGCTTGGACGAGATGATCTGCATGAAGCTGCAGTTGCTCACCAGGCCCGCAAACCTGCAGCGCTGGGACAAGCTGGTGCACGTGCTCGAGCATCCAACGGCCGAGGTCACGATCGCGATGGCAGGCAAGTACACCGACTTGTCCGATTCGTACAAGTCGCTGAACGAAGCGCTGCGCCACGCCGGCATTCACAACCGCGCGCACGTCAAGATCGAATACATCGACAGCGAACATCTCGCTGCAGCCGACGTGGCGCAGCTTTCGAAGTTCGACGCCGTGCTCGTTCCCGGAGGCTTTGGTAAGCGCGGCGTCGAAGGCAAAATTCTGGCGGCGCAATACGCGCGCGAGCAGCGGATTCCGTACCTTGGTATCTGCCTGGGTATGCAGGTCGCGACGATCGAAGTGGCGCGCCATCTGGCCGGCCTCGACAACGCCAACAGCACCGAGTTCGAGCCTGACACGCCGCATCCGGTGATCGCGCTGATCGAGGAATGGCAGGACCGCGACGGCAGCATCCAGAAGCGCCACGCCGGGTCGGACTTCGGCGGCACCATGCGCCTGGGTTCACAGTCGTCCGACGTGAAGCCCGCGACGCTGGCGCACCGCATCTACGGCGACCACGTCACCGAGCGGCATCGCCATCGCTACGAAGCCAACGAGCGCTACCTCGAGCGGCTGCAGAAGGCGGGCCTCGTGATCTCGGCGATCACGCAGCGCGACAAGCTCACCGAAATCGTCGAGTTGCCCCAAGACGTGCACCCCTGGTTCGTTGGCGTGCAGTTCCATCCCGAGTTCAAGAGCACGCCATGGGACGGGCATCCGCTGTTCATCAGCTTCGTCAAGGCAGCCCTCGAGCACAGGGCCGGCCGACTGAAGGTCGGTCATGAAAAGGCGGCAGCGTGAAGCTCGCGGGTTTCGACGTTGGGCTCGACAAGCCTTTCTTTTTGATCGCCGGGCCCTGCGTCATCGAGAGCGAAGCCCTGCAGATGGACGTGGCGGGCCGGCTGAAGGAGATCTGCATCGCGCTGTCGATCCCCTTCGTCTTCAAGTCGAGTTTCGACAAGGCGAACCGCTCGAGCGGCAACACGCCGCGCGGCCCCGGCATCGACGTTGGCCTCGAGATTCTGGCGAAGGTCAGGCGTGACATCGACGTCCCAGTGTTGACCGACGTGCACGACGAATCGCAGATCGCTGCAGCGGCAAAAGTCTGCGACGTGCTCCAGACGCCCGCGTTCCTGTGCCGCCAGACCGACTTCATTCGCGCCATGGCGCAAAGCGGTCGGCCGGTGAACATCAAGAAGGGTCAGTTCCTCGCGCCTTGGGACATGAAGAACGTCATCGACAAGGCCCGCGCCGCCGCGCGCGAGAAAGGCCTGAGCGAAGACAGCTTCTTCGCCTGCGAACGCGGCGCAAGCTTCGGCTACAACAACCTCGTGGTCGACATGACGAGTCTGGCGCTGATGCGCGAGTCGGGCGCGCCGGTGGTCTTCGACGTGACGCACTCGGTGCAGAAGCCCGGCGGACAGGGCACGTCCAGCGGGGGCGTGCGCGAGATGGTGCCGGTGCTGGCGCGTGCAGGCGTGGCCGTGGGTGTGGCCGGGCTCTTCATGGAAACGCACCCCGACCCGAAGAACGCGCACAGCGACGGCCCGAACGCGGTGCCGCTGAAGCACATGCGCGCGCTGCTCGAACAACTCGTTGAACTCGACCGCGCGGTGAAGCGGCGCCCGTTCCTCGAGAATCACTTCCAACCCTGACGCCCAGCTCATCGTGAATTCGCGTTTGCGTCCGCTGTCCAGCCGCGTGCTGGGCAAGCTCGGAGCGAGCTGCAACCTCGAGCAGGTTGCCACCCGAAGCTGGGTCATCGGCCCCGCCGTGGAGACCGCAACCGCGCCCGCGCGGGTCGACGACGCCGACCTCGCGAAGATCACCGCATGCCCGAATGGCGTCACGATCGAGCACAACGTCTCGTTGGCGCGAAAAGGGCACTCGGTCCACCTCGAGACGCGCGCGTACGAGCTGCGCAAGGCACGCATTGCGAACGGCCATGTCTTCGCAACGGGTTACTTCCTGCAGCTCTCGGACATGCCCAAGCCGTGGGTGGCCCGCAAGGCCACGCGTCACTTCGACAGCGCCCTGCTCACCACCACGCGTTACGGCGCTGTCTACTTCGGCCACTGGCTGATCGAATGCCTGCCCCTGGCCGTGTTGGCGAAGCAGCTTGGTGAACCCGCGGTGTCGACGATCATGCGGCCGAGCCCGAATCAGTGTGGCTACCTCGGCCTGCTCGACCTGCACGAAGAGACTGTCGATGACGCCAGTTGCGCGCGTCTCGTCATCGTGGACGACATCGGCCAGAACGACCACAAACTCGCGCGGTACCACGTGATGCGCACCGCCGCGCGTCGTGCCATGGGGCCCGGCCATCGCCCTGGCGCGGGCGTGTTCTTCCTGCGCGGCTCGAGCGGCGAGCGACGCCTGCTGGTCAATGAAGAAGCGCTGGCCGAGATCGCTGCGCGCAAGGGTCTCGAGGTCGTCCGGCCGCAAGACGTGCCGTCGAAGCGGCTGGTGCAGGCCAGCCTTGATGCGCCGCTGATCGTCGGAGTCGAAGGCAGCCAGCTGCTCAACGGCTTCCCATGGCTGGCGCCGGGCGGCACGATGCTGGCGCTGATGCCGCCTCAGCGTTTCGATCCGATCCTCAAGGGCCCCTGCGACGCGCTCGACGTGACGTTCTCGATCCTCGTCGGCGATGCGCGCGGCGCCAGCGACTTCTACATCGACCCGGTGGCGTTCGAGCGGCGCCTGGACGAACATCTCTCCCATGGCCTGCGTTGCGCACCGCGCTTCGAGGCCGTGGTTGCAGCCCATCCGATCCACTGAACCATCGACCCAAAAACCCGAGGAGAACCCATGAGTGCCATCGTCGACATCGTCGGCCGCGAGATTCTCGACAGCCGCGGCAACCCCACCGTCGAATGCGACGTGCTGCTGGAAAGCGGCACCATGGGCCGTGCGGCCGTACCCTCGGGCGCGTCGACCGGTAGCCGCGAAGCGATCGAACTGCGCGACGGGGACGCCTCCCGCTACCTCGGCAAGGGCGTGCTGAAGGCGGTGGAACACATCAACACCGAGATCAGCGAAGCCGTGCTTGGCCTCGACGCGTCGGAGCAAGCCTTCCTGGACAAGACGCTGATCGACATCGACGGCACCGAGAACAAGGCCCGCCTGGGTGCGAACGCGACGCTCGCGGTCAGCATGGCGGTGGCGCGCGCCGCGGCAGAAGAATCGGGCCTGCCGCTGTACCGCTACTTCGGCGGCATGGGCGCGGTGCAGTTGCCGGTGCCAATGATGAACGTCATCAACGGTGGCGCGCACGCCAACAACAACCTCGACCTTCAGGAATTCATGATCCTGCCGGTCGGCGCACCCACCTTCCGCGAGTCCGTGCGTTATGGCGCCGAGGTGTTCCATGCGCTCAAGAAGATCCTCCACGACAAAGGCATCAGCACTGCCGTTGGTGACGAAGGCGGCTTCGCGCCCAGCGTCGACAACCACGAAGCCGCGATCCAGCTCATCATCCAGGCGATCGAGAAGGCTGGCTACAAACCCGGCGAACAGATCTCGATCGGCCTTGACTGCGCGGCCAGCGAGTTCTTCAAAGACAACCGCTACCACCTCGAAGGCGAAGGCAAGGTGCTGACGGCGCACGAGTGGACCGACATGCTGGTCGGTTGGTGCGATAAGTACCCCATCATCAGCATCGAAGACGGCATGCACGAAGGCGACTGGGACGGCTGGAAGCACCTGTCGGTACGCCTGGGCAAGCGCGTGCAGCTTGTCGGCGACGACCTCTTCGTCACCAACACGAAGATCCTCGAGGAAGGCATCAAGAAAGGGATCGCGAATTCGATCCTCATCAAGATCAACCAGATCGGCACGCTGTCGGAAACCTTCGCCGCGATCGAGATGGCGAAGAAGGCGAACTACACCGCCGTGATCAGCCACCGTTCGGGCGAGACCGAAGACTCGACCATCGCCGACATCGCGGTCGGCACGAACGCCGGGCAAATCAAGACCGGGTCGATGTCGCGGTCGGACCGAATCGCCAAATACAACCAGTTGTTGCGCATCGAGGAAGACCTGGGCGATGTCGCGCAGTACCCCGGGCGCAGTGCCTTCTACAATTTCCGCTGATCTCCGGCCCCAACGCATCAAGATTACCCGGCATGGTCCGTCGCTGGTCCACCGTCGCCCTGCTCGCCCTGCTCGCTGTTGTGCAGGCGCAGCTGTGGTTCGGCACCGGTGGGCGGCCCTACGTGGTCGCCCTCGAACAGCAGTTGGTGCAGCAGCAGGGCGTGAACAGCGCTGCGCTGGCGCGCAACGAGCGTATCGCCGCCGAGGTGGGTGACCTGAAGGAAGGCCTCGAGATGGTCGAGGAGCGCGCGCGCAGCGAGCTTGGCATGATCAAGCCGCACGAGGTGTTCGTGCAGGTCCTGCCGATGCAGCGCTAGTCTCCCGGGCATGCTCGACGCGCTCTGGCGCTCCCCCTTCTCGCTCGCCGGCGCACCCGTCACCTGGGCCGAACTGGCCGCGGTCGTACTGTCGTTGTGGATGGTCGAGCGCAACATGCGGGTGCGCGCGCTGGCGTGGCCGCTGGCGATCGCGAGTTCGCTGCTCTACTACTTTCTCTTTCGCCGCAGCGGCCTTTACGGCGAGGCCACGCTGCAATTGATGTTCATTGCGGTGTCGGCGTGGGGCTGGTGGCAGTGGCGCTGGGGCACGCGCGACGACGGCCAGCCGCTGGTCGTGCGCGACTTGCCATTGCGCGGCCGCTGGATCGTCGCCACGCTGACGCTCGTCGCGTGGCCCATCGTCGGCACGATCATCGCGCGCACCACCGACAGCACCGTGCCCTACGCCGACGCGCTGCCCACGGTCGCAAGCGTCACTGGCCAGTGGCTGCTGGCGCGCAAGTACGTGCAAAACTGGCCGACTTGGCTGGCCGTCAACGTCTACAGCGTGGGCCTCTTTGCCCACAAGGCGCTTTGGCCGACCGCGGTGCTCTACGCCGTGTTCGCCGTGCTGTCGGTGGTCGGCTGGCTGGCGTGGCGGCGCATGGCACGTGGAGGCGTTCGGTGACGATGGTGATCGCACTGCTGGGTGCCGAGAGCACCGGCAAGACGACGCTGGCACGCGAACTCGCGCAGCGCTTGGCGCACGACACGGGCCTGCGCGTGGCGTGCGTGCCGGAGCATCTGCGCTCGTGGTGCGACACGCACGGCCGCACGCCAAGGCGCGACGAGCAGCGCGCCATCGCACAAGCGCAAGACGACGCGATCGACGAAGCCGCGGCCGCGCACGACATCGTCATCGCCGACACCACGTCGGTGATGACGGCGATCTACAGCCGACTGATCTTCAATGACGACACCCTCGAGGCATCCGCGGTCGCCTTCATGCGCACGCGCGTCGCGACCACGCTGGTGATGGCGCTCGATCTTCCCTGGCAGGCCGACGGCTTTCAGCGCGACGGCCCGCAGGTGCAAGCGCCGGTCGTGGCGTTGCTGCGATCACTGTTGATCGATCACGCCCTGCCGTGGTCGATCGTCGGCGGCGCCGGTGCAGCGCGCGTCGAAGCCGCGATGGACGCTGTGGCACCGCTGGTGCGCGGCCTACCCGCCACGCGTCGCGGCCTCTTCACAAGGCTGGACCAGCGAAACGCGCACGCTTCAGCGCGAGCGTGGCGTTGCGAACGTTGCGACGATCCGGACTGCGAACACGCGCTGAAACGCCTCAGCTCCTGACCTTCGCCAGCCGCTTCCAGGTCTCGACCACCGTGTCGGGGTTCAACGAGATCGATGCGATGCCTTCCTGTGCCAACCAATCGGCAAAGTCGGGGTGGTCGCTAGGCCCCTGGCCGCAGATGCCGATGTACTTGCCGGTGGCGCGGCACGCCGCGATCGCGCGCGAGATCAATGCCTTCACTGCAGGGTCGCGCTCGTCGAAGTCGCCGGCCAATTGCTCCAGGCCCGAATCGCGGTCCAACCCGAGCGTGAGCTGGGTCAGGTCGTTCGAGCCGATCGACATGCCATCGAAGTGCTCGAGGAACTGGTCGGCGAGGATCGCGTTGCTGGGCACCTCGCACATCATGATCACGCGCAGGCCGCTCTTGCCGCGCTCGAGCCCACGCTCGGCCAACATCTTCATCACGCGCTCGGCCTGCTTCACGGTGCGCACGAAGGGCACCATGATCTCGACGTTGGCGAAGCCCATGTCGTGGCGCACGCGCTTGAGCGCCTCGCATTCCATCGCGAAGGCATCGCTGAATTCACCGCTGATGTAGCGGCTGGCGCCACGGAAGCCGAGCATCGGGTTCTCTTCATCGGGCTCGTAGCGCGCACCGCCGATCAGCTTGCGGTATTCGTTGCTCTTGAAGTCGGACAGCCGCACGATCACGGGCTTGGGCCAGAAGGCGACCGCGATGGTGGCAATGCCCTCGACGAGTTTGTCGACGTAAAACGCGCGCGGGCTGGCATGACCACGTGCGACCGACTCCACCGCCTTCTTCAAGTCAGGGTCGATGTTCGGATAGTCGAGGATCGCCTTCGGGTGCACGCCGATGTTGTTGTTGATGATGAACTCGAGCCGAGCGAGGCCGACGCCGGCATTGGGCATCTGCGCGAAGTCGAACGCCAACTGCGGGTTGCCGACGTTCATCATGATCTTCACCGGTGAATACGGCATCTCGCCGCGCGTCACCTCGACAACCTCGGTCTCGAGCAGCCCGTCGTAGATCGCGCCGGTGTCGCCCTGCGAGCACACCACCGTGACCAGCGCGCCCTCCTGCAATTTGCTGGTCGCGTCGCCACAGCCCACGACGGCCGGAATGCCGAGTTCGCGCGCGATGATCGCCGCGTGGCAGGTGCGCCCGCCACGGTCGGTCACGATAGCGCTCGCGCGCTTCATCACCGGCTCCCAGTTCGGATCGGTCATGTCGGTCACGAGCACGTCGCCGGGCTGCACGCGGTCCATCTCGGCGATGCTCGACACCAGCCGCACGGGGCCGGTGCCGATCTTCTGGCCGATCGCGCGGCCTTCGACGAGCACGGTACTGACGTTGCCAGCATCGCCCTTCAGCTTGTAGCGATGCTCGACCTTGCCGGCGGACTGGCTCTTCACCGTCTCGGGCCGCGCCTGCAGGATGTAGAGCTTGCCGTCATGCCCGTCCCTGCCCCATTCGATGTCCATCGCGCGGCCGTAGTGCTGCTCGATGGTCAACGCGTAGCGCGCCAGTTCGGTGACTTCGGCGTCGGTCAACGAATAGCGGTTGCGCTGCTCGGGTGCGGCATCGACGGTCCTGACGAGCTTGCCGCTGCTGGCGCGCTCCTCGGGCGTGGCGAACTCCATCTTGATCAACTTCGACCCGAGGTTGCGGCGAATCACCGCTGGGCGGCCGGCCTTCAAAGCCACCTTCGAGACGTAGAACTCGTCGGGGTTGACTGCGCCTTGAACGACGGTTTCGCCCAGGCCCCAGCTCGAGGTCACGAAGACCACGTCGGTGAAGCCCGACTCGGTGTCGAGCGTGAACATCACGCCGGCCGAGCCGAGGTCACTGCGCACCATGCGCTGCACGCCGGCCGACAGCGCCACGTCGGAATGCGCGTAACCCTTGTGCACGCGATACGAGATCGCGCGGTCGTTGTACAGCGACGCGAAGACTTCCTTCATCTTGTGCATCACGTCGTCGGCGCCGACGACGTTGAGGAAGGTCTCCTGCTGGCCGGCGAACGACGCATCAGGCAGGTCTTCGGCGGTGGCCGACGAACGCACCGCAAACGACGCCTGGGCGTTGCCGTCCGAAAGCTTCGCAAACGCGTCGCGCACCGCACGGTCGAACTCGGGCGGGAACGGCGTGTCGACGATCCACGCGCGAATTTCGTTGCCGGCCTGCGCGAGCGCACGCACGTCATCGGTGTTCAGCTTCGACAAGCGCTCAGCGATGCGCTTGTCGAGACCGCCGTGCTTCAAGAACACGCGGAACGCATGCGACGTGGTCGCGAAGCCGCCGGGCACGCGCACACCCGACGCACTCAACTGGCTGATCATCTCGCCGAGGCTGGCGTTCTTGCCGCCAACCGCCTCGACATCGCTCATCCTCAACTGCTCGAACGGCACGACCAGGGCGGTCGCCAATGAAGGATGGGACATGGTGGGAAAGCTCCGATGGAAGTGACAAACCGGGTTTCCGCAAGCCAGCAGACAACCGCGCGCTCAACGTCGCAAGACGTGCGCGCATGTTCGATGTTGATGTAGGGCGGCAGTCGCATGGCCTGGGATGGATGCCGCAAATTCTAGGCCCCCACCCCTCTATGATCGGCACCCCACATCGAGCGAGAGCACGCTCCATGCCTGACCGAACCGTGTTCTTTGTCTCGGATGGCACCGGCATCACGGCCGAAACCTTCGGCAACTCGATCCTGGCGCAATTCGCGGTGCGCCCGCGGCATGTGCGCCGCCCCTTCGTCGACAGCGTCGAGAAGGCCGAACACGTGGTGCAAGAGATCAACACCGCCGCCGTGCGTGAAGGCAAGCGCCCTGTTGTCTTCATCACGCTCGTCAACGAAGCCATCCGCGACGCGGTCACCAGCCCGGCGTGCCAGGGTTTGGTGATGGACATGTTCCGCACCTTCGTCGAACCCCTCGAGATCGAACTGGGCATCAAGTCGAACCACCGCATCGGCCGCTTCAGCGATGTGGCCGCGAGCAGCGAATACCACGACCGCATCGAAGCGATCAACTTCGCGCTGGCGCACGACGACGGGCAAAGCTCGCGCAACCTCGACCTGGCCGACGTCATCCTGGTGGGCGTCAGCCGCAGCGGCAAGACGCCGACCTCGCTGTACCTGGCCATGCAGCACGGCATCAAGGCCGCCAACTATCCGCTCATTCCCGAAGACTTCGAGCGCAGCGAACTGCCGTCGTCGCTGGCACCGCACAAGAAGAAGTGCTTCGGCTTGACGATCGACCCTGATCGACTCATGCAGATCCGAAACGAGCGCCGCCCCGGCAGCAAGTACGCGTCGCTTCTGAACTGCCGCTACGAAGTCAACGAAGCCGAATCGATGATGCGTCGCTCGGGCATCGAATGGCTGAGCTCGACCCACAAGTCGATCGAAGAGATCGCGACGACGATCCTGCGCGACATCCGGCCCGATCGATTGATCTACTGAGCGCCTGCACTCGCCGGCATGTGCGCGAACTACCAACCCGTCACCCGCAGCGATCGCCTGCTCGCCTTCTTCGGTGTGACGCGCGATCGTGACGACGCGCCGATCAACGTCTACCCGACGCAACTCGCACCGTTCATCCGCCTGGCCGAAGACGGCTCGGGCAACCTGCGCTGCGACGACGCGTTCTTCGGCCTGCTGCCGCACTTCGCAACTGAAATCGCCTATGGCCGTCGCACGTACAACGCGCGCAGCGAAACGGTGGGCAAGCTCTCGAGCTTCAAAGACGCGTGGCGACGCAGCCAGCGCTGCGTGATCCCCGCCGAATGCATCTTCGAGCCGCGCTACGACGAAAGCGGCAAGGCCGAACGTTGGGCCATCGCCCAACCCGGCGACGTGCCCCTTGGCATCGCCGGCATCTACACCCGCTGGCATTCACCCGAAGGCCACGTGCACTACAGCTTTGCGATGCTGACGATCAACGCCGACGGGCACCCGGTCATGCAGCAGTTTCACGCGCCGGGCGAAGAGAAGCGCATGGTCGTGATCCTCGAGCCGAAAGACTACGGCGCGTGGCTTGCGTGCACGGTTGCGCAGGCGAGCCGCTTCTTCAGGACGTGGAGCGGCGCGCTCGTTTGCCAGGTTGCGCCACGACCGCCGCGGGCGCCTTCGGCCAGCAGCGTACGAACGGTGCGACCGCTGAAACCGCCGCAAGGGCCAACCATCGACCCGCAAGGGTCGCTGCTTTAGGCTTACCCCCTGACTACGCGCAGTCGAGCCGTCAAGCACCTACCCTGGGGACCGCGGCGCAACCTTTGCTTGCCGGTGCACGATGACCGCGTGGCAGCATCCTGCGATGGACATGCCGCTGCCCCCGCTCCCCGAATCACGCCTCTCGTTCTTCACCCCGCTCGACGACGCCCGTCGTCTCTACCGCCTCGAAGGCGACGGTGATCTGACCCAGCTGAAAGTCCAGGCCTGGAGCCAGCGCGAGGGTCTGAACGAACCCTACGACCTCGAGCTCGTATGTCTGAGCCTCGACGCCAGGCTCGACCTCGACGCCATCCGCGGCGCACGCGTGGGCCTGATCACGCGCCTGGCCGACGGCAGCGAACACCGTCGCGGTGGCACCGTCCTGCGCGTCATCAGCGAACACGCCGAAGGCGGCTTCGCGCGCTACCGATTGAACGTCGGCCCGTGGTTCTCGCAACTCGCCTACGCGACGCGCAGCCGCGTCTGGCAAGACAAAAGCCTCGCCGACATCATCGACTCCATCCTCGGCGGGTATGAGCACGCGACCTGGCGCTGGGCCGACTGCGTTGCCGATCACCTGTCACAGAGCCCGCAGCACAACGCGCGGGGCCAACGCAGCTACTGCGTCCAATACCGAGAAACCGACCTCGCCTTCGTCCATCGCCTGCTGGCCGAAGAAGGCCTCGTCTACCGCTTCGAAACCGTCGCCGATGCGCCGGATGGCCTCGTCATCCTCGCCGACACCACGCGCACCCGGTCCTGCCCCGAAGACCCCGCCAGCGCCAGCCTGGCCGGCGGCACCGGCATCCGCTTCCACCGTGACGCCGCGGTCGAAGACCAAGACGTGATCCTCGGCTTCGGCGCGCGTGTGCGCTTCCCGGTCTACCGCATGGTCCAAGCCGGCTGGGACCCCAACGCCAAACGCGTCATCGCCACCCGCGTCGTCACCACCGACCGCCTCGACGACAACACCCCGCTGATCGAACAGTACGACCCCGGCGGCGCCTGGCTCGACACCACCCAAGCCCAACGCGCCACCACCCTGCTGATGCAAGCCCTCGAAGCACGCACCAAGAACTGGCTGGGCCGCGGCACCACGCGCAGCTTCACCGCCGGCCAGCACTTCACCCTCCAAGGCAGCCCCCTGGATGACCTGGCCGAGCTCTTCGCCAACGACCCCGAAGCCGGCCCAGAGCAACGCGAATTCCTCATCACCCGCGTCAGCCACGCCGGCATCAACAACCTGCCCCAGCAACTCAGCGACGCCCTGGCCAACACCGGCTTCGACGAGAACGACGCCTACGCGGTGCCGCTGCTGCCCGCCTGGATCGACGCCGAACAACGCCAGCAAGCCGCCGCCAGCGGCTACGCCAACCGCTTCGAAGCCCTGCGCCGCGGCACGCCCTGGCGTGCGCCGATCTACGACCACCACGGCACGCGCCTGAACCCGCGCCCCCAAGCGGCGATGCTCGTCGCCACGGTGGTCGGCCCGAACGGCCAGACCAGCGCCAGCGGCGCCGACGAAATCCACATGGACCGCCTGGGGCGCATCCGCATCCAGTACGAGTTCCAGCGCCAGGCAAACCACCCCACCACCAGCAACTCCAGCACCTGGGTGCGCGTCCTGCAACCCTGGGCCGGCTCGGGCATGGGCTGCCAGTTCATCCCGCGCATCGGCCAAGAGGTGCTGATCGACTTCTGGGAAAACGACATCGAGCGGCCCTACGTGATCAAGGTGCTTTACACCGGCCGGGGTGAAGGCGGCATCCCGGCCACCCCGGGCGGCGCCGACGCCACGAGCGACACCGCCGCCTTCGGCCACAGCAGCGACCACCGCCCGAGCGCACAAGGCAACCTTGCCGGGGGCCACAGCCCGGCCTGGCACGGCGCCAGCGCGGCCAGCCTCGACGCGAAGGGACAGGCCAATGCCGCAGCCTTGTCGGGCATCAAGACCAAGGAGTTCGGCGGCTCGGGCTACAACCAGCTTGTGTTCGACGACACCGACAACCAACTCAGGGTGCAACTGCACACCAGCCAGCACGCGAGCCAACTGAACCTGGGCCACCTGATCCATCAGGCCGACAACCATCGCGGGGGGCTGCGAGGCCAAGGGTTCGAGCTGAGAACCGACGCCTACGGCGCGATCCGCGGCAGGCAAGGCGTGCTGCTCACAACCTACGGCCAAAGCCCTAACGAACCGGCGGGGGACAACGCGGGCGCGCTGGCGCTGCAAGGCCAGTTGTGGTCGCTGTCAAAGGTGATGAGCGACGCTGCGAAGACGCACGAGACGGTGCAGCCTGGCCAGTCACCTGGGCAGCACGAAGGCGAACACCAGTGCGGCGATCGAGGACGAAGCACCGCTTCGGGCGATGCAGACGATCTTGAAGGGCATGGTGAGCCCGGCAGACGTCGACCAGGCGCAGAGCGATGCGGCGGCGCACAACACAGCGACCAACGACAAGGTGCCGCACAGCAGCGAGCCGATCGTCGCGATTGCGGCGAAGGCAGGGCTTGTCCAGGTGGCGGGCCAACACATCGAAGCCGCGGCGGGCGAGACGCTGACGCTCGCAGCGGGGCAAGATATTCATCAGGCGACGGGTGGAGCGTTCCGGATTCATACCGGGCAGGCGATCGGCATGCTGGCCGGGGCCGTGAAGCCCGGCGATCAGGCTGCGGGTAAAGGCATCACGCTGATCGCGGGTGAAGGCAACGTCGACATGCAGGCGCAAAGCGATGCGATGCAGGTGGCGGCCAAGCAGGATGTGAAGATTCAGAGTCAGAGCGCGCATATCGATTGGGCTGCGGCGAAGCGGATCGTGCTGGCGACCGAAGGTGGGGCGAGCATCACGATCGAGGGTGGGAATATCACGGTGCAGTGCCCGGGGACGATTACGGTGCGGGCGGGGAGGAAGAGTTTTACGGGGCCGCAGGGCGTCAACTATCCGCGGCCGACTCTGCCCCAACACGTTTGCCGGGAGTGCTTGCTCGAGGCGTCAAGGAACGCGACTGCGTTCGCGATGGCTTGATCGTCCAACATGTCGACGCACCCGGATTCATCGGACTTCGACTCCGGCAACCTCATCGCGGTGCTGGAGCGCGACGTTGCGGCGCACGAGCAGCTATGGGTCATCGTCGACCCCGCCAGCGCACCCGATCACGCGGCTCGGCTGCGCAAGACCGGCACCGGTGCGAGCTTGTTCGACGAGACGCGATACGCCCGCGACGATGATGTCTCGCCCTACGTGGCGCCGTGGTCTCGCCTCACCGAGGCGCTGAAGCGCACGGCATTTGCGGCCGCGGCCGACCATGCCGCTGCGATGTGGTTCGCGACGCGACTCGCCGATGCCGATGTCTTGCCAGCCTTGCGCAGCAAGCTGCACGGCAGGTTGGCGGACACAAGCGCCATCGTCGTGCGCTGGTTCGACCCGCGCGTGTTCGTCGCGCTGCGGAACGTGCTTCGACAGGACCAACTCGCGCGCATCGACAGCGGCATCTCTTCATGGCGTCTGCTGGATCGCACGAATGCCTGGTTCGGCCTTTCCGTCGAACCGACCACCACGGCGGCAACGACCGAACCCGTCGAGATCGATGACGAACAAGTCGCTCGACTGCTCGAAGCCTCCTTCGACGATCGAGTCCTTGCGATGCTGCGCGGAGCACTCCCGGCGCAACCGATCCTGCTCGATCGAGTGCAGGCGTATGGCATGGTCCGAACGTACACCGCATCGGCCTTCGCCATTGGCCTGCGAAGCGAGGCCGACTGCGCCAGCTTCGCCGCGCTGACGCTCGGTTTGGGTGCTGCGTTCGAGCATGGCGACGATTGGGCTGCGTGGATACGCGAAGTCAAGGGCGGAACGATGTCATGGAGCGAGGCAGTACGAGCATGGGAGGAACGATCGTGAGATCAACGAGCGACAGTATTCGATCGTGGGCCGCCCCCACGCTCGTGGCGTTCGTGCTTGTCGGATGCCAACCGGCCGAACAAGCCACTGTGCCAACGACCACGCCGTCATCACCGGCAGCGCCTGAAGCCGTCGACAAGGCGGTTGGGTACAAACCGCGCTACTACTCACTGGGTATCGTCGGATACAACTACACCGACACGGCCATCATTGACTACATCGTGAATGGCAAGGGGGCATTCAACCTCGGTGTCAGCACCGAAACTTCCGGTGGAGGCAGTACTGTTTGCTGCTTTAGCTGGAGACCGGACGCGAGGGTGCCGTTCCCCATCACGGTCGAATGGACGCGCGACCGCAAGCGTTGGTGCCGAAAGACGGTGATGCTGACCGAACCAGGCCCTGCTACTCCGACCACGTTGGAGGTGCACTTCTACCCGGATAGGAGAATCGAAGTGGCCGTCACCGATCGGTACTCTCCACCGAGGTTGCGACTTCGCGCTGGAGGCGCGGACTTCAGGGTGTTGGGGGATCCCAACGGGGAGGAAGCGAAATCAATTTCGCTCGACGAGGTCGCGGCAGAGTGCCAGAACGAAGATTTCTTGACGACGCGAAACAGAACCACACCGAAGACGATCGACCCCAAGGAAAAACCGTGAACGAGCAGAAGAATCCGACCTTCGTCCAGGGCAGTGTGAATCTGTGTGCAGCAGCGAACATGGCTGACGTTGGCGACGGTCCTATGCCGGCGCCACAGGCCAAGCCACCGGTCACGCGGCTCAGCGAGGTGGTCGCAACGATACAAGCCACAGCGGCGCGCAAACCACCTCCGCACACGTGCCAGCAACGTTTGAAGTTGAGCTTCTACTTCGATGGCACCGGCAATAACCGTATTGCCGACCAGCCGACGTGGGAGCACAGCAACGTGGCACGGCTGTACAACGCCAGAAGAAATGACGTGCCCGAAGAAGGCATCTATTCGTTCTACGTCGAAGGCCTTGGCACCTACTTCGGAGACATTGGCGACCCAGGCGAAGCCGATCCAATGGGCAAAGGCTTCGGCAAGCGCGGCGAGGCACGGCTGCAGTGGGCTCTGGGCAAGTTGCAAGAGCGCCGTGCTTCGGCGACAAAGCTCATCGCCATCGACATCGCTGTCTTCGGCTTCTCCCGCGGTGCCGCCTTGGCCCGAGCCTTCGCCAACCGCGTGCAGAAGTTGTGCGAGCCGGAAGGTGCGCACTGGGTGCTGAAGGGCACGGCGATCGGCGTCGACATCTACTTCATGGGTCTGTGGGATACGGTGGCGTCGGTCGGCGCGCTCAAGAGTCTGAACAACCAAACCAAGGTGTCGCTGGCGGTCAGCGGCGTTGCGGCCACGTTCGATCGTCAGATCCCGCCGAGTCAACGCATGCGCGAGCGCGACCTGCGCTTCATTGCGTACGGCGCGCCGGGCGCGGACCCCGCGGCAGCGTTCGGCATCCTGGGCAAGTTCGACGACCCCGACTCTCAGCACACCGTCCTGATGTGGGCCGATGGGCACATGGATTGGGGCGCAGAGATGGCCATTCCGCCCATCGTGAGCAAGGGCGTCCACATGATGGCCGGTCACGAGATGCGCAACTCGTTTCCGGCCGACTCGGTGCGCACGGGCCGCGCCATTCCCAACGCCTTCCTCGGAACTGAATGGGTGTATCCGGGCGTGCATTCCGATGTCGGCGGCGGCTACCGCCCGGGCGAAGGCGGACGCGCACTGCTGCAAGGGCAGCAACTCAGCCTGATTTCACTGCGAGCGATGTACAGCGAAGCGCGATCGGCGGGCGTTCCCCAGCGCGACCTGTTTGATCCGGCGGTCAATCGACAGATTCGCCTCGACTTCGCCATGGCCATCGCGAGCGACCCCGAAGAGAACCACACCGCCGCCCGCGAATACGCCCAACTGCACGCGCGCTTTACCAGCTACATGAACTACTGCGGCCGCGGTCCACACTCGCTCGGTGGCTGGTTCCTCGCCCACATGAAGGCGTACTACGCGTGGCGCTTCTGGAACATCAAGAAGAACCGGGTATCTCGCGCCACCAGTCAGCCCACCGTCGACGAAGCCGCAGTCAAACCTCTGGAGCAACAATCGATCGACGAAGACAAGGCCTTGGCCGCGCAGATCGAGCGCGAAGAAAACTCGGTCGAAGTGCAGCAGGTGCGAACGTCCACCCAGCGTGCGCGCGTGAAGGACCACCAAGCGCGGCAGAGACTGATGCTCGCGCAGCAGTCGCCTGCAAGGTGGCCCACGCCGATGACGGCCGAGCAGGGCAAGCAGTTTCTGCAGGAACGCGCGAACCGGGAGGTGCAACTGAAAGCCGATGTCGCCCAGTCCGAACGAGAACTGGCCGACGCCGAGCAAGCGCAACTACTGGCCGAAGATCCGATGCGCCGGCTTCAGGCGCGCAAGGCCACGTTGCCTTCGCAGGGCAAGCTCGGCCGCAACTGGCGCGAGTACGACGAGCGGCTTTATGCCGATGCCGAACTGCTCTACAAGGACACGCGCCGGCACAAGCAGTTGAGGCCGCACTACAAGGCGCTGATGCAGGCGTGGGTCGACGAGTTCAAGAGCAACGCAGGGCTGATCGATCAGCGGGTGATCGACTTCTTCGAGATGCACGTCCACGACTCGCTGGCCGACTTCGCGATGGACGCGACGCTGCCGTCCGACCCGCGCGTGATCTATGTCGGCGGCGACGAGATCGAGCTGTACGCGCGCGGCGAGTGGCCGATGCCGGCAACGCCGAAGGCGGCTTAACTTCGACCCCGGGAAAGCTCGAGACGCGATCGTAGAAGCTTGTCGCCCGTTCGCTCGGCGCCGGGCGCCCTCAAACACCCCGCATCAATAAACACACCGCCCGCGCCTCGATCGCCCTTCCCTCGCCCACCGGCCCCATCTTCTCCGCCGTCTTCGCCTTCACGTTGACGGCATCGACCTCGATCCCCAACGCCTCGCTGATGCGCGCGCGCATCGCGTCGATGTGCGGCGCCATCTTCGGCGCCTGGGCAATGATCGTGGCGTCGATGTTTTGGATCTGCCAGCCGTTCGCCCGCACGCGGTTCGCGGCTTCGCGCAGCAGCACGGTCGAGTCGGCGCCCTTGAAGGTTGGATCGGTATCGGGGAAGTGGCGGCCGATGTCGCCCAGACCAGCGGCGCCGAACAGCGCATCGGTGATCGCGTGCAGCAGCGCGTCGGCGTCCGAATGCCCGAGCAGCCCTTGCGTGTGCGGGATCGTCACGCCGCCGAGCACGAGCGGGCGGCCCGTGACCAGCTGGTGGGTGTCCCAGCCTTCGCCGATGCGGAAGGTCGCGCTCATCAAGGGCAGGTTACACGACCGAGGCGCTTATGCGATCCTTATGCGTCGGCGTTCATCGTGACGCTGTCACCACCGTTGACTGCGCTGCGCCGTGCCAAGCACATGACCAACCCCGTCGCTGCGAAATCTGTCCTCGCGCCGTCGATCGCGTCGGCACCGCGGCTCTGGGTGGGCGTGGCGACGTGGTTGGTCGGTTGGTTGGCACTGGTCGTACTCGACAGCCTAGACACCCGTTTTGATCTGGCGAACCTGGCGATGGTGCTGGTGCTCGTCGCGGCTCTCGCGGCCTGGTGGCTGCCGATCTGGGCATCGATCGCCGCGAGCGTGGCGTCGGTGCTGGCCTTCAACTGGCGGTTCGTGCCGCCGCGCGGCACATTCTTCGTCGACCAACCCGAACACGCGCTGTTGCTGGGCGCAATGCTCGCGGTGTGTTTGTTCGTCACCTTGTTGATGTCGCTGCAACGCCGGCATGCATCGCTGGCGAAGCGGCATGCGCAGCGGTCAGAGCAGCTGCGTGCGTGGAGCGACACGCTGCGCGATGCCGACGACCCAACGGTGCACCTTGGCGAATTGCAGACGTTGCTTTCGGCTTTGTCTGGAGCGCGCGCGACAGTGATGGCACTGAAGACCGCGCTGCCCGCAAGCAACGACGACGCGCATGTGGTGATGGCCGGTCATGCCGACGGTGATCAGCACGAAGGTTTGTGGCACTGTCTGCGACAGGGCCATGCCATGGGCCCCGGCACGGGGCGGCATGAGCACATCGGCGAGCTGTACTTGCCGATGCGCGGGCGCGGCAGCACCCTCGGCGCGGTCGTTTTCTTTGGCGAGTCTGGTGTGTCCGGGGAAACTGGCGCGGCTGGCATGCGTAGCGCCGATTGGCGCGGCCATGCGCAAGCCCTTTCCGACCAGGCAGCTCTCGCCTTGCAACGCCACCAGACAGCGGCCGAACAGCAGCGCGTGCGCGACGAGGCGCGTGGACAGGCCGTTCGCAACACGCTGCTGGCCGCCATTTCGCACGACTACCGCACGCCGCTGGCCACGATCCTGGGGGCTGCGTCATCGCTCGACGAACAGGGAGCCCGTCTTTCGAACGAGCAACGTCAGCGGCTGGCGCGCAGCATCGCCGAAGAAGCGCAGCGCCTGCGCCGCATGACCGACAACACGCTCCAGCTCGCCCGCCTGGGCGGCCCCGGCGTTGCGCTGCGATGCGACTGGGAGTCGGCCGAGGACCTCGTGGGCGCCGCGGTTCGACGCTCGCGGCGGCGCGACACCGATCAGCGCGTGCGCGCGCGTCTCGAGCCCGGGCTGCCGCTGCTGTGGTGCGACGCGATGCTGATGTCGCAACTGATCGACAACCTGATCGACAACGCGCTGACCTACGCACCGGAAGGCTCGCCGGTGGAGATCCTGGTGCGCAGCCAGCACGACGCCAGCCGCACACCCGACCACGACGTCGTGGTGCTGGCCGTGCGCGATCGTGGCCCCGGCATCCCGCCTGCGTGGCGCGAGCGCGTTTTCGACTTGTTCCGCCGCGGCGAGTCGCATGGCGCAGCCGAAGCTGCGATCGAATCCGAAGACCGCACGCATCGTCGTGAGCCACACCTCGAGGCCGGCCGCCGCGGCGCCGGGATCGGCCTGGCGGTGTGCCGCGCGATCGCCAAGGCGCATGGCGGCGAGTTGCGCCTGCGACCGCGTGGGCACGGTGGGTGCAGCTTCGAGTGCGCGCTTCCCATCAAGCCAGCTCCGACGCCGCCGATCGAGATGCCGGACAACGCCCAGGTGCCTTAGCAACGTGGACTCCGGCGCCCGCGCCCGCCCCTTGCGCGTTTTGCTCGTCGAGGACGATCGCGAGTTGCGCGGCTTGCTGCGCGACGCGATGGCGGTCGAAGGCTTCGAGGTGCTGACGGCGGCCAGCCTGTCCGAAGCGCTGGCGTTGCTGAAGCACGCGCAGCGGCCTGCGGCGACGACCGACGCAGCGCCGGTGGACCTGGTGCTGCTCGATCTGGGGCTGCCTGATGGCGACGGCGAAGCGCTGCTTGCGAGCCTGCGCCGACGCCACAACCTGCCGGTGCTGGTGATCTCGGCTCGCGAGGGCGATGTGCAGAAGATCCGCCTGCTCGACGCGGGTGCGGACGACTATCTCGTCAAGCCCTTCGGGGTCGGCGAACTGCTGGCGCGCATGCGCGTGGCGCTGCGCCATCGCGGCACCACAGCGCAGCCCGCCATCACGCGCTACCGGCGCGATGCGCTCGATGTCGACGTGGCCGCAAGAAAGGTCGTGCTCGACAGTGCGGCGGTGCATCTGACCCCGACCGAGTTCAAGCTGTTGGCGCGCCTGGTGCGCCACGCCGGGCAGGTGGTCACGCATCGCCAGCTTCTGGCCGACGTGTGGGGTGCCGAGTTCGTCGACCACACGCACTACCTGCGCCTGTACATGCAACAACTTCGCGCCAAGCTCGAGGCCGAACCCGCGGCGCCGCGGCTGCTGCTGACCGAACCGGGCGTGGGCTACCGGATCGCGGAACCGGAAGAGCCAGCCTGAGGGCGTGCTTATGCCTTCCTGATGCGGGCCGGACCACGATGGATGGTCCAGGCTCCCAGCACGAAATTCATGACCACGACTGCAACGGCCAAGCCCGTCAACAGCAACGCCAACAACGCCAGCAGTGCAAGCCGACGCGACGGACTGTCGGCACTGACGCTCGCGGCGATCGGCGTCGTCTACGGCGACATCGGCACCAGCCCGCTTTACACGGTCAAAGAGATCTTCGCCCCCGCACACGGCGTGGCACTCGAGCCGGCCAACGTCGTCGGCGCGATCTCCTGCATCGTCTGGGTGCTGATGCTGGTGGTCACGATCAAGTACGTGCTGCTCGTCCTGCGCGCGGACAACCGCGGCGAAGGCGGCGCATTGGCATTGACCGCACTGGCTTCGCACGCGCTGTCCGGAAGGCCACGTGCGAAAGCGGCGGTGCTGCTGCTGGGCGTGCTCGCGGCCACGCTCTTCTACGGTGACAGCGTCATCACACCGGCGATTTCGGTGCTGGGCGCGATGGAAGGCCTGCAGATCGCCACGCCCACGCTGGCGCCCTTCGTGGTGCCGATCACGTTACTGGTCCTGGTGCTGCTGTTCGTGGTGCAGCGGTTCGGCACGTCGACGGTGGGCAAGGCTTTCGGCCCGATCATCGTGTTGTGGTTCCTGACGCTCGCGGTCAGTGGTGCGCTGCACATCGCGTCGCAGCCGGGCATCCTTGCGGCGCTGAATCCGATGGAGGCGGTCGCCTTCATCAGCCGACGCGGGCCCATGGTGTTACTCGTCATCGGCGCGATCGTGCTGGCCGTCACGGGTGCCGAAGCGCTGTACGCCGACATGGGGCACTTCGGTCGCCGGCCGATCCAGTTCGCGTGGACCTTCCTGGTGTTGCCATCGCTCGCGCTCAACTACCTCGGCCAGGGCGCGTTGTTGATTGGTGACCCCACCGCCATCGAGAATCCCTTCTATCGCTTATTTCCGACCGCGTTGATCTGGCCGGCGCTGGTGATCGCGACGTTGGCCGCGATCATCGCGTCGCAAGCGGTCATCTCGGGCGCGTACTCGATGACACGCCAGGCGATCCAACTCGGCCTGCTGCCACGCATGGCGATCCGGCACACATCGGCGCGCGAGCAAGGCCAGATCTACATGCCCGGCGTGAACTGGATGCTGATGGCCGGCGTGGCCGCGGTGGTCCTGGCCTTCGGAAGCGCGTCGGCACTGGCGGGGGCCTATGGCCTGTCGGTCACGCTGACGATGCTGATCACGACGCTGCTGCTGGCCGTGGTGGCGCGATGCCAGTGGCGGCTGCCGCTGCCGGTGGCCGCAGCCATCATCGTGCCGATGCTCGCGTTGGACGCCCTGCTCGTCGCCGGCTGCGCGGTCAAGATCTTCGACGGCGGTTGGTTCACGCTGGCGATGGCGGCCGTGTTGGCCTTCGTCATGATCACCTGGTACCAGGGCCGCGCACTCATGCTCGAGGCGGTGCACGCCGAAGGGATCGAACTCGCGGGTTTCGTCGATGGGCTGGACGCAGCGCACATCAACCGTGCCGACCGCGTGGCGGCCTATCTGGTGGCGGACCCGCGCAACGTGCCCGCCGCGCTGCTGCACAACCTGAAGCACAACCTGAAGCACAACCAGGTCCTGCACGAATGCAACCTGATCGTCAACGTCGTGTTCCGCGACGAACCCTGGGTGGGCATGAACGATCGCGTGCGCGTGCACCCGCTGGGCAAGGGGTTCTGGCGCGTGACGATCGACTTCGGGTTCATGAACACGCCCGACGTGCCCAAGGCGTTGTCGCTGTGCGCGTCGCACGGGCTGGTGGTGCCGCCCTTCGAGACCAGCTACTTCCTCGGCCGCGAAACGATCGTGCCCACGCCAGGCCGCGGCATGGCGCTGTGGCGCGAGCGGATCTACGCGGCGATGGTGCACAACGCCGGCAGCGTGGTCGAGTTCTTCCGCTTGCCCGACAACGCGGTCGTCGAGCTTGGTACGAGGGTGCAGATCTGAGATCTGAGAGATCTGAGTCGAGCGGCGATCAGCTCTGATCGCCGCGACTGCCCATCCAGCGTTCGGCCAACGCGAACTCCTCCGGCCACGTGATCTTGAAGTTGGTGGTGTCGCCGCGCACCAGCAGCGGCTCGAGCCCCATCGCTTCGATCGCGCTCGCTTCGTCGGTCACCGCGTCGCCCGCGGCCTCGAGCGCCTTCAGCAGCGTGCCCACACGGAACATCTGCGGCGTTTGCGCCAACCACTTGTCGCTGCGCTCGAGCGTTCGCTGCGAGCGGCCTTCGCGCGATTGCTTCAACGTGTCGCCCAGCGGAAGCGCCAGCAGGCCGCCGACCTCGTCGCCGATGCACGCGTCGATCAACCGGTCGACCGCCCCGGGGTCGATCAGGCAGCGCGCGGCGTCATGCACCAGCACCCAGTCGTTCGCTTGCGCGCCGGTGTCCAGCAGGTGCCGCAGGCCATTGACGACGGTCGCGGCGCGCGTGGCCCCGCCGTTGCGCACAGCCTTCACCCGCATGTGCGACCCAAAGGCCGATTCAAATGCTCTGTCATCGTTTGCCAGCACGACGACCACGCGTGCCAGCCGACGCACGTTCAGCAGCGCTTCGATCGTATGCGCCACCACGGGCCGGCCGCACACCATGGCGTACTGCTTCGGCACGCCCGCGCCCGCTCTCGAGCCAACCCCGGCGCAGGGAATCAGGGCATGCAGGCGCGCACGAGCGTCATCAAAATTCGAGGACATGAGCGGCGAATTCTAGAATTCACGATTCCATGTCGTTGGCTCCCGATGTTCCTGCCGGTAAGCGGCACCAATCGCCGCAACCCTTTGGGTCGGCCGATGCGCTGCTGCTTGCGCAGTTCGCACGTCAGGGCCTTGGGCAGCGACGCCTCACGGTGATCGTCGCGGCGCAGGCCGCCGATGCACAGCGCCTGGCCGACGAGATCGGCTTTTTCGACCCCGGCCTGGTCGTCGCGATGTTCCCCGACTGGGAGACGCTGCCCTACGACAGCTTCTCGCCACACCAGGACCTGGTGTCCGAACGATTGGCGACGTTGTGGCGCCTGCTGGGCCGCGACGGCCGTGTCGGCGCCGACGAGAAAGACCGCATCGACGTGCTGGTGCTGCCCGCCACGACCGCGCTGGCGCGTCTGGCGCCACCCGGCTTCCTCGCGAAAACCACGTTCGCCTTCGCGAAGGGCGCCAAGCTCGACGAAGCGGGATTGAAGTCGCAGCTCACGATGGCCGGCTACGAGCACGTGAGCCAGGTCGTGGCGCCGGGCGAGTACGCGGTGCGCGGCGGGCTGATCGACCTGTACCCGATGGGCTCGCCGATGCCGTATCGCATCGACCTGTTCGACGACCGCATCGACAGCATCCGCGCGTTCGACCCCGACTCGCAGCGCAGCCTCTACCCGGTGCCGAACGTGCGCCTGTTGCCCGGCCGCGAGTTCCCGATGGACGAAGCCGCGCGCGCCACCTTCCGCGCGCGCTGGCGCGAAAAGCTCGAGGGCGACCCAACGCGCTCGCGCATCTACAAGGACATCGCCAGCGGCATCGCCACCGCGGGCATCGAATACTTCCTGCCGCTGTTCTTCGAGCAGACGGCCACGCTGTTCGACTACGTGGGCAGCAACGCACAGATCGTGCTGCACGGCGCGGTCGACGATGCGATCGAGCACTTCCTGGCCGACACGCGCGAGCGCCACCGCTTTCTGCAGCACGACGCCGAACGCCCGATCCTGCCGCCACACGAGGTGTTCCAGCGCGCCGAAGAGTTCTTCGCCGCGACGCATCCATACGCCGTGCTGTCGCTGCGTGGTACCGACGCCGTGGGAACGTCAAACGGCACCGGCACGGTGCCGTGGGCGCGCCCGCTTCCCGACTTCGCGATCGACCGCGGCGCGACCGAGCCGCTCGCGAGCTTCGAGCAGCACCTGCGTTCGACCGACGCGCGCGTGCTGATCGTGGCCGAAAGCGACGGCCGCCGAGAAAGCCTGCTCGACCTGCTGCGCGACCATCACATCGTCGTGCCCGCCGCCGACAACCTCGCGGACTTCGACGCCGGCAACGCGAAGGACGAGCGCGTCGCGATCGTCGCCGCGCCGCTGGCGCAAGGTTTCGCGTGGATTCGCAACGACGGCAAGCCCGCGATCCATTTCGTCACCGAGACCGAGCTTTTCGCCGCCGCGCCGGGCACGCGGCGTCGTCGCAAGCAGGAACAGGCGTCGAGCGTCGACGCGCTGATCCGCGACCTGTCCGAGCTGAACATCGGCGACCCGGTCGTGCACCTGATGCATGGCATCGGCCGCTACCGCGGGTTGATCTCGCTGGACCTGAACGCCGGCAACGGCGCCGGCCCGTCGGAATTCCTGCACCTCGAGTACGCCGACGACACGAAGCTGTACGTGCCGGTGTCGCAGTTGCAACTGATCGCGCGCTACACAGGCGTGTCGGCCGAAGAGGCGCCACTGCACAAGCTGGGGTCGGATCAGTGGGCCAAGGCCAAGCGAAGAGCGGCCGAACAGGTTCGCGACGCCGCGGCCGAACTGCTGGACCTGTACGCGCGTCGTGCTTCACGCGAGGGCCACGCGCACCGCTGGTCGACGCACGACTACGAAGCCTTCGCCGCGAGCTTCGGCTTCGAAGAAACCGCCGACCAGCGCGCCGCGATCCACGCCGTGATTCAGGACATGGTGAGCCCCAAGCCGATGGACCGGCTAGTGTGCGGCGACGTTGGCTTCGGCAAGACCGAAGTCGCGCTGCGCGCAGCGTTCATCGCGGTGATGGGCGGCAAGCAGGTCGCGATCCTGGCGCCCACCACGCTGCTGGCCGAACAGCACTACCAGACCATCGTCGACCGCTTTGGTGCGTGGCCGGTGAAGAGTGCCGAGTTGTCGCGCTTCCGGTCGGGCAAAGAGGTCACGGCCGCACTCGCAGGGCTGGCCGACGGGTCGATCGACATCGTCGTGGGCACGCACAAGCTGATCAGCAAAGACGTGAAGTTCCAGCGCCTGGGCCTGCTGGTGATCGACGAGGAACACCGCTTCGGCGTGCGCCACAAGGAGGCGATCAAGGCGATGCGTGCCGAAGTCGACGTGTTGACGCTGACTGCCACGCCGATCCCGCGCACGCTGGGCATGGCGCTGGAAGGTCTACGTGACCTGTCGGTGATCGCGACCGCGCCGCAGCGGCGCCTGGCGATCAAGACCTTCGTGCGCAACGAAGGCACCAGCGTGATCCGTGAAGCGCTGCTGCGCGAGTTGAAGCGCGGCGGCCAGGTCTTCTTCCTGCACAACGAGGTCGAAACCATTCGCCACCGCGCCGACAAGCTCGCCGAGTTGGTACCCGAAGCGCGCATCGCGATCGCGCACGGCCAGATGCCCGAACGTGAGCTCGAACACGTGATGCGCGACTTCGTCGCCCAGCGCTTCAACGTGCTGGTGTGCTCGACGATCATCGAAACCGGCATCGACGTGCCGACCGCGAACACCATCGTCATCACGCGCGCCGACAAGTTCGGCCTGGCGCAACTGCACCAACTGCGCGGGCGCGTCGGCCGGTCGCACCACCAGGCCTACGCGTACCTGCTCGTGCCCGACATGGAAGGCTTGAGCAAGCAGGCGACGCAGCGGCTCGACGCCATCCAGCAGATGGAAGAACTGGGCAGCGGCTTCTACCTCGCGATGCACGACCTCGAGATCCGCGGTGCGGGTGAGGTGCTGGGCGAACGCCAGAGCGGCAACATGATGGAAGTCGGCTATCAGCTCTACAGCGACATGCTCGCGCAGGCCGTGCGGCGGCTGAAGTCGGGCAACGAGGTGTCGCTGAACGAACTGCTGGCGACCGGCACCGACAGCCTCGACGTCAACCTGCACGCGCCCGCACTGTTGCCCGACAGCTATTGCGGCGACGTGCACGTGCGGCTGTCGCTGTACAAGCGTTTGGCCAGCGCGGCCAAAGACTCGCAGATCGACGCGCTGCTCGAAGAGGTCACCGACCGCTTCGGCCGCCTGCCGTCGCAGGGCCAGAACCTGTTCGACACGCACCGGCTGCGCGTTCTGGCGCAGCCCTTCGGCGTGGTGAAGATCGACGCGGCGCCGAAGCTGGTCGTGATCGGCTTCAGGCCCAACCCGCCGGTCGACGCCGCACGCATCATTCAGCTGGTGCAGAAGAACCGGCACATCAAGCTTGCCGGCAACGAGCGCTTGCGCATCGAGCGCGAGGTGGCCGAGCCGCGCGAGCGTGCGCAGATGGTGCGCGAGGTGTTACGGGCGCTGAGCTGACGGGACGATCAACCGGGCAGCGATGCCCGAGCGACGGCACCCGCCTCAGCGTACCCGGACCGTCTGGAACCGCTTTTCGATGATGAGGGCCGGCGCTACGGACGCCGGCATCGGCAAGGCCGCCACACCGCGAACGCCAAGCACGAAGACGCTCTCGTCTCCCTGAGCGAACGTCACCGACGCACGATGCGCGCAGGTCTCGCCCGCAACCAGCGCCACCGTGCAGCCCACGGCGTCGGGAAGGTTCATCGTGCTGGTCGATGGCGCCGTGGGTAGGCCATCGCGCAGATCGAAGAGGAACAGGCGCGCGTCGCGCGCGCGCGGGCCAGTCGATTCATTGGCGATGCGATAGGCGTAGGCCGCTGCGAACGCGCCACCACCGCTGATGGCGTAGCCACCTGCGACGAAGCCCGACGGAAGACGCATGCCCAAGTCCACGCTCTGCGACGTACCGATCCGGGTGAGGACTCCATCGTCGCGGACCCGCCAGATTCCGGCATCGTCAATGCTGGCGATCGTCCGTCCGGACGGGATGGGTTCAATCTCTCGACGCCCTCGGCCGATGCCGGCGTCAAGCACGACACCGCCATCCGGATAACTGAGCACCAGTGCGTCGCCATTCGCGCTTGCTGTGATCGCGACGCCGGGCGCGGCTCGGCTGCCCTCTCGGAGGTAGTCAGTTCCTGGGTCTGCAAAGCACGGGTTGGTGGCCAAGTCGGCGCGGTTCGAACCGCACCCCGACAGCCACGTCACGCCATGGCTACCCGTCGAACTCGATGCGCTCGGATAGCTGCCGGCCAGTGCATGACCGTCGGCCCGGAAACGCAACGCGCTGGTGGATGTGGGAACAGTCGGGTCGAACGTGCCTTGTTCGTCGGCGGCCAAGCTGGCTTGACGTTGCAGGGCAAGCGTGCCTGCGTCCAGCGCGACGACGGATCGGCCAACGATGGCGTACACAGACGACGAATGTGGGTCCACGGCGGCATCGATCACGGCTGCCAAGGCAACCTGCTGCAAGGGCTGCCAGGTACCGTCGAACGGCCAGCGCCAGACACCGGCCGGGCCCGCGAAGACGAGCCCCGGGCGACCCGACGCGTACGAAGCGGGCCGATAGTGGCCGTAAGGCAGCGCCGCGTAGCCAGCCGGCACCCGCACCGGACCGACAGACTGAAGCGTCACCGCGGATGTTCGGAACGCGGACTGGGCACGAATCGTCACCGGCCGCCCCGGCACGATGTCGCCGAGCTCGACGGCCAGTGCGGCCACTGTCCCGGAAAACCGCGGGTCTTCCTCGACACGCACTGCCCGCAGTGTTGCGCCGTCGACGCTGATCACGCCGGGCGCGGCCACGGCGCTTCTGGCAGAAACATCGCCGCCGATGTAGACCTTCGCCGAGGCCGCGGTCAGGACCGAAGGTGACGCCGTCTCGAGGCGCGGCAGCAGGTTGCGAACCTCGACATCGAAGACTTCAGGCAATGTTCCGGGTCGGTCCAGCGCGATCGTCAGCCTGGCAACGTGAAGCTCTGGCAGATCGAAAGCCGACCGGTCGACCTCGTAGGCCAGCGCGTCAACCCCGGTCAGGCCAGAGCTGCGAGTCACGCGCAACCAAGGCTGATCCGAGATCGCCGACCACCGCACTGTCGCGCCGTCGGCAGCCACCACAGGGGTCGAGCGTGAGAGGTCCGACGGCATCGTCACCGCGTCAACCGTGAACGGGAAAGGAGTAGTCTCGAGAACGAGAGCGGTGTCGACAAAAAGCGCGACGCTCGAAAGCGCGGTCCCACCATAGGGCTCCGCGCCGACATGGATCGCCGCGAAATAGTCACCGCGTATTGCGCCGTTCGTCGGCGCTGCGGCGAGTCTGCGTGCATCGATCTCGAACTCGTATTCGTCGTTGCCCAGGTGACGCAAATTCCTAAACACGTTGGGATCAGACGTGCCGAGCGAAGGGCCCTCGAAGGCATCGGTCCATGTCGGGCGCTGAATCCTGAAACGGTGGGTCGTTTGCATGCCTGCGTCAGCATCAAGTCCACGGACTCCGGCTCGATGCTCAACGATTTCTCACCACCGGGCGGGGCTTCGACAACGTACTCGATCTCGATAGACGCCCCGAAGCGAGGATCGGACGGGCTCGAGATGCGCGCACTGGCTGTGTAGGTGCCCGCGCGCAACTGGCGCGTCTCGATCCGCAGCTCGTTTCCTCGAAGATCCGCGACGAACGCTTCGCTGCGATCGAAGAACTCGAAGTTGGTTGCGCCGGCCTCGGCCGGGATGAAGACCGACAGCGTCTGGGACGGCGGTGCATCGCGCCCGACACGATGCATCTTCGCGGGCGCGTCGATCTTGATCTGTGGCAAGACCTCGTAGCGCAGTGGTAGTCGCATCGGGCTACCGGCGACCTGATCAGTGCACTGCGGATCCGAGCACACCAGCAACTCGATCTCGGTGTCGTAGATGCCTGGGCCAAGCGCGGGGTTCAGCACGACACCACCAAAGAAGCCGCCATCGCCGTACGGGGAAGAGAGGTTGCCATCGACGACGATGTTGCGTCGTTCCAGCAACCCGAGATACACCGCTCGCCGAGCGCCGAGGTCGAGCATCCCGCTGAACTCGACCAGCATGCCGATCTTTCGCCCCTCGACGACGGACACCGACAGCGCCGTCGGCTCGAAGACCGCCGACACGGGCCGTGCCGATCCGCCATCGGGATCGCCCCCGCCACAAGCAATCAGCAACGTCGTAGCGCAGGCGAGCAGATCGAAACGCCACCTCGAGAAGATTCCGCTCAGCCTCACCGATTCACCCAAGGGGACAACCAGCAGCCAGTCTCGGGCCGGGCCGCCGGTCCCTCAAAGGCCAGAAGTCACGCCAGCGTCAACGTCGAGACTGCGTCGATGCTCGATTCGGGGGGCGAAGGCTCGACGGGATAATTGCCCATGCTTGCGATGAACACACCCGGCCTCGTCATCCGCGGCTTCACCGTGACGTGCTGCGCAGCCTGGCTTGATGCCGATGGGCGCGCCGGGATAATCGGCGCTTCACATCAGCCGAAGATCGCCGTGCCCGCAGCCGACACACGCCTTACCCCCGGACTGACGCTGCGCGGCGTGGTGCCGCCGCTGTCGCTTGCCGACTTCAAGCTCGTCGCGTTCGACATGGACTCGACGCTGATCAATATCGAATGCGTCGACGAGATCGCCGACGTGATGGGCCTCGGACCCGAAGTCGCGTCGATCACCGAAGCGGCGATGCGCGGCGAGATCACCGACTACAAGCACAGCCTGCGCCGCCGCTTGGCGCTGTTGCGCGCCACGCCGGTGTGGGCGCTCGAAACGGTGTACTCGCACCATCTGCAATTCAACCCCGGCGTCGAGACTTTCGTGCGCGCCTGTCAGGCAGCCGGGTTGAAGACACTGCTGGTTTCGGGCGGCTTCACCTTCTTCAGCGACCGCGTGCGCGCACGCCTGGGCCTGGACTTTGCACGCGCCAACGTGCTCGAGATCGTCGACGGCAAGCTCACCGGCTTGCTGCTCGAGCGGCCGTGGGGCGAGATCGTCGATGGCGCCGAGAAGAAGCGCGTGCTGCTCGAGGTGTGCGAGTTGATGGGCATCGCTGCCAGCCAGGCCATCGCGGTTGGCGACGGCGCGAACGACCTGCCGATGATGAGCGTGGCGGGCCTGTCGATCGCCTATCACCCCAAGCCCGCCGTACGCGAGCAGGCCATGATTTCGATCACCGAAGGCGGCATGGACCTCGCGCTGACGGTCTTGCGTTGACAACAAGCCAAGGAGACAGACGAAATGACCACGACCAAGTTCCTGCTCGACGAATCACGCATGCCCAAGCGCTGGTACAACATCGCGGCCGACCTGCCCAAACCGCTGGTGCCGCCGCTGCACCCGGGCACGCTTCAGCCGATCGGGCCCGACGATTTGGCGCCGCTGTTCCCGATGGAGTTGATCCTTCAAGAGGTCAGCACCGATCGCGAGATCGATATTCCAGAACCGGTGCGCGAAGTCTTTCGTCTGTGGCGGCCGGCGCCGCTGTATCGCGCGCATCGCCTCGAGAAGGCGCTCGGCACGCCCGCGAAGATCTACTACAAGTACGAAGGCGTGTCCCCCGCCGGCAGTCACAAGCCGAACACCGCGGTGCCTCAGGCTTGGTACAACGCGCAAGCCGGCATTCGCAAGTTGACGACCGAGACCGGCGCCGGCCAGTGGGGCAGCTCACTCGCTTTCGCAGGCGCGCTGTTCGGCATCGACGTGACCGTGTTCCAGGTGCGCGTCAGCTACGACCAGAAGCCCTACCGTCGCGCGCTGATGGAAACCTATGGCGCCACCTGCCACGCCAGTCCGAGCGAGCTGACGAACGCCGGCCGCGCGGTGCTGGCAAAAAACCCGAAGCATCCCGGCTCGCTCGGCCTTGCGATCAGCGAAGCGGTCGAAATCGCGGCGACGAACGACGACACCAAGTACGCACTCGGCTCGGTGCTGAACCACGTGCTGATGCACCAGACCATCGTCGGGCAAGAGGCGATGCTGCAAATGGAAATGGCCGGCGATGACCCCGACGTGATCGTCGGTTGCACCGGCGGCGGCAGCAACTTCGCCGGCATCACGTTCCCCTTCATCGGCCAGCAACTGCGCGGCGGCGGCAAGACGAAGCAGCGGCGCATCGTCGCGGTCGAACCCGCGGCCTGCCCGAGCCTGACGCGGGGGAAATTCGCTTACGACTTCGGCGATACCGGCCACCTGACGCCACTGGTCAAGATGCACACCCTGGGCAGCACCTTCACGCCGCCGGGTTTCCATGCGGGTGGCCTGCGCTACCACGGCATGGCGCCGCTGGTTAGCCACCTGAAGGACTTGGGGCTGATCGAAGCGACGGCGTACCACCAGATCGCCTGCTTCGAAGCCGGCGTGTTGTTCGCCAAGGCCGAAGGCATCGTGCCCGCGCCCGAAGCCAACCATGCGGTCAAGGGCGCCATCGTCGAGGCGCTGCGATGCAAGGCCGAGGGGCGAAGCGAGGTGATCCTCTTCAACTTATGCGGTCACGGCCATTTCGACATGAGCGCCTACAGCGACTACCACGCCGGTAAGCTCGTCGACCAGGCGTACGACGAGGCCGAACTCGCCATGGCGCTGGCCGGGCTGCCTTCCGTGCCGGCGTGAATCGTTGCTTCGTGCACGGCGGAACACGGTTCATCGTTTGTTTGGGGGATGCAGCGTCAGGTCGAATCGTCAACACTCACGCCTTCGCGCGAGGTTTGTTGCACAACTTGTTGTCGGACATGAAATTCACGAAGCGCCGAACGCTTCACATCGCTGCCGTGCTGATGCTGGCGTCGGCGTGCGCACAGGCGCAGGACGCACCGCGACCCGCCCCAGGCCTGGCCCTGCGCCCGGCCGGCACCCTGCCCGATGCGGTCGAGGTCCCTGTGACGCAGCTGTGCGCGCGGGCCCGAAGCGGTGACTCCGAAGCGCTGAACCAGCTCGCCTGGGCCTACGCCTACGGCAAGGGCACCGAGCGCAGCGACGCCTTCGCCTCCTATCTTTTCTACGCCGCGGCAACCCAGGGCCATGACGGTGCGCGACGCATGCTTCGCAGCATGAGTTGGCCGGCCGCCGAAATTCCGCCATGCCTGACCGAAGTCGATCCGCCGCCAGCGCCTCCCGCAGAGCCACGTGCCGAGCCGCCTGCCCACATCGACAAGATCGTGCGCTCGCTGGCGCCGAAGTACGAGCTTGACCCGCAGCTGGTACTTGCGGTGATCGAGGTCGAATCGAACTTCAACCCCTTTGCGTTGTCGCCGAAGAACGCGATGGGCTTGATGCAGTTGATTCCCGAGACCTCTCAGCGCTTCGGCGTGAGCAAGCCCTTCGATGCGCGCGACAACGTTCAGGGCGGCATGGCCTACCTGCGCTGGCTGCTCGCGTACTTCGAGGGCAACGTGACGTTCGTCGCCGCGGCCTACAACGCCGGCGAAGGCGCTGTCGAGAAGTACAAGGGCGTGCCACCTTACGCCG
Source organism: uncultured beta proteobacterium (assembly GCA_963738615.1). Classification (GTDB taxonomy): domain Bacteria; phylum Pseudomonadota; class Gammaproteobacteria; order Burkholderiales; family Burkholderiaceae_C; genus CAVTWY01. The sequence goes on from CAVTXI010000004.1 coordinate 78,076, forward strand.
AGACGCAGGACTACGTGCGCAAGGTGCTGGGGCGCTTCGGCGCAACGCAACACCCGTTCAACGCGAAGGTCGTAGGCCCGTCGCAGGCCATGCGCCAACCCGCCAAGGTCGTCAGTTCGGCCACGGGCAGCGCTGCGCGGTCTGCGCCTGCAGCTGACGCGCGCCAGCGTTCGCAGGCGGCCCGCAGTTCACGCGCCATCAGCAAGGTGGCCGACGCGCGGAAGATTCAGTCCGAGCGCTGACCTTCCCGCCGGGTTATTGCACGATCTGCGCCCAGACCTTGTCGAGGCGTTTGACGCTGACCGGCATGGCCGTGCGCAACGCTTGTGCGAAAAGGCTCACACGCAGCTCCTCGAGCATCCAGCGGTATTCGTCCAGCCGCGCGTCGGTCGCACCCTTCAGTTCGGCACGGCGACGCGATAGGCGTTGCAGCATCGGGCGCAGTGCCTGCATGTGCTGGGCATCGCGCGCTGGGTCGCTGCGCAGTTTGTCCAGGCGCGCAACGATGGCCTGCAGGTAGCGCGGCAGATGCTGCATCTGCGCCCACGGCGTGCGGGCGACGAAGTCTTTCGGCACCAGCGCGGCAAGCTGGGCTTGCACGTCGTCGGCGACATCTTTCGGCGGCCTTGCGTCTTTCAGCTTGCGCGCAGCCGCGGCGTGCTGGGCCAGCACCGCACCCGCACTGCGCGCCACGTCTTGTGCGACCAGTGACAACCGCGAGCGGCCTTCCGTCAGGCGCGTGTCGAAGGCAGCAGCATCGGTCGGCAGCGGGTCGGCCAGGAACGCGCGGTCCAGCGCAGAACCGACGATCTGTGCCCGCAGTTCGTCGGCTGTGCCCAGCGGCATGTACATCATGGACATCTTCGAAAGGTCGGGGATGTTCTTTTCGACGTACTTCAGCGGGTCTTTCAACGCGATCGACAGCAGGCGGCTCAGGCCAAGGCGGTGTCTCGCCGCAGCGACCTCGGGCTCGTCGAAAACTTCGATCTCGACGTGTGTCGTGTGGTCCACCAACGCCGGGAAGCCGACCATCGATTGGCTGCCACGGCGCACTTCCATCATCTCGGGCAGTTCGCCGAAGGTCCAGCTGGTGTAGCGTTTGGGCTCACTCGCCGCTGCATGCGATGAAGGCGATACGTTGCCCGGCGATGGCTGCCGCGCCATCACGACCGGCGCCGCACCGGTCGGCGGCGCGACCTCACTCGATGCGCGCGGCTTCAACACCGCCAACGCCTGGAATGCCGAGCGCGCCTGCGTGCCAAGCTCGGCTTTCAACGTCGCGAGGTTGCGGCCCATGCCAAGTTGGCGCCCGTGTTCGTCGACGATGCGCAAATTCATCGACAGGTGCGCTGGCAACTGTTCGGGCTTGAAGTCATGCCGTTGCACCGGAAGCTGTGCGCGGTCCCGCACCGCCAACAACAGCGCATCGAGCAGCGAGCTTTCGCCGAATGGCAACCCGGCCGCGACCTGCGCGGCCGTGGCGGGCAGCGGCACCAGGCGCGCGCGTGGTTTCTGCGGCAGGCTCTTCAGCAGCGCAGCGATCTTGGCTTCGACCATGCCCGGCACGAGCCATTCGCAATGGTCTTCGTTCACCTGGTTCAGCACGTAGATCGGCACCGTGACGGTCAGCCCGTCCTTCGCGTCGCCGGGTTCGTGCAGATACGTTGCAGCGCAATCGACACCACCAAGCTTCACCGTCGGCGGGTACGCCGCGCCACTGATGCCCTGCGCGCGGTGGCGCATCAGGTCCTCGCGCTCGAGCATCAGCATGCGCGGCTCGGCGCGCTGCGCCTTGCGGTACCAACGATCCATCGTCGCCGCGCCGACCACGTCGGCGGGGATCTTGGCGCTGTAGAAGGCTTCGATCAGCGTATCGTCGACCAGCACGTCCTGCCGGCGCGCCTTGTGCTCGAGCGCTTCGACCTCGCGGATCAGGCGGCGGTTGTGCGCGACAAAGGGCAGCGTCGAATCCCAGTCGCCGCCGACGAGCGCCTCGCGAATGAATATCTCGCGGGCCAGATCGGGCTGTGTGGCGCCGATCGCGATGCGCTTGTCGCGATACACCACCAGGCCGTAGAGCGTCGCGCGCTCGAGCGCGACAACCTCGCCCGCCTTTTTCTCCCAGCGCGGCTCGAGCAACTGCGTCTTCAGCAGATGGCCTGCAACGCGCGGCAGCCATAGCGGGTCGATGTTCGCCAGGCCGCGGCCGAACAGGCGCGTGGTTTCGACCAGTTCGGCTGCGACGATCCAACGCCCCGGCTTCTTCGACAGATGCGAGCCCGGATGGCGCCAGAACTTGATGCCGCGCGCGCCGAGATACCACTCGTCGTCGTCGGCCTTGTTGCCGATGTTGCCCAGCAGCCCGGCCAACAACGACAGATGGAGTTGGTCGTAGGTCGCCGGTGCGGTATTGACGTGCCAACCTTGCTCGGCCACCACGGTGTGAAGCTGCGAGTGGATGTCGCGCCATTCGCGAACACGCCGCGGGCTGATGAAGTGCTCGCGCAGGCGCTGCTCTTGCTGGCGGTGGCTGAGCTTGTGCGTGTCGACGCCCTTGCCTTTGTCGGTCACGTGACCGTGCACACCGCGGCCTTCCTCGATCCACGTCCACAGCTTCAGCCTGCCGACGAACTCGGATCGTTCGTCGTCGAAAGGCTTGTGCTTCTGGTCGGCAGCCTGCTGTTGATCGAGCGGCCGATCACGCACGTCTTGCACCGACAGCGCCGACGCCACGACCAGCATCTCGGCCAACGCCTGATGGTCGCGCGCGGCCAGGATTATGCGGCCGATGCGCGGGTCCAGCGGCAGGCGCGCGAGGCTCGTGCCGATGGCGGTCAGCTCGTTGGCGTCATCGACCGCACCCAGTTCGGCCAGCAGTGCGTAGCCATCGGTGATCGCCTTCTTCGGCGGTGGCTCGACGAACGGAAAGTCTTCGACCGCGCCGAGCGCCAGCGACTTCATGCGCAGGATCACGCCGGCGAGCGACGAACGTTGGATCTCCGGGTCGGTGAAGCGCGGGCGTGCGGCGAAGTCGGCTTCGTCGTACAGGCGAATGCAGATGCCCTCGGCGACGCGTCCGCAGCGGCCGGCGCGCTGGTTGGCCGACGCCTGGCTGACCGCCTCGATCTGCAACTGCTCGACCTTGCTGCGATAGCTGTAGCGCTTCACGCGCGCCAGGCCGGCGTCGATCACGTAGCGGATACCGGGCACGGTCAGCGAGGTTTCGGCGACGTTGGTCGCGATCACGATGCGCCGGCCGTTGCTGGGCTCGAACACGTGGTCCTGCTCGGCCTGCGACAGCCGCGCGAACAGCGGCACGATTTCGGCCTGCGAGCCTGCGCGATGTTGCTGCGCCAGATGGCGGCGCAGATGGTCGGCGGCTTCGCGGATCTCGCGCTCGCCGGGCAGGAAGACAAGGATGTCGCCGCTGCGGCCGCCCTGCCAAAGCTCGTCGACGCCGTCGGCGATGGCGTCGTTCATTGCGTCGCCGCTGCTTGGGCCGCCGCCGCGCCGCGGTGCGGCGTCCTTGCGTTCGTCGAGCTCGATCGCACGCCATCGCACCTCGACGGGGTACATGCGTCCGCTGACCTCGATCACCGGTGCCGGGCCGGCGGGGCCTGCAAAGTGTTTGGCGAAGCGCTCGGTATCGATCGTGGCTGACGTGACGATCACTTTCAGGTCGGGACGTCTGGGCAGGATCTGCCTCAGGTGCCCCAGCAGGAAGTCGATGTTCAGGCTGCGCTCGTGCGCCTCGTCGATGATCAGCGTGTCATACGCGCGAAGCAGCGGGTCACTCTGCGTTTCGGCCAGCAGGATGCCGTCGGTCATCAGCTTGACGCTTGCGCCGCGCTGAAACCGATCCTGGAAACGGACCTTGTAGCCGACGACCTCGCCCAGCGGCGTGTTCAGTTCCTGCGCGATGCGCTTGGCGACGCTGGTGGCCGCCAGCCTGCGCGGTTGCGTGTGGCCGATCAGCCCTCGGCCGCCCGCGCCGATGCCGCGGCCGATCGACAGCGCGATCTTTGGCAATTGCGTCGTTTTACCCGAACCGGTCTCGCCGGCCACGACGATCACCTGATGGGCGGCAAGCGCTGCGGCTATCTCTTCCCGGCGTGCGCTGACAGGCAGCGCCTCCGGGAACACGATCACCGACAGCGCGGGGGCAGCAATGTTCAAGCCGCGCGGAAGGCCGACTCAATCTCGGCCAGCAGTTTGCGTTCGCCTTCGCTCAGTCGCTCACCGCCAAAGCCGAGGAAGCCGCCTTCGGTTGCTGCCTGCGCCACGCCCTCGGCCAGCTTCATCACCCACTGCTTGTACTCCTGGGCTTCTTGCGGTGAAGCCTTCGACACCAGCAGCGCCGCGGCCGCGCGCGCGTCTTCCAGCGCCTGCGTCGAGAACTTCTCGGGGCTGTCGATGCTTTTGCTCTTCATGCGTGCCATCGCCCAGTCGCGCGATTCCTTCACGCGTGCGATCTCGGCGTTGCGGTCGCCGCTGGCAAGGCTGGGCACGATCGACTTGATGAGCTCGTTGTTCGGAAAGTCTTTCAGGCCGGCCATCATGCCTTGCGCGCTCGCGAACATTTCCTTGCCGGTGCCGAACAAGCCGCTGTGGCCGGCGAACGCGATCGCCGAGCCGATGGTCTGGGGCAAGGTGGCCAGCAGTTGGCGTTCGTCGTTGCTGAGTTGAAGCGGCATGTCGTGTCTCCTCGCCTGGATTGAATGAACGCGGTTGCAGCCTCGAACGCGCGAGGGCCTGCGGCACAATCGTAGCCCACATGAGCCTCGTGTTTCCCCATACCTTCGTTCCGTGGTTTCGCGCGGTCGCGCCCTATATCCATCAATACCGCGGCAAGGTCTTCGTGGTCGCGATGGCAGGCGAAGGCATCGCGGCCGGCAAGCTGAGCCCCTTCGTCCAAGACCTCGCGATCCTGCATGCGATGGGAATCAAGCTGGTGCTGGTGCACGGCTTTCGTCCGCAGGTCAGCGAGCAACTGCGCGCGAAGGGCCACCCCGAGCGCTTCAGCCACGGCATGCGCATCACCGACGAACCCGCGCTCGATGCCGCGCAGGAAGCCGCCGGGCAACTTCGCTTCGAGATCGAAGCGGCGTTCTCGCAAGGCCTGCCCAACACGCCCATGGCGAACGCGACGGTGCGCGTGATCTCGGGCAACTTCCTCACCGCTCGCCCCGTGGGGATCATCGACGGCGTCGACTTCAAACACAGCGGCGTCGTGCGGCGAGTCGATTCGGTCGCGATCGACCGTGCGCTGGAAACCGGTGCGGTGGTGCTGCTTTCGCCTTTCGGCTTCTCGCCCACGGGCGAGGCCTTTAACCTGACGATGGAAGAAGTCGCCACGTCAACCGCGATTGCACTGCAGGCGGACAAGCTGCTGTTCCTGACCGAAATCGCTGGCGTACACGAGCAACTCGACGACGCCGACAGCCCCATCGACACCGAACTCGCGTTGGCCGACGCGCGCAAACTGCTGGCGTCGATACCCACGCCGACGCGGCCGAGCGACACCGCGTTCTACCTGCGCCATTGCGTCAGGGCCTGCGAAGGCGGCGTCGAGCGCTCGCACATCCTGCCGTTCTCGGTCGACGGCGCGGTGCTGCTCGAGGTGTACACGCATGACGGCATCGGCACGATGGTCGTCGACGAGAAACTCGAGAGTCTGCGTGAGGCCGGCGTCGACGACGTGGGCGGCATCCTGCAACTGATCGAGCCCTTCGAGCGCGACGGCACCCTGGTGCGCCGCGAACGCAACGAGATCGAGCGCGATATTGCCAACTACAGCGTGATCGAACACGACGGCGTGATCTTCGGCTGCGCGGCGCTATACCCGTACCCCGAGTCCAAAACCGGCGAGATGGCCGCCCTGACCGTCAGTGACGCGGTGCAGGGGCAAGGCGATGGCGAGCGTATCTTGAAGCGCGTGGAGCACCGCGCACGCGCGATGGGCCTGACAAGCATCTTCGTGCTGACCACGCGCACGATGCATTGGTTTATCAAGCGCGGCTTCCAGCCCGTCGAAGCCGACTGGCTGCCCGAGGCGCGCAAGCGCAAGTACAACTGGGACCGGCGCTCGCAGGTGCTGGTCAAGCATTTGAAATGACACGAGGATCCGACATGACCCGCAACGTGCAATGCGTCTATCTCAAGAAAGAAGCCGAAGGGCTGGGCTTCGCGCCGTACCCCGGTGAGTTGGGCAAACGCATCTACGACAACGTGAGCAAGGAAGCTTTCGAAATCTGGAAGCGCCACCAGACGATGCTGGTGAACGAGAACCGGCTGAACCTTGCCGACGCTCGCGCACGCCAATACTTGGCGAGGCAAATGGAGCGCTTCTTCTTCGGCGAGGGCGTCGATCAGCCCGCGGGCTACGTGCCGCCCACGGACGACGCACCGCCAAAGACCTGATTCGAGCCGGGTCGGCCGATGAGAATGCGAATGATTCGCATTTGATGCTACGATCATGACCTCTCACCCGCTACGTACGAGGTCAAGGTCATGCTTCGAATCCTTCACTCGACGGCCCTCGCGGCCTTCGCTGTCGCTACGCTCGCAGTTGCGCTGCCAAGCGCAGCCCAAGACGACAAGGTCTTGAACCTTTACTCGGCGCGGCACTACCAGACCGACGAGAACCTCTACGCCGAATTCACGAAGCAGACCGGCATTCGCATTCAGCGCGTCGATGCCGACGATGCCGGCATCCTTGCGCGACTGAAAAGCGAAGGCTCGAGCAGTCCGGCTGATGTGATCCTGCTCGTCGATGCCGCGCGGCTGTGGCGCGCGGAAGTCGATGGACTGTTCCAGCCGGTGAAGAGCGCGACCCTCGAGGCCCGTATTCCCGAACACTTGCGAGGCAAGGACGGCGGCCGTGGCTCGCAGTGGTACGGCATGTCCATGCGCGCACGCGTCGTGGTTTATTCGAAGGCCAAAGTCGCCGCTGCGGACGTCGATACCTACGAAGAACTGGCCGATCCGAAGAACAAGGGGCGCGTGTGCACGCGCTCGGGCTCGCACCCGTACAACCTCTCACTCTTCGGCGCTTTGATGGAATTATGGGGAACTGCGGCCACGCAGGCCTGGCTCGAGGGCATGGTGGCGAACATGGCGCGCGCGCCCAAGGGCGGCGACACCGACCAGATCAAGGCCGTCGCCAGCGGCGAGTGTTCCGTTGCGTTGACCAACAGCTATTACCTCGCGCGACTGATGCGCTCGGACAAACCCGAAGATCGTGCGGTGATCGAGAAAGTCGGCGTCGCGATGCCGAATCAGGGCAGTTTCGGAACGCACATCAACATCGCGGGTGCCGCCGTGGCAAAACACGCACCGCACCGCGATGCCGCGGTGCGCTTCCTCGAGTACCTGGCAGGTGACTCCGCTCAAACGTATTTCGCCGACGGCAACAACGAGTGGCCGGTGGTTGCCAACGTCAGGCCGAAGAATCCCGCGCTCGAATCGCTGGGCGACTTCAAGACGCAGAGTATTCCGGTCTCGACGATCGGCATGAACCAGGAGAAGGTGCAGCAGATGCTTGATCGCGCCGGATATCGCTGATTCGCCACGTGTATCGACCACACCGCATTCCCGGGATATAGTCTCGACCGTCGCTGAGACATAACCAAGGGGATTCGTTCATGGCACGTTTACAAGATCTGCTCGCGAAAAAAGCTCAACTCGACCGAGAAATCGCTGACACGCAGCGCAAGGAAAAGTCTGCGGCCATCGCGCACGTGACGACGCTGATGGAGCAATACGGCATCAGCGTGAATGACCTCGGCCGCCGCAAGCCCGGACGTCCTGCCAAGGCTGTGACCGCGACTGCGTCCGAAGCACCTGCCAAGGCCGCTGGCAAGCGCCGCAGCAAGATGGCTGGTAAGAAGGTGCCGCCGAAGTTCCGCAACAAGTCGACCGGTGACACCTGGAGCGGTCGTGGCTTGAAGCCGCGCTGGCTCGCCGACGCCATCGCCAACGGCAAGAAGCTGTCCGACTACGCGATCTGAATCTGACGAAGGACCGAGGCGGCAGCGCGCCGCCTCGAGCGCCCTCGAGTCGTGCCCTGGTCAGCGCCGCGGCCACAGCGGGCGTGATGCCTGGTGGCAAAGCCCTGGAACGTAGGGGTCGCATCGGGCGAGACAATCTTCCATGCTCGAGGCATCAGGCCAAAATCGGCCGATGCGCATCGTGCCCTGCCCCTCAGCCCTCGGATAAATCGACGCATGTCGCTGCTCGAACGCACCGACTGGTCCGCCGTCGCACGGTGGGCGTCGCGCTACGCCGTCATCTTCGTCGCGGCTGTGCTGGCCACGGCACTTGGCTTGTTGTCAGTACCCCATGCGTCCCACGCGACGCCGCTGGGCGCGTTGCACTGGCCGGCGGGTGTTGCGCTCGCAGCGTTCCTGCGCTACGGATCCAGGGCCGCGGTTGCCGTCGTCGCCGGACTGTTGGTCGGTGCACTGCTGGTCTACCCCTCGTACCCGATGCATGTGCTGCGCGCGGCCGCTCTGCCCCTCGTCGACGTCGGCTGCGCTTGGCTGGCCGTGCGCTGGCTGCATCGCCGCGGAGTGGAACTGGCGGCGCCGACACGCCCTGACCTCCTCCGTCTGACGACCGCCGTGGTCACGGCCGCGCTGGCCGCGGCCGCGCTCACGAATCTCGTGGTCCCGCCGTCGGATGGTTCGCGCTTTGTCGCCTTCGGAGCGCACGCCATCGCCTGGGCGCTGGCGGCGCTGCTTTTGGCCGGCCCTGCCGGCGGCAGCCATCCGCAGCCGCTGGTAGGCCCTGCGTTGCTGCCGCCTGCGATCGTCGCCGCCGCGGCCGTGGCGGCAGCTTACGGATTCATCTCGACGCCCGAAGCCTGGACCACGGTGGTGTCACAGTGGATCGTCAGCGCAGCGCTGGCCAGCATGACGCTGGGCATGCTGGTCTGGCTGGGTGCGCGTGCGCGCGACCCCGGGCCCTGGGCCAGCTTGTTCGACGCGGCGCGGGTGGGCATCGCATCGTGGGTTGGCGAAGGGCACGACGTCTACACGTCGCCACGCTGGCGCACCTTGCTGGCCGACCCCGAAGGGCACGCCACCGCCAGCTTCGACGGGCTGCTGTCGGTCGCGCACGAGGACGATCGGCACGCGCTTCGGCTCACGATTGGAAGCGTGCAGAAGCCCGGCAACGATCGCTTCAAGGTCGAACTGCGGCTGATGGCGGGTGAAGGATGGCGCTGGTTCGAAATCACCGGCCACGTGCCCGCGCGTCGCGCCGACGGCACGCCCACGCGCCTGGTGCTCGCGATCGAGGACGTGACCGACCGGCGCTCGGCCGCCGACCGCGAACACCTGTCTGACAGCCTGTTCCAGCACCTGCACGAGGGCCTGCTCATCACCGACGCGCAGATGCGAGTGCTCGAACGTCAACCCCACGTACCTGAAGATCCTCGGCCACCAGCGCGAGGAACTGGTCGGCCAAGTACCACCGCTGCTGCGCGCCACCGGGGAAGGCACCCTGCAGGCCCAGCACGCCACGATGTGGACCGCGTTGCAGAACACCGGCACGTGGCGAGGCGAACTGTCCGAGCGCCGCCGCAACGGTGACCCCTGCATCCTGCAAGTCACGATCACCGTGGTACGCGGCGCCGATTCGCTGGCGCGCTACCACGTGCTGGTCATCTCCGACATCACCGAGCAGCGCCGCCAACGCGACCGCCTCGAGCGTCAGGCTCACTACGACGAACTCACGCGCCTGCCCAACCGCGCGCGACTGGCGCAACTGCTGGCCGAAGGCATGGCGGCCACCGAGCGCGAAGGCTGCCTGCTCGCGGTCTGCTACCTCGACCTCGATCACTTCAAGCCGGTGAATGACCGTTACGGCCATGCCGCGGGCGACCGACTGCTGATCGAACTGGCGCGACGCCTGCGCGGTGCGCTGCGCAGCCACCCCGTTTGGTCGGATCGCGCCGCAAGGCTTGGCGGCGACGAGTTCGCGCTGCTGCTGCGGGCCAGTTCGGTCGACGAAGCTCGCCTCGCGGTCGAGCGCGTGCTGCGCGTCGCCAGCTTGCCTTACGACGTCGCTGACGGCGAGGCTCCGGTCATCGTCACCGCTTCGATCGGCGCCACCATCTACCCGATCGACCGCAGCGACCCCGACACACTGCTGCGCCACGCCGACCACGCGATGTACGGCGCCAAGCAGACCGGCCGAAACGGCTACTTGATCTTCGACCCCGAACACAGCCGCCGTGCCGAGGAACGCATCGTCGCCATCGGACGCGTGCAGGACGCGCTGGACCAGCACGAACTGGTTCTGCACTACCAGCCGAAGATCGACATGCGCCGCGGCGTGGTGCTGGGCATGGAAGCCCTGCTGCGCTGGAACCATCCGGTCGAAGGCCTGATCGCGCCGGGGCTGTTCCTGCCCATCATCGAAAGCACCGGCCTGTCGGTGAAGGTCGGCGATTGGGTGCTCGACCAGGCGCTGAGCCAGCTCGCGTACTGGCAGATGATGGGATTGGACCTGTCGGTCAGCGTCAACATGTCGGCCCGACATCTGCAGGATCCGGAGTTCGCACCACGCCTGGCCGAATTGATCTCGCGCCATGGCCGACAACTCGGCGGCAAGCTCGAGCTCGAGGTGCTCGAGACGGCGGCACTGGCCGACATCGCGCACACGTCGTCGCTGCTCGACCGTTGCCGCAAGCTCGGTGTGCGTTTCGCGCTCGACGACTTCGGCACCGGCTACTCGACGCTGAGCTACCTGAAGCGCCTGCCGGTCGACGTGCTGAAGATCGACCGCAGCTTCGTCCACAACATGCTCGACGATCGGCAAGACCTCGCGATCGTCGAAGGCGTGATCGGGCTGGCGCGCACGTTCGACTGCACCGTGGTCGCCGAAGGCGTGGAGACCGCGGCGCAGGCGCGCCTGCTGCTGGACCTGGGCTGCGACATCGGCCAGGGCCATGGCATCGCGGTGCCGATGCCGGCGTCGGAAGTGGCCGATTGGATGCGCAACTACCGCGGCCCCTTCACGCTGACGCAGGCCGCGTCGCCACCCGCGGCGCTTTCACCCGCGGCGTCGGGCGCGTCTTTGCCGACGGGGTGAGTTCCGGGTCTATGTCGCGGCAACCCGCGACATAGACTGCCTGCGTGATTCCCGCCGGCTTTATCCAGGACCTGCTCGCACGCGTCGATATCGTCGAGTTGATCGGCCGACACGTCACGCTGCGCAAGACTGGCGCCAACCACATGGGGCTGTGCCCCTTCCACGGAGAAAAGTCGCCCAGCTTCTCGGTGAACGCGGCGAAACAGTTCTATCACTGCTTCGGTTGCGGTGCCAGCGGCGACGCCATCCGGTTCTTGACCGAGCAAACGGGTGCGAGCTTTCGCGAAGCCGTGTCCGATCTCGCGGGCCAGGTCGGGCTGAACGTACCCGATGAGGTGGAGTCGCCGCAGCAGCGCGCCGATGCGGTCAAGCGCCGCGAGAAGGAGTCGACTCTTGGCGAGGTGATGAACAGGGCCAGCGAGTCGTACCGCGACCAGTTGCGCGCGAGCCCGCGGGCGATTGATTACCTGAAGTCGCGCGGGCTCACCGGCAACATCGCGGCGCGGTTCGCGCTGGGCTACGCACCCGACGGCTGGCGCCACCTGTCGAGCGTCTTCCCGCGCTACGACGACCCGTTGCTGGCCGAGGCGGGGCTGGTCATCGTGCAAGACGCAGACAACGCCGACAACACAGAAGACCAGCGTCGCTACGACCGCTTTCGCGACCGCATCATGTTCCCGATCCGCGATCTTTCCGGTGACTGCATCGCCTTCGGCGCGCGAGTCATCGGGTCGGGCGAGCCCAAATACCTCAACTCGCCCGAAACGCCGCTCTTCACCAAAGGCCGCGAGCTTTACGGGCTGTACGAAGGCCGCAGGGCCATTCGCGAACTTGGCTACGCGCTCGTTGTCGAAGGCTACATGGACGTGGTCGCGCTGGCGCAGCTGGGTCTGAGCAACGCGGTGGCCACGCTGGGTACCGCCTGCACCGATGACCACGTGCGCAAGCTGCTGCGCTTCACGCCGTCGGTCGTGTTCTCGTTCGACGGCGATGCCGCGGGCCGCCGTGCAGCTGGGCGTGCCCTCGAAGCGGCACTGCAACACGCCACCGACACGCGCTCGTTCAAGTTCCTGTTCCTGCCGCCAGAGCATGACCCCGACAGCTACGTGCGCGAACAGGGCCTGGCGGCATTCGAATCGCTGGTCGCAGGCAGCGTGCCGCTGTCGCGCCAGTTGCTCGAGGTCGCGTCGACCGAATGCGATCTGGGCGTCGCAGAGGGGCGCGCGCGGTTTCTGGCACAAGCCAAACCGCTCTGGAGCGCGCTGCCTGAAGGTGCGTTGCGCGGGCAACTGCTGGGCGACATCGCTGCGATGGCGCAAACCGAGACCCAGGCCGTTGCGCAACTCTGGCGGGTGGGACGCAGCGATGCCCGCGGGCCGACTGCCGCGCGCGCGCCGTCGTTTCGTCAGCCTCCACTTGCCGTTGCACGCCCGCCGGTCCGCACCGGGGCCGACACCGCCGCCAAGTTGCTGATGCTGCGAAGCGACTGGTGGCAGTCGCTTTCCGAGTCCGAGCGCGAAACGTTGCACGCCGTGCAAGGGTGGCAGGGCGACCTGTTCCGCTGGGTCGAGCGGCTGGTGAATGAACACGGGGCCCAGCCGTGGGCTGCCGTGCGGGTCGGACTGGCCGGCGCGGCCGAGGCCGGCGAGGTTTGGGCCGACACCGCGCGAGGCTTGGCCGAAGCTGTCGACCCGGCGATCGAACCGCTCGAGGAAGACCTCCACCGGGCCGTGGAACAACTCCTCAGGCCTGTGCTGTTCCAGCTACCGAAGCCACTGTCGGGGCCGTTCACTGGCCCTTGAATCGCGTGCCCGGTGCCTATAATGTCGGGTTTCCGCTGCGTCAAGAGTGACAGCAGTCCATGCCGACCCAGGCCGCCCGCGACACGGGACATATCAAGGCCACTTCCTCGCCAGGACTGCACTCGAGCCCGATGGTCACGCGAGCTTGCCGCAGTCCGCACGCGCCACCCACATCGGCCGCGCGCCGGCTTGCTCGGCCCGCCATCCACGATGCCGGGCGTGGTGACCTTGCACGCACCCGTATCCGCACCGATTACCAAGGACCTGCATGACCGCCAAGAAACCGGCCACGAAGGGCGTCGCCCCTGCCGCCAAGTCCACCACCGCGAAGGCTGACGCCAAGCCCTCGCCGGACGCCAAGGCCAAGACCGCGGCGCCAACGAAGCCCGCACCGGCCAAAACCGCGGCGACGAAGGCGTCGGCGGCCAAACCGGTCGCCCCTGCCACCAAGGCCGACGCCAAGCCGGATGCGAAGGGCAAGGCGCCAGCCAAGGCCGACAAGCCCGGCAAGCCTGGTGCTGCCAAAGGCAAGGCTGTGGCCGGCAAGCCTGGCGCCAAAGGCGCAAGCCTTGACGATGCCGATCTGTCGGACATCGAGGCCGAAGTCGAAGGCGAGGTCGAAGTCGTCGAAGGCGACAAGGTCGAAAAGGTCAAGCCGCTGCGCATGAAGGTCAGCCGCGCGAAAGAGCGCGCGCTGATGCGCGAGTTCGGGCTCGACGAGACGCAACTCACCGAGGAGGAAGTTGCCAAGCGCCGCCATGAGCTGAAGACGCTCATCAAGATGGGCAAGACGCGTGGCTTCCTGACCCACCAAGAGATCAACGATCACCTGCCCGAAAAACTCGTCAACGAAGAGATTCTCGAGGCCATCGTCTCGATGCTCAACGACATGGGCATCGCGGTGTACGAGCAGGCGCCCGACGCGGCCACGCTGCTGATCGCGGGTGGCAGCACCACCACGGCGACGGAAGAAGAAGCCGAAGAAGCGGCCGAAGCGGCGCTGTCGACGGTCGATTCCGAGTTCGGCCGCACGACCGATCCCGTGCGCATGTACATGCGCGAGATGGGCACCGTCGAGCTGCTGACGCGCGAAGGCGAAATCGAAATCGCCAAGCGCATCGAAGGCGGCCTGCAGGCGATGATGCACGCCATCAGCGCAAGCCCGACCACGATCGCCGAGATCCTGGCGATGGCGCACAAGATCCGCGCGAACGAATCGCAGATCTCCGACGTGGTCGACGGTTTCGTGTCCGACGACGAGGCCGACGACTACGTGGCCGAAGAAGACTTCGACGAGTTCGACGAAGAAGAAGACGACGACGGCTCGGGCAACAGCCGCGCGCTGACGAAGAAGCTCGAAGAGCTGAAGGCTGCCGCGCTGATCAAGTTCGACAACCTCGAGGGCCACTTCGACCGGATGCGCAAGGCCTACGAGAAGGAAGGCTACCGCTCGCCCTCCTACGACCGTGCGCAGCAGCACGTCAGCGAAGTGATCATGTCGATCCGCTTCACGGTCAAGACCATCGAGCGGCTGTGCGGCATCCTGCGCAGCCAGGTCGACGACGTGCGCCGCTTCGAACGCGAACTGCGAAAGATCCTCGTCGACAAGTGCGGCATGCCGCAGGAATACTTCATCAAGACCTTCCCGCCCAACATCCTCAACCAGAAGTGGGCCGAGAAGGAAGTGCACGCGGCCAAGCCGTATTCGACGATCCTCGAACGCAACCTGCCGGCGGTGCAAGAGCTTCAGCAGAAGCTTGCCGACATCCAGAAAAAAGCCGTGGTGCCGCTGGAAGACCTGAAGGTCATCAACAAGAAGATGAACGAGGGCGAAAAGGCCAGCCGCGACGCGAAGAAGGAGATGATCGAGGCCAACCTGCGATTGGTGATCTCGATCGCGAAGAAGTACACCAACCGCGGCCTGCAGTTCCTCGATCTGATTCAAGAGGGCAACATCGGCCTGATGAAGGCGGTCGACAAATTCGAATATCGCCGCGGCTACAAGTTCTCGACCTACGCCACGTGGTGGATCCGTCAGGCGATCACGCGATCGATCGCCGATCAGGCGCGCACCATCCGCATCCCGGTGCACATGATCGAGACCATCAACAAGATGAACCGCATCAGTCGTCAGCACCTGCAAGAGTTCGGCCTCGAGCCCGACGCGCCGACGCTGGCCATGAAGATGGAGATCCCCGAGGACAAGATCCGCAAGATCATGAAGATCGCGAAGGAGCCGATCTCGATGGAGACCCCCATCGGCGACGACGACGATTCGCACTTGGGCGACTTCATCGAAGATACGAACAACACCGCGCCGATCGAAGCGGCGATGCAGGCCGGCCTGCGCGACGTGGTCAAAGACATTCTCGACAGCCTGACCCCGCGCGAGGCCAAGGTGCTGCGCATGCGCTTCGGCATCGAGATGAGCACCGACCACACGCTCGAGGAAGTGGGCAAGCAGTTCGACGTGACGCGCGAGCGGATCCGCCAGATCGAAGCGAAGGCGATCCGCAAGCTGAAACACCCCAGCCGCTCCGACAAGCTCAGAACCTATCTGGACAACCTGTAAGAAACACGGACAGGGTTCCGCGAAGCGAACCCGCTATCGTTTCTTGTTATGACACGCATCGCTGAACGCACCGTCGTCTTCGCCGACCTGCGCGGCAGCACGTCGCTGTTCGAACGGCTGGGCAATGCCGAGGCCACGTCAGTCGTCACGCACACGATCTCGGCGCTGGCGCGCGCGGTCCACGGGCTGGGCGGCCACGTCGTGAAGACGCTGGGCGACGGGCTGCTTGCGTTGTTCGATCGCCCCGACCACGGCGTGGCGTGCGCCGATGCGATGCACGACACGCTCGACGATCTGGTCAACCGTGGCCGTGCACACGGTGCGTCGTCGGGCCTGCGGGCACTGCGCTTGCAGGTGGCGCTGGCGCGCGGCGAAATCGTCGAGATGAACAGCGACTGCTTCGGCGACGCGGTCAACGTCGCGGCGCGCCTGCTCGACCACGCCGGCGACAACGAGACGCTGATCACCGATGGCGTGTTCGCCGGGCTCGATGCGTCGGTTCAGTCGCGCTTCCGAAGCCTCGACTGGATGCATCTGCGCGGCCGCGCCGAGCCGGTGCTGGTTCACCTGCTGGGCGGCAAGCGCTTCAGCGACACCGTGGTCACGCAGTTCGGCAACGTCGAGCCGTCCGAAAACGAGCCCGATGGCATCCGCCTCGTGTGGCGCACGATGAATCGGCTGTACTCCGGGCAAAGCCTGCCGGTGGTGCTTGGACGAAGCCCGCAATCGACCTTCTGCGTCGACGACTCGCGTGTTTCGCGCTCGCATGCGCGCATCGACTGGCACGGCGGCAACTTCACGCTCAGCGACCTCAGCTACAACGGCACCTACGTGCGCTTCTCGGGCGGCGAGGTCCTGAGCCTTCGTCGTGGCACGTGCACGCTGCACGACAGCGGCGTGATCGGCCTGGGCGGTTCGCCCTCGGACCCATCGTCGGCCACCGTTCGCTTCGACGTGCTGGTGATCGCCGAGACTCAGCCGCAGGATCCGGCCGACCTGCCGTGAGGCCGGGCAACGGCTCCCCGCCGCCTTCATCGGCCGGCGCGCCGACTGGCGATACGCCGGTAGGCGTCCAACGTCACGGCATCGCTGCCCGCACCGCGGTGCTGGTGGTGAACCTCGGTACACCCGACGAGCCCGACACCGCCGCGGTGCGGCGCTACCTCGCGGAATTCCTCGGCGACCCGCGCGTCGTCGAGATCCCGCCGCTGCTGTGGAAGCCGATCCTGCACGGAATCATCCTGCGCACCCGGCCGGCGAAGTCAGCAGCGAAGTACGCCAGCGTCTGGACGTCCGAGGGTTCGCCGCTGGCGGTATGGACGCGCAAGCAGGCAGCGCTGCTGCGCGGCTACCTCGGCGAGCGCGCGCATGCGGTGCTGGTCGAACATGCCATGCGCTACGGCAACCCGTCGATCGCGTCGGTGCTCGACAAACTCGTGTCGCAGGGCGCAACACGCATCCTGGTGCTGCCGATGTACCCGCAGTATTCGGCCGCGACCACGGGCACGGTGAATGACGAGGTCATGCGCTGGGCCTTGGCGCAGCGTTGGCAACCCGAACTTCGCTTCGTCGGCGCGCATCACGATGACGCCGGCTACATCGACGCCCTCGCAGGCCGCATGCAAGCGCACTGGCAGGCGAACGGCCGCGCCGACCGTCTGGTGCTGAGCTTCCACGGCATGCCCGCACGCACGCTCGACCTGGGTGACCCGTATTTCTGCCACTGCCAGAAAACTGCACGCCTGCTGCGCGAGCGCCTGTCGCTTGCCAAAGACCAAGTCCTCGTCACGTTCCAAAGCCGCTTCGGCAAGGCCAAGTGGCTCGAGCCGTACACCGAGCCCACGCTCGTGAAGCTGGCCCAACAGGGCACGGGCAGCGTCGATGTCTTGTGCCCCGGGTTCGTTGCAGACTGCCTCGAGACGCTGGAAGAAATCGACATGGAAGCGCGCAAGGCTTTCCTTGGCGCGGGCGGCAGGACCTTCCACTACGTCAGTGCTCTCAACGACCGCCACGAGTGGATCGCCGCGCTGGCGACGCTGGCGATCAAGCACATGCAAGGGTGGCCGGTAGCCACGATCGACGCCGCCGAACTCGAGCGGCAACGTACTCGAGTAGCAGCGCTTCAGTCGCAGCGGTAATGCCGGGCAGCGCCGTCAGCGACGCGCGCTGAACGCCTTGATCAACCGCGGCAGCAGCAGCACCGAAGCGATCACGACCACCAGGAACAGCGACCCCGGCCGCTCGAGGAACACCGTCCACTTGCCTTCGCCGATCGAGATCGCGTTGCGCAATTGCGCTTCGGCCAGCGGCCCGAGGATCATGCCGACGACGACCGGCGCGGTCGGGAAGTCGAAGCGCCGCATCGCCACGCCCAGCAGCCCGATGGCGTAGAGCAGGAACAAGTCGAACGCCGACTGCCGCATGCCGTAGACGCCCACGGTCGCGAAGATCAGGATGCCCGCGTACAGCGGCCCCTTCGGGATCTTCAGCAGCTTCACCCACAAGCCCACCAGCGGCAGGTTCAGCACCAGCAGCATCACGTTGCCGATGTACAGCGACGCGATCAGTGCCCACACCAGGGTCGCGTTGCTGGTGAAGAGTTGCGGGCCCGGGTTGATGCCGTAGTTCTGGAACGCGCCCAGCAGGATCGCGGTCGTGTTCGACGTCGGGATGCCCAGCGTCAGCAGCGGGATCAACGTCGCGGTGATCGCGGCGTTGTTCGCCGCCTCGGGGCCCGCCACGCCTTCGATCGCGCCTTTGGTACCGAACTCATCCTGATGCTTCGACAGCTTCTTCTCGGTCGCGTAGCTCAGGAACGTGGGGATCTCGCTGCCGCCCGCGGGAATGGTGCCGAAAGGGAAGCCGATGAACGTGGCACGCAACCACGCCGGCCATGAACGCTTCCATTCGTCGCGCGTCATGTGCACGCTGCTCATCGCGTTCTGCGTCTCGACGGTGCGGCCTTCGTAGAGCGCGTAGTACAGAACCTCGGCAACGGCAAACAGGCCCACCGCGATCAGCACGACCTCGAGGCCGTCGAGCAACTCGGGCACGCCGCCGGTGAAGCGAGCCTGCGCCGAGATCTGGTCCATGCCGACCAGCCCCATCGCCAGGCCGATGAACAGCGACGTGAGCCCGCGCAGCGTGCTCTTGCCCAGCACCGCGCTCACGGTCGTGAAGGCCAGCAACATCAGCAGAAAGTATTCGGGCGGGCCGAGCTTGACCGCGTGTTCCGCGACCCACGGCGCGAAGAACGTCACCAGCACGGTGGCGATCGTGCCGGCGACGAACGAGCCGATGGCCGCCGTGGCCAGCGCGGCACCGGCGCGGCCGTTCTTGGCCATCTTGTTGCCTTCCATCGCCGTGACCATCGACCCGGCCTCACCGGGCGTGTTCATCAGGATCGACGTGGTCGAGCCGCCGTACATGGCGCCGTAGTAGATGCCGGCGAAGAAGATCATCGACGCGGTGGCTTCGACCTTGAGCGTGATCGGCAGCAGCATCGCGACCGCCGTGGCAGGGCCGATGCCGGGCAGCACGCCCACTGCCGTGCCGATGGTGCAGCCCAGCAGCGCCCACAGCAGGTTGACCGGCGTGCCCGCGGTGGCAAAGCCCTGCATCAACAGTTGAAGGGTGTCCATCGCGCGCGTGCTTCTTGCGGTGTGGGTTCAGATCCAGCCGGTCTGCGTCAACCCAGGCAGGTTGATCGCCAGCAGCTTCGTGAACATCCAGAACACCGGCGCCGAGATCGCGAAGCCGACCGCGGCGTCGACGATCCATGTGCGCACCGATGCATCACGCACGCCCTGCCCCCACCGCAGGCCGCGCACCGCTACCACATAGCACAGCGTGCAAGCCAGGATGAAGCCGATACGCTCGATCAGCAGCGCGTCGAGCATGATGGCCACGCTGACCCACGCGAAGGCCGCCCAGTTGCCGTGTTCGGCACCCGACGGCTCGTCCATCTGCCGATAGCCGCCGGTGAAAGCTTCGACCAGCAGCCAGATGCCGCAGGCCGTGAGCGCAATGCCCACGACCAGCGGCAGGAAGTTGGGCCCGACGCCGCCGTAGCCCGCGTCGGACGAGATGCCACGCGACCCCAGCGCATAGGCCACCCCCAGTGCCAGCACGCCGGCACCCAGGGCAGCTTGTGTCATGCGCATGCCGCGGGCCTGTCGTTCAGATCATTCCCGACTTCGCCATCACGGCGCGCAGGCTCGCGAATTCAGAGTCGACGAACTCGTCGAACTCGGCGCCCGCCAGCAACGCTGGCGTCCAGCCGTTCTTCTCGAGCGCCTCGCCCCACGCCTTGGTCTTGGTCGCCTTCACGATCATGTCGGTCAGCGACTTGCGTTGCGCAGGCGTGATGCCCGGTGCGCCGTACACGCCGCGCCAGTTGCCGATCACCACGTCGATGCCCTGCTCTTTCAGCGTGGGCACCGGGATGCTCTTGATGCGCTGCGCCGACGTGACGCCGATCGCGCGCATTTTGCCGGCGGTGATGTGCTCGGCAAACTCGCTGTAGCCGCTGCCGCCGATCGATACGTTGCCGCCGATGATCGCGGCCACCGCTTCACCACCCCCACGGAACGCGACGTAGTTGATCTTCGCGGGGTCGACACCCACCGCGCGCGCGATCATGGCCGCCGCGATGTGCTCGGTGGACCCACGCGAGCCACCGCCCCACTTCACGCTGGCTGGGTCCTTCTTCAGTTGCTCGACCACGTCGGCCATCGTCTTGAACGGCGAGTTGGCCGGCAGCACGAAGACGTTGTATTCGCTCGTCAGGCGTGCGACCGGTGTGGCCTGCGCCAACGTGACCGGCGGCTTCGTGGTGATGATGCCCCCGAGCATCACAGCGCCCATCACCAGCATCGCGTTCGGATCGTTCTTGCTCGAGTTCACGAACTGCGCCAGGCCCAGTGCGCCCGCGGCGCCGCCCTTGTTCTCGAAGTTGACGCTGCCTGCGCCGGCTTCCTGCAACGCCTTGCCGAGCGCGCGGCCGGTCGAGTCCCAGCCGCCGCCGGGGTTCGCGGGGATCATCATCTTCACGTTCGTGCCCTGCGCACGAACGGTGGGCAGTGCACCCGCGGCAGCCAGGGCTACCAGGGTTTCGAGGAAGGTCTTGCGACGCATATTTAAAGCCTCCATGAGGGGACGAGTAGAGGCGCGATCTTGGCGCCACCGCCTGTCGAATAGCTGTCCATCGGCCTAGGGCAAACCTTGATGGCGCGGCGCGGCCGCGCGCAGCGTCGCGGACACTCGTACCAGACCGAGCCCACCCACGTGAAGCTGCTTCTCGTCGAAGACAACCCGGACCTGCAGGCCACGCTGCGGCGCAGCTTCGAGCGCCAAGGCATGCAGGTCGTCACCTGCGCCGACGGCGCGCGCGCGCTCGACCGTTGGGCCGCATCAGCCCCCGACGTTGTCGTGCTTGACCTGACGCTGCCCGGCGTGGACGGCCTCGAGGTACTGGCACGTGCGCGCGCCGCCGGGCACACCACGCCGGTGTTGATCCTCACCGCACGTGGCACGGTGGGTGACCGCGTGCTGGGCCTGAACACCGGCGCCGACGACTACCTGGCCAAACCGTTCGACCTCGATGAACTCGAAGCACGCGTGCGCGCGCTGGCACGACGCTCGACCGGCGGTGCATCGGCGTCGGCGGTACACGGCATCGAGTACCTCGGGCTTCGCATCGACGCCGAAAGTGGCGCCGTCCACCACGGCGTCGAGGTGCTGGACCTGTCATCACGCGAAGCCGCGATGCTGCGCGCGCTGGTGGCACGGCGTGGGCAGGCGGTGGCGAAGGAGCGGCTGTTCGAGCAGGTCTTCACCGGCGACCCCGAGGTCAACCTCGAAGCGGTCGAAGTCGTCGCGTACCGGTTGCGCAAGAAGCTCGCGCACCTGCCGGTACAACTGGTCACGCTGCGCGGGCTGGGCTACTTGCTGAAAGCTTCATCGTGAAGGCTTCATCATGAGCCCTGCCCCTGCAAGACAAACGTCGTTGCGGCGCCGGCTGCTGTGGTGGACGCTGGTGCCGTTGTCATTGCTGATGGTGGTGAACGCGGCGGCGCTGTACCACCAGTCGCTGCGCGCGGCCGACACCGCGTACGACCGCACGCTGCTGGCTTCGGCGAAATCGCTGGGCGAACAACTCGAGATCGAAGCCGGCGCCGATGGCCGCCAGCGCATCCGCGCCACCGTGCCCTATGCCGCGCTCGAGGCCTTCGAGGCCGACACGCGCAGCCGCATGTACTACCGCATCGCCGGCATCGACGGCGAAACCGTGCTGGGCTACGACGACCTGGCGCTGCCACCGCCGCTGTCGCGACCCGCACGCACGCCGTATGCCGCGCTGGTCGAGTTCCGCGACGCCGACTATCGCGGCGCGGCCGTGCGCATGGCGGTACTTCAACAGCCGGTTGCGAGCGCGAACGCGCAAGGCATGGCCGTGGTGCAGGTCGCTGAAACGCTCGAACTGCGCCAGACGCTGGCGCGCGAGATGCTGGTCGACACCATCTGGCGCGAGCTGCTGTCGATCGCGATCGCCGCCGCCGTCGTCGTGCTGGTGGTGCAACGCGCGACGAAACCCATCCGCGAGCTGAGCCAGCAACTCGAGCACCGCCCCGAGAACGACCTCACGCCGATCGCCGCGGGCCGCACGCTGAGTGAACTCACACCGCTGGTCGACGCCACCAACGGCGTGATGCTGCGCCTGTCGCATCTGCTGGACCACCAGAAGCGCTTCGTGCGCGACGCGTCGCACCAATTGCGCACGCCGCTGGCGGTGCTGAAGGCGCAGGTGCAGTCGGCCAAACGTGGCGACATCGACGCACGCGCGGCGCTCGACGAAATCGAAGCGACCGTCGACACCGCCACACGCGTCGCCAACCAGATGCTGGCGCTGGCGAAGGTCGAGCAGTTGCGCCAACAAGGCGAGGTATCGGCGCAGGACTGGGGCGCCGTCGCGCGCGAGGTGGCGCTGGACCTGGGCCCGCTGATCGCGCAGCGCGACCTCGACTTCGACGCGCGTATCGCACCAGGTGCGATCGTGCTGGCTCATGAATGGTCGCTGCGCGAGCTGACGCGCAACCTGCTGCACAACGCCATCAAACACGCGCCGCACGCGTCAACGCTGGTTCTGGACGTGAGCACCAGCGCCACGCACGCGACGCTGACCCTCGACGATCAAGGCCCCGGCATCGCACCCGACGTGATGCAGCGCATCTCACAGCCCTTCGTCACCGGCGATCCGCGCAGCGGATCGGGGCTGGGATTGGCGATCTGTCGCGAGATCGTGGCGTCGCTGGGTGGCGAACTCAGGCTGGTCAGCAAGGCGACCGAAGGTGGACAAGCTCGCGGCTCGGGCCTTATCGCCTCGGCGACGCTACCTCGCTACGCCTGATTGCCTACCTCAGCGCCATCACAAGGTTGAACACGCTGATCGCGCTGATCAGCAGCCCCACCGTAATCAGAAGCTTGCGCGCTGGAATCCGCGACACGAGGAAGGCAGCGAACGGCGCGGCGAACAGGCCGCCGAGCACCAACCCGCTGACCACGAGCCAGGGTCCCTCTTCGACCAGCACCGAGAACGCGATCGCACTGGCGAAGGTGAGGAAGAACTCGGCGAAGTTGACCGAGCCGATCGTCGTGCGCGGGTCATGCCCCGTACCCACCAGGGTGGTCGTGACGACCGGGCCCCAGCCGCCGCCGCCCGACGCGTCGACGAAGCCGCCGAAGAGCGCAAGCTTCGCCACGTGCTTCGGCTCACCGCGATTTGGCTTCACTCGGCGCCACGCCTTTGACAACACGTACAGCCCCATCGCGAAGAGATACGCGCTGACATAGGGCTTCAGCACCTTGCCGTCGACGCTGGCCAACAGCAGTGCACCAGCGACGGACCCGACGATCCCGGGGATCAGCAGGCGCAGAAAAAGCTTGCGGTCGACGTTGCCCAGCTTCGCGTGCGCAATACCCGACACGCCGGTCGTGAACACCTCGGCGATGTGCACGCCCGCGCTGGCGACTGCAGGCGAGAAGCCGCTGGCGAGCAGGAAACTGGTCGACGTGATGCCGTAGGCCATGCCCAACGCGCCGTCGACCGTTTGCGCCAACAGGCCCACCAACACGGCCGACCAGAACTCGTGGCTTTTCAGCGCGTCGCCGACGATGCCCAGGTTGTGTCCCACGTCGCCTTGCCGCGAAAAGCGCCACACCATGAAGGCCGTGGCCATGAACAGCATGGTGGCCGCAACCCACACCGCCGTGCGCACCACCGGGTGACGGTCGGGATGAGAATACGTGTCCTCCACCGGAGGCAACCCCAGCGCCTGGTGTTCGTCGTTGACGATCCCGGGCTGGGTGTCGAGGTTGCGGAATTTCATGAGCGCGTCAGTCTTGCCCGGCACACGCGCAAACCCAACGATCGATTTCGGATGAGCTTATGCCTCGCGGTTCGCTGAAGCCGAAGCCGCCCGAGCCGCACCACGCGTCGTCGGCCACGGGGCAGCGGCTCGACCTCTGGTTGTGGTGTGCAAGGTTTTTCAAGACGCGCACCCTTGCGTCCGAGCAGATCGACATGGGCCGCATTGATGTCAACGATCAGCCCGCGAAGCCCGCGAAGCTGGTGCGCCCTGGCGACGAAGTAACCATCAAGCGACCCGGTGACCCGGTGCGTCAGGTGGTCACGGTGGTCGGGCTGGCGCGAACGCGCGGTTCGGCGCCGTTGGCGCAAGCGCTGTATGCCGAAACCGCAGCCAGCCGTCACGCGCGTGAGCAGGCTGCCGAAGCGCGCCGCCTGGCGCCCGAGCCCGCCGACGCCATTCAACAGGGCCGCCCGACCAAGCGCGACCGGCGCGACATCGGCCAGCAGACCGAGCGCTGGCAGCGGTGGAGTGCGAGCTTGGACGACGAGTAGGGTCGGTCGCCATGCCCTCTTGAAACCCTTTCGTGCGACCCCATGTGAGGCGCCTACGGACGGGGATGGGAGTGCCGAAACGGCCATCGAGGGGCAAACGCCCCTGCTTCTTCGCCTGCGCCCGTGACTTGCATCACGAAACACGCGAACGACCGACCATGGCCGAACCGAAGCAACCCGACGACTTTTTTCCCGCGCCCGATGCGGGCGTGCAACCCACCCTCGACCAACCCGACATCGCGGTCGACCCACTGCTGGCGCGCATGGCCGAGCTCGAGGCCCAGTTGGCCGAAGCGACCGACCAGCGCCTGCGCGCTGTCGCCGAAGCCGAGAACGTGCGCCGTCGCGGCGAGGAAGAGACCTCGAAGGCGCGCAAGTTCGCGATCGAGGCTTTCGCTGACAGCCTGCTGCCGGTGCGCGACAGCCTCGAGGCCGCGCTGGCCAACGCCAAGGGCGCGCCCGACAAGCTGCTGGAAGGTGTCGAGACCACACTGCGCCAGTTGACCAGTGCCTTCGAACGCAACCGCGTGGCCGAAGTCGCGCCGCCCGCAGGCACCAAGTTCGACCCGCATCAGCACCAGGCCATCAGCGCGGTGCCCAGCGATCAAGAGGCCAACACCATCGTGTCGGTGCTGCAGAAGGGCTACCTGATCACCGACCGCGTGTTGCGCCCGGCGCTGGTGACGGTCAGCGCACCCAAGGGTTGACGACGTGTTGCGCTTGAAGCGCGGCAGGTGACCCACACATTCGAACCAACCAGATTCAGGAGAACCCCATGGGCAAGATCATCGGCATCGACCTCGGCACCACGAACTCGTGCGTCGCCATCATGGAAGGCAACACCACGAAGGTGATCGAGAACAGCGAAGGTGCGCGCACCACGCCGTCGATCGTCGCCTACCAGGAAGACGGCGAAGTGCTGGTCGGCGCCAGCGCCAAGCGCCAGGCCGTCACCAACCCGCGCAACACGCTGTACGCGGTGAAGCGGCTGATCGGCCGCAAGTTCACCGAAAAGGAAGTGCAGAAGGACATCGACCTGATGCCCTACAAGATCGCCGCCGCCGACAACGGCGACGCGTGGGTCGAAGTGCGCGGCAAGAAGATCGCGCCGCCGCAGGTCAGCGCCGAAGTGCTGCGCAAGATGAAGAAGACCGCCGAGGATTACCTGGGCGAGCCCGTGACGGAAGCCGTGATCACGGTGCCGGCCTACTTCAACGACAGCCAGCGCCAGGCCACGAAAGATGCGGGCCGCATCGCCGGCCTCGAGGTCAAGCGCATCATCAACGAGCCCACCGCCGCGGCGCTCGCGTTCGGCCTGGACAAGCACGGCAAGGGTGACCGCAAGATCGCGGTGTATGACCTGGGCGGCGGCACGTTCGACGTGTCGATCATCGAAATCGCCGACGTTGACGGCGAGAAGCAGTTCGAAGTGCTGTCCACGAACGGCGACACGTTCCTGGGTGGCGAAGACTTCGACCAGCGCATCATCGATTACCTCGTGTCCGAGTTCAAGAAAGAACAAGGCGTCGACCTGACGAAGGACGTGCTGGCGCTGCAACGCCTGAAGGAAGCCGCCGAGAAGGCGAAGATCGAGCTGTCGAACAGCACGCAGACCGACATCAACCTGCCGTACGTCACGGCCGATGCGACGGGGCCGCGGCACATGAACATCAAGCTGACCCGCGCCAAGCTCGAAGCGCTGGTCGAAGAGCTGGTCGAACGCACGATCGAGCCTTGCCGTATCGCCATCAAGGACGCTGGCGTGAGCGTGAAGGACATCCACGACGTGATCCTCGTGGGCGGCCAGTCGCGCATGCCGAAGGTGCAAGAGAAGGTCAAGGAGTTCTTCGGTCAAGAGCCGCGCAAAGACGTGAACCCCGACGAAGCGGTCGCCGTTGGCGCCGCGATCCAGGGCCAGGTATTGGGCGGCGGGCGCAGCGACGTGCTGCTGCTGGACGTGACGCCGCTGTCGCTTGGTATCGAGACGCTGGGCGGCGTGATGACCAAGATGATCAAGAAGAACACCACGATCCCGACCAAGTTCAGTCAGGTGTTCAGCACGGCCGACGACAACCAGCCGGCGGTGACCATCAAAGTCTTCCAGGGCGAGCGCGAACTCGCCAGCGTAAACAAGAGCCTGGGCGAGTTCAACCTCGAGGGCATTCCGCCGGCGCCACGTGGTTTGCCGCAGATCGAGGTCGCGTTCGACATCGACGCCAACGGCATCCTGCACGTACACGCGAAGGACAAGGGCACCGGCAAGGAAAACAAGATCACCATCAAGGCGAACTCGGGGCTGAGTGAGGCCGAGATCGAGAAGATGGTGAAAGACGCCGAGGCCAATGCGGTCGAAGACAAGAAGAAGCTCGAACTGGTGCAGGCGAGAAACCATGCCGAGGCGATGGCGCATCAGGTGCGCAAGAGCATGACCGAGCACGGTGCCACGCTGGACGCCGCCGAGAAAGACGCGATCGAAGCCGCGCTGAAGAGCGTGGACGAAGTGTCGAAGGCCGACGACAAGGACGCGATCGAAAAGGCGACCGAGAAGCTGCTGACGACGAGCCAGAAGCTGGGCGAGAAGATGTACGCGCAGGCGCAGGCGGAAGCCGGGCCGGCGGGTGCAGGTGGCGCCGGGGCCGCGGGAACCGCGCCGGGTGGCGCAAGCGCGTCGTCATCGTCGTCGGCGAAGCCGGCAGACGACGAGAACGTCGTCGACGCCGACTTCAAGGAAGTCAAAAAGTGATGCAACGGACACCGGCTTTCGAAGCCGGTGCCGCTGATCTTGCGCCGCTCCTCGAGTCGACAAGCTCCGCTTGCGACTCAGGGGCGGCGGTTGTGTTTTTGCGTGGGGTATTGACGGGCGTGGGATTCCGTACGCGGAACCACGGGGAGGAGTTTTGACTGTGGCAACAACAAAGCGCGATTACTACGACGTCCTGGGTGTCCCCAAGAACGCCTCCGACGACGAAATCAAAAAGGCTTATCGCAAACTGGCGATGAAGCATCACCCTGACCGCAATCAGGATGACAAGTCGAAGGCGGCGGAAGACAAATTCAAAGAGGCCAAAGAAGCCTACGAGATGTTGTCGGACCCGCAGAAGAAAGCGGCGTACGACCAGTTCGGGCATGCGGGTGTAGACCCCAGCATGCGCGGTGGCCCGGGCGCAGAAGGTTTCGGTGGTTTTGCCGAAGCGTTCGGCGATATCTTCGGCGACATCTTCGGCGGTGCCGCCGCCGGTGGCCAGCGGCGCGGACCGCAGCAGGTGTACCGCGGCAACGATCTCAGCTACGGCATGGAGATCACGCTGGAAGAAGCCGCCAACGGCAAAGAAACGCAGATCCGCATTCCGAGTTGGGAGGCATGCGGCACGTGCAGCGGCAGCGGCGCCAAGGCCGGCACCAAGGCGCAGACCTGCCCCACGTGTCACGGCCAGGGCGCGGTGCATCAGCGCCAGGGCTTCTTCAGCATTCAGCAGACCTGCCCGCAATGTCGCGGCACCGGCAAGCACATTCCCGAGCCCTGCGCGACCTGCAACGGCGCAGGCCGCGTGAAGACGCACAAGACGCTCGAAGTGAAGATCCCCGCGGGCATCAACGAAGGCATGCGCATCCGCTCGACCGGCAACGGCGAGCCCGGCCACAACGGCGGCCCGGCGGGTGACCTTTACATCGAAGTGCGTATCAAGCAGCACGAGATGTTCGAGCGCGACGGCGATGACCTGCACTGCACGGTGCCGGTGGGTATCACCACGGCAGCGCTGGGTGGCAAGGTCGAGGTACCCACGCTGGGCGGCAAAGCCGAGATCGAGATTCCCGAAGGCACGCAGCACGGTAAAACCTTCCGCCTGCGCGGTAAGGGTATCAAGGGACTGCGCTCGACTTACCCGGGTGACTTGTACTGCCACGTTACGCTCGAAACGCCGATCAAGCTCAGCGAGCATCAGCGCAAACTGCTTCAGGATTTGGACGCGTCGTTGAAGGCGGGTGGCAACAAGCACTCGCCGAGTGGGCCGAGTTGGGCCGACAAGATTCGCGACATGTTCAAGGGTTGAACCCGACGCCTGCGGGCGCGGGTCAACACGGCGCTTAGGCCGAACGGACGCGCTTCGCTTGCCGCTCGCCCTGGCGCCATGGCGGTCCATCGCACAACGCCCAGTCGGCTTGCGCAAGCCGTTGTACGTCTGCTGCGGCGTTATGCTGGATCACCGTCGCGGACCATGCGGCGAAAGGGTGATCCATGTCGAGCTCTTGGTGTGTGCGTGCGCGGCTTCATGCGCGCCTGGGTTGGGCGGCCTGTGCAGTCGCCATGGGTCTTGCAGGCTGCGGCGGTGAGGATGCCAGCGCTCCGCGCGGCGCCGCTGTGGCGGCAGAAAACCCACCGCGGTTGCAGGCCACGGCAGACGCATCCGCGACGTTGCTGACTTCGCCGATCTTCGGTGATACCGCCGGCGGCGCAACCTTCGCCGACCCCGTCGATACACAGTCCGAACTGACGGCGGTCACGGTGCGCCACGGCTATTGGATCGACGCGGTTCAGGGGCGTGCCAGCGGCGGCGACCTGCCGGCGCACGGGGGCAGCGGTGGACTGTCGAACAGCTTTACGCTTGCCGCCGGTGAATTCCTTGTTGCGATTCACGGTCGTGCCGGTGCCAACGCCGTCACGCCGGCCATCTCGCAAATCAGCTTCGTCACCAACAAGGGCCATGTCTACGGCCCCTATGGGCAGGGGTTGGGTCAAGGGCAGACCACGCCGTTCTACTGGAGAGTGCCGCTGGGCGGGCGCATCGTCGGTTTCACGGGGCGCGCGGGTGCGTTTCTCAATGCCGTCGGCGCGCAGTACGTGCTCGAGCCGTCGACACCGTCCGTGGTGGCATCTCCGATCGTCGGCGCACCAGGGGGCGCGCTGTTCACCGACGCCGTCGCGCAGGGGCAGCGCATGACGGGTCTGTGGGTAAACCACGGATCGTGGATCGACTCGATTCAGGCGCGGGCGACGCCCGCCGACCTGCCGTTGCACGGCGGCGGCGGTGGGCAGCGGGATTTCATCGAGCTGGACGAAGGCAAGCTGTTCGGCAACTCGATCGTGCGTGTGCGAGGTCTGGTGGGCGGCAACGCAACCGCGCCCGCCATTGCGCAGCTCTCGTTCGAGACCGCCTACTTCTCGGGCTCGACCGACCCGTTCGGCCTCGCGCTTGGGCAGGAACCGCTGACGCCCTTCCAGCTCGAGGTGCCCGCAGGTCATCGACTGGTGGGTTTCACGGGGCGCGCCGGGACCTACCTGAATGCCCTCGGCCTGCTGACGCAGCGTGAAGACCCGCTGCCGGTGCTGACGTCACCCGCGGTGGGCGCAACAAGTGTCGGCACGGCGTTCGGTGACCCCGTGGCCGCCGGGCAATGGATGCACGGCTTCACGATCCGCCACGGGGCCGGTGTCGACGGCATCCAGGGTTTCGAAGGCGGCTTTGCGCTGCCTGCACGCGGCGGTACCGGAGGTACATCCACAACCGTGGTGTTGGACCCGGGTGAGTACCTGGTCGGCATGTTCGGAGGCTGGGGAACCGAGACCACGAGCCCCGCGATTCACTACCTCACCTTCCGTTCCAACCGAGGGCGGTTCTTCGGCCCGTTCGGCAACGACCGGAATCCGACGGGAGAGTTCTTCTTCTGGGAGGTGCCGTACGGGGGTCGAATCGTCGGTTTCACCGGGCGCGAAGGTGAAGGCTCGTACTTGAATGCCTTCGGCGTCGAGTACGTCCTCGATATGAAGGCACCGACCACCGCCGATTCACCGGTCTTCCGTGTCGCCGGCAACACGAGCCGCGTCAACGGGTACTCGCTCGCCGCCGGCGAATGGCTGTCAGGTGTCAACATCGTCGCGGGCGACTGGGTGAACTCCCTCAGCGCCCAGCTATGCAGCGACAGGGTGTGCGGCATAGGGACAAGCACGCCCGACGGCTTCACCTTGAACCGCGGCGAGACATTGGTGCGGATGCACGGCCTGCTGGGCAGCAATGCATCGAACCCGGCCATCGCGCAGATCGCCTTCGAATCGAGTTGGGGCCGCACCTTCGGCCCCTATGGTGCAGGCGTGGGTCAAGACCCGACGGTACCGTTCGATTACACCGTGCCGGCCGGTACCCACATGCTCGACATACCCGTGGCGGCGTCATTCATCGGTGGCCCGGTGTCGATGGTTGTCGTCGCTGCCAGATACGAAGCCGACTTCCTGCAGGCGCTGACGTCGCCTGCGTTCGGCTCACCCATGGGGTTCGAGTTTCACGATCAGGTCGCTGCGGGCCAGGTACTCACCGGGGTTCGCATCAACCACGGCAATTGGATCGACGCGATTCAAG
Organism: uncultured beta proteobacterium; assembly: GCA_963738615.1. Taxonomy (GTDB): domain Bacteria; phylum Pseudomonadota; class Gammaproteobacteria; order Burkholderiales; family Burkholderiaceae_C; genus CAVTWY01. The sequence continues at coordinate 108,820 of CAVTXI010000004.1, forward strand.
GCCTGGCGTCGCCGCACAACCTTGCGCGGCATGGGGGCCATGGGGGCGGCGCGAGCAGCTTCTCTTTGTCGGCAGGCGAACACCTGGTGCGCGTCTTCGGATTGCAGGGTTCCAACCCCAACGTTCCGGCCATCGCGCAGATCAGTTTCGAAAGCAGCACCGGGCGCGTGTTCGGCCCCTTCGGCGCGGGGCTCGGTCAGGAGCCCACGACACCGTTCGACTACCAGGTTCCGGCGCGTGGCCGCATCGTCGGCTTCACCGGTCGCGCGCACACGTACCTGAACGCGATCGGCGTGCAGTTCGTCATCGATCCTCGCTGAGACGCTTCGCGCTGCGCTTGCCGCTCGCCCCTGTGCAGGACGCACCCGGCTACGGCAACTTCGGCGCGTCGGCGCGCAGCGCGCCGGTACGGAACGCCTGCGACGCCAGTTGGTAATAGCTGATCGCTTCGTCGGTCAGGTATTGCGACAGCGCGTCGTCGGCCACGGGCTGGCCTGTCTTTGCGTCGACCACGCGACTGCGTCCGTTGGGCTTCAACTCGACCACACGGCCGCGCTCGTAGTAGCCCACGGTCTGGTAGTTGCCGAGCAGTGCACGCTGATGGTCCTTGCCTTCGCGCAGGATGTCGTGGCCAAAGAACTTGCTGCGGTATTCGAAAGCCAGCATGCCCAGCACGGTCGGCGCCACGTCGATCTGCGACGAAAGCGTGTCGACGCGGCCCGGCGTCACGTGCGCGGGCGCGTAGATCACCATCGGGATCAGGTAGTTCTCGGGCGGCAGTTCCTGCCGGCCGCGGCCCTTGTGCGTGTGGTCGGCGACGAAGACGAACATCGTGTCGCGGAACCAGGGCTTGGCGCGCGCACGCTCGACAAAATTGCCGATCGCCCAGTCGGTGTACTTCACGCCGCCGTCACGGCCAGTTTTCGACGGAATGTCGATGCGGCCGTCGGGGTACGTGAAGGGACGGTGGTTCGACGTGGTCATCACGTGCGCGAAGAAGGGCTTTGCCTTCGCGTGGCGTGCGTCGAGTTCGCGCAGGGTGAGCGTGAAGAGGTCTTCGTCGGCCACGCCCCAGACGTTTTCGAAGTGGATGTCCTGCGGCGCAAGCGCGGTACGGTCGACGACCGTGTAGCCGTTGCCGCCGAAGAAGGCGTTCATGTTGTCGAAGTAGCCGTAGCCGCCATAGAGGTAGATGGGCTCGTAGCCCTTCTCGCGAAACACCTCGCCAATGGTAAAGAGGTGGTCGTTGTTGGGCCGCTTCACGATCGCGTGGCCCGGCGTGGGCGGCACCGACAACGTCAGCGCCTCGAGGCCGCGCACGGTGCGCGTACCGGTGGCGTAAAGCTGCGTGAACAGCAGCCCCTGCGTCGCCAGCTTGTCGAGGTTCGGCGTCAGGCCCTTGGTATTGCCGAAGGCCGTCATGAACTCGGCCGAGAAACTTTCGATACTGACCAGAACGACGTTCAGCCGCTTCTCGGCTTCGCCCGGGTGCGACACCAAGCGCTCGTTGGCCTGCTGGTTCAACTCGACAACCGGCCGGTGCCCGGCGATTTCGGCGCGCAGCGTTGTCAGCGCGCGTGAGGTCGGAATGGTTTTATAGAAGCGGTCGTAGTCGATCTCGTTGTGGCGAAATGCGTGCCAGAAGTCGAAGTAGCCGTTCCCGGCCAGTTCGTTCGCATGCGCGTCGGACGAAAACTCTTTCATGCGCGCGTCGAGAATCTCGAACGACAGCAAGGGTGCAGCCAGAAGCGCCGCCGCCCAGCCGATGCGTGCACGCGCCGACATCGCGTCGGCACCGTGCCCGCGCATCGCGCGTTGCGTGAACCACCACAGAAGACCTGTGGCCGCAGCCACGCCAGCGAGCATCGCCGGCAGGTTGTACGACTCGCGGATGTTGCCGACCACCTCGTTGGTGTAGATCAGATAGTCGACCGCGATGAAGTTGAAGCGTGACGCGAACTCGTTCCAGAACGTGAACTCGGAGGCCGCGACAAAAACCGCCAGCACGCACAGTGGCACCAGCAGTACCGCCAACGTGGTGCGAAGCCCGCGGCGCCGCGTCGGCCACGCCATCGCCAGCAGCCCCAGCGGCGCCAGCATGTACGCCGCGACGCCAAGGTCAAAGGCAGCGCCGATCACCATCACCGCTACGATGCGCCCCGTCGTGACGATGTCCCACTCACCGTTGAACACAAACAGGCCCAGCCGCACGAGCGTGTTCACGACCATGAACGCCAGCAGCACCGAGGCCAACAGGCGCAAACGCCCCGAAGCGAAAGGCGAGCGTGGCAGGCTGGATTGATCCGTCGAGAGCGAAGTCATGGCCAGATTGTCGCTACGGTTCCTGAGCGCAGCCTTAATCCTGCTTCTCGCGTGGGATGCGTCGGGGCTTGACCTTGCGGTGATGCGTCGTCTGGGCAGTGCGGACGGCTTCGCATGGCGCGACGCCTTCGTGACGAGCATGGCGCTGCACGAAGGTGGGCGCATCGTGGCTGCGTTGCTTCTTGCATGGCTGGTGCTGGGTATCTGGCGACCGATGGGACCGATGCGGCACGTACCGCGCGCCGATCGCATTTGGTGCCTCGCGACCTGCATCGCGTGCATGGTCGGCATTTCGCTGCTGAAGCGCGCGAGCCTGACCAGTTGCCCGTGGTCCCTGGCCGAATTTGGTGGAGCGGCGCAATACGTGTCGCACTGGGCGTGGGGCGTGGCCGACGGCGGCGGCGGCCATTGCTTCCCCTCGGGTCATGAGTCGAGCGCCTTCGGCTTCGTGCCGATGGTGCCGGTGTTGTGGCGCCATGCGCGGCGTCGCACGGCGTGGTGGTGGGCCGCGGGCATCGTCGTGTTCGGTCTTGCGATCGGCTTCGGCCAGGTGCTGCGCGGGGCGCACTACCCCAGCCATGTCGCGTGGACGGCTTGGCTGTGCATTGCCTTCACGACGATGGTGTGGTGGGCTCGTGGTGCGCTGGGCAGCGACACTGCGCGCATCGATAAACCGGAGACCAAACCATGACCCTTCTTCGTTCCTGGCAGCGGCTGGGCACCGTGCTCGGCACCATGGCCCTTTCGATGATCTCACTGCCCTCTGCGGCGCAGACTCCCTGGCCCGACAAGCCACTGCGCATTATGGTCGGCGCATCGGCGGGCGGTGGCACCGACATCCTGGCGCGGCTGCTGGCCGACAAGCTCGGGCCCGCTTTGAAGCAGACCATCACGGTCGAGAACCGCCCTGGCGCCAGCAACACCATCGCCGCGGAATTGACGGCCAAGGCCGCGCCCGACGGCGCCACGTTGCTGCTGGCCACCAACACCGGCCAGGCGGTCGCGCCGCACCTGCTCAAACTCAGGTTCGATCCGCTGAAAGACCTGCATCCGATCGGCCTGGTCGCGCTGGTGCCCAACGTGCTGGTGGTCAGCAGCACGTCACCGCACAAGAGCGTGAAGGACCTGCTGGGCGACATGCGCGCCAAACCCGGCGCGGTGAAGTACGCCAGTTCGGGCATCGGCAGCACGCAGCACATCGTCGGCGAGGCGTTCGCCCTGTCCACACGCACGCAGGCCGTGCACGTGCCCTACAAGGGAAGCTCGCAGGCGCACATCGACATCATCGGCGGGCAGGTCGACATGATGTTCGACACCACCAGTTCGGCGATGGGGCAGATCAAGGGCGGCAAGTTCCGCCCGCTGGCGGTCACGTCGCGCGCCCGCAGCGCCGAGTTGCCCGATGTGCCGACGCTGGCCGAGCAAGGCGTCGACGGCGTCGACATCCAGACCTGGTATGCGATGTACGTTACCGCTGGCGCGCCGCAAGCGGTGGTAGACCGGCTTGCGGCCGAGCTGACTGCCGCGCTGACGCTGCCCGACGTGCAGGCGCGCATCAAGGGCCTGGGCGGCGAGGTGCAGGTGATGACGCCAACGCAGTTCACCGAGATGAACAAGAGTGAGTTCGAGCGCTACGGCAAGCTCGTGCGCGACGCCAACATCAAGCCGGAAGGGCAATGACCATGACCATGATCCGACCACGCGTGGCGATGCTGCTGGGCGACCCGAGTGGTGCCGGCCCTGAAATGGCGTGCAAGCTGCTGGGCGACGCCGCTGTCCGCGACGCTGCCGACGTGTTGCTGGTCGCTGACCCGGCCGCACTGGCGTCGGGTGGGCGAATCGCAGGCGCTGACTTGCCGCTCACACGCGTCGACACCTTCGACGGCGCCGTCGCGCCAGGGCGCATCGCCTGGCTGGCCTACGACACGCTGCAAGGGGCCGAACCCGTGATCGGCGAGTCGAACGCCGCGTCGGGCGCATGTGCGATGCGCTCGCTCGAACTTGCTACCGACGCGGTGCAGCGCGGCGCGGCGCAAGGCATCGTGTTCGCGCCTTTCAACAAGCACTCGCTGCGCCTGGGTGGGCTGGACGAAGAAGACGAACTGCGCTGGATGCAGAAGCGTTGGCGCGTGCCGGGCTTCGTGTGCGAGTTCAACATCACCGGCGCGCTGTGGACGTCACGCGTGACGTCGCACGTGCCGCTGCGTGAGGTGGCCGACCTGATCAACGAACGTGCCGTGCACGACGCCGTGCACATCATCAACGGCGCGTTGAAGCGTGCCGGTATCGCGCGGCCGCGCATCGCGGTGTCGGGCCTGAACCCGCATGCCGGTGACGGCGGGTCGATCGGGCGCGAAGAGATCGAGGTGATCGAACCCGCGGTGCGTGCGCTGCAGCGCGATGGCTTGGACGCGCGCGGCCCGTTCTCGCCCGACACGGTGTTCATCGCCGCACGGCGTGGTGACTACGACGCGGTGGTGTCGATGTACCACGACCAAGGCCAGATCGCGATGAAGCTGATGGGCTTCGAGCGCGGCGTCACGCTGCACGGCGGGCTGCCGGTGCCGGTGGCCACGCCCGCCAGCGGCAGTGCGTTCGACATCGCGGGCCGCGGCATCGCGCGAATCGACGGGCTGCGTGCCGCGTTCGACCTGTGCTCGACCATGGCGCAGGCGCGATAACACAGAGTCAACGCACCGCGGGCACCGGCATGCTGGCCATGGGGTTGCGCAAACGCCAGCGGTGCAGCGGCGCGTCGGGCTCGTCAAATCCGTTCAGGTGGGGTGCGCGTGCGGGTGACAAGTCGGCGAACAACTGCTGCATCCATGCAATGAAGGCGCGCAGGCGCGGCACGCGCCTCGCATTGGCCGGGAACACCAGGTTCAGGGATGAGGCGGCGCTATACCAGTCGGGCAACAGCCGCAGCAACTCGCCACGAGCCACCTGATGCTCCAGGGCCATGGCCGGAAGCCGCACGATGCCGTGGCCCGCCACCGCCGCCGCACGGCAGGCCGGACCATCGTTGAACGCCAGTGCAGGTGAGACGTCGACGACACAGCGCCGCTGCGGGCCGGCCAGGCACCACTGCGACACCGGTTGGCCGCCGGGCGCCACGATGGCGATGCAGCGGTGGTGCGCCAGATCGTCGGGATCGCCTGGTGTGCCGTGCCGGCGCAGATAGGCCGGTGCTGCACACAGCCACAGCGGGTTATGCGCCAGCGGCAACACCACCAAGTTGGCCGTAGGGCCCGTGCCGGTGCGGTCCAGTTCAGGATCGCCCACCAGCAGGGCGAGATCGGCCCCCGCTGCTTCCAGGCCCGGGTAGCCCTCGAAGAAGACCAACTGCACGTCCAGCAAAGGGTGCGTCGACAGCAAACCCGGCAGGGCGGCGGCCACACGTGCGCGCCCCGGCATCGGGTGCATCAGCACGCGCAGCGTGCCGCGCACTTCTCTGCGCGCGCTGGCAGCTTGCACGCACGCATCATCGACCAGTGCGAGCGCGCTGCGGCAGTGCGCCAGGAAACGACGACCGTCACCGGTGAGTGTGATGCCGCGGGTCGAGCGCAGGAACAGCGGAACACCGAGTTCCTGCTCGAGCAACGCCACCGCCTTGCTGATCGCCGAGCCGCTCAGGCCCAGCGCATCGCCGGCGGCGACGAAGCTGCCTCGTTCGGCGGCTTGTACGAAGGCCGGCAAGTGGCGAAGGTGCTGCATTCAGGTCTCCTGGTCGAGAGAATTTTTCGCGATGATCGCTCCGCGCGTGGGCTTTGTGCTGTCGCGAGTGGTCCCTAAGCTGGAAGCCGACGATTTACTTCGGAAAGGTGCAAGTCATGCAACAACGTCAACTGCTTCTGGCCGGCGCTGCCGCCGTCTCGCCTGCCATGGTCCGTGCGCAGGACTCCCGACCCATTCGCCTGCTGGTGCCGACGGTGCCCGGTTCGGTGCCAGACGTTGCCAACCGCGAACTCGGCCGCCGCCTGCAGGCGGAACTAGGCCAGACCGTGGTGGTGGAGAACAAGCCCGGCGGCGGCGGCGCCGTGATGGCGGCGGAGCTCAAGCGCTCGGCACCCGACGGCCACACACTTGGTGCGGCCTACTTGAGCATCCTGAGCGTGTCGCCGAGTCTGTACAAGCCGCAGCCCTACCATCCGCTCGACGATTTCAGCCACGTCGGCATCTGGTGTCACGGCTACTTCGTGCTGGCCGTGCCCGCCAACTCGGCGTGGCGCCGACTGGAGGATGTGCTGAGCGCCGCACGCGCAGAGCCCGGGCGGGTGCACTTCGGCACCGCGGGCATGGGCACGCCTGGACACCTGTTCGTCAGCCAGTTGGCCCACGCCGCGCAGGTGCAGTTCAACCATATCCCCTTCAAGAGCAGCCCGGGCGTGTTGATGGCGGGGATCAAAGGCGACGTCCCGCTGATGACCGATGGCACTCAACTCGTGCTGCCGCAGATCGCGGAAGGCAAGCTCAGGGCGCTCGCGGTGATGGCGCCCAAGCGCCTGGTCGTACTCCCCGACGTGCCCACGCTTGCCGAGGCCGGCTTCGCCGGTATCGATCACCCGGTATGGCATGGCATGGTCGCGCCGGCCGGGCTGCCAGCCGAGGTGTCGGCGAAGCTGCAGGGCGCGCTGTCGCGCGTGGCGAGGCAGGCCGACTTCATCCGCTGGAACGAAGACGCCGGGCGTTTGGTGGAGTGGCGAGATGGCCACCAGATGCGCCGTCAGGTGGCGCAGGAGTTCGAGTTCTGGGCACGCGAGATTCAGCGCGCGGGCATCACCACCTCTTGACCGGCGAGTGGTGCGACGGTTTCCACCAGCGGTCGCTTCATGCGTGTCCTCTTCCATGCCCCGCCGCTGGTAGGTCACACCCTGCCGATGCTGCCGCTGGCGCGCGCACTGCGCGCTCGAGGCCATGCCGTCGTCTGGGCCGCCGGTGCCGCGATGCAGCCGCTGCTGCGAGCGCACGGCTTCGAGTGCCTGACGGCCGGGCCCGACAGGGCGTGGGCCATGGCCGAACTGTCGCGCCAATGGCCTGAACGCGCCGCGCTTACGCCGCCGCAGCTGGCGACCGGGCTCGCCCCACGACTCTTCGCAGGTGTGTATGCGCCGGCTACGCTGCCCGGATTGTTGGCGGTGGTGGATGCCTGGCAGCCGGAGCTCGTGCTGCACGACGTGATGGCCCACGCGGCGCCGCTGGCCGCAGCGCTGCGCGGGCTGCGATCGGTGTCGCACGGTTTCGGGTTGCCGCGACCGCGTTCGTTGATCGACGGTGCGGCTGCGTGCATGGCGCCGCAATGGCAAACACAAGGCCTGTCGATGCCAGCCGACAGCGGCAACCACCGAGGTGGGCATGTCGACATCTGCCCGCCGTCGCTGCGCATGGGTGAGCCCCTGCCGGACGGGCCGCGATGGCCGCTCTCGCCAGCATCCGGCGTGCGGCGCCGCCTGGGCCCACGGCAGGGAGTGCTGGTCAGCTTCGGCACTGTGCATCACGCGCAAGTGGCATTCGACCGCCTGCTGAACGTGCTGCGCAGGGGCCCGTGGACTGTGCGGGCGGCGCTGGGTCGTCCGGTGGACGCGGCTCAGCGCTGGCCTGCCCATGTGCAGGCAGCGCCCTGGTTGGACCTGCCGGTCGAATGGGCGACCTGCCAGGTCGGCGCTTGCCATGGCGGTGCCGGCACGGTGCTGGGCGCGTTGGCCCAGGGCGTGCCACTGTTGCTGTTGCCCGTGGCGGCCGACCATTTCCGCAATGCACGCGCCCTGCGCGCCTGTGGGGCCGGCATCACGCTGGAGGGCGAGCAGCAGACGGAGCTGTCCATCCATCGGGCGCTACAGCGGCTGCATGAAGAGCCGTCGCTCGTGGCGGCCGCGATTCGCGTGGCAGACGAACTGGCGGCCATGCCCCAGGCAGACGATGTGGCCCAAGCCTTGGTGTGCTGACGACAGGACCCACCACGGCCTCGTCGCGCTACGGACCAGCTGCGTCGCGATACTGCCGTTCGACACCTTCGACTGGCTCCGGCGCAGCGAGCCGTCGTTCTGCTGGACGCCGCATAGCATCTGCACTACATTCTGGTGCATGAAGACTGCCCAACTGCCGCCCGTCCGAGTCGAGCCTTCCGTCCGCGAGGAAATCGAAGCCGTCCTGCACGACGGCGAGAGCCTTTCCGAGTTCGTGGAGGCGGCTGCCGTCCAAACGGCCCGACGACGCAAGGCGCAGGAGGAGTTCCTGGCCCGGGGACGGGCCTCACTTGCTAGAGCGAAGCGCACAGGCGAGTTCTACGTCGCTGACAAGGTCCTCGAGGACATGCGCGGACGCCTGCTCTTACGAACGCAGGCGCTTCGCAAGGCCAAGAGCAAGAGCAAGAGCACGGTTGGCGCGAAGCGGTGAGTTTCTCGGTTCGCCTCACGCGCGAGGCGCTGGAGGACTTACAGCGGCTCGAGGAGTTCTTGGTCGACCTTGCGATGCAGCACGGCGACTTCGACCTGCCGCTGCGAGCGATCGACGCCATCCAAAGGGAAATGCGAATCCTCGAAACCAACCCGTACACCTGCCGCAAAGTAGGCAGCAACCCGCTCGAACGCGAACTCGTGGTCCCCTTCGATCGCTCGGGCTACGTTGCTCTGTTCGAGATCATCGGCGAAGACGAGGTGGCCGTATCGGCGATTCGGCATCAGAGGGAAGACGACTACCACTGACCGCCAATGCCCGGCGCTCGGCGTGCGGTTTGCGCGAGAGCTCTATCGTGCACCCGCTGCTCAACCCGCTGGGCGAGAACCACCTGCAGGTCTCGCAGGAGGACAGCGAATCGTCGACTGTCGGTCGCGAGGTGCTGGAGAACCCGCACATGAAGATAGCTTACCTCGTGCATTGAGTGAGCGCGATCATGGGGCATCGGCAGCGCCCTCACGTTCGACGAAGGGGACGTTGAAGAGCGACGCCTGCGGCAACTGCGCCACGGTGACGGCCGATGCCGTGGCGGCCGATGCAACAGCGGCCACGGCGCTACCACCACCTCGCAACTGGCTCGGCGTTCGAAACCGGCTGTGGTCCAGCGGCGCGCGTCGTTCGACAAAGCCCAGCCGCTTCGTCGCCTTGTGGAACCGCTGGCTTAGCAGCGCCCCCCACACGCCCTGCCCGATCATGCGCGAGCCGAAGTTCGGGTCGTTGTCGCGGCCCCCGCGCATCTCTCGGATGCGCGCCATCACACGCGCTGCGCGGTCGGGGAAGTGGTGGTCGAGCCACTGCCGGAACAGCGGGCTGATCTCCCATGGCAGCCGCACGACGATGCAGAACGCCGACGTTGCCCCAGCTTCACGTGCGGTCTCGAGAATGCGCTCGAGCTCAGGCTCGTTGATGAACGGAATGATCGGCGACACGCTCACGCCCACCGGCACGCCGGCTTGCGCCAGCCGCCGAATGGTTTCAATGCGGCGCACGGGTGCCACAGCGCGCGGCTCGAGAATGCGCGCCAGCGCGGGGTCGAGCGTGGTCACCGACACGTAGGCCGCGGCCATGTTCTGCGCCGCCATCGGCGCGATCAGGTCGAGGTCGCGTTCGATGCCCGATGACTTGGTGACGATCGAGAACGGGTGCTGGTATTCGCTCAACACCTCGAGCACCGACCGCGTGATGCGCAGCTTGCGTTCGATGGGCTGATACGCATCGGTGGCCGACCCGATGTTCAGCGGCTTGGGCACGTAGCGCGCCTTCGAGAACGCTTCGCGCAGGCGCTGCGCGGCGTTGACCTTCGCGATCAGCTTCGTTTCGAAATCGAGGCCCGGCGACAGGTCGAGATACGCGTGAGTGGGCCGCGCGAAGCAGTACACGCAGCCATGCTCGCAGCCGCGGTAGGGGTTGATCGACTGGTCGAACGGGATGTCGGGCGATTCGTTGCTGGCAAGGATGCTGCGCACCTGCTGTTCGGTGACCTGGGTGACGATGGCCTCGTCGCTCTCCTCGAGCGCAGCGACCTGATCGTCGAGCGTGCCCCAGCCATCGTCGAACGCACTTCGGTCATCGTTCGCGTAGCGCGACGCGATGGTCCACGCGGTTCCGCGACCTTTCAACGCAGCCGGCTCGCGCGGGTCTCGGTCGTGCGGATCGGCCTCGAGGATGGGGATGTGCCGGCGCGGTGCTGTCATATCGATACTGTACATATTCACAGTCTTGAGTTCAAGCTATCGTCCCGCTATGAAAGCCGCCCACTACGAAACCGTCGGCCTCGCCCGCGAGGTCCTGCAACTGGTCGACCTTCCCGACCCCGAACCCGCACCCGGTGAGGTGCGCGTGCGCATCGCGTGGTCGGGTGTCAACCCGTCCGACGTGAAGTCGCGCGGTGGCGCACGCACGCGCACCATGCCCTTCCCCCGTGTGATCCCGCACAGCGACGGCATGGGCGTGATCGACCGCGTGGGCCACGGTGTGGACGCGCGCCGCATCGGCGAACGCGTGTGGCTGTGGAACGCCGCTTGGGGTCGGCCGTTCGGCACCGCAGCGCAGTTCTGCTGCCTGCCCGCGCGCCAGGCGGTGCCCTTGCCCGAAGGCGTCAGCGGTGAAGCCGGCGCGTGCCTGGGCATTCCCGGCATGACGGCAATGCACGCGGTGGCGATGGACGGCGGCGTCGCGGGCAAGACGGTGCTGATCGCAGGCGCGGCAGGCGCGGTGTCGCACTACGCCATCCAGTTTGCTGCACGCATGGGCGCGGCGCGCGTCATCACCACGGTCAGCGGCGACGCCAAAGCCAAGCTCGCGCGCGAAGCCGGCGCGGACGGCGTCGTCAACTACAAGACCGAGCCGCTGGTCGAGCGTGTGCGTGATCTGACGAACGGCATCGGCGTCGATCGCATCATCGAGATGGACGTTGCCGTCAACGGCGCGAGTGACCTCGAGATGCTGCGCACCGGCGGCGAAGTTGTCGCCTACGGCAGCAGCCCGCAGCCGCTGAACCTGCCGTTCGTGACGCTGATTTCGAAGAACATCCAGCTGAAGTTCTTCATGGTCTATCACTTGAATGACGCCGACCGCGCACGTTCGCAAGGCGCGCTGCAACGCTTCCTCGCCAAAGGCGGGCTCATCCACAACGTGGCCGATCGCCTACCGCTGGATCGCATCGTCGACGCGCACGAGGCGGTCGAGAGCGGAAAGCTCTCGGGGAATCTGGTGCTGTCCGTCGCCTAAACCAGCTCGCGCCACGCGTCGAGCACCAGCGTCTCTATATCGTGCACGCGCCGTCCGGTGGCGCGCGTGACCGCTTCGCGATACGGCGGCATGTTCGTGCACTCGAGGACGATGTTTTCGACATCGGGGTGAAGGTCGATCAAGCGACGTGCGGCAGCGATCACGTCGATGCAGCCTTGGTCGTGATCGAGCGTCGATGCATTGCCGAGGATGCCGGTGGCGAACGCGCCCGTCGGGTCGAGCCCCTGCACCGGCGTGCCCGGCGGCACACCCGCGCCGTTCAACGCTTGCGGCCCAAGCGCCGTTGCATCGATCGTGACGATGCCGGGCCGTGCCAAGCGCCGGCACCACAACAGGCTCGAAGACAACACCGGCACGTCGATCGCACTCTGCAACGCCGCCTGATGCGCCGCCAGGAATCCGCAGCTGGTGGTGACAAGCGCCGCACCTTGCGCAGCAAGCTCGATCGCGGCTTCGACGAAGGGGGCGACGAGCGCTTCGTCGGCATCACGCGCAACCACGCGCCGTGGCGTCGCACCCGCAACGACGCTCAGGCGAACCGGGATGCCGGCGCGTTCGAACGTCTGCGGATGGCCGATGTCGCCGGGCAACCTCGGGAAGCGCGTGTCGAGCATCAGCACGCCGATGAAGCCTCGAGCACGACGGGAGCGTTCGTTCATCGTCGCCCGACAATACGCCGCAACTTCTTCCCGACTTCGGCGCTGCTTGCCATGACTCACACGAAACCGCTCGGCACACCCAACACTCCCAACGCAACGCGCGTCATGCTGCTGGGCGCAGGCGAACTCGGCAAAGAAGTGCTGATCGCGCTGCAACGCCTGGGCGTCGAGACCATCGCCGTTGACCGCTACGAAGGCGCACCCGGTCAGCAGGTGGCGCATCACGCGCGAACCATCGCGATGAGCGACGCCGATGCGCTGCGCAAGCTGATCCTCGACGAACGCCCCGACCTCGTCGTGCCCGAGATCGAAGCCATCGCCACGCCGGTGCTCGAAGCGCTGGAAGCCGCTGGCACCGTTCGCGTGATCCCCACCGCACGCGCTGCGCGGCTGACGATGGACCGCGAAGGCATCCGCCGCCTCGCAGCCGAAACGCTCGGGCTGCCAACAAGCCCCTACCGCTTCTGCGATTCACTCGCCGAACTTCAAGCCGCGATCGACGGCGGCGCGCACAGCCCAGCGATCGGCTACCCGTGCATCGTCAAGCCGGTGATGAGCTCGAGCGGCAAGGGCCAGAGCAAGATCGACACGAAGGCCGACGTGGCGAAGGCGTGGGAGTACGCGATGGCGGGCGGGCGCGTCAGCCACGGCCGCGTGATCGTCGAAGGCTTCATCGACTTCGACTACGAGATCACGCAATTGACGGTGCGTGCGCTCGACGCGAGCGGCGCGGTCACCACGCACTTCTGCGAACCCATCGGCCACGTGCAAGTCAGCGGCGATTACGTCGAAAGCTGGCAGCCTCACCCGATGCACCCCGCGGCCCTGGAACGATCACGCCAGATCGCCAAAGCCGTGACCGACAACCTGGGCGGCCAGGGCCTCTTCGGCGTCGAACTCTTCGTGAAGGGCGACCAGGTCTGGTTCAGCGAAGTCAGCCCGCGCCCGCACGACACCGGCATGGTGACGATGACCACGCAGTGGCAAAACGAATTCGAACTCCACGCCCGCGCAATCCTGGGGCTGCCGGTCGATACCACGCTGAAGAGCCCAGGCGCCAGCGCGGTGATCTACGGCGGCGTCGACGCCAAGGGCGTCGTGTTCGACGGCGTGGCCGACGCTCTGCGCGTGCCGAACAGCGACGTGCGCCTCTTCGGCAAGCCCGAAAGCTTCGTCAAGCGAAGGATGGGGGTGGCGTTGGCGTTCGATGCCGACGTGGAGGTGGCGCGGGTGAATGCGAAGCTGGCGGCGTCGAGGGTGAAGCCGCGGCGCGGCTAACGACTCGAAGCCTCAATACCCACCATCCCCCGCCCCCGGCGCCATGTTCTCGAACCGCGTCAGCGGCTTCAAGAACGTCAGCTTCACCGTCCCCACCGGCCCGTTGCGCTGCTTGGCGATGATGATTTCCGTGACGCCCGGCTCCTTGCTCTCTTTGTTGTAGTAGTCGTCGCGGTAGATGAACATGATGATGTCGGCGTCTTGCTCCAGCGCGCCGGACTCGCGCAGGTCGCTCATCATCGGCCGCTTGTCATTGCGGGTCTCGACGCTGCGGTTGAGCTGCGACAGCGCGATCACCGGGCACTGCAGCTCCTTCGCCAGCGCCTTCAGGCCGCGCGAGATTTCGCCGAGTTCGGTCGCGCGGTTCTCGTCGCTGCCCGACGTGCCGCTCATCAGCTGCAGGTAGTCGACGACGATCAGCCCGAGCTTGCCGCATTGCCGTGCCTGTCGGCGCGCCCGCGCTCGCACTTCGGCCGGGTTCAGCGCGGGTGATTCGTCGATGAAGAGTGATGCCTTGCCGAGCTTGTCGACCGCTTCGGTCAGCCGCGTCCACTCGTCGTCGCGCAACGCGCCGGTGCGCAGGTGCTGCTGGTCGATGCGGCCCAACGAGCCCACCATGCGCAGCGCCAGTTGCGACGCGCCCATTTCCATCGAGAACACCGCCACCGGCAGGCCTTCCTGCACGGCGACGTGTTCGGCGATGTTCAAAGCGAGCGCGGTGTTGTGCGTGACCACGTCCTGGTCGGTGATGTACAGCCGCGTGGGGTGGCTGACCGAAATGCATCGGCAAGGCGCGACGCGCGTCGGTTCGATCGACGAGACGGTCAGTCGCTTTTGTCGCTTCCACCGCTCGGGCGCCCTCGCCTGCTTGGCGTGCAGGCGGAACAACGACCGCGGCTCGGGGTGCGAGATGTGCAGCACGTACGCGGGCAGCCCGGCCATGCGCACGCCGGCCACGTTGGTGAAGTGCGGCTGCTTGGTCGACATCGAACACCAGCCGCCGAGCGAGCGAACCAGCTCGACCACGTCGTCAGCAAGGCGGCGGCTCGAGGTCGACAGGCGCACGCTGCCCCAGCGCTCGACCCAACCGTCGGTGTCGAGCAGGCCTCGCAACAGGTCCAGGCGCCGTTCACGGTCGGCCTCGAGGTACAGGCGAGGTATGAACTTGCGGTCGCTGGTCAGGCCCGACAGACCCAACGCCTCGAGCGCCATGCGCAGTGGGTTGGGCTGGTTGCCGAACAGGCCTGCAACGTGCCCGCGGTCTTCGCGCACGATGCGCCAGTCGTAGGCCCCTGCATGCACCACGGTCATCGCATGGCCGGCGACACGCGCACCGACCAGTTCCGCCACCTGCGGCTCGGCCGTCGAGAAGCGCACCGACCCGCTGCCGGTCAGGCTTCCGTCGCCGAGCAGGCACCCCAGCAGCCACGGGTCGATCGGCAGTGGATCACGATGGCCGAAGTCGCCCGATGCGCGTTCTATCCAGACGCGGTCGCGGTAGCGGCTCTTGGTCAGCAGAAGCTGCAGCTCGTCGGTGCGCAGCACGCGCGGTGCTTTCCAGTGGCGGCAGTGCACCTGCCATAGGTGCTCGGCGCAGGCCTCGGCGCTGCGGCCGTCGCTGAAGCGCACGCGAAAGACCTGGCGCTCGCCTTCTTGTGGATACACGCCGGTGACGATCGACGGGTGGCCGTCGACCGACGCCACGGCGTCGCCCACCTCGAGGTCGCCCATCGCCTTCCAACCACACCGTGTGCGCACGCGCGCGTCGAGCGGCTGCGCCTTGCCCATACTGGGCCTCGCCGCAAGGATGATCAGGTCACCCGGCTGCATGCCCGCGGTCATGCGGTCGAAGTCGTAGAAGCCGGTGCGCACGCCCGTCACTTCTTCGGCGCCGTTCTCGTGCAGTTCGGTCACGCGGTCGATCAACTGCACCACGAGCTTGTCGATGCTCTGGAAGCCCTGCTGCGAGCGTGAACCTTCTTCGCCGATCTGGAAGATGCGGCCTTCGGCTTCGTCGAGGATCTGGCTGACCGTGCGGCCCTGCGGGTTGAAGGCCTTGGTGGCGATGTCGTCGCTGGCTTCGATCAGCTTGCGCAGGATCGCGCGCTCGCGGACGATTTCGGCGTAGCGGCGGATGTTCGCGGCGCTGGGCACGCTTTGCGCCAACGCGTTGAGGTAGGTGATGCCGCCGCAGGCTTCGGCTTTTCCGAGTGTCTGCAATTGCTCGAAGACGGTGATGACGTTGGCGGGCTTCGTCGCTGCGACCAATGCACCTGCCGCGGCGTAGATCAAGCGGTGTTCGTAGCGATAGAAGTCGGTGTCGCGCAGCAAGTCGGCGGCGCGGTCCCACGCGCTGTTGTCCAGCAGCAGACCGCCCAGCACGCTCTGCTCGGCTTCGATGGAATGCGGTGGTACGCGCAGGCGCGCGATCTCGTCGTCGGACGACGGGTCTTGGCGGGATTCGAAGACGGCGGACATGTCAGTGGCGCCCGGCCGTTCCGAAACCACTGACAGCCCCCTCGGGGGGCAGCGAGCATCGCGAGCGTGGGGGTTGTTTCATGGCTGACGAAGCTTAACGATCGACGCTGGCGACAGCGAGGCACAAGCCTGCGGACAGGCTGTGCATAAGAAGGCAGGCCCTGTGGAAATTGCAGGGCTGAAACAACAACGGCGCCCTTGCGGGCGCCGTCAGGCATCAGCGTGAAGCGGGCTAAGCGGGCGTCAGTCGGTTTCGCCCATCACTGTCACGGTGATGTCGCTGACCACGTCGCCGTGCAGCGCCACGCTGACGGGGTGCGAACCCACGTGCTTCAACGGGCCGGTCGGCAGGCGCACCTGCGACTTCTGCACATCGGCGAAGCCCTGCTTGCGCAACGCGATGGCGATGTCGTTGTTGGTGACCGAACCGAACAGACGACCGTCGACGCCGGCCTTCTGCGTGATCGCTACCGTGATGCCGGCAAGCTTCGCGCCCGCGGCTTGCGCGACGCCCAGTTTGTCGGCCGCGGCCTTCTCGAGATCGGCGCGGCGGGTCTTGAATTCCTCGAGCGCGGCCTCGGTGGCGCGGCGCGCACGCTGCGTCGGAATGAGGTAGTTGCGCGCGAAGCCGTCTTTGACCCGGACGACATCACCGAGGTTGCCGAGGTTGACGACCTTGTCCAACAGGATGACTTGCATATTGATGACTCCCGGTCAGACCCTGTGCTGGTCGCTGTAGGGAACCAGCGCCAGGTAACGCGCACGCTTGATGGCGGTCGTGAGTTGGCGTTGGTAGTAGGACCGCGTGCCGGTCAGGCGTGCAGGCGTGATCTTGCCGTTCTCGCCGATGAAGTCGCGCAGGGTGTCGACGTCTTTGTAGTCGATCTCTTCGACCTTGGCGACGGTGAAGCGGCAGAAGCGCTTACGCCTGAACAGCAGCGACTGCTGGTTGCGTTTGGGTTTGCGGTCTTTGCTGAACCGGCCTTTGCCACGAGGTGGGGGCATGGTGATCTCCTGGAAATTCGAATGTGACCAGCGTTATTCGGGTGAGGACGCGACAGGCTCGACGGCGTGCAGATGGAACACGACACCACGCCCGTTGCGCCCCGTCGCCACAAAACCGGTGAAGTCCGCTTCGCCGCTGATCGGCCGCAGTGCCTCGAGCAACTGCGCTCCGATCGCCTTGGCCTTCACCTCGAGCACCACCTGCCGAGGGGTTCCCACTTCGACCGATTCGCCTTCGTGCCGCAGCACGAGGTCCATCGCGGGGAGTCCGGCAGGTGTGTAGCGCAACACGCCGCGTTCGATGATGCGTGCGCGCAAGCTCAGGTGGTTGTAAGCCGTGGGTGGCGAGGCGGCCGCCGGCTTCAGGCGGCCTGCTCCGGTTGCGGTGACTTGCGGGCCTCTTCGCGCTCGACCTGCTTCATCATCACCGACGGGTTGGTGTCGGCTTTGGGCCGCAGAACAGTCAGGTGGCGAAGCACGGCGTCGTTGAAGCGGAACCCCGTCTCGAGCTCACTCAGCGTTTCCGCCGAGCACTCGATGTTCAGGCACAGGTAGTGCGCTTTGGCAAGCTTGTTGATCATGTAGGCAAGCTGGCGGCGACCCCAGTCTTCGACCCGATGAACCTTGCCACCGGCACCGGTGACCAGGGTTTTGTAACGCTCGAGCATGGCGGGAACCTGCTCGCTTTGATCCGGGTGGATCAGCAAGATGATTTCATAGTGACGCATCGATTCTCCTCGTGGATTCCTTTGCCCTGCATGGACTGCTGGGCTCCGGAAGCCGCGGCACGCGTCGGTGTGCCAGGCGGCAAGGGGTTGAAGGTCGAACGGGCGCAAGCGCTGGTCGTCCGTTGCATGCCAGCGAGCCGACATGCCTTCCCTGAAGGAAGCCCACGATTATAGAGGACGGCGATCAGTTGATCGCGCTGGACCCTGGCGGCTGGTCGATGCGCAGGGCGAACATCTCGCCAACGTCGACGGCGTCGAAGCGGTAGCGCAGCCCGCAGAAGTCGCAGGCAACTTCGACCTCGCCGCGTTCTTCCAGTACCGACACCACCTCACCGCGCCCCAGTGACTGGAGCATCGAACGCACACGGTCGCGTGAACAGCGGCAGGCAAAGGCGGGCCGGCGAGCGTCAAACAAGCGCAGGTCGCTTTCCCAGTAGAGCTTGCGCAGCACCACCATCACGTCAGCGCGCAGCATTTCGTCGTCGGACAGCGTGGCGGCCAGGACCGACGCGTGTTCGAACGCGCGCTCGCCTTCGTCGGTGGTCATTGCGATGGCCATGGTTGGTGTCGCGGCTGCCAGACCCTCGAGGTTGCCTTCGCCCTCGAGCGGCAGGCGCTGCAGCAGCATGCCACCCGCACTTTCGTCGTCGGCGGCCAGCATGAATCGCGTCGACAACTGTTCCGACTGCTGCATGTAGTGCTCGAGCACCGCGGCCACGCCCAAATTGCCGTTACCCGCCCCCTCGCCATGGTCGCTCCCGGCGCGCAGGTCGACCACGCCCTGGTAGGGCTGCTGCCCTTGGCTCTTGTCGGCGGGGTCCAGCGTGATGGCGCAGCGCCCTGCGCCTTGGCAGTTCACCATCGACGCAAGGTCGGCGTCGTCGTCGACGTTACCGACGACCTTGGCCGTGGCGCGATAGGCAAGCCCCGGCTGCACCTCCACCACGGCCAGCTTGACTGGACCGTCGCCGAAGATCTGAAGCACCAGCGTGCCCGCGTAACGCAGGTTGGCGTGCATCAGCACCGCCGCGGCCGTCATCTCGCCCAGCATGCGGCGCACGGCGGGCGGATGTTCGTCGCCAGGTTCGCGGCGCGACAGCAGCGAAGGCCAGCCGCGTGACAGCCGAACGAAAAGCCCACGTACGGGCTTGCCCTCGAACAAGAAGGTGTGCAGTTCGTCCATCAGGCGATGCGCACGACGCCGCTTCGATGCAGCGCCGCGTTCTCGACATACCGTTCGGCCGCCCCCGCGATGTGTTCCATTTGCTGCGCAGAAAGACTGCGCACCGCCTTCGCAGGCGCGCCGAGGATCAGCGAGCCTTCGGGAAACTCTTTGTCTTCGGTCACGATGGCGCCGGCACCGATCAGGCAGCGCGGCCCGATGCGCGCGCCGTTCAGCACCACCGCCTGAATGCCGACAAGGCTGCCGTCACCAATCGTGCATCCATGCACCATCGCCTGATGACCGATCGTGACGCCACGTCCGATCGTCAAAGCCCGCCCGGGGTCGACGTGCAGCACCGCGGCTTCCTGCACGTTGCTTCGGTCACCGATGTTGATCCACTCGTTGTCGCCGCGCAGAACCGCGCCGTACCAGACACTGGCGTATTCACCCAGGCGCACGCGGCCAATGACCTGCGCGCTCTCGGCCACCCAGGCCGTGGCCGGGACCACGGGTTCATCGTCGTTCAAACGGTAGATTGCCATGCTCGGGCATTGTAGGAACCGCGAAGAGAGGCACGCAGGCACCGTCGCTACCATGCATCGCATGGAACTGCGCCGCCTCGCGCTCGACGCACTCGTGATTCGCGACCCGGGCGCGAAGGTGCGGGCCGTTCACGCCGTGTGGGACGCGCGTCGCGAAGTCATCGTCGACGTCGACGCCAATCTGCGCGAACCCGCCGACGTACCCGGCCGGCCCGACCGCCCTCGTCTTGTGCATCCGACGCACGTGCCGCGGCGCGCGATCGCGAACGTCGAAGGCCGCGCGGCCCTGATGCATGCGGTGGCGCACATCGAGTTCAACGCGATCAACCTCGCGCTGGACGCCTGCTGGCGCTTTGCCGGCATGCCGCAGCCCTACTACCGCGACTGGCTGCTCGTCGCCGCCGAAGAAGCGCGGCACTTCGAACTGGTGCGGGAGCACCTGCGCGCGCTGGGTTTCGACTACGGCGACTTCGACGCCCACGATGGCCTGTGGCAGATGGCGCAGCGCACCGCTGGCGACGTACTGGCGCGCATGGCGCTGGTGCCGCGCATCCTCGAGGCGCGCGGCCTCGACGTGACGCCGGGCATGCAGGAACGGTTGCGGCAGGCCGGTGATGTGCGCGCAGTCGAGGTGCTGGACGTCATCCTGCGCGACGAGGTCGGCCACGTCGCCATCGGCAACCGCTGGTTCCATCACCTTTGCGAGCAGCGCCGCGAAGATCCCATCGCCTGCATGGCCCGGTTGTCGCACGAACACAAGGCACCCAGCGTCAGGCCGCCCTTCAATCTCGAAGCCCGACGGCGCGCCGGCTTCAGCGACCTCGAGATCGCGTCGCTGGTACAAGCCACGTCGAGCGACCCACCCGAGTCGGCATGGCCGACCTCGAAACCCGACGAAAGGACCTGCCCATGACCATGCTGAAGAAGATCCTCGCCACGCTCGTCGTCGTCATCGTCGCCGTGCTCGGCTTCGCGACCACGCGGCCCGACAGCTTCACGGTCCATCGTTCCACGCTCGTCAAGGCACCGCCGTCCAAGCTCTATCCGCTGATCAGCGACCTGAAGGCGTTCAACACCTGGAACCCGTTCGCGCTTCAAGACCCAACGTCGAAGATCACGTACGCGGGTGCGACCTCGGGCAAAGGCGCTGCGTACACGTGGCAAGGCAGCAAGTCGGGCGAAGGCCGCATGGAGTTGACCGACGCACAGGAAGGCTCGAAGGTGACCTACAAGCTCGACTTCACGAAGCCGATGGAAGCGCACAACGTCATCGAGTTCTCGCTCGCGCCGCAAGGCGACGCCACGAACGTGACGTGGGCGATGCGCGGGCCGATGCCGTTTCTCAACAAGGTGATGACGCTGTTCTTCGACATGGACTCGATGGTCGGCGGCGACTTCGAGAAAGGGCTGGCGAGCTTGAAGGCGTTGGCGGAGCGTTATGCCCAGACCCGATAGCTGCGCCCGCCAGACCTGCTGGTCGGTCGTCCTGAAATCGCTGGTCTGGAACGCCACCTGTCCGGCGTTGTTCAAGCCGCCCAGGCGCACGATCGAGAAGAAGTGGTTCTGGCCTGCCAGCACGGCGTTCTCGCCGGTGACGGCCACCACATCGGCGATCGGGTCGTTGCCATGGAAGATGCCCGAGCGACCGGGTACGTTCGTGGCTTCGAACACCACTGCGCCCGAGTTGTTGATCGCGACCTTGCCGAAGTTCGAGAAGCCGTCGGTCGCCGCAGCGATCGTCGTGAACGTGAACGGGCTGCCGAAAGCGGTCGGCGTGGAGACGTGCACGCCTGCCGGGACCGCGAGTGTGCTCGTGGGTACGCCGCCGCCGAGCGGCAGGCTGAAGTACTGAACGTTGACCGCGGTGTTCACCGCGAACACCATCTGCCCCAACCCGTTCAGTGCCAGCTCGATCTGCAGGCCGATGCCACCGCGCTCGACGGTGCTTTCGATCGTGCCCAGCGAGTCGGCGGTCGAATCGAACACGAGCGCGCCGCGCGTCAGGCCAGCGTTGGGATCCGTGTACTCCATCTCGGCCGCCACCGGGCCACCGGGGCCGACGACGCCGATCGCACGGTTGTTATAGAAGACGCCGCTGCCTTGCCGCAGCAGCGTCGGCGGGCCGGCAAACGTGGATCGATAGAGACCGCCCTGCCCGCTGACCAACGACGCGAAGGCCAGCGTGGTGCCGTCGATCGAGATCACCAGCCGCGACTGCGCTGGCGGCGGGTTGCCGAACGAGTAAGGCAGTGAGCCCTCGTACAGCGTCGTGACCGTCGGCTTCGTGACGCGATAGACGCCGCGCCAGGTCGAGCCGCTGGCCGTTCGCGTGGCCGCGATGGCCACACGGTTCGAGGTGCCGATCTGCAGGGCGGTGACGGCGGCGTAGCCGCGCGACTCGGTTGCCAGCTTCACCAGCGAGCCACCGTTGCCATGGAACAGTGCCTTCTGGAAGGTCGGCGGCGGCAACAGTTGCGACGCCATGAAGGCGACGCGGCCCGCGGGGTTGATCGCGCAACGGACGTTGCCGTCGATGAAGTTCACGCCGCCGACAAAGTCAGTCGCGATCACGGTGTAGCTTGCCGACGGCAGCGTTGCCTGCGCGCGGCGCGGCATCAGGCCGAGCAGCGTTGGCGCGACAAGTGCTGTCATCGCCGTGCGACGATCGATGCCGGGCCGGCGCGTGGTCTTCGGGCGTGATGTCATGGGTCGGTCCCGGTTTAGGGTGTCGTGATCAACGGGCTCTACGGGCTCAACCGCGCGGATGGTGTTGTGCATGCAGCGCGCGCAGCCGCTCGCGGGCCACGTGGGTGTAGATCGTCGTCGTCGAGATGTCGGCGTGCCCAAGCAGCATCTGCACCGCGCGCAGGTCGGCGCCGTGGTTCAGCAGGTGGGTCGCGAAGGCGTGTCGCAAGGTGTGCGGCGACAGCGGTGCGTTCACGCCCGCCTTCACCGCGCAGGCTTTGACGATGCGCCAGAACATCTGCCGCGTCATCGCGGCGCCGCGGCCGGTGACGAAGAGCGCGTCGCTGGTTCGCCGGCCCAGGATGTCACCGCGCGCCTCTTGCCGGTAGCGCATGAGCCATGCGCAGGCTTCTTCGCCGAAAGGCACCACACGCTCCTTGTCGCCTTTGCCGGTCACGCGCAACACGTTGTCCGACAGGCTGAGGTGCACGCTCTTCAGCAACACCAGTTCACTCACGCGCAGGCCGCTGGCGTACATCAGCTCGAGCATCGCGCGGTCGCGCAGGCCCAGCGGCTTGGTTTCGTCCGGAGCACATAACAGTGCTTCGACCTGGGCCTCGCTCAGCGACAGAGGCACGCGCAGTGGTTGGCGCGCGCTGGACAGGCGCAACGTCGGGTCTTGATCGATGCGCTTTTCGCGCAGCGCCCAGCGGAAGTAGCGCTTGAAGACCGAAAGCCGCCGATTCGCCGTTGTCGCGCGCGTGGCCGCGTGCCGCGCCGCGATGTACGCCAGCAGATGCGGCTCGCGGCTCGCGTCGATCGTCGCTACCTTCTGTTTGACGAGCCAGTCGGCGTACAACCGCAGGTCGCGCCGGTAGGCCTCGCGCGTGTTGACCGATAGGCCGTCTTCGAGCCACAACGCGGCGGTGAAGGCGTCAATAGCCTCGTCGCTCGCGTCGTCGCTCGTGCCATGTTTCGTCGTGGCTGGTCCCACCAAGAAGCGTCGTCGGGCAATCAGTCAGTCGAGCTTCAACTTCTGCTGCTCGACCACCTTCTTGTAGACCGCGTATTCGGCCTGGATCTGTTTGGCGAACTCGTCGGGCGTGTTCAGCACCATCAGTGAGCCGGTGTCCTCGATGCGCTTCTTCACGTCGGGCAACTCGGCCGTCTTCTTCACCGCGGCGTGGATTTTGTCGACCACGTCTTTCGGCGTGCCCTTGGGTGCCAGCACGCCGTAGTACGCCATGCGGTTTACGGGCTCGAGGCCCACTTCCTTGAACGTCGGCACGTTCGGCAGTTGAGCCAGCCGCTGCGGCGCGGCCGCCACGATCGGGATCAGGCGTCCGTCTTTGATGAAGGGCAACGCCGAGGGGATGTTGTCGAAGATCACCAGCACTTGGCCGGCGACGGTGTCGTTCAACGCGGGGCCAGCGCCGCGGTACGGAATGTGCGCGATGAACACGCCAGCCAAGCTCTTGAAGAGTTCGGTCTGCAGGTGGCCGATGCCGCCGGTGCCCGAACTTGCGTAGCTGTACTTGCCCGGGTTCTTCTTCAGCACCTCGATGAACGTCTTGTAGTCCCGGGCCGGAAACGATGGATGCACCGCGATCACGTTCGGCGTCGCCGCGATGTTGATCACAGGCACGAAGTCGGTCGTCGGGTCATAGCCGATCTTCGTGTTGATGGCCGGGTTGGCCGCGGTCGTCGATACCGTCGCCATGCTCAGTGTGTAGCCGTCGGGCGGTGCGCGAACCACTTCGAGCGCACCGATCGATCCACCGCCGCCGGCCTTGTTCTCGACCACCAGCGTTTGCCCCAGCGCCAGGTTGGCCTTCTCGCCAATGATCCGCGCGATGATGTCGGTGGTGCCGCCAGGTGCGAAGGGCACGACCAGCCGGACCGACTTGGCCGGGTAAGACTGCGCAGCGGCGCCGATCGCAGCCACGGCCACGCTCGTGATCGCAGCAGTGCGTGCGGTGGTACGTGCCGCACGAAAAAAGTTGCCGACGTTCATCGGGATGCTCTCCTGAGGGTTGTTGGAAGTTGGTGGGGATCAGCTTAACGTGTCGTGCCCTGCGCGCAGGTCAGCGCACCGGGCCACCAAGCAGGCCTGTCTTCAGTTCGGGGTCTGTCGGCCTGTCGCCGATGTAGATCTTCAACAGCGCGACGAACAGTTCCTCGCCGGGCACCGGCTCTTCGCGCTGCTTGCCGTTCACCAGCGCCACTGTGCCTTCGCCTGGACGCCACTCCACATCGATCAGGTCGCCTTTGCGGATCGACCCAATGCGCCGCACGATGGCATCGAAGCGCTGCACACGTTCCTGCATCGCAGCCAGCTTGTCAGGCGGCGCGTTGCGGTTGACACCGCGCATGAAGGCCTTCGCGAACTCTTCAGACGGCCCGTCAATCAGCATGCGCATCGACACACGCTTGGGGCCGGGCGCCGCAAGTGCTTCTTGCTGGTTGGTGGCCTTCTGAGTCAGGTACAGCCCCGCTGCATAACCCTTCAGCCATGCCACTTGCCGCAGGCCCACGCCGTTCAGCAGCAGCTTCACGCCCGCGACCGTGATCTCACCGGGGAAGGTGAATCCCTCGAGCTTCACCGCGCGCTGTGCCGACGCGGGCAGCGCGGTTGCGCCGGCCGCTGTCGCGGTAGCGATGAGGGCGGCATTAAAACGTCGGCGCTGAATCATCGTGGGGTTCCCTGGATTGTGTTGTCGAAGGCGGTGGGCGCCGATGGCGCCAACGCCCATTCGATGTGCTCGGCCACCAACGCCGACGCGGCGGTTTGCGCCGACCGCAGCGCTGATTCGATCATGCGCGCTTCGCCAACGTTGGCGCGCAACGCGTTTCCAAGCGCCACGGCCAGGTTGCGCCGCCAGCGCTCGTAGCCGCTTCGGCGCAGCACCGTGCCTTCGGTGCGCGCCAGGAACGTCGCCTCGTCCCACTGCCACAGTTCGAGCAACTGCGGCCCGTTGCCCCCACGCTCGCTTCGCTCGCTGCCCCCCGAGGGGGCTGGTCCGCCTTGGGAACGGCCCGGCGGCGGACCGGTCCACCACGCTTTCGGGTCGAAGTCGGCCAACACGGCGCGCTGCGCGTGTTTGTTCCACGGGCAGGCCAACTGGCAGTCGTCGCAACCAAAGATGCGGTTGCCGATCAGCGGACGAAGCTCCGGCGCAATCGGCCCGTCGTGTTCGATCGTGAGGTACGCAATGCAGCGACGCGCGTCCAGCACGTACGGCGCGACGATTGCGCGCGTGGGGCAGATGTCGATGCACGCGCTGCACGTTCCGCAATGCGCGTCGACCGGCGGCGTGGGCTCGAGCGGCAAGTCGACGAACAGTTCGCCGAGAAAAAACATCGACCCTGCGTCACGCGACAACGCCAAGGTGTGCTTGCCACGCCACGCCAAGCCCGATCGCGCGGCCATCTCGACTTCGAGCACCGGTGCCGAATCGGTGAACGCGCGATGGCCAAAGGGCCCGATCTGCGCCGTGATGCGGTCGGCCAATTGCTGCAGGCGTGCGCGCATCACCTTGTGATAGTCACGCCCTCGTGCATAAACCGACACGGTGGCGCGACCTTCATCATCAATACGTTGCCACTCGATGTTGCGCCAGCCTTCGTTATCGGCAGGCGTCGCGCGCGGCAGGTAGTCCATCCGCACCGTCACCGCTCGCAACGCGCCGGGCACCAGGCGCGTCGGTTGTGCGCGCAGATCAGCATGGCGCTCGAGGTAGTGCATCGACCCATGCATGCCCGCGTCGAGCCACGAACGAAGTCGCGTCGACGCATCGCCCACATCGAGATCGCTGACGCCAATCCGGGAAAATCCAAGCTCCGCAGCCCAGGCACACGTTTGGGTCCATAAAGCATGGACATCGATCGCAGGCCGACCATCACGCACGTGCAGCAGCATCAGGCGATTCTAGAAACGCTGTCTCTCGACTGGCCCGACGAGTCGGCGTGCGAAGCCTGCGCACAAGCCATGGCCCATTGCCCCGACGTGCGCCATGCCGTGATCGCACTGCAAGGGCCGCTGGGTGCCGGCAAGACCTGCTTCGCGCGTGCTTTGCTTCGCACGTTGGGCGTCAGCGGCCGCATCAAGAGCCCGACCTTCGCGCTGCTCGAACCCTATGAAGTCGGTGACCTGACGATCGCCCACATCGACCTCTACCGCATGGATGACCCACATGAGTTCGACGACGCCGGCCTGCGCGACGCGATCGCCGACGCCGGCCTCGCACTCATCGAATGGCCCGAGCGCGCGGGCTCGAGCCTGCCCGCGGTCGACCTGCACGTGCGTATCGACGTTGACGACGACAACAGCCGCAACGTGACCTTCGACGCCCTGACGCCTTCGGGCATCGCGCTGCTGCACGCCGCCCGCAAGAACCACGTGACCACGTAGCCCCATGCCCTCGAACAACGCACCTGTCACCCGCCGCCGCGCGCTGCTGCGTGGCGGCGCGGCGCTGGTCGGCGTTGCCGTCACGCACGTGGCGCACGGCGCAGCCGACATCGTGGCGGTGCGTGTGTGGCCTTCGCAGGACTACACGCGCGTGACGCTCGAGTCAGGCGAAGCGCTGGCGGCGACGCACCAGGTCTACAAGTTGCCCGACCGTTTGTCGATCGACATCGAAGGCCTGGAACTGTCCGAGCCATTGCGCGGGCTGGTCGACAAAATCCGCGCTGATGACCCCTACATCGCCGGTGTGCGCATCGCGCAGTTCAAACCCGGTGTGGTGCGCATGGTGTTCGACCTGCGGCAGCCAGCTGCGCCGAAAGTCTTCACGCTGAAACCGGTGGCTGCGTATCAGCACCGCCTTGTCTTCGACCTGCACCCGACGGTCGAAGTCGATCCGCTGCTGTCGCTGCTGCGCGAGCGCGAAGCCGCCGAGCGCAAGGCCGCGGCGTCGGTGCGCGATGCGCTCGACGAATGGATCGACCGCACCGAAGGCCGTGCACGACGCGAAGCAAGAGCACCTTCCGGCAACGCGCCGGCGGCCCCGCCTGCGGTGCCGCGCCCAGGAGATCCCGCTGCGGCGACAGCAACGCCAGCCAAGTTCGACCGCTTGGTGATCGTCGCACTCGACCCCGGCCACGGCGGCGAAGACCCCGGCGCGATCGGCCCCGGCGGCCTGCGCGAAAAGGACGTGGTGCTGTCGGTGGCCCTCGCGCTGCGCGAGCGGCTCAACGCGGTGCCGGGCTTTCGTGCGTTCCTGACCCGTGACGCCGACTACTTCGTGCCGCTGCACGAACGCGTACGCAAGGCGCGCCGCGTCCAGGCGGACCTGTTCGTGTCGATCCACGCCGACGCGGCCGAGCGCACCGCAGCACGCGGCGCGAGCGTGTTCGCGTTAAGCGAGAACGGCGCCACCAGCGCCACCGCGCGCTGGCTTGCACGTCGCGAGAACGCGGCAGACGCCGTGGGCGGCGTCGACATCAACGCGCGCATCCGCAAGGACCCGAACGCGCTGAAAGCCGTGCTCGACATGAGTACCGCCGCGCAGATCAAGGACAGCATGCGCTTGGGCGCCGAGGTGCTGGGCCAACTCGACCGCGTGGGTGACCTGCACAAGCCGCACGTCGAGCAGGCCGGCTTCGCGGTGCTGAAGGCCCCCGACATTCCGAGCATCCTGGTCGAAACCGCGTTCATCTCGAACCCGCGCGAAGAAGCCAAGCTGCGCGACGCCGACTACCGCGAGCGGCTCGTCGAGGCGTTGCAGCAAGGCATCCGAAAGTACTTCGCGAAGAACCCGCCACTGGCGCGGCAGCGGTCGTTCTAGCCGGGCGTCTGTGAGAACCTTCGTAAAGTCACGTTTCGCGACGCAACAAGGGCCGCATGTTGACAACCATGGACCCTGCGCGCAACGTTAATGACGCTTGCACTGTCGGAGTCGCGCCTTGAAATCGTCCCAGCGCCCCCACGCCGTGATCGCCGCCCACCGCTTCGGCTTGGGCGAAGCCGATGCCGAGGCCACCGTCGGCGCCGACCCGCGCGAATGGCTTGCCCGGCAGGTTGGTCCAGCCGAAGCCCAACGTGTGGCGCCAAGTGATGTACCGATCGGCGTCGTCGAAGCGCTGCGGCGCCATGCCGAATTGCAGCAGCAGCGCCGACAGCGCAGTGCCGCGCCGACGATGAGCCCCGAGCCGTCGCCGATGACTGGCGAGGCGCCGTCGATGAACGCCACGGTGCCGCCCATGCGCGCCGCGGCAGTGCCGCCGAACGAACTGCCCGACCCCGTGCGCGCGGTGGCGCTGGCCGACCTGCGTGCGCGCTTCGTCACCGCTGCAAGCACGAAGCGCCCTTTCGCCGAACGCATCGCGCTCTTCTGGGCCAACCACTTCACGGTGTCGCTGGCGAAGAACAGCGCGCGCGGGCTGGTGGGTGCGTTCGAGCGCGAGGCCATCCGCCCCCACATCGCCGGCCGCTTCGAAGACCTGCTGCGTGCCGCGGTCATGCACCCAGCGATGCTGCGCTACCTCGACAACGACCAGTCCAGCGGCCCGCAGTCGCGCTTGGTGCAGCAGCGCACGCGACGCGCCCGAGAGGAAGGCGCCGACGCGCCGCGCGTCACCGGCCTGAACGAAAACCTTGCGCGTGAAGTGCTCGAGTTGCACACGCTGGGGGCCGCATCCGCACGGGCCGGCGTCTACACGCAGGCCGACGTCACCGCCTTCGCCGCGGTGCTGACGGGCTGGCGCGTGCCGGCCTACACCTACGCCGAGGGCCTGGATCTGGGCCCCGCCGCGCGTCGGTCGCGTGACACGATCGCGCCGATGGGCGAAGAGAGCCCAACCCGCTTCGAACCCGCTTGGCACGAGCCCGGCGCGAAGAACGTGCTGGGTGATCGCATCGCCGAAGGGCCCGGCGGGTTGGGCCAGGTGTTGGCGCTCTTGGCACGCCATCCGGCCACCGCGACGTTCATCGCGACGAAGCTCGCGCGCCACGTTGTCGCCGACGACCCGCCGCCCGCCCTGGTCGACCACCTGGTGCAGGCTTGGCGGCGCAGCGACGGTGACCTGGGTGCGGTGTATCGGGCGCTGATCGAAGCGCCATTGGCTTGGGCGTCCGTGCCCGCGAAGCTGAAGTCGCCCGAAGAATTCGTGGTGTCCACGGCGCGCGTGTTGGGACTCGAGGGCAAGGCCTTCGATCGGGCTCCCGACGGGGGCACAGGGCCGCTGGGCCAGCGCGTTCAGGCAGCGCCATCGCCCGCGGGTTGGCCTGACGTCGCGGCCGAGTGGCTTGGCCCCGACGCGGTCTGGAAACGCGTCGAGTGGGCCACGCGCATTGCCGAACGTTCGGGAGCGAGCATCGACGCAAGATCCCTCGCCACGTCGGCCTTCGGCCCGCTGCTGGGCGAAAACACGGTGCGCCAGATCGAACGTGCCGCCGACGGCAAGCAGGCGTTGGCGCTGCTGCTCTTGTCGCCCGAGTTCCAACGCCGCTGAGGAGTCGACATGCGATCAACCTTTTCACGCCGCGGCTTTCTTGCCACCGGTGCTGCGCTGGCCGTACCGGTACCGATGCAACTCAGCTTCGCGCAGACCACGGCGAAGCCTTCGCCCGACGACCCGCGCTTCGTCTTCGTGCTGCTGCGCGGTGGTCTCGATGGCTTAGCCGCGGTGCCTGCGATCGGCGATGCGCACTTCGCTTCAGCACGTGGTGCGTTGGCGCAGTTCCCTGCCGAGCCGCTGCCGCTCGAGGGCACACCGTTCGCGCTGCACCCGAACCTGACCGCACTGCACGCGATGTTTCGGCGCAGCGAAGCGCTGGTCGTTCATGCGACGGGCTTGTCGACGTACCGCGAACGGTCGCACTTCGACGCGCAACAGGTGCTCGAGTCCGGCGGCTTGCGTCCCTACGAACTGGCAACCGGCTGGATGGGACGAGCGCTCGCAGCCATGGGTTCGCGCAGCGGCCTGGCGCTGACCACCGCCGTGCCGCTGGTGATGCGCGGCAGTGACCGCGTCGACACCTGGGCGCCGTCGGCATTGCCCGAGCCGACAGGCGAACTCATCGCGCGGCTCGAGATGCTGTATGCGGGCGACGCGCAGTTGCGTGATGCGCTGGCGCGCGCGAAGGGCCTGCGCGCTGCGGCGCCCGACATGGCAAGCACCGGCGCCGCCATGGGTGGCGGCGGGCGGTCGCAAGCCGTGACGCTGGCGCGCAAGGCGGGCGAGTTCCTCGCAGGCGAGCGTGGGCCACGCATGGCGGTGATCGAAATGGGCGGTTGGGACACGCACGCCAACCAGATGGGCGCCAATGCTGCATTGGCGAATAACCTTCGCGCACTCGACGATGCGCTCGACGCGCTGCGCTTGTCTTTGGGCAGCGTGTGGTCACGCAGCGTGGTGCTGGTCGCGACCGAATTCGGCCGTGAGGTTGCGGCCAACGGCACGCTGGGCAGCGACCACGGCACCGGCGGTGCGGCGTTCGTGCTGGGCGGCCCCGTCAAGGGCGGCCGCGTGATCGCCGATTGGCCGGGGCTGGCTAAAGCCGATCGCTTCGAAGGCCGCGATCTGCGCGTGACCACAGACCTGCGCGCCGTGATGAAAGGCTTGCTGAGCGATCACCTGCGCTTGTCCGCGCGTGTGATCGAAGCCGACGTGTTGCCGGGCAGTGCGGCGTCGAAAGCGGTGGAGTTGCTGGCCTGAACGCTGACGTTCAGGTCGCCGACGGCCCCTGGCTTCCCTGGTTTCCCTGGCTTTTGCGCCCGCGCATCGCACCGAAGATAGCGATCAAGCCCGGCACCACGATCAATGCCCAGATGATCTTCTCGAGGTGCTGCTTCACGAACGGGATGTTGCCGAAGAAGTAGCCGGCGGAGACCAGCCCGCCGACCCACAACACCGCGCCGGTCACGTCGTAAAAGCTGAACTTCGCGCGCGTCATCTGCGCGACGCCTGCGACGAAGGGTGCGAAGGTGCGAACGAAGGGCATGAAGCGCGCGATGATGATCGTGACGCCGCCGTGCTTTTCGTAGAAGGCATGCGCCTGCTCGAACGCGCGCTTGTTGAAGAACTTCGACTGTGGCCACTGAAACACTTTCGGGCCCAGCCAGTTTCCGATCGTGTAGTTGGTCTGGTTGCCCGCCACCGCCGCGACGATGAGCAATCCCACGGTCAACGGGTAGCTCATCAGCCCAAGGCCGCACATCGCGCCGACGACGAACAGCAGCGAGTCGCCGGGCAGGAACGGCATCACGACCAGGCCGGTCTCGACGAAGATGATCAGGAACAGCAGCGCGTAGACCCAACCGCCGTAGTTCGAGACGAAGTCCATCAGGTAGCGGTCGACGTGAAGGACGAAGTCGATGAGCGTGCCGATCAGTTCCATCACGCGATTATCCAGGGGCCTCGAGGGGCTTCGCGGGGCACCGAGCGCTGACAGGCTGAGACAATGCCCAGATGCCAAGCACGTCACGCTCCGACGCGCCGATGTCGATGCTGATGTCGATGGGAACCGTCACGCGCCGCCCCATCGCGCTGCTGAACGACGAGCTGGTGAACCAGATCGCTGCGGGCGAGGTTGTCGAGCGCCCCGCGTCGGTCGTGCGCGAGTTGGTCGACAACGCGATTGACGCGGGCGCACGGTCGATCATCGTGCGCCTGTCGGCCGGCGGCGTGCGGTCGATCGCGGTCGAGGACGATGGCTTGGGCATCCCTGCGCACGAACTGGCACTGTCGGTGCAGCGCCATGCGACCAGCAAGGTGGCGTCGCTCGCGGACCTCGAGGGCGTGGCCACGATGGGCTTTCGTGGCGAAGCGCTCGCGGCGATTGCGTCGGTGGCCGAAGTCGCGATCACCAGCCGCACGCCCGATGCGACACATGCCACGCGCATGGACGCGCGCACCGGTGAGGTGGGGCCGGCGGCGCGCGCGACCGGCACCACCGTCGAAGTGCGCGAGCTTTTCTTCGCCACACCCGCGCGGCGCAAGTTCCTGAAGGCCGACGCGACCGAACTGGCACACGCCGTCGAAGCCGTGAAGCGGCACGCGCTTGCGCGCGCCGACATCGGATTTCAGATTTGGGCCGAGGGGCGGTTGGTGCATGCGTGGCGCGCCGTTGGCGATGGCGCCGGTGGTGACGGTGACCGGCTGCGCGAGGTGCTTGGCGACGACTTCGCGGCACGAAGCCTGAACGTCGCGCTCGAGTCGCCAGGCCTCGTGATTCAAGGCCGCGTGGGCACACCCGACATCGCGCGCGCACGCGCCGATCAGCAGTACGTGTACGTCAACGGCCGCTACGTGCGCGACCGCCTGATCGCGCATGCGGTGCGCGCGGCCTTCGACGACGTGCTGCACGGCGCGCGCCAGCCGGCCTATGTGCTGCGGCTGGCGCTCGACCCGGCGCGGGTCGACGTCAATGTGCATCCGACCAAGATCGAGGTACGGCTGCGCGACGGACGTGACGTGCACGTGATGGTGCAGCGCGCAGTCGAACAGGCGTTGGCAACACCGCGCGCACACGATGCGGCGGTGGCCGACGGCAGCGCCCCGCGCGCGTCGATCGGCACTGCGGCGCATGCGCCGTGGGTGCCGGCCGCGGGCCGCTTCGGCACGCCCTTGCCGCCTGCGGTTCAACAGGGCTTGCCATGGCGCGCGTCGATCGACGCGAGCGCCTGGCCGGTCGTGGCCGAGCGTGTGGCCAACTACACGGCCGAACGCGTGTCGCCGCAGGCGGCGACACCCGCGCCAGCGTTCAGCGACGATGACGATTGGCCGCTGGGTCGCGCGGTAGCGCAGGTGCAAGGCATCTACATCGTGGCCGAGAACCGCCATGGCCTGATCGTGGTCGACATGCACGCGGCGCACGAACGCATCGTGTACGAGCGACTGAAGCGCGAACGCACGAGCGAAGCCGCGAGCCGGGGTGCAGGTTCATCGCTGGCGTCGCAGCCGCTGCTGGTGCCGGTCACCTTCGCAGCGACGCCCGTTGAGATCGCCATGGCGCAGGAGCACGCGGCGACACTGCTCGAATTGGGGCTCGAAGTCACGCCGCTGTCGGACCGGACGCTTGCCGTGCGCTCACGCCCTGCCGCCCTTCCCGACGCCGACCCCGCCGCACTGGTGCGCGACGTGCTGGCCGATCTTCAGCAGGCACCGGCGTCGCGCATCGTCGAACGCGCACGCGACGAGGTGTTGTCCACCATGGCCTGCCACGGCGCCGTGCGTGCCAACCGCCGACTGACGCTCGACGAGATGAACGCGCTGCTGCGCCAGATGGAAGCCACCGAACGCAGCGACGTGTGCAACCACGGCCGCCCGACCTGGCGCGCGATCACCGTGAAAGAACTCGACACGTTGTTCATGCGCGGTCGATAGCAGTCCGCCAGCCCACCAGCCACCATGGCCACGATCCGCCTTGACCCCACCCGCGCACAGCGAGACCCGAGGCGCTCGCGCGTGCGCGCAGCAACCGCGCCCGTGAGTCGCCCCAGGCATACGGGTGCGGACGCACGTCAGCCACCGCGCAGCCCCACGACGCCCGATCGCCCCCCAGCGGATACCGAGCGCCTGTCGAAGCGCATGGCCGCCCAGGGCCTGGCTTCGCGCCGCGAAGCCGACGCGTGGATCGAAGCCGGATGGGTGCGCGTCGACGGCCGCATCGCGGTGCTTGGTGAACGTGTCGGCGCCCATGTCAGCATCGCGATCGACGACGCAGCCTGGTCGCAACAGCAGTCGAAGGTGACGATCCTGCTGAACAAGCCGCTGGGCGTGGTCAGCGGGCAAGCCGAAGACGGCCACATCGACGCGGCGTCCACCATCACTGTGGCGTCGCATTGGCCGCATGACCCCAGCCCACGACGCCATCATCCAAGCCATACCCAGAGGCCTGGCGCCCGCAGGGCGGCTCGACCTCGATTCGACCGGGCTGCTCGTACTGACGCAAGACGGACGAGTTGCGCGCCGCCTGATCGGCGATGACGCCTCGATCGACAAGGAATACCTCGTCAGCGTCGACTGGCGCGACGCAACGGCATGGTCCGACGCCGCACTGGCGCGGCTGCGCCACGGGCTCGAACTCGACGGCGTGGCACTCGAACCCGCGCTGGTCGACCGGCTCGGCGGCAACACCAACCACGGCCGCGGAAGGCTTCGCATGGTGCTGCGCGAAGGCCGCAAGCGACAGATCCGCCGCATGTGCGAAGCCGTCGGCCTGCGCGTGACCGCGCTCGAGCGGGTGCGCATCGGCCGCGTGCTGCTGGGCGAACTGCCGCCCGGGCAGTGGCGTTACCTGCGCGATAACGAAACGTTCTGACCGCGCTGCGGCACGTGTGCACCGCGCACGCGGCCCACTACGGCACCTCGCCGTGCGCCAACCGCGCCAACGTGTCCTGGACAGCATCGAGCAGCGCAGGCTCGCGGCTGATCGCGCGCTCGAGTGCACGCCGAGCCGCTGCCGACGCACCCGACGCATCACCGCTGCGTGCACGCGCAACGGCCAGGTTGTTCCACGCCGCGGCGCGGTCGTGTGCGAGCGCCGCGCGTTCGAAGGCGCCTGCGGCATCTGACGGGCGTTGCAGCGCCAGCAACGCGTTGCCCAGCCCCATCGCGCCAACGAAACTCGCGGGCCAGCGTGCGAGAAGCGATTCGTACGTGAGCTGTGCCGACGTCGTCGTCGAAGCTCTCTCGAAACCCACGGCAGCCTGCTCGGCATCATGCTGCGTCGCTTGGGCGGGCCATCGCCCCGGCCGCGTGACCACGAAAGCCCACGCACCGGCCCTCGCCCAGGTCAATTCGAAGGTCTCGAGCGCCATGACCTCGCGCTGCGTTGCGCCGCTGCGCAGCAGTGCATGGCCGCGGTCGAGGTCGATGCCGACCAGCACCGCGTAGTGCCACAGCGGCCGCCACGACAGGCCCAGGTTCTGCAGCACCACAACCGGGTTGCCCGCGAGCAGTTCGCGTCGCAGCGCGCGCAGTTCGCCCGGCACGCGCGTCGCGAGTGCGTCGTGCGCGCGCGGCGCCGCGAGCATCTCGGCCTGAAGGCTGCCTTCGAGCGCGGGGACGAACACCATGCGCGCAAGCTCGTCGGGGTGCACGGTGACGCCCGCGTGCGCAAGCACCGTCGCCAGGGCTGCGGGTCCGCAGTGGTACGGGGTCTGGGGGAAGAACGGCACGGCCGCGAGTTCGACCACAACCGGACCGTCGTCGTCGGTGCGTGCCTTCGGTTCATCGAGCAACGCGCGCGTCTGCCGCGCGAACATCGATGCGCAGCCCGTCGCTGCAGCGGCCGCAGCGGCCGCCACCGCTGCGATCAGCGCCGGTCGACGTCGCAAGCGTTGATATCCGCAACTGCCGCGCCGTCAAGTCGACGCGGCACCGGCATCACTTGATCGCGCTCGTGAACGAGAAGATCCGGGTGAAGCCAAGGATGTCGGTGATGACGAGCACGGCGAACACCACGGCCACCGCAGCCAACGCGTTGATGCCGCCGGCGGGCGCTTGCTCGATGCGGTCCGCCAGCTCGGCGGCTTCGGCATCGCTTAAGGCCGCTGCGCGGATGCGCGCCGCGTCGGCGTCGACGCCACGCGACTTCAGGATGTCGACCACGTCGGCACGCGCCAGCGCTGCGGCCAGACGGGTGCGGCCGGACGCCGTCGTTGCAGCAGCATCAGCCGAGGTCTGCGTCGCCGCCTCGGTACCGATCACGGCGGCGTACGACGGCGAAGCGATGCTCGCGAAGGTCATCGACGCGATCACGGTCGAGGCCACCGAGCGGCGAAGGAACGAGGTGCGGCGAAGCAAGGTCATCACGTGATCTCCAATGCGGGTTCGAGTTGCGACGATGGTAACGCTGGCTCGAGCGGTCACGCGTCAGCACGGTTGCCCCTGCTAACCTCGACCGGTGAAGTCTGCATCCGAGCCCGCCGCCACCGCGACTTCCGTGCACGCATCGGTGACCGTAACCTCGGCCGCGTTGGTGTTGGGCATGCTGCTGGGCTTGCAGCCGATCGTCACCGACCTCTTCCTGCCCGCGCTGCCGCAGATCCGCAGTCAACTCGGCGCATCGGCAGCCCAGACACAGTGGACGATGTCGGGGCTGATGATGGCGTTCGGCATCGGCCAACTGCTATGGGGCCCGGTGTCGGACCGCTTCGGCCGCAGGCCGGTGCTGATCGCGAGCCTGGTGCTGTTGACGCTGGCCGGCGTGGGCTCGGCCTCGAGTGATTCGATGGCCGCGCTGGTGGCCTGGCGCGTCGCGCTGGGTGCATCGCTTGCGGCGGTGATCATGTGCGGCCGCGCGATCGTGCGCGACTTGTACGAACCTACCGAAGGCGCGATGGTGATGTCACGCGCGATGTCGGTGTTGGCCGTGCTGGCCATCGTGTCGCCCCTGCTGGGTGGTGCGCTGGTGTCGATGCTGGGCTGGCGAGCGGCACTCCTCGGCGTCGCCGTGGTGACGGGGCTTGCGCTCGTCGTGATCTTGCGCGGCTGGCCCGAAACCGCCGTCCCGAATCCGCGCGCGATGGATGTCGGGCCCTACTTCCGGCAGCTGGCGCGCATCGCGGCGAACCCGGGCTTTCGCGCGTATGCGCTGCTGGTGAGTTGCACGTACTCCGGGTTGTTTGTCTTCCTGTCGGCGTCCGCCTTCGTATACGTCGGCTGGCTGGGCCTGACGCCGGCCGCCTATGGCGCCGTGATGGCGGTGACGTCGGTGGCCTACCTCGCCGGCACGGCGTGGTGCCGGCGGCTGATTCCACGCCATGGCGTCGCGGGCTCGGTGCGCATGGGCTCGATCGCCACGCTGGTCGCTGCGATCTGGATGGCTGCGGTCGCGTGGTTCGACCTGCGCAGCTTGCCCGCGCTGCTTGCTCCGCAACTGCTCTTTCACTTCGCGCACGGCGTGCATCAACCTTGCGGCCAGGCCGGCGCAGTCGCGGACTTTCCGCGGGCCGCTGGCGTCGCGTCGTCGCTGGCCGGTTTCATGATGTCGGCGTTCGCGGTGGGCACAGGCGTGGCGCTGGGGTATGCGATGGACGGTACGCAGCGGCCGATGTTGTGGGCGGTTGCTGCATGGGCGCTGCTGACGGCCGTGACGGGGTTGACGCTGGTGCAGCGGCATGGCGTCGAGCGCTGACACGCTGCCTTGGATCGGCCTGGCCGGTCCAACAGCGAGCGGTAAGTCCGGGCTGGCTGCGAAGCTCGCGCAGCACCTGCCGATCGAGATCGTCAGCGTCGATTCGGCGCAGGTCTACCGCGGCATGGACATCGGCACGGCCAAGCCTTCGGCCGCCGAACGCGCGGCGGTCCCCCATCACCTGATCGACATCCTCGAGCCGTCGCAGGCGTACTCGGCCGCAGCCTTCGTCGCCGACGCACGAGCGGCCGTCGCACACATCCACGCGCGCGGACGGTTACCGCTGCTGGTCGGCGGCACGATGTTGTACTTCCACGCGCTGATGAACGGTCTGGACGAAATGCCCGCCGCCGACCCTGCCGTTCGTGCGCGCCTGGACGCCGCGGCCGCCACCCACGGCTGGCCTGCACTTCATGCACGACTGGCCAGCGTCGATGCGGTCACCGCTGCGCGCCTCGCGCCAAACGACGCCCAACGTATTCAGCGTGCGCTCGAGGTGTTCGAAACCAGCGGCCGTCCGCTGTCCGCATGGCAACGGCGGCGGCGCTGGTGAGCCGAAACCGGCATCGATGCTCGTCAGCCTCGAGCCCGCATCACGCGCGTGGCTGCATCAGCGCATCGCCCAACGATTTGACGCGATGCTGCACGCCGGTCTGCTCGACGAGGTGCGCAAACTGAGGGCTCGCGGGGATCTGGGCGCTTCGATGCCGTCGATGCGTTGCGTGGGCTATCGCCAAGCTTGGCAGGCGATCGACACCGGGCGCTTCGACACGTTGCGCGATGCGGGTGTTGCCGCCACGCGGCAACTCGCGAAACGGCAGATCACGTGGCTACGGTCGATGGCGGGTCGGCGCGTGGTTGCCTGCGACGACGAGCCTCAGCGGGTGTTCGACACCACGCTGACGCACGTGCAGGAACTGTGGGGTGACGTGGGCCGCGTTCAGCCCATCACCGGGTAGTCGCGGCTCGAGCGGCTGCCGCGCTGCGGCGACACGCGCACGCAGTTGCGGCCGGCCTTCTGCGCGGCCTGCAGCGCCGATTCGGTTTCGCTGACCAGGGTGGCCAGGCTCAGGTGCGCATCGCCCAGAGCCGCCACGCCGACGCTGACGGTGATGTTGAGAGGCGCGCGGTGCCAAGGCACGGGCGTGTCGGCCACCATCTTGCGCAAACGTTCGGCAACGTCGACGGCGCCCAGCGTTTCGGTGTGCGGAAGGAACGCGGCAAACATTTCGCCGTTGTGTCGGCCCAGCAGGTCGGACTTGCGCAGCGCACTGTCGCAGGCCACTGCCACGGCACGTTGCACCGCTGCGCTGGCGGCGCGGCCCTGTTCTTCTTCGATCGTCGCCAGATGGTCGACCTCGACCACCAGCATCGTCGCGCCGCTTCGGTACCGACGGCAGCGTTCGTACTCGCGCTGCGCGAGTTGCGAGAAGTGACGGCGGTTGACGATGCCGGTGTCGGTGTCGTGCGTTGCAAGCCGGCGGATGCGGATGCGCGAGGTGGACAGCTCATGCACCATCGGCAGCACCAGCGCGAGAAACCCGGCGGCCAGCGCCGCAGCGACCACCACCGCCAACGCCATCGTGGCGAGCGCGGGCACGCCGTTGACCCAGGGCATCGCCAAAAGGCAGGGCAAGGCTACGGCGGCAGCGGCGACGGCAGCGCCTTCGCACATCACACGCGTCGACCCAAGCTGCTGCGCGCGGTGGTGGGTCAGGGCCAGCAGGCGGGGCACGGGGCGCTGTGTTCGAGCGGACTTTGACATCACGGGAAGCTCGGTTGGGTGGCAAAGCAGCACCTGTACGGTGCTGCCAAAAGCATCGTGATTCGAGCACAGAAGGCTTCCTCGTGCATCCCCGGAACACCAGCCCATCGCGGGAGCCGCGGGCTCTTCTCGACGCGCGACCCATGAACCGGGGAGCAGCGGGTGAGAATGAACGTTGCAGGCGAAGCCGCTTGTCCATGACATCTTCACGCTCATCCGTCTCTCGCGGCGCGCAACCGCACGCATCCACCCCCGCAAAAGCAGCCACGCCGACGGCGCTGCGCGGGCTGCTGCCGTTCCTGCGCCCCTATCGCAGCCGCATCGCGCTGGCGGGTGTGTTCCTGGTGTTGGCCGCGGCGGCCACGCTGGTGCTGCCGATCGCACTGAAGAACTTGATCGACGGCGGCCTGATCGCGGCCGACCCCGGGCAGCGTGTGATGGCGCTGCGCGGGCACTTCGCGGCGTTGTTCGCAGTCGGCGCTGCGTTGGGTGTGTTTTCGGCGGCGCGTTTTTATATGGTCTCGTGGCTGGGCGAACGCGTCACGGCCGACGTGCGCAAGGCCGTCTACAGCCACGTGGTGTCGCAAAGCCCGGCCTTCTTCGAAACCACGCAGACCGGCGAGGTGCTCAGCCGCCTGACCACCGACACCACGCTGGTGCAAAGCACCATCGGCTCGAGCCTGTCGATGGGCCTGCGCAACTTGGTCATGGCGACCGGTGCGGTGGGCATGCTGGTGGTGACAAACCCGCGCGTGATGATCCAGGTGCTGGGCATCCTGCTGCTGGTGGTAGCGCCTGCGCTGTACTTCGGTCGCCGCGTGCGCAAGCTGAGCCGGGCAAGTCAGGACCGGGTCGCCGACTCGAGCGCGATTGCCGCCGAAGTGCTGAACGCGATTCCCGTGGTGCAGAGCTACACGCAAGAGCCGCGCGAGGCGCAACGTTTCGGTGACGCAACCGAAAGCGCCTTCGACGTCGCACGCAAGCGCACACGCGTGCGCTCGATGCTGGTGGCCTTCATCATCACCGCCACCTTCGGTGCGTTGCTTTGGGGCCTGTACCAGGGCACACAGGCGGTGATCGAAGGCCGCATCACGGCAGGGCACCTGGGGCAGACCGTCGTCTACATCATCATCCTGGTGTCGAGCGTGGCTGTGCTGTCCGAAATCTGGGGCGAGGTGCTGCGCGCGGCTGGCGCGACCGAACGCCTGATGGAACTGCTGGCGCAGCAGTCGACCGTACGCGAGCACGCACAGACAGTCGCGATGCCCACCACGGCAGGTGGTTCGAGGGTCGAGATTGCGCACCTGCGCTTCGAATACCCCTCACGCCCGGGCCGTCCGGCGCTGGATGACGTGACGATCACCGTCGAACCCGGCGAGACCGTCGCGCTGGTGGGCCCCAGCGGCGCCGGCAAGAGCACCGTGTTCCAACTGCTGCTGCGTTTCTATGATGCGCAACAGGGGCAGCTGCGCATCGACGGCGTCGACGTTGCAAAAGCGTCGCTCGAGCAACTGCGCACCCGCATCGCGCTGGTGCCGCAAGACAGCGTGATCTTCTCGGCCGACGCCACCGAAAACATCCGCTACGGCCGACCCGACGCGAGCGATGACGAAGTGATCGCTGCCGCCAAGGCCGCGCACGCGCACGAATTCCTCGGCGAGCTGCCCGAGGGCTACAAGACCTTCCTGGGCGAACGCGGCGTGCGCTTGTCGGGCGGCCAACGCCAGCGCATCAGCATCGCCCGTGCGATCCTGAAGAACCCGCCACTGCTGCTGCTCGACGAGGCGACCAGCGCGCTCGACACCCAAAGCGAACGCATGGTGCAGGCCGCACTGGAAGAAGCGATGAAGCACCGCACGACGATCGTCATCGCGCACCGGCTGTCGACGGTGCAGCGCGCGGACCGCATCGTGGTGCTGGACCACGGGCGCGTGGTCGAAACCGGCACGCACGAATCGCTGGTGGCGGCCGGCGGGCTTTACGCCAGACTTGCGTCGATGCAGTTCGAAGGCTGAGGGGCTACTTACGACGCCCGATGGCGGCGTCGATTGATCACCGTCACGCGGACCGCGTCCCTGTGGCAGAGGTGCACATGCCCCCGGCGAAGGCTTGACTCCCACCAGCGGCGCGATCACGCTGAGTGCGGAGGTGCACGATGGTCAGCGAATGGATCGATCGGGTTGTCGCGAGGACGGCCGCGCGGGTGTCCGCCTTCACGGATCGACTCGCGAAGGTGCTGGCACCCGTCATGCCGTGGTTTTTCGTCGCGCTGCGGCGAGCATGGGTGCCGACCGTGATCGCTGTGGCTGCGGCGGTGATGTTCTTCGCCGTGCCGCAGAGCCGGGAAGTGCTTCGCGGACTGAGCGAGCCGGCCCTGGGCTCGCTCGCCGACTTCAACGACAAGGCGCAGCATCGCGCGATCAACGGCCTGTCGTGGGCCTCGTACGTCCTGGCAGCGGTGCTCATGAGCGCGGCCGTCTGGTATTCGGCGCGGCTGCTCGTGACGGTGGGCGCGCAACGCGGCACGCCGAACGCACTGGAACAACCGGCCGCGGCGTACGCGGGCCTGATCCGCGCCACCACGTGGTATCCACGTTGGCTCGGTGCCGGCGTCCTCGCGGCATCGGTGGGCGCGCTGGTCTTCGCGAACTACACGCCCGGGCTGCCCGACTGGCCGGCGCTCGCACTTTCGCTGCTGGCGGTGACCGGGCCGTGGATGGTGGGAGTGGGTTGGTGGCTTCGCAGGAACACGCCGAGGGAACGCGCTGCTCGGCTGTGGATGAGCACCGGCGCGGTGGTCACGGCAGGCGCCGTTGCGTGGATGGTCGGCGAGGCCGAAAAGCGCCCGGTCTGGATCTGGAGCGTCGCCTGCAGCACGTTGCCCGCGATCATGTGGATCGTGCTCGCCGAGCGTCGCAGCGAACTGCAGCGCCGCGGACGGGTCGACCTGAGCCTCCCTGCCGCGAGCCGCGGCTTCGGCAGCGTGATCATCGTGTCGATCCTCCTCGCGCTGACGGCGGGCGGCGTACTTCTGCTGCTCGCCTTCCTTCCGCCGCTGCCGATTCGCGCCTTCGGTTCGGCCGCGGCGGTGCTGGT
This sequence comes from uncultured beta proteobacterium, assembly GCA_963738615.1. Taxonomy (GTDB): domain Bacteria; phylum Pseudomonadota; class Gammaproteobacteria; order Burkholderiales; family Burkholderiaceae_C; genus CAVTWY01. The sequence continues at coordinate 150,835 of CAVTXI010000004.1, forward strand.
CTTCCTCGCGGCGACTTGTGCATTCGCTTCGGCAGGCCAACTGTGGTTGCGCTATGTCGCCAGCGACGTCCCCGGGCTGACCACGGCCACCACCGCGGTGATCACCCTGCTGATCGCGATATTCGGCCAGGAGGGCCTCGGCGAAGAGACGCTGCCGCCGCCGCCAATCACCGCTGCGGCTATGGCCGCAGCCATGGCGCCGCCCGACGTGGTCACGCCGACCCTGTACGTCAACGCCTTCGGCGGCGGGCTGCGCGCCGGCGTCTTCACCGCGATGGTTCTGGCCCAGGCCGACGATGCGAGCTGCGGCAGGTTCGGCCGACACCTGAAGGCTGCGAGCGGCGTTTCCGGAGGCAGCCTCGGCCTCGCGACCTACCTGGTGGCGAGGCAGGAGCTCGTCGCAACAGGCATCTGGAAGGACTGCGGTGCAACCGACGTCGAGGTCTCGGCGCCGTTGACCGAGGTGGTGGTCCACGCGCTCGTGCAGGACCACCTGTCGCCGGTGATCAGTCGCATGCTCGCGGTGGATGCGCCGCATCTGCACGGCCTATTCGCCCAGCCGCCGACACGCGGCCAAGCCTTGCTCGACAGCTGGAACGGCGCCCTGCGCACCGCGCTCGAGACATCGCTCGACGTGCAGGCCCCGAAGGATCTGGCGGCCTTCGCCCTTCCGCTCGCCAAGCTTCATGGTGGGATGACTCCGGCTCCATCGGTGTACTTCAATGCGAGCGACGCGGACTCGGGCCACATCGTCTGGTTCACCAACGTCCAAGGCGCGCAGGTCGCCACGCTGGGCCACTCGCCGACGCCTACCGACATCTCGGTAGGCCAGGCCGTGCTGCACAGCGCGCGCTTTCCGCTCGTCACGCCGGCCGGGGCCTTCCGCGCGCCCTGGGCTCCCGACGCCAAGCTCAGTCGCCGCTTGGTCGACGGTGGTTACGCCGACAACTCGGGCGCCACGACGTTGCTCGACGTTGCTCGCAGTGACGGCTGGATCACGGTCAACATCGACGGCAATCCATCTCCCGTACCGTCATGCGCCAAAGCGCCACGTACTCATCCGCCGATCGTCACCGCCGTTCGCGGGCTGCTTCAAGCTCGATCGGCGCACGCCGATCAGGCGCTTGATCGCCTAAAGGGATCGGCCGCCGCGGATCGTCGCCTCGACCTGAGGCTCGATCTGGCCGCGCTCTACCAGAAGCCGTCAGGGCCTTCCTGCGAACGGATCGCAACCGCGCAGCAACCTCCCCTCGGGTGGTACATGAGCTACGAAGCAGCCATGCTTCTGCTTCACGCCTCGCGCCCGGCTGCCGAGTCGCTCTGCAAGACGCTGGACCTCGCCTGCCGCCGCCTGCCCGAACTGCCCCCACTTCGCTGACACCCTCCACGTTGCTCGTCTTCCCCCGAGGAGGTGCTGTCGCTGGCGGCCCCGGATAATCCGCACCGCCATGCACGATCCCACCCTCTTCCCCTACGAAACTTTCATGCGCCACGTCTTCGAACATGGCGTGAAGAAGGGCGACCGCACCGGCACCGGCACGCGCAGCGTGTTCGGCCACCAGATGCGCTTCGATCTGCGCAAGGGCTTCCCACTGATCACCACGAAGAAGGTGCACGTCAAGTCGATCGTGCTCGAGCTGCTGTGGTTCCTGCGCGGCGACGGCAACGCGACATGGCTGCAGGAGCGCGGCGTGACGATCTGGAACGAGTGGGCGAAGCCCGACGGTGACCTGGGCCCGGTGTATGGCGTGCAGTGGCGCAGTTGGCCCACGCCCGACGGCGGGCACATCGACCAGATCGCCGATGTCGTGAAGCAATTGAAATCGAACCCCGACTCGCGCCGCATCATCGTCAGCGCGTGGAACGTGGCCGAGCTGTCGAAAATGGCGCTGCTGCCGTGCCACGCGTTCTTCCAGTTCTGGGTCGCGCCGCCTGCGGCAACAGGTGAACGCGGGCGGCTGTCGTGTCAGCTCTATCAACGCAGTGCCGACATCTTCCTCGGCGTGCCGTTCAACATCGCCAGCTACGCGCTGCTGACGCACATGCTGGCGCAGCAATGCGACCTCGAGGTCGGCGACTTCATCTGGACCGGCGGCGATTGCCACATCTACGACAACCACGTCGAGCAGGTGCACACGCAGCTGGCGCGTGAACCGCGGCCCTACCCCACGCTGGTGATCGGGCGCAAGCCGGCGTCGATCTTCGACTACGCATTCGACGACTTCGCCTTCGAAGGCTACGACCCGCACCCGGCGATCAAGGCGCCGGTGGCGGTGTGACTTCGACCGCACGCCCGCAGCCGCCGCGCGGTGCACCGCTTGCACGGCCGCGCTGGCCGCAGGCAACTTCGTCATCGGCACCGGCGTGCTGGTCGTCGTCGGCCTGCTGAACGTGATGGCGCAGGACCTGGGCACGTCGATTCCTGTGACGGGGCAATTGCTGACGGTGGGCGCGTTGACGGTTGGCATCAGTGCGCCACTGCTGGCCGTGTTCCTCAGCCGCATCGAGCGGCACCGATTGCTCGTGATGTCGCTCGTGGGCTATGCCATCGGGCATGTCGCCTGCGCGCTCGCGCCGAACTACGCGATGCTGATGCTGCTGCGCGTGTTGACGCTGACCGGCGCGGCGGTCTTCACGCCGCAAGCTGCGGCCGCGGCCGGCGCGATGGTGCCCGGTGCCGGACGCTCGGGGGCGGTGGCGAGCGTGTTCATCGGCTGGTCGATCGCGTCGGTCGCGGGCGCGCCGCTGGGCACGTGGCTCGGCACTCGCTTCGGTTGGCGCGCGGCGATGCTGGCCGTGGCGCTGCTCACGCTCGTGGCGGCGGTGCTGGTGCGTCGCGAAGGTGCCGCGCAAGATATCGACGCCGCCGCTGCCGCTGTCGACCTTCGGCGAAGTGGCCCGCCACCCGACGCTGCCGCGCATCCTGCTCGTGACGCTGGTGCAGGCCACGGCGATGTTCACGCTCTTCGCCTACATCGCGCCGCTGGTGCAGGCCGCGCTGGGCAGCGTCGAGCCGGTGAGCCTGGTGCTGGCGGCGCTCGGCCTGGCCGGCGTGGTCGGCAACGCGTGGGCGGTGAAGCTGCTGCCGCGCTGGGGCGCGCCGCGCACGGTCACGACCGCGATCGTCTCGATGGCGATCGGCGCGGCGCTGCTGCCGCTGGGGCAAGGCAGCACGTGGCTGTTCTGCCTGGTGGCGGCGGCGATGGGGGCTGGGCGGCTTCGCGACCAACTCGTCGCAGCAGGCGCGGCTGGCGACGACGGCGCCGCTGCTCACACCGGCGTCGGTGGCGATGAACACCAGCGCGATCTATCTCGGCCAGGCCGCGGGCGCGCTGGCGGCGGGCTGCTGATCGGCTACGGCATGGTCGCGATGGTCGCGGCGTCGGTGGCGCTGTATCTGGCGCGGCCGCGGTGTCGCGCTGGGTCGGTGACCATCGGCCCACGCCATGACGACGACGCCCATCAGGCATGACGCGCGCCACCGTTGCCGCCGTCGTCTTCATCACGCTGGTGTGGGGCCTGAACTGGCCGATGATGAAGTTCTCGCTGCGCGAGATCACGCCGCTGTACTTTCGCGCGATCACGATGACCGGCGGCGTGCTGCTGCTGGTAGCGTGGTTGAAGCTGCGCGGCACGTCGATGGCGATGACACGCCCCCAGTGGCGCGCGGTCGCGTGGCTGGCGCTGCCGAACGTGCTGGGCTGGCACCTGTTCTCGATCCTTGGCGTGCAGGCGTTGGCGTCGGGCCGCGCGGCCACGCTGGGCTTCACGATGCCGATCTGGACGCTGCTGCTGGGCGCGCTGTTCTTCGGCCAGCGGTTGAACCGGCGCGGCATCGTCGCGGCCGTGTGTGCGGCCACGGCGGTGGCGCTGCTGGTCGCCGACGAGTTCAGCGCGCTGGCGGGCCGGCCCGTGGGCATCGCGTGGATGCAGGTCGCGGCGATCAGTTGGGCGCTGGGCACGTTGATGCTGCGGCGCACGCCGCTGCCGCTGCCCACCGACGTGATCACCGACGTGGATGATGGCGATGTCGAGCGTCGCGTTCTGGGTGCTGGCCGTCGCGCTCGAACCCGTGCCGTCGTTGTCGTTCAGTGCGCCGATGTGGGCTGCGCTGGCGTGGGGCGTGGTCATCAACTACGCGCTCGCGCAGATCATCTGGTTCGCGCTGGCGCGCAAGCTTGCCGCCGCAGGCCAGCACCTTCGCGTTGATGGCGGTGCCGCTGGTGGGCGCGATGTCGGCGGGCTTCATCGTGAACGAGCCGCTGCGAACCACCGACCTGATCGCCGCGGGCTTCGTGATGGCGGCGATTGCCAGCGCGTTGTGGCCATCGGCGAAAGCCTCCGCCGCAACCAAGCGCAAGTAGTCTCGCGAAAGCCGACCTGTCTGCTGGCCCGCACCGCAGCGGACCGCGACGTTATGTCGCGCGGACTCGGCCCGAGCACCGCCCTGCCGGCAACCAGAATGCCGCAGGGAGATACGTGCATGACACCGAAGACCGCTGCGGACCCGACATCCGATGCCCGACGCGGATGTGTACGTGGATGTGGGCGTGATCGTGGCTTCACCCTGCTCGAACTGCTGGTCGTGATGGTCATCATCGGCTTGCTGGTCAGCTACGTGGGGCCGCGCTTCTTTGCGCAGATCGGCAAGTCCGAGGTGAAAGCCACGCGCGCGCAGATGGACGCGCTCGAGAAGGCGCTCGAGCAGTACCGCATCGACGTCGGGCGCTTCCCCAACACCGAGCAGGGCCTGACGGCGCTGTTCGCGCGGCCGAAAGACGAGCCGAAGTGGGCCGGGCCCTATCTGAAGAAGGCTGTGCCGCCCGATGCATGGGGCCGTCCCTTCCAGTACAAAACGCCTGGCGAGCGCGCCGAGTTCGACCTGATCTCGCTGGGTCGTGACGGCCGCACGGGCGGCAGCGGCGAAGACGCCGACATCATTCACTGACCGGCGCGTCTGGGCGCGCAAACGCGTTGAAATTCGATGTCAAGGCACTGAACGCCGCCGGCAACGTGTTGACGGTGAGCGTCGACGCAGCCGACGCGGCCGACGCACGCAGGGCCGCCGACAGCCAAGGCATGGCGGTTCTGGGCTTGAAGGCGGCACGGCCATGGGCACGGTGGTTGCGCCGGCCACGTGACGGGGCGCTGGTGCTCGAGCTGTTCGGTCACGAATTGGTGTCACTGCTCGACGCAGGGTTGTCGCTGGTCGAGGCGATCGATCTGCTGGCCGACAAGGAACGCGACCGCGGCGCCGCCGCCACGCTGCGCATGCTTCGCGACGACCTGCACCGCGGCTGCAGCTTGGCTGACGCGCTGGACCGCCAGCCCGGAGCGTTCGCACCACTGTTCGTGGCGGCGATGCGGGCCGCGCAACGCAGCGGCGACGTGCAGGAAGCGCTGACCCGCTACCTCGACTACCGCGCGCAGGTCGACCGCGTGCGAACCAAGCTCGTGTCGGCGTCGGTCTATCCGCTGCTGCTGTTGGGCGTCGGTGGCTTGGTGATGGCTTTCATGCTGTTGTACGTCGTGCCCAAGTTCAGCCGGCTGTACGAAGAGATCGGCGGTTCGCTGCCCGCACTGACGCGCGTGCTGGTGGCCTGGGGCAACCTGCTCGAAGCCCACGGCGCTGCGGTGATCGCCACGCTGGGCGCGCTGCTGCTCACCACCGTGTTCGCGCTCACGCGCCCGCAGCTGCACCGCTGGCTGGCCCCACGGTTGTGGCGGCTGCCCGGCGTCGGTGAGCGCCTGCGCGTGTACGAACTGGCGCGCTTCTATCGCACGCTGGGCATGTTGCTGAAGAGCGGCATCGCGTTGCCGACCGCGCTCGACATGGCCGGTGGCGTGTTGTCGCCGCTGTTGCGCCACGCGTTGAAGCGCGCGGCGCACGCGGTGCGCGCCGGCCAACCCGTGTCGGCGTCGTTCGAGCGCGAAGTGCTGGCCACGCGCGTGTCGCTGCGTCTTCTGGCGGTAGGCGAACGCAGTGGGCGCATGCCGCAGATGGTGACGCGCATAGCCAGCTTCCACGAGGACGAACTCGCGCGCTGGATCGACTGGTTCATCCGACTCTTCGAGCCGGCGTTGATGGTGTTGATCGGTGCGCTGGTCGGCTTGATCGTCGTCCTTTTGTACCTGCCGATCTTCGAGTTGGCCGAAAGCATCGGCTGACCCTGCACGGACTGCGCGCTTTTGCCGCAGGCCGGCGTGACATCTCGTCGCGGTCGCCGCGCCATCATGCTGGTGTGTCCGAATTCGTCACATGAACAACGTCGCCTTGCACAGCGTGCCGCCGACGGACACGTTCGCCGCGGCCGACATCGCAAGTGCACGTGCCAGCGCGCGCGCGGCAGGTTCACGCGTGGTCGATGCACTGGAAGTCGGCGTCGCATTGGCACCGTCGGAGTTCGTGCGGCGCCTGGCGGCCACGTTGCACTTTGGCGTGTTCACGATGTCGGACTTGCACCGGCTCGATCCCGCATTCGACCTGCTGCCTTTCACCGAAGCGCTGAACCGCGAGTGTGTCGCGTTGCGCGACGCGACGCACAGCCTGTACGTCGCGCTGGGCGACCCATTCGACCCCGCGATACGGTCCTGGGCCGAGCAGCGCATCGACGCGCCCTTCGAGTTCCGCCTTGCACACCCGGCCGACATCCGCGCCCTGCTGTCGCGCCACGAAGAGTCGCTGCGCGCCATGGACAGCGTGCTGGTCGACAGCGCCGCCAACGCGCCCCGATCGATGACGAAGGAGCGTCGCTGTCCCTGACCAGCATCAGCGAAGACACCAGCCCGGTGGTCAAGCTGGTGAACTCGACGCTGTACGACGCGCTGAAGGCCGGCGCCAGCGACATCCACCTGGAGACCGACGCCGGCGGCCTGGCCATCAAGTACCGCATCGACGGCGTGCTGACGACGGTCGGCGCGGTCGCGGGCACGGAACTGGCCGAACAGGTGATTTCGCGCATCAAGGTGCATGGCCGAACTCGACATCGCCGAGCGGCGCGTGCCGCAGGACGGCCGTTTCAAGGTGGCGGTCAGGGCCGCGAAGATCGATTTCCGCGTGTCGATCATGCCGAGCATCTTCGGCGAGGACGCGGTGCTGCGCATTCTCGACAAGCAGGCGCCTGACCGACAGATCAGCGGGCCTGCGCCTGGACAGCCTCGGCTTCGACGACGCGACATCGCGCGCGCTGCGCCGGCTGGCGCAGCGAGCCCTACGGCATGCTGCTGGTCACCGGCCCGACCGGCAGCGGCAAGACCACCACGCTGTATGCGGTGATCACCGAGATCAACAACGGCCAGGACAAGATCATCACCATCGAAGACCCGGTCGAATACCAGCTGCCCGGCGTGCTGCAGATTCCGGTCAACGAAAAGAAGGGGCTGACCTTCGCGCGCGGCCTGCGCTCGATCCTGCGCCACGATCCGGACAAGATCATGGTCGGCGAAATCCGCGACCCGGAAACCGCGCAGATCGCCGTGCAGTCGGCGCTGACCGGCCACCTGGTGTTCACCACCGTGCACGCCAACAACGTGTTCGACGTGATCGGCCGCTTCACCCACATGGGGGTCGACCCCTACAGCTTTGTCTCGGCGCTGAACGGCGTCCTGGCGCAGCGCCTGGTGCGCCTGGTGTGCGCCAAATGCGCCGTGCCTGTCGTGCCCGACGCCGAGGGCTCGTTGCGGAGTCGGGCTTGAGTGTCGATCTTCGTGCGGGCGGGCCGCTGCGCGCGGGTCGTGGCTGCGGCCGCTGCCGCGGCACAGGGTACCGTGGCCGCAGTGCGATTTCGGAGATCTTGCAGCTCAACGACAACATGCGCGAGGCCATCGTGCGCGGTGACGGTGTGCGTGCGCTGCGCACCGCCGCGCAAGCTGTAGGCATGCGCTCGCTGCGCGACGTGGCGCTCGATGCCGTGCGGGCCGGCCGCACCACCCTGCAGGAGGTCAACCGTGTCACGTTGGTGGCCTGAGCCGCTGCGCCTGGGCCTGGGGGACGAACAGGTCGAAGTGATCCGCTGCGGCCGCGGCTTGCGCCGGCACAACGTTCGCGATCCCGCAAGGACCACGATCCAGCCCTTCGACGCTGCGCCCGGCGGCGCGGCACCGTGGTCCAGCGCACTCGACGCTCTCGACGAAGCGTTGCAGCGCTCGGGGGTGCGCGACGGCGCGGCGCGCGCGGTGCTGTCGACCTGCTTGGTTCGGTACGACGTGCTGCGCTGGCACGACGACGTGCACAGCCAGCGCGAACTCGAGCAGTTGGCGCGGCTTCGCTTTCAACTCACCTACGGTGCGGCCGCCGACGGCTGGGACGTGCGTGTGAGCAACGCGCCTGGGGGCCACCCTCGCATGGCTTGCGCTGTCGACCGTGGCCTGATCGACGGCCTGCGCGAGCGCCTGGCACGCCGTCGCGTCAAGCTCGGCGGTGTTGCGCCCGCTGCTCATGGCGGCTGACAACGCCGCGCGGCAACGCCTGGGCGACAGCGCCACGCTGGTGCTGCTCGAGCCCACGCGCTGGTGCTTGATCCGCACCGAACAGCAGCGCTGGCAACACGTGGTGGTGCGCCGCGTGGGCACCGATGCGGCGCGCACGATCGATCAAGAGTTGGCCACGCTGTCGGGCAGCCACCCGAACCGCCGCTGGTCGCGCTGCTGGTCGGGCGCGACGTGCAATGGCCGATCGCGCCCTCACGTGTTCCGAAGCGCGTGGCGCGCTACAGCCTCGCGTGCTGCGCGGCGATGTGATGCGCGCGCTGGATCTCGACTTTGAACGCCGCCGTCGCAGCTGGCCCGCCTGGCTGCTGTTGGTCGCGGGCCTGGGCACCGCGGCCGACGCTGCGTGGCGCTGCGTGCAGCTTCACGCACGAACGCGCGCAGTGGCACAACGGCGCCTCGCCGAGCCTGCACAGCGCCGCGCGCCGCCCGCTCCGCCGCCGCCGGACGAGCGCATGCAGCGCGAGCTGGTCGCCGCGCGCCAGGTGCTGCAGGAACTGGCCCTGCCGTGGAACGCGCTGCTGCGCGACATCGAAGGTGCCATCGGCGACCACACCGCGTTGCTGAGCATCGAACCCGACGCGTCGCGGCGCCAAGTGCGCATCGGCGGCGAGGCACGACGCTACGGCGACGCGCTCGACTTCATGCATCGCCTGGACAGCACGCCGATGTTGATGACCGTGCACCTGCTGAACCACCAGGTCCGTGACGATGTTCCCGAGCGCCCGGTGCAGTTCACGATGGCCGCGGCTTGGAGGACGATGCCGTGAAGCGCGTTCGCTTCTGGCTGAACACGCGCGGCGCGGTGTGGGCGGGTTTGGCCGGCGCAGCGTTGCTGCTGGCGGCCGTGTGCACCCAATGGTTTGCCGTGGCGCCGCTCGAGCGCGAAGTGGCCGCACTGCGGCAGGTTCCGTCCGCGCGTGACGAGTTGCAAGACCGGACCAGCAATCCCTGGCCGGCGCAGCGCGACGCCGCAGGCGCGGCTCGCGGCGTTTCGCAGCCACTTCAGTGCCGACCCCGCATTGGCGACGCGCCTTGCGCGCCTGCACGCGTTGCGCTGTTCGAGCATGGGCTCGAACTCCAGCGCGGCGACTATCGACTGACAGCGGTCGGTGACGACGGGCTGGCGCGCTACCGCATGGAAGTGCCGATTCAAGGCCGCTACCCGAACATCCGCGCCTTCGCGCTGCAGGCCCTGCACGAGATGCCCACGGTGGCGCTCGAGCAGTTGCAGTTCCAGCGCCGCAGCGTGACCGACCAACAGGTCGACGCCGTGATGTCCTTCAACTTGTTCATCGCGCGATGAAGGCGATGCGCAAGACGCCCTTGCTGGTGTTCATGGCCGCGGCGGTGCTCGGGTTGGGGGCGCATCGGACGGATCGCGCGCGTTGGAAACTCCACGCACGTCCGACGTTGATGACGCGCATGGGTTGTCCGACCCGACGGCAGCGGACGACACAACGACGCCAACCTCCCCCGTCGCGCAAGAAGCGACCGCGCCGTCATCCCCGACCGTGCCCACGACCGTGCCCACGACCGTGCTCACGCGGTCCTCCGTGACCGTGCCTGCGCCACCGGGGGCGGACTGGGGCGCCGCGCTCGAGGCGCTGGACTTGTCGCTGATCCAAAGTCGCACGTCGGCATCGACGGCCCAAGCCGATGCGTTCGGCGTGAAGTCGTGGACGGTGGCACCACCACCGGCGCCGGCGCCGCCTCCCCACCACCGCCTGCGCCACCACCGCCACCTCGAGCGCCGCCGCTGCCGTTCAAGTACATGGGTTCGATGCAAGAGTCTCCTCAGCGCACCGTGTGGTACCTGACCGAGGGCGAGCAGTTGCACGTGATCGCTGCCGGCGAAACCATCGGCGCCTGGCGCGTCGATGGCCTGCGTGGCGGCCAGCTCGAGCTGACCTACGTGCCGCTGCAGCAGCGTCGCGCCCTGGCCATCGAAGTGCTGCCGTGAACCCGACGCGACCTAGCCGCCGCGGCCCCATCGTGCCGGTGGTCCTGCTCGCCGTATCGCTCGCGGCCCTGCTCGCCGCTTGCGGCAGCGTGCAGGAGCAAGGCCGGGGCAGTGGCCCGGACCGAGGGCATGACCAGCAGACCCTGTCGAAGCTCGAACAGGCGCAGCGCGAGCGCCCGCGCGATGTCGAGGCCCGCATCGAGTACGTGCAAGCGCTCGAACAGGTCGCCGCGCGCCTGATGACGTTGGCGTCCGCGGCGGGCCGCGGGGCGCCAACGAGGCCGCCGACGCGTTGTACGCGCAGGTGCTGGCGATCCAACCGGGGCACCAGCGTGCGCGCGAGGGTCAAGCTGCCGTGCAGACCGCGCGGCGCCATGCCACGCTGGCCGCCGATGCGCGCGAGCACCTATCGACGGGCCGCACGCTGGCCGCCGAGCTGATGGTGCAGTCGATCCTCGCCGAGAACGCCGGGCACTTGGCGGCGCGTGAATTGCAGCGCGAACTGCGGGAGCTCGAGCGCAAGGCCGAACTCGCCGTGCCGGCGCTTCAGTCCAAGCTGGACAGGAGCCGGTGACGCTCAAGTTCCGCGACGCGCCGGTGAAGCTGGTGATGGAAGCGCTGGCGCGCTCGGCGGGCATCAACTTCATCCTCGATCGCGAGATTCGCAGTGACCTGCGTGCGTCGATCTACGTGCGCAACGTTCGTGTCGAAGACGCGCTGGACCTGATCATCCAGAACCACCAGCTCGAAAAGAAGGTGCTCACGCCCAACACGATCCTGGTCTATCCGTCCACGCCACAAAAGCTGCGCGAGCACCAGGAATTGGTGATGCGCAGTTTCCAACTCGGCAACGCCGACCCGAAGCAAACGCTGAGCCTGCTGCGCACGATGCTCAAGACGAAAGACCTGTTCGTCGACGAGCGCACCAACCTGCTGGTGATGCGCGACACGCCCGAAGCGATCCGCGCGGCCGAGAAGCTGATCGCAGCGCAAGACAAAGCCGACCCCGAAGTGGAGCTCGAACTCGAAATCCTCGAGGTGTCGCGCAGCAAGATCCGCGAACTGGGCGTCACGTACCCGACCACGTTCACCGGCCCGACCGGCAAGCTCGGCGACATCGCCAAGTTGAGCCGCGGCACCATCGGCGTGGACACGGGGTTCGGGCTGAAGCTGCTGCGCACCGACGGCGACACACGCACGTTGGCCAACCCTCGCGTGCGCGTGCGCAACCGCGAGAAGGCACGCATCCACGTCGGTGACCGCGTGCCGGTGATCTCGAGCACCATCGTCGGGACCACGGCGGGTGCGGCGGGCGCCGCGCCGATCACGACTGAACAGATCCAGTACCTGGACGTCGGCATCAAGATCGAGGTCGAGCCGACGATCCATGCCGACGAGTCGGTGGCCGTGCGCGTGAACCTCGACGTGTCGTCGCTGGGCGCGCAGATCAGAACGAACGCCGGCACGACGGCCTACGAAGTCGGCACCCGCAACGCGACCACAGTGCTGCGTCTGCGCGACGGCGAGACGCAGGCGCTGATGGGCCTGATCCGCGACGACGACGTGCAGGCCGGATCGGGACTGCCCTTCGTCAGTGAAGCGCCCGTACTGGATCACGTGCTGCGGCAACCGGCGCACCGAACGACGCAGCCGCGAGCTGGTGCTGCTGATCACGCCGCGACTGGTGCGCGGACCCGAGCGCATGGATGCGACCGTGGCCGAGTTCTGGTCGGGCACCGAGGCGGCTGTGCGCACACGTTCGCCCTTCGTCCAACCGCTGCCGGACAAACAGGTGGCCCGCAACGCCGCTGCGTCGGGGACGACCAACGCCACCCCGGCGGCACCAGCATTGACGAACGCCGCGGCCGCGCCGACAGCGGTGACCTCGCAGCCGCTGGTGCTGTCGTGGAATGCGCCGCCTTCGATCAAGGCGAACGACGAGTTCGTCGTGACGCTGACGGGGAGCAGCGAAACGCCGCTGCGAGGCGCTTCGCTGCAATTGCGCTACGACGCGGACTCGCTCGAGATTCTGAACGTGGGTGACGGCAGCTTCTTTGCCGAGGCCGGCGGCGCGGCCGTCTTCACGCCGCGGATCGACGCCAGCCAAGGCACCGTTTCTGCCACGCTGGGCGCCTCGGGCGACGCCACAGCCAAGGGGCAGGCATCGCTGCTCGAGGTGCGCGTGCGCGCACGCAAGGTGCCCGCGACACTTCGAATCGGCACGATCGTCGGCGTCGATGCGACGAACCAGCGCGTGACGATCGAGGGCAGCGAGACCGCGCTGGTACTCGGAGCGAAGCCGTGATCAGGTCGGCTCGGGGCTTCACGCTGATCGAGCTGCTGATGGCCGTATCGATCGCCGCACTGCTCGCGTCGCTGGCCCTGCCGCTCGCCGAACTGGGCGTCAAACGTGGCCGCGAAGCCGAACTGCGAGCGGCGCTGCGCGACATCCGCGGTGCACTCGATGCGTACAAGCAAGCGGTCGACGACGGCCGTATTTCGCGCAAGGTCGGTGACAGTGGCTATCCGCCGAGCCTGCGCGTGCTGACCGAAGGCGTGGACGACGAGCGCAACGCGAAGCGAACCAAGATCTTCTTTCTGCGACGCCTGCCACGCGACCCACTGCACGCGGACGCGCGCACCGAGGCGGCACAGACGTGGGGGCTGCGCAGCTACGACAGCACTTCGGACGAACCGCGCGAGGGTCGTGACGTGTACGACGTGTATTCGCTGTCGTCCGCCGCCGGCATGAACGGCATCGCCTACCGCCGGTGGTGAACGCGAGGCACGCGGGATACGTCATGCGGCTGCAACGCGCGTTCACGCTGATCGAGCTGCTTGTGGTCATGGCGATCCTCGGCACGCTTCTCTCGCTGGCCGTGCCGCGCTACTACGGCAGCGTCAAGCGCGCCGAGGAGGCCACGCTGAAGCACAACCTGAGCTTGCTGCGCGAAGCCATCGACAAGCACTACGCCGACAACGGCCGCTACCCCGACACGCTCGACGAGTTGGTCACGCGCCGCTACCTGCGCCAGTTGCCGCTCGATCCGATTGCGGGCAGTCGCGACGCGTGGACCCCCGTCGCGCCGCCCGTGCCCGAGCCCGGCCGCGTGTACGACGTGAAGAGCAGCGCCCAGGGCGTCTCGATCGACGGCAGCAGTTTCGAATCGTGGTGACCTTCGCGCAGCCGAGTCAACTTGCGCAACCGGCTGGAACAGCGCGGGGCGGGTTTTCTGGCGCTGTTGATCACGACCGCACTGATGGCGGCAGCGGCGGCGGCCGGCGTGCAATGGACCAGCCACGTCATCCAGCGCGAGCGCGAAAAGCAACTGCTGTGGGCGGGCGCGCAGATTCAGCGTGCACTGATGGCGTACGCGCAGACGGCACCCGACGAGGCCACGCGATACCCGCTTGCAACTGGACCAACTGCTGCTCGACACAAGAAGCTCGGCATCGCGGCGGCACCTTCGCGAACATCTATCCCGACCCGATGACGACTCGATGGCCGCTGGGCACTCGTGCGCGACCCGGCCGGGCCGCATCGTCGGCGTGCACAGCCGCTCGCGAGCGCAGGCCACTGAAGCGAGCACGCTTCGCGGCCGAGGACGTGCGCTTCGAGAAGGCTGCCAGCTACGCGCAGTGGGTGTTCGGTATGCCGGACGCGGCCGGCACCGCACCCAGCGAGAACGTGACACGCGCGGCGGAGCGTCCGACAGCACCGCCGAGTCGACGCACACCTCGAGTCGATACCAACCGCGACATTCCGTCGCACCCGAATCGGTGAGTGAACTGCGGCACATGGCCGCAAAGTGCGTACGGACGTTGACCACAAGAATCCACGCCGACCATTCCTTGTTCGTCTCTTGTTCGTCTCTCCAACCGAAGAGCTCACTTCATCGTGAACAATGCCACGTCTCCTAGCACGATTGATGCTGTCTCATGGCCGCCGTTGCGGCCGTCACGGCGATCACACCGACTCAGGCCATGGTGGCGGCCGGTGATGTTCAGCGCACTCGGGCGCAAAGTACCCCAGGAACCGTCGTGAAGGACTTCAAGGAAGGCCAGATCATCGTCAGGTTCAAGAGACGGCGTGACGGCCGTCGGTTCGTGACGGCGAAGCACAGTCAGGGAAGGCAACGTCAAGCTGCGTGAATTCACGACGGGCAACGGCACGATGCATCTGGTGGCCATCTCGCCGGACCAGACGGTCGAGTCGGCCGCCGCCAAGTACGCGGCTAGATCCTGATCGTCGCGTTCGCCGAACCCAACCTGCGCGTCACGCGCGCAACGCCAGCCCGATGTGGTCAACGGCGTCAGCAACGACCCGTCGTTCTTCGGGCTCGCAATGGGGACTGAACAACCGACGGCGCGTTGCAGTTCCCGAATTACGTCACCGGGGTCGACATCGGCGCGGTGTGCAGCGTGGGACTTCACGGTCGGCAGCCCGGACATCGCTGTCATGGTGATCGACTACGGGCATTGACTACGCTGCACCCCGACTTGGCTGCCAACACCTGGATCAACCCGAACGAGATTCCGGGCAACGGTGTGGACGACGACGGCAACGGCTACATCGACGATGTGCGCGGCATCAACCGCTGTCAGCCCCGTGGAGCGGCCGCCCAAACCGCCGTTCAGCCAACCGTTCACCACGAAACATCCGGCGGGCGATCCGATCGACGACCTGCTCCGGCCACGGCACGCACGATCTCGGGCATCCTGGGCGCGGCGAGCAATGCAGTCGGACTTCGTCGGCGTGGCCTGGAACGTCAAGATGATTCCGTGCAAGGCGCTGGGCAACCCCGACCCGACCGACACTGAGCAATCGCTGCCGTCAGGGATTTCATCGCCGACGCGATCGACTGCCTGGACTACGCCTACACGCTGAAGATGCAGAACGGCATCAACATCGTGGCGACGAACAACAGCTACGGCGACATCGGTGCGGTATCGCAGGCGCTCGACCGCTGCGCTGGATCGCCAGCGCGAAGCCGGCATCCTCTTCGTCGCGGCCGCAGGCAACACCGTCGGCGGTGGACAGGACAACGACCTCGTCTCCTTCATTCCGGCCAACGTGGGCCGCCCGAACGCGATCTCGGTGGCGTCCCACGACGGCCTGGACGCACTGTGGGTGGGTTCGCACTTCGGGCGCCGCAGCGGTGCACTTGTCTGCGCCCGGCAGCTGAACATCTGGAGCGCGATGCCGCAGAACGACTATCGAAGCCAATGCGACGGCACGTCGATGGCGGCGCCGCACGTCGTCGGCACCGCGGTGCTGCTCAAGGCGCAGGATCCCGTCGCGTGACTGGCGGGCGATCCGCAACCTGATCCTCAGCGGTTCCGTGCCAAGCGCCTCGATGGCCGGCAAGTCCGTCAGCGGCGGCAGACTCAGCGCATTCGGCGCGATGAGCTGCAATAACAAGCCGCTCTTCTCGGTGGTCTCGCTTGCCGACTGCATTCACGGTGGGTCAGCCGGCCAGGGTGTCGGCACTAAGCATCAACTGCGCATCGCCTGTCGGCCCCGTCACCGCCGTCACGTCGAACGGTGAGACTTTCGCGCTCGTCGACGACGGCACGCAGGGCGACGTGCACGCGGGCGACGGTGAGTTCACCGCCACGTGGACGCCTGTCCAGCCGTTCGCCGCCATCACCTTCCAGTCGCCGGCCGGCAGCGAGGTTGTCGACATGGTCGATCTGACCGTCACGGGCGTCAGCGGCCCGACCAGTGCGACCCGCGGCACCACCGATCGCGGTCAACGCCACGGTCTCGAACCCGACCACCAAGGCAGCGCCCGCGACCACCGTCAACTACTACCTGTCGATCGACGGCGTCATCACCACAGTCGGACACGCTGGCGTGCACCATCGCGGTTCCTGCGAGCATCGGCGGGCAACAGCAGGCGGCGCCGTGCAGCGCGCTGATTCCTACCACGCTGGCCCCGGGTTCCTACTTCATCGGCGCGATCGTCGACCCGGCGAACCAGATCGACGAGGGCAACGAAACGAACAACGCCGCCACCGGCAACCAGATCGCGATCAATGCCATCTCGATTGACCTGTTGGTGTCGGCACTGATTGGCCCAGCCACGGGGTTCACCGGTGAATTGATCACGGTCAACGCGACCGGTGTCGAACGGCGGCGCCACGGCTGCACCCGCGTCGACGCTGAACCTTTACCTGTCGAGCGACGCGGTCATCGACGGCGCGGCTCCCGACGTGTCGCTGGGCACGGTTGCGATCAATGCGCTGGCCGGCGGCGCCAGCCAGAGCTTCACGGCGTCGGTGCGCGTGCCGGTGACGTTGCCACCCGGTGGCTCGCTACATCGGTGCCATCGCCGACGGCCCGAACGTGATCGTCGAGACCAATGAGGGCAACAACTCTCGTGCGACGGCAACGCTCGTGACCACGTCGACGCGCAACATCGACTACACGGTCACCGCCGTCAGCGGCCCGACCAGCATCTCGAACGGTCAGTCCAGAACCTTCAGTGCAACGGTTAAAAACCAAGGCACCGTCACGGCGCCGGCCAACGCAGTGCGCTGGTACCTGTCGGCTTGACACCACGTTCCAGGCGGCCACCGACTTCGCCGTGGGTCAAGGCCAACATACGCTACGCTCGCGGCGGGTGCGTCGACGCACGGCGAGCGTCTCGTTGTCAGCGCCCACCACGATCCCAGCCGGAAGCTACTATCGTGATCGCCGTTGTCGACCCTGACGACGCGGTGGCGGAAACCAACGCGACCAACAATACCCGAACCACCAACGTCGACGTGTCGCGCTGTCCTACACGGTCGACTTGTCGCTCGACGGCGCTGTCCTCACCCACCACCGCCGTCCACAGGCGGCAACTACACGTTCACCAGCACCGTGAGGAACGACGGCGGCTGCTGCGACCAGCGCAAGCCGGTCAAGGTCGACCTTCTACGTGATGAGCGGACAGTTCGGCCGATCCGCTGGATCCCAGCTCACGCGAGCCGCGTCAGCGCCGATCGCCAGCAGCACCGTCGCCGCGATCCCGGGCGGTGCATCGGTCAAGCGTGAACGCGACGGCTGCGATGCGTACCGGGTTGTCGAGCGGCACCTTCTACGTGTCCGCAGTCGTCGACCCGGATCGTGCAAGTCTCCGAATCCTCGGAGTCGAACAACCGTCAGGCTTGGGCAGCACGGTGACCGTGTCCCACGGTCCGGACGTGGTCATCAGCGCCGTGTCGACGCCGACGCCGCTGACACGCGGTGCGGCGGCTACGGTGTCGGCGACGGTGGTCAACCAGGGCAACGGGCGCGATCGGGGCTGCGACCGACCGAGACGTGATCGCTCGGCAACTCGTCGAAGTCGATCACCGTGGGCGTCTACCTGTCGACCAACTCGAACATCACGGCATACGACCGCCGCATCGGCACGATCGTCGTGAGTTCACTTGCGGCAGGCCAGTCGCTGCACGCTGCCGATCACGGCGAGCATTCCGACCGATCTCGCAACGGGCAACTACTACATAGGTGCTATCGCCGACAGCAACGGCACAGTTCGCGAGAGTAACGACCAGAACAACTCTCGTGCCGGGCAGCCTAGTCGAACTGTGCAGCTAGTGCGAAGACAGCGCAAGTCACGCTCACACCTATCCATTTGTCCATCCCACTGGAGAAGAACTTGAATGAAGAAGCACCGACACCAGCGGCAAGCGGGGTATCGCTCGTCTTGCCATGGCAGTCGACCACTGACCTTCCTGGCTAGCGCTGCGGTACACGCGGCGGGCCTCGTCGGAACGACGTTCCCCGCGGGCTTCGCGGTTCCGCAGGACGCGTCATTGGGCACGCCGGTGATCGGCTTCGGCGCAGTCAGGCCGGGTCGTGCGCACGCCCGTGGTTTTCCTCCATGGCAATGGCGGCGTGCCCTACGAGAATTTCGCCTGCACCCGTGTGGAGCACCAACATCCAGAGCGATGGCCCGGTTTGCCGCCGACTCGGGCTACAACACCAGCGAACTGTGGGCGTTGGGTTATCAAGGTGACCAGTGCGACCTTGCGCTTTAACCCGGCGCTGATGTCGAGCCTGGCGCACACCAACACCGCCAACGTGCCCGATCTGCGTGCATTCATCCGCTCGGTCCTGACGTTCACCGGGGTCACCCGCGTCGACATCGTTGGGCATCGCATGGGCGTGACGCTGGCACGTGAGTTGATCCGGAGCCAGCAGAGGCAGCGTGCGGCGCATGGTCGCAATCGCGGGCCCGAACGGCGGCACGATTCGATAAGGAGCACACCCTGAAAAGTCCTGGGCCTTCGGCACAGCCGGCAACTTCAGAGCCAGCGACGCCGGTGTGCCAGGAGCTGGGTTGACCAGCACGCGTCCCTGACCCCTCTGAATGAGCGTCCAAGCACGCAAACGCACCCGTGTGTCGACGACAGTGCCAACCATGGTGATTCGAAACGCCGACGCGGACTACACGCATCTGTCGGCGCCGGACGGGGTACTACAAGGCGATCCCGTCGGTCGACTACTTGGGCGTTCCCGACCGACTTCTCGGACAGCGCACTCGTGCCGGGCGCAACCGTTCCGACATCCAGCTAACCGGGGCAGGCGGCCTTGACCCGTGGTTGTTCACGGCGCATGTCTGCGGCATTGCCAACTCACCCACGACGTGGCAGCACGCGATCTCTTACTTGCGAGCGCATTCAATGTCAGGGCGAGCGGTCGCCACGGCCCCCTTGCTCGCATCGAGCAAGGGCACGACCGAAGATCGGATACGGCCGACACAAGGTGTCGGCCGTGTTCTTTGCGGACGCCCGCGCATTCAAGGCCCCAGCAGTGCACTTCGGGCGCGGGTGACGCAGCGCCTGGCACCTCGGCATCGATGGACTCGCGCCCGCGAACGCGACGCAAGTGGTCATTGATCGAACACGGGCCACCTCGAAGGGGGTCACCCTGGGCTTCGAGTCCGCTGCCTCAACCTTCGACAATGTGCATGTCCGGCGGCCGTTTCAATCACGCCGGAGACGGCTCCGGGTGCGAGCGCGAAGGCAGCATCTTCTATCGGCTTGGGCTGCTCACCCCTCCCGAAGAGCGTCGAGCTCGCCGGGCCAGCTTCGCGTCGCGTCATCAGAATGCTGCCGCGCCAGCGCGCCTCGAAGTCCTCGCCAGCGCGCACGCGCGCCAGCAGCCCGGCAATGCGTGTATCGCGCCTTGGTTTTTGTTAAGCGGTCGGCTCCAGCCAGCATTGCGACGACGATGTGACGGGCGCGCACGCGCTCGAGCTTGCTTAAACCAGCGAGGGTTGGCGGCGTAGAGACTGGGGGCGACGTCGCGATCGTTGAACACGCACGTCACGCTCGACCACGTGCTGCGCGTAACGATCAGCCGAGCAACATGCCGATGCACATGGTGTCGGTGTGAAGCCTCGTCATGACCGCGGCGCTGCAGGTCTTGGACGGTCCGGCCTCATGGCTTGGCGTGTTGCTGCCTGGCAGCGTCGATTGCACGCGGCAACGTCGTCTTCGTCCGCGACCAGTTTCGTGCGCTTCGCCTCTTTGCCACAGAAGCTCGACGCCAATCAGCCGTTCGAGCGCCTCGTGTTTAAACGCCTTCGCTTTGTCGGGGTCCTGCAGGCGTGGAATGTTGACCTTGCGGGTTCGCGCAGGATCTCGTCGAACTGGCGATCAAGCTCCTCCTGCGTGATCGGTGCGCCGTTCACACGCGCCATCGTCTGGCCTTGCGCGAACGCTGGCGGGACAGGCCGACAAAGCCGCCAAAACCACCACGCAAGAACCGTCGGACGCATGGCCAAGCGTTGCCAAAAAGCAAGCCACACACCTCGGTTGTACGTCGGGCAAACGTCATCACATGAAAGATGAGCCTGCCAGCGGACGCAAGCCATTGCCGTCCGGCGCCGAACGCGCAATCCAAGCGCCCTGCGCCCCAATGCGGCGATCAGCATTCGAAGCTGCAGTTGTAGGCATCACGCCGGTCTCAAAACCCTGCGTCGCCTCAAGTGTGTCCACGATGCCCGTTGCCGCGACACGTCGCGTCCGCTGCGCTTGAGTGTTTCAACCAGCAGCAGCGCGGCGCCATGGGCCGCCAGCAGGATCACACCATGGCCCTGCGCGGCCTGCGCATCGGGCAGCAGGGGTTTAACGCTGGCCAACGCAGCGTCGCGCTCATGGCCTGGGCGGCGTGGGATAAGCCAACAACAGTTTGTCTCACCACATCGGCGCCAGAGCGACACGCCTCGCCCGGCAAGCGCCACCGGCACCAGCAATTGCGGCAGACCACGCGGCGCGCTCAAGCGCAGCTGCCATCGGCGAGCAGGTCGCCACCATGGCTGATCACGGCCAACGCACCCAGGCCGTGTCTGCCGCGGCCGCGTGGCCTGTTCGTCGAGCCTTTGCGGTTGCGCTTCCACCGGCGGCAGTATCACGTCGCGCCAACCCTGTGCGCGCAGATGCAGGTGCAGCGCACGCGCTTGCGCCGCCCCCCGTTCACCGGCGCCGTGCCAAATCGCGATCGACGGACGATGAGGATGTCGGGAAGAGAGCCACGCCAAGCTCGCTCGCCGCGTGCGCCGCCAGCACCCGCGCCTGTTCAATCACGCCGGGCAGCAGGTGAAAGATCATCAGGTTCGATGCGCCCGCGTCCCTCCGGGTACAGCTGAGCGGGCCGATGACGGGCAGCTTGCGAGCGGGCAGCCAGCCGCGACAACGGCTCTTCGATTCCCGCCGACAACGGTGCCAGCAACGCGAAAACGTCGGCGCGCTCAAGCCAGTGCTGCATCGAATCGAGCGCTGCGGCGGCATCGGCGGGCAGTGCATGCACAACAAGTTCAAGCCGCCGCCCATGAACACCGCGTGTCATTGATGGCGTCGAAGTGACGCTGAAGCAGCGTCCGCAGCAACTCCCGAGCGCGGCCGAAGGTCCATGACCCGGCAGCAGCGTGCCGATGCGAAGCGTCTTCTCGCTCACGCCAGGGATCGACCACGTGTCCAGACGTTCAAGCCACGCCCGCAAGGCCACCAGATCCTTCGCCGACATCGCATAGCGCGGCATCGCGGCGTCCATGCGCTGGCCGGAAGGGTCGACACCGTGTTTGACCGCGCGCTCAAACGCACGCTCGTTGAAAGGCCCGTGCACGCGGCCTTGCTGATGGCGATGGCCATAGGGCTTCGTCAGTTCGGACCACCGGATGTTGGGCGGTGCGATGCCGCCTTCCGCCCGGCCGCGACCATCGGGGCCGTGGCAGCTTGCCGCACGCAACTGCGGCGGCCTTCGATCGCCTGATCGGCCGTGCCGATGCGCGCGACGATGCGCGCGCCGCTCGGGCTTCGGCCCTCCTGGTAGATCAGGCGTCCGGACGCGTCTGCCTCGGGCATCGCCGCGTTTAGGCTCGGCCGCCGACGCGCCTGTGGACCGGCCAATGCAAGCGTCTATTGCAAGGGTGACGCAGGTCGCCATGCCGGTGATCGCGGATGCCGGCGATTCCACGATCCGCACTCCGAATCACCTGCGTGTTCCGAGCCCGCGCCGACATCGCTGCCGTCCAGCACCAGCAGCAGGCGCTGCGTGATCGCCTCGATGGGCGCGTCCGCACGCAGCTTGCTCCAGCGCTTGGTTGGCACGTTGCCGGCAACCAGCGCGGTCGAATGGCTCTGTGGTTCGGCGTGAACTGGCCAAGCTTTTTCAAGACGTGCGCAACCTTGTTCGGCGTCGCCGGTGAGGAACGTCCAGTTGGGCTCGTCAACGCCTTGGTCGCGCGCAAAACGCTCCAGGGCCTTCGGCGTGTCATTCACCGGATTCGGCGCTGATCGACACGAAGTGGATGTCGCGTGCACGCGCGCCCAGTTGTTTACGCACGGCCTTCAACTGCTGCGTGATCAGCGGGCACGCGTCTTTGCGGTCGGTGTAGATGACGTTGATCAGTATCGTGGGCCATCGAGCGCGTCGCTGAAGAAGCGCGTCTTACGGCCCTTGTGCGACACCGTTCGGTGTCGGTGAATCGGCACGGGCATCCGGAATGCGCGTGGGCTCGGCCGCCCCCGCATTGCTCGCGCGGTGGCGCACAGGAGGCGTCATGTTTGTTGTCGCCGTGCGCTCGCGCGGTCACCGGCGTCGCCGCAGCCAGCATCCACGCAAGTGCCTGCCGCCGTGATCGACACGTGGTGTGCACGGCAAGCCCGGCAGCGCGCGGGCGAACCACCGGCGCCCGACGAGAGGGGCGCGCCTCATGCCGCAAGCGCGCGGGCGCGTTCACTGCCCTGCGCGTGCCACGGCGTCAAGCACCTGCGCCACGCTCGGGAAGCCGTTCAGGCGCAGCCAGCGGCCGCTGCGCGCATCGCCCACCATCAGCTGCGAAGGATGCTGCGACGGGTCGGCGCTGTAGGCGGCCGAACGCGCGCAATGCCTCCTCGACGCGGGGCCGCGCTCCATAGCCACACCCAACCGTCACGCGCGCCGAGGCTGCGGCGGTATTCGGCCAAGCGCGGTACGGTGTCACGCAACGGGTCCAAAGTCAGCGGACCAGCGTCACGTCGCGCGGCGGGCCCGCGCGCCGAGTTCGTTCTCGACCTGAAGCATGAGCTGAGACAGTACCGGGGCACACCGTGCCGCAGCTTGTGTAGAAGAAGCCCACCACCGCGACACCGTCGCGGAGCACGTCGCTTGTCAAACGGCGCGGTCGCCCGTTGTGATCTTCCAGTGCCGTATCCGGCAGCCGCAGTGTTTCGGTTGGCAGGCTCTGTGACTCCGAGTTCGCGCCGGGCTTGGCACTGGGGCGGTGGGGAGCCTGCGCCTGCGACCGCGCGTTCGTGGCGATGCTCAACAGCGTCATCGCGCATGCACCCACCGCCAGACGCCTGGCGCGGCCGACGGTCAATCATGGTCGGCAGTGCTCATGGCGTCGCGGCCGTCACGTGTGCAGGCCGGGTGGCCTGTAGTGAAAAGAAAGGCAGCTTCTCGTAGCCCATCTTGTAGCTCGGCACCGCCACGTGCACGTACCAAGCGCCGTCGTCCGTCAAAGGCAGCTGGCCTCGTAAACGCCATCGCCGACCTCGACCACCGGGCTCTCCGTTCGTCCGCGGCCAGGGGCAAGGAAGTGAAGCGCGCTGATGCCGACAGCGCCCACGAGTCGTTGGCCGGTCTTGCCATCCGTGAGACGAAACCGCACCGCTGCCGTGTCGCCAACCCTGTAGGCACGTTGGGTGGTCTGGAACTCGAGTTTCAACGGCGTGCGAATCGCGGCAAGGCTCGGGTTTTCAACTGCTTCGGCGCTGAAGCAATGCAGGATCTGCGGCTGCTGCAGCATGAACGCAACGTCGTACTTACCGGCGGCAGGCAGACGCACCCGACCTTCGTAAACGCCCGGCGATACCTGCTTCAAGCTGCGGTCGACCACCGTTACGGCACGCGGGCTGGCGCCGTGCACGCGGTAGTTGCTGGCAGGCGCATTCATGCCTTCCTGATAGAAGTAGGTGGTGCCGTCGGAAGGGTTGACAACGAAACACCGAACCCGCATTGGCGGCGCTGGACACGCCGCTGGCGAGCACCGTTCCGGCAGCCCACACCTGGCGGCCGCGTGCCCGCAGCGAACTGCTGAACGGTGGCGCGGCTGGCCTTTGCCCAACGACGCCAGACCGAGCATATGGACCTGCTCGGTGTGCAGCGAGCGCACGTAGGCGAAGGTCTCGCTGAAGTTCGGTTCGAAGGGTTCGCCGGCGACCTTCACGTCCTGCACGAGCTCGTTGGTCGCGGTGTCGATCACGTGCACCAGATCTTCGCGTGCGTTGACCGCCAGCGCGTGGCGTCCGTCCGGCGTGACGCGCAGCGGCCCCAGGCCCGGGCTTCAGCGCGATTCGCGTGCGCACGCGCAGCGACGCGGTGTCGATCACCGACACGTGCCCGTCCTGGCCATCGGCAACGTACAGCGAGCGCGACAGTTTCGAGTAACTCAACGCCAGCGGCTGCTGGCCCACGGCGATCTGCGCGACCAACTTGTGCGACGCGGTGTCGATCACGCTGACGGTGCCTGCACTGCGGTTGCTGACGAACACGCGACGGCCGTCGGCCGAGAACGCGAACTCGTGATGCCCGGCGCCGGTCGCGACGAACGCGACCGTCTGGCCGGTCGACGTGTCGAACACGGTGACGCCGCTGGCCGCAGCGTCGGAGGCGTTGTTGCCGATCCAGAGGTAGCGGCCGTCGGGTTGCAACGCGACGCGCAGCGGTTTGCCCGCAGCAATGTTGCCGACAACCTTGAATTCGTCGGTGTCGACGATTGCGATCGCGTCGGCACGCGGCATCGACACGTACAAGCGCCTCTGCCCAGGTGCCACGGCCCAATCGCCGCCAGGGGCCTTCAGCGCCATCGTGCCGAAGGTGCTGGTGGCACCGGCCATCGACACGAGCGGATCGACCACGGCCAGGGTCGAGTCGCTGTTCATCAAGACAACGAAGTAGCTGTTGAGGTCCACGAGCGGGCGGATACCCACCGCGCCCTTCAGGTACAGCGACACCTTGTCTTTGCAGCTCTTCTGCTCATCGCCACGTGCTTGCAGAACCTGCGCCATGTCGAGCCAAGCTCCCGGCTTCGGGCCGCGCAGCGGTTGACCGGCGGTGTCGGTGATGCGAAAGCGCAGGTCGGCGAATTCGCCTTCCATCAGCGCCGTTCGTTGTTCCCGTCGGCATGATCGAGAACTCGACAGCAGCGCCTTTGCGCGCGATGCGTTGGCTGGCTGGTCTTGGTTCGCGTCCACCTTCGCTTTGACCTGTGTGCTCGGCTTGGCTTATCGCTTTGGCTTGCCGCACCTGCCCGCATGTCTCATTGGGCCGCCGCCGGGGATGCCGTCAGCGCGGCGGCGCCTCCCAACAGCAGCGCGCGCAAAACTAGTTCCTTCATCGAATTCCCGTCAAAGCTCAGCGCTACTTCACGCGCAGGATGCTCCACACACCCGATGCATTGCCGAACGACGCGGCGTCACGCGCCAGGTAGTCACCCGACACCGGCTGCGCACCGCCTGAGGACGGCAGCACGATGTCGAAGTGGTTGGTGCCAGCCCAACTGTCGCGCCCGCCTTCCCAGAAGCCGATCGGGTTGGTGCCGATCTGGCGCGAGCCCACGCTCGTCATCAAACATGCACCGGTCAGCGTATTGCGGCTCTCGCCGGTACACACGTACGGATCGCGCTGCCACACGTGGCCGTGCAGCGCAAACGTGCTGCCACGTTTGGTGCCGTGTGGCGCCGTGAGGCGGATGCGGCTGGCCTGACCGGGCGTGGCGAACATCACCGGGGTCTCCGGATCTCCCGTGCAGCTCTTGTCGGTCGCGGTGTTGCACAGGTCACGCTGCTCGACAACAGACTGTTGCTGTAGGCCCTGTGAGCGTTCGACACCGCGCCGTAGCTGCCGGGCGTCCGGCGTTGCCGAACGCGGACGACGGCAGCAGGCCGAAGCGGAACCACAGCGGCTCGACACCATAGTTCAGCGCCAAGTTCGACGCGTCGGTGCTGTCTTCGGGAACCGACGTGCCCTGCGTGTTGATGTGCTCGACCGGGTATCCGTCCTTGTAGTACTGCGTCATCGCCTTCGTGAGCACCAACGAGAAGTCGCGGAAGGTGGTCGTACCCGCCGTCACGGTCGCCTGGGCGCGCGTCAGCCGTTTGCCGCTGCCGCCCTGGCGGTCAGCGATCTGCGTGGTCTCGGTCCAGGTCGAACCCGCGGGTTCGATGACGAGTTGCCCCACCATCGACTTCGCGCCCTGCTTGATCTTGTCGGCCGGTAGCAGGTTGATCGCCCCGAACTCGATCGGAGTGCCCACCAGGGTGACCTGACCGTTCGACGGTTGGCCGCCGATGTCGCCCGCGTACCAGCGGTAGGTCGTGACACCGCCTGGCGACGCGAACTGGTCACCCGGACGGTTACGGCCGACCGGCATGCCGTCGTGGCGCGTCACGTCGATAGGACACCAGTTGCGGGTGCAGGCCCGCGTGTGTCGACGGTCGGATCAGGTTGTGGTTGAACGTCGTCGCGCCCTCTTGATGGAAACGGTCGCGCTTGACGATGCCCTGCAACAGGGTGAACGAAGCCAAGTCCGGCATCAGCGACGTGCTGAGCGGGCTCAACGGGTTACCCGCCGCGTCGCGGCCGTCCATGCCGGTGATCGACGCACCCGAGCCGTCGGTTGCGTTGATCGGCGCGGTGCTCGCAGATCACGCCCTGCACCTCCCATGCAGAGCCCAGTCCGCCCGAGCTGCCGCCCGTGTTCGCCAGGCGTACACCCGGCAACCGGCTGCGCAACGTCACCGTCACGCAGTCGCCCGGCAGCGCGCGCAGAACCAGCGGCTCGACCGGCGCTGTGGGCAAGAGCTTGCCGTTCGCGTCGAGGTCGGCGGTGCGTACGTACATGATCAACGTCGGATCGTGCAGCGGCCCCTGGTGGCTCAGCGTGACCGGCAGGCCCGATCCATGGAGGTCACCAATCTGTCCCGAGACGGTGGTCGTACGCTTGTTGTGAATCAGCGTACCGCCGGCCGGGTTCAGCGGGCCGCCGACGTGCATCGTGCTTACCGGACCCGCAGGCACGATGGTGACCCCGAGGTTGTTCGGCAGCACGTTGTTCGCCAGCACCGCGCTGATGTCGTAGCTGCGAGCCGGCGCGCCGACGGGGCACACGCCATCCCATTGCGCGCTGTTGGCGATCGTCGCCGGACCGCTCAGCGTGCCCGGCAGCTTGGCCAGGTCACCGCGCAACTTCTCGTAGGCGCGGATCAGGCCCCAGGCGCCGTTCCACCAGCCATCGTTCGACGCATTGAGCGCATACGCATAATCGGCGAAGTTGCCGCGGGCGCTGTCCACCGGCAAGACAGGTGCAGACATCGAGAACTGCTCCGAGATGCTCGACGACTGCCCGTTGCGCCAGCCGCTGTTCTTCGCCGTGCCGTGCCCACTGCCGCCTTGCAGCCACTTCATGCCGTGGATGGTGGCGTTGTGCTCCTCCTCGTGGCCGCCCGCCTGGATCTTCACGCGGACCAGGTCACCGGCGTAGATGCGCGCGGTCGGCGTGAAGGGGTCACCGCCGTCGAGCTGAACCGGTGTTGATGTGGGGCGGGAACATCGTGCCGAAGACGTTACTACCCGCGGCCGGCATCGAGTTCAACCGCGACAGCGCGCGGTCACGCCGCGACTGCAACGCGAAGGCCATGTCACCGCGGCTGCCTTCGGCTTGCATGCCGAGCTTGCCGTCGGGTCCGGCACGGCGTGGGTCGTACACGCGCAGCGCCAACGGCTCTTGCCGATAGTTGACGACCAGCGTGCCGATGTCCTCGACCGAGATGGCTTGCGGGCACGGGCGCGTCGGGCAGTAGTTGTTGCCCGCACCGGCGGTGTTGCGAGCATCGACGTAGAGGTCAGGGAAGACGTTCGACTTCAACTGCTCACGCGCTGGCGGGTTGATCACGAACTGGAATGCCGTCGAGGCCTGCGAGTCCCACTGCGGGTTGCCGTAGTTTTGAAGCTGCGGCCCGAGGCCCGCGGCATGCGAGTTGAACGGCAAGCCCTGCTGGTCGGCGCCGAGGTAGACGCCGGCCTCGTAGGCGTGCTGGAAGTCGCTGTACTCGAAGATAGAACTCGCGGAACGGCATCTGGCAGTCGACACCGGTCTTTTGCGTGGCGCTCGTGCACGCCTGCGCCTTGGTCGTGTTGCTGGCGTACACGCCGGTCTGCGCCTGCGGCACGATCTGTGCCTGCCAGCTGGTGGGCCCCCCGTCGCTGAACACGCTGCCGTCGCTGCGGGTGTCGGTGCGCGCAGGCGCGCCGGACTGCGGGTCATAGCCCAGTTGTGCACCGGTCTCGTTGTGCGCCCAGCGCGAGCCCGCTGGTTCGGACAGCACGGTGGCGTACAGACCAATCTGCTGGTGCGTCGTCGGGCCGAAGTGGTCGTGCGTGAACGTGATGCCCAGGCCGCGGTCAACGCCGTCGGTGTTCACCAGCGGGTCGGAGAACCAGCGCTCCATCGTCGTGCGCGCGCCCTTCCATTCCTCGGGGAATTTGCCGCCGAGCTGCGCCGCGATCTTTGCCCCAGTAAGGGTGCTCGCGCGCCACCGGGCAGACGTTGGTGCCGTCGCGCGGGTCGCCACTGGCTTCACCCACGCAGGCGTTGAATTTGCGGATCGCCTTGATGCGCGCCTGGATCGACAGCGGCGCGAGGGTGCCGTCTTCGTAGTTCCAGCCGTTGGCCGCGCCGTCGGCAGTGGTCAGGTCCCACTTCGGCAGGTGGATGTGCTGGCCGATGATGTCGGTGGGCGTGCGCACCTGATAGTCGTCGATCTCGTAGTACTCGGGGATGAGGTTGGTGTGATGGTAGACGGCGCAGTCGAACGTGTTCAGCCGCATCACCAGCGGCTCGGGCGCCTTGGTCTTGGTGATGACGTCGCGCACGTCCTGCCACAGCGAGAGGATGCGCTGCTGCGGGTAGTGGTAGCCGACCTTGTTCAACACCACGTCGAACTGCATGGCCGCGCCCTTGTAGATGCGCGGCGTATCGGAGTTGAAGAAGCTCGCACCACGGGTGTTCAGCGAGGGTTGCGTTGCGCGATGTGAGCTCACCCGAGAAGAAGCGACCGACCGTGCCTGGCTTGAGCGTCGCTCCCGCGTCGTCCATGCAGGGGTTGTGATACGGCGCACCCACCACCGGCTTGCCGCCGTTGAGGATGAAGCCGCCGGTCGGGCCGCGCACGACGTCGTTGGTGCACGCCGCGGGTGACCCGTCGGGTTTGTGCGTGGTGACGCAGCGCTGCGCGTGGAACTGCATCGCGACCTTCTCGAGGTCAGTTCCCTCCTCCGGGAAGTACTTAACGTCGGCCTTGACGAGATCCTTCGAGAAGTCAAGGCGGGTCGTGACGACGTGCGCCTCACCGCCCGCGGCGTAGCCCTTCAAGGCATGGCGCGGCAGACCGCCGTCGAAACCGTCAGCCTGCGCCGGCGAGATGTCGGACCACAGCGCGTTGCCCGAGTTCTTCAGCGTCGTGGCTTGCGCCGGCGTCAGCATGTCGAGCAGCGGGTTCGGCGGACGCTGACCCACCACGTCTTCCATACCGGCAACCCAGAACGGAAAGCCGGGGTTGACCGTGCGGTCGATCACGCGGGCGAGCGAGCCCACCGGCTTGGACGGATTGCCCAACGCCATCTGCGGATTGGCCTGCGTGGTCACGCGACCAGGCATCACCGGCATCGGCTTGCCGGGCAACGGCACCAGCGCCGGGATCGGCGTGCCGGCGACGATCTCACCGTCGGGGTAGGCACGCGAGCCTGCTGCGGGCTTGCCGACGGCCAGACCCCACAGCGTGGTGTGGTAGCCGGTTGCGCTCGCGAAACCTTGGGCATCGAGCGTGTTCGGCGTGCCCTGCAGGATCGTGCCTGTCTGCAGCACGTCGTTGTTGCGCCAGTGGTACCACATGCCCTGCGCGAAGTGCGGGTAGAAGTGGCAGTGGAAGATGGCGTCGCCCGCGGTCTTGTTGCGGTTGCCCGAACCGCCGAACGCGATTTCATAGGTGTAGCCCACGCCCGGGCCGATCGCTTGCGCGTCGAGGTAGTTGGCGTTGTCGTCGTTCGGGTTGTAGAGCCACTGGTGGTTGTGCAGGTGGAAGACGTGCTGTTCCTTGCCGACGTGCGTGTTGCGGAACTTGACGAAGTCACCGGTGTAGCTGTGGTGAACGTTCGACGGGTCTTCGGCGCCGATCACGTAGTTGGCCTTCGGACCGGTCGTGCCGGCTGGCGGCGTCTGGCCGGGCAGCAGTTGCTCGAGTCCAAGGTTGGCCGGAACGTCGACCGTCAGGGCCGGGTCGCCGACGGCGAACGAGCTGAGGAAGAACTCTTCGTATGCGCACGACAGGCAGTCGTGCATCGGACCCACGCCCAAGCGGTTGGCAATGATTTCGGAGCCGATGCCGCCCGACCCGTAATTGATCATGAATCCGTCGCGCACGCCCTTGAGCACGTAGCTGAAGACCGGGTCAACGTCGAAGTACCCCGGGAAGGCCTGCGACGCGGCCGACTCGTCGTGGAACATCGACGCAAAGTCGCGGAACGGCTCGAGCCGGTTCGGCAGCGCCGGGTTGCGCTTGCTCTTGCTCTCGAGCGGGTAGGTCGAGGGCGCGAAGGTCCAGTCGGTCTGTGACCCGGCGACGATCGCGTTGATCTCGGAGTGCACGATCTCGCACGCCGTGGCGCTCGAGCACTTCATCATGTTCAGGATCGGCAGTCCGCCCTTGCCTTCCGTCGACCACGGCGCGGTCGTCGGGTAGGTGGCTTCATAGCAACCTGCCTGAGCACCGGCGACGGTGGTGCAGCTATTGCCGATCTTCGGCTGGCCCAATGCTGTGCGCTCGGCGGCGTCGAGTGCGCCGTTGCGGTTGGTGTCGGCCACCAACCGCAATTCCTCTTCGTGCACCTGGCTGCGGTAGATGCGCGCTCCGGTCGGCTCGACGATAACCTGACCAAAGAGCCCGTTCGAGCTGTTGCCCTGGTTCGCGTCGCTGCCGATCGGCGCGCTGCCGGTCACGAGGAAGGCGCCCTCTTTCTGCGCATAGAGCTTGTAGACCTTGCTTGCACCGGGTTGGATGAAGCCGTCGTTCGGGTTCGATCCGGCGAAGCTGCCGTCGCTGTCGATGTTGTCGACCAGTTGCATGCCGGACACGTGGAAGCTCGTGGCGCGGTCGGCGATCTGTTCGTCGATCTTGGGGACGATGGTGAACCGCTGCCCCGACGGCGTCGTCAGCGGCGTGTCTAACGGGTTCGGCGGCGTCGTCAGCAAGCTCTGGAGATTGACGTGCAGGCAGTCGCCGACTCGCACGCGCAACACCAGCGGGCGGTGACGCTTGTCGGGCCGCAGGTCGAGCTTGCCGGGCGTGGCCGAGCCACCCGCGGTGATCGGCAGCTTGGTGTCGGTGTTGATAACGTCGCGCCGCAGCGCGTACATCATGCCGTTCACGTTGCTCGCACCAAGCCGGTTGTACATGAGCGGCTTGTCGAACACGACGACGTTCGCCGTCACCGTGCGCTCGCACGTGATCGCCGCTTGCGCATCGGTGGCAGCGAACACGGCCACCGACACCAGCGCCGCGCCGACCACGCGCCACGGTGTTTCAGACCGACTTGCGTCGACGCCTTGGGTGAGGAACAAACTCGAGCTCATGACCCCTCCTTGGCTGATGTCGCATCGATGTGACACGTCGTCACATCGCTCTCGGCATCTGACTCGGAGACGATGCTAGGTAAGCGCTCGCCATCACGCATGTGGCATTGCGTCGCGTGCGGCGGGGCGCCGCGCGTCAATCGGTCGCATCGCGTGGCACATCAACCACGGGTGGGTCACCGGGTCATGCGACCCAATGCCGCACCTTGGGTTGGGTGTCTTGTCCCTCGGGTTGGGTGTATTGACCCGTTGGGCGTTAGGATGCTTGCAGTGGCCGCTCACTCGAGGAGACAAGTGACGGCAAGAGCGAGAACGCGCGCTGGTGCGGCTCACGCCAAACAACAACAATCCCACGCGTTGTCGAAGGCGCGTTCTTTCCGAGCCCCCCAATGCCAATGCGCGTGTCTGATACGCGAAGCGCGTCCGCGCCGATCGACAAGGTCGACCGGCACCGCAGCGTTCGGCGAAGCACCGATTCGCTCGGCAACGTCGCGCTGGCGGGACTTCGGCTGCTGGTTCTTCTGCGCACGGCCGCGCCGATCGCCTTGGCGGGCACGCTGACACTGGTACCCGAGCCGTACCGCCACAACGTGTCCAACGTCGGCGTCCTGCTGCTTGTCGTGGCTTTCGCGATGCTGGCACTGGCGACGTGGCGGCTCGTGGCACGCTCGCCGTTCGTTTCGCAGTGGCAGCTCTTCGGCCACGCGCACGTGGACATTTTCGCGTTGACCGCCATGATCTGCCTGACCGGGGGCACCAACAACCCGTTCGCGCCGCTGTTCCTGATGTTGCTGCCTTTGGCGGTCACCGTGACGGCGCTGCGCTCCGCTCTGGTCTGGATGACGTTCGCGTCCACCCTGCTCGCCTATGGGTTCGTACGCTGGGCCACCGCACCGACCGCCTCGCTGATGGGCCCAGGCTGGTTCGATCAGCATGAGAACGGCATGCTCGCGAACTACGTGATCATCGCCACCGTACTCGTGTTCTACCTCACGCGCGGCATCCGCGCGATGGTGCTGCGCGAACAGCTTCTCGCCGAGTCGCGTCTGGCTCGGACCCGCAGCGAGACCGTGGTCGCCCTGGGCGCCCTCGCTGCCGGCTATGCGCATGAACTCGGCACGCCCCTGGGCACGATGGCCGTGCTGGTCGGTGAATTGAAGCGCACGCACGGCGCCGACTCATTGCTTCGGCAAGACCTCGAGATCATCGAGAAGCAGATCCAGTCTTGCAAAGAAACCATCTCGCGGCTGACACAGGCTCGTGAACGTGATCGCGCCGACACGGTCGTCAGGATGTCCGCCGACCAGTTCCTGCGCGCACTGATCAAGCGGGTGCAGTCGTCTGGGTGGGCGTCGCCCATCGATCTGAAGCTCGACATCGGCTCCCAACCACCGTTCATCCTGGCAGACGAAACGCTGCGTCAGGCGATCACGAACCTTGTGGACAACGCCATGCGCGCGTCGCCTGGCAAGGTCAGCGTTCAAGCCGATTGGAGTTCCGAGTTCCTGCGCATCACCGTGCGCGACACGGGACCGGGCTTCCCCGACCAACTGCTCGGCAATCTGGGGCAGGGCATCCAGGGGTCCGAGGCCCGTTCGGGCTTGGGCATGGGCCTGGTGCTCAGCGCCACGATCTTCGAGAGCCTGGGGGGACGGCTCGATCTGTTCAATGCCCCAGCGGGCGGCGCGGTGGCCGAGGCATCCGTCCCCTTGAGCGCCATCCTCGTCGATCCATGGAGAACCATGCATGAGTCGTGACGCATGCGAACGTGAACAGATTCTGATCGTCGACGACGACCCGACCTACTGCGCCGCGCTGGCGCGTGCATTCGAAGCACGGGACTTCCACGTTCTTTGCGCGAACGACGGCGCCACGGCCATTCGGCTGAGCGAAACGATGGCACCCGAGTACGCGGTCGTCGACCTGAGGCTACCGGACATGTCGGGGCTCAAGGTCGTGCAGCGCCTGAAGGACGCCGACGCGCAGACGAGCGTCGTGGTGTTGACCGGCTACGGCAGCATCGCCACGGCCGTCGCCGCGGTCAAGCTGGGCGCGACCTCCTACGTGACGAAACCGAGCACGGTCGATGAGATCCTGCGGGCGTTCACCCACGACGGCGCGAATGCCAACCTCGAGGCGCAAGCCCAGCCGCTGTCGGTCGATCGCGTCGAGTGGGAGCACATCCACGGCGTCCTGACGAAGCATGACGGCAACATCTCAGCGACTGCGCGTGCGTTGAACATGCATCGGCGCACGCTGCAACGCAAGCTGTTCAAGCACGCGCCAACCTGAGGCGGCGCCGTCGGTGCGACGAGCGCGAGTCGAGAATCGCGGGATGACATCGGTGACCCGACCCTCCCGTCCTTCATCCCGCCCGACGATCGTCGTCATCGCCGCCGTCGGCCGCAACGGCATCATCGGCCGCGACGGTGGCCTGGCGTGGCGCGATCCACAAGACGCACGCTATTTCCGCGACACCACGATGGGCGCGCCGGTCATCATGGGCCGCAAGACCTGGGACTCACTGCCGCCGCGCTTTCGGCCGCTGCCGGGTCGACGCAATCTGGTCGTGACGCGTCAGCGTGATTGGCGCGCCGACGGCGCCGAGGCACTGGCAAGCCTGGACGCGGCGCTCGAGGCCGCCGCCGACGCGCCGCGTGTGTTCGTCGCCGGTGGCGGCGAGTTGTTCGCGCAGGCGCTGCCGTTGGCCGACGAACTGGTGCTGACCGAGGTCGATGCCGAGTTCGACGGCGACACGCGCTTTCCAGCGTGGGATCGCGCGGCCTTCGACCGGTCGGCCAGCGACGATCGCGTCGACGCCGCAGGCACTGCGCTTCGCGTTCGTGACGTATCGACGGCGGCTTTCGACACGCTGAACGCGCGCCCTCCTCAGCTACCCCGCGCCCGGCACGAATCGCGACACCTTCGGCCCTTCGCCGCCGATGTGAAACGCCTGCCTGCGCTCCCTCAGCGCCACATCTCCCGCGGTGAAGCGGTCGAACCTTCGCAGGTGCTCGGCCCATGACTCGTCGACGAAATATTCGACCCAGCGGCGCGGGTCGTGCACGTCGTTCAGCAGTTCCCACGACAGCGCACCCAGGCGCAGGCGCGCGCGGCGGCTTTCGTCCATCACGGCGCGGAAGTCGGCGGCGCGGGTCGGGGTCGATGACGTATTCGATCATCACCAGCACCGGGCCGGCCGAGGGGTCGATGTCGCCGTGCGCCTGCGGCGGCTGCCATGGGTGCACCGGCGTCACGTCTTCTTCGGCGCCGCCTTCGATACCGAAGCGCAGGCTTGCCAGCAGCATCGCCAGCGCACCCAGGCCCGCGGCCAGCAGCACGCTGGCGCGCACGTCGGTCCACGACGCCACCTGGCCCCACAACGCGGCGCCGGTGGCTGCACCGCCCATCAGCGCCATCTGGTAGATCGACATGCCGCGCGCGCGCACCCAATCGGGCAGCGCCAGTTGCGCCGACATCGTGAGCGTGTTGGCGACCGTGATCCACGCCATGCCGACGATCAGCATCGCCGGCAGCGCCAGCCACAGGTTCGGCGCCAGCGCCACGCCCGCCATCGCCAGCGGACAGCACCAGCGTGCCGCCGCGCACCAACGGCTCGCGCGCACTGCGTTGGCTGCCCATGCTGCGCAGGCGCGGCAGCGCCAACGCGGCGACGATGGCACCCGTGCCCATCGACGCGAGCATCAGCGTGAAGGTGCCCGCGCCACCGCCCTGCACGCGCTGCGCCACCAGCGGCAGCAGCGCCAGCAGCGCATTCGACTGAAGAAAGAACAAGAACGCCCGCACCAGCACCGCGCGCATGCGCGGGCTCTGGCGCACGTACTG
The DNA here is from genome assembly GCA_963738615.1 of uncultured beta proteobacterium. Classification (GTDB taxonomy): domain Bacteria; phylum Pseudomonadota; class Gammaproteobacteria; order Burkholderiales; family Burkholderiaceae_C; genus CAVTWY01. Next base: position 186,301 of record CAVTXI010000004.1, read on the forward strand.
CACGCCCACGCGCATCGCGCCGACAAAACGCTCACCGGGCAGCACGCTGGCCGGCGCGGGCGGGCGCCGCCAGCGCCAGATGACGATCGCGCTGGTCATCGACAGCGCGGCGTTCAGCGCGAAGACGTAGGCGCTGCCCGCACCCGGCAATCAACGCACCCGCCAGCACCGGGCCGATGATCCGCGACGCGTTCATCGCGATGCTGTTCAAGCCCAGCGCCATCGGCAGTTCGTCGCGCGGCACCAGTTCGGGCACGATCGCCGCGAACACCGGCCAGCGCATCGCCAGGCCGATGCCGTTGGCGAACGTCAGCGCCAGCAGCAGCGCGGGCGTCATCGCACCCGCCAGCACCACACCGGTCAACACCAGCCCGACCATCGCAACCCAGATCTGCGTGGCCATGAACCACCGGCGTCGATCAAGGATGTCGGCCAGGGCGCCGCTGGGCAGGCCGAGCAGGAACACCGGCAGCGTCGACGCGGTTTGCACCAGCGCCACCAGGGCCGGCGACGCCGACAGTGACGTCATCATCCACGCCGCCGCCACGTCGTTCATCCACATGCAGGTGTTCGCCGCGACCCAGGTGGCCCACAACATGCGGAAGACCGGGCGGCGCAGCGGGGCGAAGGCGGAAACGGAGACGGAGGTAGGGGCTGAGATCACGCGCGCGAGCATACGCAAGCGCATCGTCGGGCAAGTTCTCACGACTCCGTATCGACGCGCGTGCAAGGCTGCGGCGCGTGCGACGATGTGGCCCCATGCAGTCCACCTCGTTCATCGTGGCCGTTCGTTCGCTCGCCGCGCTGCTTGTGCTCAACGAGCTGCTGGCCTTCAGCACCTGGTGGCCCACGCCGGGCGTCGTGCCCGACAGCCGCATCGCGCCCGAGTTCGTCGGCCTGTGGTTGGTTCTGCTGGCGGTGGTGGCGTGGCGCGGCACGGTCGCCCCGAAGATGGCGGCGGTGCTGGCCACCGCCTACCTGCTGCTGGTCGCTGGGCGCTACCTCGACGTGACCGTGCCCAGCATGTTCGGCCGCGACATCAATTTGTTCTGGGACATCCCGCAGATCCCGCGCCTGTTGTGGGTGACGGCGCAGGGCGCGCCGATGTGGCTGACTGCGGCGGTGATCTTGGGCGTGGTCGCGCTGGTGGCGCTGCTGTGGCGCGTGACGCACGCGTCGATCGTCGTGGTGGCACGCGACGTGGTGCCACGCGCGCGACGTTCGCGCTTGGCGCTGGTGGTGACGGCGCTGTGCACGGTACTGGTCGCCGCCAACTACGCCGGGGTGCGCGCCACGTGGCCCTATGTGTCCAAGCCTGTGCTGCCAACCTACTGGCGTCAGGCCCAGATCCTGGCGGCTGCGTTTTCGCCGCACGCGCAAGCTGCGGTGCTGCCTGCCTCGAGCGCGGTCGACGCCGCCCTTGCGAACCCGCATGCACTGGCGGCACTGGCGGGCCGCGATGTCTACCTGGTCATGCTCGAGTCGTATGGCGCCGTCGTCTACGACGACCCGCGTGCCCGTGCGGCGATGCAGCTTGCCCGTTCGCGCTTGGCCACCGACCTGACCGCTGCCGGGCGTAGCGTCGTGTCGGGCTTTGTGCGGTCACCGACCTTTGCCGGCGCGTCGGATCTTGCGCACCTGTCGCTGCTGTCGGGGATCGACCTGCGCGACCCGATGCGTCATGACGTGCTTTTGACCAGCCAACGCCCCACCCTGCTGACGCTGTTCCGAGAGCGCGGCTGGCAAACCTTCGGCGTCTACCCAGCACTGAGCTGGGCGTGGCCCGAAAACCGCTTCTACGGTTTCGACGTCTTCGTCGACGCCCCGGCGCTCGACTACCGCGGCCCCAAGCTTGGGTTCTGGCACATCCCCGACGCTTTCACGATGGCCAAGCTCGACGCGCTGCACCCGCGCACCGCCGACGCGCCGCCGCGGCTGGTGTTCTTCCCGACGATCACGACGCACCTGCCGTTCAACCCCGTGCCGCCGATGCAGGACAACGTCGAAAGGCTGCTGAGCCCGCAACCCTTCGACCAGGGCGAGGTGCAGCGTGCGCAGGCGAAAGCGCCCAACTGGCTCGACATGTTTCCCGACTATCTGGGGATGATGGGCTACATGCACGCATGGCTGGGCGCGCACCTGCGCCGGCCCGAACCGCGCGAGGCGGTCTATGTGCTGGTCGGCGACCACCAACCCGCGGCCAACATCACCGGCGAAGGCGTGTCGTGGGACGTGCCGGTGCACGTGGTGTCGCGCGACACGGCGCTGCTGTCGCGACTGGAAGCGCGCGGCTTTTCACCGGGCCTAGAACCGTCACGGCCAGCGCTGGGTGGCCTGCACGATCTGACGGGCATGCTGATCGACGCGTTCACGGGCCCAGCCAACGTGCAGCTGGCCGGACAACCCGTCAGGTGAGGTGATGAAACCCGTCTGGACCGCGATCACCCTCGTTGGCGTTGCGCTCGGTGCCGCGACAGCGTTGCGTTACGGCCTGGTGGAGCCTGCTGACGTGGCACAGCGTTGCGATGCCGAGCCTTGGGGCAGTGCCGCCTGCGCGGTGCGCACCATCGTGGTCCAGATCTTCATCAACGAGCGGCTGGGTGTCGCGGCGATGGTGATCGGGTGCATTGCGCTGGCCAAACGCTTGTCATGGGTAGCGCTGCTGGCGGGCATGCTCGCGGCGGCGGGGCTGGTGCTTTATGGCGCGGGCTGGTCGGCGCCGGGCGCCGTGTTGGCGTTGCTGGCATGGGTGTCCGCCACGTGGCGTGACGTGATGCCTCTATCGCCAAGGTCACCACGATGAGGCCACCACGTTGCCGCAGCCGCAGCCGTGCAAGTGAACACGGCCGACCATGCCTGCGCGTTCGCAAGCCCCTCCTGCCACAAGATCAGCGGCGCGCACAGCGCCAGCAGCGCCGCGAGTGCGCGTTCATGCCGTGTGCCGCCGGCCGGTCGTTGACCGCATGCGCGCCACAGCAGCAGGCACGCGGCAGCGGCGGCTGGAAGCGGCCACGACACATCGCGGTAGCGCGCGTCGAACACGAGTTGCAGCGCGAACACGGCGGTAACCGCCAGCCAAGCCAGGTGCACCCGAGCCATCGCGTTGCGTGCGCGGGCAGAACCATCGTTGCCCTTCGCCACGCACTGCGCGGCGAGCAGCCCGCATGCAAGCGTGATCACTCCCCAAGCGACGCCGAACGCCCAGGCGCGGGCGTCGACGCTGCCGTCGGCGAGCAACTGCCACTGCCACGACGCGGCCGCCATCAGGCCCGCGCCTGCCGACGTGGCGATCGCCATGGCCGTCAAGCGCCCCGCCACCGCCCGAGCACCCAGCAACGCTCCTGCGACCGCGCCGATCGCGGCCAGCAGCAGCGCGCGCGTCGCGTCGGGCCGCGGCACCACGTCACCTTGCAGCGTCGCCCGCCGCTGCCCCGTCGCGTCGAACAAACCCCAGTGGCCACCCACCGCACCTTCCAGCGTGCGCTTCCACGGTTGGTCGAACGCTTCGATGAGGTTCATGGCGCCGATGCCCGCGGGCAACCCCGCGGCCGCGGCGTGCAACGCTGTGTCGTCCAGCAAGCCACGCACGAAGCTTGTCTGCTGCACGGTGCCGGGCGCCGCTGGGCCGCGCTGCCGACCCGCCGCGGGCCATCCACTTTCGGCCAACCAGACTGGCTTACCTTCGAAGGCACGTTGCACGCGTTCGACGGTGGTGCGAACGTGCACCACCGCGTCGTGCACGTGCACCGGCTCGTCTTCCCAATACGGCAGCACGTGCACGGCGACCACGTCGACGTGGTCACGCAGCGCTGCACCGTGGCGCAGCCAGAACTCCCACACGTCGGCGTAGGCCACCGGCACCGGCGAGCGCTGCCGTGCATCAGCCAGCAAGCGTGCCAGCGACTCCGCGTCCAGCTCACGGCGAAGCAGCACCTCATTGCCGATGACGATCATCGCCACGGTGTCGCGATACGCCGCCGCCAGTTGCAGCGCAAGATCAATCTGCTGTGCGTTCGCCGCGGGGTCACGGCCGATCCACGCGCCCAGCACCACGCGCATGCCCAGGCGCTGCGCGACAGCGGGCAGTGCTTCGGCGCCGCGGTCGACGCCGTAGCTGCGTACGCATCGGGTCACCTTGGCAAGGATTCGCAGGTCCTCTTCGATCTGCGCGGGCGTAACCACCAGCGTTGCGTCGAACGGCGTGTGACCGTCGCGCCGGAACGGTGCGTACGACACGCAAGGCAGCATCACGGCGTTTGCTGCGGGCACGGGTTCGGGCTGGCCTTGTCGATGGATCCACACCAACCACGCCAGCACGATCGCCACGCAAAGAAGCACGCGCATCACCACGACCACGCGTCGAATACTCATCATCCGAAGTTGCCAGAAGTCATCGGAAATCCATCGGGAGTGACTGAAACGTGACGACAGCGTCGGCCCCACCACCAACACCAACACCAACACCACCACGCACCGCGCGAAGCAGCGGCGTGTGGATCGTGGCGTTGCTGATGGCGCTGATGGTGGCTGCACTGAACGCGCTGGTGTGGCGCGCGCTGAACCCACCGCAGCATGCACCACACGTCCCCGCCAGCGCCAACGGCATGGCCTACAACGCCTTCGGTCGCTGGGACAGTCCACTCGAAGGCCGCTTGCCGCCGCCCCAGGCCACGGCACGCGACCTTGCCATCATCGCCCGCTTGACGCGGCGGATTCGCACCTACAGCGCCGCTGAATTCCCCGACCTGCCGCGCGCGGCGCAGGCGAACGGTTTGTCGCTGGCGATGGGCGTGTGGCTGGATCAGCGCCGCGAAAACAACGTGCGCGAGATCAAGGCTGCGATCGACGCTTCCCACCGACACCGCAGCGTGCATCGCATCATCGCCGGCAACGAGACGCAACTGCTGGGCTCGCTCGCGCAGCAAGAACTGAAAACTGCGCTCGACCAACTGCGGCGTGCCGTGCGCGTACCGGTATCGACCGCCGAGCCGTGGCACGTATGGCTGAGCCAGCCCGAACTGGCCCATCACGTCGACTTCATCACCGTGCACCTGCTGCCGTACTGGGAAGGCATTTCGATCGACGCCGCCGTCGACCACGCCTTCGCTCGTCTGCGCGACGTGCAGCAGCGCTTCCCGAACAAGCTTGTCGTGATCGGTGAGATCGGCTGGCCCAGCGGCGGCGACACGATCGGCGACGCCGTGGCGTCCGTGGGCAATCAAGCGCGGTTCGTTCGCGAGTTCCTGGCGCGCGCTTCCACCCAAGGCGTGCACGACTACTACCTGATGGAAGCAGTCGACCAGCCCTGGAAGCGTGCGACCGAAGGCCGTGCCGGTGCGCACTGGGGTTTGCTGAACGCCGCGCGCGAGGCGAAATTCGCCTTCGACGGGCCCGTGCGACACGACGCCTTCTGGTCGTCGAAGGCCGCGGCGTCGTCCGCACTGGGCTTCCTCGCCGCGGGCCTGGCGCTGCTGGCGTGGCCGCGTCTGCGCGTGCGCGCACGTGCCCTGCTGGCGCTGGCAGCGCAGGCAACCGCAACCGCGGGCACGGTGGTGGTGAGCCTGCCGTTGCTGGACTACCTGCGCGGCTTCGATGCCGTGGCGCTGGCGCTGATGGTGCCGGCGGTTGCACTGATGTCGCTGGTGGTGCTGGTGCAAGCCGCCGAATTTGCCGAGATGTTCTGGCGCCATGACCTGCGCGGGCGCCGCGACGTGCGACCGTTCATCGGCAGCGATCGCGACGCGCCTTTTGTCAGCGTGCACCTGGCGTGCTGCAACGAACCACCAGCGATGGTCATCGCCACCATCGACAGCCTGCTCGCACTCGACTGGCCGGCGTTCGAAGTCATCGTCGTCGACAACAACACGCGCGACGAGGCCTGCTGGCAGCCGGTGCGTGCTCACGTCGACGCCTGGCGCGCACATCACCCCGAACTGGCAGCGCGCCTGCGTTTCATCCACCTGCCCTCGTGGCCCGGCTACAAGGCCGGCGCACTGAACGTGGCGCTGCAAGCCAGCGATCCGCGCGCGCAATGGGTGGCCGTGGTCGACGCCGACTACGTGGTCGACCCGTCATGGTTGCGCCAGTTGGCCGGCTGGTTCGCCTTCGACGACATCGGCGCCGTGCAATCGCCGCAAGCGCATCGTGACTGGCAGCACGGCACGCTGGCACGCATGATGAATTGGGAGTACGAAGGCTTCTTCCGCATCGGCATGCACCACCGCCACGAGCGCAACGCCGTGATCCAACACGGCACGATGACGATCGTGCGTGCGAGTGCGCTGCGTGAGGACAACGCGTGGAACACCGAGTGCATCTGCGAAGACACCGAACTGGGCCTTCGCCTGCTCGCGCGTGGCCTGCACGTGCTGTACGTCGACCGCGTCTTCGGCACCGGCCTCGTCCCACAAGACTTCGACGCCTACGCGCGCCAGCGTCGCCGATGGGCGCTGGGCGGCATGCAGATATTGAAGCGCCACGCGGGGTCGATCTTCGGCAAGTCACGCCTGCGCCTGGCGCAGCGCTACCACTTCGTCGCCGGCTGGCTGCCCTGGCTGGGCGACGCGATGCACCTGGTCTTCACGCTGTCGGCCATGGCGTGGAGCCTGGCGATGCTCGTCGCGCCAAGCGCCTTCTCACTGCCCGTCGCCATGTTCGCCGCACCCGTGGCCGCGGCCTTCGTCGTGCGCATGCTGCTGGTGCCGCTGCTCTATCGCCGCAACGTGCCCTGCACGCTCACCGACGTGGCTGGCGCCGCGGTCGCAGGCATGGCGTTGTCGCACAGCGTGGCACGCGGCGTATTCACGGGTCTGATCAGACGCTCGAGCACCTTCGAGGTCACGCGCAAGGCGGGCATGCCCGACGCACGCACCGCGCCCGCACGGACACCCGTGCGCGAAGAACGGCTGCTGCTCATCGGCCTTGCCGCGTGCGGCGTCGCGCTGCTGGTTGCCGAGAAGGGCAGCATCGGCCCCGAACTGCTCGCGTGGCTCGCGGTGCTGGCGATGCAGGGGGTGCCGTATGCGATGGCGTTGGTGTGTCAGCGGTTGGGGGCGAAGGGCAAGGCCTTCGAGGCAACGCAGTCACCGCAGACTTCAGTGACGACGACGGCGTTGGTCCGCTGAGACTGGCGCGATCAGCGCGGCGGCGCTCGCCCCGCGGTCACATACAGATCAGCCAACGGCACCACGCGCCCATGCAGCGGCAGGATGCGGTCGACGCCCAGGCGCAGCCTTTCGATGTTTTCGATCAGGTTGACGTTGTTCGCATTCGGCTTGGCCGGCGGTGCCGCCCCGGGTGGTTGCGGGGTGTAGGCGTCGGCTTCGATCAGCAGACGTTCCTGCGGCAGCACCACCATCAGCATGCTGTCGCTGTGCGCGCTGCCGGTGATGCGGTGAAGCTCGATCGTGCGTTGCCCGTCAGTCAGCACCGTGCGGTCGTCGACGCCCTGCACGCGCACCTTGCGCCCCGAGCGTGCCAGACGGTCGGGCACGACCGTGGTCGACTTCGACAACGCCTGCTCGAAGTAAGCCACGTTTGCGCGCTGCGTCACCACCGTTGCGCCTTCGCCTGCGGCAAGGCGCAGGCCGCCGCTGTGGTCGAAGTGCGCGTGGCTGTTGATGACGAAGCGCACGGGCTTGCCGGCAGACACGCGGCGAATCTCTTCGAAGACGGCGGTCATGCGCGCGTCGTTCAGCGGGGCTTCGACCAACACCAGGTGATCGATCATCTCGATCAACACGCTGTTGTGCGAGCCACCGGCCAGGAACCACACGCCATCGGCGATCTTTTCGGACGTGACGCGTTCGACCGCATTGCGCACCGCGTCGGGTACCGCGAACGTGACGGCCGCGTTGGGCTGCACGTCTTTCACCGTCAGATCGAGCACGGGCTGGCCGCCCGACGACTGAAAGATGCGCGTGGGGAACATCACGCCGCCGCCGAAGTCGCGGTAGCCGTCATAGCGCGTCACGACGGTGTTGTCGCCCAACACGGGGTCGCTTGCCACCGACTCCACCTGCGTGACCAGGCCACGTGCATCGACCATCGCCCGGGCACGAAACCTCCCTGGCTCTTCGAACGCGAGCTCCCTTCCTCCAGCCGTCGACGTGGCGCCGCGACGCCGTGCTGCCTCGAGCACGCCGTGCGGTGTGATCCACAACTGATGCACGCGATCAGCGACGAAGCGCGGTCCGGGCACCACGTTGTTGCCGACCACGTTCCACGCCGCGTTGCCGACCACGAACTGGTCGTTGCGCTGCTGGCCTTCGAGCGGGTAGCCGCCACCACCTTGCGGTTCGGCGCGTGCCAGCACCACCTCGTCACGCATCGCCGCGGCTTCGTAGTCGATGGTGCGCGTCCACGATGGATAGGTCACCTTGGGCCAGGTGCCGGTGGGCACGAAGGCCTGGCCGAACGTCTGGCCGGTGCCCTCGGCGGTGTAGCGCAGCGTTTTCAGCGACGCGCTTCCCATCGCAGCGCTTGCACGCGCGATCACTTCGTCAGCCGAAGATCGCGGCGCCGTGGCGCAGGCCGAGAGCGCAAGCGTCACAACGAGCGGCGTGGCCAACACACTTCCCAACAGGATCAGGCGACGCATCGCGGGCCCCTTTCGGTCGCTTCGAGTTCGAAGGCTGACGAGTATGCGCGGGCGGGCTAAAGTTCTGCGCCCCTAGACACGCCTGCGAACACACCTTGCCATCTGTAGAACTGCCCGTCCTCGCGCAGCGTGTAGAACCGCCCGCCCTCGCGCAGCGCGTCGAAGGCATCGAACCCTTCCACGTGATGGAGTTGGTGAAGCGCGCCGAGGCGTTGCGCGCGCAGGGCCGCTCGATCATCCACCTGAGCATCGGCGAGCCCGACTACACCGCGCCCGCCCCGGTGCTGCGCGCATTGCAGGCCGCCGCCGACGCCGGGGCCACGGCCTACACCGCCGCACTCGGCCTCGAGGAACTGCGTCAAGCCATCGCCACCTACCTTGGCCGAGAGTTTGGCGTCAGCGTCGACGCTTCACGCGTGCTGGTCACGGCCGGCGCATCGGGTGCGCTGCTGCTGGCGTGTGCGGCGCTCGTCAACGCAGGCGACGAGGTGCTGCTGACCGACCCCGGCTACCCGTGCAACCGCCACTTCGTCACCACGTTCGGCGGCGTCGCGCGCGGCGTGCCGGTGGGGTCGGCCACACGCTTCCAGCTCGACGCTGCATTGGTGCGCGCGCACTGGACCGCACGCACGCGCGGTGTGCTGCTGGCGTCACCCAGCAACCCGACGGGCACGTCGGTGCCGCACGACGAAATGGCGCGCATCGTCGCCGAGGTCCGCGCACACGGCGGCTTCACGATCGTCGACGAGATCTACTTGGGCCTGAGCTACGGCGCTGACAGCACATCAACCCGTACGCAGCGCACTCGAGCTCGGCGACGACATCGTCGGCATCGGCAGCTTCTCGAAGTTCTTCCACATGACCGGCTGGCGCCTGGGCTGGTTGGTACTGCCGCCCGCGTGGGTCGGCGCGTTCGAGAAACTCGCGCAGAACCTCTACATCTGCCCGTCGACGTTGGCCCAACGCGCCGCGCTGGCGTGTTTCGGTGACGAAGCGATGGCAACCTACCGCGACCGCCGCAACCAGTTCCGCACGCGACGCGATTTCATCGTGCCGGCGATGCGCAGCTTGGGCTTCGGCGTGCCGGTCGAACCCGACGGCGCGTTCTACGTCTGGCTGGATGCGAGTGCGTTCACCGACGACAGCGATGCGTTCGCGATCGAAGTGCTCGAGGCGACGGGGGTGGTGTTGGTGCCGGGCAAGGACTTCGGCGTGAACGATCCGGCGCGGTGGTTGCGGTTGTCGTATGCGGCGAGCCTAGAGTCGTTGCAAGAAGCGGTGGCGCGGCTGGGGGCGTGGTTGCCGGGCGGGTAGTCGTCACGAGGCATACAGCGCCTAACTCGGGTACAAGCGACGCCCCTGCGCGAACACCCGCGTCAGCCCCAACAGCGCATCGATCGCCGGTGTGGCAATACCCAACCTCCGACCGATTTCATGCACCGACGTCACGATCGCATCGAGTTCGATCGCCCTGCCTGCCTCCACGTCCTGAAGCATTGACGTCTTGAACGCACCGAGCTTCGCGGTGATCGCATGCCGATCCTCCGGGCTCTGCGCAATCGCACAGCCGATGCGCGCGCCGATCACCGCGGCCTCGCGCATCGCCACCGAGCAGAAGTCGCGCACCAATGGATCCTCCAGCAGGCGATCCATCGTCGCGCCGGTGATCGCGCTCACCGGGTTCATCGTCAGGTTGCCCCAGAGCTTGTACCAAATGTCGTAGCGGACGTTCTGGCTCGTCGTGACGTCGAAGCCGGCGTGCGCGAGCAGCTCGCTGACATCGCGCGCGCGGTCGCTCGCGCCGCCACGCGGTTCGCCGACGATCAGGCCTTGCCCCATGCGGTGTGCGACCAGCCCCGGCTCGGGCGTCGACGCGCTGGCGTGCACCACGCAACCCAACACGCGGTCGAACGCGACCGCGCGAGCGATCTCGCCGCCGGGGTCGACGCTCGACAGGCCGGTGTCGAAACCCGGCAGCCCCGAACAGAACCACCATGGCACGCCGTTCATCGCGGGCATCACCGCTGTGCGCGGGCCCAGCAGCGGACCGATGTCGCGCACCACCTGCGTGAGCGCGGGTCCTTTGACGGCGATCACGACAAGGTCCTGCTCGCCCAGATCGGCTGCGCTGTCGGATGCTCGCGCCGCAGCCTGTACGCGACCCGACGCTGTGTCCATACGCCAGCCGTGCGTGCGCAGCGCGTCGAGCGTGGCGCCGCGCGCCAACGCACTCACCTGCGCGCGCCCAGCCGCGGCCAGGCGCGTGCCGATCAAGCCGCCGATCGCGCCGGCGCCGACGATGCAGACCTTCTTCATCACGCTTCCTCTTTTTCGAACAACGCCGAAGTGTGCCGCGTGGTTCGTCCTTTGGCTTCGATGGCAAACGCTGCGTGTGCAGGCCCGACCCGCGCCGCAACGTCGGCTCTTTGCATCGCGCCGAGCATGCCGCAAGGGTGGCGCGTGTGACCCTGATTGCCACGGCTATCCCACGGGTCTCGAAGAGGATTTCACGGTGGTCTGGTGGGACCAACGCGGCTCTGGCCTTTCCTACCATCCCGACGTACCGCCGCAGACCGTGAACCCGGAGCAACTGGTCGCCGACACTGCGGCGTTGACGAAGGTTCTGCGCGAACGTTTTGGCCAGGAGAAGATTTACCTTATGGGCCGCTCGGGCGGTACCTTTATCGGCATTCAAGCGGCTGCACGGGCCCCGCAGCAATACCACGCCTACATCGCCGTAGCGCAGATCTCGAATCAGCTCGAGCACTAAACCTATCAGAACCCCCTCGCCAGCAGTCGTTGCGCCTGCAGCACAACCGGTGCATCAACCATACGGCCCTCGAGTTGCACCGCGCTGCCGCCCGACGCGGCGTCGGCGTCGATCACGCGGCGTGCCCACGCTATCTCGTCAGCCGAAGGCGCCATCGCGTCGTGCACGATGGCGACCTGCTTCGGGTGGATGCACAGCTTGCCGCCGAAGCCGAAGCGCAGTGCGCGGCGTGTGTCGTCGCGCAGGCACGCTTCGTCGGCGATGTCGACGGTGACGCCATCGATCGCGCTTGCCAGGCGGTGCAGCCGTGTCGCCATCGCGACCGCGAAACGCAGCGGCGCCAGTTCAACCTCGTCGGCAGAGCACTGCATGCCGGTGTCGGCCATGAAGTCGATGTGGCCGACCGCCAGGCGCAGCACGCCCGGCGCCGAGGCAACGTCGGACAGCGCCGCATAGCCCGCTGCACTTTCGATGATCGGCAGCAGCACTGTGCCCGGTAGGCGCGCGGTCACGCGCTCGAGCGCTGCGCGCGACTCGGCTTTGGGCACCATCACCGTCGCCTTCGGCGTTGATGGCAGCCGCGTCAACCACTCGAGGTCGTCGAGCGCAGCAGAACCCTCGAGCGCATTGATGCGTACGACCAGCGGCATGGCCGCATCGCGCAAGGCGGGCCAGGCAGCGCCAATCGCGTGACGTGCCGACGGCTTGGCGTCGAGCGGAACGCTGTCTTCCAGGTCGAAGATCACGGCGTCGGCACCACTGGCCAGCGCCTTCGCGAAACGCTCGGGCCGGTTACCGGGCACGAAGAGCAGGCTGCGCGCCTGGGCAAGGGCAGTCATGCGTCAGTCCGCGAACTGCCCGGCCGCTTTGATCACCGGTGCGTACCGCGCCGTTTCTTCCGCAAGCCACGTCTGAAGCCCCGCGGGCGTCAGCTTCGCATCCGGCACGATCACCGCGCCGAGTTCGTTGAGCTTCGTCACGATGTCCGGCTCTTTCAGCGCCGCGCGCAACGCATCGCCGAATTTGTCGATCGCTTCCTTCGGCGTGCCCTTCGGCGCATAGACCCCATGCCACACCACGACCTGAAAGCCCTTCAACCCTTGTTCGTCCAGCGTGGGCGCATCGGGCAGCGTCTTCAGGCGGCTCGACGTCGTTACGCCATACAACTTCACCGACCCCGCCTTGATGTGCTGCGTGGTCTGCGTCGTCTGGTCGCACAGCAGATCGACCTGCCCGCCCAACAGCGCATTCATCGCCGGACCCGTTCCCTGGTACGGCACTGTCGTCACCTCAGCCCCCACAGCCTGACGGAACAACATGCCGCACAGGTGAGACACCGCGCCCAGCCCGGCGTGCGCAAGGTTCACCTTGTCGCCGTTCGCCTTCATCCACGCGCGCAACTCGGTGAAGTCTTTCGCTGGCAGGTCTTTGCGGCCCAGCAGCGTCATCGGCACGTCGATGACCTGGCTGACGTATTCGAAATCCACCAACGGGTTGTAGGCCAGCTTGCGATACAGCGCAGGCGCGGTCGCCATGCCGTTGTGGTGGATCAGGAAGGTGTAGCCGTCGGGGGCCACACGCGCCACGTGGTTGGCAGCGAGCGTGCCACCGGCACCGGTCTTGTTCTCGATCACGACCGTTTGGCCAAGGGTGCGCGTCATGGTGGCACCGAGCATGCGCGCGACCACGTCGGTGGGCCCTCCGGCCGCGAACGGCACGACCAGCGTGATCGGCTTGGTGGGGTAGCCCTGCGCGTGCGCGCTGCCGAGTGTGGCGGCCGCCAGCACGGTGGCGACGGCGAAGCGCGTGAAGCGCGTGAAGCGCGAGATGTTGTTCAGATGCATGGTGTGTCTCCTCCATAGTTTGGTGTTGATCAATACGACTTCGGCAAGCCAAGCACGTGCTCGGCCACATAGCTGAAGATCATGTTGGTCGATATCGGCGCCACCTGGTACAGCCGTGTCTCGCGGAACTTGCGTTCGATGTCGTATTCGCAGGCGAAGCCAAAACCGCCGTGAGTTTGCAGGCACACGTTCGCGGCTTCCCAACTCGCCTTCGCTGCCAGGTGTTTGGCCATGTTCGCCGCGGCACCGGCGTTCTGGTGCGCGTCGATCTGGGCGCACGCCTTCCAGCGCATCAGGTTGGCGGCCTCGAGCTCGATGTAAGCCTCGGCAATCGGAAACTGCACGCCCTGGTTCTGCCCGATCTTGCGGTTGAAGACAACACGTTCGTTCGCGTACTTCGTCGCCCGGTCGATGAACCAGTACCCGTCGCCGATGCACTCGGCGGCAATCAATGTGCGCTCGGCGTTCAGGCCGTCCAGCAGCGTCTTGAAGCCTTTGCCTTCGGGCCCGAGCAGGTTCTCTTCGGGAATCTCGAGGTTGTCGAAGAAGAGTTCGTTGGTCTCGTGGTTGACCATGTTCAGGATCGGCCGCACGGTCAGGCCTTTGCCCACGGCATGCTTCAGGTCGACGAGGAAGCAGCTCAAGCCTTCCGAGCGCTTCTGCACCTCGGCCAGCGGCGTCGTGCGTGCCAGCAGGATCATCATGTCGCTGTGCTGCACGCGTGAGATCCACACCTTCTGGCCGTTGATGACCCAGCGGCCGTCCTTCTTCACCGCCATCGTCTTCAGCTTGGTCGTGTCGCTTCCGGTCGTCGGCTCGGTCACGCCCATCGACTGAATGCGCAACTCCCCCGTCGCGATCTTCGGCAGGTACTTGTTGCGCTGCTCGTCGGAACCGCTGCGAACGATCGCGTTCATCACGTACATCTGGCCGTGGCACGCGCCCGAGTTGCCGCCACAGCGGTTGATCTCTTCCATGATCACGGAAGCTTCGGCCATCGACAGGCCCGATCCGCCGTAGTCCTGCGGAATCAGCGCGGCCATCCAGCCGGCCTTGGTCAGCGCGTCGACGAAGGCTTCGGGGTACGCGCGCTGCTCGTCGATCCTGCGGAAGTATTCGTCGGGGAACTGCTTGCACAGGTCGCGGACGGCGTCGCGAATCGCTACGTACGGGTCGGTTTCCGAGGTCATGGGTGTTGTTCTCTCTCGATTCCTCGAGCAAGTGTGGCGCTGGCTTCCATGGCGAGATGGCCTTCGGGCGTGCGTGCCCGGAGTTTCACGCGAAGTGGGTGACGTGTGCGTGGGGGCGCTGGCGTCGCAGCAGACCGAGCAGCAGCGTCGCGATCAGCGGGCCGTGCACGATCAGGCCCGGGTAGCCTTCGACCTCGGTCACGTAGCGGCGGCGGTAGTGGATGCGGTGACGGGTCATCGCGGTCCGGCGTGGCGCTCAACGCCCGCACCGGTGCGTCGGTCGCGGTGTCGCGCGTCATCTCCGATCGTCCGATCCAGGTGCGCAGGTGGTCGCTGTCGACCGTCATGTGGATGTTCTCATCGGGAAGGCGCATGATGCCCGTCGGCGCCCGGCACCAACGCGGACGCCCGGGCCGTCGCTTTCATTGACGCTGCGCAATTGGCTGGTGCCAGCGAACGTGCCAAGATACCTAACGTCGAAACGCTCCTCGACCCGCTCTGCGGAGGAAACATCATGAAGAAGATCCTTCTGGCATTCCTGGCATCGCTTCTGGTCGCCGCCTGTGGTGGTGACGGAGTTGCCCCCACCGACCAAAACCAAAAGGCCCCCATCACGATGGAGGCACCTGGCGACGTCTGGACCTTCATTGCCGACGAGTGGCAATCATTCCAGGTCACCGGCACACAGACCGTACGTTACGGGCAGGGTTCGACATGGATTCAGCGCAGCGTGACCGGCAGCGGCGAATGCTCCAACACATTCTTCGGTTCGGACCCGCTGGTCGGCGTTGTCAAGCGCTGTGAGGTCCTGAGCACAACGCCGCCTCCCGGCGACGTCTGGACCTTCATTGCCGACGAGGGGCAATCGTTCCGCGTCACGGGCACCCAGACCGTGCGCTACGGACAGGGCTCGACATGGATTCAGCGCAGCGTGACCGGCAACGGCGAATGCTCCAACACATTTTTCGGCTCTGACCCGCTGGTCGGCGTCGTCAAGCGCTGCGAGGTCCTGAGCACAACGCCGCCCCCGGGCGATGTATGGACCTTCATCGCCGATGAATCGCAGTCGTTCCAGGTCACCGGCACGCAGACCGTGCGCTACGGCCAAGGATCGGTGTGGATTCAGCGCAGCGTGACCGGCATTGGGCAGTGCACCAACACATTCTTCGGCGCTGACCCGCTGGTCGGCGTCGTCAAGCGTTGTGAGGTGCTGAGCAGCGCGCCGCCACCGGGAAACACGGCCAACGACGGCTCGCCGCTGGGCACGAACCTCGTGGGTATCTCGTACTTCGCCACGCAGGTGCCGTTCATCGACCTTTTCAAGACATCGGCACCGTGGATCTCGGGCAGTGCAGGCGCATGGGACGACGGTCGCAGCATCGACCTCGACAGCTCCGGGTGGGTCAAGTCACTGCTGCCCGGGCAGGTGGCGCGCACGTTGATGCTGCGTGGCCCCGGTGTGTACCCGAGCGGCAAATACGTGGTGCTGTACGAAGGCCAGGGCAGCATCGAATATGCGTTCGGCTGGCGCAGGCTGGCCGCCGAGTCGTCGCCGGGCCGTGACGTCCTCGAAGTCATCAACACCCAGATCGCAGACGGATTGGGGATCTTCCTCACTGCGACGAACCCGGCGAACAACCTGCGCAACTTCCGCGTGCTGCTGCCCGGCGGTATCTGCGGCAGTGATGTGTTCGTGCACGCAGCCGCCGCGTCGGCCTGCCCGGGCAACTTTATCGGCTTCGAGGCGAACTACGCCACGCTGATCTTCAACCCGGTGTTCCTCGAGCGCACGCGCCAGTACAAGGTACTGCGCTTCATGGAATGGATGGAGACCACCACCGACAATCAGGACGGCACCTGGGCGAGCCGCCCGCTGCTGACTGACGCGCGCTGGTCCGGGCAAGGCGGTGTTCCGCTCGAGGCCTTGATCGAGTTGGCCAACCGCCTGAATGCTTACCCCTGGTTCAACATACCCCACCGGGCCAGCGACGACTACGTGCGCAATTTCGCGCAGATGGCACGCGACCGGCTCGCCCCGTCGGCCAAGATGTACCTCGAGTATTCCAACGAAACGTGGAACCCCGACTACCCGGCCAGCCGTTACGCCGAGGCGCAGTCGCAGGCCCTGGGTATCGCGCTGCCGGGCGATCTTTACACGTCGCGAATCCGCTTCCACGCTCGGCGCGCGCCGCAGATCTTCGATATCTGGTCGTCGGTATTCGCCGGTCATTCACGGCTGGTCCGCGTCTTGGGCGGCCAGACGGTCAGCACCTACCTGACGGACGTGGTATCCACTTTTGAAAACGCCTCCCTGAAGGCCGACGCGCTTGCGGTCAACGCTTATTTCTACCTGCCCGACGTAAGCTCTACGGAAGACGCCGAGCGCTTTGCGGCGCTGACCAACGCCCAGGCATTCCAGGAAATCCGCACCAAGTCGCTGCCGGCGGTGGTCAACGACATCAAGGCGCAAGTTGCCGCAGCCGCGAAGTACGGTCTGAAAGTCGTGGCGTTCGAAGGCGGCAACAGCCTGTGGCCGCCGTACCCGGCGCGCTCGAATGTCAATCTCGAAGCCAAGCTGAATTCATTGCAGCGCGACCCGGAGATGAAGCTGCTGTATACGCAGTACCTGACCGACTGGTTCGCCGCTGGCGGCGGGCTTTTTATGCATCTGGGTGACGTCAGCAGTTACTCGGCGCGGGCAGGCTGGTTCGGTTCGCTTGAATACTTGTACCAGCCGCGCGCTCAGGCGCCCAAGTACGACGCACTGATGAGCTTCATCGATAACAACCGCAACCTGATCACGCCGTGACCACGCGCCACAGCCCCACCTGGGTCTGCGGCGCTGTCAACGCAGGACTCGGTTGTTGCCAGGGATGCCGTCGACATACTGCGCCATCGACTTCGGTACGTCCAACTCCGGCATAGCGCTGCCGGTGGCGCACTCGCCCGTCGGTGCCGTGCGGCTGCTGGAAATCGAACCCGGCCGTCCCACCATGCCGACCGCGGTGTTCTATGCCGTGGAAGCGCTGGCCGCACACGCGCAGCCGCTGCGCCTGTATGGAAGCGCGGCGATCGCGGCCTATGTCGAAGGCACCGAGGGCCGCTTGATGCGTTCGATGAAAAGCATCCTTGGCTCGACCTTGGCAGACCGGCGCACCGATCTTGGCGCCGGTCATTCGGTGGCCTATCTCGATGTCGTCGCCGGGTACCTGCGGCATTTGAAACAGCGGGCCGAGGCCTACCTGGGGTCGCCGATTGCGCAAGTGGTACTCGGCCGCCCCGTGTTCTTTGTCGATGACGATCCGCAGCGTGATGCCAAGGCGCAGGCGGCGCTGGAGTCGGCCGCACGGTCAGTCGGTTTTGACGAGGTGCAGTTTCAATACGAACCGATTGCGGCGGCGCTCGACTACGAGCAGCGAGCAACGACCGAGCAGGTCGTGCTGGTTGCCGACATCGGTGGCGGCACGTCAGACTTTTCTTTGGTACGCATCGGGCCCGACAGGCGCTCTCACATCGAACGGCGCGACGACATCCTGGCCAACCATGGCGTGCACGCCGCCGGCACCGACTTTGACCGCCACATCGAGCTGGCCTGCATCCTGCCCACCTGCGGCTACAAGAGCCTGGGGCCGGCCGGTCACCGACAGCGTGGACAACGCGCACGCGAGGTTCCCAGCAGGGTGTACTTCGACCTGGCGACCTGGCACCTCATCAACACCGTTTACGTGCCGCAGCGCGTGAGCGAGTTGGCAAACATGCGCGCGTTCTACGGCGACACACGCTTGCACGACCGCCTGATGACGGTGGTGACGCAACGGCTTGGCCACGCCCTGGCCGCGCAGGCCGAGCACGCCAAGATCGATGTCGCCGATGGCGGCGATGCGCCCGTCACGCGCGTCGTACACGTTGCGCTCGATGCCATCGAAGCAGGCCTGACGGCCGAGGTGACGCACGAGCGCGCGATGGACTCGATCGCCGTCGATCTGGATCGTGTGGTTGCCGCGGCGCGCGAAACACTGCGCCAGGCCGGCTTGCATCCCGACGACGTCGACGTGCTGTATTTCACCGGCGGCTCGACCGGCTTGTCACCGCTGACGCAGCGCCTCGCGGGCGTATGTCCAGCGGCGGCGCTGGTACGCGGCGACCGGTTCGCCAGCGTGGCGCAAGGACTGGGCGTGCACGCCCAGCGCACCTTCGCGCCGGACCGGGCCGCTCGGGTCTGAGCGTTCAGTCAGTCACCGCGAGATCGAACGCGCCCTTCGACGTGATGGTCACCAGCCCCTGTGAGCAGAGCCATGCACCGCGCGTCGAGGAACGACCTGCACCGCGTTGCGCGCCGGGAAAGCTGACGTTGGCCCGGGCGATGTTTTTCGAGCGCTTCTTCTTGGCGTGGATCGCGTGCACCGTGGCGGTTGCGGTGCATGCGCAAACCATCCAGCAGCCGCAGGACCTGGCCGCCGCCTACGCACGCGAGGTCGATCGAAGGCTCGAGCTGCCACCGCTCGAGCAGGCGCAGTACGCACTGCGGCTTGCGCGTGCGCTCGTTGCTGCGAACCCGAGCATCGAGCGCGATCAGCTCGTGGTGCTGGTTGACCGCGATGCGCGGGTGCAGGCGGCGATGGTCTGGTGGCTTGCGGCCGACGGCGCCGCGGTGTGGATCGGCGCGTCGCCGGCATCGACCGGACGGCCCTCGGGCTTCGAGCACTTCGAGACGCCGCTGGGCATCTTCGACCACTCGCTCGAGAACCCGGACTTTCGCGCCGAAGGCACGCGCAACGAACTCGGCATCTGCGGCTACGGCCGCAAGGGCATGCGCGTGTACGACTTCGGCTGGGTGATGGCGAAGCGCGGCTGGGCGCCCGGCGAGCAGCTGATGCGATTGCAGCTGCACGCCACCGACCCGCAGCGGCTCGAGCCGCGGCTGGGCGAACGCGCGTCCAAGGGCTGCATCCGCATCCCGGCGACGATGAACACCTTCATCGATCGCTACGCCGTACTCGATGCGGCGTACGAAGACGCGCTGGCGCAGGGGCGCAAGTTCTGGGTGCTGCGTCCCGACCGCGAACCCACGCCGTGGCCGGGGCGGTATCTTGTCGTCGTCGATTCGAAGCGCAGCGCACGACCAGCGTGGGCCGCGCCGACGCCGCCACGCTGAGCATGCTCAATCGCGAACGGCCCGAGCACGCGCAACATCCGTCCGAGAAAGGATGCCGCCATGAGCGACCGACACCGACTCCTAGGACATGCTGCGACTGCCGCACTCGTTCTGGTCGTCCTGGCCACAGGCTGCGCGGTCGAACTGGCGAACACGCAGCCGGCCAAGGAGGTCGCCCGCGCCGCGGCGCCACCGGGCTCCACCGTACTGGGCTGGCGCGTCTTCCAGGACAAGTGCGCGCGCTGCCATGGCGACAGCGCCACCGGCGCGATGGGTGTGCAACTTCTCGAGCGCGTGCGCACGCTGGGGCCGCGTCGCTTCGTCGACCTGGTGCTTCGGCGCTACGAGTGGACCTTGCCCGCCGCCCAGGCCAGCACCGAAGGCGCGGCGCGAGAGGCGTTGGTCGAAGCAATGCTGCAGCGCCAGGCCGGCAACTTGACGATGCCGGCATGGGAGGGTGAACCGCGCGTGCAGGCTCACATCGCGGACCTGTACGCCTACCTCGCGGCGCGCGCCGAGGGCACGCAGGGTACGGGGCGGCCGGCGCCTTAGCGCGGTCGTGCTCGCGAAAGGGAGGGGCTCAGCGGAGGTGTCGACTCGGCCCGACACCGAGGGTGCTCAGAACCGCGACGCACGCGAACAGCGCCCATGCCGCACCGGCAAGAAACGTGAACTCGGCTCCCAAGTGCACCACCAAGCCCGCGGCAAGCAGCCACCGACGGTCGATACGATCGGCAAGGTGGCCGAACGGAAAAGCGCTGGCGGCGTACACCGCGTTCATCGCCACCATCACCAGCGGCACCAGGCTGTGGATCATCTCGGAGGAGATGTCCATCAACAGGCTGACGAAGCCAAGCGTCCAGATCGCCGCCGGCAAGCGCGCCGCGTGCGTGCGTGTGCCCTCGGGCCCGGGGGGATCGCCGGGACTCACGGTTCCTTCTTCGTCACGATCCCGTCGCAAGAAGCGGCCTGATGGTGTGTCTGCGCGTGCCGCATCCCTCGCGCGCAGCGTCAGCGCGCGGCGCGCTGCACGGTGCGTGTGCGCCGCGGCGCGGGCTTCGGCGCTGCTGCCTTGCGCGTGCGCTTGGTCGCCGGCCGTTGCAGCGCGGCGATGAAGCGATCGAGTGCAGGGTCGAGGTCCTGAGGGGGCTGCGTGTCGGTCAACGCGAGCGTGGCTTCGGGCGCGCGGCCGCACACCGCCTCGAGTTGCGCGAACGCGCGCTCGGCGCCCGAGCCGCCCATGGTGCAGAAGAACGCCAGCTTCGCCGTACCCAGCGAGTGCCTGCGCACCCACGCGCGCACCGGGCTCGACAAGCTCCAGACCCAGACCGGTGTGCCGATCAGCACGCGCTCGTAGCGTACGGGGTCGCGGTGCGCGCGCTTCAGGTCGGGCGTGCACTGCGTCAACGCTTCGAGCGCGCACAGTGCGTAGCCGGCCGGGCCTTCGCGCGGCGTGTCGGTGACGATCTCGTCGATGTCGGCGTCGAGCCGCTTCGCGAGCGCTTCGGCGACGCGGCGGGTTTGGCCTGTGCGCGAGTGGTAGACGACGAGGGTGGTCTTCATGCTGCCGTGCCTTTCAGGGCTGGATGGGATGGATGATCAATTCAGCGCGCTTTCGATTTCGATGGCGCGATGCGGCGCGCCTCGCGTCCGGCACGCGTCACGCCTTCGAGAAAGCTCACGGTTTGCCCGACTGCCAGCTGATCGAAGCCGGGGTTCTCGACGTGGCTGCGGTCGAAGTGGTAGGTCTCGCCCGATTCACCCACGATCACGCCCACGATGACGCCTACGCCGTCGTCCGACAACGCGGTGATGCGCCCAATCAGCAGGTCGTGATGGGCCTTGGTCTGGTGGCGCTGGCGGCGCGCGTGATCCTCGAGCCGGCGGTCGACGGCGTCGAACGCGCCGTGAATCGCGCGGTGGATGTTTTCGTCGACGTGGTGCGTACTGACCGCGATCTCTTCGCCGGGCACGCGTACGCGAAGGGTCACCCTGTAGGCGTGGCCGGTGTGATGGCGGTTGCCTTCGGCCTCGACCGCGACGTGACAGCTCATCACATCGGGCACCCAATGGTCTAGCTTGTCGGCGCGACGGCGGATCTCGGGTTCGATCGACGGCAACGGCACCACGTCGCGGAAGATGATCTGAAGCGGCAGTTTCACGATGTCGATACCGTGTTCGAACGCACGATCAACGTGGTGTCCACGAAGGCGAAGGTGCCCAGCCCGCCGTGCCGACCGCCGGCACGCGCAGCCGTGGCGGCGCTGCCGGCACGGGCATGCGCGTGCGCTGCGCCGCCTCGCGTTCGATCGACTTGGGCAGCACCCCCGCAAGCGCCGTCAACTGGGCGGCGCAGGCCTGCAGCACGTCGTCGAACGAGACGATACCCACCAGGTGCCCCTCGGCGTCGCGCACCAGCAGGCGGCGCACGCCGGCCGACTGCATCAGTGCGATGACCGCGCCCAGATCGGCGGCATCGGGCACGCTGTGCAGCACGCGGCCGTCGATCAGGCGTGCGACCGGCTCGCGCGCCGCATCGGCACCGCGCGCCATCGAATCGACGACCAGGTCGCGGTCCGTGACGATACCCACCGCCCTCGAGCCTTCGGGGGTCGATTGCGTGATCACGACGCTGCCGACGTGATGCTTGCGCATCAAGCGCGCCGCCTCCTGCTGCGGTTCGCCGCCGTCGAGCGTGACGAGTTCGCGCGTGCAGATCGAAGCCAGGTCCATGGTCGTTCCTTCCGTTCGCGGATCAGTACTCGGGCGCTGCCGGCATCGACAGCGCGCCCGGCGGCGGCGGCTTGGCAGCGATCAGGCAGCCGGTGGTCAGCAGCAGCGCGGCGATCGACGCTGCGTTCTGCAACGCCAGGCGCGTGACCTTGGCCGGGTCGATCACGCCCATCTCGACCAGGTCGCCCCAGGCGCGCGTCTGCGCATTGAAGCCGTAGGCGCCGTCGCCGGCGGCCACCTGCGAGAGCACGACCGAGTCTTCCTCGGCAGCGTTGCGCACGATCTGGCGCAACGGCTCTTCGAGCGCGCGCTCGACGAGGTGCATGCCTGCGGCAATGTCGGGGTTCGGTTCGTGAAGGTCGGCCAGCACGCGCCGGCAGCGCACGAGCGCGACGCCGCCGCCCGGAACGATGCCCTCTTCGACCGCGGCGCGCGTGGCATGCAACGCGTCTTCGACGCGGATCTTGCGCTCCTTCATCTCGGCTTCGGTCGCCGCGCCGACCTTCACGACCGCGACGCCGCCCGCGAGCTTCGAGGCGCGCTGCTCGAGCTGCTCGCGGTCGTACTTGCCGATCGATGTGTCCGTCTTGTCGTCGAGCGCCTGCCTGATCCGCGCCACACGCGCGGCGATCACCTTCGCGTCACCCGCGCCGCCAATCACCGTGGTGTGGTCCTTCGTCACCTCGACACGCTTGGCGCGGCCGAGGTGCAGGAGCGTGACCTTGTCGAGCGACAGGCCCACCTGTTCGCTGATGACGTGGCCGCCAGTCAGGATCGCCAGGTCTTCGAGCATCTCGCTGCGCCGCTCGCCGAAGCCCGGAGCGCGCACCGCGCAGCACTTCAACACGCCGCGCAGGTGGTTCACCACAAGCGTCGCCAGCGCGTCGCCGTCGATCTCTTCGCACACCACCAACAGCGGCGCGCCCTGCTTAGCCACCAGCTCCAGCGTGGGCAGCAGGTCCTTGACGGCAGCGATCTTGCGGTCGGCGAGCAGGATCACGGGCTCGTCGAGCACCGCCACCTGTTTGTCGGGCTGGGTCACGAAGTACGCCGACAGGAAGCCGCGGTCGAACTGCGTGCCTTCGACAACCTCGAGTTCGCTGACGACACCCGAGCCGTCCTCGATCGTGATCGCACCTTCGCGGCCGACCTTGTCCATCGCCTGCGCGATCAGGTCACCGATCGTGCGGTCGTTGTTGCCGGAGATCGCGGCCACGTGGGCGACTTCGGCCGAGGTCTTGCACGGCTGCGCCAAATGCGCCAGCTCGTCGACCACCTGCTGCGTCGCGCGCTCGATGCCGCGGCGCACGTCCATCGGGTTCATGCCGGCTGCGACGACCTTCATGCCTTCGCGCACCATCGCGCGCGCCAGCAGCGTGGCGGTGGTGGTGCCGTCGCCGGCCATCTCGCTCGTGCGCATCGCGACTTCGCGCACCATCTGCGCGCCCATGTTCTCGAAGGGATCTTCGAGTTCGATCGCCTTCGCCACGATCACGCCGGAATTGACGACCGCCGGCGCGCCGAATTCGCGCTCGAGCAACACGGTGCGACCGCGCGGCCCGAGCGTGAGCATCACCGCGTCGGCCAGGGTGTTCACCCCGTTGGCGATCTTGTGACGCGCAGCCTCACCGAAGAGCAGGACCTTGGCACTCATGCCGACGATCATCGGCGGCGGTGCCTGTGCTCGAGTTGACGGCGCTCAACGTCGGGCCGTCCTTGGACGCGAATGCGAAGATGTTCAGTCAGCCACCCACGAGCGCACCAGCCTTGCGCGGGCTCAATCGCTCGGCCGCCGCGAGCTGTAGCGCCGCTCATCGGTCTGTCGATCGGCCACGGCGCGGCCATCGGCGCGCTGAGCCGTATTGAAGATCGCCATGAAAGACGCGCTCGGCTCGGGCTCAGTTGTTGCAACGCGCCTCGAGCGCGTCGATGAACGACCGGTCCCAACGACCTTCCTTCATCGCCTGGATCGTCTTCGCTTCGCTCACAAGGACGGCGCGCGCTTTTTCGATCAGGTCCTGCACGCCGCTGCCCTGCGTGTCTGGCGGAATTGCCAGCAAACCGTCCTGGTCGCCGCAGACGATGTCGCCCGGGTTGATCACCATGCCGCCGATGCTGACCGGCACGTTGATCTCGCCCGGGCCGTCTTTGTACGGCCCGCGGTGCGTGACGCCGCGCGCGTAAACCGGGAAGTCTTTCGCGCGAATCTCGGCCACGTCGCGGATCGCGCCGTCGATCACCACGCCCGACAGGCCGATGGTCTGCGCATAGAAGGTCAAGATGCCGCCGACGATTGCGTTGTTCAGGTCGCCACCCGCATCGATCACGAGCACGTCACCCGCGCGGCAGAACTCGAGCGCGCGCAGGAACGTCAGGTTGTCGCCGCCGCGCGATTTAGCGGTCACCGCCGTGCCGGCCATCGTTTTGTCGCTCGGCTTGTGATACGGGTGGATGTTCAGCGTGCCGGTGTTGCGATGCATGTTGTCGCTGAGTGCTGCGACCGGCAGTTCACGCAGCGCGGCCAGGATGTCGGCTGGAGCCTGCGGCGCCGAAGGGTTCTTGCGCAGGGCCTTGTACGTAGTCATGGTGTGATCTCGCGGCTTATTGAAGTTCGACGATGGCCTGCGCCATGCGCTTGCAGCCTTCTTCGAGATTCTGGATCGATGTCGAGATGCAGAGCCGCAAGGTGTCGCGAAGGTTCAAACGACTCTGGGCGCAGAGCGCACACTCTGAGCGGACCCCCTCGGAGAAACCGAACATGACCATTCGCAACTTCATTGCCACTGCCGCCGTGGCGGTGTTTGGCTTCGCAGCCTGCAGCCCGGTCATTGCGTTCGAGGTCGGCTGGCGTTCGATGACCGTGCCCGCCGCGGCGGCCGGCCCGCCGATTCCGTTGGCCCTGTGGTACCCGGCCGAGGCCGGTGCGGCCGTTCGCAACGTTCCCATGGGTCCCTTCGGCGTACGCGCCGCACCCGGTGCCCCGGCGACAGCGGGCGTTCGCGGGCTCATCGTGCTGAGCCACGGCACTGGCGGCACCGAGCTCGGCCATGCGCGCCTGGCCGAGGCGCTGGCTGCGCATGGCTACCTCGTCGCGGCGTTGCGCCACCCCGGCGACAACTGGCAGGACCCGTCGCTGCGCACACAAAGGGGGGAGCAGTACTTCGACGAGCGCCCGCGGCAGGTCAGCCGGGTGATCGACACGATGCTGGCTGATGCGGCGTGGAGCTCTCGAATCGCGCGCGATGCGCGCGGCCCGCGTGTGGGCGCCATCGGCCACTCGGCGGGCGGCTATACGGTCGATCGCACTTGCCGGCGGGCAGCCAGCACCGCAGCGGATCGCGACGCATTGCCGCGAGCACGGCGCCGACGACCCGGTCTTCTGCGGGCTGTCGCGCGGCACATCGGCCCCCTCGTCGCAGCCGGCCACCGGGGCGCCGCTGATGGATGCCCGCGTGCGCGCCGTCGCGGCCCTGTCGCCGCTGGGCGTGGTCTTCGACCCCGAGTCCTTGCGTCGCGTGACCACGCCAGTGGCGATCTGGGTGGCCGATCTCGACCGCTTCCTGGTACCGCGCTTCCACGCTGAATGGCTCGCGCGGCAGCTGCCCTCGACCGCGTTGCGCCGGGTGCCGAACGCCTGGCACTACGCCTTCATGGATGCGCCCACGACGCCGATTCCCTCGCCCGACGGTGACCTCGCAGCAGACCCGCCGGGCTTTGACCGCAGCCGCTTCCTGGATCAGCTCGGCCGGGAGCTGGGCGGCTATTTCGACGCCAACCTGTAGCCACCGCGAGCCACCACATCAGCTCGGCGCTCGCACCGGGGCCGCAGCGGCCTCAGCGTTCGGCTCGGCCGTGCCGGTGTCCGGAATCGACCCACAGCGGTCCGTCAAGCTGACCTTTTCGGTCCCCCAATGCGGTCCTTCGGCGGGTGCCCGTATCGAACGAACTTGGACCCAAGTGAGTCGATTCTCGGTTGGCGCCAACACGGTCAACGGCCCCGGCTTGCAGCGCGAAGCCGGGCCTGCAACTCGGCCGCCGCCTTCTGCAGGCTGTCCACGAACGCTGGCAGCAGAGGGTTGGGTGCGCGCAGCTCGGGCGTGACTAAGCCGACGTGGAACGGGATCGATACAGACAGCGGCCGGATGTGAAGGTCGGGGCCTGCCATCTCCAGCGCGGTGAGCGGGTTGACGATGGCCAGCCCAAGGCCCTGACGCACCAGCGCGCACACCGACACGGCGCTCGCGGTGTCCAGCACCATTTGGCGCTGGACGCCGGCCTCTGCGAACATCACGTCCACCGCTCGGCGGTAGGGGTCCGTGGGAGCCAAACTGACGAACCACGCGGCTTCAAAGTCGCGAGGCTGCAGCCTCGGCTTGGCCAGCAGCGGGTGACCGGCGGGCAGCACGGCTACCTCGTCGGCCCGCAGCAGCGGCTGCAGCGTGCAGGCGGTGGGGGATTCGGGTGCCTCGGTCAGGCCGATGTCGAAGCGCTGCTCGCTCAGCCACTGCTCCAACAGCGGCGAGTCTTGCGGCGTGATCGACAAGCCGGCCCGCGGGTGATCGCTGAGAAAACGCCTCGCCGCCACAGGCAGCAGCGCATGCGAAAGCGCCGGAAGGCAGCCGATGACCAGCCGGCCCTGCGCAAACTCGCGCAGAGCGCGGGCCGTGGCGGCGATGCGGTCCAGGCCGATGTAGCTGCGTTCCACCTCGGCGAGCAGCGCCTGTGCGCGTACCGTGGGTCGCAATCGGCCGCGCACGCGCTCGAACAGCGCCATGCCCAGCACCTGCTCCAGCCGCGCCAAGTCGCGGCTGATGGTGGGCTGCGAACTGCCCAACCGATCGGCCGCGCGAGTGACATGGCCGGTGGCCATCACAGTGCGGAACACATCGATCTGGCGGTGCGTGAGCGGGCGTGGGTTCGGGAGTGGGGCCGAGAGCGTGGATGCGGATGGGTTCATATCGTACTCATATCCGTTTTGCATGGGCTTTGCAATTCTCCGTCATAGCCTAAATGGCAAAGGCGCGGCACCATGCTGGCCATGAACCCGTTCAACACCGCGCAACTACGCACCATCGCCGCGGACCACGGCACGCCGCTGTGGGTGTACGACGCCGCCACCATCCGCGAGCGCGTCGCGTCGCTGAAATCCTTCGATGTGATCCGCTATGCGCAGAAGGCCAATTCCAACGTGCATGTGCTGCGCCTCATGCGCGAGCAGGGCGTGCGGGTGGACGCGGTCTCACTCGGCGAGATCGAGCGCGCGCATGCCGCCGGCTACGACAGTACTGATTTGCACGCGCCTGGCCTGGTGCTCACAGCCGATCTGCTGGACCATGCCACGCTGGCCAGGGTAGTGGCAGACGGGATTCCAGTGAACGCCGGCTCCATCGACATGTTGCGGCAGCTTGGCAACGCCGCGCCCGGCCACCGCGTCTGGCTGCGCATTAACCCGGGATTCGGCCACGGCCACAGCAACAAGACCAACACCGGCGGCGAGCACAGCAAGCACGGTATCTGGCATGCCGATCTGGAAGTGGCGCTGGACGTGATCCACGCCTCCGGCCTGCACTTGGTAGGGCTGCATATGCACATCGGCTCGGGAGTGGACTACGGCCACTTGGCGCAGGTGTGCGGCGCGATGGTCGGTCTGGCTGCGCGGGTGAGTCTGCCCATTGAGGCCATCTCCACCGGCGGCGGCCTGTCCATCCCTTACCTGGCGCGAGAGGCTCGCGTCGATGTGGCGCACTACTTTGGCCTGTGGGACACAGCACGCAAACGCATCGAGGCCGCGCGCGGCCACCCCATCACCCTGGAGATCGAGCCGGGCCGCTACTTGGTGGCCGAGTCGGGCGTGCTGCTGAGCGAAGTGCGGGCGGTCAAGCGTCAGGGCCGCCAGCGCTTCGTTCTGGTGGACGCTGGCTTCAACGACCTGATGCGCCCGGCGATTTACGGCGCGCACCACGGCATCCAACTGCTGCCATGCGATGACACTCCGCGCGAGCTGGTGGCCACCGTGGTGGGCGGGCCGCTGTGCGAGTCTGGCGATGTATTCACCCAGGGCGACGGCGGCGTGGTGCTGACGCGCGAGTTGCCCGCTGCGCGCGTGGGCGACCTGCTGGTTTTCGAGGACTCGGGCGCATACGGCGCCTCGATGTCCAGCAACTACAACAGCCGGCCGCTGATTCCTGAGGTGCTGGTGGATGCTGGTCGGGCGCGGCTGATCCGGCGGCGGCAGACGGTGGCGGAGTTGATGGCGCTGGAGTTTCGCGTCGCTGATTGATCCCACAACACTCTCTGGAGCGCGTCAAACGAGGGCGCGGGAATGCTGCAGCGCCTGCGCGCGCGTTGGTGTTCGCGGCGGCTCACAGGGCTGCAATCCAAGGTGTGTTGCGATCCGCTCAATTATCGGCGCCGACAAGATCGCTGTCGCGATGCAGGACTGTCGGATAGCGGCCAACCATAAGCGACGGCAGATGGCCGATTGCCGCTGTTCGCCGTTCGCCCCGGCTCCACGTCGCCCCACCCAAGCCGGACCCTCGGCGAACGCCGGCTGCGTCAGAGGCGGCCACCCGCGGGCACCCGACCCCGACACGCGTGAGATGGTCGGCCACGACGAAGACTTCAAAGGCAAGCGCATCGCCGCCACAAAAGGTTCAACGTCGGAGGTGTGGATCAAACTCAACAGCGGCGACCCCATCACCTTCGTCGACACCGGCTCGGTCTTCATGGCCGTGCAGCAGAACAAGGCTGTCGGCATGGTCGCCAACACGATGACGATCACCAAGCTCGTCAACCAATCGAAGACCCAGAGTCAGCCGATGAAGATGACAGAAGACTCGATGGTGTTCCAGCCGATCGGCGTGGGCATGAAGCAGGACGAGCCCGCGCTAATGGCGAAGATCAACACGACGCTGATGGCGATGGACGACGACGGCGAGTCGAACCGCATCTGGGATAACTGGCTGGGCATGGGCACTGAGTTCAAGATGACCCGCAAGGACAAGGAAGTGACGGCACGGCGAGCGCTTGCAATAGCCCTGCTGGCCCACGCGCAGGCGAAGCGGACTACGCTTGGGCACAGCCCATGTGGGATCGACGGCCAACCTGACTCGTTGGCCCGCATGGGCCTTCGGCGTTCTCGGCCCGCAGGTTCACACTTGCGGGCCGCTTTTGTTTTCGACGCTGCCGCCTGCCATGCACAAAGCCGTACGCGAACCCCTGCCCCCGCGGGCCTTGGCTGCGCTCGGCGACGTCGCATCGACGCTGCTGCTGCCGCTGGCTGCGCGCGCGCACGGCGACGCGATGTTCCCGCATGCGGCCATTGGCGACGCGCACGCCGCGCGCATCCTCGCGCAGCTGCAAGCCGATGTGTCGCACTTCCTCGCCGACCCGGTCAGCGTGTACGGCGTGCTGGCGCGCACGGCGCTGTTTCGCGAACGAGCAGCGCGATTCTTCGAGCTCGAGCCGCAGGGCATCGGCGTGAGCCTGGGTGCCGGACTCGGTCATTACCACCAGTGGCTCGACAACGGCCGCAACAGCTGGATCGACGCCGACGTGCCCGAGGTGATCGCGCTGCGCGAGCGCCTGATCGGCAGCGCCGCACCGCGCCGCAGGAATATCGGGTTCGACCTCACCCAGCCGGGTTGGTGGGCGCGCCTGGGCCTGCCCCGCGAAGCGCACCGGCCGCCGGTGCTGCTGATCTGCGAAGGCGTGCTGATGTACCTCGAGCCGGTGCAGGTGCGCAGTGTGCTGCGCGAGGTGGGCGAGCATGCGCCGGCCGGCTCGCGGCTGTTGTGCGACGCGCTGTGCTGGCTGGCCATCGGCCGCGCGAACATGCATCCGAGCGTGCGTCACACGAAGGCCGAGTTCCGCTGGGGGCCACGCGACTGGAGTGAGTTCGCTGCAGCGCATCCGCGCCTGCACCTCGACGCCGAGCACGAGGTGATGGAGGGCTACGGCTGGCCCTGGTCGGTGATGGGGCCGATGTTCCGCCTCACCACCGGCGTGCAGTTCTACGGCGTCGCCGAGATCAGCGTCGGCGCATGGTGAAGGAAGCAGGAAGTCGCATGACCGTGGCCATCAGGTTTTTCGCAGCAGCGTTGTGGGTGGGCGCATCGGCCGGCTGCGCGCTGCACGGCTCGCACCGCGCCGACACCGCACGCGTCGAAGCATTGACGCAGGCGATACGCCAGCGCCAGGTCGTGCTGCTCGGCGAGGTGCACGACAACGCCGCCCAGCACGCGCTGCGCTTGCGCGCCTTCGACGCGCTGCTCGCCACGGGCGCGCGGCCCGCGTTGCTGATGGAGCAGTTCGACCGCGAGCGCCAGGGCGACATCGACCGTACGCGCGAAGGTGCGCGTGGCCGCGAGGGTGCCGAACGTGTGATCGCGGCAGGTGCGCGCCCGAGGTCCGGTTGGCAATGGGCTTTCTACCAACCCTTTATCGAGCGCGCGCTCGAGCACGGCCTGCCGATCGTTGCGGTGAACGTCTCGCTAGAGGACGCGCGCGTCGTCATCGCGCAGGGGCTGGTGGTCAACGGCTTCGATGCCGACGTGCCGCCCGACGTTGAAGCCGGCCTCGCTTCATTGATCGAGGCCAGTCACTGCGGCATGGTCAACAGCGCGCTTGCACGCGGGATGGCCTTGGCGCAGGTGGCCCGCGACCAATTCATGGCACGCAGCATCGAGCGCCATGCTGCACGCGGCGTGGTGCTGCTGACCGGCAACGGACACGCACGTCGCGACATCGGTGTGCCGCGCTGGATGTCGCCCGCTTTGCGCGCGCGCAGCGTGTCGATCGGGCTGATCGAAGAAGGCGAGGCACCGACGGCTGCGTTCGATCATGTGTTCGTGACCGCGCGACAAGAGCGCACAGACCCGTGCGAGTCCATGTCCCGGCCATGACTTGTTCGAGAAAATTGCGGCGGATCAGGCGGCGGTGGCGCGAGACCCGGCGCGACTTTGACGGACCAACGCCGACCCGTGCTCGCCGATCATGATGGTCGCCGCATTGGTATTGGCCGAGGTCATCGTCGGCATGACCGACGCGTCGATCACGCGCAGGCCGCGCACGCCGCGCACGCGAAGTTGCGGGTCCAGCACCGACGCATCGTCGCTGCCCATGCGGCAGGTGCCCGTGGCATGGAACACCGTGCCGCCCGCGGTTGCGGCGAAGGCGGCCAGTTCGGCATCCGTGCGCACATGCGGGCCTGGCATGTGTTCGCCCTGCACCAGATCGCGGAAGGCCGGTTGCGCATAGATGTCGCGCAGCGCCTTCAGGCCCTCGACCAGCACCTTCATGTCGTAGGGCGCCGTGAAGTAGCCCGCGTTGATGCGCGGCGCAGCCAGCGGGTCGGTGCTGGTGATGGCCACACTGCCGCGCGAATCGGGTCGGCACTGCGAGGCCGAGGCCGAAAACCCCGAGAAGCGGTGCAGCGGATCGCCCGGTTTGTCGACCGACAAGGGCATCACGTTCAACAGGACGTCGGCGCGCGCGTCACGGGCCACCGACGTGCGGATCATGCCGCCGACCTGGCCTGCGCTGATCGTCAGCGGGCCTCGCTGGCCGAACAACCATTGCGCGCCCATGCGCATCAGCTCGAGCGGGTTGCGCACGTCGTCGTTCAGCGACATGCGCTTGCGCAGGCGAACGATCACGCGGGCCTGGTAGTGGTCCTGCAGATTGGCGCCCACCTCTCGGGCATGAACACGCACCGGCACACCGGCGCGCTTCAGCACGTCTTCGGGTCCGATGCCCGACAGCTGCAGCACCTGCGGCGATTGCAAGGCTCCGGCGCTGAGCAGCACCTCGCCGTCGCAATGTGCAGTGTGGGTCTGCGCGCCCTGCTGCCACTCGACGCCGATCGCCCGGTCGCCATCGAACAGGATGCGGCTGACGGTGGTGTCGGTCAGCACGGTCAGGTTCGGTCGGGGCAAGATGGGATAGAGAAAAGCATCGGCCGCCGAGCTTCGCCAGTGGCCCTTCAACGTCAATTGGTAGGGCCCCACGCCGCTGTCGTGCGCGCCGTTGAAGTCCGGGTTGTGCGGGTAGCCCGCCTGTTGCGCCGCCTGCACCCAGGCATCGCAATACGGATGATCGTTGCGCAGGTCAGAAACACCCAGCTCGCCCGCGGTGCCGTGAAAGGGCCCAGCGCTGCCGCGATAGCACTCGGACTTCTTGAAGTACGGCAGCACGCTGTCGTAACCCCAGCCGGTGGCACCCAGCCGCTCCCAGTCGTCGAAGTCAGCCTTCTGTCCGCGGATGTAGATCAGGCCGTTGATGGCGCTGCTGCCCCCCAGCACGCGGCCGCGCGGCCACGCGATGCGGCGCCCGCCGGTTTCGGGCTGCGGCTCGGTGTCGAAGCTGCGAGAGAAACGAGGGTCGTAGATGCTGCGGAAGTAGCCGATCGGCAGGCGCAGCCAGAAGTGCCGACTGCGGCGCCCCGCTTCGATCAGCAGGACTCGTGCCGCGGGGTCTGCACTCAGGCGGTTGGCCAGCACGCAGCCGGCCGAGCCCGCACCGACGATGATGAAGTCGTAGCCTGTCGAAGCGGTGCGGCCATTCATGGGTATTCGTCGATGGGTGGCGGTCAAATCACCTTGCGCTCGCGCATCAAGGCAATCTGCTCGGGCTTGAATCCGTGTTCCAGCCAGACCTCGTCGTTGTCTTGCCCCAGTGCGGGCCCGGCGCGTCGCACCGTACCCGGCGTGGCGCTGAACCGCGGCACCACGTTTTGCATGCGCACGGGGCCCAGTTGCGCATCATCGACGCTGACGATGGCCTCGCGCGCCGTCAGATGCGCATCGGAGAACACATCGGCGATATCGTTGATGGACGAGAAGCCGACCTCGTGGGCACTCAGGCGCCGACGCAGATCGTCCAGCGTGACGGAGCTGATCACGCCAGCGATGATCGTGTCGAGCTCGGCGCGGCGCGCAACACGTTGCGGGTTCGTGGCATATCGATCGTCGGCCGACAGATGCTCCAGGCCCAGTGCCGCGCACAGGCGCACGAAGATGCTTTGCGTCGATGCCGCAACGGAGGCGTAGCGGCCGTCGGCCGTGCGATAGACGTTCCCTGGTGCGGCGTACTGGCTGGTGTTGCCCGATCGCCCACGCACGTCGCCGAGTTGGTCGTATTCGATGGCCGAGAACTCCAGCACCCGCAGCATCGCTTCGGTGATCGAACAATCGATCTCCTGGCCGGCGCTTTCAGGGTCGGCCTTCAGCTTGTACAGCGCCGCCAACACGCCCAGCGCGCCGAACAGCCCCCCCACCGCATCGGAGATCGGATAGCCCAGGTGGACCGGTTCACGCCCGGCCTCGCCGCACAGGTGGGTGAAGCCGCTCATCGCTTCGAAGACCCGCGCGAAGCCGGGCTCGTCACGCTTTGGGCCGGTCTGGCCGAAACCGGTCAGGCGCAGGATGGTCAGCCGAGGGTTGATGCCATGCAGCCATGTCGTGCTGATGCGCCAGCGGTCCAGCGTGCCGGGGCGGAAGTTCTCGACCAGCACGTCGGCGCGTTCGATCAATCGGCCCAGCGCTTCGCGGCCTTCGGGCAGGTGCAGGTCCAGCGTCACGCCGCGCTTGTTGCGGTTGGTGACCTTCCACCACAGCGGCACGCCATTTTTGTGTGGTGCCAGCGCACGCAAGGCGTCGCCCACGCCGGGCATTTCGACCTTGATGACGTCGGCGCCAAAGTCGGCCAGCAGGCCGGCAGAAAACGGACCGGCGATGACCGACGAAATGTCGATCACGGCAAGCCCGGACAACGGCCCCGCATGCGGATGCGGATGCGGGCGCGGTGTCGTGACAGGGGGCAAGGCAGGCATGCCGACGACGTTATCGCCAGGCGACGCCATCCCGTAAGATCAAAAGGCGGAAACCAGACTTGCGGAATTCACAAACCGACTTTGAACCGAAGCGGCAACCATGGAAGAACTCGATCTTCGGGCCCTGCGGGCTTTTGCCAGCGTTGCCGAGCACGGCAGTCTGACGCGTGCGTCCGCCGCGTTGGAGGTGGCGCAGTCGGCGCTGAGCAGACGCATTTCGGCGCTGGAGGAGGTGCTGGGTGGGCGCCTGTTCCACCGCACCGGCCGTGGCGCGACACCCACGGAATTCGGACACGCGCTGCTGCCGCGTGCGCGTGCCATGCTGGCCGACAACGACGCCTTGCGCGCCGAGGCCCTGGGCGAACAGACCGGTCCTTCGGGTACGGTGACGTTGGGGCTGGTGCCGGCCGTGGCGCGGCCGTTGGTGAGTGCCCTCGTGGTGCGCCTGCAGAAGGAATTTCCCCGCATTCGCCTGTGCGCGCTCGAGGCCTACAGCGGCCAGGTCGAAGAGTGGCTGACCGCCGGGCGCGTCGACATCGGCATCTTCAACCGCTACGGGCGTGCCAAGCTGCGCGGGGCCGAACTGTTCGCAGAGTCGCCGTTGGTGGTCGTCGCGGCGCGGCGGCCCGGTGCGGTGCCGTCCGAGTGGCCGTTTCGCGCACTCGCTGGCATGCCGCTGGTCTTGGCACCTCGGCCCAATTCGTTGTCAGCGACGGTGGCCGACCTCGCGGCGCGCCACCGGATCAAACTCGACGTGGTCCTCGAAGCGGGATCGTCGGCGCTGGTGCGAGATGCCGTGGCCCTTGCCGGACTGGCGACCCTGGTGCCCAAATATTTTGCCGAGCGCGAATATGCCGGTGCCGGGTTCACGCGCATACCGCTGGTCAAGCCAGCCATTCGCCAGCAGGCGTGGCTGGCGCTGACAAGCCATCGCCCTGCCGGCTTGGCCGTAAGGGCCGTCGCGCGCATGGTTCTGGAGATGGGGCCCGGTTTGTAGATCATCATTCGGCCTTGAATCGCCAAGGTCATCGCCAACGTCGACAACCGGGAGACACCATGCCCTTGCACCACGCTCGCGACCGACGCCGCCTGCTGATACTGGTAAGCGCCACAGCAGCCACCGCCGCTCTGGCCTGGCCCGTGGCGCATGCACAGACCAAGGAGATCAAACCCGCCGTACGCGCCGCCGGTGCATGGCCCAACAAGCCCATTCGCATCGTCGTAGCCTTCCCGCCTGGAGGCTTGACCGATGCCTACGCGCGGCTGTACGCCGAACAACTGACGGCCAAGTTCGGCGTCCCGGCGGTGGTGGACAACAAGCCCGGCGCCGGCGCGATCATCGCCATCGACGCGGTGGCCAAGTCACCACCCGATGGCTACACGCTGCTGATGACCACATCGGGCACGGTTTGGCAGAACCGCGTGCTGTTCAAAAAACTGCCTTACAACCTGGACAAGGACATCGTGCCGGTGGCCCTGTTTCCATCGGGCCCGCTGGTGGTGGGCGTGCCTGAAAAGCTGGGTGTCAACAACTACCGTGAGCTGCTGGCGTATGCCAAGGCGAACAACACCAACATGGGCAGCTACGCGCCCGGTTCCTATCCGCAGATGGTGGCCGACCAGGCCAACCGCAACGACGGCACGACAGATCGTCACCGTGCAACTACAAGGGCGAGTCGCCGATGTGGGTCGATGTGGCCGCGGGCCAGCTGCAGGTGGCCGTGGGCAGTTATCAGGCTTTCAACACGGTGTCCACACGTGGTGTCAAGGCCATCGGCGTCACGGGCACCTACCGCAGCCCCAAGTTGCCCGATGTGCCCACGTTGGTGGAACAAGGAGTGCAAGGCCAACTGGTGAAGCTCGAAGGCGGGCTGCCGCTGATGGCGCCCGCGGGCACCCCTGAGGCGGTGCTGCAGGCGCTGTCGCAGGTGGTGGTGGAAGGTGCCAACACCGCACGTGCGGCGCAGTTGCGCGAGAACTTCGCGATCCCCAACAAGCCGAAAAACCTGGCCGGCACGCGTGCCGATTGGGCGCGTGACGTGCCGGTGTGGATCAAGCTGGCGGTGGACCTGGACATCAAGCTGGACTGAACATCCAGTCGCTGTCGTCATCCAATCTTCGCAAGACTGGTTTATTGGATTTGAGCATTCCGCAAGTAGCGCGTGGTGAAGAGAATGCTCGGGCAACCGAGAGCCTGCCCATGCCACAAGCGCCAGCGCCCGCCCAGGGCTCCAACCATGTCGACGTGCTGATCGTCGGAGCCGGCATCTCCGGCGTGGGTGCGGCCTACCACTTGCAGCAGCAGTGCGCCGAACGCAGCTACCTGATCCTCGAAGCGCAGCCCGCTTTCGGCGGCACCTGGTACACACACAGCTATCCCGGTCTGCGCTCGGACAGCGACCTCTTCACCTTCGGCTATCGCTTCAAGCCCTGGACCGGCGCACCCATCGCCAACGCGGCGCAGATCCTGCGGTACGTGGGTGAAGTGATCGAAGAAAACGGCATCGCCGAGCACATTCGCTATCAGCACAAGGTGATCTCGGCCGAATGGCAGAGCGACCAGCAGCGCTGGACGCTGCAGGTGCGCCAAGGCGACACCGGCGAGACCCAGACATTCACCTGCAAC
Source organism: uncultured beta proteobacterium (assembly GCA_963738615.1). Taxonomy (GTDB): domain Bacteria; phylum Pseudomonadota; class Gammaproteobacteria; order Burkholderiales; family Burkholderiaceae_C; genus CAVTWY01. The sequence continues at coordinate 223,048 of CAVTXI010000004.1, forward strand.
TTCCTGTGGATGTGCCAGGGCTACTACCGCCACGGCGAGGGATTCACGCCCGAGTGGCCGGGTATGGCCGACTTCCATGGCCGCATCGTTCACCCGCAGACGTGGCCCGAGGATCTGCACTACGCGGGCAAGAAGGTGATCGTGATCGGCTCGGGCGCCACGGCGGCCACCCTGGTGCCGGCCATTGCCAACCAGTGCGCTCACGTCACCATGCTTCAGCGCTCGCCCACCTACTTCCGCACGGCGGCGAATGCCAATGACCTGGCCGACCTGCTGCGTCCGCTGGGCATTCCGCAAGCGTGGACCCACGAGATCGTGCGCCGCAAGATCCTGTCGGACCAAGCCGCCTTCACCCGTCGCGCGAAGAACGAGCCCGAGGTCGTGAGGAACGAGTTGGTGAACAACGTGCGCAGCTTCCTGGGCAACAAGGTCGACGTCGACAAACACTTCGCGCCGCGCTATCGCCCCTGGCAGCAACGGCTGGCCTTCATTCCCGACGCGGACCTGTTCGGCGCCATCGCTGCTGACAAGGCGTCCGTGGTCACCGACGACATCGAGTGCTTCACCGCCAAGGGCCTGAAGCTGAAGTCGGGCACCGAGCTCGAGGCCGACATCATCGTCACAGCCACCGGCTTTCACCTAAGCGCGCTGGGCGACATCCCCTTCACCCTCGACGGCAAGCCGATTGGACTTTCACCAGACCGTCACCTACCGCGGCACCATGTTCAGCGGCCTGCCCAACATGGCGTGGATGTTCGGCTACCTGCGCGCAAGCTGGACGCTGCGCGTGGACTTGCTGAGCGACTTCACCTGCCGCCTGCTCAACCACATGCGCGACCTTGGCGCGGGTGTCGTCGTGCCACAGTTGCGGCCCGCCGATGCCGACATGCCGCTGAAACCCTGGATCGACAAAGACAACTTCAACGCCGGCTACATGATGCGCAGCCTGCACCTGATGCCGCAACAAGGCACCGCGCAGCCGTGGCAACTGGAGACCGACTACTGGGTCGAGCGCGACTTGCTGCCGGTGGCCGACCTGGACGACGGCGCACTGCGGTTCGTGCCGCAGACACGCGCGACATGAGTCAACGCCTTCAAGGCAAGGTGGCGGTCATCACCGGTGCCGCATCGGGCATCGGCCTGGCCACGCTGGAGTTGTTCGTGCAAGAAGGTGCGCGGGTCGTCGCGGCGGACCGCGAGCTCGACGCAGGTCGCGAGCTCGAGCGTCGCTTCCCCGGCGTCGTGCACTTCGCGCCCTGCGACGTGATGCAGCTTGCGCAGCTTCAGGCAGCCATCGACAGCGCGGCCGCGCACTTCGGCGGCCTGGACATCCTGTTCAACAACGCAGGCAGCAGCGGCACACGCGCCACCGTTGATACGTTCGACGCCGCAGGCTGGGACGACACGATGGCCCTGCTGCTGCGTGCCGTGGCCGCGGGCACGGCCTACGCGGTGCCCCACATGAAGCGGCGCGGGGGCGGCGCCGTCGTCAATGTCTCTTCGGTGTCGGCCCTGCAGGCCGGCTTTGCGCCGCTCACCTATTCCGTCGCCAAAGCGGGCGTGCTGCAGTACACCAAGGTGGCCGCGTCTCAACTGTCGGCCCATGGCATCCGCATCAACGCCGTCGTGCCGGGCTTCGTCGCCACGCGCATCTTCGGCGAAGGCTTGGGATTGGAGCGTGATCAGGCCCAGGCTCTGGCCGAACAGGCGATGGCCCGCGGCCGTGCGCCCAATCCCCTGGGGCACACAGGTCGGCCGATCGACATCGCGCAAGCCGTGCTCTTCCTGGCCAGCGATGCCGCCGCCTACATCACCGGTACCCACCTGGTCGTGGACGGCGGCATCACCATCGGCCCGCGCCACGCCTGGGACTCGACCGTACCCCCGCCTGTGGCCGATGCGCTGGGCCTGACGCCTGAGCAGTTGCAGGCCATGTACGCAGTCAAAGCAGGCTCCTCATGAGGCAGACATGAACCCAACTGACGATGTGAGCCATGTGGACTGGCGCGACACCTGGGCCTATTTGATCGGCATGCAGGCCTATGCCTACGGCTTCCCGGCCATCTACTACACCAAGCTGCGCTTCGGCATGGTGAAGCAACCGCGGGGCGTGGTCGACACGCCGCTCAACACGCTCTTTCATGTGCCGCGGCTGTCCGACCACAACGACCAGATCGGCGGCTCGCCGATGCGTGACGCCATCTATTCCGTCGCCTGGCTCGACCTGCGCGCCGAGCCTGTCGTGATCCACTCGCCCGACAGCGCGCAGCGCTACGTGTCCATTCAACTGGCCGAGTTCTATTCCGACCTGTTCGGCACGTCGGCCCCAGCGTCAATGGCGGGCGCGCGCAGACGGCACTGGTCGTTGGCCCGCAGTGGCAGGGCGAAGCGCCGATCGACATCGACACCGTGCTGCGCTCACCCACGCCGTCGGCGTTTCTGGTGGCGCGGGTGTCCACGCCGGGCGGCGATGATCTTTCCGCGGCACGTGAATTGCAGGAACGCAGCTGGGTCAAGCCGCTGTCTGCGTGGCTCGAGGGACGGCCGACCGCCGAGGTGCGCGACGTGCTGGTGCCGTCTGCGCCCGATCTGCCACTGGCCGACTTCCGCACCATGAACGCCGCCATGCGTGAGAACCCGCCGCCGACTGCCGACGAAGCCCTGATGCGCCAGTTTGCGCAAGTGGGTCTGGGCCCGCTGGCGACCACGGCCATCGATGATCTCGACGCCGCCACCCAGCGCGGTCTGGCGCGCGCGCTGGTCGACGGCCCCAAGCTGCTGGCCAAAGTCGCGCTGTCAGGCGGCAATACCAAGCAGGTCGATGGATGGTTCTACGGTGACAAGCATTGGGGCCGCATGGCGGCTGCCGGTGACTTCCTCGGTCGTGCCTCGCCGCAGGCCTACTCGGGCATCATCGAACACTGGATCGAACAATCGACCAAGCTGCGCACCTTCGTCGACGCCGACGGTAGCGACTTGATCGGCCAACACCGTTATGTATTGCGATTCGGCAAGGACGAGATACCGCAGGCGCACGCCTTCTGGTCGATCACGCTTTATGACGAGCGGTTCAATATGGCGGACAACCCGATCAAGCGCTACGGCATCGGCAGCCTTACCGAAGGTTTGAAGTTCGGCGAAGACGGCTCGCTGGAGATTCTGTTGCAGCACGAGCGTCCTGCACCCGCGCTGCAAGCCAACTGGCTGCCCACGCCCGCAGGCAAGTTCAATCTGTTCCTGCGCACGTATATGCCCGGGCCGGGCGTGATGGATCAGAGCTATGCGCCGCCCCCTTTGCGCAAGGTCTGACAAGAGAAGGAGACACCATTATGAGCAGCCAAAGCCCCCTCAGCGCCGCCGCGCGGGCCCAAAGCGCTGTTGCCCGACGATCTGGCCGAGGCCGAAGCCTTTGCGCTGGGCTATCAGGCCTATGTCACGGGGGCGGTTTACGCGCGCTCGCAGATGTTGATGGAGAAGGACATTCATCCCAAGGCGCCGCTCAACGCCCCGCTCAACACCTTCAATGTCTACCCTGGCCTTGCCACGCCCCACTCGGCCATCGACTTCACGCCCAATAACGACACCGTCTATGGCCTAGCCTGGCTCGATCTGCGCCAAGGGCCTGTCCTGCTGACCGTGCCCGAGGTCAGCGGTCGATACTGGACGATCCAGGCCACCGACTGGGCGCTCAACACCTTCAACTATGTCGGCAGCCGCGTCGAGTCCAAACCCGGTATCTACGCCTATGTGCCTCCGAGCTGGCAAGGCAAGCTGCCCCAAGGTGTCGGCCGCGTCGAGGCGACCACCACCGGTGTTTTCTTGCAGGCTCGCACCGTGGTCAAGCCGGAGGTCGCGGCCGATATTGCGGCGGTCGTTGCCCAGCTCAAAACCTATACGCTGGCCCCGCTCGAGGAGGCGGCGAAGTTTATGCGGATCGATGCGGCCAGCCCTGTACCCAACCCGAAGTTGGACAACCCGGTCTGGCAATCCATCGATTTTTTCAACTTGCTGAACCGCGCCTGGGCTTTTGGAGGCGTTCGTGCGCAAGACAGTGAAGTGGCAAAGCTCGCCAGCCTTCTGGGGATCGGTCCTGGTTTGAACTTCGATCCGGCAAAACTCAGCGAAGCGCAGCGCCGCGGTCTGACCAAGGCGGCCCAGGTCGGCTTCAAACGCGTGGTCTTTCACCGCAACGAGAACGGCGAACTGCGCAATGGTTGGCGCTATGCAACCAATCTCGGCGGCTACGACGACAACCGGCTTCTCGCGTCTACCGTTGGCATGGTCGGCTACGGTGCCAACCGCGCCGAAGAGGCGATGTACTTGCCGGCCTTCACCGACACACAAAACGAGCCCCTGAGCAGCGAGCACCGCTACCGCATTCGGTTCACCGCTGATCAGCTGCCCCCCGTCAATGACTTCTGGTCGGTGACGCTCTACAGCCTGGGCGACAACCAACTGCGCGAGAACCCGATCGACCGTTATGCCATCGGCGACCGCACCCCCACGCTCGAACGCAATGCCGACGGTTCCATGGACATTCACGTCCAGAGGGACAAGCCCGAGGGCAACGCTACCAACAACTGGTTGCCCTCCGGCAAGGATGGCGCGTTCTGGCTGATCATGCGCATGTACGGACCGCAGGCCAAAGCCTCGAGCGGCGCCTACGTGCCGCCAGGCATCGAGCGCTTGCCTTGAACCGTTCGCCTCCTCGAGCCTGCTCTAAGACTTCGCACTTTCGTCCTGTTCAACCTATAGGACCGACCCGGTCCGACACCTCTAGAAGGAAATAGACCCATGAACTATCGCCAGCTTCCCGTCTTGTGCAGCCTGGTCGCAGCCAGCCTGTTCGGTGCCGCCGTGCAGGCCCAAACCTTCCCGAACAAGCCGTTGACGATGGTCGCACCCGCGCCCGCGGGTGGCGCGCTTGACTTTGTGGGGCGCCTATTCGCCAAGGAGATGTCCGCGAGCCTGGGCCAGCAGGTCACCGTCGAGAACGCCCCCGGCGCTGGCGGCACGCTGGGCACGAACAAGGCCATGCGGGCACCCGCCGACGGCTACATGATGATGATCACGTCGCCGGTCGAAATGATCCTGGGGCCGCTGGGCTACAACTCGGCGCAGTACAAGTCCGAGGACTCGCGCGCCATTCTCAACATCGGCCGCACGAATGTCATGCTGGTCACGCGCAAGGACCTGGCGGTCAGCAACCTGGCCGAGTTGGTGGCGTTGATGAAGTCACGTACCGACAAGCCGCTGAGCTATTGCTCACCTGGCAACGGGTCGCTCTATCACCTGATCGCAGAGAAGATGAACGCCACGGCGGACGTGAAGTCGCTGCACGTGCCCTACAACGGTTTTGCGCAATGCCTGACCGACCTCATCGGCGGCACCACCATCGACTTCGCTTTTCTGCCGCTGGCCGGGCCGTTCCCGGGTGCGGTCGACAGCGGCGGTATCAAGGCGATCTCGATATTGAGCGACACGCCCAGCAGTCGCTTCCCCAAGGTACCCATCGCATCGACAACCAAGGGCTTCGAAGGCTTCGTCTTCTCCATCTGGGCAGGCCTGCACGTCAACGGTAACGTACCCGAAGCGGTTGCCGAGGTGTTGAACAAGCACGCCAACGCAGCGTTGGCGAAACCCGAAGTACGCGCAGCCATCGAGCAGACGGGGTCTGCGTTGTCGGCGCCGATGACACTCAAGCAGGCGCAGGACGATTACCTGAAGGAGATTCAGCTCTACACCGCGATCTTCAAGTCGGTCGGCCTGCCCAAGCAGTAACAGGTCCCTGTCAACCAATCTGTCCGAAGGAATCCTCATGAACGATCAGAAACCCGATTTCCTGCTGACAACCCGCTCGAGGCTCAAGTTCGCTCTAGCAGTACTTGGGTTCGCCGCCGTGACTTCGGCACAAGCCGCCGATTTACCGGAGCTCAAGGTGGGGATCGACCCCTTGTTCGAACCGTACGGCATGAAGTTGCCCGATGGCACGCTGTCGGGCTTCGACGTCGACTACGCCAGGGCAATCTGCGAAGAGCTCAAAAGGAAGTGCGTCCACGTCGAGCAGGCTTGGGCGGGCATCATCCCAGCCCTGATGGCGAAGAAGTTCGACGTCATCATCTCGTCGATGTCGATCACCGAAGCGCGCAAGAAGGTCGTCCTGTTCACCGACAAGTACTCATCCGCGATCAACCGCATGGTGGCCAAGCGCGGCAGTGGCATCGACGGGTCCACCGCGAGCCTGGCCGGCAAGAAGATCGGCGTCGGCAAGGGTTCCACGCAGGAAACCTACGCCAAGAAGGTTTATGAAGCGGCCGGTGCCACCGTTGTCGCGTACGCCAGCACACAGGAGTCTTATCTGGACCTGGTGGCAGGCCGCGTCGACGCCGTCATCTCCAGCGCGCTGGAAGTGAAGAAGGCCCTGCTGGACAAGCCCGAGGGCAAACCGTTCGAGTACGTGGGGTCGGTCCTCGATGATCCGGCGATTTTCGGTGTCGGGGCCGGCATGGCGATGCGCATCGAGGACACCCAGTTGCGCGACGAACTGAATGCGGCGATCAAGGCGACCCGCCAGAACGGCGCGTACAAGAAGGTCAACGACAAGTATTTCGACTTCGACACCTACGGCAAGTGAGTCGCAGGCCGCAGGCTCGCGGACGATCCACCCGCTGGTGACCTGGCATTGGGGGCCCTCATGCTGATGGACGGGTATGTTGGGCAGGTCATCGCGGGCTGGGTGACCACCGTCGAGGTGGCGCTGGCTTCGCTGATCATGGCGGCTTGCATCGGTTTCGGCGCGGCGCTTCTTGCGTTGTCGAGGCAGCCGCTGCTGCGCTGGCTGATGCGGTGCTACGCCAGCGTTATCCGCGGCGTGCCTGACCTGCTGATGATGTTGATGTTGTTCTACGGCGGGCAGATCGCGTTGAACAACCTCGTCGAATGGACTCGCGTCGGTTTCAAGCCCGAGCTGAATCAGTTCGTCTCGGGCGTCATCACCCTGGGCATCATCTACGGCGCGTACTTCATGGAAACCTTCCGTGGTGCGTTGATGTCGATCCCGCCGGGTCAGGCCGATGCGGCGCGCGCCTTCGGCATGTCCACGTTCAAGATCAATACCCGAATCCTGCTGCCGCAGATGATTCGATTCGCGCTACCGGGATTCACCAACAACTGGCTGGTGGTGTCCAAGGCGACCGCGCTGGTGTCGGTGATCGGCCTGCAAGACATGATGCACCGCGCCAAGGCCGCGGGTGCGGCCACGCATCAGCCCTTCACCTGGCTGCTGCTCGCTGGCGCCGGGTATCTGCTGATCACGACCGTCTCGCTGGTCTTGCTGAAGGCGGTCGAAAGAAGATACTCCTTTGGCGTGCGTGAAGTGAGTCGAGCTTGAACTTCGGCTTCGTCCTCGACCCCGACACGCAAGCGCTGTACGTGCGTGGCCTTTGGCTCACCGCAAAACTGCTGCTGGGCTGCATCGTCATCAGCTTTCTGATCGCGGTTCCGCTGGCTGTGGCCCGCAACTCGAGGGTGCGGGCGGTGCGCGGCGCGGTCTGGCTGTACACGTACGTCATCCGCGGCACACCCTTGTTGCTGCAGCTCTACCTGATCTACTTCGGCCTTTCGCAGTTCGAGGCCGTACGCGCCAGCGCCGCCTGGTTTGCCCTGTCCGACCCGCTCTTCTGCGCCCTGTTGGCGTTTGTGTTGAACGAGGCCGCGTACAGCGCAGAAATCTTTGCAGGCGCCATGCGAAGCCTGCCCTACGGGGAAATCGAAGCGGCCCGCGCGTTCGGGATGCGCCCGCTGACGATCCTGCGGCGGATCACGATTCCGTCGGCGCTGCGCAGCAGCCTGCCAGCCTATTCCAATGAGGTCATCATCGTGCTGCACAGCACGTCGCTGGCAGCCACCGTGACCTTGCTAGATCTGACCGGCGCAGCCAACGAGGTGTATTCGACCTACTACCTGCCGTTCGAGGCGTTCATGGTCGCGGCGGCCTTCTACATGGTTCTGACGTTCGGCATCGTGCGACTGTTTCGTGCCGCCGAGGGCCGATTCCTGGCGCACCAGCGCCCTCGGGCTGCGTGACGAAGGAATGCAATGGCCCAGTTGAGGGTGGAAAACCTGCACAAGTCATACGCCCGCAACGAGGTCTTGAAGGGCGTGTCCCTCGAAGCCGACAAAGGCGACGTGATCAGCATGATCGGCTCGTCGGGTTCGGGCAAGAGCACCTTTCTGCGTTGCATCAACCTGCTCGAGAAGCCGTCCGAGGGGCGCATCGAAATCGACGGCGAAGCGCTGGCCTTGGCGCGCGACCGCGACGGCAACCTCGACTGCGGCGACGCCGCGCAGCTTCGGCGCCTGCGGTCCAGGCTGGCCATGGTGTTCCAGAACTTCAACCTCTGGTCGCACATGACAGCGCTGCAGAACGTCGTCGAGGCGCCAGTGCACGTGCTCGGCGTGTCGAAGAAGGAGGCGATCGACCGGGCCAGGCACTATCTAGCCAAGGTCGGCGTCGAAGGCCGCGATGAATACTATCCAGCCCACCTGTCGGGCGGCCAGCAGCAGCGCGTCGCGATTGCCCGTGCATTGGCCGTCGAGCCCGAGATGATGCTGTTCGACGAGCCCACGTCGGCGCTCGACCCCGAGCTGGTTGGCGAGGTACTGCGCGTCATGCAGGCGCTGGCCGGCGAGGGCCGCACGATGATCGTCGTGACCCACGAGATGAGCTTCGCGCGCAATGTGTCGAACAAGGTGCTCTTCCTGCATCAGGGCAAGATCGAAGAGCAAGGGCGCCCGGACGAGGTACTGGCACGGCCGACCAGTCCGCGTTTACAGCAATTTCTGTCTGGCGCGCTGAAGTAGCCGTGCTGCGCTCCAATCCGCTCCAACCGGCTCCCATTCGGGGCCAAGGTACTGGCATGAACCTGATCGACATGAGCCCGCCTTTTGCGGCCGAGCTGCAGGCCGTGCGACGCGACCTGCACGCTCATCCGGAACTGAGTTTCGAAGAGCATCGCACGGCCGAGCTTGTTGCGACCAAACTCACCGAGTGGGGTATTCCGGTGGTGCGCGGGCTGGGCGGCACCGGCGTGGTGGGTGTGCTCGAGCTGGGCCAAAGTCATCGCGCCATCGGCCTGCGCGCGGACATGGACGCCCTGCCGATGCAGGAGCTGAACCGCTTCGCCCACGCATCGAAGCATGCCGGCAAGATGCACGCCTGTGGCCATGACGGTCACACCGCGATGCTGCTGGGCGCAGCCCGCATGCTTGCGCAGCGTCGCAACTTCGACGGCACGGTGGTCCTGATCTTTCAGCCCGCTGAAGAAGGCGGCGGCGGGGCCAAGCGCATGATCGGCGACGGTCTGTTCGAGCGCTTCCCGGTGCAGGCGGTGTTTGGCATGCACAACTACCCGGGCATGCCGGTCGGCAGTTTCGGTGTCACGCCCGGCCCGATGCTGGCGTCGGCGAGCGAGTTCTCGGCCACCATCACGGGGAAAGGTGCGCACGCCGCCCAACCCCAACAAGGTGTCGATCCGTTGATGGTTGGCGTGCAACTCGCGCAAAGCTGGCAGACCGTGATGACGCGCAACCGCGACCCAATGGACGCTGGCGTGCTGTCGATCACCCAGTTTCACGCCGGCAGCGCGGACAACGTGATTCCCGATCGGGCCGTGCTCTCGGGCACGGTGCGCACGTTCAGCACGAGCCTGCTGGATCTGATCGAACGGCGCATGCACGAGCTGGCCCAACACACGGCCGCAGCCTTCGGCGCGCGCGTCGATTTCCGTTTCGATCGCCACTACCCCGTGCTGGTGAACGATGCCTCGCAAACGGCCCTCGCGGTCGATGTGCTTCGCGACCTGGTCGGGTCCGAGCGCGTCGACGCGCATTTCCGGCCGATTCTGGCGGCCGAGGATTTCGCGTACATGCTGCTTGAGAAACCGGGTTGCTACGTGCACATCGGCAACGGCGGCGACGGTCATCGCGAGGCTGGGCACGGGCTGGGCCCGTGCAACCTGCACAACGCCAGCTATGACTTCAACGACGATCTGCTGGCCCTGGGCACGAGCTACTGGGTACGGCTGGCCGAGCGCTTCCTGTGCCGATAGAACCCCAACTCGCATGGCAAGCACACGCACAAAGATGCCGTCGTAGCATGATCCATTCAATCTTGTCCCGGGAGCTCGGATGACTTTCGATGCCGCCGCCATTCGCGACGCCAATGCGCGTCACATGCTTCACCCGATGATCGACCCGAAGGCGGTGGCCGCAGCGCCGCCGCCTTTGGTCATCGAACGTGGCGAAGGCGTGCACGTGTACGACCTTGACGGCCACCGCTACATCGACACGGTGGCGTCGCTGTGGAATGTCAATGTTGGCCACAACCGTGCGGAGGTGAAGGCCGCCATCAGCGCCCAACTCGACAAACTGGCCTACTACTCGACGTTTCAGAACACCAGCAACCCGCCCGCGATTGAACTGTCGGCGCGCCTGATGAACCTGTTTGCGCCCGAGGGTATGAAGAAGGTTCTTTTCAGCTCCGGGGGTTCTGACGCGGTCGAAACCGCGATGAAGTTGGCACGGCAGTACTGGCAGTTGCAGGGCCGGGCGCAGCGCCACAAGTTCATTTCGCTCAAGCTGGGCTACCACGGCGTGCATTTCGGCGGCGCGTCGGTGAATGGCAATCCGCAATTCCGCCAAGCCTATGAGCCGCTCCTTGGAGGCTGTTTCCAGGTCGAGTCGCCCTACCTCTACCGCAACCCCTGGGGCGAGACCGATCCGGCGCGCCTGGCCCGGCTGTGCGCCGAAGAGCTGGACCGTGCCATTCAATATCAAGGCCCGGACACCGTGGCTGCGTTGATTGCCGAGCCCGTGCAAGGCGCGGGCGGGGTGATCGTGCCGCACCCGAGCTACTGGCCTGCGCTGCGCGCGATCTGCGACAAGCATCAGGTTCTGCTGATCAGCGACGAGGTCGTCACCGGGTTCGGCCGCATCGGTGCCATGTGCGGCGCACGGGCCTGGGGCGTGGTGCCCGACATCATGGCGCTGGCCAAGGGCATCAACTCGGGTTATGTGCCGTTGGGTGCCACGCTGCTCAACGAGCGCGTGGCCAGCGCCTTCGAACAGCCCGCAGTGCCCGCCGCGCTGATGCACGGCTATACCTATTCCGGCCACGCGCTGGCCTGCGCGGCAGCCAATGCCAATCTGGCGATCGTGGAAGCCGAAGACCTGCCCGGCAATGCCGCGCGCGTGGGCGCGCTGCTGAACGAACGGTTGAAAGAGCTGATGCGTTACCCGCGCGTGGGCGACGTGCGCGGCTTGGGGCTGATGGCGGCGGTCGAACTGGTGGCCGACCGCACAGCCGGAACCGCTGATGGTGTATTCCGCCTACGGCCAAGCGCTGGTGGCCGCGGCGCGCCGCGCGGGCGCAATCGTGCGCATTCAGGGCAACCGCCTGATCCTGTCGCCGCCGCTGGTCTTCACCCCCGCCCACGTGGACGAAACGATGGTGGCGCTGCACACCGCTTTTGCGACGCCGAAAAGACCTGATCCAGTCACCTAACGCCCAACCCCGCCCCAACCCTCACCCCTCAGCCCTCATCAGGAGAATTCCCATGCAACGACGCACCTTCGCCCTGGCCCTGGCCTTGACGGCCACCACGCTCGCCGCCCCGCTGGCTGTGCAGGCGCAAGACAAATGGCCGAGCAAGCCGATCGAAATCATCTACCCCTACCCGCCCGGCAATGACATGGACGTGGTCACGCGTCTGCTGGCCGAAGGCATGAGCAAGCGCCTGGGCGTGCCGGTTCAGGTCATCAACAAGCCCGGCGGCGGCGGCGTGGTGGGTTTTGCCGAGATGGTGCGCGCCAAGCCCGACGGCTACACCATCGGCACCTGGACGCCGGGCCCGGGTATCTCGCAGATCGTGGCGGGCAACACGCCCTACAAGATGGACGAATACCAGGCCATCGGCGGCATGTTGATCAATGACTTCGTGCTCGCTTCGCGCGGCGAAATCCCTGCCACCAACCTGAAAGAGTTCGCGGCGTGGGCCAAGAAGTCGGGCAAGCCGGTGGTGATCGGCAGCTACGCGCCGGCCGCGGTGCCGGCGCTGATCGCCGCCAAGATCGCCAAGCGCGACGGCTGGCCGTACAAGGTGGTGGCGTTCCCCAACCCGGGCGCCAAGGAACTGGTGGCGGGCGATGCGGACGTGACCACCGCCGGCGCCGAGATGGTGTCGTCTTACGCCAAGGCCGGGCAGGTGAAGGTGGTGTCGTCCTGGGGCCCGGCGCGCAACCCGCTGTACCCGAACGTGGCCACGCCGGGCGAAGAGGGTTATGGCGAGCTGTACACCTGGGGCGGCATGGCCGCGCCGGCCGGTGTGCCCAAGGAAATCATCAACCGCCTGTCGCAGGTGATGGCCGAATCGATGCAGGACAAACCGGTGCAAGACCAGCTGAAGAAGGCCGGTATCCCGCCCTTCCCGATGACGGCCGAGCAGATGACCAAGCGTGTGGCCGACGACGCGAAGTGGATCACCGAGTTGATGAGCGAACTCGGTTTCTCGAAGAAGTGATGCCTCCAGCCGCCGCACCGGCCAAGGTCAGCAGTCGCACCCTGGACAAACTGCTGCTGCTGGCCCTGGCTGGCGTGGCCGCAGTGGCACTGCTGGCCACGCCAGCCTTGATCGTGCCTTTTCCGGCACGGGCGCCGTGGTACGAATCGGCGGCCATGTTCCCGCGCGTGGCGCTGGCCCTGGCCGTGGTGGGCGCGCTGGCCGAGCTGGTGCTGCGCCGCCGCGCGCTGAAGGTCGCCGATTCCGACGAGCTTGATTCCAGCCAGGTACGCATGCCGCTGGCACTGGCGATGCTGGCGCTGTTCATCGTCTACGCGTTGGCGGTGCCGCGCCTTGGGTTCGCGGTCAGTACCGCGCTGTACCTCGGCCTGTGCGGGGCGATGTTGCGGCTGCCTGGCGGCTGACGCTGGCGATTGCACTGCCCATGGCGTTCAGCCTGTGGGTGGTGTTTGTCAACGTGCTCGGGGTGGCTTTCGGTCACGGCCTGCTGTTCTGATCCGGGCATGGAATTCCTGCAAAGCCTGCAGCAGGGCTTCGGCGCGCTGGCCAGCACGCCCGGTGTTGCTGGCGCTGCTGGTGGGCGCGGCGCTGGGCATCGTGGTGGGCGTGCTGCCCGGCGTGGGGCCGGGTGTGACGATCGCGGTGCTGCTGCCCTTCACCTACGGCATGGCGCCGCTGGCGGGCATCTCGCTGCTGCTGGGCGTGTACTGCGGTGCGTTCTACGGCGGCGCGGTCACGTCCATCCTGATCCGCACGCCGGGCGAAGCCTCGTCGATCATGACCATGTTCGACGGCTACCCGATGGCCCAGAAGGGCCAGGCGCAGCGGGCGTTGTCGCTGGCCTTCATGTCGGCCTTCATCGGCGGCATCGTCAGCGCGCTGCTGCTGGGCTTGGCGGCGCGGCCGATGGCGGCGTTCGCTGCGCGCTTCGGCGCCGCCGAGAGCGTGATGGCGATCGTGCTGGCCGCGGTGTGCGTGGGCAAGGCCTACCGGCGCCAGTTCGCTTCGGCGCTGATGATGATGGCGCTCGGCTTCTTCCTGGCCACCGTGGGCATCGACCCCAATTCCAACGAGCAGCGCTACACCCTGGGCACCGCCGGCATGCTGAGCGGCATTCCGCTGGTGCCGGTGGCGGTGGGCCTGTTCGGCATGGCGCAGGCGCTGGTGATGCTCAGCTCGCCCAAGCCGCAGTTCGACGCCACGCTGATCGCCAGCGCCGGTGTGTCTTGGCGCGCCTTCCTCGAGCCCTTCGAGTACCCGCGCACATTGGCCAAGGGCCTGTTCCTGGGCTCGGCCATCGGCGTGCTGCCGGCGGTAGGTGCGGCACTGTCCACCTCGCTGGCGTACTTCTGGACTCAGCGGGGCGCCACCGACAAAACGCCTTTCGGCCAGGGCAACCCCGAAGGCATCGTGGCGGCCGAGAGTGCCAACAACTCCAACTCCGGCGGCGCGATGATCGCCGTGCTGACGCTCGGCATTCCGGGCGACGCGATCACGGCCATCATCATGGGCGTGTTCGTGGTGCACGGCATCGTGCCCGGCCCGTCGCTGTTCATCGACCGGCCCGAAATCGTGAACGGCGTGTTCGCCGCGCTGCTGGTGATCAACGTGGTGATCCTGGCGCTGCTGGTGCTGAGCGTGAAGGGCCTGGCGCGTCTGGCCTACGTGGACCCGCGTGTGCTGGGCATGGGCATCCTGGCGCTGTGTTTCGTGGGCGCGTATTCGGCCGCCAACTCGATGTACTACGTGGGCGTGGCGGTGGCCTTCGGCGTGTTCGGACTGGTATGCGCGCGCGCCAACATTCCCACCATTCCGCTGATATTGGGCATGGTGATGGGCGACACGCTGGAGGCCTCGCTGCGCCAGAGCCTTGCCGTCAGCGAAGGCTCGTTCGCGCCCTTCGTCACGCGGCCGATGAGCGCGGTAATGGTGGGCGTGACGGCGCTGATCCTGATCTGGCCCTTGCTGACGAGGCGACAGCGCCCGAAGGAACTCACATGACCACGACCCACCGGCTTCGTGTTCGACGAGCGCTGCTTCTGGCATGACCCCGGCAACTATGCATTGATGCTGAAGCCCGGTGGTTTCGTCGAACCCTACAACCGCCACATCGAGAACCCCGACCCCAAGCGCCGCTTCCACAACCTGGTCACGGTGAGTGGCCTGCTGGGCGAACTGCATCCGATTGCCTCGCGCGACGCCACGATGGACGAACTGCTGGGCGTGCACAGCGCAGCGCACCTGGCACAGGTGCAGGCTGTGGCGCAGGCCGGTGGCGGCGAACTCGGCGTGGGCGCACCGATCTCGGCCAACGGCTGGGATGTAGCGCGTCGCTCGGCCGGCTGCGCGCTGGCGGCGGTGGACGCGGTGATGGCCGGCCACGTGCAGCACGCGTATGCGCTGACGCGTCCGCCCGGCCACCATGCCGAGCCCGAACGTGCGATGGGCTTCTGCATCTTCTCCAACGCCGCGCTGGCCGCGCAACGCGCCATCAGCCACCATGGCCTTCAGCGGGTGGCGATCGTCGACTGGGACGTGCACTACGGCAACGGCACCGACCGCTGCTTCGCCCAGCGCCGCGACGTGCTGGCGATCAGCGTGCATCAGCAGGCCGGCTACCTGCAGGTGAGCGGCGAAGCCAACGAGATCGGCGAAGGCGCGGGCACCGGATACAGCCTGAATATCCCGCTGCCGCCGGGCTGCGGCCACGGTGCCTACGTCGAAGCGTTCGAGCGCATCGTGCTGCCCGCACTCGAGGCTTACCAGCCCCAACTGATCATCGTGCCTTGCGGCTACGACGCCGGCCGCTTCGACCCGCTGGGCCGCATGCTGCTGGACGGTGTGACGTTTCGTTGGATGACGCGTGCGGTCGCCGACATCGCCCATCGCCATGCCGGCGGGCGCTTGGTGCTCACCCATGAAGGCGGCTATTGCCCGGTGTCGGTGCCCTTCTTCGGCCTGGCCGTGCTCGAGGAGCTTTCGGGCCTGCGCACCGAAGTCGACTGCCCGTTCACGGCGCTCCACGCCAAGGTACCGGGCCATGCTCTGGCCGACCACCAGCGATCGGCCATCACGTCGTGGGCACGCCAATTCGAAGACGTGCGCCAGAAGCACTGGGGTTGATCGCACGTTACAGACATGACGCACGTTACAGACATGACGCACGTGACAAACATGACGCACATGACAAACATGGTCGAGCCGTTTTTATTGGTGCGTGTCGACGCCCACGTGCTGCGTTGGCCCGTGAAGCAGCCGGTGCAAACGTCCTTCGGGATCATGCACGACCGACCCGCCGTGCTCGTGCGTGTCGAGGCTGGCGACGGCACCGTTGGTTGGGGCGAGGTCTGGTGCAACTTCCCGGCATGCGGCGCCGAACACCGCGCGCGTCTCGTCGAATCTCTGGTCAGGCCGCTCATCGCCAACCAGACCTTCGACTGCGCTGATGCAGCGTTCGCCCACATGAGTGAGCGCACGGCCGTCTTGGCCATTCAGTGCGGCGAGCCCGGGCCGATCGCGCAGGTGATTGCCGGCGTGGACCTGGCCATCTGGGACATGCTGGCGCACCGCGCCCAACTGCCCCTGTGGAAGTTGCTGGGCGGCACGTCGGACACGGTGCGTGTGTATGCCAGCGGTATCAACCCCGATCGTCCACAAGACGTGGTGGCGGCGAAGCAGGCCGAGGGGTATCGCGCGTTCAAACTGAAGATCGGCTTCGGCGAACAACGCGATCTGGACAATATCAAGGCTGTCCGCGAACGGCTTCCGGAAGGCGCCGAACTGATGCTCGACGCGAATCAGGCGTGGGACTTGGCCACGGCCCGGCACATGGCGGACCGCCTGCGCGACGTTGCGCCCGTCTGGCTGGAAGAGCCGCTGCGAGCGGATCGACCGATCCTGGAATGGCAACAGCTTGCGGGCAGCACGCGCATCCCCTTGGCGGCCGGTGAAAACCTGATCGGCACCGAAGCGTTCGAATCGATGATCAGCAGTCGAGCGCTGGGTGTCGTGCAGCCCGATCTAGCCAAATGGGGCGGCGTCTCGGGTTGCCTTCCAGTCATCGAGCGGATTCATGCGGCGCGGCTGCGCTACTGCCCGCACTTTCTGGGCGCCGGTATTGGACTGCTCGCATCCGCCCACATGCTTGCAGCCCGCGGACGCGCTGATGGCATGCTGGAGGTCGACGCCAACCTCAACCCCTTGCGCACCGAACTGAGCCCAGTACTCAGCGTCGTCCGCGACGGGCTCGTGCAACTCGGAGGTCGGCCCGGTCTTGGTATTGATCCAGACATCGCCGAGTTGCGCAAGCTGTGCGAAGCGACCGGTGACCTCAGATGAACCTCGAACTCCAAGGCAAACGCGCACTCGTCACCGGCGGCAGCCGCGGCATCGGCAAGGCGGTCGCCCGCGTGCTGGCCCAAGAGGGCGCTGTCGTTGCGCTGCTCGCGCGCGACGCTTCACGCCTTGCGTCGTGCGCGGACGAACTTGCAGCCGAGACCGGACAGCGCGTGATCGGCGTTCGCGCCGACACAACCGACGACGCGCAAGTCATGGCCGCCATCGCCGACGCGATGAAGCAGCTGGGCGGCACGATCGACATCCTGGTCAACGCCGCCGCCGAGCCCGCGGGTTACGGTGGCCCGCCGAAGCTGGCCGAAATCACCGGCGCGTTCTTCCACGCCGAACTCGACACCAAGGTGATGGGCTATATCCGCTGCGCACGCGAAGTCGTGCCCGGGATGCGCGCCCGCGGCTGGGGTCGCATCGTCAACGTCAGCGGGCTGGCCGCGCGCCAGACCGGCAACACGGTCGGCAGCATCCGCAACGTCGCGGTCGCCGCGCTGACGAAGAACATGGCCGAAGAACTCGGGCCCCACGGTATTCAAGTCACCGTCGTGCACCCGGGCACCACGCGCACCGAGCGCACCGCGGCACTGGTGGCGTCACGCGCGCAAGCGCAGGGCTCGAGCGAGCAAGCGGTCGAGCTCGCGCTTCGAAGCACCAACACGATCGACCACCTCGTCGACGCCGAAGAGGTCGCATGGGTCATCGCCTTCCTGTGCTCGCCAAAGTCGCGCGCCATCAACGGCGACGCGATCGTCGTCGGTGGCGGGGCCAAGGGCAATATTCACTACTGACCCGGAAACCCCGCGCACCGGCATCGACGGCCTCACATGTCCATCGCTTCAGCCACTTCGATCGACCCACCCATCGCCCGGATCGGGCAGCCCTTGGCGTGCGCCAGTGCAGCCTGCAGGTTGGCCGCTTCGACCAGCGAGTAGCCGCTGGCCGGGTTGGCGCCGCCATGGTCGCTGACCGAACCGTCGCTGTTCACGGTGGAAGACTTGCTCACGGGGTGGCCGCCGTCCGCCAGCGCGCTGCCCATGCCGCCCATCCACTTGCCCCAGGCATCCATCGCCTTCGCCTTGTCGGCCTCGGTCTTCGGCACGCCGCCGCCGTGATAGACAAACAGAAACTTCGCCATCGTCATCTCCTGGATTGATTTGCAATCGGCACTATCGGCACTTCGTCGGAGGCGCCCCGCATCGGCCGTGTGGACCGATGCATTGGAGACTACCCACAGCAGCAGCGCGCGTCATTGGGCAAAGTGCCAGCGAAGCGGGCGCTGTCGTTGTGCAGTCTGCACAATGGCGAATGCCCGAGTACCACGCCAAAGCCTTGTCGGCCGCCTTGCAGCGGCTGAGCACCAAGAAGCGCTGGTTGCCAGCCGCAACGGCGCACCTGCGCCGACATGCGAGCGACATCGCCGGCGAGTTGCGCGTCACCGTGCTCGCCGAGATCCCGGCCTTCACCGAATCGCGTGACCCGATCACCTTGGGTGCTTTGGAAGCCCACGGCCCGCAGCACCTGAACGAAATCGTGCGCCTGCTCGAAGGCGGCGCGGTGGAAGACTTCGCCTTCGTGCGCGAACACGCGCGCCTGCGCGCCGAACACCGCTTTCCGCTCGAAGCGGTCCTGCACGCCTATCGCTGCGGCCACAAAGTGTTCGCGCGCTGGCTGCGCGAGAGCGCGCTCGGCGCGGCGAACAAGAACAAGGCCACGCCCGCCCATGCGACGGGCGAGGTCGCGGCCGCGGTTGCCGACTTCGCGTTGGAGTACACCGACGCCATCAGCACCCTCGCCTCGTCCGCCTACGTGAGCCACGTTCAGTTGCTGGCCGACGTGGCGGGAGACGAACGTGCGCAGTTGCTCGAGATCGTGCTCGGTGGCTTCGATGAGTCCGACGCGCGTGTGGCCGCCATCCTGCGTCGTGCCGGTTTCCTGGAAGGGCGGCAGAGTTTCTGCGTCGTGCTGGCGCAGGCCGTACAGGCCAGCGAAATGGACAGCCCAGCACGAACGAGGCGCCTAGCCGATTCGCTCGACCAGTTGGTGCAGGTGCCGCGTGCGCGCCGGCTGATCGACGTGCGCGATGGTCGCGTCACGGCCGTGTTCTCGGGCGTGCGGCGCCAGTCGGGTTGGACACCAGCCAGCGGCCCGCTCGCCGAGCGCATCGCCGCTGACCTGGCCACGGCGGGCAATGGCGTGCTGATCGGCATCAGCGCCGACGTGTTCTCAACGTCCCGGATTCCCGCGGCGCACCGCCAAGCCTTGCTTGCTTTGCGCATGGCGAGCTTGACGCAGCGGGTAGTGCAGTTCGCGGCCACGCCGTTGCGCCAATGGATGATCCACCTGGCCGGCGACGAACTGCAGCGCCTGCTGCCCGCGTGGGCCACTGATTTCCACGTGGCCGACGACAAACTCGGCGGCAGCCTGCGAGCCACTTTGCGCGCCTACGCCAACGCCGACATGAACCTGCTCAAGGCCGCCGCGCGATTGGGCCTGCACCCGAACACGCTGTATGCGCGGCTGAATCGCATCAACGACATCACCGGCCTGAATGCGCGCGGCTACGCTGCGTTGACGGACCTGTTGACGGTGGTGGATGCGCGCGAAGCGGGGGCTGGTCACGGGTGATGGGGCACGGTCAGCAGTGCAAGCAAATCGCGGACATCGGTGATCGTGGTCAACGAATCCAGCCGTTGGAGGAACTCGTTCGCCTGCAAATCGGAAGGTGGATGCGGCGCGTAGGCCAGGCAGTCCCTGAATCGCGCGAGGTGCTGCGCATCATCCAGTTCAGCACCAGGGAATCCCGGCGGGATATCCACTGGCGGATTTGGCACGAGCAACCGTAGGCCGAACCACCGCAGGCTTGCCGTGCTCATCGACAGCGTGGACGGCGAAGACGTTCTTGGCAAGGTCGATGCCGACGAATACGATACCCACGACTTCCCTCTCGCAGGTGGTGGATGGAAACGAACACTTCCCATCGTGGCACTTCGATGCCGTACTGCGCCTCAGCGCGGGTACCTCGGGACGGGGAAGTCCCTTTCATTCGTTAGGCGGCGCAACCGGCCGAGAGCGGTCTCTCTACCGTCGAGGAGCCTGTTCATGGAACCCGTAGCTCGACCCGTCCGAATCGAACCAGCCTTTGAGGATCGAGCGTACGTTCGATCGCTCTTCGATCGTGGTTCGCCATATCCGGTGCTCGGCGTCTACGTTCCCGATGGGGTAGAGACTCCTGCCGGAGGTGCGTCCAGCGGATCAGTGATGCCCTGGTTCCGCGGCAACTGGGCCGTCGGTGGAGAGCCTTGTCTTGACGGAGTGGAGCCCATCCTGTTCAACGAGCGGTTCCTCGCTGCATCTGAGAAGTGCTTCGGCACGAAGGTCGTGCGCCCGAGGACAGTTGTCGTGAACCTAACAACTCCCATGCAAGCGGGCGCACCGCATGTGGACATACCATCGTTCCGGGGCGCAACGCGCGCGCACTATTCGCTGCGGTTCCTTGCAGCAATGGGCGAATCGAAACTCTTCGACCCGTGGCGCGTCGTCGAGGCGGGTGCGATCTCGTGGTTCTACGATGGGCCCGGAGGAAGATTCGACTACTGGCCTGACGGACTCGACGGGCCAATGTCGAGCGAAAGTCCACCCTTTGGCAATGTCGCGATCATCGCGGACAACGACAGGATGTATCACCGTATCGGAGAAGTTGGAGCGCCTTCCGCGCCTCGGCCGAATCTCAGCCCAGGAGCGGAGATTCGCACCGCCGGCTCTGACGGTTGGGTCATCTTGGAAGGCGGGAAAGAGGTCGCGACCTATCCTTCTGGGCAGGTTCGGCTCTCGGTGCTCTGGAAGGCGGAGGTGTTTGTCGATGAGGCGGCGGAGCGCAAGGCAAACGAGTCGCAACTGACGTTGGATCAGGTCATGGAGGTGTTCACCACTGACCTGCGCCGAAGGGGCATCGAGTTCGTCGTGCCAAGTGACCCGATGAACAGTGAAACGTGGCTTGCCACGCTGCGGAAAGCCTATTACGGCTCCCTGCAAGGCGGTCGGCTGTGAGCAACGCGCCGTCCGATGACCAACCCCCTGTCCTGATCGTCGGGGCCGGGCCCACCGGTCTCGTGCTTGGGCTTTGGCTGACCAAACTCGGGGTGCAGGCGCGGATCATCGACCAGACTGCTGAGCCGAGCACCACCTCCCGTGCCTTGGCCGTACAGGTCCGTACGTTGGAGTACTACCGCCAACTCGGAATCGCTGATCCGGTCATCGCGGGGGGCGTCAAGATTGCGGGCGTCAACTTCTGGGCGAGAGGCGCTCCAGCCGCACGGTTGCCGTTCCAGTGGATCGGAGAGGGGTTAACCCCCTACCCCTTTACAGGGACTTCCCACGCGGTCAAGCACGATCGTGGCGGAAGACGGATTCCTGTAGCCGGTGGCTCGCTGAAGACGCTGGTGACTTGATCCCAGCCCCGTTTGGAAGCGTATTGGGGAGGGGCCCACGAAGTGGGAGGGGCGAAGCCCCTCGGGGGATGGGGGCGCGCCCCCATGTCAACGGGTCCGGTGAGATGTGCCCCCGCGATCGGTGAGACGAAGCATTGGGTATTTGGTTGTGTGTGGTATTGGTTATGGATGGATGGCAATAGTGGGATGGTTGAAGTATTTGCGACGACCTGGCGAAGCGCTGAACAGAGAACAGACTGCCACTCTACAGACGGCCTTGTTGCAGTCGAAGCGATGAGGCGACGCTGCGGGCCCAGATACGAACCGCTCGGCGGGGCTCCAATCCGTTCACGTGGACGCCTGTTGGCGCCACCAAGGGTTAGTCGAGCTTGCCCGCCGCCGGTCTGACCTGTCAGAGCATCTTCGGGATGTCGTCGTGCACGGAAGAAGAATCTGGGAGAGAGGGAGAGGGTCGAGAAGAACGGCAGCTACGTGGCCGCAGCGGGCAGCGGCGTCGTCGATGTTGTCGACGCTGTCGCAGGCGTGACCGCCGAATTCGGCTTGACGCTCACATGCCGCCGATCGAACCGCTCGCCCTTCGTCATCACCGCCCACAAGATGCGCGCGTTCTTGTTCGCCATGGCCACCACCGCCTTCTGCCAGCCCGAGCGCAGCTTCAAGGCCAACACCCAGCGGCTGATCGGATCACTTCGCGTATGGGCACTGTTGACCACCGACTTCGCCCCCTGCACCAGCAGCGTCCGAAGATAAGGATCACCGCGCTTCGTGATCGTGCCCAGGTTGCTCTTGCCACCCGACGAACGCTGCTTGGGCACCAGCCCCAGCCAAGCGCCAAGCTGCGCGCCGCTCTTGAACTGCTTGAAGTCACCCACCGTGGCGATCGCCGCCGACGCGCCGATCGGCCCGATCCCCATCAACTCACCGGCGCGCTTGACCGCGTCGTTGTTCTTCGCGTGCTCGGCGATGCGCTCGTCGCACCAGGCCACGTGCGCATCCAGCTCACGCCACTGCGCCTGAGCCTGCTGCAACGCGATGCGCGCCAGCAGATTCATCTCGTTGCAGGCATCCTCGAGCACGTCGTCGAGCATCAGCTCGAGCGGACGAACGCCCTTCGGGATGACCACACCGAACTCCAGCAGCAGCCCGCGGATGCGGTTGATGCAGGCGGTGCGGTCCTCCTTGAACCCTTCGCGCAGCCGGTGCACGGTCAACATGCTCTGCTGCTCGATGCTCTTCACCGGCACGAAGCGCATGTGCGGACGCCCCGCGGCCTCACAGATCGCAGCGGCGTCGTTGGCGTCGTTCTTGCCCGACGCGCCCTCGGAGCGATACGGTGCACAAAGCTGCGCCGACACGATGCGCGCGTCGAACCCCATCGCGACCAGCTTGCGTGCCCAGTGGTGCGCCGACGAGCTGACCTCCATGGCGACGATGCAGCCGGCGGGCAGGTGCGCACACCAGGGCATGAAGGCGTCGCGGGCCAAGGCGCGATTGGTCACGACGCGCCCAGCGGCATCGACGGCGTGGACCTGGATCACGCGCTTGGACAGATCGACGCCGACGCGCACGATGGTGGCACGCATCACTTCCCCACTCGATACTGCTCGTGTAATCTGATTCACGGACTTCCCCTTTCGCAAAGGCTGCAAGATGGATGACGACACACACCATCTTGGCGCTTCGGCGCCGGGGCCTGAAGGTGGGAAGTCCCTTCGTATTCCATTCTGGCCTTTCCGCAGGACGCCCACGAGCGATTGCTGATCGACCAATTGGAAGCCTCTGGGGTGCATGTGGAGCGGCGGACGGAGTTGATTCGTTTCGAACAACACGGCGGCGGAGTGCGAGTCGCGCTCGAGCGGCCCGACGGCACCGAGGAACGCTGCGAAGCCACCTATCTGGCAGGCTGCGATGGCGCGTCGTCTACCGTCCGGGAACAACTCGCCATCGGCTTTCCGGGTGGAACCTATGAGGGCCTCTTTTACGTCGCCGATGTGGAGGCGGCCGGGGCGGCGACTAACGAGGAATTGCACGTCGATCTCGAGCATGCCGATTTTGCGCTCGTCTTTCCCCTGAAGGGCAAGGGCCGCGTGCGTCTGGTCGGGTCCGTGCGCGAGCCGCCGCACCGCGAAAGCCGTAAGCTCACCTTCGACGACGTACGTGGTCGTGCTCTCGAACACCTGAAGCTTGACGTAGTGAAGGTAAATTGGTTCTCGACCTATCGGGTGCATCACCGCGTCGCGCACCGTTTTCGCGAGGGACGCGCGTTCCTGCTCGGAGATGCCGCCCATATCCACAGTCCGGTCGGCGGCCAGGGGATGAACACCGGTATCGGCGACGCCGTGAACCTCGCGTGGAAGCTCGCCGCGGTTTTGAAGGGCGAGGCCGCGGACAGTCTGCTCAATACCTACGAGCCGGAGCGGGTCGCCTTCGCGCGTCGGCTCGTTGCCACAACCGATCGCGTGTTTACAGTCGCGACGCAGCGCGGCCGTGTCGCCCGGTTTGTGCGCACCAGGCTCGCTCCTCTGCTCGCGCCTGTCCTGTTTCGGCTGTCTCCGTATCGCCGCTTCCCGTTCCGGACCGTGTCGCAGATCGGCGTCGAGTATCGCAACAGCCCCTTGAGCGCGGGCGCAGCCGGGGCCGTCCGAGGCGGGGATCGACTGCCTTGGGTCAAGACCGGGCCGGGACAAGACAACTTCGCACCGCTCGCTTCGCTCGAGTGGCAGGCCCACGTGTACGGACAACCGCCACGTGGAGTGGCCGACGCCTGCGCCGAACTTCGGCTTCCGCTCCACCTCTTCGGGTGGCAACCGGGAATGGGGCAAGCCGGCCTCAGGGACGCGGCGCTCTATGTCATCAGGCCGGACGGCTACGTTGCCCTGGCCGATCCTCATGCCGACCCCGAGCGTTTGCGTCACTATTTCGTTGAGCGCGGCGTCGACCGCATGGCCACCAAGTTCGTCACGCGAAAGAGCGGTTGACGAGTTGCATCCCAGATACGGCGCAGGTCCCGGATCAGGCGCTGGTTCCAAGCCCCGCCCGCGGCACAGCATCTGTGCGCGGCCCGCCATGTCACCTACATGCGCTGCTTCGACATGTCGACAGCCTGGGCGTAAATCGCAAGCCGCCGCGACCCCGCGAAGATGTCCTTGGGTTTAAGCCCATACACCTGGCGGATCGAATGGCTGAAGTGCGTCGAGTCCGGGTAGCCCGTGTCTTGCGCCACGTGCGCGAGGTTGGCGTCGCGGTTCACATGGTGCAGCAGGCTGCGCGCGCGCTTCCACGTGCGGAAGCTGCGAAACGGCACACCGACCTCCTGCTTGAACAGGTGAAGGAAACGCGAGAACGACAGGTGCACCTGCTGCGCGCAGGCATCCGCACTCGAGGGCGCGGACGGATCGGACTTGATGGTATCGATCACGGCCTGGATGCGCGGGTCGATGCGCCGCGACGCGATGGCCTGGCCGAAGAACAGCTGGTCGAAGTCGAGCGTCATCAGGTCGATGCCGTGACCCTGCGCGCACAGCTCACGCCGACAGCGGCGCACGTGCTCGACGAACCACGGCGCATCGACGGCGCCACGGCCCTGCAGGGGTGCGGGCAACGCGGCCAGGTCGACCGATTCGGCCTCGAGCTTGACCACGTTGATGAGCCGTGACTCGGACAACACGCGGTGCGGTGTGTGCGGCGGCACCACGGCCAGTTGCGTGGTCTGCCACTCTCCCCCGTCGATGCTCACGTGGATGAACCCATCCACCGCCACGTAGGCCATCACCGCACCCATCGTCCTCACCGAAGGCGCCCCGAGCAGCCCGACGTAGAACACGCGGTCGGGCGTGATCCACATCAGGCGGTCGGACGGGCGGCGCGCGGGAATGATCGGCATGCGGTTTCTCCTGTCGGGGTCTGATGCCCCTCGAGACGATACACCGCCACTCGCCGCCTCCTTATTGGTACTTCTTCAACTCGAGCCGCGCGATCTGGTTGCGGTGCACCTCGTCGGGCCCGTCGGCGAGGCGCAGCACGCGCGACATCGCATACGCATGCGCCAGGCCGAAGTCGTTGTTCGTGCCGCCGCCGCCGTGCGCCTGGATCGCCCAGTCGATCACCTGGCACGCCATGTTCGGCACCGCGACCTTGATCATCGCGATGTCGGTCTGCGCCACCTTGTTGCCGACGGTGTCCATGCGGTGCGCGGCGTTCAGCGTCAAGAGCCGCGCCTGCTCGATCAGGATGCGCGACTGCGCGATGCGTTCCTGCGTCACGCCCTGCTGCGCCACCGGTTTGCCGAACGCCACCCGCGCGAGCGTGCGCCGGCACATGCGCTCGAGCGCGCGCTCGGCCAGGCCGATCTGGCGCATGCAGTGGTGGATGCGCCCGGGGCCCAGCCGGCCCTGCGCGATCTCGAAGCCGCGGCCTTCGCCCAGCAGCATGTTCGACGCGGGCACGCGCACGTCGTCGAAGCGCACCTCCGACGCGCGGTCGGGCATGCCGTAGTAGCCGAAGACCGGCAGCGCGCGGATGACCTTCACGCCGGCGTGAGTCCATCGGCACGAGGATCATCGACTGCTGCTTGTGGCGGTCGGCCGTGTGCGGGTCGGTCTTGCCCATGAAGATCGCGATCTTGCAGCGCGGGTCGGTGGCGTTCGTCGTGTACCACTTGTGGCCGTTGATCACGTACTGGTCGCCTTCACGCACGATCGACGCGCTGATGTTCGTGGCGTCGCTCGACGCCACATCGGGCTCGGTCATCGCGAAGCACGAGCGGATCTCGCCTGCCAGCAGCGGCTCGAGCCAGCGCTTCTTGTGCTCGGGCGTGCCGTAGCGCGCCAGCACTTCCATGTTGCCGGTGTCGGGCGCCGAGCAGTTGAAGACCTCGGGCGCGAGCAGCGAGCGGCCCATGATTTCGCACAGCGGCGCGTACTCGAGGTTGGTGAGACCGGCGCCGTATTCGAGATTGGTGGAGTCGGCGTGCGGCAGGAACAGGTTCCACAAGCCGACGGCCCGGG
Organism: uncultured beta proteobacterium; assembly: GCA_963738615.1. Classification (GTDB taxonomy): domain Bacteria; phylum Pseudomonadota; class Gammaproteobacteria; order Burkholderiales; family Burkholderiaceae_C; genus CAVTWY01. The sequence goes on from CAVTXI010000004.1 coordinate 249,430, forward strand.
CCTTGGGCTTCAGCTCCTCGATCAGCGGCAGCACCTTCCAGGGCCCGAGCGTTTCGGCCTCTTCGACATGGCGCTGCTCGTTGGGGTAGATGTGCTCGTCCATGAACGCGTACAGGCGTCGCTGGAGGTCTTGCACCTTGGCGCTGGGTTCGAATGGCATGGGCGTTCCTTGTGGGTCGTGATCGCGACCACGATCGTGGTCGCAGGCGTCGCGATGCGCCATGTCCAGGATCAAGCAGCCGGCGGATCGGCCTCGATCTCGACGACGACGCGGCCGGTGGGCACCTGATCGCCGACGGCGGCGTGCACGGCCTTGACGGTGCCGGCCAGCGGCGCGACGTGAATGTGCTCCATCTTCATCGCCTCGAGCGTCACCAGCGGCTGCCCCGCGGCGACGCGCTCTCCGGCCTGCACCTGCACCGCCACCACACGCCCGTTCATCGATGCGCGCAGCTTGCCGTCGCCTGCACCCGCGCCGTTGTGCCTGGCACTGGCTGCGCGCGTGGTGTCGAGAACCTCGCGCGGCGTGCCGCACCAGGCGAAGCACAGCCGCGCGCCGTCGCGCGTGTAGGCCACGCTGTCCATCACGCCGTCGAGAACGAAGCGCAGTCGGTGGACTGCGACGTCCACCACCTCGACCTGATGGCGGCGTTCGCCCACCTTCACCTCATGGCGGTGCGGGCCAAGTTCGGTCAGTGTGGCCGCGTGCTGCACGCCGTCGAAGTCGAAGCGCAGCGCCGTCGGCAGCGAGTGCGATAGCCGTTGGCCTGCCGCGTGCCGACGTGCCCCATTCGACGTTTCGAGCAGCAGCACCGCGGCCAGCGCCGCGGCCTTCGCTTCGTCGCCCGAGTCGCGCCCCTGCAGCGCTTGGTGGTGCTGCTCGATGAACGCAGTGGTCGCCTGCCCCTGTACGAATACCTCGTGCCCGAGGCACCGCAGCAGGAACGCCTGGTTGGTCTTAAGACCCAGGGCCACCGTGTCCTCGAGCCCCATAACAAGCTTTCGCCGCGCCTCTTCGCGCGTGGCACCGTGGCTGATCAGCTTCGCGATCATCGAGTCGTAGTACGGCGCGACATCGCTGCCCGACGCCAGCGCGTGTTCCACCCGCAAGCTCGGCGACGGCTGCCACAGCGCGATGGTGCCGCTTTGCGGCATGAAGCCCTGCTCGGCGTCTTCCGCACACAGCCGCACTTCGATCGCATGACCGTGAAACGACACATCGTGCTGCGTGATAGGCAGCGCCTGCCCCGCGGCGACGCGCAGCTGCAGCGCCACGAGGTCCAGCCCGGTGATGGCTTCGGTCACCGGGTGCTCGACCTGAAGGCGCGTATTCATCTCCATGAACCAGTAGTTGCCGTCGCGGTCGAGCAGGAACTCGAGCGTGCCCGCGCCTTCGTAGCCGATGGCCTTCACCGCAGCGACCGCGGTCGCGCCCATGCGCTCGCGCAGGGCAGGGTTGACCACCGGCGACGGCGCTTCTTCGATCAGCTTCTGGTGGCGTCGCTGCACCGAGCAGTCGCGCTCGCCCAGGTGGATGGCGTTGCCGTAGCGATCGGCGAAGACCTGGATTTCGATGTGCCGCGGCTCGATGATGGCACCCTCGAGAATCACCGTCGCATCGCCGAAGGCATTCTTCGCTTCGCTTTGTGCGCTGCGCAGGGCGTCGTCGAAATGTGCCGCGGCGACGACCAGACGCATGCCGCGCCCTCCGCCGCCGGCCACGGCCTTGATCATCACCGGCCAGCCGATGCGCTCGGCTTCGCGTGCGAGGTTGGTGGGACTTTGATCTTCGCCCTGCCAGCCGGGAACGCACGGCACGCCCGCGTCGATCATCAGCCGCTTGGCCCCAGCCTTGTTGCCCATGGCGCGGATGGCCTGCGGCGACGGGCCGATGAAGACCAGGCCAGCATCGATGCAGGCCTGTGCGAAGCCGTCGTTCTCGGCCAGGAAGCCGTAGCCCGGGTGCACCGCATCGGCGCCGCTGACACGAGCCGCGTCGACGATCGCCGCGACGTTCAGGTACGACTGCGACGGCAGCGGCTGGCCGATGCACACCGCTTGATCGGCCTCGCGCACGTGGCGCGCATGCGCCTCGGCCGTCGAATACACCGCCACCGTGCGATAGCCCGCGCTGCGCGCACTGCGCATCACGCGCAACGCGATTTCGCCGCGGTTGGCGATCAGGATCTTGCTGAAGGGGGTGGCTTGCGGCATGGCACGCTCGGTGAAAGGTTTCGGCAGCGCTTGATCAGCGAATCAGCCGCGCCCACAGCTTCTTCACGCCGCCCATCACGCCGGTGGGCAGCAGGAACATGAAGCCGATCAGCATCAGCCCGTAGATGGCCGCGGGCGCCGACTTGGAAATCTCGTCGGCGATGTTGGGCACGAACTGGATGAAGATCGCGCCGAAGAACGCACCGGGGATCGTGCCCCGCCAGCCGCAGCGCCGGAAAGCCCACCAGGAAGCCGAACGCGAAGCACAGCGCCATCGCGATGGGAAGGCGCCGCCCTTCGGAAAGGGACTATCGAAGGCCTTGATCGTGTGGTCGAACAACATGCCCGACAGCGCATTGAAAATCAGCAGCAGGCCGATGAAGACGATCACGTTGGTCAGCGCCGGTGCCTTCTCGATCGGCTCGAGCGATGCAAAGGCTTCGTCATTCGGTGTCTCCTGTCGCAGCGGCGAGCGGGCGCAGGGTACGAGCGACCCGGCGCGTGGTCTTGCGGCAATTGGCTGCGGCGCGCGCGTCAGCCACTTGCCGCAAGACCTCGCCGACCCGGGACGGCACCCTGCTGCCTGCCACCCTGTGACCGCGAGCCGACACCGATGCCAACCAACCGCGTCATCCGCCCCGCCGTTTCTGCTGACAACATCGTTCCATTTGACCGGCTGTCGGGCGACCCGCTACGCCGCCAAGCCGCCGCGCAGCCCGACGCCATCGCCTGGGTCACCGCCTCGCGCACATGGACCTACGCGCAAGCCGACGCCGCGGCGAACCGCATCGCCAACGGCCTGGCTGCACTGGGCCTCGAGCGCGGTGACCGCGCGGCCTGCCTGACGCGCCACGGGGCGGAGTGCACGTTGCTGATGATCGCGGCCAGCCGCATCGGTGCGGTGTGCGCGCCGCTCCACTGGCGCCTGGCCGGGCCCGAGGTGAAGTACGTCGTCGACCATGACCCGAACGGGCCGCGCGCGCACCTGCTGCGGTCCGCAGGCCAACCGTCGCCCGGCGTCGAGATGCGCATCGTCGACCCGGCCACCGGCGAAGGCTGCGCCGACGACGCGGTGCGCGAGGTCTGGGTGCGCAGCAGCGGCCGGTGCGCTGAGGGCGAGTCGCGTTGACGGAGGCTGCGATGAATACCAGCAAACAACCGCCAAGCAACGTCCGAATCGGCGGTGCATCGGGCTTTTGGGGCGACAGCATGGTGGGCGCGCCGCAGCTGGTGAACTCCGGTTTGATCGATTACCTGGTATTCGACTACCTGGCCGAAACCACCATGGCGATATTGGCCGCGGCGCGCGCAAAGAAACCCGAGCTTGGCTACGCCACCGACTTCGTCGACACCGCGATGAAGCAGGTATTGCCGCAGGTGATGCAGCGCGGCATCAAGGTCATCGCCAATGCCGGCGGCATCAACCCGCGCGGCTGCGCGGCGGCGCTGAAGACGCTGGCCGACTCGATGGGCCTTGCGCCGCGCATCGCGGTGGTCGAAGGCGACGACGTGAGCGCGCTGATGCCCGAGCTGCGCGACACTCATACGCGCGACATGTTCACCAACGAACCTTTGCCCGCCGAAGTCCTCAGCGCCAACGCCTACCTGGGCGCGCTGCCCATCGCGCGCGCGCTCGCGGCCGGCGCGCAGATCGTGATCACCGGCCGCTGCGTCGACAGCGCCGTGACGCTGGGCGCGCTGATCCACGAGTTCGGTTGGTCGGCACACCGACTACGACCGCCTGGCTGGCGGCAGCCTCGCGGGCCACATCATCGAGTGCGGCTGCCAGGCCACCGGCGGCCTCTTCACCGACTGGCAGCAGGTGCCAGACTGGCCGCACATCGGCTACCCCATCGTCGACTGCGCGCAAGACGGCAGCTTCGACGTCACGAAGGTGCCCGGCACCGGCGGCCTGATCCACCACGCGTGCGTGGCCGAACAGATGCTCTACGAGATCGGCGACCCCGCGGCGTACTTGCTGCCCGACGTGAGCTGCGACTTCCGCGACGTGCGCACCGAGCAAACCGCGGTCGATCGCGTGCGCGTCAGCAACGCGCGCGGGCGCGCGCCGACGAACCACTACAAAGTGTCGGCGACCCAACTCGACGGCTGGCGCTGCGCCGGCTCGATGGTCATCGTCGGCATCGACGCGGCGGCGAAGGCGCGGCGCACCGGCGAAGCGATCATCGAACGCGCACGAGGGCTGCTGGCCGCCGCGGGCTTCAGCGAGTTCACTGCCGCGCACATCGAACTGCTGGGCGCCGAAACGCTGTACGGCGCGAACGCCCGTACGCCGGCCGGCCGCGAGGTGATGGTGCGCGTGGTCGTCGACCACCCGCTGAAGAAGGCGCTGGACATCTTCGCGCGCGAGATCACGCCTGCCGGCACCTCGTGGTCACCGGGCACGACGATGCCGTCGGGCGGCCGGCCTTCACCCTCGCCGTTGATCAAGCCGTTTTCGTTTCTGCTCGACAAGCGGCGGGTGCCGGTGAGTGTGCTCATCGGCGATGAACGTATCGACGTCGATATCCCTGTTTCATCAGTCAAGGAAGCCGCAACGTTCGACACGTCGGGCGAACCCCCGGCTGCGTGGATCGATCCCGCGGGCGAGCCGCTGATCGACGTGCCGCTGGTGAAGCTCGCCTGGGCGCGCAGCGGCGACAAGGGCAACCTGTCGAACATCGGCGTCATCGCGCGACGCCCCGAGTGGCTGCCGCTGATCTGGCAGCGCCTGTCACCCGAGGCGGTTCAACGGTGGTTCGCACACCTGGTGACAGGCCACGTCGACCGCTACCACCTGCCCGGCATCGCCGCGATGAATCTGGTGCTGCACGACGCGCTCGCAGGTGGCGGGCCGGCGTCGCCGCGGTTCGATCCGCTGGGCAAGGGGATGGCGCAGATGCTGCTGGACATGCCGGTGGCGGTGCCGGCGTCGATTGCGGCGCGGGTGTGAAGCCAGACCCGCCCTGCTGCGCCGCCTTCGCCTACCCCGCCAACCCCAACATCCGCCGATTCGCCACGTCGTCCGTGCCCGCTGCGGCGAAGTCATCGAACGAGCGCTCGGCCACTTGAATCAGATGCTCGCGGATGAACGGCGCGCCTTCGGCCGCGCCTTGCCCCGAGTCCTTGATGCAGCACTCCCACTCGAGCACGGCCCAGCCGTCGTAGCCGTATTGCGTGAGCTTGCTGAAGATCGCGCGGAAGTCGACCTGACCGTCGCCGAGTGAGCGGAAGCGCCCAGCGCGGTCTTTCCAGCTTTGGAACCCGCCATAGACCCCTTGCCTGCCAGTCGGTCGGAACTCGGCGTCCTTGACGTGGAACGCCTTGATGCGCGAGTGGTAGCAGTCGATGTACGCGAGGTAGTCGAGTTGCTGCAGCACGAAGTGGCTCGGGTCGTACAACAGGTTCGCGCGCGCGTGCCCGCCCACGCGCTCGAGGAACATCTCGTAGCTGGCGCCGTCGCACAGGTCTTCGCCGGGATGGATTTCGTAGCAAACGTCGACGCCGCATTCGTCGAATACGTCGAGGATCGGGCGCCAGCGTTTGGCAAGCTCGTCGAACGCGGCTTCCACCAAACCCGCCGGCCGCTGCGGCCAGGGGTAGAGATACGGCCACGCCAGCGCGCCGCTGAAGGTGGCGTGCGACTTCAGGCCCAGCCGTTGCGATGCCTTCGCGGCCAGCTTCAGCTGGGCGATGGCCCATTCGGTGCGCGCCGCCGGCTTGCCGCGCAGGGTCTCGGGCGCGAAGCCGTCCATCGGCAGGTCATACGCGGGATGCACGGCGACAAGCTGGCCTTGCAGATGGGTCGACAACTCGGTGACGGCAAGGCCGCGCTGAGCAAGCATGCCGGCCAATTCATCGCAATAGATTTGGCTTTGCGCCGCGCGCTCGAGGTCGAACAGACGCTTGTCCCAGGTGGGAATCTGGACGCCGATATAACCCAGGTCAGCAGCCCAGCTCGCGATGGTGGGCAGCGTATTGAACGGCGCCTGGTCGCCAGCGAATTGAGCCAGGAAGATGGCCGGGCCCTGGATCTTTTTCATGGGGGGCTCCTGTCGTGAGCTTTGTGAGCATTTTTGCGAGTTACGCGAACACTGCTTCGTCCAGCCCCAGCGGCACCGGCTCGGGCCGCTCGCAGGTGGTGGTCAGCGTCGCGAAGTGACCGGCGGCTGACGACGTGATCAGCGCTTCGAGTACTTCGGTGACGTGCAGCGCCAATTCGCCGCTGGCGCGGTGCCGGCGCGTGTGCTGAATGGCCAGTGCCATGTCCACCAGACCGATCATGCGGTAGTCGGCCTGCATGGTGCCGTTGCGCATCTCGCGGTTCGGTATTCCGAACGGGCGCGCGTCGATCGGCAGGTCGCGCAGGTTGCCGTCGGGGCCGCACACGCGCGGCGCGTTGCCGAAGAAGTTGGGGTCGACGTGCAGCAGGCTGCCCTCGGTGCCGTAGATCTCGATCGGCGACGTGCGGTTGTGCTTCCACACGTCCCACGACGCCGACATCGACACGTTGGCGCCGCTGGCGAACTCGAGCACGCCGTTGACGGTGGTCGGCACGTCAACGTCGATCTTGCTGCCCTTCAACGGCTCGCTGGTGATGGTGCGTTGGGCGCTGCCGATGGTGGCCAGCGCCACGACGCGCTTCACCGGGCCCAGCAGGTTGACGAGCTGCGTGACGTAGTACGGCCCCATGTCCAGTACCGGCCCGCCGCCGGCCTTGTAGAAGAACGCGGGGTTCGGGTGCCAGCTTTCGGCACCGTGACTCATGATCACTGCCGACCCGCCCACGGCCTGCCCGATGACGCCGGCATCGATGGCGCGGCGCGCGGCCTGGTGCGACGCGCCCATGAAGGTGTCGGGCGCGCAGCCCACGCGCAGGCCCTGGGCTTGCGCGCGCGCCATCAACGCGGCGGCGTCGGCGAACTTCGCGGCCAACGGCTTTTCGGAATAGACGTGTTTGCCGGCGTCGATGATCTGTTGCGATACCGCGGCGTGCGCCAGCGGCACCGTCAGGTTGACGACGAGGGTGATGTCCTTGTCGGCCAGCAACGCCTGCACCGTCATGGCCTGTGCGCCATAGGTTGTGGCCTTGGCTTGCGCCGCTTCCGCGTTCAGGTCCGCGCAGGCCTTGACGGCCACGTAAGGCGACCGCGCCGCGCCCTTGAAATACGCATCGCTGATATTGCCGCAACCGATGATTCCGATTTGAGTTTTGCTCACGTCGTCAGGCTTTCTTCAAAGGGAATTCAAGAAGGCGAAGCTGTTGCGCGCAAATCGCGCAGGGTCATTCGGCTTGTCGTGCTCGGCCACCAACCACTTCGCGCCGTTGTCGACCGCCGCCTTCGCAAGACGGCCGCGCCAGTCGAGCACGCCGCTGCCCACGTCGTCCCAGCCGTCTTCGTCGAGCTTGGTGCCTTCGGCCGCGATGTCCTTGGCATGCACCGACACCACGCGCGCCTTGTGCTGCTGCATCAGCGCCACCGGGTCGCCCCCGCCGCGCACCAGCCAGGCCACGTCGGCCTGCCAGGTCAGGGGCGCGTTGCCGGCACCGGCGAACAGGCAGTCGAGCGCGGTGCGGCCGTCGGCCTGCGCCTTCAGTTCCCAGTGGTGGTTGTGATAGCCCAGGTCGACGCCACGGTCCTTCGCGCGCCACGCCATCTGGCCCAGTTCGCGGCCCAGGAACGTCCAGTACGGCTCGGCGCCGGCGCGTTCGTCGGGCGGCACCGACGGCATGAACAGTTGCGTGAAGCCCAGCGTCTTGCACGCCGCCATCACGGCGTCGAAGCGTTCGCGCAGGGCAGCGATGCCGACGTGCGACGACGAGGCAGCCAGGCTGCGTGTGTCGAGCTGGCGACGCACGTTCGCGGCGTCGTCGAGATGGCTGCCGATGAGCTCGACGTGACGGTAACCCGCGGCCTTGACGGTGTCGAGTATGTCGCCCAGCGTGGGCAGGTCGCGCAGGCTGTAGAGCTGGATCGAGATGGGTGTGGTCATAGGGTCTTTCGCGTGGTCGACGCCACTGCGTGAGGTTGGCCGGCTCGACCAGATGGACGAGGTCGAGACGGGTGTGATGAACGCGGGATGACGGGTCGATGAGGGCCGCGCACCACCGACTGGCGCATCAACACTTGCGATTCGAACTCGCGCTGCACGGGAAGCCCTGTGGCGTAGCACTGGTTCATCAAGTGCCTGCACGCGTGCGTGGCCATGTCGACCGACGGGATGCGCACGGTGCTGAGCGCGGGCGACGTGTAGGCACCCAATTCGGCGCCGTCGTAGCCCAGCACCGACAGCTGCCGTGGCACGTCGATGCCGGCGCCTTGCAGCCGCGACAGCGTGGCCATCGCCAGCAGGTCGTTGGCACAGAACAGCGCGCTGAAAGGCAGAACCGATGACTCGACGCGCGCGGTCGTACGCGTGCGCGCGCGGGGGCGCGACGCCAGCGCGACGATGGCGCCGGCCTGGTCCCACGCACCGGCAAACGTCAACCGGCCCTCGAGCACGAACTCATGCGCAGGCGCTAGGCCATGCGCCGCCAACTCGTCGCGAAAGCCCTGCATGCGCACGATGACGTCGGGGCTGTGGCGCAGGCTGTGCATCAGTGCAATGTCGCGATGTCCCTGGGCCAACAGCGCACGCGCGGCCAGACGGCCGGCGCTGGCGTGGTCGACCGAGAAGCAATCGCCTTCCATGCCCGGCACGACGCGGTTGATCAGCACCAGCCGCGGCATCTGCATGCGCAATGCCGTCAGGTCAACGTCGCGCGTGTAGCTGTCGACGGCCAGGATGCCGTCGCACTCGCGCTCGATCAGGAAGCGCATGGCCTCGAGCGATTTGTCGTGGCGCGAACCCAGGCCGAAGTTGCTGGTCGCCACCATGTGGTGGTCGCACGCGCGCAATTCGCCTTCGACAGCTTGCAGAATCGGCGCGAAGTAGGTGCCCTCGAAGGTCGGCACGTACACGCCGATCAGCCCCAGGCGCTTGGACGCCAACGCGCGCGCGGTGCGCGACGGACGGAAGTCGAGCTTGCGCACCGCTTCGCGTACACGCGCCAGCGCGTCGGCCGACACCGCGCCCTTGCCCGAGATGGCGCGCGACGCCGTGCCCACGCCGACCTGGGCGAGTTGCGCAACGTCTTTGATGGTGGCCATGGGTTCGACTTCCTCGGCCTGTGCTGCGACCCAGCGCGCCGCGCCTAGAGCCGCGCCTCGCTGGCGGCGTCGAACAGCGACACATGCGCCGAGTCGAGCCCCAGCGCCAGCGGCGCGCCGATCTCGAAATCAACCGTCGGCTCGACCTGCAGGGCCAACGACGTGCCCTGGACGTCCAGCCACGCGATCTTGTTGCCGCCCATCGGCTCGATCAGGTTGACGTTCGCGCGCGCGTTGTGCGCCGCTGCGGCATCGACAACACGCAGGTGTTCGGGGCGGATGCCCAGTACGGCGGGCTGCTTGTCGGTGGGTTGCCGCGCGAAGGCATAGCCGCTGACGTCGGCCCGCAAAGCCGCAGATTCGAAACGAACGCGCGCACCGTCGCGCTCGAGATGTCCGCGCACGAAGTTCATGCTGGGCGAACCGAGGAAGCCGGCCACGAACATGTTGGCCGGCTTCGCGTATACATGGTCGGGTGTGTCGAACTGCTGGATCTTGCCGGCGCGCATCACGGCCATGCGTGTGGCCAGGGTCATGGCCTCGATCTGGTCGTGCGTCACGTGCACCATGGTCGCGCCCAGGTCGCGGTGCAACTGCTTCAACTCCCGCCGCAGTTCGGCGCGCAGCTTGGCGTCGAGGTTGGACAACGGTTCGTCGAGCAGAAAAACCTTGGCCTCGCGCACCAGCGCGCGGCCGATTGCCACACGCTGGCGCTGGCCACCCGACAACTGCGCGGGCTTGCGGTGCAGCAGTTCGGTCAGTTGCAGCATGCGCGCCGCCTTGTCGATGCGCGTCGCGATCTGCGCTTTGTCCATGCCGGCCACGCGCAGGCCGAACGACAGGTTGCGCTCGACCGTCATCGTCGGATACAGGGCATAGCTTTGAAACACCATGCCGATGCCGCGTTCCGAAGGGTCGGCCCAGGTCACGTCGGTGCCGTTGATGTCGATGCGGCCTTCGCTCACGTCGATCAACCCGGCGATGGTGTGCAGCAGCGTGGATTTGCCGCACCCTGAGGGCCCGAGCAGCACGACGAATTCACCTTCCTCGATGTCGAGGTCCAGGCCCTCGATGACGCGGACCTTGCCGAAGGCGATGTCGAGGCCACGGACACTGACGCTCGACATATCAGCCTTTCACCGCACCGGCGGCAATACCGCGCACGAACCAACGCCCGGAGACGAAATACACCACCAACGGCACCATCGACGTGAGCAGCGTGGCCGCCATGTTGACGTTGTAGACCTTTTCGCCCTGGGTCGAGTTGATGATGTTGTTGAGCTGCACCGTCATGGGGTAGTGGTCGCGGCCTGCGAATATCAGGCCGAGCAGAAAGTCGTTCCAGATGCCGGTGGTTTGCAGAATGAGCGCGACGACGAAGATCGGCAGCGACATCGGCAGCATCAGTTGGAAGTAGATGCGCCAGAAGCCGCCGCCGTCGATGCGCGCCGCCTTGAACAGCTCGGCCGGCAAGCCTGCGTAGTAGTTACGAAACAGCAGCGTCATGATTGGCATGCCGAAGAAGGTGTGGACCAGCACGATGTTCGGGATCGACTGGAACATGTTCACGGTGGCGAACATGCGCACCAGCGGGTAGAGCATCACCGGGTACGGAATGAATGCACCCAGCATCAGGATGGCGAAGAACCAGCCCGCCCACTTCACACGCCAGTAGGTCAGCGCATAGCCGTTGATCGAACCGATGATGATCGACAGCGCGAGCGACGGCAGCAGGATGCGCACCGAATTCCAGAACCCCACCGAAATACCGTTGCACTCGAGCCCGGTGCAGGCCGACGACCAGGCCTGCGCCCACGGCTCGAACGTGATCGCCACCGGGAAGGCAAAGATATTGCCCATGCGGATTTCCGACATCGGCTTGATCGACGTGATGCCCATCACGTAGAGCGGCAGCAGGAAGAAGAGCGCCGCGCTGACGAGAAAGGCGTACAGCCCCAGGCGTGCCGGCGTCAGCAAGGCGCGGCGCGGGCGCGGCGACAGCCGGTTGGTGGCGGTGATATTGGCACCGGCGGCGACGGATGCGGTGGTCATGAATTCCCCGCCGCCGCTTTGGCCCGCGACCGTGCGTAGACCAGCGGAGCGACGATGATGATCACCGTGACCAGCATCGTGGCCGACGCAGCCGACGCCAGGCCGATGTTCTGGCGCTCGAACAGGTTGTCGATGATGAACTTGGTGGGCACGTCGGTAGCGTCACCCGGGCCGCCGTTGGTCATCGCGACCACCGCGTCGAAGAGCTTCACCACCGACACCGCCTGCAGCACGAACGCGGTGAGCAGCGACGGGCCGAGCTGCGGCAACACGATGCTCGTGTAGTAGCGCCAGCGCGGCACGCCTTCGACGCGCGCGGCCTTCCACTGCTCGTCGTCGATACCGCGCAGCCCGGCCAGCATGATCGCCATCACCAGCCCCGACGAGTGCCACAGCACGCAGATCACCACGCAGTAGATCGCCATGCTCTGCGAGGTGATCCAGTCGAAGCGTGCGTTCTCGAACCCCCAGCTTTGCAGTGAGCGCTGGATACCCAGCGTGGGGTTGAACATCCACTGCCAGACCACGCCGCAGGCGACAAATGACATCGCGAACGAGTAAAGATAGATGGTGCGGAACACGCCTTCGAGCCGCACCTTCTGGTCGATGAACACCGCCAGCAGAAAACCCAACACCATCGCACCCGTGATGAAGAACACCCCGAACAGGCCGATGTTGGCGATCGACGTGAGCCACCGGTCGCTCTCGAACAGGTCGACATACTGTTTGAAGCCGGCCCAATCGTTGCGCGGCAGCATCTTGGAGTTGGACACCGAGATGCGCAGCGTCCACAGAATGGACGCAACGTACGCGACAAGCACAGTGACGCCCATCGGCAGCAAGGCCGCGTGGGCGGCCCATGCTGTCTTGGGCCCCCGGCGAGAGGCCTTGGTCTGCACGACGACGATGACCGCGTTACTTGGTGATCACTTGGCGATCACTTGCCGATCGCGACAGCCAGCAGGTTCTGCGCGTCTTCCGGCTTCATGTCGGTGTTCCACAGCTTGGTGATCACGTCGAGCACCTTGCCGTAGATGTCGGGCGCCATCAGCATGCTCGGGTCGGGCGTCTGGCGCGCCGGATCTTTCAGCGCCGCCACGCCGGCCTGGGCGCAGATGTCCATGCTGCTGGCGTCGACGTCGGGGCGGATCGGGATCGAACCCTTCTTGATATTGAATGCCACCTGCGTGGCCGGCGACGTGATGACGCGCGCCATCAACTGCTGCGCGGCCTGTGCGTCTTTGTTGCTGGTCTTGGGCAGCACGAACACGTCGCCGCTGACCATGTACGCCGACTTGGGGCCCCAGCCCGAGAAGCAGCCGAACTCTTTCCCCGCCGTCTTGCCAGCAGCAAGGAATTCGCCCTTGGCCCAATCGCCGACGGTCTGAAAGGCTGCCTTGTCGGTCACCAGCAGGGCCGTCGTATCGTTCCAGTTGCGGCCGGCAAAAGCAGGGTCGGCATAGGTGCGCAGCTTCTTGAATTTCTCGATCACGGCACGGAACTCGGGCGACTTGACGGTGTTCGCGTCCTTGCCTTCATACAACTTCATGTACAGGTCACGCCCGCCCATGTGCAGCAGCACCGCGTTGAAGGTCAGGCGTTCGTAGGTCGCCGTGCCCGACTGCGCAAACGCGATCTGGCCCGAGGCCTTGATCTTGTCGAGTGCGGCCCAGAACTCGGCTTCGTTCTTCGGCTCGGTCACGCCGGCCTTGTCCAGCACTGCCTTCGAGTACCAGAACCAGGTCGAGCTGTGGATGTTGATCGGCACCGCGTAGTAGTGGCCCTTGACCTTGATCACGTTCTTGATCGGCACTGGCATCCACTTGTCCCAGCCCTCTTTGGCGGCGACTTCATCGACGCTGCTCAGCAGGCCGGCTTCGATCAACTCGTGATATTGCTTGGAGGTATTGAACTGCGACGCCACCGGCGGGTTGCCGCCGGCGATGCGGTTCAGCGCCGCGGCACGCGCGTTGTCGCCCCCGGCGATGGCGTTGTCGACCCATTGCCCGCCGGCCTTGTTGTAGGCCTCGGCCAGTTGTTTCACCGCGGCCGACTCGCCGCCCGATGTCCACCAGTGAATCACTTCGGCCTTTTGTGCCAGTACCGGCGAGGCCAGGCCGAAGGCGGCGGCCAGGGCCGCGGTCAGGGTATGGATGCGAACGTTCATGCAATGTCTCCAGGGCTGAATCGTGAGAGCGGTGGGGTGAAACTCGATTGGAACCGCTTCCAATGTGATTAAACTCTAGCCAAATCAGCGCCCTCACCCATTCGGAACAACCCTCGCGGAGCGTCATGAAGCAAGCTTTGATTGTTTGGGGTGGCTGGCCCGGCCACGAGCCCGAGAAGTGCGCGCACATCGTGCAAAGCATGTTGAAACGCAACAGCTTCGAAGTGCGCATCGAAACGCAGAACGTCGGCCTTCGCCGACCCCGCCCTCGATCGTCTCGACCTGATCGTGCCGATCTACACCATGGCCAAGATCGAAAAGCCCGAGTGCGCGAACCTGACCGCGGCGGTCCAGTCGGGCGTGGGCTTGGCGGGCTTTCACGGCGGCATGTGCGACGCGTTCCGTGACTCGGTCGACTACCAGTTCATGACCGGCGGCCAATGGGTCGCGCACCCCGGCAACATCATCGACTTCCGCGTGAACGTTGCCAAACCGGATGACCACGTGATGGCCGGTCTGTCGGACTTCGACTACCGCTCCGAGCAGTACTACATGCACGTCGACCCGGCCAACGACGTGCTGGCCACCACCACCTTCAGCGGCGAACACGCGTCATGGACCCGTGGCGTGGTGATGCCGGTCGTGTGGAAGCGCCGCCACGGCGCGGGCCGCGTGTTCTACAGCGCGCTGGGCCATGTGTCGGCCGAGTTCGCCGTACCGCAGATGAGCACGATGTTCGAGCGCGGCATGTTGTGGGCAGCGCGTTGACTTCCGTGAGAGCAAGGAGAACGGCATGACGATCGAAGCCGGCAACGCCAGCGAAGGCGGCGCGCAGCGCCGCTTGCGCCTGGGCATGGTGGGCGGCGGCGAAGGCGCGTTCATCGGCGCGGTCCACCGCATCGCCGCGCGCCTGGACGACCACTACGAACTGGTGGCCGGTGCGCTCAGCGCCGATCCGCAGCGCGCCGCGCGATCGGGCGCCGCGCTCGGCATCGACCCACAGCGCGCCTACTCGAGCTACGACGCCATGGCGCAGGCCGAGCGCAAGCGCAGCGACCCCATCGACGTGGTCGCCATCGTCACGCCGAACCACCTGCACGTGCCGGTGGCCAGCGCGTTCCTGCGCCACGGTTTTCACGTCATCTGCGACAAACCGTTGGCCAGCAACCTGGCCGATGCATTGGCGTTGCGCGAGTTGGCGAGCTCGAGCGGCAAGTTGTTCTGCCTGACGCACAACTACACCGGCTACCCGCTGGTGCGCCACGCACGCGCGATGGTGGCCGCGGGCACGCTGGGCGACATCCGCCTGGTGCAGGTCGAGTACCCGCAGGAATGGCTGACCGAGCCGATCGAACAGTCGGGCCAGAAACAGGCCGAGTGGCGCACCGACCCGGCGCGGTCCGGCGCGGGCGGCTGCCTGGGCGACATCGGCACCCACGCCTACCAGTTGGCCTGCTTCGTCACCGGCCTGGCGCTCGACCAGCTATGCGCCGACCTCACCGCCTTCGTGCCCGGCCGGCGCCTGGACGACAACGTCAACATGCTGCTGCGCTGGCAGGGCGGCGCGCGCGGCATGTTGTGGGCCAGCCAGGTCGCGCCCGGTCACGAGAACGGGCTGAAGCTGCGCGTGTACGGCACACGCGGCGCCGTCGAGTGGGTGCAGGCCGAGCCGAACGTGCTGATCCACTCGCCGCTGGGTGAATCACGCCGGCTGGTCACGCGCGGTTCGTCGGCGGCCGACGCGTCGGCCGCACGCATGACGCGCATTCCATCGGGCCACCCCGAGGGGTATCTCGAGGGTTTTGCGAATATCTACACCGAAGCGGCGCACGCGATTCGCGCGCTGGATGCTGGCTTGGCCGTACCGGCCGAAGTGAACTTTCCGGACATCGAAGACGGCGTCAAGGGCATGGCGTTCATCGAGGCGGCGGTGAAGTCGGCGGCGGAAGGCGCGGTTTGGGTGCAGCCGGCGTTTGTTTGAAGTACGCGGCTTTCGCCCCGCCTACACCAGCTCACTCGCGACTTCGGGCGCGACTTCGGGCGGGGTCACGTCTTGCCTTTGCCAACCTCTCCGTCACCGCCCGGTCCCATCGGGCTTGCGCTTCTCGTTGAACGCCGCCATGCCTTCCCTTGCGTCCTCGGTCATCGCCAGCAACGCGATCTGGCTTTCGGTGTAGGCGATGGCCTGGTCGAACGACATCGCTTCGATCGCGCGCATCGCGTACTTGCCGCGGCGGATGCCGGTGGGTGACTTGTCGACGATGCGTGCCACCAGCCATTCCACTTTCGCGTCGAGCTCGGCGGCCGGGACCACGTGGTTCAGCAGGCCGGCGTCCAGCGCTTCGGCGGCGCCGAACGGTTCGCCGGTCAACGCCGAGGTGGTCGCCGGCATCCGCGCGGGCTATCGCGCCGCGCACGCAGACCCCGACATTCGTGCGATCGTGCTGACCGCCGCAGGCGACAAGGCCTTCTGCGCGGGCGGCGACCTACAGCCCGGCAAGGGCTTTACGTTTGACCATCACGGACGCGCCACCGAGAACTGCATGCGCTGCGGCCGGCGCGCATCGCCCTCGCGGCAAACGGCCAAGACATCCGCCAGCACCGCGCGCGTATCGCGCGGGTCGATCACACCGTCGTCGAGCACGTGTGCGCTGGTGACGAACACGCTCATCTGGCGATCGAAGCGTTCGATGATCCGCTGCTCGAGCGCGGCAATCTGGGCAGGGTCCACCGTTTGGCCTTTGCGCTGCGCGGCTTCCGTGGTGACGATCGACATCGTGCGCGCCGCCTGCTCGCCGCCCATCACGGCCGTCTTCGCGTTCGGCCACGAAAAGCAAAAGCGCGGATGAAACCCGCGCCCGCACATGCCGTAGTTGCCGGCGCCGAACGATGCACCGCAATAGATCGTGATCTGCGGCACCGTCGCATTCGTCACCGCCTGGATCATCTTCGAGCCGTGTTTGATCATGCCGGACTCTTCGAAGGCGCGCCCCACCATGTAGCCGGTGGTGTTGTTCAGGTAGAGGATCGGCGTGCGCGACTGGCAGCAGGCCTGGATGAAGTGCGTGGCCTTGTTGGCACCGGCGACGTCGATCGGGCCGTTGTTCGTGATGATGCCCAGCGCCCAGCCCTCGAGCCTGACGTGGCCGCAGACGGTGGCCGGGCCGTAGTTCTGGCCGAACTCGAGGAATTCGGAATCGTCGGCGATCCGCGCGATCACTTCCTTCATGTCGACCGGCCGCTTGTGGTCCATCGGCATGACGCCCAGCAGTTCTTCGGCGTCGTAGCGCGGCGGCTTGAAGTCACGGCGCGACGCGATAACTTCGCGCGGCCAATCCATCTGCGCCAATATCTCGCGCGCGATTCGGATGGCGTCGCGATCATCCTCGGCCATGTAGTCGCCCAAGCCCGAGATCGACGTGTGCATCTCGGCGCCGCCCAGTTCCTCTTCGGTGGCGACCTCGCCGGTGGCCGCCATCAACAGCGGCGGCCCGGCCAGGAAGGCGCGCGAGCGCCCGCGCACCATCACGATGTAGTCCGA
The DNA here is from genome assembly GCA_963738615.1 of uncultured beta proteobacterium. Taxonomy (GTDB): domain Bacteria; phylum Pseudomonadota; class Gammaproteobacteria; order Burkholderiales; family Burkholderiaceae_C; genus CAVTWY01. The sequence continues at coordinate 266,555 of CAVTXI010000004.1, forward strand.
CAGGCCGGTCTGGTAGGCGCCACCCGCGGTCGACGAGCCGTGGGTCACCGTCACCACGGGCAAACCGGCCGCCGACATGCGCGCGAGGTTGCGGAAGAGGTTGCCGCCGCGCACGAACTCTTCGACGCGATAGGCCATCAGGTTGGCACCAGCGCTTTCGACAAGCTGCACATACGGAAGCCGGTTCTCGAGCGCCAGTTCCTGCACGCGCAGTTGTTTATCGAGCCCCATCGGCTGCAACGCACCGGCATCGATGCCCGAGTCGGACGCGTTGACCATGCAGCGCACGCCCGACACGATGCCGATGCCCGCGATCACGCCGCCGCCCGGCACGCTCTTGTCCAGGTCGGAGTTGTCCAGGCCCAGCCCGGCCAGCGAACACAGCTCGAGGAACGGGCTGCCCGGGTCCAACAGCAGCGACAGGCGCTCACGAGGCAACAACTGGCCGCGCTTGTCGAAGCGTGGGCGCGACGCGGCCGATTTCTCGGCCGTGCGCCGCTGGTACGTGCGCACGCGCTCGAGCAGCGCCAGCATGCCGTCACGGTTCGCCGCAAAGGCCTCGCTGTTCAGCGAGAGCTTGGATTCGATCTGGGCCATGGTTTCCTCAGAATCCCAACTGCCGAGCCGCGAGATCCTCGAGGATCTCTTGCGAGCCCCCGCCGATCATCATCACCTTCACCTCGCGGTAGACGCGTTCGCACTTGGGCGAAGCCGTAGGCCTGCGCGGCCATGAACAAACGCTCGCTGTTGAAGTTGTTCATCAAGGTCTCGAGACCCTGGTGCTCCACGCCGACGAGGTTACCGACCGGCACGCGGCAATCGTCGAAACGCAGATGCGCCGTGTCCGACGCCCACCATCCCATCTTCTTCAGCTCCGTGCGAAAGAGCCCCGGCGCGTCACCGTCGACCACCAGCACGGAGATGCCATGCGCCCCCTTGCTCGACGGGTCGGTGCGCACCGCCACCGTGATGAAGTCCGCGCGCATGCCCGACGTGATGAAGGTCTTCTCGCCGTTGATCACGTAGTGACCGCCGTCGCGCACGGCGCGCGTGTGCACCGCCGCCACGTCCGACCCGCCCGAAGGCTCGGTCACCGCCAGCGCCGAGATCTTGTCGCCGCGCAGCACGGGCGGAATCACGCGTTCCTTCAAGGCGTCGCTGCTTGCGGCCAGCACCGGCGGCAAGCCGATGGTGTGCGACCCAAGCGACGCCGCCACGCCACCACTGCCACAGCGCGCGTATTCCTCGGCCAGCACGAGCTTCATGAAGACGTCGCCGGGCGTGCCGCCGTAGCGCTCGGGAAACCCAACACCGGTCGCGCCAACGCGGCTGCAGCGCGATACAGCGACCGCGGAAAGGTGCCGGCTTCGTCCCACTCGTTCACGAACGGCGTGATCTGATCTGCGACGAAGGCCCGCATCGCAGCACGGAACTGCTCGTGCTCGACCGAGAAGTGGTGCGGCAGCGGCGGAGAGTCGAGCAGGGACATCGTGTGCGTTGCGTCCAAGGGTGTGCCAGCCTACCGCGCGGGGGCCTGGGTCGTCTTGCGCGGAGTGGCTGCGCGGCGCCCTGTTCGAGACCCTGCTAGTCAACGAGTTTCTGAAGGCACGCTTGAACGGCGGCGATTGCTCGCTAGCCGTCTTCGAGCACGTAGAGCTTGACGAGTGCCGACGGGTCGCAAAACAGAGTCAACCGCGATCCTCCGACACCATTTCACTCAAGGCCTTCCCGTTGGCCCCGAGTTTGATCGGGGCACGAAGCGCGGGCTTACCGCCGCCCCACTGTGCCGAGCCGCTCGCCAGCAACCGGGCCACACCGGGTTGGTCAGCGTTGTGTATGCCGACGATGCGCACCACAGGCTTGTCGTGTGACGTGACCTCGATCACCTGACCGGCGCGGGCCTGCGCCACGAAGCGGGACAGACCGGCTTTCAATACGTGCATTGCGATGCGCATCAGGACCTTAGTTCCGACTGTAGTCACCCAATAGACGTCTTATCGTAGTTCCGAGAGGCAACGAAAGGGCCGTTTTGTTTGAGCGTCCGCGGGCATGGCGGGCCCTCCTCGTCTCAGTGCAACGTCGCGCCCGGCGGAACCGGCTCGCTCGGCTCGCGCGACGCGGGCTGCGCTTCGTCGACGCTTGCCGCCACCAGCACCCAGCGCCGATGCGCGTTCGCCATGACGTTGCGCAACATCGACGGCACCTGCGGGTGCTCTTTCAGGAAGAACAGGTTCGAGACGATCTTGCGCGCCATCAGGTGGCGCTGCTGCGCCGCGGTGCAGTGCGCGTTGGCGCAAGGGTCGGCCCACGCGGTCATCAGCGCGAGCGTGCCGGCCAACAAGGCGCCGGGGCACGGCATGCCGTCGGCGTCGTCATCCGCTGCGTTCGTGCGATCGATGTCGATCGGGTTTCTCATCGCAAGCTCCTGCTGTGCATACGCCCGCTTCACGCAAGGCGCATCCAGTGGTTGTCGAACGCCATGGCCTGCGGCCACGGCAGCATGGCGGGGTCGATCGACGGGTGCCAGCGGCCCACGCCTCGCGCCGCGGCCACCAGCGCGCCGACCGCACCGTCGTGCGGCCATGCGGTCAACGCACAGGCCTCTTTCAGTCGGGCGACCGCATGCAGCGCGGCGGGTTGCGATGGGGCCCACCACAACACCTGCTGCGCGCGCGGGTTGCTGATCACGAAGCCGCCGCCGGGTGCGGGGGCGATGTCGCCGGCACAGCCCTGCGCTTGCGCGTCGCGCGTGGGAACGCGCAGCTGCTGCCCGTCCCACACCGCGAGCGCCGGCGCGTCGCGGCGGCGCGCGGCGTCATCGTGTTCGGCTTGCAGCGCGATGCCCAGCAGCGGCGACGACGCGTCTTGCGTTGTGCTCCACGCAATGTGGCGCAGGCTGAGCCTGCGGTCGTCAAGGCTCCAGCGCCCGATCAGACGGCCGTCGCGTGTGTCGATGCGCGCCAGCGACGAGTCCATGCGGTCGAGGTCGAGCTTGCGGTCGTCACTGCCGCGGTGAATGCCGCCGTGCGCAACCATCAACTGCCCGTGCGCATCCAGCAGCAACTGGTGCGGCTCGAGGCCGTGGCTGGGCCATGCGTCGATCGCCTCGAGCGTCGCGGCGTCGTGCACGCCGATCCATCCCCGGCCGCTGATCGCGTCGGTCATCGTCGCGTAAACGCGCTCGCCGCTGCGAGACGAAACCACATGACCGTTGAAGCGCAGGTCGCTCAGCGCCACCCGCGCTGACGCATAAGGCTTCGCGCGCGCCATCACCCGACCATCGCGCCCGAACCGCATAAGCCATGCGCCAGGTCGCAGCGCCACCGCGACGATGCCGTGCTGGTCGATCTCGAAACCATGCGCGCGCGTCGGCACCACGTGCTGCCAGCGGATGCGGATTTCGCGCGAGCGCCAGTCGGCCTCGAGCAGGCCCACGCGCTGCGGGCTGTCGAGCTGCGCGCCGCGCCACGCGGCGACGATCAACGTCGATTCGTCGGGCGCCGCCGTGGCCTCGTTTGCGTGCACCCATGCAGGCGCAACGCTGCACGCCGACACGAGGGCCATCGCTTGTCGTCGTCGCATCGTCGTCCTCAATAGAAGAAGGAAGATTACAAGCGCACGGCGTCGGCGCTGTTGGGGTGAAGGAAGCCGAAGTTACGCGCCCGCCGCAGCCCCTTGGGCAGCACGTGCTGCAACACCAGCCACAAGAAGGCCGCGCCGGCGAGCGTGCGCGCGGCCATCTTGCCGGTCTTGGCGTCGCGATACCGGAAGCTGACATGCCCGTCGTCGCAGCGCACGATGTCGCGCTCCTGGATCACGCCCCGGTACAGGTATCGGCCCAGATACAGCAGCGCCTTGCGCCCGTCGCCCACCGCCTTGCAATCGACCACCCAGGTGGCGGGGAACTGTGCCGGCAGCGTCAGCCCGGCGCGATCGATCGCATCGAGTACCTTGGCGCGAAAGACCTTGGCCAGCGCCTTGTGGTTGAACAGGTAGCCGCCGCCGCCGCCGCCGCCATCGGCGGCGTCGGCGGCGGCGTGCTTGGTGGTGATGGTGGAGGAGGAGGTGGTGCCGGCCTTGTCGCGCCTGGGCCTGGCTGAACGCCTCTTGGTCCGCCACAGCTTGCGCTTGGTGTCGAGTGCCGCCGCCGGCATCACCATGTGCACGTGCGGATGGAACTCGAGCCGGCGGTTGTGCGTGTGCAGCACGCCCACCGCACCCGGCCTGGCGCGCAACTGGCGGTCGTTGCGGCTGAAGGTGTCGAGCGTGTCCCACGCGCACTGCATCAACAGGGCATAAACCACGCGCTGGTGCTGCCAAGCCAAGCCGCGCAATTCGGCCGGCAAGGTGAAGGTGACGAGGAAGTACGTGGCCGGCACCTGGGACGCAAGCTGACGCTCGAGCCAGCGCTGGCTGTCGTGGTGCTGGCAATGCGGGCAGGCGCGGTGGCCGCACGAGTGGGGCACGCTGCGCTGCTCGCCGCAGGCCGCGCACTGCGCGAGCATGCGCGGCGCAAAGCGGGTGCGACAGCGCTTCATCGCCGCCAGCGCCTGACGGTGGCTGGGCAGCAGCCGATCGCCGTAGTGCTGCAGCAACTGCGGCTCGAAACGTTCGATCAACTCGGCCAGCGCGATCACAGCACCGTCCCCCACTGCAGCGTGAAGCTGCTCATCAGGGAGTTGATGCGCGCGCTGCTGTGCTCGGCGGTATGGCTGGTGAGGTGGGTATAGCGGCTGGTGGTGAGGATGCTGTGGTGGCCGAGAATCTTCTGCACCTCCAGCAGGTCCACGCCGGCTTCGATCAGATGCGTCGCGTAGCTGTGCCTCAGGCTGTGAGGGGTGATGTTTTTTTTAGCCCGCAACTGCGCGCGACCAAGTGCAGTGTGCGCTGCACGCCGCCGCGGTCGAGCGGGCTGGTGGCCGCATGGGCGCCACGCAGACCGCCGGCGCGGTTGGGAAACAGCAGCCTCGGGTGCAGGTGCACGCCCCAATAGCGGCGCAGCACCTGCAGGGTCTGCTGCGGCAGCGGCACCAGGCGGTCGCGATTGCCCTTGGCGTCGCGCACATGAACGCGCATGCGCGCCGCGTCGATGTCGCCCACCGTCAGCGCCAGCCCCTCGCCCAGCCGCAGCCCCAGGCTGTACAGCGTGAAGAAGAACACCCGGTAGCTCAGCACCCGGGTGGCGGCGAACAGCGCCTGCGCCTCGGCCACGCTGACGATGTCGGGCAGCCGGCTGACCTTGGGCGGGCGGATGAACTTGGGCATCGCCCAGGGCTTGCGCAGCACGTGTTCGGTGAAGAACTTCAAGCCGTAGAGGTCCAGCTTGACGCCGCTCCACGAGTGCGAGTCCATCAGCTCGGTGAAGTACTCGACGAGTTGATCCTCACTGAGGTCGGCGACCTCGTAGGAGAAGTACTTGCCGATGCGCCGCATGCCTCGCGCGTAGGCGTCGATCGTCTTGGGTTGCATGCCCTTGAGCTTGAGGTGCTTCAGGTGCGACTGGTACTGCCGCTCGAAAGGCTGCGGGAAGTTCGACTGCTCGGGCAAGGTCGCCATGATGAAAAGTCCTCGTTGAGTGGTTGCGATGCACGCGTCAGAATCGAGCGCGTGAATCTCCACCTTACGGGACCGATCGGCGGCTGCTTGCTCCGCGTAGCGGCTTCGTCCAACCGATACGTCGCGCTGACCGCCAGCGAGCGCGGCTTGCCGGCGACGTAGTGACCGCGGTAGAGATAGTCCGCGTAATGCGCGTTCTCCACGTTCGTCAACAGCGCCTTCAAGCTCAGGTCGCGCTGCGTGAATTCGGCCATCAGATCGCCCGTGATGAACTTCGGCCCCGTGATCGGCGAGCCCGCCGCCAGACCTACCGGTACGTCGGCACCACGCGCGTTCAGGCCCGCACCGACGCGCCACGACGGCGAGACCTTGTACGTGGTCCAGAACGTGCCGCTGTGGCGTGGCGTCAGGCCCGGACGCGAGCCCGCGACCTCGGTGCCGGCCGCGCCGCTCGACGCATCGACTTCCGCTTCGGGGATGTAGGTGTATGACGCATAGACCTCCCACGCCTGCGTGATGCGCCCGGCGATGTCGACCTCGAGCCCGGCCGCGTGGCGCTTGCCCGAGAGGATGTAGTTGCAGCCGTTGACCGAATCGGCGTCGCGGTTGCGCTCGTTGGTCTTCGTCGAGTGGAAGAGCGCGAAGCGCGTCGACAGCCGCCCTTGTGCCAGCTCGAGCTTCGCGCCGAGTTCGACGTTGCGGCTACCCTCGGGCGGCGTCTGCGAGGTGCCCGGGTCGTATTGATAGGTGTCGCCGGAGGTGTTGAACGACGTGCCGTACGACAGGTGGTACGACTGCTGCGCGGTGGGCTGGAACAGCACGCCGAAGCGCTTGCTCCACAGCGAATCCCGGCGGGTGTAGTTCTGCCCGGCGGGGACGTAGCAGGGGTTGGCCACGGGCGGGTTGCCCGTGGTGGGCTGACCGAGCGCGAGCGCGGCCTGGAAGTCGCCGTCGAACCGGTCCCAACGCAATCCGACCAGCACCTTCCACTGCGACGTGATCGACAACAGGTCCTGCGCGTACAGACCCAGCGCCTTCGACTGAAAGCTGCGCTGAAGCGTGGGCACGCGGCCTTCCTCGTTGGCCAGCGCGCCGTCGTCGGGTGTGCCCACGCGCGTGGGCACCTTAGTGATCGTCGTTCCGGTGGGCACGGTGAGGTTGAAGTTCTCGAAGTCCTCCTTCGAACCGTCGATGCCCGCCGCGATCCGGTTTTCGCGCCCGAACCACAAATGACGGCCGGTGTAGTCGCTCTGCGCGACGACGTTCTTCAGGTCCATCAGCTTGTTGTTCGTGCCGCGCGTCAGCACGGTGGCGTCGCTGAAGGTGTCGGACGTGACGACGCGCCCGTCGGGTTGCGCGGTGGCCGCCGCGAAGCGGATGGCACTTGCACGTTGATCGCGCCGGTATTCGCCCGCGTGCACACGCGTTGTCAACTCGCCCTCATTGGCGAAGCGCATCAGGTGGTAGGCGTTGGCCTGCGTCGTGCCGGTGTGGTTGTAGTCGCTGCCCATGCCGTAGTAGCGACCTGGCGGCGTGGTCCACAGGCGGTCGCCCCCGGTATTCGGACCAGGCGTCAACCACGGCAGGCCGTAGTCGATGCCGTTGTCGTTCTGCAGGTGGTACGCGCCGACACCGAATTCATGACGCGTGCCAATGCCCCAACGGAACGCAGGCGCGATGCCGCGTTTGTCGATCGCGGCGCCACCGTTGTCGGCCTGCGTGAACATGCCGTTCACGCGGAAGGCCGCGTTATCGCCGGTCTTGACGTTGAAGTCACCGGTGGCACGCAGGTAGCCGAAGTTGCCTCCGGTGACCGACACCTCGTGCTGCGTCATCAGCAGCGGCTGCTTGCTCACCTGGTTGACCGCGCCGCCGGTCGAGCCGCGGCCGAACACCATCGACGCGGACCCGCGCATCACCTCGAGGCGGTCCCAGTTGAAGCTGTCGCGCTCGTAGAAGGCGGGGTCGCGCATGCCGTCGATGAAGATGTCGCCGGTGCCTTGCAGCGAGAAGCCACGCAAGCGGATGTCTTCTTCACCACCTTCGGCGGCCTGGAAGCTGATGCCGCCGGTGTTCTTCAGCGACTCTTTCAACGTGTCGAGATTGCGATCGTCGATCAGCTTCTCGGTCACGACGCTGATCGATTGCGGCACGTCACGAATGTCCTGCTTGCCCTTGGTGATGCCGGTCGTGCGCGCGCGCACCGAGTCCTTGCCTTGTGGTTCGCTCTCGGCCGCGGCGCGGGCGCGCACCGCAGGCAGCACGGTGACGTTGCCCGCGGCAGGCTTGGGGTCCGAAGGCGCGGTGTTCGAGGTTTGGGCGAAGGCTTGTGGCGCGAAGCCAGCGCAGATCAACGAGGCGAGCAAGGTTCGTTTCATGGTTGGTCTGGTGTCTTGGGCGATGTCGTGGGCGATGTCTTGGGCGATGTCGTGGCGACGCGGCTCATGTGTCGAGCTCGAAGATCATCGGCACCACGACCCAGAAGGCGCGTGCGATGCCGTCTTCGGTGTAGGGCACGAATCGCGCGGCACGCACCGCCGCGAGCGCGGCTTCGTCGAGGAGCTCGAATCCCGACGAGCGCTGCACGACGAACTGGCGCGGCGCACCGGTGGTGTCGACCAGCACGCGGACCTCGATGCGCCCTTCCTCGTGCGCACGGCGTGACGCGAGCGGATACGCGGGTTCGGGTGCGCGCAGGTAGCTCACCTGCGTGATGCTCACGGTGCGTGGCGGTGCGCGGGGGTGACGGCGGGTGCGCTGGCTGGCGGTGCGGGTGGTACGACAGGTGCCGATACCGCGGCGGCCGCCACCTCGGCCGCGACTGGCGCTTGCGGCGCGAAAGGCTGCGCGACGATCGTCGCCACGGTTTCGACGCGCGCGACCTGCACTTCGGGAATCGCGACCTGCGGCAGCGGCGGTCGGCGGACGTCCGGCTCGGGCAGCGCGGGCGCTTCGGGCAAGGCACGCGCCTCATCGAGCAGCCGCACGCCAATCGGACGCATCTCGGCGGCGGGCCGCCATGTCGACGGATGCAGCAGCAAAGCCGCCACCACCAGCGCATGCGCGATCACCGCGACTGTGATGCCGCGCGCGCGTGCTGGCGTCGATGTCATCCAGCCTTCGGCCGACCCAAGCGCCCCCACCATGTCCGTTCCTCTCGTGTCCAGAGAGCACGTGCTGGCGGTGGCAGCGATGTCGCTACCGGCTGGCTGATGCTGTCGAGCCCGAACGGGCTCTTTGTTGTCGAACCCTAACGGGCTCTTCGAATCACTTCGTCAGGATCAACTTCCCCTGCGCCGTACAGCGCAGCCGGTAGATCGTTCCGTGATGGTCGATCTCGATCACCCGGCGCGGCCCGTCGAACCAAGCGCGGCTGTCGAGGCGAGCGTCCGCGTTGGGTTGCGGTTGCCACGCTCGTGGGCGTGCCTCGTCCGCGCCTTGGTCGTACCGGTAGGTTGGTGCTGATGGCATGGTTTCATGTTAATGCGAATCATTCGCATTCGCAAGCGTGTGTGCCAGCGATGTGCCATCGGCAGCACTGAAGGGCAAACTCGGCGCCGTGATCCCGGGCACGCTTCCCCCACGCGGGCTGCCGTTGTGGCCGCTGCCGCTGGTCGCGGCGGCGCTGCCCGTCATCGCATCGTTGTGGGCGCTGAGCCTGTACGTCGACTCGAGCGGCGCGCGCTGCAACCCGTTCATCGACGACTGCGTATCGATCAGTCGCATGGCGCGGCACGGGCTGGCCAACCAGATCTTCCGCATGTTGGTGATACCTGGCGCGGTGTTGCAGGCACTGACGTGGCTGGTCACCGCGTGGGCGCTGGCGCGCGTAGGTATGGGGCGACGCAGCGCACTGGCGCTGGCCGTGTTGGGTGCATGCGCAGGCGCAGCGCTGGTGGTGTACGCCAGCGTGCTCGGCAGCGACGGCGATGTCTATCGCTGGCTGCGCCGACGCGGCACCATCGGCTACTTCGCAGGCACCTACGTCGCGATGGTGATCTTCCTGCTGACATCGCTGCGCCTGCACGCCGCGCGGCACCTGGCGCTGCCGCGCCTGCACGCCTGGGCGCTCGCGGCCCTGCTCGGCTTCATCGCACTCATCGGCATCGGCCACGGCGCGGGCACGCTGCGCGGCGCCGACACGCTCGAGAACCTGACCGAATGGTGGGCCGCGCTGGGGCTGACGCTGACCTTCGGCGTGATGGCGTCGTGGTGGCGACGCTGGGGTCTGGTCGCCGCGATCGATCTGCGGCCGCGCGGTTCGTGAACCGCCTTCAATCGTCCAACCCAAGCTCCTGAATCTTGCGCGTGATGGTGTTGCGCCCGATGTGCAAGCGCTGCGCAGCCTCGATACGCCGCCCGCGCGTCACGTCGAGTGCGGTGGTGATCAGGCGGGACTCGAAGTCACGCGTCAAGCTGCCCCAAACGTCCGCGTCACCGCTGGCGAGCTTGGCGCGTGCCTCGCGTTCGAAGGCATCGAGCCACGACGGTACGGGCACCGACACGGCCGGCGCAGATGCGGATGCCGCGTCGATGCCCCCACCGACGCCGACGGTGCGCGTCTCGCCGAGGGCGGCGGGCGCCGGTTCCGGCACGGATACGGGCGGCAGGTCTTTCGGTTCGATGATCTGCGCGGGTGCCATCACCGTGAGCCAGTGGCACAGGTTCTCGACTTCGCGCACGTTGCCCGGGAACGGCATCGTGGTCAGCTTCTCGAGGGTGTCGTCGCTGAGCCGCTTGGCCTCGACGCCGAGTGCCTTCGCGGCCTTCAGCATGAACGATCGCGCCAGCAGCGGAATGTCTTCGCGGCGTTCGCGCAGCGGCGGCAGGCGCAGGCGGATCACGTTCAGGCGATGAAAAAGATCCTCGCGGAACGCGCCGTCGCGCACGCGCTGCTCGAGGTTCTGGTGCGTGGCCGCGATCACGCGCACGCTGGCCTTGATCGGCTGGTGGCCGCCCACGCGGTAGTACTGGCCATCGGACAGCACGCGCAGCAGCCGCGTCTGCAACTCGAACGGCATGTCGCCAATTTCGTCGAGGAACAGCGTGCCGCTTTCGGCTTGTTCGAAGCGCCCGCGGCGCAGCGTCTGCGCGCCGGTGAAGGCACCACGCTCGTGGCCGAACAGCTCGCTCTCGAGCAGGTCCTTCGGGATGGCCGCGGTGTTGATCGCAACGAAAGGCCCATCGGCCCGCGGGCTGTGGCGGTGCAGCGCCTGCGCCACCAGTTCCTTGCCGGTGCCACTTTCACCCGTGATGAGCACGGTGACCTGGCTGTGGCTCAGGCGTCCGATCGCGCGGAACACCTCCTGCATCGACGGCGCGTGACCCAGCAGTTCGGGAATCTCGCCGGTGGCGTCGGCTTTCGATGCACCGCGCAGGCTTTCGTCGAGCGCACGGCGGATGAGGTCGACTGCACGCGTGACGTCGAAAGGTTTGGGCAGGTATTCGAAGGCGCCGCCCTGGAACGCGGACACCGCGCTGTCCAGGTCCGAATACGCCGTCATCACGATCACCGGCAGCGCGGGGTGCGCGTCTTTCACTTTCGACAACAGATCGATGCCCGAGCCGCCGGGCATGCGAATGTCGCTGATGAGCACGCGCGGCGTGTCGGCCTCGAGCGCCTTCATCACCTCGCCAGGGTTCGTGAAGCTGCGGCTTTCGAGTTGTTCGCGCGCAAGCGCCTTCTCGAGCACGAAGCGGATCGACGGGTCGTCATCGACGATCCATACGGCGCGCGGTTGCAGGGTTGGTACTTCGGCAATGGTCATGGCAGTGGAATCACGATGGAGAACACGGTTCGGCCGGGCGAGCTGTCGAATTCGATCAACCCTTCGTGCTGTTGCACCAGGTGTTGCGCGAGCGTCAACCCCAACCCAGACCCACCGTCACGGCCTGACACCAGGGGCAGGAACACGCGGTCACGGATGTTTTCCGGAATACCCGGACCGTTGTCTTCCACTTGCAAGACCAGTGCCAGGCGCCAGCGCTGCTTGCCGATCGTGACCTGTCGAGCGATGCGCGTGCGTAGCGCAATGCGCGCATCACCCTCACGCACGCGCGGGCCCAACGCCAGCGCCGCGTTGTGCGCGATGTTCAGCACGGCCTGGATCAATGCTTCGCGGTCACCGCGAAATTCGGGGATCGAGATGTCGTAGTCGCGCACGACCTCGAGCCCCTGCGCGAATTCGGCCAACAGCAGCGCCCTCACCCGCTCGCAGACTTCGTGCACGTTGACGTCGCCGACCACGTGCGCCTTGCGGTGCGGTGCGAGCAACTGGTCGACCAGCGCCTGCAGGCGGTCAGCTTCCGCGACGATGACGCTGGTGTATTCAGTGAGCGCGCGAGAGCTTTGGCGCTCGGCCAACTCCATGCCCAGCAACTGCGCCGCACCGCGGATGCCACCGAGCGGGTTCTTGATCTCGTGCGCCAGGTGTCGCACCAGCTCTTTGGTTTCACGCGCCTGATCGAGCGCGCGTTCCTTGCGGTCTTGCCGCCACTGCTGCTCGAACGCGAGCAGTTCGACCAGCAGGCGCGCGCCACCGTCCATCTGCTGCACGACCACGTGCACCGGCGTCGGCTCGTTCAGGCCATGCCCGGGCAGGTGCTTCATCTGCGAGTCCAGCCGCGCGGTGGCGAAGTCGTTGCGTGCGACGGCTTCGAGCGTTTCGGCCAGCCGCTGCGGGTCGACGAACCAGTCGAGCAACTGCGTGCCCACCAGGCTGCGCCGCGGCGTGGCGAAGGCATCTTCGCAAGCGGCGTTGACGTGCAGGCACAAGCCCCCGGGCGTGCACACCGCGACCAGCGATGCCAGCAGGTCGAGGGCCGCGAGCGAAGCTTCGGCCCCGGGCGACGGATCAGTTCTTGGTGCTGACCGAGGCGCCGCTGAACTTGGTGAGTTCGCGCTTGATCGCGGCAATGTCGGCTTCCTTGCGCGCGATGCTCTGCTTCAGTTCCTCGACGCGGTCGAGGTAGCGCTGAAAGTTCTTCTCGTCACCGCGGCGCTCGGGCTCGCCGTTGCCGTATTCCTTGCGTAGGCTGGCGAGCTTGTCTTCTTCTTTGCGCAGCTCGGCCTCGAGGATGCGGCGCGCATCGGCGTCGCGCTCGCGCTGCTCTTTCGGGTCGACCCGTTGGTCCGGGCGGCTGGCGGCAGCGGCAGCTGGTGATGCGGCAGCGGCCACTGGGCGCGGCTTGTTGGGTTGAACCACCGTGACGGGTGAGCCCTCGAGCTCTTTGCAGCTGCGCTCACGCGCCTGCTGCGGCGTGATCTGGTCGGTGTAGCTGACCGAAGGAGGGCCAGGGCAGCGATAAACCGGGCCCGCGCTGGCCGTGCCAGCGGACGCAAGCAGCGTCGCGACAAGCGCCATCTGGAGGGTCTTTGCACGATGCATAAGGGCCATAACGCATTCTGGCCCACGGCCGGTGCACCGGCCCCCGCAGATAACAGCGGCGAGGCAGCGTGTACGGCGCGCAATGTGAACTTTCTCGCGCGCCGCGGGGCTGCCATCGCCGGTTGCTTCATCAGGCGCTGTAGTACATGTCGAACTCGACCGGGTGCGTCGTCATGCGAAAGCGCGTCACCTCTTGCATCTTCAGCTCGAGGTAGGCGTCGATGTACGCGTCGGTGAACACGCCGCCCTTGGTCAGGAAACCGCGGCCCTTGTCCAGGTAGTCGAGCGCCTGGTCGAGGCTGTGGCACACGGTCGGGATCTTCGCGTCTTCTTCCGGCGGCAGGTGGTACAGGTCCTTCGTCGCGGCTTCGCCCGGGTGGATCTTGTTTTCCACGCCGTCCAGGCCCGCCATCAGCAGCGCGGCGAAGCCCAGGTACGGGTTCATCAGCGGATCAGGGAAGCGCGCCTCGATGCGGCGGCCCTTCGGGTTCGCCACGTAGGGAATGCGGATCGACGCCGAACGGTTGCGCGCGCTGTAGGCCAGCTTCACCGGCGCTTCGAAGCCCGGCACCAGGCGCTTGTAGCTGTTCGTACCCGGGTTCGTGATGGCGTTGAGCGCACGCGCGTGTTTGATGATGCCGCCGATGTAGTACAGCGCGAACTCCGACAGGCCGCCATAGCCGTCACCCGCGAAGAGGTTCTTGCCGTCCTTCCACACCGACTGGTGCACGTGCATGCCGCTGCCGTTGTCGCCGACGATCGGCTTGGGCATGAAGGTGCAGGTCTTGCCATAAGCGCGCGCCACGTTGTGGATCACGTACTTCTGCAGCTGCAGCCAGTCGGCGCGCTGCACCAGCGTACTGAACTTCGTGCCGATCTCCATCTGGCCGGCATTCGCAACCTCGTGGTGATGCACTTCCACCGGGATGCCCATCTGCTCGAGCAGCAGGCACATCTCGGAGCGCAGGTCCTGGCTGCTGTCGACGGGGGGAACCGGGAAGTAGCCACCCTTGACGGTCGGGCGATAGCCGTGGTTGCCGCCGTCGTATTTCTTGCCGGTGTTCCACGCGGCTTCTTCGGAGTCGATCTCCGAAAAGCAGCCCTTCATGCTCACGTCCCAGCGCACGCTGTCGAAGATGAAGAACTCAGGCTCGGGGCCGAAGTACGCCGTGTCGCCCAGGCCGGTCGACTTCATGTAGGCCTCGGCGCGCTTGGCCAACGAGCGCGGGTCACGCTCGTAGGGCTTGCCGTCGCCGGGCTCGATCACGTCGCAGGTCAGCAGCAGCGTGGGCTCTTCGAAGAACGGGTCGACGTTGGCCGTGACCGGGTCGGGCATCAGCAGCATGTCCGACGCTTCGATCCCCTTCCAGCCGGCGATCGACGAGCCGTCGAAAGCGTGACCAGAGATGAACTTGTCTTCGTCGAAGTGCGACACGGGCACGGACACGTGTTGTTCCTTGCCGCGTGTATCGGTGAAGCGGAAGTCAACGAACTTGATCTCGTGCTCCTTCACCATCTTCATCACGTCAGCAACGTTCTTGGCGGCCATCAGGGCTTCTCCTTGGAAGGCGTTAGGGTTGGTTAACTTGTTGTCGCACCTTGACAATGGTCGAGCAGACCGGTGGCGCAGGCGGGCGCGGGAATGTAGCACGCACCATGCCAGCCCCAAGGCGGGGCGCCGAGCGGTTTCTCCCTGCGGCGGTGCTCGAAAGCACCGTCCCGGTGCCGTCGCCGAACTTCAGCGCACCAGCTCGGGGCCGAGCTTGTCGATGCCCATCGCGGCCAGGCCGCTGCGCAGCGAAACGTAGGCCTGATCGACCGCATCGCCGCGGCCCTTGACGCCAAGCTCGATGTGCCGACCGTGCACCGGGTGGTCGACGCTGGGCAGACTGAAGATGCGAATGCCGGTGTGGTCGCGCTCGATGGCTTCCATCAGCGGCGTCAGCGTCGCTTCCATCGCGCCGTAGACGATGACCGATCGTTCGCGCTGCGGCGTCGCGTCATGCAGGTGCGCGTAACGCGTGTCGAGCAGCCACTCGATCATCGGGTGCGCCATCACCGGGAACCCCGGTACGAAATGCACGTCGTTGACGCTGAAGCCAGGGATCTTGTTGAACGGGTTCGGGATGATCGACGCGCCGTCGGGGAACACGCCCATGTTGAGGCGATGCATGTTGTCTTCGCGGTCGGGGTCGTAGCTCTCGCCCTTCTCGCGCGCCACGTCCTGCATGCGCTCCACGATCAGGGCTTTCGCCTGCGGGTGCAGAACTAGCGCACGACCCAACGCCGCCGCCGCGCACTGTCGCGTGTGGTCGTCCGGCGTGGCGCCGATACCGCCACAACTGAACACGATGTCGCCACTCGCGAAGGCATCGCTCAACGCCGAAGTGATGCGCGCGCGCTCGTCGCCCACGTAGCGGCACCAGGCCAGCGACAGCCCGCGCACGCCAAGTAGAGCGATCACCTTCGACATGTGCGCATCGCTGCGCTTGCCCGAGAGGATTTCGTCGCCGACGATGATCAAGCCGAAGTTCATATGGATTCCCTTATCTGGCTCATGCGCAGTGGCGACTACAGGACACGCCACTCTCCGACGACGACTTGGAAGGCGTCCTCGTAGTAGATCTTCCCGGGATTCTTCGATCGAAGCTTGCGTACCTGCAGACCGTGCTGCTCGAGCAAGACGCCAATGGCACGAAGTCGACGGATTGGCTCGACGGCAGAGTCCTTGAACCATGCAGCCACAGTCTTCGGCCAGTTCGAAGAGCCGTAAGGAGGACAGGGCAAGTGGGCATTGAGCCAGTCGTAGTGCTCTTGCAGGAGCGCTTCTTCGACCAACGTCAGCACGCCGGAACGACGCAACAGCTTTGCCTCGGCCACGAGACCAGTCAAGAGGCGATGGCCCTCGTCATCCCCTCCGACGACGAAGCGAATGAACACAAAGCCGCGCCTCAGCGCATGTTGCCCGTGTGCCCCAGCGAATACCGCCCCGGGATCGGCCAGATCGTCAAACCGTGCGGCTCGGCGCCGACTTTGATCTGCTGCACGTCGCCACTTGTCGGTGTCGAAGCGATAGACCACGTCGTCATACCGCGCCGCCAGCCACAGGTGCTTGCCGTCGGCGCTGACGTTGCCCATGTCGGGGCTGCCGCCGCCGGGGATGCCCCAGCGGGCGACGATCTGTTCGGTTGCGAAGTCGACGACCGCTACGCTGCCCGCGCCGTTGCGCGCACCGTGCACTTTGTGCGAACCGCGGTTGGCCACGTACAGCAGCTTGCCGTCGCGGCTGGGGTACAGGCCATGCGAGCCGACGCCGGTGGCGATGAAGCCGACCTTGGTGAAGCTTTCGCCGTCGACAACGTGGATGCCATCGGCATGCATGTCGGCGATGTAGAACTTCTTGCCATCAGGTGAGATGCGGATGTCTTGCGGCATGCCCTTCGTGACGGTGCACACCTCGGTCTCGCCGGGCTCCCACACCTGGCCGGGCTTCAGCGCCACCTGCTTGAACCGCGTTTGCGGCATCGACAGCTTGATGTAGCCCATCACCTTGCGATTCGGCAGGTCGACCTTGACCAGCGTGCCGGCGAACTCGCAGGTGAAGATGGCGTACTTGCCGTCGATCGAGAAGTCGGCGTGGTTCACGCCGGGGCAGCCGGGCACGTGAAGCTCGTACTGCAATTCCATGGTGCGCGGGTCGCGAAAGTCGAGCCGCTTGCGCGCTTCGGCCACCACGATCGCCGACTTGCCGTCGGGCGAGAAATACATGTTGTACGGGTCGTCGACCTTGATCGCCTTGCCGGGCTTGCCGGTCTTCGGATCGATCGGCGTCAGGCTGCCGTCCATCGTGCGTTCGGCATTGTTCGTGACCCACAACGTCTTCATGTCCCACGACGGCACGATGTGCTGCGGGCCGATGCCGACCTTGAAGCGGTCGACGACTTTCATCTGCGCCGGGTCGATCACATACACGTCGCTCGACCGCAGGTTAGGCACGTAGATGCGCGAAAGGTCACCGGCGATGGCGGGCAGCACCTTGCCGACGTTCTGCTCGCTGTAGAGGTTCTTCGCGTCGACCACGGCCGGCATGCCGGGCACGGTGGCGATGGTCGGTGCGGGTACAGGTGCTGGCGCCGGTGTGGCTGCGGGTGCGGCGGGTGTTGCGGTGGATTGGGCAAACGCCAAACCACCAAGGGCAATTGCGGTCAAGCAGGCAGCAGCGACGATCGAACGGCTCACGATGAACGACTCCGACAAACGCGTGCGACAAAACACGCGTCGCTATTGTCGCTTCGTCGATCCGCCCTGCTTTGTGGCGCCGGTCACGGCAACGCGGATGGCGGCGACGCACACCGCGATCACGTGGTCCGCCGCGGGGCGGCCCAACGCCGCTGTCGCTTCGCGCGGATCACCGCTGACGCCGTCGCCTGATTGGGATGGCAACCTTGCCTTCGCCGCGTCAGCGCGCACCGGCGACGCGTCGACGCCAAGCATCAGCGCGGTGTCAGCCAACCCCGCGTGTTCGCCGATCTGATCTCTGCGAAAACCCTGCGCCTCGAGCGACGCGAAGAAGTCGCGTGTCGACGCGCGGTAGTACTCGGGCAGCGCGTGCACGCCGGGCACACGCCGCGCCACGCGGTCGAGGCTGGCGCGGTAGCCGCCATGGTCGCCCAGCAGAAACACGTGGCGCAGCCCCGCGCGCTGAAGGCTGCGCGCCGCGCTTTCCAACATCGACTCGAACGCGGGCTCGGGCGCGGTGATCGTGCCGGGCCAGCGCATGTGCGCAACCGGCGGGTCGATCGAACCCTCGGGTACGTAGGCGACCACCGGCGCCACCAATGCGTTGCCAAGGTGCTCCGCAATCCGCTGCGCCAGCGCCCGGACGCGCACGTTGTGCTTGCCCAGCGTCATGTGCGGGCCGTTCTGCTCGGTGCCGCCGATGGGAATCAACGCGATGCTCGTACCCGCGGCGACGCGGTCACGCAGCTCGGTCCACGTCAATCCTTCGAGGTGAACCGTGGACGGCGGCGCGGCGAAGCAAGGCACGGCTGCGAGCAGCGCCAGCAGCGCCAGCGCGAGCCGCCGCACGGCATTACTCGTCGTCACCACCACCCAGGATGCCGCCCAGCAGACCACCACCGGCGATGCCGCCGAGGATCGAGCCTTCCTCGCGCGAGCCACCGCGTTGCGGCGCCGCCGCGAAGATGCGCGATGCGAGGCGCGAGAACGGCAGGCTCTGCAACCACACCGTGCCCGGGCCCGTGACCTTGGCGAAGAACAAGCCTTCGCCACCGAACAGCGCGGTCTTGATCTTGCCGACGTACTGGATCTCGAACTGCACGCCGGTGGTCATCGCGACCAGGCAGCCGGTGTCGACGAAGAGCGTTTCACCGGCCTGCAAGTCACGCCGCGTGACGTGCCCGCCCGCGTGCACGAACGCCATGCCGTCGCCGTCCAGGCGCTGCATGATGAAACCTTCGCCGCCGAAGAAGCCGACCGACAACTTGCGCTGAAAGAAGATGCCCAGCGACACGCCGCGCGCCGCGCACAAGAACGCGTCTTTCTGGCAGATCAGCGTGCCGCCCATCTTTTTCAAGTCCATCGCAAGGATGCGCCCTGGGTACGGCGCCGCAAAAGCCACACGCTGCTTGGTGCGCGCGCTGTTCGTGTAGACCGTGGTGAAGAGCGACTCGCCCGTCACCAGTCGCTTGCCCGCGCCCAGCAGCTTGTCGAACAAGCCACCACCACCGCCGCCGCTGCTGGTGCGGCCGTCACCGAAGACCGTGTCCATCTGGATGCCGGCCTCCATGAACATCATGCTGCCGGCCTCACCGATGGCCGCCTCGCCAGGGTCGAGCTCGACCTCGACGAACTGCATCTCTTCGCCCTTGATTTCGAAGTCCACCACGTCCATGGCCATGTGCGTTTCCTCTGTCGATTCGCCGCACCGCGTCGTGCGGCGAGTTCGCATCACTCTACAACGCCGTGCACCGCCCACAGCGAGCGGTGGCGCGTGGGGCACGCGCAACCGGCGCGCGTCACGCGCCGGCCTTCTTTCGACGGTGGCGATGTCGCGGTGGCTGCGGCCGTCAAGCGGCCGAGGCCGCGCTTCGACGCCGGGCCCAGGCAACGGCACCGAGCCCCAGCGCCATTAACGCCCACGTCGATGGCTCGGGCACGGGAGCGGTGGGACCGGGGGTGATGATCTGCAAGCCCGACGTGGTCGCGAGGGCCACCGGGGCTACGGCAAGGAAGGGAAACACGCTACCGCCGAACGGCGGAATCGCACTCACCGTCGCGGTGTAGGTGAAGCTGCCTGACAGCGTGTCGGGCGTGTCGTTGTCGCCCAGCACAATGAAAAACGGGTTGTTGCTCCTGCGTTCGCGCGAGCCGAGGTCGGTGCACGTCCGGAGGTCGACGCAGCTGCTGGTCTGGAAGTAGATCGCCGCGGCTTCGTGCCCCACGGTCACGACCTGGCTGCCGCGAGTGTTCGCCAGGAAGCTGACCGGACTGGGCAGCGCCAGTCCGTCGTCGTGGTAGTTGTAGTTCAGCGTTGCGGTGACGAAGGCGTAGCCGCCACCTTGCACCACCGCACTGAACGACGGCGACGAGCAACTGCCCGCCGTCACGGGGCCGCCCCCCGTCGCGGCATAGCCGCATTGGATGCCCGACCAGTCGTAGTCGAACGACACCGAAGCCTTCGCCGCGGGTCCCCACGCACCAAGAGCGATGCTCATGCATGCGGCCACGGCCGCAAATTGCCGACTGTTCATCGAAGTCTCCTGTTGCCGCGAAGGCCCAATCTCGCAGAGATCCCCACCGTCGGCACCGGTGCTATCCCGAACCGGTCCCTCCTGATGCCGGACCGCGGCCACAGTCCTGCCGCCTCTTTCGCGGATATCCTTCGAGGCACCTTCACCGCCGCGCACGCCGACCAGAAGCATGTGGCGCGGAGGTCGCCGGCCCGCGCGAAGCCCGCCCACCGAAAA
This sequence comes from uncultured beta proteobacterium, assembly GCA_963738615.1. GTDB lineage: Bacteria > Pseudomonadota > Gammaproteobacteria > Burkholderiales > Burkholderiaceae_C > CAVTWY01. The sequence goes on from CAVTXI010000004.1 coordinate 286,488, forward strand.
GAAGCTGCATGAACGCTCACCCGATCGCTCTCGATTCCGTCCGTGACGCCTTGCCGTCGCGCCGCCGCCAGCCGCAGGTGGCGCCACAGTCGGCACCCGCGTGGGCGCTCGACGATGTCGATGCGGCGATCGCGCGTTTCGACCAACCGCTGCGCAACGATCTACTGATCGAGTACCTTCACGCCGTCAACGACCGCGAAGGTGTGCTGACCACGCCGCACCTGCATGCACTGGCGCAGCGCATGCGCATGGCCATGGTCGAGGTGTACGAGGTCGCGAGCTTCTATCACCACTTCGAGATCGCGCAGGTCGGTAACGACCGTCGCCCCGCGCGTGATGCGCGCCCCGTGGTGCGCGTGTGCGACGGCCTATCGTGTTCGCTCGCAGGCGCGGGCGAACTGCACGCGGCCCTCGAGAAGACGCTGGCAGGCAAGGCGCGCGTGCTGCACGCACCATGCGTCGGCCGCTGCGAAACCGCGCCGGTCGCCGTGGTGCATCAGAACGCCCTGCCCCACGCCGACGTCGCCAAGGTGGGCAAGGCCGTTGCCGACAAGGCGTTCGGCGCGCAACCGCCGAAGGTGATCGGCCTGGCCGCATACAAGAAGGCCGGCGGCTACCAACTGTGGCGCTCGCTGGTGGGCGGCGAACGCAAGCCCGAAGACATCATGCAGGCGCTGGACGACGCCGGCCTGCGCGGTCTGGGTGGCGCGGGCTTTCCGGCCGGGCGCAAGTGGAAGATCGTGCGCGCCGAACCCGCGCCGCGGCTGATGGCGGTGAACATCGACGAAGGCGAGCCCGGCACCTTCAAAGACCGCTGGTACCTCGAGCGCGACCCGCACCGTTTTCTCGAGGGCATGTTGATCGCCGCATGGAGCGTGCAGATCGGCGCGGTGTACTTGTACCTGCGCGACGAGTACCACGGCCTGCGCGCGATGCTGGAACGCGAGATCGACGCGCTGCGCAAAGACCCCTCGCTGCACCCGCTGCCGCCGATCGAATTGCGCCGCGGCGCGGGCGCCTACATCTGCGGTGAAGAGTCCGCGATGATCGAATCGATCGAAGGCAAGCGTGGCATGCCGCGGCTGCGTCCGCCGTATGTCGCACAGGTTGGCCTGTTCGGGCGGCCCACGCTCGAGCACAACTACGAAACGCTGCATTGGGTGCGCGAGATCGTCGAGCGCGGCGCGGCGTGGTTCGCCTCGCACGGCCGCCACGGCCGCAAGGGCTTGCGCTCGTTCTCGGTCAGCGGCCGCGTGAAGAACCCCGGCGTGAAGCTGGCGCCCGCGGGCATCACGCTGCGCGAATTGGTCGACGAATACTGCGGCGGCATGCAGAGCGGGCACGATCTTTACGCCTACCTGCCCGGCGGCGCGTCGGGCGGCATCTTGCCCGCGTCGCTGGCGGACGTGCCGCTCGACTTCGACACCATTCAGCCGCACGGTGGCTTCATCGGTTCGGCCGCGGTGATGGTGCTGTCGCAGCATGACCGTGCCACCGACGCCGCGCGCAACCTGATGAAGTTCTTCGAAGACGAAAGCTGCGGCCAATGCACGCCTTGCCGCGCGGGCACCACCAAAGCGCGCGCGCTGATCCAGACCAACCGCTGGAACTTGGCCCTGCTGGCCGAGTTGTCGCAGGTGATGCGCGACGCGTCGATCTGCGGCCTGGGGCAGGCCGCGCCAAACCCGGTCGACAGCGTGATGCGTTACTTCGCGCACGAACTCGAAGCGTGAATCAGCCATAAGTCAACCATGACCCAACCGATCCAGACCCTGAGCCTCGACGGTCGCGACGTCGAGATCGAACGCGGCGAAACGTTGTGGGCGCTGGCGAAGCGCCACGGCACACACATCCCACACCTGTGTCACACCGAAAGCCCCGGACTCGAGCCGGTAGGCAACTGCCGCGCGTGCATGGTCGAGGTGGACGGTGAACGCACGCTGGCCGCGTCATGCTGCCGCGCTGCGTCGCCCGGCATGAAGGTCAAGACCGCCAGCCCGCGCGCGCGTGCAGCACAGGCCATGGTGCTCGAACTGTTGATGAGCGATGCCGGCGCGTCGACCGACGAGTTGACGCTGCATTCCGAACTGGGCGAGTGGGCCGTGAAGCTGGGCGCGAAAAGCGGCCGCCTGCCGCGTCGCGCAGCGGTTGCCGCCGACACGTCACATCCGGCGATCGCGGTCAACCTCGACGCCTGCATCCAATGCACGCGCTGCCTGCGTGCCTGCCGTGACGTGCAGGTCAATGATGTGATCGGCCTCGCAGGTCGCGGCGCGCACGCGCGCATCGTGTTCGACAACGAACAGTCATTGGGCGCGTCGACCTGTGTGGCCTGCGGCGAATGCGTGCAGGCCTGCCCGACCGGTGCGCTGATGCCGGCCGCGGGCGCCGGTAAGGCGCCCGTCGCGCGCGAAGTGAACACGGTATGCCCCTACTGCGGCGTAGGCTGCCAGGTGACGCTGCATGTGGGCAAAGATGCGAGCGCCGACAAGCAGGCAGGCGGCGAAAAGATCCACTTCGTGACCGGCCGCGATGGCCCGGCCAACCAGGGGCGGCTTTGCGTCAAGGGACGCTACGGCTTCGACTACGTGCGCCACGGCGAACGCCTCGAGGTGCCGTTGGTGCGTCGTCAAGGTGTCGCGAAAGACCCGCGCGACATCGACCGGGTTTCGCGCGGCGAACTCGCGTTGTCGGCCCTGTTCCGCGAAGCCACGTGGGACGAAGCGCTGGACCTTGCGGCCGCAGGCTTCGCACGCATTCGCGACACCGCGGCGCCGAACGAAACCGGCCGCAACGCGCCGCTGGCCGGCTTCGGATCGGCGAAGGGCAGCAACGAAGAGGCGTACCTGTTCCAGAAGCTGGTGCGCACGGGCTTTCGCACCAACAACGTCGACCACTGCACCCGGCTGTGCCATGCGTCGTCGGTGGCCGCGCTGCTCGAAGGCATCGGCTCGGGTGCGGTCAGCAACCCGGTGCAGGACGTGCAGCACGCCGAGGTCGTGCTGTTGATCGGCGCCAACCCGTCGAGCAACCATCCGGTGGCCGCCAGCTTCATCAAGAACGCGGTCAAGCGCGGCACGAAGCTCATCGTTGCCGACCCACGCGCGACGCCGCTGACGCGTCACGCGAAGTGGCACCTGGCGTTCAAGCCCGACACCGACGTTGCGCTGCTGTCCGCGATGCTGCAACGTGATCATCAGCGAAGGTCTGGTCGACCAGGCCTTCGTGCGCGACCGCGTCGAAGGGTTCGACGCGCTGGTGCCCGTGATCCGCGAGGCCACGCCCGAGAAGATGGCCGCCATCTGCGGCATCCCCGCCGACACGCTGCGCGAGGTCGCGCGCGCCTACGCAACCAGCAAGGCGTCGATGATCCTGTGGGGCATGGGCATCAGCCAGCACGTGCACGGCACCGACAACGCGCGCTGCCTGATCGCGCTCGCGCTCGTCACCGGCCAGATCGGTCGCCCCGGCACCGGGCTGCACCCGCTGCGCGGCCAGAACAACGTGCAAGGTGCAAGCGACGCGGGTTTGATCCCGATGATGTTGCCGAACTACCAGCGCGTGAACGACGACGACAAGCGCATGACGTTCGAGTCGCTGTGGAACACGCCGCTGGACAGCACGCCCGGTCTGACGGTCGTGGAAATCATGCATGCCGCAAGCGAAGGCCGCATCCGCGGCATGTTCGTCGAAGGCGAAAACCCCGCGATGTCGGACCCCGACCTGGACCACGCACGCAAGGCACTCGCGGGCCTCGGCCATCTGGTGGTGCAGGACATCTTCCCCACCGAAACCGCGATCCTGGCCGACGTGGTGCTGCCCGGGTCGGCCTGGTACGAGAAGTGGGGCACGGTCACGAACACCGACCGGCTGATCCAGATCGGCCGGCCTGCGATGGCACCAACCGGGCAGGCGCGGCAAGACCTGTGGATCATCGAACAGATCGCGCGCCGCATCGGCCTCGACTGGACCTACTGGCAAGCCAGCGACGGCGACGGCCACGAAGCGCGCGAAGCGCCGGTCGCTCGCGTGTACGAAGAGATGCGCTCGACGATGGAACCGCTGAAAGGCGTGCCGTGGTCGCGCTTGATCCGCGAAGACGCGGTGATGACCCCCGCCGACGACGAAGATCACCCCGGCCACGCCGTCGTCTTCATCGACCACTTCCCGCGCGCGTCGGGCCGCGCACTGATCCGCCCCGCGCGCTACGCCGCCGGCCCCGAGCAGCCGCATCGCGCACACCCGCTGGTGCTGTCCACCGGCCGCGTGCTCGAGCACTGGCACACCGGTTCGATGACTCGGCGCTCGCAGGCGTTGCACACCCTCAGCCCCGAAGGCCGCGTGTCGATGAACGAGCGCGACGCGAAGAAGCGCCGCATCCGCGACGGCCAGCGCGTGCGCGTGCTGTCGCACCACGGCGCGGTGGAACTGGTGGCCGAGATCAGCTCGGCGATGAAGGCTGGCGAGGTCTTCATCCCGTTCGCGTTCTGGGAATCGCCGGCTAACCGGCTCACTGGCGACGCGATCGACCCCGACGGGAAGATTCCGGGGTTTAAGGTGACGGCGGTCGAGGTGGAGGCTCTCGCCTAGATCGTCGCGCCGGCCGTTCCCATCGCCCTGCGCTTCAACCACCGCCGCATCGCCAACGACGGTGCATCGGCGCGAAACGAGATTTCGTGCGCCGTGCCTGGCGCGTAGTTCGCCAGGTTGCGTTCGACCGCCTCGAGCCCGTCGATGTCTTCCTGAAATGCGAGCAGCAACTGCTGGTGCATGAAGCTGGTGATCTCGCTGTTCTCGAGCGCGAAGTTGCGGCCGTGGTGGATGAAGTAGTGCGTGCTGGTCGCTGATTCGGGCGTGACGATGTGTGCGGTTCGGATCGCGCGTGAAGGTTGCTCTTCGGGCGGACGGTCGCAGGCGTGGAAGCGCACGAACACCTCGTGCAGCGCGGGCGACACGAAGGTCGACGTTGCGATGCGCGCTGCGTCGACACCCTCGAGCCCCGTGGGCTTGGCCCAGATCGGTGGCAGGCGCGTGGGCACCACGCTGCGCTCGAGCACGAAGCGGCCGGCGTCAACATCGATCGTCGATTGATACGGCGCGCTGGCGTAGTCGGGCGTGCCGAAGCTCTTGGCGTGCAGGAAGCTCAGGTGCGTCAGGTCGAGCAGGTTCTCGTGCAGGCGCACGTAGCTGGCGCGCATGTGCAGGCGTTGGCGCGACGCGGCCCAACCGCCCGTTGCGAGCAACGTCGAAGGATCTTCGTCATCGATCCACGCGGGGTGCGGCGCGGCGTGCGTAGGCGCTTCGACACCCATCCAGATCCACACCAGCGGCCCGTGCTGTTCGACGGGAAACGCGCGCACGCGCGCGCCCGGCGGCACGACGGTTTGCGACGGCACGACTTGGCACACGCCGTCGCAACCGAAACGCGCGCCGTGATAAGCGCAGACGATGGTGTCGCCCTCGACGCTGCCCAGCGACAGCGGCATCGAGCGATGCGCGCAGCGGTCTTCCAGCGCCATCACGCCGCCGTCGGTTCGACGCAGCAGCATCACCGGGATGCCCAGCAACCGGCGCGCGAGCGGCGTGCGCGTGACTTCGTCGGCGAAGGCCGCGACATACCACTCGTCGAACACGAAGGGCGTGCGTTCGTCGGCCAGTTCGCTCTGGATGCGAAGTGCGGCTTCGCGCACGCGGTCGGTCAGTGGGTGGTTCATGATGGCGTGACGAACCTTTCGACGTAAGGCATCGTTTGTTCCTGTGTGCAAGCAACGCGCGCACGCTAGCCTAATGCGAATGAAGATCTTCCTGTCCTACGCCTCCGAACAGCGCCCCGTGGCCGAGCCGCTGACGCTGGCGCTCGAAGCCGACGGCCATGAGGTCTTCTTCGATCGCCATGACCTGCCGGTCGGCGGCTCGTATCACGACCGCATCCGCGACGCGGTCGACGACGCCGATCGCTATGTCTTTCTCATCAGCCCCGAGTCCGTCGAGCCCGGCAGCTATGCACTGACCGAGCTGTCGCTGGCGCAGGCACGCTGGCCACGTCCATCGGGGCGTGTATTGCCGGTGATGGCCGCACCGACGCCCTTCGACCGCCTGCCGCCCTACCTCGGCGCGGTGACGGTGCTGCAACCCAAGGGCAACCTTGCGGCCGAGGTCGCGGCGCAGTTCGCGCGGCCGGCGTGGTGGCGGCGCTGGTGGTGGTTGGGCGCGGCGCTGGTCGTGGCGGGCGCAAGCACGGCGTGGTGGGTGCAGCAGCAGCGTCTCGAAGCGCAGCGGCAGGAGCAGGTACGACAAGCGTCCGAGCGACAAGCGCTGGCGCGCGAGGCTGCCGCAGCGGTGGCCTATGCGAAGGAACTCGAGGCTGCCACCACCCTGTGCACCGGTGGCGACTATGCTTCGGCGTGGAGCAACTTCGACGAGCTGTCGGCGCGCGCGCCCGCGGCGGCCAGCAAGGCCGCAGTGCAGTCGGCGCAGGCCGATTGCGGCATGACATGGTTGCGCAACATCTCGGTTCGCGACGGCCAGACCTTCTCGAGCATCACGCAGAAGATCGTGCCCGTGCTCGGCCGTGAAGTCGCAGCGGCGCAGGGCACGCGCCAGGGCGACGTGCACGCGCACCTGGGCTGGGCCGAATACCTGCGCTGGCGCGACGGCCAGCGCACCACACCCGTCGTGCACTACCAACGCGCGATCGACGTCGACCCGAAGAACCCGTATGCCAACGCCATGTGGGCGCACAACAGCGTGTTGCGTCGTGACGCTGCCGCAGACGTGATCGCAGCGCGTTTCGAAACCGCGCTGTCATCGGGCCGTGAGACACCGTTCGTGCGCTGGATGCAGGCCGTGCTCGTCGACATTCAGGGCGACCAACTCGTGCCAGTGCTGCGCTCGTTGAACGAAGGCCGCAAGCGCGGCGAGCCGCGGCCACGCGGTGCCGAAGCGCTGTACCGGCGCTGGTGCGAATCGGACCTGATGCAGGGCTACAACCGCGCGAAGCTGTTCGACGCGCTGCCGAACGACGACGCGATCGCCACGATCACGTGGATGCAGCCGCTCGAGGCCCTGCCGGCCGAGCGCCAGCCGTTGTGGCACCTCTGCGGCTCGGCCTACCTGGTGCACGCAGGGCGGCATGCCCAAGCCGACGAGATCATCAAGCGCGTGTTGCAGTCGATGGGCAGCGCGTACAAGGGTGGCAGCTATGAGCGCTGGGCGCTGGAGCAGTTGGCCAGGTTCAAGACGAAGTAGGCGTGAATCGCGCGACCAGACCCGCATCGACCAAATGCCGACTCGGCCGCTCCACATCCCACAGCAGCGTCAAACGTGACTTCGCGCGGGTGATGCCGACGTAGAACAGGTTGCGGTCGTCCACCTCGCCACCCGCGGAAAACTCGTGCTCGTTCATGAAGGGCATGACAACGTGGTCGTACTCGAGGCCCTTGGCCGCTTCGATCGTCGACAGTACCAGGCTCTTCGTGACCGCGAGCGCGCTTCGGCGGACCTCGAAGCCGTTCAGCGCCATGAAGAAGTCGCCAACGCGTTCGTACGCGGCGGCAGACGCCACCAGGCCGTCGAGATTGGCGCGCACCTGACGTACCCGCGCCGACGACACCAGCGCACGTGCTGCCAGCACCTGCGGTTGCAGTGCATCGATCACGCTGCGCAGCGCATCCCCGCCGGCACCCGTGGCGGCATGCACGCGAGCGGCGTCGACGGCGGCCGTCATGAGTGCGCGCGCCTGCGGCGTGCCGTTGCGCATCACCTGGTTCTCGAAGAAAACCGTCAACAGCCGCGGGTTGTCGGCGACGCTGTCGAGCGCCTCACGCTGAAGCTCGTGCTGCTCGGCGCCCTTGCTGCCACCGTCGCCGTCACCAACGTCGAGGACGCCGCCACCGAACAGCAGCAGCGCCCGCGCCGCTTCGCGACGCGTGGGCATGCTCTGGATCGAGCCGAAGTCGTCCATCGCGTACGCCAGCAGCGCGCGCACCAGCAGAACTTCCGGACGAAAGAGATATGACTCCATACCCTGTGTCACGTAGGGGATGTGGGATTCGATCAGCAGGTTTTCGATACCGATCGATTGATGCGCGTGCCGCAACAGGACGGCGAATTCGCCCATCGCAGCCTTGGGCGAAGAGGCTTGCCGCTCGATCGCAGCATCCACGATCGCCTTGCATGCGCTCTGCCGCGAATCGCAACGTCGAGCATCGATCGTGGTCTTGCGCTGCGCCCGCGATGCATACGGCTTGCGCGAAACACGGCCCGCAGCTTTCGCCAGGTTGGAACCAAAACGGTACGACGCCGAGAGTGGGAGGCGCTTCGCGCGCGCGACCTCGCGATCGAATGCCTCGCCCATGAACTCGGCCCTGGCACCAGCCAGGGCGTGAATGACCTGATCGCGATCACCTACGCCGACGAACCCCGCGCGCCGGTTCGCATCCAGCACGGCCCGCAGCACGGTGAACATCGCCCGGTTGAGGTCATGCATCTCATCGAGCGCAACGAACTCGAAGGACTTGGCCAAAAGCTGCGTGCGCAGTTCCGGCTCGTCTTCACTCATCAGCAGCCGCGCCAGGTCGTATGTTGCGTCGCCGATCGCCCGAAAGCGCGGATGGTCGGGGTGCCCGCCGCGACGCTCGCGCTCGTACGCGATCAACACACGCAGCATCGCGTAGTCGCGCCCAAGGTCTGCTGCCAACGTCGGCGTCACGCGGCGGCCGTCGCCCTCGAGCACCAACTGCATCGTGCCTTTGAGGTGGAAGAACTCGCTGAGATAACCCTCGACAGCCGCATCACCCGATCCCTCGAATTGATATTCGTCGACCCCGCGCCCGTCCGGGTTTCGGCGCACCCGGTCGATGGCCGTCAGCACGAACGGCCGCAGCAGTTCGGCCCTGTCGTAGACCGGTACGTTCGAGCGCTCGTGGTCGCGCAGCACCTCTCGTGCGAAGCCTTCGAACGTGCGGATGCGCAGCTTGGCGCGCACCCCAGCGGTCACGCCGACGAGTTGCAGCTTGCCGTGCAAAGCCTGCACCGCCGGCTGCGTGTAGGTGAGGACGAGCACCGACGACGCCGATGCGCCGCGTTGCAGGGCTTGTGCCACGCGCAACGCCAGCGTGGTCGTCTTCGCAGCGCCAGCCGCCGCCTCGACGATCAGATGTGCGTCGTGCGAACGCTGGATGGCCAGCTGCTCTTCGGTGGGATCGAAGCGGCTGGGGACGAACAGGTCTTCCTGCGGTGGCTCCATCGATGCACAACTCCTCGGCTCAGCGGTTGCCAGCCCGGAACTTCTTCACCTCGCCGTAAAACGACTGCACGAAGTCCGGCCCGATCGCTTCGGCGTTCTTGTCCACCACCGGTTGCACGGCGGCGCGGATCTTGTCGAGTTCGGCTGGCGGCATCTCGCCCACCGACATGCCCTTGGCCTTCAGCTCGCCGACCACCGATGCGGCCTGCTCGAGTTCGGCCTTGCGCTGCACGGTGCGCGTTTCTTCAGCCACCTTCTGCACCGCCTGCTGCTGCTCGGGTGTCAGGCTTGACCACCAGCGCTTCGATGCGACGAGTGCCACCGGCGTGTAGACGTGGTTCGTGATCGTCAAGAACTTCTGCACCTCGAACATCTTGTTCGCGTACATGTCGACCACGGGGTGTTCGTAGCCGTCGAGCGCCTTGATCTCGAGGGCTGGGTAGACCTCGGTGAAGGCCATCGGCACCGCGTTCATGCCCATCGCGTTGAAGCTGGCCAGCGCCATCGGGCTTTGCATCACGCGCACCTTCAGGCCCTTCATGTCGGCCATGCTGGTCAGCGGGCGCTTGCTGTTGGACATGTTGCGGAACGCGCCGCCGGCCCACACCAGGCCCTGCATGTTCATGTCGCCCAGGCCGTCGAGCATCTTGCGACCCACCGCCCCGTCGAGCACGAACGCGGCTTCGGCGTCACTGCCGAAGATGAAGGGCACGTCGAAGATCTGCATCTCCTTCTTGCGCGCGGAGACCGGCGCGAGCGAACCCATGTACAGGTCCTGCGTGCCGCTTTGCACCGCGATCAGCATCTTGTCCTCGGAGCCGAGCGTCGCGCTGCCGAAGACCTCGATGGCCACCTTGCCGCCGGTGGCCTTCTCGACCGCGGCGGCGAATTGCTTCATCGCGGTCGCGCGCGGGTGCGCGTCGGTGAACGAGTGGCCCAGCTTGGCGCGCTTAGCGTCTTGCGCGCCGGCAGGGGCGAACGCGAAGACGCTTGCGGCGACGATCAGGGCCTGGGTCAGTAGGCGGCGGGACTTGTGCATCGATGTCTCCTTTCGATTCTTCAACTCGTCAACCAGCGCAGCGGCACCAGCACGATCTCGGGAAAGACGATCAGCAGCGCCAGCACGACCAACTGCGACAGCAGGAACGGCCACACGCCCTTGATGACGTCGTGCATCGGCACGCGGCCGACGCCGCAGACAACATTCAGCACCGTGCCCACCGGCGGCGTCAGCAGGCCGATGGCGTTGTTCATGATGAAGAGCACGCCGAAATACACCGGGTCGATCCCGGCTTGGCGTACCAGCGGCATCAGCACCGGCGTGAGGATCAGCACGGTCGGAGCGAAGTCGAGCGCGGTGCCGACCACCACCACCAGCAGCATCAGCATCGCCATCAACAGCATCTTGTTGTCGATGAACGGTGTCATCAGCGTGACGATCTGCGCCGGAATGTTGGCCACTGTGATCAACCACGCCGACACCAGCGCCGCGGCGACCAGGAACATCACGATCGCCGAGGTTTTGCCGGCGGCGAGGATGATTCCGTACAAGGCCTTCGGTTTGATCTCGCGGTAGATGAACAGACCCACCAGCAGCGAATACACCACCGCCACCACCGCCGCTTCGGTGGGCGTGAAGATGCCGGCCTTCATGCCGCCGATGATGGTGAAGGCGAGCAGGTAGCTCCAGAACGCGTCGGCGGTCACGCGCACGCGCTCGCGTATCGGCACCTTGGGGGCAACGTCCACACGGTCGTTGCGCGCCACCAGCCACCACGTAACGATGAGTGCTGCGCCCATCATCAGGCCGGGCACGATGCCCGCCATGAACAGCTTCGAGATCGACACCCCGCCGATCACGCCGAAGAGGATGAAGCCGATCGACGGCGGAATCACCGGCGCGATGATGCCGCCCGCGGCGATCAGCCCTGCCGAGCGGTCCATGCGGTAGCCGGCCTTGCGCATCATCGGCATCAATACGGCCGCCAGCGCCGCGGTGTCGGCCACCGCCGAGCCCGACAGGCTGGCCATCACCAGCGCGGCGAATACGGCCACGTAGCCCAGGCCGCCACGGAAGTGCCCCACCCAGACCATCGCCGAGTTGACGATGCGCCGGCTCATGCCGCCCGCGTTCATCAACTCGCCGGCGAGCATGAAGAACGGCACCGCCATCAACGGGAAGTTGTCGGCGCCGCTGATCAGGTTCTGCGACACGATCTGGGTGTCGAACTGGTCCAGGTGCAGCATCAATGCAACACCCGAAACCAGCAGCGAGAACGCCAGTGGCATGCCCAGCGCCATCGCGCCAAGCAGAGAGACGACGAAGACGAGGATCGTCATGGAGCCGCGCGCTTCGCATCGGCCGGCGCGTGCGTCACGTGCGCGACGGCGTCGTCTTCCGAGTCGTGCACCTGGATCAGGTCGGCGTCGGCAATCCGCCCGCGCGCCAGCTTCACCAGGTTGCCGAGGATGAGCGAGCCCATCGCGAGGCTTGCGATGTAGCCCACACCGTAGACCCAGATCATCGGCAGGCCCGTCACCGGCGACATCGTCGTCGCGTTGATCTGGTGCTGGCGCCACGTGCCGTAGAACATCAGCGCGCAGCAGCCGAGCATCAACAGGTTCGACAAGCCGAAGCAGAACTTTTTGCCGGCGCGCGGCAGCACGCGGATCACCGTGTCCAGACCCAAGTGCGCGTTCTCGCGCATCGCGATGATGGCGCCCAGGAACGTGATCCAGATAAAGAAGAACCGCGACAGCTCTTCCGAAAAATCGATGCCCGAATTGAAGCCGTAGCGCAGCACCACGTTGCCGAACACCATGATCACCATGAGTGTCAGCATCAAGACCAGCAGGCCTTCGGCGAGCCGGAAGAACGCAGCGCTGAGCTTGCCCATGCGGCTCGCGTGGCCGCGCCGGTTACTTCGTGGCCTCGATGGCCTGCAACAGCGCAGGTCCGTTCTTCTCGGCAAAAGTCTTGGCGATCGACTCCGACACGATCTTCTGGAACGGCGCCATGTCGACCGTTTCGATCACCTGCATGCCCGACTTCTTCAGGTCGGCCACCACCTTGCCGGCGTTGCCCGCGTTCAGGTCGCGCTGGTACTTCGCGGCTTCACGCGCGGCGTCGACCACGATGGTCTGCACGTTCGCCGGCAGGCTTTCGAACTTGGCCTTGTTCATCACCAGGATCAGCGGCGAGTAGACGTGGTTGCTGATCGTCAGGTGCTTCTGCACTTCATGGAACTTGGCCGACCAGGTGACGTTGATCGGGTGCTCCTGCGCGTCGAAGGTACCGGTCTCGAGGGCGGTGTACAGCTCGGCGATCGGCATCGGCGACGGGTTCATGCCCAGCAGCTTGAACGCCTGGATGTGATACGGGTTCGGCGTCGAGCGGATCTTCAGGCCCTTCAGGTCGTCGGGCGTGCGCACCGGGCGCTTGTTGTTGGTGAAGGCGCGCCAGCCGTTTTCCCAATAGGCCAGGCCCTTCAGGCCGTGCGGTGCCAGCTCGTTCAGCACACCGGTGCCGACCGGGCCGTCGAGCACCGCGTAGGCGTGCTGGGCACTGCGGAAGACGAATGGCAACTCCATCGCGGCGGTGTTCGCGACGATGCCGTTGAAATTGGACGCGCCGCTCGACACGATGTCGATCGTGCCGCCGCGCACGCCGTTGATCATCGCCGCGTCGTTGCCCAACTGATTGGCCGGGTAGATCGTTATTTCCACGTCGCCGTTGGTGCGCTGCTTGACCAGTTCGGCCAGCTTCACGGCCGCCGCGTGCTGGCCGTCGGTCGGGTTGACCGCGTGGCCCAACTTCAGATTGAACTTGGCCGCGAAGGCGGTTGGGGTCATGCACACCATCGCAGCGGCAGCAGCAGCGGCGCAAGCGAGCAGTCGGCGGGTCATCTTCATCTTGGGTCTCCTTGGGTCATGTCGAAGCGGGGTGCAGTACGTTGATCAACGGCCGCCCCGCGGCCAGTCGGGCGATGTTGTCGGCCATGGTCTGTTGACGCCGCTGAACGGTGCCGCGGGTCCAGCCGGACATGTGCGGCGTCATCAGCACGTTCGGCAGTGACGCGAAGTCCAGCTTCGATGGCGCGCACGCGGGCTGGTCGGCGCTGGGGTATTGGTACCAGGTGTCGATCACGGCGCCGCCAAGGCGCTTCGTGTGCAGCGCGTCATACAGCGCCTGCTCGGCGATTACGGGCCCGCGCCCGACGTTGACGATCCAGGCCGACGGCCGCATGGCGCGCAGTGCCGCATCGTCCACGATGCCTTTCGTCTGCGGCGCGAGCGGCAGGCTGACCACCACGATGTCGGTGCTGCCCAGGAAGGCATGCAGATCGCTCAGCGCATAGGCGCGGTCGACGTGGTCGTTCGCGATCACACTGCGGTTGGCGGCGTGCACGCGCATGCCGAACGCCTTGGCGCGAACGGCGATGGCCTTGGCGATGTGGCCGAAGCCCAGCAAGCCGAGCGTCTGGCTGCCCAGTTCGGTGCGCAGTGCGTTCGGCCGGCCGGCGAAGAAGGTCCATTGCCCCGTGCGCAGGTCGGCGTCGGCCTGCGTCAACGGCACGTGGCGCGCCAGCAGCGCGGCGAACACGTACTCGGCGATGGCGTCTTCGTGGCCGTGGCAGTTGCACAGCGCCGCTTGCGGGGGCAAGGCGGTCACGTCGATCGCGTCGGTGCCTGCTGCAGGCGCTTGATACAGGCGCAGTCGCCGCGGCTGGGGCATCGACGCATCGAGCTTGTTGCCCACGATCACGTCGGCCGTCTCGAAGTGCTGTGCTTCGCCCGGTGCCGACAGCGCGTCGCCCACCTCGACGATCGTGTGCCCGTGCTCGAGCATCTGCTCGAAGCCTTGACGGAAGTTGGCGGCGTTCGTGCCGTGAAAGAGGATCTTCATGTCAGACCTTCGGGCGTCTTCATCGAGCCGTCATCCACTGCAGCGGCCACATCACGACCTGCGGGAACAGCACCAGCAGGAACATGACCATGGCCTGCGCGACCATGAAGGGCAACACGCCCTTGATCGCGCCGCTCATCGGGATCTTCGCGACGCCGCAAACAACGTTAAGCACGGTGCCCACTGGCGGCGTCACCAGACCGATCGCGTTGTTCATGATGAACAACACGCCGAAGTACACCGGGTCGATGCCGGCCTGCTTGAGCACCGGCATCAGCACCGGCGTCATGATCAGCACGGTGGGCGTGAAGTCGAGCGCCGTGCCCACCAGCAGCACCAGCAGCATCAACACGAAGACCAGCAGCTTCGGGTCGCCCATCAGCGGCTTGACGAGGTCGGCCAGTTGCTGAGGGATGTTGGCGGTGGTGATCAGCCAAGCCGACACCCCGGCAGCCGACACCAGGAACATGATCACCGCGGTGGTTTCGGCGGCGCGGTAGAACAGGTGGAAGATCTGTCGCGGCTTGATCTCGCGATAGACCACCAAACCGACGAACAGCGAATACATCGCTGCGATCACCGCCGCTTCGGTCGGTGTGAATGCACCGAACTTGAGGCCGCCGATGATGACGATGGGAAGCACCAGCGCCCACAGTGCGTCGCGCGTGGCCTTCATGCGCTCGGACATCGTGCGCCTGGGTTCGACCTTGACGTTCTCGCGTCCGATCGACCAGCGCCACGCGAGCATGATCGCCACACCCATCAGCACGCCCGGCACGATGCCGGCGATGAACAGCTTGGTGATCGACACGCCACCGGTGACGCCGTAGAGGATCATCGCGATCGACGGCGGGATCACCGGCGCGATGATGCCGCCGCAGGCGATCAGGCCGCACGAGCGGTTGATGTCGTAACCGGCGTTGCGCATCATCGGCACCAGCACCGCCGCCAGCGCGGCGGTGTCGGCCACGGCCGAGCCCGACAGCGACGCCATGATCACGGCCGCCGCCACGGCGACATAGCCCAGGCCGCCTCGGATGTGCCCGATCCACGACATCGCCATCAGGATGATCCGGCGCGTCATGCCGCCGGCGTTCATGAACTCGCCAGCCAGCATGAAGAACGGCACCGCCAGCAGCGGGAAGCTGTTCGCACCGTCCCACATGTTCTGGATCACGATCTGCGGATCGGTGACGCCCATGTACAGCATCATCGACAAGCCGCAGGCGATAAGCGCGAACGCGACCGGCATGCCCAGCGCCATGAAGCCGAGCAGCGAGGCGATGAAGACGAAGATGATCATGGTCTGGTGCTGGCGCGGCTGTCGCCGTCGTTCAGCGGGTGCGCAAGCATTTCGCGCTGCGCCTCGAGGGCATCGGCCATGCCTTCCTCGTGCACGTCGATCAACTCGTCGTCGGCCACCTTGCCGGCGATCAGGCGAAGCAGGTTCGAAGCGCAAATGATCGCGATCGCCGTGCCAGTGATGTAGCTGACACCGAACACCCACAACATGCTCAGCTGCGCCACCGGTGAGGCGTTACCGCGGATGATGTCGTGCTGAAGCCAGGTGCCGTAGACGATGATCACGCAACACAGCAGCATCACCGCCTGGCTGATGGCCCAGCACACCCTGCGGCCGAACGCGGGCAGCATCTGCACCACGATGTCCACGCCCAGGTGCGCGCGGCGCCGCATGCCGACCACCGCGCCCAGGAAAGTCATCCACACGAAGGCGAAGCGGGG
Source organism: uncultured beta proteobacterium (assembly GCA_963738615.1). Taxonomy (GTDB): domain Bacteria; phylum Pseudomonadota; class Gammaproteobacteria; order Burkholderiales; family Burkholderiaceae_C; genus CAVTWY01. The sequence continues at coordinate 302,384 of CAVTXI010000004.1, forward strand.
GATCTCTTCCGACAGGTCGATGCCGGTGTTGAAGAACAGGCGCAGAACCACGTTCCCGAACACCATCACCAGCATCACGGCCAGGCACGCGACCATCACGACCTCGAGCGCGCGCGTCAGCGTGTCGGCCAGTGCCTTCATCGTCTTGCCCACAGCGCTGTCGAGGTGACGTTGCCCGCGCGGCCTACTTCCCTGCGCGGACCTTCGCGATCTCGGCCTGGAAGCCCTTGACGAATTCCTCGCCGATCTGCGGCGCGAACTTCGCCATCACCGGCTCGACCCTCTTCTGGATCTTCTCCAGCTCGGCCAGCGGCACGGTGTCGACGGTCACGCCCGCGGCCTTGAACTTGGCAATCACGTCGGCGTTGCCTTCGTCGAGCAGCTTGCGTTGAAACAGGCCCGCTTCGGTCGCGGCCTTCTGCACGCCTGCCTTGTCGTCGGCCGACAGCGTGTCCCAGAACTTCTTCGACGCCACCAGCGCCACCGGCGTGTAGACGTGGTTTGTCACCGAGATGAACTTCTGCACTTCCTGCATCTTGTTGGCGTACATGTGCAGCAGCGGGTTCTCTTGCCCGTCCAGCGCCTTGATCTCGAGGGCGGGGAACACTTCGGCGAACGCCATCGGCGTGGCGTTGGCGCCCAGCGTCTTCCAGGTGTCCAACGCGACCGGGTTGGTCATCACGCGCACCTTCAGGCCGCTGATGTCTTCGACCTTGGTCACGCTGCGCTTGCTGTTGGACAGGTTGCGAAAACCCATGCCGGTCCAGGTCAGGCCCACCAGGCCGCTGGGCTCGATGGCCGCGAAGATCTTCTTCGACGAGGCGCCGTCGAGCACCGCGTAGACCTCTTTCTCGTTCGCGAAGAGGAACGGCAGGTCCCACACCTGCACTTCCTTCACGCGCGCCGACAGCGGCGCCAGCGTGCCGATGTACAGCTCTTGCGTGCCGGCCTGCGCCGCTTGCAACTGCTTCTCGTCGCTGCCGAGCACGCCGCTGTGGAAGGCCTGCACCTTGACGTTGCCCTTGGTGTAGGTGCCGGCCAGCTCGGCGAACTTGTTCATCGCCGCGGCCTGCGGGTGCGACTCGGGCATCGCGTGGCCGATCTTGGCCTTGACTTCGGCGAAGGCGGCGCCGCAGCTCAGTGCAAGGGCCGAGAGCGCGATAAGCGTGCGTGTGATCGTCATGTCGTTTCCTGTGCGTGAGGGGTCGATCGTTCAAGGAACCTGCAACGTGCCGTCGGTCAGACGCGTTTGCGTCCACGTGGTCACGCCGCTGTCGCAAGGGTATTTCGCGGCCTGCGCTTCGTCGAAGGCGACACCCAGGCCAGGCTGGTCGTTCGCGTAGACATAGCCGTCGCGGAACTCGGGCAGGCCGGGAAACACATCCAGCAACGCCTCGCGCGGGCCTTTGAGTTCCTGGATGATGAAGTTGGGCGGCTCGGTGCCCGACCATTCCTGAAGGCCGAAGTTGCGCGCTGCCAGGTCGATGTGGATGTTGGCCGCATGCGCGAAAGGCGTCATGTCGCCGGGGCCGTGCCACGCCGTGCGCACGCCGTACTGCTCGGCGAAGATCTGAAGCTTGCGTGACGGCGTGATGCCGCCGGCCTGACTAAGGTGCACGCGCACGAAGTCGATCAGACGCCCGGCGATCACGCGCTTCCATTCCAGCGGGTGATTGAAGAGCTCACCGATCGCGATCGGCGTGCGCGAGTGCTGGCGCAACTCGTGCAGCCATTCCAGGTCTTCGATCGCCAGCGCGTCTTCGAGGAAGAAGAGCTCACACGGCTCGAGCTGACAGGCCATGCGCACGGCGTCCATCGGCTTCAGGCGCGAGTGCACGTCATGGCAAAGCTCAACGTCAAAACCGATGCGCGCGCGGATGCCTTCGAACATCTTCACCGTCTCGCGGATGTACGTGCGGGTGTCGAGGTAGACGCCGTCGGCGGCACCGCGGGGTGCGGTCGGTGGGGCCGCGCCGTATTTGCCGCCGCCATACCCGCCGCTCTGGCAGCGGATGTGCGTGATGCCCTGCTCGCGGTACTTGCGGATGTTGTCGCAAAGCTCGGCCAGATCACGTCCGTCGGCGTGGCGATAGATCGGCACACCCTCGCGGCACTTGCCGCCGAAGAGTTGATACAGCGGCAGCCCGGCGGCCTTGCCCTTGATGTCCCACAACGCCATGTCCACGCCTGAGATCGCGTTGTTCTCGATCGGGCCGTTGCGCCAGTAGGCGTTCTGGTGCATCAACTGCCACAGCTCTTCGATCGCCTGCGCGTCGCGCCCGATCAGCAGTGGGCGCAGGTATTCCTCGAGCAGGCACTTCACCGCCAAGTGGCGATACGAGAAGGTGGCGCAGCCGTAGCCGACCAGACCAGGCTGGTTGGTCGTGATCTTCACCACCACGAGGTTGATGCCCTCGGGTGCCGTGCAATAGACCTCGAGGTCGGTGATTCGACTCGCCATACTCACAACACCGCCTCACAGTACCGAAAGCCAACCACCATCGACGTAGATGATCTGGCCATTGACGTAGTTCGACGCGGCCGAGGCCAGGAACACGGCGGTGCCCACCAATTCCTCGGGCTTGCCCCAGCGCCCTGCCGGATTGCTGGCCCTGACCCAGGCGTCGAATTCTTTGTTGTCGATCAGCGCCTGATTCATGTCGGTGAGGATGTAGCCCGGGCCGATCGAGTTGGCCTGGATGTCGAACTTGGCCCACTCGGCAGCCATCGCCTTCGACAGCAGCTTGATGCCCGCCTTGGCCACCGTGTACGGCGCCACCGTCGCGCGCGCGGACTCGCTGGTCAGCGAGCCGATGTTGATGATCTTGCCGCCGCGCCCACGCGCCACCATGCGCCGCGCCGCTTCGCGCCCGACAAGGAAGGCCGCGGTGAGGTTGGTGTCGATCACGCGCTGCCAGTCGGCCAGCTCGAGCTCGAGCATTGGCTTGCGATGTTGGATGCCCGCGTTGTTGATCAGGATGTCGATGATCACGCCGTCGCGGTCGAAGGCTGCAAACGCGCCGGCGACCGATGCTTCGTCGGCAACGTCGAACGCAGCGCCGCGCGCGTTGACGCCTTCGGCCTTCAGTCGCGCCACCGCTTCATCGACCACAGCCTGCTGGCGGCTGTTGACCACCACCGCAGCGCCCGCTTGGCCCAGGCCGCGGGCCAGCGCAAAACCGATGCCACGGCTCGAGCCCGTGATCAAGGCGGTGCGGCCGGAAAGGTCGAACAGGGTTTGGCTTGGGCGTGATTCCATGGCGGCAATTTATAAGACGTATGATGTTTGGATGATTGGTGCAAACACCTATCTATCTATGGTGATTGTTCTCACAACTCGTCACATCCATGGTTGCGTGCTTGTAGTTACGTCATACGTGCTATAAAAAGCCCATGAGCACCCCTCGCGTCGCGCCGCGCGCCACGTTTCACAAGCAAGTGGTCGAACAACTGGGGCGTGACATCTGTTCGGGCCGCTACCGACCGGGCCAAGTCGTGCCGTCCGAGCCCGAGTTGTGCGAACGCTTCGGCTACAGCCGCATCGTCATTCGTGAAGCGATCAAATCCCTGGTGGCCAAAGGCGTGCTGGAAGTCAGCCGCCGAATCGGCACGCTGGTGCTCGAGCCCTCGCGATGGAACCTGTTCGATCCGCAGGTGATTGCGTGGCGCGCCGAGTCGGCCGAATCCGACCCGACGATGGCGCGTGACCTGATGGAGCTGCGCCGCATCGTCGAGCCCGCCGCCGTACGTCTGGCCGCCGAGCGCGCCAGCGACACCGAGCGGCGCGCCCTGCGTGCCGCCTACATGGCGATGGTGCGCGCCGTGGCCGGCAAGGGCGACTATGTCGAGGCCGACCTCGCGTTCCACACCACCATCTTGTCGGCCTGCGGCAACCAATACGTGCGCCAGATGCAGGAAGCGTTGTCGGCGATGCTGAAGGCCAGCTTCGAGATCGTGTCGCAAAAGCCCGGCGGGCCGGCGCAGTCACTGCCGATGCACGAAGCGGTGTGCGTGGCCATCGAAAAGGGCGATGCCAAGGTGGCCGAGCGCGCAGCGATCGTTTTGATCGCGCATGCCGAGGAAGACTTGCGGGTGCTGCTCGAGGCCCGCCGCAACGCGCCACCCTCGGCGCGCCGCAAGCCACGGCAGCGCGAGGCGGGACCGCGACGAATCGAAGCGAGAAGCGCTGAAGCGATGAAGATCACGTCGTTCACCACCTACCGCGTCGCACCCCGGTGGATGTTCCTGAAGATCGAGACCGACGAGGGCATCACCGGCTGGGGCGAGCCCGCGCTGGAAGGCCGCGCGCTCACCGTCGAAACCGCGGTGCAGGAGCTTGGTGCCACGTTGATCGGCCAGGACCCGACGCGCATCAACGACCACTGGCAGACGATGTACCGCGCTCACTTCTATCGCGGCGGCGCCGTGCTGATGAGCGCCATCGCCGGCATCGACCAGGCCCTCTCCGTCGACCAAGCGGTGGCCGTGGTCGCCGCGGTGCGCGCGGCTTTCGGCAACACCGTCGACTTCGGCCTGGACTTCCACGGCCGCGTCCCGAAACCCGGCCTTGGTGTCGTCATCGATGAAGACCGCGTGTTGCACGCATCACGCCACGCGCCGAATGGCACAACCCGGTGTGGCGGCACGGCGATGGCAGCGTGGCCGAGTGGTGAGTCAGCGCAACAGTTCCAGTTCGAAGCGCTTGCGGCCGTGGATGCGGTAGACGCTGAAGTCGGCCACGTCCAGCGTGGCGATGCGGTGAATGCCGGTGGCTTCGGCGAGCCACACCAATTCAAGATCGGCCCAGTCAGGGTCCTGATCGCGGTACTTCTCGAACAGCTGCGCGATGCGTGCGTACCCCGCTGCATCGGGTTGATGCACGACGAACACGCCGCGGGCCACCACACCGGCCAACGCGCAGCGAAGGCGCACCGGCAGGAAGAAGGCCGCCTCACTCAGCACCGGCGCCACCGTCGACAACGGCGCGTTGTGCCGGGCCATCCAGGCTTGCGCGCCAGCGTGGTGGGGGTCAAGCCGGTCGAACAGCGCCACCAGGAAACCGGTGTCCACGAGCACCGACCGGGGCGTCGGCGGCGCGTTGGCGGCTCGAGACGGCGCGGGCCTGCGCGGCTTCACAAGCCGCCCCGGCGCGCCTTGCGCCGGACAAAACTTTCGGCTACTTTCGTCCGCACCGCGGCCTTGTCGGCGCCGTGCCCGAGCGCGACCCCACCGATCAGGCCCGCATCGGCAAGGGCTCGAAAGCCGGCGCTGACAGGCGCGTCAACGTCCGTCAACGCCGAAGCCGCAGGCCGGGAGCGTTGATCGGCCGACACCAGATAGACAGCCAACGATTCCTGCACCACGAGGCTCTTGCTCACCCCGCGCTCGGTGCAGTAGCGCTCGAGCGCCGATTCCAGCGTGCTGTCGAGGCGAACGGTCAAGGTCATGGTGGAATGCATCGGTAAATACGTGCTTCTGCATTGTATTACATTGCCCGTCCGTGCCCCATCCGCACGCCGCCCGTCCCCTATCAACAGGTACGCTGCTATCGTCGCCCGCAACGACCAGGACCTCCTCATGCCCGACGGATTCGACGACCAGCCGCAACACAAGCGCGTACCGCTGACCTACCCCTTTGCCCAGCCGCCAGCGCACGGCACGCTGCACGAAGTCGCGCCCGGCGTGCACTGGATCCGCATGCCGCTGCCTTATGCGCTGAACCACATCAACCTGTGGGCGCTCGATGATGGCGAAGGGCGCGCGGTGGTCGACACCGGCGTGTGCACCGACGAGACGATGAACCTGTGGCGCCAACTCTTCGCGCAGACCACGCCTGGCACCACCACCCCTCGCCCGCTGACGCGCGTCTTCGTAACCCACCTGCACCCCGACCACGTCGGCATGGCCGGCTGGATGACGCGCCGCTTCAACGTCGCGTTGTGGATGACGCGGCTCGAGTACCTGACGTGCCGCGTGATGGTCAACGACACCGGCCGCGAAGCGCCGCCCGAGGGCATCGACTTCTTCCGCCGCGCCGGCTGGAGCGACGCCGCACTCGAAACCTACCGCGTGCGCTTCGGCAACTTCGGCAAACACATCCACCCGCTGCCCGACAGCTTCACGCGCCTGCGTGACGGCGACACGTTGCGCATCGGTGCGAACGACTGGCGCGTGGTCACGGGCGCGGGGCATTCGCCCGAACACGCTTGCCTGTACTGCCCTACCCTGCGCGTGTTGATCTCAGGCGACCAGGTGCTGCCGCGCATTTCGTCGAACGTGTCTGTCTATCCGACCGAGCCCGACGCCGACCCGATGGGCGATTGGCTCGCGTCGATCGCGAAGCTGCGGCGCGAGATTCCGGATGACGACGCCGACGTGCTGGTACTGCCCGCACACAACGAGCCGTTCCGCGGCCTGCACGCGCGGCTCGATGCGCTCGAGCACGGCCAACAGGTGGCACTGACGCGGCTCGAGCGCACGCTGGCAGACAAGCCAAGGCGCGCCATCAACGTCTTCAGCGCGCTGTTCGGCCGCCCGATCGAAGAAGCCAACGTCGCGCTGTTGGGCATGGCAACCGGCGAAAGCGTCGCCTGCCTCAATTACTTGATGCATCGCGGCCGCGTACAACGTCATGTCGACGATGCCGGTGTGGCCTGGTATCGAACGGCGGGCTAAGCTCTTCGGCGTCTGGGGCCGTCGACCAACGCCATGCAACATCGCCACGAGCGCTTGCTCGCCGAACTGCGCAGCTTCGTTCTCACCGAGCAGGCTGCCAGCCACGAACACCTGCTCGACACTCTGGCAGCGCCCCATCGTCGACAAGCTCGAGACGGGTTGGTCGCAGGACTTCACGCATCTCGAACGCGGCCCCGACTTCGGCAGCCTGTGGGCCTACCCCGGCGAGGCCGAATCACGGTTTCGCGAAGGCGACATGCTGGCGCTGCACGCGGGCAGCGCAGTCGACGACATGCTGGGGCGCGGCTTCGTGTTCGAACTCGAAGAAGACGACCGCTGGCTGCTGCGCGGTTCACGCACGAAGGACGTGTTGGCCTGCTGGCACGGCGGCGCCTGCTATGGCGACCCCGACGCGATGGACCTGACGCGGTGGTACGAAGGCGCGATCGACGATCTCGCGACATCGGACATCGGCCAAGACATCGCCCTGCCCCTGTTGGCCGGCACGCTCGACATCACCTTCGACGCCCGCGATGTCGCCGATGCCGAAGCGATCGCCCACGGCGAAGGCTTGAACGATGCGCAGGCACGCGCGGTCGGCAAGGCACTGGGCGCGCACCACGTGGCGTGCATCCAGGGCCCGCCGGGCACCGGCAAGACGCGCGTGCTGGCACTGGCGGTACGGTTGATGGTCGAACGCGGCGAGTGCGTGCTGGTGACATCGCACACGCACATGGCGATCAACAACGCGCTGAACAAGGTGCATCTCGAAGGCGTGCCCGTCGCGAAGGTCGGCCGGCTGACGCAATGCAAGGGTCTCGACGACGATGTCGCACGCTTCGAAGGCATCAGCGAGTGGGACGACCGCAACCGCCCCACCAACGGCTGGGTCGTCGGCGCCACGCCCTTCGCGACGATGGGACAGCGCTTGCGGGGCTGCACGTTCGACACCGTCGTCTTCGACGAAGCCAGCCAGGTCACCGCACCGCTGGCGTTGATGGCGATGCGCACCGCGCGGCGCTACGTGTTCGTCGGCGACCAAGCGCAACTGCCGCCGGTGCTGTTGTCGCGTTCGGTGCTGGCCGACGACACGCCGTCGATGTTCGCGACGCTGACCTCGCGTCATGCCGATCACGCGGAGATGCTCGAGCGCACCTACCGCATGAACCGCTGGCTGACCGAATGGCCCAGCCGCACCTACTACCGTGGCGTGTTGAAGGCCGATGGCAAGAACCGCGAGCGCCGCCTGTCGATCGCATCCGTCGCCGACGTGCCGTCCCACGTGGCCAGCATGCTCGACCCCGCGGCCTGCGGCGTGTTCGTACCCACGCTCGACACCAAGGGACGTTCGCGCAACTGGCGCGACGCCGAACTCGTGCGCGACCTGTGCAGCGCCGCGCACGACGGCGGCCTGGCACTCGAGCAGATCGGCATCGTCACGCCCTACCGCTCGCAGGGCCGCGCGATCCGCAAGCTGCTGAACGAACGTTTCGGCCGCGACGCCGCACGCGCCGTGGTGGCTGACACGGTCGAGCGCATGCAGGGGCAAGAGCGCGAGTTGATCATCCTGTCGCTGGCGACCGGTGACCTTGTTTACCTCGAGCAGGTGGCAAGCTTCTTCTTCCAACCCGAACGATTGAACGTGTCGATCACACGCGCGAAGACCAAGCTGATCGTCATCGGGCCGTGGGTCGACTCAGCCCCCGAGGTCGAACAACCGAAGCTGCGGCGGTGGATCGGCGAGTACGTCGATCTTCAGCGCCAACTCGTGCGGGTGGATGTGCCGCGATGACGATCTTCGTGCCGGAATGGGTGCAACTCACGGGGCGCGAGCTTCACGTCAAGCGCGTGCTCGCAACGCTGGACGATGACCACGTCGTGCGGCGCCCGCTTCGGCGTGACGCGCAGGGACCCGCGCTGTTCGTGCAACACCCCACGAAGGGCTGGTTGGTCATCGATGTCGAAAACGTGCGCTTCGCCAACCTCGACGCGTCGCAGTTGTTCGACGCACCGCTGCGTCATGCCTTCGAAGAACGACTCCAACGACTCGCACGCCTTGGTGTGTCATCACTGGTCCTGATGTGGTCATGCTCGATCGACGAAACGCGCGCGTTATCGCGCGAGTTTCTCGGCCGGTACGGCGTGCGGTTGGTGTCGAAAGAGCAGTTCCTGCAGCTTGGCGTCAAGCTCGTGCCTGGCCTGCTCGCACCTGTGCCTGCGAGCATCGAGCAACAACTGCGGATCACCTGGTTCCCCGAGTCGCAGATCCCGCCCGCCTGCCTGCCACGCCGCCATTTCCACCGCGACAACCGCGCAGCGCTCGGCAGCGCGTTCCTCGACCCCGAGCAGGAGTGGGCGTCGAAGGTGGACCTCGACGATCTGCCCGAAGAACACGCCGCGCTGGCGAAGGACTTCTCGGTGCGCCTGGTCAACGGCGTGGCGGGCAGCGGCAAGACGTTGATTGCGATGCGCCGCGCGCTTCTGTTGTGCGAGCTGTTTCCTGCGCAGCGCGTGCTGCTGCTGATCCACAACACGCCGATCGTGGCCGACCTCATCGCGCGATGGACACGCGCACTGGGCACCCTGCCGCCCAACCTCGAGATCACGACCTTCTTCGCGTGGGTGCACAGGCAATGGCGCCGTGTGTTCGCCTCGAGCCCACGCATGCCCGAAGGCCCGCGCCACGTCCCCGAGTTGATCGCCGAACTGCGCGCGCGCTGGCCCGGCCTGGCGCAAAGCGAAGAACAGTTGGTGGGCGAATTCGACTTCATCAACGAATCACTTGTCGCTGACGAGGCGGGGTATCTGGACGCCAACCGCGCCGGCCGCGGCTTTGCGCTGCGCCCGCGTGAGCGCCGCCAGGTGTGGGCGCTGCGCGATGCGGTGGTCGAACGGCTTGCGCAACGCGGGCTTCGTTTGTGGAGCGCACTGCCGAAGGATTTGTGCCTGGCCGACCCACAGCGGCTGCAAGCCGCCCTGCAACACAGCCGCCACGTGCTGATCGACGAAGCGCAATTCTTCGCGCCGTCGTGGTTCCAGCTCGTGAAGCACGCCATGGAGCCGGGCGGCCACCTCTTCGTGTGCGCCGATCCGAACCAGGGCTTCATGCGCAGCCGCCTGAGCTGGAAGACCGTCGGCCTGGACGTGGCCGGCCGCACGAAGAAGCTGCACCGCTCGTACCGCACCACGCGCGCGATCCTCGAGACGGCGGGAAGCCTGCTGGTCGCCACGCACGAACACGACGATGCCGATGACTACCTCGAGCCTGACTACTCGGGCATGGACGATGGCGTCAGGCCCCTGCTGATCACCTGCGCCTCACCGCGCGACACGGTCGATCGCCTTGCCAATGAACTGACCGCCCTGACGCGCGACGGCAACATGGCACGACACGCCGCGCTGGTGATCTACGGCGACAACGCACCCAAGCTCGCGCTGTACGACCGGTTGACTCGGGCCATGGGCGTCGGCAACGTCTGGTGGTTCAACGAGAAGCAACAGAAGAAGGCACCACCGCGCGGACATGGCCACGACCACTTGCGCATGGCGTATGTCGACAGCGCGACCGGCCTCGAGGCCGACATCGTGTTTCTGATCGGCGTCGACAGCTTGCTTAGAGCTTGCGCTGTGTTGGACAACGCCGACGCGCACCGTGAGGAGAACACCCGCAAGCTCTACATGGCGATGACGCGTGCGGCGCAGCGGCTGGTGGTGCTGGCGTCGCAGCGGCTGCCGCCGGACGTCGAGCGGTTGTTCGAGCGGCAGGGTGCAGTCAGCGCGCTTGGCCGGCGGCCGCACCCCACAAGAACCGATACCGCAACGCCGCCATGAACGCCGTCTGCTCGTTGTTCGCCGCGCCCGCGTGGCCGCCTTCGATGTTCTCGTAGTAATAAACAGTCTTGCCTTCGGCGTGCACGTCCTTACCTGCCGCAAGCATCTTCGCGGCCATCTTGCGAGCATGGCCTGGGTGCACGCGGTCGTCTTTCGTCGACGTGAGGATCAGCGTGGGCGGGTACGTTCGTGCCGCGTCGAACAGTTGGTACGGCGAGAACGTGCGGATGAAGGCCCATTCGTCGGGTTTGTCGGGGTCACCGTATTCGGCCATCCACGACGCGCCGGCCAGCAGCTTGTTGTAGCGGCGCATGTCCAGCAGCGGCACTTCGATGCTCAATGCGCCGAAGCTCTGGGAATAGCCGACGAGCATGTTGCCGATGAGCAAGCCGCCGTTGCTGCCGCCCATCGCCGCGAGTCTTTGCGGTGACGTGACCTTCCGTGCGACCAGATCCTGCGCAATAGCAGCGAAGTCTTCGTAGGCGCGGTGACGGTTTGCCTTCAGAGCAGCCTGATGCCAGGCGGGACCGTACTCGCCCCCGCCGCGAATATTCGCCAGCACATAGGCGCCGCCCTGCTCTATCCAACCCTTGCCGATACCCGCCGAGTAATGCGGTGTGTTCGACACCTCGAACCCGCCGTAGCCGTTCATCAGCGTGGGAATCGTCCCGTCGAGCGCAAGGCCCTTCGGCACGACGAGGAAGTACGGCACGCGCGTGCCGTCCTTCGATACGGCGAAGTGCTGCTGCACCTCGTGCTTCGATGCGTCAAAGAACGACGGCGCGGATTTGATCAACTCGGGTGTGCGGCCCGGTGGCATCAGCAGCAGTTGGGGCGGCGTCAAAAAGTCGGCCGTGCTCACCCACAGCTCGTCGCCTTCGGTCGCTTCGAGCGGCGTGGCGCTCACGTTGCCGAATCGCGGCAGGCCGTCGGGTTCACGCGCCTGCCAGCCTTGCGCGCCAGGCTTCAGCACCGTCACGCGGCTCTTCACGTCGTCGAGGGTCGTGACCACGATCAGCCCGCGCGTGCCGTCAACGTCGACCAGCGAGCGGCTGGGCGTGGGTTCGAACAGCACGTCGAACCGATCGCCCGCGGCACCGCGCATGAAGTCATCGAACCGCGTCGCGATGAGCGAGCCGGCCTTGAAGGTCTTTCCAGCCACGCCCCAGTCCTCGCGCGGGCGAAGCAGCAGCCACTCGCGGTGCACCGACTTGCGCACGTGATTCGGCACGTTGACCTTGCGAACGTTGCCGTCAGGTGCGACCCAATGGAGCTCGTCGTCGTAGAACGCTCGCGAGCGCTGAACGAAGCTGCGTTCGAATCCGGGCGTGTGGTCGCGCCACGCCCAAACGCCCAGGTCGGTCGGCTGTGCTTCGAACACCGTCGTCGCCGCGCTGATCGGCGTGCCACGCCGCCACAGCTTGACGATGCGTGGGTAACCCGACGTGGTCATGCTGCCGGGGCCGAAGTCGCTCGACACGAAGACGGTGTCGCGGTCGACCCAGCTCAGGCTGCCCTTCGACAACGGCCGCTCGAAACCGCCTTCGACCCAGCGACGCGTGTCGATGTCGAACTCGCGCGTGACCGTCGCGTCCCCACCGCCCGGCGACAGATCGACGAGGCAGCGGCGGTACTCGGGTCGCAGGCACGACGCGCCCTTCCACACCCATGCCTTGCCCTCGGCCTTGTTGATCGCATCCACGTCCAACACCACGTCCCACGCCGGCTGCGGCTTGCGATAGTCGTCGAGTGTGGTGCGCCGCCAGATACCGCGCTCGTGCTCGCGGTCTTGCCAGAAGTTGTAGAGATGCGGACCCGTCTTCACCACCGACGGGATGCGCGTGTCGGCGTCGAGGATCGTGCGGATCGACTGCTGCAACGAACGAAAGCCGTCGTCGGACGCCAGCGCTTTCGTCGTTGCCGCATTGCGCTCGCGCACCCACGTCAGCGCGCGTTCGCCTTCCACGTCTTCGAGCCAAAGGTACGGGTCATCCATGGTGATGGCAGCGGTGTCGTTCATCATCGTCGCTCGTGGGTGTGATGGCGGCGAGCCGCACGCGGACAGCAGCGTCGCGGCCGTCGCGGTGACGGCTACGGCACGCAGACAGAAAATCGAATGACGCACGTTCAGAAGGTCATCATGCGCACGCCCTGCGCCGAGCCCAGCAGCAGCACATCGGCCTTATGGCGCGCGAAGATGCCGCAGGTGACGACGCCGGGCCACTGGTTGATGTCTTCCTCCATCGCCAGCGGGTCGGTGATCGAAAGCCCATGCACGTCGACGATCGCCTGCCCGTTGTCGGTGACCACGCCTTCGCGAAGCTTCGGCTGCGCACCGAAGCGTGATGCAAATCGGCGCATCACCTGCGGCACCGCCATCGGAATCACTTCGACCGGCAGTGGATACGCACCGAGCGTGGTGACGAGCTTCGATTCATCGGCGATACATACGAAGCGCGCAGCGAGGTCGGCCACGATCTTCTCGCGCGTCAGTGCGGCGCCGCCGCCCTTGATCATGTGACCGCGATGGTCGATCTCATCGGCACCGTCGATGTAGACCGGCAGTGACTCGACGCCAGCTGCATCAACGACGCGAATACCCAGCGCCTCGAGGCGCAGCGTGCTGCGCTGCGAACTCGACACCGCGCCACGAATGCGATCCTTCATCGTTGCAAGCGCATCGATGAACTTGTCGACCGTCGACCCGGTGCCCACACCGACCCACTCGCCGACCACCACGTGCTCGAGCGCCGCGCGGCCCACCAGCGTCTTCAGTTCGTCTTGCGTCATGAGCCTGCGACTCCTGCGAGTCCTGCAATCACAATGCAACCGATTATGGCGATCGTCCCCTACGCGCTGACGCGTCCTTTCCTGTTCGGCCTCGACGCCGAGCATGCACACGAACTGACGCTGAACGCGTTGGCGCTGCTGCAGAACACACCTGCCGCCTGCGCCTTCGCACAAGCGCGTGTCCATGACCCGGTGACAGTCGCCGGCCTGCACTTCCCCAACCGCATCGGCCTGGCCGCAGGTCTGGACAAGAACGGCCGCTGCATCGATGCCTTCGGCGCGATGGGTTTCGGCTTCGTCGAGGTCGGCACCGTGACGCCGAAGCCGCAACCCGGCAACGACAAGCCACGCATGTTCCGCCTGCCCGAAGCGCAGGCGCTGATCAACCGCATGGGCTTCAACAACGACGGGCTCGATGCGTTCGTCGCGAACGTGCGTCGCAGCCGCAGCTTTCGGCGCAGCGGCGGTGTGCTGGGGTTGAACATCGGCAAGAACGCGAGCACGCCGATCGAGCGCGCGGCGGATGACTATCTGCTGTGCATGCACGGCGTGTACCCGCACGCCGACTACATCACCGTCAACATCTCGAGCCCCAACACGAAGAACCTGCGTGAGTTGCAGAGCGACGAAGCGCTCGACGCGCTGTTGTCCGCGTTGATGCAGCGCAGGGCCGAGCTGGCGAAGAAGCATGGCGCAGTCAAGCCGATGTTCGTGAAGATCGCGCCCGATCTCGACGACGAACAGATCGCCGCCATCGCCGATGCGCTCGATCGTCATGGCGTCGACGGCGTGATCGCGACCAACACGACGATCAGCCGCGTGGCCGTGCAGGGTCTGCCGCATGCCGACGAACAAGGCGGTTTGTCGGGCGCCCCGGTGCGCGAAGCCAGCAACCGCGTGATCCGTGCGTTGCGCACGCGACTGGGCAAGGGGTATCCCATCATCGGCGTCGGCGGCGTGATGAGCGGCGACGACGCGGCCGCGAAGATCGAGGCCGGCGCGTCGCTGGTGCAGATCTACACCGGGCTGATCTATCGCGGGCCGGATCTCGTGCGCGAAGCGGCGCGCTCGCTCGCGCGAACCTGACGACGACAACCGACGTGTGCCATGCAGCAACGAGCCGCTCCAACCCAGGACAGTCTGTTCGACGACGAGACCGATCCAGCCGCGGCGTCGGCCGCGACCTCGCTAGCCCGTTCACTCGTCGACGGCGACGATTCGCAAGCCCAAACCCGCTGGCAGCGCGAGTTCGGCAAGCTCAGCGCGGCCGTCACCGCGCTGCGCCGCGCGCTCGACGAAGCCACGCAACTGCGCGACGCATACCACGCGCAGGTCGCCAAGATCTTCGAGCCGCGCTGGCGCGAGTTGCTGGCCGTCAGGCGCGAGTGGATCGTCACGGCCGATCGCGTGCTGCAAGGCCAGGCGGCACGGCCGAAGGCGCAGCGCCTGAGCAGCAGGCGCCGCAAGCACCTGGCGGCCTTCATCGTCGAGCAGATCACCGACCTGCTCGAGCAGGGCGTCATCGAGCCAGACGACGAACTCGCGGCGATCCACGATCGCCACGGCGACATCACGCTCGACGAGTCGCGCGAGTTGGACGATGCGCTGACGAGGTCGATGCTCGACAACCTGGCCGGCCCCGAAATCGCGCAAGGACAAGACGAGGAAGACATCGAGTCACTGATGCGCCGCGCGCACGAACACTTCGAAGCGCAGTCGCGCGCGCAAGAGGAACGCCGCAACGCCGGTCGCGGCGAGAAGGCCCGCGCCAAGCGCGAGCAG
This sequence comes from uncultured beta proteobacterium, assembly GCA_963738615.1. Classification (GTDB taxonomy): domain Bacteria; phylum Pseudomonadota; class Gammaproteobacteria; order Burkholderiales; family Burkholderiaceae_C; genus CAVTWY01. The sequence continues at coordinate 317,462 of CAVTXI010000004.1, forward strand.
GCGGCCAAAGAAGTGAGCCAGTCGGTGCGCGAGGTTTACCGCAAGCTCGCAAGCGCCTTGCATCCTGACCGCGAGACCGACGACGCCGAGCGCGCGCGCAAGACGCAGTTGATGCAGCGCGCCAATCAGGCTTACGAGAAGGGCGACCTGCTGGCGCTGCTGTCGATGCAGATCAGCCTGATCGAAACCTACCAGGGTGCGCTGGCGCGCGCCGACGACAAGCGGCTGCAGCTGTACTGTCAGGCGCTGCGCGAGCAGGTGCAGACGTTGCAGCGCGAGATCGCCGACGTGGAAGCGCCGATCCGCGGCGGGCTGCAACTGTCACCCGGCCTGCGCATGCCCGGCCGCGCGGCGCTGCTGGCGCGCGTGGCGCGCGACGCGAAGCTCGTCAAGCGCGATGTCGAGGCAATGCGCCAGGACATCACCGTGCTGCTCGACCCGAAGCGCTGCGGTGCGCTGGTCGACATGCTGCCGGTGATGGAGTTCGACGAGGAGGAGTTGCAGGTCCTCGAGGCGCTGATGGCCAACGAGGCAATGGCCGACGCGGGGCTGGGCGGTGTGGCGAGGCCGCGTCGTCGCAAGAAGAATTAGGGCGGCGTTGGACGTCGTCGTCTCGGTGCAAGATGGCCGACGCTGAAGCGGCTCACGAGTCACCTCCGGACAAATGTGGTCACCACTCCGGCTGGCGTCACTCGGCGGATCGCCGCGTTCAACGCGTCCGCTACCAGAAGATCGCCTACCGCATCAAAGGTCAAGCCGGTGACGAAGCCGAACCGTGCTGCAGCACCTGCGGCATCGACATACCCTGGCGTCGGGCTGCCGCCAGCTAGGGTGACGACCACGCCTTGTGGCGACACCACGCGGATTGCACCGTTCCCCGAGTCGGCAACGGCGAGGTTGCCCGATGCATCGATTGCGATGTCGCTGGGACTAGAGAATCGCGCTGCCGCACCAGTGCCGTCGACAAGTCCGCTCTGCCCGCTTAGCCCAGCGAAAGTTGTCACGGTGCCGTCCGGGGCGATCCTACGGATTGCGTGGTTGCCGGTGTCAGCGACAAACAGGTTCCCGCTGGAGTCGACAGCCACTCCTTGTGGATTGGAGAACCGGGCCACTGCTGCGGAGCCATCCGCATACCCGGAACCGGCCGCTCCGGCGACGGTGGTGACCTGTCCGCTTGTCGAGATCTTGCGGATTCTCGCGCCGCCGAACTCAGCGACGTAAACCGAACCGCTGCCATCAATCGCGAGCCCCCAGGGAGCGAAGAAGCACGCCGACACCGCCGGTCCGTCTGCGCATCCAAGTGCTCCGCTGCCGGCAAAGACGGATACGTTTCCCTGGGGCGTTACTTTGAGAATCCAATGGCGCCCGGACTCTGCCACGAGCAGGTTCCCGCCATGGTCGAAAACGACTCCCGTTGGACTAATCATCGGGGCTGAAGCCAACGTACCGACCTCGCCTTGCGCATTCGCCAGCTGCGGAACGCCTGATACACCTATCGGAAACGCGCCTCCTGTGCGAGCCGTGAACGCCGTCACCCCATTTGAATGCGTTGCGATCGAGTGCGGGTATCCCGCTATCGAGCCAAGTCGCACGGTGAGCGTAGCCGCATTGCTGCGACTCGTGCCGGCCGCGTTCGTTGCTACCGCACGAAACAGCTTGCCGTTGTCGGCTAGCGCTGCCGGCGTCGTCTGCTGGCTTGCGCCAGTTGCGCCTGAGATCGCAGCATAAGTTTGGCCGCCGTCAGTGCTGACCTCCCACTGGACTGTCGGCGTCGGGGTTCCGGTCACGGCCACGACGAAAGCCGCTACCAACGAAGTTTCAGTGCTGACGCTCGAAGGTTGCTGTGCAAACGTAGGGGCGGTGCCGGTTGCGCCCGTGACCGTCAATATCGCGCCGGTACTCACCACCACCCCAGCCGAGTTCTGCGCGACGACGCGGTATTGATCGCCATTCATGGTCGCGTCGACCGCTGCAACCGTATGGCTCGCGGTCGTGGCGCCCGAAATGTCCTGCCACGACACGCCGCCCGTTGTGCTTCGCTGCCACTGGTAGGCAAGACCGTCCCCAGTCGCAACCACGGTGAAGGTGACGCTTGCACCAGGCGCGACTGTCTGCGACGCGGGCAGCGTGGTGACGACAGGCGTCGTCACGCCGCCCACCGAGCCGCCAGAAGGTGAATCAGAACCTCCGCCACCGCAGGCTGCGAGCACCAAGAGCATCAATACCTGAGCGCAGAACCCCGAGGCACGTGCCAAGCCGCAAGACACCCAGCGTCGACACGTCGCGATTGGCGTTGTGGTCATCAGCAGGCGGTGAAGCATGAACGATCCATGCATGGGCGACTCATGTGAATGTCGCAACGCATCGGCTGAACGTAGGCTTTGGGTGTGCATGTTGATGTCTCCAAGTTGCGGATGCGGCCAATCAAGGCTTTCCCACGCTCCACTCGAACAGCTTTTGGTTAGTGATCAGCACCGGCGAGAACCCCATGCCGTGCATGCGCAGCAGGTCGATTTGGTTGAACGTGACTGACGTGCCATTGGTCGCCGTCACGGTCCCGATGTCACGGTGCACGTAGCCCCGGCGCGGGTTGTTGGCAAGCAGCGTATTCGAGTACTGAACGCCGCCGGTCGATTGCTGCGTGCGGGTCCAACTCGCACTGTCGCTTGCCGTCACCGTGTTCGCGGTCTCGTAGATCGGCTGTGCGGGTACGTAGGAGGCAAGCGAGTCGAAGTTCCAGTTCGCCGTCGTGGTGCCGACGGCGGGGGGAACGACAGCCTTGTCCGGCGCGTACACCGCGAAGCTCCCGTCTCCCGACACGGCGACCAGCATGAAGTCGCCGCTGCCGGCGCGATATGCGAACAGGCGCGTCGACACTGCGCCGCCGGAATCGACGACTGCGAAGCCGCCGCTGGCATCGGCCGTGAACGGCGGGATCAGCGCGACGATCGCGGCCGGAACGGTGACGCAGTTGCGGATCGACCATGTGGCCGGGTCGGTGCAGTCGGTGCCGCCGACGATGCTTCCGCCAGCGTTGATGGTCACCGTGCCCAACGTCGCGAAGAACGTGGAGCCTGACCACTCGAGGCCCAGCGTGTTCCACGTGCCGGCAAACTTGTCGATCGTATGCGTTTGCTCGGGAAAGCCGATGAAGTCGCGCGCCAACCCGCCGCGTGTCATGCGCCCGACGATCACGCCGGCCCGCGTCACGACGACCTCGGCCGAGTAACCGGTGCCCTGATCGACGAAGCGGCACGCGCTGTTGGCTGTCCACGTGCCGGTCGATCCGTCGGAACGCGTCACGCTCATCGTCGTTGCATCCAGGCTCAGGGTGCCTGCCTGTGCCGCAAGCGTCGCATTGGGCGTGGGCGAGATCACACGGTAGGTGCCGCTGCGCAAGGACGAGCAGTTGGTCGCGGCCGCACGCAGAAGCATGTCGGGCGGCAGTGCAACCACCGACGACATCAGCCCGCTCGACGCGACGACGGCGCCGGTCAACGCCGACAACGATGTGCCGCTGCTGGTCAAGGTACTGCCCAGGTTGACCAGCGCAGCGTCGTAGGGGTCTGCGGCCGACGCGCTGAAGGTCGACGCGATGAGATCGAGCCCGCCAAAGTCGACGCCGGCTGCCGCGAGGAGCGCCACGACGAACGACTGCGCCGATGCCACCGCCGCCGCCGTGACCTGCGGGGCCGCGACAGAGTCGAAGGTCGCGTAGAACGCCGCGGGATCCGCCGCAGCCAACGACGCAACGATCAGTTCGGTCGCCGGGGTGAGGTTCGCACGTACCGAATCCCCTTGCCCGTACGCCACCGAATGCAGCGCCGTGCCGCCGTTTAGGGTCACGCGCAAGACGCAGGGAAGCGTGCCGGCTTCGACATCAACCGAGAACGTTCCGTCTGCCCCGGTCGTGCCCGAGCCCGTACCTGCCGCGCACTTTGCGTCGACCGAAGCCGCGACGATCGGGGCTCCCGTCGCCGCGGTGCCCTGCATCTTCAACGCGACCCTCGGCGGCGGCGTCGTGCTGCCGCCGTCGTCACCGCCGCTGCCGCACCCGCTCAGCGATACAAGCGCCGCCACGAGCGCACCCGCAATGGCGGCGCGCCTCGGCGGTGGAACGCGCTTGGTTCTTGGAAGCGCGCTTGCCGCGACCGATGCCGCCGACACGGCCACGCTGGCGCGCGAGCGCAGGCTCGAGCGGAGGCTCCGGCACGCCCTCGCATTGCTCATGGATTCCTCGGTCGAACTCATCAGGATGGGCGAACCAAGAGCGGCCTGACTTCCCTGAGCGGTATTCATGATGCGAACCCTCGTCTTGCTGATGGTCTGTTGCGTCACTCGGCCGCCGATCGGCGCTGCTGCACACGCACCGCTATTGAAGACGATGGCTTGTGACTGATCCGTGACTGAGTGGCGGTCACCGCGTGGCGCGGCTGCGACCGCGCCAACGACTACAGGTCGACCTGAAAGGTGAAGACGTGCATCCTCAACCGCTGGGCGGGCACCGCAGGCGCAGCGTCCCCGCGTTGCCGGTGGTCGGCGAAGCAGGCATCGAGCAAGGCCTGCATCTCCGCGTCCCCACTGCTGCGCAGTCGCTCGAGCGGGGATTGCTCGAGGAAGCGGAAGTCGGTGACCTCGCGCCCCGCGCGCATCGGCACCGACAACACGAGCAACCGCTCGGTGCCGCGGCTTCCGGGATCGATCTCCAAGCCAAGGCGCCGAAGTCGCTCACCTGCTGCCAGTCGCGGCGTTTCACGCGGGTCGTACGGGTACACCTGACGAATGGCGTGATCGGACCCGAGCCAGAAGATCGCCACGTCAACCGGGTCGCCAGCATCGTTGCGCCCGTTCACTTCCAGCACGTCGCCCACGCGCACGCGAGCGAGTCGGTCCGGCGCTGCCGTGCGTTCGATCTCGGCGCCCTTGGCTCGAAGCGCAACCGTGATGCCGACGCCAGGTGCGTCCGCCGGCCGCAAGGCGAGCCGGGCAGCCAACTCGAGCAGGTTGCGGCTGCGCGCCAACCGATGCAAGCCGGCAGCTGTCCGTGATGCGAGTACTTCGACCCGGCGCTCGTCGTCGCCAGCGGTTGCCGCGAAGCCGAAACTCACGGCTTGACTGTCGAGCGACAATCGGAACTGCACGCCACGATCGCTGGCGAGGAGGACGACATCGGCGCTGCCCGCGTCGTTCGTCCATCGCGCGTCGACACCGCTGACGCCGTCGCGTCGCAGCACGGCGAGCGCGCGCCACGCCGTGCATGGGTCGGCGCAGTTGCCGCGCTCCGTGGCCACGCGCAGCTCGAACGTCGGCACGTTGAAGAGCAAGCGCACCCAGGCACCCGGCGGCACGCTCTTCACGTTGAGCGCGGCCCAGCCTTGCCAGGCCACGGGCTCGAGCGTGGCACGCTCGGCATCGACCGCGACCACGCGCACAAAGCCCAGTGTTCCGTTCGCGGGCATGGTGGCTTCCCGCACGGCCGCTGCGAGCGGGTCGGCCAGCACCGCCAACAAAGCACCTTCGCGGATGCCCCACAACGTACCGGCGGCCACAACAAGCCGCCCTTGATGCCGCTCTAGCGACCACTGCCGCACGGCCGCAGCCGATGCGCCGAACACGGGTTCGTCCAACCCGTCGCCCGCATAGACCGGCGTTGCAGGCGCGACTGCCATACCCTCGTAGCGATACAAGACGTGCTGGCCGAGTTGGCGCCAGCTCATCGGCTGGCCCGTCGCCAACGCGCGCGCCACGTTCCACGAGAACAAGCCATGCCAGTTCGTGCTGCCGCTGCCACTGCCACTCACCGGTGCAGCAACCGCAAGCTCGTTGCTCTGCGCGGCGTAGAAGTACACCGCCTTGCCGCGGCGTCGCCGCGCGTCGGCGCCGTCGACCTTGGCACCCTGCGTGGTGAGCATCACCGGCCAGAACGTCGGGCGGTGGATCGTCCGCGAAGCCCAGGGCCGACGGCGGCACCTGCCGAACGCGCACTTGCGAGGCATCGGTGCCGGGCAACGCACCGCGAACCAGCTTAGCGGAGTGACACGCGTCGAACAGTGCAAACACGAACGCGCCGGTGTCGTTGATGCGATCGACCAAGGTGCGCAGCGTCGTGTCGGTGATGGCGTTGGTGACGACGTTGCCTGACTTGCCGTCCCAGCCCTGCGCATCACGCGGAAGAAAGACAGGCCGCCACGCGCCGGGGCCTGCGGCGGCAGCGTCCGAGATGCGCGCCGAGGGTTGCAAGCTGCCGTGACCGGAGAAGTGCAGCAGCACCGTGTCGCCCTCGCGCGCCTGTGCCGCAAGCCGCTCCAACGCACCGACGATGTTGTCGCGCGTCGGCGCGCGCGCACCGTCCACGCCGTCGGCCAGCACGTCGATGCGCGCGGCTTCGAAGCCGCGCCGCAGCAGCACCTCGCGCATCAGGCGCACGTCGTTCGCGGGCGCCTTCAGCTGCAGCTCCGGCGTCAGGTTGGGATAGGTGCCGACACCGATCAGCAGCGCGTGGTTGGCCGCCGAGACGGAGCCGCCACTGAAGATCGCGAACCAAGCCGCCAGACGCAGCGCACGCCGCAACGCCGCGACGCGCATCGTCACTGCCAGTTCCCCATCAGCACGAAGGCCGCCCAGTGGAAGGGGTGGCCCTGACCGAGGTTCACGGCAGCCTCGAAGGCCGATGGGGCTGCGCCGTCCTCCGGGTCTCCCGGCAGACGAACGCGCGACACGCCACGGTCGCCACGGTTGCCACGCTTGCCGATATCGATTGTTGCGTCGGCGGACCTGATCATTGCCACCTGCGCCTGCTGCAAAGCCACCGCGCGCGCCAAACGCTCGCGCTCGCGCACGCGATACATCGACGCCATCAACATCGCCGTGCTGCGATCGTTGACCTCCCACATCGACGCGAGCACTGCCGATGCCCCCTGACCCATCAGAAGCGCTGCGAGTCCGTCGACTTCCTGCCCGTAGGCATCGTCCGCGCTCAGGCCGGTCGAACACGCCGACAGCGTGACCAACTCGATCCGGTCGAGCCGATAGCCTGGCCCTGACAGCTCGCGCAAGGTGAGGGTGCCGCCGTCGCCCAGCAGCAAGTAAGAAGCCGCCGCATCGCCGCCGACGAACTTGAAGTGGCTGGCGATGTGCAGCACCTGCGAACCGCTGCGCAGCGACGTGCGCAGGCGTTCGGCCGTGAAGTCGCGGTCGACCCACGCGTCGCCGGGCAGCACGCCGCCATCAGCGTCGCGGCGCCGCACGATGCTCGCAACCTCGGCGCGCACGCCCGGCAGGGGTCCGAATTCACCACCGCCGGCACTGGCGCCGAACGCGGCCACGCGCCAGTTCGCCGATGCCGGTGCGAGCCGGCCGGTCAGGTCGCCGCCCGGGTGCGTGGCGAGCGCGTAGCGCTCGACCAGCCAGCCGCGGGTATCGTGAAGCGCGGCGAACGGAACGAAGCGCAACTTGCCCGCGAGGGACAACGCAAGGACCTTCGCGCCGCTTTGCTCGACCGCTTGCTCGATCGGTGCGAAGAGGCGCTGGTACAGCGCGGTGGCCGCCGAACGGGGGTCGCGCTCGGGCTGGCGCAGCACGGTCACGAAAGCGTCGATGTCCGCGTTCAACGCATCTGCGGACAGATCGATGCGCACGTGCTTGCGCCCCGCTCTCGTGACCAACAAGGCGTCGAGCCGTGACTCGCCCGGCAGGTAGTACAGCAAGGCCGTCGGCTGCGGCTGGCTCGCAAGCAACGCGACCGTGTCGTCGGGCATGTTCGTCGAGCCGGCCCTGGATGGCGAGGCAAAGGCTTGCAGCTCGGCTTGGGGTTCGCGGCGCACGTGCTGCACCTCGATCGCGTCGGCTTGACGGATGCCACGCCACATGCGCTCGGTTGCCTCGGCAGCGAGGAAGCCGTAGGCATTCATCTCGTCGCCGCGTGCGCGCTGCCCGGGCGCTCGAGTCGTGACCGAAAACGACTGCGAGTCGCTGGCAAGGACGTCCTTCGTCAACGGCACCACGTCAACCTTGATGCGCGCGAGGCGCTGCTGGATGTCGGCCAGTTGCGCACGATCGCTCGCGCTGACCGGTGGGTCGAAGGCCGGTGCATCGTCGATCAGGTGGCGCAGGAACAGATCGACCCGTGCGCCCGATCCGCCGAAGAAGTCCTGGTAGTCGCGCGCCGCCGCCTGGCCCCTGGGGTCACTGGCCGCGAAGCGCAGCGGTTCGTGCTTCAGGCGATCGGCGAGCGCCGGCAGCATCAGACCCAACCGCAGGCGCGTCGACTCGAGCTGAGTCATGTTCGTCATCAACAGCGCGTTGGCACCGATCGGCAAGCTCTTGACTGCATCCACGCGCGCCTGCTCGGCCCGACGCAACTGCTGCGACGCCGCGTCTTCCTGACGCTGAACCGAATCTTCGGCAGCGCTTGCGCGCAGACGACCGAGTTGCGTGCCTGGGCGATCGTCGTTGAATTGCTGCCCCTCGTCCTCCTTCAAGAGGCGCAACACCGACTCCGCCTCCTCGAGCCGTTGCGCATCGAGCAGCAACTGCGCGAGCGTCACGTACACGCTGCGCCGCTCACGCAGGAACGCGCGTCGCGCCTCGCGTGATGGCGACTTGTCGTTCAAGGCCGCACGCACGATTTGCGCGAGGTTCGCGGCGCGCTTGCCGTGATGGATCGCCGCTGCGGTCTCATCCCTGCGCGCATGCAGGCTCATCAATGACGCACGCGCCTTGAACTCGAGGTCGGGCCGCTCGCCTGCTGCCGATCGAAGTGCAAGCCGTCGCCACGCGCTGTCCTGTGTCGGCATCTGTTCGGCGACTTCACGCGACGCTTGCGCGAGCAGGCGCGACAGCGCCGCGTCGTCGAAACGCGCGGCGGCCTCGCCGAACGCCAGCGGGACTTCCATCGCAGACGCTCGGTTCGCCTCGGTGTCGCTGCGCTTGGCCTGCGTATCGACGGCGGCCGTTTGCTGCGCACCGGCCAGCGCAAGCCGGATCGCGCCGTACTCGACCAACGACACGTCGCTGCTGCCGGCCGCGCCAGGGTCACTTTGCGGACGCGGCGGCGGCGGTCGCACGCCGTCACGGCCCAGGCGGTGCTGAAGTCTGGACAGATCCATGGTCGACGCCGCGTCGCAGCCTGTGATCGTGCTCGATGCCACCGCTCGCGCTTCGGTGAACTTCGCCTCGGCCTCGGCGAAGCGGCCCGAGGCCCAAGCCAAGTTGCCGAGGTTGAGCTTGGCGCGTTCGATACCGCGCTTCACGTCGATGCTCGCCATCACACGCCAAGTCTGCTCGTTGGCCTGCTTCATCTTGTCAGGCAGCTCGCCTTGTTGCGCGCGCAACTGCGCTTCGACTTGCGCGCGGATCGCCGGAGGCAACCCCTCGAGCCGCTGCTTGACCATGTCGAGCGTGGCTTGAACCTGGGGTGGAACCGAAGCGTCTACTGGCGGTGTGTGCGGTACCTCGTACAAACGCAGGCTGTGCTCGAGCTGCGCGCGCGCCTGCTCCATGCGCCCCTGCGCGGCGTGCGCGAGCGCCAGGTTGTTGGCGCAGCTCGCTTCGAGCAGCCCGTCCTTCGCCGCCGCAGCTTGCCGCACGCACTCGACCAGATGCCGCTCGCCTTGCGCGGCTCTGCCTGCACTCACATCGACGCTGCCGTCCACCAACAGCTTGATGAGCGGTGGCGGCGGGTCCATGAAGAGACGCATGAACGGCGGCGCGGACGACATCGCGGTCCCTGAAGGTGCACCCGTTCCTCCCGCCGTGAGCCGATAGAACACCGCCCTCTGGGCCGCCTGGTCCGGAGCCGACAGCGGCGCGCCAGCAAGTCGAAGGTAGGCAACCTGTTCCCCGACGGCACCACGGATCGGAAAGCACGTGTCGATGCTTTCGACCTCCGGGGGTGGCGGGGATTGCGCATCGGCCAAGGGAGCACTCAGCTGCAGACAGACCACAGCCGCGGCAGCCAACACCCGACGCTGACGGACAGCCAGTACCGACGCATGGCCCCTGCACGCGAGTCGAGCCGTACAACCACTGCGCGTCCACGCACCAAGCCGACCCGCTCCCCCGCTCGGCCAACCACTCATCGAGCACCTCCGAATCGTCGAACAACGCGTTCGATCGTCGCACGCGTTGCGCGCAGCGCCAAGACTTCGAAGTTGGTGACTCCGTCATCGACCATCGAAGGCAACAATGCTCGGTCTTCGTTGTCGTCGCGCCAACTCGAGCATGTCCGCACCCGCATCACAGCATGCCGCTCACGAGCCTTCGCCAATCGTGCGCCTGCTCGGCGCTCCTTCCTGGCAGATCGCGGGCCGCGAGTCCGTGAAGCTCTCGGCGAAGGACGCGGCCCTGATCGCCAAGTTGGTGCTCGACGGCCCACAGCCGCGACTGGCGCTGTGCGAATTGTTCTGGCCGGCGAGTTCGGCCGAACGGGCCGCTGTCAGCTTGCGCCAGCGGGCCAGCCGTCTGCACGTTGCCGCCGGAGTGCCGTTCATCGAGGTTCTCGGGCAGCGTGAGCCTGAGCCCTGCGCAGCGCGTCGACGTTGGCGAACTCGACGCGCTGTCCGACGCCGAACTCATCGCAACCCCTGGCCTGCTGGCTGGCGTCGATCTGGGTGACCACGGCGACCTCGATCGATGGTTGGGCCAGGCACGCGTGCGCGTTGCCGAGCGTTGCGCGAAGGTCGCGACCGACCGCGCCGAGAAGCTCGAGCGCGAAGGACGCCTGCATGAGGCGATCATGCTCGCGAGCCGAGTTGTCGAGTGGCTGCCGCTGGTCGAACAAGGCTGGCGGCGATTGATGCGGCTGCACTACCTGCGCGGAGACCCGGCGGCGGCCTCCGACGCCTACTGGCGACTGCATTCGCTGCTGCGCGACGAGCTGGGCGCAAGGCCGAGTGTCGAGACGCAAAGCCTGCTGCAGACGATCGAGACCGCCGAGCGCTCACCGCCGCTGCCGCGCCGCCCGTTGCCGGTGAGCCTGCTGCGTCCGCCGATCCTCGTTGGCCGGCACGCGGCGTGGGCCACGATGGCAGCGGCGTGGCAAATCCGGCAACCGTGGCTGCTCGTCGGTGAGGCCGGGCTCGGCAAGACCCGTCTGCTCGAAGACTTCGTGCATGACCAGGCCGGAATCGTCGTGGAGCGCGCGCGGCCCGGTGACGATCAGGCAGCGCACGCCTTGCTCGGCCGCCTGCTGCTGCGCATCGAGGAACGTTTCGCGCCTGCAATCAGCGACGACGTCCGCCGCGAACTCGCGCGGGTGCGCCCGGAGTTCGGATCGCCGCCGAAACCGCCGCCCCACGCCGAAGTCGTGCGCCGGGCGATCGAGCAGTGGCTGGCTGCGGCATTGAAGGCCGGCTTGCGTGCGATGGTCGTCGATGACCTGCACAACACCGACCAAGCCTCGCTCGCCACGCTGCGCTGGCTCGCGGCCAGTCCCGCGCTCGGTGAGCTTGGCATCGCCCTCGCATCGCGCCCCTGGTCGAACGAGGGCGCAGGCAGCGTGCTGACAGCCTGGCTCGCCGACTCGCATCGGCCGGCGCGCATCGATCTGCAGCCGTTGTCGCAACCCGAGCTCGCGCAACTCCTGAGCAGCCTTGCCTTGCCGGCGCTGCTCGACGAAGCGCTGGTCACGAAGCTGTTCCGCCACGCCGGCGGCCATCCGCTGTACACGCTGGCGACGCTGCAACACCTCGTCGCGACCGACACGCCATGGCAAGACGGGCAGACGATGAATCCGCCGGATTCGATCCAGGCGCTGCTCGATGAGCGCCTGCGCCGGCTGCCGGCGCACGCGCGTCCTTTGCTGCAGGTTGCGGCGGTCGGCGGCACCGACCTCACCGTCGAGCGTGCTGCGCGAGCGCTCGAGCGCGCGCCGCTCGATCTGAGCGAAGCCTGGGCCGCGCTCGAAGCACATGACGTCTTGAAGGGCGAAGCCTTCAGTCACGACTTGGTGCTCGAAGCGGCGATGCGCGCCGTGCCGCTCGGCATGCGTCAGTCGCTGCACCGGCAGTGGGCTGCGTTGCTCGAGGCCGAGGCCGACGCCCTGCCCGCGCGGGTGGCACAGCACTGGGAGAAAGGGCTGCGTTGGTCGCAGGCAGGTCACGCATGGCATCTCGCCGCGTCGGCCGCGAGGCTGGCCGGTCAGCTCGACGAGCAAAACAAGTTGTTCGAGCACGCGGCGCGCTGCCACGCACAGACGGGCAATCGGGCGGCGCGGTTCGAGGCGCTCTTCGCGCGGCTCGAGGGCTTGCATCTGCAGCACGGCGGCAGCGCGGTCTTCGACGCGCTGACCGGCGTCGAGCAGCTCGCGCAAACGCCGCTCGAACGGCTGCGCTGCCGCATCGAGCGCACCGAGGCCCTGCTCGAACAAGGCCGCTCGAGCGAAGCCGCCGACGAGGCAGCACGAGCGCTTGCGTCCGCGGATCAGCACGCCGAGTTCGCCATCAAGGCGCGCGCGCAACTCGCGAAAGCCCTGGCGCAGGGCGAACACGCGGCTGACGCACGGGTACACGCCGAGCAAGCAGTGGATGACGCGAGGTCGACCGGTTCGCCGCGGCTCGTCCTCGAGGCGGCCAACGCATCGATGTTCGTCCACTGGAGCGCTGGCCGCCTCACCGAGGCCATCGCGGCGCAGCGCGAGGAGTTGGGCTGCGCCGAAGCCCTCGGTGACCAAGCGCTCGCGGCGGCGTCGGAGGGAAGCCTTGCGGCGCTGCTGGCCGCCGTGGGCGACATCGGTGAGACCTACACCCACGCTCTGGGCGCACGCAAGCGCCAGCGCGATGTGGGCCTGGCCGACAACAGCACGCAGCTCATCCTGAACCAAGCGATCCTCGGCGCCGCAGCCGCGGCGCTGGGGCACTTCGAGGAAGCGCTCGACGCCTCTCGGTTGGCCGTGTCCATGGCCGGGCCTGATTCGGCCCCGGTCATGCGCGCCAAGGCCATCCTGACACTGGCGTCGGTGTTGATCACGATGGGCCACGCAGACACGGCCCGCACGGTGCTTGCGGACCTGCCCGACGACATCGGCCCCGGCATGCGTCTGCAGGGGATGTGGATGCAGGCCAGAGCCTGTGAGTCCGAAGGCAGACCGCCGCACGAACACTGGACATGCTTCGATCGGTTGGCTCTGCAGCATCCAGACCTGCCGTTCCCGCAACGCGTGGCCTTCGAAGCGTCCTACCGTGGCGAGAGCCTTCCGGCGATCGAGCAACTCGTGCAATGGCAACGCGAGTACGCGGGGTCGGGGATGCACGGTGTGGCGCGGGCCCTGGTGTGGCGCGAACTGTCGCGCTGGCTGGACGTGCCCGGCGACCAAGCCATGTCGGCTGCGCTGGACCGTGCACGCGAACTGGAACCTCATGCCGACGTCGGCCTCAGCGCGCGCTGCTACCCGCCGCAGACCTGGCTCGACATCGCGCGCGCCTACGAGCGTGCCGGACTCGCCGAGCGAAGCGCCGCCAGCGTGGAGCATGGCCGGCATTGGATTCGTGCGGCCATGGCCAGGATGGCGCCTCAAAGACGCAGCGTCTTTGCCAGCGGTAATCCGGTCAATCGCTCGCTGTTGTCGACGTAATGGTTGACGAGTATGGGCACGTGTAGGCCAACAACGAACAACGAACGCGCCGCGACACGCACGCGCGTTCGTTCACGCTCAACGCCTCAACAGCCAGTTGGCGATGGCGACCAGGGTGCCGCCTCCCGGCGACGTGTAGTTCGTTTGCGAATCACCGGCGCTGGCGTTCGCCAGCCCCCCGGCCAGCAATGCAACCGTGACCAGGATCTTCGACAGCTTCGTGTTCATCTCGCGGTTCCTTCTGAAAAGTGGTGGAAGGAACGGCGCGTCCTCGGTGGGCCTTCGGTTGCGTGGATCACGTCTGACCCTTCCGTCGGCTTCTCCTCGGCGCGTCGCCCAGGGCGTGTGCCCGTGTGTGAAGCCGACGGATCGGCGACATCGGTTGGAGCCGTGGATGCACGCAGAGGTAACAATTCGTTCGATGGCACCGAGACCAAGGCCGGCGGAGTCGGCAGCGTGCGCGATCGACCAATCGACAAATCAGCGGCTCAGCGCGGCTCGCTGCCTAGCGTTCGAAGACGACGCTGGACCTCACGCAGCGCACAATCCACGCGATGCACAAGCGGCTCGACTTCAGTCAAGGAGACGCGGCTTGCGAGGCGATCGAGAGGCAGTGGATGGAGCAGTTGGCGGCCGGAGGTGCCGCGGCCAGGGAAGCTCTTGCGTGCCTGTTCCGGTCGTACCAGGCGCTCTTCGTCAAGCGCCTCGGGTTCCTCGGACTGCCGGAGGCCGAAGCGGAGGAAGTCGCGCAGGATCTTTGGATGGAAGTCGCGCGCGCATCTCCGCGCTACGAACGCGGCGCGCCGGTGCGCTTCTTCTTGAAGGGCTTCCTGATCAACGCACAGCGACGCTACTTCTCGGACCGCAAGAAGAAGCCGCCTATGGACAGCCTGCCCGACGAAGACCTTGTGACTCCAGGCGAGGTGTCGATGGCCTTTGCCGAGCAGCCCGCCTCCTCGGACCCGGCCTGGCTCGACTTCGTGCGATGTGTGCGCAGCGCATTCGCGGCGTTCGAGGTCGAGCATCCGCGGCTTGCCAGCCTGCTGCTCTTGCGGCACGTCGAAGAGTGCAGCCTGGAAGAAATCGCCGTCCAAGTTGGTGGCACCCCGACGCAGGCGAAGGCCGACGTGCACTCGGCGCGAGGGAAGTTCAAGCCGAAGGTGGCGGATTGCCTGGAGTTGTGGCCGGATCGGCAGCGAGGACGCGATGACGCCCCCCGGCCCTGACAAACCGGAGTTCGGCGATTCCGATCGCGAGTGGCTCGCCGCCCTGGACGGCGACGCGACATCCCGTGACGTGACGACCTCGCGGCCTTCGCTCGAGGGCCACGCTCTTCGCACCGCACTTGCGCAGCGACACAAAGAGTCCGAGCGCAACGCCAATACCGGAACGGTATCCCGCGACGCGACGCTGGAGCAGGATCTCGAGCACCTACTGCGGCGCGCCGATACCGAAGGTGTGTTCGATCGTTCGGCGCCGGATTCATCGGCAGCAACACCCGATGCCCCGCCGTCCAACGTGGTCGAATTCCCATGGTGGCGCCGCAGGACCGCAGTGGTCGGGCTGGCAGCATCGCTGCTTGCCGGCGTGCTGGTCTTGACCCAGTTCGAAACCACCATCTATCCCGAGCCGCCGCAGACGCATGGTGCCGATGGCGTGCAACGCGTTCGCGACGCGCGCCCGCGCGAGGCTGCAGAGCGGCTGGCAGCGCAACTGCGCGATGCGGGGTTGAAGCCTGGGCTCTATCAGCGCGGGAAGATGTTCGTCGTCAACGTCAACCTCTTGAGCGCCGAACGCGCGAGCGCCGCGCAGGCGTTCGCAGCGTTGGGGATCGAGCCTGTGGTCGGATTCAACCGCGTCGAGGTTTCGCCCGACTGAGCCGCGGGCGCGCGAGTCGCGACCGCGAAGGCGGCGCGAGGGACGCCCGCGCGCGACAACAGTCCGCGTGCGCCACGACCGATGCCCTCGTCGTGTGCGGTGCCGCCATCTCATGTCGGGCCTGTCGCGCGACGCGTGTCATGGCCCATGGCACATGAGCCAACCGCTGATTCGTTGGTCACTCCGCAGTCACACCCTGATCGCGAGACTACCTGCCAGGACACGGAGGTACCAACATGCATTCGCAACGCGCTCGTCTGGCTTCGAGCCATCTCGCTGTGCTCTTTGCAGCAGTCACACTCGCCGGCACGTTGACGGCCTGCGGCGGTGGGGGAGAAACCACCGACAACACCCCAGCTCCTTCGCCTGGAACTGGAACGACGCCGACTCCCAGCCCAGCACCGGGGACCACCCCAACGCCAGCCCCACTGCCCGGCCCGACCCCACCGTCGGCACCCGCGGTTCCAGCCATCACGACGCAGCCGACTGTTCGAACAGTGGCTGCCGGTGCAAGCGCGACCTTCGAGGTCACGGGTACGGGATCGCCGGAGCCAACGTATCAGTGGGAGATCAGCGGCGACTACGGTGCCACGTTCACAAGCATCGCGGGCGCGACAGGCCGGACGTACTCCACGCCGGCAACACAGCTTGCCGACTCGGGAAAGCAATACCGCGTCGTCCTTGCCAACACGTCGGGCAGCGCGATCAGCCAGGCGACGACGCTGGTCGTCGGTGTATCGGCCGTTGCGGGATCCAAGGTGCTGTACGCGACCACGCAATTTCGGCCGGCAGGAGACACCTCACTGCAAGGATCGTTGACCACGTTCTCCGTGGACGAGACAACCGGCACCGTCAGTCCAGTCGTCGGACGGCAGGTCGCGACCGGATGGTCGCCTGGACCAATCCACTTCACGCCCGACGGTCGATTCGGATATGTACGCAATTCGCTCGACAACAGCATCTCTGCGTACCGCTTCGACGCGTCAGATCGCATACCGGTGCCAATTGCTGGCAGTCCATTTGCGGTCGGTTTGATGCAGATCCTCGGGTCGGCGCCACCCAAGATTCACATTCACCCCAACGGCCGATTTCTATACGTCATCGCCACCCCGGTCGCAGGATCGAATGTGGTGCAGGGGTACGGAATTGACCCGTCGACGGGGGCGCTGACGCGGCTTGCCGCGGTTCCTACGACACCAGGACTCTCGATTTTCGCAGCCATCTACTTCAGCACTGGTGGCGCCTGCGCCGTCGCCAACAACAACGGGAGCCTCTACCCTCTGAGCGTCGACTCAGCGACCGGCCGCATCACATCAGTGACATCGACGCCGATCACGGCAATTGCCAACGAGGTGTTCGTGTCGGCCGACGGCAACTTCATCTACGCCTTCGGCAACGCTGTGTTCGGCTGGTCGGTCTCGCCATCGACTTGCGCGCTCACACCGATCGCAGGCAGTCCGTGGAGGTTGACTTCCGGATCCGGCGCCTACGCCGTCTCGGACCCCTCACGCCGACACTTCTACTCCTGGGGCGGCAACGCGATCGACGCATGGGTGGCGGACGCAGCGACAGGCGGCTTGACCACCATTGGTGGAAGTCCCTTCTCCAGCGGGAGGCTCGGCGCCGGACTAATCAATCTCGTCTACGCACCGAATACGTCACGCGTCTACGTAGTCACTGACGGCCAAGTCAACGGTCTCTCACGGGACGCGAATACTGGAGCGCTGCAAGCCCTGCCGGTCACGACTTTCGCTTCGCCGGCCGTGAGCGCCCTTCCAGTAATCAATACTGCAGCGCTCGACCCGGACGAGCGCACGCTCTATTCAACGACCCAGTATGGACGGATTTGGGCCCTGCGGATCGACCAACAAGGGGCCCTATCGCCGATCGGCAGCGCGCCCACGATCGGCATCGATGCGTTGCCGATCGAGTACCTGGTGGCGCGATAGTGCGAACGGCACTGATGCGCCAACGTTGACCAGGGCCCGTCAAGTGGCTCGGCCACCTACGCCGGCCAGCCGCTCGATAAGGAACAAGCCGATGCTCGAGCTGGTCTTCGGGTCCCGAGCGCTCGATTGCGGATCACGTCACAGACCACCTACTGCGACTTCGGTCATTCGACGCGGCCTTCGCAAACCCACCGTCCGCAGAAGGTGGCGCCAGCGCGTGCCGCTGACGCGCCGACGCGTGAATCAAGCGCCCTCGCCACGCCCCCGCCGCTTGCGCCCCGCCGCCATCAGCCCCGTCAGCACCGCGCCCGCAGCCGCCGCGATCAGCACCGACTTGACCGGTTCCTTGCGCACGTACGCCTGCACCTCGACGTTCGCGATCCCCGCTTCGTCGCGCACCACGCCCGCGAGTTCCTTCGCGTCGACCGAGCCACGGCCGAACCAGCGGCGCAGGGCGTCGCCGAAACGTGGCGCCGGTGCATCGACCTCGGGCTTGGGTTCGGGCTGATCGTCGAGGACGCGAACTTCGGCTTCGACGGTGTCGGGGTCCTGCGGGCGCTGGGGATCGGTCATCGCTTCTGCTCCTGGATCAATGGACCAACGGATGGATCAATGGCTGGACGGACAAGCCGCCTCAACGCGCTGACCGGCCCGAAGGAGGACGAGCATCGCAAGCTTCATCCGTGCAGCCCGACATGGGGGAAGCGTCGGCGATTGCAAGAGCGGCAAGCGCCATCAACCTCTGCTGGTTGCCGCGCGCCAGTCGCGCGGCGACATGCCGTACCGCAGTCGAAATGCGTGGCTGAAATGGCTCGAGTCGCTGAAACCGTGTTCGAGCGCAATCGTCGACGTGGCCACGTGCGCCCACGCCAGATCGCGCAGCCGCAGCGCGCAGCACGCGAGGCGCCGATGCCAGATGTGGCGCGCGAGTGAGCTGCCTTCGGCCTCGAAGAGCCGGTTGATGTAGCGCGTGGACAAACCCACCGCGCGCGCGACGGCCTGCGCGTCGAGCTCGGGGTCGCGCAGATGTTGTTCGACGAACGCCTTCACACGCAGCAGCGCGGCGCCCCGGTGCGCCGACAGCGGGGCCGGCGCGCCTTCGAGCACTTCATTCAACGACGCGGCCAGCAGATCCTTGAAGACGTCGGCGGCCTTCAGCGCCGCGGGCGCACTCATCGTCGGCGCATGCCGGATCAGCGCACGAAGGGTGTCGAACACCAGCGGGTTCAGCGTGCTGCCGCGCGCCAGGCTTCGCGCCGTGATGCGCTCGATGCCGCCCGCGCGTTGGCGCAAGTCCGACTTGTAGACCTTGACGCTGACGCAACCCAGCGGCCGGTCGAAGCCGAGGAAGTACGGGCGTGCGGCGTCGCTGACCGCGCCGTCGCCGGGCAGCAGGTCGACCTTGCGGCCGTCCTGCTCGGCGTGCAGCGCGCCGGCCGTCACGTAGTTGATGATCAGCGCGTCGTTGTCCAGGCGCGAGATTTCCGTCTTGTCCCGGTACACCAGGTGCGCGTGTGTGTGGATGTCGTACACCCCCAGGCCGGGCGCATCGAAGCCACCGATCGAGGCTTCGAAGTGCGGCTGCTCGACGGGTCGGCAGTCGAGGTCGACGACGGTACGGCAGATCACCTCGTTCCAGTAGTGGAACTTGTCGCGCTCGGGCAATGAGCCCGTGTCTGCCGAAACGAGGCGGAAGTTCGGTGCGCCCGCACCGCGTGTGTCGACTTCCATGGTTGCCCCCGATTGGCTGTACGTGCCGATCATCGCTCGGTTCCGTTCCAGTCATGCGAAGGTTCCGTGCCAACCAAGCACGCGCCGTCGCTCGGCGGCAAGATGCGCGCGCCATCCAACCGAGGAACCCCACCCATGACGATCGACAAGACAGCCATGCTCACCCGCCGCGGTCTGCCCATGCTGGCGATGGCGGCTTCGGCCCTTCTTGCGGCTGCACCCGCGTTCGCGCAAACGAAGGTGAGGCCCGTGCTTCAGTACCAAAGCGAAATCGCGGTGAAGGCGCCCCCGCAGAAGGCGTGGAACACCTTCAAGACCTTCGGCTCGATCCACGACTGGCACCCGGCCACCGAAGGCTCGAGGCTGCTGGTCGGCGAGAACGGCAAGCCGCTCGCGGTGCGCGAATTCCAGGTCAAGGGCGGCGGCTCGGTGATCAGCGAACTGTTGACCTACAACGAGGGGCGCCGACACTTCAAGTACCGGATCATCAAGACGAACCTGCCGTTTGCGAATTACGTCGCCGAGATGTGGGTCACGCCCGCGCCGGGCGGTACATCGGTCGTGCACTGGCGCGCGAACTTTCAGCGGCCCGACGAGCAGGCCAAGGCCGGGCAGGACGACGCGGCGACGATGAAGCTCGTGCAGGACGTGTTCAAGGGCGGGCTGGACAACATCGCGGTGCTGGCGGCGAAGTAGCGGGGGAATCGCGCAGCGGCGAGCGTGAATACACTGCGGGCATGGGACACGCTGCCACCATCCACCGCCTGAATGCCGAAGAGTTCCTCGCATGGGACGCCACGCAAACGCAGCGCCACGAGTTCGTGGCTGGCGAGATCTTCGCGATGGCGGGCGCGGGTGACTCTCATGTCACCGCCGCGCTCAATCTGGCCATGGCCTTGCGCCGGCATCTCGCCGGCACGCCTTGCCGAACCTTCATCAGCGACATGAAGCTCGAGGTTCGGGCCGTCGACGCCTACTTCTACCCTGATGTGATGGTGACGTGCAGCGAGGCCGATGCGGCGAGTTCGCTGATCAAGCGCGAACCGGTGTTGGTGGCCGAGGTGCTGTCACCCAGCACCGCCGCCTACGACCATGGCGAAAAGTTCGCAGCCTATCGGCGCATCGCGAGCCTGCGCGAGTACCTGCTGATCGACCCCGAAGCGCATCGTGCCGACCTGTACCGCCTGGGCGCCGACGGCCTGTGGGTGTTGCACCCGGCCGAGCCTGAGATGGGCGTGCGGCTCGACGCCGTGGGGCTCGAGTTGTCCGGCGCGGCGCTGTGGGCCGAGATGCCGACGACGCCACCCAGGCCCGGCTGATCGACGATCGACGATCGAGTCTGCGCGGGCGAGGACTCGCCTTCTTTTGGTCGTCAGTGCAGCGGCACGCCGGTCTTGCCCTGCAACTCTTCCTTCGTCACCCCAGGCGCCATCTCGACGACCTTCAACCCCTGCGGCGTCACGTCCATCACCGCCAGATCAGTGATGATTCGCGCCACCACACCCACGCCCGTGAGCGGCAGCGTGCACTTGGGCAGGATCTTCAGGTCGATGGTGCCGTCTTTCTTCTTCGCCACGTGCTCCATCACGACGATGCAGCGGGCCACGCCGGCCACCAGGTCCATCGCGCCGCCCATGCCCTTGACCATCTTGCCGGGGATCATCCAGTTGGCCAGGTCGCCTTTCTCGCTGACCTGCATCGCACCCAGGATGCTGAGGTTGATCTTGCCGCCGCGAATCATCGCGAAGCTGTCGTGGCTGCCGAAGATCGACGAGCCTTTGATGGTCGTCACCGTCTGCTTGCCAGCGTTGATCAGGTCGGCGTCGACTTCGTCTTCATACGGGAACGGGCCGATGCCGAGCATGCCGTTTTCGCTTTGCAGCCATACCTCGATGTGGTCGGGCACGTGGTTCGCCACGAGCGTGGGAATGCCGATGCCGAGATTCACGTAGAAGCCGTCTTGCAGCTCAGCGGCGGCCTTCGCGGCCATTTGGTCTTGGGTCCAGGCCATGGTCACTTCCTCGCTCTCGTCGTCAGTTTTTCGATGCGCTTCTCGGGCGTCGGGTTGTGCACGATGCGGTGCACGTAAATACCCGGCAGGTGCACGTCGTCGGGCGCGATCTCGCCGGTGGCGACGATGCGTTCGACTTCCACCACGCAGATCTTGCCAGCCATCGCCGCAGCCGGGTTGAAGTTGCGTGCCGTGAGGTTGAAGCGCAGGTTGCCCGAGCGGTCGGCGATGTCGGCCTTGACGAGCGCGATGTCGGGCACGAGCGAGCGTTCCATCACGTAGGTGTGGCCGTCGAACTCGCGCAGCTCCTTGCCGTCGGCGATGATGGTGCCCACACCCGTGCGGGTGAAGAACGCCGGGATGCCGGCGCCGCCCGCGCGCAGTTTCTCGGCCAGCGTGCCCTGCGGCGTGAACTCGAGCTCGAGTTCGTTGTTGAGGTACTGGCGCTCGAACTCTTTGTTCTCGCCGACGTAGCTCGAAATCATCTTCTTGATCTGCCGCGTGACGAGCAGTTGGCCCAGGCCGAAGCCGTCGACCCCTGCGTTGTTCGAGATTACCGTCAGGTTCTTCGCGCCGCTGTCGCGCAACGCCGCAATCAGCGCTTCGGGAATGCCGCACAGACCGAAGCCGCCGACGGCAAGCAACTGCCCGTCGCGCACGATGCCGTCAAGCGCGGCTTTCGCGCTGGGATAGATCTTGTTCATCAGTCGAAGCTCCTATTGCCCGCGAATGGGACCGCGAGGCGCGCGGATTGTCGTGCGTGCGCCATGAGGCACGTCACGTAAGGCGATACGTAGAATCGCCTAGGTTTTGTTCGTAAGCAAGATAAGCAAAATTCACAGCAAACGCCGTGCAAGAAACCCTCGACTACGCCACCGCCTTCGACCTGGCACCGCTGGGCATGGTGCTGTCACGGCAGCGCACGATCGTCGACTGCAACCGCCAACTGCTTTCCATCTTCGGCACGTCGCGTGAATCGCTGGTCGGCCGCAGCTTCGCGGTGCTGTACCCCACGCCCGACGAATTCGAACGCACCGGCGAACGCATCATCGCGAGCCTGGGACGCGACGGCCGCTATGCCGACGACCGCATCATGAAGCGCGCCAACGGCGAAATGTTCTGGTGCCACGTGATCGGCCGCGCGCTCGACCCCGCACAGGCCCACGCCGCGGGCATCTGGGTCTTCGAAGACCTGTCGGCCAAACGAAGGGTCAAGGTCGACTTCACAGCGCGTGAACGCGAAATCGCCGCGCTGCTGATCGAAGGCCTGACGAGCAAAGGCGTCGGCAAGCGCCTGGGCATCAGCCCGCGCACGGTCGATGTTTATCGCGCGAGGTTGATGCGCAAAACGGGCTCGTCGACGACGCCGGAGTTGGTGAACAAGCTGCTGACGGGTTGACACCGCACATGAAACCCCTGCTGCTGCGCCTGCACCGCTGGACCACGCTTGTGATGGCCCTGCCGTGGATCGTGATCCTGTCGACCGGTTTGGTGCTGTCCTTCGAGCCGATCATGATGGATCGCCTGTGGACGGCGCACTCGGTGCCGCTTGCCACCGTCCAGGCGGCGATGGCCAAACACGATCCTGCCGGGAAGGCCACGGTGCTGAACGTGCGTGCCTACGACCAGATCTTGATGCTTCAGGAAAGTCGGACCACTCCACCCGTACGCGTTGACTTGAAGACCGGCGAGAAAGTCGCCGACGACCCCTGGCGCCTGTCTGAAGTGCTCTCTGTGGCCCGGCGGATCCACGAGTCCCTGCTCCTCGACCTGAAATGGTTGGTCACTGCCTCGACTATCGCGATGCTGGTGTCGATCTTGTTCGGCATCTTCATGGGCCTGCCCAAGCTGCGAAACACCTTGGCCGGTTGGCATCGCATGACGGCGTGGGTAATGCTGCCGTTGCTGATCTTGTCACCGCTGACCGGTTTGGCCATCGCCTACGGGATCAACTTCACGCCACCGCCTGCCAAACCGCAAGGCCCGCCGGTCAAGTTGGCCGACGCGGTCGCACTCGTGGCGGCCAAGCATGACCTGGCCAGCGTGTACTGGATACGGCCCCAGGGTGGCGCCACGCGGGCCCGAATTTATGACGGGCGTGAAGCGCGCGTCATGACGGTGAACCCCAGCGGCCTGGATGCAGGCCCGCAATCTTGGCCACGCGTGCTGCACGAAGGCAATTGGGCCGGCGCCTGGTCGGGCTTGCTCAATGTGCTGGTGTCGGTGGTCTTCATGGGCCTGATGGCAACCGGCCTGTGGATGTGGTGGAGCCGGCGCGCCTTGCGCAAGCGCCTTCGCCGTTCTTAGTCGCTGACCACGTGGCGCAGCCACGCCGGCAGCGGCACCGACTTCTGCGCCTTGAAGTCGACCCACACCGTCTTCGCGCCGCCGCTGCTGGTGATGACGCCAGGCTTGTCTTCACGCTCGAGGGTCATGTAGGTGTCGAAGCTGCTGCGGCCGGGGTTGCCGACGTAGTGCTTCGCAATGATGTTGCCCGGGTACTCCAGCTGCTGGATGAAATTGGCGAAGGCGTTGACGATCACTGGGCCTTCGCCGTTCGGGTTCGGCGCGCTGCCGATCAGGTCGAACCACGCGATGCGCACGATCTCGAAGTAGCGGAAGTAGATCGTGTTGTTGACGTGGCCCATCGCGTCCATGTCGCCCCAGCGGATGGGGATCGTCATGGTGTGGACAAGCTTCTTCTGGTCGGGAAGGTCGAAACGCATGCTCAAGGCTCGAGACGCACGCCGAGTTCGCGCGCCAGCTGATCGACTTGTGCCCGCAGACGCTCAACCTCGCGCGCGAGCCGGGTCTGTTCGGCCATCAACGCCGAGACCTCGCCGACGCTGACGGCCTCGGGGCCAACGACGTTGACGGCGCCATCGGTCGACCGCGCGGCGTAAAAGGACACCACCGGCTCGCCGCACAGCAGATGCGCCCACCGCGATTCGCGCCCGCCCGGCGCACGCGGCAGCTTCACGGCGCGCCTGGGCTCTTTGGTCGCAAGTTCATCCAGGAACGCCTCGACCGACGAGATGTCGGCGAAGCGATGCAGCCGCTCGGCGTTCAGACGCAACTCTGCCGCGGTCTGCGGGCCGCGCAGCATCAGCACCGTCAGCAGCGCCGCGGCGGCACCGGGCACCTGCAGCACGCGTGGCATGTTGTGTTCGAAGCGCACGACGCGCGAGCCGCTGACTTCGAACAGCAGCGACAGACCCTTCAGCCCGTCGACCGCGGCCAGCACCTCGTCGTCGGTGGCCTGCATCACGGGGTCGCGCGCGGTCTTCTGGTTGCAGCCGAGGACCAGCGTGTTGAGCGACAGCGGGTAGCTGTCGGGCACGGTGGCCTGCTTCTCGGCCAGCACGCCCAGCACGCGTGCTTCCAACGGCGTCAGCAGCCTCATCGCGAAAGCAGGATCAGACGCCGAAGCCGTCGTCGGCGGCAATCACGGCGCCGTTGACGAAGTGGCTTTCGTTCGCGCACAACATCATCAGCGCGGCATCCAGGTCTTGCGGCTGGCCCACGCGCTTGCGCGGCAGCATCTGCACGAGCTTCTGGCCCGATTCGGTCTGCCAATGGGCGTGGTTGATCTCGGTGTCGATGTACCCGGGGCACAACGCGTTCACGTTGATGCCGAAGCGCCCCCACTCGAGCGCCATCGAGCGCGTCATGTGCACCACGCCGGCCTTGCTCATTGAGTAGACGCCGATCTGGCTCAGAACGCGCAGCCCCGCCATCGACGCCACGTTGACGATGCGCCCGCCGGTGAAGGTGCCCGGCGCCTCGCCCTTGCTGCGCGCGATCATGCGTTTGGCAACCTCCTGCGCGACGAAGAACGCGCCACGCAGGTTCGTGTTCATCACCTCGTCGTAGCTGTCGGGCGTGACGTCGACCAGCTTCTGCGTCACGCTGATGCCGGCGTTGTTGATCAGGATGTCGATCGGCCCCATCTCGGTTTCGGTGTGGGCCACCGCGGAACGGATGCTTGCGGGGTCATTCACGTCGAGCTGCACGATGTGCGCGTCGCCATCGGCAGCCTCGAGTTCGGCGCGCAGGGTCTTGAGCCTCTCCTCGCGCCGCGCTGCCAGCGTCACGGCCGCACCCGCTCGCGACAACACACGCGCGAACTGCGCACCCAGGCCGCTCGACGCGCCCGTCACCAGCGCCACGCGCCCCGAAAGATCAATCTGATAGGCCATGCCCGTGTTCTCCTCGCTGTGCCTGTTCTCTCCCGATCACGATAGCACGCGAGGCCAACGACATAGGGCTCTTTAGAATCGTTGGTCAAGGGCAGCGCAACTGACGCCCCACACCGCTCTCTCGAAGGACCTGCATGACCCCGCAAGCGCTGCTCGACCAGTACGGCCCACGCGAGGCGATGGAATATGACGTGGTCGTCGTGGGCGCGGGTCCCGCCGGGCTGGCGACCGCGATCCGTCTGAAGCAGCTCGCGCAGGTCGACGGCAAAGAGCTTTCCGTCGTCGTGCTCGAGAAGGGCAGTGAGCCCGGCGCACACATTCTGTCGGGCGCCATCATGGACCCACGAGCCATCACCGAGCTGTTCCCCGATTGGCTCGAGCGCGGCGCACCGCTGAACCAGGAAGTCACGCGGGATCAATTTCTGTTCCTCACCGAAACCGGCGCGAAGACATCGCCGGTGCTGCCCGACTGCTTCACCAACCACGGCAACTTCATCGTCAGCCTTGGCGAGGTCGTGAAGTGGATGGCAGGCCAGGCCGAAGAACTGGGTGTCGAGATCTTCCCCGGCTTCGCCGCGGCCGAAGTGTTGTACGACAAACGCGGCGCCGTATGCGGCGTGGCCACGGGCAACCTGGGCATCGGAAAGAACGGCGAACCCAGCGGCGCGTTTCAGCTGGGCATGGAGCTGCGCGGCAAATACACCGTGTTCGCCGAAGGCTCGCGCGGGCACCTGGGGCGCCAACTGATCGCCAAGTTCAACCTCGACGCAGGTAGCAACGCGCAGGCGTACGGCATCGGCCTGAAGGAATTGTGGGAAGTCGAAGAGAGCAAGCACCAGCCCGGCCTCGTGGTCCACACCGCAGGCTGGCCGCTCGACGGCAGTACCTACGGCGGGTCATTCCTTTATCACGCACCCGACCGCAAAGTGGCGCTGGGTTTCGTCGTCGGCCTCGACTACACGAACCCTTATCTCAGCCCCTACGAAGAGTTCCAGCGCTGGAAGACGCACCCGTCGATTCGCCCCACGCTGGAAGGCGGCAAACGCCTGGCCTATGGCGCGCGTTCCATCACCGCGGGCGGCATCCTCGCCTTGCCCAAGCAGGTATTCCCTGGCGGCGCGCTGGTCGGCTGTGAAGCGGGTTATCTGAACGCCAGCCGCATCAAGGGCTCGCACGCAGCGATCAAGACCGGCATGTTGTGCGCCGAAGCGATGTATGCCGCCGTGGCGTCCGGGCAAAGTGGCACCGTGCTCGACGGCTACCCAGAGTCATTCCGCCAGAGTTGGTTGCACGCCGAGTTGATGCGCGCGAAGAACTTCAAGCAGTGGTTCAAGAAGGGCCGCACGGTCGCCACGTTGATGACCGGCATCGAGCAATGGCTGCTGCCTCGCCTTGGCTTTTCGCGCCCGCCGTGGACGCTGCGTTCGAAGAAGCGCGACCACGAGGCCCTGCTGCCCGCCGAGCGTTGCACGCCCATTCCCTACCCCAAACCCGACGGCGTGATCGCCTTCGACAAGCTGTCCAGCGTATTCATCAGCAACGCGAACCACAGCGAAGACCAGCCGGCGCACCTGACGTTGAAAGACGCGTCAGTGCCTGTGCAAGTGAACCTTGCGACCTACGCCGGCCCCGAGTCACGCTACTGCCCGGCCGGCGTCTACGAGTACGTGAAGAACGACAACGGCAGCGACCGCCTGCAGATCAACGCGCAGAACTGCGTGCACTGCAAAACCTGCGACATCAAAGACCCGACACAAAACATCGTGTGGGTCACGCCCGAAGGCGGCGGCGGGCCGAACTACGCGGGGATGTGAAGCCGATTGGGCGACCTCACTCCTCCCCGCTGACGCGCACGCCCGCATCGGCCAGCGCGATGTCGCGCACGTTCTTCTGCACCGCGATGGCGCCGAACAGCGCCAGCAGGAACGAGATCGCATAGAAGCCCTTCTCGCTCGGCAGCAGCTTGGCGTTCCACAACCCCACCGCCAGCAGCAAGACACACAGCACCACCGAGAACCAGCACAGGTTGTAGTAAATGCCGGTGACGGGAATGTTCTCCATCCGGTCGCGCACACCCTTTTGCAGCGACACCGCTGCGAAAAGGCCATACAGCAGCACCGTGAAGTAGTAGCCCTTCTCGTTGAGCTGCATCTCGGCGCGCCAAAGGCCCCAACAGAAGACGAGCATGCCGATGAGCAGAGCTGCCCACGATGCGGCGACGAAAGCTCCGGTGGGGCGTTGCATCTGGGCCATGTTGATTTCTCCGGCGACTGTTTGAGTGCGCGCAATCTAGCCGACGAGGCATTGAATCAGCACCTCGGGCGTCGGGTAATCACAACGCGGTCGAAGGCGGATTGCCCGTTTCGCGCCGCATGGTGGGTCACAGAGCTTCGACCGGCACCGCTCGCAAGCCGCTTACCGAGCGCTGCAGCGCGCTGATGGTCAACGAGCCCGGCAGCGCCAGCGTCGCAGCATGGTACGCAGCGACCAAGAGCGAACTCGAATGCATGGGAACGGCGCCGCGGGGGCAGCGATACCGTAACTTACTGGCGCGGCCGCACTGCGAATCTCAGACTGGGTGCTCCCGACGTCCAGGAGCACGCCGCATGAACCGCACCGTCGCCCGCCGCGATGCCGCCGCGCTGATCGCCATCACTGCACCCGTCGCGGCCCAAGCGCGACGTCGGCGCAGACGCAGAGCGAACGTGGCACCGTGATCACGGGCCAGTCGCTCTTCACCCGTTGAACCTTCGACCCAACGCAAAGGAAAAGCCGCCATGAATATCGCCATGCTTTTATTGAAGTGCCGCAACGAACCCCGGGTGACGACGCTGACGCGCGATCAGGTGCACCAGATGACCGGCCATGTCGCGGGCTATCTGCTCGACCAGTCGGGCCAGCGCGAGAACCTGGAGTTCCGCGTTTTCGACTGGTTCGAAATGCCGCTGACCAGCGCCGAATGGAACGCGCTGGCCTTTGGCGCCGGCGCGAAAGTGGTGCCGATGGTCGAACAGGCGCAGCAGGTCGATCTGTCGACATTCGGTCACTACGTGCTGCTGATCGACAAGGAGGATGCCCACCTCGCGGCCTGGAACATGCCTGGGGCGCTGAAGTACAACTACATGTCAGCCCAGGACCTGAACCCGGCGCTGCTGGCCCACGAGCTTGGTCACATGTACGGCGCCGACCATGCCAACCTGGACACGCCGAACGGGCGGAAGCCGATCGAGGAGTACGGCGATCGCTTCTGCATCATGGGCGCCGAGGGCGCCAAGTACAGCTTCGCCGACGTGCGCTACGGCGCCGATGGGCCAGGCATGTGCGCATCGACGCTGTACGCCTGCAACTGGCTCGGCTTCGACCAACCCGCGGTCGGCATCGACCTAAAGCAGACCGGCGACGCGCGCGCCAATGAGGTCGCGTTCGAGCTCGCAGCGCTGCGGGGCGCGCCGCCGGTCGGCTGGACCGGGCCGCCGGTCATGGCCTGGGCCGACGGCCTGCTGGCGGGCCAGCGGCTCCTGATCGAGTTTCGGGCCCGTGACGGTTGGGACCGCGGCATGCCGAGCGCCGGCTCGGGCGCCGGCTGGGTCGTCGCCCACTTGACTGCCGGTGCGCAGGCCAATGCGAGTTCGGTGCAGATCGGTGCCATCGCCGCCGATACGGGTTCGAAGCTCGACCTGCCGCACGTCGGCGTGTCGCTCAGCGTGACCGGCGTCGACACTCACCGCGGCGTCGCCGGTCTGAAGATCTGGCGCCTGAGCCCGACGTTGCGCCAGGTGTTCTCGGGCGGCGAGGGCGTTATCTATGCCTTGATGGACAACGGCGATCTGCTCTGGTATCGCCATGACGGGCGCGCCGACGGCAGCTTCAAATGGGCCGACAACCACGGCCACAAGGTTGGTGTGGGCTGGGACTTCAGGCAGGTGTTCTCCGGCGGCGGCGGCGTCATCTACGGCATCACGCACGCCGGAGACCTGCTCTGGTTCCGCCACGAAGGCCGCGGCGACGGCACCTTCAGGTGGGCCGATGCCAAGGGGCGCCGCGTGGGCACCGGCTGGCATGTGCGCCATGTCTGTGGTGCTGCCGGCGGCGTGATCTACGCCATCAACGATGCCTTCGACCTGCTGTGGTACCGCCACGATGGGCGCGGCGACGGCAGCTTCCGCTGGGCCGACAACCGGGGCCGCAAGGTCGGCACCGGCTGGCACCCGAAGCAGCTGTTCAGCGGCGACGACGGCGTGCTGTACGCCCTTGCCGACAACGCTGACCTGCAATGGTTCCGCCACGATGGCCGCAGCGACGGCAGCTTCCGCTGGACGGACAACGCAGCGCGCAAGGTCGGCAGCGGATGGTCCACCCGGCAGGCTTTCGGCGGCGGCAATGGCGTGATCTACAGCGCCGCCGACAACGGCGATCTGCAGTGGTTCCGCCACGAAGGTCGCGCCGACGGCACCTTCAGGTGGGCCGACAACCGCGCCCGCGTCGTCGGCTCGGGGTGGAACTTCGCGCAGGTGCTGTACGCGGTGGCCGACAACGGCGATCTGCAGTGGTTCCGCCATGACGGCCGCGGCGACGGCAGCTTCAAGTGGGGCGACCCGGCCGCGCGCAAATGCGGCAGCGGCTGGAACGTGCGCCACGTGTTCTCCGGCGGCGACGGCGTGATCTACGCCATCACCGCCAACGGCGACCTGCTCTGGAACCGCCATGAGGGCCGCGGAGACGGCACCTTCCGATGGGCATCGCCGCAGGGCCGCAAGGTCGGCGTCGGCTGGAACTTCAAGCAGGTGTTCTCCGGCGGCGACGGCGTGATCTACGCGGTGGCCGACAACGGCGATCTGCTGTGGTTCCGCCATGACGGCCGCGGCGACGGCAGCTTCACCTGGGCCGATGCCCACGCGCGCAAGGTCGGCTCCGGCTGGGCCTTCAAGCAGGTCTTCTCAGGTGGCAACGGCGTCATTTACACGGTGGCGGGCAACGACGACCTGATGTGGTTCCGCCATGAAGGTCGTGGCAATGGCAGCTTCGCCTGGGCCGACAACCAGGGCCGCAAGGTCGGCACCGGCTGGACGCTGCAGCAATTAACCTCGGGCGGCGACGGCGTGATCTACGGCCAGGCGGCGAATGGAGACCTTCAATGGTTCCGCCACGACGGCCGCGGCGATGGCAGCTTCGCCTGGGCCGACCCCCACGCGCGCAAGGTCGGCAGCGGTTGGAAGTTCAAGCAGCTGTTCTGCGCTTGAAGTCGGGGCGAAGCGCTGGTCGCCGCCGCTCAATGTCGCAGCGCTGCCAGCAACTGTTCGCGCAGGGCGCGGCACGAGTCGACGCCCAGCCGGTTGTAGAGCTGCCTGCGGTGGTGAACAACGGTGTTGCGCGAGACATGGAGTTCGTCGGCCACCTGCTCCTGCGTGCGCCCCAGCGCCAGCAGCAGGCCCACCTCGGCCTGCCGTTGGGCAATCGGGGACTCGCGCAGCGTTTCGAACAGCCGCAGCTCGAGGGGCACGCGGCGCTCGAGCTCGATGCCGATCAGCGACCGCTCGGGCTCCATCGGCTCGAGCCAGTAGGCGCGCGCGACGAAACTACCCCACGCGTTGTCGCAACGCCAGCTTGGCACTCGCGCATCGGGCTGCGCATCGCTGACGCACACAAGGGCGCGCACCGCGTCGAGCAGGCCACGGGGCAGCGTGGGCGGCGCTGCCGCGCTGCCATGCGCCAACGAGAGCAGCCGCGCGGCCTGCGGCGAGCGCCAGCGGACGCCGCCGTCGACATCGACGACCACGAGCGCGCGATCCGCATCGGAGGTCTGCGGCGACACAGGGCCTTCGCGCGTGCGCAGTGCATGGGCGATGAACGGCTCGAGCCGCGTCAGCGTGCGCAGGTCTTCGTCGTCGAAGTCGCGATCACGCGAGCGGCGCGCGACGGTGAATGCGCCCACCGGAACCTGCCCGTCACGCACCCCCATGCGGATGAACGTCTCACAGCCGCACGGCTTCAGAACCTCATTGAAGATCGGGTGGCGCTCGTACGTAGCCTTCGACATCCGCAGCACCTGCTGCAGGTGACGCGGGCCGAATTCGGTGGCGGCCGCCTCGGCCATCGTCGGCCACACGTCGGCCTCGAGCGAACCGAAATAGCTTTCCCTGTACAGGGCGAAGCTGGGGCCGATCTCCGGCGTGTTGAAGTCGGCGTCGATCGGCCCGTCGGGACCGAGCCAAAAATGAAAGCAGGTCTCGAACGGCACCACCTCGCTCAGTTCGAGGTAGAGCGCGGGCGCGACCACCGGCCCCGGCAGCCCCAGGCAGCAGAGCTGTCGCAGGCGGGATTCGGCCCTGGCGATGACAGCGGACCGATTCATGGTGGGCCTTACGTCGCAGGCCGCGCGCGGTGCGCGCGACAACGTCATCTTGCGCCAGATACAACGCAGACGGCCGAAACGTCGACCCGCAATCGACATGCACACGGCTGCGCGTCATCAGGACGGATGACGACAGCGCGGTCGACCTACCCCATGGGGTGAGGCGCCGGCACCGCGATGGCGTTTTGATCGGACATGACGATCACGAAGCCCGACGCCACGCCTCCCGCGCGGTTGGCGCGCCCGCGCCACAAGTCCGACGAAAGTCGCAGGCGCTCTTCCGCCATCGGTCGCTTCACACGCAGCGCTCGCAAACGTACGCTGGCCCCGTCATGACCGACGCACTGACATCCCCCTGGAGCGACGCGCAGCTCGCGGCGATCGACGCGCAGCTCGAGCGGATGCTCACAGGCGACGCGCTGCGCGGGTCGCCGCGGCTTCAGCGGCTGCTGCGTCACGTCGTCGCGGCAACGCTCGCCGGCACCGCGCATCGGCTGAAGGGCTACACGCTCGGCGTCGAGGTGTTCGACCGCGGCGCGGACTTCGATCCGAACGTCAACCCGATCGTGCGCATCGAGGCGGGGCGCCTGCGCACCAGGCTGCTCGCGCACTACGGCGGCGAAGGGGCACGCGATCCGATGCGCATCGACATGCCCAAGGGCGGTTATGCCGTGCGCTTCTTGCAGCGCGGTCGTCCTGCCCGGCAGATCGATCCGCAGGATGGACTTCGAATGGCATCACAGCGATCCGTTGAAGGCGCCCTTCCTGAAGACCTCGCTTATGGCGCGATGGTCGACTAGGCAACGGCCGCTTGCCTTGCTTCACACGATCGAGTTCGGATGGCAACAGGGCCCCGAGGAACGCCGTGAATTTCGACCGCTTGCGCCGGTGCGCTGCCGTAGGTCACTGGCGCGTGTCCGCGCCGAAGCCCAGACTGCTTAATAACCATGCAGAGGATGCAGAGGTTTGAAGGGAGCAACGTCATGAACCACGTACGACACCTGCTCGTGTCGGCCACGCGCCGGCTTGCCTGGATCACCAGCGCCCTGTTGTCGCCAGCGGCCTCTACCGTTGGCGCTGTCGCCGCCGACCTCCGGTGGTTCTGGTCCACCGCTTCACCGTCGAGGAACCCGACGAGTGGGTATCGATCGAGCTGCGTCCGAGCGCGAGCGTCTGGTACCGCGGCGTCAGCGGCAGTCCGACCGCGCGCATGGATGAAGTCCGTGCGGTGCTCGGTTCGCTGAAGGGTGTCGCGATGGCGCCCGCTGCCCCGGCCGGACCGAGGGGCCGATCCATCACCCCTGCGCGTTCAACGTCGACGTGAGCGGGTATGAGCCCGTCGACGACACCGGCGACCCGCGCGAAAGCTGGATCTCGACCACGATGTACAAGCTGATGCGGCCGCAGGAAGGCACCGTGAGCGCACTGTCGACGCCGAATCCCGCGCCGGGATCGGTCGCGTTGGTGGGCGATGCAGGCTTGCTCGCGCTGATCGCGCCAGCGGCGCTCGAGGCGCAGTGGGCACAAGACCGGCCGCTGCGCATGCGGGTGCGCGTTCGTCCCGCGCCGGTGGCCGACGACCGCAGCAGCAACGAGTCGGCGCGTCGAGCACACGCCCGAACGTTTCCGGCGCAAGGCGTGATCGTCATCAGCACGCAGCCGCTGCGGCCACAGCCGCTGACGCCGCAGCCGACCAAGCCCGCATCGAACGGCAAGCACAACGCCTGATCGATGCGGCAGCAGCAACGCGGCAGGAACTGCGGCAGCAGCTTGACTGCTGCTGGGCCGGGGCATAAAGTATCGACATCGATGTTTCTACACTGAACTTGCCGTGTCGATCAGCCTGCAGATTGCAAAGTGGGGGAACAGTCTGGCCATGCGCCTGCCCTCCGACCTCGTGCGCCGGTTCGGCCTGCGCGAAGGCGACACCGTGCAGGCGCAGCTCACCGCTGACGGCGCGCTGACGATTCGGCCCGCGGGTTGGAGCCGGCGCGCGTTCGCCGCCGAGTTGGCCGACGCCCGTGAAGCGCTGCCGATGAGCCGTCCGGTGATCGAGGATCTGCGCAACGAGGCGCGGTACTGATGATCTACGTCGACACCAGTGCGCTGGTCGCGCTGATCGTCAACGAGCCCGGCAGCGCCGGTGTCGCGGCGTGGTACGCGGCGACCAAGAGCGATCTCGTGTCGGCGGCGTGGTGCGTGACCGAGTTCGGCAGCGCGCTCGGCCTGAAGCAGCGCACGGCGCAACTCGACCCCGATCAGGCGCGCGCTGCGTGGGAGCGGTTCGAGCGCCTCGTCGCGAACGACCTGCGGCTGCTGGCGGTCGAGCCCATCGACTTCCACCGCGCCGCGCTGCTGACGCTCGACGCTGCGAGCGGCATCCGCGCGGGCGATGCACTTCACCTGGCCTGCGCCGAGCGGGCGGGGGCGAAGAGCCTGGCGACCCTCGACAGGGTGATGGCCGGCAACGCATCACGGGTCAGGCTTAAGGCCGTGCCGCTGAGCCTTTGAAGCGAGCTGCCGCGGCGCCCATGAGCGCCGTTCCAGACCTCGCGACCCTGCGACTGGCGCGGCTGACGGTCAGGCGTCGCCTCGCGCCATCGCCGCCTTCGAGCGCGTCACCGTCACCACCCGCTGCGGAAACGGTATCTCGACGCCAAGCTCGTTCAGCTTCGCGAGCACGCGCAGGTTGACGTCGCTGCGCACGTTGCCCTGGCCGTTCTCGGGGTCGCTGATCCAGAAGCCGATCTGAAGCGTCAGGCCGTCGGCCGCGAACTCGCGCAGCTGGACCGCCGGTGCAGGGTCGTGCGAGCACGCGCGGCGTGCCGGCCACCGCGCGTTCCAGTTCCGGAATCAGGCGGTCGAGGTCGGTGCCGTAGGCCACCTGCACCTGAGACGACAGCGACACACGCCGATCGGCCAGCGAGTGGTTCTCGACCCGCTGCGTGATCAGCATTTCGTTGGGCACCAGCGACTCGCGCCCGTCAAGCGCGCGCACGGTCGTGTAGCGGGTCGCGATGTCGGTGATGCGGCCTTCGAAGCCGTCGACCTTCACCATGTCGCCGATGCGCAAGGACCGCTCGGCCAGGATCACGAAGCCGCTGACGTAGTTGGCAGCAAGCTTTTGCAGGCCGAAGCCGATGCCCACGCCGATCGCGCCGCCCAGCACGCCCAATGCCCCGAGCGGAATGCCCGCCGCGGTCAACGCCATCAACACACCCACCACCAGCAGCAGCGCGCGCGTGCCGTTGGCCGCGATTTTTCGCAGCGACAGGTTGTTGCCCGAAGCGTTGGCTAAAAGACGCGCCTCGATCAGCGACGAGATCCACAGCGAGCCGACGAGCACCGCACCCGCGGCGAGCGTCGCCTCGAGCACGCTGCGCAGCGACACCTGCGCACCGCCCAGCGTCCACTTGATTTCATCGGCCTCGCGCAGCATCAGCGGCAGCAGGCCCGTGACCCACAGCACCATCGCGCACCACACGACCCAACTGAACGTGCGCTCGACGGCACGGAAGAAGGCCGAATCGGGGAACGCGGCGCGCAACGCACGCGCCGTGAGGCGCACGACAACCAGCGACGCCAGGATCGGGATCACGAGCCGCATCAGCGGCAGCGGCATCGTGTTCGCCAGCGCCCAGCGCGCCGTCAGCACGAACACCAGCGCGAGCACCGGAAACGCAAGGCTGTTCAGCGGCTTGTGCGAGCTCCACAACCGCCGCGGCGCATCCGGGTCGCGGCGGAAGAATGTGCGCACGATGAGCCACGCCGCGGTGACGCAGGTCGCGACGACCAGCGCCTGCAGCGCCACATTGGGCGACGCCAGCGTGCGGACGAACTCGGAGAAGTCGTCGAGCGGGGCAGCCACGGGAATGAAGAGGACCTACGCCACGCCAGCCAGCACGCGCAGGTGCGCTGCCACGCTGCGGGCCAGCGCCGACAACGCGTAGCCGCCCTCGAGGCTCGACACGATGCGCCCCTTCGCGTGGCGCTTGGCCACGTCGACGATGCGCGCGGTGATCCACGCATAGTCGGCCTCGACGAGACCGAGCTGCGCCAACGGGTCTTCGCGATGGGCGTCGAACCCCGCCGACACGAAGATCATCTGCGGTTTGAAGGCCTCGAGGCGCGGCATCCAATGCACCTCGATCGCGTCGCGCACCTCGGGCCCGCGGGCATACGGCGGCAGGGGCACGTTGAGCATGTTGGTGCCTTTGGGCACCGCGCCGCTGTACGGGTACAGCGGGTGCTGGAAGAAGCTGACCATCAGCACGCGGTCGTCGCCGGCGATGATGTCCTCGGTGCCGTTACCGTGGTGCACGTCGAAGTCGACGATCACCACGCGCTCGAGGCCGTGCACGTCCAGCGCGCGCCGCGCCGCGATCGCGATGTTGTTGAAGAAGCAGAAGCCCATCGCTTCGTCGCGCGTCGCGTGGTGGCCCGGCGGGCGCACGGCGCAGAAGGCGTTGTCGAACTCGCCGGCGATCACGGCGTCGGTCGCAGCCACCGCGGCACCGGCCGCGCGCTGCATCGCGCGCCAAGTGTGGGGGCAGGCAAACGTATCGGGGTCGATCGCCTTGTGCAATCCGTCACGCTCGAGCGCCTGCGTCAGCGCCTGAATCTCGAGCGTGTAGGCCGCGGCATGGGCGCGCTGCACATCCGCCAAGTCGACGAGCGGTGCGTCCCGCATGACGAGCGCGGCGTCGAGACCGGTGGCGATCAGGTGGTCGGAAATCGCATCGAGTCGCGCCGGGCACTCGGGGTGGCCTTCGCCCATGTCATGCATGCGACATTCGGCATGACTGAAAAACACAGTGGACATGAAAGCGCGATGAATTCCGTTAATGTGACGTCATGCTGCACGCCCCTCAGGCCATGGCCTCGCGCATCGACCCCGACATCACCCGCCGATTGCTGCGGCTTGTCGATCAGATTAGCACGATCATCGTTGGCAAGCGCCCGCAAATCGAAGACTGCGCGGCGTGCCTTATCGCTGGCGGACACCTGCTGATCGAAGACGTTCCAGGCGTCGGCAAGACCACGCTTGCACACGCGATCGCGCGCTCGCTGGGGCTGCACTTTTCACGCACGCAGTTCACCGCCGACCTGCTGCCGTCGGACCTTGTCGGCGTCAGCGTATTCGAACGCCAGAAAGACGCGTTCGTCTTTCACCCCGGCCCGGTGTTCGCCAACGTGCTGCTGGCCGACGAGATCAACCGCGCCGGCCCGAAGACGCAGAGCGCGTTGCTCGAGGCGATGGAAGAACACCAGGTCACCGTCGACAACCAGACACACATGCTGCCCAAGCCTTTCTTCGTCATCGCGACGCAGAACCCGAACGAGCAGGTCGGCACCTATCCGCTGCCCGAGAGCCAGCTTGACCGCTTCCTGATGCGCATTTCGCTGGGCTACCCTGACCGCGCCAGCGAACGCACGCTGCTGGCCGGCAGCGACCGCCGCGAAAGCGTGGCGCAGCTCGGGGCGGTGATGACGCCGGCCGAGCTGCACGCCGTGCAACGCGCGGTGCACGAGGTGCGCACGACCGACGCGCTGCTGGACTACGTGCAAGCGCTGATTGCCGCCACGCGCAGCGGGCGCTGGTTCCGCGAGGGCCTGAGCCCGCGCGCGGGCATCGCGCTGCTGCGTGCGGCCAAGGCGCATGCGTTGATGGACGCGCGCGACTACGTCGCCCCCGACGACGTACAGGCCGTCATGGTGCAAACCGTCGCCCATCGCCTGCAGCCGGTCGGTGCGGGCGCCGGCAGTGCGGCGCAGGTGCAGGCGCTCGTGAAGAGCGTGGCCCTGCCCTGACGGGCAACGGCGGCCGTGATGTTGGGCGAGGTGGGTCGGCGCTGGCAACGCTGGTGGCTGTCGCGCCATCCGCGCAGCGACACCCTGACGCTCGAGCAACGCAACATCTACATCGTGCCCACACGTGCGGGCGTCGCGTTCGCCGTCACGCTGTTGATGATGCTGGTGGCGACGATCAACTTCAGGCTCAACCTGGGCTATGTGCTGGTGTTCCTGCTGGCAGGTGCGGGGCTGGTGTCGATGCACGTCACGCACAACACGCTGCGCGGCTTGCGCATGCAGGTGCGGCCGCCTTCGCCAGGCTTCGCCGGTCACCCGATGCCGATCGACGTGGTGCTGTGGGCGGGTGATCGCGAACGGTTCGGACTGTCGCTGCGGTTCGATCAGGCACCGTCCACGTCCATGGTCAACATCGACGTGGCGCGCGGCGCGCAGCAAACCGCGACGCTTGCACTCGAGCCTGCTGCGCGCGGCCTGCATGACATCGACACCATTCGGCTCGAGACGCG
The DNA here is from genome assembly GCA_963738615.1 of uncultured beta proteobacterium. Lineage (GTDB taxonomy): Bacteria > Pseudomonadota > Gammaproteobacteria > Burkholderiales > Burkholderiaceae_C > CAVTWY01. The sequence goes on from CAVTXI010000004.1 coordinate 355,472, forward strand.
CTTCCCGTTCGGTCTGTTCGTGGCGTGGGCGATCTGGCGGCCCGCAGCACGTGTCCTTGCATGGCCCAGACCAGAGACGCCCACGCCGCCGTGGCCGGCGCCGCCTCAAACCGCGTCTGGCCAGGGACGCGTGCTGGCCGACGGCGACGGCGGCGAGTGGGAAGGTGTTCGCGCCTGGCGCCGCGGCGACCCCATGAAGCGCCTCGTGTGGAAGAAGATGGCGCGCACGGGTGAGCTGGTCAGCCGCGACACCAGCAGCGTCGAATCGCGCGAGATCTGGTTCGACTACACCGACGCACAGGGACGCGAGAACGGCAACGTCGAGTCGCGCCTTGCACGCATGAGTGCATGGATCGAAGCCGCGCATGCGCAGGGCCTGCCGCATGGCTTGCGCCTACCCGACATGACGATCGATCCCGAGTTGGGCGACGCGCATCGGCGCCGCGCGCTCGACGCGTTGGCGACCTTCTAGTCATGACAACGCTTACGCATGCGCGCAGCGCAGGCATGGCAGAACGTTGGCGCCACCTGCCGCGAGATGCCCGCGACACGATCTTCATGCTCGCGGTTGCTGCCTGGACGCTGCTGCCGCACGCATGGCACGTGCCGTGGTGGTGCATCGCGATCACCGCGTGCGTGATCACGTGGCGCGGTGTGCTGGCGTGGCAGGGCAAGCCGCTGCCTTCAAGCGCGTGGCGCATCGCGCTGTTGGGCTTGGCGCTGGCGCTGACGTGGTGGAGCTACCGCACCATCTTCGGCAAGGCCCCTGGTGTCACGCTGCTGGTGATGCTGATGGTGCTGAAGGCGCTCGAGGTGCGGGCGCGGCGCGATGCCCTGGTGATGTTCTTCCTGGGCTTCTTTCTCGTCATCACCAACTTCTTCTTCAGCCAGAGCATGCTGGTTGCGTTCGCGATGGTGCTGTCGGTGTGGGGGCTGCTGACGGCGCTGGCTCTGGCGCACATGCCCAACGGACGGCCGACGATCGCGCGCGCGGGTGGCATCGCGGCGCGCGCGGCGCTGCTGGGCATGCCGATCATGATGGCGCTGTTCGTCCTGTTCCCGCGCATCGGGCCGCTGTGGGGGTCGCCCGAAGGCACGATGGCGAAGACCGGTTTGTCGGGCGTCTTGCGCATGGGCGGCGTGATCGAGCTCATCAACGACGACCGCATCGCATTTCGAGTGCGCTTCGATGGCCCGCCGCCACCCGCTTCGGCGCTGTACTTCCGCGGGCCGGTGATGACCCGATTCGACGGACTCGAATGGCATCGCGCGCGCGGCACGCCAAGCAACGACCCGCGGCCGGCGCTGCTGCGCGAGCGCCAACCCGATTACCGCTACGACATGGTCGTCGAGCCGTTGAACTTGCCGCTGCTGCCACTGCTGGACGGCACGTTCGACACGACGTCGATGCGGCCCGTGTCGCAGCCGCCCGGCTCGATGCTGCTGGCAAGCTACCTGCCGTCGATGCGGGACGATCTGCAATGGGCGACCGAGCGGCCGGTCGACGAACGCCTGTCGTTGCGCGCTGCGGCGGTGTCAGACATTCGGGTGGGACCCTTCGAGGCGGATGCCGACCTTCGGCAGCACCTCGCGCTGCCCCCGGGCTTCAACCCACGCACTCGTGAATGGGCCCGGCAACTGCTAGAGAACCAGCCCGAACTGCGCGAACAAAGCGCACTGGCGATCATCGCGGCCCTGTACCGCCACATCAATGTCGGCTTCGTCTACACACTGACGCCAGACACCTACGGCGACGACCAGGGTCGGCACGCGATCGACGAGTTCTGGCTCGACCGGCGCCAGGGTTTCTGCGAGCACTTCGCCACGGCGACGGTCTTCATCCTGCGCAGCCTGGGCGTGCCGGCACGCATCGTCACCGGCTATCAGGGCGCCGACCCCAACCCTCAGGACGGCTGGCTGGTCGTGCGTCAGGCGAACGCGCACGCCTGGGTCGAGGCGTGGGCGCCGGGCCGGGGTTGGTTCCGCGTCGACCCGACCGCCGCCGTCGCGCCCGAACGGGTGCAGGCCGGGCGCACGTTGCGCCCCGCGCCCGGGCTGGCCGCAGGGCTGATTGCGAACATCGATCCGTCCTTGCTGCCGCGGTTGCGCCGCTTCTACGAAGGCATCGAGCAACGCTGGAACCGATCCATCGTGCAGTACTCGCGTGGCCAGCAATACGAACTGCTCGAACGCGTGGGGGTGTCGCATCCGAACTGGGAACACCTGGCTTACGCACTGATCTCGATCGTCACGACGGTGGCGCTCGCAGGCACGTTGTGGGCATGGTGGGACCACCGTCGGCGTGATCCGTGGGAGCGCCTGCAGTCGCGCATGCGCGAGCGGCTGCACGGCCTGGGTATCGAAGCCGCAGCGCACGACGCGCCGCGCGGCTTGGCACAACGCGTGCGCGCTGAACTGGGCGATCGGGGACACGCGCTGGCCGATGCCCTCGACCAACTCGACCGCCAGCGGTATGACGTGGCGTCGCGCCCGCGTCCCGATCCAGCCTGGTGGCGAGGCTTCAACCGAGCTGTGAAGGCTGCAGGGGCATGAGGCACATCCGAAGCGCCTTGGTGTCGATAGGCACCGCGCTGCTCGCGCTTGCGCTGGCACTCACGGCCCACGCTGCACCCGCCGCGACCGACGACGACCCGGTGCCAGCCGCGCCCGAGCCGCCGCCAGCGCCGAAGGCCAATCCTGCACCGCAGCAGCCCTATGTCGACCGCGAGGATGTTCGCGCCTTCGCGCAACGGCTCGAGGCGTCGCATGGCATCGACCCCGCGTGGACGATCGCGCAGGTCGCGCGCGCGATGTACGTGCCCCAGGTCGCCAAGTTGATGATGCCCACGCCGAGCGGCACCGCCAAAGACTGGGCCGCTTACCGCGAGCGCTTCGTCGAACCCAAACGCATTGCCGCGGGCGCCGCGTTCTGGCGCGCGAACGAAGCCTGGCTCGAGCGCGCGCAGTCACGCTGGGGCGTGCCGCCGTGGCTGGTGGTGGGCATCGTCGGTGTGGAGACCTACTACGGCCGCGTCACCGGCAACTTCCGCGTGATCGACGCCCTGGCGACGCTCGGCTTCGACTTCCCCGTCGGCCGCAAGGACCGCAGCGCCTTCTTCACCACACAGCTCGAGGAGTACCTGCATTGGTGCCGTCGCGAAGCGATCGACCCGGCGTCGGTGATGGGTTCTTACGCCGGCGCGATCGGCCTGCCGCAGTTCATGCCCGGCAGCATCAACCGTTGGGCGGTCGACTTCGACGAAGACGGCCACATCGACCTGCAGCGCAACCACGCCGACGTGGTCGGCAGCGTCGCGCACTACATGGCCGCGCACGGTTGGCAGCGCGACATGCCCACCACCTATGACGTGCTGATGCCCGCCGACGCCGCGCAACGCGCCGCGCTGCTGGCACCCGACATCGTGCCCACGTTCAGCGTCGCGCAGATGCAGGCGAATGGGGCGTGCTGCGCGGGCGCGTCGCGCGTGAGCACAGCGGGCCGCTGGCGTTGGTCGAACTGCACAACGGCGACAAAGCGCCGAGCCACGTCGCCGGCACCGAGAACTTCTTCGTGGTGACGCGCTACAACTGGTCGAGCTACTACGCCATGGCCGTCATCGAACTCGGCCGCGCAGTCGAGGCCGACATGCGCAGCGATGCGCCGGTGCGGCCACCGGCCCCTGCATCACGCCGGAAGGTGCGCGCAAGGGCGCCTTGATGCAAACCTTGCCAGGCGCGTTCGCCAGCAATCGCGCCGTCAGGCTTCGTCGGGCCAGTACCACCCGATCCACACGATCATGAGCGCAACCCCGACGCCGCCAAGCGCCACCGGCGCCGCCGCCGGCCCAAGACCGAGCACGCCAGCCAAGGCATACACAGCAACGATGGCGGCCGCGAACCAGGCGCGCTCGGACCTGGGGCACGAGACACGTTCGAAGACCGTCGACCCGCGCGCGCTGACACTGAAGGTGCGAAGCATCCTGGATGCCCGCTCGAGCCAGGACGGGCCCGACGCAACGACCTCACGCGCATGCCGCACCAGCACGCCGATCGACGCGGGGCGGTCCCGCAGAAACGACGGCACCAAAGATAACGTCTGCATACAAATACTCCGACTACGGTCCGCAGCATACGTCGGTCGAGAGGTAGCGCGAGCGCACTTGATGCACTCGCGCCACCGGACCTTTGCATGTAGGGGGCCAAGGACGACCTCGGCCCCTAGGAACGCGACCAAGGCGACCAACGTGAATCAAAGCGCCCAGGTGTTCTGCGTGTTCTCCAGGGTTCAAAAAGGGTTGTTTCACAGTGAATGCGTGGTCACGATCGCGACGGCTGCCGCGATCGACACCATCACGAACGTCGGCCACGAACGCGAGTCGCGGCTTGCGCCGTTTGGCCAGGCACACGCCGAGACGTTGGCGGGGCAGATGCGCGCCAGTCACTGAGCTCGTGTCGCAGGCTTCGCCGAGCGTTCAGGTGCGCGTCGTCGCGCCAGAGGTTCGAGAGATCGAGAGACATGATCGATGTCCTGTTCTTGGTCAGCGTCGTCATCCGCCGAGGCTGTGCCCGCACGCGAGACATCCCGTCGGACGCCATGCCTCGCTGCACGTGGACCGAACAGCCCGCGCACATTTCGCGCGCCGGCCGCATGGAGGACCGACGGCGCGCCGTGCGCAGGCACAGGCTCGGCGAATGACGACGTTGGAAGAAAAGCGAAAGGCCCGGGTCCTTGCGGACATCCGGGCCTTGGGGGCGGAGGGTGTTGCTAGCGAATCAGGTCGCGAGCAACCCCATGTCCGGACGTACGAAGGGTTGGTTCGTGCACATCACCCGGTTTCGGGTGCGCGGACCACCGCTGGATGCGGTGATGCCGAAGGCACCACCCCAGGACAGCAACCCGTGCACCACGTTCGTGGGCAGCGCGAGAGCGAGGATCAGGCGTTGCATCAGACGGTCCTCCAGGTTGGGTGGTGGGTTGGTTGAAGATCGAACGTGGATTCGTTCGACAGCGCAGGCGCAACAGTAAAGACTCTTTACGGCGCCGTCAATGACCAACGTCATCAAACCTGATGAGGCTCGATGCGCACGCGCGACGGTCTCAGCCGCCTGCTATTCGCGATGCCAGTAGCGCCGCCTCGCATCGCGTTCGCACACGAAGCCGTCGTCGCCGTACCACGTCCAGGCACCGCACTGATCGCTGCGCAGCAGCTGCACGCCGCGCGACTCGAGGCGCCGGCTCACGTCGGGCGCGGGGTGGCCGAAGCGGTTGCGATAGCCGGCCTGCACCACGGCGTAGCGAGGCTGCACGGCGTCGAGCCACGCTGAGGTGGTCGATGTGCGGCTGCCGTGATGCGCCACGATCAACGCGTCGGCGCGCAGGTCTGCGCGTGGTTCGGCAGCACGGGCCAACAGCGCCTGCTCTTGCGGCGCCTCGATGTCGCCCGTGATCATCAGCGCGCGACCTCGCGCGTCGACGACGCGGATGACGCAGCTCACCGTATTCGGCTTCGACGCCGGCGTCGCACTCGCACCAGGCGCAGGATGCAGCAGCTCGAAACGCACGCCGTCCCATTGCCACGACGCGCCGGCTTCGCAAGCGCGATGCGCAAGGCCACGGCGACGCAGGGCGTGACCATCGTGCAATGACGACCACAAGGTGCCCACCGGCAAGGCGTCGATCAGCGCGGGCGCACCGCCGACGTGGTCGATGTCTTGATGGCTGAGCACCAGGTGGTCGATGCGCGACTCGCCACGCGCGCGCAGCAGCGGCAGCAGCACACGTTCGCCTGCGTCACGCTCGCGCGCGTAGACCGGGCCGGTGTCGAAGAGCATCAACTTCGTCGCCGTGCGTACCAACACCGCGGTGCCCTGCCCCACATCGACCGCAACCACCTCGAAGCGGCCCGGGGCCGGCCGCTCGACAACGGGCAACAACAGCGGCAACGCCAGCGGCAGCGCGAAGACCCGCGCACGCCACGGCAGCGGCGCGACGGCAAGCGCGCCCGCCGCCAGCCCTGCCCACTGCGCCCACCACGGTGCCACCGGCGCAGCCCACGTGGCCGCAGGCGCACTTCCCATCCACGCCAACACGTGATGCAGGCCGTCGACCACACCGGCGCCCAGCGACCACAACGGCGGCGCGACGATGCCCGCCAACGCAAGCGGCGTGACGACGAGCGTGATGACCGGAATCGCGATCACGTTCGCGGCCAGGCCGACGATCGACACCTGCTGGAAGAACACGAGCGTCAGCGGTGCAAGGCCAGCGGTGGCGATCAGCTGCGTGCGCAGACCCTCTCGCACGGTCCGCCAGGCGCGCTGCCCTGCGCGCGACAGCGGCGCCTGATCCGGCGTTGGCACCCCATCGTCATCACGGCGGCGCGACGCATCGGAAAACATCAACAGCCCCACCGCGACGAACGACAGCCAGAAGCCCGCTTGCAGCCACGCCCACGGGTCGATCACGATCACCGCGAGTGCCGCGCTGCCCAGCACCCAAGGCCATGGCCAGCGCCGACCGATGACCTGCAGCAGCACCACGGCCACGAGCATCCACACCGTGCGCTGCGCCGGCACGCCCCAGCCCGCCAGCACCGCATAGCCTGCGGCGAACAGCACGCCGCCCACGCGCGCCGCGGTCGGGGCCGGGCACCACAGGCACGCACGCAGACTGCGGCGCCACGCAGCGCCGACAACGGCCGCGGCCAACCACGCGAACATCGTCACGTGCAGCCCGCTGATGCTCATCAGGTGCGACACGCCCGTGTTGCGGTATAGGTCCCACTGCGCGCGGTCGATGGCCGACTGGTCGCCCACGGCGAGTGCCGCCAGCAGCCCCGAAGCACCCGGGTCCGCCACACGACGTTCGATCGCGTCGCGCACCGCCTGCCGCGCGCGTTCGACGATGCGCGAACCATCAACACCCAGACGGCGGTTGTCGCCCTTGGGTCGCACCGCGCCGGTTGCCGCAAGTCCACGCTCGAACAGCCACCGCTCGAAGTCGAAGCCATGCGGGTTCATCAGCCCGTGAGGTTGTCGCAGGCGCACGGTGAACTGCCAGCGCTCGGCCGCGCCGACGCGCGCGACGTCGTCGATATCGCCCTCGCCATGCCAGCCGTCGCGATACCAACCAAGCGCGAGTCGCGGCGGCACCTTGTCGCGCGGCGATTCAACGTCGAACTCGAAGTGCACCCCGTCGGGCGATGTGCGCGGCAGCGACGCGACGACACCCGTGACGACGATATCGACGCCTTCGATCGACGGGTCGAGCACCGGCTGCAGACGTTCGTGCGCTCGCCAGCCGGTCGTGCTGAAAGCCAGTACCGCCATCGACACGAAAGCCCCCGCGACGAAGGCCCTCGAGCGTGGTTGCCTCCACCACACCAGGCACGCGCACGCGACGATCGCAGCACCCACGCCGATCACATACACACCTGCCGACCACAGGCGCACCTGTTGCAGTTGCAGCGCGTTGCCTAACAGCCAGGCGGTGACAAAGATAAGCGGATGTAGCGTGTGTAGCGGGGTTAAAGCAGCCGCTCTCGCGTGCATCGGTGAAGTGTAGGATCTGTCTGACATCAACTCGTGTGCGCGAATCCAAGCGACTCGCGCATCATTCAGAATTTCGCGTAACCATCATGACGTCACCCATCGACGAACGCCTGAAGGCACTTGGCATCACGCTGCCACCGGTGTCCGTACCCGCAGCAGCTTACGTACCTTTCGTGCGCACCGGCAACCTCGTGTTCTTGTCAGGACACATCGCCAGGCGCGACGGCCAAGCCGTGGGTCGGGCAGCTGGGACTGACGATGACCACCGCCGAGGGCCAGCAGGCCGCGCGGGTCATCGGCATCGACCTTCTGGGTACTTTGCACGCTGCGGCGGGGAACCTTTCGCACGTCAGGCGCATCGTGAAGTTGATGAGCCTTGTCAACAGTACGTCCACCTTCACCGAGCACCACCTCGTGACCAATGGCTGTTCGCAGCTGATGGCCGACGTGTTCGGCCCCGAGGTGGGCGCGCATGCGCGCAGCGCCTTCGGCGTGGCGCAGATTCCGATGGGTGCGTGCGTCGAGATCGAGATGGTCGCGGAGTTGAACGCGTGAACCGCGCAAGCCTGAAAGACCGGCGCTTGATGACGCTGATCGCGATGCTGTCGTTCGGCGCCATCGGCATCGCGCTGGTCAGCCAGCACGGGTTCGACATGCAGCCTTGCGCGTGGTGCATGCTGCAGCGTCTGATCTATTTGGTAGTGGGCCTGTCGCGTTGATCGCGGCGGTGTGGCCGCGGCAGCAGTGGCAGGGCCGGTGCGAGCGCATGTCGTCGCTGGCCGTCGGCGGTGCTGGGCCACGATGGGTGCCGCGTCGGCGTTGTGGCAGCAGTTGTTCGCCGCGAAGTCAACGTCGTGCGTGATGACGGCGGCCGATCAGATCATGGGCTTCACGCGCCTCGACGTCTGTTGCCCGAGATCTTCCAGGCGCGCGCCAGTTGCGCCGAGGCTTCGGTGAAGATGCTCGGGCTTGCCTTACGCGGTGTGGAGCCTGATGCTGTTCCTGGTGCTGGCGGTGGCCGCGCTGCGGCTGCACCTCGAGCTGCGCCATCGTGCGCGGCCCGCCGTCGGGGACCGACGTCTCGCGCGGCCGATGTGCCGCCTCAGCCGCGCACGCGCAGCACCTTCCTGAAGCCCAGCACCTTCTTGCCCTTGCGCCCCCGACGGCCCTCGTGATCGGCCACGGCTGCACCGCGCAGGGTTTCGTCTTTCGCCTTGTCGCGGTTGCCCAGACCTTCGACGATAAGCTGCATCGCCAAAGGCGGCGACGCTGATCATCGGGTCCTTCGCGTCAACGTCCATCAGCGTCAGGCCGCGGCCACCGCTGGCCTGATGCTTCAGCTCGGCCAGCTGGAACACCAGCATGCGGCCCGACATCGACACGCACGCCACGTTGGCATGGTCGTCGGTCACCACGGCCGGCGCGACCACGCGCGCGCCTTCGTCGACCGTCAGGAACGCCGTGCCGCCGCGCTGGCGGCTTTGCATGTCGACGATCTTCGCCAGCAGGCCATAGCCGGCGGTGGACGCCAGCAGCAGCATGCGTGTCGGGCGGCGCCACCACGAAGTGCTGCACCTGTGAACCCGCGTTCAAGGTCGATCAGCGACGTGACCGGCGCGCCATCGCCGCGCCCGCCCGGCAGCGCCGCGACCGCCACCGTGTAGACGCGGCCATTGCTGCCAAAGACCATCATCGAATCGACGCTGCGGCAGGCGAAGGTGCCGTACAGCACGTCGCCCGACTTGAAGGCCGAGCGACTGCGCGTCGACCTCATGGCCCTTCATCGTGCGCACCCAGCCCTTCTGGCTCGCGATCACGGTGACGGGCTCGTCGATCACCTTGATCTCGGCCACGGCGCGCTTGTCTTCCTGCACGATGGTGCGGCGCGCGTCGCCGTGCGTCTTGGCGTCGGCCTCGATCTCTTTGACCACCGCCTTGCGCAGCGCGGTGTCACTGCCCAGCAGGGTGTCGAGTGCGGCCTGCTGCTCTCGCGCTTGTCCTTCAGCTCCTGTTCGATCTCGATGCCGGCCAGCTTCGCCAGTTGCCGCAGGCGGATCTCGAGGATGTCTTCGGCCTGCCGGTCGCTGAGCTTGAAGCGATCGATCAGCGCTGCCTTCGGCTCGTCGGCGCCGACGAATGATGGCGATCACCTCGTCGATGTTCAGCAGCACCAGCTGCCGGCCTTCGAGGATGTGGATGCGCGCCAGCACCTTGTCCAGCCGATGCTGCGTGCGCCGCGTCACCGTCGCCAGACGGAAGTCGATCCACTCCTCGAGCATCGTGCGCAGGTTCTTCTGCACCGGCCGGCCGTCGGCACCGACCATCGTCAGGTTGATCGGTGCCGATGGTCTCCAGGCTGGTGTGCGCCAGCAGCGCATTGATCAGGTCCTGCGCGTCGACGTTCTTGCTCTTGGGCTCGAACACCAGGCGCACCGGCGCGTCTTTGTTCGACTCGTCGCGCATCGTGTCCAGCACCGCGGTCACCGTCTGCTTGAGCTGCACCTGGTCCTGCGACAGCGACTTCTTGCCCGCCTTGACCTTGGGGTCGACCAGCTCGTTGATCTCTTCCATCACGCGCTGCGAGCTGGTGCCCGGCGGCAGTTCGTTGACCACGAGCTGCCACTGGCCGCGCGCCAGATCTTCGATCGACCAGCGCGCGCGCACCTTCAGCGACCCGCGGCCGGTGGCGTAGGCCTCGCGGATCTCGGCGGTGCTGCTGATGATCTGGCCGCCGCCGGGGTAGTCGGGCGCCGGCAGCAACGCGAAGCAGCTCGTCGTCGCCGAGCTTCGGCTTGCTTGATCAGCTCCACCGCGGCCGCCGCCACTTCGCGCAGGTTGTGGCTGGGAATCTCGGTGGCCATGCCCACCGCGATGCCGCTGGCGCCGTTGAGCAGCACAAAAGGCAGGCGCGCGGGCAGCCGCCGCGGCTCTTCGAGTCGCTGCCGTCGTAGTTGGGCACGAAGTCGACCGTGCCTTCGTCGATCTCGTCGAGCAGCAGCCGCGTAATCGGCGCCAGCCGCGCTTCGGTGTAGCGCATCGCCGCCGCGCCGTCGCCGTCACGGCTGCCGAAGTTGCCCTGGCCGTCGATCAGCGGGTAGCGCAGGCTGAAGCTCTGCGCCATGCGCACCAGCGCGTCGTAGGCCGCGGTGTCGCCGTGCGGGTGGAACTTGCCGAGCACATCGCCGACCACGCGCGCGCACTTCACCGGCTTCGGGCCCGCGGCGGTCGTGAACGACAGCCCCAGCCGGTCCATCGCAAAGAGGATGCGGCGCTGCACCGGCTTTTGCCCATCGCACACATCGGGCAGCGCGCGGCCTTTCACGACGCTGAGCGCGTATTCAAGGTAGGCGCGCTCGGCGAATTCGGCCAGCGCGACGCCATCGCCGTCGCCGTCGTCGCCACCGTCACCCTTGTCGCCGCCGCCTGAAACCTGGCTGAAAAGATCGTCTTGCTCGTTGTTCATCTCGGGTACTCGGGTCTTCTTTCTTCAGCCTGCGGTCAGATCGGCTTCCAGTTCCATCGCCACGCGCGCCTCGTATTCGCGGTCGAGCATCGACATCACGACCAGCGTGTCGTAGCCGTCGGCCACGCGCACCGCCTCGCGCAGGCGGCCTTCTTCGACGAAACCTTCGCTGGCGTACAGCGCGAGCGCGCGCGTGTTCAGCGACTTCACATCCAGCCAGAAGCGGTGCGCCTTCAAGTCGCGGAACGCCATCGCCTTGAGCCGGCGCACACAGGCGCGCCCCAGGCCCTGGCCTTTGGGTTGCAGCACCACGCGCTTCAACTCGACGCTGCGCTGCGGATTGCGGCAGCCCTGCAGGATCACGAACCCCGCGCGTGCCAGCGGGTCACCCGCCTCGACGATGAAGTGGCGGAAGTCGGGGAAGCGCACCGCGCCTTCGTGCTGCGTGCGGTCCCAGCGCGTGATGAACGGCTGGTTCGCGCGGTCTTCCTCGACGCTGGATCACGAAGTCGAGGTCCGACAGCATCGTCGGGCGCAGGTGGAATGCGAGCCTCGCGGTGGCGTTCAAACATCCACCTCGATCGAGTCGCCGTGCAGCTCCATCAGCTCGCGCCGCGACGCCGCTTCGCCCTTGCCCATCAGCTTCGTCATCACCGCGACGGTGTCGTCGAAGCCCGGGCGTGCGATAGCGACACCTTCAGCAAGCGGCGCGTCTCGGGGTTCAGCGTGGTGTCCCACAACTGCTCGGCGTTCATCTCGCCCAGCCCTTTGAAGCGCTGCACGGTCCACGAGCCTTCGCGCGCGCCTTCCTTGCGCAGCTTGTCGATGGCGGCGTCAAGCTCGCCCTGGTCCAGCGCGTAGATCTTCGCGGCGGGCTTCTTGCCGCGCGCGGGCGCATCGACCCGGAACAGCGGCGGGCGCGCGACGTGCATCACGCCGGTATCGACCAGCTTCGGGAAGTGGCGCATGAAGAGCGTCAGCAGCAGCACCTGGATGTGCGCGCCGTCGACGTCGGCATCCGCCAGGATGCAGACCTTGCCGTAGCGCAGGCCCGTCATGTCGGGCGTGTCGTTGGGGCCGTGCGGGTCGACGCCGACCGCGACCGCGATGTCGTGGATTTCGTTGTTCGCGAAGAGGCGGTCACGCTCGACCTCCCACGCGTTCAGCACCTTGCCGCGCAAGCGGCAGGATCGCCTGCGTCTCCTTGTCGCGGCCGCCTTTGGCCGAACCACCGGCGCTGTCGCCTTCGACGAGGAACAACTCGTTCAGCGACGTGTCGCGGCTTTCGCAGTCGGTCAGCTTGCCGGGCAGCACCGCCACGCCCGAGCCCTTGCGCTTCTCGACCTTCTGCCCCGCCTTCTGCCGCGTCTGCGCCTGGCGGATCACGAGGTCGGCGAGGCGCTTGCCTTGATCGACGTGCTGGTTCAGCCAAAGCTCCAGCGTTGGTTTCACGTAGGTGCGACACCAGCCGCAGTGCGTCGCGCGAGTTCAAGCCGCTCCTTGATCTGGCCCTGGAACTGCGGGTCGAGCACCTTGGCCGACAGCACGAAGCTCGCGCGCGAGAACACGTCTTCGGGCATCAGCTTCACGCCCTTGGGCTGCAGCGAGTGCATCTCGATGAAGCCCTTCACCGCCTGGAAGAGCCCGTCCTTCAGACCCGACTCGTGCGTACCGCCCGCCGTGGTGGGGATCAGGTTGACGTAGCTCTCGCGCACCATCGCGCCGTCGTCGGTGAAGGCCACGCACCACGCGGCGCCCTCACCTTCGGCGAAGTTCTCGGCTCTCGCCGGCGTCGGCATAACGCTCGCCTTCGAACAATTCGATCACCGGGTCGGCCGCCAGCGTCTGCGACAGGTAGTCGCGCAGGCCGCCTTTGTAGAGCCACTGCTGCTTGTCCTTCGTCTTCTCACTCGTCAGCGACACCGTCACGCCCGGCATCAGCACGGCCTTGCTGCGCAGCAGGTGCACCAGTTCGTGCTTCGGGAAGTCGACCGCGTCGAAGTACTTGGCGTTCGGCCACACGCGCACGCTGGTGCCGTGTCTGCGGTCGCCTGGCTCGGCCTTGCGCGTGACGAGCTTGCTCGACCACGTCGCCGTCGGCAAAGGCGATGCGCGACACGTTGCCTTCGCGCCAGACACCGCACCTCCAACTTCTTCGACAACGCGTTGGTCACGCTGACGCCCACGCCGTGCAGGCCGCCCGAGAAGCTGTAGGCCCCGCCCGAGCCTTTGTCGAACTTGCCGCCGGCGTGCAGGCGCGTGAAGACGATCTCGACCACCGACACTTTTTCTTCCGGGTGCAGGCCCACCGGAATGCCGCGGCCGTCGTCTTCGACGCTGATCGACCCGTCGGCGTGCAACGTCACGTCGATGCGTTTGCACACGCCCGGCCAGCGCTTCGTCGGCGGCGTTGTCGATCACCTCCTGCACGATGTGCAGCGGGTGGTCGGTGCGGGTGTACATCCCGGGGCGCTGCTTGACGGGCTCGAGGCCCTTCAGCACCTTGATCGAGGCTTCGCCGTACGCTGCGGCGGCACTGCGTCCTTTGGTGGCCATGTTGCTCCAGTCGAACGAAGCGCGGAATTCTAGGTAGCGGCTCAAGCATGTCGGCGACACGCTCCGGATAATGCGCGGATGAATACGCAACACCGCAGCCTCGCCGTCGCGCTGCCGCCGAAGTTGTCGATGACGCAGGTGTTGCTGTGCGGCGCCGCGATCGTCACGCTGTCGATGGGCATTCGCCATGGCTTCGGCTTGTGGCTGGGCCCGCTGACCACCGACCGTGGCTGGACGCGCGAGAACTTCGCCTTCGCCATCGCGATTCAGAACCTTGCGTGGGGCATCGCGGGCCCGATTGCCGGGCGCGTGGGCCGACCGCTACGGCGCGTTCCGCGTGCTGATCGATCGGCACGCTGCTGTATGCCGCGGGCCTGGCCGGCATGGCGCTGGCGTCGAGCAGCGCCGGCTTCATCGGCGCGACGGGCTTGCTGATCGGCATGGCGCAGGCGGGCACGACCTACGCGGTGATCTACGGCGTGATCGCGCGCAACGTCGACCCGGCCAAACGCAGCTGGGCCATGGGCATCACCGCCGCCGCGGGTTCCTTCGGCCAATTCCTGATGGTGCCGGTCGAAGACAAGCTGATCAGCGGCTTCGGTTGGCAGGACGCGCTGCTGATCCTGTCGGTCGCCGTGCTCGCGATCATCCCGCTGTCGTTCGGCCTGCGCGAAAAATCGACGCCCGCCGCAAGCGCGCACGCGCAAAGCATCGGCGACGCTTTGCGCGAAGCCTTCGCGCACAAGAGCTTCCTGCTGCTGACCGCGGGCTACTTCGTCTGCGGCTTCCAGGTCGTGTTCATCGGCGTGCACATGCCCAGCTACCTGAAGGATCAGGGGCTGTCGCCGCAGGTCGCGACGCACTCGCTGGCGCTGATCGGCCTGTTCAACATCTTCGGCACCTACGCCGCGGGCGCGCTGGGGCAGCGCTTGCCCAAGCGCTACATCCTGTCGGCGATCTACTTCGCGCGCGCGGTCGTGATCACGGCCTTCGTGCTCGCGCCGCTGACGCCGATGTCGGTCTACGTGTTCTCGGCAGTGATGGGCCTGCTGTGGCTGTCGACGGTGCCGCCGACCAACGCCGTCATCGCGCAGATGTTCGGCGTGCAGTACATGTCGATGCTGGGCGGCATCGCGTTCCTCAGCCACCAGATCGGCTCGTTCCTCGGCGTGTGGCTCGGCGGGCGCCTCTTCGACGAAACCGGCAGTTACATGGTCGTGTGGTGGATCTGCGTGGCGCTCGGTTTAATCGCGGCGCCGCTGAACCTGCCGGTGCGCGAGCACGCCGTCGAGCGCGGCAGGACAGCGGCAGCCGCGGCGTGACGATCAACGCGCGCGGGTACGACGAACCACGACACGCTCTTGAAGTCATTCGATGAACATCGTCAACGCCAACCTCGACAAGCGCCCGGCAGCTTGGCCGCGCGTGCTGGGCTGGACGTTGGCCGTCATCGCCGCGCTGGGCGTGTTCGTCGCCTACCTCGACCCTTCGCTGATGGTCGCGCTGGGCAACGCCGTCTGGAGCTGCTTTTGAACGGCCCACCTCGCGCACGTCGCACACCTCGATCACCACCACGCCATCGCCGAGGCCTCGCCGTGGATCGAGCGCTGGTCGTACCTCGTCAAACCGGGCGCGACCGTGCTCGACGTCGCCTGCGGCAGTGGTCGGCACGTGCGCTGGTTCGTGTCGCGGCTGGCGAAGGTCACGGGGGTGGATCGCGACGCCGCCGCCGTGGCTCCGTTGAAGAACGTGGCGCGCATCGTCGTCGCCGACATCGAGAACGGCGCGTGGCCGTTGCGCGGCGAGACCTTCGACGCCGTGATCGTCACCAACTACCTGTGGCGCCCGCTGCTGCCGACCATCATCGAGAGCGTGGCACCGGGCGGCGTGCTGCTGTACGAAACCTTCGGCCAGCAGCAGCCCGAGTTCGGGTCACCGAAGCGGCCCGATTTTCTGCTGCGCCCGCGCGAGCTGCTGCAGGTTGTCGAGGGCATGCACGTGCTGGCATACGAAGACATCGTGCTCGACGATCCCGATGCGCCATGTGCAGCGCGTCGCGGCGATTCGCGGCGCTCGCTGACGGCGCGGCGCGCGCCTAGAATCCGCGCTCCCGTACTTCACGCCACGTCCACGCCGCATGGCACTCTTCTCAGGCAGCATCGTCGCACTCGTCACGCCTTTCGCCGACGACGGCAGCGTGGATGAGTCGGCCCTGCGGCGGCTGATCGACTGGCACATCGCCGAAGGCACCAACTGCATCTGCGTCGTCGGCACCACGGGCGAATCGCCGACGGTGTCGGTCGACGAGCACTGCGAAATCATCCGCATCGCCGTCGATCAGGCGAAGGGCCGCGTGCCCATCATGGCCGGTGCCGGCGCCAACGCCACGTCCGAGGCGATCGAGCTCACGCGCTACGCCAAATCGGTCGGCGCGAAGGCCACGTTGCAGGTCGTGCCCTACTACAACCGGCCTTCGCAGGAAGGCATGTACCGCCACTTCAAGGCCATCGCCGAAGCGGTGGACCTGCCGGTGATGCTCTACAACGTGCCCGGCCGCACGGTGGCCGATATGCAGCACGACACGGTGCTGCGCCTGGCGCAGGTGCCCGGCATCATCGGCATCAAGGAAGCCAGCGGCAACATCGATCGCGCGGCGTGGTTGATCAAGCAGGCACCCAAGGGCTTCTCGATCCTCTCGGGTGACGACCAGACCGCGATCGGGTTGATGCTGCTGGGCGGCCACGGCAACATCAGCGTCACCGCCAACGTTGCGCCACGCGCGATGAGCGAGTTGTGCGCGGCGGCCACGGCCGGCGATGCACTGCGCGCGCGCGCCATCCATCTGCGCCTGCTGGGCCTGCATCGTCACCTGTTCGACGAACCGAATCCGGTGCCCGTGAAGTGGGCAATGCAACGCATGGGCCTTTGCGGCGGCACGCTGCGGCTGCCGCTGGCGCCGCTGGCCGAGCGCTTTCACGCGCCGCTCGAGCAGGCGCTTCGCGACGCCGACATGCTTTGAGCCGTTGTCTGTCACCACACCTCACCCGTCCGCGCGGCTCGCGCGGCGCACCTGCGCGTCAAGCGACGCCGACCACGATGACCTTTCGCCACCCTGCCCCATTCCGCGCCGTTGCGTGCGCCTTGATGATGTCAACGCTGCTCGTCGCGCTCGCGGGTTGCGCGTCCACCGACAACATCTTCTCGAGCGACCGGCTCGACTACCGCAGCCAATCGACCAAGACGCCGACGCTCGAGGTGCCGCCTGACCTGACGCAACTCGCGCGCGACGGCCGCTACACGCCACAGGCCAGCGGGACGGTCAGCGCGTCGACGTTCACCAACCCCGCAGCCGCACCTGCGTCGCCACCGCTTCCAGCAGCGTCGCGCCCGCATCGCTGGGTGACTTCAAGATCGTGCGCGCAGGCAATCAGCGCTGGCTGGCGTCGGCACTGCCGGCCGAAAAGCTGTGGCCGCAACTGCGCAGCTTCTGGGTTGACCTTGGCTTCACGCTCACGGTCGACAGCGCCGAAACCGGCACCTTCGAAACTGGCTGGGCCGAGAACCGCGCGAAGATTCCCGAAGACATCATCAGGCGCACGCTGGGGCGCGTTTTCGATTCGCTTCTATTCGACCGGTGAACGCGACAAGTTCCGCATGCGCGTCGAACGTGTGGGTAGCGGCAGCGAGATCTACCTCACCCACTTCGGCACGGTCGAGGAGTTGGTCGGCTCGCTGAAGGAACGCACCGTGTGGACCGCGCGTCCGAATGACCCACAGCTCGAAGCCGAGTTGCTGCAACGCCTGATGGTCAAGCTGGGGGCCAAGCCCGACGACGCGAAGGCAGTGGTTGCAGGCGCCACACCTGCCACGGCGGCTGCCGCGGCGCGTGCGCGCGAGGTTGCAGGCCAGCCCACCGCGACGGTGCAGGTCGACGACAACTTCGACCGCGCATGGCGTCGGGTGGGCGTGGCGCTGGACCGCAACGGCTTCACCGTCGAAGACCGCGACCGCTCCACCGGCACCTACTTCGTGCGCTACGCCGACCCACGCACCGCCGGGCAAGACGAGCCCAGCTTCCTGTCGCGGCTGTTCGGTGGCGCGCAAAGCGCCACCGGCCCGGCGCGCTACCGCGTGCAGGTCAAGGGCGAAGGTGAGCGCAGCACCGTCAGCATCCTCGACGGCCAAGGCGCACCCGAGCCCGGCGACGTGGGGCAGCGCATCGCGACGCTGCTGGTTGCCGAACTGCGCTGAATCGTCTCGGTCCGACGATGCTGCGCTTCACCGTCCTGGGAAGCGGCAGCACCGGCAACGCCACACTGATCGAAGCGGGCGACGGCGCGCGACGCACGCGCGTGCTGATCGACTGCGGGCTCACGACACGCGAACTCGCGCGCCGCCTCGCGCTGCGCGATGTGCACCTCGAAGACATCGACGCCGTCTTCGTCACCCACGAACACAGCGACCACGTCGGCTGCCTGCGCACCCTCGTACGTCGGCATCGCATCGCGGTGTGGACGAGCGAAGGCACCTGGCGCGGTGCCGACCGGCGGACACAGGCGCTCGACCCGCCGCCCTGCTTCGCGCGTGACGGTGACGCCATTCGCGTCGGCGCGCTCGAGCTGCGCTGCTTCGCCGTGCCACACGACGCCGCCGAACCGCTGCAAGTCGTCGCCAGCGACGGCGACCGCAGCCTGGGCATCGTCACCGACCTGGGCACGCCCGACCTGATGGTTGCCAGCCACCTGCAGGGCGTGCACGCGCTGATGCTCGAGTCGAACCACGACGAAGACATGCTTGCCAACGGCCCGTACCCGTTCTTCCTGCGACGACGCATCGCAGGCGACTTCGGGCACCTGGCCAATTCGCAAGCGGCTGTGCTGCTTCATGCGGTGGCGCACGACCGTCTCGAGCATGTGGTGGCGGCGCACCTGAGCAGACACAACAACCTGCCCTCACTCGCGGCCGCAGGGTTCGCGTCGGTGTTGGGACGCATGCCGAGTGACATTCATGTCGCCGACGCCATCACGGGCACGCCTTGGTTGCGGGTTTGAGCGAGCGAGCAGTCAGCCGCTGAGCGTACACTAAAAGGGGCTGCCAGAAGGAAAAAGGGCTGCCAGAAGGCAGCCCTTGTCGCATCGCGCTGGCGATTACTTCTTGACGGCAGCCGCTGCGGCGTCCTTCGCCTGCTGAACGGCCTTGGCGGCGGCGTCCTTGGCTGCATCAGCGGCCTGGGCTGCAGAGTCCTTCGCGGCGCCCGCTGCGGCAGCGCCAGCGTCCTTTGCGGCTTCGACCATGTTGCCGGTCTTGGCAGCGGCGTCCTTCGCGGCGTCGACGGCCTTGCTGGCGGCGTCCTTGGCTGCGTCGGTTGCGGCGGCGGCGGCTCCGGTGGCAGCCGTGGCGGCTCCAGCGGCAGCACCCGTCGCTGCGGTGGCGGCGCCCTTGGCGGCGTCCGCAGCCTTGCCGGCGGCGTCTTTCGCGGCAGCGGCAGCAGCAGCAGCGGCCGGGGCTGCGGTGGCGGGAGCTTCAGTCTTGCCGCAAGCGACCATGGTGGCGGCGGCAGCGAAAAGGGAGACCAACAGGAGCGACTTCTTCATGGCAGGGGTCCTTCAACAGAAAGTGAACAAGAACCGATGAACGCCAGAAGCACGGTCTAGGAGGACGTGTTCCAGCGCTTTCGAGCCCATGATTATACGAAAACCTGGGAGATACCCTAGGATACACATCCGCCGCCTACAGGCCGAGCGTATTCGCGCCGAAGTCGACCTCGGACCGAAGCACGATCGCATCGACCACACCGCGCCACGCCTTATGGTCGGTTTCATCCTCGAGCCAACGCGCGCGCCACTGACGTTTGTCGAGCAGTTGCAGGCTGTAGAGCTCGCCTGCCAGCATCAGCGACGGGAAGTCGTTCGACCGCAACGGCGGGCGCCGAACGGCACTCGATGCGATGGGCGTACGTGCGGCGCCAACTCGTGAACCGCGGATGCCGCCGCGGCACGTTCTGGAAGTCGTTGGCGACCACGAGCAGGCGGCGCGTCGGCTGGCGCGCCCACCGCGACATCGCGTCGAGCAGCGAGGCGTCGTCGAGCGGCCAGTCAGCAAAGTCGCTGTCGACCCAGATCAATTCACGCCGACCTTCGACGGCTGCGCCGACGATGGCATCAACGATGACCTGCTGAAAGGCTCGGTGGCCTGTGGTCGGAGTGCGGGGAGTCGGAGTCATCAGGGCTTTGAGGTTCATCGACGAACGGCGCAGGCCGCGGCGGAAGCAGATTCGCCAGTCTGGTCGCGGCTTGACGACAAGGGCATCACCCAACCAGCGGCCACCCACTCATCGATGGTGGTTCGTGCCTGCTCACTGAAGCCGCGGCACGCGGCGGCGTCGAGCTTGCGGTGGTCAGCCAGCACGCGAAGCAGGCGAGCGTCACGGCCTTGTGCAAGGGACGACTCGCCGTTGAGAAAGACCGCGCGGTCGTCGTAGAGCATGCGACTGCGTCGGTCGAGTTCGAGACCCGTACGCCGCCAGTCACCGGTCCGTCGATCAGCGGCGTCGAACCAGACGCGCGGCTTAGGCTCGGTCAGCCATTCACCCAGGGCCAGCGCGATGCCTTCGTCGTCGTCGAGTGCGCGTCGCAGGTGACGCGACGCGAATGCATGCAGCGCGGGGTCGATGCGGCCTGGCGCGCTCGGCGGTCCCGTGCGCGGGTCGCGAAAGCGCGATGCATCACCTGCACCGTCGTCGGCCCGAGCATCGGCCATACGCGGCATCAACTCGCGCACCAAGTCGTCAGCAGAAGGCGCACGAAAGCCCACCGACGCGGTGAGGCACCGCGGCCCTTCACCCACACCGTCGTGGCCCCAGCCCGGCGGCACGTACAGCATGTCACCGGGCTCGAGCAGCCATTCATCGGTAGGTTCGAAGTGCGACAGCAGCTTCAGCGCAGTGCCCTGCCGCCAGCGCGGCACATCGACCGGCCCGACACGCCATCGCCTGCGGCCTTCGATCTGAAGCAGGAAGACGTCGTAGGCGTCGACGTGCGCACCCACGCCGCCGCCATCGGTGGCGAATGACACCATCACGTCGTCAAGCCGGGCCCATGACAGGAACGCGAAGCGATGCAGCAACTCATGCGCGGCCTGCACGTGCAGATCGACGCCCTGCACCAGCAGCGTCCACTTCGGCTGCGACAGCGGCGGACGCACGCGTGCGCCGATCGGGCCGTGCGTCAACGTCCAATCGCGGCCCTGACGCACCACCAGACGAGACTCGACGTCGCGGTGCGCGGCCAGTGCGAACAGTTGGCGATGGTCGACGAAAGCATGCTCGCCAGTGTCGCGCACGACCAAAGGCTTGCGCTGCCAGTGGCGTCGCAAAAAGTCTTCGCTCGTCATGCCGCCGAGCAGGCGCAGGCCGGATGTCATAGGTCGAATGTTATTGAAGCTCGACGCATCGGCAACCACACGCTGACACCACACGCTGCACGCCGCGTCATGCGCTTGGGCGATGGCATCATGCCGCCATGGAGATTCATGCACCTTGCGTCGTCAGCCTCAGTTGGACGCTCGACGATACCCGCGGCGAACGTCTCGACGAACTCACCGTGCCGACGGAATTCCTGTTCGGCGGCGGCGATCTGCTGCCTGGTGTCGAGACAGCGATCGACGGACAAGAGGCCGGCTTCGCGCAGACCGTGCACCTCGAGCCCGAGCACGCATTCGGCGACTACAACAGCAGCCTCGTGTGTTTCGAAAGCCGCACGCTGTTCCCCGACAACGTCGAGGTCGGCATGCATTTCGAGGGCCTTCCCGAAGGCGCAGCCACGCAAGACATGCCGGCCGATCGCATCTACATCGTCTCGGAGGTTTACCCCGAGCACGTGGTACTCGACGGCAACCATCCACTGGCCGGCATCGCGCTGCGCCTGAACCTGCGCGTGCACGCCGTGCGCGCGGCGACCGAAGATGAAGTCGAAGCCGGCAGCGTGGCGGACTTGCCTTTGTCGGTGCCGAACTTCGGACCACCCGCGCCGGGCATCCACTGACTCGTTCAGCCCCGCCCGGTTCAGCCCAGTTCAGCCCGATTCAGCCCGATTCAACCCTTACCGGTCGACCCGAAGCCGCCCTCGCCGCGCGCCGAAGCTTCGAACGACTCGACGCGACGAAACGCTGCCTGCACCACCGGAACGATGACCATCTGCGCAATGCGCTCGAGCGGCTGAATCGTGAACGCGGCCTGACTGCGGTTCCAGCAGCTCGACCATCAGCGGCCCTTGGTAGTCGCTGTCGATCAGGCCGACGAGGTTGCCCAGCACGATGCCGTGCTTCGCGCCCAGGCCCGAACGCGGCAGGATCATCGCGGCGTAGCCCGCGTCGCCGATGTGCATCGAAAGCCCCGTGGGCACGAGCGTCGATTGGCCGGGCTCGAGCGTCAGCGGTGCATCGAGACAGGCGCGCAGATCGAGCCCGGCGCTTCCCGGGGTGGCGTAGGCAGGCAAGGCATCTGCCACGCGGGCATCGAGCACGCGGATGTCGACGGTCAACGTCATGTGGTTTGTTCCGAACGGCGAAGTGCGATCTCGGCGACCAGTTGACGCGCGAGGGTCAATTTGTCGGCGCGCGGCAGTTCGCGCTCGCCGCGTTCGTCGACCAACACGAGTTGGTTGTCGTCGGCACCAAAGGTCGCAGGCCCGAGGTTCGCGACGATCAGCGGCACGCCCTTGCGCAGCCGCTTCTCGCGCGCGTGGCGGATCAGGTCATGACTCTCGGCCGCGAAGCCCACGCAGTACGGCGCGGCGGGCAGCCGTGCCACCGTGGCCAGGATGTCGGGGTTCTCGATCATCGCGAAGCCAGGCACGCTGCCGTCGGCCTGCTTCTTGATCTTCTGCGCCGCTGCGCTTGCCGGCCGCCAGTCGGCCACGGCCGCGGTCGCGATGAAGACGTTGTTGGACGCGGCAACATGCAGCACCGCGTCATGCATTTGCCGAGCGCTGCGCACATCGACGCGCTGCACGCCGCGCGGCGTGGGCAGCTGCACCGGCCCAGCCACCAGCGTGACCTGCGCACCGGCTTCGGCCGCAGCACGCGCGATGGCGAAACCCATCTTGCCGCTCGACAGGTTCGTGATGCCGCGCACCGGGTCGATCGCTTCGTAGGTCGGGCCCGCGGTGACAAGCACGCGCTGGCCCGCGAGAAGCTTCGGCTGGAAATGGGCGACGACCTCGAGCAGCAACTCGTCAGCCTCGAGCATGCGCCCGTCGCCGAATTCGCCGCACGCCTGATCGCCATGGCCAGGACCGAGGATCGCAGCGCCGTCGGCGCGCACCTGCGCGGCGTTGCGCTGCGTGGCCGGGTGCGCCCACATCTCGCGGTTCATCGCCGGTGCGAGCAGCAGCGCGCAGTGCTCGATCGGGCGAGCGACGCACAACAGCGGCAACAGCTCGCTGGCGCGGCCCTGCGCGAGCTGCGCGATGAAGTCGGCGCTGGCCGGTGCGACCACGATCACATCAGCATCGCGAGACAGATCGATGTGCGCCATGCCCGCGTTCGGTCGCGCGTCCCATTGATCGGTGAACACCGGGCGCCCCGACAGCGCCTGCATCGTCGTCGTCGTGACGAAGTGCGTCGCGGCTTCGGTCATCACGACCTGCACCGACGCGCCGGCCTTCACCAGCTCGCGGCAGAAGTCGGCGGACTTGTAGCAGGCGATGCCGCCGCTCATGCCGAGCACGATGCGTTTGCCTGCGAGTTCGGGGTCGTTCATGGTGGGGCGCAATGTAGCGTGGCAGTGCGCGCTACGGCTTCGGGGCAGGCGACGAGACCATCGCGGCCATCAGCGGGTTCAACCGCGCCATCGCGTGCACGTCGACGTAGACACCATCGCGCAACGAGTAGCCGCGATGCGTGCCCTCGATGTCGAAGCCGTGTCGGCGATACAGCGCGACGGCGCGCGTGTTGTCGGTGTTGACGTACAGCTCGATGCGCAGCAGGCCAAGCCAGCGATCCGCGTGTTGCACGATCGCCGTCATCAGCAGGTCGCCCAGACCCTTGCCCTGCCAGTCGCGCGCGACCGTGATGCCCAGCGACATCGCGTGCCTGCGACGCACGTTGGGCATCGACGGAAACAGGCCCGTGGACGCGACCGCTGTGCCTTCGTGGTCGGCCACCAGGTGCGTCAGCGGTGTGAGTGAATGACCCGAATCCTTCAGCCGCTCGCGCCAGAACGATGCGTCCGCGTACGGCAGTTGGAGCGTCTGCGGGTAGACGCTCTCGTCGTTCATCATCGCCGCGAAGGCCTCGCCGTCGCTCTCACGCGCGCGCCGCAGCGTCACGCCCAACACCTGCGCGCGGCGCGCGATGTCGTCGCCGCCGGGCATGGCAGCGTCGTCAGACACGTTCGCCGACCCAGCCCGCGACCGACGCCAGCGCCTTCGGCAGCGCCGCGGCGTCGCTTCCGCCGGCCATCGCCATGTCGGCCTTGCCGCCGCCCTTGCCGCCAACCTGTTGGGCAACGAAGTTGACGAGCTCGCCGGCCTTGACCTTGCCCATCGCGTCGTTCGTGACGCCGGCAGCGAGCTGCACCTTGCCGCCGTCGACCGACGCGAGCACGATCGCCGCGGATTTCAGCTTGTCCTTGAGCTTGTCCAGCGTGTCGCGCAGCGTCTTCGCGTCGGCGCCGTTCAGCGTCGCCGCCAGCACCTTGATGCCCTTGATGTCGACCGCTTGCGCGAGCAACTCATCGCCTTGCGACGACGCCAGCTTGCCCTTCACCGCCGCCAGTTCCTTTTCGAGCGCGCGCATCTGCTCCATCAACGATGCGACGCGCGACGGCACTTCGCCCGACGCGACCTTGAGCGACGCCGCCACGCCCGCGAGCGTGCCTTCGAGCTGCTGCAAATACGTGAGCGCGTTGTCGCCCGTGATCGCCTCGACGCGCCGAATGCCTGCGGCCACGCCGCCCTCGCCGACGATCTTGAAGAGTCCGATGTCTCCTGTGCGCGCCACGTGCGTGCCGCCGCACAACTCGCGGCTCGAACCGATGTCGAGCACGCGCACGCTGTCGCCGTACTTCTCGCCGAACAGCATCATCGCGCCGAGCTTCTGCGCATCGTCCATCGCCATCACGCGCGCCTGTGTCGCGGCGTTGGCAAGGATCTCGGCGTTGACCTTGGTCTCGACCGCGGCGATCTGCGCGCCCGTCATCGGCGCGCTGTGGCTGAAGTCGAAGCGCGTGTGCTCGGCGTCGACGAGCGAACCCTTCTGCTGCACGTGTGCGCCCAGCACCTCGCGCAGCGCCTTGTGCATCAGGTGCGTGGCGCTGTGGTTGCGCACGGTCCTCGCGCGCCGCTCGGCGTCGATCTTTGCGGCGACAAGATCGCCGACCGCGAGTTCGCCTTCGACGATGCGGCCCTGATGGCCGTGCACTGCTGCCTGCACCTTCACCGTGTCGTCGATGACGACTCGCGTAGTCGCGTTGCGCAGCTCGCCGGTGTCGCCGACCTGGCCGCCGGACTCGGCGTAGAACGGCGTCGCGTCGAGCACGATCACCACGACGTCGTCGCCCGCGCTCACGCACTCGACCGGTGAGCCGTCGACGTAGATCGCGGTCACCTTCGCGGCGTCGCGTGCGGTGTGCTCGTAGCCTTCGAAGCTCGTCGCCGCGCCTTCGTAGGTCAGGCCCTGCGCCACCTTGAACTTCGCCTTGCTGCGCGCCTGCTCGCGCTGGCGCTCCATCGCCGCGGCGAAGCCGGCTTCGTCGACGGTCACGCCGCGCTCGCGGCAGACGTCGGCTGTCAGGTCGAGCGGGAAGCCGTAGGTGTCGTGCAGCTTGAATGCGGTTTCGCCGTCGATCTGCTTCGCGCCGCCCGAGAGCGCGCCCTCGAGGATCTCCATCCCGTTGGCGATCGTGCGGAAGAAGCGTTCCTCTTCCGCCTTCAACACCTGCGTCACGCGATCCATCTCGCGACGCAGTTCGGGATACGCATCCCCCATCTCGGCCGCGAGAGGCGCGACGAGCGTGTGGAAAAACGCCTTGCGCGCACCGAGCTTGTAGCCGTGCCGGATCGCGCGGCGCGTGATGCGACGCAGAACGTAGCCGCGGCCCGCGTTGCCCGGGATCACGCCGTCGGTGACGACGAAGGTGCAGGCGCGGATGTGGTCGGCGATGACCTTCAGCGACGGTGAGTCGGCGTCGACCGCCGCGCCGCCCGCCGCGAACTCGACGGCGTTCTTCGCTGCTGCGAGTAAGCGAACGAACAGATCGATCTCGTAGTTCGAATGCACGTGCTGCAGCACCGCCGTCAGCCGCTCGAGCCCCATGCCGGTATCCACGCTCGGCCTAGGCAGCCTGTGCATCACACCGTCTTCGGTGCGGTTGAACTGCATGAAGACGTTGTTCCAGATCTCGATGTAGCGGTCGCCGTCCTGCTCGGGCGAACCCGGCGGGCCACCGGCGACGGCGGGGCCGTGGTCGTAGAAGATCTCAGAGCACGGGCCACACGGGCCGGTGTCGCCCATCATCCAGAAGTTGTCGCTGGCGTAGCGCGCGCCGCCGTTGTCGCCGATGCGAATGATGCGTTCCGGCGGCAGGCCGATCACCTTGTGCCAAACGTCGTAGGCCTCGTCGTCTTCGGCGTAGACGGTGGCCCAGAGCTTGTCGGCGGGCAGCTTGAAGTGATGCGTCAACAACTCCCACGCGTACTTGATCGCGTCGTGCTTGAAGTAGTCGCCGAAGCTGAAGTTGCCCAGCATCTCGAAGAAGGTGTGGTGCCGCGCGGTGTAGCCCACGTTCTCGAGGTCGTTGTGCTTGCCGCCGGCGCGGATGCACTTCTGGCTGGTCGCAGCGCGCACGTAGGGCCGCTTGTCGAAGCCGAGGAAGACGTCCTTGAACTGGTTCATCCCGGCGTTGGTGAACAGCAGCGTCGGATCGTCACCCGGGATCACCGGCGACGAGGCGACGACCGTGTGGCCCTTGCTCTCGAAGAACTTCAGGAACGTGGAACGGATCTCGGCGGCTTTCATGGCGCGGCTTTCATGTCGCTGCTTTTCGTGTCGTATTAGCAGCGCCCAAACGACTGCGGCGGCAGGCACCGTGTCTTGTGCCGGCCGCCGCGATCAGGAATCTGGAGCGGGTGAAGGGAATCGAACCCTCGTATGAAGCTTGGGAAGCTGCCGTTCTACCATTGAACTACACCCGCAGCGAAGCGCGAGTTTATCGCGCACCCGTCCCCCCGCGCGCTTGATCAGGGCACGGCCCAGCGGTGCAGGCCTACGCCGGGCGCGAAGCCCGTGACCGACACGCTGGCGGCCGTCAGCGCGGTGGCGACGTCCCCGGGGGCGTACTCGAACTTGCGCAAGCCCAGGTTGATCTCGCCGCGAGCTTCGGTGTCGGACAGCGGGTGACCGTAGACGTACGGCACGACGTCCGCGCCGTCGAAGCCGGTCAGCGCGAACTGGCCCGTCAGCACCATCTGCCCCGACGCGTTGCGCATCACCATGTAGATGTGCGGATTCGCCGCGCTGCGGTAGTCGACGACGAAGCCGTAGGTGCTGGTCTGGTCGGCGTCGCCGCCGTTCATCGTCTCGAACGGCACCGCCACGAGATTGATCATCCCCTGCGGCAACGCGCTGTTGAACTGCATCGACGGCGGCGTCAGCGGATTCAGCACGCCGGGGTTGAAGCAGCAGAAGGGGTCGATCTGGGCCGAGCGCAGCGTGACGCCGTGGCCCATGTTGTCGCGGCCCGCGAGCCGGCGCGTTTCGAAGTAGCGGAACTCGCCCGCACGGATACCCGTGTTGGCGCGAACGCCGCGCTTGCGGCAGATCTCGAGCGTGTACACCGGATCGGTGAACGACGACAGGTTTTGCGCGCAGTCCTGGTTGATGTCGCCCGTGAACGCCGCGCGCTGGCCGTCGGCCGAGATCACCACACCCGAACTCGTGCCCGCCTCACGCACCAGCATGCCCACCGTCGGCTGGCCCGACGTGGCTGCGAACTCGAGACCATCGGGCACGCCGTTGCTGTTCGTGTCCACCAGCAATGGGTTCATGCCCAGCGCGAATTCGGCACCATCGGCCAGGCCGTCGCCGTCGGTGTCGGGCTTGCCCGGGTCGGTGCCCAGCACCTTCTCTTGGTCGTAGCTCAGCCCATCGCCGTCGTCGTCGCCGTTCGACACGCCGCTGATCACGGTCAGCGTGAACACCTGCTCTGCATAACGGCCGGTGACGGTGTCAGCGACAGACACGATGACGCGATGGTCGCCAACGCTCATCGCGTTGACGGCCGCCGATGACAACAGCAAGACGTCGCCCGCACCCAGCGTGGCACCACCGTTGCTTTCGTCGGTCCAGCGGACCACGCTCGCGGCGGACGCCGTCGACGCGACCGAGAAGCCGCGACGAATCGGGGTGAGATCGCCCTGGCGAATGACAACTCGCGGATGGGTCAGCGGCGTCAGCGTCGGCGATGCCGCCGGGCCTGCGGTCGTCGGCCACTGCATGTTCAGGGCCTGGTGGCCTTCGAAGCGGAAGGCACGCAACGCGCGATGCACGCCGGCCATCGGGTACACGTAGGGCTTCGCAGCGGGATCGGCACCTGCATTGATCGCGACCGATGCCCCTGAGGACCCGTCGCCCTTGCCATAGGCATAGATCGACAACGAACCCGTGGCCTTGACGAGTTGCTCGCGGCGATAGATGCAGGGGTCATCCGCTGGCAGGCCTGGGCACGCGCCGGGGTTGTTGCCAGCGCGTCCGATGATCGACACCGCGGGGTACTTCTGGCGGTAGTCGACGACGAAGCCGAAGGTGTCGGCGTCGCCAGCAGGCCCGGACCGCACGTTGCCGGCAGCGTCCGCTGTGAGCGTGACCCACGTGTCGACAACAAAGCTATCGCCTTGTACGGCGATCTGGCCGCCACTGATGGCAGGCGACTCGGGCGCAGACGCGCTGATACCCAGACCGACGCTGTTCATACCCGTGCGGGTCGCCTCGAAATAGAAGACGCCAGACCCCCCGCTGTTCAACGCCACGGTCGACTTGACACCGACAGCGCCTGCACCGCTGAAAGTCGCCTTCAGCTTGTCGGAAGACAGCGACACCCACGCAGCGCCCGCGCCAGTCGGCGTGGCGAACACCACGGGTGGCGGTGGCGGTGGCGGTGGCGGTGGCGGTGGCGGTGGCGGTGGCGGTGGCGGTGGCGGTGGCGGTGGTGGTGGCGGCGGAGGCGGCGGTGGCGGCGGCGGAGGCGGTGGCGGTGGCGGTGGCGGTGGTGGTGGTGGCGGTGGTGGTGGTGGCGGTGGCGGTGGTGGTGGTGGCGGTGGCGGTGGCGCAGGCGGTGGTGGTGGCGCAGGCGGTGGCGCAGGCGGTGGTGGTGGCGCAGGCGGTGGCGCAGGCGGCGCAGGTGGCGCAGGTGGCGCAGGCGGCGGCTCTGCAATCGGAGCAGGCGCAGGCGCAGGTTCAGCAGCGGGTGGCGGCGCGGACGGCGGGGGTGACGGATTCGGCGTCGCGACCGGGGGTGACACGGTGGGCTGCGCCTGCTCGTCGTCACCACCGCAGCCGGCGGCCAACGCCGCGCTCAGCATCAGAACCGCGACCACCTTCAGGCGGTCGTGGCGGGAGACTTTGGTTCGTTTGCTCTTCACGGAACATCCCAATTGATGGTCGGCGCGGATGCCCGCTCCTCGCTCACGCAGTGTGAACGGCTTCGTCGTAACCGTCGCCAGTTCCAGCGGCCCATACCTTACCCGGGTAGCGAAACCCGTCACGTTGTTGGTCATAACGACGTACACGACCGGATCGGTACCTTGGTCTATGAGCCCACCGGAAACCTCGTGGCATGCAGCGCGCCTATGCGCAACGACTCGCGGCGTATAGTGCCCGCGCGAATTCAGGACGTGTAGCAATGCGTCACGAAACGACTCGCATCCAAAGCTGCGATCAACGTGCGACCCGTGCGCTAAACCGCGTGTCAGCACACCTTCCAACTTCCCCGAACGCACAAGAGGACTGGCGATGAACCTGCTCGATACGCTCACCCAAACCGTCTCACCCGAGATTCTCCAAGGCTTGTCTCGCTGCGTGGGCGAAAGCGACAGCGCCGCTCGCACCGGCGTGGCCTCGCTGCTGCCAGCGCTGCTGGGCGGACTGGCTTCGAAGGCCACAACGCCTTCGGGCGCTGGCAGCGTGTTGTCGATGCTGCAAGGCAACCAGGTCGACACCGGCCTCATCGGCACGATTGGCAATTTGCTGGGGTCGGGGCAGACAGGGTCGCTGATGCAATTGGGCACATCGCTGTTGTCCGGTTTGGTTGGAAGCGACAAGGTTTCCGGGCTCGGGTCCGCCCTTGCATCGATTTCGAACATGAAAGCCTCGAGCGCTGGCAACCTGGCCGCGATGGTCGCTCCGCTGGTCTTCGCCGCGCTGAAGCGCGTCATCGGACAGAACGGGCTCGACGCGGGCGGACTTGCGTCGATGTTGGCGAAGCAGGCCGACAACCTTGGTGGCGGCAAACTCGATTCGCGTCTGACCACCGCGATGGGTCTGGGCTCGCCAGAGAGCGTGCTGGCGAGCCTGCGAGCCGTACCTGGCGCCGCGAGTACGGCGGCGACTGGCTTGGCCGGCACCGCCGCTGCGGGTGTAGCCGGCGTGGCTGCGGCCACTGCTGCCGTCGCTGGTGCCGCCGCGCAAGGTGTGAAGTCCGCCGTGTCGGGTGCTGTACCTGCGGCTGCCACCGCAGCGGCAGCCACCGCCGCTGCGGTCGGTGCGGGGGCGGCCTCCTCGATCAAGTCGGGCGCAGGCGCCGCAGCGGCCGCAACGTCAGCGGCGGCCGCCAAAGTTGCCGCGCCCTCCGGCGGCATTGGCCGCTGGCTGCCCTGGATCATTGGTGCCGGCATCCTGGCGTTCCTGATCCCGCAGTTGAAGACCTGCGGGACCGAGAAAGCCGCGACGCCTTCAGCGCCCGCCGCCGCGCCGAAGGCTGCAGCACCGGCACCAGCGGCGCCTGCGCCAGCGGCGCCTGCGCCAGCACCTGCGGCCGCACCAGCAGCACCCGTGGCGGCAGCGCCCGCCGCGCCAGCGCCCACGGCAGTTGCGCCTGCGGCACCCTCGGCCACTGCGGCCCCGGCGGTTGGGGCCACGGCGGGCGGCGCAGCCAACACGATCACGTGGCCGGCAAAGATCTATTTCCAGACTGGCAAGGCCGCACCGGGCGCGGACGGTGATGCCATCATCAAGTCGGCTGCAGCGGCGCTGGTGGCCGACGCGGGCCGAAAGATCAGCCTCACCGGCTACACCGACAAGACCGGCAATGCCGATGCCAACGCCAAGCTCGCGCGTGATCGCGCGGTGGGCGTGCGCGATGCGCTGAAGGCCGCGGGCGTGGCCGAGGACCGCATCGCGATGAAGCCGCCGATCTTCGTCGAGAGCGGCCAAGGCAACGACGCCGAAGCTCGCCGCGTCGACATCATCCTCGAGTAATCCGCCGCGCCGTGCACCTGCGCCGCGTTCGCAGCTACGTGCTGCGCGCCGGCCGCATGGGCAGCGGTCAGGCGCGTGCGATCAGCGACCTTGGGCCGCGCCTGCTGCTGCCCTACAGCGAGGGCCTCATCGATGCGCGCGCCGTGTTCGGTCGCGATGCGCCGCTGGTTGTCGAGATCGGCTTCGGCATGGGGCACGCCACTGCAGCGTTTGCGGCAGCACAACCCGACGTCGATCTGATCGGCATCGAAGTGCACCCGCCCGGCGTCGGCGCGCTGCTGGCACGCTGCGGAGAAGCCGGGCTGGGCAACGTGCGCATCGTCCAGCACGATGCGGTGGAGGTGCTCGAAAACATGATCGCGCCCGCGTCACTGGCTGCGGTGCACTGCTTCTTCCCCGACCCCTGGCACAAGACGCGGCACCACAAACGCCGGCTGTTCCAACCCGACTTCGCGCGCATGCTGGTCGACCGCTTGCGGCCCGGCGGCCATTTGCACTTGGCCACCGACTGGGAGGACTACGCGCAGCAGATGCTGGTGGTGTTGGACGCGACGTCTGGGTTGGTCAATACCGCGGGGCCTGGTGGCTTCGTCGAGCGGCCGGCTTCACGCCCGGTCACGAAGTTCGAGCAGCGCGGTCTGCGGCTGGGCCACGGCGTGCGCGACCTGCTTTACCGGCGAGCGTAAGAACTCAATCCTTCCAATCGACCCAGCCCGCCCACGCTGTCCACAACACCAGCGCGCCGAACACGATGCGGTACCACGCGAAGACCGTGAAGTCGTGCGATGACACGTAGCGGATCAGCCAACGTATGCACACCAGCGCGGCCAGGAACGACATGACGAGGCCGATCGCGAAGATCGGGATGTCGCCCGCGCTCAGCAGGTGGCGCTGCTTCAGCACCGAATAGGCACCGGCGCCCATCAGCGTCGGGATGCCGAGGAAGAAGCTGAACTCGGTCGCGGCCTTGCGCGAAAAGCCCAGCCACATCGCGCCGATGATCGTCGCGCCCGAGCGGCTGGTGCCCGGGATCAGCGCGGCACATTGCATGAAGCCGACCTTCAGCGCGTCGAGCGCGGTCATGTCGTCGACGCTGTTCACACGCGGTGGTGGTGTCGAACCCGCGCGTCCGCGCCGTTCGACCCACAAGATGATCAGGCCACCGACGATGAACGCCAGCGCCACGGGCACCGGATGAAACAGCCGCGCCTTGATCGCGCTGCCGAACGCGAGGCCCAACACCACGGCGGGCATGAACGCGATCAGCAGGTTCGAAGCAAAACGCCGCGCCACGGGGTCATGGCCGATGCCAGCAACGGTGGCGGCGAGCTTGGCGCGGTATTCCCAGATCACCGCGAACATCGCGCCGGTCTGGATCGCGATCTCGAACACCTTCGTGACCTCGCCGGTCATGCCGACCAGCGATGCCGTGAGGATGAGATGCCCGGTCGACGAGATCGGCAGGAACTCGGTCAGCCCCTCGACGATGCCCATGATCACGGCCTGCAACCACGGCGCCAATTCCACGGAGTCCCTCGCCTGTCCGAATGAAGCGCGCGATCTTAGCGGCGGGTTCGCCAAGGGCGGCTGCTACATTACTGACCAGTCGGTCATTAGCCACCCATTGCCCCGCCTGATGTGATGAGCGTCACGATCTCCGTCCTTGCGCCGCAACCCCACGGCGCTCCGCCACCGCGCCGCCGCCGCAAGGAAGCCCGACCTGCCGAAATCATCGACGCCGCGCTCGAGGTCTTCGTCGAAAAGGGCTTCGCCGCGTCACGCATCGACGACGTGGCCGCGCGCGCAGGCGTGTCGAAGGGCACGCTCTATCTGTACTACGCCAGCAAGGAATCGCTGTTGAAGGCGGTGATCCGGCATCACCTTTCTTTACCGATCATCAGCGGCGCCGAAGCGTTCACGGGCTACCGTGGCCCGATGTCGACGTTGTTGCGCGAAGCACTCGTACCCGCGTGGCTGTCGATCGTCGAGGGGCCGGCTTCGGGGGTCATCAAGCTGGTGGTCACCGAAGTGCGCAACTTCCCCGACATCGCCGGGTTCTACGCGCGCGAGGTGATCGAACCCGCGCAGCGGCTGATCGGCGCTGCGATCGAACGCGGCATCGCGCGACGCGAATTCCGCCGTGTCGACATTGCCGATACCGTGCGCTCCATCGTCCTTCCGCTGGTGACGCTGTGCGTCCATCGCCATTCCTTCGCCGCCTGCGTGCCGCCGTGCATGCCGCCGATGGCACGCAGCGACACGCACCGCTTCATCGATCATCACCTCGACCTTGTGCTGCGCGGCTTGGCGCACGACAACGTCACCGGGCGCGCGAGCGTCGCTGCGCCCCGGAACAAACGCCCCACGAAGACACGCCCATGAAGACACGCACCCTCCTCGTCTCATCCGTTGTCGCTGCCGCGCTGCTTGCGCTGGGCGCGCGCGTCTGGCTGTCGCGATCCACGCCTGCACCTGCGCAACCCGCCGCACTCGTCGCGGCCCAGCTCGCAGCACTCGAACTGGCCGAAGGCGACGTGCTGCGCGCCGCGGTCGTCGACCTGGACCGCACGATCGACGTGTCGGGCAGCGTCGAAGCCGCGAACTCGGCGTTCGTGAAAGCACGCGTGGCCGGCGAGCTGAAGACTCTGACGGTACGCGAGGGTGACGCGGTGAAGGCCGGTCAGGTGATCGGGCAGATCGACACCACCGAATACGACTGGCGATTGCGCCAAACCGAGCAGCAGGCACGGCAGGGCCGCGCGCAGCTCGAAGTCGCGCAGCGCACGCTGCGCAACAACCGTGCGCTGGTCGAACAGGGCTTCATCTCGCCGACGGCACTCGACACGTCGGTGTCGAACGAAGCCGCGGCGCAGGCCAGCCTCGAAGCTGCCGAGGCCGCAGTGGCGCTGGCGCGCAAGTCGCGCAGCGACGCGACGCTGGTGGCGCCGATCGCCGGCTTCGTCGCGCAACGGCTGGCGCAAGCCGGGGAACGCGTAGGCATCGACGCGCGCATCGTCGAGGTGGTGGACCTGTCGCGGCTCGAGGTCGAAGCGACGGTGCCGCCGCGTGACGCCGCCGAATTGCGCGTCGGACAGAAGGCGAAGCTCGAGGTCGAAGGACAGCCCGGCATCGTCGCGGCAACAGTGGCGCGCATCAGCCCCAGCGCACAGGCCGGTTCGCGCGCGGTGCCGGTCTACCTTGCGCTGGACCGCACACCGGGCTTGCGCCAGGGCCTCTTCGCGCGCGGCACCGTCATCGTGGACCAACGACGCGTGCTCGCGGTTCCCACGGCGCTGATCCGCAACGACCAGCCGCAGCCCAGCATCGCGCGCATCGTCGACGGCGTGGTCGCGATCGACGCCGTGACCACCGGCGCGCGTGGACAGTCGCGCGGCGAGGCGATGGTCGAGGTGAAGTCCGGCGTGCGCGAGGGCGACCTGCTGCTGGCTTCGACCGCAGGCCCCGTGCGTGCCGGCACGCGTGTGCGCCTGCCGGCAACGCCGAACAACCCGGCGTCCGCTGCCGCGGCGCGTTGAGGACGAAGCACCATGTGGTTCACCCGCGTTTCGATCAAAAACCCCGTGCTGGCCACGATGGTGATGCTCGCCTTCGTGGTCTTCGGCATCGTGGCCGTGCAGCGGCTGAAGGTCGACCAGTTCCCGAACGTCGAATTCCCGACAGTGGTGATCGCAATCGACTACCCGAGCGCCGCGCCCGAAATCGTCGAGACCGAAGTCACGCGCAAGGTCGAAGAGGCGGTCAACACCATCGCCGGCATCAACCAGCTTTACTCGCGCAGCTACGAAGGCACGTCGGTCGTCATCGTGCAGTTCAACCTCGACGTCGACGGGCGCAAGGCTGCTGACGACGTGCGCGAGAAGCTCGCGCTGGTGAAGGCCACGTTTCGCGATGAAGTGAAAGAGCCGCGCGTCTCGCGCTTCGACCCGTCCGCGCGGCCGATCTACACGCTGGCGGTCACGTCACCCGACGGCAGCCGCAGCCAGCAGGCGCTGACGGCCTACGCCGACCAGACGATCAAGAAGCGGCTCGAGAACGTGCGCGGCGTCGGCGCCGGTGACGCTGGTGGGCAGCGTCAAGCGCGAGATCAACATCTACCTCGACCCCGCGGCGATGGAAGCGCAGGGCGTGAGCGTCGAGCAGGTGATGGCTGCGGTGCGCACCGAAAACCAGGAACTGCCCGCCGGCGCGATCCGCTCGCGCGACACCGACCGCGTGGTGCAGGTGCAGGGGCGCATGAAAGACCCGCGCGACTTTGGCGACCTGATCGTCGCGCGCCGCGGTGTGGCGGTGCGGCGACGCAACCGGTGCGCCTGTCGCAGGTGGCGCAAAGATCGTCGACGGCCCCGAAGAAACCGAGACCCTCGCGCTGTACAACGGCCAGCGCACCCTGGCGCTGGACGTGCAGAAGAGCCAGGGCGAAAACACCGTCGAGGTGGTCGACGGCTTGAACCGCGCGGCTGCAGCGCTGCGAAGCCGAGTTGCCGGCGGGCATGCAGGTCGACGTGGTGCGCGACAACTCGCGCCCCATCCGCGTGTCGGTCGCGAACGTGCAGCGCACGCTGATCGAAGGCGCGGTGCTGACGATCGGAATCGTGTTCCTGTTTCTGAACTCGTGGCGCTCGACCGTCATCACCGGCCTGACGCTGCCGATCGCGCTGGTCGGCACCTTCGCGTTCATGTATGCGTTCGGCTTCTCCATCAACATGGTCACGCTGATGGCGTTGAGCCTGTGCGTGGGCCTGCTGATCGACGACGCCATCGTCGTGCGCGAAAACATCGTGCGCCACGTGCAGATGGGCAAGACGCCCGCACGACGCCGCGCTGGAGGGCACCGACGAGATCGGCCTGGCCGTGCTGGCCACCACGCTGTCGATCGTCGCGGTGTTCCTGCCGATCGGCTTCATGGGCGGCATCATCGGCAAGTTCTTCCACGAGTTCGGCATCACCATCGTCGCCGCGGTGCTGATCTCGATGTTCGTGAGCTTCACGCTCGACCCGATGTTGTCGTCGATCTGGCATGACCCTGCCATCGACCGCGAAGGCAAGCCGTTCGAGCCGAAGAACTTCTACGACCACACGCTGGGGCGGCTGACGCACGCGATGGAACGTTTCTCGGCGTGGCTGGCGCGTGGCTACGAGCGCATCCTCGGTTGGAGCCTCGACCATCGCGTCGTCAACCGTGCTCATCGCCGCCGCGTCGCTGGTCGCCAGCGTCTTGCTCGCCCGCTTCGTCGGCACCGAGTTCGTGCCCAAGGCCGACTTCGGTGAAACCGTCGTCGTCGTTCCACACGCCAGTGGGCTCGTCGATCGAACTCACCGAGATGCGCGCGCGCCAGGTCGACGCCATCCTGCGCGAAGCGCCCGAGGTGAAGTACACGGTGACGACGATCAACACCGGCGCCGCGCAGGGCCGCATCTACGCGCAGGTGTACGTGCGGCTGGTCGACCGCAAGGACCGCACGCGCAACGTCGACCAGATGTCGGTGCCGCTGCGCGAGCGACTGGCGCGCGTGCCCGGCATCACCGTCACGCACGTCGGTCTGCTCGACCCCGTCGGTGGGCAAAAGCCCATCTCGCTGTCGGTGCAAGGCACCGACCTTGCGGAGCTGCAACGCATGTCGGCCGACCTGACGACGAAGCTGCGCGACGTACCGGGCTTGGTTGACCTCGACACCAGCATGAAGCCCAACCGCCCGACGATCGCGATCGACGTGAAGCGCGACGCGGCATCGGACGCGGGGCTATCGGTCGGTTCGATCACCAACACGCTGCGCGCGCTGGTGGGCGGCACCACGGTCGGCAACTGGCGCGCCACGGATGACCAGAACTACGACGTCAAGGTGCGCGTGGCCCCCGAGGACCGCAGCCGCATCGACGACCTCGGCCGCCTGGGGCTGATGGCGGGCGTGAACGCCGACGGCAGCGCGCGCATCGTGCGCCTGGCGCAGGTGGCGCGAGGTGCAGCCGGGCACCGGGCCCAACCAGATCAACCGCCGGACCTTGCAACGCGAAGTCGAGCTGACCGGCAACGTCGGCGCCGGTCGCTCGCTGGGCGAGGTGTCGGCCGACATCCGCAAGGTGCTCGACGCTACGCCCCTGCCACCCGGGCTACCAGGTGCGCTTCGGCGGCGCCACGAAAGACATGCAGGAAAGCTTCGCCTACGCGCTGACCGCGCTGGCGATGGGCGTGGTCTTCATCTACATGATCCTGGCGTCGCAGTTCAAGAGCTTCGTGCAGCCGCTGGCGCTGATGAGTTCGCTGCCGCTGACGCTGATCGGCGTGGTCGGCGCACTGCTGCTGTTCCGCTCGACGCTGAACCTGTTCTCGATCATCGGCGTGGTGATGCTGATGGGCCTGGTGACGAAGAACGCGATCCTGCTGATCGACTTCGCGCAGCGCTCGCGTGAGCGCGGCATGGCGCCGCCGCGAGGCGCTGCTGCAGGCTGCGCACGTGCGCCTGCGGCCGATCCTGATGACGACGCTGGCGATGATCTTCGGCATGGTGCCGCTGGCTTTCGCGTTGACCGAAGGCAGCGAGCAGCGCGCACCGATGGGCCAGGCCGTGATCGGCGGCGTGATCACCTCGTCGCTGCTGACGCTGGTGGTGGTGCCGGTGATCTACACCTGGCTGGACGATCTTGTCGGGTGGGTCAAACGCCTGACGGCGCGCGGCCCGCCGTCGACACCCGCCACCTAGAATCCGCACGCGTCGCTTTCACTCCGCCCCTCGACGCCATGAACTTCGAGCAAGCCCGCTTCAACATGATCGAGCAGCAGATCCGCCCCTGGGACGTGCTGGATCAGGACGTGCTGACGCTGCTGTCGGTGCTGCGGCGCGAAGACTTCGTGCCCGACGCCTGGGTCGAGTCGGCCTTCACCGACACCGAGATCCCGCTGGTCGAAGGTGGCCGCGACGGGCGCGTGATGCTTCAGCCGAAGGTCGAGGCGCGCTTGCTGCAGGAACTGCGCGTCGGCCCCGAGGAAGCGTGCTCGAGGTCGGCACCGGCTCGGGCTACTTCGCGGCACTGCTGGCGCACCGCGCGCGGCAGGTGCACACGATGGAGATCGACCCTGCCCTGGCCGCAACAGCCACCGACAACCTGCGCCGTGCGGGCGTGGTCAACGTCAACGTGCTGCAGGCTGACGGCGCGATGGGTCTTGCAAGCGCCGCACCCTTTGACGTGATCGTGTTGTCGGGATCGGTGCCGCAGGTGCCCGCGATGCTGCTCGACCAGTTGAAGGTCGGCGGCCGGCTCGCCGCGATCGTCGGCCAGCCACCCGTGATGCGCGCCATCATCCACACCCGCGTCGACACGCAGCATTGGCGCCAGACGGTGCTGTTCGACACCGTGGCGCCACGGCTGCTGGGCTTTCCCGAGCCATCGAAGTTTCATTTTTGACGCGAGTCGCCACACCATGACGTACAACAACCCGAACAAAACTTCGCGCATCGCCACAGCCTCTCTTGCATTCCTGGCGGTGGTCACTGCCGTGCCCGCGGCGCGCGCCGAATCACTGCAAGAGCTGTACGACTCCGCGCGCGCCTTCGACGCCGCCTACCTTGCGGTGCGCGCGCAGACCGACTCGGCCGAACACCGCACCAACCAAAGCTACGCGCTGCGCCGCCCCGGCATCAACCTCGCAAGCACGGTCGGCGCGCGCACGCACCGACCCGCCGCCCGGGCAGTTGAACCCCACCGGCGCCGTGATCAACACCGACACGCGCGGCTTCACGGTCAACGCGCGCCAGTCGCTGTTCAACCGCCCGAACGACGCAACGATCGAGCAGAGCGAACGAGACGCTCGAGGTCGCACGCGCCGATCTGATTGCCGCCGAGCAGGATCTGGTCGTGCGTTTGGCGCAGGCGTACTTCGACGTGCTGGCATCCGAAGACGTGCTGGCCGCCGCGCAGGCAGCGAAGAAAGCGATCGCCGAACAGTTGGCATCAGCCAAGCGCAACTTCGAGGTCGGCACCGCCACCATCACCGACTCGCGCGAGGCGCAGGCACGGTTCGACCTTGCGACGGCGCAGGAACTGGCGGCCGAGAACGACCTGCGCGTGAAGCGTCTGGCGCTCGACCAACTCGTCGGCAAGCCCAACGTGCAGCCGAACAAGCTCGTGCAACCCGCGGCGCTTCCACCGCTGGCACCCGACACGATCGACCCGTGGGTCGAGCGCGCACAAGGCGACCACCCGAACGTGCGCCGCGCCGCACTTGCGCGCGAGATCGCCAAACTCGAGACCGACAAGGCACGCGCCGGTCACCTGCCCACGCTCGACCTCGTCGGCAGCCTGGGCCCGCAGCGCCAGATCAACAACGACCTGGGCGGCACGACCACCACCGCCAGCATCGGCGTGCAACTCGCCGTGCCGCTGTACTCGGGCCACGCGACGCAGAACCGCATCAAGGAAACGTTGGCGCTCGAAGAGAAGGCACTCAACGACTGGGCCAACGCACGCCGCACGCTGGCGCAAGCAGCACGCGCGGCGTTCCTGGGCGTGCAATCGGGCCAAGCGCAGGTCAAGGCCCTCGAAGCCGCCGAAGGCTCCAGCCGCCTCGCCCTCGAGGCCACACAAACCGGCTACCGCGTGGGCGTGCGCGTCAACGTCGACGTGCTGAACGCACAAACGCAGCTATTCCAGACCCAACGCGACCTGGCCATCGCGCGCTACAACGTGCTGCTGGGCACGTTGCGCTTGAAGCAGGCGGCGGGGCAGGTGTCGGTGACGGATTTGTCGGCGTTGGATGGGTTGCTGGTGAAGCGCTGAGCGACGGCCTGCGGTCATGCGAAGGCTGCCCGTCCTGCTCACATTGATCTGCCTCATCGGCCTCGGCTGGAGCCTCTGGAGCGCTCGACCGGCGGTGGTATCGAGCCTGGGAGGTTGGGGCTTCGCTGCGTTCTCGTCGCTCGCGTGGTGGTTTGCTGCGGCGCTTTCGATCCGGGCGATTCGCTCGGGGCAGTCGGGGGCCGCCGCCGGAGCTGCAGGTGCACTTGGCGCGTCAGAGGTCATGCTCTTTGCCTTCGCCTCGGACCCGCTGCTCGCCGTCAAACCGGCGTATCAGATGCCGATACTCTGCTTAGGGTATTGGACCGTCACCCAGACTTGTTGGACGAAGTGAGGACGGCTTGACGGTCACGGCATCAGCGTCGACGAGACCCACTGTTGCCCGAGGCTGGGCTGTCGTCTGACTCACCGTCGTCGTCGACATCGACCACCCTCACCTTCGCGACTTCGAGCACGCGCTCGACCATGCGCTCGGTCGCGCCGCGGTGCATCGCTGCGAAGTTGAAGGCGCGTTCGACCCATTCGTTGCGCTGCGGATCGCGGGCCAGTGCCACGGCGTGCTCGACGCCTGCGCTCATGTCGTCGACGCGGATCGCCGCGCGTGAGTCGCAGCGCCAGGTCGGACGCTTCGGCGAAGTTGAAGGTGTGCGGGCCCATCACGATCGGGCAGCCGCAGGCCGCGGCTTCGATCAGGTTCTGGCCACCCAGCTCGGCAAAGCTGCCGCCCAGCAGGCACACGTCGGCGCAGGCGTAGTAGATCGGCATCTCGCCCATCGAGTCGCCCGAGCCACACGTCGACCTCGAGGTCATGGTCCTCGGGCGGTCGCCCCACTGGCTGCGCCGCGCGAAGCTCAGGCCGCGGGTGCGCACCATGGCGCTACGTCGCCGAAGCGCTGTGGGTGGCGCGGCACGATGACCAGCAGCGGCCGCGGCGCGGCCAAGCGCATCCACGCTTCGAGCAGCATCGGCTTCTTCGCCTTCGCGGCTCGACGCCATCAGCATCGCCTCGCGCCTGTGCGACATGCGCCAGCCCAAGCCCATCGCGAGCATCTTCGGCGGCGGCGAGATGTCGAACTTGAGGTTGCCGCAAACCTCGACCGGCTTCGCGCCAGCTTCGCGCAGGCGCTGCGCGTCGGGGATCGACTGCGCCAGCACACGCGCGAAGGTGGCCACCGCAGGGCGGATCACGGCGCTCGAACCGCCGCCCACGTTCGAGGCTGCGCTGCGACAGCCGCGCGTTCGCCAGCACCATCGGCACCGCTGCGCGCCGTGCGCTGCGTGCAGCAGGTTGGGCCAGACCTCGGTCTCCATGATCACGCCGACCGCGGGCGCGAAGCGCTTGCATGAAGCGGCGCGTGGCGCCCGGCGTGTCGAAGGGCAGCCAGGTCTGCACATCACCTTCGTGCAGCAGCTCGCGGCCGGCCTCGACGCCGGTGGCGGTGCTGCAGGTCAGCACCAGGCGCATGCCGGGCACGCGCTCGCGCAGCGCCTGGATCAGCGGCTTGGCGGCGCGCGTTTCGCCCATCGACACCGCGTGCACCCACACGTGCGGACGCTTCTCCGACGCCCGCGGCAGCTTGCGCCGATAAAGACCAAAGCGCTCGCCGATGCGCTTGCGGTACGCCGGCTCCTGGCCGCCCGCGCACCACAGGCGCAGCACGTACACCGGCGCCAGCGCGCGCAGCACCAGCGAATAGAGCGCGTGCGCCAGGCCGGCCGGCATCGGACGAGCCCATGAGCGACCGGCACCGCGCGCTGATCAGTGCGCCGCCTGCGCGATCTGCGCGTCGGGCTTCACCGCGCGCAGCTGCGCCATGAAGTCAGCGCTCGATGCGGTGCAGCGCGTCTTCGGTGTGGCCTTCGAAGCGCAGCACGAGCACCGGCGTGGTGTTCGACGCGCGGATCAGGCCGAAGCCATCGGCGTAGTCGGCGCGCACGCCGTCGATGGTGACGATGTTCTCGGGCGCCCGGGAAGCTGGTTTGCGCGCTTGCCTGCAGCTTCTTGACCAGCGCGTGCTGCTCGCCTTCGGCGCAGGCCACGTTCAGCTCGGGCGTGGAGTAGCTGGTGGGCAGTGCGTTCAGCACCGCGCTGGGGTTCTTGCTGCGCGACAAGATCTCGAGCATGCGCGCCGCGGTGTAGGTGCCGTCGTCGAAACCGTACCAACGCTCGGCGAAGAAGATGTGGCCGCTCATCTCACCGGCGATGGGCGCGCCGGTTTCCTTCAGCTTGGCCTTGATGAGCGAGTGGCCCGTCTTCCACATCAGCGGCTTGCCGCCCGCCTTGCGGATCGCTTCGCCCAGGCGCTGCGAGCACTTCACGTCGAAGATGACCGTGGCGCCCTTGTTGCGCGACAGCACGTCCTGCGCCAGCAGCATCAGCTGCCGGTCGGGGAAGATGTTGTTGCCTTCCTTCGTGACCAGGCCCAGGCGGTCACCGTCGCCGTCAAAGGCCATGCCCAGCTTCGGCGCCCGTGCGCCTTCACCGCGGCGATCAGGTCGACCAGGTTCTCGGGCTTCGACGGGTCGGGGTGATGGTTCGGGAAGTCGCCATCGACCTCGCTGTAAAGCTCGATCACTTCGCAGCCCAACGCACGCAGGATGCCCGGCGCGGTGGCACCAGCCACGCCGTTGCCCGAATCGACCACGATCTTCATCGGCCGCGAGAGCTTGCAGTCGTCGACGATGCGTGCGAGGTATTCGGCGTTCACATCCATCGCGCCCATGCGACCCTGGCCCTTCGTGTAGTTCTCGGCTTCCATGCGCTGGCGCAGGCTCCTGGATCTCGTCGCCGTAGATCGCGCGCCCCGCCAGCACCATCTTGAAGCCGTTGTAGTCCTTCGGGTTGTGGCTGCCGGTGATCTGGATGCCGCTGCGGCAGCCGTGCTTGCGCGCGCGTGGCACGCCACGTAGTACAGGATCGGCGTGGTCACCATGCCGATGTCGACCACGTCCAGGCCCGTCGACGCCAGCCCGCGGATCAACGCCTTCGCCAAGCCCGGGGCCCGACAGCACGCCCGTCGCGCCCCACCGCCACGGCCTTTTCGCCCGCGGCCAAGCGCTTCGCTGCCAAACGCGCGGCCCAGGTGTTCCGCGAAGGCTTCGTCGATGGTCTTGCCGACGATGCCGCGGATGTCGTAGGCCTTGAAATTGGACGCGGTGACTTGCATGGTCGGGGCACGTGCAGGTGGGAGCGGCGGATTGTAGGCAGCGGTCTTGCGCCGAAGGCGGCGCAGGCACAGGTCCGAAAACGGCGAGTCTCGGGCGTGCGGGTGCCTAAGATGCAGCCATGTCAACGCATGCCGACCTCACGCGCACAAGGGCATCCCTCACGAA
Source organism: uncultured beta proteobacterium (assembly GCA_963738615.1). Taxonomy (GTDB): domain Bacteria; phylum Pseudomonadota; class Gammaproteobacteria; order Burkholderiales; family Burkholderiaceae_C; genus CAVTWY01. The sequence goes on from CAVTXI010000004.1 coordinate 398,658, forward strand.
GCGCACACGCGGCCTGCCGGCCGACGCGGCCTACCGCGCGATCCAGACACACGACGCACGCTTCGACGGCCGGCTCTTCGTCGGCGTGACCTCCACGCGCGTTTACTGCCGCCCGGTGTGCCGCGTGCGCACGCCGCATGCGAGCGGCACTGCCGCTTCTTCGGCAACGCCGCCAGCGCCGAGGCGGCGGGCTTTCGTCCCTGCCGCCGCTGCCGGCCCGAACTGGCTCCGGGCGTGTCGCTGGTCGATTCGCCGCACACGCTGGCGACGCACGCGGCAGCGCGCTCATCACTCGCGCGGCACGCGACGGCGAGGCGCTGCCCATGCCGGCGCTGGCGCGCAGGCTGGGCGTGACCGATCGCCACCTGCGCCGCATCTTCCAGGACGTGCACGGCGTGTCGCCGCTGGCGTTCCTGACGACGCAGCGCCTGCTGTTTGCCAAACATCTGCTGAGCGACACCGCCCTGCCCGTCACGCAGGTCGCGTTGCTTACCGGCTTCTCGAGCCTGCGCCGATTCAACGCCGCGTTCGGCGACCACTACCGGCTCACGCCGTCCGAACTACGGCGCCGGCGCCACCACGGACGCGCACTCGCATACACATACGCACGACGACGGCATCGTGCTGCGCCTGGCCTACCGGCCGCCGTACGACGGCGGCGGCGTGCATGGCGCTTTCTGGCGCGGCGCGCGCTGCCGGGCATCGAGTGCGTCGACGAGCGGCAGGCTCGCGCTGTGGCGCTCGCTTCGCATCGACACCGAAGGCGGCAGGCGTGGGCTGACGCACACGGGCTGGGTCGCCGTCAAGCTCGATCCGGCACGTGCGCAGGTCGAGCTGCGCCTGTCGGCGTCGCTGTTGCCAGTCACGGGCCGCGTGATCGAACGCGCGCGCCACGCGCTCGATCTCGACGCCGAGCCGCAGGCGATGGCCCACGTGCTGGCCGACGTGCCGGCACCGGCCATCGAAGGCCTTCGCGTGCCCGGCAGCTTTGACCCTTTCGAGACCCTCGTGCGCATCATCCTCGGCCAGCAGGTCACCGTGGCCGCGGCGCGCACGCTGGCGTTGCGCGTGGTCGAGCGTTTCGGCGAGACGATCGACGACGCACCGCCAGGTGTGCAGCGCGCTGTTCCCATCGCCGGCGCGGCTGGCAGCAGCCGATGACGATTCGATCGGGTCGCTGGGCATCGTGTCGACACGCATCCGCGCGATTCGCGGCGTGTCTCAGGCGATCGTCGACGGCAGGCTGCGGCTGGACGCCGCTTGCGACCTCGAGTCGTCGCTGGCGACGCTGCGCGATCTGCCGGGCATCGGCGAATGGACTGCGCAGCTGGTCGCGATGCGCGTGCTGGCCTGGCCCGATGCTTTCCCGCTCGACCGACATCGGCGTGCTGAAGGCGCTGGGGCATCGGCAGGCGAAGCTCGCTGCAGACGCAGTCGCAGGCGTGGAAGCCGTGGCGTTCGTACGCCGTGATGCAGTTGTGGCAATCCTTGGAGAGCGGAACATGACAACAGGCAACAGCCGTGAAGCGCACAGGCCGCGCAAGCCGCGTGGTCGCGCAGGGCCGTATCGACACGCCGTTGGGCGAGATGACCGCGGCGGTGACCGATCGCGGGCTCGCGGGCCTGTGGTTCGACCGGCAACTGCATCACCCCGGCGTCCTTGCCGCAACGCGCGACGACGATCACGAGCACGTGCGCGCGACGAAGCGCTGGCTCGACGCCTACTGGCAAGGGCAGCCCACCGGCAACGTCGCGCTCGACCCCGCAGGGCACGCCGTTCCAGCAGGCCGTGTGGCGTGCACTGCTCGCGCATCGAGCCCGGCCGCACGTGCTGCTACGGCGACATCGCCGCGGCCATCGATCGGCCGGCCGCATCACGCGCGGTCGGCGCCGCCATTGGCCGCAACCCCGTCGGCATCATCGTGCCGTGCCACCGCGTCATCGGACGCGACGGCACGCTCACCGGCTACGCAGGCGGGCTCGACCGCAAGCAGCGGCTGCTGGCGCACGAAGGCGCGCTGCCGTCGGCCGCGCGCGCGATGCCGCTGTTCGAAGACACGCGCATGGCACGAAAGCAGCCACCGCGTGAAGCCGCGCGACATCGTCGACCTGCTGCTTCTCGGGGCGATCTGGGGTGCGTCGTTCATGTTCATGCGCGTGGCGGTGCCGTCGTTCGGGCCGCTGCCGCTGGCGTTGGTGCGCGTCGCGGGGGCAGCCGCGCTGCTGCTGCTGCTCTTGATCGATCCATGGGCAGTTCGGCGCGTTGCGCGCGCACTGGAAACCCATTGCCGTGGTCGGGCTCGCGAACTCGGCGCTGCCGTTCGTGATGTACGGCGTGGCTTCGCTGGTGCTCACCGGCGGCGTGATGTCGATCATCAACGCGACCACGCCGATGTGGGGCGCGATCATGGTGTGGCTGCTCGTCGGCGAGCGCTTGACGCGCCCGCGCATCGCCGGGCTTGCGCATCGGCTTCATCGGCGTGGCATGGCTCGCCTGGCACAGCGTGGGCACGAAGGAAAGCGCGCATGGCGTCAGCCCTGTGGTTGCGGTCGGCGCGTGCCTTGTCGCGACGCTTGGCTACGGCGTGGGGGCGGCGCTGTCGCGCAAGTGGCTTGCGGGCGTGCCGCCGATGGCGTCGGCGGCGGGCAGCTCAGTGCGCGGCGATGGTCGCGCTCGTGTCGCCGGCAGCGCTGATGTGGCCGCAGACGACGCCGCCGGCCAGCGCGTGGTCCAGTGCGCTCGCGCTTGCGCTGCTGTGCACCGGCATCGCCTACGTCCTCTACTTCCGCTTGATCGCCCATGCCGGGGTGACCAACGCGACGACCGTGACGTTCCTGATTCCGGCATTCGCGGTGCTGTGGGGCAGCGTGCTGCTCGACGAACCCTTGACGCTGCCGATGGTCGTGGCGTGCGCCCTGATCCTTCTGGGAACGGCGATGACGACGGGGATGCTGACATCGCGCCTATTGAAGACGGGATTGTTCTGGTCGCGACGCCGCAAAAACTAAGGGCCGACACGTGCGTGTCGGCCCTGATATTCGTTTGGCGGAGCGGACGGGGCTCGAACCCGCGACCCCCGGCGTGACAGGCCGGTATTCTAACCAACTGAACTACCGCTCCGCAGCTTCACTGACCACTGCAATACTGATCGACATTGGCGTCCCCTAGGGGATTCGAACCCCTGTTACAACCGTGAAAGGGTCGTGTCCTAGGCCTCTAGACGAAGGGGACTTCGTCGATCACATTCCAGCTTGTTCGCTCGGCGCCGCATCGGTGTATCTGGTGGAGGTAAGCGGGATCGAACCGCTGACCTCTTGCATGCCATGCAAGCGCTCTCCCAGCTGAGCTATACCCCCGCGTTGCTGCCAACGTGGTGCCAAGCGAGCAAGAGCGGGATTATAGACATGCGCAGCGCGGTCCACACGCCGCGTCAGCCGCGCAGAGCAGATCGCGGCGCGGTCGAACAGCGCCAGCACGGCGTCGATCGAAGGTGTCTGCGCGCGACCCAAGGCAAGCAGACGCACCGGCACCGCGAGCTGCGGCATCTTCAGCTTGTGCTCGGCAAGCACGGTCTTCATCGTCGCACCGATCGACGCCGCGTCCCACGCCGCCGCCGCCTCGAGCCGCTGCGCGAAGTCGGCGATCGCGGCGCGCGTCACATCGGTTCGATACGGCGCGATCTCGGCCTCGGGCACCGTCACCTCTGGCACCACGTCACCAAGGAAGCCCATCGCCCAATCGGCGAGTTCGACCGTGGTCGAGCAGCGGTCCTTGAAGAGCGCACAGACGCGCTCGAGCCACGCGGGATCAGCCTGCGCGCCGCGGCGCGCCAGTTGCGCGCCCACCAGCAACGCGAGGCGCGCGTCGTCTGCCCGCTTCAGATGCTGCGCGTTGACCCACGCCAGCTTCGCCGGGTCCCACTGCGCCGGGCTCTTCGACAGATGCGAGCCGTCGAACCACTGCACCATCTGCTGCGCGCGTGAACAGCTCTTCGTCGCCGTGGCTCCATCCCAGCCGCGCCAGGTAATTCAGCATCGCCTCGGGCAGGTACCCCGCTTCATCGTAGGCCGTGACGCTGACCGCGCCGCGGCGCTTCGACAGCTTCTGCCCATCGTCGCCAAGGATGATCGGGCAATGGCCGTAGTGCGGCGGCGCGGTGGCCCAGCGCGCGGAAGAGGTTGATCTGCCAGGGCGTGTTGTTGATGTGTTCGTCGCCGCGAAAGACGTGCGTGATGCGCATGTCAAAGTCGTCGATGACAACGGCAAAGTTGTAGGTGGGCACACCGAAGCGCCGCGCGTCTTCGCTCGCACCTTCGGGTGCAGCACGCAGGATGATCAGGTCGTCGATCTCTTCGTTGGCGATCGTGATCGGGCCCTTGACCAGGTCGTCCCAGCGCACACTGCCCTCGGGCGGATTGCGAAAGCGCACCACGGGCTTCGACGCCCACCGGCGGCGGCGGCAGCGTCTTGCCGAGCTCGGGGCGCCAGCGGCCGTCGTAGTGGGGCTTCTCGCCGCGCGCGCGCTGGGCCTCGCGCATGGCGTCCAGTTCGTCAGGTGTGCACCAGCAGCGATAGGCCTTGTCCGTCGGCGATCAGGCGATCGATCACTTCGCGATAGCGCGCCAGGCGCTGCATCTGGTAAACCGGGCCTTCGTCGTAGTCGATGTCCAGCCACGCGAGCGACGCGAGGATCTGTTCGACGCTGTCTTGCGTGGAACGCGCGACGTCGGTGTCTTCGATGCGCAGCACGAACTGCCCGCCGTGGTGGCGCGCATAAGCCCACGAGTACAGCGCAGTTCGAGCGGTGCCGAGGTGAAGAAAACCCGTCGGCGACGGCGCGATGCGCGTACGCACCGTGGCATTCGTTGTCGATGTCATGAACGACCCAGTGTCGACAAGCCGCGCTCGAGGTCGTCGGTCACGTCGCCGACGTGCTCGAGGCCAACGGCCAGACGGATCATTCCCTGCCCGATGCCGGCGGCCTGCCGCTGGTCTTCGGTCAGGCGGCCATGCGAAGTCGTGGACGGGTGCGTGATGATGGACTTGGTGTCGCCCAGGTTGGTCGCCACGCTCAACATGCGCGTGCTGTCGATGACATGGAACGCTGCGGCGCGCAGTGAAGGCATCGGCGTCGCTGCGCACGTCGAACGACAGCACCGCACCGCCCTGCCCCGACTGCTGGCGCATCGCCAGTTCATGCTGAGGATGCGACGTCAGACCCGGGTAGTACACGCGCGTGACGGCGGCATGGCGCTCGAGCCAACGGGCCACCGCCAGCGCGTTGTCGCTCTGCGCTTTCATCCGCAGCGACAGTGTCTCCATGCCCTTGAGCACCACCCACGCGTTGAACGGCGACAGCGTCATGCCGGCCGTGCGCACGACGGGCCCGAACACGTCGCGGATGAGCTTGCGACTGACCACACAGCGCGCCGCCCATCACGCGCCCCTGACCGTCGAGGTACTTGGTGGCCGCATGCATCACGATGTCGGCACCCAGCGCCAGCGGGCGCTGCAACGCTGGCGAACAGAAGGTGTTGTCGACGACGAGCCGCGCGCCCGCGCCATGCGCCATGTCGGCCAGCGCGCGAATGTCGCAGACGTCGGTCAAGGGGTTGGTCGGGGTTTCGGCGAAGAAGATGCGCGTGGTCGGGCCGCAGCGCAGCGCGCCACTCGGCCAAGTCGGTCTGCGACACGAAGGTCGTCTCGACGCCGAACTTGCCGAATTCCTTCGCGAAGAGATTGATCGTGGAACCGAACACCGAGCGCGAACACACGACGTGGTCGCCCGACTTCAGCAGGCCCATGATCAGCAGCAGGATCGCGCTCATGCCTGTCGACGTGGCAATGGCAGCCTCGGCGCCCTCCATCGCCGCCAGCCGCGCTTCGAAGCTGCGCACCGTGGGGTTGCTGGTGCGCGAGTACGTGAAGTCCTCCATGTTGGCGAAACGACGGGCCGACGTTTCGGCGTCGGGCTGCACGTACGTCGTCGTCAGGAAGAGCGCTTCGCTGTTCTCGCCATACTGACTGGGCGGCAGCGCTGCGCGCACCGCAAGGGTGTCGGGGTGCAGGCCTTCGGGCAGGCCGCGCTTGTCGTCAGTGCCGCTCACGGAACGATCCTCCTCGCGCAACTCATGTTTGCGTTGTGCAGCGCCAGCCGGCCACGGTCGGCGTCTTCTTCTTGCGACGCGGCGGCACGCTGTTGCGCCATGCTCTCGACCATGGCTTGGGTGACTTGGCCGGTGATGTAGCGCCCGTCGAAGCACGAGGCTTCGAAGCCGTCGAGCGATGGGTTGAGCGCGCCGATGGCGTGCTTCATCGCAGCCAGATCCTGATAGATCAACGCGTCGGCACCGATGTACGCGCGAATCTCTTCGACGCTGCGCTGTGACGCGATCAGCTCGGCGGGCGTGGGCATGTCGATGCCGTACACGTTGGGAAACTTCACCGGCGGCGCCGCCGACGCCATGTAGACCTTGCGGGCCCCCGCTTCGCGCGCCATCTGCACGATCTCTTTGCTGGTGGTGCCGCGCACGATCGAATCATCGACCAGCAGCACGTTGCGGCCCTTGAACTCGAGCCCGATCGCATTGAGCTTCTGGCGCACGCCGCGCTTGCGCGCCGCCTGCCCCGGCATGATGAAGGTGCGGCCGACGTAGCGGTTCTTCACGAAGCCTTCGCGATACGGCTTGCCGATGCGGTGGGCCAGTTGCATCGCGCTGGGCCGACTGGACTCGGGGATCGGGATCACCACGTCGATCTCGCCGGGCGGCATCGTCGAGATCACGCGCTTAGCCAGCGTCTCGCCCATGTTCAGCCGCGCCTGGTAGACCGAGATGCCGTCGATGATCGAGTCGGGCCGCGCGAGGTACACGTACTCGAAGATGCACGGGTTGCGCGAGGCGACCGGCGCGCACTGGCGCGCATGCAGCGTGCCGTTCAGTTCGACAAAGATCGCCTCACCCGGTGCCAGGTCACGCTCGAGCACGTGGCCTGTGCCTTCGAGCGCGACACTTTCGCTGGCCACCATCACATCGCCATCGGCATCACCGCGCCCGCGGCCGAAGGCTAAAGGGCGGATGCCGAAGGGGTCGCGGAACGCGAGCAAGCCATGGCCGGCGATCAGTGCCACCACCGCGTAGGAACCTTCGATGCGACGGTGCACCGCCGACACCGCGGCAAAGACCTCGGCGGGCTCGAGTGCGGCGCTGGTGGCAGCGCGGCCAAGTTCGTGCGCGAGCACGTTCAACAGCACCTCGGTGTCGCTGCCGGTGTTGACATGGCGCCGGTCGACCGCGAACAACTCCTGCTTCAATGCCGCCGCGTTCGTGAGGTTGCCGTTATGCACCAGCACCAGCCCGAAAGGCGCGTTGACGTAGAAGGGCTGCGCCTCGTCTTCGCTGTAGGCGTTGCCCGCCGTCGGATAACGCACCTGCCCCAGCCCGACACTGCCGGGCAACGCGCGCATGTTGCGGGTGCGAAAGACATCGCGCACCATGCCTCGCGCTTTGTGCATGTGGCACGTGTTGCCCAGCATCGTCACGATGCCCGCCGCGTCCTGGCCCCGGTGCTGAAGCAGCAGAAGCGCGTCGTAGATCAACTGGTTGACAGGCTGATCGTGCTTCGAGATCACGCCGACGATGCCGCACATGGTGAACCCTTCACGATCGTGACGATGCCAACTTCGATGATGGTAGATGCTTCGCGACATCGGCCGGCAACATCGGCTTCAGACCCATGACGCACTGCGTGAGCCACGGCCCCGAATACGAACGTTGCCAGTCGGCGGAGCGTGCGGCCGGCGTCATCAGCACGACCGTGGCGACCAGCAGACCGAGCACCGCCGCGCGGCCCAACCCGAACACACTACCCAGCACACGGTCGATGCCCGACAGCGGCGTGGCGCGCACCAACATGCGCACCAGGCGCGATGCGATGCCCCACACGATCAGCGCGCCCAGGAACGTGGCCGCGATGCCCACGCCATGATTCAGTGCGCTGCCCGGCGTGCCCACCGGCAACAAGGCGGCCACCTCTTCGCCCCAAAGCTGCGCGGCCACGAAAGCCACCACCCAACCCGCGAGTGACAACACCTCGAACAACAGGCCACGCCAAACGCCCACGAGCACCGACACCAGCACCGCCGCCAACAGCGCCAGGTCGACCCAGTTGAATCCCGAGGGGGCTACAAGCAGGTCGGCCATGGTCAGCGCGCCTGGGGCGCTTTGCCCTGTGTCTGCGGAACGATATTCGCCTTCAGGCCGATCGATCGCGCCTTCTCGACGGCCCTTTCCGCCTCTTGCCGCGAGGCGTAAGGGCCGACACGTACGCGCGTGCTCGAGGCGCCACCACTGCGAACAATCTGTGTGTAGGACTTCAGCCCCACCCGCTCGAGGCGACTGCGGACGTCGCGCACGCCCGCGTCGGATGCATAGGCGCCGACCTGAACGACAAAACGGTCCGACGTGGGCGTGGTCGGGGGCGTCTTGGCCTGATCGCGCGCGGCGCGCTCCGGCTCGGCCTTCTCTTTGTCTTTGTCTTTGTCTTTGTCTTGCGCGGCACGCTTCGCGTCGACAGCCGCAGCGGGGGGGATCGCGATTTCGACCCGCGCATCGGGGGCGCGCGTGGCCGCTGTCGCGGGTGCGCTTGCAGCGGGCACAGCCGATGCCGCGACAGCCCCCGTCGACGCGGGCGGTGCACGTTCGACAACCCTGGCTGGCGAAGCCGCCGCCACAGACCTGTCGCGTGATGCCTGCACGGCCGGCACGTCGGCCGACACCGGACGCGGCTTGGTTTCGAACAGCAGTGGGAAGCCGATGACGCCGGCAGCCAGAAGCACACCCGCACCGATCAGGCGACGCCGCGCACGTTGGCGGGCTTGCGATTCGTTGTCGTCGGCAGCAGGTCGCTGATCAGTCTTCACGTCGGAAAGGAAACCCATGCGCTGGAGGGCCCGCAGCGTCGATTCAGGCCCCGTGGCGTGCCCCGGTGCGAGGCAAACCGTCTTTCAACACGCCGCCAACGGTGTAGAACGAGCCGAAGACAACGATTCTATCCGTGGGGTCTGCGCGCTCGAGGGCCGCGCGCAGTGCAAGGCTGGGCGACGCGAAGGCCGACACGTCGACCTCGTTGGGCGCACACGCATCGCGCACCTGCTGCGACAGCGCGTCAGCCGACGCGGCGCGTGGCGTGGCAAGGTCACACAGCAGCCACGCGTCGACCAGCGGCTTCATCGCATCGATCACGCCGCGCAGGTCTTTGTCGGCCATCGCGCCGTAAACGGCGAAGGTGCGCGGATAAAAACCCATCTGATCGAGATTGACCGCAAGTGTTGCGGCCGCGTGCGGGTTGTGGGCCACGTCGAGCACGATCACGGGCTCGCCCGGCACGATCTGGAAGCGCCCGGGCAACGTCACGCTGGCAAGCCCCACGCGCACCGCCTGCGCCGTGACCGGCAGCCGCGCGTGCAGCGCCTCGAGCGCCGCCAGCACACCCGACGCGTTCAGAAGCTGGTTCGCGCCGCGCAGCGCCGGGTAGGCCAGGCCGTGGAACGCGAGCGTGCGCCCCTTCCACGACCACTGCTGGCGGTCACCGCGATGCATGAAGTCGCGCCCCGCCACGCGCAGGTCGACGCCGATGCGCGACGCATGCTCGAGCACCGAGGCCGGCGGCACGGGGTCAGACAGCACCGCCGCATGGCCTGCGCGCATGATGTACGCCTTCTCGAGCCCGATCAGCTCACGCGTGTGGCCGAGCCACGCGGTGTGGTCGATGTCGATGCTGGTGATCAACGCGACGTCGGCGTCGACGATGTTGACTGCATCGAGCCGGCCACCCAGGCCCACCTCGAGGATGACCAGGTCGAGCGGCGCCTGCGAGAAGCAACGCAGGATCGCCAGCAGCGTGAACTCGAAGTAGCTCAGCGTGATGTCGCCGCGGGCGTGCTCCACCGCTTCGAAATGCGGCGCCAGTACTTCGGGCGCGACGTTCTGGCCGGCCAGACGGCAACGCTCGGTGAAGTCGACCAGATGCGGCTTGATGTGCAGACCCACCCGCCAGCCCGCGTGCAGCGCAATCGACTCGAGCATCGCGCAGCTCGAGCCCTTACCGTTCGTGCCGGCCACACTGACCACAGGCACATCGAACGTGATCGCCAGTCGACGGTAGACCGTGCGCACACGGTCCAGCGTCAGATCGATCTCTTTGGGGTGAATGCGCTCGCAGTGGGCAAGCCATTCGTCAAGCGTACGCGGCATGGAAGCGTCGGATGGAGACCAGGTGTCCTGCCTGGCCGGCCATGCGTGAGTCGGGTGGCTAAGGGCCCGAAGTGTGCGTCAAAGCTCCGGGCGCGACGAGGGGCCAAGCTCACTTGTTCCTTTTGTCGCCTTTGTCGAACGGATCGAGACAACAATGCCGTTGACAACAAGGAGACCAAAGATGAGCTCCCCTCGAGACGCGCTGCAGCGTGAACGCATCGACGCTGTGTTGGCCTTGGCCGCCAAGCGCTTGCAGCCGGCGCAGCGCTCGCAAGTCGAAGCCTTTGCTCGCGGGTACTTCCACCGCCTTGACGCCGACGACCTGCTCTCGAGCACGCCCGAAGATCTGCTGGGTGCGCTGCTGGCGCATTGGCAGTTCGGCGCCACGCGCCAGCCCGGCCAGACGCTGGTGCGCGTGCAGAGCCCGACGGTGGCCGACAACGGCTGGGCCTCGCGCCATTCGGTGATCGACATCGTCAATGACGACATGCCCTTCCTCGTCGATACCACGACGATGGAGATCAACCGCCAGGGGCTCACGCTGCACTTGATCGTGCACCCGATCTTCGCGGTGGAGCGCGATGCGCACGGCAAGCTGACGGCGCTTCGTCCGGGCAGCGAAGCGAAAGGCGAAGCGAAGGGCGAACCCACAGCGCGCCGCGAATCGTGGATGCACATCGAGATCGACCGCTTGGTCGATGCCCAGCAGCGCGCCGATCTGGTGAGCGGCATCGAACGGGTGCTGCGCGACGTGCGCGCTGCCGTCGAAGACTGGAAGCCCATGGTGGTGCAACTGCGCGGGGCCATCGTCGAGCTGCAAGCCGCGCCGGCTGCTTTGCCCGCAGACATCGTGAAAGAAAACCTGGCGTTCCTGCAATGGCTGGCCGACGACCACATGACCTTGCTGGGCTACCGCTGCCACGAGCTCGTCAGCGACAAGGGCGACGACGCCTTGCGGCTGGTGTCTGGCAGTGGCCTGGGGCTGCTGCGCGAAAGCGCCGAAGAAAAACTGTCGGCCAGCTTCTCGGCCTTGCCGGCGAACGCACGCGCGATGGCGCACGCACCGCTGCCGTTGCTGGTGATCACCAAGGCCAATACGCGCTCCACGGTACACCGCCCGGGTTACACGGATTACGTCGGCGTCAAACGCTACAACGCCCAAGGCGAGGTCACGGGAGAGCACCGCTTCATCGGCCTGTTCACCTCCACCGCCTACAGCGCGCGTGTGGCCGAAACACCGCTGTTGCGCGGCAAGGTCGAAGCGATCGTCACGCGCGCCGGTCTGCCGCCCGGCGGCCACCTGGCCAAGGCGCTGCATCACATTCTGGAAACCTATCCGCGTGATGACCTGTTCCAGATGTCCGACGACGACTTGTACGAGACGGCGCTGGGCATCCTTGCGCTGGGTGAACGCCAGCGGCTGCGCCTGTTCGTCTACCGTGACCCGTATGACCGCTTCATCTCCTGCCTGGTTTACGCGCCGCGCGAGGCCTACTCGACCGACCTGCGCATCAAGTTCCAACGCATCCTCGTCGAAGCATTCAGCGGCACGGGCGCCGAGTTCGACGTGCAGCTGGGCAACGCCATCCTGGCGCGCATTCACTTCACGGTGCGCACCACGCCGGGCCAGGTGCCCGTGGTGGACCGCAAGGCGCTCGAAGCCAAGCTGCACGCCGCGGCGCGGCGCTGGGATGACGAGCTGCGTGATGCGCTGATCGACGCCGAAGGCGAGGCGCGCGGGCTCGAGCTCTTCAAGCGTTGGGGCGCGGGCTTTCCGCTGGGCTACCGTGAACGCGTCAGCGCGCGCGCCGCGGTGCCCGATGTGCTGAAGATCGCCGGCCTGTCGCTCGAGTCGCCCCTGGCGCTGGCGCTGTACCGACCCCTGGGCGCCGAGCCCGGGGCTTTGGGCTTCAAGGTCTACTTGCGCGGCGGTGCGGTGGTGTTGTCGGACAGCCTGCCGATGCTCGAACACATGGGCTTGCGTGTGCTCGGTGAGCACAACTTCCGCATTGGCGGTGGCGGCAGTGGCAGCAGTGTGGACGACACGATCATCTCGCTGCACGACTTCGAACTGCACGCCGCCGCCGCGAACGACATCGAGCCCGAAGCCCAGGCGCGTTTGTTCGAAGACACGTTCGCCCGCGTCTTCCGTGGCGAGGTCGAGAACGACGACTTCAACCGCCTGGTGCTGCGCGCTGGGCTGTCGGCCGAAGAGATCGTGGTGCTGCGCGCGTATGCCAAGTATTTGAAGCAGATCGGCTTCGCGTTGTCGCAAAGCGCCATCGAAGCCACCGTGGTCGCGCACCCGCGCATCGCACGCATGCTGGTGGGCCTGTTCAAGCTGCGCTTCGACCCCGCCGCGCATGACGAAGAGGGCGCCACCGCACAAGTCAACGGCATCGAAAAAGCGCTCGAGAAAGTCAGCAACCTGCAGGAAGACCGGGTGCTGCGCCAATTGCTGGCGTTGATTCAGGCCACGCTGCGAACCAACTTCTGGCGTACCGGTGTGGGGCACAGCGGCGCGGCCGGCCCGCGCCGCGCGTTCCTGAGCTTGAAGCTCGATTCGGCCAAGGTGCCCGGCCTGCCCGAGCCGCGGCCGCTGTACGAGATCTCGGTGTATTCGCCGCGCTTCGAAGGTATTCACTTGCGCGGCGGCAAGGTGGCGCGCGGCGGGCTGCGCTGGTCAGACCGCGCCGAAGACTTCCGCACCGAAGTACTGGGCCTGGTCAAAGCTCAGATGGTGAAGAACACCGTCATCGTTCCGGTGGGCAGCAAGGGCGGCTTCGTGCTTGAAGAAGGCACCACCGGCGTCGGACCGCGAGGCCTTCATGAAGGAAGGCGTGGCCTGCTATCAGGACTACCTGCGCGCGCTGCTGGACCTGACCGACAACCTTGTCGCCGGCCAACCGGTGCCCCCGCCGCAGGTGGTGCGGCGCGACGAGAGCGACCCCTACCTCGTGGTCGCGGCCGACAAAGGCACAGCAACCTTCTCCGACTACGCCAACGCGGTGAGCGCCGAATACGGCCATTGGCTCGGCGATGCGTTTGCCTCCGGCGGCAGCGTCGGCTACGACCACAAGGCCATGGGCATCACCGCGCGTGGCGCGTGGGAAAGCGTCAAGCGTCACTTCCGCGAACTCGACATCGACACGCAGACGAGCGACTTCACCGTGGTCGGCGTGGGCGACATGTCGGGCGACGTGTTCGGCAACGGCATGCTGTTGTCCAAGCACATCCGCCTGCTGGCGGCCTTCGACCACCGCCATGTTTTCATCGACCCCACACCCGACGCCGCCGCGTCCTTCACCGAACGCGAGCGCCTGTTCAAACTGCCGCGCTCGGCATGGACGGACTACGACGCGCAGTTGATCTCGGCCGGCGGCGGCGTCTGGGCACGCTCGGAAAAGTCGATCCCCATCTCGCCGCAAGCGCGCGCCGCGTTGGGCATCACCGCCGAAAGAATGGCACCGGCAGACCTGCTCAGCGCCATCCTCGAAGCCCCGGCCGACCTGCTCTACAACGGCGGCATCGGCACCTACATCAAGGCCAGCAGCGAGATCCACGCCGACGTTGGCGACCGTGCCAACGACGCGCTGCGCATCAACGGCGCGGACCTTCGGTGCAAGGTGCTTAGCCGAAGGCGGCAACCTGGGCTGCACGCAGCGCGGCCGTGTGGAAGCGGCGCTGGCGGGCGTGCGCATCAATACCGACGCCATCGACAACTCGGCCGGTGTCGACACGTCCGACCACGAAGTCAACATCAAGATCCTGCTGGGCCTGGCCATCGGCGATGGCGAGATGACGCTTAAACAGCGCAACGTGTTGCTGCCGCAGATGACCGACGACGTCGCCGCGCTGGTGCTGCGCGACAACTACTTCCAGACGCAGGCGCTGTCACTGGCCAAGCGCCAGGGCGTCTCGCAAATCGACCAACAGGCGCGCTTCATCCGCTTCCTGGAAAAAGCCGGACGCCTGAACCGCGCAATTGAATTTCTGCCCAGCGATGACGAGATCAAGGAACGCAAAGCGCGCGGTCTTGGCCTGACCAGCCCCGAGATGGCGGTGCTGCTGGCCTACAGCAAGATGTGGCTGTCCGACGAGCTGATGACCTCGGACCTGCCCGAAGACCCCTGGGTCGCCACGGCACTCGAGCGCTACTTCCCACCGCTGCTGCGCCAGAAGTTCGCCGCCTACATTCCGCGCCATCCGCTGAAGCGCGAAATCATCGTCACCTATGTTCTCAACAGCATGGTGAACCGCGTCGGCTCGACCTTCGTCCACCGCCTGAGCGAAACCACCGGCACCAAGCCCGCCCAAATCGTGCGCGCCTATCTGGCCACCCGCGAGGTCTTCGGCTACGCGCCCTTGTGGCAACGCATCGAAGCACTGGACAACCGCGTCAGCGACGCCGTGCAAGCCGAAATGATCAACGACCTGGGCCGCCTAGGCACCCACGCCACCACTTGGTTCCTACGCTCGAGGCGCCTGGCCGAACCGATGGAACAAGTCTTCAAGCGCTACATGCCGGCGGTGGAAACACTGCGCACCCGCCTGGCCGAAGACGACAACCTGCAAGCCCCCAAAGCGGCAAGCTGGCTCGCAGCCGGCGTCCCCCAAGACATCGTGCAAGCCGTCGTCACCGCCCGCAGCCTGTTCGCCGCCCTGGACATCGCCGAAATCGCCGACGCCACGCAGAGCCCGCTGGCCGAAGTCAGCGAAGTACATGCTGGCCTGGGCCAACGCCTGGGCCTGGCGCGGCTGCGCCAGCAGATCGACGCGCTCTCGACCGAAAACCACTGGCAGACCTTGGCAAGAATGGCGCTAAGCGACGACCTGGCCGACCTGCAACGCGCCATCGCACTCGATGTGGTGGCCCATGACGCCACCCAAGCCCAAGGCGCCGCGCCGAAGCTGGCCGCATGGGAGCAGCGCAACCACGATGCGCTCGAGCGATCGCACCGGTTGCTGGCGGAGTTGGGCGACGCCAAGGCTGTGGATCTGGCGATGGTTTCGGTGGCGTTGCGGGAGTTGAGGAATTTGGCGTGATGGGGCCAGTGGTTCCGTCATGCAAGCGCTGCGATCACGTGCCTGCGGTTGAACGGACGACCTGGACGTGCCATGCACACACACCAACGGCGGGCCGGTGGCCTTGATGCCGTAGCGCACCGAGTCAGCTGAATCATTGAAATGGACGGCGAGGGAGGCAGACCTGCCGAACGATCGCATCTACCGCGTCGGCGACGATCGAGTGAGCGCGCCGAATGCTCGCGATGAGAGCACAGTGAACGTTCAGGTGGCGCGGACCGGTCGCTGGTCAAGGCACGACTCCGCCGCTCTGTCGTGGAGCTACGCGGCTACTGTGCGAACGGCAAACAGCTTCTGTACTGCCAGGCATCGTCGTGCATGAATACGTTCTCCAAAGGGCTGCGAAGCCCAGGTTTTCGGCCAGACTGCCGCCGAGTAGGTAGCCGATCGAAACGGCCGGACCCTAATGGACACCGACACCCGCTCGGCGATGGCTGCGTTTTCGTACTACGCACTTAGTTGCGGCTGGCTGCTGCTTCCAGCCGCGGCCTGGAACATCGCCCTGGCCAAGCGTTTGCCGCAGATATTCCGGCGCGACGAGTTCTCGCGCGACATTCCGGCGCCCCTGGTCTTCGCCGAGAACGGTCTGCGCATCGCCGTTTTTGGTCTCCCGTTCCTGATGCCGCTGGACATTTCGGCACCGGGTGCCGTGGGCGCGCTCTTCATCTTCGGCGCGGGGACGCTGATCTACTTCGCCAGTTGGCTCGCGCTCATCCGGCTTCCCGGATCGCGGTGGTCGCGTAGCGCCCTAGGCTTTGCTGCGCCGGCCTATACGCCCTTGCTCTGGCTTCTTGGCATTGCGTTGCTGGGTCAGTACCTGTTCTGGGGCAGCTTCTACCGCTGGTGGATGTATTTCGTACTTTGCGTCGCATTCCTGGCCGCGCACATCGCTCACACGATGCGGGTCTATTTCCGCAACCGTCAACACCGAGCAGGCTGACTGAGAACACGGGCGCTCACGTTGACGACCACGATCCCGGTCTTCCGCTCTGTCTCCACAAAGCGATAGGCGTCCGCGATCACCTCGATGGGATATTCCCGATCGATGGGCCGAGCGAAATTCGCCGGCCTGCATGGCGACCACCAGTCCGACACGTTCAACGCCCGCGCGCAAGTATTGACACGCTGCCAAATGCAGTAACTCCTAGCCGGGGCCGCCCAGGAGGAGGACCACTGCGCCCTTCCGTTGACCGGTTTCGACATAGCGGTGGGCTTCAGCAGCGTGTTCCAGAGGAAAGCAGCGATCGATGATGGGGGTGAGCGTTCCGGCTTCCACGAGGCCTTTGATGAAGCGCAGGGCGTCGGGCGTTTCCGACGACAGGGCGCAGCGGAGTTTCTTGTCGCTGAACAGCGAGGTCCATAGCATCTGGAACACGTGCTTCGCCTTGAAGCTGACGAGGAAGCAGCGGCCCTTCGGTCGGAGCGCACGACTGCTTCGCGCGAACGGCATCCGCCCCAGGATGTCGATGATGACGTTCATAGGTTTCTCCGGACGCGCTGAAGTCGTCCTTGGTGTAGTCGACAACATGGTCCGCGCCCAGGACGCGCACGTAGTCCATCCGGGCCGTTCCGCACACGCCCGTCACGTGGGCCTGGAAGTGGGCCTTCGCCAGTTGGACGACCGCCCACCCGATCCCTCCGCTGGCGCCGTTAACCAGGACTTTCTGGCCTGGCTGGATGTCGATCTTCCGCAACAGGCTGAGGGCCATCAAGGCCCCGTAGGGAACGGCGGCGGCTTGCGCAAAGCCCAGGTTTGCCGGCTTGGCCGCGAGCACTCCGCTTTCGGGCATGCAGAGATACTCGGCGTAGGCGCCCATGCGCGGACCGCGGTATCCGAAGACCTGATCCCCTTCCTTGAACAGCGTGACGTCCTTGCCCACGGCCGCGACTTCTCCAGCGAACTCGCTTCCCAGGATGCGAACGCTGGGCTTGCGGAGTCCAAAGGTCACCCGGCCGATCAGCCAGAAGAGCAGGGGCATGTGGAACTGCGCCGGTGTGACGGCCTTGAAGTTGCGGACCAAGAGGTCGCCGAAGCTCAGTGGCGTCGCGCGGATCTTGATCAGGACCTCTCGGTGGCTCGGGACCGGCGTGGCCACCTCCTTGACCTGCAGGACATCCGGCGGCCCGTATTCCGTGAAGACGACGGCTTTCATGCGCGCTCCTCCTTGTCGGTCGGGCTGTCGCGCCGCCGAAATTCGGCGCCGCGTCGAGCTGGCGCTTCACTTCGGTGCAGATTGCACTCGTCGCATCGGCGGGCGATGAAGCGCCATTCAGGACGACGGCTCTTGTTGTGCAGCCCATGCTTGAACCTTACGCACCTCGCACGCGCATGGTCTTGATCGATCGCAATGCCTCACCGCGCGAAGCCGGCAAGCATTCGTTCAGCGGCGTCGCCGTCTCGGCAAAAGCATGCGGTGGCGTCGTATCGTTGTCATGAACGGGGGTTCTCCATGTCGCAGACCGTCGATGCCGAATTCGCGCGCGGCTTCCTGCACCGCCTGCACGCTGCAGCCAACACGCACGATGCCGATGCGGTGGCCGCGCTGTGCTGTGACGACGTGGTCTGGGAAGACCCGGCCGCGCCGCAGACACTGCACGGCCGCGATGCCGTGCTGCGCTTTCACCGCGACATCATGTTTCCGGCGCTGCCGGACACGCACATCGAATTGATCGATGGCCCGTACCTGTCACTGGATGGCACCGGCGCCTCAGCGCGGCTGCGCATCAGCGGCACGATGTCGGGGCCGCTGACCCCGCCAGGCTTCGCGCCCACGGTGAGCCGGCTGAGTTTCGAGACCGCCGAGTTCTCCCAGTTCGAAGGCGGCCTGTTGTCCCGCCACACCGTGGTGCTGAACATGCTCGACCTCGCGCGTCAGATCGGCGCCGTGCCGCCGGCAGGGACGATGGGCGCGCGTATCGGGTCTGGATGCAGCATGTCGGCCTACCACGCGGCGCGCGAGCTCGACGGCCTGCCGGCGCCGGTACAGCGCTACTTCCGCGCCGTGCTCACCGATGGTCAGCGCATCGTGGCGGCGGCCACGGTCGAACACCGCGGCACGTTCAACATGAGAGAGACCACCAACCAGTGGAAGCCGTTCACGTCGCGGTCCTGCTCGCCCCAGATGAACCGGCGGCGCGCTTCGTTCGCGGACTCGAACGTTTAGGGGCGATCTACAACCGCAGCGTGCGCCCGACAAACAGGATCGGACCTGTCGGTCGGCCGATCGGTGAGCCCGCAGCAGGCTCGAGCGTCAGCTCGAACAGTTGCTGCGTGCCGAGTGCCGGCAGCACCGACACCGGCAGTTCGGTCACGCGCCCGGGCTCGACCAGGCCCAGTGACGTTGGCCCTGCTGCGCCTTCGGGCTTGGTCCAAAACTGCAAGGCACGGCCCGGCGGTACGGGCGCGCTGGCGCCCACGGGGACCAGGCGCACCTGTTTGCCGGCGGTGATTTCGACCACCCAGCCGGTGGTGTTGTCGCCCGGCGCTTGCAGCATGGCCAGATAGCGCACCTCGGGTGCCGCTGGTCCACGCAGCAGAAGCATCGCGGCAAGCAACAACGACGCCGCGATGCCACCCACGCCGGTGATCTGCCAACGGCGCAGCCGTTGCCACAGCGGGTCATTGCCAGCTTGCTTCGGCGTAGCTTGCGGCGCAGTCGCAGTCGCAGTCGCAGTCGCGGTTGCGGTGGCGCCTTGCGGGCCCAGGCGTGACTCGAGTTGACTCCACCCGACCGGCTCTGCCGCGGTGGACGCCGTTGCCCGTGCAGCCAACGGCAGCAAGCGGTCCTGCCACGCATAAACCTCGGCCTGAAGCGTTGCGTCACCGGCAAGCGCCTGTTCGAACTCGCGGCGCTGCGCATCGCTCAGGGTGCCCAGAACGTACTCGCCAGCGGCCACGCTGCGGTCGCCGGGGGTGTCGTGGTTGTCGAGCGTGCCGATGGTCACGACAAGCACTCCTTCAGCGACAGCAGGCCGCGGCGGATCCACGACTTGACGGTGCCCACCGGCGTGTCGAGGCGACGCGCAATCTGGTCTTGCGTGTAGCCCTCGACGAAGGCCAACACGATGCAGTCGCGCTTGCTGGCGTCGAGCGTCTCGAGGCAGCGCTCGAGCGATTCGGTGTCGAACGACGTTGAGAACTCAGCGCGGTCGTCGCTGGTGGCCGTGGCGATCGCCGCGGCATCGGCCAGCGTATCGATGTCGTCACCGACCGTGGTTTCGCGCCCGGCCTTGCGCGCGGCATCGAGCGCGCGGTGCCGAACCACGGTGTAGATCCAGCCGCGGCCCGAGCCGAGATCACGCCGAAAGCTGGCCGCACGTTGCCAGATCTGCAGGAATGCGTCCTGCACCACGTCGCGCGCAAGCTCGCGGTCACGAACGATGCGCTGCGCAACGGCCACCAGCCAACGCGCCTCGCGCTCGTAGATCGAACGCAAGGCATGGCGTTCGCCGCGGGCGCAGGCTTCGACCGCAGCTTCGTAGTCGAACGCATCGGACGTGCTTTTCACGGCAAGGCGGGTCTTGTTGTCGTTCGTTGTTGCAAGTTGCAATGGCCGATCGATTCTAGGAGCGCGTCGTCATGGGCTCGCCGCCGCAGCGGCGAGCCGCCGTACTCACATCACAACTGATTGAGCGGAATGGCGATGCCGATGACCTGCGTGCCCGCCGCGAAGTTGCCGCGCAGCGTGGCTTTGCCGGTCGGCAGGCTCACCTTGTAGAAGGCCGAGCTGCCGTCGGCGCTGCCCAGCGACGCGAACGCCTGCACGTCGACCGTCGCGCCATCACGAACCTTGCTGTAGATGTCGAAGCCGCTGCCAAGCTGCGCATCGACGCCCAGCTTGCCGTTTGCAGCCTGCGAGCCATTGTTCGGCGGCGATTGGATCGACACCTGGTCGAGCGTGGTGTCGAGTGAGTACAGCGTCGTCGCCGTCGTCGCCGATAAATCGTTGTTGGTGTAGGCCGAGCCGGTGATGCCCATCGCGGTCGGGCCAACGCCGTTGATCGTGGTCGGGTAGTCGAGCGGGTCATCGAGCAGGGTCACGCCGCCCGCATTGATGTTGTGACGCAGGTTCTGCCCCGTGTTGCTGGTGATGCGCAGCCGGTCCGCTGCGGGGTTGAAGTCGACACCGAACGACGTGCCGTCGAGCGCGACGGTCAGCCGGTTGACCAGCGAGGCCGTGGCGGAGGTGGTGTCGAGCATGTAGACACCGCCGGCATCGCCGACGCCGTAAAGCTTGCCGTCTTGGACCCGAAAGTCGATGCCAATCAGCGCCGTGTCGATCATCAGCCCCGACACATGGCCGATGGCACGCTCCCTGTCCGGCTTGCGCTCGTTGAAGCAGACCAGGCGCCCGTCGGCGGTCAGGCCGACGACCTGCAAGGTCTTGAACGTCGAGTCGCTGCCTTCGACGCCACTGGCACAACCGCGCCGGAAATTGTCGCGGTCACCGTCGCGATCGTCGTACGCAGACGCGCCCATCATGCAAACACCCGCCGCCGTTGCGAGCGCGAACCGAAGCATCTTCTTCATCACCGACTCCTGCCATGAATCTGCCGATCAAGTTCAGGACGATCGACGTGTCCCAGGCAGGTACTACTTCGCGCGGTTCGATACGGATGCAGAGACGCGAAACATCGCCCCGGGCGGTCAGCGCCGGGACGTGATGAGTCATTGATTGGTGGAGCCGGGGGGAATCGAACCCCCGTCCGCAAGCCTTCACCGGACAGTTCTACATGTGTAGTCGTCTGATTTGGATCTCGCCCCTTGGTCGCGCAGCGACACGCTACTTTCGGGGCCAGTCACCTAAATCTCGCGTCGGACCAAGTGACCCGATCCGACGCCAGCCAATGTGAATAACCTCTCAGCTTAGTCTTGCGACATCAGCCCGGCCCATTGGCCTGCCGTTGAGAGGCTCACCGGTGTTAAGCGGCGAGGGCGAAACGTTCGTCGTTCGCAGTTGGTTTGTTTCAGCTGGATTTACGAGCTCACTGATGCTCGACATGCCCTGCGCCGGATCCGTACCCACGTCGAAACCTGGTCGGCCCCTTTGCAAGCCTTATCTTAGGCCAGGGACAGCCAGTTCAAGATGTCGATCGGTCGCGCCAGCACGACGTCGCCTCCCCAAGCGTCGACTTCTTCACCAGGCTCGATGTAGCCCCAGGCCGCCACCCCACCCGGCATACCTGCGGCACGCGCGGCTTCCATGTCGCGGCGATCGTCGCCGACGTAGACACAGCGCGCGGCACTGACGCCCAGGCGGCGCGCAGCTTCGACAAGCGGCGCCGGGTGCGGTTTGGCGTGTGGCGTGGTGTCGCCGCAGATGACCACGGCGGCTCGTCGGTCGAGGCCGAGCCCTTTAACGATAGGGGCCGCGAACCGTTCGTGCTTGTTGGTGACGATGCCCCACGGCAGGCCACGCGACTCGATCGCTTCGAGCACCGGCTCCATGGCGCCGAACACCCGCGTGTCCTGGAGCAGCCTCGCTGCATAACGCCCGAGGAATTCGTCCTTCAGTCGATCGAAGCCGACATCCGTGGGACCCACGCCGAACGCAGCACCGACCATGCCGCGCGCGCCGCTGCCCACGCAGGGGCGCAGCGACGCGTAGGGAGCCGGCTCGAGGCCGCGGGCGCGGCGCATGTCGTTGGCCGCGCCGGCAAGGTCGGGGGCGCTGTCGATCACGGTGCCGTCCAGATCGAACAACACCGCGCCGAGCGCTGCGATGGCGATCATGCCGGCCGCGTGCATGCCATCAGGTAGTTCACGCTCGTGTCGTCGCCCAAGGCATATCGACGCGTGACCGGGTTGTAGCCCATGCCGCGCATCGATCGCACGTCGAGCCCGGCGTCACGGCACCAACCCGACAGCTCGCTGGGCTTGATGAACCGCGCGTACTCGTGCGTTCCCTTTGGCAGCAGCTTCAGCACGTATTCGGCGCCGAGGATCGCGAAGGCAAAGGCCTTGGCGTTGCGGTTCAAGGTCGAGAAATAGGCCGTCCCGCCCGGCCGGACGAGACGAGACACCGCGCGCACCACCGACGACGGCTGCGGAACGTGCTCGAGCATCTCCATGCACGTGATGATGTCGAACGCCACGGGCGTTTCCGCCGCCAGGGATTCGACCGCGACCTCGCGGTACTCGAGATTCGCGACACCGCCTTCGAGTGCATGAAGCTGGGCCACGCGAAGTGGTTTGGCCGCCAGATCGATGCCCAGAACGCGCGCAGCGCCAAGCCTTGCCATCGACTCGGCGAGGATGCCGCCGCCGCAACCGACGTCGAGCACGTTTTGCGCGGCGACGGGTGACTGCTGATCGATCCACCCCAGGCGCAACGGGTTGATCGCGTGCAGGGGCGCGAACTCTCCCGACGCGTCCCACCAGCGATGGGCCAGATCGCTGAATTTGCTCAGTTCCTGAGGATCGACATTGGTCATGTTTGGATGCTAGCGCCGCGCGAAAGATCGATCGCCCAAAAGCGAAGAACCCCGCCGGAGCGGGGTTCTTCAGCGAAGCGCTAGAGCGCGATCACTTCTTCGTGCGCGTGCCCACGACCTCGATTTCGGTACGCCGATTCTTCGACTTACCTTCCTTGGTCTTGTTCGACGCAACAGGCTGCTTCTCGCCCTTGCCTTCGGTGTAGACGCGGTTCTTCTCGATACCCTTGCCCGTTAAGTAGGCCTTAACGGCTTCGGCACGACGCACCGACAGCTTCTGGTTGGCACCGTCGCTGCCGTCGCTGTCGGTATGGCCGACCGCGATCACGACTTCGAGGTTCATACCTTGCGTCTTCGACACCAGGTCGTCGAGCTTGGCCTTCGCCTCGGGCTTCAGAACCGCCTTATTGACATCGAAGAACGCGTCAGCAGCGTACGTCACCTTCTCGCTCACCGGTGCCGGCGGAGGAGGCGGCGGGGGCGGCGGAGCAGGCGGCGGGGGCGGAGGTGCCGGGGGAGGCGGCGGCGGCGGCGGAGGCGGCGGTGGCGGCGGGGGAGGCGGCGGCGGGGGAACGCCATCGCAGCCCTGCACACCGGTCGCAGGCGTCCAAAACGCATCGCGCCAGCACAGTTCGTTTGTACCGTTCTTCCAAACGGTACCGTCAGCGCTGCGCCAGTTGTCGACAGAGCGTGTTCCAGACTGTTGGGCCTGAACCGACGACAAAGGAGCGACAAGAGCGGCAGACGCTGCGAAAAGCAACGCCACCTTGTTCAATTTCTTCATTGATTCTCCTCTCGAGGGAAACCGCAGTTGCCTGCGTAACGTCCAATTCGGATGGAAATCGGAAGCGAGTAAAACTGGGCAAACACCCGGTTGTCGAGCGCTCACCACCGATCAAATGATTGTGCCATAGTGCCTCGGAGCAGCCTTGATTTGGCGCTCCTGCACAACGTCGCGTTGCGCTTTGTTGCTCCTCTGCGACAAGGCCGCAACTCATAGAATTCGCGTGCTTCAACGGGTTACTGGACGAGCAACGCTCGCAGCTTCTCCGACGACGCGACCCCCGACCACCACTGCGCAACGCCGCCAGGCCCGAGATCGCACCGCGACTTCGTGGCCTCGAGCGGCACGTCGACATGACCTCATTCGCCAAGGAAACCCTGCCCGTCAGCCTCGAAGAGGAGATGCGGCGCTCATACCTCGACTACGCGATGAGCGTCATCGTCGGGCGCGCCCTGCCGGACGCACGCGACGGCTTGAAGCCCGTGCACCGCCGCGTGCTCTTCGCGATGCACGAGCAGAACAACGACTGGAACCGTCCGTTCAAGAAGAGCGCGCGCATCGTCGGCGACGTGATGGGTAAGTACCACCCGCACGGCGACACCGCGATCTACGACACGATCGTGCGCATGGCGCAGCCCTTCTCGCTGCGCCACATGTTGGTCGACGGCCAGGGCAACTTCGGTTCGGTCGACGGTGACAACGCGGCAGCGATGCGCTACACCGAAATCCGCCTGTCGAAGATCGCGCACGAGATGCTGGCCGATATCGACAAAGAGACCGTCGACTTCGGCCCCAACTACGACGGCAGCGAGCGCGAGCCGCTGGTGCTGCCCACGCGCCTGCCGAACCTGTTGATCAACGGCTCGGCGGGCATCGCGGTGGGCATGGCCACCAACATCCCGCCGCACAACCTGAACGAGGTCATCGACGGCTGCTTGCACCTGCTGAAGAACCCGCAGGCAACGATCGACGAGTTGATGGAGATCATCCCGGCGCCCGACTTCCCCACCGCCGGCATCATCTACGGCGCGGTCGGCGTGCGCGAGGGTTATCGCACCGGCCGCGGCAAGATCGTGATGCGCGCGAAGGTGCACATCGAAGACCTCGAGAAGGGCTCGCGTCAGGCGCTGGTCGTCGACGAGATCCCGTACCAGGTCAACAAGAAGGCCTTGCTCGAGCGCATTGCCGAGCTGGTGCGCGAGAAGAAGATCGAGGGCATCACCCACATTCAGGACGAATCCGACAAGTCCGGCATGCGCGTGGTGATCGAGTTGCGCAAGGGCGAAGTGCCCGAGGTGGTGCTGAACAACCTCTATAAGCAGACGCAACTGCAAGACACCTTCGGCATGAACATGGTCGCGCTGATCGACGGTCAGCCGAAGCTGTGCAACCTGAAGGACCTGATCGAGATCTTCCTCGAGCACCGGCGCGAAGTCGTCACACGCCGCACGGTGTTCGAACTTCGCAAGGCGCGCGAGCGGGGCCACATTCTCGAGGGCTATGCCGTCGCGCTCGCGAACATCGACGACTTCATCGAGACGATCAAGAACTCCCCGACCCCGGCGGCCGCGAAGCAGGCGCTGATGAGCAAGACGTGGGAGAGCGCCATCGTCGGCGAGATGATCGCGCGCGCCGCGCAAGACACTCCCGGCGGGCGCGAGGCTTATCGCCCCGAGGGTCTGGCGCAGATGTACGGTCTGCAGCCCGACGGACGCTATCGCCTGTCGGAAGAACAGGCGCAAGAAATTCTGCAGATGCGCCTGCAGCGGCTGACCGGCCTCGAGCAGGACAAGATCATCAGCGAGTTCAAGGACGTGATGGCGCAAGTCGCCGATCTGCTCGACATCCTCGACAAGCCCGACCGCGTCACCACGATCATTTCCGACGAGCTCACCGCCCTGAAGAACGAGTTCGGCCAGGACAAGCTCGCCCAGCGCCGCAGCGTCATCGAGACCAACGCGCAGGACCTCGCCACCGAAGACCTGATCACCCCGCAGGACATGGTCGTCACGCTCAGCCACACCGGCTACATGAAAAGCCAGCCGCTCGGCGAATACCGTTCCCAGCGGCGCGGCGGGCGCGGCAAGCAGGCCACAGCGACGAAGGAAGACGACTGGATCGACCAGCTGTTCATCGCCAACACGCACGACTGGATCCTGTGCTTCAGCGACCGCGGGCGTCTGTATTGGCTCAAGGTCTGGGAAGTGCCGCAGGGCGGCCGCGCCAGCCGCGGCAAACCGATCGTCAACATGTTCCCGCTGATCGAAGGCGAGAAGATCACCGTCGTGCTGGCACTGACCGGCGAAGCGCGTACCTTCCCCGCCGACCGCTATGTTTTCATGGGCACGGCGCTGGGCACGGTCAAGAAGACGTCACTCGACGAATTCAGCAACCCGCGCAAGGCCGGCATCATCGCCGTCGACCTCGACGACGGCGACCACCTGATCGGTGCGGCCCTGACCGACGGGCAGCACGATGTGATGCTCTTCTCCGACGGCGGCAAGGCGGTGCGCTTCGACGAAGACGACGTGCGCCCGATGGGCCGCACCGCGCGCGGCGTGCGCGGCATGATGCTCGACGAGACGCAACGCGTGATCGCGATGCTGGTCGCCGAAGACGAATCGCAGAGCGTGCTCACGGCCACCGAAAACGGTTACGGAAAGCGCACGTCGATCACCGAATACACCCGCCATGGCCGCGGAACCAAAGGCATGATCGCGATCCAACAAAGCGAGCGCAACGGCAAAGTCGTCGCCGCGACGCTCGTGCGGCCCGATGACGAGATCATGCTCATCACCGACACCGGCGTGCTCGTGCGCACACGCGTGTCGGAGATCCGTGAACTCGGCCGGGCAACGCAAGGCGTGACGCTGATGGCACTCGACGAAGGTGCCCTGCTGATCGGCCTGCAACGCATCGTCGAAAACGACGCCGAAAACCATGGCGAAGGCCCCGGCAACGAGCCCGGTCCGTCATCGCCCCAGGAGTGACTCTTTTGATGCTTCAACGACAACTCGCCCTCGCAGCAGTCCTGGCTCTGGCAGCCTTGGGCGCACAGGCGCAGACCAAACCCGAACTGGCGCAGCGCATCCTCGCGGCGCAACAATCCTCGATCGAGAACATCGGCAGCGGGCTTGCAGCGCAGACCTCGCAACAGGTTCTCGAAGCCGCGGGGCAGGCCTTGCAGCAAGTCCCGGCCGACAAACGTGATGCCGTCGGCAAGGCCATGCAGGCCGATGTGAAGCAGTTCTACGACACCGTCGAGCCGGTTCTGAAAGCCGCCGCGGTGAAGCTCGCGCCGGGCACGATCGGCTCGCTGCTCGAAGAGAAGTTCAGCGAAGACGAGCTCAGACAGGTCCTCGCCTGGGTCGATTCGCCGATCTCGCGCAAGTACCAGCAGATCACCGGCGACATGCAGCAGAGCCTCACGCAGAAGGTCGTCACCGAGACGCGCAGCACCGTCGAGGGCAAGCTCAAGGCTCTGGAAGACGGCCTGCGCAAGCGCCTCGAGGACGCGGGCGGCGCGGCCGCGGCGTCGTCCGAGCCGAAGCAGCCAGCGAAGCCCCCGGCCAAGAAGAAGTAGGTCGGAAGTCGGTCGGAAGGAGGTCAGCAGTCGGTTGTCGTGCGGCGCGAAAGCGTCGCACGGCGAGGTTCGGCGCGAAGGTGCGTGCGAGAATTTCGGCGCTGCCATGGTCACCCCCGCACCGCACGCACCACCCACACCGCAGGTACCGACGGACACAACGTCCGACGACCTCGCCGTTCTGCGTGTACACATCGATGCGGTCGACCGCGAACTTCTAGCCGCGCTCAATCGCCGCGCCGACCTCGCGACTCGCGTGGGCGAAGTCAAGCGACGCGACGGCAGCCCCGTCTTCCGGCCCGAACGCGAAGCGCAGGTGATCGCCGGCCTCGAGGCAGCAAACAGCGGCCCGTTGATGCGCGAGAGTGTCGGGCCCGATCTGGCGCGAGATCATGTCGGCCTGTCGCGCTGTCGAAGCCTCGAGCCGCATCGCCTTCCTGGGCCCCAAGGGCACGTTCAGCGAAGAAGCTGCGTTGAACTACTTCGGCAGTTCGATCGAACCGCTGCCCTGCGCGAGCATCGACGAAGTCTTCCGCGCTACGGCGGCAGGCGCGGCCGACTACGGCGTGGTGCCGCTCGAGAACTCGACCGAAGGTGTCGTGACGCGCAGCCTCGACCTGCTGCTGTCGTCGACGTTGTCGATCATCGGAGAAGTCAGCCTGCGCGTGGCGCACCACCTGCTGCGACGCGAACCCGACATCGAAGGCATCAGCAGCGTCTGCGCGCATCCGCAGGCGCTGGCGCAATGTCAGGGCTGGATCACGCGGCACCTGCCGCAACGCCGAGCGCCGCGCCGTCGCCAGCAACGCCGAAGGCGCGCGTATGGCGGCCGCGGACGCGTCGGTCGCGGCGGTGGCAAGCGAACGCGCCGCGTCGCTCTGGGGTCTGCATGTCGTGCATCGCGCGATTCAGGACGACGCCCATAACCGTACGCGTTTTGCCATCGTGGCCGACCCGGCGCATCACGCTGCGCCCGCGGCGACGGGACGCGATTGCACCAGCTTGGTCGCGTCGGTACCCAACACGCCTGGCGCGGTGCACGACATGCTGACGCCGCTGAAGACCCACGGCGTTTCGATGTCACGCATCGAGTCGCGACCCGCTCGGTCCGCCCAGTGGGAGTACTACTTCTACATCGACCTCGAGGGGCACCCCGACCAGCCGCACGTGGGTGCAGCGCTGAGCGAGCTGCGGCAGCGTTGCGCATTCCTGCGCGTCCTGGGCACGTACCCGATGGCCGCCTGAGCCATTCGTCGGCAGCGTCGACTTCATGTTTCAGCAACTCGGCATCATCGGATGCGGCCTCATGGGCGGCTCGTTCGCGCTGGCGATGCGGCGTGCGCGACTGGTCAAGCGCATCGTCGGCTACAGCAAGTCGCCGACCACGGTCGAAAAGGCCATCCGCCTGGGCGTGATCGATGAAGGCGCGGAATCCGCGTTGCGCGCGGTGTCGGGGTCGGACCTCGTGCTCGTCGCGGTGCCGGTGTCGGCGAGCGAGACGACCTTCAAGGCGATCCGCCACCTGATCGACGGCCGCACGCTGCTGATGGACGTGGGTTCGACAAAGCGCGATGTGGTCGACGCCGCACGCCGCGTCTTGAAAGACGCCCTGCCCTCGTTCGTTCCCGCGCACCCGATCGCCGGCAAAGAGGTGGCCGGCATCGAACACGCCGACGCGGCTTTGTTTCACGGTCGGCAGGTGATCCTCACGCCGATCGCGCAGACGCTGGGCACGCACGTGCAGCGTGCCACCGACGTGTGGGCTGCCACCGGCGCGCAGGTGTTGCGCATGTCGCCCGAGAATCATGATTCGGCCTTCGCAGCGGTCAGCCACCTGCCGCACCTGCTGGCGTTTGCCTACTTCAGCGCGATGGTGCGGCAGCCCGCCGGGCCCGAGTTCCTCGAGCTGGCAGGCCCGGGCTTTCGCGACTTCACGCGCATCGCTGCGAGCGACCCTCTCGTCTGGCGCGACGTGCTGATTTCCAACCGCGAAGAGATCCTCAAGCAGTCAGCGCGCTTTCGTCAGACGCTCGATGCGCTCGAACACATGATGCGTTCGGGCAATGGCGAGGCGCTCGAAGAGATCATCCGCCACGCCTCGACGGAGCGCGCGACCTGGCAGTTGTCGCGTCCGGCCAAGCCGCCGCGACGTGCGGGCTGAGCGGCCCCGCGTGCGATGAACCACCTCGACATTCCACCGCTGGTCTCGGCTGGCGGCACGGTGAGGTTGCCGGGCTCCAAGAGCATCTCGAATCGCGTGCTGCTGTTGGCCGGGTTGGCGGGCGGTCAGACGACGATCGACGGGCTGCTCGATGCCGACGACACGCGCGTGATGCTCGACGCGCTGCGCGCATTGGGCTGCGATGTCGAAGTCCAGGTCGACGGCGCTCGAGCCGTGGTGCAAGGCATCGACGCGCGCATGCGCACGCGCGAAGCCGCGCTTTTCCTCGGCAACGCGGGGACTGCGATGCGTCCGTTGACGGCTGCACTCGCGGTTCTGACGACGCTCCAGGGCGGCAGCATCACGCTCTCGGGTGTGGTGCGCATGCACGAACGGCCCATCGGCGACCTGGTCGATGCGCTGCGGCAGTGGGGTTGCCTCATCGACGACCTGGGCGAGCCAGGCTATCCGCCGCTTCGGGTGCACGGCGATGGCCACGGCAGGCTGGCACTCGATGCGCCGATCCGCGTGCGCGGCGACGTGTCGAGCCAGTTTCTGACGGCATTGCTGTTGGCCGCACCGCTGGCCGCGGGTGATCGCGACATCGTGTTCGACGTCGTCGGCGAGCTGATTTCGAAGCCCTACATCGAGATCACGCTGGCGCTGCTGGCGCGCTTCGGCGTGGACGTGCAGCGCGAGGGCTGGCAGCGCTTCGTCGTGCCGCGCGCCAGCCGCCTGGCGACGCCGGGACGCATCAGCGTCGAGGGTGACGCATCGGGCGCGTCGTACTTCATCGGCATGGGCGCGATCGCGGCCACCGCTGCGCCGCTGCGCATCGAGGGCATCGGCGCGCGGTCGATCCAAGGCGATGTGCGTTTCGTCGACGCGGCGCGCGCCATGGGCGCCGAGATTGCGCTGCACGACCACGCGATCGACGTGCAACGCGGCGCCTGGCCGCTGCGCGCGGTGCGGCTCGACTGCAACCACATCCCCGACGCCGCGATGACGCTGGCGGTGATGGCCCTCTACGCCGACGGCACCACGCGGCTCGACAACATCGCGAGTTGGCGCGTGAAGGAAACCGACCGCATCGCCGCGATGGCGGACGAGTTGCGCAAGCTGGGTGCCACCGTCACCGAGGGCAGCGACTTCATCGAAGTCACGCCGCCTGCGCCCGGCACTTGGCGCGCCGCCGGCATCGACACCTACGACGACCACCGCATCGCGATGAGCTTCTCGCTGGCGGCGTTCAACGCCGACCGCGTACCGGTGCGCATCCACCACCCCGGCTGCGTCGCGAAGACCTACCCTGGCTACTTCAGCGACTACTTCGCGCGCGTGCGGGCACGGCCCGAAGACGTGCCGGTGATCACGATCGACGGCCCGACCGCGTCGGGCAAGGGCACGATCGCCGCGGCACTGGCGGCCGCGTTGGGGTTTCATCAGCTCGACTCGGGTTCGCTATACCGCGTCGCGGCGCTGGCGGCACTGGAGCGCGGCGTGGCGCTCGACGATGCTTCGGCCCTCGGCAAACTTGCCGCCGGGCTGGATCTGCGCTTTGCGGCCGGCGCGATGCTGCTGAACGGGCAGGACGTGGCGGGCGAACTGCGACGTGAGGACGTGGGCGCGGCGGCATCCACGATCGCCGCGCTGCCGGTGGTTCGGCAGGCACTGCATGCATTGCAACTGTCGTTTAGACGCGCCCCCGGGCTGGTCGCCGACGGCCGGGACATGGGCACGGTCGTGTTCCCCGATGCGCGGTTGAAGGTCTTTCTCACGGCCGGGGCCGCCCAGAGGGCGCAGCGACGCTTTCAGCAACTGGTCGCCAGAGGTGTTCCTGCTAACATCACGGCCCTTCGTGCTGACCTCGAGGCGCGGGACGCCCGCGACAAAGGGCGTGCCGTGGCACCGCTCGAGCCGGCCGAAGATGCGATGTTGCTCGACAACTCAGCACAGACGGTCGACCAGTCGGTTGCCGTCGTGATGGATTGGTGGGCACAACGCAGCCCGGCCTTCGTGACCAAGAGCCCGAGCTGAACGCGCTGCCAAGCGCATTCGGCGGCTCACAGCCCCGAAGGCCACCCTGGTCCGGCACCGAAGGCGCAGCGCTCCCCGCGTTCGCCCGCAGTGTCGGTTGTGTGACCCTAACCGCCCTCACGGGCCATCGCCGACATCTCCCCCCACGCGCCGCCCTGGCGCGACACGTCGGCCCCAAGGAACTGCATGTCTGAAATTCAAAGCACCACCGCGAGTGGCGGCGAGTCTTTTGCCGCCCTGTTCGAGGAAAGCCTCAAGCGCAGCGAGATGCGCGCAGGTGAGGTCATCACCGCCGAGGTGGTCCGTGTCGAACACAACTTCGTGGTGGTCAACGCGGGCCTCAAAAGCGAGGCCTACGTCCCGATCGAAGAGTTCAAGAACGATCAAGGTGAAGTCGAGGTCTCGCCTGGCGACTACGTGTCCGTCGCGATCGACGCGATCGAGAACGGCTACGGCGACACCATCCTCAGCCGCGACAAGGCCAAACGTCTGGCTTCGTGGCTGTCGCTCGAGAAGTCGCTCGACTCCGGTGACTTCGTCTCCGGCACCGTCAGCGGCAAGGTCAAGGGCGGCCTGACCGTGCTGGTCAACGGCATCCGCGCCTTCCTGCCCGGCTCGCTGCTCGACACACGCCCCGTGAAGGACATGAGCCCGTTCGAGGGCAAGACGATGGAGTTCAAGGTCATCAAGCTCGACCGCAAGCGCAACAACGTCGTGTTGTCGCGCCGCGCGGTGGTCGAAGCTTCGATGGGCGAAGAGCGCGCCAAGCTGCTCGAGAACCTGACCGAAGGCGCGATCGTGCACGGCGTGGTGAAGAACATCACCGAATACGGCGCGTTCGTCGACCTGGGCGGCATCGACGGCCTGCTGCACATCACCGACATGGCCTGGCGCCGCGTGCGTCACCCCAGCGAAGTCGTGCAGGTCGGCCAAGAACTCAGCGCCAAGGTGCTGAAGTTCGACGCCGAGAAGAACCGCGTGTCCCTGGGCCTGAAGCAACTGGGCGATGACCCATGGCTGGGCGTGTCGCGCCGCTACCCGCAGACCACACGCCTGTTCGGCAAGGTGACGAACATCGCCGACTACGGCGCGTTCGTCGAGATCGAGCCCGGCATCGAAGGGCTGGTGCACGTGTCCGAGATGGACTGGACGAACAAGAACGTCGCGCCGGCCAAGGTCGTGAACTTGGGCGACGAAGTCGAAGTGATGGTCCTCGAGATCGACGAAGACAAGCGCCGCATCAGCCTGGGCATGAAGCAGTGCAAGGCCAACCCGTGGGAAGAATTCGCTGCCACCGTCAAGCGCGGCGACCGCGTCAAGGGACCCGTCAAGTCGATCACCGACTTCGGCGTGTTCGTCGGCCTGGCCGCCGGCATCGACGGCCTGGTGCACCTGTCGGACTTGTCGTGGAACGAGGCCGGCGAGGCGGCGGTGCGCAATTTCAAGAAGGGCCAGGAAGTCGACGCGATCGTCTTGGCGGTGGATGTCGAGCGAGAGCGCATCTCGCTGGGCATCAAGCAGCTCGACGGTGACCCGTTCGCGAACTTCACCGCCATGCTCGAGCGCGGCACGATGGTCAAGGGCAAGGTCAAGACCGTCGACGCGCGCGGCGCCGAGATCGAACTGGCGACCGACGTGCTGGGCTACCTGCGGGCTTCCGAAATCGGCGCCGACCGGGTCGAGGACGCGCGCAACGTGCTGAAGGAAGGCGACGAGGTCACGGCGATGGTCATCAACGTCGATCGCAAGACGCGCCAGATCCAGCTGTCGGTCAAGGCCAAGGACAGCTCCGACGCGCAAGAGGCAATGCAGCGCCTGTCGCAGACCAGCGAACGCGAGAACGCAGGCACCACCAGCCTTGGCGCGCTGCTGCGAGCGAAGATGGAGAACCAGGGCAAGGAGTAACCGCAACGTGACACGCTCGGATCTCGTCACGTCACTGGCTGCGCGCTTCTCGCAGCTGACGCAGAAGGACGCCGAGTTCGCGGTGAAGACGATGCTCGACGCGATGTCCGACGCGCTTGCGCGCGGGCATCGCATCGAGATCCGCGGCTTCGGCAGCTTCTCGATCAACCGGCGCCCGCCGCGGCTGGGCCGCAACCCACGCAGCGGCGAGCAGGTGCCTATTCCCGAAAAACTGGTGCCGCACTTCAAGCCCGGCAAGGCGCTGCGCGAAGGCGTCGACCAGCCCACCCCGGGCTGAGGTTCACGGTCGCGCCATGCGTCTCGTCGTCTGGCTCGCGCGCGCGCTGGTGCTCTTCGTGTTGTTCGCGTTCGCGCTGAACAACCGCCATGAAATTACGCTGCACGGCTTCTTCGGCATCACCTGGCACGGCCCGCTGGTGATCGTGATCCTGGCGGCTTTCGCGGTCGGGTGTGCGCTGGGTGTGCTGGCGATGATGCCGACGTGGTGGCGTCGCGTGCGCGTGGCCGAGCGCAAAGCGGCGTCGCAGGTGGGTCAGCCCGCCGGGCGCGCATCGGCTGCACCGATGCCGTCGGGTATCGAAGCGTTGGCGGGGCCGATGTCGCATCCGCCACGCGACGGCCTCTGAAACGCGGCCGGCACTGCGACAACCCGTGGGCTTTGAACTCGACTGGACGTGGCTGCTGATGGCGCTGCCCGTGGTCTTCGCGCTCGGCTGGATGGCCGCGCGGATCGACCTGCGGCAGTGGCGCCGCGAATCACGCGAGTCATCGCGCGCCATCTACAAAGGCGTGAACCAGTTGCTGAACGAACAGCCCGACAAGGCGATCGACGCCTTCATCCAGGCGATGCAGCACGATGCCGATACGGCCGAACTTCACTTCGCGCTGGGTAACCTGTTCCGCCGCCGCGGCGAATTCGAGCGCGCGGTGCGCGTGCACGAACACCTGTTGCAACGCGCCGATCTGCCGGCCGCCGAACGCGACCGCGCACAACACGCGCTGGCGCAGGACTATGCGAAGGCTGGCCTGCTTGACCGCGCCGAGACCGCGTTCCGTGCCCTCGAAGGCACACCCTTCGAAACCGAAGCGCGGCTTGCAATGCTGGGCCTGTACGAACGCACGCGCGACTGGCGCGCCGCGATCGAGGTATCGCAACAGCTCGAGCGCTCGGGCACGGGGTCGTTTGCGTCACGCATCGCGCACTTCTGGTGCGAACTGGCGCTCGAGGCCGATCGCAACCAGCGTACCGACGAAGGCGACGCAGCCGTGCAGAAGGCTCAGGAAGCCGCGCCCGCATCGATCCGACCGTGGGTGCTGGGCGGACAACGTCACGCCACGGCAGGCCGCCACGCGCAGGCCGTCACATCGTGGCTGCACGTGCTGCACCTGCAACCCGGCGCGGCCGGGTTGGTTGCGCATGACCTTGTGCGCAGCGCGACCCACGCCGGCCGCGAGCGTGAAGCCCTCGAGGCGCTGCATGCGCTGGCTGAACCGGGCGGTGACGTGTCGGCCGCGATGGCGACGCTGCTGCGCGAAGACACGACGGCCCGCGCGCAACGGCTGATACAGCAGCTCGCGCTCGCGCCCACGCTCGGCAGCGCCGCCGCGGTGCTGAAGGCGGTGCCGCCAGCAACGTGGAGCGAAGCCACACGCGACGTTCTGACGCACGCAGTCGAACGCGCTGCGGTTCCTCTACAGCGCTACCGCTGCGCGGCTTGCGGCTTCGAGGCGCATCACTGGTTCTGGCAGTGCCCCGGGTGCCTGAGTTGGGACAGCTTTCCGCCGCAGCGGGTGGGCGAGCTTTGATGGGTTCGTCTGCGCTCAAAGCCCCAAGGCCTCGAGCACGCTTTCCAGCGACGGCACTTGCCCTCGACCGCCCAAGCTTTCAACTGGCCCTGAGCCGCTGATACCCGCCAGCCCGGGCTCGTGGTCGCAGTAGATGCCTACCGTCGGCCGCCCCAGCGCAGCGGCCAGGTGCGTGAAGCCGGTGTCGAGCCCAACCACCTGCGTGGCCGCCGCCAGCACCGCCGCGGTGTCACCCACCGACAAGAACGGCGGCACCGCGCCGTCGCAAGTCTGCGCGATGCGATGCGCGCGCGCTTCTTCTTCCGGCGTTCCCCACACAACCACCGTACGCACGCCATTCGCACGCCAGCGCCGTCCGATCGCGATCCAGCGGTCTTCGGGCCAGAGCTTCTCGAGCCGGCTGGCGCACGGCACCAACACCGCCGTCGGCCCTTCGACGCGCCACGTACCCAACGGCGCGCGGATGCCGAAGTGTGGCGCTGACGCCGGCATCGCATAGCCAAGGTGCGCTGCGGCGAGACGCCGGTTGCGCTCGATCGCCTGCAACTCGCGCGGCACGCTCGCGTGATGCCGATACAGCCCCGCCGCCAACGGCTCGCGGATGCTGTGGCGATCGAAGCCCACCATCGGCCCACGCGCCTGCAGACCCCACAGCGCGCTCTTCACCAGGCCTTGCAGATCGAGCACCAGGTCGTAGTGCACCTCGCGCAGTTGTGTGCGCAAGCCCGACAGCTCGCGGCGCACCTGCGCGTCGTGCAGGCGCTTGCGCCACTTGCGCCACGACAGCGGCAACACGCGGCGCACGCCAGGGTGCAGGCGCGGGATGTCGGCGAAGGCCTTCTCGACGAGCCAGTCGACCGCAAGCCCCGGATGCGCGGCCAGCATGTCGCTCACCGCAGGCAACGCGTGCACCACGTCGCCCATCGACGACATCTTGACGATCAGGATCTGCTGCACGCGCGTCGCGAGGCTTCTGGCGCGCACGCGCTCAGCGACCCGCCGCCTTCGCCTCGGCCACCAACGCCGGGTTGAACCGCGGGTCGTTGTACATCTTGAACTGGCGATAGACCTTGAAGTGCGCGCGGCCCGCCCGTGCATCGGCCAGCAGCGCGTCGAGGCAACCGGCCAGATCGCGACGCTGTTCGTCCAGCCGCGCCAGGCGTGCCCTGCTCGACGCGACGTGAGCAGCGTCGACATCGTTGCGCCCGGTCTGCTTGCGCATCGCGTCGATCTTCAACGCCAGGATCGACATCCGATCGATCATCGAGCCCGCCGTTTCGCTGCTCAGCCGCGCATCCCGCGCCGACCGTGGCTTTCGGTGCATCGGTGCGCGCCGACTGCGGCGTCGACAAGACCGAGCGCAATCAGCAGCAGTTCGTCGACACGCTCGGTCGCATCGTTGCGCGCCTGGTTGTAGCCGTCGATCGCTCGCTTGTTCGCCGCGATGTCGGCGTCACCCACCGTCGTGCGTCGTGCAAGGTCTTCTTCGGCCCAGAGCTGGCAGTTGTTGCGATGGTTGGTTTGCACCCAGCGCCACAAGCCGTCGTCGACCGCGGGTTCGTCGCGCGGCCAGCTCGAGGCGGCGATCAGGCGGTCGTGAAGGCGGACAACGTCGGCGGCTTGCAGCGGTGCAGTGCTCATGGGCATCTCGTGGCGCAGGCAGAATGCCGACGCCTTCCGATTATCGACGTGCACCCGTCGTCGATTCCCTTCGCACCCACTGCACACCACCGGGCACACCGCGCAAACCGCGCAAACCGCAAACCGCATGACGCCGAGCCGGCCCCTCATCGTGCGTCTGCGCAATTGGATCGGCAACGTCATCCTCGGCGTGCCGGCGTTGCAACTGCTCGAGTCGAATGGACTCGTCACCGGTGTTGGTCGGCAAAGGCTGGGCCAAGCCGCTGCTGGCCGGACACGGCGTGGCCCGTCCACGCCAAGCCCGACGCCCTGCGTGACCGCGTGGCACAACTGCGAAACCTGAAACGCGACGCGACCGCCGTCGACGCCGAATTCACACGCAGAGACAACGCGCTGGTGCTGCCGACGTCGTTCTCCGCCGCGCTCGACATGCGCCTGGCCGGCCTGCGCGCCGTGGGTTACGCACAAGAGGCGCGCGGCTTCCTGCTGCGGCGGGCGCTGCCGATCACTTACGGCGGCCATGCGTTGGTCAGCTACTGGGAACTGGCGTGTCGCCTGCTGGGCGTCGAACGGCTGCCGCCGGATCGCATTGGCCTTCGCACATCGCCCGAAGACCAGGACAGCGCCGACGATCTGCTCGCACGCATCGACATCGCACCAGGCTTCGTCGTCGTGTGTCCCTTCGCAGGTGGGCAGTTCGAGAAGCAGGACAAGACCTGGCCCCACTTCCCCGCCTTCACGCGCGCGTTGCGCACGCAGGGGCGGCCCATCGTTGCGTGCCCCGGGCCGGGTGAAGCGTCGATCATCCGCGAGCATCACGTCGGCGTGACGATGCTCGAGGGCGTGAAGCTCGGCGTCTACGGTGGCCTGATGCGGCGCGCGTCGGTCGTCGTCAGCAACGACACCGGCCCAGCTCACCTCGCTGCGGCGGTCGACACGCCGGTGGTGTCGGTGCTGGGCCCCACGAAGCCCGAGCAGTGGGCGCCGTGGGGGCCGGGCGTGCACGTCGTGCGCCACTGGCCGCGTTGGCCGACTGTGGACGAAGTGATGGCGCAGACCGAAGCCGTGCTGCAAGACGCCCGAGCATGAACGACAGCGCACCACGTGTCGACGGCGTGAAGACCGTGCGCAACGTGGGTCTGTCGCTCGGCCGAGTCGAACACTGGCACGACGGCCTGGGCGAATTCGGTCGCCAACTTGCAACGGGCATTGCCGCGCGTGCCCCATCACTGCGCAACGAAGGCCTGCGCTTTCACGTGCACCTGCCCGCGCGATGGCACGGCATGTTCGGCGACGCGGTGGGCTACCTCGACACGCGCGACCTCCAGCGCTGGCTGCACCGCACGCGCGAACCCTTCGCGCTGTGGCATGTGCTGCATCAACACAACCGCTACCGCCCGCCCGCAGGCACCGCGCATGTTGTCGAAACCGTGCACGACCTGAACTTCCTGCGCCAGAAGTCGCCCGCCAAGGCCGACGCTTACCGAAGCCGTCTGAAGCGAAGACTGGTGCAACGCAGCGCCGTCGTCGCGATCAGCCGTTTCGTCGCCGACGAGCTCGAGCGCGAACTCGCGCCGCTGCACGTGCCTGTCGCCGTGATCCACAACGGCGCGGCCGATCTCACAAGCGTGGCGCAGGTACCCGTCGACGGTATCGATCCCGATGCCTTCCTGCTTCACGTCAGCCGCCTCGCGCCGTCGAAGAACGTGGCCGCGATGATCGACACGGCCGCAGCGTGGCCCACGCAGCCCTTCGTGCTCGCGGGCAGCGCCAGCGACTACACGCGCGAACTCGCGACGCGGATCGACACGCTGGGCTTGCGCAACGTGCGCCTCGTGCTCGACATCACCGAAGCGCAAAAGGCGTGGCTGTACGCGCACTGCCGCGGCTTCCTCTTCCCGTCGCTGACCGAAGGCTTCGGCCTGCCGCCGATCGAGGCGATGCATTTCGGCAAGCCCGTCTTCCTGTCGCGGCTCACGTCGCTGCCCGAGGTGGGGGGCGACGTCGCGCACTACTTCGACAGCTTCGACCCCGCAGCGATGCGTGAAACCGTCGAGCGCGGCCTCGCGCGGTGGCAGTCCGACGCAGGCCTGGCCGCTGCTGCACGCGCGCGGGCCGCCGGCTTCTCCTGGGCAGCGTGCGTCGGCGCCTACATCGAGCTGTACCGCGCGGTGCTGGCGCGCAAGGGCAGCGCATGAAGCTTGCGCTGCCCGAAGTCACGCTCGTGTGCGTCGACACGCGCTCGCCCGCGCTCGCGCATCTTGCGATCGCCCGATGCAGGGCGCAGGTCGACTTCGCGCGCTGCATCTTCTTCACCGACCCGCGCAAGCTCTCGGGCCTGTCGATCGACGACGGCGTCGACGTGGTCGATGTGCGCATCGATTCGATCGAGGCTTACTCGACGTTCATGATCTACGGACTCACCGAGCACATTTCGACTTCGCACGCGCTCGTGATCCAGTGGGATGGTTTCGTCGCTGACACGTCATCCTGGGATCCGGCATTCCTCGCCTTCGACTACATCGGTGCACCCTGGCCTGACATGCCACTTGATCGCGCAGTCGGCAACGGCGGCTTCTCGCTTCGATCGAAGCGACTGCTCGAGGCGCTGCGGCACAGCGACCTCGCCGCGACGCACCCCGAGGACGTGTGCATCTGCGTCGACCGTCGGCCGCGCCTCGAGGCCGAATGGGGCCTGCGCTGGCCCGACGCCGTGACGGCGGCGCGCTTCTCGGTCGAGTCCCCCGACGCGCTCGGCGCGAGCTTCGGATTCCACGGGCTATGGCATTTGGGTGATGTCCTCGAGCGCCATGAGTTGTACGCGTTCCTCGCCGAACTGCCCGATGACGTCGTCTCGAGCGACTTCGCATACCGGCTCTACAAGCGCTCGGTCAAGCGCGGCGACATCGAGGCCGCCGTTCTGCTGCTGCGCGCGCGTGCGCGACTGGGCATTCGAGATCGCCGTTCGCTGCGTACCCGCCTGAAGATCGCAATCTTTCGCCTCCGCGGTCGCGGACCTAAGCCCGCACCGTCCCGCAGGAGGGGATAGCTACGACGAGACCGTTCGACGGCGCTGTCGATCCAGCCACGACCGCAGAGAAGCAAAACCTTCGCTCCAGGTCAGCGTCGAGCAATCCGCGGTGGTGTCGTCTGCATGGGGTCCGCTGCCAAGGAGCCCGGCCACGCGTTGCATGAACGCCGGACCGACTTCGTCCACGCAGTGCACGCGCGGCAACCTCCGATACGCTTCGAATCCGCGCAGGGCATGCGGTGTCGCAACCACGGGGCGCCGTGACACCAGAGCCTCTGATGTCTTGAGGTTGGTCCCACCGCCATCCGTGATGGGCAGCACCACGGCATCGGCGTGCAGGATGGTTTGCTCGAGAACTTCCCGGGCGAGCACGCCGAGAATCACCAGGCGCCCCGCGGCAATGTCGCTTGCATAACGTCCGCTGCGTTCGATTGCGCGGCCGACCGAGCCCGCGAGCACGATGGCCGTGTTCGGTGGCAGCGCATCGAACGGCGGCGAAAGCCACCGCATGAAGCCGTTCACGTTGGGCGGATAGTCGCTTGCGACGAAGATCGCATAGCGCGGCGCCGGCCTGCTGAACGTCGGCTCGCGAAGCGGGAACGGATGCACGCCGTTGGGCACGACGATCACGTCCCGCGCGCCGAAACCTCGCAATTGGGCGGCGTCCGCCTCACTGGTCGCGAGGCAAAGATCAGCGCGCTGGGCACAGGTGATCTCATGCGCGCGAATCTGCGTGACCAGACGCTCAGCCGCGCGCGTCCACCACCCTTGACTGCGCCAGATCGACTCGTGGAGGTCGCTCTCGATGTTGTGCGAGCTGTACACCAGCCATGCGTTGGCACCGCTCGGGTCCCTGCGCAGTCCGGCCGCGAGTTCGAAGTTCCACGGGTGTTCGATCTGCACGATGTCGTACGAACAGTCCAACCTTCGCGCGAGATCGCTGGCAAAACCCCGATGACGCCCGGCCCACATCTGCCGCAACTGATCGAGTCCGCGGGGCTTGCCCAGATGACATCGACGCTGACGCGCCCACCAACCGAGGACCAGCGGAACGCACGTCGAGATCGGCTCAGCGCAGCTCTCCACGAACGAACGGCGCCTCGCGTAGACAGTGACACGGTCGACGCGGTGGCCCAGGCTACGGTACGCCCGGGCGCACTCGGTAACCCGCACCTGCCCTCCCGTTGTCGCGGGTAACGCAATCGGGAATGGCACGATTTGAAGGACATTCATCTCAACGCGCTGCCGGCGACTTCGACCGTATCCATCTGCTGATAGGCCAGCAGGGCAATGTTCACGTTAGGCGTACTCTTCATTTCACCGCGACCTGCGTGCTGCGCTTGCCGGCATATCCCCCTGGGGGCCGCACGTCGGTCTCATGCCGGCAACGATTCGAATTCCCACAGAAAGTAGTGCGCCTCGTTGCAACGGCGCGCGCTTGCCGCGGATGACACGGCCTGCGTCGCGCATGCGATGCGCGAAGCGGCGCAGCCCCTGCGGCATCTGCCGCGGCGGCGGATGCGGATCGAGCCGGTATTCCGCGTCGTCCTTGACCCACATCGCGCGCAGCGCGCGAAAGCGCCCGCTGAAGCCATACATGCGCCCCAACGGCCCGTCGCCGCAGAAGTACTCGTGCGTGCGCTCGGTGATGATGTTCACGTGGGTCGGGTCCTGGAACGCGAGCGGGCTCGGGTACGCGGGCGTCAGCGCGTAGAAGAGCCCGCCCGGCTCCAGCACGCGCCAGACCTCGTTCATCAGCAGCACGAATGGGAAGAACGAGTCCCGCCCGTCAGCCGTCGCCAGCACGCGCGGGATGTGCTCGATGACATCGAACGCCGACACCGAGGCGAAGCTGTCGTCGGGCCAAGGGATCGGCTCGAGCGCGAGGTTGCAGGGCCTGAACTCGAAGCTCGCGTCCTCGCCC
The DNA here is from genome assembly GCA_963738615.1 of uncultured beta proteobacterium. Taxonomy (GTDB): domain Bacteria; phylum Pseudomonadota; class Gammaproteobacteria; order Burkholderiales; family Burkholderiaceae_C; genus CAVTWY01. The sequence goes on from CAVTXI010000004.1 coordinate 440,324, forward strand.
AGGGCGCGGATATCGGTGCCGCAGAGGTTGCCGCGGCGGTAGGGGTTGCGCGGGCGCTTGCCGCAGCCCAGGTCCAGATGCGCGTCGTGCTTCACGTGATTCCCCGCCAACCGAAAAACGCCTGCACCTCGTCGCGCCGCGCCAGCGTGTCGGCCTCACCCAGCATCATCAACGTCTTGATGTACGACGGCTCGAACAGCAGGTAGCTGGCCAGCGCCGAGCCACGCGCATCGGCGCCGCGGCCTTCGACACCCACTGCGCGCAGCAGGGCCCGCACCGGCGTGGGCAACTCGTGCAGGAAGCGACCCGCCAGGTCGTCGAGACGTTGACTTGGCGCGATCACCAGCGTTTCGATCGGGCGCAGCGGCGTGTGCGCGCGCTGCTCGTCGCTCAGCAGCGCCAGCGTCTTGTTGATGCGCGTCAGGCGCTCGATGTCGGTCGCCAGGCTGTCGAGAAAGATGCTCGCCAACGCATGGCCGCCGATCTGCGCCAGGTTCGGGCGCTTCGTCGGCCCCGCGGCGCTGGCCCGTGGGCTCTTGCATGCGGCCCGCACCAACCACCAGCACGCGCTGCGCCCCGAGGTGCACAGCCGGCGAGATCGGCGCCGACTGGCGCATCGACCCGTCGCCGAACCACTCGGTGTGGCCTTCGAACGGAACCGGCATCGCCGGGAACACGAAGGGGATCGCCGACGACGCCATCAGGTGGTCGTTGCCGATGCGCCCGCGCACCGAGCGTCGGTGCTGGCGCGACCACGGCTCGACGTCGTCGACCGATTCGAAGAAGGTGACGTGGTCGCCGCTGCCGTAGCTCGACGCGGTGATCGCGAGCGACCGCAGATGCCCCGCGCGCATCACCTCGGGCAGCCGCTGGCAGGTGCACCAGTTCGTCGAGCAGGCCGCGCAGCGGCGTGTTGTCGAGCAGCGAGCGCGCTTTCGCCTTGCGCCAGCGTTTGAAGGCCCAGCCCGCGGTCAACATCGTCAGCCACTTGGCGCCGGTGTTGATCACGCCGAAAGAGTCGGCGCGATAGACGCGATCGGTGTGCAGGTTCTTCCACGTGTCGGCGATCTTCGCGACCGCGAGGTCGAACTGGTCGGCGTGCGACGCCAGCGCGGCGGCGTTGATGGCACCGGCCGAAGTGCCGACGATCACGTGGAAGGGGTTGCCACGGCGCGCGTGGGCTTCGCGACGCAGGCGCGCCAGGCCTTTCAACACACCCACTTGATAAGCCGCGCGCGCGCCGCCGCCCGTGAGCACGAGCGCCGTCGTGCCGGACATCATGCCGGGCGTCATGCCTGCGTCGAGCGCGCCGCGGTGCTCGGCGTAGACCACCGACGCACGCCCGCCCTGCGCGTGCTGACGGAAAACGGCCAACGCCTCGTCGCTGGGCCAGAAGGTGGCTTGCGCGCCAAGGTCGATCTCGGCACTGACCGCCTTGCGCTCGAACAGCAGGCGCAACTGCAACCCACGCGGGCGCGCGGCTTCGTCGTTCGGGTCGCGGCGGCCGGGCCACTTCGTCAGCACGTCACGCACCGGCGGCGACACGCCGTTGACCGCGATGGCCACGTAGCGGCCGAACTCGGCGCGCGCTGCGGCCATGTCCAGGCAACGCTGCACGTTCACGCGCAGGCCACCGCCGCCGAAGCGGTCGGGCTGCACGCGCGCCTGAATGATCACGATCTGATCGTCACGCAATGCCTCGGCGCTGGCGGTGAAGACGCGCTCGTCGGCCACGCACTCGAGCGCGTCGGTCTTGTCGTCGAGCTTGAAGATCGCGACGCGCCCCCGCTGCCCGTTCACGAAGCGCAGGTCACTGACGACGCCGGCCAGCCACTGCGGCTCGCGGCTCTCGATCACGTCGGCAAGCCCGCGTGAGATGAACTGCCGCACCTCGGGCTCGACCTGGTCGAAGAGGTGGCCCGACATGTACAGGCCCAGCGCCGACTTCTCGAGCGTCAGCCGTTCGCGGATCGACCACTCGGGGCCCGACATCAGGCGCGGCTCGGTGGTGCTGGCGGCGTCGGAATCGGCGAAGTCGAAGAGGCCGCCCTGATCGGCGTTGACGACCTGCGCGTCGGCCCATTCAAACGCAAGCCCCACGCTTGCGAGCGTGTCGGTGCGTTCGGCATGCAACGCATCGAACGCGCCGGCCTTGACCAGCGCTTCGACCACGCGCTTGTTCACGCGCTGGCGGTCGATGCGGCGACAGAAATCGAAGATGCTTTTGTAGGGTTGAGGGTCGTTGCCGACACGTGCTGCCACGATCGCCTCGATCGCGCCCTGCCCCGTGCCCTTGATCGCGCCCAGGCCCCAGCGCACGCGCGTGTCGCCGACCGGTTCGAACGCGTAGCCACCTGCATTCACGTCGGGGGCATCGAACGCCACGCCGAAGCTCTTCGCGTCGGTCGTCAGCGCGCGCAGCTTGTCGGCGTCGTCCATTTCGACCGTCATGTTCGCGGCGTAGAACGCCGCGGGGTGATGCACCTTCACCCACGCGGTGTGATAGGCCAGCAGCGAATACGCGGCGGCGTGGCTTTTGTTGAAGCCGTAGCCGGCGAACTTCTCCATCAGGTCGAAAACTTCGTCGGCCTTGCGCTGATCAATGCTGTTCTTCGCCGCGCCGTCGCGGAAGATCTGGCGCTGCTGCGCCATCTCTTCAGCCTTCTTCTTGCCCATCGCGCGACGCAGCAGGTCGGCGCCGCCCAGCGAATAGCCGCCCATGATCTGCGCGGCCTGCATCACCTGTTCCTGGTAGACGAAGATGCCGTAGGTTTCGCCCAGCACCGTGCCCAGCGACGGGTGCGGGTAGGCGATGTCCTCGCGGCCGTGTTTGCGCGCGCAGAAGCTGGGAATGTTCTCCATCGGCCCCGGGCGGAACATCGCGTTCAGCGCAAACAGGTCTTCGATGCGGCTGGGGCGCGCGTCACGCAACATGCCCTGCATGCCGCGCGATTCGAACTGGAATACGGCCTCGGTGCGGCCGTCGGAGAAGAGCTTGTAGACGGCAGGGTCGTCGAGCGGCAACGCGTCGTAGTCGAACGGCGCCAGCTCGGGGTGCCGCGCCTCGATGAAGACTTTCGCCTGCTCGAGGATCGTCAACGTCGCCAGACCCAGGAAGTCGAACTTCACCAGGCCGATCGCTTCGACGTCGTCCTTGTCGTACTGACTGACCGCGCTGTCGCTGCCGGGCTGCTGGTACAGCGGGCAGAAGTCGGTGATCTTGCCCGGCGCGATCAGCACGCCACCGGCATGCATGCCGACGTTGCGCACGATGCCTTCGACCCGCACCGCGAGCGCGAGCAACTCGGCGACTTCTTCGTCGGCGGCTTCGCGCTGCTCGAGCTCGGGCGCTTCGCGGCGCGCGTAGATCGTCGAGTCTTTCTCGGGGTCGTAGTCGGCGGGCACCTTCGCCAGCGTGACCGTCTTGCCCGGCGGCGCGGGGATCAGCTTGGCGATCTGGTCGACGTGGCCGTAGCCCATGCCCAGCACGCGGCCCACATCGCGCAGCGCGGCCTTCGCGGCCATGGTGCCGAAGGTGGCGATCTGGCTGACCGCGTCGCGGCCGTACTTCGCCTTCACGTAGTCGATCACGCGTTCGCGATTCGCCTGGCAGAAGTCGATATCGAAGTCGGGCATCGACACCCGCTCGGGGTTCAGGAAGCGTTCGAACAGCAGCTTGTACGGAATGGGGTCGACGTTCGTGATGCCCAGCGCATAGGCCACCAACGACCCCGCGCCCGAGCCGCGCCCCGGCCCCACCGGGCAACCATGGGCCCGTGCCCAGCCGATGAAGTCGGCGACGATGAGGAAGTAGCCCGGAAAGCCCATCTTCACGATCGTGTCGATCTCGAATGCCAGGCGCTGTTCGTACTCGGGGCGTTTGGCGGCGCGCACTGTTTGATCGGGGAACAGATGCGACAGCCGCTGCTCGAGACCGGCCACCGACTGTTCGCGGAAGAACGCTTCGATCGGCCGGCCGCTCGGGCGTGGGGAAGTCAGGCAGGCGGGCGTTGCCGATGTCGAGCTTCAGGTTGCACCGCTTGGCAATCGCCACGCTGTTGGCCAGCGCGGAAGGCACGTCAGCGAAGAGCTTGCCGATCTGCTCTCGCGTCTTGAAGTACTGCTCACGCGTGAAGCGCCTTGCGCGGCGCGCGTTGCCAAGCGTTTCGCCCTCGGCGATGCACACCCGTGCTTCGTGCGCTTCGTAATCGTCGGGGCCGAGGTACTGCACCGGGTGCGTCGCCACCACCGGCAGCCGCAGCCGTGCGGCGAGTTGGCACGCAGCCTGCACGTGCGCGTCGTTCGTCGACGCGCCGCTGCGTTGAATTTCGATGTAGAAGCGGCCGTCGAACGTCGCCGCCAATTGACGCGCAATGGTGTCGGCACGCGCCGCGTCACCTTGCAGCAACGCTTGGCCAATGGTTCCACCGTCGGCACCCGACAACGCGATCAAGCCGTCGCGAAACTCGTCGAGCCAAGCCCACTTCACCAGCGCCTGGTTGCGCTGCACGTTGTGTGTCCAAGCCCGCGCCAACAGGCGGCACAGGCCCAGGTAGCCGCGGTTGTCTTGCGCCAGCACCAGCAGCCGTGTGACGCCGCGCGACGGGTCGACCGCCGCAGCCTGCGCCACGTCGTGCCCCCATGGCTCCATCCAAAGGTCGGCACCGATGATCGGCTTAACGCCTTTCGACACGCAGGCGCGGTGGAACTTGACCGCGCCGAACAGGTTGCACAGATCGGTCAGCGCCAGGGCGCCTTGCCCATCGGCGCGCGCCGCCTGAACCGCGTCGTCGATGCGCAGGGTTCCATCGACGACCGAAAACTCGCTGTGACTGCGCAGGTGCACGAAGGACATGTCAGTGGCGCCCGGCCGTTCCGAAGCCACTGACAGCCCCCTCGGGGGGCAGCGAGCGAAGCGAGCGTGGGGGTCCCATCACGTCATTTTAGAGACGGTGTTTGTCCCCAAAGCCGCCATTCATGCCGCGCCGTAGCATCAAAGTTGGTCACACTTCGACACGCAACACGAACAGGGCAATCATGGGGACCTTCATCCGCACCATCGTCAAGGCATTCGCCGCCGCCGCGATCGTCGCCACAACGTCCATCGCCGCACACGCTGTCACGCTGCGCTGGGCGGCACAGAACGACATCCTCACGCTCGATCCGCATTCACAGAATCACGCGACGACGAACGCGATCCTGATGCATGCCTACGAGGGCCTGACGCGTTACGGCCCGAAGTACGAGGTCGAGCCCGCACTGGCGGCAAGCTGGACGCAGACCAGCCCGACCCAGGTCCGCTTCGAGCTTCGCAAAGGCGTGCGCTTCCACGACGGCACGCCATTCACCGCCGACGACGTCGTCTTCTCGTTCGGCCGCATCAAGCAGCCGCAGGGCACGATGGCGATCTACGTGACCGGCATCAGCGAAATCAAGAAGGTCGACGACCACACCGTCGACGTGATCATGTCCGCGCCGAACCCGATCCTGCTGCGCAACATCATCGATTTCCGCATCATGAGCAAGGCGTGGGCCGAGAAGAACGGCACCGCCAACGTGCAGGACTACAAGGCGAAGGAAGACAACTTCGCGTCGCGCAACGTGATGGGCACAGGCGCCTACCGCATCACCGGCTGGACGCCCGACCAGAAGGTGTCGATGACGCGCAACACGGCGTGGTGGGACAAACACGGCGGCAATGTCGACGAGGTGGTCTACACCCCCATCAAGTCCGACCCCACTCGCGTGGCCGCACTCCTGGCAGGCGACGTCGACATGTTGACCGACCTGCCGGTGCAAGACGTCGCGCGCCTGCGCGCCGACGCCAAGATCGACATCGTCGACGGCGCCGAGGTGCGCACCATCTTCTTCGCGCCCGACGTGCACAGCGACGAGCTGAAGTACTCGAGCGTGAAGGGCAAGAACCCCTTCAAGGACAAGCGCGTGCGTGAAGCGTTGTCGATCGCGATCGACCGCGAATCGATCAAGCGCAACACCATGCGCGGCCTGTCGATCCCCGCGGGCATCATGGTCGCACCGGGCGTCAACGGCTACGCCGCTGACATCGACACCGTCGTCAAGCCCGACCCCGACCGCGCGAAGAAGCTGCTGGCCGACGCCGGCTACCCCGACGGCTTCGAGCTTCAGTTGAACTGCCCGAACAACCGCTACGTCAACGACGAAGAGATCTGCAGCACGGTCATCTCGATGTGGGCACGCGTCGGCATCAAGGCGCGCCTGGCGTCCGAGTCGATGGCGACCTTCATCCAGAAGGTGCAGAACTTCGACACGTCAATCTACCTGCTGGGCTGGGGCGTGGCGACCTACGACGCGCAGTACACGTTGCAATCACTGGTTCGCACCAAGACCACGGGCGCTGACGGCAACTTCAACTTCGGCCGCATCACCGACCCGACGATCGACCGCCTGGTCGATGGCATGAAGACCGAAACCGACATCGGCAAGCGCAACGCGATGATCCGCGACGCGCTGGTACGCACGCGCGACGAGGTGCTGCTGATCCCGCTGCACCATCAGATGCGGCCGTGGGCGATGAAGAAGGGCGTGACGACGATCCACCGGTCGGACGATCGGCCGGAGGCGCGGTTTACGTCGGTGAAGTAGGCCTCGCGACTTCGGCACGTCGGCCTTCGATGTCCTCCATAAAGGCTTCGGGGCTCAGGGCATAGAACGGCGGCTCGCCGGGCGCCGACTCGAGATAGCGCGAGAGTCTGGTCGGCAACAGCAACAGCTCACGCAGCATCTCGCGCGTGTGCTCGTCGGCATGCAACTCGCTGCAGATGTGATGCAGGTACTCGAGCAGCCATACGTCGTCGGCGGTCTCGAGCCAATCTCGCAGAACTTGGCGAATGCCCGGGTCAGCCAGGATCCGAGCTTTGCGCTCGACGTTGGCTTCTTTCAGAACCGCACGCAGGTCGTCGGCACAGATGCCGCGCACGCGACAGTTCGGCGAGCTGCCGACTCGAGCCACGCCACGCAGAAATTGCGCATGGTCGTGAGAGCCGCCGGCGCTGAAGCTGGCATCGATGGCGCCATAGTGCAGACGCCAGTGCACGGGGTCGGCATCCAGCAAGCGGTCGACGATCCACCAGCGGTCACGGCCGCCCTCGAGCAGATCGGCAACAAGGCTCGCGCCCGACTCGGTCACGTCCCACAGCGGGTGCAGCATCACGCGCCGGATCACATCGAGGACCTCCTCGCGCCCTTCGTCGCGGTCGGCCAGCCAAGCCAGCGTCTCGCGTGCAGCAACGAGCGCTGCCTTGTCGCACTGTTGCTCGGCCGTGTCGTCGACCACGCACGCGAGCCGCGACAGGTCGACGCCGCCCTCGCTGCGCCGGAACAGCGTTTGCGAAGCCAGCCGCTTGCCGATCTCGAGTCCCCATTCGTGTTGGGCACGGCTCGCGGCCAGCGACGCCGCCTGGTCCACGTCGAGTTCGCCCCAGTGCGGATGGGTCGACGTGAGAACGCGGATCGAATCGATGTCGGTCCGATGGTTCGGCCAGTACGGATTCCAGAACCGCTCGGCACCTGCTTTGCCGTCGAGCCAATCGCGCACCAGCACGCCCTGGATCGTCAGTGCGAGGAGGATCTCACCACCGACCATGCGGTCAGTTGCGTCGTCACTGCACGTGTAGTGCACCACCAGCGGCAGAAGCGCGTCGCCCAGTTCGCGCCACCACGGGCCACCGTGACGTCGCTGACAAATGTTCTTCAACGCGTACCCGGCGATCTCGCGCCGCGTCCCGTCGTCGCCGAGTGCCATCGAACGGATCTGCTCTAGCCACGTCTTTTTGTCCACCCGACGCGACGAATGCCAGGCCTCCGCGTGGGCTACGCCGATGTCGTTTCGGAACACCAAGTCTTTTTTCACTTCATCGAGCAGTGCGGCTTCGACGTCGGACCAGGCCTTCGGATGGAACTGGATCAACGCGCGAATCACCGGTTGGTACCTACCGGTCTCGTACCCTCGCTCCTCGAGCAGCCACGCCAGGTGATCCGGCTCGAGGTCGCGCAGTTCGTTGGCGGCGTCGTCATCGCCCTTGTCGAAAGCTGCCAGCAAGCCATCGATGCCGTCGAGCACACGGCCCTCGAGCAGACGGTCCGGCGATTCGTCTGCCGCGTCGGCGTCAACGACGGCTTCGGTCGTCTGAGCTTTTAGCAGCGCCAGTGCTGCAGCGATCTCATCGGCGTCGACCAGGTGAACTACGCCGTAGTGCTGAAGGTAGCTTGCAAAGGCACGCGCCTTGCGGTCCTTCCGCCTCAGTGCGGCGACCGACTTGCAGTGCAGTTGGAGGCGGCGCACTGACGCGTCACGTTCGATGGCGTAAGCACCCGCCTTCGCCAGGCCACCGCGCTTGCGCTTGCCTTCCTCATCGTCATCACGCGACGGATCGAGCCAGTCCTCCAACGAGAGATGCCTGACTTTCACGGAGCCGTTTTGGCGTAGCAACAGCCCGCCCATCGCGTTCACAGCGTCACGCACGTCGTCCTGGGTAACGCCCATGTCGCCGAGAACCTCGGCGATCGCGGCCTCGGTCAGTGGCTCACGCACCACGGCCACCAGACCCAGCAGCGCGCGCATGCGCACCTTGTCGAGCCGTGCGCGCGGAATACGTGTCGAGAAGACCTCGAGGTAGTAGGCATCCAGCCCGGGCATCTCACGGCTACCCACCAGTACGCGCCGCAGCGCGTCGGCGTCGAAACCTTCGCGATCCGTCGCATCCAGCAGCAAGCGGGCCAGTAGAAACGTGTCATGGCACAGATCGGCGATGCAGTGAACGAAAGCGTCGGCCGTCGGCGTCATGCCGTCGGCCAGCGCGCGCACGAGCTTGCTGTCCATGCGATGGCGGACGTAGGCTTCGAGGTCTTCGCGATTGGCAACGTGGCCGCCGCCGTCGAGCATGTGAATTTGGTGAATGCGATCGGGCAGCCGTTGGTCCAGTTCGCGCGAACTCATCACCACGCGCACCCACGTCGGCAGGCCCGCGCTTTGGCCAACGCGAATCAAGTCAAGCAGCGACCCACCACGACCGGCATCGCGCTGGTGAAGCTCCAGCGATTCATCGAGCGCATCGATCACGATCACGATCCTGACCGGCTGGTCACGCATCGAAGGTTCGACAGCCAACAGCGGCCCGATCACGGCCATATGCCATGCCTTGGCCGGATCTGCTCGCGCGTCGTCCAGCGCGCGCCTGGCGTCGTTGTCGGCTTCGACCTTGGTCTTGTAGGCAGGTACCAGCCGCGCCAACTGCGCCGCGAGCCCGCGCACGATCTCGCCGGGAAGCAGCGTGTGGTCGACGTCGAAGCGGCAGAAGTGAAACGCGGCTTTGTAGTGCTTCTCGGGTAACTTCTCGAGCAGGTGCGCCATGAAGGCCGTCTTGCCGACACCCGGCGGGCCTTCGAGCAGCAGCGACTGCGTCGACGCATCGCGCAGCCAGCAGAAGACCTGATCGAGCAACCATGCACGCCCCTCGAAACCCGCGCGCTTGTCCTCGAGGTACTCCGTGATCGTCGCGTCTTGTTCCGCGGGCCAACCGAACGCTTGCGCCTCGAGCAGCGAGTCGACCTTGCCCTCGACACTCTCGAGGCCGGCTGCGATGGCAACGACCTTGTTTCAACGCGCCCGACGCCGGAACCGACTTCGCCGACCATTTCGTCCAGGTGGACCAGCAACCCCATCAGTTCGTTGCGATAGGCTGCAACCTGTCGTCTCTCGCGAGCAACTCGCGCGTCTGCTGCTCGACGATGTCGAGTACGCGGCGCATCTGCGACTGCTCGGCCGCGAAGAACACGCTGCGGAAGCCAGCGTCATGCGGCGATCTGATCCGTGACGTACAGACCGAAGGTGTCGTACCAGCCCGAGCGCTCGACCTCGCCGCGAAAGCAGCGGACGAACACCGGCGGTAATGCCTTGCCACACGCCACGCGCCCGTGCGCAGTTCGTCGAGCGCGCGAGCTTCGACGTCGGCACGAGCATGGCTGGCGGCGTCTTCGAGGCGCTTGCCCTGCCCGATTCGAATAAGACCGTCGAGTGCGTGCTCGAGGTCTTCGGGCTTGACGGCATCTTGATCAATCTTGTCTTCGCGCAGCACCTTCAGCCTGCGGTCGAGGAAGTCATCGAGGTGCTTTGCGAAGTCGTCGTCTTCACGTACGACGTGCCGCCGAACTCGTGGCTGCGACGCAAGGCATCGAGCGTGTCGCGGTGGCACTTGCCGACCTGTTTCAGCGCCAGCAAATGCGCTTTGCGCACGCCCTTCAGCAGCGTTTCGCCGCTGCCCGGGGGCCTGCGCCGCAGGCGCTGCAGGCATCCGCCAACGTACCCCTTCACTGCGTCGGAGCCCGCGGCCTCGCCAGCAGCCTCGACCCATTCGCCGTCGGCGGACCCAGTCAGCCCGCCGACGACGAACTGGCAGGCGACACCCAGCACACGGGCGATGCAAGCCGCCGTCGCGACGGCAGTGAACGGTTCCAACATCGGTCAACCTCCGCCTGCCTGGGGGCCGACCGGCAGGTCGACGCGCCCCTCGGCCTGTGTGAAGCGGTATGCCCGCGTGGGCGAGCACACGGTGATCTGGTAGTCGGAGAAGAACTCGCTTCGTGCACGTTGCTGGCCCACTGCGTGCTCGGGCTGGTGGCGCCACGCCAGCAGAGAGGCTTCGTCTTCGAACTCGACGAAGGTCAGGTTCTCGCCGTCGGCAGCGGCAAAGTCCTTGTAAGACACAAAGCCGGGCATGTGTGTCGCCAGCTCGTGCATGCGCAAGCCCATGGCCTCGAGCGCGGTCAGGTCCGCATCGGGGCGCAGGCGTGAACGGAAGACTACGACGATCATGCTCGTCTCCTTGGGTGTCGCCAAGAATGTGAACGTACATCAAACAGGACGCAAGGTCCTTTAAGAGTTGGGGGTGGCCGTATGCTTCGCTGCGCTGTGGCATTGATGCCATCATCGTCCCGTGACACGCCACAACCCACAACCTTCGATCGACGTCACTGGTCGACCTCTATGCCAGCGCGCCAGCGCGCCGAGTCGGTGCCGGCTCGCCCCGCGTTGCCGTCGTCGGGGCTGGCCTCGCGGGGCTGACCGCAAGCCATCTCCTGGCTCGCGCAGGCGTACGCGTGACGTTGTACGAGGCTGACCACCGCGCGGGAGGACGCGTGCGCACACACGAGGGCGACGCTGCCTTCGCTCCCATGGTCGAACTGGGCGCCGAGTTCATCGACAGCAGCCACCATGATGTGCGCGCCCTCGCCCAATGCGCTGGTCTGACGCTGGTCGACACCGCCTGCGGACGCGGAAAGCAGGTTCGCTGCCACCTACCACTTCGATGGGCAGCAACCGCAGCGACGACGAGGTGCTGGCTGCGTACAGTGATGTCGCGCCGCGTATCGCGGCCGACGCGGCGCGTTTGTCGTCCTCGCCCTCGGCGGCGCGCCATCACGACCTGGGACTCCCGGCTCGACACGATCAGCATCGAGCAGTACCTCGACGGGCTCGACATGGCGCCGTGGCTATGCCGTTTGCTCGAAGGTCGCTTACGAAACCGAGTTCGGCTTCGACGCGGGCGAGCAAAGCTGCTTGAACCTCTTGACGATGATCGGCACCGACCCGACGCGTGGGTTCGAGATCTTCGGCGCCAGCGACGAGCGATACAAGATTCGAGAGGGCGTGGAAGGCATCACGCGCCATTTGCAGCGCGGCCTCGGCTCGCACGTGCGCCTTGGGCACCGCCTGGCTCGCTTGCGCAAGCGCGCGGCCGGTGGTTATCGCCTCGAATTCGCAACCCACGGCGCCACGCGCGAAGTCGACGCCGACATCGTGGTGCTGGCGCTGCCGTTCACGCTCCTGCGATGCGTCGAGATGCCCGACGTGCTTCCTGCGGCGAAGCAACGCTGCGTCGACGAACTGGGCTATGGCACCAATGCCAAGCTGATCGTCGCGTTGTCGGGCCGCCCGTGGCGTGATCGCGGTCAGGATGGCGGGCTTTACACCGACTTGCCGATGCAGACGGGTTGGGACGGCGGCCGGCAGTCGCCCGGCGAAACGGGCGTCTACACGTGGTTCATGGGCGGGCGTCCCGCGGTCGAGATGGGTGTGGGGCTGGCCGACACGCACGCGCGACGCTTTGCTGCGGCGATGGAAGGTCCGGTGCCAGGATTCGGTGCGGCTTGGGGAGGCGCAAGCCTGCGCATCCATTGGCCGACCGAACCCTTCGCACTGGGCTCGTATGCCTGCTATAGGCCGGGGCAGTGGACGTCGATCGCGGGCTGGGAACAGCGCCGCGTCGGACAGATCTATTTCGCGGGTGAACACTGCAGCCGCGAATTCCAGGGCTACATGAACGGTGCCGCTGAAACCGCGCGCCGTGCGGCCATGACCATCCTCGAACAACTCGCCTAGAGAGACAGGCGTCAGCGCCGTGGGCTGAACCCAAGCGCTCGAAGCGACGGCCCCGGCACACGCGCATACGCTGGCAGCTTCGCGTTCGGCAGCAACTCGCCGACCGCACGCGTGGCCTGGTCGACCGCGCCCTGCGCGTAGGCGAAGGCTCCCGCATCCGCATTCGCGAACGCCACGCGCCCGAAGCGCTGCCGTGCATGGACGATGGGCAGCGGCCCGTCCGGCCAATACGTGTCCCACGGCCGCATGTATTCGTAGGCGTAGCCGTGCGCCCAACGGTTCAGGGTCAGCGCTTCGATGTCGCGCGCCGCATCGAAGCCGAAGGCGCCCAGTGCGCCTTGAAGTACGGACCGAATGTCGCGCTCAACGTCTTCGAAGCGCAGCTCCATCAGTCGCCGTCGCCCGGCCGCGGCCTGATCGCGCGCAGGGCTGCCGACGGCGCCACCCAGGACGACCGCGCTCATCTGCAGCAGCACCGGATCGTCGGGCGAGCCAGCGAAGCGATAGCGGCCAATGCTGACCGGCATGTCCAGCCGCATGTGACTCCACAGCTGGCCGGGAAGCTCGAAGCCAGCGATGCGTGCGCGCTGAAAGGCGTGCCATCTGCCGAGCAAGACGTTGCCGTACATCAGCGGCACCTTCACCTGGTCGTCGAGCGCCGCCGCCTGCGCCGGCACCAAGCCGGGGCAGATACGCGAAGCAACGCGGGCGAAGCACGCCAGCACGACGTGGCGCGCGCGCACGGTGACCATCCGCCCATGCGCATCGACATAGCTCACGTCGACCCCGGTCGAACGCTCCGCCGTCCCCACGTGGCGCACATTCGTCACCGTACAGCCGACTCGGATGCGCACGGGCGCGCCAGGCAAGTCGAGTTGCGCGTCGTCCCGAATCGCCAGAACCAGCGACTCCGTGCCCGACCCCGGCAGTGCGTCCGGGATCAGCTTTCGCAGCAGGGCGCGAACGACGCCAGCGTTGCCATCGGGGAAGTGGTAGATGTAGCGGTCCTTGCCGATCTTGGCTTGCCGCGCGGTCGGGCTCAGCGCGCGGTCGGGTGCATCGCCCAGTTTCATGGCGTCGAACCCTGGCAAGCCGAGCGCCCAAGCGTCTAGCGCGCTGCACGCGTCGGTCCCCGCGCCGAGCAGCGCCTGCGTGCGGTGGCGCATCCACTGGGTGATCTGCGGGTGCAGGCCAAGCGCGTCGACGACGAAGCGGTCGTACGTCATCGCCGCCAAGCGCGCGCACTTCGCTACTCGACCCAAACCGGGCCAAGGATCAAGCGGCGGCGTCGTCAACCGAACATAGTCGTGCCGAGCTGCTTCGTTCAGTGGCGTGCGGCCGATCCAGGCGGTTGCTGCCTCACCTCGCGGATGCGTTACCAGCGTACCGCTGCCACCCCACGGCGCGGGCGCAAAGTAAATCCCTTCGTGGTCGAGGCCGTGGCGCTTGGCCCAGGCGGCGTCGTAGTAGTCGTCGAAGGCGGCAAGATCGATACCCACGTCACGCATCAGCTCGTGCATCGCTGGCGACCACAGTGACGGCGAGTCCAGCGCCTCCGACCCACCGTAGCCGATCACGCGGCGGCCGTTCGCAGCGGTGAATTCGTTTCGCAACGCGTGCCCGCCGATGTCGGGCTGCGCCTCGAGCACCAGCACGCGCGCACGACCCGACGCGTGACGGCGGTACAGCCGCGCCGCCGCAAGACCGCTGATCCCCGCGCCAACGACAACCAGGTCGACCTGCTCGCCGCCGCGTGCGAAGTGCAAAGGTGGCGGTAGCTGTGCACCATCTCTCAATGCGTGAAGGACGGCGGCCGCAGCAAGCGATTGGCCGGCGAAGTGCGCAGTTGCGCTGCCTGATGCCGGTCCCGCCGTCGACTCGGCAGCTTGTGCACCACTCGCACGCGCCGCCAGCGCCAAACCGGTCGTCAACGCGCCATTGACGAAGTCACGCCGCGTGATCGCACGGTCGAGGCCCAGGTCACGATCGCGCTCGCTCATGGATCATCACGGTTGTGCTCAGCACGCGTTCAGCGAGCCAGCACCGCAAGCCGCGCCGACTCGGGCCACCCGCCCGGATCGACGTCGCGGTAAGTCGCATCACCGCGCTCGAGCACGGCGCGTAGTTCCGCCGAACGTCATCCCGGCGACCTGCTCGAAGGTATGCACACCTTCGCTGTACAGGAACCGCGCCAGATCGAGGTCGACGCCATCGATGTCCATCAGGTCGTCCCAGTCGTCGGTCGACGTTTCGGGTGCCGCGGCGTGCACCGCTGCGTCGCTCGACGCATAGTTTTGCTGCCACTCGTTCAGCTTCACTTCGAACACCGCAAACGGCTTCTGTGCATCGGCTGACGGCGTGCCGACAAGCGCCAGTTCCGCCAGTGGCAGTCCCGGTTCACCAAGGCTTGGCTGCGCGGCGGGGGCTCGGCCCTCGAGGACGGAACGAAGATCAGGCCCGGGGGGCGGTTCGGGCGGTGTGACTCCGCGTCGGCTGCGCAGCGCGAAGATCAGCGCAAGGCCCGCGAAGACGGTGAGCGCAATCGGCCACCACGTCTCCAGCGCGGCCGACCACTCCTGTTCTGTCATGCGGCCTCCAGGGCGCTGCGCACGATGCGACCGCCTTGCATCAGCAGGCGCAGGTGCTTCGGCAAGGCGGCCATCAGGCTGATGTCGCGCGTGGGGTCGCCGTCCATCACGATCAGGTCGGCGTAGGCGCCGGGGGTGATACAGCCGATGTGCGCCTCTTGGCCCATCAGCCGCGCGGCGACCGATGTGGCGCCTTGAAGTTGTTCGACGGGGGTGAGTACCTTGGCGCGCAGCGTGAACTCGCCGAGTTGGCGCTCGTGGTGGCTGCCCAGCAGATCGGTGCCGTAGACGATCGGCACACCTTCGGCTTTCGCGATCTCGAGCGATTGCACGCCCACGCGGTTGACGCGGTCGAACTTGGCCATCATGTCTTCGCTCCACCCGCCTTGTTTGCCGGTGTCGGCGAACGCGGCGTAGGTCGACAGCGTAGGGACCAGGTAGGCGCCTGCGCGCTTCATCTCGCGTGCGGTGGCCTCGTCGATCAGGTTGCCGTGTTCGATCGACCGCACGCCCGCCTGCACCGCGCGTGTGACGGCGCGGGGTGAATACGCGTGCGCCATGGCGTAGAGATTCGCGGCTTCGGCTTCTTCGCAGATGGCGCGCAACTCTTCCATCGAGAACTGCGTGCCTTCGAGTGGGTCGGTCGGGCTGGCGACACCGCCGCCGGCCATGATCTTGATCTGGTTGGCGCCGGTGCGCACCTGCTCGCGCGTGCGCTTGCGCGCTTCACCGACGCCGTCGGCGATCGCGCCGATCAAGCCAAGACCCGCGCAGGTGCAGAAGTAGCCTTCCGTGCGCACGCTGCGTGGGCGCATGTCGGCGTGGCCGCCGGTTTGCGAGATCGGGAATCCCGCGATCAGCAGGCGCGGGCCTTCGAACAAGCCCTTCGCAACCGCCTCCTGCAAACCGAAGTCGGCACCGCCCGCGTCGCGCACGGTGGTGAAGCCGCGATGCAGCATGTCGCGCATGATCGCGGCCGTTTTCGCGACGATCAGCGACGGCGCCTCGAGCGCCTGCGTCATCAGGTCCTGGCTGGCCGCGGTGACGTGAACGTGCGCGTCGATCAGGCCGGGCAACACGGTGCGGCCCTGCACGTCGATCACGCGTTTGCCTTCGACGGGCACGGGCTCGGTGGTGACCGCGGCGATGCGGTCGCCTTCGACCAGCACCTGCGTGCCGGGCTGCATCACGCCGCGTTGGCTGTCGAACAGCGTGGCGTTGCGCAACAGCGTGGGCATGGTGGCTGGCATGGCTGGCGCGGGTAGGTTCGTGTTCATGTGTTGTCGCTCAGCAGTTGCAGGGCTTCGGAGCGGAACTCGCGCTGATAGAGGATGCCGACGACGATCGCCGTCGCCGCGATGAACGCCAGCGGCGAGAAAAACCAGGTCACGCTGGCGAAGGCCATGTAGTAGGCGCGAAGCCCGTCGTTGAACGATTCGGCCGCCATGCTGACCAGCCCGGCGGCGCGCCCGGCCATGCGCTGCCGCACCTCATCGCCCAACGTCTTCATGCGCTCGGGGTCGGGCAGCGCGGCGACCAGCAGCGCGCCGAAGTTGTACTGCCGCAAGCTCCAGGTGAAGCGGAAGAACGCATAGACGAACACGGCCACGAGCACCAGCACCTTCATGTCGAACACCTGCACGCTCGTGCGTGCGGCGAACGGCAATTCGCGAACCATCGCCGTCGCCTGCTCGTTGCTGCCCAGCATGGCAAGCAGGCCGCCGATGATCAGGATGGTGGTCGACGCGAAGAAGCTTGGGCTGGTGGCCAGCTTCTGCAGCACCACGGCGTCGAACACGCGCGGGTCGCGGTAGGTAGCCTCGAGCATCCAGCGGTTGCGCACCTGTTCGCCCGCGGCCAGCAGCGACGGCTGCTTGCGCCCGCGGTTGCGCGCGAAGACTGCATAGGCCGCCCAGGCCAGAAGGAACCAAACCAACGCAGCCCAGTCGAGCCAGGGCAGAAACTGAAGTACGTTCGAGGCTGAATTCACGGCGACGATGTTAAGCGTGCGTGCCGACCGGCCTGCCCTCGAGTTCTCATAACATGACGCACGCAGTACCCCCCGTCACCCATGCATACCAGCCGCAACGCCCTCACGCCCGAAGCCCTTCAGATGATGGAGACGATCGCGCGCACCGGCAGCTTTGCCGCCGCGGCGCGCGAACTGGGCAAGGTGCCGTCGGCGCTGACGTACAACGTGCGCCAGCTCGAAGACGCGCTCGACGTGCTGCTGTTCGACCGCAAATCAGGCCAGGCGCGTCTGACCCCGGCCGGCGACGAACTGCTGGGCGAAGGGCAACGGCTGCTGGCTGAGATCGAGGCCGTGGCCAATCGCGTGAAGCGCGTGTCCGGCGGGTGGGAGTCACGGCTGTGCGTGGTTGGCGAGAACGTGATTTCGCGCGCCACCGTGCTGGAACTCTGCGAAGCCTTCTACGCAGTCAAGACCGACGCGGGCGAGCCGCACGGCACGCGGCTGCAACTGCGGTTCGAAGTGCTGGCCGGCGCGTGGGAGGCGGTGCTGTCGGGCGTGGCCGACCTGGCGATCGGCGTGGTGATCGACGCGGTTCCGCTGCCGACGGGCATCGCGATCGAACCGATCGGCGAAGTGAACTTCGTCTTCGTGGTCGCCCCGCATCACGCGTTGGCCGACGCCGCCGAACCCATCAGCGACGAAGTGCTGCTGCGCCACCGCGCGGTGGCTGTGTCCGACTCGTCGCGCAGCCTTGCGCCGCTGACCTACAACGTGGTCACAGGGCAAGACGTGCTGAGCGTGCCCGACATGCTGACGAAGGTCGACGCGCAGTTGCGCGGGCTGGGCTGCGGCTTCGTGCCCGAGCCGATCGCGCGGCCTCATATCGACGCCGGCAGGCTGGTCGTGAAGAAGCTTCAGCGCGAACGCCAGGGCGCGCGGCTGGGCTACGCGTGGCGCACCGCGTCGGTCACGCAGGCGAAGAAAGCGCCGCAGGGGCTGGCGCTGGCGTGGTGGCTCGAGCAGTTGTCGAGCCCGACGACGCGCCGCGCGCTGATCGAGCGCCACAGCGCGGTGCCGCTGCCGGACTGACCGAGGCGTTCTCGAGCCGACGACACAGCGTCGCCATGACCCAGGGCTACGTCGGACGGTTCGCACCATCACCCAGCGGCCCGCTGCACGCCGGGTCACTCGTCGCGGCGCTGGGCAGTTGGCTCGACGCGCGTGCGCATGGCGGGCGTTGGCTGCTGCGCATCGAAGACGTTGACACGCCACGCATGCAGCGCGAAGCCGAGCAGGCGATCCTTCGGCAGTTGACGCACCTGGGCCTCGAACACGACGGCGAGGTCTGGCGCCAGTCGTCACGCGGGAATACCTATCAGCACGCGCTCGACCAACTCGTCGACTGCGGCTTGGCATACCCCTGTGGCTGCACGCGCCAGGACGTCGACGCAAGGCTTGTCGCGCTGGGCCACGCACCCGCACGCGGGCAGGAACGCGTCTACCCCGGCACGTGCCGCGACGGCCTTCGTGGTAAGCCGGCGCGTGCCTGGCGACTTCGACTCGGCGAGCCCGACAAGGCGCTTGCCGTCGCCTGGAACGACCGCCGCCTGGGCTTGCAGACTCAGGACGTGACGCGCGATGTTGGCGACTTCGTCTTGCGACGCGCCGACGGCCCGTGGGCCTACCAACTCGCGGTCGTCGTCGACGACGCGGCGCAGGGCATCACCGACATCGTGCGCGGCGAGGACCTGACCGACAACACTGCACGACAGATCCACCTGCAACACCTGCTGGGCCTGCCGACCCCGCGATACCTGCACCTGCCGCTGGTGGTCGATGCGCAGGGCGAGAAGCTCAGCAAATCCAACGGCGCGCCGCCCCTGGTGGTCGACCGCCCACCCGACGCGATCGATGCGCTGCGCCGCGCGTCACAAGCGCTGGGGCTTGCGCCGATCGAAGCGCAGACGGTCGCGACCTTCCTGGCCCGCGCAACCGCCGCGTGGCGCGGCCGTTATGCTGCGCCCCTCGTGCAAACCAACCCATCAGAGCCTGCACCATGACCCAGCCATTCGAGACCAAGGACATCACCGTCGGCACCGGCGCCGAAGCCACCGCCGGCAAGACCATTTCGGTGCACTACACCGGCTGGTTGTATGACCCCACGCAGCCGAACAACCGCGGCCGCAAGTTCGACTCGAGCAAAGACCGCAACCAGCCCTTCGAATTCGCACTCGGCGCCGGCCAGGTCATCAAAGGTTGGGACCAGGGCTTCGCCGGCATGAAGGTCGGCGGCAAACGCGTGTTGACGATCCCGGCCGAGATGGGCTACGGCGCCAGAGGCGCCGGTGGCGTGATCCCGCCGAACGCGACGTTGGTGTTCGAGGTGGAGTTGTTGGGGGTGTGAACGTGGCGCGTGCGCGGGTCCGCGTGAATCGGATCCTCGCCACGTGCCTGTTCATCGCGTGGCTGGTGCCGATCGCTGCACTCGAGATCGTCTGGATGAAGAGTGACTGGAGGCACAGCTTCGACCAGGACTTCGGACGCAGCCACGATCACGTTGCCGAGTACGCGACCTGCAGCCCAAGCTCACTGACGAACGCGTCGAAGTCCTTGTCCGAGTGCAGCAGCGTCAAGCGGTCCTCGATGCACCGCGTGGCGATCAGCGTGTCGATCGTCTTGCGCACGGTGATGCCCTTGGCGCGCAGGAGGCGATAGTTCTCGGACGCTTTCACGGCCAGGTCGTAGCCGCACAGGTCAACGTGATCGAAAGCGTCGAAGACGCGTTTCACGTGACGGTACTCACGATCGTCTCGAACGCCCTGCAGCACCTCGGCCGCGATCAGGTCTCCAACCGCGATCGGCGTTCGACCGAAGAGCGAGTTCAGGAGCGCGGACGGACCCGTCTCGATCCCACGGAAGTAGTCGATCCAGACGCTGGAATCGACCAGGATCACCGGCTGGTCCTCGAGTCCTCCAGATCACCCTCCCAGGTGATCTTGCCGCGAAGCTCGCGAGCTTTTTCCTGAGCGCGCAGGCGAACGAGGGTCTTCAAACCAAGCTCGACGGCTTCACGCTTCGTCTTCACGCCCGTAGCCTTCAAGGCCTCCTTCATCAGCTTGTCGTCGATCTCGATGTTCGTCCGCATGTTGTGTACCTCCGGCTTTGGCGATACACATCTTATCTCGTCGCGCCGACGGCAGCAGCTCAGCTCAACGTCCCCATCATCGTCGTCATGTTCATCGGCTCGGCCTCGTAGGCGACGATCAGGTCGATTTCCACTGTTGCGTTCTTCGGCAGCTCGAAAAGTGCCGATCGACGTGCGCGTGTGCGCGCCGGCTTCTTCGAGCACCTGCACCAGCAGGTCCGACGCGGCGTCGGCGACTTCGCTTTGTTGGGTGAAGTCACCTGCGGATTGAACGTAGACGTTCATGCGCATCACCTGCAGCACGCGGTCGAGTGAACCGAGGGTGCTTTGCAGCAGCGTCAGCAGGCGCATGGCGCAGATGCGTGCACCGTCGCGTGCCTGCTCGAGCGTCACGTCGCGACCGGCCGCGCCGGTCACGGCGATGCGGTCACCCACGCGCGGGACCTGGCCCGCGACGTAGACGTAGCGGCTGTCCAGCACCACCGGCACGTAGTGGCCCGCGGGGCGAACCTCGGCCATGTCAAGGTCAAAACCCATCGCCTCGGCGGCGGCCACGAAGTTGTCGTCGCGTGTTGTCATTTACAGCGCCAGTAGGGTGCGTCGGTAATGCAGCAATTCGTCGATGGATTCGTGCACGTCGGCCAGCGCGGTGTGCGTCTGAAGCTTCTTCAGCCCTTCCAACGCGGCGGGCTTCCAGCGCCGCGCCAGTTCCTTGAGCGTGGTCACGTCGAGGTTGCGGTAGTGGAAGAAGCGCTCGAGCTCGGGCATGTGGCGCGCCATGAAGCGTCGGTCCTGACAGATGGTGTTGCCGCACATCGGGCTCTTGCCGGCCGGCACGTAGGCCGATAGCCACGCAATCACCTGCTTTTGTGCGGTGTCCTCGTCGATGGTGGATGCCTTCACGCGGTCGATCAGGCCGCTTTTTCCGTGGGTGCCCTTGTTCCATGCGTCCATGCCGTCGAGCACGGCGTCGCTCTGGTGGACGGCGATCACGGGGCCTTCGACGCGGACGGTGCACTGCGCATCAGTGACCACAACGGCCAGTTCGATGATCCGGTCGCTGTCGGGCAACAGGCCAGTCATCTCGAGGTCGATCCAGATGAGGTTGTCGACGTGGGAAGCGAGCGTGGTCATCGGTTCAGCGTCGATTCAGCGGTGGCGAACGTGGCAGAGCCGGACGATTGTGACCGGCCCGTGCCCGCGAACTCCTTCCGGCGGCGCGCTTGCGGCCTGCAACCTACACTCGCGACCGTGACATTTGACCTTCTCACCCTTGCTTTCATCGTCGCCCTGCTCGCCGCCACGGCAGTGCAGTTATGGCTCGACGCGCGCCAGTCTCGGCACGTGGCGAGCCATCGCACCGCAGTGCCGGCACCCTTTGCAGGCACGGTGCCGCTGGCCGCGCACCAGAAAGCCGCCGACTACACCGTGGCGAAAACGCGCTTGCACACGTGGTTGATCGTCGTCAACGCGGCTGTGCTGCTGGGCTGGACGTTGTTGGGCGGCCTCGACGTGCTGAACCGCGTGGTGAAGACCGCGACATCCGGCTGGGGGCCGATGGCCTATCAGCTTGCGCTGCTGGCCGCCTTCGTCGTTATCGGCGCGCTGATTGACTTGCCGGCATCGCTGTACCGCACCTTTCGCCTCGAGCAGGGCTTCGGCTTCAACCGCACGACGTTCGGGTTGTGGTTGGGCGACCTGGCCAAAGGCACGCTGGTCGGCGTGTTGATCGGCCTGCCGATGGCGTGGCTGGTGCTGATGCTGATGCGTGAGGCCGGTGGCCTGTGGTGGTTGTGGGCCTGGGGCGCGTGGATCGCCTTTCAGGCGGCGCTGCTGCTGCTGTACCCCACCGTGATCGCGCCGCTGTTCAACAAGTTCTCGCCGTTGCCCGACGAGACGCTGCGCCAGCGTGTGCAGGGGCTGATGCAGCGCTGCGGCTTCAAGGCCAAGGGCCTGTTCGTGATGGACGGCAGCCGCCGTTCGGCCCACGGCAACGCCTACTTCACCGGCCTGGGCGCGGCCAAACGCGTGGTGTTCTTCGACACCCTGCTGTCGCGCCTGACGCACGGTGAGGTCGAAGCCGTTCTGGCGCACGAACTGGGCCACTTCCATCACAAGCACGTGGTGCGCCGTACGGTGATGATGACGGCGCTGGCCTTCGTGGCCTTCGCGCTGCTGGGGTGGATCTCGGGCAAGCCGTGGTTCTACGAAGCGTTGGGGGTCATTCCCAATGCCGGCGTCGGGGACGTCGGCGTACCCAACGCTGACGCGCCGAACGACGCGCTGGCGTTGATCCTTTTCATGCTGGCGCTGCCGCCCTTCGTGTTCTTCATCGCGCCGCTGATCTCGCGGCGCATGCGTGGTGACGAGTTCGAGGCCGACAGTTATGCCAGCCAACAGACCAGCGCCAGCGCGCTGCGCAGCGCACTGCTCAAACTGTACGAAGACAACGCCAGCACGCTGACGCCCGACCCGATGTACACGGCGTTCTACGCGTCGCACCCGCCGGCGTCACAGCGCTTGGCGGCGTTGGCGGCGTTCGAGCATGCGGGCGCGGCGCGGCCCGCAGCGGCTTGACAACTTCGTCTTTGGTGGTGTCGGCGCACGGCCGGCACGTCGTTGTCGAAACACCTTCGGGCGAACGCGTCTTCTGTCATTCACGCGGCAAGAAGGCTGACCTTGTCGTCGGTGACCGCGTGCAGTGGGAACGCAGCGGCGACCAAGGCGTGATCACTGCGACCGAACCACGCCGCAACCTGCTGCACCGGCAGGACGAGTGGCGCACCAAAAGCTTCGCCGCCAATGTCGACCAAGTACTGCTGGTCGTCGCCGTGGAGCCGCCCTTCGGCCACGGCCAACTGAACCGGTCGCTGGTTGCAGCAGCCGACGCCGGCGTGCCGGCAACGATCGTCTGCAACAAGGTCGACCTGCCGCAGGCGCAGGCCACGCTCGACCGGCTGGCCGCCTATCGCGATGTCGGCGCCGCCCTGGTGCCGCTGGCGCTGAAACCGCGTGATGCCACCATGCCCGCGGCGCAGGCCAAGGCCTTGCTCGAGCCGCTGCTGGCGGGCAAGTCCACGCTGGTCATCGGCCCCAGCGGCGTGGGCAAGAGCACGCTGGTGAACCTGATGGTGCCCGATGCGCAGGTGCAGGTGGGCGAGCTTTCACGTGCGCTCAACGCCGGGCGGCACACGACGACGGCGACCAAGTGGTACTGGGTTGATGCGGCGCGCAGCACCGCCATCATCGACACGCCCGGCTTCCAGCAGTTCGGCCTGCACCACATCGCCCCGGATCGGCTGGCGTCGTTGATGCCCGACATTCAGGCGCACGCAACAGGTTGCCGCTTCTACAACTGCACCCACCGCAACGAACCCGGCTGCGGCGTGACTGCAGCCGTGGCGCGCCAGGAACTCGCCGCGACGCGGCATGGGGCCTATGTCGAGCTGCTCGACGAGGCGCTGCGCGCGCACAGCCCAGGCTGAGCCGGTCCCGCACCAGGCGCCCCGCATTCACGCGGGCAACGCCCATCGGCGAATGCCACTTCGTTCACGCGCCGATGCATCGACATCGTGCGCGACATCGAAGTGAGTGCCCGGTATCGCGAACGCCTCGAGGACTGCCGCGAAGGAATGCGCATAACCCCCAGCAGGAGCGGTTTCAAATCTTCACAAGTGGGGGTCGCGTCGATACGCTGCCGATAACAGACACCACATGCGAGCACCTATGTCGTCGGCACGCTCCACAGAAAAATCCGCCCGCGGACCGAACACACGCGTGTTGGCATCGTTATCGATTGTTCTCGCCATGCTCGGCGTGAGTTCGCCCGCCTCTGCAGCGGTGCCGATGCAGTTGGCAGATGACCTCGCCAGCGTTGTCGCCAACGGCACGGCGCCCACCGGCACGACCTGGGCCGTCACGTCCAACGGAACAACCTACGTCAAGGTGCTCGTCGTCGCCGACGGCACCGATCCCGAGATGACGGCATTGCGTTCGGCCATCGTTGCTGGTGGCGGGTCGGTGTACGCGCGCTACTACTCGGTGAGTGCGGTGTCGGCACTGCTGCCTGTGAATCGTGTCGCCACGATCGCATCGCGACCCGACGTCACCAGCATCTCGCCGAACCGCAAGACCAACCGTACCGCGAGCCTGCTCGAGTCGACCACCGGCACCGTGGCCGACGGCTCGACCTCGCCGCGCACCTACGTCGGGTCGGTCATGTCGGGGCTGGACGGCACGGGTGTTGGCATCGCGGTGCTCGACTCGGGCGTCGCATCCGCGCACGCCGCGTTCAAGGACGACGCAAGCGCAAGCCGGGTCGCGAAGTCGGTCGACCTGGTGCGCGTCGGTCAGGGCATCAGCTTCGTCGGCAGCCTCCAGACGATGTTGTCGCGAAACGGTGTCGTCGTCGGCGTCGACACGTCGAACTCGCTCGAGCCCGGCAGCGACGGCCGAGATTTCTACGAGTCGTGGATCAAGAGCAAAGGCACCGATGCCTACGGGCACGGCACGCACGTGGCCAGCATCGCTGCCGGCCGCGGCGGCTTCGCGCTGCGCGACTCCACCGGCATCGCCCCGGGCGCCGCGCTGTACGACGTGAAGGTGCTCGACGGCCAAGGCCAGGGCCAGATCAGCGACGCCATCGCCGGCATCGACTGGGTGATCTTCCATTCCAAGGCCTACAACATCCGTGTGCTGAACGTCAGCCTGGCTGCGGGCTCGACCGAAAGTTGGTTGACCGACCCGCTGTGTCGCGCGGTACGCGCCGCTGCGGCAGCCGGCATCACCGTCGTCGCAGCTGCCGGCAATTTCGGCAAGGACGCGGCGGGCAACGCGGTTTACGGCTCGATCGGCGCACCGGGCAATGACCCCACGGTCATCACCGTCGGCGCGGCCAACCCTCGTGGCACGGTCGACCGTGGCGATGACGCCGTCACCAGCTTCAGCTCGCGCGGCCCGACCCGCGGCGGCAACGTCATGGCGAACGGTGTGCGCGAGGCCGACAACCTGATCAAGCCCGACCTGGTCGCACCTGGCAACCGCATCGTCGGCGCTGCCTCGCACACGGCGTTTGGTTTCGAGGCGCTTGCCACCGCCTACCCTGCGCTGGTCGCCGAGTTCGGCGGCGCCGATCAACCGAAAGACCGCGCCATCAAGCTGCTTTCGGGCACGTCGGTCGCTGCGCCAACGGTCTCGGGTGCCGTGGCGCTGATGCTTCAGGCCAACCCGGGGCTGACGCCGCCGCTGGTGAAGTCGATCCTGCAATTCACGGCGCAGCCGTTGGCAGGTGCGAACCTGGTCGAACAAGGCGCGGGCATGTTGAACGTGGCCGGCGCCGTGTCGCTGTCGGCCGTGCTGCGCATCGACATCGCGAAAGGCATTGCTGACGGCAGCCTGGCGACGGGCCAGTCGCTGATCGCCGCGGGCGCTGCCGTGCCTACGCTGCTGGGTTCGCAGCTCAACGGCACCTGGACACCGTGGGGACTGGTCATCACGGCCGGTGGCAATCGCATCGTCAGCAGCGGCGCGATCGGTCGGCTGCAACCCTTCTATGACCCCACGCTGATCTGGGCCGGCCGATCGGTCCGGCGTGCCACGGTGCACTACTGGACAGCGGCGCCCGGCACTCCCACGAATACCCATGTGCGCTTCGTCAGCGAGCTTCCGGTTGCGGGCCAAGTGCTGGTCTCGCCCGGGGTGCTCGTCGCCACGGCGCTGACATCGGGCGCGGGCTTCTTCATGCCGACCGCGGATCTGACCGCGCTGCTCTACGGCGGCGCCGGCTTCATGCTGACGCAGGGCGTCACGATGGCCGAGGGCGTCACGATGGCCGAGGGCGTCACGATGGCAGAAGGCGTCACGATGGCGGAAGGCGTCACGATGGCAGAAGGCGTCACGATGGCAGAAGGCGTCACCGTGGGCGAGCCCTGACGGCACCGCGGCAGCACGACAGCGCCATGCCCGACATTGACGGGGAACCACAAACAAGCCGCGCCCCGCCATGGGCGCGGCTGCACGCTCGTTTGATGCCCGACTACAACCGGCCGGCCGCCTTCTACTGGTGGCTGATGGTGGCCCTGGGCACGGCGGCGCAGGCGTTCTCGCTCATCGCACTCGCGGGTCGTCCGGTCCAGGTGTTGATGCAGGTCGCAGCGGGAGCCGCGCTCGCGATGTTCGCGGCGCTGCTGCCGGTGAAGATCCCGCGCACCAACCAGTTCTTCACCGCCGGCGACGTCTTCATCGTGCTTCTCGCGCTGAGCGGCGGGCCGGCCGCGGCCTGCGTTGCCGCCGGTCTCGAGGCGCTGGTGTCGGCTTGGCGCAGTTCGGTTCGCTGGACCACGCGGCTGGGCAGCGCCGCCATCGCCAGCTCGAGCATGTTCGTCTTCGGCCACGTGCTCGAGGCCGCCACCGCATCGCTGCCCGGTAACTTCGGCAACGACGTGGCCGTGCACGGCGCGTGCCTGATCGGCGTCGCTGCGGTGTTCGGCCTCGTCCATTCGACGTCCAACACGTGGTTGATGACGGTGACGGCGCAACTCAAGCGCGGGCAGCGGCCGGGCATGACCGGCTTCGTCGAGGTCTTCGGCTGGGTTGGTGCCGCCGGCACCGTGACCGCTGCGGTCGCCAGCGCACTGCACGTGCTCGAGCGCGTCTCGGGGCTCGGTGTGATGCTCGCCGTGCTGCCGACCGTCGCGTTGATGCTGACCAGCCTGCACTTCTTCGCCCGCCAGCAGGAAGCCGAGACCAGTGCGCGCATGGCCGAGGCCGCCGCGCTTCAACACAAGGCCGATCTGGAGATCAGCCAGGCCCGGCAGCGCGAGGCCGAGATGGCCGCCGGCCATTTGCGCGCGCTCGAACGTTCCGAGCAGCGCTTCAACAGCGCCTTCACGCATGCCACGATCGGCATGGCGCTGTTGTCGGACGGTGGTGTCGTCCAGCTTGCCAACCCCGCGCTCGGCCGTCTGCTGGGCGTCGAGCCGCTCCAGATGGTCGGCCGGGCCTTCATCGACTTTCTCTACGACGGTGCTGGCGGGCGATGTCTCACGTCGATGGACACGATGGGCAACAGCAAGGCCGCGATCGAGATGCGCTGCCGCAAGGCGAGTGGCGACGTGGTGTGGACCAGCATCAGCTGCGGTCGCTTCTCCGAGCCTGGTGCGCCCGACCCGAGCTTCATCATCCAGGTGCAGGACATCACCGCGCGGCGCCATGCCGAGAGCGAACTGCACCACCGCGCGTTCCACGACAAGCTGACCGGACTGCCCAACCGCGACCATTTCCTTCAGACGCTGACCGCCGGCATCGACGCCGCGCGCACAGGCCGAGAGCCGTTGTTCGCAGTCATGTTCCTCGACTTCGACCGCTTCAAGCTTGTCAACGACACGCGTGGTCATAGCGCCGGTGACGAGTTCCTGGTGCAGGCTTCGGCTCGTCTGGCCGCGGTGATGCGTCGCGGCGACGTGCTCGCAAGGCTGGGCGGCGACGAATTCGCCATCCTGGCGCGCAACCTCGCCGGCTACGAAGACGCGATCGAACTCGCCGAGCGCATGCAAGGCGCGTTGCGCGACCCGCTGCCAGTCAGCAGCTTCATGGTGTCGGCGTCGGTCAGCATCGGCATCACCTTCAGCTCGATCGGCTATTCGCGCCCCGAAGACATGCTGCGCGACGCCGACATCGCGATGTACCGCGCCAAGCAGGACGGCAAGGCGCGGCACGCCCTCTTCGATGTCGCGTTGCACCAGGAGCTGACGACGCGCGTGCGGCTCGAGGCGGATCTGCGCGACACGCTCGAACGTCGCGGCCTGTCGATCGCCTACCAACCCATCTTCGACCTTGGCGAGCGCACGCTCGTCGGCTTCGAAGCGCTGTGTCGGTGGGAACATCCGCAACTGGGCCCGGTCAGCCCGGCCAGCTTCATGCCGATCGCCGAAGACTCGCCCTTGATCCTCACGCTGACCGACTTCATGCTCGACGGCGCGTGCCGTCAGCTCGCGGCCTGGCAGCGCAGCCACCCCGGCACGCAGGGCCTGCACATTCACGTCAATGCTGCCGCACGAGACCTTGCCGACCCGGCATTCGGCGCGCGCGTTCGCGCCGCACTCGAGGCCAGCGGCCTCGACCCGCGCTGCCTTGTCATCGAACTGACCGAAGGCATCCTGATGACGCAGCTGACCGCGGCGCTGGACAGCCTGAACGCGCTGCGTGAGCTCGGCGTGGGCCTGGCGGTCGATGACTTCGGCACAGGCTATTCGTCGCTGGCGCACCTGTCGCGGCTGCCGATCGACAGCCTGAAGATCGACATGTCGTTCGTGCGTCGGCTCGCGCTCGGTTCGAAAGACGCCGCGGTGGTACGCGCGATCATCCTGCTGGGCACGTCGCTGGGCAAAACGATCGTCGCCGAAGGGATCGAAACCGCCGAGCAGGCCGCGATGCTCGGCGACATGGGTTGCCACCAGGGCCAGGGCTACCTGCTGTCGCGGCCGATCTCGGCGCAAGCGATCCGCCCGCTGCTCGACGCCGTTGTCGCGGCCATGCCGCGCGAGACGTTGCCGGCCGCGCTGCCCAGCAGCACCGAGCACCACGCCGTCGCTGCTTGAAGGCAAGGCAAGGACGGCAAGCGAAGGACCGCACGGTCCTACACTCGTTCGCCATGCACCGCATCGAAACCATCGAAGCCCTCGAGGCGCTGTATCAACCCGCGCCCGCCCTCGCGTCGACCGCGAAGGAACTCGATCACCTGATCCCCGAGTACCGCGCCTACATCGAAGCCTCGCCCTTCGTCGCGCTGGCGACCGTCGGGCCCGAAGGGTTGGATTGCAGCCCGCGTGGCGACGCGCGCGGCTTCGTGCGCGTGCTCGACGACCGCACCCTCGCGCTGCCCGACCGCCACGGCAACAACCGCATCGACAGCCTGCGCAACATCGTGCGCGACCCGCGGGTGGCGCTGCTGTTCATCATTCCGGGCAGCAACACAACCTTCCGCGTGAACGGCCGCGCCACGATCACCGACGACGCAGCGCTGCGTGCGTCGTTCGCGGTCGATGACAAGCCGCCGCGCACGGTGATCGTGATCACGATCGAACGCACCTACTTCCAGTGTGGGCGTGCGATCGTGCGTTCGAAGCTGTGGGACGCTGGGATGCAGGCAGCATCTGCCGCGCTGCCAACACCCGGGCAGGTGCTGCAACGCACGAGTGAAGGCGCGATCGAGGCCCGTGTCTACGACGGTGAATGGCCCGGCCGGGCCGCGGCATCCTTGTGGTGAGGCGTTTCAGCCGTCCGTCTTGCGCAGCGTCGGCAGACCCACGCCCGCAGCCTCGAACCCACCGTCGGCCGCGATCACCTGGCCATTGACGTAGGCCGCGGCGTCGCTGCACAGGAAGCCGACCACGGCAGCGATTTCGTCGGTGGTGCCGTAGCGGTTCAACGGAATCACGTCGTGATAGTCGGCGCGGATCGCGACTGAGTGCACGAGCTTCGCCATGTCGGTGTCCACGGGCCCGGGCGCGACCGCATTGCAGCGGATGCCGCGGTTGCCCAACTCGACCGCATGCTGCTTCGTCAAATGGATCAGCGCGCCTTTGCTGGTGCCATAGGCCACGCGCAACGTCGACGCGCGCAAGCCCGAGATCGAAGCGATGTTCACCACCGCGCCGCCGCGCTGCACGCCGCGCCCGATGCCGCGCAGCATCACCGGCGCCACAGCCTGCGTGCACAGGAATGCGCCGTCGAGATTGGTGGCCAGCACCTCGCGAAATTCGGCGAAGGTGGTGTCGAGGATCGGTTTGAACACCGCGACGCCCGCGTTGTTGACCAAGGCGTCGATGCGACCGAAGCGCGCGTCGGCCGCCCCCACCGCGCGTGCCACGTCGTCGGGCTTCGACACATCGGCATCCACCGCATGCACGCGTCCTGCGAACGCTGTCTCGAATGCGGCTCTTGTCTGTTCCAGTGTCGCTGTGTCGCGGTCGACCAGCACCACCGCGTGGCCGTGGTCGAGGAACCAGCGCGCGATGGCCAGCCCGATGCCGCGCGCAGCACCGGTGACGAATGCGACGGGACGAGGGGAAGGACTCGTGTTCATGGGCATCGCGGGCATCGCTGGCATCGCGGCCACTCCTGATCTTGTTTCGTCAACCCAGCACGTTCGCCAGCGTCAGCAGCGCCAACAACAACATCCACAGCACGACCGACCGCCACACCAGGCCGACCACGCTGTCGAGGTGCGCCGACCGTGCCTGCTCGCCAGGGGTCGAACCCGTGGCCTGAACGTCGTCGAACGGGCGGCTGGCGTCGCCCATCGTCGAATCGACACCGGCCACCTGACCACGGCGAACGCCGCCGCCCAGCTGCACGCCGAGCGCGCCCGCGGCCGACGCCAGCAACACGCCTTCGTTCGCCTCGAGCCACAACGCGGCGTCGCGCCGCCAGCCGTTGATCGCCTCTTCGAAGTTGCCGACAACCGCGAAGCCGAAGGCAGTCAAACGCGCCGGCACGTGGTCGATCACGGTGAAGGCACGCTGCGACAGATTCATCAAGCGCTCGTGCGGGCCGCCTTCGGTGGTGTGCTGGGTGTAGGTCCAGTAGCGCGACGCGAACTCGGTCATGCGGTAGAACACCGCGCCGGCTGGCCCGAAGCCCAGGGCGCTAAGTACGACGAACCAGAAGAAGACGCCGAAGACGTGTCGATGCGCCGCCAGCAGCGAATGTTCGAGCACGCTGCGCAGCAGTTCCTGGCGCGGCAGTTCGTCGGCGGCAAGGTAGCGCCATTCCTTGAAGTGCGCGCGCGCCGCCTGCTCGTCACCACGCTCGATCGCGTCGCGGATCTGGGTGAAGAAGTGGCTGAACTGGCGAAACCCGAGCGTCAGCCACAACATCGCGACCATGAAGGCCAGCGCCAGCAGCAGGCTGTACGCGGCCAGCAGCATGTACGCAGCCCCCACCACCACCGCCGGAGCGACGACGGTGACGACCCACACCACCCATGCGTGATGGCTGCGCCCTGCGTCGAGGTTGCGCCCGGCCCAGCCCACCCAGTTCAACAGCGCGTCGTGCGCCAGGTTGTCCCGGCGCAGCGGCTTGAGTTGCTCGACGATCAGCGCGAGCAGCACGGCGAAAAAACTCATGGGCGTGGATCATAGGCGCGTCAGGCGAGCGCCGGCCCCAGGCCCCAGGGTGCGGGCAGTGTGTTGACGATGTGCGTGAACACGCCCGCGTAGTCGGCTTCGGGCGTATGACCAGTCAGCGGGTCGCGGTTGGCCTGGAAAGCGGCGTCGAGTTCGCGCCAGTCGGCATCGTCCAACACCTTCTGCGCCAGCGGCAGGATCTGCGTCTCTTCGGTGCGCATGTGCTCGAGGTAGTGGTCGACGTAGGTCTCGAGCTGGCGCTCGAAAGCTGCACGGCGCGGCTCGCCCATCATCTCGAAGCCCAGCAGCGCGTGCTCCAGCTCGCGAATCGCCGCTTCGCCCCTCGTGTGTTCGGCGTCCAGTCGATCGAGCACGTCAGCAGCTTCGGTGCTGCGGCCGCGAATCATCGGGAACAGCAGCCGCGACTCTTTGGTGTGGTGCAGCCGCTCGGGAAATTCATCGACGTAGAAGAGCATGGCGCGCAACACTTGGAAGTCGGGCAGCGTGCCGCGGCGCCGATGCTCGGCCAGCAGCATCTTCATGCTGCGAAGCACGGCGGCCAGGGCCTGATGTTCGTCGCGGATGATGCGCAGAGATTGGGGTTGCATGGCGGTCCTCGGATCTTCGATTGCGGGAGGCACCAGCCTAGGCGCGTCCGCGGGCCGCGTCATCGATCCAGATCAAGGCCGCGCTCGGCCAGCAGCCGCTCGATCGCCGGTGCCAGCGCACCCAGCCGCTCGGCTACCGCGTCGCGCACGGTGTCGACCATCACTTGCGTGGCGCGGTCGATCTCGAGGTTGACGGCGTCGCCCTCGCGCAACGCGCCCAACGTGGTGATGCGCAGTGTTTCGGGGATCAGCCAGACCTCGAACCAGCCGCTGCCGTCGGCCTCGCGCCGCACCTCGGCCATCGTCAGGCTCGCGCCGTCGACGGCCACGTAGCCTTTAGCGAACAGGTAGCGCATCCACGGCGCGGGCACGCCGATGCGCAGCACCCGGTTGTTCTCGGGCTCGAGCAACGCAACGATGCGGCCCTGCGTGTCGATGTGCCCGGACAACGGATGACCGCCCACTTCGGCATCGGCACGTGCCGCACGCTCGACGTTGACGCGCTCGCCAGGCAGCAAGCCGCCGAGTGTGGTCAGTGCCAACGTCTGCTGCATGGCGTCGAAGGCGGCGCGGTCGTGGTCGACCGTGGTCACGGTCAGGCACACGCCGTTGACCGCGACGCTCGCGCCGACTTGCGCGCCGTGCAGCACCGCGGGGTCAGGAAACGACAGCCGCAGGCGCCGCAGCCCTTGCAGGTCTTCAATCACTTCGACGGTTGCCGTGCCTTGAACGATTCCGGTGAACATATTCGATGAAGCTTAACCCTTGATACAAAATTCCGACTTGGTTCACGGTGACGACGCCACCCGTTCGATGCAAGCCGGCCTTCCGCTTTCGCCCACGCAACAGGGCATGTTGTTCCACCAATGGCAGTCGGGCCGCGGCACGGGTGTGGACATCGAGCAGATCGTCGTGTCTTTCGACGGCGAGGTGATCGACGCTGATGCGATGCGCACGGCCTGGCAGGCTGCCGTTGATCGACATGCGTCGTTGCGCACGCGATTTGTCGGCACCGGGCTGGACGATCCGGTGCAGTCGGTCGAGGCTCGCATGGATTTGCCCTTCGACATCGAGGACTGGCGCGGCGTTCCTGCCGCAACGCATGACGCCAAGCTCGAAGCGCTGCTGGCCGCGTGGCGCATGGACGGTTTCGATCTGGCCAGGGCACCACTCACGCGCTTGGCGCTGCTGCGCACCGGCGACGCTGCGTGGCGCATGGTCTGGATGGTGCACCACGCCGTTTGCGACGGACGTTCGTTCCCCTTGGTGCTGTCGCAGGTGCTTGCGCATCACGACGCACTTCGCGACACGCGTGGCGAAGGTAAGGCAGTCACCGCCGCGGCCGGCAGCAACGTCGCCAACCACGTTCACAAAACGCTGGCCCATGCACGCGAGCAAGCCGGCGCAGCCGAAGCCTTCTGGCGCCAGCGCCTTGCCGGTCTTGCTGCGGCGCCACTGCCAACGCGAAGCGGCATCACCCAAGCATCGCTGGACGCTGCCGCCACCCGCGGCCATGTCGAAGCGACCGTGCCTGCCGGCATCGTCGATGCACTGCGAACCATCGCGGCGCGCCATGCGCTGAGCATGCCGACGATCGTTCAGGGCGCGTGGGCCGTTGTGCTCTCTCGCTTCACGGGCGAAGACGACACCATCTTCGGCGCCGTGCGCAGCGGCCGCAGCGCCGACGCAGCGTCGCAGGCGCTGGTCGGCTGCCTGATCAACACCCTGCCCGTGCGCGCCAACGTCGACGGCGGCGCGCGCGCCGTCGATTGGCTGGCCGACCTGCGCCGTCGCGAACGCGAAGTGCGCGCCTTCGAATCCACGGCGCTGATGGACGTGCAGCGCTGGTCGGGTGCGATGTCGCAACGCGCCGAGCACGGGCTGTTCGACACGCTGCTGGTCTATGACCACCTGTCGCTGGACGCGCAGATGGGTCTGGCACGGCAAGGCCGGCGCTTCCGTCTCGTCGAACAGACGCCCTACCCGGCGACGCTGTACGTCTACGGCGAATCGCCGCTGCTCGCGAGCCTGAGCTACGACCGCGCGCGCATCGGCGACGCGATGGCGCGGCGCCTGGTGGGCGGCGTCGTGCGCATGCTCGAAGGCATCGCAGCCGATCCGCTGGCCACGCTCGACAGCTTCGACACCCTGACCACCGAAGATCAGGCCACGCTGCACGCCTGGAACGGCACGCACGTGCCGCTTGCGCCAAGCCGCGGCGTCGCGGCCGAGTTCGAAGCGCAGGTGCGCTGCACACCGCAGGCCATCGCAGTCTCGAGTGGCAGCTCGAGCCTGAGCTACGACGAACTGAATCGCCGCGCCAACCGTCTCGCCTTCCATCTGATGGGCTTAGGCGTGGGGCCCGACGTGCCCGTGGGCGTGCTGCTGTCGCGGTCGACCGACCTCGTGGTGGCAATCCTCGCGGTGCTGAAGGCCGGCGGTGCTTACCTGCCGCTGGACCCCGGCTACCCGCGTGACCGTCTGGCCTTCACGCTGGCCGACGCGGGGGCGCGGGTCATCATCACGCAGCAGGCGCATGCGGCGTTGCTCGACACAGGCGGGCCGGCGCCGGGCCGCTCCCAAGGCGGACCAGCCCCCTCGGGGGGCAGCCAGCGTAGCGAGCGTGGGGGCAAGGGCATCACGCTGGTGCGCGTCGACGACAACGCCACCTTCGAAGGCCGCCCCGACCACGACCCCGCCACACATGGCGATGCGAGCCGTCTGGCCTATCTGATCTACACCTCGGGTTCGACCGGCAAACCCAAGGGCGTGATGGTCGAACAGCAGCAGGTGTCGGCGTTCTTCGCGGCGATGGACGCGAAGATTCCGCGCTCGAAGGGCAACGCGCACGATGCACAAGACGCGTGGCTTGCCGTCACCAGTCTGTCGTTCGACATCTCGGTGCTCGAACTGCTGTGGACCCTGACGCGTGGCTTCCATGTGGTGGTCCACGACGAACACTTCGGCGCGCCACCCGGCACGCAGGCACGTACCCACGACGAGCGCGGCATCGCGTTCAGCCTGATGTACTTCGCAAGCGCCGCATCAGCCGGTGCAGACCCGTACAAGCTGCTGATCGAAGGCGCGAAGTTCGCCGACACGCACGGCTTCGAAGCCTTGTGGACGCCCGAGCGCCACTTCCACGACTTCGGCGGCCTGTACCCGAACCCGGCCGTCACCAGCGCCGTGATCGCCGCGGTGACGAAGCGCGTGCACATCCGCGCCGGCAGCGTCGTCGCCGCGCTGCATCACCCCGCGCGCATCGCCGAAGAATGGGCTGTCGCCGACAACCTCAGCGGCGGGCGCATCGGCATCTCGTTCGCATCAGGCTGGCAGCCGCGCGACTTCGTGCTTGCGCCTCACGCGTTTGAGACCGCGCGCGACACGATGCTTGCGACGATCGACCAGGTGCGCAAGCTGTGGCGCGGTGAAGCGTTGAACCTGCTCGGGCCCAAAGGTCAGCACCACGACGTGCGAACGATGCCGCGGCCGAAACAAGCCGAGCTGCCGATCTGGATCACCGCCGCGGGCGCGCCGCAAACGTTTCGCGATGCAGGCACGATGGGTGCGGGCGTCCTCACCCACCTGCTGGGTCAGACGCTCGACGAAGTGGCGCAGAAGATCGCCGTGTATCGCGACGCATGGCGCGCTGCCGGCCATGCAGGCCAAGGCCACGTCACGCTGATGCTGCACAGCTTCGTCGGCGACAACACCGACGCCGTGCGCGAGACCGTGCGCCAACCCATGATCGACTACCTGGGCTCGTCGCTCGGCCTGGTGAAGGGCTTCGCGGCGCAGTGGTCCGCGTTCAAGAAAGGGGCCGATGCCGCGGCAGCCGAAAGCATCGACATCGAGTCGTTGTCGTCCGACGAACGCCACGGCCTGCTGAACTACGCCTTCGAGCGCTACTTCGAAACCAGTGGCCTGTTCGGCGACGAGGAGCGCGCGCTCGACATGGTCGACGCGCTGAAGGGCATCGGCGTCGACGAAGTGGCCTGCCTGATCGACTTTGGCGTCGACGAAGGCACCACGCTCGCGCACCTACGTCACCTCGCACGGGTGCACGAACGCGCGCAACCGATCGCCGTCGGTGAAACCGGGCTTGCTGGCCCGATGGCGCGCCACAACGTGACGCACCTGCAGTGCACGCCATCGTTGGCGTCGGCCCTGATGTTCGACCCGGCCTTCGTCGAGCGGCTACCGCAGTTGCGCGCGATGCTTCTGGGCGGCGAAGCGCTTGCGCCGTCGCTCGCGGCGTCGCTGCTCGACGCGGGCTTGCCAACGCTGATCAACATGTACGGCCCGACCGAAACCACGATCTGGTCGGCGACTCACGAGGTGACGCGCGAAGACGCGCATCGCGACACCGTTCCCATTGGCCGGCCGATCGCCAATACGACGCTGCACGTCGTCGACCGTCGCGGGCGGCTCGTGGCACCCGGCGTTGCGGGCGAGTTGTGCATCGGCGGCGCAGGCGTCACGCGCGGCTACCACGCGCAGACCCGAGTTGACCGCCGAGCGCTTCGTGTCTGACCCATGGCCGCGCGTCGACGAAGGCGCACCGGCCCCGAGCATGTACCGCACCGGCGACCTGGTGCGACAGCGCGACGATGGCGTGGTCGAGTTCCTGGGCCGCATCGACCACCAGGTGAAGATCCGCGGCCACCGCATCGAACTCGGCGAAATCGAAGCCGTGCTGGCCGCGCAACCCGGCGTGCGCGAGTGCGTGGTGGTGGCGCGCGAAGACACGCCGGGTGCGCCGCGGTTGGTCGCCTACGTCGTGCGTTCGCCCGACGCGTTGTCGCTCGACGCGCACGCGCTGCGTGATGCCCTGCGCACATCGCTGCCCGAAGCGATGGTGCCGGGCCACGTCGTCGAGTTGCCTGCGCTGCCGCAGACGCCCAACCGCAAGGTCGACCGCAAGGCCCTGCCCGCGCCGGAAGCCGTGGCTGCCACGCGCTCGGGCAAAGCAGCCGACGCAAGCGATCCACGCGCTGCCCCACCGCGCGAAGGCCCTGCATCAGCCCTCGAACGCCAGATCGCCGCGGTCTGGCAACGGGTGCTCGGCGCGCTGAAGGTCGGCCTGGACGACAACTTCTTCGACCTCGGTGGCCACTCGCTGCTCGCGGTGAAGGCGCATCGCACGCTGCTGCTCGAGGTGCCGCAGGCAGGCAGCGGCGCGCTCGTGATCACCGACCTGTTCCGCTACCCGAGCGTGCGCGCCCTGGCGCGTCGGCTCGAGGGTGGCGCGCACGACGGTACGTCGGTGCAGGCCAGCACCGACCGCGCGGCGCTGCGCCGCGGCGCGTTGGCGGCACGGCGAGGTGCCCGCGCCACGCCAACTTAGGGGGCATCGACAAGGGCCGTACGAATCGGCCCGTGCTCGACCGCGTCCTCATCAATTCAGACGAAGTGCTCCTCCTTTCGGAGTAGGACGAAGACGCGGCGTTTTCCTAACGTGGCGTGCCACCGGTTCACCGGTGCTGCACTCAACCTCAGGAGAACACGATGACCAAGACAACGGCCAGAGAAGTCCGCACGTCGTCCACCACACCGCCCATGTGGCGGCTGTCCGCGATCTTTGCCGCCACGCTCGCGCTGGCTGCGTGCAGCGACGGCGGTGACGACAGCACGCCGGCGCCGACGCCGTCACCACCACCGCCGGCAGCCGTGACGACGTTGACTGGCGTGGTCGCCACCGGCGCGGCTGTACCCGGCGCCAGCGTCGTCATCAAGGACGCCGATGGCACCACCGCCGACGTGACCACGACCGCGGGTGCCGGCGGCAGCTACAGCGCCAACGTCACGTCGCTGCGCGCACCGCTGCTCGTCACCGCGTCGGGCACGCTCAACGGCGAAGCCGTCAGCTTGGCCGCCGTCGTACCTGCCGCCGCCGTCACCAGCGCGGCCAGCAACACCGCCAACGTCACGTCGCTGACGAACGCGATCGCCGCGCTGGTCGCACCGTCGGGCAACGTCAGCGCGTTGGCCGACCCGGCAGCGCTGTCCGCCGCCGCCACCACCACGAACGTCACCAACGCGTCGCAGCTCGTCGTCAACACGCTGCGCACCGACCCCGTGACCAACGCCGCGTTGGGCGACGGCTTCGATCCGCTGCGCACCGCCTTCACCGCCAACGGCACCGGCGTCGGCGCGGTGCTCGATTCGCTCGAGGTCACGACTGGCGCCTCGGGCGTGACGATCACCAACCTCGCAGCGCCGGTGTCGGGCAGCGGTTCGCAAAGCGTGACGCTCACGCCCGCGCAGACCGCGACACCGACGGTGGTGCCGACCCTGCCGGCGTCAGCCACGGCGGGAGCGCTGCCGACCGCGGCCGAGATGACCGCGCTGGCGAAGAAGTTTGAAGCCTGCCTGGCCGAGCCGCTGGCCACACGAGTCACGCTCAATGCGGACGGCGGTGCCACCGCAATTTCGCCGGGGTGCAACTTCGCGCCGGCCAGTTGGCGCAGCGGCGGGTTGAACTGGACCGAACGCCTGGGCAGCTTCACGTTCTCGCGCGAAACCCTCAGTGGCGCGAAGGCTGGCACGCCCTTGATTTCGGTCGTGCTGCCGCCTGCGAATCGTTCCGGCAACGAATTCCAGCACCCGACGTGCAACACCGACACCTGCGTCGTGATGCGCATCCCGATGACGTTGGCGAGCGGCAAGCCGTTCAGCTCGGACTTCCAGCTCGGCAAGGTCAACGGCCAGTGGGACTACGTCGGCAACCAGTTGCCCTACGCGATCAGCGTCGATCACCGCATCAACCACAGGAAGCAGGTCAACACCGCGCTGGCGCAGGCCAACCCCGACAACTTCTTCGCGCAGGACCGCATCGAAGCTGCGGCGCGGCTGATCTTCGACTCGGAAATCGGCACCACGGCGCAGGTGCGCGCCATCCGCTGGACCGGCCCGGGCCTGCCCGCAGCCGGCGTCGTCACGGTGCGCTCGCAGCGCTGCATGACCGCCGACCGGCTCGTGATCACGAACCAGGAGGGATCGCTCGACGTCAACAACCAGCCGGGTACGCAGCAGTCGTGGAGCGGCGGCGGCTCGGTCGACTTTGTGCTCAGCGCGACGAAGCTCGACGGGTCTGCCATCACGACGCCCGTGCCCAGCGGCAACTGGACCAGCAACGCGTCGCCCGCGAACCAGGACTTCCGCGCCTCGCCACTGACCGGGTCGGTCCCCGCATGGAGCGAGTACCGCGCCGAGATCTTCCACTTCGGCAACACCACGACCACGCCCAACGAGGTGATTTACGTGCGCAACAACTCGCCGTACGAGCACGCGTCGGTGGGCGCCGGCATCGCACGTCCCACGCTGTCGCAAGCGACGATCGACGCCTACCTGAAACCCACGGGCGCCAACGCCGGCCGGATCACCGACCTGTCGCACAGCGTCGCGTTCACCAACCCGGCGGGCAACTACGTCCTCAGCGGAAGCCTCTTTTCGCAGAACCGCATCTCGGCGACCAACAGCGAGAACGAAACCGCCAACTACTATTCGCGCGCCGCGCTGTTGATGCGGCCCACGGCCTTCGGTGACGCCACGATCGGCGGCAAGGAATGGCTTGGTGCGCGCACCAGCGCCTCGTTGAGCCCGAACACCGCCAGCAGCGGCACCAACCCGAACCCGCGCTGTGTCCAGGAGCTGGAGCCGCTGGAAGGCAACGCGACAAACCTGTCGTACCGCGAGATCGGGCTGAGCTTCCGCGGGGCGGGTTTCAAGCTCTACCAGGACATCCACTTCTGGAGCAACTGAGGGGACGCACGTTCGCGGGTCGCGGTGGTTTCGCGGCCCGCGTGCGGCGTCGATCGATCCGTCAGTCGACTGATCGATCACGCTCGTCGCCGTCGATGCGAACGGAATAGCATCGAACCAACAACAAACGGGGGACGCATGACCGGCAACGTCGCGGCGGTTGGACAACCTCCCTCACGCGTCGACGAAGCCCTTGTCGCGCAGCAGGTGCGCGAGCGCTTCGTCGACATGTTCCTCGCGCACAGCAGCCGCGCGCAGGCGGGCCTGATCGTTTCGGCAGTGCTGATCGCGTTCAACTGGGCGGCCAGCCACCCGCCGATCTATGCGCTGGGCTGGCTCGCACTGATCGCAGTCGTCGTCACCCTGCGCTTGATCTACAGCGAACGATTCGTGCGCCTGGCTTCGCGGGGCAGCGCGACGCAGCGCATCGCCGCGCTGCTGTTGATCAACGGCGTGCTGCTGGCGCTGCCGCTGATCACCTTCACCGGCTGGTCCGACTTGCAGCGCACCGCGTACTCGCTCATCGTGATGGCGACAGCCACGCTCTCGGTCGCAACGACCAGCGGCTATCGGTC
Source organism: uncultured beta proteobacterium (assembly GCA_963738615.1). GTDB lineage: Bacteria > Pseudomonadota > Gammaproteobacteria > Burkholderiales > Burkholderiaceae_C > CAVTWY01. Next base: position 480,520 of record CAVTXI010000004.1, read on the forward strand.
GTTGTTCCTCGCTTACGCCGTGCCGACCCTCGTGCCACTGGCCGCGGCCTGGGCGTTCCTGCATCCCGACCAGGGCTCGCACCTCGCACGGCTGGGCGTCGGGGTGCTGATCCTCGTGTTCATGGTCTTCCTCGTCGGCATCGCGAAGCAGACGCAGCAGACCTTCGTCGAAGCCAGCCGCTACCGCTACAGCGAAACGCTGCTGACGCAAGACCTGCGCGCCGCGCTCGAACGCGCCGACGAATCCAACCGCGCAAAGACGCAATTCCTCGCCGCCGCCAGCCACGACCTGCGCCAGCCGATCCACAGCATCAACGTGCTGGTCGCCGCGCTGCAGATGCGCCCGCTGGACGCGCGCAGCGCCGAAATCGTCAAGCTGCTGGTCTCGGTCAACCAGAGCCTGTCGTCGCAGTTGGACAGCCTGCTGGACATCTCGAAGCTCGACGCCGGCGTGGTGCACCCGCGTCTCGACGACCATGGGCTCGACGAAATCCTGCGGCGGCTTGCGACTGGCGCTGCAGGCGTCGCAGCCGAACGTGGTCTGGGCTTCGAGCCGTCGATCGAACCCGGCCTCACCGTGCACACCGACGCCGGCCTGCTGTCGCGTGTGGTCAGCAATCTGATCGACAACGCGATCAAGTTCACGCCACGCGGGGGCAACGTCAGCCTGCGCCTCGAGCGCCGCGATGGTCACGCGGTGATCACGGTGGCAGACAGCGGCATCGGCATCGCGCAGGCGGAACGCGAGCACGTCTTTCGCGAGTTCTACCAGGTGGGCAACGTCGAGCGAGACCGGGCCAAGGGGCTGGGTTTGGGCTTGTCGATCGTGCGACGGCTGTGCGCGCTGCTGGGGGTGAGCCTGCATCTGGACTCGCAGCTTGGCCGCGGCACCACCTTCACGTTGCGCCTGCCCGAGGTTGCGTCGTCGCGGGTCGCGGCACGGCAGCAGGGCATGGCGACCGAGCTCGAGGCGATGTCGATCCTCGTCGTCGACGACGAAGCGGTTGTGCGCCAGAGCATGGACATGCTCTTGTCCGAATTGGGCTGCACGGTGCGCCTGGCGTCGAACGTCGACGAGGCCGCGCGCGTGGCGCAGCATCACGCCATCGACCTGATCCTGTCGGACCATCGGCTGGGCGGCGCGACCACCGGGGTCGACGCGATCCGCGCGGTGCGGGCGCTACACCCGAAGGCACGCGCGGCCCTGATCACCGGCGACACCGCGCCCGAGCGTCTGCGCGAAGCCAAGGCGTCGGGGCTGGCCTTGCTGCACAAGCCGGTCACGCTCGACGCGCTGTTGGCGGTTCTTCGGAACACCACGCCCTCGAGTTGACGACGGAGGTCCGCGCCATGGCCAGCAGCGATTCGCAGCACCCGCCCTGCGACGACCTCCCCGATCCTCCACCGCAACTGCTGTCGCGGCCACTCTCGGCTTTGTGGACGCAAGGCGACGACAAACGCAAGGTCTACGACGTTGTCATCGTCGGCAGCGGCTACGGCGGCAGCGCCGCCGCGCAGGCGCTTGCTGGATGCACGAACCTCGTCGACGGCAAGGACGTTCCGGTGTCGGTGTGCGTGCTCGAGCGCGGCAACGAGATCCAGCCGGGCCAGTTCCCCGAACGCTTCGCCGACCTGCCCGGGCACGTGCGCATCGGCCGCCAGTCGAGTGGACGCGTGCACGGCAACCGCGATGGGTCTGTTCGACCTTCGTCTGGGCGACGACGTGAACGTGCTGGTTGCGAACGGGCTTGGCGGCGGGTCGCTGATCAACGCAGGCGTGATGCTCGAGCCCGACGACGCGACGCTGCCGCCGTCGCCGCTGTTCCGTCAGGTGGTTGCCGAGATGAAACAGGACCGCACCTACGAGGACGCGCGGCGCATGCTCGGTGCGCAGCGCCGCGGCGTAGACAACACCATCGACCGCCATCCGAAGGGACCGCCGATGAAGTTCGCGGCGCTGGGCTCGATCGGCGATGCGAGAGTCGTGCCGCTGACGGTGGCGATGGAAGACGGCGCCAACGCGTCGGGCGTCGAGCTGAAGGCCTGCACGTTCTGCGGCAACTGCATGACCGGCTGCAACGTCGGCGCGAAGGACTCGCTCGATGCGAACCTGCTGGTGGATGCGCAGCGCCGCGGAGCCGACTGCCTTGACATCGTCACCGGTGCAAGCGTGCTGGCGCTGTCTCGTCCGAGCCGGTATTCGCAACACCATGGCCTGTGGTGCCTGCACGTGGCCCACACCATGCCGGCACTACAAGAACGCGAGCGTGACCCGCTCGAGCTTTTCGCGCGCCACGTCATCCTGGCTGGCGGGGCATTGGGCAGCCCCGAAATCCTGCTGCGCTCGCGCACCGACAAGCTGGTGTTCTCGACACGGCTGGGCGAAAGCTTCTCGGGCAACGGCGACAACATCTCGGCGATCGTCGGTCTGGACCTCGAGACGCGCGGCGCCGCCGAAGAAGAAGGCGGCTCGACCGACGTCGGCCCCACCATCACCGGCTCATTCGACCTGCGTCCCGCGACGGGCAGACCGGTTCGCATCCAGGAGTTCTCGGTGCCGTCGGCGCTGCGCCGCATCTACGACGAAACCGTGACCACGTCGCGTGTGCTGCATGAATTGGCGATCGAAGACCGCTACGAACACGGCAGCGAGATCGACGACGGCAAAGAAGATCCGATGGCGGTGAGGCCACACGCGATGGCGCGCACGCTGCTGGTCGGCACGATCGGCCATGACGACGCGGGCGGCGCGCTGCGCTTGCCCCACCCGCGGCGAAGGCCCGACAGCGACCCCGCGCCGACACAAGGGATCCTGCAAATCGTGTGGACAGCGGCGCGCACCGGCGCCGAACTGCTGGCCGCGCATGAGGCGCTGCGCGCGCAGGTGGAAGGCACGCCGCCGCGCTCGGGTGGGCCGCGGCTGATCGCGAACCCGATCTGGCAGATGCTGCCGGGGCCGCTGAAGAAGCTCGTCTCTCAGCCCTACGGGCCGGTGCTGACGGTGCACCCGCTGGGCGGCTGCCCGATGGGCGCGACGATCGACGATGGCGTGGTCGACGAATGGGGCCGGGTGTACGACGGCCGCAGCGGCGACGCCAACGACGACGCCACGGACGACGTCAAGAAGGACAAGAAGGACAAGTGGTTCGGCACGCTCGCCGTGCTCGACGGTTCGATCATTCCGGGTTCGCTTGGCGCCAACCCTGCGTTGACGATCGCCGCCACCGCGATGCGCGCCATCGTCAAGCTGAAGACCGAATGGGAATACACCGACGCCACAAAAGCCACCGACGCGCCGCCACCGCCGTCAACCCCGCGCCGCCACTGGCCGCGTTCACCGTACGACCCACCGCGGCTGCCGATCACACCGACCGAGATCGAGGTGATCGAGCGCCTTGCCGGCCCGATCGAACTCGAGTTGGGCGGCGCCGAGCCCGAAGCCTTCGTCGCAGAGCTGACGATCGCCTACGAACCGATCACGCTGAAGCAGCTGCTGGTCCCCGGCTTCGATCATCGCCTGTCGTTCCCTCAGGGGGCAAACGGACGTTTGGCGTCGAAGCCGTCGACCCTGCGCCTGTTCGCCCGCGCCACGTGGGACGAGCAGCGCTTGCGCGTGCAGAGCGACAACGTCCGGCGTCGCCATGCGGTGTTCGAGGCGCGCGTGAGCGGCAGCCTTCGATTCATGCACCGCGAGTTTTCGTCCGCGTGTCAACGGCAGTGGCGCTCGGCGTTCGCGTGGCTGGTCAATCGTGGGGCGCGCGACATCTGGCAGGCGCGGAGAAGCCCCGAGGGATTCGGCGGCTCGCTGCGCGAGCACGCGAGGTCGTTGTGGCACAGCGCCAGCCGCGCGGGCGAAGTGAGGCGCTTCGACTATGAAGTCGCGATCGGCCCCGAGCCTTGGAGCAACGGCACGCCGCTCGGTCGAAAGCTGGTTGCGCTGCTCGCCGACGGCTGTCTGCGCGGCCACAAGCGCATCACCTACAACCGCCGCGCCAACCCATGGCGACAACTCACTCGGCTCGAGCTGAGTGCGATGCCGGGGTTCGTGCGCGGCAGCCGGCCGGTCCTCGAGCTGGACACGCGCTTCCTCGCCAACCAGGGCGTGCCGCTGCTGCGTCTGGTGCAGCAGCAGGACCAGCCGACCGCGCTGGCCGACCTCGCGTCGTTCGCGTTGTGGTTCCTGCGGGTCATCCTCGGCACACACCTGTGGACCTTCCGCATGCCCGATGCGCGCGAGGGCCGTGACGAGATTGATCGGCTACCAGGCTCGATCCGCGGGCTGCCCGCGCCTGAGGTCACGAATCTCGCAGTCGACCGCATGCCCGGTCGCGACGACCTGCTCGAGATTCGCCTGACGCGCTACCGCCGCGAAGGCACCGACCTGCCGCCGCTGGTGATGATTCACGGCTACAGCGTCAGCGGCAACACCTTCACGCACCCGTCGATCCCCGTCAGCGCGGCCGAGTACTTCCATCGCAACGGCCGCGACGTGTGGATCGTCGACCTGCGCACCAGCACGGGCCTGGCGACGGCGACCGAACCGTGGGCGATGGAGGAAGCAGCGCTGATCGACATTCCGGCCGCGCTGCTGCACATCCGCCACGTCACCGGGCAGCGCGTCGACGTGCTCGCGCATTGCATCGGCTGCGTGATGCTGAGCATGGCGGTGCTGACCGACGCGCGCGACGTCCGCTCGAGCAACATCCAACTCGGCGTCGACACCTGGCTCACAGCCGAAGACTTCGGCACCCTGACCGCGTTCAACGGCCCGAACCCCCATGGCGGCGAGCACCCGTGCATCCGCCGCGTCGTGCTCAGCCAAAAGGGACCGGTGCTGCGCTACACCGACGACAACATCTTCCGCGCGTGGCTGCTTGGGTCGATCCGCCGGATGCTGCTCACGGACGGCTATCAGTTCACGCCGCCGCGCAACCCGGGCCTGGCCGACCAGCTGCTGGACCGTGCGTTGTCGAGCCTGCCCTACCCCGACGCCGACTACGACCGCGAGAACCCGCTGTGGCCGTGCGCGACTACGCCGTGGGTCGCCACGCGGCACCGCATGGACGCGCTGTATGGCCGCGACTTCGGCGCGGCCAACCTTGCCGATGGCACGCTGCGCGCGATCGACGACCTGTTCGGCGCGATCAACCTCGACACCGTCGCGCAGACGATCCACTTCACGCGCTTCAACACGATCACCAACCAGCGCGGACGCGGCGAATTTGTCACCCGCAAGCGCCTGCGCCAGCGCTGGGGCGGCATCCCGACGTTGGCGATCCACGGCCGCAACAACGGCCTGGTCGACGTGACGACGCAGGACCTGCTGGCACTGCATCTGGGTAACGCGGGCGTGCCGATCGCCGTGCGCGATGCCGACAAGCCGCCGTACCGCGACCTCGAGCACCAGGACGTGCTGATCGGTCGCGGCGCGTGGCACGTGTTCGAGGACATCGACCGTTTCCTGCGCGAAGAACCGCCGCCGCGCACGCCCGTGGTGGTCGACCCGCCCTTCGTGTTCGGCAGGCCGTGGATCGGCCCGCGCATCGAATTGATCGAAGCCGACGACGACGCGGGGCTGAACGTGGTCGCGATGTCGCGCCCCGACCAGGGCGCCGCACGTCTGTTGCTGCTGCCCGCGGTCGAGACGGCCACCGAGATCCTTCTTGCGCCTGTGCCGCTGAGCGAGCCCCTGATCTCGGTCTGCCATGCGTACGGGCAGTGGCTGCGCGTTCGCGTCGATCCGCCGTTCTTTGCGGATACCGTCCGTGGCGTGCCCGGCTACCTGGCGCTGGTGGTCTACGAGATTGACGAGACCAAGGCGGACTTCGAGGAGCAGTTCCAAAGGGACATCGCTGACCACGCCTCGGTCGACGCTGCGCAAGACAACCCCGATGACCAGCGGATCATCACGCTGCCGTCGCCCGAGTGGTCGACCGAGCGCGTCGAGCTCGAGGCTCGGGCGCTGGCGATCGACGAACCGGTGGGGGTGGCGAACGAGGCTGCACCGGCAACGGCCGTGGGCCGGGGCAACGGCGTGGATCGCGACGGCAACCTGCGCCGCACCATCCTCGCCGCCCTCCGGCGGTGGGTCACCGGCTCGCGCGCTCGAGCGGCGCGCCTGGGCTTCGTTCGCAGCAGCGATCTGCGCCGTGCCCTCGACGCCCATCGCGCCGAGGTCCCCGCGCCGCTGAGCCTTGCACTTGCCAGCTGCCAGTACCCGCCCGGCCTGCTCGACCGTGAGGTTGCGTCGCGCAGCCTCGAGCGGATCGGCGAGGATGCGCGGGCCCAGCGCATTGACCTCGCGCTCTTCGTCGGCGACCAGGTCTACGTCGACGCGACCGCGGGCTTGTTCGACCCGACCCGTCGCGACGAACGTTTCGACCAGCCGCACGAGAAGGCGCTGCGCTTGCCCGCGATGCGTGCGGTGATGCAGCACCTGCCTGTGCGCACCATGCTCGACGACCACGAGTTGTCCGACAACTGGCAACGGCTGGCACCCAAGGTCGAACAGGCGTGGCCCGAGCGAGCGGAAGCGAAGGTCGAGGCGCTCCGCCGCGGTCGAGCCGCGTGGGCGCACCACCAGGAGATGCGGGCCAAGCCGCGCGATGAACAGCCCGACGACGCCGAGAAGCGCCGCGCGCGACATGCGCAGATCCGCTTCGCGGGCCGCCCGTTCTTCCTCGCCGACACCCGCACACGCCGCGAGCCCCGCGGCTCGACGACCGACGCAGGGGCACAGATCCTCGAGGGCGCGCGGTGGGACCAGCTCGAAGCATGGCTCGCCCAACAGGCCCACGCGCTGAAGTTCGTCGTCTCACCATCGCTGTGGCTGCCGCGACAGGCGAAGCTGGCAGCCGACGCCGCACACGCTGCGTCGAGCGACGCGTGGGACGGCTATCCGGCGTCGCTCGAGCGTGTGCTCGCGACCCTGCTGAAGACCGACGCGCGCAACACCGTGTTCCTGTCCGGCGACGAGCATCACAGCTTCCACGCGCATGTGACGGCGTGGCACCGCAGTGACCCCGATCGGCGCATCTGCGCGCTGAGCGTGCACGGCTCGGCGTTGTATGCGCCGCTGCCGTTCGCGAACGGCCGGCCGTCGCAGTTCCTCGAGCGCGATGCCTTCAGCGTGCCGTCGGCGTTCGCGCTCGGCGCGATCGAAGTGTGTGTGCGGACGGTGTTCGCGCCGCCTGGCGATGGTTACGTGCGCCTTGGATGCGACTCCGACAAGCCGGTATGCAGTCAGCTACGGGTCCACTACGTGAAAGCCGATTCGAGCGTCATGAGCCACGACGTGATGATCTGAGTGCGCGATCGGTTCAGTCGAGGGCGTCGGCGTCGGACCACGAAAGTGGCGGCAACCCGCGGCGCGACAGCTCGAAGAGCAGTTCGGTCCGGCTGTGCACGGCGAGCACGTTGAACAGTTCCACGATGTGCGTCTTCACCGTCGTGTCGGCGATGCCCAGTTCGCGCCCGATGACCTTGTTCGACTTGCCCTGCGCCAGCTTGCCCAGCACGTCGATCTGGCGGCGCGTGATGCCAAGGTCCATCAGGCGCTGACGCGGGTCGCTCGATGCCTCGAGCCTTACCGTCGGTGTCCGAGGCGTCAGCGGCAGGTAGATGCCGCCGTGCAGGACGATGTTCAGCGCGTCGACCAGCGCCGCAGGATCCGACGCCTTGGGGATGAAGCCCATCGCTCCGGCATCGACCGCGTCGCGCACCACCCCTTCGCCCTCATCGCCCGACAGAACGACCACCGGCACGTGCGGCGCCTCGTCGCGGAACTTGTGCAGCGCGCTCAGGCCCAGGTAGCCCGGCATGTGCAGATCGATCAGGGCCAGGTCGAAGCGCCCGCGTGATCGTGCAACCGACACCGCTTCGTCGACCGACGACGCCTGCATCACGTCGGCCCGGGGGTCAAGCGACTCGAGCAGCAACTTCAAGCCGCCACGGAACAGCGGGTGGTCATCGATCAGCAGGTAGCGCACGGGGCCTCCTTTCGAGGCAGTGTGCGCGGCGGCGGGCGGGCGAGCAAGGTGGCTGCAGCCGTACGAAAGGTGGAGGGCACGGGTCGCACCGCCGACCGTTCGAGCCGTCTTCGCAGCGCTTCAATATCCGCAATCCGTCCTGATCCGCAAAATCGTCGCGCTCACGGGCTTGCCATCGGCGTTGACGCAAACCCGGTCGACGCCCTCCGTCTTGAAGCGGCGGCCCTCCGGCCCCCTCCAGTCGCCTTCGGTCTCCACGTCGTAACAGCCCGTCTTCGTTGTAGGCCGCGTCGCCTTCGCGTCGATCGTGACCGTGAACTTGTCGCCGCTGCCGTTGAAGACTTCGCGCACGTCGACGTTACCGTTGCCGGGCATGACGACGAACGTGGCCGGCCCCGACACCGAGACTGGACCCTTGTTGCAACCGTTCGACGCGAGTCGCCAACCTTGGACCGTGTAGGTCGGCTGGCTGCCCAGTGCTTGGCGTGACGCTTCGTAGGCCTGATTCTTTGCGGCCTGCTGCTGCACCAACTCTCGAGCGCCCACGAGCGCGGCTTTCGCAGCGGCGGTCGCCGCGGAACCCGCACTCTTTTCGTCCTGGGCCTTGGCGAGGTCGAGCTTCGCATTCGCCCATCGCGTGCGTACCGCTTCGAGCTGCTCGAGCGCGTCGTCGGCGCGTTTTGTCTCCGCGTCGAGGCGTTCGTTGAGGTTATCGACGGTCTCCTTCAGCTGCGCGTTCGCGACGTTCCGGAGGTTCGACTGAACGGACAGCTCGGCATTCGCGCGTCGCGCGCTGTTCGACTGCACGACCAGGCCGGCGATCGCCGCGACCGTCGCCAGAAGTGCGACCAGCAGGCCGTTGCGCCAGCGTGCGACGCGCGCGCGCTCGCGGTCGTTCTGCTCCGCCCGTTCGCGTTCGCGTTCGAGCTGCACGCGCTGCTCGGCCGCTTCGCGCTCGCGCTCGAGCTTCTCGAGCGCCTCGTGCTGCTGCTGCTGCACCGCCGCGCGTTCACGCTCGACCTTTTCGAGCGCCTCGCGTTGCTGCTTCTGTGCCGCGGCGCGTTCGGCCTCGCGCGCCTCGTGCGCATGGCGCGCATCACGCGATTCGCGCACCACGCCGACCAGGCGGTCGTGGATCAACTCGATGCGCAGCTCGTCGCCCTGCGGGTCGATGCGCAGCAGGCGGTTCTTCGTCAGCTGGTGCAACTCGTCGACGGTCAGGCCGCCGCTTTTGATCGCGACCTCGCGCGGGTACGGGTTGCGGTAGCGGTCGCCGAGGATCAGGTTCTCTTCGATGAAGCGCGGCACGCGAGGCGGCATGTCTTTCACCGCCTCTCGATAGAAGTCGGCGAGGATCGACGCGCCGAAGGTGCGCAGCAACTCGGCGTCGATCTTCGCGAGCCCCTTGCGCTTGCGGGCGCGGTTGAGCTGGTAGCAGCACAGGCTCAACAGCGCCGGCTCAACGTCACCGCCCAGCGGCGACACGACCACCGGCGCGGCGCCATCTCCGCTCACCTCGCGCTGCAGCAGGAAGTCGACGATCTGCCCGGCCACGCCGGGCTCGAGCACCGCTTCACCGACGCGCGCGACCGCCTTGACCGCGTTCTCGCGCGGCATCGGCATCAGGTGAAGCGACTCGTGTCGCGGCAGGTTCGAGCGCTTGACCCAGCCTGCGACCTCGGCGAGGAAGTCGGAGCGGAACGCGAGCACTACGTGATATTGCTGCGTCTGCAGGTTCAGCCTGCGCACCACGTCGCGGTCATCGGTCAATTCGTGCGGCAGGCGGTCGGCGGCGAAATCGGCCATCTGCTCGAGCAGCCCCTGCACGTGCGCGGCCGAGCCACCGCGCGAGAACATCTCTTCGAACTGATCGAACACCAGCACCGGCGTCAACGGAAAGTTGTCGGCGCCCCAGATCGGCGTGTCGCGGCGCTGCAGGTACGCCCAGAGCGTCTCACCGGGTTCGGGTTCGGCTGCGTCGGCGTTGCTGGCCGCAATTTCCTGGCGCAGGCGCAGCGCCGCCTGTTCCATCAGCGGCACTTGCGCAGCGTAGTCGAGCCGCAGGTGCACCGGCAGGAAGTGCGCGTCGCGCAGCGCCGGGAACACGCCGGCCTGAAGCACCGAACTCTTGCCGAGCCCCGACTTGCCATAGAAGGTGACGAAGGGAGAAAGCTTGATCAGCCGCACCAACTCGGCGGCATCGGCCTCACGGCCATGGAAGAACGCGCTGGACGCCTCGTCATAGCTGGCGAGGCCGGGCCAGGGGTTCTGCTCGTCCAGCGCCAGACTGCCGGCGGTCGCAGGGATGACGGTGACGGGCCGAACGGTGCCCTCAACGGTGTTCATCCGCCGCTCCTCGGGCGGCGCGCGTCGCGCACCAGTTCACGCAGCGACTTCAACGCCGATTCATCCGGCAGGCCGCTCGGCGCGTGCCAGAAGTTGATCTTGCGTTCTCGCCACGCGACAACCGACGGCTGCTGGTAGGTCTCGGGATGGTTGTCGGCGTCGACCACCAGCGGCAGCAGGTACTTGCGGTTCATCTCGGGCAATTGCTGCGTGGCTTCGTACCACTCGCGGAACACGAAGGCCTTCTCGCGCCCGGTGGCGGCACGCGACACCAGCGGCACGAAGTAGCGGCAACTGCGAATGCCGTCGAGGATGCGTTGCGTGTAGATGTCGCCTGGCTCCAGCGTCTCGCGGTCAAACCAGATCTCGTCCGCACCCACCGACAGTTGCTGCACCAGCGCGTCCTTCAGCGCCTGCGCGTGCGCCAAGTCGGTGGTGCGCGAGTAGCTGATGAAGAACATCTTGCTGTCGGGGCTGGGCAAACGCTCGGGCGCCTCGGCCGCGACGGCCACCGTCGCAGCGCCATTCGTCGCGGCCGCCGGTTTTTGCTCCGCCACCCAGCGCCGGTACAGCTCGTCGACAAACTCCACCGGGTCAACGTCCAGCGCTTCGGTCTCGGGGCTGTAGTTGCCGAGGAAACCCACGAAAGGATCCTCCTGGCCCAGCCCTTCCACCAGCCACTCGCGCCCGCCCTTCGGGTCGGCCAGGCGCCCCTTGCGCGTCGCCCGCAGCACGAAGCGGCTCAGCCAGTCGGGGAAGTTGCAACCGACGATCAGCAGGCTGCGGTCACGCAGCGCACCCAGGAAGGCGGTAGGTGCGTGGCTGCCGTCGGCAATGATGTTGTGCGCGTACTCGAGCACGTCTTCGTCGTGGATCGCGAACAGCGGCGTCGGCCGCGCCTTGCCGAAGAGGTACAGCACCTGCACGACGCCTTCGTGCTCCTGCCAGTCCAGCGGCAGGTCGGCGCCTTCGCTGGTGGGCAGCTTGGGCGAGTGGACGACTTCGTTGACCCCGCGGCCGGCGTCACCGAGCGCGCGCGCCAGCAGGCCGTCGTGCGACACCGTCACCATCAGCGGGAAGTCGGTGATCGCAGCCAGCTGCCGCAGCGGCGTCGGCACCTCCAACCCTTCCGCATCGAGCCGCCGCAGCGCGGCGTCGACATCACCGTACAAGGCCTGCAACTCGACAGGGTCGACATGCTGCGCCTTCAAGCGCGTCACCAACTCGTTGAGCTCGCGAAACCGCGGCAGCGTCGTCGTGTCGATGTCGAGCTCGGCCTCGTCGACCACCAGCCGCGCGACCCGCGCCGACAGGGGAACGCCCTGCGCGTCGACCAGCAGACGCGAGCCGATCACCGGCACCACCAAGCCGTTGCGCATCTGCTCGAGCAAACGCCGCCAGTCCTTGTCCTTCATGCACTTGCTCCGGACGTGGCTCCCCTCGGACAAATGTAGGTCAGCCGCAGCGCGGCGGGCGAGTTCTCTGCCTCCTCCCCCTACTTCTCTTGCGACTCCTCCTTTGTCGCAGACGACGATCGACGCCTACCTGAAGCCCACGGGCGCCAACGCCGGGCGAATCACCAACCTGTTGCACAGCCTCGCGTTCACCAACCCGGCGGGCAACTACGTCCTCAGCGGGAGTCTTTTTTCGCAGAACCGCACCTCGGCGACCAACGACGAGAACGAAACCGCGAACTTACTGGTCACGCGCCGCACTGCTGTGATCAGGATCAACATCGTCGGCTGTCTACCGGCGCAAACTGCTACTGGCATTTCCACCTCTCGGGAGACAGCGATGAAGCATGCACGAAGCCTGTGTGTGTTGTCACTGATCGCGTTGCTGGCGTCGCCCGCGCATGCCGAGGTATCACTCGACTACCACTGGTCCAACGTGAGTTGCGGCTATACGACCGGCGGCGTAACAACCTACGGCGACTGCTCGAGCCCATCGTTCAGCGCTGGCATCACCGGTAGCGGCAGCGTGTTCGTTTCGGCCACGTTCAACTACGAATACCACGACGATGGCATGGCGCTGGCTAGGCCCGTGTTTTGGCAGCGGGACCAGCGTGGTTTCGACATGCAGCGGATCGACCACGAGGCGGCCATCATCGTCTTCTTCGTCCCGGGCGCTCCCCTCAACCCCGACCGGACCTACTCGACGAACCTGCCCTTAACCCTGCTGCTGGGCAACGACACGACGCCCGACGACATCACGGGGCACCGCGATTTCTACTGGTCCACGTCCCTTAACCCGTCCTATGGTGGCGCAACACTCTCCGCTTTCCTGGCCGTCACCCACACCGAGGTCGCGGCGGTGCCCGAGCCATCGACCGTCGCATTGATGGCGCTGGGGCTCATCGGCCTCGTGGGCTTCGCTTGGCGGCGGCGCGCAGCGCTTCAGGGGTGAAGCTGCACGACTACCAGTTCGCGTCCCGATCCGGCGTCGCGCCGATGCGGTGGATCGTCAGGTCAGCGCCGTTGAATTCTTCTTCCTGCGTCAGCCGCAACCCCATCGTCGCGCGCAAACCGCCATAGATGATCACGCCGCCGACCAGCGCGACGATGATGCCGGCCACCGTGCCGATCACCTGTGCCGCGAAGCTCACGCCGCCCAGCCCGCCCAGCGAGGTACTGCCGAAGATGCCGCAGGCGATGCCGCCCCACGCGCCGCACAGGCCGTGCAGCGGCCACACGCCCAGCACGTCGTCGATCTTCCACTTGTTCTGCGTCAGCGTGAACATCACGACGAACAGGCCGCCTGCTGCGCCGCCGGTGACCAGCGCGCCCAGCGGATGCATCACGTCGGACCCGGCACATACCGCCACCAACCCTGCCAGCGGGCCGTTGTAGGCGAAGCCAGGGTCGTTGCGGCCGGCGATCGTGGCGACCAGCGTGCCGCCCACCATCGCCATCAACGAGTTGACGGCGACCAGGCCCGAGATTTTGTCGATGGTCTGCGCGCTCATCACGTTGAAGCCGAACCAGCCGACGGACAGCACCCACGCGCCGAGCGCGAGGAACGGAATGCTGGACGGCGGATGCGCGCTCATGCCACCGTCTTTGCGGTAGCGGTTGGCACGTGCACCAAGCAACACGACGGCCACCAGGCCGAGCCAGCCGCCCACCGCATGCACGACCACGCTGCCGGCAAAGTCATGGAACTCAAAACCGGTCAATCCTTTGATCCACGCCTGCATCGGCCACCGGTCGCCGCCCCAGACCATGCCTTCGAAGAGCGGATAGACCAACCCCACCAGCACCGCGGTCGCGATCAACTGCGGGCCGAAACGCGCGCGCTCGGCAATGCCGCCCGACACGATCGCGGGAATCGCCGCGGCGAAGGTCAGCAGGAAGAAGAACTTCACCAACTCGTAGCCGTTCTTCGCCGCCAGGGTCTCGGCGCCGGTGAAGAACGACGTGCCGTACGCCACCGTGTAGCCGATGAAGAAGTACGCGATCGTCGACACCGCGAAATCGACCAAGATCTTCACCAGCGCGTTCACCTGGTTCTTCTTGCGTACCGTGCCCAGCTCGAGGAACGCGAAGCCCGAGTGCATCGCCAGGACCATGATGGCGCCCAGCAGAATGAAAAGTGCGTCGGTACCTTGTTTGACTTGATCCATCTTCTTTCTTCCGTAGTCCGCTGCAGCGGCCGCGCCATCGCGGCGCAAGGCGCACCATGTTGCAAGCTTAGTGCCCGACGTTGATGCACGGCATCGCACCAAGGGCGGGAACGTCTCCAGAGATTGGCACCCGAACGGTGCGCGACGCACTCGAGCGGGGCATGTCGATCGGGCGCTCGTCAGCCCGTCGATGCCAAGTCCGCAACAACGGTATGGCGGGCTTCGATGATGGGGACCTCCGACATCCGTCGACACTGCCGCAGGGAAACGACCATAAAAAGACTATATTCAGTCCTCCTTGACACGATGATCCGACCATGCGCCACGCCATCCGCATCAAGCCGATCAGCTACCTCAAGGCCAACGCGGCCGAGGTATTGACACTCCTCGCCCGCGAGCGCGAGCCGCTGGTCATCACGCAGAACGGCGAAGCCAAGGCCGTGCTTCAAGACGTGGCGTCGTACGACGAGACGCAGGAAACCCTGGCGCTGCTGAAGATATTGGCGCTGGGTCAGCGCAACGTCGAGGCGGGCAAGGTCAGGCCTCTCGCCAAGGTCGTGGCCCGCTTGCGCGCCAAGCGCACCCCCGCTTGATGGCCGGCAAGAGCGGCAAATTCGAAGTCCTGCTGACCGAAGGCGCCGAGCAGGACGTCGAGTCGATCCACGAATACATCGCCACCCACGACAGCGTGATGCACGCCGACCACGTGCTGGACCAGATCACGAAGGTCGCGGCCGGTCTGGCGAGCTTTCCCGAGCGGGGCAGCCACCCGAAGGAACTGCTCGCGCTCGGCATCAAGGACTATCGGCAGGCGTTCTTCAAACCCTATCGTGTCATCTACCGCGTGATCGGCGCGCGAGTCATCGTCTACCTGATCGTCGACGGCCGCCGTGACATGCAAGCCGTGCTTGCGCGTCGCTTGCTCGGCGCGTAGGTCGATCGAGCACTTCGCGCAAGGGGCGATGCGTCATCCCGCGTGGGGATGCGTTCGACCATGAACCGCGGGACCATACGGCGCGGCGCGGTTTGCCGTGTGGAGTCGATCATGAAAGCACTTGCCATCGCCCTGACGACGTCGCTGCTCGCGATGCAGCCGTCGTGGGCAGCCACCCCGCACAGCAACACGCTCGGACCCTTGATCACAGAGCTCGGCGGTGCCGCGGGCGCTTGCTTGATCGACGGCGGCAACGACTACGACAACCTGTGCGTCGTGGAACGTGCGTCCGGCGAAACCACACGCGTGATGCACCTTCGCTACGGCGTGGCGACGCCGTAGCGACGCCGTAACGCGCGCCAGTTCGGCGAGTCGACTACGCCCTAAGATGCGCTCCCTTTCCAGGAGCGCGTCATGTTCCGCACCGCCATTGCCGGCAGCCTTCCCAAGCCCTCGTGGCTCGCCGAAACCGAAAAGCTCTGGCCGACGTGGAAGCACGAAGGCGCCGCGCTCGATCAGGCCAAGGCGGACGCCACGCTGCTGTGGGTGAAGGAACAGGAAGACGCGGGCCTGACCACCATCGGTGACGGCGAGCAGGCGCGGCAGCACTTCGTGCACGGCTTCGTCGAGAAGGTCGGCGGCATCGACTTCGCCAACAAAGTGAAGATGGGCATCCGCGACAACCGCTACGAGGCGATGGTGCCGCAGGTGGTCGGGCCGCTGTCGCTCGACGGTCGCGTGCACGCGATGGAGGCCAGGGTAGCGCGCGCACACACCACGCGCACGTTGAAGTTCACGCTGCCGGGGCCGATGACGATCGTCGACACCGTGGCCGACCAGCACTACGGCAACCGCGAGGCGCTGGCCATGGCGTTCGCCGAACTGCTGAATCGCGAAGCGCTCGCCCTCGAGGCCGACGGCGTCGACATCGTGCAGTTCGACGAACCCGCCTTCAACGTCTACATGAAAGACGCCGCGGGCTGGGGCGTGCAGGCGCTGGAACGTGCGGCGCAGGGCCTGCGGTGCAAGACAGCCGTGCACATCTGTTATGGCTACGGCATCGAAGCCAACAACGCATGGAAGAAGACGCTGGGCGAGCAGTGGCGCCAGTACGAGCAGGTGTTCCCGGCGCTGGCGAAAAGCCGCATCGACCAGGTGTCGCTCGAGTGCCAACACTCGCACGTGCCGATGGAGTTGATGAAGCTGCTGGACGGCAAAGACGTGATGGTGGGCGTGATCAACGTCGCGAGCGACACCGTCGAGAGCATCGACGAGGTGGCACACACCATCGGCCGCGCGTTGCAGTTCGTGGCGCGCGAGAAGCTCGTGGCCTGCACGAATTGCGGCATGGCACCGATGCGGCGCGAGGTCGCCGTGGCCAAGCTGCACGCACTGGTGCAAGGTGCGGCTCGAGCGGCCGGCCGCGTTGCCCGTGGCTGACGATCACGCGCGGTTCATCGCCCTGCGGCGATTCGACGACCTGGACGGTCTGCGTGCGATCGCCGTGCTGGGGGTGATCTGGCACCACACTGCGGGCTCGGCATTTCCGAACTCGGCGTTGTCGTGGGCCGGCAGCCAGGGCGTGACCCTCTTCTTCGCGATCAGCGGCTTCCTGATCACGTCACTGCTGCTGCGCGAACGCGACCGGCACGGCCGCATCGATCTGCCCGCGTTCTACATGCGGCGCACGCTGCGCATCTTCCCGATCTACTACGTCGCGCTGGCGCTCTACGTGGTGCTGGTGTGGGTGTTCGAGCGCGACTCGACCTATGGGCGCGACTTCTTCGGCAACCTAGGGTCGTTCGCGACGTACACGTCGAACTGGTTCGTCGAGTTGCGTGAACGTACGATCTTCTACTTCGCGTGGTCGTTGGCAGCGGAAGAGCAGTTCTACCTCGTGTGGCCGCCGCTGCTGGTGCTGCTGGGCACGAATCGGCGCGCGCTGGTGTTCCTGTTGGCCGCCGTGGCAGCCATCATCGCGCTCCACATCGCGCTGGCGCGCGCGGACGACGGGGCGTCCATCATCAAGTGGTCGCAGCGCGTGCCGCTCGCGTTGGTCCTTGCGTCGACCCTGGCCGTCGCGCTGCACGGCAGGGCGACGAACGCGTTGATTTCGCCTTGGTTCGCGCATCCGTTGTCCAGCGTGGCTGCGGCGTTGGTCCTGGCGTGGGCCTTCATCGTTCCCGGATGGCCCGACCTTGTGGTGCACATCGCGTGCGCGTGGTTGGTGGTGTCGATCGGTGCGGCCCGAAGCCACCCCTTCGCGGCCGTGCTGCGTCTGCGCGCACTCGCCTACCTTGGCACCATCAGCTACGGCATGTACCTGCTGCACATGCTTTGCGCAGCCGTTGTCAAGATGGCGCTGAAGACCGTGGGCATAGCCAGCGTCGGCGTCTTCGCTTTCGTCGGCACGACCATCGTGACCATCATCGTCGCCGGCCTGAGCTTCAAGTACTTCGAATCGCCGATCCTCGCGTTGAAGCGGCGCTACGAACGCTGACTCGAACGGCACTGGCGATTTCCATGAATGTCACGTCGTTCTCCCTCGCCGATCCACCCAGCGGTTTCGCTGCCAACCCGTATCCCTGGTACGCGGCGCTGCGAGTTCACGCACCGGTGCACGAACTCAGCCCCGGCACCGTGCTCCTGACCCGCCATGACGACGTGAGCGCGGTGTACCGCAGCAGCAGCGTCAGCTCCGACAAACGTGTCGAGTTCGCGCCCAAGCTCGGCGTCGGCTCGCCGATCTACGAGCACCACACGACCAGCCTTGTCTTCAACGATCCGCCGCTGCACACGCGCGTGCGGCGGCTGCTGATGGGCGCGCTGAACCAACGTGCCATCGCGCGCATGGAAGCGGGCGTGATCGCGTTGGTCGATGGGCTGCTCGACGCGATGGAAGCTCGTGGCGACGCCGATCTCGTGGCTGACTTTGCCGCGCGCATTCCGGTCGAGGTGATCGGCAACCTGCTCGAGGTGCCGCACGACGAGCGCGAGCCGCTGCAGGGTTGGTCGCTCGCGATCCTGTCGGCCCTCGAACCGCGGCCGTCGACGCAGGTGCTCGATCGCGCGAACCAAGCCACACGTGACTTTCTGGGCTACCTCGAGGGCCTGGTCGCGCACCGCAAGGCGCACCCGGGTGACCCGCAGGTCGATGTGCTGACGCGACTGATCCAGGGGGAACACCCGGCGTCGGCCGGCCACGAGCGGTCGGGGGAGAAGCTCAGCCACGTCGAGCTGCTGCACAACTGCATCTTCCTGCTCAACGCCGGCCACGAGACCACGACCAACCTGATCGGCAACGGCATGCACGCGTTGCTCGAGCACCCGGACCAGCTCGATCGGCTGCGAGGCGAGCCGGCGCTGATCACGACCGCGGTCGAAGAACTGCTGCGCTACGACAGCCCGCTGCAACTCAACAACCGCGTGACGACGGCGCCGATCGAACTGGCGGCGCGCACGTGGCCCGCCGGCACCTTCGTCACGCTGGGCATCGGCGCGGCCAACCGCGACCCTGCCGCGTTCGCCGACCCTGACCGACTGGACCTTGCGCGCAAGCCGAACCCTCACGTCGCGTTCGGCCACGGCGCGCACGCTTGCGCCGGCATGAACGTGGCGCGCCTCGAGGCGCGCATCGCGATTCCGAGGCTGATCGCGCGGTTTCCGAAACTGGCACCGGGCAGCGCGCCCGAGCGCGATCCGCGCATCCGCTTTCGCGGGTTCAGGCGGTTGCCGGTGTTTTGGCCTGACGACGTGTGAGCTGACTACTTCACCCGCCAACGCGCCAGGCTGTCGTCGCGCACGTCGCAGATCGGGTCGGGCCCGTACGACGTATCGCGCACCTTGCCTTCGATCACCGACACCTGGAACCACTGGCAGAACGTGGACACATAGCGCCACGACCAGACCTCGCCGCCCTGCCAGCCGCCGCCGCGACGGTGCGACGGCGAGCCCAGCGCCAGCAGCAGGTCTCTGCACCGGCGTGCCGGGCTGCACGGCATCGAAGTTGGCTTCGCTCAGCACCTGCGTCCAGCGCTGCACGCGGCTGCCCGCGTCGACGTCGACCATGAAGGTGTGCTTGCCGACGGGCCCGCGCGCGAACTCGAGACGCGAGCCACCGTCGGGCAGCGCATAGCGAGCCGTGGGCACGCCCATCGAGCGCGTGGCTTCGTCGGCGCCCTGCCCCACCCGAAGGCCCGACGGGCCGTAGCTCGCGCAGCCGACCATCAGCGCCATGGCGACGAAAGCGACCGGACCCGCAGTACGAAGATTCATAGAGGGCACAACGATACTCCCTTCCCGCATGCTGTACCTGGTCACTTCCAACCGCATCGAAGCGCTGCAAGACGCGTTGCTGGCGCGGCTGGAAGCGTCGCGCGCCACGCTCGCCGCTCGAGCCGCTGCACGCTGGTCGTCGACAGCCTTGCGCAGCGTCGTGCGTTGACGATGGCTATCGCGCAGCGCCAAGGCGTGGCGATCAACCTGCGCTTCGTGTTCCTGGCGCAATGGCTGTGGCGGCAGATGGCCGCGCAGGTGCCGGGTGTCGCGGCCGACACGCCCTTCGACGCCGCCACGCTGGCGTGGCGCATCGACCGCCTGCTGGCCGACCCGGCCTTCGTGCAGCGCCGCGCGCGCCTTGCGCCCTACCTCGACGCCTGCGACGAAACGATGCGCTTCGCCTTCGCGCGGCGCACCGCGCAACTGCTCGAGCACTACACCACCTACCGTCATGACTGGCTCGAGCGCTGGAGCCGCGGCGACGCGCTGGCCGCACCGGCGTCGATCGAGCCGGGCACCACGGCGCACCGCGCGTGGATCGACGACGAAGCCTGGCAGCGCGCGTTGTGGCAGGCGCTCGAGCGCGACCTGGGGCTGCCGGGCGAACACCCGGCGCAGCGCTTCGTGCGGTCTCTCGAGGCGAGCCGACCCCCGCGCAGACGCGACGTTGCCGCGCGAAATCCACGTGTTCGCGCTGCCCTGCCATGGCGCCGCTGCACCTGCACCTGCTTGCTGCACTCGCGCGTGTGATCGACGTGCACGTCTACGCGCTGAACCCGTCTCGTGCCTACTGGGTCGACGTGGTCAGCGACAAGCGCCTGGCCAACTGCGTGCACGCGGCTCGGTGCACGCGCTGCACGCGCAGGTCGGCCACCCGCTGCTGGCGGCGTGGGGCGCGCAGATGCAGGCGCAGCACGCGCTGCTGCAACAGCACCTCGGCGCAGACGATGGTCGACACCGATGCCTTCGTCGAACCGCAGGGCACATCGCGCCTGGCGCGCATGCAGCGCGCGATTCTCGAGTTGGATGACACGCGTCAACGCCAGACGACGACGAGAGCGTCCCTGACAACGACGATACCGTCGAGATCCACATCGCGCACTCGTTGCGCCGCGAGCTCGAAGCGATCCAACAGCGGCTGCTGGCGCTCTTCGCGCAGACCGCATGCACCGGCACCGCACGAGGTGCTGCTGGCCACGCCCAACATCGACGACGCCGCGCCCATGATCGACGCGGTATTCGGTGCGGCCAGCGGTGACGCACACATCGCCTACGCCATCACCGGCCGCTCGGGTGGTGACGACGGCGGTGCGGCGGCCGCGCTGCTGCAGCTGATCAACGCCGGCCGCGGACGTTGGACCGCCGACGACCTCGACGGGCTGCTGCACCTGCCGTTGGTGGCGCAGCGCTTGCGCTGGTCCGACGATGACCTTGCAAACCTGCGCGACTGGATCGACACCGCGGGCATGCGCTTCGGCCTCGACGCCGCGCATCGTCAGGCGCTGGACCTGCCGGCCAACGATGCGTGGACGCTGGACGATGCGATCGAGCGCCTGTTGATGGGCCACGCTTTCGCGCCGGCAGGACGCGCGTTCGACGAAGACGCCGCCACGTTGCGCCAACCGCTGGTCGGCAAGCTGCCCGCCGCCACGGTCGGCGGCGCGCGCGCGGCGCTGTTGGGGTCGCTGGCCGCATTGCAGCGCTCGCTGTCGCAGTGGCGCCAACTGCTGGCGCGTGCACACACGCCGGCCGATTGGCAGCGCCACCTGCTGTGGGCCATCGACGAATTTCTGGCACCCGTGCAGCCGACCGAACACGCGGGTCTGCGCGCGCTGCGCCTGGCGTTAGCGCAATGGCACGCGCGTCTGCGTGCGGCTGGCGAAACACGCGAGCTGTCGGCCACGCTGATGCGCGATTCGCTCGGGCACGAACTCGCGCTTCGCGCGGCGGGCGCGGTGCCCAGCGGCAGCTTGAACTTCGCGTCGATGACGGGCCTGCGCCGCCTGCCCTTTCGCGTCGTCATCGTCTTCGGCCTGAATGACGGCAGCCTGGGGTGCGTCGGGTGCGCCCGCCGAGTGGGACCTGATGGCGCGCGCGCCGCGCCTGGGCGACCGCCAGCGGCGACAAGACCAACGCGACGTGCTGCTCGACCTGATGCTCGCCGCGCGCGACCGCTTCTGGATCAGCTACACCGGCCGCGACCAGCGCGACAACCACGAGCTGCCGCCCGCGGCGGTGGTCGACGAATGGATCGAAGCGCTGGCCGCCGCTGATGGCGTCGAGCGTCGACGCCTTGCGCGCGCGCATCGTCGTCGAACACCCGCTGCAACCCTTCGCGCCAGAACTCTTCGAACCCAACGCACCACCGAGTCGACGAAGCCACCATCGTGGCTACGCGCGTGCGCTTGCGCAGGCCTTCGAGCGTTCACGCGACGCCGCGCGCGATCCGAGCGTTGTGACCGGCAGGGTTGACGCCGACGATGATGGTGACGCTGACGCCGACGACGACCTCTTCGGGCCCGATTCGACGATCGAATCGTCCATCGAGGACACCCCACCCGAACCGCGCGCCGACACCACGGCGGCAGCAGACGACGCCGAAGACGAAGACCTCGCCCTCGACGGCAACGACGACGCTGCCGCGCTGATCGTGCGGCCGCTGCCACCCGTTCCCGAATCACAGCGCCGGGTCACCCTCGCCGACCTCCAATACTTCTTCGCCAACCCCTCGCGAGCGTTCCTCCAGCAGCGGTTGGGCATCGCACTGCCTTGGGCCGAAGACACGTTGCGCGCCGACGAGCCCTTTGCGCTCGACCCTCGCGACCGCGCGCAACTGGCGCGTGTGTTGATGCCCGCCATTCGCGCCGGTGCCGACGACCAAGCCCTTGCCGCGCACGCACGCGCCAGCGGGCTGCTGCCGGCCGGCGCGATCGGCGACGCCGGCATCGTGAACGAATTGCACGCGCTGCGCCAACAAGCGCAGTGGCTTGCAGGCGGCGCAACGGTGCGCATGAAGGCCGTCGAGCTGCCTGTATCCACGCCCAACGGTGAGTGGCAACTTGTTGTCGCAACGGAATATCTTCCACACGATGGTTTGTCGATCTGGCGCCCGTCGAAGCTGACCGCGCGCACGCGGCTGGAAGCGTGGATCGAGCATCTGGCGCTGAACTTCATGGTCGACGACCGCGAGGCCGCGCGCACGGTGCTGGTCACGCGCGACACGAAGCTGACGCTGAACCCGCTGCCGTACACCAGCGATCCCGGCCGAGCCGCTTCGCGAGTTGGTTTGCCTGATGGCGCAGGGCCTGCGCGAGCCTCTCGCCTTCATGCCTGATCTGTCGTGGCAGGCGGCGCAGGGCAAAACGCTGGCGCCGTTGGACGACGATGCCGCCGCGCCGTTTGGCAGCGTCGAGCGCCGTGACCCTTGGGTGCTGTTGGCATGGCGCGGTCGCAGTCTGACCACCGACCAGCGCTTGCAGGCGACGGCGCACACGGTCTATCGCACGCTGTGGCAGCGCTTGACGAATGAGATCGACCTCGAGGAAAAGCTGTGACCCAGCCCGGTCGCGGCGCCACTGCGCCTGCCCCCTTCGACGTGTTCGCCGCGCCGCTGCACGGCACGCAGTTGCTCGAGGCGTCGGCCGGCACCGGCAAGACCTGGACGCTGACTGCGCTGCATCTGCGGCTGCTGCTCGAGACCGGGCTGCCCATCAGCGCCATCCTCGTCGTCACGTTCACCGAAGCCGCGGTGGCCGAGTTGCGCACGCGCGTGCGCGAACGGCTGCTGCACGCGCGCGATGTGCTCGACAGCAGCCACGCTGACCACACCGACCCCGCTGTGGCCCGCATCGTGGCGCAGGCGCGTGAACATACGGGCCTGGACGACGACAAGCTGCGCCTTCGCGTGACGCGCGCGCTGGCCGAGTTCGACGACGCACCCATCAGCACCATCCACGCGTTCTGCCAACGTGTGCTGCACGAGTCGGCCTTCGCGGCGCGCCTGCCGCTGGAGGTCGAAACCCAGACCGACGACAACGAGCTTCGCCTGGCGGCCGTGCGCGACTTCTGGCGCCGCGACATCGCCATACCCGACCTGTCGCCGCGCACGGCCACGCAGCTTGCCCGAATCAACGCGTCGCCCGAGCAGTGGGAGCCGTTGCTGCGCGACGCTCTGGCGTTTCCGCTTGCGCAGCGGCTGTGGTCCGACGGTGACGAAGGCGACGAAGGTGAAGAAGGCGACGAAGGTCGCGGCAGGAACTCCGCGCGCGAAGCCGACCGCTATGCGCAACTGGAAGCCGAGCGCCAGCGCTGCTTCGAGCACGCAAGCGCGTCATGGCATCGCGACAACGGCCGCGCGCTCGAGGCGCTGATGCTGGCCAGCGGTGGCTCGAGCTACTCCAAGCCACGCATCACGCAGGCCCATCGCTTCTGGGACCGGCTGTTCGCCGCCGCCGACCCCGCGGCTGCGTTGGTGCGCGACCCGTCGAAGCTCTTCACCCGCGGATGGTTGAAGGAACACGCGCCGAAGAAGCTCGCGCCGATTCCGTCGCCGCACCTCTTCGACGATCTGCAGGCCGTGTTCGACGCACACGACGCCATCGACGCCGCGCTGCGCGCCAACGTCGCACGCCTGAAGCAGCGCATGCTCGAGCGGGCCACGAACCACCTTCGCGAAGCCAAGGCCGCGCAAGGCGTTCAGACGTTTCAAGACATGCTGACGCGCACGCACGAACGCCTGCACGACGACGACGCGCTCGTCGCCGCGGTGCGGCAGCGACTGCCCGCCGCGCTGGTCGACGAGTTCCAGGACACCGACCCGGTGCAGTTGGGGATCTTCAGCAAGCTGTATGGCGGCACCGACGCATGCATGTTCCTTGTCGGCGACCCCAAGCAGGCGATCTACTCGTTCCGCGGCGCAGACCTCGAGAGCTACCTGCACGCGCGCAACGGCGCAGGCGCGCACGTGTGGAGCCTCGAGCGCAACCAGCGCGCGTCGCCCCAGTTGCTGCACGCGCTGAACGCACTGTTCTCGCGCCACCCCCACGTGTTCGGCGACAGCCGCCTCGCCTTTCGTGCCAGTGAAGCGGGCGACGCACGGCGCAAGCCGTTTGTCGACGAACGTGAGCCTGTCGCATCGGCCGCGCTTCGCATCTGGTCGCTGCCCGCCGGCTTCGACAGCACCGCCGCCGCCAAACAAGCCGCCGCACGCGCCTGCGCCGCCGACATCGCGCGCACCCTCGAGGCCGCTCGCGCCGGCCTTGTACGCTGCGACGATCGTGCGCTGCGGGGTGGCGACATCGCGGTGCTGGTGCGCACGAACGTCGAAGGCCGCACGATGCGCCGCGCGTTGGCCGACGTGGGCGTGGCCAGCGTCGACCTGTCGCGTGCCAGCGTGTTCGCGAGCCTGGACGCCGCCGAGATCGACGTGCTGCTGCACGCCATGCTCGACCCCGGCCATACCGGCAAGCTGCGCGCTGCGATGGCCAGCACGCTGTTGGGTGTCGATGCCGAGCGCTTGGCAGCGCTGCACGCCGCCGGTACCAACCCCTTGGCTGGCGACTTGGTTGACGACGTGATCCGAGACGCGGAAGCCGCGCTCGAGACCACGCTCGCGCGCCTGCTGGCATGGCGCGGCACGTGGCAGCGCCATGGCATCGCGGCGATGTTGTCGCAGGCGCTCGACGATGTCGGCGCCGCCGAGCGTCTGCTGGGCGGCCGTGACGGCGAGCGCCGCATGACCAACCTGCTGCACCTGATGGAACTGCTGGGCCGCCAGGAGCGAGACACGCCGCTGCCGCAGGCGCTGCTGCGCTGGCTGGGGCAGCAGCGCAGGAACGCGCAAGGCCGCGAGGACACGCAGTTGCGCCTCGAGTCGGACCGTCAACTGGTGCAGATCGTCACCGTGCACCGCGCCAAAGGCTTGCAATACCCAATCGTCGTGCTGCCGTTCCTTTGGCATGAAAACGCGCCGCGCGACAAGGGCGGTACACGCCGATGGCACGACGACGAGGACCGTCAGGTGCTCGACTTCCGCGATTGGGCGCAGGTCGATGGCGACGTGAAGCAGCGCGTGAATGACGCCGCGCGCGCCGAGTCGCTGCGCCTGCTGTACGTCGCGCTCACGCGGGCCGAACATCGCTGCATCCTCGTCGTCGATCAGCACATGCACGGGTCTTCGCGTGCCAGCCTGCGCAGCATGCTCAACCGCATCGTCGCGGCTCAGACGCCGGCGTTCGAAGACTGGCACAAGATACCCGCGAAGCCCGAAGCGCGCAGCCGGCTGATCGAAAGTGCATGGCGCGCACTCGTGCAGGCCACGCCGCACGCGTCGTTCGAGCCGCTGCCCGACGACAACAACGACGGCGGCACCGCGGCCGACCTGCGCAACGACGACGCTCGGGAGGTGCATCACTTCGACGCGCCCGGCCCGATCGGCGCGTCGTGGCGTCTGGGCAGCTTCAGCAGCTTCCTGCGCGCGGACGCCGCCGCGGCGCCCGATGGGCTGCTCGACACGCTCGACCCCACGTTGGGCAGCGGCGTCGACCGCGATGCGGGCATGGCCGATGAAGGTCCGGGCAACGATGACGCTGGTGACAGCAATGACGGTGATGACGGCAATGACGCAGTTGTCGCGGTCGACCACGCTCATGTCATCACCGAGGACGACATCCTGCGTTTCCCGCGCGGCCCAGCCGCGGGGGATGCGATGCACGCGTTGCTCGAACGCGCCGACTTCACACGCCCCGACACCTGGCCTGCCGCGTGTGCGGCGGCGCTGCGGCTGCATCCGCAACGAGCTTGCGCACAAGCACCGGCGATGCTCGAGCGCATGCTGAGTGACCTGACCACCGCCGAGATCGCACCAGGACTCGCGCTGAAGGACGTGAGCACCACGCAGCGGCTCGACGAGCTCGAGTTCGACCTGCCGCTGCCTGCGCTGCGGCTCGAACGCCTCGAGCGTCAACTGCACGCGTTGGGCCTCTCGGTGCCACCGCTGGGCACCGGCTTCGACGCGTCGCATGCGTTCCGCGGCCTTCCATTCCGCGGCCTTCCATTCCACGGGCATTGCGCGGCTTCGTCGACACCGTCTTCGAGCACGGCGGCCGCTACTACCTGGCCGACTGGAAGTCGAACCACCTGGGCGACACGCCCTCGCACTACGCGCAACCATCGCTTGCACGCGCGATCGCGGCGCACGGCTACCACCTTCAGCACGTGCTGTATGCCATCGCGCTGCTGCGCCACCTGCGGCGCTGCCTTGGCGAAGCGCAGGCCGAAGCCGCGTGGGGTGGCGCGTTCGTGCTGTTCGTGCGCGGCATCCGACCGGGTTGGGCCGATGCGCAGGGCCGTCCCACCGGTGTCTTCCACCGCCGCCTCGAGCCTGCCGTGCTCGACCAGCTGGCGCAGTGTTTCGGGTGAAGGCGACAAGCGATGGCAACGCGCTCTTCTTCTGTCTCTTCTTCTGTCTCTTCGTCGGGCCGACGAGGGCGCGGTGCCAAGGGCGCAGGCGCTGCCGATGAATCGCAGATGCCGCTGTTCGACGACGTCGAGCGCGCGTCGCTTGCACCTGCGCCTTCCCCCGCGCCTTCCCCCGCGCCTTCACCTGCACTTTCACCTGCACAGGTCGAAGCGCCAACCGATACCGTCGAAACACCGGCGCCCGACGTGGTGGCGCTGGCCGCTGCGATGCACGCGCGCGTGTTGCGATGGTCGAAGGATCTCGGTGGCGATGACATCGCGGCACGCGCTGCGGCCGACGCAGCCGCCAGACTCATCGCTGCGCAGCACGAAGGCCACGTGTGCATCCGCATCGACGCTGCGGCCGCGCGCCGCGCGCTGATGGCGTCGAAGGTCGTCGCCGGCGCGGACAACGTGGGCGCGCTCGACGCGGACCTGCCGTTCGTGCTCGACCCCAACGGTCGGCTGTACCTGCAACGCGTGTTCGACGACGAACGCGCCATCGCGCGGCGCATCGTTGCCGCAGAAGGTGTTGCGATGCCGACGACAACACCCGCCGTGCAGGCACGGTTGCGCGCGCTATTCCCCACGACAACCGAGGCGCAAACCACACCCGACCGGCAGGCGCTGGCCGCCGCGCTTGCGCTGGTGAAGCCGGTACTGATCATCAGTGGCGGGCCGGGCACAGGCAAAACAACCACGCTGGCGCGGATCATCGACTTGGTGTTGCGTCAATCACCCGACACACGGATCGCATTGACCGCACCCACGGGCAAGGCCGCCGCAAGAGTGACGCAGGCGCTGGCTGCGGCGCGCGAATCGCAACCGGCGCAAGCCGATGAACCCGCCGCGCCGATCACGACGCTGCGCGCGCGCACCATTCACGCGTGGCTGGGCGTGCACCCACGCACGGGGCGCCCGCGCCACGATGCGCGCTACCCGCTGCCGGTGGATCTGCTCGTGGTCGACGAAGCGTCGATGCTTGACTTGGAGCTGGCGCGCCTGCTGCTCGACGCGCTGCCTGCACACGCGCGGCTGGTGCTGCTGGGTGACAAAGACCAGCTTGCCGCCGTGCAGGCCGGCGCGGTGTTCGCCGAACTGGCGTCCGGCACGGACGCAGCGGGCGAGACCGACGCGCGCACGCGGCCTGCGGTCGTGCACCTTGTACGCGGCTATCGCTTCGGCACCGGGTCAGCCATCGCGCATCTGGCGCGCAGCGTGTGCGACGGCGATGCCGATGCGGCCATCGCGCTGCTGCGCGAAGGTGCACAAGGTGGAGAGCTCGTCTGGCGTCACGCACCGACCGATGCAGGCCTCGAAATCGCGCCCAGCCTGCGCGTCTATCTCGGCGCGTTGGATGAATTGCGTACGCGTACGCGTGCGGGTGCGGGTGCGAATGAGGACGCCCCTGCCGATGACGACGCCGTCATCGCATGCCTGCAAGCCCTGGACCGTTGGCGCGCGTTGTGCGCCGTTCACGACGGCCCCAGCGGCACGCGCGCGTGGAACCAACGCGCCAGCGCGCTGGTTCGCCGGTCGGGCGTGGCGCTGCCGGCTCGCGCCGCCCCGGGCGACGCGTGGTTCCCCGGCCGGGCCATCATGGTCACGCGCAACGACGCCACGTTGGGCCTGGTGAACGGCAACGTCGGCATCGTGTTGCCGCCGCCACCCACGCTGCCGCGCCGCGTGCGCAATCCAGCCGACGCCGCCCTGCGCCACGCCGCATTCCTGCGTGCCGACGGCAGCGTGGCGCGCTGGCCCGTGGCGCGGCTGCCTGCCGTCGAAACCGCCTTTGCCACCAGCGTGCACAAAGCGCAGGGGTCCGAATTCGACCGCGTGACGCTGGTGCTGCCGTCGCCTTGGCAGCGGCCCTGCACGCGCGAACTGGTCTACACCGCGATCACGCGCGCACGCAACCACGTGACGGTGGTGGCCGACGAAGCAAGCCTGCGTGCGTCGATCGCGATGCGTACGCAACGGCTGGGCGGCCTGGTCGATCGGCTGGGCGAAGCCGCGTTGTCAGCCCGGGAAGCGTGACACACGTCACGCCGCGCCCGTGCGTGCGCGCGACGCGGGCGTACGCAACCCGGCCCGCCACTTTTACGATCGAGGCTCCTCCTTCTGCTGTCTGGAAGCCCGCGTATGAAGAACGTCCTGCTGACCCTTGCGCTGATCGTCGCCTGCGCCGGCAGTGGCGAGCTGTTGGCGCAAGCCACGCCGACCCGACCCCCGGCAGCCAAAGCCGCCTACGTCGACGTGCAGAAGACACACGCCGCGACCGTGCGCGAGCAGGACGGCAGCGCGCGGCTACGTGTGGCCGCTGCCGTGCACGTGTCCGACACCCTGCCCCGCTGACCCCGGCATCGGAAGCGACGTCGCGCAGTTCAGCCCGAGCGGCGAACGCGCCACCTGAAGCGTGGCATGGGTGATGTCGTGGCGCTCTTCCAAGAGCTGCGCCGCGCGCTTCAGAAACTCGTCATCGGCGCCTGCGGGCATCACCAGATGCGCAGTCAACGCGGTCTGTGACGTGCCCGTGGCCCACACGTGCAAGTCGTCGACCTGCGTCACACCCGGCATCGACACCAGTGAGCCGCGCACCTCAGCCAGATTCACGTGCTCGGGCACGCCGTCGAACATCAGCCGCAGCGACTGCCGGAACAGCCGCCACGTGCCGACGACGATGACGATCGCGATGACCAGGCTCACCACGGGGTCGACGCGTGTCCAGCCGTAGGCCAGCGCCAGCACACCCGCGATCACCACGCCCAACGACACCAGCGCGTCGGCCGCCATGTGCAGGAATGCGCCACGCAGGTTGATGTCGTGCTTGCTGCCGCGCATGAACAGCAACGCCGTCGCGCTGTTGACCACGATGCCGATGGCCGCCACGACGATGATCGGCAGCCCCTGCACTGCCTGCGGCACCGACAGCCGTTGCACCGCTTCCCACCCCAGCGACCCCATCGCCACCAGCAGCAGCAACGCGTTGAAGAACGCCGCCAGGATGCTGGCGCGCCGCCAGCCGTAGGTGTAGAGCGCATCGGGCCGAATGCGCCCGGCATACGCCCCGCCCCACGCCAACACCAGCCCGGCCACGTCGCTGAGGTTGTGCGCCGCGTCGGCCAACAGCGCCAGTGAGTCGACACGCCAGCCCCACCAGGCTTCGATACCAACGAACGCGAGGTTCAGCGCGATGCCGAACGCGAAGGCGCGGTCGTGGGTGACAGGGCCGTGGTGGTGACCGGCGTGACGTGGCCGGCGTGATCGTGGCCGGCGTGATCGTGGCCGCCGTGATCGTGGCCGCCGTGATCGTGGCCGACGTGATCGTCGTGATCGTGGTCGTGGTCGTGGTCGTGATCTCGGGCAGACATCGCAATCGACGATAGCTCAACCCGCCCTGCCCCGCGACCGACGCGACGCAAGGTGAATGCTCGGCAATATCAACGCCGCACCAACCCAGTGGAACCAGCGCGGTGGCTCGCCCAGCAGCCACCACGCGAGCCACGCGCCATACACCGGCGCCAAATACAGCATCAGCGCCGTGCGCGCCGCGCCCAGTTCGCGCTGAATGAAGCCGTAGGCCAGGTACGAAATCAGCCCCGGCAGCAGCGCGGCCAGCGCGATCAGGCCCCAGGCGCGCCACGTCAGCGCATGGTCCAGCGCCGCCACCTCGACAACCGTGAACGGCAGCATCGCCACCAGCCCGCCAGCGGCCATGCAGCACAGCCGCTCGAGCGCGTTCAGCTTCGTGGGCCAATACAACAGCAGGATCGAATACGCCACCCACGCCAGCATCGCCGCCAGCACCCAGAGGTCACCGACGGTGAACGACAGCGACGCCAGCACGCCCACGTCACCGCGCACGATCACGAACACCACGCCGGACAGCGCCAGCGCCATGCCCAGCATTTGCGCGCGCCCGAGATGCTCGCCCAACAGCTTCGCGCTGCCCAGCGCAATGCCCACGGGTGCCGCCGCATACACCAGCGCAATGTTCGTCACCGTCGTCGTGTGCCCGGCGATGTAGACCCACGCGCCGCAGATCCACATGCCCAACGCACCCAGCACCAGGCAATGCCACCACTCGTCACGCAGCCGCTGCGGCTGCGCCAGAAGGCCGCGCCAGCAGAAGGCGAACAACACGACGAACACGATGGCCCAGCGACCGAAGGCGAGGATGTGCGGCGGCACATGCGGCCCGGCAGCGCGCGCGATCAGGTAGTTCGACGACCACACCGCCGGGCACCAGCCACAGCAGCACCGTGGCAAGGCGGTGGCGGGCAGCGGGGTCGCGCAACCAACGGGACACGTGGAAGACCTCAACGCTCGCGAAGCTCGAGCCCGTAGCGCTCGCGCAGTTCCCGCTTCAACACTTTGCCGATCGCGCTGCGCGGCAGCTCGTCGACGATGAGCAGGTCGTGAAGGCGCTGCGTTTTGCCCAGGCGCTCGTTGGTCCAGGCCAGCAGCGCTGACGTGTCGGTGGCCGCATCAGCATTCGAAGGCGAGCGCACGACAACGAAGGCCACGGGCGTCTCGCCCCAGCGCGCCGAAGGCACACCCACCACGGCGGCTTCGGCCACACCGACGTGTTCGCGCAGCACCGCCTCGAGGTCGCTGGGGTAGACGTTGAAGCCGCCGGAGATGATCACGTCTTTGCGGCGGTCGACCAACTCGAGAAAGCCGTCGGCGTCGAAGCGGCCCACGTCGCCGCTGCGGATGAAGCGCAGGCCCCGCGCGTCGAACCACTCGACCTCGAGCGTGGCGTCGGGCTTCTTGTGATAGCCGCTCATCATGCTGGCCGAGCGGCCGACGACCTCGCCAGCCACGCCGACCGCATGGCCCGGCAATTCGCGCCCGTCTTCGTCGATCAGGCGGATGTCGTGGCCGGGCGCCGGCTGGCCAACCGTCGCGAGCTTGGTCGGGTGCCGGCTGGCCTCGAGGATGCAACTGCCGCCGCCTTCGGTCGACCCGTAGAACTCGATCAGCTCGCCGGGCCAACGCCTGATCGCCTCGAGCTTGGTCGCCGCGGCGAACGGTGCGCTGGTCGCGAACTTGTAGCGGAAGGCGGAAAGATCAAAGCGGTCGAAGTCGGCATGCGACAGCAGCCGCTCGTACTGCACCGGTACCAGCATCGCGTGCGTGACGCGGTGGGCTTGCGCCTGCTCGAGCCAGCGCCGTGCATCGAACTTCGGCATCAAGACCGTGCAGCCACCAAAGGCCAACACGGGGAAGAACACCACCAGCGTCGTGTTCGAGTACAGCGGCGTCGACACCAGCGCCACGACGTCAGGGCCGTAGCCGAAGCGGTGCGCGCGCTTCGCATAGGCCCAGCGCATCGACTGCGGCTGCACGATGCCCTTCGGCTCGCCGGTGGTGCCCGACGAATAGATGATGTTGAACGGCGCGTCGGGGTCGATCGTGACGTCGACGAACGCAGCCGCGCCCGCACCCACGCTCGCGAGCCATGACGCAAAGCCGCCCAGCGTTGCGTCGTCGAACGTCACTGTGGGCATGTCGGCGCCACCAACATCGACGCCGGGCGAGGCGAACAACAGCTTCGCATCGGCGTCGTCGAGCATGCGCGCGAGCGTGGCCGGTGTGGCGCCGGGCGGCAGCGGCGCTACGGCAGCGCCGGCACGCAACGCGCCGAGGAACACCACCGCGTAGTCGATCGACGTGGCGGCGCAGATCGCGACAACGTCCCGCGCGCGCAGCCCATCTCGCTGCAACGCGGCCGCAACAGCGTCCATGCGCGCGTCGAGCGTGGCGTAGTCGACATGCTCGTCGCCGTGAATCAGCGCGATGCGCGACGGCGCCGCACGCGCATGGCCGCGGATCAGCGTGCCCATGTCGGCGAAGTGCGGGAGGTCGGGAGGGTCGATGACGGTGGAGGGGTTCATGCGGGCGCAAGACGACTGTAGTCGCGGCGCGCGTGTTCTGCGCGAGGCACAACATGTCGCAATCGTCCAAGACGCGTGGGGCACGGGCCGCAAGAATGCTCGCTGCACGTTCCCGCCTGGAGCCTTCGATGTCGAATCCTCGCCCCGGCACGCCAGTCGCGCCATCCTCATCTCGCCGTCGCCATCTGCTGGCCGCCTGCGTCGCAGGCCTGACGTTGACGCTGGCCGGGCCGCCCGTCGCGCTCGCGCGCAACGCTGCCGACGCGACAAGAGCACATACCGCTGCGCCCCATCTCGCCCGTTGCACCGTGGCACAAACGTTCGCGCGCACGGAGTTGTTCTTCGGTTTGTCGAAGCCGAGCGGCATCGTCACCGAAGAAGAGTTCAAGGCCTTTGTCGACGGCTACGTCACGCCGCGTTTTCCGGACGGGCTGACGCTGCTGTCGGGCGTGGGCCAGTTCCGCGATTCGAGCGGCAAGATCCTCGTCGAGGGTTCGAAGCTTTTGATCCTGTTGTATCCGGCACGCGGCAGCGGCGATGCCAACCGCGCGGTCGAGCAGATCCGCACCGACTACAAGGCTCTCTTCGAACAGCAGTCGGTGCTGCGCGCCGACGTCCTGTCGTGCGTGTCCTTCTAGGTAGCGCTCTAAGCGGTCACCGCCTTCGCCAACCGAAGAACGCGAGGTCCGGCCTACAAGCGTTGCGTGCCGTCCATGCGGCCAAGGGCCTTGTCGAAGGTAGCCAGAGGCAGGTGGCCGGCCTTGCGCGCGATCTCGCGCATCAGGCAATCCGAAAACCCGAGTGCGGGCTTGGCGCGAAACTGCGGGGCGTGGGTGTCTCCTCAGCTTCGAGCCAACGCGCGTTCGCGGATTGCATCGAAATCGGCCGGCCGCGCATGCAGGTCCATCCGTCGCCCGGCCTTGACGATCTGGCTCGGGATGTCGTGCCCGATCAGTGCCGGCAGGCGTTTCGCCGCGTCGACCAGCTTCGCGACGTCGACGCCGGTGTCGTAGCCCATCAGCTCGAGCGCGTGCACGATCTCTTCGCTGCACACGTTGCCGCTGGCGCCGGGTGCGTAGGGGCAGCCGCCGATGCCGCCGATCGACGCGTCGAAGCGGTCGGCACCGGCGCTCGATCGCGGCGAGCACGTTCGCCAGGCCCATGCCGCGCGTGTTGTGGAAGTGGAGCGTGAGTTCGGTCTGCGGCCATCGTTCGCGGAACGCGCGCGTCAGCGACGACACCTGCGTCGGAAACGCCATGCCGGTGGTGTCGCACAACGTGACGCCATGCGCGCCCATCTCGTTCACGTAGCGGTCGCACCACCCGAGCACGGTCGCCTCGGGCACGTCGCCTTCCATCGGGCAGCCGAACGCGCACGACAGCGAGACGTTGATCGCGGCCTGCCCCTTCGCGCGTCGCCGCCACTTCCGCGAGACCAGCGAACGACTGCTCGCGCAGCATGCGCAGGTTCGACAGGTTATGGCTTTCGCTCGCCGACATCACCAGGTTCAGCTCGTCGGCCTTCGATTCGATCGCGCGCTCGGCACCGCGCACGTTGGGCACCAGCGCGCTGTAGACCACGCCGGGCCGGCGCGCGATTTCGCGCAGTACGACTTCGGCGTCGCGCAGCGCGGGGATCGCCTTGGGCGAGACGAACGCGGTGACCTCGATCTTCGCGAGCCCCGCGTCGGACAGCGCATTCACGAGCGCGATCTTGTCTTCGGTCGCGACGAATGCTGCTTCGGCCTGCAACCCGTCGCGGGTGCCGACTTCCTGCATGTAGATTCTTTTGCCGTTCTTCATGCCACCACCTTGCGGCCGCGCAACGCGGCGATGTCTTGCGATGAAAAGCCGATCTCGCCCAGCACGCCGTCGGTATCGTCACCGAGCTTGGGCGCCGACGTGCGCACCGTGCCCGGCGTGCCGAGCAGCTTAGGCACGACGCCCGGTACGTCGATGTCATAGCCATCGCGCGTGGCCTGCTTCAGGATCATGTCGCGCGCGCGGAAGTGCGGGTCTTCGACGATGTCTTTCGCGGTGTAGACGCGCCCGGCCGGAACCTTAGCTTCGCCCAACAGCGCCAGCACGTCGGTGACAGAGCGCTTCGATGTCCACACTTCGATCGCGTGGTCCAACTCGACCACGCGCGCCACGCGCCCGGCGTTGTCAGCCAAGCCAGCGTCGTTGCCCAGATCGTCGCGGCCGATCGTCGTCATCAGCCGCTTGAAGATCGAATCACCGTTGCCCGCGATCAGCACCACGCCGTCGGTGCAGCGGTAAGCGTTGCTCGGCGCGATGCCCGGCAGCGCCGAACCCGCGGGCTCACGCACGACGCCGAACGCGCTGTACTCGGGGATCAGGCTTTCCATCACGTTGAGCACGGCTTCGGTCAGCGCGACGTCGATCACCTGACCCTTGCCGCCATTGACCTTGCGGTGGTAAAGCGCCGTCAACACGCCGACCGTGCCGTGCAGCGCGGCCAACGTGTCGCCGATCGAAATACCGCAGCGCACCGGCACACGATCGGGCTCGCCGCACAGGTGGCGCAGGCCGCCCATCGCCTCACCGATCGCGCCGAACCCCGGCAGGTCGCGATACGGGCCTGTCTGCCCATAGCCGCTGATGCGCAGCATCACGAGGCCGGGGTTGTCTTTCGACAGCGCCTCGTAGCCCATGCCCCAGTTCTCGAGCGTGCCGGGGCGAAAGTTCTCGATCAGCACGTCGGCTTCGCGGATCAACTTCTTCGCGATGTCCTGCCCTTCCTTCTGGCGAAGGTCCAGCGCGATCGAGCGCTTGTTGCGCGACTGGACCTGCCACCACACCGACGTGCCGTCCTTGATCAGCCGCCAGTTGCGCAGCGGATCGCCCGCGCCGGGCGGCTCGATCTTGATCACGTCGGCGCCGAACTCGGCCAGCGTCTTGCCGGCGAAGGGGCCCGCGATCAGCTGACCCATCTCGACGACCTTCAGTCCTTTCAAAGCTCCTGCTTGCATGGCGGCGCTCCTCAATCGATCGTCGCGCCGCTGTCCTTGACGATCTTGGCCCACTTGGGCAAGTCGTCCTTGATCATCGCGGCGAACTGTTCGGGTGTGCTGACGGAGGGCTCACACCCCACCTGCGCGAGCTTCTCTTTCACGTCGGGCGCAGCCAGCACCTTCGCCACTTCAGCCTGAAGCTGCGCGACGATCGCCTTGGGCGTACCCGCGGGCGCCAGCAGCCCGTACCACGGCGTCGAGCCGAAGCCCTCGAGCGTCTCGCCGATCGTCGGCGCATCGGGCAGCGCGGCCACGCGCTTCTCGTTGACGACGCCCAGCACCTTCAGCTTGCCGCTCTTGATGAACGCAATCGACGACGGCAGGCTTTGCACCGACACCTGCACCTGCCCGCCCACCAGATCCGTCACCGCCGCCGACGCACCCTTGTACGGCACGTGCAGCAGATCGATGCCTGCGGCCTTGCCGAGCATCTCGCCGATCAGGTGATTGAGCGTGCCGTTGCCCGCCGACGCGATGTTGATCTTGCCTGGCGCCGCTTTCGCCGCCGCGACCAACTCATTGACGTTGTTCGGCTTGAACTCGTTGTTCGCGACGAGCACGTAGCCCGCGGTGGCCACCGGCGTGATCGGCTCGAAGTCCTTCACCGGATCGAACCCGGTGCTCTTGTACAGCGCCGGGTTGATGACGTGCGCGCTGTTGACGGTGAGCACCAACGTGTAGCCGTCGTTCTTCGCCTTCGCCGCCGCCGCGGTGCCGAGGTTGCCGCCCGCGCCGGGCTTGTTGTCGACGATGAACTGCTGGCCGAGTCTGTTCGGTGAGCTTCTGCGCGACGATGCGCGCGATGGTGTCGTTGGCGCCACCGGGCGCCTGCGGCACGATCACCGTGACGGTTTTGCTCGGGTACTTGTCCTGCGCGGCGGCGGCGCCGGCAGCCAATGCCAGCGCGAGCGCCGCGAAGGCGATGCGGGTCTTCATGTCGATGTCTCCTGCGTTTGTCGGTTCGTTCGAACAGCCGGGGAGATTGTGGAAAGCACGAGCCCGCCGCGGAATGACCGCGACGAGAGAACAGCTTTCGCGGTTCGCGAAAGCGGGTGCGGGAAAGCCCGAGATCCGCCCGCCATCCACGCCGCCATCCACGCCGACATCCACGCCGACAGCCTTGACAGCGGACTCGCGCTGACCGAACGTGCTTCGCCACCTTCCCCTCTGGAGCCGCCCCATGGTCAACCCCAGCCCCGCCACCCGCCTCACGCTGCACAGCGTCGGCTTGCGCGTCGTCGTCGCGCCGCTGCGGCGGCCGATCGTGTCGAACCCGATCGTCGGGCGCTTCACCGAGTGGCCGTTCATCCTGATCGACTTGCGCACGAACGAAGGCGTGGTCGGACGCGCCTACCTCGAGCCCTACGTGCTCGGCTCGGCGCGCTACATCGTGCCGGCGATCGAGGCCGCCGCCGAGCGCCTGGTCGGCGCGCCGCTCGCGCCGATCGACGCGTTCCGCAGCAGCGTGCAGGCGCTGCACCTGCACGGACGCGAAGGCGTCAGCCTGATCGCGGCGGCCGGGCTCGACATGGCGATCTGGGACGCGTTCGCGAAGGCCGCAAACCAGCCGCTGGCGACTTGCCTGGGCGGCAGCGTCGGGCCGGTTCGCGCCTACAACACGAATGGCTTGTGGCTGCTGCCGCCAGGCGAGTTGGCCGCCGAGGCGCACTCGCTGGTCAACGAAGGCGGGTTCGGCGCGATCAAGATGCGCTTCGGCCGCACGACCCTCGCCGCCGACCTCGAGGCGGTGCGCATCGTGCGCGACGCGATCGGCCCAGGCGTGCGCTTGATGTCGGACTTCAACCAGGCGCTGGACCGCGGCGAGGCGCTCTTAAGGCTGCACGCACTCGACGACCAGGGCTTGCAATGGTTCGAAGAGCCGATCCAGTTCGACGACCTCGAGGGCTGCGCGCAACTGGCGCGCGAGCTGAAGACGCCGATCCAGATCGGCGAAAACATCTACGGCCCTCGCGGCTTCTGGCGCGCGGTGCAGGCGCAAGCGGCCGACCTGTACATGCCCGACCTGATGCGCATCGGCGGCGTGACCGGCTGGCTGCGCTGCGCCGCGATCGCAGGGGCCGCGGGGCTGCCGCTGTCGAGCCACCTATACCCCGAGGTCAGCGCGCATTTGCTGCGCGTGAGCGAGACGGCGGATTGGCTCGAGTGGCGCGATTGGGCGCATCCATTTCTGGCGGCGCCGTTCGAGGTACGTGATGGCGTCGTGGTGGTGCCCGATCGGCCGGGGAACGGAATCGAGTGGGATGAGGGGGCGGTGAAGCGGTTGTTGCGGACTTGATGGCTGGCACCCGCGTCGTCGGGATCAGGGCGAACGAGTGTTGGTTCGACGGATGCTGGTTGGCGGTTGCGTCAGGTGATCCAACAGCAGCCTGACGGGCCGCGCCAACGCCTGCACGTCGCGCAAGCCGATCAACAGCTCGCGCTCGGCCCAGGCGTCGGTCAGCGCGATGCGGTGCAGCCCCATCGATGCGGCGTGCGGCTTCACCGCCGCGTCGGGCAGCACGCCGATGCCCAAGCCGACCGCCACCATCTGGCACATGGCGTCGAAGCTGCGCACGTGGATGCGCACGCGCAACGCGCTGGCCCATCGCTTGCGCCTCGATCGCAAGGCGCTGCGCCAACGATGTGGCCTGCGACAGGCCGACGAACTCGTGCTCGGTGGCGTCGGCGAAGGCGATCGTCTCGCGCGCCGCGAGCGCGTGGCCCTTCGGCACGACGAGCACGAGCTTGTCGCGTCGGTAGTGCAGGGTCTGCAACCCGAGCGTTGGCGTGCGCTCGGCGAAGATGCCCAGATCGGCGCGGCCATCCAACACCGCCAGCACCGTATCGGCACTGTCCTTCTCTTGAAGCTCGATGCGCACCCCTGCATGCGCCGAGATGAAGCCGGCCAGATCGCCGGGCAGGAACTGAGTGGTCGGCCGACGTGTTGGCCCACAGGCGCACCACGCCGACGATGCCGGCCGCGTGGTCCGACAGGTCGGCCGCGAGTTGATCGACGTTAGCCAGGATGCGCTGCGCATGACGATGCAGCGCCTGCCCCGCAGCGGTCAGCGTCACGCCGCGCGAGTGGCGCTCGAGCAGCGTGGCGCCGACGCTGTCTTCCAGATCGGTGATGCGCTTGCTGGCCGCACCGACAGCAAGGCGCGCCAACTCGGCCCCCTTGCTGATGCTGCCGGTGCGCGCGACCAGGGTGAACAGCGACAGCGAGACAAGGTCGACGCGGTGCAGGTTCATGGCGAGCCCACCACCGCGCGAACCCGAGTCGCGGGGCTCAATACACGAAGATCGGATTGATGATCGCCTGCACCGCCGCCCGTGATGCGCGACGGCCCGAGCGTGAACATGCCCTCGTAGACCTTGTCCTTCACCGCTTCTTCGGCGTTCACGTTCTCGAGGATGTAGATCCCGTTCATCGGCAGCAGGATCTGGTGCACGTAGAACACCTTCTTCGGGTCCTCGAACGGCAGCACCTCGAGGCCCCAGGTGTCGGCGCCGACCATCGCGACATTCAACGACGCGAGGTAGTTCGCGCCGTCGACGCCCAGGCCCGGTTCGGCCGAGCCGTAGCGTTTGTCGTCCTTGCCGATCAGCTTGGTCCAGCCGGTGTAGAAGATCACCACGTCGCCCTTGTTGATCTTCATATTGCCCTGGCGTGCCAGTGCGTCGTTGATCTCCTTGCGGTTGAACGCGGTGCCTTCGGGCACCGGGTCTTTGCCGGTCAGGCCGACCATGTCGAGGATGACTGCGCGCGTGGCGATCGCGGGCACGTTCTCGATGCCCAGCTTCTTCATCCCACCGGCCGACACGATGTCTTTGCCCTGCAGGCAGTTGTAGTAGACGCCATCGATGCCGATGTGCGCGAGACCATCGATCTGCGAGCCGACGCCGACCCAGCCGGTGATGATGTCGTCGTGGTAGTTGGTCTTGGTCTCGCCCAGCGAGCCGCCGTATTCCTGCCCCGGCGTGAGCACGGTCACGTTGAACGTGCGCGGCGGGAAGGCAGGCGTTTTGCTGTTGGTCTCGATGCCCATCCGGATCGACTTGCCGCGCTTGACGAGCTTGACGGCGTCGAGCACGTTGGCGCTGGTGATGTTGTTGATCGCACCCGCCTGATCGTCGGCGCCCCACTTCGACTTGTGGCACTTCTCGATCATCTGTGCGTTCGCGCCGGCCATGCAAAGAGCGGCCGCGACGGCAGCGGTGATGGCGTTGAGCTTCATGGCGATGTCTCCGTTATCGGTTGTTGGGGGGCGGATCGTAGATCGGATTCAACTCAGCATCTGCGTATCTCCGCAAACCGAAATCGCCTGCCCCGACACCGTCGCCGCGCGAGCACTGGACAAGAACACCACGTAGTCGGCCAGCTGCTCCTCGCTCACGTACTGCTTGATCGACGTGCCGGCAAAAGCGCTGCGCTCGACCTCTTCGAACGACACGCCGCGCGCTTGGGCCTTGGCGTTCAGCACGCGCTGCTGCCGCTGGCCCGCGACGATGCCGGGAAGCAGCGCGTTGACGCGGATGTTGTCGGGGCCGAGCTCGATGGCCAGCGAGCGCATCAGGCCGATCACGCCCCACTTGGCCGCGGCGTACGGTGTGCGCAGTGCAAAACCAAGTCGGCCGGCGAGTGACGACACGTTGGCGATGCTGGCATTCGGTGAATGGCGCAGCAACGGCACGGCCAGACGCACGCAGTTGAACTGGCCGGTCAGGTCGATGGCGATGCAGCGGTCCCAGTCGTCAGGGTCGATGGCGTCGACCTTGCCCGTGGGGCCTGCGATGCCGGCGTTGTTGATCAGGCAGTCCAGCCCGCCCAGGTGGGCCCGCGCCGCGCCAAACCAGCGTGCCACCTGATCGCGCTGCGAAACGTCGCATGCAACCGCATGCAGTGATGCGTCGGTGGTTGCCAAGGCCTTCAATGCGGCAACATCCACGTCACACACGCTGACCCGCGCACCTTCGCGAACGAAGGCACGCGCAATCGCCAAGCCGATGCCGCCCGCGCCGGCCGAGATCATCACGCTTGCGTCTTTCAGTCCGAGATCCATGGCGGCGTCCGTATCGTGGGTGAAGGAGCTATTTCAGCGGCAGCGCACCACTGGCCAGGATGTATTCGGCCGTGTTGCGGATGTCTTCGTGCAGCGCGTTGCGTGCGGCGTCAGCGTCGCCGCTCGAGATGGCGGCCACCATCTGCGCATGGCAAGTCGCGGCAATGCCGCTCGCCAAGCGGCCGGTGCCGACGCGCAGGTCGAGGTTCAGCAGCGGCCCGATGCGCAGCCACAGCCCTTCGATGAGGGCGGTCAGCGTGGGCATGCCCGCAGCGCGATAGACCGCGAAGTGCAGGTTGGCGTTGGCGACGATGGCCGCATCGACGTCCGGCGTGCGACGCCGGCTCTCGCGACGGAATGCCGCGTCGTGTCGCCGCATCTCCGCCCGGTGCGTACCACCGCGCTGAAGCGCCGCGTGCTCGGCCGCCATGCCTTCGAGGTTCATGCGGATCAACACCAGCTCGCGAAACTGCGGCGCCGACATCAGCGGAACCAGCACCGCGCGTTTGGGCGACACCTCGAGCGCCCGCTCGGCCACCAGCCGCGACACGGCGTCGCGCACGGGCTGCATCGACACGCCGAGTTCCTGCGCCAGCGTGCGCAGCGACAGCCGATCACCCGGTGCCAGCATGCCGGTGATGAGCTGCGCGCGCAGATGCGACTGCACCTGCGTGCCCAGGGTCGGATCGATGGCAGGCATGCGCAACAGTCAGGCCGGTCGTGCGTCGAATCGGGTTTGAGTGGATGCCCGCTGGACAAAGCGCAGCAGCGAGGGCAGGATAACTGTGATCACAGACTGATGGCAAGGCTGTGACTCGCCAACAGCCCAAATTAGGAGACGAAGCCCATGAGCGAATCCATCGACACCCGTCGGCGCAGCGTCGTTGCCGGCGCATCAGCCATCGCGGCGCTGGGCTTTCCGGCGCTGGTGCGCGCGCAGTCGGACGTGATCCGCATCGGACACCTCACGCCGCGCACCGGCTTCCTCGGCCCGTTGGGCGAATTTGCGGTTCAGGCCGCCGACATGGCGGTGGCCGAGATCAATGCGGCAGGCGGCATCAACGGCCGCAAGGTCGAGTTGCTGAAAGAAGACTCGGTCAACCCGCAGACCGCGTCGACCAAAGCCGAACGCATGGTCGAGCGCGACAAGGTGGCCTGCATCATCGGCGAGATCTCGTCGGCGTCGTGTCTGGCGATCAGCCAGGTGGCCGAGCGCACGCGCACCCTCTTCATCAACACCGGCGGCAACTCCGACGAGCTGCGTGGCAAGGGCTGCAAGAAGTTCATGTTCCACATCGAGAGCCAGAACTCGATGTATGTCAAAACCTGCGGCCGGTCGCTGATGGCGCAGGGATTGGTGAAAGACAAGAAGTGGTTCTCGCTGACGGCCGACTACGCCTTCGGCCACGACTTGCTGAGGGTGTCCAAGCGATTCATGTCAGCCAACGGCGGCACGTTCGCAGCCGACAAGCTGGTGCCCACCGATGCCACCGACTTCTCGCCGCTGCTGCTCGAAATTCGCAACGCCAAGCCCGACCTGGTGATCTCGAACCTGGCCGGCAACCAGGTCACCAACTTCCTGAAGCAGTACTCGGAGTTCGGGCTGAACCTGCCGGTCGCCGGCTTCGGCTTCGACACCGCGCTGGCCTGGGCCGCGGGCAAGGGCAACTTCCTGGGCACCTGGCCGGTGGTGTGGCACCACCTGATCGACACCCCGGCGTCGAAGAAATTCGTCGGCGACTTTACGAAGCTCTACAACCGCCCGCCGGAGAACCAGGCCTGGGGCGACTACAACGCGATCAAGCTCGTCGCGCAGGCGATAGCCGAGACCAAATCAGTCGAGTCCGACAAGCTGGTCGAGCACTTCGAGAAGGGCGCGAAGTTCGGCTTGATGAAAACGCGCGAGGGCTACTTCCGCAAGGCGGACCATCAGATGATGCACGAGATGTACACCGTGCAAGCGCTGCCGGCGGCGGAGATCAAGAACAACTACGACGTCTTCCGATCGTCGCAGCCCGTGCCGATGCCGAACGAATCCCTCGAGGTGATTGCATCCACGGCCGAGGAGAACGAGTGCAAGATGGCTTGAGTGCGTGATGGTCTGAAGCACAGCACGCATGCTCTTCGTTCAGCACCTGCTCAACGGCCTGCTGGCCGGCGCCTACTACCTGCTGATCGCGCTCGGGCTGTCGCTCATCTTCTCGCTGGGCGGCATCGTCAACCTGGCGCATGGCGCGTTCTATGCCATTGGCGCCTACCTGGCGGTCACCCTTGGCGCGTCGCTCGGCTTTGCCGGTGCGGCGCTGCTGTCACCGCTGCTGGTGGGCCTGCTCGGTGTCGTCATCGAGAGGCTTTTGTTCCGCCGCTTCTACAAGGCCGACCCTGCCCTGTCGCTGCTGCTGACCTTCGGCCTGGCGATGGTGGCCGAGCAGGCGTTGCGCATGATCTTCGGCGCGCCGCCACTGTCGTGGTCGATCCCCGAGGCGCTGCGCGGGCAGGTCTTCGTCGGTGACTTCGTCTACCCGCGATACCGGCTGATGTTGCTGGCCGTGGCCGCCGCCTGCGTAGCCGGACTGTGGTTCCTGCTTCAGCGCACGCCGTTCGGCCGCGTGGTCCGTGCCGGTGTGCAGAACCCGGACATGGTCGGCGCACTGGGTATCTCGCTCGAGCCGTACATGGCGGCGATTGCATTCCTGGGCGTCGGGCTGGCAGGGTTGGCGGGTGTGATGCTGGCGCCGATCTTCAGTATTCATCCCGCGATGGGCGCCGAGATCATCACGTCGGCGTTTGTCGTCGTCGTGATCGGCGGTCTCGGTTCGTTCTGGGGCGTGGTGTTGGCCGCGCTGATCGTCGGTGCGACCAAAGGTGTCGTGACCGCAGCGGGTTACTCGCAGTATTCCGAAGCAGCGATCTATCTGCTGATGCTGCT
The DNA here is from genome assembly GCA_963738615.1 of uncultured beta proteobacterium. Taxonomy (GTDB): domain Bacteria; phylum Pseudomonadota; class Gammaproteobacteria; order Burkholderiales; family Burkholderiaceae_C; genus CAVTWY01. The sequence goes on from CAVTXI010000004.1 coordinate 524,073, forward strand.
GGTGTTGCTGGTGCGCCCGCGCGGCTTGTTCGGCGACCGCATCCAGCGCTTCGAGTAGTAGCCCACGATGCCCACGCCACGACACCTGCTGATCGCCGCGCTGGCGTTGGTGCTGCTGCCCTTCGTGCTGGCGGTGCTGGGCCTTGGCGTGACCTCGGCGACCGAGGTCGTCGTGTTCGCCATCGCCTGCATGGCGTTGAACGTGCTGGTCGGCTACACAGGCCTCACGTCGTTCGGGCATGGGGCCTGGTTCGGCTTGGCGGCCTATGTGGCGGCACTGACGCAGCGTGACATGTTTCCCGGCTCGTTCTTCCTGCCGTTGGCGCTGGGGCTGGCAGCAGTATCAGCGCTTGCGCTGGTGTTCGGATTCCTCATCCTGCGTCGACGCGGCGTGTATTTCTCGCTGTTGACGCTGGCACTTGCGGCGATGCTGTATTCGGTCGCGTTCCGATGGACCGATGTCACTGGCGGCGAAAACGGGTTGGGCGGCATCACGCGGCCGCAGTTCGCTGGCGTGTCCTTCGACAGCGCTGCGACGTACTACGCGCTGGTCGCTGTTATCGCGTTCGTCGCGGTGTTTGGCCTTTGGCGCTTCCACCGCTCGCCACTGGGCACCGTGCTGGTGGCGATTCGCGAGAACGAACAACGCGCGCGCTTCATCGGCTACCCGGCGAACCGCGTCAAGCTCACTGCATTCGTCGCGTCGGCCACGCTGACGGGGCTGGCCGGCATCCTGCTGGCCTTCAACAACCGCATGACGTCGGCCGAGCCGATTTCGGTTGCGTTCTCGGGCGAGTTGCTGGCGATGGTGATCATCGGCGGTATGCGCTCGTTCCTGGGCCCAGCGCTGGGCGCGTTGTTCTTCGTGATCTTCCGCGACTCGTTGTCGCGCGTGACCGAAAACTGGCTTCTGTTCTTCGGCCTGCTGTTCGTGGCCTTCATCGTGTTCTCGCCCACCGGCCTGGTCGGGCTGTACGAACGAGCCACGGCGCGCTGGCGCCCCCGCCCGGTGGGCGAGGCGGCGATGGCGCAGCGCCAGGCCGGCAGCGTGGTGTTGCCGGCGTTCCTGCGGCCGGCGCACACCGAGGGCGACGCCGTCCTCGTCGCCGCGGGTCTTGCGAAGAGCTTCGGCGGCATCCGCGCGCTGAAGGACATGTCGCTGCGGCTGCGTGACCGCACGCTGCATGCGTTGATCGGCCCCAACGGCGCCGGAAAGACGACCGCGTTCAACCTGATCTCGGGTCTGTTCACACCCGATCGCGGCACCGTCACCCTGAGCGGGCGCTCCATCGCGGGCCTGGCACCCGAGCGCATCACCGAGGCTGGCGTCGGGCGTTCGTTCCAGATCACCAACCTGTTCGCCAGCCTGTCGGTGGCCGAGAACGTCCGCCTGGCCATTCAAGCGCGCCACCCGCAGCGCTTCGCGATGTGGACCGACGCGCAGTCGATGGCCGACGTCAACCGCGATGCGGCCGAGGTGGTGAAGACGATGGGCCTGGGCGGTGTGGAGCAGGCGCAGGCGGGGTCGCTGTCCTACGGCGGCCAGCGCCTGCTCGACATGGCGCTCGCGCTCGCCACGCGCCCGCGCGTGCTTCTGCTCGACGAGCCGCTGGCCGGCCTGGCCGCGGCCGAGCGCGAACGCGTGGGCAACCTCATCAAGGGCATTTCGGCTGCTTTGCCGGTGCTGCTGGTCGAGCACGACATCGACCGCGTGTTCGCGCTGGCGGATGCAGTGACGGTGATGAACGACGGCGAGGTGCTGGTCGACGGCACCGTCGACGACGCGCGCAACTCGTCGCGCGTGCAGGCTGTGTACATCGGCGCGGGCTCGCACGCACTGGCCGCTGTCGAACGCAAAAGTGCGGCGCGCGCGACCACGCTGCTGCGGCTTGGTGGCGTCAACACCTTCTACGGCAAGAGCCACATCCTGCACGACGTGAGCTTCGACGTGCATCACAACGAGATCGTCGCCCTGCTGGGCCGCAACGGCGCGGGCAAATCGACGCTGCTGAAAACCATCATCGGCGTCAGCCCTCCCGCCACCGGCGACATCGTGCTGGGCAGCGACGCACTCGCGCGCCGCCCCGCTGCCGAAATCGCGCGGCGCGGCGTGGCGTACGTGCCGCAGGGGCGCGGCCTGTTCGCCGGCATGTCGGTGGCCGAGAACTTGGAACTGGGCCGACTGAAGCGCACCGGCGGTGACGGCATGCGCTGGGATGAAGAGAAGATCTTCGCCTTCTTCCCGCGCATTAAAGAGCGCTGGCGCTCACCGGCCGACTACCTGTCGGGCGGCGAGCAGCAGATGGTGGCGGTGGCGCGCGCGTTGTCGGGCAACACGCGCGTGTTGCTGCTCGACGAGCCGTTCGAGGGTTTGGCGCCGGCCGTCGTCGAAGAGCTGTTCGAAGCTTTCGACAAACTGCGCCAGGAAGTGGCGATCATCATCGTCGACCACCACCTGGACCTGGCGCTGGCGTTGTCCGACCGCACGGTGGCGCTCGAGCGCGGCACGGTCACGCACATCGGCGCATCAGCAGCGTTGTCGCGTGACTTGGAATTGCGGCGCAAGGTGTTGTGGTTGTGATGGTGGTGAAGGAAGCAAACGTGGATCGACAAACAAGCACCAACATCGTTGGCATCGTCGGTATCGTCGGTGCGGGCCTCATCGGCTGCTCGTGGGCTCACGTGTTCGCACGCGCGGGCTGGCAGGTGCGCGTGTGGGACCCGAGCGCGGCTCAGCGTGAATCCGCGCTGGCACGCATCACGCGCTCGCTGAAGGATCTGCAAGCGCACGGCCTTGTCGACGATGCCGACGCAGCGGCCGCCCGCGTGCAGGTGGTCGACACGCTGCACGCGGCCGTGCAAGGCGCGCAGTACGTGCAGGAGAGCGGCCCCGAGACGCTCGAGGCCAAGCGCGCGACCTTCGCCGCGCTCGATGCCGCGGCACCCGAAGGCTGCGTGCTCGCCTCGTCCACCTCGGCCATCGTGGCATCGCAGTTCACGGCCGACCTCGCTGGCCGCGCGCGTTGCCTCGTCGCCCACCCGGTGAACCCGCCGCACCTGGTGCCGGTGGTGGAACTCTGCGGCGCGCCGTGGACATGCGCCCGACACGCGCGCACGCGCCCGCGACGTGATGCAGCCGCGTGGGCCAGGTGCCGATCAACGTCAAACGCGAGATCGACGGCTTCGTGCTCAACCGCCTGCAGTGCGCGTTGTTGAGCGAAGCCTTCCGTCTGGTGCAAGACGGCGTGGTGAGCCCGCAGGACCTCGACCACACCATCGCCGACGGCCTGGGCCTGCGCTGGGCCTTCATGGGGCCGTTCGAGACGATCGAGTTGAACGCGCCCGGTGGCATCGCCGACTATTGCGAACGCTACGTGCCATGGTTCCGCCGCTACGTCGCTGACCAGCCGAGCGCGGCCGTGTGGGATGACGCGCGATGGCGCGCCGCAGCCGCGGCTTGGGGGCCGGCACCCGAGCCGCAGGCAGTTGCTGCCAAGAGCGCGTGGCGCGACGACCGCCTGGCCGCGCTGGCCGCACACAAACAGGCGCGCAAGCCCTGGCAGGATTCGTAAACAACGGGAGCACACGCATGCCCAAGACCAAGTCGAAGAACCGCAAGGTGATGATCACCTGCGCCGTCACCGGCGCCATTCACACGCCGAGCATGTCGCCCCACCTACCGATCACGGCAGACGAAATTGCGGACGCCGCACTCGGCGCTCACGAAGCCGGCGCCGCGCTCGTGCACCTGCACGCACGCGACCCCGTCGACGGCCGACCCGACCAGCGGCCCGAAGCGTTCACGCCATTCCTTCAGCGGGTGAAGCGCGCGGCCAACGTCGTCATCAACATCACCACCGGCGGCGCGCCGACGATGAGCGTGGAAGAGCGCCTGAAGCCCTGCGCGCATTTCAAACCCGAGGTGGCGTCGCTCAACATGGGTTCGATGAACTTCGGCCTGTACCCGATGCTGGCGCGCTTCAACGATTTCAAGTTCGACTGGGAGCGGCCCTACCTCGAAGGCTCGGACGAGCGCATCTTCAAGAACACCTTCCGCGACATCGCCAACATCCTGACCACCTGCGCCGCGAACGACACGCGCTTCGAGATCGAGTGCTACGACATCGGCCACCTGTACACCCTGCGCCACTTCGCCGACCGCGGGCTGGTGAAGCCGCCGTTCTTCATCCAGTCGGTCTTCGGCATCCTGGGCGGCATCGGCCCGCACCCCGAAGACGTGGCGCACATGAAGCGCACGGCGGACCGCCTGTTCGGCGACGACTACCGGTGGAGCGTGCTCGGCGCCGGCCGCAACCAACTGCCGATCGCCGCGCAATCACTTGGCGTTGGGCGGCAACGTGCGCGTCGGCCTGGAAGACTCACTGTGGATCGGCCCGGGGCAACTCGCACAAAGCAACGCGCAGCAGGTGCGCGCGGTGCGCCAGGTGATCGAAGGGCTGGGGCTCGAGGTTGCCACTTCGGATGAGGCGCGCGAGATACTGCAACTCAAGGGCGGCGATCGAGTGAATTTCTGACGGCGCCACGAACAAGGAACAAGGAGTTTCGAGTGGCAAGTTCGGCGCCCTGGGTTTTGTCCCAAGCCCAAGTGATCGCCGAGGCCGCAGCCACGATCGCGTTCGCGTTGTCGGGTGTGATCGAAGGCGCGCGCAAGCGCCTCGACGCGGTCGGCATCTGCGTGGTCGGTGGCTTGGCCGCGTTCGGCGGCGGCACGATCCGCGACATCTTGCTCGACCGCCGGCCGCTGTTCTGGGTCCAGCACGCAGGGTGGATCTGGGTGCTGCTGGCGCTGTGCATCGGCGCGATGGTGTTCATGCGGGCACGCCACCTCGAACCCACCGAGCGCGCCATGCAATGGCCCGACGCACTCGGGCTGGGCCTGTTCACCGCCAGCGGCACGCAGATCGCACTCGACTCGGGCATGCCCAACGTCGTCGCCGTTGTCCTCGGCCTGGTCACGGCCGTGTTCGGCGGCGTGCTGCGCGACATCGTCTGCAACGAAATCCCGAGCGCCTTCAGCGACCACCGCCCCTACGCGATCTGCGCGTTCGCAGGCGGCTGGGTGATGGTGGCGGCGCATACCGCGAACGTGCCCGACTGGGCCGCCGTGCTGATCGCAGCCGTCGCGGTAAGCACCCTGCGCATGGCGGCGTTGGTCTGGGACTGGCGACTGCCGGCTTGGCGGGCTTCGACACCGTCTTAGGTCGATGCCCGTCATGATGACTCCTGTACACTCCTTGCGAGAGTCAACGGGAGTATCGATGTCCGACGCAACCCTGCTTCAGCCCGCCCCCGGGGCGCTGCGCAAGCTGTTCCGCGCGTCTGCGGACGCGCTGCTGGCGAATCGGCCTTTGCGCGAAATCGCGACGCCTGAGTCAGCGTCCGTGCGCGGCTTGTCCGAAGGTGAGTTCGCGGCGCTGCGCAAGGTCGGCCTGGCGACCACGGGCTGGGCCGGTGATGACGCAGACGATCCACTCACCCGCACGATCGTCGACTACATGGCGCTTATCGAGACCAGCGTGACGACCGCCCGAGCCGCAGCGATGCTCGACGTCGACTCGAGCCGAATCCGGCAGCGCCTGCGCGAGCGCACCCTGTTCGGCATCGAATACGAAAACGAATGGCGTCTGCCACGCTTCCAGTTCGAGCGCAAGAAGGTGCTGCCCGGGCTGAACGTCGTGTTGCCGGCGCTGCCGCCGGACGTGAACCCCCTCGACGTGGCGGCTTGGTTCCTGGAACCGAACGTCGACCTCGAGATGGCCGCTGCGCCGACGAGCCCGCGCGCGTGGTTGCTGCGCGGCGGAGCGCCAGCCGCGGTTGCCGCGCTCGCGCAGCAGCTTTAGATTTCCGCAGCGCCTTCATCGATTTCGAGGAATGGCCAAGCTTCCGCGGCCGAAGGGCTCTGCGGCGCTACCCGCCGCAACGAGCCGCGACATCCGCACGCTCGGCGTCGGCACGGTGCTGGCGCGTGTGTACTTCGCTGGCGGTGCGCACCCGACGCGCTGGGATACCTTCCGCCGCTACGGCCCCACCCTGGCGCGGTACGACCATCACCTTCCCGATGCCCGCGCAGGCGCCATCGAACAAGACCGCTGCGTGCTGTATGCGGCGACGGATGCCCGCACGTGTTTGGCCGAGGTGTTCCAGAACACGCGTCGCATCGACCGTGTGCGCAACGCACCCTGGCTCACGATCTTCGCGCTGCGCAAGCCCGTACGTTTACTCGATCTGACCGGCACCTACCCCACGCGCTGCGGCGCGTCAATGGCGATCAACAGCGGCCCGCGTGCCAGCGCCCGCGCGTGGGCACAGCGGTTCTACGACGAGCACCGCGACTTGCACGGCCTGTTCTACGCATCGTCGATGCATGCGAACCAACCGGCTATCGTGCTCAACGATCGGGCCGTTGCGCTCGGCGCCTTGCCAGTGCATCCGCAATTCAACCGCGCGCTCGCCGATGACCTGTTGCTGGACGTCCTGAAGCACGCGGCTGTGGATTTGGGCTACGGGCTGCGCTGAAAAGTCGCAGCAGGATGTATACACAACGATTCGCCGATGCAGCCGCTGACGATGATGCTTGGCGTGCGCGGTTAAGAACGGAGTGCCCCAGTGACCCAGCTCGAATTCACGGCCATCGGCTTCGGCAGCGCCCCGCTCGGCAACCTCTACCGCGCGATCAGCAACGAGCAGGCGCTGGCGACCCTGCAGGAAGCCTGGGCGCAGCAGATCCGCTACTTTGATACTTCGCCGCTCTACGGCTTGGGCATGGCAGAAACCCGCATCGGCGCGTTCCTGCGCGAAAAGTCGCGCGACGAATTCATTCTTTCGACCAAGGTCGGCCGTCTGCTCGAGCGCTGCGAGCCCGACGCACGCGAAGGTATTGGCAAGTTCTTCGACGTGCCGGCGCGCAAGGTGGTCTATGACTATTCGTACGACGGTGTGATGCGCTCCTTCGAGGCTTCGTTCGAACGCCTGGGGCTCGACCGCATCAACGTCGTGCTGTGCCACGACATCGACATCTTCACCCACGGTTGCGCCGATGCGTCGGCCCGGCGCACGCGGGAATTTCTCGAGGGTGGGCTGCGCGCGCTGTCCGATCTGCGCAGCCAGCACGTGGTCAGCGCGATCGGGGTCGGCGTCAACGAATGGCAGGTCTGCGAGACGGTTGCGCGCCACAGCGATGTCGACTTGTTTCTGCTCGCCGGGCGCTACACGCTGCTCGAACAGGAATCGCTCGATTCATTTCTACCGCTGTGTCAGGAGAAAGGTATGGGCGTGATCATCGGCGGGCCGTTCAACTCCGGCATCCTCGCAACCGGCCCGAAGCCTGGCGCGTACTTCAACTACGAACCGGCACCGCCAGCCATCATGCAAAAGGTGGCTGCGATCGAAGCGGTGTGCACGTCGCACGGCGTCGCCATGCGCGATGCGGCGCTGCAATTTCCGCTGATGCATCCGGCCGTCGTCAGCGTGATCCCTGGTGCGACCACACCGGCCGAGGTGCGCGGCAACGTCGAATCGATGAACCAACCGATTCCGCCCGCGCTGTGGAGCGATCTGGTGAGCCAGAAGCTGCTGCGGCAAGACGCTCCCATCATCACCGCAGGCAGCACCCATGCGCGTTGACGCGCACCAGCACTACTGGCGCCCCGAGCGCGGCGACTACCCATGGATGGCGGGCGCCCCGGCCGTCTTGCGGCGCAGCTTCACCCCTGCCGACCTGCAGCCTTTGCTGAAAGCGGCGGGCATCGATGCCAGCATCTTGGTGCAGGCCGCGCCGACGGTGGCAGAGACGGACCATCTGCTCGGTATCGCCGATGCCACGGCCTCGGTCGCTGGCGTGGTCGGCTGGGTGAATTTCGAAAGCCTTGCCGATCGTGCGGTACTCGAGCGGCTGGCGGCGCACCCGCTGCTGCTGGGCATGCGACCGATGGTGCAAGACCTACCCGACGACGACTGGGTCCTGCGCGCCGACCTGACCTGGGCCTTCGCGGCATTGCAGGACATGGATCTGACCTTCGACGCCCTGGGCTATCCGCGCCATGCGCGTCGCTTTCTGCAACTGTGCCAGCGCCACCCCGGCCTGCGCGTCGTGCTCGACCACGGCCTGAAGCCCGAGATCGCACGTGGCGAGTTCACGCGCTGGGCAAGCGACATGCGCGATCTGGCACAACACACGCAGGCGCTGTGCAAGCTCTCCGGCCTGGCCAGTGAAGCAGCGCCTGGCACAACGATCGACAACCTGCGGCCCTACGTCGAGCATCTGCTCGAGGTCTTCGGCCCCACGCGGCTGATGTGGGGTTCGGACTGGCCGGTCGCCACCGCGGTCATCGGCTACGCGTCATGGCTCGAGACGTGCCAGAAGCTGCTCGCTTCGTTAAGTGAAGCCGATCAAGCCCGGATCTTTGGGGGCAACGCTGTGGCGTTCTATCGGCTCGACCTGCACAAGATGCAGACAAGCCGCGGTCAAGGCTTGGCATCGTCGTGAACAGACGCGACGCCAACGTGCGCTGGGGCAGTTTGGCGCAGTCATTGGGCGGGGCCGACGGTCAGCGCGATCGTGCCCACGCCATCGACGCGGCCTTCGACGCGATCGCCCGGTTGCAGCGGGCCGACGCCTTCGGGCGTGCCAGTAAAGATCAGATCGCCCGGCTGCAAATGGTAGAACTTCGAAAGATCGGCGATCAGTTCGGGGATGTTCCAGATCAGCTTCGACAGGTCCGACGTTTGCCGCACCTTGCCGTTGACGCTCAATTCCAGCGCGCCCTTGTCGGCTCATGGGTTCTCCGAAGATGGTTCTGCATCGTCAGTCGAGTTGCAGATAGACGCGCTGCCCGTCGATCCGCACCGGGTAGCTGCGCACCGACTCGGTCACCGGGTCGTAGGTCGGCTGGCCGCTGCGCACGTCGAACTTGCCCTGATGCAGCGGGCACTCGATCTCGTGGCCTTCGAGGAAGCCGTCGCACAGGCGTGCCTGACCATGGGTGCAGATGTTGTCGGTGGCATAGACCTCGTCGCCCACGGTGTAGATCGCGATGTCGCGTCCGCCGACGACGACGCCGATAACGTCGTCGGTGGGGAGGTCGCCGGCCGACAGCGCATCGACCCAGTTGGATTGGTTCATCGTGGGCCTCAGATCGGATAGATGATGGAGTTGGGGATCATTTCGCTGTCGTAGATGCATTCGCGCGACGCGAACTTGAATCCTTCGGGCGTGCGCACCACGGTGTCGAGATAGCGGCCGACGTTGAACACAGTCGACGCGTCCGACAGCTTGGTGCGAAAGACCGCGTAGTTCGCCTCGCAGCGGAACTGCCCGCCCTCGGTGCTGCGCACGACGGGCGTGCCGACGATGTGCCGTTGGTAGTACGGGTCGTGGAACAGCGTCTCCTTGATGCCGTACACGCGGTCCTTCAACATGCCCTTGCTTGTGAAGGACAGCGTGGCGAGCGGGAAGCCGCGCTCGTGGTTCTCGCGCGGCTGCAAGCGATACACGCACTGCTCGGTGAAGAACTCGGGCCAGAGGTCCCAGTTGCCGGAGTCCACCGCGCTGGCGTAGTCGGCATAGAGCTGGTTCAGGGCCAGCCAATCCTCGAAGGTCGGGTTGCTTGCCATGGCTCAGGCCTCCATCACTTCGCGCCAGTAGCGGTACATGCCGCGGATCAGCGTCTCGGTCACCATGTGCTCGGTGTCCTCGACTTCGCGCCCGCCCAGTTCGGCCAGGGTGCGATGGAAAGGCTTGCTCTCGAAGGCTTGCTGCGAGAACTCGATCACCTCGCCGTCGTCGGCCGAGACGAAGCCGGCCGGGCCGAACAGGTTGGCCTGGCGCAGGCGCCGCTGCGTCATCTCGTCGCTGTCGTCGTCGAAGCCGAAGTGGGTCCAGACGAAGTCGAAGCTGCCGTGGCCGCTGGGCTGAATGTGCCGCGTGCTGACGCTGTTGACCTGCTGCTGCAGGATCACGCTCGGGAAAATCGTCGTCATCACCGCGGTCGGGCCGTTCCACCAAGGTTCCGGCACGATGTCCAGGAAGCTCGGGTCCTCGAGTTGCATGTTGGCCTTGAAGCTCGACACCTGCGTCACCTGCTCGGCATTGCCGGCGGAGCCTCGCGTCGAAATCATGGCGGCATGACGATGCTTCTCGTCCATGCGCAACTGCGACTTGTTGTCGGCGCGCCAAAGCCCGAACGTGACGAACCAGGTGTGCAGCAAGCCCGGGTGGTACGGGTCCTTGATGTTCTCCTGCATCAGTTTCCAGTTGCCCGGAATGCGCTGACGGTTGTAGCCCAGGATCTTCAGCTTGCGGCCGTTGAACATGCGGTCGAAGTAGCCGAGGATGGTTGGGCCCAGATACTGCTCGAGAGGCTCGACCTCGTGGTCGAACGACGCGAACACCACGCCGCCACGGCTGGCCACCGCGAGCTTCGTCAGGCTGTGCTCCTGCGTCTTGAAGTCGGCCGGCATGCCGCCGTGCACCTGCCCGTCCTGCTTGACCCCGCGCCGGAACGGCACGCCCTGCAGGTCGCCCTTCAGGGTGTAGCTCCACTGGTGGTAGGGGCAGACGAAATCCTTGCGGTTGCCGTGGCGCTCGCGGCAAAAGCGCATGCCGCGGTGCGCGCACACGTTCTCGAGGACGTTGATGCCGCCGTCGGCATCGCGCGACATGATCACCGAGCGTTCACCGACCACGGTGCGCTTGAAGTCTCCCGGGTTCGGGATCTCGGCCTCGAGGCCGACGTAGCACCAGTGGCCCTTGTAGAAGAAGCGCTCGAGTTCGCGCTTGTACAGGTCTTCATCGGTGTAGGTCAGGAAAGGGATGCGCGAGGTGTCTTCGCGCTCCCAGCGCACTTCGGTCGGAAAAATCGTCGGTGTGTCGCTCATGCTCTTGTCTCCTTCAAGCTGCGGCGGTTGGATCTGCACTTCCGTGGGCACGCATCTTCGAGACTGACGCACAATCAGCCAAGAGGATTCTTCGTATACGTCGTATCACCGCCCGTGATGTTGGCGCGAGCCAAGAGAAACACATGGAGTTGCACGAAGTCGACCTCAACCTGCTCGTTGTCTTCAACCAACTGCGGGTCGAGCGGCGCGTTTCGAAGGTCGCCGACAACCTGGGCGTCTCGCAGCCTGCCGTCAGCAACTCGCTGGCGAAGCTGCGCAAGCTCTTCGGCGACGAGCTTTTCCTGCGCACGCCCAAGGGCATGGAGCCGACCCCCTTCGCTGACCAACTGGCCGAGTCCGTGAGTTATGCGCTGGCCATCATCCACAGCGGCGTCAACCAGCGCACCAGCTTCGACCCTGCAAAGGAGCAGCGTTCCTTCACCATCGGCATGACCGACATCGGCGAGATCGTCTTCCTGCCCGATCTGATGGCCCGCGTGAAGCAGGGCGCCCCGGGCATTGCGCTGAGCACGGTTCGCAACACGGCCATCAACCTGCGCGACGAACTGGAGTCGGGCAAGGTGGACCTCGCGGTCGGCCTGCTGCCTCAGTTGAAGGCGGGGTTTTTTCAGCGTCGCTTGTTCAAGCAGCGCTACGTCTGCCTGATGCGACGCGGGCACCGGCTCGACAGGAAGCGGATCAGCCTGGCCGAGTACGCCAGCGCCGAGCATCTGGTGGTCGTCTCCGCCGGCACGGGACACGGCAAGGTGGATGAGTTGCTCCAGCGCAGCGGCATCGAGCGCCGGGTGCAGTTGACGGTGCCGCACTACGTGAGCGTCGGCCACATCCTGCAGCGATCGGACCTGATCACCACCGTGCCCGACAAGCTGGCGGATCGCCTGTTGGAGCCCTTTGGGCTGGCCAAGGTCGCCCATCCGGCCAAGCTGCCGGATGTCGCCATCAACGCCTTTTGGCACGCCAAGTACCACCGGTCTCCCGCCAACCGATGGCTGCGCAGCGTGATCTTCGAGCTCTTCGGCGAGGAGGCCGACGCTCTCGGTAAGGGCTCGGCGCGGCCACGCGACTGATCAAGGGCGACTTCGCCCGACTGCTGCGCAGTCCAACGGTCCGCAGCGCAGTACGCGAGCGGGACGTGGACACCGTGCTCAGCACCCAGGAGGCGGCCGATCTGGTCGGCGTATCGCGGCCCTACATCGTGGCCCGCATCGAAGCCAGCGATATCCGGCGCGAACAGACGCGACGCCGGCGTGCGTTAGGGCAGCTTGGCGCAGAGCTCGACAGAGAGAAAGATTGGTGGGCCCTGAAGGATTCGAACCTTCGACCAACGGATTAAGAGTCCGCTGCTCTACCAACTGAGCTAAGGACCCGTGTGTGCCTGTCGCTCGCGAGGCGCGAGTGTACGAAAAAAACGCGTACGAAAAAAAGCGCTTACCGAACGAGCAGAGCGATCACGGTGGTGGGTCGTGCAGGATTCGAACCTGCGACCAACGGATTAAAAGTCCGCTGCTCTACCAACTGAGCTAACGACCCGTGAGAACCGCGGATTATAGAAGGCGGGGCTCGCGGGTCGGCGTTGCAACCGGCAGCGCAAGCCTTACGGCTTCGGCCGCGGCGGCCATGCCGAAGCTTGCGGTGACCATCACGCTCGAGCCGTAACCGGCGCAGTTGAGTGAACCGTCGATGGCCTGCGCATCGCCGTCGACCGCGCATGCATCGTCGCCCGACGCGACCTGCGGCATGGCCACAGGTTCACGCGAGAACACGCAGCGCACGCCGAAGGTCTTGTTGCCGCCGCGCAGGCCAGCGTTGTCGCGTCGCAGGCGCTGGCGCAGCGACGCCAGCAGCGGGTCGTGCGTCACGCGCGCAAGGTCGTCAACGTCGACCGCGGCCGCATCCCGTTTGCCGCCCGCGGCGCCGACGCACACCAGCGGCACACGCTCACGCAGCGCCCACGCGGCCAACAACGCCTTGGCGCGGACCTGATCGCATGCGTCGATCAGCACGTCGACCGGCGTCGGCAGCAGTGCCGGCCATGTGCCCTCCTCCACGAACGCATCGACCACATGCACGTGGCACGCGGGGTGGATGGCTGCGATGCGCCGCGCCAGCGCGTCGCCTTTCGCCATGCCGATGGTGTCGCTCAGCGCCTGCACCTGACGGTTGATGTTCGACTCGGCCACGTGGTCCATGTCGATCAGCACCAGCGTTGCGACACCGCTGCGCGCCAGCGCCTCCACGGCCCACGAGCCCACGCCACCCAGGCCGACGACGGCGATGCTTAACGCTCGCAGGCGCGTGTATCCGGCATCGCCATACAGCCGCCGCAGGCCGCCGAATCGGCGTTCGAGATCGGCGCCGTCGTCGATGGATCGCGGGCTCGTCGCGTCCATCACGCCATGCGCTCGAGCCGCCACACCTGGTAGCGCACCGCGAACACCGCACCCGCCACGATGCCGGCCAGCGCGACGAAGCTGCCCAGTGCCAACGTCGACACGCCGGTGATGCCCTGCCCGATCGTGCAACCCATCGCGGTGACGCCGCCCACGCCCATGAGGACCGCGCCAACGAGGTGGTTGCCCGTGTCTTCCACCGAGCCGAAGCCTTCGAAGCGGAAGCTGCCGTCCAGCAGCGCGACGACACCCGAGCCGACGATGACCCCGACGGTGGTGACGATGCCGAAGGTCAGCACCTTGCTCTTGTCGCTGAAGAACATCAGCCAGTCGAGCGTGTAGGCGATGGGCGCGACGAATGTCAGGCTCTCCATGCGGCCGGTGTTGGTGGCGACGAATACTTCTTCGAGCGTCTTCGGGTCTTCGGCGACATAACCCAGGCGGCCCGTTACCCACCAGCCTGCCGCGACGATCACGCCGATGCCCACGCCGCCCAGCAGCACGTCGGCACTGCGCCCCTGCTCATTCGCGATGGCCCACAGCACGAGCGCGCCACCGATGACGAGCCCCAGCGCAAGCGCCGCCGCACCCTTCGACCAACCGAGCATCGGCGCAGCGACCGCGGGCAGCGTCTGCGACGTGGCCAACGTGGTCGCGACGGCGTCGACGCTCGACACGCGAAGCACCGCGGTGATGCCCTTCATCGTCGCGAAGGCGCTGACGCCCAGCACCACGAACACCACCAGCGACTTCAGGTTGCCCGTGCCCACACGCACCAGCGTTTTGCTGCCGCAGCCCGACGCCAGCACCATGCCGAAGCCGAACATCAGGCCCCCGACTACGTTCGACAGCCACACCATCTTCGGCGCGGTGTAGAAGGTCTTGGCCGGGTCGATCCATCCCAACGCGGTCATCGCCGCGAAGCCGATCATCGCAGTGCCGATCGCCAACGCCCACATGCGCGCACGCGACCAGTCACCCATGTTGACCACGTCGGCCACCGCGCCCATGGTGCAGAAATGCGTGCGCTGCGCGATGGCGCCGAACAGCACGCCCAGCGCGAAGCCGATCCACAACACCTGTGTCGCAAGCCGGGCGACATCGACCGCATCATTCGTCATCACAGGATTCTATGGAGCGAGCCCATGACGATTGCTTCGCTTGGTGCCGACCCGCGCCGTTGGCACTGGCTGCCGCCGGTCGGCAGCGCCGGCTACTACGTGCTGCTCGGCGCGCTCGGCATGTTCGTACTCGGCCCGCTGGGCGGCGTGACCGCGGCGTTCATGAACTTCTCGCTCGGCTTCTTCATCGGCGGGCAGGTGCTGGCCGGCATCCTCGGGTCGACCGTGACCTACGGCTACGGCGCCGAGGGCAAACACGGTGCGAACTACATGCAGACGGCGGCAGCGTCGGTCGCGGGCATGAGCGGCATGGCGATCGTGCTGCAGGCCATGGTGTGGATGGGCCTGCCGCAGCCGCCGGTGTGGCAGTTGATCCTCTTCATGGGTTCGATCGCGATGTTCGGTGCCGGCGTCGGCATGCTCTACACGCCGATCCTGGTCGACCGCCTGCAACTGCCCTTCCCTTCGGGCCTGGCGGTCGCGAACATCCTGCGCGCGTTGACAGACCCGGTGCTGCTGAAGCGTTCGATCGCGCGGCTGGGCGCCGGCATCGCCGTCGGCTTCGCGGGCGGCTTGGCCGCATTCAAGGTCGCGGCGCTGGGTGCGATCGAGATGTCGATGTCGACGATCGGCGCGGGCATGGTGATTGGCGCGCGCATCGGTGTTCCTGCGCTGGTGGCCGGACTGCTCGGCTACTGGCTTGTGCCGTGGTTCGTGTCGATCGGTTGGCTCGATCCGGGCGACCCGGCACGCAAGATCACGTTCCTGATCGGCTTGGGGCTGGTGCTGGGCGCGGCGATCCTCGACGTGGGACTGATCCTTCGCGAAGCCTGGGCGCGCTGGCGCAACCCGGCGCTGCACGCCGCGGCGCCGCCACAGCAAGCGTGGCAGCGCATGTCGATTCCGCGGCTGCTGCTGTGGATCGCGGCGTGGGGCGCGGCGGTGGCGTGGGTCGGCTCGACGGTGCTGCGCCAACCGGTCGGCTTCATCGTGTTCGCGCTCGCGCTGGTCCTGGTGTTCGCGCTCGTCAACGGCATCGCGCAGGGCATCAGTGACTCGGCGCCGATTTCGTCGGCGTTCGTCGTCAGCGTGGTGCTGATGGCCACGCTGGGCCTGCGCGACGCGGGCGTGGGCTTGATGGCGGGCAGCATCCTGCTGGTGTCGTGTGCGGTCGCAAGCGACATGCAGCAGGACCGCTCGACCGGCTGGCGTCTGGGCACGCCGCGCGCGATCCAGTTCCGCTTCCAGATCGCGGGGCTCGTCGTCGGCGCGTTTGCATCGGTCGCGTTCGCGAAGCTCTTCATGGCCGCGTACCCGGTGCTGCTGCTCGACCAGACGGTGATGACAGCCGACCAGCAGCCGGCGCAATGGACTTCGGCGATGACCTACAAGGTGGTGGGTGCGTTGCGCAGCATCACCGACGTGAAGGCGCACCAGATCACCGCGATGGTTGCCGGCACGTTGCTGGGCTTCGCGATGCAGGTCGCGCGCAAGCTCCTGTTCGAACGTGACGCTTGGCGCCGTTTTGCGAAGGCAAGCGTCAAAGGCCGCGTCACCGATTGGCTGCTCGACGCGGTGTTTCTGCCCAGCCCGTATGCCAGTTCGTTCGGAACGTTCTTCCACTGGCCGACGTCGGCATGGCTTGCGGCCGGCAGCGTGGTCGCCGATGTGAGCAAGATGATCGCGCCCGAGCGCAAGGACAGCGACGTGCCGTCGGACATGAGCACGGTGTCGCTCGTCGGCGGCGGCCTGATCGCGGGCGACGCGCTGGCGGCGCTGACGTTGGGCGTCGTGGGATTGCTGGCGGCGCTGGTCTGAGGGCGGCCGGTGACCCCAGCCAGCCGCCAAGCCTGCCTGTTACTTCAACACCGCCAGCCGTTCCTTCGCCGCCTGCGCAGCTTCGCTCTTCGGGTACAGCTTGACCAGATCGGTCAGCACCACCTTGGCCGTCTTCGGGTCCTTCATCTCGAGGTGCGCGTTCGCCGACGCCAGCATCGCTTCGGGCACGCGCGGGTGGTCGGGTGCGGCGGTCATGAAAGTCTTGAAGACCGCGAGCGATTCTTTGTAGTCGCGTTTGCCGTACAGCGAATTGGCATGCCAGAAGCGCGCTGAATCGGTGTAGCCGCTCGTTGGCCAGCGGCGTTGGAATGCCACCAGCGCGGTCGCCGCGCCGCTGTAGTCGCCGGTGCGCAGCACGCCCAGCGCGTCTTCGAACTGGCGGCGCTCGTCGGGCTCGACCGCGAACTCGCGGCCGTCCATCGTCACCTTCTGCGGCTCGACCTTCTTCACCTGCTCTTCGGACATCTTCTGCAGCAGGTCTTTCTGCGCGCGTTGCGTGTCGGCCAGGTCACGTGCAAGCTGCTCGTTGGCGCCGCGCAGCTTGGCAAGCTCGGACTTCAGCGCGTCGATCTGGTTGCTGAGCTCGAGCAGGCTGCGCTGCATCTGCTGCAACTGCTCGGTGAGCTTGATGTCGGTTTCGGTCAGCGACTTGCGGTCGTTCTCGAGCTTCTCGCGCAACTCGACGATCGCGCGTCGTGCTTCGTTGTCTGGGAAGAGTTGCGCGTGCGACGGCGCGACGGCGCACGCGAGACCGAGCGCGAACGCCGCTGCCGGAAGGCGCGCACGCCAGGTGAAACGGCGCAGCGAAGCCATCAACGGTCCTTCATTTCGGCACGACGGTTTTTCGTCCATGCGCCTTCGCCCGATGCCGATTCGGCGGGACGCTCTTCGCCGTAGCTCACGGGCTCGATCTGTGATTCCTGCGCCCCCAGCAGCACCAGCGCCTTCGCGACGGCTTCGGCGCGCTTTTGACCCAGCGCAAGGTTGTACTCGCGCCCGCCGCGCTCGTCGGTGTGGCCTTCGATCGCGATCTTCAGCTTGCGGTCGCCGACCAGCGCCTTCGCGAAGCCTTCGACGACGGGGCGGTATTCGGCCTTGATCGCGTAGCTGTCGAAGTCGAAGTAGACGACGCGCGCGAGGTTCGCCGTGGGCGACACCGCCGCGGCCGTGGCCGAGCCCGCCGCGCCGCCGCGGCTTGCGTCGACCGGCGTGACGCCCGACTGCGAACCGCCCGGTGCGCCTGGCGTGCGGCTTTCGATCGGTGCGCCCGATGCGCTTTTGTCGACATCGACCGGGCTCTGGCATGCGGCCATCACCACCACGCCCAGGGCGGCCAGGACCAACTTCATCGGCCTCATCGAAAGGAATCGGGAATCTCTGGTTTGGGTCTGGGGCTGGGTCCGGGCTGGGTCTTCATACGTCGTACCTCTTCATGCTTGTGGGAGTGCGATTCATCGGGAAAGCGATGGGTTCCGTGGTGCGCTCGACTTGCTGTCAGCGGCCGTAAGGCCCCCACACCGGCTCGCGCACGTCGACGTTGGTGGCGAGCAGCCGGGTCTTGATCTTGCCGTCGAGGGTGGTCGTCATCAGCACGTCTTGCCCTTGTGCGCGGCTGGCGTAGATGATGAGCTTGCCGTTGGGCGCGAAGCTCGGGCTTTCGTCGGCGGTGGTGTCGGTCAGCAGATTCACGCCGCTGCCCGCCAGTTCCTGCAGCGCGACCTGATCGCCGCTGTTGGTGCGCGTGACGAACGCGAGCAAGCGGCCGTCGGGGCTGATCGACGGGCTGACGTTGTAGCTGCCGCTGAACGTCACGCGCTGTGCGTCACCACCGGTTGCGGGCATGCGGTAGATCTGCGGGCCACCGCCACGGTCGCTGACGAAGTACAGCGACTTGCCGTCGGGCGAATACACCGGCTCGGTGTCGATGGCCTGGCTGTTCGTCAGCCGCTGCGGCGTGCCGCCCTCGCGGCTGATGATGTAGATCTGCGAGCCGCCGGCCTGGCTCAGCGTGGCGGCGACGCTGCGGCCGTCGACGGTCCATGCGGGCGCGCTGTTGCTGCCGCGGAAGTTGGCGATCGGCCGGCGCTGCCCGGTCGACAGGTCCTGCACCCACACCACGGCCTTCTGCGTTTCGAACGACACGTAGGCCAACTCGCGGCCGTCGGGCGACCACGCGGGCGAAATGATGGGCTCGGGGCTGGTCAGCGCAACCTGCCCGCCTTCGCCGTCGGCGTCGGTCACGCGCAGCGTGTAGCGCGCGCCGGCCTTCACCACGTAGGCGATGCGCGTGGCGAACACGCCGCGCTCACCGGTCAACTTTTCGTAGATCGCGTCGGCGATGCGGTGCGACGCCAGCCGCACGTCGCCGGGCACGACGGCGAACGACTGGCCGCCCAGGTCGGTGCCCTTGACCACGTCCCACAGCTTGTAGCGAAGGTCGATGCGGCCGTCAGCCAGCCGCGTGGCCGAACCCGCGGCGAGCGCATCGACCGCACGGCCGCGCCAATCGTTCATGGCGGGCTGCGAGGATTCGTCCAGCGGCAACGTGCCTTCGACCAGGCGGAAGCGCCCGCTGCGCTCGAGGTCGGCCCGGACGATCGACGCGACCGTCTGGCCCGACACGTCTTCGTTCTTGAAGCGGCCGATGGCAACCGGAATGCGCGTGGCACCCACGCCGCTGATTTCGACGCGAAACTGGGCCCACGCGGGCGTTGCAGGCAACGCGGCGAGGGCCGCGGCAGAAAACAGGAGACGACGGCGGACGGTCATGCGGTGCACGGGCCGCGCACCACCGACAACACGGCCCCAACGAAGGGAGCCGACGATGGGTACCCACGATGGGCATGCGGCGATTTCGACAGCGCACATTGTAGGCAGGCACTGTCGTGTCGCCGCGATGCGTGACGTTGCGTGGCGTCAGGCGCACAACGTCGCGCCGATAATCCGCGGCACGACGCGCCCACGCATGACGGCACCCACACCTCCAGCAGCCGAAGCGGACACGTTCACCAAACGCGTCAAACGTATCGCGCCGTACTTTCGCGGGAACATGAAGGGCATCGTCGTCACGCTGCTGGCGGCGATTGCGGTGGCGATGACCGAACCCGCGATCCCGCAGCTGGTGCGCTACCTGCTTGATCACGGCTTCGAACAGGAGCGCCGCTTCGATTTGTGGATGGTGCCGGTGGTCATCATCGGCCTGTACGGTTTGCGTGGCCTGGCCAACTTCACGTTGCAGTACACGCTGGCGTGGGTCGCCAACCGGGGCCTGCTGAACCTTCGCCACGCGATGTTCACGCGCCTGCTCGACGCCGCGCCGCCGCTGTTCGCCCAACAGACCAGCAGCAGCCTGACGAACACCATCGTCTACGAGGCGTACTCGGGCGCGCAGACGCTGGTGCAGGCCGGGTTGATCGTGGTGCGCGATTCGCTGGTCGTTATCGCGTTGACGGCGTATTTGTTGTGGCTCAATTGGCAGCTCACGCTCGCGGTGTTCGTGATCGCACCGGTGGTCGCGCTGGTCATGCGCAGGGTGTCGCGGCGCCTGCGTTTCATCACGAAGCAGTCGCAACAGGCAACCGACGAGCTTGGTTACGTTGTCGAGGAAAACGTGCTCGCATGGCGGCTGGTGCGCCTTCATGCGGCGCAGGGCGAGCAGCGCGAACGTTTCGGCACACGCAGCAAGCGCTTGTCGGCGCTGGCCGTGAAGTCCGCGGCGGCGGCGGCGATCTCGTCGCCGTTGACGCAACTCATCGCCGCGGTCGCCTTGTCAGGCGTGATGGTCGTCGCGCTGGCGCAGGGCCAGGGCACCAGCCACACCACCGTGGGCAGCTTCGTCGCCTTCATCACCGCGATGGGCATGATGATCGCGCCGCTGAAGCATCTGTCGGACGTGGCCGCACCCATCACGCGCGGCCTCGCGGCGCTCGACCGTGGGCTGGACCTCGTGGATCAGGCGCCGGTCGAACACGGCGGCAGCCATGCGGTGGACCGCGCGCGCGGCGCCATCCGCTTCGACAACGTGACGCTGCGCTACGGCAGCGATGCCGATGCGGCCGCGGCGCTGGACGGCGTAAGCCTCGAGATCGACGCCGGCCGCGTCGTCGCCCTGGTGGGCCCGTCCGGTGGCGGCAAGTCGTCGCTGGTGAACCTGCTGCCGCGCTTCATCGAACCCACCGCAGGACGCGTGCTGCTCGACAACGTGCCGCTGCCCGAGTGGGACATCGACGCGCTGCGTCGGCAGTTCGCGCTGGTCAGCCAGGACGTGATTTTCTTCAACGAGAGCGTCGCCGCCAACGTGGCGCTGGGCAGCAGCATCGACGAGGACCGCGTGCGCGCGGCGCTGTCGGGCGCGAACCTGCTGGACCACATCGAACGCCTGCCCGGCGGCATTCACGGCAAGGTGGGGCACAACGCATCACAGTTGTCGGGCGGGCAGCGCCAACGTCTCGCGATCGCGCGCGCCATCTACAAAGACGCACCGATCCTCATCCTCGACGAAGCCACCTCGGCGCTGGACTCGCAATCCGAGCGCGCGGTGCAAGACGCCCTCGAGCGGCTGATGCGCGGGCGCACCACGCTGGTCATCGCTCACCGGCTCAGCACGGTCGAACACGCCGACCTCGTCGTCGTGATGGACCTGGGCCGCGTGGTCGAACACGGCACGCCGGCCGAATTGCTGAACCGCGGCGGCCTGTACGCGCAACTGCGCGCATTGCAGTTCGCGCCGGCCGCGTCGCGCCGCGCCGAACAAGTGTCGACAACCTAGCGGGTTTGCCCAGGGAACACCCATGCCGTCGCCCATCAGCCGCTACCCCGTGCCCGAAATCGCCGACCTGCCCGAGGACCTGCGCACGCGCATCCTCGACGTGCAGCAGAAGGCCGGCTTCGTGCCCAACGTCTTCCTGGCGTTCTCTCACCGCCCCGCCGAGGCGCGCGCGTTCTTCGCGTGGCACGACGCGCTGCTGCTGAAGGATGGTGGGCCGACCGGGCTGACGAAAGGCGAGCGCGAAATGGTCATCGTCGCGACCTCGGGCGCCAACCGCTGCCTGTACTGCGTGGTCGCGCACGGCGCGATCCTGCGCGTCTACGAAAAGAAGCCGATGCTCGCCGACCAGGTCGCGACCAACTACCTGAAGGCCGACATCAACGCCCGCCAGCGCGCGATCCTCGCGTTCGCGCTGAAGGTCTGCAACGCATCGGCCGACCTTGTCGAAGCCGACTACGACGCCGTGCGCGCACACGGCCTGAACGACGAAGACATCTGGGACATCGGCGCGATCACGGCGCTGTTCGGTCTGTCGAACCGCATGGCGAACCTGATCTCGCTGCGGCCGAATGACGAGTTCTATCTGTTGGGGCGCGTGCCGCGGGCGCCGAACCCCGCCCAATGATCGTCACGTCACCGCCTTGCGCTCGGTGAACTCGGGCCGGTTCCACGCGCCGGTATCCATCACGTCGACCATCACGTCGAGCGCGTCCCACGCGTCGACGTAGCGCACGTACCAAAGAGGCGACGGGGTCAAAGAGGCGACGGGGTCAAGTCTTTCATTTTTCACCCAACAGCCATAACCTTCCCCCATGTCCCGCCCCCTACGCCTCGAGTTCGAAGGAGCGATTTACCACGTCACCTCCCGTGGCGATCGGCGAGAGGAGATCTACCGCGACAACGAAGACCGCCTGGCGCAGTTGAACGTGCTGGGGCAGGCCATGGACCGGTTTGACGCGCAGGTGCTGGCCTATTGCCAGATGGGCAACCACTACCACCTGGTGCTGCACACGCGCCGAGCGAATCTGTCGCGCACCATGCGGCACGTCAACGGCGTGTACACCCAGCAATTCAATCGTCGACATAACCTGGTGGGGCACTTGTTTCAGGGTCGATTCAAGGCCGTCCTGGTGGATCGTGATGCCTACTTGCTGGCGCTGTGCCGCTATGTGGAGCGCAACCCGGTCGCGGCCGGGTTGGTGCGCGACGCCGGAGACTGGGCCTGGTCCAGCTACCGTGCCCACGTAGGTACCGCATCCGCGCCGCCATGGCTGGACATCGACGGGCTGCACGGCTACTTGCTCGGGCGAGCCTTACGTGGCAGGCAGGATCGCGCCTTGGCGGTGCGCCGATATGTCGCCCTGGTTGCCCAGAGCAACGAACAAGACCAAAGCTTCTGGGCCGACGGTGTGCGCCAGCAAGTGTTCCTGGGCGATGAAGCCTTCGCCCAGAGCATGATGGCCAAGACCACGAGCCGACAGCGAAGCGACGCGGAGGTTCCCAAGGCTCAGCGCAGCGTGTGGCCTCGCAGGACGCTTCAGGACTACCTTCGGCAACACACGAACCCGCCAGACGCGCTGGCAGCCGCCTATCGAGAGGGCGGGCTGACCATGTCTGCCATGGCGAAGGTCATGGGTATTTCTGTGCCGACGGTGAGCCGGTGGATTGCTGCGAGCGAGAAGGAGGATGAAAAATGAAAGACTTGACCCCCACGGGTCTCGTGACCCCCACGGGTCTCGCGGGTCTCGGGTCTTGGCGAACCTGATCTCACTGCGACCGAATGACGAGTTCTATCTGTTGGGGCGCGTGCCGCGGGCGCCGAACCCCGCCCAATGATCGTCACGTCACCACCTTGCGCGCGGTGAACTCGCGCCGGTTCCACTCGCCGGTATCCATCACGTCGACCATCACGTCGAGCGCGTCCCACACGTCGACGTAGCGCACGTACAGCCCGGCGAAGCCGAAGCGCAGGATGTCGGGCGCGCGGAAGTCGCCGATCACGCCGCGCGCGATCAACGCCTGCATGATCGCGTAGCCCTGCGGATGCGTCAGCGACACCTGACTGCCGCGCCTTGCAGCGTCACGCGGGCTGGCCAGGCCGAAGCCGTGCGCGCCAAGGCGTTGGTCGACGAGCGCGACGAACAGGTCGCCAAGTTCACTGCCCTTGCGGCGCAGCGCCGCGAGGTCGACGCCGTCGAAGGCGTTCAGCGCCTCGTCGAGCGCGGTCATGCTCAGGATCGGCGTGGTGCCTACCAGCATGCGGTCGATGCCGTCTTGCGCGACGAAGTCGTGCGCGAAGTCGAAGGGCCGCGCGTGGCCGAACCAGCCGGTGATGGGTTGGCGCATGGCCGCGTGATGACGGCGCGCCGCGAACACGAAGGCCGGCGCGCCCGGACCGCCGTTCAGGTATTTGTAGCCGCACCCAACGGCGAAGTCGGCGCCACAGTCGTCGAGCCGCACCGGCAGCGTGCCGGCGCTGTGCGCCAGATCCCAGCAGGCGAGCGCCCCGACGTGATGCGCCGCGGCCGTCACCGCGCGCATGTCGTGCAGGCGGCCGGTTTTGAAGTTGACTTCGGTGAGCGAGACGACCGCGAGCGCATCACCGAGTTGGTTGATGGTGTCGATCACGTCGTCGGGTTCGACGAAACGGGCCTCGACGCTCGATGAGCTGCGCGAGCCCTTGCACGATGTACGCGTCGGTTGGAAAGTTGCCGCGTTCGCTCAGCACCACGCGCCGCCCGGGCCGCAGGTGCAGCGCAGCCGACAGCGCCTTGTAGAGATTCACCGACGTCGAGTCGCACGCCACCACTTCATCGGCATCGGCGCCGATCAGCGCCGCGATGCGCGCGCCCACGCGGCGTGGCGCGGGGTACCAGGCCGCGTCGTTCCAAGCTCGGATGAGCCCCTGCCCCCACTCCTGCTGCACGGCCTTCGCCACCCGCGCCGGCACGCTCTTCGGCAACGCGCCGAGTGAGTTGCCGTCGAGGTAGATCACGCCAGCCGGCAGATCGAACAGGTCGCGCCGCGCCGCCAGTGGGTCGGCGCCGTCGCGTGCCAGGCAGTCTTCACGTGTGATCATGGTCATGTCTAGGTCACGTCTTGGTCATGTCTTGGCCCGTGCAAGCAACCCGAGGCTCGCGTCACCAACGAGCGTTCCGCCTTGCGCCAAGCCGAGGATCACGTCGAAGTGGTTGCGGCCCGGCACTTCGAAGCTGCGGCACGACACGCCCGCTGAAACGAGGCTCGACGCGAAAGCACGGCCCTGCGACTTGAACGCATCAGTCTCGATCTCGCCCCAGCAGACGACCGACGGTGGCAGGTCGCGCAGCGGATACAGCGCCGGGCTCACTTGGCGCGCAGCCTGGACGTCAAGGCCGAGCGCATCGTTGATCGATGTGCGCAGCAACGGCTCGAGTTCGTACACGCCCGACACCAACACCAGCCCCGCCGGCCGCGGCGCATCGCGGCCAGCCAACGCAACCATCGCGGCGAGATGCGCCCCGGCCGAGTGCCCGGCGACGACGACGCGTGCGGGGTCGATGCCCCACGTGTGCGCGTGCGCGTGCAGCCACGCGAAAGCAGCGCGGCATTCATCGACGATCTGCGCCACGCTTGCGGCTGGTGCAAGCGTGTAGTCGACCGCTGCAAAGGCCACGCCCGCCGCAGTGCAGCCCGCGGCGGGGAACAGTGACTGCGCGGCCGACAGTTCCTGCCAGTAGCCGCCATGGATGAAGACGAGCATCGCGCCGCCACCCTCCCCCGGCCCCATGGTCGAACCCGTGTTGCGCCGGCAGGCACAACTCCAGCGCCTGCGTCGGCTGGCTGCCGTAGGCCACCCGCTGCCAACGCGCGCCCGCGGCCAGCGTCTGGCCACGTGCGCCGCGGCTCGTGACGCCGTAAGCGTCGATGAAGCGCGTGTAGTCGCCGCCGATGCAGGAACTGGGTGACCACGCGCGCTCGGATTCGATGTCGATCATGGGCATGCTCGGGGTTGCTCGGTGCGCACCCGCATCATGACGCCGCGCCCGCGCCTGGCGCGCGAGTGCATGTGTGATGACGACGCGCGCAGAATCAAGCTCTCGTTCGACGCAGGAGCCGTCCGCATGGCCGAGTCTGTTCCAGGCGACTGTCCGCGGCCCGCGGACGCGATGTTCTCGGCGGCCTATGCCGAGTTGCACCGTCTGGCGCGATCGAGGCTGCGCGACGGCGGGCGCAACACGGTGCTCGATACGACAGCGTTGGTCCACGAGGCCTACATGCGCGTCAGCAACGCGGCGCTGACATCCTTTCCGGACAGGGCCCGGTTCCTCGCCTACGCCGGCACGGCGATGCGCTCGATCATCATCGACCTGGTCCGCCAGCGTCAGGCCGAGCGCCGCGGCGGCGGCGCACAGCACGTCACGCTGACAGGTGACGTGATCGAGCAGGCGGCGCTGCCGGCGGGCGAAGACCACATCCTGCGCGTGCACGAGGCGCTCGAGGAACTGGCGAAGGTTGATCCGCGCATGGCCCAGGTGGTCGAGCTGCGTTACTTCGCCGGCCTGAACGACGCCGAGATCGCCGGTCGCGCTCGAGGTCGGCGAGCGCACCGTGCGGCGCGACTGGGAACACGCGCGGCTGCTGCTGGCGAAGGCCCTCGAAGTAGCGTCACTTTCCGAGCGGCGCGGCGATGGACAACGACAACTTCGAATTGGACCCCGCGCAGTGGGCGACGCTGCGGCGACTGCTCGACGAAGCGCTCGAGCGCGAGCCTTTGCAGCGTGCGGCTTGGCTCGACAGCCTCGAAGGGCCGCAGGCCGCGCTCGTCCCGCGCCTGCGCGATTTGCTCGAGCACGCCGCGGGCACATCGCACCTGCGGATGAACACGCTGCCCAAGGTCGAGACCGCAGACTTCGCGGCACCTGCGCAAGACGCGATGCCCGAGCGCATCGGCCCCTACCGCCTGCTGCGCGAAATCGGCAGCGGCGGGATGGCGAGCGTGTGGCTCGCCGAGCGCACCGACATGCTCCAGGGCCGGCAGGTCGCGCTGAAGCTGCCGCACGGCGCGTGGCGCCGCGCCGGGTTGGCCGAGCGCATGGCGCGCGAGCGCGAAATCCTCGCCACGCTGAACCACCCGAACATCGCGCGCCTGTATGACGCGGGTGTGGCCGATGACGGGCAGCCGTATCTGGCGCTCGAGTACGTCGAAGGCGATCGCATCGACGCCTACTGCAAGAACCACGACCTCGACGTTCGAGCCCGGCTGCGCCTGTTCCTCCAGGCCGCGCAGGCGGTCGCGCACGCGCACGCGAATCTTGTCGTGCACCGCGACCTCAAGCCCAGCAACATCCTGGTCAGTGCGCAAGGCGAGGTGCGCCTGCTCGACTTCGGCATCGCCAAGCTGCTGGATCAGGGCTCGGCCGTGGAGACCGAACTCACCCGACAGTCCGGGCGCGCGCTGACGCCCGACTACGCGAGCCCCGAGCAGATCCGGGGCGAGGCGATCGGTACCGCGTCGGACGTGTACTCGCTCGGTGTCGTTTTGTTCGAGCTGCTGACCAGCACGCGCCCCTACGCGCTCGAACACGCATCACGCGTCGCGCTCGAGGAAGCGATCCTGAAAGCCGAGCCGAAGCGACCGAGTGATGCGGCCGTCGATGCCAAGGCCAGGCGCGCGCTGCGTGGCGACCTCGACACCATCATCGGCAAGGCGCTGAAGAAGTCGCCCGGCGAGCGCTACGCCACCGTCGATGCGATGGCCAGCGACGTGGCGCGCCACCTCGAGCAGCGCCCCGTGCTCGCCCAACCCGACAGCGCGTGGTATCGGCTGGGCAAGCTGCTGAAGCGCAATCGCCTCGCCGCTGGCGCCGCAGCGGCGGTCGCGACGGCGCTCGTGACCGGCAGCGGCGTAGCGATGTGGCAAGCGCGGCAGGCGCGTGTGGAGCAGCAGCGGGCCGAGGCGGTCAAGCAGTTCATGACGGCGCTGTTCCGCGATGTCGATGCTTATGGCGCGCCAAACTCCAAGCCCACCGTGCAGGAGCTGCTGCAACAAGCGCGCACGCGCCTGCAAGGAGGGTTTGTCGGCCAACCGGCACTGCGCGTGGAGTTGCTGGTGACGCTGGCCAACGGCCTTGCCGGGCTGTCCGACTACGAAGCCGCCGAAAGTACGTTGCGACAGGCGCTCGACGAAGGCGTGCCTGTCCTGGGCCGACGTCACGCGCTGGTCATGAGCGCGCGCGTCGGCATGGCCAACGTCTTGCGCTTTCGCGGCCGCGTCTCCGACATGCAAGCAGAACTCGAAGTCCTGCGCGCCGACATGGACGCAACACCCACCGTGGCGGCCGCGGACCGCGTCGAGATGATGGAGAACGTCGTGCATCTGGCGGTCAATCAGGGGCGCTACGCCGATGCCCAGGCTGCCGCACGAGAGGTGAGCGCCCTGTCGACGCGGCACTTCGACAGACGCCATCCGCGCCAGATCACGGCATGGATGCTGGTCGGACTGACGGCGTCCTACAACGGTGATCACGAGCGGTCGCTGCAAGCCAGCGCCGAAGCTGTAGCGCTGGCCAAGGACGTCTTCGGCACCGTGCGTCCTCACGCCCGCGTGTTCGACGCTCGCGCGCTCCACGCCAGGGCGTTGGGAAACCTGGGCCACTACCGTGAAGCGGCCGACGAACTGGTCGACGTTGTCGCTGGAGTCGAGCGGCTGTTCGGCGCCGCCAACCCGATGGTCGCGTACTACTCAGCCGACGTTCGCGCGCTTTCGCCTCGATCAGGGCGATGCGACCGCTGCGCTGGCCTACGCCGAACGTGCGGCCAGCCTGCTGGCGTCGGCAATCGAAGCCGATGCGTACACCGCGGCAATGGTTCGGTTCAGCGTCGGGCGCGCCCAGTTGGCCTTGCGGCTCGCGCCGCAAGCGCTCGAGACGCTGTCATCGGCGCGAGACGCCGCGCGCCAGGCCCGCGGACCCACCAGCACGCTGGCGATCGACCTGAGTTCCCACATCGCACTGGCGTTGGCGCAACAGGGCAAGCTCGACGAAGCCAGCCGCGAGGTCGACGCGGGAGTCGCCCACTGGCGAACGGCCACCGGCCTGCACGCCTTTCGCGGCCTGCACCATGCGGGCGTCGTGCGTCGCCTGGCACGCGACTGGTCCGCCGCGATCACGCTCCAGCAGGCCGCGCTGGCGGCGCTGGATGACAAGCCACAGCACGCGAAGCGGCGCATGGCTGCAACCACCGAATGGGCGCTGGCGGAACTCGAACAAGGCGATGCAGCGTCCGCGCTGCGCAGGCTTCTGACCCATACCGCTCCCGATGCGGCTGCGTCCGCTGCCGCCACGCCGGCCGAGGCCGATCGGCTCATCGCCATCGGTCGCGCGCGACTGGCATTGGGCCAGCCGGCCGAGGCCGAGTCCGCGCTTCAGGCCGCCGACACCTATTGGCAAAGCGCCGACCCCAATGTGCGCTGGGCGGGTGAGGCCGCGTACTGGCTGGGCCAGTGCCATGCCGCGCAGGGCCGGCGCGCTGATGCGCAGGAAGCGATGGACAGGGCACAACGCATCCTCGAGCGGTCGCCTTTCGCCGCCGACCGGGCGCTTTTCGCGCGCGCTCGGCGTGAGTAAGGCGCGGCCTCAGCGGCCGCCGCCCTCACGGCGCGTTCGGAGTCAAGCACACATCGTCGACCACCATCGGTGTGCTGCCGATGGCAAAGCTGGCGATCTCGCCCGACAGTGCCCGCACTTGCATCGTGCCGTGGGACCAGTGGCTCGGCGGATCGGATGGCTCGAGCGGTTCGGACTTCCTGAGCTTCACTTCAACCCGGTACTGTCCGCTGGCGGCGTCGCCGAGGACCTTGCCATCCAGGTCGCGGAGGCCTCCCACCACCTCATGCACCTTGCCGTTGATCTGGAGGTTGGCGTGCCGACCGAGGCTGCCGCCTCTGTTCTCGGCCAGTCGAAATCGAATCTGGGACACCGGTTGCGGTAGCTCGATCTGCATCGTGGCGCCGTAGATGTACAGCTCGGACTGCTCGGTCGCCTTGCTGCCCGCGATGCGCGTGCTCTGGACCTTGATGTAGTGGCCGTCGGGGTCTTGTATGCCCCCGTCGCGCTTGTAGTCGCGCACTCTGACCTCCAGGTTTTGGAACCTGTAGGTTTCGCCAATGTTGAAAACCCGGTCGTCCTGCAGCCCGGAAAATCCGTAGCAGGTCTCGGCAGCTCGCGCAGGGCTCGAGCCGAGCGCCGCGACACCGATGGCGGAGAAAAGAAAAAACGTCGAACGTTTCATGATGAGTACTTCCTGATTCGTTGATGGATCGGACAGGCCGGTGAGGATGAAGTCCGAGGTCGTCGCCGGCCGACAACCACATCGGAGGAAATTCGCTACCGTCGAAAGCGCGCGTTCAGCCATCGACGGTTGCAGCACCTTGTCGGCGCGCCGCCGTGACCATGACCTCGGCGATCAGGCCGTACACCCGCGCCCACGCGTCGCGCACCCTCGGCGTGAACGCGTCGCCGAGCCCCTGGCCCAGGGTCTTCAACAGCGCGGCGCCAACCGTCTGGTAGTGCGACTCGCGAACGCCGTAGCCCGCATGGCGCTGCGCCAGCGACTCGAGCACCGGCATCAAGGTGGGCAGGTCGTCGAGCTTGTCGACCGCGGCACCGATCATCTGCATCAGGCGCTGGCCTTGATGGCCGAGGTCGCTTTTGAACAGAGGGCGCAGCGCCGGATCGGCCGCGAAGAGGTTGTCGTAGAAGAGTGATGCGGCGGCAGGCGCGATGCCTTCGACGTGTGTCCAACTGCGGCGTACGAGAAGAATGGTGTCTTGGTCCATGAGTGGCCTCGGCTGTGTCAGGTTGCGCGGATGGGGATCTCGAGTCCGCGCGCTTTTCGTCTCTCTGACCCTGTAAACGCAGCGAGGCGTCTCTTTCGGCCACCGATCGGCAACCGGCGCGGCCACCCCCCACGAATCTCGAGCAGCCGCAGCCGAGTGGGCCGGATCGAACGTCGTCACGCCGAGGCGCGTGCGGATCGCGGCGCGAGAATGTGTCGACCTCGGACCGACGCATCCGCTCGACGGAGCCAACCACCATGACCAAGACCTACAAGATCGCCGTCATCCCCGGCGATGGCATCGGCAAGGAAGTGATGCCCGAAGGCGTTCGCAGCCTCGAGGCCGCGGCGCGCCGCTTCGGCTTCGCACTCGACCTCGTGCCGATCGAATGGGCCAATTGCGACTACTTCGCCAAGCACCAGAAGATGATGCCCGACGACTGGAAATCGCAGCTCGTGGGCATGGACGCGCTGCTCTTCGGCGCCGTCGGGTGGCCCGCCATCGCGCCCGACCACGTGTCGCTGTGGGGCAGCCTGCTGAAGTTCAGGCGCGAGTTCGACCAGTACATCAACCTGCGCCCCGCACGGCTGTTCGACGGCGTGCCCTGCCCCCTGGCCGGCCGAAAGCCCGGCGACATCGACTTCCTGATCGTGCGCGAGAACACCGAAGGCGAATACACGAACCTGGGCGGCGTGATGTATGCCGGCACCGAGCGCGAAATCGTGATTCAGGAATCAGTCTTCAGCCGCCACGGTGCCGACCGCGTGTTGCGCTTCGCTTTCGAGCAGGCTCGTGCGCGCAAGCGCAAAAAGCTCACCGTCGCGACCAAGAGCAACGGCATCGCGATCAGCATGCCGTGGTGGGACGCGCGCGCCGACGCCATCGCCGCCGACTACCCCGACATCGCGGTCGACAAGCAGCACATCGACATCCTGACCGCGCGCTTCGTGCTTCAGCCCGACCGCTTCGACGTCGTCGTGGCGACCAACCTCTTCGGCGACATCCTGTCCGACCTGGGCCCCGCGTGCACCGGCACGATCGGCATCGCGCCGTCGGCGAACCTGAACCCCGAGCGCACCTTCCCTTCGCTGTTCGAACCCGTGCACGGCTCGGCGCCCGACATCTACGGCAGGAACATCGCCAACCCGATCGCGATGATCTGGTCGGCGGCGCTGATGCTCGAGTTCCTGGGCGAGCGCGATGCACACGACGCGATGCTGCGCGCGATCGAAGCCGTGCTGGTCGAGGGGCCGCGGACTGGCGATCTGGGGGGGAAGGCGTCGACGACCGACGTGGGGAAGGCCGTCGCCGAACGCATCGGGCGCAAGTGAAGCGTCGGCGACGCCTCGCCGCTTCTGCTTCAAAGCAAAACAATGTCGTACTGCTCGGGCGTCAACGTCGGCTCGACCGACAGCGAGATCGGCTTGCCGATGAACTCCGACAGCCCCGCCAGATGCGGGCTTTCTTCGTCCAGCAGCATCTCGACCACGCCCGCACTCGCGACGACGCGGAATTCCTTGGGGTCGAACTGGCGCGCCTCGCGCAGGATCTCGCGCAGGATGTCGTAGCAGACGCTGCGCGCTGTCTTCACCTGGCCGCGGCCGTCGCACGTGGGGCACGGTTCGCACAACATGTGCGCCAGCGATTCACGCGTGCGCTTACGCGTCATCTCGACCAGGCCCAGTTGCGTGAAACCGCTCACGGTCAACTTGGTGCGGTCGCGCGCGAGCTGCTTGCGGAACTCGGCGAGCACGGCGTCGCGATGCTCGGGGCGCGTCATGTCGATGAAGTCGAGGATGATGATGCCGCCCAGGTTGCGCAGCCGCAGTTGCCGCGCGATCGCCTGCGCGGCCTCGAGGTTGTTCTTGAAGATCGTGTCGTCGAAGTTGCGCGCGCCCACGAAGCCGCCGGTGTTGACGTCGACCGTGGTCAGCGCCTCGGTCTGGTCGATGATGAGGTAGCCGCCGCTCTTCAGGTCGACGCGCCGCGCCAGCGCACGCTGGATTTCCTGGTCGATGTTGTACAGGTCGAAGATCGGCCGCTCGCCCTGGTAGTGCTCGAGCTTCTTCGCTGCGCGCGGTGTGTAGTTTTCGCCGAAGGCGCGCAGGTGCTCGAACTGCAACTTCGAATCGATGCGCACGAGCTGCGTCGCATCGCCCGTCAGATCGCGCAGCACGCGCTCGGCGAGCGTCAGGTCCTGGTGCAACAGCGTGCACGGGGGCGAGGTGAAGCTGCCGTCGCGGATGCGGCCCCAGGCCTTGCGCAGGTAGTCGATGTCGTCGGCCAACTCGTCGTCGGTGGCATCTTCGGCGTTGGTCCGCAGGATGAAGCCACCCGTGCCGGCGTGCATGCCTTCGTTCGCGCCGGAGTTCGCGCCGGGGTTCGCCACCAGCGCCGTCAGCCGCTGGCGCAGCTGCTCGCGAAGCTCGAGCGACTCGATCTTCTGCGAAATGCCGATGTGGTTGTCTTGCGGCAAAAACACCAGCAGACGCCCGGCGATGCTGATCTGCGCCGACAACCTCGCGCCCTTGGTGCCGATCGGGTCCTTGATCACCTGCACCAGCAGCGATTGGCCTTCGAAGACCTGGCGTTCGATCGGCACCGGCGGCAGGGTCGCACCGCCGGTGCCGTGGTCATGCCGCGCGCCCGACGGCGCCAGGTCGGCAACGTGCAGAAAGGCTGCGCGCTCGAGGCCGATGTCGACGAACGCGCTTTGCATGCCCGGCAGCACGCGCGCAACTTTGCCCAGGTAGACGTTGCCGACCAGGCCGCGTTGCAGGCTGCGTTCGATGTGCAGTTCCTGTACGGCGCCGCCTTCGACGACAGCCACGCGGGTTTCCTGTGGCGTCCAGTTGATGAGGATGTCTTGCGTGGCCATCGGGTCGGTTCAGTCTATCGACGTTTTTTGCAAGGCAGACACCCTCGCGCCTCGGGCGCGCCCATCGAGTGCATGCGCCACGCGCGCGCGCCGCAGCAGCACCGCCGTTTCGGCCAGCGGCAGGCCCATCACGCCGCTGTAGCTGCCCTCGATGTGTTCGATCCAACCCGCCAGCGCGCTTTGAATCGCATACGCACCCGCTTTGCCGAAAGGTTCGCCCGATGCGATGTAGGTATCGATGACGCCCGCAGGCAGCGTCGCGAAGCGCACGCGGGAGATGCTCAGCGCCTCGAGCTCGCGCGACGCGGTGTGCACCGCCACCGCAGACAACACGCGGTGCGTTCGCCCTGACAAAGCCAGCAGCATCGCGCGCGCCGCGTCGGCATCGGCAGGCTTGCCGAGGATGCGCCGTCCCAGCGCCACCGTGGTGTCGGCGCACAGGACGGGCGCGTCGATCAGCCCGCGGTCGACGCGCCGGGCGACCGCGGCGGCAAGCTTCGCGTGCGTGACGCGACGAACGTAGTCGTCGGGCGATTCCCCGGCGCGCTCGTGCTCGAGCGCTTCGGCGTCTTCGCCGGGACCTGGCAGCAACAACTCATGCCGCGCGCCGAGTTGGTCGAGCAGTTGACGTCGGCGCGGGCTTTGCGATGCGAGGTAGACGAAGCCGAATTCAGACATGCCGGGCATTGTGGTGCCCGGGTTCGAGCGTCTTCAGTGACCGTGACCGTGACCGTGGCCGTGGCCTCGCAAGGCTGCCGCGCAGCGGAAGCTCGACGCCAGTTCGATGCTGCCCCTGCCCTTGTAGATCGCGATCGACGGGTATGGGCACAGCGGCCGGGTGCGGTCTGCTGCCCAGCCGACGGGCAGCTCGGTGTTGACGCCCCCCGCGTTGCCAGTGCCCCGCGCCTTCGCGACCAACGCTTCGGGCGCGATCCCCTTCTCGACCCACGCGACCAACGGCGTGACGAAGTCGGCCTGGTCGACCGTGGGGCCGCCGCTGCAGTGGCCCATGCCGGGCATCTCGTAGAAGCGAACGAAGTCTTTCGCCGGGCCGCCGCTGTGTTTGTCGACGCCGCGATACCAGGCTTCGGTGTCATCGACCGAGAAGATGTGGTCGCTGATGCCGTGGTAGACGATCATCTTCGCGCCGCGGCTGCGCACGCCAGAAAGGTCGCGCACGTCGGGCGGCGTCATGAAGCTCATCGCCGACTCGGTGTAGGTGCCATCGCTGGCATGGAGCTTGGCGAGCGTCGCGTCGATGTCCAGGCCGAGCGAGAACGCCGGCCCGTTGGTGAGCGGCGCCGTCGTCGGCGGCACCTGGAAGATCGTGCCAACCGCGCCCGAGTCGAGGTTCAGCGGCACGGTGAACTCCCAGAACGTGACGCCTGCACCGGTCACGCCCGGGTCGTACGGGAAGGTTGCGTAGAAACGCTCGCCGTTGGACGTGGTCGCGCCCTTGAAGATGCCATCGATCGCGATCTTCTGCGCCTGCGACAGACACGTGCCGTCACGCGCGCCGCTGCACGTAGGCACGTCGCGCTCGAGGTTGAACCTTGCCTGGCACGCTTTCGACGCCTGCACCAGCCCGTCGGCTGCGCCGTCGAGCGCGTCGCAGCGCGCCAGCACCGCCGACGCGAGCACCTTGCGCTCGGCCACGGTGAATGCGGTCTCGAGCCCGACCGCCGTCGATGGGTCCGCGGTCGCGACGGTGGCGTATCGCTGCGCGCCCCAGATGTTCGCGAGCGCTGCCAGCGGCAGGTTGTAGCCGGGCGCACCAGCCATGTAGCCGTCGTAGTCCTGCGCGTAGCGCGCAGCGGCCACCAGCGTGTGGCGCCCGCCGTTCGAGCAGCCTCCGAAGTACGAGCGATCGGGCCCTTTGCCGTAGGCCTGCGCGATCGCGGCCTTCGCGATCGGCGTCATCGTGCCCACCGCCTGGTAGCCGTAGTCCAGCCGCGCCTGCGGGTCGATGCCGAACGCGGGGCCGCCGACCGTGGCGTTGTTGTGGCCCGCGTTCGAGCTCAGCACCGCGAAGCCTTGCATCAACGCGCCCGTCAGCGGCCCGCCGCCGCCGCTGTTGCCGAGGGCCATGACCACCGAGCCGTCGATGCCGCCGTTGCCCTGGTGCCAGAAGCGCCCGTTCCACGCCTTGGGCAGGCGCATCTCGAAGCTGATCGCGTAGGACTTGCCGTCGACCGCACTCGTGCGCACGTTGGTGCGGCCGGTCACGCGGCAGTGTTCGGCTACGGCCGAGCCGGCCAACATCACCGTGCCGGCGGGCACCGTCGTCGAGGTGTCGATGACCGTCGCCGGCAATGACGCGAGGCGCGCGGGCAGTTCGGCGCAGTCGCCGACAAGGGCTGCGCCGACCGCGGGCGACAACTGCGGCAGCGGGTGCCTGCGTGAGCGGCCGTCGTGCGCTTGCGCCACGGCGACCGTCAGGGTCAGCAGAACAGCAGCGTGCACGGCACGCAGCGCGGGCGATCCAACCATGGTGATGTCTCCTTCGTGCTCGGCGCACGCATTGTCGAGATCGTTATGGTGATGAACCATTTCCGACGTTGAATCGGTGTTTGCCCGTGGCAGCGGGCAGGCAACGGTGGTTCAAAGTCGGTTGCGCCACGGAACGATCAATGCCCCTTCAACCACGCCTGCCTCGCGAAGCACGCACACCCCAGGCCCAGCTTGTCGAGGGCCCGGCACACCGGATCGTCGGCTACCAGTTGGCTCAGGCGTCGATCGTCACGTCAAAGGTCTTCGAACAGGTGGCCGCGCAACACGCGGCTGACGCGCGGCTGCGCCCGGTGGAGTTCACGCTGCTGGCGTTGGTGCTCGACAACCCCGACGTCACCGCGCGGCAGTTGTCGCGCGCGCTGGCGATCACGCCGCCGAACCTTGTCGGCCGGCTCGAGCAGATGCAGTCGCGTGGTTTCATCGACCGAAAGCGCAGCGAACACGACGGCCGCGCGCAGTCCATCCGCCTGACGCCTGCGGGTCGCAAGCTGGTGCAGCGCTACGCGGGCCTGCTGGACGAGGGCGAACAGGCCGCGCTGGCGGCGTTAAGCGCGGGTGAGCGCGCGATCCTGATCGAGTTGCTGCACAAGGTTGCGCTCGGCCGGCGGTAACTGCCGACGGCGCAGTTCAGGCACGGTGGTACGGGTGCCCCTGCGTCAGCGACCACGCACGGTACAGCGCTTCGACCAATACCACACGCGCAAGTGCGTGCGGCAGCGTCAGGTCCGACAGGCGCAACGTCTCTTCAGCCGCGGCGCGCAGCGGTGGGTGCAGCCCATCCGGGCCACCGATGATCAGCGCGACATCGCGGCCGTCGGCCAGCCAGACGCGAAGACGCTGCGCGAGTTGCTCGGTGCTGCGGCGTTCGCCGCGTTCGTCCAGCACGACACGGCGTGAACCGCGGGGCACCGCGGCTTCGATGCGCTGCGCCTCCGCGGCCATCAGTGCATCGACGGTCTTGCCGGTCGTGCGTGACTCGGCCTTGACGGCCCTGATCTCGAGGCGGCACTCGGGCGCAAAGCGCTTCGTGTAGTCGTCGCAGGCCGCGTCGGCCCATGCCGGCAGGCGCTGGCCCACGGCGACCAGCAACAGCTTCATGCCTTGCGGCGTGGCGGCGGAGGCTTGCGGCCCGACGCGGTGCGCGACGCTGTTTTTTTCGCCGCAGGCGTCTTCACCACAGGATTCCTGCCCGGCGGCTTTTTTGACCGCGGTTTTCTTCGCTGTGACCTTCTTCGCTGCGGTTTTCTTTGCTGTGGTCTTCTTAGCCGCGGTCACTTTCGCTTCGGGTTCGGCTCTCTTCGCCGCCGCGCTCGCACCGGTCGGCAAGCCGCCGCCCAGCTTCACGTTCACGGCCTTGCCTCCCCAGAGCTCCTCGAGGTTGTAGTACTGGCGAATCGCCGGCTGCATGATGTGCGCGACGGCGGCACCGCAGTCGACGATGATCCATTCGCCGTTGACTTCACCTTCGACGCTCAGCACCGGCATACCCCGCGACTTGACCGCGTCACGCACGCTGACCGCGAGCGCTTTGGTCTGACGGTTGCTGGTGCCCGACGCGACGATCACGCGTTCGAACTCCGAGGTCAGCTGTTCGGTGTTGTAGATGCGGATGTCATGCGCCTTGACGTCTTCGAGTCCATCGACGATGGCGCGTTGCAGCTTGCGGATGTCCATTCAATTCCTGTTGGCAGCCGTGAATGCACGGCGATAAAGGCCGTGCTGGTCAATATAGCCCGCGACCTTCGCGGGAACCATGTCGGTGATGCTTTCGCCGCGCATCACACGGTCGCGGATTTGCGTCGAAGACACAGGCACCGCATGCATGCTCAGCGCCAGCGTTCGTCGGCCCGCGGCTGCGATGGCCGCGCGCACCTCATCGTTCGTGGCGGGTGCCTGGCCGTCGCGAGCCACCACCGCCAGGTCAGCGCGCTCGACGATGTCGCGCCAGCGGTGCCAGGTGTCGAAGCGCGCGTACTGGTCCTGCCCGATCACGAGCAACCAGGTGTCGCGCGGTGATTCGAGCGCCAGCGCGTCGAGCGTGTCGGCGGTATAGGTCGGACCGGCACGCGCGGTCTCGCGCTCGTCGATGACGTCAATCGCGTCGGCCGCGTCAGTCACCAAGCGCAGCATCGCGACGCGGTGAACGGCCGGCGCGAGCACGCGCGTCTTCTGCCATGGCGCACCCACCGGCATCCAGCGCAGTTGGTCGATCGGCAGCTGCTGCCGCGCCGCGTCGGCCACGGCCAAGTGCCCTAAATGAACCGGATCGAAACTGCCACCGTAGATACCGACCCGCATTCAGGCCAACCGATCCAGCGGGTTCAACCAGTCACGCGGCGGCAGGAAGTGCGTGTACAGCTTCGCCTCGGGTGTACCAGGCACGGGCTTCCAGTCGTAGCGCCACGTCGCCAGCGGCGGCATCGACATCAGGATGCTTTCGGTGCGGCCACTGCCATGCAGGCCGAAGTGCGTTCCGCGGTCCCACACGAGGTTGAACTCGACGTAGCGCCCGCGGCGATACGCCTGGAATTCGCGCTCGCGCTCGCCGTAAGGCAAGACGCGCCGCCGCTTCACGATCGGCAGATACGCGTCGATCAACGCGTTACCAACCGCCTGCGTCATCTCGAAGCTGCGCGCCATGCCCAGTTCGGCGAAGTCGTCGAAGAACACGCCGCCGACGCCACGTGCCTCGGCGCGATGCTTCAGAAAGAAGTACTCGTCGCACCAACGCTTGAAGCGCGGGTACAGATCCGCGTCGAACGGTGCGAGCGCATCGCGACACGTGGCGTGAAAGTGGCGCGCGTCTTCTTCGACGCCGTAGTACGGCGTCAGGTCCATGCCGCCGCCGAACCAGGCGACAGGCTCGCGGCCTTCGGGCATGGCGCGCAACATGCGCACGTTCATGTGCACGGTGGGCACGTGCGGGTTGATCGGGTGCATGACCAGCGACACGCCGATCGCTTCGAACGGTGCACCCGCCAAGTCGGCGCGGTGCTGCGTGGCCGAAGGCGGCAGCGCCTTGCCTCGCACGTGGCTGAAGTTGCAGCCGCCGCGTTCGAACACTCCACCGTGTTCGACCAGCCGCGAGATGCCGTCGCCCTCGAGCGCGCCACCTTCGGGCCGAGTCCATGCGTCGGAGATGAAGGTGTGGCCGTCTTCGGCCTCGAGGGCGTCGATGATTCGCGACTGAAGGCCAACGAACCACGCACGCGCTTCGGAGACTGGCGTCACGGTCGGGATCGACATCGACATCGACGCTGTGCTACCTGGGCTTGATGGCGCGATGGCCGATGTCGGTGCGGTACTGCGCACCCTCGAAGCCGATCGGCGACAAGAAGTCGTACGCGGCCTGTTGCGCGGTGCGAGTCGATTCACCCAGCGCCGTCACGCACAACACGCGCCCGCCGTTGGTCACGACCTTGCCGTCGCGCTCGGTGGTACCGGCGTGAAAGACCACCGCGTCCTCCTTCGCCATCGGCAGGCCGTTGATCATGTCGCCCTTGCGAGGCTCGTCGGGGTAGCCATGCGCGGCCATCACCACGCCCAGCGCGACGCGACGGTCCCACTGAAGTTCTTTGTCGGGCAGGTGGCCTTCGGCAGCGTGCAGCAGCAGTTCGGTCAGGTCACTGCGCAGGCGCATCAGGATCGGTTGCGCTTCGGGGTCACCCAGGCGCGCGTTGAACTCGACGGCGCGCGGGTTGCCCTTGGCGTCGATCATCAGCCCGGCGTAAAGGAAGCCGGTGAAAGGCATGCCGTCGCGCGCCATGCCGGCCAGTGTGGGCTGGATGATTTCCTTCATCACGCGCGCATGCACATTGGGCGTGACGACCGGTGCAGGCGAATACGCGCCCATGCCCCCGGTGTTCGGTCCTTCGTCGCTGTTGCGCAGGCGCTTGTGGTCCTGGCTGGTGGCCAGCGGCACCGCACGCAGGCCGTCGCTGACGACGATGAAGCTGGCCTCTTCGCCTTCCATGAATTCTTCGACCACGACGCGCGCGCCTTCGACGTTGTGCACGATGCCGCCGTCGTCGGCAAACACGCGTTCGAGCGCGGCGATCGCCTCGTCGACCGTGGTCGCAACCACCACGCCCTTGCCTGCCGCCAGCCCGTCGGCCTTGATCACGACCGGCGCGCCGTAGCCCTTCACGTAGCTGCGCGCTTCCCGATAGTTGGAAAAGGTCTGATGGCGCGCGGTGGGAATGTTGTGGCGCTTCATGAACGCCTTGGCGAAAGCCTTCGAGCTCTCGAGTTGCGCCGCGGCCTTCGTCGGGCCGAAGATCTTCAATCCCCGCGCGCGGAACACGTCGACGATGCCCGCGGCCAACGGCCCTTCGGGCCCAACCACCGTCAGCCCGATCGGCTCCTTCTCGGCGAAGTCGGCCAGCGCCTGGATGTCGGTGATGTCGAGGTTCTTCAGCCGCGGGTCATGCGCCGTGCCCGCATTGCCGGGTGCCACGTAGACCATCTGCACGCGCGCCGATCGCGCCAGCTTCCACGCCAGCGCGTGTTCACGCCCCCCGCCACCGACGACCAGAACTTTCATAGTTCGGCGTTGTGATAAACGTCTTGCACGTCGTCCAGATCTTCGAGCGCGTCGAGCAGCTTCTGCATGCGTGCGGCGTCGTCGCCCTCGAGGGCGATGGTGTTTTCGCCGCGCATCGTCACGTCGGCGGCCGCGGCGGTCAGGCCAGCTTTTTCGAGCGCGGTCTTCACCGTCTCGAAGTCGCCGGCCGGGGTCAACACTTCGATCGACCCGTCTTCACCCGCGATCACGTCTTCGGCGCCTGCGTCCAGCGCAGCTTCCATCACCTTGTCTTCACTGGTGCCGGGTTCGAAGATCAACTGCCCGCAGTGCTTGAACTGGAACGCCACCGAACCCTCGGTGCCGAGGTTGCCGCCATGCTTGCTGAACGCGTGGCGAACGTCGGCGACGGTGCGCACACGGTTGTCGGTCATGCAGTCGACGATGACGGCCGCCCCGCCGATGCCGTAGCCCTCGTAGCGAATCTCTTCATAGCTCACGCCCTCGAGATTGCCCGTGGCCTTGTCGATGTTGCGCTTGATCGTGTCAGCCGGAAGGTTCACCGCCTTGGCCTTGTCGATCGCCAGACGCAGCCGCGGGTTGCCGAACACATCACCACCGCCCTGGCGCGCCGCGACCATGATTTCGCGGATCGCACGCGTCCACAGCTTGCCGCGCTTTTCGTCCTGGCGCCCCTTGCGGTGCTGGATGTTGGCCCATTTGGAATGGCCGGCCATGAGGGAGTTGCTCCTGTTGTTCGAGCCGTGGATTCTCATACCAATTGACGATGACGCCGACGCGGTACCCGCCTACCGTCTCGGCATGTTCCCGCTGGCGCAGTTGAAGGGCTTGACCCGGAGCGACCTCCTGACTTTGGTGGTGTTCCTGATGGTCATGCTCGACGTCGTGCTCGAGTTGCCCGGAGGTGTGGGGCCCAGCCACTTGCTGCTCCTGGGTTCGAACGACGCGCCCGAGATGATGGCCATGAAGGAGGCGTGGGAACGATTGTGGATCGTGTACCTACGCGCGATGGACATCCAGTTCGTCCTGCTGTGCGCGTTGTTCTTCGTGCTCGACACCGCGCTGTTCGTGCCCTTGTACCTGATGCTGCTTCTCGGCGCGGCGCGTCGCGTGTCGAGTGTGACGTTCGTGCCCTGGGCGAGCACGCTGGGTCGGGTGCTGATGGCGCTGTCGCTGCTGCTCGCTTGCGTCGACGTGCTCGAGAACGCGTCGGGCCTCGCGCGGCTCAGCGTCAGGGTGGTCGACTCCAGCTTCGGCCTGTTGCTCGCCGGGGCGATTGCGACCGTGGTGGCATCGTTGCTTGCGCAGCGGGTGTGGCGCGTGGCGTCGGGCCGCCCAGAAGACCAGCCGTTGCGCCGAGGCTTGACGTGGACGACGGTTCTGGCCACGACATTCGTGCTGGCACATGGCTGTGTGCTCTATCCGATGCTGGACATAGGGCGCGCGGTCGCGTGGGCCAAATACGTGCTCGCGGGCTCGACCGCGCTGGGCTTCTCGGCGTTCGCCCTGGCGTGGCTCTTCGGCGTCGGGGCAGACAACAACGAGCCGTCCAACGGCGGCGCAGATCGCGATTCGATCGCTGCGAGGGTGGACCATCGAGCAAAGCTGCGCAAGGGTTTTGGCAACGTCCTCTGGCGCATACGCTACGTGATCTCGGCGCTGATCCTCTTCGCCGCGCTGACGCTGCACTCGGATCAATCCCGCGACGTGATCGTCGGTCTTGCCGACAGCTTGTACGAATCACTGCGTCGGCCCATGACGTGGGATGCGCTGCAGCGCCTAACCGCCGGGTTGATTGCACTTGTGCTGACGGCGGCTGGCGTTTGGGCGCTGTCGTTCTCGTGCTGGCTTTGGACATGTCTTGTGTGTCGCATCCCGCGCGCCGACGCTCGCGACCGCCGTTCCGGCGCCGACCTGGGGCAGGCGCCGCAGCACCTCGCGCGTGCGTTGGCACTCGTGCCGCCCTTCATCGTCGCGCTCGCGACGGCCCAGGCCGCGCGCGACGCGGCGTGGGCCGATGCCAGCGAAAGCCGGACCGGTGCTCCGCTCGTGCTGTTGCTCCTGGGCGTGGCTTGCGCTATGGGTGCGGTCTGGTTCTGGCACCGCATCAAGCACAGAGTCTCGAGTGAGAGCGCCTGCTACAACGACAAATCGTTTGATCCGGCCAAGGCGTCGCAGGCGCTGAACGATCCGCACTACCG
The DNA here is from genome assembly GCA_963738615.1 of uncultured beta proteobacterium. Taxonomy (GTDB): domain Bacteria; phylum Pseudomonadota; class Gammaproteobacteria; order Burkholderiales; family Burkholderiaceae_C; genus CAVTWY01. The sequence continues at coordinate 566,059 of CAVTXI010000004.1, forward strand.
GTTGTTCGGCCTGCACGCGACGTCGCTACCGGTCGCCGCGCTGGTCGTCGCGGTCCTGACCCGGGTTGCGACTGTCCTGCTGCCCATTCCGCTTCCGTTTGCATTCGTCGTGATCGTGTGGTCGTTGGTCGCCTGGCTAGGCATCTTCGGCTGGCTGTCGCTGAAAGAGACGCGTGAGTCGAAGCCCTGGTTGATCCTGATCATTGCAGTCACGACTGCACTCAGTGTTCTCGGATTGACGCAGAACCACGACGTGAGGCTTGTGCAACCCGGCGTTGACGCGACCCTGATGTCCGCGTCAGCGATGTCCATCGCGACCATCGTCCTGACCGCTGTGGTCGTCGCCTCGGCCCTGTGGATCCGGTACTACCCCGAGCGCTGGGCGTCGACGCTTGGCGCAACGTTCCTGGCTGCATGGTCGGTTCTGTTCGTGACCGACCGACGAGACGCAGCTCACGAGCAGACGCGCGAAGCTGCGGCACACGAACCACGTCCCACGCTCGCTGAATTCATCGATGGTTGGTCGGCGACGTACCGCGCATCAACCGACAAGCCGAACGCTGTCATTGTGGTAGCCGAAGGAGGTGGCATGCGCGCGGCGTACTGGACCGCCCGCAGCCTGCAACAGCTGACAAACCGCATCTCAGGGTTCGATCGCCAGATCCTCGCGCTATCGGGCGTGTCGGGCGGCGCCCTCGGTTCCAGCGTCTATCGCGCCTGTCTCGACGCCAGCCGGAGACACACGTCCCAAGAGGATCAGGCCAACGTACTCGACAAGTGCGTCGGCAAGTTCGGCGACAGCGACCTACTGACGCCACTGGTCGGCGCCTGGCTCCTCGAAGACGCGCTCGCTCGGTTCCTTCCGACGTTCGGGCTCTGGCCTGTGCGCCCATGCGGGTTGCGGTTTCCTGTCGCGCGGCTTGTGGTTCGAGAGCGCCATCGAGCGCGCGGTGCCTGGGATGAGCGCGGGTCTCGCCCAAACGGCTGCCGGCGGGCCGCAGCTCTTCCTGAACTCGACATGGGTCGAGACAGGCGACCGCGCGATCGCCTCCGGCGTGCGGACCGAAACGGCTCGCGATGGCTTGAGCGTTTCGCTGGGCCTGCCGAACGTTCGCGACCAGTTGACCTACGCCGACGGCAAGCGCAGCGCTCGCGCGCAAACGATGCTGTTGACCGCTGAAGGTGTGATGCCGGCGCACCCGGACGATGATCGGACGGTCGTGCCGAGCGACATGCCGTTGTCGGCAGCGGCGCACAACGCCTCGCGCTTCCCGTACGTCAACGCCATCGGGCGCCTGCGCTCACGAGACGGACGCGGCGGGCACCTCGCGGACGGCGGCTACTTCGACAACTCTGGAGCCCACACCGCCATCGACATCCTGCGGCACCTGCGTGCCTGGGTCGACAAGCCCTGCAACGGGTCGCAGCCCTGCGTCGACTCAGCGGCGAAGCTGCACGACGAACTGAACGTCAAGATCCTTCTGATCCAGACCGGCGTTGGGCGCGAATGTGGCCATGTCCCCCCGTCGTGGCGTTTGAGCTGCCTGCGCCAGAACTGGGGGCTCGAGCCGCTCGAAGATCCCGAAGCGCAGAGGCGCCCGTACGAACCGGGTGACGTGCGGCCATCCGGCAGCCTCGGGGTCTACGTCGGGTCACTGGGGCCACTCGTCACAGCGCTGAACTCGGTGGGTACCGGCGCCCAGCAGCAGCGCGCCCAGGCGCTCTTGGTCGAGGCTTGCCGCGAGTTCGGCAGCGGCTGCAGCATCCATCGCCTCGAGCAGCGTGATGATGGCCTGAACTATCCCCTCGGGTGGTACTTGTCGCCGACGGCGAGGCGGGGGCTCGAACGCCAAGTCAAGACGCGGGTCGACGGCCTGGTGCATGAGCTTTGCCCTCAATGCAACGGCACTGACCCGGTCAGCGCGCCGGAACTCGTCGGGCTTAGCCGGTGAAGCGTCCGCACGACGCCGCTCACAGCACCGGCGAGAACAGGCGCGCCACCGCGTGGCCCAGCCGGCTCGAGAACGGCAGCTGCTTTCGCCTGGGCACGATCTTCGACTCGGACAGGTCGCGCTCGAAGTGGTCGGCCAACTCGGCATTGATGGCCGCGTCGAAGACCGCAACGCCGACTTCGAAGTTGAGCCTGAAGCTGCGGTGGTCGTAGTTGGCCGTGCCGACCTGAACGTAGTCGTCGTCGATGACGATCGTCTTCGCATGCAGCATGCATGGCCGGTACTCGAAGACCTTGACGCCGGCGTCGATCAACTCGTCGAAGTACGACCGCGCCGCGGCGGTCACGAGGCGGCTGTCGCCTTTGCGGGGCACCAGCAGCTTCACGTCGATCCCGCGCATCGCAGCGTCGGTCAGCGCGTACAGCGAACCTTCGGTGGGCACGAAGTACGGCGTGGTGAGCCAGACGCGGCGGCGCGCGGTGTGGATGATGTCGATCATCGACCGATGGATCGCCTCGCCGCTCGAATCGGGCCCCGAGGCGACGATCTGGACTGCGGTCGTGCCGGGTTCGGTGCTCGCGATCAGGTCCGTCGACAGTGCGGCACGGTCGCGCTCACCGCGCGCATAGACCCAGTCTTCGAGGAACACGAACTGAAGCCAGCGCACCACCGGGCCCTCGAGCCGCATGTGGGTGTCGCGGTAGGCGTCTTCGCGCATGTCCTCGAAGCCGTTTTCGGTGATGTTGATGCCACCGGTGAAGCCCACCACGCCGTCGCAGATCACGATCTTGCGGTGCGTGCGCAAGTTCACCAGCGGCCGCCAACGCGCAAAGCGCGCCGGGTGGAACACGGCGAACTCGCCGCCCAGGCGCTCGAACTCGGCCAGGAACTCGCGCCGCACGCGGCGCTTCGCCAGCGCGGGCGAGCCGACGCCGTCGAGCAGCAGCCGCACCTTCACGCCGTCGCGCATGCGTTCGAGCAATGCGTCGCGCAGCCGCGCGCCAATGCGGTCAGGCTCGAAGATGTAGTACTCGAGGTGGATGTGGTCGCGCGCCTGGGCGATGGCTTCGAGCATCGACGTCATGGTCTGCACGCCGTTGCGCAGCACCTGCACGCGGTGGGCCGACGACATCGGGATGCCGCTGGCCTGCTCGATCAGCCGCGAGTGCTGGATCGCCCATTGCGGGGCGTCGGGGTACTCCTCACGCAACGCCAAACGCTCTTGTTGCGACCCTAGCCGCGCGCGGCCGCTGATGCGGCGCAGGCGTTGCCGCTGGATCCGGCGCGGGCCGAAAAAGCGGTACGCCACCAGCCCCACGATCGGCATCAACGTCAACGCGATGATCCAACCGAGCGTCGCCACCGGCGAGCGGCGCTGCATGATGATGTAGCCGGTCTGCACCAGCGTCAGCACCAACCACACAAGTCCGACGGTGACCCAGAACACGGGCGCAGAAGGAGCGAAGGACCAGAGCGTCGAGAGCATGTGCATCGTTGCGGCGTTACCCGCAGCGAGCCTAACCGATGGCCCCGCGGCTTGTCGTCGATAGACTTGCGGCTTCTCTTGAACACCACCGAAGGCGCCGCCCATGGCTGACCCGATCCTCGTCGCCAAGCATGGCGACATCGCATGCCACCTGCTGCCGGCACTGAGCAACCGCCACGGCCTCATCACCGGTGCCACCGGCACCGGCAAGACGATCACGCTGCAGACCATTGCCGAAGGCTTCAGCCGCTTGGGCGTGCCTGTTTTTATGGCCGACGTGAAGGGTGACTTGGCAGGACTGAGCCAGCCCGGCAAGTTGCCCGACAAGGTCGCCAAGCTCATCGCCGAGCGCGGTCTGCCGCAACCCGAGAGTCGCGCCTGCCCCGTCACGCTGTGGGACGTCTTCGGCGAGCAGGGCCACCCCGTGCGCGCGACCATCTCCGACATGGGGCCGCTGCTGGTCTCGCGCATGTTGTCGTTGAACGAGACGCAGACTGGCGTGCTGTCGATCGTGTTCAAGGTCGCCGACGACAACGGCATGGCGCTGTTGGACTTGAAAGACCTGCGCGCGATGCTCACGCACGTGGCCGAGAACGCGAAGCAGTTCACCATCACTTACGGCAACGTGTCGACCGCCAGCGTCGGCGCCATTCAGCGCGGCCTGCTGCAACTCGAGGAGCAAGGCGGCGACAAGTTCTTCGGCGAGCCCATGCTCGACATCGCCGACTTCATGCAGACCGTCAATGTTGCCCCCATGGCCCCCCAAGGGGGCGCGTCGCCCCTTGGGAGCGGCCCGGCGGCGGCGACCGGCCAGGGCGTGATCAACATCCTCGCCGCCGACAAGCTGCTGACCTCGCCGCGCCTGTACGCGAGCTTCCTGCTTTGGATGTTGTCGGAACTGTTCGAGCAGTTGCCCGAGATCGGCGACCCCGACAAACCGAAGCTGGTCTTCTTCTTCGACGAGGCGCACCTGCTGTTCAAAGACGCGCCCAAGGTGCTGCTCGAGCGTATCGAGTTGCTGGTGCGCCTGGTGCGAAGCAAAGGCGTGGGCGTCTTCTTCGTCACGCAGAACCCGCTAGACGTGCCCGACACCGTGCTGGGCCAGTTGGGCAACCGCGTGCAGCACGCGCTGCGTGCCTACAGCCCACGCGACCAAGAAGCGGTGAAAGCCGCGGCGACCACGATGCGCCAGAACCCGAAGCACGATCTGGAACAGGCGATCACGGAGTTGGCGGTGGGCGAGGGCCTGGTGAGCTTCCTCGACGACAAGGGCCGCCCCAGCATCACCGAGCGTGTGTTCGTGCTGCCGCCGGGCAGCCAGATCGGGCCGATCACACCGCAGCAGCGACAGCAGTTGATGGCGAGTTCATTGGTGGCCGGCGCGTACGAGAAGGCGCTCGACCGCGAGTCGGCCTACGAACTATTGAAAGGCCGTGCCGCGGCCAGCTCGCAGGCCGCCGAGCAGGCGAAGGGCAAGAGCGAGAAGGACGGCGGCGTGACGGACGCGGTGAAGGACATCGTCTTCGGCACCACCGGCCCGCGCGGCGGCAAGCACGAAGGGCTGCTGGAATCGGCGGCGAAAAGCGCGGTGCGCAGCGTGGGTTCGGCCGTCGGGCGCCAGATCATCCGTGGCGTGCTCGGGTCGCTGTTCGGCGGCAAGCGCTGAGCGCGGCAGCGAGGTCCATCGACATGACATGGTTGAAATGGCTCATCGGCATTCCGGCCGCGCTGGCGCTGCTGGCGCTGGCCGCGGGCCAGTTCGGTTTTCTTTCGGGCCAGCAGCCCGCGGACCTGGGTGTACGTGACGGCAAGCTCAAGCGTCCCTCTGCCACACCCAACAGCGTCAGCAGCCAGGCGCGTCAATGGCCCGGTGACACGGCGCAGGCGGCGCACATCGACCCGATTGCGCTGCCGAAGGGCACGGACGGCCCGCAGACGATCACGCGCCTGCGCACGATCGTCGAAGGCATGGGTGGCGCTCGCGTGGTCGATGCACGCGCCGACTACTTCTACACGCAGTTCACGACGAAGCTGATGCGCTATGTCGACGATGTCGAGTTCTGGTTCGACCCCGCCTCTAACGTCGTGCACGTGCGTTCGGCGTCGCGCGTGGGCAGCAAGGACTTCGACGTGAATCGGGCGCGAATCGAAACGATCCGCGCCCAGATGTAGAGGTGCGTCAGGCTTACCGCCGTCAGGCTTCCTTTTTGGCCAGCATGCCGCCGATCGCTTCGGACGCGTAGCCGAAGAGCGCGCCGATGACGATCGACGCGATCGTCGGCACGATGGCCGCGGTCGGGGCCAGCCCCTTCATCAGGATGAGACCGGCAACACAAGCGAAGCCATACACGCCAGCGGGGATGGTGCTGAGCGCACCGACGTGAGCTGCCAGCACGATCGCCGCAGCGCCAATACCCACGGCGACAGGGGCCGCGAAACCGCCGAGCGCGCCGAGCTGTCCGGCCAGCATCACCGACAGCATCCCGACGACGGCACCGAAGATCATGCAGACGATGGTCTTGGTCAGACCAGCGGTTTTTCCACCGCAGTGGTAGAAGCAGGCCCAGGCCACGAATGCCTGCCAGATCTGGACGCCGAGCGCCGCCATCGGGCCGAGGAAGATCCAAGTTGCCACGACGGCAAGCAGACCGATGGAAATCGCCAAAGCAATGAGCATGGACATAGGTTGTGTCTCCAGTTATGAGTCGATGGGTCACCGACGGACATCGGTGCCAGCGCCGACATCGCGCTGGCGCGAGTAACCGCCTATGCGGGCATCAGCACAAGGCAGGGTTTAGCCAGCAGGTGTTTGACTACGATGTGACGATATGGAGCGATCGGCGATTCCTTCACGCACCGACCCCATCCGGCCTCACATGGCCGCAACCTAGAATTTCGCGATGTCCGAAGCAAACGCCACCAAGAGCAGCAACTTCCTGCGCGCGATCATCGAGCGTGATATCGAAGCCGGCACCTACGCGGGTCAGCGCTACGCTGGCTCGCCCGGCAATGCGGTCCATCACGCGAATGCGCCGCTCGACACCGCTACCATCCGCACGCGGTTTCCGCCCGAGCCCAACGGCTACCTGCACATCGGCCACGCCAAGAGCATCTGCCTGAACTTCGGCTTGGCCGAGGACTACGACGGTGCGTGCCATCTGCGATTCGACGACACCAACCCCGAGGCAGAAGACCAGGAGTACGTCGACGGCATCATCGACGCGGTGCAGTGGCTCGGGTTCGACTGGACACACGGCAACCACCAGCACCTGTACTTCGCCAGCAACTACTTCGACTTCATGTTCGACGCGGCGCAGCGGCTGGTCGAAGCCGGCTACGCGTACGTCGACGAACAAACGCCCGAGCAGATTCGCACCACGCGCGGCGACTTCACGACGCCGGGCACACCAAGCCCCTGGCGCGACCGCTCCGCGAAGGACAGCCTCGGGCGCCTGCTCGAGATGAGCCACGGCCTGCATGCCGAGGGCTCGATGGTGCTGCGCGCGAAGATCGACATGGCCAGCCCCAACATCAACCTGCGCGACCCGGTCATCTACCGCATCAAACACGCCACGCACCACAACACCGGCGATGCGTGGCACGTGTACCCGATGTATGCGTACGCACACCCGATCGAAGACGCGCTCGAGCGCATCACCCACAGCATCTGCACGCTCGAGTTCGAAGATCAGCGCCCGTTCTACGACTGGGTGCTCGAGCGTCTGAGTGAACGCGTCGAACAGCCCAACGGCACCGTGTTCGAGCCGATGCTCGCAACGCCGCTGCCGCATCAGTACGAATTCGCGCGCATGAACGTCACCTACGTCGTGACCAGCAAGCGCAAGCTGCGGCAACTGGTGGAAGAGCAGATCGTCGACGGCTGGGATGACCCGCGCATGCCCACGTTGGTGGGCCTGCGTCGCCGCGGCTACACGCCCGCGTCGATCCGCCTGCTGTGCGAACGCGCCGGCACCAGCAAGGCCGGCGGCTGGACCGAATACGCCGCGCTCGACGCTGCTTTGCGCGAAGACCTCGATGCCAAGGCACCGCGCGCGATGGCCGTGCTCGATGGGGTGATGCTGCGCATCATCAACTGGCGTGAAATTTTCGGCAGCGAGGTGCACCGCGAGTTGTGCGCCGCACCCGTGCACCCTGCCCGGCCCGACCTGGGACAGCGCCACTTCAGCCTCGCCAGCCAGGTCTGGATCGAACGCGACGACTACGCCGACGTGCCGCCCAAAGGCTTTCATCGCCTGTACACCGGCAACAAGGTGCGCCTGAAGTACGGCTACATCGTCGAGTGCACGGGTGCGACGAAAGACGCCGCCGGCCACGTGACCGAAGTGCAGGCGCGGCTGGTACCCGACACCCGCAGCGGCACGCCGGGTGCAGAAGCGGTGAAGGTCAAAGGCACGATCACGTGGGTGGCCGTGCACGAGGCGCTGCGTGCGACGGTGAACCTGTACGAGCGCCTCTTCGACGACCCGCAGCCCGACCACGGCGGCAAGGACTTCAAGGCCAGCCTGAACCCGAACAGCAAACGCGTGCTGCATGCGTGGGTCGAACCGTCGCTGGGCGAAGCGCCAAGCGAATCACGCTGGCAGTTCGAGCGCCACGGCTACTTCGTCGCCGACAGCGTGAACCATCAGTCGGGCAGGATGGTCTTCAACCGGATCGCGGGCCTGAGAGACAGCTTCGCGCCGAAATGACGCGCACGCGAAACGCCGTCGGCGCCATGGCGCTGGTGCTGGCCTTGTCGGCCCTATCGGCCCTGTCGGCCCTGTCGGCCCTGTCGGCATCGGCAGCCACGTCGCTGCAAGACTTGCCCACCGCACGCAGCGTGCCGGGCGGTGTGGCCGTGGTCGATCTGGGCGGTGGCGACGCGGCACCGCGCGCCACCATCGACGGCAAACCGGTGCTGGTCGTGCGGGCTGGATCGTCGTGGTACGCGGTCGTGGGCCACGCGTTGTCGGCCCAGGTCGGCACGCGCATGTTGTCCGTCGAGCGCGACGCGAAGGCCGCGCAGCGGGCGATCGACGTGGCGCCGATGCACTATGCCGAGCAGCGCCTGAGCGTCGCACCCAAACACGTCGATCTGTCGCCTGCTGACCTTGCGCGTCACGAGCGGGAGCGCGCTCACCAGGCCACGGTGGTCGCCACGTTCAGCGCGCAGCCGCTGTCCACGTTGCGGATGAAGGCGCCGGTGCCCGGGCCACGCTCGAGTTCATTTGGGCTGAAGCGCGTGTTCAACGGCAAGGCTCGCCAGCCGCACAGCGGGATGGACATCGCAGCGCCCACCGGCACGCCGGTGCTGGCGCCGATCGACGGCGTGGTGATCGATACGGGCGACTACTTCTTCAATGGGCGCACGGTGTGGATCGACCACGGCCAGGGGCTGCTGAGCATGATGTGCCACCTGGACCGCATCGACGTGAAGGTGGGCGATCGTGTGAGCGTTGGCCAGACGATCGCCGCCGTCGGCGCGACAGGCCGCGTGACGGGGCCGCACCTGCACTGGTCGGTCAGCCTGAACCGCGCGATGGTCGACCCGGCGCTGTTCCTCGTCGACGACGCCAGGTAGGCGTGAACAACAAAGCCCGGCACTGCCGGGCTTGTGTCCAGGTAAGCAGCGGTTGCTTCAACCCAGCTTGTCGAGCGTGCCCGTGGCTTCGGCCAGCAGGTAGTAAAACGTCACGCGATGCTTGCGATTCTCGCCCTTCATCATCGCGACAACCTTCTTGATGCCCGCATCGGCGGCGTCTTTGTCGAGGCCGAGCTTCTTCGCTGCGAAGCCGTCGCGCACACGCGCAAGCTCGGTCGGGTCAGACCCAGACACCAGCGATGAATCGGCGTTGCGCAAAGCAATGCCGCAGTACTTCACGATCACCGCGACGTGTTCATCCTTGGCGGTGGGGGCGTACTTCTTGACTTCTGCTGCGTAGTCACTCATGGGTGGGTGTCTCCTTTGTTCGTCGAATCGACGTATGAAGTGGTGCCCAGCCATACCGGGCGCGGCGAGGCGACCGAAGCATACGCCATCAAAAAGCAACGACGCCGCGAGTCCCGAAGGACGTCGCGGCGTCGCGGGTCGGTTGCTGCGGGTCAGGACTTCTTCGGCTTGTCCTCGACCTTCTTGTCGTCCATGGCCTTCTTCGCCTTGGCCGTGGTCTTGTCGTCGGCCTTGTCGGCTTTGTCGTCTTTGGCAGCCGCGGGCTTGTCTTCCTTGGCAGCCTTCATCGGCTTCTCGTCCTTGGCCTTGGCAGCCATCGCGGGCTCTTTGGCTTCCTTGGACTCCTTCGCGACCGCCGACTTCTTGTCGGCCTTGTCAACGACTTGTCGGCCGCCTTGGCTGCGGCCGGCGCGGCGCCCTTGTACGTGGCATTGCCCACGGTCAGGCCTTCGGTCGAGAACTTCGCGGCGTTGTTTTCGCCGATGCCTTGCACGCGGTCGATCAGGTCGGTCCAGTCCTTGAACGAGCCCTTCTTGCGCTCGTCGAGGATCTTGGTGGCGATGCCAGGGCCAACGCCCTTCAAAGCCTCGAGTTCGGCCTGGGTGGCCCGGTTGACGTCGACTGCCGACGCAAGGCCGGCCGCTAGGAACAAGGCCAAACCGGCCAACAGGGACTTGAACATGCTGATCCTCCTCGAGAGTGGGGTAGGCGCACCCGTTTGCGCGCCGGGACTATAACGACGCGCCCCGCGCGCGGTTGACGCTCATCGCACGTGGTTGCCGCCGCCAATGGCAAGCGCTTGCAACGCGATCCGGGCTCGATCAGCCCGGAGCCTTGCCGGGCCTGCGCACAAACATGCGTTGCCCCACGCTGACCACGGCCAGCACAAGTGCGCCGACGATGATGCCCACCACGGCATCGGCGAGCATTGACCCCAGCGCCGCTGTCCAGCCCGAGGTCGAGGTCGAGGCCAAGATGCCTTGGACAACATGGTGCAGGGCCGGAAGCCCGTGCAGGACGATGCTGCCGCCGACCAGGAACATGGCCGCGGTGCCCGCGACCGACAGCGCCTTCATCAACCACGGCGCCAGCGCCAGGATGCCGCGCCCGATGGATTGCAGCGCGGCACTGCTCCGCTGGCTGAGGATACAGCCCCAAGTCGTCGAGCTTCACGATGCCCGCCACCAGCCCATACACACCGACGGTCATCAACACCGCGATGGCGATCAGCACGGCCACCCGCGTGCCAAAGGGCTGACTGGCCACCGTGCCGAGCGAGATCACGATGATTTCGGCCGACAGGATGAAGTCGGTGCGGATCGCGCCTTTCACCTTGTCTTTCTCGAGCGCCACCAGGTCGACCTGTTCGTCGGCCACGGCCGCGAGGTGTTCTGCGTGATGCGCCTGTTCTTCCTTCTTGTGGAAGAGCTTGTGCACCACCTTCTCGAAGCCCTCGTAGCAAAGGAACGCACCGCCGATCATCAGCAGCGGCGTGACCAGCCAGGGCGCGAAGGCGCTGATCGCCAGGGCCAGCGGAACGAGGATTGCCTTGTTGACGAACGAACCCTTCGCCACGGCCCACACGACCGGCAGTTCACGGTCGGCTTTCACGCCGGTGACTTGCTGGGCGTTCAACGCCAGGTCGTCGCCCAGCACGCCCGCGGTCTTCTTGGTCGCGACCTTGGTCAGCACCGCCACGTCGTCGAGGATCGTCGCGATGTCGTCGATCAGTGCGAGAAGGCTGCTGGCGGCCAAGGTGCGCCTTTCATGGCTGGAGCGGAACGCGCGAGCTTAGCGCAGGCGAGGCGGCGGTCGCGTTGACGGTGAACCGAGGAGAAGTCGGCGAAAGCCGCCGCTTTCGGCGCGATCGACCACGCCCAGCGCTTGACCATCGAGGACCCTGCGCCCTAGTCTTGCAGCTCATGCAGATCGCCTCGAGGCGGCACGCAAAACAAGTCGTAGAAAGTTGGGACGTTCCATGTCGAACATGGCACTGGTAGGCGGCGTAATGGCGGCGGTGTTGACGCTGTCGTTGTTGATGCTTGCACGCAGACGGCGCGCCGTCGGATTGCACGGTGGTGAAGGCGCCGACGGGCTCGACACCATCGCCGCGTGGCCGCCTCAAGCCGTGCGTGTGATGACGCTGGGCGAGCGCCAGGCCTACGACGTTGCACGTCGCGCGATGCCGCGGCACATCGTTTTGGCCCAGGTGCCGTTGGCCCGCTTCATCAGCGTGCCCACACTGAATTCGTACGGCGCGTGGCTGACGCGCGCAGGGCGCCTGAGCGCCGACCTGCTGGTGGTGGACAACGCGTCACGCCCCGTCACCGCCATTCAGATCCGCGACGGCGAAGAAACCGACCGATCCGCAAAGCGCCGTCAGCGTCTGACCGATGTGCTTCAGGCCGCTGGCATCTCGGTGCACGTATGGCGCAGCGACCGGCTGCCCACGCCCGAGGAAGCCCTGCGCATGTTCCGCGGCGACGAAACACTGGCCGAAGCGTTGGCCGAACAGGACGAGTTGGACGACCAGCGCGGGCCCATTCCGGTGGCCCACGTCGAGGAGCTGCTGGCCCTGGGCGACGACCGCGACTTCGGCCACGATCCGGTCGCCTCGACCTTCTTCGACGAGTTCGATCCCGGCTCGGGGGGCTCGGCCCGGCCGGCGTTCGCCGCGACCCAGCCGGTGCAGGTCGTCTAGTTCAGACGTTCGGCGTTCAGCGATCGCCGCGTGGGCGGCGTGCGCGGCCACCCATATTGCGCGGTGGCAAGCCGGTGTGCTGCGTCAGCAGCGTGCCGCGCGCAGGCGCCGTCGAGGGACTCGCTCGAGTGACGGCAACCTTCGCGCCTGCAACCTTCGCACCCGCACCAGCGGCCCGAGTACGAATGCGTTCACCCGGCGGCCCCGGTGGCACCAAGTGGTCACGCCCGCGGCCGATCAGGTCGGCGCGGCCCATCGCCACCAGCGCCTCGCGCAGCAGCGCCGCGCTCTCGGGCGCGTGCCAGCGCAAGAACGCCTTGTGCAGGCGGCGCCGCCGCTCACCCTTGATCACGTCGACCTTCTCGGCCCCCTTGCGTGCATCGCGCGTGATGCCCTTCAGCGGGTTCAGCCCCGAGTGGTACATCGCGGTCGCGGTCGCCATCGGGCTGGGGTAGAAGGTCTGCACCTGGTCGGCCTTGTAGCCGTTGCGCTTCAACCAGCGCGCGAGGTTCATCATGTCTTCGTCGCTCGTGCCCGGGTGCGCGGCGATGAAGTACGGAATGAGGTATTGCTTCTTGCCGGCCTTCTCGCTGGCCTTGTCGAACATCGCCTTGAAGCGGTCGTAGCTGCCGATGCCCGGCTTCATCATCTTCGACAGCGGCCCTTCTTCGGTGTGCTCGGGCGCAATCTTCAAGTAGCCGCCGACGTGGTGCGTGACGAGTTCTTCCACGTACTCGGGCGAGCGCACCGCGAGGTCGTAGCGCAGGCCCGAGCCGATCAGCACCTTCTTCACGCCCGGCAACGTTCGCGCCTTCTTGTACAGCCGCACCAGCGGCGCGTGGTCGGTATTCAGGTTCGGGCAGATGCCGGGGTACACGCAGCTGGGCTTGCGGCACGCGGCTTCGATCGCGGTGCTTTTGCAAGCCAGGCGGTACATGTTCGCCGTGGGCCCGCCCAGGTCGCTGATCACGCCGGTGAAGCCCTGCACCTTGTCGCGGATGTCTTCGATCTCACGCAGCACCGACGCTTCGCTGCGGCTTTGGATGATGCGCCCCTCGTGCTCGGTGATCGAGCAGAACGTGCAGCCGCCGAAGCAGCCGCGCATGATGTTGACGCTGAAGCGGATCATTTCCCACGCCGGGATCTTGGTCGGCCCGTCGTGGCGGCCGCGATCGTCGGCGTAAGACGGATGCGGGCTGCGCGCATACGGCAGGTCGAACACGTGGTCCATCTCGGACGTGGCCAGCGGGATCGGCGGCGGGTTGATCCACAGGTCGCGCGCCGTGGCTCCGATACCGTGGCGCTGCACCAGTGCGCGCGCGTTGCCGGGGTTGGTCTCGAGGTGCAGCACGCGGTTGGCATGCGCGTAGAGCACGGCGTCGCGCTTGACCTGCTCGTAGCTCGGCAGGCGCACCACGGTACGGTCACGCGCGGGCAGCGTGACAGCGCCGGTCTTGCGTGAGACCGGCATCGCGACCACCATCTCGGCCGGCGTAGCTTCATCGGCACCCTCGGCACCCTCGGCACACTTGGCGCCCGCCACGTCTTCCGTCATCACGTAGGGGCTGATGTGTTCGTCGATGCGCCCGGGTCGATCGACCTCGGTCGAATCGATCATCGCGAAGTCACGCAACAGCTCCTCGTGATCGTCACGCACCATGAACGCTGTGCCGCGAATGTCGGTGAGTTTTTCGATCGGTTCGCGCGCCGCCAAGCGATGCGCCACTTCGATCACCGCGCGCTCGGCATTGCCGTACAGCAGCAGGTCGGCCTTCGCATCGACCAGGATCGATCGGCGCACCTTGTCTTGCCAGTAGTCGTAGTGCGCGATGCGGCGCAGCGAGGCCTCGATGCCACCCAGCACGATCGGCACATCGGGGTACGCCTCTTTGCAACGGTTGGCGTAGACCAGGCTCGCACGGTCAGGCCGCTTGCCGCCCTCGTCACCCGGCGTGTACGCGTCGTCGCTGCGGATCTTCCGGTCAGCGGTGTAGCGGTTGATCATCGAATCCATGTTGCCGGCGGTGACGCCGAAGAACAGGTTCGGTTTGCCAAGCGCCTTGAAGGGCTCGGCGCTTTGCCAATCGGGCTGCGCGATGATGCCCACGCGAAAGCCCTGCGCCTCGAGCGTGCGCCCGATCACGGCCATGCCGAAGCTCGGGTGGTCGACGTATGCGTCGCCACTGACAACGATGACGTCGCACGAGTCCCAGCCGAGTTGCTCCATCTCTTGCCGCGACATCGGCAGGAACGGGGCGGTGCCGAAGCGCTTGGCCCAGAAAGGGCGGTACGACGTCAGCGGCTTGGCGGTGGGGATCGGGTCTTGGGGGCGCACACCGCGGATTGTCGTCGGTGCGCCTGAAACCCCTACGGCGCAAGCCCGTCGGTGATCTCCATCAACCGTCCGATCAGATCATCGTACGCGCCGTTGATGTCGAAGACCACCGCGAAGCTCACCTCGTCCCACCGCCGCTGCACCGACACCGACCAGGTGCCGGGCATCGAACCGACGAAGACGCCGGCGCCGTTGCCTTCCGGCCCTGGCCCCCACTGGCCCGTCACCGGATCGATCAGCAGCGCGCCATTGCCAAAACTGTAGCGGCGCAGGTAGCGCACCATCGCCTCGGCGCTCGCGGCCAGCGCGGTGTAGTCCTCGAGGTAGATCCAGCGGTTGTACGGCGCCTCGAGCGTCGCATACCAGGGCTCGGTGGGATCGCGATCGCGCAGCCGCTCGTGCGCGATCGTGATCGCAGCCGATCCCGCGGGCGCGAAGATCTGGTCGCGCAGGTACCTCGAAAGGTCGCCGCTGACGACGTGCACCACGTGCCGCAGCACCGCGTAGCCGATGCTCGAGTAGCGGCTTTGCTCGCCGGGCGTGAACTCGAGGGGCATGCCGTAGGTCCAGCGGATCGGGTCCCATGTCGTCGTCGTGCCGCCGGACGGCACACCGAGGTCGCGATAGAAGACCTCCGGCGCGGGCAATTCCTGCAGGCCTGCCTGATGTTGGTGCAGCACCCGCACGGTGATGCTGTCGATTCGCGGGTCGGGCGCGTGGCCCGCAGTCGGCGCAAGGCCGTGGGCGCGCAGCAGCGGGAACACCGGCGTGTCCCACGTCAGCGCTTGTCCGGTCGCGGGGTCGACCGCGCCGGTGTCGATCAGCCGTGCGATCGCGCCGGTGGTGATCACCTTGTCATTGCTCGCCAGGCGCATGACGGCGTCGGCCTCGAGCGCGTGACGCATGCCCTTGTTGGACCATCCGAAGCCACGCTTGACGACGACCTCGTCACCCTTCATCACCGCCAACACGCCCGCCGGGATGCCGTGCTGCTGCATGTAGGCGCGCACGGTTTCGGCGTACACCGCCAGCTCGGGCGTCTTCTCGTAGCCCGTGCTCGGCATCGAAGCGAAGCGCGGGTTCTGGGCGATGCCAAGGTCGAAGTAGCGCGCCCCGCCGTCGTCGCGCACGTGTACAGCCAGTGTGTTGGGTGCGTCGGCACGAAGCGCCGCCCTGCCCTCGGGCGACAGGCCGTAGTACCGGTAGCCCTGTGACCAGCCGGCTTCGATCAACGCAGGTGTGCCGTTGACGTAGACCTCCATCCGATCATCGACCCGGCCCCAGAACATGGCGTGGGGGATGGCGCCAGCGTGGATTCGAAAGCTCTTACGCAACCACAGGTCGGTCGCGCCGTCGGGCCAAAGCGTGTTCTGCGCATCGCCTGCGCGCGGTGTCTCACCGCCCCAGAAGCCGGGCTTGCCGGAACGCCAATCGGCCGTGGTTCGAAACCCTGGCGTCATCCAATCGGCAGGCGGGGCGACCGTGGTGTAGGCCCACTCGAGACGACGGCCTTCACTGCCTGAAGGCAGGATCCAACGCTGCGGCGTCCAGAAATAGCCCTCGACCACCGCTCGTTGATCGTGCCTGGCACCCGACCCGTCGCGCTCGCCGTGCGCTGCGGCAACCGTGGCCATCGCCCACCCGCAGGCCAGCAAGATCGCGAAGGCAAACCATCGCAAGACACCGGAGAGGCTCGCAAAGGAAGGCCGGGACATCGCATGCTCCTCGCCACCGAGCCGGTGGGTTCGATGCTAGTTCGCGCACGACGGCGGGACTTGACGTGGCTCAACTGGACCGTCGGCCGCGTGCGTGGGATCAACCCAAACCCACTTCCCCACCGCCAGATCACTCGGCAAAGCCCACGGCCCGAACGCCTCGCGGTGCAGCGCCTCGCAGCGATTGCCCACCGCCGCGATCATCCGCTTGACCTGGTGGTAGCGGCCATCGGTCAGGGTGATCCGCAGCGTGTGACGGTCAGTGGCCTCGCACGCCGCCGCACGCGTCGGCGCGGGGTCATCACGCAACACCACACCGGCGCACAAGCGCGCGGCGGTGTCAGCGTCGACCGGATGCCGCGTCGTGGCGACGTACACCTTCGTGACGTGGCGCTTCGGGTGAGTCAGGCGGTGCAGCAGCGCGCCATCGTCGGTCAGCATCAGCGCACCGGTGGCGTCGGCGTCGAGCCGGCCGATCGGCTGCACGCCACGCCGTTGCAACGGCGCGGGCAGCAGCGTCAGCACGCTGGGGTGGTGGTCGGGGCTGCGCGAGCATTCGTAGCCGGCCGGCTTGTTCAGCAAGATCAGCGCGCGCTCGTGGTACGGCCAAACCTTTCCTTCGCCATCACCCTCGCCTTCGACCTCGAAGCGCAGCCCTGTGGTGCCGACCTGCGTATTGCCGTCGGTGATCACCTGACCTTCGTGCCGCAACCGTCCCGCCGCCAGGATGGCGCGGCAATCCCCACGCGTGCCGAAGCCTTGGTTGTAGAGGATGTCGGCCCAACGCATCAGCCGACGATAAACCACGGCCCCGAAGCTCGAGCGGCGCCGGGCGTCCGTCGTTTGCTACTTCGCCGCGACTTCGATCGTGCCCTTCATCGTCGGATGCAGCCCGCAGATGTAGGCGATGTTGCCGGCTTCGTCGAACTTCAGCGTCGCGCTCTGCCCCTTCAACATCACGTCGCTGCGCTTGCCGCCTGCGCCGGTGATGGTGATCTGGTGCGGGGAGTCGTCGGCGTTGGTCCAGGTGATCGCCTGGCCCGCGGTGATCTTGACGGCCCCGGGGCCGAAGGCGAAGCCGGTGATCGCCACGTCTTGCGGGCCGCTGCGCGCCGCCACCTGCGCGTCGGACGGGAACTTGCCGGCCAGCTTCGCGAGGTTGGTCAGGTAGTCGTCCTTCGCGAACGGCAGGTGGCACTGGTAGCAGGCGCCCAGGTTGGCCTTGTCGTTGGGCGTGCCGTCGGGCGCGAACGTCTGGTAGATCCAGTCGCCGTTGCGAATCGCCGCGGGAATGTCGTCGGCGATGCCCTTCTTCTTCATCATCGGGTTGATCGCGACCAACTTGTCCTTGATGTAGCGGCCCTTCGCGTCGAGCAGCGGCTTGCCCTCGGCGTCGAGCTTGGCTGCATACGCCGCCAGCGTGATCACCGTGCCGTCAGGAATCGGCTTGCCTTCGCGCGCGGCCTGCACCGCTTCGGCACTGGTGTAGAACTCGCGGTACTGCTTGTTGTCGGGGCGGTCGACGGTGGCGTACATCACGCCCTTCTCCCAGTCCTTCGGGAATGCGAGCTTGTTGGGGCCGGCGGGCACCAGCAGTGCCGGTGCCGGTGCCGGTGCAGGTGCCGGTGGTGCGGTCTGCGCCAACACGGTCACCGCGACAAGAGTGGACATACCGGCCAGTGCGGCAACGGCGCTGCGTGTGATCTTGGGCTTCATCATCAGGGGCTCCTCATCCCCGGACGATCGGGGCGCACTCGAGGCTACGCGCATCGCGGTCGTACGGATGCACCTCGCGCACCGGGGTTATCCATAGGGCACGACCCGCACAATGCGCCGATGAACCGTCAGAGCCGCTATGTCATCGTGATGACCACGGTCGCCGACCCCGAAACCGCCCGCATGATCGCGCGGGCGTTGGTCGAACAGCGCCTGGCCGCCTGCGTGCACATCGAAGAGATCGACAGCGTCTACCGTTGGGAAGGGCGCATGCACGAAGACAAGGAGTGGCGCGCCATGGCGAAGACCACGCACGCCGCCGCCGAACGCGTGCGCGCAGCGATCCACGCGCTGCACCCCTACAACCTGCCGGCGCTGACGTCGATCGACCTGGTTGACGTCGACCCCGACTACGCGGCGTGGATCGACGAGTCGGTGGTGGATTGAGCGCAGCGGGTTGACCCGGCGCACGCGTCAGCTCCGCTTCTTAAGCACCAGGGCCTTCTTGCGCTGCATCGGCGCAGCGTTGGAGGTCTGCGCTTGCAGCAAAGCCTCGTCCTGCTCGGCCTCGGGCCACAACGCAGGGAAGTAGAACCGCAGCGCGTGCCGTGGAACAGCAAAGCGCAACTTGCCATACGCCGAGTCGGACGCGAGAAAACCGCGGCGCACGAGTGACGACACGGTCTCGGTCGCAACCCGCTCACCCAGCCCGGTCATGGCCTTGAACTCGGCGCGGCCCAATTCGGTCTGCGTTGCGAACAGGTAGTGCAGCGCCATCAGTGCCTCGGGCCGAACGCCAGACTTGACCGTCGATGCTTCGAACGCCAGTGCGGCCTCGATGCGACCGCGCATCCCGCGGATGTCGAGTTGCCCGGTCATGAACTCGACCTGATCAATGCAGACGTCGAGCGTGTAGCGCATCCAGTCGATGAGCCCGGCCTGCGTCAGGTTGCCGCGGCCATCCATGTCGCCACGCCGATGCTCGTCCGCGGCCTCGAGCAGCGCCTTGTAGCGACCTTCGGTGCGAGCGAATCCGCGCAGCGGCGACCACAGCCCGTTGGTGAATCCCCAGGCGTGCAACAGCAGGTGGGTATGCAGGCGCGCCACGCGGCCGTTGCCGTCGAGAAAGGGGTGCATCCAGGCCAGACGGTGGTGCGAAGCCGCCAGTGCCACGACCGACGCTTCGCCTCGCCGCACCGCCGTGTAGGCCTGCGACCAACGCGCGATGAAGGCGGGCAGTGACTTGGCCGTGGGCGCTTCGTGCCGGCCAACGGCCACCGCTTTCTTGCGGATCTGTCCCGGCGCCATGTGCGAGCCATCGGCAAGCTCGAGGTCACTTGCCGGAAGGTCACGGAACAGTTCGCCGTGCAGCCACGTCAGCGCCTGCGATGAATACAACCACCTCGCCCCATCGTCGGCCGAAGCAGCGACACGACGGTCGACTTCGGCTTCGCACGACTGCTCGGTGCGGATGTGCGCAACCGCCAGACGCTGCCTGCGCGCGAGGTCGGCGTTGGCGGAGAAGTCCTTTTGCAGCGCCCGCTCGATGTCGATTGGGCGGGTGTGCTCGCCCTCGATGCGGTTCGTGTAGTACGAGTTCATGCTTCGAAGCAGCGCGCGCAGCTCGAGCTGTGCCGCCTGCCCGGATGCCGTGCCGAGCACCGTCGCCGCCTTGGTGAGGTCGCTCGCGCGCTCGAGCAGCGGGGCCAGCACGCGCTCTTCGGGCATCAGGGGCTCGAACTGGTGCGGGGCGTCGTAGCGCTCGATGGTTTGCGAACTCATGTGCGAGATTTTATGCGTGTGGGTTCACATTCGCAAAATGGCCGTTCCATGCGCACCTTTCTGCGAGATTTCTAGCGCCCTGCCGCGCATCGAATCTCCGCGTGTCCACGCCTCCCAAGCACCGCTTCGCATCGCCCGCAGCGTTGACCAACGTCACCGCTTCGGCTTGAACCCCGCACGCCCTGCGTGCAACTGAAGGGACGGACGGCGCGCAAACCTGCGATGCCGCCGAAGAGATCACCACACACCACCCCTCAGGAGCACCCTCATGCAATCCCTCCGCAAGACCGCCCTCGTCGTCGCCCTTGGCCTGTCGGCCGTCGGCGCGATGGCCGGCGAGATCCAGAACAGCACCATCAACGGCAACAACCTCGACAACCGTTCGTCCGGCCTGGGCTCGAGCGCGGCGCAGAACATCGGCGTGGCCGAGCAGAACGCGCGCATCCAGAACTCCAGCGTCACCGCCAACGGCGCGCGCAACTCGGCGAGCGGCCTGGGCTCGAGCGCGACGCAGAGCATCGGCCGCGCGACGCAGAACGGCCAGATCACGAACTCGACGGTCCGCGCCACGAACGCGCGCAACACCGCCAGCGGCCTGGGCTCGAGCGCCACGCAGCAGATCGGCTTCGCCGCCAACAACGGCCGCGTCGTCAACTCGACCGTGAACGCCAACAACGTGACGAACGCGTCTTCGGGCCTGGGCTCGAGCGCACGTCAGGAAATCGGCGGCGCGCGCAACAACGGCGTGGTGCAGAACTCGACCGTGAACGCCAACGGCGCGAGCAACTCGGCTTCGGGCCTGGGCAGCTCGTCCACGCAGCGCGTGGGCGTGGCTCAGTAAGCCATCGACCGTTTGTTGTCGACGCCGGTGCAGTCGAAGGCCGGCACACGACACCCCCGCGCCGCGGTGCACCCATGCATCGCGGCGCGCGGCCACGACAGGAGGACCCGATCGTGAAAGCTTTTCCTTTCGCTTCGATCGCACTCACCACATTCGCACTCGCCGCGTCGCTGGGCCTGCCCGGCACCGCGATGGCCGGTGAAGAGTCACTTGACATCGACAACCGCTTCCGCGCCAAGATCGCCAAAGAGAAAGTCAGGCAGGCCGCCAACGAGCGCCAGCAAGAAAAGCTTGGCAAAGCCGCTGACAAGAACGCCACCTGCGGCAGCCAGAACATCGGCAACGTCGACAGTGGCGGCCGGCCCGGTGCCTCGCCGCGCGAGGTGTTCGTATTCGCACCCAACGCCGTGAACATCGTGACCCGCGGCGGATGCCGCTGAACGAGATCCGCGGATGCCGCTGAACACGCCCCCCAACGGACCACCCTTCTTCGACCGAGGCCCCGCATGTCACGCCCGAACTTCCCCGTCGCATCGGCGCTGCGCCGGTTGGCGCTGCCCCTCGCCGCAGCCACCGCGCTGATCACCGGTTGCGCATCGATGGACGTACACAAGGCCGCCGTCGAAAAAACCGACGCCGCGCGCGTCGGCCCCGAGCAGAAGCCCTTCCGTGCGATCACCGGCTTCTCGCACGGCCTGCGCTGCATGGACTACCTCTTCATCGACTACGGCGTGCGCGACCTGAGCATGCTGGTCGAGGAGTTGGTCGACTCGACGAAGAAGGTCAACGCCGGCACGCGCGACATGCTGATCAGCGCGGTGTCGGACATGACACGCCGCAGCCGCGCGATCCGCGTCAACGCCTTCGGCAAAGACGCGACCAACGTCATCAGCTTCCTGGCGTCGGCCCAGCGCCAGAACGCCTACGACCTGGTGCCGCCCTACGACATCAAGGGCTCGGTGTCGCAACTCGACGAGAACGTGATCCGCAACCAGAAGGACGTCGGCATCGGCTTCTCGCCCTTCATCAACCTGGGCATCGCGGGCGACGCGGCGTCATCGGTGATGGGCGTGGACCTGTCGGTGCTGACCACCGAAGACATGTCGATCATTCCGGGCGTCACCTCGCGCAACTCGGTCGTCATCATGAAATCCGGCCGCGGCGTCGATGGCGACGCGGCGTATCACAAGTTCGGCGTCAGCTACAGCATGACGCTGTCGAAGTCCGAAGGCCAGGCGCAGGCGCTGCGCGGGCTGATCGAGCTGGCCGCCATCGAGCTGATGGGCAAGCTGACGAAGACGCCCTACTGGCGCTGCCTGGGCACCGACGCCAGCAAGAGCGAAGAGGTGAAGCTCGAGATCGCCGACTGGTACTACGCCATGGCGGCCACACGGGTCGAGTTGATCGCGTACTTCCAGAACCAGATGCGTCGCCGCGGCTTTTACGACGGCCCGATCGACGGCGAGTTCAACCCGGCGATCGACGAGGCCATCGTCGAACTACCGCGAGGCGATGGGCCTGAGCAAGAAGGCGCTGCTGGACGAAGAACTGCTGACGCGCTACCTCGACACCGACCCGAACAAGGTGCCGCGGCCCGAGAAGCCGGCGAAGTGGGCCGCGCCGGCGCCCGAAGGTGCGACCGCCGCCGCAACCGCATCACCCGACACGCTGCGCCTGGCCTTGGCGACGACCGACAAGCGCACGACCTTCGCGCAAGGCGAGCCCTTCGACCTGACCGTGCAGCCCTCGAGCGACGCGCACGTGTACTGCTACCTGCAGGACGAGAGCGCGAAGATCACACGCTTCTACCCCAACCGCTTCGCACGCGATTCGTTGGTGTCGGCGGCTGGGCCGCTGTCGCTGCCCGGACGCATGCGCTTCCAGTTGGCGATGAACACGAAGGGTGCGAAGGAAACCATCGCCTGCTTCGCCACGCGCCGCGACGTGCTGTCGGACTTGCCCGCGCAGGTCGCTGGCACCGACTTCGAGCCCATCGCCGCCACCACGATGGACCAGGTTCGCGCCGCCTTCGCCGGCGTGACCCGCGGCGCCATGGCACAGGAGACGCTTCATGTCCAGGCACCCTGAATTCGTGCGCGCGCTTGTCGTGTGCGTGGCGCTGGCTTCGACCGCAGCGCGCGTGCACGCGGCCGTGATCGACGGCGCGCCGGCATCACCGTCATCGTCACCATCGCCCTCGGCCGGTGCTCCATCGCAAGGAACACAAGCCCCTCGCTATCACCTTCGCTGTTGGCAGAACGGCCGCCTGCTCTTCGAACAAGCCGTCGCCGCGCTGCCCGCCGACGCCGGCCGCAGCACGCGCCTTCAGGCGAAGGACGGCGCCCGCGAGCCGGTGATCGTCTACGAAACACGCAACGCCACGTGCATGGCCCGCGGCCTGCGCACCACGCGTTGAAAGGTGTTCCATGCATGACCGCCTACACACACGTCGGACGATGCTGGCTCTGCCTGCATGCCTCGCCGTCGCATCGCTGGCGCGTGCCGCCACGCCGGCAACCATCGCGACCGAAGAACGCCCGGTCGCCGGATTCGACGACGTGGCGTGGGACGCCACCGGCGAACTGACGATCGAGCAGACCGGCCGCGAGCGCCTGGTGATCGAAGCCGAACGCGACGTTCTGCGCCGCATCGTCACGCGCGTGCAAGGCCAGCGCCTCGAGATCGGTTTCGCGCCGGGCCGCGTGGAATCCAAACTGCCGATTCGCTTCAGGCTCGAAGTGCGCCAACTGCGCCGCCTAGAACTACGCGGATCGGGCCGTACCGTGGTCGGTGCACTGCGCGCCGACGAACTGATGCTTGCCCTGCACGGCAGCAACGAACTGCGCATGGAATCGCTGCATGCACGCCGCGTCGAACTGGTCCACGCAGGTGCCGGTGACGTGCTCATCCGCCGCGGCCGTGTCGACGCCCAACGCATCGTGCTGGAAGGCTCGGGCACCGTCGACGCCACCGCCCTGGACGCGCGCAGCAGCGACGTGCTGCTGAGCGGCGCCGGGCAGGTGCGCCTGGCGGCCGAGCACCGCCTGGCGGCGCGCATCGACGGCAGCGGCGACATCGTCTATCGCGGCCAGCCGCAGGTCACCCAGGTCGTGCGCGGCGCTGGCGACGTGCGCCGGTCCACGCCCTGATCGAATCACTCACACACCCCCCGAGGAGCCCCCATGTCGCCCCGCCCGCTCATCACGACGTTGCTGTTGTCACTCGCCACCAGCCTGGCCGCTGCGGGCGACGTGAAGGTCTACCGCGCCAACGAGGTCGTCGACCCGATGGAAGTCGTACGCATCCTCGAAGGCTCGGCCCCACGTGCACGCGTGGGTACGGGTGCGAACGCGGATGACCCGCACGCGATCCGCACCCGCTCGATCCGCCTCTTCGACGACCCCGCCGCGCCGCCGCTGGCCGCCAAGACGCGCCCCACCCCCGCCGAGCCTGCCGACCGTCGACGCGCCGCCACCCGCGCGCGTCGAAGTGCACGCCGCCGCAACAGGCGACATCACACGCGCCGACCCGCAAAAGGCGAGCGGCGCGTCGGTGCTGTCACTGCCGGTGCAGTTCGCTTTCGACTCGGCCGAAATCCTGCCTTCGGCGCGCGCGCAACTCGACGCGCTGGCCGAGGGCGTGCGCCTGTTGCCCGATTCGACGCGCGTGGTCATCGAAGGCCACACCGACGCGGCAGGGTCGGACGACTACAACCAGCAGTTGTCGATGCGCCGCGCGCAGTCGGTGAAGCGTTACCTGGCGGCGGTGCACGGCATTGACCCATCACGCCTGCGCGCAATGGGCCTGGGCGAGTACGCGCCGCTGGTCGGCATGGCGCCCACCGCCGCCGAGAACCGCCGCGTGCAGTTCCGCGGCGAGCGTTCCTGAACGTAGAAAACCGTCGTCATGGCCCGACGTGCTGCCACGTCGGGGCTCGAGACAACAACTGCGTGACCCAGGTGCCCAAGGTCACGCCGCCCACGGCCACCGTCACGTCGTCGTCAAGCTGAACGTGCGCGTCGCCCGGCAACAGGAACGCGCGTTGGTTCGGCCCCATCGCGTCACGCATCGCAACCAGCCGGCGCGCCTGCTGCCGGTCGCTGGCCAGCGTGTACAGGCCGATGACGTCGTCGCCCTCGTGTGCGATCACCGCGTAACGTTCGGGCGCAGCGATCGTGCGCGCGTAGAACGGCAACCACTTCGACGGCGCGTCGCCGCAATCGGCGCAGCCGGGCGGCGTGCGCAGGCCCCAGGTGTTGCGCATGTCGCGCCACACCGTCAGCAGCGACGGGTCGATCATCGGCCCCGAATCGTTCAGCACGTCGACCTGCACCTGCGCGCCAAAAGCCGTGCGTACGCGCCACCAGTTCATGCTGGCGCCGAAGCCGCCGGCACTGGCGCCCACCAGCACCACGCGCCGCACCGACGGGGCCAGCAAGGGCACCATGTCGGCGAGGAACGCGTCGAGGTTGAGCGCCCCCACGTGGTAGGCGGGCCGGTTGCGGAAAAGGTACTTGTGCGACGTGGCGCGCGTGCCCGCGTGCAGGTCACCGGTGCAATACGGCACGTAGGCGTGCGACATGTCGGCGAACAGCGAGTCCGGGCGCCCACGGTCAAGCAGCACGGCCATGCGAGGGTCCGCCACCTCGGCACGCACCGCCGCTTCCTGCTTGGTCTCGAGGAAAGACTTTGACGTCTTCAGCCCAAAGCACGTTGTGCCGCCCCAGCATGCGCCGCCGCCTTGCAGATACAAAAGCAGCGTGTCGCTTCCCGGCCGGTAGTTGACGGCGTAGCCGGTGGTGCTGCCGTTGCCACAGCGTGCGGCGGCGGATGGGCGCCAGGCCCAGGTGTTTTCGCCGAGCACAGGGTGCGGCACGGCGGTACTGGCGGCACCGGCTTTGAGCTGCCGCGCATCGCGCTCATGTATCCAAGCCGCGTCGGGGCGTGCGTGCTTCAGCGCGCGTGGGCCGAAGTCTTCCGTGTCGGGGCTGCCTGCGACCGCGGCTTCGTCGGTGCTCAGCGTCGTTGGCTGCTGCTGTTGCTCTTGTTGCTGCTGCGGCGGCGCATCGTTGCTGTCGCCGCCGTCCCCACCACACGCCACAAGAATCGCTGCCAGCGAAGCGATCAACCATCGCTTCGTCCATGAAGGGAGCCTGGTGTTCGCCATGTTGATCTCCTGCTTGGTACCGCGGATTGCGGAAGGTCATGTTGGGCTGTCGTGATCTTAGGCGCGTGGTGCACGTAAGGCGACCTTGGTCACATGCGCGACGCGGTGCGCCCACAACGCACACCTTCGTCACCTGCCGCGGCACGCGGTCGTTCCTAGCATCGTGCATCGTTCATCCACTTCGCGAGCAACGGCACATGCAACTCACGCGGATCGAAAGCACGACCGGCAGCCAACCGGCGCGCAGCAACAACAACAGCAACAGCAACAGCAGCAACATCGATGCGCAGCACCTGCTGACCCTCATCGGCAACGGCGACGAAGCCGCCTTCACGCAACTGCACAAAGCCTGGTCACGAAAGCTCTACGCCTATGTGCTGCGGCAGGTGGGTGATACGGCGCAGGCCGAAGAGATCGTGTCCGACACCCTGTACGACGTCTGGCGCACGCCGACCAGCTTCCGCGGCGACGCCCAGTTCTCCACTTGGCTGATCGGCATCGCACGCAACAAGGTGCGCATGTCGTGGCGCGCACGCATGCGCGACGTCGCTCACGACCACGATGACCTGGACGACGTGGCCGATCAGATCGCGTCCGAAGACGAAGGCGCCTTTGACCTGCTGGCGAATGCGCAGCGAAGCAAAGGCGTGGCGCGCTGCATCGACGCCCTGCCCGACGAGCAGCGCGAGTGCGTCAAGCTCGTCTTCTTCGAGGAGCTTTCGCTCGGTGAGGTTGCGCTGCTGCAGGGCGTGCCCGAAGGCACGGTGAAGACGCGCCTGTTTCACGCACGACGCAAGCTCGAGGCCGGCCTGCGCGACATGCTGTGCCACGAAGGCGAAGCACCCGCGGGAGCGGGGAGATGAATCCCTTCCATCGGTTGGCGCGGATCATGACCATGACGCTGCTGGTGCTGTGCGCCATGCTGTTCGCGGTGCTGTTCGGCGCGCTGCCTGCCGAGGCGAAGTCGCCCCCCGCCGAGCGCCGCATCGCGCTCGTCATCGGCAACGCCCGCTACGCCTTGGTGCCGCTCGACAACCCAAGCCACGACGCGCGCCTGATCGCGGGCAACCTGAAGCGCCTGGGTTTCGACGTGGCCGAACACCATGACCTGGGCGCGCGAGAGTTCCGTCGCGTGGTCCGCGACTTCGCACGGCGCGTCCAAGACGCGCCCGGGGCATCGGTTTTTTACTACGCCGGCCACGGCGTACAGATCGACGGCCGCAACTACCTGCTGCCGGTCGACGTGAGCCCGCGCGAGGAGGACGAGGTGAAAGACGAATCGGTCGACCTGGACGACCTGTTCGTGTCGCGCGTCGACCGTGCCCGCGGCAGCGCGCGCATCGTCATCCTGGACGCCTGCCGCGATAACCCATTTGCCAACAAGACGGGCGGCAAGACACGCAGCTTGAAGGCCGCGGGCGGGCTGGCCGAGATGTCGTCGCGCGGCACGCTCGTCGCTTTCGCATCGGGCCCCGGCGCCGTCGCCGAAGACGGCCCCACGGGCAGCCATTCGGTCTACACGAAGCATCTGGCCGCGGAGATGATGCGCGAAGGTGTCGAGGTGGAGCAGATGTTCAAGAACGTGCGCGTCAACGTGCTGCGCGACACGAAGGAACGGCAGGTCCCGTGGGTCAATACCTCGCTGACCGTGAACTTCGCGTTCAACCCCGGCACGACCGGTGTCGACACGAACGCCGTGGCGCAGGACAAGGCCGAACGCCTCGAGGCCGAGATCACGGCGCTGCAACGCCGGCTGCTCGACGTGCACCTGGCATCCACCACGACCACGAATACGAACTCGACCACGACCACGGAAGCCTCCCCGCCCACGGCCAAGGACACGACGGCAGGGTCGTCACCACCCTCGCGGCCACAGCCCGAACTCGAGCGCGACCTCGAACGCCAGCTGCGCGACGCCGAGGCCGCGCGTGTGGCGGCCCGCGCCGCGCGATCGTCCGCCGTCGAGCCCACGGCGCGACCCGCCGCGGCAGCGCTGCCCCTCACGGCACGCGCATCCGCAGAAGCGACAAAGAAGCGGTGTTCGGCACTGCTGCAGCGCCTGTCGATCGGCGACTCGATGACCGAAGACGACCTGCAACACCTGGTCGCGATGTGTCCCTGAACGCCGCGGCGGCGATGACGAACAACATGAAGGACTGCACGATGAACCGCGCCACACCGGGACAACGACCACGACCTCCATCGTGGTGGCTTCTGGCCTGCGCGGCGTTGGCGTTCGCCAGTGCATGCGCGACCCGCCAGCCGCCAACCGTACCGCCGCAGCCACCGGCTCACGCCACGGCGCCTGTACCCGTGGCGGCGCAGCCCGCGCCAGCGGCAGCACCCGCGCCGGCCCCGGCGCCCACGGCCTCACCAGCACCAGCACCAGCACCAGCACCAGCACCACCCCGGGTGCTGCCGTATGCAGACGCCGTGCTGGCCGCCGCGCACGCCCTCTTCACGAACGCACAGCTCGCGAGCGACGCACCGGCCAAGCTGCTGCTCGTGATCGATCCGCTCATCGACGGTCAAACCGGCATGCAGTCTGTGCAGACGCGCGCGCTGGGCAAGCGCCTGGGCGACCTGGTCAGGACGACGTACACGCGCTACGAGCTGCAACCGTTCTCCACCGCCAACCTCGCGCGCGGGCCGATGCTGCTGATCGGCACCTTCACGCCGGTCGACAAGAACCGCAAGCAGGTCGGCGAGCGCGACCGCTACTGGGTGTGCCTGTCGCTGATCGACCTGCGCACCGGCAAGGTGGTGTCCAAAGGCACGGCCTTCGCCAGCCCACCAGGGGTCGACATCTCGCCGCTTCCGTTCTTCCGCGACGCGCCGGCGTGGTCGCCCGACCCGGCCACGCAGGCGTACATCCGCAGCTGCGAAACCGCGAAACCGGGCGACTCGATCGACCCTCGATATTGGGATCGCATCGTTGCCGCAGCGATGATCAACGACGCGGTCGACGCGTACCACGAAGGCCGCTACGAAGACGCGTTCGACCTGTACCGCGGCCTCGCGCGAACGCCGGCCGGCGATCAGCTTCGGGTCTACAACGGCGTGTACCTTGCGGCCTGGAAGCTGGGCCGCAAAGACGAAGCCGCGTTGGCCTTCGCACGCGTGGTCGACCACGGCTTGGCGAACAAGCGTCTGGGCGTGAAGTTCCTGTTTCGCACCGCGTCGACCCTCTTCGTCGGCGACGCCGACGTGGCCGCGCCCTACCCGCTGTGGCTGACGCAGATCGCGTCGCGCGCGGGCCGCACCTCGAGTTGCCTCGAGGTGTCGGGTCACACCAGCGCAACCGGCTCCGAGCCGATGAACGAGCGCCTGTCGGCCATGCGAGCGCAGGCCGTGCACCTGCGCCTGCTCGCCGGTATGCCCGGTCTGGCCAAGCGCATCGCGACCGTCGGCAAGGGCTCGCGCGAGAACATCGTCGGGTTGGGCACCGACGACGCGCGCGACGCGCTCGACCGCAGGGTCGAGTTCAAGGTGGTGGACTGCGCGGTGATCGCGTCGATCTGAGCCCACGGCATTCGCCAAGATCCGTGCGCGTGTGCAAGGGGTGCAGCTGGGCTGCGTCCAACGGAAGGCGGTGACGTTGATCGTGCCTTCGCCGGGAATGGTGACGCTTTGCAGTGGCCGTGGGCGCTGTAGCCGTGGCCGATGGTGGTGCCGTCGGCCCAGGTCCTGTACGACCCGGCCCTTGCTTTTGTGTACACGATGATTCACACTCCGGCACCCGCGACTGTCGCCCACTGCCTGGAGCACTCCATGGAAACCAAGTCTGTCGGCATCCGCGAGTTCCGCGCCGGCCTAGCCGAGTTCATCGACAACAAGCAGCCTGTTGCGGTCACGCGGCACGGCCAAACGGTGGGCTACTTCATCCCCACCGCCCGCCCGGCTCTGGCCGATTTGCAGGCGCTGCGTGATGCCGCCGACACGCTGGAATCCATCATGTCGCTGAGCGAGGACGATGTCGAAGCCGCCGTTCGCGACTTCGATGCCCTGCGCAAAGGCGCAGCAGCACGCCGACGCGCACGGACGTGACACCGCGCACCATCGTCCTTGACGCGAATGTGCTGATGCGCGCCGTGCTCGGCCGCAGGGCGGCCCGATTGCTCGAGGACTTTGCACCGCAGGTGGCCTTCTTGGCGCCGGACGTGGCGTTCGACGACGTGCGCGAGCACTTGGCCGCTGTGCTGACGAAACGAGGTGACTTGCGCGCGCTGCAGGCGTCGCTCGAGAAGCTGGGAGCGCTGCAAACGGCGGTGCAGATCGTGGATCAAACCGAGTACGAAACCATGAAGTCGACGGCGCTGGCGCGCATCGGCCCGCGTGATCCCGACGATTGGCCAGTCCTGGTCTGCGCCCTGCTGCTGAACTGCCCGATCTGGACCGAGGACCGGGACTTCTTCGGTACCGGCGTGGCCACCTGGACGACGGCCCTGGTCGAGCTGTACTTCACCGATCCAGACCCAGGACTGGCGGAACTCTGACACCGAGCTGATCGCCGAGGCGTTGGCGGTCGAGTGGGGCAAAGGCAAGACCTGACCCCAAGCTTTCCCGGTTGTTCGCGTCGTACAGCCACGTGCCCTGCGTTGTGGGGTCGTTGGGCTTGGCGTGCTGGGTGCGGTTGGCCAGGGGGTCGAGCGTGAAGGTTTCGGTCTGCGCTGCTGCGCTGTTCAGGGACTCATGGGCGCTGCGCAGGCGAATCTCGTCGTCGGCATCGGGTAGGCCCCCAATCGAACCCAGGCCGCTTGAACCTAGAGTTCGCCGGTCACCTCCATGGGCCACAGCGCAGAACATGATCAACCGCAGAGTCCTCCTCGCCGTCGTTGTCACCACCGCACTTAGCACCTCCGGGTTCACGCCAGCGACCGCCTTGGCCCAGGCCGACCGGCCAGCCTTGCGTGTACTTGTCGGTTTCCCGCCCGGAGGCTCGGCTGATCTGATTGCCCGTGCGCTATCCGAGCATTTGCCGACGCAACTGGGCGGCCAACCTGTGGTGGTCGACAACAAACCCGGTGCGGCGGGCCGCATCGCGATCGATGCGCTGAAGAACGCGGCGGCCGACGGCAACACGGTGATCGTGATGCCCAGCGGCCCGGTCGTGCTGTTCCCGCACGTCTACAAAAAGCTCGGCTACGACCCGGTCAAAGACCTCACGCCGATCAGCCAACTGGCAAGCCTTCAGTTCGCGATCGTCTCGGGGCCCAAATCCCAGGTTGGCAGCATCAGCGAGATGCGGGCCAAAGCCAAAAGCGACCCCTCAACCGCCACCTTCGGTTCATCGGGCAACGGCACGGTGCCTCACTTCCTGGGCGTGATGATGGCCGAGGCCGCCGGTGTGCCACTGATGCACGTGCCCTACCAGGGCGGCGCGCCCGCGATGAACGCGCTCTTGGGTGGGCACATCGGCTACAACGTGGATGTGGTGCTCGAGTCGCTCGAACACCATCGCGCCGGCAAGGTGCGCGTGATCGCGGTGGCTGGCGCTCAGCGTTCACCTCAATTCCCCGACGTCCCCACGCTGCGCGAACAAGGCGTGGCGATGGATGCCAGCGCATGGTTCGCGATGTACGGGCCGGGCGCCCTGCCACCCGCGCAAGTTCAGCGCCTCAGCACGGCTGTTCAGGCCGCGTTGAAAGATCCGGCGTTGGCTTCGCGGCTGTCGAAACTGGGCCTGGAGCCGATCGGCTCGACACCCGAGCAATTGGCGGCGGTCCAGCGCGCCGACTTCGAGAAATGGGGCATTCCCGTGAAGGCTTCGGGGTTCCAGGCCGACTGAACGTGATCGAGGCCGAAGACTTTCATGTGTGAGACCGCCCGGCGCGCACGCCGGGCGAGACGTCAACGGTTGGGCAGCAGCAGCTTGCGTTGCTCGAGCGCCCGGCGCGCATGCAGCAGGTCGCCCTCTTCGACGTAGAGGCCGTGGGTGCCGTAGCGGTCACTCTTGACCCCGCCCTTCGGCGCCTTGCATTCGAAGCTGCCGGCGCTGTCAGTGCTGCCGGTGCCTTTGTAGACAGCCTGCTGCGGGAACGGGCACACCGGGCGCTGGCGCGTGACGACGCCCGCGTTGACCTCCGAGATCACGATCGACTGCGGTGCCACGCCCTGCTCCACCCAGCGGATCATCGAGCTGACGACGTGGCTGTCGGCATTGCGCAAGGCCGCTGGCGGCTCGATCGTGCCGCCGCCGAAGCGGTTGGGCCCGGTGCTGCCGGTCGCCGCCGCGCAGTGGGACATGCCCGGCAGCATGAACAGCCGATGGAACTCGCGCACGCGGTCACCGTACTCGATCGACGTGCGCGCCAGTGCGCCGCGTGTCAGCCTGGCGACCTGTCGGTCGAACGCGTGGTCGGCGGTACCACGCAGCCGCTCGAACTGGGTCAGCGCGTGGAAGTAGCCGATCGAACCATCAGGCGGCACGACGGAATCGTTCCAGCCGTGGTACTGGATCAGCTTGCCGCCGCGCGCACGGAAGGCGCTCAGGTCAGGGCTGGGCGCGGCGGTCACCGGCGTGAGCACGCGCACGGTGTCGTCGTAGACGGTCGAGAAGTGCGTGGGGTCCGCGCGCCAGTCGTAGTTGGCCGTGTTGCCATACACCGCGCGATAGATGAAGTTGCCGTATTGGCCGTTGTCGGCGAAGGCCGGATCCCAGGCGGATTCCGATCCCAGCCGCGCGCCCGTATAGCGGCGCTCGCCGCTCGGCGTCGTCGTGCCGAAGTACATCTTCTTGACGACGTCGACCTCGCCGGCCGTGAGCGTGCCATCGCCGGCAGGGCCCATCGTTTCGATGTCGAAGCTGCACGCGCGCGGGTTGGTGATCACGCGATCGGCCACGCCATCGGCGGCGTCGCACGCGGCCAGCACGCGGTCGGTCACGAGCTGACGCTTCGCAGCCGAGATGTTCAGCACGGCGGGCACGGCGGGCTGGGTCGCCGTCGCAGGGATCGCGGGCGCCACCGTGAGCGCCTTGCCGGTCCACTGCAACCACATCAGCAGGTCGGGGTAGAAGTTCGACGGCGCGCCTGCGACGATGCCATCAAAAAGATCGGGGTAGTTCTGCGCCACCAGCAGCGCCTGACGGCCACCGTTCGAGCAGCCTTCGAAGTACGCGTGCTGCACCGGCTCGCCATAGAACGCGTTGGCCAGAGCCTTCGCGGCCACGGTCACCGAATAGTGCGACCGCAAGCCCCAGTCCTTGACCTTCTCGGCGTTCAGCGACCAGCCATCGACGCTGCGGCCGTCGTGGCCCATGTTGCTGCCGGCGGCGACGAAGCCGTCGCCGATGTCTTGCGCCAGCATGCCGGCCGGGATCGTGCCGGAGAAGCCGCCCGTGCCGTTGACTTTCAGCCGTCCCGGTCCATGCGCTGCGCGTCAGTGGCAACCACACCTCGAACTTGATCTCGGATTCCAAGGAGGGTTTTGCAACGCCTTGAACGCGGCAAAAGCCAACCGGGGCAGTCACCGTCTGATTGGTGGGCACCGTCAGAACCAGGACGGGACCGGCCGCGGTTTCGGCCGCCGACGCAACCGTCGCGTCAGCGGTCGTCACCGCGTTCAAGTCAGCGCAAGTCGCGGCCTGTGCCGCGCCTCCCATGGCACAGCAAGGCCGCGCCAAACGTGGCCGACCTCTTCATGGATTTCCACAATGTCATCGAAGTAACCCTCTATGGTCTGTAGGAAAGCCGCCTCGTGGGCGGCTCATGGTGCCCGCACGATTGCTGGGCGGCGCGCAGTGTGCAATGACTCGAGCTCGATCGGCGAGCCGTAGGGATGTAACGCACCCCAGGACCTCGTGGTGTGTCTCACGCGCGACTGCGCCTGCCGTAACAGACACGGCGTCATTCCTTCTAACGCCGACTGCCGCGGAGTAGCCCCTTCAGTCGTTGTTCGCAACACACGACCCGTGTCACACTGGTTGTGTGCTTAACGAAAATGATCTCATGTCCAACCTCACCCTTGTGATCGACGACGCGCTGCTGAAAGAGGCCCGCATCAAGGCCTTGCAGGACGGCACCAGCGTCAATGAAATCTGCCGCCTCGCGATCGAGCGGTACGTGGGGCGCAGCGGCGACGAAACCGAGCGCCGTGTGGCGCGGCTGCGAGCCAGCTTTGCGCGCGCGTTGCCCCGGCCGGCCAACGCGGTGTCTTCGTGGCAGGGGCGCGGCGCGCTCTACGAAGAGCGGATGCAGGTATTGGAACAGCGCCGCCGCAAGCCATGAAGGCGTTCTTCGACACCAACATCGTCGTCTACGCCCATGACCGCAGTGCGGGCCCGAAGCGGGACCGCGCGGCGGCACTGATCGAGGCTCATGTGCGGTCCGCTACGCTGGTGGTCAGCACGCAGGTGCTGATCGAAAGCTACAACACACTGCTGCGGGCCAAGTTGCTGGACCGCGAAGCAGCGCTGGCAATCGTCGAAGTTCTGGCCGACGAGCACGTAGTGGCCACCGATGCCGCCTTGGTTTTGCGCGCGATCCGCCTGCCGCAGCAACACAAGCTGTCGCACTGGGACAGCCTGATCGTGCAAGCCGCGATCGATGCGGGCTGCGCAGTGCTCTACAGCGAAGACATGCAGGCCGGCCAGCGCTTCGGTGACCTCGAAATCGTGAATCCGTTTGCCGATGCCGCGCATGAGCCACGGTCGACATATGGTTCTCGCAAGCGCGCGGTGTCACCGCCACCTGCATCACCAAAGCCCAAGAGTCGCCGATGACGATTGGCCCGGTCTTTACATTTTCATGAAGAGAACGTCGTCGGTTGATTCCGCGGCAACCTCGACAAAACCAAGGCTTGAATACAGCCCTACCGCGACCCGGTTGTCCCTGTATACCCGCAACGTGACCGCAGTTGCCGATGGGGATTGCAGCGCAGCGGATATGAGCTGCTGGCAAAGCACGCGACCAAGCCCTCGCCCTCGAACACTCGGCGCAACGATGATCCGGCCAAGATGGACAGCACCGGGCGCCAACACCCAGTGCTGGCCGAAGCCGCAAGGCTCGGCCGACCCATCAATCAGGCTCCAACTGGACCCTCCGCCCCCAGGGACAGCCAGCAACTCCGGCAACTCGGATGCGGCGAAGGGAAACGACAAGCGCGGGCCAGCCCATCGCAGGCCAGAGGCAGCATCCGGGATCCACGATGCAATCGCTGCGTAGTCACCGGCTGTCGGCGCGCGAAGCGAGACGTTCATGATGACCGGCAAGGCGGCGTCGGGTGTTAATCCACCCGCGCCCCCGAAGCCTTCACCACCTTCGCCCACTTCGCCGTTTCGTCCGCAATGTGCTTCGCGAATTCGGCGCTGGTATTGCCGCTCGGGATCGCACCTTGCGCCTCGAGGCGCTGCTTGATGTCGGGCGCTGACAGCGCCTTCGCTGTTTCCTGCTGAACGCGGTTCACCACGTCCATGGGTGTGCCGGTCGGCGCCAGTAGGCCGAACCAGGAGCTTGCGTCGAAGCCTTTCAGCTGGGTGCCGCCGGCTTCAGCGATCGTGGGTAGGTCGGGTAAAGCGCTGCTGCGTTTGGCGCTGGTGACCGCCAGCGCCTTCAGCTTGCCGGCTTTGATCTGCGGCATCGCCGATGGCAGGTTGTCGAACATGATGTCCATCGATCCGCCCATCAGGTCGATCAACGCCGGGCCCGAGCCGCGGTAGGGGATGTGGACCATGAAGGTGCCGGTCATGGACTTGAACAACTCGCCCGCGAGATGGATCGACGTGCCGTTGCCGCTCGAGGCCATGTTGAGCTTGCCGGGGTTGGCGCGCAGCACGCGCACCAGGTCGGCGACCGATTCGATGCCCCAGCGGCGCGCGGATTCTGGGTTCATGACCGCCACGTTGGGCACGCCGGCTACCAGCGACACGGGCACGAAGTCCTTGATCGGGTCGTAGGGCAGCTTGGGGTACAGCGACGCGTTGATGCCGTGCGTGCCTACCGTGCCCATCAGGAAGGTGTAGCCGTCGCCCGGCGCCTTCGCGACTTCGCCTGCGCCGAGGTTGCCGCCCGCGCCGGGCTTGTTGTCGACGACGACGGGTTGGCCCAGGGCTTTCTGCAGCTCGGGCGCGAGTGCGCGCGCCAAGATGTCGGTGGTGCCGCCGGCCGCGAAGGGCACGACGATGCGGATGGGTTTGGACGGCCATGGTGCCTGGGCGTGGGCCAGGGGCAGCAGTGCGGCGCAGGCACTGACGAAGGCGGCAGCGAGGAGGTTGCGGCGGTTCATGGTGTTCGGGGTCGGAAGGGCGGGGAGCGCATCGTAGTGGCCGCGTTCACCACCGCGGCGCGTGCGAACCCAAGGATGCCGAGGGACGGTCGTAGCGCGGTGGCGTCAGCGACATGCGGGCCGCGGGGCGCACCGCGGTCAGCGTGCCCCATGACGATGGCGATGACTCGAGCCATGCCGGTGGCAGATCGCGTGGCGGTGCTGGCGCGTTCAGGCCACCGTCGATGCGACCCAGCCCGCGCAGCCACTGCGCGGTCTGCGCCAGAGACGCGCGCACCAGCCACGAACCGCCGCCGCCCTCACCCGCTTGGCGCTGCCGTCGCAAGGTCATCATCGCGGCGAAGGCCATCAGGAAGCCAGTGCCGTGGTCGAGCACTTGGCAGGGCAAGGGCTTGGGCTTGTCGATGCCTGCGGCCTGCGCTTCGGCGTGGTTGAAGCCGGTGGCCGTCTGCACCAAGGAATCGAAGCCGCGCTTGCCGGCCCACGGGCCTTCATGGCCGTAGGCGCTGAGCGACACGATCACGATGCCGGGGCGCAGCCGCGCCAGGTCATGCGGGACCGAACCCCAACGCGTCGAGCCCGCCGGGGCGGTAGCCCTGCACGAAGATGTCGCACGACGCGACCAGCGCGGCAAGCGCCTCGCGCCCGACAGCGTCGCGCAGATCGACGAAACACGCGCGCTTGCCGCGGCCGGTGTCGACCACCGCTTCGATCGACGGCAGCAGCGGCGCCGTCACCGTCATCACATCGGCACCGTGCGACGCCAGCGCGCGCGTGGCGACCGGGCCCGCGATGATGCGCGTGAGGTCGAGCACGCGCAGGCCCGACAGCGGGCGAGCGTCACCACCATCGCGCGCTGTCCACGGCCGCGCCGGCGCATCGTCGATCCGTACCGCGTCCCACAGCGGCAGCGCGCGCACCGACGCAGCGTGCGGGCGCGCGTCCCATTCGTCGAAGCTGCGCATCATCGCGACGACCAGGCCTTGCGCGGTCGCCTGCGTCTCGAACGTCCAGGGCGCTCCACGCCGCCAGCGCCGCCTGCACTGCCGGCTTGTCGTAGTCGCAACCCAGCAACCGCAGCACGCCGTCGCGGTGGTGCGCGAAGTTGGTGTGGATGCGCACCCAGCGGCCGTCGCCGCAACGGTAGGTGCCGGCGATGCGGTCCCACAACTCGGGCGTGGGTGCGCCGTCGATGCGCCAGAACTGCTCGCTGCGGCATTCGGCGCAGGCGTGGTCGATGTCGACCGACACGTCCTGCATCGCACCGCCACGATCGTGGTGAACCTGCGCCGCGGCGAGCGCGCTGGCGGCAATGGTGGCTTGCGCGACGGCGCCGACGCGAAAGCTCGACGGCAGGCCGGGTTCGGTGCCGGTGAGGTCTAGCGACGCAAGCGCTTCAGCGGGGCCGCCTGCGTCGTGCCAGAGGTTCGCGACGACGCCCGCTGCGGAAGACGTGCCCGACATGGTGACACGCGCCCTTCGCCTTCTGAGCCTGCAACGCCTGCGACAACGCGTCGTCGATGGCCTTCGCCGCCTGATACGCGGGCCGCTGAGCCAGCCGCGCGCCGTAGGCCTCGAACTCGGGGCGCTTAGGCAGTGAGGCGAACTGCAAGCCCCACATCACTTGCGCACCGACGTATACGTCGGCCGCGGTGAAGCTGTCACCGGCAATCCAGGGCGACGCGGATACGGCCTGCGCCAGCACGTCGACTGTGCGCTCGTAGCTGCCGTAGCCGACCATGCCCTGCTTGTCGGCGGGCACTTCGAACTTCATCGCGCGGTTGGTCACCGCGGCTTCGACTGGCCCGGCGGCGAAGAACAGCCAGCGCAAATACCGCGCGCGCTCGGCCGCGTTCGTCGGTGCCAGCGCAGCCTGCGGGAATGCGTCGGCCAGATACGCGCAGATCGCTGCGCACTCGGTCACGACGTTGCCCGCATGCAGGATCGTCGGCACCTTGCCCATGGGGTTGAGGCGCAGGTAGTCGGGCGCCTTCATCGTGGTGCCGAAGTCGAGCACCACCTGGCGATAGTTCGCGCCGGTCTCGTGCACCATCCAGCGCGCGATGGCGCCGCGTGACCACGGGTGGGTGTAGAGCACGAGGTCGCAGGCGGGTGATTCGGTCAGGCTCATGTCGGTTCTCCTCTGGCTTTCATGCCGATGCGGGTACGTCGTCTTCGGTGCGCGTCGCCAGCACCGGCTTGTCATCGTCGAGCAGGAACCCGCCGCTCTGGTGCGCCCACAACTTCGCGTACAGGCCGCCGCGCGCCAGCAGCGTCGCGTGGTCGCCCTCTTCGACGACGCGGCCGGCGTCCATCACCACCAGCCGGTCCATCGCAGCGATGGTCGACAGGCGGTGTGCGATGGCGATCACGGTTTTGCCTTCCATCAGCGAGAACAGGCTTTGCTGGATCGCGGATTCGACTTCGCTGTCGAGCGCGCTGGTGGCTTCGTCCAGCAGCAGGATCGGCGCGTCTTTCAGCATCACGCGCGCGATGGCGATGCGCTGGCGCTGGCCGCCCGACAGCTTCACGCCACGCTCACCGACGTGCGCGTCGTAGCCTTTGCGGTCTTTCGGATCGGACAAGCCTTGAACGAAGTCATGCGCCTGCGCGCGCTTGGCAGCAGCCACCATCGCGTCGTCGCCCGCCTGCGGCTTGCCGTAGAGGATGTTGTCGCGCACCGAGCGATGCAGCAGCGACGTGTCCTGCGTGACCATGCCGATCGCCGCGCGCAGCGACTCTTGCGCCACCTTCGCGATGTCCTGGCCGTCGATGATCACGCGCCCGCCTTCGACGTCGTAGAAGCGCAGCAGCAGGTTCACGATCGTGCTTTTGCCCGCGCCCGAGCGGCCGACGATGCCGATCTTTTCGCCCGCACGCACGCGCAGGTCGAACCGTTCGATCACCGGCGTGGGTCGGCCGTAGCCGAACGTCACGCTGTCGAACACAACCTCACCGCGACTGACCTCGAGCGGCTTCGCGTCGGGCACGTCCAGCACCGTCTGCGCTTTCGCCAACGTGCCCATGCCGTCCTGCACGGTGCCGATGTGCTCGAACAGCGACGCCACCTCCCACATGATCCAGTGGCTCATGCCGTTCAGGCGCAGCGCCATCGCGGTGGACGCGGCCACGGCCCCCACGCCGACCTCGCCTTTCGTCCACAACCACAACGACATGCCGCAGGTGGCGAGGATCAAGCCGATCACCAGCGCCTGGTTGGCGACTTCGAAGCCGGTGGTCAGGCGCATTTGCCGGTACGCCGTGGTCATGAACTCTTGCATCGCCGAACGCGCGAAGCCGGCCTCACGATGAGCGTGCGAGAAGAGCTTGACCGTCGTGATGTTGGTGTAGGCGTCGGTCACGCGGCCCGTCATCAGCGAGCGTGCGTCGGCCTGCTCTTTCGCCACGCGCCCCATGCGCGGCACGAAGAAGCGCAGCAGCACGATGTACAGCGCCAGCCAGCCGATGAACGGCACGAGCATCCAGGCGTCGAGCCGGCCCATCACGACCACCATCGTCACGAAGTAGATGACGACGAAGACCAGGATGTCGGCGACCGTCATCCACACATCGCGCACCGCCAACGCGGTCTGCATCACCTTGGTCGCGACGCGGCCGGCAAATTCATCGGAATAGAACGACAGGCTTTGCGCCAGCATCAACCGGTGGAAGTTCCAGCGCAACCGCATCGGCACGTTGGCGAAGATGCCCTGGTATTTGACGAGGGTCTGGGCCAGCACCAGCAGCGGGCTGGCGATCAGCACGCCCGCCAGCGCCAG
This sequence comes from uncultured beta proteobacterium, assembly GCA_963738615.1. Lineage (GTDB taxonomy): Bacteria > Pseudomonadota > Gammaproteobacteria > Burkholderiales > Burkholderiaceae_C > CAVTWY01. The sequence goes on from CAVTXI010000004.1 coordinate 605,707, forward strand.
CAGCCAACCGCGCTCTTGTTCCCACAGCTGGGCCGGCGGCACCTGCGCCATGCGGTCGACGATGAAACCCAGCATGGCGAACAGCAGCGCTTCGAACACGCCGATCACGGCCGTCAGCAGCGTCATCGCGGCGATGTACGGCCGAATGCCCTTCGTGGCATGCCACAGGAACGCCAGGAACGTGCGTGGCGGTGCTTCGGGCTGGCCTTCGGGATAGGTGGGGACGAGGTTCTCGAAGCGTGCCAGCAGCGACGCTTCGTCGACGTTCCGGGTCGTCATGAGGTATCGCAGGGCGCGCCGTCGCTGCGCGGCGACACGATTCGACGTTTTAGAGCGGTCAGTCTACGTCGCAAGGCATGCGCTCCACACTCTTGTGGATGCTGGCATCGGGCGTCGGGCACGAGACTTACGTTCAACGAGCAGGGGATCCACCGGCGGTAAGGGCAAATCCCTGACACCGCACATCTAGGGATATATCAAATCATGTGGTCGAACTACGTTAGCGACCGTCTGGGCTCGCCGCAGGCGAATAGGCTACAGACGGAAGGGGACATCGCGATGAACTCAGTTGCCGCGCCCGGTGAGGCCCGTGGCCAAGATCTTGATCGTCGACGACCACGACCTGGTCCGGGTCGGGCTGCTCGCCGTGATGGGCGACGAACTGGACGATCAGTTCGGTTTGAAGTGGCTCGAAGCCGCCAATCTCGAGGACGCCATCTCGCTGTACGAGGCCGAGCCCGACATCGACCTGGTGCTGCTGGACCTGAACCTCGCCGACAGCAAGGGCCTGCAGGGGCTGCGCCAGTTTCGCGCGAAGCACCCCAACGCGAACGTCGCGATCATGAGCGGCACGCACGACGAATTCGTGATCGGCCAGGCCCGAGCGATGGGCGCGATGGGCTATGTGCCCAAGACGGGCTCGCCCGACATCACGCGCACGCGGCTTACGCAGCTGATCCGTCAGGCCAAGCTGGGCCGCGGCGCGGCGCCCGCGGGCAAGCTGCCCGACGCCAGCAACTTCCCGACCGTCGCGCCCTATGACCGCATTGCCGAACTGGGGCCGCGACACCTCGAGATCCTCGAGCTGGTGTTGTCGGGCTGCTCGAACCAGGAGATCAGCACGGCGACGACGCTGTCGCTGGGCACGGTCAAGAACTACGTCTCGACGATCCTGCTCGCGCTTGACGTGAAGTCGCGCTCGCACCTCATCAGCCTGTTCCGGTGATGACGGCCACGAGCATCGACAACAACGACACCGACGACGAAGCACGCGCCACCGCCAGCGCACCAAGCGCGTCGGCGGTGTCGTCAACGTTGTCAGCCGACACCCTTCGCATCGCCCATGCGGACGGGCTGCCGACGCTTGCAGCGGTTGCCCCTGCCGCCACAGCCGGCGCCGCAGCGACACGTCGGCCGGCGATCCCGACGCTGCGATCGGCGCAGGTCGAACAGCTCTACGCCAACCTGTTCCTGTCGCTGTGGTCGAACGTGATCGCGGGCATCGGCCTGTCGATCTACGCCAACCGGCTCGACGCGTCGCTGATGCCGTGGGCCATCGCCGTGCACGTGTCGCAGCTTGCGTGGGTGGCAGCGATGGTGGCGCACCGACTGGCCTCCACCGGGCCGGCTGCGGCCGAAACCTGGTACCGCGTCTACCTTGTGTGCACCACCGCCAACGCCTGCTTGTGGGGCGTGGCAAGCCTGAAGTTCCTGCCCGCTGCGGGCACGCCCGAAGCCGTGTTGGTGATGATCCTGGCGCTGGGTATGGCGTCGGGTGGCGTCAGCACCAACACGCCCAGCCGTCTGGCCGCGGGCATCTGGTTGACCGGGCTGCTGCTGCCGCTGGCCGCGGGCCTGGCCGCGCGCAGCAACGCGTTGGGCGTGACGTTGGGTGTGGCGACGCTGGCGTATTGGGCCATCGCGCTCGAGTACGCCATGCGGCAAAGCCGCGCGCTGATCGAGTCGATCAACCTGCAGATCGAGAACCGCCGCCTGGTCGACCAGTTGCGCCAGCAGAAGACGATCGCCGAGCAGGCCAACCGCGACAAAAGCCGCTTCCTCGCGTCGGCCAGCCATGACCTGCGCCAGCCGATGCACGCGCTGGGGCTGTTCGCCAGCGCGTTCGAGAAGTCGAACCTCAACCCGCACGACCGCCACCTGCTGATGAACATGACGCGCTGCATCGAGTCGCTGGACTACTCGTTCAACGCGATGCTCGACGTGAGCAAGCTCGACGCCGGTGTGATCGAGGCCGACCCGCAAAGCTTCGAGATCCGCGACGTGTTCCGCCGCCTGCACATGCACTTCGCCGGCCAGGCCGAAGCCAAGGGCCTGCAGCTGCGCTTTCGCCCCGGTGGCCGCGTCGCCGTGACCGACCCGCAACTGCTCGAGCGCATCTTGACCAACCTGGTGGGCAACGCCATCAAGTACACGAAGGAAGGCGGCATCGTCGTCGTCGCGCGTGGGCACGGCAGCCACATGTCGATCGAAGTACGCGATACCGGCCCGGGCATCTCTGCGCCCGAACTGCCGCACGTGTTCGAAGAGTTCTATCAAATCGACAACGCGTCACGCGACCGCACGCATGGCCTGGGCATGGGCCTGGCGATCGTCAAGCGCCTGGTGCTGCTTCTGGACCATCCGCTCGAGGTGAAGAGCGTCGTCGGCCGCGGCACCGCGTTCAAGCTGCGTGTTCCCCAGCGCGACATGGACGAGTACTACGGCATGAACCTCGAGGCCGACACCGTGCCGTCCGAGTTGGGCGACGTGCGCAAGCTGCTGGTGATCGACGACGAAGAAGCCATCCGCGAAGGCACGCGCCTGCTGCTCGAGCGCATGGGCTACGAAGTGCTGACGGCCGCCACGATCGCCGAAGCGCTCGAGGTCGTCACCGCCCACGGCGACGAACTGCAGGGCGTGGTGTCCGACCTGCGCCTGGCCCACGGCGAAGACGGCGTTGACGCCATCACACGCGTGCAAGCCATGCTGCCCCAACCCGTGCCCGCGGTGCTGATCACCGGCGACACGTCGCAATCCGAAGTACGCCGCGCGCACGAGAGCGGGCACACCGTGCTGTTCAAGCCGGTGCAGCCGCGGGACTTGATCAACGTGCTGAGCCGGTTGGGCGCGGGCGCGGCTGCGGCTTAGTTAGGGCCATTCCCAACCAGGACCGTCCGCCAACCACCCAGGAATAGGAACACTCCGAACTATCCAGCCGACACCCGCAGCCTGACCATGCCCCCCAGGCGCTCGCGATGTTGACGAGCGCCACAACACGCGCCTTGCGCAGGCGCGAGCGGAGGCAGTCATGATCGTCTCGTCGTCATCGTCGCAGGCCTACGCGCGACACAACCTCCTCGAACCCGACGACGAACCCGCGCTGGTCAAACGCAGCTTCCAGCAAGACGACCCGGGGGATCCGGATACCTCGCGTGGCGCACGCACCACCCCCGCGCCCACAACCGTGGCGCCACCCACGCCACCGACGCCGCCAGTCGCCACCGCCGCACCAACGCCCACATCCACCAGCGCATCCTCGAGCGCCATCGGCAGCGCCCTGACCGCCTCGGCATCAGCCGTCGCCTCGCTCAGCCAGCGCCTGCCCCGGCCCGACTACAGCCGCGAAGACGTCATCAACCCCCGCGGCAGACGCTCGCCCACCCCCGAGCCACCTACCCCCGAGCCCACGCGCCTGCACATCATGGTCGGGCAATCCGCGCCGCCACCGCCCTACGTCGGCGAACGCGCCGTCGACGCCGCGTGGCTCGAACAGCGAGAAACCGCCCTGGTCGCCCTACGCACCGACTACGAAGCCCAACGCGCGCAAGCGCAGACGCAACCCGGCCCGTGGTGGGTCACCACGACGTTGTATGCATCAGGCGACACCGGCGACACCACCACCACCTTCGACGAAGCGGCCGTCCGCGCCCACTACATCGCAGGCGCCGTCTCTCGCAACGTCCCCGCCCTGCAAACACTGGCAAGCCTGTACGCGACTGACGTGGCCGGGCTGTTGCGCCAAGGGCATGTCGATCAGCTCGTTGTCGTCGCCACGGGAGACCACGCCATCAACGCCGGCCCGGCGCCTGCTGGCCTGGCGATGGGCGACGCCCGGCAACTGGCCGCACTCGACCTGTACATGGCCGACCCGCAGATCCGCGAGCTGATCGACACCTACGGCGGCACCGCCCCGCCCGCCACCGACCCGATGGCGCGCGAACAGGTCCGGCTGCTTGGCCAAGCACGCTTCGAGCAGCTTGGGCGCCTGAGCAACGCGATGACGCACGTGCGTGACCTGTACGCCCAAGCCATGACCCAAGCCGAGCGCAGCGGCCAAGGCCCCGGCTGGATCGAACGCACCTACGTGACCGTCACCAACCCCGCCAGCGTCGGCGAATACGGCGAGGCGATCCCGCCCCACACCACGCAAAACCTCGTCGAACGCCACTTCGACCACGACGCCTTCAACGCGTGGTACATCGCCCAACCCAGCGCCGCGCAGCAGGCCTTCGCCAGCTTCTACGGCGCAAGCCACACCACCGTCACGGAAGAGTCGAGCGGCCTGGGCACCTCGCCATCGGTCACGCAAACCACCCAGCGCTTCGCCAACTCGGGTTGGGTGATGCAAGACGGCGTGATGCGCCGCGAGGGCCTCGAGCGGCTGAACCTCAACGACCCGCCGCGGCTGAACGATCGCAGTCAGGTGTTCTTCGACCTCCAGGCGGGCTGGATCACGCCGAGCGACAACGTTCACGAGAACAACACCCTCCAGACGGTCGTCGGTGTGTTCATGGTGGTCGTGGTGGGCGCCGGGGCCGGCATGTGGGCCAGCACCACGTTCGGCACGGGCTCGCTGGGCGCCACCGTGGCCACCGGCGCGGTGGTCGGCGCGGCCACGTCAGTGGCCAGCGGCGTGGTGAACGACAACCTCAGCCTGCGCGATGTGTTGCGAAGTGCGTTGAGCGGTGCGCTGACGGCCGGGCTGCTGCACAACCTCGATGTCGCGCTCGAGGGCACCAACATCGCCATCCAGATCGGCGCGCGCGTGACGCTGCAAGGGGGCATTCAGGCGCTGCTGGGCGGCAGCTTCCGAGACGGCGCCATCGCCGCGCTGGCCTCGGAGCTGGCGAACCTGTCGGCGGCGCAGATGAACACCGCGATCACGAATGCGCTGGCAAACGGCATGACCCCGGAGCAGGCCTTCGCCGCACGCTCGTTCGCACGCATGTTCTCGAGCGCGGTGCGCGCGATGGGCAACCCCGACGATCCGATGCATGCGTTTGCGAGTGACTGGCTTGGCAGCGTGATGCGCGATGCAGCGCGGGAGAACGGGCCCACGGAAGGAGTCGGCACACCACCGCCGCCACCAGCGGCGAGCCCCGCCGGAGACGAAGACAGCCCGATGCCCGCGGTGGGCGGCGCTAATCCCGCGGCAACGGTGCCGCTGGTCGACAACGAGGGGCTGCCGATGCCCGGCACGGTGGACACCTCGGCGCCGCCGACGGTGCAGGCCGCGCAACTGGCCGCGCGACTGCGCGAGCAAGGCATGTCCCCCGACGAGGCCGCGGCGCAGGCGATGCGCTCGGTGGGACTGTCGCTTCCCGCTGCTGCGCCTGATGCCTCGACCAACCCAACCGTGGAGGTCATCGGCCAACGCCCACCCCCCAGCGAGCGCTTGCCCCGCGACGCGCTGGGCAACCGCTACGAGACCGATGCTTCCGGCAACCAGCTCGTGACCCTGGCCGACGGGGGCATGGTGGTGCTGAGCGCGGCCAACGCGGTGCCCATCGCGGTCGGCGAAGGCTTGGCGTTGCTGGGTGCGGAGGCACTGTCGCGCCTGGCACGACTCGCCAGCTCGGTCGCGCAGCTACGTGACTTGGCGCTCACCCCCGCCGGCGTGGGGCTGCTGCTGATCGGCGCGCCGGGCAACCTGGGCTCCTCCTCGAGCCGCGTGATGCTCACCGACAACCTGCGCCTGGAACTGCCGCAAGGGTCGCTGTACGGCACGCTGTACGAGCGCATGCCCGGCGGCGACTGGTACGCCGTGCAGGGACGCTACGCCGTCCGCTCCAGCGAGGTGGGCTTCGAGATCCTTCCGGAGGAATTGCTCACGCGCCCGGGCGGCACGAGCAGCCCGGTGCCGAATCCGCCTGGGCCTTCGGGGACGCCGCCGGTGGTCGTGCCGCCAGCGCAGCCGCCGGCAACGCCGGGGTACGTGGCACCGCCGCCAGCCGGTCCGAATATCGAGGCGTATCCGGCCGAGCAGATGCGACTGGATGACCTGATCATCGAGAGCCGCGGCCTTGTCAGCGGCACGCCCGAACACAGGTCCGCAGCTTGGGACGCATACCAGCAGCGGCCCAATGACGGTTGGGACTACGATCGATGGTCGAGTGTGTATGAGGCAAATCAGACTCGAGCGGCCGAAGCCAACGCCGCGGCGGACGAGTACCAGCGATCACTCGGATGGGGTGAACGAGAGGTTACTTTACCGGTACAGGTAGGCGGGACAACATCGGACCGAAGACTCGACATTGCGGATCCGCGATCTCAGCGTGGAATTGAGTACAAGACGGGCTACCAGACGGCGACCGTCGACAATCTCTGGGAACTCGAGCGAGACGCAGCGTTGGTGCAGCAAGGCTGGAATATCGAGTGGGTGTTTAGAGACCAGGCATCGCAACCCTTGTTGGATGCCTTGAGTCGTGCGGGGATCAAGTACAGAGTTGGAGGATGAGCGTGAGCAACGATGTCAAGCAAAGTCAATTCGCGTCTTGGCTGCTGGAAATGGACAACACCATAGCAAAGTTCGTGCAATCGTCTCCACCCGAAATCCGTAAGAAACTCGACGGTAGCGATGAGTCACTAGGAATCGTAGAGCAATGGATCTTATCCAGGTTCGATAGTCCGAAGGAAGCCAGCGCCACCGAGGCAGCGTATTTCGTCGATGGCGCGGCCCGCTACATCGGTGAAATTTTGCGAAAGAACACGAAAAGCAAATGGATAATCGAGCTGGAAAATCCTAAGGATGTGTTTTTCGGCATCCCCACGCTAAGAGGCGGGATGCTGAAGGCGCCGTTGTGTCCGCTCACCACGGTAACAGCATCGACGGACCGCCGTACTGGAATGTATTTCGATACGATATTGAGAAATATCCAGTATCTAGAATCGCGGAAGCAATAGGCTCCCTGACATCGCTGATTTCCGGCAGTGCAGACGGTGCCTGGACACGGCTGTCGGCCGACAGGGCGACGCGGCGTTGCAGTTGGAGCGGCACTTGCTGCAAACGGTCAGCCCAGGCCTTCGGCAGATCACGACCTTAAGAACGGCAGGCTCCAACTGCCACGAGCGGGAGATCAGCGATGAGGGTTTATCGAGTGTCCCGCGTCGATTCCGCTCAGTTGCTCGAAATGTCGCGCGAAGACCAAGAACGCCTGTTTGGCGGCCGATTGGGCTGTGCCAAGCCCTTCGATGAACATTGGTCACCGCCTCGGGTATGGCGAATGCAGTTACCGAGGCCGCAGAAGCAAAGGCTTTCCGACATTGCAACAGTCGGGAGCTTCACAAACGCTCCGGTGCTCAGCACGCGCGCCAAGCAGACCTTGGAGTCTGTGCTCGGTGCGAGCGTCGAGTGGCTGCCCGTCGCTTTCGAGGAACTCGAGTACGGGTTGCTCAAGGTCGTGAGCACGGCCGAGCTTGATCGATCACGGGCGATCACTCAGGACTTTTCCGGCCCGCCCTTCACTGGGCCGGTGCAGCGATCACCGGCGACACGTCGCAGGCCGAGGTGCGCCGCGCGCACGAGAGCGGGCACACCGTGCTGTTCAAACCGGTGCAGCCGCGCGACCTGATCAACGTGCTGAGCAGGTTGGGGGCGGCTGCGGCTTAGGGCTGTTCCTAGTGGGATCGCCCGCGAATCGCCCACGAATAGGAACGCCCCCAACTATCGCGCCAGCCCCCGCCCGCTCACCTGCCCCGCACAGGTGCTCGGGCATTCCCGATCGCCGCAACACGCGCCCGTACCGGCGCAGCAGGCCTACGCACGACACCTCCTCGAACCCGACGACGAACCCGCGCTGGTCAAACGCAGCTTCCAGCAAGACGACCCGGGGGATCCGGATACCTCGCGTGGCGCACGCACCACCCCCGCGCCCACAACCGCGGCGCCACCCACGCCACCGACGCCGCCAGTCGCCACCGCCGCACCAACGCCCACATCCACCAGCGCATCCTCGAGCGCCATCGGCAGCGCCCTGACCGCCTCGGCATCAGCCGTCGCCTCGCTCAGCCAGCGCCTGCCCCGGCCCGACTACAGCCGCGAAGACGTTATCAACCCCCGCGGCAGACGCTCGCCCACCCCCGAGCCACCTACCCCCGAGCCCACGCGCCTGCACATCATGGTCGGGCAATCCGCGCCGCCACCGCCCTACGTCGGCGAACGCGCCGTCGACGCCGCGTGGCTCGAACAGCGAGAAACCGCCCTGGTCGCGCTACGCACCGACTACGAAGCCCAACGCGCGCAAGCGCAGACGCAACCCGGTCCGTGGTGGGTCACCACGACGTCGTATGCATCAGGCGACACCGGCGACACCACCACCACCTTCGACGAAGCGGCCTTCCGCGCCCACTACATCGCAGGCGCCGTCTCTCGCAACGTCCCCGCCCTGCAAACACTGGCAAGCCTGTACGCGACTGACGTGGCCGGGCTGTTGCGCCAAGCGCATGTCGATCAGCTCGTCGTCGTCGCCACGGGAGACCACGCCATCAACGCCGGCCCGGCGCCTGCTGGCCTGGCGATGGGCGACGCCCGGCAACTGGCCGCACTCGACCTGTACATGGCCGACCCGCAGATCCGCGAGCTGATCGACACCTACGGCGGCACCGCCCCGCCCGCCACCGACCCGATGGCGCGCGAACAGGTCCGGCTGCTTGGCCAAGCACGCTTCGAGCAGCTTGGGCGCCTGAACAACGCGATGGCGCAAGTCCGCGACCTGTACGCGCATGCCATCACGCAGGCCGAGCGCAGCGGCGAAGGCCCGGGCTGGGTCGAGCGCACCTACACCGTGACCGACCCCGGCGCCGTGGGCGAATCCGGCGAAGAGATCTTCACCGGCCTGCCTGCCACCACCCACACCGTCGTCGAACGCCGCTTCGACCACGACGTCTTCACCGCGTGGTATGGCGCGCAGTCCGGCGCGGCGCAACGCGCCTTCGGCGACTTGTACGGCGCAAGCCAAACCACCTTCAGCGAGGACTCGAGCGGCTTAGGCAACGCACCATCGGTCACGCACACCACCCAGCGCTTCGCCAACGAAGGCTGGGTGATGGAAGACGGCGTGATGCGCCGCGAAGGCCTCGAGCGGCTGAACCTCAATGACCCGCCGCGGCTGAACGACCGCAACGCGGTGTACTTCGACCCCGAGGCGGGATGGTTCACGCCGCAGGGGAATGTTCACGAGAACAACACCCTCGAGCTGGTTGCTGGGGTGATCTTCGTCGCCGCAGCGAGCTACGTCAGCTTCAACACCCTCGGACCCTGGGCCGCCGGCGTGGTCGAAGGGGCCACCGGCAGCGTGGCGGTGGGTAGCCTTGCGGGTGTGGCCGTTGTGGGCGCCGCGGGTGGCGCGGCGTCGGCGTTTGTCGGCGGCGCGATGAGTGGCAACCTGACGTTGCGCGACCTCCTGCGCGGCACGCTGTCCGGGGCGCTGAGCGCGACGCTGACGACCGGACTGATCGACGCCGGCTGGATCGGCGGGCCCGGCAGCGTCAGCAACGTGATCGGGCGCATGACGGTGCAAGGCGGCATCAACGCGCTGCTGGGCGGCAGCTTCAGTGAAGGTGCGGCCACCGGCTTCGCGAGCGCGCTGGCCGATGCAGTCGCCGTCAACCTGAACCAGGGCATCGCCAACCTGCCCCCTTCTGAGGCTGCGGCCGCGCGCTATGCCACCCGCATCATCGCTTCGGCCATCCGCGCCTTGGGCAATCCGAACGATCCGCAGCACGCGTTCGCCAGCGATCTGCTCAACGGCTTGATCAGCGATGTGCTGGGCGAGATCGCGCGGCCGCCGGGCACGAGCACGCCCGGAGGGTCGGCACGATCGACCGTCTTCGACGACGAAGGCAACCTCATGCCGGGCGTCACGTCGGCGTCGGCGCCATGGGAGGACCAGCTTCGCGACATCTATTCGCGCTTGATCGAGCAGGGGATGGACCCCGCGTCGGCCGAGTACTTGCTGACAGCCTACGACGAGAGAGTTCAGGACGAGGCCTTGTCGGCATTCGTCGAGGCGCAGCCCGATCCGCGCCTGGTGGCAGGCATCGGTGCGACGCCACAGATTCGCAGTGCCCGCGACATCATCGACGACGTTGAAAGCCGCATGGCTGCGGGCACGCTGAATGGCGAGCACATCGGCGCGGCGATCAACGAGGCTTACGACGCCTTCCTACGTCTGGGGGCGGCAGCCGAACAGGCGCCCGACACACCTTCACGGGATGCAGAACGCGTCGCGACCCGATTGATGTCTCTGATCGGCGACTTGGGCAGGTTGGCCGAAGCAGGCGGCACCTCGCTGACGCAAGCGCAGTCCGATCTCGTGCGGCAAGCGCAGGCTATCGATTGGAGTCGGTTCTGGTCGGTGGCGGGCGACGCGGCAGGCCTTGCCGCCGGTCCGCTCGCGGTCAGACGGCTGGTCGCGACGAACCGAGCGCAACTCGCGGCTAACCTGTCGGCGAGCGGTCAGGCGAGACCTTCGGCCAATCACCAGGCCCACCACATCATTCCGTTCGGTGACTCGCGGGCCGCACAGCTAAGGGCGCGTCTGCGCGCCGTCGGCATCGACGTCAACGACTCTCGCAACGGGATCTGGCTCAGGACAAGCGGTGCGGCGGGGAGCGGCACGGCGCACAATGAAACCATGAGGCGGTCGTATTTTGAGGAGTTGCGTGTACGATTTACTGGGTGCGTCACGCAGTCCGATTATTTGAGAGTATTGAATCAGCTTCGAACCGAGCTGACGAACGGTACTATCGTGTTGCCACCCCGTTAGATCGGCTGTCGGTACGATCGAAGAGGTATTCATGCAGGTCTTTTACATAGCGCCTCGGGACAGCGTTCAGCTGCTCGAGGTGGCTCTTGAAGATGATCTCCGCATCTTCAGCCCCGAGTCGCCGATCGGCTGCGGCAGACGCTTCGAAGGAACTTGGTCCGCTCCTGAGGCGTGGAAGTTCAAGGAACCCCGCAAACGGCGACCCGATGAGCTTGCCGACATCACTCAAGTGCTCGCCGCAGTCAGCGCCCCTGCGTTCAGCGCCAAGGCGCGCTCGGTCATCGAGCCTTTCTTGGGCGAGTCGGCGCAGTGGCTCCCGCTGCAGTTCGCGGAACGCGAATACTGGATGTTGAACCTGCTGCGTCTCGTTGACATGGACATGGCTCACGCTGTGATAGACACCTTGCCGGGAAGGACCGATGGACACGTTCGAACCTATGCATTTCGTGAGCAAGACCTGCAGCACGAGTTGCTGTTCAAAGCCAGGCATGGAACTGCCCGTGTTCTGTGCACGGAACGCTTCGTCGACCTGGTGAAGCACGAGAAGTTGACCGGTTTCTGGTTCGGCTTGCTATGGGACAGCCGCTACCCGGCCTTCACTCAATACGCCAGTCAAGAGGTCGTGCGCAGCCGTCCTGAGATCTACGGGCCGAAAGGGATCTGGCCGAGTTTTGAGCATCATTGGCCCGAGGAGTGGCGCAAGGCCAAGGTCGAGCGCCGTACAGTCGCACGCGGGTAACAGACGCACTGGGCGGATAAGCACGCACCAGCAGCATCGGAGATCGGAGAACGAGCCGATCTACACCGGCCAGCCCCACACCACGCAAAACCTCGTCGAACGCCACTTCGACCACGACGCCTTCGACGCGTGGTATACGGCGCAACCCAGCGCCGCGCAACAGGCCTTCGCCGACCCCTACGGCGCCAGCCACACCAGCGTCAGCGAAGAGTCGAGCGGCCTGGGCACCTCGGCATCGGTCACGCAAACCACCCAGCGCTTCGCCAACTCGGGTTGGGTGATGCAAGACGGCGTGATGCGCCGCGAGGGCCTCGAGCGGCTGAACATCAACGACCGCCAAGGCTGAACGACCGCAACGCGGTGGGCTTCGACATCGAAGCCGGATGGGTCACGCGGCAGGACAACGTTCACGAGAACAACACCCTCCAGACAGTCGTCGGTGTCTTCATGGTGGTCGCGGTGGGCGCTGGGGCCGGCATGTGGGCCAGGCACCACGTTCGGCACGGGCTCGCTGGGCGCCACCGTGGCCACCGGCGCGGTGGTCGTGGCCAGCGGCGTGGTGAACGACAACCTCAGCCTGCGCGATGTGTTGCGAAGTGCGTTGAGCGGTGCGCTGACGGCCGGGCTGCTGCACAACCTCAATGTCGCGCTCGAAGGCACCAACATCGCCATCCAGATCGGCGCGCGCGTGACGCTGCAAGGGGGCATTCAGGCGCTGCTGGGTGGCAGCTTCCGCGACGGCGCCATCGCCGCGCTGGCCTCGGAGCTGGCGAACCTGTCGGCGGCGCAGATGAACACCGCGATCACGAATGCGCTGGCGAACGGCATGACCCCGGAGCAGGCCTTCGCCGCACGCTCTTTCGCACGCATGTTCTCGAGCGCGGTGCGCGCGATGGGCAACCCCAACGATCCGATGCATGCGTTTGCCAGTGACTGGCTTGGCAGCGTGATGCGCGATGCCGGGGCGGCGCAGCCGCCCGATGTCGGGGGCGTTGGCGGTACATCACCGGATGGCGTTGCGCCATCCGACGACGCCGAGCCCGGCATCGTGCCGCCTGTCATCACCGGCACCGTCTTCGATGACGACGGCAACCTGATGCCGGGGGTGGCTTGCTGACGCGGGCTATCGGGTCGAGCGTCTACCTCGCTCCGACAACGAGAGGAGCCCTGACCTAAGAATAGAAGGACGGCTCTTCGACGTGTATTCGCCCGATTCTGGAACGTCGGCGAGGAACCTCGTCGACAGTATCGGCCGCAAGCTGCCACAGGCAGAACGCGTCGTATTGAATTTGGCCGAGCACGACATCAGTCGGCATGAACTACGCGCGGCTTCATGAATCGGGGCAACCGCTGCGCGGTGGACGTGCATCAGCTCAGGCTCGACGCATCTGGCGCCGTGGTTCGCACACTCGAGCTCACGACCCAACGCAAGCCGGCGAATCTTGACCATCGTCTTTGCCCGAAGTGACGCGGCGGCCCCTGGTTGGCCGTGCACACCTCACGAGCGCGTCGGCCCTGTCGCACCCGCCCCGATGACCTTCGTCATGGGCCTTCGCGAGGCCCGCGCCGTATGCTGGCCGTCACCCTCGCGGACCACCCATGCATACGAGCTTCGCCCTGCACGACGCTTCGAACACCGCGCCCGCGCGGTCGGCGTCGCTGCCGCGGCGTGTGATGTTGCTTTGGGCCTGCGCGGCCATCGCCTCGCAGGGCCTGGTGGCGTGCGGGGGCATCAAGGTCATTCCGCCGCCGCCACCGCCGCCGCCCAAGCCGACGATCGTCGAGCTCGAGTTGAAGGCGCAGCCCAACCTGAACCCCGACACGCGCGGGCGGCCGTCGCCGCTGCTGGTGCGCGTGTACGAATTGGCCACGCCCGCGGGCTTCGAGGGCTTGCCCTTCGACACGCTGCAGGCCGACGACACCGCGGGCCTGAAGCCTGACCTGGTCGACAAGCGCGAGCAGGTGATCGCGCCGGGGTCGATGACCCCCATCAGCCTGAAGCCCGACGACAAGGTGAAGTTCATCGGCGTGTTCGCGTCGTTTCGCGACCTCGAGCGCGCGAAGTGGCGCACGGTGGTGCCGGTGAAGGCCAACGTGACGCAACGCATCGAGTTGCGCTTCGACGATCGCAGCGTCGAACCCACCGTGTCGATCACATCGCCGGCATTGCCGACAGCCTTACCTCTCAAGCCGGCGGTCCCGGCCAAGCCATAGCAACGATGCAAGCCCAAGGACGAACACACGCATGACGTGGCACAACAAGGTCGTCTGGACGCAGGGCATGTTCCTGCAGCCGCACCACTTTCAGCAGGAAGGTCGGCACCGGCAGCACGCGCTGAACGCGCGCGTGGAAGCGCTGTCGCCGTACGGCTGGGGCTTCACCGAACTGCGCCTGGACGAGGCCCGGCTGGCGCTCGGGCAGGTGCTGGTGGAACATGCGCGTGGCGTGCTGCCCGACGGCACGCCGTTCTCGATTCCTGACATCGACGTCGCGCCGCCGCCGATGGACGTGCCGGCCGACATTCACGACGAACGCATCGTGCTGGCGGTGTCGATGGACCGCGAAGGCGTCGCCGAGGTCGCGTTCGATGCGAACGGTGCCGACAGTGAAGACCCGCTGGGTGCCGCATCGCGCAACGGTGAGCGCCCGCGCTACGTGGTGTCTGACGACCAGGTGCGCGACGCCGTCGGCGAGGACAGCGAACTGGTCGACATTCAAACCGCGCGCCTTTGCCTGCACCTGCTGCGCGAGAAGGATTTGCCGCAGGGCATGGCCGCACTGGGTGTGGTGAAGGTTCTCGAGAAGCGCAGCGATCAGCAACTGGTGCTCGACCGCGGCTACGTCGCGCCGCAGGTGCGCATCGACGCCACGCCGCAACTGGCGTCGGTGACGAGCTTGGTGCACGGCCTGGTGCGTCAACGCGCGCAACTGTTGGCGTCGCGCATGGGGCAGCTTGGCCACGGTGTGTCCGAACTGGCCGACTTCCTGACGCTGCAGGTGCTGAACCGGCACGAGCCCGTGTTACGCCAACTGTCCGCCGCGCCGAACGTGCACCCGCGGGAATTGCACACCGAGTTGTTGATGCTGGCCGGTGAGATGTCGACGCTGGCGACCAGCACGCGCCGCCCCGCCGACCAGCCGCTGTACCACCACCCCGACCCGCGCGTCGCGTTCGACCCGCTGGTGGCGGTGCTGCGCGAGATGCTGACCACGGTGCTCGAGCAAAACGCGATTCAGATCGAGCTTCAGCCGCGCAAGTACGGCGTTCACGTGGCCGTGGTGCCTGACCCGACCTTGCCGCGCAGCGCCGGCTTCGTGCTCGCCATCGCGGCGCAACTGCCCGCTGAGCAGGTGCGCACGCGGTTCCCGGCGCAAAGCTGCGTGGCACCGGCCGAGATGCTGCGCAAGCTCGTCAACGGCAACCTGCCGGGCATCAAGCTGCGCGCGCTGCCGGTGGCGCCGCGCCAGTTGCCGTTCCACGCCGGGCATCACTACTTCGAGCTCGACGCGTCGGGCGAGCTTTGGCAGCAGTTTCAGCAGTCGGGCAGTCTGGCGCTGCACGTGGGTGGCGAGTTTCCGGGGCTCGAGATGCAGCTCTGGGCCATCCGCAAGTAGCCGCAAGTCGTACAGGAAATCCGACGTGAGTAACGCCGCTGACGACCCGTTTGCCAACGCCGACACCGGGCGCACGTTCATCATGCCCACACCGGGGCAGAAGGCGCCGGCACCGCGCGCACCTGCGCATGCCTCGAACGGTGGCGGTGCCGAGTTGGCAGGTGACGAGCCCAGCGCCGACAGCGGCCTGAACGCGCTGGTCGCGCTGGCGAACCCGATCCTCGCGGTTATTCCGCAGATCCGTGCGACAAGCCACCAGCCCGACCCCGCCGCGCTGAAAGATCGCTTGGCGCGCGCGCTGCGCGACTTCGACGCCAAAGGTCGCGCCGCCAACATCGAGCCGCAACACCTGCTGGCCGCGCGCTACATCCTGTGCACCGCACTCGACGAAGCCGCCGCCGGAACACCGTGGGGCGGTGGTGGGCAGTGGGCGAAGCAGAACCTGCTGGTCAGCTTCCACAACGAGGCTTACGGCGGCGAAAAGATCTATCAACTGATGGCGAAGCTGGCCGAGCAGCCACACACGAATCGTGACCTGCTCGAGCTGATCTACGCCGTGCTGGCGCTGGGCTTCGAAGGCCAGTTCAAGCTGCAACCCGGCGGCGCCGCTCAACTCGAGGCGGTGCGGCAGCGGCTGGCGCAAATCATCGCGAAGGAACGTGGTGACGTAGCGCGCCCGTTGGCGCAGCACTGGCAGCCCAGCACAGCGAAGAAGCGCCCCTTCCTGTCATGGCTGCCGTTGTGGGTCACAGCCGCGAGCGTGGGCGTGGCGCTGCTGGCGCTGTACTTTGCGTTCTCGCACCGGTTGGCAACCAACTCGGATCCCACCTTCGCGAAGGTGCAGGGCCTGCGCACCGTAGTGCAGGTGCCGCTGCCGGTACCCGTGGCGCAGCCCGCGGCGCCGCGCCTGGCGTCGCTGTTGAAGCCCGACATCGACGCCGGCACGATCCTGGTGAAAGACCTGCGCGACCGCAGCATCGTCACGCTGCGCGGCGACGGTCTGTTCGCGTCGGGCGGCACCGCGGTGGCACGCGACCGCGTGGCGCTGTTGCAGCGCGTGGGTGCCGCAGCGGCCACCGTCGGCGGGCGCGCGGTCGTGTCGGGCCACACCGACAACCAGGCCATCCGCTCGGCACGCTTTCCGTCGAACTGGCATTTGTCGCAGGAACGCGCCGAGGTCGTACGCGCGTTGTTGGTCGACGCCGGCCTGCATCCAGAAACCGTGCGCGCCGAAGGCAAAGGCGACAGCGAACCGGTGGCGAGCAACCAGGACGCGAACGGTCGCAGCGCGAACCGGCGTGTCGACGTGACCGTGGCGGTGTCGGGCGCGACGTTGTCGGGTGCAGCAAAGACAACGTCGTCAACGTCGCGGCCGGCAGTACCGCCCTCACCCGCAGCGCAACCCTCCGCGCAACCCGCGAACCGCAAGCCATGAAGAAGTTGCTCGGCAAGATCTTCTCGCCTTGGGTGCTGGTGGCGATCGGCCTGGCCGCGTTCGCGGCGATCGTGTGGTTCGTCGGCCCGCTGATTTCGATCAGCACGTGGTACCCGCTCGAAAGCGAGCTTTCGCGCTGGATCACCATCGGTGTCGTCATCGGCGCGTACCTGTTGTCGAAGGTCGGCGCCGCATGGAAGGCGATGCGCACGAATCGCGCCCTCACGCAGCAGCTTGTGTCCAGGCCCGACGAGAAGAAGGACGACGAGACGCCCGAAGAGAAGGTGCTGCGCGAGCGTTTCGATCAGGCGTTGCAGGTGCTGCGCAAAGCGCGCTTCGACCAGGACAAGCATGGGCTTTCGACACTGACCGCGCGCTTCGGCAAGCGGCATCTGTACGAACTGCCGTGGTACGTGATCATCGGCGAACCGGGTTCCGGCAAAACCACCGCACTGCTGAACGCGGGGCTGCGCTTTCCGCTCGCGCCCGCGGGCCAGAAGCCACGCGAGCTGGCCGGCGTGGGCGGCACACGCAACTGCGACTGGTTGTTCACCGACCAGGCGGTGCTGATCGACACCGCGGGCCGCTACACCTCGCAAGACAGCGACGCGCAAGGGGACCAGAAGGCGTGGCAGCGATTTCTGAGCCTGCTGAAGCAGGCACGCCCGCGCCAGCCGATCAATGGCGCGTTGCTCACGGTGTCGGTGCCTGACCTGCTGACAAAGTCGGCCGCCGACCGCGAGCGCCTCGTCACCGACTTGCGCTCGCGTGTCCAGGAACTTCACGAACACTTCGGCCACCGCTTCCCCGTGTACCTGCTGGTCACGAAGATCGACCTGATCTCGGGCTTCGTCGACTACCTCGGCGATTCCGACAAGGAGATGCGCGCTGCGCCGTGGGGCTTCACCTTCGACCAGACCTTGCCGCAGGCGCAGCGCACCTCGGTAATGAAGCGCGAACTCGAGCTGCTGGTGAAGCGCATGTCCGACGGCCTGGTCGAGCGCCTGCAGACGGAACACGACCCCGCACGCCGCGCGCGCATCTACACATTCCCGCAGCAGTTCGCGGCGACGCACGGCCTGTTGTCGAGCTTCGTCGAAGGCGTGTTCGCACCGTCGCAGTACGAACAGGAAGTGATGCTGCGCGGCGTGTATTTCGTCAGCGGCACGCAGGAAGGCACGCCACTGGACCGCGTGATCGGCCAGGTGGCGCGCAGCTACCAACTCGAGCGCCTGCCGGTGCCGGCGCATCACACCGCCAGCGCCAAAAGCTACTTCCTCGAAAAGCTGTTGCAAGACGTGGTGTTCGCCGAAAGCGCGTTGGGCGGCACGAACCTGAAGTGGGAACGTCGCCGCGGCATGCTCGCGTTGGCGGGCTATGCCGCAGTCGCGGTGATCGGCGTGGGCTTGACAGCCCTGTGGGCACGTTCGTACGTCGCGAATCAGGACTACGTGGCGGGCGTGGCCACGAAGACCGAAAAGGCACAGCAACTGCTGACCGCGCTGCCGCAAACCCGCGCTGACGATCTGACCGCACCGCTGGCCGCACTGGAAGCCGCACGCACCGTTGCCAAGCCCGACGGTGCGGCACCGAGCATCAACCTGGGCCTGGGCCAACAGCGCATGCTCGAGTCGGCCGCCGACCAAACCTATCGTCGCCTGCTGGGCGAAACGTGGCTGCCGCGTCTGGTCTCGCGGATGGAAACGCAGCTGGCCGTCAGCAGCACCAACCCCAACGTGCGCTACGAGATGCTGAAGGCGTACCGCATGCTGCACGAGCCGAATCATTTCGACGCCAGGGCGTTCGAAGCCTTCGTGCGCGCCGACTGGGACCAGATGGGCAGTGCATTGAACGAAGCCCAGCGCGACGCGATGAACCGCCACTTGGCCACGCTGCTCGACGACGGCACCATCACCGCCACCACCGCCGAGAACACCGCCATGGTTGCCAACGTGCGCGCCAGCCTGGTCAGCGTGGCGCTGGCACCGCGCATCTTCACGCGCATCGAACTGCTGGGTGTGGGCGACTTCCCCGAGTTCACGCTCGCGAAAGTGGGCGGCCCGCAAACGCCGCTGGTGTTCACGCGCGCCAGCGGCTTGCCGCTGACGCGCGGCGTGCCCGGCATGTACACCTACGACGGCTATCACAGGGGCTTCGTCAACGTGGCCGACGACATCGCCAAGCAACTCGCCGCCGAAGAGCCGTGGGTGCTGGGCGTGACCGACGCGACACGCGCACCGCCTGTTGCTGCCGCGGCGGCCGCAGCGAAGCTCACCGGCCGCGACCCGGTGTTCGAAGAAGTGCGGCGCCTGTATCTGAACAAATACGCCAACACGTGGGAGACGTACGTGCGCGACATTCGCGTGGTGCCCGTGCGCGGCCTGCGCGACGCGATTCAAGCGTCGCAGATCCTTGGTGCACCCGGCGGCCCGCTGGCGCCGGTGATGCGCGCGTTGTCGAAAGAAACCACCCTCGCGGCGAAACCCACCGGCGTGGTCGACAAGGCGAAAGCCGGGGCGGGCGACATCGTGAAGGAAGGTGTCAGCAAGATCTTCGACCTGGCGGGCAACAAGCCTGCGGCCGCCGCTGTGTTGGCTGCGTCGCCCGAAGCCGAGCTCGTCGACAGCCGCTTCATCGCGCTGCGCGACTTCGTCACCGCGCCCGGCGGCCAGGGCCCGGCGCCGGTCGATGGGTCGGTGACGCTGATCAACGAGGTCTACAACCACCTGAACGTCGTCGACGCCGCGTTGCAGGCGAAGAACGCGCCGCCGCCCTCGCCCGTCGCGGCGAAAGTCAAGAACGAAGCGCCGCGGCTGCCCGAGCCGGTGAAGACGATGGTGGTCGCCCTGAACGACGCCGCACAGCAGACCAGCGCCCGGGGCCTGCGCGACAACCTGTCGGACATCATCGCCACCGAAGTCGGTGACTTCTGTCGCAGGGCGACCGCGGGCCGCTATCCGTTCGACCGCAACTCGAAGCTCAACGTCACGTCCGACGACTTCACGAAGCTGTTCGCTTCGGGCGGCCTGTTCGATTCGACGTTCCAGAAACACCTGGCGCCCAACGTCAACACGACGACGCGGCCATGGAGCTTCCGCAAGATCGACGGCGCGTCGTTGGGCGCGCCGGGTGCATTGGTTCAGTTCCAACGCGCCGCTGAAATCCGCGACGCCTTCTTCGTTGCCGGCAAACCCGGCATGCGGCTCGAATTCAAACCGTCGGAACTGGACGCGGCGTTGAAGAGCATCACGCTCGATGTCGACGGCCAGCAGGTGAAGTACGCGCACGGCCCGATCGTGCCGACGATGGTGAACTGGCCCGGTACCAAAGGCACGAACCAGGTCCGCGTGACGGTCGACCCGCCTGCTGCGTCGGGCACCACCGGCACGTTCACCGAAGGACCGTGGGCGCTGCTGCGCATGTTCGACCGCCAGCAGATCACGTTGTCAACCACCGCGAGCGAGAAGGCAACGGTGAAGTTCGTCGTCGAGGGTCGCAGCGCCACGTTCGACGTGACCAGCAGCAGCGTGCAGAACCCGCTGCGGCTGAAGGCGCTGCAAGAGTTCGGCTGCCCGGGTGGGTTGTGACCCACGCGCCGCTTGTCGACACGCCCCCGGGCTGGTTCGGCAAGATCGCGTGCCTGGGTGACTTCGCATCACGAAGGCTGGACGCTGCCACACGCGACGCGTGGGACCGGTGGCTGTCGCAACGCATCGTCGCCCTGCGCAGCCGCGATGGTGATGCGTGGCTCGAGAAGTATTTGCGCGCGCCGATTCAATACTGGCTGCAATCGCCCGAGATGGATGTTGCACGCTGGCACGCCGGCACGCTGATGTCGAGTGTCGACAGCGCTGGCCGGTACTTTCCGCTGGTGGTGGTGCAGCCGCTGACGCGTGTGCCTGCCGATCTGCACGACTGGCTCGAACTCGAAGCGCGGCTGGACGCGTTCGCGCAGGCGAGTCTGAACACGCTGGCCGAGTCAGCGCCGATCGAAACCTTCGACGCTGCGCTCACCGCGCCATGCGCATCCCCCGTCAGCGCGAATACGGCATCGAGCGTGGCCTCGTGGGCACTCGCGACGATGGTGTCGCAATTGGCCGCAGCCAGCTTGTGGTGGACCGATGCCGGTGAGCATCGGATCGAGCAGCGGTGGCCCCAGGACGTTGGTTCGCCGAGCGTCTGACCGTCCCCTCACCGTCGCTTGTAAAGACGCCGGAAAGCGCCTCGCAACTGAGCCAGATCAATCCGGCTTGCTGCTTGCGGCCTATCGTCTATAGGGGCGGCATCGTTGGCCGCCGGATTCGCCAAGCAGGCGGCAGACCACTCGCCGCCGGATTCACCAAGGCGGCGGCAAAGACTCGCCGTCGCGTGCAAAGGAGTTGCGCCATGAAGACCGACCAGCAATTGAAGCAGGATGTGACCGACGAACTGGCCTGGGACCCGGCCGTGACGTCGGAGCGTGTGGGCGTGGCCGTGAAGAACGGCATCGTGACCTTGAGTGGGCACATCGACACCTACGCCGAGAAGCGTGCGATCGAGAAAGCCTTGCGCCGCGTCAACGGCGTCAAGGCGATCGCGCTCGAACTCGACGTGATGCTGTCGCCCGATCACCAGCGTGGTGACACCGACATCGCGCAAGCCGCCGACCTGGCACTGCGGTGGAACAGCAGCCTGCCGCCCGACCGCGTGCGCGCCACCGTCGAGCACGGGTGGGTCACGCTGAGCGGCGAGGTCGACTGGGATGCCGAGCGCACGAGCGCCGAGAAGGCGGTGCGCGGGCTGATCGGCGTGCTGGGTGTGCGCAACGAAATCACGTTGCGCGCGCGCGCAACGCCAGCCGGCATCGGCGCGCGCATCGAGCAAGCGCTGGAACGCCACGCCGAGCGCGAGGCCAGGCGCATCACCGTCGACGTGCGCGGCGCGACCGTCACGCTGCGCGGCAGCGTCGACTCGTGGCGCGAGCGCGATGCAGCCGCCGGTGCGGCGTGGTCGGCACCCGGGGTGCTGGCCGTGGTCAACGAACTTCGTGTGGCATGAAAGGAATCGAGATGAATGCACTGACGCGATTCGAACGCATGGATGAACTGTTCCCCGAGATGTTTCGCCGCCTGATGCGGCCGATGACCGTCGCGGGTATCGAGAACCAGGCCGAGATCCGCCTGGACGTGACCGAACGCGAGAAGGACTTCCTGGTGCGTGCCGAGGTGCCGGGCGCGAAGAAGGACGACATCCGCGTGCAGATCGAACGCAACTATGTGTCGATCTCGGCCGAGGTGAAGCAGCAGAAGGAGACGAAGGACGAAAAGACCGGCCGCGTGCTGCTGCAGGAAAGCAGCTACGGCGCGGCGGTGCGCGGCTTCTCGCTGCCCTGCGAAATCGACGACAAGGCGTCGAACGCGAAGCTCGAGGACGGCGTGCTGACGTTGACGCTGCCCAAGCGCGAAGGCGGCGGTAGCCGGATGCTGCCGATCCAGTGACGGTATGGGCCGACTCTTTCGACGCCGCTGATGACGGACGCGCCGCACAAGGGGACGGCGCGCCGTTGTCGATCAGGGGGGCGAGGCGTGTGATGGTGCACCCACCACGCACGCCTTTTGCGTGTCGACGTCCGCGCCTTGCTCGTGACGCGCACGCGTCGGCGGCGCGGCTTCAAGCCGGCTCGAAGATCACGAGCTTGCAGTCTGCGCTGCCGATGTTCTCCACCACGTGCGCCTGCACGACAGCGTTGCCCGCCTTCTGGTTCACCTCGCGCACCACACCGTTCGAAGCGTGGATGCGCAGACGGCAGTCGGTCAGGTAGACAACCGCCGATGTCCATTGCGAGTGCAACGCATCGCGCTGGCCGGGCTTCCACACCACCTCGATCAGCTTGTGCTGCGCGCTCTCGGCGACGACGCGATGGATGTCGGGCGAAGCCACGATCGAACGCGGCAGCGGCTGCGATGTCAATGGGGCATGCGGCGTTCGATAGGTCTGCACCACGGCGACCGCACCCAGCAGCATCACGGTGATCACGCTTCCAGCGGCGAGCGTCAGAACCTCCGTGAACCGATCGCTCGTCTGCACCCCCCCCGACAGCCGAAAATTCCCTGGCAGATGCATGACGCCCATCATGGGCGCTGCTTCCATGGCCTCGATTGACACGGCTCAAGGGCACGCGCGCGACGATGCTTCACGGCAACCGGCCGTGTCGTCGGTGTGGAGCCTCGACAGGCGCAGGGCTTGCGTGTGCTGCGTCCTGCTGCCGTCGTTGGCCGCGGCACGGCCGGCGTTCGACTGGTTCGACGGCGCGACGCCGAACGCCCAGGCGCACCAAGCCGTGCGTCTGCTCGAGGACGCGGCGAGCCATGGCCTCGAGCCGTCCGACTACGCGGCCGGCGCGTTGCGCGCAGCGCTCGCGCGGCCCGCGCCGTTCGACGCCGACGAAGCGGCGCGGCTGGCGCAGGTGCTGTCCGACGCGATGCTGCGCTACCTGGACGACCTGCACCGCGGCCGCTTGCGGTACGCCGCCGGCACACGCTTCGCCCACGACGCGCACGATCGCTTCGATGCCGCCGACGCGCTGCGCGCCGCGTTGGCGATGCGCGACCCGGCGCTGGCCGAGCGAGCTGCTGGACCGCGCTGGTCAAGGACGCGCGCGTGCACTTCCTCGACGACCTCTACGGCCATGACCGTGCGCTCGACGCGGCGTTGCGGCGGCGTTCGGCAGCGCTCGCGGCGTCGAGCTGACGTGCGACGCACCTTGACTCGCCGCGTCGCTTCTCCACGTTACTCGCCGCGTTGTTCGCCGCCCTACTCGCAATACCCGAAGATACCGAGCGGTGCCGGCTCGCTCATGGCAAGAGACCGCTGCGTCAGCCACGGTTGCGCTGCGGCACCCGGTGCGATCGTGTACGACACGAGGTCAATGCGTCCTCCCCAATCGCCGGCCGCGCCCCATTGACACCCGAGCACCGACTGCACGGTCGGGCTGATGATCATCCGCTCGACGAGATTGCCGCCGAAGGAGCGGATGTTGTAGTAGCCGCTCGGCTCGTTCGCGTAGCGGGGCCGCGCCTGCAGCCATTGCGTCGAGACGGCCGGTGAGACAACTCCCGTGCCAGCGTCGAACGCAAGCCGGTTGACGTTCATCACCGATTGATAGACCTCGGTCCACCCCACGCCGCCGGCTGCGCGGTCGAGGCTCGACTGCCAGGCGTACGTGGCGCCGAGGTACAGGTGTTCGGCTCCCCACCGCGCGGTCAGCAGCGAGTGATACGTGCCCCCGATGCTCGTTCTGGGTGGCGACGCGATGCGCGTCGCGGCCGTCACGTCTCCGCTCGATCGATCGAAGCGCAGCAGGCTCAGGTCGAGAAACTCGCCGGTCCCCGACACGGCCAGCCATCCCCAGCCAGGATGCATGGCGATCATGTCACCGGACGGTCCGAACTGTGTACTGGCGTCGAGCACGACGCGACGCTGGGACAGCACGGCGCCGGTCTGCGGATCCAGCCGGATCACGGCAAGGCTGGGCATGGGCCAGTCCGGTGCACGCGCCAACATCCACTCGCCCGTCGGATCGATCGCTGCGTCCTGCAACCCGGCATAGAACGCGTCGCCCCCGGCCACCGCGCAGGACCCGGTCTTCTCGCCCACGAAACCCGTGCTGCTGTCGAAGGCGTATGCGTGAATCATCAGCGGGTAGCCCAGGACGTACAGCGTGTGACCGGTCGGCGAGAACACGATGTCGGTGCCTTCGACCGTTCGTGCCGGGCCCCAGGGCGTCAACGACAGGTCCTGCTCGACACGGAACGCCTGCAACGTGATGACCGGCGGGTCGAACGTGACGGGCAGCATGCGAAAGAGGAAGCGGGCATCGGGCGAAACGTAGTTGAAGGTCTGGAGCAGTTCGGGCGCCTCGCGCGCGGTCGTGGCCCCGGTCGCGAAGTCGGTCGAGATCATCTTGACCCGGCCACCTCCGAACCTGAAGAAGCTGATCGACCTCGTCGGTGCGATCGGTTCGACCCGCGTGCGTTTGGGCAGCGTCACCACCGGCGGGATCGGTTGATCGAGCACTTCGATGGGTGCGGAGGCTTGCCGCGGCGACCCGTCGGGCGCGATCTCCGTATAGACGATCGAGTAGAGCCCCGCTGCGGCATAGCGGTGCGTGGTCTGCGCCAGCGCCGTGGATGGGCGCCAGCCGCCCGCGATCTCGCTCGTTTGGCCATCGCCCCACTGGATGGCGCTCGACACAGGCGGCAGGGTCGACGCGGCCGTCGGCGGCAGGTAGGTGACGTTCCTGGCCGACGCTGGCGCGCGCTGGAGGCATCCAGCCCGTGCCGCGGTCGCCAAGCGAGGTCAAGGCGCAGCCATGGCTGGTCAGTGTGGAGCCCCGCCGCCAACGCCCGTCAGGGGTGTCGCCGAAGTTCGCAAACGCCGACGTCCGCACCACCGGCGTCACCTCGAGCACCGGCGGCGCGGCGGGTGGCACGAAGCTCACCTCCACGGTCGCGACGCGCGAATCCCACGTGCCCGTGTCGGGCGACACGGTGGCGTATTCGACTGTGAAGGTGCCGGCCTGCGTGTAGGCATGCGACAGCAGCCACGGCGCGGTGCCGGCACGCACGCCGCCGGGGATGGGCGTGGACGAGCCGTCACCCCAGTGGATGACGGATGCGATCGCCCGTGGGTCGACATCGCGCACCTGGACCAGCGTGAACGTGTCGACGCGCATCGGGCTAGTCAGCGGCCGGCCGGCTTCGTCGGCCAACGTGAACGCACGCGAGAAGGCACCGCCAGGCGGCGGCGCGTCGGCGACGTTGACCGTCGCGGTGCGGCTGTCCCACGAGCCACCGGGCGACAGCGTGGCGTACTCGATCGCGTAGCGTCCGGTCGCAGTGAACGCGTGGGCGAAGTCGTAGCCCATGACGCTGCGCCATCCCGAAGGCACTGCCGAAGCCGAGCCGTCGCCCCAATACACGATGCTGAACGCAGCCTCTTCGCTGAGCGGAAGCAGCGTGACCATCTGCCCGACCGCGACGGTGCCGCCGTCGGCAAGCGTTGCACCACCCGACACCAGCGAGAACCCGCGCGCGAACGGGGACGGTGCCGCGGCGCCGCGGATCGTCAGGCTGATGAGGCGCGAGTCCCACGCACCTGCGACCTTCGTCGCGTATTCGACCTGATAGATGCCGCCGCCGGCATAGCGGTGCGACAGCGCCGCTTCGGGTGTGGCCGGGTTCCATCCTTCGGGCACGACGCTCGACTCGCCGTCGCCCCAGTGCACCACCGACACCGAAGCGCCGGCCGCCGAGGGCAACACGCGGATCGTCTGCGCGGCATCGGCCGCGTACGGCGGCACGAGTGCTGCGCCATCGGCCAGCACGCTGAAGTCGCGCACCGTCTCGCCGGTCTTGGCCAGCGACGCGGTGGCTTGCAGTCCCGGCTTGGCGCCCAGGGTGGGCACCGCACGGGCCTGCGGCGGCGGAACCTGCACCGTCTCGTCGGCGGTGCCGCCTCCGCAAGCGGCGAGCAAGGCGCCGAAAAGAATCGCGGCGACAACCAGCCGCGCTGCCGCGGCGCGAGAGACGAAAGCCGAGACGAACGTCGCATGCATGACCGTGCCCCTTTTAGATCGATGACTCAGTGACGCCCATCGCACCGCCATGCGCGCCAGGCCCGACCAGCGCCCAGTCGAAGGGCCCGCAGCAGTGGGCTGCGTGACACACCCCCTTCGCGCAGACGCCACACGGCCAACACCGCGCCGACGGCGAGCGCCAGCACCGACCCCGCCGATGCGGCCGGCAGCCCGCAGCGCAGCGTCGACACCTGGTGCGCGAGCCGCACGCGTTGCAGCGTCGCCTGCGCCACGAGCAGCCGACGCCGGTCGAGCCACTCGGGTGAACCGCTCACGACCGATGGCCCTCGAGCGCCCGCGCATCGGCGCGCAACTGCGCGAGCGTGTCTTGCAGCAGCGGCGTGCCGCCCTGCATCACGCCGCGCCAACGCACGATCGCAGCCGCGGCAACCAGCAGTGCGATCAACGTCGCGACGCCCAGCACGATCGCACCGCGATCGGGGCCGGCCCACCACGCCAGCGCGAACACGCCGAACGCGACGCCCAGGCCGAGGAAGAACAGCGCCACGACGGCTGCCAGCGCCTGTTGCGCCAGACGCCAGCGCGCCTCGGCAAGCTCGCTCGTACCCAACTCGACGCGCGTGCACGCCATCTCGACCAGGGTCGCGACGATGGCGCGCAACTCGTTCATCGGTGGCCGATCAGCGGCGCCCGATCAGCAGCCCGGCCAACAGGCCGATCGCCGCGGCAACGCCCATCGCGGTGTAGGGGTGCGAGTGCACCGCGGCGTCGGTGCGGTGGGCCGTGCTCTCGAGCCGTGCGCCGGCCCTTGTCTCGAGGTCAGTCAGCCGCTCGCGCAGATGCGCCAACTCGCCGCGCAAGCGCTCGCGTGACGCCTCGAGCTTTTCGCTGCCGGCGCGCGCGGTGTCTTTCAGCAGCGCTTCGGCTTCGTCGGCCAGCGTGCGCAGATGCTGGGCCATGCGGTCGTCGGTCGGCGTCGTGGAAGTGGTGGTGGGCATAGCCGTCGTGGGCGTGTTCATCGTCTTGCTCCTGGTGGGACTTCAGGGCGTCCATTCTGGGAACGCCGTGCGCGGCCCCGCTTGCGCAGGCTCAATCCGGAGCGCATCGCGCCGAAACGCCACTTGACGAGTTCGGTCGTCGCCACGTAAGCCAGCGTGACCGCGATCAGCATCGCGACCAGCGACGCAGGCAACGGCACGAGCCCGAGCGCCGAGGCGATGGGGCCGGTGAAGGGCAAGGCCAGCGCGACCAGCGCAACGACCGCGGTTGTTGCCACCAGCAGCGACGAGGGGCGGCTGCGCCAGACCGCGCCGCGCGTGCGCAGCACCATCACCACCGCAAGCTCGGTCAGCAGCGAGACGACGAACCAGCCGCTGTGGAAAAGCGCGGGGCCGGCGTCGAACACGTGCAACAGCAGCACGAAGGTCAGCAGGTCGAAAGCCGAACTGACGAGGCCGAAGGTCATCATGAATCGCCGCACCTCGCGCATGTGCCAGCGCAGCGGCCGGCGCAGCGCCTGCGCATCGACGCGGTCGGTCGAGATGGCCAACGCCGGCAGGTCCGACAACAAGTTGTTCAGCAGGATCTGCGTGGCCGTCAGCGGCAGGAACGCAAGCAGCGGCGTCACCAGCGCCATGCTCATCATGTTGCCGAAGTTGGCGCTGATCGTGATCTGGATGTACTTCAGCGTGTTGGCGAAGCTGCGCCGCCCGTCGGCGATGCCGCGCTCGAGTGCGCCGAGGTCGGGGCGCAGCAGCACGATGTCGGCGCTTTCGCGCGCCACGTCGACCGCACCGTCGACCGAGATGCCGACATCGGCGGCGTGCAGCGCGGGCGCGTCGTTGATGCCGTCACCCAGGTAGCCGACGACGTGGCCGGTGCGTTGCAGTGCGCGCACGATGCGCTCCTTTTGCGCCGGCTCGACCTCGGCAAACACGGCCTGACGCGGCGCCAGGTGCCACAGCGCTTCGTCGCGCAGCGCGCCGAGCTGCTCGCCGGTCAGCATGGCCTTGGCGTCGAGCCCGACCTGTGCGGCCACGTGCGCAGCCACGTGGCGGTTGTCGCCGGTGACGATCATGACGCGCACACCACGCTGCGCCAATGCCTCGAGCGCCTGCGCCGCGTCGGGCTTCACCGGATCGGCGAAGCACAGGAAGCCCTCGAGCTCGAGCTCGCGTTCGTCGTCGCGTGTGTAGCGCGGCTGCGGGGCGCACCAGCGGGCGGCCAGTGCCAGCACGCGCACGCCACGTTCGCCCTGGTCGCGCGCGAAGGCCTGCGCGCGTTGGCGCGCGGCCGCATCGAGCGTGCATTGCGCCAGCACCTGCGCCACCGCGCCCTTGACGATCAGCCGATGGCGAGTGGGCTCGTTCGCCGGTTCGGCTTCGGGCTCAACCACGATCGTGAGCCGCCGCCGCACAAAGTCGTAGGGGATCTCGTCGACCTTGCACCAACCCGCGGTGTTCAGCCCTGCGCGCTCGCCGGCCAGCACGATCGCCTCGTCGATCGGGTTGGCAATGCCGGTTTCGAACGCCGCGTTCAGGTGCGCCAGACGCAATACCTCGCCGCTGTCACGTCCTTCGGCGTCGACCGCAGCCGCCAGCACCATCGCGCCCTGCGTCAGCGTGCCGGTCTTGTCGGTGGCAAGCGTGTCCATCGTGCCCAGGTCCTCGATCGCGTCGAGCCGGCGCACCAGCACGCCGCTGGCAGCCAGCCGCCGCGCGCCGCGGGCCAGCGACACGCTGACCACCGCCGGCAGCAATTCGGGCGACAGGCCCACCGCGAGTGCCAGCGCGAACAACAGCGACTCGATCGCCGGGCGCCCCAGCAGCGCCTGCGCAGCCAGCACGGCGACAACGACGCCGGTCATCACGCGCATCAGCAGCATGCCGAAGTCGCGCACGCCGCGGGCGAAGGCGCTCTCGCCCTCACGCCGGCCGATGCTCGAAGCAAGCGACGCGAACACGCTGTCGCGGCCGGTGCGCGCCAGCACCACGGTCGCGGTGCCGCTGCGCACCGAGCTGCCAAGGTACACGCTGTTCGTCCGTGCGGCCAGCGACGAGTCAGCGTCGACCACGCCCGGCTGCTTCTCGACCGGCATCGACTCGCCCGTGAGGCTTGCCTGGTTGACAAGGAAGTCGCGCGCCTCGAGCACCAGACCGTCGGCCGGCACGAGGTTGCCGGCAGCAAGTTCGATCACGTCGCCAGGCACCAACTCGCGCGCAGCCACGGTCAGCAGCCGGCCGTCGCGGCGCACGCGCGCCTGAAGCGCAAGGCGGCTGCGCAGGCGCGCCACGGCCGACGACGCGCGCCACTCCTGCGTGAAGCCGAGCAGCGCGCTGATCGCAAGGATCAGCAGGATCGTCACCGCGTCGACCCAGTCGCGAAGCACCAGCGACATGGCCGCGGCCACAACCAGGATCAGCACCAGCGGGCTCGCGAACTGCCGCGCCAGCAAGCGTAAAGCGCCGACCTCATCGACATCGACCACGGTGTTGGGACCGTGGCGCGCGAGCCGCTCGCGTACTTGCGCATCACGCAGCCCTTCGGGCGTCGTGTCCAGCGCCTGCATCACCTGCGCTGCCGGCTCGCTCCACCATGCGCTTGCGTCGTCGTTGCGTCCTTCGATCTGCATGGAGACGATGTTTCGCGCCCCTCGCGCCCAGCGCCTTGATCCCGCGCAAGCCGTGCGTCGTCCTGCTTGACGCAGCGCAACTCGGGCGTGGCGACAAGTGCGAGCATGGAGCCAAGAAGCGCGAGGTGCTGATGATGACGATTCACCGCAACTGGCTCGTGGTCGCCAACGCGTCGCGCGCCCGAGTGCTCGAAGAGGCTTCGGGGCACCCCCGCCTGTTCACGCAAACATGGGATAAGCCATGAGTGAGTCGCTGGCCTTCGACCTCGAGCTCGAACAACTCGCCGCCTACGAGTTCAAGGTCAAATTCGATTGGCCCGGCGTCGATGCATTGCTGCTGGACGAGCCGGCGCCGCTGGGTGGCGCCAAAGGCCCCAACGCCGCGCGCCTGATCGGCGCGGCGGTGGCCAACTGCCTGTCGGCCAGCCTGCTGTTCTGCCTGAGCGGCAAGTTCAAGCAGAAGCTCGGGCCGCTTCGCACCCAGGTGCACGGCACGCTCGAGCGCAACGAGAAGGGCCGCGTGCGCATCGGGCGCCTGGACGTGACGATCCGCCTGGCCGAAAACAGCGCGAGCGTGCAGCACCTGGACCGCTGTCTGGCGCAGTTCGAGGACTTCTGCGTCGTCACCGAGAGCGTGCGCCATGGCATTGCGGTGGGCGTGCGCGTTGTCGACGCGAACGATGCCGAGGTCTTCGCCGCGCCGTCATGACGAAGCCGGCACGGCGCTGGTCGCGCCCGCTCGCGCTGGGTTCCTTGGCCGTGCTGCTCGTCGCCGCGCTGGCCTATGTGGCCTTGCGCACCGGGCCGCTGGCACCGGTGCGCGTCACCGTGATCAAGGCCGCGACGGGCCGGCTCGAGACAGCGCTGTTCGGCGTGGGCACGGTCGAGGCGCGGCGCAGCTACGCGATCGGGCCGACCGCCGCGGCGCGCGTCAGCCGCGTCGCGGTCGACATCGGTGACAGCGTCAAGGCGGGCCAACTGCTGGCCGAGCTGGACCCGGTGGATCTGGACGAACGTGCTGCGGCGATCGACGCGTCGATCGCACGTGCGCGCAGCAGCGCCGAAGCGGCCGACGCGCAGCGCACCGATGCGCTGGCGCGGCGCGCACTCTCGGCAGCCAACGCACGCCGCAACGAGGAGCTCGGCGCGCAGGACTTCATCAGCGCGGCAGCCGTCGAGTCGCGACGGCAGGAGTTGGCGTCTGCCGATGCCGGGGTGCGCAGCGCGCAAGCCAACGCGGCGGGCGCGCGGCAGGACTTGGCGCGGCTGGCGGCCGAACGCGCGGCGCTGCAACGCCAGCGCGACAACCTGCGACTGGTCGCGCCCACGGCGGGGCTGGTGACCGCGCGCGAAGCCGAGGCCGGCTCGACTCTCGTTGCCGGCCAAGCGCTGCTGAAGCTGATCGACCCCGCGTCGCTGTGGGTGCGCGTGCGCCTGGACCAAGGGCGCTCGGCCGGCCTGGCGCCTGGCTTGCCGGCGCAGATTGCGCTGCGTTCGAACCCGCAGCTGCTGCTGCCGGGCCAGGTGGCACGTGTCGACGTGGTGAGCGACAGCGTGACCGAAGAGCGAATGGCGCAGGTCGCGTTCGATCAGGTGCCGCAAGGCTTGTCGGTCGGTGAACTCGCCGAGGTCACGTTGACGCTGCCGCCGGGCGCGTCGACGCTGCTGCTGCCCAACGCCAGCATCAAGCGCCGCGGCGATCAAACCGGCGTGTGGCGGCGCGACAGCGACGGCCTGCGTTTCGTCACCGTACGGCTGGGCGCAACCGGCCTCGACGGGCGCGTGCAGGTTCTCGACGGCCTGCGCGAAGGCGATGAGGTGGTCGTGCACAGCGAGAAGGACCTGAGCACGCGCAGCCGTATCCAGGTGGTGCAGGCACTGGCCGCGGCAGCAGGCCCAGCAGGCACGCCGTGATCAGCCTCGCCGGCCGCGACATCCTGCATGCATGGGGCAAGTTCGTCCTCACCGGCCTCGGCCTGGGACTGCTGATCGGCGTCACGCTGACGATGGCCGGTGTCTACCGCGGCATGGTCGATGACGCCAAGCGCCTGCTCGACAACAGCCGCGCCGATCTGTGGGTCGTGCAGCGCGACACACAGGGCCCGTACGCCGAATCGTCGAGCCTGCGCGACAACGTCGTGCACACGGTCGCTGTCCTGCCCGGCGTTGCGCGCGCGGCCAACGTCACTTACCTGACGATGCAGGTCCGCGGCCGGTCGGGGCAAGACGTGCGCGCGATGGTGGTCGGCTTCGAAACGGGCACACCCGGCCTGCCGGGCGCGCCGCCGTTTCTCGTCGCCGGGCGTCACATCACGCGCAGCCACTACGAGGCGGTGGCCGACGTGCGCACCGGCTTTGCGCTCGGCGAACGCGTCCGCATTCGCCGCCACGACTACACCGTGGTCGGCCTGACGCAGCGCATGGTCTCGTCGGGGGGTGACCCGATGGTCTTCATCCCGCTGGCCGACGCGCAGGAAGCGCAGTTTCTGAAAGACAACGACGCCATCCGCAATGAGCGCGCGCGCACCGCGGCCAACCCGGCGTTCAACCGCCCGGGCGTGCCGGGGCTGCTCGACGCGGTGCAGGCCGCGCAAGGCGCGAACCGCAACGTCAACGCGGTGCTGGTGCAAGTCGCGGCCGGCGCTGACGCGGACGTGGTGGCCGAACCGATCCGGCGCTGGAAGCATCTCGAGGCCTTCACGCGTGCGCAGATGGAAGACATCCTCGTCGCCAAGCTGATCGCCACCTCGGCGCGCCAGATCGGCATGTTCCTCGTCATCCTGGCCGTCGTCAGCGCAGCCATCGTCGCCTTCATCATCTACACGATGACGCTCGGCAAGATCCGCGAGATCGCGGTGCTGAAGCTGATCGGCACGAGGAACCGCACCATCGCCGGCATGATCGTGCAGCAGTCGCTTGGCCTCGGCCTGATCGGCTTTGCCGTCGGCAAGATCGCGGCGACGTTCTGGGCCCCGGGCTTTCCGAAGTACGTGCTGCTCGAACCCGGCGACGCGTGGCGCGGCCTGGCGGCGGTGCTGGCGATTTGCGTGCTGGCGAGCACGCTGGCGATCCGTGTCGCCTTGAAGGTCGATCCGGCTGAAGCGATCGGCGGATGAACGACAACGGCATCCTGATCGAAGGCCTGCGCAAGCGCTACGGCGCGGGCGACACCGCGGTCGACGCGCTGAAGGACGTCAACATGAGCGTCGCGCCGGGCGAGGTGGTGGGCCTGATCGGCCCATCGGGCTCGGGCAAGAGCACGCTGCTGAAGTGCCTGGGCGCGGTGATCGAGCCCAGCGGCGGGCGCATGACGCTGGGCGGGCGCTTGATCTACGACGACGGCTGGACGATTTCCGACCTGCGCGCGCTGCGCCGCGACAGCATCGGCTTCGTCTTCCAGGCGCCGTACCTGATTCCGTTTCTCGACGCCACCGACAACGTCGCGCTGCTGCCCATGCTGGCCGGCCAGCCGAATGTCAAAGCGCGAGCGCGCGCGAACGAATTGCTGCTCGCGCTGGACATCGCGCACCGCGCCAAGGCGCAACCCAGCGAGCTTTCGGGCGGCGAGCAGCAGCGCGTGTCGATCGCACGCGCGCTGGCCAACAAGCCGCCAGTGATCCTGGCTGACGAACCGACGGCGCCGCTGGACAGCGAACGCGCACTGGCCGTCGTCGGCCTGCTCGAACAGATGGCGCGCCAATACGCCACCGCGATCATCGTCGTCACGCATGACGAGAAGATCATCCCGACCTTTCGCCGCCTGTATCACATTCGTGACGGGCACACCGTAGAAGAAGCGCGCGCCGCCGCGTGAGTGAGCCTATGCAACATCGACCTGCCATTCACGTCGTGCGACTCGGCGCCGCCTTGCTCATGGCCGCGCTCGCTGGCGCGAACGCGCACGCCAACCAGCAGCTGGCCTACGAACTGGGCTGCACCAACTGCCATGGCGATCCGCCGCAAGCGAACAGCCCCACCTTCGCCGAACTGGCGCGCCGCTACGAGAAGCATCGCGGCGATGCCAAGGCGCAGAAGGCACTCGTCGACAAGCTGCGTGCCGACGGCCATATCAACGCGCACGCGCGCTCGAGCGAAGCGTCGGCGGCGGCCATGATCCGCTGGCTCAGCGAGGCCGCGCCGTCCCGGTAGCAGCGTTCATTCGTGACGCAGCGCCTCGATCGGGTCGAGCCGCGCCGCGCGCCGCGCCGGGAAGTAGCCGAAGACCACGCCGATCGCGGCCGCGAACGCGAGCGCCAGCGCGTTGATGCCGGGGTTGACGAGGAACGGCAGGTGCATCGCTTGCGCCAGCACGATCGACGCCGCCAGCGCGAGAAGCACGCCCACGAGCCCGCCGACCACGGCCAGCACCACCGCTTCGATCAGGAACTGAAGCAGCACCTCGGCTTCGAGCGCGCCGATCGCCAGCCGCACACCGATCTCGCGCGTGCGCTCGGTGACGCTGACCAGCATGATGTTCATGATGCCGATGCCACCGACCAGCAGGCTCACCGCGGCGACCGCGCCGAGCAGCGTGGTCATGATCTGCGTCGTGCCCGACAGCGTCTCGGCGATCTGGCGCGTGTCGAGGATGTTGAAGTTGTCGTCTTCGTCGGCGGAGAGCTTGCGTCGCTCGCGCAGCAGCCGGCGCAATGACGCGGTCACGGCCGCGGCGTCGCTGCCCTCGCGCATCGACACCAACAGCGTGTTGATGCGCGTGCTGCCGGTCACGCGGCGCTGCACGGTGCGCAGCGGCAGCACGACGCTGTCGTCCTGGTCCAGCCCCATCGCCGCCTGGCCCTTGGGCGCGAGAACGCCGACGATCTCGCACGAGAACTGCTTCAGGCGCAGCGCCTCGCCCAGCGGTATCGCGGCAGCGGCGAACAACTCGCGCCGCACCGTCGCGCCGATCAGGCACACGGCCGCGCCGGCGCGCTCTTCGCCCGGCTCGAAGATGCGTCCGGCGTCGAGGCGCCAGTTGCCGATGTCGAAGTAGTCGGCCGTCGTGCCGACGACGCTGGTCGACCAGTTGCGTGCGCCGGCAACCGCACTGACGCCGCTGCGCACCTCGGGCGCGACCGCGCGCACGCCGCCGATCTGCGAAGCGATCGCCTCCAGATCGGCCTCGACGAAACCCGGCACGCCTGCACCGCCGAAACCGGGACCCAGGCGCTGGCCGGGGCGCACCTGCAGCAGGTTGCTGCCCAGACTCGAGATCTGGTCGCGCACCGCCTGCGTCGCGCCCTGGCCGAGCGTGACCATCGTGATCACCGCGCCGACGCCGATCACGATGCCCAGCACGGTGAGGAACGAGCGCAGCAGGTTGCGCCGGATCGAGCGCAACGCGAGCACGAGCGAGTTCCACCACATTCAGGCCACCGCCTGCGCAGCGTCGCGCGTTGCGGACTCGCGCTTCTCGTCCGAGGCGATGCGCCCGTCGACGAAGCGCACGATGCGCCGCGCGTAGGCCGCCATGTCGGCCTCGTGCGTCACCATCAGGATCGTGATGCCGCGGTCGCGGTTCAGCGCAGCGAGCAGTTCCATGATCTCGCGGCCTCGCTGCGTGTCGAGGTTGCCGGTGGGCTCGTCGGCGAGCAGCACCGTCGGCTCGGTGACGACCGCGCGCGCGATCGCGACGCGCTGCTGCTGTCCACCCGAGAGTTCGCTCGGCGTGTGGTGCCCCCAGCCGTCGAGGCCCACCGCGGCCAGTGCCTTCGCGGCCGCCGCGCGCCGCGCCGCCTTGCTCTCGCCGCGGTACACGAGCGGCAATTCGACGTTCTCTTGCGCCGAGGTTCGCGCCAGCAGGTTGAAGCCTTGGAACACGAAGCCGAGGTGGCGTCGGCGCAGGCGCGCACGCTCGTCGCGCGACAAACGCTCGACATGAACACCGCGAAACACATACTCGCCCGAGGTCGGCGTGTCGAGGCAGCCGATGACGTTCATCGCGGTCGACTTGCCCGAGCCGCTCGGGCCCATGATGGCGACAAACTCGCGGTCGTTGACGTCGAGATCGATCGCGTCGAGCGCGTGCAGTGCGGTCGCGCCGTGGCCGTACACCTTCGTGACCGCGCGCAGGCGGATCAGCGCGGAGTCGTCGGCCACGGCGCGCTCGTCGATCGCGGCGTGCTGCTCGCGCGTGACACGCTCGCCGTTCATGGCGCCCTTGCCGCCTGCTCGACGATCACCGCATCGCCTTCGCGCAACTCGCCGCCGACGATCTCGGTACGGCGCCCGTCCGACAGGCCTGGCGTCACCGCCACTTCCGCCAGCGCGCCGTCGCGCAGCACCCAGACCCGGCGCGATGCCGCGGCGTTGGTGCCCGCACGCCGCGGTGCACCGGTCGAAGGCGGCCGCGGCACCAGGCGCGAGACGACACTGGCCGACGAAGTGGACGGCCCGGCTGCGGCGTTCGCGACCGGCGTGAAGCGCAGCGCCGCGTTCGGCACCAGCAGGACGTTCTTGCGTTCGGCGGCCGCGATCGTCGCCACGGCCGTCATGCCGGGGCGCAGGCTCAGATCGTCGTTGGCGACGTCGAGTTCGGCCAGGTACGTGACGACGTTGTCCTTCGTCGTCGAGCCGTAGCCCACGCGGCGGATCACCGCCGACCAGCTGCGGCTCGGGTGGGCGCTGACGGTGAAGTTCGCGTGCTGGCCTTCGCGCACCTGGCCAACGTCGGCCTCGTCGATGTTGACTTGCAGCTTCATGCGCTTCAAGTCCTCGGCCAGCACCAGAAGCGTGACCGCTTGCAGCGACGCGGCCACCGCGTTGCCCGCATCGACGTTGCGCGACAGAACCACGCCGTCGGTCGGCGCGCGGATCGACGCCTTGGCGATGTTGGTCGCATCGACGCTCGCGGCCGCGCGCGCGTCGGCCACCGCGGCGCGCGCGGCCCGCCCGTCAGCCACCGCGCGGTCGTAGGCCGCTTGCGCCGTGTCGAGATCGACCGGCGCCGGGTACGTGCCTTCAGACAGACGCTCGATGCCGCGCTGGCGCTCGAGCTTGCGCTTGGTCTCGTCGTGCGTGGCTTGCGCCTGCGCGACCTTCGCCTGCGCCGACGCCAACGCCGCGCGCGAACGCGCCGCCTGGTCGCGCAGCTTCGACGGATCGATCTCGACCAGCAGCTGGCCCTTCTCGACGCGGTCGTTCACGTCGACCAGCACGCGCGCGACCGTGCCCGACAGCTCGCTGCCGACGTTGACGCTGCGCGTGGGCGCAAGCGTGCCGTTGGCGGCGACGCGCAGCGCCAAGTCGCCACGTGCGGCGGGCTCGGTCAGCCACTGCGGCGCGTCGTGGCGCTGCTCGCGCAGCTGCCACCACCGCACGGTCGCGGCCGACGCTGCCAACAGCAGCGCCAGTGCGACCCACCGCGCCGGCCGACGCCAGGCGCGGCGACTCTGCGCGCCCAGCAACTCGTCGACGCGTTGTTGTTCGCTGTTGCGGGTCATATTTCGAGAGATCGACGCTCGATGTCGAAGGTTCGTTGATGCTTCGCCGAGAAGCATTGCGTGATTGATCCAGCGCAACTCGCGCGCTGCCTAGACCTTTCGTTCGCGCACCCGCACGCCGTCGCGCACGGCGGACGGCGGGTAGATGATCACCTTCGCGTCCTTCGCGAGACCATCGCCGACCCACGCCGACGTGCCGTTGCGCCCGGCGACCTTCACCGCCACGAGCTTCGCGCGGCCGCCTTCGATCACGAACGCCGCCATCGCGCCGCCTTCGCCCTGCGGCGCCGGGAACACCGCCGCGGCCGGCACCAGCAGCACGTCGTTGACCGCGACGACGACGATGCGCGCGCTGACGCGGAAGCCCTCGCCCAGCGCCTGCCACTGCTCACGCGGGCTGGTCACGTCAACGATCACGTTGACGCGCTGCTCCTCGACGCCGAGCGCCGACACCTTCGTGAACGCCGCGGGTTCGACGCGCTTGACGCGGCCCTCGAGCACGCCCGGCCCGCCCCAGCGCTCGAGCCGCACCGGCGTGCCGGGCTGGGCACGCGGTGCGTCGGTGGTCAGCAGCTCGACCACGACTTCGAGCGCATCGAGGTGGCCCACTTCGAGCAACGGCGTGCCCAGGGCGACAGTGCCTTCGCTCGGTTGAACGACGCGCAGCACCTGCCCTGCGATCGGCGACTTCACTTCGAAGGCGCGACTGGACGTGCCCCCACGCTCGCTGCCCACCGAGGGAGCTGGCGTGCCTTGGGACCGGCCCGGCGGCGGGCCGGCCGCATTCGCCGGCGCGCGCATCGCGCTCAGCGCGGCACGCGCCTGTTCCAGATCGTGCTCGGCGACGTGGCGCTCCTGCTGCGCGGCTTCCTGCTCCTTGCTCGCTGCGCGCGTCGTCAGGCGGTCGGCGTCGAGCTTGGTCGGCGCGATGAAGCCGTCCTTCGCGAGCTG
The DNA here is from genome assembly GCA_963738615.1 of uncultured beta proteobacterium. GTDB lineage: Bacteria > Pseudomonadota > Gammaproteobacteria > Burkholderiales > Burkholderiaceae_C > CAVTWY01. The sequence continues at coordinate 644,143 of CAVTXI010000004.1, forward strand.
CTCGCTGCGCCGCAGTTCGACCTGCGCCAATTCCACCGCCACCCGCGCACGGTCGACGCGCGCCCCGGCACGAAGCAGCATGGCCTGCGCGCCTTCGACGCGCGCCTGCGCCTCGCGCGCGCTGCGCTCGTCGAGCATCGGCGACAGCACCGGCGCCAGCGTCGCGACGGCCGCGCCGGCCGCGACCGCATCGCCGGGGCGCAGCGTGATGCGCGACAGACGACCTGCGAGCGGCGCCGAGATCACGTAGCGGTCGGGCAGCCGCGTCTTGCCGTCTTCGTCGATCGTCGATTCGAAGGCGCCGACGGTGGCGGTCGCGATTTCGACGTCCACCGGCCGCGGCGCGAAGGCCCACGCCAGCGCGCCGACGGCGAGCACCGCGGTGGCGCCCCAAAGCAGGAGGTTGCGTCGCTTCATCTTGTTGCTCACTCTCTTGTCTTCAGCGCCGCGACCATGTCGAGCGTGTCGATGCGCCGCCGCACCACCAGCGCACTCGCCACCGCCGCAGCCAGCACCGCGAGCGCGGCCCAGGCGTAGGTGGGCGGGCGGATCACCACCGGGAAGAAGAACTGGTCCGACGCGAGCATGCCGACGACCAGGTGCACGAGCCCGAAGCCCAGCGCCATGCCCAGCGGCAGCGCCACCGCGATGCCGAGTGCCATCTCGCCGAGCAGCAGCGCCGACACCTCGGCGCGGCTGAAGCCCAGCACGCGCAGCGACGCGAGTTCCCACGCGCGTTCGGCCAGTGCGATGCGCGCGTTGTTGTAGACCACGCCGACCGCGATCACGGTCGCGAAGAGCGTCAGCACCGTGCTCATGATGCGCACGTTGCGCGCGCTGACCTCCTGCATGTTGCGCAACAGGGTGGCCTTGCTGAACACGCCGACGATGCGCGGCACCTTGCGGCTGGCGGCGAGCAGATCGCCTTCGCGGCCGCGGTCGATCGCGAGCGAGAACCACGTGGCCTGGTCGCCCTCCTGCAGCGCACGGTTCAGCGCGTCGCGCGCCATGTACGCGTTCAGTCCCATCATCTCGCGCGCGGTCGCCGCCAGCGGGATGTGCAGCGTGCGCCGCTCGCCCTGCAGCACCTCGGCGCGCACCGTGTCGCCGACACGCAGGCCCAGCTTGGCGGCCAGGCGGTCGGTCATCACCAGGCCGTCGTCGTGCAGCCGGCTGACCTCGCGGTTGCGGTCGTCGACGATCCGCGCGTGCTGTGCCTCGCGCGGCATGCCGCGGATCTGGCCACGTTCGCTGCGGTGCCCGTTGACGAAGCGCACCGCCACGTCGCGGCCCGACTCCACCGAGAAGACGCCGGGCAGCCGTTGCGCTTGCGCTTTCGACGCGGGTTCGTCGGCAGCCTCGGCCAGCCACACGATCACGTCGTTGCGCATCGCGACGTTGAACTGCGAATCGACGATGAAGTCGATCGCGTCGCGGAAGAAGTTGCCCATCACGACGATCGCTACCGCCGCGGCCACGCCGCCGATCGACAACGCGGTGCGCCACGGGCGGCGCTCCATGTTGCGCAGGATCATGCGCAGCGCGGTTCCGATGCGGGTGAAGCCCAGACGCTCGATCAGCGTGCGCCGGTATCGTCCCGGCGCGGGCGGGCGCATCGCCTCGGCCGGCGCCAGCCGCACGGTCGCGACGATCGCGTTCAGCGTGCCCAGCACCGCGGTCACGAGCGTGATGCCGAGGCTTGTTGCCAGCAGCCACGGCTCGATGCGATGTTCGAAGCTCGGAAAGTAGAAGAACTCCGCGTACAGGCCCGTGAACATCGTGCCCAATCGGTCGCCGATCGCGACGCCCAGCACCATGCCGATCACAACGATCACGAGCACGAGTTGCAGGTAGTGCGCCGCGACCGCGCGGTTGGCGTAGCCCAGCGCCTTCAGCGCCGCGATCTGTTCGCGCTGCGTTGCGACCAGCCGCGACACCACGACGTTGAGCAGGAACGCGGCGACGCCGAGGAAGATCGACGGCAGCACGGTGCCGAGCACGCGCTGCTCCTTGATCTCGTTGGCGAGCATCGCGTGCGAAGGCTGGTCCTCGCGGCCGTGCGCCTCGCGCCCGCCGTAACGTGCCAGGTGCCGGTTCAGCGCGTCGATCACCGCGCGCTCGTCGGCGCCGGGTGCGAGCTTCAGCGCCACGCGGTTGAACGCGCCTTCCATGTCGTAGGCCGCGGCCATCGCGTCCCGCGGCACCCAGAACACGCCGAAGCCGCGCAGGTCGGGCATGCCCATCAGGCCGGCGAAGACGTACTCGGGCGACAGCGCGATGCCCATGATCTCGAGCTGGCGGTGCTTGCCGTTGATGAGCGCGCCGACGCGCGAGCCGGGTTTCAGGCCGCGCTTCTCGGCGAAGGCCGGCGACACCAGCGCCGGGATCGCGCCGCTCGAGACGTGCGCATCGGCCAGGCCGCGACCGTGCTTCACGAGCACGCGGTTCATCGCGCGCGGCGCGTTCGGATCGATGCCGATCAACTGGCCGAGCACCGCGTCGTTCGTGCCTTCGAGGTCGATGCGCACCACCTCTTCGATCGAGGTCTGCGCCTCGGCCACGCCAGGCACGGCGCGCAGCGTATCGGCCAGCGCGTTCGGCGCGCGCCGCACCACCGCGAAGACGTCGGCGAAGCGCCCTTGCGCATAGAAGCCGTCGCGCGCGTGCGCCAGCGAATCGACCGCCGACAGCATGGTGATGAAGCCACCGATGCCGCTGGCGACCACGAGCGCGATCGTCAGCGCCTGGCTCCACATCAGGCGCAGGTCGCGCAGCAGCTTGCGGTGCAGGGCTTTCATGCGCTCACCATGACAGCTGCGACGGCGTCAGCTTGTGTGCGTTCGCCTCGATGCTGTGCACGCGCCCGTCGGCCAGGCGGATCACACGGTCGGCCATGCCGGCGATGGCGACGTTGTGCGTGATCACGACCGCGGTGGTGCCGAGTTCGGCGTTCACCTTCGCGATGACCTCGAGCACGCGCTTGCCGGTGGCGTAGTCGAGCGCGCCGGTGGGCTCGTCACACAGCAGCACGTCGGGCTGCTTGACGATCGCGCGCGCGATCGCCACGCGCTGCTGCTCGCCGCCCGAGAGCTGCGAAGGGAAGTGATCGCGGCGGTCGCTCAAGGCCACCAGCGCCAGCGCCTCGTCGATCGACATCGGGTGCTCGGCGATGTCGGTGACGAGGGCAACGTTCTCGTGGACCGTCAGGCTCGGGATCAGGTTGTAGAACTGAAATACGAAGCCGACGTGTTCGCGGCGGTAGCGCGTCAGCTCGGCCTCGCCGGCGCCGCTCAGCACGTGGTCGGCGAAACGCAATTCGCCGCGCGTGGGCACATCGAGGCCACCGAGGATGTTGAGCAGCGTCGACTTGCCGCTGCCCGAAGCGCCCAACAGCACGACGAACTCGCCGCTGCGGATGTCGAGATCGACGCCGTCGAGCGCGCGGATCTCGGTGCCGCCACCGCCGTAGATCTTCGTCAGGCCGCGCGCGTAGAAGACCGGTCCCGCACCCTCGGGCGACAGCCCGCGCTGCGAGCATGGGGGCGCTTTTGCGTCGGCAGCGACCGTCACGGCGTGGCTTGCTCCTTGGTGTGTTCCGTCGGCCTCATCAGCAGCACCGGGCACGGCGCCCGGCGCAGCACGCGTTCGGCGTCGCTGCCCAGCAGCGCGTGCGCGATGCCGCGCCGCCCGTGCGTGCCCATCACGATCAGGTCGCAGTGGTGTTTGCGCGCCTGGTCGACGATCACGTCGCACACGCGCGAGGCGCTCGCGTCTTCGAGGTGCGCCTCGCTCGCGACGCCGGCCTTCGTCGCAACCTGATGCGCGTCGTCGAGCACGCCGCGCATGTGCTCGCGCACATCGTTCGTCACCTGCTCCCACGTGGTTGCGGTGGCCATTTCCATCATCACCGGGAACGATTCGACGACCGTCAGTAGAACGAGGCTGGCGTCGAAGGCCTTGGCGAGCGCCATGCCCTCCTCGAGGCCGCGCGCGGCGGTGGCGCTGCCATCGACGGGAACGAGGATGCGGCGATGCATAGGAAACTCCTTGGTGGTCGCGCCATGATCCTGCGCTGCGCAACGCGACCAGGCGTTGACCTCGATCAAGCGCTGCGGCTCTCGTCGCGCGGCCCCATGAGCAACATCAAAACCACCAACCCCCCGAGCCGCTTACCGCCCTACCACCACCTGCTCGCCCTCGTGGTCGTCATCGTGTGGGGCACCAACTTCGTCGTCATCCGCCACGCCTTGGACGTGATGCCGCCGCTGGCGCTGGCCACGCTGCGCTTCACCTTCGCGTTCCTGCCGGCCGCCCTGCTCGTGCGTCGGCCGGCGGTGCCGCTGCGTCAGTTGGCCACCTACGGCGTGCTGGTTGGCGCCGGCCAGTTCGGGCTGATGTACCTGGCGTTGAAGGGGTCGATCAGCCCGGGCATGGCGTCGCTGGTGATCCAACTCCAGGTGTTCTTCACGATCGGCCTGGCGATGGTGATCGAGCGCGAGCGGTTGCGCGTCGCGCAAGTGTTGGCGCTGATGCTGGCGGTTGCGGGCCTGGGGCTGATCGCGTGGAAGAGCAGCGCCAGTGGCGACGCCAGCGTCACCCTACGCGGCCTGACGCTCATCCTCGCGGCGGCCATGGCCTGGGCATGTGCGAATGTCGTCGGTCGACGTGCGGGGCGCGGCGTCGACATGCTGGCCTACGTGGTGTGGTCAAGCGCATTCGCCGTGCCGCCGCTGCTGGCACTGTCGCTGATCATCGAAGGCCCCGACGCCATCGCGCACGGCCTGCACACCGCCGGCTGGGGCACGTGGCTCGCGGTGGCGTGGCAGTCGGTGGGCAACACGCTCTTCGGCTATGCAGCCTGGGCCTGGCTGTTGGCGCGCCACCCCGCGGCGACTGTCACGCCATGGGCACTGGGCGTGCCGCTGTTCGGCATGGCAAGTTCGGCGCTGTTGCTGGGCGAGGCGTTGCCCGCTTGGAAGTTTGCCGCGGCAGCGTTGGTGATCGCCGGGTTGGCGCTGAATGTGGTGGGGACGCGGTGGGGACGGTGAGGTCACACCATTCTGGAAGACATCAACGGGATGCTCGAAAGGTGCGCATCGATACGTGCACGCTGTTCGGTCGAAAAGCCGAAGTCATGGCCCTGATCGCGCCAAGCCGTTCGCACAGCCTCGACCGATTCGCTGACGACGTTGCGCAGCGTGGCCTGTTCGACGTTGAGCTTGGCGGCCATCCGATCAAACGTCGCCATGGAAACCCGCGCCCACTCTTTTGACCCGCCAAGATTCAACGCGAGCTTGTCTTGATCGATGTAGTGAATCGTGGAAACCAGGTCGTACGCCGGTGCCAGACTTGCCGTTCGTCCATCGCGGTAGATCAGGCTCCAGTTCTTGAGATGCGCATCGGCATTGCCGCTGGCGACGACGAACACCAGTCGCCGCACGAACTGCGCGAAATCGGCAGCCAACGTCATCGCCAGGAGCAGGCGACCGAGTTGTTCGTAGTTCGCGACTTCGTACTTCTTCTCCGGTCGAAGATTCAACACCTGGGCAAAGTCTTCGACGTGCACACGCCGACCCGGCTCTGGCCGGTCGAAGCGGCGAACTGCAAAGGCCTTGCCCTCACGAAAGGAGCCGACCAGCGCTTCGAGGCCAGCAATCTCGGCGATCTCGACAAGACGGAACTCCGGTGTCTCGATTCCGCTGGCTCGGGCCCAATTCATCGTCGCGTACTCGTTGGCAGGCACGCCGTCGAATCGCTGATCCGGAAGCTTGGCGATCCAGTCGCCGCCAACACCGCGTACAGGAAGGGTCAGCCCGCGCTCGTGCTTCAACACCGAGAACTTCAGTTGCACGCCGGCCAGCGAGAACTTCAACGCATGCTCATCGACAACCGCCGCGGTCGGCTCGTCGTCCTCCTGCGCACCGTCCAACGCCTGATCAGCCTCGTCGTCGACGAGCGTCACGTTGCCGGGCAAGTCATCGCGCAGCACGCGCAGCAGTTGGTCGTCACGATCGGCACGCACTCCGTTCTGCTTGGCGACCATCTCGCGCAGTGCGCCTTCGGGCAGCAGATTCGACCACCAGGCTGGGACACCGATTCGGCTGCTGTGCACCTTATCGACATCGTCGAGAAACGCCTGCCCCAGGACGGGCCGCGGGTAGAGGCTTTTGTAGGAGTCAAGCAGTCGAAAGGTCGTGGACCCGTTATGCGCGGTCGACAGGCGGCCGACGGGCACGCCCCCGAGCAAGGCCAACTGGTTCGAAGAAGCAGCCATCGTCAGTCGGCCTCGACGACGGAGGCCATGAGCGTATCGACGGAAGGCCGATCGTTGTCGTCCCAACGCGCGCGGCTCTCGAAAACGTGTTCGAACCGTCGAGCAAGCTCGACTTGGCGGTGCTCGAGAAACCCAGCGTAGTCCGCACGGAGCAGGGCTTGGTTTGCATCAGCGGTAAAGCCATGCGCCTCGAGTTCCCCGGCCATGAACGAGGCGACCAGGATGTCTCCCAAGAGAACTTGCGGCCGTACCGGCTTTGGATGCGCCATTCGATTCGCGATCGTGTCCGCGAGCGGAAGCCCCGCGCCGCGAGACGTGACGATCCGGGGAAGCGACGCCGCATCCGCGGCAACGGTCGGCGCGCCGAAGAGATCGCTCGCGGTGATCGGGGCTCCCGTTGCCAGATGCCTCGGCCCGAGGTGCAACAAGGCCAGTACCTCGAGTTTGGACTGTGCATGTCGAAAGTTGAACGCACGACTCGCATCAGGAAGGCTTGCAGGGCGCGCCTTCGAGTCGGCAATCAGTCGCTGCACCGACGCGTGTTCGTCTGAATCGATGCTGTCGAGAACCTTGCGGGTGGATGCGATGTCACCGCTGTGCGTGCCCGACAGTGCGCCGCGCCAAACCCACCGAGCGAGCAACTCCCTCGACCGCGCACTGGCCACCGGATGCAAGTCGAAGAACTTGCCCAACGCCAGCAAGGGTTGTTGGTACGGGAGGAGTTCGTAGTGAAGGATGCCGGCGTCGACTTCGAGGAACGCCGCCGCGCGAGCAAAAGCGGCCGACGTGCGTCGAAAGAGCTCACCTGCTGCCTCGGGGCTCAGCGCGCCGGGCGACGTCCCGGCTCGATCTTCGACATCCTTGCCCTGCAACAACTGCAGCAATCGATAGAGGATCTTCTGGTCAGGCTTGCCGAAACGCTCCCGACCCAGGGTGTCCGCGAGTTCCGTGATTGACGCAGGGTGTTCCTTCGAGCGCGCACCGTGGAGCGCGTGAAAAACATCGAGCGCCCGCATCGGTTTGCCGCGACTGTTGATGCGCCGGAATATTTCCCGCAGAGGCTCGTCGGTGTCGGCCTGCACCACGTATGTCGGTACCTCGTACTCTCGAATCCGCTTTCCGAGTTCGAAGGCCGATTCGCGTCGACCGGCGTCGTTCTCCAGGTGTTCGTAGACCCACTTCATCAACCGCTCCGAGTCCGCCACCTCGGTCATCGGCAGGTACCTCGAAGGCTCCTTGCGTAGTTGGCTTGCCGCCCTGAGCGCGACGATCTGGCGACGGTCGAAATCGAAGAAGAGCGCGAACTTGTCGACGCTAGGCCCCGGCGCCAAGAGGGTGCGCACGAGGGAGGCAACGCGCTGCTGCCCGTCGACGACCCACAGAGCGTCTTGCCGCGCGGCGCCGGGAATCAGCACGGATCCGAACGTCGTCTCGCCAGCTTCGGCAGGCGACAACCAGAAAAGCAAGGTTCCGATCGGGTAGCCGTGGTAGACGCTGTCCAGCAGCATGCGTGCGTCTTCGCGTTTCCAACGAAAGTTTCTTTGGAACGGCGGCACCCGCAACCTCCCACGGCGAACATCCGAGAGAAGATCTTCGATCTTCGGGGCAATAGCAGCAGGGCGTTGCAGCGAGTGCAGGGGCGAATGGCGCTGCGGATTCATACAGCGGATTCTCTACGTTGAATCCGTCTATCGGGAGGCCGTGTCGCGATGGCGCCCTGCCCTACCCAAACCTCGTCACCACCCGCGGGTCGCCCACCCACACGCCGATGGCGGTGTAGTTGTCCTGCCCTTGCGCGCCGCGCGATTCGACGGTGGCGGCCATGTCGTCCAGCCAGGCTTCCACGCTGCCTGCGCGTGCCAGTGCAACGTCGATGTCATCGGCCTCGAGGGCGCCCCACCAACCGTCGGTGCACAGCAGGAATGCGTCGCCGTCTTCGGCCGTCAGGGCGTCGCTGGCGACGCAGCGCGTGGGGTCGACTTCGCTGCTGCCCATCGCGAAAAGGAGTTGGTTGCGTTTGGGGTGGTTGCGCGCGTCGTCGGCCGACAGCAGGCCCGCGTCGACGAGTTGTTGCACCAGGCTGTGGTCACGCGTGAGCTGGCGCACGGCGCCGCGGCGCACGAGGTAAAGGCGCGAATCGCCGGCGTGGGCCCAGAAGGTGTGGCCGCTCGAGATGTCGATCCACAACGTGACCACGGTGGCGTGCATGCGCTGCTGCGGCGGCAGTTCTTCCTGCGTGGCGATCAGGCAGGCGTTGGCCTGCCCCAGGGCATGCGCCAGCGCAGCGGCCGACGGCGACAGCGCCTGCTGAAGCATCAGCGTGACCATGCGCACGACGATGTCAGCGGCCACGCCGCCGTCACGATGACCCCCTGCGCCATCGGACAGCACGGCGAAGTGCGCGCGTGGGCCGTCGCCGATGCGCAAGTCGTCTTCGTTGCGTTCACGCGCGCCCATGTTGGTGTGCGCCGCAGCCGTGACGCTCAACGTGAAGGGCTTGTGGCGTTGCGGTGCGGCGGACATGGTTGAAACCGCGCAAGCCGTTCTTCGTCAGAGCGCCGACGGCGGGGTGCCGGGCGGAAGGGGTTCACGCGCGGCCGGTACAGCGGCGCTGCCTGGCTGCCGCGCCTGCGCCAACGCCTCGAGCTGCTCTTCGTAGGCCTGGACAAAGGCGGCGCCGAAGAGGTTGTCGAAGCGGTCTTCGGCCTCGCCCTTCACGCGCGCGTGATGCGCCAGGTACAACTCCCACAGCTTGGCGTGGCGGTTCATCGGCAGCAGCTTGTCGAGCATCGACGGTTCGCTGAGCACCGCCTCGAGCTGCGCGGGTGTGAAGCGCGCCAGCACGCCTTGCAGCGCTGCGCGCATGCCGGCCATGGTGCCCACGGTGTGCCCCAGCAGGTCGTCCATCGCGTCTTGCACGGCGTCGGTGCCGGGCATGAAACCGCGCACCGGCGGGCGCAGAAGCTGCTCGACCGCGGCCTGTCCGTCGGGCGTGAACTTCAGCGGGTTGTTGTCGCGCGACTGGATCACGGTGACTTGCGCACGCAGCTCTTGCTTGGTGGCGGCGCGCGCGGCCATCAGGCGCAACGTGCCGTCGACCGACGCGCGCAGCATGCGGCCCACCATCGCCATCAGCTCGAGCGTGCGTGCTTCATCGGGTAGTGCGCCGATGCCGGCGCCTTGTTCGAACGCGCGCCACAGGGCCTGCGCGTCGGCGGGTGACGGTGCAACGGCGGCGGCGGCAGGCGATGGCGCGGCGGCGCGCCGGGCCGGTGGCTCGTGCCGTGCAGCCTTGTCGACCATCGGCGCGGGTGCGGGCCGCACCTCGGGCGGACGGTACGCGGCGTTCAGCTCCGGGGTGTGGTCCGGTATCACCGTGTAGGGGATGGGCTGCGCCGCTGCTGCGGCGGGCGCGTCGAACATGGCCAGCGGATCGAGGTTCGGTCCGCCTTGCTTGCGCCTGCCTTCGCTGCTGGCTTCTTTGTCGCGCGGCGCAGGTGCGTCGGCGAGGAAGTCGCCCAGGATGTCGCGACGCGGGCCCGAGGCGACCGGCGACAGATCGAACAGCTCGTCGATGCTCTGCGTGGCCTGCGGAAGCATCGCCGCGATGGGATCGGCCGAGCCCAAAGGCGCTTTGCCGGTCGATGCAACCGGCGAACGGTCGATCAACCCCGCGAAAGGGTCGTCACGCGTGGGTGCGTCGGCAGGAGCGCGCGGGTTGCCGATGGTGGTCGTGGCGGCGAAGGGGTCGAAGTCGTCGGGCAGTGGCGCGCGCGCCGACGCGGGCGGCGCACCGGGCCCGACGGCCCAGGGGTTCGGTGCAGGCTGCGCCGGTGCAGCGTGTCCGGCGGAAGGAACCACGGGCGCGGTTGAAGGCGCTGATCCGAGCAGGTCAGCGAAAGGGTTCGCCGCGCCCGGTTGAACGTCGAAGCCCACCGTCTGCGGCCCCGGCGTCTGCGGTCCCGGCGTCTGCGGTCCCGGTGCCTGTGGTCGCGACGGGTACGGTCTGGACGCCGGTGTCCGCAAGCGACCCGGGCGCGCGTCCATCGCGTCGATGCCCGACCGTCGGGGGTGCGTCTTCGGCTCGGCCGCCGACGCCATGATGACCGTGTGCGCCGGGACCGACGACATGCCCGAAGGTGCGTCGGTGGACGGCGGCGGCAGCGGGTCTTCGAGCGTGACGCGCAACACGTACGCGCCGACCTGCAACTCATCGCCGTGCGCCAGCGGCGACGCCGCGCCCGGCGGCACGCTGGTCTGGTTGACGGCGATGGGGTTGGCGTTGCCGGCGTTGCGCAGCACGTAGCGCGTGCCTTGCAGCACCACCTCGGCCTGAAGCCGCGAGATGTGGCGCCGCGGGTCAGGCAACGCCAGCGTGTTCGAGTCGGACCGGCCCAGCGTGCCGCCATGGGCGTCGAAACGCGCAGACATGGCATGCGTCAAAGGCTGGCCAGCCAGGCTGACGGCGCGAATCACCAAGTCTTTGACCGTACTCACGGTTGCCCCAGCGTTGCGCCCGATGCCTCGTTGCAGTCAGTGTGTCGGGGATGCATCAACGCGCCAATGTACGAAAGTCAACTTGACCGTTCACGGGCCGGCGAATACAGGCCGTTGCACGTCGGCAGATGCCGACACTGCTGCGTTGGTTTCTACGCACACACTTAAAGTGCGATCTTCATCTGCGAGTCTTCACGTGACCCTTTCCTTTCGTCACTCGCTTCGTTGCACGTTTCGTCACGCGCTGAGCCTGGCGGCGCTGCTGGCGCTGGCCGGCGGTGCGGCGGCGCAGCAGCCCGCAGGCCCCGCCAACCCACCTGCGATGCAGGGCGATGCCTCTTCCACCGCCGCCGAACCTGCTTTGTCCGTGCCAGCCGCCGAAGCCGCGCCGCAGCCGCCCGCCGTGCCGTTGCGCGACGCCATCGTCAACGACGCTCGTGACGCTTTCGACAAACGCGACACCGCCAAGCTCGAGGCGCTGCGTACGCTCGCGATGACGCCGGGGCATGCGCTGGCGGCGTGGGTCGACTACTGGTCGATGTCGAGTCGTCTTGCCACAGCGTCGAACGTCGACGTGCAGGACTTCTTCACGCGATGGCGCGGGCGTTACGTCGAAGACCGGTTGCGCAACGACTGGCTTCTCGAGCTGGGCCGGCGTCGTGACTGGGCCGCCTTCGCTGCCGAGCATCCGCGCTTTCGCATGGCCGACGACCGCGAGGTGGCGTGTTACGCGCTGCTGGCGCAACACGCGTCGCGGCCCATGACCACCGATCGCAAGCCCGCGGCGCTGGACGCATGGCTTGCGCAGACCAGCGCCGACGATGGCTGCTTCGCGCTGGCACGCACGTTGGCCGACGCGCGCGTGTTCGACCGCGCCGACCTGTGGCTGAAGCTGCGCGAGGCCGTGGCGACCAACCGCCTGCCGGCAGCGCGCCAGACGGCGTCGCTCCTGTCGGCCGACATCGCTGATGCGCTGCCCGACGCGCTCAACAAGCCGCAGCGCCACCTCGACCGTAAGCCCTCATCGCGCTTCGACGCGGCCGACGCGCAGGCGCTCGACGCCATCGCCATGGCACGCCTGGCATCGAATGACCCCGACCAGGCCGCGCGCCTGATGCGTACGAAGCGCCCGCCGATGTCGCCACGACTGGACGCGTGGGTGTGGGCGCAGGTGGCACGGCAGGCCGGCTTCAGGGTGCTGCCCTCGGCGCTCGAGTACACGCGTGAATGGTTCGCGTTGCTGAACAAGCTGCCGAAAGCACACCATGACCTGAACGACGAAGCGCTGGCTTGGGCGGCGCGTAACGCGCTGCGCGCGACCGACGCGGCACGCTGGCCGGTGCTGGACCGCGCCATCGCGCTGATGCGCCCGGCGCAATCGGCCGACATCACGTGGCGGTATTGGCAGGCGAAGGCCGGCGTGGAAAGCGCCGTCGTCGGCCCCAAAGGCGACGAAGCCCGTGGCGAGGCACGACGCTCGCTGCGTGAACTGGCCGGGCAGCCGCCGCACCACGTCAGCTACTACGGCATGCTGGCGACCGAAGACCTGGGCGAACACTTCCGCGCGCCCGACGTTCCGTCGCCGCTCACCCCCGCCGAGGCCAGCACGGCCCGCAGCCACGTCGGCTTGACCAGCGCACTTACGCTGATCGCGCTGGGCCTGCGCGACGAAGGCAACCGCGAGTGGAACTACAGCCTGCGCGGCATGAACGAGCGCGAGCTGCTGGCGGCGTCGCAGCTCGCGTGCGACCGCGAGGTGTGGGACCGCTGCATCAACACCAGCGAACGCACGCGTGACGCCGTCGACCTGGCGCAGCGCTACCCGCTGCCCTACCGCAAGCCACTCGTCGACCGCTCGCAGGCCCAGGGGCTCGACCCCGCGCTGACCTACGGTGTGGTGCGCCAGGAATCGCGCTTCGTCGCCCACACGCGTTCGTCAGCCGGTGCAGGCGGGCTGATGCAGCTGATGCCGCGCACCGCGAAGTGGACGGCCACCAAACTCGGCATCCCCGACTACAAGCCCGAGCGCGTGTACGAACCCGACATCAACGCCGCTTTAGGCACCGGCTACCTCAAGATGGTGCTCGACGAATTCGGCGGCTCACAAGCGCTGGCCGCCGCGGCGTATAACGCCGGCCCGCACCGCGCCCGCCGCTGGCGCGAAGGCACCACCATCGACGCCGCGGCGTGGGTCGAAACCATTCCCTTCAACGAAACGCGTGACTACGTGAAGCGCGTGTTGTCGAACGCGGTGGTGTATTCGCAGCGCCTGGGCGAATCGAGCAGCCTGCGCCAGCGCCTGGGCGCAACGATCGGCCCGCCCCCGGTCGTGGGCGCGGCGCGCGCCGATCTGCCGTAGGTCAACGCGATGCACGCCGACACACTGAAGGCCCTGGCCGGCAAGTATGTCTGGTGGAAGTCGTCCGACGAGGCCGTGCTTATGCCCGAACGGGTCATCGCGCAGGTGATGAACATCGGCGACTGGGACGACGTGCAGGCGCTCGCGACCCAAGTCGGCGACGACGCGCTGCGCGAGGTGCTGGCGCACGCGCAGGCAGGCCAGTTCAACGCGCGTTCATGGGCCTATTGGCACTATCGCCTCGGGCTGTGCGATATAGGCGAAGTGCCGCCATTGCCGGTACGAAGGTTCGGATGCCCTTCGGTCGACTTCGATTTCTTCTCGGCCGAGCCGCTCGACCGCGACGCCATCAGGGCGGCGATGCCGTTCGTCGCGAATGCCACGACGCTCCAGGACCATGGACAGTCCTGGGTCGTCATGGTGACCGAGGGCGGCGCAAGCGAGCTTCGCGTGAAGATCTCTTTTTTCGGCACCATTGCCTTTGGCCGCGTTGGTGACCCGGACATCACGCAGGACGGCGTGCTCCAGGTCGCCTCGCTCGACGATCTGATGGCAACGAAGGTCAAGGTCGTGCTGCAGCGCGCCGAAGCCAAGGACTATCGCGACGTTGCCGCAATGATTCGGGCCGGCGTCAGCCTGCCACGGGGGCTTTCGTCCGCCCGTCTGCTCTTCGGCCCGAACTTTCAGCCGAGCGAGAGTTTGAAGGCGCTGGCCTATTTCGAAGACGGCGATCTGGCCACGTTGACGACCGCCGACAAACAGACGCTCGTGGCTGCTGCGAAAGCGGTTCGTGACTTGCCGGAGGTGGCCCTGGTCTCGCGCCAGCTCGTTGGCATGCGCGGCATGTGACCTTCGTCCATTCCCGATGCGCACCGCCCCTTCGAACATGTTTGCCGCGTCGCCTTGACGCGAGGCTGGGCCGTACGCATGGACGACCAAGGTCGCGATGTTCGCGCACCATCGACCGGAACCCCGGGCGATGTCGGCGCTGGTCACGGGCCCCGCGACCCCAACGACCGCCACGACCCCGAAGCCACGGTCATCATCGGAGAGGCCGAGGCCGCTGCGCTTGTCGCCGCGGCGGTGCCGCTGCGCGTCGCCTTCGCGCCCGGTCGGCACGCTGCCCGGCGGAACGTTCGGCGGCGTGCCTGGCGAGCCGCAAGGCGACACCAAGCGCACCACCGCAACCGCTGCAACCGATGACGAAGCGGCGGCCGATGTGCCGCAGCGGCAGGTCGGCCGCTACCTGATCCGCGCGCGCGTGGGCCGTGGTGGCATGGCGTCGGTGTACCGCGCGCATGACCCGTCGATCGGGCGTGACGTCGCGATCAAGTTCCTGCATGCCACGTTGGCGCAAGACGAGGAGTGCCACGCGCGTTTCCTGCGTGAGGCGCGCGCCGCCGGCAGCCTGACGCACACGAACATCGCAGTGGTGCACGACGTTGGCGAGATCGAAGGCCGACCCTTCATGGCGATGGAGCTGATCGAAGGCGAGACGCTGGCCGACGTGCTGGAACGCCGCAAGACGCTGCCCGTGCGTGAAGCCATGACCATCGCGCTTCAGATCGCACGTGCGCTGGACTACGCGCACGCGCACGGCGTGGTGCACCGTGACATCAAGCCCGGCAACATCCTGATGCCGGCCGGCGGGCGCGGCGTGAAGGTCACCGACTTCGGCATCGCACACCTCGACGACGCGATCACCGACGCGTCGGGCCAGCGCACGCAGGTCGGCGCGGTGCTGGGCACGCCGCAGTACATGTCGCCCGAGCAGGCCAAGGGCGAGAAGCTCGACGGCCGCAGCGACATCTTCTCGGCCGGCATCGTGCTGTATCAAATGCTGGGCGGCGAGCGCCCCTTCCGCGCCGACAGCATGGTGGCGCTGGCCACGAAGATCGCGACCGAGCCGCACGCGCCGGTGCACACCCTGCGTGCCGATGTGCCAACGTCGCTGCGGCGCGTGGTCGACCGCTGCCTTGCGAAAGTTCCCGACCAGCGCTTCGCCACCGGCGCCGAGCTGGCCGAAGCCCTGTCGAAGGCGCGACGTGAACTCGATGACGCGCAGCAGAAGACAGAGCGCCCGCGCATCGTGTCGCTGCGCCTGAAATGGGCGCTGGCCATGGCGTCCATCGTCGCGCTGGTGATGGGCATCACCGCGTCGGTCATCACGCAACGCCAGTACGACGCGATGATGAACCAGGCCACCGAGTACGGCGCGTCGCTCGCGCGCTTCGTGGCGCGACAGAACGGCGAACCCGCGCTGAACGAGGATTGGGAAACCGTCGATGAGAAGTTGAAGTACCTGATGGGCGCCGGCAACTTCGAGCGCATCGTGATGATCGACGGCAAGGGCATCGTGCGCTCGTCCAGCCGCGCCGAGTTGGTGGGCAAGCCCTACAAGCCCGAGGGCAGCGAGGTGCTGGGCAACTTTGCGGGCGGCACCGCAGCCATGCGCTACCACGCGGACGGCGCGCCGGTGCTGGGTTTCGAAGCGCCGGTGATGTACCAGAACACACCCGTGGGCCGCATTGCGCTGGGCATTCCCGAAGAGCCGCTGACGAAGGTGGCGCGGCTGTCGAAGACGCTGATGGCCGTGCTGGTGCTGGTGACGACGCTGGCGGTGGGCGCTGCCACGTACCTGCTGGCGCAGCGCTTTGCCAAACCCATCCGCCTGCTGGGCGAGTCACTCGACGAAATCGCCAAAGGCCGCTTCGCGCACCGCATCGGCGAGACGCGCAAGGACGAGTTCGGCGAGTTGTACGCGCGCTTCGACGCAATGGCGCACGCGTTGCAGCAGCACGCACGATTCACTCGCCCGGTCACGGATGCGGGCGCACCGTCGACGTTCATCAGTGACCCCACGACGCCGGGCCAGCCGACGCCTGATGGTGACAACGCTTCTTTGTTGCCCACGGGCACGCCGACGCCACCCGGGCGCTGAGTGACCGACATGCGCACGCACGCTGCACCGCGGCCGCTGCCCCGGGCCGCGCCGTTCTCCCTGCTGGTGTTGCTGGTGCTTGCTGGTCTTGCTGGTGCTGCTGGTGCTGCTGGGCGGCTGCGCGAGTCGAGGGGCGGTCGACCAACCGGTTCCCGTGGCGGCGGCAGCGACGCCTCGACCCGTGCGCGACGCGGCCCCTCCTGCGCGCGGTGTGGTGCTGGGTCGCAACGAACGCGTGCTGATCTACATGCCGCAGGCGGGTGACACCTGGGCCGGCATCGCGGCACGATATCTCGGCAACGCTGCGCAGGCTTGGCGCATCACCGAGGTCAACCGAGGCGAACGCAGCCCCGAACCCGGCGTGCCGGTCGCTGTGCCGCTGGTGGCACCGAACCCGCTGGGCGTGGGCGCCGACGGCTTGCAGCGCGTCACGATCCTGTGCTATCACCGGGTGGGTTCGGGCGGATCGAAGATGATGATTTCGCCGCAGCGCTTCGAAGCGCAGCTCGACTGGCTGGCCGCCAACGGCTATGCGGTGGTCAGCCTGGACGACGTCGCGGCCTTCATGGCCGGGCGCAAGGACCTGCCCGACAAGGCTGTCGCGATCACCTTCGACGACGGCTACGAATCGGTGTGGCGCCATGCCTACCCGGCGCTGCGCAAGCGCGGCATGCCTGCGACGCTCTTCGTCTACACCGACTTCGTGGGCGCGGGCGACGCGTTGAGTTGGGCGCAGATGGACGAGATGCGACGCTCCGGGCTCGTCGACATCCAGGCGCATTCGAAGTCGCACCGCAACCTTGCCGAGCGTCTGCCCGGCGAGTCCGACGCCACCTACCGCGCGCGGCTGGACACCGAACTGGCGGCACCACGTGCAGCGATCGAACGCGCGTTGCCCGGCACGAAGGTGCGCCACTTCGCCTACCCCTACGGCGACGCGAATGAAGCGGTGCTCGACGCGATGCGCCGCCAGGGCTACGAACTGGGCCTCACGGTCGTGCCCACGCTCGTGCCCTTCTACGCGGCACCGTTGATGCTGGGTCGCGTGATGGTCTACGGCGACTTCGAGCTCGACGAGTTCAAGGCCCGCGTGCAGGGCCGCCGTGCGGCAGCCAAACCATGACCGGGCCCAACGCGGTGCGCACGGTGCGCACATTCGCGTGGCGCATCGTCGTGCCGATGTTCGGCCTCGGCATCGCCCTGCTGCTGCTCGGTGCGTGTCGCTCGTCGGCCCCGGTTGCCGACGCCGCCCTTCGAACCCGCCACTGCGGCGCCAGCTGCCGACACCGGCGCGCAGGCCTACGAACAACGCCAGCGCCAAGCGGCGCAGGCCGCGCGGCGCGAAGGTCGGCTGGCCGATGCGCGCTGGCATTGGGACGTGGTGACTGCGCTGCGCCCCGACGACGCCGACGCGCGGCGCGAGCGCAAGGAGATCGACGATGCGATGCAGGCGCAGGCGGCCGAGCGCTACGCGAAGGCGCGCACGGCGCATCAGAAAGGCGATGTCGACACCGCGCAGCGCCTGTACCTCGAAACGCTTCAGGCCATGCCGACGCACGCCGGTGCGGCCGACGAGTTGCGGGCGCTGGAACGCGAGCGCACGCGCCGCGGGCACGTGCAGTCGGTGCATGCGATGCGCACCACCGAGGCACGTGCGCCGAAGGGCGCGGCGGTCAACCACCGCAGCACACCCGACGCGCGCATCGAAGCCGAGCACGCGAGCCTGCTCGCGCGAGACGACGCCGTGATGCCGAAGACCGCCTCGACACCCTCGGGCGATGCCGATGCGTGCCGACGTGCGCCGCGCCTCGAGGCCACCGACCGCGGCGCCGCCGTGCGCGCGTGGCGCGAGTGCCTGAAGGCGCATCCCGACGATGCGCGCGCATCGGCGCGGTTGAAGTCGCTCGAAGCCGGCTTTCGCTGACGGACCACCTGCGGATTCAGCAGGGCTGGTTCGGCAGCTTCTTCTTCAGATCGATCGCACGGTCACGTTCCGACAGCGCGGTCTTGTGTGACGGGTCCAACCGCAGCACGCAGGTCCAGCGGTCGATCGCGGTACACAGGTCCTGACGTTCACGTGCACGGCGCGCGTCGCGAACGCACTGGTCGATCTGCTGCTGCTTGTCTTCGACCGGAGGAGGTGGCGGTGGTGGCGGTGGAGGCGGTGGCGGCGGCGGAGGCGGTGGTGGCGACGGCTGCGGCGCTGAAGCAGGCGTGGTCGTTGTCGACGGTGGCGGCGCCGCAGGCGGTGGCGGTGGTGGCGGCTGCGTGGGCGATCCACCCGTTTGAAGATTCACCTTGCCCGGCAGCTTGATGAGTTGCCCGGCCTGCAACTGCCGGGGCACGCGAATGTCGTTGTAGCGCGCAAGGCCGTAGAACTGGTCACGGTCCTTCATCGCGCGCTGGGCAATGATGGCCAGTGTTTCTTTGGGCGCGACTCGGTACGGCGTGGATTCGGTGCCGTACTGCGCGACCGGGTCTTCCTTGATCTGCTTGAGGAAGCTGTTGGCCAGCCGGTGGTTCGCGTCGGTGGCCAGGATGCGGCGCACCAGTTCGAGTGCGGCGTCCTCCTGCCCCTGGTCGAGCAGGTTGCGCACGGTGTCGATCGCCGCGCGGATCTCTTCGGCGGGCAAAGGCTGAACCGTAGGTGCGGGCGCGGGGGCAACCAGTGGGGGTGCCGTTGGCGCCTGCGCGGCTGGTGCGGCAGGTGCGTCGGCCGTCGGTGTTTTCGGATCAGTCTGTTTGGTGCCGCAGGCACTCAGGCCAGCCAGTGCCACACAGGCCCAAACGACCGTCACGCGCCACGTGTGCCGACGCATCAGCGGCGTCGACAACGACAAGGACGGCGAGTGGCGATGAATACGAGGATGCACGCGAACTTCCGGGGCAACGATGACCAACGGGAGCGATGCCCCGGCCGATGACGCGCGGATCATAAGCGTCGCCCTGCGCCGCACATCCTCTGAATTCATGAGCCGCAACACAGGCCGCGACCGACGATGACCGCGACCTCACGACCGCAGTAAGCCGCGATAAGCCCCCGGCCATGATCCCGCGATCGGCGTTGCACCCGCCACACGCGCGAAGAACGCTGGCGCACCAACCGCACCGGCGATGGCGTAGACATAGCCCTCGAGTCGCATCCGCTCGAGGCTTTCGCGCAGCAGCGCCGCGCCCACTCCGCGCCCGCGTGCGTCGTCGGCCACACCGATGGGCCCGACAAACCCAGGTGCGAAAGCGTCGTGGCAACAAAAGCCCAGCACGTGCTGCCCGTCGACCGCGATCACGACGCCGCAGGGGCGGCGCGTGATCACGGCGCGCACCTCGCTGGCCCAACCGGGCGTGAAGTGCTGCCGCACCCAGGCCACGACAAGATCGTGCTCGGGCGCCAGCGGCGCGCGAACGGTCACGCCTTCATCAACCTCATAAGCGCCACGCACGGCCGGCAAGGCGTACAGCGCGATGAGCATGTCATGCGGTTCGGGCTGCGCGGTCGTACGCCGCGAACGTAGCTTGGTAGACACGTGCAGATGACCTTGGTGAATGCCGTTGTGCAACTTGGCATCGCAGTATCAGTTGCATGATGAAGTACCCGTCTGCCCCCCGCCGCTTTCGCGTCTTGATCGTCGCGCTGGCTGCCACATCGCTCGCGGCTGCGTGCGCCACGAATGGTGACGCCTCGAAAGCACAGTCCGCGGGTGTCGGCGCGGCGATCGGCTGCGTTGGCGGCGCCCTGCTCGCGAAGCTGGCCCGTGAGAAGCCCGGGGCCGGATGTGCGGTTGGCGCCGTCGCGGGCGGCATCGTCGGCTACCAGAAGGCACGTTCCGATGAACTCCGCCGTGCACGCGAAGCCGCGGCTTCGATTCCCGTGCTGGCCGGTGCGGCCCCTGCCACGGTGCAGACACAGGCCGTCGTCGTCACCGACGCCAAGTCCGGCAAGGCCGAAACGGTCGAAACGTTCAAGGCGCTGTCCATGGACGTGCCGGTGAGCCAACTCGAATCGCCCGACGGCAAAGACGTGATGCGCAAGCTGGGCGAGTACGCGCGCAAGGTCGCCGACGACCGCGCCGAGTCGGTCAACCTTGATGTGGCGCGCACAGCCACGCTGGCGAAGCCCGATGCGCCGAAACGCGTCGTGCTCGAGTCCGCGAGCGAGCGTGTCGGCAAAGGCTCGCTTGTGCGTCGGCGCCTGGCCAACGTCGCGGTGCCAGACCGCGTACAGCGCGTGACCGTCGAAGCGACCAACGCCGAACGCGTGACCTTGTAGTTGGCGCGCGGCGCGCGGCGCGCGGCGCGCGGCGCGCGGCGCGCTGCACCGATACGCCGCGCGAATCAATACGTCGAAGGCGGTGAAGACGGCGCCGGCACCGGCGAAGGCGCGGGCCGGTTTCCCAGCAGTTCATCCAGCTTTCGGTTTTGCTCACGCACCGTCGCACGATCGCCGTACGGCTCGATCGGGTTCGGTGCTCCTTCGGCTGGCTTCGGTCGAGGCCGTGGACGTGGGCGAGGTGGCGCGACTGGTTGGGCAACCACTGAATCCTGTGCAGGTGCAGGTGCAGGTGCAGGTGCAGGTGCAGGTGCAGGTGCAGGTGCGACCGCCGCAGCCGCCTCTTCTTTCGCACGCGGCGGTGTCACCGGCGTTGGCGCTGCGACCGCTGGTGTCGACGCAACCGGCTCTTCACGACGCCGCATCACATACGCTGCGCCGCCGACAAGTGCCAGCAAGGATGCACCCGCGGCGGCCGCAAACCAACGCCGCTGCGGCGCAGGTACGGCTGAAGGCGCAGGTTCGGGTACGGGCGCAGGTGCCGTGATCGCGCGCGCCAACGCGGGCGGCGCCACCGCAGGCAGGATCACCGTCGCATCAACGTCGACTGGCACAGGCACGGGTAAAGGCACGGGCGCGTTGGCCGCAACGCCGATGCCCAGGCATTCGCGCATCTGCGCCATCGACTGCGGCCGGTGGGCGCCACGGACCTCGAGGCAACGGTCGATGCCCTCGAGAAAGCGCGTCGAGTACACCGCTGCGCGCGACTGGGTCCATGGCGCCGAGGCTTCGCGCATCGCGCGCGCAAGTGGCACGTAGTAGTCGTGAAGCACGCGCGTGACCGCAGCCGGCGGCACCTGCCGCGTGATCAGCACGTGCATCACCGCGGCCAGCGCGTACACGTCGGTCCAGGGCCCCTGCTCCACACCCGGCGCGGTCGCGTATTGCTCCACCGGCGCGTAACCCGCCTTGAGGATGACCGTCAGCGCCTGCGTCTTGTCGCCGATCACGCGCCGCGCGGCGCCCAGGTCGAGCAGCACCGGTCGGCCGTCGGCCAGCAGCAGGATGTTGTCGGGCGCCACGTCGCGGTGGAAGACGTTCTGCGCGTGCATGACCTCGAGCGCGTCGATCACCGGTGCAAGCGTGCGCAGCAGCCACGACTCGTCGAACGCATCGTGCGGGTCGCGTTCCTGGCAAATCTGGCGCAGGTTGCGCCCTTCGTAATACGGCATCGCCATGTACGCGGTGCCGTTGCCCTCCCAGAAGCGGAATACCTTCACCAGCGCCGGATGGTCGAAACGCGCCAGCAGCCGCGCCTCGTTGACGAAGCTGCGCAGGCCGATCTCGAACGTTTCTGCATGCTGACTCGAGCGCACCAGCACCGTGGTGGCGTCAGGCGCGCGGCTGGCCAGCATCGCGGGCATGTACTCCTTGATCGCGACACGGCGGTGCAGCGAATGGTCTTGCGCCAGGTACACGATGCCGAAGCCGCCTTCGCCAACCAGGCCAAGGATTTCGAACTCGGCCAGGCGATGACCCGCGGGCAACGCGTTCAGCGAAGACGGCGAAGCGGCGGACGGCGGGGTGGCGGTGGTCGTCGACATGGGCGTCCGCAAGGGTACTCGCCATGCCGGCGCGACACGGCATACGTCGGGGATGACCGAAGTCAATCCAACCAACGTTCGTGCCGAACGCACGGCCAAAGTCAATTCACGGCACGCGTGGCGCCTGAAACGATGAAGGCATGGTTCGACACCCGAGGGCATTCACCATGCACGACTTCACCACAAAGCTCACCAACGCGCCGTCAGCCTACGGCGGGGCGATCCGCAAAGGTTGGATCCGCGAGTTCTGGATCTGGCCGCTGGCCCTTCTGACGCTGGGTTGGGCATTGGCGCTGGGCGCTTACGCCTGGAGCCTGCACGACGATCCGAACCAGCCTCCGAGCCGACATGCGAGTTCCGATGTCGAGGAGTCGGCGTCGAGCGTCGCCAGCCCGATCGAACGATAAACACACGTCGGTGTTGCCAGCATGCCGATGACCTTCGTCACCATAACGCCGAGGATCCCTATTTCAATGGATGTGCGTCGGCGTCGCTAACGCTGCAATACGTGTGCTTCCACAAGGACCACACAACATGCGCTCGCTTCACCTGTCCGCGACCCCCGCCTTCCTGTTTCGGCGAGCCAAGGCGGCAAGCATGGTCGCACTGACGTTGGTGTTGAGCGCTTGCGGCGGTGGCGGTGGCGGCGACTCTGCCGTCGGCGATGCGAGCCCGCCGCAGATCGTCTCGTCGCCGGGTGACCGCCAGGTCATCGTTGGTCAGGTCTCTGCCTTCTTCGTCGAAGCGATCGGCAACGGCATGGGCTTCTCGTGGGAGCAGCAGCTTTCGGGCCTCGGCGAGTGGCGCGCACCCACGGGGTCGTTTGCCAGCGATGCTTCCACCAGCAACCTGGTCGTTGGGCCGGTCGACATCGGCATGGACAAGTCGCGCATTCGCGCCCGGGTGACCAACTCGCAGGGCTCGGTCACCAGCACCGAAGCACTGCTGGGCGTGGTGTGGGGCACGGTGACCACGCTCGAACCCAACGACATCAACTTTGGTCCCGGTGCCGGTGGCCTGGGCAGCTCGGACGGTGGAACACCCGGCGGCGGTGACGGCGAAGGTGCCGGTGTGGGCGGCGGGCTGGGCAAAACGCCGCGCGCAACCATCACCATCACACGCGTCGCCGATGGTGCTTCACTGGGCAGTGCACCTGCCGGCGCTACATCCGGCTTGGTGCGCGCCAAGGCCGGCCCGGGCGCGGCACCCGTGCTGATCACGCTGCGCGGCGGGTCCGACGCGACGTACTACGACGAAGGCCGAGACGCGATGCAGTCGCTGCCGGGCGACCAGCAGCTGAACGCGCTGGCCCTGCAGTTCGACCGCCACCTGGGCGTGACCACGTTGACCGAAGCTGGGTACCGATACGCGCTGAACAACTTCCTGCAAAACCCCGCTGCCGTGCGCGCGGGCACGGTGCCCCTGAAGCGAAGCGCCACGGCGCAAGAGATCGCGCTGTTGACGCCGGTGCAGATCCAACTGGCGAATGACGCCATCCGCAACGAGATCAACCGGCTGCTGCCGGCGCGTTATGCGCTCGAGTCGATCTCGACCTTGCCCACGCCGGTCGACAACACGTCGCCGCGGGGGTCGATCACCGACAACATCTACGGCCGCATGCAGGCCGTGGTGGGTGGGTTGGCGCTCGCGGCCGCGCGTTTCGAGTCGTCGCTGGTGAACCCCGCGCTGAGGATGAACGCGCAACTGGCCGATGACCTGACCGACGGCGTGGTCGACGGCCTGTCACTTGACCAGCAGAGCGTGTTCGGAGCCCAAGGCACGAATGCCTACGGACCAGGCAGCTTGCCGCAGCTGCTGGCTGACGCCGCCGACGCGCAATTCCAGCGCTTCGGCGACGGCAGCATCCAACAACCCCCGGTGATCAGCGGCCAACCCAGCGGCGCCACGATCACGCAAGGCGGCACGGCAACGTTGAGCATCAACGCGACGGGTTCGCTGCTGACCTTCCAATGGTTCCGCGACGGCACCGCCATCCCCAACGCCACGCGGGCGACGCTGACCACGTCGCTGGGCGGCGAGTACCACGTCGTGGTCGGCAACGGTGCAGGCACGGTGAACAGCACGCGCGTCACCGTCACGGTGGTTAGCGCGGCCGTGGCGCCCGCGATCACGACCCAGCCCGTACCGACGACCGTCACGTCGGGCGACAGCGCCACCTTCAGCGTGCAGGCGTCGGGCACCAACCTGCGCTACCAATGGCAGTGGTGTCGTCGAACGTCGCCAGCGACATCGCCGGCGCGACCTCGGGCACCTACAGCACCGGCACCGCGGGCACGTACCGGGTGGTGGTGTCCAACGACGCCGGTTCGGTGACCAGCCAGGACGCGACGCTGACCGTCACGGTGCGCGTCATCGCGCCGCAGATCACGGGCCAGCCGACGGCGCAGACGGTCAACGCCGGGCAGGCAGCCACGCTGCAGGTCGCGGCTTCGGGCAACCCGCTGGCATTCCAGTGGCACAACGAGAGCGGGCCCATCAACAGGCGCCACCTCATCGAGCCACACCACGTCGACCGCGGGCACGTACCACGTGGTCGTGAGCAACAGCGCAGGCAGCGCGCAGAGCAACCCCGTCACGGTGACTGTGATCACCGTGCCCGCCATCACCACGCAACCCGCGTCGGTGACGATCAACCAAGGCCAGACCACGGTATTGAGCGTCGCGGCCAGCGGGCCTTCGCTGGTGTACCAATGGCGCTTCAACGGCAATGAGATCGCCGGTGCGAATGCGGCGAGCTACTCGACCGGCATCGCGGGCAGCTACACCGCCGTGGTGACCAACCCGGCCGGCTCGGTCACAAGCAACGCTGCCACGGTCACGGTCGTCGGCCTGCCCTCGATCAGCTCGCACCCTGCGTCGGTGACGATCAACCAGGGGCAGAGCACGGTATTGAGCGTGGTGGCCAGCGGCGATTCACTGCAGTACCAATGGCAACTGGCTGGCAACAACCTCGCCGGGGCAAACGCGGCGAGTTACACCACCGGCGTCGCGGGCAGCTATACCGTCGTCGTGACGAACCCCGCCGGCTCGGTCACCAGCAACCCGGCCACGGTCACGGTCGTCGGCCTGCCGTCGATTACCACGCACCCGGCGCCGGTGACGATCAACCAAGGGCAGACGACGCGGTTGTGCGTGGCCGCCGATGGGCCGTCGTTGAGCTACGAGTGGCAGATGAACACCGTGCCCATCACGGGCGCCAACGCGGCGTGCCACGACGCCAACACAGCGGGCAGCTACCGCGTGATCGTGCAAAACAGCGCGGGCTCGGTGACCAGCAACGCCGCGACGGTGACCGTGATCGTGCCTCCGGTGTTCACCACGCACCCGGCGTCAACCACGATCAACCGAGGGCAGACTGCAAACTTGACCGCGGCGGCAAGCGGCACATCGCCCACCTATCAGTGGCAGTTGAACGGCGCCGACATCCCAGGGGCCACGTCGTCCATCTACCCCGCCACGCTCGGTGGCATCTACCGCGCGATCGCGCGGAACTCGGCGGGCTCGGTAACCAGCAATCCGGCGACCGTCACGGTCATCGATGTGCCCACGATCACATGCCCGGCCTCGGTGACGATCAACCGGGGGCAGACGACCACGCTGATCGTGACCGCCACCGGTCCGTCGTTGAGCTATCAGTGGCGGCGCAACGGCACGGTCATCGAGGGTGCGACGGCGTCGAGTTACCTGACCGGCGTCGAAGGCAACTACACGGCCATCGTGTCCAACCCCGCCGGCTCGATCACGTGCGACCCGGCCACGGTGACGGTCATCGACCCGCCCGTGATCACCACGCAACCCGCGTCGGTCACGATCAAGACGGGCGAAACGGCCCAGCTGCGCGTGGTTGCCACCACCGGCGGCGCAACGCTGTCGTACCAGTGGCGACTGAACAGTGCCAACGTCGCCGGGGGGACCGGCCCGACCTTGTCCACCACCACGCAAGGCGACTACACGGTTGTCGTGACCAACCGGGCCGGCTCGGCGACGAGCGCCGTGGCCACGGTCACGGTGGTCGGGCTGCCGACGGTGTCGATCGACCCTGCCAGCGCCACAATCAACCTGGGCGAGAGGGTCAACCTGCGCGCACTGGCATCGGGCACCGGCCCCTTCACCTACCAGTGGCTGGTCGGCGGCACACCCGTCGGCACCGCCGAGACCTACACCACGGGCACCGCCGGCACCTACACCGTGACCGTCACCGGCGCCGGTGGCTCGAGCAGCGCAACTGCCAGGGTCGATGTGATCACGCCACCCGTGATCACGGCGCAGCCGGTGTCGACACGGGTCGAGGAAGGTGGAACGGCCACCTTCGCCGTGAAAGCCGACGGCGCGAACCTTCGCTACCAGTGGTACCGGGTGGTGGGCGTGGGCGGTGAGGGGGAACTCACGGCTGCCATCGAAGGCGCCACCTCGGCGACCTACAGCACGGGCACGGCGGGGCGCTACAACGTCATCGTCACCAACTCGGCCGGATCGCGGACCAGCGACACCGTGACTTTGACGGTGATCACGGGGTTGCCGGTAATCCTCACGCACCCCGAGTCGGCGTCGCTTCCGGCCGGACGCACGCACACCATGAGCGTGAAGGCCAGTGGCACGGGACTGACCTACCAGTGGTACGAGATGGTCGCCAAGGTGCCGCAAGCCATCAAAGGCGCCAACGCCGTCGACTACACGACCGGCACCACGGGCAGCTACTTCGTTCGTGTCCGGAACGCCGCGGGTGCGGTCGACAGCAACCTCGCCGAAGTTCGCTTCACCGGCGGAGCCCCCGTCATCACCCGCATCGACGAGAAGTGCGGATCGACCGCGTGCCAGTGGACGGTTGTCGCCACGGGTATCACGCCCATGACCTACCAGTGGTATTTGATGTTCGCGACCGGCGCCCGAGAGCCCATCGGTGGCGAAACGTCACCGACGTTCACCTCGAAAGGGACAGGCACGTATTTCGTGATCATCACCAACGCGGTTGACTCGACCCAGGGACCGGCGCTGAGCTTCCCGCCACGCTGACGAGCAAATGGACCAACGCACCCGAGACCTCGCCATGCCCACACGCCAACAAGTCAAAGTCATCAACCCCGCCGAAGCCAACGCCTCGAACGAAGGCGGGGCTTTCCCCTTCGATCAATACGGCCTGCACCTGCTGGCGCAAGGCGACTCTTGGTTCTCGATCGGCGCGCTGCCGCCGTGGCAGACCTCGCGCGTGCTCGACGAACTCGAGATGGTGCCGCGCACCGTCATCGTCAACTGCGCGCAACCGGGCGGCAGGCTCGCGCGCATGGTCGACACCGCGGCGTCACGGCCTTTCACACGTGAGCTGAAGGGCAGGCTGGCGCGCGCCTATCACGCCATCGTCTTCTCGGGCGGCGGCAACGATGTGATCGAAGCCGCGGGCGCGCCCGCGACGGCGCCCCTCGACAAGCGCCTGCTGCGCACCGCGGCCGAACGCGGCGCGGGTGCCAGTGCGGCGCAGCACCTCAGCGAGCCGGGCTGGCAGACCTTCGAAGCGCACATCGGCGCGGTATTCAACCGCCTGATCGACGCGCGCGACAGCGGCATCAACCGCGGCAAGCCGGTGCTGATGCACAACTACGCGGCGGTGGTGCCTCGCCCCGCGGGCGCCGGCTTCGGCGCGGGGCCGTGGCTGTTGCCGCCGCTGCAACGCTATGCGGTCGCGGCCGACATGCTGGTGCCGGTCAGCGACGAACTGCTGGGCCGCTTGTCACGCCTGCTGGCACGGCTGGTCACCACGCGTGCCAACGTGCACCTGGTCGACACGCGGTCGCTCGCAGGCGTGGCGCCAGCGCAGTTGGGTTCGACGGGCTCGTCGGGTGACTGGGTCAACGAGATCCACCTGACCGCCGGCGGCTATCGCAAGTGCGCGCGGGTGTGGGAACCGGTGCTGGACGCCGTGATCGCGTAACGCGGCTGCCGCGTCGGCCGCTCACTTCAACGTCGCCAGCCTTTCGATCGCCGGCTCGTACCCCGAGCGTGCCGACGCGCTGATCAGCCGGCGCGCCTGCGCCGGGTCTTTCTCCACGCCGCCTTCGCCGCTGAGGTGGTACTCGCCGAGCACGAAGGTGGCCTCGGGCACGCCCGCGGGCGAGAGTGCCTTTGCGAGTTCGGCGGCTTCGGCATGCCGACCCAGCGGCCCCAGCGCGCGCATACGCAACACGCGGCCGTAGATGCCGCCGGGCTCGCGCTCGAGCAGCGCGTCGGCAGCCGCCAGCGCGTCGGCCGGGCGCTTCTGGATCATGCGGATGTTGGAGATCTCGAGGAACGGCGCCGTCAGCTTGCAGATGCCCGCCGCTGCGGTGAACTGCTCGACCGCCTGCTCCCACTCGCCGCGGAACGCGTGGTCCGACGCGATCTGCGTGGTGGCTTCGTAGACGACGTGGTCGACGCGGTCGGGGCTCATCGAATTGGCATGCGTCTCGCGCTTCGCGTATTCACGCACGGCCTCGAAGCTGCCGCCCCAGCGCGGCGCCACCGCTTGAATGTAGGCGACGCGCACGATGATGTTGTCGGGCTGCACGCGCTGCGCTTCGGCCAGGATCGGCAGCAGGTCGGGCCGCGGGGTCTTCGGGCTCGGCTTCTCGGGCGAGGCCGCAACGCCAAGCCGCTTCGCCTCGAGCGTGCGCACGGCCCTGCCGATGTTCATCAGCATGTGGTGGGCAAGGATCGGCTTCGGGTGCAGCGCAATCGAGCGGATGGCGCTGTCCTGCGTCGCGGCCATGGCCTTCTGGAACTCGGCGAACTGCTGGCTCGAGGTGTCGCGCGCCAGCTTCTCGCCTCGCTTCTGCCATGCGACGGCGGCCAGGTGCAGCGTCTTCGCGTGGTGCGCCGCGAACGACTTCGGATGCAGCGCGACCCACTCGTCGACCAGCGGCGAAAGGAACGGCCCCCAGCGATCGAACGCGCCGAACTCGTAGACGAGCTGCTCGTCGGTCGTGCGGCCGGCGACGTAGGCCGCCAGAAAGGCGTCCATGCGCTTCTGCAACGCGTCGTACTTCTTCGCGCGCAGCAGGCCGAGCGAGATTTCCTGTTGTTCCTCGATCGCGACGGCGTCGTGTTTGCCTTCGCAATGCGGCGTCGCGCCGACGGTCGAGATGGTGAAGGCAGCGAACATCGCCGCGGTGATGCGGGTCAGGTGAGCGGCTCGGGTCACACGGACTCCTCGGTTCGAATCATGGGCATCGTGCCTCACGCATAAGGTGTGATCGTGCGATCGGCGGCCACGAGCATGCCATCGCCAGACGCGCCGCGGCGTCCGCCTGGGTGATGCACTTCACGCGGGCGCGAGCTGCGGCCCCTCGATCAGCGGTCGCCGAATGCGACCCGCGGGATTTGCGGACCGTCCCTACAGCCGCATCGTCAAACGCTCGCGCACCGCCCACGTGCGCAAGATCTCGAGCGGACGGCCGCGTGGCCACTGGTTGCGAAAGCCCCGTGCTTGCACGATGCAGCGCTTCGACGGATCGATCTCGATCGTCAGTACCGGCCTGAACGTGGTGCCGCGCTGGCGGCCCAGCGACCAGATGCGCGTTTCACCTCGGCGGCAGGCGTGGGCGTAGCTTGCAACGCAGTGCTGAAGACGCGCACCTTCGGCGCGCAGCTGCGCGCTGTGGGTCAGCTCTTGCAACGTCCAGACGATCGGCGGCAGCGCGAGGTCGTCCGACGGCTGCTCGAGCATCAGCGGTTTCAGGCCCGAGGGCTGCCACGCAAGGCCGAGGTCGCCCACGGTGAGGCTGCTGTGCCACCGCGCCATCAAGCGTCGCATCGACGCGGGCGTGCGCCCTTCGATCGAGAACGTCGGCCATGGCGGGGGCAGCGTGCCATCGATGCTGTGGCCGCCGTGGCCGCCGTGGGCGCCGTGGCCGTGTCGCACGGCATGGATGAAGTCGATGGTCGGCCGCACATCATCCCCGCTCGTGCCGTGCGCGATGAAGAACATCCACACGCTGCGCCAGAAGTCGCCGTGACGAAGGTCCAGCGCAGGGCGTGACGCCAGCACCGCGTCGACGAGCCACGGCTGCGCGCCAAGGCCGAGCAACTCGGCGCGGCGCAGCGCGGCCGTGATCTCGAAGTGCGGCTTGCTGGCGAGCAGAAAGCGCTCCATCGCGCGCGTCATCGTGAACGGCAAGCCCTCGAGCGACCGGAAGCTCGCGCCCGCGCCGTGTGCGACGTACCAGCGGCGCATGGCTGCGGCCCAGGCGCCGTCATCGTCGGCATGCCAGGCCGCGGCCAGGAACGCAGGCACGGGCCAGCGCGCGAGCAGATGCGCAGCAAGCGACGCTTCGACCACGCGCCACGAACCCGTGCAGCCTGGCCAGTCGTCGGGTGATCGCAGGTGTTGCGCATGGAAGCGCGCGACGTGCAGCAGCGCCGTCACGCCCGGGTGGCGGGGCGCGTCCGTGGTGCTTGCTGCGGCGTCCTGCGCGTCGGCGAGATTGCCGCGCGCGTCACGCACCGCCGAGGGCTCGAGCAACCGTCGCCCGCGAAAGCGCACGGCGTCGAGCAGCGCAACGAAGCACGCCAAAGCCGCGGGTTCGTGCGCAAGGCGGCGATAGGCCGCATGAAGAGCGAGATCGGTCTGGCGTTTGTGGTGGCCAGCCAGCACCCGGGAGCGAGACACGATGTCCCTCCTGGTTCACGACGGTGTGACATCGCGGCCGTGCGTACGTACGTACGTGCGTGCGTTCAGTACGCACCAAGGGCTGCGGCGAAGGCGCGCGCGGCGGCGTCCGGGCAAACGGACGCGAGCCGGCGGCGGGCGTCGGAACTAGGAGAAGGGGAAGCGGAAGGAAAACATCGCGGGCGGGATGCTAGCCGTGTTGGGCCGATGCCGGGGGCCGCGAGATACTGGCGTCACAGCAACCCAACGGGAGACAGTCGATGCAAACCATACCCATTCGCCGCCGCCTTTTGCCCGCAGGCGCTGCCCTTGCGCTTCTTCTCGTCGCGGCGACAACACGGGCCGAAGTCGTGCTGTACGAGCATGACCGCTTCACCGGCCGCACCCTCACGGCCACCGGGGCCATGGCCGACCTGCGCGGGCAGGACTTCAACGACAAAGCATCGTCCGTCGTCATCAGATCGGGCCGCTGGCAGTTGTGCGGCGACATCAACTTCCGCGGCAACTGCAAAGACCTCGGCCCCGGCGAGTACCCCTCGCTGTCGGTCATGGGGTTCAACGACAAACTGTCATCGCTTCGCAAAATCATCGGCGACGGCCGCTCACCCATCGAGCTGTTCGAGCACATCCACTTCGAAGGCCGCAACCTGGGCATGGCCGCTGCGATGAACGACATGACGCAGATCGACTACAACGACAAGGCTTCGTCGATCGTCATCCGCTCTGGCCGATGGGAGGTGTGCACCGATATCCACTTCGGCGGTCGTTGCATCGCGCTCGACCCGGGTGAGTACCCGGACCTGACGCAGCGCGAACTGAACGACACGATCTCGTCGGTACGACCGGTGGTGGCCGCGGTGCCGGGCAAGCAGGTGAAGTTGCCGCGGTAGCGAGGCGGTGCGGTACCCGGCAGCGGGGTTTGGCGCCGTAGTGAAGTGCTACCCCATCCCCACCAACAACCGCTGCTGCCGCCGAGAAGGCGCGGCGATGTTGAAGAGCGGCGTACCCGGCGGCGCCATCAAACACAGCAGCAGCGCGGCCGCGTAGCGCTGGCGCTGGCCGGCGGTGTTCAGCACGTGAACGCAGTGCGTGCGGCTGACGGCTGCGCCCATGAAGCAGCGCTGCCCCGACGCCGGCATCGCGCCGCCCTGCTTCGCCCACCACGCCTGCACAAGCGCCACGTCAGGCCAAGGCAGGCTTTCGTCTTCGTCGAGGGCGACGTTGTCGTCGTCGGGGTCATCGTTCGGCCCGCCAGGTGTGGTGGGCTGCGGGCCTTTGATTTCGAGGTCGAGCTTCGCCAGGTCAGCCCCTGTGATGAAGCTGAAGGCCTCGCCCGCGACGCGCGCGTGCTCGAGGTCACTCATCTGCTTCACCAGCCAGGGGATGGCCTGCACGTCGCCGGCCCAGCCGCTGGCGCGGATGACGATGCGCACCGGCGCGCCTGAGGCCACCAGTTCGCGCACGGCGGTCCGCGCCGCGTCGGGGGATGCCGCCAGCAGGTAGAGCTCGAGCGCTTCGAGGTTGTGATGCCCGGCACCAAGCGCCGCAACGCGCAAAGCCGCCAGCGCTGCATGGCGATCGCCCAGCAGCACGGCTGACCATGCGCAGGCGTCGTCCTGGTGCTCGAGCAACGTCGGCACCAGATCAACACGCCCCACCTGCGCCGCGATGCGCGCTGCACGCGCAACCTGATTCGACTCTTTCAACGCCTTCACCAGCGCCGCGCCAGGGTCGACACGATGCGCCGCGCAAGCAGCCAGCCCCAGCCACTGATGCCAAGGATCAGCCGACGCCAGGAGTGGCCCGGCCCATCCGCGAAGCGCTTGTGCGGATGTCCACCCCATCGCCGACGCCAGCGCGCGCGGCACGTCGGGCACCACCGCAGCAAGCGCCAGCAACTTGTGCAGTTGCTCGACATCGCCACGGTGCAAGGCGAGAGACGCCACGGTGAAGACCTGCCCGAACGCCGGGCGCTCGAGTTCGGCCAAAGCCATGCGATAGCCCTCGTCACCGGCGATGAACATGCCGTCGAGGTGCGCAGCCAGGCGCTCGTCGAAGCGCGCCAGACGGTGAAGTTCGACATGCGGCGCGCGCAGCAACACGCTGCGCACGTTGCGGATCGACGCCGCGTCTTCGAGGTGCTGCGCCACCACCGCGGGGATGATCGGGCGCTGGATGGCTGGCATGGTGCGTGGCGCCGGGAACGCGAGTGAGGCAGCGTGCATGTTGCCGTGGGCATGGCCTGTCGGCTTGGCCGAAAGTCATCTGTGCAAGCCAACGCGAAGGCGTGACCAAAGTCAGTTGGTGCCCGGGGCTCGAGTCGATAGCGTGCGTGGCGTGATCGACGTTCGAGCGCCACCGCACATCGTCGGCAACATCGGCAAAACGCTGCGGTCGGCGCTCGCGATGCTTGGCCTGCTGGTTGTGGGCTGGCTCGCAGGCCTCGTCGCCACCACGCACGCGCGCGCTGACACACCGCCGCCGATGCTGATGCTCGAGTCGGGTGTGCACAGCGCGCCCGTGCGGCGCATCGACATCGACGAGGCGCGCCAGCTTGCCGTGACGGTGTCAGACGACCGCACGGCGCGCATATGGAACCTGCGTGACGGACAACCGCTGCACGTGTTGCGGCCCTTCGCGTTCGGCGCCGAAGGCGGCCGCTTGTACGGTGTTGCGATCCACCCGACGCGCCCTCTGGTCGCCGTGGGCGGAACCACGGGCGGCGGCGAGCATGCGCACCAGATCTACCTCTTCGATCTGGACAGCGGCGCACTGTTGCGCAGCTTCGATGCACGCGCGGCAGATGTTCGCAAGCTGACGTGGTCGATCGACGGCGCCGTGTTGTGGGCAGGCTATGCCACAGGCAACGCAGTGCGCGCCTTCGACGCCGAGGGGCGCGAGCGTCTGAACGACGAGATGGGTGGGGCCGTGTTCGGCTTGTCCAGCGGTGCCGACGGCCGCACCGCGGCGGTGTCGCTGTCGGGACAACTTCGCTTCTACGGCAGCAACGCTTCGACCATCGAGAAGCTTCGCGCGGTTGACCTTGGCGGGCGGCGCGCTGCGGGCGTGTCTTTCAGTCCCGAGGGGAAGCGTGTCGCGATTGCCTTTGCAGACGTTGCCGATCGCCGCGCCAGCCGCTACGTCGAAGTCTTCGACGTGCAGTCGGGGCATTCGCTGCAACGATTCGCCGACGCCGACGCGCAAGGTGGCGACCTGCGCGTGGTGGCCTGGTCGCGCGACGGGCGCACCGTGTACGCCGCAGGTACGGCCTACGCAGCAGATAACCGCTTCCCGGTGATGGCCTACGACGCCGCTTCGGGCCGCGTGGTGCGCACCACAGCCGTTGCGGACAACAGCATCACGGACCTGGTGGCCATGCGCGACGGCGGCGTGGCCTTCGCGAGCTTCGACGGGTCTTGGGGAACGATCGCCGCTGACAACACGGTCAAGCGCTATGGCGGTGCAGCCACGGCCCTGCTCGAACCTCAGGACCTCGAAGTCGATGCCGACGCCACCGCAGTTCGTTGGGGGCGGGCTTCGGGGTTCTTTGCATTCGAGGGTCGCCGCACGCAAGCACCGAGTGCAACGCGTACAACGTGGCACGCGCCGCAAACCGCGTTTGGCATGTTCGATCGCCCAACCGACTGGAACCTTGCAGGCACCCAGCCGATGGTCGGCGGCAAGCGGCTTCCACTCGCGGCCGACGAACGCTCGCGCGCGCTCGTCGTCGCCGCGGCCACGCGCACGGTGTTCATCGGAACGAACCGAGCGCTTTATGGTGTGAACGACAAGGGCGACGTTCGATGGCGCCAGGCGGTCGACACCGAGATCCGCGCGGTGAACGCCAGCCAGGACGGCCGAATGATCGTGACCGCGATGGCCGACGGCACGCTGCGGTGGTGGCGCGCGTCCGACGGCGACTTGCTGTTGACGGTGTTCGTCGACCGCAAAGGGCGTTGGTTGGTGTGGTCGCCTTCGGGCTACTTTGACGCCGGCGTGGGCGCCGACGGCATGGCCGGGTGGGCCGTGGGGTCGGGCCCGGGCAAGACGATGGATTTCTACTCGCTCAACCGCTTCCGCGATCGTTTCGCGCGGCCTGACTTGATCGACGCGGTGCTGAAAGAACTCGACTTGACGGCCGCGGTGCAGCGCCTGAGCCAGCAGGCCGTGGCGGCACGTGACGCCGCGGCGCACGAGGCTGCCGCGCGCGAGGCGTCGGCGCGAAACGCGGCGCTGCTGGCGCAGCAAGAGCAAACCCTCGCGCGCGAAGCCGAACAGCGGCGCGCACAGGAGGGCGTCGCCCTCGAACGCGCTCGACAGGAGCGGCGAGCCACCGAAGAAGTCGCGCGCCGCCAGCAGGCCGAGCAGGAAGCCGCACGCGTGCAGGCCGAGCACGAAGCGCGCCGTCAGGCCGCGATGCAGCGCGAACAGGAAGCGCGCGCCGAAGCGCAGCGCGCATCGCAAGAGGCGCGTGCGCTCGCCGAAGCAGCGCAGGCGAAGAAAACGCTCGAAGTCGTGAAGGCGCTCGAGGTTCCGCCGGTCGTCGCCACGACATCGAACCGCGAACTTCGCGCGTCGCGCGGCGAAGCCGAGCTGGTGTTCACGATCAGGAACCCCGACGCGCGCGGCGGCGACGTGAAGGTCGAGGTGCGTCTCGACGGCCGCCCGTTCGAACCCCTCGAGCTCACACTGCCGGCCAGCATGGATGGCTCGGCGAAGGGCAAGGTTCGGCTGCGTGCGTCGCAGCCGCGCTCGGTGATCGAGATCATCGCGCACAACCGCCACGGCCCTTCCGAACCGCTTCGCTACACGATCGAAGACATCGCGACGCAGGCCGCGTCGCAGGCCGCGTCGCAAGGCGCGTCGCAAGGCGCGGGCGGCACGACAAGCGACGCCGCGAAGGGCGACCTGGTCGTGCTGGCGAT
Organism: uncultured beta proteobacterium; assembly: GCA_963738615.1. Taxonomy (GTDB): domain Bacteria; phylum Pseudomonadota; class Gammaproteobacteria; order Burkholderiales; family Burkholderiaceae_C; genus CAVTWY01. Next base: position 679,669 of record CAVTXI010000004.1, read on the forward strand.
CGGCATCAGCAACTATCGCCGCAGCGAGTACCGCCTGAACCTCGCCGCGAAAGACGCACGCGACTTCGCCGCCGCGTTGCAGCAGCAGCAGGGCCGCCTGTACCGCCGTGTCATCGTCAAGGTGTTGGCCGACCAAGACGCCACGCGCGCGGCTGTGCTGCGTGAATTCGACTGGCTGAAGGCCACGGTGGGGCCATCGGATGTGGCGATGCTGTTCATGGCCGGCCACGGGCTGAACGACTCGGGCGGCCAGTACCACTTTCTGCCGCACGACGGCGCGCATGAACGGCTGGCAAGCACTGGTGTGGGCCAGGCCACGATCGTCTCGACGCTGGCGCGCATCCGCGGCAAGACGCTCTTCTTCGTCGACACCTGTTATGCGGGCAACACGCTCGGCGCGTTCAGCCGAGGCGGTCGGCAATCAGAACGGTTGATGAACGACTTGGCGTCGTCCGAGAACGGCGTGGTCGTTTTTGCTTCGAGCACCGGGCAGGAAGAATCGGAAGAAAAGCTCGGCTGGGGCAACGGCGCCTTCACGCGCGCCGTGATTGACGGGCTGGCGGGCCGCGCGGACTTCACGCGCGCGGGGCGCGTCACATCGGCTGGGTTGAACCTGTACGTGTCCGAAGAAGTAAGCCGGCTGACCGAAGGCCGTCAGCGCCCGGTGTTCATCTCGCCGCGCGGCATCCCCGACTTTTCGCTCGCGCGGCTGTAGCCGTCAACTGCCGGAAGAAGCGCGCCGGAAGAAGCGGACATGACTTTCGTCCATTGAAGCCATGCGCGCACCGGCGACCATGCGTCGCAACACAACCGCAGCACGGGTCCGAGGCAGCACAAGACCCAGGGAGGCCAGACCCATGAACGCTCACCGTCGACGCGACGCTCGTCGTCCCCTTCCCCCTGCGCCTTTCACGTCGCATTGGCTTCGGCTCGCCGCGGTGGCGTTGGCGATCGGCGTCTTGTCGTCGTGCGGCGGTGGTGGTGGTGGCGGTGACGATGCGGTCGCGTGCTCAGACCCCGTGTGCACCGGCTTCGGCGGCAACCTGAACTGGGAGATCGGTGGCGGCGGCGAAGGTCCTGGCGGTGGCGTCGGTCCAGGCGGCGACGGCGACGGTGGCGTGGGCATCGGCGGCGACTTCGGGCAGTTCCGCAATGCGTTGGTCGTGGTGCGTTATCCCGACGGCAAGGAATTCGGCCGCGCGCTGACCGATGCATCAGCCGGCATGGTGACGCTGCGTCCCGGCAGCTACCAGGGCCCGCTGCTGATCGAGCTGCATGGCTCGGCAACCGCAACGTATTACGAAGAAGGCAAGGGCACGTTCGTGCCGTTCCCCGAAGGTGAAGTCATCCGCAGCGCGATTCCGCGGATCGAACGCAACATCGGCATCACGCCGTTCAGCGAAGTCGCCTACAGCATGCTGACAGCAGGTTCGACGCCGGAACGGGCCGCTGGCCCTACACCGACCGCCGATGAAATCAAGGCCGCGAACCTGCGCGCGCGCGCGCTGTTGAACCAGCAATTCCCGAAAGCGCTCGAGGTCGACGACGTGACACGCTTGCCGTTCATCAAGTCGCCGTCGATCAGCGCGGGCAGCATCCCGATCGACGCGCGCGGGCGCTACGGTTTGGTAAACGGCGCGTTCTCGAAGCAGGCCGCGATGTTCAACCCCGACGAAGCCGCACCCACGCTCGCGGCGGTGCGCCAGTTGTCGGCCGACATGCTCGACGGCAAGTTCGACGGCATGAACCAGGGCCAGCCCGCCGTACCCGCAGCCAAGCGCACCTACGACGTCAACACGATCACCGGCGAGTTGAGCTCGGCACTGGCCGAGCAGACCTATCGCTTCGGCACCGACGCGGCGAAGGTCGAATTGCCCAAGGTCTTGAACTTCGGCGCGTCGCGCTACGAAGGCTATCTGTTCGACGCGACGCTCGATGCCGAAGGCAAGGCCTCCACCATCGTCTCGGGTTGGGTGATCGAGCCACGTGCTCGATGACTCATTGGGTGGCCCCTCGCTGGGAGCACTCAGCGCGAAGAACATCGACGGCATCTCGCGCATCTTCGGCATGCACGGCAACTTCGGGCACGGTGGCGTGTTCCTCAAGACCGACGCCAGCGACTCACGCTCGAAGGTCTATGCACTGGGCGACAACACCAACGGTGAACTGGGGCTAAGCCGCAGTGGCAGCACGTTGGGCAAGCCCGAGCCGGTGACCCTGCCGGGAACGATGACGCACGTGGCCGGCGGTTTCGCGCACACGGTAGTGCGGCTGGCCGATGGGTCGGTCTACACCTGGGGCGACAACGCCTACGGGCAGCTTGGCCAAGGCGATGCGGCGACGGTCGTGAACTCGACCACGCCGCTGCGCGTGACCCTGCCGCGCGGTGCGGTTGCGGTGGCGGCGACGAACGTCGCGTCGTACGCCTTGCTGGAAGACGGCAGTGTGGTGGCGTGGGGCAGCAACCTCGGCTTCGGCCTGCTGGGCAACGGCAGCGACGCGGGCACGCAGAGCACGCCGGCGCGGGTGAAGACAGCCAGCCGGCACCGACCTGACGGACGTGGTGCAACTGGCCGCGCGCGATAACGACGCCGTGGTGCTGCGGCGCGATGGCTCGGTGCTGACGTGGGGCAGCTTCCCCGCCGACCCCGCGGCGTATGACCCGGGCGACGTGACGCAGCCCTACCTTGGTGGCCGCACGCTTGGCCACCGCGATCAATGGTCTGCCGCAGGCGTCGGCATCCGCAAGGTGCTGACGGAACAGGGCCTCTTCGCAGCCCTTGCCGACGACGGCGCGGTGTACTCGTGGGGCGTGCACTTCGACATGACGGCGCGCGGCTCGTTCGAGCCCCAAACCGACGGCATGCTGCGCGACATCGACGCGGTACGCGTACTGAACCTGCCACCCGTTCGCGACCTGATGCCCGGCGGCTTCATCGGCTACGGCCAACGCACCACCGACCGCCTGACCGCCATGGCCATCAGCTACCGCGGCGTGCTGTGGAAGGTGCGCGGCCGCGTGGCCGAACGCTACGACCCCGCCAACCCGACGCAGCAGCGCCGCCCCATCGGCAGCGCGCGCCCCGATTGCAAGAGCTGCCACGTCGTGCTGACCGACTGGCCCCTGGTTGCGCCAGCACCCACGTCAAGCGCCACCTGCACACCGCAGCAAAGCCGCCCTGACGTGCACGGCACCGCCACCGCATCGCTGATTCACGCCGACACGGCATGCGAGCAATGCCACAACCCGTCGCGCACGACAACCAACCCCAACTTCACCGGTGGCTGGTTGAACTGCGCGAAGCCCACTGACCTGCCGCCGCGCACGGCATCGACCGTGCCGCCCCCGTTGAGCACGACGTGCGCTCTACCGCCGAACCACGCGCTGACGCCGACAGGCACCGTGTGCGCGTCCTGCCACAACAGCGTGATCGCGACGCCGCTGGCGTGCGCGCAGCCCTCGGTACTGCCAACGCTGGCGACGACGGCGTCGATCGCCTCGATCAACGGCAGCACCACGAACCCGATGATCAGCACCGACACCACGCCGACGCTGGGCGGTACGTTGAGCGCTGCGCTGGCGCAGGGCGAATTCGTACGCGTGCTGCGCAACGGCACGTCCGCGGCCTTGGCTGCGGTATCGGGCACGACGTGGAGCTTCACCGACGGGCCGCTGGGCGACGGCACGTATGCCTACACCGTGCGCGTCGAGGCCGGCACGGCCTTCGGCCGCAGCAGCACGCCGTTCACCGCGGTCGTCGACACCACGGCGCCTCAGGTCAGCGCGACCATCGTCACGATCACCGACGACTTCGGCGGCATCATCGCTGCAGGCAGCACCACGACCGACACCACGCCGACGATCAACGTCACGCTGTCCGGGCCGCTGGCCGCGGGCGAGTCGATCCAGGTCGTGAACTCCGGCGCCACGGTTGTCGCAGGCACCGCAACGGACGTTGGAACCAGCTGGCGGTTCAACCCGTCGACGGCGCTGGTCGCGGGCTCCTACAGCTTCCAGGCCCGGGTGGTGGACGCCGCGGGCAACCGCGGTGGGCTCAGTGCCGCGCGCACGTTGAGCGTCGACACCACCCTGCCAGCAGCCACGATTGCCACCGTGGGCGGTATCACGCCAAGCGCCAACAGCGTTGCGCTCGCCAGCACGAACGCGTTCACGATCAGCGGAACGACGGGGCGCGCGCTGCAGAACGGCGAAGTGGTTCGCATCTACCGCGACGGCACGCCCTTGGCGACGGCGGGTTCCGTGGGCAGCACGAGCTGGTCCTACGCAAGCCCGTCATTGGGCGCAGGCACATACCGATTCGTCTCGCAGGTCGAGCAAGGCAGCGCCCGGGGCGCGAGCGCGCTTGTCGACGTGACCATCGACATCACGGCGCCGTCGCAGACCGTGACGGTGAGTGCCTTCAGTGATATCTCACCCGCGCGAGGCGCAGTGGCAATCGACTCGACATCGAACGATCCGACGCCGAGGATCCGCCTGCAGTCGAGCGCAGCGCTGCTCGCGGGTGAGGTGTTGGTGGTGACGCGGCAGCGCAGCGGCACCAGCACGGAGGAAACGTTGACCGCTTCGCGTATCTCATGCGGAACGAACTGCGAGCAATTCGACGACACGCCTGGGGTGACCATCAGTGTTCCGCCCGCATCGCCCTCGACCAACTTGCCGACGTACACGTACCGGGCCCTGGTGCGCGATGCGGCAGGCAACGTCGGCCCGACACAGTCGAAGGCGTTCGCGTTCGGCTACACATCATGCGTTCAGCCTCACAGCCCGGCGCGAACCAGCTGCGGCGGCGTGGGTTGCCACAACAACACGGCCACTGTCGGCGGTGTCAATTACCTTGGCGTTCCGGGCGGGAACAACCCGGTCTACTGGTGTACGCGTTGACCGGCGTGCAGCGCCACGATGGTCATCGGGTCAGTTGTGTCGGGTAGAGAATCGCTGGATGTCTTCGACCCTCGAGTCTGCCCCCGTTCGCCCCCACCGCTTCACCCGGGAGCGGTACGAGCGCATGGTCGATGCGGGGATCTTCGGTGCGTCCGATCGCGTGGAACTGCTGGATGGAGAGATCGTCGAGATGTCACCCCAGAAGAGTCGCCACGCCACCGCCGTCACGCTTGTCGCCGATCGCCTGCACCTTGTCGCGCAAGCCATCGGCGGCTGTTCGGTCAGGGCTCAGGTGCCGCTCGCGCTCAGTGCGCAGTCCGAACCCGAACCTAACGTCGCCATCGTCGAAGGTGCACCGCGCGACTACCGTGATCGGCACCCGTCAACGGCGCGGCTCGTGATCGAAGTGAGCGACACGACGCTTGCCTACGACCGGGGCCGCAAACTCGCGGCGTACGCGCGTGCCGGGATTGCCGAGTACTGGGTGCTCGACCTGCCCGGAGCAGCGCTCGAGGTTTACCGGCAGCCTGAAGGCGAGCGCTACGCGCATACGCAGCGACTTGTCGACGGCGAGCAAGTCCAATGGAGCGGACACGCGATCGGCGTCGCTGAGTTGTTGCCGTAGGCGGTAGAAGGCGCTTAGGCGTCTGTGATGGCGCTGCACCTGGGCCGTGCGGCGGCGCGGACCACGCCTCGCGATGATCGAACTCATGGTGACCCGTGCGATCTGCGATCAACGCCCTGCACGCGAAACCCTGGCACGTTCACGGGCCCTATGTGGGCAGCCGGTCGAAGATGAAGCCCATATTTACTGATCCACCACCGCTACCGCCACGTCCTTGTGCAGCGCGACCAAACCCCGGTCGAAGCTCGCGAGCTTGCCGCCGTGATGACGAGCCAGCGCCGCCAGATAGGCATCCGTCACTTGGCGGTGCCCCATGACACCGTGCCATTGCACCTGCTCGTAGGGCAAGGAGTCCGACCAGAAATGGTGTCTTGGGTGACGGGTCAAGGCCATCAGCACAGCCGTGGCCTGATCAGCGCCCAGGCCACTCACTCGCATCATCAACCGCAGCAACGTACCCTGCGTGATGGGGCAGGTTGCAAAACCCGCGGACAACGCTGAAAACCACAACCGTGCCTGTGCGTGGTGAACATGGGCCTCGTCAACGAGGGCCACGAGCACATTGCCGTCCAGCAAGATGACCGCCGTCGCCGACCTGACATCGGGCGCCTGTTTGGCGGCCGGCATCAATCGTCCTCCAACGCCTTGACATCCTCCGCTGACACAGGCCGCGGCGAGCGCACGGTCGGCAGCCCGGTCACCTTGTCGACACGCACAAGCGCGCTGGCTGCGGCGCTCACAGGCGTTGCCGGTTGGGCCAGCGCACGACGAATGAGATCCGCCACCGTCTGATTCATGCTCTTGCGGCTATGCGCGGCGATGGAGGCGACGGCGTTGTGCAGATCAGCGGGGAGGTTGACGGTAGTGCGCATCGCGGCATCATGATGGCATGATGACAGTTCGTCAAGGGCCCGGATCTGATTCGGCACAGCGCCCCAATTTGCCCGGTGGAAAGCCGACAACCATGACCCCATCGTCAGCCGTTAAAGGCGTCACCGAATCCGCTGTTCAGAAGGTACAGGCGAGCAATGCGCCGAAGCTCGGATACTTTCTCGGCTTCCTCTCATGGCACTCACTTTGACCTCGCGTGACCTGACGCCGACCGCCGTTCACACGACCCCCGAACGCATTCGGCCCCTGGCGACCAGCTCGCGGGCTTCGAGCGCCGCAATCACCCGGCTGACTCGCGACACCGACAGCCCGGCAGCCTGCGCCAGCGCAGTCATCGTCATGCCCTTTTCGAGATAACCGTGCAGCAGCGCTGCGTCGCGGTCGCCATTGCACGCGTCCAGACACTGCTTCCACGTTGCCGACTTCCTTGGCGGCGGCGCGCGACGTGATGCCAGCCGTTGCGCACGCGGCACTTCGCGCTGCGCGCTGCGCGCGGGTTCGGCCAGCGCCTGCATGCGCGAGGCAAAGTCCTCGTCGCCCATGAAGATCTGCCCGCGCAGGGCCTCTTGCCAGAACACAGCGTCTTCTTCGGCCCGGTCTTCGACCACCAACTTCGCATACACCGACACCGCGCGACGGCGTTGTGCAGCATCGGTCACCGGCTTACCAAGCAGATAGCCATGCAGCCCGTCGGTGTCGAGCCACGGCGGCGTGGGTGCGAGCCCGGCGTGCGCGAGGTAGCTGGACCATGGCCAGTCGGACGCGGATGCCACCAAGCCCGCCGCGACCGGGTTGCGTTCGACATAGCGGCACAGCGCCAGCAGGTAGGCGTCTCGGTCCACCAGGATCGCCTTGAAGCGGCCCTGGAACAGGTGCCCCACCAAGCCATGCCGCCGGTTGAACGCCTGCGTGTAGACCCCGTTCACATGCCGCATCAGCCGCGACAGGTTGGCTGCGCGCGTGTGCAGCACCAGGTGGTAGTGATTGCCCATCAGGCAGTAGGCCAGCACCTGCGCGTCGAAACGCTCCATCGCGTGGGCGATGACGTCGAGATGCATCAGGCGGTCATCGTCATCGCGATAGATCGGCTCGCGCCGGTCACCGCGGGAGGTGACGTGGTAGACGGCGCCGGGGAATTCGATTCGGAGGGGGCGGGACATGGGGTGAGGATACGGCGAGGGTGAGGCAAAGGCAAGACCTGACCCCAACTACCCCAACTACCCACCTACCCTTAGCTGACCGCTTGACCAGCAGCGCAGTTACGTCGCCGATCAACCGGCCCGATCAAGCTTGTCAAGCAGAGCCAGCGCACGCTTGGAATTGCCGCGCGCAGCACGCGTTTCGAAGCGCACGCGGGCGTCGTAGTTGGCAAGTGCCACCGTGGCCAGTTCGTCCATCAGCTTGTTGATGCTGATGGCGTTGGACTTCGCAAGCGCCTTCAGGCGCTCGTGCTTGTCATCAGGCAAACGGATCGTCAAGGTGGACATGGAAAAGCCTCCAGGCACTGCTCGGGCGTCATCACCCTGAGCGAAGGGAACTTCAATTCGCCGCGCGCCACGTCACGCAGGTTGCGCGTCACGATCACTTCCGCCTGCGCGGCCACGGCCAGCTCGATGAGATGGTTGTCGGCTTCGTCGGGCAAATTGGGTCGCCAAGCGTAGAACACCTCGACCCAGCGGCAGCGACTCAACAGACCGTCGAACACCTCGCCACGCCAGGCCCGCAGTACCGCACGCTCAGGCCACTTTGCCCCGACCGGCGCGGCGTTTTGGCAGGCGATCACTCTCCTCGGGCGGAACATTCGGCACCTGGGCCAGCGCCTGTTCGAACTTGGCCCGGTTGCCTCGTGCTGCGCGCTCCTTCAAGAAATCTTCCGCACCAAGTGCCGCGAGCTTCTCGGCCAATGCGCTGGTCACCAGTTGATTCACCGAGACGCCTTCGCGCTCGGCGTAGGCGCGAGCGTTGCGATGCAACGATTCGGGCAAGCGGATGCTCATGGCACTCATCGTGATTCCTCCAGAAATTCCAAGAATTCAGCGGGCCGCGCAGCAGAAATCCCAAGCGAGGCGGCTGCGTCAAAGTCTCTCATGTGGAACGTGACGATCCAGCTGCAACCCGCACCCACGGCGGCCTCGAGCACCATGTCGTCCTCACCGGCCAAGTCCACCAGCCGACGCCGCACGCTCGGCCGCCGCGATCACCCGACTCACCCGCGAAACCGACAAGCCAGTCGCCTGCGCCAGCGCCGTCATCGTCATACCGTTCACGAGATAGCCGTGCAGCAGCGCTGAGTCGCGGTCGTGGTTGCACGCATCGAGACATTGCTGCCAGGTTGCCGGCTTCCTTGGCGGAGGTGCACGACGTGGTGCCAGCCGCTGCGCGCGAGGCACTTCCCGCTGCACGCTGCGCGCGGGTTCGGCCAGCGCCTGCATGCGCGCGGCGAAGTCTTCGTCGCCCATGAAGATCTGCCCGCGCAGTGCCTCTTGCCAGAACACGGCGTCTTCTTCGGCGCGGTCTTCGGCCACCAGCTTGGCGTACATCGCCATCGCACGGCGGCGCTGCGCGGCGCCGTTCACTGCTTCGCCGACGAGGTAGCCATGCAACCCGTCGCTGTCGAGCCATGGCGGGGTGGGCGTGCTGCCCACGTGCGCCAGGTAGCTGGACCACGGCCAGTCGCCCGCTGCGCTCACCAAACCGGCGGCGACCGGGTTGCGTTCGACGTATCGGCACAGCGCCAGCAGGTAGGCGTCACGGTCCACCAGGATCGCCTTGAAGCGCCCCTGGAACAGATGCCCGACCACGTCGTGCCGCCGGTTGAACGCCTGCGTGTAGACCCCGTTCACATGCCGCATCAGCCGCGAAAGATTCCCCGCACGCGTGTGCAGCACCAGGTGATAGTGGTTGCCCATCAGGCAATAGGCCAGCACCTGCGCATCGAAGCGCTCCATCGCGTGGGCGATGACGTCTAGGTGTGCGAGGCGATCGTCGTCATCCCGATAGATCGGCTCGCGCCGGTCACCGCGGGAGGTGACGTGGTAGACGGCGCCGGGGAATTCGATGCGCAGAGGACGGGACATGGTGGGAGAGTACAGGGATGATGAGGCAAAGGCAAGACCTGACCCCTATGCTTAGAAGAGCCCATCACTTGCGGCGAGTTTTGCGAGCCGACCCAGCGGGTTTGCCTGCGGCGAACTGGGGCTGGGCTTCTCGCACGACATCCACGAACGGATTGACCACCTCCACATCGCCAAAGCGCATGCCCGCTTGCAGGTCTTCGCTGAAAAGCACAGAGCATCCAGCATCCATCGCGGCTTGCACGATCAGACCATCCCAGTGGGACAGTTGGTAGCGCTGCGCCAGCCGAATGGCCCGCGCCACCAGCGCGGCGTCGGTGGCGACCACACGCTCTTCCGCCAACGCCTCCACAACGCCAAGCGCGGCCTGCTTCTCGAGCAGCGCCGCCCGCAGGAACGCGTTGTAAGCCTCGACCAGCACCTGGGTGCTAAGCACCAACGTGGCGGCCCGCACGTGGGCCTCGATCAGCGCCACGGCGCGTTCGCGCTTCGAGCCGGCATTGCCGTCGTAGGCGTACACGACGACGTTGGTGTCGAAGAACGCCGTCACTTGCGCCGGCGCCCCTCCAGTTGCTGCATGCGCTCGCCGTAAAGCGCCGAACGCCCCTGCCAGGCTGGCGGCGCGTCTGCGGGCCGGGGCAGCGCCCGCCCAAAGCCCGCACGCAACCGCGCCACGCGACGCAGCGCCTCGTCTTCGCCCCGCCCAACGTACTGCTCTATAGCGCGACGGCAAATCTCGTTCACGCTGGTGTCTTCCTGCAATGCTTTGATCCGGGCCTCTTTCAGGAGGGCGTCATCGATGGCCAGGGTGAGGTTAGACATGGCTCGGTTCGTTTGTTAGCACGGGATCAGTGTAGCGCTGATTCCGTGTCGATGCCACTCGCTGGGCCTGATTTCACATTCGCTAAGGACGAATGTGCAAGCGTGGCTGAGGCAAAGGCAAGACCTGACCCCACCCACCTCTGATAGCGCGACGGCAAATCTCGTTCACGCTGGTGTCTTCCTGCAATGCTTTGATCCGGGCCTCTTTCAGGAGGGCGTCATCGATGGCCAGGGTGAGGTTAGACATGGCTCGGTTCGCTTGTTAGCACGGGATCAGTGTAGCGCTGATCCCGTGTTGATGCCACTTGCTGGGCCTGATTTCACTTTCGCCAAGGACGAATGTGCAAGCGTGGCTTAGGCAAAGGCAAGACCTGACCCTTGTCACCGATATTAAGTGCGCACACGTTACGTACGCAATGGCGATTGGTCAACGGTCTCGGACTCAGCGCTGACCCGATGCTGTGCGCGATGACCGTCGCAGGCCGGAGGAAGGCCAAACGCGAGGCAAAGGCAAGACCTGACCCCATGCGCGATGGGCGGACCCCATGCGCGATGGGCGCAGCCCCCGAATGGTCAAGCGTCGCAACTCGCCCTACGCGTCGCACAACCGGAACCTGCCCACACGCGTTCCCATCGACTGCACACCGGTCATGCTGGGTCCGATGGCTCGCACGCGCGAACGTCAAAGCAAGTCCGTCGATGACTTCGGGTGGTCGTCAGTCGTCGCTCAGCTCTGAAATGCATCTAAGCTAACAGTATTGAGACCTGACCCCACCCGAGCCCGCGCGGCGGTCGTCGTCGTCGCGTGAGGTGACGTGGTAGACGGCGCCGGGGAATTCGATGCGGAGGGGGCGGGACATCTGTCTGAGGGTACGTCAACGACGAGGCAAAGGCAAGACCTGACCCCATCCGAGCCGTGACCCCATCCGAGCCGCGAGCCTGTGACTCCATCCGAGCCTGCATCCGAGCCCATGACCGACCCCATCCGAGCCCATGACCCCAATGCTGACCTTGACCCCAATGCTGACCTCGATCATCGCCACAGCGGCATCCGCTACGTCAGCCCGGCCCAACGCCACGACGGCCGCGACCGCGCGATCCTGGATGCGCGACATGAGTTGTACCTGCGCGCTCGTGAGATGAATCCGGCTCGCTGGTCTGGCACCACGCGCAACTGGTCGCCCGTCGGCCCTGTCACGCTCAATCCCGAACGCGATTCGGTCGTCATGACGAACTCGAAGGGCAACGATATTCAGCCGATGGCTGCATGAACTGGGCGACAACTACCTTGACGCGCGCCGAAGGCTAATCCCCTGTTTGGTTCCGGCTCGTCCGGCTTGAGGCAACTGAGAACCTCCTGTGGTGAGGCTATGGGAAATCTCCATTTCTCGCCGCAGTTATTGTTGGCAACAACATAAGCTCGATCCGGCGCCACGCTAACAAAAGGATTGGAGTACTCGAAGAATGCTAACCACAGGACCGCACCATTTTCTGCAGCACACACAAAACCGTCACCCCCGTACCCTCCTTCACCACAAAATACTTCAATAATTCTCGAATCAAACAGGAATGTTGCCTGGAATATTGCGTCAATCGATACATACGAAACTGTATCCTCTGAACAAATTTCATCAATGCTCCGCATTTCTCCTTGGAATAATTCCGTTCGGCCATCATGATCCGAGTTTGTTATAAATGTGCGGACCTCACCAGAGGCGAAGAAAATTCCGCTGACAAGCGGGACGCGTCGCGCATCCCAGAGTTCTTGGAGAGTCATATGCAACTTGGATTTTCCAGTAGCCCACCAAACGGAACTTTAGGCTTGTTGCGCGGATCATTCATTCGGTCGTAGAACTTTTGTCCCCATGTTTTTCCGGTTGTGCTCTCTGGATGTGGATCGTCTGGCTTCACCTCTTGAATCGGAACGCACTTGGTATCTGACAAGCGCGCAGCATATAGTCGCCGGTTGTCGTAGCTAACCATATTTCCACCCTGATTGATGATCCTCAATGGCCCAGACTGCGCCCACTTCCAATTACCAGCCCTCATGGCTGCAGCGTATGTCTTAGCGCCCTTCGGGCCGTTGCATGTAACGCTTCGCTGAGAAAAGCGAATCTTGTTCGGATCCATCGTTCCCGGCGGACACTCGCAATCGCACTCCTTAGAAAGACCAAGAGGATCAATCCAGTTGAGAAAGCTCGGAGCGTACTGGAATGTATTCGCGCCGCCTTCTAAGCCAATGGGATCGTGGCTTATAAATCTGCCGCAGTCCGGCTCATAGTATCTGAACCGACTGTAATGTAGTTCTGTCTCTACATCAAAATATTGTCCCTGAGATCGCAATCTCTGCTGGATTTCAAGGACTTCCTCATCAACCAAACTCCCCCAAGCCCGATAAGTAACCCGCCAAGTAACTTCCCCCGCATCGTTACTCGCCTCCAGCGGTGTCCCCAAATGATCCGCATGCACATGATGTAATACCCCATCATGCAACTGCGCCAACGGCACAAACGACTCCGGGTGATAGAGGTGCGCGGTCTCATTCGCTCCGCGCTGCTCCAACGCTATCCGATCGCCATCCCAGCCAAAGTGCGTCGTCCCATTCGCGTCCCCTTTGGCTACTCGCCGTCCCAACGCGTCATACGCATAGGTAAAGCGCTGAACGCTGGCATCCCCATCAGGCCCTCGCGCCACATCCGCCCGAGCAAGCTGATGCGCGGCGTCCCAAATGAACAAGGTACGGACCTGCGCAGCACTCCCCCGCTTGCCTCGCAGGCGCTCGATAAGGTTCCCATGTTCGTCGTATTCATAGCGTGCGTCCTGCCACACCCGCAGCCGATTCCCCGGCACGTAGGCCCCACCCGCAGCACCCGCCGAAGAGGCCGCCTCCGCAGGCAGCGGGTTGCTCGCCGAATCCCAATGAAACTGCTCGTTCGCCGCCATCGGCAAGCCAGTGGCATTGCCTGGCGCGTCCGCGCTAACGCCAACGACACCCCAATCCTTCAGCAACCCGATCTGCGCTTTCGTGATCCGCCCCGTGGCGTCGTAACCGTAGCGCGTCAAACCGCGGCGCTGGTCCAGCCATTGAACAAGCCGCCCACTCGGGTCATACCGGTAATGCCGCTCGATAACGCCCTTCAGCCGGCTTTGCACCGCGCGCAACCCACCCGCCCCGGCCAGCGCCGAGAAGTCGAGGCTTTCCAACGCAGGCACCCTTGAACCAACACCACCAGAGCCAGCTGCCGCAACCGGCAACACCCGCTGCGCACTCAAACGCCCGCCCCGGTCATACGCAAACTCACTCTGCAGCCGCCCTTGACTGCGCCGCACCTCACGGTGCAGCGCATCACGCTCGAAGTTGCTCACCACCTGCCCGTCCAGATTCACCTGGTGCAGATGCCCCGAGCCATAGAACAGGTGGTTCACCTCCCGCCCGCCGGGCAAGACCGTCCGTGTGCGGTTGCCCAGGGCGTCGTACTGGTGCTTGAACTCGAACACCTTGTCGCCCACCCAGCCACGCAGCTGCTGCTTCTCGGCCAGCAGTTGCCCCAGCGGGTCATACGCAAAGCTCACGTCCGACACCGCATTCGTGGCCTTCGTCAACCGCCCCAGCGGGTCATATGCAAACTGACTGCTGGCGGCGTGCTCCGCCGCCTCGCCAATATGCCGCTTTTCGGTCATCCGCCCTAGCGCGTCGCGCTCGAAGCGTGTCACCTTGCCGGGGCCGAAGTCGCTGCCGCCGCGTTCGATCACATGGGTTAGCTCGCCCGCGGCGTTGTACGCGTAGCGCTGGTGGCGGCCGTCGAAACCGATCTCGTCGGTCAGGCGGTCGAGCAAGTCGTAGCCGAAGGTGGTGTGTTCGCCGTTCTCGTTGGTCAGCACCGCCAGCCGGCCGGCGCGGTCGTACTGGTACTTCAGCGCGTGGCCCAGCGCGTCCACGCGCACCAGCGGCGCGCCGGTGCCGTTGTACTTCCAGGCAGTGGCGTGGCCCATCGGGTCCACATAGCGCACCAGGTTGCCTTCACCGTCCCACGTGTAGTGGTGCGTGGCGCCGTCGGGCTGCGTCACCTGCATCAGCTGGCCGCGAGCGTCGAAGCGGTGTTCGGTGGTTTGCTCCAGCGCGTCGGTCACGCTGCGCAGGTGGCCGAGTTCGTCGTAGGCGTAGCGGGTGGGGAAGCCGGAACAGTCGGTGTAGGCAACCAGGTTGCCGGCCTCGTCCCACTCGCAGCTTCTTGCGCTTGTCCAGCGCGTCGATGATGGCGGTGACCTGGCCGAGTGAATCCACCTCGTACAGCGTCGTGTGGCCCAGCGGGTCGGTGCTGGCGATGAGGTTGCCGCGTTCGTCGTACTGGCGCAGCCACTCGCCGCCCATCGCGTCGGTCAGCTTGATGGGCAGGTTCAGCGCGTTGTATTCCACCGTGGTGGCGTTGCCCGCGGCGTCCACCATCTGCGTGAGGTTGCCTTGCGCATCGAAGGTAGTGCTGCTGCTGCGGCCCAGTGCGTCGGTGCTGCCCGCCGGGCGGCCGGCATCGTCGAAATCGGTGCGGGTGACGTGGCCTTCGGCGTCGTGCACGGCCACCAGGTCCTGCCGGGCATTGCTGACGTAGACGGTTTCGCGGCTCAGGCGGTCTTGCACGCGGGTGGTGCGGCCGTTGTAGTCGAAGCGATCGCCAGTACCGTCGTCAAGCGCCAGCGACTCGATCACGCGCCCGGCTGGCGCAAGCCGATCGAAGCGGTTGCTGAAGCGCTGGCCGGTGGCGAGCGTGTAGCCCACCAGCAGGTGGTGGTCCCACGCGTACGTGCGCGTCTGCCCGTTGGGATCGGTGTGGCTCAGCAGGTCGGTCTGGCCATTGGTGGAAGTTGCACTGCTGCCATAGCCATACCGCGCCAAGACAATCCGCTCACCCGATGACGCGAAGGCCACCTCGGCAAGCTGGCGTCGCTCGGTCCAATCGAGGCGCAGCGTGCGCCCGGCGCTATCGACCAGGCTGTGGGGGCGCGGCGGGGCAGCCTGCGGGTCGAAACCATCGGCGAAGTCGCGGTCCTCGAACTGCAGCAGGATGCGCCTGCGGTTGCGGTCCTGTATCACCTCCAATGGCAGTTGCCGTTGCAGCGGGTGCCGTTGGCGGAAGTGATGCGTTACGCCCTGGTTGTGCCGCAACGCCCAGCGGTTGGCCGCAGGCCGCAGCAGCGTGAACTGCTCGTAGGCCTCGAAGTGCTCCTGGCCCACTTGCACGGCCGGCAGTGCCACCTCGCGGCCCTGCTCGTCCCAGTAGCGCAGCACGTCGTCGTCGATCCACAGCTCGGTGGCGAGCGGGTGGCTCCAGCCCTGGCCGAACCAGCCGTGCGTGCGTGCGTCACCGCTGCGGTATTGGCGGCGCCATACCAGCTCGATCGGGCCGGGCAGTTCGAAGTCCAGGTGGTCGAGGGACTTCTCACCCGTGGCGATGATCACGGGGTGGCGGGACTTGGCGGCACTTCTCATTTCTTGGCCTTGCAGGCGGTGCATTCCGGTTCGGGCACTGGCGGAATCGGCACAGCAATCTTGTCCGTGTAAGGCCATGGCGGCGTGTTGCCCGGCATCGAACCCATGTGGTTGTGAGTCGTCAGATCCATCATCCGCACCACGTTCTCGCCCTCCACCTTCACATCCATCGACCACATCGTGAAGTAAACCTTGCCCGTGTTCTTGTGCGTCACCACCCCTTTCATCGGCGCGCAACCGGCCTCGTCGCCCATGCTCTTCTTGAAGTTGCTCTTGTTCTTGAGCATCACTTCCTCGCCCGAAATCTTCACGGTCGTCGACCCATCGCTGGTATCCGACGCCATGCCGGTATTGGGGTAAGGAATCGGCACGCCAGGCGGCGTAGCAGGCGTTTGCGGCGGGGTCATGCAGACATCGGGGAACGCGCAGATCGACTTGCCCGAAGCCTTCTTGCACGACACCTCGCGGGTGTTGGCGTAGACCTCGTTGCTCATGCCGCTACCCCGAACTCGCAAGGTCGCTGCAGCCCGCTGGCCCGCGTCGTTGCCCCAGTGGGCCAGATACACGGGCACCGGGCGCATAGCCCTTGCGACAGGCATCGTGCGCGGCGGCGATGACCGCCACGCCGCTTACGGCACCGGCCTCGCCGGTGCATTCAGCGGGGTGCCACAGATCGAACGCTTCCTTGCGCTGCCTCATCGTACGCGTGAGCGCGAGCGACGACTCCTTGAAGTAGTACGCCTCGCCGGCGTTGTCGGTCACGCGGAAATCCATCTCGTGCAATTGGCAACCGGCGTCGGCGAGGCTCGCCTTGATGGCGTGAGTCAACCCGTCGGCCCGCAGCGGCTCGCCGCTGCCGATGGGCGCCGGCTCGCGGCCAAAGCCGATGCCGGTGCAAAACATCCGAGGCGCACGACTCGCGCCGACGCCGACCCACAGCGCACCCGCGCCTTCGCCGGGCATGAAGCCGTTGGAGTTGGCCTCGGTCAGCAGGCGATCTTCGCGCTCGTAGTGGCTCAACGTGGGCCACGACAGCAGGCTGTCGACAGCGGCAATCAGCACGCCTGGAACCCGGCTCGAGGCCAGCAACTCACGAGCCTTGGCAAGCGCCACGGCCACCCCGACACGGCCTTGAGGAACCAGCGCGGATGCAGAAGCGAAGGAAGCGCCAAGTTGATCCTCGATCGCAGCAAGCAACCGATCGTCCAAGCCGGCCACGCGACCAGGGCGGTCGGTCTCGGCGACGCACAGCAGCAGGGGCACGCCGGCGCCACTGGTCCCGGGGCACATCCTGCAAGGCCTCTTCGATCGCCATCGCCGCCATCTTGCGCCAGCTTGGGCAGGCCGGGCCATGGGCGCTCGAGCGTGACCTGATGCGCCATGATCCAGGCGCCCGCGGAGTCGATGAACCGGGTTTCGAACGGGTTCGCGATCTTGGCGCGAAACGCGCCGCAGCACGCCGCCGCGGTCAGCCCCACCGACGTGACCAGGCCGGTGCCAAGAATCGCCAGCGGACGGGCCGTCATGTCGGCGATGCCTCAGTGGCCGTTGCGGGCGGGTGCGCAGTTGCCGCAGGTGGGGCATGAACCGCAAGCCGCTCGCGCTGCTGCCACCACGCCCTGCCCTTGTGGCCCACCAGCACCTGCGCGATCTCGTGCATGTCTCTTCTTCAGCGGACGCGCCACGCGCCAGCTCATCGTGAAGCGTTCGGCATCGGGCTCGAAGGCGATGGTGTCGAGCGTCGCGGTGAGGTTCTCGCGCTCGCCGCGCTTGGGGAACACGCTGCACCGGCGCCTCGAAGTGCGGCAGCGTGAACTGCCGCGCGCCGTCGGCGGTGAAGCCGCTGCAGCACCACGTCTCAGCGGCGCTTTGGCCAGCGGCAGCTGCTGGTCTTCGGGCGCGGCCTGGTAGTAGCGCTCGTCGAAGTCCTTCGGCAGGAAGGGAAACACATCGGCGAGCCACGCATCGTCGTAGGTGCCGGCGTAGCGCGCGCGTTGCGGCCAGCCGCGGCCGAGCGGGCCCAGGGCCATGGGCTTGTAGTTGTCGGTCGGGAAGTTCACGGCTTCGCCGACAGCTTCGATGTTCGGCAGCGGCGCGCCATCGACCCACGCGTTCTTCAGGTGCTTGTGCCAGCCGCGGCCCACCGGGTTGGGCAGGTAGGCGTCGTGTTCGGCCGGGTCGTCATGCTGGCGGTCGGCGCCGCCGAAGGCGCGGTCGTAGCGACACGGGCATCTCGGTGAAGGCTTGCGGCTCGCCGGCACGGATACCGCTCAGGCCCGCCTGCCAGACGCGATCCCCCACCACGTCGAAGACCTTTTCCATCGGGCCCACACGCAGGCCAGCGCGCATGCGCGTGATGGGCCGCCCGCCGGGTGCGCGTGCATGGCCCGTCAGCAGCACGTCGCAGGCGTGCTTGCGCGGCGCAAAGTCAATTTCATGCACCGGCGCGCTGAAGCCCGGCTCACCGGTGAAGGTGTCGGCCATGATCAGCGGCATCTGCTCGTCGGCCAGACGCACGGGCTCGCCGTTCTTGGGTAGCACGAAGGTGCCCTTGATGACGACGACCAGCAACTCGCGGCCACTGGGCTCCAGGCCCATGTTGTAGCCCGCGATCATGCGGGTGGCGTTGATCAGTTCCATGGCGCGTTTGCGTCTACGGCGCTGGTCAGTTCAACTGCACCGATCCGCCCTTGACGCGGTTCACACCCGTCGACCGGCTGGACACGTACGAGCCTTCGATCGTGACCTTTCCCGCCTTCGTCAGCGTGATGCTGGCCTTGCCGCAGCGAAGCACCAATTGCTCTTTCGCGCTGACGACCAGGCGCTGACCGTCGGCATCGACCTCGACTTGCGCCGGTGAATCGGTCAGCGGCCACGCAGTCGACCCGCGCAGCACGCCAACGACGATGGGAAGCTTGGGATCGCCGCCTTCGAAAGCAGCAGCACCGCGCGGCCGATGTGAGCGGCGTGCAGGTCGACCGTGCTGCTGGCGGCCATAGCCTGGGTGCCGAGGATGGCCGGGCACTGCACCAGCGGCACGGCGCCTTCCTGCAAGGCTAGAAGTTCGCCGCGATGGACACCATGCACGGGTTGATGCTCGAACCCTGGTGCGGCACCTTCCTCGGTGCGCTTGGCGCGCAGCAACGGTGCCAGCAGGTCGCTGGCCTCGAGCCCTGTGACAGCCGGCATCGGGACCGTCATGGCGGGGTCGCGCACAACCTGGTCGGGCAGATCGTTGGCCTTCATTCGGTTCTTCCCGTTCAGTTCTGAAGAATCTTCGAACCCTTGATCACCACATCGCTCGAAGCCTTGACATTGATCTTCCCGCTGCCGTCGATCGTGATGTCTTTGCCCTTGATGACGATGGTTCCGTCTTTCTTCATCGAGATACTCGCGCTGCCCGTCGTCAACGTGATCGAGTCACCGGCTTTCAGTGCGAAGTTCTTACCGACATCGACAACGTCGTCGTTCGCAACCTTGGAAGCTGCGACCCTTGCCGACCGTAGTCGACTGATCACCGCCGACCTTGATGCTGCGGTTGGCGCCGACATCCGTGCTTTGATCCGCGCCGACGGTGGTGCTTTGCGCAGCGCCAATCTTGTTGGTCTGGGCGGCACCGACACTCGTGCTTTGGGACGTGCCGACGTTGATCGTCTGGCTTAGACCCACCGTCACGTTTTGCAGTGCGCCGATCGCGACGACCTGCATGGCGCCGATGGCGATCTCTTGCGCAGCGCCGATGGTGATGGTTTCGTTGATGCCGACCGCATGGGTGCGTTGCAGCGCCACCGACGCCGTCTCGCTCGCCCCGACGCTGATCGTGCGATTCGCGCCGATCGTGATCGTCTCGTCGATGTCGACCTTCTCGATCCGGTTCATGTGAACCGTGATCTTCTCGTCCTTGTCGACGGTCTCGGTGCGAAAGCCGTGGACCGTGATCGTCTCGTCGTTGTCGACGGTCTCGGTGCGGTCATGCTTGACGAGCGTCGTCTCGTCATGGTCGATCGTCTTCTTACGGTCGTGCCCCACCCAATGCGTCTCGTCGTTCTCGACCTCGATATCCTGATTCTTCTCGGCGTGGATCCATAGCTGCTCGCTGCCCATCTTGTCTTCGAAGCGGATCGCGTTGGCGTTGCCGTACCCGCCACTCTTGCTGCTGCGCGTCAAGATGCCGCTTTGTGTCGCATTCGCCGGCAGGTCCCACGGCGGCATCTGCTCGGCGTTGTAGACGCGGCCGGTGATCAGGGGTTGATCGGGGTCGCCTTCCAGAAAATCGACCACCACTTCCTGGCCGATGCGCGGAATGTGGATGGCGCCGTAGTTCTTGCCGGCCCACGGGTGGCTGACGCGTACCCAGCAGCCGCTTTTCTCGTTTTTCTGGCCGTAGCGGTCCCAGTGGAACTGCACCTTCACACGGCCGTACTTGTCGGTGTGAATCTCTTCGCCGCCCGGGCCGACCACCACCGCCGTCTGCGGACCCTGCACGAAGGGTTTGGGCGTGCGGCGCGGTGGACGATATTGCTGCGCCGACGGAATCGCCGAGAAATCGCAGCGGTAATCGTGGTCGCCCGAATCGGCCTCGCTGGTGGGCTGGTGCGCATGAACCGTCGTGGCGGTGACGAGGTACTTCGCGTTCTGGTCCTCGCGCGGGTGGCGCTCCATTTCGAGCACGTGGCCGCAACTCAAGCCCAGCGCGTTGCTGCTTCCGCGCAGCATCTCGAATCGCGTCTGGTGTTCGTCGATGCGGTTTTCGCTCCAGTGGGTGCCGTCGGCGGCCTGCACGTAGTCGCCCTGGAAGTCGAACGCCTCGTAGTCGCCCAGGTCGTGGCTGCGGCTCATTGCGCGGTCGGCCGCCAGGCTGGTTGACGGGCGTTCGAAGTCGTAGCTGGTGGTCGCCACCTTGCCGGTGCGCACTTCGCGCTCGAAGACCCAGTTCGACACGATGTCCAGGTCGTCGGGGGCTTCGGCTTCCATCTCGTAGTACGGCAGGCAATCGCAGCCGGGTGCCGGGTCATGCGCGCTTTGTGAATCGACCAGCACCAGCTTGTGGCTCGAATCGGTGTGCTCGAAATGCCAGTAGATGCCTTCGTGCTCGAGCATGCGCGCCACGAAGTTGTAGTCGCTTTCGCGGTATTGCACACAGTACGTCCACTTGCGATAGCTGCGAAAGAGCTTGAACTCGAAGTTGGCGATGCCGTGGTCTTCGAAGACCTTCTTGACGATGTCGGGGACCGTCTGCTCCTGGAAGATGCGGCAGTCGGTGGTGCGTGTCAGGAACCACAACCAAGGCCGCACGGTGGCGCGGTAACCGTGGTGGCGCCCGCGGTGGCGGCCCAGGCCGAAGCGGGTGACGTAGCCGTGGATGTGGCGCTTGCTGTCGTCGCGCATCTCCATCGTCACGGTCACGGGTTTGCCCAGCAGGTCTTCGGGTTTGATGTCCGCGCGCTCGCTGACCAGCGTCAATTGCATCTCACCCAGCGTGCTCAGGCCTTCGCTGAAGGTGCACGACTCGAAGCGCAGATCTTCGGGCGGCAGGGGCGAAGTCAGCGTGATGGGGTGGGGCATGGCTGGGCCAGGGCTGCGACCGGGCTACTGTGTCGGGGGCAGGTTGGCGCGGCAATCGACCAAAGTCATGCGTCGGTCAGTGCTGCGACTTCAGCGGCGAGCCGACCTCGTCGGTCTTGACGTCCGAGTCGGCCAGCATGGCGACGCGGTAGGCCTCGACTGCGTCGTAATAGCGCTGCATCTCGGCCTTGTAGTCGTCGACGGTCATGTCTTTCGCGCCAGCAAAGGCCGGCAGTGCGTTGGCAGCAACGTACGCGAGGTAGTCGTTGCGGTGGCACGACTCGTGAACGCCCAGCGTAACGTCGCCCGCGGCCTTGTCTTCGACGGTCGTACCCCGGCCGTACGCTGAAAGGTCCTTCGGTTTGGTCTTCGCCCCGTAGATGGTCTGGATGGTGATGGTCACCGGGGGCGGACCCTTCACCACGGTGATCACACCCTGCTTCTCGTCGAAACTGATCTTGCCGGCGTTGAAGTCGGCGTCAGTAAGCGCATCGTCGGCGGGCACGGTCTTGCCCTTCGTGTCGGTGGTGTCGGCCCGCACCTTGACGACGGCGCCGTTCACCGTGGTCGAGCTGGCCTTGGTGACGGGCGGCGGGTTCTCGCGCGGTGGGTCCGACGAACTGTCCAGTAGAACCGGACCGTCGGCCCCCATCGGCCCCGGCACGCGATAACCCGCAGACGGGTTGCGCAGGGTCGACCACGTGGCGCCAGGCGGTAGCGCGCGTCCCACGTTCAGGCCGCAACCTTGCGCGCCACCACCAGCCAACCATGCACCGGCTTGCCGCTTTCCATCCGCAGCGTCACGGCGTCGATGACATCGAGCGACATCCCCGCGGCAGCGACCACGTCGGCGACATAGGCACGCGCATGCGCATAGCGCCCGTTGGCCTGCAGCCTGTGCAGCATCCCGGCATCCTCAGGCAACGCCTCGACCGTGAACGCCAGCCAGCCGCCTGGGCGCAGCGCCACGGCGGCCGCAGCCATCGCCTCGTCCAGCGCGCCGAAGTAGCACAACGTGTCGGCCGACACGGCGATGTGGAACACCGCCGGTTGCGTGCGCAGGTAATACACCAGCTCGGCCTTGTGCAGTACGTCGTACACGCGTCGCTCACGCGCACCCCTGAGCATGCCGACTGACAGGTCGCAGCCCGCCAGGTGCCTTGCCCACGGCTTCAGCAGCGGGCCTACCAGACCGGTGCCGCAGCCCAGGTCGACGACGTCGAACTGGCGCGCTGCGGCGGGCAGGCGCGCGGCCAGCGCGTTGGCCACCAGTTGCGGCGCGCGGTAGCCCAACATGCCCAGCTTCGCGTCGAAGCTGCTGGCGAAAGAATCGAACACCTGCTCGACGTACGCATCACTGGCGCGCTGCGGCGCGTCTTCACCCAGGCACGCCGCCAACTGGTGCTGGATGACGGGGTTGTCGGGCTCTTCCTCGAGCCATTCGCGATACAGCTGCGCGGCTTCGTCGCGGCGGTCCAGCAGCAGCAGCGCAGACACGAATTCGCGCCGCCCTTGAAGGTGCCGCGGCCACAACGTGATCGCTTGGCTGTTGGCCTCGAGGCCTTCCGGAATGCGCTCTTGGTCGACCAGCGCGATCGCCAGCGCGTACCAGCCGTCGCCCCACTTCGGGCGGGCGCCGACCGCGCGCCGTGCCCAGGCTTCGGCGCCGGGCAGATCGTCCAGCTTGCGGTGCAGCGTCGACAGGTTGACGAACGAGTCGGCCGCCTCGTGCTCGGAAGGCGCCAGCTTCACGCTCATGCTGTAGGCCTCGGCGGCGGCTTCCAGTCGCGCCTGCTTCAACAGCACATTGCCGTAGTTGTTCCAGTGCCCGGCGTTGTCGGGCGCGATGGCCAGCGATTCACGCAACAGCTCGAGCGCCTGGTCGGCGCGGCCCTGCGCGTGGCGCAGGATGCCCTGAAAGTGCAGGCCGTCGGCGTCGCGCGGGTAGCGACGAAGAAAAGCGTCGAGCGCGGCGTCGGCTTCATTGAGCGATTCGCTGCGCACCAATTCAACCGCGGCCTGAAGGCGATCAGTGCGCTGCTGCTTCGCGGTGAGGTCGTCGACAACAACGGTCGGCGGCTTGGTCAGCAGCGCAGCAATGCGCGTGGGGGCCGGACTGGCTTGCATGCTCACCTCGGTTGCCCGCAGGAAGGGGCTGCGGCTCGAGGCGGACCATAGACCGACGGTCGTCGCCGCGGCAGCGACGAAAGTCACCCAGCGTCAGCAACCTCTACCAGGCGTCGAGCCGAAGGCCGAGCACGAATCGCTCGAAGCCCGGCGCCAACGGCGTCAGGCGGTTGGTCTCGTGGTTCCAGAAAGCGACCTGCCCCGCGGTTTCACGTCGCAGGTCGATCGCGAAGCGGTTGCCGCCCAGGTCTTCGCCGATCGCCAGCCAGTCCAGCGGCAGCATCTGGCCCCGGTGCGAAACCTGCTCACGGCGCAGGCTGCGCGCGTCGCAGTTGGCGTGTTTGCTGCCGGCCAGCAGGTTCGTCAGCGTGAAGTCGCCGTCGTGCGCGCTCGGGTGGGCGATGGTGCCGTTCACGTCGAAGGTTCCGCTGGCCGGGAACGTGCGCAGAAAGTCGAGGTAGTCCGCTGGCAATGGTTGACCGGCCAGAAGCTGAAGGTCGGCGATCAACCGATCGGCCGCGGCCGCATCGGTGGGGTCGTCGGCGAACAGGGCAACGTACGCGAGCAACTTCAGATGGTCATGCCAAGGGGTGCTCATCAACCGAAGATACCCGAGACCCACCCGCCGATCGAACTGCCGCCCAGGTACCCGACCGCACCGCCGATGGCGCCACCCACCAGGCCGCCGACCGCGGCGCCCACGGGGCCCGCCAGCGCGCCCAGCGCCGCACCGCTCTGTGCGCCCGCCCAACCACCCGCAGCAGCGCCGCCCCAACCTCCGGCGATGGTTGTCGCGGCCTTGGCGGTGTTGGTGTAGTCGCCGGTCGCACGGCTTTGATTGAACTCGTTCACCAGCGTCTTGCCGTCGACGTACGCACCCACGGCCATGCCGACCACGCCGAGCGCACGCCCGGCACGCGCGATGCCGTTGGCCGAATGGATCTGCCCTGGGGTCGCGGTTTCGCTCCAGTTGCGCAGCACCGACGCCCCACCAGCGTGCGGCACGTTGTTGTGCACCGTCGAATTCACCATCTTCATCGTCACGCCGTTCGGGTCGTGATGCAGCGTCAGGTTGCGAGCCTTCAAGTCGCGTGACACCTCGGCCGCGGTCATGCCGGTCTTCTCGGCGATGGCTTGGTGCGCGCGCCCGAAGTCCTTGTTCGTGCCGTCCATGCCGGGCACGTTGATCTTGCCTTCGGTGTAGGGCCCGAAGTCGACCTGGCCGCCGCTGAACTTCACGCCCTTGTTGTTGGTGGCAGCAGCAACCTCGGGCTTGGACGACACCCACGTGGAATCACCGGGCTTGCCTGTCCAGTGCCCGTCGTTGACCGGCAGACGCGTCGGCGGCGCAGGCGTCGCAACCTGGTTGTTCGGCACGCCCAGGCCGATGGCCGCGCCCTTGGCCGCGTCGGCGGCCAGGCTGCTGGGGCCGGGGCCTTGCAGCGCCATGTCACGCAGGGTGGATGTACCCGTCGGCGACGACGGTGTGCAGACTTTTTCGGCGCTGTCATCGGTCACCGACGGCGACATCGCAGCGCCCGCGGTCTGCGCCATGTGATCGGCCGCGGTCGGGCCGGACATGCGGTCGGCGCCGGTGGGCGACGAGGCCATGCTCTCGGCTTGCGTCGCGCTGCCGAGCGCCGACGACGGGGACGCGGAACCAGCGCCGTGGGAGCTGGGCGAGCCCGAAGACGCACTGGAACTCTGCGTCGATGACGATGAGCCTTGCGTCGACGAACTCTGCGACGATGATGATGACGACGACGTCGATGACGAGGGGGACGACGACGACGAAGGGGACGACGCCGACGACGAAGATCCGCCGCCGACAGACGAGGTACTGGACATGACGATTCCTCACGCTTCGATGCCAGGGACCATGCCACGTGCTTGCCTTGTGCGCGAGTCGGAGCATCCGCAACGCGTGGCCGCGCGATTAGGAGTGTCCGCAATGCCGCCGTCGGTCATGCCCAAGAATGCGCACCATCGTCAACCCCGAAAGACCGACCCTATGAAGCGCCTTGCCACCGCCCTGCTCGCCCTGTCGTTGTCGGGCCCCGTGCTCGCGCAGACCGCGTGGCCCACCAAGCCCGTGCGCGTGGTCGTGCCTGCGCCCGCGGGCAGTTCGCTCGACATCATCGTGCGCACGTTGGGCGACAAGCTGAAGGACCGGTGGGGACAACCGCTGGTGGTCGAGAACAAACCCGGCGCAGGCGGCATGCTGGGCATGGACGTGGTGGCCAAGGCCGCGCCCGACGGCCACACGCTGGGCATCGGCTTCAACGGCCCCATCGCCTTCGGCCCCTTCATGTACAAGAAGATGCCCTACGACCCGGCGAAGGACCTGATGCCGGTGGTGCTGACCACATCACAGCCGAACGTGCTGGCGGTGCAGGCCAGCAACCCGGCGAAGACGCTGCCCGAGTTCGTCGTGTGGGCGAAGGAACAAGGCGGCAAGCTCAGCTACGGTTCGGTCGGCAACGGCAGTTCGTCGCACCTGACGATGGAGTTGTTCCTCACCACGATCGGCGTGGGCGCGGTGCACGTGCCGTACAACGGTTCGCCGCCGGCCGCCACATCACTTGCCGCGGGCGAGACGCAGGCGTTGTTCACGGTCGCACCGGCGCTGTTGCCGTTGATCCAGGGCGGGCGCATCAAGGTTGATCGCGCAAACCAGCTTGCAGCGCGCCGACACGATGAAAGACCTGCCCACCGTCGCCGAGTCGGGTCACGCCGGTTTCGAAGCCCTGGCGTGGAACGGGCTCTTCACCGCGGCGGGCACGCCAGCCGAGTTGGTCGACAAGATCAACGCCGATGTGAATGCGGTGCTGAGCGACCCGTCGGTGAAGGAAGCCTTCGTCAAACAGGGATTGATCATCGGCGGCGGCACGCCCGCCAGCTTCGCCGCGTTCATTGATGGTGAAGGCAGGAAGTGGGGGGCGATCATCAAGAAGAACGGTATTGCGTTGGATTGAAACAGCATCACGAACATCACGATGCATTGCAAACCATCCGGTGCCAACACTCCACTGGTCAACGGGCCACTGGTCCAAACTCCACTGGTCCAGCTTCACTGGTCAAAGCTCCACTTCTCATGAAGCACTGGTCCAAATCCACGCTGGCGCATACACTGCTTCCTCGACACCACCCGCCACCGACATCATGAAGAACATCACCTTCGCCGCCGACGAGGACCTGATCGTCGCAGCCCGCGAGCAGGCGCAAGCCGAAGGCAGCACGCTCAACGAGCAATTCCGCCTGTGGCTGGCTCGCTATGCCGCCAAGCGTCGCGCCGCGCGGGCGATGGAGGTCGTGGAGCGCGTCAGCCAGCGCGTGGACCTGGGTGGTCGCAAGTTCACGCGCGACGAGTTGAATGAGCGCCGCTGATTTCTTCGACACCAACGTGCTGGTCTACATGGTCGACCGGCGCGACCCGAAGAAGCAGGCGATTGCGCAAGCACTGGTGGGTGAGGCGCTCGCGTCGGGCTCGGGCGTCATCAGCTTTCAGGTTGTGCAGGAGACGTTGCACGCCTTGACCCGAAAAGCACGCCAAGTCCTTCCCGCGGTCGATGCGGCCGACCTGCTCGACGCGGTGCTGGTGCCGCTATGGACCGTACAGCCCAACGCGCACCTGTACGGCAAGGCGCTCCAAGTGCAAGCCAAGCAGGGCTTCTCCTTCTACGACAGCTTGATCGTGGCCGCTGCGCTGGAAGCCGGGTGCAAGCGCCTTTACAGCGAAGGCCTGCAGCACGGGCAACGGGTTGGCACCCTGAAGATCGAGAACCCGTTCCTCGCGTGACGGGGCGCTTCGCTCGAGCGTGCGTCAGGCGTCACTCGTCGAACACGTACTCGAACCCCCCACCCTTCACCCCCACCCTCACCCCCTTCACCGGTCGCCCCTCGAGCATCCGCTCGAGGAACGTGCGGCTCAAATCAGGCAGCAGGGTGTTGGTGAGGATGGTGTCGATCATGCGGCCGCCCGATTCGCTTTCGGTGCAGCGTGACACCACGAGCTCGAGGACGTCGTCGCCGACTTCGAACGGAATTTCGTAGCGCGACTTCACGCGCTTTTCGACGCGGGCCAGTTGCAGCTTGGCGATGCGCCTGAGCATCGAGTCGGTCAGCGGGTAGTACGGAATCGTCACCAAGCGGCCCAGCAGCGCGGGCGGGAATACTTTCAGCAGCGGTTCGCGCAGCGCCTTGCCCAGTGCCTGCGCGTCGGGCGCAAGGTCGGGGTCGGCGCACATCTTCGAGATCAGTTCCGTGCCCGCATTCGTCGTCAGGATGATCAGCGTGTTCTTGAAGTCGATGTAGCGCCCTTCGCCGTCTTCCATGCCGCCCTTGTCGAATACCTGGAAGAAGATCTCGTGCACGTCGGGGTGCGCCTTCTCGACCTCGTCGAGCAGAACAACGCTGTAGGGTTTGCGGCGCACGGCTTCGGTCAACACGCCGCCTTCGCCGTAGCCGACATACCCGGGCGGCGCGCCCTTCAGCGTGCTGACCGTGTGCGCCTCCTGGAACTCGCTCATGTTGATCGTGATCAGGTTCTGCTCGCCGCCGTACAGCGCTTCGGCCAACGCGATCGCGGTTTCGGTTTTGCCGACGCCGCTGGTGCCCGCCAACATGAAGACGCCGATCGGCTTTTGTGGGTTGTCCAGGCCCGCGCGCGAGGTCTGTATGCGCTTGGCGATCATCTCCATCGCGTGGTCCTGGCCGATCACGCGTTCGCCGAGCGTCTTCGCGATGTTCAGCACAGCGTCGAGTTCGTTGCGCGCCATGCGGCCCACGGGAATGCCGGTCCAGTCGCCGACGACCGCGGCCACGGCCTGGTAGTCGACGGTGGGCAGGATCAGCGGGTCTTCGCCTTGCAGTTCGGCCAGCTTCGCTTGAAGCTGCTGAAGCTGGATGCGCTGCTCGCGGCGGCGCGCGTCGTCTTGCGGCGCGGGCGTGTCGGTGGGCAACGCGTCCGCGGCCGCCTCGAGTTTGGTACTCGTGCTGTCCACGGCCTGCGTGCCGCCGCCACGCAGCAACGCGCGCAACTCGAGGATCTGATCGACAAGTTCGCGCTCGGCCTTCCAGCGGTCCTCGAGCACGGCAAGGCGCGACTGCTCTTCGACAAGATACTTGTTCGCCTTCACGTCGCGTTGCCCGATCTCGATGCCCACGGCCTGCTCGCGGCCGATGATGGCCAGTTCGGTATTCAGTGCATCGATGCGTTTGCGGCTGTCGTCCACGCTCGCAGGCGTGGCGTGCAGGCTGACGGCCACGCGCGCGCACGCGGTGTCGAGCAGGCTGACGCTCTTATCGGGCAACTGCCGAGCGGGGATGTAGCGGTGCGACAGCTTCACCGCGGCCTCGAGCGCTTCGTCGAGGATCTGCACCTGGTGGTGCTTTTCCATCGTCGATGCCACGCCGCGCATCATCAACACCGCACGCTCTTCGCTGGGCTCGTCGATCTGCACGGTCTGGAAGCGGCGGGTCAGCGCGGGGTCTTTTTCGATGTGTTTCTTGTATTCGGCAAACGTGGTCGCGCCGATCGTGCGCAGCGTGCCGCGCGCGAGCGCGGGCTTCAGCAGGTTGGCAGCATCGCCCGTGCCCGCGGCACCACCGGCACCGACCAGCGTATGTGTTTCGTCGACGAACAGAATCACCGGTTTCGGGCTCGCCTGCACTTCGTCGATGACCGAACGCAGGCGCTGTTCGAACTCGCCCTTCATGCTGGCGCCGGCTTGCAGCAGGCCCACGTCGAGCGTTCGCAACTCCACGTCTTTCAACGACGGCGGCACGTCGCCGCGCGCGATGCGCTGCGCAAAACCTTCGACCACCGCGGTTTTGCCTACGCCCGCTTCGCCGACCAGGATCGGGTTGTTCTGCCGACGGCGCATCAGGATGTCGACCACCTGGCGGATCTCGTCGTCGCGGCCGACGATCGGGTCCATCTTGCCGCCGCGCGCCTGCTCGGTCAGGTCGGTGGTGAAGCGCTTCAGCGCCTCCTGCTTGCCCATCTGCGCGGGGGCGATGGCGTCGCTGGCTTCACCGGGTGCGGCGCTGCCGTCGGTGGCGGATTGCGCGTCTTCGGGCGAGCCGGCCACGATCTTCGCGAAGTCACGTATCAACGCGGCAACGTCGACATGTTCGAACTGGCGACTGATCGACATCAGCACCGCGCGCATGTTCTGCGTCTTCAGCAGACCCACGACGAGGTAGCCCGTGCGCACCTTGGTGTCGCCGAACATCAACGAACCGTAGACCCACGCGCGTTCGACCGCGGCTTCGACCCAGCTGGACAAATCGCTGATCGAACTGGCGCCGCGCGGCAGGCGGTCGAGCGACGCCGTGAGGTCGCTCGCAAGCTTGCCGGTGTCGATGCCGAAGTGGCGAACGATGCGATGCAAGTCGCTGTCGGGCTGATTCAGTATTTGCGCGAACCAGTGCTGAAGCTCGACATACGGGTTGCCGCGCAGCTTGCAGAAGACGGTGGCGCCTTCGATGGCCTTGTACGACAACGCATTCAGCTTGCCGAATAGCGCGGTGCGGGAGATGTCGGTCATGGTGATGGTGTTGGTTGGGTGGCACGCGCGGTGCGCAACGCAGTCAGCCGCCCGGGCAGGCAAAGGTCGTCGCGATCTCGCAGGTGGCGGTCACGCTTGCGGTCACCGAGCCACGTCGTCATACCCAGGCGCACGTGACGACCCAGCGCAGGCTGCGGCAAGTGTTGGCGCGCGAGACGAAGTTGCGCATCCCAGCGCGTCGCGTGCCCCGCATAGCGCTGCACCCACGGCACCAAGTGTCGCCATGCGCGGCTGCCTGGCAGACAGAAGCCTTCATACTGCGCCAGCGTCAACGGCCCGAGGCGGATGCGGAACTTGTGCTGCGCGCTCCACAGCCGGGTGCCGATGACGGCGCTTTCACCCAGGCGTGCGATGCCTTCGCGGACACGCGGCGCGCGCGCCCCCAGGCCGAGGCGCGAACGTTCGTCACGGTCGATCGGAAGCCAGTGCGCCACGTTGCCGATCACTGCGACGCCGACGCCGAAGTGGTGACGCAAGACCTTCGCCAAACCTTCTGGATGCGGGCTGCGCGTGGACATCAGCCCGGCCTGATGCAGCCACGCTTCGTCGGGCACCTCGTCGCCGCGAGGTTTGTCCAGCTCGGGCACCAGCCCGATCGTCGAACCCAGCCACACGGCGTAGCGGTCGTCGGCCGGACGGTCGTGTTGCACCACCGGCTGCGACTGCGCCCACGCGCGATAGAAGAGCGTGATCAGGCGGTGCTGAAAGATGTCGAGGAACCGCGCGGGCACCGGGTCATTGCGATGGTGCTCGCGTTCGTACACGTGTTCGGTCAGGTGCAGCGGCAGCGGCCCCTGCGAGCCGAACAAGCCGAAGAAGCGTACGTCCAGCCGCGGCTTCACCACGCCCGGCTGCAACCTCGCCAGCATCGCTGGCGGGAATTCGAGCGAAGCCTCTTGCGAAAGCCGCAGCGGCTCGTCAGCGGGCTTGTACGCCGTGCCCCAGCGCGGCGCGCCGCTGCCCTGCTCGAGCTTGCGCATCACGTCGAAGAAGTCGAACGCCCACGGCTCGCGCTCGATCGCGGCCAGCAGCGCTTGCACGTCGTGGGTCATACCAGTTCCGACGTGCCGATGCGCGGCGGCCATGTGTGCAACTCACCGCGTTGTGGGCTGCGCAGCGTGACGCGCGTGAACGCGTTGATGGCCGCGTGGCGGCGAAAGTAGTTCTCGAGCACGGTGGCGAACACGAATGCGCCGGTGCCCTGACAGGCAAGCTCGTCGACATCGAGCGTGATGTCGATCCCGGTGCCGTACGCAATCGGCCCACGCACCGGCAGCCTGCGCACCGACGGCCGCAGCCGCAGCGCCTGAATGCCTTCGGCCAGGCGTGACCAGGCGACGTCGTCGGGCGGGCCATAGAGCTTCAGCGTGTCGCGCAAGGCCGCCGCAGCCTGTTGCGGCGAAGACTCGACCAACGACAGGTGGTTGAGCCCGAGGTGGCGTACGAGCCGCCAGCCCAGGTCACCGGTGATCGCACGCGACACCGGCCGCGTCGGCCCACGCAGCACCTTCACGCCTCGCACGGGGCCCGAGCCGTCCCAACGCCACAAGGTCGCGTCGTCGGTCTGCGCCGGCAGCAGCCCTGGCAGGTCGCGGTTGCTGACCAGCGCCTCGACCGCAAGCTGGCGCAATTCGCCACCACGTGTGGCGCTACCCGGGCCCGCAGCCGCCATGGCCGGGGCGCGTCGGCCGTCGACGATCGAGATATACACCTCGTCGCCGACATACGACGACCGCGTTCCCTGCTGCTTTTGTTCGATCGACAAGCGCCGCAGCTCGCGTCGCAGCGTGAAGTGGCCGTCACTGGTCGCGTCATCGTCCAGCGTCACGCCGTACATCGGCGTGAAGCGCTGCTGCTGCACGGTGCCCGTGCCGTAGCCGGTGACCGACAGCAGGCTGTGCACCTCGAAGTCCATCGGCCGCGTGCGGTCGGGCAACCACGTGGTACTCCCACGCCGATGCGGCGACGTTGACGCGGTCGAGCCGCTTCGGGAAGAGATTGATCGCGGGCGTGCAGTTCAACGACAGCGCGGCATCGTCGACCTGCGCCTCGAGGCCGGCGAACTGGCGGTCGAAGAAGAGCACCAGATCGCACTCGCTCGAAGCGACCTTCGCGAGCCGGCGCGCCAGGTCACCGAATTCGAAGAACTGCAAACGCTGCGGCAGCGCGGCGAATTCCTGAATCAGCCGGTGACCCGAAAACGTGCGCAGGCTTTCCGGCAGCAGCGCTTCGTTCGGGTCGGTGCCCACGTGGCGAATACTCGACTCGGGGTCGGACCACATCGCCTGCGGCGGTGTGGCTGCACCAGCGCCGCTGACCCAGGTGCCCATGCAGCGGCCGAGGACCAATTCGGCCAGGCGCGCGGCGGTGTCGTCACTCGCGCTGATGTAAAACGCCAGCGCCTTCATACCCAGCCGGTCGAAGCGCGCGCCGCCGCTGGCACGCAAACGAATGCGCAGGCCGCAGCGGAAGCCTTTCGACGCGGGCAGGCGCGAGATCGGCACATCGCCGCCCTGCGTGAACACGCGCACCGACGCGATCTCGACCGGCCACAACTCGACCGCGTGCGCGGTACGAAATTCGCACTGCGTGTCCTGCCCGCGCGCGACGGTCGACCGCAGCACGCTGCCACGCGGAATCACGTGGCCCTTCGTCAGGTTCGGGTCGAGTGTGTCGGCGTCGATGCGCGCGATCAGCATCGACGGCACCGGCGCGAGGAAGTTCGGATAGGTCGACTCGATCAGGTGCGCCAGCAGCCGCGGGTGTTCGGCCTCGAGCTTGTGCTGCACGCGCGCGGCCAGGAATGCGAAACCTTCGAGCAGCCGTTCGACGTAGGGGTCGGCGACCTCCATCGTCTCCATGCCCAGACGGCCCGCCACGCGCGGAAACTGGCGCGCGAACTCGGCGCCCATGTCGCGCACGTGGGCCAGTTCGTCGCTGTAAAGGCGCAGCAGTCGTGGGTCCATCGCGAGGAGCTGCCTTTTCAGTACTCGTTCGGGTTCGTGCGTGAACGTGTTGGTGGCGCAGCCTGCGCGTCGACCACTTCGACAAGCCCTGCCTCGAGATCAACCTGCGTGCGCAGCAGGATCTCGAGCGGAATCGGTTGCGACCACAGGTGTCCGCTGATGACGAATTCGATGCGGTTGTGCGATTCGAGCACGTTGTCGAGCTCGACCGCGCGAACCTTCAGCGTCGTCGGCAGGATGCGCGGTTCGAAGCGCACGATGGTGTCGCGGATGGTGCGCTCGAGCACGGTGATGTCGAGCTTGCTGGCCAGCTCGCCCGCCAGCGGCGGTAGGCCGTAGGCCAACACCGAGCCGGCCAGGTCAGGGTGGCGCTCGACCTCGGCACGCAGCAGGGACCGCGTGGCGTTGAACAACCAGGTCAGGTCACGCAGCACCGATTGGCGAAATTGCTGCTTCGACATCGCGCGGCCCGAGGTGGCTTCGTCGCCGGTGGCGTCCATCGACAGCCGGTCCAACAGCGCGGGCTGCAGGCGGTCACGGATGTCGACGGTCGCCATGAACGCCCTAGATCTCCGACGCGATCGTCATCGGCCCTTCGGCGTCTTCGTCAAACACGATTTCGCGCACGTCGAAAATGCCGACCTCGTGTTGATCGGTCGCCAGCAGCTTCTGCCCCAGGCCACGGTATTGGTCATGGCCCATGTCGAGCCACTCGGTGCGCCGCCCCATCAGCAGCGCGCCGTCGGTCGACGAGGCGGTGCCCGGGTAACGCGCCGGCAGCAGCGCCATGGTGCTGCCACCGTTCGTCATTTCGATCGTCGCACGGTATCCACACCAGGTCACGCAGGTCGGTCGGTGCTTCGATCTCGAGTTTTGCGATGCTGTCCATCGGCAGCCACGCGTAGCGGCCGGAAATAATCACCTCGAGGATGGGGCCGAGCCTCGAGTCAGCGTCGGCCACCCAAGCGAAATCGCGGTCGCCGATGCGCGCGGGCCGTGCCGGCGCGTCGTCCATCGCCTGCGCGCGCAATGCAAAGGCACCTGCACCATCGCCCTGCGCGTCGGCCGCCAGCGCCTGGGCCATCAGCGCGACCCAGGCTTCGGAGCGACCAAGCAAATGGGGCATGTTCTTGCCGGCGAACACCGCTTCGCGCAGCGCCTCGCACTGAATGGCGTCGCGGTAGGTCTGCACCATCGCCAGCGCACCATGGTCGAGTTCGCCGCACAGCTCGAGTTGCGTCAGCGCGCGTTGCCACTGGCCGGTGATCGCCAGCAGTTGGAAGAGAAAGATGCGCAGCTTCGGGTTGGCGGCGTCGGCGCGAACCTGCTGCTGCAAATCGGCGAGCGCCGCGGCGGGGTCGCCTGCGCGCAAAGCATCCTGGGCGGTGGTATTCACGTTGGTATTCACGCTGCGAATATCTCGTCGCTGAAGGTCGACGTGGCACCGGCGTGGCCGACCTTCTGCTGCTGCCGGTACTCGACGTTGATCTTGTTGAACACGATCGACATCGTCTCGACCGCGCTGCCTTCGGCGTCGACCGATTGGTCCAGCGACGCGATGCGCCCGCGCTCGAGCATGATGACGTAATAGTCGTCCTGGGTACCGCCGGCCCGCCGCAGCGAGATCTTCGCTTCCTTGATTTCGTCGTTCGTCACCAGCGCCGACATCAGCGCAGTGGACGCGCGGTCGAGGCCTTTGGTCAGCGTCAGCGCTTTGTAGCTGCGCCGCGCGGTGGCTTGTGTCGAGCCGATCGCCGAGCTGGCGGCCACGCCCCAGCTCCAGCCCTTCAGCGCGATGTCGTCGACATGGTCGGGCGACGTGGCCTCACCCTTGATCTTGCCGGCGCGCTTCATCAGCAGGTGGAGGAAAACGTCGATATCGCCGTACGCGGTGTTGGAGATGGGGGGTGCGGGCATCGCGTGGCTCCGTCGGCCTACCGAAAATAGAGGCGCGGCCCGCCGCAAGGCAGGCCGCGCGAAGGTTCACTTCAACTCGGTCGTCTTCACGTTCCAGTCAAAGCTGACAGGCCCGCCCAGCGCGCCCTTGTCGTCCTGCGGCTTGTATTCGAAGCCGATCTGGCCGTAGCTCAGCGCCACGTTCTCCATGATCGAACCGTCGCCAGCCGACGCCGGCTGCACGCCGGTGATGAAGACTTCCTTCATCGTGATCTTCATGAAGTCCTTCTGCCCGTCGCCGGCCTTGCGCGCCGTCATGACGACTTCACCGAAGTGGGCGCCGCTGATGCACTTCTTGGCCAGCACGGGCGACGCCTTGTCGTAGCGGTGCGTGAACATGAAGTTGCCGCCGACGGCCTTGCCCCTGCCCGAGCCACCGCCCGAAATGGTGGCGGCGTTGTTCACGCCCCAGTTCCACGAGATCACCTCGATCTCGTCCTTGTTGTCCTTGTGCTTGGATTCGCCCGGTACGTCGGGCATCTTCATGTGGGTGTCGATATCCATGATGTCTTGCTCCTTGCTTGCTTCGGTGATTTATCGGCGATGAACCCGTCTTCGAAGACCCTACGCGCCCTTCTGCGACGGGAGTTTGGAAACCAACCTGAGCGACACCGTCAGCCCTTCGAGCTGATAGTGCGGCCGCAGGAAGAACTTGGACGTGTAGTACCCGGGGTTGCCAGGAACCTCTTCCACAACAACCTCCGCGGCGGCGAGAGGCCGGCGGGCCTTTACGTCTTCGGAAGAGTTGACCGGATCACCGTCCACGTAATTCATGATCCAGTTGTTGAGCCATTTCTGCATGTCTGCGCGTTCCTTGAACGAACCGACCTTGTCGCGCGCGATGCACTTCAGGTAGTGCGCGAAGCGGCACACCGCGAACATGTAAGGCAGACGCGCCGACAGGTTGGCGTTCGCGGTCGCGTCGGCGTCGTCATACTCCGCGGGCTTCTGCAGGGACTGCGCGCCGATGAAGGCCGCGAAGTCGGAGTTCTTCCGGTGCAGCAGCGGCATCAGGCCGTTCTTCGCCAGTTCGGCTTCGCGGCGGTCGCTGATCGCGATCTCGGTCGGGCACTTCATCGCCACGCCGCCTTCGTCGGTCGGGAAGGTGTGCGCCGGCAGTCCTTCGACCGCGCCGCCTGATTCCACGCCGCGGATGCGCGTGCACCAGCCGTACATCTTGAAGCTGCGCGTGATGTTCACCGCCATCGCGTAGGCCGAGTTCGCCCAGGTGTACTTGCCGTGGTCGCCGGCCGCGGTTTCTTCCTCGAAGTCGAAATCCTCGACCGGGTTGGTTTTTGCGCCGTACGGCATGCGCGCCAGGAAACGCGGCATCGCCAGGCCAAGGTAGATCGAGTCGGGTGATTCGCGCAGCGAACGCCACGCGGCATATTCGGGCGTCGTGAATATCTTCGTCAGGTCACGCGGCTTGGCCAGGTCCTGCCACGAGTCCATCTGCATCAGTGCCGGCTCGGCGGCCGACAGGAACGGCGTGTGCGCCGCTGCGGCCACCTTCGACATCTCGCCCAGCATTTCCACGTCGGGCGCGCTGTGGTCGAAGTAGTAGTCACCCACCAATGCACCGAAGGGTTCGCCGCCGAACTGGCCGTATTCCTCTTCGTACACCTTCTTGAAGATCGGGCTCTGGTCCCAGGCCGTACCCTTGAAGCGCTTGAGTGTCTTGGCCAGGTCGGCCTTCGTGATGTTGAAGACGCGGATCTTCAGCATCTCGTCGGTCTCGGTGTTGTTCACCAGGTAGTGCAGACCGCGCCACGCGCTTTCCAGTTTCTGAAAGTCGGCGTGGTGCAGGATCATGTTCACCTGCTCGGTGAGCTTCTTGTCCAGCGCGGCGATCATCGATTCGATCGACGCGATGACATCACTGCCGATGAGCGCAGTGTTCCCCAGCGCCTGCTGCGCCAGCGTTTGCACCGCGGATTCGACCGCGGTGGTCATTTCGTTCGACTTGGGCTTGAACTCTTTCTGCAGCAGGCTCGCGAAATCGCTGCCTTCGTACTGCACACCGCCTAGGGCGGACTTCGCTTCCGATGATTCGGCCATGGTGCTCTCTCCTCGTGGTCTTGATGCGGCTGCGGCTTCGGGCGTTGGCTCAGGAAGCCTTGCCGTCGTCGGCGGGCTTGGCCGTCTCGGCCAGCGACTTCAGCAGCGCCGGGTCGGCCACGACCTTCGCCAACAGCTCTTCGGCGCCGCCCTTGCCGTCCATGTAGGTCAGCAGGTTCGACAGGTCCTGGCGCGCCGTCAGCAACTTGCTCAGCGCGTCGACCTTGCGTGCGACGTTGCCGGGGGTGAAGTCGTCCATGCTGTCGAAGGTGATCGCCACCGACAGGTTGCCCTCGCCTGTCAGCGTGTTGGGCACCGTCATCGCCACACGCGGCGCGGTGGACTTCAGGTACGAGTCGAAGTTGTCGACGTTGACGTCGGCGAACTTGCGCTGGTCGATCGGCGGCTGTTCCACCTCGGACTTGCCCGACAGGTCCGACAGCACGCCCATCACGAACGGCAGTTGGATCTTCTTCTCGGCGCCGTACAGCTCCACGTCGTATTCGATCTGCACGCGTGGTGCGCGGTTGCGGGCGATGAACTTCTGACTGCTGGTGGCCATGTGAGGTCCTTGGCTGTGGGTTGAAAGTCGAGGGAACGAACTCGGGGGAACTACGGCCGCGGACCGCCCGCCAGGCGTTCGACCGCGTCCGCGCTTTCAGGAACCATGTCGCGGATGATTTCGATGAAGCTCATGTCGAGCAGGCGTTGCGCGCGACGCACCAGAAGCGGTGCCGGGTGCCCGGGCTCGTTCGCCTCGAGCCAGTCGCACACCGTGCCCAGCAGGCGTGCCGCGTCGGCGCGACTGCGCATGCCGCCCGTGGACGTGTCGGCGCCAGCTGCGCCATTCGTGAACGTGGACGTGGCCGCAGCGCCGTCGCCGTCCGCAGCAGCGGGTTCGCCCTTCAGCCCGCGGCCGACGGACGCCAGCGCACCGAGCAGGCGCGCCATCGCCTTCAGGTCAGGGCCGCCGCCGGGGGCGTGGGTGTTGAACGCAGCCTCGAGCGCCGCCAGTTCGGCCGCGCAGCCGGTCAACGCGTCGGCAAGGGTGGGACTGGCTTTGCAGCTTGCTTCGATGCGTTCACGCAGCGCCCTGCGATTGGTCTGCGGATCGGCTTCGGACTGCTCGATGAAGGCGTGCTCGACTTCGCCGACCGTGCACGCTGCGCGGTCGGCGCCGATGCGTGCGGCGCGCAGGTCGGCCATCACGGTTTCGCGGTCTGCCAGTGCGGCCAGCGCATTGGCGCGTTCGTAGGGGTCGTGTTCGTCGGCGGCTTCGGTCAGTGGGAACACGTGTTCCCAGCGTGTTTCGACCAGCCCACGCAGCACGCGCAGGCCGGCGTGAAAGCCCGTCAGGCCCTCGAGCCTCGTCGCCGCGCGCAGCA
Source organism: uncultured beta proteobacterium (assembly GCA_963738615.1). Taxonomy (GTDB): domain Bacteria; phylum Pseudomonadota; class Gammaproteobacteria; order Burkholderiales; family Burkholderiaceae_C; genus CAVTWY01. The sequence continues at coordinate 718,098 of CAVTXI010000004.1, forward strand.
GGTACATCACGATGCGAAGGTCACGCGTGCGCGCCAGCAGCGCGCTGGCCTGATCGCGCACGTCGGCCCAGTCGGGCGGCACCGCAGGGATGATCTTTTCGCCGAACTGCTGTTCGGGCTTGCCACGGGCTTCGGCCTCGAGCACGAACAGCTCGGTTCCCGAGGACATGTCTTCGCCGCACGGGGAAGCGTCACTCACGGGGGCGAGCAGCGAATCGACGGCGATGGAGGACATGAAGATGCGGGTTGCCGTGTTGTGTGCGGACGAAGCGCACTCTAGGCAGCGCCCCGACATGCGCCACCTGCCGAAAGTCATGTCCCGCACGCGGCCACCATCGCCACGATGGCGCACCGCTACCATCTTCATCCTCATGAGTGACGTCGACCCCACGGTCATCGGCTCGCCGCAGCCGGCCTATCCCGATGCGTCACAACCCGAACGCAGTGGCATGCACGGCAACGCATTGCCCTCAGGCTCGCGCGTGCAAGAGTTCGAGGTCGAAGGCCTGGTCGGCGAAGGCGGCTTCAGCGTCGTCTATCGCGCGCGCGACACCCTGCTGGGCCGCACGATCGCGCTGAAGGAATACATGCCTTCGTCGCTGGCCCAGCGCAGCGAGGGGCAACGCGTGGTGCCGCGCACCGAACGCCAACGCCCGACGTTCGAGTTGGGGCTGCGCAGCTTCGTCAACGAAGCGCGCCTGCTGGCCAGCTTCGACCACCCGGCGCTGGTGAAGGTGTACCGGTTCTGGGAGGAGAACGGCACCGCCTACCTGGTGATGCCGCTGTACCACGGTCCGACGTTGCGCGAGTGGCTTGCGCGCGAAGGCGGCCGCGCGGACGAAGTCGCGCTGCTGCAGATGCTGCACCCCCTGCTCGACGCGCTCGAGGTGATGCACGCGCAGCAGTGCTACCACCGCGACATCGCGCCCGACAACATCCTGCTGCTCGACGATGACAACGCGGGAGTGCGCCCGTTGCTGCTCGACTTCGGCGCGGCACGCCGCGTGATCGGCGGCGCGACGCAGGCGCTGACGGTGATCTTGAAGCCGGGGTATGCGCCGATCGAGCAGTACGCCGAAACACCGCAGGCGCGCCAAGGCCCGTGGACCGACATCTACGCGTTGTGCGCAACCCTGTACGACGCCGTGACCGGCCGCGTGCCCGAGCCTTCGGTGGGCCGCCTGATTCACGACGGCCTGACGCCAGCCTCGGGCGCCGTCGAGGGCCTGTACTCGCGCGCGTTGCTGACCGCAATCGATCGCGGCATGGCGGTGAAGCCCGACGAGCGCCTGCAGAGCGTCCAGGCGCTGCGCGCGCTGCTGCCGCGGTCGCCGAAAAATGCAAAGGAGAACGCTGCGGCTGTTCGTGACGAAGAAGCCACGGTGATCCTCGACCCCGCGCAGGCCGCCGCGGTGTTGGAGGCGGCGCGTGCGGCGTCGGCGCCGATCGCGGCCGTCGCTCGAACCACGCAGGCCACGCAGACCGGGCAGACGGGGCAGGCGCCTGCTTCGCCACCAGCGTCGCGCAACCGCGATGTCCGCAGCGAACCGCGTGGCCGGCCGGCGCTGCTTGTCGCCATCGTGCCGCTGTCCGCGCTGCTGCTGATGGCACTGGCGTGGTGGTGGGCCACCAGCGACACGCGCGAAGTGGCCACACCACCGGTCTCGACGCCTGCTGCCACCTCACCAGACGTTGCGGTGCCAGCCGCGACACCTTCGCCCTTGCCTTCGCCCTCACCCGCGCCATCACCCGCGCCATCACCCACGCCCTCGATCACGTCCCCGACCACGCCCCAGATCACGTCGCCACCCACTGCGCCGGCGCCCTTCACCGTGCTGGCCGCGCTGCAAGACATCGCCGCCGGTTCCGACCCTGCGATCGCTGTGCAGGCCAAGGCTACGAAGCCGCGGCTGGTGATCGGGCGTGACCGGCTGGGCTTCAGCGTGCAGTCATCGCAGGCGGGCTACGTCTACGTGTTCGCCAGCGGCACCGACCAATCGCATTTCCACCTGCTGTTTCCGAACGCTCGCGACAAACGCAACCGGGTCGACGCCGCACGCACGCTGCAACTGCCGCGCGAAAGCTGGGTGCTCGAGTCGGCTGGGCCACCGGGCGTGAACCACCTGCTGGTGGTCGTGTCGCGCAACCCGCGGTCCTTCGACGGGACCGGGCTGGTGACGAAAGACCAGGACATTCCGGCCTTCGAGCTCGCCGACGCTAAATCGCGTTGGGCCGCGAGGTCAGCCGGAGAGCGCAGCCCCTTCATCGGCCGCGTCGAATGCGCCGCGGCGCAGCCGGCTTGTGCCCAGGGCTACGGCGCAGCGCTGTTGAGCGTCGAAGAAATCGGGGCGGCGCGCTGAGGCGCTGACACGCTGACGAGGGTCAGCGTGTTTCGCCCTGCATGACTTTGACGCGTCGGCCGTCAGACATGGTCTCGACGCGTCCGCTCGACTCGAGCTTCTTCATCACGCCGCTGCCCACGCCCAGCGGCACCGAACGCACCGACCGTCGCGCGTTCTGCCGGGTGTCGACGTCGAGGTACTGCATCCCGTCGTACTGCGCGGTGACGAGCAAATCGACAACCGTGGGCCTGCCCACCGCCAATTCGACGACGCCTACCGCGCTGCCGTCGGCGCGCGTGACCGTCATGCCGAGCGGGGCCCGCACTTCGGCGCGTGCGTCGGCAACCGTGGCTGCGTCGAACGTCAGGGTCAGCGGCGTCGCCACGCCGAGGGCGATGTTCTTGGGCGTCACGGCGGTGTGGCGTACGCCCGAGCCGGCCTTGGCGGCCACGTCACCACCGGGGCCGGCCATCGTGGCGTTGCCGAAGAGCAGCACGCCGGCCAGCGTGACAAACCCGGCCCTGACGATCAAGGCGGTGGTCGAGGTACGAACAAGCTTCATGAGCAGCTCCGAAGGTTCAGTTGATCGTGACGTTCGAAGCAGCGCGTCTCGCCCGTCGTGGCCAGCTCGAAGTCGCCGATCGCCATCACGTGCGTGCCCGACGGTAGATTGACGTTGGAGATCGTCTCGACATTGGCCACTTCCGAAACGTGGGTGCTGGCCTGTCCATTCGAGCGGACGAGATCCACGTCGGGGTCTGTTGTCTCCGTGGTGTTGGCCGCTCGCGCCACCCTGATCGTGCGCGTGCCGCTGGCCGTGAACCTGACGAAGGCGGTGTTGCCGAGCTTGTTGAACGTACCCTGCGGCGACACAAGACAGTACTGTTGCGCCGCGCCCAGCGGCGCCGTGTGCGTCTTGTAGACCGGCAAGGACGACGCCACGGTCCCGTCGTTCGTCTCGCCGTCGCCGTAGCCGTTGTTGCCGTTGACGCCCACAGCCGCCGAGCGCGAGGCAATGGTGCCGGACGCGGCAGGCCGTGCCGCACGAAGTGCTTCGTTGAAGCTGAAGATCGTCGAGAAGGTGGGCGCGGTGCGAAGGCTCGTCAACGCGGCGTAGATGCCGCCGAAGCCGATGCTGGCGTCTTGGTAGTGCTGCCACATCAGGTACTGCACGGTGCCCTCGCTGTACCAGCCGGTAGCGTCCGGAAACTCCGTGACGTTGATGTCGAAGCCCGAAGACTGCCGCGCGCCGAGCGAGTCGGCGTTCACGGGCGACTCTCGCACCATGCTCGACCAACCGTAGCCCCAGCCTTCGGAGAAGGCCACGCGCATGTCGAGCCGGTCGCCGCTGGTGTGCTGGCCCCCGATGCTGTCGTCGCGTGAGGCGACGTGCTGCACGTAGTGGCCGATCTCGTGCGCGACCACGGCGCTGTCGTACTCGTCGGTGTCGGTGTTCTCGGCACCGAGCAGGAAAACCGCCGGCGAGCCGGTCGGCACCCCCAGCGGGCCAGCGATATTGGCAGGCAAGCTGCTTAAGAAAGACGACGTGCCGATGCGCCCGTCGATGTACGTGCCGTCGGCCGGAACGTTGTTCGGGCTCCAGAAGATCGTCACCGGTGTCAGCGCGGCGCTGGGTGACGCGCCGAACAATTTCTCCTTGGCCATGTAGGCGACATCAAGCACGGCGAACGGACCGGCCACGCGTGTGGCGGTGTAGGACGAGCCGCCCCAGCCCGAAGGCGCATGCACGTTCACGGTGGTAGGGGTGCCCGCGGGCGGGGTCACCGCCTGCGAGTCCATGCCGTACAGCGCGCCGCTGTCCGTGTTGTCGGCGACCGAGAAATCGAAACCCGTACCGGCAAGCCGGGCCAGCACGCGCACCCGCACGGGCGCAGCGGCCGTCGCTGCCGTCAGGCGGTAGTCGCCCTGCGCGTCCGTGGTGGTCGAGGCCACGGCGCTGCCGGTCGCATCGACCAGTTGCACCGTCGCACCACGAACCGGCTTGTCGGACGCCGCGGCGTAGTCCAGTGCACCACCGGCCCGGTTCGGAACCGAGGTGAATGTGGCCTTGCCGTTGACCGTCAGACCCGCTGGCGGTGGAGGCGGAGGCGGAGGCGGTGGCGGTGGCGGTGGCGGTGGCGGTGGCGGAGGCGGTGGTGGCGGTGGCGGTGGAGGCGGTGGCGGTGGCGGTGGCGGCGGTGGTGGCGGTGGTGGCGGCGGCGGCGGTGGCGGCGGCGGCGGCGGCGGCGGTGGCGGCGGCGGCGGTGGCGGCGGTGGCGGTGGCGGTGGCGGTGGCGGTGGCGGCGGTGGTGGCGTGCCACCAAGAAGTTCACAGCGCTTGATGGTGCCCACCACCGGATCCAGGCCGAAAAACTCGTTGGTGCAGCTCGCATCACCCGCAGGCAGATCGCGCTCCAACCACGTGGTGCCGAAGCCGTAGCGCACGCGACCTGGCGCTGGGAGTCTGAAGTTCAGGTATTCGCCGACCAGCGGCGACCACGGTCCGCTGGGCACACCGGCGAGCACCTCGCATTGCTTGATGGTGCCCACCACTGGATCCACACCGAAGAACTCGTTGCTGCAGCTCGCATCGCCCGCAGGCAAGTCGCGTTCGAACCATGTCGCGCCGAATCCGTAGCGCACACGCGAAGGAACCGCGAGCGCGAAGTCGTGGTATTCGCCCACCAGGGGCAACCACGGGCCGGTCGGCGACACGACCAGCGCCTCGCAGCGCTTGACGACGTTGGGCAGTGGGTCGACGCCAAAGAAGGCGTTGGTGCAGGAAAATTCGCCCGCGGGCAGATCACGTTCGACCCAGGTCGTACCGGACCCATAGCGCACGCGCTGCGGCACCTCGAGCCGGAACGTCTGCCCTTCCGGCGCCAACAGCACCCAGTTGTCGCCTCCCGTTTGAAGCTGCGGCGGTGACGTCCCATCGACGGCTTGTGCCGCGGCGGCTGCAACTGCGTGGCGGTCGGCCACGGTAGCCCCGAACGGCGGCTTCGTGGACGAGGGCGACGAAGTCGAGTTGTCTACTTCCCCTCCTCCGCCGCAAGCGGCCAAGGCAAGCACGGCGAAGGCCATGGCGGGGGTGGTTTGAAACGAACTCTTCATGTTTTGGACTCCCACGTTAAGACTGCGTAATCTTGCGTGCCCGCCAAGCCACAGCTTTGTAGTCTGATGTGACAACGGCAACGCAATGCACTTAGCAGCCGTCGCCTCGGCCGTCGATTTCAGTCGCCCCGAAAGGATCTGGGCGACCGGACCAGCCAGCTGGCTACGGCTGCCGCGTCACAAACGTCACGCGCCGGTTCTCGGGCGCCGCCGGCAAATCGCGGTTGAGAAGGTCGCGGTCGCCGCGGCCTTCGGCTGTCAGGCGGGCGGCCTCGATGCCGTGGCGCGTCATCAGGTAGCGCCTGACGCTTTCGGCACGTTCTTTCGACAACATCAGGTTCGCGTCGGGCTCGCCGCGCGGGTCGGCGTGGCCTTCGACCACGAAGCCGTAGCTGGCGAGCCGGTCGTTCTTCAGCGCGCTGGCAACCACGTCGAGCTGCTGCCTTGCGGCGGTGGTCAGGTCAGCCGAGCCGGTTTCGAACGTGACCAGCAGCGACGCGCTGGCCCGCGCGGGTTGCGCCGACGTGCGAGCACCGCCGAGCTTGAAGCTGCGCGTGCGCACGGCCTGGGGGTCGAGCGCGTCGAGCACGCTGTCGGCCGTGAGCGATTTGCCGGTGATCACGTCGGACGCGGCGGTCTGCGCCTGCGCCACGGCCGCGATCAGGGCGACCGCAAGAACCGCTGATGCGGCGGCAGTGCGCAGGACGGGGACGTTTCGGGGCAGCATGGTGCGCATCCATCAATCCTTCGGGAACCGCATGGTGCGCGCCGGACACGCGCCACCACAGTGTCGAACGTCATTCGCCAACGGTTCACCGGCGCGTGACCGTGGCTGAGTTGCTGGTCGTCGAACCAAACACGTTGGAGACAACGACCGTATAGGTGCCGGCAACACCGGTGGTGTACGTGGCCGACGTCGCCCCAGCAATATTGGTGTTCCCGATGCGCCATTGGAAGCTCACCGACGCGGTGCTGGTCGCCGCCACGCGCAGCGTCGCTGTCTGCGTGCCCGTGATCGTCGCCGACTGCGGCTGCGTCGTGATAGCCGGCGGGGCGCCCACAGTCACGGTCGCCGTGGCGCTGGTGACCGAGCCAGCGGCGTTGGTGACCACCACCGTGTAGGGGCCGGCAGCGCTGGTCGAGTACGACGAACTGGTCGCACCCGTGATGGGGCCGTTTGCGTTGCGCCATTGGTAGGTCGGCGTCGGCGTGCCTGTCGCAGCAACCGTGAGCGTCGCCGTCCCACCGCTGGCAATCGTCACCGACTGCGGCTGTGTCGTGATCGTCGGCGCCACGGGGGCCGGGGTCACGGTCACCGTCGCGGCGCTGCTCGTCACCGAGCCGGCCGAGTTGCTCACGACCACCGAGTACGTGCCCGCCACCTGCGTCGAGTACGACGCGCTCGTCGCCCCAGTAATGGCGGTGGTTCCGCTGCGCCATTGGTACGTCGGCGTCGGCGTGCCCGTCGCGACGACCGAAAGCGTCGCCGTGCCGCCGCTGGTAATCGTCACCGGCTGCGGCTGCGTCGTGATCGTCGGCGCCACGGGGGCCGGGGTTACGGTCACCGTGGCGGCGCTGCTCGTCACCGAGCCGGCCGAGTTGGTCACCACCACCGTGTACGTTCCAGCCGCGGTCGCCGCATACGACGCGCTCGTCGCACCGGCAATGGCGGTGGCGCCGTTGCGCCACTGATAAGTCGGCGTCGGCGTACCCGTCGCAGCGACCGTGAGCGTCGCCGTGCCACCGCTGGCAATCGTCACTGACTGCGGCTGCGTCGTGATCGTCGGCGCCACGGTGGCAGGGGTCACGGTCACCGTCGCGGCGCTGCTCGTCACCGAACCGGCAGAGTTGGTCACCACCACCGTGTACGAGCCAGCGGCGGTCGCCGCATACGAAGCGCTCGTCGCACCGGCAATGGCGGTGGCGCCGCTGCGCCATTGGTAGGTTGGCGTCGGTGTGCCCGTCGCCGCGACCGTGAGCGTCGCCGTCCCACCGCTGGCAATCGTCACCGACTGCGGCTGCGTCGTGATCGTCGGCGATACGGGGGCCGGGGTTACGGTTACCGTCGCGGTGCTGCTCGTCACCGAGCCGGCCGGGTTGGTCACCACCACCGTGTACGAGCCAGCGGCGGTCGCCGCATACGACGCGCTCGTCGCTCCCGCAATGGCGGTGGTGCCGTTGCGCCATTGGTAGGTCGGCGTCGGCGTACCTGTCGCAGCGACCGTGAGCGTCGCGGTCCCACCGCTTGCAATCGTCACCGACTGCGGATGCGTCGTGATCGTCGGCGCCACGGGTGCAGGAGTCACGGTCACCGCGGCTGCGCTGCTTGTCACCGAGCCCGCCGAGTTGGTCACCACCACCGTGTACGAGCCAGCCGCGGTCGCCGCATACGACGCGCTCGTCGCGCCGGCAATGGCGGTGGTGCCGTTGCGCCACTGGTAGGTCGGCGTCGGTGTGCCCGTCGCCACGACCGTGAGCGTCGCCGTCCCACCGCTAGCAATCGTCACCGACTGCGGCTGCGTCGTGATCTCGGCAGGCGATGACCGTACCGTCGCCGAGCCGCTCGGTGTCGAGACCGGCCGGTTGGTCACGATGACGTAGTAGATGCCCGCCGCGCCGGTGAGTGTAGGACGACGAGGTTGCGCCGGAGATGGTGGATGCCCGACGCGTCGAACCACTGGAAGCTCAGCGGACCGCTGCCCGGCGCAACCACCACCGTAAGCGTCGTCGTCTGGCCGCTGGTTGATCGTCACCGACTGCGGTTGCGATCGCGATCGTAGGCGCGGGCATGATCGTGAGCGTGGCGTTCTGGCTTCGCACCAACCCGCCTCATTGGTGACGACAACGTAGTAGCTCGCCTTCAGCGCCGGTACTGTAGGTCGCGGCGGTCCCCGGCACCCTGATAGGACCACTGGGACCAATGGCGTTCCACCACTGGTAGCGCAGGTTCGTCCCCGTCGCGACCACGCTAAAGATCCCCAACGCGCCTGGCACCACCGATGTCGAAGCCGGCTGCGACGTGATGACCGGTGGCGTGCGACGGTTGCGAGCCGGTCACCGTGACCGTCACCGTCACGCTGTCAGCGGCGCCCACGCTGTTGCTGATGCGCACGAAGAACTGACCGCCCGTCGTCGTCGACAGCGTCGGCTGCGTGCCGCCCGCCACGGCCGCGCCGTTGCCGAACCACTGGTAGCTCAGCAGCGAGCCGGTCGCGACGACGCTCAATGTCGCCGTGCCGCCCTGCGTGATCACGGCCGAGAACGGCTGCCGCGTGATGGCCGGCGCCGTCGGCTGCTGCGTGCCGCCGCCGTCACCAAAGCGCGCGAACTGCGCGTCGGCCGCGGCAGCGAGAAACGATGCGCCAGGCTCGACGGGTCATACGCCGCGCCGTTCGACGCGAACACGCTGGCGCCGTCGAGCGAGCGGCCATCGATCACGCCGTCGGTCAGGTCATCGGCCAGCTGCGCGTTCATCGTCAGCGCCGGGTTGGCCAGCGACGAGTTGAAGCGCGCCGCCGCAAGCGACAAGCCGCCCACCACCGCCTGCATGCGGCCGTAGATGTTGTCGACGATCGACCCCGCGGGCGACGCGTTGTCGACGGGTGTTGGCAACGTCGAGATCGAATCGAGCGCGTACCGCGCCGGCAGCACGCGGTTGATCTCGCCGCGCACCGCTTCATTGGCCGCCTGGATCTGCGCCGCCGTCAGCCGGGAGATCTCTTCGGCGGTGGCGGTGCGCTTCAACGGCACGCTGCCCGCGCGAACCGCGGCCGGGTCTTGCAGGAAGTTGTTCAGCGCGTACCTGTAGCCGGCTTCGGTCAGCGTGGTCACGCCAAGGTGACGATCGAAGTCGAGCACCAGCGCGTGCAGTTCCTGGTCAGTGCCGATCGACAACATCGTGTCGCGGCCCTCGTCGTAGTAGGTGCCCGTGGGCGTGCCTTGCAACGTGATGATCACCGGCGCCGCGCCGCGGCCCGCCTTCACCCGCGCCAGACCCGTGTTCACACCCGTCAGCGCTTGCCCGAGCGACGCACCGTCGGCCACGCGCGCAATCGAAATGCGCACCTGCCGCGTCTTGCCCAGGCCGCCGCCAACGCCGGCGCCTTCGCCGTCGCCGCCGCCCGGCGTGCCGCCGTCGGCGCTGCCGAAGCCGCCCGCGCCGCTGCCGAAGTCGAAGACGTTGTTCGGGTCCAGCGTGTTGACGATGCCCCAGACCACGTCGAGCTGCGCTTCCGCGCTCGTGATGGCACCGTTGGCGTTGGTGACCACGCTGCGGTAGCGCGTATCGTCCATGCCGATGTCGATCGGCCCGGTCAGCAGGTCGGCGAACGTGCTGTCCGACGTCGCGGCGCCCGTGGCGGGCTGCCAGTCGCCGCCGGGGCGTTTCTGTTCCCACGCGAACGACAGCCCGTCGCCGGCGGCTTCGACGTGGAAGCCGGCCTGCTGCCCCACGATCAGCGTCGTCGACGACGGAGACCCTTGCACCTGCGGCGTTCCGGCACCCCCGACGGCTGAGTCGCCGCCTCCGCCACCTCCGCCGCAGGCTGACAACAGGAGCGAGGCCGCCATGCCGAACGCGGCAAGGCCAAAACGGATCGGGTGGGACGCAAACGTGGGCAGGGACAAGGAAACCTCCGTGGTGTCTTTTTTGCTCGTTCCCTCCCGAATCAAGGCGCAGACGACACGGACCAACGCGCGACCGGGAAGTCCGCCACACCAGGCGGAACGGCAGTGACCGGAGTTTGCCTTCCCCGCGTGAGGTTCTTCACTGCCTCGGTGACGTATCCGTCCAACCCGACGTGCGTCACGAACCCCTTGCGTGAGGGATCAGCCAACCCTGACAACCCTTCCACCAATGCCTTCGTGAACGCGCCGTTGCCCCACGCGGTGGTCTCGAGCGACTCTTGCCGCGGTGCGCTGCCCGAAAAAACGATGACGCCAAGTTCGGACTGCGCCATGCCGCTGACCATCCGCGTGGTCTCTCGGCGCTCGAGGCTGCCCTGCTTGCCCAGGTCGCCCAGTGCGCGGCTGGCGAAACACGTGTCGACGAAGAACAGCGTGCGACCCTTCATGCCGGCCATCGTGTTGCGCAACTGCGCCTCCGAAATGGCGGTGCGCGACAGCCGCGCCTCGCGCATGTCATGCGGGAGGAAGTAGTACGTGTCGGTGGCGTCGACCACGCCGTGCCCGGCGACGAACAGCACCGCGGTGTCGTCGCGCCCGGGTGTGCGCTGCAACCAGTTCAGTGCGTCGAGCATGGCCGCCTGCGTTGCTGCGTCGTCGACCAGCACGCGCGTGTGCACCTGGTCATAGAGAAACGAGCCCCCACGCTCGCTGGCGCTCGCTGCCCCCCGAGGGAGCGCGTCAGCGGCTTCGGAGCGGCCGGGCGCCGCTGACGAGCCCCCACGCTCGCTGGCGCTCGCTGCCCCCCGAGGGGGCGCGTCAGCGGCTTCGGAGCGGCCGGGCGCCGCTGACGAGCTTTCCTGCTTGCGCATCGAGGCCGCGAAGTCGCGCGCGTCTTTCGACGCCTGCAAGAGGTTGATCACCGGATTGGCGTAGCGGCTGACGCCGACCGCAAGCACGTACAGCGAGCCGCGTTTGCGTTCGGCCAGCGCGGGCGCGGTGCTGCGGATGTCGAGCATCAGCGGCATCGAGTGCCCGTTGCGCCCCTCGCTCGTGATTGACAAGCGGCCCGTCGCCGCGACCAATTGCACCGACACCTGCGCCAGCAACTCGCCACCCGGGCGGGGTTCCAGGCGCTTAACCTCGAGTTCGACCAGGCGCCCATCGACCCGTGCCTGCAACCGCCCGCCCTGCGCGTCGCTCGGCGCAAACACCACCAACTCGAGGTCGACCTTGTCGCCGTCGACCACCGCGGGTGCCGCGCTGGCCAGCGACAGCGAAGCGGGCAGCGCCTGCGTGGCGGGCACATCTTGCTGGCGCGCGTCGACGGCGGCCACCAGTTCGTCGTCGTTGACCGCCTGTGCCTGCTCACGCCGGGCCAGGTTGGCCTGCGCAATGGCGCGCGGCACGTCGGCCTGCACCAGCACCTGATCGATGATGTCGGGCCGCAGGAAGCGGCCGCGGAAACGCGACGCACCGTGAAAGTCGGCGCGTTCGCCGCCCGGGCGTGTGACCAGCCAGCCCACCAGGTCTTCGGCACCCGGGCCGGCGTCGAAGTGGCCGCTGTCGGTCCAGATGACCCAGCGCCCGTCGCGCAGCACCACCAGGCTGAGCAGCGGTGCGCCGTCGGCGGCCCGATACCAGCGGATGGTGCCGTCGCCCAGGCCCGCGACAACAAACCGGCCGTCAGCCGACACGTTCACCGCGCGCGCTTCGGTGTGCAGCGCCACGCGCCACTGCTCGCGACCGTCGCGGCCGAATCGGCGCAGCGTGCGGCTGGTGCCCAGGATCGCCGCGTCGCGCTCGGGCAGCAGCGCGACCGCACGCGCGGCTTCGTTGGGCAACATCTGCACCGGCACACCGTTGACCGACGGCGCGAAGTTGGCGCGCAGGCCCTCGACGATGAAGCCCGGGCGGTCGTTGTCGACCGGCGCATTCAGCGGCCCCGCCGCCGGCAGAGCGCCACCGGCGCGCCGCTCGTTCAGCACGAAGCTGCGGGCGTCGGGGTACATGGCACTGCGCTGCCACTGCACGCTGCGCGCGTCGGCGCTCAGGCGCAACCATTGCGGCTCGACCAGCCGCAGCGTCGCTGATTCATGGCGGCGCACGCTGGCGTCTGCGCCCAACACGCCCCAACTGCCGTCGTAGCTGGCGTAGGCCATGCCTCCTTGCGGCAATGCGGTCATGTCCTGGATCGAATCACCCGCGACCACCACGCTGGTGGGTTCGCCCTGGGGCCACGGAATGCGCTTGACGGGGTGCTCGCCCTCGCGGGCGTAGCCGGTACCACCGGCGTAGAGCGCGTTGCCGTCGTGCTGCCACGCCACCGTCATCAGGTTGCCGAACGCGAGATCGCGGAATTCGATGCTGCGTTCGATGGTGCGCGACGTGGCACCGAACACGTCGACGAACACGCGACGGCGAACACCCGCGCCGCGGGATGCCGGCGTGCCGCTGTTCTCGACCTCGTCAGCCAACGAGAAGTACCCCACCGCAAGCCAGCGCCCGTCGGGCGAATGCCGCACCGACACCGGGTCATTCAACGTGGTGCGGATGGTGCCTTCGTCGGCCAGCCGCCCGCCGCGGATTCGAAACAACCGCACCTGGCGGTCGAACGACGCCACCGCGATCTGCCCCTGCGCCGACACCGACAAGCCGTAGCTGTCGGCGGGCAACTTCTCCATCGCCCACAACACGCCGTTGGCATCGAAGATGCGCAGCGCCGGCTGGCCCGCATAAACCGCCGCGAGGAACGTCCCGTCGGGCGCCCACGCCATACGCTTCACGTCGCCACCGCGTGCGTCGAAGGCACGCACGAAGGCGCCGGTGGCAAGGTCGAACACGAAGATGCGATGTTGGCCGCCCGGCGCGGCGCTGGTGCCCGCCACCGCCACGGTTTTGCCCGAAGGGTCGATTGCCGCACCGTACAGCCGCCCCACTTCACCGCTGCGAACGGGCACGCGCAGCACATGGCGCGCGCGGCCGTCGGCCAGGTTCCACACGATGGCAGTCTTGTCGTCGGACGCGGTGACAACGGTTTGTCCCAGCGGATCGACGGCCAAGCGGCGGATGGGGCCGCTGTGGGTCTGAAGGTCGAGCACGAGCGACGCCTGCACGGCCACGGGCTGTGCAACCGGAGCCTGCGCCGTGCCCTGGGCTGCGACGGGCCCGGCGAGCACAGCAAAAACGAAGGCCGCGATGGAGATGAGGACGAGCGCCCACGGCGCGGGCACGAAGCGCGCATTGCCACGACGCTGGCTGCTGATGAACCGCATGACCGCAAGGTAGTGCCTGCGGTCGCGAGCCTCAAGTGACCAGGGTCATGACCTTGTCGGCGACGATGGCGTTTTGCCGGTCACTTCGTTGGTGCGTCCGATGAACTCGCCGGGTGCGATGCCCAGCTCGGCGAACTTGCGGTAGAGCGTCGAGCGTGCGATGCCCAACGCGTCGGCTGCACGATTGACGTGCTGGTGCTTGCGCAACGCGGCGATCACGACCGTGCGCTCGTACGCGCGCACGCTCGCCAGACCCGTTGGCCTCGGCCGGTTGTGCCGCAGCGCCGTGGACGCTGGCCCGAGCGCGGGGCCGTCAGCCAACTCGCAGCACCTTGGCCGGCAGGTGCCCGGGCTCGACCACGCCGTCGCAGCACAACACTGCGGCTTCGATCGCGTTGCGCAATTCGCGTACGTTGCCAGGCCACGCGTAGGCGCCCAACGCGGCCAGCGCGGCGTCGGTCAGCCGCAACGACGGCAGGCCGTGCTTGCAGCGCATCGCCTCTGCAAAACGCCGCGCCAGCAACGCCACGTCGCAGGGCCGCTCGCGCAGCGGCTTCACGTTGCGCTGCACGACCTCGAGGCGGAAGTAGAGGTCTTGCCGGAAGCGGCCGTCGGCCACGCGTTGCTCGAGTTCGTGATCGGTCGCCGCGACGATGCGGCACGCGGCACGCAGCGCCTGGCACGAACCAGCGCGTTGGAAGCTGCCGTCTTCCAGCACGCGCAGCAGCGCCGCCTGCATCGCCAACGGAAGCTCGCCAACTTCGTCCAGGAACAACGTGCCTGCGCCCGCGCTTTCGAAGTAGCCCGCACGCCCACGCGGGTCGGCGCCCGTGAACGCGCCGCGCACGTAGCCGAAGAAGGCACTCTCCATCAGCGACTCGCTGATCGCGCCGCAGTTCACCGCCACGTAGGGCTGCGACGCGCGGGGCTGGCCGCATGCAGGTGGCGCGCCAGCAGTTCCTTGCCGGTGCCGGTTTCACCCGTCAGCAACACGTTCACATCCGCGGCCGCGATGCGGCGCAACTCGCCCGAGCAACTGCACGGTGTCGGCGATCGGCGGTCACGAAGTCGCCGAAACAGTCGACCCGCGGTGGTGACGCATCCGCCGCGGACGACTGCGCTTGCGCCTCGACAACCAACGCCGGGTCGCGGAACACGCGCTGATACCCGGCGGGGGCTGCCAGCACCAGCACGCTGCCGATGCACTCCCCGCCGGGCGCCGTGACCGGCAGCGTTTCGCGCACCACCGGCATCGTTTCGCGCGCGTTCCAGCGTTCCAGCATGTGGCGACAACGCTCGTTCGGCGTGGCCGCCAGCGGCGCACCGGCGTGGTCCAGCGCCACGAGGTCGTCATGCGGATAGCGGCGCGCGGCCTCGCCCAAGGCCATCAGCACCTTGCCGCGCTCGAGCTCGCGGTGCAGCGCCATGCGCGCCTGAATCGAATTTGCCAACGACACCGACAGGCCCAGCGCCTGGTCGCGAAAGTCGGTCTCGATGGTCGTGAAGTCGACCACACCCAGCACCGTGCGGCCGTCGGCGTCGAAGATCGGCGCGCCCGCGCAGGTCCACGTGTGCCAGCCTTCGCAGAAGTGCTCGGTCGCGAAGACGTGCACCGGCCGACGCAACGCGATCGCGGTGCCGATGCCGTTCGTGCCCGCGCTCGCTTCGTTCCACTGCGAGCCTTCGACGATGCCCGACAGCGTGGCGGCGCGCTCGCGCACGGCTTCATCACCACCGATGTACAGCACCGTGCCCGTCCCGTCGGTCAACGCGATGATGCCCGGCACGCCCCCGAGGAAGGCGCCCACGTCGCGAACCAGCGGCAGCGCGGTGTCCAGCAGCAGGCGCTCGCGGCGCAGTTGACGCTGGAACACCTCGGGCGCAAGCCGCCGCCCGACGTTCATCGCAACGTCAACACCCAGTGCCGAACAGCGCCGCCACTCGGCAAGCAACAACTGTTGATAGGGGTCGTGTGGCGGCTCTTCGCTCGGCACCAGCCCCGCGTTGAAGCGCTCCCACAGGTCGTGCGCGCCGTGTCGGTCTTTTCGGAAGCCGACGTAGGGACTGGATTCCACCGGCATGACAAACCCTCCGGGGACAAAACTGGAACACGGTGAGCCGCGAGAGCCGTGTATTGAAGCAACGCACGCGCATGACAGCAACCCCGACCGCACCCGCACTGGTGACCGATCGTGTCCCGGTTCTCGGACACGTGTCCGACCCGTACACGACGCATCGTCGACACGCGTCGGCGCGCACAGGCAAAAGCGCCGGGCGAACCTCATCGCACGGCGCGGGCAAACCCGCGCCGATGTCTGGCGCGCAACCTGCATGAAGAAGACCGCCGGCGCCAACCCATGGCGGGCCAATGACCATCACAACCGTAAGGAGACATCGATGTCCGCAGTTCGCTCCTCCGCCCCTGCCACCCGAGTCGAAGCCGCCGTGATCGGCGCGGGTGTGGCCGGCATTTATCAGTTGCATCGCCTGCGAGAGATGGGCTTGAAGGTGCGCGCCTATGAAGCCGGCTCTGGCGTCGGCGGCACCTGGTACTGGAACCGCTACCCCGGCGCGCGCTTTGATTCGCAGGCCGAGGTCTATCAGTACTGGTTCGACGAAGAGCCTCTACAAGGCATGGCATCCAACGTGCCGATTCCCCGCGCAGCCCGAAACCGAACAGTGGCTGAACTGGGTCGCCGACCGGCTCGATCTGAGGAAAGACATCCAGTTCGACAGCCGCATCACGTCGGCCCACTACAACGAGCGCACGCGGCGCTGGGACCTCGAGACCGAATCGGGTGAGCGCATCGACGCGCAATACCTCTGCACGTGCCTGGGCATGCTGTCAGCGCCGCTGACCGAACGCTTCCCGGGCCAGAACACCTTCAAGGGCCAGATTCACCACACCGCCGCGTACCCGAAGGACGGCGTGGACCTGAAGGGCAAGCGCGTGGCGGTGGTGGGCATCGGCGCGACCGGCATCCAGGTGATCCAGACCATCAAGTCCGAAGTGGGCGAGATGACGGTGTTCGCGCGCACGCCGCAGTACGTGATCCCGATGCGCAACCCGACCTACGGCCCGAAAGAGTGGCAGGCGTTCGGTGAACGCTTCCACGAGTTGAAGGACCGCGTGAAGACGACGTTCGCCGGCTTCGACTACGACTTCGCCGCCGGCGCCTGGGCCGACAACACGCCGGAACAGCGCCGCAAGGTGTTCGAGAACCTGTGGGAAGACGGCTCGCTCGCGTTGTGGGTCGCGTCGTTCGCCGAAATCTTCTTCTTCCCCGAGCACAGCGCAGAGGTGTCGGAGTTCGTGCGCGAAAAGATGCGCGCGCGCCTGAAGAACGACCCGAAGCTGTGCGACCTGCTGATCCCGACCGACTACGGTTTCGGCACCCACCGCGTGCCCCTCGAGATGAACTACCTCGAGGCCTACCTGCAGCCCAACGTGCACACGGTCAACTGCCGCGAAACGCCGATCGAGCGCATCGTGCCCGAAGGCATCCAGACCGCCGACGGCAAGGTGCACGAGGTCGACGTCATCATCATGGCGGTGGGGTTCGACGCAGCCACCGGCGCGCTGACGCGCATGAACATCCACGGCCGCGGCGGCCGATCACTGAAGGAAGAGTGGGGCAAGGAGATCCGCACGTCGATGGGCATGCAGATCCACGGCTACCCGAACATGTTCATGGCCGCCGCGCCGCTCGCGCCGTCGGCCGCGCTATGCAACATGACCACGTGCCTTCAGCAGCAGGTCGATTGGGTCAGCGACTGCATCGGCTACCTGCGCAAGAACGACAAGCAGGTGATCGAGCCGACGAAGGAACTCGAAGACCGCTGGGTCGCGCATCACGACGAACTGGCGAACGCGACGTTGGTGATGAAAACCGAACTCGTGGTACGTGGGCTCGAACATCGAAGGCAAGCCGCGGCGGCTGCTGTCGTACATCGGCGGCGTCGGCCGCCTTCAACCAGCAGTGCGCCGAGGTCGCCGCGAAGGGCTACCCCGGCTTCGCGATGTCCTGAACACAGAACTTCACACCCAAGGAACACATCATGAAGACCAAACTCGAATCCACCCTCGACGGCGTGCTGAGCCAAACCGTCGGCCGCCACGGCGGCGTACCCGGCGTGGTGGCAATGGCCACCGATCGCAAGGCGAACTTCTATCAAGGCGCCGCGGGCGTGCGCGAACTGGGCAAAGCCGCGCTGATGACGACCGAAAGCGTGTTCGCGATCTTCTCGACCACGAAAGCGCTGACGGGCACGGTGGCGATGCAGCTGATCGAAGAAGGCCGACTGAACCTCGACGATGACGCAAGCCGCTACGTTCCGGAAATCGACGAGCTGCAGGTGCTGGACGGCTTCGACGCCAGCGGCCAGCCGCGCCTGCGTGCACCCAAGCGCAAGGTCAAGGTCAACGACTTGATGCTGCACACCTCGGGCCTGTGCTACGAGTTCTTCAGCGGCGACGACCTGAAGTTTCGCGGCGCGAAGAACATTCCCACCGTGGTGTCGAGCAGCTTCGACTCCATCCGTACCGTGCTGCTGCACGACCCCGGCGCCGCGTGGACCTACGGCGTCAACATCGACTGGCTGGGCCGCATCGTCGAGAAGCTGCGCGACAAGCGCCTGGGCGAGGTGATGCGCGAGCGCCTCTTCGACCCGCTGGGCATGGACGAGATCGGCTTTCGCATGACCGACGCGATGAAGGCGCGCCGCGCCGTTATCCACGACCGCGCCGCCGACGGCAAGCTGACCGCCGTGCCCGACTTGGTGCTGCCCGACCCACCGCCGATGGACATGGGCGGCCACGGTCTGTATGCCACCGTGGGCGAGTACATGAAGTTCATCCGCATGATCCTGAACGACGGCGCGGGCTCGAACGGCCGCGTGCTGAAGGCAGAAACCGTCGCCGCCATGTCGCGTGACGGCCTGCAGGCGATGGGGTTGTCGGTCGGCGGCTGGTCGACGTCGATCCCGTCGCTGTCGAACACCGGCGAGTTCTTCCCCGGACTCGACAAGGGTTGGGGCTACACCTTCATGACCAACCGCGAGCGCGCGCCGTCGGGCCGCTCACCGGGGTCGCTGATGTGGGCGGGCCTGGCCAACACCTACTTCTGGATCGACCGCACGGCCGGCATCGGCGGCTACTGGGCCAGCCAGATCCTGCCGTTCCAGGACGCGGCGTCGTACCCGGGCTTCGTGGAGTTCGAAACGACGGTGTACCACCACCGTTGACCGGCGCGGGGCGATCAATCGTCGACACTCGTCAGCGTGATCGCCCCCACCGACCCCGCCGCCTTCGAACGCGCCAAGTCACGGTTCCTGGAGGGCCTGCGCTGCCACCATGACGGCCGCTTCGACGCGGCCGTGGTTCACTACCTGGCGTCGCTCGAAGACATGCCAGGGCGGCCATCGACCCTGACGAATCTGGCCGCCGCGCGGCTCGCGCTCGGGCAACCCGCACCGGCACTGAACGACGCGCGCGCCGCGCTGGCGGCCGATCCCGCCAACCGCGAGGCCATGAGCCACGAAGCCACGGCGTTGGCCGAGTTGGGGCATGTGGCCGAGGCTTTGCCAGCGTTTCGTCGGCTTGCAAGCCTCGAGCCGGAACATCCTGGCGTCTGGATGGCCATCGGCAACTTGTTGATGGAGCAAAAAAACACGGCGGCCGCAGCGCAGGCCTTTCAAACCGCGCTGGACATAGGCGCCGATCCCGATCTGGCCAGCTTTCATCTCGCGGCCGTGCGTCAGGCGGCCGATGCACCCCCTGCTCCGCCGCGTGCTTACGTCGAGTCTCTATTCGACCGCTACGCCGCCGACTTCGACGAGCACCTCGGGCAGTTGGGCTATGACGCCCCCGGTCGCCTGGTCGATGGCCTACCCTCGAACCACGACGGCCAGCCCCGCCGTTTCGGCCGTGCGCTCGACCTGGGCTGCGGCACGGGGCTGTGCGCGCCACTGTTGCGCCGTCGCGTCGACCGGCTGGTGGGCGTCGACCTGTCGGCGCAGATGCTGGACCGTGCACGCGGCCTGGGCCTGTATGACCGGCTGGATCAGGCCGACATCGCCGAATGGCTCGCCGGGTGCGACGAGCGCTTCGACCTCGTGGTCGCGGCCGACGTGTTCATCTACGTCGGCGCGCTCGACGCGGTATTCGCGGGCGTGGCGCGTGTGCTCGACGCAGGTTGCGTCTTCGCGTTCTCGATCGAGTCGCCACACGCTGACCTGCACGCCGCGGCGGGGTACGTCCTTCGGCCCAGCAAGCGGTACGCGCACACGCTCGCTTACGTCCGCGCGCTTTCGCAACATCACGACATGCGCGTGACGGCGTCGCATGCAGGCACGTTGCGTCGCGAACACGAGGGTGTGATCGAAGGCGCCTACGTCTTCGTCACGCGTGGGTGAACGTCGCAACTTGCCCGTCCATCGGAACGAGCGTCCACGGTCGTCGCGGCCCGAAGTTCTCGGCTATGGTCGTGGCGCGCGGCTATGGGGGCCCTTCCTTCTACCCTCTTCGGTAACCTAGGGCCCCCGCTCTCCGCGCACCATTTTCTCCTCCCTCCTCCTTCTCGTCTTTCTCTTGCGGCGCATGCCGGACACGGCCAGCCGCGCTACGCCATGCACAACGCGATCTTCCTCAAGCGCAGACGCAAGTTGATGGTCGCGCCGGGTGCGGGCGGGGCCACGGTCGAGCAGCTCGCCACGGTGCAGAAGGAAGTCGCCGCGCTGGGCTTCGTGTTGTCCGACGCACTGCTGCTGCGGCTGCGGGGGCTGTCGGGGCAGCAGCTGGCGACATTCCTGCGCGACTTGATGCACGACCTGCGGCCCATGGTCGGCGCGCACCAGGAGCACCTGCCCCTGTACCCCGGCTTCCCTGCTCAAACCATGCGCATGGACGAGGCCGAGCTGTACCTCGAAGCCGCACGCCACTACACGACGCTGCGCCGTGCAGCACCCGATCAGAACGCTTCGCGCGCACCTTTGCTCGAAGGCAACACTCCCGAGCCGGTGGAGCTGGGGTCGAAGCACGAGTTCGAAATCATCTGCACGCAGCTCGCGGGGTCGCGCACGTCGCTGTCCGATGACGACAAGGCCGACCTCGAATGGTTCGTGCGCCAGTACCGCGGCGACGTGTTGCGCCTGTTGCCGCCGCGCATTCCCTTTCGCGAGACCCTCGCGTTGGTGGCGGCACTGCTGATGCAGCACGTGGACGGCGATGCGGGTGAGGCGCTGATGCGCGCGCAAGCTGCGTCGGCCACCGACGTGCTGCGCGTTGCCGCGGCACTCAGCGGTGGCGACACGTCGCTGGCCACGCCCACACGTTTCGTGTCGATGCCGCGCGCGCGCAGACGCACACTGCTGGCGCTGATCGACGCGCGGCCCGACGCAGCCGAAGCGATGAAGCGTCGCCCTGGTGCCTGGAAGCGCCTGGGTGAGGCGCTGCATCCATGTGAATCAGCACGACGCTTTCCGCGGGCGCAAGCCGCGTTCGACACGCTGCGCAACAACACGAAGCTGCCGTCATTCCGCGGTGACGTCGAAGCCGCGATTCGCGAAGGCCGCACCGGCGACGCGATCGCGCGACTGGCCGAACGCCCGGGCGAATTCGCGCGCCGGCTCGACCATCTGCTGTGCGTAGCGACCGTCAACGCGCCGGGGCCGAACGACGCGCTGGCGGTCCTGGAAGGCTTCGCGCGCGTGGCCTCGAAGGTGTCCACACCTGTGTTGCTGCAGGTGCTGGCGCACGTTCGCCATCGCCGCCGCCACCCACTGCGCGCGTTCTTCCCGAAGGGCGAAGTCGCGAAGGTGTACGCCGTGCGCGACGTGCGCATGGTGCTGCCACCCGCGCTGGGCGACGCGCTGGCCGCGCGCGTGGAAGACACGCTGGTCGACCGCTTCCGCAAGCTGCCGTCGCTGGGCAACTGCCATCTCGATCCCGAGCTCGCCTTCCACCTCGTGCCCGCTGGCCAACGGTCGGCATCGCGCAGCCTGCGCACGCTGGCGCGCGGCAGCCGCCCACCCCTGCCCGACGCGCGCTTCCTGCGTCTGTTCCTGTGGTGGACGAATGCGCGTTCCGCGGAAGGCGAAGCGCACAGGCTCGACCTGCGCACCGACATCGACCTGTCGGCGGGCTTCTTTCGCGCTGACTTCTCGCATGCAGGCGTGCTGTCGTACTACAACCTGCGCGACTACGGCTGCCACCACAGCGGCGACATCGTCGACGCACCCCAGGGCGCGGCCGAGTTCATCGATCTCGACGTTGAGCACCTCGTCAGCCGCGGCATCCGCTTCGTCGTGATGTCCCTGAACACCTACACGTCGCACACCTTCGCCGAACTGCCCGAGTGCTTCGCCGGCTGGATGGCGCGCAGCGCACCCGACTCTGGCGAGCCCTTCGAGCCGCGCACGGTGGTCGACCGCGTCGACCTGTCGGCCGACAGCCGCATCGCCCTGCCGGCCGCCTTCGACTTGGTGGGCCGACGCGTGTTGTGGATGGATGTCGCGCTGAAGAACAGCCCGCGCTGGAACAACGTGAACAACAACCTGACCGGCGTGTCGCTGATGCTGCGCGCGCTGAGCGCCCTCCCGAAACCCGACCTCTACACGCTCTTCTCGCTGCACGCTCGCGCGCGCGGCACGGTGGTGCGCGGGGCTGATCAGGCGCAAACGATCTTCGGCGCCGACCGCGGCATCACGCCGCGCGACCAGGACCGGATTCGCGCCGAGTTCATGGCCTGAGGGCCGACAAGAAGGGCCATGCAAGGCACCGGTGGACGCAGGCACGCCGTGCGCGTACCGTCTGCGCATGTCACCGCAACGAGGCCACGCATGAACCCCGAATCCGCCCTACCCGGCTTCCGCGTCGATCGCGGCACGACGCTCGCGCAGCGCCAGCCGCCCCGTTCGCCGCAGGTGACGCCAGCGTCGCCCGCCTTGGACGTGATGACCGATCTCACGCAGGTCAAGTCCGCGACCGCGCCACCGTCGAGCACGCTCGCGCAATGCGAGCAGGCCATGATCACGCAGGGCGTGCGCATGCTCTTCGTGACCACCGAACTGCCGGCGATCGAAGGCATCGTGACCACGACCGACCTGCACGGCGAGCGCCAGATGCGCCTGGTGGCCGAGCGCGGCCAGCGCTGGCACGACCTGACCGTGACCGATGTGATGACGCCGCTCGATGCGCTCGATGCGATCGACTTCGACGCCTTGCGCAGCGCCACGGTGAACAACCTCATCGCAACCCTGAAGCGCTTCGGCCGCAACCACCTGCTGGTCGTGCAGGCGGCCACGCCATCGACGCCGCTGCGCGTGCGCGGCATCGTGTCGCGCACGCAGGTCGAACGTCAGCTGGGCACCCCGATCGAGCTGACCGAAGTCGCGCGCACCTTCGCTGAAATCGAGCAGGCGCTGCACGAGTCGGACCAAGCGCTCGAGACGACACAGCTGCGCAGGCTCTGAGCGGCGGGTTCCCATGACCACACCCCGCGCCGCCCTGATCGTCGGTGCCGGCGACGCCACCGGCGGTGCCATCGCGCGCCGCTTTGCGCGCGAAGGCTTCATCGCCTGCGTCACGCGGCGCACGGCCGACAAGGTGGTGCCGCTGGTCGATGCCATCCGCGCCGCGGGCGGTCAGGCGCATGGCTTTGCATCCGACGCGCGCGACGAAACCGCGGTGACCGAACTGATCGCCAAGATCGAGCGCGAGATCGCACCGATCGACGTGGCGGTGTTCAACATCGGCGCCAACGTGCGCTTCAACGTCACCGACACGACCGAACGCGTCTATCGCAAGGTGTGGGAGATGGGCGCGTTGGCCGGCTTCCTGGTGGGGCGCGAAGCCGCACGCGCGATGCTGCCGCGCGGCCGCGGCACGATCATCTTCACCGGCGCCACGGCCAGCCTGCGCGGTGGCGCGGGCTACGCCGCCTTCGCCGGCGCCAAGCATGCGTTGCGGGCATTGGCTCAGAGCTTGGCGCGCGAGGTCGGGCCGCAGGGCATCCACGTGGCGCATATCGTGATCGATGGTGCGATCGACACGCAGTTCATCGCCCAGAACTTCCCGCAGCGCTACGCGTTGAAGGACAAGGACGGCATCTTGAACCCCGAGCATATTGCGCAGGCCTATTGGCAACTGCACTGCCAGCCGCGCAGTGCGTGGACGCACGAGATGGATCTGCGGCCGTGGATGGAAACCTGGTGACACCATGACAAAGACGATCGAGTTCTGGTTCGACTTCGGCAGCCCCACAACCTACCTCGCGCACACGCAATTGCCGCGCATCGCGCGCGAGACCGGCGCGCAACTGGTCTACAAGCCGATGCTGCTCGGCGGTGTGTTCAAAGCCACGGGCAACGCCAGCCCGGTCACGGTGCCCGCGAAAGGCCGCTGGATGGGCCGCGACATCGCGCGCTGGGCCACGCGCTACGGCGTGCCCTTCACCTTCAACCCGCACTTCCCGATCAACACGCTGACGCTGATGCGCGGAGCGGTGGCCATGCAGATGAAGCAACCGCCTGAAGCCTTCACGCGCTACGTCGATGCGGTCTTCGACGCCATGTGGGTGCAGCCGCGCAACTTGGGCGATGCCGGCGAAGTGGCGGCCGTGCTCGCCAAGGCCGGCCTCGATGCCGAGGCTTTCGCGGCGCTCACCGCCGACCCCGAGGTCAAGGCCGCGCTGGTGGCGCAGACCGAGCAGGCGGTGGCCCGCGGCGTGTTCGGCGCGCCGACCTGCTTCGTCGGCGACGAGATGTTCTTCGGGCAGGATCGGTTGGACTTTGTCCGTGATGCAGCAGGAAACGGGTGAACGCCATGCAGTCCTTCGGACAACGCGCCCAGGGCGAACGACTCGAGCGCATGCGCGCATCACCCCGCTGGGTCGGCGATGGGTTTCGCAACCTGCATCCGACGCTGCCGGGGCTGCGCGACCCTGCGGCGGCCAAGCCCACACTGCGCGAGTTCCTGTCATGCGAGGGCCGCCGCACACCGGCGCAACCGTTGCCCGCGTTCGACCCACGTGATGCGTGGCTGAAGTCCGCGTCGAGCGGTCTGCGCGCCACCTGGCTCGGTCACTCGACGGTGCTGGTCGAGATCGACGGCGTGCGCGTGTTGACCGACCCCGTGTGGGGCACGCGCGCGTCACCGTTCCGGCTGCTCGGTCCCAAGCGCTTCCAGCCGGTGCCGCTGCGCCTGGCCCAGATGCCTGAGGTCGACGTGGTCGTGATCTCGCACGATCACTACGACCATCTCGACTACCCGACGATCCGCGCGCTGGCACGGCACGGCAGCGTGCCCTTCGTCACGTCGCTGGGCGTGGGCGCGCATCTGCGGGCGTGGGGCGTGCCCGAAGCGCGCATCACCGAACTCGATTGGTGGGAGTCGCACACGCTGCCCGGCAAGGGGCTGCGCATCACGGCCGCGCCGTCGCAGCACTTCTCGGGCCGCGGCACGAGCGACCGCAATGCGACGCTGTGGTCGTCGATCGTGCTCCGGGGTGATCGCCACGGCGTGTTCTTCAGCGGCGATACCGGCCTGACGACCGAATACGAAACGATCCGCGAGCGCCTGGGGCCCTTCGATCTGGTGATGCTCGAGGTGGGCGCGTTCCATCCGTCATGGGGCGACATGCATCTGGGGCCGCACAACGCCGCGAAGGTGCATGCGCTGCTCGGCGGCGGCGCCCTGTTGCCCGTGCACTGGGGCACCTTCGCGCTGGCACTGCACGACTGGGACGAGCCGGTTGAAACGCTGCTGACGCACGCCGAACAAAACGGCGCAGCGCTGCTGCTGCCGCGCCTGGGCGAGCCGGTCGAACCGCGGCACGGCCCGCTGATGCGGCCATGGTGGCGCTGCGCAGGCGGCGCGAGCGAGGTCTCGACAGTGGTACCCGAACCCGTGGCCGGCGGCCGGATGCTGCGCGAGTTGCCCTGGCCGCTCGATTGAAGCGAGGTCAGCGCGGTGCGCGCTCTCAGAGCTTCGCCAGCGACAGCGCGTTCATGCAGTAGCGCAGCCCCGTGGGCGGTGGCCCGTCGGGGAACACGTGGCCGAGGTGGGCGTCGCAGACGTTGCAGGTCGCTTCGATGCGGACCATGCCGTGGCTCTCGTCGCCGTGATAGGCGACCACGGCGCTCGCCACCGGCTGCGTGAAGCTGGGCCAACCGGTGCCGCTTTCGAACTTGGTCGTCGCGTCGAAGAGCGGCGTGGCGCAGCAGGCGCAGGCGTAGCGGCCGGGTTCGAACAAGCCGCACATCTGGCTGCTGAACGGTCGCTCGGTGCCTTTGCCTCGCGTGACGAAGAACTGCTCGGACGAAAGCTGCTCTCGCCACTCGTCGTCGCTGCGTTCGTCGCGGCGCGGCGGCGGTGGGTTGCCTTGCTTGACGATCACGAGGATGTCGCGCCAGGTGATGGTGGCTTGTGCCGTGGTTGGGTCGTTCATGGTGAGTCGATCTTCGTTTGTCGATCAGGTGCCGCAGTACGTGCGGTAGTCGGCGGTGACTTCGGGCGGCGCGGGCCGGGCATAGGCCGCGTCGTCGGCGCGTTCGTCGAAAGGATTCGCAATCACGGCCAGCAAGCGATGCATCGGCGCGAGGTCGTCGTGTTCGACAGCCGCTTCGAGCGCGGCTTCCACGAGGTGGTTGCGCGCGATGTAGGCCGGGTTGGCGGTGCGCATCGACGCTTGCCGCGCGGCATCGCTCGTCGTCGAAGCACAGCCCAGCGCGCGCGCAGCCGATCGAGCAGCGCATGCGCGGGCGCCGCGTCTTCGAACAGCGTCAAGCCACGCGTCGGGCGCACCGCGCGCTGCGTCGTTCAGGCGCCGGAACCCCAGCGTGTGATCGATGCGCTGCGCCGCCATCAGCGCCAGCCCGTCGTGAACGATCGTGCGATCGGCGTCGACGTGCGTCGGGCTGCTCGTCGAAACCGAACTTCGCGCACAACACGCGCAGCACCTGCGCTTCGAACTTCGGCGCGAAACCTTCGACCACCTCGGTCGCACGCGCCACCGCGCGGTCGCCGTCGGCATCGATCAGCGGCAGCAGCGTCTCGGCCAGCCGCGCCAGGTTCCACTGCGCGATCGACGGCTGGCGGCCGAAAGCGTAGCGGCCGTGGTGGTCGATCGAGCTGAAGCGCTGGTTCGGGTCGTAGGCCTCGAGGAAGGCGCAGGGGCCGTAGTCGATGGTCTCGCCCGAGATCGTCATGTTGTCGGTGTTCATCACGCCGTGGATGAAGCCCACGCCCATCCAGCGGGCGATCAGCGCGGCCTGGCGTTCGACCACGCGCGCGCAGCAGCTTCAGCGCGCGGTCAGGGTCGTCGATCAGGTCGGGGTCGTGGCGCGCGACCGCGTAGTCGAGCAGGCGGCGCAGCTCGTCGTGCATGCCGCGCGCGGCGTAAGAACTCGAAGGTGCCCACGCGCAGGTGGCTCGACGCCACGCGCGTGAGCACGGCGCCGGGCATGGCGCCTTCGCGCACGATCTGCTCGCCCGTCGGCGCCGCCGCGAGCGCGCGCGTCGTCGGGATGCCGAGCGCGTGCATCGCCTCGCCGACGATCACCTCGCGCAGCACCGCGCCCAGCACCGCCTTGCCGTCGCCGCCGCGCGAGAACGGCGTGCGGCCCGAGCCTTTGAACGCAATGTCGCGCCGCTTGCCGTGCCGGTCGATCACCTCGCCGAGCAGCAGCGCGCGCCCGTCGCCGAGCTGCGGCGAGAACCCGCCGAACTGATGCCCCGCATACGCCTGCGCGATCGGCTGCGCGCCGTCGGGCACGACGTTGCCGGCCCAGACCTGCGCGGCTTCGGGTGACGACCACGCGCGCGCGTCGAGCCCGAGTTCATCGGCCAGTGCGGTGTTGAACCACACGAGCTGCGGCGCCGGCACACGCGCCGGCGGCATCGCGACGTAGAAGCCGCCGAGGTCGCGCGCGTAGGTGTTGTCGAACGTGATCGACGGCAGCGTGCGGCGCATCGAGCAACGTGCGAGCTCGCTCACGCCGCCGCCCGTTTCGGCAGCTTCCAGTTCGGCCGCACCCAGTGGCAGGTGTAGCCGTTGGGTTGGTGCACCAGGTAGTCCTGATGTTCGGGCTCGGCTTCCCAGAACGGGCCGGCGGGTGCGAGCTCGGTGACGACCTTGCCGGGCCACAGACCCGAGGCGTTCACGTCGGCGATGGTGTCTTCGGCGATGCCGCGCTGCGCGTCATTCGTGAAGTAGATGCCCGAGCGGTACGACGGGCCGCGGTCGTTGCCCTGCCGGTTCGGCGTCGTCGGGTCGTGAATCTGGAAGAAGAACTCGAGCAGGTCGCGGTACGAAATGCGCGAGGGGTCGAACACGATCTCGATCGCTTCGGCATGCGTGCCGTGGTTGTCGATACGTGGCGTTGGGCACGTCGCCGCCGCTGTAGCCCACGCGCGTGCGCGTCACGCCGGGCAGCTTGCGCACCAGCTCCTGCATACCCCAGAAGCAGCCGCCGGCCAGGATCGCGGTTTCGTTGGTCATGGTGTTCTCCATTCGCGTGCATCGACGCCCGGCCGACAGCATGCCATGCGTCTCGGCGCGGTGCAGCACGCACCTGGCTTGACCATCGGCCGGCTGCGGGCGAGGCGCGCTTCGTCCCCCTAAGTGACTTGTCCGCCGAGCCGCATCGCACGCGTGGTACAGGGGGTCGAGATTGTCTCGGCAGTTCAACCCAAGGAGTTTTCCCCCATGGCATCGATTCTTCAATTCCGCGTTCACAGCGTGCGCTGCGCCGACGAAACCGGCGGCCAGTACGCCGAACGTTTCGGCAACGACGAGATCTATCTCGGCGGCCACTGGATCCTGCAAGACGGCACCACCGCGGCCATCTCACCCTTCAGCGTCTATCCGCACTTCGACGACGGCAACGTCAAGGTGTTCGATCCGCCTTACGTGTTCCACGAGTTTGAACTCGGGGCAACGTTCCCGCAGGAGTTCGGCATGGGCATGACGCTGATCGAGAAGGACGGTGGCGGCATGGCCAACGCAGTTCAGCGCATCGCCGACAAGGTGGGCGAAGAAGTGCGCAAGCGGCTGGACGCCGGCCAAGCCGCCCGCAAGGCGGACATGGCACGCGCAACCAGCGCGAAGGTGCAGCCACGCCTGGCGCCCGTGCTGGCTTACGCGATCTCGGCCGCCGCGCCCTTCGTCATCGACTTCGTCAAGCGCAAGCTGATGGCCGCGATTTCGGACAACGTCTTCCAGCCGCAGCACGCGACGGTGGAGATTCCGTCAGCGGACTTCACGTGGAGCGGCAGCCCCACGTCGGCGCAGCAGTCGGTCGAGTTCCGCGATCACTCGGGCATCTACCAGCTGGTTTTCGACTGGAACCTGGTCTGACGCACGCACGAAAGCCCACCGTGCAGCGGGCGCGCGTCGATGCGCGCCCGCGCCCTACTTCGCGAACAGCTTCGTGATGTCGCCGAACGCTTTGACCTCGATCGCGTTACCCGACGGGTCGAGGAAGAACATCGTCGCCTGTTCGCCCGCCTCGCCCTTGAATCGGACGTAGGGCTCGATGACGAACGCCGTGCCGTGCTGCTTCAGGCGCTGCGCCAGCGCGTCCCAATCGGCCATCGGCAACACGATGCCGAAGTGGCGCACCGGCACGTCGTGGCCATCGACGGTGTTGCGGTCAGCCGCGGCGCTTGCTTCACCAGGCGCAAGGTGCGCGACGATCTGGTGGCCGTAGAAGTTGAAGTCGACCCACTCGTCGCTGCTGCGGCCTTCGGGGCAGCCGAGCAATTCGCCATAGAAGCCGCGCGCGGCCGCAAGGTCGTGAACCGGGAATGCGAGGTGGAACGGGGACAGCGGCGCGGGGTTGGTGGTGGGTGCTTGCATGTTCGTGCTCAAGGCTTCGGGTCTTGCGGTCGTTTGGTGATCAGTTCGCGCTGCGCGTGTTCGTAGCCCGCGGCGATCTCGAGCAGCTTCGCGTCGCCTTGCGGCGCGCCGATCAACTGCAGGCCCGCGG
Source organism: uncultured beta proteobacterium (assembly GCA_963738615.1). Lineage (GTDB taxonomy): Bacteria > Pseudomonadota > Gammaproteobacteria > Burkholderiales > Burkholderiaceae_C > CAVTWY01. The sequence continues at coordinate 747,439 of CAVTXI010000004.1, forward strand.
GCCATCGACCGTTGGCGTGCAATTCGACCGGCACGCTGATCGCCGGCAGCCCGGCGAAGGTGGCGTACAGCGTGCACTCCATCCAGCGATGGTACGTGTCCATCTCGCGGCCGGCGATCGACTTCGGCCAGCGCCAATCGATCGGGAACGGCCAGCACTGGGTGGCCGGCAACGCAATCACGTCATAGCGCTCGAAGAGCTTTCGCATGTGCTCGTAGAAGCGCGTGCGTTCTTCGCTCGCGGACTGGAACTCGGCGAACGACAACGTCTGCGCCTGGTCGTACTCCCACAGCGCTTCGGCCTTGATGACGTCGCGCGCACCGGGCTTCGACTTCAGCAACGCGGCCACGCGCGGCGCGACCAACGCACGGCGCCAAACCAGCCACGCGCGCCACACCGCCTTCGCGTCGAACGGCGGCGCGATCGATTCGACGATGGCGCCTTCGCGCTCCATCACCTTCAGCGCGCGCTCGTGGCGTTCGATCAGGCCGTCTTCCATCGCCAAGTGACCACGCAGGTCACCGAGCCACGCGACCCGCAGGCCCTTCAGCGAGCGCGTGTCCGGTGGCAGCGCAACGGGGCCAAAGCCGCCTGCGATCGACAGCGGTGAGCGAACGTCGAAACCCGCCTGCGTCTCGAGCAGCCGCGTCAGGTCACGCACGCTACGCGCCATCGGCCCTTCGGTGCCAAGTTGGCTGATCCATACGTCAGCGCTGGGCACGAATGGCACGCGGCCCTGGCTGGGCCGCAGGCCGAAGACGTGATTCCAAGCCGCTGGGTTGCGCAGCGACCCCATGAAGTCGGACCCGTCGGCCACCGGCAGCAGGCGCTGCGCCAGCGCCACCGCAGCACCGCCGCTCGAGCCGCCCGCGGTCACGTTCGTGTCCCACGCGTTGCGCGTCGCGCCGAAGAGGTTGTTGAACGTGTGCGAGCCCAGCCCCAGTTCGGGCATGTTGGTCTTGCCGATCACGATGCAGCCCGCGGCCTTCATGCGCGCGGTCATCAACGAGTCTTGCGTCGGGCATCGCGTCGGCCAGCAGCGCGCAGCCGTAGGTGGTCGGAAAACCCACCGCGTGCCCGGCGTCCTTGATCGCCTGCGGAATGCCATGCAGCCAGCCGCGCGATTCGGCGCGCGCGAGTTGCGCATCGCATTCGTCGGCCTGGCGCAGCAGAACATCGTCATCGGCGCGGTTGACGATCGTGTTGAACACCACGTCGACGCGGCGGATGCGTGCCAGGTACGCCTGCATGACCTCGCGACACGACACACGGCGGCCGTGGATGGCTTGCGACAGCGCGGTGGCGTCGAGGTCGGTGATGGATTCGTCGGGCATGTCGTGGCTCTGCTTGTCACGGAGTCGCATGAGTGTAGGCAGCTCGAACAGATAGCATCAAGTCACCCTCCCGAAACGCGACGACGGCGCCATAACGCGGTCGTCGTGAACACGACGTCGGCTTCAACGGTTTGATCCCAACGGTTTTCTTGATAAGGAGTACCGAGGGTGTCAGACAATCATCCGAATTGATGATGCAACTGATGTTACGCGCGCACACACTCGCGCTCACATGGCCCGCATCTTCATCAGCCACTCCAGCATCAACAACGCCCAGGCACTGGCGGTTGCGGCGTGGTTGAAAACGGAAGGTTGGGACGACTACTTTCTTGATATTCATCAAGACCGCGGCATCGTGCCGGGGGAGCGCTGGATGGCCAGGCTGTCCTCGGCGGTGGACCGGTGCGAGGCGGTGATCATTCTGGTGTCGGCGAAGTGGATCGAATCGAAATACTGCTTTGCCGAGTTCTATCAGGCGCGCAACCTCGGCAAGAGAATCTTCGGGGTCTTGATCGACGACGTCTCGCTCGAGCGACTGCCCGAGCAGATGACCTCGGAGTGGCAACTGTGCAATCTGTGGTCAGACGTGGATCCCGTGCCTTTCACGGTGACGCGCCCACCCTTTGTGGCCGAGACCACAGTGCACTTTCCGCGCGCGGGTCTCACCGATCTGGCGAGCGGGCTGCGCGCTGCGGGTCTCGATGCTTCCAGCTTTGCGTGGCCGCCTCTGGGCGATCCGGAACGCTCACCTTACCCGGGGCTGCGTGCGCTCGACGAGGGCGATGCTGCCGTGTTCTTCGGCCGCGATGCTTTGATCGTCCGTGCCCTGGACCAGATTCGCGCGACCAGGGAGCGCAGGGTGGAGCAACTCTTCGTGATCCTCGGCGCCTCGGGCTCGGGCAAATCCTCGTTCCTGCGAGCCGGGTTGCTGCCGCGGCTGGCGTCGGGACCCCGAGCACTACGTGGTGCTGCCGACCATTCGCTGCGGGCGTGCCGCGCTGTCGGGTCAGCATGGTTTACTGAGTTGCCTGCGCGGCGCGATGGACGCGCAGGGGTCCGCGCCCGACTCTGCGCAGGTGCGCGCCGAGCTCGAGGCCGAAGGGCTTGGCAAGCTGTTGTCGAAAATTCAGTCGGCACAGCACCCAACGGCTTCGGCGTCTTCGGCTTTGGCGTCTGCGACTGCGAGGCGCTGTGTCATCGTGCCGATCGACCAGTTCGAGGAACTCTTCTCCAGTGATGGCGAGGCTGAAGCAAAGGCGTTCCTGGAGTTGATCGGCGAGCTGGGTCGACCGCAGGATGCGTCCGTGATGGCCCGGGAAGGCGACGCCGGGCGGCCGCAGGTCTTGATACTGATCACGATCCGCTCCGACGCCGTCCCTCAACTGCAAGCGCCCGATGCCCTGCGCGGCCTGGCGCCTGTGTTGTTCAGCCTGCCGCCCATGCCCGCCGCGGAGTTCAAGTCGGTCATCGAAGGGCCAGCGCGGCGGCACACCGAGGCAGGCAAGGCGCCGGTGGTCATCACGCCGGCATTAACCGAAGCCCTTATCGCCGAAGCCAGTGGTCCCGATGCATTACCTCTGCTGGCACTCACGCTCGAGTGGCTCTACCTCGAGTTCAAGACCAAGGATGGCGTGCACCTTGGTCTGGATCAATATCAATCGCTTGGTGGCGTGCGCGGCGTGATCGACAAGGCCGTCGCACGTGCCCTGAATCCGGCAGACGCCACAGGCGAGCGTGACATGCTGGAGCGCGTGTTTCTGCAGATCGCCACGGTCGATCCGGTCACGCGCCAATCCAAGCGCCGCCTGGCCCTGCGCGCCGAGATGCGGCGCGACCTGCCGCCCGAGGCCGATGCCCTGGTGACGCGCCTGATCGAAAAGCGGCTGCTTGTCGCGGACTCGCGCAAGATCGGAACCTCCTCCGATTTGGTCGAGGTCGTCGAGTTGGCGCACGAGGCTTTGCTGCGCCAATGGGACGCGCTGGAGCGCTGGCTGCGGTCGACGTTGTCTGATCTGGTTGCCGCTGAAGCGATCAAACACAACGCCGACGAGTGGCGCAATCATGATGAACAACAGGCCCTCCTGGTCCATGCCGACCACCGCCTGATGGCCGCGGAGGCCCTGCTGGTCGATGCGCGATTGAAGGACACGTTCCGGACCTTGGATGCCGACTACGTGAAAGCCTGCCGCGAGCGAGAAACGAGCCGGACTCGGGAGCGCGCCGAAAAGCTGTCGGCGGTTGCCGATAAAGAGGCCGCAAGGTTGAAGCTGCGCCGCGTCGTTGTCGGCGCGCTCGGGTCCGTCGCCACGGTGGTTGTTGCCTCACTCGGGTACGAGGCGTATTCGGCGCGAAACGCGTGGAGGATGAATTCCTTGGCGCTGGCGGGGGCCTCTGAAGCGGCCGCGGACGCCAAGCAGTTCGATCGCGGCATCCGGCTGGCGATTCTGGCCGTACGCGAGAAGTGGCTGCGCCCTGCGCATGCGACAGCGCTTCCGGCGTTGCTTCGCGCTGCGGATGGGAATGCTTTGATGGTGGAGCTGGCGCACAAGTCGCAACTCAACCTGGCATCGTTCAGTCCCGATGGCAGGCGGGTGGTGACGGCCTCGGACGACAACACGGCGCGCATCTGGAATGCCGAGACCGGTGAAGCTCTGGGCGAGCCGCTGAAACATGACGGCGAAGTTCTGACCGCGGTCTTCAGCGCGGATGGGACCCGCGTGGTGACAGCGTCGAAAGACAGGACGGCAAAAGTGTGGGATGCCGAGACCGGCGACCCCGTTGGGGAGCCTTTGGTGCATCAAGACACGGTCAACTCGGCCGTCTTCAGTGGCGATGGCAAGCGGGTGGTGACGGCCTGCTCGGATCGCTCCGCGCACATCTGGAATCTGGAAGCCGGAGAGGTTATCGGCATACCGCTGGAGCACGCACAAGAGGTCTACTCCGCCGTTTTCAACGCCGACGGCAGCCGCGTGGTGACGGCGTCGGCAGACATGACGGCGCGTGTGTGGGATGCAGTGTCCGGGTATCAGATCGGCCAGCCGATGGCACACCGTGGTGCGGTCGTCTCCGCCGTGTTCAGTGCCGATGGCAAGCTGGTGGTCACGGCTTCCAAAGACAAGCGGGCAAAAATCTGGAACGCCGAGACGGGCAAAGCGGTTCGGTGAATCCTTGTGGCATTCGGGTGAGGTCAGATCGGCCATATTCAGCGGCGATGGCAAACGGGTGCTGACTGCATCCGGAGGACCATTTCGCGCGCGTATGGGACACCGCAACCGGCAGGATCGTCGGTACGCCCATGGCGCACCGCGCCGAGGTTGTGTCCGCCACGTTCAGCGCCGATGGCAAGCGCGTGATGACTGCTGCGCGGGACAGCACGGCGCAGGTATGGGACGCCGAGACGGGCAAGCCTGTCGGGGCGCCGTTGGTGCATGGAGACCGCCTCAGATCCGCCGTGTTCAGCGCCGATGGCAGGCGACTCTTGACGGCTTCCAGGGACTCCCGGGCGCGCGTATGGGATGCCGATGTCGGCCAAGCCGACGCCAGGCCGCTTGCGCATCCGGAGCGGGTCCTGGCGGCGGCGTTCGAGTGCTGATGGCAAGCGGGCCCTGACGGTATCGGCGGATCGACGAGCGCGAGTCTGGGACGCCTATTCGGCTGCGCTGGTCATGGAGCCGCTGAGGCATGACGGCGTCACCCATGCGGTCTTCAGCGCCGACGGCAAGCGCGTGGCGACGGCTTCGGCCGACAAGACGACGCGGATCTGGAACGCGAGGACCGGCGAGCTCATCGGCAAGCCGATGAAGCACGTCAAGGAGGTCACCAGCGTCATGTTCAGCGCAGACGGCAAGCGCGTGGTGACGGCGTCGATGGACCGACGCGTGCGGATCTGGGACGCCGAGTCCGGCGAGCTCCAGGTTGGACCGTTGTGGCATGCCGAGGAGGTCAACTACGCCGAGTTCAGTGCTGATGGCAAGCGTGTGGTGACGGCCTCGGCTGACAGGACCGCACGCATCTGGAATGCCGAAAGCGGTGAGCCCATGGGGAAACCGTTGGACCATGCGGCCGAGGTCAACTCCGCGATATTCAGCGCCGATGGCCAGCGTGTGGTGACGGCGTCTGCCGACAAGACGGCGCGGCTGTGGCGCGCGGATACCGGCGAGGCCGTGGGCTTGCCGATGAGCGCATGCGAAGGAGGTGAATTCGGCCAGATTCAGCGCCGATGGCAAGCGCGTGGTGACGGCTTCGGATGACAACACGGCATCCCTGTGGAACGCCGAAAGCGGGACGCCCGTTGGCGCGCGCCTCGTGCATGGTGATCGGGTCTTGTCGGCTGTGTTCAGTGCAGACGGCCGGCGAGTGCTGACGGCTTCGGCCGACAAAACCGCACGTGTGTGGGACGCCGAAACCGGCAAACCCGTGGCCGAACCGTTGGTTCACGCGGACGCCGTGCACTCGGCCGTGTTCAGCGCCGATGGCAAGCGGGTCCTGACCGCGTCGGCAGACAAGACGGCGCGCTTCTGGGCGAAGGCATGGCCCTCGAGGGCGCATGCACATCAAGCTCTCGTGAACGAAGCCTGCGCGAGCATGGGTGCAGAGCTGTTCAAGATCACGGAAGGCGACATCCAAGCCGTCAGCGTTCTTGCATCGAAGCGCATCGGCGAAAACGTGTGCGAAGGCGTTGTTGTCCCGTTGTATGTCGGCAAGTCGCGCACGCCGCCGTTCGCCATGCTGATCGAGCCGTCCCGTTGAGGAGACAAGCCGAGGGTCAAGTCTTTCATACTTCATACAACCTTCGCCTTACCCTTGGATGACCATGAAAAATGAAAGACTTGACCCCCATGGATTCATGTCTGACATCATCCACGCCACGGCCCTCGACCTTCTTCAACGCCTGCGCCGACGCGAGCTATCGAGCGTCGAACTGCTCGATACCTTCATCGCCCGCATCGAACGCGACGACGGCGCCATCAACGCCGTCATCGTACGCGACTTCGGCCGTGCACACGAACGCGCACGCGCGGCCGACACCGCCCTCGCCCGCGGTGAATCTGGGGCCCGCTGCACGGCCTGCCAATGACGGTGAAGGAATCGTTCGACCTGCCGGGGACACCGACCACCTGGGGCATCACCGCGTACAAGGACAACGTCGCCACGCAACCAGCGGTCGCAGTGCAACGTCTGCTCGACGCGGGCGCCATCGTCTTCGGTAAAACCAACGTGCCGGTCGCGCTGGCCGACTGGCAAAGCTTCAACCCGATCTACGGCACCACGAACAACCCGTGGCACCTGGGCCGCACGCCCGGCGGTTCGTCAGGCGGCGCCGCGGCGGCGTTGGCCGCGGGGTTCACGGCGCTGGAACTGGGCAGCGACATCGGCGCCAGCATCCGCAACCCGGCCCACTACTGCGGCGTGTGGGGCCACAAGCCGACATGGGGCGTGGTGCCGATGGAGGGGCACCAGTTGCCGGGCAACGAACGTATCGACGCGCTCGACATCGCCGTGGCCGGCCCGCTGGCGCGCAGCGCGCACGACCTTGCGCTGGCGATGGACGTGCTGACCACCCCGCTGCAAGCCTTCGGTCCGCTGGGTTGGGGGCCGATGGCATGGCGCGACAACGGCTTGCCGGCCGCGCGGCTGCGCATTGCGGTGATCGTCGACGACGCGGTGGCGCGCGTGAACGCCGACGTGCGCGGTGCCATCGAGGCCGTCGCGGCGTTCATGCGCGGCCGCGGCGTTGCCGTCACGCGCGTGCCCGACGAAGCCGAACGGCCGGTCGACAGCGACGAAGCGTGGGAGGTCTACGCGCACCTGCTGCGATCGGCCACGGGCGCGATGCTTGGGGACGCCGACTACGCGAACGCGCAGCGCGAGGCCGCGGCAGTGGATGCGACGCGACGCGACTACGCCGCGTGGCACTGGCGCGCCAGCACGATGTCGCATCGCGATTGGGTGGCGTACGACGAGCGCCGCACCAAACAGCGGCGGCAGTGGGCAGCATTCTTCGAGCGCTTCGACCTGCTGATCTGCCCGGTCGCGACCACGCCCGCGTTCGCGCACATGCAAACCGGTTGGCGCTGGGAGCGCATGGTCAACGTCGACGGCACGCCGCAGCCGAGCACGCAGACGTTGTTCTGGGCCGGCCTTCCAGGGCTATGCGGGTTGCCAGCGACGGCCGTGCCGCTGGGGTTGTCGAAAGACGGCCTGCCCGTCGGCGCGCAGGTCATCGGGCCGCTGTTCGCCGACCCGGTGTGTTTGCGCTTTGCGCGTTGGCTCGAAGACGAGTACCGGCGCTTCGTCGCGCCGATGGCAGTCACCGGTTGACGGGTGCCGCTTCCGTGCGTGGCTGAAGGTGTTGGCGCAGAAAGGCCTCGAGACGCCGGTAGTGATCGGCCTCGTTCACCGGGTTGAAAAAGCCGTGCCCTTCGTTCGGGTAGTCGTGCGACTCGACGTTGACGCCAGCCGCGCGCGCTGCACTGACGAATTTGCGCGAGTGGTCGATCGGGACGCGCCGGTCTTCCAGGCCATGGGTGATCAGCAGCGGGATCTTCAGCTCGGCCACGCGCAGAAGCGGTGATGCCGCCGCGAGCATCGCCGCGTCCTTGCCCTGGTCGCCGACGAGGATCGGCATGCCATAGCGCTTGGTGTCTTCACTCAGGTCGCTCCAGTGAATGTCGTACAACAGGTTGATGTCGGTCACGCCGGCGAAACTGGCCGCGCACTTGAACACTTCCGGATGAACGATCGGCGCCATCAGCGCCGCGTAGCCCCCGTAGCTGGTACCGACGATGCAAACGCGCGCCGAATCGATCAGGCCCTGGCTGGCCGCCCAACGAACCGTGTCGGCCAGATCGTGTTGCATCGCCCCGCCCCACTGCTTCCAGCCGGCCCGAAAGTGCCGGAAGCCATAACCGACGCTGCCGCGGAACTCGGGCTCGAGGACGCGATAGCCGCGCGTGGCGAAGAACTGTGCCTGCTCGCTCCAGGCCAGACTCGATCCGCGCAACCAGGGGCCGCCGTGCGCAATAAGTACCGCCGGGAGGGCCTGCTTCGGATCGGCACCCGGCGGGTGCGTGACGACCACCGGCAGGCTCAGACTATCACGCGCAGCGAAGCGGTGAAAGCTGCGCTTTCCTTGGGTCGATTCGACCATGCGCGGACGCGCTCGGCCCAGTGGTTCGATCGTCGACTTGGTACGGTCAAGCAGTAGGTATTCGCCTGCCTCACGGTCGGAAGACGAGTGCACGACGACGTAACGCGCCGACACGCAGCGCCCGCAACGAATGCGATTGAAACGCCCGGGCGGCATCGCTGCGTCCACACGTTGCTGAAGCCCCTGCAACCCCTCGTCGAACCACACGGTCATGGGTCGATCGGCCGTGAGGTGCACACCCAGCAGCTGATGGCTCTGTTTGTCGAGCTCGAGGAGGTTGCCGATGTCGAAGCCCTTCACGTGCGCCAGCGGCTGCGGGTCGAGGCGCTTGGTGCGAGGGTCGAAACGATGCAGCGCCGCGAACTCGTCCTTGTGTCGGGCGCTGACGATGATCGTGCCGTCCTTGTCGATCCACAGCGGCGCGAAGCCGGTCTCGGCGAACGGATCGAAGTCGACGACGGCGGTCCAGTCACTGCTTTCGCCGTCGCGCCAGTGCACGGAAGACGCGGCCTTGTGCTGCGCGACCACGAGCCTGGGCTGCTGGTTGGCATCAAGCAACCACGACTGTGCGTGATCGGGTGCGCCGCCCGCCAGTGACTTCAGGCTGCGCGTGACGGTATCCAGCCGCTGCAACCGCACCTGAACGACGTTGTCGGCAACATCTCGAACCACCGGTGCGACGAAAACGTCGCTGCTGCCGTCGTCGACGGTCGAGTGCAGTTGCCACCCGTAGGGCAACACCTTCGAGCGGATCGCGCTGCCTTCACGGTCGGTGTGACGGGCCCAGGCGATCAGTTGCGTCGACTCGCTGCCGTCGTGTTGGACCGCAAAGACACCGCCGCCCCAGGCCTTGACTACCGGGCCTTCCTGAAACGCCTCGTAAACCAGGCGATCGTCGTTCACCCAAGCCGCATTGCGAACGTCGGCGTCGCTGTAGGCGGCAACCACCCGCGGCGAGCCGATCGGGTTCAGGTCCATCACCCCCAGGCGCACGCGCCCGTCGGGGCCGGCCGCCAGCAAGGCCACGCGGCGACCGGACGGCGACACCTTCACGTCGCTGATGGCCGCCCGCGCGGCGAAGTCCTCTGCCTTGGGCGGGTCGGCCCAGGCCGCTGGCATCGCGCCCAACAGCAACCACAACAACAACGCTGCCCAGATCATCGACAGACGACGCATCGAAAACTCCCGGTGCACGGCCATGCTCTTGATTGTCGATATCTACCACCCTGCTGCAACCCCTCTCGCGCCGCCGAGCCCCGGCCCACCACAATCGCTGCCACCACCACCATGACCTCCGCGCACTCCGTGCACGCGGCCCACACCATGTCCGAAGACCGTCGACCGATGAAGTTCGCTTCGCTGACCCGCCGTTCGCTGGTCTGCGCCACCCTCGCCGCCGCAGCGGCCGTCGCCGCACCCACGCACGCGCTGGCTCAAACCACCACCCTGCGCTTCGTGCCGCACGCCAACCTCACGGTGCTCGACCCCGTGTGGACCACGGCCTACGTCACGCGCAACCACGCCTACATGGTCTATGACACGCTGTTCGGCGTGAACCAGAAGGGCGAGATCAAGCCGCAGATGGTCGACAAGTACACGACCTCGTCCGACGGCCTGCAATGGACCTTCACCTTGCGCGACGGCCTCGAGTTCCACGACGGCAAACCCGTCACCAGCGAAGACGTGATCGCATCGTTGAAGCGCTGGAGCGCGCGCGACGCGATGGGCGGCGTGCTGGCGAAGTTCATCGACAAGTACGAAGCCGTCGACGCGAAGACCTTCCGCCTGGTGCTGAAAGAGAAGTGCGGCATCGTGCTCGACGCGCTGGGCAAGCCCTCGTCGAACGTGCCGTTCATCATGCCGGCGCGCATTGCCGCCACGTCGCCGACCGAGCAGGTGAAAGAAGCCATCGGCTCGGGGCCGTTCCTCTTCAAGGCTGACGAGTTCAAGCCCGGTGAGAAGGTGGTTTACCTCAAGAACCCGAAGTACAAGCCGCGCAGCGAACCCGTCGACGGCTTGAGCGGCGGCAAGGTGGTGCAGGTCGACCGCGTCGAGTGGGTGATCATTCGCGACCCGCAGACTCAGTACAACGCGATCAAGGCGGGCGAGGTTGATTGGGTCGAACAACCGGCCTTCGATCAGATCGGTTCGTTGAAGGCGGTCAGCGACGTACGGCTCGACGACTTCGCCGTTGCGGGTCTCGCATTCATCATCCGCTTCAACCACCTGCACAAGCCGTTCGACAACCCGAAGATCCGCCAGGCCGCGCATGGTCGCGATGGGCCAGGAGGCGTACCTGAAGACTCAGGTGGGCGTGCCCGGCCTGTACCGCTACTGCCCCAGCATCTACCCCTGCGGCACGATCTACTCGTCGGACAAAACCGGCTACTTCACCGGCATGGCCGACCCGAAGAAGGCCAAGCAGATGCTCGACGAAGCTGGTTACGACGGCACGCCCGTCACGCTGATGCGACCCACCGACCTGGCGTCGATCGCGAAGATTCCGCTGGTGGCCAAGCAACAACTCGAGGCTGCGGGCTTCAAGGTCGACTTCCAGCAGATGGATTGGGCGTCGCTGCTGGCGCGCCGCGCGAAGAAGGACGCGCCGGCTGCCCGGCGGCTGGAACATCTTCCTCACCGCATGGACCGCGGGTGACCTCGAGAACCCGCTGGGCATGGCGATGCTGAACGCGCGCGGCCAGCAAGGTTGGTTCGGCTGGCAAGACGAGCCGCGCATCGAGCAGGCGAAAGACAAGTTCGCGCGTGCAGGCACCGTCGCCGAGAAGAAGCAGATCGCCGAGCAGCTTCAACTGCTGGCGATGGAAACCGCGACGCACGCGCCGCTGGGCCAATATCAAAGCCCGAGCGCGGTGCGCAAGAACGTGAGCAGCCTGATTCCGGTGAATGCGGGTGTGCCATTGTTGTGGGGCGTGAAGAAGAACTGAATAACCGAAGAACTGCGAGAAGGTTCTTTGCTGCGCTTCCTGCTCCAGCGCCTGGCAGCCGTACTGCCGGTGCTGTTGATCGTCTCGATCATCGTCTTCCTGATCCTGCGGCTGGCGCCTGGCGACCCGGCTGCGGTGATCGCGGGCAACAGCGCGACCACGCAAGAGATCGAGCAGGTGCGCGAGTCGCTGGGCCTGAATCGCAGCCTGCCGATGCAGTACGTGGTGTGGGCCGGCAAGGTGCTGCAGGGTGACCTCGGCTTTTCGTTCTATCTGACGCAGCCGGTCACGAAGCTGATCGCGCAGCGCATCGAGCCCACGTTGTCGCTGGCCTTCGGCACCATCGTGCTCGCAGTGCTGGTCGCGGTACCGCTGGGTACGCTGGCGGCGTGGCGCATGGGCGGCTGGCTCGACCGCGTGCTGTCTGCTTTCTCGGTGCTGGGTTTCTCGGTGCCGGTATTCGTGGTCGGCTACCTGCTGATCCTGCTGTTTTCGATGCAGCTGGGGTGGCTGCCGGTGCAGGGCTACAAGCGGATCTTCGAAGAAGGCGTCTTGCTGTGGGCACGGCACTTGGTGCTGCCGTGGATCACGCTGGCGATGATCTACGTGGCGCTGATCGCTCGCGTGACACGCGCCAGCGTCAGCGAATCACTGACCGAGGACTACATCCGCACCGCGCGCGCCAAGGGCATCGCCGAACGTGCCGTGCTGATGCGCCACGCGCTGGCGAACGCGGCCGTGCCTATCGTCACCGTGATCGGCATCGGCGTCGCGCTGCTGATCGGCGGCGTGGTCGTGACCGAAACGGTGTATGCGATTCCAGGCCTGGGTTCGCTGACAGTCGAAGCGGTGCTGAACCGCGACTTCCCGGTGATCCAGGGCGTGGTGCTGTTCTTCAGCGTGCTGTACGTCGTGATCAACCTGCTGGTCGACGTGAGTTATCTGTTCCTCGACCCGCGCATCAGGTATTAAGACCAGCGATGGCACAAGCAAACGCATTCCAACGACTGGCGAAGAACGGCGCCGTACGCTTCGGCGCCACGGTGCTCGCGTTGCTGATCATCGTCTCGCTCGCCGCGCCATGGCTCGGCACGGTCGACCCCTCGGCCATGGACTCGGCGCACATCTACGCGCCATCCGGCACGCAAGCACCTTTTGCCACGCCCGACGGCGAAAGCGTCGATCACAAGCTGCTGATGGGCGGTGACAGCCTGGGCCGCGACATCTGGAGCCGGGTGGTCTACGGCACACGCGTATCGCTGATCGTGGGCTTGTCGACCGCATTGGTTTCGCTGGGCATCGGCGGCCTGCTGGGCATGCTGGCCGGCTACTTCCGCCGTGTCGACATGCTGCTGATGCGCGTGATGGACGGCCTGATGGCGATCCCCGCGATCCTGCTGGCCATCGCACTCGTTGCCGCTTTAGGCGCCACCGTCGCCACCGTCGTGGTCGCGATCGCGATCCCCGAAGTGCCGCGCGTGACGCGGCTGGTGCGATCACTCGTGCTGACGTTGCGCGAAGAACCCTTCGTCGAAGCCGCACGTGCACTCGCGACACCCACACCGGTGATCCTGTTGCGCCACATCCTGCCCAATGCGATGGCACCGCTCATCGTGCAGGGCACCTTCATCGCGGCCAGCGCGATGCTCACCGAAGCGATCCTCAGCTTCCTCGGTCTCGGCTTGCCGCCCGACGTACCGACCTGGGGCAACGTGATGGCCGAAGGCCGCATCGCCTTCAGCCAATACCCCGGCGCGGTGTTGTGGCCGGCGCTGTTCCTTGTACCCGCCGTACTCGCAGTGAATCTGCTGGGTGATGGGCTGCGCGACGTGCTCGATCCGAAGTTCGCCAAGCGCTGATGACAAGCCCCGTCCTGTTGATCGACAACCTGCGAGTTGCCCTGCCCTCGGGCAGCGACCGCGCCTATGCCGTCGACGGGGTGAGCCTTTCGATCGAGCCCGGCCAAACGCTGTGTGTCGTCGGCGAATCGGGCTCGGGCAAAAGCGTGATGGCGACCACGGTGATGGGCCTGCTGCCGAAAGAGGTGCGCGCGACGCAGGGCACGGTGCGGCTGGCGGGCGAATCGCTTCTCGAGGCCACGCCGCAGCGCTTGCGCGAGTTGCGCGGGCAGGCGATGGGCATGGTGTTCCAGGAGCCGATGACCGCGCTGAACCCGGTGATGCGTTGCGGCGATCAGGTCGACGAGTTGCTGCGCACCCACAAGCTCGACTGGAGCGCCGCACAGCGCCGGGCTGAAATCCTGCGCGTGTTCGACCGCGTGAAACTGCCCGAACCCGAGCGCATCGTCGCGAGCTTTCCGCATCAACTCTCGGGCGGCCAGCGCCAGCGCATCGTGATCGCGATGGCGGTGATCCTGAAGCCGGCGCTGTTGATCTGCGACGAGCCCACGACCGCGCTCGACGTGACGACGCAGAAGGAGATCCTCGGCCTCATCGACGAGCTGCAGCGTGAACAGGGCTGCGCGGTGCTCTTCATCACCCACGACATGGGCGTGGTTGCGGACATCGCACACACCGTGCTGGTGATGAATCAGGGCAAGCCGGTCGAGATCGGCACGCGTGACGACGTACTTCACCGCCCGCGCGAGGCCTACACGCGCATGCTGCTCGACAGCGTGCCCGGCATCACGCCGCCGCCCGCACGGGCCGAGCCCACGGGCGCTCCCGTGCTGGAAGGCAACGGCGTGGGCAAAACCTACGTCGCGCGCGACTGGCTGGGCCGCGAGCGCGCGACGCACGCGCTGCGCGACGCCAACCTTGCCCTGCGCGCTGGCGAAACCGTCGGCGTGGTCGGTGAATCGGGCAGCGGCAAGAGCACCTTCGCGCGTTGCCTGATCCGCCTGATCGACCCGACCGCAGGCCAGATCAAGTGGGCCGGTGACGATGTCGCGACGTTGAACGAATCCCGCTTGCGCCCGTTGCGCAACCGCGTGCAGGTCGTCTTTCAGGACCCGAACCGAAGCCTGAACCCGCGCTTGCGCATCGGCGAATCGTTGATCGAAGGCGCCGTCAACTTCGGCACCCCGCGCGCCGAAGCGCAGCAACGCGCCGCCGACCTCATGGACAAGGTGCGCCTGCCGCGCGAATGCCTCGAGCGCTACCCCAGCCAGTTCAGCGGCGGCCAACGCCAACGCCTGGCGATCGCGCGCGCGCTAGCCTGCCAACCCGCCGTACTGGTCGCCGACGAAGCCGTCAGCGCGCTCGACGTATCCGTGCAAGCGCAGATCCTCGAGCTGCTGCGCAACATCCAGGCCGAACTGCGCCTGGGTTTGCTCTTCATCACTCACGACCTGCGCGTCGCCGCGCAGCTATGCGACCGCGTGATCGTGATGCATCAAGGGCAGATCGTGGAGGAAGGGCCGACGGGACAGATGTACGCGGCGCCGCAGCATGAGTACACGCGGAAATTGTTTGCTGCGGCGCCTGGGGCGGTGCGCCCTGCTCAGCCTCGACCCTGAGCCTCACCGCCCAACAAGCTGCTGCTTCAAGAACCCCAGCAGCATCTGATTGCGCAAGATCCGCATGCGCTCCGTCGTCCCGATGGCCGCGATCAGTGAGCCGAACTTGGTTTGCGGTACCCACCCTGGCAGCACGCGCACGAGGCGCCCGTCGTTCAGCGCGCTTTGGCACAGGTAGTCAGGCAGCAACGCGATGCCCAGGCCGGCCAGAGCGGCTTCGGTGACGGCTTCGGCGTTGTCGACGTGGTAACGGCTTGCCACGCGCACGCGCCGCAGTTGGCCGGCCGACGCGAGCACCCACAAGTCGTCGGACGATTCGCGCCAGTAGCACAGGCAACTGTGGCGGCGCAGGTCGGCCGGCTCCGCGGGCGTGCCGGTATCAGCCAAGTACGCGGCGGTAGCGACCATCGACCAGGCGACCACCGCCACCGGCTCGCTGACCAATCCCTTTTGCGGTGCTGTCGACCAGCGCAACGCCATGTCGATGCGCTCGTACGCCAAGTCGACGATGCGATCGGCCAGCAGCAATTCGACTTCGATGGCGCGGTGCTGCTTCAGGAACTCGGGCAGCGTGGTCGCCAAGACACGTTGGCCCCACGACACCGGCGCCGTGATGCGGATGCGGCCCGTCAGATCGGAACGCAGCGCGCGCAGCCGCTCTTCACCGGCGCCGATCTCGGCCAAAGCGCGCCGTGCGAATTCGGCATAAGCCTCGCCCGCGGGCGTCAGCGCGATGCGCCGCGTGCTGCGCGCAAACAGCGTCGCGCCGATCAACTGCTCGAGCTGCGCTACGCGCTTGCTGACCACGCTTTTGCCCACGGACAGGTCGGCCGCGGCCCGGCTGACGCTGGCGCTGTCGGCCACCTTCACGAACGCCGCGAGCATGTCGGTCGAGACAGCCATGGTTTCCACTTTGGAGACAAACGGTTCCCATTCGAGCAGGTGCGTTGATTCAGGTCAATGCATAAAGTCTGCGGCTGATGTCGCGACCGACGACACGGAACACGACCGAACGACACCTCAACGGAGACATGCGACCCCATCACCGTCAACTGCCGCAAGGTGTTGGCCGGCTTCGACCTCATCGGCGCGCCGTACGAGCTGGTGCATGTCGACTACTTCCAGGGCGCGCACAAGGCCGAGCCATACATCACACTGAACCCGAACGCCGCGGTGCCCGCGCTGAAGGACGGCGACTTCGAGTTGTGGGAATCGAACTCGATGCTGCAGTACGCAGCCGACAAAACGGGCAACGAAGCCGTCTACCCACGTGACTTGCAAACCCGCGCCGACATCAACCGCTGGATGTTCTGGGAAGCCGCAACGTGGTTCCCGGCGTGCTACGGCTTCCTGGTCGAGAACTGCGTCAAGCCGCTGCTGGGCGGCGCACCCGACCCGGCGGTGCTCGACGCGCAAGCCGTCACCTTCCACAAGCTCGCCGACATCCTCGACAAACGCTTGGCCAAGCATCGCTGGGTCGCCGGAACGAAGGGCCCGACCATTGCCGACATCGCGCTGGCCGCGCCGATTCACCTGCACCGCTGGCAGAAGCTGCCGCTATCGGACCACCCGAACTTGAAGCGCTGGATGACCGACGACGTCGAGAGCCTGCCATGCTGGCAGAAGACGATGGTCTACGAAGGTTTCACCACCACGCGCCCGGCCTGAGGAATCGACGATGGAGTCTTCGACCCCCGTGCGCGCGACGATGCAGTACACCGTGGACAACGGTGTGGCGCCCGACTACTACTTCTACGAACCCGACCCGTCGACCAAGGTGAACCCGCCGGGCACCGACGCTCGCGAGGTGGAAATCCACGACGGCTGGCCGCAGGTACAGAACCTGTCGGCCGACCGCGAAGGCTTCGAGCTTCACGACTTCGGTGCGCGCTTCGACCTCTTCGACGACGACGCGTCGATCAAGGCGCGGTTCTACCCGCAGGTGGTCGACTTCGTGATTCGCCACTGCGGTGCAAAGCGGGTTGTCGTGTTCGACCACACGATCCGCAAGCGCCTGCCGGCCGACCTGAAGCAGCAGACCAGCGTGCAGCGCCCCGCGGTCATGCTGGTGCACAGCGACTACACGCCCGCCAGCGGCCCGCAGCGCGTGCGCGACATCGTGCCCGACGACGCCGAAGACCTGTTGAAGCGCCGCGTTGCGTTCTTCAACGTCTGGAAGCCGCTGTACCGGCGTGTGGAAGAACTGCCGCTGGCGATGATCGACGCGCGCACGCAGATCGACGAAGACCTGCTGCGCATGGACCTGAAGTACCGTGAGCGCACCGGCGAGATCTACGTGATGCGGTATTCGCCACAGCACCGCTGGTATTACTTCCCACTGATGGAAGCGCACCACGCGCTGTTGCTGAAGACCTACGACTCGGAAACCGACGGCCGCGCCCGCTTCATGGGCCACAGCGCCTTCGAGCACCCGGGCACGCCGAAGGACGCGCCGAAGCGCGAAAGCATCGAGGTGCGGACGATGGCGTTCTTCTGACCGAGGCTGTCGGCGCGGCGCCGTCCTGTCTTGCGTGTTGCTGAAGGCTGAGTTCGCCATTCGGCAATACCAAGGCGGTCACGATTACAAACACATACTGAAGGCCGAATACTCCGCGGGTATACACTGCCGATCGAATTCTGAATTCAGAATAGATTAGCAGCGTTCGGTCAGCCTCCGGAGTACCCCATGCCCTCGATAGCGCCGCCGTGCGCCTGCGCGCAGCATCCGGCCAGCGAGTCCCGCCGCAAGGTCATCACCATCACCGCCGTCGGCCTGTCCGTGCCGTGGTCGCTGGTGCAGGCCAACCGCCAAGGCCCCCAAATCGGCGACACGCTGGTGGAAGACGACGCCGAGGGCGCACCCAAGCCGCTGTTGGTGTCCGACCTGCGCCCTGGCAAGCCGCTGCTGGCGTTTCCGTTCGACACCAAGGCCGGCAAGGCGCGCAACGACGTGCGCCTGAACAAGATCGTGCTGATGAAATTCAACGAGGCCGACCTGCCTGCGGCGCTGAAGGCACGCGCGGCCGGCGGCGTGATCGCGTATTCGGCGATCTGCACGCACCAGGCCTGCGACGTGAAGACCTGGTTGTCGAAGGAGCAGTCGCTGGTCTGCTTCTGCCATTCGTCGAAGTTCCAGGTGCTCGACGATGCCAAGGTCGTCGGCGGCCCTGCGACGCGTGCACTGCCGTCGTTGCCGCTCGAGCTCGACGGCGACAAGCTCGTCGTGGCGGGTGCGTTCAGCACCGCGCCCGGCGGGTCCACATGACCCGAGCGTTCCCGTGTCCCACAACAACCGAAGGAGACCTCTCATGCATTACTCCCTGCGACTTCTGGCCGCTGCCGCGGCGGCCTGCCTTCCGCTCGCATCGCAGGCCGACACCGCGCTGGGCGCCTACGCACCCGTCACCGACGCCCGACTGACAAACCCCGAGCCCACGAATTGGCTCCAGTACCGAGGCAACTACGGCGGCTGGGGCTACAGCCCGCTGGACAAGATCAACGACAAGAACGTCGGCAAACTGAAGCTGGTGTGGTCGCTGTCCACCGGCCAGATCGAAGGTCACCAATCGCCCCCGATCGTCAACAACGGCTACATGTACGTGACGACGCCTGGCGCGCAGGTGATCGCGATGGACGCAGCCACCGGCGCCGAACTGTGGCGCTACAAGAAGGAGATCCCCGGCGACCTGATGCAGCTGCACCCGACGAACCGCGGCGTGGCGCTGTACGGTGACAAGGTCTTCGTCGCCACCGTCGACGCGCACCTGGTCGCACTGGACGCCAAGACCGGCAAGGTCGCATGGACGAAGCAGGTCGGCGACTCGAAGGCGCTGCAATACATCACCCTCGCGCCGCTGGCGGCCAAGGGCAAGATCATGGTCGGCTCGTCGGGCGGCGAGACCGGCGTGCGCGGCTTCGTCGCCGCCTTCGACGCGGCCACCGGCAACGAAGCCTGGCGCACGTTCATGACCGCGGCACCGGGCGAGCCGGGCGGCGATACCTGGCCGGGCGACTCGCACAAGCAAGGCGGCGGCAGCGTGTGGATCACCGGCACCTACGACGCCGCGACCAATCTGTCGTACTGGGGAACCGGCAACCCGGCACCGTGGCCGACCGAAGGCCGCAAGGGCGACAACCTCTACACCACGTCGACGGTCGCGCTCAACGTCGACACCGGCGCGATCAAGGGCCACCACCAGTACCACTGGAACGACGCGTGGGACTGGGACGAAGTCTCGGCGCCCTTGCTCATCGACACCGAGGTCAAGGGCAAGAAGGTCAAGGCCGCCGTGCACGCGGGCCGCAACGGCTACCTGTGGATGCTCGAACGCCAGCCCACGGGCAAGATCGGCTTCATCGACGCCGTGTCCTACGTCCACAACAACGTCATCACGGCGATCGACAAGAAGACGGGCCGTCCGAGCTACGACGACACGAAGAAGCCGGGCATGGGCAAGGCCGTGAACTTCTGCCCGTCGCTGTGGGGCGGCAAGGACTGGCCGCCCGAGGCGTGGAACCCGAAGACGGGCCTGTTCTACATCCCGGCGAACAACAACCTGTGCTCGGAGTTGCCCGCGGCCGAAGAGACCAAGTACAAGAAGGGCGACCTCTACATCGGCTACCCGATCGAAGGCGTTCTGGGCAGCCTGCGCTACAAAGACGGCAAGAAGCCCGCCACGATCGGCGAGATCCAGGCGTGGGACCTGAAGACCGGCAAGATGGCCTGGGTCCACAAGTTCCCCAACCACAACTGGGGACCGCTGTTGACCACGGGCGGCAATCTGGTCTTCGCTGGCGGCACGAATGACCGCAAGTTCCGCGCGCTCAACGCGACGACCGGCAAGGTGCTGTGGGAAACCTCGATGCCGTCGGGCGTCACCGGCGTGCCATCGTCGTTCCAGGTCAACGGCGACCAGTACATCGCGGTGCAGGCCGGATGGGGCGTCGATGCGCAGCGCAAGCAAAACGGCCTCGACGCGTTGAACGGCAAGGTGACCCACGTGCCGCAGGGCGGCGCCGTGATGGTCTACAAGTTGGAGAAGTAGCGCCCGCGGAACGACCAACGCCTAACGAAAACGAATCGGGCCACCGCGTCATTGCGGGGCCCGATTTGCTTTCCGACGCGGGCGTTTGCGTCAACCGTGATAGTGCACGAGCGTCTTCGTCGTGCTGAGTTCTTCCAGCGCCAGCAGCCCCTTCTCTCGCCCATGGCCGCTGCGCTTGGTGCCGCCGAACGGCAGTTCGACGCCGCCACCGGCGCCGTAGCAGTTCATGAAGACCTGCCCTGCCTTCACCGCCTTGGCAACGCGGTGCAGGCGGCCTGAGTTTTCGGTCCACACCGCCGCCAGCAAGCCGTAGTCGGTGCCGTTGGCCAAGCGGATCGCGTCGGCTTCGTCGTCGAAGGGCATCGCCGCGAGCACGGGGCCGAAGACTTCTTCGCAGGCCAGCGCGTGGTCGCGCGGCACGGGGCCGAAGAACATCGGTTTGGCGTAATAGCCGGTGACGGGCACGCCGTCGGCGATACGGCCTTCGGCAATCACGGGGATGCCGCTCGCACGTGCCTGATCGACGTAGCGCTGCACCCGCTTCAACTGCGCTGGGTTCATCACCGGGCCGCAATCCAGGTCCATCGTGGGTGTGCCCACGCGGACTTTCGAGAACGCTTCGGCCACGCGGGCGACGAAGCTGTCGTAGATGTTCCTTTGCACCAGTAGTCGGCTGCCTGCGGTGCAGGTCTGGCCGGCGTTCTGCACGATCGCACGAACGATGATCGGCACCGCGCGCGCGACATCAACGTCGTCGAACACGATCTGCGGGCTTTTGCCGCCGAGTTCCAGCACGCACTTCACCGCGTTCTTCGCCGCGGCCTGCTGCACCAGCGTGCCCACTTCGTTGGAACCGGTGAACGAGACGAAGTCGATGCCCGGGTGCACGGCCAGCGCGGCGCCGACTTCTTCACCCAGGCCGGTCACGATGTTCAGCGCGCCTTCGGGCAGGCCGGCGGCGGTGGCGATCTCAGCAAAGCGCAGTGCCGACAGGCTCGTGTCTTCGGCCGGCTTCAACACCGTGCCGTTGCCCATCGCAAGCGCGGGCGCGACGGTGCGGCCGAGCATCTGCGCCGGGTAGTTCCACGGGATGATGTGCGCCGTCACGCCCAGCGGCTCGCGGATCAGGCTCACCTGGTGGCCGGCGAGGAACGGAATGGTCTCGCCATGGATCTTGTCGGCGGCGGTGCCATAGAACTCGAAGTAGCGCGCGAGCACCTTGATGTCGTTGCGCGCAGTGGTCAGCGGCTTGCCGGTGTCGCGGGCTTCGATCTGCGCCAGTTCTTCCTCGTTCGCCAGCACGGCCTCACTGATCTCGAGCAGGACGCGACCACGCTCGGTTGCCGTCAGGCGGCCCCAGGCGCCGTCGAGCGAGGCGCGCGCGGCCTTCACCGCCAGGTCGACCTCATGCGCGGTACCGCGCGGAATCTGGTCGAAGGTTTCGCCGTCGGACGGCGCGATGACCGGGATCGTGCGGCCGTCTTGTGCGCTCAGCCAGCGGCCGCCAATGAACATCTGCTTCATGAGGATCTCCTCGTCGTCGAACGATGCAATGTGGCACGACTGTAGACACGTGCGCGTCCGCGTTGAATTGGAAAGTAGGCAACGGCGCCTTGCATGCAGGGCAATCCAGCGCGCGCGCACTTAGCCCGCCGCACGACAATCGTTTTAATGCTGCCTGACCTGGACTCGCTCGCCCTCTTCGTGCGTGCCGCGGAGATGCGCAACCTGACGCGCGCCGCCGAGGCCAGCCACATCACCGTGCCCGCCGCAAGCCGCCGCCTGCAGCTGCTCGAGCACCAGTTCAAGGCTCCACTGTTCGAGCGCCACTCGCGCGGCATGGACCTGACGCCCGCCGGCGAGCGCCTGCTGCAGCTGGCGCGCGAAGTCATCGCCGCGGTTCACCACATGCGCGCCGAGATGGGCAACTACGGCCGGGGCCAGGGCAGTGTTCTGCGCGTGCACGGCAACACCTCGGCGATGACGCAGTTTCTACCCGGCGACATCGCGACGTTCCAGGCGGCGCAACCCGACGTGCGCGTGGTGCTCGAGGAATGCTGGAGCGAAGACGCGGCGAAACGCGTACGCGCCGGTGAGATCGATCTTGGTGTGATCGTCGAAGGTGCCGACGTCAAGCGGCCTGGCCTGCCGCCCGTATCGCCACGACCGCCTGGCCGCCATCCTGCGCGATGACGATCCGCTCGACGGCGACACGATTGCCTTTGTCGACATGCTCGAGCGCGACCTGGTGGGCCTGGAAGGCAGCAGCACGCTGACGCGCCTGCTGACCGCGCATGCGGCGCAACTGCAGCGGCCGATGGCGCTGCGCGTGCAGGTCAAGAGCTTCGAAGCGGTATGCCGCGCGGTCGAAGCACGACTGGGCATCGGCGTGCTGCCGCTGGCGGCGGCGCGCAGCTTCGCCCCGTCGATGTCGCTGCGCGTGGTCGCGCTTGCGGATGAGTGGGCGGATCGGCGGATGCTGGTGGTCACACGCGTAGCGCCTGCGGCGGATTCGCCGCTGGGGGCGTTGGTTGCGCACCTGGAGCAGTGCGCGCGCTGATGCGGCGGCCCTGCTTCAACACCCCAACTGCTTCAGCCGCCCCGGCTCGATGATCTCGATCCAGTAGCCGTCGGGGTCCCTCACGAACGCCACGTCGCGCATCTTTCCCTGATCGGGGCGCTTGACGTAGACGAGTTGGTTCTCGTCGAACCAGCCGATGGCGACGTCAAGATCGGGTACCGCGAAGCAGATGTGCCCGAAACCCTGCGGCTGCGCGTTGCCGTCGTGGTACTTGAAGTCGGCTTGCGACTCGGTGCCCCAGTTGTGCGTCAGCTCGAGGATGCCGCGCTGCGAGAAAGTCCACGCGGTGCGCTCGCCCGCGTCGTCGGGCACGCTTTCGCCCGGCTGCGCGCGGTGCAGGAAGTACAGCGAGAACTTCATCTCCGGAAAGTCGAGCTTGCGCAGCACGCGCATGCCGAACACGCGCGTGTAGAACGCCAGCGAAACTGCCGGGTCCTTGATGCGCAGCATCGAGTGGTTGAGCGTGAAGCCGGCGCTGGCCGGGTTGGGCGCAGCATCGACGCCGGGGTGCATTTCAGTATCGAAAGCCATGGTTGCATTCCTGTTGTCGTGGAGTACCACAGCAACTCTACGCGCCGCCCAGGGCGCCGCCAAGCGGCAGCACCCCGAGCCGGCGAGGCAAGTCTTCGTCAAGCAAGATGCGCATCAGGAACGAGCGCAGCTCGCGCCTGTTCGCGTACAGCGATTGTCAGCTCGCTCAGAGTCGGCTGGTTAAGGAAGGCTGGAACCCGGGTTCGAAGCCCGACGCAGCGGCGCTCGATGCCGTGATTGGCTGCCGCAGCGCGAGCGGGATCAGGCCTCGGGTTCGTGGCAAACCGCTTCGATGTTGTGGCCGTCCGGACCCATGACGAAAGCTGCGTAGTAGTTCGCGTGGTAGTGCGGGCGCAGACCAGGAACGCCGTTGTCCTTGCCGCCCGCCTTCAGCGCCGCGAGATAGAACGCGTGTACTTGCTGGCGATTCTCGGCCGTGAACGCCAAGTGAAGAGGTGCCGGCTTCTCATCGGTTTGATACAAACACAATGAAACCTTGCCCTCTGGCTGGCTGAGCTCGACACCGTTCGGCGGCCACTCCGTGACAACGGTTACGCGGAGCGGTGCGAGTGCCTCGACGAAGAAGGCTTTGCTCGCCGCATAGTCGCTGACTCCGAATTTGACGTGATCAAACATGCGTCACCTTCCACGCGCCTGGGCCATTGACGAACTCGACGAAGATCTCGCGTCCCCTGTGTGAGGCGAGAATCACAGGTTGCGAATACCCATTTTGGTTGTACTCGAACGATAACCGTCGCTTCGCAGCCCGCCGAAGAACGCCGTGACCTCATCCGCCAGCGCCTGCGGCTGCTCGAGCGCTGCGAAGTGGCCCCCGCGCGGCATCACGCTCCAACGCTGGATGTTCTTGAAGACCCTTTCAGCCGCCTCGCGCGGTGGCCGCAGGATTTCGCGCGGGAACTGGCAGTAGCCGGTGGGCACGGTGATCGGGCCGTCGATGGGCCACGGGCCGTGCAGGCGCGCGTAGTACGGCCAGAACGACGCACCGATGCAGTTGGTGAACCAGTACAGGCTGATATTGCCGAGCATCTCGTCGATCGATAGCGCGCTGCGCGGGTCACCGTCGTTGTCGGTCCACGCGCGGTACTTCTCGGTGATCCACGCGGCCAGGCCTACGGGCGAATCGGACAGCGCGAATGCCAGCGTCTGCGGGCGCGTGCCCTGAATTGCCTGATAACCCGTCTCTTCCTTCACCCACGCGTGCAACTCGTCGATGTATTGCCGTTCGGCGTCGCTCGGGTTCGCGAACATCGCGGCGTCGCGCTTCAGCGGCATCAGGTTCAGGTGAATGCCGCTCAGGTGCTCGGCGCGGTTGGCGCCCAGCCACGCGGTGACGAACGAGCCCCAGTCGCCGCCTTGTGCGCCATAACGCGCGTAGCCCAAACGGTCGCGCATCAAGGTGTCGAAGATCGCGCCGATTTCGGCCAGGCTCTTGCGCGGCTGATGTTCGCGAAACGACAGCGTGTAGCCCGGCAGTGACGGCACCACCAGCGTGTAGCCCGCCTGGCTCAGCAGCGGAATCAGCTTCATGAACTCGAGCACCGACCCCGGCCAGCCGTGCGACAGCAGCAGCGGCTTGGTCGTCGCTGCCGCGGCGCCCTTCCCCGGCACGTGCAGGAAGTGGACGTCGATGTCGTCGATGCGCGTCTTGTACTGCGGCCAAGCGTTCAGCTGCGCTTCGGTGCTCGCACGCCAGTCGAAGCGGTGGCGCCATTGGTCGACCAGCTCGCGCATGAAGGCGAGCGACGTGCCGTAGAGCCACGGCGCGTCGGGCGCCTCGTCGGGCCAGCGCACGCGGTCGAGGCGTGCGTGAAGGTCGTCGATGGCGGATTGCGGGACGCTCAGGCGAAAGGGTTGAGGGGTGTCCACTGGTCAAGTCAGTCGAACATATCCGGCTGGGTCGCCACCAGGTGCTGAAACACCGGCTGAAAGTGCAGCCAGCCGATGTAGTCGCTGCCTACGTGCTCGCGGCTGTAGCGGGCCTTGTCGGGCGGCACGAGCTTCGGCGCATGGCCCGTCGCATCGAGCATCAGTTGCTGCTGGCAGCAGCGCTCGAGGCCGATGAACCAGAACGCGGCCGCGTCGATGCTGTGGCGGCTGGCGGTCAGCAGGCCGTGGTTCTGGTGGATCGCGGCTTTGACGCCTTTGAAGGCCAGCGCCACCTTGTTGCCGGCTTCGATCTCCACCGCCACCTTGCCGCCTTCGTCGCCGATGACGACGTGGTCTTCGAAGAAGACCGCGGCGTCCTGCGTCACCGGTGGCAACGGACATGTCCGAGCGCGGCGTACGCGCCGCCGTAGACCGTGTGCGCGTGGCACATCGCGACGATGTCGGGGTGGTGCTCGTGCACCGCCGCGTGCAGCACGAAGCCGGCGCGGTTGATCGCGTGGTCGCCCTGCACCACCTTGCCGCTGTGGTCGGCCAGGATCAGGTTCGACAGCTTCACCTGCGAGAAGTGCACCGCCATCGGGTTGGTCCAGTACAGATGCGGGTGCTCGGGGTCACGCACCGTGAGGTGGCCGGCGAAGCCGTAGTCGAGGCTGTGAACCGCGAAGGCGCGGCACGCGGCGACGAGCCGCTCTTGCCGATGACGGCGTTCTTCGGCGTGGGTCGCAAAGACTGGCAACTCGGGGAAGATCAGGCCCGGTTGTTCAGGCTGGTAGATCGATTCGCGGGTGCGTTGGACTTTGTCGAGCATGGTGTTCCTCGTTGTTTGAATGATCCGAACTCACTTACCTGGGCATCGTCTTCGCGAACGACTCGCGCGCACGCCACGCGGCGCTGACCGCATCGAGCTTGGGCAGGGGCAGCAGCCATGGCGCGTCGGCGAAGCGAAAGCGCAGGTAGTCGAGCGCGGTGGCGGCAGCGATCACGTCGAGCGTCGGCACGGCCTTCGACACGGGGCCCTGCGGCGCGAGCTTGTCGGCCATGCTCTCGAGTCGCGCGATGCCTTCGGCCATCGAACGGCGGCGGCGCAGGCCCACGGGTGTTTCGTCGAAGAGCGCCGGCGCGGTGACCTTGCGCGTGATGATCGTGATGACGGCCGCTTCGATCACGACCATCGCGATGCCGGCCCGCGACAGCACGTTGACCGCGTCATTGCCAAGCAGGCTCGGCCAGTCGGGCGCGGGGCGCTTCGCCTCGAGCCACTGCACGATCAGCATGCACTCGGTCAACGGTGTGCCGTCGTCGAGCACCAGCGTGGGCACTCGCGTGGCGGCGTTGGCGGCGCGCAGGCGCGCGTCATCGGCCCACGGGTCGACGATCGTCGGCTCGATGTCGATGCCCTTCTCGATCATCGCGATTCGCGCGATGCGAACGAACGGTGATGTGGTGTTGGCGAGCAGTTGCACGTGCGGGATCCTCGAGCGGCGATGGCGCCAAGTTGCTTCAACATGCCCAGGTTGTCAAGCAGTGCCCAGTGCTCGATGAGCCGCCCATCGCGAATCTGGAAGAGGTCGAGCACCGCGATGCGGCTCAGACCTCGACCACGTCGAAGCCGATGCGCGGGAAGTGGATGTGCAGGTCGCCTGCCTGCGGGTCGTGGCGGTGGATCACGATTTCGTTTTCGCTCGCGGCAACCAGCGCGCCCTTCACCGCCACGCGTGCGTTGTCGTCGGGCGTGACCGTGACGACGCTGCCGGCCTTCAGGCCGCCGGGGTCGCCGTTCGCGTCGAGGTGCGTCACCGGCGCGGGCTTGGCGTTGCGTGCGACGTCGAAGGCTTCTTCGGCGGTCATCGGCGTGGGCGTGCCCTGGCCCAACGCCGCGATGCGGTCGTACCACGGCACCAGCGGCGCCAGGCCCAGCAGCGTGTCGACGTCCGGCGGGCAGTTCTTGCGCAGCAGGTAGATGGTCTGCCAGCACGCCAGGTCGGCGGCACTGGGCACGTCGCCGAACAGGAACGGCCGCGCGGCCAGCGCCTGCTTCAGCCACGCCAGTTGTGCACGCAAGGCCTGCACGTGCTGCGCGAACTGCGGCGCCATCGCGGCCTTGCTGATGTCGATGCCCAGGTAGCCTTCCTTGCGGTCCTTGATGAAGTCGGGCGGGATGTGCTCGCCGATGTAGTGCACCAGCACGCCGATCGTCGGCACCCACATCTGACGCTCCCACGCGAAGGCCAGGCCGCGCGCGACGCCTTCGGTGCCGGTCGGATAAAAGCTGGGCACCGGCTGCAAGCGCTCGAGCGCGGGCAGGATGACGTTGGTGTCGCAGTAGATGTCGGCGCCCAGTTGCAGCACCGGCGCGCGCCGGTAGCCGCCGGTCAGCGGCGTGAGCAGCGGCCGCGGCGGCAGGCCTGCGATCTCGACCGAACGCCATGCCAGGCGCTTCAGGCCCAGCGCGGTGCGCACCTTCTGCGAGAAGGTCGAGAAGTCGTAGTGGTGAAGGATGGGTTGGGTCACGGGTGTCTCCTTGGTTGTGCGTGTGGATCGATGCGGGCGTGCCGGTCAATACATGATGTGACCACCGTCGACGACGATGGTCTGGCCGCTGACAAAGCCGGCGAGGTCCGACAACAAGTACAGCGCGGTGCCCACCAGGTCGTCGGGCCGCTGCTCGCGCGAGATGGCGCGCGCCTTCAGGAAGCTTTGCTGCCACTCCACCGGGCGGTTCTTCGTCGCGTCGGCGATCACGAACCCGGGCGCGATGACGTTGCAGCGCACGCCACACTTGCCGGCTTCCTTCGCCAGGCCCTTGGTCATGGCCAACACCGCGCCCTTGCTGGCCACGTAGTGCAGGTAGCCCGGCTGCCCGGCCACCGCGACCACCGACGCGATGTTGACGATCGAGCCGCTCTTTTGTTCGCGCATCGCCGGCATCACCGCCTTGCAGCACTGCCACACGCCCTTCACGTTGACCGAGAAGGTGCGCTCCCACACCGCGGAGTCGATATCTTCGAACTCGGTCAGCTTCACTTCGCGGAAGTACGCGGCGTTGTTGATCAGGCCGTCGATGCGGCCGAAGCGCGCAATTGCGGCGGTGGCCATCGCGCGGGTGGACGCGTCGTCGGCCACGTCGACCTTCACCACGAGCGCCTTGCCGCCCACCTTCTCGATTGCCGCGACGGTTTCGTCGGCGGGGTTCATGTCGGCGGCGACGACGTGGGCACCCTGCTGCGCGCAGCCCAGGGCGAAGGCCTGGCCGATGCCGGTGGCGGCACCGGTGACGATGATCGTGCGGTTGCTCAGAAGGTCGTGCATCGGGCTTGCTTTCTGAATTCTGAATTCGAAGTCGCGCACTGTGCGCCGCTCGCTGCGCGCAAGCCATTCCAAAGACGTTCATGCAGCCTTGCCGACGCCGCAACGGCAGGCTTGCGGCGTCGGCAATGCTGGATTCGCGCAAAAGCAATGGCGGGTTGCGAGAAAGGCTTTCCACAATCGGCGCCGAGACCCACCCCCGCAGGAGCCGTCGTCATGCCCAGCACTGACACCCGACAAGCGCCTTCAGGCAGCCGCCCGCTCGACGGCATCCTGATCGTCGCGCTCGAACAAGCGGTGGCGGCGCCCTACTGCACCAGTCGGCTCGCCGATGCAGGTGCACGCGTGATCAAGATCGAGCGCCGCGAAGGCGACTTCGCACGCGGCTACGACCGCGCGGTGCACGGCGAATCGTCGTACTGGGTGTGGATCAACCGCGGCAAAGAGTCGATTGCGCTCGACGTGAAGAACCGCGACGACATCGCGCTGCTCGAGCGGCTGCTGTCGCGCGCCGACGTGTTCATACAGAACCTGGCGCCCGGCGCCGCCGATCGCCTGGGCATCGGCAGCGCCGCGTTGCGCAAGCGCCATCCGCGCCTGATCACCTGCGACATCAGCGGCTACGGCGACGACGGGCGGCTGTTCGGCCTGAAGGCGTACGACCTGCTGGTGCAGGCCGAAAGCGGGCTCGTCTCGGTGAGCGGCGCAGCCGGCCAGGGTGTGGACAGCCTGGGCCGCATCGGCGTGTCGCTGTGCGACATCACCGCCGGCATGAACGCAATCATCGGCATTCAGCAAGCGCTGATGCAGCGCGAACGCACCGGCCACGGGTCTGCGGTGAAGGTATCGTTGTTCGGCTCGGCGGCCGAGCTGATGAGCGTGCCGTATCTGCAAACGCGCTACGGCGGCAAGGCGCCCGAGCGTGTTGGCCTGAAGCACCCGACCATCGCGCCCTATGGCGCCTTCACCTGCGCCGACGGGCGCGACATCGTGATCTCGATCCAGAACGAGCGCGAGTGGGCCGACTTCTGCCGCGTGGTGCTGCAACGGCCCGATCTGCTCGAGGATGCGCGCTGCGCGAACAATGCCGCACGCGTCGCGAACCGCGCGTTCGTCGACGGCGTGGTCGGCGACGTGTTCGGCAGCATGACCGGCGCAGCGATGGTCGACCGGCTGACCGAAGCGCAAACGGCGTTCGGCAACGTCAACTCGGTGCATGACCTGATCGAGCACCCGCAGTTGCGCACGCGGCCGATGCGCGTGCACGGCCACACCGTCGATGTGCCCGCATCGCCGTGGGGTGTGGAGTGGGAAGGTGACGGATTCGCGGAAGCGCCGGGGTTGGATGCGCATGGCGATGCGATTCGGGCCGAGTTCGGCGTCCATGATGCGACGCCCGTACAGTCGCCTGCATGACCCGAATCCTCATCGCCGGCTACCAGCACGAGACCAACACCTTCGCACCGTCGCTCGCCGACTGGGCCGCCTTTACGCGCGGCGACGCGTTCCCGCCGTTCAAACGCGGGCAGGCGGTGATCGAAACCTTCGCGGGCGTGAACGCCCCCACCGGCGGCTTCGTCGACGAAGCGCGTGTGCACGGCTGGACGCTGGTGCCGGCGGCGTGGGCGGGTGCGTCGCCTTCGTCGTACGTCACGGCCGATGCCTTCGAGCGCATCGCCACGGCAATCGTCGAGGACACGCGCGCCGCACTGGCGCATGCGCAGGGGCTGGATGCGATCTACCTTGACCTGCATGGCGCTGCGGTCGCGCAGGGCATCGACGACAGCGAAGTCGAACTGCTGCGTCGCCTGCGCGCCGTCGTCGGCCCGACGATGCCGATCGTCGCGAGCCTGGACCTGCACGCGAACCTCGGCGACGCGAGCTTCGAGTTGGCCGATGCGCTGGTGGCGTACCGCACCTACCCTCACATCGACATGGCCGCAACCGGCGCGCGTGCCGCGACGTTGCTGGCGCAGCGGCTGAAGCGCGGTGCGCGTGCGGCCGTGCATGCCATCCGCCTGCCGTTCCTGATTCCGCTGCCGGCGCAGTCGACGTGGCAACCCGCAGCGGGCCGCTGCTACGAAGCGCTCGAGGCCATCGATGCAGCGCACGGCACCACGTCGAGCTTCTGCATGGCTTTCCCCGCGGCCGACATCGCCGAGTGCGCGCCGACCGTGTGGTCGCACGGTGAAACCGACGACGCCGCTCGCGCGGCGGCGCAGGCCCTCTTCGACGCGGTCGGCGACCCTTCGATCTGGAAGCTCGACATCCTTGACGCACGCGACGCCGTGGCGCGCGCCATCGCCACCGCCGAGCGTGACCCCACGCGCCCCGTCGTCATCGCCGACACGCAAGACAACCCCGGCGCGGGCGGCGACAGCAACACCACCGGCATGCTGCATGCGCTGTTGGAGCAAGGTGCCGGGCAGCGCTGGCCGGGCCGGGTCGTCGTGGGCATGCTCTTCGACGAAGACAGCGCCAAACGCGCGCATGCGGTCGGCGTGGGCGGCAGCTTCGACGCGAGCCTGGGCAAGTCAGTCCCGACGTTCAGCGGCCCGAGCGACGCACCCGTCACGCGCCGCGTCGCGGTGCGCCATCTCAGCGACGGCACCTGCACGCTGAAGGGCCCGATGATGACGGGCCTTGCGATGAACCTCGGCCCCAGCGCCTGCCTCGACGTCGACGGCGTGCTGGTCGCCGTGGTCAGCGGCAAGGCCCAACTGCTCGACCGCGAGATGCTGCGCATGGTCGGCGTCACGCCCGAAGCGATGCGCATCATCGTCGTCAAAAGCAGCAACCATTTCCGCGCCGACTTCACACCGATCGCCAGCGAGGTGATCGTCGCAAAGGCCAAAGGGCCGATGGCGGCGGACCCGGCCGACCTGCCGTGGACGAAGCTCGTGGTGAATCACAATCTCAGCTCCTTTCGGCAGTAGGACATCATGAAGAAGGCTCTCCTGATCACGTTGAGTGCGTTGTTCGTCGCGGCTTGTGGCGGCGGATCGGGTGGCGGTGATACCGCCGTCGGTGGTGATGCCATCACCGCACCGCCGGCCGCAGGTACGCCGGCAGCTCCTCCTGCGCCAGCATCTGCGCCGCCTGCATCACCACCTCCTGCGCCGACACCGCCGCCACCAGAGCCGCCGCCTGCACCGCCACCACCGCCTGCGCCTGCGCCTGAGCCAGCACCACCGTCCCCGCGCACCGCCGCCGCCCGCACCACCGCCGCCCGCACCGCCGCCGCCTGCACCGCCGCCGCCTGCGCCGCAAGGACTCCTCGGGCTGGCCGGAACGTTCGAGCTGTCTTCCGATGGGTCCCTGAGGGATACCTTGTCGGCCTTTACTGTCAGCGCGTCGGGGCAACTCAGCGGCGGCCCGACGTCGTTGCCGTCCGGCGCTTATGCCCACCCGGGGGGCAGGTTCGCGTACGGTCATGCCTTGCGGGGAGACAGTGCCCGAAAGGTCATCGACGGCTACGAAATCGCCCGTGACCGGGGCCTGCCGCAGTTCACCCCGATGCCAGGCGGTCCGTTCCCGACCGGAGCGACGCTCGACCTGGAGAACTACTACGACTTCGCGTTCGATCCGGCGGGGCGCTTCCTGTACGTCGTGGGTGGCGAGTCCGCGTTCGGTCAAAGCAACCCCACCGGCTTCGTCGCGGTCTACCGCCTGGACAACACCACCGGGGTGCCGACGCCCGTCGGCCGCGTCGCCACGAACGTCGGCGCCAGCGGGTCCAACGCGATCTTCTTCTCGCCCAACGGCCGGTTCGCGTACGTGCACTCCGGCGACGGCGGTCAACCCGCGACCGCGTTCTCGGTGAACGCGAACACCGGCTTGTTGACCAAGCTCGAAGAGCCGGCGGTACCTCTCGTCGCGTTGGCCAAGCCGGCGGTTCACCCGTCCGGACGCTGGCTTGTCGACGTTCCTCGTGACAGCTCGTCCTTCGGTGGCGGCGTTGACGTGGTACCGATGGACCCGGACACCGGCGCGTTGGGTCCGCAGCGGTTCGTCGCGATCAATCGGGTCCCGCCGCCAGCACAGCCACCCTTCTACACGCCCCGGATCGCCCGCGCGGTGTTCGCACCTTCGGGACGGCATCTGTACTTCGCCGCGACCGACGACAGCCCAGGGTCGGTCACACGCGGCGTGCTGGCGTACTCGTTCGACGCCGCGACCGGTGCGCTGGCGCCCGTTCCCGGCAGCCCCTTCGCGTCCGATCTCACGCTCGCGCAGACCCTCGGCATCAGTCCGGCCGGCGACGTTCTGCTGGTCTGCAACCGACCCTTCGGTGCGGGCTCGGTGTCGACGTACCGGGTCGACGCGACCACGGGTGCCGTCGGCCCCAGGATCTCATCGGTCAGCGCGAGCGACCCGTTCGAATGTCGCCTGGGTTCCTAACCCACCCCGCAAGCCGCCCGATACCGCGGCTCGTTTTCGAGCACGTGTTGATGCAGCAGCTCGCACGCGCGGTCGACCGCGTTGCGTGCGACCGCATCCATCAGAACCTTGTGCGAGCGCACCGCGTTGTCGATCGGTGATCGATGGCGCAGCGCGACGAGTTGCGAGCGGATGACTTCGTAGCCGGCGCGCAGGTAGTCGTTGCCGCAGAAGGCGAGGAACTGCCAGTGGAAGTCCATGTCGATGCGCGCCAGTTCGCGCAGGTCGCGTGCGGCTTCTGCGGGCTTCATGCGCGCGACGCACGCGGCCATCGCGCGCGTCAGGCCTGCGCGGTCGATCGCGCAGGCTTCGCGCAGCGCGGCGATCTCGATCGTGGCGCGGTAGCGGCATAAGGCAGTGACCTGCTCGGGCTCGAGGCGGAAGACGAAGGTGCCGCGCTGCGGCTGGATCACGACCAAGCCATCGCGAGACAGGTGCAACAGCGCCTCGCGCACCGGCGTCTTGCTCACGCCCATCTGAAGCGCGAGTTGCGCTTCGGACACCTGCTCGCCCAGCGCAAGGCGCCCGTCGACGATGGCATCGCGGATGCGCTCGAGCGCCATGTCGGTCAGCAGCTGTGGGCGTATCAGGCGCAGGTTGTTTGGCATGCGAATGTCATCGACTGCCAGCGGTCGGGCGGAGTCGGGCGTGATCGGGTTATCCGCATGGCAGATCTAAGATATCAGATGTGCAATGGGTCGCGTGGCAGAAGAACCCTCGCGCGACGCAGCTCCGATGCCTCCTCGGACGACCGCAGCGTCGGTGCACGCATCGAATCTTCTGTGGTGCGCGCCAACCGCGCGGTCATCGTCGCGCTGACTGCGGCCATGGCGGTACTGGTGATCCTCAACGTCGTGATGCGCTACGTGTTCAACGCCTCGATCGTCTGGGCCGAGGAATTGGCGCGCTACATGATGGTGTGGGTGGGGCTGCTGGGCTCGGGGCTGGTGCTGCGGCTGGGCGCGCACGTGGCGGTCGACGTTTTTCAGGACATGGTGCCTCGCCCGCTGGCGCAGGCGATGCGCGCGGCCGTGTTGGCCACGCTGGCAATCACCTTCATCACCATGGCCTGGCTGGGCGTGCGCTACGTGATCTTCGCTTGGGGGCAAGAGACGCCGGTCCTGAACTGGAACTTCGGCCTGATCTACCTCGCCATTCCCGTCGGCGCGCTGTTGATGCTCTTCTACCTCGTACGCATCGCGGTTGCGTTCGTGCGCTCGCGCAGTTTCCGCAAAGACGCGGCGCTGTCGAGCGAAGACGCGGTGATGTAGGCGACACCCGATGAGCGCCGTCCTCGTCATCGTCTTCGTCGTCACGCTGATCCTCGGCGTGCCGATCGCCTTCACGATGCTCGTCGCCGGGCTCGCCGCCATTTGGTGGAAAGGCTCGCTCGACCCGATGGTCGCGGTGCAACAGATGTTCGCGGGGCTCGACAGCTTCCCGCTGATGGCGATTCCGTTCTTCATCCTCGCGGCCGAGTTGATGACGGGCGGCGCGCTGACCGAGGTGCTGCTTCAGTTCGCGAGCCGCCTCGTCGGCCACGTGCGCGGCGGCCTGGGCCATACGAACGTGATGACGCTGACGTTCTTCTCGGGCATCAGCGGCTCGGCACTGGCCGATGTCGCGGGGCCGGGCTCGATGCTGATCCGCATGATGCGCAAGGACGGCTACCCCGCCGAGTACGCCGCCGCGCTGACCGCCGCGACCGCGATCGTCGGGCCGATCATTCCGCCGTCGATCATCATGATCGTCTACGCGCTGACCGAAACCAGCGTGTCGATCATGGGGCTGTTCCTCGCGGGCATCGTGCCGGGGTTGATGATCACCGGGTCGCTCTTGATCGTGAACCATGTGCAGAGCGTGCGGCGCGGCTTCCGTTCGTCGATCACACGCCCCACGATGGTCGAACTCGCGCGCAGCTTCGTGCGCGCGCTGCCCGCGCTGCTGCTGCCGGTGATCATCCTCGGCGGCATTCACTTCGGCATCTTCACGCCGACCGAAGCGTCGGCTGCAGCGGTGCTGTACGCGCTGCTGGTCGGGCGTTTTCTGTATGGCACGCTGCGTTTCGGCGCGCTGCCCGCCATCCTCTTTCGTACCGCGCTGCTCACCTCGTCGATCCTGATGGTGATCGGCATGTCGGAGATCTTCGCCTGGGTGCTGACGATCGGCCAGGTACCGCAGACCGTGGCGCAGTGGATCGGTGCATTCAAACTCGGCCCGCTCGAACTGCTGCTGCTGATCAACGTCTTCCTGCTGCTGGCCGGCATCTTCATCGAGCCGCTGCCGGGCGTGATGATCTTCGTGCCGGTGCTCGCGCCGCTGGCGCTGGCCGCAGGGATCGACCCATTGCAGTTCGCGATCGTCGTGCTGTTGAACCTCACGCTCGGCATGATCACGCCGCCCGTCGGCGCGCTGCTGTTCGTCACCACGATCGTGTCGGGCGTACCGATGGGCCGCATGGTGCGCGAACTCCTGCCGATGCTCGGCGCGCAACTCGTCGTGCTGCTGCTGTTGACGCTGGTTCCTTCTTTTTCCACCTGGTTGCCGCGTGCGTTCGGCTACACGCACTGAACCCTCACCCCTCCCCTGACTCAGGAGACATCGCATGAGCTTCCATCCATCACGCTTCCTGCTCGCCTTCGCCGCCGTTGCGGCCTGCCTTGTCACGCCACTCGCAGCGCACGCGCAGAAGACGTTGAAGTACGCGCACTTCCAACCCGCCAAGGACGATCAGCCCAAACATGCTGCTGCCCTCGCGTTCAAGGATCACGTCGAGAAAGCCACCAACGGCTCCGTCAAAGTCGAGATCTATCCCGCGGGCCAGTTCGGCAAAGACCAGCCGACGATGGAAGGCGTGAAGCTCGGGTCGCTCGAGATGGCCGTCGCGCACGACGGCGCCATCGCGACGGTGCACAAGCCCATCGGCGTGCTCGGCATTCCGTTCCTGTATCGCGACCACGAACACGCGTGGCGCGTGTATGACTCGGCGTGGCTCGGCGCCTTCTCCGACGACATGGTCAAGAAGGTCGGCATTCGCATGCTGGGCCTGGCCGACAACGGCGTGCGCCACTTCACCAACAGCGCGCGCCCGATCCAGACGCCCGCCGATATGAAGGGCATGAAAATGCGCATTCAGCCGTCGCCGGTGTTCAAGACGATGGTCGAGTCGCTGGGTGCATCCGCGTCGGCCATCCCGTGGGCCGAGTTGCCGACGGCGTTGCAGCAGAAGGTCGTCGACGGGCAGGAGAACGGCGTCACCAACATCCTTGCCGCCAGCCTTTATCAGCATCAGAAGTACGCCACGCTCGACGGCCACGTGTGGAGCATCCACGCCTACCTGATCAACGAGCGCTTCTGGCAAAGCCTGTCGGATGTCGAGAAGAAGGCCGTGCAGGAAGGCACCGCGAAGGCCGTCGCGATCCACCGCAAGATGACGAGTGAGCAGGACAAGAACGCGAAGTCGATCCTCGAGAAGAACGGCATGCAGGTCTACGTGCCCACCGCCGAACAGATCGCCGAATTCCGCAAGCTCGCGCAGCCGCCCGTGCGGCAATGGGCCGAAACCGAGATCGGTAAGGCTTACGTCGACGACCTGTTCAAGGCGATCGACATCGCGGCGAAGTGATGTGGAGCCACCAGCAACCATGAACACCCAAGCCCTCATCGAAGCTTTCGACAAGGTCGCCATCGCGTCGATCGCCGACGCCGTCGACAAGGTCTGCGGCAAACGCGGCTACGTCCACAGCAGCATCAAGCCGCGCATCAACGACAAGCGCATCTGCGGCCCCGCGGCCACCGTGCTCGAGGCCGCGACCGACGAGGTGCTGCCGCCGCAGCACGCGCTCGACCTTATCGACGAAGCCGCACCCGGCAGCGTGATCGTGATCTCGATCGCCGGCGGCGAGACCGAAGTCGCGGTGTGGGGCGGCCTGATGACCGCGGGCGCCGTTGCCAACGGGCACGTCGGTGCGTTGCTCGACGGCGGCGTGCGTGACCTGGTGGAGATTCGCCGCGACTACGGCTTCCCGGTCTACGCCCGCAGCGTCAGCCCGGGCACCACGGTCGGGCGCTACCGCACGGTCGCGTCGCAGGTGCCCGTCAGCGTCGGCGGCGTGGTCATCCACCCCGGGGACATCATCGTGGGCGATGTCGACGGCGTGGTCGCGGTGCCGCACGCGCAAGCGCAAGCCGTGCTGGCCATGGCGCAGGAAATCGACTCGCGCGAACTCGAGCAAGCCAAGCTGATCATCGCGGAGAAGTCGCTGCGCAAGGGCCTTGCGAAATATGGACGCATCTGAATCGCTCGCTTCGAGCCGGGTGGACATCGTCGCCCTCGGCGAGCCGATGGTCGAGTTCAACCAGACCGGCGAACGCGACGGCCGCGTGTTTCTGCAGGGCTTCGGCGGCGACACCAGCAACTTCGCGATTGCCGCTTCACGTCAAGGCGCGCGTGTGGGGTACGTCAGCGCGCTCGGCGACGACCCTTACGGCGGCATGCTGCGTGAACTCTGGAAGCGCGAAGGTGTCGACCAGCGTGGCGTGCTCACCGACACCGCGGCGTTCACCGCGATCTACTTCGTGACGCACGACGAGGGCGGGCACCACTTCCACTTCTTCCGCACCGGCTCGGCCGCCAGCCGCATGCGCCCGCAGGACCTGCCGCGCGCAACGATCGAAGGCGCGCGCGTGCTGCACCTTTCGGGTATTTCGCTCGCGATCAGCGAGCAGGCGTGCGAGACCGGCTTTGCCGCGATCGAGATGGCCCGCGCCGCGGGCGTGCAGGTCAGCTTCGACACGAACCTGCGGCTGAAGCTCTGGTCGATCGACCGTGCGCGCGACGTGATGACGCGCGCGCTTCACCTGACCGACATCGCACTGCCCAGCTACGACGATGTGAAGGCCATCACCGGCCTGACCGAGCCCGACTCGCTGGTCGACCACTGCCTGGGCCTGGGCGCGCGCATCGTCGCGCTGAAGCTGGGCGAAGAAGGCGCGATCATCGCGACGCCGCACGAGCGACATCGCATCGCACCGCACCCCTGCAAGCCAATCGATGCCACCGGGGCTGGCGACACCTTCGGCGGCGCGTTCGTCGCGCGCTTGGTCGCGGGTGATGCGCCGGTCGACGCTGGGCGATACGCGGCCGTCGCCGCGGCAATGTCTACCGAAGGCTACGGCGCGGTCGAGCCGATTCCGCGCCGCAACGATGTTCTCGAGCGCCGCCAACACAGCTGAAGGCTAAGGTTTGCCCCGTGGCGTCGCCGTCAACACCTTGGCCACTTCGTCTTTCCACAGGCGAGCGTTGTAGGCCGTGCCATGGCCGACGGTGTCAGGGCTGGCGGGAATGTTGAAGGCCTGCGCACCCGGAATGCGAGGCAGCGCCTTTTCCAGCACGCCGAACTCGGGCGGATTGCGCTCGTCATCCAGCGCGTTGATCGTCAGTACCTTGGCACGAACACGGTCCAGGTTCGCCGACGGGTCGTAGTCGCGATGGGAATCCCACTGGTAGAGATGGTCGTTCGCGTCGCCCGCGAAGGGGCGCTTCAGAGCTTCCTCGACATAGGCGTCCGCTTTGGCGGCGGTCGGTGCAAGCTTCTGCAGGTTCTGGTTGCCCAGGTTGGTGGAGATATTGAAGACCACCGACGCCAGTCGCAGGCTGCGCGGCTGCTGCGTGTACTCGCCGTTATTCCACTCCGGGTCGCTCTTGATCGATTCGATCAGCAGCTTGCGCGTCATGCGGTTGCGCCCCGACATCGCCAACGGCAAGGCCGCCATCGGCACGGCGATGTCCATCATGTCGGGGTACTTCACCGCCCACGCCCAGGTGTGCATGCCGCCCATCGAGAAACCCAGCACCATGCGAAGGCGACGAATCCCGAAGTGCTCGGTCACCAGGCGGTATTGCGCCGTCACCATGTCGTCGGTGTTGTAGGCCGGGAACTTCATGCGCAAGCCATCCGAAGGCTTTCCCGACTGGCCGGTGCCCAGCGCGTCTGCAAGGATGACGAAGTACTTGTTGGTGTCGAGTGGTTGGCCCGGGCCGAACAATTCACCGGCGAACGCAGCACCCATCATGGCCCGGCCAGACCCTGTGGTGCCGTGCAAGATCAGCACCGGCTCGCCGCTGGGCGAACCCAACGTCGTGTAGCCCAGCCGCAGTTCCGGCATCGTCTCACCCGTGTGAAAGCGAAAGTCCTTCGCCGTCCACGTGCCGTGTTGCTGCGTGGGCGCCAGTTGGGCCAGCGCGGTGGCCGACAACGCGAAGCCGAGAAGGCCCGCGCAAAACAATCGGAGCAGTCTCATGGCGATGTCTCTTTCGGTTGAAGTCCGTCGATAACAATCACGAAGGTCCATTGGTGATTCTGCGCGCACGAAATCATGACTTCTCGATCGATCTTCATCACCGGCGCCACCAGCGGCATCGGCCAAGGCGTCGCCCAGGCCTTCGCGGCGCTTGGTGACCGCGTGGTCGCGATCGGCGCGACCGCCGCCGAAGCCGATTCGGCACCGAAACACGAGCACATCACCTATCGCGTGCTCGACGTACGCGACAGCGACGCGGTGCGCGCGCTGGTCGAAGGCCTGGGGCCACTTGACGTGGTGGTGAACTGCGCCGGGATCATCCAACGCGGCATCGAGCATGACCCCGAAGCCTTCGCGCGCACGATCGACATCAACCTGACCGGCACCATGCGCGTGTGCGCCGCCGCACGCGCAGGTTTGAAAGCGCGCGGCGGCTGCATCGTCAACACCGCATCGATGCTGTCGTTCTTCGGCGGCGGCCTGGTGCCCGGCTACAGCGCCAGCAAAGGCGGCGTGGCGCAACTGACCAAAAGCCTGGCCATCGCCTACGCCGCCGACAGCATCCGCGTCAATGCAGTCGCCCCGGGTTGGATCGCGACGCCGCTGACACAGGCACTGCAAGACGACGCGACGCGCTCGGCGCCCATCCTGGCGCGCACCCCGTTGGGCCGCTGGGGCACGCCCGACGACGTGGCCGGGCCGGTGCTGTTTCTGTGCAGCCCGGCAGCGCGATTCATCACGGGGG
Source organism: uncultured beta proteobacterium (assembly GCA_963738615.1). GTDB lineage: Bacteria > Pseudomonadota > Gammaproteobacteria > Burkholderiales > Burkholderiaceae_C > CAVTWY01. The sequence continues at coordinate 787,205 of CAVTXI010000004.1, forward strand.
TGGTGCTGCCGGTGGATGGTGGCTACCTGATCACATAGCCAATTCCTTCATGACCTTCACAAACCGAAGTCACACCATGACCCAGCCCGTCGCACCCGACCCCGTCCCTTCCTCCGACAAATGGCAGCCCTACCGCCACCCCATGCCGAAGGAATCACCGCCCGAGCTGGTCGTGCCCGACGCCGTACCGAAAGACGAACGCATTTGGGTACCAGTCGATGACAACGTCTGGTTTCGCCCGCTGTGCCTGGCAGCGTCACGCGGCTATTGGATGAATCTGCTGCGGGTGCGCCGCGCGGGTGTGCTGTCGCGCCACCGCCATCCGCAGCCCGTGCACGGCTATGTCATCAAGGGCAGTTGGCGCTACCTCGAGCACGCATGGGTCGCCACCGAAGGCAGCTATGTGTACGAAGCGCCGGGTGAAACGCACACGCTGGTCGTCGACCCCAACGTCGACGAAATGATCACGATGTTCCAGGTGAACGGCGCCATGATCTACGTCGACCCCGACGGCAGGTGCACCGGCTACGACGACGTGTTCACGCGCATCGACAAGTGCCGTGCGCACTACCGCGGCAACGGGTTGGGTGAGGGGTACGTGGACCAGTTCATCCGCTGAGGCCCGGAGCGCCTTGCTGCGAATCCACAGGCCGAAGGTCGCTTGACAACATTCCATGATTCGAAGATAGTCGAATCATGGAAACAGATGCCGTCGTCAAAGCCCTGGCCGCACTGGCCCACGGCGCCCGCCTGACCGCCTTCCGCGCCCTGGTTGTCGCCGGCCCGCAGGGCCTGACGCCCGGCACGATGGCGCAGGCGCTTGATGTGCCCGCCAGCAGCCTGTCGTTCCACCTGAAAGAACTGGTCCATGCCGGCCTGGTCACACCGTCGCGTGACGGACGCTTCATCGTCTACCGCGCGGCCTACGACCGCATGACCGACCTGCTGGGCTACCTGACCCAGAACTGCTGTCGCGGCAGCGCCTGCCTACCCACCCACGAAAGGAACCGACCATGAAGCGCTTTCACGTCCACGCCCACGTCAGCGACCTGCCGGCAAGCATCGCTTTCTATTCGAAGCTCTTCGCCGCCGAACCGACGCGCGTCGAGCCCGACTATGCAAAGTGGATGCTCGACGACCCGCGCGTCAACTTCGCGATTTCCACCCGCGGCGACAGCGCCGGGATCGACCACCTGGGCATTCAGGCCGATACCGACGATGAACTTCAGGACCTGAAGGGCCGGGCCAAGGCCGCCGATCTGGCGATGCTCGATCAGGGCGAAACGTCTTGCTGCTACGCGCGCAGCGACAAGTACTGGCTGGTCGATCCGCAGGGCATTGCTTGGGAGCAGTTCCGCACGCTCGAGAGCATTCCTGTCTTCGGCAAGTCTGCGTCCGAACAAACCAAGCCATCCGCCTGTTGCGCCACCGAAGATGCCGCGACGGCGTCGACAACGCAGGCCAAGCCGGCAGGCTGCGCTCCTGCGCCGCACGGCAAGCCCATCGGTATCCCGGTCACGTCGGGTTCGTCCTGCTGCTAGCTCGAGCCATATCGACCGCGCGGCCCGTGGCGCGTTCGACGCTATGGGCCAGCAGCAACGTAGCGCCGCCGCAGTAGGCGAAGCGGCTGCCGGGTGCGGCCACCATGTCCCGCGAGAGCACGTGCGCCACGGGGTCGATCGACAAACCCATGCGCGTCTCGCTGTTGGCGAAGCTGCCATACGACACACTCGACTCGTCCCACTCGAAGCCCGCCGTCATGGTCAGCAGGTGCTCGAGGCGAATGGCACGCCGCTGCGGCGTTGCAAGCGCGGCATGCCGGGGAAACCAATCCATCACCGGCCGCTCGAGGTCGATCAGGCCCTTGCCGTGAGCAATACCCACCAGCAACGCGACCACGCTCTTGCTGATGGAACGCATGTCATGCAGCGTGCCCGCGTCGAAAGCGACCGTGCGCGCCAACCAGTCACCCGAAGGCTTGTCCTGCGCCGTGAAGTAGGTCTCGCCCACGATCTGGCGGCGGTGCTCGACCACGACGGCGTGCGTCAGGGGTGCTTGGGTTTCGGTGTGGCTCAGTACCTTCGCGATGGCGTCGTGGCGCCGGTCGGAAGGGGCATCGACCTGTCGAGAAGACTCGGCGGCGAGGTCGCCGGCAACGGGCACAACCAAGCCCGACGCAGCCCACATCAGACATCGGCGTCGGTTCATCGCTGTCCGCATGCTCGAGCTCGCACCACACTAGTCGATTGAATAGTGCACCGTCATACCCACCACCAGACCCTTGGGGTCCGATGTCGTGAGTTGCAGCGCTTGCGTCGCATGGCGAAGCGGCAAGCGTTCGCATCTATTTCGCTTCAAGGCTTCCCGGGCCCCATGCCAACCCCACATCCAACGGATAAATCGGCCGCCGCACGCGCCGCAACTTCAACGCCGCGTAGTCGCTCGTGCATACACCCGAGCCGTTGCACTCGACCACCGCGTGCGCCAACGCCTTCAAGCCCGCGCGCCAGTGCACGCGGCTCTTCAGCATCAGATACGTCAGGCGCTGCGGTGCGATGCCCACCGCGGTGAACGCAGCCAGGTCGTGTGGTTCGACGTGGTTGCTGATGACGACGATGGCCAGGCCTGTGGTTGCCTCTTCGAAGACTGCGGTGGGCCCCATGCTGACCGCTTCGCCGGTGCCCATCGGGCCGACATTGCGATAGCGGCCGTCGGTCAGCAGCTTCACGCGGCCCTTCACGGTGCGTGGTTTACCCTCGAGGCCGATGGCGGGCATGTCGAGCTTGCCGCCCAGCGGCAGTTCGAGTTCGGCGCCGATGCCCGCGGCCATCATCTGCTGCACCGCCTGCGGGTCGAAGACAGCGAACGCCGCCGCATCGCCCACGTCGGGAAGACCTGCGTCGAGCATCGCGCCCAACACCGTCATCGTGTCCATGGTGCCGCCGCTGGCGCAGTTGTCACTGTGGTCCAGCAGCACGACGGGGCCGCTGCCGGCGGGCTTGTTGCGCGCGAGTTCGACGGCGCGTTTTATCGACACGGCCAGCGGTTCGGGCGAGTAGACGAACGCCTCGCGCGCGCCCCACGCCATCGCCAGCAGTTCGTCGCGCCAGCGCTGTGCCAAGGCTTCATCGCCGTCGGTGACGACCACCGCCGACAGCCCCGCGTTCGTGATGTCTGCGTTCGGAAAACCCACGAACACGCTCGCGCACAACGCGCCTTGCGCTTCCATCTCGCGGCACCGCGCCTGGATTTCGCGGTTGGGGCTGTCGTCGGTGCCCTGGCGCATCACGTGCGGCAGCATCGGCGCGCGGCCCCACGCCATCGTGGGCCGTGCCCTGCCCTCGAGCTTGACGATCAACGCGCGGCCGGCGCGTAAGCCCGTCTCGTGCATGTCGATGTGCGGATAAGTCTGGTAGCCGGCGATAGCGTCGCTGTGTTCGCCCATCGCGTCGTAGAGGTTGGTGTGCATGTCCAGCGCAACGCCGATTGGCACGCCCGGCACAACCGCGCGAATGCGGCGCAGCAACTCGCCCTCACCGTCTTCATGCGTGTTCGTCACCATCGCACCATGCAGGTCCAGCAGCACGCCGTCGCATCCGGCACGCACCGCATCGACGATTCGCGTGGCGATGTATTCGAACCCGTCATCATCGACCGGGCCGCTGGGCCACGCCGACGCAGCGATCGGCACGGTGAAGCTGGCACCAGCGGCTTGCGCCAGTTCGATGAAGGCCGCGATGGCCGAGCCGGTGCCGCGCACCGAAGCTATCGCGGCATCGCCTTCGAGCGGCACGCCACCATCAACCGCAAACCGGCCGATTGGCGTGGGCACGGGCGAGAAGGTATTGGTCTCGTGCTTCATCTGCGCGATGACGAGCTTCATCGGATGTCCTTCCTTACGTGGATGCCTACGCCGTCGTTGACGCAGCCGCCGCCCGATACACCGGCGCGTCGCCCAGGATCGTCGCGCGGTGCATCACGCGCCGGGCTGGCAGGTAGTCGGCGGTGGCGTAGTGTTGCGTCAGGCGGTTGTCCCAGAAGGCCACGTCGCCCAGCTTCCACTTCCAGCGCACGGTGAACTCGGGCTTCTGCACGTGAACGAACAGGTGGCGAAGCACGGTATCGCTCTCCCCCGGGGTCAGCTCGGCGATGCGCGTGGTGAAGCCTTCGTTGACGAACAGGCCGTGTTGGCCGCTGACCGGATGCGTGCGCACCACCGGGTGCAGGCGCGGCGGGTGGTCGGCGCGCGCCTTCTCCCAGCGCACCTTTTCTTCGGGCGTGCGTGCGAAGCGCCACGCCGGGAAGCTCTTGATGATGTCGTGCTCGGCGTGCAGACCGGCCAACATGTGCTGCCACGGCGCCGACAGTGCGTTCCAGGCCGCGATACCGCTGCACCACAACGTGTCGCCGCCACCCGGCGGCAGCACCTGCGCGGCCAGCAGCGCACCCATCGCGGGCTCGGCCAGGAAGGTGACGTCGGTGTGCCAGTTGTCGTTGTCGGGCGGGTTGTCCATGCTGGTGTCCAGCACGATGATTTCGGGCACGTCGCTCACGTGCGGGTAGATCGGGTGCACGTGCAAGGTGCCGAACCGCGCGGCCACGGCACGCTGCGCCTTCGGTTCGAGCGACTGGCCTTCGAAGAGCAGCACGTGATGACGCAGCAGCGCGTCGAGCAGGCCGTCGCGCTCGCCGTCGGTCAGCGACTCGCCCAACGCCAGGCCGTGCACGCGCGCGCCGATGGCGGGGGTCAGGGGTTCGATCTTCATGTCAGGTCCTGTCAGGTCCTCATCAACCACTGTGCAACGGCCTCGAACGCGGGCAGTGAAGTCGCATCGAAGTGCACGTTGGCCGCCAGCGGGTGCGAGCCGAAACGCGCGATGACGACCTGCGCTTTCGGGTCGACAACGATTGCCTGCCCATGGATACCGCGCGCCGCGTAGGCACCGTGCGCGTTGTTCAGCACCCACCACATGTTGCGATACGCGCCGCCCGGCAGCGTGGGCGGCCCGTTCGCCTTGAAGGCATCCGCGTTGCCCTTCGTGCGCACGTCGTGCACGACGGCCTGCGGCACGATGGTCTTGCCGTTGATCGTTTCGCCCTCGCCCGCCAGGCGCATCGCTTCGCCGAAGCGCGCCATGTCGCGCAGCGTGGGGTTAAGCCCACCGCCGGCGAACTCGGTGCCTTCACTGTCGACCAGCATGCATGCGTCTTCTTCGCAGCCCAGCGGCTGCCAGAACCATTCGCTGAGAAGTTCGCCGAAGCTGCGGCCGGTGACGCGGCGGATGATCCAGCCCAGCAGGTCGGAGTTGACGGTCTTGTAGAAGAAGTCGCGGCCGTGCGGGCCTTCTTGCTTCAGCGTGCACAAAAAGGCGTACCAACTCGCCGCGCCCGTGTAGCCCGCCGGCCGCGGGAACGTGCCGCCTGCGCGTGCGTGTTCCCAGATATTCGCGTTGGGGTCGGCGTAGTTCTCTGAATAGGCGACACCGATGCGCATGTCCATCACGTCGCGCACGGTCGCGGTGTCGTAGGCGGTGCCGGCCATCTCGGGCACGTAGAACGGCACTGGCTTCGTGTCGTCGAGTTCGCCCGCGTGCACCAGCATCGCGGCGACGGTGCCGGTGTAGCTCTTCGTCACCGACATCGACATGTGCACGCGGTGCGGCGCCATCACGCCGAAGTAGCGCTCATACACGATGCGCCCGCGATGCAGCACCACGATCGCATCGGTGTAGTTGGCGTCGAGCGACTCGCGCCACGTCATCGTGGCCTTGCCGCCGATCGGCGTGAACGCCACGGCGTCGATCGCTGCGTCCAGCGTCTGCGACGTCGCATCGGGCAACACGCTGCACGGCCCACGTCCGCGCCAGATCTGCGTGGTGGGCAACAACTGGCGCATGTTCGCGAAGGCCCAGCGCGACGTGGGGAACGTGAAGTGGCCCATGTCGGCCGCGCTGACCAACCGGTCGGAAGGTGGTGGTGCGCCTTCCATCCAGCGCTGGCGCTGGGGGTCGGAATCGATGGCGGACAGGGGTGCGGTTGGCGTGGTCATGATGGGCAGTATGTATGGCAACGAGGCCGTTCGAAACACCGCACGAGAGACTAGAGTGAAGCTCCCGCCGTGCCACCCGACTGCGAAGCCATTACCGCCATGAACCCCAACCTAATCTACATCGTCGCCGACGACCTGGGCTACGCCGATCTGGGTTGCTACGGTGGCAGACAGGCGCCGTTCGGCCCCGTGTCGCCGCACATCGACGCTTTGGCTGCGGGCGGTCTGAAGCTGACCGACGGATATTCGAATTCGCCGGTCTGCTCGCCCACACGCTTCGCGCTGATGACGATGCGCTACCAGTACCGGTTGCGCGGCGGCATGGAAGAGCCCATCAACAGCAGAAGCAAGGGCAGCCCCATGCTGGGCCTGCCGCCGGATATTCCCACCCTGCCTTCACTGCTGCGTGACGCGGGCTATGCCACGGCGCTGATCGGCAAGTGGCACCTTGGGTACCCACCGAGTTTTGGCCCACAGCGCTCGGGCTACGACGAGTTCTACGGAATCATGGCCGGTGGTGTGGATTACTTCAGCCACTGCTCCAGCAAGGGCGATCACGATCTTTACATCGGCGATGACGAGCACCATGAGGTCGGATACCTGACCGACCTGCTGTCGCACCGCGCAGTGCAGTATGTGGAGCGGCAAGCCGAACAGACGCGAGCCGGCCGCCCCTTCTTCCTCAGCCTGCACTACACCGCGCCACACTGGCCATGGGAAACGCGCGACGACGCCCCCGTGGCGGCGCAGGTGGCCGGCAACCTGTTCCACCTGGACGGCGGCAACGTCGACACCTACCGCCGCATGATCCATCACATGGACGAAGGCATCGGCCAGCTGGTCGAGGCCTTGCGCCGCAGCGGCCAGTTGGACAACACGTTGATCGTTTTCACCAGCGACAACGGCGGGGAGCGCTTCTCCGACAACTGGCCACTGGTCGGCGGCAAGATGGATTTGACCGAAGGCGGCATTCGCGTGCCTTGGGTCGCGCACTGGCCGGCCATGATTCCCGCCGGCAGCGTCAGCCGCCAGCTTTGCATGACCATGGACTGGTCGGCCACGTTGCTGGCGCTCGGTGGCGGCCAGGCGCATCCGGACTACCCGCTCGATGGCGTTTCACTCGAACCGGTGCTGCGTGACCCGAGCCACGGATTCGAGCGGCCGCTGTATTGGCGCATGAATCATCGCGGCCAGCGTGCGCTGCGGCGCGGTGACTGGAAGTACCTGAAGGTCGACGCGAACGAGTACCTCTTCAATATCGCTGTGGATGCACGCGAGCGCGCCAACCTGGCCCACAAGCATGCCGGGCACCTCGAGCGCATGCGCGCCGACTGGCTGGCATGGGAGCTCACCGTACCCGCGATCCCGCAGGACGCCACCGTCAGCCTGGGCTATTCCGCCAAGGACATGCCCCAGCGCTGATGGTCAATACCGCGGGCATGATGACTATCACGCCGAACGCCAACCCAAACGCGAAATACAAGGGCGCTGCAGCAGATCACCGATACACCAACAGCAGCGCGCCGCATCAACCGCCACTCGCCGGAGCCGCGGAAACGCCCTGCTGCTGCGCAGCCGCTTCCTGCGACCGCAGCGCGCGCACGTACGCGTCTCGCTTCTGAAGCCGCTGCCAGTACGCCTTCACCGCAGGGGTGAATTGCGCATCAAGGCCGATGAATTCGGCCAGCATCAGCGCATACCCAACCGACACATCGGCTGCCGTGAAGCGACCGGCGCTTAGATACTCCGCATGGGCCAACACCGGCTCCAACGCGCGAAGCCTGGCCAGAAACCACTTGCCGTAGTCCTGCGCCACCGCGGGCTGGCGCCGGTGTTCGGGCTCGAAGCGTGAATAGCGCAGCACCAGCGTCTGAGGAAACGTCAGCGTGGCTTCGCCGAAGTGCAGGAAGTTCAGGTAGGCGCCGTAGCCCTTCTCACCAGGCTCGACCTGAAGCTGCGTGGGCGCACTGCGCGAACACAAGTACTGGCAAATCGCCGCCGACTCGGTCATGCGCGTGTCGCCGTCGATCATCAATGGGATCGTGCCCAACGGATTGATGTCGAGGTACGAGCGCGCCGCCACCCGAGGTGGGAACGGCAACACGATCAGCTCGTACGGTTGACCCAGTTCTTCCAGCATCCACAGGGGGCGGAATGATCGGGCGCTGATGCAGTGGTAGAGGGTGATCATGGTTGGGCGGTAACCGCTGGTTTCCCGACGCGTCAAAGCGCTGCAAATGTACACAGAGCGGACGGTTCGTCCGAGTCCAGGACCCGAAGATGCGCAGCGCCCGCACGGATGCGAGCGCGAACAACGACCCTACAACGAGGAGACGAATTCATGACGATGATCAAGCGTGCAGCGCGACTGACGGTTGTGCTTGCTTCGACCCTGATTACCCCGGCGATGGCCGATGACCGTGATCACGAACGGCACGGCAGGCGCCACGACTGCGCGTCGCTTGCCGGGCGCAGCCTTGGTGGCGCGACGATATCGGCGGCCACCGTGGTGCCGGCCAGTGCGACGCTCGAGGGGCACTGCAAGGTGACCGGGCTCATCGCGCCCAAGCTGAACTTCGAGCTGCGGCTGCCTCGGGACTGGAACCACAAGCTGCACTACGGCGGCGGCGGCGGCTACAACGGGGCGATTCCACCGGTCGACGCGCCGGCATTAAACGCCGGCTATGCGCAGGTCAGCAGCGACTCGGGCCACCAGGGCAGCGGGCTCGACGCGTCCTTCGCGTTGAACGACCCGCAGGCCGCGCAGTTGTTCGGGTCACTGTCGGTACCGACCGTGATGGGCGCTGCCACCGAGATCGTGCGCGTGCACTACGGCAGCCGCGCACGTCGCGCCTACTTCGAAGGCTGCTCCAACGGGGGCCGCGAAGCGCTGATGAACGTGCAGCGATTCCCGACCCTGTTCGACGGCGTGATTTCCCGCGCGCCGGCCTACAACTGGATCGGCCTGATGGGCGCTTTCAACCGCACGGCGAAGGCGCTGGCCGCGCCTGGTGGTGCCATCAGCACGGCCAAGATCGCCACGCTGGCGAGCGCCGTGCGCGCCACCTGCGATGGGCTGGACGGCGTGGTCGATGGTGTGGTGTCGAACCCGGCTGCGTGCCATTTCGATGCGAAGACATTGCGCTGCGCGGGCGGTGCCGACACGGGCGACGCGTGTTTGTCCGATCCGCAACTCAACGCGGTGGCATCATGGATTTCTCCGGTGTCGTTCGACGGCGGCAGGTACGCCAACACCGGCTGGCCGCTGACGGGCAACGAGGACTCGCCGGGTGCCTGGGACTTCTGGACGACAGGCACGCCGGCGTTGGGCGGGCTGTCGTTGCAGTTCCTGTTCCAAGACACGACGGTGAAGAACTACCTGGCCCGCGACCCGGCGGCCAATTCGCTGACCTACAACTTCGACAGCGACACGGGTGCGCTGTTCGCGATGTCGGCGCTGAACGACGCGACGAATCCGAATCTGCATCCGTTCCACGCGGCCGGCGGAAAGCTGATCCTCTGGCACGGCGGCAACGATTCGGCGCTGTCGGTCACATCCACCACGGCCTATTACGAAAGCGTGGTCACGGCAATGGGTGGGCAGTCGAACACCGACGAGTTCGTTCGCTACTACACCGCGCCGGGTGTGAACCACTGCGCCGGTGGCCCGGGAGCCGATTCGGCCGACCTGCTGACCGCGCTCGACCGCTGGGTATCGCGCCACCGCGCGCCGCGAACGTTGACGGCAAACAAGTTCGACCCGGCGACCGGCGCCACGCTGTTGTCGCGCCCGTTGTGCGTGCACCCGGCGTACCCGCGCTACAAGGGCAAGGGCGATCCGAACGACGCATCCAGCTTCAGGTGCACCGAGCCTTAACTCAGGGCGCCTTGCCGCGGGCCACGTCCATGATCATTCGTGTGGCCAGGTAAAGGCGCGGCTCGATGCTGTCGACGAGCACGTACTCGGCGTCCGTCGTATGGGCGCCGAAACCTTGCAAGCCGAAGCGCTCGATCACGGCGTTCTTCGTCTCGAGCGCTGCGAAGGCCGCATCGGTGCCTCCGCCCTCGGCGATCGAGTCGACCACCAGTTCCTTGCCCAACTCTCGGTAGACGACCTGTGCGTGCTTGGCAAAGGCCAGCGACGCTGGCGACGCTTCCAATGGCGGACGGCGGCGCTCGAAGATCAACTCGATCTTCGAGTCCGGCAGCAACTGCGTCTTGACGCGCTCGCGAATCTTCTTCTCGACACCGTCGTAGTCGGCCACGCGCAGCACGCGCACGTCGGCTTGCGCCTGTGCGTCGGGCGGGATCATGTTGCGCACTTGCCCGGCCTTGGCCAGCGTCCAGTTGAACTTGACGCCGGTGGCCGCGTCCGAAAGGTCGCGCGCCTGAAGGATCTGGTGCGACACCTCGTAGAGAGCGTTGACGCCGCGCTCGGGCGCCGCGCCAGCGTGCGACGCGCGGCCTTTGACGTTCAACGTAACCGACGCAATGCCGGCCGTCGCCAGCGCCACCTTGTCGGACGTGGTCAGCGAGCCCTCGAACGACATCGTCACGTCGTGCGCGGCGCCGAGTTGGCTGATCAGTTTGCGCGAGCCCGGCGAGCTGATCTCTTCGTCGCCGTTGATCAGCACGGTGAGGGTGCCGTACTCGCGGAAGCCGCTCGCCTTCAGCATCGCAAGCGTGTGCAGGATCAGTGCGACACCCTGCTTGTCGTCGGCAATGCCCAAGCCGTAGGCGCGGTTGCCGTCAACGCGAAACGGCTGCTTCTCGAGCGAGCCGCGCGCATACACCGTGTCCATGTGCGCGATGAGCAGGATGCTCTTGCTGCCGGTGCCCTTGAAGGTTGCACGCACGGCCTGACCCAGGCGCTGCGGTGTGTCTTCCATCTTGTAGACATCGGCGCCCACGTCAACCAACTGCACGTCGCCGCCGAGAGACTTCAGTCGCGCGGCGATCAGTTCGGCGATCTTGCCCAGCCCTTCCAGGTCGCGACTGCCGGATTCAATGTTGCACAGATCCCGCAGCGTCTCGAGAAGCGGCGCCTTCTCCTGCTTCGCAAGCGCAAGCACCGCGTCGACCGGCTGAGCCTGTGCCAAGCCGGCCGAGAGCACAAGCCCGGCCAGTACCGGTGCAAACCATTCGCGCAAGCCGAGTCTGTGGTTCATCGCTGCACTCCGGTGGTGGTCAGGGGCGGCAATTCTGCGCCACCGTCAGTGATCGCAGGGGTGCACATGCACAGCATCGCGCCGTGAATCGATCGGGCGCTGGCAACGTGGCAGAACGTGATCACGGCGATGTCTGTTAGCGCGGCGGCAGCGGCGACGCAAGCAGCAACACCAGCCGCCGCGGCCCGCGGCCGCCATCCCATTGCCACAGCCCGCCATCGGCGTCGAACGCGATCGTCGCGGTGTCGCCCGCCGCGACCGCGACCACGCGGCCCATCAACTTCGACGGCGTGATCGCGAAGCCCTCGCCCCAACCCCACAAGCTGCCGTCGCCGCGGATCGCCAGCGTGTGCTTCGACCCCGTGGCAATCGCGACCGCACCGTCGAACAGCGGCCCCCAACGGTCGGCCTTGTCGCCCAGGCCGTGCGACGACAACGGGCCGAAGCGGTTGCCCCCGGTGCCCATCACCGTGCCATCGCGCCGCAGGTGCACGCTGTGGCCGGTGTGCGCGCGCACGGCCACCGCGTCGGCAGCGGTGGCCACGTAGTTGGCCGTGGCGCGCAGCAGGCCGTCGCCGTACTGGCCGCGATGCGCCAGGCCCTTGACGTGCACACGACCGTCACGCGTGACCAGATAGTCGGCGCTGTCGCCCACGCACGCATCGATCACGTCCGCTGCACCAGCCACACCAGCCACACCCGCCACACCCATCATCACGCGCACCACGACATCGTCTGTGCCGGCCTGCCACGCCGCGCCGTCACGGTCGATCGCGATCCAGCCCGATGCCCCGGCCGCCACACGAACCACGCCGCTGCGCAAGGGCACCGCCGCGCGCGCTGTCTCGGCCGACGTCCAACGCAGCAACTCGCCGCCGGGCGTGACGCCATACCAACCGTCGCGCGACACCGCCACCTGCGCGATACCGCCGCGCAGCGCGCGCGGCGCGCCGGCGCCGTCCCACCCGTACACCGTGCCGTCGACCAACGCCGCATGACGGTCGTAGTACGACGCCAGGCGCGGATGCGAGGCGTCGGCGAAGGCGGATTCGGGTGCTAGGGTCAACACAAGCAAGGCCAGGTTGGCGAGGGCAGCACGGCGGTGCATGGGGTTCGAATCAGTGACCTCGAGGTGGTTCGCGGGGGCTACGGGCGCGCACTCCGGGCCATGGCCCCAAGCAACTTCAGCTGCTCCGTCTGCATCAGCAGCAACTCATCCCACTGCTTCACGCGCAGCAGGTCGATCTTTTCGTGAAGCAACATGATTTCCAGCTCGGCCTTGAGGTTGACCTCGTAGTCATGCTCGGCCGAGATGCGGTCTTTCTCGGCCTGCCGGTTCTGCGACATCAGGATGACCGGCGCCTGAATCGCAGCCAGCATCGACAGGAAGAGGTTAAGCAGGATGTACGGGTACGGGTCGAACGTGTTTCCGCGGCTGATCAGCAGCCAGGCGTTAAGCACGACCCACACGACCATGACGGAGGCAAACAATCCGACGAACGTCCACGACCCGCCGAACGAAGCCACCGCGTCCGCGGCGCGCTGGCCCGGGGTGGGCGGCATGGCAAAGTCATTCGCCAGGTTGCGTGCAACGTGCGTTCGCTGCGCCACATGGCGCGTGACCTTCTTCGCTGGCTCGTCCAGGGCCTCGTAGGCCACGCCCATCAGTTTCGTCGCGATCTCGTCGTGGTTGCGCATGGGGTGCTCCAGCCGAAGGGGTGGTCGGCCAATGGGCAGATCATGCGGCCGCCGCCGAAGCACTAAACCATGCGCCCCGCGCTGGCCAGCACGGCACGCGCTTCGCTCATCATCCGCTCGACCACCTGCTGGGCCGGCGCAATGTCATGGATCAAACCCACGCCCTGGCCCGCCAGGAAGGGCATCTCTTCCCAATCGGCCTTGGTCTCGGGGGTGGGCAACAGCACGTTGAACTTGCGCAGCGTCATGGCTTGGCCGCCAAGCACCGTGCTGCCGATCTCGGGCTGCGTCGCCAGGGCCTCGGCCGTGGCGGGCACTTCGGCCAGACGGTGATTCCATTCGCGCACCACGCGGTTCGCGATCACGCGCATCGGGTTGAAGCCCGGGTTGTCGGGCCCGAAGATCGAACTGAGCGTGGTGTCGCTGCCGGCCGCGTTCACCAACCGGCGCTTGTGTTCGTCGTGTACCGCGGCTTCGTTCGTGGCGACCAGGCGCGTGCCGACCCACACGCCGTCAGCGCCCAGCATCAGCGCCGCGGCCACGCCGCGCCCGTCTGACACACCGCCCGCTGCCAGCAACAGCGTGTGATCGCCCATGGCGTCACGCATGGCCGGTACCAGCGCGAACGTGGGCATGCTGCCGTAGTTGTGGCCACCGGCCTCGTTGCCCTGCGCCACGATCACGTCGACCCCATCGCCCACGGCACGCCGCGCCGCTTCGATGGTGCCCACCTGCTCCCACACCGTGCAGCCGGCATCCTTCAACAACTTGATCACCGCGGGTGTCGGGTGCCCCCAATGGAACGACACCGCAGGCACCTTTTCTTCGGCACAGATGCGCGCCTGCACCTCGTGATCGAAGGGCGTCAGAAAGTTGATGTGAAAAGGCCCAGCCGCAGCAGCCTTCAGCGCCTGCACCATGGCGCGCACCACATCCGGCGGCAGCAGCCCGGCACCGATGGCGCCAACACCTCCCGCCCGAGCCACCGCGATGGCCAACGGCGGCGACCAGCCCGCGAACGCCATGCCCGCCTGAGCGATCGGGTAGCGGATGGAGAAGCGTTCAGTGAAGCGGGTACGGATCGAGTCGGGCATGGGTTTGCTCCGGGGGTGGTTGCTGAAGCCCATATTGCACCTGCCAGTAATGTCGAATATATTCGACATCTTTGAACCATAGAGCGCAACATGTCGGGGTTGAATCTGAGTGAGGTCGGTGATCTCGTGCGCTTCCGCCGCGAAGCCTTGGGCTTGTCTCAGCAGCGGCTTGCGAAGTTGGCTGACCTGTCGCGCGCCACCATCAATCAGCTCGAGACGGGTGCGCTGGTCGATCTGGGCGTGCGAAAGCTGGCCGCACTTCTGGACTTGCTTGGCCTGAGTCTCGAGGCGGGCCAACGCGACGCACCGCGTGGCGGTCTGCGAATGGCAAGCCGCACGGCGAGCGTGAGCTACAAGACTCGGCTTGACGCAAAGGCATTGGCGCGAGCCCTGGCGACCGGCGATCTGCCGTCACAGTGGGTGCCGCACGTGTCCACGCTCATCGATGAAGCACCGCTACCGATCCTGGTTTCGGCCGTCGAAGAGGCCGCGCAGTCGCAGGGCGTGCCGGCCAAGCGTGTCTGGCAGCACCTTGCGCGTTGGGCAGCTGATTTCCGCTCGCCTCGATCGGCGTGGGTTTGATCGATCGTCGCTCCAGGCATGCCGAAACCATCGCGCCCACTGCCGAATGGTCCGTGGCGTGACCTCTTTGGGCACGCGCTGGCGTTGATCGACGGCATCGCCACCCGCGGCATCGCCAACCCGTTCTGGACCTTCGGCGGCGGCACGGTGCTGATGCTGCGTTACCAGCACCGGCGCAGCAAAGACGTCGACATCTTCGTGCCGGATCCGCAGTACCTGGGTTACGTCACTCCCAGGCTCAGCGATCTCGCCGAGTCCATTGCCGCCGATTACGTGGAAGGTGCGGGCTACGTCAAGCTCATTCGCCCGGAAGGTGAGATCGACTTCGTAGCCTCGACCAACCTGACCGACGACCCGTTCGAAACCTGGACGTTGCTGCGCCGACGTGTTCGTGTCGAGACGGCGTCGGAGATCATCGCGAAGAAGCTTTGGCACCGCGGCGACCGCTTCAACGCGCGTGACCTGTTTGACCTGTCACTGGTGATCGAGCGTGAGCCAGAAGCCTTACGAAGCGCTGCGCCATTCCTGCTGCGCCATCGAGACGAAGCACTCGCGCAACTCGAGCAGCGCGAGGCTGTTCTCAGGGCGCAGTTCGAAGCGATTGACGTGCTGGGTTATCGACCAACGTTCGACGACGCTTCGGCTCGAGCCAAGGCGTTCCTGAAGGGTCTATCGGCCCCCGTACCGAAGACCGCCAAGAACAAGCGGTGACGCTAGCATCCCCTATGTCCGACGACATCGCCTTCCTGCGCCGCGTGCTGACCGCCTGCCGCACGATCGCGGTGGTGGGTCTGTCAGCCGAATGGCACCGCCCCAGCTACTTCGCCGCGAAGTACATGCAGCAGCACGGCTGGCGCATCGTGCCGGTGAACCCGCGCTACGAGCAGATCCTGGGCGAGCGCTGCTACGCGAAGCTGGAAGACATACCCCACCCTGTCGATATGGTCGACGTCTTCCGCCGCGAGGCCGACGTGCCGCCGATCGCGCGCAGCGCCGTCGCCATCGGCGCCAAGTGCCTATGGCAGCAGTTGGGTGTGAAGAGCGCCGAAGGTGAGCGCATTGCCGTCGAGGCCGGGCTCGAGTCGGTGATGGACCGCTGCGTGAAGATCGAGCACGCGCGCATCTTCGGCGGGCTGAAGTGGGTTGGCGTGAACACGAAGGTGATTTCGGCTCGGCGTCCTCACTGACCGACCTGAACCCTTCGACAAGTTCAGGGCGAACGGACTACACACCACCACCATGCCCGACCACGTCTTCAAACCCGAAACCCTGGCCATCCACGCCGGCCAGATTCCCGACGCAGCCACCGGCGCGCGGGCACTGCCGATCTACCAGACGACGAGCTTCGTCTTCGACAGCGCCGACCACGCGGCCAGCCTGTTCAACCTGCAGACCTTCGGCAACGTCTACTCGCGCCTGAGCAACCCCACCGTCGCCGCATTCGAAGAACGCATGGCCGCACTGGAAGGCGCACGCGCCGCGGTGGCCTGCGCGTCGGGCATGGCCGCCGAATCCACCGCGCTGACCACGCTGCTGCAAGCCGGCGACCACGTGGTGGCTGCCGGTGCGCTGTACGGCGGCACGGTCACGATGCTGGCCGTCAACCTTCGCAAGTTCGGCATCGACACCACCTTCGTCGACGCCCGCGACCCCGCCGCTTTCGCCGCCGCCATGCGCCCGAACACGCGCGCAGTATTCGCCGAATCTCTCGGCAACCCGAGCCTGATCGTGCTGGACATTGCCGCCGTGGCCGACGTAGCGCACGCCCACGGCGTTCCACTGATCGTCGACAACACGGTCCCCAGCCCCTTCCTGTGCAACCCCTGCGCATTCGGCGCCGACATCGTCGTGCACTCGGCCACCAAGTACCTGGCCGGCCACGGCACCACGCTTGCCGGCGTGATCGTCGAAGCCGGCACCTTCCCCTGGCACAACGGCAAGTACCCCGGCATGACCGACCCTTCACCGGGCTATCACGGCGTGAAGTTCTACGAAACCTTCGGCGACTTCGCCTTCACGATGCGCTGCCGCATGGAAGGCCTGCGCGTACACGGCGCCGCGTTAAGCCCGATGAGCGCGTGGCAAGTACTACAAGGCGTCGAGACGCTGCCCCTGCGCATGGAACGCCACTGCCGCAACGCCCTCGACGTCGCGAAGTTCTTGCAAGCGCACCCGGCGGTCAGTTGGGTGAACTATCCCGGCCTGGAAGACCACCCGCAGCACGCATTGCTGCAAAAGCAGATGCGCGGCGCGTCAGGGCTGCTGGCGTTTGGTGTGAAGGGGGGTGTCAACAACGGAATCACCTTCATCGAAAGCGCACAGTTCATGAGCCACTTGGTGAACATCGGCGACACGCGCACGCTCGTGAGCCATCCGGCGAGTACCACGCACCGGCAACTGGACGAGGAACAGCAGCGGGCGGCGGGGGTGTTGCCGGACATGGTGCGGATATCGGTCGGGTTGGAGCACATCGACGACATTCTTTGGGATGTGGATCAGGCGTTGGGGAGGGCTTGTGCGTAACACCCGTTCGGGCTGAGTTTGTCGAAGCCTGCGACGTTGCGCCGGTCAAACGTAAATCCCCCGACACACTTGTTATCCTTGCGCCATCAAACCCAGGGAGCAGTAGGGTATGTTGATCAAAGCCGCAGGTGATCGCGAGCGCGACGTCCGGGTATTGAACGAATTGCTGGAACACCCCGCGGCGTCGAAAGACGTGCAGGCACGCATCCAGGACGAGATACGGAAGATTCGGGGTGGCGCCAAAGGCGAAGCCGAGGCTGCCTACGAAATCGACTTCCACTTCGGCCCGTCGCGCAACTGGGCCGTCATCCATGATCTGCGGCTGGAATGGCAAGGCCGCGTGGCGCAGATCGATCACCTGCTGATCGGCCGCTGGCTAACGATCTGGGCCTGCGAGTCAAAGCACTTCTCGCAAGGCGTGAAGATCAACGAAGAAGGCGAATTCACCGCCTTCTGGGGACGCGTGCCGTATGGCGTGCCCTCCCCCCTCGAGCAGAACCGCAAACACATCATCGTGCTGAAAGACGTGTTGTCGAGTTCGCTCGTGCAACTGCCGTCGCGCCTGGGCATACCACTGCGCCCCTCGTTCGAAAGCGTGGTGCTGATCAGCAAGGGCGCGAACATCACGCGGCCGAAGCCAACGGTCGATGGCCTGGACCGCGTGATCAAAAGCGACCAGTTGCGCAGCTACATCGACCGCGAGCTCGAGCATAGGTCAACGCTTGCGTCAATGGCGAAGCTGGTCAGCTCGGAAACCATCGAACAACTGGCACGACAGGTTGCCGCGCTGAACCGGCCGATCGAGTTCGACTGGCACGCCCGCTTCGGGTTGCCCGTCGTGCCACGGGGCACGCCCTCACCACCAGCACCTCGAACCGCGCCGCCGCAGGTGACAACCCCTCAACTGCCGTCAACCACCACCACCGACGACCCGCACGAAGGCAGGCTGTCCACATCCAAGTTCGCCGCGGCACGCGGGTGGAAGACGGGCGAGGCGCTGGATAAGCTCGTGGCGGTCGAGTATCTCGAAAAGCAAGGCGACGGTCATCGGTTGACCGACCGCGGGTATCAGGTTGGTGGGCGGTTTGTGGAGAAGAGTCGGTACGGGGCGTACTTTCTGTGGCCGCAGGACTTGGCGCTTGTCGGGGGAAACGGAACGGCTGCGTAAGGCCGCGCGTGCTGCCAAGCGACCAGCGTACTTCCGCTGGTTGCCAGGAGACTCCTGCCTGCATTGGGTCGATTCCGGGACCGCCTCAGGGCTCGCCGAGGTGCGTGCGGCGTCGTGCCTTGCCCCTCTTACTGCCCAAACGCCCGATCGAAAAACGCAGGAAGCTCCTGCTGCATGCGCCGTAACAACGCCGCCCGATCAAAGCCCGGCGGGTTGGCTGCGATGTCGCCGTCCTCGGTCACGATGGGCGAACTCGGTGAATCCATGAACGCGAAATGCCACGCGTTGACCACCTGATGGAATTGCGCCTGCGGCATGTGGTGGGCGACCCACTGGGCGTGAAAACGCGGGACCAGGAAGCGGTCATGCTCTGCGCCGTAGATCGCGGTGGGGATGCGGATCTTGCTTAGCGAGGCGGGGTCGAGCACCGCGCCCACCGGCGCCATCGCCACCACCGCGCGCACCCGTGGGTCGACCAGCGGCGGCTGCGTTGGCGGCGGTGCCAATGCGGCGCTGCCGGCTGGCGGCGCTGCGCGGCCAAGGCCGCAGAAGATCGGATCCTCGGCCCGATGGGTTTCGCAATGCGCGGCCAGACGCGCCCCGTCGGGCTGGCCACCGGCCAAGGCCAATACGGTGTAGCCGCCCGCGGAGTGACCGATGGCGCCGATGCGGTGCCCCTTGGCGTCTTTGGCAATGCGTTCACTCCAGACGGGGTCACGCAGCACGGCGTCGAGCACGTGGGACACATGTTGCGGCCGTTCGCGGAAATAGCGCCCGGCCCCCTGTTGCAGCAGCGAGCGGTCTTGCCAGTTGTCGCCCGGGTGCCGCAGCGCAGCCACCAAGTACCCGTGTCGCGCCAGCGCCTCGGCCAGGCTGCTGTGGCCCAGCTCGGTGCCGCCCGTTCCGTGGCTGATCACGATCAACCCCTTGAACGCCGCGTCGGGCGGGGCCTGGATGGCAACCTGGACGGTGAACGGGCCCATGGGTATGGCGCGCGACTGCGCCTGCGTCGGGTAATACAGCGCCACCGCAACGCGCGCCATGCCCGACGAAGCCGGCGGAATATCGATCTGACGCCAACCCGCCTGGGTGGCCGCAGCCTGGGCGCACAGCATCAGGCCAAGCGCGCCCAGGGCGGCGCGGCGGAGGTATCGGTGGGTCATGATGAGTCGCTCTCGTCTGTGTAATTGCAGATGGGAACGATCGTGAACCCGCGGGGCACATGCGGGCAACCGGCATGCGACGGACGCCTGATGCGCGGTCGCGAACGGCTGCCGCGGGTCGCGACGCGGGCTCGGCGGTGAGGCCTGCTGGCTCGATACAGACCGCTGCTAGTTGCAGTGCCACCCGACGCCGGGAGTGGGCCCAGACATGTCGGCTCGCCGCTCGAGCCACGGTTCGGCCACGGCACCCTGTGCCATCGTGTAGGAAGAGACAACTAACTGCCCGCCCCAATCGCCGTTCGCGCTGCCGTGGCAGTTGAACACCGCCTGGCCCGTCGGGCTGAACCGAAGCCCCCGCCGCCACCTAAGTATGCAGGTCGCTCCTGCAACCAATGCGTCGAAACCGCGGCCGTGAAGGTGCCCGTGATCGCGTCGAACGGCAGCCGGCTCACGCTCATCACTCCGTGATACGAGTAGACAGATATAGCGCGGTCGTAGCTCGACTGATAGGCGTACTGGGTGCCGAAGTACAGATGGTCCAACCCGAAGTACGTGTCGAACAGTGGGTGGTCCGAACCGCCGATCGTCGTCGGGCTCGGTGACGCCACGCGCGTAGCGGCCATGAAGTCCCCGGTCGACTGGTCGAATCGTGCCAGGGTGAACTCCAGCGGGTCGATGTCGTAGCCGCCGCCGGGTGTCCAGAACGCGACCCAACGTCCGCTTGGGTTGAGCGCGATCCTGCCTGTGTAGAGTCCCGACCGCGCGACCTGATCGAGCACGACAAGGCGCTGGGATACGACAGCACCGGTCTGTGGGTCCAGTCCGATGACGGCGACGAGGTTGGCATCCACTGCGAGCATCCACTCCCCCGTTGGGTCGACGACAGCCTCGCCGACACGCACCGCAGTCGCGTAGGACCCGAGCTTCTCGCCCACGAGGCCCGTGCTGCTGTCGAAGGTGTAGGCATGGATCGCTGCTGGTTCGACGAAGTACACCGGTGGCCGGTCGGCGAGAACACCATCCGGCCGCTTTCGAGCCTTTGGGGCGGGCCCTGTGGTGTCAGCGCCAAGTCGCTCTCGATGCGGAACGTCCATAGCCAGGCAGTGCTCGCCTCGTCATAGATGGCGCGGTAGGCGAATCGGGCATCTGGCGACACCATCGAGCCCGATGGAGTTCCGGCACTTCGCGCACGGTGGTCGCGCCGGTCGCGAAGTGGGTCGGGACGATTCGAAGCCCTGCGCTTCCGCCGAGCGAGAAGAAGTCGATCGACCTCGTCGGCGCAGCAGGCGGCATCGGCGATCGCCGCGGCAGCGTCGTCACTTCCGGGACCGGCTGGTCGACCGCACGGACACCGCTCCAGATCTCACGCCTCGATTCGTCCGGTGCGGTCTCCGCGTACAGGATCGAGTAGTAGCCTGCCGCTGCGTAGCGGTGCGTCGTGAGCCCCGCCGCCATGCCGGGGCGCCAGCCGCCGTCGATCGCGTTGTCTGTCCGTCGCCCCAGTCGATGGCACTCGAGACCGGCGGCAAGATCGCCAGTCCCGTGCCCAGCAAGAACGTGACGTCCTGTCCGACGCTGATGAGACCGGCGATGCCCGAACCGCCGCTGGTCAGGGTGACTGGGGCGCCGGCCTCCGAGGTGCGGACGACCGGCATCACCGTGAACGTCGGTGGGGCAGCGGGCGGCACGAAGTTCACCGCGACGCTCGCCGTGCGCGAGTCCCACATGCCGGCGTCGGGTGATTGGGTGGCGTCTCGACGTGAAGGTGCCGCCCTGCGTCTATGCGTGAAAGCAGCCGCGGCGCGGTGTCGGCGCGCGCGCCCCCGGGAATCGGCGTCAACGGGCCGCCCCCCAAAGGATCACCGAGGTGGTGGCTCTCATGTCCTGCGGGCGCACATGCACCAGCGTGAACGAGTTGACGCTGATCGGGCTTACCAGCGGTTGTCCGGCTTCGTCAGCCAGTGTGAACTGGCGTGAAAAGGGGCCGCTCGGCGGCGGTTGCGCATCGGTGACGTTGACCGTGACTGACTGCATGCCTGACCACTGCCCGCGTTGGCTTTGATACTCGATCACGTACCGGCCCGGCGCCGTGTACGCGTGCAGGAGCAGCGGGCCCCCGGGGCGCCAGCCGCCCGGCACGCTCGTGATCGTGCCGTCGCCCCAGGAGACCAAGGTCGACTGACTCTGGTCGCTTGTCGGCGTGATCGTGATCGGCTGATACGCCGGATGGTGGCGTTGTCGGGCCGGACCATGCCGCCGAGCGTGGCGGTGAAGCCGGGATCGAAGTCGACGTTGATGGTCATCGTGCGGCTGTCCCACGAACCGCCAGGCGACAGCGTCGCGCACTCGATCGTGTAGCGACCGAGGGCCGCGTACGCGTGGCCGCCGCCACCAGGGATGTACCTGCCTGAGGGCTGCAACGTCGCCGTACTGGTGCCGTCGCCCCAGTACACGACGATGGCTTGCGCTTGTCGATCCATAGCGTCACGTGGACACTCTGCCCGATCGCCAACAAGCCGCCCTCGTGAATAAATTGGATGCCATCAGCGAGCGTGAACTCGCGCCTGAAGGCGTCGAACGACGGTGGCCCGCCGCCGGTGATCGGGATGCCAACGACGCGCGAGTCCCACACACCGTCGACCTTGGTCGCGTACTCGACCCGGTAGTAGCCGTTGGCGAGATAG
Organism: uncultured beta proteobacterium; assembly: GCA_963738615.1. Classification (GTDB taxonomy): domain Bacteria; phylum Pseudomonadota; class Gammaproteobacteria; order Burkholderiales; family Burkholderiaceae_C; genus CAVTWY01. The sequence goes on from CAVTXI010000004.1 coordinate 809,334, forward strand.
CGGTGCGACATCGCTTCGGCCGGCGTGCCCTCGGCCCAGCCTTCGGGCACGCTACTCGCCGTCGCCCCAATGCACCACCGACACCGATGCGCCTGCGGCCGACGGCAGCACGCGCAGCGTCTGCGCGATGTCGAGCATCGCTTCAGGCGCGACCTCCACACCGTCGGCCAGCAGAGCGAAGTCGCGCACGGTGTCGCCGGTTTTGGCGAACGGCGTTACGGCCACGCTTGCCGGCAAATGCTGGTGCTGCGGATCCTGCGCCAGTTGATCGTCGTTCCCGCCGCCGCAGGCCGTCAGCAAGAGGGTGCCGAGCACGGCCGCGGTCAGCAGCCGTGCTGCTGTACTGAAGGTCGATGCGAGGGTGGTATGCATGATCGGTACCTCCTTCGATGTCGTCGGTGAGATGGGTCGAAAAGAACCTGCGCAGTCGGCTGCGGCGCGTCACCCGCAGCCGCCACTCGGCATGACCAGCACCGACCGCCGCTCGAGCCATGGTTCAGCCGAAGCGCCCGGCTCGAGCGTGTAGGACGAAGCGGTCATAGCGAAGGTGCCGGGCCAGCCCGGCTCGTAGCGAAACTGGCACGCCAGCAGCGACCGCGCCGTCGGGGCGAACAGCATCACCTCGATGAAGTAAGTGCCGTACTGCGGCCGCTCCCTCAGCCATTGCGTCGAGGCGGCGGGCGTCACGGTTCCCGTGCCCGCATCGAACGGCAAGCGGTTGACGTTCATCACCGAATGGAACGGTGCGACCGGCATCACCGTCCGGTCGAAGCTCGATCGATAGGCGTAGGCGGCACCGAGGTAGAAATGGTCCTGTGCGAAGCGCATCCCCAGCGTGATGAAGTACGAAGCGTTCGGCGACGCGACGCTCGAGACGGCGACGAGGTCGCCCGAAGACCGATCCAGGCGGGCTAGCGTGAGGTCGAGGAAGTCGCTCGTCGGCGACACGGCGACCCAATCGCCGCCCGGATGCATCGCGATGCGACCGCTGCCGTTGGTGTCGACCAGGACCTGGCGCTGCGACACGATCGCGCCGGTCGTCGGATCGAGCCGGATCACGACGATCGACCCCAACTGCTCCACCAGCATCCACTCGCCCGACGGATCGACGATGGGGCTGCGCGGCGACCCGCCGGAGATGCCGCTGAGCAGGTACGAGCCGATCTTCTCGCCCACGAGACCCGAGCGGCTGTCGAAGGCATAGGCGTGGATCGTGTCGCCGAAGACCGTGGCGCCGAACACGTAGACGGTATGGCCCGCGGTCGAGAACACCATGCTGCCGACATCGATCGGCCGCGTCGGACCCACGGGTGTGAACGACAGGTCGTTCTCGACCCGGAACGTCTGCGCCGCCAGCACCGGCGGATCGCCCTGGGTACGCTCACGCAAGACGAAGCGCGCGTCGGGCGTTGCATAGCTGATGCTCGAGAGCAGCTCGGGCTCTTCGCGCACCGTGGTGACCCCGGTCGCGAAGTCCGTCGAAACGATTCGAGCCCGACCGCCGTCGAAGACGAAGTTCATCGATCGCGTCGGCGCGACGGGCGCGACCCGGGTGCGCTGCGGCACCGCCGTGTCCGGCTCGACGGGTTGGTCGCGCACTTCGGTGCCCGTGGTGGCGATGCGGACGGTGCCCTCGACCGTCGTCTCGCGGTAGGTGATCTCGTAATAGCCCGCCGCGGCGTAGCGGTGCGTCGTCAGCGAAAGCGACACGGAAGGGCGCCAGCCGCCTGCGATCTCCGTGATCTGACCGTCGCCCCAGTCGATGCGGCTCGAAGCCGGAGCAAGGGTTGCGAGAGCGGTCGGCGGCAGCAACGTGACGTCCTGTCCGACGCCGATGGGCCGGACAACCGAAGGGCCGCGACTGATCAGCGTGATCCCGTTCCTCCAGTTCAGCCTGGCGGCGATCGTCGAAGACCGGATGACCGGCGTCACCGTGATCGCCGGCGGCGGGGCCGGGGGCGCGTAGGTCACCACCACGTCGACCAAACGCGAATCCCACGTGGCCGTGTCGGGCGACACGGTCGCGTACTCGACCGTGTAGGTGCCGGGCAGCGTGTAGACATGCGCCAGCAGCCACGGCGCGGTGCCGGCCCGCACGCCCGCTGGGATGACGGTCGACTCACCGTCGCCCCAGTGGATCACCGATACCGCGGCCCTTAGGTCGACCCGCTGCACCTGGACCGGCGTGAACGTGTCTGTGCGGATCGGGCTCGTCAGTGGCCGACCTGCTTCGTCGGCCAATGTGAAGTCGCGCGCGAAGGCACCGCCGGGCGGCGGTGCGTCGGTGACGTTGACGGATACGACGCTGCTGTCCCACGAACCGCGCGGCGACAAGGTGGCGTACTCGATCGCGTAGCGACCGGTTGCAGTGAATGCATGGGCCAGGACATCGCGGCTGCGCCATCCCGAAGGCAACACGGTGTCCGTGCCGTCGCCCCAGTGCACGACGCTGGCCGCCGCTTGTTCGCTGGACGGCAGCAGCGAGATCGTCTGCGCGACCGCGACCGTGTCGCCGTCGGCGAGTGTTCTTCCGCCCGACGACACCAAAAACCCGCGCGGGAATGCCGTCGGCGGCGCGCTGCCGCGGATCGTCAAGCTGATGACGCGCGAATCCCACGCACCTTCGACCTTCGTCGCGTATTCGACCTGGTAGGTACCGCCGCCGGTATAGCGGTGCGACAACGCCGCCTCGGGCGCTGGCCGCCTTCCAGCCTTCGGGCACCACGCTCGACTCCCCGTCGCCCCAGTACACCACCGACGCGGAAGCGCCGGCTGCCGCGGGCAACACGCGGATCGTCCGTATGAAATCGGCGGCGTATGGCGGCGCGAGCGCGACGCCATCAGCCAGCATGCAGAAGTCGCGCACGGTGTCGCCGGTTTTGGCCAGCGACACGGTGGCTTGCAGCCCCGGCTTGGCCGCCAGCGTAGGCGCTGTACGCGCCTGCGGCAGCGGAACCTGCACCGGCTCGTCGGCGCCGCCGCCGCAGCCGGTCAGCAAAACGCCGTAAAGGGCCGCGGCAACAAGGAGCCGCGCCGCGGGGTTCGATAAGACAGTCGCAGCCATGGCCGTCTCCTTGTTCGTGATCCTCGACAGCCAATGCTGCGCGCGTCGCTCCCGCCGAACATGACGACGATCAAGGAAAGCCGAAAGACAGTCGCGTCGCTCAGCAACGGAGAATCAACCCATGCACGCCGCCCAAAACGACCGCCTCACCCGCATCACCGCCGGCACCCCCTGCGGCGCCCTGATGCGCCGCTATTGGCAACCCATCGCCCTCGTCGACGAGTTCGACCCCGCGACCGACCCGCGCATGTCGCAGCGCCCGATGAAGCCGGTGCGCGCGTTGGGCGAAGACTTCATCCTCTTCCGCGACGAGCAAAACCGCTACGGTCTGCTGGACCGCGGCTGCCCGCATCGCGGCGCCGACCTGGCCTTTGCGCGCTACGAAGGTGACGGCTTGCGCTGCCCCTTTCATGGCTGGAAGTTCGACGCCACCGGGCAGTGCCTGGACACACCGGGCGAACCCGAGGGCATGCGCATGTGCGACCGTGTACGCGCGCGACGCTACCCGGTGCATGAAGCTGGCGGCGTGCTGTTCGCGTGGCTTGGTGACGAAGGAACGTCACCGCCACCCTTCCCCACCTTCGACTGCTTCACCGCGCCGGCCACGCACGTGTTTGCCTACAAGGGCTTGTGGCAATGCAATTGGCTGCAAGGGTTCGAGGTCGGCATCGACCCCGCGCACACGTCGTTCCTGCATCGCTTTCTGGAAGACGAACCGCTCGAGGCAGTGGCCGACAACCGCGCCGGCAAGCAGTTCCGCAGCGCCAGCGCGGGCAGCGTGGCGGGTGAACGTTGGCCGATGACGCGCGTGATGCGCGAGCTGCACCAACCCGATATCACGCACGAGCCACGGCCGTGGGGTATGCAGTTGACGACGTTGCGGCATGGCAAGGCGAGTGCCGATCACGATGCCTTCACGCACGTGCGCATCACGCACGCCATCTTTCCGCACACCTTCGTGATCCCGTTGAGCGAAACGCTGACGATCACGCAGATGCATCTGCCGGTCGACGACACGCACACGTATTGGTATTCCTTCTTCACCAGCTTCGCCGGGCCGGTCGACAAGCGCGCGATGTTCGAGCAGCGTGCGCGCCACATACCGCCGACGGGTCGCCGATGGGCCGCTCCCGAGGCGGACCAGCCCCCTTGGGGGGCAGCGAGCGAAGCGAGCGTGGGGGTCACGGACTACGCGCCGCTGAAGGGCCAGCACAACGGCTGGGGGTTCGACGCGCAAGAGCAGCGCACGCGCACGTTCCTGGGCATGGGCGAGGACGACATCAACGTGCACGACCAGTGGGCCGTCGAGAGCATGGGCGCCATCGCCGACCGCACGCGTGAACACCTGGGCACGACCGACAAGGTGATCATCGCGAACCGGCGCATGTTGTCGGCGGCGATCGATGCGGTGGAACGTGGCGAGGGTGCGCCGGGTGTGGCTGATGCGTCACTGGCGGCGCAGATGCAGGGGCCCGACACGGTCGACGGCATCGCGCCTGCGGACTCGTGGGATGCATGGTGGCGCGAGCAGGTGCGTGGCAAGCGCGGCGGCGCGCCGTGGACCCCGCGGGACGACGGGAGCCTTCGACGATCAGGCGATGGCGGAACTCGGAAGTGAACTCTGAAGTGCTGGACTTCAGAGCTACTTCAGAGTGGCACAAACATGAAGGGCCGCTCGCGCGGCCCTTCGATCTTTCAAAAATCAGTGATCACAGATCGGCTTCAGCAATCTGCTTGCTGTGGCAGCCCTCGTAGGCGCCGCCGTGCTTCGACATCGACAGCTTGTCGGCACCCGCCGCCTTCGATGACTGGGCCGCAGCCGTGCCGGTCACCGCTGTGCGGGCCGTCGCGGGCGTGGCCGCCACCGTCGTGGGGGTCGCTGACTTGCTTGCTGTCACGGCCGGCTTGGCCGCTTTGTCGGAAGAACGATCACTGGTGGTCGTCGACTGAGCCGACGCGACCGACACTGCCACGAGGCAAGCGACGGCCAGACAGAGTTTCATTGGGGGACTCTTCATAAGGGCGGGTTCCTTGGTCCAGTGGCGACACGCAGACGATACGCCTGCGCCGCGCGCCGGTCCAGCCTGACCGCGGCGCCGCTGTGGGCATACGTCGGCAATACTCGGTCGCGCCGCCCACCTCCCGAACAACAACGTGAGCTCCACCACTTTCGCCGAGCGCTGCGGCGTGCACGACTCCAGCCGCGACACCGCGATCCGGCGCCTGCTCGAGCGCATGGCCAGTGACAAGACCGAACTGGTGCGCATCGGCTGGTGTGACCTGCACGGCATGTTGCGCGGCAAGACGCTGACCACCAGCATGGTCGACCGCGCGTTGCGCGACGGCATCGGCATGGTCAGCACCGTGTTGCTGAAAGACACGTCGGACCGCACGGCCTACAAGGTGTTCGAGCCCGGCGCCATGGATGGCCTGCCTGGCTTCGGCCAAGCCAACAGCGTGGTGCTGCTGCCCGACCCCGAGAGCTACACGCCGCTGCCGTGGGCGCCGGGTACGGGCTGGATGCGCGCGCAGGCGTGGTTCGACGATGCCACGCCGGTGGCAGTCGACACGCGCCGCGTGCTGCAAGGCGCGCTGGCCACGCTGGCGTCGCGCGGGTTGGCAATGCGCTGCGGGCTCGAGGTCGAGTTCCACATCTACCGCATTCGCGATGAACGCGACGCGCTGGACCCGAACCGGGCCGAATGGCCGGGTGCGGCGCCGCAGGTCGATCTGATTCACCCCGGCTGGCAACTGCTGGGCGAAGCCTGTTGGGACCGCGCTGATGAGCCGCTGCGCATCGTGCACCGCACCGCGCAGGGCCTGGGGCTGCCGCTGGCGTCGATCGAGGTTGAACTGGGGCCGTCGCAAGTCGAGGCCGTGTTCAAACCCTGCGACGCGCTGGCCGCTGCCGACCGCATGGTGTTGTTCCGCAACGGCGTGACGCAGGCGCTGCGCCGCGCCGGCTACCACGCCACCTTCATGTGCCGGCCGCCGTTCGCCAACATCATGTCCAGCGGCTGGCATCTGCATCAGTCGGTGGTGACGGGGCCGCGTGCTGCAACGCCTGCGGCGGCGTCGTCGACTTTCACACCCGGCGAAAACCGCTTCATGCGAACGCAGCCAGGCCCCGGCAGCAGCGCGCGCGACGCGGCCAACGTCTTGTCGGACTTGGGCGAACACTACCTGGCGGGCCTGCTCGCGCACGCGCGCGGCACGGCCGCGCTGGCGGTGCCGACGATCAACGGCTTCGCGCGGTTCCAACCGAACGCGATGGCGCCGCAAGCCGTCGTTTGGGGCCGCGACAACCGCGGCGCCATGCTGCGCGTGGTCGGCGGCGCGGGCGACGCGGCCACACGCATCGAGAACCGCATCGGCGAGCCGGCCGCGAACCCGTACCTGTACATCGCATCGCAACTGGTCGCTGGCCTGGACGGCATCGACCGCGCCTTGGCCGCGCCGCCCGCCACCGACGCACCGTATGCCGAAGGCGGCGAACGTCTGCCGACGAACCTGGGCGATGCGCTCGACGAACTGGCTGCCGACACGGCACTGGTTCGCGGCCTGGGGCCGCCGATGGTGGCGCTGTTCGACCGCGTGAAGCGCCAAGAGATCGAGCGCCACGCGCAGGCGCAAGACAAGGTCGAGTTCGAGCGGCGCGAGTATTTCGGGCGACTTTGAACCACCCTCGCCTTCACCCTCGCCTTCTTGTCGCCGTGCTGATCGCGCAGATCGCGTTCGGCCTGGGCGTGATGACGATCTGCCTGCCGTCGATGCAGGACTGGAGCGCGCAGCTTGGCGTGCCGCAGGCCACGGTGCAGCTCGACCTTCAGCGCCTACGTGCTGGCATTCGGCACGTTCCAGTTGATGTGGGGGCCGATGTCGGACCGACGCGGGCGCCGCCCCGTGCTGCTGGCCGGCTTGGCGCTGCTGATCGTGGGCCTGGTGCTGGCGGCGCTGGCACGTGACGCCAACACGCTGATCGCGGCGCGGTTCGTTCAGGGCATGGGCGCGGCCGCGGGCATGGTCGCGTCACGCGCGGCCGTGCAAGACCTGTTCGACGGCGCGCAGCGCATGCGCGTGCTGGGCTATTCGGGCATGGCGATGGGCGTCATGCCGCCGCTGGCCACCGTGGTCGGCGGCCAGATCCACACCCACGTGGGCTGGCAGGGCAACTTCGCGCTGATGGCCGTCGCTGCCGCCGGCCTGCTGGCGCTGACGTGGTACGTGCTGCCGGCGGGGCAACCGTCGCCGAACCGCAAGGGCGACCACGCCGCGTCGCCCGAACCCTGGTGGCGCAACACGCTGCGCGGCTACGCTCGGCTGCTGCGCGAACGCGCCTTCGTCCCCGCGGTGTTGACGATCGCGTTCACCTCCGCCACCTGGTACGCCTTTCTGGGCGCAGCGCCGATGGTGCTGGGCAGCTACGGCGTTGGCCCTGCGCACATGGGCTGGTACGTGATGGTGGTGCCGCTGTCGTACATCGTCGGCAACTTCATCACCACACGGCTCGCGCATCGCATGAAAGGGTCGGCGTTGATGATGACGGGGCAGTGCAGCAGCCTCGGGGGCACCACGCTGATGATGTTGCTGGCGGCCTTCGGCGTCGCAGAACCCCTCGCCTTCGCGCTGCCGCTGGCGCTGGTGGGCATCGGCAACGGGCTGGTACTGCCAACCGCGATGGCACGCGCCGTGGGCCTGGTCGCAGGCCTTGCCGGGGCCGCCGCGGCACTGACCGGCGTGTTGCAACAACTGGCCGGCGCCACCAGCGGGTATGTGGTGGGGTTTCTGTCGCACGACGGGCCGGTGAACCTGGGCTGGGTGATGCTGGCGGCGACGGGGTTGTCGCTGGTGTCGCTGCTGGCGGCGGGTCGGGCCGCGACGAAACCCTGAGGTACGTGCGTCACGCCGACGCGCGCCGCAGGATCCACGCCGAGTAGGCCACGAACGCAGCCGTGCACGCGGCAAACACCACCCCTTGGGCCCACGCCGGCATCGCCGGCACCCACGCGAACAGCAGCGCGAAGGGTGCTGCGCCAAGCACCACCGACACCGCCTGCTGGCGGTGCGTGGTGGCGGGGCTGAAGGCGCCCAGCGCGTACGACAACACGTCGACCGGAAACGTCGCGCGCAAGACGGCGAGCGACAGCACGCGGTGCCGCGGGTGCACCAGCCGGTCGATGTCAGCGTGCCGCATCACCGAAGGCAGCAGCCGCAACATCGGCTCGCGCGCGTGGCGGCCGATGGCGAACGCTGCCACCGCGCCGATCGTCCAGCCCGCCAGCAGCAACGCCGCGGTCCACCATGGTCCCCATGTCAGCGCTGCCGCGGGCACGAGCGGCAGGTTCGTCAGCACCGGCATCAACACTGCGACGGCCGATGTGGCGACGAACAGCAGCATGCCTGCCACGCCCAACTGCGTCATCACGGCTTCGACCAGGGCGGCGTGGCGGCGCGTGAGCCACACCGCGACCACGAACAAGACGACGACGCCGACGGTGGCGCGCGCGGCTGGCCACAGCTCGAGGCGCGTGACCCCGCGTTTCGGATCGGTGAAGACGGGCATCAGTGCTGCGACCTCGCAGGCTGTTCGGTGTCGGACTCGGCGTCTCGAGCCCGCAGCTCGAGCATCGCATGCGGGAATTTTCGAGGTTGCAGCGTCGGCGCATGGGCGGCGCGCCGTCGGGCCGCCGTTAGCATCGCCGCCAAATCATGCGCCGATGTGGTTCGGCGCCCGACCCCTCGATCCCTCGACCCACCGGAGCGTTCATGGCCGCCTCTCGCATCTTCGGCATCGTGTTGGTCCTCGCGCTCGCCGCCCTCGGGATCACGAGTTGCGGGACCGTCGAGTCGGGCAACGTGGGCGTGCGAACCACGCTGGGCAAGGTCAACCCCGAAGAAGTCGAACCCGGGATCTTCCTCGGTGTGCCGGGCGTCTCGCGCGTGCAGGAGTTTTCGGCCAAGGAGATCGCGCTCGACCTCAATGACCTGACGCCGAAGGCGCGCGACAACCTTTCGCTGCGCGACCTCGACGTGACGGTGTACTACCGCGTGCAACCCGGTGCCATCGCCGACCTGTACGTCAAGTACGCGGCCCAGCACGGCCTGCAGGAAGGCGGCCGGTCCAGCGCCTACCTGCCCGCATTCGGGCTGCTGACCCGGCTGTCCAGAAACGTTGTCTACGAACAGGCCGCGAAGATCGATTCGCTGGTGATGCACACGCAGCGTGACGAACTGGCGCAGGCCGTGCAGCGCGCGCTTCAGGTCGAGTTGGACAGCAACGACAAGGGCGTCTTCGTGATCAGCCGCGTGGTGATCCGCCAGCTGACGACAGACCCGGCGATCGAAAAAGCGATTCAGGATTCGGTCGCTGCCCAGAAGCAGCTCGAGACGACCAAGCAGCGTATTGCCATCGCCGAAGCCGAGGCGCAGGTCGAAGTCAAGAAGGCCGAGGGCATCGCCAAGGCGAACCAGATCATCAACCAGAGCCTGACGCGCGAATACCTCCAGCACGAGTCGAACATGGCGCTGCAGAAGTTTGCCGAAAAGGGCGGAACCACGACCGTGGTGCTGCCGGCGAACATGCAGACGGCACCGCTGATCCAGATCACCCCGGGGAAGTAGCGCGCGACGTTGACGTGCCGTCAAGCGGCCCGCTCAGTCCGCAAACCCCAGCACCACGCGCCGCGTCATCGCCGACTTCTTCTCGATCTTCGTGACGACCACGCGGCCGATCTCGGCGGTGTTCGCCACGTGCGTGCCGCCGCAGGGTTGCAGGTCGATGCCGGCGATGTCGATCACGCGCACGCGGCCGGTGCCACGCGGGGGTTGCACGCTCATGCTGCGCACCAGGCCTGGGTTGGCGTCGAGTTCGGCTTCCGTAATCCAACGATGCGTGACCGGCGCGGCCTGCGCCACATAGCGCGCAATGCCTCCGGTCAGCGCGTCTTTGTCCAGCGGCTCGTTCATGTGGAAGTCGAGCCGCGCGTAGTCGGGCGTGATCGAGCACCCGTTCACCGCGTGCGGCACCAGTGCGCACAGCAGGTGCGTGGTGGTGTGAAAGCGCATCAGACGATGGCGGCGTGGTTCGTCGATGCGGGCTGTCACGTTGTCGCCGGGTTTCATCGATGCAAGCAGCGCAACGTCATCGGCTGCGACCACGTGAACGATGCCGCCGCTGAAGGTGCCGTCGGGCAGTTTGTGCTTGCGCGTGTCGGTGATGGTGATGCTGCGCCCGTCGGCCAACGTGATCGTGCCGGCATCACCGGCTTGGCCGCCGCCGACGGGATAAAACACCGTGCGATCGAGGATCAGGCCTTCGGGCGCGGTCTCGACGATGCGGGCATCGCATGCGGCAAGGCGCGCGTCTTCGCGGAACAGTTCGTGGGTCATGTTTTGAGGTTAGCGCAGGGTTGGCGCGCGTGTTTCAGCGGCTGCTGTCTGACAGAATCGCTGCCATGGGCGCGCCACATCCCCGATTGAGCATCGACGAGTACCTGGTTTGGGAAAACCAGCAAGTCGAACGCCACGAGTTTCTTTGCGGCGAAGTGTTTGCGATGCTCGGCGCGAGGCGGATTCACGCGCGCGTGGTGATGAACCTGAGCCGCGCCCTTGGCAATGCACTGGCCGGCACGCGCTGCCAAGCGTTTTCCGAGTCGGCGAAGGTTGCCCCTGCCGACAACACGATCCTCTACCCCGACATATTCGTCACGTGCGACCCCGCCGACCTTCGCACCGACATGATCTTCCGCGCGCCGAAGCTCGTGGTCGAAGTGTTGTCGCCCACGACGCAGGCCTACGACCGCCAGAAGTTCGCGCTTTACCGACGCATGGCCAGCTTGCTCGAGTACGGATTGATCGACCCCGACACACAGCGCGTCGAGGTCTTCCGCCGCGGCGCTGATGGTTTGTGGGTGCTGCATGACATGAGCGAGTCGATGACGCTCGAGTTCGCGAGCGTCGATTTCCGCATGCTGCTGGCTGATCTGTTTGATGGTGTCGAGCCGGCGCAGACAGAAGAGCCCTGACGGCCGCGCGCGGCGATGACGAGGTGGTCGAGTTGCAAGGCACGCGTGGTCAAAGGCAAACCTCGCCGTCGACCACGGTGACGCTGCTGCCGCCGATCCAGATGTCAGCGCCGATCTGTTCGACGAACACACGCCCCGTGCGGCCAAGCTTCGTGCCCTGCGCGGCGACGTAACGCGCAGGGGCAAGGCCCGCGCCGATCAACCATTGCGCCAACGCGGCGTTGAGGCTGCCGGTGACGGAGTCTTCGGCCATGCCGTTGTGGCCGGGGAAGAAGGCGCGGACTTCGAATTGCGTGTCGGTGCTGGTACTTCGCGGGCCGACGACACCAACGTCGAGACCAGAAAGGATCGCGCCGTCGGGCTCGAGCGCCAACACCTGCTCGGCCGACGCGAGCATCACGCCGCGCCAGTTGGGGCCGTTGTCGCACCACGCGTGCGCGACGATGCTGCTGCGGGCCACGCGAAGGCCGCGCGCGATCAGGTCAACGTCGGCTTCGGGCAGCGGGCCGCCCTTGCGCAGCGGTGGCGCGGCGAACGCGAGGCGACCACTCGATTCACCGCGGCGGATGCGCACCAGGCCGACGCCGCACTCCTGCACGATCATGTCGCCCTTCGGCTGGCCGCCGGCCTCGAGCCATGCGTGGCACGAACCCAGCGTGGGATGACCGGCGAACGGCAACTCACGGCCGGGGCAGAAGATGCGCACGCGATAGTCGGCTTGCGCGTCGGTGGGCGGCAGCAGGAAGGTCGCTTCGGACAGTTGCGTCCAGTCGGTGAAGCGCTGCATCGCCGCGGTGTCGAGGCCAGTGCCATCGAGCACCACGGCAAGGCCGTTGCCAAAGCACGGAACGGCGGTGAAAACGTCGACTTGGGCGAATGGGCGTGAGGTCATGATGATTTGTTTGGGTTGGTTTGGGTCGCACGCAGCACCCGCGCGATCGCCGCGACGCCACGGTCGATCTGTTCGGGCGTGCTGGTGACGAAGCTCAGGCGCATCGTGTTCATGTGCGGCCGGCTGGCATAGAACGAGGCGCCGGGCACGTAGGCCACCCCTTCGTCCACCGCGCGCGGCAGCATGGCGACTGCGTCGACGCCTTCGGGCAACGTGACCCAGAAGAACATGCCGCCGCGAGGTTCGTTCCAGCGGCAGCTGGTTGGCATGTGGCGCTCGAGGGCCGCGCGCATCGCATCACGGTGCAACGCGTACAGCGCGCGGATCTTGGGTACGTGGGTGTCGAGAAACCCGTTTTCGATCACCGCGTGCACCATGCGCTGGTTGTAGCCCGGCGTGTGCAAGTCGGCTGCCTGCTTGGCTTGAAGCAGCTTCGGGCACAACTCGCGTGGCGCGATGACGTAGCCCAGTCGCAGGCCAGGTGCCAATACTTTCGAGAACGAGCCGAGATAGATCACGCCTTCGGGCCAGCGCGATGCCAGGGGCGCGGGTGGTGGCGCGTCAAACCACAGGTCGCCGTAGGGGTTGTCTTCGACCAGCGGCAGGTTGGCGCGCCGTGCAACGTCGATCAACGCGTTGCGACGCGCGTCGCCAAGCATGCGGCCGGTGGGGTTCTGGAAGTTGGGCAGCAGGTAGATGAAGCGCGCGCCTTTTGCGTGCGCGGCGAGTTCGTCCGGCAGCGGCCCTTCGTCGTCGCCGGGCACGCTTTCGATCACGGGCTCGAACGATGCGAAGGCTTGCAGCGCGCCGAGGTACGTGGGCGTTTCGACGAGCACACGGCTGTTGGCGTCGATCAGGATCTTCGCGACCAGGTCGAGCCCCTGCTGCGAGCCGGTCGTGATCAAAACCTGGTCGGCGTCGCAGCGCAGCCCCTGCGCCACCATGTGGTGCGCAACCCATTCACGCAGCGGCGCGAAGCCTTCGCTGGCGGCGTATTGAAGCGCCTCGAGCGGGGTGTCGCGCAGCACCTTCTGCGACGCTTCGCGCATTGCATCGATCGGGAAGGTGTCCGGCGATGGCAGCCCGCCGGCCAGCGAAATGATCCCCGGGCGTTCGGTCACTTTCAGAATCTCGCGGATCACCGACGGGTTCATGCGCGCGGCGCGGCGCGCCAGGGTGAACGGTGTGGTCGTGGGTGTGGTCGTAGGTATGGTCATGATCTACCTTGCCCCACGGGCATGCGGCGGCCCATGAAAACCGTGGCGACGACGGCCAGCGCGAATGCAACCGTCACCACGTCGAGCGGCTCACCCAACAGCGGCACCGCGAACAGCAGCGACAGGAACGGCTGCACGAGTTGAACCTGACTGACGCGCACGGTGCCGCCCAGCGCCAGCGCGCGGTACCAGGCGAAGAAGCCGATCCACATCGAAATGAGCGACACGTACGCGAAGCCCGCCCACGCCGATGCGCGCACCTGCACCAGTGCCGACGGCGACGGCAGCGTCAACAGTGCTGCGGGCAGCGTGAGCGGCAACGACAACACCAGCACCCAGCCGATGACCTGTTCCGCGGTCATGGCGCGCGCGAGCTTCGCGCCATGCACGTAGCCCAGCGCGGCACTCGCGACCGCCGCCAACAGCAGTGCGTCGGCCATGTGCAGCGCACCGCCGCCACGCCATGCCGCGAAGCCGAGCACCAGCGCGCAACCCATTGCCGCGCAGAGCCAGAAGCCCGCCGACGGACGCTGACGAAACAGCAGCGCCGCCGCGAACGCGGTCGCCAGCGGCAGCACACCGGTGATGACGGCGCCGTGCGCTGCAGGAACGTGGCGCAGTGCCAGCGCCAGGAAGAGCGGGAATCCGATCACCGTGCCAAGCGCACACCACGCCAGCGACGCTGCATGCGCGCGGGATGGCCGCGACGCGCGTGTCACCGCGAGGACCACCGCCGCCAGCATCCCCGCCACGGCCGCCCTGCCCGCGGTGACGAACAGCGGCGGCAGTTGCGGTGCGTCAGCCGGGCCAACCGCCAGGCGCGTCATCGGCAGCGTGAGCGCGAACATGACGACGGCGGCGAAGCCCAGGATCAGACCGCGAGATTCATCGCGGGCAGCATCATGTCTGGCGGCCAGGGAAGCGTCGGGCATGGTTCGAGTCTAGGCGCATGAACAATACAGTAGCCATACACTTCGGCATACGGACTGATCGTCTGTATGGCTCGTCGAGACGGTACACCACCCGCATGAACGCCCGCGACAACACCTTCGACGCACCCCTGACCCGCGACGCCGGAGCCACCCTGGCCGAACAGCTCGCGGGCCGCGTCGCCGAACGAATCGACCAGCGGCTGGTCGCGCCGGGTTCGCGCCTGCCGTCGGTGCGCGAAGCGGCGAAGCGACACGACTTGAGCCCGTCGACCGTGGTTGCGGCGTATGACCTGCTGCTGGCGCGCGGCCTGGTCGAGTCACGCCCGCAGCGCGGCTTCTTCGTGCGTGCACGCGCAACGGCCACGCGCGCGGCTCCGTCGCGTCGGACCACACAGGTCGGCGACGACGGCGCGACGCCCCAACCCATCGACGCCACCGCGTTGATCCGCGGCATGTTCCGCCAGCAAACGCGCGAGTCGACGCCGGGCATGGGCACGCTGCCTGCAACGTGGCTCGATCTGCCGCTGCTGCACACGTGCCTGCGCCGCGCGATGAAGGACGAAGCCGCGGCAGCGTCGAGTTCCGCGGGTGACTCGCTGCACGCGCGGGCATCGACCGGCGCTTCACTTCACTACGGCGCGCCGATGGGCGACGTGATGCTGCGCGCGTGTTTGTCGCAGCGCCTGGCCGACCTTGGCATCGCGGCCGACGCGTCGCAAATCATCACGACAGCGGGTGCGACAAACGCACTCGAAATCGTGTCTCGCACGTTGCTGCGACCGGGCGACGCGGTGTTGGTCGACGAACCGGGCTGGGCAGTCGAATACGCGCGCCTGTCGCGCCAGGGCCTGCGCCTGCTGCCGGTGCCGCGTGGCGCCGACGGCCCCGACCTCGACGTGATGCAGGCGCTGGCGCGCGAGCACAAGCCGCGCATGTACGCCACCGTGTCGGTGCTGCACAACCCAACCGGCGCGAACCTGAGCGCGGCGTTCGCGCACCGCGTGCTGCGGCTGGCCGAAGCGCATCACTTCACGATCGTCGAGGACGACACCTACGCGCACCTCGAGCGCGCGCACCTGCCGCGCTTGTCGGCACTGGATGGTCTTGTGCGAACGATCTATGTCGGCGGCTTCTCGAAGATCGTGGCACCCGGCTGGCGCGTGGGCTTCATGGCCGCGCCGCCGAAGCTGGTCGATGCGCTTGTCGACACCAAACTGCTGTCTTCGTTGACAAGCCCGTGGCTGCTCGAGCGCGCACTCGCGCATGCGATCGACAGCGGCGCCCTACGCCGCCACGCCGAACGCGTGCGCACACGCCTCGAGGCCGCGCGCACGCGCGCACTACGCCTGGCCATCGACGCCGGCTGCCGCTTCGTCACACCACCGCAGGGCCTGTTCGGTTGGATCGACACCGGCGTGGACACCGAGCGCCTTTCGCAAGTGATGCTCGACGGCGGTTGGCTGCTGGCGCCGGGGCGCCTGTTCCATGTCGATGGAAGGCCAACGACGCTGATGCGCATCAACTTCGCGACGTCGCAAGACGCGAAGTTCTGGAGGGCGTTCGGGGTGGCAGCGAAGGTGGTGGCGGGACGCGGGAGGTAGCCTGATCTACGAGGGATCGGTCAGGATGCGGACGATGTCTTGACGGTCTCCGAGCAGGCGCACGACATCGATCAGATCGGCATGCTCGCAGCGAAGCGCTTCAGGCTTCCGGTTGCGCCTCGACGCCATCGAACAGTTCGTCGCGATCGAGTGCACAGCCAACGCAAGCGAGTTCGATGCGCGCGGCGCCGCTGAAATCGTGCAGCGTGAACAGACCCTCGGCGCCGCGGCGAAACACACTGACCTCGCGTGTGTCGGGGTGCACGAGTACGTACTCGAGTAGGCTCGGCAGCCCGCGGTAGTGGCCGAACTTCACGCCGCGGTCGTAGCCCTCGGTCGAAGGCGACAGCACCTCGACGATCAGCTTGGGTGCCGTGAAGACTTGTTCGGTGCGCAGGTCGCTTGGATCGCAGGTGACGAAGACGTTGGGATAGAAGACGTCATCCGTCGATCTGCACCTTCATCGAGTCGGCGAAAACGCGGCACGGCGTGCCGCGAAGTTGCTGCTTCAGCGACGAGGCGGCGTTGAGCAAGACGAGCCCGTGCACACGCCGCCCACCCACCATAGAGAAAACCTCGCCGCGCACGAACTCGTGCTTCTCGACCTGCGCGTTCTCCCATTCGAGAAACTCGGCCAATCTCATCTTCGGCAGTGGGCTTCCCATGGCGGCATTCCTTGCGATCGGTTTCGGCCCGCCTATCTTACGAGCCCGTTTTCACCTCGCCAATCAACCCCGGTCACGCGCGATGAAGTCTCGGTACCAGTTGCCGCTGGCCTTCACCGTGCGCTGCTGCGTCGCGTAGTCGACGTGGACCATGCCGAAGCGCTTCGAGTAGCCGAGCGCCCACTCGAAGTTGTCCATCAGCGACCATGCGAAGTAGCCGCGCATGTCGACGCCGGCGGCGATGGCGCGGCCGATGGCAGCGATTTGGCCTTGCAGGTAGGCGACGCGGAAGTGGTCGTCGACGCGGCCGTCGACCACGTGGTCATCGCAGGCGCAGCCGCTTTCGGTGATGTAGATCGGTGGAAGATTCGCATAGCGGCGCTTCATGTCGACGAGGTGTTCGGTCAGGCCTTCGTGATAGACCTCCCAACCCATCTCGGTGACGATCGCGCCCGGTGGCAAGCGCGGCTCGACGGGCGACGTGGCGTCGGCGATGCGGCGGAAGTAGTAGTTCATGCCGAGGAAATCGATCGGCGTCGAGATCGTGGCAAGGTCACCGTCACGCACCGCGGGTGTCACGCCCAGCAGCTCTTGCGTGCGTTCGGGTAGGCGGCCGTTCAATAGTGGCTCGAGGTACAGGCGGTTGAAGAGCAGGTCGAAGCGGTCGGCTTCGCGCCGGTCGGCGTCACTCGACGTCACCGTATGCACCGGCCCCATCACGTTGACGATGCCCAGCGGCGCCTTCACGCCGTCGGCACGCAGCGCCTGCACCGCGCGGCCATGCGCCAGCAACTGGTGCAGCGACGCGTTGACCGATAGCTGCGGGTCTTGAATGCCCGGTGCATGCATGCCGGTCCAATGACCAAGGAACGCGGTGACGAAGGGTTCGTTGAACGTCGCGATGCCCTTCACGCGGTCACCCAGCCTGCCCGCGACGATGCGCGCGTAGTCGACGAAGCGGTCGGCCGTCTCGCGCTTCGCCCAACCGCCTTGGTCTTGCAGGTACTGCGGCAGGTCCCAGTGATAGAGCGTCATGAACGGTGCCAAGCCGCGCTCGAGCATGCCGTCGACCAGCTTGTCGTAGAACTCGAGCCCTTTCGGGTTGACCTTGCCGTCGGCCGTGGGCTGGATGCGCGGCCACGCAACGGAAAAGCGATAGGCGTTGAAGTTCAACGCGCGCGCAAGGTCCAGGTCTTGCGGCCAGCGGCGGTAATGGTCACAGGCCACGCGGCCGTGGTCACCGTTGGCGACCTTGCCGGGCGTGTCGCAGAAGCGGTCCCAGATGCTCTCGCCGCGGCCGTCGGCGTCGGTTGAGCCTTCGATCTGGAACGCCGCGGTTGCAGCGCCCCAGAGGAAGCCGCGGGGGAAGGTGGTACGTTGTCCGTTCATGATTTCGGGTCCTCGAGGGGTCGAGTTGGTGACCAGATAGACGCGGCGGTCCCGCTTCGACAGCAGGTACAACTCGCCAGCCGGGCCCTGCCCGTAGCGCATGTCGACGCGGCCGGACCCGTCGTAGCCCGGCGCGAGCACCGTCACCTCGGCCAGATTCGGCACGGCGATCGCAGGCGTGGCCGCGTTGCTGTCGTGATCGAACAGCACCGACGCCTTCGAGATTGGCGCCATGCGCAGCGACGCCGTCGGCCCGCTGGTGACGGCAGCCTTCAACGACGCCAACGGCGTGACGAAGACGTTGCCGCTGAAGACGAAGTCGGTGGCGAAGTAGAGCCCGTTCAACGCAGACCCGTTCTCGACCACGTAGCCGCCGCCGATGGATTGACCTGTGAACGTGGAACCGCGTTGCCCCTGATGCAGGAACTGCATGACCGGGTAGGTGTAGCCCAGCGTCGCGTCGTTAGCCGGCAGCGCGTCGACGCCGCCCCACAACGTACCGAGCGCCAGATGCACCAGCGTACCTTCACGTTTGGGCCATCCGTAGTTGGCACCGGCGGTGACGATGTTGACCTCGTCGATGTTGTCGCGGCCAGCCTCGGCCACGATCAGCGTGCCGTCGGTAGCGAACGCCAGGTGGTGCGGGTTGCGGTGACCGATCGAGTAGGCCTCGGGAATCATCGTCGCGGAACCGACGAATGGGTTGCTTGCGGGCACGGTGAACGGCGCGCCCAAGGCCACCAAGGGGTTGATGCGCAAAATCTTGCCGCGCGCGTCGTTCGCCATGCCACCACCGACGGTTACCGACAGTTCGCTGCCGTCGCCGTGCGCCACATACAGAAGGCCGTAATCGGCGTCGACCGCACGAACTCCGGGGCGGAAGGTAATCTGCTTGATCGGATGGTCATACACCGGAATGCCGACGCGGAAGACTTCGCGATAGCTGGTCGGCGACGCGACCATCGTCGTCGGGTTGGCTGTCCACTCGACCAGCACGCTGTCGCCCGCGACCGGGTTCGGCACATCGGACAAGTAGTAATGCCCAGCCGTGTTCACCGGCCGCGACTCCATCAGCGAGGTGTAGAACTTGCCGTTGGCGGCGAACTGCGGGTGGAACGCAAGCGAGCGCAGGCCCGAGTGCGCGTTGCCCGGAACGCTGCTCAACGTGCGTCCGGTGCTGGTCTGGATCGCCTGGCCCACGTCAAACCACAACGTGGCCGTTCCGCCGGTGATCTCGTAGATGCGGCCGTCGATTTCGTCGGCAACGAACAGGCGTCCCGCCACGTGAGCCAGCACGTTCAGCCGTGGCGGCAAGCCGCTTGTCGTCAGCGGCAGCGTCGCGAACGGGCGCACGTGCAGCGCGAGGTTCGACGTATCGACAGGGACAGGCCACAACACAGTGCCGTCGGCGTCCAGCGGGGGCTTCGATGTCGGCGGTGTCACCAACGTGGGTGTGGGTGCACGCGGCCGATGGAAGCATGCCTTCACGACGCCGGGGGCCGGGTCGCCGAAAACGGCGTTGGTGCACGCGACCGTGGTAACGCCGACATACGGCTTGGTCACGCTGTTTGCGGACGTATCGCTAGGGCCATACAGAACGTCGTAGGCGCCGGTCGACGGCAACGTGCAGGTCGCCCATTCGTTCGCGCAGAACGTCCAACCGGTGGGCGGCGGTGGTGGTGGCGGCGGCGCGTCGTCGCGCTTGTAGTAGCAAGTTTTGACAACGCCGGGGGCCGGGTCACCGAAGACAGCATTGGTGCACGCGACCGACGCCACACCGGCGAATGCTTGGGTGACCGACGACGTCGAGGTCGCGCTCGGGCCGTACAGCACGACGTAGTTGCCCGTGGCGGAGAACGTGCACGTGGCCCACTCGGGGGCGCACTGGATCCAATCGCCGCCGGGCGGAGGAGGTGGTGGCGGCGGCGGAGGCTCGCCATCGTCCACGGCATAGAAGCACGCTTTGACGATACCGGGTGCGGGGTCGCCGAAGACGCTGTTGGTACATGGCACCGAGGCAACGTTCGTGAAGGTCTGCGTCGTCGACTGCGTCGAACTCGCGTTGGGGCCGTACAGGACCGTGTAGTTACCGGTCGACGGCAGCGTGCAGGTTCCCCACTCATCACCGCAAGCGAACCACGCGACCTTGCTCAGGGTGGTCGCGTCAGCGCGCGCAGTGTTCTGCTGGGCGTCTTGACCCCCGCACGCGGCCAGCGACGCAACCAAAACAAACGCCATCCGAATCCGTGCTTGCATCTCGTACTCCTTCAATGCACGACACACGATCAGTATCAGCCGTTCCACGCCGCCCACTGCGCATTCGATCGATGGTTGCGCAAGGCCGCGTCGACAAAGCGCATGCCTTCGTGATGGAAACCATTCAAAATCGCGCTATGAATCTTCTTGTGCAAGCGGCTGGTGCTGCGGGAATCGGCATGATGATCCGAACGCGATTGCCGACCGTGCGCCTGTCGGTCACGATGCTCGCAGTCATCCTCGCCGCGATGGGTGCAGCGCCCACCCACGCGCAGAAGGTGTACCAGTGCGGGAAAACCTTCAGCCAGACACCTTGCGCTGTCGACGCGGTCGAGCGCCGATTGCCGAGCGCAGGCGATGGTGACGCTGCGGGCACGGACCCGAAGCAAGACGTGTGCGCCGCCGCGGCCATACGCGCCACCGGCACCCCCGAGCCCGAAACCGCACGCGTGCGCCCACGCCGCAAACCTTCGATGGAGACGATCGAGTTCTCAGGCCAAACGCTGCCCGCGGTCCGCGTGGACATCAACGTCAGCGCGAAGAACGAGCACGGCATGTACGCGCTGAACAAGTCGGCCACATGCTGGCTGAGCGAGGATCGGCGGCGCATCTTGAAGATGTCACCTGACTAGAACTCGATCATCCTGGGTGCGGAGCGCTCGCATGGACCCGCCTTCCTTTGCACCCCTCGCGCATCAATCGCTGAACCGTATCCGGAAGCCAAATTGTGGGTATTGCGTATCGGCGTAGTAGCCCAGCGTCGCAACGACGACCATTGCCGTACCGGCACGGAACAGAACGGAACGAAGCGGTGACAATGGATTTCCCGGCCGACATAAACCATGGCGTATCACGCTGCCAAGTCCGTTGAATTTTTCGACCGAAACATGCTGCTCGACAAACAAGCGCTTGATGCTTTTTTCGGTGAAGAAACGCAGATGAGTACGATCGAGGATGCCGGAATCCGCGTAGGGCCAATCCTTCAACACCACGGTCTTGGTCAGGGCCGTGATGTGTCGAACGTTGGGCAGTGAGCCCACCATGCAGGCATCGGGCCGCAGCTTGCGACGTATGGCAGAAAAAAACGCGTCGTGGTCCGTCATGTGTTCGATGACGTCATTGCAGACCACCAGATCGAAGTGTCTGTCAGGCAAGCTGGCTTCGACCTGGCTATAGCAGCCGCACAGCACATGTCGGTAGTGCGAACGAGCTCTCTCAGCCGCTTCCGCGTTGGGTTCGATCCCCCACGAGTCCACCGCTTGGGTCAGGTGGCGCGCGAATCCGCCCGAAGCGCAACCAACCTCCAGCACATTCTCATAGCGCTCCGGAAGAAAAGCCGCCATGGCGATTCGGTTCGCCTCGTAATACTTCGCGCGATTGCCCATCTATTGCCCATCGACTTCTTCCAAGCTCGCCAGGCTTGTATGTGCACCAGACGATTGCGGCCAGGATTTATATGCGTTTAACCAGTACAAAATTCTAGCAGCCGCCCAGGGGTCGAGTGCACTGGTCACTCCATGCCATACCGCCGCTGCAGGTCCGCCAGCGTGCGCCCGGGCTCGTCGCGAAAGCGGTCCTCGAGGATGTCGATCGACTCGAGCCGATCGAGCCTGAAGCTGCGGAAGTCTTCTCGCGTTTCACACCACGCGGCCAGCGTCCACGCGGCGCCCCAGTCGTAGCAGGCCAGCGGTCGTAGGCGCCGTTCGCTGCGCTTGTCCTTCAAGTCGAGATAAGACACACGCAGCACGCGCCGGTGGTCGATCGCCGTGCGCAGTTGTTCGATGCGCGATCGAACCGCATCGTCGCGGCCGAAGTCAAGGGCGAAGAGCGCGAGCTTCTCGGCCTGCGCGCGCGTATCGGCCGGCAGAACCGCGAGCACCTTCGACAACACGGCTTCGGCGTCGCGCGCGAGTTGCGCGTCAAGCCGCGGCCGTGCGATGCGCACGCAAGCAACCAGCGCTTGTGCTTCGTCGCGGTTGATCATCAGCGGCGGCAGGTCGAAGCCGGCGCGCATGCGGTAGCCCACACCGGCCTCGCCTTCGATCGGCACGCCCTGATGCTGCAGATCCGCCACATCGCGGTACACCGTGCGCAATGAAACCTCGAGGCGTTGCGCGAGGAAGGCGGCCGTCGACAACCGACGGCCGCGGATCAGTTGGACGATCTGGAACAGGCGGTCGGCACGGCGCATGCGCGTGAATGTACTCAGGGCGGTCAGCCCTGTTCGTGCAGACCCAGCCGGTTGCCCTCGCTGTCGCGCACGATCGCGAACGCGCCCATGCCTTCGGGCAAATTCACGCGCGGCGTCAGCAGCGTGGCGCCGGCTGCGGTTGCGCGCACCACCGCGGCGTCGAGTGACGGGCTCGCGTCGAGGTAGACGATGGAGCCGCTTTCGGCAGGCGGCGGCACACCGGGGCCGGTCATCAGCGCGCCGCCGACGCCGGGCTGCGCATAGGGCAACACCGCCATCGTGTGCGGCCCCATCGTCTCGCGGCGCAACGGCTTGCCGAGCACGGCTTCGTAGAAGCGCTGCGCGCGGTCGAGGTCGCGAACCGGGATCTCGAACCAGTTGAGGGCATTGCGTGCGGTGGTGGACGTGGTGGACGTGGTCGTGGTGGTGGATTGAGCAGACATCGTTTGACTCCATCGAAGCGGGTTGAAGAAGCCGTGATGCTGCGCGGGTGCTGCTGCCAACGTGTTGTCAGCAGTGATGGCAATGGTGACGGCGAAGGTGCCATGATCGCGGCCCCCGCGCGCCACACCGCCGACACACTCACCGACCCGCCGCCCCATGACCAAGAACCACCGCAAACCCCAGGTCTGCATCCTCGGCAGCGCCGAGCCCGGCTCACCCGCCTACGACCTCGCAAGCCAAGCCGGCGCATTGCTCGCGAAGCTGGGTATCACCGTCGTCAGCGGCTGCGGCAGCCCCGCGACCCGCGTCGCCGCCGAAAGCGCGCTGCGCGCCGGTGGCCTGGTGCTGAGCATCGTGCCGCCCGACGAAATGCCCCCACCCGACTGGCCCGCGACTGTCGTCGTGCCATGCGGCATGGGCGATGCGCGCAACCTGCTGATGTCGTTGTCGGGCGACGCGTGCATCGTCATCGGTGGCCGCGCGGGCACGAAGTCCGAGGTGTGCCTGGCGTGGTTGCACAAGCGGCCGCTGCTGCCGCTGGTGGGGTGCGGCGGGTGGTCGGACGAGTTGCCGTCGAACCCGCCGGACGAGCGCGGGAATTCGAAGATGTTGCCTTGGGGTTCGGTGGCGGAACTCGAGATGCGGTTGCATGAGTTGAGACTGGCCACGCAGACCGCGCAGTAGGCCATGCCCTCATCCATCCCGAACCAACTGCTGACCGCGGCCCGCGACCTGTCGCAGGCGTTGGGCACCCTGCACTTCGCCCCGCCCATCGCACACGTGTATGACCCGCTGCAGTACGCGTGGGCGCCCTACGAAAACTACGTCAAGCGCTACGGCGCCAAGCGCAAACGCGTCGTGCTGTTGGGCATGAACCCGGGGCCGTTCGGGATGATGCAGACCGGCGTGCCGTTCGGCGAAGTGGCTGCCGTGCGCGACTGGATGGGTGTGCGCGCGGATGTGCAGCGCCCGAAGCTCGAGCACCCGAAGCGCTTGATCGAAGGCTTCGATTGCGCGCGTTCCGAAGTCAGCGGGCGGCGGCTGTGGGGGTGGGCTGCGTTGCGCTTCGGCACGGCACCGGCGTTCTTCGAAGACTGGTTCGTCTTGAACTACTGCCCGCTGGTTTTTCTCGAAGAATCAGGCCGCAATTTCACGCCCGACAAACTGCCGGCCGCCGAGCGCCGCGCCGTCGCGAAGGCGTGCGACCGCCACCTGGCCGCGGCGCTGACCGCGCTGCAACCCGAGTGGGCGATCGGCGTCGGTGCGTTTGCCGAACGCTGCCTGCGCGGCGTGATCGAGAGCGACCTCGTTGATTCAACGTTTGCGCGCCGCGTGAAGGTGGCGCAGATCCTGCACCCCAGCCCGGCCAGCCCGGCGGCCAACCGCGGTTGGACCGAAGCGGTCGACGCGACGTTGGCGGATCTGGGCGTGATCAACCCAACGCATCCGACGTAGCGGGCGAACCTGCGCATGCCGTCGGCTCGCGCGCGCCGTGCTGTCGTGGCTCGAACACCAGCACACCGTCCTCCACCGGGTCGTGCAGCAGCGTGCGCTGGTCGGTGGGGTAGTCGTGCGTCACTCGCCAGGGGGCTTCGCGGCCCTGCCGCGGCAAGGCACCCTTCGCACGCGCGATGTAACCCGCGGACAGTCCGTCCATCATGGACTCGTCGGCCATGCAGCCGCGCGTGTCGCGCGGTGTGGCCACCGCAAGACCGCGCTCGTCCATATGCCGATACAAGCGGCACAAGTAAGAGGCGGCCAGATCCGCCTTCAACGTCCAAGATGCATTGATGTAGCCGACGATCCACGCGAAGTTGGGCAAGCCCTCGAGCAGCACGCCCTTGTAGAACATGTGCTCGTTTGGCTGCCACGCCTGACCGTCGACGGTGACCTGTGCGCCGCCGAAGGCCTCGAGCTCGAGTCCGGTGGCCGTGACCAGCACGTCGGCATCGAGCGCCTGCCCCGATCGCAGCAGGACGCGGTTGTTGTCGAAGCTGTCGATCGTGTCCGTGACCACCGCGGCTCGCCCGCCGCGAAGGGCGTGGAAGAGGTCACCGTCGGACACGATGCACAGCCGTTCGTCCCACGGCTGGTACGTGGGCGTGAAGTGACGCATGTCCACGGCAGAGCCCCGCAAGTGCCTGCGTACGTGCGCCAACAGCAACGCGCGCATGCGCTGCGGCCAGCGCCGCGACGCGCGGTAGAGGAAGCGAGCCACGGCCAGGTTGCGACGGCGCGCCAGGCCGTAGACCCAGCGCGCGGGCAACACGCGGGCAAGCAGTTCGGCCAACTTGTCGAGCGACGGCAGAGACAGCACGTAGCCGGGCGAGCGCTGCAGCATCGTCACGTGCGCGCCGGCCCGCGCCAGCGCCGGCACCAGCGTGATCGCCGTGGCGCCGCTGCCGACCACCACCACACGCTTGCCGCGGCAGTCGAGCGCATCAGGCCAGCGCTGAGGGTGAACCACGGTGCCGGTGAAGCGGTCGATGTGTGGCAGCGGCGGCGTGAAGCCGGCTTCGTAGCGGAAGTAGCCCGTGGCCATCACCAAGTGCGCACATTCGAAGGTGTGCACCTCGGCGTCGGCCTCGGCCGTGGCGATGACGACCCACCGCTGCCGCACCGAGGACCAATCGGCGCGTGTGATCTTCAGGCCGTAGCGGATGTGCCGGTCCACGCCGTGTTCACGCACCGTGTCGGCAAGGTAGTTCTGAATCGACGGCCCGTCGGCCAGCACCTTCGCGCCGTGCCACGGGCGGAACTGGTAGCCGTAGGTGAACATGTCCGAATCCGACCGAACGCCGGGGAATCGGAACAGGTCCCACGTGCCCCCCAGGCGCTCGCGGCGCTCGAGGATGGCGAAGGTCTTGCCCGGGCATTCGGCAGCAAGCGTGCAGGCCATGCCGATGCCGGACACACCGGCGCCGATGATCAGCACGTCGAAGGCTTGTGGTTGCATGAGGAATTTTCTGCTTTTCGCGGACAGAAACTGCCTCGAAATTCCCGCGCTACGTGCGGGAATTTCCATATACGATCAGCGCCATGCCTGCACTGCGACCGCAGCCCATGATCGACCGGCCGACGCTAACCGCAAGCATTCGTGAGGCCCTGGACCGCAGCCCTGTCGCCGTGCTGCTCGGCCCGCGGCAGGCGGGCAAAACCACGCTGGCCCGAACCTTCGTCGACCCCGACGACCCCCAGTTCCTCGACCTCGAAGACCCCACGGTCGAAGCGCAGATCGCGCAGCCGATGTCGTTCCTCGAGCCGATGCGAGGCCTCGTCGTCATCGACGAGGTGCAGCGTGCGCCCGAACTCTTCAAGGTGCTGCGCGTGCTGGTCGACCGCCCCGGCGTGCCGGCGCGGTTCCTGCTGCTGGGCAGTGCGTCGCCGCAACTGCTGCGCCAGACGAGCGAATCGCTCGCAGGACGTGCGGCCGTGATCGAGATGAGCGGCTTCACGATTGACGAAATGCCCTCTGCCGCGCAGGCCACGCTGTGGTGGCGCGGCGGGCATCCGCGATCGTTCCTGGCGGCCAGCGACAACGACAGCCGCGCGTGGCGGCGCGACTACCTACGCATGGTGCTCGAACGCGACCTGCCCGCGCTGGGCATCAATGTGCCGGCACCTGCGATGCAGCGCTTCTGGTCGATGCTGGCGCACCTGAACGGCCAGATCTGGAACGCGGCGCATCCCGCGCGCGCGCTCGGTGTGAACGAAAGCACCGTGCGGCGCCACCTCGACCACCTGACGCAGCTCTACATGGTCCGGCAGCTGCCGCCCTGGTTCGAGAACCTGGGCAAACGGCAAGTCAAGGCCCCCAAGGTCTACCTTCGTGACAGCGGCCTGCTGCACGAGTTGCTGGGCATCTCGTCGCCCGGTGCGCTGGCTTTGCACCCCTCGAGCGGCGCATCGTGGGAAGGCTTCGTCGTCGAGCAGATCCTGCGCATCGCGCGTCCCGACGCGGCGTACTTCTGGGCGACACATGGCGGCGCCGAGCTCGACTTGCTGCTCATGCATGACGGGCGCCGCGTCGGCGTGGAGATCAAACGCGCCGACGCGCCGCGCCTGACCCCGTCGATGACGACAGCCCTGCGAGACTTGCGGCTGGACCGCCTGTACGTGGTCTACCCCGGCAAGCGCCGCTACCCGATTGCCGAACGCATCGAGGCCGTACCGTTGGCCGCGCTGACTGCCGCATGATCACGTCATGACCACGCCAAGCTCCCACCTCGACCGCATCGCGACCACTCTGCTGGCCGCCTACGACGCCGCGCGCTGCATCCCCCTGCCCTCGACGCAGCCGCAAGGCTTCACGCTGCCGGACGCCTACGCGGTGGGCCAACGTCTGCACGCGCTGCGCATCGCGCGCGGTGAGCGGCCGGTGGGTTGGAAGATCGGCTTCACCAACCGCACGATCTGGCCGCGCTACGGCGTGTTCGGGCCGATCTGGGGGCCGGTGTGGGACAGCACTGCGCTGCTGCTCGACGGTGACGAAACCACGCTGTCACTCGCAGGCCTGAGCCAGCCGCGGCTCGAGCCCGAAGTGGTCTTCGGCTTCGCGCGCGCGCCGCGCGCCGGCATGTCGCTGGCCGAACTGCAAGCGTGCCTGGCCTGGGTGGCGCACGGCTTCGAAGTCGTGCACACGCACTTCAGCGACTGGAAGTTCGCCGCACCCGATTGCCTGGCCGACTTCGCCCTGCACGGCCGCCTGCGCGTGGGCCCGCGCGTGCCCGTGCAAGGCTGGGCCACGATGGCCGATGACCTGGCCGCGCTGCGCGTGGAGTTGCATCGCGACGGTCAGCGCGTCGACAAAGGCGTGGGCGCGAACGTGCTCGACGGCCCGCTGCACGCGCTGCGCACGTGGGTCGATTCCATGGCCGAGCACACGCCGCAGTGGCAAGTGCGTGCAGGTGACTTCGTGACCACCGGCACCATCACCGATGCGTGGCCGCTGGTGGCCGGGCAGCGGTGGCATACGGTGCTGCATCAGGGCGGTGCCGGGCCGCGGCTCGCAGGGCTCGAGTTGCGAACGACCGATTGATCGAGCGCGGGCGAACGGTTCTGGACGCCGCGGCGCAAGCCTCACTTCTTCTTCGGTGCGCTGAAGCTGCTGCCGCCGATCCAGACGTGGTCGCCCGGCACCTTGAAGGTGAAGTAGCGGTCGACGAGCCCGTTGTCACGTTTGATTTCGAGCGTGTAGCCGTCGATGGTGTAGCGGCCGCGGCGCCCCGCGCCGTCGTCGCGCTTCGCATTCGACGTCACCGTCACGCCGGGTGCGGTCGGGTTCGCCATGCCGCCGCTGGCCGTCGAACTCGACGTTGACGTTCGAGCCGGTCTTGTCGCTTTGCGACGTCGTCATCGAGTTGAAGCCGTTGTTGGCCGCCATGCTGCCCGCGCCGGATTGCGCGAAGCGCGAGCCTTCGTAGCGGCCGTCCTCGCCGAAGGTGTGCGTGTTCTTCACGTACGTGCCACCCAGCGCGATGCTGCCGTGAAACGCCGCCGATGTGTAGGGCCCTCGCAGGGGCGTGCCTGCGGGCCATGCGCCTGCCAGCGTGCCCTCGGCCGTGCGCCACTCGCCCTTCACGCGGCCGTGATCGTCCATGCGCTGGATCTCGAAGCCGCTGCCCGCACGGCGCCACTTCGACCAACGCTGTGGCTCGACGTCACGCGACACCTTCACGTTCAGGTCCGACGGCGGCACGTCGAGCCGGTGGTACGCCCAGCCATCGCGAAACAGCACAGTGGCGTCTTCGACGAAGGCGTAAGAGCCATAGGCATTGGTGGCGCCGCGCCCGTGATACAGCACGCCGGCAACGTCGCCGGTGGCCACGCCCTTGCCGGGCGCGGTGCGAATAACGTCGGCTTCGACGCCCGCACGCATCATGCCGGCCGCGTTGGGTTCGGCCGACGGCTTCAGCCCGCTGCCGTCCACCAAGCGTGACTTGCGCAGGAAAGCCAGCGACGACGGCCATTCATCGAAGCGGCCGGCCACCACCACGTCCTTGCCCTCGTACTCCTTCACGTTCACGCCGGGCGACACCCGCATGCGCGAACGAAACGGCCCTTCGACATGGTCGATGAACAGGCTGTCGCCGCTTCTGACGACGCGGCCCTTGATGGCAATGTCGCCCGCCAACCCCGCGGCTTCCAGGCGCTGCTGCTGCGAACGGCCCTTGACGTAGGGCGTGCGCTGGACGATGGCGCTGAGTTGCGCCGGGGTGAGCAGCAGCGTGCCGGGCGCGACGCTGGCCGTGGGGGTCACCGGGCGCGCGTTGGTATTGGCCGTGGGTGCGGGTGCAGCCGCGGCGGTTGGTGGCGACGTCGTCGTCGTCGTTGAAGATGAGCCTGCCGAAGGCGACGCCACATACGCCGCGGGAAAACGCGCCCGCAGGTTCATGTCGGCAGTACCCAGCATCGCGATCATCTGCGCACACGCCTTGGCAGGCTGGCCCTGCGCGCCCATGCGCTCGTGCAGTCGGCGCGCGGCATCAGGCGCCATCGGCTTGGTCGAAGCCACGCGCTGGCGCACCGATTCCACGTCATGCTGGCGCCGCCACTGCGCATGCGCCGATCGCAGCTTGGCGCCGTCGGCAGGCGCCTCGCGATCGCAGTAGTCGGCAGCGCTGGCGACAAGCTGGTCCGATGCGGTCACGCCTGCGCTGTCACGCTGCACCGGACTCGCGTCCTTCGCACGCGCGGTTGGCGCGATCGACATCAGGGTTGCGAACACCGCGGCTGCGGCACCCAGCGCGAAGCGCTGTCGAGGCACGTTTGTCATTTGAGCAACTCCCCGTGGTGCGCCGCTCGAGCAATTGCGGCGCGCTCCATTCTTTGTCGACTCGAGCGCTCGACTGGTGACTGGTTGTTGCCCACGTTGCCACGTGATGGTCTGACCCGGCCAGACCGATGCGTCAGCCACACATCATCCGTAGAGACGATGCCAGCGCTGCGCACTGCGCCTAGCCTGCGCGCAGCCGCGATATTCATTGCGGTGTTCGAAACATCAGGAGGTATTCAATGCTCTTCGAACGCACGACCCAGGCCTTGCTGCTCGCCACGACCCTCTCGCTGCCCTGTGTCACGCACGCCAGCGTCGACCTGGACAAGATCCTGAGCAGCCAGGACTACGTTCTGGTGAACGCCGCCAACGGCGTGTCGCTGCAGACGCTGCGATCGCAGGTGGTGACCGACGCCAACGTCACGACCGCGAGCCCCACGGGGCTGAATACGAGTTGGCTGCGCATCACGCACCTGGGCATCACCAACAACTCGATGTCGAACATCACGATCGAGGTCGTGTTCCCGACGACGTACGCCGGCCAGTACATCTGGCAGGCCCTGGGGCCGAACGGCGCGGGCGCCAGCGCCTACCCGATCGACGCGAACGGCAGGGCCACGTTGACGATTCCCAACATCAACCGCAGCTTCACGGCCGAGATCCGCCTGCCGCAGGTCACTGCGCTCACCAAACCCGGCGTGAATGTGGTTTCGGTCGAAGGCTTCAACGGCATCACACCGGTGGCGACGCCGCCGAAGCCGAAGTACTGACGACGACTTCGATCACATGTCCTTCGCGCGGGTCGCCCTGGCCCGCCAGCACCGTCGCATGCACCTGCGCGAAAGCTTCGACCCCGGCATGCCGCTTCACGACCAGCCACGGCGCTGGCGGCTGCATCACGCGCTGCCTGAACGCGTGCCAGGCCTCGGCGAGCCGACGGCTAAGCTCCTGCGAACTGGGTCGCCGTCACGTCGAACCACGCGGAGCTGACCGGCCGCATGCTCGGCGCCCTCGAGCGCGCCGCGGGCAAGAACATGGTGGCCGAAGCGCCGCCGGTGACGGCGTCGGAAGACTTCGGCGACTTCGCGCGCGTGGCGCCTGGCATGTTCTGGTTCCTGAACGCGTCACCCCACGCCGACCGCGCGGGCGCACCGAATCACTCGCCGCTGTTCGCGATCGACGAGAAGTACATGAAGACCGGCGTCAAGGCGCTGATCGAGGTGTCGCTGGCGTATTTGGGAGGAGAAAAGCCCTGAGGGTATCGAAAAGGCCAGCTGAGGACAGGCTCCGGCTGCGGGCGCCTATGGCGTTTGCCGGGTTCTGCGATCCAGATGGCCTCTAGCCAACTAAGCGCGCACCTTCACGATGTCCTCGAGCCGCGTGGTGTAGCGCGGTGAACGTCGCTGCTGGCGCGACGCGTGGCGGGGCGCCTGCCCCGCCTGCTGTTGTTGGCGTGCGGCGCTGGCGACCGTCAACGTCTGGCGGCCGAAGCGGTTGTTGACGGCGTCGAACGCGGCCATCAGGCGCGAACCCTCGCGGCGGTCGGGAAGCGCACCCTCATCCGCGCGAAGGTCCAGGCTGGCCTGCGCCACGTCGTCACTGCCGCTTGCGAGCGGCTGCTGTAGGTCCGTCAACATCACGCCTGCCTTGGCGTATCGATAGCCGCTGCGGTAGATGCCCTGCAACACGCGCACCGCGTGCGTGATCAGCGCTCGCGTGTCTGCGCTGGGTGCGGCCAACGGCAACGTGGCGCTGGGCGAGTGTTGCGCGTCGTTGCGGCGATACGGGCTGGTCGACAGGAACACGTGCACCGCACCGGCCACGCTGCCCTGCTCGCGCAGCTTGCGCGCCACCTGCGTGGCGAACTGGCTGACCACCTCGATCAGCGTGGGCAGGTCGGTGATGGGTTCGCCGAACGAGCGCGAGCACATCATCTGCTGGTTGCCGGCGCGCACGTCGTCCAGGCCGACGCAGCGCGTGCCGCGCAGTTCACGCACCGTTTTCTCGAGGGTGACGTTGAAGTTGGCGCGCAACGCGCCGATGTCGGCTTGCAGCAGGTCGCGCACCGTGCGCACGCCGGCCGCATGCAGGCGCGCCGAGATCTTCGGGCCGATGCCCCACACATCGCCGACGTCACACGCGGCCATCACGGTGTCGATGTCCTCTTGTGCGAGGGTGCCGAAGTGGCACACACCCGCCAACGACGCCGCGAAGCTGCCCGGCTTGCGCTCGGCAGTCTTCGCCACGTGGTTCGCCAGCTTGGCCAGCGTTTTGGTCGCGCCGAACCCTACGCTGGTGGGCAGGCCGGTGGTTCGCTGCACGGTGCGGCGCAGGTCGTCGCCGACGGCCGCCAAGTCGCCCGGCACGCCGTCGAAGTCGAGAAAACATTCGTCGATGCTGTAGACCTCTTGCCGCGGCGCGTACTGCGCGGCCAGCGACATCATGCGGCTGGACATATCGCCGTACAGCTCGAAGTTGGCCGACAACGCGATCAGGCCCTTCGTGCGCTCGAGCCGGCGCACCTCGAACCACGGCTGCGCCATCTTCACGCCCAGGTCTTTGGCTTCGTTGCTGCGCGCGATGCACGCGCCGTCGTTGTTCGACAGCACCACCACCGGCCGGCCGTTCAGCGACGGGCGGAACACGCGCTCGCAGCTGACGTACATGTTGTTGACGTCGACGAGTGCGAACACGGTGTCGAGTACTCGGGTGCGATCAGGAGGTGTGGACCAGCGGCCGCACCACGTGCGTCACCACGCCCCAGATCTCGAGCGTGTCGTCGGGCCCGGGCACCCAGTCGGCCGCGCCGGGCTCTGCGGCCCGCAGGCGAACGTCGCGGCCTTGCCGATGCAAGCGCCGGCAGACGAATTCGCCGTCGACCACCGCGATCACCACGTGCCCGTGCGCGGCGTCGATGGCGCGATCGACCAACGCAAGATCGCCGTCGAGCACGCCGTCGGCGCGCATCGAATCACCGACGATGCGCATCAGGTACGACGCCAGCGGGTTACGCAGCAGGATGTCGTTCAAGTCCAGCCGCCCGACACCACTTTCGCCGGCGGGCGAGCCGAAGCTGATGGCGACGCTGCTGCGCGGCGTGAACGCGGTCGGGGACCCGGTCGGGGAGGAGGCGGAGGGTTTCTTGCGCAACATGGCGGGCGTCGTCGTCCGTACTGAACTGTACCTACATCCAGTATTCTCGCCTTCCGAAGCGGTGCCCTCAGCTGCTGGCTGCGCCGATAAAGCAGCTCAGCGAAGCGACAGCCGTCAGCCGCAAGCGCAGCGTCAACCACGCTGCGGCGCCCTGCGCCGGGTAGACACGACGGTCGACCACGTAGCACACGATGAGCATCGCGCCCAGCACCACCAGCCCGGCGTTGGCCGGCAGCAGCATCGCCACCCAGGCTACCAGCGAGGGCACCACGCCCCACAGCGGCAGCGACAAAGCCGGACCGGACTGGCGCATCGCAAAACCCCAGTGGATGCCGCCGAGGAAAGCGACGATCACTGCGGCATAGGCTGACAGGGCAGCCGTGATATGGGGATGGGCATCGGAGCGCACGAACCACGTGAGCGCGGCGCCGGCCACGAAGGGCAGCAGTCCGGCATGGCCCAGACGCAGCGCGGCGGGCGTGGGAGAGAACGTCGAGGCCGAGGCAGTGGTCACGCGAAGCTCGCGACAGGAACCGAACGTTATTGTCGCTGCTGACTTCCTCCGCTGCCTGTTCACCGGCCTTGCTGCGCGAGCAAGCCCAGCACCGCAGGCAGGTCCGCTACCGGCAGTACCTCGACGCCGTCGGCGTAGGGGAAGCGCTCGCGCACGGGGGCCACGATGTAGACCTTCGCGGGCGCCACGTCGTCGCAGGCCTGCCAGAAGCCCCTGGTCACCTTGGGCGCGGATGAGAACTTGATTTCAAAGGCGAACCTTTCGCGGCGACGTTCGACCACCACGTCCAGTTCCGCGCCCGCGGCGGTTCGGTAGAACGAGATCGCTGCGTCGGCGGGCCGGTGGGCGACGATCTGCTCGAGCACGAAGCCTTCCCACGACGCGCCTGAACTCGGGTGGCCGATCAGGTCGTTCACGTCCCGGATGCCGAGCAGATGGTGCAGCAGGCCGCTGTCACGCACGTAGACCTTGGGCGACTTCACGAGCCGTTTGCCAAGGTTGGCGTGGTAGGGCTCGAGCCTGCGCACCATCAGCGCCGCGGCCATCGTGTCGAGGTAGCGCGAAACGGTGGGGCTGCTGATGCCCATCGAGTTGGCGATCGCGCTGGCATTGAAGAGCTGACCGTGCAGATGGGCGAGCATCCGCCAGAAGCGATGCATGCTGTCGGGCGCCACGCCGATGCCCAGCGCCGCGAGGTCGGTGCTCAGGAAACTCCGGATGAAGGCATCACGCCACGCCCACGCGACGGTCGCATCCGGCGCGAGCACGCTGCCCGGAAAGCCGCCTCGCAGCCACAGCGTCTGAACATCCTCGAAGCGCTTGCAATACTCGGACGCCAGCAGCGGAGCCATGTCGACGATCGCAAGCCGCCCGGCGAGCGATTCCGTCGTCTGCCGCAACAACGCAAGCGACGCCGACCCCAGCAGCAGGAAACGACCGGGACGCCTGGCTTCGTCGATTTCGCCGCGGATCTCGCCGAAGACATCGGGCAGGTGCTGGATTTCGTCGAGCACCAGCATGCGGTCGCGGTTCGCGCGCATGAAGGCCCTGGGCTGGGACATGCGTGCGCGGTCTTCACTGCTCTCGAGATCGAGGTAGAGCGCGCCGGGGGTAGCAGCGACGAGGGCGTGCGCCAG
Source organism: uncultured beta proteobacterium (assembly GCA_963738615.1). Classification (GTDB taxonomy): domain Bacteria; phylum Pseudomonadota; class Gammaproteobacteria; order Burkholderiales; family Burkholderiaceae_C; genus CAVTWY01. The sequence goes on from CAVTXI010000004.1 coordinate 843,587, forward strand.
CGTCGTCTTGCCGACCTGGCGCGGACCCAGCAGCGCAACCGCCGGGCTCCACGCCAGCAGGCTACGAGCCTGGGCTTCGGCGTGTCGAACAAGCATTCTTGTATTTTTAACGGCTAATGTTGCAAATGCAAGGCTAATTTCAACGCCCGGGCTTGCCCGCCTTCACCCTCACCCGCACGCGGGAGAGGGGTCGACCTCATGACGGCTTGGCCTGATCCGGCCGGCTGTAGTCGCACACCCCTGACGGGAACACGAGCTTCAGGCGCGAGATCTGATCCGCGCTCGGCATCCACGGTGAGAACGTGCCGTCGGTGACTGCCTGATCCACCGCCTTCAACGCACACCGGTACATGTCGCCCTCGAGCGGCGCGCCCGCGACGATGCGTGCGGTCTGGTGAATCGGGAAGCGCTGCGTGCACGGGCCGGCAGGTTTTACGTCGAGGATGCCGTGCCACGCATCGTCGCCTGCGTAGATCAGCTTGCCTTGCACGTCGAAGCAGCTGTCGATGGCTTTCGGCGGGCGGTTGGCGCGGATCGACCGGTGGGGGTTCGCGCGCATGTTTGCCACCCACTGATCCATCACCGTGATCGCGTCGAAGGTGTTGCTGGCCTTCGGCGTGCCCGGCACGGTGTCGGTGAACCAGATCACCATCGCGTCGCTGGCGCCCATGCGGTCGATCACACGCTTGCGCGCAGCAAAGCTTTGGTGCGAGTTGTGCATGTCGAGCTCACGCTCCATGTACTGCCGGTGGTCGATCGTCGGGCGCTCGAGCGTGCCGCCGAAGACGTGGCCCGACGTGTAGGCCGCGCGTTGCGCCATGAAGTCGCCTTCGGTGCGTGGTGCGGGCAGGCCCGGCGCCGGGCTCGGGTTCATGTTCTTGCGGCTCCACGGGTCGAAGTAACCCGGGATCGTCAGTGCCTTCTGAATCTCCGCGGCACCGGTACCGAAGAAGGGGAAGGTTTCCTGCGCCATCTGGCTCGGATGCTTCCAGCCGCCGACGCTGAAGTTCAGGTGCGTGAACTCCTCGCCGCTGATGTGGCCAGCCCTCATCGATTGCAACCCGTACATCACGCCGACGTTGTCCCACGTGGGTCGCGCAGCGCCGGTGGCGTCGACGCCGTAGATGTTGCGCAGGTCGTCGTAGTGCGTCCAGCGGATCGCAGCGATGTCTGCCTGCGGTTCATAGAACTGCGCGTTCGGCGCCTGGCCGTAGCGCGGGTTCATCGCCAGCGGCGACAGTCCGCGCCAGCCCGGAATGCACTCGGTGGAGCCGACGGCGGTGCTGTAGCCCAGCGCGGCCTTCAGCGGCGCGAGGGCGTCGTTGACACGTGCGTTCACCCCGCCGGGCGGGTTCTCTTCGGCGTTGAAGCCGACGAGCCAACTGCGGTTCTTCGTGACGCGCCACTTCGCGTTGGTGCGATCGGTGGCGTCCATGTAGTGCTCGAGCAGCTCGCAGTCGCCGACGTGGATGGTCTGCGTGACCATATCGGGGTAGCTTTGCACCGGCAGCAGCGCATCGAGGATGCCGGGCTGGTTCTGCGCGATCACGTACTGCTGGATCGCACCGCCCGAGCCGCCGAGGCCCACGGTGTATTCGGGCACGCCGTAGCGCTCGATGAAGCGCTCTTTCGTCATCATCGCCGTCTCACCGGCCAGTTGAAGGTTGTAGTGCGTGCCAGTGTTGTTGCCGCTCGAGTGCACGATGGCATAGCCCTGGCCGAGGATGTCGAGGTTGACCGACCCGCCGTGCACCGTGCCTTGCGTGTGGCCGATCGCCACGCCGCCCTGGAACCAGTACAGCAGCTTGCCGTTCCACAGGCTGGTGTCGGGTGCGGCGGTCGGCGCGCGGTCTTCATCCGCCGGCGCAAGCATCGCGATGCTGTAGAGGAAGCGGTTGATCGAACCGACCTCGCGGCGAATCACGAAGTCGACCGTGCGCCCATCGGCGAGCGTGACGGTGCTGATGTCGGCCGGGCGCGAACCGTCGGCGGGCATCGGCACCAGTGCACCGGCCGTGTTGCGGTAGTGGTAGGCGACGAAGGTGTCGATCGAACAGCTGCGGCTGTAGCCCAGCAGGTTGCCCTGCGCGTCGGTGACGCGGTAGCCGGGGGGTGAGGCGCTGTCGACCTTGGGTTGGCGGGCCACCGCCGATTGGATCGTGGTGCAGACGAAAGGTGTCTGCTGCGGGCCGGACCACATCGGCCCGGTGATGGGATGGTTGGTCAACGTGATGGCGGCGCTGTTGCCACGGCCGCGGCCGTTGCGGTGCCGCACTTCGACCAGGTTGTCGCCCACACGCAGGCCGCTGATCACCGCCTCGAGGCCGTCGCCAGCCTGGACGAGTTCGGCGCTGCTGCGCACGCCGTTGATCCAGATCTCGAGCTTGTCGTGCAGGCCCGCGGAAGCGCGAACGCCGATGCGCGCGTCGCCGCCCGACACGTAGCGCGCGGGGCTGGACAGAACACCGAGCGAAACCGCACCGTGACCACCCTTCTGTGCGCCCGCGCCGACAACGTTGGCCTCTTCACCGCCGCCACTGCCGCCACTGCCGCCACTGCCGCCACAGCCGGCAATGACCGCCGCGCCGATCAGAACTACCAGAGACGTCGAGCTTCTTCGTCGGGACACGCATGGCGCTTCTCCTGAGCAGTGGTGGACAAGGCCAGTGTGCGAAGCCAACCCGTGCAGCGCGCCGGGAGTAACCCTTGCAACGGGACTGCGGTCCAGAATCAACCCGAGTCCGCCCCACTACGGCGGTCGCGGAGAAGCGAATGCCTGACTCACCCACGCCGCTGCACCTGCCACTGCATCTGCCACTGCACCTGCATGTACCCGAGCCCACCGGCCGCCCCGGGCAGGCGACAGATTTCTCGTTCCTGCGCGTCTCGGCCGCAGGCGAGGTGCCTCGCCCCGCGGTCGACATCAAGGCGGCCCACACCGGCACCATGGCGTGGAAGCTGATCCGCGTGCTGGACGCCGCGGGCCGCGCGGTCGGCCCGTGGGCACCGCAGGTCAACGCCGAAGACCTGAGGCGCGGCATGCGCGCGATGCTGCGCACGCGCGCGTTCGATGCACGCATGCTGATCGCGGCGCGGCAGAAGAAGATCTCGTTCTACATGCAGGCCCTGGGCGAAGAGGCCATCGCGGTCGCGCACGCGCAGGTGCTGAACGACGGCGACATGTGTTTCCCCAGCTACCGACAGCAGGGCCTGCTGCTTTCGCGTGACGACATCGACGTGGTCGAGTTGATGTGCCAGCTGCTCAGCAACAAGCGTGATCCGCTGCAGGGCCGCCAATTGCCGGTGATGTATTCGTACAAGCGCGCGGGGTTCTTCTCGATCTCGGGCAACCTGGCGACGCAGTTCGTGCAGGCGGTCGGGTGGGCGATGGCGTCGGCGATTCGGGGCGACACGAAGATCGCGTCGGGTTGGATCGGCGACGGCTCGACCGCCGAGGCCGACTTTCACAATGCGTTGACCTTCGCGCACGTGTATCGCGCGCCGGTGATCTTGAACGTGGTGAATAACCAGTGGGCGATCTCGACCTTTCAGGCGATTGCCGGTGGCGAAGGCACCACCTTCGCGGCGCGCGGCGTGGGTGCCGGCATTGCGTCGTTGCGCGTCGACGGCAATGACTTCCTGGCCGTGCTGTCGGCGTCGCGCTGGGCCGCCGAACGGGCGCGACGCAACCTTGGGCCGACGTTGATCGAGTGGGTGACGTACCGCGCAGGAGCGCACTCCACATCGGACGACCCCACGCGTTATCGACCTGCCGACGACTGGCAGCACTTCCCGCTGGGCGACCCGGTGGCGCGGTTGAAGCAGCACCTGATCGGCCTGGGTGTGTGGTCGGAAGAAGAACACGAACGCGCGCAGAAGGCGCTGGACGACGAGATGTCGGCGGCGCTGAAGGAAGCGTCGAAGTTCGGGTCGCTGCAAGACGGCCACATCCCGCCGCTGTCGACGATGTTCGAAGACGTCTACCAAGAGATGCCTGCGCACCTGAAAGAGCAAATGCGCCAAGCCGCCGAGCACAGTCAGGGAGGACATTGACATGGCCAACATGACCATGATCCAGGCCCTGCGTTCGGCCATGGACGTGATGCTGGGACTTGACCCCAACGTCGTCGTCTTCGGCGAGGACGTGGGCTACTTCGGTGGCGTGTTCCGCTGCACCGAAGGCCTGCAGTCCAAATACGGCAAGCAGCGTGTGTTCGATTCGCCGATCGCCGAAGGCGGCATCGTCGGCACCGCCGTCGGCATGGCGGCCTATGGCTTGAAGCCGGTGGTCGAGATTCAATTCGCCGACTACTTCTACCCCGCGTCGGACCAGATCGTGTCGGAAGCCGCACGCATGCGCTACCGCTCGGCGGGCGACTTCACGTCACCGGTCGTGATCCGCATGCCGTGTGGCGGCGGCATCTACGGCGGGCAGACGCACAGCCAAAGCCCCGAAGCGCTGTTCACGCACGTGTGCGGCCTGCGTACGGTGATGCCCAGCAACCCGTACGACGCCAAGGGCCTGCTGATCGCCGCGATCGAGTGCGGCGACCCCGTCATCTTTCTCGAGCCCAAGCGCATCTACAACGGCCCCTTCGACGGCCATCACGATCAACCGATGGTGCCGTGGTCGAAGCATCCGAAGAGCGAGGTGCCCGACGGCCACTACACCGTGCCGCTCGAGTCAGCCACAGTGGTGCGGCCCGGCGAGGACTTGACGGTGCTGACGTACGGCACGATGGTCTACGTGGCCGAAACGGCAGCGCGCGAGACCGGCATCGACGCCGAGATCATCGACCTGCGCAGCCTGTGGCCGCTGGACCTGCCGACGATGATCGATTCGGTGAAGAAGACCGGCCGCTGCGTGGTGCTGCACGAGGCCACGCGCACCAGTGGCTTCGGCGCCGAGCTGACGGCGCTGGTGCAAGAGCATTGCTTCTTTCACCTCGAAGCGCCGATCGAACGCGTGACGGGGTGGGATACGCCGTATCCGCATGCGCTCGAGTGGGCGTACTTCCCCGGGCCGAAGCGCGTGGGTGAGGCTTTTCGAAAGGTGATGAGCAAGGTGGTGGGCAACATGACGGCGGGCAAGTCATGAGTATTCACACCATCCGTATGCCCGACATCGGCGAAGGTATTGCTGAAGTCGAAATCGTCGAGTGGCACGTGAAAGTCGGCGACAACGTCGGCGAAGACCAGGCGCTGTGCGACGTGATGACCGACAAGGCCGCGGTCGGGATCCCGTCGCCTGTTGCGGGCCACGTGGTGGAGTTGGGCGGTGAGGTCGGGCAGGTGATGGCGGTGGGGTCGGTGTTGATTCGCATCGAGAGCGATGCGGCTGCGGCGCCTGAGGCTGCGCCGCCAGCCGCGCTGGCTGCTGCGCCCGTGCCCTCGCCTGCCACGAGCCACGTGCCGCCACCACCACGCGCACCACGCGCACCCGCGCCACCGCCGTCGTCATCGCCCTCGCCCTCGCCCTCGCCCTCGCCCTCGCCCTCTCCGTCGTCGCGCGTACTCGCCGCACCGGCAGTGAGGCAACGTGCGCACGAACTCGGCATCGACTTATCGCAGCTGCAAGGCACCGGCCCCGGCGGCCGCATCGTGCACGCCGACATTGACGCGGCAGCGCGCACATCGTCGGGCGGCACGCGCACAGCCGCACCGACCGACGGCACGCGCGACGTCAAACTCGTCGGCCTGCGTCGCGCGATCGCGCAGAAGATGCAGCTATCGAAGCGCCACATCCCGCACTTCACCTACGTCGAAGAAGTCAACGTCACCGACATGGTGGCGCTGCGCGACGAGCTGAACCGCCAATACGGCGCCAAGCGAGGCGACCTGTCGCCGCTGGCCTTCGCCATTCGCGCGATCGTGCGCGCCGTGGCCGACTTCCCGCAGGTCAACGCCCGCTTCGACGACGAAGCCAACGTGCTGACGCTGCACGACGCCGTGCACCTGGGCGTGGCCACACAAACCGACGGCGGTCTGATGGTGCCGGTGCTGCGCCAGGCGCAAACGCTCGACCTGTGGGACTGCGCCGACGCCATCGCCAAACTCGCCGCCCGCGCGCGCAGCGGCCGGGCCACGCGCGAAGAGTTGTCGGGCTCCACGCTCACGGTGACGAGCCTGGGCAAATTGGGCGGCATCGTCTCGACCCCGGTGATCAACCACCCCGAAGTCGCGATCGTCGGCATCAACCGCATCGTGGCGCGGCCGATGGTGCGCGACGGCATGGTGCAGGTTCGGCAAATGATGAACCTGTCGTCGTCGTTCGATCACCGGGTGGTGGATGGCGCCGTGGCGGCGACGTACATCCAGCGGGTGCGGCAGATGCTGGAGACGCCTGCGATGTTGTTCATCGAGTAGGGACAGACGGCCCGCGCCGAAGGTTGGACGCTCAAAAACGCGGCGGCAGATCTTTCTTCAGCACGACGTCTTCACCGTCGACGGCGATGTAGTCCCCTTGCTTCAGCTCCTTGATGATGTTGCTGACCATGCCGCGCGAGCAGCCGACCAGACTGGCAATGCCTTGTCGGCTGATCGACACCACCCGCGCGCCATCCACGCGCTTCGTCGCAAGCGTCTGCAACAGGTGCGAGATGCGACCGTAGGCGTCGTTGAGCGCGATCTGTCGCAGGCTGAGCGTGGCGGCACGCGCGCGTCGGATCAAGCGTGTGAACAACTCCCAAGCGAACTCCGGCTCGTCGCTCAGGTGCTTCTCGATGTCGTCGCGCGTGATCTTGCAGCACCAGGTCGGCATCATGGTCTTGACGGTCGCGGCGCGCTTGCCGCCGTCCAGACTCATCTCACCAAGCAATTCGCCCGGCAGGTATTCGCCGTACGTGATGCGCCGCGAACCCTTCTTCGGACTCGACGACGCGCCCTCCGTCCTGGTGGAGTAGGCGCGCACGCGCCCGGCCAACACCACGAAGAGCGAGTTGCCTTCATCGCCTTCTTTGATGAGCACGTGGTTTGCCGGGTACGGCTTCGCCTCGCAACGCTCGACAAGGCGGCGCAACGAAGGGCTCATCGGTACGTCTTCGAGCGAAGGCTGCTGTGGGGACGGCTTCTTGTCGCGGGTCATGCTGCCTCCGGCGTCGCGCGAGGCATCGGCGGTAGCGTCGACACCATGTTGATGAGTGCCGCCATGCTTGCCACGCCAACCTTGGCGCGCATCACCCCGATCTGCGTGCGTACGGTCGCCACGGTCACGCCCAGCAGACGGGCGATGCCACGCGGCACGTCGCCACCACACAGAAGGCGCAGCACGCGGCATTCGGCGCTCGTCAGGCTGTACAAGCGCGCGAACGCATCGATGGTCAGCACATCGCAAATCCGGCTCTTTCCAAGGATCAGCATCGCCCAACGCGTCGGGTCCGTTCGCGCAGCGTGCCAGCGCAAAGCATCGCCGCGGGCGCCAGTGTCGCGAGTGTCGCCAGCGTGGGCGTCGACCGGCACGACCGAGACGGCCACAGTACGGTCACCGCGTTGCCCGAGCAGGATCATTCGCTGCAGCCCCTTGCGGCAGGCAGCCTCCACAGCCATGGCGAGCAGTTGCGCGTCTTCGGTTCGCTGCGCCTTCAGATCCTCGCCGTCCCAGGTCAGCGGATGGCTGCCGGTGCAGGCGCGGCGGGCGACGGTGTTGACGAAGCGCGTGCGCCCGGCGCTGTCAACCAGTGCCACGCCGTAGTCGAAGGCGTCAAGCATCCGCGCCATCGTCGCCGGTGCAAATGCGAGATCAGGGAGTCGGTAGACCACGTCGTCATCTCCTTACTTTTGATGGTGACCGCGGACGCTGGAATCAAGACGATCACAGGTACCACGATGACGAATCGTGTCGCGGTCTCGCGCATGCGGGAAGCCGGTCAGGACTGACGGCCGTCAGAACTGACGCCCGGCGTACTGGCCGAAGCCGCCGCTTCGTCCACGCAGCCCCAGCTAACCACCAACGTCGATCACGTGTCCCTCGCGCGGATCAGCGCGCCCCGCCAACACGATCGCGTGCGCCTGCGCGAAGCCCTCGATGCCCACATGGCGCCGCACCACCAGCCACGGCGCAGGCGGCTGCATCACGCGCGACATGAACGCGTGCCACGCTTCACCCACCCGGCGGCCGAGTTCCTGGGCACCCCACTCGGCGCGCCGCTTGTCGGCCTGGGCCGGCGCGAAGAAGAACACCGGGCGCGGGCCCGGCAGGTCGCTCCCCGCGCCGCCGAGTTGCTCGACGTGCGTGGCGCCCACCGAGCAGCTGTAAGCCAACCGAGCGAACCGCGTGTGAATCGCGCGGCGCAGTGGCGCGTCACCCGCGAAGTCGACAACCACGCACGGTGTGAAGCTGTCGAGCGCGTCGAGTTGTCCGTAGGCCAACACGCGGTCATACACGCCCAGGCTTTCGCAGAACGCGACATTGCGCGCCGAGGTCAACCCCACGCGCAGCGCCGACCGATGCGCCGCTGCGTGCGAACGCGCCCGAAACGCCAGCCGTTCGGCGGTCGCGTACGCGGTCTTGCTGCTGGCCGACGACAGCAGCACCGCGCCCTGCACCGCTCGATCCGTGTCGATGCCGAAGAAGGCGTTGTCGGCCAGGAAGTCGTCGATCAACCACGCCGTGGTGAACAGGGGGCGCAACAGCGCCTGCTCGGCTTCGCTGTCGGCGGTGTAGAACGCGTCGACTTCGCAGCGCAGGTATTGGTTATAGACGCCGGGCAGCGCCGCACGATGCGCTGCGGCGTCGACGAACCCGCGTGGACTCGAGTGATCGGGCTCGAGCACCGCGTGCGACGCCATCGGCCAGTAGCCCCACAGCCGCTCACCCATGCGCACGTCGGCGTGCGTCGACTCGACCACGGTGCCGAAGCCCCACACCGGAATGCAGCCCCATCCCGCGGCGTCGGCACCTGCTGCAGGAAAGAACTGCCAATACTGCATCGTCTCGCCGAACGCGGCATAGCTGATGTTGTTGGCCGTGTAGGACACGCGGTCGATGCGCACCCGCACGTGGTTGGGTTGCAAGGCTTCGTCGGGCAGCGTGACCATGCGCGTGGTGGCGAGCTGGTCCTTGCGGACTTGAAATTGATGGGTGGGATGGGCGGGCATGAGTGGTGACCAGAGCTAACTAAGGCGATTGCATCGTGGCACATCGCCGCCTGATGCGTTCGCTTTCCGGCGTAACTCAGCGCTACGCACGAAATTCAGGATGTCGGTCTGCTAAAGTGCATCAACCTCCGACAACTGCATCATTTTGGATTGTGCGCACCACTTTCACCCTCGACGACGACGCTGCGGCGCTGGCGCAGCACTACGCCACCGCTCGCTCGCTGCGGCTGGGCAAGGCCGTGTCCGAACTGATCCGCCGTGCCAGCGCGCCACCGGTGGCCGTGCGCCAGCGTGGGCAAGCCTGGGTGTTCGAGTTGCCGGCTGACGCGCCGCGGGTCACCGCCAAGCAGATCAAGGACATGCTCGACGACGAGCGCTGAGCACGGCATCGTGTACCTGCTCGACGCCAACGCCTTGATCGCGCTCGGCTGGCCGGCGCACGAGCACCACGATCGCATGCATATCTGGTTCTCACGCCACGCACGGCGCGGCTGGGCCACCTGCGCCATCACGCAGGCTGCGTTCGTGCGCATCGTCAGCCAGCCATGGTTCTCCGGCCGCGCGCTGGCCATCTCCGAAGTGGGCGAGGTGTTGGCCCGCAACCTTGCCCACCCTGCGCATCGCCTCGTACCGTTGGACTTTTCGTTCGCCGACGTGGCCGCCCTGTGCACCGGCGGCCTGGTCGGCCACCGACAGGTCGGCGACGCGTGGCTGCTGACGGCCGCCGCGCATGCCGGCATGAAGCTGTTGACGTTCGACACCGGCGTGCGCCAGCTACTGGCCAGCGACGAAGAACGGGCCCGCCTCGTCAGCGTTCCGGCCTGAGCGCGTTCAATCCCCCCACCTCACGCCAACCACCGCACCACCTGCGCCACCACCTGCGCATCCCTCAACAGGCCAAGGTGGTTGATGCCGTAGCCGACCCACTGCCGACGTTCCGCGAAGGTCAGGCAGCGCGCGGGGTCGGCGTGTTGGCCCAGTGCACTGTCCAGCGGCACCAGCCCGTCGCCCAGCAGCCGCTCCTTCAGCCCGCCCGGCTTCTGGCTGATGCTGGCCGCTGCGGCGAAGCAGCGCACGCTGGCCGGCAGCGGCACGTGCAGTCGGCGGTCGGGCTGCCGCACGAAGCGGTCACGCCCCACCCAGTCTTCATCGAGCAGATTGCCGTGGCGCAGGTCGGTGATGCCCGCGCTGCGCACCTTGCCCAGACGCGCGAACGGCGCGGCATACGGCGTGGCACCCAGCACGATGTCGACCCAATGGCCCGCACGCTCGAGCGGCGCGCCGTGGTGCGGCGTGCCCAGGAACACCATGTCGGTCAGTTGCGCCACCCAACGGTGACCCGACTGCGCGCCGTGGTGCGCGGCACTGCGCGCCAACAGGCCACCCATGCTGTGCCCCACCAGCACCACCCGATCGACCGGCCGCGGCCACCGGTCGACGAGCAGTTCCAACTGCTGCGCCAGCGCGCGGCCGTTGATCGACACGTGCAGGCCGCTGTTGTAGTGCAGGTAGACCGGCGTGCAGCCCAGCGCCGCACCCAGCGCCGCGCCGTGGTCATCGTTGCGATCGTGACCATCACGCGCCAACGTCCACTGCATGTCATTCATGCACAAGCCGTGAATCAGCACCAGCACCGTACCGTTTGCATCGGGCAGGCTGGCGGCCAGCGCAGGCGCCTCCTCGAGCGGCAATGCCCGACCACCCCGCCGCAGCGTCATCGGCGTAGCCAACGAGTTCGACGTGGCCACCAGGTAGTCGCCCAGCACGCCGTTCAGCGCGGCGACCAACGCGTCACGCTGCGGCACCACACGGCCTAGCGCCAGGTCCGAGCCCAGCACACCCAGCAGCGATTCGATGCTGCCGCCCACCAGCCGCGTAACGCCGCGAATCGTCTTGTAGACGAGGCCTGTGACGCCGGTGGTGCGGCCATCGATGCCAGGCGCGTCGTGCCCCGGCATGCGGGCCACGCGCTGATGCACGGCTTCGACCAGATCGGTCAGGCCTGCGGTGGCGTCGGTGACCAGGCGTGCGGCGCCGCGCAGGCGGGCGTTGCGGGTCGTGGTGTGTGGAGACATCAGACGCCGATCATGGCCGGTACACCCTGGACACGCCTTCTGCCAGCGTATTGCCGAACTGAGGCTGAGGTAATACGATGCCGTGATGAGCATGAAAACCGTCACCGTCAAGTTGCCCGAGCCGCTGGCGGCGTGGCTCGCGCGGCGCGCGCGCGAACTCGGGCATCCGCAATCCGACCTCATCCGCGACGCGCTCGAGCGGCTTCGGCAAGGCGGCGCTGGCGGCAGTTGCCACGACGCGCTAGCCGATGTCTGCGGTTCGGTGCAAGGCCCGAAGGACTTGTCGACGAACCCCCGGCATTTGGCCGGGTTCGGCGAATGACGACGACGGTCATCGACACTGGGCCGCTGGTCGCCTACTTCAATTCACGCGACCGCTGGCACGCCTGGGCTGTCAGCCAGATGCAGGCGTTGCGGCCACCGCTGGTGACTTGCGAGCCTGTGATGACCGAAGCGTGCTTTCTGATCCAACGCGCTGGCGGTCAGCCCGCCGATCTGATCGGCAAGCTGCGTGAGGGCGTGCTGGTCATCGGCTTGGACATGGCAGGGGAGGCGACTGCCGTCGAATCGCTGATGCGCCGGTATGCCGACACGCCGATGTCGCTTGCCGACGCGTGCCTGGTGCGCCTGACCGAATTGCTGGCCGACAGCCGCCTCTTCACGCTCGATTCCGACTTCGAGCACTACCGCCGCAATGGTCGGCAGATCATTCCGCTGCTGCAGCCGGTTAAGCGATAAGGCGACCCTGCTCCTTCGCCGGGCTCCTCTGGCTCTCGAGCCCTAGGGAAGGTCTGCAAAACCCCGCTCACAGGCCACTGTTTGTCCAGTAGTCGAGGCGCTTGAAGCGAGTATTTCGTAATGTGCAAGCGAGCTTCGATTTCGACTCGATTCGAGTACTTGTCGGACCGTTTTCGATCTCGATTCGCCTTTTTCGTCCGCTGCGGACGCACTCATCCCTGCGATCCCGCGAGCGTTCGCCTCACCATCCACAGATTGCTCATCGCGAACAGCATCGTCAGCCGCGCGGTGTTCTTCGCCAAGCCGCGGTAGCGCACCTTGGCGTAGCCGAACTGCTGCTTGACCACGCGGAACGGATGCTCGACCTTCGCCCGGATGCTCGCTTTGAGCTGCTCGCGCTCTTCGATGAGTTGGTGGCTGCGCCGATCGGGGTCCAGCACGCGGCGCTTGCCCGGGCGCATCGCCACGTGCCAGCGCACCTTCGAGCCCTTGTGCTCGTCGCGCTTGTCCACGCCCTGGTAGCCCGCATCGCCGAACGCATCGGTCTCTTCACCGTGCATCAGGTCCGCCGCCTGGGTGATGTCGCTGACGTTGGCGGCGGTGCCGATGACGGTGTGCACGAGGCCCGAGTCGGCGTCCACGCCGATGTGCGCCTTCATGCCGAAGTGCCACTGGTTGCCCTTCTTGGTCTGGTGCATCTCGGGGTCGCGTTCGCCGCTCTTGTTCTTCGTCGAACTCGGTGCCGCGACGAGCGTCGCGTCGACCACCGTGCCCTTCTCGAGCATCAAGCCGCGCTCGAGCAGGCCCGCGTTGATCGTATCGAGCACCTTCGGTGCGAGCTTGTGCTCTTCGAGGAAGTGGCGAAAGCGCAGGATCGTGCTCTCGTCAGGCAGCTGTGCGGCACCCTCCAGACCAGCGAAGGTGCGGTACAGCGCGCGCTCGCGCAGCTCTTCTTCCATCGCCAGATCGCCCAGGTTCCACCACAGCTGCAGGCAGTGGATGCGCAGCATCGGCTCGATCGGCGTCGATGGCCGGCCACCCAGGACCTCGATCTTCACCGGCACATGCGACTGGATCAACGCGACCAAGTCCGCCCACGGCACGACGCGGTTCATCTCGTCCAGGAAGATGCTCCTGCGCGTCTTCTTGAACAGCGGATCAAAGCCAAAGTTCGATTGCTTCATGCCTCGCATCGTCCTCGAGCTTCATGCCTCGCGCCATCGGGGTTGACTCGAGGTTTTGCAGGACTTCCCTAGCCGGATCAGACCGAACGAGTAGCTGGCCCCGCCCGATAGAACGTCAGCGGTTGCCCCTTCGCCTCCCGCAACACATGCTTCTGCATCGCCCCCACCACGTGCATCTCGCACGGCTTGCAGTCGAAGCGCAGGGTGAATTTGTCGGTGCCGTGGACGAGCGTCAGTGGTTCGGCGCGGACGGTGCCTTGAACGCCTGTCACGCCCTTGGCCTGCTTGGGGCACAGGCTCAAGCTCCAGCGCACGCAGTGCTTGGTGATCATCAGGCTGACGTCGCCCAACGCTTCGTGGCTTTCGTAGGCGGCGTCGATGACCTTCACGCCGTGGCGGGCGTAGAAGGCGGCGGCCTGGGCGTTGAAGACGTTGGCCAGGTAGCTGAGCGTGGCGTCCGGGAACGGTGCGGGTGGGTCGGTGGGGGTGGCGCGGGGTAGGCGGGTAAAGGCTTGGGCGCGGGCGGTCTCGAGGGCGGTGATGGCGTCGCGGCGCAGGGCGTTCAGGATTGATGCGGGGATGAAGAGCGGTTGTTGTTGGCGCCAGGCCAGGCGCACGCGGCGGGGGGTGAAGATGGTGCCGCCTAGTTTGGTCAGTGCGTCTTTGGTTTGCGCTTCGGCGCGGGCGGCGTCGCGTGCGGGTTCGTGTGCGTGCGTCGCGATCACGCGGGCGGTGTGGCCGTCTTCGTCTTTCGCGGACAGTTCGACGCCGCTGTTGGTCACTGCCAGCGTCAGGTCGACGGCGATGCGGCGGTCGGATGAGGGTTTGGCCATCAGGCGCTCCCACGCCATGTCGCGGTTGCGGTGGATGGCGGTGCCGCGCTTCAGGTCTTTCAGGCTGGACGTGGTGGCGCCTTGCGCCAGGTTGGGGACCACGCGCCAGCGGCTCGGGTTGTTGTTGTCGTCGATAACTTCGGCCGTGTTCGCGACCACGCCTTGTAGTTCGCCCTGCAAGTCCCACCACGTCAGCGCGTCGCCGTTGTGCAGCACGGCCTTCGGGTCGGCTGCGTCGATGTCGATGTAGTCACGCGTCACGCTCGCGACGGTGCCCAGCGCCTCGCCGACGTGCTTCGGAGAATCGAAGCCGCCGATATCGTCCTTGCGGCCGTTGACGAAGTAGTCGGTGGCGCCGCGGTTGTAGCCGCGTGACGGATCCGGCGTGAAGGTATAGGTGCAGCGGCCGCTCGATGCACGCGCCAAGTCGGGCCGACGATCCAGCAGCGCGTCACACAACTGCCGGTAGTGCGCCACGACGTTCTTCACCGTCGCCATGTCTTTGTAGCGCCCTTCGATCTTGAAGCTGCGAATACCCGCGTCGACCAGTGCCTCGAGGTTCGCGCTCTGGTCGTTGTCTTTCAAACTCAGCACGTGCTTGTCGTGCGCCACGATGCGGCCCGCGCCGTCGGTGACGGTATAGGGCTGTCGACATTCCTGGCTGCAATTGCCGCGGTTGGCGCTGCGGCCCGTCATGGCGTGGCTGATGAAGCATTGGCCGCTGTAGGCCACGCACAAGGCGCCGTGGACGAAGAACTCGAGGACCGAGGTTTGCACCTGCGCGTGGATCGCGCGAATTTGCTCGAGGTCAAGCTCGCGCGCCAGCACCATCTGCGAAAAACCCACGTCTTGCAGGAAGCGCGCCTTCTCGGGCGTGCGGATGTCGGTCTGCGTGCTGGCGTGCAGCTGGATCGGCGGCAGGTCGAGCTCGAGCAGGCCCATGTCCTGCACGATCACGGCGTCGGCGCCGGCTTCGTACAACTGCCACAGCAGCTTGCGCGCGGGCTCGAGTTCGTCGTCGCGCAGGATGGTGTTCACCGTCACGAAGATGCGCGCGCCGAAGCGGTGGGCGTGCGTCGCCAAACGTTCGATGTCGGCGACGTCGTTGCTGGCTTTGTCGCGCGCACCGAACCCCGGGCCGCCGATATAGATCGCGTCGGCGCCGTGGTTCACGGCTTCGATGCCGATGTCGGCGTCGCGTGCGGGGGCGAGTAGTTCGAGGTGTTGGCGAGGCATGGCTGCAAGTGTAGGCAGTCATGAAAGAACGGTTGCGGGCGGAGGTGGCGCTGCGCTGCTTGCGCTTCGAACGTGGGGCACGCGGGCATGGCGTGACCTAGGCCATCTTCCTGCTGCGTATCAGCACGCGCTCAATCGGCCGGCCACCGGCATGGTGGGAGGTCCGCGACGCGGATCGCCTGTCGGCGGCTTTCGTTTTATTTCTGGAGCAGTTTGATGTAGGCGTTTCGGCATCGGCGACCGCGCTGGGCCTCGCGCTTTCGCAGCGCTTCTATCAAGGCATGACGAAAGTGTGCTTGCGGCTTCCACAGCGCCGATAAGCGGCGCCCATCTGACCTTGGTGACAACCGCTCGCGTCGATGTGCAGGCGCAATGCAGCCTCTGTTGTTCGCATCACCTTATGGAGTTTCCGATGATCGACCTCTTCCCCACGCGCCTAACTCGCCCCCTGAATGCCTTGCGCCGCACGGCACTGACTCTGGCCGCGATGGCCGGACTGTCGATGGCCACGTCTGCCCATGCGCAACTGGTGCTCGACGACTTCAGTTCGGCCACGCCCGCAGCCACGCTGACGTGGCATGCCGGAACCGGGTCGACCACGCTGAACCAGGCCAGCCTGGCACTGCCCGTGCCGATGGGCGCGCGCGATGTGTACATGCACGTGTACGCCAACCCGCTGAACAGCATGTCGGCGCTGGTGGCCGGAGAAGGCCGCCTCAGCGTCGCGCAGGGCACCCAGGCGATGGCCGAAATCCTCGTCTCGTACGGCGCCTTCACCCGGGTGGGCGGCGACGTGACGGCCGGCGGCCCGCTGCTGGGCCTGGACCTGTCGACGCTCAACACGTTGCGCTTCCACTTTTCGGGTGCCGAGCATGGGATGAACGTCAACGTCGTGTACTTCACCTCGGAGCCACTCGACCCGGCCAACCCGCTGCACTACGCCAGTGGCGGAATCAACGTCGATCCATCGGAACCGGGCGGCCCGCTGACCTTCACGCTGCCGGTGAGCAACGACCCCAAGTTCAACTGGACGAAGGTCGACGGCGTGCTCGTGCTGATCAACCGGTCCGGTCCGGTCCCGCACACGTCGTACACGTTGAACAAGCTGGTGTTCGAGCCGTGACCACGGGTCGGTAGCGCCGCGGTTGTAGCCGCGAGATGGGTCCGGCGTGAAGGGGTAAGTGCAGTGGCCGGGGGCGAGTAATTCGAGGTGACGGCGGGGCCGTGACTACGCTTGACGCTGTGCTGATTCGACTCTGTGCTGATTTGACTTTGTGCAGGTGCGCGCCGGCTGCGGCCGACGTTCAATACATCTGCCCGGTGGACGCTTTCACTCACCCTCCTCCTCCTCGTGTGGGGCGCGCAAGCGCCTTGCGTCCCTGGGCGCCATCGCCATTGCTTGACCCTGCCGGGCGCGGATAATCCCGCCCCATGGCCATCATCCTCAAGACCGCCGCCGACATCGAAGGCATGCGCGTGGCGGGCCGCCTTGGTTCGGAGGCGCTCGACTTCCTGACCCCCCACGTCAAGCCCGGCGTCACGACGCTCGAACTCGACAAGCTCGCGCACGATTACATGGTGCAGGTGCAGGGCACCGTGCCAGCCACGCTGAACTACCAGCCGCAGGGCTACCCGCCCTACCCTGCGTCGTTGTGCGCGTCGATCAACGAACAGGTGTGCCACGGCGTGCCGAACGATCGGCCGTTGAAGGACGGCGACATCGTCAACATCGACATCACCGTGATCACCAAGGACGGCTGGCACGGCGACAACAGCCGCATGTTCGTCGTCGGCAAGGGGTCGATCGCAGCGAAGCGGCTGTGCCAGGTGACGTTCGAGGCGATGTGGAAGGGCATCGTGAAGGTGAAGCCTGGCTCGCGGCTGGGTGACATCGGCCACGCGATCCAGATGTATGCCGAACACCACGGGTTCACGGTCGTGCGCGAGTTCTGCGGCCACGGCGTGGGGCGCAAGTTCCACGAAGAGCCGCAGGTGCTGCACTACGGCAAGCAGGGCACGCTCGAGACGTTGCACCCGGGCATGATCTTCACGATCGAACCCATGATCAACGCCGGGCGGCGCGACATCAAGGAAGACCGCAAGGGCGGCCACTACGACGGCTGGACGATCGTCACGAAGGACCGGTCGCTGTCGGCGCAGTGGGAACACACGGTGCTGGTGACCGAAACCGGCTACGAGGTGCTGACACTGTCGGCCGGCTCGCCTGCGTTGCCAGCGTTCGTGCTGGCCACCCTGCCCGCCACGGCAACCGCAACCGCAACCGCAACCGCCGACACTGCCACGGCTCGAGGTTGATCTGCCCGACACCAGCGCAGACACCGTCACGCCGCTGAGAGAGCGGTTTCGCGACGGCAAGCAGGCGTTGATCGCGCACTTCAGGCAGTCGAGGCCGACCACCACCGCGGCCAACGCTTTGATCCGCTCGTTGACGCGACATGTCGACGCCACGCTGATCGAGTTGTGGCTGCACGCCGCGATGCCCGCGCGCGCCGCGCTGGTGGCCGTGGGCGGCTACGGGCGCGGCGAGTTGTTCCCGCATTCCGACGTCGACGTGCTGGTGCTGCTGCCGCAGCAGGAAGACGGCACCGACGCCATGCGCGCGACGATCGAAGGCTTCATCACCGCGTGCTGGGACATCGGCGTGGAAATCGGCTCGGCGGTGCGCACGATCGACGAATGCGTGGACGAAGCCCAGCGCGACGTGACCGTGCGCACGGCGATGCTCGAAAGCCGCATCGTCTTCGGCAGCAAGCGCCTGTTCGACAGCTTCCGCGAATCGCAGGCCAAAGCGTTCGACCCGCTCGACTTCTTCCGCGCGAAGACGCTCGAGATGAAGCAGCGCCACGTGAAGTACGAAGACACGCCCTACGCGCTCGAGCCCAACTGCAAGGAAAGCCCGGGCGGCCTGCGTGACCTTCAGACGATCGTGTGGGTGTCGCGCGCCGCGGGCTTCGGCCGCACCTGGACCGAGATGGCGGCCAAAGGCCTGGCCACACCGTTCGAGGTGAAGCAGCTTCAGCGCAACGAAGGTTTGATCAAGCTGATCCGCGCGCGCCTGCACGCGGTGGCCGGGCGGCGCGAAGACCGGCTGGTCTTCGACCTTCAGGACACCGTCGCGTCGAGCTTCGGCTACGCCTCGCAGCGCCACCTGCGCGCCAGCGAAAAGCTGATGCGCCGCTACTACTGGGCGGCCAAGGCGGTGACGCAGCTCAATACGATCCTGATGCTGAACATCGAGGAGCGGCTGACCGGCAGCGTCGACGCACCGCTGCGGCCGATCGACGCGCGCTTCTTCGACAAGGGCGGCATGCTCGAGGTGGCCAGCGACGACCTGTACGAGCGCGACGCGCACGCGATCCTCGACACGTTCCGCGTGTTCCAACGTGAAGTGGGCGTGACCGGCTTGTCGGCACGTACGTTGCGCGCGCTGTACAACGCGCGCCACTGCATGGACGCCGCGTTCCGCCTGGACCACGTGAACCGGCGCACGTTCATGCAGATTCTTCGCGCGCGTGACGGCCAGACGCACGCGCTGCGGCTGATGAACGCCACGTCGGTGCTGGGGCGCTACCTGTGGGTGTTCCGGCGCATCGTGGGGCAGATGCAGCACGACCTGTTCCACGTGTACACGGTCGACCAGCACATCTTGATGGTGGTGCGCAACGTGCGCCGCTTCCTGATCCCCGAGCACGCGCACGAATATCCGTTCTGCTCGCAGCTCATCGCGCGCTTCCAGCGGCCTTACGTGTTGTATGTCGCCGCGCTGTTCCATGACGTGGCGAAGGGCCGCGGCGGCGACCACTCGGACCTGGGCGCGAAAGAGGTGCGCCGCTTCTGCCGCGACCACGCGGTCGAACGCCGCGACGCCCGGCTGATCGAGTTCCTGGTGAAGCACCACCTGACGATGAGTCACGTCGCGCAGAAGGAAGACATCGCCGACCCCGACGTGATCCGCCGCTTCGTCGATCTGGTCAAGGACGAACGCACGCTCAACGCGCTGTACCTGCTGACGGTGGCCGACATCCGTGGCACCAGCCCGAAGGTGTGGAACGCGTGGAAGGGCAAGCTGCTGGAAGACCTGTACCGCATCACGCTGCGCGCGTTGGGCGGCGCGGGCATCGACCTGGACAGCGAGATCGAAGCGCGCCAGCACGAGGCACGTGCGCTGCTGGCGCTGGCGTCGCAACTGCCGGGTACCGAGACTGCCCTGTGGGACCAGCTTCAGGTGACGTACTTCATGCGCCATGACGCCGCCGAGATCGCGTGGCACGCGCGCATGTTGCGCGAACACGTACACGCGGTCGAGCCCGTGGTGCGCGCGCGCGCATCGTCGGTCGGCGAAGGCTTGCAGGTGCTGGTGTACGCACCCGACCAGCCCGAGCTGTTCGCGCGCATCTGCGGCTACTTCGACCGCGGGGGCTACAGCATCCAAGACGCGAAGGTGCACACCACGAAGCATGGCTACGCGCTGGATACGTTCCAGGTCATGCACCTGTCGCTCGACAGCGACGTGATCGGCGCGCACCGCGACTTCATCCGCCTGATCGAGACACAGGTGGGCGACGCGATCCAGCTTGCCAAGCCGTTGGCCGAGCCCAGCAGCGGGCGCGTGTCGCGGCGTGTGAAGAGCTTTCCGATGTCGCCGCGCGTGTCGTTGCGCCCCGACGAACGCGGCCAGCGCTGGCTGCTCGAGGTCAGCGCCAGCGACCGCGCGGGGCTGTTGTATTCGATCGCGCGCGTGCTGGCACGGCACGGCGTGAACATCCAGCTTGCGAAGGTCAGCACCTTGGGCGAACGGGTCGAAGACACCTTCCTTGTCGACGGCCCGGCGTTGCAGAACGGGCGCAAGCAGCTCGAGGTCGAAGCCGAGTTGATCGAAGCCCTGGAGCCCCAGGCCGCATAGGCAGGTACCCCCTTGTGACCCTCGCGAAGATCAGCGCGCACGACGCTGCGGCCCGGCTCGACACCTTCGGCAGCGTCGTCGACGCGCGCTCGCCCGCCGAGTACGCCGACGACCACTTGCCCGGCGCGGTGAACTGGCCCGTGCTCGACAACGACGAGCGCAAGGCGGTGGGCACCGAGTACAAGCAGATATCGCCCTTCGACGCGCGCAAGCGCGGCGCCGCGATGGTGGTGCGGCGCATCGCCGAGCACATCGACGCGCACGTGATGGACAAACCGCGCGAGTGGCAGCCGCTGGTGTATTGCTGGCGCGGCGGCCAGCGCAGCAGCACGCTGGCGTGGTTCCTGTCGCAGATCGGCTTTCGCACCCACGTGATCGACGGCGGCTACAAGGCCTTTCGCACGCTGGTGATCGAACAGCTCGAGGCGTGGCCCACGGGCATGCGCTTCGTCGTCGTGGCGGGGCGCACGGGCAGCGGCAAGACGCGGCTGCTTCAGGCGCTGGCGACGCAAGGTGCGCAGGTGCTCGACCTCGAGGCCCTGGCGCGCCACCGCGGGTCCATCCTCGGCGGCTTGCCGGGTGAGCCGCAGCCTGGCCAGAAGGCGTTCGAGACCGCGGTGTGGGACGCGCTGCGACACGTGGACCGAACGCGCGTCGTGTTCGTCGAAAGCGAAAGCCGCAAGATCGGCGCGCGGCAGGTGCCCGAGGCGCTGTTGTCGACGATGCGCGGCCAGGGGCGATGCGTCGTCGTCGACATGCCCGACGACGCACGCGTGGCGCTGCTGCTCGAGGAGTACGCGTTCTTCGTGCGCGACGCCGAAGGCTTCTGCCGCCACCTGGATGCATTGGTCGAACTGCAAGGCCGCGAGGTCGTCACGCAATGGCAGGCGATGGCACGCGCCGGGCAATGGGCCGACGCGTACCGCGACCTGATGCTGCGGCACTACGACCCGCTGTACAACCGATCGATCCGCCGCAACTTCGACATCGACAGCGCCTTGCATCTACCCATCACCGACGGCGGCGAAGCGGCGATGGCACAGGCCGCGAGGTCGCTGATCGCTCAGGTCGGTTGAATCGGCAACCCCCCGCGCGTCATGGTCATGGGGCGCTGGCAGACTGCGCCCTCGCTTCCCCACCCTCGACCACCACCAAAGGAGCCTCACCATGGCCATCGACGCTGCTGCCTACACCGCCCAAGCCACCGCCACCGGCGGACGCGCGGGAACCGCCAAGAGCGACGACGGACGCCTGAGCATCAACCTGTCCACGCCCAAGGCCCTGGGCGGTGACGACGGTTCCGGCACGAACCCCGAGCAGCTGTTCGCCGCAGGCTACGCCGCATGTTTCATCGGCGCGCTGAAGGCCGTGGCCGGACGCCAGAAGATTGTTCTGCCCGCCGAAGTCAGCAACACTGCCAGCGTCGCCGTCGGCCCGATGACGGGCAAGGCCGGCGCGTTCCTGATCACGGTTGACATGAAGGTGTCGATCCCCGGCATGGACAAAGCCAAGGCCGAAGAACTGGTGGGTGCCGCGCACGAGGTCTGCCCGTATTCGAACGCGACGCGCGGCAACGTGGACGTGAGGCTCAGCGTGGTTTGAACGGATGGTTGGTGTGACGGGGTCGGCGTCGCTCCGGTCGACACAAAATGAGTGCGTTGGTAAAGCACAATAGTAGTGTGACAATAAGTCATATAACTAGTGCGATGGTCTGACGGTGCCGACCCCGAACCAGAAGCTCGCCGACTCCCTCCAGCAACTGCGGCTCGTTCAAGACCAGGGCAGGCGCGTGGTGCGCGGCGCTGACTTGACGCGCACCCATCGCGAGCGTCTGGTCCGCGCCGGCTTCCTGGGCGAGGTCATCAAGGGCTGGTACCTGCCAACCCGGCCCGACGCAGCCGGCGGCCGCACCGGCACCTCGGCCGCGTGGTTCGCCGGCATCCGGGACTTCGTCGCCGGCTACTGCGACGAACGGTTCGGCGACGCCTGGCACCTGAGCCCCGAGCAGTCTCTGGTTCTGCGTTCCGGCGAACGCACGCTGCCGCGCCAGCTTCAGATCTGGTCGCCGGCGGGCAATAACCAGGTTGTCACGCTGCCCCAGGATTGCTCGCTGTTCCTCTACCGCGCGCCGGCCACACTGCCCAATCAACCGCACGCCGATGACCGCGGCCTTCGCCTCGTTGAATTGGCGGAAGCCCTGATCGCGGTTTCGTCCAGCTTCTTCGTCCAGCGGCCGACCGTCGCGAGCATCTGCCTGGGGCTGGTCGACGACACCGCGCCAATGCTGCGGCGCCTGCTGGACGGGTCGCACTCGGTCGTGGCTGGCCGGCTGGCAGCCGCATTCCGCGCCGTCGGTAGGGCCAGCTTTGCCGACAGCATCACCACCACCATGCGCGGCGCCGGCTACACGGTGAAGGAATCGTCGCCTTTCGAATGGCCGCAACCGACCCTGCCCGGCGGTCGGCCCGAGTCGCCCTATGTGCAGCGCCTGCGTCGAAATTGGGCCGACATGCGCAACGCCGTGATCACGGCGTTCCCGAAAACCGGGCCACGACCGACCACACGCAAGAAGGCGCTCGAGGACGTTGACGTGCGCTACGTTGCCGATGCCTACCACTCGCTGTCGATCGAGGGCTATCGCGTCGCGGCCGATCTGATCGAAAAGGTACGCAGCGGCGCCTGGGACCCCGACGGCGCTGATCGCCAGCAGCGCGATGCGATGGCCGCGAAGGGGTACTTCGAGGCGCACGAGCGGGTCAAGGCGTTCATCGGGCAATCGATGCAACGGCAGCGCGGTGCTGGTGCTGGTGCTGGCCGCACCGCGCGCGAACCGGGCACGCTGCAAGACGCGCTGAGCTCGTGGTATTTGGCCCTGTTCAGCCCCAGCGTGAAGGCAGGCTTGGTTGCGCCGTCTGATCTGGCCGGCTGGCGCAATGACCAGGTGTTCATCCAGGGCGCGATGCATGTGCCACCACCCAGGGAAGCCGTGCGCGACTGCATGCCGGTGTTGTTCGAACTGATCGGCAACGAGCCACACCCTGCCGTGCGCGCCGTGCTGGGCCACTTCCTCTTCGTCTACATCCACCCGTACATGGACGGCAACGGCCGGCTGGGGCGCTTCCTGATGAACGCGATGCTGGTCACCGGCGGTTATGTCTGGACGGTGATCCCACTAGCGCAGCGCGACACCTACATGCACGCGCTCGAGCGCGCAAGCTCGCACGGCAACATTGCGCCCTTCGCAGCGTTCGTGGCCCGCCTGGCACGCGAACAGGCGCGCAAGCCGCTACCGCGCCCCAGGTAGGACCACCTGCGTCACCCCACCGGCTTGCGCGCGGCACCGGCAGCAGCCGCCAGCTTCACGCATTGCGTGATCCACGCGTCGCGGTTGATGCGGCCCTTGAAGGCCCTGAGCCGGGCGTCGACGTAGGCGACGTCTTTGGGCGTCCATTCGGCGATCTGCCAGAAGTAGTAGACGCCGACCTCGTGCAGCAGACGCTCGAGGCCGGCGGCGACGCCGACGATCACTTTCAGGTCGTCGCCCTTGCCGAATGCGGCGTGCGTCAACAGGTTGCGTGAGCCGCCGCGGACGTGCTTGTTGTCAAAGCCCAGCCCCAACTGTGCCTGTTCGGCTTCGGTCGTCTCGGTGGGGGCCTTCGCGGTGGCGGCGGGTGGTGAAGCCGGGAATGGGGGCGGCGACGCCACCGATGACGCCATCGATGACGCCATCGGCAACGTAACTTGTGTGATCGCAGGCGTGGCGACAGGCTTGCGTGGCGCAGGTTCGGGGGCGGGCTCGACCGCGATCGACGCGATCGACGCGACCGGCGATGCGCGACGCAGCGTCATCGCGTCGGCGCGTGCGCCGCTTTCGATGCGGCCCAGCAGCGACTCGAGCCCGGTCAGACGGTCGACGATCGGCTTCAGGTCCACCGCTGGCGCGCTGGCCGGCATGCGGATGCCCGACACCGCGTGGTCCAGCGCGTCGAGCCGTCTCTCGAGGCTGCTGCGCAGCGGGGTCAGGTCGACCGCCGGCTGGGGGGCGTGCGGCGGTGGCGGCGGCGGCGCTGCCGGCATCTTCAGCGTGCCGACCACGCGCGACAACGTGTCGAGCTTGTCGTGCAGCGGCGTCAGGTTGACCATCGGCGCCGCAGGCGGCAGCTTGATGCCCTGAACGCGAGCCTCGAGCCCCGCCAGGCGCGTCAGCATGGGGGTGAAGTCAGGCTCTTTCGCCGCGGCGGGTGGCGGCAGCCTGCCGACCGAATCGGCGAGCGTGCGCGCCAAGCTGGCCTCGAGCTGCGTCAGGCGCGCTTCGAGCGGCGCGAAGTCGACCGCCCTGGACTGCGCTGCAGTCAAGGCGGCCTCGAGCGCGTCGACCTTCGCATGCAACGGCGCGAGGTCAACGGGCGGCGGCGGGTCGAAACGGATCGACTGCACGCGATGTTCGATGTCGACCAGGCGCTGCATCAACGGCGCTTCGAACGCCGCCACGCGCGCGATCACCGGTGCCAGGTCGGTTTCTTTCGGCGCCACCGGCACGGGGATCGCTGCAAAGGCCTGTGCGACCGAGCGGCCGAACGACTGCTCGAGCTCGCGCAGCCGCGTCTGCACCGGCGCCAGGTCGGCCGCCTCGGGGATGCGGATCGCGCCGACGTGCGCGTCCACCGCTGCCAAGCGGTCGAACAGCGGTGCCAGGTCGACCGGCACCGGGCGCGGCAGGTCACGCACGGCCTTGTCGACTTCGTTGAAGCGGTCGTACAGCGGCGCCAGGTCGGCACGCGTGGCGTCGGCCATCGACGTGAGACCAGCCCGCGTCGAGTCGGCCATGGACGCCAAGCCCAGCATCACCGGCGCCAGGTCGGGGATGCGGATCGCGTCGACGCGTCGGTCGACCGCAGCCAGGCGCTCGAGCACCGGCGAAAGATCGGTCGGCACGGGCTTGGGAAACTCAATGGCGGCGACGCTGCGCTGCACCGACGCCTCGAGCGCGTCGATGCGATGGTGCAGCGGCGCCAGGTCGGGGATGCGGATCGACCCCACGTGCTGCTCGACTTCGTACATGCGCGAATACAGCGGCGTGAAGTCATACGACGGTGCGTCTGGCACACGGATGTTGCGCACCGCTTCCATCACGGGCTCGAGGTCCACCGGCGGGGGCTTGGGCATGCCGAAGCCGCGCACCAGCGACTCGAGCTCGTTGAGCCGTTCGGTCACGGGCGACAGGTCGATCATCTGGCGCAACGACAGCTTCGAGTCGAGCCCCTTGCGCCACTGGGCCCAGTCGTTCTGCCAGCCGGTGTACTGCACCGTCACGTCTTCGTAGCGATGGCGGAAGAACCAGCGCGCCAGCCACGCGCCGAAGCCCGCAGCCAGCAACATCAGGCCGGCGATCTTCAGGAAGAGGAATGTCATGGCGTGGCCCTCCGGCGGGAGCATGGGCTCGAAGCGTGGTGATGTCGGCCCTGATGTCGGCCCTGATGTCGGCCCTGATGTCGGCTCTGATGTCGGCTCACATGCCGGCTCTGATGTCCGCGCTGTTGATCGTTTTGTTGTTGGCGTTGTTGATTCATAAGGCGTGGAACTCGATGCGGCGGTTGAGGGCGCGGCTTTCGGGTGTGTCGTTCGGCGCCACCGGCCGGCTCGAGCCCATGCCGACCGCTTCGACTTTGCTTTCGGGCAGCCCCAGCTGGATCATCACTTCGCGGACGGCTTTGGCCCGGGCCATGCTCAGGGCCTGGTTGGTGATCGCGTTGCCCGACGTGTCGGAGTGGCCCTCGACACGCACCACACCCGGACATGATCGGATCGCCTGCGAGATGCGGTCCAGCAGTGGGTCACTCGCGGCGTCGATCGTGGCTTCGCCCGCGGTGAACTGGATGCTGGCGCCCGCCAGCAGTGTGCCGATGCGCGCTTCACAACCGCGCGCGGTGGTGGGCTCGGACAACGGTGTCGACGCCGCACCGGCGGCGATGGCCACACCGGTGCCGCGCTCGTTGCCCGCCGTCGCTGCGGCGCGGCCACTCTCTTGGCGCTCGCCCTCGGCTGCGCCTTCAATCGCGCTTTCACGTGCGGGGCCACGCGCGGGTTCGCGCGCCGCGAGCATCGGGGCCGACGCAGCCGTGCCGGCGTCGGGCGTCAGCCGGATCGCAGGGGCGGTCGTACCGGCAGCCGTCGACCCTGTGGCGAAACCATCATGCACCGCGCTGACGCAACGCAAGGCGACAAGCCATGTGCGGCAGCGCACGTCCCGCACGACAGCGACGGCGGCCTTGCCAGCGTCTTCGCGCGGCTCTTGACCGCCCATGCGCACCTCTTGCCCGTCGACCACGATCGTCACCCACTGCATGCCACGCGCGTCGAGCGCGGCACGCACTTCACGCCTGACTTCGTGCTCGATCGCATCCGTGCGAAACGGGAAGAAGGCGTAGGCCAGCACCGCCAGCAGGCCAAAGGCCGGCGCGAAGCCGCGCCAGAAGAAGGGCCAGATCTGGTGGTCGCGCTGCGCCAACAGGCGGTGCGAAAGCTGCACCGTGGTGGCCGCGCTCAGCGTCGTCGGCTGCCTGATCACGTCGTCTCCCAATACACGATCGATCAATCGATCAGGGTCGGAGTGTGCCCGCAGAGGCGGGGCCCGGCGCAGGCTGTGGCAGCGCCGCCGCGCGGTAGCAGAATGGGCGCGCTCGTTTTTGCACGCTCGAAAAAGGACAACATCTTGGACCTCACCAGCCCTGACTTCTGGATCTCCGTCGGCCAGATCATCCTGATCGACATCCTGCTGGGCGGCGACAACGCCGTTGTCATCGCGCTGGCCTGCCGCAAGCTCGCGCCGGAACAACGCCAGAAGGGCATTTTCTGGGGTGTGGTCGGGGCGGTGGGCGCGCGCATCGTGCTGATCTTCTTCGCGGTCAAGCTGCTGGAGATGCCCTACTTGAAGATCATCGGGGCGCTGCTGCTGCTGTGGATCGGGGTCAAGCTGATGATGCCCGAGGACGAGGACGCGCACGGCAAAGTCGAAGGTGGCACCACGGTCTGGAGCGCGGTGCGCACGGTGATCATTGCCGACGTGGTGATGAGCCTTGACAACGTGATCGCCGTGGCCGCGGCCGCCGACGGTCACATGGGGTTGGTGGTGTTCGGCATCTTGGTCAGCGTGCCGATCATCGTGTGGGGGAGCAAGTTCGTGCTGATGCTTATCGACAAGTTTCCGCTCGTTGTCACCTTCGGGGCCGCGCTGCTGGGTTGGATCGCGGGCGACATGCTCGTGGGCGACGTGGCGCTCAAGGGCTGGGCCGCGGGTATGCCGGGTTGGTTCCCGAAGGCGGCAGCTGCGGCTGGCGCGATCTTCGTCGTCGGCCTGGGCCTGCTGCTGCCCCGCCTGCGCCGCAAGGCACCGCTGGCCGTACCGGCGACGGCAGCCGTCGCGGCGGCCGACGGCAACGTTCGGCGCATGTTGGTGGCGTCTGACGGCTCGCCGACCGCAGCACGCGCCCTCGAGCAGGCGCTGCTGTTGCGCAGGCAGTTGCGCGAGGGCGACAAGGTCGAGCTGCAACTGATCAACGTGCAGCGGCCGGTGTCGAGCAACGTCGCCTCGTTCGCAACCGCCGCCTCGCTCGATGACTACCACCGCGAACGCTCCGATGAGGCGCTGACCCCAGCGCGCAAGCGGCTGGCCGAAGCGGGCATCACGTTCAAGGAGCATCAACGCGTAGGCGAACCCGGCCGCACCATCGCCGAAGTGGCCGCCAGCGAGGCCTGCGACATGATCGTGATGGGAGCGCGCGGCCTGGGCGCGCATACGGCGGCGCTGCTGGGATCGGTGGCGTCCAGCACGCTCGAGAACGCGAACGTGCCCGTGCTGGTGGTGCGCGGGGAATAGACGGCGACGGCGCCAAATAACAACGGCGCCGCGAGGCGCCGTTGTTTCATCTCCACCGTTGTTTCACCCCATGTGCAGCCCGCCGTTGCACGAGAAGTCGGCGCCCGTGGTGAAGCCGCTGTCCGGGCCCGAGAGCCAGGCGACGATGGAGCCAATTTCTTCTGGCGTGCCCAGACGTTTTACGGGGATCGTGCCGACGATCTTCTCGAGCACCTCGGGCTTGATCGCGCGGACCATGTCGGTGCCGATGTAGCCCGGGCTGACGGTGTTGACCGTCACGCCTTTGCTGGCCATCTCTTGCGCCAGCGCCATCGTGAAGCCGTGCATGCCGGCTTTGGCGGCGGAATAGTTGGTCTGCCCCGCTTGGCCTTTCTCACCGTTCACCGAGCTGATCTGGACGATGCGGCCGAAGCCACGTTCGACCATGTCGGGCACCACCTGCTTGGTGACGTTGAACATGCTGTTGAGGTTGGTGTCGATGACGGTCTTCCAGTCCTCGGGCGTCATCTTCAGGAACATGCGGTCGCGCGTGATGCCGGCGTTGTTCACCAGCACGTCGATTGGGCCGTGTTCGGCCTTGGCCTTGGCAAAAGCATCAACCGTCGACTGCCAGTCGGACACGTTGCCCACCGACGCGTAGAAGGTATGGCCCTCGGCCTTCTGCTCGGCCAACCACTTCACGTGATCACGCGTGGGGCCGCAGCCCGCGATGACCTTAAAACCTTCTTTCGCCAAACGTTGGCAGATCGCCGTTCCGATGCCACCCATGCCGCCAGTGACGTATGCGACTTTCTGAGCCATGAAAAGTCTCCTTTCGTTGAATCGGTCGATGTTCGCAGATCGCCCCGGCTTCTCACCTAGGGAAAGGTCGGGGCTTTTGTTGTGTCAGGCCTTCTGCCGGACGTACCGTCCGGGGGCCGACTCGATGGGCTTGTACGTGGCGTTGCCGGGCTTCTTCGGCGCGGGGACTTGGCGCCCGCCATGTGGCGCAAGCCAGCCCGACCAGTCGGTCCACCAGCTGCCCGGATGCTCCTTGGCACCGTCGAACCAGGCTTGCGCGTCGGCGGGCAGCTTGGCGTTCGTCCAGTAGCTGCGCTTGTTCTTCGACGGCGGGTTGATGACGCCTGCGATGTGGCCCGACGCGCCCAGCGTGTAGCGGACCTTGTTGTTCGACATCAGCGGCACCGAGCGGTAGGCCGCGGCCCAGGGCACGATGTGGTCTTCACGCGAGGCGTAGACGTAGACCGGCGCCTGGATCTTGCCCAGGTCGACCTTCTGCCCGCACACGGTCAACGCGCCGGGCTGCTTCAGTTCGTTCTGGTGATAGGTGTGGCGCAGATACCAGCAGTACATCGGGCCGGGCAGATTCGTCGCGTCGCCGTTCCAGTACAGCAGGTCGAAGGGCGGCGGTGATTCACCCTTCAGGTAGTTGCCGACGACGTAGTTCCACACCAAGTCGTTCGGGCGCAGGAAACTGAAGGTGGTGGCAAGTTCCTTGCCCTTCAGCAGGCCGGGGCCGGAGGGCGCATCGGCGCCGATCGTCATCTCGCGCAGGCGCACCGAGGCTTCGTCGACGAAGATGTCCAGCACACCGGTGTCGGTGAAGTCAAGCATCGTGGTCAGCAGCGTCAGGGACGACGCGGGGTGCTCGCCGCGTGCGGCCAGCACCGCCAGCGCGGTCGCGAGGATGGTGCCGCCGACGCAGAACCCGAGCATGTCGACCTGCTTGGCGCCGGTGATGTCCTGAACAACTCGGATCGCCTCGATCGGCGCGTTCTCGATGTAGTCGTCCCAGGTCTTGTCGACCATCGTCTGGTCGGGGTTGCGCCAGCTGAGCACGAAGGTGCGGTGACCCTGCTCCACCGTGTAGCGGATGAAGGAGTTCTCGGGCTGAAGGTCGAGGATGTAGTACTTGTTGATGCACGGCGGCACGAACAGGAACGGGCGTTCGTACACCTTGGCCGTCAGCGGCTTGTATTCGATGAGCTGGAAGTACTCGTTCTCGAACACCACGCTGCCTTCGCTGGTTGCCATGTTGCGGCCGACTTCGAAAGCGCTTTCGTCGGTCTGCGACACGCTGCCCTTCTGGATGTCGCCCAGCAGGTTGCGCACGCCCTCGGCGATGCTTTCACCCTTGGTCTCGACAGCCTTGTGCAGCGCTTCGGGATTCAGCGCGAGGAAGTTGCTGGGGCTGGCGGCGTCGATCCACTGCTGCACCGCGAACCGCAGGCGCGCACGGGTTTTCTCGTCGCCCTGCACGGCGTCGGCCATGCCCAACATCGTGCGTGCGTTCAGCAGGTACATCTGCGCCGTGTAGGCCGCCGCCGGGTTCGACGCCCAAGTGGCATGGCCGAAGCGTCGGTCACCGATCGTGGGCTTCTTGTCGGGGCCGTCGGTCGCGTCCGTCAGGGTCGCGTTCCACAGATCACCGGCCGACTTCACGTAGTCGCTTTGCAGCGTGGCCAGCGAGTCAACGGGGACATTCACCCCGGCAAGAGACTTCCAGGCGTTGCCAACGATGTTGCCGAAGGCTTGCAGGTGCTGCGGGTCGAACGACGGAAGCGATGGTGTCGATGGTTTCGACGGTGTCGAAGATGTCGGCGCACGCGCCATGGTCTGTCTCCTTGGTTTTGGACCGCCATGATGCCTGCGCTCGAGGCGCTCGGCGATACGCAAAAGGTCTTACCGATCGAGGCGACAGCGCAAGCGCGCCGTCAGGCCGGGTTCAGGATCGGTGGGGACGAATCCACACCGCGCTGGCATGGCGGCCGGTCCGTCCGTCGCGGCGGAAGGAATAGAAGCGCAGCGGATCGGCCACCGTGCACCACGCGCCGCCGGTGATCGCGCCGACCCCCAGCCGCTCGAGACGGCGGCGCACGATGGTGGGCAGGTCAGCTCGCCAGCGCATCGCACCGTCGGCGCGCGGTGCCTCGCGGAAGCAGCGCGCGTCATCGGTGAAGGCATCGAGCACGTCGGCGCCGACCTCGAAGGCGTCGGGCCCGATGCAGGGGCCCATCCACGCGACCAGGTCTGACGCTGGCACGCCGCCCGCTTCGCACATCGCGGCGACGGTGTTCTCGATCACGCCACCCGCGGCGCCGCGCCAGCCTGCGTGCGCGGCACCGACCACACGCGCGCCGCGCGAGGCCAGCAACACCGGCATGCAGTCGGCGACCTGGATCGTGCACGCGATACCGGGTTCGGTGGTGAAGGAGGCGTCGGCTTCGATGGCATCGTCGTCACGCTGGCCGAGGTGTTGCCGGCCCAGCCGGACCACCTGCGTGCCGTGCACCTGATGCAGGAACACCGGCTGCGCGCCAAGGCTCGATGCGAAGACCCTGCGGTTGGTCGACACCGCCTCGCCGTCGTCGCCCACGCGCACGCCGAGGTTCATGGTGTCGAAGGGGGCAAGGCTGACGCCGCCGCGGCGCGTCGTCATCACCGCGCCCACGTCGCTCGCCTCGGTCCAGTCGGGTTGCAGCCAGTCCTTGTTCATGATCGACGTGATCGAGGTGATCGAGGTCGTCGCGATGACGCATGCTTGTCGTCACGGACCGGCCGCTAAACTTGGTCCATGGCACCACCGATGAAGCATTGCCCGTCGTGCGGTGCGCCCGTGCGCTACGAAATGCCCGCCGACGACAACCGGCCGCGCGCAGTGTGCACGATGTGCTCGACCATCCACTACCAGAACCCGTTGGTCGTGGTCGGCACGGTGCCGGTCTGGGGTGATCAGGTGCTGTTGTGTCGGCGCGCGATCGAACCTCGACACGGGTTCTGGACGCTGCCTGCGGGCTTTCTGGAACTGGGCGAAAGCACCAACGTGGGTGCCGCGCGCGAAACCGCCGAAGAAGCCGGCGCGCGCATCGAGATGGGCGAGCTGTTCACGGTGTTGAACGTGGTGCGCGTAGGCCAGGTGCACCTGTTCTACCGCGCCACGCTGCAAGACACCCGCTTCGACCCCGGCACCGAAAGCCTGGAAGCGCGGCTGTTCGACGAAGCCGCGATCCCTTGGCCCGAGCTGGCGTTTCGCACCGTCACCGCCACCCTGCGCTACTACTTCGAAGACCGCCGCAAAGGACGCTTCGAACTGCATCACGGCGATGTGACCTGAAGCTCAACCCAGCGCGGCCATCAAGTCATCGTGCGTGTGGGAAGCGTGCGCCGCCGAGCGCAGTTGATCGCCGAAGGTCGCCGCGCCGACGATGATCTTGCTTTCGGGATCGGCCACGTTGACGGCATTCGGCTCGACGCGGATCAGGTGGCTGCGCGTGTAGCCGTTGTCGCGCTGGATCGTCAGCAGCAGGTCGATGCGCTCGGTCCCCACGGGGCGATCGACGACCAGCATGCCTTGCTCGCTCAGCCTGATCCAGTGGGGCAGCGCCGAGCCGTCGACCATGCGCAAACGCATGTCGACGATGCGGCCGCTGCCCTGTGGCGCGATGTCGCTGACCTCGATCACGTCTTGCTGACCGCGCCGGTAAACCTCGACCTGGATGTCGCGGCCCAGGCCCATGGTCTTGCTGACGCGCTCGGGGATCTGGTGGTCGGGCTTGGTCGGTGACCCAGCCTTCTGCACCTGCCAGTCGTTGTCCAGACCAATGACGCTGGGTACGCGGACCGACGCCTGCTCGCGCCGCTCGAGGTCGGAAGGAATCGCAAGCGGTTCGATGGTCGCACGCGCACGGCCAACAAGTCGGTCGATCGCTTCGCCACGCGCCGAGGCAGACACCGCGGAGGGCGCTGCGCCGTTCCCGGCGACGCTGCTTCGTGACGGGCCCAGGTCGGTGCCACGCAGGTCGGACAGACCGTTGACAGCATCGGTCACCGCGCCAGATGCATCGAGCAGCGTGATCGATTCGAGCGAAGACGCATCGTGCGCCGCGTCGTCCACGATGGGTGACGTCTGGACGCGTTGCGGCGCGGGTTCGACCAGGTTCGAACGTCGGCAGCACGGGTGAAGGCGGTACGTCGGTCGCCGGCATGTCTTGCGACGCCACCGTGACCATCAACGTGGCTGGCGATGACACCGAGCCTTGGTCGTCGGTCACCGTGAACGCGAGGTTCAGATCACCATCGAAAGTCAGCGACGGCACAAAAACCAGGCTGCGCGCTTGCGCAGGCGTGAGGCTCATGCCGGGGGTGACTGGCGTGGTCCCGTCGGCGAGGTACAGCACGCCTTGGCTCGAGGGCGGCAACGTCACCGTCACCGAAGCGATCGTGCCGTCGATGTCGCTGCCCGTCAGCGCAATCGCGATCGGCTGGCCCGCCCGACCACTCGCCGTGCCGTCGATGGCCGTGGGCGCATCGTTCACCGGCGCGACGTTGATCGTCACCGTGCCGGTCACCGCGGGTGCCGTGCCGTCGCTGACGCTGTAGGTGAAGCTTGTGCTTGTCAAACCAGCCAGATCGGCCGGCGCGTTGTACAGCAGGCCGGCCAGCTGCGCGCTGGTCAGGACCATGCCGTTGGTGACCACCGTGCCGTCGGCAAGCGTGACCGTGCCCACACTGGGCAGGCCGGTGACGGTGATGACGAACGTGCTGCCGTCTTCGTCGGTCGGCACGCTGAGTCCGAGCGCGGTGCCCACACTCTGCTCGTTCACGTCAATCGTGGAATCGCCAGCGACAGGGGCGCCGTTCGTGCCGTTGATCGTGATGGTCACGACGTGCGTCGTGCCGTCGAGCGAGGTCACGGTGAACGTGTCGGTCAACGTGTCGCCCGCTCCAAGCGCCTGGATCGCTGCTTGGTTGTTCGCTGCGGTGTAGGTCCAGTTGCCGGCGGCGTCGAGTACCAGCGAACCGTAGGTGCCGGCCTGGGTGCCAGGCGTGAAGGTTCCCTCGCCGTCATCGGCGTCCGTGATCGTCAGCGTGCCCGTGTCGGTCAGGTTCGGTGTCGTTGCGTCTTCAGTGACCGAGCCGGTGGTATCGCCACCGAAGACAGCCGCATCGTTCACGCCGTTGATCGTGATCGTCACGACATGCGTCGTGCCGTCGAGCGAGGTCACCGTGAAGGTGTCGGTCAGTGAGTCGCCGGTACCGAGCGCTTGAATGGCGGCTTGGTTGCTCGCGGCCGTGTAAACCCACACACCCGCGGCGTCGAGCGCCAACGAGCCGTAGGTTCCGGGCAGCGTTCCAGCCGTGAAGCTGCCTTCACCGCTGTCGGTGTCGCTGATCGCCAGCGTGCCGGTGTCGGTGACATTCGGCGTCGTCGCATCTTCAGTGACCGAGCCGGTCGCATCGCCACCGATGACCGCCACGTCGTTGACGCCGTTGATCGTGATGGTTACGACGTGCGTCGTGCCATCGAGCGATGTCACGGTGAACGTATCGGTCAGTGTGTCGCCTGTACCAAGCGCTTGAATCGCAGCTTGGTTGTTCGCCGCCGTGTACATCCAGACGCCCGCGGCATCAAGCACCAGCGAGCCGTACGCGCCGGTCTGCATGCCCGCCGTGAAGCTGGCTTGGCCTGCGTCCGCATCACTGATCGTCAGCGCGCCGGTGTCGGTCAGGTTCGGCGCGGTCGCGTCTTCGGTGACGGAGCCGGTGGCATCACCGCCAATCACAGCTGCGTCATTCGCACCATGGATCGTGACCGTGACGACGTGCGTCGTACCGTCCACCGCCGTCACGGTGAAGGTGTCGGTCAGCGAGTCGCCTGAACGAAGTGTCTGAATCGCGGCCTGGTCGTTGGCCGCGGTGTAGATCCAGACGCCTGCTGCATCCAGGGCCAGTGAGCCGTAGGTACCAGCCTGCGTACTTGGCGTGAAGCTGGCTTCGCCGCCGTCCGCGTCGCTGATCGTGAGCGTACCGGTGTCGGTGAGGTCTGGCGTCGTCGCGTTCTCGGTGACGGAACCCGTGGAGTCGCCACCGATGACGGCAGCGTCGTTGACACCATTGATCGTCACTGTCACGACGTGCGTCGTGCCGTCGAGCGATGTCACCGTGAAGGTGTCGGTCAGCGTGTCACCTGTACCGAGCGCTTGAATCGCAGCTTGGTTATTCGCAGCCGTATAGGTCCACACGCCGGCAGCGTCAAGGACCAGCGAGCCGTAGGTGCCAGCTTGCGTGCCCGCTGTGAAGCTGACTTCACCAGTATCTGTATCAGTGACGGTCAGCGTACCCGTGTCGGTCAAATTGGGGGTCGTCGCGTCTTCGGTGACGGCGCCCGCGGCATCGCCACCAATGACCGCAGCGTCGTTCGCGCCATTGATCGTGACCGTCACGACGTGCGTCGTGCCGTCGAGCGATGTGACCGTGAAGGTGTCGGTGAGCGTG
Organism: uncultured beta proteobacterium; assembly: GCA_963738615.1. Taxonomy (GTDB): domain Bacteria; phylum Pseudomonadota; class Gammaproteobacteria; order Burkholderiales; family Burkholderiaceae_C; genus CAVTWY01. The sequence goes on from CAVTXI010000004.1 coordinate 878,824, forward strand.
TCGCCTGCACCGAGCGCTTGAATCGCAGCTTGGTTGTTGGCAGCCGTGTAGGTCCACACGCCTGCTGCATCGAGGACCAACGAACCATACGTGCCGGGTTGCGTGCCCGCCGTGAAGCTCGCTTCTCCACCATCGGTGTCGCTGATCGTCAGCGTGCCCGTATCGGTGAGGTTCGGCGTTGTCGCATCTTCGGTGACGGATCCAGTGGCGTCACCACCGATGACCGCCGCATCGTTGACGCCGTTGATCGTGATCGTCACGACGTGCGTCGTGCCGTCGAGCGAGGTGACCGTGAACGTGTCGGTCAGCGTGTCGCCTGCACCGAGAGCCTGAATGGCGGCTTGGTTGTTCGCAGCCGCGTAGGTCCACACGCCTGCGGTATCAAGGACCAGCGAGCCGTAGGTGCCAGCTTGCGTACCAGCTGTGAAGCTGGCTTCACCACCGTCCGTGTCGCTGATCGTCAGCGTGCCCGTGTCAGTGAGGTTCGGCGTTGTCGCGTCTTCGGTGACGGATCCAGTGGCGTCGCCACCAATCACAGCCGCGTCATTCACACCGTTGATGGTCACCGTCACGACGTGCGCCGTGCCGTCGAGCGAAGTCACCGTGAAGGTGTCGGTCAGCGTGTCGCCTGCACCAAGAGCCTGAATCGCAGCTTGGTTGTTCGCAGCCGTGTACGTCCACACGCCTGCGGCGTCAAGGACCAGCGAGCCGTAGGTGCCAGCTTGCGTGCCAGCCGTGAAGCTGGCTTCGCCACCGTCGGTGTCGCTGATGGTCAGCGTGCCCGTGTCAGTCAGGTTCGGCGTTGTCGTGTCTTCAGTGACGGAGCAAGTGGCGTCACCACCAATCACAGCCGCGTCATTCACGCCGTTGATCGTCACCGTCACGACGTGGGTCGTGCCGTCGAGCGATGTCACGGTGAACGTGTCGGTCAGCGTGTCGCCTGCACCGAGAGCCTGAATGGCAGCCTGGTTGTTCGCAGCCGTGTACGTCCACACGCCTGCGGCGTCAAGGACCAACGAGCCGTAGGTGCCAGCTTGCGTACCAGCCGTGAAGCTGGCTTCGCCACCGTCGGTGTCGCTGATCGTCAGCGTGCCCGTGTCGGTCAGGTTCGGCGTGGTCGTGTCTTCAGTGACTGAGCCTGCGGCGTCACCACCGATGACAGCAGCGTCATTCACGCCATTGATCGTGACCGTCACGACGTGCGTCGTGCCGTCGAGCGATGTGACCGTGAACGTGTCGGTCAGCGTATCGCCTGCACCGAGAGCCTGAATGGCAGCTTGGTTGTTCGCTGCCGTGTAGGTCCACACGCCTGCGGCATCGAGGACCAACGAGCCGTAGGTGCCGGCTTGCGTTCCAGCCGTGAAGCTGGCTTCGCCACCGTCTGTGTCGCTGATCGTCAGCGTGCCCGTGTCAGTCAGGTTCGGCGTGGTCGCATCTTCAGTGACGGCGCCGATGGCATCACCACCGATGACCGCCGCGTCATTCACGCCGTTGATCGTGACAGTCACGACGTGCGTCGTGCCGTCGAGACGAAGTCACCGTGAAGGTGTCGGTCAGCGTGTCGCCTGCACCAAGCGCTTGGATCGCAGCTTGGTTGTTCGCGGCCGTGTAGGTCCACACGCCTGCGGCATCAAGTGCCAGCGAGCCGTAGGTGCCGGCTTGCGTGCCTGCTGTGAAGCTGGCTTCGCCACCGTCGGTGTCGCTGATCGTCAACGTGCCGGTGTCAGTGAGGTTCGGCGTTGTCGCGTCTTCAGTCACCGATCCAGTGGCGTCGCCACCGATGACCGCAGCGTCGTTCACACCATTGATCGTGACAGTCACGACGTGCGTCGTGCCGTCAAGCGATGTGACCGTGAAGGTGTCGGTCAGCGTGTCGCCTGCACCTAGCGCTTGAATCGCAGGCTTGGTTGTTCGCAGCCGTGTAGGTCCACACGCCTGCGGCATCGAGGACCAACGAGCCGTAGGTGCCGGCTTGCGTACCTGCGTTGAAGCTGGCTTCACCGCCGTCGGTGTCGCTGATGGTCAGCGTGCCCGTGTCAGTCAGGTTCGGTGTCGTCGCGTCTTCAGTGACAGCACCGATGGCGTCACCACCGATGACAGCAGCGTCATTCACGCCGTTGATCGTGACCGTCACGACGTGCGTCGTGCCGTCGAGCGAAGTCACCGTGAAGGTGTCGGTCAGCGTGTCGCCTGTACCGAGCGCTTGGATCGCAGCCTGGTTGTTGCCTGCTGTGTAGGTCCACACGCCTGCGGCGTCAAGGACCAGCGAGCCGTAGGTGCCAGCTTGCGTGCCAGCCGTGAAGCTGGCTTCACCGCCGTCCGTGTCGCTGATCGTCAGCGTGCCCGTGTCGGTCAGGTTCGGCGTCGTCGCATCCTCAGTGACTGTGCCAGTGGCGTCGCCACCGATGACCGCAGCGTCATTCACGCCGTTGATCGTCACCGTCACGACGTGCGTCGTGCCGTCGAGCGATGTGACCGTGAAGGTGTCGGTCAGCGTGTCCCCTGCACCAAGCGCCTGAATGGCGGCTTGGTTGTTCGCAGCCGTGTACGTCCACACGCCTGCAGCGTCAAGGACCAACGAGCCGTAGGTGCCAGCTTGCGTTCCAGCCGTGAAGCTGGCTTCACCACCATCCGTGTCGCTGATCGTCAGCGTGCCTGTGTCATTGAGGTTCGGCGTTGTCGTGTCTTCAGTGACGGAGCCAGTGGCGTCACCACCGATAACGGCAGCGTCATTCACGCCGTTGATCGTGACCGTCACGACGTGCGTTGTGCCGTCGAGCGATGTCACGGTGAACGTGTCGGTCAGCGTATCGCCTGCGCCGAGAGCCTGAATGGCAGCTTGGTTGTTCGCAGCCGTGTAGGTCCACACGCCTGCGGCATCGAGGACCAACGAGCCATAGGTACCGACTTGCGTCCCAGCCGTGAAACTGGCTTCGCCACCGTCGGTGTCGCTGATCGTCAGCGTGCCCGTGTCGGTCAGGTTCGGCGTTGTCGCGTCTTCAGTGACGGAGCCTGTGGCATCACCACCGATGACCGCAGCGTCGTTCACACCATTGATCGTCACCGTCACGACGTGCGTCGTGCCGTCGAGCGATGTCACCGTGAAGGTGTCGGTCAGCGTGTCGCCTGCACCGAGAGCCTGAATCGCAGCTTGGTTGTTGGCAGCCGTGTAGGTCCACACGCCTGCGGCATCGAGGACCAACGAGCCGTAGGTGCCAGCGTGCGTTCCAGCCGTGAAGCTGGCTTCACCGCCGTCCGTGTCGCTGATCGTCAGCGTGCCCGTGTCAGTGAGGTTCGGCGTGGTCGCGTCTTCAGTCACCGATCCAGCGGCATCACCACCGATGACCGCCGCGTCATTCACGCCGTTGATCGTGACCGTCACGACGTGCGTCGTGCCGTCGAGCGAAGTCACGGTGAAGGCGTCGGTGAGCGTGTCGCCTGCACCGAGCGCTTGAATGGCGGCTTGGTTGTTGGCTGCCGTGTAGGTCCACACGCCTGCGGCATCGAGCACCAGCGAGCCGTAGGTGCCGGCTTGCGTACCAGCCGTGAAGCTGGCTTCACCGCCGTCGGTGTCGCTGATCGTCAGCGTGCCCGTGTCGGTCAGGTTCGGCGTGGTCGCGTCTTCAGTGACTGTGCCAGTGGCATCGCCACCGATGACCGCCACGTCGTTCACACCATTGATCGTGACAGTCACGACGTGTGTCGTGCCGTCGAGCGATGTGACCGTGAAGGTGTCGGTCAGCGTGTCGCCTGCACCTAGGGCTTGAATCGCAGCTTGGTTGTTCGCTGCCGTGTAGGTCCACACGCCTGCGGCGTCAAGGACCAGCGAGCCGTAGGTACCGGCTTGCGTTCCAGCCGTGAAGCTGGCTTCGCCGCCGTCCGTGTCGCTGATCGTCAGCGTGCCCGTGTCGGTCAGGTTCGGCGTCGTCGCGTCTTCAGTGACTGCGCCTGCGGCGTCACCACCGATGACCGCAGCGTCATTCACACCATTGATCGTGACCGTCACGACGTGCGTCGTACCGTCGAGCGATGTGACCGTGAACGTGTCGGTCAGTGTGTCACCTGTACCGAGCGCTTGGATCGCAGCCTGGTTGTTCGCAGCCGTGTAGGTCCACACGCCTGCGGCATCGAGGACCAACGAGCCGTAGGTGCCAGCGTGCGTTCCAGCCGTGAAGCTGGCTTCGCCGCCGTCCGTGTCGCTGATCGTCAGCGTGCCCGTGTCGGTCAGGTTTGGAGTCGTCGCATCTTCAGTGACCGAACCGGTGGCATCACCACCGATGACCGCCGCGTCATTCACGCCATTGATCGTGACCGTCACGACGTGCGTCGTGCCGTCGAGCGAAGTCACCGTGAAGGTGTCGGTCAGCGTGTCGCCTGTACCGAGCGCTTGAATCGCAGCTTGGTTGTTCGCAGCCGTGTAGGTCCACACGCCTGCGGCATCAAGGACCAACGAGCCGTAGGTGCCGGTTTGTGTTCCAGCCGTGAAGCTGGCTTCGCCACCGTCGGTGTCGCTGATGGTCAGCGTGCCCGTGTCGATCAGGTTCGGTGTCGTCGCATCTTCGGTGACTGCGCCAGTGGCATCGCCACCGATGACCGCAGCGTCATTCACGCCATTGATCGTGACCGTCACGACGTGCGTCGTGCCGTCGAGCGAAGTCACGGTGAAGGTGTCGGTGAGCGTGTCGCCTGTACCGAGCGCTTGAATCGCAGCTTGGTTGTTCGCGGCCGTGTAGGTCCACACGCCTGCGGCATCGAGCACCAGCGAGCCATAGGTACCGACTTGCGTCCCAGCCGTGAAGCTGCCTTCGCCGCCGTCCGTGTCGCTGATCGTCAGCGTGCCCGTGTCAGTGAGGTTCGGCGTGGTCGCGTCTTCAGTCACCGATCCGGTGGCATCGCCGCCGATGACCGCAGCGTCATTCACGCCGTTGATCGTGACCGTCACGACGTGCGTTGTGCCGTCGAGCGATGTGACCGTGAAGGTGTCGGTGAGCGTGTCGCCTGCACCGAGAGCCTGAATGGCAGCTTGGTTGTTGGCTGCCGTGTAGGTCCACACGCCTGCGGCATCGAGGACCAGCGAGCCGTATGTGCCAGCTTGCGTTCCAGCCGTGAAGCTGGCTTCGCCACCATCGGTATCACTGATCGTCAGCGTGCCCGTGTCAGTGAGGTTCGGCGTGGTCGCGTCTTCGGTGACGGATCCAGTGGCGTCGCCACCGATGACCGCAGCGTCGTTGACACCATTGATCGTGACAGTCACGACGTGCGTCGTGCCGTCGAGACTCGCAACCGTGAACGTGTCGGTCAGCGTATCGCCTGCACCGAGAGCCTGAATGGCAGCTTGGTTGTTGGCTGCCGTGTAGGTCCACACGCCTGCGGCATCGAGGACCAACGAGCCGTAGGTGCCGGCTTGCGTTCCAGCCGTGAAGCTGGCTTCGCCACCGTCGGTGTCGCTGATCGTCAGCGTGCCCGTGTCAGTGAGGTTCGGCGTGGTCGTGTCTTCAGTGACGGAGCCTGTGGCGTCGCCACCGATGACCGCAGCGTCATTCACGCCGTTGATCGTGACCGTCACGACGTGCGTCGTGCCGTCGAGCGATGTGACCGTGAAGGTGTCGGTCAGCGTGTCGCCTGCACCAAGCGCCTGAATGGCGGCTTGGTTGTTCGCGGCCGTGTAGGTCCAAACGCCTGCGGCACTAAGTGCCAGCGAGCCGTAGGTGCCGGCCTGCGTACCCGCTGTGAAGCTGGCTTCACCGCCGTCCGTGTCGCTGATCGTCAGCGTGCCCGTGTCGGTCAGGTTCGGCGTCGTCGCATCTTCAGTGACGGCGCCTGTGGCATCACCACCGATGACCGCAGCGTCGTTCACACCATTGATCGTCACCGTCACGACGTGCGTCGTGCCGTCGAGCGAAGTCACGGTGAAGGCGTCGGTGAGCGTGTCGCCTGCACCTAGCGCTTGAATCGCAGGTTGGTTGTTCGCAGCCGTGTAGGTCCACACGCCCGCAGCGTCGAGCACCAGCGAGCCGTAGGTGCCGGCTTGCGTGCCTGCTGTGAAGCTGGCTTCGCCGCCGTCGGTGTCGCTGATCGTCAACGTGCCGGTGTCGGTAAGGTTCGGCGTTGTCGCGTCTTCAGTGACGGCGCCTGTGGCATCACCACCGATGACCGCAGCGTCGTTCACACCATTGATCGTCACCGTCACGACGTGCGTCGTGCCGTCGAGCGAAGTCACGGTGAAGGCGTCGGTGAGCGTGTCGCCTGCACCTAGCGCTTGAATCGCAGGTTGGTTGTTCGCAGCCGTGTAGGTCCACACGCCTGCGGCATCAAGGACCAGCGAGCCGTAGGTGCCAGCTTGCGTGCCTGCCGTGAAGCTGGCTTCACCACCATCCGTGTCGCTGATCGTCAGCGTGCCGGTGTCAGTGAGGTTCGGCGTGGTCGTGTCTTCAGTCACTGCACCGATGGCGTCGCCACCGATGACAGCAGCGTCATTCACGCCGTTGATCGTGACCGTCAGGACGTGTGTCGTGCCGTCGAGCGATGTGACCGTGAAGGTGTCGGTCAGCGTGTCGCCTGCACCAAGCGCTTGAATCGCAGCTTGGTTATTCGCGGCCGTGTAGGTCCACACGCCTGCGGCATCAAGGATCAGCGAGCCGTAGGTGCCGGCTTGCGTACCAGCTATGAAGCTGGCTTCGCCACCATCGGTATCGCTGATCGTCAGCGTGCCCGTGTCAGTGAGGTTCGGCGTCGTTGCATCTTCGGTGACCGAGCCAACATCGTCACCCGCGATCACCGCTGCGTCATTGACGCCGTTGATCGTGACCGTCACGACGTGCGTTGTGCCGTCGAGCGATGTGACCGTGAAGGTGTCGGTCAGCGTGTCGCCTGCACCTAGCGCCTGAATGGCGGCTTGGTTGTTCGCAGCCGTGTAGGTCCACACGCCTGCAGCGTCAAGGACCAACGAGCCGTAGGTGCCAGCTTGCGTGCCTGCTGTGAAGCTGGCTTCGCCACCATCCGTGTCGCTGATCGTCAGCGTGCCTGTATCGGTCAGGTTCGGCGTCGTCGCATCTTCAGTGACTGTGCCAGTGGCATCGCCACCGATGACCGCCGCGTCATTCACGCCGTTGATCGTGACCGTCACGACGTGCGTTGTGCCGTCGAGCGATGTCACGGTGAACGTGTCGGTCAGCGTATCGCCTGCACCGAGAGCCTGAATGGCCGCTTGGTTGTTCGCGGCCGTGTAGGTCCACACGCCTGCGGCATCGAGCACCAGCGAGCCATAGGTGCCGACTTGCGTCCCAGCCGTGAAGCTGGCTTCGCCGCCGTCCGTGTCGCTGATCGTCAGCGTGCCGGTGTCGGTCAGGTTCGGCGTGGTCGCGTCTTCAGTCACTGCACCGATGCGCATCGCCACCGATGACCGCAGCGTCATTGACGCCGTTGATCGTGACCGTCACGACGTGCGTCGTGCCGTCGAGCGACGTGACCGTGAAGGTGTCGGTCAGCGTGTCGCCTGCACCGAGCGCCTGAATCGCGGCTTGGTTGTTGGCGGCCGTGTAGGTCCACACGCCGGCGGCATCGAGGACCAGCGAGCCATAGGTGCCGACTTGCGTCCCAGCCGTGAAGCTGGCTTCGCCGCCGTCCGTGTCGCTGATCGTCAGCGTGCCGGTGTCGGTCAGGTTCGGCGTGGTCGCGTCTTCAGTCACTGCACCGATGGCGTCGCCACCGATGACCGCAGCGTCATTGACGCCGTTGATCGTGACCGTCACGACGTGCGTCGTGCCGTCGAGCGATGTGACCGTGAAGGTGTCGGTCAGCGTGTCGCCTGCACCGAGCGCTTGGATCGCGGCTTGGTTGTTCGCGGCCGTGTAGGTCCACACGCCTGCGGCATCGAGGACCAGCGAGCCGTAGGTGCCGGCTTGCGTACCTGCGGTGAAGCTGGCTTCGCCGCCGTCCGTATCGCTGATGGTCAGCGTGCCGGTGTCGGTCAGATTCGGCGTCGTCGCATCTTCGGTGACCGCGCCAGTGGCGTCGCCACCGATCACCGCGGCGTCGTTGACGCCGTTGATCGTGATCGTGACGACGTGCGTCGTGCCGTCGAGCGACGTCACCGTGAACGTGTCGGTCAGCGTGTCGCCGGCGCCGAGCGCCTGGATCGCGGCCTGGTTGTTCGCGGCCGTGTAGGTCCACACGCCTGCGGCGTCGAGCGCCAGCGAGCCGTAGGTGCCGGCTTGCGTCGCCAGCGGTGAAGCTGGCCTCGCCGGCGTCCGTGTCGCTGATGGTCAGCGTGCCGGTGTCGGTCAGGTTCGGCGTGGTCGCGTCTTCGGTCACCGCGCCGGTGGCGTCGCCGCCGATCACCGCGGCGTCGTTGACGCCGGTGATCGTGATGGTGACGCTGTGCGTCGTGCCGTCGAGCGATGTGACCGTGAACGTGTCGGTCAGCGTGTCGCCGGCGCCGAGCGCCTGGATCGCGGCCTGGCCGTTGGCGGCGGTGTAGGTCCAGACGCCGGCGGCGTCGAGCGCGAGCGCGCCGTAGGTGCCGGCTGCGTCGCTGCGGTGAAGCTGGCCTCGCCGCCGTCGGTGTCGCTGACCGTCAGCGTGCCGGTGTCGGTCAGGTTCGGCGTGGTCGCGTCTTCGGTCACCGCAGCCGGCGGCGTCGCCGCCGATCACCGCGGCGTCGTTGACGCCGGTGATCGTGATGGTGACGCTGTGCGTGGTGCCGTCGAGCGACGTCACCGTGAACGTGTCGGTCAGCGTGTCGCCGGCGCCGAGCGCCTGGATCGCGGCCTGGCCGTTGGCGGCGGTGTAGGTCCAGGCGCCGGCGGCGTCGAGCGACGAGCGAGCCGTAGGTGCCGGCCAGGTGCCGCGCGGTGAAGCTGGCCTCGCCGGCGTCGGTATCGCTGATGGTCAGCGTGCCGGTGTCGGTCAGGTTCGGCGTGGTCGCGTCTTCGGTCACCGCGCCGGCGTCGTCGCCACCGATCACCGCGGCGTCGTTGACGCCGTTGATCGTGATGGTGACGCTGTGCGTGGTGCCGTCGAGCGACGTCACCGTGAACGTGTCGGTGAGCGTGTCGCCGGCGCCGAGCGCCTGGATCGCGGCCTGGCCGTTGGCGGCGGTGTAGGTCCAGGTGCCGGCGGCGTCGAGCGCGAGGTAGCCGTAGGTGCCGGCGATGGTCGCGGCGGTGAAGCTGGCCTCGCCGGTGTCGGTGTCGGTGATCGTCAGCGTACCGCTGTCGGTGAGGTTCGGGCGTCGTCGCGTCCTCGGTCACGCGACCCGGTCGATCGCCACCGATCACCGCGGCGTCGTTGACGCCGTTGATCGTGATGGTGACGGTGTGCGTGGTGCCGTCGAGCGACGTGACCGTGAACGTGTCGGTGAGCGTGTCGCCGGCGCCGAGCGCCTGGATCGCGGCCTGGCCGTTCGCGGCGGTGTAGGTCCAGATGCCGGCGGCGTCGAGGGCGAGCGAGCCGTAGGTGCCGGCGTGCGTGCCTGCGGTGAAGCTGGCTTCGCCGGCATCCGTGTCGCTGATCGTCAGCGTGCCGCGTGTCGGTCAGGTTCGGCGTGCGTCGCGTCTTCGGTCACCGAGCCGGCGGCGTCGCCGCCGATGACCGCAGCGTCGTTGACGCCGGTGATCGTGACGGTGACGATGTGCGTCGTGCCGTCGAGCGACGTGACCGTGAACGTGTCGGTCAGCGTATCGCCGGCGCCGAGCGCCTGGATCGCGGCTTGGTTGTTCGCGGCGGTGTAGGTCCACACGCCGGCGGCGTCGAGGGTCAGCGAGCCGTAGGTGCCGGCTTGCGTGTCCGCGGTGAAGCTGGCTTCGCCGCATCGGTGTCGCTGATCGTCAGCGTGCCGGTGTCGGTCAGGTTCGGCGTTGTCGCGTCTTCGGTCACGGCGCCGGTGGCGTCGCCACCGATCACCGCCGCGTCGTTGACGCCATTGATCGTGATGGTGACGCTGTGCGTGGTGCCGTCCAGCCGACGTCACCGTGAACGTGTCGGTGAGCGTGTCGCCCAGGCGCCGAGCGCCTGGATCGCGGCCTGGCCGTTGGCGGCGGTGTAGGTCCAGCTGCCGGCGGCGTCGAGCGCCAGCGTGCCGTAGGTGCCGGCGGTCGTCGCGGCGGTGAAGCTGGCTTCGCCGGCATCGGTGTCGGTCACGGTCAACGTGCCGGTGTCGGTGAGGTTCGGGCGTGGTCGCGTCCTCGGTGACGCTGCCGGTGGCGTCGCCGCCGATCACCGCCGCGTCGTTGACGCCGGTGATCGTGATGGTGACGCTGTGCGTGGTGCCGTCGAGCGACGTGACCGTGAACGTGTCGGTCAGCGTGTCGCCGGCACCGAGCGCCTGGATCGCGGCCTGGCCGTTGGCGGCGGTGTAGGTCCACACGCCGGCGGCGTCGAGCGCCAGCGAGCCATAGGTGCCGGCTTAGCGTCCCAGCGGTGAAGCTGGCTTCGCCGCCGTCCGTGTCGCTGATCGTCAGGGTGCCGGTGTCGGTCAGGTTCGGCGTGGTCGCGTCTTCGGTCACTGACCGATCGCATCGCCGCCGATCACCGCGGCGTCGTTGACGCCGGTGATCGTGATGGTGACGATGTGCGTTGTGCCGTCGAGCGACGTGACCGTGAAGGTGTCGGTCAGCGTGTCGCCGGCACCGAGCGCCTGGATCGCGGCCTGGCCGTTGGCGGCGGTGTAGGTCCACACGCCGGCGGCGTCGAGGACCAGCGAGCCGTAGGTGCCGGCTTGCGTTCCAGCGGTGAAGCTGGCTTCGCCGCCGTCCGTATCGTTGATGGTCAGCGTGCCGGTGTCGGTCAGGTTCGGCGTCGTCGCGTCCTCGGTGACTGTGCCAGTGGCGTCGCCGCCGATGACCGCGGCGTCATTGACGCCGTTGATCGTGACGGTCACGATGTGCGTGGTGCCGTCGAGACGACGCAACCGTGAACGTGTCGGTCAGGGTGTCGCCGGCACCAAGCGCCTGGATCGCGGCTTGGTTGTTCGCGGCCGTGTAGGTCCACACGCCGGCGGCATCGAGGACCAGCGAGCCGTAGGTGCCGGCTTGCGTGCCTGCTGTGAAGCTGGCTTCGCCGCCATCCGTGTCGCTGATCGTCAGCGTGCCCGTGTCGGTCAGGTTCGGCGTGGTCGCGTCTTCAGTCACTGAGCCGGCGGCGTCGCCACCGATGACCGCGGCGTCGTTGACGCCGGTGATCGTGACAGTCACGACGTGCGTGGTGCCGTCGAGCGACGTCACCGTGAACGTGTCGGTCAGCGTGTCGCCGGCACCGAGCGCCTGGATCGCAGCTTGGTTGTTGGCGGCCGTGTAGGTCCACACGCCGGCGGCGTCGAGGGCCAGCGAGCCGTAGGTGCCGGCTTGCGTGCCTGCTGTGAAGCTGGCTTCGCCGCCGTCGGTGTCGCTGATCGTCAGCGTGCCGGTGTCGGTCAGGTTCGGCGTGGTCGCATCTTCGGTGACGCGAGCCAGTGGCGTCGCCACCGATCACCGCCGCGTCGTTGACGCCGTTGATGGTCACCGTGACGACGTGCGTGGTGCCGTCGAGCGAAGTGACCGTGAACGTGTCGGTCAGCGTGTCGCCGGCGCCGAGCGCCTGGATCGCGGCCTGGCTGTTGGCGGCCGTGTAGGTCCAGACGCCTGCGGCGTCGAGGACCAGCGAGCCGTAGGTGCCGGCTTGCGTACCTGCGGTGAAGCTGGCTTCGCCAGCGTCCGTGTCGGTGATCGTCAGCGTGCCCGTGTCGGTCAGGTTCGGCGTCGTCGCATCCTCGGTGACCGAGCCAGTGGCGTCGCCGCCGATGACCGCGGCGTCATTGACGCCGTTGATCGTGATGGTGACGACGTGCGTGGTGCCGTCGAGCGATGTGACCGTGAACGTGTCGGTCAGCGTGTCCCCTGCACCGAGCGCCTGGATCGCGGCCTGGTTGTTCGCGGCCGTGTAGGTCCACACGCCTGCGGCATCGAGCGCCAGCGAGCCATAGGTGCCGGCTTGCGTCCCAGCGGTGAAGCTGGCTTCGCCGGCGTCCGTGTCGCTGATCGTCAGCGTGCCGGTGTCGGTGAGGTTCGGCGTGGTCGCGTCTTCAGTCACCGCGCCGATCGCATCGCCACCGATGACCGCAGCGTCGTTGACGCCGTTGATCGTGACCGTCACGACGTGCGTCGTGCCGTCGAGCGATGTGACCGTGAAGGTGTCGGTCAGCGTGTCGCCTGCACCCAGGGCCTGGATCGCGGCCTGGTTGTTCGCGGCTGTGTAGGTCCACGCGCCTGCCGCGTTCAGCACCAGCGTGCCGTAGGTGCCCGCGGTCGTCGACGGCGTGAAGGTCGCTTCGCCGCCGTCCGCGTCGGCCACGGTCAGCGTGCCGGTGTCGGTGAGGTTCGGTGTCGTCGCATCTTCGGTCACCGACCCAACGTCATCGCCCGCGATGACCGCGGCGTCGTTCACGCCGTTGATCGTGACCGTGACGCTGTGCGTCGTGCCGTCTGCCGATGCAACGGTGAAGGTGTCGGTCAGCGTGTCACCGGCGCCCAGGGCCTGGATCGCCGCCTGGTTGTTCGCGGCCGTGTAGGTCCACGCTCCTGCCGCGTTCAGCACCAGCGTGCCGTAGGTGCCTGCGGTCGTCGAAGGGGTGAAGACGGCTTCGCCGCCATCGGCGTCGGTCACGGTCAACGTGCCGGTGTCGGTGAGGTTCGGCGCTGTCGCGTCTTCGGTGACGCTGCCAGTCGCATCGCCACCGATCACGGCCGTGTCATTGACGCCGTTGATCGTGACGGTGACGCTGCGCGTCGTGCCATCGGCCGAAGCCACGATGAAGGTGTCGATCAGCGTGTCACCGACGCCCAGCGCTTGAATCGCGGCTTGATTGTTCGCCGCTGTGTAGGTCCACGTTCCCGCCGCGTTCAGCACCAGCGTGCCGTAAGTACCTGCGGTCGTCGAAGGCGTGAAGCTGGCTTCGCCGCCGTCGGTGTCGGTCACCGTCAGCGTGCCGCCGTCGGTGAGGTTCGGCGTTGTCGCGTCTTCGGTCACCGAGCCAGCGTCGTCACCACCGATGACGGCAGCGTCGTTCGCGCCGTTGATCGTGACGGTGACGCTGTGCGTCGTGCCATCCGCCGAAGCCACCGTGAAGGTGTCGGTCAGCGTGTCACCAGCGCCCAGTGCCTGGATCGCGGCTTGGTTGTTTGCAGCGGTGTAGGTCCACGCGCCTGCCGCGTTCAGCACCAGCGTGCCGTAAGTGCCTGCGGTCGTCGAGGGCGTGAAGCTGGCTTCGCCGCCATCGGCATCGGTCACGGTCAGCGTGCCGGTATCGGTGAGGTTCGGCGTTGTCGCGTCTTCGGTCACCGAGCCGACGTCATCGCCCGCAATCACGGCAGCGTCGTTCACGCCGTTGATAGTGATCGTGACGCTGTGCGTGGTGCCATCGACCGAAGTCACGGTGAACGTGTCGGTCAGCGTGTCGCCTGCGCCAAGCGATTGAATCGCGGCCTGGTTGTTGGCAGCCGTGTACGTCCACGTGCCGCCCGCCGTCATCGCAAGGCTGCCGTAGGTGCCCGCAAGGGTGCCGGCGGTGAAGACGGCTTCGCCTGCATCCGGATCGCTGATGGTCAGCGTGCCGCTGTCGGTGAGGTTCGGCGTCGTTGCGTCTTCGATGACGCTGCCGGTGGCGTCGCCGCCGATGACGGCCGGGTCGGGTTGGCTCGTGACGTTCAGCGTCACGGTGGCGCTGCGCTCTTCGGTGGTGGCAGTACCCGAGGTGCCGGGGTCGGCGCCGGTGTTGCCTCCGTCGTTGATCGTGACGGTCAGCGTCTGGGTGGTGGTGTCGTTGAGTGCCGTCGTGTAGCTGACGCCCGACGCCGCGATGAAGGCGTTGATGTTGGCCACCGTGCCCGTCAACGTGCGCGCCGTGGCGGTGCCGCCGACGGTGACGCCGCCGCCCGTGGTGGCGCCGATCGTGCCCGTGGCGACCGCCAGGGTGACGGTGACGTTGCTGGTACCCGCATCAACGTCGGAGAACGACAGGCCGGTGAGCGGCGAGGCCACATCTTCGGTGACGCCGATCGACGCCGGAAGCGTCAGGTCGGGCCGGTCATTGACCGCCGTGACCGTGATCGTCGATACCGCTGCGGTCGACGCGTGGTTGTTCGCGTCGGTCAGCGTGAACGTGAACGTGCGGTTGCCCGCGGTGGGCGCCTGCGAGCTGTTGACGTAGGTGATGCTGCGGATCAGCGTGTCAATGTCCGCTTGCGCCATCGGCGTCGTGGTGCCGAGGTTGTTGGTGATCGTGAAGGTGTTGGCCGCGTAGGCGATGTTGAAGGTGGTGCCGCCGACGGTGGCGGTCAGCGTGGCGCCCGCGTTCAGCGCGAACGCTTGCCCGCCGATGGTCGCCACTTCGGACGCACCATTGCTCACGCCCGCCACCGCGATGGTCAGCCGCGTCAGATCGGCTTCGTTCCAGTCGCGCACGTCGGCGTCGCTGTCCGTCACCGCCAGGGCCGCGTCGCCTTCGTTGTAGGTCGCCGTCCAGCCTCGGGCCACGTCGCCGTTGGTGGCGCTCGAGTTCAGGTCGATGATCGGCGTGTGGTCGGCGCGGAACAGCAGGTCGCGCACCAGCGGCACGGCATCGCTGCCGTTGGCCAGGATGGTGTCGCCCGCACCGGCCAGGTTGATCGTCGTGGCGTCGCGGTTGCTGTCGTTGACGTCGAAGCCGTCGCTGATGCTGCCTGCTTCGAAGATGTCGAGCAGGCCGTCGCCGTCGGTGTCGGTGGTTGACGTGACGGAGGTCGCCTGGCCGTCGCCGCGTTCGGTGATGTCGGCGCGACCGTCGTTGTCGCTGTCGGCGTCAAGGTAGTCGACAGCGTCGGCGCTGTCGGTGTTGGCCGGTGTCAGGCCGTTGCTGCCGGCAGCGCCGGTGGTGGACGTTGCGTCGTACACGTTGGACAGGCCGTCGCCGTCGGTGTCGCCTGGGGTGGGCGCGATGTAGCCCGCCGTGGTCTGCGCTTCCACGTTGTCGGTGATGCCGTCGTCGTCAACGTCAAGGTCGCGGTGGTCGGCCGGGCCGCGTGCGTCGGTGTTGCGCGTGGTGACTGGCGCGGCTTCGAGGATGAATTCGATGCCGTCGAAACCGGCGGCGTAGGGGCCGACTTGCGGAAGTCGATGGTGAAGCTGCTGATCTCACCGTTCAGGCGAAACGACCCGGCAGCCGTGCCGGTGATGTCGTCCGCCGAAGACTCGGACGTGTACCCCGGGCCCGACGCTGTGCCGGCACCACCGTCGCGAACGCTGTTGGCGGTGGACAGAAAGTCGGCGGTGCCTGAAATTTCGGTCCACGTCACCCCGTTGCGCAGTTCGAGCGAAGCCGAGTTCTGCAAGCCTCCGCCCTGGCCGCCGATGCGGTCTAGGTGCAGCATCGGGTTCAGCACGCTGATGGCAGTGCCCAACGTGTTCTCGAAGCTGAAGGTGATGGATTCGTTCCAGGCGAAGGCCCCCTCCAGGCTGACCGCG
The DNA here is from genome assembly GCA_963738615.1 of uncultured beta proteobacterium. Taxonomy (GTDB): domain Bacteria; phylum Pseudomonadota; class Gammaproteobacteria; order Burkholderiales; family Burkholderiaceae_C; genus CAVTWY01. Next base: position 894,298 of record CAVTXI010000004.1, read on the forward strand.
CCGGCGAGGTTGGGGCTCCAGAAGGTGGCACCCGCTGGGTTGAAGTTGCCCGAGGCGAAGGCGGCTGCGCCGCTGCGGACCGCACGCACCACCACCCCGTTGCCGAGGTTCATCGTGGCCGTGTTGCCAGCAATCGTCCATGCCGTGGTGCGCGCCGACGTGCCAACGCTGTAGCCCTCGGTCGAGTCCAGCAGGCCGTCGTTGTCGTCGTCGATGTCGACCACGTTGCCAACACCATCGCTGTCGAGATCGGCCGCAGTGTTGTCGGTGATCGTGGTCGTGATGCTGGTCGTGGTGCCCAGTGTGCTGTTGACGGCTGTCGACAGCGCAAGGCTGTAGGTCTCGGAGCTTTCGCCAATCGTGTCGACGGTGCTGGCGACGCTGAACGTCAGGTCCGCCATCGGTACCGTGGGCAGGTAGGTGATGGACGATCCGTTGGCGATGGTGGGGTTGGTGTTGAAGCTGTGCTGCGTCGCAACCCCGGTGCCGTTCTGAACGCCAACCGTGCCGCTGCCGCCGTTGTCAGCGGTCGTTCCGGTCCAGACAACGTCCGGGTACAGCACTTGCACTTGGCCGGTGGCTTCCGACAGCCGCAGCTGGAAGGTGCCACCGGTGGTGCCACCGGCAACGCGCAGGTCGTTCCATTGCACGATGAACTCGCGAGCTGCCGGCAACGCCAACGGTCTGTACGAATACGTCGACGGCGCCGGCGAGGCTTGGGTTCAGCTGGTCCCAATAGGCTGCGATGGTGGGGCGGCCGCCCAGCACATTGCCGGCCGCCATGGTTACGTTGTTGCCGTCGTTGACGCCCGTGCCGAAGGTGACGTAGCCGTTGTCGCTGACGTACAGCTGCGTGTAGGCCGTACCGTAGAAATTGAACGAGAAGCCGATGGCGCGCAGAACGTTCGCGTCGTTCGCGATGTTCAGCGCCGTGCCGGTGCCAGCAATGCTGGTGAAGCCTGCGCCCCCGGTGGCGCTGTAGTTGATGCTGTAGGTTGGCCTGTAGGTCAACGTGGTGCCGTCGAACGTCAGGTCATTGCGGTTCGCGACCAACGCGCGGATGGCGGTCGTGACGTCGGCGGGCAAGCCGCTGGTGGAGAAGTCGGCAGCCGACGCGCTGCCGTAGGTGGCGGCCAGATTGACCGACGCCGTCGAACCGTAGGCGACGGCTTCGCGGAAGCTGATGGTGTAGGTCGCGTTCTGGCCTTCGGCAACGTTCGTGCTGCCGGTGATGGTCCAACCGTCGGGGCCAAGCACGTCCAGCCAGTCTTCGGCCACAAGGACTGTGGCCTCGAACGTTGCCGATGCGTTGCTCGAGGGTCCAGTTGCCATCGAGCAGGGTGTGGCCGGTCGTGTCGATCGACGGCGGCGACGTCGGCGCCGGTGATGCCACCCAGCAGCATCGCCGCGCGCAGGCCGAGTTCGCCACCCGCAAAGTCGCATCCATAGATAAGGATGTCGGCGTCGGCCGACAAGGCCAGGCCGATCGTGTGCAACTCGTCGAGGTGCTCGCCCTGCATGGACGCGGCGTTCAAGCACCGTGTTGCCAAGGTCGATGGTGCCTTCGTCACCGTGGCCGAGGATGTGGATCGCGCTCAGGTCTCGCCGGCCTGCCAGCGCTGCCGCGATCTGCTCGACGCCATCGCGGTTCACGTCAAGAACGATGACCTCGATCGATGGATCAATGCCTGCGAGCAACCCTTCCAGATCCCGCACACCGCCGTCGACGAAGGCGATCTCGTTGCGACGCGACACCGGTGCCGCGACCAGCGCGTCGCTTTCCAGGGCGCTCGAGCTCTCGGCCGTCGGGGCGTCGGGCGCATCGCTCGTCAGGGACGTGTTGTCGGTATCGGCAAGCGCAGCAAACAGTTGATCTTGCGTCTGCCGCGAACCCGTGTCGCCACGCCATACGGCATCCATCGCTTGCACCGACGTTTGAACCAGCGCGGCGTCGAGCAGCACACGCGGTTCCAGAACGCTCATGCGCGGCATCGTGCGTGATTTCTTGCGCACCTTCCCCGCAGTTTGATGACGGGTGTGATGCCGGTTTTTCGTCTCGCTCATGGATACCTCGCCTCGCGCTCAGTTGCAAACTACACAACCCAGGGACGCAGCCCCCTGGTTTTAGAAGTGTCCCCTGCATGAGGGGGTTCGGTGGCTGCAAGTCCCCTGTGGGTTACAGCGAAACCGTTCGGACCGCACATGTGGCGCGGACTCTCCTGACCGCCTACCCTTATGCGCTGCGTTCCCGGCTCCAGACCTGGACCACGCGGCGCCAGGCGCGTTCAGCCAAGCTGATGGGCTTGGCACTCAGCAGCATCTCGCCGCGAACTTCCGCGACCGGCCAAGACGCCGTGTCAGCCGATGCGACGGCCTTGACTTCGATCAATGCCTGCTCGGACTGGGGACGCTCACGCGCCTGACGCGACGCGATCGGGCCGCCGAAGGACGAGGCCAGCAGCCACACGTCCATCGAGCGTGAGGCCGCCGCGCCAACACGTTCCACCTGCACCGTGGCTTCGAGCCCGGTGATGCCGTCGTCACGAAAGCTTCCCTCTTTGCCGGTGAGCAAGCGGCGCGCCTCGTCGGCTTGCACATAACCTCGCGCGACCAACCGTTCGGGCGTGGCAATCCATGCGAGGTTGGTCTTGTCGTCCACCCAACGCCCGGCGTGCAGTTCGGGTGCGAGCTGCACCACGCGGCCGTCGATGGGGGCACGCACGGTCAGGCGCTCACGATCACGTTCGAGCCCGGCAATGCGCTCCTGCTCGAGCTGACGTTCGCGGCGCAGCACGAGTGATTCGGCGCGGTCTTGTGCGTCGGAACCCGCGCGCGCGATGCGCTCACGCAGTGCGGCTTCGCGCTCGCGTGATCGGGTCAAGGCGTTCTCGATCTCGGGGGCCTCGAGGCGCATCAGCGCCTGACCGGCACGCACAGCATCGCCCTGACTCACCAGTATCTCGGTCACACGCGCGGGACGCGGCGCATAGGCCGGTGCCTGCTCCGCTGCGGCCATCACGGCGGGCACGCGGATCGTGGCTGACCAGGGCACCAGCATGGCCGCAAGCGCCACCATCGCCAGGCCCGCGGTCCAACGTGCACGCGCGCCGAAGTGGCCACGCTGCTGGTGCCACGCACGCAGCTCACGCCAGATGGGCAACGCAATGAACCAGAGTATTTCGACGAGGAACAGCACGATACCCAGCGCCTTGAAGAAGAAGTAATACACCAGCAAGGCAATGCCGAGGAACAGCACCAGGCGATAGATCCAGGTGGCGAAAGCGAAGAGCACGAAGAACACCGCGCGGCGTGGGCCGCAGGCTTCGGGCTGCGGCATCTTCCAACCCCACAACGTGCGGCGCATCCACCAGCGGCCCATCGCGAAGCTGCGGTCTTGCAGGTTGGGCAGATTGAGCCAGTCGCTGAAGATGTAGTAGCCGTCGAAGCGCATCAGCGGGTTGAGGTTGACCAGCAGGCTCATCGCCCAACCCGACGTCGCCAGGGCAAACGCAACGTAGCGCGCCAAGCCATCGTCAAGCACGCACCAGGCCAGCGTGGCAGCCACGGCGATCATCAGTTCCACCGCGATGCCGGCAACGTCGATCGCCACGCGCGCGCGGTGCGACGACAAGCGCCAAGCGTCGGTGGTGTCGGTGTAGAGCACGGGCACCATCACCATGAAGGCCACGCCCATGGTGCTGACGCGTGATCCCTCTCTGACCGCGGTGTAGCCGTGCCCCAGTTCGTGCAACGCCTTCACCACCGCAAGGCTTGCGACGAAGAGCGCCATGCCCGCGGGGTTCGTCAGATCAGCGAAGGTGCCGACGAAGGTTTCCCACTGGCGCGACACCAGGTGCAGACCCAGCAGCCCGGCAAGGATCCAGCCTACGAGCGCCACCCACGAATACAGCGGCTCGATGAAGGGCAGCGTGCGGCGCAGGAATGCATCCGGCCGAGCGAGCGGAACCTTGAAGAAGAGGTAGTTGTGGATCAGGCGCGTCCACCAGCCTTGCTTTGCAGGCTGCGCAGCCTTGACCCTGGCGAAGCTGCGCCCCGCGACGGGGCGTGTCAAGCCGTTGATCTCGAAGAACTCGAGGATCGACTTCCATTGCGCGGCATCGGGCGGCAGGTCGCCCCGCGCCCGCATCAGTGCGTCGACGCCAGAGGAGCGACCACAATTCCAAAGCGAGAGCACCGACACCAGCTGTGCATCGACTTCGAAGAAACGTTGCGCGATCGGATCCTGAATCGTCCACACGGCCGTGCCGTCGCGGCTGGGTGCACCTTCGTGAAGCTGCAGGTCATCACGCAGCGGCGGCAGCTCGAGATCCTTCGGCTCTTCGGTCACGGGCACGCCTTCGCGTTCAGAGGCCGAGGGTCTGCCGCACTGCCGTCAGCGGGCGCCTGAAGAGGTAATAGAAGAGCGAGACGTCTTCACCGCGCACCTGCGCCGTGCCACGCATGCCCAACTGCGGCACTGACTGGCCTTCACCTTCGAGGCGCGCAGTCACCAGAAAGGACGCAACGCCGGCCGCATCCGCCTCGGCCTTGTAGGCCACGCGCGTAACGACGGCGTGACGCGGGTCGAGCGGGTCGGCGTCGAGGAACACTTGCACCGGCAGACCCACGCGCACGTTGACGGCGTCGGCCACCGGCACACGAAGCTGGAACTCGGTCTTGCTTGCATCGGCGACGCGCAGGATGGCTTCGCCCACCGCCACCGGGCGGCCCATCCAATCACGTGCGTCGCCGAACAAGGCCACGCCATCGATGGACGCCGAGAGCACGGACTTGGCGAGCATGGCTTGGGCAAAGTCGCGCTCGGCCTGAGCCACGGCTTGTTCGGTTTGTGCAATCGCCAATTCGCGCTTGGCCGCCGGATCGTCGACCGCGGCCTGCTGCACGCGCAAGGTGCGCGCACGCGCCACCCCCAGGCGCTGAGTGGACACTTCGAATTCATTGCGAAGGCTGGTGTCGACAAGCTGCACCAGCGGCTCGCCGGCCTTGACCTCGGCACCGGGTTCAACCAGCAGTCGCTCGACGACACCGGGCACCGGCGCGGCCACCACAAAAGGCTCGGACGGCGCAACTTCCACCGGCGAGAGGGTCGACAAAGGCACGTGCACCAGACCCAGCGCCGCGGCCACGAGTGCACCACCAGCCGACCAGACCTTCCAGCGCGTGCCATGCAGGCGCTCGTGCCACGCCACACCTACGCTGCGACCGGTGATCGCAAGCTGGGCGTGAGCGTAGGCATCAGCCATGCGCCGGGCGATGACGAAGGGGTTCGATTCCCAAGGCTGCTTGGCCAGCAGCATCGCCGCCATCGACGCACGACCGTGGTGATCGGGCATCGGCAGCCACAGGCCGTGCGCAAGCGCCATGTGCTGCGCGCTGGGGTCATCCAGCTTGGCATGATCGGCCACGCTGAAGACGCGTGCGGTGCCTTCATGCGCGTGCACCGCTCGAGCAAGTTCGTCGAGCCAGCGCACCAGCGGCGCTTCTCGCTGCACCGTCGCCAGCGAGGCCGCAGCCTCGAGACGCCAACGTGGCGCAGCGCCTTTCGCGGCCGCGTCGGCGCGAAACACCAGCGCCTGATCGCACGCGACCACGGCACCGATTTCGTTGACCAGGTGCAAGGCCAACTCATGACTGCTGGTCAGCGCGCGGATCTCGCCTTCGATGCGGATGAGCTCACTGGCCGTGCTGGGCGCGGCGGTCGGCTTCGCCGCTGCCGACGACGACGCATCCGCTGCCGCAGCCTTCGAAGGCGCACGCGTGAGAGACCGCACCACGGTGGGCACGACCTTGCGCTCGACGGTGGAAGCGTCGGTCACAAAACCTCAAAACCGTTCAGAGCGCGCCGTGGCACCGACCATGGATTTGGCCGGGGTCTTAGGTGCAGCGGCGGCTGGTACTGGTATTGCTGGGGATGGCACGGGTACCGGCTTGTCTGCCCCCTTGCCGACCAGCGCCACGCTTCCGCTCATACCAGGCAATACCAGCGCGGGCGCCTTGTGGACCGTGGCGATGATCTTCACCGTCTGGCTCACGGGGTCCACCGCGGCGCTGACACGCTGCACCACGGCACGCACGACATCCCCTGTCTCGTCGACCTTGACATCGAAGTCGGCACCCGGCTTCAGCCACGTAAGCCAACGCGAGGGCACGACCACATGCAACTCGAGCGGGCCATCGCTGACGATGCGCAACAGCTTCTCGTTGCCGGGTGGTGTTTCGTGCGCGCGGGCGTAGGTTTCGACCACACGTCCGGCGAAGGGGGCCAAGACGCTGCAGCCACGCATGTGTTGCGCGATCGCCTGGGCCTGCGCGGCGCGCTCGCGTTCGCGCTCGAGGGCGATGTCGAGATCGGCTTTGCCGGTGGCTTGCACGCGCAACAACTCGGCCTGCATTTGCGCGTTGCGTGCTTCGGCAGCCTGGCTGGCAAGCGCTGCGTTGTGCTCGGCCTTCAGACGCGAACAATCGAAGGCGACCAGGGTCGCCCCCTTGGCAAAACGATCCCCTTCGCGATAGGGCATCGAGGTGACACGTGTGGAGATCGTGCTGGCCAGCACCGCTTCCTGCGAGGCGCGCAGCACACCACGCGCGGCGTCTGCGCCCATCGTGGCACTCGACGACTGCGCGAAGGCGAACACGCTCGCCCCGCACAGCACCGCAAACGTCGTGCAGCGCGACCAGCTCATCATCACTTGACCACCGCCAGCGCGTCTTGGCGCGTGGCCCACAGCGACTTGATCTTGCCCGTCAGCGCGGCAACGTTGTCTTTGCTGCTCATGCTGTCGTCAAACGCGTCCGAGCCCATCGACGCATGCACGTTGGCAAATGCGTTCTGCATGTCGGCCAGGGCCATGTCGTAGCGGATCTCGGACAACAGCGTGTTCATCTGCTCACGCACCAGCGTCTGGCGGCTGATGCGGTCCGCGCTGTGGCCGGCCTGCGTCTGCCGCATGATTCTTTCCTGCACACCGTGGTACTGCTGGGCGGTCTGCAACTCACGCATGCGTTGTTCGTAGCGGGCGCGGCTGACGTGCACCTGCGTGGCGACCGCCATCGTCAGTGCCAACGCGCGTTGGTCCAGCAGTTGGCCTTGCGCCGTGATGCGCGCCTTGTCCAGCGGCATACGGAACACGTTCAGCAGGTTCCAACTGGCCTGCGCGCCCCAACCCAACCAGTTGTTGTTGTAAAGGTAGTCGTTGGAATTCCAGTTGACGCCGAGGAAGGCCTTCAAGTTGGGCAAGCTGCGCAGCCACACCGCGTGCTGCTCCTTGTCGAGACTGCGCAGTTGATACGCCACTTCGCGCAACTCGGGGCGGTTGGCGACGGCTTGTTGAATCATCTGGTCGCTGCCGAGATCCAGGCGCTGCCAGGTCAGGTCACGCTTGGGCATCGCAACTTTGTAGTCGACGCCAGGAGCCAGGTTCACCAGTGCTGCAAGCTGCTGCTTGGCCACGCCCAGCTCACGCTCGAGCGCCTGCATTTCGCGGCGGATCGTGAGCAATTCACGTTGATACGTCAGCGCGGCCAGCGGTGCTGATACACCCGAGCGCTCCTGCTCGCGCGCAGCGTCCATGGCCGACTCGGTGGCCTTCTCGAGTTCGCCCATCTTCGCCACCACACGCTCGGCGCTGACGGCGCGCCAGTACGCCGTGCGCACGTCCTCGACGATGCGATTGATGACCTTGCGCTTGCGCTCGTCGGCGATCAGGATGTCGTCGGCGGCCTGCTGGGCGCGCACGTACGACAGCCCGAAGTCCAGCACGTCCCAGCTGAGCATGACCTCGGCACTGGTCACGTTGCGCTCGGTCGATGTGGAGGGCTCGAGCGACTCACGCCCCGTCAGCAGCGAGCGACTGACGCCGCCCGAGTCGTTGTGGCGCCCGTTGTGGTCCAGGCGCGCGACGACCTTGGGCAGCATGTCGAAACGCTTGAAGTCCAGGTCGCTGACGCGAACCGCGTGCTCCATGGACTCGACGCGATAGTCAAGGTTGTACTTGATCGCACGTGCAATCGCGCCGTAAAGATCAAGCTCGCCGACGAGTGCTTCCTGATCCTTCACGACACGAGCCTGAAGATCCTGACGCCGGGCGTCATGATCCTTGGCCGTCAACGGATTGATAGGCGTCGCGCAACCCGCAACCAAGGCAAGCACAGCAGCCACCGCGACAGCTGCGCGAACGACATACAAAGGACGTTGAGCCACTTTCGGATCTCCGATTCAAACAACAAATTGCGGAATACGACAGGGCAAGGAACACATCGCCACTCACCCGGCGATGTCGCCCACCCGGCTTCATGCGCGACGTCCACGACACGTGGAACGGCATCGCCCTTTGGTTCGATGGTAGTAACCAACCGATGACACCATCACCCTGTTCGGGTGTGAAAGTCACGCGCATCCGCCAACTAGTTCGCGGACTGACGGCGGGTAACAGGGCGCAGTTGCCCAGCGACCACTCTCGAGTGGTCCGTGCCAAGCGCCTGGGCGACGCCTCGGCAGGCAGCGCTTAGCGTATGCGCGCACCTGTTTTCAGGCTTTGCGCTGGGTCGGCAAGTCCGTGCCCGAGGCACCAGGTCGAGCAGCTTGGCGGCACCGAACGCGAGACGCTGGAAGAAGCCGGCGAGCTGGCTAACTTGGCTAAACTCGTGGACCACGAACGCCGGAGGTTCCATGCTGCAAGTCAACATGCTCGAAGCCAAGACCCAGTTGTCCAAACTGGTCGAGGCGGCGCTGCGCGGCGAAGAGGTCGTGATCGCCAACCGTGGCAAACCAGTGGTCAAGTTGGTGAAGGCCGATGCGCCGGCGAAGCGCCGTTGGGGGGCCTGGGAAGGTTGGATGACGGAGGAACAAATCGATCACGCGTTCTCACCCGAGGTCGAAGCCGACATGGCGCGAGAGTGGATCGCTTCACTCGAGCGGCCACTCGAAGCCGGCCTCAAGCCGCGGCGCGCGGTCCCAAAGAAGAAGGCCGCGACCGCCCGAGTCAAGCCTCGACGCAGGTGAAGCGCTTCCTGCTCGACACCCACATCGTGTTGTGGGGCCTCATGACACCGCGCAAGCTCGGCCGCGGCACGCGTGACATCCTCGAGCACGAGGCGGTGCACGTCAGCGCGCTGAGCGTCTGGGAACTGCTGTTGAAGCACCATCACGGCAAGCTCCAGTTACCCCCGGGCAGCCTGATCAGCGCGATCGAGCGAGCCGGCGCCAAGTTGATTCCGCTGACGCCTGACCACGCCGACTCGGCCGCGGCGCTCGGCCTGATGCATGGCGACCCGATCGACCGCATGCTGATCGGCACGGCGCGCGCGGAGCGCATGGTGCTGCTGACACGCGACGCACAGATCCTCGAGTTCGCGGCACCGGTGCTGGGTGATCTGCTGCTCGAAGGCTGAGCGAACGCGTCGACTCGCAGCAAGCACGAGTTGACGGTTGACCGGCCGCAGGTCAGGTCGATGCCGATGCGCTGTGCACCTGATCGTCGAATCGGGCGACTCGGCCCTGGACGGGGTCAGCGTCAGCATCGGCCCCCTGACGGGCCCGAGCGCGCAAGACCGCCACCGAGGTTCACTTCTTTTGCGGCGGCAAGTCCGTGCACGTCCCGTGCGCCACTTCGGCCGCCATGCCGATCGATTCACCCAGCGTCGGGTGCGGGTGAATCGTCTTGCCGATGTCGACTTCGTCGGCACCCATCTCGATCGCCAGAGCGACCTCGCCAATCATGTCGCCGGCATGGGTGCCGACGATGCCGCCGCCTAGGATCTTGTGGCTTTCAGCATCGAACAGCAGCTTGGTGAAGCCTTCGTCACGGCCGTTGGCGATGGCGCGGCCCGACGCGGTCCACGGGAAGAGGCCCTTCTTGACCTTGATGCCCTTCGCCTTGGCTTCGTCTTCGGTCAGCCCCACCCACGCCACTTCGGGGTCGGTGTAGGCCACGCTGGGAATCACACGAGCGTCGAAGCGTGCGTGTGCGTCGCCGCTCGCGACCTCGGCCGCGACGTGCGCTTCGTGCACCGCCTTGTGCGCCAGCATCGGCTGGCCGACGATGTCGCCGATCGCGAAGATGTGCGGCACGTTCGTGCGCATTTGCACGTCAACCGGGATGAAGCCGCGGTCGCTGACGATCACGCCGGCCTTCTCGGCGCCGATCTTCTTGCCGTTGGGGCTGCGGCCCACCGCCTGAAGCACCAGGTCGTACACGCCTTCGCTCTTCGCGCCGTCGAGGCCTTCGAACTGAACCTTGATGCCTTCCTTCGTGGCTTGGCCGCCGACGGTCTTGGTCTTCAACATGATCTTGTCGAAGCGCGGCTTGTTCAGCTTCTCCCAGACCTTCACCAGATCGCGGTCGGCGCCGAGCATCAGCGAATCCATCATCTCGACCACGTCGAGCTTGGCGCCCAGCGTGGAATACACCGTGCCCATCTCGAGGCCGATGATCCCGCCGCCGACAACGAGCATCTTCTTGGGCAACTGGCGCATCTCGAGCGCGCCGGTGGAGTCGACGATGCGCGGATCGTCGGGCAGGAACGGCAGCCGCACGGCCTGCGAGCCCGCGGCGATGATGCATTGCTTGAACTTGATCGTCTGCTTCTTGCCGGTCTTCTCCTGGCCGGCGCCCGTGGTCTCTTCGACCTGCACGTGATGCGGGTCGACGAAGCTGCCGACGCCGCGAACGGTTGTCACCTTGCGCATCTTCGCCATCGCGGCAAGGCCACCGGTGAGCTTGCCGACAACCTTGTTCTTATGGCCAAGCAGCTTCGCGGCGTCGACCTTCGGCGCTTCGAACGTGACGCCGAGGTCGGCGAAGTGCTTCACCTCGTCCATCACTGCGGCCACGTGCAGCAGCGCCTTCGACGGGATGCAGCCCACGTTCAGGCACACGCCGCCCAGCGTGGCGTAGCGCTCGACGATGACGGTCTTCATGCCGAGGTCGGCGGCGCGAAACGCGGCCGAATAGCCGCCGGGCCCGGCGCCGAGCACGAGCATGTCGCATTCGATGTCGGCGCCGCCGGCGTAGGTGGATGAACGGGGCGGACCACAGCCGCTGCGCCGCGGGTGCGGCCGCGGCAGCCGCGCGCGGGCGCAGCGGCGCTGGCGACGCAGCCGCCGCGCCTGCCGCTCGAGCGACAACAAGATCGAGCCCTCGTTGACCTTGTCGCCGAACTTGATCTTCAGCTTCCTTGACCACACCCGCGTGCGACGACGGGATCTCCATCGACGCCTTGTCGCTTTCGACCGTGATCAAGCTCTGCTCGACCTTCACCGTGTCGCCGGGTTTGACCAGCACTTCGATCACGGCCACGTCTTTGAAGTCGCCGATGTCGGGAACCTTGATGTCGATGAGGGCCATGGTTGTGTCTCTCTTGTCTCTTGTGTCGTCGTTCAGGTTTTGAGGGTGATCGTGCGCACGCGGATCGGCAGGCCCGGAGTTCTTGTCGAATTCGCAGCCCGCCTTCACGCCCAGTTCGGCCAGGCCGCGCGCCGAGCCCGCCTTGTCATAGCCCGCGTACATCGCACCCAACGCGAACGCCCGCCCCGAGCCGATGGCCCAGAAGCGGTCGAACTCGAACACCTCGCGGTACGAATACACGCCGAAGATGCCCCACGGGTTGGCGAGCGCCACAGTGAACTGGCTGCTTTCATACGGGTCGTCGTCTTCTTCCTTGGTGTTGAGGAAGAAGTTCTCCTTCAGCTTCGGGTGCAGCTTCAGGAAGGTGTCGAAGACCTGGTCGCGGCTTTGAAACTTCAGGTCCGACGGGTCGAGTTGCAGCAGGGCCTTGCGCAACACCGGGAAGTGCGCGGTCGAGCCCGACATGCCGAAGAAGGTGTCGCCGAGCTTGAACACCTTCTGGTTGGCTTCGTAGCCGTGCGCCAGGCGCGTGTCGCCGAAGGTGACCAGCGCGTCGCTGGCGATGGCCACTTGGCGGCCGCGTCGCACGAGGGTGATCGTTGTCATGATCTTGGAGACGAAACGGGGCTCTGCGAGACCCGTCCAGTGACTTACAGGAGGACCCTTCTGAAGTCGGCAAGGATCTGCCCGAAGTACGCGTTGAAGCGCGCCGCGGCGGCGCCGTCGATGACACGGTGGTCCCAGCTCAGCGACAACGGCAGCATCAGCCGCGGCTGAAACGCCTTGCCGTCCCAGCGCGGTTCGATGTTGCTGCGGCACACGCCCAGGATCGACACCTCGGGCGCGTTGATGATCGGCGTGAAGTAGCGCCCGCCGATGCCACCGAGCGAGCTGATGCTGAAGCAGCCGCCGCTCATGTCCGCCGGGCCCAGCTTGCCGTCGCGCGCCTTCTTCGCCAGATCGTTCATCTCGGTCGAGATCGCGAACACGCCCTTCTTGTCGGCGTCTTTGATCACCGGCACCACCAGCCCGTTGGGCGTGTCGGCAGCAAAGCCGACGTGGAAGTACTTCTTGTAGATCACCGCGTCGCCGTCGATGCTGGCGTTGAACTCGGGGAACTTCTTCAGCGCTGCCACCGCCGCCTTGATCAGGAACGCAAGCATCGTGACCTTCACGCCGCTCTTCTCGTTTTCCTTGTTGAGCTGCACGCGGAAGGCTTCGAGGTCGGTGATGTCGGCGTCATCGTGGTTCGTGACGTGCGGAATGATCACCCAGTTGCGATGCAGGTTGGCGCCGCTGATCTTCTTGATGCGGCTCATCTCCTTGCGTTCGATCTCGCCGAACTTCGAGAAGTCGACGTTCGGCCACGCCAGCAAGCCAGGGAACGCTCCGCCGCCTGCGGCACCAGCTGCCGGTGCCTTCGAGGTTTGCGCCTTGGTCTGCGTCGCACCGCTCATCACGCCCTTGACGAAGCCTTGCAGGTCTTCTTGCGTGATGCGGCCCTTGGGGCCCGAGCCTTTGACTTCCTCGAGCGGCACGCCCAGTTCGCGCGCCGTGCGACGAATCGACGGTGACGCGTGAGGCAGCTTCGTCTTCAACGTCGCCGGGTCGTGTGCCGGAACGGTCGCGGGCGCAGCACCCGCAGCAGCAGGTGCCGCCGCCGCGCTTTCACCCCCGCTCCCGCTTGCGGGAGAGGGTTGGGGTGAGGGCGCAGCAGCAGCCGCAGCGCCACCCGCAGCCTCGACCACCGCGACGATCGTGCCCTGGTTGATCTTGTCGCCGAGCTTGACCTTCAGCTCCTTGACAACGCCAGCGTGCGACGACGGAATCTCCATCGACGCCTTGTCGCTTTCGACCGTGATCAACGATTGCTCGACCTTCACGGTGTCCCCGGGCTTCACCAGAAGCTCGATGACCGCGACGTCTTTGAAATCGCCGATGTCGGGCACCGCGACGTTGACGGGCCCAGCCGCCGAAGCAACCGCGGCCGCAGCCGCAGCCGCAGGGGCCGCAGCGACAGGCGCAGACGCCACCGCTGCTGCGGCAGGTGCCGGCGCAGGCGCCGCAGCACCCGCATCAGCACTCTCGATCACCAGCACCACCGTGCCTTCGTTCACCTTGTCGCCGAGCTTGACGCGCAGCTCTTTGACGACACCCGCGTGCGACGACGGGATTTCCATCGACGCCTTGTCGCTCTCCACCGTCAGAAGCGACTGCTCGACCTTCACCGTGTCGCCGGGTTTGACCAGCACCTCGATGATGGCCACGTCCTTGAAGTCACCGATGTCCGGGACTTTGACTTCCACCGCTGCCATGTTGTGTGTCTCCGTTCTTGTTGCGTGGCTGACGGCTGCCGTCAGGCGTTCAGCGGGTTGATCTTGTCGACGTCGATGCCGTACTTCTTCAGCGCCTCGCCGACTTTCGATGCCGGCACCGTGCCCTCATCGGCCAGCACGCGCAGCGCGGCCACGACGATGTAGTGGCGGTTGATCTCGAAGTGCTGGCGCAGCTTGCTGCGGAAGTCGCTGCGACCGAAACCGTCGGTGCCCAGCACCTTGTAGCCGCGGCCCTTCGGGATGTAGGCGCGGATCTGCTCGGCGTAGTTCTTCATGTAGTCGGTCGACGCGACGACCGGCCCGGCGTGCGGCTCGAGTTGTTGCGTCACAAACGCGACGCGCTGCTTCTTCTCGTTCGGATGCAGCAGGTTCCAACGTTCCGCGTCCTGGCCGTCGCGCGCCAGCTCGTTGAAGCTGGGGCAGCTCCAGATGTTGGCGGACACGCCCCATTCCTTCTCGAGCAGATCACGCGCGGCCATCGACTCACGCAGGATCGTGCCGCTGCCCAGCAGGTTCACGCTCGGTGACCCCTTCTTGCCCTTGCCTTCCTCCAGCAGATACATGCCCTTCAGGATCTGCTCTTCGGTACCCGCCTTCAGGCCGGGCATCGGGTAGTTCTCGTTCAACAGCGTGATGTAGTAGTAGACGTTGTCCTGCTTCTCGATCATGCGCTTCAGGCCCGCGTGAAGAATCACGCCGACCTCGTGCGCGAAGGTCGGGTCGTAGCTCACGCAGTTGGGGATCGTGCTGGCCAGGATGTGGCTGTGGCCGTCTTCGTGCTGAAGGCCTTCGCCGTTCAACGTCGTGCGCCCCGACGTGCCACCCAGCAGAAAGCCCCGCGCCTGCATGTCACCCGCAGCCCATGCGAAGTCGCCCACGCGCTGCAGGCCGAACATCGAGTAGTAGATGTAGAACGGAATCATGATGCGGTTGTTCGTCGAATACGACGTTGCCGCGGCGATCCAACTGCTCATGCCGCCCGCTTCGTTGATCCCCTCTTGCAAGATCTGGCCAGCCTTGTCTTCCTTGTAATACATCACCTGGTCTTTATCGACCGGCGTGTACTTCTGGCCATCGGGGTTGTAGATACCGATCTGGCGGAACAGACCTTCCATGCCGAAGGTACGTGCCTCGTCGACCAGGATCGGCACCACGCGCGGGCCCAGCGCCTGGTCGCGCAGCAGTTGCGTCAGGAAGCGCACGTAACGCTTGCGTGGTCGAGATCTCGCGGCCTTCGGCCGTCGGCTCGATGACCGACTTGAAGGTTTCGATCGGCGGCACGGTGAAGGTTTCGCTGCTCTTGGCGCGGCGCTTGGGCAGGTAACCACCCAACGCCTTGCGGCGCTCGTGCAGGTACTTCATTTCCGGCGTGTCATCGGCCGGTTTGTAGAACGGAATCTTCGCGAGCTCGCTGTCGGGAATCGGGATGTTGAAGCGGTCGCGCATGTAGCGGATGTCGTCGTCCGACAGCTTCTTCGTCTGGTGCGCGGTGTTCTTGCCCTCGCCCGCCTTGCCCATGCCCCAGCCCTTGACCGTCTTGACCAACAACACGGTGGGCTGGCCCTTGTGGTTGTGGGCGCGATGGAAGGCGGCGTAGACCTTCGCCAGCGTCGTGACCGCCGCGGCGCAGCGCCCAGACATCTTCGTCGCTCATCTTCGACACCAGCTCGAGCGTGCGCGGGTCGCGGCCGAAGAAGTGCTTGCGCACGAAAGCGCCGTCATTCGCCTTGAAGGCTTGGTAATCGCCGTCGAGCGTTTCCATCATCAGCTTGCGCAGCGCACCGTCTTTGTCGCGCGCCAGCAGCGGGTCCCAGTTGCTGCCCCACAGCAGCTTGATGACGTTCCAGCCCGAGCCGCGGAAGTCGCCCTCGAGCTCCTGGACGATCTTGCCGTTGCCGCGCACCGGCCCGTCCAGCCGCTGAAGGTTGCAGTTGATGACGAAGACGAGGTTGTCGAGCTTCTCGCGCGCGGCCAAAGCAATCGCGCCCAACGATTCAGGCTCGTCCATCTCGCCGTCGCCGCAGAACACCCACACCTTGCGTTGCGCCGCGTCCGCAATACCGCGTGCGTGCAGGTACTTGAGGAACCGCGCCTGATAGATCGCCGTGATCGGGCCCAGGCCCATCGACACGGTCGGGAACTGCCAGAACTCGGGCATCAGCTTCGGATGCGGGTAGCTCGACAACCCCTTGCGGTCGACCTCTTGGCGGAAGTTCAGCAACTGGTCTTCGGTCAGCCGCCCTTCCATGAAGGCCCGCGCGTAGATGCCCGGCGCCGAGTGGCCCTGGATGTAGAGCAGGTCACCACCGTGTGTGCCGCCGCTGTCGGTGTTGTCGGCATGCCAGAAGTGGTTGAAGCCGGCCGCGAACATGTGCGCCAGCGACTGGAAGCTGCTGATGTGGCCGCCGAGATCACCGCCGTCAGCCGGGTCGAGTCGGTTGGCCTTGACCACCATCGCCATCGCGTTCCAGCGCATGTAGGCGCGCAGCCGCCCCTCGAGCTCGAGGTTGCCGGGGCTGCGCTCTTCCTCCGCGGGCTCGATCGTGTTGACGTATCCCGTGTTGGCCGAGAACGGCATGTCGAGGCTGTTCTGGCGCGCATGTTCGAGCAGCTGCTCGAGCAGGAAGTGACCTCGTTCCTTGCCTTGGGCCTCGATCACGGCGGACAGGGCGTCCAGCCATTCACGTGTTTCCTGGGCGTCGAGGTCAGGGGCACTCGCTCCGGCGAGCGAACCGGGCACGGTCGTCATGTTGTCTCCTGGTTTAGCCCGGCTGAGCAGTCGGCCGGGGCGTTTGGTCTTGGTCCCGGTTTCTAGCACCGCAGGCAGCAGTAGCTCGAACTCGCGACGCAGATAGTCTGCCATGACACGCTCTATATTTCAAATACTGGCTACTGTTTGCATAATGTGGAACCACATAGGGCTACACATAGGGGCTACACGATTGACACACAGGTCCCCCGTACCCACGCGCCGCGGCCACGTTGTTGAAGTCGCTTCGATAATCCTTCCATGACAGCACCTGCGAACGTGTCGACGGCGGCAAAGGCGGCGGCCGTGTCGCGTTGGTGGCGGCGCCAAACGCCCGTGCAGCAGGACCGCATCGCCACACTGGGCCCGCTGCTGTCGGTGCTGCTGTTCCTCGCGGCGATGATCGCGGCCTTCTGGTACCTGCGCTGGGAAGAGCGTCAGCGCGAGTCCGAAGCGGTGTGGCGCGACGCCGAGATCGCGCAGCAGCAACTGCGCCTGCGCCTGTCCGACAACGAGCAAGCCCTGTCGCGCCTTGCACGTGACGTCGGCACCCGCGCGCTGGGCACCGATGCGTTGCTCGATCAGGTGTCCGACCTGCTGCTCGAACGCAGCGAAGTCGCACACATGGCATGGATCGGCGCCGACCGTGAGCCGCGCGTGGTGTTGTCCGACCGGCCCTTTCATCCGGAAGCCAACCCCGAAGGCAAAGCGCCATCGCCCACGCTGCCGTCGAAAGCCCGCAGCAACGAGAGTGAGACCACCTTCCAGAAGCTCGAGACGCTGCGCGTGCCCGTCTACTCATCGGTCTTCGCTGACAGCACCGGCGGCGCAGCGCTGCAACTCCAGGTGCCGATCGTTCGTCGCGACGACTTTCAGGGCGCGCTGATCGCCCAGTACTCGCTCGACCGCCTGCTGCGCCGCGCGCTGCCGGCCGACATCACGCGCCGGCACAGCATCCAGATCATCGACGCCGAGCAGCGCGTCGTCGCCAGCACCGAGGTCGCCTCGGCCAGCCGCGTGCAGCGGCAGGCCGTGCACGAGGCGCTGGTGCCGTTGTCGCCGCTGGTCAGCGGGCTTTCGCTGCGCGTGCTGGGTTGGCAGACGTCACTGAGCTTCGTCGGCAACACCCTGTTCTGGATGGTGCTGGCGCTGTCGGGTCTGAGCCTGTGGATGTTGCTGGGCACGTGGCGGCACATGCGCCGCCGCAGCCAGATCCAGGCCACGCTCGTGCAGGAGACGAACTTCCGCCGCGCGATGGAGAACTCGATGCTGACCGGCATGCGCGCCATGGACCGCGAAGGCCGCATCACCTACGTCAACCCGGCCTTCTGCGCGATGACGGGCCTGGCCGAACACGAACTGGTGGGCCGCGAGCCGCCCTACCCGTTCTGGCCGCGCGATGCAGTCGACGAGAACATGCGCCTGTTGCAGCAGGAGATCGACGGCCGCAGCCCGATCGGCGGCATCGAAGTGCGACTGCAGCGCAAAGACGGCGCGATCTTCGACACGCGGATGTACATCTCGCCGCTGGTCGACCCCAAGGGGCAGCAGACGGGCTGGATCACGTCGGTGACGAACATCACCGAGGCCAAACGCATCCGCGACCAGTTGTCCGCGTCGCACGAACGTTTCACCACCGTGCTGGAGGGGCTGGACGCGGGCGTGTCGGTGCTGTCGGTGCAGCAGGGCGAACTGCTGTTCTGCAATCGCACGTACCGGCATTGGTTCGGCTCCGACGCGAGCGGGCACGCGCTGCTGGCCGGCTCGACTGCGGCCCTGCCGCCGCTGCCGAACACCGACGCGGTCGCACACGCGACGGCCGCCGCGATGGTCGACACGATCGACCAGGTCGACGCGATGTCCGGGCTTGCCGATGCAGGAGCTGGCCGACCTGGGCGCGGCGCCGCGCGAGGTGTTCGTCGCGTCGATGCAGAAGTGGTTCGACGTGCGCGCGCGCTACCTGCAGTGGACCGACGGGCGCCTGGTGCAGATGCTGATCGCCACCGATGTCACCGAGCGGCGCCGCGGCGAAGAGCTCGCGCGCCAACAGGCCGAGAAGGCGCAGGTGACGAGCCGCCTGGTCACGATGGGCGAAATGGCATCGTCCGTCGCGCACGAGTTGAACCAGCCGCTGACCGCGATCACGAACTACTGCCACGGGCTGGTGTCGCGGGTGCGCGCGAAGTCGATCGGCGACGAGGACCTGGTCGCCACGCTCGAGAAGACCGCCAAGCAGGCCGACCGCGCCGCGCAGGTCATCCGCCGCATTCGCGCGTTCGTCAAACGCAGCGAGCCGCAGCGCCGCCTCGCCACCGCGGCCGAAATCGTCGAAGACGCGGTCGAGCTGGCCGACATCGAACTGCGGCGGCGCAACGTGCAGCCTCGAGGTCTACGTCGCGAAGAACCTGCCGCTCGTTGTCGTGCGACCCGATCCTGATCGAGCAGGTCGTGCTCAACCTCGTGAAGAACGCAGCCGAGGCGATCGACACCACGCACATGCCGACCGCGCGCAGGCAGGTCGATCTGCGCGTGATCCCGCGACACAGCGCAGAAGAAGGCGGTACTGTCGAGTTCAGCGTGACCGACAAGGGCCCGGGCATGCGCGAGGACGTGTTGGCGCGGCTGTACGAGGCGTTCTTCTCCACCAAGGTCGAGGGCTTGGGCATCGGCCTCTCGCTTTGCCGCTCGATCGTGGAGTCTCATCGCGGCCGGATCAAGGGGCTCAACCTCTACAATGGCAACGTTGTCGTCGGCTGCCAGTTCACGTTCACGCTGCCGGTCGATCACACCTCTCGCCCCGAGGCACTGCCCGACCCAGTCTGCCCAGCCCGCACCACCGACGGCCACCACCGACGCCATCCTATGAGCCTGATTCCGAAGAAGGGGACCGTCTACGTCGTCGACGACGACGAGGCGGTGAGAGATTCACTGCAATGGCTGCTCGAGGGCAAAGACTATCGCGTCAAGTGCTACGACTCGGCCGAGTCGTTCCTGTCGCGATTCGACCCGCGCGAGGTTGCCTGCCTGATCGTCGACATCCGCATGGAAGGCATGAGCGGCCTCGAGCTGCAAGACCGCCTGCTCGAACGCAAGAGCCCGCTGCCGGTCGTCTTCATCACCGGCCACGGCGACGTGCCGATGGCGGTGACGACGATGAAGAAGGGCGCGATGGACTTCATCGAGAAGCCGTTCAAGGAAGCCGAGCTGCTGGGGCTGGTCGAACGCATGCTCGACCAGGCGCGCAACGCCTTCAGCCAGCACCAGGAACAAGCCAGCCGCGAAGCGCTGCTGTCGCGCCTGACCACGCGCGAGGCGCAGGTGCTCGAGCGCATCGTCGCCGGGCGGCTGAACAAGCAGATCGCCGACGACCTGGGCATCAGCATCAAGACGGTCGAAGCGCACCGCGCGAACATCATGGAAAAGCTCAACGCCAACACGGTCGCCGACCTGCTGAAGATCGCGTTGGGCGCCAGTACCCTCAAGCCCTGAGCGCTCGCGGTCAACACGCCACCGTCATCCCCCTGGGGCCGCAACAAGCGGCCCCTCGTACTTGCAATGACTTCGACGTAACTGCGAACCCGACTTGACATCTCGACCATGACGGCAAGGCTTATCGACGGCAACGCCCTCGCGCAGCAGGTTCGCGACGACGTTGCTGCGCGGGTACAGGCACTGCGCGCACGTGGTCTCACGCCTGGTCTGGCGGTCATTCTGGTCGGGGACGATCCGGCGTCGCAGGTCTACGTAAAGCACAAGGTGGCCGACTGCGAGCGCGTGGGCGTGCGTTCGATCCTCGACCGCCGCGACGCCGCGCTGCCGCAAGCCGCGCTGCTGGCGCGCGTGGACGAGCTCAACCGCGACCCGTCCGTGCACGGCATCCTGGTGCAACTTCCGTTGCCCGCGCACATCGACGCCCAGCGCGTCATCGAGGCCATCTCTCCGGCCAAAGACGTCGACGGCTTCCACGTCGCGTCGGCCGGTGCGCTGATGGTGGGGCGCCCGGGCTTCAAGTCGTGTACCCCTTACGGCTGCATGAAGATGCTCGAGTCGATCGGCTTCGATGCCCGCGGCAAGCGCGCTGTCGTGATCGGACGCAGCAACACCGTCGGCAAGCCGATGGCGCTGATGCTGCTGGCCGCGAATGCAACCGTGACCGTGTGCCACAGCGCCACGCAGGACCTGGCCGCGCACACACGCGAGGCCGATCTGGTGGTTGCCGCCGTCGGCCGGCGCAACATCCTGACGCGTGACATGGTCAAGCCCGGCGCGGTGATCGTCGACGTTGGCATGAACCGCGTGCCCGACGGCGAGACTGGCACTGGCAAGCTTTGCGGCGACGTCGACTTCGACGGCGTGCGCGAGGTGGCGTCGTGGATCACGCCCGTGCCCGGCGGCGTCGGGCCCATGACACGCGCGATGCTGTTGGTCAACACACTCGAGGCTGCGGAAGCCTCTCTGCCGCCCAGCACACCCCCTTCGACGAAGGAAGGACGACGATGAACACCAACCCGCTACTCGGTGACCCGGCCGAGTTGACCGACTTCGCGGCGCTGCGGCCCGATCACGTCACGCCCGCGATCGACGTGCTGCTGGCCCAGGCCGAAGCCGCGCTCGAGACCGCCGCCGGCCCGACGGTGCCCGCCGACTATGACGCGATGTCGGCTGCGCTGGACATCGCCACCGAAAAGCTCCACCACGCCTGGGGTGCCGTCACCCACGTGAACAGCGTGGCCGACACGCCCGAACTGCGTGCCACGTACAACCACAACCTGCCGCGCGTCACCGACTTCCATACGCGCGTCGCAAGCGACGAGCGCCTGTATGCCAAGTACAAGGCCATCGCCGCTGCACCCACGGCGGCGTCGCTCAGCGCGGCCCGGCGCAAGGCGCTGGCAAACGCGCTGCGCGACTTCGTGCTGTCGGGTGCCGAACTGCAAGGGCAGGCCAAGCAGCGCTTCGTGAAGATCCAGGAGCGCACCGCCGAGTTGGGCCAAGCCTTCGGCGAACACGTGCTCGACGCGACCGATCGATGGGCCTATATCGCGAACGCCGGTGAGATCGAAGGCGTGCCGCAGGACGTACTCGATGCGATCCGAGTCGATGCCAAAGACGAGAGCAAGGGCTGGCGCATCACGCTCCAAGGCCCGGTCTACATCCCCGTGATGCAGTACGCCGCCGACCGCGCGCTGCGCCAGCGGCTCTACCGCGCCTACACCGAACGCGCCAGCGAGCTGGGCCCGGCCGAACTGGACAACACGCCGGCCATGCGCGAGTTGCTGGCGCTGCGCGACGAGGAGGCCGCGCTGCTGGGTCACCCCACCTTCGCGCACGTGTCGCTGGTGCCGAAGATGGCGCCGTCGGTCGAGCGCGCGCTCGATTTCATGCGCGACCTCGCGCGCCGCGCCAAGCCCTTCGCCGAACGCGACCTTCACCAGCTTCGCACCTTCGCGTCCAGCAAACTCGGCTTGTCGGACCTCCAGTCCTGGGACATCGCCTACGCGAGCGAAAGGCTCGAGGAAGCCGAGTACGCCTACAGCAAGCAGGAGGTGAAGCAGTACTTCACCGAGCCGGCCGTGTTGGCGGGCCTGTTCCGAATCATCGAAACGATCTTCGAAGTGAAGATCTCGCCCGACACCGCGCCGGTATGGCACCCCGACGTGCGCTTCTTCCGCGTCGAGCGCGGCGGTGAACGCGTCGCCCAGTTCTACCTCGACCCCTATGCTCGTCCGGGCAAGCGCCCTGGCGCGTGGATGGACGACGCGCGCCACCGCTGGCGCAGGCCCGACGGCACGCTGCAAACGCCGATCGCGCACCTGGTGTGCAACTTCGCGCCGCCGGTCGGCAACAAGCCGGCGCTGCTGACACACGACAACGTCACCACCCTCTTCCACGAGTTTGGACACGGCCTGCACCTGATGCTGTCGCAGGTCGACGACCTGGGCGTCTCGGGGCTGTCGGGTGTGGAGTGGGACGCGGTCGAGTTGCCCAGCCAATTCATGGAGAACTTCTGCTGGGAGCAGGACGTGCTGTCGCAGATGACCGCGCACGTCGACACCGGCACGCCGCTGCCGCAAGACCTGTTCGACAAGATGACCGCAGCCAAGAACTTCCAGAGTGGCATGCAGACCGTGCGCCAGATCGAGTTCGCCCTCTTCGACATGCGCATTCACGCCGAACCCGGTTCGTCCTCGAGCATCCAGTCGAAGCTCGATGAGGTTCGCGCCGAAGTCGCGGTCGTGAAGGTGCCCGACACCAACCGCTTCCAGCACAGCTTCAGCCACATCTTCGGCGGCGGCTATGCGGCCGGCTACTACAGCTACAAGTGGGCCGAGGTGCTCAGCGCCGACGCCTGGAGTGCGTTCGAGGAGGAAGGCACCTTGTCGACCACCACCGGCCGCCGGCTGCGACAAGAGATCTTCGAGCGCGGCGGCAGCCGCACCGCGATGGAAAACTTCGTCGCCTTCCGCGGGCGTGAACCAAGTCTCGATGCGTTGATGCGCCATCAGGGCATGACGCTGGCAATGCCCAGCCAAAACGCGTAGATTGCTTCGTATGAAACAACCCGTCCTGATCGTCGCGTTCGTGCTGGCTCTGTGGGGCCCTCCAGCGCTGGCGCAGTACAAGGTCGTCGGCCCCGACGGCAAAGTCACGTTCACCGATCGCGTCCCCGACGCCAATCAGGGACGCGTGAGCAATGTCACGAACCGCGGCGCCGAGGTGCCGACCGCCGAGCTTCCGTTCGAACTGCGCCAGGTGGTGCAGAAGTTTCCGGTGACGATTCACACCACCAGCGACTGCGACCCCTGCAAGCAGGGACGTGAACTTCTGGTGCGCCGCGGCGTTCCCTTCCAGGAGCGCACGGCAACCACGCAGGACGATCTGGCAGCGTGGCAGAAGACGAACGGCACGTCGGCGGCGCCGATTTTGTTTGTTGGCAAACAGAAGCTCGAGCGCTTCAACGTCGAGACCTGGAACCAGACGCTCGAGCTCGCGGGTTATCCGGCGGTGTCGAAGCTGCCGATCAACTACCGCCACGCCCAAGCCATGCCGCTCGCGCCGCCGCGCCAAGCCACTGCGCAAGCTGCGAACGCCACGCCCAGGGGCGAGGCCGAGGTGGCCCCTTCGCCGCCGGGCGCTGGCGGCATCCGCTTCTAGCCGGAGCGCGAGCCCGGTTCGGGTCAGGCTTCGGGTGCGTCGCCGCTGTGACGCAAGCGCTTCGCGACGACGTTGCCGATGACGACCAGCGAGCCCATCACCCAGAACATCGGCGCCGCGCCGATGGCAGCGCCGACCAGACCCCACAACAACGGCATGCCCGCGCTCGATGCGTTGATCGTCATCGAGCGCAACGCCAGCGACTCGCCCTGACGTTGCGGCGGCACCAGCCGCATCAGCGTTGACATGATCATCGGCTGCGCGCTGCCCAGCATCAGCCCCAGCACCACCGCGCAGCCCGCCATCGACCACGGTCCCGGCATCAGCGGATAAACCGCGAACACGAGCCCGGTGACGACCATCACCGTACGGATAACGCGCACCTCCTCGAGCTGCGTCGCGATCATCGGGATGACGACGCGCACACCCGTCACCGCCAGCGTGAACGCCGCGAGGATCAACCCGATGGTCGACGCCGCGAAGCCACGTTCGTAGCCCAGCACCGGCACGGCGAAGCTGTGCACGTCCCAGCTGGCCGAGATCAGACCATTGACGAGCAGCAGGCGCGAGAACTGCGGCACCGCGAAGAGCGTCCACACGCGCTGCCGCGGGCCACGCGCGGGGGCCACCGCCGCGTCGCGCGCCACGCGTGGAATCGCCAGCAACGACGACAGCGCCAGCGCCGCCATCGACAGGTAGGCCCAGCCGAAGCCCATCACGTCGATCACGACCCCCGCCATGACGGGGCCCACCGCGTTGCCCAGCGCCGGCGCCATGCCCAACCAACTGAACACGCGCATGCGTTCGACGTTGTCGGCCGCCATGCGTCCGGCGGTGCGCTGCGTGGTGATGGCCGCGGCATTCGCGCCGGTGCCGCACAACAGCGCCGCGATGACCAGCGCCACGAGATGGCTAGCGGCGCCCGCAAGCGTGGACGCTGCCGCGACCACTGTGCCGATCACCACCAACGCAACGGCGATGCGCATCGGCCGGTGGTAACCATGGCGGTCGGCCATGCGCCCCGCGGGCAGCGCCAGCGCGACCGGCGCCAAAGCGAACATCGCCAACAGCGCGCCCGCCGCGAACGTGCCGTGCTGCGCGCGCAGCACCTCGAGCGGCGCGGCCATGCGCGTGCCTGACATCGCGCTGTGCATGCCCAACTGGGCCAGCACGATCGGCAGGATTGCGGTGCGCCGTGGCGGCGTCATGGCTCAACCACCGCGGGCCTCGCCGTTCTCGCCTTCGCTTTCGCTTTCGCTTTCGGTATTCGACTCGGCGTCCAACTCGACGTCGTTGTCGTCGAACGCCGCATCGTCCAACAGCTCACGCGTGCGTTCCTGCGGCAGCGCTTCCACGCCGCGAAGGCGCCGCACCATTGCACGGCTGCGCACCGATGCCTTGTCGATGTTGGAGCTGGCCTCGTCGAGCTTTCTCTTCGTCTTCGCAAGCATGTCGCCGAACTTCGAGAACTCGGTCTTGACCGCGCCCAGCACCTCCCACACTTCGGCGCTGCGCGCCTCGAGCGCCAGCGTGCGAAAGCCCATCTGCAAGCTCTCGAGCATCGCCAGCAGCGTGGTCGGCCCGGCAAGCATCACGCGGTGCTCGCGTTGCAGCGCCTCATGCAGGCCCGGGCGCCGCAGCGCTTCGGCGTACAGGCCTTCGGTGGGCAAGAAGAGGATCGCGAAGTCGACCGTGTGAGGTGACGCGAGGTACTTGCTGCTGATCGTGCGCGCTTCTTCGCGCAGCCGAGTCTCGATCGCTTTGCCCGCGATGGCGGCGGCGGCGGCATCGGCGCGCTCTTGGGCGTCGAGCAGCCGCTCGTAATCCTCGCGCGGAAACTTTGCGTCGATGGGCAACCACACCGGCCCGTGGCCCTCGCGGCCCGGCAGGCGGATGGCGAATTCGACGCGAAAGTTGCTGCCGGGCACGGTCTCGACGTTGGTCGCGTACTGCTCGGGCGTGAACACCTGCTCGAGCAGTGCGGCCAGACGCACCTCGCCGAAGACGCCGCGCACCTTCACGTTCGCCAGCGTGCGGTTGAGTGAGCCCACGTCGGCGGCAATCTTCTGCATCTCACCCAGGCCGCGCTGCACGCTGTCCAGGCGTTCGGCAACCTGACGGAAGCTTTCGCCCAGCCGAGTCTCGAGCGTGGCGTGCAGCTTCTCGTCGACCGTCAGGCGCATCTGCTCGAGTTTGGTCTCGTTGCCTTGCGTCAACGCGATCAACCGCTGCTCGACCGTGGTGCGCACCTCGCCCAGCCGTCGGTCGTTGCCTTCGGCCAGCGTGCGCAGCCGCTCGGCCAGCGCCTCGTCCAGCCGTCGAAGGTTGGCGGCCTGCTGCTCGGCGCTGCGCGACAGCGCGGCGTCTTGCGCCTCACGCGACGCCTGGGCCTGCTGCAACAGCGCCTGTTGTGTGCCGGCAAGCTGGGTGCGGAAGCTGTCGATCTGGTCGTTCTGCGTGCGCAACGCATCGCCGGCCTGGTCGAGCATCGCGCGCTGCACGTGGCCGAGCTGTTGCGCCAGGTCCTGTCGCGTCGCCGCGTTGTTGCGCGCGAGTTCGTCCCGAAGCTCGCGCTCGAGCCTTTCGATCGCCTGCACCACGGCGTCGTGCTGCGCGCGCCGACGCGAAGGCCACAGCACCCACGCGAACACCGCGGTCAGGGCCACCGCCGCCGCGGCCACGGCCCACCACCACTCGGGCGACATCGTCACGGCTTCAGCGGCAGCACCTGCGGGTTGATTGGCGTCGGCGGCGCGGCGCCAGTCAGCGCCGCGATGAGGTTGTCGGCCGCCAGCCCCGCCATGCGCCGCCGCGTGGGCACGCTGGCGCTGCCGATATGCGGTGTGAGCACGACGTTGCTGCACGCCAGCAGCGCCGGGTGCACGTCGGGTTCGCCTTCGAACACGTCGAGCCCTGCCGAAGCAATGCGGCCTTCGGCCAGCGCTTTTGCCAACGCAGCGTCGTCGACGATGCCCCCGCGCGCCACGTTGGTCAGCGTCGCGGTCGGTTTCATCACCGCGAGTTCGCCTGCGCCGATCGCGTGATGGCTGGCCGCGGAATACGGCATCACGATCACCAGGTGATCGCTCTCGCGCAGCAGCGTCGCCTTGTCGACCCAGCGCGCGCCCAGCGGCGCCTCGAGCGCGGCGTCGAGCCGGCTGCGGTTGTGATAGATCACCTTCATGTCGAAGCCCAACGCGCCGCGCTTCGCGATGGCCTGGCCGATGCGTCCCATGCCGAGGATGCCGAGCGTGGCGCCGTGCACGTCGGGGCCGGTGAACATGTCGTAGGCCCAGTGCTGCCACGTGCCGGCCCGCAGGAAATGTTCGCTCTCGGTGATGCGCCGCGCCGCGGCCATCATCAACGCGAAGCCGAGGTCGGCGGTGGTGTCGGTCAGCACATCGGGCGTGTTGGTCACGAGGATGCCCCGCGCGGTGCACGCGTCGATGTCGACGTGATTGGTGCCGACGACCATGTTGCACACCGCTCGAAGGTCGGGGCAGGCATTCAGCAGCGCGGCGTCGATGCGCTCGGTGCCGGTGACGAACGCGCCGCGCTTGCCCTGCATCGCCGCGCGCAGCGCGTCGGGCTTCATCGGCGCCGGATCCTCGTGCGCCTGCACGTCGAAGTGCTTTTGCAGCGCTTCGATGATGTCCGGGAAGATCGTGCGCGCAACCAACACGCGGGGCTTGCTGCTCATCGGGTTCTCACTTCGTTGCCGCAGGCACGGCGGGCTTGACAGCCGCACGCTCGTTGATCGGATGCGGATGCCAGCCCAACAGCGCCAGCATCACGAAGAAGCCGACGACGTAGGCGACGGCAATGTGCCAGCCGCCCTTCAACCAAGCCCACACCGACCGCGCTTCGGGATAGATGTTCGACAGCGCCACGCCCGCCGACGAGCCGAACCAGATCATCGAGCCGCCGAAACCGACCGCGTAGGCCAGGAAGCCCCAGTCGTAGCCGTCCTGTCGGATCGCCAGCGCCGTCAGGGGGATGTTGTCGAACACGGCGGACACGAAGCCCAGCCCGAGCGCCGTGGGCCACGACGCCGCGGGCAGGTGTTGCACCGGCATCAGCGACGCACACCACACCAGCGCGAGCAGGAAGATGCTGCCCTTCAACGCGCCCGGCAGCAGACTCCACGTCGGCTTGCGGATCGGCGCCGTGACCAGGATCGCGAGCATCACGGCGACGCCGATCACCGGGAAGCGCCCCAGCACGTCGGGCGCGTTGAGGTTGAACCAGATGTTCGCGCCGATCGCCGCGGCGAGGATGAAGACGACGATGACGAGGCGCATCGGGTCCATGCGCGCGCCGACGGTGTCGTCCTTCTGGATCGGCTGGAAGGCGTGCTGCTGGCGCGCCGCGAAGGTGCCGAAGATCAGCAGCGCGACCGCCCCACCGACGTACGCCTCGAGAACCCAGGCCGGGCTCGCGCCCGCGATCCACATCATCGTCGTCGTGGTGTCGCCGACCACGCTGCCCGCGCCGCCCGCGTTCGACGCCGCGACGATCGCGGCGAGGAAGCCGATGTGCACGCGCTTCTTGTACAGCACCCCAGCGACCGTGCCGCCGATCATCGCAGCGGCAATATTGTCGAGAAAGCCCGACAACACGAACACGCCCGCCAACAGCACGAAGCCACCCTTCCAGTCGTCGGGCAGCACGTGCGGCAGTTTGTCGGTGACGCGACTGCGCTCGAAGTGATCGGCCAGCAGCGCGAAGCCCAGCAGCAAGCCCAGCAGGTTCGCGAGCGTGACCCATTCGTGCGCCACGTGAGCGAACAATCCGCCAAAACCCGGCCCTGCCTTGAAGCCGGTGAGCACCAGCTGGTAGAGCGTGATGACCGCCGCGCCGATCAGCGCAACCTTCAACGTGTGATGGTGGAACAGCGCCACGCCCAGCAGCGTGAGGGCAAACAGCACGAAGTCGAAGGGAATGCCCAAAACGGTCATGTGGAACCTCGTGTGTGCGCGGTCACCGCGTGTGATCGAAGGCGCGCGATTCTAGGAGCGCCAATCCCCCCGTGACCTAGGCATGGTGCCGCGGCCCGCCTTGCAGCGCATCACGCGACAGGCGCAGGATGGCCGCGGCGGCATCGCTGGCCGAGCGCAACGTGTCCTCGCTTCAGCGTGGCTTCTTCCAGACCTGCCACGGACACTCGCCGCGGCCTTCCATGCGGTCGAAGGTGATCTTGTCTTTGAAGGTGTCCATCGCCTGCCAGAAGCCGCGGTAGCGAAAGACGCCGAGCTTGCGCTGCGCGATCAGGCGCTGGAACGGGGCTTCGACGAGTTCGTCGCCCGCCTCGATCGCGTCGAAGATCTCGCGGCGCAGGCAGAAAAAGCCGCCATTGATCCACAAGCCGCTGCTGTCGTGCATCGGACCGAATCCAGTGACGACGCCACCCTCGTCCCCATGAAGCGCGTGGAAGCTGTTCGGCAACGACACCGACACGAAGCTTGCGGTGGCACCCAGGTGGCGGAAGTGCGCGAGGTGTTCGTCCAGCGGAAGGTCCGACAGGCCGTCGGCGTAGTTGGCGAAGAACTCGTCGTCGTCCCCGAGAAAACGGCGCACCTTCAGCAACCGCTGGCCGATGTTGGCGTGCAGGCCGGTGTCGACGAAGGTGATCCGCCAGTCGGCGATGTCGCGCTCGAGCGGCTGCACGGTACGGCCCCCGTCACTCAGCACGAAGTCGTTTGAAAGGCACTCCTGATAGTTCAGGAAGTAGTCGCGGATCAACTCGCCGCGATAGCCCAGACAGAGGATGAATTCCTTGTGGCCGAAGTGCGCGTAGTAGCGCATCAGGTGCCAGATGATCGGTCGCACACCGATGTTCACCAGCGGCTTCGGGATGGTGTCGGAGTGTTCACGCAAGCGCGTGCCCAGGCCGCCGCAGAAGAGAACTACTTTCATGTCGAAGGTCGCTTGGTTCGTGGGTGGTTGACGGGTCTGGTCGCAATGTCGTACGGCTTACTCGGCTTTGCAGCGATGTTGCGCGACCAGCGCGACAGCGCGTCACCGACCAACGACGAGCGCTGGACCGACATTAACCGCTGCGCAAACGGCAACGGCAGCCGCAGCACGCCGAAGGCCCACAAACGGATGACCGCACGGTCGATCACGGTGTAGCCCGGGCACTCGCGCAGTGACCGCGCCATCAGACGCGACAGGCTGCGCGCGTCGTCTTCGGGGAAAGGATGCTGCGTCGGCGCAAGGCGCCACGAGATGATGCGGTAGCGCACGTGCGGCGGCAACGTGAGGAAGGGGCCGCGCACGTCGATGCCGGCGTGCTCGCGCACCATCGCCAACGTGCGGTCGCGACTGGCGCTGTTGAGCGTCACCTCGGCAGCGATGTTGCTGCTGTAGTTGCCTCGGTAGCCGGGGATCGACGGTGCCTTGCGATGCAGCCGATAGCTGGCCAGCGGTCGCCGGGTGTCGACCACGCGGCCATGAAATGCGGCGGTGACGAAGGGTACGGTGTCGGTGCCGATGGGCCAGTCTTGCGTGGACACCGGGAAATGCGGCGCCACCGCGCTGCGGCGGTACAGGTTGCCGCTGCCCGGCGGGCCGGCGTAGTGGCCGAAGCGGCGAATCAGCGGCACCACATCGCCGTCGTGCGACAAATAGGGCACCGTGCCGCCAATCCGTTGTCCATCAGCGTCGATCAGGCGCATCGGGAACTGAACCTTCGACGTGGTCTCGTCGGCCATGGAAAGGGAGGTCTGGATGCAGTCCGGATCGAGGATGTCGTCGGCATCCAGCCAAACCAGCCACTCGCCACGCGCCGCGGCGATACAGGCGTTGTAGCCGTTGCCCTGCCCGATGTTCGTGGGCACGCGAACCACGCGTACGCGGTCGGCGTAGGGTTCGATCACCTCGAGCGAGCCATCGGTCGAACCGTTGTCGACAACCACGACCTCGAGGTCACGCCAGGTTTGCGCCAACGCCGATTCGATGGCCTGCGCGACGAATCGGCGGTAGTTGTAGTTGAGGACGGCGATCGTGACGAGCATGACAGTGAGCACGGGTCGTGGCGCCCGACCGCGACGCCCACCTAGCGCATTGTGATCACTACAGGTGCCCCGTTCACCCGATAAATCTCACTCGACAAAGCGCGCGAACCCCGACGCGGGTTCGCGTTCCGTGGCCAGCGTGTTCTCGATGGCCCGCGGGTCAGCGCGCCCAAGCGCCATGCCACACACGAAGATCTCGTCGTCACCCGCGCCCACGTGGCGCAACACGATGCGGTGGAACGTTGCCCACGCCGCTTGCGGACAGGTGTCGAGGCCACGCGCGCGGGCCGCGAGCATCACGTTCTGCAGGAACATGCCCAGGTCGACCCAACTGCCTTGCGCCATCACGCGCGGCAGCGTGAAGTGCAAGCCCACCGGCGCGTCGAAGAATGCGAAGTTGCGGCGGTGCTGTGCATGCATGCGCGCCTTGTCGGTCTTGTCGATGCCCAGCAGGCCATACAGGTCCCAGCCGACCTTTCGGCGGCGGTCGACAAAGGGCGAGATCCACTGCGTGGGGTAGTAGTGGTAGGGCTCGGTGTGGCGCGCGCGCTCGGCCGGGTCGTCGTAGGCGGCACAGACCTCATCGACCAGACGCTGCCGCGCCGCGCCGGTCATCACGTAGACCTTCCACGGCTGCGTGTTCGTGCCCGACGGTGCGCGCGCTGCCACGTCGAGGATGTCTTCGACGACCGCGCGCGCAAGCGCATCGGGGAGGAACGCTCGGATCGAACGCCTGCTGTGCATCGTGGCATCGACAGCGGCGGTGGT
Source organism: uncultured beta proteobacterium (assembly GCA_963738615.1). Lineage (GTDB taxonomy): Bacteria > Pseudomonadota > Gammaproteobacteria > Burkholderiales > Burkholderiaceae_C > CAVTWY01. Next base: position 925,688 of record CAVTXI010000004.1, read on the forward strand.
CTCTTCGACGGACAGGGGTTGAGGGCGCGAAAGTGAGTCGGAGTGCATCGGTGGATTGTTTCAGCAGGTCGTTGTTCAGGCCGCCGGTGTTCAGGCGGCTGTCTCGCCCCGCGCGCCGCGCAGCGCGTGCGCATGGCGCACCGCCTCACGCAGCGTCTGCAGGTGCACGGCCACGGTGTCGTGCACGTCGTGGCCGTAGCCACCCGCCATCGACACCGCCAGCGGCACGCCCAGTTCGCGGCAGGCGTCGAACACCTTGCGATCGCGCCCGGCCAAGCCGTCGAAGGTGACGCGCAGGCGCCCCAGCCGGTCGCCCTCGTGTGGGTCGGCGCCTGCGACGAAGAACGCCAGCCCGAAAGGCGCGGCCGCGTGCTGGCGCACAAGCGTGGCCAAAGCCCGATCGACGGCGTCGAGATAAGCCACGTCGCTGCAACCGTCGGGCAGTTCGATGTCCAGATCGCTCGCTTCTTTGCGAAACGGGAAGTTGCGCGCGCCGTGCACCGACAGCGTGTAGACCGAGCGGTCGTCGCGAAAGATCGCCGCCGTGCCGTTGCCCTGGTGCACGTCAAGGTCGACGACGGCCACACGCAGCAACTCGCGGTGCTGCCGAAACCATTGCGCCTGCATCAGCCGCGCGGCCACAGCCACGTCGTTGAAGACGCACCAGCCACTGCCCTTGTCGGCGTAGGCGTGGTGCGTGCCCCCGGCCAGGTTGGCGGCGACGCCCTCGCCTTCGATCAGCGCCGAGCGTGCCGCGCCGATCGTGGCGCCCACCGACAGCCGCGCGCGCTGCGCCATCGCGTCTGACCACGGGAAGCCGATCTCGCGCTGCTCTTGCGCTGTCAACAGCCCATGCGCCACGGCGTCGATGTAGCGCGGCTCGTGCGCCAGCGCCAGTTCGCCATCGGTGGCAGGTTCGGCTTCCACGAGCACCAGCCCCGGGCAACCAGCCTCGCAGCGATCGCGCAGCAGCCAGTACTTCGACATCGGGAAGCGGTGCCCCGACGGCAGCGGCAGAACGAAGCGGTCCGAGTAGTACGCGCGCACGGCGGCGGATGTTCGCATAGGGCTAGGGTCTGAAACCTAAATTGCTGCTTTGCAACAAATGGGGCTTGCGGCACCCCGGGGAGACCCTATACTTCAGTCCATGCTGCACCGCACAAAGAATGGTACGGAGCAGGCAGACAAACCCTACCCCACCTCTTTAGGAGTTCCCACCATGTTGACCGCTGAACAAATGATCGCTGCCCAGAAGGCCAATGTCGAAACCCTCTTCGGCCTGACCGGCAAGGCGTTCGAAGGCGTCGAGAAGCTCGTCGAGTTGAACCTTCAAGTTGCACGCGCCGCGCTGACCGAGTCGCAAGACAACGTTCGTGCCGCCCTGTCGGTGAAGGACGTGCAAGAGCTGCTGGCCCTGCAAGCCAACCTGCTGCAACCCAGCGCCGAAAAGGCCGTTGCCTACAGCCGCCACGTGTATGACATCACCGCCGCGACCAACGCGGAAGTGGTGCGTACCGCCGAAGCCCAACTGGGCGAAGCGCAGAAGTCGTTCAACAACCTGGTCGAGACGGCTTCGAAGAACGCCCCGGCTGGTTCGGAGAACGTGCTCGCCCTGTACAAGTCGGCGATGTCCGCAGCGAACAACGCCCTCGAGAGCGTGCAGAAGGCTGCCAAGCAGGCTTCCGACGTGGCCGAGGCGAACATGAACGCGCTGACCGAAAACGCAGTCAAGGTCACCAAGACCGCCACTTCGAAGAAGCGCTAAGTCGACACTCGGGCTGCCCCATGCAGCCCGTCATCGACGTCCAGAAGCCCGGCCCGCGCCGGGCTTTTTTTCATCTGGCACTGGGGAAAGAACGGATGCCCCGATCGTTGCCAGTTACCTCCTCGTTACGCCTGTGTCAGCTTGCGCAAGGATTGGCCTTCTAGGCTTCTACTGCTCGTCGCCGATGGGCAAAGTCTGTTCATGATCCGGAGGTACCGAAGGTGAAGATTCGATTTACATCCCTGGCCTGCGCCGCGTTGATCGCCAGCGCCACAGGCACCACGTTCGCCCAGCAAGCCGGCACCGAAGCCGAAGCCCGCGCCATGCTCGACAAGGCCGTCGCCGCATTGAAATCCGACAAGACCAAGGCGCTCGACCAGTTCGCGAAGGGCGACGGCGGTTTCAAAGACCGCGACCTCTATCCGTTCTGCGGTGGGGCCGACGGCACCTTCACGGCTCACCCGGCGTTGACGGGCAAGAGCATGAAGGAGCTGAAGGACAAGAACGGCGAAGCGATGGGCGCCAAGATGTACGCCGTGGCAGCAGAAGGCAAGGTCGAACAGGTTGCCTACATGTGGCCGAAGCCGGGCGGCACCGACCCGGTGGCGAAGGTCAGCCTCGTCACGAAGATCGGCGATCAGGTCTGCGGCGTCGGCTACTACAAGTAGACGTTCTCGACCCGACCGCGCAAAGCCCGGCTACGCCGGGCTTTTTCCTGACCTCTTCATATGCCGCGACCGCATATGCAACCCACGAAAGAATCGTTTCCCCGCCGGTAGGGTGTCCCTAGAGTGCGAAATCGCGCGTCACCGCGCGTCGACCTCACCGAGCACCATGTACCGCTACACCGAATTCGATCGCCAATTGGTCCGGGAACGGGCGGCGCAATACCGGGACCAGCTCGAGCGCCACCTGGCAGGCGAACTGTCGGGCGACGACTTCAAGCCGTTGCGCCTGCAGAACGGCTGGTACGTGCAGCGCCACGCGCCGATGTTGCGCGTGGCCATCCCGTATGGCGCGTTGAGCAGTGCGCAGCTTCGCGTGCTGGCACGCGTGGCACGAGAGTTCGACCTGCAAGACGCCGGCACGGCACAGGAACGCGGCGGCTTCGGCCACTTCAGCACGCGCCAGAACATCCAGTACAACTGGATCGACCTCGAGCGCAGCGCCGACGTGATGGACCTGCTGGCGTCGGTCGACATGCACGGCATCCAGACCAGCGGCAACTGCATCCGCAACATCACCACCGACGCATTTGCCGGCGTCGCGCCCGACGAAATCGTCGACCCGCGCCCCTACGCCGAACTGCTGCGCCAGTGGAGCACTTTCCACCCCGAGTTCGCGTTCCTGCCGCGCAAGTTCAAGATCGCCGTCAGCGGCGCACGCGAAGACCGCGCCGCGATCCTGTGGCACGACATCGGTCTGCAGCTGGTCAAGAACGACGTCGGCGAGGTCGGCTTCAACGTCTTCGTCGGTGGCGGCATGGGCCGCACGCCCACCATCGCGCAACGCGCCAGTGCCTTCGTGCCGTGGCAGCGCATCGTGCTGTACCTCGAGGCGATCTTGCGGGTCTACAACCTCTACGGCCGACGCGACAACCTCTACAAGTCGCGCATCAAGATCCTGGTGAAAGCCGAAGGGCCGAAGTTCTTCGACGCCGTCGAGCGCGAATACCAAGCCATGGTCGCCGAGCCACGCAGCGCCGAAGCCGTGATCCCGCGAGCCGAACTCGACCGCGTCACCGCGTGCTTTGCTGCGCATGGGAAGGCAAGCGACGGCATGCACGCATCAAGCCACGCATCAACCCACGCCCCATCACGCAGCCTCGACCTGCCGCCGGAGAGCACGCGCGCCTTCGAGCGCTGGACGCAGCGCAACGTGCACGCGCACCGCCTGCCGGGCCATCGCGCGGTCACGCTGTCGCTGAAGCGCGCGGGCCTGCCGCCGGGAGACGTGACCGCCGTGCAGATGGAAGCCGCGGCGTGGCTTGCCGACCGCTACAGCGCGGGTGAGTTGCGCGTGTCGCACGACCAGAACCTGGTGCTGCCGTGGGTGCACGAAGCCGACCTGTACGGCCTGTGGAATGCCGCACGCGAAGAAGGCTTTGCGACGCCGAACATCGGCCTGCTGTCGGACATGATCGCCTGCCCCGGTGGTGACCTCTGCGCGCTGGCCAACGCGCGATCGATCCCCCTGGCGGCGTCGATCACCGAGCGCTTCGAAGACCTCGACGAGCTCGACGACATCGGCGACATCGACCTGCACATCAGCGGCTGCATCAACTCGTGCGGCCACCACCACAGCGGCCACATCGGCATCTTGGGCGTCGACAAGGATGGCAGCGAGTGGTACCAGGTGACGCTGGGTGGCTCTGACGGCACCGTGGCCAGTGGCGCGGCGGTTGCCGGCAAGGTGATCGGCCCGTCGTTCGCGGCCGACGAAGTGACCGACGCCATCGAAGCCGTGATCGACACGTATCGCCGCGAGCGCCAGGCCGGCGAACGCTTCCTGGCGACCGTGCGACGCATCGGCTTGCCGCCCTTCCGCGAATCCACCGACGCGGTGCGCCAGACCACGCGGGCGCACGCGCCGGCCTGAGCGCGACGACCACGACGACCACGATGACGACCACGATGACGACCACGACGACCACGACGACGACCATGAAGATCCTCGAGTCCGTTCCCGCTGCCGATCACGAGATCGAAAACGACGCCGACGTCACCACCCTGCCGCCCGACGTGCTGGCGTCGCGATCGATCTCGCTGCGCTTCCCGAAGTGGACCGACGGCCGCGCCTATTCGCAGGCACGTCTGCTGCGCACGCGTCTGGCCTTCAAGGGCGAACTGCGCGCGGTGGGCGACATCGTTGTCGACATGCTGCCGCTGCTCGAGCGCACGGGCTTCAGCGCTGCGGTGTTGCGCGCCGATCAGAAACGCAGCAGCGCCGACCGCGTGTTGCGCCCCTTCGGCGCGCACTACCAAGCCGACGTGCACGAGTCGCGCCCGCTGTATGCGCGTGGGCCATCCACGCAGAGCTGACGCGCCTGACGCACCTGACGCACCTGAGCCTCCGACGCACCATGTCCGCCATCGATCTCTACGCCCGCCAACTTCCCGGCTTCGACGACCGTGTGTTGCAAAGCGTGGCCGTGCTGCGCGACGCCGCAGCCGCGCATGCCGGCCGCATCGTGCAGGCCACCAGCCTCGGCGCCGAAGACATGGTCATCACCGACCTGATCGCGCGCCACGGCCTGGGCATCGACATCGCCACGCTCTCAACCGGCAAGCTGCACGCGGCAACCGAAGCCCTCGTGCCGCGCATCGAGGCTCATTACGGTCTGCACGTACAGCCCTTCGCCCCACAGCAGGACGCCGTGGTGCACTTCGTCCGCAGCCACGGCGAGCAGGCGATGTTCCGCAGCATCGACCTGCGCAAGGCCTGCTGCAACGTCCGCAAACTCGAGCCGCTGTCGCGCATGCTCGCGGGCCGCACCGCCTGGGTCACCGGGTTGCGGCGCGAACAGTCCGACGCACGTGCCGACGTGGCCTTTCTTCAACCCGGCAGCGACAGCCGCATCAAGGTCAACCCGCTGGCCGAATGGTCATGGTCCGACGTCTGGCACTACATCGCGCTGCACCAGGTGCCCTACAACCCGCTGCACGACGAGTTCTTCCCCAGCATCGGCTGCGAACCCTGCACCCGCGCCATCGCCGTCGGTGAGCCCTTCCGCGCCGGCCGCTGGTGGTGGGAAGACGAAGCCGCGAAGGAATGTGGTCTACACGTCGAAGACAACAAGCGGACTGAAGACAACAAGCGGACTGAAGACAACAAGCAGACCGAAGACACCCCGACGACAGCCTGACGTCGACATCGATCGCCCATCATGAACATCGCCGACCGACCCACCATGCCCAAGCCGCGCGAAGGCCGCGTGGTCTTCGTCGGCGCCGGCCCGGGCAGCGCCGACCTGATCACCGTGCGCGGCTCACGCCTGTTGGCCACGGCCGACGTCGTGCTGTTCGACGCGCTGACCGACCAAAGCCTGCGCGACGCCGCACCGACTGCGCGCTGGATCAACGTGGGCAAGCGCGGCTACGACCACGGCACCGCACAGGCGCACATCAACGCGCTGATGGTCGCGCACGCGCGCCGCGGCCTGACGGTGGTGCGACTGAAGGGCGGCGACCCGAGCGTGTTCGGGCGGCTCGAGGAAGAGCTGGAAGTCCTTCAGACCGAAGGCATCACCTGCGAGGTGGTGCCGGGCGTGACAGCCGCGTTGGCCGCTGCGGCGCAGACGCTGCGCCCGTTGACGCGCCGTGGCCGCGGCCGCAGCGTCAGCCTGACGACGGCGGTGACGCACGACGACACGGCCAACGTCTTGCGCCGTGCCGCCGACACCGAAGTGTTCTACATGGCAAGCCAGCAACTCGACCACCTGCCGTTGACGCTGCAGACCGCGGGCTGGTCAAGCGACACGCCGGCATTTGTCGTGTCGAAGGCGGGCATGCCCGACGTGATCTCGAGCCAACACACGGTGGCGTCGCTGGGCGATGCCTCGCGGCTGCACGCAGGCCGCCCGACCGTCGTGACGGTCGGGGTCGGGGCGACGGTGGTTGGGGTGACGTCGCCGAAGGCAGCGGCGCAACCGACGCCCATGCCGACGCAAGCCCCCACCGCGTTCGAGGCAGCGAACCTCACCCTTTAGAATTCCGCGCCATTGGCAACGGCCCTCTCTTGCAGGGCTGTTGTGTTTTCCGGGCGCCCGCGATAACACCGCGACAACACCGCGAGACCACCGCGAGATCACAATGACCCACGTCGTCCTCGAATCCTGCATCCGCTGCAAGTACACCGACTGTGTCGACGTGTGCCCGGTCGACTGCTTCCGCGAAGGCCCTAACTTCCTCACGATCGACCCTGACGAGTGCATCGACTGCGCGGTGTGTATCCCCGAGTGCCCCGTCAACGCCATCGAGCCCGAAGAAGACGTGCCCGGCGACCAGCAGCACTTCATCAAGCTCAACGCCGACCTGGCGAAGAAGTGGCCGAGCATCACCAAGCGCAAGACACCGCCGGCCGATGCCGACGAGTGGAAAGACAAGAAAGACAAGCTCGATCAGCTCGTCAAATAATTCGCCAGATAGCCTCTCTGCGCCTTGTCGAACCATCACGATTCCTCTGTAGCCCCGATCGAAACCGACGCCGTCATCGTCGGCGCCGGCCCGGTGGGTTTGTTCCAGGTCTTCGAGCTCGGCCTGCTCGAGATCAAGGCCCATGTGCTCGACTCGCTGGCCTACCCCGGCGGGCAGTGCATCGAGCTCTACCCAGACAAGCCGATCTACGACATCCCTGCCGTGCCCGTGTGCACCGGCAAGGAACTGACCGACAACCTGCTCGAGCAGATTGCACCTTTCAACGCCAACTTCCACTTCGGCGAAGAGGTGTCGGCGGTGGTCCGCCGCGAGGACAAGCGCTTCAACGTCGAGACGAGCAAGGGCACGCGCTTCGTCACCAAGACCATCTTCATCGCCGGTGGCGTGGGTTCGTTCCAGCCGCGGCTGCTGAGGGTCGACGGCATCGACAAGTACGACGGCCGGCAACTCTTCTACCGCGTGAAAGACCCGGGCGTCTTCGGCGGCAAGAACCTTGTCATCGTCGGCGGCGGCGACTCGGCGCTCGACTGGGCGCTGAACTTCGTGCAGGACGGCCCCCACAAGGCCGAAAGCGTGATCCTGGTCCACCGTCGCGACGGCTTCAAGGCCGCGCCCGCGTCGGCGGCGAAGATGAAGCAGTTGTGCGACGACCTCGAGATGCAGTTCATGGTCGGCCAGATCACCGGCATCCAGGAGTCGGATAACAAGCTCGAGGCGGTGAAGGTCACCGGCGGCGACGGCGTGACGCGCGTGGTGCCGCTCGACATGCTGCTGGTGTTCTTCGGTCTGAGCCCGAAGCTCGGCCCGATCGCCAACTGGGGCCTTGGCATCGAGCGCAAGCAGGTCGTCGTCGACACCGAGAAGTTCGAGACCAACGTGCCTGGCATCTTCGCGGTGGGCGACATCAACACCTACCCGGGCAAGAAGAAGCTGATCCTCTCCGGCTTCCACGAATGCGCGCTCGCGGCCTTCGGTGCGGCGCCCTACATCTTTCCCGAGAAGCGCATCCTGCTTCAGTACACGACCACGAGTCCGAAGCTGCACAAAGTGCTGGGCGTCGAGACGCCGAACTTCGACGACTGACGCGGTTCGTTGCATCGGCGCGCTTATCATCGCGCCTCGCGCTGCACCGCTTGTGCAGCGTGTCCGCTAGGGGTGTTGGTCGCGTTCACCGCGCGGGCCGACTGAGAAAGTCCCTTCGAACCTGATTGAGGTAATCCTCGCGCAGGGAAGCACCACATGAGCGCTACGCATCTGCGTCCTCTCGACGCATCGCCCTCTCGTCACCGCCTGATTCGGCTGACAGCAACGGCAAGCCTCGCTTTCGCGGGCTACGCGCATGCGCAGGTCGCGCAGCCAACACAGCAAGTCACCGTCACCGGGCAGATGCTCGCGTCGCCGCTGGGTGTAGGCGGCTTCGACGACACACCGCTCACACGCCTACCTTTCGCCGCGAGCGTGCTCGGCGAAAGCCGCCTGCGCGATGCAGGCGCAAAGAGCGCGTCGGACCTCGCGCGGCTTGATGCGGGCGTCAGTGCGGCCTACGACGCCGAGGGCTACATCACGTCGATCTCCGCGCGCGGTTATCAGGTCGACAACCGCGCGAACTATCGGCGTGACGGCATGCCCGTTCATGGCGAAACCGTCATCCACCTCGGCAACAAGCGCAGCATGGAACTGCTGAAGGGCACCAGCGGCATGCTGGCCGGCACCAGCGCACCGGGCGGGCTGGTCAACTTCGTCGTGAAGCGGCCGACCACGAAGCTTCGCAGTGCCACGATCGATGCGAACGAACATGGCGGCATCGGCGCATCCGTCGACATCGCAGAACGCGTCGGCCCCGACGACGCCGTGGGCCTGCGCATCAACGCAGGCCACGAACGCCTGCGCCCCGCGCTGCGCGACGCCAAGGGCGCGAAGAGCCTGGCCGCGCTGGCTGCCGACTGGCGCAGTGCCGGCACCGCCGTCGAAGCCGAAGTCGAATGGAGCCGCCAGTCTCAGCCGAGCCAACCCGGCTTCAGCTTGCTAGGCTCGACGGTTCCTGATGCGAACGCGATCGACCCGCGCATCAACCTCAACAACCAGCCATGGAGCCTGCCCGTGGTGATGGCGGGCACCACGGGGTCGCTGCGCGTGACGCACAACGTGTCGAGCGCGTGGACGCTGAAAGCGCATGCGATGGCGCAGCGCCTGACCAACGACGACCGCGTCGCGTTCCCCTATGGCGTGTACGACCCCACGACCTACACCTGCGACGTTGCCTGCGACCGCTACGCCAGCGACGGCATGTTCACGTATTGGGAATTTCAAAGCGACGGTGAGAAGCGCCGCGCCGATGCCCTGAACCTCACCGCCGAAGGACGCATGCGCGCGGGCGGCATGGACCATCGCGTCACCGTCGGCGTTCTACACGCCAAACAGCGCGCGCAATTCGGCCCCCAGATCTTCGACATTGCCGGCACCGGCAACATCGCCGGCACCGCCGTCGTGCCGCGGTCCGCGGGCTTTGCCGATACCAACACCAACCGCGACGAGCGCACCACCGAGTTCTATGCACGCGACGCCGTCGATCTGTCGCCCACATTGCGCCTGTGGGCCGGCCTGCGCCACACACGCCTGAACCGCGCCAGCGTGCGCACCGACGCGAGCCAACCGACGGCATACCAACAAGCCTTCACCACCCCGTGGATCGCACTGGGCTACGAGCCGCAGCGCGGCGTGATGGCCTACGCCAGCTTCGGCCAGGGCGTCGAAACCAACGTCGCCCCCAACCGCGCACGCTACGTCAACGCAGGCCAACCGCTGCCCGCGCTGCGCAGCCGGCAGGCCGAAGCCGGCATCAAGATCGACGGCGACGCAATCGACCTGAGCGCCGCCGTCTTCGACATCGACCGCCCCGCCGCCGCCGACATCGGCGCCTGCAACGCCGACGCAAGCTGCACCCGCCGCATCGACGGCAGCGCCCGCCACCGCGGCGTGGAAGCGCTGGCAAGCGCCCAACAAGGCCCGTGGCAACTGCACGCCAGCGGCATGCTGATCGACGCCAGGCGCCGCGGCTCGATCGACACCGCGACCAACGGCCTGCGACCGGTCAACGTGCCGAAGGTCACCGCGCGAATGCAAGCCGCCTACGACGTTGCGGCCATGCAAGGCGTCACGCTGATGGCGTCCCTGATCCACGAAGGCGCGCGCATAGCCCTGCCCGACAACAGCGCCAGCGTGCCCGCATGGACGCGCCTGGACCTGGGCGCACGTTGGCGCATGAACAACGGCACGGGCCAAGCCCTGACAGGGCTGACATGGCGCGTCGGCATCGACAACGCCACCAACGAGCGCGCGTGGAAAGAAGCCCCCTACCAGTTCGGCCACGCGTACCTCTACCCACTGGCGCCGCGCACCATGCGGATGTCGGTGCAAGCCGGCTTCTGACTGCCCAAAGTCACTGTGCCGCGGGGCCTGGCCCGATGGTCCATCGCTATACTTCCGCCCCTGTTCCCCGATAGCTCAGTTGGTAGAGCGCCGGACTGTTAATCCGTAGGTCCCTGGTTCGAGCCCAGGTCGGGGAGCCAAGAAAATCAAGGCCTTAGCGATGCGAGTCGCTAAGGCCTTCGTCCATCTGGCGGCCCGTGTCCGAACCGTGTCCGAAAAATCGCGGGCTTGTCGTGTGTGTGGCGCGGTGTCTACGCTCCCCGCCACGGACCGGTGCGGCGCAGTGGCGCGAGGCCACGGGTCTCGATGCCTTGAGGCGCAAAGTCATCGCTCGACGCGACCCACGAGCGGCCTAGATTCACGTCAACATGGTCCAGGAGCAATGCGATGGGCACGGGTGCAATCGACGTGAACCGAATGGAGTCCGACGCGGACCGCCTGCTGCTGCGCATCGGCAGCGTCATGCGAATCACCGGCCTGGGTCGCTCCACGATCTACCGGCTCGTCGCCGACAACGCGTTTCCGGCACCTGTCCGACTGACGAAGCGAGCCGTCGCGTGGCGGCGCAGTGAGCTCGAGCAATGGAGCCAGGCACGCCCGATGGCGACGCACTGATCGGGTAGGTTGCGGTAACTCTTCCCGCTCGCGACTCTCGGCAGCGATGATGTGAGCCAACGAGGCTTCGCGTCATCGAGAACGATCATGTGGCTTGTCCTGCCCCGCCCACCGCTGCCCGACGCGCCGTACTGGCCGGGCCGGCGCGCGTTGGCGCTCGCCGATGCTGTCGCATGGCCTGCCGGCTGGATCGCACTCGCAACTCAACTGCCGCAGCCGACGGGAATCGTCGGGCCGATGCTCATCGCGCTCGCGCTGCTGAGCGCGATCGGTCGTGTGCGCCGCGCGGCTTGGGCGAACCATCGCTATCGCTTCACCACATGGCGATGGGCCCGGTGGCTCGGCGGACTCATGCTCATCGGGCTGGTGCTTCGGCTGTCGCTGGCTGGGTAGCTGTATCGAGCAGGCGACACGATCGACCGTTCTGCAGCAAGAGCGGCCGGTCGCACTTGGGCCGCCACGTGTCGTGCAGACGGCGCCCACAGCGGCGGTGATGGCGCGCGTCCGTAGTGGTCGGGGCCTACCGCCGCACAAAGATCCTTCTGATGGAGCGTCGGGCGAGGCTGCCGCACGCGGAGGGCGCTCAGACCGCGTTCCCGGAAGCCGCCTGGTCGCCCACCACTGAGTGACCAAGGACACTACTCGCCAGTCCCCGCATGGCCCTCAATTCGGCCCTCACCAATTTCGGCGCGGGTCGCTGCGGCATGTGGAGCATTACGAACAACACGCCCTTTGCCGCCGAGCGCTGCTGGGTTCGTGACCGCGAGGGTGCCGAGGTCTGGCTGGTCGCCGTCAAGGCGACCTTCCTCATCGCCAACGACGGGTCGCTGCGCGTGGCCGAATTGCAGGCGCCGGTGTGCGTGGCGCCGGTCTATCACGGCAAGCCCGGCGCCTCCAGCCTGCTGTACGACTCGGACCTGCACTACACCAAGCTCAACACCGACATCGTGGTGAACGGCCATGCGTACGCGCCGGGTGGCCGTCCGGCTGCGAAAGTCGTCGTCAGGCTGCGCGTGGCCAATGTCGACAAGTCGCTGGCGGTCTTCGGCGAGCGAACGTGGAAGCGAACGGCGCTAGGCCTGTCGCCGAGCGAGCCCTTGCCGTTCGACAAGCTTCCGCTCGTCTATGAGCGTGCCTTCGGCGGCCACGACCCTGGGGCGCCGCATGCGGCCTGGGATGTCCGCAACCCTGTCGGCACCGGCTACGCGCTTCACGGCCACGATGCGGCTGGGCGCCCGGTACCCAACGTCGAGCGGCGCGACGCTCTGATCAGAAGCTGGGACGACCGCCCGGACCCGGTCGGCTACGGCCCGATCGCGGCGCATTGGGACTCGCGCGCACAGTACGCGGGCACCTGCGACGAGGCCTGGATGCGCGATCGCCAGCCGCTGCTGCCCGAGGACTTCGACGATCGCTACTACCAGTGCGCCCCGCCCGACCAGCAGACCCGCGGCTTCCTCCTCGGCGGCGAGTCGGTCGTTCTCGACAATCTGACACCCGGCGGCCTGCTGAGCTTTCGCCTGCCGCGCCTGACGATCGGCTTCAAGACTGACTTCGAGGACGGCAGTAGCGAGCGCCACGCCGGCAAGCTGCACACGGTGATCCTCGAGCCCGACGTGCCACGCGTGATGATGGTCTGGCACACGCAGTTGCCCTGCCATCACAAGGTGCTCAAGCTCAGGACCACGCACCTGACGCTGAAGCGCCGTGTCCTCGACGGCGGCTCGCGCATTGCGGGCGCGACGGTGTGAGCGCCGCGGACTTGCGCGGCACCGACATCGTCGTGGTCGGCCTCGGCGCGGCCACGGCGATCGGCCAGAGCGCTGCCGCGACGGCCGCCGCTGCGCGCGCCGGCATCTCCGGCTTCACAGACCACCCGTACATGATCGATGCGCGCGGCGAGCCGTTCTGTGTCGCCATGGCGCCGTGGCTGCCCGCGGACATGGCCTGCGAACGGCGCATGGCCGAGCTCGCCGGCCTCGCCGCACAGGAGGCGATGGGCGTTGTCGCGTCCGTGCCCAATGTCGAGAGCGTCGGCGCGGTCGTCGGCCTGCCGTCCCCGCGTCCCGGGCTGCAGTCCAGCCTGCCCGCGCGCCTGGGCGAGGATCTGTCGGGCGTGGTGGTCAACGGCATCAGCATCGGCCAGATGCAGTCGCTGAGCCTCGGCAACAGCGCCGGGTTGATGGCGATCGGGGCAGCCTGCCGCGACCTGCGCGAAGGCAGCGCGGCTTTCGTGCTGGCGGGCGGCGTGGACAGCCACATCGACCCGGACACGCTGGAGTGGCTGGACGCGCGCGAGCGCCTTCACATACCGACCAACGCCTGGGGCTTCATGCCAGGCGAAGCCGCCGCCTTCTGCGTGCTCTGCACGGCCGCGACGGCTGCGCGCCACGCGTTGCCGGTGCTCGGCAAGATCGCCGCAGTCGCCACCGCGATCGAGGCGAATCGCATCTACACCGAGACCATCTGTCTGGGCAAGGGACTGACGCAGGCCGTGCGACGCGTGCTCGGCTTCGTTCCGCAGGGCGAACGGATCGACGCCACGCTGTGCGACCAGAACGGCGAGGCCTACCGAGCCGACGAGTTCGGCTTCACGCTTGCGCGCACGTCGGAGGCCTTCGCCGACCCGGGCGACTTCGACGCACCGGCGGATTGCTGGGGCAACGTCGGCGCGGCGTCGGGACCATTGTTCCTCGTGCTGGCCGCGATGGCGGCGCGGAAGACCTTCGCGCGGGGTCCGCGCACGCTCCTGTGGACCAGCTCCGAGAGCGGCGAGCGCTGCGCACTGCTGTTTGAAGCGGATCCGGCCTGGCTCGGGACGCGCTGATGGCCGTCACCATTCACGTCAACGGCAAGGCGAACTCGCTCGCTCACAAGGGCTGCGCGGGCATCACCAAGTCGACGGTGCCGGATGTCTGCAAGACGCCGTCGCCCGGCGGGCCGGTGCCGATCCCCTATCCGATCATCGTGTCGATGTCGAGCAGCCTGAAGAACGGCACGACGACGGTCACGGTGGACGGCGGTAACCCGGCCGCGATCAAGGGCTCCGAGTACGGCACGTGCTCCGGCGACGAGGCCGGCACGGCGGGCGGCGTCAAGTCCAGCACCAACATGAAGGAGGCGACCTGGATCCTCTATTCGTTCAACGTCAAGCTGGACGGCGCGAACGCCTGCCGCCTGAGCGACAAGATGATGATGAACCACGGCAACTCGGCGTGCCTGGGCGGCACGCTGCACGCGGACGTGCCCATCCTCGAGAGCTGCGACGAGGCCGGCCTGCAGAAGCTGGCGCAGGCGTGCAACGACGCGATCAACTGCAGTCCGAAGGACGGCGGACCCTGTCCGGACAAAGCGCCCAGCGGCAACGCGTCGTCAAACCCCGGCGGCTCCGACTGCACGACGCTCGGGACCAAGAAGCACAAGTGCTGCGAGGAGTCGATCAAGAAGCACGCCGAGGACCATCCGGAGTGCGGGTTCCGCTCCGAGGTTGTGTTCCCCGAAGGCGCCGACAAAAACAACGCGAAGGAGGCCGCCGCGAAAGCCTACGATGAGAAGAAGCAGTCGTACGTCGATCGCGGCCGCACCGAGGCGCAGGCCAAGGGCTATTGCAAGCGGGACAAGGTCTATATGAAGGCGCTCTATGAGAACGGCGGCGCGAAGTTCATTGCCGACGTGCTGCAGGGCGACCCGGCGACGGCCGCGTTCGACTTCAAGTTCAACTGCAACGGCAAGAAGAAACTGAATCAAGATCAGCTGGACAAATACGATGAACACACTGGCCTGGTGCCGACGCAGATCTACGCGGACGGCGGCAAGTGCAACTGTTGAGACGACCGCTGGAGCCCTGAACGATGGAAGGTTCGATGCTGATACGCAGTGACGATGGCGATCCCCTGGTCCGGGAAAGCCTATTGGTCGCCTTTTTCGCGAAACGGCCCTTCGCCGGCATGGTGGAAGGGGCCGCGGCCTGCTTCGACCAGTACCTGAAGATGATCCCGCAGGAGGCTCTGAAGTGGTCGCTGATCGGCAGCACCGCGTCAACGCAAATGGCCGCGACCACGAAGGACATCGCCCGCTGCCGCGCCTTGCTGACGGTGTCGACGGCAAAGCAGAAGGACGTGCACTTCGATCTGCTCGGTCCGGAGAAGTGGTGTCCGGGCTACCAAGTCATAGTCGCGGGCCGGAAGCAGCCCATCAAGCGCGGCTTCTCCGACCAGACGAACGGGTTCGAACTCCTGTTTCCCGTCGAGTTCCTCGCGTTGTACGGCGAGGATGCGTTCGTCGCCGTCGTCGCGAAGATGGCCGAACTGCTGCAGTGCGACTCCGGACACGCGGGCATCGCGCTGGTGCCCGGCGCACCCGCTGACTTCTCAAAGGCGGCGTCCCACATGGCGCCTCGCCTGTTCCGCAGCCATGGCCTGGACATCGGACAGACAAGGTTCGTCGTCAGCTCGCTCGGCAACCGCAGTCGCGGCGCACGCTGGCTGACGATGCTCTCGAACGCCCTCGTCGACGAACTGGGCGGCCTCGCCACGCTACAGGGCAAGCTGGCGGATGGTGTCGAACTCGTCGCCCGGCGGCACGGCGTCCTGCTGCGCGCGGGACACGGCCCCGAGATCGGCAACGTCAACCGGCAGCAGACCACGCCGCTGGTCGCGTCGGTGGCCCGCGCGATCGAAGGCGTAACGCGCTTCAACGAGCGGGGCATGCTGCAGTTCTTCGGCAACGACCCCGAAAAGCTGCACCTGTGGGAACGCCGCTTCTGGTAGCGATGCTGTACACACCCTATTCGCTGCCGTATGCAGTGTGGGTCCAGCCCGGGCTGGCACGGGGTACCCACGATGTCTCGGTGCGCGTCGTGATGGCCGCCACGGCCACGCCCGCCAACGTCCGCGCGCTACACGCGACGGTGCTGCCCTTCCTGTTGACGCTCGATGTGGGCACGTGGGCGGGCCCGGGGATCCCACCGTGGCAGTCCACCATCGAGGATTGGCGCGACCCGTGGATCGACGCCACCGCGATCGAGTGGACTCTGGGAACCGTCACCTGCGACCCGCGCGCCTGGGTCGCCTTGGCGCAGATGCTTTCGATCGACCACGCGCGGCATCCGATTACGCGCATCGACTTTGCCGACGCGCGGCAGCCTGACGAGCTCGTCGAGGTGCAGCAGGGACGGTCCCACCTCAACCCCTATCCACCTCACTGGTCCGGCATTGACTTCGCGTTGGACCTCAAGACCGAGCTCGCCGACGACTTCACGGTCTGCGTGAGCTTCGCGCGGCCGTTGTCCCGCGACGAACAGGCGCGCGTGCGTGAGGCCTTCTCCGGCTGGGCGCCCGGGCTGATCCAAGGGGCATGGGGCGTCGCGCCGGTGCCGCCGGATAGCTGCACCGGGCTGCCAGACCCGGACCCGCTGTTCGTGGACCACGAGGTCGAGTGGATCATTCGCCACTTCCGGGCACACACCGGCGCCATCGAGGGGCTGGTCAACGTGGTGGCCGCACTCTCCCACGAGGTGGTCCGGGTCACAGGGTTTCGCATCGAGTAAGTTCAGCGCGCGCGCCGGGCCGCCGCGCACGACTCAGGTGCCCGATGCAGCGCGCCGTCCGATGTCAAACCATGAGCGGCCCGCGTGCTGCTGCACCCTGCACCAATCGAACACGGTGTGGTCTGCTCCGGGTTGCGGCTGCCGACCGATGGCTTGCACGGGTCGGTGCAAATGCCCGCCGTCAGTCTCAGGCGAGCCCGATCAAGCCCGACCTTCACGCGCGCCCTCCTTAGCGTCTTGGGTCTCGAGCCAGAGGCAGCTTAATCACCAACCGCGTCCCCTTGCCCAGCAGGCTTTCGACCTCGACCCGCCCACGAAGGGCCAACGCGCGCTCTCGAATCCCTGCCAAGCCGAGCCCGCCGGAATCGACCGCGTCGACCACGAAGCCTCGGCCGTCGTCTTCAACAACCAGCACGATGTGATCGCCTCCCGGCGCGCGAAGGGTGACGCGACATCGCTTGGCGCCGGCGTGCTTGACAACATTCGACAGCGCTTCCTGCAGCATCCTGTAGGCGGCGATCGAGACGGCATCTGGGATCGACGGCAACGGCTCGGCCACGAGCTCGAACCTGCAATGCCGATCGAGCTCGCCGAACGTTCGCACGGTTTCCTCCGCAGCGCCTGCAAGCCCGAGCGCGTCGATGATCTCGGGGCGCAGCTTGCGAACGATGGCTCGCGCCCTTGCGTACATCGTGTCGACCAGCTCGACGATTCGCCTCGCGGCGTCGCGTGTCTCGGTGTGCCCCTGTTCCTCGGCGGCTGCCCTCGGCGAGCGCCGCGGCGACGGAGCGACCGCGTTCGCGCACTTCGGTCGCGGCGTCGCGCAGCGACAGCCAGTACATCGACGCGTTGCCTGCGATGAGCATCAGCGCCGTGGGCAGCAGCGCAAGCGCCAGCAGCCTCGACGCGATGCTCCATCGGCCAGGGTCGAACCACGGTTTCATGGTCGATCTCCCAAGGTGCGAGCGGCAGCGTCGATCACGATGTCGAGTGATCGCGCAACGCTGTCGTTGATCGCCACGCGCCAGTAGCGCGGGTATTGCGGCGCCGGCAGGCGCCCTTCTGAAACCAGCCCCAGCAGTTCGATGACGTGGGCGCTGATGTCGTCGGCGCTCGCGAACGCCGACGCGAGCGTGCCGGCGTTGACGAGTGCTTCGGAGAAGCCGAACACCGGCTGGCGGCGCCGGTAGGTCGACTCGAGTAGCTCGCGCAGGCTGTCCGGCGTGTAGATCTCGCTGTCCGGGTTGATCAGGACCGCGTCAGCGGAGGCAAGGCGCAGCAAGTTGCGCGACAGGCCGATCGCAGGGTCGTGCGGCTGGACGACTACCGACAGTCCGGATGGTTCAGCCGCGCTGCGGAGCAACGTCTCGAGCCAGCGCGAGTGCGCCGACGTGAGCGCCCCAACGGTGACCGGCCTTCGCATGACCGCGGCAATCGTGCGGATCTGATGCTCGGGGAACGCCTCGGCATAGACGGCCGTCACGCCGCGGGCCGGGCGGGCGGCTTGCTCGACAAGCTCGCTATAGGCCTGGCGCGAAACCAGGAGCGAGATCAAGGGCGCATCGAGCGGCAGATCGAGCGCCTGCCTCAACGCACGCGCACCGATCGCGACGTAGGCCAGCGGGCTCGCTCGGCCGATCACGGCCGGCGAGATGGCGCTGTGCGTCGTGACGACGGGCCGCAACCAACCGGCGGCGGGGCGTCCAATGCGCAGCTTCCTGGAACCGCTTCGCCTGTACCGACGCCCTTGCGGCCCCGGCGCTATCACGGTGTCGCAACGCTCGACCCGCAACGTGTTGGGCGCGATGCAGGTCAGATTGCCAGTGAGGTTGTGGCGCATCTTGCTGGTTTGCTGGGCGCAACCGTCCAGGTGACGCTCGAAATTCATGCGGATGTCCCTGATGGCGTACCGGAGAGCGTGGTGCGCACCGTGACCGAGAACGCACGCACGCTGAAGTTCGATCAGCAGGGCTTTGAGGATTCGTGATTCGTGAGTGCCACGGACCGGAAGTACGCCGTTGACTCAACGCCTGAACGGCACGTTGGGGGGGGACTGACCCGGGCCGAGCTTCGTGGCTACTTCGCCGGCTGCCGGGAAGGCTAGTGCAGCAGCGCGCGCAGCGACAGCTTCGTGCCGCTGCTGGCCGCGCTGTCGCCATCACCGGAAGGTGACGGCATCGTCGATCGTCCCGGCATCTTCGACAGCGCGAAGTCCAGCTTCAACGTCGTCTCGCCCGTAGCCGGGTCCTCGACGATCGCAGTGCCCAGCACCTGCCCGAGGCCGGATGCGTCCGGTGGCGGTTCGTACGAAGGGCAGCCAGGCGCGTGCCGGCACCCCGTCTCAGGCATCCGCTTGACGATGAAGCAATCGGTCGAGTCTGGAAGGCGCGCGACATACATCTCGATGCCGCCATCGCGGCACATACACAAGGGCCGCTGGCGCGCGTCATAGGCCCCGGCCAGCGCCTGCATGAAACCCGGTTCCTCGGGCCGCCAGCGGCGGCCACGGATCAGCAGTTCGATGGCGTCGTTCACCGCACAGGTGGCGGAGAGTTTGTGCGCTTCGTCAAAGACGACGAGATCCCACCCCGCCTCGGGCCCCTGCAGCTTGGCCTGCACGTCCTCATTGCGCGAGAGCTTGTCGAGACGTGCGATGACCAGTGGTGTTTCAGAAAACCAGTTGCCCGTTCGCGCGGCTTCGAGCTTGTCGTTGGTGAGAATGTCGAACGGCAACTGGAAGCGGCGCCAGAGCTCGTCCTGCCATTGCTCGGCCAAGCTGCCGGGGCACACGACGAGGCAACGCTGCAAGTCGCCGCGGGCGATGAGTTCCTTGATGAGGAGGCCGGCCATGATCGTCTTGCCGGCGCCCGGGTCATCGGCGAGCAGATAGCGCAGCGGCTGCCGGGGCAACATGGCTTCGTAGACTGCGGTAATCTGGTGCGGCAACGGCTCCACGAGTGACGTGTGCACCGCAAGCAGCGGATCGAAGAGGTGGGCGAGGCGGATCCGGTGCGCCTCCGAAACCAGACGGAACAGGTGGCCGTCACCGTCAAAGCTCCAGGGCCGCCCCGTGGCTACAAGTTCGAGACGGTTCTCGTCGTGACGGTAGAGCAGCTCGTTGCCGAGACGACCTTCAGCCGTCTTGTAGGTCAGCTCCAGTCCCTCGGATCCGAACCACTGCGCGCCAACGATGGTGACGACGCCGTTCGGCACGACGCCGCGCACGGTAGCACCCGGGGTCAGCTCCTCGAGCTTCATGCGCGGCCCTCCGTGGATGGCCGATTGCCAGCGCCAAGCACTCGGCTGCTGACGTTACGCAGCTTCATGAGCCGCCCTCCGTAGAAAGTGCAATTGTCATGCGCGGTCGGCGCGCCGGTTCTGAGGTCGACATCATCGGTCTGCGGCAGAGAGGCGTGCTTCGCCCACTTCAGCCGGTACAGCCTTACGCGATGGACGTGAAGTCTTCTTCG
Source organism: uncultured beta proteobacterium (assembly GCA_963738615.1). Taxonomy (GTDB): domain Bacteria; phylum Pseudomonadota; class Gammaproteobacteria; order Burkholderiales; family Burkholderiaceae_C; genus CAVTWY01. The sequence continues at coordinate 945,671 of CAVTXI010000004.1, forward strand.
GCACCTTCTCGAGCGCCTCCCAAAGCCGCTTCGCGTAGCCGATGCCCGCGAGCTTCACCGTCTCGGCCGTAAAGTGCGCGCACCACAGAACGGCCATGGCAAGCGCCGACATGAGCACGACGATGTGCGCAATGTCGAGGGTCGCGAGGTCGACGAATGGGTGCGCCACGACCAGTGCATTGGCGTGCAACAGCGTCGCCATCAGCGTGATCATGGCGACACCAAACCCTACCCAGCGCGAACCATAGGCGTTGCGGTTGAACCCATAGGCCACGAGTTCCGTGAAGACGTACGGGAAGGCCTTGCGATCGTTCGTGAGCGGACGCAGAGCGTCCGCCGCCGCCGCGTAGGTTTGGTCCGCTTCAGCTGGGTCGCGATGCTCGGCCTCGGCGGTGGACAGATCGACCCCAAGCCGCGACGCCGCCAGATCGCGATAGCGAAGCTTCGTTTGCGGCGGAAGCGTTGCGTCGCGATGCCGCAGCAGGATGGTCGACGGCTGAGCACCCCACCGCTTGTAGAGGCGGTCTTGCGCGTGCTGACCCCACGTGCGAACGAAGCTGGAAAGCAAATACGGGCCACCGCATGCGGCGAGCACCGTACCGAACGCGACGATCATCGGATTCTTCGTGCCGTACAGCAGTGCGAGATAGAGCACCGCGGGGAGCTTTGCTGCACTCGAACCTCCCGGCGACGCTTGCGTGCGGCGCCAACCACCAGTACAGTAACTATACGCATTGCTCTCGCGTGCGTCAACTAACTATACGCATAGCATGCCGCATCTACGCAACGCGAGCCTCTCCCAGCGCGCGCCCCGACAAGCCGGCAGCTCGCGCTCGGGCCAAGTGGCGGTGTCTGGCGAACCAGAAGGAGGCACGGTCAAGTGGAGCCAAGAGCGCCGGCTGCAGTTCATCGACTTCCGTCTGCAGTGGGAGGGTCGGATCAACCGCCGCGACGTGACCGAGTTCTTCAAGATCTCGGTCCCCCAGGCGTCGGCCGACATCGCGCGATACACGGAGCTCGCGCCGAAGAACCTCCAATACGACACCAGTTCGCGCACCTACGTCGCAGCGCCGGAGTTCCGGCCGTACTTCGAGACGACAGGTGCCAGGCAGTACCTATCTCAGCTAGTCGCACTCGAACGGAACATCCTGGCCGTTGATCAGGTGTTCTTGGCGTTCCGCGCTCCAGTGGCATCAGTGCCTCTCCCGTCGAGATCGATCGAGTCAAGAACGCTGGCCTTGATGCTGCGAGCAATCGCCGAGAAGGGAATGCTGCAGATCCGCTACCAGTCGATCACGCGCGAGGAGGATCCGGTACGATTCATTAGTCCTCATGCGTTCGGCTATGACGGCGTACGCTGGCACGTCCGCGCCTACTGCCACCTTCGCGAGGGGTTCAGAGACTTCGTTTTCGGACGAGTCCTCTCGGCCGAACGGCCCGTGGCGTCGACTGTCGACGCTGCCGACGACCGTGAGTGGCATACCCAGGTTGACCTAGTGCTTGTGCCGGACGAAGCGCTCACGCCGCAGCAGCGCCGTGGCGTCGAGATCGACTACGGCATGAAGAGCGGTAAGGTCACGATCAGCTGTCGGCAAGCAATGCTGTTCTACGCGCTCAGAACACTGAACTTCGAGTCAAACGGTTCGCCTCGAAAAGGCGAGAGACAGCTTGCCATCGCCAACCTCGCCGACATCAAGTCACAGTTGCCTAAGCCGGGGCAGACATAGACGCTCCACGCGCGCAAGGCCGTGCAGCGCCGCGCATGGAGAAGAAACGGAGTGGACCTGCGCTCACACCTTGTCCGCCGGAATCAAGATCCAGCTCTGCTGAAACGCGCACGGCTCCACGTGCTGCGATGACGCCACTCGCTCCCACCCGGTCATCGTCCACCAATCCGGCTTGGCGCTCACGATGCACGCATCGTGCAGTGGTCCGGCGACGATGTTGAAGCCGTGATCGCGCACCACGGCTGTTCGCACGATGCAATGCAACTCGTGATCGTGCTCCTCGGCGATGAACAGGTCGCTTCGCCTGCTCGAGGATGATCAGGTGGTGCGACCACGGGATTTGTGCCACCAGTGGTGGCACAAACTCGCTGGGCTGGTAAGCCTCGTAGAACTGCCGCATGCGGAACAGGTTGCGGCGGGTGCGCGTGGCGCCACGCGTGGCCTGGCGCGTCGCCTCGGCGTCGATGCCCCAGCCTCTGAGCTTCTCGGCGAAGACTTCGCGCCAGCGGTGCAGGTCGGCCTTGCGCGGGTTCAGCCGCCGGCCGTGGCGTGACTCGGCGCGCACGCTCAGGTGCACGTGCGGGTTGGCCTGGTGGTCGTGCAGGACGAGCACGTACTTGTGGTCGGCCAGCTGGTCTTGCGCGAACTCGCGCGCGGCCTTCAGCACGATCTGCGGGTCGGTGCCGCGCGGCATCGACAGCATGATGTTGAAGGCCTCGCGGCGCGGGCTCTCGTCGTCGATGAAGCTGCCGCCGTAGCGCCAGTCGTCGACCAGCGCGGGCACGGCGCCCTTGCCTTGCGTCTTCTGGCCGCGGTCGTCCTCGATCTCGAGGCGGCCGTTCTTGCTGATGTAGCGCAGGTGCGCGGTGATGGCGTTCATGCCGCGGCCGCCGCCGGTGACCTTGACCATCACCTGCGGGGCGCGGCGCACGACGGTGTCGGCGATGCGGCGGCGGATGGCGTCGGCGCGGTTGCGCGCGTTGGGCGGCAGGCCGCGCAGACGCGGCGTGCGGTCTTGGACGACGCGGTTGCCGGGGTAGAAGAGGCGGTCGCCCCATTGGATGAGGATGCCGTCGATGGCGGTGGGGGTCGTGCGGGTCACGCGTGGCTCCGGTGGTTGGTCGCGATGCGAGCCGCGCGTCGGCTGCAGGTCGCGCAGTGCGCGAGTCGCGACCTCGAGGTGCGCGTGAACGTCGCGCGACAGGGTGTCGAGCATCGGCATGGTACTGCTGCACGGCGAGGGACTCGGCTTGGCGCAGCGAGCTTGGCCAGGTGGTGGAGGTTCCGGCTGAGGGTGGCGAGCTCGGCGTTGGTGGCGGTGAGCGCGGCGCGGTGGTCGGCGACCGAGCCAGCGCTGGAGATGGCCGGGATGCCGGCGACGAGACCGGCGACGAAGGCGCCGATCGGAAGGCTCGGCGAGTCGCGCGGCCGATGATCGCTTCGCGAGCCTGCGCGCGCGACATGCGCAGCGACAGGCGGACCTGGCTCGCCTGATTCGTCGCTGACGCGTCGTCACGATCGCAGCGCGCGGCGTGTCGACATGACCCAGCGATGCCGCCAGCGCCTCGCGCACGAAGCTCGAGGGCGTGATGCCTGCGGCCTGCGCCCGCTCGACCAGCGCGACCTTCAGCCCGTGAAGGTCGACGCTGATGCGATCTCTCGACGAGGGTGCCATTCCGAGTCTCCCGACACGCCTGCAGCGTGTCCGACAACGGCGCCGCGGCGCCTATCCTGCAATCAACCATGCATTCAGTATTGGCCTCGGTCGAGGGTCAGTGGACCGATGACTTCGGGGTCGAAGTCATCGGTCGCAACGATGCATTCGCACGCAGCGGTGACGAACAGCCGCCGTAAAGGCGACGAAGACGCGACGCACCGCGCCGAAAAGGCGTCGGGAAGGCGCTAACCAAGCGACGCTTTCCGCCGACATCCGCCGAAGAGCCGTCGGAAAGGCGACGCCAAGGCGGCGCATCCGAGACGAATCGCGCCGACCACGCGTCGCCGAGCCGTCGTGAAGCCGCCGATGATTTGGCCTTCGAAGTCATCGCGTGGCGCACGTCCATCGTGTTCGACGATCGTGCATCGCCGATGCACGCGCGGACACCGCCCCGATGGAACTGCTCCCACGACGCCCTCCCGGTCGCATCGATCGCAAGGCCGCGGCCTACGCCGCCGAGATCAAGAGACTGCGTGCCGCGGGCTACACCCACGAGGCCATTCGCGAGGCCCTGGCAGATTTGGGCATCGCGGTCAGCGAGTGCGCCGTGCGCCGCGAGGCACAGCGGCGAACGCCGGAGCAGCCCGCGCCTACGAATCGTCCTCGAGGCTCGTCCTCGGCTGCCATGAGTCCGACGCGCGAGGCGCCGAACGTCAACAAGCCCATTGTCACGCTGACACCCGTCGCGCCGGCTCCCGCTTCGCCCGCTGCGCACCTGCCCGGCCAAGGCATCGCCGAAGACTTCGTGCGCGACCGCATCACCAACCCCTTGCTGCGAAAGGAGCCGTCCAAGTGAAGCTCGCCGTTATCAACTACTCGGGCAACGTCGGCAAGTCGATGGTGGCCCGTCATCTGCTGGCACCGCGCTTGGCCGGCGCCGAGGTCATCGCCATCGAGAGCATCAACGCCGTCGACGGCCAGACGCAGGCGCTGCGCGGCCACCAGTTCGGCGATCTGCAGGAGTACCTGCAAACCGTCGACGACGCCGTGGTCGACATCGGCGCGAGCAATGTCGAGGAGCTGATGCGACTGATGCACCAGTACCACGACAGCCACGAAGAGTTCGACTGCTTCGTGGTGCCGACGGTGCCGGCGTCGAAACAGCAGCAAGACACGATCGCGACGCTTGCCGACCTGCACGCGATCGGCGTGCCGGCGCAGCGGCTCAGGCTCGTGTTCAACATGGTGGATGACCGCGAGCCGCTCGAGCGGTCGTTCAGCGATGTCCTCGACTTCCTTGCCGAGCGGCCCATCGCTTCGGCGAATACCGAGTGCCGCATCGGCATGAACGAAGTCTTCGTTCGGATCAGGGGCAACGGAGCTGACCTCTCGGACATTGCGCGCGACGACACGGACTACAAGCGCCTGATCGCTCACGCGCGTGATGCGAACGAGAAGGTCGCGCTGGGCCGCAAGCTCGCGATCCGGCGCCTTGCCCGCGGCGTCGTTCCAAGGCTCGACGCGTGCTTCGCGGCGCTGGACTTGCCGTCCTGCGCGACGTCTGAAACCACGTCATGACCGACCCGACCACGGTGCGCGAGGCGCTGATCGCCGAGGCGATCGGCGAGTTCCCGGAGTTGATCGGCAGACTCGAGGCGCTGACGGCCGGGTTGGGCGAGGCGTGCGGCACGTTGCAGCACGCTCAGGCGAGTCTGCGGCAGGAAGTCGAAGGCTTCGAGCGCCGGATGACGGCGATCACGGAGCATGCGAAAGCTACGACGGCCAGGTACATCGCCACGCGTGCCGACGAATCGGCGGTGCAGTCGATCGAGCGGCAAAGCCGCGCGATGGCTGACGCTGCTCGCGTCGCGTTCGGGGTGGAGATCGGGGCAACGATGCAGCGGCTGCAGGCGCAGCTTCAGCCGTTGATCGAGGAACGCACCGGGCGTTGGCAGCGGTGGCTGACGCACGCGGCGGCTGCGACAGCCGGCGCGGCGGCGGCCTGGGTCTTGGTGCTGTACGTCGTGCCGCGCTGACGCAACGTCGTGAGCCTCGAGGTGTCTTCGCTGCACTCAGCGCGAGTTGAGCCGTCGCTCGGCTTCGTCGAGCGTGTCGAGGACCGCCTCAAAGCCAGGCGGCGCTGACAGGAACATCGCCCGCATCTGCGCGTAGTCGCGCGCGAGCGCCGCGCGCCTGGCAGGCGGTGGCAGCAGCCGAAAGGTGCCGGGCTTCGCCAGGTCGTAGCGCGCCCACTTTCGAGCGAACACCCGGCTCTTCCACGCGACGACTCGCGCACACAGCGCGTGATCGCGCAGCATCGCGGCGGCGTCCTCGTGTTGCAGGAGCCGCCCCATGTCGGCGTAGTGGCGGGCGTAGCGGTCTGGCGTAGGCTGGTCATCGGGTCGGTGATGCTCGGCGTGCAAGATCGTCGCCTTCTCCCAGAAGGTGCGCGGCAGTTCGAGCGCCGTCACGCTGCACTGCCAGTCGCCGAACGCAGCGGGGAAGTCGTCGACTACCCATGCGCGCACCTCGTGTGTCTCGGTCGGCCGTTGATCGGTGAGCGACCCGAGTTCGAGCTTCACTTCGCGCGTCAGATAGTCGAGGCCGCCGGTCTCGGCCGAGGGGTACTCGAAGTGCACGACCGGCGAGCGCGCGACCGGGTCGTCTTCGTAGCGCAGCCAGGGCTTGCGGCCCTTGCGCTTGCCGAGGTGCTCCGTGATCGCCGCTTCGAGGCGCGGCATCAGTAGCGCACGGGTGCGTTCACCACATGCTGCCTGCATGTGCGCCAGGAGCGCATCGCGCTTCGTGCGGCTCGTCGTCGCCTCGAAGGCCGCCTCGTCGGCGCCGATGAGCACCGGCGACATCGACAGGTCGATGTCCTCCGAGAAGCGGTCGATGACGCCGTAGACCTTCGACAATGACGTGCCGCCCTTGAACACCAGGTGAGGCGCCAACTCGGGATCGGCGAACAGCAGGCCGAGCAGCCAGCACACCCAGAAGTCCTTCTCGACCATCACGCTCGATGCGGCCATGCGCGCTGCAGTCTGCGCGAAGGCCAGCGAGCGGCGCTCGGCCGGCAACGCCACGAACGATGCGGCGAGCTTGGCCATGCGTCACTCGGCGGCGAGCGCGCGCAACGTCGGCTGCAACCAGCCCGGCGCGAGCGTCAGGTCGTCGAGCAAGGCGCGCCGCTGCTCGGCCGGTATCGCGCGGCGCAGCTTGTTCAGCCGCTGCGTCGTCACGTGGTCGGCCCCGAGACTGCGCAGCGCCTGGATCACGAGCCCGCTCGTGCGCCCCGCCGCGGCCATCTGCCGTGGCGTGGTGCGCTTGAGGACGATCTGCATGGGACCGGCCTTCACGGTGCGGCTCGTGCCATCGGTGAGGAACTCGACGCGCGCAGGCACCTGGTCGGACAGTCCGAGCAGGTTTGCGGCGTAGGCGCCGGTCGGCTGGAGGCGCAGCTTGTCCTTGCCCGTCAGCGCGGCCACGATGGCATCCACGGACGGCCACAACGTGCCGAGCAACGGGTCCTGTCGCGGCTTGTCGTAGAGGCCTCGCGACAAGCGGCGCAGGTCGCCGCGAGCAGCCAAGCGCTGCAAGGCCTTGTCGATGGCCGCTCGGCTGCCAACGTCGACGAACAAGGCAGGCGTGAAGACAGCGCCCGGCCTCGCGCGTCGAACTCGCCGCGCGATGTCGGCTTCGATGCTGGGCTCACCGGGCGATCGCAGCGATCGAGCTCGAGGTGACGAGGCGGTTCCAGCTGACGCTTTCATGTCCGAAAAATAGCACGTTTTTCGGACACCATAGGGAGCGCTCGCCCGCGCTGGCATGCCTTCATGCAAGCCGGGACCGCGAGTCCGGCGAAGCCGCACCTGAAACGGGCGACGGTCAGCGTCGCTCGCATTGCCTCGCGCGAGGTTCGCGCAAGCGAAGCAATCCGAGGCGACAAGCCCCTGCGACAAACACCTCCCGCGCCGCACATGGACCGCGCAGAATCCCCCGGCACCAGGACTTCAAGGCGGTTCCAACATGAATAACGACGCCATCACGATCGAGGTCCTGCCGGCCGGCTACGGCGATTGCCTGCTCGTCACGTGTTCGCAGCCAACGGTCGCCAAGACGCAGGCCACACCTCGGCGCGCCGTCGCCAAGGGCAACGCCAGTGAGTGGCGCATGCTCGTCGACACCGGCCCCGACGAGTGCTACGCGACGCTACGCCGCCGCCTGCTCGAGCTGCCGCCCGGCCCGGACGGCAAGCGTCACATCCATCTCTTCGTCGTCAGCCACATCGACCACGATCACATCGGCGGCGCGAAGCTGCTGCTCGAGGATCATGAGCTGCGAGCTGAGCTTCGGCGATGTGTGGTTCAACGCACCGGTCGGACTGATGCCGGCGTCGGGTCCGCGCATGCGCGGCGTGGCCGAAGGTCAAGGCCTTGCGCGCCTGCTCGGCGCCGAGGGTCGCAGCCTGGCCTGGAACACCGCGTTCGGCGGCAAGCAGGCCGAAGTGCCCGACGACGGCTTTGTCGAGGTAGCCGGGCTGTCTGCCTTCGCCCCGAGGATCACGCTGCTGTCGCCCACGAGGGTGCGGCTCGCCGCGCTCGAACGCTCCTGGGACCGCGAGCTCGAGAAGCTGCGCAAGCGCGAGCACAACGAGCGCGCCGCAGCGGACGCGATCAGCCGGCGGCGTGGCGGCACGACCATGGACCTCGAAGCCATGGCCGCGCGGGTCACGCCGGAAGATGGAGCCGTGCCCAACGGCTCGAGCATCGCGTTGCTGATTGAGCACCGGGGAGCCTCGGCGATGCTGGCGGCGGATGCCTTCCCGAGCGTGATGCTCTCGTCACTGGCTGCCTTCGCCCGCGCACGCGGCGAGACGCCGCTGCGGGTCGACGCCTTCAAGCTCAGTCATCACGCGAGCCGGGCGAACGTGACGCGCGAGTTGCTGGACGCGGTCGTCGCGAAGCACTACATCGTGAGCACGAATGGGGCGATCTTCGGGCACCCGAACGAAGAAGCGCTGGCCCGGGTGCTGCTGTCCGGACGCGGAGCGGCCGGAGCGTCGACACCGAAGACGCTCTGGTTCAACTACGTCTCACCGAAGGTTCAGCCCTGGCTCGAACCGACGCTCGGGCAACGGCACGGGTATGCCGTCGCCGTGCCCGAGGGCGACGGCGGCGGGGTCACGATCAGACTGCCGGCGGCAGCGATGGAGCGACGCCCTGCCGCCAAGAAGCCGGCCGCACGCCGAGTCCCAACGTCCTAGCTAGCTAGACTGCGCCGAACATCGGAGGGCGCGCGATGGCACAACCCCACGCAACGGCCGGCGAACTCGTGCTCGAGCTGTCGGGCCTCGCGGATCCGTCCTGGTCGGCTCGGTTGTCGCAAGCCCTCGCCGAGGATCCCGCGCTAGTCGGCCTGTCGCTGCAGGTCGTGGCACCCGTGGCCGGCGCATTCGGTGCCGACTCGGTGCCGACCGCGAGGATCCGCGGCAAGGGCCTCGACACGGCGGCCAAGCTCGCCGGCATTGCTTCGCTCGTGGTCGCGCTCTACGCGGCGGCTGGCCCGTCGCCCGTGCCTCCGCAATGCCACGTCACGCTCGGGACGGGCAAGGCGGTCAGCGTGGCAACCTTCGATTGCAAGAAGGGCCTGGACGCCGAGATGCGCAGGCTGCTCGAGGCGCACATCGCCAAGCACGGCCCCCCCGCGAAGATCAAGGTGGCGCCGGTGAAGAAGCCCCCACCGCAGAAGGCGCCTTCGCGCTGCTGAGAACGAGCCGGAGCCCGTGGTGCGACCCCGCCGCCGCGCCGAGACACCCGCCGCGCTGCGTGACGACATCGCCGAACTGCATCGCCGGCTGATGCCCGGCACCGGGGCTGGCATGTACTTCCCGCCGCTGAACTGCGCCTGTCTGGCGATCGGCTACGAGCGGTTCGAGTCATTGCTCCGCGGCATCGACTATCCGCCCTCGCACGACGACACGCTTGCCCTGTATGCGCTGGCGCATGAGACCGTGCATGCGACGCAGCTGGTGACCGCGGGCTACGTGTTCGCGCACGTGCGCGAGTTGGTCGAGCTGTCGGCGCGGGCCGCGAACGCGGTCAACGCAGGCACGGCGACGGACGCCATGATTGCGATCTGGCGCGCGCGCTTCGCGACGCTGCAGCGCGAGATCGCCGACGACGCGAGCGGCTTCTCGGCGCGTGACGCGATCGAGACGCAGGCGGTGATCGAAGGATTGATCGGCGCGGCGGCGGTCCCCGCCAGCGCCGCGGACCTGCTTGCGATCGCGCTCGAACTCCACGCCGACAGCGCCAGCGAGGTCTACACGCGCGTGTTGCGGCGCCTCGCGCGCCACGGGGCCCAGGCGGCGATCGTGCTCGCGCCGCGGCTCGCGTCGTTCGCGCTCGGCTCGGACGACCCGGGCGGGGTGCTGGCCGACAAGCTCGACGCGCTGGATGCCATGCCCGAGGTCGTGCCGGCGCTGGTCGCGATGACGCCCGAGGCCTTCGTTCGCGCAGCGGGGATCGAGCCGCACCTGCTCGCACCGAGCATGCGCGAGCGTTCGACGGGTGTGCGAAACACGGCCGATACGCTGCTCGATGCGTTGCTGAAGGACAGCTTCGATCGCTACGAGGCCCTGGCCGGCGTCGACGCACGGCTGCAGGCGCGGTTCCACCCGGGCAACGCCCGCGGCGTCACGTCGGGAGCCGAGCCGCTGATCCTGCGGCCACGGCTCGTGCTCTTCGCCGACGGCCGCGTGATCGAACCCCAGGCCTCGAGCTGGAACACGACCGACCTCGCGAACTGCGTGACCATCGGCTTGATCATCCTCGACGGCTTCGAGTTCCTCGCGGCCGACTGAAACCGCGGTGGCGGGCGTCCGCTGGGTGTGTGACGAAGAGAGGCGGTCACGGTCGCGACCGCCGCTCGGGTTCACGTTCAGCTCTGCTTGATCTGCCGCATCTCCTCAGCCAACGCCCAAAGCGCGCGGTTAAGGCTCACGCCGCGGTCGATGCTGCCGACCGGCCGCGTATGAAACCTTCGGCCCTGTGCACTACGGCCGAGCAGCCCTCCGCGGATGACGTGCTCGCTGACCCTTTGGAACAAGGCCCAGAGGTTGTGCCCAGTGTCGCCGACGCGTCGCGGCTCGTTCAGTTGTTCGGCCGTGATCGGCGCCGGCCGGTGCCCGCCGGTCTCCTCGATTGATCGCTCACCGAACCGCAGCGCCAGCGCCGCGGTCGCGAAAGCGACCTCCTCGTTCGGCTCGAGCGGCAGCACCTTCATCGCTTCGACGTGTTGGTCCACGGTCTTGAACTCGTCGAGCACGCGGAACGCACCCTCGATCACCTTGCTCTCAACGTCGCCCACATGCGCGATGCGAATGTCGTCGACCACGTCGCCAACGACGAGGCCGTTCAGGCAAACGTACCTGAACACGCCGGCGATCATGCGATAGCTGCTCACGCCGTCGTGGGAGTTGATGAGGATGATTTCGTTCGCCTCGGGCCGGGTCCGCATCTGACCCGCGCGGTCGCGGACGTGACGCATGCGGATCATGTGCTTCGTGAACGCGGCCTTCCCCTCGAGTCGGCTCGCGCCCTGCGCGACCATGAAGGGCTCGAAGCCCTCCTTGCGCAGACCACGCAGCACGTCGATCGTCGGGATGTAGGTATAGCGCTCGGAGCGGCTCGCATGCTTGTGCTCGGCGAAGACCGAGGGTGCGGCGGCGCGCATCTGCGCTTCGCTCAGCGGCCCATCGGAACGCAAAACCCGGGTGTTGCGCGCAAATCGCGTCGCAAGTGTTGGTGTGGAGTACATGGTGTATTCCTTCCATCGTCGGTATCGAAGGAGGGACGAAGCCGGTCTTCGTGGCCGGCCCCGCCCGGTGGGTTCAAAACGGGATCGGATCGCCGTACTCGTCGAGTTCGGCTGGCGCTCGTGCCTCACGACCCGGCGCGCTCGACCCGCCCTGTTCGGGCCCGCGCTTGCCCCGCAGCGCATCACCTTCGGCCTTGGTGTCGAGGTAGTCGATCTCCTCGGCGGTAAAGGCCATCGCGTAGACGGTCGTGCCGTCCTTCTCGTAGTTGTTGTTTTGCACCCGCCCCACCACGTTGATGTGGCTGCCCTTGGCGAGGTACTGCGCCGCGTTCTCAGCCTGCTTGCCCCACACGATCCACTGGATCGCGGTCGCTTCCTCGTCGCGGCTTCCCGCCGCATCCCGGCCGTTGCCCTTCTTCGTGTTGCTGATCGCGGTCAGCGTCGCCTTCTCCACCGGACCCTCGCGCCCGTTGACGGTCGACAGCTTCACGGCCGAAGCCAGGTGCGCATTGCGTTGTTCGACTCGAACGAAAGCCATGATGAGCTCCTCATCGGAAAGACCAGCCGCATCCCGTCTTGGGCTGCTGAAAACTGATCCTTCTGCTCGGACTCCTCGCTCCCGCCCTGGGGCGGGCGGGGGGTGGGGTGGCTGTTCGAAGCGGCCTGCCAACACACGAAACGGTGAGCCGGTCCGTCGGCCCACCGCATCTGAAGATCCCCCCACAAGTCCCCCTCGCCGCTGGACGGGGGCGAAGTTGGGGGGATCGCGGTGGGCGGCAACCGGCTCGGCGTGCAGCAGCCGATGTCCCTTGCTCTGCTCAGAGGGCTCGAGCGATCAGCGGACGGCGTGACAGCTTGCTGGCGCGACGGCTGCCGCGAGCGGCCCGCACACGATCACGAGGGTCGGCGCCTCCGCGCCCGACGTGCCACCAAGCGCAGCGACTGGCGCGGCGGTCGAGACGGTCCGAGCAACTCAACCAGCGGCCCGGCTTCGGGCGCGGCGGGTGACCGGGGCGACGATCTGGCCTGCTGGCCGCACGCGGCGATGCACTGCGCGAAGCGCCGTCTAACCCAAGCATCGCCGCGTGCGGCCAGCAGGCCAGTTCGTCGAGCGGGACCGTCGGTCGCGTACTCGCGACGGACCTCAAGGGACCGCGATCCCCGGGCACGGGACGGGCCGCGTGACGTTGCTGTCGTCGGCGCAGCCGGCCACGTCGTGTTCGCGCAAGGGATTGAAGCCCGAAGGGGCGAGACACGTGACGAAGGAGCGAGGCTCGATGCGAAGCACGAAAGCCCGGTCACGCGAAGCGGGATGCGCACTGTTTCACTGCAATGCGGCCTTCCCACTCACCGGCGAGTGAGACGATCCTGCGGCCTTGACACCTGCACCGAACTTGGAGACTGGCGCGTCGCGGGCCGAGGTTGTACCTGCGACACCGACGCAACAAGTCGCCGCCCGCTTTGACAATTGACGTACAAATCTCGGAAGTCGATACCCTCGGCACCTCGGACCCTCGGCACCTCGGCAGCGGCGGCGCGGGCGGCGGATCGATGTCTCGGCTCAGTAGCTCGCCGAATGGCTCTCATTCAGTATGCCGCGCACCAGCTACTGGCTTCTTGGCGGTGCCGACCTCCGCGCCAGCGGGGGGGTCTGTCAGCTGCTTGCCGATCGTCAGCGCCGCGCCGCTGAGCCCCAAGAACGCGAGCCACGTCGACTCGAACACCGGAAAACTCAGGTGCTCTAGGACGTACAAGAAGCCCGTCATGAGCAGCATCAGGTTAACCACTATCGACTGATAGCGGTGTACCAGTTGCCGGTCGTTGAAGCCCGTCGTCAAGTCCCTGACCAATCCGAGCGACGGCCGAAATGGCCGTTGCTCGCCACTCTGGTCAATAGCCACCGACGTGGCGCTCGTGCCAACGGTGATGCCGAGCAGCGCGAGCGCACTGCCAGAGATTGACGGTAGCACGCCGAAGACGATCCACAGGTAAATCGCACACGCCACAGAAAACACGAACCACGCGGTGAACTGGACCCGCGCGAGGCTGAACGATGGGCGCGGGGCAGTGAAGTCACGGTTTCGCAGTGCAAGCCCGATGAACGCGGCTTTGTGCTGGTTCTCGATGCCAGCATCGCTCGCGCCTGAGCCGTACGTCAGCGCCTCCTCGCCCGCGCTCTCGTAGCTCGCGCGGTTGGCCTCCAACTCGTCCACATTCATGCCGAAACGCAGGGCGAGCTGTTGTTCGCGGTTCTTATGTTCCACATCGCGCCGGAACCGGAGAGCCTCTGCGTAAAACGAGGGCGTGGAGGCGTCGCGCAGGGCATCGCTGCGCCAGGCGAGTAGCACCGTGCACGCAACCAGCGCGACGACCGCGCACATCGCGAAGCCCCATCGCCAAGAGTCGGTGATCGACACCAGCAGTGTCGCGGCGCTTCCCTTGTGCAGCGTCAAGGCGGGCCGACCGGACCATCCCAAGCGCACGTCAAGATCGTGGACCCGCGTCAGGTCGCCAACGTCATAGAGCAACCGCCACAACTTCGACGCCTCCGGACCCACGCCGATGCGATAGGCAAACTGGGCACATGACGGGAACATGCGCGTAGCCACGAGATCCGCACTGGCTCCCAACTCCACGCCGTTCACAAACAACGTCGTTCGCTTACCGCTTGCGGTTTCGTAACCGCGAAGGTTGTCGTAGCTGATGCGACCGATCCCGACAATCACCACGCCAGACCCCACCAGTGGCAGCCGATCGGCCGACATGCCATCCCTCGGACATGATGCGCTCGGCGCAATGCCCTGCGACTGCGACCGTCCAAGCGTCGGCGCGGCCGGCAGCATCGCTCGGGTCTGGACCGGCACGTCCAGCGCCTCGACGCTCAGCACGCACAACGGCGGTGGCTTCTCGAACTCTTTCGCATCAGATATTCGCTGCTCACCTTCGCAGACAGGCGCGTCGGCAGCCCATGAGACCCCCGGCGGCAGCGCGAGCACCAACGCAAGCACCTGAGCCGCCATGTAAGCCGAGCTGCTCGCAGTGAGACGCGGACAGCCAAACATCGACATGGTCAGAAACCGGTGCACGTTGTCCATACCGCAGCCTGCGAGCCGCATGCTCGGACCGCATCATCCAAAGTAATGAATCGACTCGAGCAGAGCGGAGCCGAACCGAGCCTCTCGCGGCTGCGAGGTTCATCAAAAGGGATGATGACGCCGCTGACGCGGTCGAGCACGCTTCCAGCGCGATCACTCGAATGGAGGCATCTATGGCAACGGCGAACTACCGGACGATCCCGCTGGAGGTTGGTGCCTCGGCCACCGGCGGCGCCGATGTCGACGTGAGCGCGACGCTGTTCGTCGACGACAAGACCTCACAGGACGGTGACGTCACGCTGGTCGACGTACACAAAGCTGCGGGCAAGGCGTCGATCCGCGCGCACAAGACCGCGGGCGACGCGAAGCTGCTTCTCGTCTTCATCGTCGTTCCGCTCGTTGGCAACGGGGAGTTCGAGGTCAACGTCGAACTGGAGCATCCGCGACTGCCGAACGGCAAGGTGACGATTCGGCGCAAGGGTGAAGTGGCCGACGGCAACGTCGGACGCTTTCAGAAGACGTTCCGACTGCCGTGACGGGAGCCAGCAATGCGCGCGTTGAAGATCGCACTTGCCTCGCGGCAAGCCATACCGTGCAAGGCTCTGGCGACGCTGACTGCGGCGTTGCTGGCAGCCCCGACCGTCGCAGTGGCCGAGTCCCTGGCCGAGTTGCGCGACAAGCTCGGTGAACTGACGACTGACCTCAACATGCCCGCCACGCCGGCCGCGATTCACGTTGGTCTGTCTGGCGACGGCGTCATGCAGGCCAAGAATCGCCGCGAGTTCGAAGCCGCTGTCACGAACCTGCTGAAGGACGGCGGCAAGCCTGGCGGCACGCTCGAGTTCCTGCCGTACTTTGTATTCCAAGGCGGCAAGCTGCCCTATGCGCGTTACGAGTCCAAGCCGCTGTTCCGTGCGATGGTGAATACAACCATCGGATTGGCCGCAGGCAAGCGAGAAATCGACGGGCACCAGGTGTCGGCCAATGGCTTCTCGCTTTCGACGGTGCTGGTCGACCTTGCATCACCGCTGCATCAGTACGGCCTGCAGACCTGCATCAACGACCTGCAAAAGAAGGCGATCGAGCGCGCCAAGGCGGGTGGCCCGGGGCGTGTGGAAGAGCTCCCCACCGGCGATGCTCGCATCGCATTCAGCGACGCAGACCGCGTCGCTGACGACCAGTCCGTCGCCGAGTACCGGGCGTGCCTGAAGGACAAGATGTCGCTCGACAAGCTGTGGAACCGCAGCCGCATCAGCTTCGGTTTGGCCGCCGGCAATGGTCGTGAGGCCACCGGCGCGCAGCGCAAGGTGAGCTATGGCACGGCAGCGTGGTTGACCGTGCAGTATGGATTCGAAGGCTTGGGGACGCTACGGCGAGCTGCGTTCGGCGGTGATCCTGCGTACGCAGACTGTGAGGGCGGCGATGGTGTCGCGTGCAAGCCGGTGACCGAGGCCAGGTTCAGGGATCGGGCGCAACTCGTCCTGCACGCGCGCATGCTGCGCAGCGCCAGCCAGCTCGACTTTTCTACGAGTGGCGCCCTGCCCCGTTACGACTCGAACCTGCTTGGGACTCGCTTCGTCTACGGTTCAGACAAGCGCAACGTTTTTGTCGAGGCCAGTCGCAGTCGAATCTCAGGCGATGCGGCCAGTCGTTCGACGAATCAATACGCGCTTGGCGGCAGCTTCAAGGTGCTCGACAACCTTTGGCTGAACGTGTTGAGCGGTCGTCGAACCGAGCGTACAAACGGCGGCGCGGCTAATGCCTTCGAGGTGTCGCTCGCCTACGGCACGTCTTCGGAACCCTTATTCGGCAGGCGGTGAAAAGGCACCGCTCTAGGGAAGGTCTGCAAAACCTCGAGTCAACCCCGATGGTGCGAGGCATGAAGCTCGAGGACGTTACGAAACATGAAGCAATCGACCTTGGGCTTTGATCCGCTGTTCAAGAAGACGCGCAGGAGCATCTTCCTGGACGAGATGAACCGCGTCGTGCCGTGGGCCGAGTTGGTCGCGCTGATCCGGTCGCATGTGCGTGAAGATCGAGGTGCTGGGTGGCCGGCCGCCGACGCCCATCGAGACGATGCTGCGCATCCACTGCCTGTAGCTGTGGTGGAACCTGGGCGATCTGGCGATGGAAGAAGAGCTGCGCGAGCGCGCGCTGTACCGCGGCTTCGCCGGTCTGGAGGGCGCCGCAGCGCTGCCCGACGAGAGCACCATCCTGCGCTTTCGCCACTTTCTCGAGGAGCACAAGCTCGCGCCGAAGGTGCTCGATACGATCAACGCCGGCCTGCTCGAGCGGGGATTGATGCTCGAGACAGGCACGGCGGTCGACGCGACGCTCGTCGCCGCGCCCAGCTCGACAAAGAACAAGACCGGCGAGCGCGACCCCGAGATGCACCAGACCAAGAAGGGCAACCAGTGGCACTTCGGCATGAAGGCGCACATCGGCGTGGACGCCGACTCGGGGCTGGTGCACACCGTCATCGGCACGGCCGCCAACGTCGGCGACGTGACCCAGGCGGCGGGGCTGCTGCACGGCGCAGAGAGCGAAGTCTTCGCCGACGCGGGCTACCAGGGCGTGGACAAGCGCGACGAGGTGAAGAAGCTCGAGGTCAAGGCGCAGTGGCACGTCGCGATGCGCCCGGGCAAGCGCCGTGCGCTGGACCCCGATCGGCGCAGCCACCAGCTGCATCGAAGAGCGCGAGCAGCTCAAGGCGAGCATCCGGGCCAAGGTCGAGCACCCGTTCCGCGTGGTCAAGCAGCAGTTCGGCTACGCCAAGGTGCGCTACCGCGGCTTGGCGAAGAACACCGCGCGGCTGACGATGCTGTTCGCGATGAGCAATCTGTGGATGGTGCGGCGAACGCTCGCGGGATTGCAGGGATGAGCGCGTCCGCAGCGGACGCAAAGGCGAATCGAGATCGAAAAGCGGCCCCGAAAGCTGTTTGAATCGTGACGAAATCGCAGCTCGCTTGCGCATCATGAAATACTCGCTTCAACTGCTTCAACTACTGGACAGCATCGGTCTGTGAGCGGGGTTTTGCAGACCTTCCCTAACGCCGTCGCTGGATCGAAAAACCATCAATCAGTAGTTCATTAGGAAAAAGTCCACGGAGCCAATCCTCGCGCACATACCCACGAGGTGTCGGACTATCACCGGCATCGGTCACGCCTTCGCTATTCTCAGGTTTCATAGCCAACGCAAAGCTACCCCACTTTCTAGCCTCTGAGTCAATACGATAACAACAAATCGCATCAAGAAGAGAGAACGCTACCATGTGACTAGATCGCACCATCCGCTCCACGCGGTCGAGGATTGCGTTCTCGCTTGCACCACCCTCTTCCGAGCCTTTGAAGACCAGCGCAAGTATGCAAAAACCAACCCCTGGAGCATTAAATAGACCTGGACTCTCAAGCGCCAAACGATCCAGGAAACTCGTAATATTCTCAACGCGTACCCCTCCAAGGACGGAAGGATCCAGCAGCACGCCGGACAACCACTGCAGTGGTGATGACGACATCGCCGTCGCGACAGCGATCGGTGCAGGATAGTGTCCCATGTAAAGCGCGACATACCGCTTCGGAAATGGCAACCGAACGAGATGGTGAGCGCACAAGTACTCTTGGATCGTAAGGTGAGAGAATTCGAAGTCTTGTGCACCGCTCTCAGCGATAATACCAGTGTGCGATTCAATCTCCTGCAACACATGCCGCTCTTGATCTGCAGGCAACCCAAAGGCAACTCGGATTCGACCGTAAATCGCGACAAGCTGCAGATGCGAGAAGCGCTTGGCCTTCGTCACGTATGTTAATTCATACGATAAGCGCGCGAGGAACTCAAGCTTTCGCTCCGCATCAAAATCAGTGTAGCGTGATGATCGATGAAGAGCTTTGTCACGATCCCACGCCTCAATCATCAGCGAAGTCATCTTTCGATATACGTCAAAGGGTCGGTCGGGAAGGTAACCACTGCCCAAGAACACTAGCACCAATTGCAGAAGAAACAAAAGGACGTCCAGCGAGGTCTGTAAAGGCTGGATTTGACAGCAAAGTTCGAAATTCTGGATACTTGGCACCAAGCCACGTAGAAGCAAGGAAATCCACTTGCTCCGCGTTCAGTGCGCAGACTTCAATAGCGTGGAGGTAGCCCAGTTGACGCCCATAATCGCCACTGCGGCACGAGAGAAATAGTCGGCCACCTCGACAATTCGAGAGTATTATCTCGATGTCTCGTTCGACCGCCGATCTGAGAGCAGCATTTACCTCGTCCAAGCCGTCAAGCACGAGCACGGCACGGAGCCGCTGAAGCAGGTCTGGTACAACACGCTGTACGTCCATACCCTCGAACTGAGTACCGCTTCTCCCTTGCTGCATCGTGGCGTTTAATCCGAGTTCAGTGGCAATCTCACACAAAAGCGGATAGTTTGTTGAATGCCGTTCGTCAAAGACGATGAGCCGAACGACAATCACCACCGGATTGCCCGAATTGCCAGATAGAAGCTCTCGAACCAAGCGCTTCATGGTCGTAGTTTTTCCCGCCCCAGGCTGTCCGAGAATGACGTAGCTCTTACCAGTCTCGATGACTTCAGACTCGGAAACTTCCTTGCTATCCACGCCCGGGCTCCGAAACTTTCTAGGCACCAACGAGAAGGTAAGTCCGATCGTTGCTTCAGCAACGCTATGGGGAGCGGCCATGCCAAAAACCTGGATGTTCCCACTCCAATCGTCGATCTTTACTGCGTGCTTCGCTATACCGTCTCGCACCTTTCGTGCAACACCCTCTCGACGTTGGGCGTCAATTGCAACCCAGGCGGAAAGGTCCCACAGTCCAAGTTGGTCCGCGGTCCGGAGGGGTGGAGCACCGTGACTGAGTGGCACAGAGCTAGTCAAGCTAGTCGCATCACTCTTTAGCAATATTGGGTGCGTGCCGCCATCAGCTTCTTCGAGCGGCAATGCTGCTTCGTCACGGGAGAATCGCCACCCGTTCACAGTATCGAAGAAGGCCCTCCGCGGAAATATCCGCATTGAAAGGCCGCTCGAGGTGCGTTGTATTTGGCCACTAGAATAGCCGTGTCGTCGATCCCCCGGCTTCTCGTCAGACTCAATTTCTTCTATACTAAACAGTGCGTTGCCCTGCCAGTGATTTCGAGCTTTTCCTCCAGCACTCAGCGAGCGCTGTTGACTCTCGTGCATATGCCCGAATAGATGCAACGCAAAACGTCCCGCAGGATTGATCTCGGGGTAGACTACGTCGTGCGAATATGCACTCAACCATTCAGGACCATGGTGGGTTAGAAGCAATGCTGCATCGCTCGATTCCACCCAGTTTGCGCCATCTCCCATCGGGTCGCCGGTGCACGCGGCGTTGAACTGACGGATATCGAGTTCAAGCCGCCCCTTGTAGTTGCCCTTGTCTAGTTGAAGGAACGCTGTGTTTAGCCCAACGACGCACACATCCAGTCCGTTGCCCTTTAGACGCACGCCGAAGTCGCCCGGCAGTAAGCCGCGCTCAACATTGTTGGGCCGATAGCCCGCCGCTTCGCTCCATTGAGCATAGTTATCAAATGCTTTGGCCACAACATCGCGATATTCGCTCGCTGTTGTCGCCAGAAGTTCCTCCTCGATCTCCCTGAAGGCCTTTGTATTCAGCATTAGGCGCAGTGCTGGCGAGGGAGGTGACTGAGGAGGTCTTACAAGGTCGTGGTTTCCAGGAACGGTCAAGAACACTGGCAGTGCAGGTTGCACTTCCGAGCGATTCTTCTCGGGCTTATTCTGCTTTTTTAGCTCGGCCAAGACTGAATCAGTGTATTTGTCATTCAGTTGCCGAATGCGATCGTACAAGGGAGTCACGACGTCGGTGGTGAGTCGGCTGTATTGTTCAGAGTTACCAGACTGTACTAGATCACCGGTAAAGATAACGGCATTCCAGGGTCCTGTAGCCCGAAAGACGGTCTCCAGATCTTCGAAGAACCGCTGCCGGACATTGGGCCATCGAGGCGCGAGGCCAGCCAGACCAAAGTGCATGTCCGTCAAATGCAACCACGAGAACTTGCCAGTGGTCATGTTCGTTGCTCCCGCAAAAGGATCCGCGCGCCCCGGCTCGCGTGGGCTGCACAGCATAAAGGATCGGCGACTTCGTACTTCGAGGAGGCGCTTGGGCGAACGCCGTGTCTTGCGTTGACCTCAGCGTTGAGATGGTGGTTCGCCCACTGCAACGTGCGGACCTGTCAGCCCACTTGGACCTCGGCTCCTGCTTGTAAGCCACACTCCGCGGTCCCGGCGCGCGCATGGCCGTCGGCCTCTCAGCGTGCTCTCGTAGACTTCGGGCTATCGGGGAGTCTGCGCAACCAAGCAACTATCCCAGCAACGCCTTCTATGCCTCTCTCTAGAACGAAGGCACGTCCACCTGAACACATTGCTCAAGCGCCCCGTAGTTCCTCCCTAGTCGAACGCGCGCAGCAAGGATAGTGGTGCTCGACCACGACGCGCTCGAGCAATTCGGAAACGCGCCGCCCCTCGGCCACTCCTCCACTGTTCGAGAACCTCGTTGCCCATCAGCGGCTTCACCGCTTGAGGTTCGAGATGCGCGAAAAGTCATGCGTGCCGACGCCGACCTCTCTATAGATCGGTCGACGTTGAACTGCACGTACCCCGGTTCGTTCGGCTCTTCCTCTTCAAGCCAGCCGGCATGCAGATCGCGATTCTTCGCGCCCTCGTCGCCGACGTAAAACACGATGACGTCCACGTCGTGCGTTGACGCGGATATTCATGAACGCGTCGGCAGGTTCGAACCTTCCCGGCGCGCCGCGTGTGTCGACGAAGGGTTCACGCGCCGCGTCGAGGTCGCAGGCCCTCTGTGTTGCCGGACACCACGGACCCCCGAACTACTCGCGGTCGAGGCAGCCTTCCGACGATACGTAGTCGCCTCGGAGGCGCTGCAGCCGCCTCGATGAAATCGGCAACGGTCTGCCAAGCAAGCCTGAGCTGAGCCTCGCTCTTGCCGACATAGCTGCCGAGCGTCACGTCGCCTCCGGCGGCGTGGTTCATCATCTTCTTGAGAGCGGCGCCCGAGACCAGTTCCTCCGCGATACTCGCGAACGTGTCGCGCAGGCCGTGGCCCTGCACGTTCGTTGCAGCCGTCGAGTTGATCCAGGCCAACGTCTTGCGCGCGTCGACGATCGCGAAGAGCGCTTCGTCCGGCTTCTTGCCGACGCAGTTGCGCACGGCGATCTCGAGGGCTTGCCGCGATAGCAGCAACTTGTGGTCGCGGCGATTCTTCGTGTCGCGAAGCGTGATCTTCCCGCCGGCGACGTCCAGGTCCGCGACCTTGATCGGCGGATAGCCGTGGCGCTTGTGGCCGTGGATCTCGATGCCACGACATCCGGTGAGAAGCTGGAAGCGGTAGTAGTCGGCCGCGACGCGCGAAGGCGCTGCGGCGGCGGCCCGCCACCAGTCGCCGAGTTTCTCGGGCGGGATGGGCGCCGGCTCACCTCCACTGGTCGCGATGATGATGCGGTCACGGCCCGGTGTGTCGCGGGCCAGCGGGTTGTCGGCAACGACAACGCCATGCCAACGCATCACGGCCCGTGTAACTTGCATCGCGTACGCTGCCTGTCGCTGTGATCGCTTCGACAACGCGGCGTACGAGTCGCGGATGTCGTTGCCCGTGATGTCGTCGAGCACCTTGTGGGCGAGCGGGTAGAGATCTCCGTCGGCGAACTTCTTTCCGCTGCGCGACGTTCGGCCCGGCTCGACCATCGCTAGGTAGTCCGCACGAGTGCGAGCCTTCAACGGCAAGCCGTCTTTCGCTCGGCGCTTCTTGTCGACGTACTCGCGCACCGCCTGCGCCAAGGTCAGGCCCTCGAGTCGGCGTGCCGAGTCGGCCGCGACAACCGCCTTCTCGAGCCGGGCTTCCTCTTGCGCGGGCCAGTCGATTCCCTCGCGCGCGAGTGCGCGGATGCGAGCGGCCTCGGCGCACGCTGCGGCCAGCCTGATCTGGCCGACACCCTCGCCGTACTGCTGCGGAATCCTGTACTGCTTCTCGCCGTCGCCGCTGCCTTTGACCGTGTAGCGAACGAGCAGGGTCCGCGCTCCATCGGGCGCGACGCGAAGGTGAAGGCCGCGCTCGACCGTCACCTTGTAGGCGTGCTCCTTGGGCTTGAGGCTCTCGATGGCCCGAACGGTCAAGAGCGGCATGAGGGCAGGTCCGTGTCCGAACCGTGTCCGAAAAATCGATGGCTCGCATGGTATCGGGCGAGACGACGCGGAACAACGAAAGCTCTTAAACCCTTGATTCAGCTAGGAAATTCGTCGTCCCTGAACATCCCCGCAAGTCCACCAATGTCCGACAAACACCGACTGTTAATCCGTAGGTCCCTGGTTCGAGCCCAGGTCGGGGAGCCAAGAAAATCATGGGGTTGGCGATGCAAGTCGCCAACCCCTTGGCCGTTCTGGCAGGCCGTGTCCGACGCGTGTTCAATCGAACAGAACGCAACCATGTACAACCGCGACCAATGGATCGAATCGTTCGAGGGGCAGCTGTCGATCCTTCGACCGCACTTGACGCCCCGCGTGATGAGCACGATGAGCTTGGCGGCGTGGGCCAAGCATGGGCGGCGCGACGAAGACCCCATTGCGGCGGCCAAGGCTTGGTCCGAGGCGATGGGCCGAAGGGGTGACGGGTAGGCGCCGCGGGCGCGCGAACCGGGTCCAACAAGAAAAACGGCTTAGACGCCGAAGCTTCCAAGCCGTGATTCACTGACCGAGAGAGAGAGAGAGAGAGAGAGTTGGTGCGGCTGGCAGGATTCGAACCCACGACCCCTTGGTTCGTAGCCAAGTACTCTATCCAACTGAGCTACAGCCGCCCTGCGATGCAAATCCATCGCTAACCCAGAATTCTACACAGGCCTGCGGCGTGTTCAGCCGGTCACCAGCTCGGCGGCCGCGTGGTCGCAGTGATGCGCACGCGCCTCGTCGCCTTGCGCGCGCGCCAGTTGCGCCAGGCTGCGCCATGCGCGGCGGCGGTCGTCGTCGGCCAGGGTCATCGCCTTGGCGGCCTGCTCGAGGGCCGGGCGTGCCTTGCCCCACAGGCGCCGTTCCGCGAACACTGCACCGGCTGCGGCGGCGACGGCGGGGTCATGCGCGTGGTCGCGCGTGGCGGCTTCCACGCGCGCCAGCCACTCGGGTTCGACATCACGCGTGGCGTGCGTCAGCACCAGGGCTACAGCCTGGCGTTCGTCTTCGGCCAGCGCACCCAGGCGCGACCAGCGCGGTTCGATCCAGGCGCGTGCGGTCGCCGTTTCGCCCATCGCGGAGGCGGCGCGTGCCGCATGCGATGCGATGAAGGGGTCGTCGTGCTCGCTGCGCTCGAGCTTGGCCCACACGGCCTTCAACTGGTCGAAGTCACGCGCGTCGTCGAGCGCCTCGGCCGCGAGTGAGCGCACCAGGCTTTGCGCCACGTGCGGCGCAAAGCCCTGATGTTTAGCCAGAAGCCGTGCGGTGCGCAGCGCCGCCAGGGGCTGCCGCTCGAGGCGCTGCGCCTGAAGCTCGAGACGCAGCGCCTGCACGCGGCGCGCCGCGCCGGGCGGCAGCGACGCCAGCAGCTCGAGCGCCTTGGCCGCGTCGCGATCGTCCAGGGCCCACTCCACTTGCAACAACTTGGCGCCTTCGACCGCCGCGGTGGTCTGCCCCTGCGACAGCCCTTGCAGCAGCGTCACGTGCCGCTCGCGGCCCGTCTTGTCCTGCAGCTTGTGCGCACTGGCTGCCGACAACAGATGCACGAGCATGCGCGAATGACCGTCGGCGTCGAGCTCGGGCGTGTCGTCCAGGATCGCCGCGCTGCGCAGCGCCGCCTTCTGCGCGCGGCGATAGCGGCCTGCGAAGTGTTCGGCCAATGCGTCACGCAGAAAGTTCTGCGCCGCGCGCTCACGCCGCATCACACGCCACTGCTGCGCGCGCCGCGGCAGGCTGATGAGTGAATCGACGGCCTGGATCGCCATCACCAAGAGCATGCACGACGACACCAGGCCCAACAGGAACAGGTTCAGCGACAGGTCGACGCGCCAACCGCGCCACGCGATGACGACAACGCCGTCGTTGTTGCCGAGCATGACCGCGGCGACCACGGCCACGGTGAACAGCAACAGCAACCACAGGGCGTATCGCATGCGGCTGGAGCAACTAAGGGTTGAGCAGCGCCAGCGCGGCGAGTGTGTCGTCGGGCCGCGGCACGGCAGTCAGGCGAGCGGCGGCGGCGACCTGCTTCAAGGTGTCGTTGGCGGTGATCACACGTTGCGACTGCCGGTCGTAGTAGGCGTCCAGGCTGCGCAAGGCTTCGCGCAGGTCGCCTTGCGCCACGTCGGTCTGGCGTGACAGCACCGCCAGGCGCGCCGAAAGCAGGCGCAGCTTCAGGTTCTCGCGCAGGAAGTAGGCCTGCTGCGGCGTCAGCAGCATGGCTTGCGGTTGATCGACGCGCGTGACGCGCACCAGCGAGCGCGCCTCGTCGGCCACGACCTGCTTCCACGTGTGCCAGAACTCACCCGCATGGTCGCGCCAGGTCGGCACCGCGACTTCGGACGGATCGGGGTGCGTGACGCCGGCCGAGCGGCGCACCACGTCGGCCGCCGCAGGGACCTGCATCGTCAGCGGCAGGTCGTCGACACGGCGCAGAACTTCGTCGATGCGCTGGGCAAGCAGGCCGCTGTCGGCCGATGCCGCCGCGACGATGCGCTCGAGGTCACGCGCCAGCGCGCGACGCACGGTGGAAAGGCGCGGGCCCGACAGCACGGCCAGGCGCTCGTCGGCCTGCTTCATCGCCACCACCAGCGGCTCGGAGCGGCCGGTCCACGTCGCCTGCTGCATCGCCGCGCGCAACGACGCTTCGATTTCGCCCAGCGCGTTCTCGTCACGTGTGCGCGACAGCGACGACATCAGCGACTCGAGCTGCGTGCGCTGAACGGTGGCGTCGGCGGTGCGCGCCTCGAGCAGCGCGGCTTTGGCCTGGGCATCGCGGGCGGCGTCTTCGGCCGACCGCGCCAGCATCAGCGCGGCCGTGACCTGCGCCTGCGAATCGGCCTGACGCTTGACCAACTCGCGCTCCAGCGCATCGCTTTCGCGGCGCGCGTTCAACGCCAGGCCGGCCGCGCCTGCCGCGATGACCAGAGCGATGGCGGGTAGCCAAGTGGCAACGACGCCGCCCGCCGACGAGGGCGTCGGTGTGGTCGGGGACTTTTCGTTGTCTGGCAGGCTCACAGGAACGGATTCTAAGAAGCGGCTCGATCACCGTCGTCGACCGCCGCCACCACCGAGTCGATGTCAGGACGACAGTCCCTCACATCGCCGAACCCGGCGCGGCGTGCACGCTCGGCGATGGCAGGGTGCGTGCAGATCGCGCGGTGCGCTGCCCAAGATGTCTGCGCTGCACGCTGCTCGAGCCGGCCGATCGCTTCGCCGCTGCTGAAGAGCCACACGTGCGCTGCGGGTTCGTTCAACGCGGCATCGAAGGCAAGGTTCTGCGCCGACGACCACGTCGCGTCACCACGTCGGTAGGCTTGCAGTGTGTCGACGACCGCGTCGGCTTGGCGCCAGCGCCGCGACAGGTCCTCGCGCCCGCCGCCGCCGTGCACGACCAGGATGCGCTTGCCGCGCCAGTCGCGGCCTGCGATGGCTGACCACAAGGCGTCGCTGTCGAACTGGGCAGCGTCGGTGGGGGGCACCAAAGTCTCATCGGAACCGAGGACCTCGAGGCAACGCGCGGTGCCCGGACCTGGTGCGGCGACCCACACACGTGCGGGCCAAGCGCACCCATCGGGTCGCGCATCCAGCCAGGCTTGTGCTGCGGCGGGGCTGACGAACATCACGCCATCCAGTTGACCTAGTGACGCCCAAGCTCGCCCGAGTGCGGCGGGGTCTTCCGGGGGCAGGATCGCCAACAGCGGCAACGAAACTGCCTGCACGCCAACCGCGACCAACTGGTGCGTCCAGTCCGACGCCTGCGGCTCGGGGCGTGTGACCAGGACGCGCATCACGTCATGCGCTCATCGTCACGATGCTTCGCCGTCCGTCTCGACGCCGTCCGTCTCGAGATAAGCGCGCGCCTCGGGCTTGGCCAGCAGTTCGTCGGCGACCGCCTCGCCCAACGCGCGCGCCTGTGCGGTGGTGGCCTCATCGGCCGTGACGGGCAGCACAAGATGCCCCTTCGCCATCAGCAACGGGCTCGTCGGCTCGCGCGTATGGCCCAGCAGCGCCTCGAGGTGCAGCACATCGCCCTGCCACCGCGCGTGCGCCGCCAGCGGCATGGAGCAACTGCCGCCCAAGCGCCGCGACACGGCGCGTTCGGCGTGCGTGGCCAACCACGTGGGCGCGTGCGTCATCGACGCCAGCGAAGCACGCAGCGCGCCATCGTCGCTGCGGTCGCTGCGGCACTCGATGGCAAGCGCACCCTGCCCGGCCGCCGGCAACATGTCGCCGGGTTGGAAGATCGACGCCACGCGACCGATCAGCCCCAAGCGTTTCAGGCCCGCAGTGGCCAGCACGATGGCGTCGTAGTGCCCTTCGTCGAGCTTGCGCAAGCGCGTGTCGAGGTTGCCGCGCAGCGGTTCGATGCGAAGGTCGGGGCGGCGGGTGCGCAACTGCACCAGCCGGCGAAGGCTCGAGGTGCCGACGCACGCGCCGGGCGGCAGGGCGTCGAAGGACGCGTACCGCGACGACACGAACGCGTCGCGCGGATCTTCGCGCTCGAGAATCGCCGCCAGCACGAAGCCCTCGGGCAGATCCATCGGCACGTCTTTGAGCGAGTGCACCGCAAGGTCGGCGCGCCGATCGGCCAGCGCGGTTTCGAGCTCTTTGACGAACAGGCCCTTGCCGCCGACCTTCGACAGGCTGCGATCCAGGATTTGGTCGCCGCGCGTGGTCATGCCCAGCAACTCGACGGTGGCGTTCAGGCGCGCGCGCAGCAGGTCTTGCACGTGCTCGGCCTGCCACAAGGCAAGCCGGCTTTCGCGCGTGGCGATCGTGAGTTGATTCATCGCGCCGGATGATAGATGCGGCACGCCCTGCCCCCGGCGTCAGCGCCGTTCGCGTTCTTTCGACGTGCCCGGGCCCGCCGACTCGCGATGCCGCTGCAACAACGCGTCGAACGACCCAGCCTGCGCCACGGCGGCTTCGCGCGCAGCGCGCCACTCGCCTTGCGTCTGCGTCTTGCGCAACCAGTCTCGCTGGCCGCCCAACACGGCACAGCTGTAGCGGTTTGCGCCCGACAGGCTTTCGATCCGCGCGGTTTCGGCCAACTGCACGGCGTCCAGCTCGTCACGTTTGCGCGCGAGCGTCGCTTCGTCCAGGCCCACCTGGCGCGCCAGCGCGAGCCCCTGCGCCAGATCGCCGATGGCGTGCGGTTGGTCGAGCAGGCGCTGCGCGATCTGCAGGCAAACCTCGCGGCGGCTGCGCTCGGCGCAGATCGACGCTGGGATCAGCGCCGAATGCAAACCCGATTCTTCGAGTGCGCGATGGACCCACAGCGGCGCTGCCGCCGCCCGCGCCGTCGCCGCGTGCCGATCGACCTGCAGGGCCGCCGCCGTCGTGTGATGTCGAAGCGCCGGGGCGGCCGCCGCGCGCCGCAACGCATCGTCGACGGTGGTTGCGTCGCGGTTTGACTCGGCGTCGACCGCGAGCTGCAGCCAGGCGATGGCGTTGTCGGGCTCGAGCGTCGTGCGCTGATCGGCATCGAGCGTCTCGCACCACGCCTTGTCGGTTGCCGCCGTGGCCGAAGCAGGGTCGTTGCCGAGGTTGACGCAGGTGGACTGCGCCATGGCGTAAACCGTGGCGTCGCGCGTCAACGCGGCGAGCTTCGCCAGCGGTTCGATGCGCCCGCCCAAAGCAAAGCCGGCCGCGCGGATGCGTTCGTCGCTGCTGGCCTGCATGTCGACCCACGGCGTCGGTGCATTGGCAACGGCGTCGTCGAGCTGCCGGTCGTTGTCCTCGTTGTTGGCGGACGAAGAAAGGCGCACCGGCGGCAGGCCGCAGACCTCGACCACCTTGCCGGCACCACGTGACAAGGCCGCGACGGGCGCAGACGCTGCGCCGGCCATCGGGGCCAACGCCGAGGCGGGCCGTTGCGACGAAACAGGAGTGACGGTACGGGTCGTGGCACGGGCAGCTGCGAGCTCGGGCACGCGCGCTGCTTCCGCGCGCGCGCGCACGACCAGGATCACCGCCACGACAAGCAGCAGCGCGGCCACCGAGCCGACGGTCCACCAGATGCGACGAATAGTGCCGTGCATGTTCGAAACGATTGTTGCCTGCGTCAGCCCTGCTGCTGCAGCGCCTCGCGAACCGTGGACAGCTGCCGCCGCGACACCGGCAACCACTCGTCGACGTGGCGGATATTCACCGACCACACCGCCGCCTCGCCATCCTCGGTGTCCGCGGTGCCCTGGTGGCGGTCGAGCGCCATCACCGCATGCCGGGCAACCAGCGCGTTGCGGTGGATGCGGATGAAGCGCCAGCCGTCGCCCAGCCGCTGCTCGAGTTCGGTCAGCGACTCGTCAAGCACCCATGACCTGTCAGCCGTGCGCAGCGTCACGTACTTCAGCTCGGCCTTCAAGTACAGCACCGCGTCGAGCGGGATGCGCGCCACCCGGCCACGCTCGGTGGCGACCAGCACCGGCGAGTCGCCTGACGGCATGGCCGGGCGCTGTCGCGCCACACGCTCGAGCGCCACCTGAAGGCGTTCGCGCCGCACCGGCTTGGTCAGGTAATCGACCGCCTCGAGTTCGAAGGCCTGCAGCGCGTGCTGGCTATGCGCGGTCACGAAGATGATGGCCGGCAGCACGTCGGTGCTCGACCCGCCGCGAAGGCGGCGCGCGAACTCGAGACCGTCGACATCGGGCATCTGGATGTCCAGCAGGATGCAGTCCACACGCTGTGTGCGCATCACGCGCTGCGCCTCGTCAGCGTCGGCGCAGGCGCAGATCACTTCGCACCGTGGCGCCGCGCATTCGGCCACCAGCGACGTCAGACGACCGCGCGCAAGGGGTTCATCGTCGACCACAAGGACGCGCAGTGGGCCGTTCATGTTCGCTCCAGGGGAATGCCCAGACGTACGACGAAGCGCTCGCCTTCGCGGCGGGCGTCGAAGCGGCCATCGAGGTCATGCAGCAAACGCAACCGCTCGCGCACATTCGCCAAGGCCATGCCGCTGCCCGCACGCGTGGCGACGCCGACGTTGTTCTCGATCTCGACCGTGGCCGCGCCACGCGCAACGCGTGTGCGCACGCAGATCCACGCGCCTTCGCGCAGCGACTCCACGCCGTGATGCACGGCGTTCTCGACCAGCGGTTGCAGCAGCAGCGACGGCACCACCGCGCGGTCGGCGGCGGGGTCGAGGTCGAAGTCGATGCGCATGCGCGCGCCGAAACGCCGTTGTTCGATCGCGAGGTACTGCCGCGCAACCGCCAATTCAGCACCAAGCGTGGCCGTGCGTGCCTCGGCGAGCGCGGCTGCGGAACAGATCCGACAGGTCTTCGAGCATCGCCTCGGCACCCGCCGGGTCGACGCGCACCAGCGCAGTGGCAGTGTTGAGGGTGTTGAACAAGAAGTGCGGCCTGATGCGTGCCTGCAGCTCGGCGAGCCGGGCGTCGGCATGCGCCGGGCGCAGCACCTGCGTGCGTTGCTCGATCCACGTTGCCAGCACGGCTGCGAAACCCGCACCGACCAGCGCACCCACGACGGCTTTCATCGCCAGCAGCTGCGCGAACGTCGCCCAGGCCAGCACGAACGCGCAAATCAAGCCCACGACGGCGCCCCAGGCCAGCAAGGCAACGCGACGCGGCACCGGCGCCATCGCCCCGAGCGCCATGCGCGCCGTGCACACCCCGGCAAGCCATGCGGCGGTGCCGACCAAGCCCACCAGTCCGGCCGGACCAGCGACCGCCAGCGCCTCGAAGCTGCTGGCGCTCGAGGCAAAGGCTGCGAGCACCAGACCAGCATTCACGAGCAGCAGCGCACGCCACACCAGGGCGCCGTGACAGACATCGAAGGTGTC
Source organism: uncultured beta proteobacterium (assembly GCA_963738615.1). Classification (GTDB taxonomy): domain Bacteria; phylum Pseudomonadota; class Gammaproteobacteria; order Burkholderiales; family Burkholderiaceae_C; genus CAVTWY01. The sequence continues at coordinate 976,004 of CAVTXI010000004.1, forward strand.
GTTGCGATGCAGTGGTTCGGCCGCTGATGCGACCGGCAATGCGACCGGTGAGGCGGCGATGGGCGTCACTGCGACCGTCGCATCGTCACGCGTAGACGTCGAAGTCGGCACGGAGGTCGCGTTCATGCGATGGGAAGGTACAGCAGCATCAGGGCCAAACGTCGAAGGGGTGCTCGATAGAATCTCGCGCCCCTTTCCTCTCGCGGCATTGTCGCAAAGTCATCGTCAAAAGGCGACGCGCATGTCCTCCGCACCATCCAACCCCCTCGACAACAAATCACGCGCGTGGTCGGCGCTGTTCCACGAGCCCATGAGCGAACTGGTGCAGCGCTACACCGCCAGCATCGCGTTCGACCGTCGGCTGTGGCGCGCCGACATCATGGGCAGCCTTGCGCACGCGCGCATGCTCGCGGCGCGGGGTGTGCTGGGTAACGATGACCTGACTGCGATCGAACGCGGCATGGCGCAGATCACCGAAGAGATCGAATCAGGCCGCTTCGAGTGGCGCCTCGAGCTCGAAGACGTGCACCTGAACGTCGAAGCGCGGCTGACCCAACTTGTTCTCGACGCCGGCAAACGCCTCCACACCGGGCGCTCACGCAACGACCAGGTGGCGACCGACGTGCGGCTGTGGCTGCGCGGCGAGATCGACGACTTGGCCAAGGTGCTGACCGCGATGCAGCAGGCGCTGATCGACGTTGCCGAGCCCCACACCGAAACCATCCTGCCGGGCTTCACGCATCTGCAGGTCGCGCAGCCCGTGAGCTTCGCGCATCACCTGATGGCCTACGTCGAGATGTTCGCGCGCGACGCCGATCGCCTGGCCGACGTGCGGCGGCGCGTCAACGTGCTGCCGCTGGGCGCCGCGGCGCTGGCCGGCACCAGCTACCCGCTCGACCGCGAGATGGTGGCGAAGGAACTGGGCTTCGAAGCGGTGACGCAGAACAGCCTGGACGCCGTCAGCGACCGCGACTTCGCGATCGAGTTCGTGCACTGGGGCGCGGTGACGATGATGCACGTCTCGCGCATGGCCGAAGAGATCGTGCTGTGGATGAGCCAGCGCTTCGCGTTCATCGACCTTGCCGACCGCTACTGCACCGGCTCGTCGATCATGCCGCAGAAGCGCAACCCCGACGTGGCCGAACTCGCGCGCGGCAAGACCGGCCGCGTCTACGGCCACCTGATGGGGCTGTTGACGCTGATGAAGGGCCAGCCGCTGGCCTACAACAAGGACAACCAGGAAGACAAGGAGCCGCTCTTCGACACCGTCGACACGCTGCGCGACACGCTGCGCATCATGGCCGAGATGGTCGGCGGCATCGTGGTCAAGCCCGACGCCATGGCGCGCGCAGTGCGCGAGGGCTACGCCACGGCCACCGACCTGGCGGACTACCTCGCGAAGAAGGGGGTGCCGTTCCGCGATGCGCACGAGGCCGTGGCCGGCGCGGTCAAGCAAGCGATGGCGTTGGGGCGCGATCTGTCGGAGCTGTCACCGCAGGAACTGCGCGCGATCCATCCATCGATCGATGCCGACGCGCTCGCGGTGCTGACCCCGCGAGGCTCGCTTGACGCGCGCCAGGTGCTGGGGGGCACCGCGCCCGCGCAGGTGCGCGCGCAGATCGAGCGCCATCGCAAGCGCTTGGCAGCAGCCTCGGCGCTCAGTTCCTGAACTTGATCCTCGCCGCCTGGACCCGCGTGCCGTCGGACGAGAGCGAACCTTCGACCTCGACCTCCCGACCAGGCGCCAGATCAGCCGCCGAGCCATCGTCGAACCTGACACCACTGGCGCCGTAGAACACGGTGTTTCCGCGCAGCCGGAAGGTCTGGTCGCCCGGCGAGACCGACTCGATGGCGCCGCGCAGCTTGACGCCTTGATCTCGAACGCGGTCGTCGGAATCAATCTCGACCTCGGTGGCGATCAACACCCCAGCCTGAACGCGCCCGTCGACCTTGACCCGCGATCCCAGGCCAAAGCCCGTGCCGTCAGGGAAGGTCGCGGCGCGCGCGTCGACGCGGACGTTGTTGACGTCGAAGTTGGCGGTATCGGTGAACGCAGTGACAACACCGCGGACATCGGCGCTGTCATGGTCGCGAGAAGGTGAACTGACGGACCGCGAGTAAAAGCGCGTGACCATCAAGCGCCCCGCCGCGCCCGGCGTTGCTTGCACGTAGACCGTCACCGGCATGCCCACGCCAAGGCTCGCCGGTACGTCGGTGGACGCGCTGTAGTCGAACTCGGCCGCGCCCATCGTGAAGCGGCGGGCCGCCGTATCGATCGCCGCAGGAAAGCCGCCGACCTTGAAGATGCCTGTCGACGTGAAGCCTTCGATGCGTGTGGCGATGATCGACTGCGTGGCCGCGTCCAGGTAGCCGTGCACTTCCACGGGCGCACCGACCGCGAGCGACGACGCTGTCAGAGAATCGTCGAACACCGTCGTCGCGACCAACCGCACCGTCTGGCCAAGCGCCACGAACTGACCCGTGCCAAGGCTCGAGATTGGCGCCTCGAGCACACTGCCGAAGCGCACAACGCCGGCCTTGGCCTCGGGCCCGCTGCTGCCCTGCATGATCGCGTCGCTGTCGATCGCGACGGTCATGCCCAGCTTCAGTTCGCCACTCGACCGGAAACCACCACGGTCATCGACGATCTGCGCGGCGCTGTCGTCGAAGCGCACGCCGTTGACGATCACCGAGCCGAAGCCGGTGATCTGGCCGTAGGTGTAGTTCGAACTGAAGTCGCCTGTACCGCCGCTCCCGACCCCGCCGCCGCAGCCGCTGATCAGCGCGGCTGGCGACGTGAAGGCGGCGATCGCGAGCATCATCTTTCGGCGTGTCATCTTCATGACTTGGCTCCTCGGTTCCTGGGTGATCGGGTTGACGCCGCCGCCGGCTCCGTGTCGGGCGGCGCTTCGTCGGACTGCTGAAAGGTGTAAAGGCCCAGACGCACGCGGTAGGTCGGTGACTGCGCCGCGGCGCTGCGCTCGACCATCCGCTCGAGCGCGGGCACCAGTGCGTCGAACACTTGCTTCCATTGCTGCCGCGTCAGTTCCCGAAACTCCTCGATCGACGCTTCGTCGATTCCCTCGGCAAAGATCGCCTGCTCGAAATGTCGCGGCGACGCGCCCAGCACGTTGGCAACCGCGCCGGCAAGGTGGTCACCGACGTTTTCGCCCAGAAAGCCAGCCATCTGGGTCAGGTCCTCGCGCGGCACGAACGTCTCGCGGATCAATTCGACCGTGTCGCGCTCCTCGTCGCGACGCGCCAGATTCAAACGCACCAGTTCCTCGAGCAGCGTGCGCGGGTGCACGTCACGCGTGACGGCCTGTGCCAGGCTTTCGAAGCTGGGGGGCGGCCCCGTGCGCGGCAACACGCGCGGGCGACGCTGTTCATCGATGTAGTGCTCGGCGCTGCGCCAATGCACGAAAGCTTCCGCTGCGTGCGATTGCGAGGCCGGCGCAACGTCGCCGGCCTCGAGAAGCCGCTGAACCTCGCGCCGGTGCAGGCCGGTGGCGGCGCTGATGCGGCTGGCGCGGCGGTGTGCCAGCAGGTCGGGGTGGGCGTCATACGCTGCTCTCACAAAAGCCGCCCTCGCCAACTCGTCCACCGCAGCGTAGGTCAGGCCCCGACCCATCGCAAGTTGTGCGAGCGGATCGAGCAGACGACGAAACGCCTCGGCGAGTGCCTTCGCGTCATCATCGTCCGCGGCCTGCGTCGTCATACCGAGATGCTTGTCCCGATCACGATTCGAACTCGATCTTCGTTGCCTTCAGCGTGCTGTGATCGCTCGACCACACGCCCTTGACCTCGACAGATCTGCCATTCGCGAGATTGTCGACACTGCCGTCGTGCCAGTCGATCGGGCCCGAGTAGTCGACCTTGACGTCGCGCACGGTGAAGGTCTGCGTGCTGGTGTCGAGGTTGGAGACGGCGCCGTGGATTTCGACATCGCGCATCGAGTCGCTGCTGCTGCGGCCGTCGACCTTGACTTCACGTGCCACCAGCACGCCGTTGACCACGTTGCCGCGAACGCGCACGTAGACCCCCAGCGCGACGGCTGCGGCATTGGGCTTGAACTCGGCAGCGCTGGCATCGACGCGCACGCCGTTGACCTCGAAGGCGCTGCTCGCGTCGAAGGCAGTGACGGTGCCGTGGATGCGCCCGTCCGACGAATCGTCCACGCGCTTGAGGCCGGAGCGCACCGCGATCGCCACCCAGGCGCCAGCGACCTTGGTAGTCTGCAGGGTCACGCGTACGCGTTGCCCGTCTGCCAGCCCCGCGTTGACTTCCGTGGCGTTGGCGTAGCTGACGCGCGCAGCGCCGAGATTGAAGGCCTTCGTCCCCGTGTCGAGTTGGCTGACCACACCGCGCAGGCGGTAGCTCGTGGCGCCGGGCTTGTCTTCGATGCGGGTCGCGGTGTAGCGGCCGGTGGCAGCGTCGCGCAGGGCATGCACCTCGACCACCGTGCCGGCGGACAACGCGGCCAGGCCCGAGCCCAGCGAGTCGTCGAAGACCGTGGTCGACTTGATGTCGATGGTCTGATCCAGCACCACGATCGACGAGGCGCCCGCATCGACCGATGCGATCGGCCCGACGATCTCGCTGCCGAAGCGGATGTGGGAGGCCCTGGCCGACTGAGAGGCGTCGTCGACCCGCGACGAGCGCACTTCGACCATCATGCCGACCTTCAACGACGAGGCGCTGCGCACGCTGCCGTCGTCGTCGTTCTCGACGCGGGCGTCTGAATCGTCGTAGCGAACGCCGTTGACGATGATCGATCCCAGGCCCGAGATCGGCCCATCGGCCCAGGCGGCGGCCGTGCCGTCCGGCGCGCCGCCGACAGTGGCTTCGCTGGCGTTGCCGCCGCCTCCGCCGCAGGCCACCAGCAGCACACCCGCCGCCGCGGCTGCCATCCAACGCCGCAAACTGCGGCTCCCAACAACGGTCTTCTTCGTGATCATTTAGGTTCCTTCAAACGTCTTGCTAGGGTCGTGCGACAGAGTCAGACCGGCTACCGTCGATACACGCCACAAAGTATAAATGTGTAGTTTTACCATTTCAAGAGGGTGCGGTCTTCTCTGGGCTGCGCAACCACAATCGGTCATGGCCGGTCGGCGTCGATGGATCGCGCACCTGGATATGGATGCCTTTTACGCATCCGTGGAGCTGCTGCGCTACCCCGAACTTCGCGGCCAGGCGGTGGTAATCGGTGGAGGCCGACGGCATCAGCCTGACGTTCGCGACGACCGTTCGCGGACGTTTGCCCGCCTGTCTGCCTACGCAGGCCGTGGCGTGATCACGACCGCCACCTACGCGGCGCGGCGCCTGGGGGTCCACTCCGGCATGGGGCTGATGAAGGCGGCCAAGCTCGCGCCTGATGCTGTGCTGCTGCCAAGCGACTTCGACGCGTACCGGCGCATCTCCCGCGCCTTCAAGGCCAGCGTGGTGGAAATCGCGCCTGTGATGGAAGACCGCGGCATCGACGAGGTTTATCTCGATCTGAGCGATGTGCCCGGAGCTCAGGATCCGGTCGGACACGATCCCTTCGGCGGTGTCCGTGCACTGGCGCAGGAGATTCGCAACAACGTCAGGCGCGCGACGGGGCTTAGCTGCTCGATCGGCGTGACGCCGAACAAGCTGCTGTCGAAGCTGGCGTCCGAGATGAACAAGCCCGACGGACTGACGCTGCTGACACACGCCGACATTCCCGACCGCGTGTGGCCGCTGCCGGCCCGAAGCCTCAATGGTGTGGGGCCGAAAGCCGCAGCCCGGCTCGAGGCGTTAGGGCTTTCGACCATCGCCGACATCGCCGGGCAGGACCGGCCGTGGCTGATCGAGCATTTCGGCCGCAGTTACGGAGGCTGGCTGGCGGATGCCGCCAACGGCATCGACGATCGTCCGGTGTCGACGCGGTCCGAGCCTGTATCGATGAGCCGCGAGACCACCTTCGACCGCGACCTGCACGCCGTGCACGACCGGCGAAACCTGGGTGCGGTGTTCGACGAACTGGTTGGTCAACTATCTCAGGACCTGAGGCGCAAGGGCTACCTGGCGCGCACGATCGGCATCAAGCTGCGCCTGGACAACTTCAGCACCACAACGCGCGACCTGACCCTCGAGGCTCCGACCAGTGATGCGCGCGAGATGCGGCGCGCAGCGGGGTTATGCCTGAAACGCGCCGACCTGACGCGGCGAATGCGCCTGTTGGGCATCAAGGCTTCGAACCTGGTGAAAATCAACCCTACTTCGGCGTGACGGAAGTCATGGGTTGTCGCTCGAACGTCAACGACTGTCCATTCTGGGCGTTCTCATCCTGGCACAAAGATCGCACGATACGGTCTCCGATCGCCTAACCGCACCATGAACGCCAAGACTCGTCGCCCCTCCCCGGTTCCTCACGGCCGACTGTCCAACTGGGCCTTGCTGATGGCCGTGGTCGCAGTGGGCGTGTCCGCCATCTTCCTCCCCGGGCTCTGACCGCTCCGTGACGGCCGCGGCCGCAAATGGCCGCTCGACCGCCGGCGGCGCGCCGCATTACCATGCCGCGCGCCGCGCACTGACTGCTCGGCCTCGAGCACATGCCCGTCATCACCTGTATCGAAGACCTTCGGGTCCTGGCCGAGAAGCGCGTTCCGCGCATGTTCTACGACTACGCCGACAGCGGAGCGTGGACCGAGGGAACCTACCGCGCCAACAGCGCCGACTTCCAGAAGATCCAGCTTCGCCAGCGCGTCGCGGTCAACATGGACAACCGATCCATCGCCACAACGATGATCGGCCAGAAGGCTGCGATGCCGGTCGCGATCGCCCCGACCGGACTGACCGGCATGCAGCACGCCGACGGCGAGATCCTGGCCGCGTGCGCGGCCGAGAAGTTCGGGATCCCGTTCACGTTGTCGACGATGAGCATCTGCTCACTCGAAGACATCGCCGAGCACACCAAGGCGCCGTTCTGGTTCCAGCTGTACTGGATGCGCGACCGCGACTTCATGCTGCGGCTGCTCGAGCGCGCCAGGAACGCGCGCTGCAATGCGCTGGTGTTGACGCTCGACCTGCAGGTGATCGGCCAGCGCCACAAGGACCTGAAGAACGGTCTGACCGCGCCGCCGCGGCCCACGCTGAGGAACTTGATCAACCTGGCCACCAAGCCGCGGTGGTGCCTGGGCATGCTCGGCACGCGCCGTCACACGTTCCGCAACCTCGTGGGTCACGCCAAGGGCGTGAGCGACATGTCGTCACTGGCTGCCTGGACCAACGAACAGTTCGACCCGCGCCTGAACTGGGACGACGTCGCGTGGATCAAGAAGCAATGGAACGGCCCACTGGTGCTGAAGGGCATCATGGAAGTCGAAGATGCGAAACGGGCGGCCGACGTCGGTGCCGATGCGCTCGTCGTCAGCAACCACGGCGGGCGGCAGCTCGACGGCGCACCGAGTTCGATCGAGGTCCTGCCCGAGATCGCTGCAGCCGTCGGCAAGAACATCGAAGTCTGGATGGACAGCGGCATCCGTTCGGGCCAAGACGTACTGAAGGCGCGCGCACTGGGTGCCCGGGGAACGATGATCGGCCGCGCGTTCCTATACGGGCTGGGCGCGATGGGCGAAGCCGGTGTCACGCGATGCCTGCAGATCTTGGCCAAGGAACTCGACGTCACGATGGCTTTCTGTGGCCACACACGCATCGACGACGTCGGCCCTGAGATCCTGCGGCCCGGCACCTTCCCCGTAGCGACGCGCAACACCCCTCACGCCTGACGTGTGCGTGGGGTCGGCCGCAGGACGTGCGTCCTTGCGGGTGCTTCAGGCTCGTTGGATGCCGCGCCGTCCGATCACGTAGGCGATCAGCGCCACCACTGAAAGCAACATCATCGCCGGATGCGGTTCGGTGGACTTTTCAGTCGCGACAACAGCGGAAGTCGAGGACGAGAGGGCCGGTGACTCATCGCGGGCCCGACCAACGAACGCCGCGCGCTCGTTCAGCACCATCATCGCGGCGGCCGCGGGCAGGACTGCCAGGTCGCGACGATCACCCATTGCGACCTGTTCTGCGGTCGAAGCGGAAAGGACCCGGACCGCTGCTTCACCGGCGTTCCCTGCCGCGGAGGCGGCCAGGAGCGCAAGCGACAAACCGATCTTGACCACCGCCGTTTGGACCCTCACCTCGCCCCCCGTGCTTACCCAGATGCAAACGAATTCTGGGTCCGCCGCATGACGGGGCATCGCCCGCGTGGCGGCAACCACGCACCGGTTCGAGGGGGGCGGCACAGGGTCATCCCCGGAAGCCAGCACACAGCCCCCGCAATCGGGGTGCCGCCGCAGGCCCGAGGTCTCTGCGTCTTACAGACGGCCGGATTGGAAGGTCTCCATGCAGGTCCGGGCGTCGCCGGACTGCAGGCCCTTCTTGAGCCAACTCATGCGTTGCTGGCTCGACCCGTGGGTAAATGACTCGGGTACGACCATGCCGGTGCCTTGCCGCTGCATGTTGTCGTCGCCGATCTGGGCAGCGGCATTCAGCGCCTCTTCGATGTCGCCGTCTTCCAAGCGCCAGCCGGCGGACTTCTGCGAGTTGTTGGCCCACACGCCGGCCAAGCAATCGGCCATCAACTCCACACGGACCGACAGCGCGTTCATCTGTGCTTCCGACGTGCGCCCACGCATGCCGTCGACCTGCTGGGTGATTCCAAGTTGCTGCTGCACGTGATGCCCGACCTCATGGGCTACGACGTACGCCGCGGCGAAGTCGCCGGGCGAATTCAGGCGGCGCTTCATCGTGTCGAAGAAGTTCAGGTCGATGTAGACGGTCTGGTCGCCGGGGCAATAGAACGGGCCCATCTGCGACTGTCCCGTTCCGCACGCGGTGCGTGTGGCTCCGCGGAACACCACAAGCTTCGGGTCACGGTAAGGCTTGCCCGCGGTGCGCATCTGGGTGCGCCACACGTCTTCCGTGCTGCCCAGGATCTGGCGGACGAACACCGCTGCGGGGTCGTTCGCCTGCGCCGCGGGTTGCCCCGAAGGCGCGCGTTGCTGTGGTGCCTGTTGTGCCGGTGCGCTGACGACCGAGCCGCCGCCACCAAGCATGCCGATGACGGTGAAGGGGTTGATGCCGAAGATCCACGCCGCGATGAAGGCGATGACGATCGTGCCGATCCCCACGCCGCCACGGCCGAAGCTCACGCCACCAGGGCGCGCCACTGCCCTGGGACCGCCGATCTTCGACGTTGCTGCTTTCACGTTGGCCGTCCATGCGCATGGTGTTCTCCCGTCTGTGATCTTCAGAAGTTTGCCTCAGGCCCTGGGCAGAGTGACTCCGCGCTGGCCCTGGTACTTGCCGCCGCGGTCCTTGTAGCTCATCTCGCAGACCTCGTCGCTTTCGAAAAACAGCACCTGCGCGCAGCCTTCGCCCGAATAGATCTTGGCCGGCAGTGGCGTGGTGTTGCTGAACTCGAGGGTGACGAAGCCTTCCCACTCGGGTTCGAACGGCGTCACGTTGACGATGATCCCGCAGCGAGCGTAGGTGCTCTTGCCCAGACAAATCGTCAGCACGTTGCGCGGGATGCGAAAGTATTCGATCGTGCGTGCGAGCGCAAAACTGTTCGGCGGGATGATGCACACGTCGCCCTCGATGTCGACGAAGCTTTTCTCGTCGAAATTCTTGGGGTCGACGACGGTGCTGTAGATGTTCGTGAACACCTTGAATTCGCGCGCGCAGCGGATGTCGTAGCCGTAGCTGCTGGTGCCGTAGCTCACGATGCGTCGGCCGTCGGGCGCGTGGCGCACCTGACCGGGCTCGAACGGCTCGATCATCTGGTGGCTTGCCGCCATGCGGCGGATCCAACGGTCGCTTTTAATGGTCACTGAAAGTCGCAGGTGGCAAAAAGTGCGACATTCTAGGCAGCCGGCCACCTGCAATGCCTTGTCACCAGGGCTACCATTGGCGTCAACCGGCAGTTCAAGGGGCACCAAGATGCGCAACGCCACCGAGTTGATGATCCAGTACGCGGCCTACCACCGCGACGAGCGCAACATCGCGACGCACTTCGTCGGCATTCCCCTGATCATCTTTGCGATCGGCGTCTTGCTGGCCCGTCCGCCTTTTGCCTTCCATGACCTGCTGCTTTCGCCCGCCTGGGTGCTGTGGGGTGTGACCACCCTGTGGTACCTGACGCGCGGCAACCTGATGTTGGCGCTGGCCGTCAGCGCCATGAACTTTGCACTGATCGCGCTTGCTCAACCGATCGCAGCGATGTCGACGGTGATCTGGTTGCTGATAGGTGTCGGTGCCTTCGTCGTCGGCTGGGCCCTGCAGTTCATCGGCCACTACTACGAAGGCCGCAAGCCGGCGTTCGTGGACGACATCAGCGGGCTGTTTGTCGGGCCAATGTTCGTGGTCGCCGAAGGCATGTTCTCGCTGGGCTGGGGGCGACCGTTGGCGGCCGAGATCACCAGCCGCGTCGGCCCGGTTCACCTTCGCGACCTGCACGCGCACGCGACACGCTGAACCTCGTACGCGCACGAAGGTGCGCCCTGCGTCACCTCCTCAGGTGCACCAGACGCGCGGCGCGCAGCCTGTGAGTCCCCACAGCGTGCCACGCCACGCCTTGCGCAGCGCACGAAACGCAGCGCCGACGGGCTCGACCCGCTCGGCCAGCGCGCGAGCGACAACCAAGCCGGGTTGAAGTTGAGTCACCCCCGTCGCCATCGGGCCATGGTGTTCGATACCGGCGCCAAGGACCTTGCACGCGGCCTCGAGCAAGCGGTCCCCCGCCATGCTGGTTTCGTCCCAGGCGATCCAGGCGGTGCCAATGACGGGGCGGCCCGCGAGTCCAAGCGGTGACCGAAGCAGGCGTTCGTCTGCAGCATCGATCCTGGCCTGCTCGAGCCACCGTCCCTCGAGCTCGAGGCGTTGCCGCAGATAGCCCACACCAAAGGCTTCGCCCGCCGCGGGCAACCCCAGGCACGTGACGTCCCAGCCGATCATCGAAGCGCCAGGCGCGAGCCGAAACACGGCGTGGTTCGTGGCCCGCGCACCTTGGTGGACGATGGTCTCGAGCGGCACCCACTCGAGGCGCGACCCCGCGTGCAGCGTGGCATGCACCGTTTGCGACGCCTCGCTGCCCGCACTGCGGTAGAAGCGTGTCGCACCCGGTGTGGTCAACACCGCGTGCGCACCCGCACCGACGTCGATGTCTACCTGCAGAACGTCGCCGCCGACGATGCCACCCGGCGGATGCAAGATCACCTGGTGGCAAGTCGCCGCGCCTTCCGGGTACATCGACTTCAACACGCGCAGCGGACCTTCGTGGGCCGGCATGCCGACGGTCGCCTCACCGCGGCGGTGGAACGGCAGGTGCAGCCTGGCGTGCCAGCCAGCGCGCCGGTCGATTGCGGCCGGCGGGTCGCGCGTCACGCCGCGTGCAGCAGGCCGCGCTGCTCGATGAAGCCGACCACGTCCGCCAGCCCTGCCCGCGTCTTGAGGTTGGTCATCGCATAGGGCCGATTGGGCCGCATGCGCCGCGTGTCCTGCTCCATCACCGCAAGGTCGGCGCCCACGTGCGGCGCGAGGTCAGTCTTGTTGATCACCAGCAGGTCGCTCTTGGTGATGCCCGGGCCGCCCTTGCGCGGGATCTTCTCGCCACCGGCGACATCGATCACGTAGAGCGTGAGGTCGCTCAACTCGGGGCTGAAGGTCGCCGCCAGGTTGTCGCCGCCGCTTTCGATGAAGACGATGTCGGCGTCGGGGTAACGCGCCAGCATCTGGTCGACAGCCACGAGGTTGATCGATGCGTCTTCGCGGATCGCGGTGTGCGGGCAGCCGCCGGTTTCGACGCCCATGATGCGGTTCGCGTCGAGCGCGCCTGACACGGTCAACAACCGCTGGTCTTCCTTGGTGTAGATGTCGTTGGTGACGACCACCAGATCCCAGCGGTCGCGCATCGACTTGCACAACATCTCGAGCAGCGTGGTCTTGCCGGAACCCACCGGGCCACCGACGCCGACGCGAAGCGGCGGCAGCCTCTTGGTCCGGCCCGGGATGGCGTGCAGGGTGGATGGCTGTGGCAATGGCGATCGCGATGGCGTGGTCATGATCGGAAGATCCTCGAATACTGCTGTTCATGCGCCGCGCCCAGCAGCGCGAGCATCGGCGTGAAGGCTTGGCGATCGTCGGGCGCGACGTGCAACGCGTGGTCGACCGCGGCAGGCAGTTCATGCGCAAGCCGCGCAAGCACGCGCTGGGCCGCGGCTTGCCCCAGCGGCACTGCCTTGATCGCGGCCTGCGTCATGTTTTCAGCCCAGCCGAAGCCGTGTGCGAGCAGGGCTTGGCGGTCGTCGATGCCGTGCAGCACCGCGGCCAGCGCGAACGCGACGGGCCACGTGATGTCGGACCTTGGCAGCCACGGCAGGCGCGCATCGCCGCCGAAGACGCCCTGGCGAATCCAGTCGTGCAGCGAGCGGCCCATCTGCAGCGACTGCGCGCGCTGCTCACCGCACTCACGCGTGCACAGCACCCACGTGTTCACTTCGCGAACACGGTCGTTGCGTTGCTCTCGCCAGCCCGCCATCGCGTGCGCCACCGCGGGCATCTCGCTTCGCGCACTGGCCAACCACAGTTGATCGACCAACCAGGCCGCAGCGCCCGCCTCGTCACACACGCGCCCAGCTTCCACTGCGGACTCGAGCCCTTCGGAGTAGGCGAAAGCGCCTACGGGCAACGCAGGCGACGCAAGCCACATCACGCCGATCAACGCGGACACATCAGTGCCCGTGGTCATCGTGTTCATGTTCATGTTCATGTTCGTGCCCATGGCCGGCCGCGTGATACGCCCCCGCCTCGGGCTCGAAGCCGTCTTCGATCGACAAAACTTCGAAGCCCATGCCGCGCAGCATGTCGGCGAGCACGTGGTCGGGTTCGAAGCGCAGGCTGTCGGCGCGGACGTCGACCGGCACGTGGCGGTTGCCCAGGTGATAGGCGGCGCGAACCAGTCCACCGCTTGCTGCCGAGCGTACCGCCATCAGCGGTTGCGGCTGCGCACGAACGACGATGAGCCCACCGTCGTCGACGACAAGCACATCGCCGTCGCGCATCACGGCGCCACGAGCAAGGAAGATCGCAACGTGATTGCCGCGGTCATCCATCGCCTCGAGCCGGCTCTTCTGACGCGCGTCCCAGTCGAGCGCGATCACCGATGCCCGCTTCGTGACCGAAGGCGCGAGCCCCACGCCGCGCGGCAGTAACTTCGACGCCGTGCGCATAACGTACAGCGATCAGAACAGGAAGTAGCGCTGCGCCATCGGCAGCACCGTCGCCGGCTCGCAGGTCAACAACTGCCCGTCAGCGCGCACCTCGTAGGTCTGCGCATCGATCGACATGTGCGGCAGCCAGTTGTTGTGGACCATGTCTGACTTGCGCAGGTGACGGCAACCACGGGCCATCGCGGTCTGCTTGCGCAGTCCCAGCCCGATCGCCAGGCCCGACTCGTGCGCCGCACGACTGAGGAACGTGAGCGACCCGGCGTGCAGCGCGCCACCGAAGCTTCCGAACATCGGCCGCTGATGCACCGGTTGCGGCGTGGGGATCGACGCGTTCGGGTCGCCCATCGCGGCGTGCGCAATGAAGCCGCCCTTCAACACCAACGACGGCTTGACGCCGAAGAACGCCGGTTTCCACAGCACCAGGTCGGCCCACTTGCCGACTTCGATGCTGCCGACTTCTTGCGACAGGCCATGCGCGATGGCGGGGTTGATCGTGTATTTGGCGATGTAGCGTTTGATGCGCGAGTTGTCACTGCGAACGCTGTCCCCCTGTAGAGCGCCGCGCTGCACCTTCATCTTGTGCGCCGTCTGCCACGTGCGGATGATGACTTCGCCGACCCGGCCCATCGCCTGGCTGTCGCTGCTCATCATGCTGATCGCGCCCAGGTCTTGCAGGATGTCTTCGGCCGCGATGGTCTCGCGGCGGATGCGGCTTTCGGCGAAGGCCAGGTCTTCGGCGATCGCGGCGTCGAGGTGGTGGCACACCATCAGCATGTCGAGGTGCTCGTCGACCGTGTTCACCGTGTAGGGCATCGTCGGATTCGTCGACGACGGCAGGAAGTTCGCCTCGCCCACGACGCGCAGGATGTCGGGCGCATGGCCGCCACCCGCGCCTTCGGTGTGGAACGCGCAGAGCACGCGGCCCTTGGTCGCGGCAATCGTGTCTTCGACGAAGCCCGATTCGTTGAGCGTGTCGCTGTGGATCGACACCTGTGTGTCGGTCGCGTCGGCCACCGACAGGCAGCAGTCGATCGCGGCTGGCGTGGTGCCCCAGTCCTCATGCAGCTTCAGACCGATCGCGCCGGCTTGCACCTGCTGGTGCAGCGCGTCGGGCAGGCTGGCGTTGCCCTTGCCGAAGAAGCCCAGGTTCATCGGGAAAGCATCGGCGGCCTGCAGCATGCGCGCCAGATTCGCCGGCCCGGGCGTACACGTCGTCGCGAGCGTGCCCGTGGCCGGCCCGGTACCGCCGCCGATCATCGTCGTGATGCCACTGGCCAGCGCTTCTTCGATCAGTTGCGGGCAGATGAAGTGCACGTGGCAGTCGATGCCGCCTGCGGTGACGATCATGCCTTCGGCGGCAATGACTTCGGTGCCCGGGCCGATCACGATGTCGACGCCCGCTTGCACGTCGGGGTTGCCGGCTTTGCCGATGGCGCAGATGCGCGCACCGCGCAGGCCGATGTCGGCTTTGACGATGCCCCAGTGGTCGACGATCAACGCGTTGGTGATGACGGTGTCGACCGCGTCGCCAGGGCCCGGGCCATTCGTTCGCTGGCTCTGCCCCATGCCATCGCGAATGGTCTTGCCACCGCCGAACTTCACTTCTTCGCCATAGCCGCCGGCGCGCAAGGTGTGGTCGGCTTCGACTTCCAGGATCAGATCGGTGTCGGCCAGGCGCACGCGGTCGCCGACGGTGGGGCCGAGCATCTCGGCGTAGGCGCGACGCTGGATCTTCATAGCGGACCCTGCACCTCGCCGCGGAAACCGAACACGCGACGCGCGCCTGCGAAGTCCACAAGCTCGACCGTGCGCTGCTGCCCCGGCTCGAACCGCACCGCGGTGCCCGAGCAGATGTTCAGACGCATGCCGCGTGCTTGCGCACGATCGAACCGCAGTGCCCGGTTGGTTTCGGCAAAGTGGTAGTGCGAGCCGACCTGGATCGGCCGGTCACCCGCGTTCTCGACCACCAGCGTGACACAGCGTCGACCGGGGTTGAGTTCGATCTCGCCATCGTCGACGAGCAGTTCGCCGGGGATCAAATGGCTCATGGGATTGGTTGGTGCACGGTGACCAGCTTGGTGCCGTCGGGAAAGGTGGCCTCGACCTGGATCTCGGGAATCATCTCGGGCACGCCGTGCATCACGTCGTCACGTGACAGCACGTTGCGCCCCTCGCTCATCAACTGCGCGACCGTCTTGCCATCACGCGCGCCTTCGACGATCGCCGAGGTGATCAGTGCGATGGCCTCGGGGTGGTTGAGCTTCAGGCCGCGCGCGCGGCGCCGCTCGGCCAGCATCGCAGCCATGAAGACGAGCAGCTTGTCTTTCTCGCGAGGGGTCAGGTCCATGACGAAGTATCAGCAAGGTGCATACCACGCCCCTGTATGGCCCGTGTGGCGCGCTGCATCGCGCCGGTGCGACGCACGCACCACGATGCGCGCACGTGCGCGTCACGACGGTGCACCGCCCCAGATTGCGCTCGGCAACCGTGAAGAAAGCCCGGGTGGCACACGGCTTGCGAAGGTAGGCATGAGGACGACCTGCCCTGCCTCGGGCCATCGCATCTACATCTGCATCTGGAGCCAACCGTCATGCAACGTCGCTTTGCCATTCAATCACTCGCTGCAGCCCTGGCCCTGTCGGGTCTGATGACCCCACAGGCCTTCGCCGCGGACACCATCAAGGTCGGGATTCTGCATTCGCTGTCGGGAACGATGGCGATTTCGGAGACCGTGCTGAAGGACGTTGCGCTGATGACCATCGACGAGATCAACGCCAAGGGCGGCGTGATGGGCAAGAAGCTCGAGGCGGTGGTGGTCGACCCGTCTTCGAACTGGCCTCTGTTCGCCGAAAAGGCCAAGCAGTTGATCGATCAGGACAAGGTCGCGGTGGTGTTCGGCTGCTGGACGTTGGTGAGCCGCAAGTCGGTGCTGCCGGTGTTCGAAGAGAAGAACTCGCTGCTGTTCTACCCCGTGCAGTACGAAGGCGAAGAGCTGTCGAAGAACGTGTTCTATACCGGCGCGGCCCCGAACCAGCAGGCGATTCCGGCGGTCGAGTACCTGATGAGCAAGGACGGCGGCGGCGCCAAGCGCTTCGTGCTGCTGGGCACCGACTACGTGTACCCGCGCACCACCAACAAAATCCTGCGCGCCTTCTTGAAAAGCAAGGGCATCGCCGACGCCGACATCCTCGAGGAGTACACCCCCTTCGGCCACGCCGACTACCAGACCATCATCGGCAAGATCAAGAAGTTCTCGGCCGAAGGCAAGAAGACCGCGGTGGTCTCGACGATCAACGGCGACTCGAACGTGCCCTTCTATAAAGAGCTGGGCAACCAGGGCCTGAAGGCGACCGACGTCCCCGTGGTCGCGTTCTCGGTCGGCGAAGAAGAACTGCGCGGCGTCGACACCAAGCCGCTGGTCGGCCACCTCGCGGCGTGGAACTACTTCATGTCGATCAAGAGCCCGGCCAACACCGAGTTCGTGAAGAAGTGGAGCGCCTACGCGAAGGCCAAGGGCATCGCCGGCCATAAAGACAAGGCGCTGACCAACGACCCGATGGAGGCGACCTACATCGGCATTCACATGTGGAAGCAGGCGGTCGAGCAGGCCAAGAGCACCGACACCGACAAGGTGATCGCTGCGATGTCGGGCCAGACCTTCACCGCGCCGGGCGGCTTCACGTCGACGATGGACGCGAAGAACCACCACCTGCACAAGCCGGTGTTCATCGGCGAGATCAAGGCCGACGGGCAGTTCAACGTCGTGTGGAAAACGAAGGGCCCGGTGAAGGCCGAGCCGTGGAGCCCCTTCATTCCCGAGAACAAGGGAAAGAAGGACGAGCCCGTGCTGGCGAAGAAGTGAGTCGGTGAGTCGTGAGCACATGGAGGGCACTCGTCGCCGCGCTGCTGTGGGTCGCGCTGTGCGCGATGGCATGGCCGGCGCGAGCCCTCACCGCCGACCAGGCGCGGCGCATCGCAGCGGGTGACGGCGACGAACGCGTCGAAGCGCTGAACGAAGCGCTGGCCGCAGGCGACACCGTGCTGCAAGGCTTCGCGCGTTCGATCCTCGATGACGAAGTCAGGGTCGACGGCGAACGTGTCTTCGTCGTGCGCGACGGCAAGGCGCGCGACGCGATCACGCAAACCGAGGTCGAGCTTCCCGCCACGGCCGAAGACGTGACGGTGAACAACCGCATGCGGCGCGAACTCGAGGCGGCGCTGGCGTCGCTTGCAGCTGCTGTCGAACGATGTCGCCGAACGCACCAAGGCCATCGATGCGTTGAAGGACGATGTCGACGAGAGCAAGGCCGCGTTAATCGGTCGCGCGATCGCAGCGGAGACCGACGCCGGGCTGAAAGTGCAGCTCGAGGCGATGCAGGCGCGCGCGTTGATCGGGTCGGCCGACCGCGACAAGCGCCTCGACGCCGCCAAGCGCATGGCGTCGAGCCCGCTGCCGATCACGCGTTCGCTGCTGCTCGAACGTCTGCCGCAGGAGAGCGACCCCGACGTGAAGGCCGCGCTCGCAGCATCGCTGCGCGCCATCGAATCGAGCCTCGCGTGGGGCGAGCGGCTGGGCGTGATCTTCACCGGCTTCAGTCTCGGGTCGATCCTGCTGCTGGCCGCGCTGGGCCTGGCGATCACGTACGGCCTGATGGGCGTGATCAACATGGCGCATGGCGAGCTGATCATGATCGGCGCTTACGCCACCTACGTCGTGCAGGGGTTGTTCCGCACCTACGCGCCGGGTGTGTTCGACGCCTACATCCTCGTCGCGATTCCGCTGTCGTTCGCCGCCGCGGCGCTGGTCGGTGCTGCGATGGAACGCAGCGTGATCCGCTGGCTGTACGGCCGCCCGCTCGAGACGCTGCTGGCCACGTGGGGCATCAGCCTGGTGTTGATGCAGGCGGTGCGGTCGATCTTCGGCGCACAGAACGTGCAGGTCGAGAACCCGTCGTGGTTGTCGGGCGGCGTCACCGTGCTGGGCAACCTGACGCTGCCGTACAACCGGATCGCGCTGCTGGTGTTCGTCGCGCTCGTGTTGATTGCGGTGGTGCTGTTGATCGAACGCACGCGGCTGGGTCTGTTCGTACGCGGCGTGACGCAGAACCGGCGCATGGCGTCGTGCGTGGGGATCAACACCGCGCGCATCGATACGTGGGCCTTTGCGCTGGGCGCGGGGCTGGCGGGGCTGGCAGGTTGTGCGCTTTCGCAGATCGGCAACGTTGGGCCCGATCTGGGGCAGAGTTACATCGTCGACTCGTTCATGGTCGTGGTGCTGGGCGGCGTGGGTCAGCTCGCGGGAACCGTGATCGCGGCGTTGTCGCTGGGCGTGTTCAACAAGTTGCTCGAGGGCGTGGCCGGCGCCGTGCTCGCGAAGATCATCGTGTTGGTCTTCATCGTCGTCTTCATCCAGAAGCGGCCGCAAGGGCTGTTTGCGCTGAAGGGCCGGAGCGCGGAAGCATGAGCAACGCGAACACTGTGATGCCCACGTCGACGGACCTGATCTCGCCGCGCGCGTGGACGCTCTTCCTCGTCGTGCTGCTCGCGCTGGTGTTGGTTGTGCCGCTGCTGCACGTGGCCGCACCTGCGGGCAGCACATGGCACCTGCCCGACTACTACGTCAGCCTGCTCGGCAAGATCCTTTGTTTTGCGATCTGCGCGCTCGCGATCGACCTGATCTGGGGCTATACAGGCATCCTCTCGCTGGGCCACGGCCTGTTCTTTGCGCTCGGCGGCTACGGCATGGGCATGTACCTGATGCGCCAGATCGGCAACGAAGGCCAGTACCGCTCGCACCTGCCCGACTTCATGGTCTTCCTCGACTGGAAGGTTTTCCCGTGGCACTGGTCGCTCAGCGATTCGTTCGTCGGGCAGGCGCTGCTGATCGTGCTGGTGCCGGGGCTGCTGGCGTTCGTGTTCGGTTGGTTCGCGTTCCGCTCGCGCATCAAGGGCGTGTACTTCTCGATCATCACGCAGGCACTGACGTACGCGGCGATGCTGCTCTTCTTCCGCAACGAAACCGGCTTCGGCGGCAACAACGGCTTCACCGACTTCAAGCGCCTGCTGGGCATGCCGCTGGCCACACCCGGCATGCGCGCAACGTTGTGCATGACGAGCGGGCTCGTGCTGATTGCGTTCCTGGTGATGTCGCGCGCGATCGTCGCCAGCAAATACGGCCGCGTGCTGCAAGCCATCCGCGACGCCGAGGCACGCGTGATGTTCAGCGGCTATGACCCCATCGCCTTCAAGCTGTCGATCTGGACGTTGTCGGCAGTGATGTGCGCCATCGCGGGTGCGTTGTACGTACCGCAGGTCGGCATCATCAACCCCGGTGAAATGAGCCCGGCCGCGTCGATCGAGATGGCGATCTGGGCAGCAGTCGGTGGGCGCGGCACGCTGATCGGCCCTGTCATCGGCGCCTTCTTCGTCAACGGCGGCAAGAGCTGGTTCACGGCCGCGTTCCCCGAGTTCTGGCTCTACGTGCTGGGTGCGTTGTTCATCGCCGTCACGTTGTTCCTGCCGAATGGGCTGGTGGGCCTGGCGTCGCTGTGGCGGCGCAGAGTCATCGACGAGCCGAAGGTGCCCGCCGCCTCGAGCACACCGCCACCAACGTCATCGACGCGCCCTGTGGACAGCAGCGAACCCGCGCAACGCGAGGTGCCCGCATGACGCCCGACCTGATGGAAGCCGGCGCCCAACGCCTCGAGCGCCACCGCACGCGCGAGGTCGAGGGCGCCACCGAATCCGGCGGACGCGAAGCCAGCTTCGGCCGCATCGCGCGCTTCGGTGTGCCCGACTTCACCCACGGCGTGGCGCTGTACGTCAACGCAATCAGCGTTTCGTTCGACAACTTCAAGGCGCTGAACGACCTGAGCCTCGCGATCAACGTCGGCGAGCTGCGCTGCATCATCGGCCCCAACGGCGCGGGCAAGACGACGATGATGGACTGCATCACCGGCAAGACGCGGCCCGACGCGGGCGAGATCCACTTCGGCTCGACGATCGACCTGCTGCGCCTGTCGGAAGCGCAGATCGCGCAGGTCGGCGTCGGCCGCAAGTTCCAGAAGCCCACGGTATTCGAGCCACTGACGGTGTTCCAGAACCTCGAGCTGGCGCTGCGCGGCGACCGGCGCGCACGCGCGACGCTGGCTGCGCGACTGTCGGGCACGCAGGGCGACCGCATCGACGAGATCCTGACGTTGATCCATCTGCGCGACCACGCGCATCGCATCGCCGGCCTGTTGTCGCATGGTCAGAAGCAGTGGCTCGAGATCGGCATGCTGCTGGCGCAAGACCCGGCGCTGCTGCTGCTCGACGAGCCCGTCGCCGGCATGACCGACGAAGAGACCGAGCGCACCGCGCAACTTTTCCTGTCGCTCGAAGGCAAACACTCGCTGGTGGTCGTCGAACACGACATGGCCTTCGTCGAGATGTTGACGCAAGGCCGCAAGACCGTGACGGTGCTGCACGAAGGGCGCGTGCTGGCCGAAGGCAAGTTGTCGGACGTGCAGTCGAACCCGCAGGTCGTCGAGGTCTATCTCGGCCGTTGATGATCAACCCGCGCCATGTTGAAACTCGACGACGTCCACCAAGCCTACGGCGGCTCGCACATCCTGCGCGGCGTCTCGTTCGAAGCGCGTGTGGGCGAAGTCACGGTCGTGCTCGGCCGCAACGGCGTGGGCAAGACGACGCTGCTGAAAAGCATCATGGGCGTGGTGCCGATCCGCAGCGGGCACATCACGCTCGACGGCAAGACGATTGACCGCGCGCCGCCGTACGAGCGCGTGCGCGCGGGCGTGGGCTACGTGCCGCAGGGGCGCGAGATCTTCGGCCGACTCACGGTCGAGGACAACTTGCACATGGGTTTGGCGACGCGCGCCGCGACCGAGAAGTTGTCACCCGAACTGTTCACGCTCTTCCCCGTGCTCGATCAGATGCGCGCGCGCCGCGGCGGCGATCTCTCGGGTGGTCAACAGCAACAACTCGCGATTGCGCGTGCGTTGGCTGCACAGCCGAAGGTGCTTCTGCTCGACGAGCCCACCGAGGGCATCCAGCCGAGCATCATCAAGGACATCGGCCGCGTGATCCGCACACTGGCGCAGCGCGGCACGATGGCGATCGTGCTGGTGGAGCAGTACCTCGACTTCGCGGCCGAGTTGGCCGATCACTACCTGGTGATGGAGCGCGGCGAGATCATCGCCCGCGGATTGGGCCGCGACATCGACGCGGACGGCGTGCGCAAGCTCGTAGCGATCTGAGCAAGAGCGGGGAGCCGCTGCACAACCCATCGCGGATGCCCGCGGTCGGCGGGCTCATGCTGATCCCTCGCGGGCGAGGCGGGCTCGACTGAGCCGCGCGACTCGGCGTGTGAGTTGTTCAGGTCCGACTAAACCGAATCCCCGCGTCCGGCGACATTTCTAAAGACCGGCCGCCCGGCATCCATCACCAGCGTTTGCCCGTTGATAGCTGATCTGACGTCATCAGAAAAGAAGCAAGGGATGCCTTCAAAATACTCTATCTCGGTCTCTGGAAATCGGTTTCGAAAAGATATGCCGACGACCATTTCAGTTCGCTTGTTCTCCTCGATATAGTCCTTGATAGAAGCAAGCGCTTCGTCAAGCGTGTCATGCACTTTCACGGGGCCACACGGCGCGACCGTCAGGACACAGTCTTCATTGTCGGAATGACTTTGCAACATGCGCTTAACGGACTCTGCCGCCAGCTTGTCGATAAATATCTGAAACGAAACGCTTGACATAATTCGTTTCCTATCGTGTGGGTCCTGTCGGGCCTCTGTGTCCGCGACCGGGTCGACCTGGCGACTGGCAACCCCACTTCCAGTATGACACTTCGGTTTCCACCCATCGTTTCGGCGGGCACTCGAAAGACTCGCATAAGTAGACGCAAATCGCCGCTTGGTATCCATCTGGTTGCGTCAGTATCGGCGGCGAAAGTAAGATAGTCTTGATCAGCCGACACCACCCTCCACCGCCTTCTGGCGGCACGTCCCCCTCATCCAACAGACCCGTCGGATCGGCGCGTGCTACGGGGTTCGAACTCGCATACGCGTACGTATTGATCCCCCCCGCCAGCCCAATCGGATCAGACTGCACATACCGCCCCAACCGCGGCGCATAGTCCCGCTGATCGTTGTAGTGCAGCCCGCTCTCCCGATCGAACACCTGCCCCGGGAAGCGCTGGTTGAACTCGAAGCTGCCGAGCCCGTTCGGGTTCTCGTCGGCCGGCGTCGAGCCGAACGCATCGGACTCCCAGCGCCACACCGCCTGGCGGCTGCCGTTGCTCACCGACCTGGGCGTGTCGAGGTGGTCGGCGTCGATCCAGTAGGTCTGCCCGCCTTTGAGCACCGCGATCGGCACGCTGCCCAGGTACACGGTCTCGTAGACCGGCGTCGTGGCGTCGTACTCGCCCAGCACTTCGCGGTTCGCGCCGTGAACGAAGTAGCGCGTGCCTTGGGCGGTGCTGTTCTTGACCACCCGCAAGCCCTGCCCGTCGTAGCCGTAGCTCGCACCCGGCACCTGCGCAAGGCGGTTGCGCTCGTCGTAGACGAAGCTCGCCGAGCCGTCGGCCACGAGGTTGCCCGATGCGTCGTGGCCGAGGCTGCCGGTCTGCGCGCCGCTGAGCGTGCCCAGCACGTTGCCCGCGTAGCCGTAGTGGGTCACGCCGTCCTGGCTCGTGCCGGTGCCACTGGTGGTCATGCTGGTGCGGTTGCCGTTGCGGTCGTAGACGTAGCTGCGGGTTTCGGTGCGGTTGCCGAAGCGTCGGGTCTCGCTGCTCAGGCGCTCGGCGGCATCGTAACCATACGTCGCCACCGGGCCGGGTCCCAGGTCCTCGAGCGCGAGCTGGGTGATGATGCGCCCGTCGGCGTCGCGGGTCAGGTCGCGCCAGCTCGCCTCGAAGCTGTATTCGACGTGCCGGCCGTTGCGGTCAATCACGCGGCTGACGCTGCGGCCGTTGGGCTGGCTCCAGGCGATGGGGGCGTCGGCGAAGGGCTGCCACTCGATGCCGCCGATCAGGCCCGCGCCGTCGATGCCGATCCCCGAGACGCGGCCCGCGGCGTCGTAGCCGTACGTGAGGCTGCGCCCCGAGGGGTAGGACATGCTCGACAGGCGCCCGGCCTGGTCGTAGGTGTACGCGGTGGTCAGGATGCGGCCCGCGGTGTCGCGGCTCTTGCCCAGGATGCGGCCCCACGGGTCGAAGGCCCAGGTCGTCTGGCCGACGGGGTCGCTGATCGCGCTCAGGCGGCCGATGGCGTTGGGGCCGGCGTCGTAGACGTAGTTAACCTGGGCGGTGCCGCCGAAGGCTTCGGCGCGCAGCCGGCTCAAGGCGTCGAAGGCGCGCACGGCGGTCTTGCCGTTGGCCCAGGTGCGCGTGGTCTGGTTGCCGGCGCTGTCGTAGCCGTAGGTGTTCACGCCGGACGTGGGGCTCGTCTCGCGGATCAGGTTGTCGAGGCCGTCGTAGGTGTAGGCCGTGGTCACGTTGATGGGGTCGGTGACTTGCACGAGGTTGTCGCGCGCGTCGTAAGCGCTGCGCGTGACGCCACCATCGGCGTCGGTCATCGTGTCGCGGCGGTTGAGCGGGTCGTGGTTGACCGCCGTCGTGCGCCCCGAGGCGTCGGTGGTGCTCGAGCGATTGCCGTTCTGATCGTACGCATGACGCACCGCGTATTGGCCCTGCGCGTCGATCTCGGCCACCAGGCGGCGGTCGTTGTCGTACTGGAAGCCTCGGAAGTAGCGCGAGACGCCCGCGCCGTCGAAGTGTTCCTGGGTTTCGCGGTTGCCTTGGCTGTCCAGCGTGTAGCGCACGCGGTTGCCCGCGCTGTCGAGCATGCCGACGAGGCGGTGCGCCGGGTCATACGCGTTCTCGATCCACGAGCCGTCGGCAAGGGTCGTGCGCAGGGGCATGCCGGCCGGGTGATATGTGTGGGTCATGACCTGCCCGCCCGCGTCGCGCCGGATCAGACGGCCTCGAGCGTCGTACGTCAACGTCGTCACCAGGCCGTTAATCCCTCTGGTCGCTTCGTCGTATCTAGATGTCCCGTGGATGTCGTATAGCTGCTTTGCAACCACGACACCTTCAGCCGCAACACCCGCGCCCAGTTGAAGCAGGTGTTCGACGCCCTGCGCGAACTCATGACGCCGCCCGATCCGCCCAAGCGGCCCATCGGCTTCGTCACGCATGAGGACAAGGGGAAGAAGACCCAGGCCAAGCGCAAGGGGTGAGTGGCGCGCCAGGCCTGTGGGCCTGCGGAGGCAAAGGCAAGACCTGACCCCATGCTTCGCCTTGGTTCGCGTGCACGTCGTATCTCGTCGCGATGTCGGCCACCGTCTTGCCTTCGGCCATGGCTTCCAGCGCCACCTTGGCCTTGAATGCCGGTGAGTGGTTCCGGCGTGGTCTTCTGCTCATGCTGCTTGCTCCTGCTTGCCTGGGCTCTATCCTCGCCCATCGGAGCAGCCGGTCCACTGAGGGCCGTGTCCAGTTTTGCGAAGCCACCACTGTTCGATGCGCTGCGTGCGCTCATGGCGCCGCCCGATCCGCCCAAGCGACCTATCGGGTTCGTCACGCACGACGACAAGGCCAAGAAGCCCCAGGCCAAGCGCAAGGGGTGAGTGGCGCCTCTGATCTGAGGGCAAAAGGCAAGACCTGGTACCAGCCTCCGCTGTACCAGCCTCCGCTCGAGTAGTTGATCAACGCACACCGCGCTGGGCGCGACCAAGGGCCTGCGGGCGACGCACCCAACCCCCGGACCAACGTGGCGACGAGGCTCTCCGCGATTCAACGAAGACACAAACAACATCGCCGCGGCTACAAGGGCTCAGCCTATCACGCCGATCAAGGGAGCAGGATGCTGCCACTTTGCGACTTCAATACAAACTCATTGCCAACGAGATCAACATCGCAGCGAGACCGCGGACCAATAGTAGGAAGTGTGCAGATACGCAGATTTCCGTAGCGAACAAGTTGCCACCAGAAGAACTTATTCCGAGGATATGCTGCGGCGATATATTGTTTTCGCGCCTCGTTTTGCTTACTGACAAGTATGAACTGAATGACTGGGTCTGATACCCCTGAGTTCACGGCGATTTGCTCCAGCCTGACGGCAGCTGCCGCGGACAGCTTCCTGTTCTTTAGCATCAGATGCTATCCTCGCCCACCACTGGAGGACATGGATTTCCCCACTGACGCGGGAGCCAGCGAAGCCGCTCGGCAGTAACCGTCATGTACCTGATGTGATCGTTTGGGTTGGACGCGCAGTACCCTAAATCGCACCAGTAATAACATAATGCCGTCACTTCCTCCATCAAGAAGTACGATCTAACCGCAAGCTCGATATGTCGGGTGTAGTAGCATTTCCTTCCGCCATGATCGTTCGGTACACGGGGCGGAGCCACCGGCGGTCTCGTTGGCGCCTCGACATCTAGGCCTCGTGGATCAATGTGGCTAATAGGGTCTGCTGCTGCATAGAGAAAGGTATTGACGCCTCCACCAAGGCCAATCGGATCCGATTGGGTATATCGGCCCAGCCGCGGCGCATAGTCCCGCTGATCGTTGTAGTGCAGCCCGCTCTCGCGGTCGAACACCTGCCCCGGGAAGCGCTGGTTGAACTCGAAGCTGCCCAGCCCGCCCGGGTTCTCGTCGGCCGGCGTCGAGCCGAACGCATCCGACTCCCAGCGCCACACCGCCTGGCGGCTGCCGTTGCTCACCGACCTGGGCGTGTCGAGGTGGTCGGCGTCGATCCAGTAGGTCTGCCCGCCTTTGAGCACCGCGATCGGCAAGCTGCCCAGGTAGACGGTCTCGTAGACCGGCGTCGTGGCGTCGTACTCGCCCAGCACTTCGCGGTTCGCGCCGTGCACGAAGTAGCGCGTGCCTTGGGCGGTGCTGTTCTTGACCACCCGCAAGCCCTGCCCGTCGTAGCCGTAGCTCGCACCCGGCACCTGCGCAAGGCGGTTGCGCTCGTCGTAGACGAAGCTCGCCGAGCCGTCGGCCACGAGGTTGCCCGATGCGTCGTGGCCGAGGCTGCCGGTCTGCGCGCCGCTGAGCGTGCCCAGCACGTTGCCCGCGTAGCCGTAGTGGTCACGCCGTCCTGGCTCGTGCCGGTGCCACTGGTGGTCATGCTGGTGCGGTTGCCGTTGCGGTCGTAGACGTAGCTGCGGGTTTCGGTGCGGCTGCCGAAGCGTCGGGTCTCGGTGCTCAGGCGCTCGGCGGCATCGTAACCATACGTCGCCACCGGGCCGGGTCCCAGGTCCTCGAGGCGAGCTGGGTGATGATGCGCCCGTCGGCGTCGCGGGTCAGGTCGCGCCAGCTCGCCTCGAAGCTGTATTCGACGTGCCGGCCGTTGCGGTCGATCACGCGCTGACGCTGCGGCCGTTGGGCTGGCTCCAGGCGATGGGGGCACCGGCGAAGGGCTGCCACTCGATGCCGCCGATCAGGCCCGCGCCGTCGATGCCGATCCCCGAGACGCGGCCGGCGGCGTCGTAGCCGTAGGTGAGGCTGCGGCCCGAGGGGTAGGTCATGCTCGACAGGCGCCCGGCTGGGTCGTAGGTGTACGCGGTGGTCAGGATGCGGCCCGCGGTGTCGCGGCTCTTGCCCAGGATGCGGCCCCACGGGTCGAAGGCCCAGGTCGTCTGGCCGGCGGGGTCGCTGATCGCGCTCAGGCGGCCGATGGCGTTGGGGCCGGCGTCGTAGACGTAGTTGACCTGCGCGGTGCCGCCGAAGGCTTCGGCGCGCAGCCGGCTCAAGGCGTCGAAGACGCGCACGGCGGTCTTGCCGTTGGCCCAGGTGCGGCGTGGTCTGGTTGCCGGCGCTGTCGTAGCCGTAGGTGCTCACGCCGGACGTGGGGCTCGTCTCGCGGATCAGGTTGTCGAGGCCGTCGTAGGTGTAGGCCGTGGTCACGTTGATGGGGTCGGTGACCTGCACGAGGTTGTCGCGCGCGTCGTAGGCGCTGCGCGTGACGCCGCCGTCGGCGTCGGTCATCGTGTCGCGGCGGTTGAGCGGGTCGTGGTTGACCGCCGTCGTGCGCCCCGAGGCGTCGGTGGTGCTCGAGCGATTGCCGTTCTGATCGTACGCATGACGCACCGCGTATTGGCCCTGCGCGTCGATCTCGGCCACCAGGCGGCGGTCGTTGTCGTACTGGAAGCCTCGGAAGTAGCGCGAGACGCCCGCGCCGTCGAAGTGTTCCTGGGTTTCGCGGTTGCCTTGGCTGTCCAGCGTGTAGCGCACGCGGTTGCCCGCGCTGTCGAGCATGCCGACGAGGCGGTGCGCCGGGTCATACGCGTTCTCGATCCACGAGCCGTCGGCAAGGGTCGTGCGCAGGGGCATGCCGGCCGGGTGATACGTGTGGGTCATGACCTGCCCGCCCGCGTCGCGCCGGATCAGACGGCCTCGAGCGTCGTACGTCAACGTCGTCACCAGGCCGTTGGGGTCGGTCATCGACAGCAGGCGGCCATGGGCGTCGTAGGCGGTGTAGCGCGTCGTCTGGCCCAGCCCATTGGTCCGCGTCGCGAGGTTGCCCCGGACGTCGTAGGTCATCTGCGTGACGTCGCTGGCGTCGGTGCGGGGGCCGTCGATCGTCGCCAACAGGCCGCTTGCGTCATAGCCATAGCTCCAGCTTCGCGACGCGCCGCTGGACGTGTCGACGACCACCTTGGACGTTGTGCGGCCGCTTGCGTCGTAGGTGTACGACGTGCGTTGCCCGGGGCGGTTGACCGTCAGAGGTAGGCGGTAGGTCGGGTGCCATGTGGTCCCCGTGGTGCGCACGATGGGCGTGCCTGTCGCCTCGGTTCGGCTTTGCTCCAACCCTCGCGTATCGCGCGCGTAGTCGGTTCGAGTGCCTCGATAGTCGATGATCGAAGCGACGAAGCCCGACGGCGTGTAGCCCGTGGTCATCGTGGCGTTGCCGCAGGTGGGGCACAGGGCCTTGTCTACGCGAATGCGCCGCGGTACTTCGTGGATCAGCGAGAACGCGTAGCGCCGAGCGGCACTGCGGCCGTCGACGACGTCTCGGCTGCCGTCTGCGTAGTAGGCGATCGAGACCGAACTGGCGCCGCCCGCGAGGGCACCCGTCGACACGCGGCCCTGGCTGTCATAGGTGTAGCTGGCCCACTGCGTGCCAGTCTCGTCGAGGATGGCCGTCAGGGCGTTCGGGCGACTCGAATTGGCATACGCGAACTGCCGCACAACCTGGTCTGGCGATCGAACGCTGGCGAGGTTGCCGACAAAGTCGTAGGTGTAGGCGTATACGCCTCCGGCGGGGTCCACGACTGAAACGAGCCTCGCGCTCGTGTCGTACCCGAAGGTCAGGATGCGGCCGAACGCGTCGGACACGCCTTGCGCGCGACCCTGAGCGTTGTATGCGATCGTCTGTGGGAATGTCCCACCACGCAAGGCCATCGAAACCGAACGTCCGCTGGAGTCGTAGTCTTCCACTTCGTCGGCGTCGCAGGTGTAGCGAAAACCGGAACCGCTGCTTTCCAGACGTGCGGTGACGTTCGGGCGCAGCAACCCAGGCCGAACCCGTCAAGGTGTACAGGTCAGAGGCGCCGTCGGCGCGCACCGCCCGCGCGGTGGTCACGGTGTTGCCTTTGACCTTCGTCGTGGAAACGATGATCGAACGGTCATAGAACATGCGCCACTTGGCACCGAGACTTCCCGGCTGGGTTCCCTGGCTGTTGTAGTAGCGCGAGAGCCGAAGAGGATTCGGGCCTTCGGCACGATAGTCATCCTCGGCACGATATTTGTTGCCCGTGGCGATATCGATGGGGTTTTCGGTCTGGGCCTGGGTGCCGGGGGAGCAACGTCGGGCGCCACCGCCGCCCATTGATTTGCCGAGATCGGCGGCGAGCAATGGGTCTGTATTGCCTACCGCGATGATCGTGTAAGTCAGCTTGTTGGTGCCTGGAGCCCAAGGCGCTTCGGCCGTCACCGTATAGGTGCCCGCGCCGCGAGGGCCGATCGACAGATAGGCATCGGCGAAACCGCCGCTGCCGGTTTTCACCGTGACCTTGCCGCCGACGGCCGAGGAGCCTCCGCCCTCGAGGACCGCACCGCTGTTCCTGGGCAACGGGCCAAGCAGCGTGAAGATCACGTCGCCGCTGACCGTCGATGGAACTCCATCGGGATTCCTTAACAATGCACGAAGCGGTATCGGCGTCCTGGTTCCTTCGGGAATGACTTGCGGAGAGCCGAACTGCTGCTCGAGTGTGTACGGCAGAAGTTCCCAGTCGTGCGCAGGAAAACCTAAACCACTATTGGTAAAGACGGACGTTTTCCACGACCCCACCTTGCTCAGGCCGGAGAACCTGACGTAGACGCCCCATCGGAACACTGTGTAGTTACAGGTAGTCCCGCTGTCGCGTGGCACAGAAAAGCAGATGCCCCCGGAAGGGCCTGCGATTGTGTTGGTAAAGCCCTCGACAAACGTGTTGGCTGGGTCGCGATGGGAGATGGTGATCCTTTCCCCGAGGGTGAAGGCGGCACCGGCGGTTGGATAGCCGGCCGGGAAGGCATTGATCCACTGCATCACGGCGAAATCGGAAATCCATGCGCCTCGCCCCATCGGCTGGTCTGCCTGGTCGGCAGTCTTCCAACGAGCGAGCCCGGTGTCCTTGACATCCACAGCCAAAGCGCGAGACGACCAGGCTGTCAGGAGCGACGCGAAGATCAGGCACGACAGCACGTGTGCAACATGACCGACAAACCGAGCAAGTCCGTCGCGCGGACGCGCCCAAGCCAGGGCAGAACCTTTTGTAGCCATGAGAACCCTCCCTTGGGTTTCAACTCTTCCCGAGCATTGCCGAGCGGGACGTTACCGCCGATACGTTCCAGGTACGCTCCCGGACTTTCCCCAATCGTTTGCTGGTTACGTTCCTGCGCTTGGTACTTGTCGATATCGCGCCAAGATTGGCAGACGCTCAGGTCGCGCGCGCCCGCATGTCATTCGGCGAGCGTCACGTTCTGGGCGCCGGGCGCGCGTACGATCGCCTGGTAATACTCGCCGGCCCAGCCGAACATCGCTTCGACGACGAGCGGGCGTCTTCTGGCGTGATGAGCGGGGATGAGCGTAAGACTCTCAGGCTCTCAGTCGGGATAGCCCAACGCCGGCTGCCCGAACCCTTCGGCCGCTCGCCATCCCGGCGACTTCAGGACGAGGTTGTTCCACATGCCGCCCGGATCGAACTCGATCGTCTTGCCCGGGTTGCGTCGCTTCCATTCGTCCATCAGGTCGCGCCCGTTCTTGTAGTGCGGCACCTTGTTAGCGAAGCGGTAGAGCGACTGCGCGCGCCAGCCGCGGTCGCGCATGTCGGGCCACAGTTCGTCGCCGTGGCGGATGTTCCACGCCGGGTCGAGCTTCCACATCTCGTGGCCGATGACGTCGCCGAAGATGAAGAGGCGCCCGCCTTCGATTTGGTAGGCCGTGGGGTCGCTGCCGAGCTTGATTGCGAACGCCGCGCCCGACGAGCAGAAGCCGCCGTATTGGGGTTCGTAGCGCTGCGGCGCGGCTTCGAACGTGCGCTTGTGTTCGGCGGTGGCGAAGTAATAGGTGCGGTTCGGTAGGCTGACTTTGTGCAGCCGGTCGCCGCGCACGGCCTTGCCTTGCGTGAAGTAGGCGACCGGGTCGTAGCCCAGCAGCATCACGTCTTCGCCGGTGGCGTTGCGCACCGTGGCGTAGGGTGTGCCGCAGCCGGTCAGCAGTGCGACAAGCGCGGCCACCACAGCGGTGATCAAGGTGCGCAAACTATCCTCCCGAAACGATCCGTACCGTGGGGCGCTGGGGCAGCGGCTCAGCGTCAAAACGGTCGGTGCCGCAATAGCAGATGAAGTGCTTGTTCGCGGCGCGGCCGAACAACGCCATGCCCAGCCGCGACGCAAGGTCGTGACCCATCGCCGTCACGCCGTTGCGCGACACCACGATCGGCACGCCCATCTGCGCCGACTTCATCACCATTTCGCTCGTCAGGCGCCCCGTGGTGTAGAACGCCTTGTCGTGGCCGCTGACGGCGTTCATCGACATCCAACCGGCGATGGTGTCGAGCGCGTTGTGGCGGCCTACGTCTTCGACGAAGCACAGCAACTCGGGTGCGGCGCGGCCGACGCGAAACAGCGCACACCCGTGCACCGAGCCGGCCACGCGATGGATCGACTGCTGCTCGCGCATGGTTTCCAGCATCGACGCGAGCGCGCCCTGCCGGATGCGTGCGGCCTGAGCGTCGGGCAACTCGATCGCGTCGATGTCGTCGATCCACTCGCCGAACATCGTGCCTTGGCCGCAGCCGGTGGTGACCGAGCGCTTCGCTGTCTTCGCATCGATGTCGACGGCGCCGCCGCGGGTCTTCACGGCCGCGGCCGCAACGTCCCAGTCGACGGTGATCGACTCGACATCGTGCGCCGACGCGACGAGCCGCTGGTTGCGCAGGTAACCCAGCACCAGCAGCTCGGGGCTCGCGCCCAGCGTCATCAGCGTGACGACTTCGCGCTTGTCGACATAGACCGTCAACGCGCGCTCATCGGGGATGTGGATGCGGCGCGTGTCGCCGTACTCGTCGACGACCTCGATCTCGCGCGTCAGCGGTACGCTGGCCTGCGTCAGGTGAGGCAGCGGACGCACGGACACGGGTGACCTCGTTGACTCGCTGAACTTACTTCTTCGCGGCCTCGGGAGGCTTCGCGTCTGGCGCGGCGAAAGGCCCGGGGTCGGTGCACACCGGAGCAGAAGGATCAGGCGCCGCGGCGGCACCACGCTTCTTCGCCACTTCGACATAGTTGACCGCCGCTCGGTCCATCGACCGGCACAACTGGAAGTCGGCAACCTTGTTGTTCCATGCGGTCTTCGCCGCTGCTTCGGCGGCCTTGGCCTTTTCCTCGGGCGTCGGAGGGTTCGGCGCCGGCAGCTTGGCGTGGACGGTGCTGGCTGCGAGAGCCAACGCGATGATCAGGCGATGGGCGTTCATGGTGGGTAGCAGTGAGTAGCAGTGAGTAGCAGCTAGCGGCGCTCGGCAGCTACCAGCGGAAGCGCCTTGCCCGCGGGCGGCGTGGAGCGCTGCGCCGGGATTCGGCCGGCGCGCACGTCGTCGGCCCAGAGCTTGTGGTGCTCGAGCGCCCATCCCTCGTCGACATAACCCGTGCGCATCGCACTGAGCGCGTCTTTGGTGCCCAGCGTGCCCATGTAGATGTGCCCGATGAACAGGCACACCATCAACAGCGCCGCAATGCCGTGCACGATCAGCGCGATCTGCATGTTGCCGCGCGTGGCTTCGACCCAGGGGATGAGCTTGTCGGCCACCAGCCCCGACGCGACGACAGCGAGGCCGAGCGCGAACACGCCGCCCCAGAACAGCACCTTCTCGCCGCCGTTGAACCGGTGCGAAGGCACATGCTCACCGCCGAACATGCCGCCGCCCTTAAGCAGCCAGGTGACATCGCCAGCACGAGGGAAGTTGTCCTTCACGAAGGTCAGGAAGACGACGACGAGCGACACCGCGAACAACGGGCCGGCGAAGTTGTGAAGCGTCTTCAACGCGTAGGTCAGAAAGCCGAAGATCGTGCTGCCCAGGACCGGCAGAAGCAGGAACTTGCCGAAAGCCATCACCAAGCCCGACACCGCCAGCACCACAAAGGCGGTCGCGTTCGCCCAGTGCGCGGCGCGCTCGAAGGGTGTGAAGCGTTCGATCTTGCGGCCGGTGTTGGGCACGTGCCCTCCGATGGGCCCCTTCGCAAAATAGAACAGGCACACCGCCAGCAGCGCGATGAAGACCAGCGCGCCGCCGTAGGGAATGATGAAGCCGTTGCGGATCTGTCGCCAAGCTTCCCCAGCCGTGGTGGCCCGGGTGCCGGGGTACTGCGTCATGGGCTGGATCAGCACGCCCTTCTCGAGCCCGGGCAGCGTGGTGAAGCCGGGCTCGTCGCCCGACTTGCGCACGTCACGCCAGAGCGGCGCGTTGTTTCCGGGCTGCGACTTCGCGCGTTGGGCGTTGCTGTCTTCGGCCTTAGGTTCGGCCGGCGCCACGAACCCCGCGGGCGGGCCGCCGACGGGTGCTGCCGCGGGTGCCGCCGATTGCTGCGCAAAGGCCGATGTCGCAGCGGCTAAGACCAGCACTGCGCATGCGCGTGCAAAGCAATCGATCATGATGTCGACTTCTCCTGGTCGCACCGAGTCACGAACCGGACTTCTTGGCGCCGACACGCACGTGTTCGTTCTGCGCCTGCGCCCGTTGCTTGAGTTGCTGCTGCCAACTCGCCTCGTCGCCAGCTTTCCAGCCGGGGGCTGCGTACTCGGCCGCCGCGCCGGAAAAGCCCTTCGCATCGGCTTTGCGCCCGCCCTGCGCTGCGGCGACTTGTTCCTTCTCGCCGCATGCGGCCATGCCCACGCAAGCCGCGGCGGCGAATACCAGCAAGGTGACGCCGCGCTTCATGACTTCTGCCCTGTGCCGGCCGGAGTGGCAGGTGCCGGGCCGCCCGTGGCGGGCTTGCCGTAGGCGGTGCCCCAACCCCAGACCTCGCTGCCTTTGCCACGCACCATCACGCGGCTGCGGAAGATGTCGGCGACCACGTCGCCATCACCGCCCAGCAGCGCCTTGGTCGAGCACATTTCGGCGCAGATCGGCAACTTGCCTTCCGACAGCCGGTTGCGGCCGTACTTGTCGAACTCGGCCTTCGAGCCGTTGTCTTCGGGGCCGCCGGCGCAGAAGGTGCACTTGTCCATCTTGCCGCGCAAGCCGAACGTGCCGTTGGTCGGGAACTGCGGCGCGCCGAACGGGCACGCGTACGAGCAGTAGCCGCAGCCGATGCACACGTCTTTGTCGTGCAGCACCACGCCTTCGTCGGTCTTGTAGAAGCAGTCGACCGGGCACACCGCCATGCACGGCGCGTCACTGCAATGCATGCACGCCACCGAAATGCTGCGCTCACCGGGCACACCGTCATTCAGCGTGACGACGCGGCGCCGGTTGACGCCCCACGGCACATCGTGTTCGGCCTTGCAGGCGGTGACGCAGCCGTTGCATTCGATGCAGCGTTCGGCGTCGCAGATGAATTTCATTCGTGCCATGGGTTCCCCTTATGCCGCTCTCTCGACCTGGCAGACCGTCGTCTTCGTTTCCTGCATCATCGTGACGATGTCGTAGCCGTAGGTCGTGGCGGTGTTGGCGGCTTCGCCGCGGATGATCGGTGCCGCACCGGGCGGGTAGTGCTTCAGCATGTCGACACCTTGCCAATGCCCGGCGAAGTGATAGGGCATAAACGCGGTTTCGCGATCAACGCGTTCGGTGACCAGCGCCTTGACCTTGAGTCGCGCGCCGGTTGGCGTGGTGACCCACACCATCTCACCGTTGCGGATGCCGCGGTCGTTGGCGGCAGCCGGGTTCAGTTCGATGAACATGTCCTGCTGCAATTCGGCCAAATAGCGGTTCGACCGCGTCTCGTCGCCGCCACCTTCGTACTCGACCAGCCGCCCGCTCGTCAGGATCAGCGGGAACGTCTTGCCGATGTCCTTGTTCTTCTCTTGAATCGACTTGAAGAGCGTCGGCAGTCGCCACAAGGTTTTACGGTCGTCGTGCGTCGGGTACTTGGCAACCAGCTCGGGCCGCGTCGAGTAGATCGGCTCGCGGTGCTTCGGAACCGGGTCCGGGAAGTTCCACACCACCGCCCTTGCCTTCGCATTGCCGAAGGGGTGACAGCCGTGGTTCTTCATCGCCACGCGGATGATCCCGCCCGACGGGTCGGTCTTCCAGTTCTTGCCCTCGGCCGCCTTGCGCTCGGCTTCGGTCAACTCGCTCCACCAGCCTAGTTTCTTCAGCAGCACGTGATCGAACTCGGGGTAGCCGGTCGTGATGTCGGCGCCCTTCGAATGCGAACCATCGCCGGCCAGCAGCGACTGGCCGTCGCGCTCGACGCCGAAGTTCGCACGGAAGTTGCCGCCGCCGTCCATGACGTGCTTGGACGGGTCGTAGAGGATGTGCGTACCGGGGTGGCGCATCTCGGGCGTGCCGTAGCACGGCCACGGCAGGCCGAAGTAGTCGCCGTCGAGCTTGTAGCCGGTTTCCTTGTCGATGCCGCCCTTGGCCTGCAGCGTGTTCACATCGAACACGTGCATGTTGCGCATGTGCGCTTTCAAGCGCTCGGGGCTTTGGCCGGTGTAGCCGATCGTCCAGACCGATTTGTTGATCTCGCGCAAGATGTCTTCGGGCATGGGCTCGTCCTGGCCCTTGATCTTCTGCATCTTGTAGTTCTTGGTGAGCTGTTCGCCGAAGCCGAGCTTGCCCGCCAGTTGATACAAGATCATGTGGTCGCTGCGCGCTTCGTACAGCGGGTCCATCACCTTCTCGCGCCACTGCAGCGAGCGGTTCGACGCGGTGACCGAACCGCTGGTTTCGAACTGTGTGCACGCCGGCAGCAGGTAGACCGCGCGCTTCGGGTTCAGCTCTTCGGGCTTGCCCGGCGGCATCGCCGCCATCGCTGCCGTGGCTGACGGGAACGGGTCGACGACGACCAGCAGGTCGAGCTTGTCGAGCGCCTTCTTCAAGTCAAGACCGCGCGTCTGCGAGTTGGGCGCATGGCCCCAATAGAACATGCCGCGCAGGTTGCCCTCCTGGTCGATGACCTCGGGCTTCTCGAGCACGGCGTCGAACCAGCGCGAGATGGTCAACCCTGGCTTGGTCATCATGCCCGGCGCGTACTGCTTCTTCATCCACTCGAAGTCGACACCCCAAGCGTTCGCGAAGTGCTTGAACGAACCCTCTGCGATGCCGTAGTAGCCGGGCAGCGAGTCGGGGTTCATGCCCACGTCGGTGATCCCCTGTACGTTGTCGTGGCCGCGGAAAATGTTCGCGCCGCCGCCGCTGACGCCGACGTTACCCAG
This sequence comes from uncultured beta proteobacterium, assembly GCA_963738615.1. Lineage (GTDB taxonomy): Bacteria > Pseudomonadota > Gammaproteobacteria > Burkholderiales > Burkholderiaceae_C > CAVTWY01. The sequence continues at coordinate 1,012,121 of CAVTXI010000004.1, forward strand.
CGCCAGTTGCACCAGGCACGACACGCGGACCATCGCGTTGCCGATCGTGTGCTGCGTGTGGCCCACGCACCAGACAAGCGTGCTCGGGCGGTTCTCGGCCATCGTCTTGGCGACCTGATAAACCTCGGCTTCGGGCACGCCGCACGCTTCCTGCACCTTATCGGGCGTCCAGTTCTTCAATACCTCGTCCTTGATCTTGTCCATACCGTAGACGCGATCCTCGAGGTACTTCTTGTCTTCCCAGCCATTCTTGAAGATGTGATGCAGCAGGCCGTACAGGAACGGAATATCCGAGCCCGAACGGATGCGTACGTATTGGTCGGCCTTGGCCGCCGTGCGGGTGAACCGAGGGTCCACCACGATCATCTTGCAGCCCTTTTCCTTGGCATGCAGCATATGCAGCAGCGATACCGGATGCGCTTCGGCCGCATTGCTGCCGATATACATCGCAGCCTTGCTGTTCTGCATGTCGTTGTACGAATTGGTCATCGCACCGTATCCCCACGTATTCGCCACACCGGCGACTGTCGTGGAGTGGCATATTCGTGCCTGGTGGTCGCAGTTATTACTGCCCCATAAGCTCATCCACTTGCGCATCAGGTAGCCCTGCTCATTGTTGCTCTTGCAAGAGCCAACGATGAAGATGCTGTCAGGGCCGCTTTCCTTGCGCAGTTCGAGCATGCGCGCGCTGATTTCGTCGAGCGCCTGGTCCCAGCCGATGCGCTTGTACTGGCCGTCGACCAGCTTCATCGGGTACTTCAGGCGGTACTCGCCGCGCGAGTTGTCGCGCACCGCCGCGCCCTTGGCGCAATGCGCGCCGAGGTTGATCGGCGAGTCGAAGACCGGCTCCTGCCGGACCCACACGCCGTTTTCCACCACCGCGTCGATCGCGCAGCCCACCGAGCAGTGCGTGCACACGGTACGCTTGACTTCGATCTTCGCCGCGTCTTTGCCGGCGGCCGCGGTGCCCTGCGCCTGGCTTTTGCGGACCAGCGTCAGTTGCGTCGCCGCAAGCCCGGCGCCGACGCCCAGGCCGGAACGGCGCAGGAACGAGCGACGGTCCATCGTCGGGATGGCGCGAGCAAGGCCGCGCGCCAGGCTGTCAACGAGCGAAGGGGACGCAGCAGCGCCCCCTCCGTCCGGTGACCGTGATGTCGACGTTCGTGTCGACCTCCGCGTCAATAGCATGATGTCGGTTCTCCGATCAGATGCGAGCTGTTTTGTAGTAGCGCTTCACGTGTTCCGAAAGCTGATAGCCGCCGCTTGCCTCAGCCTCGGGCAACACTGCGGCAACCTTGGCAGCATCGCCCGGCACCGTCGCGGCCGATGGCAACAGGGTCGCCGCGGCCACCAGGCCACCAGCACCTGCAGCGCCGCCAAGGACCATGCGGCGACCGAGTTTGTGCGTTGTTTTCATCGGTTAGGTCTCCAATCAGCAAATCGAGGTCAGCCCTCGTCTCGGTTCACAGTTGAATGCACGGGTATGCAACCAGCAACCATGGTAATCCCTACAGCATCGTCGACCTGCCTTGCAGGCCATGATGTTGCGATGCTTTCGATGCAAAGACACAGCACATGATCATCGGCACCGCAGGCCACATTGACCACGGGAAGACCTCGTTGGTGAAGGCGCTCACGGGCGTCGACACCGATCGGCTGAGCGAAGAGAAGGCGCGCGGCATCACCATCGACCTGGGGTTCGCGTACAAACCGACCGGTGACGATGCCGCGGGGCAAGTGATGGGGTTCGTCGACGTGCCCGGGCACGAGAAGCTCGTGCGCAACATGTTGGCCGGCGCCACCGGCATCGACCACGTGCTGCTGGTTGTTGCTGCCGATGACGGGCCGATGCCACAAACCCTCGAGCATGTCGCGATCCTCGACCTGCTGGGCCTCACAAGCGGCGTGGTTGCCCTGACGAAGGCGGACTTGGTGACCCCGGAACGACTCGCTGCAGCGACGACCGAGATACAGCAACTGCTGGCCACCACGGGTTTGACCTCGGCTCCGGTGATCGCGGTCGCATCAACGACCGGCCAAGGCATCGACGCACTCAATGCGCATCTGCGCGCGGCGGCGGCCACGGCTTCCTCACCGAGTGCGAACCGCGGCGCGCACTTCCGCCTTGCCGTCGACCGCAGCTTTTCGCTGACCGGCGTGGGCACCGTCGTGACCGGTACAGCGGTCAGCGGCGCGGTGGCCGTGGGCGACCGGTTGATCGTGTCGCCGCGCGGCACCGAGGTGCGCGTGCGCGGCATCCACGCCCAGAACCGTCAGGCGACCGAAGGCCGGGCCGGCCAGCGGCTGGCGCTGAACCTGGTCGGCGTCGAGAAGAGCGACGTGCAGCGCGGCGACTGGATCGTGGCGCAAGCCGTGCACGCGCCGACGCAGCGATTCGACGCGCGCCTGAAGGTGCTGGCCGGCGAGGCGCGCGCGCTGGCGCACTGGACGCCGGTGCACCTGCATCTCGGCGCGGTGGATGTGGGTGCCAGGGTCGTGGCGCTCGAAGGCGACAGCGTCGTGCCCGGCGCCGAAGCAATCGTGCAGTTGCACCTCGACCGGCCCATCGGCGCACTGCGTGGCGACCGCTTCGTTCTGCGCGACCAGTCAGCGTTGCGCACGATCGGCGGCGGACGCGTGATCGACCCCTTCGTGCCCGACACGCGCAGACGCCGCACACAACGGCTGGCGGCGCTGCGAGCGCTCGAGCGCCCCGACCCGCAAGACGCGCTGCATGACCTGCTTGCGCTCGAGCAGCCCGGCGGCGTCGAGCTGCGGCCCTTCAGCACAGGCTGGAACCTCGACCCGTCGCAAGAACAAGCGTTGCTCGCCGCCGTCTCGCACCGTCGGCTCGACGCCGAACGCAGCGCGTTGCTCTTCGCACCCGGCCACCTCGAGCGACACCAGGCCGCGATCACGGCGCAGTTGCGTGACTTCCATCAGAAGTCGCCCGACAGCCCCGGCCTCGCGGCCGAGCCGCTGCAACGCGCGGTGAAAGACAAACCCACCGCACGCGTGTTCACGCTGCTGGTGCAGCACATGCTGGAAGCCGGCGCGCTGTTGCGCAGTGGCGCGCACCTGCACCTGCCGGGGCACGAGGCGTCGCTGCAGGGCCTCGAGAAGCAGCTTTGGGAACGCATCAAGCCGTGGCTCGACGAAGCCGGTATCGCGCCGCCCAAGCTCAGCGACCTGTTCATGCGCGACCGCAACCTGCGCAAAGACCAGGTCATGCGCACGCTCGAGCGCCTGCAGCGCATGGGCAAGGTTCACCTGGTCGGCGCCGAATACGTGATTCAGACGCGCCACATGCTCGAGCTTGCGTTGGCATCGCAACGCCTGGCGGAAAGCGACCCCAACAAGCGCCTCAACGTGAAGGACCTGCGCGACGCCACCGGCATGAGCCGGCATCTGTCGGTGCCGCTGGTCGAATACTTCGACAAAATCGGGTTCACCAAACGCGACGAGGTCGGGCGCCACATCAAGCGCGACCCGCATCGGCTGTTCGGGGCGTGAACGACCCGCCGCGCGACATCCACGAAGCGACATCCACGAAGCGACATTCACGAAGCGACATTCACGAAGCGACATTCACGAAGGAAGAGGAACGTTCCCCGGTGGGACGTCCGGTCTGCAAAACCGGGTGGGGCTGCTCTGCAGTTCCAGGTGGGTTCGACTCCCACGCTCTTCCGCCACCGATTTTGCGCCACCGTTTTGCGCCACGCTCCCAACCTGACACCGTGTCAACGTACTCTGCCCGCCCCCCGTCGCTTGATGCCTTGATGTCGCGGCCGGCGCTGGCCGCGCTGGTCGAGCGCCACGGCCGGCAGGACACGCTGGACGTGGCGCGCGCGGCACTCGACGAATGGCGAAGCGACACGACGCAAGCGCGGCGCGGCTTTGACATCGACACGTTCGATCGCACCTGTGCGCAGCGCTTGGCCAACCGCGAAGCGATGCACTTCCGGCCGGTGTTCAACCTCACCGGCACCGTGCTGCACACCAACCTCGGCCGCGCCGTCATGGCCGAAGAAGCGATCGCAGCCGTGGCAGCGGTGATGCGCCAGGCCACCAACCTCGAGTACAGCCTGGCCGACGGCAGCCGAGGCGATCGTGACGACCACCTCGACGGCCTGTTGGGCGAGCTGACCGGCGCGGCGGCGGCGACGGCGGTCAACAACAATGCCGCCGCGGTGCTGCTGGTGCTGGCGGCGCTGGCCGACCGCAAGGAAGTGCCGGTGTCGCGCGGCGAACTGGTCGAGATCGGCGGCGCGTTCCGCATCCCCGACATCATGCGCAGGGCGGGCGCGAAGCTGGTCGAGGTTGGAACCACCAACCGCACGCACCTGAGCGACTACGCCGAAGCGATCGGCCCTCGCACCGCAGCCGTGATGCGCGTGCACGCGAGCAACTACGCCGTGACCGGCTTCACGGCCGCCGTTCCAATCGACACGCTGGCCGCCCTGTGCCGCGAACGCGGCGTGCCGCTGCTGGAAGACCTGGGCAGCGGCACCTTGGTCGACCTGCGCCGCTGGGGCCTGCCTGCGGAGCCCACGCCGCAGCAGAGCTTGGCGGCGGGCGCCAACCTGGTGACCTTCAGTGGCGACAAGCTTCTGGGTGGTCCGCAAGCCGGGCTGATCGTCGGCGATGCAGCGTTGATCGCGAAGTTGAAGAAGCACCCGCTGAAGCGCGCGCTGCGGCTGGACAAGATGACCATCGCCGCGCTCGAGGCGACGCTGAAGCTGTACCGCGACCCCGAGCGCCTGCCCGAGCGGTTGCCTGCGTTGCGCTTGCTGACGCGCAGGCCCGAGTCGATGCGCGAAACCGCCACACGCTGCGCAGCGGCCATCGCGGCTGTGATGGGCGAACGTGCGAGCGTCCAGGTCAAATCCATGGCCAGCCAGATCGGCAGCGGCTCGCTACCGGTCGAGCGCCTGCCGAGCCTGGGCATCGCGATCCGGCCCACAGCCGCCGTCGGGCGCGGTGGTCGCGCGCTCGAACGTTGGGCTGCGGCGTTCCGCTCGCTGCCGGTGCCGGTGATCGGCCGCATCAGCGAGGGCGAGTTGGTCTTCGATCTGCGCTGCCTCGAGGCACGCGACGAACCGGCGTTCCTTGCTCAGTTGACCCTGCTCGACGCTTGACCGCCGCCGCGCGCGTGGTCCTACCGGCATCGCAGCGCAGCGGATTCCGGCACTTCCGCATGACCGGCGGCATCCACTGCCAGCCGCTGCGCCGCCGCGGCACTTTTCCCACGAGCTTGGCCGGGCTCTGAACGATCATCCCGATCACTCCCATCCGTGCGCCAGCTCGCGGTGGGGAAAAGCCATGCCCAGCCATGCCCAGCATTGACGCGCCCGACAACCAAGCCGACCATCGCGCTCGCCGCCTGCGGCCCGCTGCGACGTTCGACCTGTTGCGCCACTTCTCGATCGCGTGCCTGTTCGGCATGCTGATCGCGACCGCACTGGCGGTGACGCTGGTGGGTGCATGGGCTCGCGAACACGTGATCGTCCAGGGATCGAAGGCCAACGCCGATCTGGCGACTGTCTTCGCGAACGGCGCCTGGATCGAGCACGCCGACGACATCCGGCGCGCGCGCACATTGCAGCCGCACGAACTGCAGGCGAGCGACGCTGTCGCGAACCTTCGACGCCACGCCCTCGACAACATGCGCGGCACGGCCGTGGTGAAGATCAAGCTGTACACGCTCGACGGCCTGACGCTGTTCTCGACCGACCCCAAGCAGATCGGCACGACTGCCGCAGCCAACCAAGGCATCCGCAACGCCGCCAACGGTCACATCGCGAACTCACTGACGCACCGCGACACCTTCGATGCCTTCGAAGGCACGCTCGAAAACCGCGACGTGCTCGCATCGTACGTGCCCATGCGCACCGCTGGCCCTGGCGGACGCATCGAGGCGGTGCTCGAGATCTACGCCGACGTCACCGACATGCTCGCGACGCTGCAGCGCGCGCAGTGGCGCGTCGCGGCGATCGTGGTGTCGGTGCTGCTGCTGCTCTTCGCGTTCCTGTTCCTGGTCGTTCGCAAGGCCGATCGGATCATCCGCCGACACGACGCCGAACGCCAGCAGCGCGAGAGCGAGATCTGGCACCAGGCCCACCACGACGCCCTGACCAACCTGCCGAACCGCAGCCTCTTCGCGCGCGACCTCGAGGCGCTGCTGGCCAGGGGCGCCGACGCCTCGGGCGCCCTGCTCTACGTGGATCTCGACCGCTTCAAGATGGTCAACGACAGCTTCGGTCACCAGGCCGGTGACAACGTACTCGAGGCCGCGGCCGCGCGCATGCGCGGGTGTCTGCGCGCCAACGATCGGCTGTACCGCATCGGTGGCGATGAATTCGCCATCGTGCTTGCGAACTTGCAGACACCGAACGACGCAGGCGCGGTCGCGATGCGCGTCACGCAGGCCATGGCCAGGCCGATCGACCACCGTGGGCAAAGCTTCTCGATCGGCGCGACGGTCGGCGTGGCGCTGATCCCGCGCGACGGCGCCGACGTCGACAGCCTGGTCAGCAACGCCGATGCGGCGATGCGCAGCGCCAAACGCGACCATCGCGGCGTGCACGCCTTCTACAGCGAAGACATGAACGAGCGCACGCGTGCGCGCCTGGCGCTGGAGACCGACTTGGCACGTGCCTACGAAGCGCGCGAGTTCGTGCTGCACTACCAGCCGCGCGTCAGCGGCAGCAAACGCCAGTACGACAGCGTCGAAGCCCTGATCCGCTGGCAGCGCCCGGGCCATGGCCTGGTTGCGCCGGGTCAGTTCATCGATGTGCTCGAGCAGATGGACCTGATGAGCCGCGTCGGCGAGTGGGTGCTGCGCACGGCGTGCACGCAACTGCGCCATTGGCACGACCAGGGCTACCTGAGCCTGGGGGTGTCGGTCAACGTATCGGCCCGCCAGCTCGAGCAGACAGACTTCGCCGAGATGGTGAACCGGGTCATTGGCGACACCGGAGTCGACCCGCACTCGATCGAGCTCGAGTTGACCGAGTCGGCGCTGATCGCACGCACCGAACAGGCCGGGCGGATGTTGTCGATCCTGCGCGCACGAGGCGTCCAAATCGCGATCGACGATTTCGGCACAGGTTATGCGTCGCTGACGTACCTGCGACAGCTCGCAGTCGACGTGGTCAAGCTCGATCGCAGTTTCGTCGCTGGTGTCGAGCACAGCCCGAAGGATCGCGCGCTGTCGACGGCCATCGCCGAGATGGCACGTGCGCTCGACCTGACGCTGGTCGCCGAAGGCGTCGAGACCGAAGCGCAGGTGCGTTTCCTCGCCAGCATTGAATGCACCGAGATGCAGGGCTTTCTGTTCAGCCGGCCCCAGCCGTCGGAGAAGCTCGAGGCGATGCTGGCGGCCCATGCGATCCGCGGACGTCCGTCGACGCTCGGCGCCGATGCCAACGCAGCGCCAGCGCCGCCGCCGACGGTGGTGCGTTTCGACGCAGCCACAAGCCTAGGCTGACGGTCGACCGCCCGGCCGCGTCGCCGCGTCCTGCGCGTCAGGTGTGACCACGCCTAGGCGAAAGGCTGCACCGACCGCCTCGGCGCGCGTGGTGACGTCGAGCTTGCAGAAGATGCTTTCCAGGTGGTGGTCGATGGTGCGCGCCGAGCGACGCAGGCGGTGCGCGATCTCTTTGTTGCGAAGCCCCGCGGCCAACAGGTCCAGCACCGCCACCTCCTTGGTCGTGAGACCTGCCGGATGGAGCAGGGTGGCCGCACGCGGGCCGCGCGGCACCCCGCGCGCGCCTGCTGCGCGCAGTTGGCGCCGCAGGCGCTCCGCCAGCGGCCGCGCGCCGAGCGACTCGGCGATCACCAGCGCTTCGCGTTGCGCGTTCTCGTCGCCCTGGGTCAACGCGCGCGCGGTTTCGAACGGACAGCCCAAGGCGCGCCACCTCGAGGCGGCTTCCTGCCAGCGCCCCGCCGCTTCGAGCGCGCCGGGGTGCTCGCCCGCGTCCGGCGCAGCGCCTTCGCCCGCTGCGACTCCTGCGCCTGCTGCACCCGACAGGCGGCGCCACACCAGCAATTCGACGACCGGACCCCGCAGCGGCTTGCCTTGCATCAGGGCCAGCCCCGCGGTGGCTTCGCGCGCAACGTCATCAGCACGGCCTTCGTGCCAAGCGCGCTCGGCTGCGGAGAGGTGCGACGACAGCACGCTGCCCACGCCGTCGCCGCCGAGGCTGCGGGCCTCGGCCAGCGCGTCGCGCGCGCCGACCTCGCCACGCCGCGCGCGCAGGCGACCCAGCACCGTGTAGGCCCGCACCCGCGCGATCGCCATCGAACGCGGGTTGCCGATGACCTCCAGCGCCTCGGTGCCGGCCTCGGCCCAGCGGCCGAGCAGCAGGTGCACCCCCGCGCTCAGCGACAGCTGGAACAGCCGGGGGGCATCGAGATCCTTGTCGGCGCACCAGTCGGTGCCGCGGCGCAGGTACCCCTCGGCAAGGCCCAGCCGCAGCAACGACGTGCACCCCAGCGCCAAGTTGCTCGAAAACCTTGCCACCCACAGGTCGGCGCCCGAGCCTTCCGCCAACGCCAAGCCGCGCTCGAGGCAAACGATGCCTTCGTCGCCACGGCCGCAGCCCATCAGCGCGGCACCGAGTGTGCTCAGCGCATCGATCAGCAGCGCGCGGTCGGCGTGACCCTCGGTCTGACGCTCGGCCTGACGCTCGGCCTGACGCTCGGCCTGACGTTCGGCCTGGCGTTCGGCCCGGCGTTCGGCCCGGCGCTCGGCATAAGCGAGCACAGGCGCCGCCAGCGCCACCGCGGCCTCGAAGTCGACCGTGTGGCGCAGCACGTCGGCCTCGCACAAGTCGACTCGCAACCGCTGCTCCTCGATGGCTTCGGCGGTGGCGGCCCCGGGCGGCTCGCCCGGTGCCGCGAGCAGCGCCCGCGCCGACTGCAACGCCTGCCGCGCCAGGTCGGGGCAGCTGCTCAGCAGATGCAACCGCGCCAGCTCGACGGACGAGCCGATGGTCCGTGGCACATGGCCGCTCGAACGCCAGACGCGGGCCGCCTGCTGACGGGCGTCGATCGCTGCCGTGATCATCCCGCAGGCGCGCAACTCGTCGGCGTACCAGTCGAGCAGTTGCGCGCGCGCCGCGTCGCCCTCGGTGTGCGCGAGCGCCCGCGCCCAGTGCTGCGCCGCTTGTACGTGCGCGCCCCGCGCCGCGGCCTCGCGCGCAGCGAGCGGCGCCCACCGGCGCACCGCCTCGGCGTCACCGGCGCCTTCGGCGTGCAGCGCAAGCCGCGACAGCGCATTCGGAATCGCCTTCCCCAGCAGCACGCCGTACGTCATCCGGTGCAGGCTCATCGCGCGCGTCGGGGCCATCGCGTGCAGCACGGCCTGGCGCGCCAGTTCGTGGCGGAAGGTGATGGCGCCGCCGTCGGCACACAGCACGCCGGTGGCCAGGCCCTCTTCGATGGCAGCACTTTCGGCCGCGGCCAGCGCGGCGAGCACCGACGCCTCGACGCGCGGCCCGGCGATGGCAGCGAAGTCGAGCACGGCACGTGCCGACAGGCTCAGGCGGCCGGCGCGCGCCAGCACCGCGTCCTGCACGGTGCTGGGCACTCGCGCACCCGGCGCGGCCAACACTTCCGTGACGAAGAACGGGTTGCCGCCGGTGCGCCCGTGCACTTCGATCGCGTCAACGTCGTGCCCGTGGCACAGCGAGCGCACCGCCTCGGCCGACAGCGGCGGCAGCACCAGATGCACCGGGCCGGCCGTCGCCAAGTCGCCCAGCACCGCGCGCAGCGGGTGTGTGGGCACCAGCTCGTCGCTGCGGTAGGTGCCCACCAGCAGCGATCGCGTGCCAGCGATGCGACGGCCGGCGTAGCGCAGCAGGTCGAGCGTGGCGTCGTCGGCCCAGTGCAGGTCCTCGATCACCACGAGCGCAGGCTGCGCGTGCAGCAACTCGACGAACGCGACGAAGACGCGGTGCCGCGGGCCGCCGGTGTCGATCAGCGCCTTCAGGGCACCGCCGGCGCGCGCCGCGATGTCGTCCAGCGCGCCCAGCGGCCGCGGCGTGCGCAGCGCCTCACAAGCGCCGATGAACACTGGCGAGCGCCTGTCGAGCGAGCGGGCGAACGCGCGCACCAGGCTCGTCTTGCCAATGCCCGCCTCGCCTTCGACGAAAACGAGTCGACCCGCACCCGCACCCGCACCCGCACCCGCCAGCGACCACTCGGCGGTCAGCCGGTCCAGCAGGGTCTCTCGCTCGAGCAGGATCATGGGGGTCGGCGGTGCCTCTTCGAATCCTACGTCGCGAGGCCACGGCCCGGGGCCTTCAGGGGCGGGCGGGCGCGAGCGTACTCGGGTCAATCGTCGTCGGAGTCGAATCGGCTCTTGTGACAAACAAGACCGAACTCCCCACACACGGCGTTCCTTGCAATCTTCGCCGTCCACCGGGACGAGCGCTCCATCGTCGTGCGCCAATGCAAACCACCCCACACACGCGCGTTCGCGTTGTCGTCGTTGATGTCGTCGAGCGATTCGAAACGCGCACTCGGCGTCATCGGCCACCCGGCAACCAGTGCGCCGGTGCTCGTGAGCGTGACCGGGAAGTCGCCGAACAGGAGTTCGAGCACCTTGGTGGCCGAGCCGGCGTAGCAACCGTGGCCGGCGGGGTACTCCGGGTGGTTCGCACGGACCGCCGGCGTCCAGGCGAGTTCCGGTTGGGTGCGGGGGTTGTTGTCCTCGTCGGCGCGTTGGATGCCCTGCCACGGCCGCCAGAAGTTGTGCGCGTACTTCGATTCGAAGCACGCGAGCATGGCGTCTGCGGTTGCGACCGAGAAGGCGGCGAGCGCGCGCGCGGCTTCGTACTCGTCGAGCCCGCGGGTCGATACGATGTCACGCACGTTGCGTGTCCAAAGCGTAAAGCCGCTCTCGGTCCAGAACTGGACGACGTTGGTCATCGCCGGCTGACGGATCGGGCTGGTCAGCGAGCCGTAGGCCTTGGTCTCCTCGAAGTCACGCCGGTACTTGCCGCTCTCGAGGCGTGGGGGAGGTTTGATCCGCCGCGCGTCGGGCGACGACGCGGTCAGCGGCATCGTGAACGCCATGGCGTAGTCGTTCGCGCCAGCGGTGGTGTACGGCGTGGCCACGCTGACCGACTGCCAGACGCCGGGGTCCGCCGCCGGGTTCGAGTACGTGGCGGTGTTGTAGAAATTGTCTTTCGAACGCGCGGCGAGCACGGCTTGCGCCGTCGACTCGCCAACGGCGATGCCGTCGGTCTTGGCCTGACCGTCCGCAATCCCGGCGATGAACGCGTCGTAGGCGTTGCGGTAGTTCGTGCGCGCGGTCGGGTTGTTGTTGACCCGCTCGTAACCGACGCGAAACGCCGCGGTGGCGATCGCCGCGTTCAGGTCGGCACCGGTCGCAGCGACGATGTCGGCGATGAATGGCTTGGCCGGTCGCTTGTGCTTCGAGTCGGCAGCGCGAACCGCGACCGTCACGTCGTAGACGGCGACCTGGATCAAGGCCATCGTGTACGGCTGCGCGCCGTTGCTGCGGCCCGTGAACGAGCTGACCAATGTCTGCGCATGGGCATGCCACTGGATCACCGCGCCCTGCTGCGCGAGGGCCGGTGCAGGTGAAAAGAGCAGCGCTGTCGCAAGCGCCGTCATCGTCGTGACGATCGACAAAGTTGGCTTCTTCATGGAGTTCCTCTTTCGGTTCGGGATTTGCAGATTTCCCCTGCGCGGGATGTGCGGTGAGTGCATGAAAAGCGTCCTCCTGTGGCGTGTTCAGCGAACGAAGTTCGGATCGAGCATCCGAACTTCGGTGATGCGGTCCACGGGCAGCTCGACTCGCTTGCGCTGCCAGCCGCACCGCTTCGGGCGTCGGCCCTTCGACGATGCAGTAGCTGCGCAGACGGTCGGCGCTGACGTACGAATGCAGCCAGGTCACGCCCTGGCGTACGTGGGCACCGGCAACCGCGTTGCACGACCGCACACCGGCGTCGTCGGCCCGGGCGGCCCAGCATTCGGCGAAAGTGCGTTCGACGAGGTAGCGGGGCATGGTGCTCGGTTGCCTTCGGCAGGTGATGGTGCGACGTTACGAAGCCATCGCCATCTGCGACAGGGTCGATTCGCCCAATTTGCGCAGCGCTCCGCGGTGAATCGCGTCGCGCCCGGCCGCCATGAAGGCCGGCGCTCTAAACCAGCCTGAAGATCGCCGGGCGCCACCACGCCGGCAGCACACGCCGCGCGCGCGCGTGCGTGAAACGGTCGTCGAGCAACATGACCACGCCGCGGTCCTGCGGCGTGCGGATGACGCGGCCAGCCGCCTGCACCACGCGCCGCATGCCTGGGTAGAAATAGACGTAGGCGTGGCCGTCGCCGAACAGGCGGTCCAGCCGCTCGCGCATCGCTTCGTTCACCGGCGAAGGCTGCGGCATGCCGAGCGTGGCAACGAACGCGCCAACGAGTCGTTCGCCCGGAAGGTCGATGCCCTCGGCGAACGCGCCGCCCAGCACGGCGAAACCGATGCCGCCGCGGAAGACGTCATCAGGTGCAACGTCATCAGTCGCAACGTCATCAGGCGCAACGTCATCGGGCGCAACGTCATCGGGCGCGACAAAGCGCGCAAGGAACTCATCACGTTCGGCTTCGCCCATGCCCGGCCGCTGGCACCACGCGGGGATGTCGGGGAACGCCTCGGTGAAGGCCTGCGCGGCTGTCTGCATGTAGGCGTAGCTGCCGAAGAACGCCAGGTAGTTGCCCGGCCGCGCGGCATGGCGCTCGCCGATCACCCGCACGATCGGTGCGATCGACGCGTCGCGGTCACGCCAGCGCGTCGACAGGTTGGCGGCGATGCGCACCTCGAGCTGCTCGGCACGGAAGGGGCTGTCGACCTCGAGGCAGGCCGCGTCGGCAGGCAGGCCGAGCATGTCGCGGTAGAACGCAGCCGGCTCGAGCGTGGCCGAGAAGATCACCACCGACCGCGCGGTGGCCAACCGCGCGCCCACATAAGGCGCGGGTACGACGTTGCGGATGCTGACGCTGGGTCGCGGCTGTTTGCCTTGGTGCGGCTCGTCGCTCACGTCGGCCAGCGCATGTTCGCCAAAGCTCGCGGCCAGCGACTCGAACCCCAGCGCCTGCCCGAAGCACTCGAGCAGCAGCGGGTCGACGGCCGCCGGATCGCGTGCCCACGCGTCGACCCATTCGCCCAACGAGCGGCTGATCGCCTGTACGAGTTGCTCGGGCACGGCGTCGACGAGTGCGTAGCCGTTGTCCGGCGGGTCGACCGCGCGCCACGCACGCGCGATGCGGTTCAGCGGACGCTTCAGCGATGCGGGTGCGATGCGGCGCGCGTGCTCCCAGTCGCGCCATCGCAGCGTGGCCGAATACATGTCGCGCGCGCGTTCGACCAGGTTGTGCGCCTCGTCGATCAGCAACGCCACGGCCCAGCCGTGGTCGACCGTCATCGCGTGCAGCCATCCGCCGCGGTCGAACCAGTGGTTGTAGTCGGCCAGCACAACGTCGGCCCAACGCACCAGCTCCTGGTTCAGGTAGTACGGGCACACGGCATGACGGGCCGCGACGGCAGTCACGCATGCAGCCGGACCCAGGCCCTGGCCCGATGAGTCGCCCGCCACCAACTCGCGCACGGCTTCGTCGCGCGCCGCGCTCAGGCGGTCGTAAAAACCGCGCGCCAGCGGGCATGACTCGCCGTGACAGGCCTTGTCGGGGTGCACACAAGCCTTGTCGCGCGCGACCAGCTCGACCACGCGCAACGGCACGGCGCCCGTCGGCCCGCCGGTGCGCAACCGCGCCAGCGTGGCCACCGCGGGCCCACGCCCGCTGGTCTTGGCGGTCAGGAAGATGACCTTGTCGAGCCCTTCGTCGGGCATCGCCTTCAATGTCGGGAACAGCGTACCCAACGTCTTGCCGATGCCCGTGGGTGCTTGCGCAAGCAGGCAACGGCGCAGCCGCGCGGCACGCCACGCGTGTTCGGCCAAGGGCCGCTGCCCGGCGCGGAACGAGGCATGTGGGAACACCATTGCGCGAAGCCCCTGGTCGCGCGCGGCGCGGTGCGCACGCTCGAGCTGCGCCCAGTCCCGATAGCGGCGACACAGATCGGCCAAGGCTTGCCAGAGCGCGTCGCGCATGAAGGTGCGTACCTCGGCGGTCTCGACGTGGGTTGCGATATCGAAGTAGACGAGCGCGATGTCGATCCGCGGAAGGCCGTCCCGCTCGCACAGCAGAGCGCCGTAGCACATCGCCTGCGCCCAATGCAGTTCACGCTGGTTCGTCGCGATGCGATCGACGCTGCCGCGGTGGGTCTTGACCTCTTCGAGCCGACTCGACGATGCATCGAACCCGTCGGCGCGTCCGACCACGCGCAACCCTTCGCACGGTCCTTCGAGCCGCACTTCGCGTTGATAGTCGCTGCCGCGGCGGCGCGCGACGATGCCGTGGCCTTCGATGCCCTGCAGCGCCGTGGGGCCCGGCGCGAACCGAAGGTCGAGGTCGCCGCGCTTGGCAGCGAATTCGCACAGCGCAGTGACGGTGACCGTCAGCGCAGGGGCCGGAAGGGAAACATCAGCGTCGTCGATCGCGGGCACGCCGCGATGCTAAGCGCCATGCCCCGTCGTGTCGTTCAGCGCCCGCCTTCGTTGTACGTGCCGCCAAGCGCGCGCCCATCGCCCATCAACGCGCCCTTGCAGTCCAGGCCCGTGCGCAGGCAGCGGTTAAGCCACACGTCCATCACGTCGGGCTTCCAGCCATTGATCCAGTCCGAGTGGTTCGAATAGCCGCCGGGCTGCGCGCTGTCGTAGGCGTCGGACGACAGGCGCCACGCACGAAGGTCGTCGCTGGGCATGACCGTGTACGAGATCGAGAACTGCACTTCCGGCAAAGCCACCGGGTGCGTCGACGGGCAGCCATACGGATAGTCTGGTTTCGGGTATGACATGTGGCTGCGGTGGTCCGGACTGTCAAGGTTGCGCCCGTCCCAGCACTGCGGGAAGCGGATGATCTGGTCGACTGTGGCACCCGCCGGGCAGTACGAAGGCACGCCCGGGTGCTGCACGTTGTCTGAACTGCAGACGTAGTGCGAAACGTCCATGCGCTGCGGGGTCTTCGAAGAAGCCACACCGCCGAGCATGCGCAAGCCCTGCGGCAACGCCTGCACCTGCGCAGTCGTCACGCCCCAATACCCTGTCTTGTAGTAAACGATCATGCGCGTGGGACCGATCGGGCGGCCGTCGCGCGTGTCGACCATGCTCGGCACCCAGTAGCCGCTGCGGTTCACCGTGCCGCCGCGGCAGGTGGCCGAAGTGTCGGCCAGCAGGCTGGACGGCGTCGAATACGCGTTGGTGCTCTTGGCGCCGAAGTAGGTGTGCAGGTGCGACGCGCCGGGCTGCCCGGGATAGATGATCGCGTCGTCGAAGTTCATGTGCGAGTAGTCGCACACGGTGCGGAATGCACCGATGCCGTCAGCGTAGTACGGCGACTCGGCTGCGGCGCTGATCACGTCGCGCGCAATGCCGGGCGAACCGCTCGGGATCTTCGATGCGTCGATGTAGACGCTGCCCGGCATCGGCGCTGGTGCTGGTGCTGGTGCTGGTGCTGGTGCTGGTGCTGGCGCTGGTGCCGGCGCTGGTGCCGGCGCTGGCGCACCTGCAGCGGCGAGCACCTCACACGCCTTCAGGTGGCCCCATGCCGGGTCAATGCCGTCGAAGGACGACGTTTCACACCTCATCGAACCGACGAAAGTCTTCTGCGTCCAGCCCACCGATGCCACGCCGTAGCGCACGGTACGCGGCGTGCTGTCGGGGAACGTTGCCGCCTGCCACTCATTGGCAAGGAACATCCAGCTTTGGGCCGACGGCGCAGGCGCCGTCGAGCCGCTGGACTGCTCGCAGACCTTGACGATCCCGGGCGCGGGGTCTTGGTTGTCGAAGAAGGCCTTCGTGCAACTCAGCTGCGTCGTCACGACTTTCTCGACCCATCCTGCCGACGAATGCCCAAAACGCACGCGCTTGGCACCGGCATCGGAAAACTGCTGGTTCTGCCACTCCGTGACGAGGTAGGTCCATCCCGATGAAGGCGTGGATGACCCGCCCAACTGCTCGCACGACTTGAACACACCGGGTGCGGGATCCACGTTGTCGAAGAACTGGATCGTGCACGACACCTGCGTCGTCACGTCCTTCTCGACCCAGCCCCTCGACGCGTGCCCGAAGCGCACGCGCTTGGCCCCCGTGTCGGAGAACTGGCGCGACTGCCCTTCGTCGACAAGGTAGCCCCATGACGACGACGTACCGGCGAATTGCTCGCACGACTTGACGACGCCAACCGCGGGGTCGCGATTGTCGAAGTACCACGTCGCGCACGACGCCGACCGGTCGGTCACGATCTTCTGCACCCAGCCGAAGTTCTCGTGCCCGTAGCGCAGCGTCCGCGCGCTGGCGTCCGGAAACTGGATCGCCTGGTTCTCCTGGGCAACGGTCGTCCAGCCGGCTTCCTTGGCAAGCATGATCGATTCGGCCTTCGATGCATCGGCCGTCGATGCATCGGTCTTCGATGACTCCGTCATCGATGAAGCGGTCTTCGCCGTGTCAGCCGTCAAGACGCCGTCTGCAGGCGCTGGGACCGGGCTGCATACCGAGTCGAGCATCGCTGACAGTTCCTTCGAACTGCCCGACATGTCGGTCAACACCAACTGCCCGATGTCGGTTGCTGCATCTGACGCGGCCGGCGTCATTGCAGGTACCGCAGCTTCCGTGACGGCATTGGCATGGGCATCGGCAGGCGACGACGTGTCTTCGTCACCGCCACAACCCACCACCAAAACACACGCCGCCGCCACGGGCAGCAAGCGAGACGCCACGACCACGTCCTTCAATACCCTGGGCATCCAAACGCGCCAGGGTCCCAACTTCTTCGCTCCCATGTCCCCAACTCCCTATGTGCAGCGCCCACGCGTTCGCGACACTTTGGTTCGCGGATCGGCAGGCGCCCGATGATTGAAAGCCGGCTGCGGTCGCGGAAGATCGATGAACTTCAATCGCCCGAGAAACAGCACCGCACCAGCCGTCTGCACATTGAACCATCCGTTCCATTCGTCGACTCGCCGCGCCGTAACGACACGCAAGCGAGTAACGACATGGGGCCCTCACGCTTCAGAATCGAACAAATCGATACCACGCGAAGAGGCGATGGCGGGCTAACGCCACGCTTGATGACGCGTCGTGACGCCCCGTGACGCGATGTCGATGCGTCGCAGTTCGTTCAGCCGTCGACCATGTCGAACGCCTGGGTCTCGACGTCGACGAAGGCGCGCGTCATGCGCGCGACGCACGCATAGAGCTGCGCGCGTGGGTTCGACTCGAGCGTGTCGCACAACGCCGGCACCCAGGTCTGCACGTGCGCGCGGAACATGCGACGTTGCTGCTCGAGGTTGCAGACCTCGATGTCGTCGCCCGCGATGAGGTAGCGCATCAGCTCGAACACGAAAGCGATGTGGTCCTCGGTGTCGCTGCTGGTGGCGTCGCGCTCGACGCCGATCGCGGCCAGGTCGCGACGCAATTCGACCAGCGGCCATTCGTTCAACGCACCCGCGCGGTGATACGACGCGTAGGGGAAAATTTCGGCCTTGCCGGTGGCGTGGAAGAAGCCTTCGAACTCGGCACGCGCGGCCTTCGCATCGGTGGCACGCATGGCCGCCACCAGGTTCTGCCACGGCGCTTCGAGAAACGACCCGGGCTCGGGCGCCTGCGTCACCGCGACCGCGAACTGTTGCAGCAGCTCGGCATCAGGCGGAGCAAGCCACAGTTGCGCCAGCAGGCCGTAGAGCTCGGCGCGCTGAAGTTCCTCGCCGGCATCGGCGGTGGTGATCGAGATGGGTCGCGTATCGGTCATCGCGGCAGGCGGATCACAGGTCGGTGATCCGCACCTCTTTTGGGTTCGTGAACATCGCCACCACGCGGCAGTCGTTGCACATGCGCATGCGCCGTGCGCCGTCGCCAGCAAAGGCCGGGTGGTGGCCGATCTTCGCGATCATCGCTTCGACCGCGCGCAGCGTGCCGAACGGTTTGCCGCACTCGATGCACGCCGCGGGCTCGGCTTCATTGACCACACGAAGCTGCCGCCGCGCTTGGCCGCCTTCGGCCAGCAGCAGTCGCGGCACCAAGCGCAGCGCGTCTTCGGGGCAGGTGCCGACGCACAGGCCGCATTGCACGCAGTTCATCTCGACGAAACGAAGCTGAGGCCGATCGGGGTTGTCGACGAGCGCACTCGCGGGGCACGCACCGACGCACGAAAGGCACATCGTGCAACGTTCGCGGTCGATATCGACGCTGCCGTAGGCCGCACCTGGCGCAGGCAACGCGATCGACTCGGGCAACGCCACCGGCGCGTGCGCCATCAGGTGATCGAGCGCCATCTCTAGGGTCGCGCGTTTGTCGGCCTGTGCGGCAAAGGTCGCGGCTTTCGTGACGACCTGTGCGGGCGGTTCGCGCAGGGATGCGTCCAGCGCAGCAAGGTCGCGTGCGTCGCGCCTGTCGCGTGCATCGAGCAATCGCAGATGCGTGCCCACATAGCCCAAGCCGGCAAGCATCGCCTGACCTTGCGCCATTTGTTCGGCAAGCGCCTGGCGATATTCGGGCGCCTCTTCGTCGGTCAGCAGCACCCAGACCTGACTTGCGCCCTGCGCGATCGCCGTAAGCCACAGGTCCAGACCGACGCTCGCGGTGTGCCATACGGCCATCGGCATCACGCGTGCGGGCACCCCGTGGATGCCGCCACCACGAGGCGACAGTTTCTCGACACTCGCGGCGCGGCCCAGGTCGTCGATCAGCCGCGTACCAGCCCCTTCGCTGTGAATCAACAGCGCCGCATCCTTCCCGCCGGCACGTGTGTAGGTCGACACCATCGTGCGGATGCGGCGACCCTGGTCGACGGTGTTCGGCGTGGCGTAGGCCAGCGCGCCCGTCGGGCACACGGTGGTGCATGCGCCGCAGCCGACGCACAGGTGTGGATCGACGACGATGCCGCCGCCCTGCCCACCCGTCTTCGGCCCGGCCGGTGTGGTGCCGCGCGGCTTGCCCTGCGGACGACCCTTCATCGACGCTTCGCTCGAGATCGCGCGCGCCGAGCACACGTCGATGCAGGCGTGGCAGCCGACCTGTTCGTTGCGGCTGTGCGCGCAAAGCCGCGCCTTGTAGTCGAAGAAGCGCGGCTTGTCGAAGGTGCCGACCATGTCACGCAGCGCGAGCACCGCGTCGACGAGCCTGCGCTCGTCATGACCCACAAAGACGTAGCCCTGCGGCGGTGCGTGCTGCGTAAAGTGCGGCTGCGCGCGCAGGTCCAGCACCAGGTCGAAGGTCTCGATCGTCGTCTGCGGCTTGCGCTCGAAGTCGATCGCACCCGCGGCCTCGCACGCGGCGACGCAATCGCGATGCGACTTGCAGCGCGACAGATCGACTGCATAGGCGAAGTCGATGGCGCCTTCCGGGCAGGCCGCGATGCAGGCATTGCAGCGCGTGCACAGGTCAGGGTCGATCGGGTTGTTCGAGGTCCACGTCGCGTCGAAGGTGCCCAAGCGCCCGCGCAGCGACGCGAGCGCGCCGCGGTGCACGACGTGGTCACGTCGCTGCGACACATCCCCCTGACCGCTTTCAGCCAGCACGGTAATTTGCAGGCCGGGGCCAAGCATCGCCGCCGCGCGCTGCGCCGCATCGGCAGCGCCGAGCACCAGGCAACGGCCCGCGCTTTGATAAGCCACCGTGGCGACAGGATCGGGTTGCGGCAGTTGCGCCGCCGCCAGCAGCGCCGCGATCTTCGGCGTGGCCTGACTCGCGTCCTTTGACCAGCCGCCGGTTTCGCGAATGTTGACGAAGCGAATCGGACGCTCCGTGATCGACGGCGCACCCACGGTCTGCTCGTTCAACTCGATGAACAGGCTGCTCTCTTGCGTGCAAGCGACGATGAGTTCTTCGCCGCTCTTGGCTGCGCGCTGAAACGCCGGCGCCTCTCGCCGGCACAGCGTGGTGTAGTGAGCTTCGACCGAGACCGGATCAGCCCCGTGAGTCGTCGTCGCCGTCGTCAGCAGCTGCTCGAGGGCTGTCGAGTCCAGCGGCATCGTTCGATTGCAGCGGCAGATCAGGGTCTTCATAAGGGGCGGGATTATCGGTCGGGGTTGCTGCCGCGGCTCGATCGTCGTCAATCACGGAAACGTCGGCGTCCGCCAGTGGGACTGCACCAGGCGTTGGACGCGGCTGCTCTTCGAGTTCATCGTCGAGCAAGCCCAGCACGCGTGCCTGCACGATCTGGCGCAACCACTGCTTTGGCAGCGGGTCGGCCTTGTTGTAGTCGTCGATGTAGACGTCCAGCCCATCCATCACATTGAAGTGCGGGTCGGTGAACAGCTTCTTCATCGCCGCGTTGCGGACCTCGGGGTTCAGCATCCGATCGACGAAAGGCGAGAAGTCGGCGTCGGGCGTCAGGCGTTCGACGTCCTCGAGCGTCGGCAGCGGCGCGGCCGGCGCGACTTCAGAAGCATCGGGTGCACTGCGCGAATCGGGCGGCCCCGGAACCTCGAGCGTTTGTGCGACCTCGGTCACATCGCCACCTTCGGTAGCCTCGATGGCGACGCGATCGTCCTCGACTGGGGAAACATCGGGCACAACACCAGGCACAACTTCGGGCGCTGCTTCGGGCACATCCGCCTCGACGCGCGCCTGCGCCTTGCGCCGCGACCAGCGCGACAGGAACCGGTCGTCGTCAGCCATCGCCCAGCCCCCGGTCGCGCAGCGCCTGCGCTTGCGCTTCACGCTCTTGTGGCGACAGGAACGACTGCGCCCTGACCTTGCGTGCCTCGTCGGGGCGGAAGTGTTCGTTCGTGAACACGCGCAGCCATTCGCACAGTTCGTCGGGCATCGGCAGGCTGTCGACCTGCTCGTCGGCTGCCAGGCGCCGGTCGGCCTCGATGTACGACACGCTCACCGCGGTCACGTCGATCATTGATCGATCGGCCTCACGCACCCGCCACGACACGAACCATGACGGCTGCCCCGACGTGAGGTTGAGGAAGTAGCCCTTGCACTCGTCGGCGTACAGCGCGACGCGAAAACCCGGCACCAGGATGCGCGCATGGCGCCCGTCGTCGACCAGCACGCGCGGCTCGCTGCCATAAGCGCCTTCGTCGGGCACCACGTCGACGATCCGGAAGGCCCAGTCCTCCCAACGGTTGGGCGCCGCGGTGCGCTCGACCACCACGGCCAGCTCGAGGCCAGCCCGCTGCTCCATGGTTCAGGCGTGGTCAGGTGTTCTTCGAGATCGAGATCGACGGAAACTTCGCGCTGTAGTCCTTGGCCTTCGACGCGATCTTCACCGCCACTTGGCGCGCCACGGCCTTGTAGATCGACGCGACTTCACCGTCGGGGTCGCTGACCACCGTGGGCCGGCCCGAGTCGGCCTGCTCGCGGATCGACATCGCCAGCGGCAGCGCGCCGAGGTAGTCGATGTTGTATTCGGCCGCCATGCGCTTGCCGCCGTCGGCGCCGAAGATGTGTTCGGCATGACCGCACTGGGAACACAGGTGCACCGCCATGTTCTCGACGATGCCCAGGATCGGCACGCCGACCTTCTCGAACATCTTCAGACCCTTCTTCGCATCGAGCAGCGCGATGTCCTGCGGCGTGGTGACGATGACCACGCCCGTCAGCGGCACCTTCTGGCTGAGGGTGAGCTGAATGTCGCCGGTGCCCGGCGGCATGTCGACGATCAGGTAGTCAAGGTCACGCCAGTTGGTCTGGCGCAGCAGCTGCTCGAGCGCCTGCGTCACCATCGGGCCGCGCCAGATCATCGGGTTGTCGGCGTCGACCAGGAAGCCGATCGACATCACCTGCACGCCGTAGTTCTCGAGCGGCTCCATCGACTGGCCGTCGGCACTTTCCGGGCGCGCGTTGATGCCCAGCATCATCGGCTGGCTGGGGCCGTAGATGTCGGCGTCGAGGATGCCGACGGTGGCACCTTCGGCCGCCAGCGCCAGCGCGAGGTTGACGGCGGTGGTGCTTTTGCCCACGCCGCCCTTGCCCGAAGCCACGGCCACGATGTTCTTCACCTGCGGCATCAACTGCACGCCGCGCTGCACCGAATGCGCGATCACCTTCGACGACAGATTCACGCTCGCGTTCTCGACGCCCGGTACGGTGCGCGCCGCCGCCACAAGCGCCTTGCGCAGCGCGCCGATCTGGCTCTTGGCGGGGTAGCCCAGTTCGACATCGAAGGCAACATCGCCGCCATCGATGCGCAGGTTCTTGATCAGGCGCGTGGACACGAAGTCACGCCCGGTGTTGGGGTCGACGACGCTCTTCAGGGCGTCGAGCAAGGCGGATTCGGTCAGGGCCATGGCGGTGGTGGGAGAGGTCAGTCCGCCGGAGTGGCGGTGCAAAAAGGGGCCCAGCAGTCTAGCGGCCTCGCGCTGCGCGGCACCGCTGCGCCCGTGATGTCCGTGATGTCCGTGATGTCCGTGATGTCCGTGATGTCCGTGATGGTGCAGCACCCTTCGCAGCTACCCCGCCGGAAATACCCGGGGCCCCGCCGGCAGCTCGCCGTTCATCTGTGCACGAAACAGCAGGTCGTCGACGTTGCGCAGCCGG
Source organism: uncultured beta proteobacterium (assembly GCA_963738615.1). GTDB lineage: Bacteria > Pseudomonadota > Gammaproteobacteria > Burkholderiales > Burkholderiaceae_C > CAVTWY01. The sequence continues at coordinate 1,034,752 of CAVTXI010000004.1, forward strand.
CGGCACACTTCGCGTCCGATGTTCATCTGAATCAGCGCGAACTGCACGGCGTCGCGCTCGTACAGCGCCAGCAGATCGTCAGTGCCGAGTTCGAGCGCGTGGCACTGCACATCGGCGCGCACCGACGCACTGCGCGGGTGCATGTCCATCAGCGCCATCTCGCCGAAGCAGTCGCCCGCCCCCAGACCGCGCAGCACGTACTCGCGCCCTTGCCAGCGTTTGGTCACCGAGACCTTGCCGGTCGCGAGGACGAACATCGACTGTGCGTCGTCGCCTTCGAGGAAGAAGTGCTCACCAGCGGCACGTGTCGCCTGTCGCACGCGCGACAGCAGGAAGCGCAGCGCGCCCTCGTCGATCGCGCCGAAGATCGGCATGCGCTGAAGCAACTCGATGCCCAAGGTGTCGATCGCGGGATGCATACGGTCCACCTCGTACGGCTCAGGTCCGAACCTGCGTCGCCGCAGTATCGACCTGTGAGGGCGGCGTAGGGTCGAACGCGCGGCGCTCGAGCCTCGGCCGCCCCTGACGCCTGTACGGTCACTCATGCAGCCGCGTGGCACTTCTTGTACTTGCCCGCTGCCGGGTCGTCGGCGGGCAGGGGCTCGACGGCCATCAGTCCAGCTGCAAGCCGATCCTCTTCGCCACCGCGCCCCACGTCTTGTGGTCGGTCGCCAGCCGCGCCGCGGTATCGGCTGGCGAGGCCGCGACGACCTCCTGGTCACTCTGACGAAGGCGCTCGACGACATCGGCCTGCGCCAGCGCCGCCTTCATCGCCGCGTGCATCTGCTCGATCACGTTGGCCCGCGTGCCACGCGGCGCGAACAGGACAAGCGAGAACGTCGCATCGAATCCCGCGAACCCGGACTCCGCGACGGTCGGCACCTCCGGCAGCAGCGCCGAGCGCTTCGCACCCGACACCGCCAGCGCGACCAGCTTGCCCGCGCGCACCTGCGGCAGCACGGTCGGCCCGGCGAGGAAGCCGCACTCGACCTGGCCGCCCATCACGTCCTGCATCGCCGGCGCCGGCCCCTTGTAGGGCACGTGCGTCATGTCGATGCCGGCGGTCGACATGAAGAGCTCGGTCGTCAGGTGGCCTGGCGAACCCGCGCCGCCGGTGGCGTACGACATCTTCTTGTCCTTCGCGATGCGCACGAGGTCGGCCACGGTCTTCGCGCCCACCGCGGGGTTGCACACCAGCGTCTGGCTGAACGAACTCGCGCGCATCACCGGCTGCAGGTCTTCGGGCTTGAACGCGAGCTTCGGATAGACGTGCGGGTTGACGGTGACGAGCGTGTCGGTCGTCCACAGCCACGTGTAGCCATCGGGCGCCGCGCGCGCGGCTTCGCTGGCACCGAGGTTGCCGGCCGCGCCGGGCTTGTTGTCGACGATCAGCGGCTGCTTCAACGCCGGCTGCATCTTCTCGATCGCGCCGCGCAGCACGATGTCGCTGGGCCCGCCGGGCGGCAGCGGCACGATGAAGCGCACGGGTTTGTCGGGCCAGGTGCCTTGGGCGTGCGTGGTTGCGGCGATGGTCATCGCCATGGTCAGGGCGGTGGCGATGAAGGACAGGGTGCGGTTCAAGCTCATGCCGTTTCTCCATGCGCCGGACGAGGGCCGGCGGGGAGGCCATCTTGTCACCCCACCACCCGCACCACCACCTTGCGCAACTCACTCGCCCACAACACCCCACTCGCCATGGCCACGCACAGCGCCCACTGGTCGAGCGACAACGGCACGGTGCCAAAGGCCGCATTCAGCCAGCCGACATGCACCACCGCCACCTGCAGCACCACCGCCAGCGCGATCGACCCCCACAGCCAGACGTTGACGAACGGGTTGATGAACGCGCTGGTGCGGTCCGAGCGCGCGTTGAAGCAGTTGAACAACTGCGCCAGCACCAGCACCGTGAAGCCCGCCGTGCGCGCGTTGGCAAGGTCCTTCGTGGCTTCACTGCCTTCGATCAGGCCACCGGGCAGGTAGTAGTCGATCGTCAGCAGCGTCGCCAGCGCCATCACCGCGCCGGTCTGGACCACGCTCGACCACATGCGCGCATCGATCACGCGTGCGTCGCGTGGGCGCGGCGGGCGTGACATGACGTCGTCGGTGGACGGGTCGACACCCATCGCCAGCGCCGGCCCGGAGTCGGTGACCAGATTGATCCACAGGATCTGCGTGGCCAGCAGCGGCAGCACGACGGCGTGTGCGCTGTACGCCCCAACGCCCAGATCGCTGCCGGCCAGGCCCAGCACCCCCGCGCCGACGACGCCGAAGAACACCGTCAGCACCTCGCCCATGTTCGACGACAGCAGGTAGCGCAGGAACTTGCGGATGTTGGAGAAGATGGCGCGGCCCTCGCGCACCGCGTGCACGATGGTCGCGAAGTTGTCGTCGGCCAGGATCATCTTGGCCGCTTCCTTCGTCACTTCGGTACCGGTGATGCCCATCGCCACGCCGATGTCGGCGGCCTTCAAGGCCGGTGCGTCGTTGACGCCGTCGCCCGTCATCGCAACGATCTGGCCGCTGGCCTGCAGCGCCGCGACGATGCGCAGCTTGTGCGCCGGCGCCACGCGCGCGAACACCGAAGTTGTTCGCACCGCGTCGTTGAATGCTGCATCGTCGAGTGCATCGATCTCGGCGCCGCTGAGCGCCGGCGCGCCGGCTTCGGTGATGCCGAGATCGGCCGCGATGCGCGCCGCGGTGCGCGGGTGGTCGCCGGTGATCATGATCACGCGGATGCCGGCGCCGCGTGCCTCCTGAATCGCCAGCGCGGCCTCCGGTCGCGGCGGGTCGATGATGCCGACGGTGCCGACGAAGATCAGCTCGCGCTCCATCGCGTCGTCGCTGCCCTGCGCGTCCTCACCCGCATCCAGCGGGCGATAGGCCACGGCCAGCGTGCGCAGCGCCGCGTCAGTCAGCGCCTCGACGTCGGCGACGATGCGCGCACGCAGCGCATCGTCGAGCGCGACCACGTCCATGCCCACGCGCGCCCGCGTGCAGTGCGCCAGCAGCACGTCGGGCGCGCCCTTGGTGACGATCACGAGCGCATCGCCGTGCTCATGGTCGCGCTCGATGCTCGACATCATCTTGCGCTGCGACGTGAACGGCACTTCGGCCACACGCTCGAAGCGCTGCCGGCGGCGCTCGGTCACGCCCAACTTGCGCTCGGCCACCAGAAACGCCGCTTCGGTCGGGTCGCCGTGAATCTCCCAGCCGCCGTCGCTCGCTTGCCGCAGGTCGGCATTGCCGGCCAGGCTGCCGCCGGCGAGCACCACCACCTGTTCGGCGTGCAGCGGCCCGCCCTCGAGCACCGCGCCCTGGTGTTCGACCCGACCTTCGGGCGCGTAGCCAACGCCGGTGACGTGCGTGCCGCCCGACAGCGTCATCACGCGCTCGATCGTCATCTCCGAGCGCGTCAGCGTGCCGGTCTTGTCGGAGCAGATCACCGACGCCGAGCCCAGCGTCTCCACCGACGACAGGTTCTTGACGATCGCGTTGGTGGCGCGCCATGCGCTGCACCCCGAGCGCGAGCACGACCGACAGGATCGCGGGCAGGCCTTCGGGCACCGCGGCCACCGCCAGCGACACGCCCAGCAGCAGCACGCGGGTCACGTCGCCCACGCTGCGGATGTCGGACAGCGCGAACAGCGTGCCCATCACGACCAACGCAATGATCACGACGGCGATGCCGAGCATGCGGCCGATGCGCGCCACCTCCAACGCGAGCGGTGTCGGTTCATCGACGGTGCTTTCGAGCAACGTCGCGATCGCGCCCATCTCGGTCGCATCGCCGTGGCGGTGATCACCGCACGCCCGCTGCCCTGCACGACCGCCGTGCCCTTGAAGACCATGTTCAGGCGGTCGCCGAGCGGCGCGGCAGCGGCCAGCGTCGCCGCGTCCTTCAGCACCGCTTCGCTCTCGCCGGTGAGCGAGGCTTCCTGCACGCGCAGCGCCGTGGCGTCGAGCAGGCGCGCATCGGCACCGACGGCGTCGCCCTCGCCGAGCAGCAGCAGATCGCCGCGTACCAACTCGGCGCTGGGCACGCGCAGCGCCTTGCCGTCGCGCATCACCGCCGATGTGGCCTCGGTCATGCGCGCCAGCGCGGCCACCGCGTCGCGCGCCTTGGCTTCCTGCATGAAGCCCAAAGCGCCGTTCAGCAGCACGACAGCCGCGATCACGATCGCATCGACCGGCCAGCCAACGCGGCCTTCGAGCCACCATGCGGCCAGCGCGATCACGATCGCCGCCAGCAGCAGATAGATCAGCGGGTCCTGGAAGTGCCCCAGCACGCGCCGCCACGTGGGCACCGGCGGCGCGCCACGCAATTCGTTGCGGCCGTGGCGTGCGAGGCGCAGCTCTGCTTCCGCGGCCGTGAGCCCACGTTCGAGATCGGCGCCGACGGTGCGCGCGACTTCAGCAGCGTCGATGACCGAAGGGTCGTCGATGTTGATTGCTGTTGCTGTCGCGCGCGGGCTGCTCATCGCAGAGGAAGGGTACGCTTCTGCGTTGTCTTGCCTCGAGGTACGTCAACTTCCCGCTCGAGGCGACTGCGCTTCAATAAGGCATTCATGCTCGGTCGATTTCATATCGCGCAGCGCCGTTCAGTCCTGGTGGTCGCCCTCATCAGCATCGTCACGGCAGCAGGGCTTGCTGCTGCGTGGTGGCTGCGCGCGCCCAGCGTCGCCGCCGTCGCGCTGCAAACCTCACCGCTCGTGCGCACGTTGCAGTTCTCCGCGCGCGTGGCCACGGCGTCGCGCGTCGATGTGGGCGCGACGCTCACCGGCCGCGTGCTGCAGGTGGCCGTCGCCGAAGGCGCACAAGTTAAACAAGGCGAGGTGTTGCTGCGTCTCGAAAGCGATGAGTTGCAAGCCGCGCTGATGCAGGCGCAGGCCGCCGAGCGCCAGGCCGCGGCGCGGCTGGCCGGCCTGCGCAGCACCGGGCGCAGCAGTGCGCAGGCTGCGCTCGCGCAAACCGATTCGGTGCTGACCGCCGCGCTGGCCGAGTTGAAGCGCACGCGCGAGCTGGTGGCGCAGGGCTTTCTCAGCCCAGCGCGCCTCGATGAAGTGCAGCGCACGGTTGCCGTCGCGCGAGCGCAGCAGGCCGGCGCGCAGGCGCAGCGCGCGGCCGCTGGTGATCAGGGCACCGAGACGTTGCAGGCGCAGGCGCAACTGAGCCTGGCCACCGCCGCCACAGCGGCGGCGCGTGCGCGCCTCGATCAAGCCGTGCTGACCGCGCCGGCCGATGCCAAGGTGCTGGCGCGGCTGGTCGAGCCGGGGCAGATCGTGCAACCCGGCCGCGCACTGCTGACGCTGGCGCTCGCGGGTGCGCCGCAGCTGGTCGCGCAGGCCGACGAGCGCTTTCTGGAACAGTTGCAGGTGGGGCAAAGCGCGATGGTGGTGGCCGACGCCTTCCCCGGCCAGCGCTTCGCCGCGCGCGTGCAGTCGATCGCGCCGCTGGTCGATGCGCAACGTGGCGCGGTCGAGGTGAAGTTCTCGTTGCCGCAAGCACCGCCGCCGTTCCTGCGCGAAGACATGACGCTGTCGGTGGAAGTCGAGACCGCACGCCGCGATGCCGCGCTTGCGGTGCCGGCCGGCGCTTTGCGTGGTGATGCCGGCGCAGCGCAGAACATGGTGTGGATCGAGCGCGGCGGCCGCGTGCGAGCAACGCGCGGTGCGCCTGGGCCTGCGCACGCTCGAAGCAGCCGAGGTGCTCGAAGGGCTGGCAGCCGGCGACATGGTGCTGGTCGGCGACGCGCCGCCGCCCGGCAAGCGCGTGCATGCCGATGTCAATGCTGTCGCCGCTGCGGCCACGAAGCCAGCACGCGAAGACGCCGGCTCGGCGATGACCAACGCGATGGGGCGCTGAGGCGTGACGTTCCCGAGCCTCGGCTTCGAACGCCGCGTCGCCACGCGCTTCTTGCGCGAGGGCCGCATGCAAACGCTGCTGATCATCGTCGGCGTGGCCGCGGGCGTGGCGGTGGTGGCCTACATCTCGGCGCTGATCACCGGCTTGCAGAAGAACACGCTCGACAAGACCTTGGGCGCGCAGGCGCACGTGACGCTGACCGAGCGCGACGACGCCGTCACGCCGGCCCGCGCGCCGGCAGCGGGAACGACGCTGCTGGTGCAGACGCAGCCGCGCGCGCAGCGCCCGCGCTCGATCGCCAATTGGCAAGCGCTGGTGCCGCTGCTGGAAGCGCTGCCGGGCGTGGCCGCCGTGTCGCCGATGGTGTCCACCGCGGGCCTGGCGGTGCGCGGCGAAGCCACGAAGTCGATCGCGCTGGTGGGCGTGGATCTCGAGCGCTACGAACGCATCGTCGGCCTGCGCGCGAAGGTCGTCAGCGGTGTGGCGCGACTGGGGCCCGGCGAGGGCATCGTCGGCCGCGAACTGGCAGACGATCTGGGCGTGCGCGTGGGCGACCGCATCGGTTTGATCACGGGCGGTGTCAGCACCGCGACCACGGGTGGCGTCAGCGATTCCTTCCGCATCACCGCACTCGTCGATCTGGGCGTGCGCGAACTCAACCGCCGCACCGTCATCGTGCCGCTGCGCGCCGCGCAAAGCCTGGCCGCGCTGCCCGGCGGCGCGACCAGCCTCGACCTCACGCTCGACGACATCTGGTCGGCGCAAACCCTGGCCGACGACCTCTCGCAGCGCCTGCCCTACCAGGTCGAAAGCTGGCAGCAGGCCAACGCGCAACTCGTTTCGGCGCTGAACGCGCAGTCGGTCAGCACGGGCGTGATCCGCGCGGTGGTGCTGGTGGTCGTCGTGCTCGGCATCGCCAGCGTGCTGGTGGTGTCGGTCGTGCAGAAGCGCCGCGAGATCGGCATCCTGCGCGCGATGGGCGCCACGCAAGGCCAGGTACTGCGCATCTTTCTGCTGCAAGGCGCAATCGTCGGCGCCATCGGCTCGGCCCTGGGCGTGATGCTCGCGGTGGTGCTGATCTGGGTCTTCTCGCATCTGGCGCTCGGCGCCGACGGCCTGCCGCTGTTCTCGATCACGCTGCAACCCGGCCTGGCCTTGCAGGTGGCCGGTATCGCCACGTTCTGCGGCGTGCTCGCCGCAGTGGCGCCGGCCCGCCGCGCCGCGAAGCTGGACCCGGCCTTGGCGATTCGCCTGTGAGTGCGCGATGACGAACGCCACGACGCACCGCTGATCGTGCTCAGCGACATCCGCAAGACCTACAACGCGGGCCGGCCGAACGAGGCCGAAGTGCTGCACGGCTTGTCGTTGCAGCTCGCGCACGGCGAGTTCGTGGCGCTGATCGGCCCGTCGGGCTCGGGAAAAAGCACGCTGCTCAACATCATCGGCCTGCTCGAGCGCGCCACCTCTGGCAGCTACCGCATCGAAGGCGACGAGACGAGCGGCCTCGACGACGCAGGCCTGACGCTGCGCCGGCGCGCGACGCTCGGCTTCGTGTTCCAGTTCCATCACCTGCTGCCGGCCTTCACCGCGCTCGAGAACGTGACGCTGCCGGCGCTGATGCGCGAAGGCCGCGTGACGACGGCGCAGCGCGAACGAGCGTTGGCCGTGCTGGCCTCGGTGGGCCTGCAAGACGCCATCGACAAACGCCCGGGCGAACTTTCGGGCGGCATGCAGCAGCGCGTCGCGATCGCGCGTGCGCTGGTGCTCGAGCCGCCGCTGGTGCTGGCCGACGAGCCCACCGGCAACCTCGACACGCAGTCGGCCAACGAGGTCTTCGACGTCATGCGGCGCATGCACGCGGCGTCGAAGGTGTCTTTTCTGCTCGTCACGCATGACCCGCGCCTGGCCGCGCGCTGCGACCGCGTGATCGAGTTGATCGACGGCCGCATCGAGCGCGACCAAGCCGTGGTCGCAGCACTCCACCCGGAGCCCGCCGATGCCCGCGCCCGCTGACAGCGAACCGACGACGCGCGAAAAGCGCGCGCTGCTGATGATGCTGGCGCTGGTGTCGGCCGCGCTGGCCTGGATCCTCGCGCCGTTCTACGGCACGATCTTGTGGGGCATCGATCATCGCGCTGCTGTTTGCGCCACTCCACCGCTGGCTGCTGCCGCGCCTGGCGCAACGTCGAACGCCAGCGGCGTTGTTGACCCTGCTGATCGTGCTCGTGATGGTGGTGCTGCCGCTGGCGCTGATCGCCGCCGCGCTGACCCGCGAGGCCAACAGCGTCTATGCGCAACTTCAGTCGGGCGAGCTGAACGCCACGCGCTACTTCCGCGGCGTGTTCGACGCCCTGCCCGACTGGGTCACCGCGTGGCTGGACCGCTTCGGGCTCGTGGACTTCAACACGCTTCAGCGGCGCCTGACGGAAGCGCTCGCGCGCGGCAGCCAGTTCATCGCGACGCGGGCATTGGGCCTGGGCCAACTCACCGTCGAATTCATCGTCGATCTGTTCATCACGCTGTACCTGGCCTTCTTCCTGATCCGTGACGGCGACGCGCTGGTACGCACGCTGCGCGACGCAGTGCCGCTGGCCCCGGCGCACCGCAGCGAGCTGGTGCAGAAGTTCACGGTCGTGATCCGTGCCACCGTCAAGGGCAACCTGCTGGTGGCCGCGCTGCAAGGCTTTCTCGGCGGCTTGGCGTTCTGGTTCCTCGGCGTCAACGGTGCGCTGCTGTGGGGCGTGGTGATGGCCTTCTTGTCGCTGCTGCCGGCGGTCGGCGCCGTCCTCGTGTGGGGGCCGGTGGCGCTGTACTTCTTGTTCACCGGCGCGCTCTGGCAAGGCGTGGGGCTTGTTGCCTGGGGCGTGCTCGTGATCGGCCTGGTGGACAACCTGCTGCGGCCGATCCTCGTCGGCAAGGACACTCGGCTGCCTGACTACGTGGTGCTGATGACGACGCTCGGCGGCATGGTGATCTTCGGCATCAACGGTTTCGTGCTCGGCCCCGCGATCGCGGCGATGTTTGTCGCGGTGTGGCACATCTACGGCACCACGCGCTCCGGGGTCGATGCTCGAGCCTGACCGCGCAGCCGCAGCGCATTGCCGATCACCGACACCGAACTCAGGCTCATCGCCAGCGCCGCGATCATCGGCGACAGCAGCCAGCCGGTGAACGGGTACAAAACGCCGGCGGCCAGCGGCACGCCGAGCGCGTTGTAGACGAACGCGAACGCGAGGTTCTGCTTCATGTTGGCGACGGTCTGATTCGAGATCACGCGCGCCTGCGCAATGCCGCGCAGGTCGCCCTTGACGAGCGTGACCTGCGCGCTGTTCATCGCCACGTCGGTGCCGGTGCCCATCGCGATGCCGACATCGGCCTGCGCCAAGGCCGGCGCATCGTTGATGCCGTCGCCGGCCATCGCGACGACGCGGCCTTCGCTTTGCAGGCGCGCCACCAGCGCCAGCTTGTCGGCGGGCTTCACGTCGCCGTGCACTTCATCGATGCCGAGTTTGGCCGCCACCGCGTTGGCGGTCGTCAGGCCGTCGCCGGTGGCCATCACGACGCGCAGGCCGCTGGCCTTCAGCTGCGACAAGCGCCTGCGCGGTGCTGGCCTTGATCGGGTCGGCCACGGCCAGCAGGCCGGCCAGTCGGCCATCGACCGCCAGATGCATCACGCTCGCGCCCTCGGCGCGCAGCGCTTCGGCTTGCGCCTGCAACGCATCCACCGCGATGTGAAGCTGCGTCATCAACGCACTGTTGCCCAACGCCAGCGCGTGGCCACCGACCGTGCCGCGCACGCCGATGCCGCTGCTGGATTCGAAACCTTCGGCCTTGTCGAGCACCAGGCCACGCGCGCGCGCCGCTTGCACGATGGCATCGGCCAGCGGATGCTCGCTGCCCTGGTCGAGGCTCGCGGCCAGGCGCAGCACGTCGTCCTCGGCGAACCCCGCTGTGGCGAGCACGCGCTCGAGGCGCGGCTTGCCTTCGGTCAGCGTGCCGGTCTTGTCGACGATCAACGTATCGACCTTGCGCAGGTTCTCGATCGCCGCCGCGTCGCGGAACAGCACGCCCTGCGTCGCCGCGTTGCCGGTGGCGACCATGATCGACATCGGCGTGGCCAGGCCGAGCGCGCACGGGCACGCGATGATCAACACCGCCACCGCGTTGACGAGGCCGAAGACCCAGCTCGGCGCGGGCCCGAACAGGCCCCAGGCGAAGAACGTCAACACCGCGACGCTCACCACGCCGACGACGAACCACCCGGCCACGCGATCGGCCATGCGCTGCATCGGCGCGCGCGAGCGCTGCGCCTGCACGACCATCTGCACGATGCCGGCCAGCACGGTCTGCGAACCCACCTTGTGTGCGCGCATCACCAGCGCGCCGCTGGTGTTCAGCGTCGCGCCGATCAGTTGGTCGCCCGCACGTTTGCCGACCGGCATCGGCTCGCCGGTCAGCATCGATTCATCGACCGCACTCGCGCCTTCGGTCACCACGCCGTCGACCGGCACCTTCTCGCCGGGCCGCACGCGCAGCGTGTCGCCGACGTGCACATGCGTCAGCGCGACGTCTTCTTCGCTGCCGTCGGCGTTGATGCGGCGCGCGGTCTTCGGCGCCAGACCGAGCAAGGACCTGATCGCCGCCGAGGTCTGAGAGCGCGCCTTCAACTCGAAGATCTGACCCAGCAGCGTCAGCGAAATGATCACCGCCGCCGCTTCGAAGTACACCGCCACGCGGCCCATCGACGTGAACGCCGCCGGGAACACCTGCGGCGCGACGGTCGCGACGACGCTGTAGACGAACGCCGCGCCGGTGCCCAGGCCGATCAGCGTCCACATGTTCGGGCTGCGCTGCTGAACAGACCGCGCACCGCGCACGAAGAACGGCGCGCCCGCCCAGAGCACGACCGGCAACGTCAGCACCAGCTCGATCCAGCTCTGCGTGGCCATGTCGAACCAGCCGAGGCGGTGGCCGAACATCGCCAGCACGGCGACGGCGATGCTGAGCGGCAGCGTCCACCAGAAGCGGCGCTGGAAGCTCGCGAGCTCGGGGTTCTCGTCTTCGTCCAACGTCGGCAGCAGCGGCTCGAGCGCCATGCCGCATTTGGGGCACGCGCCGGGATGGTCCTGCCGCACCTCGGGGTGCATCGGGCAGGTGTAGATCGTGGCCGCGTCGGGCCCTGCTTCCCGTGCGCGGCGGCGCGCGCTGTCGGCTTCAGGTACTTGGCGGGGTCGGCGGCGAAGCTCGTCTTGCAACCGGCGCTGCAAAAGTACACGCGCTGGCCGGCATGGTCGAGCCAGTGAAACGACTTCGGCGTCACCGCCATGCCGCAGACGGGGTCAGTCAGCGCCGCCGCTTGCGGCGGCGCGCCTGCGTCATGGCGGTGTGTGGTCAATGCGTGTTGCGCCAATTGCGAGCCCCCGGCCAGCAGACGTGCCGACAGTGTCGAGCGCGGGTCAGGCGCGCGCCATGATCCATCTCAAAGCGGACATGCAGGCCGAAAGCGCCGCGCGCGATCGACCAGGCTCAGCATCTCGTCGGCCGCGTGCAGCGTCAGCCGATGCCGCGTGAAACCCGGCCGCGGCGAGATGTGAACGGCCATCTCGCGCGCGAGCAGCAGTTGCCGCTCGGGCGCTTGCGCCAGCAGCGCGATGACCAAGTTCTCGAGTGCGACGACGCGCACGCGCAGTTGCGCCAATTCGGTCTGCGTGGACAGCGGCGCCGTCGGGCTTGGGCTGGATCTCGAGGCGATGCTTCTCATGTCGCATCGTGGCGCGGCGGTGGCGCTCGATCTGTGCGCTGTCGAACACAAGGGCGATGACGCCGAGCTCGGCGCGTGTCGGGTGCGTCGGAAGTGGATCCGTGCCGCGCGAGTGGGTGAGGAGCGCTGTGGCAACTGACGTTGGCCGGCAAGCATCGGGCTGCCGCGGCCGACGATGTCCGTCGACTGGGCGGCCGTTTGGCTGCTCGCGAGGAGCCGTGGGCATACGCCAGGGTGGCACACTCCGATCGAAGCGGCGGCGGGTCGGATCGAATGCCCGGCTGGCGTCATCGACGTATTGTTGAAGTCACGCTGTTATGTATGACCTGCATCGCCTTGGGTGGAACAGCTTTCAGCAACTGTGTCTCACCATAGCTCGGGAGACGCTTGGTCAGACGGTGCAGTCGTTTCTGGATTCGAATGCGGTCGGCGGGCGACCACCGCCTGCTTCGTGCACCAGTCTCGGCGAGCCCATAGCCGCGTGGTGCTCACGCCCGAGCGCACAACGCTCAAACCGCCGCACCAAACAACGACCCCACACCGGCGGTGATCGCCATCGCCAGCGCGCCCCAGAAGGTGACGCGCACGGCGCTGGCGAACACCGGTGCACCACCGGCCCGCGCCGCGACCACACCCAGCAGTGCCAGGAACGCCAGCGACATCGCCGACACCCACAGCATCAGGTTGCGCCCCGACGCCAGCCAGACCACGGCCAACGGCAGTGCGGCGCCGATGGCGAAGCTCGCCGCCGACGCCAGCGCGGCCTGCACCGGCCGCGCGGCGAGCGTCGTCGAGATGCCAAGCTCGTCGCGCGCGTGGGTGCCGATGGCATCGTGCGCCATCAACTGCTCGGCCACTTGCTTGGCGAGCGCGGGCTCGAGCCCGCGGCCGACGTAGATCGCGGCGAGTTCGCGGTGCTCGGCGGCGGGGTCGCTCGCCAACTCGGCGCGCTCGCGCGCCAGATCGGCCTTTTCGGTGTCGGCCTGCGAATGCACCGACACATACTCGCCGGCCGCCATCGACATCGCGCCGGCCACCAGCCCGGCGACGCCGGTCAAGAGAACGTTGCGCGGCTCCGCACTGGCCGCTGCGACGCCGACCACCAGGCTCGCGGTCGACACGATGCCGTCGTTGGCGCCGAGCACGGCTGCGCGCAGCCAGCCGATGCGATCGCTGCGGTGCCATTCGGGGTGGGTGCGGCGCGGCATGCCTTGACGTGACCAACAACGCTCGAGCCGCCAGCTAGGCCAACGGCCACTGCGCCCAGATCGCCTGTTCAGCGTGCGTCGCTCCGGGGCGAAAGCCCACGGCGCCGCCCATCGCCTTGGCGATCTCGCGAGCCTGCGCGAGGTTGCCACCGTAAGCGTGGTCGAAATCGTCGGACTCTTTGCCCGCCAACTCCGTGGCCGCCAGGTCGGCGATGCCGGCCGCGGCGTCGGACACCACCGCACGTGCGGCCTGGCCCACACGCAGCACCGTCAGCCCGATCTCGCTGCCCTGCGGTGCGGCGTCCATCGCTTTCAGCAGCAGCGTGCTCAGTACGTCCTGCACGCGCTGTCGGTCGCCTGCGATCCACAGGGGTTCTTCCTCGAAAGACAGCTTCACGCTTGCGTCGCGCACGTGGGCGGGTGTGGCGCAAGCTTCGACCGCGCCACGGGCACAGTCGCGAAGGTCGACCCAATTGGCAGGCCGTGAAGGTGGCGTGGCCAGCGCAGGCGCAACCTCGATCGTGCGGCCGGCGGGCCGCACCACGCACACGCCAAGATCCTGATCATCGACACGGGTCTGCACCAGCGAAACCTCCACGGGAAACCGGTCTTCGCCACCTTCGTCCGTCTGGACGCGCACGCCGTCCAGGACCAGCAGGCACGATGTCCAGGCGAGCCCATGCTCGTCGACCACCGCGTTGGGGCTGACCTCCGGCGAGTTGACCAGCCGCACGCGATCGTCGATGCCCGGCAGGATCTGCGTGATCGCGCAGCCGTGCAGCACCTTGCGCTCGGCGCCGAACAGCCATTCCGCCGCAGGGTTGACCCACTGGATGCGGCCGAAGGCGTCGAAGGCCACGACGGCGTCATGCACGTGGTCGACCAGGACGCGCATGCGCCGCTGCGCCAGCGTCAAGTGTTCACGCGCCATCTCGTGCTCTTGCGACTCGTCGCGCAGGTTGCGCCCCAGGTCTGACAGCCGCAGCGAAAAGCTGCGCAAGACGACCGGCGCCGACAGCGCCATCAGCACCGACGCCAGCGACAGAAAGCCCAGCCAACGCCGTGCCGCGCTGGAAGACTCTTCGGCCAGACGGGCGCTTGTCAATCGCTGTTCGAGCGCGAGATTGCGAATGCGCTTGATGGCGTCCTGCACGCGTACGCGCTGCGGCCCGCTGACGCGAAGTCGCGACTGCACCTCGGCCGCGCCCAATCGCTGCTCCTGCGCGCACGCCTTGCGCAGCGGTTCGACCACGCTCTGCTCGTACAGCAACACCTCGCGCCGCAGTGATGCCAGCGCGTCGAGCATCTCGGGTCGCTCGACCAGCAGCCGGCTCAGTCGCGTCAGCACGGGCGGCCACGTTGCGGCGGAAAGCTCTTCGGCCGACAGGGGGGGGCCGCCGGTGATGGCGCACATCGCGCGCGATGCCAGCGGCTGCGTTGCCGACTCGACCTCGTTGATCGACGTGACCACCTCGTCGCTGCGCACGCGGGCGGCGTCATAGCGCCTGGCCTGATCGACCGCACGCCACGTCAGCCCAAGCAGCGCGAGGATCATGATCGCCAGCACGCCGAACAGAAGCGTGAAGCGGGTAGCGAGTCGTGGGTGCTTGCGGGTCTGGGGCACGGCGCGCAGTCTAAGTGTGCTGTCCCTAGAATTCCCGGATGTCACGCCGCCTCTTCGTCACCACCGCCCTTCCCTACGCCAACGCGCCCTTCCACATCGGGCACATGATGGAGTACATCCAGGCCGACACCTGGGTGCGGTTCCAGCGCATGCATGGCCACGCGGTCGACTTCGTCTGCGCCGACGACGCGCACGGCGCGCCGATCATGATCGCCGCCGAAAAGGCCGGCAAGACACCGCAGGCCTTCGTGGCTGAAATCGCCGCAGGCCGCGGGCGCTACCTCGAGGGCTTCCACATCGCCTTCGACAACTGGCACTCGACCGACGGCCCCGAGAACCACGCACTCGCGCAAGACATCTACCTTGCGCTGCGCAAGCAGGGCCTGATCGCCGAGCGCACGATCGAACAGCTCTTCGACCCCGTGAAGGGCATGTTCCTGCCCGACCGTTTCGTGAAGGGCGAATGCCCGAAGTGCGGCGCGAAGGACCAGTACGGCGACAACTGCGAGGTCTGCGGCGCGGTGTATTCACCCACCGAGTTGAAGCACCCGGCTTCGGTGCTGTCAGGCGCCACGCCGGTGCTGAAGCGCAGCGCGCACCACTTCTTCCAGCTCAGCTCGCAGCGCTGCATCGACTTCCTGCGCGAATGGACGCACACACCGGGGCGTCTGCAGCCCGAGGTGCTGAACAAGATCAAGGAGTGGTTCGCCGAAGACGACCAGGGCCACGTGTCGCTGGCCGACTGGGACATCAGCCGCGACGCACCGTACTTCGGCATTCGCATTCCCGACACCGAAGACAAATACTTCTATGTCTGGCTTGACGCGCCGGTGGGATACCTGGCGTCGCTGAAGAATCTATTTCGCGAAGACCAGCCGCGATTTCGACGCGTATATGGCCGACGAATCGGTCGAGCAGATTCACTTCATCGGCAAGGACATCGTCTATTTCCACACCCTGTTCTGGCCGGCGATGCTGCACTTCGCCGGGCGCAAGACACCCCGGCACATCTACGTGCACGGCTTCCTGACGGTGAACGCCGAGAAGATGAGCAAGAGCCGCGGCACCGGGATTTCGCCGCTGAAATACCTCGAGCTGGGGCTGAACGCCGAATGGCTGCGGTATTACATCTGCGCCAAGCTGAACGGCAAGGTCGAAGACATCGACTTCACGGCCGAAGATTTCGTGGCGCGAGTGAACAGCGATTTGATCGGCAAGTACGTGAATATCGCGAGCCGGGCGGCGAGTTTCCTGACGAAGCGTTTCGATGCCCGGCTGATGCAGGTTGCGGCGACGACCGGGCCGCTGTCGAACGTGATGGCGGCCACAGCCGAAGTTGCGCAACTGTTCGACACGCGCGAGTACGGCAAGGCGATCCGCCGGACGATGGAACTCGCCGACGAGGTCAACAAGTACTTCGACGACAACAAGCCGTGGGAACTCGCGAAGCGCCCGGACGACGAGGGCAAGCTGCACGAGGTATGCACGGTGTCGATCGAGGCATTTCGCCTGTTGACCATCTGCCTGAAGCCCGTACTGCCGAAGGTGGCTGAGGCGGTCGAGCGGTTCCTGCGCGTGGCGCCGCTGCAGTGGGCCGACGCCAAGACGCTGCTCGGATCGCACACCATCGGCAGCTACGAGCACCTGATGCAACGCGTCGACCCGAAGATCGTCGATCAACTGTTCGACACGCCACCTGCGGCCGTCGCGGTACCGGGCGGCGAGGCGCTGGCGTCTGAAATCAAGATCGACGACTTCGCCAAGGTCGACCTGCGCATCGCGAAGATCGTCGCCGCCGAACACGTCGAAGGCAGCGACAAACTGCTGCGTCTCACGCTCGACGTTGGTGAAGGTAAGACGCGGAGCGTTTTCTCCGGCATCAAAAGCGCCTACAAGCCCGAAGATCTGACCGGCAAGTTCACGGTGATGGTCGCCAACCTCGCGCCGCGCAAGATGAAGTTCGGGCTCAGCGAGGGCATGGTGCTGGCGGCGTCGCACGCCGACGAGAAGGCGCAGCCAGGAGTCTTCATCCTCGAGCCGTGGCCGGGGGCGCGGCCGGGGATGCGGGTTCGGTAGCAGCGACGACGACGCGGTTGCGGCCTTCGCGCTTGGCTCGCAACAGGGCCGCGTCGGCCCGCGCAAAAAAGGCTGCGGCTGACTCGCCCGGCAGCCACTGGGCCACGCCGACACTGACCGTGACGCCGATCGAAACTCCCCCGGCGTCGATCACGCCGCGCTCGACCGCCTGGCGCACACGCTGCGCCACATCATGCGTGGTCGTCGCGTCGCTGTCGCGCAGCAGGATGAGGAACTCCTCGCCGCCCCAGCGCGAGACGAAGTCGCCCGGGCGCACCGCCTCCTGCACGTTGCGCGCGATCGCGGCAATCACGCGGTCGCCGGTCGCGTGCCCGTGGGTGTCGTTGACGACCTTGAAGTGGTCGACGTTCAGCACCAGCAGGCCCAGCGGCTGCGCTTGGCCGTCGACGCCGTGCACGGCACGTTCGAGCGTGCGTTCACCGGTGCGGCGGTTTGGAAGTTGCGACAGCTCATCGGTCGTCGCCATGGCTTCGAGTTGCCGCTGGAAGCGCCCGACCACGTTCTGCACGATCGCCACCGTCAACAACAGCGCCGCCAGTCCGATCAGCGCCGTGGCAACCAGCACGCGGCGCACCGGCGCCAGCGCTTTCGACTCGTCCTGCTCGACGACCACGTACCAGCGCAGGTCGGGCACGTAGCGCGAGTTGACGAAGGTCGTCTCGCCTTGCCCGTTGACGTAGGACAGCCGCGTCTGCGAGGGGTCGCGGTTGAGGATGCGAGATTCGATCTCGCGCAGCCCGTGCAGTTGCGACAGCTTGCGAAGCTCTCGCGCCCTGCCCGGCAGCGTGGCGTCTGTCTCACTCGTCAGCGCGACGTTGCCCAACTCGTCGACCAGCAGGATGCGCCGCGAAAACCGCCGCTCGTAGTCCCTGATGAGCTTGACGAGGTTCTCCGACGACAGGCCCACGCCCGTCACGCCAAGCAGCTTGCCGTCGGTGCCGAACATCTTGTAGTTGATGAAGAACGTCAGCCGCTCCTTGTTCATCGCGTCGGGGTCGGCGTTGGTCTCGTACGGCTCCGCCATCTTCAGCACGCGGAAGAACCACGCGTCGGCGGGATCGGACTCGCTGACGGTCTTGTCGCGGCCACTTGCGTGGTAGTAGCGGCGCGTGCGGACCGACACGTAGAAGCTCGTCACGGCATCGTTGTTGACCTGCACCTCACGCAGGTAGCGGCGCAGCGGTTGCTCGTCCTTCTCGCCGGACTCGACCCAGTCGCGCAGCCACGTGTTCTGCGCCATCTGCGCCGACACGAACACGGGGCGCAAGATGTCTCGCTGGATCTCCGAGTAGATGCTCTCGCCCGTCAGCGGCAACTCGCGATCGACGATGCCGCGCCGCACTTCGCGACTCGAGACCCCGTAGGCCAGGATGCTGGCCGCCGCGAAGGCCACCGCAAGGATGAGAGCGAGCCGCGTGAGCAGGCGGCGCCGTTGCTGCTGTGGGTCGAAGGGGAACATCGATTCGACTCGCGACAAAGGCGCGGATCGTACGCGACGGCCGCGCGCCGCCGACGCGGCGGCCTAAACTTGCGGTGTGCATCCGTTTCGGCCACGACTGCTGGATTCGCTGAAGGGCTATTCGCGCCGAACGTTCGCGGCTGACGTTCGGCGCCGGCATCACGGTGGGCATCATCGCGCTGCCGCTCGCCATGGCCTTCGCGATCGCCTCGGGCCTGAAGCCCGAGCAGGGGTTGGTCACGGCGGTGATCGCGGGCTTCCTGATTGCCGCGTTGGGCGGCTCGAACGTGCAGATCGGCGGGCCCGCGGGCGCGTTCATCGTCATCGTGTACGGCATCGTCGAGCGCTACGGCCTCGCGAACCTGCTGATCTCGACGATGCTGGCAGGCGTGATGTTGTTCGTGCTGGGGTGGCTGAAGCTCGGCAACCTGGTGCGCTACATCCCCGTCAGCATCATCATCGGCTTCACCAACGGCATCGCGGTGCTGATCGCGCTGTCGCAGGTGAAAGACCTGCTGGGGCTGCCGATCGCGAAGATGCCGGCCGACTTCTTCGAGCAGATCGGCGTCATCGCCAGCCACATCGGCGGCATCAACGTCTATGCGCTCGCCATCGGCGGCATCACCTTCGGCGGGCTGTTTCTATGGCCGCTGTTGGTGACGGGGCGAATGCGGTTGCCGAGCAAGTTTGTCGACAACCGCGCCGGCCGTGTGGTGTCACGCTTCCCCGGGCCGATCGTCGCGCTGATCACGACCACGCTGGCGGTGGTGGCGCTCGAGCTGCCGGTCGAAACGATCGGCCAGCGCTTCGGCGGCATCCCCAGCTCGTTGCCCGCATTCACCCTGCCCGACTTCAGCTGGGCGACGGTGAAGCTGCTGCTGATCCCCACGGTGACGATCGCGCTGCTGGGCGCGATCGAATCGCTGCTGTGCGCGCGTGTGGCCGACAACCTGAGTGACCTGCCGCGCCACGACCCGAACCAGGAGCTGATGGCGCAAGGCATCGCGAACGTCGTCGCGCCGTTCTTCGGCGGCATGCCGGCCACCGGCACCATCGCGCGCACCACCGCGAATGTGAAGAGCGGCGGGCGCACACCCGTGGCGGGCATCGTGCACGCGCTGACGATCCTGGCCGTGATGCTGCTGGCCGCACCGCTGGCGATGCACGTGCCGCTGGCCACGCTGGCCGGCATCCTGCTGTACGTCGCGTGGAACATGGGTGAATGGCACGAGTTCGCGCGGCTGAAGCACTTCAAGGCCGGCTACCGCACGGTGTTCCTCGGCACCTTCTTCCTGACGGTCGTCTTTGATCTGACCGTGGCGGTCGAAGTCGGCCTGCTGCTGGCGTGCCTGTTCTTCATCTTGCGCATGGGCCAGCTGTTCAGCGCGCGGTGGGTCGACGATGCCCCACCGGGCTTCGCCGTAGCGCGGCTTTACGGGCCGTTGTTCTTCGGCGCGGTCGGCCGCATCGAAACGCTGGGCGATACGTTGCCACCGGAGACCCGCGTGCTGGTGCTAGAGGCGCATCGCCTGATTTCGGTCGACACGTCGGGCATCGACGCGCTGCGACAGTTGCGGCGCGAACTCGGCCGCCGCGGCATCGAGATCGTGTTCGTCGACGTGAACGAGCAACCCTTGTCGATCATGACCCGCGCCGGGTTCTTCGATGAACTGGGGCCAAGCCATCTGTTCGGCACGCTGAGCGATGCGTATTCGCACTGGTCGCCGGGCGGGGCGGCCACCACGATCACATCGACCAGCGCCGAGCCTCCGTCACCGACCGCTACTTGATCGCGATCAGCTCCACCTCGAACACCAGCGTCGCATGCGGCGGGATCGGCCCGCCGGGCGTGCCGCGCGCACCGTAGGCAATCGCGCTCGGGCAGGTGAGCTTGGCTTTGCCGCCGGTCTTCATCAGCTGCACGCCTTCGGTCCAACAGGGTACGACGCGATTCAATGGGAATTCAGCGGGCTGGCCACGCTTGTGCGAGCTGTCGAATTCCATTCCGTCGGGAAGCGTGCCACGGTAGTGCACGCGAACGGTGTCCGTCGCTTTCGGGTTCGCGCCTTGGCCTTCAGAAATCGCCCGGTAGACGAGACCGCTCGCGGTGACGGTGGCGCCGGGTTCCTTGGCGGCGGCATCGAGCGTGGCATCGGCGGCAAGCGCTGTGAAGCTCGTTGCGCTCGCGAGCGCAAGGGTGAGGAAGGTTCGCATCGCTTTTCAGGCGCGTTTCGCGCTTCGGGTGGGTCAAAACGAAATCATGCCTCGATCTGCCGCGGCCCGCGGCATCGATGTCGCGCAACTCGTCAATGAGTTCACCCCGCCAACGCCCTCGCAGGTCTGGCCGCCTTCGCCGAGAACCGCGCATCGCGAAAGTCCGCCGCGGCCAACCCGCGGTTGATGTCCAACCCCGTCATCCACCACCGGTGCGCTGGCAACATCGGCACCGGCGTGCGGATGCGCTCGAAGAATTGCGTGGGCCACCGATCGACGCGTTGCCATCGACCAAAGGCGCCGTAGCGAGATCGATCTCGACGGCCACCGCCGCATCGACGGCGTGTTGCTCGCGTGCGTGTTCTTCATCGTGCCCATGGCGAAGCTCTTTCGCGCGCAGTGGGCCGACGACGCACCGCCGCGGTCGCTCATGACGCGCGCAGGCTCGTCGGCGAACTCGGGGCGTATCACCTGTTCGACACGCTCGACGGTACGGTCGCGCACTGGGGCGACGCGGCATCGATGGACGCGGCATCAACCAACTCCGCGAGCCCCTCGCCTTGCGCGACAAGCGCACGCAAGACAGCGTGATTGATCGCAACGTGCAGCGTCAGCGCATGCTCGACGTCAGTGCGTGAACGCGGTTCGCAGAAACCCAACGAACCCGCTTCTTCCGCCGTTGTCAAGTCCCTTTACCCCCCTCGCCCCCCCGAACACTAGGGGCTGGCAGTCGCGGGCGACGCTAGTTACGTTACTAGTCATGGATTCATCGCACGCAGTTGTGCGTTGACCAAGCGGGAGGGCACCATGTTTTCACTGATCCATCGTCGGTTCTTGTCCATTCTGTTTGCAGTGACCGTCGTGTTGCTGTCGCCCGGCCGGGCTCTGGGCGCAGTGATTACCTTCGAAGAGTTCAGCGACGGTACGACTCTTTCGAACCAAATCGCCGGTCTTGCATTCCAGAATAGTCTCGTGCTCTCGGCCGGGCTCTCGTTGAACGAGCTCGAATTCCCGCCGTTCTCGGGTACCAACGGCATTGCCGACGACGGCGGTGCGATCCGCATCGACTTCGACACTCCGTTGAGCAGCGTTGGCGGCTACTTCACCTACTCGCAATCGCTGACCTTAACGGCGCTCGGCGAAAGCGGCCAAGTGCTTGGAAGTGCGATTTCCGGCTTCGCGTCGAATCTGGCGCTTTCAGGCGCGCTCGGCAGCGGTCCAAACGAGTTTCTTGGAATCAACGCATCCGGCATCAGCAGCCTGGTAGTGTCTGGCGGGCCTGCAGGTGGCACCTTTCTGCTCGACGATTTGACGTTTTCTGTCGCCGCGGTCCCTCTACCCGGCACCTTCGGTTTGGTACTTCTGGCGCTCTTCCTCTTGCGCCTCCGATTCCGTCCGCTGGCGACGACGCCCAGCTAGAAATGTCGCCTCTGCGCCGCTGAACTCTCACGAGCGCGGGGCTCCGGGATCTTGGGTCAGTTAGTACCGCACATATGAATTCGGAAGGATAAGTCATGTTGTCTCCTTCAATGACAGTGATCGGCATCAGAAGCCTTCGCTCATTTCTCATCAGGCTAGCAGGCACGCTCACCCTCGCCTCGATCCTTGCGCCATTGGCGCAAGCGGTCCAACGCGTCGAGGCCATGACCGGCACCCCGTCGCTCGTCTTCATCGAGCGCCCGACAAAGGTTCGGTTCACCGCAAAAGTTGCCCCGGATACGATGCTGCTGGGCGACAGTGTGCGCCTCGTGCGCGTACAGGAAGGTGGACAGCCTCTCGAAGTCGTGGCGACCATGGTCGACACGGGCACGAATGGCGACACGACGGCTGGTGACCTCATCTTCACAGCCGAGATTGATGTTCGCGCGACCACACAGGGTGTTCTTCGTTATCGCGCTTCGGTTGCGTACAGAGGCACGCTGCGGCGCACGCTCTCCGAAATCGTCATCGTGAGGACTGACCGCGCGCCGTTCTTCACGCCGTCACCTGCTGCTTCGCTCGTCATCAGTGACGGCTCGGAGTTTCCGATCAACGAGGCACTGGTTGGCCTGACGAGGGGCACGACCTTCGAGCAGGCTGTGCAGATCGCCGCTGCTGTCGGAGGAGAAATCATCGGGTTCGCGCCCACAGGTAATCTGTATCAGCTTCATGTCCCCACTTCGAGCGTGGCCGCGCTTGACGCGGTCATTGCTCAACTTCGCACGGACGCACGGGTGGAGCTGGCGATTCGCAACTACACGACCAGGAACATACGGCCATTGGTCGCAGCGAACGACGCATCACGATCTGCCGCGCAGAATCAAACCGCTTTCGATGCCATTCGCGCCTTTTCTGCCTGGGACCTCCTGTTCGACAGTGGTCATGCGCTCTCCCCCGTCGTGGTTGGCGTACTTGATCGCGGCTTCCAGGCTCATCCAGAGTTCGATGGAGTGGCATTCGACCCAGGCGCCACACCGCGACCCGATAGCGGGTGGCCGTCGTCCAGTTGCGGTCCAGCAAGTCTAGATCACGGAACCGCAGTCGCGGGTCTGATCGGGGCGGCGAACGGTGGAAGCGGGGCATTCCAGACGAACGGCATCTTGGGTGGCGTTCCGGACACGTCTTCGGACGGCTCAGCAGTACCTTTCACGTTAGCGACAAGGGCACTTTCAGCCTCTCCTGCGGCGCAGATCTCCGAGATGGTTGCCGCGGGTGCCAAGGTCATCAACATGAGTTTCGCAACGACGCGCCGTAGCCGTCTGGGTCCCGCATGTGACGCGTCGGAAAAGGACTTTAACGAATACACGGATAATTGGCGCCGCATGTTCGCGGATCATCCGGACGTGTTTTTTGTTGTCGCGGCTGGGAACGACGGCGGTGCCGTGGCTGACTCTACTCCCGCAAACATCAACGCCGATAACGTCTTGAGCGTCGGCGCGACAGATGCTTCGAGTGATCCGAAGTCAGCTGGCATGGCACCGTTCTCGAATCGAGGTGCCGGCGTTGATATTGCAGCGCCTGGCATGTCCGTCTACGCCCCGGCTGCATTCGCGAGTCCGTTGGACGATGGCGACTATGGGCAACCGAACGGCACTTCAGTCGCGGCCCCGCTCGTCGCTGGTTCGATAGGTCTGATGTTGGCGACCGACAGCACGCTGACGGTTAAGCAAATAACAAGGATCCTGCGGGCTACAGCCACTCCAAATACCAACGTGAGCGAGATCAGCGGGAAGGTTCTGAACATAGGAGCAGCGATTCGGTTCCTCCTGACGCCGGTGGACGTCTTTCTGCTCGTGGACACGACGGGGAGCTTTGCGGATGATTTGGCGTCATTCAAGGCGGGCGCAACCTCGCTTGTGACTGCGCTGGACGACAGCGGACTGAACATTCATATGGGCCTCGCGCGATTCGATGACTATCCGGTGTTGCCCTGGGGCACTTCGATCGACCGACCTTATCAGCGCTTGCTCGATGTTCAGAGCATCGACGACGGGACCGGGGCCAAGCCGATCGTCCAGGCCATCAACAGCCTCTTCACCCGCAACGGCTCCGATTTTCCGGAGAGCCAGCTGGCTGCGCTTTATCAAGCAGCCACGGGAGCTGGGCAAACCGTAACTGGCTATCCTGCGGCGACGATCGCTGCCAATCAAGGCGCAACGTTCCGAACCGCGCCTACTCCTGCGCTGACGCCAGTCCGTATATTCGTGCTCTGGACCGACGCGTCATTTCACGTCAAGAATGATTCGAACTCGAGCAGCGCCCCTGTCATCGGGTATCCGGGTCCCAGCTTTGCCGAAACGATCAACGCACTCAAGGCAAAGAATATCCTTGCAGTCGGTATCTCGGCCGGAGGCGGCGGGCGAACGGATCTGGTGAACCTCGCGTCGGGTACTGGGACTCTCGCGCCGGCTGGTGGCGTCAACTGCAACGCAGACGCGGCAATCGAAGTCGCGTCTGGTCAACCTATCGTGTGTCAAATCTCGGCCAGCGGCGCCGGCATCGCTGACGCCATCCTGGGTATCGTCATCGCCGTGGGAAGCAACTAGACAGGTAAGGCCGCCACTGCCGCGGTTGGACAGCGGTCGACTGACCCAAGCAGGCAAGCGCGGCGAGGCGCCAGGGCGTTCAGGCGTTCAACGCCCTCGCAGGCCTGGCCGCCTTCGCCGAGAACCGCGCATCGCGAAAGTCCGCCGCGGTCAACCCGCGGTTGATGTCCAGCCCCGTCATCCACCAACGGTGCGCCGGCAACATCGGCACCGGCGTGCGGATGCGCTCGAAGAACTGCGTGGGCCACAACACGCCGTCGATGCGGCGGTGGCCGTCGAGGTCGATCTCGACCACGGCGCCTTTCGTCGACGGCAGTGCGTCGATCGTGAAGCGCACGCGGCGCAGGACGAATGATTCGTCATCGATGAAGAGAGCGATGCGGTCGTCGCCGTCCCAGCCCAGGCCCGGCTGGCACCGCACCACCACGACCTGCATGCGGCGGCCGTCCAGCCACTGCGGCTCGGACATCGCAGGTGCGGCGCTCTCGCCAAGGAAGACGAACGGTGCGGTCAGGAACATGCGATACGTGTCGGCTACCAGCGCTGATGCGGCCACGCGGTCGGCGTCGGCGGGTGCCGTTGCTGCGCTGTCGTAGCGCACCTGAATTTGCGAGCCCTGCCGCAGCACGAACTTGTCGCCACCCGGCCCGCGGTGCTGCTGCGCGACCAGCGGCACGCCCGGCAGGATGCGTTCTTGCGACTGCTTGCGGTAGCGTTCGTCGACCAGTTCGGGCTGCAGGCGCGCAACGAGCCCGTACCACTGGCCTTCGTACGACACGCTGATGTCGCGCACGCCTTTCCATGCCTCTTCGCCGTGGGCGCGGGCGCACGCACGCAGCAGCTCTGCGCCGCGCGTCGCACTCAGGCGGTCCACGACGGGAATGCCGACGCAGCCCGATACCAGCGCGGCAGCGCTGGCTGCCAGCACGCTGCGTCGCGGTAGGCCGCGGCGAGCCGCAAAGGCGATCGGCTTGGTGGTGGCTCATCTTCAGCGAGCCTTTTGCAGCGCAGCGGGCGCCGGCGTGCGCGCTTCGCGGCCGACGACGGCCACCGACGCCGCCAGCTCGCCGATCAAGGCCAGCAATTGCGCCGGCGCAACCGCCGTCGGATCAAACGTGGTCGTCGGCAGGTAGCGCAGCGGCACGGCAGGGTTCACGCGTGACAGGTCCAGTTCGACCATCGACCAATGCGCGAAGCGGCGCTCGTCGATGTGTTCGTAGGACAGCAGGGTCACGCCGTCATGACGCTCGTCGCGCACGATCGACGCGTAGACCTGGTTGACGGCGTCGCGACCGCCTTCGAGCACCTGCACGAAGGTTTGGTCGTTGACGCACAGCACGCCGGTGACGCCAAGCTCTGCATTGCGGGCCTGCGCCTCGTCGACGATGCGGCGCACCTGCAGCGTTTTGCGGTTCGACGACGAGTCGGCGACAGCGTGGCTGGCGTAGATCAACCGATAGAGCATGGGGCACTCCCGGAAAACGGAAAACCCGATGCTACTACGATTCAGTCATAAATTGAACTGATCGGTTCAAAAAACGGCCAAAGAGTCCACGCGTGACAGCGCTCGAGGCTACTTGCCGCCGGGCAGCGCAACGGCCGGGTCGTCGATGATCGCGGTTTTGATCACCTTGCCCGACGGGGCGAACGTGGCGGTGAAGATCTTCGACTGCTGGCCGTCAAGCCAACGCCAGTCCCAATGCTCTTCGTCAGGCTTCAGGTCGTACTTGATCGACTTGGCGGGGCGCCCGAGGATGCGGCGGACCTGGTCTTTGTCCATGCCCGCGGTGATCTTCGCGAGCTCGCTCGCCTTCATCACCTGGCGCACCGAACTCATCTTGCCGTCGGCGCCGATGACGATGAAATAGTTCTCCTGCCCCGCGGGCTGGCGCGGATATTCGAAGGTGCGGCTGCCGTCGGCGTTCGGGAACACCGCGGCCGGTTCTCCGAACTGCTTCTTCACGTCGGCTTCGGTCGACACGCCTTCTTCGAGTTTCATGATCTTCTGGGCGTCACAGGCGACGAGCATCGTCGCTGCCATCGCCACCATTGTCACCGTGACCACCGCCGTCAATGTCTTCAAGAGCTTCATCGCAAACGAGCCTCCGCCTCTTAAAATGTCGATCTGCATTCTGCCTGCGTACCAGCGTCTTCCTTCGTCACCACACCTTGCACACGAGCCATGCCGCTGTTCTGGAAACCTCACCGCTCCGACGTCACCCGCTTCATCGACAAGCTGCGGCAGGTGCGGCCACAACTCGAGGCTGAACAGCGCGCCGGGCGGTCGTTGTTGTGGGACAAAGACATCGACCGCGAGTCGCTGGCCCAATGGCGCGACGCCAACGTTCGGCAGCAGCCTTACGTTTACCAGACCGACGTGGACCAGGCCGCCAAGGGCGCCCCGGGTGACAAGGGCGAGCGCCGGTGAGCGGCGTCGCACCGCGCCACCCGTGATGCAGCAACTGCCTCTGCCTGCCGAAGGGGCGCTGGCGCCCGCGGTCGTCGACGCCGTCGCCGTGGCGCGCCTGTACGGCGAGCCGCTGTTCACGCTGCCCAACGACCTGTACATCCCGCCCGACGCGCTCGAGGTTTTTCTCGAAGCGTTTCAGGGGCCGCTGGACCTGCTGCTGTACCTCATCCGGCGGCAGAACCTCGACATCCTCGACATCCCGATGGCCGACGTCACGCGCCAGTACCTGGCCTACGTCGAGCAGATCCGCACGCGCAACCTCGAACTGGCGGCCGAATACCTGTTGATGGCGGCGATGCTGATCGAGATCAAGAGCCGCATGCTGCTGCCGCCGCGCAAGCGTGACGACGGCCAAGAGCCCGAAGACCCGCGTGCGGTGCTGGTGCGCCGCCTGCTCGAGTACGAGCAGATCAAGCTGGCCGCGGCGCGCCTGGACGAATTGCCGCTGATGGGCCGCGACTTCCTGCGCGCCCAGGTCGCGCTGGACCAGGCCGCAGGTACCCGGCTGCCCGACGTCGACCCCGAAGACCTGCGCACCGCGTGGGCCGCCATTCTTCGCCGCGCCAAGCTGGTGGCGCACCACCACATCACGCGCGAGCAGTTGTCGGTGCGCGAGCACATGAGCCTGGTGCTGCGCAGCCTGCAAGGCAAACGCTTCGTCGAGTTCGAGCGGCTATTCAACGTCGCCAAAGGCGTCCCCGTGGTCGTGGTCACCTTCATCGCGATGCTCGAGCTGGCGCGCGAGCACCTGATCGAAGTCACGCAGGCCGAGGCCTACGCGCCGATCTACGTGCGGCTGGCGTACGACACGGTCTGAAGCTACGCGCGGGAGCCAGGCATGCGTTGGCACGCCGCACCTCAGCTCCACGCCTTCGCCATCAACTGCACGCCGGTGATCAACATCACCACGTCGGCGATGACATAGAACGTCGCGGGCTTCATGCGCTTGCGTCAGCCACACGCCCAGCCACACACCCAGCGGCGCGACCGGCACCAGCACCAGTGCGGTCAACAGGTTGCGGCGGTCGAAGAGGCCCAGCAGCGCGTACGGCACCCACTTCGCGAGGTTGATGCGGCGAAGTGCACCGCCATCGTCGCCGTCAGCGTGATCGGCGCGATCCGCAGCGGCAGCGTGTAGGCCATCATCGGCGGGCCGCCCGCGTGCGCGATGAAGCTGGTGAAGCCGGAAACCGCCGACATCAGCCGGCCCCAGTTGTCCGAGTGCTGGATCTTCTCGAACGTGAGCCCCAGCCGGCGCTGCGCCAGGAACACCAGCGTGACGACGCCGATCACGACCGAGACCTGCGCCGACGACAACGAGCCGAAGAAGGCCATGCCGACCGCCACGCCGACCAGGCCCGCCGGCAGCAGCAGCTTCAGCATCGCAGGGTCGCGCTCCTTCCAGAGCTTCTGAACGCCGGTCACGTCCATCACCATCAACAGCGGCAGCATGATCGCCGCGGCCTGCGGCGCGGGGATCGACAGCGCCAGCATTGGCGTCGCGAACGAGCCCAGCCCGGTCAGGAAGCCGCTTTTCGACAGGCCGACCAGCAGCACAGCGGGGATCGGCGATCGCGTAGAAGTGCCAGTCGGTGATCACCGCGCGATTGTCGATGCAGCACAGCCTTGCGCTAACGTTCAGCCATGTTCCAGCAACCCTCGCAGCACGACGTCCGCCGCTTCTTCTGCGACGTCGACGCGCGCCGCAGGCAGCGCCAGCCCCTGGACGCGATGCAGTCGATCGTCGCGGGCTGGATCGACGAGCATCCCGAATACCACCCCGACCTCGCCGACGCCGACGCCGCGGTCGCAGCGAGCTACACGGTCGAGGAAGGCCGCACCAACCCCTTTCTGCACCTGAGCATGCACCTGTCGGTCAGCGAGCAGTGCTCGATCGACCAACCGCAAGGCGTGCGCGCAGCCATCGAACGGCTTGCGACGAAGCTCGGCTCGCTGCACGAAGCGCATCACATCGCGATGGACGCCCTGGGCGAGATGATCTGGACGTCGCAGCGTTCGGGTCGGCCGCCGGATGGCGAGGCCTACGTCGAGAAGCTGCGGCAATCGGCCAGCCGATGAGTACCGGCGCGAGCAGCAAAACGGCGGCCCGCGGGCCGCCGTTTCATTCGTGGAAGCTCAAACTCACTTCGGCGTGGCGCCCACCGACACCCACTCCACCGTCACGTAGTTGTCGGCGCGGTGCACCAGGGTCACGTTCGGCTTCGCCGCCCAGGGAATGATCTGGCGGTGCAGCGGGATCGTGTGCACCTGCTCCTTCCACTCGAGCAGCGCCTGCGTGATCATCTCTTTGCGCTTGGCCACGTCGCCCTCGTTGCTCGACGCCGCGGCGAGCTTGTCGAACTTGTCGTTCGTCGAGCGGCCGTAGTTGTAGAAGCCCACGCCCTTCTCGCCGGGGTTGCGCATCACCGGCGTCAGCACGGTCTCGGCGTCGGTGATCGCGCCGCCCCAACCCAACATGTACATCGACGTGTCGTGCTTCTCGAGCTTCGGGAAGTAGGTCGCGCGCGGCATCGCGTTGACCCTGACTTTGACCTTCAACTGCGACCACATCGCCGCCAGCGAGATGCAGATTTCCTCGTCGTTCACGTAGCGGTTGTTCGGGCAGTCGAGCGTGACTTCGAAGCCGTCGGCGTAGCCCGCATCGGCCATCGCCTTCTTGGCCGCGTTCAGGTCGAACGCGTAGCGGCTCTCGAGCGCCGGATCATTGAACGACGCGATCGACGATGGCGTCATGCTGCCGCTGGGCACCGACATGCCGTTCATCAGCTTCGTCTTCAGCGTCTCGATGTCGACCGCCTGGTACAGCGCCTTGCGCACACGCTGGTCCTTGAACGGGTTCTTGTCGCCGGGCACGGTGCCGTACAGCAGCTTGTCGCGGTTCTGGTCCATGCCGATGAAGACGATGCGCTGCTCCATGCCGTCGATGACTTTCACGCCGGCCGTGTTGCGCAGGCGCGCGATGTCACGCGGCGCCGGGTCCTGCACGAAGTCGATCTCGCCCGAAATCAGCGCCGACAGCCGCGTGGCGTCGTTGCCGATCG
Organism: uncultured beta proteobacterium; assembly: GCA_963738615.1. Lineage (GTDB taxonomy): Bacteria > Pseudomonadota > Gammaproteobacteria > Burkholderiales > Burkholderiaceae_C > CAVTWY01. Next base: position 1,064,534 of record CAVTXI010000004.1, read on the forward strand.
GCGTGAAAACCGATTCCTGCACGTTGCCTTCGTGCTTGCCCCACCAGTCTGCGTTGCGCTTGTGCGTGGTCTTCACGCCCGGCGCGCGAGACGTCAGGACCCACGGGCCCGTGCCGTTGGCGTTGAACGACGCAAAGCTTTCTTCCTTGTTCTTGAAGTCCAGCGGTTTGGCAACCTTGTTCTTCTCGCACCAGACCTTGCTCATGATGAACACCGCGTCGAGGTGTTCGAGGAAGATCGGGTTGACCTTCTCGAGCCGGAACTCGACCGTATGGTCGTCGATCTTCACCGGCGTGCCCAGGCTGTTGGCGTAGTTCGCGATCTGTGACGTCGGCTCGCGCGCACGCGTCACCGAAAACACCACGTCGTCGGCGTTGAACGGCGTGCCGTCGTGGAACTTCACGCCTTGGCGCAGCTTGAAGCGCCACAACGTCGGCGACTCCTGCTTCCATTCGGTCGCCAGCGACGGCTGGAACTCCAGCTTCTTGCCGCGCGTGACCAGGCGCTCGTAGACCATCTGGTTCACCTGGTTGGTCACGCCTTCGTTCTGCGAGACCGGGTCCATCGTCTGCGCGTCGCCGGCATTGGCCCAGCGCAGCGTCTGCGCCGATGTCGCGGCGCCGAAGGCCAGCAGCACTGCCGCCAGCGTGGTCGTGTAGCGAGCTTTCATGACAGCGTGCTCCCGATCGATGTGAAGAAGGCCCGAGTGTAGGCAGGGCGAAAAGCACCTGCCGCCGAGGTGACGCTGTCGCGGGCCAGGACTGGCAGGACTAATTCGCCGGGTAGCCCTCGATCGCCAAGGCCTGCACCACGCGCTCTCGCGGCAACGTGGTGTCGATGCGCACCTGGTGCGTCGGCAGGTCGCACTCGACCTTGGCCGCGGGGTCGATCTTCTGGACCGTGGTGGTCACCGTCTTGACGCAGTGACCACAGGTCATGTCGGGCAGTTGCAGTTCGATCATGGTCAGCATCCTTGTCGATGAGTAGGAAGGTGCCCGATTTTCGCGTCGGCAGGGAATGCCTGCCTTGATCTGTTCGACTTTGACCCGCAAATCCTTCGCCTACAGTGCCGCACCAAGTGACGACCTCCGCCTCGAGCACGCTCACCCTGGCCATCGACGGCATGACCTGCGCCTCGTGCGTGCGCCGGGTCGAACGCGCGTTGGCCGCGGTGCCGGGCGTGACCACGGCGTCGGTGAACCTGGCGACGGGCCAGGCCATCGTGCGGCACGACGCGGGCGCCGACAGCGTCGATGCGTTGTTGACCGCGGCCGCAGGCGCGGTGGACCGGGCCGGTTATGCGTCGCACCCGGTGCAGGACGACGAACCAGCCGCACCTGCGGCAGCGGACCGGCAAGGTTGGTTGGCCGCCATCGCGCTGAGCTTAAGCGCCCCGCTCGTGCTGCCGATGCTGCTCGCGCCGCTGGGCGTGCACTGGATGCCACCCGCATGGGCGCAATTCATGTTGTCGAGCATCGTCGTATTCGGCCTGGGCGCGCGCTTCTTCGTTGGCGCGGCGAAGTCGCTGCGGACGGGCAGCGCGAACATGGACGTGCTGGTCGCCTTGGGCACGGGCGCGGCGTGGGCGCTGAGCGTGTGGCTGTGGCTGCGCGACAGTGCGGGGGCGAGCGGCCATGGTCTTTACTTCGAGAGCGCGGCGATGGTCATCGCGCTGGTGCTGTTCGGCCAATGGCTCGAGGCGCGCGCCCGGCGCCGCACGCTGGCCGCCCTCGAGGCGCTGCGGTCGCTTCGCCCTGACACCATCACCTTGCGCGTCGACGGGCAGGAACGCGACGTCGCGCTGTCGCAGGTACAGGTCGGTGACCTGATCGTGGTGCAGGCGGGCGGGCGCGTGCCGGTCGACGGCTGCATCGTCGACGGGCGCACGCATGTCGACGAGTCGATGCTCACCGGCGAAAGCCAGCCGGTGGTGAAAGAACCCGGCGCGTCGGTCGCGGCGGGCACGCTCAACGTCGACGGCGTCATCGTCGTGCGCACCGAGGCGGTGGGTGCGCAGACGTCGCTGTCGCGCATCGTGAAGCTGGTCGAATCGGCGCAGGCGACCAAGCCCCCTGTGCAGAAACTGGTCGACCGCGTCGCCGAGGTGTTCGTGCCTGCGGTCGTCGTGATCGCCACGATGACGCTGGTCGGCTGGAAGCTGGCCGGCGCCGACCACGCCAGCGCGATCATTCATGCGGTGTCGGTGCTGGTCATCGCCTGCCCCTGCGCATTGGGCCTGGCAACGCCCGCGGCGCTGATGGTCGGCACCGGCCTGGCCGCGCAACGCGGTCTGCTGGTGCGCGAGGCGTCGGCGCTCGAGGCCATGCGCGACGTGGCCGTGATCGCCTTCGACAAAACGGGCACCCTCACCCGCGGCGAGCCCACGCTCGTCGAGGTGTTGCCCGGCCCCGGCATCGACGAAGACGGCGTGCTGCGCGCCGCCGCCGCGTTGCAGCGCAACGCTTCGCACCCGTTGGCCCAGGCCGTGACGCGCGCGGCCCGAGGGCGGGTGGCCGTGGTCGACGCCAGCGATCAACGCGTGGTGCCCGGCCGCGGGGTCGAAGGCACGGTGCAAGGCATGCCGATGTTGCTGGGCAGCGAAGCCTGGATGGACGAATTGGGCGTCGACCGCGGCGCGCTGGCCGTGCGTGCACGGGCGTTTCAGGAGCAAGGGCGCAGCGTTGCCTGGTTGGCCATGCGCTTGGGCAGCGATGCCCAGAAGGTCTTCGCACTCGGGCTGCTGGCCTTCGGTGACGAACCCAGGCCCGAAGCCGCGGCCGTGCTCGAGGGCCTGCGCCGCCGGGGCGTGCGCAGCGTGCTGGTCAGCGGCGACAACCACGGCGCGGCCATGGCGCTGGCGCGCCAGCTCGGCATCGACGAAGTGCGCGCGCCAGTTCTGCCGCAAGACAAGGCGCGCATCGTGGCCGAATTGCGCCAAGGCCTGCCCGAGGGCCTGAAGGTGGCGATGGTGGGCGACGGCATCAACGACGCGCCGGCACTGGCGGCGGCCGACGTCGGCTTGGCGCTGGGCACCGGCACCGACGTGGCGATGGAAACAGCCGGCCTGACGTTGCTGCGCGGCGACCTGCGGCTGGTGCTCGAGGCGCTGGACTTGTCAGCCGCCGTGACGCGCAAGGTGCGCCAGAACCTGTTCTGGGCCTTTGCCTACAACGTGATCGCGATCCCACTCGCGGGCTTCGGCATGTTGAGCCCGATCGTCGCCGGGGGTGCGATGGCGATGTCGAGCGTCAGCGTGGTGCTGAACGCGTTGACGTTGAACCGCTGGCGGCCCGGCCAGACGCGAGCAACGCGCTGAAGACGACTACTTCGCCGCCGCCGTGCGCGAGATGAACTTGTCTTGCGGCACCGTCTGCATCTCACCCGGCAGCGACCCCAGGTAGGCGGCCATGGCCTTCAGCTGCTTGGTGTCGAACTGCTTGACCTGCCCGCCCATGATCGCGTTGTCGCGACCATGCGTGTTGCCCTTGACCTTGTAGCTTCTGAGCGCGGCGAAAAGATAGTCGGCGTGCTGCCCGCCCAGCTTCGGGTAGCTCGGGTCGATCGGCTTGTTGTAGTTGGCACCGTGGCATGACGCGCAAGCCCCTTTGGTCAGCAGGTCTTTCACGTCGGCGCTGGCTTCGGCCACGGCGTCGGGCGCGCGGGTGACGTTCTTCGCGTGCCCTTCGTAAAAGGCCGCGAGATCAGCGATGTCCTGGTCGGACAGCGACCCCGAGATCGCGCGCATCGACGGGTGGCGGCGCTCGCCCTTGCGGTACGCCGTCAGCGCCGCCGCAAGGTACTTCGCGTTCTGGCCCGAAATCATCGGCACGCGGTAGACCTCCGGAAACGTCGCCTGGTACCCCGGCATGCCGTGGCAGCCGATGCACATCTGGGCCTTCTTCGCGCCGCTGTCAGCGCTTCCCGGCTTGGCATCTTGCGCCATCACGACTGAAGCCGCAGCCATCAGGATCGACACGACGAACGTCTTCTTCATGGATTTCTCTTCGTCAGATGGCCACAGAAGGCCGAAAAACAGTCGCAGATTATAGTGATCCGCATGTCGAGCAAATTCACCGGTTCGGACCACTACATCGCCACCGACGACCTGCGGCTGGCGGTCAACGCGGCGGTCACATTGCAACGCCCGCTGCTGGTCAAGGGCGAGCCCGGCACGGGCAAAACGATGTTGGCTGAAGAGGTCGCACAGGCGCTGAACATGCCGCTGCTTCAGTGGCACATCAAGAGCACGACCAAGGCGCAGCAAGGCCTGTACGAGTACGACGCCGTGAGCCGTCTGCGCGACAGCCAACTGGCTGATCTGGTCGATTCGGCGCGTGTGAAAGACATCCACAACTACATCATCAAGGGTGTGTTGTGGCAGGCCTTCACTGCGGCGCAGCCGGTGGCGCTGCTGATCGACGAGATCGACAAGGCCGACATCGAGTTCCCGAACGACCTGCTGCGCGAGCTCGACCGCATGGAGTTCCACGTCTACGAAACCCGCGAGACCGTGCGTGCAGTCCACCGGCCCGTGGTCTTCATCACTTCGAACAACGAGAAGGAATTGCCCGACGCCTTCCTGCGCCGCTGCTTCTTCCACTACATCAAGTTCCCCGACCCCGAGACGATGCAGAAGATCGTCGACGTGCACTTCCCCGGCCTGAAGAAGGACCTGCTGAAGGCTGCGCTGAAAAGCTTCTACGACGTGCGCGGCCTGCCCGGCCTGAAGAAGAAGCCAAGCACCAGCGAGCTGCTCGACTGGATCAAGCTGCTGGTGGCCGAAGACATCTCGATCGACGTGCTGCGCAGCAAGGACGATCAGGTGTCGGTGCCGCCGCTGGTGGGCGCGTTGCTGAAGAACGAGCAGGACGTGACGCTCTTCGAGAAGCTGGTGTTCATGCAGCGCAACCACCGCTGAGGTGTGGTCGGGCGTCGGCAGGAAGAACCCGGCATGAAGAAACCCGAACCTGTCACGCTCGAACGCGCACCCGTGCGCCTCGAGCCGATGCGCACCGAACACGCGGCCGACCTGGCTGCCGCCGCGCGCGACGGCGAACTGTGGAACCTGCACGTCACCAGCGTGCCCTCCCCGGGCGGCGAAGCGGCCTACGTCGACGCCGCGCTGAAGGGCCAGGTCGATGGCCACATGCTGCCCTTCGTCGTGCGTGATCTCGCTTCCGGCACGGTCATTGGCAGCACGCGATACCACGACATCGTGCCCGCGGTTGATCGCCTCGAGATCGGCTACACGTGGTACGCGCTCTCACGACAGCGCAGCGCGGTCAACACCATTGCCAAGCTGCTGTTGATGAGCCACGCCTTCGACACACTCGGCGCGAAGCTGGTGGGCTGGCGCACCGACAAACTCAACTTCCGCAGCCAGCAGGCCATCGAGCGGCTGGGCGCGAAGAAGGACGGGGTGCTGCGCCACCACGCGCTTCGCCGCGACGGCAGCGTGCGCGACACGGTGATGTACAGCATGACCGCCGACGAATGGCCGGCGGCGCGACAACGGTTGATCGAACGACTGGCCTGAGGGCCGAAGATCGGGAGTACGCGATGGCGACGAAGAAGGGCACGCTCACGTCAACACCGGAACCGAAACCGAAACCGAAACCGAAACCAAAGCGCCACGCCATCACCGTCGACGACCTTTGGGCGCTGGACCGCATCGGTGAGCCCAGCCTGTCGCCCGACGGTCGCCTGGTCGCCGTCGCGGTCACCGCGCCGTCGATGAAGCACAACAAGAGCGCGAGCGGGTTGTGGTTGCTGTCGACCCAGGGCGATGCGCCGCGGCGCTTGACGCATGCAGGCGACAAGGACGCGCACCCGTGTTTCTCGCCGCGCGGTGACCTGATCGCCTTCACCGCCAAACGCGAGCAAGAAGGCTCGAAGGACGAAGAAAGCCAGATCTACGTCATCGCACACGACGGCGGCGAAGCCCGGCGCGTCGGCCGACATCGCCACCGGCGTCGAGGGCCTGCGCTGGCTGCCTGACGGCAAGCGCATCGCGTTCGTGTCTTGGGTGTGGCCCGACGTGGAAGGCACGAAGAAGCAGGCCAAGCGGCACAAGGATTTCCGCGAACGCAAAGAGAGCGGCTATGCAACCAGCGAAGCGCTGTGGCGCTACTGGGACCACAACATCCCGCATGGCCGCGCGGCGCATCTGCACGTGGTCGACCTCGACGGCGAACCAGCGAGCGGCAAGGTGCGCGACCTGTTCGAAGGCAGCGGCATCGAACTGTTCCGCGCCGAACCCGACGCCGGCTGCTTCGACGTGTCGAGCGACGGCAAGCGCATCGCCTTCGCGCACGACCCCGCGAAAGAGAAGCGGCTTGACAACGTGCAGGCGATTGCCGAAGTCGACACCGCCACGCGCCGCATCACGACGCTGGTCGCCGACAAGGACTGGGACTGCACGTCACCCGCGTACAGCCCCGACGGCCAACGCATCGCGTTCATGGCCAGCCATCAGCGCCGCAAGCACACGATGCCGATGCAGCTCGCGATCGTCGAGCGCGCCACGCGCCGCTGGGAAGTGGTGAGCGGGCAGTGGGACCACGAGGTCGAAGCGCCGCTGGCATGGAGCGAAGACGGCAGCGCCATCTTCTTCGCCGCCGAGCAAAAGGGGCAGCGGCACGTGTGGCGCTTCGACATCGAGTCGCGCCGCGCCGAGATCGTGATCGAAGGCGCGTGGGTCGAGAGCTTCGACCACGCGGCAGGCACGCTCGTCAGCGTGATCACCAGCGCCACGCACCCCGCACGCGTGCACGCGCACCTGCCCGGGCAGGCACCCGTGCGCATCGAGACCTTCAACGACGCGCTGATGCGCAAGCTGGCGATGGGCCGCTTCGAAGAGCGTTGGTTCGAAGGTGCGCAAGGCGATGCGGTGCAGATGTGGCTGACGTACCCGCCCGACTTCGACAACAACAGCGTCGACAACAACGGCACACGCGCCAAGAAGGCGAAGACCTGGCCGCTGCTGCACAGCATTCACGGCGGCCCGCACACCGCCGTCGGCAACGCGTGGCATCAGCGCTGGAACACGCAGGTGTTCGCCGCGCAAGGCTACGTGGTCTGCCAGGTCAACTACCACGGCTCGACCGGCTTCGGCTATGTGTTCAAAGACGCCATCACGCATCGCTGGGGCGAACTGGAACTGGCCAACGTCGAAGCCGCCACCGACACGCTGTTGGCCGAACCGTGGGTGGACCGCAGGCGCGTGTACGCCAGCGGCGGCAGCTACGGCGGCTACATGGTCGCGTGGATGAACGGCCACGTGCCCGCGGGGCGCTACGCCGCCTACGTCTGCCACGCCGGCTGCTACGACTGGACCGCCACCTTCGCCAGCGACGCATGGAGCTGGTTCCCGAAAGAACTCGGCGGCTGGTACTGGGACAACGCGGAAGGTGTCGCGCGCCAGAGCCCGGTCGCCTTCGCGCAGAACATGACCACGCCCACGCTCGTGATCCACGGCCTGCTGGATTACCGCGTGCCCGACGCACAAGGCCTGGCGTACTACCACACGCTGAAAGCGCGCGGCGTCGACGCGCGGCTGCTGTGGTACCCGGACGAGAACCACTGGATCCTGAAGCCGCGCAACAGCAAGCAGTGGTACGAAGAGTTCTTCGCGTGGATCGCGGGGCACACGACGGCCGGCGACAAGGCGGGCGGCAAGCGAGCGCGACGCAAGGGTGACTAGCCCCATGCCGCCGCGCCGCGTGTTCATGCTCGGCGCCACCGGCACGATCGGCCGCGCCACGGTGCAGGCCCTGCTGGCGCGCGGGCACGAGGTGGTGTGCTTCGTCCGCCCGCACGCGGCGGCGGGGGCGGCGGCTGGGGCCGTTGGTGCGCGCTCGGCGCAAGACACCGAGCGACTGTTCAAAGGGGCGACTGTCCGCTTCGGCCATGTCACCGACCCCGAGTCGCTCGACCGCGAGGGCCTTCGCGGCGAGCGGTTTGATGTGTGGGTGTCGTGCCTCGCCTCGCGCACCGGCGCGCCAAGCGACGCCTGGGCCATCGATCACCAGGCGCACATGAACGCGCTGGACGCGGCTCGCCGGGCTGGCGTGCATCAGGTCGTGCTGCTGTCGGCCCTGTGCGTGCAGAAGCCGCGGCTCGAGTTCCAGCGCGCCAAGCTCGCCTTCGAGCGCGCCCTCGTCGACTCGGGCCTCGTGTACTCGATCGTGCGGCCGACCGCGTTCTTCAAGTCGCTCTCGGGTCAGGTCGAGCGCGTGCGGCGCGGCAAACCCTACCTCGTGTTCGGCGATGGCACGCTGACCGCCTGCAAGCCGATCAGCGACCGCGACCTGGCCGAATACCTGGCTGGCTGCATCGACGAGCCGAGCCGCCACAACCGCATCCTGCCGATCGGCGGGCCAGGCCCGGCACTCACGCCACGGGCGATGGGCGAAAAGCTGTTCGAGCTGGTCGGTCGGCCGCCGCAGTTCAGGCGGGTGCCGCTGGCGCTGCTGAATGGCGTGATCACGGGGCTGGGCGCCGCGCGCCGGGTGTGGCCTGCAGCGGCCGCGAAGGCCGAGCTGGCGCGCATCGGCCGCTACTACGCCACCGAGTCGATGCTCGTGCTCGATCCCGCGACCGGCCGGTACGACGCCGCGGCGACGCCCGAAACAGGCGGCGACACACTGTTCGAGCACTACGCGCGGCTCATGGCCGGCACGGCGACGGACGAGCGCGGCGACCACGCGATCTTCTGATCGACTGGCACAATCGCGCGCCTTTCAGACACGTCGCGCCACGTCGCGCGAAGAAGACCAGGAGATTCGCTTCATGGACGACGACGACAACAGCAGGCTGGGAATGTGGATCGGCATCGGTACGGCGCTGTTCGTGACGCTGGGTACGGTGCTGGCATTGGTGTGGTCGACAGTGGATGCCTGATCGGCTGATCGCGACCTCATCGACCTGACCTCGGCCCTGGCGACGCGGCTCGGGCCCATGCCGCTGATTCGCCTTGCGGGCTCAGCGTCGCGTCTTAAGCTCCATCACACGTCGCGACACGCAATCGCCCTGCACCTGCCCGCCCTTCACGCCGCTGCGGAAGTGGATGCCGGCGTACAAGCGCGACAGTGCGGCTTCATCGGCCGCGGCTTTGAAGCTTTTGAAGTTGCGCGGGCCCCAGCCACGGTCGTTGTGGGCGTTGTCGGTGAAGGCGCTGTCGGCGCCGAACATCGCGGTGAGCACACCGGCGGCGGCGCTGGATTGCACCGAATGCCCCGAGGGGTACTCGGGAAACGGCGGCGTGTTCATCAGCGACGGCGTCCAGTTGCTGTCGATGACCAACTGCACATACGTGACCGGGCGGATGAGGTTGACTTGGTACTTGCTGTGCCAGGCCGCGATGAAGGCGTCGTTCATCGCGAGTGTGAGTCGTGCGTAGGCTTCGGCGGCTTCGGCCAGTGTGGCTTTGCGGGCCTTCAGCACGTCACCCGCGATGTGGGCCCAGTGGCCGGCGGGTGTGGGCGTCTTGCCCGGGTCGTCGGCCCAGTAGAGCGCGAACTGGCGCTGCTCTTGGGTGGCGGCGTTGGCGATGCGCAAGACCTCTTCGCCTTCTTTGAAGAAGGCCGAGCCGCGTTCTTCGGAATACGCGGGCGGCGGCGGCGCAAGGCAATCGGCGGCGCGCTTCAGCACGAAGGGCCGGTTCTCACCCCAGTAAGGCAGCAGCGCCGGTGCGAAGACCGGGGGTGTGGCCGACCAGGCGCCCGGTTCGCTGGGGGGAACGTAGTTGCGCTGGTGCCGCTTGAGTGGGCCCCACGCTTCGTGGCCGCCGTCGGTGCGGGCCCAGGTCATGATGGCCATCGCCATCAGCTTGCCGAAGCTTTCGGAGCGGCTGCGGCTCTCGGCGGTGATGGCCGCCGGATCGAAGTCTTGCGCGACCTTCAGCGGCAGGCTGCGCTCGAGCAGTTCGATGCGTGTTTTGAGCTCGGCGCTGGCGGTGGGAAACATCATGCGCGTCATCGCGGCCATCGATGCATTGGCTACGGTGGGCCAGTGCAGCACCTCGTCGGGCTGGGCCCAGGGCAGTGAATCGAGTTCGTTCAATTGCCCGGCCAGGCTTTGATGCGCAGGCATGCCGGGCACCACCGACTCATACAGCGCAAGGCCCAGGTAGCTCAGCGCACGTGCCGCCACAGGAGGGCTGAAGCCCGGTGTCTGCTGGGTAAGTTGCAGCGAGAGCTGAAACCATTCGACCGCGACGTTGGCGCTGTGCTGTGATGCGTCACGTGCCGGTTGCGCGCGCGCTGGGATGGCAGCGCAAGCCATCAAGGCGAAGGCGACCAGCAGTCGCTTCATTGCAGGGGCTTCCATGCGGCAACACCCGTGCTGCGATCCACGACGTAGAAGCTGTCTGCGTTCACCGCCGACCATGCGCTCCATTCACCTTGAGGCCATTGCACACGCAGCTTCACCTGCGTGGCTCCACCCAGGCCACCCAGGCCGAAGTGCATCCAGCCGAGTTGGCCGCTGGCGTGGCCGCCGCCGATGGTCAGTTCGTGCCGCACGATGCGGTTGTTGCCCAGATCAACCTCGACCCAGGCGCCGATCGCATCGCGATTACCGCCGCTCTGGCGCAGCCGCAATTGCAGCCAATGGCCCATCGCCTGCGGCTTGTCGGCGGTGCCGGTGCCGACGTTTCGCCACAACTGGGCCTTGTCCCAGCGGTTCACCGCAAGCAGATCGAGCAGGCCGTCGCCGTTCAAATCAACGGCCAAACCACCACGGCCGCGCTTGAAGCTCGCCATGCCGGCCTTATCACCAACTTCCACGAACTGACCATCCGCGCGCTGAAGCAGCAGGTTGTTCGGGTCCAGCGCGGCGAAGTCAGGCATCGACGAGATATTGCCCTTCACGATGTACAGATCGGCATACCCGTCGTGGTTGATGTCGGCAAACTGCGCATGCCATGCGGTAGAAGGATGCACATCACCGCCCACGTAGGGCCGGTGCGCGGTGGCGCCGCGTTTGTAGGCAATGTCTTTGTAGCTCGGCCGCGCAGCGCCGGCCTCGAGTTGTTGAAGCTTGTTGTCGGACATGCTGGTGAGGAAGTATTCCGGCAGGCCGTCACCGTCAAGGTCGTAGCCTGCGATGCCCATGCCCCAGATCTGCAGCGGCTTCCAGCCTTGTTCTGCGGTATACAGCGCTGGAGCTGCGCCGGGTGAGAGTTTCCACAACTGCTCTTGCCCGCCCTTGTAGTACTCGCGGTCATTACTCACGCGCAAGGAAGGCTCGCCGCTGCGGTTCCAGTCGGTGAACAGCATCGACAGCGCGCAGTGGCCTGGCAGAAGCGGCGTCGCCGGTGCATACGCGCCACCGGTGGGTGATGCCGGGCGCACCAGGCTGGCCGGCGTGCAACTGCCCCAGGGGAATTCGGGCTTGCCGCGGTCGGTGTACGTGCCCAGCGCCAGCGTGGGCCAGCTTTGCCCACGTTCCCAAGTCGCGGCGAAGGCCGAGTGCCAGGCGTTGCCGCTGGCGAACTTCCAGGTGTCGTTCGCGCGTTCGAAACGGCATGCGCCCAGGCCGCGATAAACCTGTACCTCACCCACGCGCAGTACTACCAGGTCAGCATGGCCATCAGCGTCGATGTCGATCGGGTACGCGCCCAGCGCGTTCGTCAGTTCCAGGCCCGAGCGTTCTTCCGACAGCTTCAGCGCACCGCCGCGTGCGCTTTTGTTGCGATAGAGCTTGGCCTTATTCACGCCGGCGGTGACGTAGACCTCGGGCAGGCCATCGGCATCACAGTCGAAAGCCGCGACGCCACCGCCCACCAGGTATTCGGCCTCACCGTCGAAGCGGCTGTTGAAGCCTGAGCTTTCTGTTTCTTCGATGAAGCGGGGGATTGGCGGTATGGGGGCGTCGGTTTGCGCGGTGGCGTGCAGGGTGAAGACGCACGTGACCCATGCGACCACCCTCACCCCAGCCCTCTCCCGCAGGCGGGCGAGGGAGAGAGAGAGCGTTGCCACGCCTGTCACGCTGGCACGAAAGCCTCTGGCACGCGTGTGACCTTCTTGCCCGCGATGATCATGCCGAGCACTTCGTCTTCGTTGACCTCGGCGGTGCGGAAGGTGCCGACGGTCTTGCCGTTCTTCATCACCGACAGGCGATCCGACAGGCCGAAGACATCGGGCATGTCGTGTGAGATCAGGAAGATGCCCACGCCCTGCGCCTTCAATTTGCGCACCAGGTCATGAACCATGCGTGTCTCTTCGGGGCCGAGCGCGGCGCAGGGCTCGTCCATGATCAGCGCCTTGGCGTTGAAGTACAGCGCGCGTGAGATGGCGACCACCTGACGTTGCCCGCCGGAGAGTGAACGCACCGGCACGCGGATATTTTTGAAGTTCGGGTTGAGGCGGTGAAAGACCTCACGCGCGGCCTTCTCCATCGCGTAGTCATCCAGCGTGCCCCAGCGCGTCATCAACTCGCGGCCGAGGAATAGGTTTGCGACCGCGTCAAGGTTGTCGGCCAACGCAAGCGTCTGGTAGATCGTCTCGATGCCCAGGTTCTGCGAATCGGCCGGGTTGGCGATCTTCACGGCCTGGCCTTCGATGCGCACCTCACCCGAATCAATCGGGTAGGCGCCCGCCAGCATCTTCATCAGCGTGGATTTGCCCGCACCGTTGTGGCCAAGCAGCGCCACCACTTCGCCAGGGAATACGGTCAGCGAAACATTTTCCACCGCACGCACACCGCCAAAGGCTTTGTGAATGCCCTTCATTTCGATGAGCGGATTGGTATTGACTGTATTGGCTGTACTCATGACATGCGCTCCCCGGTGGCGCGGCGATACAGAACGTCGAAGACGACAGCGACGATGAGAACCTGGCCGATGATGACCATGCGCCAGCCGATCGACACGTCCATCAGCAGCAGCCCGCTCTCCAGAAACTGAATGATCAGCGCGCCCAGCACCGAGCCCAGCACGGTGCCACTGCCACCCGACAGCGCCACGCCGCCGATCACCGCGGCGGCGATGACGTACAGCTCCATGTTGGTACCCAGCGAATTGGTGCCCGCGTTCAGGCGCGATACCGACACCACCGCCGCCACGGTGACCAGCACCGCCAGCAGCAGGAAGAGTTTCAGCATCACCTTCTTCACCGGAATACCGACCAGCAACGCCGCCTCGGGGTTGCCGCCGATGGCGTAGACGTAGCGGCCGAAACGCGTGCGGTTGACGATGAAGGCCATCGCCATCACGACCACACCCCAGATCACCACCGGGATCGGAATGCCCTGGCCCGCGCCTTTGTCGGCCAGCACGTAGGCGTTCATCGTCGCCACAAAAATCAGCAGCACCAGCACGAAGAAGCCCGACAACGCAGCGTCGAACCACAGCGGCCGAAGCGGGAACCCGTGCGCCACCGCGTTGCGACGTCGGCTGAAGGTGTTCCACAGCAGCAGCGCCGCCAAGGCCAGGCCCAGCGCCCAACTCACCGTGGGGCCCAGCGCGCCATCGAGGCCGCCGCCGAGCAGCAGGAAGGTGGGGTCGGTGATCGGTTGCGTCTTGCCGTCGGCCACCAGAAAGGCGGCGCCACGAAACGACATCAGGCCGCCGAGCGTGACCACGAAAGACGGCACGCCGAGATAAGCGGTGAGCCAGCCCTGATAGAGGGCGATCAGCAGCGACACAGCCAAGCCGGCCAGACTGGCCGGCACCCAGTGCCAGCCCTTGGTGTACATCAAGAAGGCGATCAGCACGCCCACCACACCCATCACCGAGCCCACCGACAGATCAATCTGCCGCGCCACGATGATCAGCGCGATGGCTGCGGCGACGATGCCGACCACGGCCGTCTGCTGGGCGATGTTGTAGAGGTTCTCCGGCGTGAGGAAGTTGCCGGTGAAGACGTGAAAGATCAGCGCCATGAACGCCAACACGGCGGCCATGATGGACAGCCGCAGGTCGAGGGCGCTGACTTGAAGTTGATTGAGCATGGGGTGCTCCTTGTTCTTGGGTATGCGGGAGCCTGAAGGCCGAGGCGGCCTTCAGCTCACGCAGTCTCCGGCCGGCTACTCACCGGCCTTTGCCCGAGGGCTTACTTGCAGGCAGCGGGCCCAGCGGCCTTGTCCACGCCCTTGCACACGGCGTCTTTGGCGATGTGGCCGGCGCTGATCACAGCGGCCAGGTTGGCCTGCGTCACCGGCACGGCCTTCAGGAACATGGCGTCCATCGGCACCTTCTTCGCGCCGTCGGCCCACTTCACGGCACCGGCCACCGGCTTGCCGTTGGCCAGCGACACCGCAGCCGTGGCGGCTTCGCGGCCCAGGTCGCGCGAGTCTTTCCACACCGACACGGTCTGCGAGCCCATCGCCACGCGGTTGAGCGCGGCGTGGTCACCGTCTTGGCCCGACACCGGCACGCCCTTCAAGCCGCGGGCCGACAGCGCCGCAACCACCCCACCGGCCATGCCGTCGTTGGAGGCCACCACCGCATCGACCTTGTTGTTGTTCTTGGTGAGGATCTGCTCCATGTTCTTCTGCGCGGTCTCGGGCTTCCAGCCGTCGGTGTATTCCTCGCCGACGATCTTGATGTCGCCACTCTTGATCGCGGCGTCCAGCACTTCTTGCTGGCCCGAGCGCAGGAAGTCGGCGTTCGGGTCGGTGGGCGAGCCCTTGATCATCACGTAGTTGCCCTTCGGCTTGGCGGCCAGCACCGCGCGCGCCTGCATGCGGCCCACTTCCTTGTTGTCGAAGGTGATGTAGAACACGCCGGGCGCTTCGATCAGGCGGTCATAGGCGATCACGGGAATGTTTTTCGCCTTGGCCTTGGCCAGCGCCGGAACGATGGCGTCTTTGTCCATCGCCAGGATGATCAGCGCCTTGGCACCCTTGGAGATCAGGCCGTCGATGTCGGCCAACTGCTTCTCGGGTGAGCCACCCGCATCGGCGCTGACGTAGCTGCCGCCCAGCTTGGTCAGTTGGTCCTTGATCGCTTTCTCATCGGTCTTCCAGCGCTCTTCCTGGAAGTTGGACCAGCTCACGCCGACGGCTTGCGCCGCCGCCATCGAGCTGAACGCGCCCAGCAGGGCGGCAGTGATGAGCTTGTGCTTCAGATTCATGAGGTCTCCTGGGATCGACTTGATGTCAAAGGGGTTGGAGCGACCGGGCAGGACGGGCACCGGCGCGTTCAGGGCTCGAGGGTCGGACCGTCTTCCGACGCTTTTCACTATCAAAACCGTGGCGAGAAGCCGATTCGACAATCTGCGCTGATTCATCCAGGCGTTGCAACACCAATGACGCTGCGCCACGCGCCCAAACTTCGTCGCCACAGTGGCGCACCACCAGCGTGACACGGCCGCGGTGCGGCAGCACCATGGCTTCGTCCATGGCTGCGCGCAACGCCTGCTGGTACAGGTCAGCCGCAACCACACTGCCGCCATCGAGGATGACGAGTTGGGGCGCCAAAAGGTTGACCACGTTTCCGAGCCATTGACCAAGCAGGCGGCCATGACGCTGAAATAGAGCGACAGCCGACGGTTCGCCCGCACGGGCACGATCGACCAGCCCGGTGTAGGCCGCGACGACCGCTTCGAAGGACTCTTCACCCCTGGCAGGGGGCAGCACCTTGGCAGCCCGGGCATCGCGCACCACGGCGTCATGGGTGACGTAGGTTTCCAGGCAGCCACGTTTGCCGCAGCGGCAGGGGTGGC
Source organism: uncultured beta proteobacterium (assembly GCA_963738615.1). Lineage (GTDB taxonomy): Bacteria > Pseudomonadota > Gammaproteobacteria > Burkholderiales > Burkholderiaceae_C > CAVTWY01. Next base: position 1,080,202 of record CAVTXI010000004.1, read on the forward strand.
CCTGGGCGTCGACCTGGATGTGGGCCAGCTCGGCCGCCAGCCCGGCGTGGCCACGATACAACTCGCCGTTGAGCACCAGGCCCAAGCCCAGGCCGTGTTCCAGCGTCACCACCGCGGTGTTGTTCTGGTGTGCAGACTGACCGAACCACTGCTCGGCCAGCGCCAGCATGTTGGCGTCGTTCTCGATCAGCACCGGCACGCCCAACGCGTCGGTCAGCGCCTGCGCCAGCGGCACCGTGGCCGTGCCGCGAGTGCCACGCAACACGGCCGACCAATGCACCTCGCCGTCGATGGAATCGATGAAGCCCGGCAACGCCACGCCCACGCCCGCCAGCCGTGCGCGCACGCTGGCACCGGCTTCGTCGATAAAGGCCTCGATGCGCCGCGCCATCAGCTTGACGAACGCCGCCGGGGTGATGGGTGCATCCAGCGGCCACTTGACAGTGTTGCGCACCCCCCCGGCGAAGTCGGCGAGGGAGACGGTGCACTGGTGCAGCGACACCTTCACGCCCACCACCCAGGCGTGCTCGGGGTTCAGCGCCAGTTCACGTTCGCGCCTGCCGCCACCCAGCGACGGCCGCGCGCCCGCTTCCATCAGCGCGCCACTCTCGAGCAGGCGGCGCGTCAGCGACGACACCGCCGGCTGGCTCAGGCGCGTCAGCTCGGCCACCTCGGCGCGCGACTGCGGCTCGCCCGCCAGACGCATGGCGTGCAGCACCTGGTAAAGGTGCAACTGCGAGATCTGGCGAGACTGCAATCGAGCCATGCCAGGAGTTTTATTTCGACGAACTATTTCGGCATTAGGAAATACCCGGAAAACGCACATTCCTGCTGTGTGCGGTGCCTGATTCGTTGCCCTCCAACCTCAGGCGAGTTGTCAAGACGTGCACGGGGGGCTCATACCCACCCACATGCAGACAATCGACACGTTCGGAAACACACCCAAGGAGGGAGTCCAGAAATGAACCGTTTACTTTCGCAGTTGTGCAAGGTTTCAACCGCTGCCGTTTCGCTCGCACTGATGGCCCCCGCGCAGGCCGCCGACTGTTCTTTCAGCGCGGCTGCGACAAAACGCAGACGGTGACGTTCTCGTTCCAGTGGTCGGGCTACTCGGCGTGGGCGCGGCGAGCCGCAGGCGTTCGACTGCCTGATCGCGCTCGGCCGAAACAATGGCTCGACCAGCGGTCGCCGACGCACCGTCATAGAGTCGCCCTCGAGGACGCCATCGCGGGCGTCCATCCAACGAGGAGTGGGCCATGACGAAGATCACCGGCGGTTGCCATTGCGGCAAGGTCCGCTTCGAAGCCGAAATCGACGAAGCGGGCGTCGTCGCGTGCCACTGCAGTGACTGCCAAGTGATGTCGGGCGCGCCGTTTCGCGCGGTGGCGTTCTGCAAGGCCGAACACTTCAGCCTCACCGGCACGCCTAAGCTGTACGTGAAGACGGCCCAGAGCGGCAACCGGCGCGCGCAGGGCTTCTGCGGTGACTGCGGCACGCCGATCTACGCCACCAGCGCCGATGCCACGCCCACGGCCTATGGCATTCGCCTGGGCTGCGTCGACCAGCGCGCGCAGCTCGCGCCGCGCAAGCAGGTCTGGGCCCGTTCGGCGATGCCGTGGCTGCACGACCTGGAAGGCGTGCCCGCGCTGCCCCAGCAGACGCTGAGGCGCCGCAGCCCCCGACTGCGCACGAGACTCACACCTTGGTCGGACAAGATTCGGACCAGACCCGCACCGATCCGCAAGCTCTTTGCCGGATACTTCGCTCACCCCATGCTCAGCGACTTCTTCTACACCCTGCGCGCGGCGAAGCTGCCGGTGTCGGTCAAGGAATACCTCACGCTGCTCGAGGCGCTGAAGGCCGGCGTGCTCGACGACCACGACGGCCCGAGCATCGACACCTTCTATCACCTGGCCCGCGCCACGTTGGTGAAGGACGAGTCGCTGTACGACCGCTATGACCGCGCCTTCGCCGCGTACTTCAAAGGCGTGCAGACCGTCGGCGTGCTGATGAAGGAGCTGCCCGACGACTGGCTGAAGAAGCTGGTCGAACGCGAATTCACGGCCGAAGAAAAGAACGCGATCGAGGCGATGGGCTGGGACGAACTGATGAGCACGCTGAAGAAGCGGCTCGAGGAACAGGACGGCCGCCACGAAGGCGGCAGCAAGTGGATCGGCACCGGCGGCACCTCCCCTTTCGGCCACGGCGGCTACAACCCCGCGGGCGTGCGCATCGGCGGCAAGGGCGGCGGCAAGTCGGCGGTGAAGGTGTGGGAGCAGCGCAGTTACCGCGACTACGACGACAGCGTCGAGTTGGGCACGCGCAACATCAAGGTCGCGCTGCGGCGCCTGCGCCGATTTGCAAGAGAAGGCAGCGACCTGGAACTCGCGCTCGACGACACGATCCATGCCACAGCGGCCAACGCCGGCATGCTCGACATCAAGATGATCCCCGAGCGTCACAACAAGGTGAAAGTCCTGTTGCTGATGGACGTGGGCGGCACGATGGACGAACACATCCATCGCGTCGAAGAATTGTTTTCCGCGGCCAAGTCCGAGCTGAAGCACCTCGAGTTCTTCTACTTCCACAACTGCGTCTACGACTTCCTGTGGAAGAACAACCGCCGCCGCTACGCCGAGAAGTTCGCCACGTGGGACGTGATCCGCAGGTACAACCGCGACTACAAGCTCGTGTTCGTCGGCGACGCGACGATGAGCCCCTACGAGATCGTGCAACCCGGCGGCAGCGTGGAATACAACAACGAAGAGCCCGGCGCCGAATGGTTGCAGCGGCTGACGCACGCATTCCCGCACTACGCATGGATCAACCCCGAGCCGCAGGGCGTCTGGGGCTACCGGCAGAGCATCGCGATCGTGCAGCAGCTGATGGCTCAGCGCATGTTCCCGCTGACGCTGTCCGGGCTCGAAGGCGCGATGCGGCTGCTGAGCCGTTGACCGCGTGTTGCTCCCGAGCGCCTGCGCGCGGCCATCGCCGTTGCCGTGCTGGCGCTCGTCCACGGGCTGCGCGTCGTGGCCGTCGATGCCAGGCACCCAGCGCGGCGCCCGAGCCGACGCACATCGGCGTCAGCACCGGCGCCGCCACCGGCGCCGAGCGCAACCCCGCCGTCAACCTCGAGATCGACGCCCCCGACGCGCTGCGCGCACTGCTGGATCGTCACCTCGACCTCGCGCGGCTCGCGCGCGCCAGCGCTGGCGAGAGCCTGAGCGACGTCGAGTTGCGGCGCATCGAAGCGGCCACGCCCGCGCAGGTGCGCACGCTGCTCGAGACCGAGGGCTACTTCGGCGCGCTGCGGCGTGCGCATCGAAGCGCACCGCATGCAGCCTCACCGCACCTCGCATCCGCCTGCAAGTCGACCCCGGCCCGCGCGCCAGCATCGAACGGCTGGACTTCGACGTGCAGGGCGACCTCGAGCGCCGCGCGCAGGGTGGTGACGCCGAGTCGGCGCGACTGCTGTCCACGTTGCGCGCGCAGTGGCCGCTGCAACAAGGCAGCCCCTTCCGCAACGCAGTGTGGGCAGACGCGAAGACCACGATGCTGGCGCGGCTGCGCACCCAGGGCTACGCCGCCGCGTCGTGGTCGGGCACGTCGGCGCAGGTCGACGCGCGACGCCATCGCGTGCGGCTCTTCCTTGATCCTCGACACCGGCCCGCTCTATCACGTTGGTGAACTGCGAATCGAAGGCCTCGCGCAGCAGGACAGCCAGACCGTGCGCAACCTCGCCGGCTTCGATCGTGGCGCGCCGGCCACCGAAGCGGCGCTGCTCGACTTTCAGGACCGGCTGCTGCGCACCGGCCTGTACGACCAGGCCGGCGTGGTGCTGGACACCGACAACGCCGACCCCGCGGGCACGCCAGTGATCGTTCGGTTGAAAGAAGCGCCGCTGCACCAAGCGACGTTGGGGCTGGGCATCAGCGCCAACACGGGGCCACGCGTGTCGGTCGAACACACGCACCGCCGCGCGTTCGGCCAACGTGCCACGGCACGCAACAAGCTCGAGATCGGGCGCCTGCGACAGGCGTGGGAAGGCGAGCTGTCGTCACACGCGCAGCCCGACCTGTACCGCAACCTCGTCGGTGGCACGTTCGAGCGGCTGGTTGCCGCCGACGACAGCGACATCGTGCGTTCGCTGCGCGCGCGCGTGGCACGCGTGCAGGAAACAACCCAGCGCGAGCGCAGCACGTTCCTCGAGGTCGAACGCGCCGAACGCCGCACCGCGCTGGCCACCACGACCATCAACGCCGCGTCGGCCAACTTCCACGGCACCTGGCGCAAGGTCGACAACGTGGTGCTGCCCACCGACGGGTGGAGCATCACGGCGCACACCGGCGCAGGCTACGCACGCAGCAGCCATGCCGACAGCGGCCCGTATGCGCGCGTGCTCGGGCGCGTGGGGTGGTGGCAACCGCTGGGCGCGGGCTTTCACTCGCAGTTGCGCGCCGAAGCCGCGCAGGTCTTCGCGCGCAACGCGGTCGCGATCCCCGACACGCAACTCTTTCGCGCGGGTGGCGACGACTCGGTGCGCGGCTACGCTTACCGCAGCCTGGGCCCGATCGTCGACGGCTCGGTGGCCGGCGGCCGCGTGATGACAAGCGTCAGCGCCGAAGTCGCACGGCCCGTGTCAGACCGTCTGCCCAGCGTCTGGTGGGCCGTGTTTGCCGACGCCGGCCAGGCCGCGCAACGCTGGGGCGAACTCGACCCCGTGTGGGGTGCCGGCGTGGGCGTGCGCTGGCGCAGCCCTGTGGGGCCACTGCGCGTCGACTGGGCGTGGGGGCATGAGACGCGCCGCAGCCGGCTGCATCTGTCGGTGGGCGTGGTGTTCTGATGAACGAACACGACGCGGGCTCGACACCGCCTGATGCGCCAGTTCCTGCGCACTCGCCACGCCGTGCACGACGCCTCATCGCGGCACTCGCAGCCTTGTTGCTGCTGGTCGCCATCGTGCTCGCAGTCGCGACTTGGTGGACGCTTCGCAGCGAGTCGGGCGCCGCGGCGGTGCTCGCACGCGTGCCGGGCCTGCGCATCGAAGGCCAACAGGGGCCGCTGTTCGGCGGCGCGTTCGCGGCCAAGCGTCTCGAGTTCCAGGCCCGCGACACGACCGTGGTCGCGCACGATTTGAGCTGGGCCGACGCGCAATGGAGCTGGCGCCCTGCGCCCGGCCAATGGTTCGCGATCACGGTGCAGCAGCTGAAGGCCGCTCGCGTCGAAGTGAAGTTGCCGCCATCGACAGGGCCAACGACTGCACCCGCCAGCCTGCGCATGCCGCTCGCGCTTTCGCTGATCGACGCGCAGATTGACACGCTGGTGGTCGCGCCGAACACGCCGCCGTCGCATGACCTTCACGATCTGCGCGGCAGCTTGCACCTTGGCGAGTCCGGCGGTGCGCGCCATCGCGTCGACAACCTGGCCTTCACATGGCGGGCCACACGCTTCGGCGCGAAGGGCACGGTCGATGCCGATGCGCCGATGGCGGTCGCATTTGACGTCGACGCGCGACCGGCCGACACACAACCACAAACAACACCAGCGCGCTTGCCCTGGCAGGCGCAGGCGCACCTCGAGGGTCCGCTGGCGAAGCTCGATGCGAAGGCCAGCCTGCGCACCGGCGCAAGCCCGTCGGCTGACCCGGCGCGTACGGCGCCCACGGCCAGCCTCGACGCGCGCACCACGCTCGAGCCCTTCGCGCCATGGCCGGTCGCGGCCCTCGACGCCACGTTGCGCGATCTCGATCTGTCGGCCTTCGACGCCGCGGCGCCGCGCACGCGCCTGAGCGGCAGCGCCACGTTGGCCATGCCCTCACGCGACGCTGCGATGCGCGTGCGCGCCACACTCGAGAACGCCGAGCCCGGCCGCTTAGACCAACAGCGCGTACCCATCTCGCGCGCCATCGTCGAAGCCAGCGGCAGCCTCGACGCGCGTGATCGTGTCGTGATCGATCGCGTGGACCTCGACCTGCACGACGGCGCCGGGCGCGTCAGCGGCAAGGGCCTGTGGGACGGACCCATGTTGCGCCTGGACCTCGACACGAAGAACCTGCGCCCTTCGCGGATCGACTCGAGCCTTGCAGCGATGACGCTTGGGCGGCCCGCTCGAGCTCGATCTGCGCGGCCTGCCTTCGCCGCAAGGCATCGCCGAAGGTCGCGGTACGGGCGTGGCCGCGAAGCTCGACGCGCGTGTGCAGGCGCGGCTGCGCGGGCAACTCGAAGCAGGCACGTTGCCCGCAGCAGCAGTCACGCTCGACGCCCGCGCCACGCGAGAGGCCGACGCCAGCGGCAAGGAACGCCAACTCGTCGTCATGCTCGACAAACTGGTCGCCGAAGCCGCGGGCGCGACGGCGCAGGTGTCGGGCCAGGCCCGGCGCAAATCGAATGGCCCGTGGTCGATCGACGCGAAAGGCAAGCTCGCCGACTTCGACCCGCTGCCGTGGTACCCCGGTCTCGAAGGTTCGGTATGGCGCGAGGGTGGACACCGCTTCAGCGGCAGCGTGGATACGAAGATCGAGTTGCCCGCCAAGATCGATCTGCCCTCCCGCGGCAACGATGCAGCAGGCGACGCACAAGACTTGGCAACGCTCGCGCAACGCGCCCGCGGCACGCTGGACGTGGTGCTGGACAACGCCCGCCTGGCCGGCGTGCCGCTCGAGGGCACGCTTGCGTGGCGCAACGACGCGGGCGATGCACAACTGCGTGGCCGCTTGACCGCTGCCGGCAACACGGCCGACATCGACACGGTGCTCGGTCAGGCCAACCAGACCAACCAGACCAACCAGAGCAACGACCGCTGGCAGCTTCGCGTGCAGGCGCCGCGCCTGGCCACGCTGGCACCGATCACGCGCCTGCACCCGACGCTTGCGCGGGCGGTGCCGCAGGCGGGCTCGATTCAGGGCGAAGCCACCGTCGATGGCCGCTGGCCACAAGCCGCATCGCGCGGCCGACTCGAGTCACGCGGGTTGCGCGTGGGCGCGTGGCAGTTGGGCAGCGCCACGTTGGGTTGGCGCCTGGGCACCGACGCGCAAGCGCCGCTCGAGGTCAACCTCGAAGCGAAGGATCTGGTGCAGGCGCTGCCGGCCAATGCGGCGACGGGCACACCGCAGCGCCGCGTCGAGTCGCTCGCGCTCGTGGTCGACGGCAGCCTGGCATCGCATCGCATCGACGTGCAGGCGCAAAGCCCGGTCCGCCCACCCGCGTGGAGCGGCGCGCTGATGGGCGCGGCGCCAACCGCCGAGCAAGACGCCGCGATGCGCGGCACCACCTTCGCGCTGCGCGCCGACGCACGCTTCACCCCACCCACCGCCGGCACGCCCGCGGCGGCGCTGCTCGACGGTGGTATCTGGCGAGCACGCGTCGCCGAGCTGCAATCACGGCCGCGCCAGGGCACCACGGCGTGGGTCGACGGGCGCGACCTGATCGCCGAAGTCGAACTCGCGCCCGGCGCCACACTGGTCGCCGCGCGGGTCGAGCCGGGGCGCCTCGCGTTGCTGGGCGCCGAGCTGCGTTGGACGCAGGCGCGGTGGTCACGCGAACCCTCGAGCGCGCCCACACGCGATGTCGCAACCGATGTGAATCGCGACCGCGTGGATATCGATGCCACGCTCGAGCCGCTGCGCATCGCGCCGCTGTTCGACCGCCTGGTGCCCGGCATCGGCGTCGGTGGCGATCTGCTCGTCGGCGGCAGTCTCGTTGTACGCACCGCGCCTGATCGTTTCGCCATCGAAGGCGTGATCGAGCGCCGCGGTGGCGACCTCACCATCACCGAAGAAGGCGTGTCGCAGTCGCTGGGGCTGAACGCACTGCGCCTGGCGCTGAGCGCACAAGACGGTACGTGGCACTTCACACAGGCGGTCGCGGGCACGAACCTGGGTGTGGCGGGTGGCACGCAGACCGTACGCGTGCCGCTGTCCACGCGCTGGCCGTCGGCATCGACACCGCTGGAAGGTGTGATGTCGTGGCGCGTCGACAACCTCGCAACGCTCGCGCCGTGGCTGCCGCCGGGTTGGCGTGCGACCGGCAGCGTGGTCGCGGTCGCGACCTTCGGCGGGCAATTCGGCACGCCCGAAATCAGCGGCGCGCTGACGGGCACACAGCTTGGCTTGCGCAACCTGCTCGAGGGCGTGGATTGGCGCGACGGCGAAGCCAAGGTGTTGTTGCGCGGGCAGCAGGCGACGATCGAGCGGTTCGTGTTCAAGGCGCCACCAAGTTCGAGCGGCACGGGTGGCACGGGTGGCACGGGCGACACAGGGCAGTTGGAGGTCGACGGCAGCGCCGACTTCGGCGCGAAGGGCGCCGTGAAGCTCGGGTTGCGCGCACGGCAGTTTCTGGTCGTCGGGCGCGTCGACCGGCGCATCGTCGCCAGCGGCGAAGCCCGCGCGACCATCGGCCGCGACGAGATGCAGCTCGACGGCCGCTTCACCATCGATGAAGGCCTGATCGACCTGAGCCGGCGCGATGCGCCCAGCCTGGACAGCGACGTCAACGTGATTCGCGACGACGTCAACGTCGTTCGTGACGACACCAACGTCGTGCACAACAACGGCAAAAACAACAACGTCAAGAACAACAACGACGACACCGTCAAAGCCGCGCGCCGCGGACCGCTTGCGAAGACGCAGGTCAATCTTCGCCTCGACCTCGGCCCCCAACTGCGCCTGGTCGGGCGCGGCATCAACACACGGCTCGCGGGTGCCTTGACGATCACCACGCCGGGCAACCGTTTGGCCGTCAACGGCAGCGTGCAGGCCGAAGACGGCACCTACCGCGCCTATGGCCAGAACCTCGTGATCCGCCGCGGCGTGATCCGCTTCGCCGGCCCGGTCGAAGACCCACGGCTGGACATCGTCGCGGGCCGCGACAACCTCGACGTTGAAGTCGGTGTCGCCATCACCGGCACGGCACAGAACCCGCGCGTGCGCCTGGCCAGCGAACCCGAGATGGGCGACGTCGACAAGCTGTCATGGCTGATGCTCGGCCGCGGCCCCGACGGCCTGGGCCGCACCGACACCGCGCTGCTGCAACGCGCCGCGCTTGCGATCTGGGCCGGCGAAGAAGGCAGCTCGCCGACCGACCAATTGCTGCAAACACTCGGCATCGACGAGTTCAGCGTCAGCCAGAGCGAAACCGGCGACGTGCGCGACACCGTCATCCGCGTCGGCAAACAGGTCAGCCGACGTTGGTACGTCGGCTACGAACGCGGCGTGAACGCGGGCACCGGCACGTGGCAGGTGATCTACCGCGTGGCACAGCGTCTGGTCGTGCGCGCACAAGGCGGCAGCGACGATTCGCTGGACATGATCTGGTCGTGGCGGTGGTAGTGATTTGCCGCTGCGGGCGACTTCATTCAATTCATTCAACCTACCAGCGCCACTGCACCCCCGCTGCCAGCGAACGCCCCGGCAGCGGCGCGCGCGATCGCACGGTGCCGAGCGTGGCGGCGTTGAAGGCAAGTTCGTTCGTGATGTTGCCGAGCTTCGCGTAGGCCATCACCTCGCCCGCCGGCAACGTCCAGCGGTGGCTGGTCAGCAGGTGCAGTTGGGTCCATGCGGGCGTCTCGGTGTCGAAAGCCGGCACACGCGTCTGCTTCGCGGCGTGGTGCACCTCGACACGAACGAGCGTGGCACCGGCCGTCCAGTCCAGGCTCGTGATCGTGCGCATCGGCGCCAGGCGCGGCAAGGGCTCGCCGGTGGCGCGGTTCGTGCCGCGAACGATGTCCCATTGCAGGCCGAAGTCGAAGGTCGACGCGCCGGCCTTCAAAGGCCAGTTCGCCTCGAGTTCGACGCCGCGCAGGCGCGCGGGCACGCCCAGGTAGGCATAGATGGGAAACGACTCGCTGCCATCATCGCCGGTGTCGGTGAACGTCTGGCCTGTCGGCACCAACGCGATGTAGTTTGCGTAGCGTGTCGCGAAGGCGTTGAGCTTCACGCGGCCGCCCTCGAACTTCGCTTGCGCACCCAGCTCGACGTGGCGTGCACGTTCGAGGCTCTGCGTCGGCTCGCCCCGCTCGAAGGCGCCGGTCGCCACATGCAAGCCGTTCGCGTACAGCTCGTGCGATGCGGGCGCCCGCTGCGTGCTCGAAACGTTGGCCAGCCATTGCCAAGCGGGCGTCGCCTGCCACTGCGCCCCCAGCGACGCGCTCTTCGGCGCAAATCGGCGTTGCTGCGCCGGGCCGAAGCGTGGCTCTTCGGCATCGGCCGCATCGCCCGCCGAGTCGACCACCACGCGCTCACCGCGCAACCCCAGCAACAACGCCAATCCCTTCGCAGGCTCCCACGACTCGAAAGCAAACACCGCCGCTTGGCGCGTGCGCGACGCAGGCACGAAGGCCTCCTCGCCCAGCGCCGAGAAACGCGACTGCTCGGCCTGCACGCCCCAAGTGCCGGACAGCGTGCCGCCGATCCACGCGATCGGCCGATGGTTCACCTCCACGCGCGCGTCGTGGCCGCGGTTGCGGAACTGCGTGCCCACGAGTTCGTTCTCGACTTCGTCGTGCGCGTAACGCGTGGTCGCGGCCTGCACGCGCAGCTTCGCGAACGGGCCCGCATCGACCACAGACTGCGACTGGAAGGCGATGCGCTCGCGTCGCATGCGGATACGCACCGCCTCTTCGGCGACCGAGCCGTAGTCGGTGCGAAAGGTGTCGACGCTCAACCCCGCATGCCCACCCTGCCATACGCGCGACGCGCCGAACGCGCCGCCGCGCGATCGGCTCGACGAGTTAGCGATGCGGTCGCGCCGTTCGATCGCGCCGCTGGCGTCGTCGACAACATCGAAACCAGGAACGCGCATGTCGTCCTGCCTTCGCGTAAAGGCGTCGACGTGCCACGCAAGACCCGAGCCGCCACCTTCGAGCAAGGCCGACGCCCCACCCTCGCGCGCCGCACCGCCGGCCCGAAGCAGCGTGGCGGCGTGCAGGCCGTCGGGTGCCGCGTCGGGAATGCGGTTGTCGATCGTGTTGACCACGCCGCCGATGGCCGAACCGCCATACAGCAGCGCCGCAGGCCCGCGCAGCACCTCGAGGCGCTCGATCACCAACGGGTCGATCGGCACGGCATGGTCGAAGCTCAGCGTCGACGCATCAGCCGACGCGCCGCCATTGGCCAAGACGCGCACACGCTCGCCGTCCTGCCCGCGAATCATCGGCCGATTGGCATTGGGGCCGAAATACGTCGACGACACACCGGGCAGGCGCGACAACGTGTCGCCCAGCGAGGTACCGCGCCGACGTTCGAGCTCGTCGCCCGACAGCACCGAGATCGGCGCGGCCTCGCCGCGGCCGACGCTGCTGCCGGTGACGACGATGGTTTGGTTGCGTGCGGCGGTCGAAGACGAAGACGAAGACGAAGGAGAAGAAGAAGAAGAAGCCTCACGTGCCGCTGCGTCTTGCGCGGCGACGCGTGCAGCCGCGAGCGTGAGCGCCGCGGCCAGGTTGATGGATACGGTTTTCATGTCGATTCGATGACGTCGTGCAGCCGCGGCATGAGCCGCAGATGCGCAGGGGTACGGATCAGCGCGGCCGACTTTCGTGCCGGCAAGCGCCGCGACGGCCGCGAACGACGAGGCAAGCCCGTGACGCGGCGCGAGCCCGCGCTTCTGCGGGCGAGGTTCAGGCCGCCGGGGGACCCCGAGCGTCGTAAGCGCGCGCCGCAGCCCGCGGCGCGATCGGATCGACAGCAGACGAAAGATCTTGTGCCTGCGCTTCGACGATCGCGTGCACCGGTGCACCGAAGGCCGCGACATCGCCGCCCAGCATGCCCGACCAGAGCACGCACGACGCAGTGCCGCTGGAGTGACCGAAAACATCTTCGGTCGAGGTGTCGTCGACCGAGGTGTCTTCAGCCGATACACCGGCCGCGAAGTCGGTCGACGCGCCTGCCCTTGCAACGCTCGACCACGCGGGCACATTCGTGTGCCGAAGCGCATGCGCGAGCCCCATCACCTGCCCGCCGACAAGCGCCAGCGCGAGCAGCCAGACCCAGGCAAGCCGGTACGGTGGAAGACGAGCGAATCGACGCATGATGGGCTGGTGGTTGCATGGTCCCACCGGCAGGAATCGAACCTGCATCTGGCGCTTAGGAGGCGCCCGTTCTATCCATTGAACTACGGCGGGATGCGTTCTGTCGAGTGCTCACGATTGTAGAAGCGCGCCCTCTGACGACCATGCTTCAGCAATGCAGCATGTTCAGCATCGTGCCCGCGCGCCGGCCGCTCTGGTGGTGGCGCAGGTAGCGGTTCTGCACCGTGTAGGCCTCGCGCTCGGCCGCGCGGTACGCCATGCAACTCGGGGCCGACTGCGTGTCGGGTTGCGCCTGATGTTGAAGCCAGTGCACGAGTTCGTGCACGAGGAACGATCGCTCCCACACCTTCGTGGTGTCGAGTTCGACGCGGTAGAGCACGCGCACGCGCGCCGGGTCGTAGGCGGCGATCACGTTGTCGCAGGGAATGTTCGGGTCTCGGCAGACCTCGCTGGCGAAGGCCGCATTCGACAGGGCCAGCACGGTTGGCACCGGTGTGGACGGTCGCGCGCGGTCGCTGAATTCGACCGCCGCGGCGACCAGTTCGTCGCGCAGCGATGTGGGCATCGGTGTGCCCTGCGGGGTGTTTGTGTTGTTTGCGGCGACGACGGCACTGGCCGTCGCCAGCACCAAAGCCATGGTGTCACGCAGCGGCACGAACTTGCTCCTGTTGCTTTCCTCGCAGCATGCGCGACAGCATCAGCACCGGGATCAGGCCGACGGCGACGATCGCCAGCGACGGCAGCGCGGCTTCGGCCAGCCGTTCGTCGCGTGCGAAGTTGTAGGCCACCACGGCCAGCGTGTCGCGGTCGAAAGGGCGCAGCACCAGCGTGGCCGGCAGTTCCTTCATCACGTCGACGAAGACCAGCAGCCCGGCCGCAGCCATCGAGCGCAGAAGCAGCGGCGCGTGCAGTTCACGCAAGATGCGCAGCGGCCGCGCGCCGAGCGTGCGCGCGGTGTCGTCGACCGACACCGGCACGCGCGCGTAGCCCGATTCGATCGACTGCAACGCCACCGCCGAGAAGCGCACCAGGTAGGCATAGAGCACGCCGACCGACGTGGCGGTGACCCACGCGCCCGCACCCAGGTCAGGCCACGACGCCTGCAGCCAGCCCAGCGGCAGCAAGATGCCCACCGCGATGACGGCGCCAGGCACGGCATAGCCCAGCGACACCAGACCAGCTGCGCGCGCGAAAAGCCGCTGCCCAGGCGCCGCACTGCGCTGCGCGAAAGCCAGCGCCAACGCGATCAGCGTGCCCATCGCGGCGGCCAACAGTGCATAGCCGAAGCTGGTGGCCGACCACTGAGCGAAGCGCGCGAGCGGCAGGCCGAATTCACCATGCCGGGCTTCGTCGACCACCAACTTCAACAGCCACGCCACCGGCAGCAGGAAGCCGAACACCACCGGGATGGCGCACAACGTCCACGCCACGATCGCAGCGGTGCCACGAAGCACGGCCGGCTGAGAGTCGGCCGACTGCTGCCCCGCGCGGGCCTGCACGTAGCGCAGCTTGCGTTGCGCGCGGCGCTCGACCATCAAAAGCAGGCCCACCAGCACCAGCAGCATCGATGCCAGCATCGCCGCGGCCACCGGGTCGTTCATCGCCAGCCATGATTTGTAGATGCCGGTGGAAAAGGTCGCGAGGCCGAAGTACGAACCCACGCCGAAGTCGGCCATGGTTTCCATCAGCGCCAGCGCCACGCCCGCGGCGATGGCCGGGCGTGCGAGCGGCAGCGCCACCTCGCCGATGCGCCGCCACAGGCCGGCGCCAAGCATGCGCGCGGCTTCCATCATCTGCACGCCGCGCTCGGCCAGTGCCGCACGCGCCAGCAAGTACACGTAGGGATACAGGCACAACACGAACAGCACCGCAGCGCCGGGCAGGCTGCGAATGTCAGGCCACATCGCCCCTTCCACGCCCAGCCATGAACGCAGCGCCGTCTGCACCGCGCCGCTGAACGCAAGCATGTCGGTGTAGGCGTAGGCCAGCACGTAGGCCGGCATGGCGAGCGGCAGCAGCATCAGCCACTCGAAGCTGCGGCGGCCGGGGAATTCGAACAGCGTGACCGATGCGGCCGCACCCGCACCCAACAGCGTGACGCCGACCGCCACCGACAGTGCCAGGAACACGGTCTGCGCGATGTAGCCGGCCAGCACCGTGTCGCTCAGATGACGCAGAGAAGCCATGGCCTGCGCGTCGAGCATCCCCCATGCCGCCAGCACCGACAGCACGGGAAGTGCAAGCAACAAAGCGAGCGCGATCAGCAGCGGTCTCAATCCACCTCCAACTCTATGATGCTCGCATGTTTCTGCGGCTGGACCAGATCAGCATCGCCTACGGTCGCCATGGCCGCGCTGCGGTCGACAAGGTGTCGCTCGAGTTGGGCGTAGGCCAGATCGGCGTGTTGCTGGGCCCGTCGGGCTGCGGCAAAACTTCGGTTCTGCGCGCCATCGCCGGGCTGGAACGGTTGTCGTCGGGCGGCATCTGGTTGGGCAGCCTGTGCGTGGCGCAGCCGCCGCGCACCCACGTGCTGCCCGAGAACCGCCACATCGGCATGGTGTTCCAGGACTACGCGCTGTTCCCGCACCTGAGCGTCGCCGACAACGTGGGCTTCGGCGTCAAGCACCTGCCGCCGGGCGAACGCGCGCACCGCATCGACGACATGCTTCGCGTGGTCGAGTTGCAAGACGTCGCCGCGCGTGCGCCGCACCAGTTGTCGGGCGGGCAACAGCAACGCGTGGCGCTGGCACGCGCGCTGGCCACACAGCCGCGCCTGCTGCTGCTCGACGAGCCTTTCTCCAACCTCGACGTCGACCTGCGCGAGCGCCTGGCCCACGAGGTGCGCGCGATCCTGAAGGCGACCGGCACGACCGCCCTGTTCGTCACCCATGACCAGCTCGAGGCGTTCGCGCTGGGCGACGTGATCGGCGTGATGCGCGAAGGCCGGCTCGAGCAATGGGACGACGCCTACACGCTGTATCACCGGCCCAGCACGCGCTTCGTTGCTGACTTCATCGGCCACGGCGTGTTCACGCCGGCACGCATCGTGATGACGGCCGAAGGCCCGCAGGTCAGCACGCCGTTGGGCGCGCTGACCGACGCCGACGAGTGCCCCCTACCCGACGCCTACCCGGGCGGCGAGTGCGACGTGCTGCTGCGCGCGGATGACGTGATCCACGACGATGCGTCGCCGGTGAAGGCGCAGGTGTTGCGAAAGGCCTTCCGCGGCGCGGACTTTCTTTACACCTTGCGACTTGCCACCGGCGAAGAAATTCAGGTGCACGTGCCCAGCCACCACAGCCACGCCGTCGGCGAATGGATCGGCATCCGCCCCGCGGTTGACCACGTTGTGACGTTCGAGCGTCGCCTGCGCCCCACGATCACCACGGATTCGTGACGTTGTGCCCAGTGTCGGCGCCCGCGCGTCGGCCAGGGAACCCGGCGCCCGTTCCACGGTCCCATCGCAGGCACCCGACGCACGGGTGGTGTTGATGGCATTCGTCACGTGGGGCTGCTGCGCCTTTCAGGGGGCCAGACTTAGAATCCGTGAACTTCATCCCTGCGTGGGAAACGGGCAAATCAATGGGCGCGAAATTCAAATTGGCGGGTGTCATGGCACTGGGTGTGGTAGCCGGAGCCTTAGGCACGGTACAGCTCCAGGCGGTCGCGCAGCGCGGGTCCGGGTCACTGGCACCGCTGCCGCTCGAAGAGCTGCAGCAACTGGCCGCCGTCTTCGGCATCGTGAAGAGCGACTACGTCGAGACGGTCGACGAGAAGAAGCTCATCACCGACGCCATCTCGGGCATGGTTGCCGGGCTTGACCCCCACAGCCAGTACTTCGACAAGAAGACCTTCAAGGAATTCCGCGAAGGCACCACCGGCAAGTTTGTCGGCGTGGGCATCGAGATCGGCATGGAAGATGGCCTGGTCAAAGTCGTGTCACCGATCGAAGGCTCACCGGCGTTTCGTGCCGGCGTCAAGTCGGGTGACCTGATCACGCGCATCGACGAAACGCCCGTCAAGGGCCTGTCGATGGACCAAGCCGTGAAGCGCATGCGCGGCGAGCCCAGCACCAAGGTCGTGCTGACGATCTTCCGCAAGGCCGAAAACCGCAGCTTCCCGGTGACGATCACGCGCGAAGAAATCCGCATGCAAAGCGTGCGCTCGAAGGTGGTCGAACCCGGCTACGCATGGCTGCGTGTGTCGCAGTTCCAGGACCGCACAACGGACGACTTCGTGCGCAAGCTCGAAGAAATCTACAAGCAGGACCCGAACCTCAAAGGCCTGGTTCTCGACCTGCGAAACGACCCGGGCGGCCTGCTGGAAGGCGCGGTCGCGTTGTCAGCAGCGTTCCTTCCCAGCGACGCGGTCGTGGTGTCGACCAACGGCCAACTCACCGACCAGAAGGCCACCTACAAGGCGGCGCCCGAGTTCTATGCCCGTCGCGGCGGCGGTGACCCGCTGAAGCGCCTGCCCGACGCGGTCAAGAAGGTACCGCTGGTGGTGCTGGTGAACGAAGGCTCGGCATCGGCCAGCGAAATCGTCGCGGGCGCGCTGCAAGACCACAAACGCGCCACGGTGATGGGTTCGCAGACTTTCGGCAAGGGTTCCGTGCAGACGGTGCGCCCGCTGACCGCTGACACCGCTTTGAAGCTGACCACGGCGCGCTACTACACGCCGCAGGGCAAGTCGATCCAGGCGCGCGGCATCGTGCCCGACATCTGGATCGACGAGACCGCCGAAGGCAACGTCATCGGCATGCTGCGCACGCGTGAGGCCGACCTTGACAAGCACTTGGCTGGCGCCGATGAGAAGCGCGACCCCGAGCGCGAGAAGCAACGCGCCGAAGAGCGCAAGCGCCTCGAGGAGCAGTTGGCCAAGCAACGCGAGAACTTCAAGCCGCTGCCCGACTTCGGCAGCGCCGAAGACTTCCCGCTTCAGCAGGCGCTGAATCGTCTGAAGGGCAAAACCGTCGTCGCCAGCAAAGCGTCGGCCGAGCGCAAGGCCGAGGTGCGGGCCGAGTAGCCAGCATCCGCCGCCATAACAAAGGCCCGCACCAGCGGGCCTTTTTTCATGCGTGCCTTTGCCGTGTCGCGTCGGCCCGACTCGCCACGCGCGTGGGCAAGCCTGCGCGCCGTACGATCCGGCGGTGATGAGCGACCACCTTCCACGAGACCTCGACGACACCGAGCTGCTGCGTTACTCGCGCCACATCCTGCTCGACGAAGTGGGCATCGAGGGCCAGCGGCGGCTGCTGAATTCGCACGCGTTGGTGATCGGCGCCGGCGGGCTGGGTTCGCCCGTCGCGCTTTACCTGGGCACCGCGGGCGTCGGGCGCATCACGATCGTCGACCACGACAGCGTCGACCTGACAAACCTGCAGCGACAGATCGCGCACGACCTGTCGCGCGTGGGCACACCCAAGGCCGAATCGGCGCGCGCGTCGATCCTGGCGATCAACCCTGGGGTCGACGTGCGCGCACTGGTCGAACGTGCCGACGCGAGGCGCCTGAACGAACTCGTCGATGAGGCCGACGTGGTGCTGGATTGCAGCGACAACTTCGCCACCCGCCAGGCCGTCAACGCAGCCTGCGTGAACCACGCGAAGCCGCTCGTGTCAGGCGCGGCGATCGGCTTCGACGGCCAGATCAGCGTCTACGACACGCGCGACGCCGCCGCGCCCTGCTACGCGTGCCTGTTCCCGCCCGAGGCCACCTTCGATGAGGCGAACTGCGCGACCATGGGCGTGTTCGCTCCGCTGGTCGGCATCATCGGGTCGATGCAGGCGTCCGAGGCGGTGCGCCTGCTGGCGGGTGTGGGCTCTTCGCTGGCGGGCCGGCTGCAACTGCTCGACGGCCGCACGATGGAATGGAACGAGATGCGCGCGCCGCGCAACCCCGGCTGCAAGATCTGCGGCACACGCCTCCAGCAACGCCAAACCTAACCTCATGAAGTCCAACCCACCGACCAACCCACCCGCCAACCCACCGGCGGGAGGTCCGCCGCCAGATTCGCGCCTGGGCAACCTGGACGGCCGCGCCCCACCTGCCAGAGGCGGCGGCGTGCGCAACTTCCCCACCGCCGAACAGGACCTGGCGCAGGCCAAGCAGATGCCGCGCTACGGCGGCGCCGACAGCAGCTACGCGCTCGCTTTCGATGATGACCCCTTCATGTTGCGCGAAGAACTGCGCCCGGTGCGCATGCAGATGGAGCTGCTGAAGCCCGACATGATCCAGCGCGAGGAAGGCATCGACGCGACGATCGTCATCTTCGGCAGCGCCCGCATCCTGCCGGCCGAAGACGCCGCGCGCCGGCTGGAAGAAGCACGCCGCATCGGTGACCCGCAAGCGATACGCCACGCGACGATGGGGGTGGAGCTTTCGCGCTACTACGAAGAAGCTCGCCGCTTCGCCGCGATCGTCACGCGCGAGTCACGTCACCACCCCGACCGGCTGGTCGTGTGCACCGGCGGCGGCCCCGGGATCATGGAAGCCGGCAACCGCGGCGCGATGGAAGCCGGCGGCAAAAGCGTGGGCCTGAACATCGTGATCCCGCACGAGCAGGAGCCCAACCCGTACATCACGCCCAAGCTGTGCTTCCTGTTCCACTACTTCGGCCTGCGCAAGATGCACTTCCTGATGCGCGCGATGGGCCTGGTCTGTTTCCCCGGCGGCTTCGGCACGCTCGACGAACTATTCGAGGTGCTGACCCTCACGCAAACCGGCAAGGTGCGCAAACGCCCCATCGTGCTGGTCGGCCGCGACTTCTGGAACAAGCTGCTCAACTGGAACTGGCTCGTCGACACCGGCATGATCTCCCCCGAAGACCTGAAGCTCTTCACGGTGGTCGATACGGCCGAAGACGCGTGGGCGGTGTTGATGCACGCGCTGGGGTATGACGATCCGGAGTCGACGACGGGTGAGTTTGCGGTGGATATCTGAACCGGTCGCACCGCCCATGACCACCCAACGCCACGTCACCCTCCTCGGCGCCCCCACCGACATCGGCGCGGGCCACCGTGGCGCGAGCATGGGGCCTGAGGCGTTGCGTGTGGCGAACATTCGCGAGGCGCTGGCGGCGCATGGTGTTGATGTCGAAGACCAAGGCAACTTGGTCGGTCCGGCCAACCCGTGGTTGCCGCCGGTCGATGGATACCGTCACCTGAACGAAGTCGTCGCTTGGAACCAGGCGGTGCACGACGCGGTGCATGGCGTGCTGGCGCGCAACCGCATGCCCGTGCTGTTGGGTGGCGATCATTGCCTGGCGATCGGCAGCATCAGCGCGGTGGCGCGCCACTGCCGCGAGGCGAGCAAGAAGCTGCGCGTGGTGTGGCTGGACGCGCACGCCGACTTCAACACCAGCGTGTTGACCCCCAGCGGTAACACACACGGCATGCCGGTGGCGTGCTTGTGCGGGCATGGGCCGAAGGAGCTGACCGGCATCGGCGGCGTGAACGGACACGCGGGGCCGGCGATCCAGGCGAAGTGGATCCGCCAGATCGGCATCCGCAGCGTCGACGCGGGCGAAAAGCGCTTCGTGCACGAGCAGGGGCTCGAGGTTTTCGACATGCGCTACATCGACGAGATGGGTATGCGCCACGCGATGGAACTGGCGCTGGCGACGATCGACGAGCGCACCCACCTGCACCTAAGCTTCAACGTCGACTTCCTCGACCCCGACATCGCGCCCGGCGTGGGCACCACCGTGCCCGGCGGGCCTACGTACCGCGAAGCGCAGTTGTGCATGGAGATGATCGCCGACACGGGGCGGCTGGCGTCGCTCGACGTGATGGAGCTCAACCCCGCGCTCGACGTGCGCAACCGCACCGCCGTGCTGGCGGTCGACCTGATCGAGAGCCTGTTCGGCAAGAGCACGCTGATGCGGCCGACCTAGTCGACCACCGGAGCGTGCTGCGTTCGCGGCTACGATCGCACATCGTCGCCCCGCGACGCCGGTTCTCGATCGACGCTCCACGAAAGGCCCACCCATGAACTCCAAGCTTCTGCTCGCCTCCCTCATGCTGTCCGTGTCCGTGCTTGCCGGGTGCAGCAACGGCAGCGACGGTGACTCTGCCGTCGGCGGGGAAACGGCCAACCCGCCACCGACGGGAACGCCCACGACCCCTCCCACTTCGGGCACACCCCCTGCGGCCACGCCGACGTACGCCACGCTGTCGGGTGGTCCGCCGCTGGTGATCGGCCACCGCGGCGCCAGCGGTGAGCGACCCGAGCACACGCTCGAGGCCTACACGCTGGCCATCGAACAGGGTGCCGACTTCATCGAGCCCGACCTCGTGCTGACGCAAGACGGCGTCTTGATCGCGCGCCACGAGCCGATGCTCGACGACACGACCAACGTCGCCACCAAGTTCACGGCCGACCGCAAGCACACGAAGGACGTTGACGGCGTCAACGTTACGGCGTACTTCGCCAGCACATTCACGCTCGCCGAGATCAAGACGCTGCGCGCCGTGCAGTCGCGCGCGTCGCGTTCGCAACAGTTCAACGGCCAGTACACCATTCCCACGCTCGACGAGGTGATCCAACTGGCGAAGGCCGAGAGCACGGCGCGCGGCCGCACGATCGGCATCTACCCGGAACTGAAACACTCCACGTTTCACAGCATCCGCTTCGGCGCCAACGCCATCGAAGACACGCTGGTCACGGCGCTGCACGCCGCATACGGCAACTCGAAAGACGCGCCGGTTTTTATTCAGTCGTTCGAGGTCGCCAACCTTCGCTACCTGAACACGAAGACGGACATCCGCCTCGTGCAGCTGATCGATGCCAACGACGTGAACGCCGACGGCTCGATGGACCTGACATCACCGTACCGCCAGCCCTACGACTTCGTGCTCGCCAGCGACGAGCGCACGTTCGCTGACCTGTTGACCCCCGCAGGGCTCGACTTCGTGAAGACCTACGCCGACGCCATCGGCCCCTGGAAGCCCTACCTGGTGAAGACCGTCGCCGACGGCGTCGAGCGCACGGGCGACACCACGCTGGGCATCAACGACCGCCGCGTCGACGGCTCGACAGGCGTGATCGAAGCCGCCCACGCACGCGGCCTGCTGGTCCACACCTGGACCTTCCGCAACGACGCCAGCGGCTACGGTTTCGCCGATCCGAAGGCCGAAATGGCGTACTACATGAAGCTGGGCATCGACGGCGTGTTCACCGACTTTCCGGCGACGGGCGTCGCGGCTCGGCAGAGCCTGAACTAAGCGCGCCCGTTCTGCGGCGCGGCCTGCTGCCGCACCTTCAGCTGCAACAGCAATGCATGCAGCATCTCCGTCGAGAGCCCATGCAGCACCAGACGAAACCCCGCCCGCAGCGTGCTTTGCGGCACCAGCGGGTGCCGGTTGTTGAGCATTACCAGGTGCTCAGGCATGCCGGTCAGGCGCGCGGCGTACAGGCCGATGGTCTCGTCGAGTTGAAGCGAGTTGCAGGCGCGCCAGAAGTCGTTGTCGGTCAGCATCAGCTGGTAGATCGGCGTGAAGATTTCGATGGCCGTTTGCAGGTCGATGAAGTTCGTCCGCGCATGCGGCATCTGCGCCAACGCCAAGGGACACGGGTTCACCATCGACAGGTCGAGATCGCCCACCAGCTCGAGTTCGCGCCCCTGTTCGTGCAGCGCCTTGTTGAGGTAGATGACGAAGTTGAAGAGGTTGACGTCGTGCTGAATGAAGAGCTCGTCCTTCAGGTCGTCGAGCACCATCGGCCGCAGCGGGCGTGACGGGATCTTCACGCAGGCGTTGGTGCCGATGAAGCCGAGGATGTCGCTGCCGAGGTGGAAGTGCCGCAGGATCAGCCAATTGGCCTCGGGCGTGACCCAGCGCTCGAGGCCTTCGGCCAGCAGCCAGTGCAGCGGCCTAGGCGCCTGCCAACTCTTGGGCAGCACCGACTTGATGATGTTGAACATCACGATCAGCGTGCGCGCGAGCGGGCGCACGAAGGGCAACAGGAACTGCCTCGAGCGGCTGCCGGAGTCGGTCAACCACGCCTGCTTGATCTCGTCTGACAGCGGCGAGCTGGTGTCGAGGTACAGCGCCAGCCACGGGTTGGGGTCAGCCGGGTTGTGTTCGTCGAGGATGAAGCTGGGCAGTTGTTTCATGGGCTCGGACTCGAGGCAGACGACGATGCGTACGCGTCCTCCCACTGCATGAGGTAAAGCTCGGCGCAACGCCTCGCCGTGTCGACGATCGCGGCGCCGGCATCGCCGGTCGGGTCCAGTGGCAGCACCATGCTGACGGCATTCAGCCAGCGCGACAGGTGATGTTGGTCGTTGGCACCGTGGTAACTCAGGAATCGAAACGCGTTCGGTGGCAGCTTCAGCTGCGACTGAAGCAGCGGCAGCAGCGCGGGGATGATGCGCTGCCCCGTGCCTTCGATGATGTAGATCGCGCCCAGCAGGGCGACCGGGTTGCGCGTGGCGGCCACCGCGTGCAGGTAACTGTTCAACGCTTCACCGCCGGGGTTGCGGCGCAGCGCGTCGATCGACGAGATGGACCCGCCTGCCAAGCGGTAGTCGGCGAAGAGGATCTCGAAGTCGAACTGCTCTTCGCCGGCGTGCTGCTCGATCAACGCAGCCAAGCCATCGAAGGGTTCGCGCATGTTGGCAATCGCCTCGCGCATCCAGCGGCTGCCTTCGCGCACCTGCGGGATCCAGCAGCCCATCCAACGCGTGTAGTCGTCGACGCCGAATGCTTTGCGCGTGATCGCGCGGACCAACGGCGTGCGCCACGCGCGCGAGCGGTAGTCGTGCCAGATGCCGGCGAGGTCGCGCAGCAAGGCCGCGAGGCGCGGGTCGCTTTGCGCGTTCGCGTCATGCGGCGCGGCGATGACCGGTGCGTCGGCGTCGTGATCACTGACCGCACCGCGCGGCGCGACGACAGCAACAGCCCGTCGCCGCGCCGGCCGCTCCATCTCGAACAACGCATACGCCACCGTGAAGCGGCCAGACTCGGGCACGAAGCAGAAAATCTGCTGCCCTTCACGCACGTCGTGCGTGCGCAGGAACTCCGCCAGCATCACGAACATGCTGGCCGCGCCGGTGTTGCCACGCGTATGCAGGTTGGTCCACCAGCGTTCCTGCGGAATCGCCAGCTGCGCCTTGTGCATCAACTCGTCGACCACCGGCCGGAAGCGCTCGGACGAGTAGTGGCAAAGGAAATGATCAACGCGTTTCGGATCGACCAGCCCCTGCTTGACGAGCTGCGCGTATTCGTGGATCGCGATGTCGAACAGATTCGGCAGCAGCCGGATGTCTTGCCGCAGCGCGAGCGCACCGTCGGCTTCGGCGGCGGAGGAACTTTCGTAGTCGAGATAACTGCGCCCACCCTCGAGGTTCATGCCCAGCTGCATGCACACCGGGTGGTCGCCCGAGAACGACTGCTGGTGCACCCACTTCAGGCGCAGCCGCGGTGCGTCGGCGTCGCCAGCGTCGGCCATGTGATCGCGGTGCGACAGCACCAGCGCCGCGGCGCCGTCGGACAACATCCAGCGCAGGAAGTGGGCGTTGAAGTCGGCGTCGTAGCCACTGGGCGCAAAGCGCGTGGACTTGAACATGCGCGACGGCAGGTCGCTGCCCACCGCCAGCGCATGCCGCGCATCACGCTGCTGCACCTGCCCGGCGGCGAACGCCAGCGCACCGATGCTGGCGGCACACACGCCGATGCTGGTGTGGGTGTGCATCGGCGGCGCGCTCAGCTCGCCCTGCACCATGTTCGCGAAGCCCGGCATGATCGCGTCGCCGCCGCTGGTGCCGCACGCGAGAAGGTCGATTTCACCCAGCCCGCGGTCGGCGTCGCGCAGCGCAGCGCGGATGGCGTGCGACGCCATCTGCGCGTTGCTCTCGCGCGTGCTGCCGTCGGGGTTGATCGCGTAGTGGCGGCTGCGGATGCCGTTCTCGGCCAAGATGCGCTGCTTGATGCGAGTCGAGATGCGGTTGATCGGCGCGATGTATGCGTCCATCCCATCGTTGTCGATCGCATCGCCCGGCAAGTGGAAGGCGGTGCCGCTGACGAACACGTCGTCGTAGATCGTAGGCATCGAGGTCGGGGCTTTCGAGTCAGGTGACGTGTTCGGGCGCCATCAGCGAGCGGCTGCGCCAACGCGACACGATCGCGCCGGCCACGAACACGCGGGCCACGTAGGCGAGCAGGCTGCGCTCGTTCAGGCGCGGGTCGACGTTGCAACGCAGGCTTGTGTGCAGCGCGGGCATCTCACTCCAGTGCGCGCGCGCATGCTCGTGATGCGCCGTGTGAAAGCCGATGTTGAAGTACACGAGGTTGACTCCGCCTTCGAAGTTGCGCGCGTAGTTCCAGCGTGAATGCCCGTCGGCGTGGGCGTGCTGAAAGTAGTTGGCGCCCAGCAGCCAGTGCATCGCGACACCTTGCGGCAGCAGCACGTACAGCACGGCCTTGGTGGGGTCGGCGATCAGTGCGAGCAGCCAGACGCCGGCCACGAGCGCGTACTGAAACATCGCCCCGCGCCAGAGCGCGGCGTGCCGCAGCTTCATGGGTCGCAGGTACGCCAGGAAGTGCGGATACAGCACGCATGCCGCCTGGAACGGATGCAGAAGCCAGCCCGACAGATCATTGGTGTCGCCGCCGCGAAAGCGGTAGGTTCTCGCCCAATCGTCGGGTCCGTGGCGGAAGCGGTGGTGATTGGCGTTGTGGGTCGCGACGAACGCGAACGTCGGATGGCCCTGCAAGGCCGCGATCCACAGATCGCTGAGGCGGTTCAGCCGACGGTGTCGCCACATCGGCCGATGCGCGTGGTGGTGATGGATCACGCCCACGCCGATCCACAGCACGAGCATCAGCACGTACAGCAGCGGCTGCCACCCGTACATCCATTGCCATGCCGCCAGGCCCGGCGCTGCGACGAGATACGCGATGCATTGCAGGTCGCGCGGGTGAAGCAGCGGCCGCGTCATGGTTACGGGATTCATCGCCCCCGCCCCCGCCGCGCCCGGCCCGCCGCAATCACCGCATCAGCCGCATCGGCTGGCAGCTTCGTGCCGAACCAGCGGTCCATGAACGTGAGCAGGGAGCCGTCGTCGACCAGATGGACCACGCCCCAGAACATCACCTGGAGCGGCAGCCACTGCGTGGGGTGGGTCAGCATTCGATTGGTTCAAGCCGCGACAAAAGTCGCGGGGCAATGTAGCCAGCCGATCGACGCTTCCCACGATGTCGATGTCGCCGGCACACGGAAACGGTACCCGCAGTAGTTGCACGCGAGACTTCTGCACGCGCAACGGCTGCAACCGTCAACGCTCCGCCACGCAAGCCGACGACGAGCCTGGGTTGACCGGCAGGCGACTACGCGCGAAGCGGGCGTCCAGAAGGGCACTCGCCGCCGAAGTCGGTGATGCCGACACGACGTGCAAAGCGTCGCCCTTCGCACGCAGCACCACACCCGGCAGCGCAGCGTTGGCCGGACGCAGCGTCACGCCGTCGGCAGGGTCGAGCGAGCCGTCTTGCACCAGCGCGGGCTGTGACGGCTGCGTCGCCAACTCGAGCGTTGCCGAATAGCGTTGAAAGCGCTGTTCGATGCGCAAGCTCGCACCCTTCGCACACCACAACCCGTGCACGCGCGCGGGTACGACCCACAGGTGCACGTTCGAGCGTTTGTCGCGGCCGATGGTTTTGTCGGGGACGTCGAGCGTGACGGTACGGTCGGGTTGCCAGTCGCCCATGTCCCAGTCGTGCGAGACCACGCGCGTGCCGGCGGGCATGGCGAGCAGGCGGGGGCGCAGCTTCAGGTTCAGCTCGGGCAGCAGGTACATCGTGACGACGGTGACCCCTTCGAGCGATGTGTCGAAGAGGTCTTGCTGGCGGAATTCGGCGCGGTCGGCCACGCCGGCGCGGCGCGCGTTGTCACGGCTCTTGGCGACGAGGTCGGGCACGATCTCGACGCCCAGACCGGTGGCGCCCATGCGTGCGGCGGTGATGACGATGCGGCCGTCGCCCGAACCGAGGTCGACCACGCGATCATCTGCGCCGACTTTCGCCAACTCGAGCATCGACTTGGTGACGTTGTCGGGCGTGGTGATGAAGGGCACTTCTTCCTGTGCGCGCGCGTTGAACGTCGCCGCGGCAACAAGGCACAGTGCTGCCGCCATCGTGGTCAGGCTGAACTTCACCGTCTTCACCGTCTTCACCGTCTTCACCGTCTTCACCGTCCGCCCCCTCCGCGCCGCGGGTTGCCGTCCTCGCGCGCGGGCTCGTCGCTGTAGCACGAACCATGGCGCTTGCGGAAGTCGCGCGGCAGCTCGCCGCCGCCACCCGCGTGCAGCCCGCGGAAGAACGACTGCGCCATGCGTTCGTCAGCGACGTAGGGGCCGCGGTCCCAGCGGTAACGGATGCTCCACGCCATGCCGTCGCGCACCATGCGCTGGCCGATGTTGATGTCGCCGTCGTACACGTGGCCGATGCTTCGGCCCCAGTCGTCGACGGCGCGCAACTTGGCGGTGACGTTGCGGTCGAGCACGCGGTTGGACAACGCGCGCTTGGCTTCGGGGCCGAAGGTTTGGCAGATCTCGGGCGCGTCGATGCCTTCAATGCGCAGCTTCATCGGTTTGGACGCGCCTTCGCGCACCAGCCAGAGGGTGTCGCCGTCGACCACTCGCACCACCTTGCCGCGCACGTCGCCGGCTTCGAAAGGCGCGTCGTCGAAGTTGCCGTCGATGGCCACCGCGGTAGGCGCCCCATGAACCGCCCCGAGCGCCGCTGCAGCGGCGGCCGTGGCAGCGGCTGCCGATGCGGCCGACGCCGAAGGTGACGCGGCGGACGCGTGGCCGCCGCTCTTCGTGCTGCCCTTGATGCTCGCACCACGTGTGGGCCCTGGCGGGTCCGCCGCAGCGACGGGGAAGGCCGCCAAGACCGACAAGACCGACAAGGCTGCAAACACCAGCACGCCGCGTGCGACGCCGCACGTCGCAGACGGCAAGTTCCATCGCACAGGAAGACGACTCACGGCTTGTTTGATCGACTCGATCGTTTGGGTGACACACGCGATTGTCTGTCGGACCGGTCTGACCGCACGTCTGCCCCACCATCGATCACCCGCTGCGACTCACCCACGATGCGCGCGAGTCGGTCGGCCAGTTTTTCGGTCGACAACTCTTCGCGGAACCGTTCGACCAGCAGCGGCAGCGCGAAGGGGCTGACGGCGTGCAGGTCGACCACATCGACCTCGAGCGCCGACAGCTCGCGCAAGCGTGGCCTTCATGCGGTCGAGCTCGAGTTCCTGCGACAGCACCTCTTCGTGCGCCTGCGCCAGCAGCTTGGTTGCCCGCGTCGTATTGCTTGAAGACCTCGAAGAACAGCCCCGACGACGCCTGCAGTTGCCGCGCCGACTTCGGTTGCCCCGGGTAGCCGCCGAACACCAGCCCGGCAATGCGCGCGATTTCGCGAAAGCGCTTCTGTGCCAGGTTGCCTGCCGACAGGCTGGCGATGATGTGCTGCGCCAGGTCGTCCAGCGCCCACGCGCGGCCGTCGATCAGCGGCGCCAGGTCGATCGGTTGCGCCGCCAGCAGCTCGAGGCCGTGATCGTTCACCGACATCGAGAACGTATTCGGCGATTCACGCGACAGCCGCCACGCCAACAGTTGCGCCAGTCCGATATGCACGTTGCGCCCGGCAAAGGGGTACAGGAACATGTGGTGCCCTTCGCGCGAGCGATGGCGCTCGACCAGCAGGTGCCCCACACGCGGCAGGCGCGACAACTTCACCTGCGTCTCGAGCATCCCGCGCACCGCGGCCATCTCGGGTTCGGCGAAGACGTCGCGGGCTGCGGCTTCGTCACCATCGTGCAGCGCGCGCGCGCTGCCATGCACCAACGCCAGCACGGCCTGCGACAGCTCGTTGGACAGCGGCATCTTGCTGCCGGCCCACGCCGGCACGATGCCCTTGGCCTTGTTGCCCTTGCGCACGAAGGCCTGCATTTCGCGCACGCGCATCAGCTCGAGCACGCGGCCGGCAAACACGAAGTGGTCACCCGGCGACAGCCGCGCGATGAAGCCTTCTTCGATCGACCCGATGGTGCCGCCCGACTGCCACTTCACCAACATCGACGATTCGGCCACGATGGTGCCCACCTGCATGCGGTGGCGCCTCGCGATCGCCGCGTCTTCCACTCGCCAGATGCCCTGCGCATCGGCCCGCACGCGGTGGTATTCGGGATACGCGGTCAGGCTTTCGCCGCCGCGCGACACGAAGGCCAGCGCCCAGTCGAACGCCACCCGCGAAAGGCTTGCATAGGCAGGTGCCGATCGCACCTCATCGAACATGGCCTCGGGCTCGAACCCGCCGCCCAGCGCAATGCTGACCAGGTGCTGCACCAGCACGTCGAGCGGCGCACGCGGCGATTCGCGTGACTCGACCTTGCCCGCCAGCGCGGCTCGACGCGCCGCTGCTGCCTCGATCAACTCGAAGGCATGCGTAGGCACCAGCGTGATGCGGCTGGCGCGGCCCGGCGCGTGGCCACTGCGGCCCGCGCGTTGCAGCAACCGCGCCACGCCCTTCGCACTGCCAACTTGAAGCACACGCTCGACCGGCAGGAAGTCCACGCCCAGGTCCAGGCTCGACGTCGCGACCACGGCCTTCAGGCGCCCTTCCTTCAGCGCGCCTTCGACCCAGTCGCGCACCTCGCGGTCGAGTGAACCGTGGTGCAACGCAACCTCGCCCGCCCAGTCGGGCCGCTGCGTGATCAACATCTGATACCAAATTTCGGCTTGCGAGCGCACGTTGGTGAATATCAGCGTGGTACCCGGCGCGCCATCGCCCGCGGCTTGCGCAGCGCGCACGGTGCGTTCGATTTCGTCGATCACCGGTTGCTGCATCTGCGCGCCCAGGTGCCCCGCCCACGTGAAGCGGCCCGGGTCGGCGGGGATCAGCGTGTCGATCGTCAGCGTCTTGTCGATGCGCCCTCGCACCAAGCAAGCGTCGGGCCGCGCGGTCAGCGTCGCCATCGCGTCGCCCAGGTTACCCAGCGTGGCCGACAGTCCCCACGCGACCAGCTCCGGGTTCCAGCGCCGCAGCCGCGCCAGCGCCAACTGCAACTGCACGCCACGTTTGCTGCCCAGCAATTCATGCCACTCGTCGGCGATCACCGTGTGCACGCCCTCGAGCTTCGCACGCGCGTCTTCTCGCGTGAGCATCAGCGTCAGGCTTTCGGGCGTGGTGACCAGCACGGGGGGCATGCGCCGGTCCTGCTTCGTGCGCTCGGCGCTCGGCGTGTCACCGGTTCGCATGCCGACCGACCATGCCGGCGCAAGCGCGGCCAGCGGCTCGCGCAGCGCTTTCGCGGTGTCGTTGGCCAGCGCACGCATCGGCGTGATCCACAACACCTGCAGGTTTGTCGATGCCCGTGCGGCACGCGCCAGAGCCCCCATCCACACCGCATAGGTCTTGCCGCTGCCAGTGGTCGCGTGCACCAGGCCTGACTGCCCCTCGAGCATCGCGGCCCAGACCTCGCGCTGGAAGTCGAATGGCTTCTGGCCGCGCGCGGCGAACCAAGCGTCGACGCGTGCCAGGAACGTCGCGCGGTTCTTGTCGTCGTGCGTCACCGCCATCACGTGGTCGCGATCCAGCCTTCGACCGGGTCGACCTTGCGCGGCGCGCCTGCACCGCGGCGCTGTGCGCACCACGCGGCTTGGGCCAGGCACAACACGGCGTCGAGCCGGTCGCCTGCGGGGTCGTCGAGCAAGGCGCTTCGCTGCTTTCCTGCGATGGCAACGGTCACATGAAGGCGATGGTCGCCACGCACGAGTCGATCGACGATCTCGCGTCGAGCTGTGCGCCGCAGCGCGTCGTCACCGTTCTTGTACGAACGCCTGCCGATCAACTCGTGCGCCAGAAGCCCCGGGTAGCCCTCGACCGCCGTCGCATGGCGCCGACCGCGGCGCAGGCGCGGCAGCGTCACGTCGGCCTTCACCAGGCGATGCATCGCTTCGAAGTACATGAACGCCACCGGCACGTAGCGCGATTGCAGCGGGCTGGTCGACGACACGCCGAAGCGCGTGCGGTCGGTGTCTCGATGCACCAGCCGCTGGCCCGCGGGGCGGCCGTTCGTCCAGCTGTCGATCAGCGCGCGAAACGCCATGCGCGTGGCGCAGCGGCGATGAAGCTCGACGATCACGGCTTCGGCTGTCGATCCGAGCCCGAGTTCATCGACGAACACACGCGGCAGTCCGAACGGCAGATCGAAGGCGCCGAACCACGGGCCGGGTTCGACCAGCAACGCTTCGAAGGCCGCGAGTGTGCGCACTTCATCGATGCGAAGCAGCTCGACCGCGCCACCGTCATCGCGCCATCGCCCACGCGCCACCGTGATCGGCTTGCGTGCCGACGGTGCGCAGGTGAAGTCGACGCCCCACAGCTCCATCGCACGTCGTGAAAAAGGCTGCGAGCTACGGCGCCAGGAACCCGCCCGCGCGCAGCGTCACCACCAGCGTGTCGCGCTGGCCGATGCGCGATGCTTCCACGGGCTGGATCGGCGTGGTTTCGTGGATCACGCGTGCGTCGTCCAGCAGCAGCAGCGTGCCGGGTGCCTCCATCGTGAAGCGCCGACCGTCGGGGCCATCGGCGTCGAACACACGCGTTTCGCCGCCTTTCACGGCGCGCCGTGCGATCAGCAGCACAGCCACCAAGTCAACGCCGTCGCGGTGCGCGCCTTCGGGCGTGGGCCGACCGATGCCACCTGCGGTGTCGATGCGGAACTGATGCGCTTCGACCGACCACGGCTGCGCGCCGCCGTACGCACCACTGCCCGTACCGCGCAGGGCGTCGGCGCGCGCCGCCAACGCCACCAGCAGGTGCTGCCATAGCGGTTCGACGAGAAATGCACGTTCGAGCGGCTGAAACCAGCGCTCGACACCACCGTGCAGCGCGTTGTAGTCCAGCGGCTGCCAGTGCGCGCGATGCGCAGCAGCGCCAGCCTGACCACCCTCGACCACGAAAGACCCGTGGCGACGCTGGCGGTAGCGCCCACCATCGCGCAGGTACGAATCAGCGGGTAGGCGATTCCAGTAGCCGGCCCACTGCGCGAAGGCGCGCTCGGGCACGCCGGGCAACGTGCCCAGCATCGATGCGAGCCCGTCGGAGTCGAGTACCGCGTAGCCGCGCTGCTTCAACAAGCCGTCGACCTCGTCGGGGCGTGCTGCGGGCGGCTTCATCGTGGGTGTGCTCATGGCCCGTCGGATGGTAAGCGCAGCGTGCAACTCTTCCCGTATCTGTGTGGGGTGCGCGTTGCATCGTGGCCCCCGCGTGAAGCATTACCACGGGGGTGCGAGCACGTGCTCTCAGAATCATCCTCGATGCCGAAGCTGAAATCGGTATGGATATCGAGAGAGCACGGGTCAACATGAAAGTGCGTCGTCGCGGCGAAGCTCCAAGAGGGCAGAAGGAGCCGAAAGGGCCGGCTTGGGAGCGGCCGTCGGGTCTGGTGGAGTTCGAGTACGTCTCGATCGCGTCCGCACGCGCGGTGGCGAACGAGCTGCCCGGCGGCATGGTGGACATGCTCGACCGCATACCCGGCTACTGGCAGCGCGTGCGCCGGCCGACTGGCCGCGCCGACCTGCTGCTGCTGCCGCTCACGATGGAATGGATGCGCACCCTGCCCAAGGAAATCTGGCCGCTGCAGACAGGCGCACGGTACGCACGCGTGTTGAACCGCATCGCGCAGGCTTGGTCCCGCCGAGACGAACGCGAGTTCGTGTTCGAGGACCTGCTGAACGACACCCGCAAGAACCGCCGCGGTTTCCCCGAGCCGGTGCGTGAAGAACTACAAGCCCTGCAGATCTTCGCCCTGGGCCTTGGCGACGCGACCTCCCTACCGCGCGACGACGGCTGAGCGCACCTCCTTGGCGTATGGTTCGGGCGCCGTTGCCTTCGACGGCGCGAACGATCCGTCAGCCATGTTCGACCACAACGAATCCATCGACGAGGCGCGCGCGCGCAACGTGCGCGACGCCTTCCGCGAAGACCTTGGCACGGGCGACTGGACCGCCCTGCTGTCGCCCGCCGGCAAACGCGTGCGCGCGCACGTGCTTGCCAAAGACGACGCGGTGCTGTGCGGCCGCGACTGGTTCGACGCCTGCATCCGCACCACCGACCCGTCCGCCGCGATCGAATGGCACGTCGACGAAGGCGCGTGGTTCGGCAAGGGCACGAAGCTCGTGCACATCAACGCCGACGGTCGCGCGCTGCTGTCGGCCGAGCGCCCCGCGCTGAACTTCCTGCAGATGCTGTCGTGCGTGGCAACCACCACGCGCGGCTATGTCGACGCGATCGAGGGCCTGAGCCCCAACCCGAAGGGCTGCGCGATTCTGGACACGCGCAAAACGCTGCCGGGCCTGCGCCAGGCGCAGAAGTACGCGGTGCGCGTGGGCGGTGGCAAGAACCAGCGCATGGCGCTGTGGCACGGCATCCTGATCAAAGAGAACCACATCGCCGCCGCAGGCAGCGTCACCGCCGCGATGAAGGCGGCATTGGCGCTGAACGCGGGCGTGGGGATTCAGATCGAGGTCGAGAACCTGCGTGAGTTGGAAGAGGCACTGGCCGCGGGCGCCACGCAAATCATGATCGACGACTTCAGCATCGACGACATGCGCACCGCGGTGTCGGTCAACGCGGGCCGCGCGGAACTCGAGGTGTCGGGCGGGGTGAATCTGGACACGGTGCGCGCGATCGCGAAGACCGGCGTCGACCGCATTTCGATCGGCAAGCTGACGAAGGACGTGACGGCGGTGGATTTGTCGATGCGAGTCGAAGGCTGACGGCTTCGAACCCGACACGACCATGCCACTGCCTCTGGTACCGCACCCGAAACACCCGCCCGCCTGGATCAGCACGGTCACGGCGCAGGTGGTGGGCATTGAAGCCTCATGGCTGCGCTTGCGCTGGCGCGTGTCCGGCACGCGCAGGCTGGTGCTGCCGCCCGCGGCCGGCGGCGGTCGCACCGACGGCTTGTGGCGCATCACGTGCTTCGAAGCGTTCTTCCGCCCTGAAAGCCAGGCAACGGGTGCCAACGCCTACGTCGAACTCAACCTGTCCCCCTCGGGCCGTTGGAACGCCTACGACTTCACTGCGCACCGCGAAGGCATGGCGCCTCGGCCGGTGGCATGCGCGCCGACGATCGTGATGCGTGTCGAGCACGGCGACGCCGAACGCACGCTGGTCTTCGACGCCGCCGTGCCGCTGGATGCGCTGCCACCCCTGCCCTGCCGTGTCGGGCTCACCGCCGTGCTCGAGGAAGACGGCGGCATCAAGAGTTACTGGGCGCTGGCGCACCCGTCGCGTGACGCGCCCGACTTCCATTCCGCCGCGGGCTTCACCGCACGCCTGTCTTCCACCTCCACACCATCGGCACCATCAACACCATGAAGTTCGGCATCGATCGCCTGCTGGCCGACCCTGCGCTGCTGAAGGCACTCGCGGGACAGCGCGTCGCGCTGGTCGCACACCCGGCCTCGGTCACCGAAGACCTCGTTCATTCGCTCGACGCTTTGATCGCTGCTGGCGTGCGCATCACCAGCGCCTTAGGTCCGCAGCACGGCCTGAAGGGCGACAAGCAGGACAACATGGTCGAGACCGCGAACGAGGTCGACGCCCACTACGGCATTCCCGTCTTCAGCCTGTATGGCGACGTGCGCCGCCCCACCGCGGCGATGATGGACACAGCCGACATCTTCCTGTTCGATCTTCAGGACCTGGGTTGTCGCATCTACACCTTCGTGACCACGCTCGGCTACGTGCTCGAAGCGGCGGCGAAGTACGGCAAAGAGGTGTGGGTGCTCGACCGCCCCAACCCCGCGGGCCGCCCGGTCGAAGGACTGACGCTGCGCACGGGGCACGAAAGTTTTGTCGGTGTCGCGCCGATGCCCATGCGCCACGGCCTCACGCTCGGCGAAATGGGGGACTGGTTACGGCGCGAACTGAAGATCGATGTGGCCTATCGGGTGGTCGAGATGCAAGGTTGGCAGCCTGACGCGGCGCCCGGCTTCGGCTGGCCCGACGATCGCCTGTGGATCAACCCCAGCCCCAACGCCGCGAACCTGAACATGGCGCGCGCCTACGCCGGCACCGTGATGCTCGAAGGCACCACACTGTCCGAAGGCCGCGGCACCACGCGCCCGCTCGAGGTGTTGTTCGGCGCGCCCGACGTGGACGCCGCGCGCGTGTTGGAAGAGATGCGACGGCTCGCGCCCGAATGGCTGCAAGGCTGCGCGTTGCGCCCGTGCTGGTTCGAGCCCACCTTCCACAAGCACGCGCAACAGTTGTGCAGCGCGTTGATGGTGCACGCCGAAGGCCCCTTCTACGACCACCGCGCGTTTCGTCCGTGGCGCGCGCAGGCGTTGGCGTTCAAGGCCATCCGACGGCTGTATCCGGGCTTTGCGATCTGGCGCGATTTCCCGTACGAATACGAGCGCGAGCGCCTGGCCATCGACGTGATCAACGGCGGCCCCGCGCTGCGTGAATGGGTCGACAACGCGGCCGCGTTGCCGGGCGACCTCGACACCCTGGTGTCGCGCGACGAGGCCGCGTGGCGCAAGGCCGTGGCGCCGCTGCTGTTGTACTGAGCGCGACCGTCAGCGCTCGACGGCGATTTTGTGTTTGCGCAGCCACGCGCGGATGGCATCGCGGTCGCGGCGGATGTCGGGCGCCAGGCGCTCGTCGGATGCGGGGCCGAAGCTGGCGGGGCTGACCTTACACACGACCTGACCTTCGGCTCGGCACACGACCGGGAGAGAGTGACCTACGCGCCACAAAGTGGGCGTGACTTTGCCGCGGTCCATGCCGCGGCGCGCTGCGGGCTGATAGCAAAGAGAAGGTGCATGGCTACCATCGCCACGCGCCGTTCGCTCGACGCTTAGCCGCGACCAATGCCGATCGTCGCAGCGTCGAAGTCATCGAGCCCGGATGCCTTGCGTGCCCAGCGCGTCGTTGATCGCCGCACCGCGGCGCCAGAGCCTTGTCCGACATGCGCATCCATGACCGGAAGCTCGATCGAGAACGTCGGGCACCGGTGCCTTCTCTCAATATGGGTAACGACACCATGCAGTGGATTCTTTCGGCGTCTTCGCGTCTGGTCGGCGCGCTGGCGATCGCCGTCTCGATCGCGGGCTGCGGCGGCGGCGGCGGCACCAGCTCCGGCGGCGACATGAACAAGGGGCAACTCACGCTCGCGACGTCGACGCTGAACTTCAACGTCCTCGAGACCGACGACTCGGTCGCGCAGATGGTGGGCGTGACGCTGCCCGACGGCACCGACTTCGTCGGCCTGACCGAAACCTCGGCGGACCCGTCGTGGGCGGGCTACAACTTCGAGAGCAACGCGATGCGGATCACCGTGCACCCGCGCGAGCTCACTCCCGGTACGCACACGACCAAGTTCGACTTCTGCGCGCCCAACTCGTTCGGCGAGTGCGTCGACACCACCTCGTTGAACGTCAACGTGAACGTGCGCGAAGCGCCGATCACGACGCCGGCGTCGCATGCGCTGAAGCGCGTGGCCATGGCCGATGGGCCGACGACCTTCAGCGTGGCGCTCGACGCGCGCCACGCGAGCTGGACGCTCGAGAGCGACAAGGCCTGGCTGGTCCCGGTGCAGTCGAACGTGGCCAACGCGCGCAGCGCCGCTTTCGTCGTCGACTCGCGCACGTTGACGCCAGGCCCGCACACGGCTGTCGTGCAGATGCGCTCGTCGAGCGGTGCGTCGCAAGCGCTGCGCGTCGAACTCGAGCTCGCGGCCTGGACCATCACCGCCTCGCCGATCACGACGACGTTGTCGACGATCGCCGGCGCGCCGTCGGGAACGATCACCAACTTCGTCGTCACCTCCAACGCGACCGATGCACAACCGATCACCGTCACGGCCAGGCAGGACTGGCTCGTGCTCGATCCGGTCCGAAGCAACAGCTTCGACATCCGCGCCGAACCCGGCGCGGCCATGCCCCCGGGCAACTACATCGGCCAGATCGACATCACCTTCGGCCAGGGCGCGGCGTCGATCTCGGGCAGCGTCGACGTCAACCTGGTCGTCAGCGCGTTGTCCTTCGCGCCCAGCATCGCGCGGATCGACGAGTCGCTGATGGTCGGCAAGCCGTCGCTGAAGACGCTGATCCGGCAGGTGAGCAACCTGGGCCGGACCGTGCCCTGGTCCGCCACGGCCGATCAACCGTGGGTCAAGATCACCGCCAACGCGCCGTTCTCGAGTGACCTCGAGGTCGTGATCGATCCGCCGAGCGGCCTGGCCGAAGGTTCCCATGCTGCGACGATCACGATCGTCGCCGACGTTGGTGGCGTGCCGGTGACGATGCAGGTGCCGGTCGGGCTGACGCTGGCGCACCCGCGATATGCACCGTCGCTGGCGTCGATCGACGTCACCTCGGTCAACGGAGTCACCATCCTGGGCACGTTCGTCGCCGCGGTGACGAATCTGCCTTCGGACGCGACCTTGTCGTACACGAGTTCGGTGCCGTGGATCACCTTCTCCCGGCCCAGCCTGTCGGTCAACGAGAACGTCGGCGTCGGTTTCGCGCCCTTCACGCTCGCCAGCGGCAGCTACAGCGGCGTGGTCACGGCCACCGTCACGTACGGCAGCTTCACGACGAGCGCGACGATTCCGGTCTCGCTGACCCTG
Organism: uncultured beta proteobacterium; assembly: GCA_963738615.1. GTDB lineage: Bacteria > Pseudomonadota > Gammaproteobacteria > Burkholderiales > Burkholderiaceae_C > CAVTWY01. Next base: position 1,116,879 of record CAVTXI010000004.1, read on the forward strand.
ACCCCGGCAACGCTGTCGATCATCGACTTCCGCAACACGGCCGGCACTACAGCAAGTCCGCCGACACAGATGGTCAAGCACGAGATCACCGACGTGTTCGGGCGGACCGTGACGTGGAGTACATCCACGCCGTGGCTCGTGCTGAGCCGGACCACGACGTCGACCAACACCGACACGGTCGTGGCGTCGATGAGCCCGACGGCGGGACTTGCGCCCGGCACCCACGCCGCAGAGATCACTGCGACGACGCAAGTCAACGGTGACCTGCTGACGAAGACGTTCGTCTTCAACCTCGTGTTGAACTGACCGGCCACGCTGCGGCACACGCCGCAAGCGTTGCCCTCACTTCTTCTTCGGCGCGCTGAAGCTGCTGCCGCCGATCCAGACGTGGTCGCCCGGCACCTTGAAGGTGAAGTAGCGGTCGACACGTCCGCTGTCGCGTTTGATCTCGAGGGTGTAGCCGTCAATGGCGTAGCGGCCGCGGCGCTCCGCGCCATCGTCGCGCTTCGAACTCGACGTCACCGTCACGCCGGGTGCGGTCGGGTTCGCCATGCCGCCGCTGGACGTTGAACCGGACGTTGACCTCGAGCCGGTCTTGTCGCTGTGCGACGTTGTCATCGAATTGAAGCCGTTGTTGGCCGCCATGCTGCCTGCGCCGGACTGCGCGAAGCGCGAGCCTTCGTAGCGGCCGTCCTCGCCGAAGGTGTGCGTGTTCTTCACGTACGTGCCACCCAGCGCGATGCTGCCGTGGAACGCCGCAGACGTGTAGGGCCCGCGCAAGCGCGTGCCCGAGGGCCACGCGCCGGCAAGCGTGCCCTCGGCCTTGCGCCACTCGCCCTTCACGCGGCCGTGATCGTCCATGCGCTGGATCTCGAAGCCGCTGCCCTCGCGGCGCCACTTGGACCAACGCTGCGGCTCGACGTCGCGCGACATCTTCACGTGCAGATCCGACGGCGGCACGTCGAGCCGGTGGTAGGCCCAGCCATCGCGAAACAACACGGTGGCGTCTTCGACGAAGGCGTACGAGCCATAGGCATTGGTGGTACCGCGCCCGTGGTGCAGCACGCCGGCAATGTCGCCGGTCGCCGCCCCCTTGCCCGGCGCGGTGCGGATCACGTCGGCTTCGACGCCCGCACGCACCATGCCGGCGGCGCTGGGCTCCGTGGACGGCTTCAATGCGCTGCCGTCCACCAGCCGCGCGTTGCGAAGGAAGACCAGCGTCGAAGGCCATTCGTCGAGCCGGCCGACCACCACCACATCGCGGCCCTCGAGGTCCTTCACGCTCGCGCCGGGCGACACCCGCATGCGCGACCGGAAAGGCCCCTCGAGGTGGTCGATGAAGAGACTGTTGCCGCTTCTGACGACGCGTCCCTTGATCGCGATGTCGCTGTCCAGCCCGGCGGCTTGCAGGCGCTGCTGGTGCGAAAGCCCCTTGACGTAGGGCGTGCGCGCAACGATGGCGCTGATCTGCGCTGGCGTGAACAGCAACGTACCGCTCGCGACGCTGGCCGGGGGCGTTCCGACGCCAAGCCTCACGGCGGGTGAAGCAGTTGTTGCGGTGGCTGCCGGTTGCGTATACGCCGCGGGAAAGCGCGCACGCAGGTTCATGTCGGCCGTACCCAGCAGCGCAATCATCTGCGCACACGCCTTGGTCGGCTGCCCCTGCGCGGCCATGCGCTCGTGCAGTCGGCGCGCGGCTTCGGGCCGCCGCCACCGTTGCCGTCGCGAGCGCGAGGCACCGTCGAAGCACGATTGACATCAAGGCACTCCGCATGCCGCTGGAAGACCGCGACACGCGCCTATTCTTTGCCCGAGGCTGGTGGCAGCACGTGACCGGTTGTTGCCCGTGTCACCGCGCTTGTCGGGCTTGCCGCATGTCGACGCGCTCTTCGACCCGCTGCGCTCGACCGCTCGAGGCTAGTCAATCACCTCGGGCCACTGCGTGTGAAACCACTCACCCGCCGGCTTGTCGACGCGCTCGTAGGTGTGCGCGCCGAAGAAGTCGCGTTGGGCCTGCAGCAGGTTGGCGCTGAGGCGCGCGGTGCGCAGGCTGTCGTAGTAGCCCAGTGATGCGCTGAAGGCTGGCACCGGGATGCCATGGCTGACGGCCAGGGCCACCACGTCGCGCCACGCTTGTTGGTTGCGCTCGAGCACGCCTTTGAAGAAAGGCGCGAGCATCAGGTGCGCCAGCTTCGGGTCGGATCGATAAGACTCGGTGATGTGATGCAGGAAGCGCGCGCGGATGATGCAGCCGCCGCGCCAGATGCTGGCGATCGCGCCCAGGTCGAGTGCCCAGTTCTTCTTGTCGCTCATCGTGCGCATCAGGTCCAGCCCCTGCGCGTAGCTGACGATCTTCGATGCGTAGAGGGCGCCGTGCACCTGCGCGATCAGGCGTTCGCGATCGACCTTCAGCGGCGCGGTGGGGCCGCTGAGTTGTGCGCTGGCCTTCACGCGTAACGCCTTCATCGACGACAGCACGCGCGCTTCCACCGCGGCGTTGATGGTGCTGACAACGACGGCGTTGTCGGCCGCGCTCATCAGCGTCCACTGGCCAGTGCCCTTCTGCCCCGCCTTGTCGAGGATGAGGTCGACGACGGGTTGGCCGTTGTCAGGATCACGCTGGCGCAGCGCCTTGCCGGTGATCTGGATCAGGTAGCTTTGCAGCTCGCCCTCGTTCCATTGATCGAACACGTCGGCCATCTCGTCGCTGCTCATGCCCGCGGCCTGGAACAGGCTGTAGGCCTCGCAGATCAACTGCATGTCGCCGTATTCGATGCCGTTGTGAATCATCTTCACGTAGTGGCCCGCGCCGCCCGGGCCGATGTGCACCACGCAGGGTTCGCCGTTCACCTTGGCAGCGATGCTTTCGAAGATGGGCCGCATCACCTGCCACGTGGACGCCGGTCCGCCGGGCATGATGGCCGGGCCCTTGCGCGCGCCTTCTTCGCCGCCCGACACGCCGGCACCGATGAAGCGCAGGCCTTTCGACGCGAGCAGCGCGTCGCGCCTTTCGGTGTCGGTGAACAGGCTGTTGCCACCGTCGATGATGATGTCGTCGGCGTCCAGCAGGGGGATCAGCTGCTCGATCACGGCGTCGACCGCCGCGCCGGCCTTCACCATCAACATCACCTTGCGCGGCCGCGCCAGGCTTTGCACGAAGCCTTGCAGCGTGTGCGCCGGCACCAGCTTCTTGCCGGGGTGCGCAGCGACGAACGCATCGGTGGCATCGGCCGTTCGGTTGAACACACTCACCCGAAAGCCGCGGCTCTCGACATTGAGCACCAGGTTCTGGCCCATCACGGCAAGGCCGATCAGGCCGAAGTCACTCAGGTCATTCATAGGAGGTCATCGATGGGCGGGTGGTTTCGAGCATTGTGAGGTTGGGTCGACCCTGCACCTGCTTCATCGCCTGGGCTTCGATCAAGAACGCGGAGTGGACCTATTCGCTCATGTTGTCACCGTGCGGGCCAGGCGGCTGGACGGGAACACGGATTCGAGCGGTGTCAGGTACTCGGTATTCAGCTCACGCACCAAGCCGAATACCGTGCCATGCCGTCACGCGCTGCGGCGTGCTCTCTTTCCAACTCGCCAGCGCGCGCGTGTTGTGGCAGTACGTGCAGTTCACGCCGAGTGAGCAGCCGACGCGCAGCCTCGGGCGACAGCAGCACGTCGGCGAAACCGGCGTCACCTGCTGGACCTGTCACCGCGGCCAAGCCGTGCCCAGCGGCGACTGGTTCCGCGACGTGTCACAAAGGCACCTTCAAGCCATTGAGCGGCGTGAGCCCGCTGAAGCGGCGCCCGCGCCGCTTGCCTCAGTTTTTGGCGTCAGCGCTTCCGATGAAGCGGTAGATGAACGCCCCCAGCACGGCCCCGACAATCGGTGCCAGCCAGAACAGCCATAGCTGCTGCAGGGCCCACGTGCCCTGGAAGATGGCCACACCAGTGCTGCGCGCCGGATTCACCGAGGTGTTTGTGACCGGGATGCTGATCAGGTGAATGAGGGTCAAACACAGGCCGATGGCGATGGGTGCAAAGCCTTTTGGCGCGCGTCCGTCCGTGGCACCCAGGATCACGATGAGGAAGAACGCCGTCAGCACCACTTCGCAGACCAGCGCTGCCATCATCGAGTAGCCACCCGGTGAATGCGCGCCGAAGCCGTTGGATGCAAACCCGGCCGACGCATCAAAACCAGCCTTGCCGCTGGCGATGACGTAGAGCACCGCAGCTGCCGCAATGGCGCCCAGTACTTGCGCCACGATGTAGGGCAACAGACCGCTGGCGGGGAAACGCCCACCGGCCCACAGACCAACAGACACGGCAGGGTTGAAGTGCCCGCCCGAGATGTGGCCCACGGCATACGCCATCGTCAGAACCGTCAGACCGAACGCGAGCGACACCCCGTGCAAGCCGATACCCACGTTAGGAAATGCCGCCGCCAGTACGGCGCTTCCGCAGCCGCCCAGTACCAGCCAGAACGTACCGATGAATTCGGCGCCATATACGCCCAGTTTGTTGTTCATGTCGATTCTCCTCGAGGTTGCACTATGGGCACCAAGGCCCGGTGGCGGTGTCGGACGATTCGACCGGAGAGCGCCGACACCTCTTCATCGCAACGCAATGAAAATCCATTGCCTAACGAGTATGCATCAGTGAATCGCCGATACGTTGTTTCTATCGCACCCCTTGGAACCCGTGCGAGCCGAAGCCGGCGATGCACATCTGTCTGATCGCCTCGTTACTCGACAGCTCGGAGCCGATGCGCAGGTGCAACAGCACCGCCCGGTCCCTGCCGATAGGTCCGCCGGCATGCCTCTGCTGTGGTGCCTGCGCGATGGCTTGCAGATGACGGGCACCAAGGTCGGCTGTGGCATGTCACCGTGTGGTGCATGCACCGTGCACATCGACGGTGCGCCCGCGCGCGCTTGTCCGAACGTCCTACGACATGGCCGTCGACTGCGGCGCCGTCATCAACCCAGACCGCGTGCGCTCGCAAATGGAAGGCGCCTGCATCTTGGGCTTGTCGAACGCGCTGCACGGCGACATCAGCTTCAAAGACGGCCGCGTGGTGCAGAGTGGAAGGCTTGACCAAGGCTTGACCGACACTAAGGCTTGATCCGACTTGACCCCGATCGCGCAGCAAACCTATCATTCCGGTCTAATTGACGCTCGGGAGAAACCAATGCACACGGCCTTTGGCATCTCGTTGGTTGCGGCTGTCGCAGCGTTGTTCGGTGCGCCCGCTGCGGCGCAATCGCAGTACCTCAACGATTCCAACATTGCTGTCGAAGTCGGCGCTGGCACCTCTCCCGGGTCGTTCAACAACACCTTCGTCAACGGCGCATCGATCGTCAAGGTGATCGACGCCGATTCGGCAGCGGCCACCGAGTTCCACAACCAGAGCACGCACATCTGGTACACGGCCTCGCAACCCGGCGGCGGCCTCGAACTGCGCTTCGACTTCCAGACCGAGTACGACTTGGCGACCCTGCACTTCTGGAACTACACGTCCGAAGATTTTGATGTCGACAATATTGCCTTCACGTTCTTCGATGGCCTGAATCAACAGGTCGGCACGTTGTCCATCGCGCCCGCGCTCGGCACGAACCCAGGTATCACTGCGCAGGACATCGGGCTTGCAGCGCCGCTGAACGTTCGCTACGTCACGGCCACCCTGACGGGAAGCAACCAGCAGGTCGACTTTCAGAACATCGGCTTCACCGCAGTCGCATCCACACCGACGACGCCGGTTCCCGAGCCGTCGACCTATGCGTTGATGATGCTCGGCCTCGCCGCGGTGGCAGCCGCAGCGAGACGCCGTCGGCGCTGATTTCCGTTTCGACCAGTGACCTGAAGCCCGGCCCTCAAATGCTTCGTACGAACAGGCGCTCCGTCGTCGTCATGCCGCTTCCCCAGCGCGCTCGCTGATCCAAATCGGCAGCGACGAACCCGAGCGTCATCAGCAACCGCCGCGAAGGCTCGTTGGCGTCCTCGATCATCGCCAGCAGGGTCGTGACGCCCAACGTGTCGACCAGGTGATCGACCATGGCCGCTGTGGCTTCACGCGCAAAGCCGAAGCCGCGATGCGGCTGCGCCAACACGTAAGCCACCCAAGCCGCATGATCCACGGGCATCACCGTGGCCTGCACGACGCCGATCGGGCCGCGCTGGGGGTGCATCACGATCCAGTTCAACCAACCCTCTTCGCCATCCGGCGAGTGACCGACGGCGAGCTTGCGGTAGAACGTCGCGCAGGTGCTCGAGCGACGGCGGCGCCTCGTAGTCGAGGTGCTGGTAGATCGTGGGGTCGCAGAGCACGCCGAACATCATTTCGGCGTGGTGCTCGGCCAGCGGCTCGAGGACGAGGCGCGGGGTGTGGAAGGCCGTTGTCGAGGCAGTCAACTCGATTCCGTCGCGTCGATCGGCTGCCAAGGCGACAGCGCAGCCGGTGGATCGATCGTGAACGCGTACCAGTTGCCGCCGCCATGGGCCGGCTGGTCCCACTGCCTCGAGATGGCGCGCCGCGCCAGGTCTTCGTGGCAGGTGTAGGTCATGCCGAGATGGTCGGCCCAGATCGCGGCGCCGTCGATGGCTTTCTGTTCGGTGCTGCAGTGCAGGGCCGTGACCTCGCGGACCCATGGCAAGTGCAAGCCAGCTCGCATGCGCTCGATGCCGCGTGGCGACAGCGGCCAGCGCGGTACCGGGATGGTCGCGTCGACGACGACGTTGGGGTGGGTGACGAAGTACCAGCGGCGCACGACGGGCCTACGCGGCCTGCCCCGCAGATCGCTCGGCTGCTTGTTGCGCCGCGCGTACCTCTACCCTCACCTGCTCGGTCAACTCGGCCTTCATTTCGGCGAACGGCGCCGTCGTCTTCATGGAGTAATGACGCGGGTGCGCAAGGTCGACCTTGCGGTCGAGCTTGATGCGACCCGGCCGCGCGCTCATCACCACCACGCGCGTGCCGACGAACACCGCTTCGTCGATGTCGTGCGTGACGAAGAGAACTGTCTTGCGTTCGGCTTCCCAGATGCCGAGCAGCAGGTCTTGCATCAGCTCGCGCGTCTGGTGGTCCAGCGCGCCGAAGGGTTCGTCCATCAGCAGGATGCGTGGGTTGTTCGCCAGCGCGCGGGCGATTGCCGTGCGCTGCTGCATGCCGCCGGACAGTTGCTTCGCGAAGTGATTCTCGAAACCGCGCAGCCCCACCTTGGCGATGAACGCGTCGGCGATCTCGAGTTGCTGGGCGCGCGGCAGGCCACGTTCACGCAGGCCGAAGCAGACGTTGTCGCGCACCGTCAGCCATGGGAACAACGTGTAGCTCTGAAAGACCACGCCCCGGTCGGCGCCGGGGCCCTGGATGCGTTTGCCGTCCAGCAGCACTTCGCCTGCGCTGGGATGGTCCAGGCCCGCGACGATGCGCAGCAGTGTGCTTTTGCCGCAGCCGCTGGGGCCCAGGATGGTGATGAAGTCGTTCTCGGCGACTTCGAGGTCGGTGGACTGCAATGCCAACGTGGTGTCGAAGCGGCGTTCGACACCGCGCACGCGAAGGATCGGGGCGGCAGTGGTGCTCATCATCGCCCCAGGCTCGCCCACGGAAAGAACATTCGGTTCGCCTGCTTCCACACCAGGTCGCTGACCAGCCCGATCACGCCGATGACGATGATGCCGAAGATGATCTGGTCCGTCGCCAGCAGCGCCTGGCTGTCGGTGATCATGTGGCCGATGCCCGATGACGCGCCGATCAACTCGGCGACGATGACATACGTCCAGGCCCAACCGAGCACGGTGCGCAGGTGCTCGGCGATTTCGGGCGCGGCGCCGGGCACCAGCACGCGCCGCACCACGCTGGCGTCGCTGCTGCCCAGCGTGTAGGCAGCCTCCACCAGGTCACGACGCGTGTTGCCCACCGTCACCGCGATCATCAGCACCAGCGAGAAGAAGCTGCCGATGAAAATCACCGCCAGCTTCTGCGCTTCGCCGATGCCGGCCCACAGGATCAGCAGTGGAATGAACGCGGACGCGGGCAGGTAGCGCGCGAAGCTGATGAAGGGTTCGAAGAACGCCTCGATGGGCTTGTACGCCCCCATCGCCACGCCCAGCGGCACCGCCAGCACCGCGGCGATGACAAAGCCGCCCAGCACGCGCCACACCGTCATGCCGATGTCCTTCGCGAAGCCGTGCTCGGTCAGACAGCGTCCAGCCGGCACGCAGCATCTGCAACGGGTCGGCCAGGAACGTCTTCTGCACGAAGCCGCCGAACGTGGCGATGGCCCAGACGGCGAAGAAGACGACGAAGAACGCGATGCCGAGTGCGACGCGTGTGCGGGGGGTGACGGGGACAAGGGGTTTCATCGTGAGTCGCCGCGACCATCGCTACGCTGCACGAAGCTCTTCGCGCAGCACCTTCCGAAGCGTGGCAACGGTCAGCGGCTTCGCCTCGACCTCGCCGCCGCTGGCCTCCATCACGGCACGCAGCGCCTTGTTGATCATGGTCTGGTAGCCCGAGCCATCCGCCTCTGCACGCTGACGGAAGAACTCGATCACTTCCTCGTCGAGCATGATCGTGATGCGCTTCTTGCCAGCCGACGGAATCACCGCCCCGCGCTTGCCCTTGCTGAAGTCGTACGCCTTACGCATGGTAGTCACCTGCTTCGCCCTTGCTGGCCTTGCGCGCCGAGATCAGACGAACTCGATCCCCGCGCGGTGTGTGAATCACGACCAAGACTCGACCCAGCGCATCCATGCCCAGCGTCACGAAGCGACGCTCGCCATGCGCGTCCGGGTCCTCGATGGTGACGGCCATCGGATCCCGTAGCGCCTGCTCCGCGTGCGCAAAGCTGACCTTGTGCTTCGCAAGGTTGGCCTTCGCTTTCGCCGGATCGAATTCGATCTCCACGCCGTTATTATGCATATTTCATGCATACTTTCAAGGCCCGGAGCGTCGACACGCCCAGCCCAGCACCGTGCGCGACTGCCGGCAATTCGGGGGTGGCGCCGGGCAGCAGCACGCGCCGCACCAGGCTGCTGCCGATGAAGATCACCGCCAGCTTCTGCGCTTCGCCGATGCCGGCCCAGAGGATCAGCAGCGGAATGAACGCCGACGCGGGCAGGTAGCGCGCGAAGCCGATGAACGGTTCGAGGAACGCCTCGATGGGCTTGTACGTGACTCCCACCCGCTGCTGTGCAGAGGCCGTTAGATTCCCCAGCGCAACGCAGCCGTGTGCAGCGGCGAGTCCCAAAGCCCCAAAAGCGAGTCGTCGACCGCGGTCACGGTGATCGAGCAGCCAGCCATCTCGAGCGATGTGACGTAGCTGCCGGTCAGGTGACGCACGACCTTGACACCGGCGCCGTCCAGCACCTTGCGTGCGGCATGCAGCATCAGGTACAGCTCGAGCGTTGGTGTGCCACCGAAACCGTTGACGAGCAGGATCGCTTGCTGCCCGGCCTTGAGCGACAGATCCTTCAACACCGAGCCGGTGAGTTCGGCGGCAATGTCGTCGGCGCTCGTCAGCTTGACCCGCCGACGCCCCGGCTCGCCGTGGATGCCAACGCCCATCTCCATCTCGTCCGGGCCGATCTGGAATGTCGGGCTTCCGGCCGCTGGAACGATGCACGACGTGAGCGCCACACCCATCGATGCCGTCGCCTTGTTGACCGCGTCGCCCAGCGCCTTGCAGTCGGCTAGACCGGCGCGGCGCTCGGCTGCGGCGCCGACGATGCGCTCGACGATCAGGGTGCCGGCCACGCCACGGCGGCCGGTGGTGTAGGTGCTGTTCTCGACGGCAACGTCGTCGTTGACGATGACGGTGGCGTTGTCGCGGTCGAGCATCTCGGCGGCCATCTTGAAGTTCATCATGTCGCCGCTGTAGTTCTTGACGATGAACAGCACGCCGGCGCCTGTCTCGACGGCTTCTGCGGCGGCGAGCATCTGGTCGGGCGTCGGCGACGTGAAGACCTGGCCGGGGCAGGCTGCGTCGAGCATGCCGAGGCCAACGAAACCGGCATGCAGCGGCTCGTGACCCGAGCCGCCGCCGGAGATCAGGGCGACCTTGCCCGGCTTGGGCGCGCGGCGTCGCACGAACTGCCTCCCGGCGCCGAGGGTGACGATGTCGGCGTGCGCGGCGGCGAAACCGTCGAGCGACTCGGCGAGTACTTGTTCAACGTCGTTGATGAGCTTTTTCATACAGAGCCTCGTGAAGTTCAGAGACGGTCGCAAACAGCGCCGATGACCAGTGCCATCGAGCGCGAGCCGGGGTCGACATGGCCGTCCGCGCGTTCGCCGAGAAACGATGCACGGCCCTTGATCGCCGCCATCGCGGCCGTTGCCGCCGCGGCATCGTGCGCGCCTTGGCGCACGCGCGCCAACACCTCAGCCTTCGGCGTCCCCGGTGGCATGTCTTGCAGCAGCTTGCGCACCGGATCGAGCACGTCGAGCAGCGTCTTCTGGCCGACCTCGGCCTTGCCCAGACGGGTCAGCGCTTCGATGCCGGCCTGCAACGCGCGAGCGCAGTCAGCGGGGCTTGCGTTATCCGGCAACTCCTTGGCCAGCGTGACCAGCAGTGTGCCGAAGACCGGGCCGGACGAGCCGCCGATCGTCGACATGCAGGACATGCCGAGCGCTTTCAGCACCGCCGCCATCGGCTGGCCTTCGAGCGAGGGCAGCTTGGCCTGAATGGCCAGTGATCCGCGCTTCATGTTCAGGCCGTGGTCGCCATCGCCGATGGCTTGATCGAGCGTCGTCAGCTCCGCGACATGGTCGATCAAGGTTTGCGTCGCGTGTTGGATGCAGGCGTTGAGGTCCATTGATTTCTCCCTTGGGTTCAAGCGGCGATGCGCGCACCTGCGGCGTCGAACCAGAGTGCGCGCGTGATCTCGACGCCGACTTCGGCGCCGGCTTCGATGCCGCCGTTGGCAAGCAAGCTGCGCGCGTCGGTGACGAGCTCGTGATCGCCGGGCAGCACAAGATGCAACAGGTGCTGGTCCGACAACTGTTCACTGCGCTTGGCGCGCGCCGCAATGGCGTGCGCCGGCCATGCGCCGCGGTGCAGGCGCGCGTGCTCTGCGCGCACGCCGACTTGCGTTGCACCTCTTGGCGCCCCTTGCGCCTGCGCGCCGAGCGCGGCCAGCGGCAGCACGGTGATGCGGGGCGAACCAAGGCGGCTGGCCACGTAGGCCGACACCGGGTCGTCGTAGATCTTCTGCGGCGTGTCGAGCTGGACCAGCCGCCCGCGGTCCAGCACGCCGATGCGCGTGGCCAGCGTCATCGCCTCGATCTGATCGTGCGTGACGTAGAGCATCGTCGCGCCGAGGTCCTGTTGGATGCGCTTCAACTCCAGGCGCAGATCGTTGCGCAGCTTGGCGTCGAGCGAGGAGAGCGGCTCGTCCATCAGGTACAGCGACGGCTTGCGCACCAGCGCACGACCGATCGCCACGCGCTGCATTTGGCCGCCGGAGAGTTTGGTCGCGGGGTTGTCGAGCTTGTCGTCGATGCGCAGCATCTGCGCGATCTCGATCACGGTGCGCCGGATCTGCTCTTCGCTGATGCGGCGCATCGGCGAGCGCAACGGGAACGCCAGGTTCTCGTACACCGAGAGGTGCGGGTACAGCGAATACTGTTGGAAGACAAAGGTCACGTCGCGCAGCGCCGGCGCAGCCTGGGTCATGTCGACGCCACCGATGTGCACGCGGCCGGTGTCGGGCTTCTCGAGGCCAGCCACGAGGCGCAGCGTTGTCGTCTTGCCGGCGCCGCTCGGGCCCAGCAGCACGATGAATTCACCGGCCGCCACCTGCAGGCTCAAGTCTTCGACAGCCTGCACCGCGCCGAAGCGCTTGCCAACACCCAGCAGAGCGAGGTCAGCCATGCCTGACTCCTTCGTAGCGCGCACTGCGCAGCGCACGGCCGCTGGCTTTGTCGAACAGCGATACAGCTTCGCTCTTCAGCGCCAGACCCACCTGTTCGCCGCGACGCACCGCCAATTGCGGTGGCAGCTTGGCGCGCACCGTGGCTCCGCCGGCCGTGGTGCAGGTGACGATCTGCGCCGTGCCGAGGTACTCGGTGCCGAGCACTTCAGCGCGCAGCGTCGAGCTGTCGGCAAAGGCCACATGCTCGGGGCGCACGCCGAGCAGCAAGTCGCTTTCGGCGACCGTCTCGTGCAGGCGCGGCACGGCCACCGTGCAGGCGTCGAGTTGAACCTGCGTGGCACCCAAGGCCAAGCCGGCGCGCAGCGGCAGGAAGTTCATCGCCGGTGAGCCGATGAAGTCGGCGACGAACACGCTCGCCGGCCGCTCGTAGACCTCCTGCGGCGGGCCGAGCTGTTCGATCACGCCCCGGTTCATGACCGCGATCACGTCGGCCATCGACATCGCCTCGAGCTGGTCGTGCGTGACGTAGACCGTGGTGGCCTTCAACCGCTCGTGCAGTGCGCGCAGCTCGTTGCACATCGTCTCGCGGAACTCGGAGTCGAGTGCACCGAGCGGCTCGTCCATCATGAAGGCCAGTGGCTGGCGCACGATGGCGCGGCCGAGAGCCACGCGCTGCCGGTCGCCGCTCGACAGACCCGACACCGGCTTGTCGAGCAACTCGGTGATGCGCAGCGTGCGTGCCGCCTCGGCCACGCGCTGCTTGATCTCGGCCGCCGGCACGCCTTCGCTGACGAGCGGAAAGGCGATGTTCTTGCGCACATTCATGTGCGGGTACAGCGCAAAAAGCTGGAACACGAAGGCGATGTCGCGCTGCGAGGCGCGCTCGAAGGTGACGTCCTTGCCGCCAAGGAATATCTGCCCCGAGGTGGGCAACTCGAGCCCGGCGATCATGCGCAGCGTCGTCGTCTTGCCGCAGCCCGAGGGGCCGAGCAGGCAGAAGAAGTCGCCGTCGTTGACGGTGAAGCTCGAGTCCCTCACGGCGACGAAGTCGGCGAAGGCCTTGTGCAGGTTCTGAATGCGGATTTCGGCCACGGGACTATTCCGGAAACTTGCTGACGATGGTGAACATCACGACACCGGCCAGCGTCGTGAGGAACGAGTAGGTGAACAGCACCAGCGCGAACGGCTGCAGCATCATGAAGATGCCGAGTGCGATAACGACGCACGCGGCCATCTCCATCGGGCCGCGACGCAGCCACTGTGGCCAGGCTTTCATTTGCGCACCGCCCCGAACGTGATGCCGCGCAGCAGATGTTTGCGCAGCAAGACCGTGAAGACGAGGATCGGCACCAGGAACAGCATCGTCCCTGCAGCCACAGCAGGCCAGTCCTGCCCGCCCTCGCCAATGATGATCGGGATGAACGGCGGTGCGGTCTGCGCTTCACCGCTCGTCAGCAGCACGGCAAACGCATACTCGTTCCACGCAAAAATCAAACAGAAGATCGCGGTGGCGACGATGCCGGTGGTGGCCTGTGGCAGCACCACCTTGCGAAAGGCCTGCAGCCGCGTGTAGCCATCGACCATCGCCGCCTCTTCGTACTCGCGCGGGATCTCGTCGATGAAGCCCTTCAACAACCAGACGGCCAGCGACACGTTGACCGCGCTGTAAAGCAGGATCATGCCGAGCTTGGTGTCCGACAGCCCAAGCTCGCGGTACATCAGGTAGATGGGGATGGCCACCGCGATCGGCGGCATCATCCGCGTCGACAGGATGAAGAACATCAGGTCGTCCTTGCCCGGTACCTTGAAGCGCGAGAACGCATAAGCCGCCATCACGCCCAGGCCGACCGAGAGGACCGTCGAGCCCACCGCGATGATCAAGGAGTTGACGAAACGCGGCAGATAGTTGGAACGGCTGACCACGACCATGCTGTTCTTGCGCGCAGCGCGCTCGCAGGCGTCTGCGGCCGGGGGCAGGTTGGCGATGTATTCCTCCGTTTGCCGCGAGCGCGTCGTGAAGAGGTTGCAGTAGCCCTCGATCGACGGTTCGAAGACGACCTTCGGCGGGTAGCTGATCGAGTCCGGCGGGCTCTTGATGCTGGTGAGAAAGATCCACACCAGCGGCACGAGCGTGATCAGCGCGTACAGCACGACGAGGGTCATCGCCACGCGTTTCGCGGTGGTTGTCGGCTCGACGACCGAGTGGGCGGTGGAGATGCCCGCACGCGGACCGAGCGCCGGGCCGCTCCCAAGCCGTTCCGCATCCCCTTGGGGGATCGGCCGCGGTACTCCGTGGACGGGGGGCTCCATGACTATCGGTTCTTCACTGCGTTGAGTGCCTTGACATAAATGTTCGCGAGCCCGAAAACGGCCACGAACAGAATGATCGCCAGCGCCGACGAGTAGCCGGTTCGCCACTTCTCGAAGGCCTCGCGCTTCAGCGTGATCGAGACCACCTCGGTCGTCGAGCCCGGCCCGCCGTTGGTCAGCAGGTTCACCAGGTCGAACATCTTGAAGTTCTCGATGCCGCGAAACAGCACCGCCAACATGATGAAAGGCAGCACCATCGGCAGCGTGATGCTCCAGAACTGGCGCCACGGCGACGCGCGATCGACCTCGGCGGCTTCATAGATGTAGTCGGGAATGCTGCGCAGGCCGGCCAGGCAGATCAGCATCACGTAGGGCGTCCACATCCAGGTGTCGACGATGACGATGGCCCAGGGCGCCAGCTTCACCGAGCCGAGCATCTCGAAGCTCGACGGCTCGACGCCGGTGAAGAAGCTGACGACGTAGTTGAACAGGCCGATCTGCGGCTGGTAGAGAAAGGCCCAGAAGTTGCCGACGACCGCGGGCGACAACATCATCGGAATCAGGATCAGCGTCGTCCAGAAGCCGTGGCCGCGAAACTTGCGGTCGATGAGGTAGGCGAGCGTGAAGCCGATCAAGGTCTGCAGCGTGATCGTCCAGAACAGGAAGTGCGCGGTGGCCTGCATCGGGCCCCAGATGTCGGGGTCGGTGAGGATCGACACGTAGTGGTCGATGCCGATGTTCGAGACCTCGGCGTTGGGCCGGTTTGCGCGGAAGTTGGTGAACGACAGCCGCACCGTCCAGATCAGCGGGAAGATGTTGATCGCCAGCAGCAGCAGCATCGTCGGTGCGATGAACAGCCATGCGATCGCGCGGTCGGACAGGCCGCGCATGTGTCGGCCCACCGGCGCGGGTGTGGCCTGCGCGGCGCGGGTGGCGATCGAGGAAGGCAGGTTCATTGCGAGGTGCCGTGATGCCGTGGTGCCCGTTCGCGGTGAGCCTGTCGAACGGCTGGCGCAAGGCCAGCAGGAGTCTCGACAGGCTCAGCCCGAACGGCGGGCAGGCTGCTTACTTCACCTTCCCGTCTTCCTTGAAGACCTTCTTCCAGTCGGCCACCATGCCGTCGAGCGCTTCCTTCGCGGTGCCTTTGTCGGCAACAACAAAGTCATGCACCCGCTTCTGCTCGGCCGCCATCAACTGCGCATAGCTCGGCTCGGCCCAGAAGTCGACCACCTGGTCCATCGCGTCGAGGAACTCGGCTGCGAACGGCGCGCTCTTCTTGAACCCCGGGTCGTTCAACACGCCCTTGTGGCACGAGTAGCCGCCGAGCGTCCACCACTTCTTCTGCACGTCGAGCGAAGCGAACCACTTGATGTACTGCAGCGCTTCGTTGCGGTTGGGCGAGTACGCCACCACCGAGATGCCCTGGCCGCCGAGCTGCGAGCCTTTGCCCTTGTCGCTCGGGTTGACGAAGAAGCCGATCTTGTCGCCGCCGACGTTCGGGTCTTTGTGCAAGCCGGGGAAGAAGGCGAACCAGTTCATCATCATCGCCACCTGGCCGCTCTTGAACGCGTCCAGGCCTTCACCCATGTACGAGTTTGTCAGGCCCGGTGGCGTGCAGCACTTGTAGAGCGACTTGTAGAACTCGAGGCCCTTGACCGCATCAGGCCCGTTGACGAAGCCGTCCATCGCGTACGGCGTCTTCGGATCCTGGTACTTGAAGCCCATCGGGTAGAGCACGTTGGACACACCCATCGTGATGCCTTCGGAGCCGCGCTCGGTGAAGAGGTAGGTGCCGTAGACCTTCTTGCCGTCGATCTGGCGGCCGGAGAAGAACTCGGCCACCTGCTTGAACTCGGTCCACGTCTTCGGCGCGGCGAGGTCGCGGTCGTGCTTCTTCTTGAACTCGGCTTTCAGTTCGGGCTTGGCGAACCAATCCTTGCGATACGTCCAGCCGAGCGCGTCGCCCATCGCCGGCAGCGCCCAGTAGTTCGGCGTGCCCTTCGGCCACTCGGCATAGCCGGTGACCGTGGCCGGCGCGAAGTCACCGATCTTGATGCCTTCCTTGGCGAAGAAGTCGTTGAGCTTGACGTAATGGCCGCTCTCGGCCGAGCCGCCGATCCATTGGCTGTCGCCGATGATCAGATCGCAGAGCTTGCCCTTGCTGTTCAGTTCGTTGAGCATGCGATCGGCGAAGTTCGGCCAAGGCACGAACTCGAACTTCATCTTGACGCCGCTCTTGGCGGTGAAATCCTTGCTGAGCTCGACCAGCGCGTTGGCCGGATCCCACGCTGCCCAGCACAGCGTGATGGTCTTGTCTTGCGCGAACGCGCCGCTGCTGGCAGCGCTCAGGGCGCCCGCCAGAGCCAGGGCCTCGAGCCTCGGCAACTTGATCTTCGAAGCAGTCATCGCAGTCTCCTGTTGGTAAAGCGTTTGGGACTCACACATCGCTGTGGCGTCGGACTTCAATGAAGGTTCTCCGCCGTCAGGATCTCTACGCGCGGTTGCACCACGTTCAGTGCGCCGCGCACGTTCTCGCACAAGGCCCGCAACACGCGGGCCGCCGCCAGGACGCAGTAGTGAACGTCCTGGTCAAGCACATAACTCAAGCTGCCGCGAGCGAGCAGCGCGCGATGTTCTTCGCTGGCGTCGTGGGCAACGACGCCGACCGGATTGCTTGCTTCGGGGCCGGCGAGCCCCACCGATTCGAGCGCACGCACGAGGCCGGCAGCGCCCGAGCCGACGCAATACAGCCCCGCGACGCTCGCCGCCGACACGAGGCCTTTCTTCAGCGCGCGCGTCAAGGCCCGCGACGCACCGGCATCGTCGGCCGGAATGTCGGGCAGGCGCAGCATCTTCAGCTTCGGGAATCGCTCTTCGATGACCTGCGCGAAGCCGATGCGGCGCTCGATCTCGGCCGACAGCCGGGTGGCCTGCGACGCGAGCAGCAGCGTGTCGCGGCCCGCCGTCGCCATGCGGCCGAGCAGCAACCCGGCGGTGCGGCCGGCAGCGCGGCTGTCGGCGCCCACATGCGTTTCGCGCATCGAGCCGGCGACGTCGGAGAACAGCGTCACCACATGCACGCCGCTGCGCACGCGCTCGTTGACCGCGAGCTTGACGGCGGGCAAGTCGGGCGCCATCAGCGCGATGCCTTCGCAATCGGCCAGTTGCGCCAGCAGTTGCGAAGCGCGCGCCGGATCGTCCATGTCCAGGCGGTGCGTGATCTCGGTGATGTGCTGATGGCGAAAGTCGCCCGCGGCCTGCGCGATCTGGCGCTCGACGAGCGCAGTGAAAGGCGTCTCGGCGGCTGGCAGCACATAGGCAAAGCGCAGCCCGCTGGCGCGCCGCGGCCGGCCGCGCGGCGCCGGGCCGCCGAGTTCGGCGACGACCTGCATCACGCGGCGCATCGTCTCCGGGTTCACGCCGGGGCGCTGGTTCAGGACGCGGTCGACCGTGGCCGTGCCGACGCCAGCGCGGGCGGCGATATCAGCGACGGTGGCGGTGGGGGTCTGCAAGGCGGCTGCGTTCTGAAACGAGCCGCGATCATCAAGCCATCAATAAATAAATCAATCAGGGTTTGATGGGATGGCGCACCCGGCCGGGCGACGCGGATCACCTGAGCGATGAAGAACGCGATGCCGAGTGCGACGCGGGTGCGACGCGGGTGCGACGCGGGTGCGCGGGGTGACGGGCTCGAGTGGCTTCAGCCTCAGCCGGCGGTCGTTGTCGCCAGCAGCCGCGGCATGTTGGCCGCCGCGGCCTGGGCCTGCGTCTTGAGGCGCGTGAGGATGGCCTGCTTCTCGGCGTCGGCCTTGTCGACGCCGCTGGTCAGGCGGCCGAAGGCGTCGAGTCGGCAATCGCGGATCCACTGACGCAGCGTCGCGTCCTGGCCCCACTGGATCTGGTTGCTCATGTTGACCGCCATCGTGCGCACGTAGCCGGCCGTGGTGTGCGGGAATGGCACCGGCGCGCACAGCCGGTTCTTGTGTGCGTCATCGTCGTAGTGCGCTTCGACATAGGCCGTGAGCGCGGCGCTGAAGGAAACCAGCGGCGCGCGCAGCAACTGCACCACGATCCTATTGCCCTGGAACACCGCAGACGGCTCCTTGAAGTGCACGGCCGACGCGGTGCAGTCGACGAACAGCGCACCGGGCGCATCGGGCTCCACGGCCACGCGGCCTTGTTCCAGCTGCATCCCGCCAACGTCTATCGCCGTGACGCGGCCCAGCCGCACGACGTCGCGAATGCGGCGCAGCACCTCCACCTCGGCTTGCGACAGCGTCGCCAGATGGAACATCGTCGGCATGCGCCCACGGTCGATGCGCAGCAGCGCGCCGCAGGCTTCGAGCCGCAGGTACAAGTCATCCATCGAGCGGGCCTCGGCGAAGGCCTGCATCTGGTCGGCCTGACCGCCGATCGCCGCGTCGAAGAACTCCGGCCCGTTCTGCGTGCTCAGGCGGTTGACGACCCACGAGTCGCGCGGCATCACCCATGTGATCGCGTCGGCCGGCGTTCCGGTTTGCAGCAGCCAGATGCAGGCATCCATCGCCGTCTTGCCGGCACCCAGCACGACGAAGCGCCTGGGCATCGTCGCCGCTGCTGCTGCCGCGCCTTGCGCCAGATGCCACAGCCCCGGCAGCGCATTCGGGGGCACCACACGCACGCCATCGCCCACCGCGAAGGCCCGCGTGTGCGTGGACGGCACGGCGGGGCTGAAGTGGGTGGCATCGACGATCTTGCGGCGCACCGTCACCTGGGTGCGCTCCCCGGACAGCAGCGATTCGAACGCGCTGCAACCGTCGGCCTCGCCCAGGTAATTGCTCAGCGGGTGGTAGCTCACCCGCCCGCTCGCCAGCAGCCGGTGGTTCATCACCCGATCGAAATAGCCGCTGACCTCGGGCCCGCTCGCCAGTTCGGCCATGCCGCGGTTGAGCCCCACCGGATCCTTCAGCCCGCTGCCCAACTCCATCGACGCCACGCCGTAGAAGGACGAAGGCTGGTGCAGCGTGACGAACGAGTACGCATCGTTCCAGTGCCCGCCCGGCTTGCCGTGGCGATCGACCAGCGTGACGTGCGCATCGGTCTCGGCGATCAAGGTGTCGGCAAACGCGAGACCCGTGGCACCGGCGCCGATGATCAGGTAGTCAGTGTCTGCGCGGCGCATGGTGTCTTCGGTGCTATTGGTAGAGAGCCATCGCGCGGCCGTCACTCGCGTCGATCGGCTGACCAGCGCGACGGAATCATGGGTGGCGGAGACTTCAGGGTGTCCGACAATCGCCGATAGCTTGAGCGCGATGCGGCTAGGCGCTTGTGTGCCTACTTCTGAACAGTTGACTCGCTGGTGTTGAGGTAGCGGGCAAACACAGGCTGGCTGACGCGGGCACGCTCGCGGATGCGCTTGATCTGCTTGGCCGCAATCGCGGGCGGAGACAGTAGGCAAGACTCATCGAATCCGCGCATCGTGGCCTTGTCGATGGCTCAAACCTTGTGCAACGCGGTTGCAGAGGAATGAATGGCCTCGAACGCATCGCTCTTGAACTTACGCTTCGTCGTCATGGCATATCTCCACGAAATGCTTGGCACTCACCAGGTCAGTGATTTGCCGTTCGGTCGCACTGGCATAGGCCTTTGCGAGGGATCGGAAGGCCGCGAGGTCGTCGTCGTCGATGTTGTCCCGGTCCTTCTTGGCAGACGGGTACTCGTACACCCAGTGGCGGCCTCCCTTTGCAAGGATGATGGATCGGTGCATGTTGTCGTTGAGGCGCTTCTTGAACACCCCGCCGCCGAGGTCATCGGCCTGGCCCGCCATCACCTGTCGAATCACCGCGCACAACTCACCGTCACGGATGCGCGACCTTCTTGCATCCTTGGCGAACTTCGCCGTCTTGAAGACACGTCGACGCGCTGTTGAAGGCATACGTCATAGTAGCACCAGGTGCGTCGATCGCCTGCCAGCGCGACAGCAGCCTGCGAGGCTCGAGCGTAAAGGCAAACCAGTTGCCGCCACCGTTCGCGGGCTGGTCCCACCGGCGACTGATCGTATCGCCGCTGAGCCAGCACTGAAGCAGCGTGCCCACGGCGCCGAGCGACACGATCGCGATCGTGCCTGTGGATGCGTCGTCATCGGCGCGGTTGATGGCCTGCACCGCCGAAACGATGCGCTGCTGCGCGTCGACGGCACGCTCCCAGCCTCGGACCGACGTGGTGGGGTTGGCGAAGAAGGCGTCGGCCATGTGTTCGAACTCCGGTGGCTGCAGAAAGCCGGTTGACGATCGGTCGTTCTCGCCCAGCGCTTCGTGCACGTGATACGCCACGCCCACATGCGCCGCAAGGATCGACGCACCGTCGATCGCCTTCTGCTCGGCGCTGCAATGAACAGCGCGAACGTCACGCACCCACGGCAGCCAAGTACATGGTGAACCCAAAGCAGAGACAGAAGACAGAATCCCACCAATACCCAAAGCCGTTCTCCGCTCGGCCTCTGTGTCACTTATTCGCCCGACCGCTCAGTGCGCTGAGATGCGGTGCTGTCCACAACGTAGACCGAAAGCCCAACCGCAGAAGCGAAAGTCTTGCGTGCGACTAGGCGCAAATGGAGCCCCTCGAACTCAACGTCATAGAACCGAGGCTGATTGCCACCAGGGCGAAGCGTGCTCAAGGAAGTGTGGTGTGCAAGGTTCTTCTTAGGACGAATGGACTTAACCGTGCCATCCGCGACACGGCGTTTCACATCCATGTCGAGAACGGGTTCACCTTGTTCAGTTTGCCCCCAATCGAGACGAAAACAGATGAGAAACGAACCATGGCTTATCTCTTCTGCGAACGAACACCGGCTACCCGGGCGATGAAACGTCTTAATCAATAGGTTCGACAGTAGGTCAAAGATCTCCACGCCGAGAACGCTCTTCTCAAACGAGATACGGATCGGGTGAGTAGACGTGGTAGTCATGAGACATAGACGTTGGAGTTGATCGGCACGAGCTATTGATGGCGCAGGCTCTTGAAGTTGACCACCCAGGTTTGAAGCAGAACGTTCGTTTGCGTGAAAGGAATCTACGGCATCAGCGAGTCAAAGATCCAGATGCGAGGATCTGGCTTGCGATTCGGCTGGGTAGCTTTTCGACCGGACCTTGGCATGCATCAGGAATCGTTGACCACGAACCAACAGCAAGTTCATTGACACGCAGTTCCAAAGGGACTTTGCCTGGTACCTCCAGGCGACCCCGTAGGTCGACCGCGACTCGCATCTCCAGAAAACCCGATACCTGACAGTCGAGGTCAACAATGACAAAACGAATCGCAGGCGGCAGACTTTTACTTGTCGGAGACGCACACGCAGCTGCGCGTATCGCTTTGGCGATCGGGGGGACAAGTTCGAGTCGAAGGTTCGCCGTTTGACGCGCAGACATGAAACTCGGTTCTGGCCGAGTGTCGGTCACTTCCAGCGCGCACGTGCCCGGAGCTATAGCTGGCATGGGCAACGAAACCTGAAGCGCGCATCCGCAGAGTAGGAGCAGAAGCGAGGCCGGAAGTGTCGCAGCGGTGTTTTGCATCGTGACGCCCAACTTGATATCAAGGATGGCGCAAGCCGCCCAGAGTCAGGTACATATTGCCACCGATGGGAGGAACGGCGTGCACCTTCAGGCAAGTCTCCTGGCCACCCTGATTGCGGGCGTCCGTGCATGCTCCTCCCACACAACCCCACCGCCGCCGCAAAGCCGCACGCACCCTTCGCCAACCTCAGGCCAGGCTCCGGCTGCGGGGCGCCTATGGCGCGCCGAGGAGCGCAGTGAGGAAGGGGGCGCGAAGCGCTTCGTCCATCTGACTTCCGGCAACGTGTCTGAACGAAGCGACGCAGGAGCGAAGTGAGTTTTGCCGGACCCCTTCCTCGCGAGCACCGCAGGGCAGTTCAGACGCGCCAGCGGATGAACCGCGACATCGAAGCCCCGTAGCCGGAGCCTGGCCTGAGGTTGGCGAAGGGTGCCCTCTCCCGCAACGCGGGAGAGGGAGCCACCCACGCATCACTTCGCCAAAAACCGCGTATCCGCCAGCTTCGACAAGTCCGGTACCTGCTTGATGATTCCCACCTTCAGCAGCAAATCCGCCGCTTCCTTGCTGAACGCCGCGTGCTCACCGGCGAAGAATTTCGCATTCGCCTCGCGGTCTTGCCAGCGTAGGTACTTCTGGCTGCCTTCGAAGGCTTCGGCGGTTTGCTTCACGTCGGCGCCCATGATCTCGAAGCTTTTCTTCGGGTCGGTCTTGATCATGTCCAGCGCGTCGAAGTACGAATCGGCCAGCGCCTTCGCGGCCTTGGGGTTTTCGGCCAGGAATTTCGGCGTGCAGCCGAAGGTGTCCATGATCATCGGGTAGTCGAGCGTGGTGGCGATGATCTTGCCGGCTTCGGGTTTGGCGCGCACGGCCGACAGGAACGGCTCGTACGTCATGCCGGCGTCGATGCCGCCGGTGCCCGCCAGGAACGCGTTGGCGCTGGCCTGCGGGCTGAGGTTGACCACCTCCACGTCTTTGATCGACAGGCCGTTCTTCTCGAGCATCCACGCCAGCGTGAAGTAGGTGGCGGTGCCGGGTGCGTCGGCGGCGACTTTCTTGCCCTTCAGGTCTTTGATGCTGGCAATGTCGGACTTCACCACCATGCCGTCGGCGCCGAAGCTTTTGTCCAGCTGGAAGATCTGCGTGGTGGCGACGCCGTTGGCGTTCCAGACGATCCACGTTTCGACCGTGGTGGCGGCGCATTGGATGTCGCCGCTGGCAATCGCCAGGTGGCGGTCCTTCTGCGGGATTTTCTTGATGCTGACGTCCAGGCCGTGCTTCTTGAAGATGCCGGCCTGATTGGCCAGCGTCAGCGGCGCGAAGCCGGTCCAGCCGCTGATGCCGATGCCGACTTTGGTTTCCTGCGCGATGGCGGCAGGGGCAGCCGTGGCAACGATCAACGCAAAGGTTGTCGCGAGCAAGGTCTTCTTCATGATGATGTCTCTCTCCTGGTGGGTTGGTCGGTGTGGGCAAGGTTACGTCAGGTCAAACGGGGATCCACAGCGCGGGCAGCCCTGGGAGGGTGCGGAAGATGCGCGACAGCGAACCGTCGCGCACCATCGCCGTGGCAGCCTCGATTTCGGGTGCGAGGTGGCGGTCTTCGTGCATGGCAGGCACGACTGAGCGAAGCAAGGCGTGGGCTTCTTCCAGCGGTGAGGAACTGACCAGCGGCCGCAGGAACTCGATGCCCTGCGCCGCGGCAAGCCACTCGATGCCAAGGATGTGCGCCACGTTGTCGATCATCGGCTGCAAGCGGCGTGCGGCGAAGGTGGCCATGCTGACATGGTCTTCCTGGTTGGCGCTGGTGGGCAGACTGTCGACGCTGGCCGGATGCGCCAGGCTTTTGTTTTCGCTGGCGAGCGACGCGGCCGTGACGTGCGCGATCATGAATCCGCTGTTCAGGCCCGCGTTGGCAGTCAGAAAGGGCGGCAGGCGCGACACGTTGCTGTCGATCAGCATCGCGATGCGGCGCTCGGCGATGGCGCCGACTTCGGCGATCGCGTTCGCCATGGCGTCGGCAGTCAACGCCACCGGCTCGGCGTGGAAGTTGCCGCCGCTGATGATCTGCGTGTCGAACACCAGCGGGTTGTCCGTGACCGCGTTGGCTTCGCGGACAAGGACCAGCGCCGCATGACGCAGATGGTCAAGGCACGCGCCAACGACCTGCGGCTGGCAACGCAGGCAGTACGGGTCTTGCACGCGGTCATCGCCTTCGAGGTGGCTGGTGCGAATCGCGCTGCCCTCGAGCAGCTGGCGGTAATAGGCTGCTACGTCGATCTGCCCCGGCTGGCCGCGCAGCGCGTGAATGCGCGGGTCGAACGGGCCGTCGCTGCCGCGCGCGGCGTCCACCGTCAAGGCACCGATCACCAGCGCAGCCTCGAGCACGGGTTCGAAGGCGAACAGTGCGTGCAGCGCCAGCGCCGTCGACACCTGCGTGCCGTTGATCAGCGCAAGGCCCTCCTTCGCCTCGAGCACCAGCGGCGGGATGCGCGCGGCAGCAAGCACGATCGCCGCGGGACGTCGCAAGCCGTCGACCATGCACTCGCCCTCGCCCATCAGTGCGAGTGTCATGTGCGCCAGCGGCGCCAGGTCACCCGACGCGCCGACCGAGCCTTGCGCCGGAATCAGCGGCACCAGCCCCGCGTTCAACGCAGCGATCAGTGTGTCGATCACGACGGGCCGCACGCCCGAGTGCCCACGCGCAAGGCTCGCGGCTTTCAGCACCAGCACCAGCCGCACCACCGCGGGTGACAGCGGGTCACCCACGCCCACGCTGTGCGAACGAATCAGGTTGCGCTGAAGCGTTGCAAGGTCCGAGGCGCCGATGCGTGTGGAAGCCAGCTTGCCGAACCCGGTGTTGACGCCGTAGACCGGCGCGTCGCCCGCCGCAGCCGCACCCACCAATGCGGCGCTGCGCCGCACGGCGTCCCAGCAGGCGGCGTCGAGTTCGATCGGCGTGCCGCCGCGATGCACCGCATGAAGCTCGTCGAGCGTGAGTGCGCCCGCCTTCACGACAAGGTCGTCCGCGTCGTTCGCGTCAACCACACCCACGTCAGGCACCCAGCATCGGCATGTTCAGCCCCTGCTCGCGCGCGCAAGCGATGGCGTCGTCATAGCCTGCATCGGCATGGCGCATCACGCCCGTGGCGGGGTCGTTCCACAACACGCGCTCGATGCGCTTGGCGGCCGCGTCGGTGCCGTCGCACACGATGACCACGCCCGCGTGCTGCGAGTAGCCCATGCCGACGCCGCCGCCGTGGTGCAGGCTCACCCAAGTCGCGCCGCCCGCGGTGTTCAGCAGCGCGTTCAGCAGCGGCCAATCGCTGACGGCGTCGCTGCCGTCCTTCATCGATTCGGTCTCGCGGTTCGGCGACGCGACCGAGCCGCTGTCGAGGTGGTCACGGCCGATCACGATCGGCGCTTTCAACTCACCGCTCTTCACCATCTGATTAAACGCGAGACCCGCGCGGTGGCGCTCGCCCAGGCCGACCCAGCAGATGCGCGCGGGCAGCCCCTGGAACGCGATACGCTCGCCGGCCATGTCGAGCCAGCGGTGCAGGTGGTTGTCGTCGGGGAACAGCTCCTTCATCTTCGCGTCGGTCTTGCGGATGTCTTCGGGGTCACCCGACAACGCGACCCAGCGGAACGGACCCTTGCCGCGGCAGAACAGCGGGCGCACGTAGGCGGGCACGAAGCCGGGGAAGTCGAACGCGTTCTTCACGCCGGCGTCGAACGCGACCTGGCGAATGTTGTTGCCGTAGTCGACAACGGGAATACCCATCGACTGGAACAGCAGCATCGCGCGAACGTGCGCCGCGCAGCCTTGTTCGGCCGCCGCACGCAACTCGGTGTGCCGCGAAGCGTCGGCCGCAGCGGCGCGCCATTGCTCGACGCTCCAACCGGGCGGCAGATAGCCGTGGATCAGATCGTGCGCCGACGTTTGGTCGGTCACCATGTCGGGCCGCAGCGCCTTGCCGGCCATGCACGCATCGGCCAACGCCGGCAGGATGAGCGCCGCGTTGCCCAGCAACCCGATCGAGATCGCCTTGCCTTCGGCGGTGTAGCGGCGCAGACGTTCGAGCGCGTCGTCGAGGTCGCTGGCCTGTTCGTCGAGGTAGCGACTGCGCAGACGGAAGTCGATGCTGCTTTGCTGGCACTCGATGTTCAGCGACGAGAACCCGGCGAAGGTGGCGGCCAGCGGCTGCGCGCCGCCCATGCCGCCAAGGCCCGCCGTCAGGATCCACTTGCCTTTGGCGTTCCCGCCGAAGTGCTGGCGCGCCGCCTCGACGAACGTCTCGTACGTACCCTGCACGATGCCCTGGCTGCCGATGTAGATCCAACTCCCTGCCGTCATCTGGCCATACATCATCAGGCCCTTGCGGTCGAGCTCGTGGAAGTGCGCCCACGTCGCCCACTTCGGCACCAGATTCGAATTCGCAATCAGCACGCGCGGCGCGTCCTCGTGCGTACGGAACACACCCACCGGCTTGCCGCTTTGCACCAGCAACGTCTCGTCGGCCTTCAGCGAACGCAACGACTCGAGGATCTGCTCGAAGCAATTCCAGTCACGCGCCGCCTTCCCGATGCCGCCGTAGACGACCAGCGCGTCGGGGTTCTCGGCCACCTCGGGGTCGAGGTTGTTCTGAACCATGCGGTAGGCGGCTTCGACGAGCCAATTGACGCAGTGCAGCTGCGAGCCGCGTGGCGCGCGCACGGGGTGCGGCATCGCAAGACGGGGGGAAGACAGGTCGGTCATGGCAGGCTCCGGCACGACAAAACGAGCCGTCGACTCTACTTGTCTAGACAAGCGCAGACAAGTAGGATCGAACCCCATGCCCCGACCCAACGCGTCCGCCGCCCTTGCGCCCTACGCCCGCGTGAAGCAGACGCTGAAGCACGAACTGGTCGCCGGCACCTGGCCGCCGGGCAGCCTGATGCCGTCCGAGGCCGAACTCGTGCAGCGCTTCACGGTGTCGCGCATGACCGTCAACCGCGCGTTGCGCGAAATGCAGGCTGAAGGGCTGGTCGAGCGCACGCAAGGCGTGGGTACCTTCGCAGCGCCGTTGCACCGCATGGCCGCCACGCTGACGCTGCGCGACGTGCACGACGAAATCGAAGCGCGCGGCCACCATCACACGGCGCAGGTGCATGCGCTCGAGGCGGTGCGCGCGCCAGCCGCCCTGGCCGAGCAGATGGGTCTGCCCACGGGCGCGCGCGTCTTCCGCAGCCTGATCGTCCACCACGAGAACGGCGTCGCGCTGCAATGCGAAGACCGCTACGTCAACCCCGCCTGCGTCAGCGACTACCTCGACCAAGACTTCAACCGCGTGACGCCGACGCGCCTGCTTTTCGAGCGCACCGCGCTGGCACGCGCGCAGTTCACCGTGCAGGCGGCCGCGCCCACCGCACACGAGGCGCGACTGCTCGACATCGAAGTCGGCACGCCGTGCCTGGTGATGCTGCGCCGCACCTTCACCCGCGACGCCGTGATCACGCTGGCGCGGCTGGTCCATCCGGGCACGCGCTACGAACTTCAGGGCGAATACCGGCCATGATCGCGAGCATGAGCACTTCGGCGAACGATCGCCTCGACCGCTGCGTCGGCGAACACGAAGTCGCCGCCTTCCGCCGCGACAGCGCCGTGTGCCTGCGCGGGCTGCTGTCGCCCGACGAAGTTCGCACGCTCGCACGCGGCATCGACGCCAACCTCGCTGCGCCCAGCCCGCGCGCGATCATCGCGAGCCGTCGTGAAGACCCGGGCTTCTTCATCGAAGACTTTTGCAACTGGCAGTCGAACGACGACTACCGCAGCGTGATCTTCGACGGCTTGCTCGCGCACGCCGCTGCTCGGCTGATGGCAAGCGACACCGTGCGCCTGCATCACGACCACATGCTGACGAAAGAGCCCGGCACGCAGCAACGCACGCCGTGGCACCAGGACCAGCCCTACTACAACATCGACGGGATGCAGAACGTCAGCATGTGGATCCCGGTCGACCCGGTGCGGCGGCACTCGTCGCTCGAATTTGTCGCGGGGTCGCACCTCGGGCCGTGGCTCATGCCGCGCACGTTCATGGACCATCAAGCGAAGTGGTTCCCCGAGGGCAGTCTGGTCGAGTTGCCCGACGTGGAAGGCACGCGTGCACAGCGCGGCGTCGACCCGACTCCTGCAAAGCCCGGCGACATCATTGGTTGGGTGGTCGAACCCGGCGATGTGGTGTGCTTTCACATGCTGGCGCTGCACGCCGCGGGGCCAGTCGACGCCGATCGGCGACGGCGCGTGTTCTCGGTGCGTTTCCTCGGGGAAGACATCCGCCACGCACCGCGCTCGTGGAGAACGTCGCCCGAGTTTCCCGGTCTGGTCGACCAATTGCCGGCCGGTGCGCCGATGGATCACGCGTTGTTTCCGCTGTTGTGGAGTCGCACGCCGTGACGAGCAGCGGTGTTCATGCGCGCCTGCTGCCGCTGGCCAACGTTGCGCCGACACCTTGGCGCAATGGCAAAGGCACCACGCGCGAGTTGATCGCGTGGCCTGACGCGTCGGCGTGGCAGTTGCGCTTCAGCATCGCCGACATCGAGAACGACGGTCCCTTCTCGCCATGGCCTGAGGTCATGCGCGATTTCTGCGTGCTCGACGGCGCGGGCGTGGTGCTGCGTTGGGCCGATGGCCGCAAGGAACGCCTGCACCGGGGCCGCGACCCCTTGCGCTTCGACGGTGCCGACGCCCCTTGGGCGCAACTGGTCGAAGGCCCGACACGCGACTTGAACCTGATGACGCGCGGCGGGTTGAACGCGCACCTCGAAGCGAACGATGGTCAGCCGCAGACACGTCCGTGGGGTTGTTTCGTTGCGCAGGCCGGGCCGTTGATCATCGACGGCGAAGGGTTGCATGTACCGGCCATGACGCTCGCGTGGTTCGACGACG
Organism: uncultured beta proteobacterium; assembly: GCA_963738615.1. Lineage (GTDB taxonomy): Bacteria > Pseudomonadota > Gammaproteobacteria > Burkholderiales > Burkholderiaceae_C > CAVTWY01. The sequence continues at coordinate 1,145,518 of CAVTXI010000004.1, forward strand.
CGCCTGCGTCGGCGTCGTTCGACCGCCGCGGCTGGTGGATCGCGCGCAGCGAAGGGACCGCGCCATGAGCATCACCATGCTGCGGCATGCCCGCGTCGCGACGATGGTCGTGGGCGGCGAGCCCTACGGCCTGATCGACGACGCGGCCATCGTTGTCGATGGCGAGCGCATCGCGTGGGTCGGCGCCGATGCCGCCGTGCCCGCCACGCTGCAACTGTCTGCCGAGCACAACCTGCACGGCGCGCTGATCACGCCGGGCCTGGTCGACTGCCACACGCACCTGGTCTACGGCGGCCACCGGGCGCACGAGTTCGAACTGCGACTGAACGGCGCCACGTACGAAGAAATCGCGCGTGCGGGCGGCGGCATCCGATCGACCGTCGCCGCGACACGTGCCGCGAGCGACGACGCGCTCTTCACTTCGGCGAAACAACGCGCCAAGGCCTTGATGGCCGAAGGCGTGACGACGATCGAGATCAAGTCGGGCTATGGGCTCAGCCTCGAGCACGAAGCGCGCATGTTGCGCGTGGCGCGGCGCCTGGGCACAACGTTGCCCGTCACGATCAAGACCACCTGCCTGGCCGCGCACGCGCTGCCGCCCGAATTCGACGGCCGCGCCGACGACTACATCGACGCCGTGTGCGCATGGCTGCCGGCGCTGCACGAAGAAGGCCTGGTTGACGCGGTCGACGCTTTCTGCGAGCGCATCGGCTTCACGCCAGCGCAGACACGGCGCGTGTTCGACGCTGCGCGCAACTTGGGTTTGCCCGTCAAGCTGCACGCCGAGCAACTCAGCGACCAGGGCGGCGCGCAGCTGGCGGCGGCGTACGGCGCGTTGTCGTGCGATCACCTCGAACACCTGAGCGAAGACGGTGCTCGCTCGATGGCTGCGGCCGGCACGGTGGCGGTGCTGCTTCCCGGTGCGTACTACTTCCTGCGCGACACGACGTTGCCGCCGGTTGCAGCCCTGCGCGCGCATGGCGTGCCCATCGCGGTCGCCAGCGACCACAATCCCGGCTCGTCGCCGGGGCTGTCGTTGCTGCTGATGTTGAACATGGCCTGCACCGACTTCCGCCTCACGCCCGAAGAAGCGCTGCGCGGCGTGACGGTGAATGCGGCGCGTGCGCTGGGCCTGCTTGATCGCGGCATGATCGCCGCAGGGCAGCGTGCCGACTTGGGCATGTGGGATCTGGGGCATCCGAACGAACTGTCGTACTGGTTCGGCCGCAACGCGTGCACGCAGCGCTGGGTCGCGGGGCAGCGGGTGTCTTGAAGACAAGACGACGCGAGCAGGAGCATGGCGATGCAAACCGATTCGATCTTCACCCTGCACCGCGGCACGCAGCCGCTGCTGGTCAGCGTGCCGCACGCCGGCCGCGAACTGCCAGGTGACCTTCAGCCCGTGCTGTCGCAGCGTGCGCACCAGATCGAAGACACCGACTGGCATCTTGACCGCCTGTACGCCTTCGTCGTCGAACTTGGCGCCAGCTTTCTGGTGCCGCGCTACTCGCGCTACACGATCGACCTGAACCGGCCCGGCGACAACATGCCGATGTACCCCGGCGCGAACAACACCGAGCTGTGCCCCACCCGCTTCTTCACCGGCGACGCGCTGTACGAAGACGGCGGCGCACCCGACGAGGCCGAGGTGGAACGCCGCCGCCTTCGCTACTGGCGGCCGTATCACGACGCCATCGCCCACGAACTCGACCGCCTGCGCGCCGAACACGGCCACGCCGTGCTGTTCGACGGCCACAGCATCAAGGGCGAGCTGCCGTGGCTGTTTCCCGGGTCGCCTGCCCGACCTCAACCTCGGCACGGTCGAAGGCGCCAGCTGCGATGCGTCGCTGCGCACGATGCTCTCGAACGTGCTCGAACTCCAGACGACGTACAGCCACGTGGTCGACGGTCGATTCAAGGGCGGTCACATCACGCGCCACTACGGCCGACCGATCGAAGGCCTGCACGCGGTGCAACTCGAGATGGGCTGGCACTGCTACCTCGACGACAAAACATCCCCGCCCGAGTGGAGCGACGCGCGCGCAAGCGCGGTGCAGCAGCAGGTGCTGCACCAGTTGGTCGAAACGATGATCACGTGGCAGCCGCAGTGAGCCCGAGTCACGGGCACCCGGACGATCTGGTGCCGCGCGGCTTGGCTGCATGACGCCGCCACAGCGCGCGGTGCGTGGCGCGACCACGTGCTGCTCGAGGCCGACGGTGGCTGCTGGACTCGCGTCACCACTGATGTCGACACGGCACCGACCCGCGCCACGCGCATCGACGCGCCCGTGATCCCATCACTTGTCGACGCCCACTGCCACGCGTTCCAGCGCGCTTTCGCGGGCCTGGCCGAAAGGCGCGAAGGCGGTCACGACGACTTCTGGTCGTGGCGCGACCGCATGTACGGCGTGGCGCTGTCGATCACACCCGACCACATGCGCGACATCGCCACCGCGCTGTACCGCGGCCTGCGCGCGGGCGGCTACGGCCACGTGTGCGAGTTCCACTACCTGCACCACGACATCGACGGCAAGCCGTATGCCGACCCGATCGAGATGGCACGCGCACTGATCGACGCCGCGCAAGCCGCAGGCATCGGCATCACGCTGCTGCCGGTGGTGTACGAACGAGCCGGCTTTGCGCAGCCGACGTTGCGCGACGACCAGCGCCGCTTCGCTGCTGACCTCGACTTCGCGCTGCGCGCGCGTGATGCGGTTCGCGCGCTGCGCCTGCCACGCGTGCACGCCGGCCTGGCGCTGCATTCGCTGCGCGCGGTGAAGCCCGAGACGCTCGCTTGCATCGATGCGGCGACGAAAGGCGACACGGGCCCGATCCACATCCACGTTGCCGAGCAGACCGCCGAGGTCGACGACTGCATCACCGCGACAGGGCTGCGTCCCGTCGAGTGGCTCGTGAAGCACGTGCCGATCGACGCACGCTGGCAACTCGTTCACGCCACGCACGTCACGTCCGAAGAAATCGCCGCCGTGCGTGCGACCGGCGCCGGCATCGTCATCTGCCCCACCACCGAAGCCAACCTCGGCGACGGCCTCACCGACCTGCCCGCGTGGCTCGACGCTGGCGTGCCGATGATGATCGGCAGCGACAGCAACGTGTGCCTCGAGGCGTTCGAAGAACTGCGTTGGCTCGAGTACGGCCAACGCCTGGCCCTGCGGCGTCGCAATGTCGCAGCCGCACCCGACCGCGGTTGGCCCTCGAGCGGCGAAAGGCTTTTCGATGCATGCGTGCGATCAGGCGCGCGTGCGGCGGGCGTGCCGACGTGGGGCCTCGAGGTCGGTGCGCATGCGAGGTGGCACGAGTTGCCCGCTGACGTGACCGCCCGAGGGCCACTCGAGAGCTGGATCGACCTGTCGATCTTCGCGTGAACCGGCGCTCGAGCCGCCGCTGACTCATCCGACTTACTCGCCGCGTTGCCGCGCCGCGTCCGGCAGCCCGTCATGCGGCCCGAGCTCACGTTCGGGCACGTCATGCCACCACTCCACCGCCTTCATGTCGGCGCGACGCGATGGATTCAGCGGATAGAAGATCCGGCTGCCCGGCCGCGGCGCGTCGCCGCCGACCAGCAACAGCGCCTCGCGCGCACTGTTGTTGATGAAGCAATGACAGATGCCCGTGCCCGCGGGAAACGCCGCCAGGTCGCCGGCCGTCATCGGGTACACCTGCCCGTCGATCCATGCGTCGACCTCGCCATCGATCACGTAGACGAACTCCTCCTCGTTCTCTTCGGCGTGCGGCCACGACGAACGCGTGCCCGGCGGCAACCTCTGGATGTTGATGCCGATGCGCTCGAGCCCGGCGGCCCGACTCACTCTGCGCACGGGCCCCAGCGGCTCGGCGCTTTGCGGGTAGACGTGCGTGTGCTCGGGGATGTCACCGGCCGAGACGATGAATGAAGGGCGTGTTGACATGGTGTTCACTACGGCGTAGTTACTCGATGAAGGGACAACAGTACCTGTTTCAGGAACATGCGCCGTGCCGCGCCTCAGAGTCGTGCCCCACCCTAAGTTCGGCGTTACACGAGCCCGCGCCTCGACCATCATGGCGCCACGGATACTTCGCCCCGGCCGGGCGCGACCCTCGCTTTCGAAGCGCGCGCCAACCAACAGGACCCTTCCATGACGCTGCAAGAACCGAAGTCGCGCCTGCGCATTCCCTTCATCGGCAGCGAGACGGCGACCCCCGCATGGCATCGTCGCGTCGGCGCGGCGCGCAGTCTGGCACTGGCGTTGGCGCTGGGCGCGTGCGGCGGCGGCGGCGGCGGTGGTGACGACGGGACCACGACGCCGCAGATCGTCGTGGCGCCGCTGGACCGGCGGGTCATCGTCGGGCAGGTCGCGAGCTTCTACGTCGAGACGCAGGGGTCGGGCACGTCGCTCGGGTGGCAGGAGCAGGCAACCGCCGGCAGTGACTGGAACGCGTCGACGTGGCCGAGCGCGACCGAGGGCCTGGCTCACATCATCACCGTCGGGCCGGTGGGCATCGGCATGGACAAGTCGCGCTTTCGCGGCCAAGCGAGCAACGCCGCAGGCTCGGTGACGAGCGCCGAAGCCGCACTCGAGGTCGCGTGGGGCTCGGTCACCACGATGGATTCGACCGGGCTCGACTTCGGGGCCAACGCAGCGGGCGGCGCCAATGGTGGCTCGATCGGCGGCGCCGACGGCGGCTCGCCCGGCGGTGGTGACGGCGAAGGCGCGGGCGTGGGCGGCGGCCTGGGCAAGACGCCGCGCGCGATCATCTCGGTCACGCGCATTGCGGACGGCGCATCGCTGGGCAGTGCGCCTGCCGACGCGAAGTCGGGGCTGGTGCGCGTGAAGGCCGGGCCTGGTGTGGCCCCGGTGTTGATCACGTTGACCGGCGCGCCCGACGCGACCTACTACGACGAGGGTCGCGGCGCGATGTTGCCGCTGCCGGCCGACCGCCAACTTCACGCGCTCGTGCTCGACTTCGACCGCCACCTCGGCGTGACCACGCTGACCGAGGCCGCGTACATCTATGCGTTGAACAACTTCCTGCAAGACCCGGCGGCGGTGCGCGCTGGAACCCTTCCGGTCAAGCGCACGGCCACGCCTGCAGAACTGGCGCGCCTGACCCCGGCGCAGGTCCAGTTGGCCAACGAAGCGGTCCGCAACGCCGTCAACAAGCTGCTGCCGCCGCGCTACGCGCTCGACTCGATTTCGACGTTGCCCGTCCCGGTCGACGACACGTCGGCGCGCAACGCCACGACCGACGACATCTACGGCCGCATGCAGGCCGCGATCGGCGGCCTGGCACTCGCCGCCGCGCGGTTCGATTCGTCGCTGGGCAGCCCTGCGCTGAGTATGAACACGCAACTGGTCGACGACCTGAGCGACGGCACCGTCGACGGTGTGGCGCTCGACCAGCGCAGCGTGGTCGGGCCAGCCGGCACCAACGCGTACGCCCCGGCCAGCCTGTCGCAGACGCTGGTTGCCGCAGCCGACACGCAATTCGGTCGCTTCAGCGACGGCACCGTCCGACAAGGGCCGGCCATCACCGGCCAACCTGCCTCGGCGACGATCACCAACGGTGGCGCAGCCACGTTGAGCGTCACCGCGACGGGATCGCTGCTCGCGTTCCAGTGGTTCCGCAGCGGCACCCCAATCCCCGATGCCACGCGGACCGAGCTGACGACATCGCAGCCCGGTTCTTATCGCGTGGATGTCTCCAACACCTTGGGCTCGGTCACCAGTGCAACCGTCACCGTCACGGCGGTCAACGCCCCCGTGGCGCCGTCGATCACGACCCAGCCTGCGCTTGCGACGATCACGGCAGGCGGCCTGATGACGTTCGCCGTGCAGGCCACCGGCACCGACCTGCGCTATCAGTGGCAACTCGTCACGGGGGCCACGGCAGCCGACATTCCAGGCGCCACCTCGAACACCTACGGCACCGGAACGGCCGGCACGTATCGCGTGCGCGTCACAAACGCGTCTGGCACCGTCACCAGCGATGCGGCAGCGCTGAACGTCACGCCCAGCGTGGTGGCGCCGCGGATCATTCGCCAACCCACGGCCTCGACGATTGGCCCGGCACAGGCGACGGTGCTGCGGGTCCTGGCGGCAGGCAGCCCGCTGGCATTCCAGTGGCACGACGAGCGCGGGCCGATCGCCAACGCCACGGCCTCGGCCTTCACAACGTCGGTCGCGGGCACCTACCGCGTGGTGGTCTCCAACAGCGCGGCCAGCGTCGAGAGCAATCGCGTCACGCTCGCCGTGACAACTCAGCCGGCAGACGGGTTGAATAAGGTCGGCATGAATGTGACCGGAGCCGAGTATTCATGGGGCAGCGTTCCGACGGCGGAAAGTCTCGATTACCTGCGGCGGCACGGTATGACCACGCTTCGGGTCAGTACCACCTGGGAGCTGTGGCAACCGGACTTGAACGGCCCGTTGAAGGACGCATACGTATCTTCGATCAAGAAACTGGCCGTCGAGGCCGCGGCCCGGAACATGCACCTGATCATCGCGATTCAGAACTCGGGGCGATACAACAGCCAGTGGCGCGAGTACACCGCTCTCAATGGAAACTTCAGGCCCGGTACGCTGGCCTCGGAAGGCAACGAAACGATCGGCTCGCCGAATGTTCCCTATTCGGCATTCGCCGACGTTTGGCGGCGCATCGCGACCGAACTGCGCGACTTACCCACGGTCGCCGCATACGATCTGATGAGCCACGTGGTCGACATGGGCGCACCCGATGTCTGGCCCAAGGCCGCGCAAGCCGCGACGGATGCCATCCGGTCAATCGACAGTGCGAAGACGATCGTCGTCGAGGGCGACGGCTGGTCACGGGCGGCCATCTGGCGCCAGAACAACGAGCTGTTGAATATCGTCGATCCTGCTCGAAGGCTCGTGTATTCAGCGCATGTGTATTTCGACGCCGCGCCCGGAACGGGCGCCTACGCCGGCAGCTATGACGCCCTCGGCACGTATCCCGATCTGGGCGTCGACCGCGTTGCACCGTTCCTCGACTGGCTTGCAGAACGCGGATTCCGCGGTCACATCGGCCAATTCGGAGTACCGACGAGCGACGATAGATGGATGGTCGTCATGGACCGATTCCTGAAGCGTATTCGTGCCGCCGGTGTCGGCGCGTCGTATTGGAACTTCGCTCACAACAACCCCGGCGACGCGGTCTGGTGGCCGTTGGCTGATTTCGGTGGGTTGAGCGTTCGCAGGGACGGGCGGGCGAATCCGCAGTTGGACGTGCTCGAGTTGTACTGATTCGAGTCAGGTCGAGTCAGGTCGGCCCCACCGCATCCGCCTTCGCTACCGCCACCGCCGTCGAAGAAGCCGCCGCATCCTCGTCGGACACCAGCAACTGCGACGGCCGAATGCGCGTCTGCGCCAGCGCCCCGGCCGACTCGAGGATCGGATAGGCGATCGAGCACAGGTGCGAGTTGATGCGCTTCAACTCGCTGATCAGGTCCAGGTGCAGCGAGCTGGTGTCGATGCTGGGCGCGGTCTGTTCGCGCAGGCGCGCCAGATGCGTCGACGCGTATTCGCGCTCGAGGTCGCGGAAGCGCGCTTTTTCTTCCAGCAGCTTGCGCGCGTCGCGCACGTGCCCGTCCAGGAAGACGCTCACGCCCAAGCGCAGGTTCGCGAGCAGGCGCTCGTGCAGATGGCAGATTTCCGCCATGCCCGCGTCGCTGAAACGGCGCCCGCGCTTGATGCTCTTGTCTTCCACGTCCTCGAGCACGCGCTCGATGACGTCGGCGACCTGCTCCATGTTGATCGTGAACGAGACGATGTCGGTCCAGCGTCGGCTCTCGCGTTCGTTCAGCGACTCACGCGAGATCTGCGTCAGGTAGAACTTGATCGCCGAATACAGGCTGTCGACGGTGTCGTCCATCGCGCGAAGCCGCGCCGACAACGCGAGGTCGCCGTCGCGGATCACGGGCAGCACGCCGCGCAGCATGGTCTCGACCACGTCGGCCTGGTGCAGCGCTTCGCGCGCTGCGCAGCTGATGGCGAGCGACGGCGTAACCAGCGCGGTGGGGTCGAGGTGATGCGGCCGTTGCGAGGTCGACGCCGGCTGGTCGTCGGGCATCCAGCGCTCGAGCAGGCGTGCGAGTGGGCGGGTGAAAGCCACCAGGCCCAGCGCCATCGCGACGTTGAACGCGACATGGAAGCCCACGACGATCTGCAACGGGTCGGTCGTGAACTCGCGGACCAACCCGGGCACGTGCGGCAGCAGCGGCATCGCCACCAACAGCGTCACCAGCTTGAACACCAGATTGCCCACGGGCAGGCGGCGCGTGGCCACGCCCGCGCGCGCGGTCGAGATCACTGCGAGGATGCCGCTGCCCAGGTTGGCGCCCAGCACCAGGCCCAGCGCAACCGGCAGCGGCACCAGCCCCTGAAACGCGAGCGTGGCTGTCAGCAGCACGATCGCCAAGCTCGAGTAGCAAGCCACCGTCAGCGCCGCGCCAACGGTGATGTCAAGCAGCACCTCTTGCGGCAGTGCGGCCAACATCACACGCACCGCGGGTGCGTCGGTCAACGGCCGCGTGCTGTCGATGATGAGTTGCAGCGCCAGCGTGATGAGCCCCAGCCCGATCAGGATGCGGCCCACGCGGCCGATGGTCGACTTCTCACGCGAGATGAACAGCACCACGCCAGCGAAGATCAGCAGCGGCGACAGCCACGACAGGTCGAGCGAGAACACCGCCGCCATCAACGCGCTGCCGACGTCGGCGCCGAGCATCACCGCGAGCGCCGCCGCGGTGGGCACCAGGCCCTGGCCGACGAACGACGCGACGATCAGGCACGTGGCGGTGCTGGACTGAAGCAGCGCGGTGACGCCCGCGCCCGACAACATCGCGCCGGGCCGCGTCGCCACGCCGGCTTCCAGCACGCCGCGCAGCCGCTCGCCGAACGTGCGCAGCATGCCGGTGCGCACGAGCTGCGTCGCCCAGACCAGCAGGGCGATCGCGGCGAGGAGGTTCAGCAGGTGGAGCATGCGATGTGACAACCGTCACACGCGAAAGATTCGCGCAGGGAAGCCTTCGAGGATGCGGCGAGGTGCGCGCCCTCACAAGCGGTCCGCGCTCGAAGTTGGCGGATTCGCGCAATGCGGCACGAAGGGGTCACACCGCATGTTGCGCCTGCGTGCGGCACAGCGCCAATGACCAAAGCCAACGCTGTCAATACCGGCCGCTGATCCCCGCCAACCGCAGGTACCAGTTCGCCAGCCACGCGACGAACGCGCGGCGCAGCACGGGGGTCCAACCTGGCCCGAGCGTCGGTTGCGTCACTTCGCGTGATTGCGCGATCGCGCCTTCGAAGGCGTCACCCAGAGCGCGCGCGAAGACTAGGTCGTCGACCAGGGCGTTGGCCTCGATGTTCAGCAGCAGCGACAGCGGGTCGATGTTCGAGCTGCCGACGGTGGCCCAGTTGTCATCGATCACGGCGACCTTGGCGTGCAGGTACGCCGGCGTGTATTCGAAGACGCGGATGCCCTGGCCGAGCATCTCTTCGTACAGCGCGCTCGACGCCAGGCCAGCCAGGCGGTAGTCGATCTTGCCTTGCAGCAACACGCGCACCTTCACGCCGCGCCGCGCAGCGCGCAGCAACGCGCGCATGAACGACCGGGCCGGGTAGAAGTACGGCGAGATCAGGTCGACGCGCTCGCGCGCCTGGTTGATCGCGCGCACGTAGGCACGCTCGATCGAACGGCGCTGGCGCAGGTTGTCGCGCACCACCAGCGCCACGCGCTCGGGCGCCAGTTCGGGCCGCAGCAAGCTGCGCGTGTCGCGGAAGGCCGGCGGCGGGCGGCGGCTGGCGAGCGCACGCAGCCGCTGCACCCATTCGCTGCCGCCGACGAGCGCATGCAGTTCCTCTCGCCAAGGCACGCCCTGCGTGGCGCGCCGCCACAGCGACTCGAGCGTGAACGCGACCGCGCCGACCACGGGGCCACGCACCTGCATCGCGAAGTCGAGCCGCGGCGCGTCGGTGCGGCCATGGTTGACGTCGAAACGATCGTCGACGATGTTGATGCCACCCACGAAGCCGATGTCGCCATCGACCGCAACGAGCTTCGGGTGCAGGCGCCGGAACTGGCTGGGCTGCAGCGGCGCATACCAGCGATCGACCGGGCGAAACACCGCAAACGCGACGCCGGTGCCGTCGAACCAGCGACGCAGCACCGGGACCTGCTTGCCGGTGCCGAAGCCGTCGACGAGCACGCGCACCGCCACGCCGCGCGCGGCGGCGCGGATCATTGCGTCGGCAACGCTGCGCCCGCATGCGTCGCCGTAGAAGATGTAGGTCGCGAGGTCAACGCTGCGGTGCGCGGCATCGATCGCGCGCACCAGCGCAGGAAAAAGCTGGTCACCACCGGTCAGCAGTTCGATCCGGTGCCCGCCCTCGAACCACACCGGCGTGTCGCTGACGACGGCGGCTTCGGCGGGGTTCACGTCACGCACTTTCGAACTCGGCCACCAGCGGCAGGTGGTCCGACATGCGCGTCCACGAGGAACCGCGGGGGACGTAGGTGGCGCGGCAGGTCAGCCCGCGGGTGTAGATGCGGTCAAGCGCGAAGACCGGCACGCGCGACGGGAAGGTGGGTTTGTCGAGCCCGCGCCCCTTGACGCGGGCCCGGTGCAGGCCCATGTCGGACATCGCGGGGTCGAGCTTCTCGCCCCAGTCGTTGAAGTCACCCGCCACGATCACGCGTGCGCCCGCGGGCACGTGTTCGTCGATGAAACGCTTCAGCAGTTGCACCTGGCGCAAGCGGCCTGCGTGGATCAGGCCCAGGTGCGCGACGATCGTGTGGACGGTGGAGTCTTCCCACTGCACCGGCACGTGCAGCAGGCCGCGTTGCTCGAAGCGATGGTCGCTGACGTCGAAGTGGCCGCAGTCGCCGATCGGCCAACGTGACAGCAACGCGTTGCCATGCTCGCCGTGGCGCGTGACGGCGTTGGTGCGGTAGGCAACCGAGAAGCCTTCAGGCGCGAGGAATTCGGCCTGGCTCTGCTCGGGCCAACCGAACCAGGTGTGGTCGAACCGCGCCGCGTCGCGGTGGTGGAAGAGCCGCACTTCTTGCAGGAAGACGAGGTCGGCGTCGAGCGCCTCGATTCCCAACCCCAGGTTGTGGATCTCGAGGCGCTTGCGCAGCCCCAACCCGCGCACGCCCTTGTGGATGTTGTAGGTGGCCACACGCAGCACGCCTTCGAGCGTGCTGTGCGAAGGCAGGACGGAGGACGAGAAGCGGCCGAGCATGTTCAGGTTGCGGGCCGCATGCGCGGCAGGTGCAGGATCGCTTCGGCGTTGCTGGGCGAGAAGCAGCGGTCGGCCGCTTCACGCCACGGCAGCCACACATGATCGCTGTGCTCGAGTGGCGACAGCGTGACCCGCACGTCGCGCGCGACTTCGAGGCCGAAGACGTGCTCCTGGTTGTGCGTCACGCCGGGTGCGTAGCGGTGGCGCCAGACGGGGTAGATCTCGTAGATGTTGGTCAGGCCCCAGTCGATCAGCGCGTCATCGGGGGCGTCGGCGTCGCGGCCGATGACGATGCCGGTTTCTTCGGCGACCTCGCGGCAGCAGGTGTCGCGCAGTTCTTCGTCCACGCGGTCCTTCGAACCGGTGACGCTTTGCCAGAAGCCCGGCTTGTCGACACGCTCGATCAGCAGCACCTCGAGCTCGCGGGTGTGGTCGAGCTTGCGCGCGTAGATCACCACGAGCACAGACACAGGAATCTTGAAGGGGCGCGGCGCGTTCATCGTGGGTTCATTCGGGCCATCAACGCTGCGTGATGCGCTGGCGCAGCCAGCCGGCGAAGGTGGGTTCGTCGATCTCGCCGGCGGCCAGACCGAACATCGCCACCGTCGCCTCGGCCTGGGTCGCGGACAGGCGCCAGCCATTCAGGCCCAGGAACAGACCGACCGAGAGAAACGCCGCGCGCTTGTTGCCGTCGACGAAGGGATGGTTCTGGGCCAAACCGTACGCGTAGGCGGCAGCCAGCGCAGCGACGTCAGGCTCGCCATAAGCGGCGAGGTTCAGCGGACGTGCCAGTGCGGACTCGAGCAAGCCCTCGTCGCGCAAGCCGGCAGCTCCGCCGTGCTGGGACAAGCTCTCGTCGTGCAGAAGGACCAGCAGGCGACGATCGATCCAGTGCCAGCTCACTTCGCGAGCGCGCGGAAGGTGTCGCGGAACTCACGCATGAACTCGCGCCCGATCTCGAGCTGCTGCTCGAAGCTCGGGTCCAACGCGGTGAGCGATACGCCGTCAGGCGTTTCGGTGACGTAGAGCGTGTCGCCCTTCTCCACCTTCAGCTTCGCCAGCACCTCCTTAGGCAGGATGACGCCGACGGAATTGCCGATCTGGGTGAGCTTGAGGGTATGCATGGCGGGCTCCGAGACTGTTATAACCAATGTTATACCCAGCCACAGAGTCGGCGCAACCCGAAGGTCGAGCCGAAGGTCACGCCGTGCGCACGATCAGATCGCCAGTTGCGGGTTGCGCAGGCGGATGTGCAGGTCGCGCAACTGGTCTTCGTCGACCGGACCGGGCGCGCCCGTCAGCAGGCATTGCGCGCGCTGCGTCTTCGGGAACGCAATCACGTCGCGAATGCTCTCGGCGCCCGCCATCAGCGTAGCGATGCGGTCCAGGCCGAACGCCAAGCCCCCGTGCGGAGGCGCGCCGTACTGAAGCGCATCGAGCAGGAAGCCGAACTTCAGCTGCGCTTCCTCGGGGCCGATCTTCAACGCGGCGAAGACCTTGTTCTGGACCTCGGCGCGGTGGATACGCACCGAGCCGCCGCCGATCTCCCAGCCGTTAAGCACGAAGTCGTAGGCCTTCGAGATGCAGCGCTCGGGCGCCGTGTCCATCAGGTCTTCGTGGCCGTCTTTCGGCGCAGTGAAGGGGTGATGCACCGCGACCCAACGGTCGGCCTTCTCGTCGTGTTCGAACATCGGGAAGTCGACGACCCACAGCGGTGCCCAACGGTCTTCGAAAAGGCCATGGGTGCGGCCGAACTCGCTGTGGCCGACCTTCACGCGCAGCGCGCCCAAAGCGTCGTTGACGATCTTGGCCTTGTCGGCGCCGAAGAAGATAAGGTCACCAGCCTGCGCACCCGTGCGCTCGAGCACGGTGCGCAGCGCCGCATCGTGCAGGTTCTTGACGATCGGCGATTGCAGGCCGGCGCGCATGTCTTGACCGGGCGCAGTCGCCACGTCGTTGACCTTGATCCACGCCAGGCCCTTGGCGCCGTAGATCTTCACGAATTCGCCGTACGCATCGATGTCGCCGCGGCTCATCGAGCCGCCGCCGGGAACCCGCAGCGCCGCGACACGGCCGCCGGGGTTGGTCGCGGGACCAGCGAAGACCTTGAAGTCGACCGTGCCCATCACGTCGGTGAGTTCGGTGAACTCGAGCTTCACGCGCAGGTCGGGCTTGTCGGAGCCGTAGACGTGCATCGCGTCGGCGTACTTCATCACCGGCATCTCGGGCAGCTCGAGGCTCAGCACGTTGCGAAACACCGTGCGCACCATCGTTTCGGTGATCGAGCGGATCTCGTCTTCGCCGAGGAACGAGGTCTCGATGTCGATCTGCGTGAACTCGGGCTGGCGATCGGCGCGCAGGTCTTCGTCGCGGAAGCACTTGGTGACCTGGTAGTAGCGGTCGAACCCCGCCACCATCAAAAGCTGCTTGAACAGCTGCGGGCTTTGCGGCAGCGCGAAGAACTGGCCGTCGTGCACGCGACTGGGCACCAGATAGTCGCGCGCGCCTTCGGGTGTGCTCTTCGTCAGCATCGGTGTTTCGATGTCGATGAAGCCTTGCGCGTCGAGGAACTTGCGCGTCTCCATCGCCACGCGATAGCGCAAGCGCAGGTTGCGCTGCATCTCGGTGCGGCGCAGGTCGAGCACGCGGTGCGTCAGGCGCGTGGTCTCGGACAGGTTCTCGTCGTCGAGCTGGAACGGCGGCGTCACGCTCGGGTTCAGCACCACGAGTTCTTGACATAGCACCTCGATCTTGCCGCTGGTCAGCGACACGTTCTCGGTGCCCGCCGGCCGCGCGCGCACCTTGCCGACGACCTTCAGGCAGAACTCGTTGCGCACGCCTTCGGCGGTCGCGAACACGTCGGCGCGGTCGGGATCACAGACGATCTGCACCAGCCCTTCGCGGTCACGCAGGTCGATGAAGATCACGCCGCCATGGTCGCGACGTCGGTGAGCCCAGCCCATGAGCGTGACGGTCTGGCCCATCAGCGCGTCGCTGACAAGGCCGCAGTAGGAAGTTCTCATGAGGGTTCTCGCAGTGAAGTTCGGGCCGGGTCCGACTCGAGACGCGGCACCGCGGCGTTGTCATCGAGTGCGGCAGCCGCGTCGGGTGACACGACACCCATCGAGATCACGTACTTCAGCGCCTGGTCGACGCTCATCGACAGCGGCCTGATCTCGTCACGGCGCATGATGAGGAAGAAGCCCGAGGTCGGGTTCGGCGTTGTTGGAACGTAGACGCTGACCCAATCGCCGTCGAGCTGTTCCGCCACCTCACCGCCAGGGCGGCCGGTGACGAAGGCGACAGTCCAGGAGCCCTCGCGCGGGTACTGCACCAGCACGGCTTCGCGAAACGCATTGCCGCTGGTCGAGAACAGGGTGTCCGACACCTGCTTGACCGAGCTGTAGATCGATTTGACGAGCGGAATGCGGTGCATCAGCGAGTCCCACTGGCGGAACCACCATTGCCCAAACACGTTGGTGACGAACATGCCCGTCGCCAGCATCAGCAGCGCGAGCACGACCGCGCTGAGCCCAGGGATCTTGGTCAGCAAGTCCACGATGCCCGTCGACTGCGGCACCAACGCGACCACCCCCTTGAGGAACCAGCGAACACGCCGTCGGTGACGCCGAGCAGCCAAAGGACCAACCAGATCGTGATCGCGAGCGGCAACCAGGTCAGCAGCCCGGCAATGAAGTATTTCTTCACTGAACGTGTCATGACGACGTGGGTGAACCACCCGATGTCGGCGGGGGAGCGGGGGCAGGCGAAGCCGAGGGCGCAGAGACCGGCGCAGCACTCGTGTCCTTGCCCTTCGCGTCGCCAGACGAAGCGGGGGCGGATGGCGCCGGCTTGTCGCCCTTGTCACCGGCCTTCTCGCTACCTTTGTCCCCGCTCTGGTCACCAGCCTTGTCGCCGACCTTCGGACCCTTGTTCCCGTCCTTGAAGTCGGTCGCGTACCAACCCGACCCCTTCAACTGGAAACCCGCCGCAGTGACCTGCTTCGAAAAAGCCTCGGCGCTGCACGACGGGCACGTCGTCAGGAGAGGATCACTGAGCTTCTGGAGAACGTCGAGCGCGTGGCCGCAGGCGCCGCAGCGATAGGCATAGATCGGCATGGTGGCCCCGCAGGCAAAAAAGCCTACGATTATAGAGACGGGGGTATGTGCCGCAGCGTCTCGAGGGAACGCCCGTGGTTGCGCAGCAGTTGCGGCACGAGCGAACCGAAGAGCATGCCGATCAGCGACGCTGCAAGGCCCAGCAGGTTGGCCGGAATCAGCGTTTCGTCGCCACTCATCGTCACGGCAAGCCAGGTCCCAAGACCAAGCACGATCGACAGCAGCGCGCCTTGCGTCGTCGCGCGCTTCCAGTAGGCACCCGCGACCAGCGGGACGAAGGCACCGGCCAGCGTCACGTTGTAGGCGTTCTGCACCATCTCGTACATCGTGCTCTTGCTGTTGAGCGCGAACAGCAACGCGGCGGCGGTGAAAGCGACGAGGATGATCCGCAGGACGAGCAGAAACTGCTGGTCATTCATCTTCGGCGCGAACGGACGCAGCACGTTCTCGGTGAAGAGCGCGGTGGGCGCGAGCAGCGCGCCGCTGGCCGTCGAGAGGATCGCCGACAGCAGCGCGCCGAAGAACATGATCTGCGCCCACATCGGCATCTTGCCGAGCACCAGGTCAGGCAGGATGCGCTGCACCTCGCGCGCGTCTTCGGAGTCGAACAGCGACTTCAGTGCCGGGTCGGCGACCAACGCCGCGTAGGCGATGAAGATCGGCACGAAGGCGAAGCGAAGTAAAGCAGCGCGCCGATGATCGTGCCGCGCACAGCGGTGTTCTCGTCCTTCGCGCTGGTCATGCGCTGGAACACGTCCTGCTGCGGCACCGAGCCGAAGGCGAACGCGAAGAACGCGCCGGCCATGGCCCACCACGCCTTCGCGTCCATGTCGGCCGGGAACATCGTCAGCTTGCCGTCGGCCGAGGCCTGAGCGATGACCTTGCCGGCGCCGCCTGCCAGGTCACTGACCAGGAAGGCCACGAGCGTCAGGCCGATGAAGATGACGATCGTCTGGAAGAGATCGGTGAAGGCCACCGACCACATGCCGCCGAAGATCGTGTAGACGAGCACGACGCCGGCACCGATCAGGATCGCGGTATCCAGCCCGACCGAGCCACCCGACAGCGTCGCGATCACGAGCCCGAGCGCCGTGAGCTGCGCCGAGGTCCAGCCCAGGTAGCTGACCACGATCGCGACGCTGGTCAGCACCTCGACAGCCTTGCCGTAGCGCTGACGGTAGAAGTCGCCGATCGTCAGCAGGTTCATGCGGTAGAACAGCCGCGCGAACAGCAGCGCCGCGATCACCAGGCACGCCGCGGCACCAAACGGGTCGCCCGGAATGCCGTGCAGACCGTCCTTCGCGAAGGTGGCCGACACCGACAGCACGGTCTCGGCGCCGAACCACGTCGCAAACACGGTCGCCACGTTCATGTACAGCGGCAACGAGCGGCCGGCGACGAGAAAGTCCTTGGCGCCATGCACCCGCCGCGCGGCCAGCAGGCCGATGGCGATCGTGACGAGCAGGTAGGCGATGACGAAAGCGGCAAGCACGGGCAACTCCGGCACGAAATGAGCGCGAAAACGCGAGCGCGGCGAGTGTATGCGGGACCGATCGCGCGTCGATCAGCCCGGCCAGACCCTTGCCGCAAGGAAGCCGACAGCAAAGCCCGCCGCAACACCAAGCGGCCACACGCAGCCAGCGCATCCGTCGATGCTCGCCCCGTGACCGCGAATGTGCCTCGGCCAGCCGATGGTCCTGCGCCGCGACCTGCTGTTGCAGCGCGCGGTGCAGCAGCCGCGGCAGTTGCGGCAGCAGCGCCGCGTAGCGTGGCGCTTCGTCGAGCAGATGCGCAGCCAGCGCTCGCGGGCCGACCTGCTCGTCCATCCAACGTTCGAGGAAGGGCTTGGCCGTCGTCCACAGGTCGAGGTTCGGGATCGAGCTGGCGACCGAGCCCTTCGACGTTGAGCAGCGTCTTCTGCAGCAGCACCAACTGCGGCTGGATCTCGACGTTGAACCGTCGCGAGGTCTGGAACAGGCGCAGCAGCACCTGCCCGAGCGAGATGTCCTTCAGCGGCCGCTGGAACTGCGGCTCGCACACGGCGCGGATGGCGCTCTCGAGCGAATCGACGCGGGTGTCGGCCGGCACCCAGCCCGACTCGACGTGCAGCTCGGCCACGCGCTTGTAGTCGCGGCGGAAGAACGCGGCGAAGTTCTGCGCCAGGTACTGCTTGTCGTTGTCACTCAACGTGCCGACGATGCCGAAGTCGAGCGCGACGTAGCGGCCGAAGGTTTCCGGCGCGGTGCTCACCTGGATGTTGCCCGGGTGCATGTCGGCGTGGAAGAAGCCGTCGCGGAACACCTGCGTGAAGAAGATCGTCACGCCGTCGCGCGCCAGCCGCGGGAAGTCGATGCCGGCCGCGCGCAACTCGTCGATGCGGCCGATCGGCACGCCCTTCATGCGCTGCATCACGATGACGTCACCCGTGCACAGCGGCCAGACCATCTCGGGGATCATCACCAGCCCCAGGCCCTGCATGTTGCGTGCGAGTTGCGCCGCGTTGGCGGCCTCGCGCATCAGGTCGAGCTCGTCGTGCAGGTGGGTGTCGAACTCGGCGACAACGTCGCGCGGGCGCAGACGGCGGCCGTCTTCGCTCAACCGCTCGACCCAGCCGGCCAGCCGGTGCAGCAGCGCGAGGTCGCTTTCGATCGCTTCGAGCATGCCCGGGCGCAACACCTTGACCGCGACCTCGCGGCCGTCGTGAAGCACCGCGAAGTGCACCTGCGCGATCGAGGCGCTGGCGACCGGCTCGGTGTCGAAACTGGCAAAGATGTCCAGCAGCGGACGACCCAGCGCGTGCTCGATGATCGCGCGCGCCTTGTCACCGGGGAACGGCGGCACCTGATCCTGCAGCAGCGACAACTCGTCGGCGAGGTCGGCCGGCATGAGGTCGCGCCGCGTCGACAGCACCTGGCCGAACTTGACGAAGATGGGACCCAGGCTTTGCAGTGCAAGCCGCAGGCGCTGCCCGCGCGGGCCCTCGAAACGACGCTGACCCCCCAAGCGGCGCAGCGCGCGGTAGGGCCACGGCGCCTGCCACAGCGCGGGAATCAGGTCGTCGATGCCATGCCGCCAGAGCGTGAAGGCGATGACCCCGAGGCGGCCAAGGCGGCTCACCGCGGCGGGGGACGTTCGCCCGTGCGCGGCCACCAAGCGTCGAGCGCTTGCGCGCCGCGCTTCAAGCCGCCGGCCACGGCGTCGGCGATGCGTGCGGCCGGAGCCTGCAGCGGCTGCGGCAAGACTCTGCCCACATCGCCGGCCACGTCCCACCGCACGTGGTCGAGCACCCAGCGCAGGTCCGCCGACAGCGGCTCGTCGCCATGCACCTCGAACACACTCGTGTCACCGGCGGCCAGCGCGCGCACCATATCCCACGGCGCTGCGACACGCACCGCAATGCGCGCGTCGACCGGGCGCGACGCGTCGAAGCCAAGGTCGCTCGACGTCTGGCACTCGCTCGAGTAACCCAGCCTTCGTGACCGTCCAAAGCACCGCCCCGACATTGGGCAGCAGCATCGGCGCAAGCCAGGCCGGCACGCCGGTGGCGAGCGAGGGTGGCTCGAAAGCGACGACACGCCCTGCGTGAACCTCGAGCCGCTGCATGGCTTGGGCTTCGGCGCGCAGCACATGGTTCGACAGCAGCGTCCACCGGTCCAGCACAGCCGAGCGCGCGGCGGCGGACCACGCTGCCTTGGGTTCGGAGGCGTGATTCATGCACGAATTGTAGGTAGCCAAGACGAGACGCTTGCGCGACCACGCAAGCGGTTCGCGTGTCGGCTCGAGGGAGAATCCGCGGCTGTTCCCGATCGGATGGCTGCATGCATCGGGGCTCCATTTCTAAATCATGTTCGAAGACCGCAGCTACAAGCGACTTTTCTTCAACGCCCCGCAATCGGTGACGTGGCTGGTCGCGGCATTTCTCGAGCCGCTGGTCACGGTACTGACGTTCATCGGCGCCACGCTCGTCATGAACCCGCCGGTGCTGCGCTCGGACGTGATGCTGTGCATCCTCGTCTTCGCGCTGACGTTTCCGGGTCGCAATCGCTTCCGCAGCAGCCCCGGTTCTGCCGCGCTTGACATTCTTTTGTCGTGGTTCACGCTGCTCGCCATCCTGGCGCTGTGCGGGTACGCCACGAACAGCATCCAGTTCTTCAGCCGCCGCGTCCTGATCACGTGGGTGGTGCTGACGCCAGTGTTGCAGTGGTTGGCCTACCTCGCGGGCCGAACGCTCATCCACAAGCGCGCAACCGAACCCGAGGCGCGCCGCAGCGCGGTGGTGGTCGGCGCCGGCCCGCTGGGTGTGAAGGTTGCCCGCGCGCTCGAACAGGACCGGGTGGAGGGCGCCGACTTCGTCGGCTGGTTCGACGATCGCGCCGACGACCGCATCCACGCCGAGGCGTCGGGTCGTCTGGTCGGCCAGCTCAAGGACCTGGCCCCCTACGTGCGAGAGCACGGCATCAAGGAGGTGTACGTCACGCTGCCGCTGGGCTCGCAGCCGCGCATCGTCGAGTTGCTCGAGGCCATCCAGGGCACGACGGCGTCGATCTTCTTCGTGCCCAACGTCTTCGGCATCAGCATCATCCAAGGACGCCTTCAGGACATGAACGGCGTGCCGGTGGTGGGCATGCTCGAGACGCCTTTCACTGGCATCAATGCGCTGCTTAAACGCGCCAGCGACATCGTGCTGTCGTTGGGCATCCTGCTGTTGATTTCGCCGATCCTGCTGGTGTTGGCGATCGCGGTGAAGGTCAGCTCGCCCGGCCCGGCGATCTTCCGCCAGAAGCGCAACGGACTCGACGGCGACGAGATCACGGTCTACAAGTTCCGCTCGATGACCGTGCAGGACAACGGCACACAAGTCAAACAGGCCACGCGCAACGACGCGCGCATCACGCCCTTCGGCGCCTTCCTGCGCCGCACCTCGCTCGACGAGTTGCCGCAGTTCGTCAACGTCCTGCAGGGCCGCATGAGCATCGTGGGACCCAGGCCCCACGCCGTGGCGCACAACGAGATGTATCGCCAACTCATTCGCGCCTACATGGTCCGTCACAAGGTCAAGCCCGGCATCACGGGCTGGGCCCAGGTGAACGGCCTGCGTGGGGAAACCGAGACGGTCGAAAAAATGAAAGCCCGGGTCGAATACGATCTGGAGTACCTGCGGAACTGGTCCCTGGGCCTGGATCTGCAGATCATCGCGCGCACGGTCCGTTTGGTGCTGTTCGACCGCAACGCATACTAGATACCGGCGCCCGCCATTCCCGCTTCGCTTCGGACGGGCGCCTTTCGGCCCCAAGGAGTAGAAGAACCATGCACCGTCGCCTCGCCCTTGTCTGCTTGGCCGTCGCCTCGGGCGCCGCGGTTGCTCAGGCCCCTGCGCAGACGCCCGCCGCGGGAGCGACTGCCGATCTGCCCCAGGGGGCCGGCCAGTCGCCCTTCTATCTCGGCGTGCAGCAGTCGTTCACCCGCGAGTCCAACGTCTACCTGGCGCCCAAAGGCACCCCCAAGGTGTCAGACAGCTACGGCACCAGCACCGTCCGTGCGGGGCTGCAGCGTCCGATCAGTCGGCAGCGCGTCTTCGCCGACGCCGAGTTGCGCGTGAACCGCTACGCTGATCGCAGCGACCTGAACAACAACGGCTACTCACTTCGCGCGGGCGTGGACTGGGCCACGATCGGCAACCTGTCCGGCTCGGTACTCTTCGGCGCCAACCGCAGCATGTCGCGCTTGGCGACGGCCACGCTCGGCGCAGCCGCTGTTAGAAACGTCGAGCACAGCGAAGAGGTCCGCGCCGTCGGACGCTTAGGTGGCGTCACTGCACTCACCTTCGAGCTTGGCGGAGACGTGCGCGTCGTGAACTTTTCCGAAGCCGCGCTGGCCGACCGCGAGTACGACCGTACCGGCGTTCATGCAGCCGCGATCTATCGGCTCAGCAGCGCCACGAACGTCGGGCTGGGCGTCGCGCTGGCGAAATCTGATTTCCGGCGCGACAACTCGAACCGCCGCGAGGTCTACACCACCGCGCAGTGGACGCCCAGCGCGCTGACCGACGTACAGGCTCGATTGGCCGTCACAAAGATCAGCTACGACGTGTTCACGGCGCAGGATTTCTCTGGCGTAACCGGCTCACTGGTCTGGAGCTGGCGCCCAACAGGCAAGACCGCAGTGACCACCTTCCTCGCGCGCGACTCCGGGCAGGACATCGGCTTCCTGAGGTTGGCGCCGGGGCAATCCATTGCCGCGGCGGACTTCTCGACGGTGACGAATGCGATGGGCGTGCGCACCACCTACGAAGCCACGCCGAAGATCCTGGTCGACGGCGGCCTCAACTGGAGTCGCCGCAACCTTGCCAACAGCTTCCTGCCCGGCCAGACGACCGGTCGGGATACGAGTACGGTGCTGTCGCTGGGTACACGCTTCGTGGCCACTCGCAACATCACGGTCGGCTGCCAGGTCAGCCGTGAGCAGCGCAACATGCTCAACGACGCATCGACATCGACGGCGTTCACGACCAACTCTGCGAACGACCTCATCGGTTGCTTCGGCGCTTTCACGATCTACTGATCCGACCTTATGCCGACCGTGCTGCTGACCGGTGCGACCGGCTACATCGGTTCGCACACTTGGCTGGCCCTGCTCGAGGCGGGCTTCGAAGTCGTCGGGCTCGACAACTTCGACAACAGCTCTGACCAGGTGCTGACCCGCTTGGCCAAGCTGGCCGGGCGCGACCCCGTCTTCGTCCGTGCCGACGCACGCGACGACGCTGCACTCGACGCGGTCTTCTCGAGCCATCGCATTGACGCCACCATCCACTTTGCCGCGCTGAAGGCGGTGGGCGAATCGGAGCGTGAACCGCTGCGCTACTGGAACAACAACATCGGCGCGCTTTGCACGGTGGCCGCAGCGATGCAGCGCAACGGCTGCCGGCGCCTGGTGTTCAGCTCGAGCGCCACTGTTTACGGCGTGCCCGAACGACTACCGCTGCGAGAGGACGCGGCGGTGTCGGCGGTCAACGTCTATGGACGCACCAAGCTCGTCGGCGAGCAGGTCCTTGCCGATCTCGCGGCGTCGGATCCGGCGTGGCGCAACGGCATCC
Organism: uncultured beta proteobacterium; assembly: GCA_963738615.1. Taxonomy (GTDB): domain Bacteria; phylum Pseudomonadota; class Gammaproteobacteria; order Burkholderiales; family Burkholderiaceae_C; genus CAVTWY01. The sequence goes on from CAVTXI010000004.1 coordinate 1,167,990, forward strand.
TGCGCTACTTCAATCCCGTCGGCGCACACCCCAGCGGCGACATCGGCGAGGACCCGCAAGGGGTGCCGAACAACCTGATGCCGTACGTGGCACAGGTGGCGGTGGGCCGACGCGCGAAGCTTTCGATCTTCGGTGGCGACTACCCCACGTCCGACGGCACCGGGGTGCGCGACTACATTCACGTGGTCGACCTCGCCGAGGGCCATGTGGCGGCGCTCCGGCGCATGCTCGGTCACGAAGGTTCGTTCACGGTCAATCTAGGCACCGGCCGGGGCTACAGCGTGCTCGAGTTGGTGGCCGCGTATGCACGCGCCTGCGGCCGTGAACTGCCCTACGAAATCGTTGGTCGTCGCGATGGCGACGTCGCAGCGTGTTATGCCGACGTGGCGCTCGCCCGATCGCTGTTGGGCTGGCAGGCGCGTTTTGGCCTCGACGACATGTGCGCACACAGTTGGGCCTGGCAGTCGCGCAACCCGCAGGGGTTTACCACCGCAATGCCAGAACGCTTCACTGCCGTCTGAGCATCTCCGTGTAAGGGTCAAGTAAGCCCTGGTGCACCAAGACGACCGCCCTGGCCGGCAAGGCTCGGACGACCAGCGGCTAGGCGCTGTAACGGGCGCACTCGAAATGTATCGATTCGCATACGCGATCGGTAAAACGAGCCGCTCAAGACTTGTTGCGCATCTCCTGCCATACCGCTCGAGTAGTCGGTCACGCTTTGGCTGCAGATCGGCTTGCAGCGATCGCCTCGGACGCACCCACGACCGAAAACCTAACCCTCGAGTCACGGGAATCGAACAAGGTTTCGTTACGCGTCCACCGGCTCGAACCGGAAACGCTTGCGAAACTACCGTCGAGGGAGTGAACGACAACGAAGCCGCTTCGGCTGGCAGGCGTTTGCAACCGCACGCGTGGTGTCGCCAGGCACCGCATCGCCTGAACACGTACCGGCCCGCGCGAGTCGCAGCCGCTGCAAAGCCAGACCTGAAAGTCGTCGAGCAAATGATCCGATTGAACCGGGTGCCCGCGAGGCTCCTCCCCGTGGCCGCAGCCTGCATCGTCCTCTCTGCATGCAGTTCAGGCTCAAACGACGATCCCAACGCAGTCATCGCCGATCCAGTCGAACTCGAACTGGATGCCAGCGCTCCTGACGTCAAGCCGCTCACCAGCGACGCCGACTCGGCCGGAGGAATGTACAAGTTGAGCGGCACGGCGTCAGACGATCGTGGCGTCGTACGCGTGACATGGACGATGGCGCAGGGCCGAGCCGGCATCGCGTCGCTCGAGGGCGAGGGTCGCAACGTTCGATGGACGATCGAGGTGCCCAGCCTCGAGAACGACAACGCCGTTGTCGTGCGCGCTTACGACGCGGCTGGTCGCTACTCGGCGCAGGACTTGCGCTTGCCCACGGCGTCGCTGCCCGAGCAAAACATCGTCGGTGTCACACCCGCGACGGGGGGTGACAGCCCTGCCGAACCGCCGCCGTCGGCCGCTGGTCCCATCGCCGATCTCGTGCCAGCACCAGCACCAGCACCAGCACCAGCCGAAGATCCTGCGCCGGCGCCTGCGCCAGAACCGGCGCAAGCACCCGTGCCTGCACCTGCACCTGCACCTGCTCCTGCTCCTGCTCCTGCTCCTGCTCCTGCTCCTGCTCCTGCTCCTGCTCCTGCTCCTGCTCCTGCTCCTGCTCCTGCTCCTGCTCCTGCTCCTGCTCCTGCTCCTGCTCCTGCTCCTGCTCCTGCTCCTGCTCCTGCTCCTGCTCCTGCCCCTGTTTCTGCGCCGGCGGGCTACGGCGCGATCTTTTTCTCCGGTCACAGCCTGACGGACAACCCGATGCCCGACGATGCTTCGGCCATTGCCGCCAGCATGGGCCGCGCCACGCTGTGGAACCAGCAGAACAACCTCGGTTCGCCCATCCGCGTTCGCACCCGCGGCATGACCATGGACGATGCCTCGTTCTCCGGCTATCGCGCCGGCAAGAACCGCGAGGGCTCCAACATGGATGTGGTGGGTGAGCTGCGCTCGCCCAAGACCGTCTCGGGCCTGCGCTACGACGCCCTGGTGCTGACCGAGCGCCACGACATCGCCTCGGCCATTCACTACGAGGACACGGTGCGCTACGCGCGCCACTTCCACGAGCGTCTGATCGAGGGCAACCCGGCCGCGCAGACCTACCTCTATCACTCGTGGCTGGATGTGGACAAGTCCAACCCCGGCGCCTGGGTCGCCTACGAGCGCTCGGCCGCACCGGTGTGGCAGTGCGTGGCTTCGCGTATCAACACCTCGCTGGCCCATGAGGGGCGCGGTGACCGCATGCATTACCTGCCCGCAGGTCTGGCGCTGACGCATCTGGTCGAGCGGGCCACGCAGGGTTATGTCGACGGTGTCACGGCTGCTTCGGTCCCCCAGACGATGAATCGCATCTTCCAGGACAACGTGCATCTGACGCGCCTGGGCACCTACTTCATGAGTCTGGTGACGTACGCGTCGGTGTTCAAGACCTCGCCCCAGGGCGCCTGGGCGCCCGCCGAGTTGAGCCCCACCACCGCCCGGTCCCTGCAGGACCTGGCTTGGTCCACCGTTTCGTCTTACTACGCCAACCCCGCCAGCCCCTCGGCTGATTCGTGCAAAGCGTTGATGCGCGATTCGTTCTGCTCGACCTACTACACCTTCACCCGCAACCCCAACGCCCTGGGCGCCTGCGTCTCCCACTTCTCTGCGCACTCCTCTTCAAACCCCTTCCACTTCGACCCCGCCAACGATCGCGCATATTGGTTTGCGCCCCCGATGTGATTCTTCGCCGACGCGCGGGCAGTTCTTTCAGGGGCGCGCGCCGAGCCTTCCAACGACAGTCAGAAAACACGACCATGACCACTCGATACCGTCGCTCTCTCCGTGTCCCTCCGGCACGACTGCTCACGCTTTTTGCCGCGGTACTCACCGCCTGCAATGGCGGTGACGACGCAGCCAACACGGTGACCGCTGCGGCTGTGTCGCAGACACCGACCAGCGCGGTTGTCGATGTCGTCGCTGACGCCCGCGACAGCGCCCTCGTCATGCGCCAGAAGCAGGTGTGGAAGTGGGCCTCCAACGAGGGGGGCGTGATGAACTTCTCCAGCGCCGCAACGCGGACGCTGCGGTTTGGTCACCCGAACGGTGGCTGGCTCTACAAGACGATCACCCAGGCGAGTGCGGTGTGCTCTAACGCCGTGTTCGGCGGGGACCCGGCCGTCGGAACGTCCAAGATCTGTGAAAGCCTGGAGGACGTGCCCGACTCGTCGACTGGCACGTGGACCTTGGTAGCCCACGAACACGAAGTGGCGAACTTTGCCGACAACCAGGCCCGCATGGTCCGCTACGGGCACGCCGACTACGCTTGGGCATACAAGACGGTCTCCGGCAAGTCTGTGGCGTGTTCGAACAGTATCTTCGGTGACCCTGTGATCGGCGTCGTCAAGTACTGCGAATACCAGACGAGTTCGGCTTTGTCGACCGACTGGACGTGGATTGCGTCGGAGTGGTCGCGCATCAAATTCAACGATGGCACGCCGCGCCAGTTGCGCTTGGGTGCGCCGAACAGCGGCTGGGCTTATAGAACGTCGGCGTCGAATACCGCGGAATGCTCGACCTCCTGGTTCGGAAGCGACCCGGCGCCTGGCGTAGTCAAGTTCTGCGAAGTCGCCTCAGCTGACGCTGGCGCTGCAGCGCCGGCCCCAACGCCTCCGCCTCCTCCGCCTCCTCCACCTCCTCCACCTCCACCGCCTCCTCCACCGCCTCCTCCGCCGCCGCCTCCTCCGCCGCCTCCTCCGCCGCCTCCTCCGCCGCCTCCTCCGCCGCCGCCTCCTCCGCCGCCTCCTCCGCCGCCGCCTCCTCCCGCACCGGCGCCCTCACCTGCCCCGGTACCGCAGGGAGGCGTGAACGTGTTTTTCAGCGGGCACAGCCTGACCGACAACCCGATTCCCGAAGACTTTGTGTCGCTCGCGGGTGGCTTCGGGCGGCCATCGATGTGGAACCAGCAGAACATATTGGGTTCGCCGATTCGGGTGCGCACGCGCGGCATCTGGGCCGAGGATCCGAATTGGTCTGGCTATCGCACGGGCAAGAACCGCGATGGCGTGAACATGGATGTGGCGTCCGAGTTGCGCAATCCGCGAACGATCAGCGGCCGCTACGACGCACTCGTGATCACCGAGCGCCACGACATCGCGTCGACGCTGCAGTACGAGGACACCGTGCGCCATACGCGCCACTTCCATGAGCGCCTGATCGACGGCAACCCTCAGGGCACGACCTATCTGTATCACGCGTGGCTCGGGGGGCTTGACCGCTCGAACCCGGCACGTTGGCTCGAGTACGAGCGCAACACCGCGCCCGTGTGGCAGTGCGTCGCGTCCCGGGTCAATCAGTCGCTGTCCAACGAGGGGCGCGGTGATCGCATGCACTACATGCCCACCGGCCCGGCGCTTGTCGCGCTTGTCGAACAGGCCAGCTATGGCAACGTACCTGGCATCACCGGGTCGTCGGTCAGCGATACGCTCAATCGCCTGTTCCAGGACGACGTGCACTTGACGCATCTGGGCCGGTACTTCATGAGCGTCGTCGTCTACAGCTCGGTGTATCGCAGCTCGCCGGTGGGCGGCTGGCATCCGTCGGACATCACGCCGGAGCAGGCTCGTTCGCTGCAACAGATTGCGTGGAACGTGACTTCGGCCTACTACGCCAACCCAGCCCAGCCGAGCATGAGCAGCTGCCAAGCCCTGATGCGTGACAGTTTTTGCTCCCGCTTCTACAACTACATCGGCTACCCCGGATCAGCCTCGGGTTGCGTGGCGCAGTTCTCGACACAGTCGTCGAACAATCCGTTCTACTTCAACGCAGCAACCGACCGCTCCTACTGGTTCGCAGCACCTTAGTTCGAGCCAAGAGGCTCGAGCAGCAACGGCGCCCAGGGAACTGTGGGCGCCGTTTTCGTTGATGAGCTTCGCTTGATCCCACTGGTGCGCTTAGCAGCTCGTTACCTCTACAACGTCTTAGCTACAAGGGTTATCACTAAGTCGGCCTGACAATCCTGCATTGCTATGCCATCGCCCGCGCGGCGGTCGCGACTGGCTCAACCCAACCACCGATCAATGCCCACTGCACGGGTCGGGCGAGCTTTTGCTCGCACGTGAAGATCGAGAACATGCACCGAAAAATCACCTGCCTGATGTCCGCCGTGTTCCTCACAGCTTGCGGCGGTGGCAACGACACGACCGAAACCACAACGAGCGCATCGACGTCAACCGCTCGAACCGGCGGCAACGACCCCAGTGCCTTCGCCAACCCCCGCACCGGCCTCGACGCCCGCGCCCGTAGCAGCTCCCGTGTCCGCACCGGCACCAGCACCAGCACCAGCACCGGCACCAGCGTCGGCGCCCAACGTTTCTGCGCCGGCGGGCTACGGCGCGATCTTTTTCTCTGGTCACAGCCTGACGGACAACCCGATGCCCGACGATGCTTCGGCCATTGCCGCCAGCATGGGCCGCGCCACGCTGTGGAACCAGCAGAACAACCTCGGTTCGCCCATCCGCGTTCGCACCCGCGGCATGACCATGGACGATGCCTCGTTCTCCGGCTATCGCGCCGGCAAGAACCGCGAGGGCTCCAACATGGATGTGGTGGGTGAGCTGCGCGCGCCCAAGACCGTCTCGGGCCTGCGCTACGACGCCCTGGTGCTGACCGAGCGCCACGACATCGCCTCGGCCATTCACTACGAGGACACGGTGCGCTACGCGCGCCACTTCCACGAGCGTCTGATCGAGGGCAACCCGGCCGCGCAGACCTACCTCTATCACTCGTGGCTGGACGTGGACAAGTCCAACCCCGGCGCCTGGGTCGCCTACGAGCGCTCGGCCGCACCGGTGTGGCAGTGCGTGGCTTCGCGCATCAACACCTCGCTGGCCCATGAGGGGCGCGGTGACCGCATGCATTACCTGCCCGCAGGTCTGGCGCTGACGCATCTGGTCGAGCGGGCCACGCAGGGTTATGTCGACGGTGTCACGGCTGCTTCGGTCCCCCAGACGATGAATCGCATCTTCCAGGACAACGTGCATCTGACGCGCCTGGGCACCTACTTCATGAGTCTGGTGACGTACGCGTCGGTGTTCAAGACCTCGCCCCAGGGCGCCTGGGCGCCCGCCGAGTTGAGCCCCACCACCGCCCGGTCCCTGCAGGACCTGGCTTGGTCCACCGTTTCGTCTTACTACGCCAACCCCGCCAGCCCCTCGGCTGATTCGTGCAAAGCGTTGATGCGCGATTCGTTCTGCTCGACCTACTACACCTTCACCCGCAACCCCAACGCCCTGGGCGCCTGCGTCTCCCACTTCTCTGCGCACTCCTCTTCAAACCCCTTCCACTTCGACCCCGCCAACGATCGCGCATATTGGTTTGCGCCTCCGATGTGAACGACACGAGGCACCCGCCGCGTTCCCGCGCCTATGATCGATGTGCTTCAAGGCAATCATGGAGGGGCTTGATGCGTTCGAAGGCCTGGGCTGCGTGTTTGATCGGTCTGACAGCCATCGTCGGCTGCGGCAGCGGTGGCGGCGGGGGTCCTGACGCTTCGACGGCGCAGCCACCTCCGGCGCCGGTGGGCGCGGCCAGCGTCAACGTTTTTTACAGCGGGCACAGCCTGCTCGACGACCCTGTCGGTGATGACACGGCCAATGTGGCCACGAGCCTGGGCCAATCGATCCAGTGGAATCAGCAGATCGTGCTCGGTTCACCTGTGCGTACGCGCACGCGCGGCAACTCGACGACCGACCCGAGTTTTCCGGGTTACCGCGAAGGCAAGAACCGCGGACTGGTGCGGAACCTCGACGTGATAGCCGAGCTGCGCAGCCCGACCACGATCTCGGGTCGCTACGACGCATTGGTTCTTGCCGAACGACACGACCTTGCATCGACACTTCAGTTCGAGAACACGGTGCGCTACACGCGTCACTTCCACGAACGCCTGATCGAAGGCAATTCACAGGCGACAACGTACGTCTATCACGCATGGCTCGGGGTGCGAAACCTCGACAACGCAAGCGACTGGATCGCCTACGAGAAGTCGGCCGCGACCGCGTGGCGCTGCGTGGCCGCACGCGTCAACCGCTCCCTCGCTGCCGAATCACGAAGCGACCGCCTTCACTATCTGCCCGCCGGCCTCGCGCTGGCGGTGCTGGTCGAGCGCGCGATCCAGGGAAACGTCGAAGGCCTGAGCGGCAGCCCACGTGACGTCGTCGAGGCAACTGATGGTCGACGACGTGCACGCGACCGAGCTCGGTGCGTATTTCGTCAGTCTCGTGAACTTCGCGTCGCTGTACGGCACCTCGCCCACGGGTAGCTGGGCTCCAGCGGACGTATCCGCCGGCCTGAAGCAGTCGCTGCAGAACTTGGCTTGGGAGGTGGCATCAGCCGATCTGGGTGCCGACACCAGCGACATGGCGAGTTGCCAGGCCCACATGCGCGACAGCTATTGCAGCGCCTTCAACAACTACGTCGGTCGCGCGCAGGACACCGCAGGCTGCCAGGCGTTCTTCACGTCGGCTTCCGCAGACAACCCCTTCCACTACGACGCATCGTCCGATGGGGGTTATTGGTTCACGGCGCCGCGCTGAGCATCGTTGGGCGAGCGTACCGCCCTTGCCCGCTACAGCCCGACCAACGCCAGCTTGAAACGGTCGAGGTCGTCGTAGCGCCCGACGAAAACCCGCGGCAGCGCATAAACGTCGTCGCCCGCGCGGTGGCGCCCCGGACGAGTCGTCGCAGCCGACGCGAATCCCATGTCGGCGACCAGCTTCGACAGCGCGGCGTTGAAATTGCCGTTCGGAAACGCGACATGGGCAACATCGCGCCCGGTCCAGGTACGCAGCTTGTCGCGGCAGCGCTCGAGGCTCGTACGCGCGTCTTCCAACGCAATGCGATCGAGCAGCCGATGGTCGTCGGAGTGGGCCGCGATCGTCACCAGCGACGTTGCATCCGACACCGCGCGCAACTGGTCGATGCCGAGCGGCCGCAGAGGCTCGAAGCGCCGCTTGGGCGCTGCACCAGTCGCTTGCTCGAGCGCGGCCACGGCCTCGTCACGAGTCGACTCGCTGCACGCCTTCAGCGCTTCGAGCAGTGACGACACCGCCGTCCAGGCGTGCGAGCCCTGGCTCTTACCGAAGTGCCGAGTTCCGAGGCCGAAGCGGGTGAGATCAACCGTGATCGGCGAGCGCACCTGCACCGCGTTCATCACCCGATCGAACCAATAGGCGCGCGCGGATTCGATGTGCGACGTGGCGACGTACAGCGTCACCGGCAGGCCTTCGCGTTCGATGATCGGCAGCAGGTGCTCGTGCCAGCCGGTGTGCCCGTCGTCGAACGTGAGGACGGCGCGCGGCCGAGGCCCGCCCGGGCTCGCCAACGCAGCGTCGATCGACACGATGTCGAAGTGCCGCCTCAGCGCTTCGACCTGGCGCAGGAAGTCACTTCGCCGAACGACGGTCCAGGCGTCGAAGTCCTCGTTGTCGGTCCCGATCGTGTGATACGTCAGGAAGAGCGCGCCGCCGTTATCGGCACGCCGACGCAGCGTGGTGTACACCGGCCCCGACGCGAGCACGCGCCGGGCCCATGCCTTGATCACGCCGAGCCTGCAGTCGCGGGCACGAGCAAGCGGTCGTTCACCGGAATGCCCGCATGGAAGATCGCGCTGTGACGCACGAAGTCTTTGACGTAGTGCGGCGGATCTTCGTCCGGCTTGCCCTGGATGCGATGCCTCGCGCGGCCGATCGCCATGCCGACGAGCCAACCCACGTCAGCCAGGACCGTGTACCCGCGGCCGTGATGCTTGACGAAGTAGCGGCGACGCGATTCATACCAGTACGCAGGGATGCGTCGCTTCGACGCGCCCTCGCCCGAAATGCCGGTGCTGCGCCCCGAGATGTGATAGACGCGGCTGGCCGGCACGTACCAGCACTCCCAGCCCGTCATCACCGCGCGGCGGCAGAAGTCGACTTCCTCGTAATAGAGGAAGAACTGCTCGTCCATCAGTCCGATCGCGTCGAAAACCTTGCCGCGGACCATGATGCTGCAGCCCGACAGCCACTGTGCCTGCGCGGGCTCGTCACCCATGCGCAACGCCACAACCCAGCGATCGAGCAGCTTCGAGATCGGGCCGATGCGAATCGTCGATTCAAATTCGGCAGGCGCTGACGGAAACCGGAACGCATAGGGCCAGCGCGTGCCTTGATCGTCATCTTCGATGCTGCTGCCGACCATGCCCGCGCGCGGGTTGGCGTCGAGGAAATCGGTCAACGCCTGCAAGGCGCCCGGGCGAACCACCGTATCGGGATTGAGCAGCCACACATGGTCGTAGACCACGCCTCGCGCCGACGCATCGCGCAGCGCCGTGTTGTTGCCGTAGGCGAAGCCGCCGTTGACGCTCGACTCGATCAGCCGCACCCACGCGCCCCAGCCGTTGGCCGCGATCGCATCGCGGATCAGCATGGCAGACCCGTCCTTCGAGTCGTTGTCGACCACCGTCACGTCGGCGTGATGTTCGCCGTTCGCGCCCCGGGCCTGTCGCTCGAGCGAGCGGATGCAGTCGACGACGAGCGCACCGACCTTGTAGTTCACGATCACGACCAGCGTGCGCGGCTTGTCCGCACCCGCTGTCGCGCCTTGTCCTTGCGTTGCCGCCGTCATGGCGTCGTCTCCAGTTGATCGGTTGAAGTCGTCGTGGCAGTCGCTGCCCATGCAGCCCCGGCTGGGTGTTCACCGTCTGCGCGAAGCGCCGCGTCCCGCGCCAGCGCAACGTCAACGTCGTTCTGCATCGCGGCAGCCAGCGCTTGCACGTTCGGGTCTTGAAGCAGGCTGGTGTGACCACCGGGCACGTCGCGAACGACGAGCGGGCGGTCGAAGCGGCGACTCCAGCCGAGATCGGCTTCGGTGTAGCGCTCTTTGAACGGTACGTCGTCCTCGCCACCCAGGCCCTGCATGGCGCGATAGACCACGACGCCGTCGGCACCAAGGCGTCCCTGGGGCTTGTGTTCGTGATGTGCGATCTCGTACATCCGAAGAAAAGCGTCCTGCGTCGATTCACCGATCGCGGCCGACTGTCCTGCACGCATCGCGTCGATGCCGTGCTCGGTGCGGCGTCGTTCGATCCGCTCCTGCAACTTGTAGCGCAGGAAGTTCACGGCCTTGCTCACCATCTTCGGCAGCGCCTTGATCAGACGCAGCGGCAGCGGCTGGTCGGCGTTGCCCAGCGTGCCAAGGAAACGCGCCATGCGCTGCCTCGACTCGTAGTCGCTTTGTTCGGCTTCAACGTCGGCCGCGTCGAGGATGCCCAGGTACGAAATGCGTTGGCCCTGCGAGTGCAACTGCGACGCCATCTCTTGCGCGATGACGCCGCCAGCACACAGGCCCGCGATGTAGTACGGCCCTTCGCTCTGGACACTGCGCAGTTGTTCGACGTGCGCCGCGGCCATGTCGCTGATGCGCGTGTTCACGAAGCTGCCGTCGGCACGCATCGCCGGCTGCAGGCCGTACACCGCATGCGCGCGGTCGAGCTTGTAGGCGAGCGTGCGGTACAGCAGCGTCTCGCCCAGGCCGTCGTGCACGAGGAAAAGCGGCGGGCGCCCCTCGCCCTTCTTGATCGGGATGATCGTGCGGCCGACGACGCCTGGCTGGACGATGCCGATAGGGCGCGTCGACGGTGAAGCCACGGCGCCCTCTCCAGCCTCGCCCGTAACCTGCGCCTGCGCGACCTCGTCTGGCGCGATCAGCGCGGCCAATTCCTCGACCGTGGGCGCCTCGAGCAGCGCCGTCAAAGCCAGCGCCTTTCCGGTGCGCTTCTTCAACTTGTTGATGACCTGCACCGCCAGCAGCGAATGGCCGCCGAGGTCGAAGAAGTTGTCGGTTGCAGTCACGCGCGCGTGGCCGAGCATCTCGCTCCACATCTGCGCGATCAGCTTCTGCGTCGGCGTCGACGGCATGCGAGCACCCGACGCCGCGGCGTCATCACCGACGTGCGCCTGCGCGGACACGACTGCTGGGCCACGAAGCTGCGCCAGCAGAGCTTCGAGGTCCTGCGGTGACACGATCACTTGCGCGCCGGCACCCCAACTCAGCACGCGCTCGAGGACCTCGGCACCCTCTTTGGTCAGGATGCCCTCGCGCAGGCCGACCGACAGAATGTTGTTCGCCGTGGCACGCGGCTTGCCCGAATGTGACGCGTGCGCCGCGCGCACAGCCGCCATGCTCCCACCAGCCAACAGCGCTTTGTCGCGCACCCGGATCATCGTGAAGCCGGTGATCTCGACCAGCACACGGCCATCGACGTCGACGACGCTCACGTCGTAGGACGCCAGGTCATGGCCATTCGTTTCGTCGTCGCGCAGACGCACATGGCTGAACACGCGCGCGGGCAAGGGTGCATGCACGCGTACGCACTCGTACGACGCCGGCACCAGGAAGTCGCGCGCCTCGTCGTAGCCCGCCACCAACGCCTGTGCGCCACCGGTCGCCAGGTCGAGCACTGCCGGGTGAAGCGGGAAGGCGTCGAGGTCGCCGAGGAAGGCCTGCGGCAGCGCCAGTTCGACCAACGCTTCGCGTGCGCCGAAATCGACGCCGACGATGTTGCTCCAGCGCGGACCGAAGTGCAGATGCACCGGCGGCTTCGCGCCGTCCTGGTGGCGTTGCGTGCATCGTGCGCGGATGTCGGCTGGTTTCGCCGAGGCGGCGGCCTGTGCCTTCACGCGGGCGATGACGCCGCGAACATGTTCGGACCACGCGTCGTCCTTCGCCGCGCCGTCATGACGACCGCTGACAACGAAGGCATAGCGGTCATCACCTTGCGCGCGCAGGTGCACGCGCAGATCACGCGCATGCCCTTCGTGCACGACGAAGGGCGACAGGAACGTCACGTCCGAGAGCTCGATCGTTTCACCGGCACCGGCCGGAAGTCGGTGCCCAAAGGCGGTGCGCACGATCTCGAGGTAGCCAGTGCCGGGGATCAGCGCTTCGCCGTCGCGCACGCGGTGTTCGTCGAGCAGCCAGTGCGTCTCGCGCGAGAAGCGGGTTTCGTACAGGCGCTCCTGCGGGTTGTCGATCAGGCAGCGGTCGACGAACGCGTGGCCGACGGTTGCCACGGGTTCGTGCGCGGTTTCGGCATCAAGGCCGAGCTGGTGCGCAAGGTCGGCCGCCATGCCGACTTCCTGCCACTGGCTCCAGTTGATCGCGACCGTCCATGTGCCGTCGCGCGCCATGCGGTCTTGCGCATAGGCGTCGAGGAAGGCATTGGCCGCCGCGTAGTCGACCTGGCCCGCCAGGCCCGCGAAAGCGCTGATCGACGAGAACAGCACCATGAAATCAAGCGGCGCCTTCTGTGCCTTCGTCAGCGCCGCCTCGAGTGCGAGCGTGCCTTCGACCTTCGGCGCCAGCACACGCGACGCCGCGGCTTGCTCCTTCAGTTGGATCACGCCGTCTTCGAGCACGCCCGCCGTGTGCAGCACACCGTGCACGTCGCCGAAGCGCGCGCGCGCCTGCGCAACCACAGCCTCGAGCGCCGCGGCATCGGTGACGTCGGCGCGAACCACCATCACCTCGCCGCCCTTGTGTTCGATGGAAAGCAACGAACGCAGGCGGCGCGCCACGTCGGCGGGCGTCGACGGATCGGCGAGCAACGCCGCCCATTGATCGCGCGGCGGCATCGCCGTGCGGCCCAGCAGCACCACACGCGCCTTCTGCGTCGCAGCCAGGTGCTGCGCCAGTGCCAGACCGACGCCACCCAGGCCACCGGTGATCAGGTAAACGCCGCGCTCGCGCAGCCGAGCCTTCGTCGGCGCCGCCGGCAGCGGCATGGCGGTCTGGCCCTGAACCCAGCGCTGCGTGCCGCGCCATGCGACCACGGCGTCACCGATGCCGGCGTCGAGTTCGTCGACCAGCGCATCGAGCAGCAACCCGTGCTGGCGCGAGCCCGCCCGCGGCAACTCGATGTCCATCGACGCGCAGCGCACATTCGTGAACTCACGCGGGATGACCGACGTAGGCCCGAGCAGCAGCGCCTTGGCCGGCTGCAAGTCGCGCTCGACGGCGATGCGCTGCATGCGGTCGCTCAACACCAGCAGCGACAGCGGCGCTTCCCAGTCCTCTTCGCCCATCGCCTGCGCGAAGTGCAGCAGGCTGTCGAAGCCCGCGCTGCGCAGGCTCGCCAGCGAAAGCCGTTCGTCGCCGGTCACCGAAAAGGCATGCACGACGCGCGAGGGCACGAGGCCTTCGCTCGACAACGTGGCCGCCAGGCGCAGCATGTTGGGGCGAGAGCCCACATCGATCGCGAAGCGCCGCGTGTCGTCGCGCTTGAAACCCTTGCCCTGATGCACCACGATCACGTTGTCGCCGCGCTCTCGAAGGCGCGCAGCGAGTGCATCACCCAGGCCGAGCGTGTCTGCGAAGACCAGGGTGCCCGACGGCTTGTCGCGCCGCGCGGCATCGCCGACTGGCACGATCGGCTTCACCGTCCACGACGGTTGATAGAACCACTGCGCAAGATCCTTTCGCTTGTGCAGCGAACGTTCGTGCGGTGCGAGGTTGCGGCCCTGCCCCGGTTCGATCCAATGGCGCTGGTGCTCGAACTGATACGCCGGCAACTCGACACGAAGACGTTGCTCGTCGCCGTGCAGCTTGCCCCACGGCACGTCGACACCCGCAGCCCACAGGCGACCCAACGCTGTCAGCGCGTGCATCTGGTCGTCGACGGCTTCGTCGACATGGCGCATCGAATTGACGACCACCTGTTGCGGCTTGCGCGCGGGGTGCAGGCGCGCCAGGCTTGACAGCGTGCGCCCCGGGCCGACCTCGACCAGCACGCGCGTCTCGTCCTCGAGCAGCGTCTTCAGGCCGTCGGCGAAACGCACCGTGTTGCGCAGGTGGCGGACCCAATAGACCGGATCAGTCGCTTCGGCAGCGGTGATCCACGTGCCCGACAGGTTCGACACGAATGGCAGCGTCGGCGCCTTCATCGCGACGCGCCGCAAGTGCGCGCCGAACGACTCGAGGATCGGCTCGAGCATCGACGAGTGCGCGGCCACGTTGATGCGCACGCGCGCGGCGTCGACCTCCTGCGCCGCAAGCTTCGCCTGCAACGTTTCGATCGCCGCGACCGGGCCGCCGACCACCGTCATCTTCGGCGCGTTGATGACCGAGATCGACAGCTCGGGTGTCATCAGCGGCCGCACGCCGTCTTCGGGCAGCGGCACGCTGAGCATCGCGCCCTCGGGCAGCGATTCGAACAGGCGCCCGCGCAACTCGACGAGCGTCAACGCTTCTTCGAACGTGAACACACCCGCCAGATGCGCGGCGGTGTATTCACCCATGCTGTGGCCGATCATCGCCGCGGGCAGCAAACCCCACGACTGCAGCAGGCGCGCCTGCGCGACCTGGATCGTCAGCAGTGCCGGCAACGCGAGCGACGGCTGCTCGAGCTTGCGCGAGGCGTCTGCTTCCTGGCCCGCGGGCGGGAACATCACGTCGCGCAGCGGGCGGTTCAGTTTGCGCTCGCAGATACCCAAGGCTTCGTCGACGGCCGCGCGGAACACGGGCTCTTCACGATAGAGGTCCAGCCCCATGTTCGGATGCTGCGCGCCGCCACCCGCGAACATGAAGGCGACGCTGCGCGGGTCTTCGTTCGCCGTCTCGGTGAACACGCGCGCCGCGTCCTTCGCGGCGAGCAGGCGCGCGGCTTCCTTCGCGTCGCGCGCGACCACGACACGGCGGTGCTTCATCGCGCGACGGCCGAAACGCAGCGTGTAGGCGGCGTCGGCCAGACTCGCCTGCGGATTCGCTTCGAAGTGCGCCGCCAGCGCTTGCGATCCCGCATCGAGCGACGCCATCGACTTCGCCGACTGCACGATCAGCTGTTGCTTGCGCGACGGCCCCGACGGCTGCCGCACCGGCGCTTCCTGCACGATGACGTGCGCGTTGGTGCCGCCCACGCCCAGTGAGCTGACGCCCGCGCGACGCGGCACGCCCGCGGGCGGCGTCCACGCCTTCAACGTTGCATTGACGTAGAACGGGCTCGACTCGAAGTCACACGCCGGGTTGTTCTTCTCGAAGAAGAGCGATGGCGGCAGTTCCTTGTTCTGCAGCGCCAGCGCGACCTTGATGAAGTTCGCGACGCCCGCGGCGGTGTCGGTGTGGCCGATGTTGCTCTTCACCGAACCGATGCCGCAGTACTGCTTCTTGTCGGTGCTTTGGCGGAAAGCCTGCGTCAGCGCAGCGATCTCGATCGGGTCGCCGACCGGCGTGCCGGTGCCGTGCGACTCGACGTAGGTGATCGTGTCGGCCGACACGTCGGCGACGGCCAGCGCTTCGGCGATCGCTTGCGCCTGGCCGTCGACGCTGGGCGCCATGTAGCCGACCTTCATCGCGCCGTCGTTGTTGACGGCCGAACCTTTGATGACGGCGTGGATGTGGTCGCCGTCGTCGATCGCGTCTTGCAGGCGCCGCAACACGACGATGCCGACGCCGCTGCCGAACACCGTGCCCTTGCTGTCGGCATCGAAGGCGTGGCAGTGGCCGTCGGGCGACAGGATCTCGCTTTCGCGATAGACGTAGCCGTGGCGGTGCGGCAGCTCGATCGTCGCGCCGCCCGCCAGCGCCATGTCGCACTCGCGGTTCAGCAGGCTCTGCACACCCAGGTGGATCGCCACCAGCGAGGTCGAACATGCCGTCTGCACATTGACGCTGGGCCCACGCAGGTTCAGCAGGTACGACACGCGCGTGGTCAGGAAGTCTTTGTCGTTGCCGGTGTGGCGCACCAGGAAGAAGCCCACCTGCTTCATCAACGCCGGGTTGGTCAGCAGGTTGTAGGGCATGTAGGCGTTGTGGCCCGAACCACCGAACACGCCGATCGAACCCGCGAACGACTCGGGCATGTGGCCCGCGTTCTCGAGCGCTTCCCAACTCACCTCGAGGAAGTGGCGGTGCTGCGGGTCCATGATCGACGCTTCGCGCGGCGAGAAGCCGAAGAACTTCGCGTCGAAGCCCTCCATGTCGGGCAGCACGGCGCCCACGGGCACGTAGTTCGGATCGGCCAGGTCCGCGGGGTCGACGCCTGCGGCCAGCAGTTGCGCTTCGGAGAAGCGCTCGAGCGACTCGACACCGCCGCGCAGGTTGCGCCAGAACTCGACCAGATTTCGCGCGCCCGCGAACCGTCCGGCCATGCCGACGACGGCGATATCAGTGTCGAAATTGGAGTCGCTCATCTTGCTGTCGCAGACACAACCTCGAATGATAGGAAGTCGCCGCGGGTGCAGGCCCCCACGGGTGCGTGAATCCACGTCCGCAGTTCGTCAATGCGGGCAAAAGTGCAGCTTTAACGGCACAACCGAACGGCCGCGGCGTCCGCTCGGTGTGACATTTTTGTCAGGCGGGAAGGTAGACCCACTCGCTGCCTGACAGGGAGCGGCGCTGGAACGAAAGCCGGTCACCAAACTCCGAAACCAGCTGGGAACGATAAGCACGCGCAACCTCGAGTTTGAAGTCGACCCTCGGCGCAACGGCAAAGCCGCGCAGCGGTTGACGCGCCGTGGATTGCAACCGTGTTTCGAGCCGCGCTGGCCCTTCGGACCACAGGTACGGCACCTCGGCGTAATAACCAACCAGGCACTCGCCCAAGGCACCCGCCAGCGCATCGCGAACCCATTCGTGTTCGCCGTGAGCGCGGCAACCCACGGGGCTGCGAGTCAGGCGGCCCCAGAGCCGATCAAAAGCGCTGGGCTCGACACCCGCGCCCGCAGGCAGCAAGACAAGCGTCGTGCCGTCCGGCTTGTGGCCCTGTGCGTCTGCTCGTACCCGGATTTCGGCCGCGAGCGCCTCGCCAGCCGCAGCGTCGAAGCGCGATGCCACCGCGCCGAGATGGCGAAAAGGCACGCCGAGGATGCGCATCGCCCGCACGTCTTCGGCGCGCCGCGCTTCGAACTCTTCGAGCGGCCCGGCAAAGCCCGTCGCCTGCGCGTATGCCAAATCGCCGTCGGCGGTCGTCGCCGAAAACACGGTCCAGACCTCGCGCGCCGGCAACGCCGGGTGCGCCAGCAACGTCGCGATCGAAAACGCCGCGTCGTCGAGGTGTGGCGAGATGGCGCAGATCCAACCCACACCGCGGTCGCGCAGCCAGGTTTCGATCGCATTCAAGCCGTCGGCGGCGCCGCTTCGAGGGGGAGTCACTATTTCCGCCGGTGACGATCAACCATCTCGGCCGTCCACCGCGCGCGACGCGCGTACCAGCTGTCGGCGGCATGGTGGCGGGCCGCGATGAGTGATTGGCGAGTCAGCGCCGCCACGCGGCCGCGGTCGCGGGCAAGTTCGGCCACCAGCACCGCGGCGGCTTCGTCGTCGTCGCGTGGCAACACCACCGCCGCGCGGTCGGCATCGGCGCGTTCACGCACGTAGTCGATTCCGCCAGCCACCAGCGGCAAACCGGCGGCGTAGCCGTCGAAGATCATGCGCGGCGTTTCTTCCATGCGCGGGTTGAACAGCAACGCATCGCATTGCGCCAGGCGATCGAGCAGCGCTGTGCCGTAGGGCATGCCGCCGACGAAGGTCGCCGCGTCGCCAAGATGCAGTTCATCGGCCAGCCTGCGCAACGCCGCTTCTTCGGGGCCCGTACCGATGATGTCGAGCGCTACGTTCGCGCCCGCGGCTCGCGCCCGCGCCACGATGCGCAGGCTGCGGTCGACGCCTTTGATGTCGACCAGCCGGCCGCAGAAGCCGAAGCGCAGCGGCCGCTTGCCTTCGAGCAGCGACGCGACGCGCGCCTCGACAGCGCTGTCGGCGACGATCTCCGACGTGAAGTACGACGTGTCCTCGACCTGCTCGATATGCGCCGAGCAGTCGCGATACCGCGCGACCGTGCCCCGGCCCTTCAGGAACGATACGCCCGCAGCCGTGATCGCGCTTCGGCACTGCCGTTCCTGAAGCCGTGCGTGCAGCTCGGCCTTCAGGCGCTGCTTGGCGCCGTCGTGGCGATGCAGTTCGCGCACGACCGACACCACGTCCTGGTCCTGCACGAAGACGCTGGGAATGTCCATGCGCACCGCGGCCATGAACGCGTGCCAGCAGAACGAGCGGAACGGGTCTTCGGCCGTACCGTGCACGAGCTTCACACGCGGCAGCAGCGAGCGCAACGTCGTCATCGCTGCCTGGTGCGCACCCGACCAGTACGCGCGCAGGCGCACGGCTTCGTCGAACGCGGGCACGAGTTCGATCTGGTCTTCCGCCGCCGAAGGTTCGACCAGCACCTGATCAGCCGCACGGGCCGGCAGATGCGGCGCCATCACCGTAAGCGGCCCAAAGCGTCCGCCGTGCGAATCACGCAGCAACTCGAGCGCGCGCTTCCAGTCGGTGGCGATCAGACGGCGCGAGCCGTCGAGGTAGATCGGGACAGTGATCGGGATCAGATACACGCGTGGATTGTCGGTGCGCGTTCGCGACCGACGCGCACATCATGTCGGCGTGGTCTCGCGCGCGCCTAGCCGACGCGCCATCGCCGCACGCCGGCCCTGCGCCCGATCCTGCCCCTGCTTCGCGGCCGCGCCTTGCGCCGAGCCATCGGTCAGATGCGCCGCCAGCGCCTGCACGGTCGGGAAGCGGAAGACGTCGGTGATGGCAAGGTCGCGTTCGAGGCGTTCCTTCAACGCGCGCAACAGTTGGATCGCCAGCAGCGAGTGGCCGCCAAGATCGAAGAAGTTGTCGCGCACGCCAACCTTCGGCAACTTCAGCACGTCTTTCCACACCTCGACGATGCGCGCCTCGAGGTCACCGGTCGGCGCCACGTATTCGGTACGCGCGCCTTCGTCGGCGTGCTCGGGGGCCGGAAGCTGTTTGCGATCGATCTTGCCGTTGGGCGTCTGCGGCATCGCGTCGAGAACGACAACGTGGCCCGGCACCATGAAGTCGGGCAGCAGGTCGCGCAACGATTCGCGCAACTCGGCCGGTACCACGGCCTGGCCTGGTTTGGCGACGAGGTAGGCGACCAGGCGCACGTCGCCCGGCGTGTCTTCGCGCGCAACGACCACCGTTTCGCTGACCTCGGGGCGCCGCGCGATCAACGCTTCGATCTCGCCGAGCTCGATTCGGTAGCCGCGCACCTTCACCTGATGATCCAGGCGGCCGAGAAATTCCACCGTGCCGTCATCGCGGAACTTCGCGAGGTCGCCGGTGCGATACACACGCTGCGCACCTGTGCCGCCTGGTGACACCTGCACGAAGCGATCTGCCGTCAGCTCGGGGCGGTGCAGGTAGCCGCGAACGACCCCTTTGCCACCGATGACCAGTTCGCCCGGTACGCCCACCGGCAGCGGCTGTTGGCGGCGGTCGAGGATGTAGATCTGCTGATTCGCGAGCGGCCGGCCCAGCGGCACTTGGCCTTTGTGCGCGGACTCGAGCGTGTGCACCGCCGACCAGATCGTCGTCTCGGTCGGGCCGTACATATTCATGACGTTGCCAGCGATCAGCCCGGTCAGCTCACCCGCAAGCTGCGGCGAAAGCGCCTCGCCGCCGACCATCATGCGGCGCAGCGTTGCCAGCCCCGGGCGCGCGGCGGCGTCGAGCAACAGCAGCCGCGCCATCGACGGCGTGCATTGCAGATGCGTGACCCCATGGCGCGCCAGCAGCGCCGACAGCGCGAATTCGGGCGCCATCACGCGCGGCGGTTTTGCCAGCTTGCGCAACTGGTTCAAGTACGGCAGGTGATCGAGCACCGATTTCGAATCGACGCCGAAGTCGATCAGGCAGGCGACGTCGTCGACGCCGATGCCCTTGAGCTTGTCGACCACGCCCAAGCAGCGCTCGGGCGTGCCGAACAGGCCGCTTGTTTCGTAGTAGCGCTCGAAGCTGAATTCGAGCAGCGCATCCATCTCTTCCTTCGACACCGTCGACAGGTCGAGCGCGTCGACCGAGCTGTTCATGCCCTCGCGACGTTTGAAGGCGGGGAAGGCCCAGGCGTATTGCTTGACCAGGTTGGCCGAGGAGCGCAGGTACTCGATCAGCGGCTGCTTCACCTTCGCGCGCACGGCCGCTTCGTCAGGCCCGACGAAGGCGTGGAGCATCAGCGACACGATGCCTTCGCCCGCGTGCCCGGCCTCGCGCCGCGCGCGACGGTAGGCGTCGAGCTTGCCGGCGAGGTCGTCGACGGTTTGGCCCAGCAGGTGCGTCAGCACGTTGGCGCCGATGCGCCCGGCGATCTCGAAGGTTTCGACGTTGCCCGCCGACGTGACCCAGAACGGCAGCTCTTTCTGCACCGGCCGCGGCAACACGCGCACCTCGACCGGGCCCAACGGGCCTTCGAAAGAACGCGCTTCACCACGCCACAACGCACGCACCGCGTCGATGGTGTCGACCAGCACCTGCTTGGCGTTCTTGAAGTTCTGCGGGCGCAGCACGAAGTCATTCGGGTGCCAGCCCGACGCGAACGACAGGCCCACGCGCCCGTGCGACAGGTTGTCGACCACCGACCACTCTTCGGCGATGCGCAGCGGGTGGTGCAGCGGCGCGACCACGCTGCCCGAGCGGATCTGCACCTTACCCGTGATCGTCGCGATCGCCGCACCGGTGACGGCCGGGTTCGGGTACAGGCCGCCGAAAGCGTTGAAGTGGCGCTCGGGTGTCCACACGGCCGAGAACCCATGTTGGTCGGCGTACTTCGATCCTTCGATCAGCAGCCGGTACTTGTCGTCGACGCCGGATTCGGACTCGTCGCTCGAGAAGTAGAACAGGCTGAAGTCGATCGGCCGTTGCGCGTGTTTGCCCTGCGGTACGGCAGCGCTGCGGTCTTCGTCGGATGAAATCACGACGTGATAGCCGCGCGTGAGCGTCCAGCACAGCTCGAGCACCGAGATGTCGAAGCTCAGGCTCGTGACCGCCAGCCAGGTGTTGATCTGCGACGCGTCTTCGCCCTCGTCTCCATTCAGGTGCCGGTCCATGCCGGCGAAGAAGTTGACGACGTTGCGGTGCTCGACCATCACGCCCTTGGGCTTGCCGGTCGAACCCGAGGTGTAGATCACATAAGCCAAGTGCTCGGGCAACGCGCCGCCGTCGAAGGGGTCGGCCGACTCGCGCTCGATCGACGCCCAGTCGCTGTCAACCGCGATCACGTGGCCGCGCGGCAGCGCGATGTCACCACGATGACGCTCGGTCGTCAGCAGCACCTCGAGCTTCGAATCCTCGACCATCATCGCGATGCGGTCGCGCGGGTACGTCGGGTCCAGCGGCACGTAGGCGCCGCCGGCCTTGTGGATCGCCAGCAGCCCCACCATCATCTCGACCGATCGGTCGCACATCAGGCCGACCAGCACGTCGGGCTTCACGCCCAGCGCCGCGAGGCGGCGCGCCAGCCGGTTGGCACGCGCATCGAGTTCACCATAAGTGATCGACACGCCCTGCGCCGTGACAGCGACACGCGCGGGCGTGCGCGCGGCCTGCTGCTCGACAAGGTGATGCACGCCCAGGTCGGCGCGCACGTCGCCCGACGTGGCGTTCCAGCCCAGCGTCACACGCTCGAGCACGTCCTGACTCAGCAAGGGCAATTCGCCGACGCTGCGCCGGGGCTCGTGGGTGGCGGCATGCAGCAGGCAGGCGAACTGCTGCTGCATGGCCTGGACGTGCCGGCGGTCGAGTCGCGATGCGTCGAAGCACCAGCGTGCGCTGCGACCACCCTCGTCGAAGGCAATCGTCAGTTCGCTGCCCGCGGCCAGTGACGCGGCATCGATGCGCTCGCTCCACTGCACGACGATCGACTGGCGCGTCGGGTCAGCCTGCGCCGCGGCGGCACGCAACTCGGGCGTACGGCCGATCGCGTCGCGCGCGACCGTGCCGCGCTTGCCCAACTGCTCGAGTTCGGCCGATGCGGCCTGAGTCAGCGCCTCGAAGCTCGCACCGAAATCGACCTGCGCGCGCAGCGGCACCTGGGTGGCGAACCAGTCGCAGCCGCCGTGGGTCAGCTTGGCCAACGATTCGTCGCGAAAGCCGATGTCGAAGCCGTCTTTGTCGGCCAGACGCGCCAGCAACAACCACACCACGGCCAGCAGCTCGCTGCGGCGGTGCTCTTCGCCACCGTCCAACAGCGTGTCGACATATTCGGGCTGCGGCTTGCCCGGCAACGCCTTGCGGTCGACGTAGGCCAGTTCAACGTCGTCGCGCGTCTCGAGCCGGCGCAGCCAGAAGCCTTCGTGCGGTGCGACGCGGGCGTTGATGTCGCCCAGCCGCGCGCGTGCGGCGTCGTCGAGCACGTCGAGCCGCTGGCCGACCATCGGCGCAGCGCCCAGCGTCCAGTAGGCCGCAGCCTGTGAAGGTGACAGCACGCGGCCGTCGAGCGTCTCGAAAGCCTGCAGCGCAACGAAGGCATCGCGCGCCGCCACGGTGATGCCCGCTTCGTCCGCGGCGACCACGCTGCCGGGGTCGTGCCCCGCGACCGGGCCTGCGACCACGGCCTTGACCACCCGCAACGCGCGGCCGCGCAGGCTGACCTTGGCGCTGGCGACAGGGTTGGCGTAGCTGCCGAAGTCGAGCGCGCGTACCAGGCGCACGGCATCCATGGCGCTCGAGCGCCAGTCGATCGACGCCATCGCCGCCGGCCGGTCCTGGCGGCCGAAGTACTTCTCGATCGACCGCTGCTGCGGGCGCGGTTGCAGCGTGCCCGCGGCCAACCCGTCGAGCAGTTCCTCGAATGCCTGGTCGCCGGCTTCGTAATTCTTGGTGTTGAGCGTCAGCGACGTCTCGTCGGCGTCGATGTCGAAACGCCGTTCGACGAGGATGTCGCCGCGGTCGACCTCGGCTGTCATCCGGTGCCAAGTAATGCCGTGCGATCCGGCCCCATTCAATAGAGCCCATACCGGCGTGTTGAGCCCCGCGTACTCAGGCAGCGGACCGTCATGGAAGTTGATGGCCTCGCGGGTAGGCAGGGCGAGGATGTCGGGGCCAAGCACCGACAGGTTGGTGACGCTGATCAGATAGTCGAAGGGACGAAGGTCGTGCGCGTCGCGCAGCGCGGCAACGTCACGCAAGACGCGCACGCCCTGCCCCGCGGCCCAGCGGCGCACCGCGGGCCTCGACGTGACAACGGCGACGACGGTGCAGCCGCGCTCACGCAGCCGTTCGGCACACTGGATCAGGAGCGACTCGTTGCCGACAAGGACGAAGCGTTGGCTGGATGAATGGGGCATGGAAACACTCTTGCTGCACCGCTCGGGATTGTCGCCGTCCGTCCGCCGCGCATCCGCAGCTTGCGCCTGCCACGCCGACAAAGCGCGACCGGATGTGAACAAAGCCCGCGCGCGTGCGAATCGGGCATACGCAGGCGTTGCATCGGCACCGTGCCAACACTTGGTGCGCTGCGGCGGCATACTTGGAAGCGCCACCTCTAACCTTATGACTCATTCCGCGGTGCCCATGCAGTCGTCCGACATGCCTGCGATCGAAACGTCCTCGGTTGATGGGCCCCCGATCAACCATGTCTACCGCCGTGCGTTCGTGCTTGCCGGTGGCATGGTGGCGCTCGCGGCGCTTGCCGCGGCTGGGCGCCACCGCGCCAGCCAGGGGCAGCGCGCGGTGCCGCCGGACCTGAAGACGAACATCCCGATGCTGTTCGGTGGCTGGCAACACGTGCCAACGGCGCCCCAGGTCGTCAACCCGCAGACGCAGCAGATGCTCGACTCGCTGTACAGCGAGGTGGTGGCACGCACGTACGCCCAGATTCACACCGATGGGCAGCGCTATCACGTGATGATGTCGGTGGCCTACGGCAACGACCAACGCGGCGGTCTCGAGGCGCACCGGCCCGAGGTCTGCTACCCCGCCCAGGGCTTCGTGCTGCAGGACCAGCGTGACGACGTGCTGACCACCCGTCACGGCGCGATCCAGATTCGCCGCCTGCGCACCGTCATGGGCGGGCGACACGAACCCGTGACCTACTGGTTCGCGATGGCGGAAACGCAAAACGCGTCGGCCTTCGACAAACGCATGTCGCGCCTGCGCGCGGCGATCACGGGCTCGATCCCCGACGGCATCCTCGTGCGCTTGTCGTCGATCGACTCCGACCCACAGCGCGGCTGGCGCATGCAGGACGCATTCATTGCGTCGCTGCTCGACGCCCTGCCGGGCGCAACGCGCGCCCGCATGCTCGGGCAACGCTCGACCGTCGAAGTCGGCTGAAAACCACGTTCAGCGTCCGCTGCAGCAGACGCAGACGACCCGGGCGGCGCTTGCCCCCGTAACCAAACCCAACTTCTGCTACATGCGTGCATCGGTCACGCGTGCAGATGTGGCAGCGCGACACCGCAGTGACAGCGCGCTGCCGTGTCAGGCCTCACACGTTCGAAGCGACGAAATCGGCGCTCACGTGGTGCCCATCACGTCCTGGCACCCGCGCCCATCGCGGCCGGGCGCCGCCGTCCGCGTAACGGTCACCCTGAACGGTCCCCGCGAACGCAGGGCACCCGATAAGCTGGAAACGTCTGCAAGGCACCTGGCCGAACGAGTCGGGGCCGCAGTAACAGCAAACCGAGGGCGCATCGCGGCGCATCAGACGCCGCGAGCAGCCCCGTACAAGGGAAGTCGTTGGAAATGGGCAAACATCTGCAGCGAGGCCGCGCATGCTCGGCCGTCGCGTTGGCGGTCGTCACGCTGATAGCCTGTGGTGGCGAGGACGAGGATCCGAACGCACCACCGCCACTGGAAATGGCCCTCGGCCGAACGGACACGTCGGCACCGACGCTGACGATCACCGGGCCCACCAGCTTCTCGACCTTTTCAACCCTGTCATCGAAGGTCGCCGTTCAAGGCGTCGCGCAAGACAACCAGACAGTCGCACGCGTCACCTGGGCCACCAGCACAGGCAACGGCGTGGCCGCCCTGTCAGCCGCCGGCACGTCGGCGAACTGGGCCGTTGCGAACGTGCCGCTGCAGGACGGCGACAACGCCATCACGGTCCGCGCCTACGACGCCGAGAACAACCGCGCCGCGCGCAAGCTCCTGGTCGTCTACCACGCCAACCCCGAGACCAAGACCAGCGCCGAGGGAACCTGGAGTACGGTTGCCGACGAGTGGCAGGCCTTCGCGGTCGTTGGCACTCAAATGGTTCGCTACGGCGCTGGGTCAACGTGGATCACACGCAGCGTGACCGGCGTGGGTGAATGCACCACCAACGCCTTTGGCGCCGATCCCGCACCGGGCATCTTGAAGTCATGCGCCGTGCTGACGATCGCCAACGCGGCTCCCGCACCGGCTCCAACGCCATCCCCCTCACCGTCGCCATCGACACCGCCGCCACCCAGCTCCGAGGGAACCTGGAACAAGGTTGCCGACGAGTGGCAGGCCTTCACGATCGCTGGCACCCAGTGGGTCCGCTACGGCGCTGGGTCAACGTGGATCACACGCAGCGTGAGCGGCGCGAGCGAATGCACCACCAACGCCTTTGGCGCCGATCCCGCACCGGGGATCGTCAAGTCATGCGCCGTGCTCACGATCGCCAATCCAGCTCCCGCACCCGCTCCAACGCCATCCCCGGCACCGGCACCGGCACCCGTGCCGACAACGGGCGGCAGCGGCACAGTCGACCCCAGCGTCGGCGATCCATTGCTTGACGCCCCCCGAACTTCGCTGCCCGCGGCACCGGTTCCGCCGGGACCGATCGCGCTGGCGCCCGGCGAGATGCGCTGGTCCGACCCGGCCACCTGGGGCGGTGCGCCCCCGAGTGACGGCGCCGAGGTCGTCGTGCCCGTGGGCAAGACCCTGGTGCTCGACATGAACACCGCATCGCTGGGTGCGCTGCGCATCGAAGGAACGTTGCGCCTCGCGCCGATGGACGTTGCCCTGACGGCGAAGTCGATCCGTGTGACAGGTGCCCTCGAGGCAGGCACGCCGACCGAACCCGTACGTTCACCGCGCCACCATCACGCTGACCGGCACGCCAGTCGCGTCGAACGACGGCGTCTCGCGCGGGATCGTCGTGCAGGGCGGCCGGCTTGCGTTGTACGGCGCCGTACCGCAACCCGTATGGACGCGTCTGGCCGACCACGCCGCAGCCGGCGCGAAGTCGCTGACGCTGGCCAGCACCGTCAACTGGCGCGCGGGCGACACGCTGGCGGTCGCGCCGAGCGACTGGTACGGCATCGATCCGACCGAACGCCTGACGATGACGTCGGTGTCTGGCAAGACGCTGGCGCTGTCCACCGCGCTGGCCAAGCCGCGCTGGGGCAAGTTGCAGTACGTGACCGCCAACGGCATGAGCCTGCAGCAGGACCCGACGTACACGCCGCCGGTTTCCCCCGCGCCAACGATCCTCGACGAGCGCGCGCCGGTGGCGAACCTCAGCCGCAACATCGTGATCCAGGGCGCCGACGACACGCACTGGGCCAACAGCGGCTACGGCGTGCACGTGATGATCATGAACCTCGCGTCGAAGGTCGTGGTCGACGGCGTCGAGATCCGCCGCGCGGGCCAGGCCGGTGCCTTGGGCCGCTACCCCTTCCATTGGCACATGCTGAGCTACGACGCGAGTGGCCAGATGGTCGGCGACGCGACCGGGCACGTCATCCGCAACAGCTCGGTCTGGAACTCGTCGCAGCGCTGCATCGTCATCCACGCCACCAACGGCGTGCAGGTGCTGAACAACGTCTGCCACGACATCAAGGGCCACGCCTTCTTCCTCGAAGACGCGGTCGAGCGCCGCAACGTGCTCGACGGCAACATCGCGTTGAAGATCCGCGAACCGATGGCCGGCAAACGGCTGCTGGTCCACGAAAGCCCGGTGTTCCAGGGCGGCCCGTCGGGCTTCTGGTTGACCAACCCCGACAACATCGTGCGCAACAACCTCGGCGCCGATGCCCAGGGCAACGGCTTCTGGATGGCCTTCCCGCGCAAACCACTGGGCCCGAGTGCCAACGTCGCGATGCTGCCCGACCGCTTGCCGTTCGGCACGTTCGAGCACAACGTGGCGCACTCGAACAACGCGCCCGGCGTGCTGATGAACTGGGTTCCGGTCGACGACGCGGGCAACCTCGCGTTCAACCAGTACATGCCCACGGTCGACGGCAGCGAGAACGACTGGTCGAACCTGATCCCGGTGCAGCTGCGCCGCGTCACGTCCTACAAGAACATGACCGGCTACGCCAACAACGTCTCGATGCCTGACTACCAGGAGTGGACGCTGGCGGACAACGTCGGCATCGGCGTGACCGGCAAGGTGCACATGGGCACGATGGTGCGCAGCCTGCACGTGGGCACCAGCCTGAACAACGCATCGCCTTACCCGCAGGTTTGGCCTTACGAGAAGCAAAGCGCGCTGGCGACCTACCACTCGACACTGTCGATGACCGACAACACGATCGTCAACTTCCCACTTCGTCGACAACGAGACCTCGGGCGCGTGGAAGACGTTCGACTACTACATCGCCGCCGGTCGACAAGGGCACGATTCGCAACGGCAACAACCGCCTGATCGCATCGAACGCGGGCTTCGCGGGTGCTGCCGCCGCACATGGACGGCAAGCCGCTCGAGAACCGCCACTGGACGCTGTCGGGCGCGTTGTGGGACCCCCATGGCTACTGGGGACCGAAGGGCAACTTCCACGTCTACGACGTGCCCTTCCTCACGGCCGGCGCCAACTGCGTGTGGGCGGCGCCCGCGGGCAAGAACGGCAAGAGCTGCGACGGCGAGTACCTCGGCATCAGCAACTTCCAGGCGAGCTTTGATATGAGCCGCTACGAGTTCAAGGCCCCGCTCGAGGCCGTGCGCCAAGACGTGAACGGCAGTGAGGTCGGGCGCTGGTTCGTGCCTGACGGCGCCACCTCCACGATGCTTGGCCACATGCGTCACTTCGCGGCTCGCACCGGCGGCCGCTACGTCGTGCGCTTCCCGGACCGGGCACTGCCGACGTGGCTCGCGTTCAACATCGAGAACGCCTACCGACCCTCCGACACGTTGTTGATGGCGCTGAGCTTCGACGGCAAGGTCAACGCCGCCGGCTACACGGCAGCCGGCCAGCAGTACAGCCGCGACGCCCCCAATGACGCCCGCTTCGTGCGCCACTTCCAGCCCGCGGCGAGCCTGGCCGAAGTGTCGGCATCGAGCGGCGACCGCATGTGGCAAGACCGCGCCAACAACCTCGTCTGGATCAAGTACGTCGGCGGCATGGGGCACCCGCAAGAGCAGAACCTGATCGCCAACAGCGACGAGTGGCTCTATCGGGCGTCGTCCATCGTCCTGTACACGCGCTGATCCCGGGGCCAGCGATGTTGCGCCGACCCTGGTCGACGGTGCTCGCGTTGTTGGCGGGCGCGGCCTGCCTGATTGGCTGCCGGCATGCGCATGACGAACGTGAGGCCAGCCTCGGGCGCATGCACGAGGCCTGTGTCACCGCGATGATCGCCAGCACGTGCCAGGTGATGGTCGGTTCGGCGCCGGCCGACGCGGCGCCGACCGTGTTGATCGCGGGGGTGGGTCGGATCGACGCGCAGGCGTATCGCGCGCTGCGCGAGTCGGGCGACGCGATGTGCAGCGTGGCGCGCGCCGCCTGCGGCCGCGATTGGGACGGTGCATCGTGCCGCAGCGCTCGCGCGTTGTGGGCACTGCAGCCTGTCGCGTCGCGCTGACGGACCGGCCTTTGACACCGCTACGATCGCATGTCAATTCCGGCAGCTTTTCACGTTCGCACGCACGCAACGCCGAGGCGAACTCAGACGCGGGATGCCGGGCTTCTGCACGCCTCTTTACAGTGCTCATCGATACAATTCGACGCAACCCCCCAGACATTCGGGCACTGATGTGATGGACGTACTCGACCCCGTCAGACTCGACACTGGTCGTACCCCCGACGTGCAATCGACGACTCAGCATTCGGAAGCCTCGGCGCCTGCCGATGGCACCACGGCCCATGTGGCCGTGGTTGTCATCGGCCGCAACGAGGGCGAGCGCCTGCGCCGGTGTCTCGAGTCGGTCTTGCCGCTCGCGCACACCGTGGTCTATGTCGACTCGGGCTCGTCCGACGGCTCGATCGAAACCGCGCAGAACCTCGGTGTGATTGCAGTGCCGCTGGACATGTCGGTGCCGTTCACTGCGGCACGCGCGCGCAATGTGGGCTTCTCGGCCGCGGTGAAGCTCGACCCTGACATCGAACTCGTGCAGTTTCTCGACGGCGACACCGAGGTCGCGCAGACCTGGATCGCGCGTGCCACACGCTTCATGGCCGACAACCCCGACGCCGCTGCCGTCTTCGGTCGCCGTCGCGAACGCCATCCCGAAGCGTCGATCTACAACCAGCTCTGCGACGCCGAATGGAGCGTGCCTCCGGGTCAGGCCAAATACTGCGGCGGAGACGTGATGATCCGCCGCGAAGCCTTCGAGGGCGTGAACGGCTACACCGACCGGCTGATCGCCGGCGAAGAACCCGACTTGTGCGTGCGCCTGCGCCGCAACCGCTGGACCATCAACTGCCTCGACGCCGAGATGACCTTGCACGACGCGTCGATGCTGGCCTTCGGCCAATGGTGGCGCCGCACCACCCGCAGCGGCTTCGCGTTCGCGCAAGGCGCGCACATGCACGGCGCCGCACCCGAGCGCCATTGGGTACGCGAGGCCGTGCGCACGTGGATCTGGGCGCTGCTGATTCCCGCGGCTGCGGTGCTGCTGTCGCTGGCCTTCGGCCCGAAGTTCCTCTGGCTGCTGGCGATCTACCCGATCCAGATCACGCGGGTCTACTTCAAGTACCCGGGTCCGTCGAACGTGCGCTTCATCCGCGCGTTCTTTTACACGCTGGCCCGTTTCCCCGAAATGGTCGGCGCCGCAAGGTTCTACGTCCTTCGCCTTCTCGGCCGTCAGGCCAAGATCATCGAGTACAAGTGACGCGGCCGACCGGGCCGACCGGGCCAACCGGTCAGGACAAGCCTTCGGTCGAACCCTGGATGCAGCATCGCTTCGGCGATGTTTGGCTGCTTCGCACCGACTCGACCTCACGCGCGGCCTTGTCAGCGCACCGATCGTTCGGGTTCCCAGACGCCCTGGTGCAACGCGCAGCGCGCCTGCACGATGGCGAGCAACGCCAGCAGTACCTGTACGCGCACAAGCTGCTGCACGAGATGCTGTGGCGCCGCGTCGGCTACCCCGAGTGGAACGTGACCGCGCTCGGCAAACCCGACTGCGGCCTGCGCGGCCCGGCCTTCAACCTTTCCCGCCGCAACGCCTGGGCCGCATTCGTGATCGGCACTGACACGACCCCGCTGGGCATCGACCTCGAGATCACGCACCCGATCGACGACCCCGTTGATCTGGCACGCGACCACTTCACGCCACGCGAAATCGCCGCGCTGCGCGCCGAGCCGGTGGCCGATCGCGCCTACGCCTTCCTGCGCGGCTGGACGCGCAAGGAAGCGGTGATGAAGGCGGTCGGCCTGGGCGTGAGCCTGCCAGCACGGACGTTCCACGTCGGCCTGGGACGCGATGCTGTGTCGCTGCGTGTCGCGCACGAATTGCGCGCGTGGAACGTCGAACTCGAATCGTTGCCCGACGAAGGTGACACACTCATCGCGCTGGCACGCGCGGTGCCGATCGACAGCGCCTGATCCACCACACCGGTCGATCGACAGTCCGATCAGACGGTCCGATCAACCCGTGACCAGCCGCGCCACCACCTGCGCGGCTGTCTCGCCACCACGGTAGGGGCAGCCCCGCTGCCCTGACCACAGGGGTGAGAAGCCACCGTCGCCCTTCGCCTCGGCCGCCGCACGCAGCGGCGCCAGCGCCGCCGCCGACTGCGGAAACGGCGGCGCGTCAGCGCACATCGCGCCCAACTCGCGCATCACGCGGTTGACCACGCCGCGCGCCGGGCGGCCAGTGAACACGTTGGTGAGCGCCGTGACGTGCGCACCCTCGCCCTGCAGGGCAGCGCGATGCGCCGCGCTGGTGGTCGCCTCGGGGCACAACATGAACGCGGTGCCGACCTGAACCCCGCTGGCGCCGAGCGAGCGCGCCGCCGCAACGCCGCGTGCGTCGGCAATACCGCCCGCAGCGATCACCGGCAGCCGCACGGCGTCGACGATCAGCGGCACCAGCGCCATCGTCGTCAGTTGGGTCGAGAGGTCGTCGGTGAGAAACATGCCGCGATGACCGCCGGCTTCGGACCCCTGCGCGATCACGATGTCAGCGCCGTGCTGCTCGAGCCAGCGCGCTTCAGCGACCGTGGTGGCCGACGACGCAATCAGCGCGCCCATTCGCTTCAGCGGTTCGAGCAGTGCCGGTGTCGGTAGCCCGAAATGGAAACTGACGATGCGTGGGTGAAAGTCCAGCAGCACCGCGAGCATGTCGGCGCCGAAAGGTTCGCGGTTCGCTGCGGGAACATCGGCATCGGGGTCGAGCCCAGCTTCGCGATAGAACGGCGCAAGGCGTGCGCGCCACGCCGCGTGCACGGCCGTGTCGACCGGTGCCGGCGTGTGGCAGAAGAAGTTGACGTTGACGTTCAGGACTCCCGCGTCCCTCACCGCTTCGAGCTGCCGCCTCAGTGCGGTCGGCGTGAGCATCGCCGCGGGGATCGAGCCGAGTGCACCCGCGCTGGCCAACGCGATCGCCAGCCGGTGATCCTGCACGCCAGCCATCGGCGCCTGGATGAGCGAGGCGCGCAGGCCCAAGCGCTCATGCCAAGACATCGTCATCGATGCCCCTTCGGCGCTGCGTCCTGCAGCCGCCCCGCTTGGAGTTCGAGCACCCGGTCGCAGCGCGCAGCCAGGTCACGGTCATGCGTGGCCAGCACGAACGCCATGCCGCCTTCGCGCGCCAAGCGCAGCATCAGCGCGAAGACACCGTCGGCTGTTTCGCGGTCGAGGTTGCCCGTGGGTTCGTCGGCCAGCACGCAGGCCGGCTTGGTGACGATGGCGCGCGCGATCGCCACGCGCTGACGCTCACCGCCCGACAGCTGCGATGGCCGGTGTTCGACACGCTCGGCCAGCCCCACCTGCGCGAGCACCGCACGCGCGGTCGCACGCGCGTCGACCACGCTGCGACGACGGATGCGCAGCGGCATCGCCACGTTGTCGAGCGCGGTGAACTCGGGCAGCAGGTGATGGAACTGGTAGACGAAGCCGACGTGCAGGTTGCGCCAGTCGCCTTGCGCCGTGGCGTTCATGCCCGTCATCGCCCGGCCCATGATCTGAACGCTGCCCGTGGTCGGCGCGTCCAGCCCCCCCAACAGGTGCAGCAGCGTGCTCTTGCCCGACCCCGAAGCACCGACGATCGCGAGCGTAGACCCCGCCGCCACGTCGAGGTCGACACCACGCAGCACGTCGACAAGCAGGTTGCCCTCGGCAAACCGCTTCTCGAGGCCGCGACAGCGGATCACCGGAACCGACGACCACGGCGACAACGTGGCGGCGTCATTCATACCGCAACGCCTCGGCCGGGTTGATGCGGCTGGCGCGCCAGCTGGGGTACAGCGTCGCGATAAACGCCAACAGCAGCGACATCAGCGCGATCGGCGCGATGTCATCCCACTGCGGGTCGCTCGGCATGTGGCTGATGATGTAGATGTTGCCTGGCAGGAAGTTGGTGCGAAACAGCCGCTCGAGAAGCGGCACGATCGTGTCGAGGTTGAACGCGATCAGCAGCCCCAGCGCCACGCCCGCGAGCGTGCCGATGATGCCGGCCGTGGCGCCCTGAATCATGAAAATGCCCATGATCGACCGCGGGCTGGCGCCCAGCGTGCGCAAGATCGCGATGTCGCTGCGCTTGTCGGTCACCGTCATCACCAGCGTGCTGACCAGGTTGAACGCGGCCACCGCCACGATCAGCGTCAGGATGATCCACATCATGCGTTTCTCGAGCTGCACCGCGTCGTACCAGTTGCGGTTGGTGCGCGTCCAGTCGCTGACGATCACGTCTTGGCCCAGCGCGGCCTGCAAGGTCGACCCGACCTCGCGCGCGGCGTGCTGATCAGTCAGGCGCAGCTGAATGCCCGCCGGGCCGTCGACGCGGTACAGGCGCTGCGCGTCTTCGATGTGCACCAGCGCGTAGTTGCTGTCGTAGTCGTAGTGGCCCGACTCGAATGTGCCACTGACGGTGAACTGCTTCAGTCGCGGCATCACGCCTGCAGGCGTCGATTCACCACCCGGCGTGAGGATCGTCACCTGATCGCCGACACGCACGCCCAGCAGGTCAGCGAGCTTGCTGCCCAGCACCACGTTCCAGCGGCCCGGTGCCAGCGTCGCAAAAACGGTATCGCGCAGCTTCGAGCCCACGACGGTGACAGCCGCTTCGTCGACCGGCGAAATGCCGCGCACCAGGGCGCCACGCAGCGTGTCGCCACGCGCGATCAGCGATTGCGACGCCACGAACGGCGCCGCGCCCTGCACCTGCGGCGACGCCGCGCGCGCCTTGTCAGCCAGCGCCTTCCAATCAGCAATGCCCTGCCCGCGCGCTTCGAACACTTCCACGTGCGCGATCACGCTGAGCATGCGGTCACGCACGTCTTTCTGAAAGCCGTTCATCACCGACAGCACGATGATCAACGCCGCCACACCGAGCGCGATGCCCAGCACCGAGATCAATGAGATGAACGAGATGAACCCATTGCGTCGGCCGGTACGCCCGGCGCGCGTGTAGCGCCAACCGATCTGCCACTCGTAGGGCGAAGCAAGGGATGACATGCGCGGAGATGCTACCCGAGGGGCCTGTGACGCATGCACGAACGCGTCGGGATAATCACGTGATGCATCAGATCGTCGCGCACGCGCACCTCGCCCCAGGGCCGCGCGCCGAATCGCTCCGCGTGCCGATGCTCGAAACGATGCTTCGCGACGGTTGGACCGTGACACGCGACGCTGTCGGCGACGACGATCTGTCAACACCGCTCGAGCGTGCGTGGGCGCGCGCACATGGCGTGGATGTCATCGATGGCCAGGTGCCGATCGCGCGCGCGTCGATGGTCAACGATGGCCTGGTGCCCGACGACGCAGCGTGGGCGTTGGTGTCGCCCGTGCACGCGCACGTGTCGATCGACAGCGTGTCGATCGAAGCACCTCACGACATCGGGTTCGACGAAGCCGAATCGCGCGCGCTATTCGAGACCCTCGAACCCTGGTTCGCCAGCGACGGGTATCGGCTGGTGTTCGGCCGCGCGCAGCGTTGGTATGCATCGCATCCGGGGTTGGCGGCGTTGGCCACAGCGTCCATCGCACGCACCGGCGGTGGAGGCATCGAAAGATGGTTGCCGCGCGGCGCGCATGCGCGCGCGTGGCAGCGCTTGCAGAATGAGTGCCAGATGCTGCTGCACACCCATTCGGTCAACGACGAACGCGACGCTCGACGCGTGAAGCCCATCAACTCGTTGTGGCTCAGTGGCACCGGCATGGCAGTCACGCTGCGCAACGATGTGGTCATCGACGAACGGCTGGGCGATGTGGTCGATGAAGCGTCGTTGCGCGAAGCATGGGCCGCGGTCGACCGCGATCTGATCGGGCCACTCGCCTCGTCGACGCGGCCCGAAGATCGCCTCACGCTGTGCGGCCCGCATGCGTCGATCACGCTGGCCGCTGCACCGCGTGCGTGGTGGCAACGTTTTTCGCGGACGAAGACACCCGACGTGGCCGCGCTGCTGCGCGGGCTATGAACCCATGGTCACGCCGCCACGCATCGAAGTCCGCGATGTGCACCCGCGTGTTGCGCACGCGTTGGAACAAGCCGGCGTGAAGCCGCTGCTGGCACACATCCTGGCCGGGCGCGGCGTGCGCGACGTGGCCGAGTTGAGCCAGGAGCTGTCGCAACTGCTGCTGCCGACAACCATGCTCGGCGCGCGCGAAGCAGGCGAGCGGCTGGCCGACGCCATCGCGCGACGTGAGCGCATCTGCATCGTCGCCGACTACGACTGCGACGGCGCGACCGCCTGCGCCGTGGCCGTGCGCGGCCTGCGCTTGCTGGGCACCACCAACGTGACCTACCTGGTGCCCGACCGGCGCGTGCACGGCTACGGCCTGACGCCAACGATCGTCGACCTGGCGTGCGACCGAGTCGGCGAAGGCGTACCGAACCTGCTGGTCACGGTCGACAACGGCATCGCCAGCGTCGACGGCGTGGCGCGTGCACGTGCACGCGGGCTCGACGTGATCGTCACCGATCACCACCTGCCGGCCCTCGACGCGGGCGCTCGGGTTCACCTACCGGCGGCGAACGTGATCGTGAACCCGAACCAGCCGGGTTGCGACTTCGCCAGCAAAAACATCGCGGGTGTCGGTGTGATGTTTTACGTGCTGCTGGCCACGCGCGCGGTGCTGCGTGAGCGCGGCGTGTTCGACGCAACCACGCAGCCGCGGCTGGACCGCCTGCTCGACCTCGTCGCGCTGGGCACAGTCGCTGACGTGGTGAAGCTCGACCCGAACAACCGGCGCCTTGTCGCGAAGGGCCTCGAGCGCATTCGCGCACGACGCATGCAGCCGGGCATCGCCGCGCTGTTCGCGGTGGCCGCACGCGAACCGTCTCGCGCTGCGGCGTTCGACCTGGGCTTCGCGATCGGCCCGCGCCTGAATGCAGCGGGCCGGCTGGCTGATATGACGCTGGGCATCGAGTGCCTGCTGACCGACGACGACGTGCGTGCGAACGAGCTTGCGCAACAGCTCGACACCATCAACCGCCAGCGCCGCGAAGTCGAGGCCGGCATGCGCGAGCAGGCCACGCTGCACGTCGAGGAACGCTGGGCCGACGGCGATGTGCCGTCCGCACTCGTGGTCTTCGACGAGAGCTTCCACGAAGGTGTTGTCGGCATCGTTGCCGGCCGCCTGAAAGACGCGATGCATCGCCCGTGTTTTGCGTTCGCGAAAGCGATCGACGGTGCGCTGAAAGGCTCGGGGCGGTCGATCGAAGGCTTTCATCTTCGCGACGCGCTGGACCTGGTGGCCAAACGTCGCCCGGGGTTGCTGGTGCGGTTCGGCGGGCATGCGATGGCGGCCGGGTGCACGTTGGTCGATGGCTCGGCCGCGTCGCTCGCGGCATTCGACGATGCGCTGCGCGAGGTGGCGCAGGCGTGGCTCGACCCGCTGGCGTTGTCGCGGCGGCTTCGTACCGACGGGTCACTGCCGCTCGAGAGCTTCGACGCGGCGACGGTCGCGGAACTCGACTCGCAGGTCTGGGGTCAGGCTTTCGAGGCGCCCGTGTTCTGCGACGAGGTCGACGTGCTGGTGCAACGTGTGGTTGGCGAGCGCCATCTGAAGTTGCGCGTGCGCCACCACGGCCACATCCGCGACGCGATCTGGTTCGGTCGGCTCGACGCCGTACCCGCACGCGTGCGCATGGCGTTTCGGGTTTCGCTTAACGAGTTCCAAGGCTTGCAACGCGTGCAGATGATCGTCGAGGCGATCGAGGAGTTGTGATGTTGTCCAGGTTGCTGCCCACCATGTTCGCGATGGCGATGTTGTCGACGTTGGCCGCGTGGCCGTCGACGAGCGCTCACGCACAGCGCACCACGACCGTGGCCGAGGGCCTGGCCCATCCATGGGGCTTGGCGTTCCTGCCCGACGGACGCTGGCTCGTGACCGAGCGACCGGGCAACCTGCGCATCGTCAACCCTGACGGACGCATCGGCGCGCCACTGCCAGGCTTGCCGCCGGTGTTCGCATCCGGCCAAGGTGGCTTGCTCGACGTCGCGATCGACCCCGACTTCGCACGCAACCGGCTCGTGTACTGGAGCTTCTCCGAGCCGGCCGACACTGGAGCTTCTGGCGCAGGCACGGCCGTCGCACGCGGCAAGCTCGACGTCGACGCTGGGCGCGAGCGCATCACCGACGCGCGTGTGATCTTCCGGCAGAAGGACAAGGTCGGCGGCGGCGGCCACTTCGGATCGCGCCTGGTGTTCGACCGCAGCGGGCGCCTTTACATCACGCTGGGTGACCGCTACACGCGCAAGGACGACGCACAGAATTTGTCGACGCACTTCGGCAAGATCGTGCGCATCGAGTCCGACGGCAAGGTGCCCTTTGACAACCCGTTCGCGAAGACGGTGCGTGCGTTGCCCGAAGTCTGGAGCTACGGCCACCGCAACGTGCAAGGCGCTGCCCTGCACCCCGACACCGGCGAGTTGTGGGCCACCGAACACGGCCCGCAAGGCGGCGACGAACTCAACCGCGTGCAGCGCGGCGGCAATCACGGCTGGCCCGTCATCACCTATGGCCGCAACTACGTCGTGGGCACGACGATCGGTGACGGCACCGAGCGCGTCGACGTGGTGGCACCGCTGCGCCATTGGGTGCCTAAGTCGATCGCGCCGTCGGGCATGACCTTTGTGACCAGCGACCGCTACCCGGACTGGAAGGGTCACTTGCTGATCGGCGCACTGGCCGGCCAAAGGCTTGTGCTGCTGAAACTCGACGGCGCGCGTGTCGTCGACGAAGTGCCGCTGTTGACCGGGTTGAATGCACGCATCCGCGACGTGCGCCAAGGCCCCGACGGCTATGTCTACGTGTTGACCGACGACGTACGCGGCAAGCTCGTGCGGATTGACGCGCCATAGTGGGCATCGCCGCGACATCTTCACGCGAGCCATGCCGCGCACAGGGGATGTTCGAGCCCTGCAAAGCCCGGCGCAGGGCCTGCCCATGGCATTCGCGGCGACAATCGAATCGTGCTGCATCACCTTTCGAATGTCGACCTTCACTGCCACTCCGACGTGTCGGACGGCACGCTCACACCTGAAGCGTTAGCCTGGCGTGCTCATGACCACGGCGTGGCCTGCTGGGCACTGACCGACCACGACGAACTGAGCGGCATTGCACGCGCACGCGCCAGCGCACGCCAGTACGGCCTGCCCTTCCTCACCGGCGCCGAACTGTCGGTGACTTTCGCGGGCGTCACCGTGCACATCATTGGGCTGGGTTTCGACGCCGACAACGCCGGCTTGAACGCAGGGCTGCGCAGCATTCGCGCCGGCCGTGAGGTGCGCGCCCGCGCGATGGCCGACGGGCTCGCGCGTGTGGGTATCGACGGCGCCTTCGAAGGCGCGTGCAACTACGTCACCAACCCCGACCTGATTTCGCGCACCCACTTCGCGCGGTTCCTCGTCGAGCGTGGCATCTGCGCGGAAACGTCCGAGGTCTTTCGTCACTACCTCGTCGATGGCAAACCAGGCTACGTGCCGCACCAATGGGCCAAGCTTGGTGATGCCGTGCGCTGGATCGTCGATGCCGGTGGCTTGGCCGTGATCGCCCATCCGGGTCGCTACAGGTTCTCGCCCACCGCCGAATACGCGTTGTTCAGCGAGTTCAAGGCGCATGGCGGCCAGGGCGTCGAAGTCATCACCGGCAGCCATGGCAGCGCCGACGCGCTGAGGTACGCCGACACAGCGCGTGAGTTCGGCCTGTACGCCTCACGCGGCAGCGACTTCCACGCCCCCCGCGAAAGCCGCTGCGACCTGGGCCAGCTGCCTGACCTGCCCGGCAAGCTCGAGCCGGTATGGATGGCGCTGCTGGACCGCGTGGTCTGGCCCGAACGCGACGCCGTGCCTGCTTGACGGGAAGGGACCGGGCCATGGCCCAGTACTTCGAAGTTCATCCTGTCGACCCGCAGACGCGCCTGCTGAAGCAAGCCGCGCAGATCCTGCACAACGGCGGTATCGCGGCGATTCCCACCGACTCGAGCTACGCCTTCGTCTGTCACCTCGACGACAAGGCCGCGGCTGCACAGTTGCGCCGCATTCGTGACGTCGATGAGAAGCACCATCTCACGCTGTTGTGCCGCGACCTGTCGGAACTGGCCAGCTACACTCGCGTGGACAACAAGCAGTACCGCCTACTGAAGCTGGGCACGCCGGGCCCCTACACCTTCATCCTTGAAGCGACGAAGGAAGTGCCGCGGCGACTGTCACACCCGGCGCGACGCACCATCGGCCTGCGCGTGCCTGACCATCGCGTGACGCAATCGCTGCTCGAGGTCTTCGGCCAAGCGCTGCTGGCAACGACCGCCATCGCGCCGGGCGAAACCGACGCCATGGTCGACGCGCAGGAAATTCACGAGCGCTTCGAGAACCAACTCCACGCCGTCATCGACGCTGGCGCCTGCCCGCACGAACCCACCACCGTGATCGACCTTGCCGACGGTGAAGCGCGCGTGACGCGTCTGGGGCGCGGTGATCTCGCGCGCCTGGGGTTACAAGCCGCGGACTCCTAGCCAGAGGCTACGGACTAACCACCCGCCGCCGCAGTCACCACGATCTCGACCTTCCACCGCGGCTTGGCCAGCTTCGCCTCGACGGTGGCGCGAGCCGGCGGGTTGGCTTTGTCGACCCATTCGTCCCACACCGCATTCATGGCCGGGAACTCGGCGATGTCGGCCAGGAAAATCTGCGCGCGCAAGATGCGCGACTTGTCGCTGCCGACGCGCGCCAGCAGAGCGTCGATCGACGCCAGCACGTTGCGCGTTTGGCCGGTGATGTCTTGGTTGTCGTCTGATGTGACTTGGCCGGCCAGATACGCCACGCCGCCGTACACGCTCATTTCGCACATGCGCACGCCTGCGTCGACGCGGCGGATGTCTGATGTCGTCATCGATGACCTTTCTTGATGGGTGGGGTCAGGTCTTGCCTTTGCCCATCTTGCCCTTCTTACCAATGGGTGCTGCACGCGGCCCACCGCCCAGCTTCGCCTCGCTGCCCGCAAACAGCCGCTGGATATTCGCTGCGTGCCGCCACGTCAGAAGCAGACTCATCACACCGATGGCGAACAGCAGCGGACCCGTTCCCCAAATCAGCATCTGATAGAACGGTGCGAACGCCGCCGCGACGATCGACGCCAGCGACACGTAGCGGAAGAAGAAGACGATGATCGCGAAGGTGGCCAGCGTGGCGAGCCCGAGCCACGGATTCAACCCCAGCAGCACGCCCGCTGCAGTGGCCACGCCCTTGCCACCTCGGAAGCCGAAAAACACCGGCCACAGGTGACCAAGAAAAGCCGCCAACCCAACCAGCGCGATCGTGCCTTCGCCAAAGCCCAGTCGCGGCGCGAACCATGCGGCCAGCGCCGCAGGTACGTAGCCCTTCACCGCATCGAGCACCAGCGTCGTGATCGCGGCGCCTTTGCTGCCCGAGCGCAACACGTTGGTCGCGCCTGGGTTCTTCGAGCCATAGGTACGCGGGTCCGACAGGCCGGCGACGCGGCTGACGATCACCGCGAACGACAACGACCCTACGAGGTAGGCCGCGACCACGGCAAGCACGCTGGCAAGCATCGGGTTCATCGAGCACGAGTGTAAGGACCGCCCTGATCGTCAGCGCGTCGCGTCGTCAACGTTCGAGCGCACAGCGCACCGGCCTGGCGTGCAGCAGATCAACCAGCAGACGCGGCTCGATGCCGACCAGAAACCCGCGCCGCCCGCCGTTGATCGCGATGCGTGGCAGCTCGAGCACGCCGGCTTCAACCACCACCGGCACACCTTCGCGCTTGAAGCCGAACGGCGACGTGCCACCGATGAGGTAACCGCTGTGGCGCTGCGCAACCTCGGGCTTGCACGGCTCGATGCTCTTGCAGCCCAGCTCGCGCGCCAACTGCTTCGTGCTGACCTGCCGGTCACCATGCATCAGCACGATGACGGGCTGCGCATGTTCGTCCTGCATCACCAGCGTCTTCACGACCGCGTGTTCTTCGAAGCCGAGCTGCTGCGCCGACTCGGCCGTGCCGCCGTGCTCGACATAATCATACGGATGCTCGGTGAAAGCGACGCCCGCACGCCGCAGCAGTCGCGTGGCGGGGGTTTCGCTGACGTGGGCAGTCGCCTTGCGCGCCATGGGCGGGTCGCGGTTGTGGTTTGTGGCAGTGGCCGCAGCGACGGGTGCCTACTGCGCGGGGTCCCGGTACTGCCACCGAATCGCATCGATCGCCTCGAGCAATTCCTTCGACAGCGTCGTGCCCCACGCGTCGAGGCACTCGTCGAGTTGCGCCACGCTCGTCACGCCGATGATGGTGCTGGCCACGCGCCAGTTGCCGTACACCCATGCCAGCGCCATGCGCGTGGGCGTCAGGCCGTGCTCGCGTGCCAGTGCGTTGTAGCGCCGAGCCGTGTCGATCGCTTCGGGGCGCCCCCACCGCTGGGTGCGAAAGCGCTCGAACGCCGCGATGCGGCCCGGGTTGGCGGGGTCGTTCACACCCTTCGCGTCGTACTTGCCGGTGAGCGCACCGAACGCCAGCGGCGAGTACGCGAGCAGGCTCACGTCGAGGGCGTGCATCACCTCGTCGAGGCCGTTGTCGGGCACGCGGTTCGTCAACGCGTAGGCGTTCTGTACCGTCGCGATGCGCGGCAGCCCGTGCCGCTCGGCGGCATGCACGAACGCGGCGACGCCCCACGGCGTTTCGTTCGACAAACCGATGGCGCGGACCTTGCCGGCGCGCACCAGGCGGCCTAACGCCTCGAGCTGCGCGTCGATCGACGTGCGGCCTTCGTTCGACGTGGCGTTACTTGGCGGCGCCAGGTACAGCCCGCCGAACATCGGCACCACGCGGTTGGGCCAGTGGATCTGGTAGAGGTCGATGGTGTCGATGCACAGCCGACGCAGGCTGTCGTCGCACGCCTGCACGATGCCTTCGGCGGGCACGTCATCGACGCCGCCACGCACCCAGGCCATGCCGCGCGCCGGGCCGGCCACCTTCGTGGCGACCAGCAGGCGTGACCGCACAGACGGCCGCTTCGCGAGCCAGCGGCCGATGATCGATTCGGTGGCGCCGTAGGTCTGCGCGCTGGGCGGCACCGGGTACATCTCGGCCGCGTCCAGCATCGTCACCCCGCGTTCCACCGCGCGGTCGAGGATCGCGTGCGAGTCGACTTCGTTGACCTGCTGGCCGAACGTCATCGTGCCCAGCGTGACGCGGCTGGCGACAAGGCCGCTGCGTCCCAGGGCCACGGTGCCATAGGGGCCGTCTGCAGGGACGGAGGAAAAGGGCGACGTCGAAGTTTGCATGCGCGCCAGTGTGCCGCAGCGCCGCGAACGACCGCAGCCGGCCGCAGCGCCCGCGACAAGGCTAAGCTTGCAACCCATGCCACGCTACATCGCATTCCTCCACGCCGTGAACGTCGGCGGGCGCCTGGTTGCCAACGCCACCCTGCGCGAGCAGTTCGAGGCGATGGGGCACACCAACGTGCGCACCTTCATCTCGACGGGCAACGTCGTCTTCGACACCACGGCCCGCGCCACCCCGGCGATGGTGCGTGCGATCGAAAAACACCTCGAGTCGGCGCTGGGCCTGCGCATCGACACCTTCGTGCGCAGCGAAGTCGAGCTGCATGCCGTGGTGCGCCACAAGGCCTACGACTTCGACACGCTGCACGCCGCCAAGGAAATGCACATCGGCCTGCTGACCGACCCCCTGCCCAGCGACGCCGTGCAGCGGTTGATGGCGCTGCGCACGCCGCTGGACCAGTTCCACGTCAACCACCGCGAGATCTACTGGCTGTGCCGCTCGCGGCGCAACGCGTCGGACTTTTCGGCCGACGTGTTCGCCAAAGCGATCCGCGTGCCGGTCACGTTCCGGCCACTGACGACGCTGCTGCGCCTGTTGCCGTGGATCGAATCGGGGCGGCCTTCGGCGTCGCGATTGACGAAGAATGCAAACCCATGACCGATCGCTACGTCGTCTTCGGAAACCCCGTCGGCCACAGCAAGTCGCCGCTGATCCACACCGGCTTCGCCCAAGTCACCGGCGAAGACGTGGAGTACGGCCTGATCGAAGCGCCGCTCGACGGGTTCGCTGCCGCCGCGCTGGCCTTTCGTGACAGCGGCGGCAAGGGCTGCAACATCACCACGCCGTTCAAGCTCGACGCCTACGCGTTGGCAACCCACAAGCTCGAACGCGCGCAACAGGCCGGCGCTGTCAACTGCCTGAAGTTCGAACCCGACGGTCGCATCCTGGCCGAGATGTTCGACGGTGTGGGCCTGGCCAACGATGTCGAAACCAATCTCGGTCTGCCGATGAAGGGCAAGCGCGTGCTGCTGCTGGGCGCGGGCGGCGCGGCACGCGGCGTGCTGCCGGCGTTTCTCGCACGCGGGCCGTCGGAAGTGGTGGTGGGCAACCGAACGGCCGACAAGGCCACCGCGCTCGCCCGACTGTTCGTCGCGCAAGGTAAGGTCGTTGGCTGCGGTTATGCCGACCTGGGCAAGGGCGAGCGCTTCGACATGGTGTTCAACGCAACGTCAGCGAGCCTGAAGGGCGAGTTACCTGCGGTGGACGCAGCCGTTTTCGAACGCGTCGCCCTCGCCTACGAATTGGTCTACGGCAAAGGCCTGACACCGTTCCTGCGCATGGCACAAACCGCTGGCGTGCCGCAAGTCGCCGATGGCGTGGGCATGCTCGTCGAGCAGGCGGCCGAAGCGTGGGTATGGTGGCGCAACGTGCGCCCGGATACGCGCGCGGTGATCGACAAAATGAGGGTGCCGTTGACCTAACAGGAGACTTGTCCCATGGCCTTGAAGATACTGATGCTGCACGGCATCAACCACAACATGTTCGGCAAGCGTGACCCGAAACAATACGGGACGATCACGCTGGCGCAGATCGACGAGCAGTTGCAAATACTCGGCAAGGAACTGGGCGCCGAGGTCGAGAGCTACCAGACCAACGGCGAAGGCGAGATGTGCGAGCGCATC
This sequence comes from uncultured beta proteobacterium, assembly GCA_963738615.1. Classification (GTDB taxonomy): domain Bacteria; phylum Pseudomonadota; class Gammaproteobacteria; order Burkholderiales; family Burkholderiaceae_C; genus CAVTWY01. Next base: position 1,211,645 of record CAVTXI010000004.1, read on the forward strand.
CACAAGGCCTACGCCGAGGGTAAAGACGGCGTGCTGATCAACGCCGGCGCGTGGACGCACTACAGCTATGGCATCCGCGACGCGCTGGCCATCTTGACCTGCCCCGTTGTCGAGCTGCACATGAGCAATATCCACGCGCGCGAAGCGTTCCGCCATGTGTCGGTATTCGCCGAGATCATCAAGGGCCAGATCAGCGGCTTCGGCGTCGACAGCTATCTGCTCGCGCTGCGCGCGGCGGTGTCGGCGGCCAACCAAGCAAAGAAGGGCTGACGCGATGGCGCGCATCACCGGCATGTCGTCGATGGCGACGAAGAAGGTGCTGGCCGAACTGGCGGCGCCCTACGAACAGCGGTCTGGGAACACGGTCGCGATCGAATCGGTAGGCGGCGTCGACGCAGCCAAACGCGTCGAAGGCGGCGAGGCCTTCGACGCCGTGTTCCTCGCCGCCAACGCGATCGACAAGCTCATCGCGACAGGCCGCGTTGTCGCAGGCAGCCGCGTCGACCTGGTGCGCTCGGGCGTGTCGGTCGCCGTGCGCGCCGGTGCGCCACGGCCCGACATCTCGACCGAAGAAGCCGTCAAACAAGCGGTGCGCGCGGCCAGAACCATCAGCTATTCCACCGGCCCCAGCGGCGTTCACTTGGTGGGTCTGTTCGAGCGTTGGGGCATCGCCGAAGAAGTCAAACCGCGCATCGTGCAAGCCCCACCGGGCGTGCCGGTCGGCAGCCTGGTCGCCAAAGGCGAGGTCGAACTCGGCTTCCAGCAACTCAGCGAGTTGATGTTCGTGCAAGGTATCGACGTGATTGGCGCCCTACCCGACGCCATTCAGATCATCACGTTATTTTCAGGTGGCTTGTGCACGAACGCGGTGCACGCGGATGCGGCGGGCGACATGCTTGCCTACATCGCGTCACCGGCTGCGGCCGATATCAAGCGGCGCAACGGGATGGAGCCGGCGTAGCGACGTAGCGGCCTTGTCGGCTACGCGCCAGCAAAGGTGCCCCGACGAGGGAGCGTCGAGCCGCAGTAGACGCAAACCGTTGATGTGCTGATGACTTCGTGTTTGCAGCCGCTGCAAATTACCTTCTCTGATGGCGAGGATACTTTTCCGTCGCGCTTGCCATCAAGAAGATCGATCTGCTCGACATACTTCCGAAGATCGGACTCGAGCAGGCCCGAGTGGTCGCGCAGCAGAGACCATAGAGCCAAAGTCACCAGTTTCAGCTGCTCATGTCGCTGCTCGAGCGTGTCGAACCGCTCTTCGAGACGGCTTGCTTTGAAGTCTTGGGACTTTTCCTTAGCCAACTGGGAGAGCTTGCCATCCTGCAGGCCTTGGATTTGTCGGTGTTGGAACAGGTCCCAGATGATGTCAAGCATGTTCGGTCCTGTGTTGAGAGCAATAGAGATTCATCATCAACCCCGCGGCGCTGCCGCAAAGTGCGCCATCGCCGCCAGAACCCCGCTGCCGGCGATCGGTATGCCCACGAGCTTCAGGCCCATCTCAGCACCTGCTAGAGGCGTCACAGTTAAGCCGACTGACCGCAGCAGAGACTGTATGAATCTCATGAGTGCGCAAGTCTATGCGGAGGTGCTCGCAGCCTGATGCGGTGGTGCGCTCCAGGCGGACTGACCCACTTGACTCTGTTTTGGGTTCATGCGGTACTCGTGCAACAAACAAGCCGTTCTCTACTACGCGATATGCGACTACTTTTGCACCTACAACGATTGTGCTCTGGCCGTTCGCTCGTCGCAGGATTAGCTTCCCAGAGCCACCGCCGTCCCAGAAGGCATAGTCTTTGGTGCCAGGAATCGAGTACTCGCCGTCAGTGCATCCGGGCCCACACCCAACAAGACAAACGCACATTAATAGCGCAAGCGAGTATGGGGAGGTGGCTCGAGCGCAGTGCATCTGGTGATACCTAGACAAGATGGCTTCGTGATTTCAGGCGGCCCGCCACCCTCGATCCCGTAGGTTGCAGGCACAGGGCCTGCCGAGCTACACCAATGCACCGCCGCGATGGTCGCGGCGGGCGTTGCAAGTTTGCGAGGAGACGGGCCATGGACGCCGAGGTGCGCCACGTCGGCAGCATCGGCGGGGATCTGGCGTCGCTGGACCGGTCGTTGCGCAAACTGATCAGCCGCGGCCATGCCCGATGTTGCACAAGCGCTGGCCGAGCTCGACAGCCTGGACTACATCGAGGGCCTGAAGATCGCCGACGGCCCGCTGGTCGACGTGCTGACGGCCACCAGCCTGCACGGGGCGCTGGCCGATGCGCGGCCCACAGCGCGCTCGGGCTCGCAGCATGCCGTTCGGTGCTTGCTCGAGCGCTGGCGCAACGATGGCCTGCCGAGCTACGTCCAGTTCGACAACGACACCGCCTTCCAGGGTGCGCATCAGTTCGCCGACAGCGTCGGGCGTGTCATCCGGCTGTGCCTGACGCTGGAGGTGACGCCGGTGTTCGCCTCGCCGCGCGAGCCGGGCTTCCAGAACGCGATCGAGGGCTTCAACGGACTGTGGCAGGCCAAGGTGTGGCGGCGTCACCAAGTCGACAGCCTCGCGCACCTCGATCGGTTGTCGCAGGCGTATGTCGGGGCGTATCGGGTCAAGACGGCCATTCGCGCCGACGGTGCGCCGACGCGAAGGCCGTTCCCGAAGGACTTCGAGTTCGACTTGCATGCGCCGCTGTTCGGCTGCGTCGTCTTCCTGCGCCGCAGCTCCGAAGCCGGCAGCCTCGGTGTGCTCGGTCATCAGTTCAGCGTCGACAGACACTGGATCCGACGGCTCGTGCGATGCGAGGTCGACTTCACCCACGGCCGTATTCGCTTCTACGCGCTGCGCAGGCGCGAGCCGGCGCAGCAGCCATTACTTCGCGAAGTCGAGTATGTGCGCGCCGACTGCCCCTTCCTCGGTACCCGATAACTGTTCGGCGAACGCTGAGACTCGGACACATCGATGTCAAAAAAGTGTTCGGGGAACGCTGAGACCTGCCCGGTTAGCCGTCATTGCGAACTCTTCAAAGCGTGTAGGGTGTTCATCTCGTCCTCGAAGGATTTGATTGAACGCTGGAGGTTCCAATTGGTCTTGTTAGCAGTGAACACCTCCCACAGTTGCAGATACTTCCCGAGGTGGTTTGTGCCGTTTTTGAGATCAAGGTAAGCGACAGCCCCCATCGCGTGGCTTTGATCAAACCATAGATCGGCTTGCTGCAAATAGTAGTCTAGGTAGTCAAGCAAGAGCTGATTCCCGGCTGAGTTGTTAAACTCAGCAAGAGCTAAACAGTAGGCCTTGCTGGCGTAGCACACATCGCTTCGAACCAAAAGTCGACCAATGTGTTCAGAGAAGCTGTTTCGATCGCGTAGCGCAGCTAGATATGCCCCGGTCACCTTGGAGCGCCAATTGAGGTCGCTCAGCAACTGAGTGATGAGCTCATCGCTGGCTTCAGAAAGGCGCAATGTTAGAAATGCCCTGACGTGTGGTTCATGAAGGCCAAAATACAGCGGCAGTACCCACTTTTCGAGAATATCGGCAGGCAGTGGCCCATGGCTGGATGGGACCGCAAGCCCTGCGAAAGGACTTTCGAATTGGACAGTCGCTCCGGCGCTATGTTGTTCAGGTGTGATCATGACGGCTAACGTCCAAGATGAGCCACGGAGGTAAATGGCGCGGTTCCGGCGCAAGCCGGAACCGTGACATTTACCGGAGTTGGCTCCATCGCTTTGTTAGGCTCAGTTTTCATTTCTGATTTCTTCCGTTCCGTCGGGACGCATGGTGATGAAACCATCGTCCCAACAGGTTTGGTCGAGTTGCTTCTCGGAGATGTAGAATCCCTCTCCTTCGTCATACATGATACCCGGATTATCGCGGAACCCTGGCTTGTCTGATAATCGAGCTACGGCGGCCTCTGCGGATTCCCGCGTGCTAAACACTCCGATTACGAGCACGCTCTCTTCACCGTTCTGGTGAATGTGTAGATGCTGCAAGAGATATACCGTTGCGCTCATTTCTGGTTTCTTCTGCCTAACGTGGTGGACACATCACGATCTTGCTGTTCATCAAGACCGCTTGCTGTTCAACAAGGTCGACCGTGCTGGCCGAAACGCCAACGCCGTCAAGGACTTGGCGCCGACATTTGTACACGGAATCAGTACTAACAGAACCGCGAAACCCTGCAAGCTGCAAGCCCACGCAGTCTACGTTTCCACGCGGCAACGTCAAGGCCGCGCGCGCTGCACGTCGTGCCTGCTCGCGGCACGCCCTGAAGTCGCGGCAGGTATGGAACGCAGTCGATTCTCGGCAAGGCGACTTGCCCGGCAAAGCGGCACATGAGAACGCGGGGAGACTGCCTGCCGCCAACCGCCGCGCGAGAGCCGCTCAGCGCGGCGTCACACTTTCCAAGCCGGCGTACTCCGCAACACCTCGTCCAGCGTTGTCGACCCCTCGGCCACCTTGATGACACCGGCCATGCGCAGCGGATGCATGCCGGATTCGATCGAGCGGCGGCGCAGTTTGTCGACGTCGACCGTCGGGTGAATCGCCTCTCGCGCGGCTTCGTCGATGACGAGCAGTTCGTACAAGCCGGCGCGGCCGCGGAAGCCAGTCATGCGGCAGTCGAGGCAGCCGACCGGTTTGTACGGTCGCGGGTTTCCGTCGAGCCTGAAGGGCGCCACCACTTCGGCCAGACGCTCTTTCGTCACCGACGGGTCGGGTTGTTTGCAGGCAGGGCACAAGGTGCGGGCCAGTCGCTGCGCCAGCACGCCGATCAGCGTGGCCGAGATCAGGTAGGCGGGCACGCCCAGGTCGACCAGTCGCGTGATGGCGCTGGCGGAATCGTTGGTGTGCACGGTACTGAAAACCAGATGGCCGGTCAGCGCGGCCTGGATCGCCATTTCGGCAGTCTCGAGGTCGCGGATTTCACCGACCATGATGATGTCCGGGTCTTGGCGCATCAGCGCGCGCACGCCTTCGGCGAAACCGAAATCCAGCGCCGGTTGAACCTGCGTTTGATTCAGCGTGGGTTCGATCATCTCGATCGGGTCTTCGATCGTGGTGATATTCACCTCATCGGTCGCCAGGCGCTTCAGCGTGGAATACAGCGTGGTCGTTTTGCCCGAACCCGTGGGGCCGGTGACCAGCACGATGCCGTGCGGTTGCGCGATCAGGTCGGTCCAGCGTTGCGAATCGTGCGCGCCGAAGCCCAATTGCTCGACCGTCTTGACCGCGTTGTCGGGGTCGAAGATGCGCATCACCATCTTCTCGCCGAAGGCGGTGGGCAACGTGGCCAGGCGCATTTCGACTTCGCTGCCGGGCAGGCCCTGCAGGGCACCGGGGCGAACGGTCTTGATGCGTCCGTCTTGCGGGCGGCGGCGCTCGACCACGTCCATGCGGCCCAGGAGTTTGATGCGCGCGGTCATCGCGTTCATCACCGTCATCGGCACCTGATACACCGTGTGCAGCACGCCGTCGATACGGAAGCGGATCACGCCCATGTCACGCCGCGGCTCGAGGTGGATGTCGCTGGCGCGCTGGTCGAAGGCGTATTGCCACAGCCAATCGACGACCTGCACCACGCCCTGGTCGTTGGCGTCGAGCTGCTTGTTCGCCTTGCCCAGTTCGACCAGCTGCTCGAAGCTCGCGATCGCGCTGGTTTCGCCCGACTTCGCCGCCGCACGCACCGACTGCGCCAGCGTATAAAACTCGGTCGTGTAGCGCTGAAGGTCCAGCGGGCTCGACACCACGATCTTCACCGGGCGGCGCGTGTGCGATTCGATCTCGGGCACCCACGCGATGTCGAAGGGCTCGCTGGTGGCAATGGTCACGTCGCGTGCGGTCACCTTCACCGGCAGCGCGCTTCGCAGTTCGGCGTAGCGCACGGACATCACGTCGGCGACGCGGCCCACGTCGACCTTCAGCGGGTCGACGCGCAGGTACGGCAGGCCGGCGCGCTGCGCCAGCCACTCGGTCAACAGTTCGGTGTCCAGCGGCTTGCCGTTGCGCGCGTGCACCAGGCCTGCCGAGCCCAACCGCACCAGCGGATGTTGGCGGCTGGCGCCCGCACCGAAACGTTGCGCCACGCTGGTGGCGTCGTCACGCGCGATGACGCCGTCGGCGACCAGCCACTGGAGTAACGCGCGCCAATCCAGGCGCCCTTCGACGCGAACCGGCGCGGCGGCGGCGGGTGCGGCTTTGGCAGTCATGGCAATCTCGAGTGCAGCCGCAGTGGGCGCACCATGTGCAGCCACTGCGACGCGGGCAAAGCGAAGGAGCGTTCGATGGTAGCGGCCCTGGCCTCGAGTGAGTCGCGATCGGGCACCACCACGCCGCGCCCGGCCACGACCACCGTGTTTCCTTCACGCGTCGGGGTCAGGTGCCACACCTGGTCCCGGCCGAATGCGGCGGCGATGCGACGCGCACTGGCGGCGAAGCTGGCTTTGCGGCCGAAGAGGTTCACCGACATCACGCCGCCGTCGGCCAATACACGCTGGCACGCGGCGTAGAACGCTTCGTCATCCAACACGGGGCGCGCAGCGTCGTGGTCGTAGAGGTCGACGCACAACACGTCGACCGTCGCGGTGTTGGCGGCGTCTTCGACCCATGCGCGCGCGTCGGCCAGCACCACGGAAAACTTCGCGTCGTCACGCGGCAGGCGGAACCACGTGCGGTTGGCCAGAACGACCTGCGGGTTGATCTCGACCGCGGTGGTGCGCATCTTCATCATCTGACGGGTGAAGCGCGTGATGGCTCCTGCACCCAGGCCAAGCTGCACCGCGTGGCCTTTGGCGAGGTCCGCACTCGGGCGCCACAACATCCACGCCATCATGCGGCGCACGTACTCGAGCTCGATCGCCTTCGGGTCGTCCATGCGCATCGCGCCTTGCACCCAGATGCTGCCCAGGTGCAGGTAGCGCACGCGTTCGTGCTCGGACATGGTGACGCTGGGCAGCACCAAGTTGCTTGGCATGTCGCGTCCGAAGAGTTTCATGTTGCTTCCTTTTGTTCTTCGGACTGCGTGGGCCCGCTGATCAATCCCGCAGCGACAAAAGCTTCGCGCCACGACGCAAGCTTGCGCTCGAAACTCCAGCTGGCGTTGGCCGGGCTGGTCGACGGCAGGCGCCACACCTGCAAGCCCAGCGCACGCGTCACACGCATCGACCGCGCCGACTCGCCGCCGTTGTGCGCAATGGCAACAAGCCGCGGCGCGCGGCGCGTGAGTGATGCAAGGTCGTTCGGCTGCGCGTCTTCGATCGCCGCATCAAGGCTTCCTGCGCGACGGCACGACGCATACACGTCCCACACGCCCAGCCCGCGTGCGCGCAGCACGTCGACGCGCGCCGCGTAGCGCATCGTGGCGAGCGGCTCGTCGAGCAGCGTACCCACGATCGGCCAGAAGTGGTTGCGCGGGTGCGCGTAGTACTGCTGCGCCTCGAGCGACGCGACGCTGGGGAAGCTGCCGAGAATGACAAGGCGTGTGGTGCGCGAGACGATCGGCGCCAGACCTTGCAGCAGCGTTTCGCTCATATCGACTCTGTCGCGCCGAGCATCAGCGCCGACAACTTCGGCAGCGCCGCGCAGGCGTTGTGCGTGGTCAGCGCCGCCACTTCGGCAAGCGATGCGCCGCGCAGGTCGACCAGCGTCTGCGCGATGCGCGGCAGTTCGGCCGGTTCGTTGCGCATCGTCGCGCCGGCATCGCGTTGCTCTCGCGTGCGATACAGCCACTGTGGCGCGATGTCGGGTGAATCGGTCTCGAGCACGATGGCATGCGAAGGCAGCGTGGCGGCGAGCCGCCGCAGCTGCAACGCACGCTCGAACGTCATCGCCCCGCCGAAGCCAAGCCGAAACCCCATGGCGACGAACACCATCGCCTGCTCGCTGCTGCCGTTGAATGCATGGGCGATGCCGCCCGGCACGTCGATGCGCCGCAACGCCGCCAGCACCTGATCCACCGACCTCCGCACATGCAGCACCACCGGCAGCGCGAAGTCACGCGCGAGCTTGCATTGCGCGACCAGAAACCGCTGCTGCTTCGCCATCGCATCGGGTTCGGTGCAGTCGGGATCGAAGCCGTCGATACCGATTTCACCGACCGCGACCAGACGTGGATCGTTGCGGTGCGCAGCAAGCGCGTCGCGCAGCCGATCAACGTCACCTTCGTCCGCGTTGCGCACCGCCATCGGATGAATGCCCAGCGCATACGACAAACGATGTTCATGCGCCAGCGCGCGGACAGTCGCGAAGTTCGACACCGCGACCGCCGGCAGCACCACCATGTGCACACCCGCCGCACGCGCGCGCTGAATCATCGAGTCGCGATCCGGGTCGAATTCGTTCGCGTCGAGGTGGGCGTGGGTGTCGATCCATCCGATGGCCATCGCGACGTGATCTTAGGGCGTGGCATCGCGCGCACATACCGCGGGCCAGCGTGTGGGATACGCCACTTTGCGCGAGTGACTCGGCGGGACAATCCGCGGTCACGTCTCGAAGCGTCGCTTCAGCCTGCCCATGCCGCGCGTCATCACCCTCCTCTCGCTGTCGTTCATGCTCGTCGCGGGCGCAGCGTCAGCCAAGGTCTGCAAGGTGGTCGGCGCCGACGGTTCGGTGACCTTCACCGATCGGCCGTCGGCCGAGTGCCGCTCACCAGCGGTGCCGTAGACGCACGGGCGTCGCTGGTCGCCGAAGCGCTTCCGGCTTGACGAGTCCGATCCATCCGGCAGGCCCGCACCTATGATGCGCGCCGATGCAAGTGCTGCTGCCGTCGAACGCGCCTTCGTCCGCGCCATCGGGCATCTCGTCGATGGCCTTGCCGCCCGACGCGATCGATGGCGCCGTGGTGGCGGTGTTCGCGGTGGTGTACGTCGGCATGTTCCTCGGCGGGTTGCCCCGCCTGAAGCTCGACCGCGCCGGGGTCGCGCTGCTGGGCGCGATCGCGATGATCGCGATCACGGGCATGTCGCTCGAGCAGGCCGCGCGCGCGGTCGACCTGCCGACCATCGTGCTGCTGTTCGCCTTCATGGTGGTGTCGGCGCAGATGCGCCTGGGCGGCTTTTACACCGCCGTGACGCAACGGGTGGGCGCGCTGGCGCTGCCCGCGCCCGCGCTGCTGGCGGTGGTGCTGGCGGTGGCCGCGGCGCTGGCCGCCGTGTTCTCGAACGACATCGTGTGCCTGGCGATGACGCCGGTGGTCGCGCGCATCTGCCTGCAACGGCGGATCGACCCCCTGCCCTTCCTGCTGGGCCTGGCGTGCGCCGCGAACATCGGTTCGGCCGCGACGCTGATCGGCAACCCGCAGAACATGCTCATCGGCTCGATGCTCACGCTTCCGTTCGGGCACTACCTGGCGACGGCGTGGTTGCCGGTGGTCGCGAGCCTGGTGCCGATGTGGCTGTGGCTGGTGCTGGCGGGCAAGCCTCGCGAGCCGTCACGGGCCACGGGCCACGCGCACAGCAGCGACGCGCGCGGCCCTGCGACCCCTGTCGTCGACGACGAGCCGCCCTTCGACCCGGTGCAATCGGCCAAGGGGCTGCTGGTGGCCACCGCGCTCTTTGTCGTGTTCCTGTTCACCGGTTTGCCGCGCGAGGTGGCCGCGCTGGTCGGCGCCGGCATCCTGCTGCTGAGCCGGCGGCTGCACTCCGCGCAGGTGATGGGCTTCGTCGACTGGCAGTTGCTGCTGCTGTTCATCGGCCTGTTCATCGTCAACCACGCCTTTCAGGCGACGGGCCTGCCAACGAAAAGCGTGACGTGGCTGGCGACACAGGGCGTGCATCTGAACGAGCCCGGCACGCTGCTCGTCGTCGGTGCCGCTGATGTCGAACCTGGTGTCGAACGTGCCCGCGGTGATGCTGCTGGTGCCGCACCTGAAAGACGCCGGCCACGACATCGGCGTGCTGCTCGCATTGGCCAGCACCTTCGCCGGCAACCTGCTGCTGGTGGGCAGCATCGCCAACCTCATCGTCGTCGACCTGGCCGAGAAGGCCGGCGTCACGATCGACTGGAAGCACCACGCCCGCGTGGGCGTGCCGGTGACGTTGATGTCGCTGGCGGTGTTGTGGGGCTACTGGGTGGCGCTGCGCCCGGCGGCGTGACGCGAAGGCGCGCGAACGTCGCAGCAGCCCCTCAATTCACCAGCCGCAAGATCTCCAACTGCTCCGGCACGGTCTCGAACGTGCCCGCCCCGGTGGGCATCTGCATCAGCGGTTTGCCGTCGGGTGCGAACAGCCAGACGTTGGGATAGGTCAGCACGCGGGTGCGTTCGTCGCCGATGGCATGCTGGAAATCGGTGTACGGCAGGTGCAGCTTCTCGGTGCGGATGACGACGTGTTTGTTGGTGGCGCGCAGGTCGCCGCGCAGGTCGATCACCAGGTAGTCCTTGGCGAAGTGCGGCATCAATTCCTTGGCGTTGGCGCTGAGGAAGGCTTCGTACTTCTTGCAGTAGCCGCAGTTGTGTGCGCCAAGGTAGACATACAGCGACTTCTTCGTCTCGCGCGCCTTGGCTTGCGCGGCGCGAAGGTCGAAGGTGTAGATGCCGCCTTCGATCGTGGGCTCGACCGTCATCGGCGTATAGGCCGCGGGGAAGGCCGCCCATGTGAGCGACGCCCACAGCGCCAGCAGGGCCGCGGCGATCGCGCGGCGCATCGTCATGCGGCGCTCGTCGGGTCCAGCCGCCCTTGGAAGCGCTGGTCTTTGGTGTCTTCGATTTCGGCGACCAGCACGCCCGATGCGCGTGGCACGAAGTTGAAGCGCCACGTCGGGTTCTCGCTGATCGAGAAGTCTTGGTCCGCGTCGAACAGCAGCTTGTCGCCGTAAGTCACCTTCACGCGGCGCACGAAATGCGGCGGGATGAACATCACGGTGATGTTGTTCAGTTCGAAGCCGGTGTCGTTCGGGTGCACGACCGTCACGTCGGCCACGGTGGGCTCGCCGCGCTTCAGGCCCTCGGGGATGCGCAGGCTGGTTTTGCCCAGCAGGTGCATCTGGTCGCGGTTGGGCGGCGCGCTGCAGCCGCCCGACACCTTCACGTAGCGTGACGCCATGTGCAGGCTGCCGTCGTTCATCTCGCCGATGGCGCGCACATGGCTGTATTCGTTGACGCGCAGGCGGGTCTCGAAATTCGCCTGGCCGAGTTCGGGCGTCAGGTCCAGCGTGGCCGCGACCTGCGTCGGGTTCTTGTCGACGACGAAGCGCACCTGCTTCAGGTACCGGTCGGCGGATTGCGGCACGCGCGTCAGGAACTTCACCGGCACCGACGCGCCATAAGCCGCGCGCAGCGGGATCACCAACTGCACCAGGCTCGCGTCGCCGGTGGCGATCGGGCGTGCGCCGTAGAGCTTGCCGCGCAGCTTGTCCCATGGCGGCGACGGGTCGTCGTGGCCGGTGTTGGTCGGCAGGCCCTGTGCGTGGGCCCGGGGCAGCGCGTCGCGGCAGCGGCCAGCGCTGCGGCGCGGCCGATGAAGCGGCGGCGTGCGTTCGTCTTGTCTGGCATGTTGGTCATGTCGGTCATGGTCGATCTCCAATCCATCTTTCGATCCCGCGTCACCCGCTGCGGATGATCAGTTCCCGCTCGCGCCGAAGATACAGGATCGACGCGTTCCTGCGGTGGGTGGTTTCATAGCGGTCCCACGCGGCGAAGCGCGGGAAGTTCGATCGCGTCGGCCACGTCGCTGAGCGGCCGGCCGGCCTTCACGAAAGCGTCGACGCTGGTGTTCAACTCGCGCAGGTAGGCATCGACATCGTCGACGATGCGTACGTCGCCACCGGGCCCCGGCCGGGCACGATGCGCCGGCGCCCATCGCACGCAGGCCCTGCGCGCGCGGTCTGCCACGCAGCGAGGTCGGCGTCCTGGATGTCGGGCACGGTCTGCGCGTCGAGCAACGCCCCCGCGAAGAGCGTGCCGCTGGCTTCGTCGAACAGCGCAGTGGCGCCGGGGCTCGCGGTCTGCGACTTCGGCTCGGCGAAAACCAGGCGCAGCGCGCGGCCGATGTCGGGCAGCACGCGCGCGCTTCGGCGTCGGAGGCGTTCCTGCGCCGGTGACCTGCGCGGCCAGGGGATTGCCGGCGGCCGATCGAGTCCACCGGGTCAGATCGGGACCGGGGCGTGCCGGGATGCCAACGCTCGAGCAGCCTCCGGATCACGTCGTCGTCAAGCGCCGTGAGCTCGATGACTTCGCCCATCCCGATCATCCGATCGATGAGCCCGGAGGCGGCCGAGACCTCCGCGCGTACCGTCACGACAATGGGTACTGCGGCCACGAGCTCGTTGAGAACGGCAATCGTGTCGGGATCGCACCACTGCACGTCGTCGATTGCCAGCACGGAGGTTCTCAGCCGGGCACTCAGCAGGCGAACGACTTCCGGCGGTTCGCCCGACAGCTGCGATCCCAAGGCTTCGCGAACGTGAAGTAGGGCTCGGCTCCGAGCATCTCGAACGCGCGCCGGCGCACCGGAACGCGTGCCGTGGCGATTCCCGCGTCGAGAACCGCGGTCTTGCCGATACCCGCGTCGCCGACGATCACACACGAATGGTGGCTGTCGATCGCGGCGAGTCGACCGACTTCCTCGATCACGCCCGGAAGGTCGGTCGAGCGTTGCTACCACGGGCCCAAGTTACGCGTTGCTTCGGGGATTGTAGACCTACTCGGTCCGGAGGATCGTGGCGGCGTTCCGGCGAGCTTCGAGCCACGCGGGGAGCGCGATCAGCGCGATCGGTACCGCGAACGCGAGGCCGGCGATCAGCGCAACGATCCCGCGCGGGGACGAAGGCGCCCATCGCGAGGCCGTTCGCCGCGCGATCAGTTGCCAAAGGAGCCGACCGGCGAGCAGGCCGAGTCGGGATGCTCAGCGCGGCCGCGATCAGGCTCAGGGTTGCGACTTGCCAGCGCAACGACGCGCGGGCGTTGGCTGCGGTGAACCCGATCGCGCGCAGGACGGCGAGCTCGTGGCGGCGGCGCCGTGCGGACGCGAGGAGTGCTTGGAGCGCGACGCCTCCGCCGAGCAGCGCCAGCATTCCGACGAGTGTCCACGGGAGCTGTCGGATTCGGCCGAGGTTGCGTAGGCCCGTACTCGGGATCGGTTCGCTGAACGACTCGGGGAACTCTTGTTTCAGCGCGCCCAGTACTGCGGTGCGGTCGGCGTTGTCCGCGATCCGAACTGCGATCTGTTGCGGTGAGGCTTCGGAACCCTCGAGGCGGAGGAGGTCGCGTGCCCACTCGCCGGCGATGACTCCGCCCGTGCCGGGTTCGAGTCCGTAGGTGTTGTTCGAGCAAGGCCCGACCGACGACGCGTACGCGCAGTGCGCCGACCTTCGTGTCCGGGATCTCGAGTCGGACCTTGTCGCCGAGTCCCAACCCGAGGTGACGCATCGTTACCGCACCGAGCGCGATCTCGCCCGGCGCGGTCGGTGCGCGGCCGTCGGTGATCGCGGGCTCGATCGTCTTGGCCAGCTCGCCGGCCGCGACGAACGCGACGATCGGGACGCCTCGCGTCCGACGCGCGCTCCCGTCGAGGTCAACGATCCCGGCCGCGCCGTCGATACCGTCGATGCCGGAAAGTCGGGCCGCGACCTGCGCGGCTTCTTCGGGGCTCGAGTTGTTGCCGACGACCGCATCCCACGGCGCGCCGAACTGTGGCGGACGGTCGAGCAAACGGTCGTAGGAGTGGACGAGCGCCGCAGTCGCGATCGCCGCCGCGGCGACCAGCACGATCGCGCCGAGCGCGGTCGCCGAGTTGGTGCGCAGCGGGCGGCGCAGGCTCCCGAGCGTCGCGGCGATCCCGGTGGCTGCCGCCGGCCGCACCGCATGGATGGCCAACGACGAAGAAGGAACCCGGCTGGTTCGGCTGCGGATCCGCCATGCGCTCCACGCACCGCCCAGCGCAATCGCGACAACCGTGGCGATCGCGATCAACGACCCGACGACGCCATCGAGATCGACGTGCGCGTGTTCGATCGTCTTGCGGGCCACACCGATCGGAGCGAGCGGCGACGCGGCGAACATGGTTGCTACCGCGGTGACCGCCGCGACGATGCCGGTCACGGTCCACCGCAGACCGGACGCCAGCGCGCGAGTTGCGCGCGAGTCAGACCCAGCGCGCGGAGCAGGCCGGCGTCGCTGCTCTCCCGCCCGACTTGACGGCTCAGTGCCTGGCCGAGGAGCAGCAACCCGACGAGGGCAATGACGACGGCGAACGCACGCGCCGCCCACACCTCGTAGTTGATCGCGTCGAAGACGGTCGACACGTCCTCGGACGACTCGGTCTCGAACTGCGCATTCCGGCGGCCGCAACGATTGCACGACATCGGCCTTCACCCGATCGATGTCTGCACCGGGAGCGAAGGACGCCGCGACGCCCGCGCCGTAGCGGTACACGTCAGGTTCGGCGGCCCACCACGCGGGGGGACGACCATCGCCAACACGTCGAAGTTGGCCGACTTGCTCTCGCTTGCGTTCGCCGCGAGATCGACGGGTTGGCGGACGATGCCGACGACGCGGCCGCGGACCGGTGGCCCGTGCGGAACCACTCCGCCGTTCGCGGCGTCGGACTGGTCGGCCAGGTAGGGAGTGAACGTGAGACGCTGCCCGATCTCGATGCCGGCGGAACGGCGCGGCGGACTCGTTGACGACGATGTCGCCCGGCCGTTCGGGCGTCACGCGATCTCCGGCCAGGAGCAGGCCGGACCCGTTCTCGGGCGATCCCGGCGGGTCGGCGTACAACACGACCAGTCCGAGCGCGGGTCGTCGTCCGGGAACGCGCTAGCTGACCGACCACCGCCGCGGCCGCGTGCGGCGGCCCGAACACCGCGGACGCCGGCCACTGTGTCGCGGAACGCTCGATCGGGAAACTTCGCACACAACTCGAAGTTGATCGGCTGTTCCCGTGCCGCACGAGACGACGAAGGTGTTCGTGCCCGACTGCTCGACGAAACGAGGAAAGGCCCGGGAGGTGGTCCGGGCCGTCGCCCACCCGGCGCCCACCGCGCCGGCGGCGAACCCGCAGAGCAGGCCGAGCAGCACCGTCGCCCGCCAATGCCGCCGCAGCACGCCGGGCAATGCGCCGGTGTGCTCGCCGTCGGCGAAGGTGACGGTTCCCGACTTGACGGTCGCCACGTAGCCGTCGGCTCCTTGGATCAGGCGACACGCACCACCCGGCAGGTCGTCGACCACGTGCGGGGCGTGCAGTTGGAGCGCATCGTGGTCGATGATGTTCAGATCGCCGAGGTACCCGAGGGTGACACACCGCGATCGCCGCAGCCGTACAGCGTGGCGGTCGCCTGGGTCAGCTTGTGGACCGCCAGCTCGACCGGCATCCGTCCCGTCGCACGGTCGCGGGCCCAGTACGACAACAGGAAGGTGGTCGTCGACGTGTTGCATGTCGTGTTGACGTGGGCGCCGCCGTC
>CAVTXI010000005.1:0-21349 GCA_963738615.1 uncultured beta proteobacterium
GGCTTGCGATGCAGCCCAGAATTCGCCGATGCCGAGGCCTCCCGACAACAAGGCGACGAGGTTGCCCTTCGACAGCACCAGCACCGCGCCGCCGACAGCCAGCGCCAGCCCGAGCGCAATCCCGGCGTTGAAGCGTTCTTTGAAAAGCCGCGCCGCGAGCACGGTGGTGGACACCGGATCGTTCGATGAGCGCAACCTGCGCAACATGCGGGCGTTCTTCCTGCAGTTCCCGATTTGGAACGCACTGCGTTCCGAATTGAGTTGGACGCACTACCGCTTGCTCCTGCGCGTCGACGCGTCCGATGCACGCCACTGGTACATGCAAGAGGCCGCGGCCCAGAACTGGACTACGCGCCTGCTGGAGCGGCAGATCGGCACCCTCTACCGCGAGCGCTTGCTGGCGAATCGCGAGCAGGCCAATGCGGACCTGGGCGCCAGCCCACGCGAGTTCGTGCGTGACCCGGTGATGCTGGAGTTTCTGGGGCTTCCTGACGCGGGACGGTTGCTGGAATCGGACCTCGAGCGCGCGTTGATGAACAAGCTGCAGCAGTTCCTGTTGGAACTGGGCAAGGGCTTTGCTTTCGTCGGACGCCAACAGCGCATCAGCACCGAGACGCAGGACTTCTACGTCGATCTGGTGTTTTACAACTATCTGCTGAAGTGCTTCGTACTGATCGATCTGAAGACCGGGCACCTCATGCACCAGGACATCGGACAGATGGATATGTACGTGCGCCTATACGACGACCTGCGGCGCGGCGAAAGCGACAACCCCACGGTGGGCATCCTGCTGTGCGGCAGCAAGGACCAATCGGTGGTGCGCTACTCGGTTCTGCACGAGAGCGAACAACTGTTCGCCAGCAAATACCGGCTGGTGCTGCCCAGTGAAGACGAATTGCGGCAGGCGTTGGAGCGCGATCGGCAAGCCCTGGAAGTCCGAGTACGCGACGAAGAGAAGGACGAGTGACCACGCAGTCGCACGCCGTCGACCGCCGTCAGCCACGCCGCGCCCGGTGGCTCACCATCAGCCCCGTCACGGTCAGCGCGCCGCCGATCGCCAGCCAGGTGTCCAGCTTTTCACCCAGCGTCAGCGCCGACAGCGCGACGCCGAAGATCGGCACCAGGTTGATGTAGCCCGCCGCGGTGCCCGCACCCAGCGTCGCGATGCCGCGGTTGAACCAGGCGTAGGCCAGCACCGTGGCGCCCAGGCTCATCAACACCAGCAGGGCCCAGATCGATGGGGTCAGCGTGCGCGCGGTCTGCGCCATCGACGCCGGGCCGTCGACCACCAGCGCGACGACCCACAGCAGCGCGGTGCCCACCAGCATCGACAACGTGGTGGCCGCCAGTGAGTCGATGCCGCGCATCAACGCACGGCCGATCAGGGTGTAGCTGGTCCAACTCGCGATGCAACCCAGCAGCAGCCATTCGCCGATGCCGAAGGCGCCCGAGAACAAAGCGACGAGGTTGCCCTTCGATAGCACCAGCACCGCGCCGCCCACGGCCAGCGCCAGCCCGAGCGCGATGCCCGCGTTGAAGCGTTCTTTGAAAAGCCACGCGGCAAGCACGGTGGTGAACACCGGATTCGTCGTGACGACGATCGCGGCACGCGACGCTTCGACCCGCTGCAACGCCAGCATGAACAACACGGCCCAGGCCGCCACGCCAACGACGCCACCAAGCACCAGCCCGGCCCATTGGCGGCTGCTCAGGCGCGGCCAGCCGCGTCTGAATGAAAGCCAGATCGACAGCACGACCGAAGCGATCAGAAATCGCCACGCCGCCGACGTGACCGGCGGCATCGACAACGCCAGCACGCGGCCGGCCGGCCATGACGCACCCCACAACACCGCCGTGCCCAACAGTCCGGCGTGCACCGACCAGTGGGCTGCTTGGTCCACCCGGCCGCTTTGCGCCGCCGCGCGCACCACCGCGTCAGCCCCCCGCCCCGGTCAGCACCAGCCGCACCGCCACCAGCAGGATCGCGGTCGCCGCGACCAGGTACAGCGCACGGCGCCGCTGCGGCGTGGGCTGCCAGCGCCGCAGCACCGCGACCATGCGCACAAAGACGACCAGGAACGCAAAGCCCTGCACCGCGAACCACGCACCCAGGAACGCGAACGCGGGCCACTTCGGTTCGACGTTCGGCGCGACGAATTGCGGCAGCAGCGCCATGAAGAACAGCGCCACCTTCGGGTTGAGCACGTTGGTGACCAGGCCCTGCACGAAGGGGCCGCGACCCTCTGCCGCGGTCTGCGGTGCAACGGCGGGTGAAGAGGGACCAGGCACCGCGGGTCCGGGCGACGCCGCATCGAAGCTGCCCATGCCGCGCAACTGGTCCATCACCTCGTCATCGCTCAGCGCGCTTGTCGGCTGCGCGAAGGCTTCACGCGCGAGTGAGATCGCGATCCACACCAGGTACGCAGCACCAGCCCACTGCACCGCCTTGAAGGCCGCAGGCGACGCCGCGATGAGCGCCGCGATGCCCAGCGCGACAAACGCGGTGTGCACCAGCGACCCGGCCGAGATGCCCGCCAACGTCGCCACGCCGCCGCGCACGCCGTGCTTCATCGTGTTGGTGAACGTCAGCAGCATGTCGGCGCCGGGTGCCGCGTTGACGACGAACACCGTGGTCGCGAACAGCAGCAGGCTCTGGACGCCGAGGGTTTGCAGGAAGTCCAAAACAACGATGCCGATGCATGCCAACGATGGCGTCAGAGCATCTCGACCGCGAAGGCCGTGGCCTCGCCGCCGCCGATGCACAGCGACGCAACGCCGCGTTGTTTGCCGCGCTTCTTCAACGCCCCCAACAGCGTGACGATGATGCGCGCGCCGCTGGCGCCAATGGGGTGGCCCAACGCGCAGGCGCCGCCGTGCACGTTGACGATGTCGTGCGGCAACTCGAAGTCGACCATCGCCGCCATCGTCACCGCGGCGAAAGCTTCATTCACTTCCCACAGGTCGACCTGGCCCGGCTTCCAGCCCGCCTTGTCGAGCGCCTTGCGGATCGCCCCCGCGGGCGCGGTCGCGAACCACTCGGGCGCCTGCGCGTGCACCGCATGTGCGACCACGCGTGCGATCGGCTTCGCGCCGAGTTCACTTGCTGTCGACGCGCGCATCAACACCAGCGCCGCGGCGCCGTCGGAGATGCTCGACGCGTTCGCCGCGGTGATCGTGCCGTCTTTCTTGAACGCAGGCTTCAGGCCCGGGATCTTGTCGAGCTTCGCTTTGAACGGCTGCTCGTCGTACTTCACGACGGTCTCGCCGGCCTTCGACGCAAGCGTGACCGGCGCCATCTCCCAATCGAAGCTGCCGTCCTCGTTCGCCTTCTTCGCGCGTTGCGTCGACGCAATCGCAAATTCATCTTGCGCTTGCCGCGTGAAGCGGTACTTGTCGACGCACTGTTCGGCGAACACACCCATCGCCTTGCCACGTTCGTAGGCATCCTCGAGCCCGTCCATCGCCATGTGGTCGAACATCGGCGCGGCGCCATAGCGCACGCCCTTGCGCGCGAACATCAGGTGCGGCGCGTTGGTCATGCTCTCCATGCCCCCGGCGACAACGACACGCGCGCTGCCCGCCACCAGCATGTCATGCGCGAACATGGCCGCACGCATACCGCTGCCGCACATCTTCGACATCGTCACCGCACCCGCCGACTGCGGCAGCCCCGCCTTCAACGCCGCCTGCCGCGCAGGCGCCTGGCCCTGCCCCGCCATCAAACAGTTGCCGAAGATCACCTCGTCGACCGCATCGCCGGGCACCCCCGCGCGCTCGACCGCGGCCTTCACCGCAACCGCGCCGAGTTCCCACGCAGCAAGCGAAGCGAAGTCGCCGAGCAGGCCGCCGATGGGCGTGCGGGCGGCGGAGACGATGACGATGGGGTCGGTGGACATGACGGCTCCGGAGATGCGCGGCGAAGACCCAGCCACTTTATGCGATCCCACCCCTCGGGCAGCGGTGCTCTATCGACCCAGCAGCACACCAGCCGCGTCCATCTGCTCATGCTCGAACGCCGGCGCAAAGTCGTCCAGTTCCGCCGGTTGCAACCCAACGTCCGAGCCCATCGCGACGCGTCGCCACGTCGACACCGCGCCATGCACCTCGCCCAGCACGGCCAGGGCCTGCGGCTTGTCGAGCGCGAAGTAAGGCGCGCGGGCCAGCAGCATCGCGATGTCGGTGATCGGGCCTTCCTGCTCGGACAGCCACGTCTTGGATTCGCGGTCCTTGTCGGGGAAGGGGTTGATGTCGAAGGCGGGCGCCAGCCGCCACAGTCCGCGCTCGACGTGCAGGAAGCCGTGGTTGCGCAGGTGGTCGTCGACGTTGGTGATCAGCAGATTGAAGACGAGGCGGCGCCAGAGTTGGCGCACGTCGCGCGTGGGCGCATGGCCGAGCGCGCGGATGGCGTCGACGATGTCGGTGTAGCTGCGGTCTTCTGCGTCCCGCGGGGCCTGCAGCAGCGACGCGGCTGACTGGTAGGGGATGCGCGCGTCGACGACGCCTTCGCTGCGCGCACGGTCGAAGCGTCGGATCACGGCCAACGCTGCGACGTTGCGGTCGTCGTCACCCGCCAGCGAAACGACGCGCGCCGACGCGGCGTCGATGCCGGCCTTGGCCGCCAGCTTCAGCGCCAGCACCTCGCCGCGCGTCACGCTGCGCGTGTCGTCCATGCTCGCGAACTTGCCGATGGCGAGGTGGCCGTCTTCGTCGACCATCGTGCACTTGGGGCGCATGCCGCCCAGCGACGTGCCCTTGCCTCGCAGCCAGCGCAGGTCCTGGGCCGTGTCTTGTCCGCGCTCGACAGCGCGGCTGGCCCGATAGGTGCGCGCAAGGTCGATCAACGGCGGGGTGCTGCGCCGGCCCTCGGGCACCGTGCGGTGCCACGTTCCATCGGGGTCGCGCAGGCGAAGCGCGCCGACGCGGCTCGTGTCGTCGACCGCCAGCAGGTCGTCGAGTTCGGTCAGCGCCGGCAATTGGTGGGGCCGATATCGGCTGGCACCCGGATACCGGCGTCCATCGCGGCCAAGTCGCCTTCCCACGCTCGACGAAGCGTTCGACGGCTGTCGTGCAAGCCGGCTGCTTTGCTGATCACCAGCTTGTGCGGCGACCCTTGGCGCAGCGTCGTGCAGATGAGCGGCGCGGCTGCGTCCGACAAGCGCTCCTGCACGTGCCCCCGGCGGGCCTCGGGCATCGCCAGCGTCAATGCTCGCGCCTGCGCCGACTCGGCCCAGTGGATGACTGCCCCGCAATCGGCGCAGCGGCAGGCCCATTCGATGCCGTCCAGCGTGTGGTCATCGGCACTGCGTTCGGCTGCGCGCAGCGCCTTACGTAGCGCTGCCATCGCCGCTTCGCGCAAGGCCTGCGTGGCGGCTGGTGCGCCGGCCGGCACGGCCTGCACCAGCGGACGCAGGCGCGTGGGTGGGTACAGAAGCGGATGCGCCAGGACGTGGCGCACAAGAAGGTGCACCGCGTCGGCGACGTTCGACGAATGGCGCAAGGCCATGGCCAAGTCGCACAGCGCCTGCAGCCGTGATGCGAGGCTGGCCGCGCGGTGGGCCGGCGTCAGCGGCGCCAGCGACGTGTCGGCAGCCGACAGCGCCTGCTGGCACCGCTGCAGCAACCGATCGATCGACGCCTTGCTCAGCCCGCCGGCTTGGCCCGCATCCAGCCAAGGCGCCAGCGGCTGCGGCCATGGAGGGCGAGCTTCGCCGGCGCTGTCCGCCCCGCGCGAATGCCCGAGGCGCCAGCGGCGTCGGTCCCAACGGTCGGCCGGCTGTGTCAAAGCATCGATCAAGTCCCCAGTCCAGGCCTCACCGCGGTGGGCCGACAGCCGGGCCAGTGCGCGCGCATCGGCGCTTTGGAACTCGACCCATTCGAATCCGTCCACGAGGCCGCGCGCCTGCTCGGCGTCGGGCAATGCGGCGGCCAACTTGCTGTAAGCGGCGAACAGTGCGCGGCCGCGCTTATGGCGCTGCGCATCGAGCGCCTTGGCTGCTGCGTGCAGGCGGGTTGCCAGCTCGTCGCCGCGCCCTTCGCGGGCCAACGCCAGCGCGTCGGCCAGCGCCGCGTCGAAGTCCGAGACGAAACGGCCGGCCTGTTCGGCGATCGGTGTCTGGATCACCAGGGCGGCGCGGCGGTACCAATACTCCAGCGTCTCGCCGTAGTTGCCCATGTAGCCCTCGTACTCCTGGTTCACCAGGAAGGACTCGTCGGTGCTGGTGGAGCTGGCGGTGTCGGACTCGGCCACCGGCAGTGCTTCGCGGCGCAGCAGCCGATCGTCGGCATCGACCCAGTGATCGAGCACGATGTCGCGATCGATCAACTCGTCGGGCTCGGGGTCGCCGGAGTCGTCCCAGTCGCCCCGGCCGCGCCAACCTCGCCGCATGCGGCCGCCGCCGTCCTCCGTGGCGGTCCATTGCTCGTGGACTTCGGCCAGCGCCAGGTGAACCGACAGGCCCAGCGCCTCGGCGGCGGCACGCAGTGCGGCCACGCGCGGCCGGTCAGCGCCTTTGAGCTGCGGCCAGTGCAGGCCGCGCTCGGTGTATTCGTGGTCCAGCAGGAACACCCAGGGCTGCAACGCCGGCCCGGTCGCAGGGAAGAAATGCTCACGCAGCGCGTCCAGCAGCGCTGGCGGCACCGGGGCGCGAGGGGTCGCGTTCTGCGCCGGCAGCACCAGGTCGAAGCCGAGCACGACACGCCAGCCCTCGGTGACCGGCAGCACCTCGTGCCGGCAATCGGCGTAGAAGGCAAACCAGCGGATCGTGTCGGTACGCAGGTGCTGCGATGCAAAGCGCACTTGCTCGCTGCCATGGCGCACGACCAACTCGCCGCCGATGTGCGCGCAGGGCCAAACCAGCACCAGCGTGGCGACCATGCCGGGGTGCTTTTCGGTGTCCTGATGGGGTTTGAAGAATTGCCCGGGGCCGTACACGAGCAGGTTGTGCAGGTGCGCTTCGATCTGCTGCAGCCCGAGCGCCGATGCCACCTCGGACTGCAGCGCGTCGAAGGTCCCGTCGGCCCAGTGCAGGGCCAACGTGTCGGCGTGCAGCTCGCCGGTGTCGCGCACGCGCTTGTCCAGCAGCGTCTTGTCGCGCCGACCATGGCGTGCCGGGGTGCTGGCCGCGTGCAGTGCCCGCGCAGCCGCCGGCGGCAACGGGCTGCCCAGCAGGCCGAGGTCATTGACGGAAACTGACAAGGCATCGACCGGCAAACGGCCTTCGGCGCAGAACGTGTCGGCGGTTTGGGCCGCTTTGCTTTTGGATGATCTGGGCGACCGTTTCGGTGGCCGTTCGAGGGCTTGCAGGATGGGGGACAGCGGGGTTTCGGTGGGGGTCACGGTTTTCGAGGGCGGATGGCGCTGCCCGCGACATTACCGCCGCCCCACCTACCAGCGATGCACACGAGGCTCCGGACGCGGCGCTCTGCGAATCTGGCGACACGCAGATCAGGTCGAGCTGGATCCAGGCGTGCGGCCCTGCTTCATCAGCGCCGGGTGCTGGCGAGCAAACCAGGCGGCGACATCATCCTGGAACGGCGTCACCCAGGCGATTGCCTCGGCCACTTCTTGGACCGTGGTGAACTGTCCCGCGCGGTACTCGCGATTGCGCCAATCGCGCAAGGCATCGAGTTCGTCGAACCGGACCTGGCGCAAACCGATGGCCTGCGCCGCACCTTCGAACACCGCGGCATGGTGACCCTTATCGCTGGTGGCGCGCCAGCCCTGCGCGCCGGCTACGGCCAAGCAGGCCAGGAGCACCGCATCCCAAGCAGCGTCCCAGGCGCGTGCCGGCCGACACCACCGTCTGCTGCGCATCGTGCAGCTTCACCTGCGCGGCCTGCAGCCAGGCCACGACGTCGCGTGCGTTGGCAGGCTGGGGCCGCAGCGGGGCCCCAGGCTCACTGGCCAGCAGTTTGAAAGATCGCAGCATCGAAATCTCCGATCAGCTCGACACGTGGCCCCTGCACGATGCCGCGTGCAAAGCTCTCACCACCACGCAGTTGGTTGTTGAACGATTCGACGCTGAAGGCTGTGGCACGCACCGCGCGGCCAAGCGCGCGGCCCGCCGGCTTCAGCGCGGCGTTGAGCCGCAGCTCCGACGCGCTGCCCAACACCAGCACGTCGACATCGCTGCCCGCGCCCGCCGCGCCGCGCGCCATCGAGCCGAACACCAGCGCCACTTCGACGCCCTTCACGCCCGACAGCGCCTCGCGCAGCGTGCGCACCAGCGTGCTGTCCTGCTGCATCAACGTGACCAGCGGCGCCAGCGCCGGGTCGGTACTGGCGTAGTACCGCGGCAGGCCGTCCTGCTGGCGGCGCGTGACGAGCCCGGCCGCCGTCCAGCGCCTGAGCATGCGCGCCACGCTGCCCGGGTCCAGCCCGGCTTCACCCGCCAGCTCGCGCTGGCCGAAGCCGCGTGCGGGCTCGGCGAACAAGGCTCGCAAGGCGCGCAGGCGGCCCAGGCTGCCGAATACTTCGATCAGGGTGGATTCGTTCATGATGGCTGCTGAAGACGATTCACCATCTCGTAGACGTTTCGCCTACATTGTAGTCACACCGCCTACGTTGTAGGCGACTCGCCAACAGCAGTTCGAGGATGGACGACGCGCAAAAAAAAAAGGACGAAGGCCTGCTTCTTCGAGTGATCACGGCAAGAACCCGTCGCGGTCCTCGACACGCTCACGCTCCGCCCGCTCCGCAGCGACAGCCGTCGATGACAGCCGCGCCCTCGGTTCACGCTCTCGGCTACATCGCCGACATCCAAGCGCGCGCCGTGCCGCGGGCTGGATGACCGGTCACGATGCCAGTCCGGCCGTTGCCTCCGGGTTGAAGGTCTGGGCAGCTTGAACATCTGCTGACTGACCCCGCCTACTCGCGCTACCGACCCGTTGCCGTCGGCCACTATCTGCAGCAGCGGCCGGTCGCAGAAGGCAAGTACTGTTAAGGGTTGTGGGATACCTGCCCGTGCAGGGCACACAGCGTCGAACGGCGATGGCCTGAGGGCAGGTGTCGCACAACCCTTAACACTTCCGGTCATCCATCCGGCCTGAAAGTCACCGCGCCATGACCGGTCTCGAGGTACAGCAGACGCAGTTCGCCGACCGAGCGCGGTGACGATTTCTCCGAAACGGGCCGTGCAGCGCCTTGCGACGCCCGCCGGCCTTAAGGTCGTGCCGTCGGCGGTTTCAGATCAAGTTGGGCGCCGGCACTGGCGCAACGACCACTGCGCTGGGCGCCGGAGGCGGGCGCTGACGAGGTCGTCATTATCCGCGCCTGGCCGTCGATCACCACGGTCTGGCCAACGCGGCAGACGGTATCGAGCGTGACGCGGCGCGCTGGTGGTCAATCGCGCTGACGCTGACACAAGCATGCGCCGTCTGGCCGGGGCACACGGGGGTGCGGAAGTTCAACTGCTGGCTGGGGCAGATCGTGCCGGGCCGGGCAGGCCGTTTGCGACCGCGGCCGATATCAGGCTGGCGGTCAGGAAGCCGTGGGCGATGCGGCCACCGAAGCGCGTCGTCGCGGCAATTCACCGAGGCCGACATCGTGCTGTTTGCGAGCATGTCAGGTGACAACAACGCGTTCCATGTGAACGAAGATCGTCTCGAGGAACGTTGCCCGCGTGCACAGATGCAGATCCTCGACGTCGTGGCCGTTCATCTCGTTCGCGGGTATCTTCGCAGTCAGTTCAGAACTGGGCGTCGGCGAGACCCAGCGTGGTGGCCGCGCCATGCAACACCGTATCGCGCAACGCACCGGCCTGAGGCAGGACGTGCAGCGCGTAGTGCTGCGCGGTGATGCGCTTGGCGGTGAGGAAATCGGCGTCGGCATCACCGCGCGCGAGCTGCGCGGTCGCGGCGGCTGCGGCGCGCGTCATCAACCAGCCGCCGATCACCGTGCCGCACAGGTTCAGGTAGGGCACCGCGCCGGCCGCGGCGGCGCGGCCCGGGGCGGCGAGTAGCCAGTCGGTTGATTCGGTCAGTGCCTTCAGCCCCGTGGCAAGCGATGCCGCCATGCTGTCGGCCATGGCATCGCGGTGTCTGTCGACCTCAGCCTCCGCAGCGGCGTCGGCGCTCATCGCGGCGATCAGCCGCTTCATCGCGGCCCCGCCGTCGCGGGCCACCTTGCGTCCGATCAGGTCGTTGGCCTGAATGCCGGTCGTGCCTTCGTAGATCGTCGTGATGCGCGCGTCGCGCATGTGCTGCGAGGCGCCGGTCTCCTCGATGAAGCCCATGCCACCGTGGATCTGCACGCCGTGCGACGTGATGCCGAGGGCGTTCTCGGTGCACCAACCCTTGACGATCGGGATCAGCAGGTCAACCACCGACTGGGCATTCCGGCGCAGTGCATGGTCTTCGTGCCCATGGGCCCGGTCCATCTGGCCGGCGGTGTAGTAGGCCAAGGCACGCATCGCTTCGACGCGCGCCTTCATGTCCATCAGCATGCGGCGCACGTCGGGGTGGCCGATGATGGTCGCGCTGGGGGCGCTGTTCGAGTCGTCGCTGCGGCCGAGCGTTTTGCCCTGCACGCGATCGAGCGCGAAGCCGCGCGCCTGCTGGTAGGCGCGCTCCGAGATCGCCACCCCTTCCAGCCCGACGTTCAGGCGCGCGTGGTTCATCATCGTGAACATGCAGGCCAGGCCCTGGTGCGGCTCGCCGATCAGCCAGCCGACGGCGCCCGCGCCCTCGCCGAACGACATCACCGCGGTGGCGCTGCCGTGGATGCCCAGCTTGTGTTCGATCGACGCGCACACCAGGTCGTTGCGCGCACCCAAAGAACCATCGGCGTTGACGAGGAATTTCGGGCACAGGAAGAGCGAGATGCCCTTCACGCCGGCAGGCGCGTCCGGCAGGCGCGCCAGCACCAGGTGGACGATGTTCTCGGCCATGTCGTGCTCGCCCCAGGTGATGAAGATCTTGGTGCCGCTGATGCGCCAGTGATCTCCCTCGGGTACGGCCTTGCTTCGAATGGCCGCGAGGTCGGAGCCGGCCTGCGGCTCGGTGATGTTCATCGTGCCGGTCCAGCGCCCTTCGACCATCGCCGGCAGGTAGCGCTGCTTCAACTCGTCGCTGCCGTGGTGCGCAATCGCCTCGACCGCGCCGAGCGTCAGCATCTGGCACAGCGAGAACGCCATATTCGAGGCCTTCCACATCTCGAGCACCGCGGTCGACAGCAGGGTGGGCATGCCCTGGCCGCCGAACTCGGTGCGCGCCGGCATCCCGTTCCAGCCGCTCTCGCAAAAGCCCGCGTAGGCCTGCTTGAAACCGTCGGCCGTCGTCACGACGCCGTCGCTCCAGCGGCAACCCTGCACGTCGCCCTGCTTGTTGATCGGCGCCAGTACGTTGGCCGCGAACTTCGAGGCCTCGTCAAGAATCGCTTCGACCAGGTCGCTGGTCACTTCTTCGTTGCCGGCCTGGGCCAGCACGGCCTCGAGGCCGCCGAATTCCTTCATCGCGAACAGCATGTCGCGCAACGGCGGGGCGTAGTGGCTCATCGGCTTGTCTTCCTGAAACAGGGTTGGGGCTCAATGGCCTTCTTGCGGCGCTTTGTTGCCACCGAGTTGACCCGTTTTTGCGAGCAGTTCGCCGACCAGGCCGCGGCGGAAGGTCAGCACGCAGACCACGAAGATCACGCCCATGATCACCGTGACCCAGGGGCCGACCTTGTCAGCGAGTTCGTTCTCGAGGGCCACGATCGTGAAGGCGCCGACCGCCGGCCCGAGCAGCGTGCCCAAGCCGCCAAGCAGCGTCATCAGCACGACCTCGCCCGACATGTGCCAGTGCACATCGGTCAGCGAGGCGAGCTGGAACACGAGCGACTTCATGCCCCCCGCCACGCCGGCCAGGAAGGCCGACAGCACGAAGGCCAGCAGCTTGTAGCGCGCCACGTCGTAGCCCAGTGAAATGGCGCGCGGCTCGTTTTCGCGAATGGCCTTCAGTACCTGGCCGAACGGCGAATGGACGGTGCGATGAATAAGCCAGTACCCCGCGCCGAATACCGCGAAGACGAAGAAGTACATCGTCAGGTTGTTGCTCAGATCGATCAGGCCGAACAGCTTGCCGCGCGGCACGCCCTGCAGGCCGTCTTCACCCCCGGTGAATGGCAGTTGCACGGCGAAGAAGAACACCAGTTGCGCCAGCGCCAACGTGATCATCGTCAGGTAAATACCCGAGCGCCGGATCGACAGCGCGCCGAACAAGGCGCCAAGCACCGCAGCCACGCCGCCGCCAGCCAGGATCGCCAGTTCGGGCGTCACGCCCCAGGCCTTGCTCAGCCACGCGCAAACGTAGGCGGCAGCACCGAAGAACGCCGCGTGGCCGAACGACAGCAGGCCGGCAAAGCCCAGCAGCAGATTGAAGGCGCACGCAAAGAGCGCAAAGCACAGCACCTTCATCAGGAAGGTTGGATAGAAGACGAACGGCGCGACGATGCCGGCGGCGATCAGCAGCGCGTAGCCGAGCGCCTGGCGCGACCATTTCGGCTCGGCGCCTGGCAGAGGATGGGCCGTGACGGTGGTGCTGGTGGTCATTTCTGTTTTCCTGGGCGTGCCAATCAGGCCTGCTTGCCGAACAGGCCCGCAGGACGCAGCAGCAGCACGGCGATCATGATCACGAAAATCACGACGCCGGACGCTTCCGGGTAGATCACTTTGGTCAGGCCTTCGACGAGGCCAAGGGTCAGGCCGGTGATGATCGAGCCCAGGATGGAGCCCATGCCGCCGATCACGACCACGGCGAAGACGACGATGATCAGGTTCGAGCCCATCAGCGGGTTCACCTGCACCACTGGCGCGGCGAGCACACCGGCAAAACCGGCCAGCGCGACGCCTGCGGCATAGGTCGCAGTCACCAGCACCGGCACATTGATGCCCAGCGCCTGCACCAGTTGCGGCCGCTCGGTCGCCGCGCGCAGGGTCGCGCCCAGCGACGTGCGCTCGATCACGTACCAGGTCACGAAGCACACCGTCAACGCCGCCACCACGACCCACGCGCGATACAGCGGCAGGAACATGAAGCCCAGGTTGACGCCGCCTTCCAGCGCCTCGGGCACCGGATACGTCTCGCCCGAGATGCCGAAGTAATAGCGCATCGTGCCCTCGGCAATCAGCGCCAGGCCGAAGGTCAGCAGCAGCCCATACAGGTGGTCGAGCTTGTACAGGTGGCGCAGCATCAGCCTCTCGACCAATACTCCTAGTACGCCTACCACCGCAGGCGCCAACAGCAGCGCCACCCAGTAGTTCATGCCGAGGTGGTTCAGCCCCAGCAGCGCCAGGAACGCGCCCAGCATGTACAGCGCGCCGTGCGAGAAATTGATGATATTGAGCAGGCCGAAGATGACCGCCAGGCCCAGGCTCAGCACGGCATAGAACGAGCCGTTGATGAGCCCGAGCAGCAACTGCCCGAACAATTCCTGTGAGCTGATGCCGAAGACTTGCATGTCTCTCAGCCCTTGAGCACCAACGGGCAGGTCGATGCGGACAGCGGCTGGAAGGCCTCGGCCGCGGGGATCGTGGCGCGCACGTTGTAGTAGTCCCACGGCGTGGTCGACTCGGCCGGCTTCTTCACTTGCAGCAAATACATGTCATGCACCATGCGGCCGTCGGCGCGTATGGTGCCGTTCTTGGCGAAGAAGTCGTTGACCGGGGTCTTCTTCATTTGCGCCATCACCTTCTGGGTGTCGTCGCTGTTGAGCGCCTTGACCGCATTCAGGTAATGCGTCGTCGATGAGTACTGCCCCGCTTGCACCATCGTCGGCATGCGCTTGTGCTGGTCGAAGAAGCGCTTCGACCAGGCCCGCGTGTCAGCGTTCAGGTCCCAGTAGAAGCCTTCGGTGAGGTACATCGACTGGGTCACCTTCAGGCCCAGCGAGTGCACGTCGCTGATGAACATCAAGAGGCCGGCCAGTTGCTGCTTGGGCGTGACGCCGAACTCGGCCGCCTGCTTGATCGAGGCGATGGTGTCGGCGCCGGCGTTGGCCAGGCCGATGATCTGCGCGCCCGACGACTGCGCCTTCAGCAGAAAGGAAGACAAGTCGCTGCCCGGAAACGGATGTCGGACCGCGCCGACCACTTCGCCGCCGTTGGCCTTGACGACCGCGCTCGCATCCTTCTCGAGCGAATGGCCGAAGGCGTAGTCGGCCGTCAGGAAGAACCACTTCTTGCCGCCCGCCTGGGTCACCGCCTTGGCGGTGCCATTGGCCACCGCGTAGGTGTCGTAGGTCCAGTGCACCGTCACGTCGTTGCAGTCTTCGTTGGTGATACGCGTCGAGGCGGCACCCGAAATCAGCGCGATGCGGTTCTTCTCCTTGGCGATCTTCTGCACCGCCAGGGCGACCGAGGTCGTCACCAGTTCGCTGACCGCGTCGACGCCGCCGCGCTCGAACCATTCGCGCGCCTTGTTGGCGGCGTTGTCGCCCTTGTTCTGGTGGTCGGCCGAAAGCATCTCGACCTTGAAGGTGGGTTTTTCCTTGGCGACGAAATCGTCGATCGCCATTTGCGTGGCGATGACCGCGCCTTTGCCGGCGATGTCGGAGTAGGCCCCCGACAGGTCGGTCAGCACGCCGATGCGAACGACACCGTCGGACACCTGGGCCTGTGCCGGCGCGAAGGCCGCAGCCATGGCGGCCATGAGGGTGAGTTGCTTGAAGTTCATGAATATCTCCGGGGTGGTTGAGCGGGAACGAAATAGATAGACGAGCGGATCCCCGCTCAGGCTCTCAGACGCCGAGCAACTCGTGCAGCATCTCGGTCTTGTCGCTGAGTTCGTCCTTGTGGACGGTGGCGACGATGCGGCCGTGTTCGAGCACGTAGTGGCGGTCGGCCAGCGGCGCCGCAAAGCGGAAGTTCTGCTCGACCAGCACGATCGTGTAGCCGCGGGTCTTCAGCAGTCGGATCACCTCGCCGAGTTTCTTGACGATGACCGGGGCCAGGCCTTCGGTGATTTCGTCGAGCAGCAGCAGCCGCGCGCCGGTGCGCAGGATGCGCGCCATGGCAAGCATCTGCTGCTCGCCGCCCGACAGGCGCATGCCGGGGCTGGCGCGGCGCTCGTACAGGTTGGGGAATACGGTGTAGATCTCTTCGAGCGTCATGCCGCCCGAGCGCACCACCGGCGGCAGCATCAGGTTCTCTTCGGTCGTCAGACCCGAGAAGATGCCGCGTTCCTCGGGGCAGTAGCCGATGCCCAGATGCGCAATGCGGTGCGGTGACATCACCGTGACCTCGTTGCCGTCGACCATGATCGAACCGCTGCGTCGCCCGACCAGACCGAGGATCGCCTTCAGCGTGGTCGACCGCCCGGAGCCATTGCGGCCGAGCAGGGTCACGAGCTCGCCTTCGTTCACCTTGAAATCGATGCCGTGCAGGATGTGCGATTCGCCATAGAACGCATGCACGTCCGTCATGCGCAGCATTTCCTCGGTGCTCATGCTTCGACCCCCACATAAGCTTCGAGCACCCGCGGGTCTTGCGACACGGTGGCGTACGGTCCTTCGGCGAGGATCTGCCCGCGCTGAAGCACGGTGATCACATCGCTCAACTTCTCGACCACCGACAGGTTGTGCTCGACCATCAACACGGTGCGATTGGCCGCGACCTTGCGGATCAACTCAGCCACGCGATCGACGTCTTCGTGGCCCATACCCTGGGTCGGCTCGTCGAGCAGCATCAGTTCGGGGTCCAGCGCCAGCGTGGTCGCGATCTCGAGCGCGCGCTTGCGGCCGTAGGGCATCTCCACCGCCAGCGTGCGGGCGTATGGCGCAAGGTCCACCGCTTCGAGCAGTTCCATCGCGCGGCTGTCCAGGCCAGACAGACTCGCCTTGGAGTGCCAGAAGCAGAACGACGTGCCCAGCTTGCGCTGCAAAGCCACACGCACGTTCTCGAGGGCCGTCATGTGGCCGAACGTCGCCGAGATCTGGAACGAGCGGATCACGCCGCGCCGCGCGATCTGCGCCGGCTCTTCGGCCGAGATGTCGATGCCGTTGAAGTGAATGGTCCCCTTCGTCGGCTGCAGGAACTTGGTCAGCAGGTTGAAGACGGTCGTCTTGCCCGCGCCGTTGGGCCCGATCAGCGCATGGATGCTGCCGCGCCTGACGTTCAGGCTCACGTCCTGGACGGCGGCGAAACCCTTGAATTCTTTGGTCAGACCTTGGGTCTGCAGGATGATGTCGTCGGCCATGGTGGGTGCCCTCAGGCTTCGATGGCCGAGGCCGAACGCAGCCGCTCACGCAGCAGGAACTTCTGGATCTTGCCGGTCGAGGTCTTCGGCAACAGGCCGACGATCACCTGCTTGGGCACCTTGAAGCGCGCCATCTGGGCCCGGCAGTGTTCAATGATCTCGGCTTCGATGGCGGTCGACCCGTCGCGCAGTTCGACGAATGCCACCGCCACCTCGCCCCACTTCGCATCGGGCTTGGCAACCACCGCGGCCAACAGGATGTCGGGGTGGCGGTACAGCACTTCCTCGACCTCGACGCTGGAGATGTTCTCGCCGCCCGAGATGATCACGTCCTTGCTGCGGTCCTTGATCTTCACGTAGCCGTCGGCCTGCGTCACCGCCAGATCGCCGGTGTGAAACCAACCACCGGCAAAGGCTTCCGCGGTGGCCTGGGCATTCTTCAAATACCCCTTCATCAGCAGATTGCCGCGAAAAAAGATCTCACCCATCGTCTCGCCATCGGCAGGCAGCGGCTCCAAGGTTTGCGGGTGCAATACCGTGATGGCTTGCTGCAACGGATACGCCACGCCCTGGCGCGCGTTCAGGCGCGCCCGCTCGCCCAAGGGCAGCCCCGCCCATTCGACCTGCGGCGCGCACACGGCCGCCGGGCCATACGACTCGGTCAGGCCGTAGACGTGCGTGATGGCGATGCCGATACGCTCGCAGCCTTCGATGATCGCGGCCGGTGGCGCCGAGCCGGCGATCAGGCCGTTGATGGCGTGCGTGATGCCGGCGCGCTGCGCTGGCGGGGTATTGATCAGCATGCCGTAGACGATCGGCGCGCCGCACAGGTGCGTCACCCGGTGCTCGCGGATCAGCTCGAAGATCAACTCGGTATCGATCTTGCGCAGGCACACGCTGGTGCCGGCCTGCAGGGCCATCGTCCACGCGAAGCACCAGCCGTTGCAGTGGAACATCGGCAAGGTCCACAGATATACCGCGTGGCGCGGCATTTCCCAGGTCACGACGTTTGACACCGCATTCAGGTACGCGCCGCGGTGATGCGTGACCACGCCCTTCGGGTTGCCGGTCGTGCCCGAGGTGTAGTTCAGCGCGATCGCATTCCACTCGTCGGTGGGCAACTGCCACGCGTAGGCCGGGTCGCCATGGGCCAGAAAGGTCTCGTACGACACGTCGCCGAGTTGCCTGCCCGCAGGGGCGTCGTCGTCCTCGACCTCGATCACGAACGGGCGTCGATCGCCGACCATGGCCAGGGCCTTTTCGACCACGCCGGCAAATTCGCGGTCGGTCAACAGCACCTTGGCCTCGCCGTGCTGCAACATGAAGGCAATGGCTTCGGCGTCCAGGCGTGTGTTCAGGGTATTAAGCACGGCACCCGTCATCGGCACGGCGAAGTGGGCCTCGAACATGGCCGGTACGTTGGGCAGCATCACGGCAACCGTGTCGCCCACGCCGATGCCGCGTTGCGCCAAGCCGCTGGCCAGACGCCGGCAGCGAGCGTACGTGTCGCGCCAGTTCTGGCGGCGTGAGCCGTAGATGACGGCGTCACGCTCCGGATAGACGCTGGCCGAGCGTTCGATGAAGCTCAGTGGCGACAGGGCGACGAAGTTGGCTTCGTTCTTGTCCAGGCCCAGGTCGTAGGGATTTGTTCGCGTCATCGTGGACTTCCTCGTTGGCACGAAGGATGAACTGCGACTGTTTCACCAGCCGGCAGCCAATGTGACGAATGATTGCGCCGGCCCATGCGGGCACACCGACTCCTAGAATCGACTCCGCGTGATCGATTCCTTCGCCAAACCTGAGCACGACCGCTTCAGCCGATATGAATCCCTGCGCGCGGCGCTCGATCTGATCGACCAGGGCTTCACGCTGATCGACAGCAACCTGCGCTTCGTGGCCTGGAACAAGACCTTCCTGCGCCTGCTGGATTTCCCGGCCGAGATGGGTTACGTCGGCGCGCCGTTCGAAAGCTTCATTCGCTACAACGCCGACCGCGGCGAATACGGTGGCAGCGACCCCCAGCGCCACATCGACGAGCGCATGCGCGCCGCGCGCGCCTTCGAGCCGCACGAAATCGAACGCACGCGCCCCGACGGCACCGTGCTGCTGGTGCGCGGCGTGCCGGTGCCGGGGCATGGTTTCGTGACGCTGTATTCGGATATCACCGCGCAAAGAAACGCCGAGCGCCAGATCCGCGAGCACAACGCCTTGCTCGAAACCCGGGTCGCCGAACGCACCGCCGAATTGCGGCGCAGCGAGGCGCAGATGCGCTTGATCACCGACTCGATCCCGGCGCTGATCGCGTATTTCGATCGCGATGGCGTCTATCGCTATATCAATCGCGGGTACCACGACTGGTTTGGCCTGGACACCGCCAATCCGGGCGCAGCCAGTGCGATGGAGTCGCTGGGCGCCGTCAGCGACGCCAGCATCCGCGGCTGCGTGGCGCGCGCGCTGGCCGGCCATGCGGTGACTTACGAATACCAAACGGCGCTGGTCAGCGGCCGCCGCGTCGATGCGCGAACCACGCTGATTCCGGAGATCACCCCCGACGGCAGCATCGCCGGGTGCTTCGAATTGACCTTCGACATCACCGAGCAGAAGCGCGCGCAGGCGATGCTGGTGCAGGCCCAGAAGATGGAAGCGCTGGGCCAGCTGACGGGTGGCCTGGCGCACGACTTCAACAACATCCTGACCGTGATCCTCGGCAACCTGGGCGCGGTGATGGCGACCCACGGCAATGACCCCGCGGTGGCCGAGTTCGTCGATCCCGCCGTCGATGCCGCCCGACGCGGTGCCGAACTGATCAAGGCGCTGCTGTCGTTCTCGCGCGCGCAGCCGCTCGAGGCGCAGGCCGCCGATGTGGCGCTGCTGATCGCATCGGTCGGCCGCTTGGTGCGGCGCTCGCTGCCCGACAGCCTGCAACTCGACATCGGTGCCAGCGATGCGCCGCTGTGGGCCTGGATCGATACCGACCAGTTGCAGAACGCCCTGCTCAACCTGATCCTCAATGCGCGTGACGCCACGCACGCGCAAGGCCGCATCGGCGTGCACGCGTCGGCCCGGGTGGTGGACCAGGCGCAAGCCGCCGACCTGCAAGTCGCGGCGGGGCGCTGCGTGTGCATCGAAGTCAGCGATGACGGCAGCGGCATGGATGCGCCGACGCTGGCTCGCGCGTTCGAGCCCTTCTTCACGACCAAGCGTGCGGGGCAAGGCACGGGCCTGGGGCTGGCGATGGTTTATGGCTTCATCAAACAATCGGGCGGCGCGATCGGCGTTCGCAGTGCAGTCGGCCAGGGCACCACCGTCTCGCTGTGGCTGCCGGCGTGCGACCTCACCAGCGAGCCGGCGCTGCCGTTGGGCCCGGGTGACGACGAAGCCCGCGCCGATCGGGGCTTGGCGCTGCTGGTCGAAGACGACCGCCAAGTGCGCAAGGTGGTGCGGCGCTGGCTGGTCGAACTGGGCTTTGCCGTCATCGAGGCCGAGAACGGCAGCGAGGCGCTGCAGATCCTGGACCAGACGCCGCACATCGCACTGCTGTTGACCGACGTGGTGATGCCCGGGGGCATCGATGGCCGGGTGCTGGCGGCCCACGCCCAGGCGCGCCGCGATGCGCCGCGGGTGGTGCTGATGACTGGCTACGCGCCCGATCTGGGCCATGCCAGCGACATGCCGCTGCTGGCCAAGCCGTTCACCAAGCCGCAACTCGCGGCGCTGCTCGAAGAGGCGGCGACATGAGCCCGCCCGGCCGCTCCGAAGGGCGAAGCCCGAAGCGCGCAGCGCGCAGGGCTGTCCAATGAACGCTGCCGCAACGCGGGCCGATACCGGGGTGGCCGCCGCGGCGCTGATCTACGTCGTGGAAGACGACGATGCGATCGCCAAGCTGGTGCTCGCCGCGTTGCACGAATTCGGCTTCGCCACCGAGGCGTTTCGCAACGGCGCCACGCTGCTGCGGCGCCTGCGGACCGAGCGCCCCGATCTGTGCATCGTCGATCTCGGGCTGCCCGACATCGACGGCAACGAGCTGGTGCGTCAAATCACCACGCTGTCGAGCAGCGGCGTGCTGATCCTCACCGGCCGCGGCCATACGGTCGATCGCGTCATGGGCCTCGAGCTGGGCGGCGACGACTACATGGTCAAACCCTTCGAGCCGCGCGAGTTGGTGGCGCGGGTGCGCAGCATCTTGCGCCGGCGCGCAGGGGGCCTCGGTGCTGGCGCGCCCGGCCAACCACGCCGTCACGCCAGCTTCCTGGGCTGGACGCTCGACTGCACCGCCAACATCTTGCGCGCGGCCGACGGCAGCGAGCACCTGCTCGGCACTGCCGAGACGCAGGTGCTGCGCGCCTTCGTCGAACGACCCTACCAGATCCTCACGCGCGAACAACTCATCGGCCAGCGCGACCTGTCGCCGCTGGACCGCGCGATCGACGTGCGCATCTCGCGCCTGCGCCGCAAGCTCGAGAGCGATCCGCAGAACCCGAAGATCATCAAGACCGTCTATGGCGCCGGCTACATGTTTTCGGCCGCCGTGACCTGGACGTGATCGGGATCTGCCGACCGGTCGTTCGTAAGCCGCCGACCGACCCGCACGAGCTTTCAGTACCCGGTTCAGCGAGGACAGCTACCGCTCGCGATGGCGTGCCTCGAAGGACCGGGGACGGCGACAGGAGTCGCTCGGCCGGCGACGTTGAGCGGCTCTGATCAGTCTGTTGGCGACACTCGCCCGGCGCGCTCGAACGGGTAGTCGAGGCCGGTTCGTGCCATCGACCCCACGTCCATCGACAAGCGACTTCGGAAACGGAGCCCCGACCGCGCGCGGCTCGACACCGCGAACGCGAACCTCAGGACTTGGCCAGCAACTCGAAGTGCTCCACCACCGGCGGCTGCGCGAAGAACGGCCCGACGATCGCGCGCCACTGCGCGAAGAGCGGCCCCTGGCGGAACCCCACGGTGTGGTCCTCGAGCGTGTCCCAGAAGATCTGGAGGATGTAGCGCTCGGGGCTTTCGATACCCTTGTTGACCTTCCAGCCGCGCGCGCCCTTGGCCTGCGCCACCACGGTCGTCAGGCCGCGCTGGATGGCTTCGTCGAACGCGGCCTGCTGGCCGGGCTGGATACGGATGTCGGCGATTTCGAGAATCATGGCGGGCTCCGGAGAAGCGAAGATCGAGCGTCGAATGA
>CAVTXI010000006.1:0-4745 GCA_963738615.1 uncultured beta proteobacterium
TTTCGGCGTGGCCCCCGCGGCCAGTTCGACTTCGGCGAAGGCCTGGAACAGCGCGAGCGCGTTGCGGCGGCGGGTGACGGTGACGTTGTGGGGCACGTGGGGGTAGCTCGTCGGGTGCGCGCAGTGTAAAGAGTCTTAACATGCGGCGCCCTTGGGGGCCGGCAACCTGGAGCCGACATCCGCCGCGTGACAGCCACTGTGAACTTGCGTCGCGGATGTTGCATGTACTGAAACGCGCCTTGCGCGCTCTGTCTCCGCGCGGCAGGGGCGAGCCTTCGGCAGACGCCGTTGTTCATCACTCGAAGGCGCTCGCCCGATGCTGCTGTCGCCAACACAAAATCAGTGGCTTCTTGCTCCAGGTCAATCGAGCCGCACCGACAGTCGCGGCGCGCGGGCTTGGTTAAGCGCGGCTTCAGCATCGGCTTCTACGGTGCGGGCGACGACTTACACGATTCACCGTCAAAACCAACAGGAACGCCATGCTCACAACCTTTTGTCCATCGATCCAACGCGCACAGTCGAATGACCGGAAGCGTTCGCGAGATGGAACGTCTGCAGGGCGGTTCGCGCTCGGGCCCTTGGCAGGCGTACTGCTCGCAACCGTACTCGCGGTCGGAGCGGTCAACGCGCAGACGTTGCCCGACTGGGTCGCACCGATCGCCGGCGTTGAAGGCAAAGCGATGGCGCTGGACGCGGCTAACAACAGCTACGCGGTCGGCAACGAGGTGAACACCACCAGCCAGCCGATCTCGATCTTCGGCAACACCTTTGCGATCGTGCTGAGCAAGGTCACGCCGAGCGGCGCACTTGCCTGGCGGCGCACCGCGGCACGCAGCAGCGTGGCGCACGCCGTGGTCACCGACCACGCGGGCGGTGTCGTCGTCGCCGGGTCTACCGTGGATACCACCCGCACCGTCGACGGCGCGCTGGTCCAGAAGTACGACGCCGCGGGCAACCTGCTGTGGGAGGTTGTCAAGCCGATGCAATACGGGCGCACCTGGCTGGCGCTGCCCGATGCGGCCGGCAACGTGTACGCTGCCGAAGCCTCGGCCACGCAGTTCGCGCTGACCAAGTACAGCCCCGCGGGGGTCGAGCTGTGGACGCGGTTTGTCGGCGCACGGTTGAGTTCCGGCAAGGCTCTTGCGCTGACGGCCGCCGGTCATGTGCTCGCGGCGGCGAATGACGCCGTGGTGGCATACGACGGCAACGGCAACGTGGTGTGGACCAAGCCGATGAGCAGCCTTTCGACGCTGGCGGTCGCCGCAGCGCCGTCGGGCAACGTCTATGTGTTCGCCGACACCCTCGCGATTCGTCACGACGGCGCCTTCAACGAGTTGTGGCGAGTCAACCTGGGCGTGACGCCGAGTGACGCCGCCATCGATGCCTCCGGCAACCTCGTCATCGCCGGCCAGGTGTCCACGCCGCCGCCCCCGCCGCCGCCCGGCGGGGTGTCGGCCACCGTCATGTACTACGACTGGCTCACCAGCAAGGTGGGCCCGGCGGGCAACGTGCTCTGGCAGCGTACCTTCGGCGAACCCGGATGGACCAGCGACTCTCCGAAGAGCGTCGCGGTCGCGGGCGACGGCTCGGTCTATGTCAGCGGCGATGCCAGTGCGCTGACAACCACCGGCACGCGGACCAGCTTGGCGGCCACCGTAAAGTACGCCGCCGACGGCACGCAGCAGTGGGTTGCCGCGGACCGCTTGCGCACGCTCGCCCTTGACGTGCGGCTCGGCAACGACGGCGGTGTCTACGTCAACAGCGCGGGCTCCTACTTCGCGTCGCCCGACTTGCCGCCGCAGGCCGTATCGCGCTACGGCGCGACGGGGCTGGCCAACCAATCGCCCGTGGCGGTGGCGTCGGTCAGCACCAGCGCAGGCCCTGCGCCGCTGGCAGTGACATTGCGGTCGACGGGCTCGAGCGACCCCGACGGTCTGATCGCTGGCTACCTCTGGGACCTGGGCGATGGTCGCGCCTCGACCGAAGCGAACCCGAGCGTCACCTACACGACCCCGGGCCAGTACACCGCGCGCTTGACCGTGACCGACACCGTGGGCGCCGCCTCGGCACCCGCAGGCGTCACCATCACCGTCAACGACCCCGCGCTCGCGCCCAAGCCGCAAAGCCTTGTTCTGGCACGCAGTCGCGTTCCCCAGCGCAGCGGCACCGCTGCCACGGTGACGGTGACCGGCAATGCCGGCGTGACGGTCAGGCTTGCCAGCAGCAACGCCTCGGCCGCGACCGTGCCTTCCAGCGTGACGATCCCCGCGGGCGCGACGAGCGCAAGCTTCAAGGTCACGACGTTGCGCGTGCAGCGCAACACCGCGGTGACGCTGAGCGCTACCGCGAACGGGGCGACGGTGTCGGCACCGCTGACCGTGACGCGGTAGGCGGCAATGACAGCGTGACGGGTTGACTCACCCGTTGCGCGCGTCGTGCCGCGCGGTCACGCCGTCGAGGCCGCCGAGGTCCCCGAGGTCGCCGCCGAGGTCCCGAGGTCGAGCGCGGCTGCGTCTCAGTGCATGCCAGTGCGCCGACTCACGGCCTCGGCCTCCATGGCCAGGCGCTTCCTCGCTTCCGGGTAGACCAGCAACTCCTCGAGCGCGATGTGCTCGATGTACAGCGCGCTGAAGACCTCGCAGCCCTGGCGCAACACCTCGGGTTCGAACCATGTCCGGCCCTCGGCGATCGCGGCGAGCGGCGGGCGTAACTGACGCCAGTCTTCCTCGAGCCAACCGTGGTCCTGCTGCAGCCGGCGCACGTGCTCGATCAGCATGGTGTCGCTGCCGGTCAGCAGCGGCGGGAACACCACGCGTTCCTCCTCGTCGTGATGCGCGCGTGCGCTGCCATCGAAGAAGGCGACGATCGACGCGGCCATCGCGCGCGCGGCGTCGTCCACGCCGCTTGCATCGATGCGATCCACCAGCCGCTCGAGGTGCCGCAGCTGGTCGACCATCTGCGCGTGCGTGCGATCCAGTGCTTCGAATTTGTGCAAGGCGACCGCGGCGACAACGCTGGGCCGTGTGGGACGTCGCAGAAACGCGTTCATGGGCGGCTCTCCCGAGGGTGGCGACCATTGTTCGGCGCGCCTGTTGCCGTCACCTTGCGCCGCGTCAAGACATGAGCACGGCTCAGGCGCGTTGCGCAACAGGCTTCGGCTTCTTCACCCAGTCATACCCACTCACCATCGCCACCCCCAGCAGCACCATCACGCTGCCGATGACGAAGCTGCGCTCGAGCGTTTCGCCCAACAGCGTCACGCCAAAGCCCACGCCGAACAGTGGCGTCATAAAGGTGAACACGCCCAGCCGTGACGCGAGGTAGCGGCGCAGCAGCCAGAACCACGCGAGGTAGCTGAAGGCCGCGACGACGAACGTCTGGAAGGTCAGGCTGACCAGCGACATCGGTGTGACGCGCCAGCCCCATTGGCCCGAGGCGAACGCCACCATCAGCGCGACGATGCACGCGCCGACCAACTGGTACAGCAGCGTGCGTTTGGCCGAAGCCTTCGCCAGCACCGAGTTACGGATGATCACCGTCGTCGCGCCCCAGGCGATGCCCGCGGCCAGCGCCAGCGCGTCGCCCAGCAGTACGTTGTCGGTCAGCACGTTTCCGCCGGTCGTGCCGGCCACGCCGCCACGCATCAGGAACGCGACGAGGATGCCCGCGAACGCCAGCGCGATGCCCGCCCACTGCAACGGCGCGAGGCGCTCTGACGGCAGCGTGATGTGCAGCCCCAGCGCGGCGAAGATCGGCGCGGTGTAGAGGAACACCACCATGTGCGACGCGCTGGTGTGGCGCAGCCCCTCGCCGATCAGCACGAACTCGATCGCGAACAGCAGCCCCGCCGCGATGCCGGCCTTGCCCGAACCGTCGCGCACGAACACCGCTTCGCCCTGCACGCGCATCGCCAGTGCGATCAGCAGTGCGGCGATGCCCGAACGGATGCCGATCTGCATCAGCGGCGAGATGTCAGGCGCCGCGAACTTGATCGCCACCTGCTGAAAGCCCCAGATCAGGCACAGCAGCGTGATGATCGCGAGGGCCTGGGCGTCGATGGGGCGGCGGGTGTCCATGGGTCGCTCGAGGGGGGGTGCGCATCCATTTGGCGCCGCCGATCGTAGATGCATCGGACATCGACTCCGAGGAGCCTCAGTTGTTTGACTCACCAAGGGACATCGTGATCAGCCCATGTCGCGCCGCGCAATCGCCAGGGTGGTTGCGCAGAACGGTCTGCGCTGCGTCGGTAGCCCTGTGCTTCGGGTCGCTTGGTGGTTGTGCGGCCGACGTCGATCTTGTCGAAACGTCGCTGTCGCCCAACCCGGTGCCCGCACCCACACAGGACCAAGCCGTGTTGCTCGTCATGGTCACCACGGTCGACGCTGACCGTGGCCTTGGCGCGGCGGCACCGTAGGCTCCGTCAGCGTTTTATTCGGAACGCGTGACCCAGACCAGTTCAACCATGAGATTCTCGCGCCCGTGGCGGCGTTCAATTTCGCATGCGGCACGGATTCGAGGAATTGCGGGGACGGCACGTTCACGCTGCGCTGCACGGTATCGCTGGTGACAGGCGCCCCGAGCACGCGACGAGCGATCGAGTGTGACGACCCCGCCAAGACACGCTACGAGATCGACGCCGGCGAATACGACTACGAGTTCGTGGTCAACTCACCCGCGGGCGGATTTCCGTACACGGACTACGACAGGGTATTCGGAAGAATTCGTTTCGAGTAACCGATCAGGCG
>CAVTXI010000007.1:0-17836 GCA_963738615.1 uncultured beta proteobacterium
ACGGACGACAAGAGGCCGATCGCGGCTGCAGCGAGGGTGTGTTTCATAGGTTGATGTTTCCCGGTGGTGAGTGTGTTGTTCAAGAACCCCAGACTTCGCGCGCGGTCTCCACGACCAGCGCGAGCTTCCTGCGCTGGTCTTCCACGGCGATGTTGTTGCCGTGGACCGTGCTCGAGAAGCCGCACTGCGGGCTCAGCGCCAGTTGCTCGATCGGCGCGTACTTCGCGGCTTCGTCGATGCGGCGCTTCAGGTCGTCCTTCGTCTCGAGCTGGCCGAACTTCGTGGTGACCAGACCCAGCACGGCGATGCGGCCCTTCTTCAAGTGGCGCAGCGGCCGGAAGTCGCCCGAGCGGTCGTCGTCGTACTCCATGAAGATCGCGTCGAGGTTCATTTCGCCCAGCAGCGCTTCGGCCACCGGCTCGTAGTTGCCCTGCGCGGCGAAGGTGCTCTTGAAGTTGCCGCGGCACAGGTGCATCGCCAGCGTCATGCCCGCGGGCTTCAGTGCGACGACCTTGTTGATGAAGCCTGCATAGCGGTGCGGCAACTCGTTCGGGTCATCGCCGCGCGCGCGCGCGGCTTCACGCATCTTCTCGTCGCACAGGTACGCCATGTTGGTGTCGTCCATCTGCACGTAGCGGCAGCCGGCGTCGTACAGGCTCTTCAATTCGTCGGCATAGGCGCGCGCCACGTCGTCGTAGAACACGGGGTCGAGTTCCGGGTACGCCACCTTGTCGATACCGGCACGCCCGCCGCGGAAGTGCAGCATCGTCGGCGAGGGGATCGTCACCTTCGCCGTGGCGCCGCTTGCGAGCGCGTTCACCTGCGAGGTCAGGTACTCGTAGTCGGCGCGCTGGATGTCCTTGGTGTGCTTCACCTTGGCCGTCACGCGGATCACCGGCGGCGCCAGTTCTTCGGTGCCGTCGGCGCGCTTCACCGTGACCGGAATGTCGGTCTTCACGCCGCCCAGTTGCGCGAGGAAGTCGATGTGGAAGTAGGTACGTCGGAACTCGCCGTCGGTGATCGACTGCAAGCCCACGTCGTGCTGGAACTTCACGATCTCGGTGATCGCGCGGTCTTCGACCTCGCGCAATTGCGCGGCCTTGATGGTTCGCTTGTTGAAGTACTGGTCGCGCGCCTCGAGCAGGTAGGCGGGGCGCAGGAAGCTGCCGACGTGGTCGGCGCGAAAGGGTGGGGTGGTGCGTGCGGTCATTGGGTATGTGGTTATGGGGGTGGGTGTGTGTTCTCAGGCGCGTTCTTCGCCGACGATCCGCTCGAGGATGCGGCGTGCATACACGCCGCCGGCATCGATGCGCATGTTGACCAGCTTGCGCTGCGGCTGCATCAGGTGATTCGCCTGTTGGCGCTCGAGCATCGCCATGTCTTCGCTGAAGATGCGCTGCTGGCCTTCGCGGATCTGGTTCGTCAGCGAGTTGTCGTGCGGCTTGAAGTGTCGCGCCATGCCCCAGAAGTACCAGATCGAGGTTTCGGTCTCGGGGGTGATGTAGTCGACCACCACGCCCGACGCTTTCACCGCCGCGGGCGCCTCGTAGCCGCCGTGGCCCGCGAGTGCGACGCCCACTTCGATCATCACCTGGCTTGGCGGCTCGAAGCGGCAGATCTGCCAGCGGTCGACCGGCTTGTCGGTCGGCAGGCCGTTCATGCGCAGCGCCATCTGCCAGAAGGGCGGCGCGGGGATGTCGTTCATGAAGCGGCGCG
This sequence comes from uncultured beta proteobacterium, assembly GCA_963738615.1. Taxonomy (GTDB): domain Bacteria; phylum Pseudomonadota; class Gammaproteobacteria; order Burkholderiales; family Burkholderiaceae_C; genus CAVTWY01. Next base: position 1,717 of record CAVTXI010000007.1, read on the forward strand.
TGATCACGTGGTCGCCTTCCTGCAGGGTTTCGCTGGGCGCTTCGTCGATCTCTTTCTGGCCGATGCTGCCGGCGTGCACGTAGGTCTCGTGCGTCAGGTCCATCAGGTTGTCGATCATCAGGCGGTAGTCGCAGCGCACGTGGAACATGCCGCCGCCGAAAGCCCACTCGGGGTTGTCGGCCCACGCAGGCTTGGGGATGTCGTTCACGTTCGCCAATGCAGCGTCGCCCGGCCAGATCCACACGTAGCCGTGCCTCTCGGCGACCGGATAGCTGCGGATGGGCTCGAAGGCGCGCACCGGCAGGTTCTGCATCGCGACGGTTTTGCCGTCTGCGCCCATCGTCAGGCCGTGATAGCCGCAGACCAGCTTGCCTTCGCACACCCGGCCCAGCGACAGCGGCGCGCCGCGGTGCGGGCACCAGTCTTCCAGCGCGGCGACGTTGCCGTCGGCGTCTTGAAAGAACACGATGTCCTGGCCGCAGATCTTGCGGCCCAGCGCGCCCGAAGGCATCGCGGCGATTTCGTCGGGGGTGGCGGCGACGTACCAGGTGTTGAGGGGGAACATGGGTGGCCTCGTGGGGTGGAAGTCGTTGGCCTGGGCAGACGGTAGCCGAACTATTGAGTCCCGCGCCACGAGCGTGTGTCAAGCGATTTTCGATCCGCTGACCAGCGCACGCGACTCGACATCGTGCAGTTCGATCACGCGTGCAAGGCTGTTGTCGATCGCGCCCGAGCCGAGCGACTCGACGTAGCGGCAGGCTGCGTACGCGCTCGCCGCCGCTTCGTACTCCGCGATCCACGCGGCACGATCGGCCAGGCGCTCGGGCCGGACCGGCCACGTGCCGGGGCGGGGGCGCATGTGCGTCGCGATGCCGATGCGCCAAGGCTTCGCAGTCAGGCGTGCCCGGAAGCAGTGCTGGTTGAAGCACATGCGCGCGTACATCGGGTCGACGCCAACCGCGTCGAAGAGTCTCTTGACCTCTTGGGTGTTGGCTTCAAAGGTGCGGTGCGTCGCGATCACCCGCAGGCCGGCCGGCGTTTCGTAGACGCGCAGGCTCCACGCCGGGTGGCTGGCGATGAAGGCGTCGACGCCCGCGCGCGCGATCGCTCGCGCGCCGCCCAGGCTCGCGACGCGGCGGCTGCGCCACCACGTCGCGATCGGGATCGCCATCAGCATGGCGATCAGCAGCGCAAAAGACACAGTCCCCACCGTCACGGCCCCCACCGCGAACGGGATCGCAACCAGCGCTGATGCGAGAAATGCGCACGCGGCAAGCAGGTTGCTGCGCGTGGGCACCGGCGGCGCATCGTCGATGTCCGCGATCAACAGGTTCGGTGAGTTCAGGCACCGCGCACCGTAGCTGTTGCGTGTGATCACGTGCTCACCGTGCCGCGCGATCACTTCCTCGCGGATCGGCACGCCGACAGCGCCGTTGTACGGCACCTTGGGCTCGCGCTTGCCGAGCTTCTCGCCAGCCAGGATGCGTTGCAGCGCCTCGTCGGCGCGGGTCTGGGCCATCACCTGCGCGTCGACTTCGCTCGTGTTCGACCAACCGAAGCGGCGCACGGTGACCTGTTTGCCGCCCGCACGGTGTTGGCGTCGCGCCTCGGCCCAGAAGTCGGGGATGATCATCGGGGCGCGGTCATCGCATGGGTGGCCTCATGCAGCTTGAAGCATGAACTCGACCTTGATCGCCTCGTAGGGGAACTCCACCTGCCCCGACTCCGTACGATCAATCACGCCGGCCTTGCGCAACGCCGTCAGGTCGCTGTGCACGGCCTTGATGTCTCGATCGACCATGCGGGCCGCTTCGCGAACGGTGACCGGCCCGGCTCCGCAAAGCGCCTCGAGAAGCTGCCACCGCTTCGCCGTCAGAACCTTCCACAGCAACTCGGGCGTCGCGAACGAAATCCGCGCGGCTTTGCGCGCCTTGCCGCTCTTCCAGACGGCAACGAAATCTTGCATGGCCTGTTCGGGGGCGCGCACATCAAGAACGACGGTTTTCACGATGAATCCTCCGCGCTTCGCGCAAGAAGTTCTGAACCAGCTTTTCGGGAGACTCGAAATCGTACGCCGCCTCGCGCGTCCGCACATGGCGGTGGTCACCCTTGCCCGCCTCGTTGTCGTACCGCAAAACGCACTCGTCGTCGACGATGAACGAGAGGCGGTACTTGTAGGGATGAGCCGAACCGGGTGCAGGCCGCGGCAGACGCCTGATGACCAGCTCCGCGAACGCGTCTTCGCCGAAAGGGACTCTGTCGCGAAGCAGAAGCTCTGCCTTCATGTTGTTGACCATGACAACATGGTTAGTTGTTGTCAAGTGATCCAACTTAGGTGGCGCAGAGGCCCGTCGGCGTCATGCGCGTCCTACCTCATCCCGATCTTCGCCCCCACGAACAACCCCTTCACTCCGTTCGGATGCGCGCGCCAGTACGGCTGCGGCGCGACAACCTGCGCGCCCAGTTCGTTCGCCGCACGCCACGGCCAATGCGGGTCGATCAGCATCGCGCGCGCCAGCGCCACCGCGTCGGCGTGACCTTCGGCGACGATCGCTTCGGCCTGTGCGGGTTCGGTGATCAGGCCCACCGCGATGGTGGGCAGGCCCACGTCGGCCTTGATGCGCTGCGCCAGCGGCACCTGGTAGCCGGGGCCGAGCACGAGCTTCTGGCGGCTCGACACGCCGCCGCTGGACACATGCATCGCCGCGCAGCCGCGTGCCTTCAGTTCACGGCCGAAGGCGATGGTGCTGTCGACATCCCAGCCGCCTTCGACCCAGTCGGTCGCCGACACGCGCACCCACACCGGCACACTCGGCGGCACCGCGTCGCGCACGGCGTCGAAAACCTCGAGTGGCAAGCGCATGCGGTTGTCCAGGCTGCCGCCATACGCGTCGTTGCGTTGGTTCGACAGCGGCGACAGGAACGTGTGCAGCAGGTAGCCGTGCGCCGCGTGCAATTCGATGCCGTCGAAGCCCAGCCGCACCGCGCGCCGCGCGGCCTGCGCAAAGTCGCGCTTCACCTTGTCGATGCCTGCCGCGTCCAACGCCGCGGGCGGCCGCTCGCTGTCGAGGTGCGCCAGCGCCGACGGTGCCAGACGGCTGCCAGCCGCCGGGCTCGCCGGGCGCCACCTGCGCGCCGCCTTCCCACGGCACGCGGCTCGACGCCTTGCGGCCCGCGTGCGCGAGTTGGATCGCCCACGGGATGGGCGAGTGGCGGCGGACGGCGGTCATCACGCGCGCCAGCGCGGCTTCGTTCGCGTCGCAGTACAGGCCCAGGTCGGGCGCCGTGATGCGGCCCTCGGCCGACACCGCGGTGGCTTCGACGATCAGCATGCCTGCGCCCGACAGCGCCATCGACCCCAGGTGCATCAGATGCCAATCGGTCGCCGAGCCGTCGCCGTCGGCCGAGTACTGGCACATCGGCGCGATGACGATGCGGTTGGCCAGCGTCAGCGGGCCGATCGACAGCGGTGTGAAGAGTGTGCTCATCGTGTTCTTATCGCGTGATCTTCGCGCGGTCATGAACCGTCGAGCGCGGCCTTCACCTGCACCTTCAGCGCCTTGCGCCCCGCGGCGTTCGTCGCGCGCCAGGCGGCCAGCGCCAGGTCGAGGAATGCTTGTTCGCTGGGCAGCAGGCCCGCCGCTTCGCGTGGTTCGTCGAGCCAGCCTGTCGACACTTTCGCGTGCGCCTCGATCTGCCGCGCCAGCTTGTCGCCGATCGGTCGCGACGACTTGATCTGGCTCCACATGCTGGGCGAGATCTCGAGGCTGGCCGCGAAGGCCTGCTCGAGCCCCTTGGGCGTGGCGCCAGTGGCGAGCTGGCGCTCGGCATACGCCTGGAACAGCGACAGCACGTTGCGGCGGCGGGTCAGCGTGGGGTTGTGGGCGAGGCTGTGCGACAAAGCTGGCGGCGGCCGTAGAGGCCGACGCCAGTGTAAAGACTCTTAACCGAAACCGCGCGCGTCAGTCGGTACGCGGCGAGGTGCGACGAGCCTTGCTGATCGGCTACAGCGGCACCGGCTGGCTACCCATGGGAAGCTGGCTGTTGAACTGGTCGCGGATCTTGTCGGCCATGTCAGGGCGGTCCCACATGCGATCAACGCCGTCCCACGCCGGCGCGCCCAGCATGTCCCCGATCGCCGCGGCGGTCGGCGGCCCGCTCACATCAGGGCGAGGTCCGGCGTCGAGCGTCCCCGGGTCAATGCCGCGGGACTGGAGGTAAGCGCCCAACTCGGCGAACGTGCCGCGAGCCTCGAGCTGGCCCGCGGCGATCGATGCCGGATTGGCGTCGACGTTCGCGCCGTAGTGCTGCGCGCGATCGGTGCCGCCGTGGGCCCAGTTGTCCTGGACGAGATGCTGGTACGCGCCGAAGGCCATCGACAGCTGTTCGGTGGCCGCCCGTTGAACGGCTTCGGTTTTGGCGCCCAGCAGTGTGTCGGTGGCTGACTTCACCTGTGCGCCGAGGTCCGCAGCGCGGGCGAGCGTGGCGCTGTCGTTGTGGTTGTAGGCGTGCGCAGCGTCGTTGTTGTATTGCGTCGCGTCGACGTTGGCGTTGTGGGCCGCAACAGCTTGCGTAAAGCTCTCGCTGAAGCCGTTGGCTTGCCCGGCGTTGTTGGTCATACCGACATGGGTGCCATCGTCCGGCACGCCTTTGACGGTGCTGGCGTAGAAGCCTGGTTGCTGGAAGAAGGCGGGTTCGACCTGTTCGGGCGGCACGCCGACTTGCTTGGCAACGCTGTCGGCCCAGGACTTCGATGGCGCAACGTCCGCAGCCGGTGCCGGCGTGGACATCGGCCCGATCCCGGCAGGCGCAGTCCCGGCAAGCTTTTCCGCGGTCGTGGGTTCATTGCGCACCGAATCGATGGGAGTCGCCGCGGTCGCCAGCACATCGCTGGGCGTACTTGCCGTGGCAAGAGACTGGCTTGGCGTGCTAGCGGTCGAAAGCGATTGACCCGGTGTGCTCGCATTGGCGAGCGACTGACTCGGCGTGCTCGCGTTGGCCATCGACTCGGCGGTGGTCGCCGACGAAGCGCCGGCTGGGGTTGCGCCACCTGCGCTGGAGGACGAACCGATGCTCGCCGCGTCTGAAGAAGAGGAGCCTGCCCCGCTCGATTCGCCGGCCGCCGAAGCCGATGCACTGGACGAGGAACCTGCTGAAGAAGACGAACCGACATCCGACATGACTGCCTCCAAGAAAGTGGCATCGCGTGCGCGAATTGAAGCGCGGCTGCGCGGCGCGTGACAGTTGGGAGTGGCCGCATTCGCACGTCGCGTGCCGAGCGAATTTGCCGATGGCCCCAACTTGACAACGCGCCGACCCGGATGGTCAGCCGGGTCAGCTTTGCACTAAGCGGCAACTGCGACTGCGCGCGTCAGGCGGTACGCGGCGCGGGCTTGGCGCGCACCCAGTCATACCCGCTGACCATCACCACGCCGATCAGCACCATCACCGCGCCGCCGACAAAGCTGGGCTCAAGCGTCTCGCCCAGCAGCGTCACGCCGAACGCCACGCCGAACAGTGGCGACAGAAACGTGAACACGCCCAGGCGCGACGCGAGGTAGCGGCGCATCAGCCAGAACCACGTGAGGTAGCTGAAGAACGCGACGACCAAGGTTTGGAAGGTCATGCTCGCCAGCGACATCGGCGTGACGCGCCAGCCCCATTGCCCTGACGCCAGCGCGACCACCAGTGCCAGCACGCAGGCGCCGACCAGTTGGTAGATCAGCGTGCGTTTGGCCGATGCCTTGGCGAGCACCGAGTTGCGGATGATCACCGTCGTTACGCCCCACGCGATGCCTGCGCCCAGCGCAAGCGCATCGCCAAGCAGCACGTTGCTGGGCGACGTTGACGTTGATGCAGCGGCCATCGCCCCCGCGCAGCAGGAACGCGACGAGGATGCCCGCGAATGCCAACGCGATGCCCGCCCATTGCAGCGGCGCGAGTCGTTCTGACGGCAGCGTGATGTGCAGCCCCAGCGCGGCGAAGATCGGCGCGGTGTAAAGGAACACCACCATGTGCGACGCGCTGGTGTAGCGCAGCCCCTCGCCGATCAGCACGAACTCGATCGCGAACAGCAGCCCCGCCGCCACGCCGGCCTTGCCCGAACCATCACGCACGAATACCGGTTCGCCCTGCCAACGCATCGCCAGCGCCACCAGCAGCGCCGCTAGCCCTGAGCGGATGCCGATTTGCATCAGCGGCGAAAGGTCTGCCGCCGCGAACTTGATGGCCACCTGCTGGAAGCCCCAGATCAGGCACAGCAGCGTCGTGATCAGGAACGCCTGGGTGTCGATGGGGCGGCGGGTGTCCAAGCTGCTGTTCGGTCAAACGAACCTGAACGACACCGTCCCCAACGGCCCGTAGTCCGCGTGCAGCGTATCGCCGCGCACCGCGCCAGTCGGCCGCGTGAACGAGCCGGCCAGCACGATGTCACCCGGCTCGAGCTTTTCGTCGTACGGCGCGATCTTGTTCGCCAGCCATGCGACGCCGGTGGCCGGGTGGTTCAGCACGGCGGCGGCCAGGCCGGTCTCTTCGATCACGCCGTTCTTGAAGAGCATGGCGCCGACCCACCGCAGGTCGACCGCGTCGGGCTTCACGGGCCGGCCGCCCATCACGATGCCGGCGTTGGCGGCGAAGTCGCTGATGGTGTCGAAGACCTTGCGCGGTGCTTTGGTGTCGCGGTCGAACTGCTCGATGCGCGCATCGATGATTTCGAGGGCCGGGCACACGTAGTCGGTGGCGGCCAGCACCTGCGTAGAGCGTGGCGCCCGGGCCGCGCAGCTCGCGGCCGAGCACGAAGGCCAGCTCGACTTCGACGCGCGGCGCGATGAAGCGGTCGATGGGAATGTCGCCGCCTTGCGCGAAGAACATGTCGCTCATCAGTGGCGCGAAGTCGGGCTCGGTGATCTGGCTGGCAGATTTGCATCGCGCGCGACGTGAGGCCGATCTTGCGGCCGCAGGATGCGGTGGCCGTCGGCCAGTTCGAGCTTCACCCACGCGCGCTGGATCGCGTAGCCGTCGTCGATCGTCATGCCGGGTGTTCGCGCGACACGTGGCGCAGCGGCGTGCGGTTCTTGCGCGCGTCGTACAGGCGCTTGGCGATGGCGTCGATGGTGGGTTGATCGAGCATGGGCGGTGCGTCAGTTCGTCTTGTTGGCGGCCGCGCGCGCCGCGAAGTGCGCATGCAGGTTGCCGAACTTCGCGTCGAACACTTCGGGGCCTTCGTCGATGTTGAAGGTCAGCCCCACGGGTCTTCGCGCCAGCACCGGCGCGAAGTGTTCGCGCGCCGTTGCCACCAGCGCATCACCGCTGGCCTTGTGCGTGGCCTCACTGCGCCCGCGGGCGATGCGCAGGTTGAACCAGCAGAACGCGTGGTCACCGCTTCCGTCGGCCACCGCGTGGTGCGCCGCCGGATACGCGAAAACACGCGTACCGCCGACGGGGAAGACAACGCCGCCGGCTTCGTCGCGGCAGGCGAGCATGGTGTCGGCCAGCTTGCGGCACAACGCCGTCATGTCGGTGTCGGCGTCGAGGTTCTTCGTGTAGAGGATGACGAGGTGGGGCATGCGCGGGACTGTAGCCCTTGCGGCCCTGCGCCTGCAGCGCGGGCTTGCGCGTTGCGCGCAGGTCCCTGGCCGCCCGCTTTTATCCGTGCGCTACTCGATGGCCGGCAACAGCGGTATGCGACGACGCGCGGGCGCTTCTTCGTCTGCATGGGAAGCGTCAACCCCCGTGACCAGCTCGGTCGGCGCGAAGCCGGCGCGGTCGACCATCTGCGTCGGCGCGAAGCCAGCGCGGTCGACCATCTGCGTCGGCGCGAAGCCAGCGCGGTCGATCATCTGCGTCGGCGCGAAGCCACCGTTGGCAACGGCGTCGTCCGCGGTTGCGGTGTTGCCGACGTGAGATGTGCTCGCGGACATGCTGCGGGCCGAACCCTTCGCCCCGGCACCCGTGTCTTCACTGTCTTTGAACACCCACAGCAGCGCGCCGGCATCCGCGATCGGAGTGGTCACGACCACCCGCGGGCCCTGTCCCCGCACTCCGAGATTCAGCCGAGCCTGCGCCGAGTTGCGTTGAGGGTCGCGCGCGCGCGCCACCGCGTCGACCACGTCGCGAGACTCGCGCTCGAGCAGTTGCAGCACGTCCTGACCTTCCAACGTCTCGGCCTTCTGGCCCAGGCGTTGTGCGAGGTGTGCGTTGATGCGTTTGATGCGGCGATCGACGACGAGCGCCAGACCGACGTTCGCGCTCTCGAACATCATGTGGCGTTGCGCCTCGAGCGCCTCGACGACGCGGTTGCTGGCCTCGTGTTCGCGCGCGAGTCTGTCCAGTCGACCCGCCGACCAGCGGGCGCGAAGCTCGGCCTCGATGTGAGCCGCGTGGATGCGCTCGGCGACCGTGGCGAGTGCGATGGCCGCCGCCACGGTTGCCGCCAGCGCCCCTGCAACGCCGAGGGCGAACGCGCCGGGTACAAACGCGACCGCCGCCGGCACGAGCGCGAGTGGCGCCACGAACGACCACGACGCGTGACGGTTCGGCGCCAGCGCCCAGAGCCCAGAGCCGGCCATCACGGCCGTCGCGAGCACCATGATCGCCGTTGTGTGGTTGACGTCGGGTTGCAGCTCGGGCCGCATCAGACCGGCCACGCACGCGAGCGCAAACGCGGTACTGGTCACGGCGTGGGCCGCGAGGGTCATCGGCCAGGCGCGTGCACCGGAGGCCGGATCGCGAAGCTGCTTCCCGAGTTGCCGGCTCGTTATCCAACGCAGCAGGCTGCCGACCAGCATGGCCAGCAGCGCCGCGGCTTGCCATGTGTTGCGCGTCACAAGTGCGAGCGGTGCCAGCACCAGCGCCGCAGCCACGGCTTGCGCGACGACGATGCGCCGCGCGGGGGCACCGCACAGCGCGAGCTTGCAACGTCGTTGTGTGTCGGGTTCTGTCGTGGGTAGGGCGGTTCGTGCGTCGTTGGTCTTGGCGTTCATCCGCGAATCTTTCCGCTCGAGGCCCAACGCGCACGGTGACCCTTCACAGAGTTGGCGACCTACGACTTCACGCGGCCCGCCTGCGTGAACGAAGTCGCACGGACGCAGCACGAATGACACACGGCACGAACGCACGCGGCACGGAACGCACGCGGCACGGACCGCACGGGCACCAAGGGCGCGGGCGGTGCGACAGACGCGATGTGCGAAAGCACGCGGCATGAATGACGCGCTGAGCGAAAGGTGGACGGGTGCCCAAGACACCCCGACCCTTGGCTCTACAGCCGCTGCGACACCGCCGTGTAACCCGCCGCCGCCGCCGCCACCGCCCGCGGAATCGAGTGACCATCCTGCGGCGTGACCGGGAACACCGCGTTGATCTGCCCGGTGCCTGACGCGCCGAAGTACGGCGTGATGACCTCGGCCTTGCCGTCATACGCGCTCCAGCCCAACGCACCGAGCATCATCGCGGTGTCGTGCATGAAGCCCTCGCCGTGGCCCTTGCTGGCGTACTCGGGCAGCATGGTGCAGAAGTCCTTCCACTGCGCGCTGGTCCACATATCGACGACGTGCCGGTCGAGCCGTTCGAGGAACGGGCTCCAGATCTTGAAGCCGAACTCGGGCGCCAGGCCGTTCTGCGCGAAGCGGTGCGACAGCGACCCGCTGGCGAAGAGCGCCACCGTGCCGTCGTACTGATCTTCGACCGCGCGGCGGATGGCCCAGCCCAGCCGCGCGCTGTCGTCCAGGTAGTGCGCCATGCACAGCGCCGATACGGGCACGACCTTGAAGTGCCGGTCGGCGTTCATGTAGCGCATGGGCACGAGCGTGGCGTAGTCGGGGTTCAGCGTGGTGTTCTCGTGCGCGAGTGTTTCCACGCCCAGTTCGTTGGCTGCCTTCGCGATGAGCTTGCCCAGCGCCGGGTTGCCCTCGAACTCGAAGTTCATGTTCGCGATGAAGTGCGGCAGCTCGTTGCTGGTGTACAGGCCCTTGTAGTGCGGCGCGGCCAGCAAGTGGTAGTTGGCGTTGACGAGCCAGTGGGTGTCGAAGACGACGATGGTGTCGACGCCCAGTTCGCGGCAACGCCTGCCGATCTCGAGATGGCCGTCGATGGCGTCTTGGCGCGTGCCTTTGCGCGGGCCGTCGAGTTCGCTGAGGTACATCGACGGCACGTGGGTGATCTTGGCGGCGAGTGCGAGCTTGCCCATGTCAGTTCCTTTTCACTCCTTCGGTCCGCCCGATCGGTTCCAGTCGTCGCCTCGGGTCATGCGCATCAGCGCATCAGTGCTCACCCCATCGCCGGCCGCACCTACCCACTTGGCTATTGGGTCGTCCGTGGTACCCCACTGCGGAATGTGATGCGACCCGAGCGACACCGCCACGTTCTTCGGCTCGAGGAACACCTCGTAGCTCCACGTCCCACCCTCACGTCCCACGCCCGACGCCTTCGTGCCACCAAACGGTTGGCGCAAGTCACGCACGTTCTGGCTGTTGACGAAGCACATGCCGGCTTCCACGGCGGCGGCTACGCGGTGGGCGCGGCCGAGGTTTTCGGTCCAGACGTAGCTCGACAGGCCATAGGCGATGTCGTTCGCGATGCGGATCGCGTCGGCTTCGTCGTCGAACGGGATCAGGCACGCGACGGGGCCGAAGATCTCTTCTTGCGCGATGCGCATGCGGTTGTCAACGTCGGCGAAGACGGTCGGCCAGACGTAGTTGCCTTTTGCCACGCGCGCCGGCAGCGCTGGCGCGTACGACGGCCGATCGATGCCTCCGCACAGCATCGTCGCGCCTTCCTTCTTGCCCAGCTCGATGTAGCCGCGCACCTTCGACAGGTGGCCCTGGCTGATCATCGGGCCGACGATGGTGGTGTCGTCCAGCGGGTCACCGACCACGATGCGCTTCGCGCGTTCGGCGAACTTGGTTGCGAAGTCGGCGTAGATGCTCCGTTGCACCAGGATCCGGCTGCCTGCGGTGCAGCGTTCGCCGTTGTTGCTGAAGATCATGAAGATCGCAGCGTCGAGTGCGCGTGGAAGGTCCGCGTCGGCGAAGACCACGAACGGGCTCTTGCCGCCGAGCTCCATGCTGAATTTCTTCAAGCCCGCGGCTTGCACGATGCGATTGCCCGTGACGGTGCTGCCGGTGAAGCTGATTGCGCGCACATCAGGGTGCGCACACAACGGCTCGCCCGCTTCCTTGCCGAAGCCGTGCACGATGTTCAGCACGCCGGGTGGAATACCCGCTTCCAGTGCCAACTCGCCAAGCCGCGCGGCGGTCATCGGCGACAGCTCGCTCATCTTCAGCACCGCGGTGTTGCCGAAGGCCAGGCACGGCGCCACCTTCCACGTCGCTGTCATGAAGGGCACGTTCCACGGCGAGATCAACGCGCACACGCCCACGGGGTGGAACAGCGTGTAGTTCAGGTGCGTCGGCGTGGGGTACGTGTGGCCGTCGACGCGCGTGCACATCTCGGCGAAGTAGTGGAAGTTGTCGGCCGCGCGCGGCACCAGTTGCTTTCCGGTCTGCGTGATGACCTGGCCGGTGTCCATCGTCTCGGTGCGCGAGATGTCGGGCACATGCTTCGTGATCAGGTCACCCAGCTTGCGCATCAGCGCCGCGCGTTCGGTGGCGGGGCGCGCGGCCCATGCGGGGAAGGCGGCCTTGGCCGCGGCCACGGCGTCGTTCACCTCGGTCTCACCGCCGGCGGCGACTTCGGCGAGCACGTCTTGCGTGGCGGGGTCGATGGTTTCGAACGTGCGTGCGCAGGTGCGCGGCTTGCCGGCGATGAGGTGGTCGATGCTCATGCTGATCAGATTACTGGAGGTTGTTCGGCGACGAGCGTATTGACCAGCCGGCCGATGCCGTCGATCTCGCACACCACCTCGTCGCCCGCGTTCACATTCACCACGCCCTCGGGCGTACCGGTCAGGATGACATCGCCGGACAGCAGGGTCATGAAGCTCGACAAATACTCGATCAACGATGCCACGTCGTGAACCATGTTCGCGGTATGGCCCTGCTGCGTGACCTTGCCGTTGACGAACGTGCGCAGCGCCAGTGCCTGTGGGTCGGGTACTTCGTCGGCGCTGACGAGCCAGGGGCCGAGCACGGTGGCGGCGTCGCGATTCTTGGCGCGCAGGTTGGGGCGGTACCAGTTCTCGAGGTCGTCGCGCACGGCGTAGTCGTTGCAGACCGTGTAGCCGGCGACGTGGCGCAGCGCGTCGGCGCGCTTGACGTGGCGCGCGGGTTGGCCGATGACGACCGCCAGTTCGCACTCGTAGTGCATGAATGCGGCGTGCGCGGGGCGGGGTGTGATCCCGCGGTGGCCGATCAGCGCGCCGGGGGTCTTCAGGAACACGAGCGGCTCGTCCTTCTTCTTGCCGTCTTTGCCGCCGAGGGTGAGTTCCTTCGCGAGCTCTTTCACGTGGTCGGCGTAGTTCAGGCCCAGCGCGATGATCGTGCCGACATCGAAAGGCGGCAGCCAGACGACGCCGTGCTCGCGCAGCACGCGGCCGTCTGGAAGCCGAAGGCCATCGGCGTGCGGCACGGCCTGGTGGATGGCCCCGGCGTAGGCGACGCGGGCGGTCCTCATGCTGAGGCCCCAACCACGGCTTCGAGCGCCCCCAGGCCATCGGCGTGCACACGCAGGCGCTGCCCGGCGGCGACGCGCGGCATGGCGTGGCGTACGCCAAGCATCAGCACGTCGCCGGGGTGCAGCGTCATGAAGTCGCTCACGTCCTGGATCAGCGTGGCGACGTTGCGCCGCATGCCCGCGGTGGTGATGCGCCGTGGTGCCGCGTCGCCGACTTGCACGTCGATCACGACGGCGTCGGGGTTGCGCAGCGCATCGCGTTCGACAACCGCAGGGCCGACAAGGCATGACCCGTCGAGTGCGCGCAGGCGCACATTCGGCCGATACCAGTCGTCGTGCGGTACGAAGAGATCGACGACGAGCGTCCAGCCCGCAACGTGGTCGAACGCGTGCACTGCTTCCACCCGGCGCGCCGCGCGGCCGATGACGATGCCCAGCGACGCGCCGACCTCGAGCGCATCGACACCCATGGGCACGCGAGGCGGCCCGAGCAGCGTGTTGCGCGGCTTCAGGTACAGCACCGGCGCGCGCGGCGCCGCCTTGTACGGCGGTGCGTTCACGGCGTCACCCATCGCCGCCAGCATCGCCGGGTCGTTGCCCAGCACGCCGATGACGGTGCCGGACAGGCGCCATGGCGCGTGGTGCATCGTGGGCAGAGCAAGGTTGATGTTCACGGCGAAGCGAAAGGCGGTTTGATCGCTAAGATGTGAGCAATATAATCGTTCACATCTTAGCAAGTCAAGTGATGCCCGCGAGACCGCCCGCCAGACGCACGCCGCGCCGCGCCACGCGCAGCGGCCCCATCCGCTACCCGAACCTGCCGCTGCTGTTGCTGCAGGCGCGCGAACGCGTGCTGGCGCAGTTCCGCCCGCTGCTGAACGCGCATGGCCTGACCGAGCAGCAGTGGCGCATCGTGCGCGCGCTGCTCGAGACCGGCCCGCTCGAGCCGCGCCAGATCGTCGCGTTGTGCGGCATCTCGAGCCCGAGCCTCGCGGGTGTGCTCGCGCGCATGGAAGAGCTGGACCTGGTGCGTCGCGAGCGGCTGGACCACGACCAGCGCCGCCAGTTGGTGTCGCTCACGCCGGCCAGCCGCAGGCTTGCAGGGCGCATCGCGCCTGAGGTCGAGGCGACGTACCAGCGGCTCGAGGCTCGCCTGGGAACGCAGCGGGTCGCCGACCTGATCGCGACGCTGGACGAGTGGATCGGGTTGCTCGAACCTGCCGAACAAGTCGAGCGACCCACCGCGGTCGCGCGCTGACACGCGCACGCAGGACCGCGGCGGCATACTCGACGCACCCCAACAGGCGAGGAGCACACCATGCGCCAACACCAGCGCGAAGAACTGGCCGAACTGGCCGTGATCGCGATGCGCGAAGGCGGGCTCGAGCCCTTCTTCTCGAACGCGGTGAAACAGCAGGTCGAGAAGATCGACGGACCGAGCGACGAAGGCGGTGCGCACATCGTCGACCTGCGCGCGTTGCCGTGGTGCTCGATCGACAACGATGACTCGCGCGACCTGGACCAGCTGACGGTCAGCGAGGTGCTGCCCGGCGGTGCGGTGCGCATCATGGTGGCGATTGCCGACGTCGACGCGCTGGTGAAGCAAGGCTCGCCGATCGACCAGCACGCGCACATCAACACCACCAGCGTCTACACGTCCGCGCGCATCTTCCCGATGCTGCCTGAGAAGCTGTCGACCGACTTCACGTCGCTGAATCCCGGCGGTGATCGGCTGGCCGTCGTGACGTCGATGGACATCAAACCCGACGGCACCATCACACATTCACGCCTGACGCGTGCGCGCGTGCACAACCACGCGCAACTCGCGTACGACTCGGTGTCGGAGTGGATCGACGGCAAGGGCCCGCTGCCGAAGGCGGCCGAGGCGGCGAAGCTGGGTGAGCAGATCCGCACGCAGGACTCGGTGGCGCAGCAGTTGCGCGCGCGGCGGCGCGAGCACGGCGCGCTCGAGTTTCAGACCTTTCAGCCCAAGGCGCAGTTCGACGGCGAACGCGTGACCGAGATCCGCCAGCAGGTGCAAAACCGCGCGCGCCAGTTGATCGAAGAATTCATGATCGCGACCAACGGCGTCACCGCGACGTACCTGGCGGGCAAGCGCCGCGCGGGCATCCGCCGCGTGGTCAAGTCGCCCGAGAAGTGGGCGCGCATCGTCGAAGTGGCGGCCGAGTACGGCGAGAAGTTGCCGCTGGACCCCGACGCGTTGGCGCTCGAACACTTCTTGGCGAAGCAGCGCAAGCGTGACCCGCTGCGGTTCCCCGACCTCAGCCTCGTGATCATCAAGCTGATGGGCTCGGGCGAGTACGTCGTGGAGATTCCGGGTGGCCCGAAGATCGGCCACTTCGGCTTGGCGGTGCGTGACTACGCGCACAGCACCGCGCCGAACCGCCGCTACCCTGACCTGGTGACGCAGCGGCTGATCAAGGCCACGTTGGCCGACGAGAAGGCGCCGTATTCGCACGCCGAACTGGCGCACATCGCAGCGCACTGCACCGAGCAGGAAGACGACGCCAACAAGGTCGAGCGCCGCATGCGCAAGAGCGAAGCCGCGATGCTGCTGCAAGGCATGGTCGGCCGCGTCTTCGACGGCGTGGTCACGGGCATCGCGAAAGGCAACACCTGGGTGCGCGTGTTCGACCCGCCGGCCGAAGGGCTGCTGCGCACGAGGAAGGCGCTGCGCGTGGGCGACAAGGTGCGCGCGAAGCTGGTGTCGACGAACGTGGAGCGGGGGTTCATTGACTTCGATCAGGTGTGAGCCCCCGTCGGGACATGCTTCACATGACTACACGCAAGCGAAAGCCGAACGGCACCCGTCGCCTCAGTACCAATCCTCGAGCAACAAGTCCGGCACGCGTGAGAACTCGCGCGTGTTGTGACTCACCAGCGTGCAGCCATGGCGGCGGGTGGTGGCGGCGATGACCACATCGATAGGGCCGATCGGCGTGCCCAGAGACTGCAATTGCAGCTTGATGCGCGCCGCGTGGTCGGCCGCCTCGGCATCGAACGCCAGCACACCGACAACCTGCACCATTCGTGCGAAGGCCTCCAGCGCCTCACGCCGGCCGGCACGTCGCAGCCCGAAGTTGACTTCGTAGACCACCGCGCTGGGCAAGACGATGGCGTCGGGCGTCAGGCCCTGCAGGCGATCGACCACCTGGCCTTCGTGCCGGATGTAGTACGACAGCGTGTTGGTGTCGAGCGCGTACTTCACGCTCAGAACGCAACGCGTGGCGCGTCGGGTACGTCGTCGGCGCGCAGTTCTTCGGCGCTGGGGAAGTCGGGGACGGAACCCGCCAAGGCGTAGAACTCCGGCGGCCATTCGTTGGCCGTGGCCCTACGGATCAAGTCGGCGACGAACTGGCTTTGCGAAACACTGCGCGCCGCTGCTGCGTCACGCAGGCGCTGCTGCGTCGCGTCGTCGATGTAGAGCGTGATTTGAGCCATGACTGTCTCCGTTTCGGAGGCACTTACATCGACAATTATATTCTTCGTTCTTCATGTCCCCGACAGCCGCGCAGGATGTCCATAACCC
>CAVTXI010000008.1:0-31803 GCA_963738615.1 uncultured beta proteobacterium
CGAGCGCGCCGCCAAACGCGCTGGAATCGGCATGTCGGCCTACGTTCTTACTCGTGTCCTCGGCGTGCCGCGGCAGCGAGTCGGGGAGTTGATGAGGCAACTCGACGACGGCGACACACGTTCGTACGCTCTCGCAGCGTTGCACGACTTGCTCTGCACGCTCGGCGCCGACGAGTTGCAGCAGGCCGTGGCTGAAGCGCCGCCCCCGACGCTGGCAGCCGAGGCGGCCAACTACGTGACAGCGATGGTTGAAACGGCCTGCGTTCGTGCCGGTGTCGAGGTGCCGGTATGGACCCGGTCGATTCGTCCACTGGACACCCCGATGTTCGCGTCGCAGCTCGAGAGCCTGCGTTTGCATCTACTCGCGAACTCGCCGCCTGCCTTTCGGCGCCGCAACATCTTCGTCGACACCACGCTTGGTGGGCGCGTGTGACGGTTCGGCTCACGTCGCGGGACATTCGGCGCCTCTTCGAGCTGCTGAATGCGGAACTGGGCAAAGGCAACGTCCGGGGCGAGGTGTTCGTGGTCGGTGGCGCTGTCATGTGCCTTGCCTATGCCGCGCGCCCGGCCACACGCGATGTCGATGCCTTCTTCCGTCCTGCCAGGCAGGTGCGCGCAGCCGCCGCGCGTGTTGCGGGCCAAGCCAACGTCGAGGCCGGTTGGTTGAACGACGCGGTGAAGGGTTTCCTCGGTGATCGCGGCGAGTTCGAGCAATACCTCGAACTCGATCACCTGCGCGTGATGCTCGCCCAGCCGCAGTACCTGCTGGCCATGAAGTGCTTGGCGATGCGTCTGGGCGAAGAGTTCCACGACGAAGCCGACGTTCGCTATCTGCTGCGGCATCTGAACGTCGACTCGTACGACGAGGCCGTGCGGCTCATCACGCGCTACTACCCGCTCGAGCGCTTTACGCAGAAGGCGCTGTACGCGCTCGAGGAACTGCTCGAGCGCAAGCCCTGAGAAGTGCGCTCTACCTTCCTCGAGTGATGAGGCCATCAACCAAGCTGCGCAGCCTGCGTTCGCAACGACGCCGTCAGTCGTCGGGCAACCCAAGCTCGCGCGCCAGCGCATCGAGCCACGCTTGCTCGTCGGCGCTGACGCCGCCGCCAGCCACTGCCCCACCAGCCACGATACGCTCGCGAGGTACAGCTTCGATGCCAGTTCGGGATCCCGTTCGCCGGGCGCGCGACCGCGGCGGCATCGAGCGGGCGCTTCAGTCGGCGTCGAGCCACACCAGCAGCCCCGGGTCGCCCGCCTCGCCTTCGGTCGTCCGCAGCGCCTGCTCGATCTGCGCGCGCTCGTTGTCGTCGACATGACCGTCGGCCTGGCGGCCGCGATCATCGCGACCACCAGCGCCTGCTCGTGCGCCTCGTTCGGCGCGTCCGCCGAGGCGCGTCGAAGGCCTTGATTTGCATGCCGGGTGGGCGCGCCCGCCTGCCCCCGCGCTTGCCGCGCCTGGTATTCCTGCCAAGCCTTGTAGGCCATCATCCCCAGCGCCGCCATGCCGCCGACCTTCAACAGCCGCCCGCCGCCGCCACGGCGCAGCAGCATGCCAAGCGCAGCGGCCAACGCCGCCTGACCGGCCATGCCGCCAAACGCGCCGCCCGACGCGTCGCCACGTCGGGCCGGCGCCGCCCAGGATGTTGGTGAGACCGCCGCGCAGGGCGGCAATTAGAACGGTGTTGAGCATCGCGATTCTCCATCGAAGTGTTGCGGAGTGTGCCGCGCCGCAACAAGACGGGCCGTGAATTCGTGGCGCCAGCCTCGTCATCGCTGGGGGCGGCCGGCGCGGCGGTGCTGGCATCCTCACGCCCCTGTGACAGGCGACACCCGCCCCCGCATCACCCCCATCGCCGGCCCGATCCTCGGCGAGTTCCTCATCGGCATCAGCGATGATGGCCACGCTGTGGGTCGCGTCGCACATCTCCGACGCGGCGGCCGGCGCGTTCGGCATGAGCCAGCAGGTGCTCGAGACGCTGTTCGTGCTGTTCCGCGTGCTCGCGCTCGGCGTCGGCGTCACGATCACGCAGTCGCTGGGCGGCCAGCGGGCCGACGCCGCGCGCAGCATCGCGCTGGTGGGGCTTGCGGCTCCACCTGGGCCGGCGTGGTCGCCGCGCTGGGGCTGCTGGTGGGCAACGGCTGGACGCTCGACGTGCTGAACGCGCCGCCGAGGTGGCCAGATCGCCGGCAACTACCTCCGCTGCTCGCGCTGGCTGCGCTGTTCGAGGCCTACAACCTGGTGATGGCAAGCATCCTGCGCGCGCACCTGTACGCGCGCGATGCGCTGCGCGTGATGCTGGTGATGCACGCGGTGCACCTGGCGCTGGCCTTTCCGCTGATGCTCGGCGTGGGCGACTGGCAAGGCCTTGGTCTCGCGGGCAACGCGATCGCGCTCACGGTCAGCCGCGCCATCGGCTTGTGGCTGCACCTGCGGCTGTGGCGCGTGCGCATGCAACTCGTGCCCACGCGCGGCGACTGTGGCGCTGCCCCGCGCACGTCCTGCTGCCGGTGCTGGGCGTGGGCATCCCGGCCGCGTCGCTCAAGATCGCGTATCGCATCGCGTTCATGATGTCGCTGGCCTCGGCGGCCAAGCTCGGCGTCGCAGCGCTGGCCACGCAGGCTGACGTGCTGCAGATGCTGCGCTTCGTGCTGCTGATCAGCCTGGCGATTGGTTGGGCGTGCAAATCATGGTCGCCACATGGTCGGCTCGGGCCAGTTCGAAGCCGCGCACCGGCTCGTTCGCAAAGGCCTTCGCAACGGTGTGCTGGCGTCGGGCGCGCTCGCGCTGCTGGCTGCAGTCGGGCGCCGTGGCTGATGCGCGGCTTCACGCAAGACCCGCCTGTGATGCTGCGGCGCAGACGCTGCTGTGGATTTCATTTGCGTCGAGACGGGGCGCGTCGCCAATCTCGTGGTGTTCGGCGCGCTGCGGTCGACCGGCGACGTCATCCTGCCGGTGTCGTGGGCGATCGCGTCGATCGTGATCGTGCTCGGCTTCGGTTCGGTCGTGCTGGGCAATGGTGGGGCCTCGTCGGCATCTGGATCGCGTATGCGCTCGACGAGTGGGCGCGTGGTGCGCTGATGTTTCGGCGCTGGGAGACGCACGGTTGGATGACGCATGCGCGCGCGATCCATGAGCGGCTAAGGTCGCCTGGGGTGGAGAGTCGGTTTTAGCTGGGCGCCTCGGTCGGGCCGTAGCCCTCGACTCGGAGGTCGTCAGGCGTGACCCGTGACGCTTGCGCAGGGACGATGCAGCGCACGCCGACGAGAGCGCGGATCACTCCTATAATTGACGCATCACTCCACCAGCAGGAGTGCGGAGCGCCAAATGACAAAGTCAGCTCAGCCGGAGGACAAGTGCCCGGAATCCGCTTCCGTCCCGCAGAGGTCTACGCGAAGGCTGCCCGCGTGGCCGAGGGCCTGGGCACACCGTGACTGAAGTGGCGCGGATGGGCTTGGCTCAGATCTCGAACGCGCGCGAGACCGTCTGGAAGCCTCGCCGCCTGCGTCGCCGTCTGTGTCGCTGTCTGCGTCGCGCTTGCGCGATCTGCCGATCCATGGCGTGACTTGGGCCGGATCGGGGACATTGCGGCGGCGGCGGCGCGCGCCGCTGACCGCGGGCACGTACAGGCCGGTCGTCTGGAGCCGAGGGCCCTCGAGGCATCGAACGCTGACAGCGGCGCGACCGTGCCGCTGTTGGTGATGGTGGCCGGGCCAACGGCTCCGGCAGAGCACCCTGACCGATGCGCTGCGCGCCGACCCGGCGGTGCAACTGCCGGCCTTGTACATCAACGCTGACGACCTGCAGAGAGCCAAGGGTTTGACACCGCGACCGCGCAACTCGCGGCGGCCAACATGCGAGAGCGCGCGATCGCCGAGCGGCGGACTTGATGTACGAAACGGTGATGTCCCACCCGAGCAAGCTGGCCGAGCTGCAACACGCCAGAGCGACCGGCTACACCGTCGTCGTGATTCCGTGGCCATCGAAGATCCAGCCATCAATGCCCAACGCGTTGCCATTCGGGTCGCTGGTGGTGGACACGACGTTCCGCCGGACAAGATCCGGGAACGACATGGACGCACGCTTGCGCTCGCGCCAGCGGCGCTGGGCACGCGGACCAGGCGCTGATCTTCGACAACACGAGGCGCGGCGCCGGTGGCTTGGACCTGCAAGCGACGTTGCAAGACGGTCGGCTCGAGCTGCTGACGGCCGCGCCGGCGCGCTGGGTCGGCACGCTGGCTCGGCGGGTCGACGAACGCGCGATCGAGTTCGAGGCGCTGCAGGCCTTCGCGAGATCGCGCGGACACCGCTGATGCAGGCGCCGTTGTCGACAGCCGTCAGCAGGGGCACGATCGTTGACCGAGGCGGAGCAGCACATCGTGAAAGCTTCTACCTCCAGCATGACCCGCGATCGATGCGCTGGTCGTGCATGACAAGGCGCTGTTGCAGCACGAGCTCGATGCAGGCAAGGCCTACGCGATCACCTACAAGGCCGGGGTAGGCAAGGCGCAGGCCATGGATCGCTCGATGGAAGGGCAACCGCGCGACAGCACCGGCGGTACGCGCTGAACGCATGAGATGCCAAAGCGCCGCTCAGTCGCCGCGCGGTCGAACCGAATTCGCGCAGCTGCGTCTCGAATCGCGCGAACTCAGCATCTGACAACGCCACCAACGGCGCGCGCACGCGCAGCCAGCCGCGGTTGCCGCTGCGAGCGCCATCGCGCCTTTGAACGCTGCGGTCAGGCCGTAGCCGGTTCAGGACTGCAAGAGCGCAAGCACGCGCTGCTGGTCCTGCGCCGCGGCGCCGACGCGTACTGCGACACCAGCCGCTACACCAGCCGCGGTGCGATGTTGCCACGCCGCTGACGGCGCCGGGCTGCCGCGCGCAGCCAGAGTCTGAAGGTCAGGCTCATTGCCCACCCAGACCTGAACGGCGGCATGAAGGCCGGCGAAACCCAGCGAGGTTTCGCGCTGGCAGCCGCTGTCCTTCAGGCCGATGATCGTCTGCCGGGAAAGCGCGACTTCAGCTCGAGAATGACCTCGCGGCTCAGCGCCACGCCCGAGATCTGCGGGATGTTGTAGAGCACGACGCGCAGGCGTGCATCGGCCACCTCGTCGATGACCCATCGTGTACGAATCAATGACGCCTTGGTCGCTTACGCCCTTCAGGAAAAACGGCGGCAGCATCAGGCATCCGTGCGCGCCGATCGACACCGCATGGCGGGTGAGCGCCACCGTGTCGGGCAGCGCGGCGCAACTGGTTGAGACGAGGATGCGTTCGGCAGGCACGCCGTGAGCGATCAGCCCGTCGATCGCGGCGCGGCGCTCGGCGACCGAGAAAGACGGCCCCTCGCCCGTGGTGCCGAACGGCGTGACGCCGGTGCAGCCTGCAGCCAGCAGGGCATGCGCGTGGGGCGCAAAAGGTGTCGATGTCGATGTCCAGCGTTTCGTCCAGCGGCGTCAGCATCGCGGGCCAGATGCCGCGGAACGGGGTACGATGTGGTCATGTCGTGGTGTGTGGTCGTGTGGTGTGTCGTCGTGTCTGTCGTGTCGTCGTGTCGTCGTGTCACTGCCCCGAATGCGCTTCAGCTCGCCGAACACCACGTTCGTCGCCTCGTCGCCGATCGCGCCGCCATGGCGCTCCAGGATGACCTTGGTCTTGTCGCGGATGCGCTGCATTTCGGCCGGCCCGATCTCGTTGACCTGCATGCCCTTGGACTTCAGGTTGGCGACTCGTCGCGGCTTCCTTCTCGCGGTTGACTTTGCGCTGTTCGTCGCGGCCGAGCCGGCGCAGTCGATCAGCGTCTTGTGCTCCTGCGGCGACAGCGTGTCCCAGATCTTCTTGGAGAACAGCACCAGCGTCGGGCTGTAGGCGTGTTTGGTCAGCGTCAGGAACTTCTGCACCTCGTAGAACTTCATGTTCTCGATGTTGTTGAAGGGGTTCTCCTGGCCATCGACGGTCTTCGTTTCCAGCGCCGAATAGACCTCGGAGAACGCCATCGGCACCGCGTTGCTGCCCAGCGTCTTGAAGGTGTCGATGAAGATGTTGTTCTGCATCACGCGCATCTTCACGCCGTCGAAGTCTTCGGCCTTGGTGATCGGCCGCTTGGAGTTGGTGGTGTGGCGAAAGCCGTTCTCCCACCAAGCCAGGTTGACCAGGCCCACGGCCGGCAGCTTGGCGGTGAACCACGCGCCGGCCTTGCCGTCGAGCACCTGGTCGGCTTCCTTTTCGTTGTTGAAGAGGAACGGCAGGTCGAAGACGCCCAGCTGCGGCACGATGCCCACCAGCGGCGCGGTCGAGGTGAGCACCATCTCGAGCGAGCCGGTGCGCACGCTCTGCGTCGCGGTCAGGTCATTGCCCAGCGAGCCGTCCCAATACGGCGTGATCTTCATCTTGCCGCCGCTTTTGTCCAGCGTGCACGCGCCCATCTTCGCCAGGCCATTGCCCATCGGGTGCTCTTTGCTCACGCCGTTGCGACGCGGAAGTTGCGGTCTTGAACTGGGCGTGGGCCGAGGTTGCGGCGCACAGCGCAGCGGCGGCAAGAGCAAGCGATCGAATCAGCATCAGGGTCTCCTTCGTTGGAATAGGACAGGGATCAGGACATGAGGAAGCGCAACGGCACCATCACCAGCGACGGGAACAGCACCAGCAGGAACAGCACGAACAGCTCGGCCCACAGGAACGGCCACAGGCCCTTCATCAAATCGTCCAGCGAGATCTTGGCGACGCCGCACATGACGTTGAGCACGATGCCCACCGGCGGCGTGATCAGGCCGATGGCGTTGTTCATGATGAACAGCACGCCGAAGTACACGGGGTCGATGCCGGCCTGCTTGATGACCGGCATCAGCACCGGCGTGAGGATCATCAGCGTGGGCGCGAAGTCGAGCGCGGTGCCGACGATCACGACGATGACCATGATCACCAACATCAGCAAGATCGGCGAGCCGATGAAGGGCGACAGCAGCGACGCGACCTGCTGCGGCACTTCCGACATGGTGATGATCCACGCGCAGACCAGCGCGGTGGCGATCAGGAACACGACCACCGCGGTCGACTTGGCCGCGCGCACCAGCAGCGGGTAGAGGTGACGCAGCGGCAGCTCGCGATAGACGACGGCGCCGACGACGAAGGCGTAGACGCAGGCCGCAACGCCCGCTTCGGTGGGCGTGAAGATGCCGAACTTCATCCCGCCGATGATGCCCAGCGGCATCAGCAATGCCCAGATGCCGTCGATGCCTGCGCGCACGCGTTCGCGCGCGCCCTGGCGCGGCAACACCTTCACCTCGTCTTTGCGCGCCACCCACATCCACGTGATCACCAGCGAGACGCCCATCATCAGGCCCGGGAAGATGCCGGCGAGGAACAGCTTGCCGATCGACACGTTGGCGATCACGCCGAAGACGATCAGCCCGATCGACGGCGGAATCACCGGCGCGATCACGCCGCCCGCGGCGATCAGCCCGGCCGCGCGCGGCACGTTGTAGCCGGCCTGGCGCATCATCGGAATCAGCAGCGCGCCGAGCGCCGCGGCATCGGCGGCGGCGCTGCCCGAAATGGCCGCCATCACCACCGCCGCGAAGATCGCCACCAGGCCCAGCCCGCCGCGCACGTGGCCGACCCACGCCAGCGCGAACGCGACGATGCGCTTGGAGATGCCGCCCGCGTTCATCAACTCGCCGGCCAGCATGAAGAACGGAATCGCCAGCAGCGGGAAGCTGTCGGCCCCTTCGATCAGCTTCTGCGAAAGGATGGTGGTGTCGACGTTGCCCGACACCGCCATCAGCGCCACGGCGCACACCAGCAGCGCGAACGCGATCGGCATGCCCAGCGCCATGGCGCCGAGCAGCGACAAGGTGAAGACGGCCAGCGTCAAGCGCGCTTCTCCGTCAACGCCACGCCGGCGCCACGTGATGAGACCCGGGTTCGCCTTCTTCACTGACCATCACCAGTTCGTCGTCGCGCAACTGCCCCGTGACCGCACGCCACAGCTTGTGCAGCGACATCGCGCCGATGCCCACGCTGGTGACGTAGGCGACGCCGAATACCCAGATCATCGACAGGCCCGTGACCGGCGCGGCGTTGGTCGCGTTGATTTCGTGCTGGCGCCAGGTGCCGCGAAAGAACAGCACGCAGCAGGCCAGCACCAGCAAGTCGGCCACGATCAGGCAGCGACCCTGCCCCCGCGCGGCAGGCGCGCAACAACGGTGTCCATGCCCAGGTGCGTGCCTTCACGCATCGCCACCACGGCGCCGATGAACGTCAGCCAGACGAAGAAGAAGCGCGACAACTCTTCGCTGACCGTGATGCCGGAGTTGAACACGTAGCGCAGCACCACGTTGCCGAAGACCATCAGCACCATGCCGAGAAGCAAGGCGGCGAGAAGTGCTTCGACTGCTTTGAACAGCAGATCGACGGAACGCGCCACGTCAGATCACCTTGCCCGGGTTCAGCACGCCCAGCGGATCCAGCGCCTGCTTCAACGTGCGCATCAGCGCGATCTCCGCTTCGCTGCGCGAGTGGCCGAGCCACTTCTTCTTCTGCGTGCCGATGCCGTGTTCGGCCGACACGCTGCCGGCGAATTCCTTCACCAGGCCGTAGATCGCTGCGTCCATCGCCTCTTTGGGTTGATCGGCCAGGCTCTCGTCTTCGGCCCATGCCACCAGATGCAGATTGCCGTCGCCGATGTGGCCGTAGTAGATGCTTTCGGATCCGGCCTGCTCCTTCAGCGCCGCCTTGCAGCGTGAAGCGAACTCACCCATGCGGCCCACCGGCAGCGACACGTCGTACGAGATGTGCGGCCCGAGCACTTGGACGAACTCGGCGCACGCGTCGCGCAGTGCCCAGAAGCCCTGCACGTCGGCCAAGCTCTGCGCCACGGCGGCATCGGCGAGCAGCCCCTTCTCCATCAACCCCTCGAGCCATGCCTGGAAGCGCGGCGCATCCGCCACCTCGTCGGTACCTTGCGCCTCGATCAGGATGTACTGCGCGTGGCCCTTGCCCACTGCAGCCCGAACCTTCACGCGTTCGGTCACCACCTGCCAGTAGTCGGGCCACATCACCTCGAACGCGGACAGCAGCGGCCCCAGGCCGGCGCGCGCCGCGCGCAACACGTCGAGCACACGCGCGTAGTCGTTCACCGCGCACAACGCCGCCATCGTGCAGGCGGGCTTGGCGTGCAGCTTCAACACGATGCGCGTCACGATGCCCAGCGTGCCCTCGCTGCCGATGAACAACTGCTTCAGGTCGTAGCCCGCGTTGTTCTTCAGCATCTTGTTGAGGCTGGTGATGATGGTGCCGTCGGGCAGCACCACCTCGAGCCCCAGCACCAACTCGCGCGTCATGCCATAACGGATCACGCGGTTGCCGCCGGCGTTGGTCGACAGGTTGCCGCCGATGGCGCAAGAGCCGCGCGCGCCGAGGTCGAGCGCGAAAAACAAGCCCGCATCGTCGGCCGCGCGCTGCACCGCCTCGAGCGGCGTACCGGCCCACACCGTCATCGTGCTGCTGGCGGGGTCGATCTCTTCGACACCCGTCATGCGCTCGAGCGAAATCGCGACCCAGCCGTCTTCGGGCCGCGCGCCGCCGCACAGGCCGGTGAGGCCACCTTGCGGCACGGCCTTCAAGCCTGCCGCGGCGCAGGCCTTCAGCGCGGCGGACACGCCCGCGGCGTCGGTCGGGCGGACCACAGCCAGTGGGCTCGTGGGCGCCTGGCTGCTCCAGTCGTTGCAGTTGCGCTCGGGCACGTCGGCGCCGATCAGGACCGCGGCGGCGCCGAGCCGAGCCTGCAAGTCGACCAAGGCGCGTGGGATCAGCAGCGTCATCGCGAGGGGCGTGGTCAAGGGCATGTCCATGCCGCGATCATCTTGTATGTAAGGTACTAAGGCACTAGGGCATCTCCCATGTCGATGGTGGACCGACTCGCGCAGACTCGCTCCGTCGATGCCCCCCGCTTCCACCATCACCACCATCACCACCATCACCAACTTCAAGCTCGACGCCCCGAAGTCGCTCGCCGCGCGCGTCGCGCAGCGCCTGCGCGAGGCGATCGTCGACGGCGAATTCGCGCTCGGCGCGATGATTCCCGAAGAGACGCTTGCCGCGTCCTTCGGCGTCAGCCGCACACCGGTGCGCGAGGCCTTGAACCAGCTGCAGCTGCTCGGCCTGGTCACTGTTCGCCCGCAGCGTGGCAGTTACGTCTTCGAGGCGAGCGAACGCGACGTGGCGGCGCTATGCGAGTTCCGCTGCCTGCTCGAGCCGCGAGCCGCGGGCCTGGCGTGGCACCACGACCGCAGCGCGACGATCGACGCCGTCGGCTCCGCCATCGCCGAGATGGCCGCCGCGCGCAAGCAGAAGGACGCCGTGCGCTACAGCCGCGCCGACACGAAGCTGCACGAGGCCTTCGTCGACCACTGCGGCAACGGCTATGTGCAAGCCGCCTACGCAACCGCGGGTGCGCGCATCGCCGCCTTGCGCACGCACCTGTCGGCGCCCGCCGACGTGCTCCGCCCCGCGGGCTACGAGCAGCACAAGCGGATGCTCGAGCTGTTCAAGCAAGGGGACCTGCGCGCCTTCGAGGTGCTGATGCGCGAGCACGTGACCGGCACGCGCGATGCGTATGTCGCGAACCTGAAGGCGAGGACGCTGCGCCCGCCCACGGCACCGCCACGCTGATCGACCGCCACGAGGCCGGCGACCCGCATCGGCACGCCGCGCGCGTGCGCGAGCGCGGCCGCGCTGATCGCCGCGCGTCGTGCGGCAGGTGCAGCTTTCGTGATCGTCGAGCAGAACCCGAGGTTCCTCGCGCTTCAACGAGCGCCATGCTCCGTGAAGATACGGATCATCTCCTTGTGGTCCCTTTCCTTCGCTCGATCGAACGCGCTTCTGCCGTCTTTGTCACGCGCGTTTGGATCGGCGCCGGCCTGGAGCAGGACATGGGCAACCGGAGCGCCCCCGTCGCTCGCCACCCACATCAACGCCTGAGTCACCGCTGCAGCGTCGGCTTGTCGTGCGAGAAGCACCCGGACGACGTCGATGTGACCTTCGCGCGCCGCCGTCGCCAGCGGCGACGAACCCCAGGCGTTGCGCTTCATCGGGTCGGCGTTGGCATCGAGCAGCACCGTGAGCACGGTCGTGCGACCGGTTCTCGCCGCTTCGAACAATGGTGTAGTCCATCCACGCGGAATCTCGTATTCGGTGTTGGGAGACATGCCGGCTGCGAGGTAAAGCTTGACCGCCGTGACATCGCCATTGCGGATCGCCGCAAAGAAGGCGTCCGGCGAGTACGGCATCGAGATCTTGGCGAGTTCCTGGCGCGCGACGATCGGGTCGGGCCGGCTGACGAGCGCTACCAGCTTCTTGGCGGCATCGGTAAAGCTCGCCAGCCCGATGACGATGGTGCCCGCGACCAGCAGCAGCGCGACCCAGCGGCGGTTCTTGACTCGCGCGAGGTATTGCTCGTTCAGTGGTTTGGCTGGCTGCGGGTCCATCATGCAGCTCCGTGGAGGCTACTGGCGCCGACAAAGCTATACGTAGATGCGGCGGCTCGCTACCCCTACCTAGCTAGCGGTGCGACGCGACTTCCTCGCGAGTAACCCTGCTGTGCTCGGGGTCCCAAACCCTCGACGACGCCGGAGCACCCGCCCGCTACTTGATCGGTGCGCGCGGCAACGCCGGGGTACCTGGAGACATGACCAACGTGTGGTCGAGCGAATACCAAGGCGCCACAACGTCGGCCTGTTCGGGATGCGGCGAGTCATGGCGCACGAAGCGTCCCGTCACCGCTTCGGTGACGCCGAACTGCACGTCGGTATCCAGGCGCGGATCGTCGTCAGCGTAGATCTGCGTGATCAGCGTCTTCCACCCTTCCTTGAACACGAGCGCGTGGACGTGCGCCGGGCGGAACGGGTGGCGGCCCTGCGCTTGAAGCATCTGGCCGACGACGGTGTCCGTCGGAATCGGATAGCCGATCGGCTTGACCGATGTGAGCGCAACGATGCCTTCGGCATCGGTCGTGAACTTGCCACGCAGGTTGTGGTCCGCTTGGCTCTCATCCTGGTTCTCGTACAGGCCTTGCGGCGAGCAGTGCCAGATGTCGACCTCGGCGCCGACCACAGGTGCGCCTTCGCCGTCGACCACGCGGAACCTGACGTAGAGCGGCTCGCCCGGCGTCGGCGAGCGCACGATGCTTTCGCCGTTGGCCGTGCGCGGCGAGTTCATGCGCCAGAACGGGCCCAGCAGGTTCTGCGTCGTCGTACGGCGTTGGGCGTCGGTGTTGTTCAGCAGACAGACCAGCGCCGAGATGCCCAGCGATCCCGCCATCAACACCGATTCGTTGTGCGTGTCGGTGCTGAGTTGCCCCATGCGGTTCAGCAGCGCGGTGGCTTCGCGGAACTCAGGCTCGGTCAAGCGCACCTCGCGCACGAAGCCGTGCAGGTGCCTCGCGAGCGAGGTCATGATTTCGCGCAGGCGCGCGTCAGGCGTGGCCTGCATCACCGCCAGCACGGCGGCGGTCAGGTCGTCGGCGTCGCGGACGGTCACGGTGGCATCTGCCCGAACTTCCCCGCATTGAAGTCGTGAATCGCCTGCTCGATCTGGGCGCGGCTGTTCATCACGAACGGACCGTAGCCGACCACCGGCTCGTCGATTGGCTCGCCGGACAGCAGCAGCAACTTCGCGTCGCCGTTGGCTTCGACCTGCAGGTCGGCACCATCGGCCGACAGTGACGCCATCTGCGCCGCGCGCAGCACGGTGTCGCCGTTGACCTGCACCGTGCCCTCTTGCACGATCAGTTGGACCGGCCAGCCGTCTTGGATGGGCAAAGACACCGTGCGGCCGGCTTGCACGCGCACGTCCCACACGTTCATCGGTGTGAAGGTTTGCGCCGGGCCTTGGGTGCCGTTGAACGAGCCCGCGATCACGCGCACCTGACCGGCTTCGTTGCTCGCGTCATCACGCAGCGCCACGGCCGGGATGTCGTTGTCGACGATCGCCTGGTAGCCCGGCGGCGTCATCTTGTCTTTCGCGGGCAGGTTGACCCACAACTGCACCATCTCGAACGGGCCGCCGGCTTTGCCGTACGCCGTCGAATGGAACTCTTCGTGCAGGATGCCGCTGCCCGCGGTCATCCACTGCACGTCGCCGGGGCCGATCACGCCGCCCTTGCCGGTGGAGTCGCGATGTTCGACCTCGCCGGCGTAGACGATCGTCACGGTTTCGAAGCCGCGATGCGGGTGCGTGCCGACGCCGCGGCGCGCGGTGGTCGGCTCGAAACGGAT
Organism: uncultured beta proteobacterium; assembly: GCA_963738615.1. Lineage (GTDB taxonomy): Bacteria > Pseudomonadota > Gammaproteobacteria > Burkholderiales > Burkholderiaceae_C > CAVTWY01. The sequence continues at coordinate 13,277 of CAVTXI010000008.1, forward strand.
GGGCGCGGCGTAGTCGAGCATCAGGAACGGGCTGCGCTCGCGCGCGCCTTCGTCGTAGCCGAACATGCCGTGCACCGGGAAACCATCGCCGACCCAGTGGCGGCCGGGGGCGCTGCGTGTGGAGACAACCTTCTTCATCGTGGACCTCATGTGTACTGATGACGATTGACATTCATGACGATTGACCGAACGTCGCCGTCGCGACGGTCCATGCCCGTGCCTGCTGACTCAACGAGAAGCCCAGCCCCGGCCTGTCCGACACCCACATACGGCCGTCCTTCAACTGCAACTGCTCGTTGAACATGGGCCCCAGCCACTCGAAGTGCTCGAGCCATGGTTCGTGAGCGTACGCCGCGGCCAGATGCAGGTGGATCTCCATCGCGAAGTGCGGCGCGAGCATGCAGCCTTTGAATTCGGCGAGCGACATGATCTGCAGGAACGGCGTGATGCCGCCCACGCGCGGCGCGTCGGGCATCACGAAGTCGGCGCCGTTCGCCATGATGAGCTGCGCGTGTTCGCCGAAGCTGGTCAGCATCTCGCCGGTGGCGATCGGCGTGTCAAGGCTCGCCGCCAACGCGGCGTGCCCTTCGAAGTCGTAGGCGTCGAGCGGCTCTTCGATCCACGTCAGCTCGAAAGGCTCGAGCCTGCGCCCCATGCGTTGCGCGGTCGGGCGGTCCCACTGCTGGTTGGCGTCGACCATCAGCGGGAAGTCGGGCCCGAGCAGTTCACGCACCGCGGCCACGCGTTTCAAATCCATCGCGCCATCGGGCTGCCCGACCTTCAGCTTGATGCCGCCGATGCCACTCTCACGCGAGATTGCAACGTTCTTCAGCACCTGGTCCAGCGGCGTGTGCAGAAACCCGCCCGACGTGTTGTAGCAGCGCACGGAATCGCGCTGCGCCCCCAGCAGCTTCGCCAGCGGCAGGTTCGCGCGCCGCGCCTTCATGTCCCACAGCGCAACGTCGAACGGCGCGAGCGCCTGCGTCGTCATGCCGCTGCGGCCCATGCTCGCCCCGGCCCACAACAGCTTGGTGAACAGGCGTTGGATATCCGACGGGTCTTCGCCGATCAGGTTCGGCGCCAGCTCCTTCGCGTGTGCGAACACGCCCTGCCCGCCCGCGCGCTTCGAATATCCGAAGCCGACGCCGTGGTGACCGTCGCGCGAGGTGATCTCGGCGAAGGTGAAGACGACTTCGGTCAGCGGCTTCTGGCGCCCGGTCAGTACCTTCGCGTCGCTGACCGGGTTGGCGAGCGGCAGCACGACGAGAGACAGTTTGATCGCCGCAATGCGATCAGCACTGTCAGCGGCGGTTCGCGCGTCGGCGGCGACCTTGGCGTAGGAGACAGTTTGGGAATCGGTTGCCATCGCAGGTGCTCCATGCTGAGAGTGTTCGGCTCAGTGTCGCGCAGTCCGCGAAACGCCGCTGCCGCTCGCATCAAGCCACCACCGAAGCCTTTGCCGCGTCGAGCACGAAGTCGCGATACCCGTTCTGCGCCGCTGCCGCACAGTACTCGCGGTACTTCGGAAACCCGCCCATGAACTGCGTCATCCCCATCGGTTTGCCGGCCACATTCGCACCCACCCACCACGTCTTCGCCTTGTTGATGAGGGTGCGGTTGGCGAGCGTGACCACGAGGTCCATCCAACGGTCTTCGGCCTCCTTGGTCGGCTCGATCGACGCGAGGCCCTGCTGGTGCAGGTGCGTCATCGCGTCGGCAATCCAGTCGACGTCGTTCTCGCTGATGCGGATGATGTTCGCCAGCGCCGCAGGGCCGTTGGGGCCGGTGGTCATGAAGAGGTTGGGGAAACCTTCGATCATCAGGCCGAGATAGGAACGTGAGCCGTCTTTCCACTTGCTTTGCAGCGAACGGCCATGCCGGCCGGTGACGTTGCACGACAACATCGCGCCGGTCAGCGCGTCGTAGCCGGTGGCGAAGATCAGCATGTCGAGTGCGATCTCGCCCGACTGCGTGCGCACGCCGTTTTCGGTGATCTCGACGATCGGGTCCTCGAGCAGATCGACGAGGTGCACGTTCGGCAGGTTGTAGGTCTCGTAGTAGGTCGAGTCGATGCACGGGCGACGCGCGAAGATCGGGTAGCCGCGGGGTTCGAGCTTGGTCGCGGTGACGGGGTCCTTCACCACCTCGTGGATCTTGGCGCGCACGAAGTCGGCCACGTATTCGTTGGCCTCTTCGTTGAACAGCAGGTCGGAGAACGTGCCCAGCATCGCCAGGCCGCCGTTCTTCCACGCTTCATCAAGCAGCGTGCGACGCTGATCGGGCGGCACGCTGAAGAAGGCGCGCGTGCTGGCGGGGCGCACGCCGCCAGCGGGGCTGTTGCGCGCAACCTCGCGCAGGCCCGCGTAGTGGCGCTTGACCTCGGCCATGTACGCCGCGTCGAGCTTCACGTTGCGCATCGGCATCGTGAAGCTGGGCGTGCGTTGCAGCACGAAGAGCTCGCCGCACTGCGGGCCAACCGCCTGCACGATCTGGATGCCGCTGGACCCGGTGCCGAGCACGCCGACGCGTTTGCCGGCGTAGGTCACGGGGTGCTGCGGCCATTTACCGGCGCGGTACAGCTCGCCCTTGAATCGATCGATGCCGGGAATCTCGGGATCTTTCGGGATCGACAGCGGGCCGGTTGCCATGACGCAGAACGGCGCTTCGACCGTGTCGCCGCGATCCGTGGTCACGGTCCACAGGGCACGCGCTTCGTTCCACACGGCGTGGGTGACGCGCGTACTGAACTGGAAGAGCTTGCGCAGGTCGAGCCGCTTGGCCACGAAGTCGATGTAGGCCAACAGTTCCGGTTGGGCCGCGAAGTACTCCGACCAGGACCATTCCTGCTCGATCTCGCGCGAAAAGCCGTAGCTGTAGTCGATGCTGGGCAGGTCGACGCGCGCGCCGGGGTAGCGGTTCCAGTACCACACGCCGCCGACGTCGCCGCCGGCTTCGAAGCCCTGAACGTTCAGCCCCATCTCGCGGAACTTGTAGACCGCGTACATGCCGCCGAAGCCTGCGCCGACAACGATCACATCGACGCGGCGTGATGACAAGGTGGTCGGTTTGTCGTGGGCGTGTTCGCTGCTCATCGAGATCTCCTGGTGGTCTTTCGTGGCGCGGGCCCGCCGCGGTTGATCAGGCCCATCAGCACGATGTCGAGGTATTGGTCGATGACCTCGCGCGCACGCAGCGGCCCATTCGGGCGGTGCCAGCGCGACATCTGGTTCAGGCCCGACAACAGCAGCCGCCCGGCCATCGCGGGGTCGACCGGGCGCAATTCACCCGCGGCGATGCCGCTTTCGATGCAGGCGCGCAGCAGCTTCTCGTATTCATCGCGCTGGTGCAGCGCCAGGCCGCGGCGGCCGGTGGCGCCGGCCTGCCAGAAGGCGTTGGAGCCCGCAACCCATTGGTCACGCCGCTGCTCCATCGAATCAGCCGATGAGCGCAGGAACGCGCGCACCTTCTCGGTGGGCGTGTGCATGCGCGCCACTGCGGCCTTCACCTCGACCAGCAGCGCATCCATCCCTTCGATGACCACGCGTTCGTACAGCGCATCTTTATTCGGGAAGTAGTAGTACAGCGCGGCCTTGGTGATCTGTGCGACGTCGGCGATGTCGCGCAGTGACGTTGCATCGAAACCCTTTTGCGCGAACAGGCGCCGCGCGATCGCCAGCAACTGCGCCTCGCGGCCGTCGGCCATACCGATCACGGCTTCGGCGGGCGAGGCCTCCAGGTCGAGCGTTGTTTCAGACGCCATGGGTCAACGGCCCTGGTAGACCGGTTTGCGCTTCTCGAGGAACGCACGCTGCGCTTCCTTCGCGTCATCGGTCTTGGACAGCGCCACGGTGTTGCTCTGCTCGTAGCGATACGCGTCACGCAGCGGCATCACCTCGGTCAGGCGTGCGGCTTCTTTCGCCAGGCGCACCGCCAGCGGCGCCTTGCTGGCGATCTCATGCGCGATGTTCATCGCGTAGGGCATCAGTTCGGCCGACGGCAGACAGGCTTCGACCAGGCCCAGCCGGTACAGCTCGGCCGCGTTCACCTGCATGCCGGTGAAAAACATGCGGCGCGCGCGCGACTGGCCGAACACGCGCTGCAGGAACGACACGCCGCCGGCCAGGCCGACGTTGATCTCGGGCATCGACACGTAGGCGTCTTCGCTGCACACCCAGATGTCGGACGCCATCACCAGCCCGAAGCCGGCGCCGAGCGCCGCGCCGTTTACCGCGGCGATGATCGGCTTGCTGCACTCGGCGATGGCGTTGTGCGTTTCGCGCACGCGGCGGTTGTGGCGGCCGTAGGCACCCGGCGTGGCGCCCAGGTTCGGCCGCTCGCGGATGTCGGCGCCGGCCGAGAAGACCTTGCCCGCGCCGGTCAGCACCACCGCCATCACGTCGTCACGGTCGCTCAGTTCGTCGAACACCATCGTCAGCTCGTCGCGCATCTCGGCGTTCTGCGCGTTCACCGGCGGGCGGTTCAGCGTGACCACGGCCACGCGGTCGGCGATGTCGACGATCAGGGTCTTCCATTCAGTCATCGGTTGTCCTCGGGTTCGAGTTGCTCTTGGTGATCACGGCGTCGAGGCACGCGCAGCCGCGCTCGCGCACGACCAGCGGGTTGATGTCGATCGCATCGAGCTCGTGCGCATGTTGAGCAGCGAAGGTCGACAGCTTCACCAATGCGTCGACCAGCGCATCACGGTCGGCAGGTGCCGCGCCACGCCAGCCGCTCAACAGTCGGCTTGCACGTGTCGCGTCGATCAGCGCGTGCGCACGCGCCGTGGTCAGCGGCGCAGACGCGAAGGCGACATCGCGAAAGAGTTCGGTCGCGATGCCACCCAGGCCGAACATCAACATCGGGCCGAAGATCGGATCGACGATCACACCGGCGATCGTTTCGACACCGCCCTTCACCATCGGTGCGATCAAGACACCGTCGATGCGCGCGTCGGGCCGGTGTTGCGCGGCGCGGCGCAGCAGTTCGTCGAAGGCGCCGCCCACAGCGTTGGCATCGGCAAGGTTCAGCATCACACCGCCGACCTCGGTTTTGTGCGTGATGTCGGCCGAGAGGATCTTCGCCACGACCGGATAGCCGATCTCGGCCGCTGCACGCATCGCAGCGTCGCGGTCAGCGCAGCTTCGCTCGGCAGGCACCGGCAGGCCGGCTTGTGCAAGGCGGGTCTTCGCCTGCGCTTCGGTGGCGACAGGGCCGATCGGCGGCGTGGCGGCGGATTGCGCATCGCTCGGCGCGACGACACGATGCAGCGATTCACGGCGCTTGCGCATCGCCCACGCCGCACCCACTGCTCGCACCGCGCGGCTTGGATCGGCGACAACGGGAATGCCGCCGGCGCCCAGACGTTGCGCGACTTCGGGCGTCGACAGCATCACGACCATCAGCTGCTGCTGTGGGTAGCACGCCTTCAATGCGATCAACGCGGTTTCAGTCGCCGAGAAGCGCTGTGGCGACAGGCCCGCATGCGCCAGGTACGCGATCACCGTGTCGTAGCCGCCTTGCCCGAGCATCACCTCGGTGACTCTCTCGATGCCTTGCGGCACGGCAGTGATCTGTGCCGTCGTGTCGTAGGGATTGGCGGCGACGGCGAACGGCAGGATTTGGCGCAACGCGTCCTGTGCCGCTGTGGGCAACGGCGGCATCGTGAGACCGAGCGCGTCACACTCATCGGCCATCAACACGCCGATGCCACCCGAGCCCGTGACCACGCCGATGCGTGGGCCTGCGGGCAGGCTGCCGGCAACGTCACAGAAATGGGCGATGTCGAGCATCTCATCGATGCTGTGCGCGCGCACCGCGCCGCATTCGGCCAGCACCGCGTCGTAGACCGCGTCGTTGCCCGCCAGCCCGCCGGTGTGTGTCGCCGCGGCGGCGGCGCCGAGCTCCGAGCGGCCGATCTTCATCGCGATGACGGGCTTGCCCGCGTCGGCCGCGGCCAGCAGCGCGGCACGCAACGCAGCGCCGTTACGGCAGGCCTCGAGCGCGGTGCAGATCACGCGCGTGTTCGAATCTTGCGCGAGGTAGTCGATGCACTCGGCCACGTCGACGTCCGCTTCGTTGCCGGTGGCGACCGCACACGACAGGCCCAGCCCGCGCAGCGCCGCCGCGCCGTAGGTGGCCGAACCGAAAGCGCCGCTTTGCGTCGCCAGGCCGATGCGCCCTGCGCCGGGCCGCACGCCGTTGAGCAGCGTCGAGAAGGTGGCGAACAAACCGGTTGCTGGGTTGATCAGGCCCAACGAGTTGGGACCGATCAATCGCATCCCGGCTGCACGAGCGATGTCGACCAACCTCTGTTGAAGCGCGGCGCCTTCGGGGCCGGCTTCTGCAAAACCAGCCGTGAACACTTGCACCGCTCGCACGCCCTGCGTCGCGCAGTCGGCCACGGCCTGCTCGACCGCGGGCAGCGGCACGGCGACGATGGCATGGTCGATCGGGTCGTCGATGTCGAGCACGCTGCGATACGCGCGCCGGCCTTGCAGTTCGGCATGACCAGCGGTGTTCACCGGGTACAGCGCACCCGCGAAGCCGCCTTCGATCAGGAAGCGCAGGGGCCGGCCGCCGATGCGCTCGGGGTCGGACGACGCGCCGATGATCGCGAGCGAACGCGGGTGGAAGAAGGGGTGCAGCGCGTGCATGCTGCGAATCACGCCTGCTGCAACCGCGTGAGTTGCGCAAGTTGTGCGAGTTGTGCAAGTTGATGAAGGCGGTCGCCATGTTCGAACTCGCCGCACAGCAGGCGGCGTGCGAGGCGTGCGGCAGGCAGCTCGGCAGTCATGCCCATACCACCGTGCAGTTGAATCGACGACTCCGCGCCGCGCCGCGCCAGGTCGTTGAGGTAGAGCTTGCACAACGCGGCGTCGCGTGGAGCCAACCGCCCACTGATCACGGTGTCATGCACCAGCCGCGCCAGCAGCACGCTCGCGCTTTCGTACTGCACGTACAAGTCAACGACCTTGTGGCGCAGCACCTGGAACGTCGACAGCGCGACACCGAACTGCACGCGCGTGTTCAGGTGCTGGATGCAGTGCTCGACCGTCGCACCGAGCGTCGCTGCCATGTCGATCGCGGTGACGAGCGCGGCGAGGTCGCTCGTGGCGGCAGCTGCGGTGCGCGCTACGGGGCCGACAAGCAGCACCGCCGATGCGGGCAACACCACGCCGTCAACCGCCACGTCGGCGCCGCGTGCACCGTCGATGCCGGCGTAGCGTGTCGCGGGTGCGGGCAACAAGGGCTGCGGCAGCAGCAGGACGTAGTCGCCCGCAGCGATCAGCACGTGCGTGAACGGCAGGTCGGCATCGAGCTGTTCGAGCACACCGCGCAGGCGCACGCCGCCGTCGGGCAGCGGTGTCACCTCGAGGCTTGCGCCACCGGTGACATCAACGTCAATCTCACCTGCGCACAACAAACGCAGGGCCTCGTTGGCTGCCTTGCTGTTTGCCGCCATCAGCAGCGCGGGCGCTTGCGCGCAGCGCCGCACCAGCGGCAAGCCCACCGCATGGCGTGCGCAGGCTTCGACCACGGCGCCAAGATCCTCGAGCGTGCCACCCGCGCCCCCGAGTGCCTCATCGACGAGCAGCGCGGGCCAGCCCATCTCGACGGCTTGGCGCCATGCGCTGCGGTGCGCGGCTGCATCGCCGATCGACGCGGCAGCATTCGTGGCAAAGCGCGACGCGGCGTCGAACAGATCGCCGGGGAACATCGTGTCGGCGGTGAATGACATTGACATCAAGCTCCGAAGGGCATCACGCGCCAAACAGCTCGCGCGCGATCACGTTCTTCTGGACTTCACTCGTGCCGCCGGCGATGGTGCGCGAGCGATAGAAGAGGTAGTTGTGGACCATGTTCGATTCGTCGTCTTCGGCGACCTGCATCTGCCCGTCGGCATCGATCGGCACGAAGCGCGCAGCGCGGCGTGCGCCCAAGGCGTCGAACGCGATGCCGATGATGCGTTGTGCGAGTTCCGAGCAATGCAGTTTCAGCGCCGACGACTTCGACGCGCGCAGCCGGCCGTTCATGTCGTCGTCGATGGCGCTCAGCAGCAGTTCGCGCGCGGCGCGCATGTCGGCTTCGGCCAGCAGCAGGCGTTCGGCGAAGGCTTGCTTCAGCGTTGGGTTGCGCGAGCGCGCGGCTTCGGTGTCAACCTGCGCCGCCACTTGCTCGAGCAGCCGCTCGAGCCGCACGACGATCGCCGGTGCGAGCCGTTCACGATCGAGCAAGAACTTCGCGCAGCGCCAACCTTGCCCTTCGTCGCCCAGACGATTCGCGACCGGCACGCGCACCTCGTCGAGAAACACCTCGTTGACGTGATGCCAAGCATCGATCGTGCGGATCGGCTGGATGCGGATGCCGGCCAGGTTCAGCGGAATCAGCAGCAGCGTGATGCCTTCCTGCTTGCGCCCTTGCGTGCTCGTGCGCACCAGCGTGTACATCCAGTCGGCTTCTTGCGCGTGCGAGGTCCACATCTTCTGGCCCGTGACGACGTAGTCATCGCCATCCAGAACCGCTCGAGTTTTCAGCGACGCAAGGTCCGACCCCGCGCCCGGTTCGGAATAGCCCTGGCACCACCAGTCGCTGCCGTCGAGGATGCCGGGCAGAAACCGCGCGTGCTGCTCGGGCGTGCCGAAGTGCAGCATCACCGGGCCGATGTGGCCCAGACCGTGGTGGTACTGCGGCGGGCAGTCGCGCCGGGCCATCACCGCTTCGAAAAGGTAGCGCTGGCGCATGTCCCAACCAGTTCCACCGAAGGCTGTGGGCCAGCCCGGTGCGGCCCAGCCATGCGCGTGCAGCAACTGCTGCCATGCCGCGTAGTCCTCACGGCCCAGCTTGGCATTGCTGCGCACGCGTTCGCGCAGCGCGGGTGGGCACTGGGTGCGGGCGAATTGATCGACCTCGCGCTCGAAGGCGGCGTAGTCGATGGCGGTGGCGGTGGCGACTGAAGAGACAGCTTCGGTGCTCATGTCGCGAATTTACTAAACGACCGGTCAAATTGGCAAGTAGGGGCAAATGCCCAGGAAAACCCTCTGCATTGGCCAGTTGCCAAGCCAAGAATGCTGCGGATACAGTCGAAGTACTTACCGACCGGTAGAACCGGTCGAGATTGCCCGAGATGCCCGTCCGCCGCACCCGCTTGTTGCCCGACCGTCGCCAATGCCTTCGCGCCGCCGCCGCGTTGGCGGCGTCGGCGGCGTGGCCGCTGCACGCCCAGGAGTCGGCGCCGTTGCCGCGCACCGTGACGCTGGTCGTGCCCTACGCCGCGGGCGGCGTGACCGACACCTTGTCGCGTGCGCTGGCGCAGCGTCTTGCCGAAGCGTGGGGCGTGACGGTTCTCGTCGACAACAAGCCCGGAGGCGGCACCGTGATCGGCACCGCCGCCGCAGCACGCGCGCCGGCCGACGGGTCCACGCTGCTGATCACCAGCTTCGGCTTCATCGGCAACCAGTTGATGTTGCCCAACCTGCCGTATTCGCCGCAGGCGCTGACGCCGTTGGCGATGATTGGTGACTCGACCGGTGTGCTGTTCGTACACCCTTCCGTGCCTGCGACTACCGTGCCCGAGTTCGTGCGTTGGATGCGCGCGCAGCCCAAGCCGGTCGCCTTCGCCAGCAGCGGCAACGGCTCGAGCGTGCACGTGATGGCCGAGATGTTCGCGTCTGCCGTCGGCGTTCCGATCGTGCACGTGCCCTACCGCGGCAACGCGCCAGCCCTGGCGGACCTGCTCGGCGGCCAGGTGCAGGCGATGTTCGATTCGACCGGTGCGTTGTCGCATGCGCGCGCGGGCCGCCTGCGCGCGCTGGCGGTCAGCACGGCAGCGCGTTCGGCGCTCGCACCCGATCTGCCGACGATCGCCGAGTCGGGCGAGCCGTCGCTTTCGAAGTTCGACGCCAGCAGTTGGTTCGGCGTGTTCGTGCCCGCCGCGACGCCGGCGGCCTTGCAGGCGCGCATGCACAACGACATCCGCGCTGCGCTGTCGCAGAAGTCGATGCAGGACGATGTGATGAAGGCCGGCGTCGAGCCGCGCTCGATGACGCAGGCCGGCTTCGCGGACTACTTGAAGAAGCAGCTCGAGACCTGGGGCCCGGTGATACGCGACAAGCGCATCAGCCCTGACTGAAACCATACCCAACCAAGGAGACATGACGATGCACCGTGCCCATTCACTGAAGCTCGCCGCCGCCGCGTTGGCAGCCACGTTGGCTGCAGCCTTCGCCGCCCCCGCCGCCGCGCAGATTTCCGACGACACCGTTCGCATCGGCATCATGGGCGACATGGCCGGCCCGTATTCGGGCAACGGCGGGCCCGGCTCGGTGCTGGCCGCGCGCATGGCGATCGAAGACTTCGGCGGCAAGGTCAACGGCAAGGCGGTCGACCTTGTCGTGGTCGACGATCAGAACAAGCCCGACGTGGGCTTGAACGCGGCGCGCAAGTGGCTTGACGTCGACAAGGTCGATGCCATCGTCGGCGGCTCGGCTTCGTCGATCGCTCTGGGCGTGCAGTCGCTGATGAAAGAGCAGAACAAGCCCTACCTCATCGCCGGCACCGTGACCGATTTGCTGACGGGCAAGAACTGCTCGCCGATGTCGGTGCAGTTCCTCGTCGACACCTACTCACTGCCGAAGGCCGGCGTGCAGACGCTGCTGAGCCAGGGCATCAAGACCTTCTTCTTCGTCACCGTCGACTACGCCTTCGGTGCCGCCTTCCAGGCCGCGGCCACGCGCTTCATCGAAGAAGGCGGCGGCAAGGTGCTGGGCTCGGTCAAGCACCCGCTGGGCGCGACCGACTACTCGTCGTATCTGCTGCAGGCGCAAAGCAGCGGCGCGAAGGCGATCGTGATCCTCAACGCGGGGCTGGATCTGTCGAACGCATTGAAGCAGGCGGCTGAATTCAAGATCGCGGGCGGCGGTCAGGCGGTGTCGGTCTTCGGCATGACGATCAACAGCGTGGCCGCGATGGGCCAAGACGTGGCCAAGGGCCTGACCTTCACCGACCCGTGGTACTGGGACCGCACCGAAGAGTCACGCGCATGGGCGCAGCGCTTCATGCCGCGCAACAACAACCTGCCGCCGACCTACATCATGGCCGGCGTCTACAGCGCGGTCACGCACTACCTGAAGGCGGTGCAGGCCGCAGGCACCGACGCCGGCCCCGCGGTGATGGCGAAAATGAAGTCGACGCCGATCAACGACATGACGGCAAAGAACGTTGCGATCCGCGAAGACGGCCAGGCGATGCGCCCGGTGTATGCCGTGCGCGTGAAGCAGCCTGCGCAGATGAAGGGCAAGTTCGATCACTACGAGGTGATGGGTGAATTGCCGCCCGAGCAGGTGTTTCGCCCGCTGTCGGAAGGCGGCTGCGATTTCGTGAAGAAGTGAGCTTCGAAGCGCGCCTGCTGCTGGGTACGCGCGACCTGCTGGGCGAAAGCCCGGTTTGGGATGCGCGGGAGCAGGCGCTGTATTGGGTCGACACACGTGCACGGCGCGTGCAGCGCTGGGCCGCTGGCCAGCAGGTGCGGCACTGGGCCACGCCGCAAGACGTGGGCTCGATCGCGCTGTGGCAGCCGGGGCAGCTTGTGCTTGCGCTCGAAGGCGGCTTCGCACGGCTCGACCTTGCGAGTGGCGAGGTGCACATGCTCGCGTCGGTCATTCACCCTAAACCATCGATGCGCCTGAACGATGGCCGCACCGATCGCGAAGGGCGCTTCGTCTGCGGGTCGATGGTGCTGCATCGTCGCGACGCTGACGGCGCGCTCTACCGGCTCGAGACCGACAGCCGCGTGACGAAACTCGTCGAAGGCATCGCGGTGTCGAACGCCACCTGCTTCAGCCCCGACGGCCGCACGCTGTACTTCGGCGACAGCCTGGCCGGCGTGATCCGCGCATGGAATTACGCGCAGGGCGGCACGTTGTCGAACGAACGCGTGTTCGCCGACACGCGCACAGAAGGCTCGGGCCCTGACGGCGCGACCGTTGACGCCGAAGGCTGCGTGTGGGTCGCGCTGGTCCTGGCCGGCAAGCTCGCCCGCTACGCACCCGACGGGCGATTGCTGCGCACGTTCGACCTGCCGGTGCCCTACCCGACCTGCCCGTGTTTCGGCGGCCCGGATCTGCAAACGCTGTACGTCACAAGCATCAGCAACACCGGCAATATCTTGCGCAGCGATCACGCTGATGCGGGCGCATTGGTCGAACTGACAGGGCTTGGCGTTCGCGGGCTGCCCGAGGTGCCCTACGCGGGAAGCCTGACGTGAGCGACGCCAGCGACTTCATCCTCGAGGCCACCAACCTCGGCAAATCATTCCGCGGCTTCGATGCGGTGAAAGGCGTAAACCTGCGCATCCGTCGCGGCACCGTGCACGCGCTGATCGGCCCCAACGGCGCCGGCAAAACCACCTGCTTCAACCTGCTGACACGCTTCCTGCCCGTGACGTCGGGTCGCATCGTTTTCAACGGCCGCGACATCACGCCACTGGACGCGGCCACCGTCGCCGGCATGGGGCTGGTGCGTTCGTTCCAGATCTCGGCGGTGTTCCGCCAACTCGACGTGCTCGACAACGTGCGCGTCGCGCTGCTGGCGCATGACGGCGGCAGCTTCGCGTTCTGGCGTTCGGCACGCGCGCTGGACCGCTACAACGCACGCGCCGAAGAGCTGCTGGCCGCGGTGGGCCTCGAGCGCTGGCGCCACCACGCCGCGGCCGATCTGCCCTATGGCCGCAAGCGCGCGCTCGAACTCGCGACCACGCTCGCGCTCGACCCGAGCCTGGTGCTGCTCGACGAGCCGATCGCCGGCCTGGGCCACGAAGACATCGGCCCGGTGACGAAGCTGATCGCCAGCGTCGCGAAACGCTGCACCGTGTTGATGGTCGAGCACAACATGAAAGTGGTGGCCGACCTGTGTGATCGCATCACCGTGTTGCAGTCGGGCGAAGTGCTGGCCGAAGGGCCATACGACGAGGTCTCGCGCGACCTGCGTGTGATCGATGCGTATGTTGGGGGTGCCGGTGTCTGACGCGCCAACGTCCGCGCCGCTGCTGCGCGTCGATGGCTTGGCCGCCTGGTACGGCGAAACGCAGGCGCTGACGCGCATCGACCTCGAAGTGCGCACCGGTGAAGTCGTGTGCCTGCTGGGCCGCAACGGCGCCGGCAAGACAACGACGCTGCGCGCAGTGATGGGCCTGCTGTCGCGCTGCCGTGGCCGCATCGAGATCGCTGGCAAACCCGCGCTGGGCCTGCTGCCCGAGTCGATCGCGCGGCTGGGCGTCGCCTATTGCCCCGAAGAACGCGGCGTGTTCGCGAGCTTGTCGGTCGAAGAAAACCTGCTGCTGCCGCCGGTGCTGGCGCCGGGTGGCCTGACGCTGACCGAGATCTATCAGCTGTTCCCCAATCTCGAGGCGCGGCGTGCCAGTGGTGGGTCGAAGCTGTCGGGCGGTGAGCAGCAGATGCTGGCCATCGCGCGCATCCTGCGCACGGGCGCCAAGCTGCTGCTGCTGGACGAGCCGACCGAAGGTTTGGCGCCGGTGATCGTGCAAGGCATCGGCCAGACGATTGCGAAGCTGCGCGAGCGCGGCTTCACGATCCTGATGGTCGAGCAGAATTTCCGCTTTGCATCGCGTGTCGCCGATCGTTTTTACGTCATCGACGAAGGCACGGTCGTGGAACACGTCGACCGCGCGGCCCTCGAGCGTGACCGCGCGCGGGTCGAAGCGCTGTTGGGGGTCTGAGCGTGAGACGACATCGATGAACCTGCTCGACATCCCCCCCGCCGCCATCGTCGGCCAACTCATCGTCGGCCTGATCAACGGCTCGTTCTACGCACTGATGAGCCTGGGGCTGGCGATCATCTTCGGCCTGCTGCACATCGTGAACTTCGCGCACGGTGCGCAGTACATGCTGGGCGCGTTCATCGCGTGGGCGCTGCTCGAGTACCTGGGCCTGGGCTACTGGTGGGCGCTCGCGATCGTGCCGCTGGTCACCGCGGCGTTGGGCATGCTGCTCGAGCGCACGATGCTGCGTCGTCTGCATGGGCTTGATCCGGTGTACGCGCTGCTGCTGACGTTCGGCGTCGCGCTGCTGCTCGAAGGCGCGTTCCGGTTGAAGTTCGGCGCCACCGGCCAGCCTTACGCCAGCCCGATGTCGGGCGGCATCACGCTGCCGTTCGCGTTCCTGCCGGCGTACCGCATGTGGGTGATCGTCGCGTCGCTGATGGTGTGCCTAGCCACGTGGTGGTTTGTCGAACGCACGCGCTTTGGTGCCTACCTGCGCGCGGCGCATGAGAACCCGCAGCTTGTGCGCACCTTCGGCATCCGCGTGCCGTTGCTGCTGACGTTGACCTACGGCCTGGGCGTGGGCCTGGCCGGGCTGGGCGGCGTGATGGCCGCACCGATCTATCAGGTGAACCCGCTGATGGGCAGCAACCTGATCATCGTCGTGTTCGCGGTCGTCGTGATCGGCGGCATGGGGTCGATCATCGGCGCGATCGTCGCCGGCTTCGGCCTGGGCGTGATCGAAGGCATGACGCGGCTGCTGGCGCCCGACTACGCCGGCATCGTCGTATTCATCGTCATGCTGCTGGTGCTCGCGTTCAAGCCCGCGGGGCTCTTTGGACGGGGGGACACGTGATGCAGGCCGTTGCCCGACCGTCGCGTCTGCCGCTGTGGCTTCTGGTCATCGGCGTGGTCATCGCGCTGGCCGCACCATGGGTTGCATACCCCGTGTTCCTGATGAAGCTGCTGTGCTGGGCGTTGCTGGCGGCGTCGTTGAACTTGTTGGTGGGTTATATCGGTCTGCTGTCATTCGGGCACGCGATGTTCTTTGGCTCGGCGGCGTATGTGACGGCGCATGCCGTCAAGGTCTGGGCAGTCGACCCGGCGATTGGCATCGTGTTGGGCGCGGGCGCGGCAGCGCTGTTGGGGCTGGTGGGTGGGCTGCTGGCGATCCGGCGCGCGGGTACCGCGTTTTCGATGATCACGTTGGCAATGGCGCAGCTCGTCTACTTCATCTCGCTGCGCGCGCCTTTTACCGGCGGCGAAGATGGCATTCAGGACGTGCCGCGCGGCAAGCTGCTCGGCGTGCTGCCGTTGGCTGACAACTTCACGCTGTACTACGTCGTGCTCGCGGTCGTCGCCGCTGGCTTCTGGATCATCTGGCGCACGGTGCACTCGCCGTTCGGCCACGCGCTGGCCGCGATCCGCGACAGCGAGCCGCGCGCGATTTCGCTCGGCTTGCGCGTCAACCGCTACAAGCTCGTCGCCTACGTGTTGTCATCGGCGCTTGCGGGCTTGGCCGGTGCGTTGAAGGCGCTGGTGTTCCAGATCGCAACCTTGACCGACGTGAGTTGGACCACGTCGGGCGAGGCGCTGCTGATGGTGATCGTGGGCGGTATGCAGACACTGGCTGGCCCGCTGGTCGGCGCGCTGGTGGTGGTGGCAATGCAGAACTACTTCGCGTCGTTCGCCGAGGTGGTGTTGATGTTGCAAGGGCTCGTCTTCATCGTCGTCGTGCTGCTGTTCCGACGCGGCGTGGTCGGCGAGTGGAACGCGTGGCGGCAGCGACGATCTGCGCGCGCGCAGGGCGTGGAGGTGGCGACATGACAACGACGATCGATCTGCAAGGCCGGCTCGCTGTCGTCACCGGTGGAGGCAGCGGCATCGGCGCAGCGACCGCGCGTGCACTCGCTGCGGCCGGTGCGCGTGTTGTGGTTGCCGATCTCGATGCGAAGGCTGGTGCTGCCGTTGCCGAATCATTGGACGCAGCACACGCCATCGCGCTGGATGTCACCGACCTCGACGCCGTACGCAGCTTCGCAGCACGGGTCGAGCGCGAACTCGGCGACGTGTCGATCGTGATCAACAACGCCGGGCTGCTCGTGCGCCGCGGCATCGACGACCCCGACGCCGAAGCGATCGTGCGCCAGGTGATGGACGTGAACCTGCACGGCGCCTTCGCGATGGTGCGCGCGTTTCTGCCGGCGCTGCGGCGCACGAAAGGCTGCGTTGTCAACGTCGCATCGGGTGCTGCCTTCACCGCGCAGGCCGGGTGCGCGGGTTACTCGGCGTCGAAAGCGGCGCTGCACATGCTGACGCAGACCTTGGCCGTCGATCTGGGTGCGGACGGCGTGCGCGTGAACGCCGTCGCGCCTGGTGTGATCGAAACACCGATGACCGCCGCGACGCGGTCCGACCCTGCGCGCCTGGCGATGTTCCTGAAACGCATGCCCGCGGGCCGCATCGGTCAAGCCGACGAGGTGGCCGCAGCGGTACTTTTTCTTGCGTCGCCGCTGGCGAGCTACATCAACGGAACGACGCTGCCGGTGGATGGCGGGTTTCTGGCCACATGACGACCGAAGCACGTCCGGGCCTGCGCGCCATCGTCACTGGTGCGGCGCGTGGCATCGGCCGAGCGATGGCGCTGCGGCTTGCGCGTGATTCGCTGACGCGGTACGCGCTGCCGTCGCAGTTGGTCGTTGCCGATCAGCTCGGTGACGAACTCGAGACGCTGGCAGCCGAGTTGCGAGCGCAAGGCGCAACGGTTCATACGTGCGTCGGCGATCTGTCCGACGCCGCCGAACCCGCACGCATCGTCGCTGCAGCGCGGGCATTCGGCGGGCTCGAATGTGTTGCCAGCAACGCCGGCTTCGCGCGGCCAGCCTCGCTGCTCGACGCGACGATCGACGACTGGGATCGCGTGTTCGCCGTGCACGTTCGTGCGGCGTGGTTGCTGGGCCGCGCGGCACATCCGCTGCTGGCGCGTGCGCGAGGCTGCATGGTGCTGACGACCAGCATCTCGGGCACACAAGCCTCGCCGCCACTGGCCGCTTACAGCGCAAGCAAGGCAGCGCAGATCATGCTGATGCGGCAGATGGCGACCGAGTGGGGGCCCGACGGTATCCGCGTGAACGCGCTCTCGCCGGGCCTGACGGTCACGCCAGGTACGGCGAAGGCCTACGAAGCCGCGGGTGCGCTCGAGCAGCGCGAGGCTCGCATCCCGCTGCGCCGTGTCGCGCAGCCCGAGGACATGGCCGCCGCGCTGTCGATGCTGATCGGTCCTGATGCGGGGTATGTGCATGGGCACGAACTGATGGTCGACGGTGGTCTGGTCAACACGCTGATGCCTTCGCTCACGTTGCCCGCATGGCAGGCCCGATGACCCAGTCAGCCCAACTCGGCCAGCAGCACGTACCAGGGTCGTCGGGCTTGTGCGCGCCGATCGGTTGGCGTGGGCCGAAACGTTCGCCTTCGGATGCAGCAGGCGCCGGGCCCATCGGCTGCATCCAGTCGTAGACGACAACCCGCGCGGCGACGCGCCACTCGTCGCTGCGCTTCTCGAACCGGTCGACGTAGCGACCGGCCAAAAAGGTTTCGTGTTCGCTGCCATCGGCGCGGCGATCGCGTTGCCACGCGAGGAAGTAGGTTTCGACAGCGGCCTGCAGCCCTCGCAACTCGATCGACAGATTGCCCACGTGATGAATCATTCGGCCGCCTTCGCGCAGCTTGGGCAACGCCGCTTCGATGAACTGCGTGGCCGTGCCTTGATATGGCCCGTGCCGGTCGGTCGCGTCGGGCCAGTAGCTGGCGCGCAGCGCGGCTTCGTCGATGCGGTCGATGCCGCGGCAGTAGCGGAAGATGCATTCGCGAATCGCTTCGCGGTCGAGCAGGGATTGAATTGCGGTGGTGTCGTTCATGAATGCGAGTCTAGGCACAGCATGGACGATGTGAATCAAGGGGTGACGAGGGTGACGAGCACATGAACCGAAGACTCGAAGGCAAGGTCGCGCTGGTGACCGGCGCGGCGCAAGGCATCGGCCGGGCGATCGCCGAACGGTTCGTGGCCGAAGGTGCAGCGGTCGGCGTGCTCGACCTGAAGCCCGATCGCGCGCAGGCCGCGGCCGCCGAGATCGCGGCACGCAGCGGCCGCGCGCTGCGTCACGTGCTTCCTTTTGCCGGCAACGTCGCCGATCGCGCGACGATCGACCAAGCCGTGGTCGGCATCGAAGCGGCGTACGGGCGGCTGGACATCCTGGTCAGCAACGCCATCTGGGTGCGCTACACACCGATCGACGCGATCACGCCCGAGATGCTTCATCGCATGACCGGTACCGGCTTCGATTCGGTGGTCTGGGGCATCCAGTGCGCGGCGCCGTTGATGGCGCGCGGCGGCGGCGGATCGATCATCAACATCGCGTCGGCCGCAGCGTTCCTCGGTCTGCCCAACGCGATGATTTATGCGGGCGTGAAGGCCGGCGTGCTGGGCCTGACACGTGCCGCCGCGGTCGAACTGGGGCCGCAACGCGTGCGCGTCAACGCGATCTGCCCGGGGTCGATCCAGACCGAGGGCGTGCGCATCAACGTCGACCCTGCGATGGCGGCGAAGCGCCTTGCACGCACGCCGCTCGGGCGGCTGGGCGAGGTCGACGACGTGGCCTCGGCCGCGCTGTTTCTAGCCAGCGACGACAGCAGTTGGATGACGGGCGAGTCGGTGTTGGTCGACGGCGGCGCGACCCACGCGGTGCTCTGACCG
>CAVTXI010000009.1:0-36827 GCA_963738615.1 uncultured beta proteobacterium
GTTGCCAGCAACGCCGGCTTCAGCGCGGCCAGCCTCGCTGCTCGACGCGACGATCGACGACTGGGATCGCGTGTTCGCCGTGCACGTTCGTGCGGCGTGGTTGCTGGGCCGCGCGGCACATCCGCTGCTGGCGCGTGCGCGAGGCTGCATGGTGCTGACGACCAGCATCTCGGGCACACAAGCCTCGCCGCCACTGGCCGCTTACAGCGCAAGCAAGGCAGCGCAGATCATGCTGATGCGGCAGATGGCGACCGAGTGGGGGCCCGACGGTATCCGCGTGAACGCGCTCTCGCCGGGCCTGACGGTCACGCCAGGTACGGCGAAGGCCTACGAAGCCGCGGGTGCGCTCGAGCAGCGCGAGGCTCGCATCCCGCTGCGCCGTGTCGCGCAGCCCGAGGACATGGCCGCCGCGCTGTCGATGCTGATCGGTCCTGATGCGGCGTATGTGCATGGGCACGAACTGATGGTCGACGGTGGTCTGGTCAACACGCTGATGCCTTCGCTCACGTTGCCCGCATGGCAGGCCCGATGACCCAGTCAGCCCAACTCGGCCAGCAGCACGTACCAGGGGTCGTCGGGCTTGTGCGCGCCGATCGGCTGGCGTGGGCCGAAAGTTCGACCTTCGGATGCAGCAGGCGCCGGGCCCATCGGTTGCATCCAGTCGTAGACGACAACCCGCGCGGCGACGCGCCACTCGTCGCTGCGCTTCTCGAACCGGTCGACGTAGCGACCGGCCAGAAAGGTTTCGTGTTCGCTGCCATCGGCGCGGCGATCGCGTTGCCACGCGAGGAAATAGGTTTCGACAGCGGCCTGCAAGCCCTCGCAACTCGATCGACAGATTGCCCACGTGATGAATCATTCGGCCGCCTTCGCGCAGCTTGGGCAACGCCGCTTCGATGAACTGCGTGGCCGTGCCTTGATATGGCCCGTGCCGGTCGGTCGCGTCGGGCCAGTAGCTGGCGCGCAGCGCGGCTTCGTCGATGCGGTCGATACCGCGGCAGTAGCGGAAGATGCATTCGCGAATCGCTTCGCGGTCGAGCAGGGATTGAAGTGCGGTGGTGTCGTTCATGGATGCGAGTCTAGGCACAGCATGGACGATGTGAATCAAGGGGTGACGAGGGTGACGAGCACATGAACCGAAGACTCGAAGGCAAGGTCGCGCTGGTGACCGGCGCGGCGCAAGGCATCGGCCGGGCGATCGCCGAACGGTTCGTGGCCGAAGGTGCAGCGGTGGGCGTGCTCGACCTGAAGCCCGATCGCGCGCAGGCCGCAGCGGCCGAGATCGCGGCACACGGCGGCCGCACGCTGGGCTTCGCCGGCAACGTCGCCTATCGCGCGACGATCGAACAAGCAGTGAGCGGCATCGAAGCCGCGTATGGCCGCCTTGACATCCTCGTCAGCAACGCGATCTGGGTGCGCTATACACCGATCGACGCGATCACGCCCAGATGCTCCATCGCATGACCGGCACCGGCTTCGATTCGGTGGTGTGGGGCATCCAGTGCGCAGCGCCGTTGATGGCGCGTGGTGGCGGCGGATCGATCATCAACATCGCGTCTGCCGCAGCGTTCCTTGGCTTGCCCAACGGGATGATTTATGCGGGCGTGAAGGCCGGCGTGCTGGGCCTGACACGCGCCGCGGCGGCTGAACTCGGGCCGCAACGCGTGCGTGTCAACGCGATCTGCCCAGGGTCGATCCAGACCGAAGGCGTGCGCATCAACGTCGACCCCGCGATGGCCGCGAAGCGCTTGGCGCGCACACCGCTGGGGCGGCTGGGTGAGGTCGACGATGTGGCCTCGGCTGTGCTGTTTCTGGCCAGCGACGACAGCAGCTGGATGACGGCGAATCCGTGTTGGTCGACGGTGGCGCGACGCACGCGGTGCTTTGACCGCCGGTTGCGGTCTCTACGCGGTTGCACGCGGTCGCTACGCCGCCCGCCATGAAGCGAATCCGCCCCCCTGAGCCGCCAGGCGCAGCAGCAGCGGCGCCGGTTCCCACCACGCGCCGTGCTGCGCATGCAGCCGCTTCACGGCGTCGGCCACATGTGCCAGGCCGATGCGGTCGGCCATGAACATCGGCCCGCCTTGCGCGGCGGGGAAACCGTAGCCGGTGACGTAGACGATGTCGATGTCGCTGGCACGCAGCGCGATGCCCTTCTCGAGCAGCCGCGCGCCTTCGTTGACCATGCCGAACAGGCAGCGCTCGAGCGTCTCGTCGTCGCTGATCGCGCGGCGCGTGATGCCCATGCGCGCCGACTCGACGATGATGAAGGCCTCGAGCTCGGGGTCGCGCAGAGGCTTGCGGCTACCTGGCTCATATCGGTACCAGCCCTTGCCGCTCTTCTGGCCCAGGCGTCCCTGCTCGACCAGCGTCAGGATCAGGTCGTTCCAGCGCCGCGTGGCGTCGCGCGTGGCGATCTGCGCCTTGCGTGTGGGGTAGCCCACGTCGTTGCCAGCCATGTCGTGCACCGCGAAGATGCCCATCGCGTAGCCGAAGCGCTCGAGCGCTGCATCGACCTCGTGCGGCAACGCGCCGTCCTCGACCAGGAAGTGCGCCTCGCGGTTGTACTGGCGAAAAAGCGCGTTGCCGATGAAGCCCGGATAGACGCGCGCCAGCACGGCAGCTTTGCCGATGCGCGGCCCCAACGCCATCAGCGTGGCCACCACGTCAGGGGCGGTGGTGTCGGTGCGCACAACCTCGAGCAGCCGCATCACGTGCGCGGGGCTGAAGAAGTGCGCGCCGACAACGTCCTGTGGGCGCGTCGTCACCGCGGCGATGGCGCCGATGTCGAGCCCCGAGGTGTTGGTCGCGAGGATCGCGCCGGGCTTCGCCATCGCGTCCAGCTCGCGGAAGACCGCCTGCTTCAGGCCAAGGTCTTCGAACACCGCTTCGACGACGAGGTCCGCGTCGGCGGCCGCCTCCAGCGATGGAGAAGGCGCGATGCGCGCAAGGCGCTGTGCGACCTCGACTTCGTTCAGCTTGCCGCGTTTCACACTGCTCGCGTACAGGTCGCGCAGGCGCTGCGTGCCGCGATCGAGCGCGGCGGTGTCGGCGTCGATCAGCGCGACGCCGAGTCCGGCATTCGCCATCGCGATCGCGATACCGCTGCCCATCGTGCCGGCGCCAACGACGGCCACGCGACGGATGTCGCGCCGCGGCGTGTCGTCGGGCAGGCCGGTGTTGGCGGCGTCACGTTCGGCCGCGCCGAGATGCGCAGCGGCGCGCTCGCGGTCGGCGTCGGTCAGTGCGAAAACGCTCATCGGGCTGCCTGCGCGGTCATGCACTACCCTCGTCGGCATTCTTCGCCACCAGCGGCTTCGCCTTACCTTCGACGAATTCGCGCAGCCGCGCCTCGGCCTCCGGCGGGCGCTGCCGGTTCGAATTCAACTGCTCCATGAAGAGCCCGTCGTCGTGCGACAGGTCTTGCGCGCGTGGCAACACGTTGACGATCATCCAGTTCGTCTCGACGCTGTTCTGGCCGATGCGTGCGGCCAGTTCCTGCGCCTTCGCGATCGCCTGCCCTGCGGGCACCACGTAGCGCACGACGTGCTCGGCCAGTGCCTCCTGCGGATTCAGCAGGCGGCCGGTGAGCATCATGTCCATCATCACCGTGGTGCCGACCACGCGCTGAATGCGCACGGTGCCGCCGCCGCCCACGAAGATGCCGCGCTGGCCTTCGGGCAGACCGAACAGCGCCGATTCGTCGGCCACGCGCACGTGCGTTGCCATGGCCAGTTCGAGCCCGCCGCCGACCACCGCGCCGTGCAGTGCGCCCACGAAAGGGATCGGCCCGCGGGCGATCAGGTCGAATACCTCGTGCCAGTTGTGGCGCTTGCGCTTGCGTGGCCGTGCGATCTGCCCGGTCGCGCGTGCCAGTGCTTCGGCCAGATCGAGCCCGGCGCAGAAGTTCGAGCCGTGACCGTGCAGCACGGCCACGTCGGCTTCTTCGTGCGCGCGCAGCACGGCGGCGCGCAGCGCGTCGATCACCGCGTCGTCGATCGCATTGCGCTTGTCCGGGCGGTTCAAGCCCAGCGTGGCGACCTTGCCGTCGCAGGTGTAGGTGACGAGTTCGGTGGTGGCCACGCGGCTTTACTCCTGCTTGAAGCCCGAAGCCTTGATGATCGGCTCCCAGTGCGCGAGTTCGGCGCGCAGCAACGCGTCGGTTTGTGCGGCGGTGCGCAAGTGCGGGTGCGGCATGCAACCTTGGTTCATGCGACCTCGGTTCGTGCGACCTCGGTTCATGCGACCTCCGTGAGCGAACGCCAGTCACCGCCCGCGTCGATCACGCCACCGACCGAGCGGATGGCGCGGTAGTCCAGGTCGGGGCTGTCGGCCAGCGTCGGTGTCTTGCCGTCGACGAACTCGCGCACCGACTTCAGCAGCGCCTTGCGCACGCGCACGACGGCGCCGTCGGCCGAACAAAGGTATTCGGCGCTGCGGTCGACGATCGGCCCCTGGCTGATGAACACCGCGAAGTCTTCGGTGCCCAGGTGCTGCGGGAAACCCGTCGCGTGGCCGCGCTTCATCAGGTCGCGGTTCTGGCCCCAGTTGTCGTCGGGGCCGCCCGGCGGCAGCGGCGGGAAGTTCCACACGTCGGGCGACGCCGACATGTTCGTCATACCCAGCGGCTTGCCGGGATTGAAGTGCACGAACCACGCGCGGTGCGTCACGTCGTCGACCGGCACATTGAAGAACACGGTGCTCGGGCCCCCCGCATGCGGCGGGCAGATGACGCCGTACCACGGCATCACGAAGTTGTTGACGCGCGCGTAGACCTTGCCGTCGCCGACCTCTCGCAACGCCGCGTAGCGGTAGCCGTAGGGGCGGTCCTCGAACTCGAGCGACGGCGCGATGGCGCGGTTCATCAGCATGCGCTCGTTGCCGCTGCCGGCGGTGACCTGTGTCGACGATTCGTGCAGCACGCTCACGTGCGACGAGTCCATCGTTGCCTCGACACCCTGCACCCAGTTCGACGGGACCTGCGCGCTGGTGACCGAGCGGTGGGCCGGTGGAAGATCGATGAAGGGCAGTTCCGGGAAGCGCGGCGGCTGGCCGCTCGTGCCGATCCACGCCCAGACGATGCCACCCCGATCGACCGCGCGGTAGCGGTTCACACGCACTTGTTTGCAGAACGTGGCCTGATCACCGACGTGGTTGGGCGCGTCGATCACGCTGCCGTCGGGCGCACGCTTCCAGCCGTGATAGATGCAGCGCAGCCCACCCTCTTCGTTGCGCGCCAACGCGAGCGACGCGCTTCGGTGTGGGCAACGCTCGTCGAGGATGCCCACCGTGCCGTCGGGGGAACGGAACGCGACGAGATCGACGCCGACGAGCTTCACCCGGTAAGGCCGCCCACCGGCTTCGAGCACGCTCGACGGGATCGCAGGGATCCAGTAGTGGCGGCGAATCATGTCGCCCATCGGCGCGCCGTTCTCGACGCGGCACAGCAGGTCGTTGTCTTCCTTGCTCAGGGGCATGGTGGCTCCTCGCGTCAGGTTGGGTCGTCGCGACGGAAGGCGCGTGTGTACAGGCGCTTGCAGTTGCACTCGAAGATGTCGGCGCGGTCGGCGGCCGATAACCACGTGATGGCGTCGATGATCGGCTTCATGTCGTCGAAGTCGCGTCCGCTTGCAGGGTCGCGCGCGCTGCCGGTGCCCGGCTTTTCGGTGCCGAAGACCACGTTCTTCACGCCGGCAACTTTGATCAGCAGCTCGATCGCGTCCTGGCTGTAGTTGCAGGTGTCGAAGTGGAGCTTGCGCAGTTGCTCGTCGAACGTCTGGGCCTCGCTCTTGCGCACGTTCCAGCTGCGAAAGCGGCCCATCTGGTAGGGGATGGCGCCGCCCGCGTGGGCCACGACGATCTTCAGCGTGGGGTACTTCGCGAAGGTGTCGCTGTCCAGCAGCGAGATCACCGCGATGCTTTCTTCGTTGATGAACTTCAGCGTGTAGCTCTCGCGCGGGCTGCAACTGCCGGCGCTGTGAATCAGCCCCGGCACGTCCAGCCGCGTCATCGCCTCGTACAGCGGGTGCCAGAAGGCGTCGCCCAGGCCCGGCGGCGGCAGGTCGGAACCTTCGGTCGGGTCGGGGTTGATCAGGCAGCCGACGAAGCCCAGTTGCTGCACGCAGCGCTCGAGTTCGGCCACGCAACGTTCGGCGGGCGATTCATGCATGAACTGCGGCAGCCCCGCGACGCCGCGGAATCGGTCGGGGAAACAGGCCACCACGCGCGCGATCACGTCGTTGCAGTGGCGCGCCCAAATCGTGCTGACCTTGGCCGGCTTCACCGAATGCATCTGCAGGTACGGCCGCGGCGAGATGAACTGCACGTCGGTGCCCACGCCGTCCATGATCGTGACAACCTCGGTCGCCACCTTGCGGATCGCCTCGTCGGGGATCTTCGGGTCGACCGACGGGTTGCCGCGCCCGCCGACCAGCTCGGACATGAACTTCAGGCTCTGCGGTGGCATCACCACGTGGGCATGCGAGTCGATGATCACGGGTGCGGTCCTTGGGTCACGACGGCGATGACCTCGAGCTGCACCGCCATGCCGTGCGACAGCGCCTGCACCGTCGTGTGGCGCGCAGGGCGATCGTCGGGGTCGGGGAAGCGAGCAAGCCACTGCGCGTTGACGGCGTCGCGCAGCGCGTCGTCGTTCACCGTCACCGAAAGCTTGACCACGTCGGCCAGCGTGGCGCCACCGGCCGCGAGCAGCGCGTCGAGGTTGGCGAACGCGTTGGTGCACTGCGCAGCGCCGTCGGCCGGCAACGAGCCGTCGGCCGGGCTCTTGCCGGTGATCGCCGACGAGCACAGCACGTTGCCCACGCGCGCACCCAGTGGGATGGGCGCTTTGTGGCCGACGTTGGGCAGGTGGATCGAGCGCTTGGCAGGTGTCATGCGTCCTCTTTCTCGACCTCGAAGAACGACATCGGCACCGTCGCCAGGAATTCGGAGAAGCCGGTCGAGCCCGCGGGCACGTGCGCCAGCATCGTGTGCGCGGCGCGGGCTTCGTCGCCCGACTGGATGGCACGCGCGATGTCGCGATGGTCTTGCAGCGACCTTGCGATCTGCTGCTTGTTCTGGAAGTCGCGCACGCGGTAGCGCTGGATCATGCGGCGCGCCTGGCGGATCTGCTCGGCCAGATAGATGTTGCGGCTGCCAGCGTAGATCGCCTCGTGGAAGACCGCGTTCGCCAGCGTGTACTCGGCCGCGCCGCCCTCGGTGGCGGCCTGCTCGCAGCGTGCGATGGCCTCGTCCAACCGGCGGCTCAGGTCGTGGTCGACACGCCGCGCGGCCAGCTTCGCAGCCAACGCCTCGAGCTCGGAGATCACCTCGAGCATCGCCCGCACCTTCGCGATCGACAGGCGCGACACCGTCACGCCCGCGCGCGGCGCGATGCGAACCAGGTCGCGCGCGGCCAACTGCTGAAGCGCCTCGCGCACCGGCGTGCGGCTGACGGCGAAACGCGCGGCCAGCGCGCGCTCGTCGAGCGGGGCGCCGGGCGGTAAAGCGCCGGATTCGATTTCGTCTTGAAGTGCGGCGCGAATGTCGAGCGCCCGCGCCGAGCGAGGCGGCGATGCGGCAGCGGCTGTCTTGGACGGGGAGCGGGTGATCGTCTTCATTCGCCGCGAAGCATACCAACGTCATCTACTGGCATACATAAGGGTATGTTTGGAGTGTTAAGTATCGTTGTTCGTATGCCAGACTGACGACATGACAGATCCCGGCGCACCCTCGCCCGAGCAGCCTCGACCGCTCGAACGCCTGCTGCGCCCACGCTCGATCGCGATCGTCGGCGCATCGGCCGACCCGCGCTCGTTCGGCGGCTTCGTGCAGGGCAACCTCGAGCGCTTCGGATACGACGGCGCACTGCATCTGGTCAGCCGCAGCAGCGAACAGATCAACGGCCGTGCGTGCGTGAAGTCGCTCGACGAGTTACCCGACGCAGTCAACGTCGCCGTGCTCGCGATTCCCGAATCGGGCGTGCTCGACGCGGTCGCCACGCTGGCTGCCAAGCGCTGCGGGTCAGCCGTGCTGTTCGCCAGCGGTTACGCCGAAACCGGCGACGAAGGCCGCCAGAAGCAAGACGCGGTGCTGCGCGCCGCGGGCGCGATGGCCATCGTTGGCCCCAACTGCATGGGCTACGTGAACTTCGCCGCCGGCGTACCGCTGACCTTCGAGTTGCTCGAGCCGTATGCACCCGTGGGACGTGACGGGCCCGCAGGACGAGGCGGCATCGGCATCGTCGCGCAAAGCGGCTTCATGGCTGCCACGTTGCGTGACGCGTTCATCGGCCGCAGCGTTCCGATCACGTGCCAGTTCTCGACCGGCAACGAAGGCTCGGTCGGGGTCGAAGACGTGCTGGCCGCGTACCTCGACGACGAGGCCACGCGCGTGGTCACGATGTACGCCGAGCAGATCCGCCGCCCCGCCCTCTTCCTGCGCCTGGCGCGGCGCGCGCGCCAGATCGGCAAGCCCATCGTGCTGCTGATGCCCGGGCGCAGCGAACGCGCGCGCCACGCGGCCGCGTCACACACCGGCGCACTCGCGGGTGACCACGCCACCGCGCGTGTGGCGCTCGAACGCGAAGCCGTTGTCGTGGTCGACACACTCGACGAGTGCTTCGACACCACGGCGATCCTGCTGCGCCACCCGCGCCCGTCGCGCGGTGGCACGGCGTTCGTCACCGGCTCGGGCGCGATGAAGAACATCGCCCTCGATTTCGCTGACGACATCGGACTTGCGCTGCCGACACTGGGCGACGCAACGGTGAAGGCGTTGACCGACAAGCTGCCCAGCTACGCGGTCGCCGAGAACCCGCTCGACTACACGACGATCGGCGTGCGCCAGCCGGGTCTGATCGGCGAGATCATCCACACCATGGCCGCCGACGCCGCGATCGGCAGCGTGGTGCTGAGCATGCCGGTCGGCCCGGTGATCGCGCAACGCGACAAGGCCAACCACATCGTGCCCGCGCTCGCCACGATGCCGAAGCCCACGGTGCTGGTGCTGACCGGCGACGACGGTCCTGTCGAGCCCTTCTTCATCGACGCGATCCGCGCCAGCGCGACGCCGCTGTTCCGCTCGGCCGACCGCGCGCTGCGGGCACTGAAGCGCGTGGCGACTTTTGGTGATGCGCTCGAGCGTGCACAACGCGCGGATGCGGTGCGGGCCGCGCAGGCAGCCTCGAAACAGGCCGCGTACGTCTTGGCCGCCGAGCTGCCGGGCGACATCCCCACCAACGGCATCTTTGCCGAGTGGCAGGGCAAGCGTTGGCTTGCCGCGGCGGGCATTTCGGTGCCGCGCGGCGCGCTCGCGAAGACCGCTGACGACGCTGCGCGTATCGCGCACGACATCGGCTGGCCGGTGGTCATCAAGGCGCAGGCGAGCGATCTGCCGCACAAGAGTGACGTCGGTGGCGTGATCGTGAATGTGGCCGATGAAGCCGCACTGCGCGGCGCGTGGGCGATGCTGCTGGCGAACGTTGCGCGCCATCGCCCCGGCCTTGCGCTCGACGGCGTACTCGTCGAGGCGATGGGCCCGCGCGGGCTCGAACTGGTGGTCGGCGCCAAGCGCGACGCCGATTGGGGGCCGGTGCTGCTCGTCGGCTTGGGCGGGGTGTGGATCGAGGCGCTGAAAGACGTCCGTCTGATACCGGCCGACCTTGCGGTCGACGACATCGTCGCCGAACTTCGCGCGTTGAAGGCCGCACCGCTGCTTGCCGGTATCCGCGGCGCAGCGGGTGTGGACCTGCACGCCGTCGCAAGCGTGGTGGCGGCCATCGGTCAGCGCATGCGTGCCGATGCGCGCATCGCCGAAGTCGACATCAACCCGCTGGTCGCGTACCCGGACCGCGTGCTCGCGCTCGATGCGCTGCTGGTGGCGAAGCGGTCATGAGACTTTCCTTTTCGCCCCAGCAGCAGGCCTTCCGCGACGAGGTGCGTGCGTTCGTGCGCGAGCGCCTGCCCGCGGACATCAAGCGCAAGGTCGAACTCGGCCTTCGCCTCGAGCGCGACGACTACGTGACGTGGTTTCGCATCCTCGAGTCGCGCGGTTGGCTCACGCCAAGCTGGCCGGTCGAACACGGTGGCCCGGGCTGGGACGCGGTGCAGCGTTTCGTCTTCGACGAGGAATGCCTGCTGGGCGGCGCGCCGCGCATCATCGCCAGCGGCATCCAGATGCTGGCTCCGGTGCTGATCGCCTTCGGCACGGCGGCGCAAAAGGCGGCGTACCTGCCCGACATCCGCGCCAGCAACACGTGGTGGGCGCAGGGCTTCAGTGAATCCGGCGCGGGTTCGGACCTGGCATCGCTGCGCACGAGCGCGGTGCGGGAGCCCGACGGGCGCCACTTCGTCGTCGACGGGCACAAGGTGTGGACGTCGTACGCGCCGTGGTGCTCGATGATGTTCGCGTTGGTCCGCACGGACGCGGGTGCCGTGAAGCCGCAGGAAGGCATCAGCTTCATGCTGATCGACATGGCGTCGCCCGGCATCACCGTGCGGCCGATCCGGATGCTCGAAGGCGGCGGCGATCTGAACGAAGTGATCCTCGACCACGTGCGCGTGCCGGTCGGGAACCTCGTCGGTGAACTGCACAAGGGCTGGAACTGCGCAAAGTACCTGCTGGGCCACGAGCGCACCGGCATCGCCGGCATCGGCTCGTGCAAGCAGCAACTGGCGCGCGCGCGTGCGCTCGCCCAATCGCAGGGGCTTGGTGATGATCCGCTGCTGTCGGCACGCCTGGCGCAATTCGAGATCGAACTGCTGGCGCTCGAGACGACGGCGCTGCGGCTGCTGTCATCAGGCCAGCGCAGCCGCACGCCGCAGGTCGAGGCGTCGATGTTGAAGGTTCGCGGCACCGAGTTGCGGCAGGCGCTGTATGAAACGCTGCTCGACATCGGCGGGCCGCAGGCGCTGCCTTTTTGCGAACAGGCGCAGCACCTCGAGTCGCTGCATGCGGATCTGCCTTCACCCGCCGAACTCGGCACGCTCGCGGCCAACGCGCTCGACGCACGCAAGCTGTCGATCTACGGCGGCAGCAACGAAGTGCAGCGCAACCTCATCGCGCAAGCGACGCTCGCGGCGTTCTGACGAGCACACCCCCGATGGACTTCGCACTCACCGACGACCACCTGGCGCTGCGCGATGCGGTGCAGCGCTTCTGCGCGGGCGAATACCCGGCGCACGAGCGCGGCAACATCGAAAGCCCCGAGCGCGCGGCGCAGCGGCATGCGGCCATGGCCGAACTGGGGCTGTTGGGGTTGATGGTCGACGCGACGCACGGCGGCAGCGGGCTCGGCAGCGTCGAGGCGATGCTGGTCGCGCAGGAACTCGGCGCGGCGCTGGCCGGCATCGGTTGGCTCGCGAGCGCGGTGCTGGCGGCGCCGATGATCGCGCAGGCCGCATCGGCTGCGCAGCGCGCGCGTTGGTTGCCGGCCATCGCCGACGGCACGCTTCGCGTGGCACTGGCCTGCCACGAAGCCGACACGCGCTACGACCTGGCCCACGTCGCGACGCGCGCGGTGCGCCACGGCGAACGGTGGCGTCTGTCGGGGCGCAAGGCGCTCGTGCTCGATGGCGATGCCGCGGGGCTGGTTCTCGTCGTCGTCAGGACGGGCGGGCATGACCGTGACCGCGACGGACTCACCATCTTCGCGATCGAACCGTCGCGTCTGAACGTGCAGCCGTTTCGCCTGCTCGATGGCCGCGGCGCGGCTCACGTCGTCATCGACGGCGTCGAGGCCCGCGACGACGACATCGTCAGCCCGCATCGGCCAAGCGATCGCGCTCGTCGAAGCAGCCGTTGCGCGGGCCGAGGCGGTAGTCGTCGCCGAGTGCGTCGGCGCGCTCGATGCGTTGCTCGAGATGACTTGCGAGCACCTGAAGACGCGCCAGCAGTTCGGCCTGCCGCTCGCGAAGTTCCAGGTTCTTCAGCACCAGGTGGCCGAAATGGCGATGGCGCTCGAGCAGCTGAAGTCGATGGCCTGCGTTGCCGCCCTCGCCTGCGACTTGCCTGAAGGACGCGAACGCGAGCGACTGATTTCATCGGCGAAGGCGCTGACGGCGCAGCTTGGCCGCCGCTGCGCCTATGCCGCGATCCAGTTGCATGGCGCGATGGGCATGACCGACGAATGCCGCGTCGGCCGATACGCCAAGCGCCTGATCACCAACAGCATGCTGTTCGGCGACGCGTCGATGCACTTGCAACGTGTTGTCCGACGAACTGAATCCTTTCACGCATCCGCTGAATCACTTTCACGCATCCGCATGAGCCACTTGGAGAGACCCCCATGACAAGACTTCTTCGCCGCAGCGTCCTCGCGCTGGCCGGCTCACTGCTCGCGATTGGCGCGCACGCCCAGAGCGACAAACCGATCCGCCTGCTGGTCGGCTTCCCACCCGGCGGCGCGTCGGACAGCGTGGCGCGTGTGCTGGCCGACAAGCTGCCGACGATCCTGAAACAGCCGGTCATCGTCGAGAACCGCCCCGGCGTCGGCGGCCGTCTCGCCGCGCAGGCGGTCAAGGCCGCGGCGCACGATGGCCTGACGTACATGATTGCGCCCAATGCGACCTTCGTCTTCCAGCACCTGACCTTCCCGGTCGAGACGCTGGGCTACGACATGAACAAAGACTTCACGTCCATCGCGCGCATCAACTCGTACCCGATGGCGATGGTGGTCAGCGCGTCCACCGGTGTGAAGAACGCGAAGGACTACGTGGCATGGCGCAAGACGCCCGCAGGCAAGCCGACCTACGGCACCGCGGGCCAAGGTGGCGACACGCACTTCAACGGCCTGCAGTTCGGCAAGATCGCCGGGCTCGAGATGACGGTGGTGCCGTACAAGGGCAACGGCCCGCTGGTCACCGACCTGCTCGGCGCCCAGATTCTTGCCGGCAACATGGTCGCGGGCGACGCGGTCCAACACGTGAAGACGGGCAAGCTCGCCTACGTCGGCGTGTTCGCGAAGAAGCGCTCGCCGCTGATCCCCGACGTGCCGACGATGGCCGAGCAGGGATTCGACACCGGCGGTGACGACGCATGGATGGGCATGTGGGGCCCGGCGAAGCTAGCGCCCGAAGAACTGGCGCGCATGCAGCGCGCGTTGCAGTTCGTGCTGCAACTGCCCGAGGTGAAAGACACCATGCTGAACAAGTTCCTGCAGGTGGCCGATTACGCACCGGGCAGCACGATCGACAAGATGCTGGCCGACGAACTGGCGCATTGGGGGCCGGTCATCAAGGCATCGGGCTTCAAGCCAACACCGTGAAACCATGACGCTGAACGGCAAAGCCGCGATCGTCGGCGCCTACGAACACCCGGTGCGCAAGGCCGACGGGCTGTCGGTGCTGCGCCTGCACGCCGACGTCGCGAAAGGCGCACTGGCCGATGCGGGGCTGACGAAGGACGACGTCGACGCGTACTTCTGCGCCGGCGACGCGCCGGGGCTCGGCACCGCGACGGTCGCCGAGTACCTGGGCCTGCGCCTGCGCCACGTCGACAGCACCGAGTGCGGCGGCTCGGCACCGATCCTGCATGTGGCGCACGCAGCCGCGGCGATCGCGGCGGGGCGTTGCAACGTCGCGCTGATCACGCTGGCGGGACGGCCGCGCGCGGCGATGGCCGAGGCTCAGGCGAAGGCCGCAGTTGCTGCGGCGAAGGCGGGCACGGAACCGAAAACCGCGAAGGCGCCGCTGGCACTGAGGCCACCCGACCCCGACGCGCCGGAACTCGCCTTCGAACTGCCCTACGGCCCCGCGACGCAGAACCTCTACGCGATGGTCGCGCGCCGCCACATGCATGAGTTCGGCACCACGAGCGAACAGCTCGCGTGGATCAAGGTGGCCGCGTCGCACCACGCGCAGCACAACGCGAACGCGATGCTGCGCGACGTGGTCACCGTCGAGCAGGTGCTGGCCTCGCCGATGGTGAGCGACCCGCTGCACAAGCTCGACTGCTGTGTGATGAGTGACGGCGGCGGCGCGCTGATCGTCGCGCGAGTCGACATCGCCAAGAGCCTGAAGCGCCCCCTGGTGATGGTGCGCGGCACGGGCGAAGCGCCCAAGCACGGCATGGGCGGCCGCGTCGACCTCACGTGGTCGGCCGCGCGCTGGTCCGGCCCCGCGGCCTTCGCCGAAGCCGGCGTGCAGCCGCAGCACATCCAGTACGCGTCGCTGTACGACAGCTTCACGATCACGGTGTTGATGCAGCTCGAAGACCTGGGCTTCTGCAAGAAGGGTGAAGGCGGTCGCTTCGTTGCCGACGGTGGCTTGATCTCCGGCACAGGCCGCCTGCCCTTCAACACCGATGGCGGTGGCCTTTGCAACAACCACCCGGCCAACCGCGGAGGCGTCACAAAGGTGATCGAGGCGGTGCGCCAACTGCGCGGCGAGGCGCACCCGAAAGTGCAGGTGAAGAACTGCACCTGGGCATTGGCCAACGGCATCGGCGGCGCGCTCGCGTCGCGCCACACCGCGGGCACGTTGATCATGGAGCGCGTGGCATGAGACGAATCCCCAAGCCGATGGTGCAGCCCGACACCGCCGCATACTGGCAAGCGGCCGACGAAGGGCGCCTGCTTGTCAAGCGCTGCACCGCGTGCGGCGAGCACCACCACTACCCGCGCGACATCTGCCCCTTCTGCCTGTCCGACGCGACCGAATGGCGCGACGCTGCCGGTACCGGTACGGTGTATTCGTTCAGCACGATGGGTCAGGCCGACGCCGCCTACACCCTCGCCTACGTCACGCTCGACGAAGGCCCGACGATGATGACCAATCTGGTTGGCGGCGACGCGTCGACGTGGCGTATCGGTCAACGCGTGCGCGTGACCTTTGTGCCCAGCGACGGTGGTCCCGCGGTGCCGATGTTCACTGCAACATGAGCACAGCAACATGACCACGGCAACGCGCAAGGGGCCGCTGGCACGCTTCACCGTGCTCGACGCATCGCGCGTACGCGCGGGGCCAACCGCGGTGCGCCTGTTCGCCGACCTGGGCGCGCGCGTCATCAAGCTCGAGATCCCGCCGGGTGCGCCAGGAGGCGACGACATGATCGGCGGGCGCGACCACAACCGCGCCGACTACGAGAACCTGCACCGCAACAAGGAAAGCCTCACGCTCAACATGAAGGCGCCCGAGGGTCTGAAGATCCTGCACGCGCTGGTGCGCAAGGCCGACGTCTTCATCGAGAACTACCGGCCCGACGTGAAGCACCGCCTGGGCATTGGCCCCGACGCGCTGCGTGCGGTGAACCCGCGGCTGGTCTACGCCAGCATCTCGGGCTTCGGCCAAGACGGACCCTATGCGTCATGGCCCGGCTTCGACTCGATCGCGCAGGGCATGGGTGGGCTGATGAGCGTGACCGGCAAGCCAGGTGAAGGGCCCATGCGCGTGGGCATCCCGATCGCCGATCTGTGCGCTGGCCACTTCTGCGCGCAGGCGGTCATGGCCGCGCTGCTCGAGCGCGAGGCCACGGGTGAAGGTCAATGGGTGCACACCTCGCTGCTCGAGTCGCAGATCGCGATGCTCGACTTCCAGGCCGCGCAGTGGTTGGTCGACCACAAGGTGCCCGCCCAACAAGGCAACGAACACCCTCTGACCGTGCCGACCGGCGTGTTCGCGACGAAAGACGGCCACCTGAACATCGCAGCGATCGGCCAGACGATGTGGGCGCGGCTGTGCGAGGCACTGGGTGCGCCGCATCTGGTGCACGAACCCGGCTTCGGCTCGGACCCCGAGCGCGTGACCTGCCGGGTGCGCGTGAACGTTGCGGTCAGCGCGATCTTCGCCACGCGCACGACCGCCGAGTGGACCGAACGACTGCTCGCCGCGGGCGTACCTTGCGGGCCGATTCACACCGTCGACCAGGTCTTCCGCGATGTGCAAGTGCGGCACCTTGGCATCGAGTGGCCGATGCGGCATCCGCAGATGGGTGACGTGGCGCTGGTGGGGCCGCCGATGCACTTCTCGGCACACCCGCGCGTGCATCCGCCGCGGCCCGCACCGAACCAGGGCGACGACACCGACGCGATCCTGCGCGAGTTGGGCTACAGCGATGCTCGCATCGTCGACCTGCGTGCGGCGGTCGTCATCTGAGCGGAATCAACCATGGCAAGACTCGTCGCCGCGTTCGGCTCGTCGCACAGCATCATGCTGGTCTCGCAGCGCGAGGACTGGATGCATGGGTTTCGCGTCATCGACCAGAAGAACGTTCACCTGTTCGACAAGCAGGGCCGCAAGACCGACTACGCGACGCTGCTGGCGGCTGTGAAGCCCGGTGCCGCCGATGCATTGGCGTCGCCCGAGGTGCTCAGCGCGCGCTTCGACACTGCCCAAGCCGCCATGGATCGCCTGCACCACGCGATCGTCGCCGCGCGACTCGACGCGCTGTTGATCGTCGGCGACGATCAGACCGAGCTTTTCCGCACGACCAACAACCCCGCGGTCGCGATCTTCTACGGCCCGACCATTCGCAACACCGCGCGCGAGCCCGCCGCGCCGGGCGACGCCTGGACGAAAGCCGCACGCATGTGGCGACACGAACCCGAGCGCGACCGCGAGTACCCGGTGAAGAGCGACCTGGCCGCATGGCTGATTCGACAGCTCTGTGATCGCGACTTCGACATCACCGCGATGGACGGCCTCGAGCGCGGCCAGTCCGAAGGGCACGCTTTTCAGTTCGTGCATCGACGACTGCTGAAGGACCACGAGCTGCCGGTGGTGCCGGTCATCCTCAACACGTTCGACCCCCCCAATCAGCCCACGCCGCGCCGCTGCGTCGCGCTGGGCCGTGCGCTGCGCGAACTGGTGGTGCAGTGGCCGCAAGACATCCGCGTGGGCGTGATCGCATCCGGTGGCCTGAGCCACTTCGTCGTCGACGAAGAACTCGACGCGCACGTGATCGACGCCATCCGCCGCAAGGACAGCTCGGCGCTCGCAGCGCTGGACCCGATGCAGCTGCAGGCCGGCAGCTCCGAGATTCGCAACTGGCTTGTCGTTGGTGAAATGGCGCGCGACCTTGACATCGATTGGGTCGAGTACATCCCCGGCTATCGCAGCGAAGCACTGACCGGCACGGGCTTCGCGTTCGCAGCGTGGAAGACGCTCTGAGGCCCACACCGACATGATCAATCCCCACGTTCGACGCCTGCGCCTGCTCGATGCATGCGCCGTGTCCGACGCACTCGACAAACTGGGCCTTCCCGGCGTGGTCACAGGCATCGCGCAGCGCAGCGGCCAGGGCCGCATCGCCGGCCGCGCGGTCACGATGAAGGTTGGCCCTGGTTCGCCACCGCCCGGCGCGCCGGTGCACCTGGGCTGCCGAGCGATCGAAGCTGCCGGCGCCGACGACGTGATCGTCGTGTCGCAGACCAGCGGCGTCGAGGCCGGCTGTTGGGGCGGCCTGCTGACGCTGGGGGCGAAGGTCAAGGGCGTGGCGGGCGTCATCGCCGACGGGCCACTGCGCGACGTCGACGAGGCCATCGCGATGGGCTTTCCACTCTGGGCGCGCAGCCTCACGTCGCGCACCGCGCGAGGCCGTGTGGTCGAACTTGGCGCGCAGGTGCCGGTGCCCGTGGGCGACGTGACCGTGCACGCGGGTGACTTCGTGTTGGCCGACCGCAGCGCCGTCATCGTGATCGCCGCCGTCGACATCGACCGCGTACTCGACGCAGCCGAAACGATCGCCGCGAAGGAAGCGGCGATGGCCAAGGCGATCGTCGCGGGCACACCGATCGGCGCCGTGATGGGCGGCGCGTACGAACACATGCTGAAAAACTGAGGCCATGGAAACACGACCCGAAGGCCCCGAAGAACGCGAAGGACGCGAAGGACGCGAAGGACGCGACCACAACGTCGAGCGCGCTGCGAAGCTCGACACCGCGACGCTGAGCGACGCGCTCGATCGCCACGCCATCGCCGGCCAGTGCCATCGCATCGCGCCGCGCGGCCCCGCGTTCCGCATGGCCGGGCGCGCTTGGACGCTGCTGTACGGCCCCGCGGGCAACCCGCCCGGCACCGTGGGCGACTACATCGACGACGTGCCCCCGGGCTGCGTCATCGTGCTCGACAACGGCGGGCGCGACAACGCGACCGTGTGGGGCGACATCCTCACCGAGATCGCACATCGCCGCGGCATCGCCGGCACGGTGATCGACGGCATCTGCCGCGACACCGCACTGTGCGTGCAGCTTGGCTACCCGGTCTTCAGCAGGGGCCACTGGATGCGCACCGGCAAGGACCGCGTGCAGGTCGAGGCGACGGGCGTTGCCGTCAACATCGGTGATGCGCGCGTGGCACCCGGCGACATCGTTCGCGGCGACGCCGATGGCGTGGTCGTGATCCCGAAGGCGCACGAGGCCGCGGTGCTCGACACCGCCGAGGCGATCGAGCAGGCCGAGGACGCGATCCGCCAGGCCGTGCGCGGCGGCATGCGGCTCGACGAGGCGCGCAAGCGGTTCAAGTACCACCAGCTGCAGACGCGCGACACGCCATGAGCCGCGACCACGATGGCGTCGAAGCTCCCTCGCCGGTCGTGCCCGGCCTGCCGCCGTCGCTTGTGATCGAGCCTGTCGATCACGGCGACGCCAACGCCGCCAACGCCGCCAACGCCGCCAACGCCGCCAACGCCGCCAACGCCGCCAACGCGACCATCGCCACGATCACGCTGCGCCGCCCGCAGCTCGCCAACCGCCTCGAGCGCGCCGACCTCGACACGCTGCTCGCGCACGTTGCGCAGATCAACGCCGACGAGCGCGTGCGCGTGTTGCGCATCGCCGCCGAGGGCCGGCACTTCTGCAGCGGCTTCAACATCGGGCAACTCGATGCCACGCCGCATGGTGGACAGCCGACCGCGCAGCACGACTCCGCTGGCGACCACTTCGAAGCCCTGGCCGACGCGATCGAACGCGCGCGGCCCATCACCATCGCCGCGGTGCAAGGCGGCGCCTACGGCGGCGCGGTCGACCTTGCACTGGCTTGCGACTTTCGCATTGGTACGCCCGCGGTCGAGGCGATGGTGCCGCCCGCGAAGCTGGGCCTGCACTTCTACCGCAGCGGCATGGAACGCATGGTCACGCGCCTGGGCCTGGCGGCAGCCAAACGCCTGCTGCTGGGTGTCGAGAAGCTCGACGCTGCGACCCTGCTGCACATCGGCTGGCTCGACCGCATCGTCGCTCTCGAAGCGCTGCACGGCGAAGTCGACGCCTTCGCGCGTCACCTCGCGGGCCTGGCGCCGCTGGCGCTGCTGCCGATGAAGCAGCACTTGAATGCGATCGCGCGCGGCAGGCTCGACACCGACGCGCTGGCCGGCGACATCGCCCGCGCACAGGCCAGTGACGACCTGCGCGAAGGCCGCCGCGCCTGGGCCGAGAAGCGCGCACCCAAGTTCGAGGGCCGATGAGCGACGGCACCTGGACCCACGAGGCTGACATCGTGATCGTCGGTGCCGGCACCGCCGGTTGCGTGCTCGCCAACCGCCTCAGCGAAGACCCGGCGACGCGCGTGCTGCTGATCGAAGCCGGGGGCGGCGACAGCCATCCGTGGCTGCGCATGCCGGTGGGCTTCATGCGCGCCCTCGCGCGGCCCGAGTGGGGCTGGGGCTACTTCAGCGAACCCGAGCCGCACCTGAACGGCCGCACGCTGCCCATTCCGCGCGGGCGCGTCCTGGGTGGCTCATCGTCGATCAACGGCATGTTCCACATCCGCGGTCATCGCCTCGACTTCGACGACTGGGCGAGCAAGCACGGCTGCACCGGCTGGAGCTATGCCGAGGTGCTGCCGTACTTCATCCGCAGCGAGTCGAACTGGCGCGGTGATGGCCCGTACCACGGCGCATCGGGCCCGCTGCAGGTGCGGCCGATCGACGACGTGCACCTGCTCGCGCAGCCGCTGCGCGAAGCCGCACACGCCGCCGGCCACCGCATCAACGACGACTACGACGGCGAGCACCACGATGGCTTCGCGCGCGGCGAGGTCGCCATCGATGCGCGCGGGCGGCGCCACAGCAGCGCGCGCGCCTACCTTCATCCGGTGCTGAAGACCCGCGCGAACCTCGAGGTGCTGACGCACACGCTGAGCGAACGCGTGATCGTCGAAGGCGCGCGCGCGACCGGGGTGCAGGCCACGCGTGCGGGCCAGCCCTTGCGTATCCGTGCGCGCCGCGAGGTGCTCTTGGCCGCCGGCGCCTACGGGTCGCCGCAACTGCTGATGCTGTCGGGCATCGGCCCCGGGCACGAACTCGCGGCGTTGGGTATCAGCGTGCAGCGCGACCTGCCCGGCGTGGGCGCCAACCTGATCGAGCACCCACGCATGCCGCTTCAGTTCGCGGCGCGCAAGCCCGTCACCTTCATCAACCAACTGCGCATGGACCGTGCCGTGACCTCGGCGCTGCGTTGGGCCGTCTTCGGCAGCGGCCCCTTCGCGACGCAGATCTCGAGCGGTACGGTCCTGTTGAAGACCGCCCCCACGCTCGATCGCCCCGACACCCAGCTGCTGTGCAACCCCGTGCGCCTGGACGCACGCTTCTGGTTCCCCGGCATCGTGAAGCCGCAGCCGCACGCGTTCTACGTCACGGTGTGCCAGCTCTACGCAAAGAGCCGCGGCCGCGTGAGCCTGCGTACACCCTACGTGCGTGACGCGCCGCGCATCGCGCTGAACCTTTTCTCGCACCCCGACGACACGACGCAGATGCGCCGCGCGATCCGCGCCGCACGCAAGATCTACCGCACGCCACCGATGAACGCACTGGCCGGCGACGAGATGCTGCCCGGCGGAGGCGACAGCGACGATGCGCTCGACGAGAAAATCCGCGAACTGGGTGGCATCACGCACCACCCCGTAGGCACCTGCGCGATGGGCACCGATACGATGGCCGTCGTCGATCCGCAGCTTCGCGTGCACGGCATCGGCCGCCTGCGCGTGATCGACGCTTCGGTCATGCCGGCGATCGTCGGCGGCAACACGAACGCGGCCGTGGTCATGATCGCGGAGAAGGCGGCGCAACTCGTCAGCACCGCGCTGCATGGCGAAGCGACGCGAGGCGTTGATCGATCAACCGTAGTCAACTCGACCTAGCGAGGTCCCATGCACGACAACCCCACCCGCCTCGACAACCTGCGCATCCTGCTCACGCAGGCCGACACCTTCATGGGCCCGGCGCTGCAACGCGTGCTGACCGCCGCGGGCGCGCACGTCGTCGCTGACACGCGCGACCTGACGGCACCCGACGCGCCGGCGCAAGCGGTCGCTGATGCAGGTCATGTCGACGTGCTCGTGGTGCACCTCGCGCTGCCCGCGCCGACGACACCCGCGCACGACGTGGCCGACGACGAGTGGCGCGCAACGTTTGCGGCGCTGGTCGACCCGCTGCCGCGCCTGTGCCGCGCGGTGCTGCCGGCGATGCTCGCGCGCGGGCGCGGCAAGGTCCTGCTGATGGGCAGCGCCGCGGCGCTGCGTGGGCAGCGCAACTGCACCAGCTACAGCGCCGCGCGCGGCGCGCAGCTTGCGTATGTGCAGGCGCTGGGCGTCGAGGTCGCGCGCAAGGGCGTGCAGGTGAACGCGATCGCTCAGAACCTGGTCGAGAACCCCACGTACTTTCCACCCGAGGTGCAGGCCAACCCGCGCTTCCAGGAACGCCTGAAGTGGGAGGTTCCGCTGGGCCGCCTGGTGCGCCCCGACGAGGACGCGTGGTTCGCAGCCTACCTCTGCTCACCCGCGGCCGACTGCTTCGTGGGACAGGTGTTCCCGTTGAGCGGCGGCTGGGTCACGCGCTGAGCGAACGCAACGCCGACGCTTGCTCGGCACAACCACGGAAGCCGCCGCACCATGGACCTCGCCATCCACCACCGCAAGGCGCTCGTCTGCGCCTCGTCGCAGGGTCTGGGCTACGCCTGCGCACTCGCGCTCGCACAGGAAGGCTGCATCGTCACGATCAACGGGCGCCACGCCGACAAGCTCGCCGCCGCGGCGCAGGCGCTGCGCGATGCCACCGGCGCGGCCATTCACGCCGTGGCTGCCGACCTGAACACCGACGCCGGTCGCGCCGCGCTGCTGGCGGCATGTCCCGATCCAGACATCCTCGTCAACAACAACGCTGGCCCGCCGCCCGGCAAGCTCGACGACTGGGACCACAGCGCCTGGATCGGTGCCCTCGAGGCGAACCTGATTGCGGGCGTGCTGCTGATCCGCGCGGTGCTGCCGGGCATGCGCGCGCGGCGCTTTGGCCGCATCGTCAACATCACCTCGGCGATGGTGAAGACGCCGCATGCGGCGATGGGGCTGTCAACCGCGGCGCGCGCGGGTCTGACGGCGGTGAGCAAGGCGCTTGCGCGCGAGGCGATCGTCGACAACGTGACCATCAACAACCTGTTGCCCGAGCGCTTCGACACACCACGACAGGCGTTCATGGCGCAACGCATGGTGGCGGAAGACGGCATCACGCTCGAGGAGGCTCGACAGCGCATCGCTGACACCTTGCCTGCCAGGCGCTTCGGACGGCCAGAAGAGTTCGGCGCCGCCTGCGCCTTCTTCTGCGGTGCCCAGGCGGGCTTCATCACAGGCCAGAACCTGCAACTTGACGGCGGGGCTTACGCAGGACTGATCTAACTGAATCAATATGTTGAAGAAGCCATCTTGAATCATTGACACATCTATCTTTCTTCCTTGTCAGTGTGGGGGAGCCGGTCTTCCCTTCGGACCGTGATAATCACGGTGGCTCCTATCTCGAACAAAAACAAGCTCTCCTTTCGTACCGTCCAATGGCGCATGTCATGCCGCGTAACTCGCGGCTGGCAGCGGGCGGTTTCGGGGCCGATCAGCGGTTGCACCTCATCAGGTGCGCCCCAGCCACATCTGACATGCGCCGCTCTTCTTCTCGTGCGACTTCTCGTGCGACTCCACGTGGCACCTCACGCGTGCCATCGCGTGTCACTTCGCGCGTCAAATCACGCGCGTCGGTTGACACCCGCCTCGCCTCTCGCGTGCTTCCGTCTCGATCTGGTCGGCCGCTGATCCGCATGGGGCCCTACACGCTCGCACTGGCCTTCTTGCCGAAGTCACGCATGCCCGACAAGCGTCTGTTGTCGATGGCGTCGGTCGAACACGGCGTGTTGGCGGTGCGCCAAGACCTGACGGGCGAACGCCTCGCGTACGCATTCCTGCGGGCGCTGATCCGTCTCATCCACTACAGCCGCGGCTGCCAGCAGGGTTGCGTGGAAGAGGCCTACACGCATTCGTTCGCGACCGGCATGGTCGAGTTCGCGCAGCGCAACCCGGACGTGTGGTTGTGGTTCAACCGGCTGCTCGACGGCCTGACCGCACGCGCGCACGACTACGCGGGTGTGGTGCGCGGCACGATCACACAGGTGCCGCCGCCACCGCGTCGCTTCATGGTGGTGGGGCAGCCCGTCACGCTGGAAGCGATCAGCGCACGCGAAGCCGGCAGTGCGTTCGGCTGGTACCTCTACAAGGAAAGCGAAGCGCGCCTCTACGCCAACCTGGCCGGCGCCAACCTGGCGGTGGTCGCGGTGCACGAGGTGACGCACGCCGTGCACTGGCACGGCGGCGTCGAAGACGGCAGCTCGCACCGCGAGTTCGTGGGCGTGCAGGCGCGGCACTGGCTCGACTTCATGTTGCTCAACCCGGAGGCCTGGCGCTGGCTGGCCTACCTGCTGTCGCACGAAGCGCACCAGGATCAGGGCGCTGCGTCGCGCCCGCGCTTGTTGGCGGCGTAGTCGAGGTACCACGCCACGAAGCGCTGCAAGCCGGCTGCGAGCGGCACGAAGCGCTGTGGTGTGCCGATCAGCGCATTCAAGCGCCGCACGTCGGCCCAGGTGGCGCTGACGTCGCCCGGTTGCATCGGCTGCATGTCGAGCGTGGCGCGCACGCCCAGCGCGGATTCGAGCGTTTCGATGAAGTCGAGCAGCAGCACGGGCGTACTGCCGCCGATGTTCAGCACGCGCTGCGGCGTCTCGCCGCCGGGCGGGCGATCCAACACCGCGAGCACACCATCGACGACGTCGTCGATGTAGGTGAAGTCACGCTCGAGCTTGCCGTGGTTGAACACCGGGATCGGCTCGCCGGCAAGCATCGCGCGCGTGAACGTCCAGTAGGCCATGTCGGGCCGCCCCCAGGGCCCGTACACGGTGAAGAAGCGCAGGCCCGAACTTGGCAGGCGGTACAGGTGGGCGTAGCTGTGCGCCATCAACTCGTTGGCCTTCTTGGTCGCGGCGTACAGGCTCACCGGGCGGTCGACGGCGGTGTCTTCGGTGAACGGCAACTGCGTGTTGCCGCCGTAGACGCTCGAGCTGCTGGCGTAGACAAGGTGCGCGACACGCTGCGCACGGCAACCCTCGAGCATGTTGACGAAGCCCACCAGGTTGGCCTGCGCGTACGCGTGCGGGTGCGTGACCGAATAGCGCACGCCCGCCTGGGCCGCCAGGTGGACCACGCGCGTGAACGCACCCCGTGCGAAAAGCGCCTGCACTGCGCCGGTGTCGGCGATGTCGACCGCCTGGAACGTGAAGCCTGCGTGTGCCTTCAGCCGCGCGAGGCGGGCGTGCTTCAACGCTGGGTCGTAGTAGTTGTTGAGGTTGTCGATGCCCAGCACCGACTCACCACGCGCCAGCAGCACCTGGCACACGTGCATGCCGATGAAGCCGGCCGCACCGGTCACGAGGATCATGCTGCCAACGCCCACGACGCGCCGTGCTCGGCATGCGCCGCCGCGCGTCCGAGCGGCAGGTACTCGATGCCGGCTTCGCGCATCAGCAAGGGGTCGAACAGGTTGCGCCCGTCGATCACGATCGGTTGGCGCAAGAGGGTGCGCATGCGTTCGAAGTCCGGGCTGCGGTAGGCCTTCCATTCGGTGATCAGCAGCAGCGCGTCGGCGCCTTCGAGTGCGGCCATCGGCGTCGGCGCGAACTCGACTCCTCGAACGTCGGCCAGCGCTTCGCGCGCCGCGTCGATGGCCTGCGGATCGTGCGCCACGATGGTCGCGCCGCGCGCGGCCAGGTCGCGCACCACCACCAGGCTGGGCGCCTCGCGCAGGTCGTCGGTGTCGGGTTTGAAGGCCAGGCCCCACAGCGCGAAGCGGCGGCCCGACAGGTCGGCGCCGAAGCGCTCGACCACGCGGTCGACCAGCACGTGCTTCTGGCGCTCGTTCGCGCGCTCGACCGCCGCCAGCACGTGCAGCGGCTCGCCCACCGCAGCCGCGCTGGCGCGCAGCGCTTTCACGTCTTTCGGGAAACACGATCCGCCGTAGCCGCAGCCGGCGTAGAGGAACTGTGCGCCGATGCGCGGGTCGCTGCCGATGCCGCGGCGCACCTGCTCGATGTCGGCGCCGAGCTTTTCGGCCAGCAAGGCCAGTTCGTTCATGAAGCTGATGCGCGTGGCCAGCATCGCGTTGGCCGCGTATTTGGTGAGTTCGGCCGAGCGCAGGTCCATCAGCACGAGCTTGTCGCGCTGGCGCGAGAACGGCGCATACAACGCGCGCATCAGCAGCGCCGCGCGGTCGTCGTTGCCGTCGACTCCGACGACGATGCGGTCGGGCCGCGTGAAGTCTTCGACCGCGGCGCCCTCTTTCAGGAACTCGGGGTTCGACACGACCGAGAACGGCAGCTTGGTCATGCCGCGCGCGGCCAGTGCGGCGGCGATCTCGGCGTGCACGGCGTCGGCGGTGCCCACGGGCACGGTGCTCTTGTCGATCACGAGCTTGTAGTCGGTCATGTGACGGCCGATCGCGCGCGCCGCGGTCAGCACGTGGCTCATGTCGGCCGAGCCGTCTTCGTCGGGCGGCGTGCCCACGGCGATGAACTGCATGGTGCCGAAGCGCACGCCCTCGGCGATGTCGGTCGTGAAGTGCAATCGCCCCTCGGCCACATTGCGCCGCACGACCTCTTCGAGGCCAGGTTCGAAGATCGGCAACTGTCCCGCCTCGAGGCCGGCGATCTTGCGCGCGTCGATATCGACGCAGAGCACGTCGTTACCCATGTCGGCAAAACACGCACCGGTGACAAGCCCGACATAGCCGGTGCCGACGACAGTCAGTTTCATGAAGCTCCCTTGACGAACGTGTGGTGTTCGCTCGAGACAGAGCACGGCGACTGTTGTTGCGTACGTGCGCCGACACACTCGCGCATCAGCTTGCATTGCACGCGCGGATGCTCACGCAGCACACGCAGCCACCGGCC
Organism: uncultured beta proteobacterium; assembly: GCA_963738615.1. GTDB lineage: Bacteria > Pseudomonadota > Gammaproteobacteria > Burkholderiales > Burkholderiaceae_C > CAVTWY01. The sequence continues at coordinate 26,183 of CAVTXI010000009.1, forward strand.
CAAGCAGACGCGCTCGTCGTGCTCCATCGCGGCGTGATGGAGCATCAGACCCAGCGGCGTGCACAGCATGGCGCACGCCTCGAGGGCGGTGGCGATCGCGTCGGCCACGCCGTCACGGCCCTGCTCGCGCCACGCGCGGCTCCAGTCGACGTGCACCGGCAGTTCAGGCATCACGGTGGCTGGCGTGGCGCGGCTGTCACGCGAGAGCGTCTTGAAGCCCAGGTCGGCGAGGACCAGGCCTGTTTGTTCGGTGCACCGGTTCCACGGTGGCGTGAAGATGGGGTCGACACGATCGCCGAACGCTTCCGCCAGGGCCGTGCGCCCACGCTCGAGGTCGTCACGCTGAAGCGCTGCGCTGCGTGAAGGCCCGAACTCGCAACGCCGACCTTCCAACTCATGGTTGGTGTGCGACCAGCCGTGCTGATGCACCGCGACCAGGGAAGGGGCCGCATCGATGCGCTCGTTCAACTCGTTCACGATGCGACCATCGAGCGTGGCGGGAATGGCCGCCAGATCGATCGGCACCCGCGCCATCAGCGTGACATCGAGCAACGCCAGCAGCGCATCGTGCCCCCAGCCTGCATCGTCGTCGCGGACGAAAACGACTGCATCCCTGCCATGCGCGTCGAGTGCATCGAGCGCCGCGCTCAACCGGGCGTGCATGCGCTGCCCCGTCGTTCGGCGTCTTGCATCGTCGCGCGGGCGCCTTCGCGTTGCGCGCGCACCAGCCCGGCCAGGATGTCAGCGCTGCGTGCTGCGCCATCGAGTTCGAGCGCCGCGGGGCGTGGTACGAAGGTCAGCAGCCGCCGGATGGCCGCGGCAAACGCGGCGCCGGTGGTGTGATCGGCGTGGTCGGACTCGGTGGTCAGTACGGCGCCCACGTCGGCCAGGCGCTCGGCCCGCCGACGCTGCTCGTTTTCGGTCTTGCTGCCGTAGGGCACGACGAGCGCCGGCACCTGCGACACCACGATGTCGAGCGCGGTGTTGTAGCCGCATTGGCTGATGGACGCGCGCGCGCCGCGCATCTGCGCGACCATGTCGTCGACGTGTCGCAGCAGCGTCACGCCCGGTATCGAAGCGGCTCGCGCTCGCAGCGCGTCCCACGCCGGCTCTGGCAGGAACGGCCCGGCAATGATGCGCATCGGCATGCGCAGACGCGCCTGGGCCTCGAGCGCGGCGTCGAACAACGCGGCGCCGACGATGCCACCACCCGCCGACACCAGGATGTGGCCTGCACGATGCTGCGTCGCCTCGGCCGCTCGTTCGGGCACGACGAATCCGCTGTGCCACACGCGCGTGCGCATGGGGCGGGTCGGCCTGAAGGTGTCGTCGAGCTTCGCGAAGGCCGCATCGCTGTGCACGATCACGGCGTCGAAGTAGCGGTCGGCCAGCCAGCGCGCACGGTCGTCGTGATGCTGCTGGTCGGGTCTGGCGTCGACCAGGATGTCGCGCAGACTGCAGGCGACGAGTGCGCCCTGCTTTCGCGCCGTGCGGATCATCGGCAGGATCTCGCCCGCGAACTTCTTGCGGCCGAAGGGGAACAGCTCGACCACCAGCACCGAGGGCCGCACGCGAGCGACCGCCGCGTCGATCAACGCACGGCGTCTCGAGCGCGCGTTGATGAGGTCGACCGATGCGTCACGGCTGATCACGGTGTGGCCGTCGTCCATGCCCAGCGGCGGCAGGTCGATGCAACGCACACCTTCGGGCACGGCCACGCCGTCGGGCAGGCGCCCGCCGTTCAGGAACATGACGTCGAAGTGCGCACGCAGCGCGCGCGCCAGCGCGAAGCTGCGTGTCAGATGGCCGATGCCCAGCGAGTGCTGGCAATAGAACAACAGGGTCGCACGAGCGTCATGCATGACGATGCTCCAACACAGCGAATGGGGCTGCGGAGCCGCGCGCGTCGCTACCGGGTGTTGTGGCTTCGATGTGACCGTCGACGAGCCGAAGCACGCGATCGACTGCGCCGACACTGACCAGGTCGTGCGTGATGACCAGCAGCGTGCGCCCGTGGTGGTCACGTGCGACCGCCTCGTGGATCAACCGGGCCGAGCGCGGATCGACTGCGGCGGTGGGTTCGTCCATCAGCAGCACCGCAGGCTGCTTGACGAGCGCCCGCGCCAGGCACAAACGCTGGCGCTGCCCGCCCGACAGGCTCGCCGCGCGCTCGCCCAGGTCGGTGTCGTAGCCCTCGGGCAGTTCGACGACGAATTCATGTGCGTGCGCGGCGCGCGCAGCGGCTTCCAACTCGTCCATCGTCGCTTCAGGGCGCCCGTAAGCAATGTTCTCGCGCACCGACACCGCGAAGAGCATCGGCTCTTGTGGCACCACGCCCAGCGCGCGGCGCAGGCTGGCGCGCGTGTAGCGGCGGATGTCGACACCGTCGATCAGGATGCGTCCGCTGGTCGGCTCGGCCAGGCGCAGCAACAGGTTCATCAGCGTTGATTTGCCAGCGCCCGACGTGCCCACCAAAGCCAGGCGCTCGCCGGCAGCGATGTGCAGGTTCACGCCGCGCAGCACGACCTTGCCGCTGGCGTAGGCGAAGCTCACGTCTTCGAAGGTGATTGCGCCGGCCACGTGGCCGAGTTCGATCGCGCCTGGGTCATCGTCCGCGTCGGGTTCGATGTCGAGAATCTGCGCAACGCGTTCGGCGCTGACGGTGGCGCGCGAGAACTTCGTCGCCAGCCGACCGAGGTCGCGCACCGGCTTGTAAAGCGCTGAGACGTAGGTGACGAACACCAGCAGCCCACCCGGCGAAAGGCGACCGGCCAGCACCTCGCGCGCACCCAGCAGCACGGTGATGGCGGTGCCGAACGCGCTGACCACCGCGATCGCTTTCACGATCGCGCCGTTGACGCGCGCGCTCTTCATGCCGCTTTCGTAGTTGGCGGCGATCTCGCCGCGAAAGCGCTCTTCTTCTTGTTCATGGCGGCCGAAGGCCTGCACCAGTGCGATCTGCCCCAGCACCTCGTTCAGCCTGGAAGCCATACGCCCTTCCTGCTTGCGCTGCTCGCGCGCGGCGTCCTTCACGCGCCGGTTCAGCAGGAAGATCACGCCCAGCAAGGGCGGCAGCGTGGCGGCGACCACGAGCGCGAGCTGCCAGTTCAGCCACGTCATCACCACCAGCATCGCCACCAGCGTGACGACATTGCGCACGAGGGTCAGCAGCCAGTCGGCATACATGTCGCGCAGCAGGTTGGTATCACCGGCCACCTTCGTGATGAGCTCACCCACGCGCGTGGCGCGGTGATGGGCCAGCGACAGCCGCTGCAGGTGCGCGAAGAGTTCGCCACGCAGGCGCCACGTGATGCTGTGGCCGACGCGCGCGCTGGTGTAGAGCTGAAGGTACGACAGTGCACCCGCCGCCAGTGCGATCACGCCGATCGCCACGGCGCATGCGATCAGCGCGGGCCACGAACCCAGGTTCAGCAGCGGTTGCACGAAGCCGAGCCACGCAGGCAGTGGTTGTGCCAGCAGGATGTGGTCAAAGATCAGCTTCAGCGGCCACGGCGCCAACAGCTCGCACGCCACCACGCCCAGGAGCGCCAGCGCTGCCAGCGTGATGGATCCACGCTGCTCGACGAGGCAGGCGCGGATGATGTTGCGAAGGCGCTTGGTCATGTCATTTCGTCCGCGAGCCGCTGGGCACGCTCGAGTCGGCGCTCGACCCGACCGCGCCAGTCGGCAACCTGGAACACGAAGGCGCGACTGGCTTGCAGCAGTTGCTGAACCGTTCGATGCCAAACCAGCCGTTCGGTGCTGAAGTGCGTGGGGGCAACCTCTGCGTAAGCCCGTATGCAGGCCTGCGCGATCTTGTCGCCGTGTGGTTCATCGGGGAGCTTGACAACGAACTCGGCCAGGTCTTCCATCGGGTCGCCGAGACTGAATTCGTCGAAGTCGAAAAGCACGATGCGACCATCGTCGACCCAGATTTGGTCGTGATGGAAATCGCCGTGGATCAGCCGCAGCTCGAGCGCTGGAAGACGCGCCGCGGCCGCTTCGATGGCAGCGACAACGGCATTCGCTTGCGCCGCCAGATGAGGCACGGCGCGCGTGATCTTCTTGCTGCGGCGCGCGGCCTCCCGAAGCCAGTGGGCGGTGTCGCGACGCTCGCTGCCGGCGAGCGACAACGGCGCGTCGTGGACCGTGGCGAGCGCACGCGCCAGCGCCTGCCAGGGCTGGCTGCTCGAGTCCGCGTCGAGGCACTGGCGCAGCGGCGTGCCCGTCGCGCCCGACTGCCACAACGTGCGATCGGCCGCCACATAGGCAAGCGGTCGCGCCACGGTCGGCAAGGTCGCGTCCTGCTGCGCACGCTGCCAGAACCACGTGAAACGGTGATGGACCGCCTCACCACGATCGTCGTCGAAGGCCTTTGCGTAGATCTCGTGTCCCGCATCGTCTGTGTACTTCAGCGTGGCGCGCAGGCTGGGCAGATAGCGGACCGCACGGACCGACGTTGCCGCCACGCCCAGGTACGGCGCAGCCGCCCCGGGCTCGAGCAGGCGAGGCAGTTGCGTCAGCGCCGCGTCATGGGGCCAAGGCCAAAGGCGCAGGTCGAGCGCCGGCACGTGCACCGAGGGCGCAGCGGTTTCCGCGGCACTGGCGCCATCGCGGTAGACCTTGCCATGCAGCACAACCTTGCGCGCGGATGCGTGCGGGGTCTCGCGCAAGTCGACCTCGTACAGCGCGGTCAGCGGATTGGGTTCGCGGCCGCGAGACGCGCTGCGCCGCGTCTGGAGCACGCGCACGGTTTCGACCGCGCCGTGCGGCGCAAGCAGCGGCTGCAGATACGCGCGCAACGCCATACCGTCGACGCAGGTGTCCATCGCCCGTTGGATGTCGCGCCGGGCGCTCGTGGGCGTGGTGCGGCCATCCGCGATCGCGTTCATGCCCGCCCCACCACGTCGATTACGCACGCTGTCGAACCGTCAACCGCCGCCACCAACGTGGCGCCTGCATGCGACATGGCGCGCACAAGACGACCGTTGTCGACGCAGCGCCAATGCAGCCAGCGTCCCGTGAACAGCCAATCGCCGATTCGCCACGGCCCGGTGCCTTCACCGCGCACATGGAACCAACCGTCGTGGATGCGAGCGTTCGCATCGTCGGCATCCGCGTCGATGTCGATGTGCAGCGCGCTGCCGCATCGCCCGTCGACGCTGCGCACGTCGAGGTCGACGACGCGCACGTTGGGAGCGCGGCCGGTGTACGGCAGCAGCACCGTGTCGAAGTCCGCGATTTGCGCGTGCATGTGCGTGCGCCACGCTGGCGCCGCGTGCTTGAGGCCGTAGCGCTGCGACACCCAACCTTCGGTCAGGCTCGACGTATGCCCCACCCGACGCGGTTGGGCCGCGACGAGACCGCGACTCGAGAGCCGACAACCATCGTCGTCGATGACGAGCGAGGCCGCACCTTGCGGCTGTGCACCGAGCTGGAAGTTGACGGCGAGGTCATACGTCGTCAACCCGCCAGGCGGCGCACGCAGCCAGTCGCTGACGATCCAATAGCGGCGATCGACGAAGACGATGCAGCGGTCGTGCACGACGCGGTAGGCGTGGCTGACGCAGCGTCCGTGCAGCAGGTCGAGTGCCTCGCCGCTCGCGGCTTCTCGCAACGTCGTGTCGGGTGCGGGGCCAGCGATGCGGTGGCGCATCGACCCGTGGGCGTGGCGCGACGCGTCTTTCACGTGCCGCGGCTCGTAACGCGTCTGGTTCTGGCCGTCGACACACACCGTGTTGTGCGCCGCGGTGCCGCGAAAGTGCACCCGCCAGTTGGTCAGGTCTTCAGCGGTCGTGGCCTCGCTGTAGGTGAAGCGCGCCGGGTCCACCACCAGCGCCTCGCCATGCGCGGCCAGTTCGAATGACAGAGCGTCGAAGTGCCCGTGGTTGCCTTCACCCAATGGCCCGCAATCGAACACCAGGTGCTGCTCGTGCGGCCCGTCCCAGCCACTGCGCACGACGTGATAGCCGCTGTTCGGAAAGTGGGCGACGCGTTGCCGCGGCGGCGTGCCCTCGAGGCCGCCCGTGGCAACGAAGCGGAGGTCGGCGCGACCGAACAGCGCTGCACCCTGAGCCAGCAGTGGCAGGAAGCCGCGCACGTCGCCATCGGAAAAGCTGGGCATCGAGCCGCTTGGCTGATGAACGTACATCGCGAACTCGAGCGCCGACTCGAGCGCACGATCCAGCGCGGGCGGCACCGCATGCCCGTTGTCCGCGGCGAGCGAGCGCACCTGCATCCAGTTGCGCAGCGCCAGATGGTGATAGTCGGTCGACAGTTCGCAGTGCACACCGTCCTCGAGCAGGTCGGCCTGCACGTTCGTCAGTGTTTGCTCGAGCGCGAAGGTTCGCCACGCGGTGGCGCGTTCGAATTCCGGGAAGACCACACCGGCGAGGAAGATCGCCAGCAGTTCGAGCGTGCGGTGATTGCGCTTGGGCGTGAGGTTGGCACACAAGAACTCGACCTGCACGTGCAGCGAATGCAGCAGCCTGCGCCAGAAAGCAGGGTCGACCGGCGCCGGGCGCGCCGTGGCCAGCACCAAGTCATGCAGGCTGTAGATCCAGTTCTGCACGCGACGGCCGGTGACGTCGGCGGCGATGAAACCCGGCGGCGTCTGCGCCATCCAGCCTTCGATCAGTTGCTGCCAGCGTGCCAGCGCGCGCGCATCGCCCTGCTGCTGCCAACGCTGCGCCAAGCCGACGGCGTAGTAAAACTTGTGCAGCAGGATGTGCCACTCGACGTCACGGCTCGGGTTCTCGAGCCAGTCGATCGGGTCGAACAAGGCGTGCGTCTCACCGACAAACGTGAAACGGCCGGCGATGACGCCGTCGATGCGCTCGGGGCTGCATTCTTCGGCGTCGACCACAGGCGCGTAGACAACGCCTCGCCCCCCCCGGAAGTGCGCCAGCAGCGCAACGTCATCGAGGTTGCACCACGGCGCGCGCAGCAACTCGTCGACCATGCCGTGCGTAGCCGTCGCCGACGCGCGGGTTGCGGCGACGTCACTCATGGCGAACCTCGGCCCATGACGATGACGACGCAGATGCTGCCGGCATCGACCGATGCGTGGACTGACCGGCAGCCTGCGCACGCACGAACAGGTCGTGCAACTCGACCGTGGTGCGACGCGAGTCGAAGCGATCACAGATGCGTGCACGCGCCGCCGAGGCCAACCGCGCATGCAGCGTCTTGTCAGCCAGCAGAAGGGCCATCGCATCGGCAAGCTTGTGTGCGGTGCCATCGACCAGCAGCCCGTGCGCGCCGTCGACGATCATTTCCGGAATGCCCGAGATCGGTGTTGTGACGACCGGCACGCCCATCGCCATGGCTTCGGCCAGCACGTTGGGGAAGCCGTCACGATCGCCGTCTTCCATCACCCGGCAGGGCAGCACGAACGCGTGGGCGCCGCGATAGACCTCGCGCAGATGGTCCTGCGACATCGGCCCTACCAGTTCGATGTGCCCACGCAAGTGCAACGCCGAAATCCGTGCACGCAGGAACGCCGCAGCACTGCCCTCTTCGCCAACGATCTTGCAGTGGAAGACGATGCCGCGGTCTCGCAGCAGTCCGCAGGCTTCGACCAGACGATCGAAGCCCTTCTTCTCGACGAGACGACCCACGGAAAGCACCAATGGCACCTGATCCGCGGCGTGTGGGGTCGCATCTGCGCGCGGTGAAAACCACGCGGTATCCAGCCCGTGATAAATCGCATGGACTTCGTCGGGACGCGGATGACGCGCGCGCAGCACCTGCGCGTTGGCACAGGTGCAGGTGGCCACGAAGCGGGCAGCGCCGAGCTTGCGCTCGAGCAGGCGGCCCGGGTTGAGATCCGCCTGATAGATGTCCTTCGCGTGCGCAGTGAAGCTGAAGGGCAACCCGCTCAGGCGACTGGCGAACCACGTGATCGTTGCCACGCCATGACAGAAGTGGCCGTGCAGATGGGTCACGTTTGCTTGGCGGCGCACGGCCTGTGCAATCCAACCAGCCTGCAGGAATTCCTTGATGAAGACCTTGCGCAGTGCGAACGCTTGACCTGCGTCGCGTGGGCGGTGGCGCCACGCGAGCGCGAGCGCCGTGCCCAGGGTGGAAAACCACGCCAGCGGACGTCGGGCCATCAGCCCGATGTGTGCTTGCCGGAACGCGCCCGCGTTGTGCGCGAGCCAGCGCCACAGGGTCGCGCCCGACAGCGAAGTGACCTCGGGCAGGTACACCAGGGGCGCGCGGATCGAGGCCACCACGGGGTGCGCCATCGGCTCGCGCTCGTCCTTCACCACGTACAGACGCATGGGCAACCCCAGACGCTCGAGCTGATGGATCTCGTGCGCGATGAAGGTTTCCGACAGGCGCGGGAACCCGTTCATGACGTAGGCGACCGTACCCTTCGTGAGCGCCTCGTCAGGCATCACGCGGTTGGCGTCGGCACGCTTCGGGCGATTCAACAAGCCGATCAGCAGTCTGAGGTTGCGGTCGTTGTCGAAGCCTTCGGTGACGGTGATACGCCCAGCCTGCCCCATCGCAGCGGCAGCCCGCGGCTGCACCAGCAGACGTTCGATCGCATCGGCCAGCGCGCGTGGCTCGTCAGGTTCGACCAGCAAGCCGTTCACGCCGTCGATCACCACTTCGGGAATGCCCGAGACGCGCGTCGCCACCACGGGCAGCGTCATCGCCATCGCTTCGAGCAACACGTTGGGGATGCCGTCGCGGTCCCCATCTGCAGCGATACGCGATGGCTGCACGAACACCGTCGCAGCCGCATAGCACTCGACGACCTGCTCTCGAGCGAGCTTGCCGACCAGCCAGACATGCTGCCCAAGACCGGCACTCTCGATGCGGCGTGCCAGCGCGTCGTGCGCTTCGCCGTAGCCGACGATGTCGCATTTCACCGTCCGACCGCGTTCGTGCAGCAGGCGGCAGGCGTCGATCAGTGTGTCGAGGCCCTTCTTCTCGCGCAGCCGGCCCACCGCAAGCAGCCGCGGCAGGGCCACCGGGCCCAAGGACGCGGCGTGCCTGCGCGTGGGATGAAACACGTCGCCATCGATGCCGTGGTACATCAGATGCACCGCGGCTGACGGTGCGATGGCCGACAGCGCGTCCCGGTTGGCGTCGGTGCAGGTCACGGTGAAGCGTGCAGCCTCGAGCTTTTGCCGCAGGTCGCGTGGGTCGGACAGATAGATGTCCTTCGCGTGCGCCGAGATCGAGAACGGCAGGTCAACCAGCCGCGCAGCGATACGCGCGACGTCGACGGTGTCGGAAATGAAGTGCACGTGCACCTGGCCAACACCGTCGCGCTTCCACTGCGCAGCGAGCCAGCCGGCGCGCAGGAACCTGCGCCACGCCACCAGCCCATGCCGCACGGTGCCCGTCGCCGCTGCGACCAACTCGCGAGACCAGGCCATGGGCGCTGCACGCGCCAGCGCAGCGTGGCGAGAGACGAGTTCGGATCGATCGGTGATCACCGGCACATGAACAACCGGCGCGCGCACACGCGACACCGCATCGTGCACCACGGTGTCGGCGGGCGGCGCCAGCGCATACAGGCGCAAATCAACGCCAAGCCGCTCGAGCCCCAGCACTTCCTCGAGGATGAAGGTCTCGGACAGCTTGGGCCACGTGCGTACCAGCAGGGCGAGTGGCTTCACTGAACGTCCCTTCGCGCCATACCTTGGTCCGCCGCGGTAGGCACGGGTACGCGACGGGACGAAACGCCCGCGGACGTGCTGTCGCGGTGGCGTTCATCGCGTGCCGGGTCAGCGGGCTCTAGGTCGAGTTGCGCCAGCAAGGCCTGCGACACGCGATCGAGGCCACGCATCGACGAGAGGCGCACCAGCGGCTCGCGGCGGGTGTGAGCATCGAGTTGTTCCTGCACGGCCGCCATCAGAGTGGACGGCGTCAGCGTGGACGGCTCGACCATGCGAAGCAGGCCACGCGCAGACATGCGCTGTGCGCGCAGGTATTGCTCACGACCAGGTTCGGTACGTGGCACCACGACTGCACGACGCCGGCTGGCCAGCACTTCACACACGGTGTTGTAGCCGCCCATGGTCAAGGCAACGTCGGCCGCAGCCAGCAGCGCCATCATGTCGTCGCAGAACACCTGCACGGTCGTGCCCGTCAGGCCGCGCACGCGTTCTTCGACCGCCTCGCGCTCGTGCGCCGGCATCTCGGGCCCGCACACCACGTGTGCGCGCGGCCGGCGCGATTCGGGCAGGCCGACCAGGCCGTCGAGTGCCGTCGTCACAAGGCGAAGACCGTCTTCGCCGCCGCCGGGTGTGATCAACAACAAGGGTTCGTGCACCGCCACGCCGAGTTCGGCTCGGACCTGTGCTCGCGTGCGACGCGCAGGTTCACGCGCGATGTAGCCGCAATAGCTGATCTTCGCCGCCGCGAACGGCGGGAAGGCGTATTCACGCTTCAGGTCGAAGATCTCGGGGTCACCGACCACCAGCACCTGGTCGTAGTAGCTTGCAATCGCTTCGTAGTAGGCGTTCTTGCGCCACACACGCACGGTAGCCTCGGGGCTATCCAGGATGTCGCGCAGCAGAAGAACCATGCGCGGGCGCTTCTCGCTGCGCGACAGCGCCTCGAGTGCGCCGGCCAACTCGTCTTCCACCCCAAACGGTTTCTTGTCGATCAGAAGCAGGTCAGG
>CAVTXI010000010.1:0-146049 GCA_963738615.1 uncultured beta proteobacterium
CCGCGCGGATTGGCGGCGGCGCGGCGGCGGCGGCCGTCGCGCGAAGCGGCGGTGAGCCGGCCCTCGCACCAGTCGGCGTCGACCTCGACGATGTGACCGCGGCGCTCGAGCTCCTTCACCGTGCTCTCCGGCAGCGCGACCCTCGACCACGAGCACGCCCGGCCGCGCCGTGCGCGGCCAGAACGAGATCGGGAAATGCTCGGAGTGCCAGGCCGGGGCATCGATCGCCTCCTGCAGGTTCATCCGGCGTGGACGTGGCGCATGAACAGCTGCGTCGTCCATTGATCCTGCTGGTCGCCGCCGGGCGAGCCCCAGGCGAGGTAGGGTTCGCCGTCGCGCAGCGCGAGCGTGGGCGAGAGCGTGGTGCGCGGCCGCTTGCCCGGCGCCAGCGCGGCGGGATGGCCTTCCTCCAGCCAGAACATCTGCGCGCGCGTGCCGAGGCAGAAGCCGAGCTCGGGGATCACCGGCGAGGATTGCAGCCAGCCGCCGGACGGCGTCGCCGACACCATGTTGCCGGCCTGGTCGACGATGTCGAAATGCACGGTATCGCCGCGCACCTCGCCGATGCGGCCGACGGTCGGCTCGCCCGCGCCCATGCCGCCGACGGCGCGGCGCTGGCCTTCCTCGCGGCGCAGCTTCACCACCGCGCCGAATCCCTCGACCGAGCCCGGACGCAATTCGAGCGACGCCTTGTCGCCGACCAGCTTGCGGCGCTCGTCGTTGTAGGCATCCGACAGCAGCGTCGCCATCGGCACCTCGACGAAATCGGGATCGCCGTAGAATTTCTCGCGGTCGGCATAGGCGAGCTTGGAGCACTCCACCAGGATATGGACGAAATCCGCGCTGGTCGGGTCGAGGCCGTCGAGATCGAACCCTTTCAGCAGCGCAAGCTGCTGCAGCATCACCGGCCCCTGCGCCCACGGCCCGGGCTTGCACACGGTGTAGCGGCCGTAGTCGTAGGTGAGCGGCGCCTCGATATGGGCGTGCCAGCGCGCCATGTCGTCGCCGGTGAGCACGCCGTGGTGCGGCGTCCCGCTGGTGTCCATCACCGCCTGCGTGCGGCAGAAGCGGTCGATCGCCTCGGCGACGAAGCCTTGCGACCAGACCTTGCGCGCCGCCTCGATCTGCCCGCACGCGGTCGCCGCCCGCGCTCTTCGCCTCGCGCAGCACGCGCGTGTAGGTCTCGGCCAGCGTCGTGTTGGTGAACAACGTGCCCGGTCTCCGGCACCGCGCCGCCGGGCAGATAGACCGCCGCCGATGTCGGCCAGTATTTGCGGAACAGTTCCTCGACCGTTGCGATGGTGGCGTGCGCGCGCTCGACCAGGGGATGGCCCTGGCCGGCGTAATAGATCGCCGGCGCCAGCACGTCGGCGAGCCGCATGGTGCCGTAGTCGCGCAGCAGCAGCATCCAGGTGTCGAACATGCCGGGCACGCAGGCCGCGAGCAGCCCCGTGCCGGGCACCATGTCGAGGCCGAGGCTGCGGTAATGCGCGATGGTCGCCTTGGCCGGCGCCGGACCCTGGCCGCAGATCACCTCGGTCTTGCCGCGTGCGGACATCGTTGATGATGACCGGCACATCGCCGCCCGGACCGTTGAGGTGGGGCTCGACTACCTGCAGCGTGAAGGCGGTGGCGACCGCGGCATCGAAGGCGTTGCCGCCTTTCTCGAGCATCGCCATGCCTACCGCGGTCGCGATCCAGTGGGTCGACGTCACCACGCCGAAGGTGCCCTCGATCTCGGGGCGGGTGGTGAACGGGTTCGGATTGATGTTTTTCATCGACGACCTTAGGCGGAGGTGGAATGCCAATTAATCACAGCTTGCCCGCGCAACCAACCCGAGGAAAACGCTTTTCGGGTGATCAGCCCGGACTTCCGCGGATGCGACAAGTGAGGTCCGGCCGAGGCCCGGAGGCTGATAAGAATCGAATAGGCTCAACCCTCCTGGCTCACGCCATTCGTGCACACGCCCAAACCATGACGTTGCGCATCAAGAGCCCGCAAGATGTCGGGGCGGCGATCATCCTGACCGCCATCGGCCTCGCCGGGCTTTGGTTCGGCCGCGACTACGACATCGGCAGCGTCTCGCGCATGGGACCGGGCTACATGCCCGTGCTGCTGAGCATCGGCCTCCTCGTCTTCGGCGCCGCGATCGGGCTGCGGGCGGTCACGGTCGACGGTCCGCCGATCGCGACCGGCCGATGGTACTCGAGCCTCATGGTTCTTGTCGCCGTGCTTATGTTCGCGCTGCTGATCGAGCGCGCCGGCCTCGCCCCCACCACTTTCATTGTGGCTGTCATTTGCGCCTTCGCGACGAGCGACGCGAAATGGAAGCAGGCGGTCGCGCTCGCCATCGCGCTCGCGCTGTTCTGTGTCGTGGTCTTCGTCTACGGCCTGCGGCAGCCGATCCCGGTGTTCGGGAGCGGCTGACATGGACATCGTCAGTAACCTGATGGTCGGGTTTGCCGCCGCGGCGACGGCGCAGAACCTGTTTTTCTGCCTGGCGGGATGCCTGCTGGGCACCCTCATCGGCGTGCTGCCCGGCATCGGTCCGGTCGCCACCATCGCGATGCTGCTGCCGCACCTACGGGCTCGCGCGAAGTCGACGATCGCGCTCGTCAGCAGGTTGGCGCGCAGCCGCACCGTCTGCGCCAGGTCCAGCGGCAGCGACCGGGCGCCGTATCGCCCTTTCACGTCGCGCGACAGGCACGGCAGCTTCAGGACGTCGACTCGCGCCGGGACTCGGAACGCATGCAGCATCGGGCTGCCGGTGACGATCAGCACCGACACGTCGGGGCTGGTCTGCACGAGGTGGCGCGTGACCTCGAGCATGCGGCGGATGTTGCCTAGCCCGAAGGTGTCGTGCGAGTAGATCAGGACGCGCTTCATGATGGTTCCATCGTGCTGGCGGTAGACCCGCTGCACGACAGAGAACCGTCATGGAACTGAAATACCTCGCGTTGTCGCGGCGCCGTCCGCGCGAATGGCGCGTCAGAACCGGAACTTGAGGCCGACGGTGTACGCGGTGATGCCCTCGGATCGGCCGACCGTGCCGTCCAACTGCACGTTGCTCGCAACGTCGCCGCGCAGGCCGAGCTGCACGACAGGCTTGCTGTGCTCGACGCCGAAGTACTCGATGTGCGGCGTCACACTGCCCATTTCGCGCTCGAGGGCCACGCCCCAACTCTTCACGCCCTTGGCGCTGGAAGGCTTGGTGTAGCCGAGGTTCAGATGCACGCTGCCCAAGGGCGTGCCATTGCACGAGGCGATACCGTTGATGAAGGTGCCGCTTGCGCTTTCGTCGGCGGCGCGCACGCGGGCCACGCCCACTCCGGCGCCGAAGTTGCAGCCGCTTTCCTTGCTCGGCGTGAACAAGTACTTCAACTGCAGCGCGGTGGTGGTGAGCTTGTCGGGCTTCTCGCGCGACAGCAGGGCGGAAATCTCGAGACCGTCGCGCAGCGCGTAGGCCGGAGAGATGTTCCAGGACCTGGCCTCTTTGGCGCGCGCCATCCAGACTTCGACGTGGCCTTCGCCGCCGGCGCTGGTGCCGGCGTCATCGACGGTGAGCGGGCGGCCCGCGAGCGCGGTGCCCGCAAGCGCGGTGGCGATGGGGGCGAGCACGAGGCTGCGCAAAGGGTATCGAGAGGTCATATTGGTAAGGACGGCTTACTCGGCCGGCAGTTGTTGTGCGTATGCCAGAACGTCTGTCGCCGCCTGCATACCCAGGCCGCGCAGCGAGATCATCGGGGCGCCGGGGTGCCCGTTGCGGATCTTGTGCAGCACTTCGATCGGCCCATTGCGCGCCTTGGTGCCGATGTAAAGCGGCTTGCCAACGTAGCTTGGGTCCCCCGAGGGACCGAGTTTGCGGGCCTTGCCGTCGAAGCCATGACAGGCGGCGCAAACCGTCTGAAAGAGATTGTGGCCGTTGGCCGCACTGCCCCTCGAGTATCCGGTCTCGTGGACGTACTGCGCAACGGTGTGCTGCCCCTGCGAGACGAATGCCGCGAGGCGTCGTTTCGCGTGGCCCGGAATCAGGTCGTCGGTGAATTGGTGCGTGTTGTTCTCGAGAATGGCGACCACCTGCTCGACCGGCCGGCCGCGTAGGCGCTGCAGACCGCGGATGCCGGTCGCCCCGGCGCCGGACTTCAAGTGGCCGTCGCGCCCCATGTAGTCCCAGCCGTGGCAGTTCTTGCAACGCCACGTATCGGCTCCGCTGATATTCGTGTTCTCGGCCGGCCATGACGGGTGATTGGTGGTGGGCCCCTTCTTGCCGAGCGCGGCATACCAGCGATCGTAGAGCCGCCCGCCGCTGGCCAAGGTCCACAGCTGTGAAGGCTGTTCTGGTCCGCCCGTCATGTAATCCTGAAGGTCCACCATCTGCCTCTGCGGTGGCGGTGCCGGTTTCTGCACCACTGCGACCGCAGCGCTCGCCGTGGGCACGTCATGAGCCGCCGTCTGCGCTTCCACCATCGTCGCAGCCATTGCTACCGTCGGCGCAGCGGTCGGTTCCTTGGTGGTCGAAATCCAGCCATAAACAGCGCCGCCAGCGGCCAGGATCGACAGCGCGAAAAGCCCCTCGGCCCCTTTCAGCCGAAACTCGAACCGGTCGCGCTCCGACGCAACTGCGTGACCTTCGGGCACATGCTTATGCCCGGAGAACATCGCCCGGACGAGGTTTTCCTGGTGCAGCCAGCTGGATATCAGCGCGCCGAGCACGTGCAGCGGCACGAGTACCAGCAGCGAATTGGCGGCGACGCTGTGCACCTGCTCGACCCATTCGATGCCGAAGAACCGTTGCGTCTGCATCATGAAGCCGGTGACGGCGATGGTCGCCAGAACCGCCAGCAGGGCCAGGATCATCGCCGCGCCGGCCGGGTTATGTCCGGTGTAGTGCGGCGGCCGCAAACGCGCGATACCCGAAAGGTAGCTGACGATACTCGACGGCCCGCGCACGAAATCGCGGAAGCGCGCATGCCTCGAGCCAGCGAAGCCCCAGCCGATTCGAAACGCCATCAGGCCGGCGACCGCGTAGCCGACGATCTCGTGCAGCCGGTCGCCGGTACCGCCACTGATCCAGGCCGTCACCACCAAACCGACGAGCGACCAGTGGAAGACTCGAACGGCGGTGTCCCAGACGGGCACGGATGCCGCGGGCACCGCAGCACCCACGACTTCGGCTTGGGCGGCCGATGGCAGTGGCTCGTAGCTGGGCATGGCCCGCGTCCCCGGGTTACTTGACGACCGTCTGCACGAGCTTCAGCGTCACCGGGTCGTAGAACAGTTCGAGGTTCTTACCGTCCTTCACGGTGTACACCTCGTAGCATCCGCCGTCCGTGATCTTGGAACGACGCACCTCATGGCCCGCGGCCTTGGCGGCGGCTTCGGCCTGTGCCTGCGGCTTCCAGGTCGACTTTTCGGCGGTGGTGCACGCCACCTTGCCGTCGGCCAGTACGGGAAGTGAGGTCAAGCTCAGCGCAAAGCCTGCAGCGATCGTCAGATGACGGATGGTGATGGTACGGATGGTCATGTTTTTCCTCATATCTCGAAACAGGGTTGGTGCCAAAGGGGCGAAGAGGTAAGTCGAAACCGCTCGGTCGCATGGCGGCGGCGGCCGATGTGATGGATGGTGATGCTGATGCGTAGTCCTTTTGAATGAGGTGAAGGAAGCGATGTGACTCGATACGTTCAGTCGCACGAAGTGCCGCGGACGGCGCCCAGCGCCGCCACGGCGTCGACGCGACCGAGGTCGCTTCCGCACATCGCAGGCGCGCTGCGGGTCACGCGGCGTGCAAGGTCTTTCGCCGACAACGCCGGCTCGCGCGCACGAACCAGCGCCGCCACACCCGCAGCCAGCGGCGCGGCCATCGACGTGCCGCTCCACGTGCCGTACAAGCCGCCGGGAATCGCGCTGGTGATGCCGTCGCCCGGCGCGGCCACGTCGACCCACGAGCCGAAGTTGCTGAAGCTCGCCAACTGCCGCGCCGCGTTGCTCGCGCCGACCGACATCAGGCCGTAGGCGCCTTCAGCCGCGGGGTACTGGCGCACGCTCTCGCTGCCGTCGTTGCCCGCAGCGGCGACGACCACGGCACCCGCGAGTGCGCCGCAGCGCTGGCGGTCGCTGCCGTAGCCCGGGTCGGTGTAGTCGTCGGTGGGCTCGACCACGACCGCCGGGATCGCGCACGACGCCAACCGCGACAGCGTGTCGAGAATCTCCGTGCGCTGGACACTGCCCAGGCTCAGGTTGATCACATGGGCGCCGTCGTCGGTCGCCGGGTTGCCGTCGGGGTCAACCGCATACAACATCGCTTCGCCCAGCACCCATGCGTTGCCGGCACCATCGGCGTCGAGCACACGCAGCGGCATGATCGACGCGCCCGGCGCCGCCAGCGCCACCAGACCGGCCACGTGCGTGCCGTGACCGAAGCTCGTGCTGGTTGTGGTGCTGCCTACTTCAGACGGGTCGCGGTCGCCATCGACGAAGTCATATCCCGGCAGCAGCCGGCCGGCGAAGGCCGGGTGCGTCGCGTCGATGCCGGTGTCGAGTACCGCAACGCGCACGCCCTTGCCGGTCGAGATCGCGTGTGCTTCGCGCAGGCGAAGCGCAGTAGGCGCCCATTGCGCCTGATAGTTCGTCGCGGTGCCGATCGCCCACGGATCGTTCCGGCGCGCCTCGGGGCTGCGATGGATGGCGTTGCGATCGACGACCAGCACCGCAGGATCCAACGCCATCGCCTCGATGATCGGATCGACGTCGACGTTGCCAATGACCGTCAGGCGGTAGATCGGCCGGGCTCCGAACTGGCTGGTCAACGCCAAGCCGTATTTGGTCAACAGCCCTGGCAATGCCGCGGTACTGCGAAGACGCACCAGGATCTGCCCCGCGACGGAAGGGTCGGTGGCCCTGGGGTTGTCGTCGTCTTTGCCCCCCTTGGCGTGCGCTGCAACAGGCACGGCCAGTGCCAGCGCCACCAGCGCTTGCGCGAAGGTCGCCGCCAACCTCGTGACGACGCGTGTCGGGCGATGTGGGTTTGCCATGTCGGCTCCTATCGAGTGAAGGTCACCAGCCGCCATGCAGGGCAAAGGCGGACCAGAAGAAAGGATGAGGTTGTTCGGCGCGGCGTCGAAGCTGTGCGTCGCGCAGGGCCTGCGCGGCCGAGCGCCCTTCGCGCAGGGCAGCGTAGAAGTCGCGCATGAAGGCGGCCGTGGTCGCGTCATCGACCGGCCAAAGAGTCGCCATGACCCGTGCCGCGCCGGCCGACAGAAACGCCCGCACCAGGCCCACGTGCTCCTCGCCGTCACCACCGGCGGCCAAGCCGGTGTCGCATGCGCTGAGCACCACCGTGCACGGGCGCAGCGACCACTGTTCCACCGCTTCGACGCCGAGCGCGGCATCGCGCATGTGCAGCGCCGAAAACATCGGGTTGTCGCTGCGGAACTGGGCATGGCACGCAAGGTGAAGCACGTCGGCCATCGGTGCATGCGCTTCCAACCGGGCGACGGTGGCCTCGTCACCGACCAGGGCGGTACCCGACTCGAACATCGCAGCAACCTCGTTCGCCTCGACCGCCGCGTGCGGCAGGCGGCTGGACTCGCCGAGCGCAACCACATGCCGCGCCGCGGCCGGCGTGCGACGCAAGCCATGCCAAGCGGTGCGTGCGCTGGGCACCAACGCAAGTGCGAAACGGTCGGCCAACACCTGCGGGCCTACGGGTAAGGCAGCGTTGGATGCCGTGATCGGCAACGCCGCGAACGGCAGCGACGCGAGTGCGCCACAAGGAACGATCAGCACGCGCTTGCGGCGTGCCAGGTGCGCCGCAAGAGGCTGCCACACCAGCGCGTGCACACGCTCGAGCCGCTTGTGCACGCGCAGGCTCAGGCTCGCCACGTGCTGCTGCACCGGCATGGCACCGTGACGCAGGGTCTCGATCTGGAAGCGCACGCCCCGCAGCGCGTCTTGCACCTCGAGCCACGATGCAAGCTGCCGCTCGACCGCGACGCCATCGGCTGTGATGATGCAGGCGAACAGTTCGTCGTCGAGCACGCCGTACTCGACAAGAGCGTCGCCGGTGCCCAGGCATTCGCGCAGTGCCGACAGATCGAAGCCGTCCTCGTCGCCGGTGCGTGCGCTGGTCTCGTCGTCTGCGAGGCGGGCGCGACGCGCGCGCTCGAGCAGTTCGCGCTCGGTGCGGCGCAGTTCGTCCTTCAGCGCCGCAGTTGGATCCTCGTCGGTGTCGAGTCGGTGCACGTGGCGATGCAGCCAGTTCAGGCGTTCACGCAGCGCGCGCGTGCGCGCGTCGGCAGCTGGCGCGCCAGCCCCAGAGAGACGGTCAGCCAGTGAACGCGCGCGCATGCGGTCGAGCTGCTCGAGAACCGCGGCGGCCGTCGCGGATGATGGTGCAGCGGCATGTGCCTCGAGCGCTAGGCGCGTCAGTTCGCGGAACGGAAGAAGGTGGTCGGTGAGGAAGGCGCTGCGCAGATCATCTCCAGGAAGCGCTCGCCGGATCGACTCGAAATGCTCCACCGCGTCGACGTAGGCGGCACGCGCCGCGTTGGCGTCGCCCATCGCCTGGGCGGCCAGTCCCTGTCCGACCCGGCATCGAACCTGGATGCTCGGCATTCGCATCGTGTGCGCCAGTGCGCCCGTGGACGAGAACAGCGCAGCGGCCTGCTCCGCGCTGCCCGAACGCAGCAGCGCGTGCGCGCGCACCACATCGCAGCGCACGCGTTCTGCGATACGTCCCGCGGCATCGAAGACCTCGCCCGCGTGTGCCGACAACTTCGTGGCCACAGCCGGGTTACCCCCGTCGAGTTCGAGTTCGGCGCGCGCCAGCATCACGGTCGCCTCGCCAACCGCAATACCGCGCTCGACAAAAAGAGTGCATGCGTGCTCGAAAGACTCGATGGCAGCCGACTTGCGGCCGAGCAGCGCCTGGACACGTCCACGCCGCGCAAGTGCCCAAGCCTGTTCGTCGGCAAATCCAAGCGCGTGCAGGCGCTCCAGCACCTTGTCGTACAGCGCCAGTGCCTCGGGCAGCAGGCGCAGCTCGAGATAGGCATCGGCAAGCTGCTTCTCCGCGATCGCAAGGTGGCGCGGCAGTGCCAACTTCTCATACGACCGGCGCGCCGACTCGAGACCCCTGAGGGCTTCCCGGTAGCGACCACGGTCCAGCTGCAGCAACCCCACCGATTCATCGACCAGCGACTCGAGCAACGGGTGGCCGTGAGTTGTTGCGCGCATGCGTGCACGGGCATAGATGCGCAGCGCCTCGTCAAAATCGCCAAGCGATGTCAGCGCGTTCGCCAGGGCGATATCCGCTTGAACAGAGCCTTCGCGGTCGCCCGCGCGCGCGAACAGCACCGACGCGCGCCGCGCGTGGGCGGTCGCTTGGGCGTAGTGGCCGCGCCGCTCGTAGAGGATGCCCAGGTTGTGGCCGACCTTCGCCGCGCCGAGCGTGTTGCCCTGAACCACGAAGTCGCGCTGCGCATCTTCGGCACATTCGATCGCGGCGTCGTACTGGCCGAGCATCGACAGCGCCATGATCTTCGGCACCTGCGTCAGCGCAGCTTGATCGCAGCGGCCGATGTCACGAAACGCGCCAGCCGAGGCGTCAAGCGACTGCACGGCTTCGGCCATGCGGCCCTGCGTGACGTGGGCGATACCGTCTGCCCAATCGGCGAGCGCGCCGATCTCGCGGGCGGCTTGCGATTCGGGTTCCCGTGCGCACAACGCGCGCAGCGCATGCGCGGCTTCGAGGGCACGCCGCGGCTCGGTGCTCCAAGCTGCGTAGCACTCGTCCTTGAGCGCACGCGCACGCGTCAGCAGATGACCAACGTTGACAGCGCCAGTCAGGTGGGGAACTTCAGCGCCACCGGCACCGGTACCGGTACCAACACCGCTGTCGCTCTTTGTGGCGACGCCGGGCAGTTCGATGCGCTTGCGCGTCGATTCGGCCGTCGACATCGGCACGTCCGTCATGCGCCCGGCCCACCGGCCTCGATCGGCGGCAGCACGATTCGGTCACTCCCCAAGCACAGCGCCACGCGCCAAGTGCCCGCGGGAATGTCGTCGAGCCGGAACTCACCCATGGCGTCGAGCGTGGTGGTCAGGCCGTTGCACGGTGTCGCGGCGGCGTCGTCGGCACATGAAAGTTCGACGATGCCCTCCTCGTCTGGCCCCAGCACTTGGCCGCTCAGCGCGAAGCGGCCGTCGCCGGCATGGACCCGCAGGTCGATATCTCGCCCTTCGGCGCTGAACAGCAGGTGGCGCGGGCCTTCGCCCACCGAGCGCATGCCCAGTGCGACGGCAGGCTGCGCCGTGCTGTCGAAGCTCAGCACCGCCATCACGATCCGCAGTGCGGCTTGCGCCACATCAGCCACGGTCGTGGGTGCGGTGAACAGCGCTTGCGCCTCGCACACCCACTGGGCCGGCGCGTCGGGCAGCGCCAAAGCGCGCGTGACCTGACGGGCCAATTCTTCGTCGTTCGGAGGGGCGGAAGTGGTCATCGTGCAACCTGCGGGCTGGATCGACATCTTGGATGTCGTATGCCGGTACAGAGGCACCCGCCACCGGGCAAATACAGCCGCATGGCGGACGTACGCGACATCTACATCGTCGCGACGATCCGTCGCAGTTTCTCGAGGCACCGTGCTCGTGTCGGCCCGATGCTGCCGACGGGAATGCCCAACTCGCGCGCCACGGCCTCGTAGGGCAGCGTCTGGCCGTCCTCGCGGAACAACAGGCTCAGCACGCGACGACTACGCTCGTCCAGGCGCGTTATGGCTTCGCGCATGAGGTGAATCTGCTGGAGTTCCCCCAGCGCCACCTCGGGGATTGGCGCCTCGTCCGCGATGTCCCAGTCGGCGTTGTCGTCGTCACCGGTCATCGACACCATGCGCATCGCCAGCTTGCGCTGCAACAGCGACTCGCGCTTGGCGGTCGTGACGATCCAGGCCTGCAGGCGGCTGGGGTCAGCGATGCGCGGCAGGTGCTTCAACAGACGCGTGAACACGGTCTGGAAAACGTCCGCGGCGACGTGTTGATCCAACCCCATCCGCGTGACGATCGCGTAAACCAGTCGTTGATAGCGCACAACCAGCGCGGACCAGGCGGCGGGCTCTTCAGCCAGACAACGCTCCACCAATTCGGCGTCTGACGCTAAAGCAAGGTCCGCGAGGGGGCTGTTCGTGCACTTCGGGGCCGCTGTCGCGGCCGAGTGCCGTGAAGTGATGACTGGCATGGCGTTGGGTGCGTTGAGGTTTGAACAACCTTCGCAATGACCGTGCCCGCCAAAAATATCGTCTAACTTATTGGTTTATAAAGTAACACCATGTTTATTGGCCTCATGCCCCAAACTGCCTGGGGCAAGACACCCAGACGAAATGGGCAATTTGCCCAAATTTGTTGAATCCGCGGACACGAACCCGCAGGTATCTTTCAAGCGCCCGCACCTCTGTCGCTGAGGCGAACACCCGCAATGACCCATCCGCGTCCCCGCTTCAGTCTCAGCCGCTGGTTCGCCCTGACCGCGTTGGTGTCGATCACGCTGCTGGCGGTGGCGATCAGCTTGCTGCTGAACCGCTTCCTGACCGAACGCATGGTGGCGCAGGAGGCGGCCCTGACGACGGAATTCGTCGACAGCCTGCTGCTGGTCGAGACCTCGATCGTTCAGTTCATCGCCGAATCGGCGTCTCGGCCCGAACTGGTGGTGCCCACGGCCATCGAACACTTGGTGCGCGTGCCTGACGTGCTGCGCACCAACCTCTACGACCGCCAGCAACGGCTGGTGTGGTCCAGCGACGCTGCAGTGAAGGGGCGCACTTTCGACACCAACCCCGAGCTGGACCGAGCGCTGGCGGGCGAAGTGGTGGCCAAGCGGGAGGAGCATGGTCACGATGGCGGCGGGAAGTCCGAGCATGAGTCGCTGCGCGGCCGCGACGCGATGTTTGTCGAGATTTACGTGCCCGTACGCCACGCCTCGACACGCGAGGTGTTGGGTGCGATCGAGTTCTACAAGCGGCCATTGGCGCTGGCACGTGCGCTGGCGCAACTCCGCTGGTTCATCGCACTGGGGGCGTTGGTGTCCGGGGCGCTGTTGTTCCTGGCGCTGTATGGGCTGGTACTGCGCGCCGACTTCACGATCCGCTCACAGGAGCGTCAGCTTGTCGATCAGGCCACGCTGGCCGCGCTGGGCGAGATGAGCGGCGCGGTCGCGCACGGCATCCGCAATCCGCTGGCGTCGATCCGCAGTTCGGCCGAGCTGATGTTGGACGGCCCCCCCGATGCGGCGCGCGAGGCGGCGCAAGACATCGTGTCTCAGTCCGACCGATTGGAAGAATGGGTGCGCGAGTTGCTGGCCTACACGCAGCCTCCCGAGGCGTCGGCGCCGACCGCAGTCGAACTCCGGCCCCTGATCGACAGGTGCCTTGGCGACTTCACGCGAGAGTTCGAACGCCGTCACATCACGGCATCGCAACACATCCTCGGCGACCTGCCGCCCGTGCGCGGCGATGCGCTGCTGCTGGCCCAGGTGCTGCGCACGCTGGTGTCGAACGCGGTCGAAGCACTGCACGGCGGCGGCGGACGCATCGACGTGCGCGGTGAACGCCAGGGGCGCTCGGTGATGCTCGAGGTCCGCGACAGCGGCCCCGGTCTGACGCGCGAGCAACTGGCGCGTGTCGGCAAGCCTTTCTACACGACGAAGGCTCGAGGGCTTGGCGTGGGGCTGGCGATGGCGCGACGAGTCGTCGAACGTGCGGGTGGTGCGCTCGACATCGACAGTGCGCCTGGCCGCGGCACGGCCGTGCGGCTTCGTCTGACCGCCGCGACCTGACGACGCGAACACACCAACAAGAGGACCAGGCGTGCCCCACGCAGTGTTGATCATCGAAGACGAGGAGGTTCTCGGACGCAATGTGCTGCTGTACCTGCAGCGCGCGGGTTTCGACGCGCAATGGGCGGCGAGCGCCATGGACGGGCTGGCGCAATACGAATCGATGCGCCCCGACGTCGTGGTGCTGGACTACCACCTGCCCGATCTCGACGGCTTGCAGACGCTGCAGAGAATCCGCGCACTCGACCCGGGCGCTCGCGTCGTGATGCTGACCGGCCATGGCAGCGTAGAACTCGCGGTGCAGGCGATGCGCGCGGGCAGCGTCGACTTCCTGACCAAGCCGGTGGCGCTGTCGCAACTGAAGCTGCGGCTCGAACGGGCGGTCGGCGAAGAACGGCAGGTCAGCGCCCTGCGCTATTACCAAGATCGCGATGCGCAGACTGGCGTGCAGCCGGGCCTGATCGGTGAGTCGCCACCGATGCTGGCCCTGCACGGTACGTTGACCCAACTGCTCGAAGCCGAGATGCAGCTTCGCGACGACGATGCGCCCGCCGTGCTGGTGCTGGGCGAAACCGGCACCGGCAAGGAAGTGGTGGCGCGCGCACTGCACGATGGCGGGCCACGACGCCACAAGCCGTTCGTGGAACTGAACTGCGCGGCATTGCCGGCGCAATTGCTCGAGTCGGAACTGTTTGGATACGAGCGCGGCGCCTTCACCGATGCGCGCGAACGCAAGCTGGGTCTGGTCGAGACCGCCGAAGGGGGCACGCTCTTCCTCGACGAAATCGGCGACATGGACGTGGCACTTCAAGCCAAGCTGCTGAAGTTGCTCGAAGAAAAAACGGTACGCCGACTGGGCAGCGTGCGCGAGCAGCGCGTCAGCGTGCGCGTGGTCGCGGCCACGCACCGCCCTTTGGACATGCTGGTGCGCGAAGGGCGCTTTCGCGCCGACCTGTACTACCGGCTGTGCGTCGTGCAGATCCACGTGCCAGCGCTGCGCGAGCGCGGCGACGACATCCTGCTGCTGGCCCGGCACTTCCTCGCGCTGCACGCCGGCCGCTACGGCAAGGCCGCGCCGATGCTGACCGCCGCGGCCGAAGCCGCGCTGGTCGCGCACCCGTGGCCAGGCAACGTGCGCGAACTGCGCAACGTGGTCGAACAGGCCGTGCTGCTGAACAACCGCGAGTCGATCGACTCGACGCAACTCGGGCTGATGTCGACGATGGCACCGCTGTCGATGGCGCCGGCATCTGCGCCACCGCGACCTCCCCCCTCCCTCGGTGCCGACACCACGCTGCCGGCGATCGAACGCCAGGCGCTGCTTCATGCGCTGCGCAGCAACGGCTGGAACGTCAGCCGGGCTGCACGCGCGCTTGGCATCACGCGTGACACGCTGCGCTATCGCATCGACAAGCACGGTCTCAGCGCCGATGCCGCAGCGGAGGGTTCGGGCGGCTTCTCGGATACCCAGCCAGGGGGCGACATCACCGGACCGCGGGCACGAAGCTGAAGCCAGCCTGAGGCTTGCGACAGGGCCATGGTGCTAAGGTGACCGTTCCCTTCGTGACGACGGCCGGGAGGCCACGCCGACCATGCGACTGATGCTGCTCGAGGACGATCGCGATTTGGGAGAGGGCCTGCGCGCCTACCTCGAGTCGGAAGATCATGTTGTCGACTGGTTCAGACTGTTGTCGCAGGCGCGCATGGCCGAGACCGAACCCTACGACGCGCTGCTCGTCGACTGGCAGTTGCCCGACGGGTCCGGGCTCGAGTGGGTGCGGCACCTGCGCCAGCACGGCTGCACCACGCCGGTCGTGGTGCTCAGCGCACGCGACCTGATCAGCGATCGAGTGCGTGGACTGGACACCGGCGCCGACGACTATCTCGTCAAGCCCTTCGACCCCGAAGAGCTGTCTGCGCGGCTGCGCGCCGTGACGCGCCGGGCCGCGGGCATCAGCGGGCCGCGCCAGCAGTTCGGCGATGTCGAGATCGACTTCCTGGCGCGCACCGCGTATGTGGGCGGCGTCGCGGCCAGCCTGACGGCGCGCGAGTGGGCGCTGCTGGACGCGCTGGCGCGACGTGCGGGTCGCCTGGTCGACAAGGCGGATCTCGAGGCGCTGGTGCACGGCATCGACGGCGAGGTCAGCAGCAACACGCTCGAGGTCTACGTGTCGAGCCTGCGGCGCAAACTCGGCCGTGGGCTGATTGAGACCGTGCGCGGCATGGGCTACCGGGTGGTGCCCCGGGCGTGATGCTGCCGTCGATCAAGCGGCGACTCTCACTCGCGTTGATCGGGATCGCGATCGCGTGGGGCGTAGCGGTGTCACTGGCCGTCGCGCTCGTCGTGCGTCATGAGGTCGACGAGGTGCTGGATCACGGTCTGCAAGAGGTCGGCGAAATCATCCACGGCATGCTGAGTTTTCGCCGCGACTCGAGCACCACCGACGCGCCTGGCATCTACCCGATGACACCGCACGACGAAGACCTCGTGTGGCAGTTGGTCGATCGTGGTGGCAAGGTCACGCTGCGCTCGCACCGTGCACCCGCGCAGCCGCTGAGCCCGTTGCGCGACCGTGGCTTCGACAACAGCGCAACCGGGTGGCGCGTCTTCGCGCTTCCCTTCGGTGGGCAGGGCGCCGGCATGCTGTACGTCGCCCAGTCAGGTGACGAACGCGCCGAAGCGCGGCTCGAAGCCGGCGCCTACGCGGCGTTGGCCGCGCTGGTGGTCGGCGTTCTGGGCGCCCTGCTGCTGCGTGCGTGCCTGCGGCGCGAATTCGATGCGTTGACGCGCACCGCGCAATCGATCGCGAACTACGAGCCGCTCGAGCCGGGCAAGCTGGCGCCGCCCACGCGCGCAGAGCTTGTTCCAATCAACGATGCGGTTGCAGACCTTGGACAGCGCCTGGCCCGCAAGCTGGTCAACGAACAGGCATTCACCGCCCACGCCGCGCACGCGCTGCGCACACCCCTGGCGGGACTGATCACGAACTTGGCGTTGGCACAGCGGCGCGCACGCGACCCCGAAGACCGCGCCGTACTTCAACGCACCCGCCATGCTGCGAACCGGCTGCGGCGGGTGGTGGCAGCGCTGCTCACGCTCTTCAGGTCAGGCGGCAGCATCCGCAGCGACGTCATCGATCTTCATGACCTCATCGACGAGATGCCTTTCTGGTCGATTTCGTTGACCGTGAAGGCGGACGAGGCCGTTCGTGCCGACCCCGACCTGCTGGCTGCGGCGCTCATGAACCTGTTGGATAACGCCGAACGGCACGGTGCCACCGACGTGACCGTGGCCGCGGGCCGATGCGCACCCAACCATCACGAGATCCGCGTCACCGACAACGGCAACGGCATCGACCCGGAGGCTCGCCGTCGGCTGCAACAGGCGATCGACTCTTCGAACTACGAGGGCACGACGGGCCTCGGGCTGATGCTCGTCGACTTGGTCGCGCGCGCGCACGCCGGGCGATGTTCGCTGCTGCCTTCGTCGCGCGGGTTTGCAGTGGCGTTCACGCTCGAAGACCCGGCATTCGTACCGGACTCGCCTCAGCGTGGTTTTGCGTCGCGCGGTGACGGTTCGTCGTCGTCGAATGCTTCGAACCGGGTTTCGTAGCGCTGCGTGCTGCGGCTGCTTGTCTTGTACCCCGTGACCATCGCCGCAACAAGGTTGGTGCGCTCCCATACGCTCATCGCGACGGCGGCCGCGACATGCATCGCCACGCACGCAACGAGCGCATGCGCCAGCAACTCGTGCAGCTCCATCAGCCACACTTCGCCGAAGAACGCGTCGACGCCCTGCATGTAGCCGGTGATGCCCAACGCCAGCACCAGGCCGATCAGCGCGAAGATCATCAACGCGCCGAACGGGTTGTGGCCTACCGACGGCTTTCGCATGCGCATCTCGTGCAGATGGTCGCGCACGCGCTCGAGCGTCGGGAAGAACGACTCGAAGCGTGCGTGCGTCGACCCGATGAAGCCCCACACGACGCGGGCCACGACCAGGGCCGCTGCAACGTAGCCCGCCCAGTTGTGCGGTGCCTCACCACCTTCCAACACGAAGTACGTGCCACCGACGCAGGCGACAAGGCTCCAGTGGAAGACCCGCACGAACGGGTCCCACACGTAGACCTTGTCCTCCACGCGCTCGGGCCTACTTCTGCTCGAGGATCGAACCATTGCCGGGATCGAAATAGATCTCGACCTTCTTTCCGCCCTTGTCGTGGCCGTAGATCTCATAGCAGTTGCCCTTGCTGACCTTGAACGTCTTGATCTGATAGCCGTCTTGCTCGAGCTTGGCCTTGAAGTCGGACTCTTTCATCCATTTGTCCTTCGGCACGTCGCAACTGGGCCCGGCGTGCGCGACGCCGCCCAGCAAGGCGAGCACGCACGACATAGCGGTAAGCGAAATAACGCGATTCATCCAACGCTCCTCTCGGATCACAGAAATACGGCAACGTCGCCGTCAACGTGATTGCAATGCGGGAGGATGAAGGCAGGCTGAAATTCAGGGAGCGTTGCCTGCGCTTGCGTTTGTTGCGATCAGTCGGCGAAGGCTGCGCGAACCACCGCCCACGACTGCTCGACACCGCCATTGCGTGAACAACCCAAGGGCTCGGGGTCAGCGCCAGGCTTCAGCTCGGCGCGCGAGCGGTCGCCGGTGCCGTTGCCCATGAGTCTGCGGTCGAGCCACACACGCAACGTGCGCTTGGGGTGCGTGCTCTTCACCTGAATCTGCACGCCGTTGCGCGACACGCAGGTGGCGGTCGGTTCATTGACGAACTGGACGTAGCGCGACGGCTCGTCGTCGGTGGCGCTTGCCGTTGATGCCAGCGTGATCAACACGGCCGCGGTCGCGGATACGGTGCGGCTGATCATGTGTGCCGCCACCCCGGTGCGCGTTTGTCGATGAAGGCCTGCACGCCTTCGAGCGCGTCGGCGTCCATCATGTTGCAGGCCATCGTTCGGCCCGCGAGGTCGTAGGCATCGGCGATACCCAGTTCGGCCTGCTGATAGAAAAGCTGCTTGCCCATCTCAATGGCTGCGCGAGGCTTCGCGAGGATGCTGTCGATCAGCTTGTCCACTTCGGCATCGAGCGCGCCAGCCGCCGCCACACGGTTGATCAGGCCCTTCGCCTTCGCTTCGTGCGCGTCGATGAAGTCGCCCGTGACGAGCATCTCGAAGGCCTGCTTGCGCGACACGTTGCGCGACAGCGGCACGCTGGGCGTCGAGCAGAACAGACCGAGGTTGACGCCGCTGACCGCGAAGCGCGCGCTGTCGACCGCGACCGCGAGGTCGCACTGCGCCACGAGTTGACAACCCGCCGCGGTCGCGATGCCCTGCACACGCGCAATCACCGGCACCGGCAGGCGCTGAATCGTCAACATCATCCGCGCGCACTGCGCGAACAGCTTCTCGTAGTAGGCCAGCGAGGGTTTGGCGCGCATCTGCTTCAGGTCGTGGCCGGCGCAGAAGGCTTTGCCCTGGGCCGCCAGCACCACCACGCGCGCCTCGTCGTCGGCGGCCACGGTGTCGAGTTCGGCCTGCAGCGCATCGAGCATGCCTTCGGACAGCGCATTGAACGACAGCGGGCGGGCGAGCTCGAGGCGCACCACGCCGCGCGCGTCGCGGTTGCGTTGAACGAACGGGGCGTCGTCGATGGACTGAACACGTGCGTGCATGCTTTTCGTCTCCTCGCTCACTCGATGGCGTTGGTGGACCGGGCGCGTTCGCGCAGCGCGAACTTCTGGATCTTGCCGGTCGATGTTTTCGGGATGTCTTCGAAGCGGATCTCGCGCGGCAGTTTGTAGGCCGCGAGCCACTGGCGGCAATGGGCAACCAGTTCGTCGGCCGTGGCTTGCGTGCCGGCCCGCAGTTCGACGTAAGCCAGCGGCGTCTCGCCCCACTTGGGGTCGGGTTTCGCGACCACCGCGCAGGCCATCACCGCGGGGTGGCGGTACAGCGCGTCTTCGACCTCGAGCGAACTGATGTTCTCGCCGCCGGAAATGATGATGTCTTTGCTGCGGTCGCGGATCTTGACGTAGCGGTCGGCTTCGACCACCGCGAGGTCGCCGGTGTGAAACCATCCGCCGTTCGAACGCTGCCTGCGTCGACGCCGCGTTCTTGAGGTAGCCCTTCATGACGATGTTGCCGCGAAACATGATCTCGCCCATGGTGTCGCCGTCGGCGGGTACCGGTTGCATCGTGTTCGGGTCGAACACGTCCATGCCCTCTTGCAGCGCGTAGCGCACACCCTGGCGGCCGTTCAGGCGTGTCTGCTCGCCCAGGCTCTCTGCGGCCCAGGTGTCGCGCTTCACAGCCACCGACGCCGGGCCATAAACCTCGGTCAGCCCGTAGACGTGCGTGATGTCGAAGCCGATCGTCGCCATGCCTTCGATCATCGCCGCAGGCGGTGCGGCGCCCGCCACCATGCCGCGCACGCGGTGCGTGATGCCACCACGCAGCGACGCATCGGCCGACAGCAGCAGGTTGTGCACGATCGGCGCGGCGCAGTAGTGGTCGGCCTTGTGCTCGCGCATCGCATCGAGGATCGCACCCGCCTCGACCCGCCGCAGGCACACGTGCACGCCGCCCAGCAGCGCGACCGTCCACGGGAAGCACCAGCCGTTGCAGTGGAACATCGGCAGCGTCCAGAGGTAGCGCGGGAAGTTCGGCATCGTCCACGTGACGGCGTTGCACACCGCGTTGAGATACGCGCCGCGGTGATGTGTGACCACGCCCTTCGGGTCGCCCGTCGTGCCCGACGTGTACGACACCGCGATCGCGTCCCACTCGTCGCGCGGGCCTTCCAGTTTCGACACGGGTGCATGCGCAGCGAGCATCGCTTCGTACTCGTGCGTGCCGAGCGTGTCGCCAGCGCCGGTGTATTCGCTGTCGCAGATGTCGATCACGACGGGCGTGCGGCCGTGCACCTCGCGCAGCAGCGCAAGCGCGGTTGCCATCGCCGGCGCGAACTCGCGGTCGGTCAGCACGACCTTGGCCTCGCAGTGGTTCATTTGCCAGGCGAGCAGCGGCGCGTCAAGGCGCGTGTTGAGCGTGTTCAGCACCGCGCCGAGCGCCGGCACGGCGTAGTGCGCCTCGACCATCTCGGGCGTGTTCGCCAGCATCGAGGTCACCGTGTCGCCGTGCCCCACGCCCAACGCGCGCAGCGCTGCGGCCAGCCGTGCCGAGCGTTCGCGCAGCGTGCGCCAGTCGTACCGGCGCGCGCCGTGAATCACGGCCGGCAGATCACCGAAAACCTCGGCGCTGCGCTCGACGAAGCCCACGGGCGACAACGCCACATGGTTGGCTTCGTTCTTCTCGAGACCCTGCTCGTAGATGTTCGCCATGATCGTCTCCGCCGAGCGTTGCACGCGCGGCGATCATGGCACGGTCAGACGACCGTCAGGCCACGGATCAGGGCGCGGACCAGGCGGGCGACGGCGAACGCGAGCGCAGCATCATGTTCTGGACCCACGCCGCACCGTGCGCCAACGGCTCACCGCTGCGACGATGCGGCTGATGCCTCAACCCGATCGCAACGCGTCCAGTCCAATAGATCATGCGGCCACTGCCCAACACGTACGGGCCGACATGCCCTTGCGGTATGCCCAGCGCGTGGCCGGGCGGTGGACCCAGTGCCCCTTGAAAGGCCTCGAACCCCAGGCTGCGGCTCATGTTGTTGACTCCCGACGACGACTTCATGCCGGGATGATCCGCGTGTGGACCATCGAGAGCATTGCCGCAGGCGCGGGGAGTGCGGCCCGCAAGCGGGCGGTTCATGCGCTTGGTGACGCTCGTTCGCAGGGTCCGAAAGGCCGCTCAGGCGTGACTAAAGTCCTTGGTGCGCCCCAGGTCGAAGCATGGTGCACCGCTGATAGAATTCAGCGCCTTGTCGCTGGCCCTTGCGCAGCGACTCAGGAGTCGTGACCGAGTGGCCGAAGGTGCTCCCCTGCTAAGGGAGTATGTGGGCAAAACCTGCATCGAGGGTTCGAATCCCTCCGACTCCGCCAGCAGCACACCGCATGCTGCTGCAAGCCCGCGCATCGCGCGTGATTCATCGGATCGATGAGCCCGATCGGACCGATCAGGCGAGCGTCAGGCCGTAGGGTCTGCGGTTTCGGCACCGTCCTGGCGTTCGGCCTGCAACACGAAGGCGCGCACGAAATCAAGCGCCGACACGGCGCCGACCATGGTGCCGTCTCGTGTCACGACCACATGATGGATCCTGCGCTCGAGCATCCGTCGCGCAACGTCGGCGACGCTGGTGTCGGCGTTGACCGCGATCGGCTTGTAGGTGCAGATCTGCCACGCGGGCACGGTGGCCGCGTCCTTCTTGCGCAGGTGGAACTGCATCAGGTCGGACTGGCTGACAACACCAATGGCAATCCCGTCCGGCTCGGTCACCGGGACCCACGAGAGTGCTTGGCGTGACATCAGTGCTTCGATGGCTTCGACCGTGTCGTCCATGTCGACTGACCAGACAGGCAACGTCATCAGCGAGGAGATGGGCGTGTTCATGAAGGGCTTTCGATGGTGACGCAAGACAGAGGCTTTTGATCCGATACCCCCCGCGGCGTGCGCCCCAGCCGCTGCTCGACCGCCAGCACGTTGCGTGTGACCGCGAGCAGCGTGTCGGGCGTGACGCTCATCGAGTCGATGCCGAGTTCCACCAGGTACTCGACCATCTCGGGGTAGTCGGACGGCGCCTGGCCGCAGATGCCCGAATGGCGATGGTTGCGGCGGGCGCCTTCGACGGTCTGGCGGATCAGCGTCTTCACGCCGGGGTCGCGTTCGTCGAAGTCGAACGCGACGAGCTCCGAATCGCGGTCGACGCCGAGCGCGAGTTGCGTCAGATCGTTCGAGCCGATCGAGAAACCGTCGAACAGCCGTGCGAAGGCGTCGATCTGGATCACGTTGTTCGGGATCTCGCACATGACATAGATCTCGAGGCCGTTGACGCCGCGCTCGAGGCCGTGTTCGGCCATCGCTGCGAGCACGCGCTCGCCCTCCTCGACGCGGCGGCAGAACGGGATCATCAGCTTGACGTTGACCAGGCCCATCTCGTCTCGCACGCGCTTCATCGCCGCGCACTCGAGCGCAAAGCCTTCGGCGTAGGCCGGGTGCGCATAACGCGAAGCGCCGCGGAAGCCGATCATCGGGTTGGCTTCGGCGGGCTCGAAGGCGCGCCCGCCGAGCAGGCTCGCGTATTCGTTGGTCTTGAAGTCCGACAGCCGCACGATCACTGGTTTCGGATGGAACGCCGCGGCGATCATCGCAACGCCTTCCGACAACTCGCGCACGAAGTAGTCGGCCGGCCGTGCATAGCCTTCGGTGAGACGCGCGATCTGCTCCCGCGCCACGGGGTCGTCGACGCGCTCGGGATGCACCAGCGCCATCGGATGGACCCTGATGTGCTCCGCGACGATGAACTCCATGCGCGCCAGGCCGACGCCGTCGTTGGGCAGCAAGCTGGTCTGGAACGCGACGTCGGGGTTGCCGAGGTTGACCATCACGTGGGTGTGCGGGCGCGCGAGCGTCGAGAGGTCGGTGCGCGTCACGGTGACCGGAAGAAGACCGGCGTAGACGCGACCCACGTTGCCCTCGGCGCACGAGACCGTGACGTCGTCGCCGGTGCGGATCGCCGTCGTCGCCGAATCGCAGCCGACCACGGCGGGCACGCCGAGTTCACGCGCGACGATCGCCGCGTGGCATGTGCGCCCGCCGCGATTGGTGACGATCGCCGCGGCCTTCGCCATCACGGTGCCCCAATCGGGCATCGTGGTGTCGGCGACGAGCACCTCGCCACTGCGGAACTGGCCGAGCTGCGTCACGTCGGTGATCACGCGCGCCTTGCCCGACGCGACGCGGGCACCGACGGCGCGGCCGGTGGCGCGGACTTCGCCGGCTTTCTGGCCGGGCGCGCCGAGCCGGTACTCCTCGAGCATGCCGGGCGCGCGCTGCGACGCCACCGTCTCCGGGCGCGCCTGCACGACGTACAGCCGACCGTCGATGCCGTCCTTCGCCCACTCAACGTCCATCGGCGTGGGCTTGCCGGCCTTGCGGCTGTAGTGGTCCTCGATCGTGATCGCGGCTTCGGCGAGCTCGAGCACCTCGTCGTCGCTGATGCAGAAGCGGCGCTGGTCTTCGGCCGCGGTGGGGACGATGCGCGTGCTTTCCCGCCCCGCGGTCTTGGCGTAGACCATGCGGATCTCCTTGCCGCCCCTCCTTCGCCGGAGCACCGCGCGATGGCCCGCGCGGAAGGTCGGCTTGAAGACGTAGAACTCGTCCGGGTCGACGGTGCCCTGGACAACGGTTTCGCCCAGGCCGTACGCGCCGGTGACGAACACCGCGTCGCGAAAGCCCGTTTCGGTGTCGATCGAAAACGTCACGCCGCTCGACGCGCAGTCCGATCGCACCATCTTCATCACGCCCACCGACAGGAACACCTTGTCGTGCTCGAAGCCGTTCTCGACGCGGTAGCTGATCGCGCGGTCTTTGAAGAGGCTCGCGAAACACAGCCGCACCGAATCGAGCAATCGCGCCTCGCCGCTGATGTTCAGGAAAGTCTCGTGCTGGCCGGCGAAGCTGGCGGTGGGCAGATCCTCGGCAGTGGCCGAGCTGCGCACGGCCAGGGTCAGTGATGGACCGTACTCGGCCTGCAGGCCGGCGTAGGCGGCGAGGATCTCCTTGGCCAAGCCTTCCGGCAGGGCCGCGCCGTAGATGATCTCTCGCGCCCGCTGCGCGCGGCGTGCGAGGTCGTCGACGTCGTGTACGTCCAGGCCATCGAGCGCAGCGTGCAGGCGCGGCCACGCATCGGCCTGGTCGAGCACGTGGCGATAGGCCTGGGCCGTGACGGCGAAGCCGTTCGGCACGCGGATGCCTTGTGGCGTCAGTTCACGGAACATCTCGCCGAGCGAGGCGTTCTTGCCGCCCACCAGGGGCACGTCGGCGATGCCAATGTCTGCGAACCATCGGACGTACTTGCCGCGAGCGTTGACCATGCCGGCTCCTATGGATGCGTCGAATCGCGACCGCATCCGAGACTAGGGGCATCGCCGCCGAGCCGACTTGACGAACCTCAATGCGGCGCGACCGGCTCCAAGCAGACTCGAGGTCATGCGATGGTTCGCAGCGATGGAGATTCACGATGCACGCGAACGATGAACTGACGGCAACCGTGCAGGCAATGGTGCAACCCGGCAAGGGCATCCTCGCCGCCGACGAGAGCGCACCGACGATCGCGAAGCGCTTCCAGGCGATCTCGCTCGAGCCGACCGAGGACAACCGGCGCGCCTACCGCAGCCTGATCGTGGGAACGCAAGGCCTGGGCGAGTTCGTCAGCGCCGTGATCCTGTTCGAAGAGACGCTGCTTCAACGCGACGACGCCGGCACCGCGCTGCCCGACGTGGCAGCGCGCTTGGGGCTCGTGCCCGGCGTGAAGGTCGACGCCGGCAAGGGCCCGCTGGCGCTGGCGCCCGGCGACGAGGTGACGCACGGCCTCGACGGCCTGGGCAAGCGCCTCGAGGGCTACAAGAAGAGTGGCGCGCGGTTCGCCAAATGGCGCGCGGTCTACAACGTCTCGTCCACGTTGCCCAGCCGCATGGCGATCGAGGCGAATGCGCATGCGCTGGCACGCTACGCGGCGATCTGCCAGGAACTGGGCGTGGTGCCGATCGTCGAGCCCGAGGTCTTGATCGACGGCGAGCACAGCATCGAGCGCTGCGCCGAAGTGACCGAGGCGGTGCTGCACGAGGTCTTCAGTGCGCTGGTTGCCCAGTGCGTGGTGCTCGAGCATGTCGTGCTCAAGCCGAGCATGGTCGTGCCCGGCAAGGCGCACGCCAAGCAGGCGGCACCCGACGAGGTCGCGGCGCAGACGCTGCGTGTGCTGCGGCGCTGCGTACCGGCCGCAGTCGCGAGCATCAATTTCCTCTCCGGCGGCCAGACGCCGCAGCAGGCAACGGCCAACCTCGACGCGATGAACCGCCGCGGCGCGCAGCCCTGGCCGTTGAGCTTCTCGTATGGCCGTGCGCTGCTCGACCCCGCGCTGAAGGCCTGGAGCGGGCGCGCCGACAACGTGCGTGCCGCCCAGGCCGCGTTGCTCGAACGCGCGAAGTTGAACGGCGCCGCCTGCCGCGGCCGTTGGCAGCCGACGATGGAGGCTCGCGGCTGATGAAAGCCACCACCGACCGTGCTGCCGCACCCACGCTCGCGGAGAGCCGCATCGACGCCGAGATGGACGTGATCGCGCCCGACTCGCTCGCCCTGCAACGCCTCTACCACTGGGAACGAACCGCGCCCGACCGCATCGCGCTGACGCAGCCGATGGGTGGCGGCGTCGTGCGCGACTTCACCTGGGCCCAGGTGGCCGATCAGGTGCGCCGCATGGCCGCGCACCTGCAGGCCCAAGGCTGGGAGCGCGGCTCGAAGGTGGCGATCCTCTCGAAGAACTGCGCCTGGTGGCTGATGAGCGACCTGGCGATCTGGATGGCCGGCCATGTGTCGGTGCCGCTGTACCCGACGCTTGCGGCCGACACCGTCAGGCAGATCCTCGAGCACAGCGAGGCGCGTGCCTGCTTCGTCGGCAAGCTCGACGGCTGGGAAGGCATGAAGCCCGGCGTGCCGGCCGGTCTGCCGTGCATCAGCTGCCCGCTGTCGCCACCCGACGCGATCGAGTCCTATGAAGGGTGGGACGCGATCTGCGCGCGCAACCAACCGTTGAAGGGCACGCCCGTTCGCCCCGCCGAGGATCTGGCGACGCTGATCTACACCTCGGGCACCACCGGCAAGCCCAAGGGCGTGATGCACAGCTTCGGCAACTTCGCCTGGGCGCTGGACCACGGGTTGAAGCGCATCCCGATGACGGCCGAGGACCGCATGCTGTCGTACCTGCCGCTCGCGCACGTGGTCGAGCGCGTGCTGGTCGAGCATGGCTGGCTTACGCACCGGCATGCGCGTGTGGTTCGCCGAGTCGCTCGACACCTTCACCGCCGACATGCAGCGCGCGCGGCCGACGATCTTCTTCTCGGTGCCGCGGCTGTGGGTCAAGTTCCAGCATGGCGTGCACCACAAGATGCCGCC
The DNA here is from genome assembly GCA_963738615.1 of uncultured beta proteobacterium. Classification (GTDB taxonomy): domain Bacteria; phylum Pseudomonadota; class Gammaproteobacteria; order Burkholderiales; family Burkholderiaceae_C; genus CAVTWY01. The sequence continues at coordinate 25,906 of CAVTXI010000010.1, forward strand.
GGCCAAGCTCGATCGGTTGCTGCGGATCCCGCTCGTCGGCGGCCTGGTGCGGCGCAAGGTGCTGCGGGCGCTGGGGCTGGATCAATGCCGTTTCGCGGCGGGCGGCGCGGCGCCGATGCCGCTGGCGCTGCTGGCCTGGTACCGCAAGCTCGGCCTGCCCATCAACGAGGGCTACGGCATGACCGAGAACCTCGCCGTGTCGCACCTGACGCTGCCGGGCCGCAACCAGGAAGGCACGGTGGGGCCGCCGTACGACGGCGTCGAGGCGCGCATCGATGCGCAGACCGGCGAGATCCAGACACGCTGCGCCGCACAGATGCTCGGCTACTACAAGCAGCCCGAGCTGACTCGAGCCGCCTTCACCGACGACGGTTGGCTGCGCACCGGCGACAAGGGGCAGATCGACGCCCAGGGCAACCTGCGTATCACCGGCCGCGTGAAGGACCTGTTCAAGACCAGCAAGGGCAAGTACGTCGCGCCCGCGCCGATCGAAGACAAGCTGGTCATGCACGAGGCGGTGGAAGCTTGCGTGGTGGCCGGTGCCAACCTGGGGCAGCCGCTGGGCATCGTGATGCTCAACGCCGAGGCGGCAGCCCGTGCCGGCAATGCCACCGGACGCGCCGTGCTCGAAGCGTCACTGAGCCGGCACCTGCAAGACGTCAACGCGACACTGGACCCGCACGAGCGTCTTGCCTGTCTGGTCGTGGCGGCCACCGCCTGGACGGTGGACAACGACCTCATCACGCCCACCTTCAAGGTCAAGCGCAACCGCGTCGATGACACTTACGCCGCGCAGTACGAGGCGTGGGAGTCCTCGGGGCGCCCGGTGATCTGGCAGCAGGCGTGACGCCGCTGATGACGTGGTACGCGCGGCTCCGATGCGTTGAGCTGCGCCAGTGCCGGAGCCGGCAGGGTGCCGACTCCACCTGCAGCACCTGGGCTTCGGCCTCGAGCCAGTCGTCGAGTTCGTGCCCGGGCTCGCAACCACGCGCTTCGAACAGCGCATAGGCGGCTTCGCGTATTGCCTGCTCGCGATCGGCTGGTGCGGGCATGCTGGCGGCCTGCGATTCGACGCTCGAAGCCGGCTCGGCTGCGGGATCCATGACCTTCACCTTGTGGGCAAGGGTCTTCGTCGTTGCGACCAGTTGTGCCATCTCGAGTCTCCTGTGACGCAGCGTTGATCAACGTGCAGCGAACCGCGTCTCGATCGCTGCATCGGGCAACGATAAGACGCTTGCGGGCCGACCAATTGCGCGAACGTCAATTCACCGGACAGCAAAGCCATGGGCGTTCAGCTGCGCAAGTACGCCACGATGCCGCGCAGCGTGCGCAGCTTCGCGCCGTCGGCCTCGGGGATGCAGCGCCGGTGCGCTCGTGCAGTGCCGATGACGAAGTTCATGAAGTCCATGGAATCCAGGTCGAGCGCCTCGCGCAGGTCTTCGTCGTCGCCGACGGTCGACAGGTCGGCCTCGGGTGCGATGCCGGCCAGCAGCTCGGCGGCCAGCGCGCGGATCTCGGTCTCGTTCATGCGGGTTCCTGGTTCAGCGGAGTTGATCGGGGTTCTGCAGCCGCTGGTCGATCGCCGCGAGCAACTGGCCGCCGAGGTGGCCGTCGCTCGCGCGGTGGTCGGCGGCCAGCTCAGCGGTCACCAGCGGGCGCGGCACCACCTGGCCGTCGACGACCCACGGCCGCTCGACGACGCGGCCAAAGCCGACGATCGCCACCTGCGGCGGGTAGATGACGCCCAGCACGCTGTCGGCGCCGCGATCGCCCAGGCTCGTGACGGTGATCGTCGGGTCCGTCAGCTCGCGAGCTGCGCAGGCCGCCGGTGCGCGCGCGCTGCACCAGGTCGCGCAGGGCGGCCATCAGCTCGGGCAGCGTCTGCTGGTCGGCGTGTGCGATCGCCGGCGCGACCAGCCCGCCGCCGCGCAGCGAGATCGCCCAGCCGATGTGGATGCCGTGCCCGGCGCGGAAGCGCGCCGTTCTCGTAGAAGCCGTTGAGCTGCGGCACCTGCGCCAGCGCGCGCGCCGTGGCCTTCAGCAGCAGCGCGGCCGGCAGCAGCCGCTCGGTCGGCGCGGCGGTCGCGTTGTAGGCCTCGAGCCAGGCCTGCGGCGGCGTGCGAAGTCGACCGTGGTGCCGAGGTAGTAGTGCGGGATCTCGCGCTTGGATCGGCCCATCGCCGCGGCGATGGCCTGGCGCATCTGCGCCGGATCGAAGCCGCGTCTGGGCTGGCGCTGGCGTCGCGGCGCGGCGTCGGTGCCTGCCTGAGCCGCGAGCTCGACGTCGGCCAGCGTCACCGCGCCGTCGACGCCGGTGCCGTGCAGCGCGCGCGGCGTCGAGGCCCAGTTCCCGCGCGCGCGTCGTGCGGCGGGGCTGACCATGGGGCGCTTGCCTTCGCGTGGCGCCGGCCCTTCGACAAGCTCAGGGCGAACGGGTCGGCGGGGCCCTTCGACAGAGACGGGGAGCTCAGGGCGGACCGACTCGGAAGGCCTCGCCGGTGACGTCGGTGGGGCGGCGGCTGGCACAGGCGGCACGCTCGGGCGCGACGGCTCACCGGCCCGGCGCACCTGCGCCAGCACCGCGCCCACCGGCAGCTCGACATCGAGCGCGACCAGCTCGTCGATCACGCCGTCCAGGAAACACTCGACGTCGATCGCGCCCTTGTGCGTCTCGACCACCGCCACGACGTCGCCGCGGCTTCACGCGGTCGCCCGGCTTGCACCAGCCACTCGACGACCTTGCCGGTCTCCATGTCGGCGCCCAGCGAGGGCATCGTGAACTCGGCCATCGCACGTGTCGTCAGGCGCGCTTCGGCACGATCGCGCGCACCGCGTCGACGATTCCGTCGACCTGCGGCAGCGCGGCTTCTTCCATGTGCGCGGCGTAGGGCACCGGCACCTCGCGGCTGCAGACGCGCCGGATCGGCGCGTCGAGTTCGTAGAACGCGTCCTCCGACCAGCCGCGCGGCGATCTCGGCCGAGATCGAGCCGCTCTTCCAGCCCTCGTCGACGATGACGACGCGGCGGGTGCGCGTCGACCGACGCGATGATCGTCGGCATGTCGAGCGGGCGCAGCACGCGCAGGTCGATCACCTCGGCGTCGATGCCCGTCCTTCGCCAGCCGCTCGGCCGCGGCCAGGCACTTCGGCAGGCTGTTGCCGTAGGTCACGAGCTCACGTCGCGCCCCGGCCGGCGCACGCTGCGCGTGCTCGATGTCCACGCCGGTCACCGCAGGATCGAGATCGCCCTCGGCGTTGTAGAGCACGATGTGCTCGAAGATCAGCACCGGATTCGGGTCGGCCAGCGCGGCGGCCAGCATGAAGCGCGCATCCTCGACCGTGCCGGGCGCCAGCACCTTCAGCCCCGGGATGTGCGCGTACCAGCCCTCCAGGCTGTGCGAGTGCTGCGCCGCCAGCTGGCGTCCGCCGCCGGTGGCCATGCGGATCACCAGCGGCACCGCGAACTGGCCGCCGCGACATGTGCGCGATCGTCGCCGCGTTGTTCATGATCTGGTCCAGCGCGAGCAGGCTGAAGTTGCAGGTCATGATCTCGACGATCGGCCGCAGTCCCGCCATCGCCGCGCCGATGCCGGCGCCGGTGAAGCCGTTCTCGGCCAGCGGCGTGTCGATGATCCGCTCCGGGCCGAACTCCTCGAGCAGGCCCTTGGTCACGGCATAGCAGCCGCCGTACTTGCCCACGTCCTCGCCCATCACGAAGCGTGCGCGGGTCGGCGCGCAGCGCGTCGCGGATCGCCTGCCTGCAGGCTTCGCGGTAGGTCATGCGCAGGGGTCGGCGGCGGTCGGGCTCATGGCGGGCGCTCCTGCGACCGTGTGCCTGGACAACGCCGTCCCTTCGCCTCCTGGACCACCGCGTCCATCAGCACGAAGCGCTCCAGCTCGTCCACGGGTTCCAGCGTGCCCGCCTCGGCGAAGGCGACGGCGGCATCGATCTCGGCCGCGATCTCGGCGTCGATCGCCGCCGCTTCGTCAGCGTTCAGCTGGTGGTTGTCGGCCATCCACGAGCGCAAGCGCTCGATCGGGTCGCGCTGCTTCCAGCCCTCGATCTCGTCGCGCGTGCGGTAGGCCTGGGTGTCGAACATCGAGTGGGCGCGAAAGCGATAGGTGCGGCACTCGAGGAAGCAGGGCCCCTGCCCGCCCGGATCTGCTCGACGGCGCGCGCGCGCCGCGAGCCTCGATCTTCGACCGGATCCATGCCGTCGACCTGCTCGGCCGCATGCGGTAGGCCTCGGCCTTGCGAAGATATCGGTCTCGGACCTCGCTGTCCTCCAGCGGCACGCCCATCGCGTAGAGGTTGTTCTCGCAGACGAACAGCACCGGCAGCTGCCAGAATGGCGCCAGATTCATGCTCTCGTGGAACGCGCCTTCGCCACCGCGCCTTCGCCGAAGAAGCAGGCCGTCACCGCCGCCGGGCCGCAGCCGCTTGTCGGCCATCGCGATGCCGGCGGCCAGCGGCAACCCGCCGCCGACGATCGCGTTGCCGCCGTAGAAGCGGTGCTCGCCGGTCGAAGATGTGCATCGAGCCGCCGCGCCCGCGGCAGCAGCCCTCGAGCTTGCCGAGCATCTCGGCCGGTGAGCGGCCCCATCGACACGCCGCGCGCCAGCGCCTGGCCGTGTTCGCGATAGGTGGCGACCACGGCGTCGCGCGGCTCGAGCGCCTGCATCACGCCGACGGCCACCGCTTCCTCGCCGTCGTAGAGGTGCAGGAAGCCGCGGATCTTCTGCGCCTGATAAAGCTCGACGCACTTGGCCTCGAAGCGGCGGATGCGCAGCATCTGCCGGTAAAGGTGCTGCAGGTGGGCGCGGTCCAGGCGCAGCTTGCTCGCGTCATCGCGCCTTCATCACTTCTTCATCGTCGCTCTCGAGCGTCGACAGGTCGCCTTCGGGCAGGCCGAGCTCGCGCGCCTTCAGCAGGCGCCGCATGATCTTGCCGCTGCGCGTCTTGGGCAGGTTGCCGCGGAAGTCGATCTCCTTCGGCGCCACCGCCGCGCCCAGCCGCTTGCGCGCATGGCCGAGCAGTTCGCGGCGCAGCGCCTCGCTCGGCTTCGAAGCCGGGCTTCAGCGCGACGAAGGCCTTGACGACCTCGCCGACCGTGGGATCCGGGCTTGCCGATCACGCGCGGCCTCGGCCACCGCCGGGTGCTCCATCAGCGCGCTCTCGACCTCGAACGGCCCGATCAGATGGCCGGCCGACTTGATCACGTCGTCGGCGCGGCCGACGAACCAGAAATAGCCCTCGTCGTCGCGCCGCGCCAGGTCGCCGGTGAGGTACCAGCCGCCGGCGAAGCATTTGCGGTAGCGCTCGTCCTCGTGCAGGTAGCCGCGCATCATCGACGGCCATGGCGTCTTCAGCGCCAGCTCGCCGTCGACCATCGGCTCGTCGATCGACCCGCACGCCGCCGTCGGCGTGCGGCTGCACGATCGCCGCGGTGATGCCGGGCAGCGGCCGGCCCATCGAGCCGGGCTTGATGTCGAGCGCTGCGAAGTTGGCGATCATGATCCCGCCGGTTTCGGTCTGCCACCAGTTGTCGTGGAAGGGCAGGCCGAAGGCCTGCTGGCCCCAGACCACCGCTTCGGGGTTGAGCGGCTCGCCGACGCTGGCCATGAAGCGCAGCGCCGACAGGTCGCGTCCGCGCAGCGCATCGATGCCCAGCTTCATCATCATGCGGATCGCGGTGGGCGCGGTGTACCAGACGCTGACGCGTTCGCGCTCGAGCACGTCGTACCAGGCCTGGGCGTCGAACTCGGCCTCGACGACGACGTTGGTCACGCCGGTGACGAGCGGCGCGATGATCGCCGTAGCTGGTGCCCGTGACCCAGCCCGGGGTCGGCGGTGCACCAGAAGACGTCGCCGTCGTGCAGGTCGAGCGCGTAGCGGCCGGTCACGGCGTGTGCGACGCACGGCCCCGTGCACATGGATCGCGCCCTTGGGCCGGCCGGTGGTGCCGCTGGTGAAGTGCAGCAGCGCCATCGACTCCGGCATCCGTCGGGGCGATCATGTAATCGTCGCTCGCCGTTTCGACCAGGGCGTCCCAGCGCTGCACACCCGGCTCGCTGTCGGCCTCGCCGACGAGGATCACGTGCGCGAGCCCGGGCAGCCGTTCGCGCAGGCCGCGCACCTTGCGCCGGTACAGCTCGGGCGTGGTCACCAGCACGCGCGCATCGCCCATCTCGGCGCGGGTGGCGATGGGCTCGGGGCCGAAGGCCGAGAACAGCGGCGTGACGACGCAGCGGGCCTTGAGCGCGCCGAGCACCGCGACATAGAGCTCGGGCAGCCGCCCCATCAGCATGAACACGCGTTCGCCCGGCTCGACGCCCAGGCGCGTCAGCGCGTTGGCGAAGCGGTTGGTCGCGCGGGCCAGATCGGCATAAGTCAGCTCGCGCCGCTCACCGGTCTTGCCGAGCCAGCGGATCGCCACACGCTCGCCGTGTCCGTGCAGCACATGGCGGTCGAGCGCCTCATGCGCGATGTTGAGCCCGCCGCCGCGCGGCAGGCTGTCGAGGGCCTTGGCCGCCTCGCCCCAATCGAATGCCTCGCACGTACGCGCGTAGTCGAGAAGATGCGGCCGCGGTGACAACGTGTCCGGTTGCTTGACAAGGCGCACCGTGCCGACAGACATGGGGATCAGCGGGTTGACGCTCATGGAAGGCCTCCTCGTCGTCGTCGGACGCTTTGCAGGGCCCGCAGCCGGAAGTCGGAAGCCGGACTGCGACTGCATCTTCCGCGTCTGCGCTTGGCAGCCTATTGATGATGATCAATGGCGGATCGAGGAACTGCAGCAAGATCGTCCGCGCCGCATGACGAACACAGACCTTCACATGGCCGACGCGCTGCCGTCTCTACGCCACGAGTACGGTGCACGTACCGTGATGCGCAGATCCGGCGGCACCGACCACCTGACGCGCAGCGCGTTCGCTTTCGTGCTGGCCGGCGGGCGTGGCGCGCGGCTGCAGCAACTGACCGATTGGCGGGCCAAGCCCGCGGTTCCGTTCGCGGGCAAGCTGAAGATCATCGACTTCACACTCAGCAACTGCGTGAACTCGGGCATCCGCCGCATCGCGGTGCTCACACAGTACAAGGCGCAGAGCCTGATCCGACACGTCGAGCGCGGCTGGGGGTTTCTGGCGCCCAGTCTGGGCGAGTACGTCGACGTCGTGCCGGCGCAGCAACGGCTCGACGAGAACTGGTACAGCGGAACGGCCGACGCCGTCTACCAGAACCTGAACATCCTGCGCGAGGCCGACGCCGAACATGCGCTGATCCTGGCCGGCGATCACGTCTACAAGATGGACTACGGGGTCATGCTGGCGCAGCATGTGGCCACGGGCGCCGACGTGACGGTGGCGTGCGTCGAGGTGCCCCTGGCCGACGCGGTGAACTTCGGGGTGATGGCGGTGGACGACGAAGGGCGCGTCGTCGCGTTCGACGAGAAGCCGGCCCGGCCCAGACCGCTGCCGGGCACACCGGATCGCGCGCTCGCAAGCATGGGCATCTACGTGTTCGATACGGCGTTCCTGTGCGAGCAACTCGCGCGCGACGCGGCCGACGCGAATCGAGCCATGACTTCGGCAAGGACGTGATTCCGCGCCTGCTGGACGGGCATCGGGTCATGGCGCACCCCTTTGCCGACAGCTGCGTCAACATGGTCGGCGAGCGACCGTACTGGCGCGATGTGGGCACGGTCGATGCGTACTGGGAAGCCAACATCGATCTCGTCAAGGTCGTACCCGAGCTCAACCTGTACGACGACCAGTGGCCCATCCTCAGCTTGCAGCCCCAGTTGCCGCCGGCGAAGTTCGTGTTCGACGGCGACACGCGTCGCGGCACTGCGCTCGACTCGCTGGTATCCAGCGGCTGCATCGTCAGCGGCGCCACCGTGCGGCGCTCGATCCTCTTCTCGAAGGTGCGCGTCGGCGACCAGAGCCTGATCGAGGATTCGGTGGTGCTGCCCGAGGTGACCATCGGCCAGAACGTGAGCCTGCGGCGCGCCGTGGTGGACAAGCGATGCGTCTTGCCCGACGGCTTCCAGGCCGGTCTGAACCCGGTGCAGGACAAGGCGCGCTTCCACGTGACCGAGCGAGGCATCACGCTGATCACACCATCGATGCTCGGCCAGACGCCCGCCGCGCGCCACGGCACTCGAGGAGCCACACCATGATCCATGCACCCCGTCTCGTCGCACTTCTGCGCCAACCCTGGTGGGCCGTGATGCTGGCAGCAGCGCTGTTCACGCCGCCGCTGGTCGCCGGGCCCAACGCCGAGCCCGCGCCGGGCGAGTACCGCGTTGTCGACGGCAAGGTGGACCGAGGCACCTATACCGGTTGGCGGCTGTTTCACACGACTTGTTATGGCTGTCACGGTGTTGGTGGTGTGGGCACCGACGTGGCGCCGAACCTGGTGGAGAGCGTGAAGGCACTCACGCCGCGGGCGTTCGCGACCAAGGTGCTGACAAGCTACCGCATCGTGCTGCTGGCCAGCGAGGCCAACACCGATGACCGCAGCGCGGTCCGCGAAGCGATGATCGAAGAAGTCATGCGGCGCGAACGGGGTGCGCGCGGCCAGATCGTCATGCCCGCGTGGGAAGCGGACCCCAAGGTGAACCCGCACGTGCTGGACCTGTTTGCCTACCTCTCGGCGCGCGCCGATGGCAAGCTGGGACCTGGCAAACCGAAACTCATGGCGCCGAGCAAGCGCTAGCGATGCGCGAAGGCGGTACGATGCCTTTCCCTGGGCCGCACGCGAGCAGCGTCATCATGAATTGCAGGCTTGGCGATATGGCCGTTGTCGTGCCGCCGCCTCGACGTGTTGGCGCGTGAAGCCGCAGCCCCGCGAAGACCTGGCGCTGCGCGTCGGCGAGATCGTGGAGCGTGCGGCCAACTTCAACGCGCTGCGCCACCTGGCTTAATCTCGGCGTCGTGGACGACACCGACCATCAGCTGATTTCGCTGCTGCGCAAAGACGCGCGCGTTGGCATCGCCACCCTGGCGGCGAAGCTGGGTGTGTCGCGCGGTACGGTCACCAATCGGCTGCGCAAGCTCGAAGACGATGGCGTGATCGTCGGCTACACGGTGCAGTTGCGCCCTGACGCGCAGCCCAACCAGATCTGCGCCTGGATGGGCGTGCGCGTCGAAGGCAACCAGACCCGCACCGTCATCGCGAGCCTGCTGGGTGAGCCGGGTGTCGAGGCGCTGCACGACACCAACGGCCGCTGGGACCTGCTGGCCGAACTGCGCGCATCGTCGAACGCCGAGTTGTCGGAAGTGCTCGAGCGCGTGCGCCTGATCAAGGGCATCGCCAACACCGAGACGAGCATCCTGCTGGCGAGCTTCCGCTAGCGGGCCTGAGCGTCGTCGTCGTCCTTCACCACCTGGCCGTCGATGTAGCGCCAGGCTCCTTGTTCGCGCACGAAGCGGCTTACTTCGTGCAGCTTCATCGCGCGTCCGTTGGCTTTGTAGTGGGCAACGAACTCGACCACGCCTGAATCGCCGCTGCTCGCTTCGTGCAGGATCTCGAGGCCGGTCCACCGCAGCGGCGTCAGCTCGAGATCGCCGGGTACGGTCGATGGGTGCCACGTGTGCATCAGGTAGTCGTGAAGATCCCGTGGCGCAACGCCGCTGCCTTGCAGCAGCGCGTAGGCGGTGTATCGCGAGCGCATCAGCTGTTGCGGCGTCGGCGCGTTTTCACCTTGCGCGAGGCCCTCGTGCCAACGGCCGCAACACGATGCGTAATCAGGTGGGTTCGACAGGTTGTCTCTGACGTGGCAAGGACACGGCAGGTTTCGAGGACGTGGGCGCATGGCGGCGGATTGTGGCGGCGTGCACTGCAGGACACGGCGCGTTTCGATCGATACGATGGCGTGCCATGCATAACCTTCCATCCTGCCTGCACGCCGCGTCACCGGGCGACACGGTCGCTGCGATTGACACGCCCGCGCTCGTTGTCGACCTCGACGCGATGCAGCGCAACCTCGCGACGATGGCCGCTTTCGCGAAGCGGCAAGGCATGCGCCTGCGACCCCACGCTAAGACGCATAAAAGCGCCGTGATCGCGCAGCAACAGATCGCGCTGGGCGCCGTGGGCGTGTGCGTGCAGAAGGTGTCCGAGGCGATGGCCTTGGCCGATGCTGGGGTACGCGACCTGTACATCAGCAACGAGGTCGTGGATCCGGCCAAGCTCGCGCATCTGGCTGATCTCGCGTGGCGCGGCACGACGATCGCGATCGCGGTTGATTCGGCGATGGGCCTGGATCGACTCGCGTACGCGCTGCGGAAGCCTCGAAACGGCGCAGCCCCAATGACGCTCGTCGACGTATTCGTCGAGATCGACGTTGGCCAGAGCCGCTGCGGCGTGCAGCCCGGCGCGGCGGGCGGCTTGGCGCGTCGCGTCGTCGACCTTGGCGATGCATCGGGTCTGCGCTTCGCCGGCCTTCAGGCGTACCACGGCCATGCACAACACCTGCGCACCGCCGGCGAACGCGAAGCCGCGATCGGCAGCGCCGCAGTTGCGGTGCACACGGCACGTGCGTCGTTGACCGCGGCCAACGTGCTCTGCCCGCTCGTGACAGGCGCCGGCACCGGAACCTTTGCCCTCGAAGCAGCCAGCGGCGTATGGGACGAGCTTCAGTGCGGCAGCTACGTCTTCATGGATCGTGACTACGCGGACAACGCGCCGCAGCCAGGTGCGCCGCGCTTCGAGCATGCGTTGTTCGTGAAGACGCAAGTGGTCAGCCGCAGCGACGATCACGCGGTTGTCGATGCCGGACACAAGAGCCACGCGATCGACTCGGGCCTGCCCGTGGTGTGGGGCCGCCATGACCTCGCGTTCGCGAACGGCGGTGATGAGCACGGCATCGTGCGGTGCACCGGCGGCAGCGCGGGTCTGCCCGAACTAGGCGCGACCCTGTGGCTTGTACCAGGCCACTGCGACCCGACCGTAAACCTCCACGACACCATGATCGGCGTGCGCGGCGGCCTTGCCGGCGGCACGGTCGAGACTGTGCTGCGGGTCGATGCACGCGGCTGCGTGCGCTGACGACGATTCATTCGCAGTCGCCAGCCTACGCGGCGAGCCAGGTACGAGGCGCTTACACGACACCTACGGGGCGTTGGTAGTGTTGTTGCGTCGGCGCTGCCCCTCGAACGGGTAGAACCAGGATTTAAGGACGAACAGTAACTTCGGCCCACAATACCGTTCTCAAACTTGGGGGGTTAAATGAGACATCAGTTACTGTTGAACAAGCTCGTTGCCGGCGGTTCGATCATGGCCGCGGGCTTGCTGACCACGGGGTCGGCAATCGCCGGCACGCTCTCCTTCGACTCTGCCGCTGGGTGCGGGTCTGGCGGCGAGCTGTCCGTGTCCGGCACGTGCTCCACTGATGGCTACACCTTCACCGAGTTGAGACCGGTCGGCGCTTTCTTGGGCTACCAGATTGCGGCGAGTGATGGGGCGACGTTCTCGATGACCAGCTTCGATGGCCGAAATGGGCGGCCCGCTCGGGTTCCGGACGTTCTTGTTTCCCCCGCCGGGCTCGAACATCACAGTGATCGAGACCTACACCCAGAACATCAGCGTTGTGGGCACGCGCGCCGACGGCACCACGACGTTGACCCTGTTCTACAACAACTACGGCCCTGTTGAGACATTCGCCCTCAGCGCGGGCTTCACCGACCTTGTGCGGGTCGATGTGACTTCGTCCTTCCTCACGATCGACGGGAACACTTACAGCACGACTCCTTCCGGTCAGGTGGTTGGTTCCGGCGGCTATACGCGGAGTTTTGGGCCGTCGTCGATCTCGGTAGACAACCTTCAGGTCACCGCCTCGACGGTCACCGCCGTGCCAGAGCCAAGCACGGTAGCCCTTTTCGGTGTGTCCTTTGTGGCGCTGGCCCTGGCCCGCTACCGTCGTCGAGACCGCGATTCCGGGCCGCCGCGCGCCTGAAGATTTCGGCCTCGTGATCGAACGAACGGGAGCCCTTTGGCTCCCGTTTGCTTTGGAGGCGCGATGATCGAAGTCCGTTCGCAAGCCGACAAGCCATGACTACGATTTCACCGGTGCCCCAGGCCAACCTCCATGACGCCGCGATTGACCCGCGCAATCGGTCGATCCTGATTTCGGTGAATGGCGAACTCGTACCACGCGACGCAGCCAAGGTATCGGTCTTCGACTCGGGCTTCGTGCTCGGAGACGGCGTGTGGGAAGGCATGCGTGTCGTCAACGGCGGCGTCGCGTTTCTGCGTGCGCACCTCGAGCGGTTGTACGAAGGGGCGAAGGGCATCTTCATGGACATCGGCCTGTCGCCCGACGAGTTGGTGCAGCGCCTCTTCGCCTGCATCGACGCGAACGGCATGACCGACGGCGCGCACGTGCGCCTGATGGTCACGCGCGGCATCAAGTCCACGCCCTACCAGGACCCGCGCGTCACGATCGGCAAACCGACGATCGTGATCATTCCCGAATACAAGTCGCCACGACCCGACGCGATGGTGCAAGGGTTGAAGCTGCACACGGTGAACGTGCGGCGCGGCGCACCCGACGTGCAAGACCCGAAACTCAACTCGCACTCGAAACTCAACTGCATCACCGCGTGCATTCAGGCCGCGAATGCCGGTGCCGACGAAGCGCTGATGCTCGACCCGCAAGGCTTCGTCGCCACTTGCAACTCGACCCACTTCTTCATCGTGCGTCGCGATGAGGTATGGACGTCGACCGGCCAGTACTGCATCGCAGGCATCACGCGCGGCAACGTCATTCGCCTGTGTCGCGACCTGAGCATTCCGGTCTTCGAGAAGGCGTTCTCGCTTCTCGACGTGTATGGCGCCGACGAAGCCTTCGTGACCGGCACCTTCGCAGGACTGATCCCCGTGCGCGAGGTCGATGGCCGCGCGGTGCGTCATCCGCTGTCGAGCGAACCGTGGCGCGGCGCCGGGCCGATGTGTCGTCGGCTGTCGGACGCCTACAAGGCGCTCGCGGTACGCGAATCAACGCGCAACTTGTGACGCCAGGAACGAACCATGACGATCCTTGCCATGTGGTCAGGCCCGCGCAACATCTCGACCGCGATGATGTATTCGTTCGGCAACCGCGCCGACTGCGAAGCCGTCGACGAGCCCTTCTACGGCTTCGCGCTGAAGACGAGCGGCCACGACCACCCGATGCGCGACGAGGTCATCGCGTCGATGCCGAACGATTGGGACACGATCGTCGCGCGCTGCGTCACGCCGTCGACGGCGAAGCCGCTGCTATATCAGAAGCACATGACCCACCACATGCTGCCTGGCCATGACCGTGGCTTCATCAACCGCCTGACCAATGCCTTCCTGATCCGCGCGCCCGAGAAGGTGCTGGCGAGCTACACGCAGAAGTGGTCCGAGGTTGACCTGGGCGCGATCGGCTTCGTGCAGCAGTCCGAAATCTTCGACCAAGTCGCCAATCATCTCGGCCACGCGCCACCCGTCATCGATGCCGACGCCGTGCTGAGCGACGCGCCCGGCACGCTCAGCGCGCTGTGCGCTGCGTGCGGCATCAGGTTCGACGACACGATGCTGCACTGGCCCAAAGGCCCCAAGCCATTCGACGGTGTGTGGGCTCTGCATTGGTACAACGCGGTGTGGGCGTCGGAAGGCTTCGGCGCACCGTCGACGAAGGTGGTGACGTTGCCGGATGCGTTGCAGCGCATCGCCGATGAGGCGAGGCCGATCTACGAGCGGCTGAAGGTGCACGCGATCTGAACGACAAGCAGACGCGCTGTCGGCAGGCAAGCGGGAGCGCTTGCCGATGCGGTGAATAGCCCGCATAATCGCCGCATGAATCGCGGAGATTACCGTCGCATTCGCCGCATTCGTCACTACGTCTGGCAGGCACGCGACTGGCCCGTCTGGCGGTATGACCTTGCAGCACTCACACCTGTGCTTGCGAATGTGAGCCACGCCCAGGGCCGCCTGCTGGGTCGCCTGGCCAACGTCGGCATGTCCCCGCGCGATTCGGCCTGCCTTGCCGCGCTGACCGACGACGTGGTGAAGACGAGCGAGATCGAGGGCGAGACGTTGAACGTCGCGTCGGTCCGCTCGTCGATCGCACGCAAGCTGGGCGTCGACATCGGCGCACTCGCCCCGGTCGACCGTCATGTCGAAGGCGTCGTCGACATGGTGCTCGATGCGACCACACTCCATGACGAACCGCTCACCGCGTCGCGCCTCTTTCGGTGGCACGCGGCACTGTTCCCCACGGGCCGCAGCGGCCTCGGGCGCATCCGCGTCGGCATGTGGCGCAACGACGCGTCGGGACCGATGCAGGTGGTGTCCGGCGCAGCACACCACCCAACGGTTCACTACCAGGCGCCGCCCGCGGACCAACTCGCGGCGCAGACGAAGCTGTTCCTGACGTGGGCCAACGGCGATACGCCCGAACCTGCGCTGATCAAAGCCGGCTTGGCACACCTGTGGTTCGTGACGCTGCACCCCTTCGACGACGGCAACGGCCGCATCGCGCGAGCGGTGGGTGACCTGTTCCTCGCGCGCGCCGATCGCAGCCCGCAGCGGTTCTACAGCCTGTCGGCGCAGATCCAGCGCGTGCGCAGCGAGTACTACGACGTGCTCGAACGCACGCAGAAACAGAACACGCTCGACGTGACCGAATGGCTCGCTTGGTTCCTGCGCCAATTGCATTGCGCGATCAACACCGCACATGTGTCGCTCGACGGCGTGTTCTACAAGGCGAACTTCTGGCGCCGCTGGGCGCAGACGCCGATGAACGCGCGGCAGGTGAAGCTGCTCAACAGGTTGCTCGACGGTTTCGAGGGCAAGCTCACGAGCAGCAAGTGGGCGTCGATTGCGAAGTGTTCGGCGGATACGGCGCTGCGCGACATCAACGATCTGGTCGCGAAAGCGGTGTTGCGGCGGACCGATGCGGGCGGACGCAGCACGGGGTACGAGGTTGCGCCTTTCGATGCAGGGACTCCTGAGGACGTTCTGTGTTGAGCATTTAGGACGTTCTGCATAGAGCAGAAATGGTTCAGGAGGGCATGTCAGCGACAGATGACATCCTGGCAGACACGGTGCCAGCGCCCTGACCTTTTGCTCGAGGTTGCTGCCGTTTTGTCGAAGCAGCCTTCACCTGCCCGGTCGAACCCACGCTGACGCTGGCGTAGTCGTCGGCGCACTTGCGGCGCATGCGCACGATCTCGCGGCTGTACTCCCGCGCCAGTTGCGTCTTCTTCGTCGTCGACAACATCCGGCCCGCGACCTTGAAGAACTTCGACTCTTCTTCGTCGAGGTGGTGGTGTACCTCGTCGCTGAGCTTGCGCGCCTTGCGGGCCCACGCGGCGCCGGACTTGACGGCGACGCTCAACTCTTCGAGCAGTTCTTCGATGTCGTGATGCTCCTTCAATGCGTGGCGCGACACACCCAGGCCGCCGTCGGTCATCAGCAGCGGCACGTAAAGGTAGCGTTCTTCGGCGGCCGCGTGAGCGTCGAGTTCGACCTTCAGTTGTAGAAACAGGCTCTGGCGTTCGGCGTCATCGCGCGCAGAGGTCAACTGTCGGCACAGCTCGCGCTGACGCTCGTGGCTGTCGCGAATCGCGTCGAAGAGGTTCATGGCGGGCTCCGTTCTTCGTGTTCTGGCTGGAGGTGGAAAAGGCGGCGTCTTGGCGCCGCTTCGCTTGGTCTTGTGTGGCCCTACGGCGTCAGACGCGACGCTCGAACCATGCGTCGTCGGCTTTGCCTTCCCAATCCGACACCTGACGCTCTGCTTCATCGCGTGCGATGCCATACCGTTCCTGGATCTTGCCGGCGAGCTGATCGCGCTTGCCCTTGATCACGTCGAAGTCGTCGTCGGTGAGCTTGCCCCACTGTTCGGTGACCTTGCCTTTGATCTGCTTCCAGTTGCCTTCGATGCGTTCCCAGTTCATGGTGAGTGTCCTTTCGTGCGGTGTTGCTCGAGCCTCGCGAACCACGAGGCGCTGAGACCTTTATGTTGTTCTCCAAGCCCCGAAGGCCTTGTGGGTGTGGCGAGCGATCACGGGTCGGACTGGTCCTATCCGCGTGTGGGCCGAGGCCGTTGCCGTTGCCGAAGCGCGGCAGCGGCGCCAGCGGGAGTCAGTTGCGCCGGCTACCCAGCCCGCGCCAGAACGACACCGCCAGCGACGAGGCCATGCGCTTGGCCTGCATCGTCACCAACGGCACGGCCAGCACGGCCATGCGCTTGGGCAAAGCCCAAGCGGCGAGCGAGCCCACGACTGCAGCGGCCGCAAGCATCAGGTAGGGGTGCTTCTGCGCCGAGGGTGTCAGTACGTCCTGCGCAACCGTGACCGCGTCTTCGATTTCGGCGCGCATCGGCTGTTGCTGCCACCACTCTGACACGGCCACGCGAACCGGGCCACACTCGCCCAGCCGCTGCGTCTGCGTCTGCAGCTGGCCGCGAACAGCGTTCATGTGGTTAACGGTCGATCGAAGGTTTTCGGTGTGGTCGCTCGTGTTGTTGTTCATGGCGTGCTCGCGGATGGGTGGTCGGGCGCAGGTGTCGTGCGCAGCAGGCGGGCGTCTTGTTCGAATTGCCGACGCAACTCGTCGAACGGCGCGGCCTGCGTGTCGTGCGTTGCCATGCCCACGAAGATCGCCGTGAGCAGCGCCGCGATCACCGGCGTGACCCACAACACGTGGACCGCGTTGCCGGTCAACGGCACGCCGCTGGTGGCGAGGAACGCGTACAACATGACGCCGACGCCGAACATCACCAGCGTGACGCCGGCAAGCACCGCGGCCGCGACGACGTAGACGATGCGGCGCTGCACATGCACCGCCGCGTCACGCGCTTCGATGCGCGCCAGCGTCACGTAGTGGCCGGCTTGCCGGAACAGCGCGTCGCGGCCCTGGGCCGACGACGCGAGTTTTGCGAGCGTCGAGATCATGTCGTGCCGGTGGTCGTTCAGTGCCGACGCGATGCCAACAGGATCAGCGTCGTCAACGCGGCGCCGGCTGCGGCGGCGATCAGCATCGCCTTGACAGGCTCGTCGCGCACGTAGCGTTGCGTCTTGTCGTTGACGACCGCGGCCTCCTGCTTGACGGTGGTGGCCATGTCGCGCGCCGACGCGGCTGCGTGGTGCACGTATTCGCGCGTTGCCTGGCCCACGCGGGCAGCCTCGTCGCGTGCCGCGCCCGAAAGCTTGCTTGCAGCGTCGCGTGCCGTGGTCTCGAGATCATGGGCGGCGGTGCCGACGGCGGTGCCCATTGCGTCGATGGTGTCGGCGGCCTGTTTTCCAAGACCCTGGACGGCCGACGGAAACGATGTGCTTGATGGGGAGGTATTCATGGGCGGTTCTCCTGATGTACGTTCGATGGTGATGGGGCTTGCGAGATGGTCGTCAGGTTCGTGATCGCAGCAGGTTCATGACGAACGAGACAACGGCCAGCAGAAGAAAGACGAAGAAAAGCACCTGCGCGATGCCGGCCGCCCCTGCGGCGATGCCGCTGAAGCCGAACACGGCCGCGATGAGCGCGATGACGAAGAACACGACGGCGTAGTGAAGCATGGTGGCCCTTTCGGCTTGATGTGATGACGCCATGCAGGCTACCGACACGCGAGGGCGTCCGGCATCGGCCCAGTCGCATTCGCGTGTCGGCCTCGATCGGTGGTCGTGTAGGACTGGTCCGGCACGCGGCACGGATCTGCCGACCTAGACTGACTCATGATCAAAGTAGCCCTCGTCGACGATCACACCGTGGTGCGCTCGGGCTTGCGCCAGTTCCTCGGCGAGCACGTCGACATGCGTGTCGTGGGCGAAGCGAAGAACGGGCGAGAGGCGCTCGAGTTGGCGCGCGGCGGAGAGGTCGACGTGATGCTGATGGACATCTCGATGCCCGGCGAGAGTGGCGTCGACGCGTTGCTGGCGATCAAGCAGCGCTTCCCGCAGCTGCCGGTCCTGATCCTGAGTGCGTTTCCCGAAGAGCAATACGCGACGACGCTGCTGCGTCAGGGTGCGGCGGGTTACCTCAACAAGGAATGCGACTTGAACGAGGTGGTCAACGCGATCCGTACCGTGGTGCGCGGGCGCCGCTACATCAGCCCCGCGGTCGCGGAACTGATCGCCGACGGCGCCGCGGGCCTGGACAAGGCGCCGCATGACATGCTGTCGGACCGTGAGCTTCAAGTCTTCCTGCGGCTCGCGAAGGGCGAGACCGTGAGCGCGATCGCCGAGTCGATGTTCCTGAGCATCAAGACGGTCAGCACCTACCGCACCCGCGTGCTCGAGAAACTCAAGTTGGCTACCAACAGTGACCTGACCTACTACGCGCTCAAGAGCGGGTTGATCCAGTAGCCGACCCGCCAGGAACGCTGCACGTTGCATGAGCACCCCGAGCCCAGTCCGATGAGCACCGCCGCCCAGCCGATCAGCCGCCCCGCAGGCGCGGTGCCGCGGGCGCTGCGCGTGTTCATCGTCGAAGACAGCCCGATCATCCTCGAGCTGCTGATCACGACGCTGTCGGAAATGCTCGAACGTCGAGATCGTCGGCACCGCGGCCGACGAGCCGACGGTGTTGGCATGGATGAAGGGCCCCGAGGCCGGTCGGGCCGACGTGATCATCGTCGACCTGTTCCTGGCCCGAGGTTCCGGCTTGTCGGTCCTTCAGGCGGCCAGCGACCTTGCGCTGCGTGCCAGCCGGGTCGTGCTGACGAACTACGCCACGCCCGTGATCCGCGAGCGCTGTCGCAAGCTCGGCGCGCTGAAGGTGTTCGACAAGTCGACCGAGCTGTACGACCTGGTGCGGTTCCTCGGCGAAGTCGGTTCGCCCTCGCCGACCTGAAACCAACGACGCCCATGGACCGCAGCTTTCTCGCCCGCCTCGCACGAGGGCGCTACACCGCGCCGATCATCGTCACGCTGACCGTGGCCACACTGGTCGTCGGCGAGGTCAGCCACCGCGAGTCGGTTGTCGAGGTGCGGCGCTCGGGTCAACTCAGCGACCTCGTGCTGCGTCTGTCGGAGCTCGACAGCCTGACGACGCGTGCGGAAGCCGATGCTCGCAGCTACGCAGCTGGCGGCGACCCGGAGGACCTGGCGCTGTACGAGCATTCGGTCGAGATCGTGCGTGCAGCCGGCGCGCGGCTCGCCGGATCGACAAGCGACTTCCACGGGGCCGCCGCGGACACGCTGGTGCGCGCCACCGACGCGATGCAACTGCGCAGCGCCAGGATGCAGGCCTGGGTCGACGCTGCCCGGGCGGGCCGCCTGCAGGACGCGCGCGCGCAGGCCCGTGCCGACGTGAGCGGCGAGGCGCGCACGTCGCACCGGCAGGTGCAGGACGTCGTGCTCGCGCAGGCCGACGCTGCCCGCCTCCATCAACGAGGCATCGTCCTCGAGACCATCCGTTGGAACCGCTGGCTCGGGTACGCGCTGCTGGTGTTGCTGGCCAGTGCCGCCGTGCTGCTGCTGCGGCAGGTCAAGCGCACGTTGTTGCTGCGCGAGGGCGAGAAGAAACGGCTGGTCGACGAGGTCGGGCGCCAGACCGCCGCCTTGCGCGAACTCGCCGGCCACCTCGTCACCGCGCAGGAAGCCGAACGCGCACGCCTGGCGCGCGAGCTGCACGACGAGATGGGTGCGGTGCTCACCGCCTGCAAGCTCGAGGTGATGCGCGTGCGCAGGGCGCTGCCGGATGCGGCGCACGCAAGCGCGAAGCTCGACGGCCTGGACCGGCAGATCAACCGCGGCATCGCGCTCAAGCGCGACATCATCGAGAACCTGCGCCCGTCGTCGCTCGACCACCTGGGGCTTGCGCAGAGCCTCGAGCAGCTGTGCGGGGCCGCGGCCAGCGCGATGGAGCTCGAGGTCAATTGCAGGGTCGATGGCAAGGTCGACCCCGTGTCGATCACGCCCGACGCGCAGCTCGCGATCTATCGCGTGGTGCAGGAGGCGCTGACCAACATCGCCAAGTACGCGCAGGCGTCGCACGTGGTCGTGCGCCTGGATCAGTCGGGCGGCGACGCGCACGTCGGCGTTGCCGACGACGGCAAAGGGTTCGACGTGGGCACGGTGGCGGCGCGGCACGGCTTGCGCGGCATGCTGGTGCGCGTCGAGTCGCTTGGCGGCCGCCTCGAAATCGACAGCGCACCCGGCCGCGGCACGCGCATCGACGCGTGGCTACCGTTGATCGATCTCGCCGCTGGCGCTGGGCGGCATGCGCAGGGGCAGGTTGCCAGCGTCTGACGCACGAATCGGCCGGCTCCTACGAGGCCGCGGATGCAGCGCTGATTCATGCGATGCGGTCCGCCTCCTAAGCTGACGACTCGATCACAACACCACTCGAGAGCGCCATGAAGCACCTTCGCACCTTTTGCATCGCCACCCTCTCCGCAGTTGCGGCCCTGACCGCGACAGGCTGCGCAGTCCTGCGTGATCAGCAGTCCGTGGGTGAGTACGTCGACGACAGCACGATCACCACGCGCGTCAAGGCAAAGTACGCCGAAGACAAGACCGTCAGCGCCATGGCAATCAGCGTGGAAACCTTCGGTGGCACCGTGCAGCTCTCCGGCGCGGCCAAATCAAACGAAGAACGAGCGAAGGCCGAATCGCTGGCGAAAGACACCGCGGGCGTGAAGTCGGTGCGCAACGCCATCATGGTTCGCCCGTGACGCGATGATTCGGACCGCCATCCAGACGCGCCTGGCCTACGAGGTCCTCACGCTCACGCATTTCCGCATGCACCTGGCGGCGATGCGAACGCCTGAGCAGCACCTGCTCAGAGAAGGCCTGTCGGTCACGTTGCTGGACGGCACGCCGCTCGTGGTGCGTGAGTTCACCGACACGCACGGCAACGGCACGCATCGCTTCGATGCGCTACCGGGCGTCTTGCGTTTGGCGTACGACGTGCAGGTCGAACATCGCTGCGTCGGCACGAGCGAACAGATGTTCGAATACCGCATTAGCGACCTTCCCGACGAGTTGCTGCACTGGCTCGCGCCGACGCGCTTCTGCGAGGTCGACAAGCTGGGCAACTTTGCGCTCGGCGAGTTCGGCCACCTGGCGCCCGGTGTCGGTCGTGTCCAGGCGGTGGTGGACTGGGTACGCCTGAACATCGCCTACCGCGTTGGTTCGAGCGGCGGGTTGACGACCGCGGCCGACGTGCTCGAGCAACGGGCGGGCGTCTGCCGCGATTTCGCGCATCTGGCCATCACGCTGTGCCGTGCGCTGAACATTCCAGCGCGCCTGGTCGTCGGGTATGTGATCTTCGACGAGCCACCGCAGGACTTCCACGCGATCTTCGAAGCGTGGCTCGGACGCTGGGTCGCTTTCGACCCGACGGGGCTGGCACCCACCGAACGCTTCGTGCGCGTAGGCGTGGGCGCCGACGCCAAGGACGTGGCCTTCGCGACGACCTTCGGCCAGGTTGCGCTGCGGGGGATGGAGATCGATTTGGTGGACGAAGACCCTGCGACGGGATATCGCCGCCAGGCCGACAGTTCCACCCACGTGCTGGCGTGGTCGTAACCAGCTACGGCTTACTCGGGTCGAAGTGCTTGCGCAAACCCTGCCAGCAGCGGGCGTAGTCGCGCTGAAGTTCGGCTGACTCGAGCGCGTGTTTCGTCGGCCGCCAAACGCAGCGGGTTTCGAACATGAACGCCATCGTGTCGCGGATCACGTCGGGCTTGGACAGGTCCGCGCGGCTGGCTTTCTCGAAGGTTTCGGCATCGGGCCCGTGGCCGGTCATGCAGTTGTGCAGGCTCGCGCCTCCGGGCGAGAAGCCTTCGGCCTTTGCGTCGTAGACGCCGTGCACCAGGCCCATGAATTCGCTCGCGATGTTGCGGTGGAACCAGGGCGGGCGAAACGTGTCCTGCATCGCCAGGATGCGCGGCGGGAAGATCACGAAATCGATGCTGCTGACTCCGGGGGTGTCCGACACGCTGTGCAGCACCAGGAAGATCGACGGGTCGGGGTGGTCGTAGCTGATCGAGCCGATGGCGTTGAAGCGTCGCAGGTCGTACTTGTACGGCGCGTAGTTGCCGTGCCAGGCCACGACGTCCAGCGGCGAATGGCCCATGCGTGCGCGCCACAGCTGGCCTATGAACTTGGCGACCAGTTCGTGCGGCTGATCGGCGTCTTCGTAAGCTGCGACGGGCGTCATGAAGTCGCGCGGGTTCGCCAAGCCGTTCGACCCGATGGGGCCCAGGTCGGGCAGGCGGAAGTTGGCGCCGTAGTTTTCGCAGACATAACCCCGGCCTGCGCCATCGGGCAGTTCGACCTTGAAGCGCACGCCGCGCGGAATGACGACAATCTCTTGCGGCTGCGCATCGATGACGCCCAGCTCGGTAATGAATCGCTGTCGGCCCTGTTGCGGCACGATCAGCAACTCACCGTCGGCGGTGTAGAACACGCGCTTGCCCATCGACCGGTTCGCAGCGTACAGGTGCACGGCCGCGCCGTTCTGCGCATGCGGGTCGCCCTGGCCGGCCATGGTGATCAGGCCGTCGACGAAGTCGGTCGGCGCTATCGGCATCGGCAGCGGGTTCCAACGCAACTGGTCGGGCGGTGACGGCTGTGACGTGAAGTCGCTGACCAGGCGGTGATCGGTGATGCGCTCGAACGGCTCGTGCATCGCCGACGGTCGAATGCGATACAGCCACGAGCGCCGGTTGTCGGAACGCGGTGCGGTGAACGCGGTGCCGGTGAGTTGCTCGGCGTACAGCCCGTAGGGGCAGCGCTGCGGTGAATTGCGGCCGACCGGCAGCGCGCCGGGCAGCGCCTCGGTCGCGAACGAGTTGCCGAAGCCGCTTTGGTAGATCGTTGATGTTTCGCTCATGACTCCACCTTCAGTACGCCGCGGCGGATCTGGTCGCGCTCGATCGACTGGAACAGTGCCTTGAAGTTGCCCTCGCCGAAGCCGTCGTCGCCTTTGCGTTGGATGAACTCGAAGAACACGGGGCCGAGCAGCGTCTGGCTGAAGATCTGCAGCAGCAAACGTGGTCGGCCGCCATCTTCACCCAACCCCGTGGTGCCGTCGAGCAGGATGCCACGCGTCTTCAACTCCGACACCGGTTGCCCGTGCTTGGGCAGGCGATCCTCGAGCATCTCGTAATACACGTCGTTGGGTGCGGCCATCAGCGGCACGCCGGCGAGTTGAAGGCTGTCGATCGTCGCGAAGATGTCGTCGGTCAGCAGCGCCACGTGCTGGATACCTTCGCCGTTGAACTGCATCAGGAATTCTTCGATCTGCCCGCTGCCGCCCTTGCCCGCCTCTTCGTTCAGCGGGATGCGGATCATGCCGTCGGGCGCTGTCATGGCCTTCGACGTGAGGCCGGTGTGCTCGCCCTTGATGTCGAAGTAGCGCATCTCGCGGAAGCCGAAGAGCCGCTCGTAGAACCCGGCCCAATACGACATGCGGCCGCGGTAAACGTTGTGCGTCAGGTGGTCGACGATACGAAGGCCGTGGCCCGTGGGGTGACGGTCGACGCCGGGCAGAAATTCGAAGTCGATGTCGTAGATGGATTTGCCATCTTCGTAGCGGTCGATCAGGTACAGCGGCGCGCCGCCGATGCCGCGGATGGCCGGCAAGCGCAACTCCATCGGGCCGGTGGGAATGTCGATCGGTTGCGCGCCCAGTTCGATCGCGCGCGCGTACGCCTTGTGCGCGTCCTTCACGCGAAACGCGAGGCCACACGCCGAAGGGCCGTGTTCGGCGGCGAAGTACGCCGCAATACTTTTCGGTTCGCGGTTGACGATGAAATTGATCTCGCCCTGGCGGTACAGCACCACGTCTTTGCTGCGGTGCTTCGCAACGAGCGTGAAGCCGAGCTTATCGAACAGCGGCTCGAGCGTGCCGGGCTTGGGCGATGCGAATTCAACGAACTCGAATCCCATCAAGCCCATCGGGTTTTCGAACAGGTCGGACATGAACGCCTCCAATCAGCGCAAGCGTGAGCGCAAGGGAGCAAGTGTGCCCTTCGTCACGAACGGTATGATCATCTTCGTTGGTGCTCGTCGAAGCGTTCAGCCGAGACAGTTCAACGGGAATCAGGGAGGAAGCGGTCTCGTCGGCCGTCCTTGACCTGAGCTGCCCCCGCAACGGTAAGCGAACGGAAGCCCTCTGCAGGTCGGCTTCCAACTCGTGACACAGGCCACTGGGACAACATCGCCACGAGCGACGTTTCCTGGGAAGGCGTCACGGGTCGTCTTCGTCAGCCCGGATACCGGCCAACGAGGTGGCGTGCCGCGCAAGCGGTTCGCCGTGTGGCGCGATACCGCGGGGAAGCGGCAAGCGCGCGTTCAGCCCATGAACCCCATGACCACGTCTACTTCCGACCGCGCGCGCCGCGTCGTCGCTGTGCTCGCTCTTCCCTTCGCTTCGTTCATTGCCACGCCGATGACTCCGGTTGCGTTAGCCCAATCCACGCCTGGCACCGGCCCTCAAACCATCGTCGTCACCGCCAACCGCACGCCGCAGTTGCTGTCGTCGGTGCTGGCTGACATTTCGGTCGTCGATCGCGCCGCGATCGAGCGCAGCGGCGCAATCGATGTGGCGGACGTTCTGGCGCGCCTGCCCGGTATCGAGTTCTCTCGCAACGGCGGCCCCGGTACCGTCACCAGCCTCTTCGTGCGCGGCAGCGAGACGCGGCACACAGCCGTGTACATCGATGGCGTGCGCGTGGATTCGCAGTCCACCGGCGGTGCAACGTGGGAGCAGATCCCGCTTGACCAGATCGACCGCATCGAAGTGCTGCGCGGCCCGGCCGCCGCGGTCTACGGCTCTGACGCCGTCGCCGGTGTGGTGCAGTTGTTCACCAAGCGTGGCCAAGGGCCGACACGACCCACGGTTTCGCTGACGGTGGGTTCTTACAAGACCGCGCAGGTACAGGCTGGCATCAGCGGCTCGACACAGGCGTTCGACTACTCGTTGTCGGCCGCGCACGGCCGCAGCAGCGGCTTCGACGCGCGCACGCCAGCCGCCGCCGGCCACAACCCGGATGACGACGGATGGCGCCGCAACTCGGCGCAAGGACGCGTGGGCTTCCAGTTCAGCGCGCAGCACCGCATTGACGCATCGCTGCTGGCAAGCAAGCTGCGCTCACAGTTCGACGGCTTCACGCCCGGCTTCGATGACGTGAACCACCACGCGATACGCACCGGCAGCCTCGCGTGGAACGGTCGTTGGACCGATGCCGTCAACACCCGCCTGCTGTTGGGTCAGACCGAGAGCACCTACGAATCGCAGCCGGACTTCTATCGCACCGAAACCACGCTTCGCAACTACACGCTGCAGCACGAACAGCGTGTCGACAACAGTCTGGTGACATTCACGCTCGAGCGTCGCGAAGACGCCTTGGTCAACCCGGCCACGGCGTTCACGACGACGCTGGAAGGCAAGCGCAACCAGAACGCCATCGGCCTGGGTTGGCGCGGCGACTTCGGCGAGCACGGCCTGCAGGCCCATGTGCGGCGTGACGAAGACAGCGAGTTCGGTGGCAAAAGCACGGGCAGCCTCGCCTGGGGCTGGGCCTTCGCGCCGCGGTGGCGCGTGACCGCGTCGGCTGCCACTTCGTTCCGCGTGCCAACGCTCTACCAACGCTTCAGCCAGTACGGCAATGCGTCGCTGGTGCCCGAGACCGGCCGCAACGTCGAACTGGGTCTGCGCTGGGCTGCCGCTGGTAGCGAAGCTGCTCTGACGGGCTGGCGCAACAAGGTCGCCAACCTCATCACCTTCGGGCCACCTGGCCCCTGCGTCGACGGGTTCGGCTGCTACGTCAACGTCGGTCGTTCCCAACTCGAAGGCGTGACGTTGGCCGGACGCACGCAGATGGCCAACGTCACGTTGCGCGGCTCGCTTTCCTTACACGACCCGCGCAACGCGGAAACCGACAAGGTGCTGCAGCGCCGTGCCAAACGTCTGGCCACGTTCGGCGCCGAAACACAACTGATGGGCTGGACGCTCGGCACCGAGGTGCAGGCCGCCGGCCAACGCTTCGAGGACGCCGCGAACACGCAGCCACTGGGCGGCTACGGCCTCGTGAATTTGTTCGCCAGCAAAGCGCTGATGCCTGGCCTGAGACTCGAAGGCCGAATCAACAACCTCAGCGACAAACAGTACGAACTCGCGCGCGCCTACGCCACCGCCGGCCGCAACGCCCAGCTCGACGCTGCGTTGGGTCATGCCCTGACGCCGGTGCCCCGCCCTGCTGATCGGTCTTCGATGAGGCTTCCATCACGGCGCCGGCTCGCATGGAAGGGGCTGGTGCTTTTTGCTGCAATCGCGCTCATGGGCACGGCACACGCGCAACCCATCACGATCCGTGATGACCGCGGCACCGAGCACCGCTTGCCCGCGCCGCCCCAACGCGTCATCACGATGATGCCCTCGCTGACCGAACTTGCATGGGTGCTCGGTATCGGCCCGCGGCTGGTCGGTGTGGATCGCTACTCCAACTGGCCGGCCGACATCAATCGCCTTCCGCACCTGGGCGGGCTCGACGATGCACAAGTCGAAGCGATTGCCGCGCTGAAGCCTGACGTGATTCTGGCGTCGACGTCGTCGCGCGCGATGGAACGACTCGAGGCTATGGGCTTCATCGTCGTACGCTTGAAGTCCGACAGCCATGCCGACGTGCGCCGCACGCTGAACCTCGTGGCCCGTCTGCTCGGCACGCCAGACGAAGGCCAGCGCGTGTGGGAACGTCTCGAGCGTGAGATCGACGCTGCCGCAGCACGTGTGCCCGCGGCGCTGCGCGGCCAGCGCGTCTATTTCGAGGTTGGCGGCGGTGCTTATGGCGCGGGCACCACCTCGTTCATCGGTGAAACACTTGTCCGGCTGGGCATGACCAATATCGTGCCGCCCGCGCTGGGGCCTTTTCCGAAGCTCAATCCCGAGTACGTCGTGCGCGCCAAGCCGGACTTCATCATGGGCGTGCAGCGTGAACAGGCCGCGTTGGTGCAGCGGCCCGGCTGGGGATCGCTTGCCGCGGTGCGCGACAAGCGCCTGTGTGGCTTCGATTCCGTGCAGTACGACATGCTGGTCCGCCCGGGCCCGCGCATGGGTGAGGCTGCGGGGCTGGTGGCGGACTGTCTGGCCCGACTCGGCTTGGCTGCGGTTCGATGAGCGCTTTGACGGCAGGCACTGTGCATCGCACGCCCGACCTCGACGCGCAGCGCCGTCGGCGACTGGCCGGCTCGATCGCGTTGGTCATCGTCATGGGCCTTGCGGCGGGACTGGTCACCGGATCAACCGGCTTCGCGCCGCGTGACTTCTGGGCCGACCTGCAGGGCGCCGATGCCGGGCTTCTGCTGGGCCAGATTCGCGCGCCGCGAACGCTGGGCGCTGCGCTGGTGGGTGCGCTGCTGGGCTTGTCGGGCGCCATCGCACAGGGGCTGTTCCGCAACCCGCTGGCTGACCCTTACCTGCTCGGCAGCTCGGCTGGCGCGGGGTTGGGCGTGGTGCTGGTGCTGGCTGCCGCGGCACTCGGCGGTGCAACCATCAGCTTGTCTACCGTGGCCTGGATCGAGCGCGTAGGGATCGTCATGGCGGCCTTCGCCGGTGCCCTGTCTGGCGTCATGCTGACCCTCACCTTGGCGCGTGGCGCGGTGCAGACCATGCGCCTGCTGTTGGCCGGCGTGGTGGTGGGCGTGCTGCTGGGTGCCATCAGCGATCTCATCACCGTGGCATCGCCCGAGGCGCTGCGCGGCAAGCAGGCCTTCATGCTGGGCAGCACCAGCTTTCTGGGCTGGGACGCGCTGGCCCTGATGAGCGGCGGGCTGGTGCTGCTGTGCGTTCTGTCTCGGCGTTATGCACGCGGGCTCGATGCGCTGACGCTGGGTGAAGACAGCGCCGTCAGCCTGGGGATCGACCTGGGCCGCATGCGGCTGACGCTGGTGCTGATGCTCAGCCTGGGAACAGCGCTGGCCGTCTCGCAGGCCGGGATGGTGGCCTTTGTCGGCCTGGTGGCTCCGCACCTGGTGCGCCGCAACGCCCCTGGCCCGCATGCCTGGTTGCTGCTGGCCAGCGCCGGCATGGGCGCCGCGCTACTGCTGGGGGCCGACGTCGTTTCGCGCGCGTCGATCGCACCCGAAGAACTGCCCGTCGGGGTGGTGACGGCGGTGCTGGGTGGTTGTTATCTCGTGTGGCTGCTGAGGCAGCGCAGCACATCATGACGACGCTGCTGCAAGCCGAAGACCTGCGCGTTCGCCTCGGGCAACGCGACGTGCTGCACGGTGTGGACCTCGAGGTCGGCTCCGGTTGGACGGCACTGGTCGGCCCCAACGGGGGTGGCAAGTCAACGCTGCTTCGCGCGCTGGCCGGCCTGCAGCCGCTGGCCGGTGGCGGCGTGCGTCTGGTCGGTCAGGACGTGCACGTGATGCGGCCCGCACAGCGCGCACGCCACCTCGCTTGGCTGACGCAACAAGGCGAGGTCACCGGCGAGTTGACGGTGCGAGAGACGGTCGAGCTTGGCCGCATTGCGCACCTGGGCCTGATGGGATCGCCCGGCGCTGCGGATCACACCGCCGTCGAACATGCGATGTCACTCACCGAGTGCAACGGCTGGCGAGGCCGCCGACTGAACGAGTTGTCGGGCGGTGAACGCCAACGCGTGCTGCTGGCGCGCGTGCTGGCCACCGAAGCGCCACTACTGCTGCTGGACGAACCCACGACGCATCTGGATGCGCCGCACCAGGTGGCACTGGCACGACTGTTCCGCCGCCTGGCACATGACACCGCGCAGCCGCGCTCGGTGCTCAGCGTGCTGCACGACCTGCCGATTGCGCTGCAAGCCGATCGCCTGCTGGTGTTGGATGACGGCCGCCTGCGCGCCGACGGCCCGCCGCACGACACCACGGTGCAAGCAGCGCTGGTGCACGTGTTCGATGGCGCCATCCGCATCGATACCGACAGCACCGGCCGACCCCGAGTCGCGCTGGCACTCGACGATGCCTGAGCGCGACGTCGGCGGTCCGCTCGTGCTGTGAATCAATTGGTCGGGGTGGCGGGATTCGAACTCGCGACCCCTTGCACCCCATGCAAGTGCGCTACCAGGCTGCGCTACACCCCGACGAAGCACAGATTATAGGTGCGCGCGTCAGTTGACCAGCAAGCGGCGTATCGCGAGCAACTCGACACGCAACTGCTTGGGCGACATGGCCGCACCCTCACCCGCCCGTAATGCAACCACCGACGAGAGCCCGGTGTTGTCATCAAGAACGCCGCTGCGCATCGCATCGTCACGCGCCACATCGTCATCAGCTGCCTGAATCGCGGCCTGATCCGCAGCTTGACTCGCAAGCCGGTTGCGCGCACCGCTGATGGTGAAGCCCTCGTCATAGAGCAGCTCACGAATGCGGCGGATCAGCAGCACTTCATGGTGCTGGTAGTAGCGCCGGTTACCACGCCGCTTCATCGGTTTGAGCTGCGTGAACTCCTGCTCCCAGTAGCGCAGCACGTAAGGCTTCACCTGGCACAGGTCGGACACCTCACCGATCGTGAAGTAGCGCTTGGCGGGAATCGGTGGCAGCGGGGCCAGTGACGACTGCGGCTTCGAGCCGTTCGACCGCAGCGGTGATTGAGCAGACTTTTCCACGGCAGATTGGCAGCATGCCTGCAAGCAAAATCAACAAGTTTGCGCAGGAAGCTGGGCACTCTACTCGAAGTCTTCTGAAGGGGGAAGGTCGCCCTGAACGATGGCCTTGAGCTTGTGACTGGCGTGAAACGTGACGACGTTGCGCGCCTCGATCGGAATGGATTCACCGGTGCGCGGGTTGCGACCCGGGCGCGGTGCCTTGCGGCGGATCGAGAAATTGCCGAAGCCCGACAGCTTCACCTCTTCGCCGCGCAGCAGGCTGTCGACCAGCGTATCGAAGAAGGCCTCGACCATGTCCTTCGACTCACGCTTGTTCAGCCCCAGGCGTTCGAACAGCAGCTCGGACAGTTCGGCCTTCGTGAGCGTGGGCGTCTCGAGCGAAGGGAGGATCACGCGTTCGGCTGGGATGCGCTCGCCGGTGGCCATTGTTTTGTCTCCGTGTCGTTCTAGCTGCGCGTCGTTCAGGCCCGTAGCCGCCCGCCTTCGGCATCGCCTACCTGCTCGACGATGCCTTGCACGATGCTGCTCACGCGCTCGTCGGTCAACGCTTGCGCATCGTCGCGCAACTCGAGCCGCAGCGCCACGCTGTGTTCACCGGCAGCGATACCTTCGACGGGGCGATCGGGGCGGTACACGTCGAACAGCGTCACGTGCCTCAGCACATCACCGCCCGCGCGGCGCAGCGCCGTCATCAAGCGGTCATGCGTCACGTTATCGCGGATCACGAATGCCAGGTCGCGCCACACCGGCTGCTGGCGCCCGATACCCGTGGCACGAGGAACGGCACGCTCGACCAGCGCTTGCGCATCGATCTCCCACAGCAGCGGCGCATGCGCCAACTCGTGTGCTTGACGCCACCGTGGGTGCAGTTCACCGACGAAGCCGACGGCTGCGCCGTCGAGCTCGATGCGCGCGCAGCGGCCCGGATGCAGCGCCGGATGCGTGGCGGCAACGAAGCTCGGCACACGCGGCGCGAACAGCGCCTCGACATCGCCTTTCACGTCGAAGAAGTCGACACCGCGATCCGCTTCGCCCCACTGCAGCGGAACGTTCTCTCCCCACGCAATGCCCGCTACGCGCAACGGCTGGTGAACGCCCGCGACGTTGGCGTCGCCGTCGACCACCGTCGCGTCGCGAAGGTACACGCGCCCCACCTCGAAGGCGCGCACGCGCGTGGCGCGGTGCGCCGCGTTTCGCTTCACCACTTCGAGCAGGTTCCCCATCAACGTGGTGCGCATCACCGACAACGGTGCGGCGATCGGGTTGAGCACACGGATCGGATCGATCACGCCCGACAGCTCGCGGTCGGTGGCTTCGTGCACGAAGCCGTAGCCGATCGTCTCTTGATATCCCAACGCGGCAATGCGACGGCGAAGCACATGCAGCGGGCGCTGGCCTTCGGGCTGCAAAGTGGGTTCGATCGCCGACACCGGCGGCGCGTCGGGCAGCAGCGCGAAGCCGCGCACGCGCGCCACTTCCTCGATCAGGTCTTCTTCGATCTCAACGTCGAATCGCCAAGGCGGCGGCACGACGGTGATACAACCGTCGTCTTCGGTGAAATCGAAGTTCAGGCGCTTCATCACGTCGACGCACTGTGCCTGGTCGAGCGGCATGCCCAACACCTTCGACGCGCGCGCCACGCGCAGCGTGACGGGCTTGCGCACGGGCACCGACGGCTGCTGATCGTCGAGCGGGCCGGCGACGCCGCCGCAGATGTCGAGGACGAGCTGTGTGATGCGCTCGACGTGTTCGATCGTTGTCGACGGATCGACACCGCGCTCGAAACGATGCGCTGCGTCGGTCGAGAAACCGAAGCGCCGCGCGCGGCCCTGCACAGCAAGCGGATGCCAGAACGCAGCCTCGACGTAGATGTTCGTCGTCGCATCGCTGACCGCGGTGGCCTGCCCGCCCATGATGCCGGCCACCGACTCGACCTCGCGCGCATCGGAGATGACACCGACCTTGCCGTCGAGCGTGACGGTCTGGCCGTTGAGCAGCTCGAGCGCTTCGCCTTCGCGTGCCCAGCGCACCACGAGGTGATCGTGGATCTTGTCGAGGTCGAAGATGTGCGAAGGTCGCCCGAACTCGAACATCACATAGTTCGAGATATCGACCAGCGCATTGACGCTGCGCTGGCCGCAGCGCGCCAGTCGTTCGACGATCCACGCAGGTGTCTTCGCCGCAGGGTTCACGCCGCGCACGATGCGGCCGCTGAAGCGTCCGCAAAGGTCGCTGGCTTCGATCGACACGCGCAGCTTGGCGTCGTGGCCGACCTTCACCGCGGGGAACGACGGCACCTCGAGCGGCGCGCCGGTCAGTGCCGACAACTCGCGCGCGACGCCGTACACGCTCAACGCATGCCCCAGGTTCGGCGTGAGCTTCAGCTCGAAGACGTGATCGTCGAGCCGCAGGAACTCGCGCAGGTTCGCTCCCACCGGCGCTGCAGCATCCAGCTCGAGCAGCCCCGCGTGATCACTCGACAAGCCCAGCTCGCGCGCCGAGCACAACATGCCCGCGCTGTCGACGCCGCGCAGCTTGGCTGCCTTGATCTCGAAGGGCTTGCCGCCCTCTTCGCTCGGCGGCAGGCTTGCCCCCACCATGGCCAGCGGCACGCGAATCCCAACGCGAGCGTTTGGTGCGCCGCAGACGATCTGCAAGGTTCCGCTTGCCGTGTGTGTGCCGGCTGCGACGGTGCACACGCGCAGCTTGTCGGCGTTGGGGTGCGGCTTCGCGTCGATGATCTCGGCAACGACCACGCCTGCAAAAGGCGGCGCAGCGGCCTCGAGCGACTCGACCTCGAAGCCGCCCATCGTCAGCGCATCGGCCAGCTGTTGCGTCGTCAGCGGCGGGTCACAGAACTCGCGCAGCCAGCTTTCGGGGAATTTCATCGCGTGTCTTCCCGCTTACTGGAACTGCGCCAGGAAGCGCAGGTCGCCTTCGAAGAACGGACGCAGGTCGTTCTGCCCGTAACGCAACATCGCAAGCCGGTCCGGGCCCATGCCGAAGGCGAAGCCGATGAAGCGCTCGGGGTCGAGACCGAAATTGCGCACGACCTGCGGGTGCACCTGGCCCGAGCCGGCGACCTCGAGCCACCGGCCCTTCAGCGGCCCGTCGGCGAACGCGATGTCGATTTCAGCCGACGGTTCGGTGAACGGGAAGTAGCTGGGGCGAAAGCGGATCTGCAACTCGTCGCTTTCGAAGAACGCGCGGGCGAAGGCAAGGAACACCGCCTTCAAGTCCTTGAAGCTCACGTTCTCGCCGATCCACAGGCCTTCGCACTGGTGGAACATCGGCGAGTGGGTGGCGTCGCTGTCGACGCGGTACACGCGGCCCGGCGCGATCACGCGGATGTCGGGCATGTGCGCGCCCTGAGCCACGGCCGCCGCGTACTTGCGCGCATGCGTGCGCGCATGGCGCACCTGCATCGGCGAGGTGTGCGGGCGCAGGTTCAGCCAGCGACCCTCGGCGTCTTTCATGTCGACGTAGAAGGTATCCTGCATCGACCGTGCGGGGTGGTTCTCGGGGTTGTTCAGCGCCGTGAAGCTCATCCAGTCGGTTTCGATCTCGGGGCCGTCGGCGACGTCGAAGCCCATCGAGCCGAAGATCGCCTCGATGCGTTCGATCGTCTTCGAGACCGGGTGAAGGCCGCCATCGCCGCGTCGGCGGCCGGGCAACGTCACGTCGAGGGCCTGGGCTTGCAGTTGGCGTTCGAGTTCGGCGTCAGCCAGCGCCTGGCGGCGCGCCGCGAGCGCGGCTTCGATCTCGACCTTCGCGGCATTGATGCGCGCGCCCTGCGCCTTCTTCTCGTCGGGCGATCGTGCGGCCAGACCCTTCATCAGATCGGTGATGCTGCCCTGTTTGCCAAGGAACCGCGCCTTGGCGTTCTCGAGCTCGACCGGATTGGGCGCAGCAGAAAAAGCCGCGCGGGCGGCTTCGACGAGGGCTTCTGGGCTGTTCATCTTCGAGAGCGATGCAAGCAGAGATCACCGACGCGATGGGTCGGCGGTCTCGTCGGAAAGGTTGCGTGGTGACCGGTCACCGCGCCAATGTGGCCCCCGGCGGCCGCCGCCAAGCGACGACGCGCCGGGTTCCGTGCGCCTCAGGCCAACGCGGCCTTGGCCTTCTCGAGAACGCTTGTAAAGGCCGCCGGGTCGTTGACCGCCATGTCGGCCAGCACTTTTCGATCGAGTTCGATATTCGCCTTCTTCAAGCCGGCGATGAAGCGGCTGTAGCTCACGCCGGCGCTGCGCGTCGCAGCGTTGATGCGCGCGATCCACAGGCGGCGGAATTCGCGCTTCTTGTTGCGGCGATCACGATAGGCGTACTGCCCCGCTTTCATCACCGCTTCTTTGGCGATGCGGAAGACGTTCTTGCGGCGGCCGCGGAAGCCCTTGGCGAGGGCGAGGACCTTCTTGTGGCGGGCGCGGGCGGTAACGCCGCGTTTAACTCTGGACATGCTTCAACTCCAAAAAGAACAGAAACGAACCGGGCGCTTCGCGCCGACGGTCACAGGCCGGAAAAGGGCAGCATCGCAGCGACGTGGCCCATGTTCGTCTCGTGCACGTTGACGGCGCCGCGCAGGTGGCGCTTGTTCTTCGTGGTCTTCTTGGTCAGGATGTGGCGCTTGTAGGCTTGACCGCGTTTGACGGTGCCGCCCGGGCGCACGCGGAAGCGCTTCTTGGCTCCGCTCTTGGTCTTCATCTTCGGCATGGCTCTTCCTTCGTGTTGGACCTTGTCCGGCGGTCGTCTGGTCGACGACGCTTGTGTGGCCGGGTTCGGCTTGTGATCACAAGGCCGGCCTGCCAAGGCTGACCTTGCGTGTTGCGCGGCCTGAACCGCGCTACTTCTAACGCTTGTGCGTTCTAACTCTTGCGCTTGGGTGCCAGGATCATGATCATCTGTCGCCCTTCGAGTCTGGGCATCTGCTCGACCATCGCCACATCGGCCAGTTCGTCGCGAATACGCTCGAGGAAGCGCATGCCGATGTCCTGGTGAGTAATCTCGCGACCGCGGAAGCGCATCCGGACCTTGCCCTTGTCGCCGTCCTCGGAGATGAAGCGGCGCAGGTTGCGCATCTTGATCACGTAGTCACCCTCGTCGGTGCCGGGGCGGAAGACGACTTCCTTGACATCGATGACCTTCTGCTTGGACTTGGCGTCAGCGGCCTTCTTCTGCTCGATGTACTTGAACTTGCCATAGTCCATCAAGCGGCATACCGGCGGGTCCGCGGTGGCTGCGATCTCCACCAGGTCCACGTCGGCCTCACCAGCCATTCGCAGAGCGTCCTGGATGTTGACAACGCCCAGGGGCTCGTTGTTGATGCCGTTGAGGCGCACTTCAGGCGCCATGATCTCCCGGTTCAACCGATGCTTGCGGACGTCGTTGGGAGTTCGACGATCGAAAAATGTAGCGATGGTTCAGACCTCTCGACTCGGGCGCAAGGCAGCGCGACCGAACGGTTGATTCGAGGTGCGGCCCCAAAAGGCGAAGCCCGATGCAGTCGTACTCACCGCATCGAGCTGTCGAACGATCTAGGCCTTGGTAGCGATGTCGTCGGCGATCTTGCGGCTGAAGTCGTCGAGAGCCATCACCCCAAGGTCACGATTGCCTCGGGCCCGCACCGCCACGGCCCCGCCTGCCTTTTCCTTGTCACCTACGACCAGGATGTACGGGACCTTCTGCATGGAATGCTCACGGATTTTATACGTGATCTTGTCGTGCCGCACGTCCGCACAGGCCCTAACTCCTTGTTTTTGCAGCGATTTGACGACCTGGGTGGCGTAGTCGGCCTGGCTGTCGGTGATGCTGCACACCACCACCTGCTGCGGCGCCAGCCAGGCTGGCAGGGCCCCGGCGTGGTGCTCGATCAGCACGCCGATGAATCGCTCCATGCTGCCGATGATCGCCCGGTGCAACATCACCGGGTGGCGACGCGCCGAGTCTTCGCCCACGTACTCGCCGCCCAGGCGCTCGGCGGTGTTGAAGTCGACCTGCATCGTGCCGCACTGCCACTGGCGGCCCAGCGCGTCCTTCAGCGTGTACTCGATCTTCGGGCCGTAGAACGCGCCGTCACCGGGTGAGACGATGAACTCGCAGCCCGATCGGCGCATGCTCTCCATCACCGCGTGCTCGGCCTTGTCCCAGAGGTCATCGGACCCGACGCGGTTTTCAGGCCGCGTGGCGACTTTGTAGATGATGTCGGTGAAGCCGAAGTCGGCATAGACCTTCTGCAGCAACGCCGTAAACGCCACGCACTCGTCGAGGATCTGGTCTTCGGTACAGAAGACGTGGCCGTCGTCCTGCGTGAAGCCGCGCACGCGCATGATCCCGTGCAGCGCACCCGAAGGCTCGTTGCGGTGGCACTGGCCGAACTCGCCGTAGCGCAGCGGCAGGTCGCGGTAGCTCTTGATGCCCTGCTTGAAGATCAGGACGTGGCCCGGGCAGTTCATCGGCTTCAACGCGTAGTCGCGTTTTTCGCTCTCGGTGACGAACATGTTGTCGCGGTAGTTCTGCCAGTGACCCGTCTTCTCCCACAGCCCCTTGTCGAGGATCTGCGGTCCCTTGACCTCCTGGTAGCCGTTGTCTTGGTAGACACGGCGCATGTATTGCTCGACCTGCTGCCACACCGTCCAGCCCTTGGGGTGCCAGAACACCGTGCCGGGCGAGTGTTCGTCGAGGTGGAATAGGTCCAGCTCGCGCCCGAGCTTGCGGTGGTCACGTTTCTCGGCCTCTTCCAGCCGCGTCAGATACGCCTGAAGTTCGTCCTTCGTCGCCCAGGCCGTGCCGTAGATGCGCTGGAGCATCTCGTTGCGATGGTCGCCGCGCCAATACGCGCCGGCCAGCTTCATCAACTTGAAGTGCTTCAGCTTGCCCGTCGACGGCACATGCGGGCCGCGGCACAGGTCTTCGAATGCGCCTTCGCGATACAGCGACACGTCTTCACCAACCGGGATGCTCGAGATGATCTCGGCCTTGTAGTGCTCACCCATGCCCTTGAAATACGCCACGGCCTCGTCGCGCGGCAGCACGCGGCGCACCACGGGTTCGTCTTTCGCGGCCAACTCGCCCATGCGCTTTTCGATCGCGACCAAGTCATCGGGTGTGAACGGGCGCTTGTACGAGAAGTCGTAGAAGAAGCCGTCGTCGATCACCGGGCCGATCGTGACCTGCGCGTCGGGGAAAAGCTCTTTGACCGCATACGCCAGCAGGTGCGCCGTCGAATGGCGGATCAACCCGAGCCCGTCGGCGTCCTTGTCGGTCACGATCGCCAGGCTCACATCGTTGTCGATGACAAAGCCCGTGTCGACGACCAACGCGGCCGCGCCTTCACCCACACGTCCACCAAGCGCGGCCTTGGCCAGCCCCGGGCCGATCGACTTTGCGACCTCGGCCACCGTCACCGGGCCGGGGAACTCACGCTTGGAACCGTCGGGCAATCGAATCGAAATCATTTCTACAACCTCCTGAAAAGCAAAAAAGCGCGGAGGCCGCGCTTGATGGTCATGCCGATGTCGGCACGCGCGGCCGACTACACCGTGGTGGTAGACCCATCGGTGCGGAAGGTGGCGGGCGTTCGCGGTGTCATAACCAAGTTGCCTTTCTCGCTCTTGCTGGTTGAACGGCAACGGAATTCTAGGCGCAACAAATCCCTCACGGTGCCGTTGGAAAAGATCACCAAAGGCATCATCGGCCCGCGGTGAACGACGCGGCACGTCACCGAAGAACATCATCCATGCCGTACGGAGTCACTCCATGAAAACACTGTCTGCCAGCCACAGTCGCCGGTCCTTGTTGGGGCCGCTGCTCAGCGGTTCCGGCGCCAGCCCGGCCCCCCTCATCAACGTCGATCGGGAGGTGCGCCGTGGCAACCACCGCTGAAGCCAAACCCACCCCCCGCTGGAAGATGGCGCTCGATGTCGAGCGCTGCATCGGCTGCCACGCCTGCTCGGTGGCCTGCAAGGTCGAGAACAACGTGCCGCTCGGCCGGTTCCGCACCAAGGTCTACTACTGGGACCACGGCATCTTCCCGCAGGTCAAGCGCAACTTCCTGCCGACGTTGTGCATGCAGTGCGAAGACGCACCGTGCCTGAAGGCGTGCAAGCACGATGCGATCGAACGCGGCGCCGACGGCGTGGTGCGCGTCATCCCCGACAAGTGCGACCACGCCGGTGACTGCGAAGCCGCCTGTCCCTACGGCGCCATCGGCTGCGACGACAACGACGTCGCCGACAAGTGCGACTTCTGCAGCCACCGCACCGCGGTCGGCATGGAACCCGCGTGCGTCGAGACCTGCCCCGCCGAGGTCTTCTTCTTCGGCGACGCGAACGATCCGAACTCGCCCTACTCGCGCTTCATGGCGCAAGCCACGGCGACAAGACAGCGGTGCTCAAGCCCGAAGAAAACACCAAGCCCTCGGTCGCCTACAAGGGCCACGTGAAGGCGATGGAAGCGAAGATCCCGAAGGGCCGCGTGCACGACCCGTATTCGTACGAAATCGAAACCTGGGCGCAGCTCGCACCGCTCTACCCGAAAGAAAAGCGCGTGATCTGGGCGCGCGTCGCGCCGCAGCTGGAACACCCGACCGACGCAACACGTGCACCGAGCCAAGCGTGATGGAGGTGCCGCATGAAGCGCCGCTCCTTCAACCAGGCCACGCTCGCGACGCTGGCACTTGGCCAGACCATCATGCTCAGCCCCGACGCGCACGCGACAAGCTGGTGGGACCGCATGCTCGGCACGCCCAAGCTCTACGGCCAGCGCAAAGCCGTTGCGCCGCGCAAGCGGCAAGGGCCGCAAGGTCAACGACTACAGCAAAGCCACGATCGTCAAAGGCGTGTGCCTGAACTGCTCGACCGTCTGCGGCATTCAGGGCTACGTGATCGACGGCAAGCTCGTCAAGGTCGGCGGCAACCCCGAAGACCCGAACAACGGCAAGAGCCTGTGCGCGAAGGGCCAGTCGGGCCCGACGATCAACAACTACGCCGATCGCCTCCTCTACCCGATGAAGCGCGTGGGTGCGCGCGGCGAAGGCAAGTGGCAGCGCATCACCTGGGACGAGGCCTACGACACCATCGCGCCGCGCATCCGCAAGGCGATGGACGAAGGCAAGCCCGAAGAAGTCGCGATCCAGATCGGCCGCTCGCGCATCGGCGAAGAGATGACGCGCTTCCTGAACGCGATCGGCTCGCCGTCGCTGTTCAACCACCGCGCGCTGTGTTCGTCGAACAAGCGCGCCGCCAACTACGTGAGCCTGGGCGAAACCGACTGGGAGACCGGCGACTTCGAGCGCGCCAAGTACATCCTGAACTTCGGCGCCAACTTCTACGAAGCGCACCAGGGCGCGATCCACACCGCCAAACGCATCATCCGTGGGCGCTACGACAACGGCGCCAAGCTCGTGACGCTGGACGTGCGCATGTCGAACACCGCGGGCCGATCCGACGAGTGGCTGTGCCCGCGCCCCGGCACCGACCTGGCGGTGGCGCTCGCGATGGGCAACGCGATCATCGCGGCGGGCAAGCACGACGCGGCGTGGCTCGACACCTGGAGCAACGTCAAGGCTGCCGAGCTTGCCGCAGTGGATCGCGCCTTACACGCCCGAGTGGGCGGCGCAGCTGTCGGGCATCGACGCGGCAACCATCCGCCGCATCGCGCTCGAGTTCGCGGCCGCCGCGCCGCGCGCCATCGCCTTCACCAACCGCGGCACCGGCGCGCACTACAACGGCTTCAACGCCGATCGCGCGGTGATCATGCTCAACGCGATCGTCGGCAGCATCGGCGCCGAAGGCGGCTACTGCTACGGCGAAGAGCCCACGCGCGTGCCGCCGCGCGTGTTTCCGCAGCCCGAGCCGCGCCCGCCCGCGCCGAAGGCCAAGAGCCTGATCGAGAACCCGCCCGAATGGCCGCTGGCCAACAAGTGGCAGCGCATGAAGGTCGGGCAGATCGTCTATCAGGGCATCAAGGAGGGCCGCGGCAAGATCCAGGTGTACTTCAGCTACTGCGTCGCCACGCCGCAGACGTGGCCCGAAGGCCGCAGCCTGACGGTCGAGGTGCTGAAGGACGAGAAGCTGATCCCCTTCCACGTCTGCTCCGACATCGTGTATTCGCGAACAGGCCCACTACGCCGACCTGATCCTGCCCGACGCCAGCTACATGGAGCGCTGGGGCTTCGACACGCGCAACAACATGGAACTGCGCGACTACGTCACGCTGCGCCAGCCGATCGTGCCGCCGCCTGGCGAATGCACGAGCTTCGTCGATTCGATGATCCAGATCGCGCAGCGCGTCGGGCCCGATGCCGCGAAGTACTTCGCCTTCAAGAATCACGAGGACTGGCTGCGCCAGCGCTGCGGCGCCTTCGGCAAACGCATCGACGGCGGACGGCTTCGCGTACATGCGCGAGCACGGCGTGTGGCAGGACATGAGCAAGCCGAAGTACTACAAGCTCTACGCCTGGGAGATGACGCCCGAGCAGCTGAAAGACACGCGCATCGACGACGCCGCCGGCCAGGTGTGGCGCAAGGCTGCTGACGGCAAAGAGCGTCTGGTGGGCCTGATGGTCGACGGCAAACCGCGGCGCGGCTTCGCGACGCCGTCACGCAAGTTCTCGATCTACCACGAGGACATCGAGGCGGCAGCCAAGCAGGTCGGCTTCACCGAAGACGGCGGCAAGGGCATGCCGACGTGGTTCCCGATCCCGTCGCACGACAAGATGACGGGCGAGATGCTGCACCTCGTCACCTTCAAGTGGAACGTGCACACGCAGGGCCGCTCGCAGAGCCAGAAGTACCTGACGGAAATCGTGCATCACAACCCGATGTGGATCCACACCAGCGCGGCGCAGCGCCTGGGCGTGAAGACCGGTGATGAAGTCGAGATCACTACGTATCGCCCGCACGGCCACCAGATGAAGAACGGCGGCGCCGAGTTGGGCCGCGCGCGCATCACGGTCTACGTCACCGAAGGCATCCACCCGCGAACGGTTGCCGTGAGCAACACGCTCGGCAACGTCTTCCACGGCCGCGCCGCAACGGCGCGCCGCGGTCGTCGCGGCGCTTCAGCGGGTTGGGACAACACGATCGACACCGAAGACCAGGACCTGGTCGACGACGTGTGGTGGGATGCGCGCGCAAGGCGGCACCGGCGCGGGCTACAACATCAACGCGATCCTGCCGATCCAGCCGGCGCCGCTGGTGGGCATGCAGGGGTGGTACGACACGGTGTGTACGTTGCGGAGGGTGTGACGCTGAGTTGCGATCCGGGGCGGGCCGGGCCGCAGGCGCAAGTGTGAGTTGCCGACGTAGAGATGAGTTATATATTTAGAAGTATGAAGTAGAGTTGCGATCCGGGGCGGCGCCGGGCCGCTCCGGCGCAAGCGTGCGTTGCCGACGTAGCTATGCCGTATATACTTCGTTGTCTCACCAGGGAATCTCGCATGAACATCGCCAAGCTCTTCGTTCACGGCGGAAGTCAGGCCGTGAGGCTGCCGAAGGAGTTCCGCTTCGACGGCACGGAGGTCTATGTGCGCAGGGTCGGCACCGAGGTCGTCTTGAGCGCCAAGGCGCCGACGGATGCCCAGGCGCTCGTCGACGCCCTGAATGCCTTCGGTAGTGCATTCGATGAGGCTCGAAGATATAGAGAGATAGTAAAGAAATAAAAGATAAAGAAATAATAAGAGTTGAAAAAAGGGAAAAAAGCCGCGGGATTCAGCTCGAGCGCAACCAGCCGAAGCAGCAGGTTCGTGCCGACATCGAGCCGAGGCGTTGATGCGGTACATGCTCGACACCGACATCTGCATCTACACGATCAACGCCAAGGCACCTGCCGTCGTCAGCGCTTTCCGTCGCCTTCATGCCGCTGGCCTCGGTGTCTCGTCGGTCACGGCATCGGAGCTCCTCTACGGCGTTGCGCGTACGGGCTCTCAGCGGAACCTGGACGCGCTGCATCGCTTCCTGCGGACGATCGGCGCGCACTGGAAGTCGCGCCCGGGTCGGGCACCGGCACCGCGGCGAGCAGCGCTTGCGTGTACGGGTGCAGCGGCGTCGCGTAGAGCGCGTCGCGCGCGGCGATCTCGACGATCCGGCCGAGGTACATCACCGCGACGCGGTCGCTGACATGGCGCACGACCGCGAGGTCGTGCGCGATGAAGAGGTACGTCAGACCCAGGCGCTGCCTGCAGGTCCATACAGGTTGACGATCTGCGCCTGGATCGACACGTCGAGCGCCGACACCGGCTCGTCGCAGACGATCAGCTCGGGCTCGCAGCGCCAGCGCGCGCGCGATGCCGATGCGCTGGCGCTGGCCGCCCGAGAACTCGTGCGGGTAGCGGCTCGGCGCATGTCGGGCGGCAGGCCCACCGTGCGCAGCAGCTCCGCGACGCGCTCGCGCGCTCGCGCGCGTGGCACGAGCCGTGCACGATCGAGCGGCTCGCCGACGATGTCGCGCGACCGTCATGCGCGGATTGAGCGAGCCGTACGGATCCTGGAAGACCATCTGCATGCGCCGCCGCAGCGGCCGCATGCGTTCGCGGTCGAGCGCGCGTGATGTCCGTGCCCGTCGAAGACGATCGCGCCCGCTGGTCGGGCTCGAGCAGGCGCAGCACGGCGAGCGCCGGTGGTGGTCTTGCCGCAGCCGCTCTCGCCCACCAGCCCGAGCGCGCGCCCGCGTGCCAGCGTGAATGACACGCCGTCCACCGCGCGCAGCGTCGCCACTTGCTTGTGCAACGGCATCGGCAAGACCGTGTTGGCGCTCGCAGCGGCGCACGGGTGCCGCGGTGCGCACCGCGACGGCGCCGCGTGGGTCGATCTGTCGGCGCTCTCGGAGACCTCGCTGGTGCCGGTGCGGTGGCACAGGCGCTGCGCCTGCGCGCCAGCCACGGCGAGCAGCCGTTGCCGGCACTGATCGCCGGATGAGGTCGCTCGATGTACTGCTGCTGCTCGACAACGGCGAGCATCTGGTGGATGAGGTCGCACCGCTGGACGACGCGATCGACGCCGGCGCGCCCGAGGTGAGGTTGCTCGTCACCAGCCAGGTGGCGTTGAAGGCCGAGTGCGAACACGTGTTCCGGCTCGGGCCGCTCGCGGTGCCCGACACGGGCACGTACGGCGCAACAGGCGATCGGCTTCGGCGCGGTCGCGCTGTTCGTCGATCAAGCGCGCAAGCTCGATCGCCGCTTCCAGCTGAACGACGACAACGTCGCGCCGTGATCGAGCTGTGCTCGCCAGCTCACGGTCTGGCCCTGGCGCTGAAGCTGGCCGCCGGCCTGGCGATCGAGCTGCTGGCGAACGCGGGCAGCTTCGAAATCCTCGTCGGCCTGCAACACGATTACCGCAGGCGCGCCGTGGTGCTCGAACCCGCGGCAGCCAGCGTCTGCGCCGAGGGTGGCGACCGCTATTGGCTCAATCGCGGCACGAACTCGCTGCCGTCGTATACCGCCGCAGTGGCTTGCGCACGCAAAGCGATCGCGTTCTTTCGCTCGACCGGCACACAAGCGCACTTGCACTACATGGCGCTGCTTCACCTCGGCTGGTGGGGCCCGGTCGACGAGTGGGAAGCGGCGCAGGCCGAACTCGACGAGATCGAGCGAGCCGGCTGCCCAGCGTTCCTGCTGACGCAGCGAGCGCTCGCCGAATAGGTCGTGCACCGGAGACGCGGGCCGACATGCCGAGGCGCTCGAGGCGGCGCAGGCGGCGTTGGCGATGGCGCGCTCGGGGGGATGGCGCCGCAGCGCCGCGCTGGCCGAAAGCGCTGCTGCGAGCGCCGAGATGGATCTCGGGCAGGTGGATCAGGCGGTGCGCCGCATGCGCGCGTGATCGAGCAGGAACGCAAGGTGCTGGGCGGCCTGCTCGAACGCGCGTATGGATGCCTCGTGAAGGGACTCGTCCAGCAGGGCAATCGCGAGGACGCGCGCGAAGCGCTGGCCGAGTTCTTCCGCAGGTACGGCTCATCGAGGGCGAGAGTTTTCCACTCTACGCGCAGTGGTGCGCCCGATTCGCGTCGAGCGAGCAGCGGGACGAAGCGGCGG
This sequence comes from uncultured beta proteobacterium, assembly GCA_963738615.1. Lineage (GTDB taxonomy): Bacteria > Pseudomonadota > Gammaproteobacteria > Burkholderiales > Burkholderiaceae_C > CAVTWY01. The sequence goes on from CAVTXI010000010.1 coordinate 69,492, forward strand.
CTCGACTGATGGGTTTTGTGACGCCTTGTGGCGACGCAACGGGATGGACGACCGGTACGAGCGCGACGTCAAGGCGCTGCGCGCGAAGCTCGAGGCACGGTGCGATGCGAGCGACGCTCGAGCGGCTGGCGAATAACGGCGCGAGCATGGACCGCGAAACCGCGTTCGCGCTGACGCTCGAACGCGGTGATGCCGATCCGGTCATGCTCGATCGGCCTCGAGCCGGTTAGTGCGAATCACGGCCGCCAGACCGTCGACATCAGCCATGGGCAGCCGGGCATGCAAGGGGTGGTACGACACGGTGTGTACGTTGAGACGCGTTGAGTCGTGTCATCACGCAGGCCGATCCGTCCGCGGCCTTCGCGCCTTTGCCTTGAATGGGTTGCGCTGCGGCGGCTGTTCCGGCTCGACCAACCGGAACACTGCGCTCAGCAGCGGGTTCATCGTCGGCACGCGGTGGCGGATCAGGCACACCATCGGCTGCGGCAAGCAGCCGATGTTGGCCTTGGGCGTGAGCGCGGTGCGGCCTAGCGACAGGCGCTGCGCACCGAAGGCGATCGCGTCGTCGACCGTCGACTGAAGCAGGCTCAGGTAGATCGGCAGTGTCTCGTTGGCGTCGGGCTCGTAGCCGATGACGTAGCCGTGGGCCTCGCCGTCGGGGCCCATCAGGCTGGTGACGAAGCCGACGATGCGCTCGCCGAGCCGCGCGACACGGCAGACGAAGTGCTTGCCTAGCGCCCGCGCGAGTGCGGGCGCGAAGCCTGGTGCGGGCGTCGCCAAGCGCAACGCCTGCTTGTCATGCACGTGCAGGTACAGGCGATGAATCGTGTCGGCGTGCCGTTCGACGCAATCGGCGTCGATCACCTCGAGGTCGACACCGCCCGCCTTCAGTTGTTTGGCCAGGCGATTGACATTGCTTCGATAGCCCGAGGTCATCGCCGCCAGATAGTCCTGCGGCTTGCGCCACGCGGGGTCGAGCGCCAGCACCATGTCGGGCTCGGTTTCCATCGTGCGGTAGCTCAGCAGGCGCAGCGCCGCGCGTGCGTTGGCCCAGTCGGCGGGGAAGTCCTTGCACATCACGATGCTCGACTCACCCAGCAGCTTGTCGCCGCGGCGCAGCCGATACAGCGCTTCGCCGATCGCGAGCCAGTCGCTCTCGTCGGCGTCGACCCCGGGCGCGAACGCGATGCCTGGCCCCGGCGCCAGCAGGTTGCCGCACACGACCATCTGCTCGTCGGGCAGGCCCATCTTCTCGAACGCGCCGAGGTCGCCCTTCTTCGGCACGCGCTTCCAGCCGATGGCGGCGCGCTGCATCACCATTGCGATGCGCGGCCTGCCGTCGCGGTACGCGAGCGCGTAGCGCATTTGCACGTTGTCGGGCGGGTGCGCTTCGAACGCTTCGAGATACGCGCGCTGCAGGAACACCGACCCCTTCGCGCAGACCGCGTCCCAGTCACCCGTGTTCAGGAACCCGACCTGGTCCGCAAGCGCGAACTGGTGGCCGCTGGGGCGGCGCTTGGCCTGCTTGGATCGCCGAAAGCTCTGCAGCGCCTCGACGGCCTTGGTGATCGAACGGGGCATGGCGGGTGGTCTCGGGTCAAGCGAAGCCCCGATCTTCGCAGCGACCCCGCTGACCCGGATCAGCTGCGATAAATCCGGTCACCCTCCACCCGCACGCGCTCGCCGATGCGCAGGTTGGTACCCGGAAGGTCGAACGTGCGCACGCTTCGGTTGTCGAGCATCACGACCACGCGCACCATGCCGCGGTGGGGTGAGGTCTCGATGCTGCGCACGGTGCCGTAACCGACGTAGGCGCCATCCTGCGGCGAGCCTGCCGAGGGATAGACCGGTCGCTCGACGGGGGGTGGTGATGGTGATGGTGGCGGCGGCGCAGGGGTCGGGATCGGCTGCGGTGGTGGCTGTTGCGGGTACTCGGGCTGTGGCGCATCGCGCGGCCCGGGAACCGGGATCGGGATGGGAATGAAGATCGGCAGCGAGACCCCGACGCGGACACGCCCGTGGCGGCCATAGACCGCACACCCCGATAACGCGACGACGATCGCGCCCAGCGCGACGCGCATCACGATCGGGCGGCCCCACTGCTTCATCACTCGATTTTCCATGGCCTCGTGGGTGTCTTAAGTCGGTTGCACTGGTGAGCAACCGCGTGCGTGGCGGCTGCGACCGACACAACGCGCGGCGGCGTGCCTGGGTTGAACGGGCATCGCAAGACTGGACGAAGCCTTCTTGATTGCTTTTGTGCATCGGCCTGAATGTCACGGGTTGTCGTCGTCTGGAAGAACTACCTGCCGCCACCAGGGCCCTGGTCTTGCTCGACGTGCCCGATCACGCCGATCACCGACCGTTGACCAGCGCCGCGACGCTGGCAGTGCATGGGTCGACGGACACCTCCACATGGCTCGAGGCGATCCGACAGCTCGAGCGGCCCGCTGGCCAGGGCTACGTCTGGTGCGCCGGCGAGGCAGCAGTGATGGCGCGGGTGCGCGACGTCGTCTACGGCACGTGGGAACACCCGAAAGAGCACGCGAAGGTGGCGGCCTACTGGAAGCGCGGCGCCGCGGACTTCCAAGACAAAGGCAGCTGATCGGCGCGTCAGCCGGCGCAGGTTTGTTCAGCGGCGGCGTCGTCTGGCGAGTGCGTGCTCAGACCAGCGCCTGCGCCTCGACCGATCCCCGCTCGAGCAGCGCCGCCATCTCGTCGGCCAAGCGCTGCCCTTCGTCCACCGCGCGCTGCCATGCCGCCTTGCGCGCCGCGTGGTCGTCACCGTAGGCCTTGAAGTCATTGCGGTCAGGCAGCTTGCGCGCGGGCAGTGATTCGATCCACTCGCGGCTTGGCGACAGCAGCACCAGGTTGTCGAGCCACGCGCTCGCGCGGTGGCGGTGCTTCAGGCCCTTGTCGAGCCAGCCAGGGATGACGCGCGGCTGGAAGTGAGGGTAGAGCACCAAGCCATCGGACATGGCCGCGTAACGCAGATGCAGGTGGTAGTCGGTGATGCCGCCGTCCCAGTAGGCGCCGCGAGGGCCGCCGGGAATGTCGCGCACGGACTCGAGCCAGAAGGGCACGGTGCAACTGGCGAGGATCGATGCGCGAAGGTTGTCTTCGCGCAGCGGCGCGCGCACGGTGCGGAAGTCGTCGAGCGGAAACGGCAAGGCGTCACGCGCGTCCGAGAACACCACGCGCTCGAGCCACGCACCCATGGCGCGCCGGTTCGCAACGTTCGTCACCGCAGCGCCCAGGTAGCCCAGCGGCGTGGTCAGGCGCGAGCCGCGTGCGCCGTCGCGCTGAAGGATGTGGCGTCCGCGACTGGTGATGACGTGCACGCGGTAGTGCGGATGATTCAGCACCTCGGCTTCACGGCCAGCGAAGTGGTCGCGCAGGCGGTCGGCAAAAATGCCGCTGACGACCGCAGGCGATGGTGGGCGACCACGCTCGTGCGGGTAGTCCTGCGTCACGTAGTCGCCGGCCCATCGGGTCGAACGCTTTGTCGCTGTCGGGCAGGCAGGCAAGCGCCATGCGCCACGCGCCCACCGACGCACCGATCAAATGAACCGTGTGCCCGCCCCGCGGCAACCATTGCGCCAGCAGCAAACGATCGAGCGCAGTCAACACCAGCGCTTTCGGCCCACCGGCTGCGGCGGGCACCACCCGCACATCCTGCGGGCGAAGGCCGCGTTCACGCAGATGCGCGCGGGCAGCGGGGCCGGCGTGGATGCGAAGTGCCTTCATGCTTCCTAGACGCAGCGAGGGGGCGCCGCAGCGCCCCCTCGTCCGAACCCTCGTAACGCTCTACCGGTTCCTGATGGTCACGATCTCGGCTTCGGTCTGCTCGTTGCTGCGATACAGCAGCAAGAAGCCGGTCTGCGACGGCGACGCCGCGTCGCCGCCCGCAGGTGCCGAGACATGCAGTTCCACGCGGTCGGAAGCGGGCACGGGCCCCTCGTACTCGCTCAATGCATAACGCGGCGTCTGCGGCGTGAAGCTCATGCTGGCGATCGAGTCGGTCAGATTACCGGTGAAGTAGTTGTCATAGGCCTCGACCGAGAAACTGAACTTCGACGACGGGGTAAGCCCAATCGCCGCCAGCGGTACCGTGAAGATGCCGTTGCCGGACTGCAGATCGGCGTCAAGGTAGTAAAACGCGCTCGCTGCGCTTGTCGTCAGGTTCACCACGGCCACAAGCGTCTGACCGGTGGACGCGAACGTGCCGTTTTCGCGGTTAAACACCAGGTAGTCAGGCTTCCCATCGTTGTTGGCGTCGATGAGGATGTCGATCTCAGCCGGATACACCGGATGCGCACGGCGGTCGTAGCGGCTGACCGCGAACTGCAACGTCTGCGTGTCGACCATCCGCACGCCCACAGCCCGCAGGTCGATCAGCGCCTTGTTGTCTCCGGGTCCTGGCTGCTGCGAAGCGGGTATGGCGGGGCTGGTGCCGGTCAGCGCGAACGCGTCGAAGAATCCGTCATTGGCACCGTTGTTGCGCAGTCGCAGGTCGCGCCCGACACGCACTTCGTCGCGGTTGGCGTTCACCGAAGCCGACTTGCGAAGCAGCGCGTGGAACGGCACCGACAGCAACTCGTTGCCCGACACGAGCGTGATGTAGCCATCGACCTCGTTGGCCTGCAGCAGATCGCCACGGCCACCGAGCGCACCGCCGTTCAGCCCCCAGTCCGGCAGCCTGGTGCCATCGACGCGCATGCCCACATGGAACGTCCGGCTGCCGTGCGCCGGCACGGTGATCGAGCGGGGCAGATGCAGCCGGGTCGCGCCGCTGGCGGCATCGTCGGCATACCGGTAGTTCGACGTGATGCTGTAGGTCCGCGGCGCGTCGCTGAAGTTCTCGACCGTCAACTCGCCGCGCAACTCGGTCCTGCGGTTGACCTCGTGGAAACCGAAGGACACGGCCGCCGTCTTGTTGTGCGAGTTGTAAGCCACGGATTGCAGCGCAAGCGCCCGGTCCACCCGAAGCTCACCCGCACCGATGCGGCTGACTGGCGCCAACACGCCTGGCTGCGTCGCCGGGTTGGTGTAGACGGCGGTGGTGGCCGCATTCATCAGCATTGCCTTGATCTGTTCGGGCGTGCGATCCGGATACGCGCCTCGCAGAATCGCCGCGGCGCCGGCAACCATCGGCGATGCGCCCGACGTACCGCCGAACGCCGTTTCGCCGTTGCCCGTGGTGGCCTCGGCCGAGACCGATGCGCCGGGCGCGCCGATCTCGGGCTTCAGCGCCGAGTTGATGGAGCTCGGCCCACGCGAAGAGCTTGCCACCATGCCACCGACGACTGAAATCGCTGATGCCTGGCTGATGCTGGCAACCACAGCCGGGTTCAGGCCCGTGGCGCCCAGGGCAGTCTTGATGCGCGCGCCGTCGGCTTGGCTGATCACGATCGTTGGCACCATGGGCAGCGTGCCGCCGCCGAAGCTGAAGCTCGGTGGATCACCACCAGCGTTGTTGGCGATGATCACGCCAAGGGCACCGGCCTTCGTCGCCCGGTCGACCTTCAGGCTGATCGAGCATCCGCCGCGGTCGATCAAGGCGACCTTGCCCGCAGGGCTGTTGCCGTTGAAGAAGGGATCTTCAGGGCTGCCCGCAGCGACAGAATCCGCCGGACACCCGCGGCCAACCTGCGCCACGGCGCCATTGAAGCCGGCACCGATCGGCGCCCAGTCGACGGATGCGGTATTGACGATGGTGGATGGCGTGATGCCCGTGACCACCAAGGCGTACGACACCGCGCTGGGCACCTGGGTCTGCGCCACGCTCAACACCCCCAACGCGATTGACGGTGAGCCGACGATGTATGGGCGGTCGGCACTGTTGCCGGCCGACACGACGACCGAGACGCCAGCGCTGACGGCGTTGGCGAGTGCGAACGTCAGATCGTCTTCTTCCTGCCCATACGAGGAGCCGAGTGAAAGATTCATCACGTCGACCGCGTCGGCCATGCTGCCGTCGCCGTTGGGGTCAAGCGCGAAATCCACGGCCTTCAGCAACGCAACGCCGTTGCACGACGTAGCTACTGCGCTGCAAACCTTGATTGCCACCAGCTTCGCGCCTGGTGCCATACCCTTGTTCGGGCCGATGCCGGCAATGATGTCGGCCACATGCGTGCCATGGCCCTCGAGATCGATCGGGTCGGGGTCTTCGGTACGGCAATCGGTGCCGGCCGCGCAGTTTGGCCACGCCTCACCAACGAAATCGAAACCGTCGACGACCTTGGCGGTGGGAAACAGGCCATCGCGCGTGGTCTGCAACGCATCGCCGGGTGCCGCGCCATAGGCCGCGGCGTACGCCGCGGCTGTGCCCGCGCCGCCCATGTTGCGGTGGGTGTAGTCGATGCCAGAGTCGAGCACCGCCACACGAACGCCGCTGCCGTCTTTGCCGACCGCCTGCGCCGCTGCGGCGCCGACATAGGGCACGGTTTCGCCCAACGCCATCTCGTAGTGCCGAACGGGGCGCACCGCGACCACACCGGGAATGCCCGAAAGATCGCTTACGCGCGCGGCGGAGATCCGCACCGCGATCGCGTTGTGCGCGACGTGCACACGCCCCAACTCACGCGCGCCCATGCCGGTGATGAACGACACCGCGGCGTCCTGCTGGCCCTTCAGCGACTGCTTGTGTTCGGTCATCTGCGAGCGCAGCGAACCTTGCGCCGCTTTCGTTTGCGCACCCGCCATCGTGCTGCGCAAGGCCACGCTCTTCTGAGCGACGGACGGGTCGGCGAGTTGCACCCAGACATCGACCTCGGCTTGCCGCGCCGCGCGCGGCGCGGCAATGGCACCTTGGGATCCGGGCGGCAGAGCAAGCGCGGCCAGCGTGCTGGACACGGATGTGGGCGTGGTGGCCTCGGACCGGGTCTCGACCTTGGTGGCTTCGAGCGCAGACGACTCGGTACTGCTGCTGCTGTTTCCACCGCAGGCGGCGAGCACTGCGGTTGCCAGAATCAATACGAAACAAACTGTATTCGGCCGAGGTATTAATCGGGCTTTTCTGGACATGAGCGTTCCTTTAATTGGGTTGTGTCCGCAGCGACCTCCCTTTCGTGCGGATGCCTCCGATTGCTCCACACAACGCCGCATGCGTCAATGTGGGTGTCCCCATGCTCGGCATGCGCTCAACCTCCGCGCAGCAGACGCTTCAGCTCTTCCCTGAGTTCGGGCTTATCAACATAGGGGTCGGACGGGTTGCGCTGCTGCATCACGTCTTCCAGACGCGTCTGCACGCTCTTCAGCGCTTTGGGGTGGCTATAGATGTAGAAGCGCTTCGCGCGGACCGCGTCGAAAACAAGCTGTGCGACCTGCGCGGCCGTGACCTTGCCGCCGCCGACGGCTTTGTCGGTCATGGCCTTGGCAACGCGCTGGCTGCGCGTCAGCGCGGCGGACGAATCAGCGCGGTTGCGCTCGCTCGCCGCGATGCCGGTGGGCACGAAGAACGGGCACAACAACGACGCGTGAATTTGATCCGTCACCAGCGACAGGTCTTGATGCAGCGTTTCGGTTAACGCCACCACAGCGTGTTTGCTGGCGTTGTAGATACCCATGGTCGGTGGCGCCAGCAGCCCGGCCATTGACGCGGTATTGACGATGTGGCCCTCGTAACCAGCATCCTTCTCGGCGGCGGCGAGCATGCGGGGCGTGAAGGCGCGCAGGCCGTTCACCACCCCCATCACGTTGACGCCGAAGACCCAGTTCCAGTCGGCTTCGGTGTTCTCCCACACCAAGCCGCCAGAGCCAACGCCGGCGTTGTTGACCACCAGGTGTGGCGCGCCGAAGCGTTTGTCGGTCGCTTGCGCCAGCGCCTCGAGGTCGGCCGCGCGCGACACGTCGACACGCACCGCCAACGCATCGGCACCGTTGGCTTGCGCCAGTGCGGCGATCTCGTTGTGCGCAGTCGCAAGCGCGTCGGGCTGGACATCAGCCATCACCACGTGCATGCCTTCACGCGCGGCGATGCGCGACAGCTCGAGGCCGAAGCCCGATGCGGCGCCGGTGATGACGGCGGTGCGGCTTTTGAAGTGGTTCATGTCGGGGTCGCCATGGTTGTCGTGGACGTGTCCGATGTTGGCATCAAGGCCGCAGTTCGTTCGGGAGCACCGCGCGGCTCGCGCACCAGGTAGCTGTAGATGACGGGCACGACCACCAGCGTCAGCAGCGTCGACGCGATCACACCGCCGATGATCGCGCGGCCCATCGGCGCCTGAAGCTCGCCGCCATCGTTGAGCGCGAGCGCCAACGGCAGCATGCCGAAGACCATCGCTGCTGTCGTCATGAGGATCGGGCGCATGCGGATCAGACCTGCCTGGCGCAGGGCTTCGGGCACCGACGCGCCCGCCCTCCTCGCTTGATTCGCAAAGTCGACGAGCAGGATCGCGTTCTTCGTCACCAGCCCCATCAGCATGACAAGGCCGATCATCGAAAACACGTTCAGCGTCGAGCGCCAGAACAGCAGCGCCAACATCACGCCGATCAGTGCCAACGGCAGGCTCGCCATGATCGCCAGCGGCTGCACGAAACTGCCGAACTGGCTGGCCAGCACGATGTAGATGAACACCACCGCAAGGCCCATCGCGACCAGCAGGCCCTTGAAGGCTTCGGCCTGTTCACGCGTGGCACCACCGACGTCGAAGCTGTAGCCCGGCGGCAGCGTTGTCGAATCGACCAGCTTCTGCACGTCGCTGCCGACTTCACCTGCGTTGCGGCCCTGCACACCGGCAAAGATGGCTTCGCGACGTTGCAGGTTCTGGCGGCGGATGACCTCGGGGTTCGTCACCGATTCGATGTCAGCCACCGAAGACAACGCGATCGGCGTGCCGTCACGCGCGAAGGCGACGGGCAAGTTCTTCATCTGCTCGACGCTGCGGCGCGCCTCTTGCGGCAGGCGCAAGTTCACCTCGACGCGTTCGCCGCCCGGCGTGGTCCACACCGTCGCGGTTTCGCCGTTGACGTAGGCGCGCAGGCTTGCGGCGACCTGCGGCGGGGTCAGGCCCAGCTCGCGCACCGCACCGGGCTTCAGGCGCACCGCGTAGGTGGCGATGCCCTCCTTCGCCGAAAACTCCACGTCGGTGATGCCGGGAATCGCCTTCACCTTTTCAGCGAAGTCGCTCGCGACCTTCGTGAGCCCTTCGGCGTCGCTGCCGAGCACGGCCACATAGATCGGCCGGTCAAACCCAACCGACACCTCGATGCCCGCGATGGGCGCGATCTTGTCGCGGATGTGATCTTCGATCTGCTTCTGCGACCGCGCGCGTTCATGACGTGGCGTCAGCGCGATGTTGATCACGGATTGATTGCGGCCCACTGAAAGCCCTTCGCCATCGCCGCCCACGTTGGTCACCACCGTCTTGACTTCGGGGATGGACCGAAGCACGGCTTCGACCTGCTGAACCTTCGCATCGCTGCGGTCGAGACTCGAGCCCACGGGCATGCGCACCGACAACTGCGTAAAGCCCTGATCGGTCTGCGGTACGAACTCACTGCCGACCAGAGGCGCAAGGCCCAGCGCGCCAACAAGGCTTGCCACGCCGATCAGCACCACCACGCCGCGCGGCGTGATCGTGGCCCAGCGCCAGCGGCGCGTTGATGCCTTGTCGCGTTTCGTGTCGCTGCCGAAACCATGGCCATACGCCGGCAGCGGCGGCACCATCAGCCGATAGCGCCTCGCGGAGAAAGCCCAATCCAGCAGCGATTCGTAGATCGCATGTGTAACGTCGAGGAAACGATCGGCCAGGCGGATCAGATGCCCGATCAACGGCAATTTGCGCAGGTGGTCGGACGGCGGGTCCTTCCAGATCGACGACAACATCGGGTCGAGCGTGAAGCTGACGAACAGCGAGATCAGCACCGCGACGACCACGGTGATGCCGAAGGGGTAGAAGAACTTGCCGATGATCCCGCCCATGAACGCGACCGGCACGAACACCGCGCAGATCGCGAAGGTGGTCGCCATCACCGCAAGGCCGATCTCATCGGTGCCCTCGCGTGCGGCCGTGTGATGGTCTTTGCCCATCGCGACGTGGCGCACGATGTTCTCGCGCACGACGATCGCATCGTCGATCAGCAGGCCGATGCACAGGCTCAACGCCATCATCGTCATGAAGTTCAGCGTGAAGCCGAAGGCATCGACGGCGATGAAGCTCGAGATCACCGCGATCGGCAACGTCAGGCCGGTGATGACGGTCGAGCGCCATGAGTGCAGGAACAGGAACACGATCGCCACCGTCAGCAGCGCGCCTTCGATCAGCGTCATGCGCAGGCCGTCGAGCGAGCCCTTGACCCAGTCGCTGGTCGCAAAGATCTGGCGCAGTTCGACGTCCGGGCGGCAACGTCTTGCGCAGTTCTTCGGCCGCCTGCTGAATGGCGCTGCCCGTCGCGACGATGTTCGCGTCTTGCTGCTTGAAAACCGACAGCGTCACCGCGGGTTGCCCGTTCACGCGCGACAGTGATTCGGCCTCGCGTTCGCGTTCAACCACCGTGCCCAGGTCGCCCAGCAGCACCGGCAGGTTGCCGCGGCGCGCGATCACCACGTCGGCAAACGCTTTCGGGTCGCGCACGCGCCCTTCCACGCGCAACAGGCTGTCGTGCGTGTTGGTCGACAACGTGCCCACCGGATGGTCGGTGTTGGCCTGCGCCAGCGCGGTCGACACTTCGGCAGGTGTGATGCCGTAAGCGCGCAGGCGCGTGGGCTCGAGGTCGACGCGCACCTCGCGCGCACGTGCGCCGCTGATGCCCACCAGGGCAACACCCGCGACGCGCTGCATGCGCCGGACCACGACCTCTTCGCCCAGCACCGACAGCTCGCGCGTGCTGCGCGTGGGCGAGATCAGCGCCATCACCACCGTCGGCTGGTTGTTGTCGGTGTTGAAGCGCACCACCGTTGGCGGGCGCGCCTCGCGCGGCAGGGCACCCTGCACGATCGCCAGGCGGTCGCGCACGTCCTGCATCGCGCGGCTCATGTCGGCGTCGAGCGTGAACTCGACACTGGTCTGGCTGCGGCCCTCGAAGCTGCGCGACGTGATGCGCTTGACGCCCGCGATGCTGTTCAGCGATTCCTCCACCAGCTTGGTCACTTCGCGCTCCACCGCTTCGGGGCTGGCGCCCGGGTAGCGGATATCGACAAAGGCAACCGGCGGCTGCACGTCGGGCAACTGCTCGACGCCCAGGCGCGCGTACGAAACGATGCCCAGCACGCACAGCGCCACCATCACCATCGTGGCGAAGACGGGGTGGTTGATCGAGACGCGGGTGATCCACATGGTGGTGCTACTTCGATGCGGCACTAGCGCTGTCGAGGCCGCGCTCAGCCGCCGCCACCGACGCCTTGTTGCCTTCGCGCAGGTTGTCGAACTTCAGCGCAAGCACGACGCTGTCGGCGGTGACACCTCGCAAGATCTCGACGCGGCCGCGCTCGGCGTCGCTGCGACCGGTCGCGACCGCGCGGCGTGCCAGCACCCCTTGCTCGAGCAGCCACACGTAGTCCTGCCCGGATGACTTCGCGATCGCTGTCGTCGGCAGCGTCAGGCGCGGCGTGTCGTCGGGAACCGTCGCACGCGCCAGCGCGTACTGGCCAGCCCGAAATGATTCGTCCGGGTTGGGAATCGACACCGTCACGCCGATCGACCGCGTGCCCGCCTCGGCAGCAGGGGCGATGCGCTCGAGCGAGGCGCGGATCGTTCGCGCCGAGCCTTCGACCGTCACGTCGAGCGGCATGCCCGGCTTCAGCAGCGACACCTCATGCGTGCCCACGCTGCCCGCCAGTTCGAGCCGACGCAGGTCAACAAGCGTCAGCAGGGGCTGCTCGGGTGAAAGCTTCTCGCCGGGAACCGCTTGCCTCTTGGCGACCACGCCGTCGATCGGTGCGACCAGCGTCGCCAGCCGCGCCGCGGCGCGCACCGTGCCCAATTGCGCTTCGGTGGCGCGAACGTTGGCGCGTGCCGCGTCGAGTGCGACGCGCGACGCCTCGAGCGCGTTGGCCGAGATGAACTTCTCTTGCGCCAGGCGCTGGTTCGATTCATGGTTGCGCTGCGCCTGCACCACCTGCACACGCGCCGCTTCGAGCACCGCCTGTCGTTCGGCCAGGCGGTTGTCGACATCGCTCGAGTCGATGCGGCCAACAGCTTGCCCCGCCTTCACCTTCTGCCCTTCGGCCACGTCCAGCGACAGCAGCACCCCCGACGACTTGGCGCGCACGATCGCCGTCTGCGGCGCCACCAGCGGGCCCGAGAACTCGACTGCCAAAGGCATCACCGCCATCGTCGGGCGCACGACCTCGCGCTGCTCGAACACCAGCGGTGTTTCGACCTTTTTCGCCCTCGCCTCCTCCTCGCGCTTGTCGACCACCCGCAGAGCGACCATGCCGGCAATGGCCAGCACGGCGACCGCACCCAGGGTCCAAGCGACTGCTCGTCTTCTCATTCGTGTGTCCTGTTTGTCCTGTTGCGCTCTGTGGCCTGGTCAGTGTAGGAATCACCCCGGGTGCCTGTGCATCCCACGTGACGCGCTGCGCGCCCCGGCGACGAAACGCGGATGCGCGAGATGAACGGCGCCCGCGCAACGGAACTAGTCGCGCGGCCACGCCACTTGGTTCACGAACTCGCCCCAGAGTTGCTTCCAAGGCGGCCAATCGTGACCACCAGGGGCCACACGTGCATGGCCGCGCGGCAGCACCTGGCCAACAGCTGCGTTGAACTCGGCGAACCCGTCTTCGCTGCCGTAACCCACGTACAACGGCGGCCGCGTGGCTGCGACCGCCGGATCGGCGTAGCCCTTCAGCCACCGCAGCAGGTCACGCTGCCAATCGCCGTCGACCACGGGTTCGTTCCAATTCGCGATGCCACCGACGTTGCGCACCTCGGCCAACACGCTGTTCGACGCGACGAACGGCGCCAGCGCGATGACGCCGCTGACATGCTGCGGGTGCACCCGCGCGTACATCATCGAGCCGAAGCCGCCCAGCGAGATCCCGGCGAACCAAATCTGCCGATAGCCGCGCGCGCGCATCGGCTCGACGATGTCGATGCGCAACCGCTCGTCGAACCGCCCTTCGGTGTAGTAGCCCACGTGAAGATCAGGCACCAGCACGTCGGCCTTGATGCCTTGCCGGTGCAACGTAGCAGCGAAGCCCTGTTCGAGGATCTGCTCGGGGGTATCGCCCGCGCCCGGCAGGAAGATCACCAGCACACGTTGGTTGATCGGCGCAGAGCCCGGAGCGGTCACCATCACGCTGCGCACCGGCACCACGGGTGGCCGCCAGCCAATGCACCCAGCGATGGTCGAAATCACGCCCAAAACGCCAACCAGGGCCACCAAAAACCCCAGCCTGAAGCCCGAGGCGGTGGTGCGTTCCATCGTGGCTATGACGCTTGGCCCGAAATCGGCGGCACCGGCAGCCGCACATCGCCGCACTGCGCGCGGTGCCGCAACGCGTGGTCCATCACGACCAGCGCCAACATCGCTTCGGCAATCGGCGCAGCGCGGATGCCGACGCAGGGGTCGTGGCGGCCGTGCGTCTCGACGACCGTGGGTTGATTGGCGCGGTCGATCGACGCGCGCGGCAGGCGGATCGAGCTCGTCGGCTTGATCGCGATCGACACGCGCAGGTCTTGCCCGGTCGATATGCCGCCCAGCACGCCGCCCGCGTGGTTGCTGCGAAAGCCCTGCGGCGAGAGTTCGTCGCCGTGTTCGCTGCCCTTCTGCGCGACGACGCCGAAGCCGTCTCCGATGCTCACGCCCTTCACGGCGTTGATGCCCATCATGGCGTAGGCGATGTCAGCGTCGAGCTTGTCGAAGAGCGGCTCACCCAAGCCCGCAGGTACGCCACGCGCGACGACCTCGATGCGCGCGCCGACCGAATCGCCCGACTTGCGCAGCGCGTCCATCGCTTCCTCGAGTCGCGGCACGATCGCGGCGTTGGGCGCGAAGAAGGGGTTCAGCGGGATCTGCGATTCGTCATCGAAGGGAATGTCGATGTCACCCAGCGCCGACATCCACGCGACGAAGCTGGTTGCGTGCGCGGCGCGCAGCCACTTCTTCGCGACCGCACCCGCCGCGACCATCGGTGCCGTGAGCCGCGCCGACGCACGCCCGCCACCGCGCGGATCGCGCAGGCCGTACTTTCGCCAGTAGGTGTAGTCGGCGTGGCCGGGGCGGAAGGTGTCGAGCAGGTTGCCGTAGTCCTTGCTGCGCGCGTCGGTGTTCTGGATGAAGAGCGCGATCGGCGTGCCGGTGGTCAGGCCTTCGTAGGTGCCGCTGAGGATCTGCACCTGGTCCGGCTCCTGCCGCTGCGTCACGTGGCGGCTGGTGCCGGGACGGCGACGGTCGAGATCAGGCTGAATGTCGGCCGCACTCAGCACCATGCCGGGCGGGCAGCCGTCGATCACGCACCCGATCGCGGGGCCGTGGCTTTCGCCGAAGTTGGTGACGCGGAACAGTTCGCCGAAGGTGCTGCCAGACATCGCAGGATTCTAGGGAGCCCTCTGGGCCAGCATCGCCAGCCTGCCGTCGAAGCCCTTCGCCGCAGCGACGATCAATTCGCCGTCGCCGTCGGCGGAATCTGGTCCGGCTCTTCGACCGGCCAGTCGCGGATGTAGGCCTTGAGCATGCGGTTTTCGAAGTCTTGGCTTTCGACCACCGCGCGGGCCACGTCATAGAAGGAGATCACGCCCATCAGCGTCTTGTTCTCGACCACGGGCACGTAGCGCGCATGGCGCTTGAGCATCAGGCGGCGCACCTCGTCGAGTTCGGTCTCCGGCGTGCATGTGACCGGGAAGTCGTCCATGACCTGACGCACGGAGCCGGTCCCGACGGCACCGCCGTTGCGAACCACGGCCTTGATGACTTCGCGGAACGTGAGGATCCCGGCAACGTCGCCGTGTTCCATGACCACGAGCGAACCGATGTCCAACTCGGCCATCGTTCGCACTGCTTCCGCCAGGGGATCGTTGGGCGTCGCCGTGAAGAGCGTGCTTCCCTTGACGGCGAGGATGTCACTGACCTTCATGTTCACCTCTTGCAGATCTCGTCGCTCTTGCATATCTCGTCGCTCATGCATATCTCGTCGATTCGGCCGACGAGGACAGGACGCGGCGTGGTCAACATAGCACACAATCCCGACGCAGGCGCACTCGAAAGACCCACCCGCCATGCCCGGCCCGAACGATCCTGCCTTCGACACGCTGGCCCTTCACGCAGGGGCCACGCCTGACCCCTCCACCGGCGCGCGAGCCACGCCGATCCACCTCACGACGTCGTTCGTGTTCGACTCGAGCGAGGCCGCGGCGTCGCTCTTCAACCTCGAGCGATCGGGCCACGTCTACTCGCGCATCAGCAACCCGACGAACGCGGTGTTCGAAGAGCGCATGGCCGCGCTGGAAGGCGGCGTGGGCGCCATCGCCACCGCCAGCGGGCAGGCGGCGCTGCACCTGGCGATCGTCACGCTTGCGGGTGCGGGTTCGCACATCGTTGCCAGTTCGGCGTTGTACGGCGGGTCGCACAACCTGCTGCACTACACGCTGTCGCGCTTTGGTATCGAAACCACCTTCGTCAAGCCCGGCAACGTCGACGGCTTTCGCGCCGCGATCCGACCGAACACGAAGCTGGTGTTCGGTGAGACGCTTGGCAACCCGGGCCTCGATGTGCTGGACTTGCCCACCGTGGCCGCCATCGCGCACGAGGCCGGTGTGCCGCTGCTGGTCGACAGCACCTTCACCACGCCGTGGCTGATGCGGCCCTTCGATCACGGCGCTGATCTTGTCTATCACTCGGCCACGAAATTCCTCTGCGGCCACGGCACGGTGGTGGGCGGCGTGCTGGTCGACAGCGGCCACTTCGACTGGAGCCGCGCCGATCGTTTCCCCGAACTGAACCAACCCTACGAAGGCTTCCACGGCATGGTGTTCGCGGAAGAGTCGAGCGAAGGCGCGTTCCTGCTGCGCGCACGGCGCGAGGGGCTGCGCGACTTCGGCGCGTGCATGAGCCCGCACACCGCATGGCTGATGCTGCAAGGGATCGAGACGCTGTCGCTGCGCATGTCGCGCCACGTGGAGAACACGCGCAAGGTGGTGGCGTTTCTCGCAGCGCATCCGATGGTCGCGTCGGTGGGCTATCCGGAGCTCGAGGGCCACCCGAGCCACGCGCTTGCGAAAACGCTGCTGCCGCGCGGTTGCGGCGCGGTGTTCTCGTTCGACCTGAAAGGGAATCGCGCACAAGGCGTGGCCTTCATCGAAGCGCTGAAGATCTTCTCGCACCTGGCCAACGTCGGCGACGCGAAGTCGCTGGTCATCCACCCGGCATCGACAACGCACTTCCGCATGGACGACGCTGCACTCGCCGCAGCGGGCATCGGGCCGGGCACGATCCGCCTTTCGGTCGGCCTGGAAGACGCTGATGACCTGATCGAAGACCTGAAGCGCGCGCTGAAGGCGGCGGAGAAAGCGGCATGAAGCTCGAGATCAACGACTGCGAGGCGTACGCCTACACCGGCGGCAAGCCCTTCAACGCGAAACTGCCGACGGTGGTGTTCGTGCACGGTGCCATGGGCGACCACGGCGTGTGGAACCTGCTGGCGCGCTGGTTCGCGCACCACGGGCGCAGCGTGTTGGCAGTTGACTTGCCGGGGCACATGCGCAGCGACGGCCCGGCGCTCACGAACGTCGAAGCGATGGCCGATTGGCTGCTTGCGCTGCTGCACGCCGCGGGTGTCGGGCGCGCGGCGTTGGTCGGGCACAGCATGGGCTCGCTCATCGCGCTCGAGGCCGCGGCGCGTGCGAGCACAACGACGTCGATCACGATCGATCGGCTGGTGATGATCGGCACCTGCGTGCCGATGCCGGTACCGCAGGCATTGCTCGATCTGAGCCGCAAGGACGTTCACGCCGCGATCGACCGCGTGGTGGGCTTCTCGTTCTCGACGATGGCGGCCAAGCCCTCGTTCCCCGGACCGGGCATGTGGCTGCAAGGCTCGGCACGCTCGCTGATGCGCATGGTCGCCGCGCGCAGCACCGACCCGACGCTGTTCCACACCGACTTCTCGGCCTGCAACCAATACGCTGGCGGTATGTCGACGGCGGCCAAGGTCACCTGCACCTCGCATCTGATCCTCGGCGAGTCCGATCAGATGACGCCGGCCCGAAGCGCGACCGGCATCGTGCAGGCATTGAAGGCGAACGTGCATCGCGTGCCTTCGGGCCACTACCCGATGCAAGAGGCACCCGACGACGTGCTGCGTGCGATGCGCGCCGCGCTGACTTGACCACGAAGGAGCTTCACGACATGAGCACCACGTCCGATCATCCCGGCATCGACCCGAAATCGTTCGCGTCCTTCGCCGACTTCTATCCCTTCTACCTCGGCGAACACCGCAACCGCACGTGCCGACGCCTGCACTTCGTAGGCTCGACGCTGGCCCTGGTGTGCCTGGTGATGCTGATCGCCAGCGGCCGACCGCAGTACCTGCTCTACGGTCTGCTGTGCGGCTACGGCTTCGCGTGGCTCGGCCACTTCGGCTTCGAGAAGAACAAGCCTGCGTCCTTCAGCCGCCCGCTGTACAGCTTCATGGGCGACTGGGTGATGTACAAGGACATTTGGACGAGGAAGATCGCGTTCTGATGACGGTCGCTGCAGCCACCGTGCATCAAGGCCCCGTGCGCTTGGCCTTCGCGGCCCGGCCCTTCCTGAGCTTTTCGAACCAGGCCCGATCTGCCTCGACGTGCTTCCTGACCGTGGCGTGTTCGTCGGCATTCAGGAACGTCGTCGACGCGATCCGTGCGTTGACCTTCGGCAGCGAAACGTAGCCCGATACGATGCCCGCGCGAATCCAGCGTAGGTCGTTCGGCGCGCTCCTCGCGTACTTCGAAACTGCCGCGTCGTCGGGATCGAGAAACCAGATACGCACGCCGTCGTTTTCGAGGCTGTTCATCCGCGCCTCCCACCCGTCGGGCAGGCTCGGCAAGCTCGGCGAGACCGGATCGAGGTAGTACCCGTTGGCACGATGGAACGCCGAGCCTTCGCCGAGCGCTGCTTGCACATCGCCGATGCGCCCCGGGTCGGCCTTCGTCCAGCAGTCAACGTCGGTCGACATCGACATCTCGACCGGTAGTTCGTCCTCGTCGCCGATCCCCAGAATAGATAAGCTGCCGATGACAACGTAGTCGGGGTGACCGGTCATCCGGCGCGCCTCGTCGAACAGCTTGAAGAGGTATTCGCGTCTCACGGCCACACCACGGGCCAGGGCGAGTTCTGCCGCAGCGCCGTTCCCTCTTCCAGCAGATCGGAGCCCATCGCTCGCGCGAGGTCTTCGACAGGTCGATCGAGCAGAGCCTCCCAGCGGTCTGCGTAGTCGGGGGAGCACAGGCGTTCACGTCGCCACCTGGCGACCTCGGCGCGAGCGCGCCGCACCAGCGCCAAACGCTTCGCCCTGGACATCAACAACAGTTCGATGGCCCATTGCTGGTGCCGGACAAGGCGGCCGATCTCGACCAACTGCTGGGCCGCACGAGCCTCTCGTCGCGCCGCCATAGCCTGGCTCGAGTTTGTCGAAGGCACCTGCGCGGCGTCGGGACGCTGCCCGAATGCCTCGGGTGAACAGACGATGGCCTTGACCTTGCCGTGACGCTCGACGGCGACCGGCCCTCGTGCCAGCGCCTCGAGAAGTTCGCCGAAGTTCTGCTTGGCGTGCGTGGAGGACATTCGCTTCATGGAGGCGCAACTTTATCTGTTTTGTCCATATTGTGCGATTTGGACAGTGACCTTGGGATGCATCGCCATGAAAAACGGCGCCCGAAGGCGCCGCAAAGTCCGTCCTGAATCCCGGTCCAAACCACTACTGCGAAATCGGCGCCTCGTTCAGGATTTCGGCGTAGTTGAACATCGGCAGCGGCGGCATCAGCTTCAGGCGTTCCGCCGCGCTGATGCGGATCTGGTAGCTGAACTTCTTCAGCGGCTCGACCGGTACCGCACTCGGCTGCTTCTTGCCGACCAGAATTTCCTCGGCCTTCAGGCCCGTGTATTGGCCCACGCTGTGGTAGCGGCTGATCAGGCCGATCAGCGCGCCGGCCTGCATCAACTGTTCGGTCGACGCGAAGGTCGGCAGGCCCAGGTTCATCGCGGACGGGATGATGGTGTCCTGCGCCATCAGGCCCAGGAAGCTGTCGGGCGGCAGGTACAGCCATTGCGCTTTCGCATCGCGGATCTCGCGCACCAGGTCGGTCGCGCCGTCGGGCAGCGGCTTGCGGTTGGCGTCGAGCTTGAAGGGCCGCTCGATGATCTCGAAGCCCTTCTCTTTCGCCAAACCACGCAGCTCGTTGAGCACCACGACCGAGTTCTCTTCGGTGGGCGTGTAGATCACACCGATGCTCTTGAACGGGCGGTAGTCGCTGATCGCCTTGATCTGCGCGGACAGCGGCGCGATGTGCACCACGCCGCTGAGGTTCGGCCGCGCCGAGCCGTCGTCCTTCGTGATCTTCGCCAGCTGCGGTGCGGCCACAAGCGTAAAGACGACGGGGATGTCGGAGATGAACTTCTCCGGCGTCGTCGTGTTCACCGGGCCGACAACGCCCAGCGTGACCGTCGTGCCCCAGGTGTAGACCAGATCGGGCTTGGTGGCGCGAATTTCGTCGATGAAGCCCTGCATGCGCTTCGGGTCGCGGTTCATGTCACGGTAGGTGATCTGCACCGGGATCTTGCGTGCGGCGAAGTGCTCTTCGAAGCCGCGCTCCACGTCGGTCATGCCGCGGAACGTGATCGCGTAGATGCGGTACGGCTTGCCCGCGGTCGAGGTGCCCACGCGTTTGGCGCCGGCGCCGGCCGCGGCCGCAGTCGTCTGCGCCCAGCCGTCGCGCGGCATGATGACGCCGGTTGCACCCGTGGCCAGGGCGGCGGCAAGAAGGTCTCGACGTTTGATGAAGTTGTTCATGGCGATGACTGCGAATAGTTCAGGAGGCGGTCTCGAGGACGGATGCGGCCGCTTCGGCCTTGGGAGGAGAAGGCTCGAGGGTGCGTTTGTCGGGTGGCTTGGTGCGGCGCTCGCGCGCGGCGACGGCTGCAACCGAGGCCACGGGTTCGTCGCGCTTGCGACGAAACAGCTGCGGCAACCGGGTGAGCAGCAGGAACAGCAGGCCGCACACGAGCACGCTGGCGCCCGCGACGATGAAACTCTTCCGATAGCCGAGTGACAGCACCAGCAGCGCTGCCAAGATCGGCCCAGCCGCGTTGCCCAGGCGCTCGAGCAGGCGATAGACGCCGTAGACGGTGGGCTCGCTCATGCGCGAGATCTCGCGCTCGCAGTGCTCGCGCACCAGCGCGCTCTGCGCCGCGATCGACAGCGACTGGCCCAGCCCCACGAATCCCACGGCGGCGAAGACCCACAACACGCCTTCGCCCAGGATGAGCATCGTTCCGCCCAGACCCGACAGAAGCAGGCCGGCACCGACCAGCCATTCCATGCGCACGCGCGAGTGGGCCAGGCTGGCGCCCAGTGGCATCACCAGCACCATCACCACGCCATAGATCATCAGCACCCGGCCCGCCATCGCCTGCGTGCTGCCGATCGACAGCAGGTACAGCGGTACGAGGTAGAAGCACAGGCCGGTCAGCAGCATCTTGGCCGGAATGGCCGCAAGGCCGGTGACGGTCATGAAGCGGCGGTTGATCATCAGCGAGCCGATCTCGCGCAGGCTGGGCATGCGCGGTGCCTGAGCACCCGGCGTGCGCGCCTGTGCGTCGGGCATCGACTTGATCGTGAACAGCGACGCCAGCGCCAGCAGCGCCGCCAGCCCAAAGGTCTGCCGCTCACCGATGTTGTCGGCCAAGATGCCGCCGATCGACGGGCCGCAAACGGTCGCGACCATGATGGCGCCGATGAACACCGCGAAACTGCGCGCACGGTTCGCAGCGTCGGCGTACTCGAGCGTGTGCGCCTGCGCGGCCACGAAGACGATGCCGTAGCCCACGGCGCACATCGCGCGCCACAACATCAGGTCGAGCACGCTCTGCGCCATGCCGCTGAGTGCGAAGCCCGCGGCAGCGATCACCGCGCCGGTGACCATGGCCTTGCGGATGCCCACGCGTGCGGCGTACAGGCCCATGAACGGTTGCCCCAGAGCCACGATCAGCATGAACAGCACGATCGGCAGGCCCACGACGATTTCGGGCGACAGCCACGGCACGGGCACCAGCAGGTCTTTGACGTAGCCGGGCAGGAACGGGCGCGTGAGCTCTTCGGCCAGGATGAACGTGAACAGCGGCGCGCGAACCTTGACAAGCTTGTCGTCGTCGAAGCGCTCGGTGCTTTCGATCGCCGTGCCGAAGCGGTAGCGGCGCGCCAGCGCCATCATGCCGGCGCGCACGCGAGCCAGCTGGGACATGCCCCCACGCTCGCTGGCGCTCGCTGCCCCCCGAGGGGGCGCGTCAGCAGCTTCGGAACGGCCGGGCGCCGCTGACGGGCGCATCGCCTCGGGCCGCGTGCGCAGAAAGTCGACTTCCTGCGTGAGCTGGTCGTACGAACCGTTGGCTTTCACGCGCAACGCGTCGAGCTTGGACACCAACCGCCCGAACATGCCTTGCGCACGCACCTTGGTCGCGGTGGTGAAGTCGCCGCGCGCGCCGCGTTCCAGCACCGCACCCAGCGCGTTGAGCGACGCTTCGACGCGGCGGCCCGCCATCAGGTGCAGCAGTTCGAGCGTGAAGAACAGCGCGACCACCAGCACGACCACCACGTCGAACAGCATGTCCGTCATGATGCGGTTGATGAATTCGACGCTGACGCCGATGTGCAGGATGCCGGCCTTGCCCTGAAGCGAGACCACGGGCAGCGACACCACGTACTGGTCGCCCACGCGCTGCGATATGGCCGGCGTATCGACGCGCTCGAGCAGCGACAGCACGGTGCGCGACGTCAGGTACTCGCCCACGCCCACGGGCGGCACGAAGCGCTGGAACAGGATCTCGCCGTTGGTGTCGGTCAGCGCCGCATAGCCGATGTCGGGGATCGTGTTCTTCAACTCGTCGAAGGTCTGTTCGATGCCGTAGATCTCGGACACGACCACGTTGTGCCCGAGCGCTTCGACAATCAACTCACGCGTCGACGCAGCCGCCACGGCGACCTTCTTCGCCATGTCGGGGCCCAGCGCGCGCTCGAACATGTTTTGCGAAACGTACGCCTGGACCACCAGGCTCAGGGCGACGACAAGCATCACCACGCCGGCCAGGCGCAGGTAGATCGAGCGCAGATAGCCTTGGTTCACGGTACGGCGCCCAGATCGCTCGGGACGTGCATCTTTTCGTCACCGCGGATGGACGTCTCGCCGATACTGGCGGCGCCATCCTCCGCGTCAGCAGCCGCGCGCTTCGAGGCGACGACTGCGGCACCCGGCCCCGCGACGGCGCCTGTTCCAGCGACGGCGCCTGTCGAAGACCGCTTGCGCAAGGCTGCGCGCATGTTGTGAATGTGCCGATCAGCGCGGCCGACCGTGCGCAAGAACCGCCTCACGGGCTTGGCGAAGGGGCCACGCAAAGACTTGACGCCCACGTCACCACGCGCCACGGCGTCCACATACGTTTCGACGCGATCCATGTCCTTGCCAATGCCGCGCAGCACGGCCAGCAACGCCAGCGAAGCCAGCAGCGCCGAGACCACAAAGGTCGCGAACGTGGTCAACGCAATGCGCCGGGCCACGTCCATGATGGGCGCCTGCACCAGGTTCTCGTCGTAGCGAAGCGCGAGGTAGCCGACCACCAGGCCGATGTTGTTGCGCACCGCGACGCCGACGGCGGAATTCACGCCGTCCTTCACCGTCCATACGCCGTCGTCGGATGTCTTTGGCGGCCTCGAACCAATTCGTGGGGACCCCGCGGAAGGCACGCAGGCTGTCGGTGCTGTAGAGCGTCTCGCCATGCACGTCGAAGACCTGGATCGTGCGCGTGATGTCATCGGTGCGCAGCTCGCGCTCGAGCTTGTCTTGCAGCGTCACGATGTCGGCGAACTGCATGCCCAGCGCCAGCGACGAACGGATGCTCGCCTCGATGCCCTGCCCCGTGACCACCAGGCGCTCGTGCACCAGACGCTCGGCAAGTGCCCGGTACTTGAAGAAGTTGAGCATGCCGGCCATGCTCGCCGCGAAGAAGCACACGAGCACGGCCACCAGCACCAATTGCCGGTGGGTGTGAGTCGACGAGCCCTTCTGCTCTTCGAGCGACATGCGAGGTCGGAACGTCCTGTGGTGATTGATTCGACGACGGCCGTGACCGTGTATCGGCTGCCCTTGCCTGTGATGACTCACCAACGAAGAAAGGGCTCGCAGCAGTCTATCGGTCACCCCCTTCGAAGCCGCGTGCTCTCGGTGAGCGAGTCGGCAAAAGTGCGCACAGGCGATGAGTTTTCGACGCGACCGCCATGTGTGTCGTGCAGGAAAGTGACACCGTCACGCAGCGGCCGAGAACAAGTGCGCGACACACGGCCATGCCGCCCGCGCATCCTGCCGTGCGTGCAAAAGTGCCAGCAGCCACGGCGAGTGTCGGGGGACACTTTTTGCATTCGGCCGGCCGGTTGCGCTTCTATGAGCGCGTCCGACGCCGGTTGCACAACAAGCGTCAACGATATGAATGCACTGGCCGGCGCCCGCTGGGAGCCGCAAGGGGAATTGACCGGCGAGACGATGCCCGGCGCGCTCTTCGAGCCGCATTGGGAACCGCCGCTGCCGAGCCGCCGCCGCGTGCTTCGCACGTGGAAGGAATACATGGCGATGGCCGCCGAGGTCGTCGGCCGCTTCCATGGGCAGTTCCGTCTGGGGCACTTCGACTACGAACATCCGGTGCGCCTGCAGCCGCAGACGATCGCGCGGTTGCGCAAGCCCTATCAGGTCAACGTCTCTTATACCGACTGGGGCCCGCTGGACGCGCCGATGGTGGTGTGCCTGGGCGGCGTCGCCAGCGTGGCGATGCGTTTCAACTACCTGGCGGCGGACCTGCAGGATCGCTTTCGCGTCATCTGCATGGATTGGTTGGGCCGCGGCCGCTCGGGTTGGCTTGCCGATCAGGGCGACTATTCGTACGACACCTACGCCGAGCAACTGCGTCAGCTGATCGTGCATCTGGGCGGCAAGCCGGTGATCGTGCTGGGTTCGTCGATGGGCGGATCGACCGCGATCTTGCTCGCGTCGAAACAGCCCAAGCTCATCAGCCGCCTGATCCTCAACGACATCGGGCCGCACATTCCGGTGGGCCGGCGTCGCCGTCGCTCGCAAACGCTGGCGCGCCACTACGTCTTCCGCGATCCGGCCGACATGCTGCGTCGCGTCGGTGCCTCGCAGAAGAACGACGGCCCCGTTGGCGACGAGATCCGCTTCAACCTGACGTTCCACCAGACACGCTGGTCCGAAGAAGAAAACGGCCGCGTCTACCGCCACGACGTGCGCGCGCTGCAGGCCTATCGCGTCTCGGCCCGCAAGAGCCTGAACCAGTGGGACGAGTGGAAGAAGGTCAAGGTGCCGATCCTGCTGGTTCACGGCCTCGAGTCGGACGCATTGCTCGAGCCGACGATCAAGCGCATGCGCGCGGGCAAGAACCTGACACTGATGCATCTGCCGGAAACCGGCCACGCGCCGCTGCTGGCCGACCGCAATCAGATCGCGTTCATCCGCGACTGGCTGCTGAACTCCGACGTCGCGACTCACGAGTGGTCGGTGCTGCATGCACCGACGCGCGAGCGCATGCCCGGCACACCGATCCGGATCGCACCAGCAAGCATGCTGCGCTGACACCTCCGACCACCACCATGCTCCAGCTTCGTCCCCGCGTCCCGTTCGAAAACCCGCTGTGGTTCATGCGTCACGGCGCCACGCAACCCAACCTCGACGGCTTGCGCTGCGGAGGCGACCTCGACGTTCCGTTGACCCTGGTCGGCCGCGAGCAGGTGCTGATCGCAGCGCAGCACCTGAGTGCGCAGGACGTGAGACTTCACGCCATCGTGTGCAGCCCGTTGAAGCGCACGCTCGAGAGCGCGTCGATCGTTGCCCGCGTGCTGGGCGGCACGCCGATCGAGATCGACGAAGGCTTCCGCGAACGGCTGCTCGGCGCGTGGAACCTCCAACCGGTCGAAACCACGGACGACGCCATGCGCAGCGGCGTCACGCCCCCAGGCGGCGAGTCGACGTGCGACTTCGGCCAGCGCGTGATCGCGGCGCTTCATCGCGTGGCCGAACGCCACGGCCAGCGACGGATCCTCGTCCTCGGCAGCAAGGGCGTGGCCCGTGTGCTGCGCGAGACCCTGCCCGAGGCCTCACCCGCAGCCGAGCATGCGGCTGCGCGTAACGCCGAGCTGATGGTCTTTGATCTGAACGCGCTGCACCTTGCAGCGGCGGTCACGGCCCCCGAACCGGTGACGACATGAACGCAGCACCATCGCCCCTCGTCCCGCAGTTCCACACCACCGCCAAGTGCGCGCGTCTGGATGCGCAAGGCGTCACCGTGGCCGTCAGCGACGCGCTGCTCGCGGCACTGCGCGTCTCGAGACGCGAGGTCCTCGGCCGGCCGCTGCACACGGCGTTCATGCCGGGCGATCACGTCGCCGTGGCCAACGCACTCGCGCGCTGCCGTGCCGGAGAAGCGCAGTCGCTGTCGGTGTCGGTGCTGCATGCAGCGCATGGCGTGGGTAGGCTTCGCGCCGAGATGTCGCCCGTGACAAACGCCGACGGCGTGATCGAAGCGATCGACCTGGTCGCGGTCGATATCACCAGCGTCCAGGCTTCGCTCGACGCTGCGCTGCGCTCCGAGCAGCGCCTGCGCACGATCATGGACCAGATCCCGGTGACGATCTCCTACATCGACGCCGACTACCGCTACCGCTACATCAACCGCGCGCAAGCTTCGTGGCTGGGCATGTCCGATTCCGAAGTGGTCGGCAAGCGCGTGCAGGACATCGTCGACGACGGCGTCTGGGCCGACATCGAGCCGAGACTGCGCACCGCCATGACCGGTGTCGACGTGCCGCTGGAACGCAAGCGCATCGACCGCCACGGCCGCGCCGTGTGGCATTCGGGCCGCCACGTGCCCGACGTCAACGACAAGGGCGAGGTCACGGGCACCTACACGGTGTTCTTCGACATCACCGAACGCGCGCTGGCCGAGAACGCGCTGCGCGAGAGCGAACAGCAGTTGCGCGACGCCAAGGCCGCGGCCGAACGCGCCAACAACGCGAAGAGCGAGTTCCTGGCCAACATGAGCCACGAGATCCGCACGCCGATGAACGGTGTGCTGGGCCTGACCGAGTTGCTGCTCGAGACGCCGCTGACCGACGAGCAGCGCCCGTTGGTGCAGACGGTGCGCAACTCGGGCGAGACGTTGTTGATGATCATCAACGACATCCTCGACTTCTCGAAGATCGAGGCGGGCAAGCTCGAGATCGAGACGCTCGACTACGACTTCTACCAGGCGGTGGAAGACGTGGTGCAGTTGCTGGCGCAGCGCGCGCACGCCAAGGGCCTCGAGCTCGCGTGCCGGTTCGACGAATCGATGCCGTCGCTTCTCAAGGGCGACCCGTTCCGCTTCCGCCAGGTGCTGACGAACCTGCTGGGCAACGCGCTGAAGTTCACCGACACGGGCGAGATCCTGATCGACATCGCCCGCGACGAATCGCGCGGCGTGCTCGTCAGCGTTCACGACACCGGCCCGGGCATGAGCGAAGAAGTTCGCGCCAAGCTCTTCAACGCCTTCGCGCAGGCCGACAGCTCGACCACGCGCCGCTACGGCGGCACGGGACTGGGCCTGGCGATCTGCAAACGGCTGGTCGAGCTGATGGGCGGCGAAATCGGCGTCGACAGCGCCGAAGGCAAGGGCTCGACCTTCTGGTTCACGATGCCGCTGCAAGAGGCCGCGAACCTGCCGAAGACCGCCTACCCGAAAGAGCTGGCCGGCAAGCGCGCGTTGATCGTCGACGACAACCAGACGAACACCGAGATCTTGATGCACCACGCGCGCACGGCGGGCATGGACCGCGACAGTGCCGCCGACGCGATGCAGGCGCTGACCAAGCTTCGCCAAGCCGTCGACGAAGGCAGGCCCTTCGATCTGGCCATCGTCGACATGAAGATGCCGGGCATGACCGGCATGGACCTGATCTCGGTCGTGCGCCATGACCCGGCGTTGGCGAAGCTGCCGATCGTGATGGTGACCTCGCTGCACTCCGACACCGAGTTGTCTCGAGCGCGCACCCTGGGCGTCAGCGCCTACCTGTCCAAGCCCGTGCGGCGGCAGGACTTGTTCCGCGCGCTCGCTCAGTCGCTGGGCAGTTCGTCGCAGACCAACGCGCAAACGAAGGCCGACGTGTCGAACACGACATTCATCCGCGCCCACGTGCTCATGGCCGAAGACAACAGCGTCAACCAGATCGTGGCGCGCAACATGTTCAAGCTGATGGGCTGCACGTTCGACATCGTGCCCAACGGCCAGGAGGCGCTCGAGGGGGTGAAGCGCGGCGGCTACGACATCGTGCTGATGGATTGCCAGATGCCGGTGCTGGACGGCTACGAGGCCACGCGTGCGATCCGCGCGTGGGAAGCGTCGCAGGGCCATGGACAACGCATCCCGATCGTCGCACTGACCGCCAACGCACTGGTCGGCGACGCCGACACCTGTCTGGCGTCGGGCATGGACGACCACCTGGCCAAGCCCTACTCGCGCAACCAGCTCACCGCGACGATGGCACGCTGGTTGCCGACAGACCTGGTCGAGATGGCGTCGAACGCCCGTGCGACCGAACCCGGCAAGTTGATGCCCGAGGCGGGTGCCGACCCGGCGATCACGTTGAACCAGCGCGCGCTCGACAACATCCGCTCGCTCGACCCCGATGGCGAAGCCGGCGTGCTGCGCGAAGTGATCGGCATCTACATCGAAGAAGCGCCCGGGCACCTTGCCAACCTGCGCCAAGGGCTGGCCCGCAACGACACCACCGAGATCGCCCGCGTCGCGCACGCGATGAAGTCGGCGAGCCAGAACGTCGGCGCCAGTCAGCTCGGCGAAGCCTGTCGGCAACTCGAACACGCGAGCCGCGACGAAGACCTTCACACCGCAGCAGCCTTGGTGGCGACGATCGAGGCGCATTACCTCGGCGTGCTGCCACTGCTGCGCGCGCAGACCGAGGCAACGGTATGAACACCCTGACCAACCGCATCCTGGTCGTCGACGACGACGCTGGCGGGCGCCGCCTGACGCGCGCCACGCTCGTGCGTGCGGGCTTCGAAGTGGTCGAAGCCGAAAACGGCCAGCGTGCCGTCGACATGATGCTGGCCTCACCGCCCGACCTGGTGCTGATGGACGTCAGCATGCCGGTGAAGGACGGGTTCACCGCCTGCGCCGAGATCCGCACGCTGCCTGGCGGCCAAGGCATCCCAGTCGTGATGATGACCGGCCTGGACGACGTCAAGTCGATCGAGCGTGCCTTCGAGGTCGGCGCCAACGACTTCATCACCAAGCCGATCAACTGGCCGATCCTGGCGCACCGTGTTCGTTACATGCTGCGTGCCAGCACCGCCATCAATGCATTGGCCGAGCACAAGCGGCGCCTGTCCGACGCGCAACGCATCGGCGAGATGGGCGACTGGTTGTGGGACGTGTCGATCGACCGCATGGTGTTGTCGGACCAAGCGTGGCGCATCATCGGCCAAGATCCGCAGCGCGGCGTGATGACGTTGTCGGTGCTGCTCGAGAGCATTCATCCCGATGACCGGGCGCGCGTGCGCGACACCCTTGCCAAGGTCATCGAGACCGCGAAGGGCTGTGCCTTGCAGCATCGCCTGCAGGTGGGCGACAAGGTGCGACACGTGCACCAGCAGATCGAGATCGCCGCCAAGGACGACGCCGGGCGCGCGACGCAGGTCGTGGGCGCGTTGCACGACGTGACGCACCGAACCGATGCCGAAGAGCAGATCCGCCGTCTGGCCTACTACGACACCCTGACCGGGCTGCCGAACCGACTGCTTTACCTCGAACAGCTCGACGCCGCGATCGACTACGCGCACCGCCACCGCCAGAAGGTCGCTGTGATGTTCGTCGACCTCGACAACTTCAAGCGCATCAACGACACCATGGGCCACGGCGTCGGCGACGAGCTGCTGAAGATCGTCAGCGCGCGGTTGGTCAAATCGATCCGCGCGCTCGACACCGTCAGCCGCGCAGCGGCCGAGGCGGTGGAAGCGCCCAGCATCGCGCGCCTGGGTGGCGATGAGTTCACGGTGATTGGTGAGCGACGTACGCGACACCGACGACGCGGCACTGGTCGCCCGGCGACTGCTGGCTGCGATGAGCGAGCCGGTTCACATCGCCGAGCACGAGCTCTTCATCAGCGGCAGCGTCGGCGTCGCGATCTACCCCGACGACGGTGTCGAGATCGAAGAACTGTTGAAGCACGCCGACATCGCGATGTACCGCGCGAAAGAGGAAGGCAAAGGCCGCTTCCACTTCTACGACGCATCGATGACAGAGCGCGCGCTCGACAAGATGAACACCGAGCAACTGCTGCGGCGTGCGCTCGACCGCGGCGAGTTCGTGCTGCACTACCAGCCGCGTGTCGACGTGGCGACCAACCGCATCATCGGCGCCGAAGCGCTGGTGCGCTGGCAGCACCCCGACCGCGGCCTGGTGTACCCGGCCGAGTTCATCGCCCTGTGCGAGGAGTGCAACCTTGTCGTGCGGCTCGGCGAATGGGTGATCCACGCGGTCTGCGCCCAGCAGGCGGCTTGGCGCGACGCCGATGTGGCGATCGTGCCGGTGGCGGTGAATCTGGCGGCGACGCATCTGTGCGAGTCGAGCCTGACGCCCTTGGTGTCGAAGGCACTGGGCGACCACGGCCTGGCGGCCTCGATGCTCGAGATCGAAGTCACCGAGACCGTGCTGCTGATCAACCCCGAGGTCAGCATCCGCAACGCGACGGCACTGACGCAGACGGGCGTGCGCATGGCGCTCGACGATTTCGGCGTCGGCTATTCGTCGCTGAGCTACCTGAAACGTCTGCCGGTGTCTTCGCTGAAGATCGACCGATCGTTCGTGCGCGACCTGGCGACCGACTCGAGCGACGCGGCGATCATCACCGCGACCATCGCGATGGCCCACATGCTCGACCTGAAGGTCGTGGCCGAAGGGGTCGAGAACGCGGAACAGCTCGAGTTCCTGCACCAGCGCGGCTGCGACGAGTACCAGGGCTACCTGCACAGCCTGCCGCTGTCGCCGGATGCCTTCGCGTCGATGCTGGCGATGTCGAGCACCATGGACAGCACCGACTCGAGAATGGCCGAGTTGTTGCCCGTGGATTGAGAAGGCTGGGGTGAGGGGCTATCCGGGCTAGCCGAGCAGGTCGGCGAGCATCAGTGTGTCCAGCGAAAGCCGGCGCCGCAGGTGCTGCATCGCGGGCGTGGGCGACATCAATGCGCGGTCGACCAGCGCTGCGGCCGGCGTGGTGGCCGGGTCGACCAGCAGCACCAGGCGCTGAGCGCCCTCTTCTTCGACGCGCGCAACCCAATCCATCTCGATCAGCGTGTCGACCAACGGCTCGATGCGCAGCGGGTCTGCGCGCAGGCGCTGCGCGATGCGCTCCAGCGCCAAGCCGCGGGCCGCGCCGCGCCGGGCGACGTCCAGTTCACGCAGCACCGCCACGGTGGTCGCGAACCGCTGCCCCACGGCGCCCGGCGTGTCGACGATGCGCATCGACAAGCTCGGCGCATAGGCCGCGATGACCGCGCCCAGCAGCACGATCACCCATGCCAGGTAGACCCACAGCAGGAAGATCGGCACGGCCGAGAACGCACCGTAGACGGCCGAGTACGAACCCATCGACGACACCCACCACGCGAGGCCGCGTTTGGCCAGGGCAAGACCCACCGAGACGAAGATGCCGCCGGCCATCGCGTGGCGCCAGCGCACGTACGTGTGAGGCACGTAGCGGAAGAACGCGGCGACGCCGAACGCGAAGAGCAGGAACTCGATCGCCTCGAGCCCGAACTCGGCCAACGGCGAGATCGATCGC
This sequence comes from uncultured beta proteobacterium, assembly GCA_963738615.1. GTDB lineage: Bacteria > Pseudomonadota > Gammaproteobacteria > Burkholderiales > Burkholderiaceae_C > CAVTWY01. The sequence goes on from CAVTXI010000010.1 coordinate 100,522, forward strand.
GCCACGCGTGTGGTGTCAGTCAGCGCGTAGGTCGTCAGCGTCAACGACACGCCGATGAGCAGCGGCCCCAGCGTCAGCGCAGCCCAATACACCAGCACCCGCTGCGCGAACGGCCGACGCCGCCGCACACGCCAGATGCCGTTCAGCGTTCGGTCGATCGTGAACACCAGCGCCAGCGCCGTCAGCAGCAGCGCCGCGAAGCCCGCCGTGCCCAACTGCCCGGCCTTGACCGCGAATTGCGTCAGCGACTGCAGCACCGGCTGCGCGATCGTCGCCGGCACGAGGTTCTGCACGAAGTACGTCTCGAGCGCGAGTTGAAAGCCCGCGAAGATCGGAAACGCCGAAAAGATCGCCAACATCACCGTCACCAGCGGCACCAGCGCGATCAGCGTCGTGAAGGTCAGGCTGCTCGCGGTCAGGCCCAAGCGGTCTTCGCGAAAGCGCCGCCACAAGGTGAGCACGGTGTCGCGCCACGGCCAATGCTGGAGCGTGTCCGACAGGTTTGCGACCTGGTCGCGCCATCGTTCGACGAGGTTCGTGGAAGAAACCATCAGCCTATGATGCCAGCATGGACCATGCGATCGAGCCCCCGGCTGCCGTGCGGCGTTCGCGACAAGGTGCCGTGGTCGCAACGCTCGCATTGATCGCGCTGGGCTTGGCGTGGGAGCTGGTGCTGGCGCCCACCGGCGCGCGATCGCTGGCCCTCAAGGTCGTGCCACTCGCGGCGCTGCTGCCGGGGCTGGTGCGCATGCGGCTGTCGACCTACCGGGCGATGAGCCTGTGGGTTTGGCTCTACGCGCTCGAGGGCGCCTTGCGCGCGGCAAGTGACGAAGGCTTGTCGGCGCGGTTGGCCATGGTCGAACTGGCGTTGGCGTTCGCGCTGTTCGCGGCCTGCGTGCTGCACGTGCGCGCGCGCATCGGACCGCGAAAGAAGGCAGCAGCGCAATGACGCGAGGCATCACACGATGACGCGAGGCATCACACGATGACGCGAGGCATTCCACGATGACGCAGGGTGACGCGCTCGTCAGCGCGCTTCGTGCCGTGGTCGGCGCAGCGCACGTGCTGTGTCGATGGTGACCTGTCCGCCTACGTGGTCGATTGGCGCAAGCGTTGGCGCGGCGTGGCGCGCGCGGTGGTGCAACCGGCCAGCACCGAGGAGGTGGCTGCGGTCGTTCGCACCTGCGTTGCGCACGGCGCGCCGATCGTGCCGCAGGGCGGCAACACGGGCCTGGTCGGTGGCGGCGTGCCCGATGCCAGCGGCACGCAGGTGCTGCTGAGCCTGAAGCGCATGCGCAACGTGCGCGCGATCGACACCGCCAACCTGACGTTGACGGCCGACGCCGGCTGCGTGCTGCACAACCTGCAGGAGTCCGCGCATGTACAAGGGCTGCTGCTGCCGCTGAGCCTCGCGGCCGAAGGCAGCTGCACGCTCGGCGGCAACCTGGCCACCAACGCCGGCGGCACGCAGGTGCTTCGCTTCGGCAACACGCGTGATCTGTGCCTGGGGCTCGAGGTGGTCACGCCGCAGGGGGACGTGTGGCATGGCCTGTCGGGACTGCGCAAGGACAACACCGGCTACGACCTGCGCGACCTGTACATCGGCAGCGAAGGCACGCTGGGCATCATCACCGCGGCGACGATGAAGCTGTACCCGCAGCCGGCGGCGTCAATGACGGCGATGGCAGCCTGCACCGCCCTGCCCGACTGCGTGACGCTGCTGGGCCTGGCGCAGGCGGCGCTGGGCGCTTCGCTCGAGGGCTTCGAGGTCATGAACGCGCTGTCACTCGAACTCGTGGCGCGACACATGCCGCAGTTGCGCCAGCCGCTGAGCGGCGCACCGTGGACGGTGCTGATGGAAATGTCCGATACCGAAAGCGCCGGGCACGCACGCAGACGCCTCGAGATGCTGCTCGAGGCGGCCCTCGAGCGCGGCGTCATCTCCGACGCCGCGGTGGCCGAAAACATCATGCAGTCGCGCACGATGTGGCACCTGCGCGAAGCGATCCCGCTGGCGCAGGCGCAAGAGGGCTTGAACATCAAGCACGACATCTCGCTGCCGGTGTCGCGCATCCCGACGTTCTGCGATGAAGCCGGCGCCGCGCTGTCACGCGCGCTGCCCGACTCGAGGCTCGTGAACTTCGGCCACCTGGGTGACGGCAACCTGCACTACAACGTGCAGGCACCCGAAGGCGGCGATACGGCCGCGTTCCTGCGCGACCACGAAGACGTGGCCAACCGCATCGTCTACGACGCAGTGGCGGCGCACGGCGGGTCGATCTCGGCCGAGCACGGCATCGGGGCGTTGAAGGCGCACGAACTGCGCGATCGCAAGGACCCGACGGCGCTGTCGGTGATGCGGGCGATCAAGCGGGCGTTGGACCCGCTGGGGACGATGAACCCGGGGCGGGTGCTGTCGGACTGAGCGCAGCCGACGGACCTGCTACTGCATCGGCTTCTGCAGCTGGCTATTGCAGCGGCCCGTCCAACGCGTCGGGTACCGGCAACGTTGCGAACTCGATGCCCTCGTCGCGAAGCGCCTCGCGCTCATCGGGCGTCGTCTTGCCGCGGATGCCGCGCTTCTCGGACTCACCGTAATGGATCTTGCGCGCTTCGTCGGCGAAGCGCGGGCCAACGTCTTCGGTGTTCGACAGCACGTGTCGCACGGCGCGCATCCACGCGGCCTGCATGGCTTCGGGGCTCGGCACTGCGGGTACCGGCGGTGAATCGGCCGCAACCGCCGTGGAAGCTGCAGCCATGTCGCGCGGCGATGGTTCGCGCGCGCCGAGGTTCAGTCGCGGCGCGGTCGGGGCTTTCACGATGACCGAGTCGTTGCACAGCGGGCATTCGATGCTTCGCGAGCCGTTCTGCGCCAGGAAGTCGTCTTCGCTGCTGAACCAGCCTTCGAAGAGATGGCCGTTGGCGCAGCGAAGGTCGAGAACTTTCATCGTGTGGCGATGATGGCAGATCCGGGCGACGCTTGCTTTGGTGCGCTGGTTAGTCGGCGTCGGCCGGCGCAGCGACCCACTCGAGCGGCCAGCGGCCGGCGCGCCAGCGCTGAAGCATCAGCAGCCCCGCGAGGGTTTTGGCGTCGGTGATCGAGCCGTTGCGCACACCGGTCTCGAGGTCGGTGTCGGCGACCGTGCACACCTGAAGAAATTCGCCTGCGTCAAGGCTCGCCTGACCCGCTTGCAGGCCGCGTGCGAACCAGATCTCGATGCCTTCGGTCGAATAGGCGATGGCGTTATGCGTGACACCGGCACGGGCCCATTCGGCGGCGCGGTAGCCGGTTTCTTCACGCAGTTCACGCCGGCCGCAGGTGAAGACGGGCTCGCCCGCGTCGAGCTTGCCGGCCGGGAACTCGAGCATCACGCGGCCCATGGGGTAGCGGTACTGGCGTTCCATCACGACGTGGTAATCGTCGATGATCGGCACGACCATCACCGCGCCGGGGTGCACGATGTACTCACGCTCGGCTTCGGTGCCATCAGGCAGGCGCACGCGGTCGCGGCGCACGTCGAGGAAGCGGCCGCGCCAGGCGACGCTGGCTTCGACGAGGGTCTCTTCGAGCGACGCGTCGTCGCCGTCGACGGTGGCCATCACGTGAACATCACGTGGCCATCACGTGGACATCGTGGACATCACGTGGCCAGGGCGCGCACGATCGCGTCGCGGCACAAGGACATGAGCCCGTCGGGCAGCAAGCCCAGCACCAGCACGGCCAGACCGTTGACGGCCAGCAGTGCGCGCGCCAGGCCATCGCCCTCCACCGGTTCGAGCGCGGCGGCCGCGGCCGTGGGTTCGTCGAACCACATCACCTTGACGATGCGCAGGTAGTAGTACGCGCCGATCAGCGACAGCAGCACCGCAATGATGGCGACGATGATGAAGCCGCGGTCCCCCGTGGTGACCAGCGCCTGCAGCACCGCGAACTTCGCGTAGAACCCCACCAGCGGCGGCAGGCCGGCCAGCGAGAACATGAAGAGCGACATCACGCCTGCCAACCACGGGCTGCGGCGCGCCAGGCCCGCGAGATCTTCGATGCGGTCGCTTTCGAAGCCGCGCCGCGCCAGCAGCATGATCAGGCCGAAGGTGCCCAGCGTGGTCAGCACATAGGTGACCAGGTAGAACATCGCCGAGCTGTAGGCATTGGCCGCCGAAAGCGTGTTCTGTCCGATGACCGTGGGCGTCAGCCCCAGCAGCACGAAGCCCAGCTGCGCGATCGTGGAGTACGCCAGCATGCGCTTCAGGTTCGTCTGCGCGATAGCCACCAGATTGCCCAACACCAGCGACGCCACCGCCAGCACCATCAGCATCTGCTGCCAGTCGGGCGCCAGGCCGTTCATCGCCTCATGCAGCAGGCGGACCGTGATGCCGAACGCAGCCAGCTTCGGCGCGCCGGCGACCAGCAACGTGACCGCAGTCGGTGCACCGTGGTACACGTCGGGCACCCACATGTGAAACGGCACCACGCCGAGTTTGAACGCCAGCCCCGCGACGACGAAGACGATGCCGATCGTCAACACACCACGGTTGATGCGGCCGGTCTGGATCGCCTCGAACACCTCGCCGTGGTCGAGCGTACCGGTGGCGCCATACATCATCGACAGGCCATAGAGCAGGAAGCCGCTGGCCAGCGCGCCGAGGACGAAGTACTTCATCGCGGCTTCGGTCGCCGTGGCGTCGTCACGCCGCAAGGCCACCAGCGAATACAGCGACAGGCTCATCACCTCGAGCCCGAGGTACACGACCAGGAAGTTGTTGGCCGACACCATGATCGAGATGCCGAGCAGCGCGAACAGCGACAGGGTGAAGAACTCGCCCTTCAGCATGTCGCGCTCGGCGATGTAGGGCTGCGCGTAGACCATCGTCACGCCCATCGCGATGGTGGCGAAGAGCGCCAGCAGGTGGCCCATCGGGTCGGACACCACCAGCCGCTGCATGCCGTAGTTCGCGTCGCCGGCCTGCACGTACGACAGGTGCATCCACGCCACCACCGCCAGCGTGATCAGCGAGAGCCAAAACGTCGGGCGACGACGGGTGTCGGTGACCAACAGGTCGATCAGCACGATCGCCAGCGTCAGCAGCAGCAGGACGATCTCGGGGTACAGCACCAGCCAGTTCATCGCGTGCATGGCGTCAGCTCCCGAGCTTCGACAGCGCGACGTGCTTCAGCAGCTCGGTCACGGAGACGTGCATCACGTCGGTGAATGGCTTCGGGTAGACGCCCATCCAGAGCGTGGCGATGGCCAGCGCGCCCAGCATCCAGAACTCGCGCCGGCTCACGTCTTCCAGTTCGCGAACGTGGTCGTTGGCCACGTCGCCGAAGTACACGCGCTTGACCATCCACAACGTGTAGGCCGCACCGAACACCAGTGCGGTCGCCGCCAGCATGCCAAGCCAGAAGTTCACCTTCACCGTGCCCAGGATCACCATCCATTCGCCGACGAAGCCGGCGGTGGCAGGCAGGCCGCAGTTGGCCATCGCGAAGAACACGGCCAGCGCGGTGAACTTCGGCATGGTGTTGACCACGCCGCCGTAGGCCGCGATTTCGCGCGAATGCACGCGGTCGTACAGCACGCCGATACACAGGAACATCGCGCCTGACACGAAGCCGTGGCTGATCATCTGCACCAGCCCGCCAGAGACGCCCAGCTCGTTGAAGACGAAGAAGCCCAGCGTGACGAAGCCCATGTGCGCGACCGACGAGTAGGCCACCAGCTTCTTCATGTCGTTCTGCACCAGCGCGACCAGGCCGATGTAGATCACCCCGATCAGCGACAGCGCAATGATGAACCAGGCGTACTCGTGCGCGGCGTCGGGGGCGATGGGCATCGAGAAGCGCAGGAAGCCGTAGGCGCCCAGCTTCAGCATGATGGCCGCCAGCACGACCGACCCGCCGGTGGGCGCTTCGACGTGCGCGTCGGGCAGCCAGGTGTGCACCGGCCACATCGGCACCTTGACCGAGAACGCGGCGAAGAACGCGAAGAACAGCAGCGCCTGCGCCGTCATGGGCAACGGCAGCCGATGCCACGACACGATGTCGAAGCTGCCGCCCGACTTGAAGTACAGGTACAGGATCGCCACCAGCATCAGCAGCGAACCCAGCAGCGTGTAGAGAAAGAACTTGAAGGCCGCATAGACACGGCGCGGCCCGCCCCACACGCCGATGATGATGTACATCGGAATCAGCGTGGCTTCGAAGAACACGTAGAACAGCAGCCCATCCAGTGCCGAGAACACGCCGATCATCAGCCCCGACAGCACCAGGAACGCACCCATGTACTGGTTGACGCGGTCGGTGATGACCTGCCACGCCGAAACCACGACGATGATCGTGATGAAGGCGGTGAGCGGCACGAACCACATCGAGATACCGTCCACACCCAGGTGATAGTGGACGTTGAAGCGCTCGATCCACAGCGCCTTCTCGACCCACTGCATCGCCGAAGTCGTGGTGTCGAAGCCCGCGATCAGCGGCAGCGTGACCAGGAACGACACCACGGCGATCAGCAGCGCCATCCACCGGACGGCGCCTGCATTGGGCGCATCGGCCTGCAAGCCGTGGCCGCCGTGACCGTGGCCGCCGTGGTCAGCTCGAGCCGCCGCCGAAGTGACGTGACGCGGCGCGCCGCCCAGCGCCAGCAACAGCAGGCCGCCAGCGATCGGCAACCAGATGGCGAGGCTCAACAAACCCATGATCGAACGGTGTCCTGTTCTTTTTCGAGCATCAGCGCCGCACCACGCCGAACCACGCCGAGAGATATGGCCAGAGCTGCCACGTCATCAGCGCGAACACACCCAGCATCATCACGAAGGCGTACCAGTAGATCTGCCCTGTCTGCACGCGGCGTACCACGCTCGCCAGGCCGCCGACGGCACGGGCCGACCCGTTGATGACCGCACCGTCGATCAGCGCGACGTCACCGCCCTTCCACAACCCCAGGCCCAGCGCGCGGGTGGCGCGCGCCAGCACGTGTTCGTTGAACCAATCCATGTAGTACTTGTTCTCGAGCAGCTTGTAGATCGGCATCAGCGCGCGCTTGGCGCCTTCGGCAATGCCCGGTGCCTTCAGGTAGATGAACCACGAGCTGACCACACCCGCCAGCGCCAGCCAGAACGGCGCGGTCGAGAACGCGTGCAGCGCCATGGCCCACGGGCCGTGCCAGCTGGCGGCCAGTTCCTTCAGGCCGACATGCTTCGCGTTGTCAACCACGATCGCGTCTTTGAAGAAGTCGCCGAACAGCATCGGGCTGATCGTGTAGAAGCCGATCAGCACCGACGGGATCGCCAGCAGCACCAGCGGCGCGGTCACGACCCACGGCGATTCGTGCGGGGTGTGGCTCGCACCGTGATGATCGCCGTGGTCGTCGTGATGGTCGTGTTCACCCGGGAACGGCTTGTGATGAAAGCGCTCCTTCCCGTGGAAGACAAGGAAGTACATCCGGAACGAATAGAAGGCCGTGATGAACACGCCCGCGATCACGGCGACGTTGGCGAACGGCGCGGCCCACAGCGTGGAGCCGTGCACGGCTTCGATGATCGAGTCCTTGCTGTAGAAGCCGGCGAACAGCGGCGTGCCGATCAGCGCCAGTGAGCCGATCAGCGACGTGACCCACGTGATCTTCATGTGCTTCCACAGGCCACCCATGTTGCGGATGTCCTGGTCGTGGTGCATCCCGATGATCACCGAGCCCGCGGCCAGGAACAGCAGCGCCTTGAAGAACGCGTGCGTCATCAGGTGAAAGACCGCCGCGGAATACGCCGACACGCCCAGCGCCACCGTCATGTAGCCCAACTGCGAGAGCGTGGAATACGCGACCACGCGTTTGATGTCGTTCTGGATGATGCCCAGGAACCCCATGAACAGCGCCGTGATCGAACCGATCACCAGCACGAAGTTCAGCGCGGTGTCCGACAGTTCGAACAGCGGCGACATGCGCGCCACCATGAAGATGCCGGCGGTGACCATCGTTGCCGCGTGGATCAGCGCCGATATCGGCGTAGGGCCTTCCATCGAATCGGGCAACCACACGTGCAGCGGGAACTGCGCGCTCTTGCCCATCGCGCCGATGAACAGGCAGATGCACGTGACCGTGATCAGCAGCCAGTCGGTGCCCGGCAGCGTCAACTTCGCAAGGTCACCTCCGCGCGCGAAAGCTTCGGCGTAGTCGAGTGTGCCGGCGTACGCAACGATCAGGCCAATGCCGAGGATGAAGCCGAAGTCGCCGACCCGGTTCACCAGAAAGGCCTTCATGTTGGCGACGATCGCGGTCGGCTTCTTGAACCAAAAACCGATCAACAGGTACGACACCAGACCTACTGCCTCCCAGCCGAAAAAGAGCTGGAGGAAGTTATTGCTCATCACCAGCATAAGCATCGAAAACGTGAACAGCGAGATGTACGAGAAGAAGCGCTGGTAGCCCGGATCGTCTTCCATGTAGCCGATGGTGTAGATGTGCACCATCAGCGACACGAAGGTCACCACCACCATCATCATCGCCGTGAGGCCATCGACCATGAAGCCGATCTCCATCTTCAGCGTACCCAGCCGCATCCATTCGTAGACCGTACCGCTGTATCGCGCGCCATCGACAGCCACCTGCTTCAGCACGATCATCGACGCGACCATCGCGACGAAGACACCGAGGATCGTGACCCAGTGCGACATGCGCCGGCCGATCATGCGGCCCCAGAAGCCAGCGATGATCGCGCCGACCAGCGGTGCCAGCGGCACCAGCAGCAGCAGATTCGGGTTGAGCGTGGCGGCCATGTTCTTGTTCTTCCTTCTGTTCTTCCCGTCCGGCCTCAGCCCTCGAGCGTGTCGAGTTGCTCGACGTCGATCGACGAACGGTTGCGGAACAGCACCACCAGGATCGCAAGCCCGATGGCCGACTCGGCCGCCGCGACCGTGAGGATGAAGAACACGAACACCTGCCCGTCCATGTTGCCGAGGTAGTGCGAGAAAGCGATGAAGTTCGTGTTCACCGCCAGCAGCATCAGCTCGATGGCCATCAACAGAACGATCAGGTTGCGGCGATTCATGAAGATGCCGATCACCGACAGCGCGAAGAGCAACGCGCCCAGCACCAAGAAGTGATAGAGCGAAAGGGTTTGACCAAGCATCACGCACCTCCTTTGGCAGGCGCGGCAGCGGCGGATGCGGCAGGTGCAGCAGCCGCAGCGGCAGGCGCTACGGCTTCGGCAGCGGCAGCGGCAGGCCGCACGGCATCCATCTGCACGATGCGCAGGCGCTCGGACTTGCGTGCGCGAAGCTGGACCGACGGGTCGAGTGCTTTGCTGTCCTTGCGCTGGCGCAAGGTGAGCGCAATGGCCGAGATGATCGCGACCAACAGCAGTACGGCAGCGATCTGCAGCGGGTACAGGTAGTTGGTGAAGAGCTCGATCCCCAGTTGGCGCGTGTTGCTCATGCCCGCGGTCGCGACGGCTGGCGCAGCGGGCGTGGTGACGCTGAAACCGCCGCGCAGCACGATGGCCATTTCGAGAACGATCACCAGCCCGACGAGCCCGACCAGCGGGAAGCGCTTCCAAAAGCCCACGCGAAGTTGGTCGGTGTTGATGTCGAGCATCATCACGACGAACAGGAACAGCACCATCACCGCACCGACGTACACCAGCACGAGCGCGATCGACAGGAACTCGGCCATCAGCAGCATCCAGATGCACGCCGCATTGAAGAACGCCAGCACCAGCCACAGCGCCGCATGAACGGTGTTGCGCGCGGTGATGACGCGAAACGCCGCGAACAGCAAGATCAGCGCGAACGCGTAGAAGACGGCGGTGGTCGGGTTCATGGCCAGTCGGGACGGGTTCAGCGGAAGCGAGCGTCGTCTGCGCGGGCTTGGGCGATCTCGCGCTCGTAGCGGTCACCCACGGCCAGCAGCATGTCTTTCGTGAAGTACAGGTCGCCGCGCTTTTCACCGTGGTAGTCGAAGATGTGCGTCTCGACGATCGAGTCGACCGGGCAGCTTTCTTCGCAGAAGCCGCAGAAGATGCACTTCGTCAGGTCGATGTCGTAGCGCGTGGTTCGACGTGTGCCGTCGGAGCGCTGTTCCGATTCGATCGTGATCGCCATCGCCGGGCAGACCGCTTCGCAGAGCTTGCAGGCGATGCAGCGTTCTTCGCCGTTTTCATAGCGGCGCAATGCGTGCAGGCCGCGAAAGCGCGGGCTCAGCGGTGTGCGCTCTTCGGGGAACTGAACGGTGATGTTGCGCGACAGGAAGTGCCGCCCCGTGAGCTTCATGCCCTTCAACAACTCGAGCAGCAGGAAGCTCGAGAAGAAGTCTTTGATCGTTGTGGCCGTCGACATGTTCAGGCCCTCATTTCCAGATATTCCACGGGGACTGAATCCACACGCCGACGACGACGAGCATGATCAGCGTGATCGGGATGAAGACCTTCCAGCCCAGACGCATGATCTGGTCGTAGCGGTAGCGCGGGAACGACGCGCGCACCCACAGGAACATGGTCACCACGACGAAGACCTTGATGCCCAGCCAGATCCAGCCCGGAACCCAGTTGAAGAAGACCGAGTCGATCGGCGGCAACCAACCACCGAAGAACATGATCACGCACAGCATGCTGACGAGGATCATGTTCGCGTACTCGGCCAGGAAGAAGAGCGCGAAGCTCATGCCCGAGTACTCGATCATGTGACCAGCCACGATCTCCGATTCGCCTTCGACGACGTCGAAGGGGTGGCGGTTGGTTTCGGCCAGGCCCGAGATGAAGTACACGAGCAGGATCGGCAGCAGCGGCAGCCAGTTCCACGACAGGAAGTTCAGGCCTTCGTCAGCGCCCCAACCCCGGCCCTGTGACAGCACGATCTCGGTCATGTTCATGCTGTTGCTGACCATCAGCACGATCACGAGCGCGAAGCCCATCGCGATCTCGTAGCTGACCATCTGCGCCGATGCGCGCAACGCGCCCAGGAAAGCGTACTTCGAGTTCGACGCCCAGCCCGCGATGATCACGCCGTAGACCTCGAGCGACGTGATTGCCATCAGGAACAGCAGCCCCGCGTTGACGTTGGCGAGCGCCACGTCGGGACCAAACGGAACGACCGCCCACGCAGCCAGCGCCGGCATGATCGTCATGACCGGGCCGAGGAAGAACAGGCCCTTGTGCGCTGCGGTCGGGCGGATGATCTCTTTGAAGACAAGCTTGATGCCGTCGGCGACCGGCGTCAGCAGGCCCCATGGGCCGACGCGATTGGGGCCCGGGCGTACCTGCGACCAGCCGATGGCTTTGCGCTCCCACAGCGTCAGGTACGCGACGCAGCCCATCAGCGGAAGCAGCACCGCGACGATCTTGATCAGGGTCCACACCACGGCCCACAGGTTGGGGCCGAGCAGCGCCAAGGCGTGTTGATGCAGCGACTCGAACATGGTGCTCAAGCCTTCCTGACGCCAATCAGGCCAAACATCGACCCCAGTTCGGCAGTCTCGTTCCTGGCCGCCGACACACGCACGGCTGTCGGCGCCATCGTGGCGTCGTGCGAGGCAACCAGCGTTGCGCTGCCGCTGCCTTGCGTGATGACCACGCGGTCCCCGACGCGCAGGCCCAGCGATTGCCATACCGCCGTGGGCAGCGCGGCAGCGGGCGCCAATGCATCGGCCGTGGCTTGCAACGAAGGCGCGCGGCGCACCAACGAATCAGACTGATAGATCGGCACATCGGCCACGCGCTCGAGCGCGCCGCCCTGTCCCAGGGTCGCCACGGTCGTCGCCAGCGTGGTCGCAGCCGCAGTCGCTCCTGGTGTGTTGTCCAGGCGCTGCTCGATCGGCCCCGCGCGTCTTCACTGCTTCGTCGCGCACGGCTTCCGATGTGTCTTGATCGAAGCCCTCGAGACCGAGCAGGTTGCCCAGCACGCGCAACACCTTCCATGCCGGCCGCGTTTCGCCGCGAGGTTTGGTCACGCCGTGGAACGACTGCAGCCGGCCTTCGGCGTTGACGAAGCTGCCTGCGGTTTCGGCGAACGGTGCGATCGGCAGCATCACGTCGGCGTAGTCGGCCGCAACGTCACTGAACGGTGTGAGTGCGACGACCAAGCCCGATGCCTCCAACGCCGCGCGCGCCGCCGAAGGATTGGCGCCATCGAGCAGAGGTTCGACATCGAGCAGCAACAGCGCCTTCATCGGCTGCGACAACATGCGCTGCGCCGACAGACCCGCCCTGGCGTGGCATCGCGTCGACCCACTGCGCGCCGACATCGTTGGCGCCGTCGCCAAGCCAGCCGAAGGTGGCGCCGGTCTGTGCTGCGAGCGCATGCGCCAATTCCACGATGCGCGCCGCGTCGGGATGCTGCGCGACCGATTGGCCCAGCAGGATCGCTTTGTTTTTGCCTTCGAGCAGCGACGCTGCGATGGCAGCTGCATCGCCACCGCCAGCCGCCGCCTGCCGACCGCCTGGCCGACCGCTCCAGCGCATCGACCCAGCCGCTGGGCGCGGCAACAAGGCGCCGACCCATCGGCATCAGCCAATCGTCTTTGCCGGCACCCAGGCTATGCACCTGCGCGCCGCGGCGTGCGGCCTGACGAATGCGCTGCGCGAACAGCGGATGGTCTTTGCGCAGGAAGCTGCCGATGACGAACGCGCGATCGAGCGTCGACAGCGAGGCAATCGAACGGCCCAGCCAACGCACGCCGCGCGCCGAAGACGAGACGTTGCCCGCATGGCGCAACCGGTGGTCGACGTTGTCGCTGCCCAGACCGCGCACGAGCTTGGCCAGCAGGTGCATTTCTTCGAGCGTGGCATGAGGTGCGGCCACGGCGCCGACTTCGGCGGGGCCAAACTCGGCGATCACGCGCTTCAACCCATCGGCGACGTAGTTCAGCGCCGTCGTCCAGTCGACGGTCTGCCACTGACCACCTTGCTTGATCATCGGCGCGACCAGCCGCGACGGCGCGTGAAGCGCTTCGTACGAAAAACGGTCGCGGTCGGCGATCCAGCATTCGTTGACCGCTTCGTTCTCGAGCGGCACCACGCGCTTCACCTCGCCGGCCTTCACCTGCACGATCAGATTCGACCCCGTCGAATCATGCGGGCTCACGCTCTTGCGGCGCGACAGCTCCCACGTGCGCGCGCTGTAGCGGAACGGCTTGCTCGTCAGCGCGCCCACCGGGCAGATGTCGATCATGTTGCCCGACAGCTCGGAGTCGATCGTCTCACCGGCGATGGTCGTGATCTCGGCGTGCTCGCCGCGGTTGATCATGCCCAGTTCCATCACCCCCGCCACTTCCTGGCCGAAACGAACACAGCGTGTGCAGTGAATGCAGCGCGTCATCTCCTGCATCGAGATCAGCGGGCCGACGTCCTTCGCGAGCACGACGCGCTTTTCTTCGGCGTAGCGCGACGCGCTCTTGCCGTAGCCGACAGCGAGGTCTTGCAACTGGCATTCGCCGCCCTGGTCGCAGATGGGGCAGTCGAGCGGGTGGTTGATGAGCAGGAACTCCATCACCGACTGCTGCGCCTTCGTGGCCTTGTCGCTCTTCGTGCGCACGATCATGCCGTTGGTGACCGGCGTGGCGCAGGCAGGCATCGGCTTGGGCGCCTTCTCGACCTCGACCAGGCACATGCGGCAGTTGGCCGCGATCGACAACTTCTTGTGATAGCAGAAGTGCGGGATATAGGCACCCGCCGCGTCGGCCGCATGCATGACCATGCTGCCTTCGGGCACGCTGACCTTCTTGCCGTCGAGCTCGATCTCGATCATGGTCAGGCCGCCGCTGTTTCGGGTTTCGCCACGGCCGACGCACCGCCGACCAAACACGTCTTGTGCTTGATGTGGTGTTCGAACTCGTGGCGGAAGTGCTTGATCATTCCCTGCACGGGCATCGCCGCCGCGTCACCCAGCGCGCAGATCGTGCGACCCTTGATGTTGTCGGCCACGTTGTCGAGCAGCGCCAAGTCTTCCATCGTTGCGCGGCCGTGCTCGATGCGATCGACCATGCGCCACAACCAACCCGTGCCTTCGCGGCACGGCGTGCACTGGCCGCAGCTTTCGTGTTGATAGAAGTACGACAGGCGCAGCAGGCTCTTGACCATGCAGCGCGTGTCGTCCATGACGATCACCGCACCCGAACCCAACATCGAACCTGCCTTGGCGATGCTGTCGTAGTCCATCGTGCAGTCGTTCATGATCGACGCGGGCAGCACCGGCGCCGACGAGCCGCCCGGGATCACGGCCTTGAGCTTGCGGCCCGGTGCGCACGCCGCCGGCCAGTTCGAGCAGCTTCGTAAACGGCGTGCCGAGCGGAACTTCGTAGTTGCCCGGCAGGTTGACGTCGCCGACGACCGAAAAGATCTTCGTGCCACCGTTGTTCGGCTTGCCGATGGCCAGGTACGCCGCGCCGCCGTTGCGGATGATCCAGGGCACCGCAGCGAAGGTCTCGGTGTTGTTGATCGTGGTGGGCTTGCCGTACAGGCCGAAGCTGGCCGGGAACGGCGGCTTGAATCGCGGCTGACCCTTCTTGCCCTCGAGCGACTCGAGCAGGCCGGTTTCTTCGCCGCAGATGTAGGCACCGAAGCCGTGGTGCGAGAAGAGCTCGAAGCCGAAGCCGGTGCCGAGGATCTTGGGCCCCAGGTAGCCCGCAGCCCTCGCCTGCGCCAGCGCTTCTTCGAAACGCTCGTGCACCTCGAAGATCTCGCCGTGGATGTAGTTGTAGCCGCGCTGTGCGCCCATCGCGTAGGCCGCGATGATCATGCCCTCGATCACGATGTGAGGGTTGTACATCAGCAGGTCACGGTCCTTGCACGTGCCCGGCTCGCCTTCATCGGAGTTGCAGACGACGTACTTCGGGCCGGGGAATGCGCGCGGCATGAAGCTCCACTTCAAGCCCGTCGGAAAGCCAGCGCCGCCGCGACCGCGCAGCGCGCTTTCCTTCACCACCGCGATCACCTGCTCGGGCGTCATCGGTTCACCGACCGCAGCGCCAGCCGTACCGATACCGAGGATTTTGCGCAATGCCTGGTAGCCGCCGCGCGCTTCGTAGTCCGCGAGCTGCCAGTTGCTGCCGTTCAGGTCGGCATAGATCTGCGCACCGAGGTGCCGGCCGTGAAAGCAGGTCTCTGCGTCCGCTGGTCTTGTACTTGGAAAGATCGAGTGCCATGGTCGGCTCAGCCGTTCTTCCTGATGTCGTCGACAAGTGCGTCGAGCCGCTCGGGCTGCATGAAGCTCAGCATCTCGCGGTCGTTCACCAGCATCACCGGCGCATCGGCGCAGGCACCAAGGCATTCGCTGGGCTGCACCGTGAAGAGGCCGTCGCTCGTGGTGCCGTAGGGCTCGACACCCAATCGCTTGCAGACATGATCCAGCGCCGTCTGGCCGTCACGCAGCTGACATGGCAGATTGGTGCAGATGTTCAGCTTGTAGCGGCCTACGGGCTGCTGGTTGTACATGTTGTAGAACGTCGTCACCTCGCGCACGGCGATCGGCGCCATGCCCAGGTACGTGGCAATGGCCTTCTCGACGTCGGTGTCGATCCAGCCGCGCACCTGTTGCGCGATCGACAGACACGCCATCACCGCCGACTGCTTCTGGTCGCCCGGGTACTTCGCGACCTCGCGGTCGAAGCGGACGCGGATCGCGTCGGTGATGACGAATGGCTCCGCGTGTTCGACCGGAGTCGTGCCTGAGCTCATCGGTCGACCTCCCCGAACACGATGTCCATCGTGCCGATGATCGCCACCGCGTCGGCGAGCATGTGGCCCCTGGACATCTCGTCCATGGCCGACAGATGCACGAAACCGGGCGGACGGATCTTCATGCGGTAGGGCTTGTTCGCGCCGTCGCTGACCAAGTAGATGCCGAACTCGCCCTTCGGGTGTTCGACCGCGGCGTAGGTTTCGCCTTCGGGCACGTGCATGCCTTCGGTGAAGAGCTTGAAGTGGTGGATCAGCTCTTCCATGTTCTGCTTCATGCCCACGCGACTGGGCGGCGCAACCTTGTGGTTGTCGACGATCACCGGGCCCGGGTTCGCGCGCAGCCACGTGATGCACTGCTGGATGATGCGGTTGGACTGGCGCATCTCTTCAACGCGCACGAGGTAGCGGTCGTAGGTGTCGCCGTTCACGCCAACGGGAATGTCGAAGTCGAGGTCGGCATAGACGTCGTAGGGCTGCTTCTTGCGCAGGTCCCACTCGATGCCCGAACCGCGCAGCATTGGGCCGGTGAAGCCGAGGTTCAGCGCACGTTCGGGCGTGACAACGCCGATGCCGACGGTGCGTTGCTTCCAGATGCGGTTGTCGGTCAGCAGCGTTTCGTATTCGTCGATGTGCGCCGGGAAACGCGCGCAGAAGTCGTCGATGAAGTCCAGCATCGAACCCTGGCGGTTCTCGTTGAGCCGCGTGATCGCCTTCTGGTTGCGGATCTTGCTGACGCGGTATTGCGGCATCGCGTCGGGCAGGTCGCGGTAGACGCCGCCCGGGCGGAAGTACGCCGCGTGCATGCGCGCGCCCGACACTGCTTCGTAGACGTCGAACAGATCCTCACGCTCGCGGAAGCAATAGATGATGATGTTCATCGCCCCGCAGTCGAGGCCGTGCGCGCCCAACCACATCAGGTGATTCAGCAGGCGGGTGATCTCGGCAAACATCACGCGGATGTACTGCGCGCGCAGCGGCACGTCGATGCCGATCAACCGCTCGACGGCCAGGCAGTAGGCATGCTCGTTGCACATCATCGACACGTAGTCGAGACGGTCGAGGTACGGCAGCGTTTGCAGGTAGGTGCGGCTTTCCGCCAGCTTCTCGGTCGCGCGATGCAGCAGGCCGATGTGCGGGTCGGCGCGCTGGATCACTTCGCCGTCGAGTTCCAGCACCAGGCGCAGCACACCGTGCGCCGCCGGGTGCTGCGGGCCGAAGTTGAGCGTGTAGTTCTTGATCTCGGGCATCGTGGTGCTCGTGCTGTCGCGCGCTATCGCGCCCCGCCACCGTAGTTGTCTTCACGCACCACACGCGGCACGATCTCACGCAACTCGATCGTCACGGGCTGGTAGATCACGCGTTTCTGTTCGGCGTCGTAACGCATCTCGACGTGGCCGTGACAAGGAAAGTCTTTGCGCAACGGGTGGCCGATGAAGCCGTAGTCGGTCAGGATGCGACGCAGGTCGTCGTGGCCCGTGAAGATGATGCCGAACAGGTCGAAGGCTTCGCGTTCGAACCAGTTGGAGCAGGCCCAGACGCCGGTCAATGACGACATCGTCGGTGCATCATCATCGGCGCAGAACGCGCGCACGCGCAGACGCCGGTTGTGCGTGATCGACAGCAGGTGCATCACGACCGCAAAGCGCTGCCCGTCCCATGCCTCGTTCTTCCACGAGCTGTAGTCGAGGCCGCACAGGTCGATCAGTTGCTCGAACTTCAACTTCGGGTCTTCATGCAGGACCTTCGCGACATCGAGCCAGTCTTTGGCAGCGATGACGATGGTGACCTCGCCGTGGGGATCGATGTGACCGTCGCGCACACGCTCACCGAGCGCGCTGCCCAGCGCGGCCTTCAGGGATTCGGCCTTGGGGTTCATCGTGATCTTCAGCGTGCAAACGTGTGCTCGCGCCGCACCTTGGCCTGAAGTTGCAGGATGCCGTACATCAACGCCTCGGCCGTCGGCGGGCAGCCGGGCACGTAGACGTCGACAGGCACGATGCGATCACAGCCGCGCACCACCGAGTAGCTGTAGTGGTAGTAGCCGCCGCCGTTGGCGCACGAGCCCATGCTGATGACCCAGCGCGGCTCGGCCATCTGGTCATAGACCTTGCGCAGCGCAGGCGCCATCTTGTTGCACAGCGTGCCAGCGACGATCATCAGGTCGGATTGCCGCGGGCTGGGGCGGAAGAACATCGAGAAGCGCTCGAGGTCGTAGCGCGCCATGCCGGCGTGCATCATTTCGACCGCGCAGCAGGCCAGGCCGAAGGTCATCGGCCACATCGACGACGTCTTCGACCAGTTCATCACCGCGTCGACCGACGTGGTGACGAAGCCTTCGTTCAGCTTGCCGTAGATGCTCATCGTGCGCTTCCACTCATTCCCAGTTCAACGCGCCCTTCTTCCACTCGTAGAGGAAGCCGACGGTGAGGATCGCGAGGAAGACGAAACCGGCGATGGTGCCCGTCCAGCCGATGTCGCGCAGTGAAACCGCCCAGGGAAAGAAGAAGGCGATCTCGAGGTCGAAAAGGATGAACAGGATCGCGACGAGGTAATAGCGCACGTCGAACTTCATGCGCGCGTCCTCGAAGGCTTCGAAACCGCATTCGAACGGGCTGTTCTTCTGCGCGTCGGGCCGATCAGGGCCGAAGAGAAAGCCCGCCACCAGGGGCAAGACGCCGAAGCCCAGACCCACCAGGATGAACAGGATGACTGGCAGGTACTGTTGCAGGTCCATGGTGGTCGAGAGCGTTTGCGCTATTCGTTCATGAACCTTGGTTCATGGTGCCGTCGGCGAGACTCGAACTCGCACAGCTTTCGCCACTACCCCCTCAAGATAGCGTGTCTACCAGTTTCACCACGACGGCCGGGTTGTGTCTTGCTTGTCGACTGGCTCGAGGGATACAGATGGCGCGTCGAAAAGCGCTTTGATTCTAATGCGAAGACATGCGTGATTCGGCGCGTTGCGACGTGCATCGGAGCATGAACGAAACGAAGTCAGGCCGGCGCAAGGCGGGCCTGCCAACACGACTTCGCGCTACTTCGGGATCGCACCCGATGCAGGTGCGCCCGGCGCAGCCACCGGTGCCGATGCCGACGTGGCGGGCACAGGCGCGACCGGGATCGCCGTAGGAATTGCCGCGCCCGCAGGCGCGCCCGCAGGCGCGCTCGCCGGTGTCGATGCGGGTGCGGTTCGCTCGAGCACGCTGCTGCCCGATCCGTCGCCGCGCCCGGCACCGGAGTTGCCGAAGTAGGCCAGCGCCAGCGTGGCCACGAAGAAGAGCGTCGCCGCGACCGCGGTCGAACGCGACAGGAAGTTGGCACTGCCGGTTGCGCCAAACAGGCTGCCCGACGCGCCGCTGCCGAACGACGCGCCCATGTCCGCGCCCTTGCCGTGCTGAAGCAGCACAAGGCCGATGATGGCAAGTGCCGCCAGCAGTTGCACCGCCAGCACGAGGTTCATCCAGATATTGCCCATGTCGATGTGCCGTGATGTTCGTTGTTGGTGTGTTTATCAGGCCGCGCGAAGAATCGCGACGAAATCGGCCGCCTTCAGCGACGCGCCACCGATCAATCCGCCGTCGATGTCTGGTTGCGTGAAGAGCACGCGCGCGTTGTCGGGCTTGACGCTGCCGCCGTACAGCACACGCATCGCGTCTGCACGCGGCGTGGCTGCATGCAACTGCGCGCGAAGCAACGCATGCACTTCCTGAGCCTGCTCTGGTGTCGCGGTCTTGCCGGTGCCGATGGCCCAGACAGGTTCGTAGGCCACGACCATCTCACCGACGCAGTGCGCCAGCGTATGGATCACGGCCGACAACTGACGCTTGACGACGGCGTCGGTGTGCCCGGCTTCGCGTTCGGCGAGCGTTTCACCAACACACACGATCGGCGTGATGCCGTGGGCCAACGCCTGCTTGGCCTTGTCGGCGACAAGCTGGTCGCTTTCGGCGTGGTAAGCGCGCCGTTCCGAGTGGCCGACGATCGCATAGCTGCAACCGAACTCGCGCAGCATGGCGGCCGACACCTCGCCGGTGTAGGCGCCGTGCTCGTGCTTCGAACAGTCTTGCGCGCCCCAACGGATGTTGGTTGCCGCGAGCGCGACCGCCGTCTCTGACAAGTACGGGAACGGCACGCATACCGCTGCATCACAGAGGAACGGCGCAGCACTGGCGATACCCGCCAGCAGCTCGGCGTTCGCTTGGTGGCTGCCGTGCATCTTCCAGTTGCCCACGATCAGTTTTTTTCTCATCGCGTGGTCACCATGTCAGAACGATCTTGCCGACGTGGGTGCTCGACTCCATCAGCGCATGCGCCTTCGCCGCGTCTTCTGCAGCGAACGTGGCATGCACGACCGGTCGCACCCGGGCCGTTGCGATCAGCGGCCATACGTGCTGCCGCAGGCTATCCGCCAGTTCGGTCTTGTACGCCACGGTGCGCGCGCGCAACGTCGACCCTGTGATGGCAAGCCGTTTGCGCAATACCAGACCGGTGTCGATGGTGCTGCGGGTGCCACCCTGCACAGCGATGATCGCCAGGCGTGCGTCGTCGGCCATGCACCGCAGCTCACGCTCGACGTAGTCACCCGCGACCATGTCCAGCACCACGTCGACGCCGCGTTTGTCGGTCAGGCGCAGGACCTCGCTCTCGAAGTCCTGCGTCTTGTAGTTGATGGCGTGGTCCGCGCCCAGGTCGACACAGGCACGGCACTTGTCGTCGCTGCCTGCCGTGACGATGACGCGCGATCCCAGCGCCTTAGCGAGTTGTACCGCCGTTACGCCGATGCCGCTCGAGCCGCCTTGCACCAGCAGCGTCTCGCCCGGCGCGAGGCGTGCGATGCGAAACACGTTCTGCCACACCGTGAAAAAGGTTTCGGGCAGGCTCGCGGCCTGAACATCGCTCAGCCCCGCCGGCACGGGCAAGGTCTGGCCGACCGGTGCGACGCACAACCGCGCGTAGCCGCCGCCGGCCACGAGCGCGCACACGCGGTCGCCGACCGCAAGGCCGGCAGCGCGCATCGCGGCTTCGTCGCCGCCGTCGATCACACCGGCAACTTCGAGTCCGGGTAGATCGGACACACCGGGTGGCATCGGGTAAAGGCCCTTGCGCTGGAGCACATCGGGCCGATTGACGCCGCTTGCGCCCACGCGAATGCGCAGCTCACCCGGGCCGGCGACCGGGTCGGGCCTGACCGTCGGCACCAGCACCGACGGATCGCCGAACTGCCGGATCTCAATGGCTTGCATCGTGTCGCGCTAAAAAGGCCAGGTCGGTCTCAGGACGTGGGCTCGTCGCTGAAGTTGGAGCGTCCGGCGGGCGGCGGCACATCGCCAGAACCACCGCGTTCACCACGATCACCACCTCGATCGCCGCGCTCACCACCACGGTCACCACGATCGCCGCCGCCGCGGCGCGGACCACGGTCACCGCCGCCACCACGGGGGCCGCGATCATCGCGTCGCGGGCGATCGTCGGACTCGACGAAGCCCTCGGGCCGGTCGAGCAGCGCTTTCAACGATAGCTTGATGCGGCCCTTCTCGTCGGTCTCGAGCACCTTGACCTTCACGATCTGGCCTTCCTTCAGGTAGTCCTCGACGCGCTCGACGCGTTCGAACGCGATCTGGCTGATGTGCAGCAGGCCGTCCTTGCCCGGCAGGATGTTCACCAGCGCACCAAAGTCGAGGATCTTGGTGATGGGGCCTTCGTAGATCGCGCCCACTTCGGCTTCGGCGGTGATGTCTTCGATGCGCTTACGTGCGTACGCGGCCTTGTCGGCGTCGGTCGACGCGATCGTGATCGTGCCGTCTTCGCCAATGTCGATCGTGGTGCCGGTTTCTTCGGTCAACGCGCGGATCGTCGCGCCGCCCTTGCCGATCACGTCGCGGATCTTCTCGGGGTTGATCTTCATCGTGTACAGGCGCGGCGCGAAGTCGCTCACTTCCTGCTTGGCGTGCGGCAGCGCTTCCTGCATCTTGCCCAGGATGTGCATGCGCGCTTCCTTGGCCTGCGCCAGCGCGACCTGCATGATCTCTTTCGTGATGCCCTGGATCTTGATGTCCATCTGCAGCGCCGTCACGCCGACGGTCGTGCCCGCCACCTTGAAGTCCATGTCGCCAAGGTGGTCCTCGTCACCGAGGATGTCGGTCAGCACCGCGAAACGGTTGCCTTCCTTGATCAGGCCCATCGCGATGCCGGCCACGTGCGCCTTCATCGGCACGCCCGCGTCCATCAGCGCCAGGCAGCCGCCGCACACCGACGCCATCGACGACGAGCCGTTGCTCTCGGTGATTTCGCTGACGACGCGCAGCGAGTACGGAAACTCTTCCTTGCTCGGCAACACGGCAATCAGCGCGCGCTTGGCAAGGCGGCCGTGGCCGATCTCGCGACGCTTGGGCGAGCCCACGCGGCCGGTTTCGCCGGTGGCGAACGGCGGCATGTTGTAGTGAAGCATGAAGCGGTCTTCGAACTCACCGGCCAGCGCGTCGATGCGCTGCGCATCGCGGTCGGTGCCCAGCGTCGCGATCACCAGCGCCTGGGTCTCGCCGCGCGTAAACAGCGCGCTGCCGTGGGTGCGCGGCAGCACGCCGGTGCGGATCTCGATCGGGCGCACGGTGCGTGTGTCGCGGCCGTCGATGCGCGGCTCGCCCGCCGAGGATCTGGCTGCGCACGATGCGTGACTCGATGTCGAACAGCAGGCCGTCGACCTTGACGCCGTCATACGCCGTGCCGTCGGCGTCGAGCGCGGACTTAACCTTGGTGTAGGCGTCGCGGCAGGCTTGCGTGCGGGCTTGCTTGCTGCGGATCTGGTAGGCGTCGCGCAGCGCACCTTCACCCAGAGCGCCAACTTTGGCGATGAAGGCGTCGTCCTTGGCCGGTGCCTGCCACGTCCATTCAGCCTTGCCGGCGTCGCGCACCAGGTCGTTGATCGCGGCGATGGCGATCTTGCCCTGGTCGTGGCCGAAGACCACGGCGCCGAGCATCACCTCTTCGCTCAACTGTTCGGCTTCGGACTCGACCATCAGCACCGCAGCGTCGGTGCCGGCAACGACGAGGTTCAGCTTCGACGTCGTCAGCTGCGTCTTGCGACGGGTTCAGCACGTACTGGCCATCCAGGTAGCCCACGCGGGCAGCACCGATCGGGCCATTGAACGGGATGCCGCTGATCGACAGCGCAGCACTGGTGCCGATCAGCGCGGGGATGTCGGCCGCGACTTCGGGGTTCAGGCTCAGCACGTGAACGACGACCTGCACTTCGTTGAAGAAGCCATCGGGGAATAGCGGACGGATCGGGCGGTCGATCAGCCGCGACGTCAGCGTCTCGAGTTCGCTGGGGCGGCCTTCACGCTTGAAGAAGCTGCCGGGGATCTTGCCGGCGGCGTAGGTCTTCTCGATGTAGTCGACGGTCAGCGGGAAGAAGTCTTGCCCCGCTTTCGCGGCGGTCTTGGCGACAACGGTCGCCAGCACGACGGTGCCATCCACGTCGACGACGACGGCGCCGGACGACTGACGGGCGATCTCGCCGGTCTCGAGGCGGACTTGATGCTCGCCCCAGGAAAAGGTCTTCACGACCTTGTTGAATATGCTCATGCGTGTCTCCTGAAACTGCGGAGGAGTCCGGTCGCGTCGCGATGCCATTCGAGCGCCGCTGCGCGCAGCGGCCCCGGAATGACACATCGGCGAAATCGACCCACTCCGAATGCGCCCATGCCTGCAGGACCCGGGTGGATCGTGGCAGGCATCGACATCGTGGTGGGCCGGCTTACTTGCGCAGCCCGAGTTTGCTGATCAGCGCGGTGTAGCGCTCGGCGTTCGCGACCTTGAGGTAGGCCAGAAGGCGCTTGCGCTGGTTCACCATCTTCAGCAGGCCGCGGCGACCGTGATGGTCTTTGGCATGCGTCTTGAAGTGAGGTGTCAGTTCGTTGATGCGCGCGGTGAGCAGCGCGACCTGGACTTCCGGCGAGCCGGTGTCCGACGCCTTGCGGGCGTGTTCTTTGACGATATCGGCTTTGACAGTACTGGCGATGGCCATGGTGCTCGAGTTCCGGGGATGGAAGCCGCCATGGCAACACGCGGTTGGCGGCCCCAAGGCCGCGGCGTGTGGCCGCTGCGGTTTCCGTTGCTACTTGCGGTCACGGGTGAAACCGACCCGTGCCGTGCTTGATCTCGACACGACAAATGTCATGTCGAGAGCCGCAGATTATAGGCGCAGCGCCTGGCGCAGCCTGTTGACCCCTTCGCGCAGGCGCGATGCGTCTCTTGATGCAAAACACCACCGCAGCCAGCCTTCGCCTTCCTCGCCGAAAGCGACGCCCGGCGCAAGGCCCAGGCCGTGGTCGGTCACCAGGCGTTTGGCCAGTGCCATGGAGTCGTGCTGGCCGTCGACACGGAAGAACGCGTACATGCCGCCTTCAGCCGGCGCGACGCGTAGACCCGGCACCGCCTGCAATTCGGCAACCAGAAGATCCCGACGATCACGCATCCGAGCCGCCAGCTCGGGCACCAAGCGGTCAGCAGCGGCCAGCCCGGCCAGGGCGCCGCGCTGTACGAAGACGGGTGCGCACGAGGTGTTGAACTCGATCAGCTTGCCGATCGCGTCCAGGTACGGACCGCGCGGCACGACGACCCAGCCCAAACGCCAGCCCGTCATCAGGAAGCTCTTCGAAAAGCTGCCGACAACGACCAGCAGGTCATCGGCCGAGGCCACGTCGAGGAAGCTCGGTGCGCATCGGCCCGCGCCGTACCAGAGCTGTTCATACACCTCGTCGGCGACGATCCACGTTCCCGTGCGGCGGCAGTGGTCGAGCAGCGCCTGCTGCTGCGAGCGCTCGAGCGTCCAGCCGGTCGGGTTGTTCGGAGCGTTGACGATGACCGCCTTCGTCGAGAACGTCACCGCATCGAGCAACTGTTGCAGGTCCAGCCGCCAGGCCCCTTGCGCGTCCGGCGCGAGTGCAACTCGCTTCACGCGCGCGCCCAGGATCTGCGGCTGCGCCGGCAGGTTCGGCCACACAGGCACGACGACCACCACCTCGTCGCCGGAGTCGACCAGCAGTTGCGACGCGAGCATCAGCGCCGAAACACCCGACGACGTCACAGCGACGCGCTCAGCACCCAGCGCGCCATGTCGCGATTCGATCGACTGCGCGAGCGCGACACGCAAATCCGCCAACCCGAGGTTGTGCGCGTAGAAGGTCTCGCCGCGCACCAACGATTGCGTGGCGGCGTCGCGAATCTCGGGCGGTGTGACCTCGTCGCTCTCGCCGAACCAGAACGCCAGCACGTCGTCACGGCCCATGCCTGCATTGGCCACTTCGCGGATGCGCGAAGCGCCGAGGCGATCAATGGTGTCGCGCACGCGTTGAACCTTCACAGTTGGAGCGCAGCCCTTGAATTGCACGCGAGGGCGGTCATGTAGCCGACATGGTGCCGCAGCAGGACTTTGCGGCACCTCGATCAACGTCGGATTTTAGGAGATTGATATGTACTTGGTACCCGTTACCCGCCGCCCTGCCCGCGTCTTCGATCGCTTCTTCGACGAGGCTTTCGATCACCTATTCGCCAACACCAACGCCAGCGCAGACACGCCGAAGTCGAACGCGCGCACGCCCGCGCTTGAACGTCATCGAGACCGATGAAACCTACGCGGTCAGCGTCGAAATGCCAGGCGTCACCAAAGACGACATCAAGGTCGCGATCGACGGCCGCCGCGTCAACGTCTCGGCCCAGCCGAAGAAGCCTTCCGAGGCGAAGGAAGGCGAGCGCGTCGTGCACCGCGAGCGCAGCACCGCGAGCTGGTCGCGCAGCTTCACGCTGCCGAGCGAACTCGATCAGGTCGCGTCGAACGCGAAATTCGAGAACGGCGTGCTGACGTTGCAGCTTGGCAAGAAGCGCGCGCCCGGCGCGGCGCAATTGACGATCAACTGATCGAAACCGCTGCCGCGTCGGCCAGCGGCCATCGCGGCAGCACGTCGAAGGCGTAGTGACGCTGTGCCTTCGCGCGCCCATGCACGAGACGCATCGCTGCGGCCGCGGCAATCATCGCGCCGTTGTCGGTGCACAGCTCGAGCGGCGGCACCACGACGCGGCCGTTGACGCGCGCAACCGCCGCGTCGAGCCGCTCGCGCAGGCGCTGGTTGGCCCCGACGCCGCCCGCGACGACGATGCGGCGCAGGCCCGTCCGTTCGAGCGCCAGCAGCGACTTCGCCACCAGCACGTCGACGATCGCTTCCTGCGTCGCGGCCGCGAGGTTCGCGCGGTCTTGTTCGCACACGTTCGCTCGTGTTGCGGCGAGCTTTCGCCACTGCGTCATCACGGCTGTTTTCAAGCCGGCGAACGAGAAGTCGAGCGTGCCGTCGCGCAGCAGCGGACGCGGCAGGCGAAACGCCGTCGCATCACCGAACGCGGCCAGCCGGGCCAGTGCCGGGCCGCCCGGGTAGCCCAGGCCCAGCAGCTTGGCACTCTTGTCAAACGCTTCGCCCGCGGCGTCGTCGATGGTCTCGCCGAGCAGGTCGTAGCACCCGACGCCATCAACGCGCATCAGCTGCGTATGTCCGCCCGACACCAGCAGCGCGACGAAGGGGAACTCGGGTGCATCGAGGCCGAGAAAGGGCGACAACAGGTGCCCTTCGAGGTGATGCACGCCCAGCACGGGCTTGTCGAGCGCCATGGCCAACGCGCAGCAGGCGCCCGCCCCCACCAACAGCGCACCCGCGAGCCCCGGGCCCTTGGTGTAGGCAAGAACGTCAACGTCGTCGAGGGAAGCTTGTGCCTCGCGCAGCGTGGTCTCGAGCAACGGGATCAGCCGTCGCAGGTGATCGCGAGAGGCCAACTCGGGCACCACACCACCGTAATCCTCGTGCATGCGGACCTGGCTGTGGAGGGCCTGACCGAGCAGCTTCGGCGAGCTGTCGTGCGCTTCCATCGACACCAGCGCGACACCGGTTTCGTCGCACGAGGACTCGATGCCCAGCACCATCATCGATGTAGTTTAGCCACGCACCCATCGTCAATTGGTTGGCCGCGACAACGTGAGAACCACACGATCACTTGCTCCGCGAGCATCCCACGAGCGTGGGGGGCATCGCCGCCGTGAAGTCTGTCGCTTCGTGTTTCAAGACGTGCGCCGCAGACTATCGGCACACGAGGAGCGGACGGCGCGTCTCGACAGACGCGCCGCGGGGGATGATGAAAGAGTACAAGTTGTCAGGTTGGCCCGAACTGGGGTCGCCGTATCAGCGCACGTGCTATCGACGCATGTTGAGCGACATGTCCCACCGCTACATGTCACTGACGCAACTCGTCAGCAGTTCGGGTTCGTCACGCACCGAAGTCCGCGGGTTCCTGACGATGCTGTCTGGGCGCGGCCTGCTGATCGAGCGGGACGGTGAACCGCAATCCTTCGCCGACTCGGTCGGCGAATGGTTCCGCCGCAACGTCACCGGTGCACCGCATCCCTGAGCACAGCTGCTCAACGCGCTGACACGGGTCAGTGGCGCTCTTTTGCGTGATTGATCGAATACTTCGGGATCTCGATCGTCACATCGCGGTTGGACACGATCGCCTGGCACGACAGACGTGACGTCGGCTCGAGCCCCCAAGCGCGATCCAGCAGATCCTCTTCGCTTTCGTCCATCTCACCCAGCGATTCGCCGCCCTCGCGCACGATCACGTGGCACGTGGTGCAGGCGCAGCTGAGCTCGCAGGCGTGCTCGATCGGGATCTTGTGCTCGAGCATCGCCTCGCACAGCGACGTGCCCGACGAAGCGTTGATCGTCGCGCCGTCGGGGCAATATTCGGCGTTGGGCAGGATCTTGATCGTGGGCATAAGACGTGAAGAACGGTCAGACCTCGTCGAGTGACTTGCCCGCCAGGGCGCGCCGCAGACCGCGGTTCATGCGTGCGGCGGCGAAGCCTTCGGTTGCCCGCGCCAGCGCCTTGACGGCGTCGTCGATCGCATGCGCATCGGCTTGTTCCCGGGCTGCGCGGGTCGCGGACATCGCGGCGTCGATCGATGCACGCTCGTCGCGTTCGAGCAGGTCAGCGTCGGCCTCGAGCGCGGCTTGCGTTGCCAAAAGCATGCGCTCGGCGTCGACTGCGGCTTCGCGCAGCACACGCGCCCGTGCGTCGTCGTCGGCCGAGCTGAAGCCCTCTTGCAGCATGCGTGCAACGTCTTCGTCGGCCAGACCGTAGCTTGGCTTGACGGCGATCGAGGCTTCGATGCAGGTCTCGAGTTCACGCGCCGCCACGCTCAACAGGCCATCAGCGTCGACCTGGAACGTGACGCGGATGCGCGCTGCGCCAGCGGCCATCGGCGGAATGCCGCGCAGTTCGAAGCGCGCGAGCGAACGACAGTCGGCCACCAGGTCGCGCTCGCCCTGCACCACGTGAATCGACATCGCGGTCTGGCCGTCTTTAAAGGTCGTGAAGTCCTGTGCACGGGCGACAGGGATGCTCGTGTTGCGGTCGATGATCCGCTCGACCAGACCGCCCATGGTCTCGAGCCCGAGCGACAGCGGTGTCACGTCCAGCAGCAACAAGGCGTCGGAAGTGTCGTTGCCAACCAATTGATGGGCCTGGATTGCGGCGCCAAGTGCAACAACTTCGTCGGGGTTCAGGTCCGTCAAGGGTTCGCGGCCAAAGGCCTGCGCCACGGCGGCGCGCACCGCCGGCATGCGTGTCGCGCCGCCAACCAGCACCACGCCCTGCACCTCGTCACGACCGACCTTGCCGTCGCGCAGCACGCGGCGCACGGCTTGCATCGTGCGGTCGACAAGGCTGCGCGTGAGTTGATCAAAGCGCTCGCGGGTCACCTCGACGGCGATCGCTCCGCCGGACAAGTGGCACTGCAGCTGCACGGCCGGGGAATCGGTCAGCGCCTCTTTGGCCGAGCGCGCAGAAACAAGCAGTGCGCGCTGGTCGTGCGGAGTGACACACACGACGCCCGATGCTTCGGTGGCCCAGCGCGCCAGCGTGGCGTCGAAGTCGTCGCCGCCCAGCGCCGCGTCACCACCGGTGGCCACGACTTCGAAGACGCCACGCATCAACCGCAGCAGCGACACGTCGAACGTGCCGCCACCCAGGTCGTAGATCGCGTAGAGCCCTTCTTTACCATGCTCGAGGCCGTAGGCCACGGCGGCCGCGGTGGGCTCGTTGATCAACCGCAGCACCTCGATGCCCGCCAGACGCGCGGCGTCTTTCGTTGCCTGCCGCTGCGCATCGTCGAAGTAAGCCGGTACGGTGATCACGGCGCCGTCGATTGGCGCATCGAAGCTGTCTTCGGCACGCTGGCGAAGCGTGGCAAGAACTTCGGCCGAAGCCTCGACCGGCGTCTTGTCGCCTTCGCGCGTGCGGATCGCGAGCATGCCGCTGCGGTCGGCGAAATCGTAGGGAAGTTGCTCGCGCCCGGACACGTCGCGTGCGGCGCGGCCCATGAAGCGCTTGAACGAGGTGAGCGTATTCAGTGGGTCGTCGGCCTGCGTGGCGAGCGCCCCATGACCGATCGACCGCCGGCCTTCACCGAGGTAGCGCACCGCCGAAGGCAGCATGCGCCGGCCCTCGAGATCGGGCAGGCACTCGGGTTGGCCGTGGCGCACCGACGCGACGAGCGAGTTGGTTGTGCCCAGGTCGATGCCGACGGCGACCTTGCGTTGGTGCGGATCGGGGGACTGTCCGGGTTCGGAGATGGTCAGTAGGGCCATGTCGGTATGCGCGCGCTCAACCCTGCAAAGCGTGTCGGTGTGCGTCGAGGTCCTCGTGGAAACGCTCGACGAACATCAGTGCCCTGACGGCCTGTGCCGCATCGGCGGCGCGACCGTCTGGCCCGTCGAGCGCGGCGGCAGCCTGCGCCATCAGCGCCTCACGGGTCGAGTGGACATCACGCTCGAGTGCGTCCAGCGCATCCGTCGTCGCGACATCATCCAGCGCCTCGCGCCATTGCATCTGGTGCATCAAGAACGCTGTCGGCATCGCCGTGTTGCGCTCGGCATCGACAGGCGCGCCGCGCAACTCACACAAGTAAGCCGCACGACGCAACGGATCGCGCAGACGACGATGTGCCTCATTCACACGCACCGACTGCTGCATGGCCACCCGCTGCGCCTGAGCGCCGCGACCGACATGACGGTCAGGGTGCACCTGCGATTGCAGCGCGCGCCAGCGGGTGTCGAGCACGTCGCGGTCGAGCTCGAAGTGCGCCGGCAGCCCGAACAGGGTGAAGTCGTCAGCGGTGATATCGATCACTGCGGTGTCGATCACTGCGGTGTCGATCACTGCGATGTCGATGACTGCGGTGTCGATGACTGCGGTGGCGTTCATGTTGGCAAGGCGAACGCCAGTGCGTTCAAGACGTTCTCGAGACGCTTCAGACGCGGAACGACTCTCCGCAGCCGCAACGATCCTTCTCGCGCGGATTCCGGAACTTGAAGCCTTCGTTCAGGCCCTCGCGCACGAAGTCGAGCTCGGTGCCGTCGATGTAGGGCAGGCTTTTCGGGTCAACAAGGACCTTGACGCCGTGATCCTCGAACACATGGTCTTCGGCAGCTACGTCGTCAGCGTACTCGAGCTTGTATGCCAAGCCCGAGCAGCCCGTCGTTTTGACGCCCAGGCGCACGCCCACCCCTTTGCCGCGGCGCGAAATGTATTTGGTGACGTGCTTCGCAGCAGCGTCCGTCAGAGTCACCGCCATCGCGTCAAGCCCCTGTCGCAGCCGTCGCAGCTGATGTCTGCACCGCCTGTGCCCCATGCCGCGCGCGGTAGTCGGCCACAGCCGCCTTGATGGCGTCCTCCGCGAGGATAGAGCAATGGATCTTCACCGGCGGCAGCGCCAGTTCCTCGGCAATGTGCGTGTTCTTGATCGACATCGCGTCGTCGAGCGTCTTGCCCTTGACCCACTCGGTGACGAGCGAGCTCGACGCGATCGCCGATCCGCAGCCGTAGGTCTTGAAACGCGCGTCTTCGATCCGGCCGGTGGTGGGGTTCACCTTGATCTGCAGCTTCATTACGTCGCCGCAGGCGGGTGCACCGACCATGCCGGTACCCACGGTTGCGTCGCCCTTCTCGAAAGAACCAACGTTGCGCGGGTTTTCGTAGTGGTCAACGACCTTGTCGCTGTATGCCATGTCGATCTCCTGTGTGTGTCGTGTGTGGTGGCGGGCGACTTCAGTGCGCCGCCCACTGGATCGTGCTGATGTCGACGCCGTCTTGGTACATCTCCCACAGTGGCGAGAGTTCGCGCAGCTTGGCCACGCGTTCCTTCAGCGTGGCGATGACTTCGTCAATCTCGGCCTGCGTGGTGAAGCGGCCGATGGTCATGCGCAGGCTCGAGTGCGCGAGTTCGTCACTGCGGCCCAGCGCGCGCAGCACGTAGCTGGGCTCGAGGCTCGCCGAGGTGCAGGCTGAACCCGAAGACACCGCGATGCCCTTGATGCCCATGATCAGCGATTCGCCCTCGACGAAGTTGAAGCTCATGTTCAGGTTGTGCGGCACGCGCTTGTCCATGTGCCCGTTGACAAACACCTGCTCGATGCCCGACAGCCCGTCGAGCAGCCTTCGCTGCAGCATGCGGATTCGTTCGTTTTCGGTCCCCATCTCGGCTTGCGCCAAGCGGAAAGCTTCGCCCATGCCGACGATCTGGTGCGTGGGCAGCGTACCCGAGCGCATGCCACGTTCGTGCCCGCCGCCGTGCATCTGCGCTTCGAGCCGCACGCGAGGCTTGCGACGAACGTACAGCGCGCCGATGCCTTTGGGGCCGTAGGTCTTGTGCGAAGCCAGGCTCATCAAGTCGACCGGCAGCGCCGCGAGGTCGATCGGCATCTTGCCGCTGGCCTGTGCCGCGTCGACGTGGAAGATGATGCCGCGCTCACGGCAGATCGTGCCGATGGCAGCGATGTCTTGGATGACGCCGATCTCGTTGTTGACCGCCATCACCGACACCAGGATCGTGTCCGGCCGCAGCGCGGCGCGCAGGGCCTCGAGGTCGAGCATGCCGTCGGGCTGCACGTCGAGGTAGGTTGCATCGAAGCCCAGCCGCTCGAGTTCGCGCACGGTGTCAAGCACGGCCTTGTGCTCGGTCTTCACCGTCACGATGTGCTTGCCGCGCGTCTTGTAGAACTGCGCCGCACCCTTGATCGCCAGATTGATCGACTCGGTGGCACCCAACGTCCAGACGATCTCACGCGGGTCGGCGCTCACCAGCGCAGCCACCTGCTCGCGCGCCTTCTCGACCGCGGCTTCGGCCTCCCAACCCCAGGCGTGGCTGCGGGATGCAGGGTTGCCGAAGTGCTCGCGCAACCAGGGGACCATGGCGTCGACCACGCGGGGGTCGACCGGCGTCGTCGCGGCGTAATCGAGATAGATGGGCAGATGGGGCGTCATTTGCTGCTGGCTTCTTGCTGGCTGGATGGTTCCGGTTTTGTGGTTCGCTACTTGCCTACGCTGCCGCCGAGGGCGAAAACCGAGTTCGGCGCCGTGATCTTGATCGGCTTGACCACCTGCATCGGCGAGATGGCGCGCTTGATCTTGCTTTCTTCCATCGGCGTGCCACGCGCGAGTTGATCGTCGACCAGCTTCTTCAGCGTCACCGAGCCGAGGAACTCGAGCATTTTCTCGTTCAGCGTCGACCACAGGTCGTGCGTCATGCACTTGCCCGCGTCGTCGCCCATGCAGTTCTCGGATCCACCGCAGCCGGTTGCGTCGATCGGCTCGTCAACGGCCAGGATGACGTCGGCGACAGTGATCTCGTCGGCTTTGCGACCGAGCGAATAGCCCCCACCGGGGCCGCGGGTGCTTTCGACCAGTTCGGCGCGGCGCAACTTGCCGAACAGCTGCTCGAGGTACGACAGCGAGATCTGCTGCCGCTGGCTGATAGCCGCCAGGGACACCGGGCCATTGGTGGAACGCAAGGCCAGATCGACCATCGCGGTGACGGCAAAACGGCCTTTGGTAGTGAGACGCATGGAGCACTCCTTTTCGTCAGAAATGCCACGGGATCGTGCCCGCGTCAATTCCGACGAACCTGTCAAGTATACGGGAAGCCGAGTGATTCGGTCGGCTTTAGCTGGGGAAGTTCCCTTGTGCTTTGAAACGATTCGCAGTCAATTCGACGACGATCGCGTCAGCAGCCTGTTCCACCAAGTCCAACACATGGTCGAAGTCTGCCGCACCGCCTCCGTACGGGTCGGGCACTTCGACGTCGACGAGGTTCGGGCTCACGGTCGACATCAAGAGCGCGACTCGCGCCTGTATCGCGAGGGGACGGATCCTCTCCAGGTCGGCGAGATTGCCGTGGTCCATCGCGTAGATGCGGTCGAAGCGCAGAAAGTCGGACTTCGAGCACGCGGCGCGCCCGAAGCATCGACAGGTCAACGCCACGGCGTCGCGCGTGTTTGACCGATCGAGGGTCGGGCGGATCGCCAATGTGATACGCGTGAGTGCCGGCAGAGTCGACCTCGACCAGTCGGTCCAGCCCGAGCGCGCTGAAGGCGTGCGCGCAGCACGCCTTCAGCCGTCGGCGAACGGCAGATGTTGCCCATGCAGACCATCAAGATGCGCAGCCGCGGGACTTCTGGCGGAGCCATATAACGATCGTAGTCTTGTCCCGGTTTGGCAGGTCGGATAACCCCGGTCACGTCCATGGTGCGTAGAAGCCATCGTGCCCCACTTCGCCAGCGCGCCCAACGACATCTCGACTCTCGACGCGACGGTGGCAGACTGCGCCGCCATGGCACCGGAAGCCGACGACGATGCCCTGATGGCAGCCTATGCAAAAGGCGATGCGTCGGCTTTCGACGCCCTCTACGCTCGCCATCGCGCCAGCCTCTACCGGTTCGTGCGCCGCCTCCTGGGCCCGCCGAACGCAGCGATGGTCGACGAGGTCTACCAGGACACATGGCTTCGCGTCGTGCACGCGCGCGAACGCTGGGCACCGCAGGGCGCCGTGTTTCGCACCTGGCTGTTCACGATCGCGCAGAACCGCAGCATCGACGTGCTTCGCCGCAGCGGCCGCGAGGTTTCGCTGCACGACGGCGATGACGACACACCCCCTTTCGAGCCCGCCGCGTCGCCTTGGCAGGCGTGGCCGGACGGTGATCGCGGCGGCGCCGGGCAGGCCGACTCGCTGTTCTGGCGTCGTGCGGGCGCGAAGCTGCTCGACTGCCTGGCCGAACTGCCCATCACGCAGAAGGCGGTGTTCCTCTTGCACCACGAAGACGGCGAGACGCTCGACGGCATCGCGCGATCCCTGGGTGTGGGATTCGAAACCGCGAAGAGCCGCCTGCGCTATGCGATGAGCAAACTGCGCACCTGCATGGGCGCCTACCTCGAGCCGATGCGCACGACCGGAGACGGGCGATGAGCCACGTCAACGACCACGATCCCGATCGGAACGACATCGACATCGACGCCCGCTTGCGCCGCGCGCTGGTCCACGCGCCCGATGCCGAAATTCAACCGCCGGTCGCGCTCGACCAGACCATCCTGCGCGCTGCCCACGTGGCACTGCAGAAGCCAGGCGTACGCGCCGCCGCCAACCAGCCATCGGGCTTGTTCGCGCGGTTGAAGCGCTGGTGGGCGCAGCCGGCTGCGGCACCGGCCTTCGCCGTGCTTGCGCTCTCGGCCGTGATCGTGTCGATGTGGACGCGGCACGGTGTTCCGCCGCCCACGTCCGATGACGACGCGAAGCCAGTTGCGCGGGCGCCGACGCCCGAATTGGCGAAAGCCCCACGGCCCGCGGTGGTTGGTCGCGACGAGGCCACGACGCCCTCGTCAGCGTCGGCGGTGACCAAGAACGCGGCGGCAACAGCGCCGTCTGGGTCGACGGCCGAGTCGGTGGCTGCACCGATCGTCGAAGCGCGCGGGGGAACGCTGGCCGAGATGGCGCGCATGGAGGGCAAAACTCCATCGTCGGTACCACCACAGAAGCCGGCTTCGCCGACCATGAATCAGACGCGCCGCGACAGCGCGCAGTTGCAAGCGCCCGCTGACAAGAAGGCCGACCCGACTCCACCGCCGAAGGAAGCTGGCGCTCGGGCCCGTCAACAGGCCGCAGCGGCACCGCGCGGTCCCGAACTCGACGAGTTCGTTGCAGCGCCCGAGGCACTGCGCGATGCGGCGTCGGCACCCGCGCCCCCAGGCTGCACCTGCGGCTGCTCCCCCGCCCGTGGTTGCCAAATCCGCAGCCACGAGATCGGTCGCCTCGGCCGTCGCCCCATCCGCGGCCACGGCGCCCAGCCGTGACGCTGCGCTCGAGACCCGTTTAGTGGCGGCGGAAGCACCGCCGCTTGCGCGCACGCTCGACGCCGGTGCGACCTGGCAATGGCGGTCCGACCCATCGCATGCACCCGCGACGATCGACGATCGAGCACGCGCCTGGTTCGCACGGCTGATGGCTGCGTCTCAGGGACGCTGGGTGCGCGACGATCAGGAAGCGAAGTTGCAGCGCTCACACGATGCGCGAACTTTCGAATTGTGGCGAGAGCGAGTGCCGTGGGCCACGATCGTGGTGGGCGCGGCGGATGTGACGTGGCTCGACGCCTCGGGCCGCTGGTGGCGCGCGACGTTGCCTGCAGACGTGCTCGCCGAACTGCGCGCCTTCTAGCTTCGCTCGGCGGACCACGAAGGCGCGTGGCGGCAGAATGGCCGCCGATGAACGAACGCAAACCCGGCGCGCTCGACTTGTCGCGCATATGGCGTGCAACGCGCTTCTCGATCGCAGGGATGAAAGCCGCGTGGCGCGAAGAGGCCGCCTTTCGGCAAGAGGCGGTTCTGGCTTGCGTGATGCTGCCGCTGGCATGGTGGGTCGGCCGCGGCTGGTTGGAGATTTCGTTTCTGGCCGCGTGCGTGCTGCTCGTGCTGCTGACCGAACTACTCAATTCGGCAATCGAAGCCGTGGTCGACCGCGTGTCGACCGAGCAGCATCCACTGGCCGGCCGCGCCAAGGACCTGGGCAGCGCCGCCGTGATGCTTGCGCTGCTGATCTGCGCACTGGCGTGGGGACTCGCGCTTTGGCATCGGCTGGCCCCGTGAAGCCAAGCCCCGCACGCCCGACAGACACGTCGCACATCGCGAGGACACACGCGTGAGGGTCTGCGTGTACTGCGGCTCGCGTCGGGGCGATGACCCACGCTTCGTGCAGGCGGCGGTCGAACTCGGGCAGCGCCTGGCGCAAGGCGGCCACGAATTGGTCTATGGCGGTGGTCGCGTCGGATTGATGGGCGCCGTGGCCGACGCCACGCTCGCGGCCGGCGCACGTGTCACCGGCGTCATTCCACGCGCGTTGCTCGATCGCGAAGTGGGCCATACGGGCCTGACCGAACTCATCGTCGTGCAGACGATGCACGAGCGAAAGCTAGCCATGGCCGAACGCGCCGACGCGTTCGTCGCGCTGCCCGGCGGCATCGGCACACTCGAAGAGCTGTACGAGATGTGGTCGTGGCGCCAACTGGGCTACCACGACAAACCGGTCGCGCTGCTGAACGTCGCTGGCTACTACGATCCGCTACTGGCGTTCATGCGTGCCAGCGTTGCGTCGGGCTTCGTCTCCGAACGCCACCACGCGCTGCTGATCGTCGACAACAACGTCGCGTCGTTGTTGGCCCGCCTGGACCGCACCGCGGACCGCGCTGCGGGCGGCGAGCGCTACACGCTGCTGTAGCTTGCTGTCACGCGTGCGGCGCGTCAGACCGCCGACTCGTTGGTCTCGCCGGTGCGGATGCGAACCACCTGCTCGACCGGAGTGACGAAGATCTTGCCGTCGCCGATCTTGCCGGTCTTCGCAGCCTTGACGATGGCTTCGATGCAGCGGTCAACGTCGCCGTCCTTCACCACCACCTCAACCTTCACCTTGGGCAGGAAGTCGACCACGTATTCAGCACCGCGATAAAGCTCGGTGTGCCCCTTCTGCCGGCCGAAGCCCTTGACCTCGGTCACCGTCAGGCCCGAAACGCCCACTTCGGCCAGTGCTTCGCGAACTTCCTCGAGTTTGAACGGCTTGATGACGGCGGTGATCTGCTTCATAGGCGCGGCTCCGGGCGTGGCGTGCGGCGAGATAGAACTCGATTCGATTTAAGCACGGAACTTCGCCGTGACCGATGCGTCGACGCAGGGCCGTAGACTTGGTGCGCACATCGCCCGATTCACCGAACTGATGCGGATGTCCGACCACGATCCGTTGAGTGATTGCCGAAGAGAGGCGGCGGACAGAAAATCGCCACAGGAAGCTGCGAACGACGGCGTCGTTCGCACCTGCGAAGACCCGCGCGAAATCGACGCGTCGGCATGGGACGAACTGCTCGACGCGCAGGCCACGCCCACACCGTTCATGCGCCACGCCTTTCTTTCGGCGCTGCACGCAAGCGGTAGCGCGGTACGCAGCACGGGCTGGGCGCCGCTCTTCCTGACGCTGCATCGCGGCGCTTCACTCGACGGCGCCTGCGCGCTCTACGCGAAGACGCATTCGTACGGCGAGTACGTATTCGATTGGAGTTGGGCGTCGGCCTTTCAGCGTCACGGGCGACGCTACTACCCCAAGTTGCTTGGTGCGGTTCCCTTCACGCCCGTACCGGGCTCGCGGCTGCTGGCGCGCGACGCCGCCACACGCGACCTGCTGCTGCGTGCGGTCGAGGCGCTGGCACGCGAATCGAAGGTGTCGTCTGCGCATGTGCTCTTCCCCGACGACGTCGACCTTGCGCCGCTCGAACGCCGCGGATGGCTGGTGCGACGTGGGGTGCAGTTCCATTGGGTGCAGTCGGCTTCGTCGCCGTTCTCCGATTTCGCGGCGTTTCTGGCGACGCTGCACCGTGACAAGCGCAAGAAGATCGCGCAAGAGCGCCGACGCGTGCGCGAGTCGGGCGTGACGTTCCGCGTGGTCGAGGGCACGTCAATCAGCGGCACCGATTGGGACTTCTTTTATCGCTGCTACTCGAACACCTATGCCGAGCACGGGTCGACGCCGTACCTCACGCGCGACTTCTTCGATCGCATGCTGCGCACGATGCCGCGGCACTGGGTCATGTTCGTCGCACAGCGTGACGGGCGCGACATCGCGTGCTCGCTGATCGCGATCGACCGCGCGTCACGCGCCGCCTGGGGGCGCTATTGGGGCGCGGTCGAGCACGTGGCGCTGCTGCACTTCGAGGCCTGCTACTACCAGCCGCTCGAGTGGTGCATCACGCAAGGCTTTCTGCGTTTCGAGGGTGGCGCGCAAGGCGAGCACAAGATGGCGCGCGGATTACTGCCGGTGCCAACGGCTTCGGCGCACTGGATTGCCGACCCCGACTTCGAACGAGCGATCGGCGACTTCCTGGCTCAGGAGCGCGAAGGCGTGGCGCAATACCTGGACGAGCTGCAGGAGCGCAGCCCTTTCAAGCAAGCGCCCGAAGGCTCCTAAGCCCAACCAGGTCGTGTCAGGGTCGCGCCGCGTCGCATCAGGGCGTGCGCCGGTCCTGCCCGCGCCGCTTGTCTGGCCTCGCCGCCCAGGCCTTCATGCCGGTGCGAATTTCTTCCTTCGCCGCCTCGACCCCTTCCCAACCCAGCACCTTGACCCACTTGCCGACCTCGAGATCCTTGTAGTGCTCGAAGAAGTGCTGGATGGTCTTGAGCCGCATCGGGTTCAGGTCCTGCGGGGTCTTCCACTGCGTGTAGATCGACAGGATCTTGTCGATCGGCACCGCGATCAGCTTGTTGTCGCCGCCTGCCTCGTCGTCCATGCGCAGCATGCCAAGTGCGCGGCAGGTGACGACCACACCCGGCAGCAACGGCACTGGCGTGATCACGAGCACATCGACCGGGTCGCCGTCGTCGGCCAACGTCTGCGGGATGTAGCCGTAGTTCGTCGGGTAGTGCATCGACGTCGCCATGAACCGGTCGACGAAGATCGCGCCCGTGTCCTCGTCGACCTCGTACTTGATCGGGTCGGCATTCATCGGGATCTCGATGATCACGTTGAACTCATCGGGGACTTTGTCGCCGGGGGTGACGTTGTGCAGGCTCATGGTCGTCTCGTCTGGGTGTCTCGCAACGCAACGATTCTAGAGACCGCGCTTGCGACGGCCTGACACGGCATCAAGGTTTGCCCCTGTTGCCGCAGACCACGCCCGTCACGGGAAGGGAATCTTGTTGCATTAGAGTCGCGGGCGTTCCACGCCGGGCCTCGTCTCACGACGCCACGGCACACAAGACCACAGACAGGTATTCGAGGAAGGAGCGAAGTCCATGTCCCCACAAACGGCTCTCTTGATTGCGCTTGCGTGCGGCATTGCAGCCGTCATCTACGGCTTCGTGCAGCGAAGTTGGATCCTGAACCAGCCTGCGGGCAACGCGCGCATGCAGGAGATCGCGGGCGCCATCCAGCAAGGCGCCGCGGCCTACCTGGCGCGGCAATACAAGACGATCGCCATCGTCGGCGTCATCCTCGCGATCCTGATCGCGGTCTTTCTCGATGGCACCACCGCGGCCGGCTTCGTGCTCGGCGCGGTGCTGTCAGGCGCTTGTGGCTTCATCGGCATGAACGTCTCGGTGCGCGCCAACGTGCGCACGGCGCAGGCGGCCACCAAGGGCATCGGCCCGGCACTCGACGTCGCCTTCAAGGGCGGCGCCATCACCGGCATGCTGGTCGTGGGCCTTGGCTTGCTCGGCGTGTGCATCTTCTTCTGGATCACGACACAGAACGGCCAGCTCACGCCCGACAAGAGCTTGGCCACCGTGTTGAAGCCGATGCTCGGTTTCGCCTTCGGTGCCTCGTTGATTTCGATCTTCGCGCGGCTGGGCGGTGGCATCTTCACCAAGGG
Source organism: uncultured beta proteobacterium (assembly GCA_963738615.1). Lineage (GTDB taxonomy): Bacteria > Pseudomonadota > Gammaproteobacteria > Burkholderiales > Burkholderiaceae_C > CAVTWY01. The sequence continues at coordinate 139,962 of CAVTXI010000010.1, forward strand.
CGCCGACGTCGGCGCTGACCTGGTGGGCAAAGTCGAGGCAGGCATTCCCGAGGACGACCCGCGCAACCCGGCGGTGATCGCCGACAACGTGGGCGACAACGTCGGCGACTGCGCCGGCATGGCGGCCGACCTGTTCGAAACCTACGCGGTGACGCTGATCGCCACGATGGCGCTCGGTGCGCTGGTGGTCACGGCCGCGCCGATGGCCGCGGTGCTGTATCCGCTGGTGCTGGGCGGCGTGTCGATCATCGCGTCGATCATCGGCTGCGGCTTCGTCAAGGCCAGCCCGGGCATGAAGAACGTGATGCCCGCGCTCTACAAAGGCTTGGCCGTGGCGGGCGTGCTGTCCTTCATCGCCTTCATCGGCGTCACGATGCTGGTGATGCCGGCCGACGCGCTTGGCCCCAATACGCATTGGCGTTTGATCGGCTCCTGCGCCGTGGGCCTGGTGCTGACCGCCGCGATGGTGTGGATCACCGAGTTCTACACCGGCACGCAGTATTCGCCGGTGCAGCACATCGCGCAGGCGTCGACCACGGGTCACGGCACCAACATCATTGCGGGTCTGGGCGTGTCGATGCGCTCGACCGCATGGCCGGTGCTGTTCGTCTGCGCCGCGATCCTCGTGTCGTACTACCTCGCCGGCCTGTACGGCATTGCGGTCGCTGCCACGGCGATGTTGAGCATGGCCGGCATCGTGGTCGCACTCGACGCCTACGGTCCGATCACCGACAACGCCGGTGGTATCGCCGAGATGGCCGAGCTGCCGAAGAGCGTGCGCGACGTGACCGATCCGCTGGACGCCGTGGGCAACACCACCAAGGCCGTCACCAAGGGCTACGCCATCGGCTCGGCCGGCTTGGCAGCACTGGTGCTGTTTGCCGACTACACGCACTCGCTCGAAGGGCGTGGCATGTCGGTCAGCTTCGACCTGAGCGACCCGAAGGTGATCGTCGGCCTGTTCATCGGCGGCCTGATTCCTTACCTCTTCGGCGCGATGGCGATGGAAGCCGTAGGCCGCGCGGCCGGTTCGGTGGTGGTCGAAGTGCGCCGCCAGTTCAAGGAGATCAAAGGCATCATGGAAGGCACCGCGAAGCCGCAGTACGGCGTTGCGGTCGACATGCTGACCAAGGCGGCGATCAAGGAAATGATGATCCCGTCGCTGCTGCCGGTCATCGTGCCGGTTGTCGTCGGCCTGACGCTCGGCGCCGAGGCATTGGGCGGGCTGCTGATGGGCACGATCGTGACCGGCCTGTTCGTCGCGATCTCGATGTGCACCGGCGGCGGCGCTTGGGACAACGCCAAGAAGTACATCGAAGACGGCCACCACGGCGGCAAGGGCAGCGAGGCGCACAAGGCCGCGGTGACGGGCGACACCGTCGGCGACCCCTACAAAGACACCGCCGGGCCAGCCGTCAACCCGCTGATCAAGATCATCAACATCGTCGCACTGCTGATCGTTCCGCTGCTTCCGGTTGGCTCCGGCCATCAGGGTGCCGCCCACTCGACCCCCGGCAAGCTCGCAGTGACGGCGGTGGCTCCCTCGGCAGCGCCTGCTGCGGCGACGGCTGCTGCGGCGACGACGGCCGCTGCCGCTACGGCCGCTGCTGCTACGGCCGCTGCGGCGACGGCTGCTGCCGCCAAAGCTGCGACAGCCGCGGCGGCTGCAACGACTGCGGCAACGGCCGCTGCTACCGCAGCAGTGGCTGCACCAGCTGCAGCTGCTGTAGCGACAGCCACGCCTGCGCCCGTTGCGGCACCGGCACCCGTGGCGGCAGCCGCGTTCAGTTGGCCGGGCAAGATCTACTTCGACACCGGCAAGTTCGACATCACAGCGCCAGGTCAGGCAACGATCGCGTCGGTGGCTGGCGCGTTGAAGGTGGCCGCCGACAAGAAGGTCGGCATCACGGGCTACACCGACAAAACCGGCAATCAGGACGCCAACGCCGAACTCGCGAAGAAGCGCGCAGTCGGCGTTCGCGATGCACTGACGGCAGCAGGCGTGTCGGTAGACCGCATCACGATGCAGCCGCCGGTCTTCGTGGACATCGGCAAAGACGGTGCCGATGCCGAAGCGCGTCGCGTGGAAATCAAGGAACTCTGAAGGTCCCGAACCGCGAACCACAAACCACAATAAGAACGGGCCGGCATCACCGGCCCGTCTTCTTTTGCGTCCGCTCCACCGCACGCGCGATCCCGCGCAAGATGTGAACCTCTTCGTCGCGCAACCGCGCGCGGTTGACGAGTTGGTTCAAGCGCGGCACCAGACGCTTGGGCGCTGCGGGATCGAGGAATCCGATGCCCTCGAGCATGCGCTTCCAATGGTCCAGCAGCCCCTGCACCGCCAGCCCATCGGCGATGGCCGCGTCGCGCGTGCGCGGCTTCACCTCGAAGCCGCCGAGCGCTTGACGCCACTCATACGCCACGATCTGCACCGCCTGCGCCAGGTTCAGCGAACCGTAGTCGGGGTGCGTCGGGATCGACACGCACGCATGGCATCGGTACACGTCGTCGTTGGACAAACCGAATCGCTCGCTGCCAAAGACGAACGCGACACGCTGCCCGGCAGCGGCGAGCTGCGGAAGGTGGTCACGAGGGGCGTGAACATCAGGGCCGAAGTCGCGCGGCGTCATCGCGGTGGCACAAGCGTGAGTCACACCGTCGAGCGCATCTGCCAGCGTGTCGACGGTGCGTGCGCGCGCAAGCACATCAACCGCGCCGCTGGCCATCGCGATGGCGTCGGGGTGCTCGAGCGCGTCGTCGAAACGTGGTGCGACCAGCACCAGGTCGACGAATCCCATCACCTTCATCGCGCGCGCGACTGCGCCTACATTGCCGCGATGGCTCGGGCTCACGAGGATGAAACGGCCCTCGGTCGTTTGTGCATCAGACATGCGTTCGATCTTGCCACTGGGCAGTGGACCGTCGTGACCGGAACCTAGAATGACTTGATGGCCCAACAGCTTCACCCCATGCTCAACATCGGCGTCAAGGCGGCGCGCGCGGCGGGGTCGATCATCAATCGGGCCGCGATCGACGTGGAGCGCCTGCGCATCGACATCAAAGGTGCCAACGACTTCGTCACCGAAGTCGACCATGCCTGCGAAGCAGCGATCATCGACCTGATCCTCGAGTCCTTCCCCGAACACGCCATCCTGGCCGAAGAGTCAGGCCGCAGCCGCGGCAACAAGAAGAGCGACTACCTGTGGATCATCGATCCGCTCGACGGCACCACCAACTTCATTCACGGGCTGCCGATCTACTCGGTGTCGATCGCGCTGCAGTTCCGCGGCCGGATCGAGCAGGCCGTCGTGTATGACCCGGCGCGCAACGATCTCTTCGTCGCTTCGAAGGGGCGAGGCGCGTTCGTCAATGACCGACGGCTGCGCGTGTCCAAACGCACGCGCCTCGAGCAGGCGCTGATCGGCACCGGCTTCCCGTTTCGACGCGGCGACAACCTCGAGCGCTACTTGAAGATGCTCGGCGAGGTGATGCAGCAATGCGCCGGTGTGCGCCGCCCCGGCTCGGCGGCACTGGACCTGTGCTACGTGGCAGCCGGCTGGTACGACGGCTTCTTCGAAACAGGTCTTAGCCCCTGGGACGTGGCCGCGGGTTCGCTCATCGTCACCGAAGCTGGCGGCCTGATCGGCAACTTCACAGGCGAGGCCGACTTCCTGAATCAACGTGAAGTCATTGCCGGGTCGCCGAAAATCTACGGGCAGCTCGTGAAGCTGCTGGCGCCGTATTCGCACGTGATCAAAGGCATGTCCGACGCGACGGAAGCGACCCCTTCGACGCCCGACGGTGAGACAGCCTTGACACCCGAAGACGCGTTGGCAAACGTGCTCGGCTTGCCGCCGCAACCCGTGCGCGTGAAGAAGGCCCGCACACCGCGCGCCTGACGATGACGCACCGCGCCACGTGGCTGCGCCGCATCGGCTGGCTGGTGCTGTTGTGGGCCGCGGGCGTGGCTTCGGTGGCGGCAGTGGCGTGGCTGTTGCGCGGGCTGATGAAGTGGGCTGGGATGGCGTGAACGATCTCAGCAACCACACGCCGATGGCGCAGCAGGCCCTGTTGTCGCCCGCCCCTTCGACCCTTGCGGCAGCCGACAACGGCTCCGCGATGCGTACGCGCCCACTCGTCAGCGCGAGCATTCCCGCGCCGACGCTCGAGGCCGCACGCGCCGTGGACCGATACCACGCCGAGCGACGCCTCGAGGGTCTGGCCGCGCTGGCCTGTACCCCGATGTGAGCAACGGCGGCGTTGCGAAGAGCGCGGGCGCGTGAACTTCGCGGCCAACGCAGCTTCGGCGCCTTATGTGCGCTGGCCGACAGTCGCGGAGCACGCATGCAACCAGACTGTGCACTCCGAGCGCACTGCCCCACCGGCGGGGCCGGCCCTGCAACCGGAGTGCCTTGTGACCGGCGCACAGAACCAACTGCTCGAAAGCCTGCCCAGACGAGAGCGGCAGCGCATCTTCGCGGCTGGCGAGCTTGTCGAGTTGTCTTTCGGCGAAGTGCTCTATGACGCCGGTGCGCCGACGCGCCATGTCTACTTTCCTACCGAAGGGTTTGTCTCGCTTGTGGCGCAAACCGCCGGCACCGCCGGGCTCGAAGTGGGCATGGTCGGCTGCGAAGGCATGCTCGGCGTGCAGCTCGCCCTCGGCGTAGTCACCGCCCCGCTACGCGCATTCGTGCAGGGCGCGGGCAGCGCATGGCGCATCGATGCAGCGCCGTTTCGGCGCGAGCTCGAACGCAGCCCCGCCTTGCAGCGCGCGCTGCACCGCTACGTGGCCGTTTTGATGTCGCAGCTGGCCGCGTCGGCCGGCTGCCTGCGCTATCACCTGATCGGGCCGCGCCTGGCGCGCTGGCTGCTGATGAGCCAGGACCGGGCCGCAAGCGATCACTTCCCGGTCACGCACGAGTTCCTGTCCGCCATGCTGGGTGTGCGCCGCGTCGGCGTGACCACCGCCGCGGGTGGCCTTCAGAAGCGAGGCCTGATCAGCTACCACCGCGGCCAGCTCACGGTGCTCGACCGCGCCAGGCTGGAAGCGGCCGCGTGCAGCTGCTACGCCGCCGACCGGCTCGGCTACACGATGTTGCTCGAGTGAGGGCGCCGGGACAGGTGCCGTCGTTGCGCGCCATTCGTCGGACAGCGCGTAAGCCGGATCCGCGAAACCTGGTCGGTCGGGCGCGGCATCCGCTTGACCGGTGCGTTTTTCAGACGTTTATTCGCTCACGATCTCGTCCGTGGCATCGCTGCTGTCGTCCGAGCGCACGCGCAGCAACTGCACGCCGCCCTGCGCCGACACATCGGGCAGCGCGACCAACAGCCAGTCGCCGTTTTTCGGCACCTGGACCGTGGCGGTGAAGAACGCCGTCTTGCTGCCGCTTTCGGTCAACCGCACTTGGTACGTGGACGCTGCGATCTCGACCGAGTCGGCCCCGGTGGCTGGCGCAACCTGCCGGTAAGCGAGCGACGCGAACGCCGGCGACAGCGGCGCGAGATCGGCGCCCGGTGCGGTCAGGTAAACGTCGACCGACGCCGCGCCCGGCACCGCGTGCAGCACGCGCACGCGCGTGTCGTCGCTGGTCAAGCTCTTGTTGTACGGGTCGCGGATCGACAGCAGCTCGACACCCGTGGTGGTCGGCAGCGCGACAAGCGTGTACTTGTTGCCGCGGCCGGTGCCGAAACTCGTGCTGGCGAGTTCGGTGGCCGTCGCGCTCGTCACCAGCGTGAAGTCGTAGTTCTCGGTGCCAACGTCGTAGTACTGGCTGGCCGCGCGGTAGGCCACGCCGCTCACGTTCGGTTCGTCGACGCCGTTGCGCCGCAGCGTGACGCTCGGCCCCGCGGGCACGGCGTGTACGAAGCGGACCTTGGGGTCGGCCACATCGGCGCGGTCGTCGAGGTCGTCATCGTCGGAGCCGCCGCACGCCACCATCAACGGGATCGACACCGCGGTCAATGCGAAAAATCGGAAGAGCTTGAACGTTGGGATCATTTCGGTATTTCAGGTTGGTTAATGGATGTCGCTATGTTGGCAAGCCGCGTGCCGAAGGGCGTAAGGAGATGTCGGAGGTGTCACGGG
>CAVTXI010000011.1:0-3526 GCA_963738615.1 uncultured beta proteobacterium
TCAACCGGGAAAGGAGTTCAGGACACTGGGCACCGTGGCCGCGTTGGCGCCGGGCATATGTCTGTGCTTCGACTACCGCGTTCGGCGACGATGCTCGACGCGACCGAGCGGCTGGCCCTCGGCTGAGCGGTTCATGGGCGGGCCTTACGGTCGGAGGCCACACGCGGCGCGCGCGACAGATTCATCTTGCGCCTGCATTCGACGCGGATAGTCGAACGTCGGACCCGCAATCGAGATGCACACCGTTGTGCATCATCAGAATTGATGACGACAGCGTGGTCGGCCTACCCCATGGGGTATTGCGACCGCACCGCGACGGCGTTTTGATCGGTCATGACGAACGTGATCGAGAAACCCGAGCGTGCTTCGACTGGGCTCGGCACAGGTGTGCCGCGCGCGGTTGGCGCGCCCACGCCATCGCTGCGACCAAAGTCGCAGGCGCTCTTCCGACATCTGTCGCTTCGCGCGCCGCGCTCCTACGCCTACGCTGGCACTGCCATGACCGACGCCCTGACTTTCCCTTGCAGCGACGCGCAACTCGCCGCGATCGACGCGCAGCTCGAGCGCATGCTCGCAGGCGACGCGCTGCGCCGGTCGCCGCGGCTTCAGCGGCTGCTGCGCCACGTCGTCGCGGCCACGCTCGCCGGCACCGCGCACCGGCTGAAGGGCTACACGCTCGGCGTCGAGGTGTTCGACCGCGGCGCCGACTTCGATCCGAACGTCAACCCGATCGTGCGCATCGAGGCGGGGCGCCTGCGCACCAGGCTGCTCGCGCACTACGGCGGCGAAGGGGCACGCGATCCGCTGCGGATCGAGATGCCCAAGGGCGGTTATGCGGTGCGCTTCTTGCAGCGCGGTCGTCCTGCCCGGCGGACCGATCCGCAGGATCGACTTGGAATGGCATCCAACACAGGGGAAATCGCATGAAGCTCGAACACCTCGCAATCGACCGGATGGCCCGCGGTGCGCGGCACGCGATGCGCCGGGCCGCCTTGTCGGCGCTCGCCGCCTTCTCGATCGTCTCGTCTGCTGCCGCCGACGATGCACCAGCGATGCTGGTCCACCGCTTCACGATCGAGCAGCCTGACGAGTGGGTGACGATCGAGCTGCAACCGACCGCGGCGCTTTGGCACCACCGCATCACCGGCGGCCCCGCGGCGCGTTTCGATAACGTTCGTGCGGTGCTGGTTTCGCTGAAGAGCATCGCGATCGGCGCGCGCTGCCCGGGGCGGACCGAAGGACCGGTGCACTACCCGTGCGCGTTCAACGTCGACGTGCGGCAGCATGACGGGACGATGGGCGCGCTCGAAAGCTGGATCTCGACCACGACGTACAAGCTGATGCAGCCGGGTGAAGGGATCGTCAGCGCGTTATCGACGCCAAGGCCGGAACAAGGTTCGATCTCGGTGGCGGGCGAAGCAGGCCTGCTCGCGCTGGTTGCGCCGACGGCGCTTCAGGCCGAGTTTGCAGAAGAGGGCCGACCGCTGCGCGTGCGCGTGCGCGTGCGCCCCGCCCCGGTGGCGGATGAAGGCGACCTGGCCAACGCGAAGGGCAAAGCGCGTGCAACAACGGGCTCGACGCAAGGCGTGATCGTGATCAGCACGCAGCCTCTGCGGCCGCAGCCGAGTGCGCCCGCAGGCAACGGCGGGCATCGAGTCTGAATGCCGCTTCACTCAGGCGACGACGGCCGCCAGATGTTCGATCGGCTCACGCGGCAGCGCTGGAGCGAGTAGTTACCCAGCTTCGACGCCCGAGGGCTTGTGAAAAGATGGCGCGCCGCCCACCCAACGATCGAGGAGCCGCCATCGTGATCAACCTCTCGCGTCACATCGTCGCATTCGCGCTGCTGGCCGCGCTCGCCGCAACCCACGTGTACGCCGCCGACTACCCCGCGCCGCGCAAAGGCACCTGGGTGGCTCGCGACTTCCGCTTCCACACCGGCGAGGTGGCGCCCGAACTGCGCCTCGACTACACGACGGTCGGCGAACCGAGCGGCGAGCCGGTGATCGTGCTGCACGGCACCACCGGCTCAGCCGCGTCGATGCTCACGCCCGCGTTCGCAGGCGAACTGTTCGGTGCCGGCCAGCCACTGGACGCGACCAAGTACTTCATCGTCCTGCCCGACGCCGTCGGCCACGGCGGCAGCGCCAAGCCGTCGGACGGCCTGCGCGCCGCCTTCCCGCGCTACAACTATGAGGACATGGTGCTGGCGCAGTACCGCCTCGTCACCGAGCACCTGGGCCTGAAGCGCGCGCGTCTGGTCATCGGCAACTCGATGGGCGGCATGCACACGTGGCTGTGGGGCGTGAACTACCCCGAATTCGCGGATGCGCTGGCGCCGATGGCGTCGCAGCCCACCGAGATGGCCAGCCGCAACTGGATGATGCGGCGGCTGATCGTGGACTCGATCCGCAACGACCCGGCGTGGAACAACGGCAACTACACCGCGCAGCCGAAGTCCGCGCAGTTCGCCAGCGTGTTTTACGGCATCGCCACCAACGGCGGCACGCTGGCGCTGCAGAAGGCCGCACCGACGCGCGCCGCGGCTGACAAACTCGTCGACGATCGACTGGGCGCACGCTTCGCGGGCGATGCGAATGACACGCTGTACCAGTGGGACTCGTCGCGCGACTTCAACGCCGCGCCGAAACTCGATCGGCTGTCAGCGGCGCTGCTCGTCATCAACGCTGCCGACGACGAGCGCAACCCGCCGGAGACGGGGCTGATGGAGCGCGAGTTGAAGCGGGTCAAGGGGCCGGTGCGGTATCTGTTGATTCCGGCGAACGAAGAGACGCGGGGCACGGGACAACGTCGCGGGCGAAGTTCTATGCACAGGCGCTGCGCGAGTTGCTGGACAGTGCGCCGCGGCGTCGATAGCGCCGGGGCCGGCTTCGAGGCCTTGCGCGGTCGGCGCGGCTGGCGGTCAGCTACTTCAACGACGCGAGGAACACTTCGTATCCCTGGGGCGTGAATCCGCGCAGCGAGCGCCCGCCAGCGGCGAGCAACGGAACCGACGGTTTGCCGCCAAAAGTCGCAAAGCCCGCCGCGCCCTGCGGCGTGTCGATGTCGATTTCGCGGAAAGGCTGGCCACGCTGCGACAGGAAGGCCTTTGCGCTGCGGCAGTAGCCGCACCACGCGGCCGAGTAGAGCGTCAAGACCTGATGCGCGACGACGGGTGGATCGGACGCCGGATAACGGGCACGGTCGGCACGCATCTTCTCGAGCTGCTTGACATACGAAAACGGAAGTTCGCTGGCCGGCAGGTTCTCGACACGAATCGTCTTGTCGACCTTGCCGTCGGGCGGCGGCTTGTCGCTGTAGTGCACGCGTCCATTGGGGTCGGTCGACTTGTAGAGCGTGTCCGGCAACGCCGCAGCCGCGGTCGCCGCCAACACAACAGCCATCAACGCCCTGGTGATCATCATCATGATGCTGGACCTCCCGGCTGGGCAGTTTGCGCCGGCTCGTACTTCAGCACCACCACCCGCTGCGGAAACGGTATCTCGACGCCAAGTTGGTTCAGCGC
>CAVTXI010000012.1:0-2048232 GCA_963738615.1 uncultured beta proteobacterium
ACGCTGCAGCGGTGACTCAGGCGTTGATGTGGGTGGCGAGCGACGGGGGCGCTCCGGTTGCCCATGTCCTGCTCCAGGCCGGCGCCGATCCAAACGCGCGTGACAAAGACGGCAGAAGCGCGTTCGATCGAGCGAAGGAAAGGGACCACAAGGAGATGATCCGTATCTTCACGGAGCATGGCGCTCGTTGAAGCGCGAGGAACCTCGGGTTCTGCTCGACGATCACGAAAGCTGCACCTGCCGCACGACGCGCGGCGATCAGCGCGGCCGCGCTCGCGCACGCGCGCGGCGTGCCGATGCGGGTCGCCGGCCTCGTGGCGGTCGATCAGCGTGGCGGTGCCGTGGGCGGGCGCAGCGTCCTCGCCTTCAGGTTCGCGACATACGCATCGCGCGTGCCGGTCACGTGCTCGCGCATCAGCACCTCGAAGGCGCGCAGGTCCCCTTGCTTGAACAGCTCGAGCATCCGCTTGTGCTGCTCGTAGCCCGCGGGGCGGAGCACGTCGGCGGGCGCCGACAGGTGCGTGCGCAAGGCGGCGATGCGCGCACCCGCGGTTGCGTAGGCGGCTTGCACATAGCCGTTGCCGCAGTGGTCGACGAAGGCCTCGTGCAGCTTCGTGTCGGCGCGGCTGTAGCGCACGGCGTCCTTCTGCTTGCGCGCGGCGGCCATCTCGGCGATGGCGGAGCCGACGGCGTCGATCGTCGCGCTGCGGTCGTGGTGCCACGCCAGGCCCGCGGCTCGCGGCTCGAGCAGGCAGCGGAACTCGCATAGCGCCGCCACGTCGCGTTCGCTCGCCTCGAAGACGTAACTGCCACGCTGCGGGCGAACAGTGACCAGGCCGAGCAGCTGCAGCTGGTTCAAGGCCTCGCGCACCGGTGTGCGGCTGACGCCGAAAGACGCGGCAAGCGTCTCTTCGGGAATCATCGCGCCGAGCGCGAATTCGCCGTCGACGATCGCCTCGCGCAGGCGCTGCGCGACGCGCGCGGCGAGCGACTTCGGGGCGTCGAGCTTGAAGTTGGTGATGGTGGTGATGGTGGTGATGGTGGAAGCGGGGGGCATCGACGGAGCGAGTCTGCGCGAGTCGGTCCACCATCGACATGGGAGATGCCCTAGTGCCTTAGTACCTTACATACAAGATGATCGCGGCATGGACATGCCCTTGACCACGCCCCTCGCGATGACGCTGCTGATCCCACGCGCCTTGGTCGACTTGCAGGCTCGGCTCGGCGCCGCCGCGGTCCTGATCGGCGCCGACGTGCCCGAGCGCAACTGCAACGACTGGAGCAGCCAGGCGCCCACGAGCCCACTGGCTCTGGTCCGCCCGACCGACGCCGCGGGCGTGTCCGCCGCGCTGAAGGCCTGCGCCGCGGCAGGCTTGAAGGCCGTGCCGCAAGGTGGCCTCACCGGCCTGTGCGGCGGCGCGCGGCCCGAAGACGGTTGGGTCGCGATTTCGCTCGAGCGCATGACGGGTGTCGAAGAGATCGACCCTGCCAGCAGCACGATGACGGTGTGGGCCGGTACGCCGCTCGAGGCGGTGCAGCGCGCGGCTGACGATGCGGGCTTGTTTTTTGCGCTCGACCTCGGCGCGCGCGGCTCTTGCGCCATCGGCGGCAACCTGTCGACCAACGCCGGCGGCAACCGCGTGATCCGTTATGGCATGACGCGCGAGTTGGTGCTGGGGCTCGAGGTGGTGTTGCCCGACGGCACCATCATCACCAGCCTCAACAAGATGTTGAAGAACAACGCGGGCTACGACCTGAAGCAGTTGTTCATCGGCAGCGAGGGCACGCTGGGCATCGTGACGCGCATCGTGTTGAAGCTGCACGCCAAGCCCGCCTGCACCATGGCGGCGTTGTGCGCGGTGAACGACTACGCGCGTGTGCTCGACGTGTTGCGCGCGGCGCGCGCCGGCCTGGGGCCGCTGCTGTCCGCGTTCGAGGTGATGTGGCCTGACTACTGGCAGGTGGTGACCGAACGTGTGAAGGTTCGGGCTGCAGTGGGCAAGGGGCACGCGCAGTACATCCTGATCGAGGCGCAAGGTACCGACGAGGTGGCGGATGCGCCGCGGTTCCAGGCATGGCTCGAGGGGTTGATGGAGAAGGGGCTGCTCGCCGATGCCGCCGTGGCGCAGAGCTTGGCCGACGTGCAGGGCTTCTGGGCACTGCGCGACGCGTGCGCCGAGTTCGTCCAAGTGCTCGGGCCGCACATCTCGTACGACGTGTCGCTGCCGGTGGGCCGCATGGGTGAGTTCGCTTCACGCTGCAAGGCGGCGCTGAAGGAGCAGGCCGGATCCGAAAGCATCTACTACGGCCACATCGGCGACGGCAATCTGCACCTGGTGTCATGGGCTGAAGACGAGAGCCTGGCCGATCAACCCAAGGAGGCGATGGACGCAGCGATCTACGGCCTGGTGAAGGAATTCGCCGGCAGCGTGTCGGCCGAACACGGCATCGGCACGCAGAAGAAGAAGTGGCTCGGCCACTCGCGCAGCGAAGCGGAGATCGCACTGATGCGGACGTTGAAGCAGGCACTGGATCCGCTGGGCGTGCTGAACCCGGGCAAGGTGATCTGACGTGGCGCGTTCCGTCGATCTGCTGTTCAAAGCAGTCGAAGCACTTCTCGCCGCCTTGCTTCTCGGCATGGTGCTGATGATCTTCGGCAACGTGGTGCTGCGCTACGTGTTCAACAGCGGCATCACCGTCAGCGAAGAGTTGTCGCGGTTCTTCTTCGTGTGGCTGACGTTCATCGGCGCCGTGGTGGCGATGCGTGAAGGCACGCACCTGGGCATGGACACCGTTGTTGCGCGCCTGCCGCGCGGGGGCAGGGTCGCATGCCTGATCGTGGCCGACTTGCTGGTGCTGGCCTGCTGCGCGCTGTTCTTTCGTGGCACCTGGCGTCAACACGAAATCAACGCGACCAACGCCGCGCCGGTCACGGGCCTGTCGATGATCTGGGTATTCGGCGTCGCCTACGTCACCAGCGTAGGTATCGGCGCGATCTCGCTGCACAAGCTGTGGCGTGCGGTCACGGGGCAGTTGCGCGACGACGAACTGGTGATGGTCAGTGAAGAAGGCGAACCCGGGTCTCCTCACGTGGCGCACGGCGTGGCGTTGACGGAGAAGCGCGCTTGACGCTGGCCGTCTTCACCTTGTCGCTGCTTGGCGCGATGGCGTTGGGCATGCCGATCGCGTTCGCGCTGCTGGTGTGCGCCGTGGCGTTGATGGCGGTGTCGGGCAACGTCGACACCACCATCATTTCGCAGAAGGTGATCGAAGGGGCCGACAGCTTCCCGCTGCTGGCGATCCCGTTCTTCATGCTGGCCGGCGAGTTGATGAACGCGGGTGGCATCAGCAAGCGCATCGTCGCGTTCGCGCTGGCGTGGGTGGGCCACGTGCGTGGCGGGTTGGGTCTGGTGGCGATCTTCGCTGCGGTGGTGATGGCAGCGATTTCAGGCAGCGCCGCCGCTGATGCCGCGGCGTTGGGCGCGCTGCTGATTCCGATGATGCGCAACGCTGGCTACAACGTGCCGCGCGCTGCAGGGCTGATTGCCGCGGGTGGGGTGATCGCGCCCGTGATTCCGCCGTCGATCGGGCTGATCGTCTTCGGCGTGATCGCCAACGTGTCGATCGGCAAGCTGTTCCTCGCCGGCATCTTCCCGGGTTTGATGATGGGCGCCTCACTCGTCATCACGTGGTTGTGGGTTGCGCGCAAAGACGACGTGAAGGTATTGCCGCGCCAGGGCGCGCGTGAACGCGTGCGCGCAGGCATCGACGGCATCTGGGCATTGCTGATGCCGCTGGGCATCATCGGCGGGTTGAAGTTCGGCATCTTCACGCCCACCGAAGCGGGCGTTGCGGCCTGCGTCTACGCCTTCATCGTCGGTGCAGTCGTTTATCGCGAGTTGCCGCTGCGTGACCTCTACGCGCTGCTGGTGCGCGCGGCCAAGTCGACCGCGGTGGTCGTCTTCCTGATCGCGACCGCGCTCGTCAGCGCGTGGATCATCACGTTGTCGGAAGTGCCGCAGCAGGTCGCGTCGCTCCTGTCGCCGTTCACCGGCTCGCCGATCTTGCTGATGGCGGTGATCATGATCATCGTCGTGATCGTCGGCACCGCGCTCGACTTCGCGCCCACGCTGATGATCCTCACGCCGGTGCTGATGCCGGTGGTCAAGCAGGCTGGCATCGACCCCGTGTACTTCGGCGTGCTGTTCATCATGAACAACGCCATCGGCCTGATCACGCCGCCGGTGGGCATCGTGCTTAACGTCATGTGCGGCGTCGCGAAGATCTCGCTCGGCGATTTGATGAAGGGCCTGTGGCCGTTTCTCTGGGCCGAGCTGTTCGTGCTGTTCCTGCTGGTGCTGTTCCCGTCGCTCGTGATGGTGCCGCTGCGCTTCCTCATGTCCTGATCCCTGTCCTATTCCAACGAAGGAGACCCTGATGCTGATTCGATCGCTTGCTCTTGCCGCCGCTGCGCTGTGCGCAGCAACCTCGGCCCACGCCCAATTCACCGACCGCAACTTCCGCGTCAGCAACGGCGTGAGCAAAGAGCACCCGATGGGCAACGGCCTGGCGAAGATGGGCGCGTGCACGCTGGACAAAAGCGGCGGCAAGATGAAGATCACGCCGTATTGGGACGGATCGCTGGGCAATGACCTGACCGCGAGCCAAAGTGTGCGCACCGGGTCGCTCGAGATGGTGCTCACTTCGACCGCGCCGCTGGTGGGCATCGTGCCGCAGCTGGGTGTGTTCGATTTGCCGTTTCTGTTCGACAACGCAAAGGAAGCCGACCAGGTGCTCGACGGCAAGGCAGGCACGTACTTCAGTGACAAGCTGCCGGCCGTGGGCCTGGTCAACCTCGCTTGGTGGGAGAACGGCTTTCGCCACACCACCAACAGCAAGCGCCCGATCACGAAGGTCGAAGACTTCGACGGCGTGAAGATGCGCGTGATGCAGAACAACATCTTCATCGACACCTTCAAGACGCTGGGCAGCAACGCGGTGCCGATGGCGTTCTCCGAGGTGTATTCCGCCCTCGAGACGAAAACCGTCGACGGCCAGGAGAACCCGTTCAACAACATCGAGAACATGAAGTTCTACGAGGTGCAGAAGTACCTGACGCTGACGAAACACGCGTACAGCCCGACGCTGGTGCTGTTCAGCAAGAAGATCTGGGACACGCTGAGCCCGCAAGAGCACAAGACGCTGGTCGACTGCGCTGTGCTCGGCCGCGACGAGCAGCGCAAGGTCAACCGCGAGAAGGAAGCTGCGTCGGTCGCGAACCTGAAGGCCAAGGGCATGCAGGTCAACGAGATCGTGCCGGCCGAAATGCAGCGCATCCGCGACAAGAGCAAAGCGATCGTGGAGCGCCACGGCGGCGCGATCGGCGACGAGGCGATGAACGTCGTCTTCAGCGAGTTGAAGCGCGTTCGTGGGCAGTGACACGACGGACACGACGGACACGACGGACACGACGGACACGACGCACACGACGCACACGACGCACACGACATGACCACGATCGAAACCCCGTTCCGCGGCATCTGGCCCGCGATGCTCACGCCGCTGACCGAAACGCTCGACATCGACATCGACACCTTCGCGCGCCACGCGCAAGAGTTGCTTGCTGCTGGCTGCGTCGGCATCACGCCATTCGGCACCACGGGCGAGGGTCCGTCGTTCAGCGTCGCCGAACGCCGCGCCGCAATCGACGGCCTGGTCGCACGCGGCGTCCCGGCGCAACGCATCCTTGTGTCGACCAGTTGCGCTGCGCTGCCCGACACGGTCGAGTTGACGCGCCACGCGGTGTCGATTGGCGCGCACGGTTGCCTGATCCTGCCGCCGTTCTTCCTGAAGGGCGTAAGCGACCAGGGCGTGATCGACGCGTACCGATGGGTGATCGACAAGGTCGCCGATGCGCGCCTTCGCGTCTACCTCTACAACATCCCGCAGGTCTCCGGCGTTCCGCTCAGCCGCGAGGTGATTCTCGAGCTGAAGTCACGCTACCCGCAGACGATCGTTGGCCTGAAGGACAGCGGTTGCCAGCGCGACGTTTCACTCGGTTTCGCCGATGCCTTCATGAACGAGGTGCGCGTCTACGTCGGCAACGAGCCCGACCTTCAGACGCTGGGTGCGCGCGGCAGCACCGGCGCGGTCAGCGGCGTGGCGAACATCGCGCCGCGGCTGGTGTGGCGGCTGGTGTCGCAGTACGCGTCGGCTACCGCAGCGCAGGACCAGCAACGCGTGCTTGCACTGCTTGCCGTCTTGAACAACGGCTATGGCCTGACGGCAGCGTTCAAAGGCGCGATGGCGCTACGCAGCGGCAACCGCGGCTGGCTGCGCGTGCGCGCGCCGTTGGTGGCGTTGTCAGATGCTGAATTCGCGCGATTCGAGACGCAGCTGCGCGCATTCGGGTTGGACCCGCGCGGCGACTGAGCGGCGCTTTGGCATCTCATGCGTTCAGCGCGTACCGCCGGTGCTGTCGCGCGGTTGCCCTTCCATCGAGCGATCCATGGCCTGCGCCTTGCCTACCCCGGCCTTGTAGGTGATCGCGTAGGCCTTGCCTGCATCGAGCTCGTGCTGCAACAGCGCCTTGTCATGCACGACCAGCGCATTCGATCGCGGGTCATGCTGGAGGTAGAAGCTTTCACGATGTGCTGCTCCGCCTCGGTCAACGATCGTGCCCCTGCTGACGGCTGTCGACAACGGCGCCTGCATCAGCGGGTGTCCGCGCGATCTCGCGAAGGCCTGCAGCGCCTCGAACTCGATCGCGCGTTCGTCGACCCGCCGAGCCAGCGTGCCGACCCAGCGCGCCGGCGCGGCCGTCAGCAGCTCGAGCCGACCGTCTTGCAACGTGGCTTGCAGGTCCAAGCCACCGGCGCCGCGCCTCGTGTTGTCGAAGATCAGCGCCTGGTCCGCGTGCCCCAGCGCCGCTGGCGCGAGCGCAAGCGTGCGTCCATGTCGTTCCCGGATCTTGTCCGGCGGGACGTCGTGTCCACCACCAGCGACCCGAATGGCAACGCGTTGGGCATTGATGGCTGGGTCTTCGATGGCCACGAAATGCACGACGACGGTGTAGCCGGTCGCTCTGGCGTGTTGCAGCTCGGCCAGCTTGCTCGGGTGGGACATCACCGTTTCGTACATCAAGTCCCGCCGCTCGGCGATCGCGCGCTCTCGCATGTTGGCCGCCGCGAGTTGCGCGGTCGCGGTGTCAAACCGTTGGGCTCTCTGCAGGTCGTCAGCGTTGATGTACAAGGCCGGCAGTTGCACCGCCGGGTCGGCGCGCAGCGCATCGGTCAGGGTGCTCTTGCCAGAGCCGTTGGGCCCGGCCACCATCACCAACAGCGGCACGGTCGCGCCGCTGTCAGCGTTCGATGCCTCGAGGGCCCTCGGGCTCCAGACGACCGGCCTGTACGTGCCCGCGGTCAGCGGCGCGCGCCGCCGCCGCCGCAATGTCCCCGATCCGGCCCAACGTCACGCCATGGATCGGCAGATCGCGCAAGCGCGACGCAGACGGCGACGCAGACGGCGACGCAGGCGGCGAGGCTTCCAGACGGATCTCGCGCGCGTTCGAGATCTGAGCCAAGCCCATCCGCGCCACTTCAGTCACGGTGATGCCCAGGCCCTCGGCCACGCGAGCAGCCTTCGCGTAGACCTCTGCGGGCGGACGGAAGCGAATTTCGGGCACTTGTCCTCCGGCTGCAGCTGACTTCGTCATTTGGCGCTCCGCACTCCTGTTGGTGGAGTGATGCGTCAATTATAGGAGTGATCCGCGCTCTCGTCGGCGTGCGCTGCATCGTCCGTGCGCAAAGCGTCACGGGTCACGCCTGATCACCTCCGAGTCGAGGGCTACGGCCCGACCGAGGCGCCCAGCTAAAACCGACTCTCCACCCCAGGCGACCTTAGCCGCTCATGGATCGCGCGCGCATGCGTCATCCAACCGTGCGTCTCCCAGCGCCAAAACATCAGCGCACCACGCACCCATTCGTCGAGCGCATACGCGATCCAGATGCCGACGAGGCCCCACCATTGCCCCAGCACGACCGAACCGAAGCCGAGCACGATGACGATTGATGCGATGGCCCACGACACCGGCAGGATGACGTCGCCGGTCGACCGTAGCGCGCCGAACACCACGAGATTGGCGACGCGCCCGGTTTCGAGCACAAATGAAATCCACAGCAGCGTCTGTGCCGCAGCGATCACGGCCGGGTCTTGCGTGAAGCCGCGCATCAGCCACGGCGCGCCGACTGCAGCCAGCAGCGCGAGCGCGCCCGACGCCAACACACCGTTGCGAAGGCCTTTGCGAACGAGCCGGTGCGCGGCTTCGAACTGGCCCGAGCCGACCATGTGGCCGACCATGATTTCGCACGCCCAACCAATCGCCAAGCTGATCAGCAGCACGAAGCGCAGCGTCTGCAGCACGTAAGCCTGCGTGGCCAGCGCTGCGACGCCGAGCTTGGCCGCCGAGGCCAGAGACATCATGAACGCGATGCGATACGCGATCTCGAGCGACGCGGCCGGGATGCCCACGCCCAGCACCGGCAGCAGGACGTGCGCGGGGCAACGCCACCAGTCGCTGCGTGTGGGCACGAGTTGCATGCGCACGCGCCACAGCCGCAGGTGCAGCCACAAGCCGATGGCGCGGCTGACTGTGAGCGCGATCGCGTTACCCGCGAGACCAAGGCCTTGCCAGTCGCCGATTCCAAGCATCAGCGCAAACGCCAGCATCAGATGCAGCGTGTGCATCACCAACATCACGCGCAGCGCATCGCGCGCGTACAGGTGCGCACGCAGGATGCTTGCCATCACCAGGTTGTAGGCCTCGAAGAGAGCAGCCAGCGCGAGCAGCGGCAGGTAGTTGCCGGCGATCTGCGCCACCTCGGGCGGTGCGTTCAGCACGTCGAGCGTCCAGCCACTGCCCACCAGCAGCCCCAGCGCGGCGACCACGCCGGCCCAGGTGGATCCGCACAGCCCAACCAGCGCGATGCTGCGCGCCGCGTCGGCGCGTTGGCCGCCCAGCGACTGCGTGATCGTGACGCCGACGCCGAGCGCGAGCACGCGGAACAGCACGAACAGTGTCTCGAGCACCTGCTGGCTCATGCCGAACGCGCCGGCTGCGGCGTCGGAGATGCGCGACGCGATCCACAGCGTGGCCATCATCACGCTGATGCCGATCAGGAACTCGCCGAGGATCGGGCCGGCAATGGGGGTGATGCGGGGGCGTGGGAGGGTTGTCACGATGATGAGGATGCCAGCACCGGCGCCGCCTTCCGTGCGAATCGCGGCACACTCGCGCGACTTGTTCAACGGCACACAAGGAGATTCGACATGCTCAATTCCGTGATCACCGCCGCCCTGCGCGGCGGCCTCGGCAAGGTTCTCGGCGCCGGGGGCGCCCCCGGCGGCGCGATGGGTGGCGCGATGGGTGGCGCGGTCGGTCAGGCAGCCGTGGTTGCCGCACTGGGCATGCTGCTTCGTCGCGGCGGCGCCGGGCGGCTGATGAAGGTCGGCGGCATGGCTGCGCTCGGGATGATGGCGTACAAGTCTTGGCAGGCGTATCAGGCCCGTCAAGCCGGCTCGTCGGCAGCCGCTGCGACCACGGGCGTGCAGGGCAAAGCCTTCGCGGCGCCGTCTGCGGACGCGCCGAACGAGGCACACGAGCAAGCCCTGCTCGCGGCGATGATCGCGGCTGCCAAGGCTGATGGCCATGTCGATGACAACGAGCGCGCGCAGATCGAACAGGCGCTGCGAACGTCAGACGGGCAGCCGGGCGATCCTGCGCTGCTTGCGTGGCTCGACGTGCAATTGAAGCAGCCGCTGAACGCCGCGGCGATCGCACGCCCTGCGGTCGGGGACCTCGAGCTGGCATCGAAGCTGTACCTCGCCAGCGTCATCGTGGCCGGCGGTGGCGGCGGCAACGTCAGTGCCGAAGAACAAGCATGGCTGGATGCGCTGGCGCGCGAGCTTGGGCTGCCCGAAGAACTGAAGGTGTCACTTCGAACGCAGGCCGCGCAGATCAGTTGATCGCGTCACCACTCACGGAGGCTGAGCACGCTTCTCAGGGCTTGCGCTCGAGCAGTTCCTCGAGCGCGTACAGCGCCTTCTGCGTAAAGCGCTCGAGCGGGTAGTAGCGCGTGATGAGCCGCACGGCCTCGTCGTACGAGTCGACGTTCAGATGCCGCAGCAGATAGCGAACGTCGGCTTCGTCGTGGAACTCTTCGCCCAGACGCATCGCCAAGCACTTCATGGCCAGCAGGTACTGCGGCTGGGCGAGCATCACGCGCAGGTGATCGAGTTCGAGGTATTGCTCGAACTCGCCGCGATCACCGAGGAAACCCTTCACCGCGTCGTTCAACCAACCGGCCTCGACGTTGGCTTGGCCCGCAACACGCGCGGCGGCTGCGCGCACCTGCCTGGCAGGACGGAAGAAGGCATCGACATCGCGTGTGGCCGGGCGCGCGGCATAGGCAAGGCACATGACAGCGCCACCGACCACGAACACCTCGCCCCGGACGTTGCCTTTGCCCAGTTCCGCATTCAGCAGCTCGAAGAGGCGCCGAATGTCCCGCGACGTGAGCCGAACCGTCACACGCGCCCACCAAGCGTGGTGTCGACGAAGATGTTGCGGCGCCGAAAGGCAGGCGGCGAGTTCGCGAGTAGATGCAAACGCAGGCTCTCGAGCTGCGACGCGAACATCGGGGTGTCCAGTGGACGAATCGACCGGGTCCATACCGGCACCTCGACACCGGCACGAACGCAGGCCGTTTCAACCATCGCTGTCACGTAGTTGGCCGCCTCGGCTGCCAGCGTCGGGGGCGGCGCTTCAGCCACGGCCTGCTGCAACTCGTCGGCGCCGAGCGTGCAGAGCAAGTCGTGCAACGCTGCGAGAGCGTACGAACGTGTGTCGCCGTCGTCGAGTTGCCTCATCAACTCCCCGACTCGCTGCCGCGGCACGCCGAGGACACGAGTAAGAACGTAGGCCGACATGCCGATTCCAGCGCGTTTGGCGGCGCGCTCGATCGCTTCCTTCTGATCGCGTGTGACGCGGATCTGCAGGTGGGTTGTCTTGGTGTCGGCGCTCATGCTCCGGTAAGGGTAGACGCAACCTCAATGTACGTCAATACAATTGTCATGACAATTGCTTCACCGCGGCACTTCCCGCAGCAGCAAGTCACACAAGTGCTCCGCTGCCGGCGTCATCGGCAACCCCTGTCGCGTGACCAGCACGACGTCGGGCGCCGGCAGGCGCTCGCGCACGTGAATGGGTTGCAGCGTGCCGCGTGTGGCGGCGTAGTCCTGCCATTGAACGGGCACCATCGCCAGCAGGTTGGTGCTGGTCAATGCCGTCATCAATGACAGAGCGGTGCGTGCGTGGACCATCACGCGCGGCGGTGGCAGGCCGTGTCGCGCGAAGAGTTGCGCCAGGTCCTGCTCGGCGTTGTAGTCAATCGCAGTCGTGGCCCACTCGGCTGATGACAGCGCTTTCAACGAACGCACGCGCTGCAACGGGTGGCCTTGGCGACACACGACCGTGCGCACGTTGCCGAACAGGCGCCGCATGACAAGCCCTGGCGCGAACGATGCCTGAGGCGCGGCGCCGACGTAGAAGTCGATCTGCCCGTTGCGCAGCCGTTCCTCGACATCGGGGAAAAGCCCTTCGATCAGCAGCAACCGCACGTTCGGATAGCGGCGCCGAAAGGCCGGCAGCGCGCGCGGCAGCATGCCCACGTGCGGCATGATCGATAAGGCCGCCGTCACTTCGCCGCGCTCGTCGCCTGCTGACTGCGTGATCTCGTCGCGCGCGCGGCGCAACTCGCTGACCACCGCCATCGCGCGTTGATGAAAGCGCTGCCCCTGCGCGGTCAGCGCCATGCCCTGTGCGGCGCGCGTGAACAGCGGTGTGCCCAGTTCGCGTTCGAGCGCGCGAATGCTGCGGCTGAGCGCCGGCTGTTGCAGGCCCAAGCGGCGCGCGGCCGCGCGCACGCTGCCGTGTTCGACCACGGCGGTCAGGTGCTGAAGTTGGTCGAAGCGCAGGTTCAAACGACGGCTCTCGAGGGTTGATCCGAAGATGCTTCGCGCGCATCACCCGCGCTGCCAAGGCATCTTATGCGCATCGCCCTCGACGCCTAGAGTCCGCTCCTTGTTCCTGGAGCACGCACATGACCTCGAGACTCAAAGCCCTTGTCACCGGCGGCGCCACCGGCATCGGCCGCAGCGCCGTGCTGGCGCTTGCGCGCGCCGGCTATGACGTCGCGATCAACTACGGCTCGTCGGCCGATGCCGCGAAAGCCACCGCGGCGCGAAGCCGAGAAGCTGGGCGCGAAGACGCTGCTGGTGCAGTGCGACGTGAGCGACGAGGCTGCGGTGCGCGCGATGCTGGCGACGGTCGGCGAAGCGTTCGGCCAGCTCGATGCGCTGGTCAACAACGCCGGCACTACCGCGAAGTGGAAGGTCCGAAGGACCTCGAGAGCCTGGATCTCGACGAGTGGGACCGCACGTTCGCCGTCAACGTGCGCGGCCTGTTCCAGGTCACGCGCGCTGCCGTGCCGCTGCTGAAGAAGAGCAAGGAGCAGGGCGGTGCGCCGGCGTCGTCAATACCGCCAGCATCGTCGGCCTGCGCCCCGGCCCGCAGCCGCTGCCTTACGCGGCCAGCAAGGCCGCGGTGGTGAACCTGACGAAGACGCTGGCGTGGAACCTGGGGCCCGCACATCCGCGTGAACGCGGTCGCGCCGGGCTGGATGGAGGGCGACTGGATGCAGCGCATGCTCGGCGACAAGTACGACGATCTGATGGGCGCGCGCGCCAAGGCCACGCCGCTGAAGCGCTGCGTGACCGCCGACGACGTCGCCGAGATGATGCTGAGCCTGCTGCAAGGCAACCGCTTCGTCACCGGCGAGATCGTCGTGATCGACGGCGGCTTCACGGCGTCGACCTGAGGAGCTCGCGACCATGCTGCAAGGCTTCGTTCCGTTTCCCGCCGAGTTCGCGCAGCGCTATCGCGAGAAGGGCTACTGGCGCGACCAGTCGCTGGCGCAGGAATTCGCTGCGGTGTTCGAGCGTTTCGCGACCGCGCACGGCGTTGATCGACGGCGATCGGCAGTACACCTATGCCGAACTCGATACCGCTCAGCGACAACCTCGCGCTGAACCTGCTCGAGCTCGGGCTTAAGTCCGCTCGACCGCGTGGTGCCCACGCTGCCCAACGTGGCCGAGTTCGTGATCCTGTACTTCGCGCTGCAGAAGATCGGCTGCATCCCGATCGCCGCGCTGGTCACGCACCGCTTCGCCGAGATCAGCCAGTTCGCGAAGCTGTCGCAGGCGCGCTGCGCGCGTGTATCCGGCGTCGGTGCGAGAGCAGGGCGCTGACTTCCGCTTCGCGCCGATCATCGAGCGCGTGCAGGCCGAGAACCCTTGCTTGCAACTGCGCATTCGTGCTGGGCGAAGCCGGGCCGGGCGAGCACTCGCTGCGCCGAGCTGATCGCAAAGCCTGCCACGCGGCCGCGCAACGCGCTGCGCGAAGTGCAGCATCGACCCGACCGACCCGTGCATCTTCCAGCTCTCGGGCGGCACGACCGGCATCCCGAAGCTGATTCCGCGCACGCACAACGACTACGCCTACAACTCGAAGATCGCCGCCGAGGTCGTGCGGCGTCGAACGGCGATTCGGTGCTGCTGCTGGTGCTGCCGATCGCGCACAACCTGCCGCTCGCGTGCCCCGGCATCCAGGGCTTCATGTTCAACGGCGCGCACGGTCGTGCTGCACGCGAACACGCGGCCCGACGAGATGTTCGCGCTGATCCAGAAGCACCGCGTCACGCACATCAAGGTCGTGCCGGCGCTGCTGATCCGGCTGATCAACGACCCGGCGATCGCGCGGCTTCGACCTCGTCTCGGTGCAGCTGATCCAGAGCGGCGGCCAGCGCATGCAGCCCGAGGTGCGGCTGCGCACGCGCCAGCTCATTCCGCAACGCGTTCGTGCAGGAGAACTTCGGCATGTCGCGAAGGCATGCTGATGTTCGTGCGCCAGGACGACTCCGAAGACGTGCAGCTGGAGACCTGCGGCCGGCCGGTCTGCGCCGACGACGAGGTGCAAGCTGATCGACGACGACGGCCGCGAAGTGCCCGACGGCGAAGTCGGCGAACTGGCGTGCCGCGGCCCGTACACGCTGCGCGGCTACTACGGCGTGCCCGAGTACAACGCGCGCCAGTTCACGCCCGACGGCTTCTATCGCTCGGGCGACCTGATGCGCAAGCATCCGTCGGGCAACTACGTCGTCGAGGGCCGCAAGAAGGACCTGATCAACCGCGGCGGCGAGAAGATCAGCGCCGAGGAGATCGAGAACCTGATCCTGATGCACCCGGCGGTGCAGAACGTGGCCTGCGTGCCGATGCCCGACGCGGCGATGGGCGAGAAGATGTGCGCCTGCGTGATCCTGCGCGCGGGCCGGTCGCTGACGTTGAAGGAACTGGTCGCGTTCCTGCAAACGCAAGGAGATCGCGAGATTCAAGCTGCCCGAGCGGCTCGAGGTCGTGAGCGACTTCCCGGTGTCGACCTTCGGCAAGGTGTCGAAGAAGGCGCTGGCCGAACGCATCGCAACTCGCGCAAGTCACAGTCAGAACCAAGCAAAGGCCTGACCACCATGCGCATCATCGACCTGCACTGCTACCCCGGCACCCAGACGCTGGATCGACTCGCAAGGCCCGTACCCCGCCGAACTGGCGCGCTACTGGAAGCGCGAGTGGACCGCCAAGAGCGAAGACGAGGTGATCGCCGAATTCACGCAGGCCAACGTGCGAGGCGTGTCTGGTCGCGCTCGACCTCGAGACCACGGTCGCGACCGCGCCGTGCGACAACGACTACGTGCACGACATGTGGAAGCGCCACCCCGAGCGCATCATTCAGTGCTGGGGCGCGGTCGAACCGGCCAAGGGCGAGATTGCGATGCGGCAGGTGAAGAACGCGGTGAAGAACCTCGGCTTCATCGGCTTCCACTTCCATCCGATCATGCAGCACTTCGCGGTGAACGACCGGCGCTACTACCCGCTGTTCGAAGAGATCAACGCACTGGGTGCCGCGGTGATGATCGACGTGGGCACCACCGGCATGGGCGCGGGCATGCCCGGCGGCAACGGCGCGCGCGTTCGCCATGCGCATCCGGCCGCGATCGACGACCTGGCGGCCGATTTTCCGAACCTGAAGATCATCATGGCCCACCCGGGTTGGCCGTGGGTGGAGCGAAACCACCGCGGTCGCGCTGCACAAGGGCAACGTGTATTGGGAGATGTCGGGCTGGGCGCCGAAGCACTTCCCGGGCAACCTGAAGATCGACATCCGCGGCCGGCTGCAAGACAAGATCATGTTCGGCAGCGACTACCCGAGCCTGCCGTACGAGCGCATCTTCAAGGAATGGCAGGAACTGGGCTACAGCGACGCGGTGATGCACAAGGTGATGCACGGCAACGCCGAGCGGGTGTTGGGCCTGTAGTGGAAGCACCCGCGCCATGTTCGGGTCATAAGGCGTCATAAGGCGTCTTCAGCCGATGAACCGGTAGCGCGCGTCGCGCCCACGCCCTTGCACCGACAAGTCGCTGAACGGGTTGCGCCGCGTGTCGCTCACATGCATTTCCTTCGCGACGATGTGGCGGCATGATGTGCTGCTAACCGAACAACGGGACAACGGGGACAAAGCATGACGCTCGATCGTCGTCACTTCCAGCTTGCGATGCTTGCCGCAGTCGCTGGCACGACCGCGGTGACCACGCAGACTGCACAGGCTCAGCAACCATCGCAGACCTTCGTGTGGTCGGGCTTTCCACCCGGTGGCTTGGGCGACCAGGTGTCGCGCCCCTTGATCGAACGCCTGAAGGGCAAGTGGCCCGGTACGTTGGTCTATGACACCAAGGTCGGCGCGGGTGGGCGCATCGCGGCCGACTTCGTCAAGCGTGCCGCGGCCGACGGCAGCGTGCTGCTGCAGGTGCCGTCGTCGATCATCACGTTGTACCCGCACACCTATGCCGGCAAGTTGACCTATGACCCCGCGGTCGACTTCGTGCCCGTGGCGCCGCTGGCGGCCTACACGATCTCGATGACGGTGGGCCCGATGGTGCCGGCCGAGGTCAAGACCGTGGCCGACTTCGTCACCTGGGCGAAGGCCAATTCCGACAAGGCCAACTACGGCGTTCCCGCGCTGGGCTCGGCACCGCACTTCGCCGGCATGATGCTCGAGCGTGCCGTGGGTGCGGGCCTGAAGAGCATTCCCTACAAGGGCGGCGGCCCGTTGCTGCAGGACCTGTTGGGCGGGCAGGTGGCGCTGGCGTTCAACGTGGTCAGCGAGATCGTGCCGCACGTCAAGTCCGGCCGGTTGCGCTCGCTGGCGGTTGCGAGCAGCGAACGTTGGGCTGCGTTGCCGGACGTGCCCACGCTGGTCGAGCTGGGCTACAAAGACATCGTCATCGTCGAATTCCTGGGCTGGTACGCGCCCGCGAAAACGCCGCCCGAGTTCGTGAAGCAACTCAACGCCGCGGTGCAGGAGGGGCTGGCCACGCTCGAGATGCAGGACGTGTTCGTCCGTACCGGCCTGATCGCGCTGCGCGAGTCGCCCGAGGTATTCGCCAAGCGCGTGAAGGACGAAACCGACCGATGGGGCCCAACCGTGCGCGCATCCGGCTTCAAGCCCGAAGACTGATGAAGTCGCCATGGATATCGGGTCTGCGCAGCGTGGCGCTGACCGTGCCGGACCTCGCCGCCGCCGAGGCCTTCTACACAGGCACGTGGCAGTTGCACGTGGCCGCACGCGCGCAAGGCGTTGTGTATCTGCGCGGCAGCGGCGCCGACCATCACCTGCTGGCGTTGCACGCAAGGCCCGGCACGCCGCAACTGCTGAAGGTGACCCTGCGCGCGCGCAGCGCCGACGCGCTCGAGGCGATCGCCACGGCCACGCCCGCCGCGGGTGGCCGCGTCGAGCAAGGCCCTGGCCCAGCGCGCGACGCGGCAGGCGGGCGGCGCGTGGTGATCGTCGACGATGGCGGCCGCCGCATCGAGGTCGTGCACGGCGATCAACCACGTATGGCCGACGCCCCCCCGCCGCGTGACGTACCGGTGCGGCTTGCGCACGCGGTGCTGAACTGCCATGACATCGCGACGACGCAGGCCTTCTTCGAGCGCGCGCTGGGCTTCGTGCTGGCCGACCGCACGAAGATCATGGCGTTCATGAATTGCGACGTTGACCATCACTCGATCGCGCTGGGCGACAACGACAACGACGCGCTGAACCACGTCGCGTTCCTGATGCCCACGCTCGACGCCGTGATGCGCGGCGGTGGCCGGATGAAAGACGTGGGCCTGCCACCGCAGTGGGGCCCCGGCCGTCACGGCCCCGGTGACAACGCCTTCAACTACTTTGTCGACCCCTTCGGCATCGTCATCGAATACACCGCCGAGGTCGAACAGATCGACGACAGCTACAAGCCGGGCAGCCCGTCGGACTGGACGTGGCCGCCGGGTCGCATCGATCAATGGGGGTTGGGTACGTCGCCGACCGACGAGCTGAAGCGGGCGCAACGCGCGGTGCTGTTCGCGGCCGACGCCGAATCATGAAGACGGTCGACGTTGCGATCGTCGGATGCGGGCCTGCGGGTGTGGTGCTGGCCGCGCTGCTCGGCAAGGCCGGCGTTTCGGTGCACGTCTGCGACCGCTTGCGCGATGTGCATGAAATTCCCCGTGCCATCGCGCTCGACCACGAGATCCTGCGCGTGTTCCAGCAGATCGGCATCGTCGACGACGTGATGCCGTTCATCGAACCGTTCACGAACAGCGAGTTTTTCGGCGTCGACGGGCAGTTGATCCGCCGCATGACGATGGTCGAGCCGCCGTACCCGCAGGGCTACACGCCGTCGGTGGTGTTCACGCAGCCTGAAGTCGAACGCGTGCTGCGCGAACACGTGGCGAAGATGTCCGCCGTGACGATGGCGCTGGGCCTCGAGATGACCGGCTTCACGCAGGATGCCGACGCTGTCACGCTCGACTACAGCGACGGCAGCCGCGTGCGCGCGCGCTACGCGGTGGCGTGCGACGGCGGTGGCAGCGGCATGCGCGCCGCGCTCGACATTGCACTCGAAGACCTCGACTTCGACGAACCTTGGCTGGTGGTCGATGTGTTGTGCAACGAACGTGGCCTGGCGAAGCTGCCGAAGACGAGCGTGCAGTACTGCGAACCCACGCGCCCTTGCACGCTGGTCATCGGTCCGAAGAACCATCGCCGCTGGGAAATCAGCCTGAACCCGGGCGAAGACCCGCGCGAAGCCGCGACGCCCGAGCGCACGTGGCAGTTGCTGTCGCGCTGGCTTTCGCCGGAAGACGGCACGTTGTGGCGCCAGAGCAGCTACCGTTTCCACGCCTTGGTGGCTCAGCGTTGGCGCGCACGCCGCGTGTTCGTGGCCGGCGACGCGGCGCACATGCAACCACCGTTCCTTGGTCAAGGCATGTGCCAGGGCGTACGAGACGCCACCAACCTGGCGTGGAAGCTTGTCGCGGTGTTGCAGCACGCAGCACCGGACCGTCTGCTGGACAGCTACGGCGACGAGCGCAAGGCGCACGTGCGTGAACTGACGAGCCGCATCAAAGGTGTCGGCGCGGTGATCTGCGAGCGCAACGTCGCAAAGGCGAGGGCACGCGATGCGAAGTTACTGGCCGACTGCGGTGGCGTCGTGAAAGACACGCCGCGACAGGACATCCTGCCGCCATTGACCACCGGCCTGATCGTCGCAAGCCCCGGCGCCGGCACGCTGTTCCCGCAACCGCGGCTGCGCAACGGCGAGTTGATGGACCAGGTGCACGGCTGCGGGTGGCGACTCGTCAGCGATGGACTGATCCATCTCGATGCGCCCAAGCGAGCCGCCTTCATCGACCTTGCGCAAGAACCCGAAGCCGACGGCGTGGTTGCCGCCTGGATGGCGCGCCACCGCGTGCACGTGGCGATGGTCAGGCCCGACCACTACGTCTTCGGCACCGCGAGCGATGCGCGCGGCGTGGCGGGTCTGCTGGTTGCGCGCCACGCGGCGCTGACCTGATCGCGAAACATTCCAGCATCCGTGCGGGCCGCGCTCATCGCGGCCATCACTCCGGCAACACGCCGATCTCTTTGGCGATGTCGGCCCATCGCGCCGACTCGGCCGCCAGGAACGCGCCCACCTGCGCGGCATTCATGCTGCCGTCGACGATGGGGCCGATCGCGCCGATGCGCTCGGCGACTTCTTTGTCGGCCAGCAGTGCATTGATGTCGCGGTTGGTGCGCTCGACCGCAGCGGCTGGCGTGCCGGCAGGTGCGACCACCGCGAACCAGCCGACCATGTCGAAGCCGGGCAGCTTCTCGGCCAGCGCGGGCACGTTGTCCCAGCCTGCCAAGCGTCGCGCCGACGTGGTGGCCAGCACGCGCAGCTTGGCTTGTCGAGCGAGGGCCGCGGTGGAGGCAAGGTCGGCCACCATCGCGTCGATCTGCCCGCCCATCAGGTCTTGCGTGCCCACACCGACGTTCGCGTACGGCACCAGGTTGGCCGCCGTACCAGCGCGCGCGTTCAGCAGGCGCGCGATCATGCCGCTGAAGGTACGCGGGCCTTCGTTGCCCAGCGACAGCTTGCCAGGCTCGGCCTTCGCACGCGCGACCAGATCGTCGTACGAGGTGATGGGCGACTCATGGCGAACCAGCAGCGCGAACGGGCTGCGGGCGATGAACGCCACCGGCACGAAATCTTTCGCCGGGTCGTACGGCAGCGTCTTGAACAGCAGCGGGTTGGTCACCAGCGCGGCGGTGGTCGCGAAGTAGAAGGTGAAGCCGTCAGCAGGCGCACGCGCCGCGGCCTGCGCACCAATCGTGTTCTGCCCACCGGGCTTGTTGTCGATCACGATCGCCTGGCCCCAGGTCTTGCCCAATCGGTCGCCCAGGATGCGCGCCACGTTGTCGGGGCCCGAGCCGGGCGGCTGCGACAGCACCCATCGGACCGGCTTGTCGGGCCAGCCTAGTGCGCCCGCGTGCCTGGCCACTGCGCTGCCGATCAGCGCTAGCGTGAATTCGCGTCGTTGCATGGTGTCGCCGTCTCCTTCGGTCATCAGCGCGGTGCAAGCCTACCCCGCCGTTTGTGCCTTCGGTTGCACCGTGCCGAGTCAATCCAGGTGATGCCTCAACCGCGAGGCCAGCCCGAGGGTCAGCAGGCCAGTCGCGGCGAAGGCCACGGCGACCAGCGCCCAGTCGGTGCCGTGCAGCGGCCGCAGACTCAGCCATCGGCTGACCGCCGGGATCTGGACCAGCACGCCGAGCGATGCGAGCGTGCTGGCGACGAGCCAACGCGCGGTTGACTGGCGCAGCTTCGTCAGGCCCGTGGTGATGCCAGCGCTGGCAACCAGCAGCACGGCCAGGGCCATCGCTCGCGCGTGTTCGATGTCCCGGTCGGCACCGAGCGCGTGCAGGTAGCTCCAGATCACTGCAATGCTCACCATCACGCCGACCAGGCCGATGCCGAACCAGGCTTCGGTCGAGAAAAAACGCGCACGTCGTTGCCGCCGCACCGCAGCGAGCGGTCCCAGCCCCGGCAGATCCTGGAAAGCCAGCATGGCCGTCGGATGGATAACGAGTTCCAGCCACACGATGTGGATCGGCAGGAACAGCAAGGGCAGGCCCATCATGGGTATCGCGGCGGCGCCGACCACGAGCGGCAGGTGCACGAGCAGGAGGTAGGCGAAGGCGAGCCGCAGGTTCTGGAAGAGCTGGCGGCCTTCGGCCACGGCATCGACGATGGTTCGGAAGTTGTCGTCGAGCAGGACCACCGGCGCGACCTCGCGGGCACTGCGCGTGCCGCGCTCGCCCATGGCCACGCCGATGTCGGCCAGGCGAAGCGCCGGTACGTCGTTGACACCGTCGCCCGTGACGGCGACGAGTTCTCCCTGCGCCTGCAGTGCCTGCACGAGGGCGAGCTTCTGCGAGGGCGTGGCGCGCGCCACGACATGGGCGCCACCGTTGGCGTCGAGCACCGAGCCGGCATCGTCATCGGGAGCAAGCACCACGACCTTCGGCTCGTTTCCTCCAAGTCCGATCTCGCGCGCAATCGCAGTGGCCGTGGCCGGGTGATCCCCCGTCACCATGATGACGCGCATGCCGGCGGCCATGCAGTCGGCGATGGCCTCGCGCACGCCGTTGCGGACCGGGTCCTCGAAAGCCAGCAGGCCGACGAACTCGAAGCCCCCTGCGGGCTCGCCGATGATGGGTTCCCCGGCAAAGATCTCACGCCGCGCGCAAGCGATGACCTTGTGCCCGCTGCGTGCGTACGCTTCGACACGTGCGAGCCAGTTGGCTCGCTCTTGCGCGGACAGCGCGCACAGGGCCAGCACGGTCTCCGGCGCGCCCTTGGTGAAGGCCGTCGCAGCGCCGCCAGCCAAGCGCCAGATGACCGTCTCGCGGCGACGGGCTTCCGTGAATGGGAAGTCCGATAGCCTTGCCGCGTCCGGCAGCGGTCCCTGTTGCGCATGCAGGGCTTGGTCGAGCGGATCGCCGCTGTCCGGCCTGGCAGCGAACGTTGCCACCTGCAGCACCGAGGCCTCGTCGTGTCCGTCGGCAGGGACTCGGTGGGCAAGCACCAGTGAGCCGGCGGTGATCGTCCCGGTCTTGTCCGACACGATGCAGGTGACGCGGCCGATGTTCTCCACCGCCACCGCGCGCCGCACCAAGGCCTTCTTGCGCGCCAGGCGGAAGACCCCGACGCCGAGAAAGAACGTGTAGACGACCGGGAACTCCTCGGGAATCGCAGCGACGGCCAGCGTCACGGCGCTCAGCAGCGCATCGATCCACCCGTGGCCGTGCCAGAGCCTGACGGCGGCCAGCACGAGGCACATCAAAACCGCCACACCAAGCAGCACGGCCACGAGCTCGCCGATGGCCTTCTGCAGCGGGGTCGCGGCGTGGCTGCCCTCGGTGGCAGAACGGACGATCTCGCCGTAGCGCGTCTCGCCGCCGATGCAGACGACGCGCAGCCGGGCCGTACCGGTCAGCAGGCGTGTGCCCGCGGTGCCCCAGTGCTCCTCGGGCGCGCTGGCAGGCAGTGGCGCAGCGGGCTCGAGGGTGCGCTTGGCCACTGGCAGCGACTCGCCGGTCAGGGTCGATTCGTCCACCTGAAGGCCGTTGCCGGACACCAGCAGGCCATCCGCCGGGAAGTACTCGCCCGGCGTCACTTCGACCAAGTCGCCTGGCACCAGCTCCCGCGAGGGAATGTCTTGCCATTGCCCGTCGCGCAGCACCCGCGCCGAGCTGGCCAGCCGGCTCGCCAGCCCTGCGGAGGAAGCGGTCGTGCGCCGATGCAGGTAGGCGTCCATGCCCAGCAACGGCGCCATCGCGACGAGCAGCGTCAGCGACTCTGTGACTTGGCCCAGCAGACCGAACAGGCCCGCCGTGAACACAAGGAACCACAGCATCGGGTCGCGCGCCGTGTCGCGCGCGACCACGAGCCAGCCCCCTGCGGCTTGCGCCACGATGTCGTTGAAGCCGAGACCGCGTTGTGCCTCGACCTGCGCCGCGCTCAGGCCCGCTTCGCCCGATTCCAAGGCGGGCAGGCTGTCAAGCGGGACGCGGCGCTGACCCATGGCCTCGAGTCAGTCCCGAGAACGTCAACGCACCAGCAAAACCGGTGTCGCGCAGAGGGACAGCACCTTGGTCGCCACCGAACCCATCACCAGCCCCGCAGCGGCACCGTGCCCGTGCGACCCCATGAGCAGCAGGTCGAAGCCGCCGCGCTCGGCCAGCTTGGCGATGCTCTGCGCCACCGGGCCGATGCGCATCGTGAACTTCGCCTCGATGCCGTGCATGGCGAAGAACGCCCGGATCGGTTTGAAGACCACCTCGGCGTCGTCTTCGTAGTACGAACTGACCTGCTCGCGCTCGAGGAACGCCGCGGCGCGGTGCGGAATCGCCGCCACGCCGTGGATCACGGTGTAGGCGTGATGTGCCCCGAGCCATTCGTCATGGGCCGCGAGGTAGGCCAGCACGCGCTTGGTGGTCGGGCTGCCGTCTGCCGCAATCAGGATCTTCATCGTCGGACTCCTTGGGGTCGGTTCGGGATCCTGGTGCGAGATACGGGGCGCGCCATTGAGGCCGGTCAATGACGAGCTGCTGCCGAAACCCAGAATCCGATCATGATGAAGCGGCGGGGATGCCGAAGACTGCTCGTACGCCTCAGCGCGCTCGCGGCACGCGTCGCCGCGCTTGCGACCGTGGCACGACGAACGCCGCGCGTTGCGGCGCGGTGCGTTCGAATCGCCGTGCCAGGTTGTCGCACACCAGGTTGCACAGCTCGTACACCGCCGGGTCGGCGATCGCGTAGTACACGCTCGTGCCGCGCACCTCGCGCGACAGCAGGCCGTGCTGCGCCAGCAGGGCCAAGTGGCGCGATGCGTTGGCGGCGCTGCAACCGGTGGCCTCGGCCAGCTCGCCGACGCTGCGCTCGCCCTGGCGCAGCAGGTTCAGCAGGTTCAGGCGAACGGGCTCGGCCAGGGCCTGGAAGTAGGCGGCGACCTGAGCCAGTGCCTCGGGCGAAAAGTTCTGCATGCGTCGACAGGGCAGGTTGGTGGATGGCGGCCGACGCATGATGCCCCAGCCTGACTTCGTGTTCATGCGTGATCCTGTACTTGCATATTTACGTACTTGCGCAAATAATAGATTCGTTCGCGCTTCTTGTCCACCCGGATCGGGCGCGGCGCAAACGGGGTGATGCGCATGAGTCGCAAGTCGAGGTCGCGGATCGTGGCGGTGATCATCGCGGGCGGTGCGTGGACGGTGAACGCTGCGAAGGCAGCCGAGCCAGCGCCGCTGGTTGCGGTCTCGGCCGCACGGGGTGACGGCGCATGGCGCTCGGCGTACGACGGCGTGGTCGAGGCGCTGCGCCAGACCACGATCGCCGCACAGGTCAGCGGCGCCGTGGTTGATTTGCCGGTGAAGGCGGGCGACCGTGTCACGACGGGCCAGGTGCTGATGCGGCTGGACGCGCGCGCGGCCGAGCAGGGCGCCGCGGCCAGCGATGCGCAGGCGCGCGCTGCACGCGCTGCGCAGGTGGTGGCCCAGAAGGAGCTTGCGCGGCAGAAGCAGTTGGCGGCAGAACGCTTCATCAGCCCGGCCGCGCTGGACCGCGCCGAGGCCGAATACACGGCCGCGCAGGCGCAGACCGCGGCGCAAATGGCGCAGGCCGGTGCGGTCCGCACCACCAGCAGCTTCTACGTCGTACGTGCACCGTATGGTGGCGTGGTATCCGAGGTGCCGGTCATGCTGGGCGACATGGCCATGCCGGGTCGCGCGCTTGTCACGCTGTATGACCCGGCGGCGTTGCGCGTGACGGCGGCGGTGCCACAGTCAGTGGCGTCCGCGGCCGGTGATGGCAACGCGGTACGCGTGGAGATCCCCGCGCTGGCGAACCAAGCGCAGCGCCTGCAGACACCGGCACGCGTGCAGTTGCTCCCAGCTGCCGACCTGTCGACCCACACGGTGACCGTGCGTGCCGACCTTGTGCCGGGGGTGACGGGCGCGTCGCCCGGGCAGTTCGCCCGCTTGTGGCTTCCCGGGGGCGATGGCTCGCGTGCGGCCAGCCCGTGGGTGCCGGCGCAGGCGGTCGTGCGCCGCGCCGAGATGACCGGTCTGTACGTGCTCGATGCACAAGGCAAGCCGCTGCTGCGCCAGGTGCGCCTGGGCCGCCGCGACGGGGACCGCATCGAGGTGCTCGCGGGCCTGCGCGAGGGAGAGCGCGTCGCGGTCGATGCCCAGGCGGCTGCTCGGCTGACAGCTTCGGCCAAGTGACGAGCGTCTGCCGATGAACACGACCCCGCTCGGCTTGTCAGGACGCATTGCCGCGACCTTCCAGCGCGCGCAGATCACGCCGCTGCTTGCGCTCGTCGGCCTGCTGCTCGGCGTGTTCGCGGTGTTCGTCACGCCGCGCGAGGAAGAGCCGCAGATCAACGTGACGATGGCCAACGTGCTGATCCCGTTCCCGGGTGCAAGCGCGAAGGACGTCGAGCAGATGGTTGCGGGCCCGGCCGAGCAGGTGCTGTCGCAGATCGTGGGCACCGAACACGTGATGTCGGTCTCGCGGCCGGGGCTCGCATTGATCACCGTGCAATTCAAGGTGGGCGTGCCACGCACCGAAGCGCTGGTGCGGCTGGTCGACACGGTCAACGCGAATGCCGACTGGTTGCCGCGTGGCCTGGGCGTCGGCGCTCCGATCATCAAACCCAAGGGCATCGACGACGTGCCGATCGTCACGCTGACGCTTTTCGGCAAGGACTCGGGTGCGTTCGACCTCGAGCGCGTGGCGCACAGCGTCGAGGCCGACTTGAAGCGCGTGCCCGGCACGCGCGAAGTGAAGTCGATCGGCGGCCCGGGCCGCGGCGTGCGCGTGCAGATCGACCCCGCGCGGTTGGCTGGCAGCGGGCTCACGGTGGCTGATCTGCGCGCGGCCTTGCTGTCGGCCAACGTCGGTGCGCCCTTGGGCGAACTGATTGCAGGTGATCGCGCCGTGGCGCTCGAGGCGGGCCCGTTCATCAGCACCGCGCGCGAAGTCGGTGAGTTGGTTGTCGGTGTCGCCAACGGCAAGCCGGTGTTCCTGGCCGACGTGGCCGAGGTGGTCGATGGCCCACTCGTTGCGTCGCAGTACGTGTGGCACAGCGTCGGCGGCCACGAGTACCCGGCGGTGACGATCGCGGTGACGAAGAAGCCGGGCGAAAACGCGAGCCGCGTCGCCAACGCGGTGCTCGCGCGCGTGACCGCGCTGCGCAACACCGTGGTGCCGGCCGACGTCGAGGTGGCAGTGACACGCAACTACGGCGCGACGGCCAACGACAAAGCCAACCATCTGATTCAGAAGCTGATCTTCGCGACGATCTCGGTCGTGGCGTTGGTGTTCGTTGCGCTGGGTCGACGCGAGGCGGCGATCGTGGGCGCGGCGGTGGTGCTGACG
Source organism: uncultured beta proteobacterium (assembly GCA_963738615.1). Lineage (GTDB taxonomy): Bacteria > Pseudomonadota > Gammaproteobacteria > Burkholderiales > Burkholderiaceae_C > CAVTWY01. The sequence continues at coordinate 25,981 of CAVTXI010000012.1, forward strand.
CTGACCGCGACGCTCTTCGCGTCGTGGGCGTGGGGCTTTACGCTCAATCGCGTGTCGCTGTTCGCGCTGATCTTCTCGATCGGCATCCTGGTTGACGACGCGATCGTCGTCGTCGAGAACATCCATCGCCATCAGGCATTGAAACCCGGCGTGCCGCTCGCGCAGATCATTCCTGTCGCGGTCGACGAGGTCGGCGGCCCGACGATCCTGGCCACACTGACGGTGATCGCCGCGCTGCTGCCGATGGCGTTCGTCTCCGGGCTGATGGGCCCTTACATGAGCCCGATCCCGATCAACGCCAGCATGGGCATGCTGCTGTCGCTGGCAATCGCGTTCGTCGTCACGCCGTGGCTGGCGCGCTTGTGGATGAAGGCGGTGCCGGCGCATGGGTCATCGCACGGCCCGGCCGCCAAACTCGCCCCGCTGTTCGAGCGTACGTTCGCGCCGCTGCTGGACGCGCGGCGTGGCGCCAAGAACCGGCGTTGGCTGGGCCTGGGCGTGGCGCTTGCGATTGCCGTGTCACTCGCGCTGCCGGCCTTGGGCCTGGTGGTGCTGAAGATGCTTCCCTTCGACAACAAGTCCGAGTTCCAGGTCATCGTCGACATGCCAGCAGGCACGCCGGTCGAGCGCACGGCCGCCGTACTGCACGAGCTGGGCGCGCACCTGGCGACCGTGCCCGAGGTGACAGATGCTCAGGCCTATGCCGGCACCGCCAGCCCGATCAACTTCAACGGCCTGGTGCGGCAGTACGACCTGCGTTCGGGCGGCGAGGTCGGTGACCTTCAGGTCAACCTGCGGCCGAAGTCCGAGCGCCACGACAAGAGCCACGTGATCGCGACGCGCGTGCGCCCGGCTCTGCAGGCGATCGGCGCGCGCCACGGCGCCAACGTCAAGGTCGTCGAAGTACCTCCAGGCCCGCCCGTGTTGTCGCCGATCGTCGCCGAGGTCTACGGCCCCGAGGCCGAAGGCCGTCAGCAGGTGGCGCGTGCGTTACGCAAGGAGTTCGAGCAGACACCGGGCGTGGTCAACGTCGATGACTCGTCGATCGCCGCGGCGCCGAAGACGCTGCTGATCGTCGACCGGCGCAAGGCTGCGATGCTGGGCGTGCCGCAACAGGCCATCGTCACCACGCTGCGCGCCGGCCTGGCCGGCGAAGCCACGGCGTACCTGCACGACCAGAGCAAGTACCCCGCGGCGGCGACGCTGCAACTGCCCGCCGAAGCGCAAGGCGATCTCGACGCGCTGCTGTCGCTTGCGGTGCGCAGCGCCGCCGGCAAGCTGGTGCCGATCCGCGAACTGGTGACAGTGAGCGACTCGCTGCGCGAGCAACCGATCCACCACAAGGACCTGCTGCCGGTGAACTACGTCGTTGGCGACATGGCCGGCGGCACCGACAGCCCGCTGTACGGCATGTTCGAGATGCGTTCGCGCATCGCGCAGATCGCGCCGCCCGGCGGCGGCCCGCTCGCCGAGCACTTCATCAGCCAACCCAGCGACCCCTATCGCGGCTACGCGATCAAGTGGGACGGCGAATGGCAGATCACCTACGAGACCTTCCGCGACATGGGTGCGGCGTACGCGGTGGGCCTGGTGCTGATTTACCTGCTGGTCGTGGCGCAATTCGGCTCGTACTTGACGCCGCTCATCATCATGGCGCCGATCCCGCTCACGATCGTGGGCGTGATGCCAGGCCACGCGCTCCTCGGTGCGCCGTACACCGCCACCAGCATGATCGGCATGATCGCACTGGCCGGGATCATCGTGCGCAACTCGATCCTGCTGGTCGACTTCATCAACCTGCAGGTCAGGCAAGGGCAGGGCTTCGAACGCGCCGTGGTACAGGCCGCCATCGCCCGCGCGCAGCCGATCCTGCTGACCGCACTGGCCGCGATGGCCGGTGCGTTCTTCATCCTCGATGACCCGATCTTCAACGGACTCGCGATCTCGCTCGTCTTCGGCATCTTCGTCTCGACGCTGCTGACGCTCGTCGTGATCCCGATCCTGTATTACGTGGCGTACCGCCATCGCCTGCACGCGATCACGCGCGGCGCTGCGCCCGAACCCGACACCGACACCGACACCGACACCGACACCGACACCGATTCACTTCAACCCCAAGGAGCATCGTCATGACCTCATGGCAAATCGTCCGCATCGTCGCTGGCGCCTTCATCCTGCTTTCGCTCGCGCTCGGCATTCCCGGCAGCCCGCTGTTTGTCAACTCGTGGTGGCTCGCGTTCACCGCGTTCGTCGGCATCAACCTGCTGCAAAGCGGGTTCACCAGGTGGTGCCTGATGGAGAGCGTCGCGCGCAAGCTCGGCGCACAGGCGGACGGCTGACGGACCGCACTCATCACACTCGAATCACTCACGGCTTCGACTCGACAAGGAGACGCACACCATGGCCCACATCGTGATCCTCGGCGCCGGCACCGGCGGCTTGCCGGCGGCGTATGAGATGCGCGAAGCGCTCGACCGTACGCAACACCGCATCACCGTGATCAACGCGTTGCCCGATTTCCAGTTCGTGCCGTCCAACCCCTGGGTGGCTGTGGGCTGGCGCGACCGTGATCAGGTGAGCTTCCCGATTGCGCCCTACCTGCGCAAGAAGGACATCGACTTCATCGCCCAGCGGGTGCAGCGCATCGACGCTGCGGGCAACGCACTCGAGCTCGCCGACGGCACGCGCGTGGGTTATGACTACCTCATCGTCACGACCGGCCCTCGGCTCGCGTTCGACGAGGTGCCGGGTTCGGGGCCGGACGCGAACACGCTGTCGATCTGCACCTTCGACCACGCCGAGCGCGCCTTCCACGCTTACCAGAAATTCCTCGAGCAACCGGGGCCGGCCATCATCGGTGCGATGCCCGGTGCGTCTTGCTTCGGCCCGGCCTACGAGTTCGCGTTCATCTTCAACAAGGACCTGCAGCGCCGCAAGCTGCGCCACAAGGTGCCGATCACGTTCGTGACCAGCGAGCCGTACATCGGCCACCTGGGCCTGGGCGGCGTGGGCGATTCGAAGTCGATGCTCGAGTCGGAATTGCGCGGCATCGACGCCAAGTGGATCACCAACGCGAAGGTCACCAAGGTCGAGCCCGGCAAGATGTTCGTCGACGAACTCGACGAGGCCGGTCAACCAAAGAAGCAGCACCAACTGCCGTTCGCCTATTCGATGATGCTGCCGGCGTTCAAGGGCGTCGATGCCGTGGCGCAGATCGACGGCTTGTGCAACCCGCGCGGCTTCGTGCTGATCGACGAGCACCAGCGCAGCAAGAAGTACCGCAACATCTTCGCGGCCGGCGTGTGCGTCGCGATCCCGCCGGTGGAAGCGACACCGGTGCCGACCGGCGCACCCAAGACCGGCTACATGATCGAAACGATGGTCAGCGCGATCGTGCACAACATCGCCGCCGATCTGAACGGAAAGCCGGCCGACGCCAAGGCGACGTGGAATGCGATCTGCCTCGCCGACATGGGCGACACCGGTGCCGCGTTCGTCGCGCTGCCGCAGATCCCGCCGCGCAATGTCAACTGGTTCAAGAAGGGCAAGTGGGTGCACCTGGCCAAGCTGGCCTTCGAGAAGTACTTCATCCACAAGATGAAGACCGGCAGCTCCGAACCGATCTACGAGAAGGTGGTGCTGAAGGCCCTGGGCATCGAAAGACTGGAGACGCAACCCAAATGAGCAACCAAGACACCCAAGACACCCGCTACAGCTTCGGCAAGTCCGTCACGCTGCCGTTCGACACCGCGGTGCAACGCACGACCGAAGCGCTGGCGAAGGTCGGCTTCGGCGTGCTGACCGAAATTGACGTTGCCGCGACGATGAAGAAGAAGCTGGGCCTGGAGATGGCGCCGTATCTCATCCTCGGCGCCTGCAACCCAACCTTCGCAAGCAAAGCCATTGCTGCCGAGCCAGCCATCGGCGCGCTGCTGCCGTGCAATGTGGTCGTGCGCCAGTTGCCCGACGGTCAGGTCCGCGTCGAGGCGATGGACCCGCACGCGGTGATGGCACTCGTCGGCCGGCCCGAAGTGGGTGCGCTTGCGGGTGAAGTGCGCGGGCTGCTGGAGCGGGCGTTGGGGGAGGTTTGAGAGTCGAGCCGCGTGAAATCCTTCCCGCACGATCGCCGGCACCGAAGCCGCGAACCGCAGCTTCGGCGTGAACCTGGCGCTGCTCGAAGAGGCGCGCAGTGCCGCCTTGTCGCTCGAACGGGACTAACGACTGATCGGCAGCGGGGCGCCGAGGCAGCGACTCAGTTGGCCCACGTCCACGCAGGCCGACGGCGGCTCGGCCTCATATCGCCGTGCCAGGGCGTGCAGGCAAGTGGTGGATTCGCGCGCACGGCGCACGAGTGCAGACCGCGCGAAGCGACGGTCGTTCTGGCGCGAGGCAAGCGCCAGCCCGACTTCGTAATGCTGGGCCACGTCCAACGACAAGTCGCGCGCGAAATGCTGGTTGTCCAGGCTGCAGTCGGGTTGCGCCCGGTGATGCTGAACCACTTGGCGCCAGCGAGCGTCGCCAGCCATGATGTAGGCGTAGGCATCGGGGTGGTTCGGATACGCGTTGGAGTAGGCCGTGAACGCAGCGCGATAGTCCCGCTTCCGGTAGGCACGGTCGCCTTGCGCGTTCAGCCGCCGTGCGGCCTGCAGGTCGGCTGGTGTCCGCGCGCTGCGGCTCTTGTTGATCGCATCGAGGATTCGGGCCGTATCAGACGAGGCGGGCAGGGTGGACGTTTGGCCGGTCGACACCGACGACGCCGCAATCAACATCAGGCAAACGGCCATTCGTAAGACCTGGGCCGGGGCTCGCTGCATTACTTGGCCCTTTCCGGTACGCCCTTGACCACGAGTTCCGCCAGACCCTCGCCGTCGGGACTGCGATGGCTGATCAGCGCCTCGTGAATATCGGCCCAGAGCGCCAAGTCCAACACCGTCACGCAGCCATCGGACACGTTGCCGACGTGTACGTAGCGACTGTTGTCACCGTATTTGATCGGGAACCATACCTGGTCGAATTTCAGTCCCGGTGCGACCCGACGGTAGAAGCGGGTCATGTCTGCCTTGTGCGGGGCATCGGGCAACAACACCACGTACGTTCCGGCCGGCAAGGGCGTGAAGCCGGTTCCCCATACCGAGTTCATCGTGACCTGCGCCGTGATCCCGGCTACTTCCAGCGTGGCCATCTGCTGATCGAGCTTCTGGCCCTCGCGGGCTGCTGATACCCAGCCTTCGATGTATTTCCCATAGGTGACGACGATGGTGGCCAGCGTCGGCTGAGGAGCTGTCGAGCCTAGGTACTCTTTGGCGTTGGCGTCGGCCAAGCTGAGCGTGCGCCCCTTGGCCAGCCCATCCATGACTTTGAAGTAGGTTCGGCCTGATCGAGATTCGGTCAACGTCACCTTGGTGTACTTGCTCAGAGGCAACAGCACGCCCGAGTCGCCGGCGCGTGCTTGCAGCCAGCCATCGCTGCCCACTTTGTTGACGTACAGGATCTTGTTGCGCAGGCTGCTTGCAATCGAGCCTTGGGCATTCACGACCTCGCCGGTCGCCGGCACGCGTGCACCCGCCATGGAACCACCTTCGTGTCGGAACTCGAGCCCCATGATAGAGAGGACCCTGTGATCCAGATCCTTGATCGATGAGGTCAGCGCTCGAGCGGTCAGCCCGAGGGTGCGCGGATCAACGCCTGGAACACCGCGGTCGCGGCGCCGGGCAGCAGCGGCATCAAGATGCCGGCGATCTTCGGCCAGTGGAGCTTCAAGAAAGCGTGCGGCGCTTCGACGTCGGCCTGTGACGACAGCGTGCCCTCGCACAGCAGCCGCGCGTGCAGGCGCTGCAGCCACGCGGCCGCGGCGAGGTAGCCGGCCGCAAGCAACAGGCTGAAGTACAGCCCGCCCATCAGGCTGATGGTCGGCGCCAATCCCAGCGCCGCATCGCGCACGTCGGCCGCCAACAGCGATGCGCACAGCCGGTACAACGCCGTCGCGGTCGCGACCCACACCGCGAGAAAGATCGCCGCGGCGAACATCAGGTTCGTGATCGCGCGCATCTGCGCGCCCGGTTGTCCCTGGTGAGACGACGGCCACAGCAGCATCGACGTGGTCAGCAGCGCCACCGCGCCGACCACGAAGGCTAACGTGCCGTTCAGGCTCGCCATCGTCAGGAAGCCGGGGCCGATGAGCTTCAGGCTCGCCACCAGTGGCATGAATGGAATGAAGGGCTTGTTGCCAGTGACCGCCAAGGCGAACAGCACGGCGCAAGCCGCCACGACGGCGACCGCAAAGGCACGCAACAGGCTGCGTCGGAAGGCAGCGTCGTGGGCCGACGCGCGGTGCAGCAGCCAGCCGCAGACGCCGACGGTACCGAGCGTCACCACCCACAGCATCACCGTCAGGCACAGCCACCACATGCCCGACTCGGCGACAGAAGCCGCCTCTTTCATCGAGATGCGATCGGGATAGCCCGGCAGCGTCATGCGGTCGAACGCCGGCTTGGGAACCGACGCCGCATCGAGGTCGACGACCATGCCGAGGAGGGCGGTGAGCACGAACACGGCCAACACAGCGGCGGCCGGCAGCAATGCACCGCGGCGTTCGTGCAGGACCGCGGGTAAGGCGGCCAAAGGGTTGGGCGAGGGCACGGGGTTCATCCGTCGGCAACCGTTTCAAGGCTGGCGCGCGTCGGGGCAACGTGGCGCTGCGTCCGCGGCCAGCGGCGCAGGGGCCGCGCGGGCCGCGGTGAAGTCGAGGTTCACGCCCTCGATCGTGATGCGCAAGGGCTGGAAGTCACGTGCCGGATCGAGCAGCAGCGACACCACACCGCCGCCGTGCTTCTCGCTGCGGATCGAGTGGGCCCGTGAGGTGCCGACCACAGGCGACGGCGAAGGCCCTTCGAAGACGACTCGGTGCGTCTTGTGCGCGCCGCGTTCGACCACGGCGTGGGTCTCGACTTCGCCCGCGAGCTTCGACGGCGCAGCGGCCATCAGCGCCAGCTGGAACGACATCGGGTCCCACGCGGGCCAAACGATGTCGACCGTGCGAACCTCGCCGTTGCCCAGCCGCGTGACGGCCTTGCCGGCGGCCCAATCGAAGGTGGTGCGGACGTTGTTGCGTGGCTCGCTATGGTCGATGTGCACGTATTCGATCGGCACGAGACGGTCGCCCTCGATGCGAACGACGCTGCATTCGTCGAAGCCGCGCTCGATCACCGTCCAGCGTACGGTCGCGGCCAGGGTGTACATCGCGTGCGTGGCCGAGCGACGCAGTTGCGCGACTGCGCTGGCGCGAGCGTCGATCAGCGCGACGGTCTTGCGACCTTCGAACGTCGCCGCAAACGCCTGGGGTAGCTGCGGCTGCGCACAGGCGGTGCCTGTCGCGAGGGACAGCAGAACCCATGGCGCGAGGCGTGCAGGCATGGCGAGTGTGAGCGGACAGAAAGAGTGCAGCAGATAACCGATCGTATTCCTGCACGGATTCCGTTCGCGGCATCCTTCAGAAGTTCCATGTTCGAATACTTCGCTCTAGATTTGCGACCCAGACCCGACCCGGCTGCATGGCGTACGGCGCGCCTGCGGCCAACGACGAACCATCAGGAGACCTGACCCATGCACCGTTCCCTTCAACGCATCGCGCTGGCTGCCGCGGCGGCCGCCGTGCTGGCATCAACCGCTCTGCCGGCAGCCGCGCAGACCGAAATCAAGATGACCGTCTGCTCCGGTCAGGCACCGGTGCTCGCGTTCGTCCGGCAGATCAGCCAAGCCCTGATTCCGACGGTCAACGCGGAGTTGGCCAAGACCGGCAAGCTGAAGATCACGTGGAACGAAGCGTACGGCGGCACGCTCGCCAAGATCGGCGGCGAACTCGAGGCGATGGAGAGCGGCACCTGCGACATGGGCATCGTTGGCACCGTGTTCCACCCCGCCAAGTTGCCGCTCCATCAGGTCACGTTCATGACGCCGTTCGGGCCGCGAGACCAGAAGATGGTCGCGGATGTCATGAACGACATGAACCGCAACCATGCGGGTCTGAAGGCCGGTTGGGAAAAGCACAACCAGGTGTTTCTGGTCGGCACCGCGATCGATGAATACGGCCTGTTCTCGACGTTCCCGGTCACGAAATACGAAGACATGGCGGGCAAGAAGCTCGGCAGTTCGCCCGCGCCGCTGCTGTGGCTGCGGGGCACGGGCGCGACCGGCGTCGTCTCCGGGCTGCCTTCGTACTACAACGACGTGAAGTCTGGCGTCTACGGCGGCGTGCTCACGTTCCTGTCGGCCGGCGTGCCGATCAAGCTGCACGAAGTCGCGCCGAACTGGATCGCAACCGGCATGGGCGCGACGTTTCCGGGCGCGCTGTCGGTCAACAAGCAGGCCTGGGACAAGCTGGGACCCGAAGGTCAGGCGGCGTTGCGCGTTGCCGCGGACGCTTATACGGCCAAGTACCAGATCGAGGCCACTGCCAATCTGGCCAACGCGGAGAACGCGTTCAAATCCGCCGGCGGGAAGTTCACCGCGCTTTCGCCCGAAGAGCGCCAGCGCTGGGCCCGCGCGATCGAAAACCCGGCCAAGGCGTGGCTCGACAAGAACGGCGAGCCCGCACGCGCTGTGCTGAAGGACTACATGGATGCGCTGCGCGCCAAGGGCGTCAAGTTCGAACGCGACTGGGACAAGGAATGAGCAGACCGGGCCGACACTGACGCGCGGCCCAGGCCCTTCGCGCGCGTCGCCGGGCAAGGGCCCGTCAACCCGATCGACCAAGGATTCCCGATGCTTGACGCCCTCGCGGCGCTGCTGTCGCGCGTGACCCGGCTGATGAACGCGGCGGGCACCAGCGTCGTGCTCTTCATCATGCTGGTGATCCTCGCCGATGTGGTCGGACGCGGCGCTTTTTCGAGTCCGCTGCCGGGCACGCCCGAGATCGTCGCCATGTCGATCGCGGTCGTCGTGTACCTGCAGTTCCCCAGCACGCTGGCCGCCGGTCGCGTCATCGCGGCCGATGGCCTGGTGGGCTGGCTCGCCACGCGATCGGTACGCGCCGAGCAATGGCTGCTGGCTGCGCACCATGTGATCGGCGCCATGCTGTTCGCCGCGACCGCGTGGTTTGTCTGGCCGCTGGTGCGCACCGCGTTCACGACCGGCGACTTCTACGGCACCGACGCCGTGTTCAAGTTCCCCAAGTGGCCGATTCTTTCGGTCGTGCTGTTCGGTTCGGCCATGATGGCGCTTCAGTATCTGGTGCTCGCTGCGCAGTTCATCCGCGCCGGCCGGGACCGCCGCGCGCTGCAGCAGATCGACCCGGCCGACAAGGTGATTTCTTGACGCCGCTCGAGATCGGCATCGCCGGCTTTGTCGCGCTGACGCTGCTGATCTACCTCGGCATGCACATCTCGTCGGCGCTGCTGCTGGTGGCGTTTGTCGGCATCGCGATTGATTCGCGACAACTGGATGCTGGCCGGGCGCATCCTCGGGCAGACCGCCACGGACGCGGTCACCGAATACGAGTTCGGCACGGCGCCGCTGTTCGTGCTGATGGGCTTCATGGTGATGGCAGCCGGCATCGGGCGCGACAGCTATGCGATTGCCGAACGCCTGTTCGGCGGCATGCGTGGCGGCATCGGTCATGCGACGGTCGTCGGTAACGCGGTGTTTTCGGCCGTCACCGGTGTGTCGATCGCGGCGGTCGTCATGTTTACTCGGATGGCCGTGCCTGAAATGTTGAAGCGCGGCTATCCGGCACGTCTGGCTGTGGGCACCGTGGCGGGTTCGGCGATGCTCGGCATGCTGATCCCGCCGTCGGTGCTGATGATCATCTACGCGGTGATCACGGAAACGTCGATCGGCGACATGTACAACGCCGGCATCGTCCCCGGCATCGTGCTGAGCCTGGCCTTCATGCTGACGATCTGGCTGAAGGTTCGCCGCAACCCCGCCGTCAATGACCGGATGATGTCCGGGGCAGCGGGCGCAGGTGCGCCGGGTGCGCTCGCGCTGGCCAAGCTCGGCCTGCCGATTCTTGGCCTGATCGTGCTGGTGCTGGGCGGCATGTACGGTGGCCTCTTCACCGCAACCGAAGCCGGCGCGGTGGGCGCGGCCGGCGGCATCGTTCTGGCGATCCTGCGCGGCGCGCTGACGCCGCGCTCGTTCTGGCGGATCCTGATCGACACGGGCTATGTGACCGCGTCGATCGTGCTGATCATCGCGTCGGCAGCCATGTTCACGCGTTTCCTTGCGATCTCCGGGCTGCCCGGCTACTTGTCGCAGTGGGTCGCCGCGAATCAGTTTTCGCTGATGACCGTGATGCTGGTCTACGTACTGATCGTGCTCGTGCTGGGCACTGCGCTCGATTCGGTGTCGACGGTGCTGATCGCGGTGCCAGTGTTCGCGCCGGTGTTCAAGGCCATGGGCGCTGACCTCGTGTGGGTCGGCATCATCACGATGATCGCGGTCGAGGTCGGCATCATCACCCCGCCGCTGGGCATCAGTCCGTTCATCGTCAAGAGCACGTTGAACGCGGACGGGTTGGGGAATCGCATTTCGCTGTCGGACATCTACATCGGCGCGCTGCCGTTCGCGCTGGCGGCATTGGGGGTCATCGCCTTGCTGATCGGCTTCCCGCAACTCGCGCTGATCCTGAAATAAGGCGTCCCGGAGTCGGCGCAAAGGGCGCTACCGCTGCCGTACTACGCGCTTTTAGTTAACATAATATACAAGGGTAATCGCGCACCTTTCGCTTAACGGCAAGAGGGAATGCTCCAGCGTAACGCTGGGCGAACGTCGAAGAGCCCCTGCCAGCTGCCCCCTCATCAACCGATGGAGGGGTAGCATGAATTTGTCTTCGAAGGGTTGGCCGTGCAGGCCGGAAGGCTTGCGCCGGGCAGAGGCGAGCGGCGCATCCCAGGCGACGCAAATCGACCTCGCCGAGGCAGCACCGCTGTCCGAGGCGGAGCGAGGGTTGGTCGCAGAAGTGCTGGCGGCCTTGAATCTCTCGGCTGTGAGGCGCGGCGCTGCTCCGCGGTGGCGCCTTGCTGATCCTTCGGCTCACGTCGGACTCGAGCGAGAGGTCCAGGGGCACTCCGCGGCGAGCGGAGACGGGCTGCGCACCGCCGCCGACGCTCTCGACGCGCTCGCAGCAGGGCAGGTACCCGAACGCGCCGATGCACTGACTGGAGCGCTCGCGCTACAGACGCAGTGCCTACACGCGCCTGCGCCGTCGCGCGACTTGCTCGATGCGGCGGCGGGTCTCGAGACGCTGGCTACCGGGGGCACCCTCGACCTCGATGCGCTGGGCCGCGAGCGCGCAGCGCGCCTTGCGGCGCTCGTGCGTCAGCTCGTGCCGGCTTGGCAGTCATGACGACGCTCGTCTACGCCGTGCTCAACCCCAAGGGTGGCACGGGAAAAACCACCCTCACGGCCAACCTGGGCGCACTGTTAGCCGATCTCGGCCTGAACGTGCTGCTGATCGACGCCGATCCGGGACAGCCGTCCCTCAGTCGATTCTTCACCCTCGGCGCCCGCGCACCGCACGGCTTGACCAAGCTGATCACGAGTCGCAGCCTGACGCCGGCCGTCATCTCTTCCGTGCTGTTGCCCGATCCGGAAACGGAGGACTCGCGCATCAAGCGGCTGCGCCTCAAGGGCCGGTTGGACCTCGTCTACTCCGATGCGGGCCAGGAGCTTCAGATCTGGCTTAACGAGCGCGTCGACTACTACACGTCACTCGCGCTCAGCCTGCGCAACCCCGAGGTTGCTGAGGCCTACCACGTCGTGCTCATCGACACCCAGGGCGCGCTCGGCAAGGTCCAGGACGCCGCGTGGTACGCGGCCGATCAGATCATCACCCCGGTCTCACCGGACACCGTCTCCGGCCAGGAACTGTTCAGTGCCTTTGCGTCGCAAACCGCGCGCATGGGCACCGTGCGCACCCACCCGCCGCAGACGCATGTGGTGATCTACAAGCAGACGAAGACGAACGACGCCAAGAGGCTTACATCCCTCATACGCGACGCCTACATCGAACTTCGAGGCACGGTAAGGGTGGCCGATGCCGTCATCCCGTACGGCACTGCGTTCAACCGCTCCGCGACGGAGCGCACACCGGTTCATTGGCTTGACCCCGTGCGGGCCGCTCTGGCGATGCACAAGCTCGTCTGGGAACTGCTGCCGCAGCTCGAGGGCTTGTTCGCGAGCGAGATCGACTTGAACGGCATCGGCATCGAGCCGAAAGCCGAAGAAGGGGCGAACTGATGGACAAGCGAACCCCCGTCACGCTCAAGGCCGTCGAGCGTAAGGCAGCGCAGGAACGCGAGGGCACCACCGGGGCACCGTCAGTGACGACCGAGCAAGTGCGGGCGATGTTCAGCAATGCGACGGGCAACCCGTTGCTCACGCCCAACCCGTTTCCCAGCGCCGCGGTCAATGGCGACGAGGAATACGACGGCGCGCCAATGGTGCTGGACCCACGCCGCGTCAAGGCATTCGATCGCAATCCGCGCCGCACGCGCAACCCGGAGTACGACCGGATTCGAGCGAGCATCGAAGTCAAGGGACTCCTCAACCCGGTCACCGTCACGCGTCGGCCCGGCGAGAGCCAGTACATGATCTATGGCGGCGGCAACACGCGCCTCACCATCTTGCAGGAGCTGATCGAACGCGCTCCGCAGAACCCGCTGTATCAACTGCGGTGTAACTACCGTGCATGGAAGGGCGAGGCCGATATCCTGGCCGCGCACTACATCGAAAACGATGTTCGCGGCGACCTCACGTGGTGGGACAAGGCCTGTACCTACAGCGACCTTAAGGCGGAGGTGGAGAAAGACGAGTCGCGGGGTGAGCTAAGCGCGAACGAGTTTCGGTCTCGCGCTGCCGCTCTGGGCATCACTGTAGGGCGCCGGCAAGCGCAGCTGCTCCAGTTCACCGCGACTCACCTTGCACCGGTTGGTCCTTGGCTCGCGTACTCGTCGGCCGACGAGATCCGCAACTACTGGTCGCCGGTCGAGCTGCTGCTCACCAGACTGAAGCCGGCAGGGCCAGCCGTGCCAGTGCTCCGTGACCTCGTGAGCGAACCGCTACAGCGGATGGCCGCAGATCTGCAAGTCGCCGCGGACGCAGGCGATGACGTCGCTGTGACGGCTGACGCCAAGGCCATTCAGGCGCTTCTCCTTGACGCCGGCGCGAAGTACCTCAACAAAAGCCGCAACGTCGTGGCCAGCCTTGTTGCGAAGGCGCAGGCCAATCCGCAGATCACTGCGGCGCAACTGGAGGCGGCGCAGCGCTTTGCCACACCTTCAACCCAAGAAACACCGCGCGAGGGCGCTGGTATCGCAGTGACTCCTGACGATGGCAGCGCCGACTCAGCCGCTGCGCCAACACAGGCCATCCTCCCCACCCCGATGCTTGCGCCGGTCGCCGGATGGCAGAGAGCGCTCCCACCCGAGCTCGATCCCGTCGCCATAGCGTCTGCCGTGGGCATGAGGCCGCTACCACCAGATGGCCCGCAGCACGACGCATCACCTGCCGATGTCAACGTCCAGCTACGCGGACGCATCGTCCAACTCGCCGAGGCCTTTGCCGCAAGCTGCCACATCCAGCCGTGCTTCCACAAGGCCAACGAGATGCCGTTGGGCTACTACATGGATCTGCCCACGGACCGACTGCGCGCGCTCGGCAGTTGGACCGTCCAAGAACACGTGCAGGTCCTGCTGCGGCACACGGCGTGGTCGCTGCTCGCGACGATCAGCGGCCAGTTCGACGCCGAAGTTGCCGGCCAAGTGCCGACGGACTCTTCCTGGTCGCGCGCAATGGCCGACGAGAGCTTGCGCCAACGCTTGGTCGACGACGAGATCCTCTGGGTCAAAGGTCTGCCATTCCTCGACGCCAACGGCGTCTTCCTCGTTCTGACCGAGCCCAAGGTGCTTGCGCCGACCTTCTTGGACCTTGTCCGCGCTGTCCATGCCTATTCGAAGCAAAGCCGCGTCTTCGCGCGGTTGCTGCTCAACCCCTTGGCGTCGCTGAAGTCTTGACGCCCGACACACGACCGGGAGTACCCACCACATGGCAACCAATTTCCTGCTGCAAAGCCCCGAACTGGCTGTAGCAGTCATTGCCCATTTCATGCGTCGTTTGGCCGACGAGGACTTCTTTGACGCCGCGATCCGCTCCGGCGCATCGCCCGAGTTGCTCGACGTGTTGCGCTCACAGGCACGGCTCGACGAAACCCTGCGCGCCTTCACGCATCCCGGTGCGATCGCGGTTGCGATCGACGAGACGCGTGCGCTGCGTGACCTCAGGCGCACGATGCGCGCCACCGAGACCAACGTTCGGATGGAGTACCTCGCGCGCAATGGCGCCACGGTCGACCAGTTGACTCGGTGGTACTCGCTGTCGAGTCAACAGGCCAGGGATCTGCGCGAGGGGCTTGGCGTAGCAGCGAAGGTGGGCCGGCCCTGTCGGCCAGCCGACGTGAAGCTGCGTGACCAGATCCACGCTGCGTGGGCCTTGATCGCGGATGGAGCCGCGGAACGCGACGCGTACTTCGCTCTGCATCAACAGTTCCCCGAGTGCTCCGTCGCGGCCCTGGCGAATGTCGTTCGCGAGCACGAAGCGGAAGTCATCGTCACACGGCCACCGAAGTCGCCCAACGCGCCGTCCGACGAGGGGTTGGAAGCATGAGCAGACCGCACCAGGAGCGCGTGGACGGCACCGTCGCTTCCCATGGGACTGAAGCCTTCAGCCTTTCGGCCAATGGCGCACTCTTTCTCGATCTGTTCGGTCAGCAGCCGATCGCCATCCAGCGCGTGTTCGTGACGCTGATGGACGGGGTGGTGCCAGGCCTGTACCTCAGCTATCTGCTGGACGTCCGAGCCCGTGCCGTCGCGCAGATGAGCAAGGAGCCGGCCGACGGCAACGCGTGGCTCGCCATCAGCCGGCAAGCCTGCGAAGAAGCGACGGGACTCACCGAGGATCAGCAGGATCTCAGCCGTCGCAAGTTGCGGCAGCGCGGCTTCGTGCTCGAGCGACGCAAGTCAACGGTCGAATACGCCCTTCAGCTGCGTGCGATCACCCGTGCCCTGCTCGAGCAATCCCGCCTGACGTGGGGTGATCGCTTGTCGATCGCCGCGCCACCGATCACCTCAGGCGACGCCGCAGGATGACTTCCGGGACCGCGCGTTTGCCGCTGATGCCCCTGGCGAGCAAGCTGGAGGCATCGGATCAGCGTTGGCTGGAGGCCGACCCTGATCCGATGCCTCGATCAGAACCAGGCGCGCTGGTGCGCATCGAAAGCGACTTCCGGCGCATGCACAGCGGGCTGGCGATGCGCGGCCATGTGCTGCTGTATCCGCGGTTGGCTGATCTCGTTGGGATCAAGCCCGCATTGATGCTGGGGCTCTCGATCGGGTTGTCGCGCGCATGGTTGATGCGTGAGCCGCAGCGCGAGGGCTGGTTCTGGATGACGGCCAGCGATTGGGAAGACGCAACCAGCTTGTCAGCCCGCGAGCAGGAGACTTGCCGCGATGCCCTCGTCGAGCGCGGCTTCGTGCTCGTGCGACGTCGAAACAACCCGACCCGCACGTACTACCGCGTCCATATCGAAGAGGTCGTCTCGAGTCTGGCTGGACGCTCGTCGTCGGACCCGCCTGGCGAGGAGAGCCTCTGGAATTGGGATGACCGCAGCGCCCAGGGATCTCTCGGGGCTGCCGTGCTGTTCTATCGGCCGCTGGCGGACCTCGTCGGCGGGGCGATCCCCGGCGTGCTGCTGAGCCAACTGATCGCGCTCCAGAGCCTGGCGCTGAAGGCCCGGGACCTCCGTGACGACGGGACGTTCGTCGTCAACTTCACCGCGCTCGGTGAGGACATTCGTCTGAGCCCCAAGCAAGTGCGTTCGGCCCGTCAGGTGATCTGCGCCACAGGCTTTGTGTCCGAGTCAGTACAAGGGTCCGGCACGCATGCGCGTGTCCATGTTGCTCTGAACGTCGACGCAATCGCTGCGTGCGTTGCCCGCAAGCCGGCGACGGCGCTCGGGCGACGCGCGGAGGAAGCATTCCGCCGTCGGGCACCGAGAACTCCCGGAAACCAGCAGTTCCCGGCTGCACCGCCGGATCCTCAACTGCCACTGTTGGGGCGGGAATCCGTTTTGGATCAAGCGCTTGGCCACCAATCCGAGTCTGCAACAACTCAGTTACATGGTGCCCAAAACGCACCCCCTGTGGACAAACAGGGTGACCAAAACGCATACGCGTTTTCGGCAGGGTGCCCAAAACGCAGTCGACAGGGTGCCCAAAACGCAGATCCCTATACATATGGAATATCCATAGATAAACCTCCCCCTAGTCCCCCTAGCGAGTCTGTGGACAGCTCGGAGGCCGAAAGGGGGTGGAGTGTTATCGACGAAAACCCGAGAGCCGGGGAAGCAGCGACCAGCGCGGTGGCGCTGATCGTGCCGACGGGCGTCGATAGCCTTCAGGCCAACCGGATCGTCGAGCAAGCACCAGTCGATCTGCGCCAGACGATCCTCGACGAGCTGGCGGGTCACATGGCGAGCCGGCGCAAGACGATCGATCGGCCGCTGGACTACCTCTTCACGCTGACGAAGCGTGCGGCCGAGGGCACGTTCGTGCCAACAGCCGCGGGCGACGTGGCGGCTCGGCGGGCCGCGCTCGTGTACCACGAGCGCAGGCTCGCCAACGCTTTGGCAACGAGCGAGCCGCAGTCGACAGAGGACGGGCCGCGCGCTGCGCCAATGACCGATGAACAGCAGCAGCGCTTGGCGGCGCTGCGGCAGAAGCTTGTGCAGCACGCGTTTGCGGCTGCGCCAGTAGTTGTTGACGAATCGCGCTCCGCTCAAGGCACGCAGGTCAACTCGCTCTCGAGTATCACGGCCCAAAGTGCTCCGGGTCATGGTGACCCGCTGCACTTTGGGCCTAACGACACCAACCATGACTAGCAATCGGCACTTCTGGCTTTGCCTACTGTTAGCGAGGACCCATGACGATGCGCGAGTGCTGTGGGAACTCAGTCGGCTGGGCGCCGAGGAAGGTATTCAAACCGGCGGCCGTGAAGGCGACCTCAAAGGTCTCAACGATCGCTTGTCAGTTGGTCGCACCGATCTTGGCCGATCACTACGCCGACTGGACAGGCTGGGGCTTGTTGAGTACAGACCCACGGCAGGGCACGGATCGCGCATCCGCATCGCGATTGAGAACGCGCCTTGGTTTCGCCGGTGGCGTATCAATCCCGAGCCCTTGCGCCAACTGGACACGGTCAACGACGCCGATCACCCAGCTGTGCGCATCGCCGTGCTGCGCCGGGCCAGAACCGAGCCAATATTGCTGACGGCCTTGGCCGCAGCGGGTGCTTTCTCCCGCTTCGTCACCTACGGCACACGCGACTTCGAAGCCGCGACGGATCGAGCCATTTCTCGCAACACGGCCCTGCGCGCACTCGATCAACTTGCAGCTGACGGTCTGATTGAGGTCTGCCGATCGTCGCGTAGCACGGCCTATCGCCTGCTGGAGCAGCCCTTGCGCGAGCTTGTGGCGCAACCCTGTCCCTTCGGTCCGGAAGCTGCCGCATGGACCCCAGGCTGGTCCGACCACCATTTCCCGATGCTGGACAAGCTCGAGGCTGCCGCAAAGGCGATCGATTCCGCGCGCGAGGCGTCGGCTGCTGCGAGTCAGCCACCACCTGGCGCAGACAACTTGGAGCAATGATGAGTAGCTGGGACAGCACGTCCAAGCCGACTGCTGGGCATCGTCACGCTATCCCTGCCGACGGCCCCGGGCCGCTGGTCGATGACGACACGCAACCATCGGGCGGTGGTCAGCCTACTGCCCGCGGCCTGCGGCGAACGGGCGACTTGCGCGCTGCGGCAATGGTTAGTTCTGCGGCGTCGGCCAGCGCTGCACCAGTTGCCTTCCAAGGCGACTCGCCTGCGGCCGGGGCTTGTCAACATGGTGTTGACGCAAAGGCCTTTACGGGTAAGGGCGAAGGCCGTCCGCTGCGGCTCGCTCGGTTGCACGTTGACAGCGTGCACCGCGAGATGGTTCAGGTGGCAGCGGATTCGGTGCAGATCGGCGGCGGGATGCTTTACCTGACCGTTCATCGCCGGACGCTGCCATCAGGGCTGCAACTCATGCTGCGCTGGCGCGGGTACTCGGTGATGCCCGCCGAGTCGAATCTGCGTTCGAGGCACGTGCACCTGTCCTGGGCCGAAGCCCGGGAGCGCATCGATGTGCAGCCGTACCGCGCACAGCAGGCCCTGAAGGTCCTCGACCTTCGCGCCAAGGATCTGAACCGGCGCGAGCAGGAGGCGCGCGGGTGCGTACGCCTGCTCGCCCGGGGGAAAGAAGTCAACGGCCGCATCGTCGTCGGCCGCAACTCTCGATCCGGGAGGTCGGCATGACGCGCGTCTGCGTCTGGAGGCTCGCGAGTTCGAGGACGAGTGAAGCCGAACCCGTAATTCGTCCCGCGCCCGGTTTGGGCTGCGGTTTTTGTCAACACCGTTCGATCGTTCTCTGCCGGGGGTGACGATGTTTTTCCTAACTGCGACAAGGCTTTGGGTATTTCGTGAGTCTGCGACATGTCGTCTGCGAATGTGATCTGGAGATCACACCCGGACCTGTACCAACTACGAGAAATCCCATGAGATTCATCTTCATGCTGCCGGCGGCGAGCGCTGGTTCGATGTCATCAAGCCTGATCCGAGCCCGTACCCGCGGCTTGGTCCAGCAGCGAACGGCCGCCCTGCGTGCCACCTTGCACGCCCACGGGGCCGTCGCCCAGCAGCAGCCCTGCTTTGGCGTTGGGTGCCCGCATCGCGGGAGCTGCATCCACTACCAGGAGGTCGAAACGGCGCAGGAGGGCGCCTCTTGGCGCAGTAGTTGCCGACCTGGTGAAAACGACCAGTTTCCGGACTATCTCGGCACCGCGACGCCGACGCCGGCTCGAGGGGCGCAACGATGAACCCGCCCGAGTCCGTCATCTCGAGGCCGATGCTGCGCTACCACGGCAGCAAGTTTCGGCTCGCGCCATGGATCACGGCGTTCTTCCCGCCCCATCGGATGTACGTCGAGCCCTACGCGGGGTCGGCGTCGGTCTTGCTTCAGAAGGAGCGGGCGTTGGCCGAGTGCATCAACGACCTGGACTCGAGGGTCGTGAACGTCTTCCACGTGCTGCGCGACGAGCAGCTTGCGGAACGCCTGCGGCGCCGGCTGTTGCTCACACCTTTTGCTCGCGATGAATTCGACGCGGCCTACGTCGATGACGATGACGACCCCGTCGAGCAAGCTGTGCGGACCTTGGTACTGTCGTTCATGGGCCATGGCAGCGACTCCGTCGGTCGCGGCTATCGGACCGGCTTCAGGTGCAAGGACAGCGAAGGACGGGCTTTGCCGTCCAACGAGTGGGCGAACTGGCCAGATCAGGTGCCGCTCTTCACGCAGAGGCTGCGTGGCGTCGCGATCGAGCGGCGCGACGCCCTCGAGGTGATCGGCAGGCTCGACAGCGAAGGCACGCTGATCTACGTCGATCCGCCGTACCCGATGCATACGCGGACTGCCGCACGCACGAAGCACGGGTATCGCTATGAGATGACCGACGACGAGCACCGCGAGCTGGCCGTTGTGCTGCACGGCTGTCAGGGCATGGTGGTGTTGTCGGGATATTCGACCCCCCTGTACGACGAAGAACTGTTTACCGGCTGGGAGCGCCACACACGCGACTCGTTGGCCGATGGCGCTCGGCCGAGGACCGAGGTGGTGTGGCTCAACCCTGCTTGCTCGCGCGCTTTGCACGAGTCGCACGGGCTGTTCGCGATGCTCGGGGAGCGGGTATGACGAACGAGCATGTTCGAGAGATCCGCCACTTCCATTTCGCGTGCGGACTCGGCGGCGGTGCGAAGGGCTTCAACAAGGCGTCGCCGCGCGCCGGGGGACTTGTTGGTCGGATGCGCTGCATCGGCGGGGTCGACGTCGATGCGGCTGGGATCAAGGACTTCGAGCGCGCCACGGGCGCGCGCGGCACTGTTCTGGACTTGTTCGATCGCTCCCAGTACACGGCCTTCCATGGACGTGAGCCGCCCGCCGGGTGGCGTGAAGCGACGCCTGCCGATATACGTCGGGCTGCGGGCAACGAAGCCCCCCACATTGTCTTTTCCTCGTACCCCTGCAAGGGCAACAGCGGCTTGCTGTCGGAACGGCTCAGCAAGACCGGCAAGTACCAGGCGCTCAACGCCCTGGCCCTGCGGGGCACGTGGTTGATGCTCGAGGCGTGGAGCAGCGACCCCCCCGAACTGGTTCTGTTCGAAAACGTGCCGCGCATCATCCAGCGTTCACGTGCGCTGCTCGACCAGATCGTGGCCCTGTTGGGAAGCTACGGCTACGCGGTTGCCGAGACCGCGCATGACTGCGGCGAGCTCGGCGGCCTGGCGCAGACGCGCAAGCGCTACTTCATGGTCGCCCGGCACATGGCCAAGGTGCCACCGTTCCTCTACGAGCCTGAACGCCGTCCGCTGCGTGCCGTTGGCGATGTCTTGAGCCATATGCCGCTTCCGGGCGATCCGGCGGGCGGACCGATGCATCGAATCCCCAGACTTCAGTGGAAGACCTGGGTCAGGCTCGCATTCGTGCGAGCCGGCGCCGACTGGAGAAGCCTGCAGGATCTTGCTGTCGTCGATGGGATGCTGCGCGACTTCTTGATCGTTCCGGAAATGCACGGCGGCACGATGGGCGTGCGTGCGTGGGGTGAACCTGCTGGAACGATCACGGGCAACGCGCGGCCGGTTACCGGCGCATTCAGCGTTGCAGACCCTCGGTACTGCCAGAGCGCAGCCTGGACCCACGGTCAAGCGTATGGAATTCGCCGATGGGACAACACGGCAGGTTCTGTCACTGGGCAGAGGAGCCCAGGGCAGGGCGCGCTTGCGGTTGCCGACCCGCGGTTCCCTGACCGTGAAGCCGAGCGCAGCCACTACGCCAACTGCTACCGGGTCGTGAGGGTGGACGAACCTGGGCCGACCATCACCGGTGGCGCCTCGCCGAGCAACGGCGCGGCGTGCATCGCGGATCCGCGCATGCCGCCGAGAGATTCTCGACACTACAACCTTCACCGCATCACCGGTTGGAACGATGTGGGGAACTGCGTCATCGGGGCGCAGCAGGTTGGCAGCGGCGCTGCTTGCGTCGCGGATCCGCGATGCGCCGCAGCCATCGCTGGTCACGCCACGCACAGCAAGTACCACGTCACGCCGTTCGAGTCATCCGCCCAGACGGTGATCGGCGGCAGCACGACCGGACAGGGTGCGTTCTCGGTTGCGGATCCTCGTGTGCTGCATCGCTCGAGCGGAGATGCCTTCGTCACTGGCGGGCACTACGGCGTTGTGCCGTGGGGCGTGCACAGTGGCGCCGTCAGCGGCGCTGGTCAGCATGACAACGGACCATGGAGTGTTGCGGATCCGCGTTGCATGCCAGCACCGGCTCATCAGCTTGTCGCAGTGATCCGGGCGTTGGATGGAACATGGCACCGTCCGTTCACGACGCTCGAGCTCGCAGCACTTCAGAGCCTGGTTGACCCTGAAGAGCAGCTCGAGCTGGACGGTCTGAGCGACGCAGCATGGCGCGAGCGCATCGGCAACGCCGTGCCGCCTGACGCAGCGCAAGCCATCGCCGAGGTGATGGGGACGACGCTCTTGCTGGCGTGGTCGGGTGAGACCTTCACGCTGTCCGCGCAGGCGATCTGGGTGAAACCCTTCGCTGTCGCGCTCGCAATTGATACGAGGGCAGCGCGATGAGTGCCCATCAGCCAAAGCCCCTGGGCAGTCCTGCGCATACCCGCGGAAAAGGAGTACGCGGCTTGAACGCGGCGGCACGTCGGACTGCTGCCCGTTCCGTCGCGATCGACGTCTCGATCGTTGCCGGTGAGCGACTGAGCGCCGACGCCTTCCGAGCAGTCCTCTGCGAGAAGGGCTGGACTATTCGTGCGCTGGCGCTGTACTGGGGTCTCAGCCGCGAGCACGTTCAGCGGATCGCCGCCAACGACGATCGCTCGATGTGGTGGGACGACGCGCTGAGAGGACTGCCTGCGGTCGGGGCGCCTCGATCGATGCGCCGCGCCGGCGGCGTCATGGCGCGCGAAGTGCGCGCGCGGCAACCGTCGGGCCGAGGCTTCCGCTACCACGGCTACATGGTCGTCGGCGCAATCGTCGTCGTCAGTAAGTACCTGGGCGACGACGCCGACGAAGGTGCTCGCGGTGTCGTGCTGCACGTCGAGTCCCAGCGCGAGCACGAGTTCTACACCGTCCTCTTTCGCAGCGGGATGGTAGAGCGCTTCAGCCCGGACCAAGTCGACGAGTACCTCGTGACCACCGGACTCGAGCGCGAAGACCTGCGCTCCTACGCGTGGCGTGGTGCAGCCGCGGCGCTGGCGGATCTCGAGCGCGGACTGATCGAGCTGGACAGCTGACGCTGACCTCCCCCACCTTGCCACTTCGACTTGCACGAGGCAAACATGGCTACCAAGACGCCCAAAAGCTCCAAGCAGAACAAACCCACCGAGACGCCTTCGGAGCAGCTTGGCCAGGCCGGCGCCGATGTACCGATGCCGCTGCCGTCATTTGGCACGACTTTCGCGATCGAGCCCGAAAGCCCGTTCCCCGACGGGTACAGCATCGCCGGCGAGCGCGAGGCGCTGGGCGAATTGCTCGAGGCCGACGACGCCGAGGCCGACCCGCGCTGGCCGCGTGTCCTCGAGCTCGAGCGCCGCGAAGCCCTCCTCACCGCGAGGCGCGACGACTTCCAGCACCGACGCGGCGCCGACAAGCTGGTGACCGACGACGACGTGGCGAAGTTCAAGCGTTTGGGCAACCTCGTCGACGACGACGAGACCCCGGACGTGCTGACCGTCCACACCCTGCAGGCGTGGAGACTGTTCGCAGGCAAGACGCGCGACCCCGAGGGCAAGACTCAACCAATCCCCGGTGGCAAGCGCCAGGGATGGTGCCTGCGCAAGCTGTGGTATCTCACCGAGCGCGACAACCCGTTTGCCGAGTGGGCGCTGCTGCTGCACGAGCGTATGCACGCCGAGACGCTCAAGACGCTCAAGGAACAGGTCGCGCAAGCGAAGCAGGCGATGGATGCCCTGCGCGAGCGCGGCTTCAAGATCAACCTGCAGCGATCGTCATCACCCGAAGACCTCGTGCTGGGCTTTCGGAGTCCCTACAGCTACGCGGTCGGCGAGCTGTTGATGGAGTTCGATCTGTTCGTGCGATACGTGAGCACGCTCGAGCGCAAGGATCAGTTGTCGGGAGACGATGCCCGCCAGCGCATCCGCGCCATGTCGCGGCGCATCCGCGGCAACTGGATCCGCATCATCCGGTTCACCGAAGTGCTTACGCGCCCCGAACTCGAGGCGCTCGGCCGCGGGGACTTCCTCCCTTCCGCCGACGAACTGGCCGGCAAGCGCATCGATGCTGCCGTGCAGCTGCTCGGAGCCGTACCAGTCCAGATCCTGGTCGGCGCGCTGGTGCCGCGTCACACGCGTCGCAAGGGTGCGATGACGGTGCAGGAGCGTGCCCTTCTCGAAGAAATCGCATCGCGCAGGGTCGCGCCGACCTTGGCGCCGGCGCCGCAGGAGGCGATTGCGCCGGAGTAGAGCATCGACCACACGTTTTCTCCGATCACAGCGAACGTCGCGCCTGAGCGCAGTGATCGTCCGAACTCAAAGGCGCAGCAACCCACGGAGAGTGACAAATGGCCTCACTGAACATGGTGCAACTGATCGGCAACATCGGCGCGGACCCCGACCTCTATCAATTCCCGGACGGGGAGAAGAGCGTCACCGTCTCGCTGGCCACCAACGAGTACTTCAAGGACAGCAAGGGTGAGTCGTTCGAGCACACCGAGTGGCATCGCGTCACGCTGCGCAAGCGCTTGGCCGAGGTCATGGTCGACTGGGGGAAAAAGGGTCGCTCTATTTACGTCCAAGGCGTTCTGCGCACGCGCAAGTACGACAAGGACGGCGTGACCCACTACGCGACGGAAGTCCGCGCACGACGACTCGAGTTTCTGGACAAGCCGCCGACGACGAAGGCCGACGGAAGTGCGGGTGAACAGCCACGTGGTGTGCAGGAGGTCGTAGACGAGCTGGAAGCCGACGAAATCCCGTTCTGACGCGCCCGGAGCAGGCAAAGCCGTGCCTCGGGTGACAAGACGCGTTCGCACGAGGGCCCATAGCAGAGAAAGAAGGAACGTCGATGAACGCAGCAAGCCGCATTCGTTTTGGTTCAGGGGCCGAATGCCAAAGCTTCCGATGGCCACTTTTTGGAGGTCTCGCGCTCGCCGCCGAGAACACGGCGGCAAAGGCTGGTGGCAATGACTCGAGGCTCAGCAGTCGATCGGCTATGTCGTGCTCACCACAGCCGACGATCCCGCCCGGCGCGCCTGCGCACGCTTCGCGATCTGCCGGAAGCGCCGAGGGTCGCCGAGCCAGCACAGGCTCGATAGTCCTGTCGCTGTTCGCGTTCTTCTTTGTGTGCAGTGCGTGGCTCGCGGCCAGCGCGCTGCGGTGAGGGGGTTCTCATGAGCGCCCATCGCATAACGACGGAGGTATTGGACCTTGGAGCGCGCGACGAGAGGCCCCTCGACCCCATCGCCGAGCTGCGCGTGCCGCCGCACTCGATCGAAGCCGAGCAAAGCGTGCTCGGCGGTCTCCTGCTCGACAACAGTGCGTGGGACCGCGCCGCTGATCTGCTACGCGACAGCGACTTCTATCGCTACGAGCATCGCTTGACGTACGCCGCAGTGGGCCAGCTCGTCACGGCGACGAAGCCGGCGGACGTCATCACGGTTTTCGAGCAGCTTCGGTCCCTTGGCAAGGCGGAGGCCTGCGGCGGCATCGCGTACCTCAACGCGCTGGCGCAAAGCGTGCCGAGTGCCGCCAACATCCGCCGCTACGCCGAGATCGTTCGCGAGCGCGCGATCCTGCGTAAGCTGATCGAGGCCAGCGACGACATCGCGACCAAGGCCTTCAGCCCGCAGGGCCGCACGGTCCCGCAGATCCTGGACGAGGCCGAGGCACGGATTTTCGCGATCGGTGAGGAGGGCTCACGCACGCAACAGGGCTTCCAGGGCATCGACAAGCTCGTGGTGCAGCTGATCGACCGCGTGACCGAGCTGCACGAGAACGGCGCAGAGGACGTGACCGGCGTGCGCACCGGCTTCTACGACTTGGATCGGATGACGGCGGGGTTGCAGCCGGGCGACCTCATCATCCTGGCCGCGCGCCCCGCAATGGGCAAGACCAGCCTGGCGATGAACATCGCCGAGAACGTCGCTGTGCACGAAGGGCTGCCGGTCGCGGTGTTCTCGATGGAAATGGGTGCTCCCCAAATCGCGGTGCGACTGGTTGGATCTTTGGGCCGTATCGACCAACAGCATCTGCGCACTGGCGCGTTGCGCGAGGATGAATGGACGCGGTTGACCGAGGCGGTCGATAAGCTGGGCCGAGCATCGCTCTTCATCGACGAGTCGCCCGCGCTGAACCCTGCCGAGGTGCGTGCGCGATCACGCCGTCAGGCTCGCCAATGCGGCAAGCTCGGGCTGATCGTCGTCGACTACCTTCAGCTGATGAGCGGTTCCTCGACCAATGAAGAGAATCGGGCGACAGAACTCGGCGAGGTGTCGCGAGGGCTGAAGGCGCTGGCCAAGGAATTGCAGTGTCCGGTCATCGCGCTGTCGCAGCTCAATCGGGCGGTCGAAAGCCGCAACGACAAGCGGCCGATGATGAGCGACCTACGCGACTCGGGCGCGCTCGAACAAGACGCAGACACCATCATGTTCATCTACCGCGACGACTACTACCACAAGGACAGCAAGGAGCCGGGAGTTGCGGAAGTCATCATCGCCAAGCAGCGCAACGGGCCGGTCGGTACCGTCAAGCTCGCGTTCCTGAAGCCACACACGCGGTTCGAGAGCCTCGCGACAGGAGCAGCGTCATGACGATGTCAGGCAGCGCTTGGCGGACTACTTCTGTACGCGGCAACAAGGGCAGTCGGGTGGTTCAGCAGGCTATCCTCTGGTTGCCGTACTTCTTCGCAGCAGCGCCAGCGTTCTTCGCTTTGGTGGCGACTTCTACTTCGCGATGAGGCGCCAGTGGATGAGCGTCACCATGCTGATGGTCGGCTCGGCGATCGGCGCTGCGGTC
This sequence comes from uncultured beta proteobacterium, assembly GCA_963738615.1. Lineage (GTDB taxonomy): Bacteria > Pseudomonadota > Gammaproteobacteria > Burkholderiales > Burkholderiaceae_C > CAVTWY01. The sequence goes on from CAVTXI010000012.1 coordinate 52,165, forward strand.
TTCGCGTACTTGCCGGCAGCGTCGTGGCCTCGCCTCTTGATGATCCCCGTCGTCGCGTCGGTCTTTGGACTGTTGGCGAACGCTGCCGCACGCGCGCTGGGCTGTGTCGCGGCGTCCGCGTGGTTGCCATACTACATTGGAGCCGTGCCAGCCTGCGTCGCGTTGTCCTGGACGTTCTTCTCGACACTTCGATGAGGGCCAATCGGCAGGCGTCAGAACAGATCAGGCCTCCGGGCACCGCCGCGCTATATTCGCGCCGTCCCCTACTGACCACGGAATTCGCTCATGGCACGACTCCAGGATCTGCTCGAAGAACGGGCCGAGGTCGAACGCGAGATCGCGGCGACGCAGGTTAAAGAACGGTCCGCGGCTCTCGCCCACGTCACGCAGTTGATGGAGCAATACGGCATCACGGCCAGCGACCTTGGTGGACGTAAGCTCGGCCGTCCGGCCAAGGCGCGCCCAGCGGCGACGGCCACGCCACCAGCCCAGAGTAGGCGCGCGACTCGCGGCAAGCGTGGCAACACGTTGGCGGGCTCAAAGGTACCGCCGAAGTACCGCAACAAGTCGACGGGCGAGACATGGAGCGGTCGTGGTCTGAAGCCGCGTTGGCTGGCCGCGGCTATTGCGTCGGGCAAGAAGTTGACGGACTTCGCGATCTGAAACCTTCACGGCCGTAACGGCGGCCCCTGTGGCATTGCGCCGTATCGTCGATCGATGCTAGATTTGCTGCGTGATGGCTCGCAAGAGCGCACGCGGCGATCAGGCCTTTGAGAATCGCACACTCGGCTCCCAAGGCCGAGGCAAGGCTTGCTTCTTATCCACCACGGGACTCCGACGTCCCGTGGGATGTGGGGTCCCTTCCTATGTGAGGAGAACCCCGTGTCCGAGCACCTCTGCAATGCAGTCGTCGACGATGACGACGACGCGCTGGTCAAAGCGCTGAAGCCACCGATCGGCGAGCTGGCAAAACGCCTCTTCGACATCGAGTTACCCGTCGTCGTGATGCGCTCCAGGAGAAGGCTTCTACTTCCTGGGCACCGCAATCGCCGACCTGCGCGTGACGCAGGAAGCGCTGGAAACCTGGCCCAGTCAGGCCACTGCGGAAATGGCACTCCTGCACGGGTGCTGGACGCAGAAAACCGAGGCCTGATACACACCATCAGGTCGACCCTACTTTTCATCAACCCGCACGGGACGAGCGACGTCCCGCGAGGGGCGACGCTCGCGCGTGCTTCACTGAAGCAAGGAAAGCGTCATGATGAATAGGCAACCCGACAACAACCCGATCAACGCCATCAGGCGTTGGGATGCCGAGCAATGGCTGGACGCCCTCAAGCGGTCCAGCGAGCCCGTCACGGCAAGGCTGCTCGTGCAAGCCTTGGAACGCGATTGCGATCTGCTGACGCACCACATGGGGACCTACCTCAGGGCGCGGCGGACGATCGAGCGCGATGAGAAGATGCGGCGCGTCGGGCGCGTGCTTGCGCATGCCATGCTCGACTGCCTGGTCCGCTGCCAGGCCGTGAGCCACTCTTTGTGCCGCGTTGTAGTAAAGACCGCAGCGAGGGTCCGAGCAGCGATCGAAGAAGCGCGCAGCCGACGGCGCCGTGTCGAACACTGGATGACGCTCGACGCGCCGCCGACAACCGTCGCGCGGCGATGCCGGCGGCCTGCTGCGGCAACGCTGCCGGCGTACAAACGTCGACCGTACCGCGACTCGCAAGTTGTGAGCTGACTGACGAACGCGCCGCGCGTCTTTGCCGATCCGTTGGATCTGCGAGGGCGCGCGGTCCGCTTGGCGTGCTCAGCATGTCGAGCCAAACTCAATGGCGACCCCGAATGCACACGGTGGACAAAACAATCCTCCTCGAAGGCGCCGTCTACATCGGCGACAACGGACGCATGATGTGCTGTCGATGCGCAGGCACGTCGGCCAGCTATACCGGGCGCGATCTCAGCGGCCAACGAGTCGATCGAGTCAGCGTTGCAGACGTGCGTGCGTGGCCGGCAAAGCTAGGCACGCTCGGGTGCGAATGCGGACGCGTCAAGCTCGCCCCGATTGCCGGCCTGAATAGCTGGCCGCTCGAGACCTGACCTCGCGGCCCCCCAGCAGCGGTCGGCACCTGTCGGCAGCAGTCTGTCGGCAGCAGTCTTGACAAACCGCACGTCGATCCTTAACGTCCGATACGTGTTTGCTCGCAAGAGCGCATGCGCCGTGAAGGTCCTCGAGACACGGCTGCCAACCTTCCAAGGGTCGGCCAGGACTTGACAGTTGTCATCAACCCAGCGGGACGATTCGCAGTCCCGCGCGGGCCTGCGATCTCCCGCATTTTTGCTTCTAGGAGATCGCAATGAACCGCAATCAAACCCAAGCCGCCACCAACGCGTCGTCGTCGGAATACTTCGACCTGCACGTGAGGGGCTGTGGCTATCTCAATCGCATTCGCGAGGTTCGTCCGCAACGCGGCGACCCGTTCCTCGCTTGCAGCGTGTCGGCGCTTCATGGCCGGTGCATGGACCCCGAGTACAGCTACTTCGACCTGAAGGTCAGCGGTGAAGAGGCCCAGGAGCTTGTTCGCAACCTCAAGCAGGCAGTCAGCGCGGACCGCAAGGTTTTCGTGGCTTTTCGGGCGGGCGATATCTACGCCGACCCGTACGAGGCGGACGAGCGCGACCAGAACCGTCAGAAGACCGGACGTAAGGTGCTGCGGGCGACCATCAAAGGTCGCATGTTGCAGATCACCCATGCCAAGGTCGATGGCGAGGTCGTCTTTCAAAGCGACCGCGACTCCGCTGTGGAGGAGAACGCGCAAGCCGTGCCGCTTGCGGCTACTGCGGTCTCGCCTCCGGCTGTTCCGCAGGTTGCTGCTGCTGCGCCGCAGTCGAACAACCTCGACCGCGGCGACGCACCTCGGCGCGCATTTCGGCGCACCGTCAGCGAAGGTCGTGCATCCGCGTGACTGACGCTTGATCTCGAGCACTGCCTACTTCGGTAGGTGGTGCTCTTTCTCGAGAGGGGCAGCGACCCGGTCGAGAAAGAGCATCCGGCTCGACAGGTTTTCCGCGGTGTTTACCAGTTCCCGTTCAAAACTGGCCCTTTGATCCGCAAGGATCGCTGGAGGCGTCCACGCCTTTGCAAGACGCACGCTCTTCGGAGCAAAGGCTTTGACTAAGTCCGGGGTCTTCGTCGACAAACGGTGCCGCTACCCCGGCAAAGGGAATGCACCACCCGTCGACGAGACGAACGACTCTGCTCGCGCTCGGAAAGTGTGAGCTATGCAGTACCCAACCATCGGCCGGCGACTCGAGTGAGACCCGTCGCGCCGATGGTTTCAGCTGAGCTGCGGCACAGCCCACCGACGTTTCTCAACCCGCCCGGGCCTCGTCCTGGAAGGGAAGGGGTTCGAGGCTTTCACCCAGAAAGGACTGAACCCATGAGAAGTAGAACCCAAACGAGCGACCAGCACAGCCCTGCGCCGATGCTGTTCGAGGGCACCTTGGCCGTGAAGTGGATCAACGGCCGCAACGGCGACTTCGCGGTCGGTGAACTCCGTACAGGAGTCGGCGACTTCAAGGTCAAAGACGCGTTGATCGAGCAGTTCGAAGAAGGCGAGTACCAAGGCCGTTTCTGGGTCTCGCACATCTTTCCCAAGAGCTACGAGTACCACGGCCGCATCACGGTGGAACTGCGTGCGCACCTTGCCGGCCTGGACGTTGATCGTGACAACGAAGCACCGCTTCGCGATGAACCTTCGTCGAACGAACCCGATCCTGCTTGTGAGCCGCCGCCGCCGGCTCCTGAAGTTGTCGTGCGTAAACCCTCGGCGCCTGTCGCCGAGAGTGGCGTGCCTGACGATGAGGACCTGGATGCCGAACTCTTCGGCAGTGAACTGCACCAGGCGCTGACTGCCGCGGGGCTGATGAGACTCGACCCTACCGTCGACCGGCTGTTGTTCCGTCGACAGACATCGCGGCTGAAACAACTGGGCTACCGATTCGATGCGAAGACGCAGACGTGGCACCCTTCGAGCAGCGGACCATGAATTGGCTTGCCAAGATGGACTACACGAACGCGGAGGCGAGCTATCGAGCTGGCCCCGAGTGGTTCGCGACGATCCCGCAAAACGAGCCGGCAATACGCGACAACGAAGAAGCCGACGGATAAACAATCTCGCACACACCGAACCCGCGCACGTCGGCGGGTTCCTCCATGCGCTCGACGCCGGCCAGTTCGGCGCATTGAGGAACCCGCCCACGATTTGGACGTGAGGCGTCGAGGTGAGCCGGGTGGCAGCTGCCCACGACGCTGCGCCTTTGCTGGTGGACCAGCGCCTTAAAGGCACCCTGGGCCCTCTATCGGGTGTCCCGAGGCTAGCGATGCGACATCGACACCATCGCGCTTCGGTGAGGGCTTGCGTGAACTGGAACGAGCACCCTTGGGATCCGGCAGGATTCCTCGAACGCATGCCGTGCGCTCGAGCGATCTTGTCGTGACCATCATCGTCGTCGACGATGACCGAAACGAAGGTTTCGTGCGTGCCACTGGGCACGGAAATGTCGGTATGCCCTTGCAACCGACGCCCCGAGTCTCCCCAAGAGACCGAGGCAGGGCTTCTTCGTCAACCCGCTCGAACCGCTGATGGCACGGGCCGCTTTCGAGGCCCTGCAGTTCACCTGCGACACCGGCCGCTTCGGCCTGCCGCCGCACCACTCGCTTCGGTGAGCGAGGCGGCTCCACGTTTCTTCAACCCACTGCGGGCGACTCGACCGTCCCGCAGGGGCGGCGAGTTCCCGCGTTCTCCACGAAAGGAAAGATCATGAGTCTCACGACCGAACAACTCGCCGCCGTCAACAGCGATGCACGGCTGCTGGCCGTCGACGCCTTCGCCGGCACCGGCAAGACCACGCTTCTGGTGGCCTATGCCGAGGCCCGGCCGCGCGAGCGAATCCTCTACGTCGCGTTCAACAAGAACGTGGCGAGCGAAGCCGCGTCGCGCTTTCCGCGCAACGTGGACAGCCGAACCGTGCACTCGATCGCGTACGGGGCAGTCGGTTCACGCTACAAGAACAAGCTCGCCAACCTCGGTGCCTTTGAGGTGAGTCGCGCCCTTCGGTGCGGCACGCCGCGCGCGCGCGTGGTGGTCGATGCGCTCAACAACTGGCTTTCCTCGGCCGACGCCGCGCTCACGCACGAGCACGTGCCGCTGGAAGCCCTGGAAGACCCCGCAGAGGCGCTGGACGTACTCGCGCAAGCGCAGTCGATGTGGAAGCAAATGGAGGATCCCCGTTCTCCGGTGCCGATGACGCACGACGGCTATCTGAAGATCTGGGCGCTGTCGAATCCCAAGCTGGGCTACGACCGCATCCTCCTGGACGAGGCCCAGGACACGAATCCCGTCGTGCTCGATGTCATCGTCAAGCAGCAGCCGAGGGTCGCCCTCGTGCTGGTCGGCGATCGACATCAAGGCATCTATGGCTTTCGCAAGTCGATGAACGCGATGGAGGCGGTGCCGGCGGAGGAACGCGTGGCCATCACGCAGTCGTTCCGGTTCGGCAACGACATCGGTGCGGTGGCGAGCGAGCTGCTCGCCGTGTTCAAGGCCGAGGCCCGATCGATTCGGGGTCGAGACGACATCGCGGTTCGATGGACTGTCGACCGCAGCAAGCCGCACGCGATCCTGTCGCGGACGAATGCAGGCATCTTCGATCGGGCAGCAGTGCTCGTGAGGGCGAAGCCGAATGCAAGGCTGAAGTTCGTCGGCGGTTTCGACCGCTATCCCTTCGGCAAGATCCTCGACGCCTATCACCTGTGGTCGGGAGCGAACGGCCAGGTCAAGGATCCGGCCATCGCGCGTTTCAAGACCTTCGCGAGCATGGCGCGTTACGGCCGGGAGGCTGGTGACGCCGAAGTCAACGGCCTGGTGAGGGTTGTCGACACGCACCGCCACGAGATTCCGAGGCTCTACGACGAGGTCAAGCGCGCAGAAGTCAGTGATGACCGGGCCGACGCGATCTTCAGCACGGCGCACAAGAGCAAGGGCCTGGAATGGGACCAGGTGGTGCTCGACGAGGACTTCGTCGAGCTTGCGCTCGATGGAGCGGACCCGGCGCGAAGTCGACGAGGAGGAGATCAATCTCCTCTACGTGGCGTTGACACGTGCGATCCGCTCGGTCCAGTTGCCTACGAACCTTCGCGCATGGCTGACCGAACGCGCTGAAGCGGGCGCGACGTTGCCAGCCTCGCTGTTTGCTGATGGCGCTGCGGCGCCTCGGCCTCCAGGCGAACCGACGACGGCCGGGACCGCTGCCGCGGCCGCAGCGGTTCCGCCGCCGCCGCTAGACGGTCCGTCTACGGACGTGGAAACGTGGATTCGCGAGCACTTCGGTGCACGTGGCCACAGCAGTGAAGCGCAGGCCTGCGTGAAGGTCCTGCTGGATCTGCTCGAGGAAGCAAGGTCGGCGACGGCGACGCGCCTACGGCGCGTTTCTTAGCCGGCAGACAGGTCGCGAGCCCGCCTTGCCGCGCGAAAGCGCTAAGCAAGGCGGTGCTCGCGGCGAATCGATACGAAGTACTTCAACCCGCAGGGTTCCGACCCTGCCGGGCCGGGGCTGTCTGCTTTCTTCAAAGGAGAACTCTGATGACGCATCCAACAACTGCCTCGGTCCTGATCTCGCTCGGCGAACGGCGACCGCTTTACGTTGCCCACGGACTCGAGGATCACGAAATCGCCATCGTCGAAGAAGCGTTGCAGGTGCTCGGCCGCCACATGGCGCCGGGCAAGCGCCTCCTGGACTCCTCGGAGGTCGCGCGCGACTTCGTCACGCTGCTCCTGGCGCCGCTCGAGCGCGAGATGTTTGGCGTCTTGTGGCTCGACGCGGGCAATCGCGTCATCACGCATGAGCTGGCGGCAACGGGTTCGACGCGGCAGCTCGTGGTCTACATCCGCAACATCGTCAAACGCGGTCTCGAAGTGAACGCCTGCGCGGCGATCGTTTTTCACAACCACCCGTCGGGTGTCTGCGAACCCAGCGACACGGACAAGCGACTGACGACGGCACTCGACCAGGCGCTGGCCCTGGTCGACATCAAGCTCCTCGATCACATCCTGGTCGCGGGCGCGGGCTGCATGTCATTCGCGCAGCGAGGCTTGCTCTGACCACGGCCCCAACACCAACCGAAAGGATCACCACCATGGCACTCATGTTCACCCGACTGGCGAGGAACTTCATTCGCGACGGCTACTTCCCAACCGACGATGCCACGCTTAGCGGCGTGCTCGCCGGAATCTCGTGCGAGGTCGACCACGTGCGCGTGATCGACCCGTGTTGCGGTGAAGGCGTCGCGCTGGCGGAAATCACGGCGCGTTTGAGAAGCGACGGCGTCGAGGTCAACGCGCTCGGGGTCGAGTTCGACGCCGAACGCGCTTGGCACGCCAAGACGCTGCTCGATGTGGCGCTGCACAGCGATGTGCACGACGTGGCGATCAGTCGCGGCAGCTGCGGGTTGCTGTTCCTGAACCCGCCTTACGGCGATGTCGTGGCCGACAAGGCGGGCCTGACAGAAAAGGGCGCCCCGCGCCGACTGGAAAGCATCTTCCTGCAACGTTGCCTCGACTGCTTGCAGGTCGGCGGTGTCCTCGTCTACATCGTGCCGAACTACGTTGTCAAAGCCGAGATGGCTTCGCTTCTCGTCCGCAACTTCGATCAGGTGCGGCTGTACCGGGCGCCCGAACAGCGTTTCAAGCAGTGCGTCATCTTCGGAGTGCGTCGAAGACCGCGTCAACCGACAGCGGCCGCCGTCGAGGCGTTGGTCGACGCAGCGGCGAGGGCGCGCGAGGAGGGGCCGGAGCTGCCCAGCCATTGGGACGCGGACAAGCGATACGCGATACCGGGTCGGGCGGAGCTGCCCGACTTCCGGTTCCACGCGATGCGCATCGACGCAAGGCAGTTGGCCGGGGAATTGGAGCGACTGCACAGCGCCACGCTGTGGCCGACGTTCGAGCAACACTTTCGGCGGCAGAGCCGCGGCGAACGGCGCCCCCTGCGGGCACTGTCTCGCTGGCACTTGGCGCTGGCACTGGCCGCTGGGCAGATCAGCGGCGTCGTGCAGTCGAAGACCGGGCGAACGCTCCTGATCAAGGGCGACACGCACAAGACCAAGGCACGCACGGTCGAAACGTCAACGACCGAGGACGGCACGGTCGAGCAAACCGTGGTGATGACCGACCGATTCGTTCCGACGATTCGCGGCATCGACCTCACGCCCGGCAACAGCTTCGGGCAGCTCGTCACGATCTCGTAAGACAAGGGAGTCCCGGCGCGAGCCGGGGCTCTCTCCCGAGCGTCGATAGCGACTCTCGGGAGAGAGCACTGAATTGTTGCGCGCAAGCGCTGCATGGCGACGGCAAGGTCCTCGAGAGCCGTCTTCGGGTTCGCCCGACAGGACTTGTGGAAATCACTTTCATAAACCCCGCGGGGACTGCGTCGTCCCTTCAGGGGTCGACGTCGTCCGCGCACTTCCGAAGGAAGCAACGATGGACACCTTGTTTCGAGTACGTGAGGTCAGCGACCTCTTCGTGGATGGCTGCATCCGCGATCCTGCCGACGGCAGTCTTCTGTTCCTGAGCACCTGCGGGCGCGACGGAGCGATGCTTCACCTCTTCGCCGCGTTCGCTCTGTCACGAGAGAGTGGCGGACTCGACGGCTTCACCCTCGTCGATGTCAACGGCGGCGAGCACCGAGTGCCGGTGCCAAAGCCGGAGCGGCTGGTCAAGGTAACCGGCAAGCTGCCGGCGAACCTCTTCGGCAGCTTGGCGCAGGCCTGGCTGTTCGACCAGGCACTCACGAATGCCGACCGCGCGAATCGCAGCGCCTGGTGCATGTTCTTGACTTGGGACGGATTCGCAGAGAACGCGCCGCTTCCTTCTGACATCCGCGCGCAGGTCTGGCAGCAGTTGAAGGAGCTGTCGCCGGTTCCGCTTCTCGACGCATGGCAAGACGAAGTGATGACCATGGCCGAAGCCGAGATCACCTGGCTCGACCGGGAAGACGAGCGCTCGCGGCCCCTGGGCGCGATCACCGCGTGCAGGATCGCCTTGCGTGAGGACTTCGCCCAGCGAATTGCCGATGCGGTGCGTGAAGGCAGGCTCGAGGTGGAGCACGAAGCAGCCGCCGTATCCGATTCAACGCCGGCCTTGAAGGCGGCGAAGGTCTTGGGCTTGGGCGGCATGGGACGCATCGTCGTCACCGCAGGGGTCCACGACACGGTGAATCGCGCACGCGTTGGCGAATGCCTCGCGATGCACAGCCGCGGCGACTGGGGGTGCATCGGCGACGACGATAAGCGCTCCAATGACCGCGCCCTTGCGAACGGTGACGAGCGCATGCTGTCGGCGTACCCGATCGACCCAGCCCGGTCTTGCGACGACGGCGGCGACAACCGCCTTTGGGTGATTACAGAGTGGGACCGCAGCGTCACGACTGTGTTGCTGCCCAGCGAGTACTGACCTCGAGAGGTCGCAAACGATTCATCAACCCGGAGGGGCCATGCCCCTCGGGCGTGGCCTTTCCTCTTTCAGGAGAAGACCATGAACGAAGCGAATCCAGACGCCGTGATCCTCGACGAGGTCGAGGCGGCAATGCCCGAACTGCCGGACGTATCCCAAGCGCCCGATCCTTATGCCGGCCAAGTCATCCCGATGACCGAGTTCGTCGAAGACTTTGCGGACGATCTGCTCGAGTCGATCCGCACGCTTACGCCGCCCGTCTACACCGGCGCACGCAAGCCTTCACGCGACGCGATGCTGGCCAACCTGCTGCGGCAGCCTTTGCCCGGACAGGACGACGTCATTCACGCGGGATGCACGCTGCTCGTCGATCGCGACGAGCCGGCATGCATCTACAACGGTGAGATGGGAACCGGCAAAACAATGATGGCAATTGCCACGGCCGCGATCCTGGCCCAAGAGGGCTTTCCTCGAGCGCTCGTGATCGCACCGCCGCACCTTGTCTACAAGTGGCGGCGCGAGATCAAGGAAACCGTGCCAGAGGCGCGGGTATGGGTACTGAACGGCCCCGATACGCTGCGCCGCCTGCTGCAGATTCGCGAGATGCGCGCAAGGCCCAGCGTGCCCGAGTTCTTCGTGTTGGGGCGCGTGCGCATGCGCATGGGGTTTCATTGGCGCCCGGCGATTGGGACACGAGTGTTGTGGCAAGGCGAAGAGGGTCGGGGCACCGCGACACGGTGCGCCAGTTGCTCGAGCTGCGGAGAGATCCTCACGAAAGAGTTGGGCGACGCCGGCGAGCAGCCGATGTCGCTCGAAATGGCACGACACGAGCTGAGCGAAAAGCGTCGGTTCTGCAGCCGTTGCAAGGCGGCGCTGTGGACCCTGATCCACCGCGGACGCTCCGAGCGCTCCCTGCGCGACTTGGTGACGCAGGCCCTGTTGCAGTTGCCGACGATCGGTGCGAAGCGAGCCGAGCAGTTGATCGCGCGTTTCGGCGAAAAGCTCCTGTCGTCGATGCTCGAGGACAACCTCTACGAGTTCGTGAACCTCATGGACGAGGATGGGGACCTGGTGTTCAACGACCGACAAGCGACGCGGCTCGAGCGGGCGCTTGCAACGTTCGAGTACAACGTGGGGCAGGGCGGCTACCAGCCGACCGAGTTCATCAAGCGCTACTTGCCGCAGGGCTACTTCGGGCTGCTGGTGGTCGACGAAGGGCACGAGTACAAGAACGAGGGCTCGGCCCAGGGGCAGGCGATGGGCGTCTTGGCACGCAAGTGCACGAAGACGCTGTTGCTCACCGGCACGTTGATGGGCGGCTATGCCGACGACTTGTTCCATCTGTTGTGGAGGCTCGATCCGAAGGCGATGGTCGACGACGGGTTCAAGCCAAGCACCCGAGGTTCGATGGCGTCGGCTTCGATGGCGTTCATGCGTGAGCACGGCGTCTTGAAGGACATCTACAAGGAAACGGGCTCACGCTCGCACCGCACCGCGAGGGGGACGTCGGTTACGCACCGCGTGGCCAAGGCGCCAGGCTTCGGACCGAAGGGGGTGATGCGGTTCGTCCTCCCGACGACTGCTTTCCTGAAGCTGAAGGATCTGGGCGCCAACGTTCTGCCGCCCTACGAGGAAACGTTCGTCGACGTGCCGATGACCGAAGAGCAGGAACACGCTTACCGACGGCTCGAGGGCACGCTGCGCGCCGAATTGCGCTCAGCTTTGGCCAAGGGCGACTCGACCCTGCTGGGGGTGGTGCTCAACGCGCTGCTGGCCTGGCCGGACTGCGCGTTTCGCGACGAGATGGTGAAGCACCCGAGAACCCGGTCGCAACTGCACTTTCAGCGGGCGATCTTCGCGGACATGGCCGCGGCGCCGAAGGAGCTGGAGCTGATCGGCCTTTGCAAGGCCGAGAAGGCCGCAGGAAGGCGCGTGCTGGTCTACACCGTGTACTCGGGCACCCGCGACACGACGGCGCGTCTGAAGGCGTTGCTGGCGGCCGTGGGGCTCAAAGTAGCGGTGCTGCGTGCCACGGTCGAGGCGGCAAAGCGTGAGGACTGGGTCTTCGAACAAGTCGAGCGTGGTGTCGACGTGATCGTGACCAACCCGGACCTCGTGAAGACGGGGCTCGATCTGTTGGAGTTTCCGACGATCGCCTTCATGCAAAGCGGCTACAACGTCTACACATTGCAGCAGGCCTCGCGGCGCTCGTGGCGCATCGGTCAGAAGGAAGCGGTCAAGGTCGTGTTCTTCGGCTACGTCGGGACCGCGCAGATCGGATGCCTGACGTTGATGGGCCAGAAGATCGCGGTGAGCCAGTCGACGTTCGGGCGACATGCCCGACTCGGGCCTGGACGTATTGAACCAGGGAGGCGACAGCATCGAAGTCGCATTGGCGAAGCAGTTGTTGCACTGAGTGGTGTCGAGCCCCTTCGCGCTTCGGCGCGGAGGGGCTCCTTTTCTTGGGCCCGCGCCCGTGCCCCGCGTTGGCACTCAATCGCATGCGGTGGGGGAGTCCGGCAGAATCGTGCGACGACTCGATGCCTTGGGAGGGTAATCGTGGCGGCGGCAATGGACCCGGTACCTGCGCAGAAGCGTTTTCGGGCGATGGTGCACGGCGGCAATGGACGTGGTGCTGCCGTACGTGCACGAGCGCAAGCAGTTCGGCCAAAGCATCGGCGAATTCCAGCTGATGCAGGGCAAGCTCGCCGACATGTACACGACCTGGCAGGCGTGCCGCGCGTACGTCTACGCGGCCGGCCAGGCCTGCGACCGCGGGGATCAAGCGCGCACGCTGCGGAAGGATGCGGCGGGTGCGATCCTGTACTCGGCCGAGAAGGCGACGTGGATGGCCGGCGAGGCGATCCAGGTGCTGGGGGGCAACGGCTACATCAACGAATACCCCACGCCGCGCCTTTGGCGCGACGCCAAGCTGCACGAGATCGGCGCGGGGACGAGCGAGATCCGGCGGATGCTGATCGGGCGGGAGTTGTATGCGGAGTCGATGTAGGGAAACACTTCGCCACCAGGAACGCGTATTGGCGAGAAATAGCAACACGTGCAATCCAGATCCACGTGCCCAGGCCAGCAGTGGCAACTTGCGGCTACTTCTGGCAAGCTGCGGCGTGCGATCACCACACGCTAGGCCGCTATGAACAAACCGCACCACCGCATCGGAAAACCTTGGTTGGGCGTCTGCGCCGCTTCTGCCGCCTTAGTCGGTTGCACCAATGACTACAGAGAAGCCGAACTGGATTACAACTGGAAAGTCCTGCCGAGATCAATCACTATCGCCGCAGACATGACACTAACCAATCGCTCTAAGAAAACGATCGACCAAGTGCTGACCAAATGCACTGTCATCGCTGGAGGAAAAGCCTACGAGGATCGTTTGGAAGGCGGCGTTCTCAATGGCCCCATTCGCCCAGAAGAATCTCGTACATGGCACCAAATCACGCTAGGGTTGTCGCCGTCTTTTAGCAGGCTGTTGAAGAACCTCGCCGACCTCGAGTCAACCCCAGTAGCGCAAGGCGTGGAGCTCGAGGACGATAGGGGCATTGACGCAAGCCCAGGAGAAGCAGGATGCGAGGAGCCGACAGCTACAACGAGAGCCTGTTCACGACGGTGAAGCTCGAGGACTTCGTCCCGGCCAACCACCCGCTGCGCCCGATCCGCCAGTGGGTCAACGAGGCGCTGGCCAAGATGGACACGAAGTTCTCGGCGATGTACGAGGCCGACATCAAGGGTGGGCGTCCGAGCATCGCGCCCGAGAAGCTCATGCGCGCCATGCTGCTGCAGGTGCTCTACAGCGTCCGCAGCGAGCGGCAACTCGTCGAGCAGATCCACTACAACCTGCTGTTCCGCTGGTTCGTCGGCCTGGCCATCGAGGACGCGGTGTGGAACCACTCGGTGTTCAGCAAGAACCGCGACCGGCTCATCGAGCACGACGCCGTCACCGCGATCTTCAACGCCACCGTGGAGATGGCCAAGGACGCGGGCTGCTCTCGGGCGAGCACTTCAGCGTCGACGGCACCCTGATCCAGGCCTGGGCGAGCCACAAGAGCATGCGGCGCAAGGACGGAGCGACGACGATCGTCCGCCCGAGGACTGGCGGGGCGAGAAGCGCAGCAACGACACCCACGAATCCAAGACCGATCCCGAATCCCGGCTGTACCGCAAGAGCAATGGCGTCGGCGCGGTGCCCGCGTATCTCGGGCATGTACTCACCGACAACCGCCACGGCCTGGTGGTCAACGTGCGGGCCAGCCAGGCCGACGGAACCGCCGAACGCGACGTCGCCGCGCAGATGCTCGCCGAGACCGCCAGCCCCGGCAAGCGCATCACGGTCGGAGCCGACAAGGCGTACGACACAAGAGGCTTCGTCAAGGCGTGCCGGGATATGAACGTCACGCCGCACGTGGCGCAGAACATCAACCGCTCCGGCGGCAGCGCCGTCGACGGCAGAACGACGAGGCACGTCGGCTACGAGATCAGCCAACGCAAGAGGAAGTGCATCGAGCAGTGCTTCGGGTGGGGCAAGACGGTCGGGGGCTTGGCGCAAGTGATGGTGCAAGGACTGGATAAGGTCGACCAGGTCTTGACGCTGACGATGGCGGCGTACAACTTAACTCGAATGCGAACGCTGCATGAATCGAGCTTGCGAGGTGCGCAATGAGGGCCGCGGCATGCAGTATTGCGATGCCAAGCGCCATCAATGCGCTGACAAGCGGGGTAATCACGGAGCCCAACGCGATCCGGACCGCTGGATGAATCTCGCGAAAGCCGCTTCAGAGGAAAACCAAGCGCTCGCGCGCCGGGTTTTTCAACAACCTGTTAGCGACAACGTCAGCAGCGTAAGCTGCAGAGTCAGCAAAGTGCGGTACGTCTAGTCGGCTTTTCTACCGCATGGCTATCTAGAGTAACATTTTGATCAACCGAATATATGCGGGCAGACCGGATTCATAGCAGTTACTGTAGTTCAACAGTTCAACGTTAAGCGTCGTATTCCACTTCTATGGCTACTAGTCGCGCCGTAACTCACGCAGTACTCCAGTCTGTTGGCATTGATTGCAAGTCCTACGACGACTTCGTAGCCTGGGCACTTTGCGAGCATCTTGTAGCATCCCTTGCCGCATTGCCTGAGATGACCCCCGCCTTCTTCTCTAGGCCGGACGCGATGCGCTCATTTCGTGACACGCTGGCCGCCAAGACTAGTCGCAAGTGGAGCCAAGGAGACTACGAAGAGTTGTACCGAAGGGTGCGGCAAACGACGCAAAAGCACGATCGTCGGCCGGTTACCTATGAGGAATACATCAAGCTACTATGGCAGGTCCCGCTGCAGTGTGTGTCTTGCGGTCGCAAACCGCCGCAAGTCGTACTGCACGTCGACCACATCGTTCCTGCTTCGTTGGGCGGGTCATCGTATCGCACCAACTTGCAGTTCTTGTGTGCCGAACATAATCTAAGCAAGAGCAACAACCGAGAAAGAGGAAAACCTTGGCTGAGTTTGCAATAAATGCGCATGTTCTCAACCAGCATGGCAGGCAGCTCTATTTGTTTCCAATGAACAGCACTAGGCTGCGCTCAATCTGCTACGTCACGCCGCGTTCAGAAGAAGATCCAGATGAGGTGCAACGTATTCTTGACCCGAAGCGTGCTCGGGTGATTGGTGAGTACCTCCAGCAGTCCACCGCGCTTCTACCCAACGCCATAGTGATCAGCCTTGACGACTCAGTCTCGATCGGCGAGACGGGTAACCCCGCCACTCGGACTCTTAGATTTCCAAGTGACGAGGGAAAGCTCGCCTATGTCCTGGACGGTCAGCACAGACTGGAAGGTTTCAAGTACAGCGATGGAATTGAGTTTGATCTTCCTGTCATTGCGGTGCACAACGCCGACGACACAATGCGGGGGAAGATCTTTGCAGACATCAACAGTAAGCAAGAGCGCGTTAGCGACGTCCATCTTCTTGCCTTGTACTATCAAATCAAGGACTTGCCCGTTGATGATACTGCTGTAATGGATGTGATCACCAAGTTGGCTGACGATCCAGACTCACCTCTGAAAGACCGCATTCAAATGATGACTACGGAGAAGGGGAGATGGATCAAGAACACCGCACTCAAGAAGTGGCTGGCGCCGCATCTAACTACCGGTGGCGTCTTGGCTTCGAAGACGGTAGCTGAGAAAGCAGTGATTTTCAAACAGTACTTCGCTGCACTCTCGGCTATGTGGCCTCAAGCTTGGGGCGACATCAAGAACCATAGCCTCTGTAAGCCGATCGGATTCGAGATCATGATCGCTGTTTTTGGGAGCGTGAAGCATCGCTGTGATCTAAACGCAGGCCGACAGCACACCCAAGCCACCTTTCTGTCACAACTCAAGCCGCTAGCCTCGGCGACCATCGAGCTACCGGGCGGAGGATCGATCCTCCTGGACTGGAAATCGGGTGGGCTGGGCATGATGTCGAATTCGACAATGCGCGTCGCAGTTGCCAGAAGGTTGCGAGACCTGCTAACCGCTGCCGACGAGGGCGCGTGACGCCCTAACTAAGACCCCTTGGCTCAAGGCGAAGTCACCGGCAGGGTAGCCGGGGCCCTCCCAGGGTGGATTGCTCTACAGCGTGCGTGCACGGCAGGAACGCGACGTGCGCGGTTCACATCGAACCCTTCGACGCGGTGGCCTGACGGCCGAATCTCCGGCGCCTCGTGGTCGCAGATCCGCGACGCGATCGAAACGGCGTCGTGATCCGGCCGCGCTGATTGATCTGGTAGCCGCGCGCAGGCGCGTCACAGGCTGCGTCGCTACCATCTACCATCGAACCATGTGCTACTCCGCGCAGATCAAGGCCGACTACCTGCGGTTCGCACGCGAACACGGCGCGGCGCTCGACATCAAGGAATTCTTCGATCTCTACTGGCAGCGCGGCATCCAGAAGGATCGAAAGATCCGGATACCGAAGGCGATGGACGCGTTCTTCGCCGAACCGCAGAGCGATGACGAGCGCCGCGATCAAGGCCCTGATCGACGAGTTCAACGCAGAGCAGGCGACGCGATCGAACAGGAACTCTTCAAGCAGCGCAAGCGCCTGGCCGACGCCGAGCGCACGCTGCAGGTCAAGACAACCAAGGCCGCCGCCGAGAGCAAGCGCATCGCCACCGACAAGGTCGCAGTGGTGCCTCGACAAGCTGGCCGGCCTGCGTAGCACGGACTTGACGGACGATGACGCGCGGATCTTCCCCGGCTGGTACGCGCCCGTGATCGTGATGGAGGGCGGCCGCCGGGTGGTCAAGCCGATGCGCTACCAGTGCCGGCCGGCTGGCAAGCCGCCGTTCTACGACACCAAGTTCCCCGGCACCTACAACGCGCGGCGCGACAACCTCGGAGGAAGCTTCTGGAAGGGCATGTTCGGCGTACTCGCACGGCGTCATGGTCGATCGACGCGTTCTTCGAGAACGTCAACTCGCGACGGGACGCAACGTCGTGCTCGAGTTCAGGCCGAGGCCGCCGCGGGACATGCTGGTGGCCTGTCTCTGGTCACGCTGGTCGGCGCCGGGCGAGCCTGACCTGCTGTCGTTTGCCGCGATCACCGACGAGCCGCCGGCAGAGGTTGCGGCCGCGGGTCACGATCGCTGCGTCGTACCCATCAAGGAGCACAACCTCGACGCCTGGCTGCAGCCGGACCCGACGAACCTGGAGGCCCAGTACGCCATCCTGGACGATCGGCAGCGGCCGTACTTCGAGCACCGGCTGGCCGCGTGAACGGTAAGCGGCTCCTCGCCCTCGGACCAGTGCGAGGGCCGCTAACCTCGAGCTCAGACAGCGAAGTCCTCGAGCTTGCGTCCTGCCTTCAGCGCCGCGACCAGCCAGCGCGGCCTGACGCCGCGTCCGGCCCAGGATTCGCCGGTCTGCTTGTTGCGGTACTTGGCTGGCAGCTTCTGCCCCTTCATGTAGTGCGATCGCTCGGCCGGTCGGGCTGCGCCGTTCTTCAATGCCGCCATGCGTCTCTGGTAGCGCGATGTCGACGTCGACGACCTTGAGCCCAAACGCGTCCATGACCTCGAGGACGTGCGCTGATCGCCGACGACCGGTCCTGACGGCGCACCTCCTGAATCTGATCCTTGAGCTTCCGTCGCTCATCCAGCATCGACCGCAGTGTCGACACGTTGCACTCCAGTGATCTCGAGGCCTGCGGCATCGGGTCTCGTTCCTAGTGCCATCCGGCATTGGCAATTTGTAGCGCGACTGCGGCGGGTTGGCGCACCGCTGTCGCCGATGCGCCGCGGATGCAGAAGAACGACCGTGACTAGTGCACGGGACTCGCATGGCTGAAAGGTCTTGCACTGCGCTCATGTCGCTTGGCATACTGGACGAATGCACAGCTTTCACGAGACGACCATGACCGCCCGAACCGCGGCGGACGTGTCGTCACGCACGACCGACCGGCTGACGCTTTCCCCGATCAACGCGGAGCGACAGTGGCGTTCACGACCGCGGCGGTCGAGCCGCAGCATGGCGTCGCGCTTCGCACGAGCTCGAACTGCCGAGCGAGCTGCACCTGCACGTCTGGACCGGCGCCGACGTGCCGGCTACCTCAGCCGCCACGCTGTCCACCGGCATCGAAGCCCTCGACGCCGAACTACCAGGTGGCGGCTGGCCGCATCGAGCCCTGACCGAGATCCTCACCGCGCAGCCCTCGGTGCTCGAGTGGCGCCTGCTCGCCCCAGCCCTGCGCGTCGTCGCCGCGCAAGGCCGGCCGATCGTGCTGATCGCCCCACCGAAGACGCCGCACTTGCCGGGACTCGAGCAGGAAGGCATCGACGACCGGCAGGTCGTGTGGATCCGGGCGGATCCCCCCGCCCAACGCCTGTGGTGCATGGAGCAGATCCTGAAGGCCAGCGACTGCGGCGCGGTGGTGAGCTGGCTGGCCGGCGCGCGCCCCGAGCATCTGCGCCGCCTTCAGGTCTTCGCCAGCAACTTCAACGCGCCGGCATTCGTCTTGCGCGGCATCCAGGCGCGCCACGAGACCTCGGCGGCACCGCTGCGCGTGATCGTCGAGCCGGGCGCTGACTGGGCCTTGAAGGCAAGCGTCTTCAAGCGACGAGGACCCGTGCACGACGACGAACTCTCCTTCGCCGCGATCCCCCGATCGCTCGACCCGATCCTCACACCTCGTCTACGCCGCCCCAGCCGGTCGTCTCACCGAACGCAACCCAGAACCGGCACCAGCCCATGCCATGGGGAGCGCTCCTCGATCCGCAACCCGGCTCGACCCTACCGCCGCCTGACGAAGCCGCTTCGGGCCTTGCGTCCTGGGCGCTTCAATTCACGCCTCGGGTCGTCGTGCTCGTCGATGCCGTGTTGATGGACGTGACGCCCAGCCTGAAGCTCTTCGGCGGCTCGCGAGCGCTGCGCGCTCGCATCGCCGAAGAAGCGCAGCAACTCGGGGTGGTGACCGTGTCATGGGCCACGACGGGCCTCGGGGCGCTGTGCCTCGCGCGCGCCGGTGTCGCCGACGGTCTCTCCAACCGCTCGCCGCAACGCTCGACAGGTTGCCGATGACGGTGCTCGACTCGATCAAGCCGCACGAGGGCACGCTGTCGCGACTGGGGTGCTGCACGCTGGGCGACGTCCGCGCGCTGCCGCGCGGCGGCATCACCCGGCGCTTCGATCGCCGCATCCTGTCCGAACTCGACCAGGCCTACGGACTTGCGCCCGAGACGTACACGTGGCTGCAGGCGCCCGACACCTTCCACGCCCGCCTCGAACTCGGCGCAAGGGTCGAGACTCGCCGCGGCGCTGCTCTTCGGCGCACGCCGGCTGCTGGTCCAGCTGTGCGGCTGGCTTGCAGCGCGTCGCGCCGGCATCACGTGCGTTCACGCTGCGCTGGGCACACGACGTGATGCGAAGCCGCAGCGGGCGGAGCGTCGGCGAGATCACCATCCGCACCGCGCGACCGACCCGCAACGTCGAGCACCTCTGCCGGCTGCTGGCCGAGCACCTCGCCACGCGTCGACCTCGAAGCGCCTGCCGGCGAGCTCTGGCTCGCCGCCGACGAACCCGTCCCGCTGGTCGAGACGAGCGCCGATCTTGCTGCCCGACCGCAGCCACCACGGCGACTCGCTGCAACTCATGCTCGAACGCATCGCCGCACGGCTGGGCCCGCAGAACGTCCTGCGGCCGGTGCTGCGCGAAGACCATCGGCTGGAGTGGATGCAGCGCTGGGTAGCCCGCGCCGGCGCCACATGACCGCGTGCGCGCGTGCGCATCGATGTCCCGCAGCCGACCTGGGTTCTCGAGCCACCGCTTCGCCTGGCCGTGCGTCGCGACCAGCCGATGTACCAGGGCCCGCTGCAACTGCTCGCCGGCCCGCACCGGGTCGAAGGCGGCTGGTGGCATCGGCTGGGCCTGGGCGAGGACGCCGTCGCACGCGCACGTCCAGCGCGACTACTGGGTCGCGCGCAGCGATCACGCCGGCGTGCTGTGGGTGTTCCATGAGCGACTGGCCCACGACCAGGGCGGCTGGTACCTGCACGGCGTCTTTGCGTGAGCACCGCCGATGCCTGCGAGCCTGCCGGCCTACGCCGAACTGCGCTGCCTGAGCAACTTCTCGTTCCTGCGCGGCGCAAGCCATCCCGGGGAACTCGTCGCGCGCGCCAAGGAGCTTGGCTACGCCGCGCTGGCGCATCACCGACGAGTGCAGCCTGGCCGGCGTGGTGCGCGCGCACGTGGCGGCCAAGGAGATCGGGCTGCCGTTGCTGATCGGCGCCAGTTCGAGGTTCGTCCTCCCGGGCGAGCGCACTTCGGCAAAGCGCAGGACAGGCCTTCACGATCACGGCCATCGCTTGCAACCGCGACGGCTACGGCAACTTGTGCGCCTTCATCACCAAGCTCAGGCGCCGCGCGCCGAAGGGCACCTACAGCCTCGCGGCAGGCGACATCGACGCGGCCGAGCTTGCCGATTGCGTGGTGCTGGTCTCGCCGTCGCGGCAATCGACTGACGCCGACCTGGACGGACTCGCAGGCTGGACGCAGCACCCGCTTCGGCGGACGGTGCTGGATTGCGCGTCGAGCTGCTGCGCCAGATCGACGACGAGATGTGGCTGCATCGACTGCGCCGAATGCAGCGAGCGTCGGCGATTCCGCTCGTCGCCGCGGGCGACGTGCACATGCACGTGCGCTCGCGCAAGGCACTTGCATGACGTCATGACCGCGACGCGCATCGGCAAGCCGCTGACGGAATGCGGCTTCGCGCTCCAGGTCAACGCCGAGCGGCACCTGAGGACGCGGCTGCGGCTGGCGCAGACCTATCCGCCGGACCTGCTGGCGCAGACGCTCGAGGTGGCCGACCGCTGCACCTTCTCGCTCGACGAGCTGAAGTACCAGTACCCCGACGAGGTCGTGCCGCAAGGCGAGACGCGCGTCGAGCTGGCTGCGCCGCGTGACCTACGAAGGGGCAGGCCGGCGCTGGCCGCAAGGCGTGCCGGCGACGGTCGAGCAGCAGATCGCGCACGAGCTGGCGCTGATCACCGAGCTGCGGTACGAGCACTACTTCCTGACCGTCTACGACATCGTCGCGCTTCGCGCGCTCGCGCGGCATCCTCTGCCAGGGCCGCGGCTCGGCGGCCAACAGCGTCGTCTGCTACTGCCTGGGCGTCACCGAGGTCGACCCGGCGCGCATGTCGTGCTCTTCGAGCGCTTCATCTCGCGCGAGCGCAACGAGCCGCCCGACATCGACGTCGACTTCGAGCACGAGCGGCGCGAGGAGGTCATCCAGTACCTCTACGGCAAGTACGGCCGCGACCGCGCCGCGCTGACCGCAGTCGCCATCAGCTACCGGCCCAAGTCGGCGATCCGCGACGTCGGCAAGGCGCTCGGCTTCGAGCCGACGGTGATCGACGCGCTGGCGGCGAACCACACCTGGTGGGACGGCATGACGGTCATCCCCGAGCGCATCGAGGAGGTGGGCTTGTCGACGCGCGACCTGGCGGTCCGGCAGCTGGTCGAGCTGACGCGCACGCTCATCGGCTTCCCGCGGCACCTGTCGCAGCACCCGGGCGGCTTCGTGCTGACGCAGGGGCCGCTGTCGCGCATGGTGCCGATCGAGAACGCGGCGATGGAAGACCGCACGGTCATCGAGTGGGACAAGGACGACATCGACGCGCTCGGGCCTGCTGAAGGTCGACGTGCTCGCGCTCGGCATGCTCACGGCGATCCGCAAGTCGCTCGCGTTCATCGGCGATCGCCTGGGCCACGTCTTCTCGATGCAGGACATCCCGGCCGAGGACCCGGCGACCTACGACATGATCTGCCAGGCCGACACGGTGGGCGTCTTCCAGATCGAGAGCCGGGCGCAGATGTCGATGCTGCCGCGCCTGAAGCCGCGCTGCTTCTACGACCTGGTGATCGAGGTGGCGATCGTGCGGCCGGGGCCGATCCAGGGCGGCATGGTGCATCCGTACCTGCGCCGGCGCGAGGGCAAGGAGCCGGTGACGCTACCCGAGCGAGGCGCTGCGCACCGTGCTCGGCCGAACGCTGGGCGTGCCGGTGTTCCAGGAGCAGGTGATGCAGGTCGCGATCCTCGCCGCCGGCTTCACGCCGGGCGAGGCCGACCAGCTGCGCCGCGCGATGGCCGCGTGGCGCCGCAAGGGCGGGCTCGAGCAGTACCGCGGCAAGATCGTCGACGGCATGACGAGCGCGCGGCTACGAGCGCGGCCTTCGCCGAGGCGATCTTCGAGCAGATCAAGGGCTTCGGCGAGTACGGCTTCCCGGAGAGCCACGCCGCGAGCTTCGCGCTGCTGGTCTACGCGTCGTGCTGGATCAAGTGCCACCACCCGGCCGAGTTCCTGGCCGCGATGATCAACAGCCAGCCGCTGGGGTTCTACACCCCGAGCCAGCTCGTGCAGGACGCGCAGGCGGCACGGCGTCGAGGTGCGGCGCGGTCGACGTGATGCAGAGCGACTGGGACTGCACGCTCGAGGACCTGCCGCACCGGCCGGCGGTGCGGCTGGGGTTGCGGCTCGTGGCGGGGCTGCCGATCGAGACGGGTCAGCGGATCGTGCAAGGCGAGGGCGCAGCAGCGCTTCGACAGCGCGGACGATCTGGCGCGCCGGGCCGACCTCGAGCAGCACGAGGTGACGCTGCTGGCCGGCGCCGACGCGCTGCAAAGCCTGGCCGGGCACCGGCGGCAGCAGGTGTGGGAGGCATCGGCGCTGCGGTCGCCGCCGAAGCTGCTGCGGACAGCGCCGATCGACGAGGCCGAGGTCGGGTTCGTGCCGGCGCCCGAAGGCGAGGAGGTGGTGTGGGACTACGCGTCGACCGGGCTGACGCTGCGACGGCATCCGCTGGCGATCCTGCGGCCGAAGCTGAAGGGCTATCGGACGGCGCAGCAGCTGCTGCGACGTGCGCAACGGCACGGCCGTGGCGACCTGCGGCATCGTGACCGTGCGGCAGCAGCCCGAGACGGCCAAGGGGACGATGTTCGTGTCGCTCGAGGACGAGACGGGGAGCACGCAGGTGATCGTGTGGAAGGACGTGAAGGCCGCATTTCGGGTGCCGCTGCTGAACGCGCGGCTGATGGGCGTGCGCGGGCGGTGGCAGGTGGCCGGCGACGTGCGCAATGTGATCGCGCGGGAGATCGTCGACTTGTCGGAAGTGTTGGGGGAGTTGCGGACGAGGGTGAGGGAATTCAGGTAGTGGGGTCAAAGGGTCTCCGCTACGGGACCGGCCTTGAACCTGCCCTCGTGGCCGCTTCGGGCACACCGACTAAAACAGGTTGACTTCGGCTCCGGCACCCGCAGCGCATCATGTGGAGGGGGTTGACGCTTTCCGGACATCGCACATAATGCGTTGACACTTCACTCCACGTGCACAAACATGCTCGTCTTGACCTTACCCAAGAGCAACCTTCCGCCTGTGCTGAAGGAAGAGTACCTTGAGCTCGTCTCGTCGTGGTTGCTCGAAGAGTGGGCCGCCACAGAAGACGACTTGGTGCGCGATACAGATACGTCGTACACGCGCGGCACGACGTGCTTTGGGCGCCAGCAGAAGCGCTTCTGGCTTGAGTATCTATCCGGCAAACACTCGTGGCTGCGGGTGTTGAACAACAGCCTCGACATCGTGTTCGAGATCAATGGCATTCCATGCCGCTTCAGCAACGACAACGCCGAGTCGCCAAGGAAGCGTGCGGTAGTCGAAGTCCATCAGCACCAGCTCCTCTTTTTGGAGGAGGCCGAACCTGGCGAAGCCGCGCGCTTCGTATTTGTCCTTGACCCCGGTTTTGACGAGTCAAGCCAGCCTCGCGTCGTCCTGCTTGGCTTCTCGGCTGCAGGCGGCGAGGTATCTCGCTGGACTTCCGGCGGCGTTGTCCGGCGCATTGGTGAAGCCTGCCCATCCGTTCCGTCTGCCGTTGAGCTGCCTAGGGCCATCGTCACTCCGAAGCGCAAACGTGAAGGCGAGGGCGCCGATTCGGTGGCATCGGCCGGGCCATGAACACCGAGGTCATCGGAGCCAACATCCGCCTTGCCCGGCTGTTCAACGGACTGTCGCTTGCCGAACTCGGTGAGAAGCTCGACAAGTCAAAGCAATACCTGAGTCGTGTGGAAACCGGTCTTGAGCCCGTTTCCGCGTCTTTGGAGCACTCGCTATTGGAGCAGTTGGGAATTCTCCCCGAGTTCCTGCGGGAAGTTGACCCCATGCCGCTGACCGAAGAGCAGTGCCATTTCCGCAAGCAATTGACCACCAAGGTCGTGCTACGGCAGTACGCTCGCGCGCGCGGCGAAATGCTCAAGCGTCTCGTGTGTGTTCTCGATGAGCACTTGGAACTGCCCGACTACAACATCACCGAGGCTGACCCGAGTTCCGAGGAGTCCATCGAACGCGGAGCAGAAGCCTGTCGTATTGCCTGGGATCTGGGCTGGGGGCCTATCGCCAACATCACGCGTGTGGCAGAGACCGCCGGCGCGGTCGTCATGCGCGTCTCGGGCTTGGCGAACGAGGTTGATGCTGTTTCGTTTGCTACCCGACGACCTGTCATTGCCCTGAATGACTTCGGGCGGTCAGCATGTCGCGCGCGTTTCGGAGTTGCACACGAACTCGGCCACTTCGCTCTGCATATCGGTGTGCTGACCGGTGACCGATTGACCGAGACACAGGCTAACAGGTTTGCGAGCGCCTTTCTTCTGCCGCGCGCATCATTTCTTGCCGAAAGCAAGCGTGCGTTGCGAGGCACACGGATCAACTGGGACCACATGAGTGCGCTCAAGCAGCGCTGGGGTGTATCCAAGGCAGCCCTGCTATATCGCGCCAGGCAACTCGGGGTCTTTTCGGATGATCAGGTACGTGCCGGCTATATCACGCTGAACCGTCACGGCGAGGCCATCGAAGAGCGCGAGGACGAATTCATGTCTATCGAGCAACCCGAAATCGTCAATGATGGCCTGCGCGTCATGACTGAAGAACTGGGCGTGCCCATCGTTGCCGTGGCTCGCAGGATGGGCGTCCAGTTTCACTTGCTGCAAGACCTGCTCGGTAGCGCACCGGCGACCGGCGGGACAAAGGTCGTGAACTTTCTGAGTTCGGGTCAGAATTCTTAGATGTCAAGCTTGGGAAGCGCCTTTACAACGCCCATCGTTTCTAAGCTCACTGTGACCACGCGCAACAACAGGTCCAGCGGGTAGCGCGGGTTGCCCATCGTCTCGATCGCCCAGTCGTTGGCGTCGCTGACGATGCCGCTGTCCTTGTCGGTCTTCACGGCCTGGCGCTCCATCACCCACTCGATAGCGGGCTTGCCGTTGACGACATAGTCGTAGGCTTCGAGCGGGATGCCGCTGACGGTGATGCGGTCGTTGTAGTGGATGGTCGTGCGATCCTTGTCCTTGTCCTTGTCGGTCTTGCCGAACTTCATCTTCTCGACGCGGTAGTCCGCGTCCTTCAATGGCTTGGCTCCGCTGTCGATCTTCGCCCGGGTACAGCGCCGCGGACTTCGTAGTTCAGGTGCAGGTCGCGCCAGCGCGCGGCCGGCGTTGCTGAAGGCACGGAAGTCGGCAGCCTTCTTAACGCACGGGATGCGCGGCAGTTCCTTGCCCAGGTTGTCGGCGAAGCGCTCGCGGTAGTCGGGCGAGTGCAGCAGGCCATAGACGTAGTAGAAAACGTCTTCCTTCGTGATGAGTCTCGCCGGGGTACGCCGCTTGGAAGTAGCGCAAGCCTTCGTCGGTGATGCCGTCGCGCCGCTTCGGCGCCGCGACCTTCGGCTCTTCACTCAGGTTGAGCGACTGCTGTGCTTCCGACTCCTCTGGCTCCTCTGCTTCGTCACCGTAGACGTAGAGCGGAAAGTATTGCGAGCCCACCATGTCGGCGGCGTGCAGACTCGCAACGCGGTCGGTGATCGACACCGACCAGGCGCTGCGAGACTCCGATGCCGAGACACCGATGACGATGTTTTCCGCCGCGGCATCGGGAAAGAAGCGCGGCATCTGATAGACCACGCTCGTTGAGGCGGCGATTGAAGTAGAGCCACTGCTTGTTGAACGGTCGGTACAGGCCGGCCACCAAGCTGCTGTTCGTCGAACGCAGCATGCCTTGTCTCTGCTCAAGTCCTTGCTTCAGGGCGCGGGTCCAACGCAATCTTCGTCGAGTCGGTGTCGATGAATCCGTCTACCAGCTTCGTCGCGCTGCTTCGTTGTCCGACCTGGATGCGCCTTGGCGAAACGCTTGCGCTCGCTGTTATAGAAGTCGATCAGTGCGACTCCATGTTGCTCTGCGACCTTGGACTTGGCCGGATTCCAGCACCAAGCGTCGCGGTTCGTCACGACACCCAGCGAAAAGTTGTCGAACAGCTTGGCCTCCTTGCCGCTCTTGTCGCCAGCAACGATGTACGAGCCGAAAGCTGTCGTCACGCTGCTTCAGCCAATCTCCGTGAGCGTCTGGTGCGATCGTCTGCCAACGTCGCCGCCTTGGCGATGCCGTCGATGCTGCCGAACTCGGCGATCTTCGCCAAGCTTCTCTTCGCGGCTAAGGTAGTCGCCGATGTCGTGGAAATGAATCTGCCCGCGTCTGGCGAGCGTTCGGATTCTTGACCAGCAGCGAAATGGCGATCGGAGCCGCGACTGCCGCCGCCAAAGACTTTGCCGCCTTCCTTGCGTGACAGCTCGCCCGACGTGCGTTGATTGCCGCGCAAGATGGAAGACGTAGATGCTGCTGAACTCATCGGCAAGGCACTTACGCAGTCCGTCCGCCGTGTTGGCCTCCAAGAAGCCAGCGTTGGTCACAAAGCCAATGACGCCGCTATTGCCGATGCGGTCGACTGGCCCAGCGGATGGCGCGGACATAGCTGTCGTAGAGGCCTCTTCGCAAGAGTCGCCGTCGGAACGTGCGGCGTAAGTGTCGACGAATGCGCTCATCCAGGTGCGGGTACACGATGTTGTCGTTGTTGTCGTTCTCGCTGTCGCTGCCCAACCGAATACGGCGGATTCGCCATGATGACCCGGATGTCGAGCTTCTTCTGCCGCTTGCGCCGCTTGCTGTTGTCCTCCATCAGCGCGCTCAGACAGGTCGTCCTTCTCGTACATCTGGAAGGTGTCGGTGAGGCAGATGCCCTCGAAGGGCTGGTACTCGCCGCCGACGATGCCGTGATAGACCGCCTCGATGTTGATCGCGGCGATGTAGTAGGCGAGCAGCACGATCTCGTTGGCGTGGATCTCGTGCTGGTACTTGTGCGCCAGTTCCTCGGGCTTGATCAGCCCGCTCTGCAGCAGCCGCGTGATGAAGGTGCCGGTGCCGGTGAAGGGTCGATGATGTGGACGCCCTTGCTGCCCAAGCGTCTGGCCGAACTCGGTCTTCAGCACGTCGTCGACGCTGTGGATGATGAAGTCCACGACCTCGACCGGCGTGTAGACGATGCCCAGCCGCTCGGTCATGCGCGGGAAGGCGTTGCGGAAGAACTTGTCGTACAGCTCGACCACGATCTTCTGCTTGCCCTGCGGCGTTGTCGATGCCTTCGGCGCGCATCTTCACGCTGTCGTAGAAGCGCTTGCAGCGTGTCGGCTTCCTTTTCCAGGTGGTGCTCCTGCAGGACGTCCAGCACGCCCTGCATGGCCTTGTGACATGGGGTTGTGACTGGCGAAGCTGTAGTCGCTCGAACAGGGCGTCGAACACCGGCTTGGTGATGAGGTGCTGGGCCAGCATCTCGATGATCTCGCCGTCGGTGATGCTGTCGTTCAGGTCGTCGCGGAGCTCCTGGCGGCGAAAGCGCTGTCGAAGGCCGGTCCGCTTCCTGCTGGTGTTCGTCTCGGGTTCTCCAGGATGCCGCGTGATGCGGTCGATGTGGGTGCGGGCGATCTTGGCGATGTCGTTGGCCCAGTCTTCCCAGTGGAGGCGGTTGCCGCACTTCTGACGAGCTTGGCGTAGATGGCGCGCTCGATCTCGCCGATCTCGAACTGCGAACTCGGTCTGGTCTTCCTTGCCGCCGGGCCTTGGGCTTGGGTTCGCCGATGGTGAACTGCCCCTTGGCCTTGGTCGTCTTCGTCGGTCGTGGTCTTGCGCTGCTTCTTCTGGATCTTGTCGGTGATGGCGATGACTTCCATCTTCTGGTGTCCTTGCCGATCAGGTCCAGCTTGTTGACCATCGCGTCGAAGCGGTCGTCATGCGAGCGCAGGGCCTGCAGCACTTGCCAGACGACTTTGATAGATTTGGTTGTCGTTCAGCGCCTCGTGCGGCTCCATGCCGGCCGGGATGACGACTGGCAGGACGACATAGCCGCGCTTCTTGCCCGGCGCGTTGCGCATGACGCGGCCCACGGACTGCACCACGTCCACCTGGGAATTGCGCGGGGTGAGGAACAGCACGGCATCCAGCGCGGGAACGTCCACGCCTTCGGACAGGCAGCGCACGTTGCTGAGGATGCGGCAGGTGTCTTCGGGCGGCTCGTGCCTTCAGCCAGGCGAGCTTGGCCTCCTTCTCGGCTGGCGTTCATGCTGCCGTCCACGTGCTCGGCTTCGCAGGCCAGGGCGACAGCGGCCTCGTCTTCTTCGGCACTCTCCTGGTAGGCCTCGACGACGGCCTGGAACATGCCGGCGATCTTCTTCGAGCTGACCTTGTGGGTCTTGGCGCCCTTCTGGAATCTCGATCACTTGGCAGAAGGCGACGGCGCGGCTGCATGGGGCCGTCGTCGCCGGCCAGGCTCTCGGTCAAGTCTTGCTTGGACAGGGCCTTCCAGCAGCCGACGATCTTGGCGGCGTCGTCCACCTTGAGCTGGTTGTTCTCGTCCTTGAGCAGGTCTTGGAGGCGGCGGCTGACGTGGACTTCTTCGACGGCGAGCACGATGACCTTGTAGTCGACCAGCAGGCCGCGCTTGACGGCTTCGGAGAAGGTGATGACGTGAAGCTCTTTGCCGTAGAGCGCTTCGTCGTCCATCGAGCACAGGGCGACGTTGTCCTTTTCGGCCTTGGCCTTGGCCGCGTCGCCGTAGATGCGCGGCGTGGCGGTCATGTAGAGGCGCTTGGCGGCGCGGATGAAGTCGTCGTCGTGGACCCTGACGAAGTTGCTTTCGTCCTCGTCGTCGAACGTGGCGCCGGTGGTGCGGTGGGCTTCGTCGCAGATGACCAGGTCGAAGTCGGCCAGGCCGTGCTTCTTCTGGGCTTGGCTGATGACGTCGATCGAGTGGTAGGTGCTGAAGACCACGCTCATGTGCTGCGCGTCGTGGCGCTTGGCCACTTCGGCAGCCAGGCGCTTGGCATCGGTGGTGGCGGGGTAGCGCAGCTCGTGGACGAAGGTTTGGACGGTGTCGTCGTCCTTCTTGCGCTTCTTGCCCACGTCGCTGTCGGAGCAGACGGCAAAGCTGTGCAGCGGGGTGGCGCTTTCCTGCGTCCATTCGGTCAGAGATCTGCGACAGCAGGCAAGGCTGGGCACGAGGAACAGGACGCGCTTGCCCGGGCCGGCCAGCGCCTCGGCGATCTTCAGGCTGGTGAAGGTCTTGCCGGTGCCGCAGGCCATGATGAGCTTGCCGCGGTCGGCGCTTCCAGGCCCGAGCGTACGGCGTCCAGCGCGCTGCGTCTGGTGGGCGCGCAGCTGCTTCTTGTGCCTTCAGGACAGGCTGGGCCTTGGGCTGGTACTTCGACCCAGTCGATCTGGCTGTTTTCCAGGTCGTGCAGGTCGATCTTGGTGACGGGCGGCTGCTGGTCGATGAGCGCGTCTTCGGCGTGCTCGCTCCAGTGGTTGGTCGTGCTGACGATGATGCGGTGCGTGAACGGCTTCTTGCCCGAGGCGGTGAAGAAGCTGTCGATGTCGGCCTTCTGGAGCTGGTAGTCCGCCGCGTAGAACTTGCACTGGATGGCGTGGAACTCGCCGGTGCCATGAGTCTTTGCGACCAGGTCGATGCCGGCGTCGCGCTTATCCAGGCCCTGCGCGTTTGCCCACTCGGCGTAGGTCCACACGTGGCTGTAGAGGTCGCGGTAGGTGGCCTCGTTGCGCAGGTAGCAGAGGATCAAGTCCTCGAAGTAGGTGCCCTTCTCTCGCTCGCTCTGCGCGGCTTGGCAGTAGCTGTCAAGTAGGTCTTTGAGCGCGCTCATTCATGCTATGCAGACTGCGAAAGTTGGGCGATGCTAGATCACATCAAGGCCTGCGTGCCGGCGGCATGGGCGACGGCGACTTGATGTCTTCGAAACAGCAATGCGGACATGCGGACCGTTGCGCGGCAGCAAATCCCAGTGCCGTATGTGCTGGCCGCGCCGATCTTGAGTCACGGGAACGAGCGCTTCACCCTTCGCGCAGGCGACCTGATGGTCGGCGGCCCGCCTTGCCGCGGGGCATGAAGGCCAGATTCAACGCCGCCGCCGCGAGAAACAACCCCATCAGCTGCGTGAGGCAGGACAGCACGTGCTCGGGCTTGGAGGTTTGGCGAAAGTGGGACATGTCGGGACCCTGTTCGTTGGTGACAGTGATCGGTGCACGCACGAAGCCGTCGAAGAACTTCGCCGAACGGCTGGACATGCTCGGCAGTATGCACGCGCACGCAGCCGGCGGCAGTGTTCGAAATGGTCCGCGAGGCCGCGCGGGAGGCACTGGCCCCGAGCGAGTACATGCGAGTAGTCGAGGCCGGCGGGTTCGCGGGATGATCGCCTTCCGCGGTGTTCCATGTCGGCTGCCGAGCGACCTCAGACTGATTGCAGTCAGTCCAGCGGTGCGGCCCAACGGCCGATGTACGAAGAAGCAAACAGTAGTTCTCTCCAAGAACCGAACGAGTGCTTGAGCTTGGCGATGATGTTGCTCGCGAAGCGCTCGCCCGCGAATTAGTAGGCTGGCCACGTTGCAATCCCTCCGCATGTAAGCGGTCTCCGAGGCTAGCCGTCGCTGATGCAGAGCAGCGCCACGATGCAAAGCGGGGGCAGGCCCGAACACTCGCGAGTAATGAATGAGTGCTACGGGCTCTCACAGTGCCGACGGCTGAAGCTGTAGGAAGGCATCCGGACCGGTGATCGTCAGTGACTGGGTAGGTCGGGAGATCGCCACGTAGAACAGTTTTGCCTGCGCCTTGCTCTCGTATGCGAAGTGGGCAGCGTCGGGCACGACAACGTGGTCGAACTCCAGGCCCTTCAGCAGGAGTGGCGTCGAGACGGTCCGCTTCGGCAGGCGACGGCCAACGATGCCGGCTCGATCACGGACCCGCTTGGCGGCTTCGAGCATGGTTTCGCAGCGTCCTGCCGCAAGCTCGGAGATGGCGCGTTCCACGTCGCGAACGAGCTCCTGCCGGTGCAGCCGGCCGCGGGGCAGCTTTCGGGTTAACAGTAGGACCTCGAGGGCAGCCCTGGGCCCGTCCACAGCCAGCGCCGCCATGGCAACCTTGATCGCCTCGAGAAGCGGGGCCTCTTCAGGTGAAGGTGATTCCCCTTCGTTGAGTTTTCGCGTATTGAACGACTCGGTGATGAGCCACCGCAGGGTAGCGCGACGGTCATCTGGGACAGGTGAGGCTTCCCAGCGCGACGCGAACTCCATCATCGTCTTGGCCGCCATCTCCTCGATGGCCTGAAAACCGCCTCGCGCGGCCGCCGCCAAGCGGTAGCAGACACCCTTTCCGCAATGGATGGCGGCAATCTTCCCTTCCTTGCCCTCGACGCGGTGGAACAGCGCCTCCATATCAAAGGCACCGTCGGCGTGTCGGTAGGCCACGGGCCCCCCGGTGAATTCCACCCGGTCGCCGCGGATCAGCCGGCCTCGCGCGTCGGCGATCCAAGCGCCAAGCGCCGGGTTCGTGTCGCGCCAGCGGTAGGGCACCTCCAGCTTGGCCACCAGCGGAAACGCGGGATGAATCTCTCGATCCCAACTCAAGGTGGCACCTGCGAACTCGAAGATTCCCTGCATCGGGTCGCCAAAGATCATCGTCGGCGCGATCCCGGAGAGCGCGATTGCGAGCTCGTGCTGGTGGCCGTTGCAGTCTTGGTATTCGTCGATGAGGACGCGGTCGTACGACGCTTCCACGACGCGGCGGATCGCCGGAACGTTCAGCGCCGATCTCACGCCGCGGTGCACGTCGTCCCACTGCGCGCCTACCGGCATTTCCGCCGGCGGGTTGGCCACGCCGGGAAACGCGTACGCGTAGCGCAGGCACCAGCGAGCGATGGTGTCGACCACGACGGCAGACTGCGGAACGCGCATCCACTTGAGCCTTGAACGGATGGCCTGCACGCCCGCGTTCGTGTGCGTCAGCACGAGCGTGCGTTGCCCCAGCGCCGCCACTTTGGCGATGAGCTCGGTCTTGCCATGGCCGGCCGGCGCGACGATCGCGCCGCGCTCGACGCCCAGCAGATCCTGCGCCTCAGGCATAGAGCCAGGCGCAGACGGCCGCGAAGGTCAGCGCCAGTAGCGAAGCGGGGGCTTCCTTGACGACCTCCCAGGCGATGGGTCCGGCGCCGCGGGCGATCCTCTGGTCCTTCAGCCACTTGCGATTGGTGCACTCATCGGCGACCCTTCGGCGCAGCTCGGCGGCGTCGAGCGACGAGTTCGACTCCCACGTGCTGAACTGTTGACCCAGCGCCTCGGCGGTCATCCCCAAAGCGGCGCGCAGGTTGTCGTCGATCTTGCCGACGCCACGCTCTGCACGCAGATGCTCGATCAAACGCTGCATCTGCGTGTCGCTGGCCACCGAGATGATGGCGTGCTCGACGTCCAGCCCAGCGCCGTACTCAAAGACAGGAATTCCTTGGGCGGCGAAGGCGGCGGCGTCTTCGGCCTTCATAGCCGTGTCGGAATCGCGAAAGACCGCGACGTCGTAACCAAGACCGCGCAGTCCCAGCGCGATCTCCGGCGCCTGTGACCCGTTGCCGTCTGCGATGAAACCACCGAGGTGTTCGATCGGGATCCCAGCATGGAGAGCGGGCCAGAACTCGCGCACGCCGTTGACCACGCCAACTTCAGTATTCCCTTCGCTTACAAGGATGCGTCGTGAAAACAGCGCGCGCGGTGCAAAACGCATGAGGGCGCGTATGGGATCCGGTGCGCCCGGCTTGACGATCGTCGTCACGCGCGCCGGGCGCGTCGTGCGGCACACGCGCAGGCTCTCGGCGCCGGCCTCGCCCAACCCGACTTCGGAGTGGGTCGTGATCAGCACCTGACCAATGGGACGTTTTGCCTCCGCCGCGCGCGTCTGGTCGCCGCGCAGCTGGGAAATGGCGCCCATCACGCGGTGCGGCTCCAGGCCGTGCTCGATCTCGTCGACCAGCACGATCGCGCCCTCGGCGATCGCCGACTTCTGGATGGCGAGAGTGGCGAGCCTGCGCGTGCCCAAGCCCGCCAGGCGCAGGGGAACGCCGCCGTCGTGCAGTGCGATGGAGCCCGAGGACAAGCCGCCGCGGCCAAGCTCCAGGCCAGGCCCATATCCTCCCTCGACGTAGGCACCCAGGCCCT
Source organism: uncultured beta proteobacterium (assembly GCA_963738615.1). Taxonomy (GTDB): domain Bacteria; phylum Pseudomonadota; class Gammaproteobacteria; order Burkholderiales; family Burkholderiaceae_C; genus CAVTWY01. The sequence goes on from CAVTXI010000012.1 coordinate 85,569, forward strand.
TGGCGAACCCCTCCGCGGCCCCAGCCGTTTTCGCCAACGCCTCGATCTCGTCCAGGTTCGCACTGTCGCGCGCCGCCTTGTAGGCGGCAGCAAGCCGCACGGCGGCCTCATCCGAGTCTCCTGTGAGGCGCGAGAGCACCGAACCCTGGCCCCATGTCAGGTGCCTGGCGTCGTCGCCGGCCATGCGCACGAGCCCGAACAGCGCGCGGTCCCGGTTCGAGATCGTGCGCGGCTCGTCGGCGCGGTCGCAGACGACCTGCCAGACAGGCTCCAGCGTCGCATCAACGGTGAGCCGCACGGTGAGCACCGCTTCGTCGTCGTCTTCCGGTTCGTCGCGCAGGGCACCGACCTTGGTCCAGCCCCGGATGTACAGGCCGAAGCGCTCGTCGGACTTCAGCGCCTTGCTGAGCTCGCCGACGGTGACCTCGATGACGATCGTCTTGGAGGTGTCGCCATGGTGAAAGTCGTACTCGCTGAAGGAGAACCAGCGAGAGGAGAGCACCGCTTCGATGACATCCAGAACGGTGGACTTGCCCGCGTCGCCGGGGCCGATTAGGCAGCAGAACGCCGCGCCCGGCGCCCACTCCAGTGTGGCGGTGCCGCGGAAATTCTCAGCCTTGAGGTGCCTAATCTGCATGGATTTCCAGGTAGCGGGCAGGCAGCTCTCTAGAAAGGGGTGCCGTCGGTACGGCGCTCTCGCAGGGTTCTAGCTAGAAGGGGATGTCGTCGTCCATCTCGTCAAACCCGGTCGCCTTCTTGGCCGCGGGGCCCGGGGGGCGTGCCGGTGGGCCAAGGGGGGTGGGATCGTCCTCTTCGCCGTCGGCTGTTGCCGACGATGCCACGGCCGGATCGGCCAGAGCCTGTTCCAGGGCCGTCTCGACCGCGTCGATGCGCTGCTTGCACACCTTGTACGCCTCGACCGACTCGGTGACGATGCCCAGAAGGTCGTCGATGTTCGGGTCCTGCTGGTTGCGCAGCGTTTGGGCGTGCCGGTTAAGCACCCCGTAGGCTTCCTTAAAGGTCATCGTCATCACTATTCCTCTTTGCTATCTACTGTCGCCGGAACCGTTCCATCGTGGAACGTCACGGTGATCTGACTCTCAACGACGATCGCGTGTGCGCTCATCACGGTCTGGCCCTGTGCATCCCGTACGTGGGCGAAGCCCCGGGCGAGCGTCTTTTGCGGTCCCTGGCCGCTGATCTCGCGCATCAGCGCTTCGGTACCGCGGCCAGCGGAGATGATCTCCTGCTGAACGCCCTGGATAGAGGCGGCGAACAGAGTGGCGCTGCCGTGCGCCGCTCGGCTGGCGTCTACTCGGCCGCGATCCAACACGACGGTCAACGTCTGCTGCGATCGGTCTGTTGCAGAACGCACGCAGGCCTGCGCATGGTCGCGGACTTGGGCAAAGAGCAATGGCACTCTTTGCCTGGCCACGGCCGCATGAGTGCGCGCTTGCGCATCCACCTCCCTCAGCTGGTCCCGCGCACGTTCGCCGGCCCTGGCGACCCCACGCATTGCAAGCAACCGGACGTCGGTCATGGCCCGTGCGCCAGATGCACGGGCCATGAAGACGTGGCGTGACGCACCCGCGCGCACGCCGTTGTGCGAGTGCTCGGCCTCTTGGCGAACGTGGATGACCCCCAGCCGGGTCGTGGACACGATCTCCGTGAAGGCCATCTGCGCTTCCCGCGTCCGCCTCACGACGGTGGCTTCGATGCCTGCAATGACCTTGCTTGGCGTGTCGAAGCTGGTGTGCGCGACCTCGTCGAGGATCGTCGAGTCGCGCTCGTGCCCGATGCCAGTCAGCACCGGAATGCCGAGCTCGCACACGAAGCGCGCGAGGTCGTAGTGGTTGAGCCACCCGAGATCATTGACGGCGCCGCCGCCCCGGATAAAGACCACGGCGTCGGGCGGGCGGGCGCGCTCCAACCGCCAGGCAGCAAGCGCCTTCTGCGCAGCTTCGATGATCTCTTCGGCCGCACCTGGCCCCTGGAAGCGGCTGTGGGCGTAGATGAAGGTGCACACACGCCGTTGGTCGAGCCGCTGGGCCTCGGCGCGAAAGTCGCCGAGACCGGCGGCTCCCGCAGGCGCAATGACGAGCAGCTCGTTGAAGTCCCATGGGAACTCGAGCGCCTTGTTGGCTCCCCACAGACCCTGCTGCTGCAGGCGCGCCCGAATCTCGCGCTTGCGCGCCTCGAGCTCGCCCAGCGTGAAGTCCGGGTCGATAGCGTCGATGAAGAGCCGGAAACCATGTTGGGGGCTGAAAACCGGTCGGGCGCGCACGAGCAACTTCATGCCCGGTCCGATCGACATGCCTGTGGCGGCCTCGAACGCCGGGAGGATCTCGTCGGCGACGTTGGCCCACATGATGGCGCTGGCCTTCGCCAGCACGACCCCATTGGAATCGCGCTCGGCCACCTCCAGGAAGACGTGGCTCCTGACCGTTGCCTGCACGACGTCGAACACGGTCCACTGGCCCTGCTGGTAAGCACGCGCGACAGCTTTGGTGATGCCAGCAAGCAGCTCGGACAGCGAAATGCCCCGTCGCCGCAGATGCACGGCACCTGCAGCGGGGGCGGCAAGTTCAACTCCTGTCGACCGCATTTCCGATGGAAGCCACGCGCTGAAGGGGGCCACGTCACGACCGTCGGGCACGTACCACTTCCGCTCCTGCGGGTCCCACCTCGCGCCCAGTGCCTTGACGGCACTGCGCTGGGCGTACTCAACAACAAGAAATGTGGTTGGCATGGCACGTAGGAACCGGGGCCGGGGCAGGGCGAGCTGTCTCAGGGACTGCCCACGTTCATCGAAGAGCCGAGCGTAGCAATTTCACTCTCACGGGTTCCAGGGAGAAATGTCCTACGAGGGACGGGGGCGGCGCCGAGAATACTCACGGTTCCCAGTCTCCGAGCGCATACCCCGAAGACCGGTATGCGCCCGAGACCGTGAGTTCGACTGTCCTGGCCGAAAGACGGCGACCGCTGCAGAGGAGCCGATCACCCTTCAGCCCGCCCGGTCGAAGTTCGAAGGGGCATCAGAGGGCCAAAACAGTCCTCTACGACTCAAGTCACAGGTGACGGTCCGTCGTCCGTCGCGCGGCGTTTCCCGTGGGCCGCTGGCAGTCGTGGACACATGGCGGCGGTGGGTTGCCAGACCCAGTGCTCGCTCGAATCGCAGTCGACCTTCGTGTGGCCGGCTTCTTCGCCGCCGTCGCCGCGATCGATGAACAGCAGCGGCGCCGGTGGGTCGCAGTCGGTCAAGGTGGCACGGGCCAGTGTGACGCCCGACAGAAGGTTGTAGCGCAGCGCCTTGACGAAGGATCGCCCATCGGCCCATCGCTGATCAACCGCTGGACCAGCTGCTTGTCGAACGCGTCCTCGACCGGCAGCCACTGGTGCGTGGCCGGCACCAGGCAAAGTTCGACGATCGTCGGGATGCCAGCCCGCTGACGCCGAAGGTCGAGATGATCACCATGTGGATGTCATCTGCGGCGCCCCACAGCGCGAGTTCGGATTCGAATCGCCTGCCCGAGCCGTCGAAATGCTTCACGACAGCTTGAATCCGTAGCGTGCGGGGACGATCTCCTTCACTTCGCCGATGAGCAGCATCAGCGGCTGCGGCTCTCCCGTCCCGCGTTGATCGCATCCCGCTCGACCGAGACCCCTCGGGCACGTAGAGCCTAGCGCTCAGCGCGTCGCCACGCGCGTTCTTACGTCGTCCTTCGTCGCCCATGCATGTCCTCATGCAGGTCCGACACAGAGCCGAGCTGCGTCGCACTTCACCGACCAGGCGCGAACGCCTCCCGCATCTGCCGCGCGCGCCGCGCTTGGTCGCCATGCAGATAGATGGTCGTCGTCGCGATCGACGCGTGCCGCAGGTTGTCCTGCACGGTCTTCAGGTCCGCCCCGTGGCGCAGGGCATGACTCGCGTGGGTGTGCCGCATCCAGTGAGGCGAAGCCCGTCGCAGCTTGTCGGCCAACGTCGGCGTGTCCGACTCGAGCTCGTTGGCAGCGTGGGCAAAGAACCGCTTCACGATCGCCCAGATGCGCGCGCGCGTGATCGGCGCGCCGTCGACGCTGCCGACCAGCGGCGTATCGGGCGCCCACCGGGCACGCGTCGTCGGCACGCCCCGCTGCGCGAGATGGCGCTCGAGTGCGCCGAACGCCGTAGTTGGAATCGCCACGCGCCCTTTCTTGGCGCCTTTCCCCAGGACGATGAGCCAATCGTCACCGAGCGCATCGCGATGCACGTGCCCGAGCTTGGCGTCGACCATCTCCTGCGGACGCAGGCCGGTGGCGAACCAGAACGTCCAGGACGAATCGCAGTCGCTGCGCTGCCTGCGCGGTCCAGCCCGGCACGTTCTCGATCGCGTTGGCCACCAATCTGATCCGTTGCCACTCTTCGCTCGAGAACACGCGCTCGTTCACCGCGCTGGCGCCCTTGTCAGCGCCCCGCGCCTTGACACCAGAGAACGGGTTCGTCACGACGTAGCCCTTCTCGAGAAGCCACCGGAACAGCGCGTTCAGCACGGACAGCGCGTAGGCGATCAACGTCGCCGAGAGCGATCCCTGAAACGGCCGCCACTCCGCCGACGATCGAGGTCGGGCGGGCCCGACCCAGCGGTCGCGCGGCGCCGGCCGGCGAAGGAACGCTCTGTAGGCCACGGCGTCCTCGGTCGTCAGCGACGACAGCGCCTTTCCGGCGTGCAGGATCGACCAGAGCATCAGACGCTCGGCCTCCTTCTTGTAGGCGCGTTGGGTCGCCGACGCCTCGTGCAGTTGCAGCCAGGCCTGCACGGCCGAGTAGTCGTCGTCGGCTTCGAGCGAACATGTGCGGCGCTCGCCACGAAAGCGGCCACGGCTGCCGTCAAGATCAGCGGGCACGACGATCGACTCCCACGGCGCCGCGTCCGTCGTCTTCACAACGACCAGCGCCCGCGCGCGCTCGGTCAGCGCCGGATGCATGGCGAAGAAGGCCTCGATTGACTTCGCCGAGCGCGCGCCGAGGCCGTCGATCGCCGTCCACCACCGCCGACGCCGCGGCACGCGCACTGTCAGGTCAGCCAGCGTCTTGACGCCATGAGCCCGCAGCACCCGACACGCGCGAACAGACAGCCACTTTTCGACGTCGTCGGTGATGACCGGCTCGGCCTGCGGGAGCCTTCGGAGCACCTCGATGACACCCGCGGTCGCCTTGGCGAGCTTGCGACGTTCCGCCGGCGCGCAGACGAAGAACTCGACGAGCTCTTGCCGCCCGCGTGAGCACGCGAACGCCGCGAGCTGCCGTCGAATGTCGCCGACGATCGACCTGGATGACCGGCCCGACGTCAGCCGCGCCGACAGGTACTTCTCGACCGCGACACGCGTGGGCACGCCTTCCATCCACGCGCGAAGTGCTGCCAGCTCACCATCGTCAGGGAAGCCGACGGGTGGCGCATCTGGCACTGCGGGAAGCCTCGTGGATTTCACGTCTGCGACTTTACCCGTCACTTATAGCTATTGTGATAAGAAAGGTTATCACGATAGCGTCAGCTTCGATGAAGCGCGGCTCGCGCAGTGGCCACAAACCGGACTCTTGCGACCGTTCAAATCCGACCCGATGCCGGCGCTCGCTACCGGACCGACCGGGGGCTCAGCGGCGTCTTCAGGCGATGACGGCCGCGTCCTCGGTTCACGGTCTCCGCCACATCGCGGTCATGCAGACGCCAACGATGTCGCGGGCTGGATGACCGGTCATGATGGCACTGCTGACGTTGCCGCGGACCCGAAGGTCGAGGTCGCCCAAATGTCTGCCGACTGTTCCGGCGCTCCCGACCCAAACTGGGCAACCGACCGCCGAGATTGACAGCCGTGGAGCAGTCGTTGGCTGGTGCTGTCGCGGCCGCCCACACCAGCGCAGTCATCTGCTGCATGCACCCCACGGCGAGATCACCAGATGCGCATTGCCTTAGCGCCAGGGCCTCAGCGCTTGCGCCACACACTCGCCAGCCAGGGCTGTTGCTCCATCGGCAGTCCCAGCGGGCGGTAGAAGTGGTCCAACTCGTCGAAACCGGCGGCCGTCATCAAGGCGCGCCAAGTGGGCCAGTCGTGGAATGCGCCGTAGCGCTCACCGTTCCAGCCCTCCCGGCCATCGCCGCGCGGGTTGGAACTGAACAGCACCCCGCCCGGTCGCAGGCAGGCCTGCAGTTGTCGCAGCACCTGAGGCAGCACCTGGCGGGGCACATGGAACAGCACGGCATTGGCAAACACACCGTCGTAGCGCTGCGAGGGCAGTTCGAGTTGCAGGAAGCTCTGCTCCAGCACCTCGCAGCCGCTGTAGGCGCGCGCATGCGCCGCCACGCTGGGCGCGCCTTCCAGGCCGATGGCGCGGTGGCCCAGTGTCTTGAAGGTGCGCAGGTCGCGTCCGGGCCCGCAACCGAAGTCCAGCAGGTCAAAGGGCGGTGGTCCGGGCATGTACTGCAGCAACGCCGCAATGTTCTGGCTGACGTCGTGGTCGCGGGTGCCTTCCCAGTAGCACTGGGCGTGCTGTTCGTAGTGCGCCAGGGTGCGTGCGGCGATGTGCTGCAGCTCTTCGGGACTTAGTGGCATGCCGCATCATTTCATGCGGCGACGTTGTGATCCGTGATCCTGCCCGTCGGTCGCTGATGCAGGACGCACGGGAGCTGGCTGCAACGAGCGCTGAGTGACGCGGCGCAGACAGGGGCGCTCTCGCAACTGGACGCGCGACGCATCGGAACGCGAATCGCCGCTGAATTGCGGCGGCACCGCGCGGAGGCGAAGCCACCTCGGAACTGAACCCGTGGCGATGAGAGATCGAGGGCAGGTCTTCAAACGCGCGAACTCACCGTCCCGGCCCACTGCAGACTTGCTCGTGCTGAGAACCTGACGTGCATGGTGGCACTGCGCATCTCGCCCGGCACGCAACTTCGGGCGTCTTCCGCCGGCGCCTTCCATCCTCGACAAGGGTCAGCGGCGTTCCGCAGCTCGCTACTTGCAACTCGCTCCGCATTCTGTGACGATCCGGGTGCCTTGATCAGGAGGACTCATGAAGAACATGCTTGCGTTTCTCGGAATCTGCATGCTTTCCGCAGGAGCCTTTGCTCAAGCGTCGGTGGCGACCGATAGGTCGGAGCTGATCTACGAGATTTACCTCAATGGCATCTTCGCTGATTCCCTGCCGCAACCTGCGGACCCAACTGCAAGTCCGCCTCGCGCTGCCGTACCAGGCAATCCGGTGCCATTGCGGGAACATCATCGTGCGCTCCTGAACGCCATCCCGAGGCCGGTAGACGGCAAAGGCGGAGGATTGAAGCTTCTTTGGGAAACCGCGAGCCCTGAGGTTGGCGTTCCAAAGACACGGCATAGAGTGAGGGGTGCGACTCCAGGGTGCGAAGGCGGAAAGACAGTTGAGAGCGAACTGTTTGGATTGGGCATTCTTTTGACCACGGTTGCAGGCAGTGCTGACAAGGCGGTTTTGGGAGGGATACCCGTATTCTCCGGGATCACCGCGTATCTGATGTCTCTGGTGATTAATAGGGACACATATCAGACGGGGTCCAACTGTGCGATGGCCTGCGCAGTTGTTCCTGCTCTCGTACGGCAAGAGCAGATGCATTTCCGGACGCTTTGGGCCGCGGAGGGCGGAGCCTTGGCGCCACGAGCCGTGGGCGGGTGGGATCAGTGGTCAAGGCTCGACGATATCGTGATCGGCAAGGACGTCATCAAGCTTCCAGCTGGTTCAGCGGGCCTTCAAGATGTCACGGCATGCGAGGCGAGACTCGTGTGCACGCGAGTCAGAAATTGGTCTGCGCATCGTGGGGTAAAAGCAAAACTTGAGGTCTCGTTCGACGCAGACCCAGCCACCGCCTTTCAAATGTGTACTGATCCATCGATGGTCAGCCTTTCCTATCGCACTCTTCAGATGAAAGCGATGAACACAAAGTTAGCAGCCAAATACTTCGAAGAGTGGACCTCTGACCAATACAAGCTTCTCGGCAGCCCCTGAACGATTGAGCCGCGCCAACTTCTGTCGGCTCTAAAAGGGGATTGAAGATTGCCCGAGCTAACTCAGCCCAGCATGGCCGGCTGGCATCTTCATCCAGCGCGCTTGAGTTTCGGCACGGTGTGCGCGAGCCGCCGGCGGTTCGACGTGCGTGAACACCTGCGCGTGCTGCCGACAAACGTTCATTTGATGGAAGTCCGCTTGTGGCCGTCATGGATATCTATTCATGACGGCCATCAGCGGGCGCTCGTGAATGGCAGGTTCGGAGTCTTGCATCTCGCAGGCTGGTCCCGCCTGAGGCCGTAGCGGTACGCAATTCGGCAGCCGAGCGGATCGTGGCGCTGCCGTGATCAGGAGCCTCATCGGTTTGGCCGCACCCGTCGATTGCGCACTACCCAGCCATGACCAGCCGATGCATCCAGTCGAGCAACACGGTCGGCAGCATCGACGGCTTCGCCAACATGGCGTACTGGTTGGCCCCGAAGACGCCTGGCAAGTAGCCGGCGGCGTGCCGGTCCACGGTCAGGCAGAACGGCGCGATGCCCTGGAGCTTCGCCTCGATGACGGCACGCCGCATGTCCTCGACGCCGTAGCGGCCTTCGTAAACGTCGACATCGTTGGGCTTGCCGTCGGACAGCATGAGCAGCAGGCGCTGCGAGGCGGGCTCCTGCATGAGCGTGGCACTGGCATGGCGGATCGCGGCACCTGCGCGGGTGTACCGCTCGGGTTCGAGCGCCGCGATGCGCGTCGCGACCTGGTTGCTGTACGGCTCGTGGAAGCACTTGAGGGTCTGCACCGACACCCACTGCGGACCGTGACCGGAAAACGCCTGCACGGCGTACGGTTCGCCCATCGCACCCAGGGCGATGCACACCAGGAGCAGCGCCTCGCGTTCCACGTCGATGACGCGCCGGCCGCTGGACACCCACCCGTCGGTCGACCCACTGACGTCGATGAGCAACATGATGGCCATGTCGCGCTTCGCGCGCTTCTGCGACCGGTACAGCGCCTGCGCCATCGGATGCCCCGCGCGCAGATCCGCCCGCGCGTCGATGCAGGCCTCGAGGTCGAGGTCGTCGCCATCGAGTTGTCGGCGCAGAGGCGTGCGCTGTGCGCGCAGCATCTCGAAACGGCGCCGGATCGCGTCCAGCATCGAGCGGTGCTCGGCCAGGGTGTCGTCCACCCATTGCTGTGGGCCGGCGCCGGCCGGCAGCAAGTGGACGGTGGCTCCGGGTTCGCGGTAGGCCTGGACGCGGTGGTCCCATTCGGGGTAGCGGACGTGGTTCGAGCCGTCGGCGCCCGCGCCGCCACCGTGTCTTGACCGCGCTTCGGGCGGATCGTCGGACAGCAGGACTTCCTTCGGTCGACCGGGTGTCGACACGAGTCGCGCCTGCTCGAGTTCGGAGAGTGATTCAGCAAACTCGTCGGCGGCGGTCTGGGCATCGCGGTCGGTGGGACGCTGCAGTCCGAAGGGATCCTCGGCCACTTCATGCGGCGCCGAGGCCTGGATCATCCATGCGCCTTGTCGTGCGTCATCTTCGTCGTCCGCTGCCTCGCGCACCTTGGGTTGGCGCGCCAGGCGCGCGCTGCGGCTGGGGTCTGCGGATGGGGGTTCGGCTGCGCTGTCCTCGTCGACCGCAGGTCCCGCCACAACACCCGGCGAAAGCAAGTCGCCGGTCCACCAGTCCTTGAACAAGGGCGGGGTGCCGGGCCGACCGGCTATCGATGCCTCCCGCTGGAACGTCGTTCGCCATGTCGCGCGCCATCTGCCGGGAACTCGTCGGCGATGGGCTGCACGGGGCATCCGTGCCCCGGACCGAGACCGGTGCGGCCATCAGCTGGCGCACCCGGGCTTCGAGCGGCTGGCGCCCTGCGGGGAAGTTTGACAACGCTGGGCGCGCGCGCAGCGCGGCTGCTCGCAAATCGTTCAGCGGCGCCCGCATGCCCGGCAACAGCCGCGCCAGATCCGCGTCGGCGGCATGGGCCTCGATCAGCAGGTAGAGGTCACGCAACAGGGGCGTGGCGTCGCTGCCCGCGCCAGCAGCGCTGCCCCGAACCACACGCATGGCCTGCTGCAGCGCCACCGTGCGGAACCGTTCCAGTGCCAGCGCTGCATCGGTCAGACCGGTCTGTGCGGGCAGCCAGATGTGGGTGCCGTCCGTGGCCGGGATCGCGCCCTGCACGCGGGGGCGGTGCTGTCGCTGAATGGTTCTGGCGAGGAACGTGGCGCGTGCCGGCGCCTGGGCCGTGCGCACGGGACAGGCGCGGCCGAACACTGCCACGATGAGCAGGTCGAGGCGTTGCGCAACGTCCGTCAGCGCGAGCGTCGGCGTGGGCGCGTGGGCACGGTGCCGGCGCCACATGCCCTGCACGAACTTCGTCGCATGCAGCGCCGCATCGGTGATGACGTCTTCGGCTTCGGCCATGCCCGGCGACTGGCGTTCAGACGAAGGTGGCGTCGACCAGGTCGCGCATCGCGCCGACCAGCGATTCGTCGTCGGACAAGGGTGAGACGATGGCGCTGTAGCAGGCTTGGCGCGCGCCGATGCCACTCGCCACCAAGCCGGCGGCGGCGATCAGCAGCCGCGTGCTCGGTACTTCCGCCAGCCCCCGGTCGCGCAGCCCGCGCAGCCGGCGCCCCAGCGACACCAGCGCCACTGCGGTCGCGTGGTCGGCGGCAGCCTCGCGCTCGACGATCGCCGCCTCTTGCGGTGCCGGCGGAAAGTCGAAATCCAGCGCCACGAAGCGCTGCCGCGTGCTGGGCTTCAGGTCCTTGAGCATGTGCTGGTAGCCCGGGTTGTACGACACGACGAGCTGAAAGCCCGGTGCGGCCATGAGCGTCTCGCCGGTCTTGTCGATCGGCAGGAAACGCCGGTGGTCGGTGAGCGGGTGCATCACCACCATCGTGTCCTGCCGCGCCTCGACCACCTCGTCCAGATAGCAGATGGCGCCCTCGCGCACGGCGCGCGTGAGCGGCCCGTCCTGCCAAGCGGTGCCGTCGTGCCGGATGAGAAAGCGGCCGATCAGGTCGCTCGCCGTCAGAGTCGTCGTGGCAGGCGACGGTCACCAGCGGGCGCCTCAGGCGCCAGGCCATGTGCTCGACGAAGCGGGTCTTGCCGCAGCCGGTGGGGCCCTTGAGCATCACCGCCAGGCCGCGGATGTGGCACTGCTCGAAGATCGCAAGCTCGTCCCCGGCCGGCAGGTAGTACGGCTCGCGGTCCGGCGGCACCGCGGGTGGTCACGCCCGTGCAGGCGTGACGACGACGTTCTCCAAGCCCGGCCGCAACCCCGGCTTTTCTGGCCGTCGTCCACCTCGAAGCGCGGCGCATGGCGGAAGAAGTCGTAGATGAACAGGCCCACGCCGATGGCGAAGAGCGACCCGGTGACCACCAGCATCAGGAAGTGCACCTGGATCTTCTGCTGGGTCTCGAGGTAGCCGAGGCCGAGGATGCGCTCCAGATAGACCTGCCCGATGCCCGCGGCGGCGAACGCCAAGGTCATGCCGAACATGCCGCCGATCTGCAGCCAGAACGCCCAGTAGCCGATGCTGCTGCCCTGCTCGGCCGCCCCGGTGTCATTGCCGGAAGGGCGTAAGGTGATCATCGCGAGCATGATCATCACGTAGGCGCCGAAGAACGCCGCGTGGCCGTGCATCGCGGTGATCAGCGTGCCGTGGGTCCACTTGTTGACCGCGGGCAAGGTGTGGGCCAGCCCCAGGAGCCCGGCGCCAGAGCGTGAAGACGGCGCTGCCCAATGTCCAGTGCAGCGCCAGCGTGTTCGGGTGGGCCATGCCCGGAGCGGCGCATCGCCGAGTACGCGTAGATCGCCATGCCGAGGAAGCGCAGCGGCTCCAGCGCGCTGAAGAAGCCGCCGATGGGCAGCCAGTACGCCGGCACGCCGACCCAGTAGTAGTGGTGCGCCGTGCCCAGGATGCCGGCAGATGAACATCAGGCCGACGATCACGTACAGCCACTTCTCCATCACCTCGCGGTCGGCACCCGACAGGCGGATCAGCAGGTAGGCGAGGAAGCCGCCCTGGATCATCTCCCACACGCCTTCGACCCAGAGGTGCATCGTCCACCAGCGGTAGAAGATGGCGACCGTGTAGTTCTCGTATTCCAGCAGCGCCGGCAGGTACAGCAGCGCGGCCAGGCCCAGGCCGAGCACCAGCACGCCTTCGGTGGTGGTGAAGCGCTTGGCCTTCCAGATCGTCATGCCGATGTTGTAGAGGAACATCAGCATGCACGATCACGATGACGATCTTCAGCGGCAACGGCTGTTCGAGCAGCTTGTTGCCGGTGCCGTCCAGCGGAACAGGTAGCCCACCACCGCGGTCACGCCCATCGATGTCCACAGCCCGAGCTGCAGGTAGGCGAGCTTGACGCTGTACAGCTCGGTGCGCGATTCCTCGGGCACCATCCAGTAGGTGGCGCCCATGAAGCCGGTCAGCACCCAGACGATCAGCAGGTTGGTGTGGATCACCTTGGTGACATCGAAGGGCAGGATGTCGAGCAGCGGGTCGGGCCCGAGGTACTTGGCGGCCGACAGCAAGCCGAAGACCATCTGCAGGCCGAACAGCAGCAGCGCGACGGCGAAGTACCAGTAGGCAACCGATTGAGACCTGTAGCGCATGGCGTGATTCCTCGAGGCGGGCGCCGGACTACTTGAAGGTTGCCAAGTAGGCGACCAGATGGTCGATCTGGTCGGCGGTCAGGTCCTTGCCGTAGGTGGCCGGCATGAACGACACCCCGCTGGCCGAGTACATGGCGCCCGCGACCATATGCGCGCTGGGCGCCACGATGGATTCGTGCAGGTAGGCGGCGGCGTCTTTCGCCTGGCCTTTGTAGTCCGCCGCGGCGATGGTCTGTTGTGCACGCGTGGCCACACCCGCCAGCGACGGCCCCGCCATCTGGGCACCCGGCACCAGCGAGTGGCAGGCGGCGCACCCAGGGGTTGATGTCCTGAACACGATCTCGCCCAGCGCAATCGGGCTTTTGTCCGCGACAGCGGGTGCAGATCCTGGCGGCGGAGCCGGCACAGCCGCCGCCTGGCCCGAGGGCAGCGCGCCCATCGGTCCAATGGCCGCGCCCGTCACCAGGATGGGCCGCGGCGGCCAGCCCTGGTTGTCCACCTTGCTCACCCAGTCGAGGAACGCGACCAGGTCCGCGATCTCCACGTCGGTCATGTCCGCTTGGGCATGAGCCGCCGGTGGCGCTGCTTCGTCGTAGAACTTCGACGGATCCTTCAGGAAGGCCTGCAGGTACGCGGCGCCGCGGTGCTGCGCGATCTTGGTCAGGTCGGGCGCGTAGTAGGCCCCCTCGCCGAACAGCGTGTGGCAGTTGATGCAGTTGTTCTTGTGCCAGACATCCTTGCCGTGCGTGACGGCCGGCGTGATGTTCTGCGCGTTCGTGAGCTTGGGGAACTGCCGGTGGCTGTCGATCGTCAACCCCACGAAGACCACTGCGGCCACCACGGTCGATCCGATCGCGAAGAGCCTGGCCTGTCGCTTGTTCATCGGATGACTTCAGCGTCAGATCAGACGCTGATGCCGGTCCAGTAAGTGACGGCAATGTAGGCGGCGTACACGATGCCTGCCGACATCAAGACGAGCACCACATGGCTGAAGATCCTGAAGCCCTGGTACGCGCTCATGGGCCAAGTCTCAACGCAGGCGCCGCAGGAGATTGCGTTGAGCGAATGCAACAGACATCGGTCGATGTTGCTCAGGGCCGCATCGTCTGTCCGTGCGATAGCGAACACAGGCCGTGCGGCGGCACCCTAGTCCGAGGCGGCCGGACTCACGAACGCGCTGGTACCCCCCCGTGCGTGCCTGGCCGTTCTAGTGGTTGGTCGCACCCGTGCGATCCGAGAAAATCGACCATCGGCAATTCCATCGAGAGACGATGAACGTGCTGCGAGAGCGAGCGATCGAGTGCGGGTTGCCAGGCGCCCCCAAGCAGGTGACCGACACCATAGTGGTCCATCTCATCGACGGCACGTACGAGTTGTTCCGACACTTCTACGGCCAGCGCCGATTCAACAAGGGGAAGGACCGCCCGTTCGGTGCGGTGGTTGGCGTCCTCCAAACCGTGCTCGAGTTGGTCGAGCGCGGCGAAACGTACATCGGGGTGGCCACCGACCACGTCATCGAGTCTTTCCGCAACCGCCTGTGGGCGGGCTACAAGACGGGCGAAGGTGTCGAGCCGGCGCTGCTGTCGCAGTTCGAGCCTCTGGAGGACGCGCTCAGCGCCATGGGCATCACCGTCTGGCCGATGACCGAACTCGAGGCGGACGATGCTCTGGCTTCCGCAGCGCATCTGGCTGCTGCAGACGACACGGTAGCGAAGGTCTGCATCTGGACGCCGGACAAGGACCTGGCGCAATGCGTGGACGGCGACCGCGTCGTGCAAGTCGACCGCAGAGCCAAGACCATCCGCGATGCAGCCGGGGTGCGCGCGAAGTTCGGCGTCGAACCGGCGCTGATTCCAGACTTTCTTGCGTTGGTCGGTGACGCGGCGGACGGATATCCGGGCATCGCCGGCATCGGCGCCGTGGGGGCAGCGCGCCTGCTCGAGCGTCACGGACCGATCGAGGCGTTTGCGCCCGAGGTGCTCGGCGAGCGCCGCGAACAGGCGCTGCTGTTCAAGCAACTTGCAACGTTGCGCCGTGATGCGCCGCTGTTCCACCGCGCGGACGAACTGCGATGGAGAGGACCGACCGGCGCGTTCGATGCCTTGATGCGGCGGATGGACGCGCCGCAGCTGCTCGAACGCAGCCTGGCGGCATACACGCAGCTGCGGACCGCGTCGCCTGAAGGCACCAGAACATCGGAGCATTGACCCGCGTCCGGGAGCAGAATGCCGCGGCGCTTCGCATTGCACGTAGTGGAGTACGCCTGACTTGGCTACCGTCCTCGACAAAGAACTCAAGCGGCGAATCACGGTGAGCGGTGCCGAGTACACCGTCGCGCTCGACCCCGACGGCATTCGCGTCCTTGGCAAAGGCAAGAGGCGGCCCGAGATCGAACTGCGTTGGAGCGATCTGTTGAGCGGCGAAGCCGCCATGGCCGTCGCCTTGAACGCTTCGCTGTCCGACACCAAACGTCAGGCGCCCGTCAAGCCGGCGACGCAGCAGCCGGCCTCGTGCGCCGAGCCGAACGAACGTGCCATGCGGGCCACACCGAGAGCGACCGCGCTCGCAGAGTTCGAACAACTGCCGCATCGTGCTCGCGTTGCGCTGCCCTTGATCTTCCATGTTGTTGTTGAAGATCACGTGCGTCTGCAGCGGTGGCGGCCTCGTAATGCGGCGGATCGAACGTCGCCGAGGCCTGTCGCGCGGTGGATGTCGCCGTCTGTACGCATATCCAGTATCGTAGCGGCTTGGCCTCGACCGCAGTTCCTCACCGCCCGGACCCGTTTGCGATGCTCAACGCCGAGCAGCATGCGGCTGTGGCACATGGCATCGGCGACGCGAAACCGGCGCCGCTGCTGGTGATCGCCGGCGCCGGCAGCGGCAAGACGATGACCTTGGCGGCGCGCGTGGCGCGCCTGGTGCTCGACGGTGCCGACCCGCAGCGCATCCTGCTGCTGACGTTCTCGCGCCGCGCCGCGCAGGAGATGGAGCGCCGCGCCGGGCGCATGCTGCACGCCGCACTCGGATTCGGCGCCACGCTGCAAGCGCCGCGGCTGCCGTGGTGCGGCACGTTCCACAGCATCGGCGCACGGCTGCTGCGCGACCACGCCGGCGCGATCGGCCTGGCCGAGTCGTTCACGATCCTCGACCGCGGCGATGCCGAGGATCTGATCAACCTGGTGCGGCAGGAGCGGGGCTTCGCGGCCGCGGCCAAGCGCTTTCCGCTGAAGGGCACGTGCCTCGCGATCTACTCGCGCGCCGTCAACAGCCAGGCCAGCGTCGAGCAGGTGGTCGAGCAGCACCACCCGTGGTGCTGCGGCTGGGAGAGCGAACTGCGCGAACTCTTCCGCGGCTACGTCGCCGAGAAGCAGCGCCAGCACCTGCTCGACTACGACGACCTCTTGCTGTACTGGCACGCGATGATGGCCGCGCCGGCGATCGCCGCCGCGCTGGCCGAGCGCTTCGACCACGTGCTGGTCGACGAGTACCAGGACACCAATCTCCTCCAGGCCGCGATCCTGAAAGCGCTGAAGCCCGACGGCCGTGGGCTGACGGTGGTCGGCGACGACGCGCAGGCGATCTACTCGTTCCGTGCCGCCGAGGTGCGCAACATCCTCGATTTCGCGCAGGGGTTCGACCCGCCGGCGCGCGTGGTGGCGTTGACGCGCAACTACCGCTCGACGCCGCCGATCCTCGACGCCTCCAACGCGGTGATCGCGCAAAGCGCGCAGCGGCTGCCCAAAGAGCTATGGAGCAGCCGGGCAGGAACCGAACGGCCGCAACTCGTCGCCGTCGAGGACGAGCTCGCGCAGGCCCACTGGGTGGCCGATCGTGTCCTGCTGCAGCGCGAGGGCGGGCTCGAACTGCGGCGCCAGGCGGTGCTGTTTCGTACCGGGCACCACAGCGCGGCGCTGGAGCTCGAGCTCACGCGCCGCAACATCCCGTTCGTCAAGTTCGGCGGGCTGAAGTTTCTCGAGGCCGCGCATGTCAAGGACGTGCTGTCGGTGCTGCGCTGGGTGCAGAACCCGCGCAGCCGGCTGGCGGGCTTTCGCGTCGCGCTGCTGGTGCCGGGGATCGGTCCGGCCACCGCCAGACGGCTGCTCGACGCGATGGATCAGCGCGAACGAGCCGGTGCGGGCGATGGAGGCGTTCGACGTGCCCGCCGCTGCGGCCGGCGCGTGGCGGGCGTGGCTCGACACGGCCGCGCGCTTGCGCGCGAGCCGCTGGCCCGACGACGTCACGACGGCGATCGACTGGTATCGGCCGCAGCTCGAGCGGCTGCACGACGATGCTCCGATGCGTGCCGCCGACTTGGCGCAGCTGAGTCGCCTGGCAGCGGGTTATCCGGACCGCGAGCGTTTCCTGGCCGAGCTGACGCTCGACCCGCCGGCCGCGACGAGCGACGAATCTGGCGCACCCGGCCTCGACGAGGACTACCTGATCCTGTCGACGATCCACTCGGCCAAGGGACAGGAGTGGGCGGCGGTCTACGTGCTCAACGTGGTGGACGGCTGCATCCCGTCGGACATGGCCACCGGCACCGCGGACGAGATCGAGGAAGAGCGGCGGCTGCTCTACGTGGCGATGACGCGGGCCAAGGAGCACCTGGCGCTGCTGGTGCCGCAGCGCTTCTACGTCACCCAGCAGATTGCGCGCGGTGATCGGCACATCTACGGCGCGCTGTCGCGTTTCGTGACGGCGCAGGTGGCGGCGCTCTTCGATGAAGTCGGGCCTGCGCCTTCGAAGGCTGACGAGCGCGCGCCGATGCACCAACAAGTCGACGTTCAGGCCGCTGTTCGCGGCGCGTGGTGACGAAGGCTGAAGGGGCCCGAACCAGCCGTTCGCAGAGGTGGCTTTAGTCTTGCCGAGCACAGGTTCCGACGGGACGATGGACGATGCGGGTGAGAGCACGTGTCGAGGCCTGGAGCTACTGAGCTACCGCAACGCCGACCCTGCCGACCAACGAGTACGCGCGACCAGGGTCAGGGTCTGCTGTGCAGCGGTTGGAGCCAGTCGCCGGCGGCTTGGGCCAGGGACTGCACTTGATCCCCGAGGTGGCAATCACGTTCTGGCCGCCTGCCGGAATCTTTGTCGCCGCCCTGCTGCTCAACCCCCGAGGCCACTGGCGCTGGTACGTTGCGGCCGCTGGCCTGGGCGAACTCGCATGCAACGACATCTGGTTCCACAACCCGCTGCCGTTCGCGCTCGTCTATTTCACCGCCAATGCCCTCGAGGCCCTCGCCGCCGCCTGGCTGCTCGGCCGGTTCGCCGAGCGTCCGTTCCGGATCGATTCGCCCCGCCAGGTCGCCGCTTTCGTCGGGCTCGCGGCCGGCGTGGCGCCCGTCGTGGGCGCCACGGTCATCGCCACCACCGACGCCCTGATCGGCAAACATGCGTTTGCGACCGCCTGGCCGCTGGTCTGGCTCGGCGACGCGACCGGCCTGCTGGTTTCCACACCGATGGCGCTGGCCGTGGGGCAAGCCTGGCGCGCGCGACATCGCATGCCATGGCAGCCGCTGCTGGAAGCCGGCGCGATCGGCGCTCTGCTGGTGGGTGTGGCGACGCTGGCCTTACAGGATGTCTTGCCGACCGTCTACATGACGACGCCGCTGGTGTTGTGGGCCGCGGTGCGCTTTCAGCTGCACGGCGCCGCCATCGCGGTGGCACTGCTCCTCATCACCATCGGCGCATTCACGATGACGGGGGCAGGCGTGTTTACTGGCGCCGCCGAGCTGGCCCATGCCCGGGCCGTCATGCTGCAGACCTTCCTCGGTGTGACCGCGGTTTCGGCCCTGCTCGTCGCGAGCCTATCCCATCGGCTGCAGCAGGCCAATCGCGACCTCGAGCGCCGGGTTCACGAACGAACGGCGGCGCTCGGCCGCGAGCGCGCGCGGCTGGATGTCGCGCTTCGAGCCGGCCGCACGGGCGTCTACGAGTGGAACCTGCGCGACGGTTCGCTGTGGTGGTCGCCGGATACTTACCCGCTCTATGGCGTCGAGCCGGCGTCATTCGCTCTCACGCCGGATTCTTTCCTGGCACTGGTCCATCCCGACGACCGCGACGAGCTGTGGCGCAAGACCGAGGCGAGCGTCAGCCGCCGCGAGGTCTTCGAGCACGAGTACCGCGTCGTGCGCCCTGACGGTGCGATGCGTTGGGTCTACAACCATTCGCGCGTCGAGGTCGGGCCCGACGGCCAGCCCTCGTTAGTCACGGGCGTTGCGACCGACATCACCGACCGCAAGCGCACGGAGGAGGCGCTGCGCGACAGCGAGGCGCGGCTGCGCGGCATCCTGCGCCAATCGCCGGCCGGCATCGTGCAGACCGACGCGGCCGGCCGCATGACGCTCGTCAATCAGCGTTGGTGCGAGATGCTGGGCTATGCCGAGGCGGAGCTGCTGGGCAAGAACGTCCTGGATGTCACGCACAGTACCAGCGTGACACCGACGGCCGAGGCCGTCGGGCGCCTCGCGGCCGGTGGCCCGGACTTCCAGATCGAGAAGACTTACTGCCGCCGGGATGGCTCGTCGCTCCACGCACAGAGCAACGTCGCTGCCGTGCGCTCGCCGACGGGCGAATATCTGGGCTTGATCGCGGTGGTGGTGGACATCTCGGAGCGGCTTCGCATCGAGCGTGAACTGCGCGAGAAGGAGCATTTCCTGCAGCGCGTCACCGAGGTCACTCCGGGTGTGCTGTACGTATTCGATCTCGAGGAGCAGCGCGCCGTCTTCATCAATCGCTCGGTGGCGTCGCTGCTCGGCTTTGCCCCCGAGGAAGTTCAGGCGATGGGGCAGCAGGTCGCGCCGACCCTGATGCACCCGGACGACCTGGTGCGTTTCGAGCGACACCTGGCGCGCGTGCGCACGCTCGGCGACGGCGAAGTGGCTGATTTCGAGCACCGGATGCGCGATCGCGCAGGCGAATGGCATTGGTTCCACAGCCACGACAGCGTCTTTTCGCGCGACGGCAGCGGTGCGGTGCAGCAACTCATCGGCGTGGCGACGGAGATCACCGCGCGCAAGAAGACGGAGATGGCCGTTGCGCGGCTGGCGGCGATCGTCGAGTCGTCCGACGACGGGATGTTCAGCGAAGATCTGGACGGGATCGTCACCAGTTGGAATCCGGGCGCGGAGCGGATCTTCGGCTACCTCGCGGACGACATCCTGGGCACGTCAATCATGCGGTTGATTCCCGAGGACCTGCGGGCGGCCGAGCGCGAGCTGCAGCGCAGCATCCTCGCGGGCGCACAAGGGGAACATTTTGAGACGCTGAGGCTGGCCAAGGACGGGCGCAAGTTCCCCGCCTCAGTGACTGTCTCACCGCTCAAGGATGCTGCCGGCAAAGTCATCGGCACTTCGAGAGTGGTGCGCGACATCACCGAGCGCAAGCGCGCAGAGGAAACTCTGGAGCAGCACGCCGCCGCTCTTGCCGAGGCCGACCACCGCAAGGACGCGTTTCTGGCGACGTTGGCCCACGAACTGCGCAACCCGCTGGCGACCATTCGTGCCAATGTGCATTTGCTGCGGCTCAAGATGGACGATCGCATCGCCGCCGAACAAAGCTGCGCGCGGATGGATCGTCAGGTCACGGTCCTGGTGCGCTTGATCGACGACCTGATGGACGTGAGCCGCATCAGCCAGGACAAGTTGACGCTGCGACGCGAGCCGCTGGACCTGGCTACGGTGGTCCAGGCAGGCCTCGAGAGCAGCCAGCCAACGCGCGACCAGCGCGGGCATGCCGTGGCGCTGACGCTGCCGCCCGAACCGATCATCGTGGACGGCGACGCCACCCGCCTGGCGCAAGTCGTGGGCAATCTGCTGACCAACGCGGCGAAGTACAGTGACCCCGGCAGCACTATCGCCCTCACGCTCGAGCGGCAGGGCAGCAAGGCCGTGCTGAGCGTGCGCGATCACGGCATCGGCATCGCGCCTGCCGACGTGCCGCGGCTGTTCGAGATGTTCGCGCAAATCGGCAACGCGAGCCACCTCGCGCAGGGCGGCCTGGGCATCGGGCTGCATCTGGTCAAGCGGCTGGTTGAACTGCACGGCGGCTCGGTCGGGACACGCAGCGAAGGTCTCGGGCACGGCAGCGAGTTCGTGGTGCGGCTGCCGGTGCTGCAGCTTGCGCAGCACGAGCCAGCGGACGGTCGCGATGCCTTGCAGGTGGCCCCGTCTCCTCATCGGAGGATCCTGATTGCCGACGACAACGAAGACGCCCTCGCCAGCCTCAGCCAACTGCTTGAACACTTTGGGCACGAGGTGCGCACGGCCTGCGAAGGCGCAGCGGCGGTGACGTTGGCGGCCACGTTTCAGCCCGATGTGGTTCTGCTCGACCTGGGGATGCCGCAGCTCGATGGCTACGAGGCCTGTCGACGCATCCGCGCGCAACCGGGCGGTGACTCGATGGTCCTGGTCGCTTTGACAGGTTGGGGCCAGCAGGAAGACATGCGCCGCACTCGCGACGCCGGCTTCGATCATCATCTCATCAAGCCGGTTAGCCCGAACGCACTCGATTCGTTGTTGCGATCGGTTGTGCCGCTGGCACCGGCGCCAGAGAACATGCCTGTCGCAAATCAATCAGCCTGAACCGCACGGTGGGAACTGTCTGCTCCTGGCCGACAAGGACTGCTCGCGAACGGCCGGTCTTGCTGATCTGAAATCTGAAATGACAGCCGAGAGTCGTGGGCCGTCAGCCGCAGACGCTCATGCTGCACTGCCCCGGCCTGGGCATCAGGTGGCGGGCAGCATCAACGCGATGGGACCTCGTCGCGAAGCGCTCGCAGAGCGCGGCATCCAACGCTTCACCGCCCAGCAAACCTGCTTCCTGCTTTGGATATCACCGAAGTCCAACGCCTGGCGGGCGACAGCGGCGGCGGGCCGAACAAGGACGTGCTGTCGCGCCGCTCCGGTGACGCGCGCCCGGTGCCCGAACTGGCGCTGGTGATGGTGGTGCGCGAACTGGGGCCGAGGTTGGTGATCGGCCTGCCCGTGCTCGACGATGTGCCCTCGGACGCTTGGAGCCTGAGCGATGTGTGGCCCTGTTGCCCTGTTGATGGAGGATCGGGTAGCGACGGCATGAGGTCAGACCGCAGGCCGTCTGGCCGTCTTGGTCGCGCCCGACTAGCGCACGCCGCCGCATCATCCGCACCTGCGAGGCGCGCCGACATTCCCTGACAGGGAGCGCCTCACCGGAGGAGGTGGCAAATGTCAGGCGTCTTCGTCTCCTACAGGCGTGACGACACGCAGCAGATCTGCAGCCGCGTCGTCGCGTGCCTAGCAGAGACCTTCGGAAGCGACGCAGTCTTCTTCGACCTCGACAAGATCCACCCAGGCCAGGACTTTCTCGGCGCCATCACGCAGGCGCTCGCCTCCTGTGAAGTGCAGGTCCTCCTGATCGGCCCGGGATGGCACCGAAACGCCAAACGCCTACGCGCCCCCTATGACGTGGTCAGGCTCGAGATCGAGACCGCCCTCGCCGGCGGCCTCGAGATCATCCCTGTGCTCATCGACCATGCCCCCTTTCCCAAGGCCAGGGAACTGCCTGCCACGCTCCACCCCCTGTTGCGCCGCAACGGCCTGCAGATGGCGAGCGGCCCCGCCTTTCAGGCGGACGCGGCGCGTCTGGTCGCAGCGGTGCAGGCCCGGGTCGACGCTGCAGCGCGGCTGCATCCGCCAGGCCCTTGGCCCGACGAACGCTGGACGGCCTTGCCCCAACCCGTGATCGAGGTAGTGATGGCCCTGGCGCAGGAGGGAGCGGAGAGCTTTGCGGGGAGCCTGCTCGGAGGGCGCATCCTGCGGCGCGACACCGGCAGCGGCCGCTGGGTCACCTTTGCCCGCGTGCCTGATGCTCGGCCGCCCAAGTGCATCGCCGTCGCCAGTCCTGGGCGCGGGCACGGTTTGTGGGTGGGCACGGAAGGTCAGCTGCTTCGCACCGAAGGTGTGCTCTCCGGCTGGCAGGCGCACCCCCGGTTCGCGGCGCTGGGCGACCGAGGCGTTCGATCGATCGCCGTGGATCCAGGCGACCCGTCACGAATCCTGGTCGGCACCGGGCGCTACTGGTCGGGCACGAGCGCCACAGCGGCGACTGGCTTCGGCATGAGCGCAGCCCCGGCACTGGAGGAAGACTGGACGGACGACATCGGCGCCGGCGACCTGCATGTCTCACGCGACGGCGGGCATACCTGGAGAACCGGGCCGTTCCGCAACGTGAACCGGATCGTCCTTGCGCCCGGCGATCCGCGCACGGTCTATGTCGCCACCGCCGACGATGGCGTCTTTGTCAGCGGCAACGGAGGCGTCGCCTATATGCGTGCGGCACACACCGACTCGCAGACGCTGTGGGCGCTGGCCGTCTCGCCGCACGACCCTGCAACGGTTGCGATCGGTACCCAAGGCAAGGGCGCGTGGATCAGCCGCGACCGTGGCGCCAGCTTCGAGCGGCTGCACGCCGGCGGCGACGTTGACACGCTCGCAATTGCTTTCGACAGCCGGGAGCCGAAGGCCATGCTGGTCTGCACCGACAAGGGCCTCTACGAAAGCATCGACGCCGGCGCCACCTTCGCCCGTGCCGACGAAGGCTTGGTCCACTGTCGCGTCGTGGCCGCGCAGTACACGCCAACAGGCGCTGCGGTGATCGGCACGGACGGGGGCGGCATCTACGAACGCCAGGCGCGCGGCCGGCGGTGGATCCGCACCTGGGCAGGCAGCGAACGCATCGGCTGCGGTGCGCTCGCCAACGGCAGTGCCGGCGCAGTCTACGTCGGCGCTGGCGGGGCGCTCTATGTCACGGACGACGAGGGCCGCAGCTTTGACGCGCTGCTGCAGCTTCCGCGATCGACGATCCGCGCCGCCGCGGTGCTGCCCGACCCGCCGCCGCAGCGCGGCGCACCGCGCACCGTCGGCTGGGGTCGCGAGCAGACGCTGCTCGTGGGCACGGAAGACGGCACCATCCATCGAAGCGATGACTACGGCGGACATTGGACCTGTGTGTACCGGCATCGCAGCTCTTCAGGGGCAGTCCGAGACATCGTCAGCGACCACCGCGGCGCCCTGTATGCCGTGGTGCAGTTCGCCAACGTGCTCAAGAGTAGCGATCGGGGTCAGACATGGCAGACACTGCCGGGCCTTCCCGACCGGCCGATGGCCGTCACCGTCGCGCCACAACCCTGGCACGTGCTTCTTGCCGGCACCTACGACGCCGGAGCGTTCTGGACCAGGGACGATGGCGTCACCTGGAATCCGCTCGGCGAAGGGCTGCCGGCGCAGCCTGTGATGGCGCTGAAGCTGGCAGGCGCGTCCACGGGGATGCGCGTGATCGCCGGACTCTACGAAGGTGGAGTCCACTGGCTGGAAGAGTCGATCCCCTGTTGGCGACGCGCCACCGGGGCAGGACCAGCATCTACGACCTTGCCGGATGCGGCGAGCTCTTGATTGCCGCCGCCGACGAAGGCGTCTGGCTTTCGACCGACGTTGGGCGGCGTTGGCGACGCTGGACCGAGGGCATGCAGGACTTCGAACAGGTGACGAGGGTCGCCGTTACCGCCGGCAGCGGTTGCATCTTCGCCGGCTCGAACCGCGGGGTGTTCGTCCGGCAACTTGCCTCACTGCTGGCCATCGGGTCTCCCAGCCTCTGATCTGACCCTGAAGGGAACGGTCGACCCGCTGTGGTCGAGCAGCCGCTTCTGGCCGGCAGCGTGAGTACGTTGCCGTGCCAGGGTGCTCACTCCCGGTGATGGATCCTGCAGGGCAAGATCGTCGGCGAGAAGGCGCCGTTCAAAGTTCAAATTCAAGGGGCGGTGAAGACGATGTGGAAGTACTCGGCCGGCAAGAGCTCGGCGTGCCGGTCTTGCAGTCACTGTGCTCGCACCAGCGACTGGCACTTCGGGCAGCGCCTATCCCGCGCCTATCCCGACAACTGTTGGACGCGATGCGCTGAACGGCCAGGGCGCCGGGACCTTCCCTACCAATGTGGACGAAGCCGCCGCCGAAGCCGTGACGGCCGGTGCCGACGCTAGACTGGACATGCAAGCAGGGTGCGGATCAACAGGCAGCCCAGAACCAAGGCGGCAGGATGATCGAACCAGCGTTGCGCGACAGACTGACGGCCGTCTACGAATCCTGGCTGGACCAGGACGACTTCGGGCAGCGGTTCGTCGAGGTCACCGATCCTCAGCCAGGCACCGTCGTGACCTCGGTGTTTCAGTTCCTGCAGGAGCTGCTGCGAGCCTCGTCGGGGCCGCAACCCGACATCGAACGACCGACGGCGCTCGACTTCCCGGACAGCACGTTCGCGCAACTGCTCGGCAGCCCCTTGATCACTCCGGCGGGCACGCGAGGGCTCGTCGAATCGTTTGCTCGGCACGCGCTGTGTCTGCAGGCGATTCCCAGGCTGATGTTCGAGGCCCACCCAGGCCAGGACCCGATCGAAAGGACGCAGACCCACAGCGGCATCGCGCCGGACGGCATTGCGATTGGCGACGAAGTCTTCCCGCGGGGAATCGACGACCCCGCCGACCGCAACGCTCTTGCCGACCTCCTTATGTCGGTACTGAAATCCAGGCTGGGTCAACGCAGGCTTCGATCGTTCTTCATGGTCGACGCGTTCAGCAACGGCTATCGCCTGTGGGCCCCTCAAAGGCGCGCATCAAGCAATGCGGGGAAGGCACTTGCCCGCCACATGATCCAGACCGGCTTGGGCGGCGTGAGCATCGACGTGATGCGCTACGCGGTCGAAGGGGGGAGCCCTGTGCGAGCGTACGAGTGGTGTGCCGAGCTGCGCGAGGATGCGGCCAGCGAGCTGCCAGACGCGATCGCCAATGGCATGGCGTACTGCTTCGATCGAATCGATGGGATGCCGGTCGGAGGGAGGTGGGATCTCGTGACCGCGGCCGACACTCTCGCCGACGTCGATTTGCTGCAAGCCACGGCGTTCTTGGAGCAGCATGATGACGCCGAGGCTCTGATCGACGCAGGAGACCTGGCGTTCGTGTGGTTGTGGGAGCGGCGCGGCGGCACGCGCCCGGGAGTCGGCCAAGCGTGTCTCGAGGCAGCGCTCGTCGACCTGAGCTGGCGACTGCGCAGCATCAGGACCGTCGTTGTCGACTTGAAGCCGTATCAATTCGTGGTGTCGGACGAGGCCGGCATGCCCGCGTCGCTGCATATCGAGAAGCTGGAGGCCGTCGATCGCCTGCAGTCGTTCGTCGAGGGACTGAATCTAGGCGATGCCGTGAAGGGGCAGTGTCGCTACATCGTCAATCGGTACGAGGACGACCCCAAGGCTGCGATGCGCGCGCTCGGGCTTGCTGGACTGGCGCAGTACCGAGCGACCTGGCTGGGTGACGTTTGAGTTGATCTCATTCGGCAGGCGCAGCGGCTGGTGGCAATGGGTCGCGCATGCTGCCGCGAAGCCCTGGAGATGTTGAGCAGTGCCAGCTGTCATCGCCGACCTGAATCTCGTCAGAACCCATTGGCCTGAACATCGACATCGTCTTGTTGGGGCTGCGTCTTGTTGGCCGTTTTGTTCTTTTGTTCGCTCACGGTCTCTTGACCGCTGCGTCTTGTTCCTTGTTCGCTGTCGGCTGCGTCTTGTTCCTTGTTCTTGTTGATCGTGCTCGCTTCGGTTCTCGCGCACGGCGAGGACGAACATCGACGCCGCCGGGAGGGCGGCGCCGATGGACAGGATCAATGCGGCCGCATCGACGACGCCGACGGCGAACCGGGCCACACCGCCGGCGCCGAGCCCGGCCGCCGCTGCCGCTGCGCCGTTGGCGCCTGCGCTACAAGATCTCGTCCTCAGGCAAGTGCATGATTCACAAGGCGAATCGAGCCAACCGCCAGCGAGCGAGACGGCCGCGCAGCACGCGCTACAAGATCTCTTGCAGCACCAACCCATTGCCCATGATGCTGCGTGAGCCCCCATGCGAACATCCGAATTGCGCACGTCGATCGCTGGGAACGATCGAGTCGTTCTCTCAGTGGGAGGCGGCAATCGTGAGTTGTGTCGCGGGGTAGGGCAAGCGAAGGAATGCCAGATGAATCGCCAACTGGTCTTTGCCCTGGTCGCCGTGGAGGGGCTTTGCTCGCTGGGCATCGAAGTGGTGGCGTTACGCCGCATCGTGCCGTACGTGGGCAGTTCGATCACGATCACGGCGCCGACGATCGCGCTGTTCCTTGCGGCGCTTGCGCTGGGCTATCACCGCGCGTCGCGCATCGGAACGGCGTTCGATCGCCGCGTGGTCGTCAACTTCATCGCGGCGGCGCTATTTGCAGGGGTGGGGTTGTCGGCGTGGTACGCCGCGCTCGTGTTCGCGCTCGTTCCCGAGCGGCTGCTCGCGCTGGCGATCTACTTGGTCACTGCGATGGCACCTCCGGCCTTCTTGCTGGCCCAGACGGTTCCGGTCCTGAGCAACGAGCTGCGCGGCGCGCGGGCCGGCCACTCGGCTGGTGTAGCACTGGCCTGGTCGACGGCAGGCTCGGTCATCAGCGCACTGGGACTGTCGCTCGTCGTGATGCAGTTGTTCGGCCTACGCTGGGCAGTCGTCCTCGCTGCGGCACCGCTGGCGACTATGGCCGCAGTAACGGCTCGCCGTCTGGTCGACGGACACCGCCTGTTCAGGGCTTCGATCGTGACGCTGGGCACCGTTGCCATGGTCAACTTGGTCCCCACGCCGTTCGTGCTCGCTGAAACCGCGTACGCCGACTATGTCGTGCTGCGCCAGATCGAGACGACGACGGGCAGCGCAGGAAGCACGCTGCCGATCGAGCACTTCGTCATCAACCAACAATCGGCCAGCACGCTGGATGCCGGCGAGCCAAGGCAACGCGCGGCATACATCGAGTACCTGTCCAAGGTGCTGCGCAGCGACCTGCGATTCGAAGGAAAGCACATCCTCGTGCTCGGCGCCGGCGGATTCACGCTCGGCTTGGGTGACGACGCGAACTCGTACACCTACGTAGACATCGACCCGCAGGTCAAGGCGCTGGCCGAAGCAGCGTTCCTGGGCAAGCCGGCTCGCGGAGCTTTCGTGGTCGGGGACGCGAGACGCTACGTCATGCAGACGGATCGTCGCTATGACGCGATCGTTGTCGACACCTTCGCGTCCCACGTATCCATTCCGAGTCACTTGGTCACAGTCGAGTTTTGGCGCGGCTTGCCGCGTGCGCTCGTCGACGGTGGCGTCGTCTTGGTCAACGTCGTCGCCGATCCGCAACTGGCATCAGCCTTCGCAACACGCATGCTGCGGACGATTGACACCGCCATCGGGCCGTGCACTCGACACGTGCTCGAGCCGAGCGCTCTCGTGAGCAACGTTGAGATCGTATGCCGCGCCGCTTCTCGGCGGCCTCGGCCAGCAACCGACAACGTCTACACGGATGAACTGAACCGCGTCGACCTCGACCGCAGTTTCAAGGGGCACTGAGACCAGGCAGGAGCCAACGACCTGTCTCTCGGGATCGAGCGTGCGAACGCACTCGCAAGCGGTGGCGGGACCCCAGGCATGCCGCCTACTCCTTGAAGGTGGCTTCCAGCTTTGCAAGGATGGGCTGCCGCACGTCACCGATACCGCGATCGACGTAGCAGAAATCGCCTGCGATAACGCTGCCGGCCCTGGCCTTGACGATGTCCATGTTCATCCACGGGCTGACCTTCTTCTCGCCGACTGCCACCGTGACGCCTTGGGCCATGTTGTACATGATGCCTGGCGTCTTGTTGTGCTTCAGCCCCTGCGCCAAGATGAAGGGGCGGCCTTTGATGTTGCGCTCGATCTCCTCCACGGGCACGAAGCCGAATTCCTTGACGGCGCGAACGTAGGCCATGTCAACGTCGATCGTCGACCTGAGGTTGTACTTCTGGCAAAGCTGCGGCGCGGTCGGTGGGTCGACAGCGGCTTGGCTGGGGTTCTGCGCGGATTGCGCCGGACGATAGGACCCGTCCGGCTGTCTGACCGGCCTCTGATGAAACTCGTCGATAGCTGCACAGCCGGCGAGCACCGTCGCAACGACCAAGCAGACCAGGCGTTGTGTGTGGGGCGTACTGCTCATGGAAACTTCTCCGCGTTCCCCTTCAAGAGGGGATGATGAGTATCGTTTGGACCGAAAGCCGGTCCGGGGTCACTCGATGCGTACGTCAAGATCAATACCCACATGAGCATCCCTTGATGTGTCCGAAGGGCGCCTCAGTTCAGCAGCACCAGGACCAGCGAAACGACGACGAGCATGCGCACGATGTTGATCTGCACGTCGGAAAGATGCAGCTGGCCGCTGACGAACTGGACCCAGTGCCCGAGCACTGCCCAAGCGGCGAAGACAAGGATCAGCGCCGCGGCAACGAGTCGGATCGCCCCGTTCATCGATGAGGCAGTGACGCCGCTGCCCGCGCCGGCCGCGAAACCTTGCGCCGGGGTGAGGCCTGATGGGATGGCCGGCATCATCGAGCCTCCTCCTGGATTCAGGCCGGGTGAGGTTGGTGACGCAGTGGGGCTCGAAGTCGCACCCGCCATGCCGGCGCGCAGGCGGGTGGCCATGCTGCAGATCGTCGTGCCGTTGCTGTCCGCGAATCCGTTGCAAGTGCCGGACTGCAACATGCGGGTGCAGTTGCCTTGCCCCAGCTGCACGCAAGCGAGCATGAACGCGGCGTCGACGGGTTGGCCGTCAAAGGTGGCCATGCCATAGAGAGGCTGGATGCCGGCGTAGTTGAGCGCAGTCGACTGAACATTGGCCCACGCGTTGATCTGCGTCTGCAGCGATGCATTGAGGTACTGCTGGGTCGACATGCCCGCGGCGTTGATGTTGGTCGTGTTCAGCTGGAGTACTCCGTAGCAGCAACTCCCGTTGTACGCCTCGGTGTTGCCACCGGACTCGACGTTGATCGCGAGGGCGGCGATCTCCGCCGCGTGGGCGCGCAGGTACGGGCTCGCGTAGGGTGAGGCGAGGATCGCGTTGATGATGTCTTGCGCCGTGACGATGGCCGCCCAGGCGATCAACGGCGTGAGCAGGAGCGCCGCGAAGAGCCGGCGCGCACGAACGAAGGCCTTGATCATCGCGATCATCTCCACCGGTGACTGCTTTCGCAGCCTTGGACAATCTTCCCGTGCTGCACGATGCGCACGCGCACGGACTCGCCCTCGCGCCAGACGAGCGTCTTGTTGCTCACAGGCGGAGGGGCCCGGCACGCCCGCGGGCAGCGGATCGACGTGCAGGTGGCAGACGCCTTCATGCGTCTTGACGCCGCCGTCGACGACGATTCGCATCGGGCAACGCGCGATACATGTCGACTTGGCCACGACCGTTGCCGGGCAACTCGCAGTCGTACATGCTGAAGAGGAATGACACCGCGAGCGCCGGAGCGCCGCTGGCGGCGGCGAGTTGCTTGACGCTGCTGTACGCGACGATCGGCGCTGCACTGGCCGCTCTGGCGCGAGCCGCCGCGAGGCGATCCTCCCAAAGTCGGCGCAGGGCCGCGGCTTGTTCGGTGTTGGTGCGCAGGTCGACCCATGCAAGTTCCTCGCTTGGAGTGCGAGACGGGGTCGGGGGCTCGCGTTGTGCGTTGGCCGCGGTCGATAGCCACAGTGCGATCACCAAGGCCGCGGTCCGGATCGTTAGCTGAGGCATAGGGGTGCTCCGTTCGACTGGATGTGCATCGCTCGGTCAGCGCCAGCACACGGGTGGCCCGCATGGTGGCCATAACCAAAGGTGGTGGCGGTTTCGGGCGAAGCGCGCCAGCTCGGCAAACTGCTCAGGCGCCAAGACGTAGAACGTGACGACGGCGATGACGATCGCGACGTGCGCCCAGCTTACCCAGCGCACAACGGATCTCATGCGGACTTCGAGGAATGCACACGTGGCTGCAAACGCGTGCTGAACGCACCGCAGCACGCGCCGCGGGCCGCGGAACGACTCATGGCGCGCGGCGCTCATGGGCCTACCTCAACTGCGCCGTCGACGCCTTGGAGGCCTGCTCCAGCGCGTCCATGAACGCCTCCGGCGGCGTAGCGCCTTGCAGCCTGCGACCATCTGCCAGGAACACCGTGGGCGTGCCTTGGACCTGCAGGCGCTCGCCCAGGTCGAGGATGGCCTTGATGCCGCTGATGTCGCAGCTCGGCCGTTCCATCAGCTGCATCCCGGTGAACGTCATGGCCGTATTCCAGACTGCGGCCTTGTCGGGCGAGCACCACGCGGTCGCCGCAATCTTGAAGGAGTCGTTGCTGATGACGGGGTACGGGAAGTGGTAGACGGTGGTGTCCGGGATCTGCGCGAGGAATTTGTGCAGCGGCCGGCAGATGGGACACAAGGGGTCTTCGAAGACCGCGATCAAGCGGCTGCCCGTGCCTGTCTTGAATGCCAGCTCGAGCGGCAAGGTCTTGAAGTCGATGCGCCGCAGCTCGTCGAGCCGCACTGAGGTCAGGTCGCGCTTGTCGCGCATATCCACGAGCCGACCTTCGACCAGGCTATAGCGTCCGGTCGCGTCGGCGTAGAACAGGTCCATCGCCGGCGTGGTCACCTCGTACAGCCCCTTGATGACCGACTCGCGGACTGCGGCCACCTTGACTTGGCCTTGCGTATTTGTCTCGATGCCGGACTTGACGATGTCGGCCGCAGGCAGGGTCGGAACTGGCTCGGCCGAGGAGCGTGGGGGAGGTGGCTGCGCGCCGTTCTTGTCCGCGTAGAGTGCCGCGACGAGCAGCGCGAGAGCGCCCACGATGATCCACCCGGTGGTGTTGGTCATGGCTTCACCTCAGTCGATTTCGCGGACGCCCTTGGTCACGCGGGTGCGTTCGACGCGCTCGCGCAGCATCGAGGCGACTTCCTCGGGGCGCCGAATGGCGTTGAGAACGATCGTCGGAGTCGATCGATCCGACGTTTCGATGACGACGCGGCCGCGGCCCAGCATGCGCTGCAGCAGCGGTTGTTCGATCGACAAGTCCTTGACGCGGTAGAGCTCGACGATCTCGACCGAGCGCGAGAAGAGGCCGCTGGACTCGGACAGCCGCTGGTCGGTCAGGGTGTAGACGTGTGCATTGGTCCAGAACCAGCGATAGGCGGCGTAGAGCGCGGGCACGATCAGCCACGCAAAGAGCAGGCACAGCACGAAGGCGGGGTAGTTCACGACCTGGCCCTCGCTCTCGATCCACTGCGCATCGCCTTCGGCAGCGTGCCGCGCCAGGCTGAGGTCGGGTGCAACGTCCATCACAACACTCCCGGGAAAACACGCCAGCGCACGCGCTGCGCGTAGCTGGCGTAGTCGCTCGATGCCGAGGTCAGCAACAGCTCCTCGCGCGTGATCCGCACCCACTGCAGGCCGTACAGCACGGCCAGCACCACGACGTTGTGGAACGAGAAGTTCGCTGACAGGAACCCGGCGTGGGCAACGAAGTAGCCGAGATAGATCGGATGACGTACGACCGCGTACGGGCCGCCGGTCACCAGGCCGCGCTGCGCCGGCAGCAGGCCGAACGAGCGGCCGAGCGTCCACTTGGCCCAGATCTGCATCGACAAGCCCATCATCTGGAGTACGGCAGCGACGGTTTCGGGAAGCAGGTGGGCGCCGGGCGTCAACGAGAGCAGGACGAAGTAGAACGACGCGAACACCGTCGACAGCAAGGCCACGAACGACGTGTCGCGCACTCGGGCCTGCCGAGCGAAGACGATCAGGCCGAGCGTGAACGTTTCGACCACAAGCAGCAGCAGAAGCGTGACCCGGCCGGGCGCCGCAAGCCATTGCGTCAACACGCCGTAGATCAGCATGCCGTAGGCGCCCACGGCGAGCAGCCGCAAGGCTGCCTCCTCGAGCATCGCGCGGCGCTCGGGAGGCTGGGCGCTGAAACGGTCGTCCATAAGGCGCGTCACGGCGTTTTCCTACTGGACGCGCCGCGTGTCCGGGTAAGCCCGGGGCGAGGCGTAAGATGAAAAGTGCGAAGTCAGGAGTACGGTCATGTTGGATCTGCTGGTTCGAGTGTTTAAGGGCCTCGTCGGGCTTCTCGGCGCATTGGCCGGTGACCGATCTGAAGCAAGGGATCAAGGCCTGTCAGCAGCTGATAGGGTTTGGAGTGATGACAAGTACTGGCACCCGGACAACTACGACCACTGAGCTAGCGCAGGCGCCGTGCTGCTGAAGTGGTGAGGTCTGTCGCCTTCGCGCCTGCGCTTGCGCCACCGCCGTAAGCTGCGGACAGGCTGGCGGTAATGGCGTTGCCGACTCGGAAGCCCAACCAAGCCATCATCCCGCTCCAGATCAACGGGAAGGCGAGGAACAGCCCCAGCGTGAGCGCGTTCAGGATCATTCGCTTGCCACCGCCGTCAAAGCCGTTGGCGAAGAATTCCTGAACAAGGTTCGACGAGTCGGGGTACATCGCCTTCACGAGGCGCGTGTCAATCACATCGGCGATCGACCACATCGCCATCCAGAACTTCACCGTGAAGATCGCGATCGCCCCGTAGATCATGAAGTTCAGGCTGTAGCGACTGAAGACAACCGCGAGCGGCATGAACATGTACATGGCCATGAGCACAAGCGGCTGCGCCAGGATCAGGAAGTTGATGATCGGCTGGTAGCTGAAGCTGGCCTCGAGCGACTTGTAGCCAATGCCGAAAATCGACAAGGCGGCGGGCAAGCTGTGCCTGCTTGTGTTCTGCCCCCCGAGCACCTGGTCGACGTTGACGAAGTTGGCCTGCGTCTTGAAGAGCGCCTGCTGAAGCAGCTTGTCCTGCGTCCACATGCAATCGGCGCCGACGGCATTGGCGACGAATCCGACGGAGATGTACCGGCACGCGCTGTTGACGGCGTTCGCCAGTGTGGAGCCCCCTTGCGCGATCAGACGCGTGCGCAGCCCGTTCGCCGCATCGGTCCACCAGCGCAGACAATTCGGCCGGGAGCCAACGTCCGCCGGACGAGCGTCCATGTCATCGACCGGATCCATTGCAAACCCTGCGACCACGTCGCGGGCGCGGTACGCCGCGTAGTAGTTCGGATCGGTCAGGAACGTCTTGCTGCCGATCCACTCGGTGTCCTCCTTGCCGTAGATCGGATTGGAGGCAACGCTTGCGGCGACACCCGTGGTGGATGCTTGCGGGCTGTGGAACTGGCTGTGCACCGGCACCCAGCACTCGCTCCTGAAACGCTGCGCCTCTGCGCGCAGCGCAGGACTTTCGATCGTCGCGAGGCGTGCGAGCTGCTCGGCCTCGCGGATCCCTGAGGCCGAGTTGGCGACACCGGCGCGGACTGCGTTGTTGACGCCGCTCGAGACGGCCATCACGGCGTACCACCACAGCGGCACGGGCACGGTCGCCGTCGAGGCTCCTGTGAACGCTGCGTCGTAGGTGGTGGCGGTCGAAGTGGCCGTGACCGGCGCCGGCGTCGGGTTCGTGATCGTCGGCGTGGGCTGGAAGGCGAGGGTGGCCTGATCGATCGACGACAACGAGAAGGGCACGAGCGCCATCGAGATGACGAACAAGCTGGTGATGACTTCGACCTCGAGCTTGCGCACCGCCCACATGACACCGCCGCCGTCGGCGTCCTCGTGCGCCTGGAGCATGACGCTGGCGATCGTGACGATGACGGGGATGAAGACGATGCCGGTGTCGACGAGGACACCGAAGACGATGTTGGAGATCCACCACCCGTAGGAGGTGACGAACAGCTCCAGGTACGAGTCCAAGCCCATGTCGCTCTCCCGATCGGCCTATCCGGCGATGGCGCGTGCGACGATCACGGCCTCGCAGGCGCCCAGCATCAGAAACACGCGTCCGCGAAGTGACTCGAGCACCGCAGCGTGGGCCGGATCGAGCCCTCGCCGCTTGGCAAGCCAGCCGACGAGTGGCGCCCAGTAGATCCAAAACGCTGCGAGCCACAGCAGCTGCGCGGTCAGGAAGTACGGCCGAGCCGAGAGCACCCAAGCGTGCGCAGCAGCGATGCTGCCGCTCGCGCGAACCATCGCCACCGCGGCAGCGAGCGCCACCGCGAAGACGACAACCGCGAGTGCCAGGCCGACTCCGAGTGCGCGCAGCCGAGTCTTGCGACGGGGCGTCATCGAACGGCTCCATTCGTCATCGGTCGCGGCGTCACTTCAGCGCCGGGTTGCACGCTCGAGGAATTGGACGCGGCGGTCTGGCGGTCCCACTCGAGCAACGTTGACGCCGTCGTCGAGACAAGCTCCTTTCGGATCTGCTGCGCCGAGCGCAGATCGTCGATTTCGCGATTGAGTTGGGCGATGCGGGCGCGGACGTCGGTCGTGACGCCCTGGTACTGCGAATGACTCGCTCCGGTGGACAGCAGCTCGCGCAGCGTCAGCGCGCGCTCGATCGTCTGCGCGAGTGCGACTTCGCGCGCGAGGCGGGCGACCATGCCGGGCCGGTTCCCAGGAGGCAGCCGTCGCAGCGCGTCGATCACGTCTCGGGTGAGCCCGACGCCCGGCGCCGCTACCGCGTCAAGTGCCGCTGTCGAGGGGTTGTTGGACGTGACCAAGTTGCTCAGATTGGTTTCGACGCTGGTCACGGCCGCGTCGTACTTGGGATGCAACCCGAGCGCCGTGACGGTAGCCTTGCCGGTGCTCTGCGAGTCGGTGCCGCAGTTCTGCTGCGAACAGGTCGAGATCTCGGTGTCGCCCAGCACGTCGGTCGCCCAACGGGCTGCATCCTGCGGCGAGTTCCAAAGCGATGTCAGGCGGGTGTTCGGCGGGTAAACCGTCGTCGCCGGCGCCGCGGGCGCCTGGCTCATCGTGACGTTGTAGGCCGCCTGGGTCGTGTCGGTGACGATGCGGAAGGGCGGCTGGTTCTCACCGCCGCGCATCACGCCGTGGAACGGCTGCATGCCCTTCACGCCCGGGTTCTCTTGGACCCGCTGCTTGACCGCGATCGCGTCGTCATTGGACGCCACGGTGTTGCCGTTCGAGTCCCGGACGCCGTTGTTCGTGGCGTCCATCCAGTACTCCGAGCGGGCCATGTTGACGTAGTCCTGGTACGGGTTGCCGCCCGCCGCTATCTGTGCCTCCATCTCCTCGCATGTTTTGACCGCGAGGTTCTTCGCGATCTCGAACTTCGAGTAGTAGGTCTGGAAGAGTTCATACAGCCCGGGCTGCGCGCGCTGCAGGATGTACATCGGCAGCGACGAAACGAATCCCATGACCACCGCGGTGAGCGCATCCTGGACGGTGTCGCCGAAGTTGGAGATCTGAGCCATGTAGTTCTGCCACATGGCACTGAGGTTGAACTTGCCGCACGTGTAACCCAGGCTGATCGAGCCGCCGAGTGACAAGCGCAGCTTGAAGGCGTTGGGGTTCGCTGCCAACGACGCGGGATCGTGCCCTCCGACGCGGTAGTAGAGCGTGCCGGCCGTGCGGCTCGGCGGGGTCTGCGCTTGGGCGGTGGAGACCGCAAGAGCCAGCAGCCCGGCGACGGCGAGCGTTTTGGTCAGTTCGAAGAAGCGTGGCTTCATGGTCATTCCTTGGCTCGCGCTCGGACGTGACGCAGCGGCGACTCATCCGTCAGTAGTGGGTGCCGTGCAAGTGGCGCATGGAACTCAGCCAGTTGTTCGAGCTTGGCGCGCGCTGCGGCGAAATGCCGATCGACCAGCGCCTGATCGTTGGCCGTGACTCCGCTCGAGCCGACTGCGTGTTTTCGTTGGACGCTGCCGCGCTTCGCTTTCCCGCGCTCGACATCCTCGATGGCCTCATGGACCTCGGGCAGCCAGAGCAGATCGCTCCACTCCGAGGAAGAGAGCCTTGCACGCGGAGCGGCCTTCTTCGCGTTCATGCGCGTCTCCGGCTTCATGGTGGGATCGAGGCGATGAAGATCGCGACGCCGCCTCGCGCCAACGCGCAGCAATCCTGGCGTCGCCACGCGTTCCACACAGTTCCTCGGCGGTTGAAGTTGTGGCCGTCGCCGAAGCCGATCAAGGTCAGCGAATCGTCTTCGCCGAAGATCGCGCAGGTTTTCTGCGCGTTCGGGAACACCCGCTGCCAGATCGTGTGATCGATGTCGTGCTCACGAATCCCCTGGAAGCCAAAAAATCTGTAGTTAGGGTTCTCGTCAAGCACGAGCGCGCGGTAGATGTGGGGCTGCGCCTTGTAGCTGATGATGTCCCCGGTGCGTTGCGCGACGACGGCCGCGGCCTTAACGGGGTGCTGCTGGTAGATGGCGCCTTGACGAGGCCAGACGTTCCCCCAGGTCTGGAAGATGCCCTGACCAACCTCACGCATCCCTGGCAACCACGTGGCCGGATAAATGCTCTCGAGCGGGACCACGCCACGCCAGAAGGGCGCATCAAGATCGGACTGAAACGCCAGCCCGAAAGGTTGGATGCTCGGCGGGCACATGTAGTCAGTGCCGCCTGTGTTGACGCCGCCGGTGCCTCCGCCCGTTCCTCCGCCAGTACCCGTACCCAGTTGCAGCGACCCGTTGCTGGTGCTGCTGCCCATCATCGTGTTGTAGATGCTCACGATGCTGTTGATCGTCGACGTGCCCGACGAGGATCCGCTCCGGAGCCCGAGCTGAAGCCGAGCAGGCTGCCGAATGTGCCGCTTTGCTGTTGCGTGTAGTTGAGCTGGCCCGTGGTGTAGGTCGACGGGATGCTGGCCCATTGGTCCGCCACTTGCTGCGGAAATTGCTGCAACCACATCATCAATTCGTAAGGTGTCGGAATCGGGACTGACGACGGCCCCGAGTTGCCGCCGTTGCCGTAGTCGCCTGTGGTCGCACCCGTCACGAAGTTCACAGGGTTGCCGATCGCATCAGTACCGCGATAGACGTAGCTGCGGGTGTCTCGCGCAGTGCGCTGTGCCGTCTGGGTTTTGGTGCCGGCCGAATCGAGCGCAAGCGCTGCCGTGCTCGAACTCGTGACCTGCGA
This sequence comes from uncultured beta proteobacterium, assembly GCA_963738615.1. Taxonomy (GTDB): domain Bacteria; phylum Pseudomonadota; class Gammaproteobacteria; order Burkholderiales; family Burkholderiaceae_C; genus CAVTWY01. Next base: position 123,037 of record CAVTXI010000012.1, read on the forward strand.
CATCATCCACTGGGCAGGGCTGCCGACCGACTGTGCGATGCGTCGCCCGTAATCGCTCCAGGGGTGTGTGTCCTTGTCGTGCCATGTGCTGATCGTCACGTCGGGCGTGTAGTGCCGTACGCGCACGGTCGTGCTGGCGTAGCAGTAGTTATAGGTGCACACCAGCCACACGCATACCCCTACTGGTTGCCAGCGGAAGCACTCGAACACACCGTCGACCGTCGCAGTGAAGATCTTTGACGTGTTGGTATCTGCTTCTTCAGCGAGCGCGCTCGTCGTGTTGCTCGTCCCGCCCCCGTAGACGCCCCCAGTGCTGGGGTTGTTGTTCATCGGCGCGTCGGGCTGCTGCGCATGCACGGGCGCAAGGGCGAGCGACAGCCCGGCGGCCAATGTCGCGAAGCGGATGCACGGTGTCATCGTGCCTCCCACCCGTCGATGTGGAAGCGCAGCCGCACGGGTTCGCCGCCGCCAGCGCGCGCGATAGCTAGCGCGCGTTCAACATCGGTGACCCCGTAGACAGCGCGTTGGCCGTCGAACACGATCGCAGGAACGCGCTGGATGTTCCATGCGACGCTCAGCTTGACGGCCTCGAGTGACGCGATGACGCGCTCGTTGAGTTGCGCACCCATGGTTTTCATGCGCTGCATCACGATCGCGCGAGCTTGCTCGGGGTCACCAGGCAAGCCGGTGCCCGTGAGTTCGCGCTCCACCTGCTGGCGATCGTCGACGCGATGGATGCGCGCTCTGCCCGCGTTACCCACATACATTGCGTTGGTGACGAACACGTCGACTCGTGACGGTGACCAGTTCGCAGCAGGCGCCGCGGTTGACGCTGCTGCGGGCGCCGATCGAGCGTTCGGCGCTGGTTGCGCAGATGTGCTCACGAGCGGTGCCAGACCGAGCAAAAGAAGTAAGGCGGACGGCAAGTACACGAGCACGCGGAAAGCCATCACTCCGACCTCCGCTGTGTCGCACCGCGTTCGCCTGGCGTGCGCCGGAACGCCCTACGTGCCGAATCGATGGCGAGCAGAGCTACGCGGGTCGCCGCGTCCCGCAGATCGGGCGAGTGCGCGGTGCTTCGATCGACGTAGACCGGCGTGCCCTTGACGTTGAGCGCGGCGACGCGATGCGCCTGCGACGACAGCACCACCAGAATCTGGTGTCGTGCACGTGCCTCGAGGAAAGCCGCGAGGCGATGCGGCGTGTCCTGAAGCATCTGCTCCAAGCCGAAGACGATCAGGATGTTGGCTCGCGCGATCAACGTCGCCAGGCCTTCGGCCAGATCGGGCCAGTCGCGCACCAAACCATCGCTGTAGATCGTCTGCGCGGGCACCGACGGGTGGTTGCTCAGGTCGATGAGCGCGCTCTCGTCGCCGGCTCTCCGGCCCCACCGTCCGACGTGCGGCCGCAAGGCCTCGAACAGGGCGAAGCGCGAAACCTGCGCCGGAAGGCTGACGATCAAAAGCAGGCGCCGCTCACGCGCGGCGTACTCGGTGCATGCGAAGGTCCTCGCGTCGACGAGCGCAAGGCCGGCGTCGGCAGCGTCCGCGTCAGACAGGTTCATCTTGGGTCTCCGTCGAAGTCGGGGCGATCGACGCTGTCGGCTTGGCCAGGGATGGATCGCGCGGGCGGCTGAGCGAGCGCATTGCGGCGATGCGCTCGGCGACGCGCAGGGCTGCGTCGAGTTCGCTGCAACCGTGCTGCTGCATGAGCTGGGCACGCTCGAGCTTCTCGTGGCCTTCGGTCATCGCGAGCGCAATGGCTAACGGCGGCGGCACGTTGCGGACCAGCATGGGCGCGGCCGTAGAGAGCACGACGCCCTCGGTGTACTTCGGCGGCTCCTTGCGCGTCGACTCGAGCATCAAGCGCTGCTCTTTGCTGAGCGTCTTGAAGCGAGCGACGTCGTCGATCTCGCCCTTTTCCATCGTCAAGAGCAGCCACCACTCACACATCGACAGGATGCGCGCCATGTGGTCGGGGAAGTCGCCGATGTTCTGCGTCGCCAGCCAGAACCACGTCTTGAGCTTGCGCCACATCTTCGTACCCTTGGCCACCTTTGGCCCAAGCAGCGAGTTGGTCGTGATGATGTGGCCTTCGTCCGTCAGGAAGATGCCGTGTCTGCCATCGTGCTGATTGGCCTCTGCCTTCGCCTGAACGTGATCGATCAGACTCGAGTACGCGAGCGCGAGGGCATCCTTGTAGTCGTCCTGGATCAGCATGCCCATCTCGACGAGCATCACGTCGAACGTCGGGCCAGTCGGCGCCGTAGCGATTGAAGAGCTTGCCGCGCAGGCCCTGCGTGAAGTCGATCATCGCGTGGCCCATCAGCTCGGCGCGCTCGCGCCGAGCCGGCGACATCGTGGTGTCGTCGCGCATCGCCATCAGCTGCACCGCGACGTCGTGAACGAGCGGATGCGGTGTGCCCTTGGACTTGCTGGCGAGGGCCGCGCGGATGATCGCGCGCGACACGAGAAACCGATCCGCACGACCGAAGCCGAGGATCTCCTTCTCTTCACCGCCGGTGATCATCATGATCGCGGCGATCACCATCTCGCCCAGGATGTCGCGCTTCTCGTCCAGCGCGCTCGTCTCTTCGTCGATTGCGCCCGCAGCGACCTTTGCATCACGATCCGCGGCAGCGTCGGAGGTGTCGGGCACCAGAACCGCCGCCAGCTCGTCGACAAGCGCTTCTGAGGCGTTCGTCGCGCTTTGCTCGGCAGCACGAAACGAGTCCATGACGTTAGGGTCGTCGAGGAGCTTGTGTGCAAGGACGAACGGCGGCAACGAGAACGTCGGCCTGGGGGTTGAGCTTGATCACGTGCGTGCTCAGACCCATTCGCGAGCAGAACTCGACCATCAGCCCGAACGAGTTGCCGGCGTCGACGATGACGAGCCGCGGCCGGTAAACCGCCAACATCATCAGCAACTCGTAGTTGAGCGTGGCCGACTTGCCGGACCCGGTGGGTCCGAAGATGAGCTTGTGCGCGTTCTTCGAACGGTCGAACTTGTTCAGCGGATCGAACCACAAAGGCTCGCCGCCGCGATTCCAGAACATGAGGCCGGGGTGCCCGGTGCCGCGCTGGCGCCCATACACCGGCACCATCGCAGCGATCTGCGACAGGAACACCAGCTTGCTGCGCCGCATGTGCTTGGTGTCGAAGTACGGGTCGAAGCACATCGGCAACCCGCGGACAAACGCGTCAAGCGGCGTCAGGTCGTGGTTCGGTTGGATGAACCGCAGCCCGGCCGTCTGGAACTGGGCCGTGATGTCGGACACGCGGCCGTTCAGCTCGTCCGTGTTCGAGCCTGCAACGTAGAGCGTCAGGAACATCGGCACCAACTTGTCGTCGTCGGCCATGCGACGAAGTACGCGGGCTGCCTCTTCTTTTGTCCGCTGCGCTTCGGGCACCTTGGCACGCGACGCGAGATCGATCCGCTCGATGTGGTCGCGCACAAGGTGCTGCGGGCGCATCTGGATCGTCATCGACAGCATCGAACCCGGCGGGAGGCGGTCAAAGCGCGCGAAGTGACGCCCGCCGTGGTCGAGTTCGGCAGTGAAGAGCCCGATCGACGGCTGTTCGATCAACTGCTGCAGGGTGAGGGCCCGCACGAGCACGCCGTCGAACTCCCAGCAGCCGATATCCGGATGCGAGGTGGGCCGGCTCAACGTCACGGATTCGGCCAGGTCCAGCCACAGCGGAGCGTCGTCGGGTGTGCCGTTCAGGCCGTACGGCGAATCCCCCGGGTAGCGATACAGGTCGAAGACTTCGCCCGGAAGTTTGCCTTCGGGCCGATTGAAGAACGAGAGCATCCAACGATAGAAGTCCGCGCCTGTTCCACGTCGGGCCGCAACCTGCGCCTCGCGCAGCCCCTTGTAGATGCCTTCGACGACAGCCTGCAGCTGCTTGCGCGGCGAGGGCACATGAGGCGCGGGTGCGTACCCAGGCGGGTACTTGCGGTAGATGACGCACCACACACGGCGAACGAGCGCCTTCCAGACGTGGTCGGAGACCTTGGTGTCCTTAAAAACACCGTCAGGGTTCGACACGATCGCGACGTGACGCGCGATGTCGTCGATGATGAAGCGGGTGAACTTCGACTGCAGCACCTGCTCGCCGAACGCGGGATTCGAGGCATGGGTGTCGCGGATGTAGTCCTCGAATTGAGACGTTCAGACCCGCCAGGTCGATGTCGTCGTAGACGAAGAACTGGACGATCCACTCCGAGGGGTCCTCCTCGGGCACGCTCTTGAGCGCTGCCAGGACCTTGCTGTGACGATCCCTGAGAAGCTCGAGCGGCATCGCCTCGGTGGCAGTCGGCGTGAGGTCGAGCAACGCGCCGACGCTCGCGCCGTCGTTGAGGTCGAACACCTCGTCGTCCGGGCTGAACGCCGTCCACGGCAGCAAGTCCGTGAACGAGGGCGGACGCATGGCCATGCGTTGGCGATCACGCATCGTCAGAGGACCAGTGGACTCCGCGGTGTCGGGGCTGCGTCGAAAGAGGTTCACGTTGATTCTTCTCGAGTAGGTCAGCGACGACCGGCGACCTCGCCTGGAAGCGCGTACTGCACCGTCTCCCACATCGGGAACACCGTCTGGTATCCCGGCACGGGGTAACGACCGCTGGCGAGATGCGGAAAGACCAGCATCACCAGATCGGGGTTGGGAAGGCGATCGAAGCGCGCATTCAGCGGATCGGACACGGCGCGCCGCTGCGCACTCACGGTGTCGTCGTCCACCGCTCGAGCTGGAAGGCGATCACGCGGCGGCACCTGCGACAACGTCGCACTTGCCGCGGTGCTGGCGTGGCCGCGGTAGATGTCGACCATCGTCGGCCCGCTCTTCGGCAGCGGACTCTCTCGGTCCGGCATGAGGGTGCACGCGCTCGCGCTCAACGCAAGCGCGACCAGCGCGCCGCGGCGCGCCGTGTCAATCAAGGCCATGGCTGACTCCTTGTTGGCGCGCCAACGTCATGCGCGCGCGGCCGTAGTCGAGCTTGCGACCGACGGGATCCTTGTCGATCGCGATCTCCTGATCGATGTGCACCACGAGCGTGGTTGCAGCCGGGACGACGACCGCATCGAAGCTGTTGTTCAGCCGTCGCATCAACCAGCTGACGACTTCGTCGGTACCGGCCGACACGGTGCGGCCCAGAACGTAGCGTCCGCGATCACCCGTCACCGTCGAGCTGGTCGTCGCTCCGAGCGCGCTCGCGCCGGACGTGACCGTGGTTTCGGCGGCGGCGAGCGCTGCACCGGCTACCGAGAAAGCCTTGGCGCCGATCACGTCGGCCAGATAGGCCGGCGCGTTGGTCACGAAGCGGCCGGGGATGCACGGGTTGCCGAAAGCGTCGCTGATCCAGCCCAGCTTGCTCGCCTGGGTGATCGACTTGCCTCCCGACGATCCACCGCCGCTCTGGAGTCCCGTGCTCGCGCCGTTCGTGCGCTGCGACACGGTGCGCACGGTGCCGTCATCGAACACGAAGGTCATCGAATGAATCAGGCCTTCGGTGCATGAGAGCGCCTGATCGCCGATCGCGATGCCGGACATCACGACACCCACCAAGTCAGCGGGGACGTACTGCCCTGATGCCGCAAGATTGTCTCGGCCGACGAGCAACTTGAATTGCATCGGATCGGTGACGCGACCGTCGACCGGCACGCGTCCCACCAACGTCGTCATCGCAGTGCTCTGCGCCAGCGTGGCGTTCTCGGGGAGCGTGAAGTACGGGACCAGATCGGCCCGGAGCTGTTGCTGCCCCTGCTGCCCCTGTTGCGGCGAGTCCGCAGGCAGCAGCTGCCGCGGATCCGCGGCAGCACGGTGTGGCTGCAGTTCGCGGACGATCGCGGTCTTGCCGTCCTTCGTCTCGTTGCGGTAGCCGGCAGGCAGCAGCAGTGTTTTCGTGCTCGAGGCAGCGTCGTAGCCCAGCCCACGAGGAATGCCGCCCGCAGCGCCTGCGGCAGACGGTGCGGCAGGGGGCTGTCCGCCCCCGGTCACCAATTCGATCATCTTGGTCGCGGCCGCCACGCCTCCGTCGACGACGCCGGGGCTGCCGGAGGGCGCAGGAACCTTGGCTGCGGCCTGGCCCGCCATCCGCGCCATCACCGCCGCCGTAATGCGCTCCTCGGTTGCCGAATGGTGCACGGCAGCCTGAGCGAGCTGTTCCTTCTGTTCGGCAACCGTGCGCATCAGGCGCTCGGCCGTGGCGCGCAGTTCGGTGTTGCTTGCCGTAACGGTCTTGAGCGTGTCGTTCGGCGTATCGGCATCAGCTGATCGCGTTGCCGGCAGGTTCCCCGCAAGGCTGCTGCCTCTGCCGGTCGTTGCGCTGTCGCCGCCCGGCACCGGCGCGTTCGTCATGGCAGGGCCTGCCTTGACCGCGCTCGGCGTGTTGTAGCGCGTGTACGCGACGAAGCCGAGGATCAGCAACGACACGATGACGAGTACCGGGATCAGCTTGTTGGTTCGCAGTGCCATGGCTCGCGTCCTACTTGCATGCTTCGAACGGACGGTCACAGACCAGATAGACCGTCGTCACCGCGGCGTCGGTGCCTGCGGCAAGAACACGGCCGTGCTGAGCCGTCGCGGCCAGCCAGCGTCCGCGCAGCTCCTGCAGGTCGATGTCCTGCGCGCGATCGGACTGATTCGTGAATCGCACCGCCGTGACATAGAGGGCGCCGCTCTTCCATGCGCCGATCGGTGCGGCTTCGATGCGCCAGCCGCGATAGAGCCCACGGACCGGTGCGGCGTCCACGTCTACTTGGCGCACTGCCGGCGAAGCCGGAATGAGCCGCACAGGCGCATACACGGTCTGCGCAGCGAAGCGTGTGAGGGCCACCATGTCGAGCGGCGCGGGCGGCTCCGCAGGTTGGCTTTGCTGCGCAAGGGCCTCGGGCGCAACGGCGTGATCGCCGGCAACGCTGATCTCGACCGGCCCTGACGCCTTCGCCGCGCGTTCCACTGCGACCAGGTCGAGCACGATCCTGCGGCCGCTGCCGATCTCGATCGCCGTCAGGCGGATCGCCTCGAACGGCACGAGCGCACGCAGGTAGACGTTGCGTTCGATGATCTGGCTTCGCACCAACGTCTCGAAGCCTTCGGTGACCTCGAGCGCGACAACAGCGGGGAAGGACACGATTCGCTCGCGCCCGACCGGCAGCACGATGCGCAGCGGCGCGCGGTCGAATACAAGTCGCTCGCCGGCGTCCATCGCGATCAGATCCTCGGGCGAGGATGGCCGCGGCGCGGTGGCCGTCGGAGACGCTCGGCGTACGGCGGGGATGGCAGCGCCGGTGGGCGCCGTCGGCGTCACGACGCCTGCGGGACCGTCCTGCGCACGCACTGCGCGCGTCTTCGCCGGCACGGGCGCGGCGGCAGTGCCCGCCGGAGTGCCCGCGGGCGCTTGGGGCCGCTCCCCTGGTTGCACGGGCCGCATCCCCAAGGGATTGGGCAGCGTTGCGGCAGCCCCGGGCGACACGGCCTGCGTGCCCTGCGTCGTGCCGGCCGCGGGCGTCTGTGCGCCCGCTGTAAGGACGGACCCGAGGAACGCGGCGACGACGATGAGCTTGGAGCACATGGGCAAACTCAACGGGGTAAGGTGGTGGGTGTGATCGAAGGCGTGATCGAGGACGAGGGCGATGCCGCGGATGCTGCCGGCGCGGGGGCTGGTGCCGTGCCGCCATCTGCGACGTACGAGTTGGGCAGAGGACCCTGCGACGGCCGTGGATTCACGGCGACGACAGCGCGGCCTTGCTGACGCGCCACTTCGACCGCTTGTGCCTCGAGTCTTGCTGGCCGTTCGTTGCCAAAGCAGTCGATCGCGAGTTGCCACGGGTTCTGTTCGCGGTTGACGTCGAACCTCACCACCTTGATCGGGTAGCGGATAAAGGTGTCCTTGCACGTCGACGCCGCTCTGCGTTTCACGCAATTGCGTGTCGAGCAGCACCTGCCACGAGGACGGGCCGAGTACCTGGACTCGGTCTGGGCGGTACCCGAGGCCGGGGATCTCCATCACCGCACGTGTGCGTCGAAACAACTCACCGTCCGTGTTGCGCTTCGTCATGTCGGCGATCAACTGCGCCCGACACGACGGCGTGACGTAGTGCTGCATGGCGTAGATCTGCGCCCCGTAGTCCTTCGAGCCGTCTGCAACCCAGTGGTTGAGTTGCTGCCACATGTAGAAGGCGAACTGATAGACGTTCGGGGAAGGGACCTCGCCTGCGCCTACGCGCAGCGACGTGCCGGTGCTCAGATCAGGCGGTACATGCGCGGTGAGGTTGTGATGCGCGCTCTGCATCGTGAGCAGCGCGTAACTGGCGACAGCCCACGAGCCGACCATGCCGACGAAAAGCAACGTGCTCGTGTGGCGGGCTTGAGCAACGGCGTCGAGATACTTGGGCATGGCGATGCGCAGTCAGGGATTCAGCGCGACCGGGTCTCGCGCGTGCGGAAGACGTTGCGATGCTTCGAAGCTCGCGCGGCAGGCATCGAGCGCCCCAGGTCCCACGGACCGCGACGATCGATGAACTTGATGCGACGCAAACCCAGCCGGTGCAGCCACCACAGGAAGCGGTGCCAGTAGTAGCCGATCGGACGGTTGCGTTTGATTCCGGCGAGCCAACCGGCGGACACCCAGACGGTGGCCACGGGACCGACGACGAGAAGGCCGAAAAGAATGACCGCGCGCCCGAAGAAAAGCGCGAGCGCGCTTCCGATGACGAACCAAACCAGAACGGACACCACGGTCGCCACCGTCACTTCCGACGCCGACAGCCCCTTGAGGATCGGCGGCTCGTTGTTGACGCGGTCCGTGAGCGGCGCAAGCGACTCTGCTTGCGCCGTGGCGATGGCTTGCGTGGTGTCCATGGTCGCTACCCGATCACGGGTTGCCGCCGCCGCCGGCGTAACCGGCGCTGGTCGGCAGGACGAGCACGGCTTGGTTGCCCAAGATGAACACCAGCCCCAGCAGGACGATGCCCACGAGGATCTGCATCTTCAGCGTGCCCAGTTCGGCCTTGCCGGCGCGGTAGTCGCTGTAGGTCGCGAGTGCACCCCAGGCGACGTTCACGAAGGCCCCCGCGCACAACAGCATGGCGAGCAGCGCGAGCGCGATGCCGCCGTAGTCGCGGATCCAGTCGATGAAGTTGGTGCCGGTGACGGGTGTGGTCGTCGGCGGCGCGGGCAACGCCGCCTGCACGGCCGGATGAAACGTGAGCGCACAGAACGCGCCCACAAGGAGAGCACGCGCGAGCGGCTCCTCGGGGACATAGGACTTCAATTTCGCGAGCATGGAGAGGCCCTCCAAAGGGTAGGTTGGCTTGTCGACAAGAGATGAACATCCCTGAACAGGCCCGGACCTACCCTCCGGGTCGAACACGCGCAGGGACACCGCGTGATTAATGGGCGTGCGCCACGAGGTCATGGCAGCAGCACGAAGATCAGCAGAAGCGTGACGATCAACATCGCGCGCACGACATATGGAATGACTTGGCCTCGCTCGAGGTCTCCACCCTGCAGCGCCGCGAGCAACCGAAAGGCCAACCAGGCGCCGCACAGCAGCGCAAGGGCGGACAGGCCCAGCATCGCAGCGAGTTGCATCGCACCTGCGGACACGCCCGCACCGCTCTGGAAAGCAGCAAGCACCGCAGGGGAAGACGCCATGGTCGATTCGCCTTGCGTCTATTGGCGGTAGTCGCCGCGCAGGGGTGGGGCGGGACGCGGCTGACGTGGGGCGTCCAGGTGATCCTCGATGCCGCGTCGCACGAGCGCGAGATCGTGTGCCAGCCAATCGAAGCGGAATCGCACGCGCGCCGAGCCAGCGCTTTGCTTTCCGGCTGCGGCGGCCTGTTCCTCGAGACGCGACAGCTCGTAGGCGATGCGCTCGAGGCGTTCGCGCTGGCTGTCATCGTCGGCGCGCGCGAGCGCCACGTACGTCAACGGCGACGCCAAGCTCAGCGCAAGCGCGACCGCGCGACTGCGCATCTTGGATGCCCGAGCGAGCGCAATGAGAGTTCGAGGAAAGCGCATGAGGTTGTGCTCCTTCAGACGTACTTTTTGAAGCTCGCAGCGGTCACGGAAAGCGACCAAGCGACGAGCACCGTGCAGACGAGCACCATGTAGGCGGGGTTGAAGCCGCTCGTGGGCCACGCGAGATAGATCGAAAAGCCACCGCCCAGCGCCAAATACGTGAATGCCTTCGCGTGGTGGTACAGGAAGCTCGACTCCCGTCCGCCGCCCCAGCGGCGCAGATCACGCCGCACAAGGCCGTCGACCGCCCCGAGCAAGCACGCCAGCGCGAAGGCGGGCAGCGCGAAGACGACGATGGACAGTCGCAGCGCGGTGTCCTGCGCCGTGTAGAGCGCGACCATGCCGAGCGTGGTCAACATCAGCGCCCCAAGACACCGCGGTGCGCTGTGTGATCGCGCGCGCGGTCGCAGCCGTCGGCGCGCGTTGCAGCTGCGCAAGCGCCTCGGTCGCGCGTGCATGCTTGACCGGCAGGTCGAGCCAGATGAAGGGCACCGCCACATAGGTGATGAGCCGCCGTGCGAACGCCTTGGTATCGCGCACGATCAGCGAGTGGGGCGCAGCGTCGATGTAGCCGAGGTTCGTGCGCACGTTCCCAAGCGCGTGATCGACGCCTTGGTCCGACCAGAAGAACTGCATCCCGATCAGTTCGATCGCGATCGCCACGGCCCATGCGAAGAGCGTCGTCAGGACCGCACCGAACGCAGCGCCGACGAGGAAGCCGACCGGCCCGTGCGCGCTCGCGCTGGACCGTACGGGTGCGCGCGCCGCGGTCACGTCGTGACCTCCTGGGAAGGCAGCGGGCCCAGATCGGCAAGCGCCGGGAAGGCGAGGCTGTGCGGACCGATCGCAGCATCCAAGCGCGGCGCGAGCGCAGGGGGCGCCACACCGGCGTCGGGCGGGATCATGCCCGGCGTCAGTCCGATCGGATGGTCGCCAAACCAGTCGGTCTCTTGGGCCCAATGCTCCGAGCTGCGATAGCGCGTGCGCATGTCGCGGCAGATCGCCTGCAACGATGCCGGGATCAGCGCGTCTGCCGACGTGTCGGGAAGCGGGATGCGGATCTTGCTGAGCCGATTGCCCTCGAGCAGGGCGAAGCACTGTCCCTGCGGCAGCTGAAAGACGTCCGCGGGTTCGAGCATCGGCTCCTTCGTCTTCGCGATGCGGTCCTGGTTGTTCGAGATGAAGTGTTTGGTCGCACCGTCGGCAGCGGTGTCTGTGACACCTGAGACCGCGGTCAGCGCCACGACGTCGACGCGAGGCAGCTGGTCGACGAGAAACTGCGCGGTCTCGAGCGACTTCACGCGCAGCATCGCGAGGTGATTGAAGTTCCCGAGGATCTGCTCGGCTTTAGCGCGATCACCCACACGGGCCTGGATGTCGGGGATGGTCTGCGTGTACGCGGATATCCAGAACCCGGCTCCGCCCATCTTGTTCACCATGGGCACGAACTCCGGCCCAGCGATCTCGTTCACTTCGTCGAAGTGGCACGCCACAGCGGGCAAGACGATCTTTCCGTCCGGTCGGTTCGGCTCGATGCCTTCCTTGTAGATCTTGCCGCCCACACTGACGAGATCGGCCAGCATCGAGTTGCCGACCGCGCTGGCGATGACCGAGTCGGACAGCGCGTCGAGCCCGACGTAGACGATGCCACCCTGACGGATGATCGACATCCAATCGAAGATGGGACGCGGATCGTCGGCGTCGAAGTAGTTGGGGCTGATCAATTTGCCGACGGCGCCGGTCGTGAGCTTCTCCAAAAATGGGCCGAGGCTCGCGATGATCTTTTCGAAGAACGATTTTTCGTAGCTGACCGCCTGTGCCAAGCCGTCGAGCACGGGGTCCGCGAAGCGCAACTCCTTGGCGAGCAGGTAAGTCGCGACGACATTGGCCTCGCGATCCTGGAGCGTGCGGGGAATCGCAGGGCCCGGCGCCTTGCGATCGCTGCGCGACCACTCGATGTCGGCGAGCAGCTTCTCGAGCCTGGCTTTCCAGCCGTCGATACGCTTCCCGGCCTCGGCTCGCGCGAAGACCAGCGTTGCGTATTCGAGGAACAGCGGCTCGATATTGGTGATGTCGCGAAGCAGCAGTTCGTAGGTCGGCACGCGGCCCAGCGCGACCTGGGCCTGCGCGACGAGGTTGGAGAACCGCCAGCTGAACTCCTTGAACGCGGCGGAGTTACCGGTCGAGGGCAGTCCGTTCGTGACCCGCGCAGCGACTTCCGTGATGCGCGAGAACGACGCGATCCCGTTGTATCGCGCGGAGAAGTCCGGATAGCCGAGGTGGAAGAGATGAAACTGGTGCAGCCGCCCCGCGCGTGATGCCTCGGCGTACATCCGCATCATCAGATCTGCGTCGCCCTTGGGGTCGATCACGATGACGACACGGCCTGCGTGGATGTCCTGCGTTGCGAGCAGCTCCAGCAACCGCGTCTTGCCCACCCGTGTCGTGCCGATCACGAGCAGGTGCGCGTTGCGGACCGACTGCCGCATGGACACCGGCCGCTCGCGCGGTTCGACGCCATGCAGCACCGGGGTGCCGCCCAAATCCAGCAGTGGTGCGACTGGGTTCCAAGGTGCGACAGTTGCCGTGAGCGAAGCCGCGCGAATCGCAGCGCTCGCCAGCGGAGCCAGCAGGAATCGCCGGGGTTTCGAGGCTTGGATCTCAGCCCACGCCTCAAACCGTCTGGCCGCCGGCATCAGTACGGATAGCCGCCTCGGCGGCCGCAGGAAGGGTTTGGCCTCGGGCGCAGCGGCATCGAGCTTGCGCTGGGTGTGCTCCTGTCCCCATGAGAAGCCCTCGCCGAGGTAAAGCTGGTCCTTCGGTACCGGGATCTTGCTCGGGTGCAGCTTGTTCAGCTTGTACGTCGTGAGCCAGTAGCGATAGACGACCACTGCCCATGCCTGACGCGCGCGATGCACGCTGAACGCCAATGCCAACGCGCCCGATACGGCGCCAAGGGCCGGCGGCATCATCAACGCCCAGGGAGCGCCAAAGGCGACTGAGGCGCACACCAGCGCGACGATGGCGCTGTAGCCTTCGGCGGCGGGGCGCAACCGTTGGTCGAGCGCGAGATCGTTCATCGCCGTGGGCTTTGGGTTCGAGACCTACAGCGCCACTTGGTAGAAGCAGCGCTTCACGACGCCCCACGCGGGGTCACCGAACACCGCGTTCGAGCAGGGAACGTCGGTACCGCCGGCAATCCAGCGTGTGGCCACGTTGGCCGCGGCGGGATCCGGGCCATACAGCACGATCCACGCAGCTGTCGGCGGGAGGGCGCAGACGCCGTTCTCGACAGCGCACTCGCTCCACGCCTGCTGCTGCCCTGGTGCCACTTGGTAAAAGCAGCGCTTCACGACGCCAAACGCGGGGTCGCCGAACACCGCGTTCGTGCAGGAGACGTCGGTGCCGCCGGCAAACCAGCGTGTTGTCGCGTTGAGAGCGTCGGAGTCCGGGCCGTAGAGCACGATGAAGGATGCGGTCATCGTGAGCGCGCAGACGCCGTTCTCGACGGCGCATTCAGTCCAACTGGCGGCTGCCGCCTCGTGTCTCGAGGGTGCGTCCTTCGCTTCGACGGCCGGAGCCATGTCGTCGCCACCGCCGCAGGCGGCGAGCAGCACCAACGACATGCAGACGGCTGCGAACGGGACGCGAGTGGCAGGGTGACAGTGAAGCATGGTGAGTTCTCTTTTCCGGTGAAAGCCCATTAGTGGGGGCGAAGGTGTTGACGGGGCGGGGCGGCGGTTGACTCCGGCGACTGCATCAGCGTGCCGTCCGGCATAACAAGCAGCGGATACACCGCAGCGCCGACGCGCGCGAGTACGGGCGCCAGGTGCGACAGGTCAGCCGGCGCCATCGGCAGAGCGGCGTGCAGCCGCCGCAACTCGTTCATCCGCGCGCCGTCGCGCACGCGAACGACGAGTACCGTCGCCTGCATCGCCGCGAGTGCTTCGTCGTGCTGCGCGAGCCACCGCCGGCTCGAGGGTTCGTCCGCGACGATCGCAAGGTTGCCGGTGAGCCATGCTGCATAAGCTGGCGACAGGCGCGCCCCAAGGCGCGGCGCACCTGCAGTGAACCCACGCGTGGCGACGGGATACGTGATCGCCGCGTCAGTGAGCATTGGCCGGTCGCGTGCCTCATGGGGCGAGCGCTCGGCCGTGAACGCCGCGATCGGCAGCGTCGGCCCCGCATCGGCCGCGATGGCAGCGCCGGCCAGGCACAACAAAGGTCCGACGAGTCCCACACTCGTGACCGCAGCAGGCGTGGGGTAGGAACGCCCTGGGAACCACGGCCGGAATGGGGCGGACCAAAGGCCCGCCGTTTGTCGGACCCGTCGGAGCGGGTCGCAAAAGGTGCGCAGCGCGCGGATCAGCACGTTGCCCCCGAGAAAGCCAAGTCGGCGAGCGCGATGTCCTGCGCCAGCTCGGCGCTGGGGACGCGAGCGACCCTGCGATACACCGACGTCGCATAAGCCTCGGCACGCGCTGCGTGCGCCGGTGCGTGATAACGCCCGGTGGCGACAAACCAGTCGCCGGTTGCGTCGTAGTGTTCGCGCAGGATCGTGGCGCCGATGTGCAGATTCGGATAAGGGTCGAGTGCGCGGTTGGCCGATTGAAGGCGGTGCCGGTGATAGCCCCAGTTCACCTGCATGACACCTGCATCGACGTTCGAGATCCCGCTGAGCACGATCGCGGCCATGTCCGCGACTGCTTCGCCGTAGTTGCCGTAGCGGCGAGGCGTGCCGCGCACATTGAGCGTCCACGGCCATGGCAAGGCTCGATGACCGAAAAGCTTCGCGCTCTCCTGCAGCGCGATCCCGTAGAGCAGCAGTGGCGGTACGTTCGTGCGTGCGGCCACCCAGCGGTACCCCTGGGGCACCGGTGCCGGCGACCCGCGACGCGCGCCGGGCTCCGAGCCGAATGTCGACGGCGCTGCAAGCCCTGCGCACGGGAAGGCCGCGAGCCCGCGCAAGAAGCTGCGACGTTCGATCATCGTTTGGCCCCCGGCTCGCGGTTGGTGTTGACGCGATCGATGACCTGCGGCGGTTTCACGGTCTGTGGCCTTGGCGCTGCGGCAGGCTGTTCGCGCTTGAGCTGCGCCAGCATCGGAGCGAGCATCGAGCGCGACTCGGCGCTGGCGGCCTGCACCCAGGCGTGGACGCGACGGTTGTCGTCCAAGTGCAGCTGCGCGAAGAGCCGGGCGTAGCGCGTGCGCTCGGCGTCGGTTTGGGCGTGGATGCCAAGTACCTCGACGGGCGAGAGGTTTGCGGCACTGAAGCTGCCTCGAGGCCCCTGCATCAGCATGCGTGCGCGCTGGAGTTCGGCCCCGGTCAACGACCACAACTCGGCGACGCGCTTCTCGTCGGAAAGCGAGGTCGCGGCGGTCCAGGCGGCAGCAGCGCCTTGCTGTGGCGTCCGAGTCGCTTCACGTGATGAGATCGAGGTGGAGTCCACCGTTGTGGGCGTCACGTCGGCTGCGTGCACAACCGTTGCTGAACCGAGCGCAAGGCAGACAGCGAGCCGACGAATCGAAGACATCGCCGAACTACTCCTCGGCGTTGAGCGCGACGTCGCCGCCGGGCGTCGTGAAGGTGGCGGACTGACCCACCACATCGGCTTTGTGGATGCGCACGGTCCCCTGTGTTTCGCCTTCGGTGAAGGAAGCGCAGCGCGGTGCCCTCGGGCGTCTTGCGGGCGACAACCACTATTGGCTTGCCGCCCCACATGTCGACCGCGAGCAGTTCGGGCTTGTCGCGGGCGGTCGGCTGTCCTGTTTCGGTCGACCTGGCCGCCCGTGGGACGGAAGCCGTTCGAGCATGGGTGCTGTCGGCATTGCGATCGAGTGCCAACTGGACGCGCGTGATCGCAGCATCGACGTCGCGCCGCATGGCAGCGATGTCGTCGGCTTGGCGCTTGGCGTTGGCCTCGTAAGTCGCAACGCGGTCGGCGAGCTGGCTCACGGCACTGCGAACCGGCGCAACTGCCTCGGCGACGCTGCGCGCCACGTCGTGGACCAGCGCCGCAGCGCCGATGGGCAGGGGCAGGTCGTCGGGAGCGAGCGATGTGGGCGCGGAGCGTGCCGAGGGCCCGGGGGAATTGCGGGCGCGGGTGCCTGCACCGGCTCGGGCAGCGGCCGTGCGGCATCGGCTGGACCAGGAACCGCGACGACGGCAGCAGGATGGGCGTCGACAGCGAGAGGATTCGGCGGGCGAATCCGATCGCGCAGCACGAAGAGGAAGAAGAGGGCGACGACGGCGAACGCCAGTGCGGCCGCAACGAGGAGGCGCTTGAAGCTGGTCGCACGGGCTGGTGTGGGCGGCGACGGCGAAGTGTCGGCGGCAGGCGCACCAGAAGGAGCAGCAGGGGCGCGGTTGAGTTCGTGCATGAGAGAACCTCAGCGTTTGGTCACGGGAAGAACGGCGGTGTCCGCCTCGGCTTTTGTGGTGTCGGGCGCAGAGACCACTGCGGCAAGCAGCCGGTAGCTCAGCGTGCGGGTGGCTTCGTCGACGACGAGTTCGAATCGCCGACCCATGAGCACGCGCAACATGGCGCTGACCCGGTAGGGACCAAGAACACGATGGCTCTCGGGCAAGGGCCGCTTGAAGAGTGCCGCGACCACCGGGTCTCGCGACGACGCGTCCTCAGCCAGGCGATACCCCGTACGCAGGAGCAGGTAGTCGACCGCGTCGCCGACAGTGTTGACAACGGGTCGGGGGAAGGTGACCCGCGCGACGACGGCGAGGGGGTCAAGGTCGATCTCGGACGGAGCAAGCGGCAGCGTCGAGTAGCGGCTGACCTGGGTTTCGTCCGCCGTGGCTGGAGCAGACGGCAGCACGGGCAGCCGCGGCGGCGGTGGCAATGGGGAAGGTGGGGCGGTGGATTGCGGCAACGAGGGCGGGACTGAAGAGGCAGTCGCAGTGTCAACACTCTCTGACGTCGTCGGTGGTGCGGTCGGATTCGATGCACGCTCCTCCGACGGTGTTGACACTGGCTGAGGCGCCGTGGCGCAAGCGGGCAATAACAGCGAGCCGCACAGTGTCAACACTATTGGCGCTCTGCATATCGGAGCGCGCAGTGTCAACAGTACTGAGGTTCGACGCATTGGCGACCTTTGTCGGTAAACGGTGGGCCACTTGCCTGGTGCTGAGAAAGTCTGGCAAAAGTCGTCGGAAAAGTCGCGCCGAAACCCTCAGGAAGATTTGTGAGGGTTTACGCTTGACAAACCTGCGGCGCATTTGATATTCGCGCGTGCAGACAGCGTCGAGACGCAAAGGATGCAAGGGCGAGAAGGGGTCGACGCCTTGGGGCGTCGGACCGCAGGGGGAAGGGCAAACGCGACTACGGGAGTAATGGCCCAACCCAAAGGGTGCCGCCCCTCGGCGGGGCGGGGCGGCAAGGGGTTTACAGGGACGGGAAAGGGGCGCTACGGGTAAGCGGCCCGCCTTCACCTCGGCGGCGAAGCGCTGGCGCAAAGGAGCACAACGCCCGAAGCTATGGCGCAGCCGGCGACGCCTGCCTACACTTCATCCGACCACGCGCGATCAGGGGCGCGAATGGAGCGGTGTGATGACAACGAACGTCCGACTTGCCAGCAACCTCGATGAGCGCAAGCGCCATCGAATGGACCGCGCTGCGCTGATACTTGGAATACCGTATTGGCTGGAGCAACTACGGCTCGAAGGCTGGTCGCATACGCTGTGGCAGTTCCTGAGCGTCTACGACGGCATCGAGTACTACCTCCCGGTTGCCGACGATCCCGTGCGTGCGCTGCTCGCTGCACTGTCCGAGGTCGCGCATCATCGAGAGATCGAGCCGGGGCTTGCGACGCAGGTGGTGCAGGTGCTCGAAAAGCAGCGATTCATGCAGTGGGAATTGCGGTGGGTCGACATCACCGAGACGCCCTGTGGGCCCCCGTGGCGGGCGCTCGAGCGTGAAGAACCGCGGCTCTTCTGGCATTACTGCGAGGCCAAGCCCAAGGATGGCGCCAAGATCGCCGTGGTCCGCAACGGCACCGGCTCGATCGATGGCGGGGGTCTGCGGCGTTGGCTGATCGCCGGGTACTTGCGCCACGTGATGAAACCGTGACCAGCCCCATGGCGCTGACCGACATCCTCCTCGTGCTCGTCCTGCTGGCGCTCGGCATGAGTCGTCGGTCTGCAGTGGCGCAACGCGCCGATCGTGACTCCACCTGCACCGCTTCAACCGCCGCCGGTGCCCACGGACCCTGCGGCCAGGTTCAGAGGTTCGGCTGCTGGCTACTTCAAGGTGTTGTCGGCGCCGTCGTTGCTCGAGCTGGCCGGCGCTGCGCCGCTCGTCGAGCGGATCATGAACTTGTCGAAGGTCAGCCGCGCCGAGTTCGATCGTGATCTGTTGCCCGCGATTCATCGGTTCGCCGAGTGGGCGCAGCTGATGCCGGCGTCGGAGGCTCATCACCACGCGAACATCGGCGGCCTGTTGGCGCACACGCTCGAAACGCTCCACCACGCGCTGGTGCAGCGCGAGGGCTACCTGCTGCCGCGCAACGGGGGCGCCGAGCTGATCGCGCAGCAGCGCGACGCGTGGACCTACGCCGTCTTTCTGGGCGCGCTCGTGCACGATGTCGGCAAGCCGCTGACCGACCTGCGCATCGAGGTGCGGCACGGCCACTCGGAGTCGACACGATGGCTGCCGCTGGCGGGTTCGCTGGTCGAATGCAAGGCCACCGAGTACCGGGTCGGATTCGCGCCGCGTGCTGAACGCGACTACGCGGCCCACGGGCGCATCGCACTCGTGCTGCTCCAGAAGATCGCACCGCCGGGTGCGATGGCGCTGCTCGGACGGCATTCGTCGGTGCTCGAAGAGCTGACGCAATACCTCAGTAGCGATGCGCGGGCGGGCGCACTCGCAGAAATCGTCGAGCGCGCGGATCAGCAGTCGACGCGACACAACCTGCAAGCGGGCACGCGTGCGCGCTTCGGCACGGCGCGCGCCGTGCCGTTGATCGAGCAGCTGATGCAGGCGATGCGCGACATGCTGGCGCAAGGCGCCCTTGCGCTTAACCGGGACGGCGCCGCCGGCTGGGTCTACGACGGTGCGGTGTGGTTTGTCGCCAAGCGCCTGGCCGACGAGGTGCGCGAGCACATCGTGCGCCGTGACGGCGACGACGCCGGCGTACCAGGGCCAGCGAAGAACGACCGGCTTTTCGACACCTGGCAAGAGTACGCGCAGCTCGACGTGAACCCGCTGACGCAGCAGGCGGTGTGGCACGTGATCGTCCATGGCGAGGACGGCAATGGCTACGCCCATCGACTATCAGTGCTGAAGTTCCCGCTGGCCAAGGTCTGGCGCGACGCATCAAGTTATCCGGCGCCGATGAGCGGGCGCATCGAAGTCGTGGTGCGCGCGCCGAAGGATGGCGACGTGCAGGCGGCGCAGCCTGCGCTGACAGGGCAGGCTGCGCCGAGCGTGGCGGGCGAGGCGCGCGCAGCATCAGCTCCGCCAAGCCCCGCGAAAGCTGCCGCAGCCGTTGAGCTGCCGATGCCGAAGATGCCAAGCGCAAAAGCTTCCCCCAGGCCCGCGCCCGCTGCCGCAGCGCCATCGACGTCGGCGGCTGGTGCAAAGCGCGATGATGAAGACGAACTGATCGACCCTGCCATGACCGCCCGCGCCGGGCGCCGCAGCGCGGCGCCCGCTGCACGTGCGACACCTGCTGCGGCTGCACCAGCAGCAGTCGCGACGCCACCGGGAGCCGAGATTGGACGCACGGTGCTGCACCAGCGCACGCCCAAAGCGGCGCAAGGCTCGAGTGCGAAGGAACCCTCGGCGCACGCCGTCGCGTTTGTGCGTTGGGTGCTGGATGGACTCGGCGACGGCTCCATCACCTACAACCAGTCCGGGGCGCTCGTGCACTTCGTGACCGTTGGTGAGTTGGTCGGGATGGGGCTGGTGACGCCGGCCATCTTTCGGGAGTACGCGTTGGCTCGAGGCGAGCCCGACGACGAGAAGGCCAGCGACGAGCGACAACCCGACGCGAAGCGCGTGGGGCTGAGCATCCAGCGCGAATTCCTGCGCGCGGGGTGGCATGCGCCGAGCCCGGCCGACAGCCAGAACTTCTGGGAGTTCGTGGTCGCCAAACGCGGCGGCACGAAGGTCAGCAAGCTGTCGCTCGTCGTGCTTCCGGATGCACGGCGCTTCGTGCTGGAGCCTCCACCGGCAAATCCGGCCCTTCAACTGCCGGGTGTTGAAGCAGCCGGTTCAACAGCCGCGTTGTAGCGGCAGGGGGCCGCTCGGGTCTGCGCACGGGCGAATTCCTGGCCAACGTCTCGAACGTCTGCTGGCTCTTGGAGCACATCGTCTTGATCGGCGTGACGCTGCTCGGCTGCGCATTGGTTGGTACGGTCGGTGCTCCGCGCTCTGTGGACAGTCCAGTCTCGGAGCGACACGCACGCACACTGACGTGCGAAGGGCGCCTCGTGCCCGGACCGAGCGCGCTCCTCAGCGTACGTACGGCGATCGGGGTCGTTGAGGTTGCCGAGTGCCGTAGGTGTTGCGCAACTAATCAGGTCGGCGCCTCAACCTGCCTTAGGGCGCCTGAGCGAAAGCAGGTCAGACCTCTTCGCTCAGGTCGCGAAACTCCAGCTTGAACTGCCATCCTTCGAATGTCGCCACCATGCGGCCGAGTTCGTCCCACGAGATTTCGCGGCCATCGATGACGAGCATCGGCACGCGATGATCCGCATCGGGATCGCTGTCGATGGTGCCACGCAGGATCAGGCGATCGTTCGCCTGGGGCCCGTGGTCGGTGTCGTCGAGATGGGTGAGTGCCAAGGCCCGGCGCATCTTGCCAATGAGCCTGCCCAGCAACTCCAGAGGGTCGTCTTCTGGCTCCCCGATCACCTGAAACCGATACCCGGCAGGGCCGTCATCGCGCAGCTCGAACGCGTCGATCGCTACGCCGGGCCCGAACAGTCGGGTGCGAAACTGGAACTCGTGCTTGGCGCCACGCGCGTCGACCATGCAGACGGGTTCGAAGACCACGTGCTCAAACCCCTGCAGACCGAGTTGGCTGGCGGCGGCCTCGTTGAAGCATCGGCCGCAGAGCTGCCTGTAGCCGCCCTCCATCGACCCGTAGTTCACGACATCGTGGGCGACCGTGGGCTGACGGCAGGCGTCGCAGGTGATTGGCTGCATGGGCGTTCGTTCTGTGTAGGCTGGACGACTGTAGGCTACGAACGCGGTGCCGCGAACCGATCGGCCACCTGCCTGGCCCGTCGGGCATCGGAGCGACCAGAAAGCTGCCGCTCGTGGAGACCAGCCATCGGCCATGAGCGGTCCTTGCCGACGCGCTCGAAATTCCGGCCCCGGCTCGCCGACCAAGGACAGCTTTCCGGCGACGAGTCTCAAGCACTCTTGGGCTCGACGCGGCCAAGAGCGGCCCTCTGGGATCGTTGGCCGAACGACTGCTCCAGGTTCATGCCACTTCCTCGGACTTGCCGTGCCGCAGGGTTCACGGCACGGGCAAGGCTCGGTGATGGTTAACCATCAATCCCTGTTCGTGGGGAAGTGCCTGTGAGGCGAGCCTCGCGTCTGCCACCGACAAGTTTGTTGTAGATAGCGACGTCGTGCTTAGGGAAGAACGGAACAACGGAACAACGGAACAACAAACACAGCCGCTCGTTGGCGACGTTGTTGGGAGAGGGGGTCCGGGGGAGGGGGCTCCCCCGGTTTGGTGATGTCACGCCCATGGGCGCCACACCGAGCACCTCACCCGGCACCTTGAACGCCTCACCCCGGGCCAGCATCGCCCAGGCCATGCGAGCGTTCTTGGCCGCGATGGCGACCACCGCCTTCCAGTAGCCGCGCCGTGCCTCGAGCGCGATCGCCCATCGGCTGACGGCGTCGGTCTTTCTCTTCGCCGCTGCCAGCACCGCCCGCGCCCCCAGGATCAACATCGTGCGCAGGTACGCGTCCCCCGCCTTCGTGATCCGGCCCAGCCTCGGCTTGCCGCCCGAGCTGTACTGCCCCGGCGTCAACCCCGGCCAGGCCGCGAACTGCCGGCCGCAGCGGAACTCGTGCCCGTTGCCGATCATCGCCAGGATCGCCGTGGCCGTGGTCGGCCCCACCCCCGACAGCCGCATCAGCGCGCGGGCCCGATCATCCTCGCGCGCGATCGTCGCGATGTGCGCGTCGTACGCCGCCACGCGCTCGTCCAGCCGATGCAACTCGCTCAGCAGATCGCCCACCACGGTGTTCGCCCAGCCCGGCAGATCCTCCAGGCCCCCGGCAGCCTCACGCCGCACCGTGACCGCCTTCAGCGGCAACACGATCCCCAGCTCCGACATCAACCCGCGCAGCCGGTTGATGCACGCCGTGCGCGCCTCGCGACGTACCCCTGGCGAGCCCGATGCACCATCAGCCGCGCCTGCTGGTCGATCGACTTCGGCGGCACGAAGCGCATGGAAGGCCGCTGCACCGCCTCGCAGATCGCCGCCGCATCGGCCGCGTCGTTCTTGCCGCGCACGCCGCTCATGCGGTACGGCGCGACGAACTTCGGCGCGATCAGCCGCACCGTGTGGCCGCAAGCCGAGAACAGTCGAGCCCAGTGATGCGCACCCGTGCACGCCTCCATCGCCACCGTGCACGCAGGCAGCGAGGCGATCAGCTCGTGCAGCTTGGCGCGTGCAACCGCAGGTCGAACCAACGCGGGCTTGCCGTGCTCGTCCACACCGTGGACGGCGAACACGTTCTTGGCAAGGTCGATGCCGACGAATACGATACCCATGACTTCCCCTCTCGCAGGTGGTGTGACCTTGCCCCCGGAAAACGTATCCCTTGCTGGGTGATCCAATCCAAGCAAGGAGAACGAGATGACGAAAAAGCCGAGAGCGCGCTACACGCTCGAGTTCAAGCAAGAGGCGGTGCGCCTGGTGCAAGGTGGACAGTCCATTGCGGCGGTGTCGCGCGCGCTCGGTGTGGTGGACCAGACGCTGTTCAACTGGTAAGGCTCACCGCGGCGGCAAGCTCACCGGCGCCGACACCAAGGTTGTGAGCGCTGAGCAAATGGAGATCAGCCGGCTGCGTGCCGAGCTGGCGCGCGTGAAGATGGAGCGCGACATCCTGGGAAAAGCGACGGCGTACTTCGCAAAGGCAGCGACGTGAAGTACGCCTTCATCCGAGACCATCGACGGGTGTGGCCGATCTCGGTGCAGTGCCGAGTGCTCGGGGTCAGCGTGGCGGGCTACCACGAGCACATCGTGCGCCGAGCCAGCAGCGCGCCGCGTCGCCACCTCAGCGATCAGGCGCTGCTGGTGCACATCAAGGCCATCCACATCGAGACGCATGGCAGCTACGGCTGGCCGCGCATCTGGAGGGAGTTGCACGCGCGCGGCATCGGCGTGGGCAAGGAGCGCGTGCAAAAGCTCATGCAGCAGCACGGTATCCGCGCCAAGGGCAAGCGGCGCTTCAAGGTCACCACCGACAGCAACCACGACTTGCCGATCGCGCCCAACCTGCTCGGGCGCGAGTTCATGGTCAATGAGCCCGACAAGGTCTGGGTGGGCGACATCACCTACATCTGGACCGACGAGGGTGGTTGTTCCTGGCCGTGGTGATCGATCTGTTCAGCCGCCAGGTCATCGGCTGGAGCTTGCGGGCCGACATGACGCGCGACATCGTGATCGACGCCCTGCGCATGGCGTGGTTCAAGCGCCGCCCAAGCAAGCACGCTGGGCTGATCTTCCACAGCGACCGAGGCAGCCAATACGCAAGCAAGGACTTCTGCGACGTGCTGGACGAGTACGGCATCACCGCCTCGATGAGCCGTCGCGGCGACTGCTGGGACAACGCGTGCAGCGAGACGTTGTTCGGGTCGTTGAAGGTCGAGCGGCTGCACGGGCAACGCTTCGAGACGGCCGACAGGCCAAGGACGAAGTCATCGCCTGGGTGCTTTGGTACAACCGAACCCGACTGCACTCCACGCTGGCCTATGTCAGCCCGATGCGGTTCGAAGAAAACTGGGCGACCGGACAACCTTGGCACGCCAGTGCATGAGCCGAGTTAAGGGATACGGATTCCAGGGGCAAGGTCAGTGGATGGAAACGACAGCTTCCCATCGTGGCACTTCAATGCCGTATTGCGCTTCGGCGCGGGCACCTCGGGACGGGGAAGTCCCTTCCATTCGTTGGGCGTCATAGAGTCAGAGTTCTGTTCATCCAACAACTGCAACGATAGACACGGAGAGAGACATGTTCAACCTTCTCGTGAGCGGAAGCGGTTGGTCGGAGGCACGCGACACCATTCGAGCGGAACGAGCATTTGAGTACACCGAGCAGCATTTGCTGGAGAGATGCAAGCCCGACGGGCAGATCGACTTTTCCGCGCTGATTACCCTGCCGGCGCTATTCCTTGAGGAATCTTCAGCCCAAGGAGACGAAGTCGCACGAGTCGGGACGATCACGCGTGCCCGCGCGTCGGGCCGAGACATCGTGCTGGACTATTCGTATGACCCGATGTGCCACCGTTCACCAACAATGTCCTTAAGACATTCGCTACCGACCTCGACATTGAGGACTTCGAGTTCCATCGAACCCATTGGTCAGTCAAGGATGTCGACCTCTTCCGCGTTTTGCTGCGCCACATGCAACCTCGTCGCCAGTCCCCAAAGGTGTTTCGCTTAACCGACCCGGAAAGCATCGAGTTCGAGTTTGCTGTCGGCCATGATGCCGTTCCATCCCAGCTTCGATGCTGTTTACGGTGCGCTCAAGAGTGCGGCGGAAGCAGTGGGGCTGCGCTGTCGAAGGGCGGACGACATTTGGGAGAGCCCGGCCGTAATCCAAGATGTTGTTTCTCTGATTGATCGTTCCAATGTGGTGATCTGCGATTGCACCGATCGCAATCCAAACGTCTTTTATGAAGCGGGCATCGCGCATACGCTCGGGCGCGAGGTGATCCTCATCACGCAGGCCGACGCCGACATACCTTTCGATCTCCGTCACTTGCGGTACGTCAAGTACTTGAACAATGGTGAAGGATTGGCGGCGTTGCAGGAACGACTCAAGCCGCGGCTGGCAGACCTTGCATAGCCCGCCGAATGACGCCCAACCCTTCCATCAGCGGACAGCCACCGGCAAGCCGGCGGCTGCCGCTCATGTCACACGTTGATATGGCTTCTTCCTGTCAAGCGCCAGCACAAGTCCCTCCGCGGTAAAGCAGATAACGACTCGAACCCGTTGCCGGACGGGGAACGCGACGGAGCCTTGGTTGCCACCCGTGAAGGATGTGCGACGGTTGTTCATGCTGATATTCGAGGGTTGGATACCTCAAGACAGATTTACGTCGCGGGGCTGCCTTCGCTCTAGGGACTGAGATCACGCTGCGCGCTTGCGCACGCAGGGCCCACCAATAACGTTGACGAGGATTCCCCAGTGGCCGCGGCTGCGCCGCGTTCCCCCTCCGGCATCGAAGCGGTTGTTCGGTCGTGCACCTCCTGCTTCTTCTTCCTTGATCAGCGTATTTGTATTTGGCGCGCTGCAGCTCAGTGCGCGCCGGCGCAGCGTCGACGGCACGACCGGCCAGCCCGAGGTCTGCACCTCGCGCCCGATGGCCCACACGAAGCCGGCCAGCTCGCGCGCCACCGCCACCACCGCCTTGGTCTTCATCACCCGGCGCGCCACCAGGCGCTTGAACTTCGCGTTCAGCCGCAATTGCGCCGCCCAGGCGATGTCGGTGACGGCCTTGGGCAAATCGTCCTGCCGCGTGGCGATGATCGGCGTGACGCGCGCGGCGTGCTGGTAGTGCCAGGCCACCTCCACCAGCATGCGCCGCGCCGCGCTGTTGCCGGCCTTGGTGATGCTGCCCTGGCGCCGCTTCGGGCCCGACGAGTGTTCGCCCGGCACCAGGCCCACATAGCTCATCAACTGGCGCGGGTTGGCGAATCGCACGAAGTCCTGCAACTCGGCCACCAGCGTCATCGCCGCGATCAACTGCACCCCGCGCAGCGCGTGCAGCGCCTGCACCAGAGGGCGCAGCGTCCACTCGGGCAGCGCGTCGCGCATCGCTTGCTCGAGCCGGGTGATGCGCGCCGTGGCCTCGGTGATCGCATGCAGGTACTCCTGAAACCCGATCTGCTGCGCGGCGTGCGCCATCTTCAGCGTGGCCAGCCAGCGCAGGTGCGCCGCTGTCCAGGCGCTCTTGCCGGCGTAGGTGATGCCGTTGCGCAGCAGCAGGGCCTTCAGGCGGTGGCGCGCGTTGCGGCACTCGCGCACCGCGTCCTCGCGCGCGCGCACCAGGTCGCGCACGGCCTCGTCGGCCACGTCGGGCACGCGCACGGCCGTGAGTTCACCGGCGCGCGCCAGGCGGGCCAGCAGGATCGCGTCGCGGCGGTCGGTCTTGACGCGGTCGCCCGAGCGCTTGGGGATCGACGACGGCGCGACGACCTCGCAGGCCAGGCCCTGCGCGCTAAGGTGGCGCCAGATGACGAAGCCGCAGGGGCCGGCCTCGTAGACGATGTGCAGCGGTGCGCCGCGGCTGATGAGCTTGCGCAGCGCCTTGTCCAGCGCGCCAAGATCGCCGCCGATGCTGCCCACATGGCGCACTTCGCCGTCGCGGCCGGCCTCGGCCAGGCGATGTCGATGCTGTCCTTGTGCACGTCAAGACCAACGTACACGCTGCTGGTGATAGATTTACCCATGGCCCGTCTCCTCGCAAGTTGGCAACGACCCGACCGACCATCGGCCCGGTGCATTGGTGTAGCTCGGCAGGCTTCGTGCCTGCAACCTACGGCGTCGCAGGGGACGGGCCGCCCTTGCTCACGAAGCCATCTTGTCTAGGCGTCTAATCCAGCATCACGCGCACCATGCTCAAAGAACTCATCGAATCACTTCTCGACATCGGAAAGTACGTCCGCAGCATGTCGGATGCCGTGAAGCAGATGTCGAAGGACCGGCTGGATGCTGCTTCAAGCCGAATGACCCTATCCGACATCCAGACGCAACGCAGCATATCGGGTCACATATATCGAATGGCACCTTTGAGAATGGAAGCGAGGTACGCACTAAGGGTCTATATCAGTTTCGCCATGAAAGCGACTCCATCGAAAACACCGCTTATTGAGCCGCGAGAGAAGACCCTTAGAAGAATGTGGCACTCCGTGCTGAGTGAATGCACTCGCCTTGATAGCGAGATGGATAGAACATTCGAACTCCTTGAGTATGCCTACGGAGCTAGTCCGCAACTGGTAATGACGCTTCAGAAGCTAATGCATAACACGTTGCAGATTCATGCTGAGCTTGCTGCTTTGTCAGCGCCTACAGATGCGGAAACTTTGGAGAGGATGAAGGATTTTTCCGATGCGCTCGGTGAGTTGCTGCGTGAGCTTGAAGTGTGCGCGGTCGAAGCATATGACCATCCAAGTGACAGTGCGCTTAGGGCTTCGCAACACAATTGAAGTTTGTCCGCTCTCCAGAGTCAGGGCATGCAGGTACGGAGGGTTGTCAGGATGCGTTCTGAGCAAGAGATTTTTGTCGAGTTGGCAAGCCTCTGCACGTCGCCGGGCTACGCACATGCCGTTGCCTACTTTTGCTCGCGCGACAACATGATCCGCTATTCGGGGGAGATGAAGGCCGAGGACATGCAGCACCTCTTTTCGAAGAGCCGGCTGATCCGCACCGAGATATCGACCCTCATCGGGCTCATGCTCAAAAGCCCGATTGACTACACGCTCCCGACCCCCCCGGTCCTTAAAAAGTATGTCGAATCCACGGGAGCATTGCTGGAAGAGATCCACCACGCGATGTCCGCTTCGTTCCGGCCGGTCACTGATCACGCCAAACTCGCCAAGGAAGCCTTCAATCCTTTGGCCAGCGGTGCTTCACTGCGCGAGCCGATCTTCTATGGCGGTGAGTCTGCGTACAGCTTTCAGTACCGCGATTTCTCCCCAATCAAGTACACGAACGATGACCCGTGGCTCATCGCGAACAAGGGTTTCTCGATCCACGATGCGCGCAACGTCGTCTTTGCCGTTTCGCGCTTGCAGGATGAAAAGGCGATCAGCGTCGAGCTCGGCATGCGCGGCACGCCCCATGAGACGTGGACCTACTTGCCCGGCAACACGTTCTCAGTGCAGGAGGTGGCCGACTACGGGCGCATTGAGCCGGCCATCGTGGATAGGGTTCTATACGATTTGCCGTCCCGCCGGGCGCGCACAACGAGCAGTTCAAGGCGTTGCACGATTTCAACATCGCCAACGCCAGTCCGCTCATCCGTATGCCGGATGGAACCTACCTGCTCCTTCACATCTACAGCTTCGTGGAAGCGTTGTATGAAGCGCCGTTCTACTGGATGGGCGCTGATAAAGCTTATGCCAGCACGGCCATGCAGAACCGCGGCGTCTTCACCGAGCAGTTCGCCTTTGAGCGCCTGCGGCAGGTCTTCGGTGCGGAGAACGTCCTTGCCAACATCGACATCTTCGAGTCGAACGAATCAAGCTCGGTGAGATAGATGTGCTAGTGATGTTCGGCAACCGCGCCATCGTCCTCCAGGCGAAATCCAAACGGCTGACTCTTGAGGCCAGGCGAGGCAACCACCTCCAAATCAAAGATGACTTCAAGAAGAGCATTCAGGATTCCAGCGACCAAGCTTACAGATGCTCAAAGCTGCGAGGAAGGCAAGTACACGTTAAAAGATGCCGCCGAAAGAAATCACGATCCCGCAAGCCTCAAAGGAAACTACATCATCTGCCCGGTCTCAGACCACTATCCAGCCCTGAGCTTCCAGGCCCGACAATTTTTAAAGTTCGCGGCGACCGACACATGTCGCCGCCCTTTGTCTTGGACGTTTTCGCGCTGGACGCGATGACCGAAATGCTGCAGCTCGCCGCTGCAATTCTTGAGCTACATTGACCGTCGAACAAGGTACACAGATCAACTGGTGGCGTCTCACGAGCTAACGATCCTGTCTTACCACCTGAAGGAGAACCCTCGGCTCGGTCGATGACCATCACATGCTCTTCTTGCAAGACGACGTCTCTAGTGACCTCGATTTGGCCATGCTTGGCACGTCGTGAAGGCACCCAGGAAAACGCACCCCTGAAGGCATCCTGACTCGGTTTCGCGCGACGGCACTGGGGCACTTGGTTGAGGCAATCGAAGCACGGTCTGATCCCGCGACTATCGACCTTGGCTTCACGCTGCTGACGCTCGGCGAGAACACCGTCCTTGAGGTAAGTGCAGGTATCGAACAGCTTGCCAAGCAAGGGATCGCTGATGGGAAAAGTCATGATCTCACCGTGGGGCTGGGCAGCGGCGGCACCGGCCTCACGATTCACTGCAACGACGACCAAATTGACGTTGCTGGCCCGTCGCTCCCAACGGCACTGCCACGCGCGGAAATACACCCAGCATGCACAGACGTGGTTCGGAGTCTGCGTGCGTCCAAGGGATCAGGCGCTGCGCTTTGGGCTCAGTCTGAACTTCCCATGGGAGCAGAACGACGCCATGGACGCACTCACGAAAAACATGGGCAAGCCAGGCAAGCTGAGCACTCTGCTGCGAGAGGCGGCCAAGGCGCGAACCAACGTGGGTTGCAATGACCCTTGTCCATGCGGTAGCGGTAAGAAGTACAAGAAGTGCTGCCTGACGTGAAGGGTTCGAGCGAAGCTGCTGCCTTGTGCGTTCCGTCGCTGCGGACTTGCCTTACCGCAGAGGAGCGAACGGCCTCGGACGGTCGTCACGCTGAGCGCGAACGACTGCAACGGGTCGGGTGCACGCGCTCACGACGGGCTGCTTCTAGGCACGCCGCCTCCAACGGCTGGTCTGCGGCGGTGAACACGGCACGGGGTCGGTCATGTCCCGACCCGAAGCGGTTGATGAATCGGTCGCGCAAACCTTGAGCAAGCGGTCATTCGAAGAGAGACAAGGCGGCATTGCAGCGATGCGGTTGAAGTCAGCAACTCGCTCGCCAGGCCAGGCACTCAGGTGAGCGAAGCCATAATTGGCGCACTTCACCGCGAGCAAAGCGGAACGGGAGAGCATGTTGCAGGCTGGCTTTGACGTTCTCGGCTTCACAGCCAATCCCTTTAACTCCAATACCGCCGAGCGGGAGCCGGAGATCGCATCCTATGCGGTGCACCCACCGTACCTTGACCGCACGGCAGAGGCCTCCGCCGCTGGCAGCGGCGTGTTCTTCCTCGAGGGCGCCAGAGGCAGCGGCAAGTCGGCGACGCGCTTGACGGTTGCGAAGCAGTTGTTTAAGGGGCCCGGAGGGCCCCTCGTCGTTTCGTTGACTAGCTTCAACGTCTTTCGGCCGTTCGTGAAGGGGGGCCTCTCGGTCGATCTGTACGCGACACAAGTTGCTTTCCTTGTCGCAGAAACGCTACTGACTTGGCTTGCATCCCTGCCGGACCAGGAGCAGGAGAAGGCGACGCAAACCCTAAGCCAAACGCGCAATTGGTTTCGCGCTTCATCTCGAGCTTTTATCTCAATCGCGCGGATCACTCTCTGAAGCACCAGTGCGAAGGACACGTATGAGCTTCTGGACACCTCAATTGGCGGTCGGACGCTGATATGGGCCGAGAAGCGTTGGGACCGCATCGCCGGAGTCGTCGCCACAATCGCGGGTACGCTCGGGAAGAAGTATGCAGACATCGACATCGGTGATCCCGGAGCGTTCCAAAAACTCGTGGAGCAACAACGCGGGGATGGCTTTCACGATCCCTCGTACACGTTGACGCGTGCAGTCGAAGTTGTCCGTGCCTTCGGGTTTAGCGGAGTTGTTGTTCAGGTTGACAAGGTCGATGAGACCGACTGGACAGGATCCGATGTCGCAGCGGCCGGTGACCTGATCCTGCCATTGTTAACCAATATCACGCTACACGAGATCGGCGGGCTGACCTGGACGTTCTTCATATGGGATGAGGTCTCACGCCTAATTCGACGGACGCATGGCAACAAGATCCGCTTCGACAAGATTCCTAATGGGGAGATCGTCGGGCAAGGGCGGACTCAAATTTGAAGTGCAACACCTGCCTCGGGAGGAGTTGTCTTTGTTGATGGTCGAGCAGGTGAATGAGACCTCTCTTGAAATCCGAGAATCCGAGATCGGGTGCGCGCGCCGTCACGACTGAGACCCCGCGGTCTTGATGGGGACGTAGTTGGGAGAGGGGGGTTCGGGGGAGGGGGCTCCCCCGATCTCGTGATGTCGGGCCGAAGGCCCCTGATCGATCCGGTCCCGGTAGGGCCGGCCATGTAGCGCCATGCCGCGCAGATGGAGCATGGAACGTGCGCAGGTCCCGCGCGCAGCGGCGGGGCGAGCACCGAGAAATCGCGACAGAACCAAGGAGTTGTTCGATGGGGAATCACTACAGCAGCCTGAGCATCGAGGAGCGCACCCAGCTCCAGCCGCTGCGCGATCAGGGATCGGGTTGCCGCGCGATCGCTCGGCAACTGAAGCGTCCGGCGTCGACCGTCTCGCGCGAACTCCGCCGCAACGCGGGTGAAGGCGGCTACGTGGCTCATGCGGCACAAGCGCGCTGGGCTCGAGAGGCGCTCCCTGCTACGCAAGCTCGGCACCGCCATGGACTCCGCGCTGGGCCGGCGCGTGAGCGACGAGTTGCTGCATGCCTGGTCGCCGCAGCAGATCGCTGGCAGGCTGCGGGCCATGCATCCAGACGAGCCCGAACAGTGGGTCTCGCACGAGACCATCTACCGCTCGATCTACGTGCTCACGCGCGGCGAGCTGCGCAGCCGCCTCGTCGGGCTGCTGCGCCGCCGCCATGACAAGCGCATGCCGCGCGCCAGAGGCCGAGCGCGCAGCGGCATCGTCAACGCCGTGCCGATCGCCCAGCGCCCGCCCGAAGTCGACGATCGCCGCGTGCCGGGCCACTGGGAGGGCGACCTCGTCAAAGGCGCCTTCAACCGCAGCGCCGTGGGCGTGCTGCTGGAGCGTCACAGCCGCTTGGTGCTGCTGGCGAAGATGGACGGCTGCACGGCCGAGGACGCGTACGCCGGCTTCTCGCGGCGCTTGGCGACGATCAACCCGGCGCTGCGCAAGACGCTGACCTACGACCGCGGCAGCGAGATGGCGCTGCACGAGCAGTTGGCCCAGCGGCTGGACATCGACATCTACTTCTGCGACCCGCGCAGCCCCTGGCAACGCGCGAGCAACGAAAACATCAACGGCTTGCTGCGCCAATATCTGCCCAAGGGCATGGACCTGTCGACGCTGACGCCTCAGCAGCTTGCCTACATCGAGATGTCGTTGAACTCGCGGCCCCGGGCGATACTCGGGTTCAAGACTCCGCTCGAGGTCTTCAAAGAGATACTCGCGTGCATCATGCATGCTATCGGTGTTGCACTTCGGCCTTGAGACCGCCAAGTCAGCTACCTAACGGACTTGGTCTCTAGAAGGATGGCGTTCTTCTCAGGCGGGCGCGTGGGGCAGCTCGAGCGACATCAGCGAGCCTGGCGTCGATGTTTCAGGGGTTCTAGCGCAGATGATCGAGCTGACCGGTCGGTCTCCGCGGCAGTTGATATCTGCACTGGACCATATTCTCAGTCTGCATATTCAGTCCACGCTTGGAAATCCGAGCAAGTTGCCTCTCGCGGCCTACGAGGCGGGCATGGATTCATTCGCCACCAAGTCACTCGCAGATGTCGGACTACTTGAAGACGCGAGGACGATCGGAAAGATGGGTCTAGTGAAGTTTGTTGCCAAGGATGTTCAAGGGCTCATTCGACAGTCTGCACCAACTGCCCGGGGCCGGATAGACACGTGGATCGGTCACCGGCTTGTGCGGCAATGCGGAACTCGACCTACCGGTGGAGCTGGGCGGCCGGTTGACGAGTTCGAGGTGCTCGATCACGCGCGCTGCGCGTCCTTCACCGTCAGCTGTGATTTCAGGCCGAGCGGCCGCAACGTCGGGCGCGTGTTGATCGGCGGCGAATGACGGCCTTGAGCCGCACGTTGGTTGGCGCGGAGCAAGGACCGCTCCTGGCCGACCGCGGGAGGCGACGAACGGCTGCTTCCTGGAAGCGAATCGCGTGGAGCGAAGGCTACTTGTCAGGCAGCTTCGGAGAGCCGCGAATGGCAGGTGAGGGTCGGATCCGGCCGACCGACTCGGCGAACAGCCTGCCGTAGACCGGTCGTTGACCTCAGGCTTGGCTGTCGCCACCGTGGCGCGAGGCGGCGGCGCCAGCTCGAGCCGAATTCGTCACCCAAGATCGCGGCGATGTCTTGGCGCTCACCCAGCAATCGGACCACATCCAGATGGTCCTTGCGCTCGAAGCGACGTAGGTCGCACAGGAACATGGTCCGCAGCGACCGCCCCAGTTGCTCCGACGCCAGTGGAGCGGATCGACGTCCGCGAGGCGCAGCAGTTCGTCCCAGCCGCGCTCGATGGCGGCCATGGAGACGGGCAGCAGGCCGTCATCGGCTCGACGATGCGGCCTCGCGCAGCCTGTTTCGTGTGTTCGGCCTTTTCCGCAAGGTCACAGATGATTGGCGCTCGGCTCATCATTCCATATGGACTTTTCGCGCGCCAACGCTCCGCCGCGGTGCTGCAATCGCGGGCATGCAGATCCCCGGTTGCATCTCCGCGCGGGTCACAGGACTCGTCGGCGACGCGTTGATCGTCGAAGACCACGGTGTCGTTTCTGGCGCGATGCAGGATTTCATTCGTCGTCGCGCGCCAAGCCTGAACACCCTCGTCTGTGCGACTGCGCCCGAGGCGCTCGCGGCACTCGCTGCCCCCGGTCGTCAATGGGTGCGGATCTTTCTCGACTTGGACGTGCCAGGGGCGCTGGGTCTGTCGCTCGTCCAGGCGATCAAGGACCACGGCTACGGTGCGCAGTGCTGCGTGGTCAGCGCGACCGACCGTGAGGACTTCGTGACGCAAGTGCACGCGTTGGGATGCCTCGGCTATGTGGTCAAGGCGACGCGCTACGAGGAGTTCGAAGCTGCCATCGACCGCGTGCTGAGCGGCGAGCGAAGCTTCCCCCTGGCCGTACGACGTGCGAACCTGGCACCGGTTCGGTTGACGCAGCGGCAAGCCGAGTTTCTTGGTTTCGTGCGCGATGGGCGCACATCCAAAGAGATCGCGGCCAGCTGCGGGGTTTCCGAGGGCACGGTCAACAATATCGTCGCAGCCGCAAGCCACGCCCTTGGAGCATCGACCCGCGCCGCGGCGGTCGCCACCGCCGTCAGCCTGGGCTTGCTGGCGGATCAAGCCTTCCTGCGGCACCACCCGGCACGCGCGTGAATCCATCGGACGGCTTCAGCGACTTTCACGCTTGGTCGCGCAGAGACATCCAGGAGACCGTCGATCTGGTGGCCGGGGACAAGCCGGCCAAGCGCGCGCTGATAGCCCTGACGATGGAGAGTCGGCGCTACGCCTTGAGCCAGTCGCTCGTTTCTCAGGCGGTGAATCTTGTCCTCGTTCTGACGCTCTACGGGGTCGAACGTTGGGCGCCAACGGTCGACGCGGCCACGCTGTCGCACTGGCTGTCCTTCGCGATCGCGCAAACGCTTCTGCGCATGGGCCTTTACAGCATGCTGTTCATCGGCCAGACGCCACTGAAGATGGCGCGCTCGCGCCTGTTGCGGTTCGTGCCGCTCGTCATTCTTGTCGTCGGCGTCACGTTCTGGCTTTGGACCATGCACGTGTTCGTGCACCGCGAACTCACCGCGACCTTGATGGTCTTCCTTGTCGGCATGGTCGCGATGACGATCCCTATTCTCGGCATGTGGCCCGCGGCGCCGATCGTGGTTGCACCGTACCTCGCGGCCATGTGGCCCAACTTTCTCTACCTTCTGTATGCCCGCGATCTCGTCGGCTTGCCCGGTGTGTTGGGGACGGGCATCTCTCTGCTGTGCGTGTTCTGGGGCTCCCTTCACCTTCAAGTCGTGCAACACCGCCGCCTGGTCGATCGAAGCGACCGTGTCGATCTGCTCGTCGCCGAGCTGCACGATGCCAACGCGCAGCTACGGGCGGCCAATCAAGATCTGCGCGAACTTCGCGACACCGCCGACCGCGATCTGGCCGAGCGGTCCGCGCTGTTCACAGCGGCGTCGCATGATTTTCGTCAGCGGCTGCACGCGCTCAAGTTGCTCGCGCACGACGACGGACCCGACGCGATGGCCCGCCTTGGGGGTCAAGTCGACGAGATCGAGCGCTACGTCAGCGACATCCTCGATTTCGCGCGCGCCGAGAACAACGCCCTTCGTCCGCGGGTGTGTGTGATCGCGTTGCAGGCGGTGTTCCATGGACTCGAGCTGGCGTTCGAGGATCTCGCGCAGGCGCGCAACGTCGAGATGCGATTTCGTCCGACCAGCGTCCGCGTGAAGTCAGACCCCACCTTGTTGCAGCGCATGCTCGAGAACCTGCTTGTCAACGCGATGCGCTTCACGCGCGGCACGGTGTTGGTGGCCGCTCGACGCCGCAACGATGGGAGCATCGCGATCCAGGTTTGGGATCGGGGTCCGGGGATGAGCCCTGAGGCACTTGCGCGGGTCTTCCAGCCTTACTACCAGGCGGACAACCAGGCGGACCACGAAGGCAAACGCGAAGGCGTCGGCTTGGGGCTTGCGGTGGTCAGCCAATTCGCCGTGGCACTCGAATACAGCGTGACGGTGCGCTCGCGGCCCGACCGCGGAACCGTCTTCGAGGTTGCAATTCCAGCGACGCATGTTGCCACCCACGACGAGGCCGATGTATGACCGCGCACGAACCCTCCCAAGACCGCCCCACGACGCCGGACCGATCCAACCAAGGCCCGAGTCGGCCGCCATTCACGCCGGAGAACTGCAAGCGAGCATTCGACGCCGCCAAGCATGTACTGCCATGGACCGTTGCCTACGAAAGCGTCGCGGCCGACTTCGCGCCACGCACGCTCAACG
Source organism: uncultured beta proteobacterium (assembly GCA_963738615.1). Classification (GTDB taxonomy): domain Bacteria; phylum Pseudomonadota; class Gammaproteobacteria; order Burkholderiales; family Burkholderiaceae_C; genus CAVTWY01. Next base: position 158,921 of record CAVTXI010000012.1, read on the forward strand.
TCGAAGGCGAGTGGCCTGACGATGTGCGCGGTGTCTTGTTTCGCAACGGCCCGGCGAAGCACGAGCGCGGCGCTCAACGCTACGGTCACCGGTGGGACGGCGATGGCATGGTCCATCGTTTCGATTTGAGCGCGTCGCCCTCGCACGCGGCCCGCTTTGTGCGCACGCCGAAGTTCGTGCACGAAGAAGCCGCAGGTCGTTTGTCGCACAACGCTTTCGGCACCTACTTCGACGGCACGCCCGCCTTGCCGGAGAACATCGACGACTGCAATGCCGCCAACATCAGCGTGGTCTGCACCCGTACCGACGAGCTTCTGGCGCTGTGGGAACCCGGTTCGGCCGTGGTGGTCGACCCGGTGACCTTGCAGACCCGCGGGTTCAAGGTCTGGTCCGAAGCGACCCGGGCGCGCGCGTTCAGTGCCCATCCCAAACGCGAGCCAGGCGGCCGGCTGTGGAACTTCGGCGCCGAGCCGCTCGAGGCAAGGCTCAACGTCTACGCCATCGGTGCCGACGGAGTGCTCGACCACGCTCGATCGATCGACGTGCCGGACCTGCCCAACGTGCATGACTTCGCGGTCACCGAGAACCACCTCGTGTTCTTGTTGCCGCCGACGCCAACCAACCGGCACAAGCTCGAGTCCGGCATGAGCTACGCGCACGCGGTCGAGTGGATGCCCAGTCTCGGCACTCGCGTACTGGTGACGAGCAAGACGAGCGCGCAGACACGCGCATACCAGCTGCCGCCGCTGGCGATCTTCCATCTGAGCAACGCGTGGGAGGAGGGCGACGGCACGATTCACCTGGAGTTCTTCGGCACGCCGAACCCAGCGACGATGATGGCCGGCTGGACGATCATGCAGGGCGTCTACCGACACATGCCGGGCGCAACGCTGCACCTGTTGACGCTGCCCGCCGATGGGCAAGCCCGATTGACTCCGGTACCGATCGAAGGAGAGTTTCCGACGGTTGACCCTTCGACCGTGGGCAAACGCCACGAGTGGGTCACGTTCGTCGGCCGCGGCGCAGACGTGCCACAGGATCGCCCAGGCTACAACGAACTCTGCGGCTACCGCATGGTCGACGGGTCGGTCGACCGCTACGTGTTTGCGGGCGATGCCATGGTCGAAGAGCACCTGCAAGTACCTTCGAGCCGCGACCCGCGCGGGCCGGCGCGATGGGTCGTGGGTCTGTCGCTCGACCTTCGGACAGCGCGCTCGGCCCTCAACGTCTTTCGCCTCGGTGAACTTCATCGCGGGCCGGTGGCGCGAGCGCTCCTGCCGTATGCGCTTCCCATGGGGCTGCACGGCGCGTACACGGCCGAGTAACACTTTTGGCAAAACTCTATATTGCCGTGTTGACAGCGCGAGATTCGAATCGATGGCGTCGACGCTGTTCGATTCCACGTGGCCAATTTCAACTGCTCCGGTATCAGCGATGAATGCACCGCGTGTCTGTTGCTATCCGTCAGCGCCAGCCGACTTGTCGGGACCGTGCGGCCTGGGCCGCACGCAGCGGTCGGCAGGGCCTGCGTCGGGGCGCTCGAGTCCGCAGCTCCATGCGGCAAGTCCGATGTCAACGCCGGCGCGTGGGCTCTTCAATCGATCGCGCGTGGGCGCGAACGGTAACCGGGCCTCAGCCGGGGTGCGCGAAGCTTTGGCCCATGATTGCCGCGCCGCGACAACTCGGAGGCTGCGAACACTTTCGTCTGATGGTGGACGAGATGGGGCGCGCGTGGGTGATGCGCCACCTGGCGGTGAGCCGGCAGCAAGTCGCCGCTTGGCTGCGCCCGAATGCCTCGGTGCCGCGCGCGGTCGTTCTCGCGCTGTACTGGGAGACGAAGTACGGTCGCAGCGTTGTCGACTGCGACCACCACCAGGAGATGGGACTGCTGCATACGCAGCTCGCGATCGACCGCACGACGATTCGCACGCTGAATCAGCGCGTCGCCACCCTCGAGTGCGAGCTGGCCGAGTCCACGGCGCGAAGTGCCAACGATCGGTGGTTCCGTTCCGCCGAAGACGAGGCGCCGAACGGTGGCGGGCGTGCGCGTCTGGGGTCACCGTAAGTGTTCAGCTTTGTGGTCGGAGCATTCGCGTGTCGGCAGGCAGCATTCGCCGTGTTGACACTGGACTTTTGTGCAGGTAGTCTGCAAAGAGCGCATGACATGGGTCGTGCGGCGTGTGGGGGGTAGCTGGCAGGTGTTCGGCGACGGACGAGGCCAGAAAGGGCAAGTTGATGCCCTTTTTGGGCTCCAAGCGACTTAACATAATATACATTGTCGCCTATTTAGATGATCCGCGAGACGAGCGTGCGCGAACCCTCCATGGCGAACGCCCCGAGCGGATCACCTCGTCGTGATCACCCAGCACCGGCGGCGCGGTGACGTCGAGTGCACGTTCGCCGTCGAAGCTCAGTGGCGAGCGGACGGTTTGCCAGCGCTTGCCCGAGCCATCGGGGTGCGGCGCGTCGATGAAGAGCTGGAGATGCTTGGCTTGCGGGTCCTGCGGAACTTCGTTGGTGTCGTACATCGGCGCGTGCGGCACATCGAATGCTTCGAGTCGACGACGCCATTCATCGCGGTTTTGTTGCTTGAACAACGTGCTCAACAGTTCGATCAGGATCGGTTGGTTGGCGATGCGCACCTCGCGCGTTGCAAAGCGCGGGTCATCGAAGAGATCGGGCTTTTCGATCGCCTTCGCCAGACCATCCCAGAACTTCGGAGGCGACGACATGTGCAGCGCGATCCACTTGCCGTCGGCGCATGGCAGCACGTAGCTCTGCGACACGCTCGGGCGGCTGTACGGGCCCATGACTTCGCCTTCGGAAAACAGGTGCGTGAAGGCGTCGAGGTTGAAGTGCGTCATGGCCTCGAGCATCGAGACTTCGACGCGGCGGCCAGGCGCAGCGGTACTCGCATCACGGCGCGTGCCGGGTCGACGCTCGCGTTCGACCAAAGCACCCAGGATCCCCAAAGCCGCATAGAAGCCCGTCAGCGAGTCTGCGATCGCCGGTCCCACCACGCGCGGGTTTGCCGGGTTCACCAGCAGCTTCAGAAAGCCACTCGCGGCTTGGGCCACGGTGTCGTAGCTGGGCCGCTGCGCCGCCGGGCCATCGGGGCCGAAGCCGCTGATCGCGCAGTAGATCAACCCAGGGTTCAATTCACGCAGGCGTGATTCGCCTGCGCCGATCTTTTCGGCCACGCCGGGTCGGAAATTCTGGATATAGACGTCGGCCTCACCGATCAGTTTGTCGAAGAGCACAAGGTCGCCCTTCTCGCGCGTGTCAAGGCGCACGCTCTTCTTGTTGCGGTTGTAGGTCTGGTAGTGCGGGCTGTACAGGCCACCGCGGAACGCGCGGAACGGGTCGCCCTCGCGCTGTTCGACCTTGATAACGTCGGCACCCAGGTCGGCCAACAGCATCGACGCTGCGGGGCCAGTGATGAAGGTGCCGTGCTCGACCACGCGCACACCGTCCAGGACCTTGATGGACATATCGCCGTCAACCTTCCTTGTGCTTCAACGGTGCTGCAACGTCACGCCTGCGGGTATCGTGCCGCTGTAGGTTTGTTCGCGTGTGGCTTGGTAGCTGAGCGCAAAACCGATCGGCTTGGATGCCTCTTCGGTCAGGTGTCCGATCAGGCTTGCGGTGCGCGCCAAGATCGGCACGCCGCGCAACGCCTGCGCCGGAAAACCCGCATCAAGCAGCACCGCCGGTATCGCCGCCGAGACGTTGAGCCGCAGGTCACGACCGGTGATGCCGGGCAACACGCGCTCGACGCTTTCGGCGATGGCAACAAAGCGCCCCGGAGTCTTTGCTTCGGTCGCGACTTCGAACAGGCGTGCCACGCGCGGGTCACGCGTTTTGTGCAGCGGATGTCCATAGCCAGGAATCGCTTGCTTCGCCTCGCGCAGTTCACGCACGACGCTTGTCGCGGCATCGTCGAGCGCCATGGCCTTCTCACGCGCAAGCGCGTCGATGCCCAGGAACAAGCGGCCCGCATCGGCCGACGCGCCCAAGATCACCGACCCGCACCCCAGGATCCCGGCGGCCACCGCGCCTTGCATCGCGTCGGGCGCAGCCGCCAGCGTCATGCGGCTAGCCTGCACGCTTGGCACCAGGCCGTGTTCGGCAATTGCCACCAGCGTGGCTTCGAGCACGCGGCTCGCTGCCGCGCTGGGCCGCTGCCCGGTAACGAGCAGCCAAAAGTAGTCCGCGAACGAGATCTTGCCGATCAAGTCGCGGCACAGGTCTTCGCCGCGCACGATGATGGTCTCGTCGTCCGACGCACAGATCGCTGAATCAACGGTGGTGGCCTTGCCGATCTTCATGATGTCCCCTCACACCGCCTGCGCGAGCTTGAAGTCGTAGCGCGTGCTGTGCCAGGCGCTGTCGAGCACGCGGCCGTCGGGCGCCTTGCCGGCCGCGTGCTTCTGGAACGGCACGATCAGGCTGTCGCGCACGCCGAAGACGGCGTCGCTGTCGAGGTACGGGCTGTCTGCTGCGAACAGGTGCGTCGTCAGCGGCGCGAAGCCTTCGGCGTAGACCATCATGTGGATGTGCCCTGGGCGATTCGGGTGGCGGCCCATCGCGCGCAGCAGGTCGCCCACCGGGCCGTCGTCGGGCACCGGGTAGTAGGTCGGCTTGATCGACCAAAAGTGATAGCGCCCTTCTGCGTCGGTGCGAAAACGCGCACGCAACTGCATGCCCGCGTCGGCGCCCTTCTGCATGTCGTAAACACCGTCGCCGTCGCCTGACCAGACGTTAACACAACAACCTGCAATGGGGCGCCCGGTGGTGCTGGTGACCTTGCCGCTGTAATGCGCGGGCTCGCCGGGCACGCCCTTGGCGAGGTCGCTTCCCAGCGGCAGCTCGGGCGAGTTTTGCCAATAGAACGGCCCTTGCACCGTGGCCTCGGTCGCGTCGGCCAGGTCGCGCGAGCGACGCGCCTGGTCGAGTTGCACGGTCAACATCGAGATGCCCAGCACGTCGGACAGCAGGATGCACTCTTGCCGCTTGTCGTCGCAGGTCTGGCCCACGCGCGTCAGGAACTGGATGGCCGTCATCCATTCTTCGGGCTTCAGATCGACCTCGCGCACCAGGGCGTGGGCGTGGCTCACAACCGCCGACAAAATCTGCCGGAAGCGCGGGTCTGCGTCAGTGGCGATGCGATCGATCACCGCCTGCGTGATATCGGCGGTCTGGTGCACGGTCATGGGTTGTCTCCTCAGCTGGGTCGGAACAGGTCACGAGAGATACCCGCGGCCTGGAACAGGTAGTCGCGCGACGCGTCGAGTTCGCGGCGCAGGCGCTCGAGGTTGACGTCGAGCAAGCGGCCCTTCCACTTGCGGACCTTGCCCGCGACGATCACGGTTTCGACGTTTGTGCGGTCCATCAGCGAGACCACCGCGCCGGGCACGTGATTCAGCGGCGCGACGTTGATGGCTTCGGCATCGAGGATCAGGATGTCGGCCTCTTTGCCCGGCGTCAGCGAGCCGACCTTGCCGTCCAGCTTCAGGTCACGCGCACCGTTCAACGTGGCCCAGCGGATCACGTCCTTCGATGTCAGCAGCGGCACGCTGCCGGTGGGCGGCATGTTGGGTTCGGCGAGCTTGTTCGCGTTGACGAGCATGCGTTGCAGGTTCATGGCCGAGCGCATCTGCATGAACGGGTCGGCCGCGAGCGTGCATTCGACGTCGGTCGACAACGACGGGCGCACACCCATCTGCATCGCCTTGATCAGCGGCGGCGTGCCGTGCGCCATGTTCATCTCGATGGGCACCGACAGCGACACCGCCACGCCCGCGTCGCGCGCCTTCTGCCACGCGAAGTCCGACATGCCGGTCATATGGATGAACAGGTTGTCGGCGCCGAAGGCACCGTTTGTGGCCAGCGTGTCGAAGGTCGGACGCATGCCGAACGTGCCGACGATGTGGCAGGCGACCTGCAGGCCCAGTTCGCGGCCCAGCGCCCATGCGGCTTCGTAGCCGGGAAGGTAGATCTCACCACCCATCACCATCGTCACCAACTGGTCGCTCGACGCGAAGTGCGTGGTCTTGATGCGCCGTGCATCGCCCGGGTACAGGTTGCCGGCCACGCCGCCCGCGCTTTCGAAGTAGCCGAAAACCGCGCGGCGGTCACCGTCTTTCAGCGCCTGCACCTGCGCGTCACTGTGTGCGGGCGAGTGGTGAATCTGCGAGATGTCGTGCACCGTCGTCACGCCCACGTCCAACTGCGCCAGCGAGCCGAAGAGCGTGTTGATGTAGCAGTCTTGCGGCCGGTATTGCGGCGCGAAGGTCAGCAGGATCTTCTGGAAGTAGTTCTGCGTGATGTCGGCGTCGAGCCCGTCGAACAGCAACCCGTCGGCCAGGTAGCTGCGCAGCGCGGTCTCGAACAGGTGATGGTGGGTGTCGATGAACCCGGGCATGACGATGCGGCCGCGCGCGTCGATGTCTCGCGCGCCGCCAACCCGCAGGTTCGGGCCGATCGCGACGATCTTCTTGCCCTCGACCAACACATCGGCCTGCGCGAAGTTGCCGACCTTGTCGTCCATCGACATGACCGCACCGCCGCGGATGACGTAGCGGCGCCCTGCCCGCCCGCTGTGTTCGGGCCCACGGTCGCCGTCGTGCGCGGCTGCGGGTTGCGACGCGAACATCGCCATCGCCCCTCCCCCGGCTGCGCCGGTCGCTTTCAGGAAACCACGCCGGGACTTCGAGTGGCGATGGAGCTGGGACAGGCCGAGATCACAGAGCTTGCACATTCGATGTCTCCTTGGTTGACGGTCCGATGCTGATCATGGCACCGAGGGAAATCCTGTGCACTGCGGCCACAGGTTGACGGTCGCGCAACGCATGGGCAGCCGGTTTGTCGAGCAGACGGAAAACGTAGATCACGATTCATACCCCCAGGTACGCACGGCGGATCTCGTCGCGTTGTTCCAGTTCGGCGGGTGTGCCTTGCGCGACCATGCGCCCTTCTTCGAGCACGTAGGCCCGATCGGCCACGCGCAGCGCGGTGGCCACGTTCTGCTCGACCAGCAACACAGTCGTGCCTTCGGCGTGCACGCGACGGATCGCGCCGAACATCTCGGTGACGATCAATGGCGACAAACCCAGCGACGGTTCGTCCAGCAGCAGCAGGCGCGGCCGCGCCATCAGCGCGCGTCCGATCGCCAGCATTTGCTGTTGACCACCGGACAGTTCGCCCGCAGCCTGGCCCAGCTTTTCCTTCAACGCCGGGAACAGCGCGAGCACCGCTTCCAGGCTGTCGCGCCGACGCGCCTTGGCCGCTGCGAGCAGGCTGCCGATCTCGAGGTTCTCGAGCACCGTCATCGAAGCGAACAGGCGCCGCCCCTCGGGCACGATGGCGATGCCGGCCTCGCAGAAGCGATGCGGCGCCAACGCCGTGATGTCGCGGCCTTCGAACACGATGCGTCCGCTGGCCGCACGAAGCATCCCCGCCAACGTATTGACCAGTGTGGTTTTGCCCGCGCCGTTGGGGCCGACGATGCACAGCAGTTCGCCCGCACGCAGTTCCAGCGTCACGCCCCACAGTGCCGGTGCGGCGCCGTAGGTTACGTGCAGGTCGCGAACGTCAAGCACCGCGCACCTCGGGCGAAACCGCCACGCCCGCATGACCGAGATATGCGGTCATGACCTCGGGCAACTTCATCACTTCGGCGGCCGGGCCTTGCGCCAGCAGCACGCCGTGGTCGAACACGACAACGCGATCGGTCAGCGCCATCACGGCGCGCATCACGTGTTCGACAAAAACCACCGTCGCGCCTTGGTCGCGAATGCGCCGCACCAGCGCCACGGCGTCGTCGATCTCGGACGGCGTCAGGCCGCACAGCACTTCGTCCAGCAACACCAGCCGCGGGCGCGACGCCAGCGCGCGCGCCAACTCGAGGAACTTGCGCTGGTGCAGGTTCAACTCGTCGGGCAACACATGCGCCTTGTCCTGCAGGCCCGCGAACGCAAGCCAAGTCATCGCTTCCGCCCTCGCCTGCGCCGGGTTCGGCAACCCGCCGCCGAACATCGCTGCCAGTGCCACGTTGTCGAGTACGGTGCGGTGGCCAAACGGGCGCGGGATTTGGTAGGTACGGGCGATGCCGGCACGAGCGACGCGATGCGCGGCGCGGCCCGTCAGGTCGCGGCCCTCGAACTCGATGCGCCCGCCACTGGGCAGGTAATGACCGCTGACCACGTTGATGAAAGTCGTTTTACCCGAGCCGTTGGGGCCCAGCAGACCGAGGATCTCGCCGCGTCGCACTTCGACATCGACCCCCGCGAGTGCATTGACACCGCGGAATGACTTCGCAAGGCCTTGCGTGCGCAGCAGCACGTCCCCAGAGAAGGCCGAACCGCTCTGGCCCCCACTCCCGCTTGCGGGAGAGGGTTGGGGTGAGGGTGCAGGCAGTGCGCTCTCACGTACCCGTAGGCGAAGCCTTCGGCTTTGCGTGCGGGAGAGGGAGTAATACCGCAAGCGCGGCAAGATGCCATCGGGCATGAAGAGGATCGCCGCGATCAACACCACGCCGATGACCGCCTTGCCAGCCACCGCGACGTTCGCGGCGGTGAAGCTGTACAGCAGCAACGTGATCACCACCGCGCCAACGGCCGGCCCGGCCCAGTGCCGTGAGCCACCCAACACGCTCATCAGCACCACCGTCAGCGGCACGGTGATGGTGAACACCTCACCGACGGTCACGTAGTTCAGGAACAGCGCGTGGATGCCGCCTGCCAAACCCGCCAGCGCGCACGACACGGCCAGCGCGATCAGTTTGTAGCGATAGGTCGGCACACCCATCACCTCGGCCGCGTCTTCGTCATCGTGAATCGCGAACAGGCCCGCGCCGAGCTTCGACACCGAGATCCACCACGCCACCAACAGCGTGATGGTGGCCGCCGCCAGTGCCAGCAAATAGAAGGTCGACGACGCGGTGGGCCCGATCTTCGGCACTGGCACGGCCGCGAGCGACACGCCGTTGCCGCCATCGACCGGCGTATTGACGATGACCGTGCCGAGCACGAACGTCACCGCCAACGTCAGCAGCGCAAAGACTTCGCCGCGGATGCCCTTGACGCGAAACACGATCGCGCCCACGACGACACCAAGCACGCACGCCACGAGCGCCGCGGCCGGCAGCGTCCACAGGAATGGCCAGTCCGCCTTGGCCATCAGCGTGGCGCTGGTGTACAGGCCTGCGCCGAAGAACGCACCGTGGCCGAACGAGAAATAGCCGCTGTAGCCCGACAAGATGTTCCACGAGGTGGCCAGCACCACCCAGTGCAGCACCAGATACAGCAGCGAGTCGTAGAACGCCGGCAAACCGAGCGAGGGCACGAAGGCCAGCGCAATGCCCAACGCCACGATCGCGAGCGGTGTGCGGATCATGGGATGGCTCACGCCGCCCTGCCCGGCCGCAGCAGCAGGATCGCGATCAGCAGCGTGAAGCTGACGAGCGGCGCCCATGACGGCGCGGTCACGGCCATCGTCACCGCTTCGCTGACGCCGATGACGATGCCGGCGATCAGCGGCGCCATCGCACGCCCCAGACCACCGAGCATCACCGCGGCGAACACCACGCCGACCCACGCGTAGATCTGCGACGGCGCGAGCGTGAAGCTCAGCGCCAGGCACACGCCCGCCACGCTGGCCAGCGCGGAACACGTGCCCGCCAGCAGCAGCGCGTTGCGCTTCTGGTGAATGCCGAACGCCGCGGCAACGGCTGCGTCTTCGGCGGACGCGCGCAGGGCCTTGCCCAGGTCGGTGTAGCGCAGCACCGCCCAAACACCAAGCGACAGCGCGACCGCGAGCACGAGCGTGATCAGTTCGGGCAGTGGCACGTACAGGCCCGCGAGCTTGAAGCGCACCTCGCCGTAGTGCGACTCGAGCTTGCGGAAGTCGGCGGTCCAGATCGACTGAATCAGCGCCTCGACGATGCCCGTCAGGCCGAAGGTCAGCAGCAGCGAGTTGAACGGCGTGATCGAGAACCGCGCCATCGCCGCATGCAACGCCGCACCCAGCGCGAAAAACGCCGGCACGATCACCGGCAGCGACAGCAACGGGTCGACACCCTTCGTCGACAACTCATAGCAAACATACGCCGCCAGGAACGCGAACGCGAAGTGCGCCAGGTTGATCAGCCGCAGCAGCCCCCACGACAGGCTCAGGCCCAGCCCGAGCAAGCCGTAGAGGGCACCGACGAAGATGCCCGACAGCACGCTCTGCGCGAGCAGCGTCGAACTCGGCCAATTCACGCGCGCGACCCCGGCGCGCTCAGTTCACCTTCAGCGCGGCACCGCCCGTGGTGTGCGACTTAGGCCAGACGACGGTCCACTTGCCGTCTTGCACCTGCTTGATGCGCATCAGGTCGTCGCCGTAGTTGCCGGTACCGGTGAAGTGCAGCTTGCCTTGAATGGTGTCGACGCGGTTGGCCTTGATCCACGCGGCGATGGCTTTGTCATCCAGGCTCTTCGCGCCGTTGACGCCGGCTTCCAGGATCTGCCAGGCCGTGTACGACGCACCGGCCTGCACTTCGACCGACGGGTCAGGCAGCTTGGCTGCGGTGGCACGTTCGCGGTATAGCTTCACGAAGTCGCCAGCGCCCGGGTTGGCGGTGAACGGCGCCTGATCTTCGAAGATCGTCACCGACAACCCGTTCTTCGCTTCGGGCAACGTGACCAGCGGGCCGGGCGCCGGGTACAGGTAGAAGTGCTGCGGCGGCGCGTATTCGATCTTCTTCATCGCGTCGAGCAGCAGGTTGCCCTCGAGGCCGATTGCGCCCACCCACACGAAGTCGGGCTTCGCGTCCTTCACCCGATTGGCAATCGCACCGAAGTCGCGGTTGCCGAATTCCCACTCGAGGAACAGCACTTCCTCGAGGCCGCGCTTCTTCGCCACTTCGCGCGCACCGGCGCTCATGAACTGGATCGACGGGAACTTGCTCGTCACCACCGCGATCGTCTTCGGCGGCTTCGGGCCCGCGGCCAGCGCGTCGAACAGCGTGTTGGACGAAGCCGCTACGCGGAGCAAGCAGCCGCCGATCGGTCCCGTAAGGTGGAGATTCACGCGCTCGATTCTGACGCGTGCATCGCAACCACTCAACGAGGACTTTTCATCATGGCGACCTTGCCCGAGCAGTCGAACTTCCCGCAGCCTTTCGAGCGGCAGTACCAGTCGCACCTGAAGCACCTCAAGCTCAAGGGCATGCAACCCAAGACGATCGACGCCTACGCGCGAGGCATGCGGCGCATCGGCAAGTACTTCTCCTACGAGGTCGCCGACCTCAGTGAGGATCAACTCGTCGAGTACTTCACCGAGCTGATGGACTCGCACTCGTGGAGCGGCGTCAAGCTGGACCTCTACGGCTTGAAGTTCTTCACCGAACACGTGCTGCGCAAGCCCTGGGCGATGCCCAAGTTCATCCGCCCGCCCAAGGTCAGCCGGCTGCCCGACATCGTCAGCGTGGCCGAGGCGCAGGCGCTGTTCGCCGCCACCCGGGTGCTGAGCTACCGGGTGTTCTTCTTCACGCTGTACAGCCTGGGGCTGCGGCTGGGCGAGGGGCTGGCGCTGACGGTGGGCGACATCGACGCGGCGCGCATGCGCGTTCATGTGCGCGACGCCAAGGGCAATCGCGACCGCCTGGTGCCGCTGCCGCAGCAGACCCTGCAGGTGCTGCGCCGCTATTGGGGCGTGCACCTGCACCCGAGGCTGCTGTTTCCCAACCGCGCCGGCGGTCTGCGTGGCGCCCATGCGGCCACCAGCCCGCTCGACCGCGGCGGCGTGCAGCGCACACTGCACTTGGTCGCGCGCAGTTGCGGGCTAAAAAAAACATCACCCCTCACAGCCTGAGGCACAGCTACGCGACGCATCTGATCGAAGCCGGCGTGGACCTGCTGGAGGTGCAGAAGATTCTCGGCCACCACAGCATCCTCACCACCAGCCGCTATACCCACCTCACCAGCCATACCGCCGAGCACAGCAGCGCGCGCATCAACTCCCTGATGAGCAGCTTCACGCTGCAGTGGGGGACGGTGCTGTGATCGCGCTGGCCGAGTTGATCGAACGTTTCGAGCCGCAGTTGCTGCAGCACTACGGCGATCGGCTGCTGCCCAGCCACCGTCAGGCGCTGGCGGCGATGAAGCGCTGTCGCACCCGCTTTGCGCCGCGCATGCTCGCGCAGTGCGCGGCCTGCGGCGAGCAGCGCAGCGTGCCCCACTCGTGCGGCCACCGCGCCTGCCCGCATTGCCAGCACCACGACAGCCAGCGCTGGCTCGAGCGTCAGCTTGCGTCCCAGGTGCCGGCCACGTACTTCCTCGTCACCTTCACCTTGCCGGCCGAATTGCGCGGCTTGGCTTGGCAGCACCAGCGCGTGGTTTATGCCCTGTTGATGCAGTGCGCGTGGGACACGCTCGACACCTTCAGCCGCAACGACCGCCAGTTGCGCGCCAGGCCGGGTGCGGTGGGCGTGCTGCACACGCACAACCGCCGGCTCGAGTTCCATCCGCACGTGCACATGGTGATGCCGGCGGCGGCACTCGACACCAAGCGCAAGCTGTGGCGGACCAGAGGCGTTCGAGCCAGGCCCAGGCGCGACAAGGCCGGCACCACCTCCTCCTCCACCATCACCACCAAGCACGCCGCCGCCGACGCCGCCGATGGCGGCGGCGGCGGCGGCGGCTACCTGTTCAACCACAAGGCGCTGGCCAAGGTCTTTCGCGCCAAGGTACTCGATGCGATCGATCGCGCCGGGCTGACGCTGCCGGCACAGTTCCCCGCCACCTGGGTGGTCGATTGCAAGGCGGTGGGCGACGGGCGCAAGGCGCTGCTGTATCTGGGCCGATACCTGTACCGGGGCGTGATCCAGGAGCGCGACATCGTGCGCTGCGACGACGGGCATGTCAGCTTCCGGTATCGCGACGCCAAGACCGGCAAGATGGCCGCGCGCACGCTCGCCGGCGCGGCCTTCTTGTGGCTGGTGTTGCAGCACGTGCTGCCCAAGGGGCTGCGGCGGGCGCGTAACTTCGGCTTCCTTCACCCCAACAGCGCCGACGCCGTGCGCTTGTTGCAGCTGCTGCACCTGCGCGCGACGCCGACGACAACATCGACAGCACCGACACGGCCCGCCTGGCGCTGCGTGTGCGGCCAGCCGATGCGCGTCGTGTGCCGACGCATGCCGCCGCTGCAGCCCGATGTCGCTGGCCCGGGCCAGCCCTCGCGCGTCGTGCGTCCCGACAAGCCCGATCGCGCGCAAGCCCGCACGCACTGAGCACCACTCCACCACCATCCGCCATCGCCACCGCGCTGCACGACAGCACGGCGCATCCGTTCGTCTGAATATCGGTCCACCATCGGAGAAACCGTAGGTGCCGATACTCGGCGCCAAACGGCAGCACCCTCGGCGCACTCGCCGCCGTCTCCAGCCCTGTTCTTGCGGCTGCATCCATCCGTAGATATTTGCAGCTTGCAGCAGCTCCAGGCCGCAACCAGCGCGCCGGCCCGGGCTCGTCCAACAAACGGATCAGATCGCGGCTTCGCGCGATCTATCCTTAATCGTTGGGCACGGTGTTCTGTGGGTCGGATCCGAGCGACCACGCGGGGAACGCGCGCTCGTACTTCGCCAGCGACGGGATGCCGAAGGTGTGATGCACCAGCACCTTGTCGTAGCGTTGAGCCACACCCATCGCCGAAAGAATCGCGCCGGTGGCGTACGGCCCCATCAACAGGTCGACCTTGTCGGCGGTGACCAGTTGCTCATACAGCGTGCGCGCAACGTCGGGCTTGGATTGATCGTCCTTCAGTACCCATTCGAGCGGACGCCCAAGCCAGCCGCCACGTTTGTTGGCTTGCTCGACATAAATCTCGCCCACGATCTTGTGCACCTGCGCAGTGGCCGACAACGGCCCGGTGAGGGCGAGCGTGCTGCCGATGCGGATGGGGCCGGCGCCCTGTGCGCTTGCGAAGCCAGCAATACCAGCAATACCAGCAATACCAGCGATGCCGACACTGATCGCCGAGCGGCGGGTGATCCTCGAGGTTGCGTTCATGTCATGTGTCTCTGTTGTGTAGGTATGGGTGCAGTCATCAACGCTCGAGGGCGCCGCCCGCCAACCAGCGGGCACCGCGTCGGTAAAGCTCTTCGACCACCGGCCCCACGAGCATCGGCATGTCGAGCTTGACGCGGTAGCCGATGCCAGTCTGGATGTAGGCCAGATGGCGGTAGCCCGCGGGGAAGGCGGCGAGCTTGCTCGCATCGAGCTTGGGCGGCACGGCCGCAGGGTCGATCGGGTCGATTCGATCTTTCTCGTAGATCGGCTGGCGGTGCAGCAGCTTCCACTGCCCTTCGTGCTTCGTCACGAAGTCGTAGAAGCGGCCGGTGCAGACGATGTCGCACGGCACACCTTCGACCAGCCCACGCTGCGAGATCGTCATCTTGGTCTGCGCAATGGCGCGGTCGCCTTCGACCTCGATCGCCGAGCCGCCCAGGAAGTGCAGGATGCTCACGCCCTTGTCCCAGCCTTCCTTCGTCACGCGGATGAACTCCGCGAACGGGCCCTGGAACCACGTGGCCATCATCACGCCGTCGGGGTGCCACACCGTCGCGAAGCGTTCCCAGTCGCCCGCATCACGCCAGACCGCCCAGCGTTCGATCAGGCGGCGGATCAGCAGCTCTTCATTCAGGTCGTCGGCGTGCTTCATGCGTTGGCTCGAGTCTGGAATTCAGCGCGCAGCATCCGCGCTGCCGCCACCATCGATTGCAACTTGCCCACGGCAACCTCGCGCGGCAGGTACTTCATGCCGCAGTCGGGCGCAAGGATCACACGCTCTTTTGCGACGTAAGGCAGCGCGCGGCGGATGCGTGCGGCCACGGCGTCGGGTGTCTCGACGTTCATGTCAGACAGGTCGATGCAGCCGACCATCAGTTGCTTGTCGTCGAGTTGCGCGAGCACGGCGCAGTCGAGGTTCGACTGCGCCGTCTCGAGCGACACCTGCTTGCAGGAGCAGCCGCGAAGTTCGGGCAGGAACGAGTAGCCGCTGGGCCGCTCGTGGATGATGGCTGCGTAGCCGAAGCAGATGTGCACCGCGGTCGTGCCGGTGATGCCGTCCAGCGCCACGTTCAGCGCCTTCAAGCCGTACTGGCGCGCCTTCTCGGGCCGCGCCTGCATGTACGGCTCGTCGATCTGCACAACGTCGGCACCGGCGGCGAACAGGTCACGGATCTCGGCGTTCACCGCCACCGCGTAGTCCATCGCCGCGGCCTCGTCGCTCGGGTAGTGCTCGTTCTGGGCCTGACAGCTCATCGTGAACGGGCCGGGCACGGTGATCTTGGTCTGGCGCGTGGTGTGCTTCTTCAGGAAGAGCAGATCTTCGACCTCCACCGCGTGCTTGCGTCGGATCTTGCCCACGATGCGCGGCACCGGGTTCGGATGGCCCGAGCGGTCGAACGCGGAGCCGGGGTTGTCGATGTCGATGCCCTCGAGCGCCGTCGCGAAGCGGTTGCTGTAGCTCTCGCGGCGAATTTCGCCGTCGCTGACGATGTCAAGCCCTGCGTCTTCCTGCGCGCGAATCGCCAGCAACGTGGCGTCTTCCCAGGCTTGCTGAAGGTAGGGCTCGGCCACGCGCCACAGCTCTTTGGCGCGCACGCGCGGCGGAAAACGGCCAGCGAGCTTCTGGCGATCGATCAGCCACTCGGGCTGCGGAAAGCTGCCGACGATGGTGGTGGGAAAGAGCATGAGGTGGTCTTGCGTCGAGGCAACGTCCGCCGCACCGCATCCCACCGCGTGCGCAGCCCGCTGACAATCGGGCTTGACCCGTCCCCGGCGCAAAGTACAAGCATCGCAGCACGACGTGCCCGTCGAGGTCTCGCGCACGACAGCGGCGCTTCGGTTAGCGCTCGTAGGCGGCGATCGACATTTCAACGGTCTCGACATCGCCGACCGACACGGCATCCGGCGCGATCACGCTGTGGTCCGTGCCGGCCACTGTCGGCGCAACAGCGCCCATGGCCGTGGCCGTGCGCAGCGGTGCCGCGGCGTCGGCGGTGACGGACCGAACGGCTCGTGCGTTCGCGGCCGCCGTCCCGAGCGGCAGGAAGGCCATGTTCAGCGCCACGGCAGCAGAGACCGACGCCAGCACGTACGAGGTCCATGAACGGGTGATCGTCGGGGTTGCGCGGAAGTTGGACATTTCGGGCTCCTTTTCGGTGTGTGACCAGGTTGATCGGTGCACGCATGTTCGCGGCGCGACTGCTTGTCGGCGCGACTGCGTTCAATAGTGACCGGCGCGGGGCTACAGTGACGCGGCTCGTCGGGAGCGACCGGGAGTGACGATGGACGCCACAGCCGCTGCGCAGCACTCATCCGAGTTCCTCGGGGAACTGGCAAGACTGGGCGAGACGCGAACCTGGGAGCCCGGATCGACGGTGGTCAACCAAGGCGACCCCGCCGACTGCATGTACGTCATCCACGAAGGCGAATTGCGTGTCGTGGTCGCCGGAGTGGGCGGGCGCATCGTCGAACTGAACACACTGCACCCTGGCGAGTTCTTCGGTGAACTGATGCTTGACGGCGAGGTGCGCTCCGCCACCGTACAGGTCACCACGCGCGCGCGCCTGACCCGCGTGACGCGCGCCGAGTTCGAGCGGCTGCTGTCCTCACGACCCGACCTCGCCATCCAACTGGTCCAGCGCCTCGCGCAACTCGTGCGTGCACTCACGCGCACGGTTCGCAACCTTGCATCGGCCGACGTCTACAGCCGGCTCGTGGGCCTGTTCGACGCGCTGGCGGTCGACGACAGGGGCCGCCGCGTCGTGCCTGGCCCGATGAGCCAGCAGCGCATCGCCGAGCGCGTGGGCGCATCGAAGGCGATGGTGAACCGGCTGCTGCACGACCTCGAAGGCGGCGGCTGGATCGAGGTCTCACGCGAGCGCATCGTGCTGCTGAAGAAACTGCCGGCGCGGTGGTGATCGTGCGCGCGAACGCACGCGGAGGTTGACGTTCGCTCGAAGGCTTGGCGGTCGCGAGGGCCTGTGCGTCAAAGCACCATCCGCAGCGTCTGCGCCACCTCCTGCAACGCGGGCAACACGGTCTCGAGCATCTTCCGAGGCTCGTGGTGTGCACTGGTCGGCATCGTCGAGCTGATGGCACCCACGCAGCGGCCCTTGCGGTCCAGCAAGGCCACGGACACGCCGCGCAACCCGGGGTCGAGCTGCGACTCGGTGTGCCAATAGCCGAGCGCGCGCGCCTGGCGCACCTGCGCACGAAACATCGCACGGGTCGAGACCGTGTGCGGCGTGAAGACCGTGAACTCGTGTTTGGCGATCCACGCGTCGAGCGGCGCGTCGTCCAGCCGCGCCAGCACCACGTACCCCGGCGTGACCACGTGCGCCGGTACGCGTACACCCACGCCGTAGCCGACGGTGACCCAGCGCGGTGAGCTCGAGCGCGCCACGTACACCATCTCGTGCCCGTCGAGGATGCTGGCGTTGACGGTGTGCCCGATCTGCGCTGCGGCGCGCTCGATGAACGGCTGAACCAGGCGCGGAAACCGCGCCGCCTCGAGGTAGCTTTGCCCCAGCCGCAGCACCCGCGGCACCAGCCAGAACTGCTTGCCGTCGGTGGCGGCATAGCCGAAGTGCACCAGGCTCAAAAGATAGCGCCGCGCCGCCGTTCGCGTGATGCCGGCTCGTTCGGCGGCCATGCTCGCGGTGAGTTGTGGGTGTGACTCGTCGAACGCCTCGATCACGCGCAGGCCCTTGCCAAGGCCTTCGATCAGGTCGCGGGTTTCGACGCCCACTTTTGTGGCGGCAGCGATTCGACTCGGCATGGGACTTTCCCCTGAAGCGAACGATGAACGCGCAGTTTGCGCGAATATCGCGCGCCTACTGCGGAAAGTGCTTGCCGCACACGCCTGCCCTGCCTATCGTTTGCGGCACGTCGACCTTCGTGGTCGCGATCACACCTCACCTCACCCATCAGGAGATCCACGCATGCATGCCCTTCGCCGTCACGTCCTCTTTGCCGCATGCGCTGCGGCGGTGTCGCTGCCGATCCCCGCGCTGGCACAAAACACGGTGAAGATCGCCGGCCTGTACGAGCTGTCGGGTGCCGGTGCCACGTCGGGCACGATGTTCAAGAACGGTGTCGAGATGGCGATCAACGAGATCAACGAAGCCGGCGGCATCCTGGGCAAGAAGATCGAACATTCGATCTCCGACACGCAGTCGAACCCAGGTGTTGCAAAGGGCCTGGCGACCAAGGCGATCGACGATGGTGTCTTCGCGGTGTTCGGCCCCGTGTTCTCGGGCTCGATCATGGTCAGCATGGCCGAGACGCGCCGCGCCGAAGTGCCCAACTTCACCGGCGGCGAAGCCGCGGCGATCACGAAGCAAGGCAACCCCTACATCTTCCGCACGAGCTTCACGCAGGCGACTGCCATGCCGAAGGTCGCGCGCTACATCGCCAACAACGTCAAGGCGAAGAACGTCGCGGTCATCTACGTCAACAACGACTTCGGCAAGGGCGGTCGTGATGCGATCACCACGGCGCTGAAAGAACTGGGCGTCAACGTCGTCGCCGACATCTCGACCGACCAGAATCAGGTCGACTTCTCCGCCGCAGTGCTGAAGGCCAAGGGCGCCAACGCCGACGCCCTCTTCTGCTACACGAACGAAGAAGAGTCGGCGCGTTTGCTGCGTGAGTTGAAGAAGCAGGGCTATGCGAAACCGATCGTCGGTGAAACCGTGCTGACCAGCCAGAAGGTGATCGAACTCGCGGGCGACGCGGCCAACGGCGCGGTGGCGCACGTAGGCTTGACGGTCGACTCGCCGAACCCGCTGATGCTGAAGTTCAAGGCCAAGTTCTATCAAGAAACCAAGACGATCTCGGACCACAACGGCATCAAGGGCTACACCGGCATGTACGTGCTGAAGGCCGCGATCGAGAAAGCCGGAAAGCTCGACCGCAAGGCGGTGGCGCAAACGATGAAGGGCCTGACGCTGACCGCTGCGAAACACCCCGGCGTGCTGATGGACCTGAGCTTCGACGACAAGGGCGACATCGACCGCGACAGCTTCATCGTCGAGGCCCGCAACGGCAAGCAGGAAGTCAGGGAAGTGCTGCCGCCGCTGAACGCGAAGAAGTGAGTCGCCTGACGCCGACGTGACCGACTTCCTTCAACTGCTGTTCTCCGGCATGGCCACCGGCGCGATCTACGCGCTGGCGGCGCTGGGCTTCACGCTGCTGTGGCAGGCCAGCGGCACGATCAACTTCGCGCAGGGCGAATTCGTGATGATGCCCGCGGTGCTGATGGTCGTGCTGGGCGGCTTGGGCTTGCCGCTGCTGCCGGCCTTTGCCCTCACCTGCATGGCCTCGATCGTGATGCTCGGCTGGGTGTTCAAGCGTGGCATCGCCGACCCGCTGCTGAAGTTCGGGATGATGCCGATCGTGGTCGCCACCATCGGCCTGGCGATCGCGGCGCGCAACGGCGTCCGCGCCGGCTACAGCGCCGAAGCGCACCCCTTTCCTTCGTTGTTCGCCGACAAGATCTTCACGATCGCAGGCGTGAACCTCACGGTCGCCGACGTCGGCACCTTCGTGCTGGCGCTGGCGCTGGTGCTGGTCACGCAGGCGTTCCTGTCGAAGACCGTGACCGGCCGCGCGATGCAGGCCGTGGCACAAAACACCGAGAGCGCGACCGTGCTGGGCATCGACGTGGCGCGCATGATCTTCTACACGTTCGCGATCAACGCGCTGCTGGCGTGTGCCGCGGCGCTGCTGGTGGCGCCGTCGTATCTCGTCAAGTTCGACATGGGCGAAAGCCTGGGCACCAAGGCGTTCTTCGCCGCCATCATCGGCGGCTTCAACAACAGCCGCGGCGCACTGCTGGGCGGCATCATCGTCGGCGTGGCCGAGAACCTGGCCGGCGCGTACATCTCGCCTGCGTACAAGGACGCGGTGGCGCTGGTGATCTTCATGGCGGTGATCCTGTTCCGGCCGCAGGGGCTCCTCGGCCGCAAGGTCGAGCGCAAGGTATGACGCAAGGTCGAGCGCAAGGTATGACGAGCCCGAGCGCCGTTCGATCACGCTGGCTGCTGCCCGCGGGGCTGGCGCTGGGCGCGGTGCTGCTGTTCGTGCCGCCCTTCCTGAAGAACTACGGCATCTACCTTTTCGCGTATTGGTTGATCTTCGTCATCGCGACGATGGGCCTCAACCTCACGGTGGGCTATGCCGGGCAGAAGAGCCTGGGGCACGCGGCGTTCTTCGGCATCGGCGCGTACACGGTCGCGATCCTCGGCAAGATCGGGCATCTCGTTCTGGCTCGGCCTGCCGGCGGCGATGGTGCTGTGTTTCGTCGTCGGGCTGGCGGTCGGGTTTCCAGCGCTGCGCGTTCAGACCATTTATCTCGCGTTCGCGACGCTG
Source organism: uncultured beta proteobacterium (assembly GCA_963738615.1). GTDB lineage: Bacteria > Pseudomonadota > Gammaproteobacteria > Burkholderiales > Burkholderiaceae_C > CAVTWY01. Next base: position 179,344 of record CAVTXI010000012.1, read on the forward strand.
GGCTTCAACACCGCGATGTGGCTGGTGATGCGCAACGAGGAGTGGCTGACCGGCGGCACCTTCGGCATCAACAACATCGTGCGACCCGGGATCTTCGGCCTCGAACTGTCGACCAACCTCGCCTACTACTACCTGGTGCTCGCGGTCGCCGTCGTCATGGCTTGGCTGCTGTGGAAGTTGCTGGCATCGCCCTGGGGCAAGGCCTTCACGTCGTTGCGCGACAACCCGATCCGTGCCGAGAGCCTGGGGGTGCACGTGCAGCGCTACACGCTGCTGTCGTTCGCGATCGGCGCGGTGTACGCGGGCGTGGCGGGTGCGCTGTTCGCACCGCTGGTCGAGTTCATCGAGCCCGCGCCGTTTGCGGTGGGCTCGTCGATCATGATGTATCTGATGGTCGTCGTAGGTGGTGCAGGCACCTTCTTCGGGCCACTGCTTGGTTCGGCTGTTGGCGTGCTGCTGCCCGAGTGGCTGCGCTTCGCGCAAGGCTGGTACCTGTTCGTGTTCGGCAGCGCGGTGGTCCTGCTGATGTTGTGGCTGCCTGACGGGCTGCTGAGCATCCCCGACCGTTTGCGCGCGCGGCGCCAGGCACGCGAGGCTTCGGCCGCGCGCGCCGCAGCAGCAGCGGCGGTGAAGGCATGACCCATGCCGTGCTTCGTGTCACCGGGCTGAAGAAGGCCTACGGTGCCATCAAGGCCGTCGACGGCGTGAGCTTCGAGGTGATGCCCGGTGAGATCTTCGGTGTGATCGGACCCAACGGTTCGGGCAAGACGACGATGTTCAACTCGGTGCTCGGCCAGATCGAACCCGACGAAGGCCGCATCGAACTGAACGGCCGCGACATCACGGGCTTGTCACCGCAACAACTCAACCAGCGCGGCGTTGGCCGCACGTTCCAGACGCTGCAGGTCTTCCCGAAGATGACCGTGCGCGACAACCTGTTGGTTGCGGCGCAAGAGCATCACGGCACCATGTGGAGCCGCCTTTTCGCGCCTGGTGATTCAGGGCTGACGGCCAAGGCCGACGCGATGATCGACCAGTTCCGCATCCGCCACGTGGCCGACAAGAAGGCCGGCGAGTTGAGCTACGGCCAGCAGAAGCTCGTCGACATCGCGATGGCATTCATGAGCGAACCCGATCTGGTGCTGCTGGACGAGCCTTGCGCGGGCGTGAACCCGTCGCTGGTGGGCGGCATCAGCAGCCTGTTGAAAGAACTGAACAAAACACGCAAGGGGAGCTTCGTCGTCATCGAACACAACATGGACTTCGTGATGGACCTGTGCAACCGCATCCTGGTGATGGTCGAGGGGCGCGTGATGGCGGTGGGCACACCGGCGCAGATCCGCGCCGACAAGAACGTGCTCGACGCCTATCTTGGCAACTGAGAACTGACGATGATCGAGTTCCGCAACGTCACGGCCGGCTACGGTGAGTTCATGATCTTGAATGATCTGAGCTTCACCGCCGCGCGCGGCCGCATCACGCTGCTGATCGGCCCCAACGGCGCGGGTAAGAGTACGGTGCTGAAGACACTCTTCGGCCTCCTCGAACCGCGCCAGGGCGGTATCCACCTCGACGGCCGCGACATCACTGGCGCCAAAGCGAAGGCGCTGCTCGCGGACCACGGCGTGGCCTTTGTTCCCCAGGGTCGCAATCTCTTTGGCCAGCTCAGCGTGCTCGAGAACCTCGAGCTGGGCGGCATCACGCTGGGCATGAAGACCGCGCACGAGCGCATTCCTGAGGTGCTCGAGCTTTTTCCTCGTGTGAAGGAACGCCTGCACAGCGCCGCGTCGTCGTTGTCGGGCGGCGAGCAGAAGCAGCTCGAGGTCGGGCGCGCATTGCTGTTGCGGCCGAAGGTGCTGCTGATCGACGAGCCGTCGATCGGCTTGTCGCCGTTGGTTGTTGCCGACGTGTTCAGGCTGCTGCGCTCGCTCGCTGACGACAAGGGAACGACGATCCTGATGGTCGAGCAGAACGTCAAGAGCGCGCTGAAGATGGCCGACGACGCGATCGCGCTCGAGTCGGGCCGGCTGGTGCTGCACAAGGCAGCGGGAGAGCTGCTGGCTGACCCGAATATCGAGCGCCTTTTTCTCGGCGGTGCACACGCCGTGGCATCGTCATCCGTCTGAACGGCTTGCCAGGCAGGGTGTGGCCTACTGCGCTTCGATCTTCGCAGCGCGGATCACGTCGCCCCAGCGCTTGATCTCGCGGCCCAGCAGCAAGTCCAACTCGGTAGGCGTGCCGGCCGCAAGGTGCACGCCCAGCTTGGCCAGTTTGTCCTTGACCGCCGGTGACGCCACCGCGTCGCGCGCCGCGCGGTTCAGCGTGTCGATCACGTCGGCTGGTGTGCTCTTGGGTGCGGCCAGCGCATTCCACGACGCGACGTCATAGCCGGCCACACCGGCTTCGGCTGCGGTCGGCACATCCGGCAGCGTGGGATTGCGCTGCGACGACGACACCGCCAACGCCTTCACGACACCGGCCGCAACCTGCGGAACCATCGGCCCGACGATTTCGAAGGCGGCGTCGACTTCACCGGCACGCAGCGCCGTCAGTACCGCGGGGCTTGCCTTGTACGGGACAACCAGCGCTTCGATGCCCGCCACGGTCTCGAAGTACTTGGTCGCCAGATGCTGCGTGCTGCCCACGGCGATCGTCGCGACCTTCAACTGCCCCGGATTCGCCTTGGCGAAAGCAACAACGTCGCGCAGCGTCGCGAACTTCGAGCCCGAAGCGACGAACAGGCCCAGGTCGAAGGATCCCAGCGTGGTGATCGGTGCGAAGTCCTTCTGCGTGTCGTAGGGCAAGCGCTTGAACAGGCTGACGCTGACCGCGTTGCCGTTGCTCATCAGCAGCAGCGTGTGGCCGTCGGGCTTGGCGCTGGCGACAGCCTGACTTGCGACGATGCTGCCGGCACTGGGCTTGTTCTCGATCACGATCGGCTGGCCCAGGCTTCGCGCCATCTCCTCGCCGACCGCGCGCGCGGTCAGGTCGGCAATACCGCCGGGGCCGAAAGGCACGAGCAATTGGATCGGTCGTCGCGGGAATCGGGCCTGCGCCCGGATCGGCAGCGCAGCCGCACCGGCGCAAGTGATCGACGCAAGCACGGCGCGTCGCGATACCGGTCGATCTTTCGACATGGTGGGTCTCCAGCAGCAATCAATCGAAGCCAAGCCAGCGCCGCGGCGTATCCCACAGCAGCTTCGCGCGATCCTGTGCGCGCGGCAGTAAACGTTCAACGGCACGCAGGGCTGGCCCCACGTCCAGGCGCGGCGTGGCCTTCAGGAAAGGCCAGTCGCTTGCCCACATGCACGCGTCGAGTGTGAAGGCCTCGAGCAGCGCATCGACGAATGGTCTGGTGTCGTCCCACGGCGGGGGCTCCAGCGAGAACTTCTGATAACCCGACAGCTTGACTGCGGTGCGCCCGTTGCGAGCCATCGCCAGCAGCGATCGAAAGCCCGGCTGATCGACACCGTCATGGGGCGAGGGACGCCCGGCGTGGTCAATCAGGGTGCGGATGCCGCTGTCCTCGACCACGCGCCGAAGCGACGCAAGCTGATCGTGCTCGGTCTGCAGCGACAGCAGCATGTCGAGCTCGACCGCCCTGCGCAGCAACGCCGCCGCGCCGATCACATGGCCCACGCCCAACACGGTCGCGTTGAGCGCGATGCCGACGACACCTTGCGCCTTCAACGCACGCAGGTCATCGCCGGACGCGTCGTTGCGCACGACTGCGATGCCTTTGAAGCGCCCCTGCCCGCGCGCCAGCGCATCGAGAAGGCAGCGGTTATCGAGCCCGTAGCCCGAGTTCGGTCCGACGAAAAGCGCATGGCGGATACCGTAGGCTTGCATGACCTGCTCGTAGTTCTCGAGCGGCGCGATCTCCTGGCCGGCAGGTCGATAGGCGACGTTCGCCGCATAGGCAAAACGCGCCGGATCCAGCACGTGGCAGTGAGTGTCGACCTTCGGTTCGTCGAAGATGCTCATCAGGCAACCCAACTGCAACGCCATCAGAATTCGCACAGACCCGTGGCAGCGCGGGCACAAAGAGTCTACGCGGCGCGACGATTCGTGACGGATGTCCCGAGCGGCCCGGCCATCCCCGGCTGCTTCGTCACGAAAACATGTAGATTGAATTGCCGCAGGGACTACACGCCCCCACGAAGACGGGCACGCTCGCGACAGACCGCATTCGATGAAGTTCGCACCTCTCTCGCAGTTCGACCCGTCCCTGCCGTCCGCGCTCTCATCGCACGAGCCGGCACGCCCAGCGATGGTGTTGCCGCCCCAGGAAGCGCTCGAAACCCACGGCAGCTTGCGCCGTCTTGTCTGGCCCTTCGTCCTGGCGATCTCGTTGATGGCGGCGTTCAGCGTTGTCAGTCTCGACGCGCTGATGGCGCTGAAGGCGTACGGCTTCGGCGAGAACAACTGGGTCAAGAACCAGAAGACCGCGGCCTACCAACTGATGCGGTACGCGCGGACCGGTCAGCGCGAGGCGCTCGAGCAGCACGACGCCGCGATGGAGCGTCTGGCGCACTTCCGCCGCGGGCGCCTGCATATGCTCGAACAGCCGCCCAACGACGAAGCCGCGGCCCTCGAGCTCCAGGCGGCTGGCTCGCCCAAAACCGACATCGCGCACGGGCTTTGGGCGAACCGCTGGTTCGGCTGGTCGTCGAACTTGCGTGAGGTCCTCGGGCTTTGGGCGAAGGCAGACACGATTCTTCTGGAGTTCCGTCCGCTGCGTGCCACCGTGATGGCCGCGCACGATCGCAAGGACGACGCGGCGTTGCTGACGCTGCTCGAGGAAATCGACCGCATCGACAGCGCGGTTGCGCCCGTGTCGGCGGCGTTCAGCTCGGCTCTGGCCAGCACGACGAACGCGGTCTACGCCGGCCTGCTGAACATCGGCTTCTTGCTGACGGTGTGCCTCGTGTTGGGCATCGTGTGGCGGACCCACGGCCTGTGGAGCGCAAGCCAGCAGGCGCAGCGCCAGCTGGCGTCGGAACGGCGGCGCGCGGCCATCACGCTGGCTTCGATCGGCGACGCCGTAGTGACGACCGACGAACGCGGGGCCATCACCTACATGAACCAGGCAGCGCAGCGGCTGTGCCAGCACCCTCTCGACGGTCAGATCGTCGAGCGGGGCCCGCTGCATCTCGAAGACCCGGCGACCCGGCGCGAGGTCCTGCCAGCGGTGCTGGCGATGGGCAACCTCGACGCGCAACCGGTGCAAAGCGACAGCGACCAATGGCTGCATCGCCCCGACGGCTCGAAGGTGCCGGTGGCGTGGGTCTCGTCACCGATCATCGACCAGGGGCACATGCGCGGGGCCGTGGTCGTGCTGCGGGACACGACGCGCGAGCGCCAGATGGTGCAGCGCCTGTCGTGGATGGCGACGCACGACCCCCTGACGCGCTTGCCGAATCGTCGTGAATTCGAATGGCGACTGCGCGGCGCACTCAGGCGGCCGATCAGCAACGATGTCGACAGTGCGCACCAGCAGCATGTGGCGATGTTGATCGACCTGGACCAGTTCAAGATCGTCAACGACACCTGCGGTCACGCGGCGGGCGACGAGCTGTTGCGCATGGTGGCGCATGCGGCCCGCAAGATCCTTCGCGAGCAGGACACACTGGCCCGCATGGGCGGCGATGAGTTCGGCGTGCTGCTGCTCGCCTGTCCGCCCTCGGTCGGTGAGCGTAAGGCCGAGGAACTGCGCGCGGCCATCGGCGCGGTGCACCTCGACTGGGGCGGGCGTGTCTTCGACATCACGGCGAGCATCGGCCTGATTCACGTCGGGCGCGATGACCAGGACGTGTCGGCCATCCTCAGCGCGGCCGACGTCGCGTGCTACGTGGCGAAGGACCGCGGCCGGAATCAGGTCAGCGTGTTCCATCCCGGCGAACGCAGCTTTACCGAGCGATTCGGCGACATGTCGTGGCCGCAGCGCTTGAGAGGCGCGATGTCGCAAGGGCGATTCATGCTCTACCAGCAGCCGTTGATGGGCCTGAAGCCGGGGGACCGCGCCAGGCGCTGCGAGATCCTGCTGCGTTTGCGTGACGAGCACGATCAACTTGTGCCGCCTTCGACCTTCATTCCCGCCGCGGAGCGCTACGGACTGATGCCGCAGATCGACCGCTGGGTCGTCGACCAAGCGCTGCGCACGATCGCAAGCCGCGCGGCGCATGAGCAGTCGACCGTCTACAACATCAACCTATCGGGGTCATCGTTCGGCGACGACGGGTTCCTGATGGAAGTGCAGTCGATGTTCGAGGCGCACGGTGTGAGCTACAGGCAGGTGTGTTTCGAGGTGACCGAGACGCAAGCGATTGCCGACGTTGCAGCGGCGTCTCGGTTCATCGGCGAGCTTCGGTCGCGCGGCGCTTCCTTCGCGCTCGACGACTTCGGATCCGGCATGTCGTCGATGACCTACCTGAAGCACCTTCCGGTCGACGTCCTCAAGATCGACGGCAAGCTGGTCAAAGACATGGTCGCGGACCCGGTCAACCACGCCATGGTCGAGATGGTGAGCCACCTGGCGCAGGCGCTGGGCATGCGCACCGTCGGCGAATTCGCCGAAGACCTGCAGATCATCGATGCGCTTCGGGGCGTGGGCGTCGACTATGCCCAAGGCTTCGCCGTGGCTCGTCCGATGCCCTTTTCGGCCGCGGCCGCCAACGATGCCGGGGAAATTCGGTTGATCACGGCCTGAGTTCGCGACTATCATTGCAAACGTTCTCAGCCAACCCCCTAGCTTCTGGGGATTGCGTCCGCCAAGGTCACCCGCGTATGCACCAGACCCTCTTCTTCCCGGATGTCGACTTCTTCCAGGCGTCATCGTTGCGTGCCCTAGCCCGGCAGCGCCTGCGCCAGCTTCCGCTGGTGGCCCGCGCGTCGTTGGGCGATGTTGATGCCGCCATCGCCCTACACACCGGCTTTTGGCCCTTCGTGCGCGAGTTCGAACACGTGATCGACCAGCAGCGGCTACCACGGGCGCCGTTGGCAGCTCGCTTCCCTGCCCTCTCGCCGCGCGCGCTGCGAGCAGCCATCGCGGGCATCGCGGCATCGGTCGGCGAGATGAAGGCCGACGAAGGCTCGCATGCGTTGCATTGGCGCAAGGATGCGCTGGCGCTGGGGGTCGGGCTCGGCGATCAAGAAGCCTCGCCAGCCATCGCCGAGTTGTTGACCCGGGCGCAAACGAAGGATCTTCCTGAGTTTTTTGCGGTGCTCGCGGGTACCGAAATCGTGGCCGAAGAACTTTCTGCGTTTCTGGTCGAATCGCCCGCATTCACACAGCTCTTTGCAAGGAAGCGCTGGGTCTGGGGCGAAATCCATCTCGCGCCGCACGAAGGCCCGTCACACCTCGATATCGACCTGGATCTTGCGCGCGCCTACAGCCCCAGTTGCCAAGAGGCGCACCTGCGCGTTACCGCCGAGGTTCGGCGGACGATCGCCCTGTTCGAGCAAGCGGTTGTGGAAATCCAGGCCGAGTGGCAGCAGGACAGCGCTGAACTAGCGGCGTAACCAGTCGACTTAGAAGGGGGCGAACAGCGGCCAAATTGCCGTCCTATCGCCCCCGACTCAGTTCAGGCGCAGTTAGGCTTGCAGACCATCTCGTGACGCCCCAGGACCTTCATGGTCCGCAGGTCTTCGACTCGACGGTGCTTGCCGCACTTGAAACAAGACCGCGAGTTGCCTGTCGTTGCGAATGGGGTCCCCGCCGGCTTCGAGCGATAGCGAAGACCATTCGGGTCGACCACCGTGGTAGTAGCTTTTGAAGACATGCTGCTATTTTCGCATGGATACCGAACCCGGGGCGCGACCGGTTCCGATCGATCGCCCTAACCAAAGGGTAACGCACACACGCACGAGGAACGCACCTTCGCCTGAAGGCGCTGGGCCGTCGCGTGTGTATGCACTCAGCCCTTGCGCATCTGGGAGAGGATCTCCTGCGAACCCGCCGCGAGGATGCGCGTGTCGGCACTGAGCGTCACGAAGCGAAAGCCCTTGGAAATTCGTGCGCTGGCGACATCGGTTCGTCCGTTGTGGATCCCGGCAATGACGCCGTGGTGCCGGGCGCGCTCGAGCACATGATCGATCGCCTGTGCTGCCTTTGGATCGACATCGTCGAACACTGGGCGGCAGCCGAGCGACAGTGACAGGTCCGACGGGCCGATGTAGATCGCGTCGAGTCCTTCGACGGTCAGGATCGCATCGAGGTTGTCGAGCGCCTGCGCGGTCTCGATCATCGCGAACCTGACGATCGTGTTGTTCGCGTGCAGGGGGTAGTCGGCGCCGGCGTACATCAGCGCGCGAAGCGGCCCGAAGCTGCGTACACCGCGCGGCGCGTAGCTGGAATATGCGACGAAACGCTGCGCCTCCTCGCGTGAATTGATCATCGGGCAGATCACGCCATAGGCGCCCGCGTCCAGGCTCTTCATGATGATGCCGGGCTCGAGCCAAGGCACACGCACGACGGGCACGGTTGGCGTGGTCGAGATCGCCTGCAGCATCGTCACCATCGCCTGGTAATCAACCAAGCCGTGCTGCATGTCGATGGTCAGGCTGTCCCAGCCTTGTTGCGCCATCACCTCGGCGGATACGCCGCTTGGTACGGCAAGCCAGCCGTTGACGACGGCCTTGTCGTCCTTCCAGAAGGTTCTCAGTCGGTTCTCTCTCATGGCCTTGCTCCGTGGGTGAAGAATCGGTGTTGGCTGTTGTCGTACAACTGTGGGACAGACGCGAAACCCGTCAAACGTGCTGGCGACGACCCGCAGCGATCTCGGCGCGTCGGCGGCGCTCTCGGCCCCTGGCAAGGTGTGTGCGCATCGCTGCGCGCGCGGTTTCGGCGTCGCGCGCGACGATCGCGTCGTAGATCCACTCGTGCTCGGCGTTCACGCGTCGAAGGTAGTCGCGTTGCAGCCCAGCTGCGCCCGGCGCGACCGCGGTCTGTGCGCCCAGCCGCACACGAGGAATCATCGTCACACCCAACGTCGTCATCAGTTCGGCAAAGCGGTCGTTGCCCGTGGCGCGCGCGATCTCGAGGTGAAAGCGGTAGTCCGCGCCGGCCGCGTCCTGCCCCGCTGTCACGGCGGCTTCGAACGCGTCCAGCGAGTCACGCATCACGCGCAGGTTCGCGTCACTGCGTCTCATGGCGGCCAACGCCACCGCTTCGGTTTCGACGCCCACCCGCAACTCGAGCATGGCCACCACGTCTTGCAGCGTCGCCATCATTTCGCTCGAGACGCGAAACGGCGCGGTGTCGCCCGAACCGACGACGAACGTGCCGATGCCGTGCCTCGTACGCACCTGGCCCGACGCCTGCAGACGCGACAGCGCCTCGCGGACCACGGTGCGACTGACGCGGTGCTCGACCATGATCTGCGCCTCGGTCGGCAGTTTCGTACCGGGCTCGGCGCGGCCGTCGCGAATGCGGTCGGCGATGGCGTCGACCAACGTCTGCGCGAGCCCGCGCGTCGGCCGTCGCGGGGCGATCGTGGTGGTGATTGACGGTTGACGGCTCATCTTCGAGGCCTGGGGATTTCCTTGTGGACTTGGCCTTGACGTTGCTGCTGCACGGACGAAGAATACATGTTGTACGACAACCAAAGACCATGCTTCCATCGCCCGCCTCTCCGATCCGCTTTCGCCGCCTCTTGCTGACCGGCGCGGCCGGCAACCTGGGGCGTGAGCTGCGCCCTCGTCTGGCGACCTACTGCGACACACTTCGAATTTCGCATCGCAGGCCCATCGACAACGTCCGCGCCGGCGAGGAACTGTTCGTGGCATCCCTCGAGAACAAGGCGCAGATGCATGCGTTGCTCGAGGGTGTCGACGCGGTGGTGCACATGGGCGGCGTGTCGACCGAGCAGTCGTGGGAAGCGATCCTGGGCGGCAACATCGTTGGCATGGTCAACCTGTACGAAGCCGCGCGGGCGCACAACGTCAAGCGCATCGTCTTTGCCAGTTCCAACCACGCCACGGGCTTCTACCGGCAGGATCAGGTCGTCAGCCCGCTCGACCCAGCCCGGCCCGACGGCTTCTACGGCCTGTCGAAGGTCTTCGGCGAGAACCTCGCGCAGTTGTACTGGGACCGCCACGGCATCGAAACCGTCAGCTTGCGCATCGGTTCGTCCTTCGCCGAGCCGAAAGACCGCCGCATGCTCGCCTCGTGGATGAGCTTCGACGACACCGAGCGCTTGATCGTGGCCGCGCTTACCGCGCCGGTGGTTGGTCACACCATCATCTACGGCATGTCAGACAACAACACCACATGGTGGGACAACACGTCGGCTCGCCATATCGGCTACCGGCCACGAGACACGTCGGAGGTCTTCCGCGCGCAGGTCGAAGCGCGCCAGCCGACGCTCGACGCGAAAGATCCGGCTGTCGTCTACCAGGGGGGCGCCTTCGTGCGAACGGGCCCCTTCTTCGAGAGCTGAGCGCGCACCACAATGGACGTTCTGTGCAGCGTGCGTAACCAGGTCGGCGAAAGCCCTGTCTGGTCGGTGCGCGACCAGGCGCTGTGGTGGGTCGACATCGAAGGCCGACGCATTCATCGCTTCGATTGGGCCACGCGGCGCGAGCGCTCGTGGCCCGTCACCGAGCGCGTCGGCTGCATCGCGCTTCACGCGCGCGGCGGCCTTCTTGCGGCGATGGAGACGGGCATCTTTCACCTGCGCCTTCCGGGGACACGCATGTGGCGGCCACGCTCGTCGCGCCTGCGAGCTTCCCTGGCCCCGGCATGCGCTTCAACGATGGCCGCACCGATCGACAAGGCCGCTTCTGGGTCTCGAGCATGGTCCGCGACATGGGCAAGGCTTCCAGCGCAGGAGCGCTGTACTGCTTCGACGCGCGTGGCCTTTCGGCGCCAATCATCAGCGGCCTTGTCACCGGCAACGGCCTGGGCTTCACAAGCGACGGCCAGCGCATGTACCTGTCCGACTCACACCCCAGCGTGCGCAAGATCTGGGCCTTCGATCTCGACGCCAGCGGCGCCCCTCGCGGCCGGCGCCTGTTCGTCGACATGAACGATCACCCCGGCCGACCCGACGGCGCCGCAGTCGACGCCGACGGCTGCTACTGGACGTGCGGCAACGACGCCGGCAAGGTGCACCGCTTCTCACCCGAGGGCCGGCTGCTCGTGTCGCTCGACGTGCCCGCCGCCAAGCCTTCGATGTGCGCTTTCGGCGGCCCCGCGCTCGACCAGTTGTTCATCACCAGCATCAAGCCTTCGCCCCCTGCACCGGGCTTCGATGGGGCCCTGGCTGGCGCCGTCTTCGTCGCAAGCCCCGGCGTGCGCGGCCTGCCCGAGGTGCCCTTCGACCCCGCAGCGTGATGCGCGCCGCTGGCACGCTTTCGTTTCTCGATCACCAACCCTCGCCCACCAAGGAGATCTCCATGCGCTTTCGCGCCCTGCCCTTCGTTGTTGCCTTCACCGCGGCCTTTGCCGTCACCACGCCTTCACGCGCCACCGAATTCCGCTCGGCCGACACCCACAACGCCGACGACTACCCGACGGTGGTGGCGGTGAAGAAGATGAGCGAGTTGCTCGAAGCCAAGAGCGGCGGCAAGCACAAGATCAAGGTCTTCAACAAGCAGGCGCTGGGTTCCGAGAAGGAAACCGTCGATCAGGTGAAGATCGGCGCGCTGGACCTCACGCGCGTCAACGTCGGCCCGATGAACGCCATCTGCCCCTTGACGCAAGTGCCCACGATGCCGTTCCTGTTCGACAGCATCGCGCACATGCGCAAGGTGCTCGACGGCCCGGTCGGTGAAGAAATCCTGAAGAGCTGCGAGTCCGCCGGCTTCGTGGGCCTGGCCTTCTACGACAGCGGCGCACGCAGCATCTACGCCAAGAAGCCCATCAAAACCATCGCCGACGCCAAGGGCCTGAAGATCCGCGTGCAGCAGTCGGACCTGTGGGTCGCGCTGGTCAGCGCGATGGGTGCGAACGCCACGCCGATGCCCTACGGCGAGGTCTACACGGGCCTGAAGACCGGCCTGATCGACGCGGCCGAGAACAACATCCCCTCGTTCGACACCGCCAAGCACGTCGAGGCGGTGAAGATCTACTCGAAGACCGAGCACTCGATGGCCCCCGAGATCCTGGTCATGAGCAAGATCATCTTCGACAAGCTGCCTGCTGCCGAGCAGGCGTGGGTGCGCGCTGCGGCCAAAGAGTCGGTCACGTTCCAGCGCCAGAAATGGGACGAGCAGGAAGCCAAGTCGCTGGCCAACGTCAAGGCACAAGGCGCCGAGATCGTCGACGTGGACAAGAAGTCGTTCCAGGCCGCCATGGGCCCGGTGTACGAGAAGTTCATGACCAGCGCGGACATGAAGCGGCTGGTGAAGGCGGCGCAGGACACGAAGTAAGACCCTCACCCTGCCCTCTCCCGCAAGCGGGCGAGGGTGAATTCACTCGATCATGTACGCCAAGCTCCGCGTCGGCGTTTTCGACTTGCTTGTCTGGGTTGTTCAACTAGCGCGAAAGTCGCCGCGCTCGAGCAACCACGACACCAACACGCCGGCCACGAGCCCCCAGAAAGCCGCGCCGATGTTCAGCAACGCGAGGTCGGCCACCGTGACCAGCAGCGTCACCAGCGCACCCAGCGTGAAGCGCCCGCTAAAGGCCGCAACGAACGCAGCGCGCAGAACGTGCAGCATCGCCAGACCGGCGAGCGTCATCACGAAGGCCTTGGGCGCGACCAGCATCAACCGCGTGAATACCGGCGCCATCAGGCCGAAGACGATCGCCAAGACACCCGTGGCGATGCCGGCTGTGTATTGGCGCTCGCGTTGCCCCGATGACGTGAGGATCGCGTTGGTCGGCCCGGTTAAGCACGTGCTGACACTGCCCACCGCCGCGCTCGCCAGAGCGCCCACACCGCACGCCAGCGTGATCGCGTTGACCGGCGGTTGATGGCCGGCCGCTCGCAGCACGGCGACGCCTTGGCCGTTCTGAATCACGATCACCGTGATCGCCAGCGGCACCACCAGCTCGACCATCGCCGCCAGCGACCACGCCGGCGTCTGGATCAACGGGCGCGCAAGCTGGAACGTGCCCAGCGCCGCGGGGTCGATGCGCCCGAGCAGCATCGCCGCGATGGCGCCGGCCAGCAACGCGCCGATCAGCGGCGGCACGCGCCTGCCCAGCGCAGACCATACGCCTGCGGCCAACCACACCAGCGCCATCGGCCCTGCGATCGCGAAGTCGGCGTGCAGCGAGCGCACCAAGTCCAGACCGAAGCGCAAAAACACGCCGGCCACCATCGCCATCACGATCGGCATCGGCAGGGCCTGCATCACGCGTCGCACCCAGCCGGTGGCGCCCAGCAGCAGCACGAGCGCACCCGTCGCGTAGAACGCGCCCACCACTTCGGCGAAGCTCAGGTGCGCGAGCGCCGGGCCGACGAGCACCGTGCCGGGAATCGTCCAGAAGAACGCGAGCGGCTGCCGGTACCGCCACGAGAACACGATCGTGATGAGGCCGTTGACGAAGAACACGCCGAACAGCCATGAGGCGAGCTGCGCTTCCAACAGGCCGCCGTTCGTGCCCACCGACAGGATGATCGCGACCGGCGCCGTGGCCGCGAACATCCAGCCGACGAAGCCGTTGGCGAGATAGCCGACACCAACGTCGTCACGCACCGCGCGCCACGACGGCGCGTCTTGCGCGGGGCGTTCGATGTGGGATAGCAAACGCGGCTCGCCTGGGGTCATCACTCCCCGTGATGCCCGATGCCCCGGCTCTTCAACCGGTAGACCATCTGCGGCCGCGTGATGCCCAGCAGCCGTGCGGCGGCGGCCACGTTGCCGCCGGCACGTTCGATCGCCTTCTTCAGCAGCGCGGTCTCGATGTCGTCGAGCGAGACCTGCATGTCGGACTCCGCCGCGGCCTCGGTGCCGAGCAGCAGGTTGCTCAAACGCCTGGACACGCGCTCGAGGTCGCCGTCGCGCTGCGCGGGCGCCACCAGATCGCCGGGGTCGGAATGAACGAGCACGCCTCGAGGGCTGACGCCGTACTGGTGCGTGTCGAACTGCTCGCCGCTGGTGAATAGCTGCGGCGCGTCGATCGTGTTGACCTCGCCTGCGAGGATCACGCCGCGCTCGATCACGTTCTCGAGTTCGCGGATGTTGCCGGGCCACGCATACGACATCACGGCGTCCACCGCGCGCTGCGTGAAGCCCGCCAGGCGCCGCCCGTGCAGGCGGTTGAACTTCGCCAGGAAGTGGGTCATCAGCAGCGGGATGTCCTCGCGGCGTTCGCGCAGCGGCACGATGCGGATCGGGAACACGTTGAGCCTGAAGTACAGGTCCTCGCGGAAGCGCCCCGACTGCACCTCTTCGCGCAGGTCGACGTTGGTGGCCGCGATCACGCGCACGTCGACCCTGCGTGTGTGCGTGTCGCCCAGGCGCTCGATCTCGCCTTCCTGCAACGCGCGCAACAGCATGCCCTGCGCCGCCGACGACAACGTGCCGATTTCGTCGAGGAACAGCGTGCCGCCGTCGGCGCGTTCGAAGCGTCCGGCGCGTGCGGCGTGGGCACCGGTGTAGGCGCCGCGCTCGGCACCGAACAGCTCGGACTCCATCAACTGCTCGGGGATCGCCGCGCAGTTCACGGCCACGAACGGCCGCTCTCGGCGTGTGCTCTCGCGATGCAGCATGCGCGCGAAGACTTCCTTGCCCACGCCGCTTTCGCCGAGGAACAGCACGGTCGCGCTGGTCGGCGCGACCTTGTGCACCATGTGCAGCGCGGAGTTGAAGCCGGGCGAGATGCCCACCGGGCGCGTCGGATCCACCACAGCCTCGGCCGGAAACAAGGCCGCGCGCGGCGCCAACGCCACCACCGTCGACGTTGACGCACCGAGCAGCGCCGGCGGCATCAGGTGCTGAAGATCCTGCGCCGCTTCTTCGCCCCAGGCGTCGACCGGCTTGCCGACGATTCGACACGCCGGCTGGCCCATCGATAAACATTCGACCTCGCGATAGAGGACCTGCTTGCCCATGAATTCGGTCGAGTAGCCCGACGCGTAGCCGACCTGCATCCAGCACGACGGCTCGGTGCCGATCGGGAAGTGGCGCGCATGCTCCTCGTCCTCGACCTGATGGGTCCAGACGAATTCGCCGTAGTGCTCGCCCCGCTCGATGTCGAACTCGAGCTTCACCGGTTCGGACAGGCCGATGCCTTCCAGGCAATGCATCTGCGGGCCGACCAGGAACATGTCTTTCGGGTTGGTCTTCGAGCGCACGCGCCGCGCCATCTGCGCGTCATAGACGCCGGCCTGGTAGCCCATGCGAGTGAACAGGCGGCGCGCCACGTCCAACGCCCAGCGTCTCGATCATTTCGCGGCGCAGCGACCCCAGCGCCTTGGCATGAACCAGCAGCATGCGGTGTTCGTCGAGCCAGATGCGGCCGTCGCTCGTCGAGAAGTGCAGCCGCGACAGCAGGTCCGACAGGTCGGGGAAACGGACGGTGTCGATATCGGCTTGATCGGGCCGAAGCATCGGAAGCGTCGACCCGGGCTTCGCCGAATCGCTTGCCTTGCGTGTCGCGTTAGTCGTCATGTCCGGACCCCGCTGCCCCTTCGACATGCTTCACGGTTGTCTCCAGTCGTTCGAATCGATCGAATCATTACGAACACGCGAGCACGACCCATGCCATCGGTGCCGTGTTCGACCCAACCAAGCGCGCCGCCTATGAGCCACCGCGGATCGGTCTGCCTCGAGTCGGCGCTCGACCTTGTCAGGTGGATGAATTCATTCAGCGCGTCACGCGGCCGTCGAGCGACTTTGCATCAATTGCTTCATTCACCCACGTCGAGGTGAACAAAAAACCCTTCGGGGTTTCCACCAAAGCATGCACGTGCCTCGAATGAAGTCGATCAGCGCACGCTTCGAGCGTGATGAAGTTGGCACGCGACGTGCAATAGGAGACCTGTCGCAGTGGACTCAACCATCTGCGATCACGGCGGCGCAAGCGGATGCGACGCGCCGTGTCTCAACAGACAGCCGCAGGAGACATCCAATGCACCCATCGCCTCAGCCGCTCGAGCCGCCTCGTCGCGCCAAGCGGTAAACGGTAAACGCGTGCGCGAGCACCGCGCACGCCCCACGAACTCATCGAACGAAGCGGCGCAGCACACGCGCTGAGCTGCTGCATTGACCGACGCCCGACCCGCGCCTGCACCCGCTGGCGGGCCAGATCCTTTCGTTGTGAATTCACTAGCAGGAGACCCGCGTGATCCAGATCCATCAGGACAACTCGACCAACTTGGCCAAGCTCGAGGCCATGCTGCAGGACGACCCTTCGAAGCATCTGTACCGACTCGACCGTTCTGCCTTCACCGACGAGCAGCTCTTCGAGCTCGAGATGAAGTACATCTTCGAAGGCAACTGGGTATTCCTCGCGCACGAAAGCCAAATCCCCAACATCAACGACTAC
Organism: uncultured beta proteobacterium; assembly: GCA_963738615.1. Lineage (GTDB taxonomy): Bacteria > Pseudomonadota > Gammaproteobacteria > Burkholderiales > Burkholderiaceae_C > CAVTWY01. The sequence goes on from CAVTXI010000012.1 coordinate 195,785, forward strand.
CTGACCGTGTTCATCGGCCGCCAGCCGGTCGTGATCACGCGCAGCAAAGACGGCAAGCTCAACGCACTGGCCAACACCTGCACCCACCGCGGCGCGGTGTTGTGCCGCTTCAAGAAGGGCAACAAGTCGAGCTTCACCTGCCCGTTCCACGGCTGGACCTTCAGCAACAACGGCAAGCTGCTCAAGGTCAAGGACCAGAGCCCCGACGCCGGCTACCCGCCAAGCTTCAATTGCGAAGGCAGCCATGATCTGGTCAAGCTCGGCGCGTTCGAGAACTACCGCGGCTTCCTCTTCGGCAGCGTCAACCCGGACGTGCTGCCGCTGAAGGAACACCTCGGCGAGGCGGCCAAGATCATCGACCTGATGGTCGACCAGGCCCCCGAGGGCAGCGAAGTGCTGCGCGGCGCGTCGACCTACACCTTCGACGGCAACTGGAAGCTCACGGCGGAGAACGGCGCCGACGGCTATCACGTGTCGGCGGTGCACTGGAACTACGCCGCCACCACCGCCCGCCGCGGCAAGGACGGCAAGGTCGACAACGTGAAGGCGATGAACGCCGGCGCCTGGGCCAAACAGGGCGGCGGGTCGTACTCGTTCAAGAACGGCCACATGCTGTTGTGGACCAACTGGTCGAACCCCGAGGACCGGCCGCTGTGGGCCAAGCGCGCCGAATACATCGAGAAGTTCGGCGAAGCGAAGGCCGACTGGATGCTGCGCAAGTCGCGCAACCTGTGCCTGTACCCGAACGTCTACCTGATGGACCAGTTCAGCTCGCAGATTCGCATCGTGCGGCCGATCTCGGTCAACCAGAGCGAGGTCACGATCTACTGCATCGCGCCGAAGGGCGAACCGGCCGAGGCACGCGAGCGGCGGCTGCGCCAGTACGAGGACTTCTTCAACGCCACCGGCATGGCCACCCCCGACGACCTGGAGGAGTTCCGCTCGTGCCAGCTCGGCTACGAGGCACGCGCAGTGAAGTGGAACGACATGTCGCGCGGCGCAACGCACTGGGTGCGCGGCCCGGACGCGAATGCCGACTTGATCGGGCTGAAGCCCGAGCTGAGCTGCGTGAAGACCGAGGACGAGGGCCTGTACATCGGCCAGCACGAGCACTGGCTCGCGACGATGAAGGCGGCCTACAAGGCCGAGCAGGCGAATGGCAAGGCGAACGGAGGCAAATGAAATGAAGCTCTCGTACGAAGCCATCTGCGCGTTTCTCTACGGCGAAGCGCGCGCGCAAGCCGAAAAGCGCTGGGTCGACTGGCTGGCGTGCTACGCCGACGACGTCGACTTCTTCATGCCGTCGTGGGACGACGACGACAAGCTGACCACCGACCCGAAGAACGAGGTCTCGCTGATCTACTACCCGAGCAAGGCCGGCCTCGAGGACCGCGTCTTCCGCATCGAGACCGAACGCTCGAGCGCGTCGACGCCCGACACCCGCTACAACCGCTCGATCAGCAACATCGAGATCCTGGCGCAGGACGAGTCGCGCGTGGACCTGACGTTCCACTTCACGACCCACAGCTTCCGCTACGACATCCTCGACACGTATTTCGGCACCTGCCGCTACGAGCTCGATACCAGCGGACCGAAGCCGCTGATCAAGAAGAAGTACATCGTTCTGAAGAACGATTACATCCACCACATGCTCGACGTCTATCACGTCTGAAAGCGGCAGCCATGGCCTACAACATCGCGCTGCAATTCGAAGACGGGGTCACGCGCATCGTGCCCTGCGAACCCGACGAGTTGGTTGCCGACGCGGCCTATCGCGCCAAGATCAACATCCCGCTCGACTGCCGCGACGGCGCCTGCGGCACCTGCAAGTGCCACTGCGAAAGCGGCACGTACGAGATGGGCGTCTACATCGAGGACGCGCTGGCCGAAGACGAAGCCGCCAAGGGCTACGTGTTGACGTGCCAGATGAAGCCGAAGTCCGACTGCGTGGTTCGCGTGCCGGCGTCGTCGGCGGCGTGCAAGACCGAGGTCGGCACGCACGGCGGCAAGGTCAGTTCGATCGCGCGCGACTCGACCACCACCGTCACCTTCTCGCTGACGGCTGAACGGCCGATCGCCTTCCTGCCTGGGCAGTACGTCAACCTGCAGGTGCCGGGCAGCAAGGAGACACGCTCGTATTCGTTCAGCTCGGTGCCGAACTCGACCGAACTCGCGTTCCTGATCCGCGACGTGCCCAACGGCTTGATGAGCACGTACATGCGCAGCAAGGCCAACACCGGCGACTTCATGACCTTCGCCGGGCCGTACGGCAGCTTCTACCTGCGGCCGCAGATCCGCCCGATCCTGATGCTGGCCGGCGGCACGGGTCTGGCGCCGTTCCTGTCGATGCTGCTGTGGCTGAAGGACAACCCGACCGACCAGCCGATCACCCTCGCCTACGGCGTCAACACGAACGAAGACCTGGTCGAACTGGGAACGCTGGCCGAGTTGAAGACGGTGATGCCCAACCTCGACTACTTCACCGTGGTCGTCGACAAGGCGAGCGGCCATGCGCGCCAGGGTTACGTCACCGACCACCTCGGCCCACAACATCTGAACGACGGTGAAGTCGACGTCTACGTCTGCGGCCCGCCGCCGATGGTCGAAGGTGTACGCAAGTGGATGACCGGCTGCGGCGTGACGCCGAAGAACTTCCTGTTCGAGAAGTTCTCGTCGTCGAGCGAGGGCGCGTCGTGAAGAAGCCATCGCGGGCCGCGCGCCCCGTTTTGCGGACAAGGTCGTCATCGTCACCGGCGCCGCGCAAGGCATCGGCCGCGGCGTGGCCGAGTCGGTCGCGGCCGAAGGCGGCACCGTGTTCGCGGTCGACCGCTCGCCGATCGTGCACGAGGTCGTCGCCGCGATCACCGCCGCCGGCGGCACGGCCGCCGCGCACGAAGCCGACCTCGAGACTTTTGCCGGCGCGCAAGGCGCGGTCGACCAGGCGTTGAAGCTCTACAAGCGCGTCGACGTGCTTGTCAACAACGTCGGCGGCACGATCTGGACCAAACCCTACGAACACTACGGCGAAGCCGAGATCGAGAAGGAAATTCGCCGCTCGCTCTTCCCCACGCTGTGGTGTTGCCGCGCGGTGCTGCCGTTCATGGTCAAGAAGAAGAAGGGCGTGATCGTCAACGTCTCGTCGATCGCCACGCGCAGCATCTACCGCGTGCCCTACGCGGCAGCCAAGGGCGGCGTCAACGCGCTGACGGCGTCGCTCGCGATGGAGCAGGTGGGCAACGGCATCCGCATCAATGCCACCGCCCCGGGGGGCACCGAAGCGCCGCCGCGAAAGGTTCCGCGAAACCTGGACAAAAGCGCCGCCAAGCCTTCGGCGCGCGAGAAGACGTGGTACCAGGGAATCGTCGATCAGACCAAGGACTCGAGCCTGATGCACCGCTACGGCACGATCGACGAACAGGTGGCGCCGATCCTCTTCTTCGCATCCGACGAGTCGTCATACATCACAGGCTCGGTGCTGCCGGTCGGCGGCGGCGACCTGGGCTGAACAACATCAGGAGACACACGACATGAGACAGATCGACGTCCACAAGATCGCCGACGAGGCCAAGTTCAACAGCTTCCACGGGCTCGTGCTGTTCTGGTGTGCCCTCATCATCATCTTCGACGGCTATGACCTCGCCGTCGCCGGCATCGCGCTGCCGTCGATCATGAAGGAGATGAACGTCGACGCGACGAAGGCCGGCTTCATGGTCAGCTCGGCGCTGTTCGGCATGATGTTCGGCGCGATCTTCCTCGGCACCATCGCCGACAAGATCGGCCGCCGCTGGGCGATCGCGATCTGCATCGCGCTGTTCAGCATCTTCACCGCCTTGGCCGGCTTCACGAAAGACCCGGTGTGGTTCAGCGTGACGCGCTTCCTGGCGGGCCTGGGCATCGGCGGCGTGATGCCGAACGTGGTCGCGCAGATGACCGAGTACTCGCCGAAGAAGATCCGCGCGACGATGGTCACGCTGATGTTCAGCGGCTACGCAGTCGGCGGCATGCTGGCGGCGGTGCTGGGCAAGCAGTTGATCGAGGCCTACGGTTGGCAGTCGGTGTTCCTGGCCGCCGGCCTGCCGGTGCTGCTGATTCCGTTCATCATGAAGCAGATGCCCGAGTCGATGCCGTTCCTGCTGAAGCAAGGGCGGCATGACGAACTCAAGCGCACCGTCGCGCGGCTCGACCCGTCGTTCCACCCGACCGCGAGCGACCATTTCGCCCTGCCCTCCGAAGACAAGGCCGACAACGCCACCGTCGGCCATCTCTTCCATGACGGCCGCGGCTTCAGCACGCTGATGTTCTGGATTGCGTTCTTCATGTGCCTGTTCATGGTCTATGCACTCAGTTCGTGGCTGACCAAGCTGATGGCGCAGGCCGGCTACAGCCTCGGCTCGGCGCTGACCTTCGTGTTGACGCTGAACTTCGGCGCCATGGTCGGCGCAATCGGCGGCGGCTGGCTGGCCGACAGGTTCCACATCAAGTGGGTTCTGTTCAGCATGTACGTACTGGCGGCCGTCTCGATCGTGCTGCTGGGCGTCAAGATGCCCACCGAGTGGCTGTTCGTGGTGGTCGGCCTTGCTGGTGCCTCGACGATCGGCACGCAGATCGTGACCTATGCCTATGTCGGTCAGTTCTATCCCATGGGCATCCGCTCCACCGGCATCGGCTTCGCCTCGGGCGTGGGCCGCAGCGGCGCGATCCTGGCGCCGATCGTCATCGGCACGCTGGTGGGCATGGCGCTGCCGCTGCAGCAGAACTTCATCGCCATCGCGATACCCGCGGTCATCGCCGCCATTGCCGTCGCGATGATCAACCACAGCCGTTCGGCGTCGGCCCATCACGAAGACGTGAGCGCCGAGTTGCCGGATGCCGTCGGCCAGCGCGTGTCGATGGCCCGCAAGTGAGGACTGACATCCATGAAGCTCATTCCCCGTCATGCGTGGCCCGCGTCTGCGCACTGCTGCTCGCACTCGCATCGGCGGCCGCGATGGCCCAGGCGGATCGCCTGGCCGCCGATGTGGATGCGCAGATCGCGCGCCACTACGCTTCGCTCGAAGCTCTGTACAAGCACCTTCATGCCAACCCCGAACTGGCCTTCGAGGAAGTGAACACGGCCAAGAAGCTGGCAGGCGAAATGCGCGAGCTTGGTTTCGAAGTCACCGAAGGCATCGGCAAGACCGGCGTCGTGGCGATCCTGCGCAACGGCGCGGGCCCGACCGTGCTGGTGCGCGCCGACATGGACGCGCTGCCGATGGAGGAGAAGACCGGCCTGCCGTACGCGAGCAAGGTCAAGACCACCTACCAGGGCAAGGAGAGCTTCGTCGCCCACAGCTGCGGGCACGACCTGCACATGGCGGCGTGGGTCGGCACGGCGAAGGCGCTCGTCGGGCTGAAGGAAAGCTGGAAGGGCACGCTGATGTTCGTCGCGCAACCGGCCGAGGAGCTGGTGAGCGGCGCCAAGGCGATGCTGAAGGACGGCCTGTTCACGCGCTTCGGCAAGCCGAACATCGCATTCGCGCTGCACACCTCGCCAGCCGCGTTCGGCGAGATCGGCCTGAACGCGGGGCCGATGAGCTCGAACTCCGACGCCTTCGAGGCCACCTTCAAGGGCCGCGGCGGGCACGGCTCGGCGCCCGACAAGGCGATCGATCCGATCCTCATCGCATCGCGTTTCGTCGTCGACGTCCAGAGCGTGCTCAGCCGCGAGAAGGACCCGTTCCAGTTCGGCGTGTTCAGCGTCGGCTCGATCCAGGGCGGCAGCGCAGGCAACATCATTCCCGACAGCGTGACGATGCGCGGCACGATCCGCTCTTACAGGCAGGAGGTGCGCCAGAAGATGCACGACGGCATCCGGCGCACCGCGAAGGCGGTGGCCGCGATGGCCGGCGCGCCCGAGCCGGAGCTGCAGATCACGGCGGGCGGCGAGGCGATCGTCAACGACGAAGGCGTGGTCGCGCGCACCGAGGCGGTGTTCAAGCAGGCTTTCGGCGCCGACAAGGTGAAGCGCGTGCCGCCGATCACCGCCAGCGAGGACTTCTCGGAGTTCATCAACGCCGGCGTGCCGTCGATGTTCTTCTTCGTCGGCGTCTACGATCCAAAGGACGTCGAAGCGTCGCGCAAAGAAGGCGGCAAGCCGCTGGCTTTCAACCACTCGCCGTTCTTCGCGCCGGTGCCCGAACCATCGATCAAGGTGTCGGTCAAGGCGATGAGCATCGCCGTTCTGACCGCGTTGCAGCGCTGAACGGGCTGCCCATGTCATCACATCGACGAAACGACCCGGCCGCCGCGCCGACCTTCGACCCGACGAAGCGCTACGTGCGGTTGACCCAAGTGCGTGCCGACGGTTTTGTCGAGTTCGAGTTCGCGATCGGCGACCCGGATCTGGCCGTCGAGCTGATCTTGCCGACCGACGCTTTCCGCGACTTCTGCCGTGACAACCACGCGGAGCTTGTCTCGCCGCTACAGGGCACGGCGATCGATCGCGCCCGGCTGCGCTGGTCCACGAACGATCGCGATGACCCGGGCTGAGCAGCCGCCCCTCTTTTAGCGCGCACCAACCCAAGGAGACGTCCCATGTCGGTTGAGATCAAAACCACGGCCATCGAGCCCGTGCGGCATACGTTCAGCAATGTGGCGCGCCGTCTCGGCGGCGACAAGCCCGCGTCGCGCTACCAGGAAGCGACGTTCGACATGCAGTCGGACTGCAACTTCCACTACCGGCCGCTGTGGGACCCGGAGCACGAGCTGTACGACAGGCGGCGCACCGCGATCCAGATGAAGGACTGGTACACCTTCAAGGATCCGCGCCAGTTCTACTACGGCACCTATGTGCTGAACCGGTCCAAGCTGCAAGACACGGCCGAAAAGAACTTCGAGTTCGTCGAGAAGCACGGCGCGCTGGCGAGCCTGCCCAAGGGCCTGACGCGGCGCATCAAGGCGATCATGCTGCCGCTGCGGCATCTCGAGTACGCAGCCAATCTCAACAACTGCTACATCTCGGCCTACGGCTTCGGCGCTGCGATCACCAACGCGACGACCTTCGCGATGATGGACCGGCTGGGCATCGCGCAGTACCTGTCACGCATGGGCCTGCTGATCGACGGCAACACCGGCGAGTCGCTGACGATGGCCAAGCAGAGCTGGCTCGAGGATCCGGTGTGGCAGCCGCTGCGCAAGCACGCCGAGGACAGCTTCGTCGTGAAGGACTGGTTCGAGCTGTTCGTGGCCCAGAACCTCGTACTCGACGGCCTGCTCTACCCGCTTGTCTACGGCCGCTTCGGCGGCGAGTTGTCGCAAACCGGCGGCTCGGTGGTTGCGATGCTCACCGAGTTCATGGACGCCTGGTACGCCGAGAGCGTCAAGTGGGTCGATGCCTTCGTCAGGACCGCCGCCGCCGAGTCGCCGCAGAACAAGCAACTGCTGTCGGCGTGGACGCGCGACGGCATCGTGCGTGCCAGCAGCGCGCTGGCGCCACTGGCGAAGTTGATGTACTTCGAGGACGCGCAGCCTGCGCTGGACGAAGCGCGTGGGGCGCTGCATGCGCGCCTGGTCAAGATCGGACTTCAGACATGAACCACGCCCCGAGGAGAACGTCATGAGCGCAGTCAAGACTCCCGCCAAGAGCATGGTCTTCCTGGCCCTGCAGACCAACGACGACACGCGGCCACTCATCGAGGCGATCGAACGCGACAACCCGCATGCCGTCGTGAACCGCTACCCGGCGATGGTCAAGATCGACGCGCCGAATCGGCTCGTGCTCAGACGCGAGACGGTCGAAGAGATCATTGGCATGGACTTCGACCTCCAGTCGTTCCACGTCAACCTGATTTCGCTGTCGGGAAACATCGACGAGACCGAGGACGAGCTGGTTCTCGAGTGGAAGCATTGAGCCCAACGACCGGCACCGAACACCTACGGAGACCATGATGGAAAAGACCGCAGCCACCAATTCCGCGACCTCCACGACCGCAACGACCGCCAAGAAGCTCAGCCTGAAGGAGAAGTACGCGCAAATGACGCGCGGCCTGGCCTGGGAACCCACGTACCAGTCCAAGCGCGACGTCTTCAATCAGCTCGAATTCGAAGGCATCAAGATCCACGATTGGGACAAGTGGGAAGACCCGTTCCGCCTGACGATGGACTCGTACTGGAAATACCAGGCCGAGAAAGAGCGCAAGCTCTACGCGATCATCGATGCGTTCCAGCAGAACAACGGCCATCTGAACGTCAGCGACGGGCGCTACATCAATACGCTCAAACTGTTCTTGACGGGTATTTCGCCCGAGGAGTATTCGGCGCACCGCATGTTCGCAATGCTCGGTCGCCAGTTCGCCGGCGTGGGCCCGCAGATCGCGGCGCAGATGCAGTCGATCGACGAGTTGCGCCACGCGCAGACGCAGGTGCACACGATCAGCCAGTACAACAAGTATTTCAACGGCATGCATGACTTCCGCCACATGCACGACCGCGTATGGTATTTGTCGGTGCCGAAGTCCTACTTCGAAGACGCGATGACCGCCGGGCCCTTCGAGGGCATCGTGGCAATCTCGTTCAGCTTCGAGTACGTGCTGACGAATCTGATCTTCATGCCCTTCATGTCGGCCGCGGCGTACAACGGCGACATGGCGACGGTGACCTTCGGCTTCTCGGCGCAGAGCGACGAGGCGCGCCACATGACGCTGGGCATCGAGTCGATCAAGTTCCTGCTCGAGCAGGACCCGGGCAATGTACCGATCGTGCAGCGCTGGATCGACAAGTGGTTCTGGCGCGGCTATCGCCTGTTGACGCTGGTGTCGATGATGATGGACTTCATGGTGCCGAAGAAGGTGATGTCCTGGAAGGAAGCCTGGGAGATGTACTTCGTGCAGAACGGCGGTGCGCTGTTCAACGACCTCGAGCGCTACGGCATTCGCATGCCCAAGTACTGGGAACAGACCGTCAAGGCCGCGGATCGCCTGTCGTGTGAAGCGTGGAATACCTTCTACAACTACGCGGCGGCCGCCAACTTCAACCCCTGGTGCCCAACCGACGAGAACATGGACTGGATGTCTCAGAAGTATCCGGACACCTTCGACAAGTACTACCGCCCGCGCTTCGAGCACTACCGCGAACTCGAGAAAAAGGGCGAGCGCTTCTACAACACCACGCTACCGATGCTGTGCCAGTGCTGTCAGATCCCGCTCTTGTTCAGCGAGCCCGACGACCCGACCACGACCTGCTACCGCGAGTCGGAATACAAAGGCGAGAAGTACCACACCTGCTCCGACGGCTGCAAGGACATCTTCGACCACGAGCCCGAGAAGTACGTGCAGAGCTGGTTGCCGGTGCATCAGATCTACCAGGGCAACTGCTTCAAGCCCGGGACCGACCCGACGGTCGAGGGCTTCAACCCGCTGGCGGCAGTGCTCGAGTACTACAACTTCGGCCCCGGCGACAACATGGACTACGTGGGCTCGCCCGACGAGGCCAACTGGTTGAAGTGGAAGGGCCTCACCAAGGAAGCCCCGACCAAGGAAGACTCGGCCAAGAAGGCCGCCTGAGGCCGCCGTGTCCACCCGCAACGACAAGGAGTGATCGACATGTCAGTCAATGCCATCCGGCCCGACTACGTAGGCGAGGTCAAGGACCGCGTCGAACTTTTCCACGGCAACCAGTTGCTCTATGTCGGCTGGGATCAACACAGCATGATCGCCGCGCCGATCGCGCTGCCGCTGCCGGCGGCGATGCCCTTCGGCGACCTGATCGACAAGGTGCTGCCGACCACGGCGTTCACCGCGCACCCCGACTGGCCGAAGATCGACTGGAGCAAGGTCGAGTGGCTGCGCTCGAACAGTCCGTTCAAGCCCGACCGCAAGAAGAGCCTGGCTGACAACGGCCTGGGCCACAAAGCGCTGATCCGCTTTCGCACCCCGGGGCTGAACGGCATCGCCGGCAGCTTTAGCTGAGTTCGTACCGAGCGCCGCCATGAGCTACCAGGTCACGATCGAGCCGCTCGGCCACACCATCGAGGTGGCCGAAGGCCAGACCATTCTGGATGCGTCGCTGCGCGCCGGCATCTATCTGCCGCACGCGTGTTGCCACGGCCTGTGCGCGACGTGCAAGGTGCAGGTGGTCGATGGTGAGGTCGATCATGGCGCGGCGTCACCATTCGCGCTGATGGACGTGGAGCGCGATGAGGGCAAGACGCTGGCCTGCTGCGCCACATGCCAGTCCGACGTGACGATCGAAGCCGACATCGACGAAGACCCTGACGCGCAGCACATTCCGGTGCGGGACTTCACCGGCAAAGTGGCGCGCATCGAGAACCTCACGCCCACGATCAAGGGAGTCTTCATCGAGTTCGACGAGCCGATGCGCTTCCAGGCCGGGCAATACGTCAACGTGAAGATCCCCGGCGAAGACAAGCCGCGCGCGTTCTCACTGGCGGCGATGCCGTCATCGGGTCGGCTCATCGAATTGAACGTGCGCAAGGTGCCCAACGGCAAAGGCACGGCCTATATCCACGACACGTTGAAGCCGGGCGACGCGATCGAGATCATCGGCCCGCTGGGGCACTTCTTCGTGCGCCGCTCGGACCCTCAGCCGGTCATCTTCCTGGCTGGCGGCTCGGGTCTGTCGAGCCCGAAGTCGATGATCCTCGACCTGCTCGAAGCCGGCGACGGCCGCCAGATCACGCTGATCTACGGCGCACGCAACCGAAAGGAGCTGTACTACGACTCGTTCTTCCGCGAACTGGCGGCCAGCCATGGCAATTTCCGCTATGTGCCAGCGCTCAACGAGCCGACCGAAGAATGCGCCTGGGAGGGCTTCAAGGGCTTCGTGCACGAAGCGGCCAAGGCCACCTTCGACAACGACTTCCGCGGCCACAAGGCCTACATGTGCGGCCCGCCGCCGATGATCGAAGGGTGCATCCGCACGCTGATGCAGGGTCGCCTCTACGAGCGTGACATGTACACCGAGAAGTTCCTCAGCAACGCCGACGCTGCACAGGGCCTGGCCCGCAGCCCGTTGTTCAGGAATATCTGAGAACGGCCGACTAGAGAGAACCCGATGATCCGTCTGATCCTGCTCGCCACCGCCTGCGCGGCCGCCGCATTGGCAAGTTCCTGCACCACGGGACAGTCGGCCACGGCCTCGGCGGCGGCGGCGGCGCGCAAACCGAACTTCCTGCTCATCGTCGCCGACGATCTCGGTTACTCCGATCTGGGCTCCTTCGGTGGCGAGATCGCGACGCCCACGCTCGACCGGCTGGCCAGCGGCGGCGCGGCGATGACGCAGTTCTATGCCTCGCCTTTCTGCTCGCCCACGCGCGCCATGTTGATGTCGGGCACTGACAACCATCAGGCCGGATTTGGCGACATGGCCGAGCTGATGCTGCCAGAGCAGCGCGGCAAACCTGGCTATGAGGGTTTCCTTAACCGGCGTGTCGCGGCGATACCCGAGGTGTTGAGAGCGGCTGGCTACCGCACCGTGATGGCCGGCAAGTGGCACCTGGGCAATGCCGAGAACGAGAGCCCGGCGGCGCGGGGCTTCGACCGCTCATATGCCATGACGATGGGCGGCGCCAGTCACTTCGGCGATCAGTTCGGCATCGTCGCGGCCGATCCGGCGAAGCCACCGAAGGCGATCTACCGCGAGAACGGCAAGTCGGTCGATACGCCAAGGCAGAATTTCTATTCATCGCAGGCATTCGCCGACCGCATTCTTCAGTACCTCGACGAGACCAAGGGCGACGGCAGCAAGCCCTTCTTCGCCTACCTCGCCTTCACCGCGCCGCACTGGCCGCTGCACGCGAGCGATGAGGACATCGCCAAGTACGAACGCCGCTACGACGCGGGATACGACGCGCTGCGCGGCGAGCGCTTCGAGCGGATGAAGAAGCTCGGGGTCGTGCCCGCGAACTCGCAGCTGTACAAGGGCCATGCCGCGTGGCCCACGTGGGACAAGTTGCCAGCCGAGCACAAGCGCTCCGAAGCGCGGCGCATGGCGGTGTATGCGGCGATGGTCGACAACATGGATCGCCAGATCGGGCGTGTGCTCGCCCAACTCGAGAAAAGCGGCGAACTCGACAACACCTTCGTCGTCTTCATCTCCGACAACGGCGCCGACGGCAACTCGGTCTACGACGTCGCCCGCACGCGCGAGTGGATTCATAAGGACATGGACAACAGCACCGCCAACATTGGGCGGCCGGGTTCATTCATCGAGTACGGTCCGGGCTGGGCGCAGGTCGGCAGCACGCCACTGAACCTCTACAAGTCCTTCATGTATGAGGGCGGCATTTCGGTTCCCGCGATCTTCTGGTCACCGCGTCACGGTGTCGCTGCACAGCGGCGCAATGGGGTCGCCCATGTGACCGATATCGCGCCGACTCTGTACGAGCTTGCTGGCGCCAGGCACCCTGCGGGCTCTTCGCAGGCCGACGGCCAAGCCGTATTGCCTGTCAAGGGGCGTTCGCTGGTGGCCTACTTGCAGGGCAAGGCTGCATCTGCATATGGCCCGAACGACAGCATCGGCTGGGAGCTGGGCGGGCGCAAGGCGCTGCGCCAGGGCGACTGGAAGATTGTCTACGCCAACCCTCCTTGGGGAAGCGGCGATTGGGAGCTCTACAACCTAGCCGAAGACCGCACCGAGCAGCGCAACCTCGCCGCGCAGCGCCCCGACAAGCTGCAGCAGTTGCTCGGTGAGTGGAAGAAGTACGTCGCCGCCAATGGCGTGCTCGAGATCGAAGGTCTGGCCAAGCGCCCGGGTTACAGCAACGGCGCCAAGTATTACGACGACCTGGCAATAGAAGCTGCAATGAAGCCGCGGAGCAAGTGAATTGAGAGTCGTCCTCGTTATCGGCATCGTGCTTACGCTGGCTGCGGGCCTCAGCGCCGCTGGCGACAGCCCGCTGCGCATGATCCACGCTGCTGCGTTCGGTGGGCTTTGCACAGGCTACGACGGTTTGCCCGACGCGCGTGAAGGCGCCCTGGCAGGCATGGTTCCCATGGCTGGCGGTCGCTTCCGGATGGGTTCGGACGAGCACTACGCCGAAGAGGCGTTGGCGCGCGACGCCGTCGTCGGCGCATTCTGGATCGATCGTCACGACGTCACCAACGCGCAGTTCGCACGCTTCGTCGACGCCACCGGGTACGTCACCTTGGCCGAGCGCCTGCCTGACCTTCAGCGTCGCGCCGATCTGCCTGCGGCGATGCGCGTCGCAGGCTCGGCCGTCTTCGAGATGCCGCGCGGCGGACACTCGGGACGCTGGCGATTCGTCGCAGGAGCGAACTGGCGCCAGCCGGATGGGCCGGCCAGCAGCGTCGCCGACAAGGCAAGCCATCCGGTCGTGCACGTCGCGTTCGAGGACGCGCAGGCCTATGCACGCTGGGCCGGCCGCGAACTTCCGACCGAGGCCCAATGGGAGTACGCGGCCCGTGGAGGCCTGAACGCCCAAACCTACGCTTGGGGCGCGCGTTTCACGCCCGACGGCAGGCCCATGGGCAATACCTGGCAGGGCAGCTTTCCGATCGCGAATACCGGCGACGATGGTTTCCTCGGCACGTCGCCCGTTGGATGCTTTTCGCCAAACGGGTATGGCTTGTTCGATATGGCTGGCAACGTCTGGCAATGGACCTCGACGTGGTACCTCCCTGGGCACAGTGGCCGCAGCGAGATCAACCCGATCGGCCCGGACGAGGCTGCAAGCCACGACCCGCGTCAGCCCGGCGTGCCGGCGAAAGTCATCAAGGGCGGGTCGCATCTGTGCGCGCCCAACTACTGCATGCGCTACCGGCCCGCCGCACGCCAGGCGCGCGAACCAGACTCCGGCACATCGCACATCGGTTTTCGCACCGTTCTCAATCAACCTCGGGTGAGCCTGCTGTCCGAAGGCGGAACCGCGTCTTCGTCGAAGCGTGAGGCCTTGTGATGATCCACCGCGTCTCCATCAAAAACACAGGCGAATCCTTCGCTTGCGCCGAAGACGTACATGTGCTCGCCGCGATGGAACAGGCACGCTGCCACGGCATTCCGGTCGGCTGCCGCAACGGAGGTTGCGGCGCCTGCAGGGTGCAAGTCACCGCCGGCAGCTTTCACACCAAGAAGATGAACCGCGCGGTGGTCAGCGCGGCAGAAGAGGCCGATGCCTGCGTACTGGCCTGCAAGCTGTACCCGCAGGGTGACATCACCGTGAACGCGCTGGGCCGAGTCTGGGGCGCAGGCACGGTCCGCAAGAGTGCGTCTTTCAGTTTCGATTTCACGAGACCGGCGCCCGTTTCTCAACCCGACAAGGAGACTTAAATGGCAATTACCGGCGTTCTGCGCCCAGGGCATGTGGTGATTCGCGTGCTCGAGTTGGCGCCTGCATTGAAACACTACATCGAGGTTCTCGGCTTGAGCGAAGTCGCACGCGACAAGAAGGGTCGCGTCTTCCTTAAAGCTTGGGACGAGCATGACCACCACAGCGTGGTGCTACGCGAAGCCGACGAGGCGGGCATGGATTACATGGGCTGGAAAGTCGACTCGCCAGCGACGATGAAGTCGCTGGCCAAGGACATCGAGAAGTCCAAGCTATGCCACGACTTCGAATGGATTCCTGCGGGCGAGCATCCCGAAACCGGCGAGCGCTTCCGCTTCACGATCCCGACCGGGCACGTGATGGAGTTGTACGCCGAGAAGAAGTACGTCAGCAACGATTGCGGCACCGACGGGCCGAATATCAACCCCGACCCGTGGCCCGACGGCCTGCACGGCATCGCGCCGTCGCGCTTCGACCATTGCCTGCTCTACGGCGACGACCTCGACGGCACGATGAAGCTGTTCCGCGAAGTGCTGGGCTTCAGCCTGACCGAGAAGATCGTCACCAAAGCCGACCCGAACTTCGTGATCGGTGCGTTCATGACGTGTTCGAACAAGGCGCACAACGTCGCGTTCATCCGCCAGCCGGTGAAGGGCAAGTTCCACCACGCGTCGTTCGAACTGGGCAGCTGGGAGAAGGTGCTGCGCGCGGGCGACATCCTGTCGCGCAACAAAGTGTCGATCGACATCGGCCCGACGCGCCACGGCATTACCCGCGGCGAAACGATCTACTTCTTCGACCCTTCTGGCAACCGCAACGAGGTCTTTGCCGGCGGCTACATCGCCTACCCAGACAAGCCGGCCATCACCTGGTACGACGAAACACTGGGCCCGGCGATCTTCTATCACGACCGCAAGCTCAACGAAGCCTTCCTGTCGGTATTCACCTGACGACGGTCAGCGTTGCGCGGCTCGCGTGACCCTGCGCGCTGCGGGCGGCGCGAGCGCGATCGGCTTGAACATCTGAAAGGACAGCCATGAGCAAAGACATCCTGAATTTCATCAACGGCGAATACGTCAAGAACGCCAGCGGTAAAACCTACGAGAAGCGCAACCCGGTCGACAACTCGTTGATCGGCATGGTTCACGAGGCCGGCAAGCCCGAGGTGGACGCGGCCGTCGCGGCCGCGAAGGCCGCGCTGCACGGGCCCTGGGGCAAGCTGTCGGTGGTTGAGCGTTGCAACATGCTCGACGCGCTGGTCGACGAGATCAACCGCCGCTTCGACGACTTTCTTCAGGCCGAGATTGCCGACACCGGCAAGCCGTCGCATCTGGCGTCGCACGTCGACATTCCGCGCGGCGCCGCCAACTTCAAGATCTTCACCGACACGATCAAGAACGCATCGACCGAATCGTTCGAGATGCGCACGCCCGACGGCAAGACCGCGCGCAGCTACGGCGTGCGCGTGCCACGCGGCGTGATCGCAATCATTTGCCCGTGGAACCTGCCGCTGCTGCTGATGACGTGGAAGTGCGGTCCGGCCATGGCCTGCGGCAACACGGTCGTCGTCAAGCCGTCGGAAGCCACACCCAGCACGGCGACGATGCTCGGTGAGGTGATGAACAAGGTCGGCATCCCGAAGGGCGTCTACAACGTCGTCAACGGCTTTGGCGTCGATTCCGCCGGCTCGTTCCTGACGTCGCACAAGGACGTGAACGGCATCACCTTCACCGGCGAAACCAAAACCGGAACCGCGATCATGAAGGCCGGTGCCGACGGCATCCGCCCGGTGTCGCTGGAACTCGGCGGCAAAAACGCCGCCGTGGTGTTCGCCGACTGCGACTTCGACAACGCCGTCGCCACCGTCACGCGCTCGTGCTTCGAAAACGCCGGCCAGGTCTGCCTGGGCACCGAGCGCGTGTACGTGCAGCGCCCCATCTTCGACAAGTTCGTCGCCGCGCTGAAGGTGCAGGCCGAAACGATGAAGCCTGGCCGCCCGTTCGACAAAGACACCAAGATCGGCCCGCTGGTCAGCAAGATCCACCAGAAGAAGGTACTCGGCCTGTACCAGAAGGCCAAGGACGAAGGCGCCACCATCGTCACCGGTGGCGGCATCCCCGACATGCCGGCCGAGCTGAAGGACGGCTGCTGGATCCAGCCGACGATCTGGACCGGTCTTCCCGAAACCGCGACCGTCGTCACCGAAGAAATCTTCGGCCCGTGCTGTCACATCAGCCCCTTCGACACCGAAGACGAAGTGCTGGACAAGGTCAACGCCAACCGCTACGGCCTGGCCACGTCGATCCACACGCAGGACATCGGCCGCGCGATGCGTTTGGCGTCGGGCATCGAGGTCGGTCTGTGCTGGGTCAACAGCTGGTTCCTGCGCGACCTGCGCACGCCGTTCGGTGGCTCCAAGCAGTCGGGCATCGGCCGTGAAGGTGGCCTGCACTCGCTCGAGTTCTACACCGAGTTGCGCAACGTGATGGTGAAGTACTGACGTTGCCCCCGACCGGCAGACCATGACATCCAATCCAGAGATCGGGGAACGCATCCGCACCGGCACGTTCGAGACGAACGTGCACGATGCGGGCCGCGGTGAGCCCGTGCTGCTGATCCACGGCTCGGGGCCGGGTGTCAGCGCCTGGGCCAACTGGCGCCTCGTGCTGCCGGTGCTGGCCGAACAGCGGCATGTGATCGCGCCCGACATGGTGGGCTTCGGCACCACCGATCGGCCGGCCGGCATCCGCTACGGCATGGACACCTGGGTGCGTCAGGCGCTCTACGTGCTCGACGCATTCGGAATCGATCGCGCCGACATCGTCGGCAACTCGTTCGGCGGCGCGCTGGCGCTGGCGTTGGCGATCCGTCACCCGCAGCGGGTGCGGCGTCTGGTGCTGATGGGTTCGGTCGGCGTACCGTTTGCGATCACACCTGGGCTGGACGCCGTGTGGGGCTACGAGCCTTCGCTGGACAACATGCGCGCGTTGCTCGACATCTTCGCGCACGACCGGTCGCTGGTGAATGACGATCTGGCCCGCATGCGCTACGAGGCCAGTGTGCAGCCCGGCTTTCACGAGTCGTATGCGCAGATGTTCCCGGCGCCGCGCCAGGCTTCGGTCGATGCGATGGCCAGCGCCGAAGCCGACATTCGCGCGCTGTCGCACCAGACGCTCGTGATTCACGGCCGCGAGGACCGGGTGATCCCGCTGTCGAACTCTCTGACGCTGGCGCAGTGGATTCCGAACGCTCAGTTGCACGTCTTCGGCCACTGCGGCCATTGGACGCAGATCGAGCACACCAAGCGCTTCAACCGGCTGGTCGGTGATTTTCTCGCCGAGGCAGACGCTACTTAATCTCACCGGGGCCCAACCTCCATGGACAAGACGAAGATTCAACACTACGGCGACGAGCTCTACACCGCTCTGCTCGAACGCAAACCGGTCGACCCGCTGACCGACCGAGAGCCTTCGATCACGATCGAAGACGCCTACCAGATCCAACTGCGGATGATCCAGCGCCGGCTCGATGCCGGTGAAACGATCATCGGCAAGAAGATCGGTGTCACCAGCAAGGTCGTGATGGACATGCTGAAGGTGAATCAACCCGACTTCGGGCAGATGACCTCGGGCATGGTCTTCAACGAAGGCGACGCCATCCGCGCCGATTCGATGATCGCGCCCAAGGCCGAGGCCGAAGTGGCCTTCGTGCTGAAGAGCGATCTGATGGGCCCCGGCGTCACCGCCGCCGACGTGTTGCGCGCCACCGATTTCGTCGTGCCGTGTTTCGAGATCGTCGATTCGCGCATCCGCGATTGGAAGATCAAGATCCAGGACACCGTCGCCGACAACGCCTCTTGCGGCGTCCTGACGCTTGGTGGCGTGCGCAAGAGCCCGCGCCAGCTCGACTTGGCGCTGGCCGGCATGGTGCTGGAGAAGAACGGTGAGTTGATCAGCACCTCGGCCGGCGCCGCCGTGCAGGGCTCGCCGGCCAATGCGGTCGCCTGGCTCGCCAACACGCTCGGCCGACTGGGCATTGGCCTGAAGGCCGGCGAAGTCATCCTGTCCGGCTCGCAGTCGCCCTTGGTCCCGGTCAAGGCCGGCGACAGCCTTCGTTGTGACGTCGGCGGACTCGGCGGCACCTCGGTGCGCTTCATCTGAATTTGAAAGACCCGACCATGAACCTCGACCAGAAAACCATCCTCGCCCTCGCCGAACACCTCGAGAACGCCGAGCTCGAAGGTGCACGACGTGACCATGATCACCGGCGACTACCCAAACATGGACTGGGACGACGCGTACGCGATCCAAGACGAGATCAAGCGCCGCAAGGAAGCGCGTGGCCACAAGACCGTCGGCTTGAAGGCGGGCCTCACCTCGTTCGCCAAGATGAAGCAGATGGGCGTCGAGACGCCGGTCTTCGGCTTCGTCAGCGATTACATGGCGCGGCCCGACGGCGGCGAGATCAAGCACAGCGAGCTGATCCACCCGAAGGTCGAGGCCGAGATCTGCATCGTCACCAAGGCGCCGCTGAAGGGCCCCGGCTGCAACGTCGCGGCCGTGATGGCGGCCACCGATTTCGTGATCCCGGCGGTCGAGATCATCGACAGCCGTTACCGCGATTTCAAGTTCGACCTGAAGAGCGTGATCGCCGACAACACCAGTTCGTCGCGCTTCGTCATCGGCGGCAGGCCGCGCGACCTGGGCGATCTCGATCTGCGCACGCTCGGCGTGGTGCTGGAAATCAACGGCGAAATCAGGTCGATCGCTGCGGGCGCGGCGGTGCTGGGCAACCCGCTGGCGGCTGTGGCGATGATGGCCAATCACCTGGGTGCGCGTGACCAGCACATCCCGGCCGGCAGTTTCATCATGACCGGCGGCGTGACCGAGGCCTTCCTGGTCAACCCTGGCGACAACGTCCTGGTCCGATTCCAGGATCTCGGCTCTGTGTCGATGCGCTTCGTCTGAGGACTCTTCTCATGTCATCGAAACAAGACACCACGAACGCGTTCACCCAGGAAACCGGCAAGGTCCACTTCGGCGGCATCGACGCCCTGGTGCGGCTGACGCTCGACCAGGTGCGCATGGACGACAAGCGCGGCCTGAAGACGGGCATGTTCATCTCGGGCTACCGCGGCTCGCCGGTGGGCATGCTCGACGCGGCGTTCCTCAAGAACCAGAAGACGCTGGTGGCGAAGAACATCCACTTCGTCGACGGCCTCAACGAAGATCTCGCGGCTACCGCGGTGTGGGGCACGCAAATGCTGCACACCGTCAAGCGCAAGGCCGAGTTCGACGGCGTGACGGGTCTTTGGTACGGCAAAGCGCCCGGCGTCGACCGATCGGGTGACGCGCTCAAGCACGCCAACTACACCGGCATCGGCAAGAACGGCGGCGTGGTCGCGATCGCCGGCGACGACCCGAGCTGCAAGAGCTCGTCGCTGGCAAGCCAGAGCGAGCCGATGCTGATGCACGTCGGCATCCCGTCGCTGTACCCCTCGAGCGTGCAGGAGATCCTCGACTACGGCCTGCACGGCTACCTGATGTCGCGGCTGTCCGGTCTGTGGATCGGCATGAAGATCGTCACGACGCTCGCCGACAGCACCGGCACCGCCGAGATCGACCTCGCGCGGCTGAACTTCGTCACGCCCGACCTCGAGTTCGACGGCAAGCTGTTCACGCCGCACATGAACCTGGGCATGAACGTGCGCGTGGAAGCGCTCGAGATGGAGCAGTCGCTCTACACGCGCCGGCTCGAGGTTGCGAAGCGCTACGCCGCGGCGAACAAGCTCAACAACGTCGTCTTCGACAGCCCCGACGCGTGGATCGGCATCATCACCGCGGGCAAGAGCTGGAACGACCTGCGCCAGTGTTTCCTCGAGCTGGGCCTCGATGACGCGGCGCTGCGCCGCTATGGCGTGCGCATCCTGAAGATGGGGATGCTGTTCCCGATGGAGCCGCAGGTGGTGCGCGACTTCGCGCGTGGCCTCGAAGAGATCTTCGTCGTCGAAGAAAAGCGCCCCTTCCTCGAGCTGTTCGCGAAGAACGTGCTCTACGGGCAGGCCAACGCGCCGCGCATCGTCGGCAAGTTCGACGAGGAAGAGAAGGAACTGCTGCCGCACTACGGCGAGTTCGAGTCCGACGTGATCGGGCGTGCGTTGACCAAGCGCCTGTCGCGCAAGGCACGCGTCGAGTCGGCCGAAGCGTGGTTGAAGCGCGTCGACGAAATCCACGTACGCGACAAGCTCGCCACCGCGAGCCGCACCGCGTGGTTCTGCTCGGGTTGCCCGCACAACAGCTCGACCGCGCCGGTCGAGGGCAGCGTCGTCTCGGCCGGCATCGGCTGCCACACGATGGCGATGTGGATGGACCGCAATGTCGTGATGGGCACCCACATGGGCGCCGAAGGCACGCAGTGGATCGGCATGGCGCCCTTCGCCGATACCAAGCACATCTTCCAGAACATGGGGGACGGCACCTACGCGCACTCGGGCAGCCTGGCGGTGCGCTACTGCGCCGCCACTGGCGTCAACATCACGTTCAAGATTCTGCGCAACGCGCACACGTCGATGACCGGCGGGCAGCAGATCCAGGGCGAAGTGCCGCTGGCGTCGATGGTCAACGATGTGATCGCCAACGGCGCCAAGCGCGTCATCGTCACCAGCGACCGGCCCGACACGATCTCCGGGCTGGCGGGCGGCGTCAACGTCTGGCACCGCGATCGGCTCGACGAAGCGCAGCGCGCGCTGGCCGAGACCCCCGGCACCACGGTGCTGATCCACGACCAGGAGTGCGCCGCCGAACTGCGCCGCGCGCGCAGCCGCGGCAAGGCCGAAGAGCCGGTCGAGGTCACCGTCATCAACGAGCGCGTCTGCGAAGGCTGCGGCGACTGCGGCGTGAAGAGCAACTGCATGAGCGTCGAGCCCGTGCCCACCGAGTTCGGCCGCAAGACGCGGATCCACCAGTCGTCGTGCAACAAGGACTTCTCGTGCGTCAAGGGCTTCTGCCCGTCGTTCGTGACGGTGACGCCCAACGCCGAGCCCGCCGCCGCCGACGGCAAGAAGAAAAAGAAGAAGGGCCGCATCCCGGCGCTCGAGCGCGAGCTGCCCACGCCGCTGAAGAAGGTCGACGACACGCTCGGCTTCGGCATCCACGTGATGGGCATCGGCGGCACCGGCTCGGTGACGGTGGTCGCGACCATCGCCGCCGCGGCGCGCCTCGAGGGCAAACACGTCATCGGCCTCGACCAGACCGGCCTCGCGCAAAAAGGCGGCGCGGTCATCTCCGACATCAAGATCACCCACCAGCCGTTCGCGGGCTCGCCCAAGGTTTCCGACGGCCGCACCGACCTGTACCTCGGCTTCGACATCCTCAACGCGACCGACCCGAAGAACCTCGACAAGTGCCTGCCCGAGCGCACGATCGCGATCGTCTCGACGACCGCGACCCCGACCGGGCAGATGGTCGCGAACCGCAACGTCGTGTTCCCGATCGTGCCCAACCTCACCGCGGGCATCGAGCGCGTGACGCGCAAGGCCGACAACGTCTTCCTCGACGGCCAGGCGATGGCCGAGGGGTTGTTCGGCGACGCGATGGCGACCAACAACTTCATGGTCGGCGTCGCGTTATCAGGCCGGCACGATCCCGCTGAAGGCCGAGTCGATCGAAACCGCGATCAAGAACTCGGGCGTCGGCGTCGAGCAGAGCATCGCGGCGTTCCGCTGGGGCCGCATGGCGGTCGTGGACCGCGCGTTCGTGATGGCCGAGATCCAGAAGTACGCGCCGAAGGTCGCGAAGCCCGAGCTGTCGGCCGCGGCGCGCGCGATCGTCGATGCAGTGGGCGCGCAGGGCGAGACGCGCCGGCTGCTCGAAGTGCGCGTGCCCGAGCTGATCGCTTATCAAAGCGAGGCCTACGCGCGGCGCTACGCCGATGCGGTGAAGCGCGTCGTCGCCGTCGAGACGGCGAAGGCACCGGGCCAGACCGCGCTGGCCGAAGCGGCTGCGCGCTACCTCTACAAGCTGATGGCCTACAAGGACGAATACGAAGTCGCGCGCCTGCACACCGACCCGGCGTTCAAGGCACAGCTCGACGCGATGTTCCCCAATGGGTACGACATCAAGTACAACCTCGCGCCGCCGACGATCTCGAAGCGCGACCCGGTCACCGGCCACCTGATCAAGCGCCAGTTCGGCGGCTGGATGCGCACCGCATTCGGCATGTTGGCTGCGCGCAAGGGCTGGCGCGGTGGTGCGCTCGACATCTTCGGCAAAACAGCCGAACGACGCGAAGAGCGCGCGCTGATCGAGAGCTACCTGAAAGACCTCGAGCAGATCGGCGCACAACTCACGCCGGCGAATCACGCCGCGGCGGTTGCAGTCGCGAGCGTGCCCGATGAGATCCGCGGCTACGGCCATGTGAAAGAGAAGGCCATCGTCGACGCGAAACAGCTCCACGCCAAGCGCTGGGAAGAGTTCCGCAATCCATCGGCGAAGACACAGCGACAAGGGTCAGCCACCAAGGTCACGGCATGACACATCCCTGACCCTACCCCTTCAACTTCACTCCACCGGATACCGTATGAACCAACTGAACGGCTACGACATCGAGGACCTCGAAGTCGGCATGAACGCGAGTTTCGCGAAGACGATCACTGAGGCCGACATCGTGTTGTTTGCCGGCGCTTCGGGCGACAACAACGCGGTGCACATCAACGAAGAGTTCGCCCAGACCACGGCGTTCAAGGGACGCATCGCGCACGGCATGCTGACGGCGAGCGTGATCTCCGCGGCGATCGCCGGCCGCCTACCCGGGCCCGGAACGATCTACCTCGGGCAGAACCTTCGCTTCAAGGCGCCGGTGCGCCCCGGCGAGACGGTGCACGCCGAGGTCACGGTCAAAGAACTGCATGCCGACAAGGGGCGGGTCACGCTGACGACGGTGTGCACGGTCGGCGGCAAAGTCGTCATCGACGGCGAAGCCCTCGTCATGCCCACAAGCCGCAAGCCACGAAGCTGATCGATCTCGATCCCGCCTTTTTTCACCCACCCCACCAAGGAGCGCTGAACCATGAGCAAAGCCACAACCCCCGATCCGATCAACCCCTTCGGCAACCTCGACAAGCTGCTCGAGCAATTCAAGGTGCCCGGCGTTGACGTCGGCGCGATCGTGGAGTCACGCCGCAAGGACATGGAAGCGCTGATCGCCGCGAATCAAACCGCCGTCAACGCGATGCAGCAGATCGCGAAGAAGCAGACCGAAATCCTGACGCAGGCGTTCCAGTCGGCTCAGGAAGGTGCTCAGCGTCTGGGCCAGGGCGTGGGCGGCGCTATCGATCCGGTGAAGCAGACCGACTTGACGCGCAAGGCTTACGAGAAGGCGCTGAACGATATGAAAGAACTGGCAGAGATTGCTCAGAAGGCGCAGACCACGGCGATGTCCGGCATCACGGCTCGTGCGCAGCAGAGTGTGCAGGAGCTGACGAAGCTGATGCAGCCGAAGTAGCGCTGACGTAGCGCGAGCGCTGCAAGTCGCGACAGCACACAAGCGGGCGCGCGCCGACGGCGCGTTCGCGGCCAACGGCTACCCGTCCCGGCCCACTGGAGAGAACCGATGAACGCACTGTTCGCGATGCCCGACGAGTACATCCAGGGTTTCATGAAGGCCGCGCAGAGCCTCACCCAATCGATCGCCACGACGCCGCCATCGGCCGACCCCACCGCGGCGCCGACAAGCGCACAGCCGTTGATCGACCTGCAACTCGGCTACCTCCAGCAGCAGATGCAGCTATGGAGCCGCATGCTCACCGGCGGCGCGGCGGCCGAGCCGGTGATCGCGCCTGATCGTGGTGACCGCCGCTTCAACGCCGCCGAGTGGCGCGAGAACGCCGGCTACAGCTTCCTGAAGCAAAGCTACCTGCTGAACGCGAAGTTGATGTCCGACGCGGTCGAGGCCGCCGCGCTCGATGACGCGACGAAGCACAAGGTGCGCTTCTACACGCGCCAGTTCATCGACGCGATGAGCCCGGCCAACTACGCCGCCACCAACCCCGACGTACTGAAGCTGGCTGGCGAGTCGCACGGTCAAAGCCTGCAGGCCGGCATGCAGAACCTGCTCGCCGACCTGCGCAAGGGCGGCCTGACGATCACCGACGAGAACGCGTTCGAGATTGGCAAGAACGTCGCGGTGTCGGAAGGGTCGGTCATCTTCGAGAACCCGCTCTTCCAGCTGATCCAGTACGCGCCGCTGACCGACAAGGTGGCAAGCCGGCCGATCGTGATCGTGCCGCCATGCATCAACAAGTTCTACATCCTCGACCTTCAGCCCGACAACTCCTTCGTGCGCTTCGCCTGTGAGCGAGGGCAGACGGTCTTTCTCGTGTCGTGGCGCAACCCCGATGCAAGCTGCGCCAACGTGACGTGGGACGACTATGTTGTACAAGGCGCGCTCGAGGCGCTGGAAGTCGCGCACGAGATCAGCGGCGCCGACAAGGTCAACGCGCTGGGCTGGTGTGTCGGCGGCACGATCCTCTCGTCGGCGCTGGCGGTGATGGCCGCGCGCGGCGACGACCCCGTGGCCAGCCTGACCCTGCTGACGACGATGCTCGACTTTCGCGACCCGGGCGACCTGGGCGTGTTCATCGACGAGCAAGGCGTGCAGTCGCGCGAGAGCTCGATCGGCAAAGGCGGCATCTATCCCGGCAGTGAGTTGGGTTTCGTGTTCCAGACGCTGCGCGCCAACGACCTGATCTGGCCCAACGTCATCAACAACTACCTGAAGGGCAAGTCGCCCGAGGCGTTCGACCTGCTGTACTGGAACGCCGACGCGACCAACCTGCCCGGCCCGATGTACGCCTGGTACCTGCGCAACATGTACCTCGAGAACAACCTGCGCGTGCCGAACAAGCTCACGGTGGCCGGCACGACGGTCGACCTGGGCCGCATCGACATGCCCAGCTACGTGCTCGCCACGCAGGAAGACCACATCGTGCCGTGGCGTTCGGCCTACCAGACGACGCAGCTCGTCGGCGGCAAGTGCCGCTTCGTGCTCGGCGCCAGCGGCCACATCGCCGGTGTGATCAACCCGGCATCGAAGAACAAGCGCAGCTGGTGGGGCGGCGGAAAACAAGGGCCTGACGCCGACGCGTGGCTTGCCGATGCGAAGGAAACAGCGGGAAGCTGGTGGACCGATTGGCATGCGTGGCTCGCGCCGAAAGGCGGTAAGCCGATCGCGGCGCGGCGCAAACTCGGCAGCCGCAAATACCCCGTGATCGAAGCGGCACCCGGCCGCTACGTGAAAGTGAAAGCGGCCCAGCCATGACCTACGAAACCATCCTGACATCGACCTCCGGCGACGGCGGCTTGCGCACGGGCGTCATCACGCTCAACCGTCCGAAGCAGCTCAATGCGCTGAACGACCAGTTGATGGACGAACTGGGCGCCGCGCTGCGCGCCTTCGACGCCGACGACACCATCGGCTGCATCGTCGTCACCGGCAGCGACAAAGCCTTCGCCGCCGGGGCCGACATCGCGGCGATGGCGCAGTTCGACCACATGCACGTCTACCGCACCGGCTACATCACGCGCAACTGGGAGACGATGACCACCATCCGCAAGCCCGTGATCGCTGCCGTCGCCGGCTTCGCGCTGGGCGGCGGTTGCGAGCTGGCGTTGATGAGCGACATCGTGATCGCAGCCGACACCGCGAAGTTCGGCCAACCCGAAATCAAGCTCGGCATCATTCCCGGCGCGGGCGGCACGCAGCGCCTGCCGCGTGCGGTCGGCAAGGCCAAGGCGATGGACCTGGTGCTGACCAGCCGGATGATGGACGCCGCCGAGGCCGAACGCGCCGGGCTGGTGTCGCGCGTCGTGCCGGCCGACAAGCTGATGGCCGAAGCGCTGGCGGCCGCCGCGGCGATCTGTGCCTTAAGCCTGCCGAGCGTGATGATGGCGAAGGAAGCGGTGAATCGCGCCTTCGAGGCCCCGCTCGGCGAAGGGGTGCGATTCGAGCGGCGGTTGTTCCATTCGCTCTTCGGCACCGCCGATCAGCGCGAGGGCATGACGGCGTTTCTCGAGAAGCGCAAGCCCGTCTTCTCGCATCGTTGAGTCGGCCGCGTGAGCGCCATGCTGATGCCCGCGCGCACGACCGAGGCGCACAACACCGAGGCGCACAACACCGAGACGCACGGCACGCAGGCGTACGGCGCCGAGGCGAACCGCGGCGTCGAGCCGCGCGAGCAGTACCAAGGGCCGCATCGCGTCGTGATCGTGGGCGGCGGGGCTGCAGGCCTCGAGCTTGCGACCCGGCTCGGCGACAAGCTCGCACGCCGCGGCCGGGTCCACGTCACGCTGATCGACCAGGCGCGCTCGCACGTCTGGAAGCCCAAGCTGCATGAGATCGCAGCCGGAAGCATGGACGTGGGTGCGCACGAGGTGTCGTACCGCGCGCAGGCGCACTGGCATCGGTTTGCCTTTCGTATCGGCCGGCTCGCGGGCCTGGACCGCGCGCGCCGCGAGGTGCACATCGCGCCCTTCGTCGACGAGGACGGGGTCGAGATCACGCCGGCTCGCCGCTTCGGCTACGACACGCTGGTGCTCTCGATCGGCAGCCTGGTGCACTCGTTCGGCACGCCCGGCGTCGATGAGCACGCGATCAAGCTCGAGTCGATGGACGATGCGCGGCGCTTTCAGCGGCGGCTGGTCAATACGCTGATCCGCGCGCACGCGCAGGCCGAGCCGCGTGCCGCACACCAGCTGGGCGTGGCGATCGTCGGCGCGGGCGCAACCGGCGTCGAGCTGGCGGCCGAACTGCATCGCGCGACGCGCGAACTCGTGGCCTACGGGCTCGACCGCATCGACCCCGAACGCGACCTGCGTGTGCACCTTGTCGAAGCCGCCGACCGCGTGCTGCCCGGCCTGCCGCCACGCGTGTCGGCCACGGCCGAGCGCATGCTGATCGAGCTGGGCGTGCAGGTGCACACCGGCGCGCGCGTCGCCGAGGTGATGGCCGACGGCCTGCGCATGGCCGACGGTCGCGTCATCGCCGGCGAACTGGTGGTCTGGGCCGCGGGCGTGAAGGCCGACGCGGTGCTGGGCACGCTCGATGGGCTCGAGACCAACCGCATCAACCAGCTCGTGGTGCGGCCGACGCTTCAGACCACGAGCGACGACAACGTGTTCGCGATCGGCGACTGCGCGGCGTGCCCGTGGCCGCAACCCGATGCCTCCGGTGCTGGTGCCGAGGGGCCGGCGCCGCGCCGCGTTGGGTGCCGCCTCGTGCGCAGGCGGCCCACCAGCAGGCCTCGTTGATGGTCGGCCAGGTGCAGCGGCGCCTCGCCGGCAAGCCGTTGTCCGCGTACCGCTACCGCGACTTCGGCTCGCTCGTTTCGCTCGGCGCGTTCAGCACCGTCGGCAACCTGATGGGCGGCGAGCGTGGGCGCAACCTGCTGATCGAGGGTCTCTTCGCGCGGCTGATGTACGAGTCGCTCTACAAGATGCACGAACTGGCGCTGCACGGCATGCCCAAGGTCGCGCTCGACACGCTGGCGCGATGGATCACGCGGCGCAACGAGCCGCACGTCAAGCTTCATTGAGAACGAACCGGCACTCGACATCATGGACGCCCTGCTGCTCGCCCGCATCCAGTTCGCCTTCACGGTCTCGTTCCACATCCTCTTCCCGGCGCTGACGATCGGCCTGGCGAGCTACCTCGCGGTGCTCGAAGGCCCAGTGGTTGCGCACGAAGCAGCAGGTCTACATGGACCTGTACCTCTTCTGGTCGAAGGTCTTCGCCGTCGCCTTCGGCATGGGCGTGGTCTCGGGCCTGGTGATGGCCTATCAGTTCGGCACCAACTGGAGCGAGTTCTCGCGTTTCGCCGGCGGCATCACCGGGCCGCTGCTCGCCTACGAAGTGCTCACCGCGTTCTTCCTCGAGGCCGGCTTCCTCGGCGTGATGCTGTTCGGCATGCAAAAGGTCGGGCCGGGCCTGCACTTCGTGTCGACCTGCGCGGTCGCGGTCGGCACGCTGATCTCGTCGACGTGGATCCTCGCGTCGAACAGCTGGATGCACACGCCGCAAGGCCACGAGATCATCGACGGCCGCGTCGTGCCGGTCGATTGGTTCGCGGTGATCTTCAACCCGTCGTTTCCGTACCGCCTCACGCACACGGTGCTCGCGGCGTTCATGGCCACCGCGCTCTTCGTCTGCGCCAGCGCCGCGTGGCACCTGCTGCGCGGGCGCGACCAGCCCGCGATCCGCAAGATGCTGTCCATGGGCCTGTGGATGCTGCTGGCGGTGGCGCCGCTGCAGGCACTGGTCGGCGACATGCACGGCCTGAACACGCTGAAGTACCAGCCGGCGAAGCTCGCGGCGATGGAAGGCCACTGGGAGAACCATCCCGGCGAAGGCGTGCCGCTGATCCTGTTCGGCTGGCCCGACATGGAAGCCGAGACCACACGCTGGAAGATCGAGATCCCGCGCGCCGGCAGCCTGCTGCTGACGCACACGTGGGACGGCACGATCCCGGCGTTGAAGGACTTCAAACGCGAAGACCGGCCCAACTCGACGATCGTCTTCTGGACCTTCCGCGTGATGGTCGGCATCGGATTCACCACGATCGCGCTGGCGCTGGTCGGCCTGCTGCTGCGGCGTGGCGCGCGCCTGTACAGCCATCGATGGTTCCTGCGCGCCATGCTGGCAATGGGGCCGATGGGGCTGGTCGCGGTACTGGCCGGCTGGTTCACCACCGAGATCGGGCGCCAGCCATGGATCATCTACGGGCTGATGCGCACGGCCGACGCGGTGTCGCCGGTCTCGGCGGCGCAGCTCGGCACGAGCCTGGCCGTCTTCGTCATCGTCTACTTCTTCGTCTTCGGCGCCGGCACGGGCTACCTGCTGAAGATCATCGCGAAGGGTCCGCAAACCGGCGCGCAGCCACACCACGCACCCGAAGGCGGGCCGGGTGAGGCCCGCAGCGCGTCACGGCCGCTGTCGGCGGCGCAAGCCTGAGGATCACCACGATGGGCATCGACCTTCCGATCGTGTGGGCCGTGATCATCCTCTTCGGCGTGATGATGTACGTGGTGATGGACGGCTTCGACCTCGGCATCGGGCTGCTCTACCCGTTCTTCCGCGGCAAGGACGACCGCGACGTGATGATGAACACCGTCGCGCCGGTGTGGGACGGCAACGAGACTTGGCTGGTGCTTGGCGGCGCCGGTTTGTTGGCTGCGTTTCCGACCGCGTATGCGGTGGTGCTGAGTGCCTTCTACCTGCCGCTGATCGGCATGCTGATCGGCTTGATCTTCCGCGGCGTGGCGTTCGAGTTCCGCTTCAAGGCATCCGCCGCGCGCCGCGGCTGGTGGGACAAGGCCTTCATTGGCGGCTCGCTGCTCGCCACGTTCTGCCAGGGCGTCGTGCTCGGCGCGTTCATCACCGGCATCCCCGTGGTCAACGGGCGCTACGCGGGCGGCGGGCTCGATTGGCTGACGCCGTTCGCGCTCTTCACCGGCGCGGGGCTGGTCGCCACCTACGCGATGCTCGGCGCGACCTGGCTGATCATGAAGACCGACGGTCTGCTCCAGTTGCGCATGCGCCTGGTGGCGCGCACGCTGGCCTGGGTGCTGCTGCTCTTCATTGCCGCGATCAGCTTGTGGACGCCGCTCGCGCTGCCGCAGGTGGCGCAGCGCTGGTTCACCTGGCCCAACCTCGCGTTCTTCGCGCCGGTGCCGCTGCTCGTGCTCGTCTCGATGATCGGGCTGTCGCGCTCGCTCGCCACGGCGCATGCGGGCCGCAACGATGGCGCGCCGTTCGTCTGGACGCTGGCGCTCGTGTTCCTCGGCTACAGCGGGCTGGGCATCAGCCTGTGGCCGAACATCGTGCCGCCGTCGCTGTCGATCCAGGCCGCCGCGGCGCCGCCGCAGAGCATGGGCTTCGCGCTCGTCGGTGCGCTGTTCGTCATTCCGCTGATCCTGATGTACACGGCCTGGGGCTACTGGGTGTTTCGCGGCAAAGTGCGCCGCGACGATGGGTATCACTGATGAGCCTCGGCGGCCCGAGGCATGAGGCAGCCATGAGGCAGCCATGAGGCAGGCATGAAGCAGACAGCGCGGAGGTCGTGATGGCAACGAGACCGCCGCGCCGCAATGACACCGTTGCCGCAAGGAGCAAGTGATGGGCAAGTACGTGCTGTTGGGCAATTGGACCGAGCAAGGCGCGCGCAACGTCAAAGACACCGTGAAGCGCTCGCGCGCTGCGCGTGAAGCGTTTGCCGCGATGGGCGTCAACGCGCGCGAATGGTTCTTCACGCTCGGCGCCTATGACGTGGTGCTGACGGTCGAGGCCCCCGACGACGAAACGCTGACGCGCGCCGCGCTCGCGCTGGCGCAGCAGGGCAATCTGCGCACGACGACGCTGCGCGGGTTCGGCGAGAAGGAGATGGAGGCGATGCTTGCCACCCTGCCCTGACGCCCCCGTGTTCGTCGGGCGTTACCCTCTCAGCGCGCGCACGGCGCGCTCAACCGAGGCAAACCTGATGGAGACACCATGCAGTTCTACCTGAACGGCTACGCACCCGGCGACCCCGACATCCGCAAAGAGAAGCTCCCGACGCTGTCGACGTGCTTGTCATCGGCAGCGGGCCCGCCGGAGCATTGCTGGCCGCACAGCTATCGAACTTCCCCAGCATCAGCACGCGACTGATCGAACGTCGCGACGGCCCGCTGCAGGTTGGCCAGGCCGACGGCATCGCCTGCCGCACGGTCGAGATGTTCGAGGCATTCGGCCTGGGGCACAAGCTCGTGCGCGAAGCGTACTGGGTGAACGAAACCGTCTTCTGGCGCCCGTCGAAGGAAGACCGCGGGCGCATCGAGCGCACCGGCCGCATCCAGGACACCGAAGACGGCCTGTCGGAGTTCCCGCACGTCATCGTCAATCAGGCGCGCCTTCAGCAATACCTGCTCGACTTCATGCGCATGTCGCCGACGCGGCTCGAAGCGAACTATGGGCTGGAGTTCGTGACGCTGAAGGTCGAGTCCGAAGGAGAGCATCCGGTGGTGGTGACGCTGCGTGATGTGGCGACCAACACGCAGAGCACCGTGCGCGCCAAGTACGTGGTTGGCTGCGACGGTGCACGCAGTCAGGTGCGTGACGCGATCGGCGCCGTGCCAAGTGGTGACTTCGCCAACCACGCCTGGGGCGTGGTGGACATGCTGGCCACGACCGACTTCCCCGACATCCGGCTGAAGGCCGCGATTCAGTCCGGCGACGAGGGCAACATCCTGCTGATCCCGCGCGAGGGTGGCTACATGGTGCGGCTGTACGTGGACCTGGGCGAGATCGACCCGAACAAGCGCGATGCCTTCCGCGACAAGCACACGCAGGAATCGGTGATCGCGACAGCGCAACGTGTGCTGCGCCCCTACACGCTCGACGTGCGAAGCGTGGTGTGGTTCGCGGTCTACCAGGTCGGCCAGCGCGTGACCGACCGGTTCGACGATGTGCCCGCCGAGCAAGCCGCTGAAGGGTCAGCACGGCGCCTTCCGCGCGTCTTCATCGCGGGCGATGCCTGCCACACGCACAGCGCGAAGGCCGGCCAGGGCATGAATGTGTCGATGCAAGACGCGTTCAACCTCGGCTGGAAGCTCGCGTCGGTGCTCGAGGGGCGTGCCAAGCCGGAACTGCTGCGCACCTACAACGCAGAGCGTCAGGCCATCGCGCAGGGGCTGATCGACTTCGACAAGGAGTGGTCGAAGATCATGGCGTCGCCACCGAAGGACCCGAAGCATCCGGAACTGGGCGGCGTCGATCCGCAGGAGCTTCAGGCGTACTTCGTGAAGTCGGGTCGCTACACCGCCGGGGTGGCGACGCACTACGCGCCCACGACGGTGCTGACGGCGCAGGCCACGCACCAAAGCCTGGCGAAGGGCTTCACCGTCGGCATGCGTTTCCACTCCGCACCGGTCGTGCGGCTGGCCGACGCGAAGCCGATGCAGTTGGGTCATGCCGCCCGTGCCGATGGTGCTTGGCGCATCTACGCTTTCGCTGACGCGAGCGGCAAGCGCCTGCGCGAACTTGCCGCGTTCCTGGCGGACTCGCCAGCGTCACCGCTGCGTCGCTTCACGCCGAGCGGGGCCGACATCGACAGCGTGATCGACGTTCGCGCGATCTTCCAACAAGTGCACCGCGACCTGAAGGTGCAGGAACTGCCTTCGATCTTGCTTCCACGCAAGGGAAGCTTCGGCCTTGTCGACTACGAGAAGGCGTTCTGCCCTGACCTGAAGAACAGCGCCGACATCTTCGACCTGCGCGGCATCGACCGTGCGAAGGGAGCGATGGTGATCGTGCGTCCCGACCAGTACGTGTCGAACGTGTTGCCGCTGGACGCGCACGACGAACTGGCTGCGTTCTTCGGGCAATTTCTTCTCCAACGCCATTCGTCTTAAAGGTACTGCATGACAAACCGCTTGTCCCTCACCCGCCCGCTCGCTGCCGCCATCAGCGTGCTTGTCGCCGGTTGCGCCAACGTCGGCACGGCGCCGTCCGCGCCGGCCGTTCACGCACGCAACAAACCGCTGCTCACGGTCGATGGCCTGAAGTTCAAGGACTCGAACGCCAACGGCAAGCTCGACGCGTACGAGGATTGGCGCCGCCCGATCGACGCGCGCGTCGCCGACTTGGTGGGGCAGATGACGCTCGAGGAGAAGGCCGGACTGATGCTGATCCAGACGCTGAACGGTGGCTGCGACGGTGCCGTGCAGCCCCAGGCCGCTGCCTTCGTGAATCAGCAGCAGATGCACCGCTTCATCATCCGCAACGTGGTGAACGCGACCGGCACCTGTGGTCAGGACGCGGGCATCCGTGCCGGCTCGCAGCTCACGCCGCAGCAGGCCGCGAAGTTCACCAACAGCGTGCAAGCGTTGGCCGAAAGTACGCGGCTGGGCATCCCCGCCCTGTTCAAGTCCAACGCGCGCAACCACTTCGAACGCGACGCGCGCACCGGCATCAACAACTCGTCGGGCGTGATGACCGAGTTCCCGAAAGAGGCCGGCATCGCCGCGGCCGCGCTGGGCGAAGAGTTCCGCAAGACCGGCAAGACGAGCGTCGGCGACATGGAGGTCGTGCGCCAGTTCTCGCGCGTGATGGGTGCCGAGTGGCAGGCCGTCGGCATTCGCGGCATGTACGGCTACATGGCCGACCTGGCGACCGAGCCGCGTTGGTACCGCGTGCACGAAACCTTCACCGAAGACGCCGACCTGGCGGCCAACATCATGAAGACGTTGGTCGAGCACCTGCAGGGCGGGCCGCTGAACCCGAAGTCGCCGGTGGCGCTGACGATGAAGCACTTTCCCGGTGGCGGCCCGCAGGAACTGGGCCTTGATCCGCACTACGCGTTCGGCAAGAACCAGGTCTACCCGGCCGGCAACTTCGGCTGGCACCTGAAGCCGTGGAAGGCCGCGGTCGATGCCGGCGTGTCGTCGATCATGCCGTACTACGGTGTGCCGATCAACGTGACGCACGAAGGCGTCAAGTACGAGCAGACCGGCTTCGCATTCAGCAAGCAGGTCGTCACCGATCTGCTGCGCGGCAAGCTCGGGTTCAAGGGCTATGTCAACTCCGACACCGGCGTCATCAACGACCGCGCCTGGGGCCTGGAAGGCAAGACCGTGCCCGAGCGCGTGGCCGCGGCGATCAACGGCGGCACCGAAACGTTGTCGGGCTTCCAGGACGTGAAGACCATCACCGATTTGGTTGCCGCAAAGCTGGTCAGCGAAGCACGCGTCACCGAAGCGGCGCGTTGGCTGCTGAAGCCGATGTTCGAACTGGGCCTGTTCGAAAACCCGTACGTCGATGAAGCCAAGGCAGGCAGCGTCGTCGGCCAGGCCGCGTTCCGCGAGGCCGGCCTGGACATGCAGCGCAAGTCGGTGGTGCTGCTGCAAAACAGGAACAAGGCGCTGCCACTGGCCGCTGGCGCCAAGGTCTACACGATGGGCCTGGACACCGCCGATGCGCAGAAGGTGTTCGCTCAGGTGATCAACGGCGAGGCCGGCGCCGACGGCAAGCCGCTGGCGCGCGACACCAACGGCAACGTCACCGGCCGGCCCTCGGCAGCGGGATTTGATCGCGCGATCATCCGCGTCGAGGTTGGCAACACCGGCACGGGCGTCTACCGCAGCAAAGACCCTGCCACCGGCGCCAATCCGGCGTTCCTTAATCCGCTGACCGGCAAGGTCTGGGGCGCGACCGACCAGTGCGTCACGCACCCGGCGGCCAACCCACTGTGTGTCGATGACGGCCACCTCGGCGCACCGCAGCCGCTGGGGCTGGTGTTCGGCGGCGCGTTCCCGTGGGAAGCGAACAACCTGTCGTTCACGACGATGGCCGCGTCGAAATCGTGGCGCATTTCGCCGTCGCTGGCCGACATCCAGGCGGTGATGAAGGAGATCGGCGCCGACAAGGTGGTGCTCAGCATCAACTTCCGCCAGCCCTACGTGATCGACGAAGCCAGCGGCTTCAGACAGGCCGGCGCCATCGTCGCCGGCTTCGGTGTCGGCAACACCGCGCTGCTCGACGTGCTGGTCGGCAAAGCCAAGCCGCAAGGGAAGCTGCCGTTTGCACTGGCCAATAACCTGCAAGCGGTGATCGACAACCAGCCCGACGCGCCGGGATACCCGACCAAAGACACGCTGTACCCTTTCGGCTTCGGCCTGAGTTATTGATCCATCCAATATCCCGCCCGGAGACCACGATGCCCTCCCCGCTGATCACCGGCCTTCAAGTCATTCCCGTCGCCGGGCGCGACAGCATGCTGCTCAACCTCAGCGGTGCGCATGGGCCGTTCTTCACGCGCAACATCGTCATCCTGAGCGACAGCGCGGGCCACATCGGCGTGGGTGAGGTGCCGGGCGGCGAGAAAATCCGCCAGACGCTCGAAGACGCACGTGAGTTGTTGCTCGGCCGTCCGATCGGCGACCACCTGCGCATCCTGCAGCAGGCCACGGCCAAATTCGCCGATCGTGATGTCGGCGGGCGCGGGTTGCAGACCTTCGATCTGCGCATCGCGATCCACGCCGTCACCGCGCTCGAGTCAGCGCTGCTGGATCTGCTGGGCCAGCACCTCGAAGTGCCGGTGGCCGCACTACTCGGCGAGGGCCAGCAGCGCAGCAAGGTCGAGATGCTCGGCTACCTGTTCTTCATCGGCGACCGCGCGAAGACCGATCTGCCCTATGTCACCGATCCCGGCGCGAAAGACGCCTGGTCGCGCGTGCGCCATGAGGCCGCGATGACGCCGCAGTCGGTGGTGCGCCTGGCCGAGGCTGCCTACGAGCGCTACGGCTTCAACGACTTCAAGCTGAAGGGCGGGGTGCTGCGCGGCGAAGACGAAGTGGCCGCCGTCATCGCGCTGCACGAGCGCTTTCCGCAAGCGCGCGTCACGCTTGACCCGAACGGCGGCTGGCTGTTGAAGGAAGCCATTCGCTTGATGCGCGACGCGCGCGACGTGGTGGCGTATGCCGAAGACCCTTGCGGCGCCGAAGACGGTTTCTCGGGCCGCGAAGTCATGGCCGAGTTCCGCCGTGCCACGGGTCTACCGACGGCCACCAACATGATCGCTACCGACTGGCGCCAGCTAAGCCATGCCTTGTCGCTGCAATCGGTCGACATCCCGCTCGCCGACCCGCACTTCTGGACCATGGCCGGCTCGGTGCGCGTGGCGCAGACATGCCGGGACTGGGGTCTGACCTGGGGTTCGCACTCGAACAACCACTTCGACGTCTCGTTGGCGATGTTCACGCATGTCGGCGCTGCGGCGCCGGGCA
Source organism: uncultured beta proteobacterium (assembly GCA_963738615.1). Taxonomy (GTDB): domain Bacteria; phylum Pseudomonadota; class Gammaproteobacteria; order Burkholderiales; family Burkholderiaceae_C; genus CAVTWY01. The sequence continues at coordinate 231,875 of CAVTXI010000012.1, forward strand.
AGGTGACGGCGATCGACACGCACTGGATCTGGCAGGACGGTCAGCGCCTGACGAAGGAGCCCTTGCAGATCAAAGGCGGCTTCGTCACGGTGCCGAAGAAGCCGGGACTGGGTATCGAGCTCGACATGATCGAAGTCGAAAAGGCGCATCAGCTCTACAGGAAGCACGGCCTGGGCGCACGCGACGACGCGATGGCGATGCAGTACCTGATCCCGAATTGGAAGTTCGATCCCAAGCGCCCCGCGCTTGTCCGATGATCGGCCGTGACTGATTCGCTGCCTTTCTCGTGAACCGGATTCAAACCATGAGTACGCCCTACACCGCATTCCCCAATCGCTTCCGCCAGGACCTGATCGCCGGCAAGCGGCTGATCGGCTGCTGGTGCTCGCTGGGCAGCCCCATCACCACCGAGGTGCTCGGCGTGGCCGGCTTCGACTGGATCCTGCTCGACGCCGAACACGCACCCAACGATGTGCTGAGTCTGATTCCGCAATTGATGGCGTTGAAGGACAGCGCCAGCGCGCCGGTCGTGCGGCCGTCGTCGAATGACGTGGTCGAGATCAAGCGCCTGCTCGATGCCGGGTTCCACAACTTCCTGATTCCCTACGTCGAAAGCGCCGACGAGGCCACGCGCGCGGTGGCCGCCACGCGTTATCCGCCGGCTGGCGTGCGCGGCGTGTCGGTATCCCAACGCAGCAACCGCTACGGCAGCGTCGCCGATTACTTCAAGGTCGTCAACGACAACATTGCGGTGATGCTTCAAATCGAGAGTCGCACCGGTGTCGCAGCGGCTGCAGCAATCGCGGCCGTCAATGGTGTCGATGGCCTGTTCATCGGTCCTTCGGATCTGGCCGCGGGTTATGGCCACCTCGGCAATCCCACCCACCCCGAAGTGCAGGCCGCGATGGTTGCAGTATTCGCTGCGGCCAAGGCCTCCGGCAAGCCGGTGGGTATCCTGTCGCCGGTCGAGGCCGACGCCAGGCGCTATCTCGACATGGGCGCGAGCTTCGTCGCCGTCGGCAGCGATCTGGGTATCTTGCGGATGGGAACTCAGGCGCTGGCCGACAAGTATCGAAGCCCGGGTGCGGCTGCGATCGCCGCGCAGTATTGATCTTTCGGGTGGCACGCTCATGACCAAAGTCGCGCTGTCGGGTGCCTCGGGCAACATGGGTCGGTTGCTGCGCGCCGAGTTGCAGAAACTCGGCATCGACCTTCGCAGCGCCGGCGGCAGAACGCCTCTCGTGCCGCTGCGCGCGGGCGAGGACGTGATGCATGGCGACCTGCGCGATCCGGCCACGGTCGACCGGCTGCTGCAGGGCGTCGACGTGCTGATCCACCTGGCCGGCACCAGCGTCGAGAAGCCCTTGCCGGAAGTCATCGAGAACAACCTGGTTGCGCTGCACCAGGTATACGAAGGTGCGCGCCGCAACAAGGTACGGCGTGTCGTCTTCGCCAGTTCGAACCATGCGTTCGGCATGCATTCGGTCGATACCAAGCTCGAACTCGATGCGCCGTTTCGCCCCGACGGCTTCTATGGCTTGTCCAAGGCCTGGGGTGAATTGATGGCGCGCATGTATTGGGACAAACATGGCATCGAAGGTATTTCGCTGCGCATCGGCAGTTGCGAGAAAGAGCCCGCGAATTTCCGCCACCTGAGTACTTGGTTCTCGCACGAGGACACGGTGCAGGTCGTCATGCGATGCATTTCCGCACCGAACGTCGGCTACCTGGCGGTCTGGGGCGTGTCGAACAACACCCGCAGCTACTGGACGCCGAATGCGGCCTCGCGCCTGGGCTACCAGCCGCAAAGCAACGCCGAAGACCATGCCGAGCGTATCCTGCAACTGACCAACCCGCTCGATCCCGTCGCGCAGCAATACCAGGGCGGCGGTTTCGTGACGATCGACTACACGCCACCTGCGGCGCGACCTCCCTTGTCACCATCCGAACCATCCGAACCATCTGACATTCCGAGGAACCCATGATGAAACTTCAGCCCAGACGATTTGCCAGCCACGTCCTGACCACCGCGGTGCTCGCCGGCTTCGGCTTGGTGGCCCAAGCCACCGAATTCCGCTCGGCCGACACCCACAACGCCGACGACTACCCGACGGTGGTGGCGGTGAAGAAGATGAGCGAGTTGCTCGAAGCCAAGAGCGGCGGCAAGCACAAGATCAAGGTCTTCAACAAGCAGGCGCTGGGTTCCGAGAAGGAAACCGTCGATCAGGTGAAGATCGGCGCGCTGGACCTCACGCGCGTCAATGTCGGCCCGATGAACGCCATCTGCCCCTTGACGCAAGTGCCTACGATGCCGTTCCTGTTCGACAGCATCGCGCACATGCGCAAGGTGCTCGACGGCCCGGTCGGTGAAGAAATCCTGAAGAGCTGCGAGTCCGCCGGCTTCGTGGGCCTGGCCTTCTACGACAGCGGCGCACGCAGCATCTACGCCAAGAAGCCCATCAAAACCATCGCCGACGCCAAGGGCCTGAAGATCCGCGTGCAGCAGTCGGACCTGTGGGTCGCGCTGGTCAGCGCGATGGGTGCGAACGCCACGCCGATGCCCTACGGCGAGGTCTACACGGGCCTGAAGACCGGCCTGATCGACGCGGCCGAGAACAACATCCCCTCGTTCGACACCGCCAAGCACGTCGAGGCGGTGAAGATCTACTCGAAGACCGAGCACTCGATGGCCCCCGAGATCCTGGTCATGAGCAAGATCATCTTCGACAAGCTGCCTGCTGCCGAGCAGGCGTGGGTGCGCGCCGCGGCCAAAGAGTCGGTCACGTTCCAGCGCCAGAAGTGGGACGAGCAGGAAGCCAAGTCGCTGGCCAACGTCAAGGCACAAGGCGCCGAGATCGTCGACGTGGACAAGAAGTCGTTCCAGGCCGCCATGGGCCCGGTGTACGAGAAGTTCATGACCAGCGCGGACATGAAGCGGCTGGTGAAGGCGGCGCAGGACACGAAGTAAGACCCTCACCCTGCCCTCTCCCGCAAGCGGGCGAGGGTGAATTCACTCGATCATGTACACCAAAATCTGCGCCACCCTCTCCAAGCTGTGCCTCATGCTCGCCGTGGTCGGCCTGATCGCAGTGATCCTGTGCGTGCAGTGGCAGGTGTTCGGTCGCTACGTCATGAACGACACACCCACCTGGGCCGAAGCGCTGGCGCTGCTGCTGGTGCTGTTCGTCACCGCATTCGGCCTGGCGGTGGGTGTGCGCGACGCGGGCCACATCGGTCTCGAATCGATGGTGGCGCTGCTGCCCGAAACCTGGCAGCGACGCATCGAGATCCTGATCCACGCCCTGGTCGGCCTGTTCGGCGGCTTCATGGTCTACGGCGGCTGGATCTGGGCCAGCGCCAAGTGGAGCGAGAAGAAACCGATGCTGCCGGTGCCCGATGGCATTGACTACGTGCCCATCATCATTGCCGGCGTGCTGATCGTGCTGTTCTCGATCGAACACATCATCGCCAACATCCAGGGCAAAGAAGTGGAGCCAGCATGGAACTGACCGTTCTCGCAGTCAGCTTCACGCTGCTGCTGCTCATCGGCGTGCCGGTCGCCTTCGCGATCGGCCTGTCGTCCATCGCCACCATCCTCGCGGCTGGCCTGCCGATGGCGGTCGTCTTCCAGAAGATGGTCGGCGGCATGCAGGTGTTCAGCTTCCTCGCGATCCCGTTCTTCGTGTTCGCGGGCGAGCTGATGCTTTACGGCGGCATCGCCGAGCGCATCGTGCGCTTCGCCAACAGCCTGATCGGCCACGTGCGCGGTGGCTTGGGCATGAGCAACGTGCTGGGCTGCACCCTCTTCGGCGGCATCGTCGGCTCACCGGTGGCCGACGTGTCGGCGATGGGCAGCGTGATGATTCCGCTGATGAAGAAGGAAGGCTACGACGCCGACTACGCGGTCAACGTGACCACGCATGCCTCACTCGTCGGCGCGTTGATGCCGACCTCGCACAACCTGATCCTGTTCACGCTCGCCACGTCAGGCATCGCGTCGGTGAGCGTGCTGGGGCTCATCCTCGCGGGCATCGTGCCGGCGTTGATCCTGACGCTGTGCAACCTGGCCGCGGCCTACTACGTGGCCCGCAAGCGTGGTTATCCCACGCGCGGCGCGTTCCCTGGGTGGGGTGCGGTGGCGGTGGCGTTCGCGGCTTCGCTGCCCGGGCTGCTGGTGGTGGTGATCATCCTTGGGGGCATTCTGTCGGGGGCGTTCACGGCGACCGAATCGGCCGCCATCGCTGTGGCGTGGGCCTTGCTGATCACGGTGTTCGTGTATCGCAGTTTGTCGTGGCACAACTTCATCAAGGCTTGCGCGAAGGCGTGCAAGACGACCGGCGTGGTGCTGCTGCTGATCGGCATCTCGGCTGCGTTCGGCTACTTCCTGGCGCTGTACGAGGTGCCGCAGAAGACGGGCGAGTTGATGAAGTCGGTGTCGGACAACCCGTGGGTGATCTTCCTGCTGATCAACATCCTGCTGTTCGTGCTGGGCACTTTCCTCGACATGGCGCCCACGATCCTGATCTGCACGCCGATCTTCCTGCCGATTGCACAGCAGTTCGGCATGGACCCGTTGCAGTTCGGCGTGATGATGTTGATCAACTGCGCGTTGGGACTCAACACACCCCCGGTGGGTACGGTGCAGTTTGTGGGTTGTGCGATCGGGCAGGTGTCGGTCGGGCAGGTGATGAAGAGCATTTGGCCGTTCTATGGCGCGCTGCTGGTGTGCCTGCTGCTGGTGACGTACGTGCCGGCGTTTTCGACGTGGTTGCCGGGGTTGTTCAAGTAGCGAGTAACTTCACCATGAGCGCGCCGATCCTCATCCGCATGCACGAGAACGACAACGTCGTGATCGTTGCCAACGATGGCGGCCTGCCTGCCGGTACCGCCCTGCCCGGCGGTCCGGTCCTGATCGAGAAGGTCCCGCAGGGGCACAAGGTCGCGTGGACCGACATCGGCGCGGGTGCGGTCGTGCGCCGCTACGACGTGCCGATCGGCTTCGCGAAGGAAGCCATCGCCGCGGGCCGATGGGTGAACGAGCGTCTGCTCGACATGCCCAAAGCGCGCGCGATCGACGCGACCTTGCCGCGCGCCACTGTTCCTGGCCCTGCGGCCGAACCGCTTTCGGGCTACACGTTCCAGGGCTTTCGCAACGCCGACGGTTCGGTCGGCACGCGCAACATTCTGGGCATTGCGCAGACCGTGCAGTGCGTGGCCGGTGTCGTCGACCACGCGGTCAAGCGCATCAAAGCCGAACTGCTGCCGCTGTACCCGAACGTCGACGACGTGGTCGCGCTGTCGCATGGGTACGGCTGCGGCGTCGCGATCGACGCGCCGGGCGCCGAGATCCCGATCCGCACCGTGCGCAACATCGCGCTGAACCCGAACTTCGGCCATGAGCTGATGCTCGTGAGCCTGGGTTGCGAGAAGCTCCAGCCCGAACGGCTGATGCCGCCGGGGTCGATCCCGGTCAGCGCCGCCCCGTCGGGCTCACCGGATCTCGTGCGCTTGCAAGACGACAAGCACGTCGGCTTCGCGTCGATGATCGACTCGATCATGTCGAGCGCAAAGGCGCATCTCGTAAGGCTGAATGCACGGCAGCGCGAAACCGTGCCTGCCAGCGAACTCGTTGTCGGCGTTCAGTGCGGAGGCAGCGACGCCTTCAGCGGCGCGACCGCGAACCCCGCAGTTGGCTTCTGCACCGACCTGCTGGTGCGCGCCGGCGCCACCGTGATGTTCAGCGAAAACACCGAGGTGCGCGACGCGATCGAGCAACTCACCGCGCGCGCCGCCACGCCCGAGGTTGCGCACGCCATCGAACACGAGCTTGGCTGGTACGACGCCTACCTCGAGCGCGGCCGCTCCGACCGCGCTGCCAACACCACGCCGGGCAACAAGGCCGGCGGCCTGTCGAACATCGTCGAGAAGGCGATGGGCTCGATCGTCAAGAGCGGCAGCATGCCGATCGCGCACGTGCTGCCACCAGGCGAGAAGCTGGCACGTGATCAGCGCGGGCTCGTCTTCGCTGCCACGCCCGCGTCGGACTTCATCTGCGGCACGCTTCAACTTGCCGCCGGGCATGAACGTACACGTCTTCACCACCGGCCGCGGCACGCCCTACGGCTTGTCGGCGTGCCCGGTGATCAAGGTTGCCACACGCAGTGACCTGGCGCGCCGCTGGCACGACCTGATGGACCTGAACGCCGGCGTCATTGCCGACGGCAAGGCCAGCATCGAGGAGACCGGCTGGGCCCTCTTCAGGCTGATGCTGGACACCGCAGGGGGCAAGAAGACCTGGGCCGAGCAGCACGGGTTGGCGAACAGCCTGGTGTTGTTCAATCCTGCGCCGGTGACTTAGGCGCCCAAGACGATGACCCATGGCAGAACGCGTCGCAGCGTCTGCGGCGGCGCCGCGGGCAACAACGCCTCCCCTTGCGTTGCCTGCGCCGTCAACCACGCGTCGAATCCCGCGGGCCAGTGGCCTTCGCCGATCGCACGACGTGTTTCGTAGAACGCTCGAGTCCACGCCGCCACCTGGGTGCCGGCAGCCAGACGACGCCGCAGCGCGAACTGGAACGACAGGCTGAACAGGCACGCAGCATCGTCAGGCACCTCGGTCAGCCAGCCGATGCCCGCGCGCGTGCGGTAGCCGAAAGAGGCCGACAAAAAGCCGAGCGGCTCGCCGAAAGCGTCGTCGGTGCGGCCGAGCGCGCAGGCCGACAGCAGCACGTACTCGAAACCACCTTGCGCGGCGTCGTCGCTTGTACGGCCGCCCTGCGCGGCCAGGTCATGTGCGCCGAGCACGCGGCCATCGGCAAGGCGTAGGCCCGACAGTGCAGGGTTGCCGCCGGGCATGTCGCCGTGGCCGATGACGAGCAGGGCGTCCGGCGCACCGTCACCGGAGTCGCCATCCATGTCCCACAGGCGCCGCGACAGACGTCGTTCGATGTCGATCCACGGCAGCAGCGAGGTCGCGGTCACCGCCGTCGGCGCATCGGCGATCGTCCAGTGCGGGACGACGACCGCGCCGACCGGTGGCAGCGACTCATGGCACCGCAGCCAGGCACCCGCGCTTGGATACACCGTCACCGCCGCGCCGCCTTCGTTCGAGCGCGCAAGCAACTCACCCCAAGGCAGCAGATGCAGATCGTCAGCCGGAACGATGGCGATGTCGTCGCACCCGGCGCCGATCAATTCGGCCAGCGGCGGGGCGACGGCGTGGTCGTAGATGTCGCGAAGCGCAGCCAACGCAAGGCGATCACCGGCTGCGGCCTGGTGCGCAGCCGACAGGTCCAGACGCCGCCGCGCGTCCAGCCGCGGCGACAGGTCGCGCGACGGCCCAGCGTCGAAGTCGTGCCGCAGCGCCTGGCGTGCGGCTGCGATCAGCAGGTCGCACGGTGCGTCGTCGTGGCGTGGCGGCAGGGTGGTCGACCAACTGCGCGCGGATGGCGCTTCGGCGCGCAGCGCGATCACGACGACGTTGCGACTGTCGACGCGCGCGACGAACAGCAGCGCCTGCCGCGGACGCAGGCGCGTCGCGAGATCGGCGGCGGTCAGTTGAAGCGATGGCGGCAGCACGCCTTCGCGCACCGCCTCGGCCATGTGCGCTTCGACCTGCGCGCGCAACGCTTGCCACTGCGCGGCGCGCTGCGCGTCCCAGGGCGGCGCGTCGGACGGCGCGGCTGGCGGCACGTCGTCGCTGCCCTGGTCGAGTGCGCCGCCCAGCAGGCTGCTCTCGATCCGGGTCAGCTCTTGCAGCGATGACCGCAGTGCCTCGAGGCGCGCATCGCCCGCCGCTGCAGCCAATGCGATGCGTTGTGCGCGCAGCCCCCGTGTGCGCAGGAACCACTGCGCCAACAACAGCGGTGGCGCCGACAGGCGACTGACCTCGGCACCCATGCGCTCGACCCAATGGCGCACCGCGGTCTGCCGCGGCGCCAACCACGCCGGCGACGAGTCGGCCAGGATCGCGGCGCTGTCGTCCAGCAGGTGTCGCACGGCGGCCGCGCACAGCACATCAATAGGACCGCGATGCGCGTCTTCACGTGCTGAAGCGATGTCGACCCATCGCGTGACCGAGTCGAGCACGTGGCCAGGCGTGCGCAACGGATCCTCCTGTTCGGCCAGCGCGCGCAGCGGCGGCGCGCCGAGCACGCGCACCAGCACCGGCACCATGCGCGCAAGTTGCGGGGCGGCACGATCGTCTTCGACCGCCAGCGCGGCCTGCGCCCGCCACGCGCGCAGCCACGTGATGGCGTGATGCAGTTGGCCCGACTGCACAAGCTCGCGCAGCAGCGTCATCGCACGTTCGAACAGTACCGCCGAACGGCGCGCCTGCCCCTGCAGCAGCGCCATGCGCGCGACGCCGAGCAGCGCGTTGGCATGATCAAAACCGAGCCCCGGCGCGCCGTTGCTGGCCAGCAGCGACTCGATCTGCTGCAGCCCGCCGGTATACAGCGCCGCGGCGCGCTCGACGCGGTCGCGCCGCGCAGCCACGTGCGCGGCGTTGATGCGCGTGCGCGCGACGGCCAGGCGCAGGTGCGGCGCTTTTCGCACCAGCGGCGCGTAGCCGCGCAGCGCGGCGGCCAACCAGCGTTCGGCAGCATCGAAGTCACCGCTGCGGAACAGCACGTAGCCGAGATTCATCGATGCATTCGCGCGCGTTGCCTGCAAGCGCCCGCGGTCGCCGGTCAGCCGTGACGAGCGCAGCCCACGGTCGATGTGACGCAGCGCGGCCCGGTACGCTGCCTGCGCTTCGGCCAAGCGGTTCGCGCGGCCGTTGATGCTGCCGATATTGAGCAGCGCGCGGCCCATGTCGGCGTGCGCACCGGCGCGGCGCTGCCGAACCAGCTGATGCAAAAGCGGCAGCGCCTGCTCGAACTGCCGACGTGCTGCCTCGAGTTGGAACCGGTGGGCGTGCATCGCGCCGAGGCTGATCAGGAAGCGCGCTCGGTCCGCCGCCCCTGCTTCCAATCCCGGCGCCTCGATGCCCGTCAGCGCATGCTCGAGTTGCTTGATGCCCGCAGCGTGATCGCCCAACATCGAGACCGCGATGCCATCGGACGCGCGAGCGCGCAGGCCAATCAGCGTGCCGCTCTCACCCTCGAGCGTGGCCAGGGGCGGCGCCTCGACTGCGACCTGCGCGTGCTCGCGGGCCGGAAGCGGTTGCGCGCGAAGCACATGCAAACGGGCTGCTTCGAGGTGAAGCCGCGAGCGCGCCAGACGCACCGGGCCGTCATCGTTGCAAACACCGCCGCAGGCGCCGCCGCCAGGATCGACGTGACGGCGCAGCGTCTCGAGCGCGGCGTCGATGCACGCCAGCACGCCGTCGAAGCGGCCACCGTCGATCGCGATGCCGCACTCGAGCGCCACCGCCTCGGCCCACGTAGGCCGCAGCGAAGCCTCGCCAGCGTCGATCAGCGCCTGCAGCGCGGCTGCGGCTTCACGCGCGCAGGTGCGGGCAGCGTCGAGCCGCCCCGCGCGGCGCAACCCATGTGCACGCCTGGCGAGCTTGCGCGCCGCGGCATCAATCCGGCGCGCGCCACGACGCGTCGACATCGATTCCCACCATCACGAACGCGCCGAGCCCGGCTTCGGTCGCCACCCAGTGCACGGCATCGCGCGATACCGCGGCATGCCTCAGCGTCGGGAGGTCGACGCCTGCCGGCAGCGTCACGTCTTCGCGCACCAGCCACTCCGTGCGCCCGTCCGCGTGCTCCACCAGTTCGACGGCTGGCAGCTTGTGCCACGTGCCGCCGAAATGCAGTGCGAGCGCAGGGTCGATCCACAGCACGTCGGCATGGACCGCGGTCCAGAACGCACCGTTGCCGATCGACACCAGCCCGTCGGGGTCGGCACTCGCGTCGGGGGACGCGGCTCGCCACTTCAGCCGCACGGCATCGAGCGCATGGGCCAACGGTGACTCTTCCTGGCGTGCGAGCCAGCGGTCGATCGCACGGGTGTCGAGGTCGCCTTCGTTGCGATCACTCGTGCGACGCATCTTCGGGCCCAGTGGGTCGCGCCAGCGCAGCAGCAGGCGAAGGTTCTGCGCATGGCCCTCCTGCGGACGGTCGACATCGATCGCGATCGTTTGTTCGGGCATTGCTGCGGCCACGCCGTCGGCTTCACCCCGGCCAAGCACGTCGAATATTCGGTCGACCAAGACGCAGCGATACAGCGGCGCGACGCTGTTGCCGCGTTGCGCGGTGTAGTCGTGCATGTCGATCGCCACGCCGTGCCGTTGCCGGCCCGCTGCGTGCGCGCGCCAACGCACGGCGTCGAAGGTGATCGCCTGGGCTTTGACCGCACAGGTCCAAAGGTCGAACTGCACGCTGGCGTGTGCCGGCATCGCGGTCATGCCGGCGCCCAATCGAAAACGCACCGCGTCCAGGCGACCGGCCCACAGTTCGCGCTGCGCCTTCGCTACGTCGTCGCCGACATGGGTCACCATGTACTCGAGGAAAGCACCGGCCACGGCCACGCTCCAGGCATGTGTCCAGGCCACCATCGAGGGCAGGCTGCCGTCGAAAGGCCGCGCGGGAATCGCGACCGCATACGCGGCGTCGACGCGGCGCGCCAACATCTCGAGCACGCCGCGCGCCGACTCGTCGAAGAAGCCTCGTGCAGCACCGCTGGCCGCGAACTTCGTCGACGGCGACACCCCGATGCACGGCGGCGCCGCTTGCGCAAGCCATGCATGCAGCCGTGCGAGCGACGGCGCGTGCGACCCGGCGCGCAGGTGCGCAAGCGCCTGCCACAAGGCGAGATCGAGCAGCGAGCGTCGCCGCTCGGCCGGCCGCGTCGAGGATCGCGATGACGGCGACTTCGTCGTCCTGCGCTTGTGGCCGGTCAGCAGCGAATCGATGCGCAGCGGATCGACTTGCGCCGACGGCTGCGAGCGTGCGGGGTCCGACAACGGGTCTTCGCCACGCGCCAGCGCGCCCAGCGTGCCGCGCACCAGGGCCAGCGCCGCGTCCGCCTGCGCGCGGCCGTCCGACGGCCAGACCACGTGAGCCTGCGCGTCGAACCATGCTTCGAGCTCGGCGAGCGACAACTGCCACGGCATCACTGCGTCGCGCGCCGCGGCACGCCCGTCGTTGTTTCGCTCGTCCAAGGCTCGGCCACCTCCCGACTGGCGAGTTTGCGGCGGCGCGTGTGGTTTCGCAATCGGCTTCGGACATGGCATTTCCGGTTCGCATCAACGCGCATTGTGCGAATGCGACCTGAACCGGCGTGGCGCCGGGACTAGCACGCGCGGCTAGTCCCGCGTCGCACATGTGGGCTGACGTTGGCTTGAATCGAGATGTGCTGTCGCGGTCGACGTGGCGGCGATCGACGACGAGCATCGACATGACATTCGCTTCGAACCCTGCCGGTTTGGCTGTTGCTGTGGCGCTGGCTCTGGCGACGGTAGCCTGCGGCGCGCCCGCGCCGCCGCGTCCGGATCACGGCACCTACGTCGCGACCGGGGCGGAGCAACCACCGGGCCAGCGCTTCGAGTTTCCGCGCACCAAGCGCTTGGTCATCAAATCGCCTTCCGCGCGCTTCCTGTGTGCACGTGAGTTGGCGCAGCACGAACTCCAGGGCAAAGGCATCGCGGTTGCAACGACGCCCGTCGAGCCCGGCGGTGCGCTGGAGCTTTCGATCGCCATTGAATCGCTCGACGGGCCGGGTGGAAGTTGGAATCCCTTGTCCGGGGCGATCACTTCCTCCCATCAGCGCACCGACATCAGCCTGGTCATCTCCGAGCCCGGCAGCGCCACCGCGATCTGGCGCACGCACACGCGCCTGCGAACGAATCTGAGCTGCGCTGACCAGGAGTTGAGGACTCAGCTGCGGTTTTTGCTGGACGCCATCGGATAACCGGAGAACGCTGTGAAGACGCAGCATCTTTTCACCGCGCTTGCATGCAGCATCGTCGTGGCGTTGGGCGCCTGCGCCACAGCCCCACCACCCCAGACCAAGCCGGAGTACCTCAACGCGGCTTTCGACGTGCGTGCCATCACCGTCGTGGCCCTTGCCCCGGTGCTGGATCTGCGCGTCGACAAGAAGGACTCACTCGATCTAGACGCCAACGTGCACACCACGGCGAAACAGTCGATGACCCAACGCGGCTACACGGTGACGAGTTACGCGGACCGTTCGCTGGTCAGTACCTTGCAAGCCCAGTCGACGCGCGAGGGGATCGAGCCGATGGTTAAAGACTTCGCCCTCTCTGGCGGCCCGCGGCATGTGCTCGTGCTGGGTCTGATCGACGCGTACTCGAAGCTGACCTTCGGCAGCACCGGCAATGCCGAGATGGTCGGCTACCTCGTTGACCAGGAACGCCGTGAAGTGCTGTGGTCGAACAAGGCGGTCGGGCAGGTCGGGGCGGGCGGGCTCCTGGGCATGGCCATGAAGAGTGGGATGACCTCCGCGGCCATCGGGATCGCGGCCGCGAAATTGCTGGAAGCCATTCCACCGCGCGAGCCAATCCGCTAGAGCGCCCAAGACCAAGCCCACTCCGAATGCTTGGACCGCCTCCGTACAACACTGAACAGACCGCAACTCCGGAGTACGAATCGTGAAACCTTCCTCCTTTGCCGCTGCCCTTCTTGCCCTGATCGCTGGCGCTGCCACGGTGCACGCTGACCCGCTGCTGGACGGAAGGGTCATCACGACCGCCTTCTACTACCCCAACCAAAGCACCATCGGGTTCGGCGGCGTTCCCGTCGACTCGTTCGTCGGCGCGGGCATCGAGATCCTGGCGTCGCCACAAGGCTTCCCGATCACATCCATCGACTTCGCGGACTTGTCGATCACGCTGGACTTCTCCGCCAGTCTCAGTGGCACGGTGGCTGCGTTTAATGGTTGGCGGTTCTATGACGCCTACAACAGTCTCCCGGCGTTTACCTCGGCGTCGCTCACGACCTTCGACACGTCCGGGTGGTCGATCACGTTCGACGCCGACAACATCTGGCTGAACGGTTCCGGCTCGGTCTACCTCGCCTCTTCGCGAATCCAGATCGATATCGCTTCGTCATCCGCGATTCCGGCGATTCCGGAACCTTCAACGACATGGCTGCTCGCAGCGGGGCTCGTCGCCTTGATCGGGTCAGTTGGCGCGCGTCGTCGGGTGCAACGTGGTCGTGTCGCGAGTCGGATCGGGACTGCCGCGTTCGCGGTCGAGGCGCGCGCAGCCCTTCAACCAGATTTCCGCACTTGACAGGAGGCCAACATGGTCACGACTCGAATCACCCGAACCACGTTCGTGTTTGTCTTGGCAATCTACTCGGCGTTGTTGACGTCGTGCGGGGGCGACGACGAAGAACCGCAGAGCACGCCGGTCGTATGCATGAACTGCGCCGGGCTCTCCGGCACCGCACGCCTTAATTGCGCACAGGTCAATGCCAGCCGTACAGGATGCTGAGACACATGCAAACGCGCAGCAGCCCCGTGTCGGCGGGCGGACTCGATCGCAAGTGAACAAATCAAAAGAGGGCAGCAATGGACGCATTTCCGAAGGGTGTGACGATGGCACTATTCGCGCTCGTCGTCTCGGCTTGCAGCAGCGAACCGGAAGGGGGCCAGTGCCAGCCGTGTCAGGACTCGACCCCACGTTGCGAGAGCGGCCTGACGTGCCGCGGCTTCTACAACTCGCAGACCATTCAAGAGCTGTGCGCGACGCCGGCGACGACGCAGTGCAGCATCTGACGCGGAGCGCGTGGGTCATCGCACGCCACCTGCCTCGAGACACCTCGGCTTCTTTCACCGTTGGTGGCGAGCCCTGATCGTTCTTCTTTGCTCCAGTCCGCTACCGCGAGCCGCCGCCGAAGCGCTTGACCCATTCGTCACGCTTGGCTTCCTTTGCCAGCTCGACGGCCCCTTGCCCGCGGTCGTTCCTCGCCGACTTGTCGGCGCCTCGCTCGAGCAGCAGCTCGATCGATCGGTCAGCGCCGAAGCGCGCAGCCATCAGCAGCGGCGTGTTGCCACCAGGCGCTCTCGCCTCGAGCGGCGCACCTTTCTCGATCAGCCAGCGAAGCACATTCGAACCCGGCCCGGTCGACGCGTAATGCACGGGTGCCCAACCGTCTTTGTGGGTCGCGGCGCCGCGTGCAGCCAATGCCTGCGCGGCTTCGAGGTTGTCACGCAGCGCGGCCATCATCAACGCGGTCTCGCCGGGCGCGTTCTGCACGTCGACCTCGATGCCAGGTTGTGCCATCAACAGCAGGAATGCGTCGCGTGAACCCGCACGCACGGCAAGGTAGAGCGCGCGCTGGCCTTTGGGGTCGACCGAGTTCACGTCGAAACCCTTTGCCAGCACGTTGCGCAGCTTGCTTGCGTCGTTCACATCGATGGCGCCGAAGAAGTCTTCGTACGAACCCGCCTGGCTTCGTGGCGTGACGCATGTGGCGACGGCGGCGAGCACAAGGACGCGGCGCGTCGGCGCGGTAGCGGTGGCACGGCCCTTCACGTCGACGCCTCCACATCCGCACGGTTGGGCACCTTCACCCTGAACAGCGCCTCGAAGTTGCGCGTGGTGTGCATCGCCACATCTTCGACCGCGATGTCTTTCAGCTCTGCCACCTGCTGCGCGACGTGCACGACGTAAGCCGGCTGGTTGGTCTTGCCACGATGCGGCACTGGCGCCAGGTACGGGCTGTCGGTCTCGATCAGCAGGCGGTCCATCGGGAACCATGCGCGCCACGTCGCGCAGCGCCTGCGCGTTGCGAAACGTGAGGATGCCCGAGAACGACACGTGAAAGCCCAGGTCGAGCGCGCCCTGGGCGACTTCCTGCGTCTCGGTGAAGCAATGGAAGACGCCGCGCACGCGCCCTGCGCCTTCGCGCGCGAGGATCGCGAGCGTGTCGTCGCTGGCGCTGCGGGTGTGGATCACGAGCGGCAGCCCGGTGGCGACGGCGGCATGGATGTGGGCGACGAAACGGTCGCGTTGCCACGCCATGTCGTCGATGCTGCGCCCGTTCAGCCGGTAGTAGTCGAGCCCGGTCTCGCCGATCGCGATCACACGTGGTTCGCGCGAAAGCGCGATCAAGTCATCGGTGGACGGCTCGCGCACGCCTTCGTTGTCGGGGTGCACGCCCACGGTCGCCCACAGCTCGGGGTGGGCCTGCGCGATGGCGTGCACGGCCGGGAATTCCTCGAGCGTGGTGCAGATGACCAGCGCGGCATCGACGCGCGCGGCGCGCATCGCGGCACGAAGTTCGGGCACGCGGCCTTCGAAATCAGGAAACGCCAGATGGCAGTGCGAGTCGACATACATCGCCGGGATGTTGCCACGCCGGGCAGCGTGCACATCGCAGCGCGGTCAGATCGTCTGCGTGGGCTTTGCCGATTGCAGCATGGTGCCCAGCATCTCTTCGACGCGCACCTTCAGCACTTTCGTCTTTTCGTCCGTGGGAAATCTCACGCCCACACCTTGCGTGCGGCCACCCGATGCATTGGCTGGTGTGATCCAGCCGACCTTGCCGGCGACCGGATAGCGCTGCGTGTCGTCGGGCAGCGACAGCAACAGGTACACGTCGTCGCCGAGACGGTAGTCGCGCGTGGTCGGCACGAAGATGCCGCCTTCGGCAAACAGCGGGATGTAGGCCGCATACAGCGCGCCCTTCTCGCGGAAGACCAATTGGATGACGCTGGGGCGTGCGGTCGCGAGCGGCGTCGGGCGGGTGGATGCCATGGTGCGGCGAGTGTAAGCAGCGGACCTATGGCTTGTCCCCCGCCCAGACGCGGCTGGCGCGAAAGACCAACGCGTCGACCGCCAATAGTGCATGCCAGGGATGACCGGATTGGCCCGCAGCCGTCGACAGTTCGATCGACCAGGCCCGCAACGCTGTCCACGATGCGCCTCCAGGGACCCATTTCGTGTCGAAGTACCGGGCCGGCTCGCCCGCACCCACGCACATCGCGTCGTGACAAAGTTTGCACAACGCGTCGACCACCGCGGGCAAAGGCCAGCCGGCGAAGACGCTGCCGTCGCCGCGGCGCACGGCTGCGGGCACGCGTTGCCACGTGGCAGCGTCGAGGCCCTGCACCGCGAGGTCGCGCGCCAGCAGCGGCTCACCGGCTGCGCGCAGCAACGCATCGGCGTCGTTCACGCCCTGCGCTTCGAGCCACGCCAGGGCGGTGTCGCGGTCGGGCGGTGCGATGCGCAGGTGCTGGCAACGGCTGGCGATCGTCGGCAGCAACGCACGCGGGCTGCGCGCGGTGAGCACGAGGCGCAACTTGCCGGGCGGCTCTTCGAGCGTCTTCAACAATGCGTTGGCTGTGATCGCATTCATGCGGGTGGCGGGATGAATCACCAGCACTTTGGACCGGTCGCGCGCAACGCTCAGCGTGCTCCAGTCGATGGCAGCGCGAAGTTCGGCAATGCGGATCTCTTGGCTCGGCTTGGCCTTCGTCTCCTTGCCCTCGCCGTCATCGTCGTCGGCTGCCACACGCCATCCCAGCACCGGGCGCATGGCCGCCGGCACCAGCACGTTCAGGTCGGGGTGAACCTGCGTCTGTACGAGGTGGCAGTCGGTGCAGGTGCCGCAAGGGCGATGGCCATCGACGGGCTGCGAGCACAAGAGCGCTTGCGCCGTTGTCATCGCCAATTCGAAAAGCCCCCTGCCCTCACCACCATGCAGCAGCAGCGCATGACCGCGCTGGCCGATCGCGCGGGCCAGCGGTTCGTCGAGCCATGGCAGCGGCAGTTGCCCGTCGGGGCCGACGACGATGGAGTTCGTCGCCGACATCACCACCACCGTCGCGCGTCGATGGTCGCCTCGAGGTCGCGCCAGACTTCGTCGCGCGACCTCGAGGCATCCAGTTGCACGAAGCGCGTCGGCGACTGTGTGGCACGCGCAAGGTACCCGTCACGCACCCGCGTGAAGAAGGCTTCGTCCAATCGTTCGAAGCGGTCAGGATCGCGCGCACCGGCGCGTCGCGCGGCTGCTTGCGCGGCCGGTGCGTCGAACCAGAGCGTGAGGTCGGGCTGTCGCCCCTCGTGCACCCACGCTTCGAGCGTCGACAGCATCGACAGCGGCAGGCCGCGGCCCGAACCCTGATAGGCGAACGTGGCATCGGTAAAGCGGTCGCACAACACGGTGGCGCCGCGCGCCAACGCGGGCTCGATCACCTGCCGCAGGTGATCGCGGCGCGCGGCGAACACCAGCAGCACCTCGGTCAGGCCGTCCATCGGCTGGGTCAGCAACAAGTCGCGCAGTGACTCGGCCAACGCAGTGCCGCCGGGCTCGCGGGTGCACACCACTTCGAGGCCCTGCCCGCGCAGCCATTGCGCCAGCGGCTCGATGTGCGTCGACTTGCCGGCGCCGTCGATGCCTTCGAACGTGATGAAGCGTGGATCAGACGTCATTTCGCCTTGCGTTGGAACTGGTTCACCGCGCGGTTGTGCGCGTCGAGCGTTTCGCTGAACACGCTGCCGCCGCTGCCGTCGCTGCGCGCAACGAAATACAGCGCCTTGCTCGCATCGGGGTTGATCGCAGCGCGGATCGACGGCGCGCCGGGCATCGAGATCGGCGTCGGCGGCAGGCCCTTGCGTGTGTAGGTGTTGTAGGGCGTATCGGCCGTCAGGTCGCGCTTGCGCAGGTTGCCGTCAAAGCCTTCACCCAGACCGTAGATCACCGTGGGGTCGGTCTGCAGCGGCATGCCGATGCGCAGCCGGTTGTTGAAGACCGCGCCGACCTTGCCGCGGTCGGCTTCGAGGCCGGTCTCCTTCTCGACGATCGACGCGAGGATCAGTGCCTCGTCGATCGTTTTCAGCGGCGAGCCGGCGGGCTTGGCGGCCCATGCCTTCTCGAGCTGGCGCTTCGTCGTCGCGTAAGCACGCTTCAACACCGTGAGGTCACTCACGCCACGGCCGTAGGCGTAGGTGTCGGGAAAGAAGCGGCCTTCGGGTGCGACGTCGGGTGCGCCGACGGCGGCCATCACCTGCGCGTCACTCATCGCTTCGATCGTCGACTTCAAGTGTGGCGCTTTCGACAGGGCCTGACGGAACTGTCGGAAGGTCAGGCCTTCGGTCAGTCGCACCGACTCGAGCACTTCTTCACCGCGAACCATCTTCGCCAGCAGATCGCGTGGCGTGACGGGGTCCTTCAGCACGTAACTGCCGGCGCGGATGTTGCGTGCCTGACCCGACCAGCGAAACCACTCGTAGAGCAGACGAGGCTTCTCGTCGACACCCGCTTGCACCCAGGCCTGCGCGACCGCCAGCGGCGACATGCCGGGCTCGATCGACACTTCGATCGGCGTCGAGCGCAGCGGCATCGGACGCGCGAGCCACCAGTTCGCCCCAGCCCAGCCCGCCGCACCCAGGGCAACGATCAGAACGATCAGCAAGACCAGCAGTCGAAGGATCCACTTCACAGGGCGACTCTTCCTTGGCTCTACATCAGCGCATCTGCGCATCGACAGGGGCGAAGATGATAATCGTGCGATGTCATCACCCGACGTTCACGTCACCGCTCGAGGTCTTGTTGCGCTCGATGGCGAATGGGGCGTGATCCGCGTCGTCGGTGCCGACGCCGCGACGTTCCTGCAAGGCCAACTGACCAATGACGTCGCGTCGCTCGACACCGACCGGGCCGCGCTGGCGGGCTACTGTTCGGCCAAGGGCCGCTTGATCGCCAGCTTCGTCGTGTGGCGGCCCGCAGCGGACGAATTTCTTCTCGCGTGCAGCGCCGACGTGTTGGCTGCGACCGTCAAGCGCCTGTCGATGTTCGTGCTTCGCGCGAAGTGCAAGGTGGCCGATGCAAGCGTCACGCTCATGGGCGCGATGGGCGATGCCGTGCCCGCGCGGGTTCGAGCATCAACTGCGCTGCATTTGGTCGACGGCTGGGTACGCCTGCCCGACGTTGCCGGCACAGCGCGCGCATGGCGCGTGGTGTCTTCACCCGTCGACACCAGCATCACTGCCGCGCCCGATGCGAACGCGAACGCGAACGGGCGTGCGGTGTGGCGCTGGCTCGAGGTGCGCAGCGGTTGGCCCCGCATCAGTACGGCAACGGCCGACGCATTCGTGCCGCAGATGGTGAACTTCGAACTCGTCGGCGGCGTCAGCTTCAGCAAGGGCTGCTACCCCGGCCAAGAGGTCGTCGCGCGAAGCCAGTACCGCGGCACGCTGAAGCGTCGCATGCATCTGTTCGCAGGCCACGGTCCCATGCAACCCGGCAGCGACGTCTTCCACGATGCCGATCCGTCGCAGCCCTCGGGGACCGTGGTTGATGCAGCAAGCGATGGAGATGCGCACGCGGCGCTGGTGTCGCTGAAGTCAGCGATGCTCGACGCAGAAGGTGCGTGGCATCTTGCTTCGGCGGACGGCCCCGTCATCGAGTGGCATCCGCTGCCCTATGCGGTTCCGCGCGAAGCCGAAGCCGTCTGACGTTGGCTCGCTTCGAGCGCGTCAGACGCTGCAACTGAAAGAACAAACGGCCGCGCCCGTCGGCTGCTCGGCGCGCAAGCCCAGTCGTTCGAGCGTCGCCGCCAAACCAGCCGGCGCGTCGATCCACAACGTGGTCGCACCTTCACTGCGGGCTGTATCGCGGGCGGTGCGCAACAGTTCGTCGACGAGCCCGGCACCGCGTAGCGCCGGGTGCACCACGAGGCCGTCGAGCTGGAATCGGCCGCCCTGCTTTGACCAAAGCCGCACTGAGGCGACCGTCTGCCCCAAACCATTCACCAGCGCCACATGCGTCGCCGCGCCGTCTTGCAAGGCGGCCAAGCCGGGCGCCAACGACTCCATGTCGGGTGGCGAGAGACTGTGTCGCAGCTTCTCGACGTCGACCGCCAGCGACGCCCACGGGCCGACGCGAGCATTCGTCATCGCACCGCCGGCTTCGTAGCGCTGAAGCACGTCGCGCAGCGCCTGCGGCACGGGCTGGCTGGATTGCGTGCGAGGGTCGGCGAACACATAGACCAGTTCGCCGTGCACCAACACCTTCGGCCCCTTAAACACCGCGCAGCGCAGCACCAGCGACGAGTTGCCCAGTGCTTCCGTTTTCACGGCGACCTTGAGCGCATCGTCATAGCGCGCCGAGGCCTCGTACTCGACCGTGGCCTTGCGCACGTACAAGTCGCCCTCGAGCACTTCCATCGTGTCGTGGTACGGCAGCGCCATGTCGCGCCAGTACCCGGCCACGGCAGTGTCGAAATACATCAGGTAGTGGCCGTTGAAGACGATCTGCTGCAGGTCGACTTCGGCCCAGCGCACGCGCAGCGGTTCGAGAAAACGAAATTCGTGTCGTTGAACGGTCATCTGCGCAGTATCCAGAAATACAAAGGCCGGCAGTGCCGGCCTTTCGATCAGATCGAGCCGGCCGCGCCGGCCCGCATCACCCGTGCTTTTTGTCGAAGAACTGCTCGTCTTCCGTCGAGCCCTTGAGCGCAGCGGTCGAAGACTCCTTCTCGATCGTCGTCGTCACGGCATCGAAGTAGCCGGTGCCGACCTCGCGCTGATGCTTCACCGCGGTGAAGCCCTTGTCGGCAGCGGCGAACTCGGCCTCTTGCAACTCGACGAACGCACTCATGTTGTTGCGCGCGTAGCCATAGGCCAAGTTGAACATCGAGTAGTTCAGCGCATGGAAGCCGGCCAGCGTGATGAACTGGAATTTGTAGCCCATCGCGCCCAGCTCGCGCTGGAACTTAGCGATCGTCGCGTCGTCGAGGTTCTTCTTCCAGTTGAACGACGGCGAGCAGTTGTACGACAGCATCTTGCCCGGGAACTGCTTGTGGATCGCCTCGGCGAACTTCTTCGCGAAGGCCAGATCGGGCTTGCCCGTTTCGCACCACACCAGGTCGGCGTAGGGGGCGTAGGCCAGGCCGCGCGACACCGCCTGATCGATGCCGGGCTTGGTGCGATAGAAGCCTTCGATCGTGCGCTCGCCGGTGCAGAAGGGCCTGTCGTTGTCGTCGACATCGCTGGTGACCAGGTCGGCCGCTTCGGCGTCAGTGCGCGCGATCAGGATCGTGGGCACGCCCATCGAGTCGGCCGCCAGACGCGCGGCGACAAGCTTGCTGACCGCTTCGCGCGAAGGCACCAGAACCTTGCCGCCCATGTGGCCGCACTTCTTCACCGCGGCAAGCTGGTCTTCGAAGTGCACGCCCGCGGCGCCCGCTTCGATCATCGCCTTCATCAACTCGAAGGCGTTCAGCACGCCACCGAAGCCCGCTTCCGCGTCGGCGACGATCGGTGCGTAGTAGTCGATGTCGTTCTTGCCTTCGCTCCACTGGATCTGATCCGCACGGGCGAACGTGTTGTTGATCTTCTTGACAACCTTGGGCACCGAGTCGACCGAGTACAGCGACTGGTCGGGGTACATCTCGCCGTTGCTGTTGGCGTCACCTGCGACCTGCCAACCCGACAGGTAGATGGCCTTCAGGCCGGCCTTCACCTGCTGCATCGCCTGGTTGCCGGTCAGCGCGCCCAACGCGTTGACGAACGGCTCGGTCGTGATCAGGCTCCAGAGCTTGTCGGCACCGCGGCGCGCGATCGTGTGCTCGATGGGCACCGAACCGCGCAGACGCACAACGTCGGCTGCGGTGTAGCCGCGCTTGATGCCTTTCCAGCGCGGGTTGGTCGACCAGTCTTTCTCCAAGCTGGCGGCCTG
The DNA here is from genome assembly GCA_963738615.1 of uncultured beta proteobacterium. Lineage (GTDB taxonomy): Bacteria > Pseudomonadota > Gammaproteobacteria > Burkholderiales > Burkholderiaceae_C > CAVTWY01. The sequence continues at coordinate 253,477 of CAVTXI010000012.1, forward strand.
TTGTTCACGGGTGGGGGTGCTCATCAAAAGATCCTTTGGAAAGTTGCTTGCGAAGTTGATGAAGGGCGAAAGCGATTGGTCAAGACGATATCGCAATTGCTGCGCTGCGGATAGAACCGTACCCAACGTGGCGACGGTACAAAAAGCGTGAAAAATCAGACATTTACACGTCCGGCTTCCAAGATGCGAAGTTCACGGACAGTGCAACGCTGCATTGCGGCATTTTAGGTGTTTCGCTATACGGAACGACGTTCCGCGCAATCCGCAATGGGTCCGCGACCCGCGCCACTAACATTCGCATACACGCAGCTCAAGCGACGAAAGATGCATGCAGGCAGCGCCAACGCGGCGACGCAACTGCGGCACAAGCTCGGAGAGGCCGCACGGGTCGAGTGGGACGAGCACGTCGTGCGCGGGTCGATCGACAGCCTGCTGCGGCTCGCGCTCGGGTTTTCGACGCTTCAGTCGCGCGTGGTCGCACTGATCGACGCCCGCTGGGTCGATGACGCCGAGGTCGAGCGCTGGCATCAGACGCATCCGCTGGTGCCCGTGGTGATCGTCGCGCGCGCAGAAGGCATTGCGACCTTAAGCGCGATGGCCGCCTGCGTAGCGCGCGGCGTCGTCACGCCAGCGTGCTCGGTCGAACTGCTTGCGCAGGCCGTCGAAACGGTCTCGCGCGGCGAGTTGTGGATGGCGACGCCGATCGTGCCGTATCTCTACGCCTGCATGCTCGCGCACACGGCGTCGATCCGCGAAACGGCCGATCCCGTCGCGCCTGCGACAGCGACTTCGCTTCTCGAGGGCGCCGAGTCCGCGTCGACGAGTCATCTCGGGTTGTTGAACGAATCCGCGCTCACGCCGCGCGAGATCGCGGCAATCGAGTTGGCACGCACGGGCTACACGAACAAGGACATCGCGAAGTCGCTGGGCATCAGCGATAACACCGTCAAGAAGCACCTGGCGCACGCGTTCGACAAGCTCGGCATTCATCGCCGACGGCAGTTGTACTGAGCGCCGCACGCACTCGAAGCTCGTAGACTCGAGTGCAGGTACGCAGGCGGTTTCGGCGCTGCCTGCCTTTGCGTCTTACATGGAGCACGACATGGCCAAGCTCGACTCGTATTGGATGCCCTTCACCGCCAACCGCCAGTTCAAGCAGGCTCCACGCTTGCTGGCCAAGGCGTCCGGAATGTTGTACTGGACGCCCGAGGGCCGCGAAGTGCTCGATGGTGCTGCCGGCCTGTGGTGCGTGAACGCCGGCCACACGCGCCCCAGGATCGTGAAGGCTATCGCTGACCAAGCGGCGCAGATGGACTTCGCGCCGCCGTTCCAGATGGGCCATCCGGCAGCCTTCGAGCTCGCGGACGCGGTGGTGCAGCTCACGCCGCAGGGGCTGGACCGTGTGCTCTACACGAACTCGGGCTCCGAGTCGGTCGAGACCGCGCTCAAGCTTGCGTTGGCCTACCAGCGCGTGCGCGGCGAGGCTTCACGCACACGGCTGATCGGCCGCGAGCGTGGCTACCACGGTGTGAATTTCGGCGGCACCGCGGTCGGAGGCATGGTCGGCAATCGCAAGCTCTTTGGCCCGCTGGTGGCGGGCGTTGACCACATCCGCCACACGCATGACCCGGCGCGCAACGCGTTCAGCGTCGGCCAACCCGAACACGGCGCCGAGTTCGCCGAAGACCTCGAGCGGCTGGTCGCGCTGCACGACGCGTCGACCATCGCGGCAGTGATCGTCGAGCCGATGGCAGGCTCGACCGGCGTGCTGATCCCGCCGAAAGGCTACCTCGAGCGTCTGCGCGCCATCTGCAACAAGCACGGCATCCTGCTGATCTTCGACGAGGTCATCACCGGCTTCGGCCGCACCGGCCAGCCCTTTGGCGCCCACACCTTCGGCGTGGTGCCCGACATCATGACGGTCGCCAAGGGCATCACGAACGGCGCGGTGCCGATGGGCGCGGTGTTCTGCAAGCGCGAGATCCACGACGCGTTCATGCAAGGGCCCGAGAACGCGATCGAGTTCCCGCACGGCTACACGTACTCATCACACCCGCTGGCCTGCGCCGCAGGCCTGGCCACGCTCGAGACCTATCGCGAAGAAGGTCTGCTGACGCGCGGCAGCGGCGCCATCGGCCAGACTTTCGCGGGTGCAATTCACGCGCTGCGCGAGATGCCCAACGTGATCGACATCCGCTCGATCGGCCTGGTGGCCGCGGTCGAAATGTCGCCACGCGCCGACGGCCCCGGCAAACGCGCGTACGACGTCTTCGTCGACTGCTTCGAGCGTGGCCTGCTGGTGCGCACCACGGGCGACATCGTTGCCATCAGCCCGCCACTGATCATCGAGCCTGCGCATATCGACCGCATCGTGATGACGCTCGGTGATGCCTTGAAGCGCGTCAAGTAATCGTTTGTCCGGCCCGCCGCTGCTCGCCTACGCCAGCCTGGCGGCCAGCATGGCGCTGGTGGGCACGTACGTTGGCCTGTCGAAGCTGCTGCTCGCGGTCTTCCCGGTGTTCCTGCTCGCGTGGCTGCGCTTTGGCATCGGCGCGGTCGCGATGGTGCACTGGCTTCGGCGCCCCGCGGACGAGCCGCTGCTCGACACCAAACATCGCGCGCTGTTGTTCCTCGAGAGCTTCCTCGGCAACTTCCTGTTCTCGATCTGCATGCTCTACGGCATCCGGCAGACGACCGCCTTGGCCGCGGGCGTGATCCTGGCTGCGCTGCCGGCAGCGGTGGCGCTGCTGTCGTTCGTGTTCCTGAAGGAGCGTCCCGCACGTCGGGTGATCGCCGGCATCGCCTGCGCGGTCGCAGGCATCGCGCTGGTGTCGGCGGCCAAACATGGCGACAGTGCCGTGAGCGGCGAGAGCGCGTGGCTGGGCAACCTGCTGCTGGTGGGCGCAGTGATCTGCGAAGCCAGCTACGTCGTCATCGGCAAGTCGCTGTCGGCGCGCATGACACCGCGGCGCATCAGCGCGGTGGTGAACCTGTGGGGCCTTGCACTCGTCACACCCTTCGGGATCGCGCAGGCGCTGAGCTTCGATTGGAGCGCGGTGTCGATGTCGATCTGGACACTGCTGTTCTTTTACGCCATGGCAGCCAGCGTGTGGACCGTGTGGCTGTGGATGACCGGCCTGAAGCACGTGCCTGCGTCGAGGGCCGGTGTGTTCAGCGTGATGCTGCCCGTGGCCGCGGCGGCGGTGGGTGTGCTTGTGCTTGGCGAAAGGTTCACCGCGCTGCAGGCTGCCGCGTTCGCGCTCGCGTTGACGGGCGTGCTGCTCGCGGCTTGGCCTGGGCGCAAGGGCGCGCGGTCATGAGCGTCCTCAGAGTGTGACCGTCGGCTCGCTTGTCGTGGTCACGTGCCCTCGCAGCGTCGCGCGCGCCAGCTTTGACACAGCCGCCGGCGCTTCGTGCTTCAGCGACTGATCACTCCACACCCGCCGCCAGTGCCGCGCACCGGGCTGCCCCAGGCGCAAGCCCAACATGTGCCGCGCGATCGACGGCCAGGCAATGCCATGGACAGCGTGGAGCGTCATGTGCGCGACCATTGCGTCTTCGATCGCATCGCGGTCGAGCGAGATTGCAGACCCGCCGAAGAAGCGCTGGTCCCATTCGCGCATCGACCAAGGGTCGTGGTATGCAGCGCGGCCCACCATCACGCCATGCATGTGCTCCAGATGCGCAGCGATGGCGTCGTCGCCCGTGATGCCGCCGTTGATCACGAAGCACAGGTCGGGGAAGTCGGCGCGCAGCCGGTAAGCGTCGTCGTAGCGCAGCGGCGGAATGTCGCGGTTGTCTTTCGGGCTCAACCCGTCCAGCCACGCGTTGCGCGCGTGAACGATGAACACGCGGCAACCGGCTTGTGCGACGGTGCCGACGAAGTCGCGCACGAAACCGTAGCTCTGTTCGCGGTCGATGCCCAGGCGGTGTTTGACCGTGACCGGCACACCCTGCGCGGCGTCGAGCATCGCCTTCACGCCGTCGGCAACCACGCCTGGCGTTGCCATCAGGCACGCGCCGAAGGTGCCGCGCTGCACGCGGTCGCTGGGGCAGCCGCAGTTGAGGTTGATCTCGTCGTAGCCCCAGCGCACGCCGATCGCGGTGGCCTTCGCGAGGTCCGCGGGGTCGCTGCCGCCGAGTTGCAGCGCGACCGGGGACTCGGTCGCGTGATCGAAGTCGAGATGCTTCGGGACGTCGCCGTGGATCAACGCACCGGTCGTGATCATCTCGGTGTACAGCCGCGTACGCCGTGTGATCAGGCGGTGGAAGACGCGGCAGTGGCGATCGGTCCACGCCATCATCGGCGCGACGCTCAGGCGCCATGGCGATGCGTGATCGAAGTTGGCCGCGGCGGTGTTGGTCGCGGCGTCGATGGCGGCGGTCGAAGGCGGCATGCCGCATTCTCGGCGCTGCCCTTGCTGGGCGCGACGCCAGCCTCAGGCCACCGCAGACTGCGCGGCCGACGCCTCGATGCGCGACTTCAGATGCGCCAGCGCGTCGTCGACCTGATCGACGAGCACCAGGCACAGGTCGCCCTCGGACAAGCCTTCCAGCGCGTGATCAATCGCGGCGAACTCGCCGCGGATGTCGACCACGTCTTTCGCTCGTGACGCACTCTGCAGCCCCTGGCGCAACAGCCCCAGCACCTCACCGTCGGCACGGCCGCGTTGCGCCGCGTCTTGATAGAGCACGACACGATCGAAGGCATGGCCGAGGATCTGCGTCTGCTCGCGGATGTCGTCGTCGCGCCGGTCACCCGCGGCGCTGATCACGACGGTGCGTTTGCCGCCAGGGGGCGCCATGGCGTCGACTGCGGCCACCAGCGCGCGCATCGCGTCGGCGTTGTGGCCGTAGTCGGCGATCACGGTCGCGCCGCGATAGTCCATGACGTTGAATCGGCCCGGCACGCTGGCCGCGTCGGTCGAGAAGCTCGCCAGCCCCAGGCGGATCGCTTCCCACGAAAGGCCCACGCCCCACGCCGCAGCGACTGCGGCCATGGCGTTTTCGACCTGAAACGGGATCGTGCCTTCACGCGTGAACGGAATGTCGTGCAGCGGAATCGATTCGCGCCACGAGCCTTCGGCGGCGACGAGCGCGTTGCCTTCGGCGAAGACCTTGCGTTGGCCCAAAGCGCGATGTGCAGCCATCACCGGGTGGCGGCGGTCAGCCGCGAAGAAGATGACCCGCCCGGGGCACGTGCCGGCCATGGCGGCCACGCGCGGATCGGCGGCATTCAGCACCGCGAACCCGTTGGCCGCGACGTTCTGAACGATCACGCGCTTGAGCACCGTCAGGTCTTCGACCGTGGTGATGTAGTTCAGCCCCAGGTGATCGCCGGCACCGACGTTGGTGACGATCGCGACGTGGCAGCGGTCGAAGCCAAGGCCTTCGCGCAACACACCGCCGCGCGCGGTTTCGAACACGGCGGCGTCAACGTCGGGGTGCATCAGCACGCTGCGCGCGCTTTTGGGGCCGGCGCAATCGCCGCTGTCGAGCATCTGGCCGTCGACCCACGAGCCTTCGGTGCTGGTGGTGCCTACGCGCATGTTGGCGGTGCGCAGCAGGTGCGCGACCAGCCGCGCCGTTGTGGTCTTGCCGTTGGTGCCGGTGACGGCGACGAGCGGAATGCGGCCGTCGTCGCCCGACGGGAACATCTGGTCGATGATGGCCTGCCCGACGTTGCGGCTCTTGCCGTACGACGGTGCCAGGTGCATGCGCAGACCCGGCGCGGCGTTGACTTCGACGATGCCGCCGTGTTGATCGGGCAGCGGACGGTCGATCGATTCGCACACCACGTCGACGCCGCAGACGTGCAGGCCGATCATGCGCGCGGCGTCGACCGCCGCGGCCGCCACCTCGGGATGCACGTCGTCGGTCACGTCAGTCGCCGTGCCACCGGTCGACAGGTTGGCGTTGTTGCGCAGCATGACGCGCTGGCCTTTGGCCGGCACCGAATCGACGCTGAGCCCCTTCGATGCGATCTGCGCCAGCGCCACATCGTCGAACTTGATGCGCGTGAGTTGCGTGGCGTGGCCGTCGCCGCGCCGCGGGTCGGCGTTCACGCGCTCGACCAGCTGCTTCACGCTCGAGCGGCCGTCGCCGACAACGTGCGCCGGGTCGCGGCGGGCCGCGGCGACCAGGCGATTGCCCACCACCAGCAAGCGGAAGTCGTAGCCCGGCAGGTATGACTCGACCATCACCGTGCCGATCAACGTCGCAGCGGTGTACGCGCGTTCGATGCCTGCGCGGTCCTTGATGTTCACCGTCACACCCTTGCCCTGGTTGCCGTCCTGCGGCTTCACCACGACGGGGTAGCCGATCTCGTCGGCGGCGACGTAGGCGTCTTCGAGATCCTTCACCGGCCGACCCATCGGCACCGGCACACCGGCCGCGCGAAGCAGGCGCTTGGTCAGGTCCTTGTCCTGCGCGATCTGCTCGGACACCGCGCTGGTGCGGTCAACCTCGGCGGCCCAAATGCGACGCTGCTTGGCGCCCCATCCGAACTGCACCAGGCTGCCTTTGGTCAAGCGACGGTAGGGCACGCCGCGCGCCATTGCCGCGTCGACGATCGACCCCGTGCTTGGGCCCAGGCGCACGTCTTCGTCCTTCGAGCGCAATTCGGCGACTGCGGCGTCGGTGTCGAAGGGCTGTTCGTTCACCGCGGCGTCGAGCAGCGCCTGCGCCAGCTTCATCGCCATGCGGCCGACGTCTTCTTCGCTGTACTCGACCACCACCTGATACACACCTGCATCGACGGTGACGGCCACCCGGCTGAACGTGACCGAACAGCCCGCCGATTCCTGAAGCGTCAGCGCGGTCGCGGCATACAGATGCGCCGTGGTCACGGCTTCACCACGAACCTCGTCGAGCGCAGGCAACAACGCGCGCAGTCGGTGTTCGATCGCGCGCACGCTGATGGCGTCACGCTCGTCGGGGGTGCAACGCACGATGCACTGCATCGCGGTGTGTCTGCTCCAGAGGTTGGGGCCCCGGAGCGCGCGCAGACGTTCGATCTCCATCGTCAACAACCCCAGAGTTGCGAGCAGCAGTTCAGTCGTCGGAAGACGCGAAGGTTGCCAGCGCGGCCCCGATGAGCTCAGGCGGCAAGTTCAGCCCCAGCCCGCAGGCCGCGACGGCCAGCGCCGCGTCGATCGACGTGAAGCGCGTGATCGCGGCCACGCTGGCGATGCGGTGTGAGCCTTCCGGCGTCAGCGCGTGCAGCGCGTCGTCGACCACGGCGACGGCGCTTCCGCCATTCGCGACGTGTTCGACCACCGCAGGCAGCTTCGCGTCACGCGTGTACAGGATGACCGCGCCGTCGCTGTATTCGGCCAGCGGCAGCACATCGGCTTCGTCGGCATTCAACACGGCGCAGCCATCAGCGAGCACCACGTCGACCTGGGTGCGCAACACGCGCGGCATCTGGTCGCGTGACTGGATGTCATACAGGCCCAGCGTGGGTGCGCCGTCCATGTCGGTGATCACGCCGATGCGGCAGCGGTCGTAGGGCACTCCGTCGTGCAAGATGCCCTGGGCGGTGTGTTCGAACACCGCGGCATCGATGTTGCGGTTGATCAGCAGGCGCTGCGCTGCGTCCCACTGCGTGCCGTCGACCGACTCGAGGCGGCGCCGATCAACGTGGATGCCGGCGGCGCAAGCCAAGCCCACGCGGTGGCCGGACAGTTGCATCAACCACGCCACCATGCGCGCGATCGCGGTGGTGTGGCGCGAGCCGCTGATGCCGACGATGGGGATGCGGCCGTTCTCGTCGTCGTGGAACAGTTGGTCAACGATCGCGCGGCCGACCGGGCGCGGCGTTCCGATGGCGGGCTTGAGGTGCATCAGCAGCCCCGGGCCGGCGTTGACTTCGACGACGGCCCCGCCCTGCTCGCGCAGCGGCCGCGAAATGTCTTGCGCCACAACGTCGACACCGGCGATGTCGAGGCCGACCGTGCGCACGGCCAGGCAGACGGCCCGTGCCACATCGGGATGGACCTGGTCCGTGCAGTCGATCGCGACGTTACCGTTGCGCTGGATCAGCACCTTGGTGCCGTCGGCAGGCACCGAGTCGGGCGTCATCCCGATGCGCTTCAGGTCGGCCAGGATGACGGTGTCTTCGTACAGGCGAAGGCGTGACAACGGGTGCGCTTCGGTGTCGCCGCGGCGCGGGTCGGTGTTGATCTGCGTGTCGACCAGTTCGGCAATCGTGGCCTCGCCGTCACCAACCACCGACGCGTCGTGGCCCTTGGCTGCCGCGACGACCTTGGAGCCGACGACGAGCAACCGGTGCTCGAGGCCGTTGATGCAGCGTTCGACGATGACCTCGCTGCCGTTCTGTTCGGCCAACGTGAAGGCGGCCTCGATGTGTTCGCGCAGCGACAGGTCCAGCGACACGCCGCGGCCGTGGTTGCCGTCGGAAGGTTTGATCACAACCGGCAAGCCAAGCTCTTGCGCCGCATCCCACGCTTCGGCCGCCGATTCGACGACGATGCCTTCGGGCACGGGCACGCCGACGGCAGCCAGCAGTTCCTTCGTCAGCGTCTTGTCACCCGCGATGGTTTCGGCGATGGCGCTGGTGGCGTCGGACTCGGCCGTCCAGATGCGTCGCGACTTCGCGCCGTATCCCAGTTGCACCAGGTTGCCGTCGTTCAGGCGCACGTGCGGAATGCGTCGGTCGGTCGCGGCACCGACGATCGCCGCGGTGCTGGGGCCGAAGTACCAGGTGTCGAGCGAGTCGCGCACATCGGCCACGCCCGACTCGACGTCGAACGGCAACTCATTCACGGCCGACATCAGCAACTCGTGACCGACGCGCAGTGCCGTACGCGCCACGCGTTCGTCGCGGGCGCGGAACACCATGCGATACACACCGGGCTTCGCCGTGCTGCGGGTCTGGCCGAAGCCGGTCGGCATTCCGGCCAGGTTCAACAGCTCGATCACCACGTGCTCGAGCACGTGGCCCAGCCAGGTTCCTTCGTGCAGGCGCTGGATGAAGCCGCCGCGTTCGCCAACGCCGCACTGGTGCTCGACCAACGCCGGGAGCCACTTCAACAGCCGGGTGTTGAAGCCCTCGAGCTTGTCGCTGGGCCAGGCCTCGAGCTCACCCAGATCGAGCCAGGTCTCGAGGACAGGACGGTATGTCCAAATGTTGGGGCCGCGCAAATAGCGGATGCGCTGCAACCGGATGTCTCGATTCATGGGGCGGCGTTGTCGTTGCGCGGATTGTGCCAACCACGCTTCCTGCCGCTGAAATCTCTGCGCGTTCATGCGTCAAAATTCGCGCGCCACAGCCCTTTGGCCGACACGCTTGTAGAAAAACCTTGGCTTCAACGACCGACGTATCCGTGTCGCTGACACCGGCCTCCGGCCATTTGTCACTGCCTGAATCAAATCCCGCCGCCCTGATCGCGAGCCTGAGCCCCGATCTGGACGAGGCGCGCGGGTTCGCGACCACGCATCTGCTGCTCGAGCCCCGGCGACTGACCGCCCGTGGTGCCGACGGCACCACCCGGGCGTGGACGATGGACGATCACCTGAGCCTGGTGATGCCACCTGACCACGGTGGCGTTGGCAGCATCGAGCTGAACGAAGCCGGCAAGCGCGTCGCACGGTGGCGTTTCACCCTCGCCCACCACGCCCAGGCCTTGCAGTTCGTACGCGCCTTCGATCGCCAGCAGGCGCGCCTGCGCGGTGAGTCGACGGACGATGATGACGACGAACCCGCCGCACCCGAAAGCGCAGCCCCTCCATCGACCTGGGTGCTGCTGCGGCTGGGCCGTTTTGCGCGGCCGTACCGCCGTCAGCTTGTGTTGGGATTCGTCCTGACCATGTTGTCGACCGCGGCGGCGATGGTGCCGCCCTACCTGACCATTCCACTGATGGATGAGGTGCTGATTCCGTTCCAGAACGGGCAGCAGATCGGCGTGACGAAGGTGGCGTGGCTGCTGGGCGGGCTGCTGGCCGCAGCGCTGTTCGCGTGGGGCTTAAGCTGGTGGCGCACGTGGCTGCTGGCACTGGTGTCCGAACGTATCGCCGCCGACCTGCGCACCGCGTCGTTCGAACACCTGCTGGGCCTGTCGCTCGATTACTTCGGCAGCAAACGCACGGGCGACCTGATCGCGCGCGTGGGGTCCGAAACCGACCGCATTTCGGTGTTCCTGTCGCTGCACGCACTCGACTTCGCGACCGACGTGCTGATGATCGGCATGACCGCGCTAATCCTCTTTTCGATCAACCCGACGCTGGCGATCGTGACGCTGCTTCCGTTGCCCTTCATCGGCTGGATGATCCACATCGTGCGTGACCGTCTGCGCACCGGCTTCGAGAAGATCGACCGCGTGTGGGGCGACGTGACGAGCGTGCTGGCCGACACGATCCCAGGCGTGCGCGTGGTCAAGGCCTTCGCGCAGGAACGGCGCGAAGCCGAGCGCTTTCGCGAGGCGAACCAACGCAATCTCGAGGTCAACGACCGGTTGAACAAGACCTGGTCGCTCTTCACGCCCACTGTTTCGCTGCTGACCGACATCGGCCTGCTGGTGGTGTGGGCCTTCGGCGTGTGGCTGGTCTCCAAGAGCGCGATCACGGTCGGCGTGCTCACCGCCTTCATCGCCTACATCGGCCGCTTCTACGGGCGGCTCGACTCGATGAGCCGCATCGTCTCGGTCACGCAGAAGGCAGCCGCGGGCGCCAAGCGCATCTTCGACATCCTGGACCACGTATCGAACGTGCCCGACCCTGCCGAGCCGGTGAAGCTCGAGCGAACGGGCGGACGCATCGACGTCGAGCGCGTGTCGTTCCGCTACGGCAGCCGCGGCGTGATCCGCGACCTGAGCCTTGCGATCAAGCCCGGCGAGATGGTCGGCCTGGTGGGCCACAGCGGGTCGGGCAAGAGCACGATGGTGAACCTGGTGTGCCGCTTCTATGACGTGAGCGACGGTGCCATCAAGGTCGACGGCATCGACATCCGTCGCTTCGCCGTCGCCGACTACCGGCGCCACATCGGCCTGGTGTTGCAAGAGCCATTCCTGTTCTTTGGCACCGTGGCCGAGAACATCGCGTACGGCAAACACGACGCCACGCGCGACGAGATCATCGCCGCCGCACGCGCCGCGCACGCGCACGAATTCATCCTGCGCCTGCCGCACGGCTACGACTCCATCGTCGGCGAGCGCGGCCAGGGGTTGTCGGGCGGCGAACGCCAACGGGTGTCGATCGCGCGCGCGCTGCTGATCGACCCCGCGATCCTGATCCTCGACGAGGCGACGTCGAGCGTCGACACCGAGACCGAACAAGAGATCCAGAAGGCGCTCGACAACCTGGTGCGCGGTCGAACTACGATCGCGATCGCGCACCGCTTGTCTACGCTGAAGAAGGCCGATCGGCTCGTGGTGATGGACCGCGGGCGTGTCGTCGAAGAGGGCCCGCACGACGAGCTGATCGCCAAGCAAGGCGCCTATTGGCGGCTGTACGAAGCGCAGCAGCGTCAGGTGGAACAGGAAGATGCTCCGGAACCTCAGCCTGCGTCGCATGCGGCGCATCCGGCGGGCAAGTGAGGCGAGAGATGGAAACGATCGAACGTGACGATGCAGGCCGTCTGGTTCACGTCGCACTCGACGGCACACGCAGCGTTGGCGTGGTGCCGGTGCGCGCCTTCCCGCTGTCGGCGCCCGAGTCGGGCATCTCGATCGTCGACACCCGCGGCCGCGAAGTGATGTGGCTCGACAAGACCGACACGCTGCCCGCGACGGCACGCGCGCTGGTCGAAGACGAACTGCACCAACGCGAGTTCCGTCCGGCGATCGAACGCATCGTGGCGGTATCGACCTTCGCCACGCCCAGCATCTGGACCATCGACACCGACCGCGGCCCCACGACGCTGACGTTGAAGGCCGAAGAAGACATCCGCCGCCTGCAAGGCTCACGCCTGCTGATCACGAGTGAAGACGGCGTGTGCTACGAGGTGAGAGATCGCGGCGCGCTGGACCGCGCGTCGCGCAAGCTGCTCGAACGGTTCTTGTAGTCCACGTTGCCGTGCAGCCCCTGCCTGAGTTCTGCCTGACGTTCTGCCTGTAGTCCTGCTTGGTTTTCTGCTCGGGATGCTGCACGCGACCGATGCAGACCACGTGGTCGCCGTGTCCACCATCGTCAGCCGCAAGGGCAACGTGGGCACCGCGGCGCGCGTCGGCCTGCTGTGGGGCCTGGGCCACACGCTCACGGTGTTCGCGGTTGGCGTGGCGATCATCCTGTTCAACCTCGCGATCCCGCCGCGGCTCGAGCTGGCGATGGAGTTTGGCGTGGCGTTGATGCTGATGCTGCTGGGCATCGTCACGCTGCGGCGCGTTGGTGCGCACGTGCGTTCGACCATCACCTCCGCCGTGGCCGATGGTCTTCGTGAACACGCGCACTCCGAGCCCGTCGATGAAGCGCATCGAGCACGTTGCATCGCCACGGCGACTACGTGCACGCGCACAAGCATGGTCACGGACGCCGACGGCCACGGGCACGAAGACACGCCGCTCGGACTGGCTGGATCGGCAAGTGGGAGGCCTGAGCCTCTACCAGGCGTTGCGGCCGATCGCCATCGGCATCGTGCATGGCCTGGCGGGGTCGGCCGCGGTGGCGCTGCTGGTGCTGACGCAGATCCGCGAACCGCTCTGGGCGGTGGCCTACCTGCTGCTGTTCGGTGCGGGCACCACCGCCGGCATGATGCTGATGACCTCAGTGATCGCACTGCCTTTCGTCGGCACGCGGCAGCGGCCCTTGCTGAACCTCGGCCTGCAAGTCGTAGCCGGTGCGCTGAGCTTGGGCCTGGGTTGTTGGATGGCTTGGAAACTGGGCGTGTCCGACGGCTTGTTCGTCGCCGTCGCTTGAACGTCGTCATCGATGTCGTCCGATGCGCATCGATTGACGCTGTCGGGCGATGAGCCTAGATTCCAGCCTCGCCATGAGTGCAGTCAACTCCACCGCGCCGTCGTCCACGCGCCCCCGCTTCAAAGCCGTCGCGTCTGGGGATGCTGCTCGCGCTGCTGGCGACCGTGGCGGCCTACGCCGGTTTGCGCGAAGTCGCGCAAGACGACGGTCGTGGCAGCCGCGCCGAGCCATGTCGACGTGCACGCGTTCGCCGACCGGCGCCCCGCCCTGAGTGCAGCCGAGGAGCGCTTCTCGCAGGCCTTGTGGAACATCCACGCCGACGTGCGAACCGCCGCCGTGCGCATGACCTTCGCGGGCCTGTCGTACAAGATGGGCGACGCCGACGTGGCCAGCGTGAACACCAAGGTCGCCCCGCTCGCCGCGGTCTTCGTGCAGGCCGAGAAGGATCTGCAGTCGCTCGACACACCGCCGTCGATGCAGGACTTGCGCGGCCGCTATGCCGGCGCGCTGCAAAGCTACCGCGATGCGTCGATCGAGATGATCAAGGTGTCGCAGGACGGCAAAGACGCGCACCTGTTGACGGCACAAGAGATGTCCGAGCGGGCCTCTGGTGTTCTGCTGCAAGTGGGCGAGCAACTCTGGCCCGGCGAAATCAAACCCAATTGAGATCAGGGCAGGACCACGCGCCGGTCCTGCCGTTGTGTTGAAACGTGAACGGGCGCGGACGACATTCAATTCAATCAATAACCAAGATCGGAAGCTCGACATGAAACAACGAATCGTCAAAGCGCTCGCCAGCGCGGCCCTGGTGGCGGCAGGTGCGCTCAGCGCCGGTGCGGCGCAGGCCCAGAACTGCTCGGTGTGGCTGGTCGAGAACAGCCGCTTCATGAAGGTCCCCTTCGGCGCCTTCCATCCGGACCGCTCGTTCGTGCAGGGCAGCACCGACCCACGCAACAACATCAACACGGTCGACCTGCCGGTCAACGTGGGCGTGATCAAGTGCGGCAACGAACTCATCCTGTACGACAACGGCTGGAACCAGACCGACTATCACAAGGCGACCGGCACCGAACACTGGTCGCCGTTGTCGAAGCAGATCGAACAACTGGGCTTCAAGGCCGCCGACGTGTCGAAGGTCGTCATCGGCCACGGTCACTGGGACCATGCCGGTTCGCTCGACGAATTCCCCAACGCGATGCTGTACGTGCAGGCCGAAGAGCTGCGCGGCATCGAGTGGGCGCTGAACTATCCGGGGCACGAGCGCATCCGCGCACACAACTTCGACAAGGGCGGCTGCAACCGCACGCCGGCCTGCGGCTACCCGCCCAAAACCATGGACTCGATCTACGGCAAGGTGCTGCGCGGCAAGGCCGTGATCGTCCACGGCGACCACGAAATCATGCCGGGCGTGAAGATTCACGCTGCGCACCGCGCTCACACGGCCGGCTCGCAGTTGCTCGAGGTACCCACCACGATCGGCAAGCTGATGTTCGGCTCGGACGCGTATTCGTCGTGGGAAGCGATCCGCGACTGGGAGGTGGCCAACATTCAGCAGACCGACTCGGTGCAGCAGTTCCTGGCTTACGAGAAGTGCTACAAGGTCACCGGCGGCTACCAGAACTGTGTGGCTGCGCACGAACCGCTTTCGTACACCGACAAGTACCCGCTGACGAAGAACGCTTGGGTCGGCATGAACGGTGCGCGGTTGGCCGAAATCGCGCTTGCGCCCGGCGAGACAACGCGCAAGAAGTAGTACCAGCCTGACCCGTGCAGACATGCGCTGCGAGGCGCCGGGGTAGCCCGGCTCCTCGCTTCTTTTTGTGCCCCACGACACGGTGCAAGCACTTTTTCGACGCGTGACCGCGGCTGCACTCATCGGCTGCGCTGCGTCAGCGTTGGCGCACGACCCGAGTGCTTGGGGCGGCATGTTCCGCTCACGCGACGACGGCGCGGCATGGTTGTCGGCCGACGCCGGGCTGTTCGTCGGCGCTGCGCTCGCGCTGGCTGTCAGCCCGACCGATGCGAATCACTTGCTCTACGCCACCGACACGCGCCTGCTGCGCTCACGCAACGCGGGCCGCGACTGGACGCCCGAGGCGCCGACGCTGTTCAATGGGCCGACCCTGGCGCTTGCCTTCGCAAGCGATGGCAAAGCCGCCTGGGCCGCGACGCCCGCCGGTGTGTTCACCTGCGATGCGCAGTTCGTGTGGCGCAAGAGCGAGGTTCCCGATGCCGCGTTGCCGGCCCGCGCACTGACCCCCGGCGCGGCACCCGGACGCGTCTACCTGCTCGCGTCGCGTGGCCTGTACGCCAGTGACGATCACGGACGGCGCTTCGTGCGCATCGGCGCGCAAGACCTGCCCGATTCCGCGGGGCGCGCTCTACTGGCGCTGGTCAACACACCAGAGACGCTGTTCGTCGTGATCGAAGGGCGCATCTGGACCAGCACCGACCAGGGCCGGTCCTGGTCACCGCGCGACGCGGGCCTGCCCAACGGTCAGGTCGAGACGCTGGCTGATGATCGCGAACAACCCCGTCGCCTGTGGGCCGCCAGCGGCCGCCAAATCCACGTCAGCGATGACCTTGGCGCCACTTGGCGGTCCTGGGGCCAACCGATCGCGCCCACCCCGCTGTCGATCCGCGGCTTGGCCACAGCGCGCGGTGGTGCCGTGATCGTGCTGACCACCCACAAGGGCCTGATGCGCAGCACCGATAGCGGCGCAACCTGGGCGCAGGTCGAAGGTGTGCTGCCAGTGCACCTGGAAGCCGGCCCGCTGCTGCGTGACCCGCACGATGCGCAGACGTTGTACGCGGGCTTTTCGCTCGTGCCTTTCGCCGAACTGCGGCGCCGTGCCGAACAAGGCAGCGACCTGCTCTCGAAGCTCGACCCCATCAGCGTCGCAGGTGCCGGCGCGTTCCTGTTGCTGCTGCTGATCGGTGGTGGCCTGGGTGCGCGCAAGCTGGCGCGGGCCTACCGCGATGGCTGAACCAACCTGCCGACGGACGTGACGATGCCCACTGGTTCTCTTCTTCACTCGCGCCGCCGCGCATGGATCGCGGTGATCGCCGTGCTCGTCATCGCAGCGGCCCTGGCACTGTGGTGGTGGAAGCTCAGTGGCCCCCGCCATGCGAGCTTCGTCGAATACCCCATGCCCGTCGCCACCGACATCCCGACCGCACTGGCCGTGTCACCCGACGGCAGCGTGTGGTTCAGCATCGACTTCTCCGACGCCGTGGGCGTGGTGCGCGGCGGCAAAGTCGAGCGGTTCTCGAAAGGTTCACGCAACGCCGAGCCGATCGGCATTGCGGTGGACACCAAGGGCCGCGCGTGGGTGACCGATTCAGCGACGATCGCGATCCTTGGTGTGTCGTCGACCGGCGAAATCACTCCCGTCAAACTCGGCACGCCGATCGCGCGACTGGGGCGCATGGCCGCCGCGCCCGACGGCTCGGTGTGGTTCGCAGAGAGCACGTCCGACAGCATCACAAAGCTGTCCGACGGCGTGCTGAAGCGCCATGCGATCGAGTCCGCGCGCGGTGGCCCCTTCGGCGTCGCGGTCGCTGCCGACGGTACGGTGTGGGCCAGCCTGCAAGGCGCCAATTCACTGCTTCGCATCGCGCCCGACGGCAAGGTCAGCGAGCACGAGATTCCGACCCCGGGTGTCGTGCCGACCGACGTGGTGGTCGATCGCAACGGCGCGGTGTGGTTTCTCGAGTTCCGCACCGACCGCATCGGCCGCTATGCGGGCGGTAAGTTCGACGCGGTGGCAGCGCCGTATCCCAAGGCCGGATTGACTGGATTGGCGATCGCGCCCGACGGTTCGGCCTGGTTCGGCATGTTGCGCAAGGCCAGCCTGGGCCGATTGCGCGACGGCCGGATCGTCGAATTCAAGCTGCCACGCAACAACGCACGGCCCTTCAGCCTTGCGATCGATCGGGTTGGCAACGTCTGGTACACGGACATCGGCGGCTTCGTCGGCATGCTGTCGGCCGAGCAGGCTTCGCGTTGACTGTCGGGATCAACGTCAGCCGCGGGTCGCCTCCACCTGAACCATCTCACCCACCGCCGTCACGGTGAGGATCACGCCAACCACAACGATCAGCAGCGACATGCCGACCTGAAGCCGCGCTGCATGCGGGCCGGTCAGCCAGGCCAGCAGCCGTTTGCCGACCGCCGCAGCGACCACACCCACGGCCACGAGCACGGCCGCGAAGCCAAGGCTGAAGACAAATACGCCGATCAGCCCGAGCATCACCTGACCGTCGGTCAGCGCACGGATCAACAGGCCGAGCGCCACCGGGTCCGGCACCAGGCCGCCTGCAATGCCCAGGCCAATCAACATCGCGAGGCTCGGGCGCTTGTTCATCACCGCGTCGAGATCGTGGCTGTGACGAATGCCGAAGCCGTGGCTGTGCGAGCCGTCGGCGTGAACATGCGCGCCATCGCCATGCACATGCTCAGGCAGGCCGTCGTGGCTGTGCGAACCCTCGTGTGCATGCCCGTGTGCATGCCCATGTGAGGGTTTGGTGCCACCCGCGACGGCAAGCAGCGAGCGTTGCGTCCACAGCGTCCACAACCCGATCGCGACGATCAGCACGCCGGTCAGCACCTTCAGCCAGACCTCGATGCGCTTGGACTCGAGGCCCGGCAGCCCAAGCGAGGCCAGCACGCCGACCAGCACGATGCCACTGGTGTGCGACAGCGTGACGAAGATGCCGAGGATCCACGCGTCCACCGGCCGCCCACGCGCACCGACGATGTACGCCGCGGCAATCGTCTTGCCGTGTCCGGGCTGCACCGCGTGGTAGGCACCCCAGAGGAAGTTCGTCGCCAGCAGGATCAGCGCTTCGCCCATGTTTTTCCGTTTCTTGGATCGGTGCTGCTCCGTTGCAAGGTGGACGGGTCGCAGGATCAGTGTGTCGAGTGTCGCCGGGTCCGCCGTGGCTGGTGGAGTCGCCGCGTTGCGTGCGCCTCCTACAAATAGACCTTGAAGCGGCCGGTCCACTGGCGGATGCCGGTGAAGCGCGTGTTCGATCCCAGCCCGCTCTTGATGTCGACGTCCTGCTTGTCGCGTATGAACTGCACGGCCAGCACGACGGCATCGTGCGGCGCGATCTGCAACGGCAGCGATCCAGCGATATTGGCCTCGATGCCGACCAACGCGCAGACGAGGTGGCGAAGGTCGCCGCTGACCGGCAGGTGGACTGTGCGAACGGCTTCGAGCGGCGTGGCGCTCGACAGCGCCATGTCTTGATCGCGCCGACCTCGCTCGAGATGCGGTGGCGAAACAACGTCACCCGGTGGACGCCGGCCGCGCGGCGCATGCTGCCGCTGCTCGAGGCTTTCGGCACCTGGTGGCTCGATGCGCTTGCGCAACTCAGTGCGCACCGACGCAGGTGGCCGCCCACGCAGCGACGAATGGCGGCCACTTCTGGGTCGGCGCAGCCGGCACGGCCAAGTCGATCCAGTACGTTGGCGACGTTGGCGGCACACCGCTGTTCCAAGACGAGTTGGCGTTCGTCGAAACGCTCGGCCCCGTCAGCGGCGTGGCCTTCAATCCGGGCAGCGGCTTCACGATCACGCAGCCCCACCCCAACGGGCCCATCGTGCGTGACGCCAGCGGCAGGAAGGTCGTCATCGACGGTCTGTGGGGTTTGCAGTTCGGCAACGGCGCGAGCCTCGGTGAAGCGAACCACATGTACTTCACCGCCGGGCCGGAGAAGGAAACGCAGGGGCTGTTCGGCAAGCTGCAAGCCAACCCGAACACGCTGCCGATCCTCGGCGGCATCTCGTTGTGCAAGTGAGCCAACGATGAGTGTGCTGTCGCTGTTGCATCAGGCGCTGTTGTTCGTCCACGTCATCGTCTTTGCGATGACGCTGGCAGCCGTGCTGCGCGAAGACTTGCGGCTGTTGCAGACGCGGCGCATCAACGCGCCGCGTCTGCTGCGCAGCGCACGCGCGGTATCGATCAGCCTGTCGGCGCTGTGGGCCAGCGGCTTGATGCTCGTCGCTATCGACGCCGCGACGAGCGCTGGGCCGTGGCTGCCGAGTGCCAAGTTGCAGGCCAAGCTGATCGTCGTGACCGTGCTCACCGCCAACGGCTGGGCGCTGCATGCTTGGGTGTTTCCGCGGCTGGCAGGCGAGGCCGTGCGCATCGACTCCCGACTCTGGCCCGCCGCGGTGCTCGGCGCGATCAGCACGATGAACTTCCACATGCCGCCCAGCGCCGCGCCGATCGAGGTGATGAAGCCGCTGACGTTGTTCGCGGAATCGAAGTCGAACACGGCGAGGAACTGGCAAGGAGCTACTGCTGGTCGTCCCACTGCCAGATCGTGGCGCCGTAGGGCGAGTCCTTGATGACGGGCATCGCCTCGCCGACTTTGAACGCGCGGTGCGAGTCTGCCTTGGCTGGCGTGAACCAGTAGCCCGTCTGCGGACACGGCTGGCCGCCCCCGCAGCGCAGGTGCAGCGACGTAGCGCCGGTCATGGGCTTCAGCTTGTCGAGCACTTTGTGCTCGCGCGCCCAGTCAGCCAAGTCCTTCGGGTAGACGAGGTGGTCCCTGAAGTTCGAGTCGTCGATGCCGTGGATGACGCACACCGCAGCGGCTTCGAAGGCCCAGTAGCCCTCGTAGTTGGAGTACTCGGGCGTCTGGACGAGGTGGCCGTCGTGCCAGGGCACGCCGTCGAAGGCTTCGTACCAGCCGTCGAGGTATTGCTTGACGAAGGCTTGTGCCTCTTCGGGAGTGTCGGCGGTGTAGACGGCGTCGAGGAGCGGGTCGTAGGGTTGGACGTGGAAGAACTCTTCGACGTTCATCGGGTCATTGACGGCAGGCTCGACGATGGTCTCGAAGAGCTCTCGTTCACTTTTCATCCATCCGGCCGCCTCACGCACCGCGGAGCCTTCGCCCAGAAGCACCCCCAGGCTGACCACGTCGAGCGCAAGCTGGAAGTGAAAGAGGTCTTCGAAGTGCACCGGGCTCAGGTCGAGGCGAATCTTCTGTGCATCGTCCTTGCAGATGTCGGCGCGATAGGCCTCGTGTGCACGATGCCATTCGGCGAGCCAGTGCATGACATCGGTGTACAGCGGCTTAAGGGACTCAATAGGCTCGCCTGCGGTGTAGTGCAGGCGGACGAGCTTGAGCTTGTCTTTGAAGATGCCACCTTGGCTACTCGAGTCGACTCGCCCAGTCGCGCGATCGTTTGCCATCCCTTCGTGGCCTGCCCCGATGAGCAGTTCGTGGAGAGCTGCATTCAGCTTGAAGTACTTCTCCGTCAGGAACTTCTGACGGCGCTTGGTACGGAAGGTGGATTCGGTCACGGGCTACTTCTTCTTCACGGGCTTGCCAGACTTCTTTGGCTTCGGTGGCTCGCGGTCGCGCGGTGAACCGCTTGGACGCAGCTCGTAAGCCCTCTCACGAGCACGATCCACCGCGTCGATCGCCGCCTTCCCCCAAGCCCGAGTGACCCCGTGATCGACGTGCGGATGCGCGCCGGCGTCGACCTTACCTGTATGGATGTCGATCAAGGCCTCGGCGTGATCGAGTGCGCCTTGGCTTTCGAAGGACACAAGCACTGTTCGCCGATCGCATCGCTTCGCGTTGATCGCCACGGTGACCGCAGGCGCAAGGGCTTCGCGCGTCGCGCGATCAACGACCCACGCGTGCCCCATCTGCATCATCCCGCCCGTCCCCCCGCGCTTGTCTTCGTAATCGCTGAGCAAATAGTGGAGGAGTTCTTGATCGGGCGTCAGACCCGTGACCTTCGGAATCGCTCCTTTGCTCACCAGTAACTTGCCAATGCCGTAAGCGCTGCCAATACTGCCCCGGGCTTTGGCCTCGGTCACGGTGTAGCTTCCTCCGTGCTCCCACACCGCATCGAGTCCGGCTTGGTTGACTCTCGGAAGGTCGATCAGGCGCAGGTTCACGGGCCGCTTGTCCACGTTGAGCTTGCGCACACTGACAGGCGTCCACTTGCTCTCGAGTCTGTCGTGCGTCCAGCTGCCTCCCAGGCGCTTCATCTCGAAGTAGTCGGCCATGTGTTCGCCCACCAGCCCCTTCTCCCGATTCGCCATGTCCTTGATCGTCTTGGTCGTCACGCGCACGACCGCATGTGATCGCCCCGCGCCCTTGCTCGCGTCCTGCGCAGGCTTGCCTGCGACCTTTCGTTCCGGTTGTCGCGGCTCGATCCTGCCGCGCGGCTTCAGGGCCGCCGCATTGTGTCCGGTGCGAGCCCTGGCCCCAGGCGCCGCACTCGCCGCCACCGCACGCTGCCCCGCTGCCATCACCACGGTGGCCACCTGCTCACCCAGCAGGTCCTCCAGGAAGTGTTGGATTTCTCTGCTGGCGCGATTCAGAACACCCGTCACGCCCGACTTCATCGCCCTCAGCGACGGTAGTAATTCGAGGGCCATGGCCTGGATGCCGTCAGGGACGAGGTAGTCCTTCCAGCCCTTCAGGTGGCCGATGGTGTCGAGCAGTTCGATGCACGCATCAAGTGCGAGGTTGACCTTGGCGATGGCTTGCGTCGTCAGGCCCGCCCACTGCCCCAGCACCTTCACGCGCACCCACGTGATGGTGCCGCCCATCTTCTTGCCCAGCAGACGCTCGATGGCTTGCAGGCCACCGTTGACGGCGCCCTTGGCCGCCCGGCGCTCCTTCCACAACGGCTTGAACACCGTCTTGAAGGCGCTGCCCACCTCGGGAATGGCGCCGAAGGCCGCAAAGCCCAAGTTGACGATCTGGTTGCTGGTGGCCTTGCCGAAGCCACCCTGAGTGTTGATGCGGTACAGCGCGCCGCTGATGTCGCGCACGTCCATCACTTGGTCGACGATCGGGATCATCGAGATGATGCCGCCGACGATCTGCCCGGCGAAGTTCTGGTTCTCTTCGAAGTCGCCGAGGATCAGCGTTTTGAAGAAGCTTTCGATGTCCTTGCGGTTCATGCTGCGGCGCCTTGCACCGCAGGCACAGCGATGGGGTCTTCGGCCAGCATCTTCTCGATGGCCGCACGGCCTTGCGCCTGGACGTCTCTCTTCTTGTAGTCGGGTGGTGGTTCGTCGTCGGGCGGGCACTCCCAGGCTCGCGTGTCTTCGCCGTATTCGACGGTGTAGTCCGTATTGGGTACGCCGCTGATCAGCGCGTAGCCGTCGGCGTCGAGCGCGCCTTGGCGCACGCTGCCGTCCTCGAACGTGACTTTGTAGGTTGCGCCAACGACAGGCTCGAGATCGTCGTAGTGATAGTGCAGTTCGATCTCGAGCGGCTCTTCACCCAGTAACCCTCGAGGCATGGCAGTCAGGTTCACCGGTGTGCTGCCCCCACCCAGGAAGTTGTGCCCCGAGTGCTTCGCCTCGAACGTCCCCGGCGTGGTGAAGGTGATGTCGCCGCCTTCCAGCACGATGCTCGAGTCGGCGGCCGTCAACTCGATCTTCGTCTTCGCCTGGATCCGGATTTCGTCGTTGACCGAGACGATCTGCACTTCCTTGTCTGCCCAGATCTGAAGCTCGTCGGTGTGCGCGCGGATCGACACCGGCCCCGCCGCGGCTTTGGCCTGGATGCCGCCTTCGTGCGTGTACAGGCTCGTGGTCTGGCCGCTGACGCTGGCGTGGGTGTGCGCGGCGGCGGTGTGGATGTCGCCTTGCGCGACGATGCTCGTGTCTTGGCCGCTCAGGCTGTGGATGCCGGCTGACGTGGCCCACGCGGCGCTTGTGGGGGTGTCGAGGACGATGATCGGGGAACAACAAGCGTCGGACCGATGACCTTGAGTGCTTCGGCAGCTTGAATGAGTTCTCCGAACTCTCGGTCCTTCCACCAGGTCCAGAACCGCATAACGGCGGCGACCGAGGCTGCCGATCCCGTGACGACAGCGACGAAACCCGATAGACGCGCGGCCAAGTCGGCCAGTGCGAAGTTCATGACTGCTCACCCCAGTACCAAATCGTCGCACCCCAGGGCGAGTCCTTGATCGCGGGCATGGTCTCGCCGGCCTTGAACGCCTTGCGGCTGCCTTGCTTGGCGGGGGTGAACCAGTAGCCCGTTTGCGGGCATGGCTGGCCCGCTTCGCAGCGCAAAGCGATCGACTTGGCACCCGCGGCGGGCTTGATGCGCTCGAGCACCTTGTGCTCGCGTGCCCAGTCAGCTAAGTCCTTCGGGTAGACAAGGTGATCGCGGAAGCTCGTCTCGTCGATGCCGTGGATCACGCACACGGCAGCGGCTTCGAAGGCCCAGTAGCCTTCGTAGTTGGAGTAATCCTCGTTCTGCACCAAGTGGCCGTTGTGCCATGGGACGTCTTCGAAGGCCTTGTACCAGCCGTCGAGGTATTGCTTGACGAAGGCGCTTGCTTGCTCGGGGGTTTCGGCGGTGTAGACGGCGTCGAGGAGGGGGTCGTAGGGCTTGATGTGGAAGAACTCCGTCGTCTCGACAAGTTCATCATCGGGTACGACAGCGCTGAGCAGGTACTCGACGAGCATGTCGCCACGCTCGCGTTCGAAGCGCAGCCATGCGCCGGCTTCGCGTACGTGTTGCCCGTCACCCAAGAGCACGCCAAGGCTGAGGACGTTGACTGCGAGTTGGTAGTGGAACAAGTCGTCGAACTCGAGAGGCGTCGCGTCGATTCTTAGATCCTGCCCGGTCAGCTTGATCTGATTCTGCGCAGACGCCTCTTCCGCCCGATGCCACTCTGCGAACCAGTGCATGGCGTCGGCGTACAGGGGCTTCAGGGACTCGATGGGCTCGCCTGCCGTGTAGTGGAGGCGGATGAGTTTGAGCTTGTCTTTGAAGATGCCACCTTGACTACTCGAGTCGACGCGGCCAGCCGCCAGATCGCTGGCCATTCCTTCGTGGCCTGCTCCGATGAGTAGTTCGTGAAAACCCACGTTGAGCTTGAAGTACTTCTCCGTCAAAAACTTCTGACGGCGCTTGATGCGGAAGGTGGCTTCGGTCATGGGCTACTTCTTCTTCGCGGGCTTGCCGCCCTTGCTGACCGAGCCCGTCGTCGCAGCCTTTGCCCTCCGAGCATTGCGGCGCGCCGTCTCTACTGCATCGATCGCCGCCGTCCCCCAGGCCCGCGTGACCCCGTGATCAACGTGAGGATGCACGTCTGCATCCGACTTGCCCGCGTGAATGTCGATCAGCGCCTCGGCGTGATCGAGCGCGCCTTGGCTTTCGAACGAGACGAGGACCGTGCGACGGTCGCACCGCTTTGCGTTGATCGCGATGGTCACTGCAGGAGGAAGGTTCTCGCGCGTTGCTCGATCAACAGTCCACGCGTGCCCCATCTGCGTCATTCGCCCGCCCGTGCGTTCACCCCCAACACCTTTGTCCGAGTAGTCGCTCAACAGGTAGTGCAGCAACTTCAGATCCTCCGACAACGGCAGATCGGGAATCCGCTTCTCGCGCTCCAGCTTCGCCCCGCCGGCCTTCAGCGCAAAGATGCTGCCCCGGGCCTTCGCCTCTGTCACGGTGTAGCTGCCACCGTGCTCCCACACGGCATCGAGCCCGGGTTGATTGATCCTTGCAAGGTCGATTAGCCGCAGGTTGACCGGCCGCTTGTCGACGTTGAGCTTGCGCACGCTGGCCGGCGACCACGTGCCCGTCAGCATGTCGTGGGTCCAGCTACCGCCCAGCCGCTTCATCTCGAAGTAGTCGGCCATGTGCTCGCCCACGAGTCCCTTCTCCCGATTGGCCATCTCTTTGATCGTCGCCGAGGTGACGCGCACGATCGCGTGTGAGCGGCCTGCGCCTTTGCTCGCGTCCTGTGCCGGCTTGCCGACGACCTTTCGTTCCGGCTGCCGCGGTTCGATCTTGCCTCGCGGCTTCAGGGCTGCAGCATTGTGGCCGGTACGTGCCCTCGCCCCAGGCATGGCGCTGGTCATCACCGCGCGCTCGCCCACCGCCATGACCACAGTGGCCGCCTGCTCGCCCAGCAGGTCTTCCAAGAACTCGCGGATCTCGTTGCTCGCTCGCTGAAGTGCACCGTTGACGCCGCCCTTCATGGATCTCATCGACGGCAGCAACTCGAGGGCCATGGCCTGGATGCCGTCGGGCACGAGCCAGTCCTTCCAGCCCTTCAGGTGGCCGATCGTGTCCAGCAGTTCGATGCACGCATCCAGCGCCATGTTGACCTGCGCAATAGCCTGATTGGTCAGGCTCGCCCACTGGCCCAGTACCTTCACGCGCATCCACACGATCGCGCCGCCCTTCTTCATGCCCAGCAACCGCTCGACGGCCTCGACGCCGCCGTTGACGGCGGACTTCGCCGCCTTGCGCTCGCGCCACAGCGGCTTGAAGACGGTCTTGAAGGCGCTGCCGACTTCGGGCACGCAGCCGAAGGCGGCGAAGCCGAGGTTGACGAGTTGGTCGGTGGTGGCTTTGTCGAAGCCGCCTTGGGTGTTGATGCGATACAGCGCGCCGCTCACGTCGCGCACGTCCATCACCTGGTCGACGATGGGGATCAGCGAGATGAGGCCGCCGACGATCTGGCCGGCGAAGTTCTGGTCTTCCTCGAAGTCGCCGAGGATGAGCGTTTTGAAGAAGCTCTCGATGTCCTTGCGGTTCATGCCAAGCTTCCTCGCGTCGACGCTGCGGGTTGCTCGGCGAGCATCTTCTCGATGGCCGCTCGCCCCTGCGCCTGGACGTCGCCCTGCTTGTAGTCAGGCGGCAACTCGTCGTCGGGTGGGCACTCCCAGGCTCGCGAGTCTTCGCCGTACTCGACCTTGTAGTTCTTGTTCGGCACGCCGCCGAGCAACGCATGTCCGTTCGCGTCCAACGTGCCCTGGCGCACGGTGCCGTCGTCGAAGGTGACCTTGTAGGCCGCACCGGCCACAGGGCTCAGGTCGTCGTAAGCGTAGTGCAGTTCGAGCTCGAGCGGCTCTTCGCCGAGCAGACCCTGCGGCATCGCTTCGAGCGAAGCCGCCGCGCTGCCGCCTTCGAGGAAGTGATGCCCCGAGTGCTTCGCCACGAACGTGCCCGGCGTGGTGAAGGTGATGTCGCCGCCCTCGAGCACGATGCTCGAGTCTGCCGCGGTGAGTTCGATCTTCGTCTTCGCCTGAACGCTGATCGAGTCATTGACGCTGATGATCTGCACTTCCTTGTCTGCCCAGATCTGAAGCTCGTCGGTGTGCGCGCGGATCGACACAGGGCCCGCAGCGGCCTTGATCTGCATGCCGCCTTGATGCGCGTACAGGCTGGTCGTCTGCCCGCTCACGCTGGCGTGGGTGTGCGCAGCTGCGGTGTGGATGTCGGCTTGCGCGACGATGCTCGTGTCTTGGCCGCTCAGGCTGTGGATGCCGGCTGACGTGGCCCACGCGGCGCTTGTGGGGGTGTCGAGGACGATGATCGGGGTAGACATCGCTTCGATGTCGGTGGTGGGTTTGCGATCGGCGTCGAGGTGTTTTGCTTCTTGGCCGTTCACCGCTTGCGGCAGCTTGCCGTCTTGTTCGGGATCGACTGTCGTGACGAGTCGCTTCCACGCTTGGCTTCTTTCGTTCTTGTGCGATGCCAGTTCCTGCGCGCCCTGCGCCTTCGCCGCCTCGCTCAGTCGTTGCCCCAGGTCGTGCGCGCCGTTGATCTGCGCCAGCGCTTCCGTCACGTCGAGCTGCCCCGACTGCGCGCTGCCGTAGCTGCCTTGTCGTGCGGTGCTGCTGATGACCAGGCCCTGGCTTGCCCGCACGCTCGCCCAGCCCTGCGTCTTGGCTTCCCAGCCCGAGCCTTGCCAGGCTCCGCGCTGCGCGTTGCCCGCGGTTTGCTGGATCAGATGACCAAGCCCCAGTTGCGCCTGCGTGATGCTGGCCGCAAGCCTGGTGCGTGTCTGCCCCGTGGCGTCGTCGAGGACCCATTCGTTGGTGGCACCACCATCCAGTGCGCGGCTGTGGATGCCGCTGATGACGCCGGGGTGGTTGACGCCAGAGTCGACGCCGGCTGCGTACGGGGGCGAGTCGGCGCCGTTGTAGAGCTGGCCCGCGATGACGGGGCGGTCGATGTCGGCTTCGATGAACGTGACCGACACCTCGGTGCCGATGCGCGGCACGAAGCTCGCGCCCCAGTTGGCGCCGGCGCTGGGATGGGCGACGCGCACCCAGGTGCCGCTGGTCTCGTTGCCGGGGGCGTTGCCTTTGGCGTCGGGGCTGGTGTCGTCGTGGGCGACGCCGCCGGGCAGCGGGGCTTGCCCCCGTTGCCACGGGTACTGGAGCTTGACGCGCAGGTCGCGCTCGGTCGTCAGCGACTCGCCTTCGATGCCCACGACGAGCGCGGGCTGCGTGCCATGGCTGGTGGGGTCGGCTCGCCAGTGGGGGACGACGGCTGCGGCGGCGGGCGCGGCGTGGAAGTGGTTCTGGTAGGTGCCGTGTTCGAGCTCGGTGTTCTTCAGCAGCTCGGCGATCTGCGAGCCCAGGTTGTTGGTGGCGTGGTGCTCGACGGCCAGGAGGGTGAAGGTGTTGTCGCTGCGATGGTGCCGTGCGAGCAGCGCGGTTGGGTTGTCGAAGGCGGTGGTGTTGGCGCCGTAGATGGGGTGGTCGATGAGCGCGAACTGCGCACCGGCTTGCAGGTGGCGTGCACTGCCTTGGCCTTCGAAGCGCTTGGCGTCGAGTTCGAGCGCGGCGAGCGACAGCGCCGCCCTTCGCTGCGCGGCTTCGGGGTCTTGCCAGCGGTAGGCGCCGCTGCCGTCGTAGCGTTCGAGAGTGGGGATGTCGCCGAGGTCGAGAGCGCTTTGGTCTTGTGCGTGGACGCCGCTCAGGCGCTGGTAGTCCCAGCTGCCGATGGCGATGGCGTTGGCTGCAAGCTTGCGCTGCGACGTGAAGGCGGTGATGGCGTCTTTCTGGCCGTCGAGGTTGGCCGTGGGGTGCTGGCGGGTGAAGCGGATGGGGCCCAGGTCACGACGGCTGCTGCGGTCGTCGGCGATGACCATGCAGTGGCGCGCGTGGCCTGCTTGTTGGGCCTGCGCTGCGGCTTCGCCTTCGAGGTGCTCGAAGTGGTAACTCAGCCCTTCGGCAGCGAGCAGTCGCATGACGAACGCGAGGTCGCTTTCTCGGTACTGGTTGCACAGGCTGCGCTTGGCGAGTTGCGCGCTGACGTTCGATGCGCGCGTTGGCGCTCGTGTGGTCGGCGAAGACGTCTTCGATGATCTCGAGGGCGGTCTTGTCCTGGTAGACGAAGCTGTCACGGCGCTGTTCGAGGAACGCGAGCCATGGGCGCATCACGAGGCTGTAGCGCGCCAGGCCGCCGTCGCTGCCGAGCTGAAGGGCTTGGCTGACGTAGCCGTGCCACGAGCGGTAGGTTGGGGCGGGGGCCCCGACCTTGTCGAAGCCCGTGCCGTCGGGTTGCAGCAGCCGCACGGTGAGCTGTTGGCCGATGAGCGCGTTCAGGTCGAGGTGCGCGCTGGTGGACAGGGCGTCAACGCGCATCTCGAACAGCTCATTGGTCGCTTCGCGCAGGATCAAGCGCTCGGGGATGAGCGCCAGGTCGGGCAGCGCGCTTTCCAGCTGAAGCATGCGAGCGTGCTGGCTGATCGCGGAGCCGAAGAGACTGCCGAGGAAGTCGCTGCGGCTGCTCAGCCGATCAGCCGTCAACCACGTAGCCGCGGATGCAGGGGTGTCCATCGCCATGGTGTTGGACGCCCGGTCAAGGTAGCGTGATCGTCACGTAGGCGGGCTGCTCGGGCATTTTGACGATGCCTTGGTAGCCCGTAAGGTCGGCTTCGGTTTGATGCGCCAGCCACCAGCGCAGGCCGATGAAGGCCAGCAGCCCGGCCAACGCGAAGGCGCTGGTCATGACCCACAGCGGGACTTGATGGCGCAGCTTGTGGCGCACGCTGTCGTTGGCCAGACCGTGCGGCGCAAAGCCCGGGCGCGCACCGCGCAGTTGTGCGATCTCGTCGCCCAGCCGCGCTGTGAGGTAGCCGAGCTTTTCGGGGCCTTCGATGCGGTACTTGCCCTGGAAGCCCATCAGCAAGGCCATGTGGAAGACCTCGAGGACCTGGACCTTGGCCACGCCTTCGCGACGCAGTTCTTCGAGCCGGTCGAAGAAGTGCTGGCCCGCCAGTTGGTCGCCGAAGAGTTCGAGCTGCAGCGGCTTGCGTTCCCACGCCGGGCGAATGCTGCTTTGGGACGTGAGCACCGTTTCGTCGAGCAGCGCCGCGAACGCGTACTTGGAGAGGTGGACGTCGCCGCTCGCAAGGCCGAGTCGACGGCTGCCCTTGTCAACGCCCTCGAGAAATTCACGCACACGCGTGCGGAAGGTTTCGGCATCGACCGGAGTGTGTCGGTTGCGAAGCAGCAGGATCATGTAGAAGCCGTGCAGCATCAGGTCGAGCAGCGACTGCGGGTTCTCGGCTGCTTCCATCCGCAAGGGTGCCTGCGTGGTGTCGGAGGCCGTGGCGGCAATCAGCGAGGGGGCTTGGGACATGGTGTGGTCGACGATGCTGCAGGCTTCAGGCATTAACGGCGATCAGTTCCATCCGAAGATCAGCGATGCCAGCGGGCGCGTAGATCGTGAGCGCTTGGGCCTGCAGCATGCGTTCGTACAGTGGACCGCGTGGCTCGATGGCGAAGTAGTACGCACCCGGACGCACGGGGATGGCCGCTGGCACCTGCGTCAGGTGAGTGATGCGCACGCCCGCTGTGGCTGACAACACGAGCTTGTCGACGTCTTCGGGCGCCCCAACCTTGAAGCGCACGGGAACTGCTTCGGTCAATTCGGTGCCCGGCATCGATGCGCTGACGCCGATGTAGAACGCGGTGGTCGGCGTGATGTTGCCGCTGTCGAGCCGCCCAACATGGAACGACGGCTTGACCTCTGCGAGCGTGATCGAGAAATAGCGCGTCGATATCACGGTCTCGAGAAGCTCTCGCACCACGGCCTCGAGTTGCGAGAAGGACTGGCCCGGAACCTGATGATCGTAGGCCGGCAGATCGGCGAGTCGGTGCGCCTTGGAGAATGTCAGCAGCGAGCCGGCCAGTTCGAGCAGGCGCTGGTACAGCCGCTCGGGATGCAGCCCCGGATGTTGCCGAAGGTGCATCAGCCCGGCGCAGGCCGTGCTGGCCGTGTGCAGCAGCCAGAACGATGCGATGTCGCCCGAGCGGAATTCGATCACGTGGCGCGATGGCTCGCGGTGAAAGCCGTACAGCGCATCGACCTTGGCCTGCAGCATGTCGATCATGCGTCGCAGCAGTGCCATCAGTTCGGTCGACGACTGCACGTGCAGCGACGGCGGCACGAACGTGTTGTCCAGCTCGAAGCTGCCGGCCGCGTTTCGGCGCAGGCGACAAACCGGCACGCTCACCAGATGCTCGCGCGGCTCGTGGTCGGGCACCAGCCGCACCACGCGATGAAGGTAGGTCAGCTCGGCTTGCGCGGCCTGCGTGAACAGGTCCGCGGTTGGCTGCGCCTGCATCGCGTAACGACGAGCCCCGTCGACATCGGCACCATTCGTCGATGCATTGGCGCCGGAAGAACGCGTCGTCGCAACGGCTGCGTGAAACACCACCTCGGTGGCGCTGGCTGGCAGTGACGCCAAGTTGAACGGGCGCGGCAACGCGTCGTCCGCGGGCGCATTGACAGCATCGCTATCGGGCAGCACAAGCTGGAGTTCTTCCAGGCGAAGAACGTTGCTCGACAGACTGTGCACATCCACGCGCAGGCTGCGCACACCCCACGCGTACGGGTGCAGCGCCCGCGTCGCCTCGGCGAGCCGCCACTCGTGATACGCGTCTTGTTGCTGAAAGTGTTGCGGGCGGAGAAACAGGCCCTCTCCCCAGAGGATCTTCGAAGAACGGATCACGTGATTCCCAAAGTTATGTTGTGTTCATTCACGAGCAGCGCGCCCCCACCAGCCGTGTCAGCTCGGGTGCGACGCTATGTGCATGCCCAGTCGCGACGCTCAACGCGCAGGCATGCGCACCAAGTGTCAACCCCGACTTGACGGCTGCATCTTTCTCGAACGCAAAACGCCAACGCCCGGGGCTTGGTGCACGAAACAGTGCGACAACGGCGATGTACTTCACGTCCAACGGCAGCGCTTCGATCACTTCGTACCTCTGTCTGGGTGTCAGCACCAC
The DNA here is from genome assembly GCA_963738615.1 of uncultured beta proteobacterium. GTDB lineage: Bacteria > Pseudomonadota > Gammaproteobacteria > Burkholderiales > Burkholderiaceae_C > CAVTWY01. The sequence goes on from CAVTXI010000012.1 coordinate 284,397, forward strand.
TTCCCGGACGTTCGATGACTTCAGGCCCGAAGGCCGCCTTTTCGCTTTCGGCATCCTTGAAGGCCGTGAGCGGCGCATTCATGAAAGCCTCGGTCGACTTGAGGCGATAGACGCGCACGACCACCGAGAGCGGGCGTGACTCCGCATCGACGTTGAGCGCTTCGCCCGCGTGAAGACGAAAAGTTACTTCTTTGCTGAGCGGCACCATCGCTTTCACCTCGGCGATCGAGGTCGGTTGCTTCAGCCCAAGCTTCTCGAGCCCGGTGCCGACTGCTTCGCCGACGGTGGCGCAGCCACACAACGCCATTGAAGCCGACAGCGCCATGGCGGTCAGGCGAAGACGCGACGATGTGATGGCTACGCAGGAGGAACGATCGGGCACGGGTGAACGTCGATGTCGAAAAGGTTGCGTGCGATCGATGAGGCGCGCAGCAACAGGGGTGGAAGTGCGATCACGCGAGTGCTGGTCGAACACGCGCGCTATTTCAACCTCAGTTTCGTTGCGACCTCGAGTACCAGCATCCAACGAGTAAGGGGGCTCGCATCGAAGAGTCATTGCTGTAGATTCCGACACATCAGAGCAACTCGTGCTCGAAACCTGGATCGCAACAAGTCGTGACGGACATCGCTGTGTTGCCCTCGCGGCCTCGATTCGAAAATTTGAGTTCCATGCGCGCTGCGGCTCTGGCAGCGGCATGTGCCTTCGCAGCGGGTTGTGCGTCCATACCCGACAAGCTTCCGGCGCCTGCACCTGTACCGGCGGCTGTGATCTCGCCCCTGGCGCAGATGCTGGATACCGCTGACAAGGCACGCGTCGACGGGCACGTGCAGAAGGCGCGCGACGCCTACCGCGCTGCCGCAGCGGCGTATCCCAGCGAGCATGTGCCGTGGGTTCGCCTGGCGCAGAGCCACTTCGAAGCTGCCGACTACGGCAACGCCATCGTGGCGTCAGAGGAGGCGGTTCAACGTAGTCCGCATGACCAGACCGCACTGGGGCTCATGGCTGTGAGCGGACTGCGCGTTTCGTCGCGCGCAGTGGCAAATCTGAACGAACAGCAAGCGCTCGGGGATTCCCGTTCGCAGGCTGAATCCATCGTTCAGACACTGCGGTCCCTCCTGGGCGAACCCTCGCTGTTGGCGGCTCAGCCGGTCTCGGCCATCGAAAAGAGCAAAGCACCTACCCAGTCAGTCACGCATACCTCGGACCGCCCATCTTCGAAAGCCCCGAGACAAGGTCAGATAACGCCTACACCGAATCCGGTGCCCGGTGCTTCCAACTCATCGCCTCCACAGAAGAGAAACTTGCCGAGCAATCCGCTCGAGGTGCTTCGCTAACGTCCGCAGCTTGCACGTCCTGATTCGACTCACGCTTAAGGTAATCACATGGCAAAGAGAGAAAGTGTTCAAAAGCGCCTGGAGAAGGTGCGTCCTCCGCGGGTGCGCTTGTCCTATGACGTTGAAGTCGGGGACGCGATCGAGCAAAAGGAGATTCCGTTCGCCGTGGGTGTTCTCGGCGACTTCACGGGCAAGCAGGATCCTGACAAGCCCCTTCCCCGCCTGAAGGACCGCAAATTCGTCAAGGTCGACCTCGACAATTTCGACGACGTCATGAAAGGCATGGCGCCCCAGGCGGCGTACCGCGTGAAGAACACGCTGAGCGAAACGGGCGGCGAACTGTCGGTCAACCTCGCCTTCGAACAGCTCGATGACTTCCGCCCCGAGTCGGTGGTGCAGAAAGTCGAACCGCTGCGCAAGCTGCTCGAGGCCCGCACGAAGCTCGGTGACCTGCGCAACAAGCTTGCCGGCAACGAGAAGCTCGAAGACATCCTCGGCGACGTGCTGAAGAACACCGAACAGCTTGCCAAGCTCGGCAAAGAAGCCGGGAACCAGGAGTAACGACCATGGCGCAAGCTGCAACCACCCAAGCCACGGCTGCCGCGACGGCAACCACCAGCCTGCTCGACGACATCGTTTCGCAGAGCAAGGCCGCGCGATCCGACGCCGAGCGCTCGCACGCCAGGGACATCATCTCCGAATTGGTCCGCGAGGTCCTGAAGGGCGAAGTTGTCGTCTCCGACAACCTCAGCGTCACGCTCGATGCTCGCGTTGCCGAACTCGACCGACTGATCTCGGCGCAGCTCAGCGAGGTGATGCATCACCCCGACTTCCAGAAGCTGGAATCGAGCTGGCGCGGCCTGCACTACCTATGCAAGCACACGTCGACCGGCGCGATGATGAAGATTCAGGTCTTCAACGCGACCAAGCAGGAGCTGACGCGCGACTTCCGCTCGGCGATCGACTTCGATCAGAGCACGCTGTTCAAGAAGGTCTACGAAGAAGAGTTCGGCACGTTCGGCGGCTCGCCTTTCGGCGCGCTGATCGGCGACTACGACATCACCCGCCAGGGCGAAGACATGTTCTTCGTCGAGCAGATGTCGCACGTGGCCGCTGCGGCGCACGCGCCGTTCGTATCGGCCGCCTCGCCCGAACTGTTCGGCCTGGACACGTTCTCCGAACTCGGAAAGCCGCGAGATCTATCGAAGCTCTTCGACACGACCGAGTACGCGAAGTGGAAGTCCTTCCGCGACGCCGAAGACTCGCGTTATGTCGGCCTGACGCTGCCGCGCTTCCTGGGTCGCGAACCGTATGACCCGAAAGAAGGCACTGTCACCGAAGGCTTCAACTTCGTCGAGGCTGTCGACGGCAGCGACCATTCGCGTTACCTGTGGATCAACACAGCCTACGCCTTTGGCGCACGCCTCACGTCGGCTTTCGAGAGCTTTGGCTGGTGCGCCGCGATTCGCGGCGTGGAAGGCGGCGGCCTGGTCGAAGACCTGCCGACCCACACCTTCAAGACCGACGACGGCGAGATCGCGCTGAAGTGCCCGACCGAGATCGCCATCACTGACCGGCGCGAGAAGGAACTGGCAGACCTGGGCTTCATCCCGCTCGTGCACTGCAAAAGCACCGACTACGCCGCGTTCTTCGGTGCCCAGTCGTCGCAGAAGGCCAAACGCTACGACAGCGACGCAGCGAACGCCAACGCACGCCTGTCGGCACAGCTTCAGTACATGTTCGCGGTCTGCCGCATCGCCCACTACATGAAGGCGATGATGCGCGACAAGATCGGCAGCTTCGCCTCGGCGGCAAACGTCCAGGACTTCCTGAACCAGTGGCTCAAGCAGTACGTCACGACCGATGACAACGCCACTCAGGAAGTGAAGGCGGCCTACCCGCTGCGCGAGGCCAGCGTGGAAGTGAGCGAGGTGCCGGGCAAGCCCGGCGTGTACCGCGCGGTGTCGTTCATTCGCCCGCACTTCCAGCTCGATGAATTGACAGTTTCCCTGCGGTTGGTAGCCGAGTTGCCGCAGGGTCAGAAGGGATAACTTGGCATAACGATGCTTTCGCTCCCACTTTTTAGCTCCCAGGAGGAACACGCATGAAAGACATTTACGTCGTTTTCAAGAACGGCGACATCAAAGGCGAGTCACGTGATGCCAAGCACGCGGCCGACGGCGCCATCGAAGTAGCGTCTTACGAGCACTTCATCCGCCAGCCGAAGTCATCGTCAGCATCGTCCGCCGGCGGCCACACCGCCGAGCGCACCGAGCATGGCGAAATGATCTTCAACAAGGAGATCGACTCGGCATCGACCAAGCTGTGGCAAGCGGCCTCGGCTGGCACGGTCTACAAGGACGTTGAGATCTTCTTCTATCGCGCGCTGGGCGGTCAGGACAAGACGCAGAGCGGGAACAAGCGCATCAACTACCTGAAAGTTGCGCTGAAGAACGTCGTGGTGTCGTCGGTTGGCACCACCATCGCGTCGGGCGCAGAACTGCCGACCGAAACATTCGGTCTGCGCTACTCGGCCGTGCAGTGGACTTACAACGAGGCCCCGCTCGACGGTGGCACCGCGAAGAACACGAACGTCCAGGGCATGTGGAACCTGAAGACGAACGAGGTTGCCTTCGCAGCCTGATCGCGTCTTTGACGTTTCATGTGAATGAAGAGAGCGGCGGGTCATGCCGCTCTCTTTTTTTGACGCAATCCAACGTATTCCGTGCACCGATTTCCTCCCTATCTCTTCGACCGGCTGACCGACGACCCGGGTTCGCCCAAGGACGGCGTTCGCATGACGTTGTCGGTGGCCCAGCTCGAGCGCACCGTGATGCAGGACCTCGAGGCACTGCTCAACACCCGCCGGACGATCGACGCGGCGCTGCTCGAGGCGCATCCGAATGCGCGCGCTCTCTGTCCTGGGCTACGGGCTCGAAGACTTCTCGTCGCTGTCGGTCTCTGGCTCGAACGACCGGGATCGGATCTGTCGCCGCCTCGAAGCCGCCATCGTCGCGCACGAGCCTCGACTGAAACGCGTGCAGGTGTCGATCGACGTGAAGTCCAGCTCGGCGCAGCAACTGCGCTTCTCGATCAAGGCGCTGTTGTGCGTCAGCCCGCTGCAAGAACCCGTCGACTTCGACGCCGTGTTGAACGCAACAACGCAACACTACGAAGTCAACACTTCGCGTGCCGCGCCATGATCCGTCCTTGCCAATTCCGATAGCTCGACATGGACGATCTGCTGCCCCACTACGAACGCGAACTGGCGCTGCTGCGCAGCCAGGCTGGCGACTTCGCAAAACGCCACCCCAAGATCGCGGGTCGACTGATGTTGACCGGCGACGTCGGGCAAGACCCGCATGTCGAACGCCTGATCGAGTCGTTCGCACTGCTGGCGGCGCGGGTTCACAAACGCATCGACGACGACTTTCCGCTCTTCACCGAAAGCTTCCTCGAGGTTCTGTACCCGCACTACCTGCGACCCTTCCCGTCGTGCGCGATCGCCCGATTCGACATGGGTACCGCGGGCGCACAGATGAGCGCGGCGCAGGTCCTACCGCGCGGCACTGTCTTGTCGTCGCGGCCTGTTCGTGGCGTGGCCTGCAAGTTCACCGTTGCCTACGAAACCCAGCTGGCACCGCTGACCCTTCGTTCAGCGCAGTTCCGTGCGGCAGCGAGTGCACCACCCGGCACGCCGTGGCCGACGCTTGCCACGTCGATGATTTCGCTCGAGTTCGAGCTCGTCTCGCCGCAGGCCCGCTGGGGCGAATTGGGGCTCGATGCGCTGCGCGTCTACATCGACGGCGAGTCTTCGCAGGTGACCGCGATCCGCGAGGCACTGCTCGGCCGCGCACGCGCCGCCTTCGTTCAAGTGCGTCCACACGGTCCGTGGGCCGACGCACCCGCGTGCCTTCCGCGTGCCGTCGGATTCGCCGACGACCAGGCGCTGATCGACGTCGACGGCCGCTCGCACACCGCGTACCGACTGTTGACCGAATACTTCGCCTTCCCCGAGAAGTTCGCCTTCGTCGACCTGCCTCTGCCGCCAGCGACCCTCGCCGATGCTGACGCGGCCGGTACCCGGCGGCTCACGCTGCACGTCGCCCTCACGGGTGTGCGGTCCGACACCGACGAAGGGCGCCTGCTCGAAACCCTGGCCGAGCGCAACGTGTTGCTCGGCTGCACGCCGGTGATCAACCTTTTCACACAGCGTGCCGACCCCATCCGCGTCACGCATCAGCGCACGTCGTACCCGGTGCTGCCCGACGCACGGCGGGCCTATGCCTTCGAGGTCCACACCATCGAGAAAGTCTGGCGCCTGCAGAAGACGCCACAGGGCGAAACCATCGCCGAGTTCCGCCCGTTCTTCGCGCTTCAGCACGACAACCTCGTCGGCGAGGGTGAAGATGCTGGCCGCTATTGGTCGGCCAGCCGCGACGATGCGCTGGCCGAGCGCAGCCCGGGCTACGAAACCGAGATCTCGATCGTCGACATCGACTTCGACCCCGCGCAGCCGCAGACCGACACGTTGTCGCTCCAGGTCAAGGCCACCAACCGTGACCTGCCCACGCAGCTGAGCATCGGCAACCCGGGCGGTGACCTCTTCCTTGACGGCGGCGCACTCGCAAAAGAAATCCGCCTGCTGCGCAAGCCCACCATGCCCCACCGTTTCGCGCGCGGCTCGGGTACGTTGTGGCGCTTGATTTCGCACCTGTCGCTTAACCACCTGTCGCTGACTGCGGGCGGCATCGACGCGCTGAAAGAGCTGCTTCGCCTTTATGACCTGCCGCGCAGCGCCGTGAACGCGCGTCAGATCGATGGCGTGGTGCGCGTGGATTACGAACCCGCCAGCGCCTGGATGCCCGGCGAGCCCTTCCCCTGCCTCGTGCGCGGCGTCGAAGTGCGCCTCGCGCTCGATGAGTCGCACTTCACCGGCTCGGGCCTGGGCCTTTTCGTCGGCGTGATGGACCACTTCTTCGGTTTATACGCCCACATCAACAGCTTCAGCCGCCTGCGTGTCGTCTCTGCGCGCACGGGTGAGCTGCTCATGTCATGTCCGGAACGAAGCGGCGCACTCCCCCTGCTGTGATCGGCGAGCTGCTGCGCGAGCCGCACCGCTTCGGCTTCTTCCAGGCCGTGCGGCTGCTTCAGCGCTGGCTCGGGCGTGCGCAGGGGTTGTCGGGGCAGCGTGTGCTCGAAAGTCGGCTGCGCTTTCGCAACTCGCTGTCGCTGGACTTTCCCGCCAGCGAGCTCGAATCGTTGCACGCGATACGGCAGGCCATCGCCGAAGACGACGCAGCCGCCAGGCCTGACACGAACGACGACACGCCCGACCCCGCGTCGATCGATCATGTCGAGATCACGCCCGCCTTCATGGGCCTGTTGGGCGTCACAGGTGTGCTGCCGACCCACTACACCGAGACCCTCGCGCAGCGCGAGATCTACCAGCGCGACAAAGCCGCGCGCGCATTCCTCGACATCTTCCAGCACCGCGCAGTCGCACTCTTCTACGAAGGCTGGCGCAAGCACCGCCTGCCGCTGCACTACGAGGCCGACGGCCGCAACCGCTTCCTGCCGCTGATGCTGTCCCTGGCCGGCTTGGGCCAGAACGCTTTGCGCGACCGCCTGCGCCCCGAAGACGGCGGCATGTCCGACCACGCCATCGCCTTCTACGCCGGCGTCTTTCAGAAGCGCACCCTCTCAGGCGAGGCCGTGCAACGCGCCGTGGCGATGTACTTTGGCGTCCAGGTGCGACTGACACCGTTCGTCGGCCGCTGGTTTCGACTTCCCGTTTCGCAGCAAGCTCTCATCGGCATCGGGCATGCCACGCTGGGCCGCGACGCGGTGGTGGGCGAACGCGTGTGGCAGCGCGACCTGCGCGTGCGCCTCGACATCGGCCCGCTCGATGTCGACAAGTTCCACCGCTTCCTGCCCGGCGGCCCCGCCGCAGTGGCTCTGAAGCAGATGCTGCAACTGATGACGGGCGCAAGCCTCGAGTACGAGATTCGCCTGCACCTGAAGGCCGACGAAGTGCGCGGCAGCCGCCTCGAGGCCGGCCGCGGCACCTGGCTTGGCTGGAACAGCTTCCTCATCACCAAACTTCAACGCGAAGACCGCAGCGACGCGGGCTACGACCTGCTGGCGCTGGCCTGACACCGCTCGCCATTCGTTCATGGTCTCACCATTCGTTCATGTCAACGCACCTCAAGACCCTGATCGGCAAGCTCAACGACACGACGCGCATCGCCGCCGAGCGCGCTGCGAACCTGTGCATGTCTCGCGGCCACTACGAAGTCGACCTCGAGCATCTGATGTTGGCGCTGCTCGAACAGCCGCAAAGCGACCTGTCGATCCTGTGCAAGCGCTTCGACGTGTCGGCCACCGCGCTGCAGCGTGACCTCGAGACCGAGCTCGGCCGCTTCAAGAACGGCAACACGCGCACGCCAGTCTTCAGCCCGCACCTGCCCACGCTGCTCGAGCATGCATGGCTCATCGCGTCGCTCGACTCGCACCTGGCCAAGGTGCGCAGCGGCCATCTGCTGCTGGCGCTGCTGACCGCGCCGGGCTTGAGCCAACTGGCCTTTCGCGGCAGCAAGCTCTTCGTGAAGTTCAAGGCCGACGAGCTGAAGCACAAACTCGACGAACACACGCGCGGCTCGCAAGAACGACGCGACGCCTTGCGCAGCGCCGACGCACCCGCCGCGCAAGAAGAAGAGACCGCCGACACACCAAGCGCAGCGGGCGCGCGGCAAAACGCCCGCGCTCGACCAGTTCACCACCAATCTCACCGCGCGCGCACGCGACGGCAAGATCGACCCGGTGATCGGCCGCGACGCCGAAATCCGCCAGGTCATCGACATCCTGATGCGCCGCCGCCAGAACAACCCCATCCTCACCGGCGAGGCGGGCGTCGGCAAAACCGCGGTGGTCGAAGGCCTGGCGCTGCGCATCGCCGCGAAGGACGTGCCGCCGCCGCTGCTGGGCGTGGAGCTGCACACGCTCGACATGGGCCTGCTGCAAGCCGGCGCCAGCGTGAAGGGCGAGTTCGAGAACCGCCTGAAGAACGTGATCGACGAAGTGAAGAAGAGCCCGCACCCGATCGTGCTGTTCATCGACGAAGCGCACACGATGATCGGCGCGGGCGGCGCGGCCGGCGGCAGCGACGCGGCCAACCTGCTGAAGCCTGCGCTGGCGCGCGGCGAACTGCGCACCGTGGCCGCCACCACGTGGAGCGAATACAAGAAGTACTTCGAGAAAGACGCCGCCCTCGCACGCCGCTTCCAGGTCGTGAAGGTCGAAGAGCCCACCGAAGCGATGGCCGCCGCGATGATGCGCGGCATGGCGCCGCTGATGGAAGCGCACTTCAAGGTGCGCGTCCTCGACGAGGCTGTCACCGAAGCCGTGCGCCTGTCGGCGCGCTACATCAGCGGCCGGCAACTGCCCGACAAGTGCATCAGCGTGCTCGACACCGCATGCGCCAAGGTCGCGCTGGGCCAAAGCGCGGTGCCGGCGCGCATGGAAGAAATCACCAAGCACCTCGAGCGCCTCGAGGCCGAAGCGCGCGCGCTGGAACGCGAGGCCGCGAGCGGTCGGGTGCATCACGCACGGCTGGCGCAGCTGACGCGTCGAACGTGAAGCTGGCCGCAAAGAACTCGACGACCTGAAGACGCGCTACGACGCCGAGAAGAAGCTCGTGGACGAGATCACCGAGCTGCGCGCCAAGCTCGAAGCCCCTACCGCTCACACCAACGCTCACACTACCGTTCACCCTGAGCCTGTCGAAGGGTCCGCGCCAACCAAGCCCTCAGGCAAGTCGGCGGCACGCAAGAAGACCACCGCCGCATCGACGCCGCTCCCCTCCTCCCCCGACCGCGCCGCCCTCCAAGCCAAGTTCGACGAGCTCGCGAAGCTGCAAGGCGACTCACCGCTGATCCCGATGCAGGTCGACGCCCACGTCGTCGCCGAGATCGTGGCCGCCTGGACCGGCATCCCGCTGGGCAAGATGGTCAAGGACGAGATCCGCAACGTCATGAACCTCGAGCCCACGTTGACCGAGCGCGTACTCGGCCAATCGCAGGCCCTCGCCGCCGTCGCCCAACGCGTGCGCACCGCGCGCGCCAACCTCGAAGACCCGAACAAGCCCAAGGGCGTGTTCCTCTTCGTCGGTCCCAGCGGCGTCGGCAAGACCGAGACCGCGCTCGCGTTGGCCGACGCGCTGTACGGCGGCGAACGCAAGCTCATCTCGATCAACATGAGCGAGTACCAGGAATCGCACACCGTCTCGGGCCTGAAGGGCTCGCCACCCGGCTACGTCGGCTACGGTGAAGGCGGCGTGTTGACCGAAGCCGTGCGCCGCAACCCGTACAGCGTGGTGCTGCTCGACGAGGTCGAGAAGGCGCACCCCGACGTGCTCGAACTCTTCTATCAGGTCTTCGACAAGGGCGTGCTCGATGACGCCGAGGGCCGCGAGATCGACTTTCGCAACTGCGTGATCATCCTCACCAGCAACGTCGGGTCGGCGCAGATCATGCAGGCGTGTTTGAACAAGGACGAGGCGGACCTGCCCACCGCCGATGCACTGGCCGACGCGCTGCGCCCGGTGCTGGTGAAGAGCTTCAAGCCCGCGTTCCTCGGCCGGCTGAAGGTGGTGCCGTACTTCCCGATCAGCGATGTGGTGCTGCTGGACATCATCCGGCTGAAGTTGTCGCGCATCGCCGCGCGGGTGCGCGATAACCACCACGCCGAGTTCGACCTCGACGACAAGCTCGTCGACGCCGTGCTGGCACGCTGCACCGAGGTCGACAGCGGCGCGCGCAACGTCGACCACATCCTGACCGGCACGCTGCTGCCGCAGATCGCCGAGCACGTGCTGGCGCGCATGGTGCAAGGCCAAGCGGTGAAGTCGATCAAGGTGCGTGCGGCGAAGAACGGCGACTTCAAGTACGTCGTGAACTGAATCAGCCGAGCGCTCTCGCGGAACACCATGAACCTGATCGCACTGCTGCTGTCCGCGCTGTCGGGTCCCTTCACGCAAGCCTCGCGACTGCTGCGCCTGCACACACCGTTGGGCCCCGATGTGCTGCTGGCCGAACGCGCGGTCGTGGTCGAGTCGATCGGGCCGCATGCGGGCGAACACGCGGCTGCGCTTTTAGCTGCGCCCTCGGCATCGAGCCCCGACCCCGTGCCGCGCGCAGGCTTCGCGATCCACGTCGATGCGTTGTGCATCGACACGCACCTCGAGCTGAAGACACTGCTGGGCCAACCGGTGCTGCTCGAGTTGTTGACGCAGGCCAGCCGCTTGGCGCTGCGGCCGTTTCACGGTCACGTCACGCGAATCTCGCTGTTGGGCAGCGACGGCGGTCTTGCGCGCTATCGGCTGGTGATCGAGCCGTGGCTCGCATTTGCGTCCTACACGCGCGACAGCCGAGTCTTCCAGTCGATGAGCGTGCCAGCGATCGTCGATGCGGTGCTCGGGGCCTACAGCGGCAAGGGTCGGCTCGCCCCCGCGTGGCGCTGGGACCTGGCCGATGCGTCGGTGTACGCCGAACGATCGCTGTGCGTGCAGTACCAGGAGAGCGATTTCGACTTCGTGACGCGGCTGCTGAGCGAAGAAGGCATCGTGTGCTGGTTCGAGCACGAGGGGGCACCGATGGATGCAGCGCTGGGCAGCCACACGCTGGTGCTGGCCGATCACGGCAGTGCGTTCGTGCCGAACGCACAACCGGTCGTGCGCTTCACGCAGTCGGGCGCGTCAATGGCCGCGGACAGTCTGGTGCGCTTTCGTGGTGAGCGGCAGACGCAGACATCGTCGGTGCGTCTGTCCAGCCCCGACTACCGCGCTGCGGGTGCGGTGGCGGTGTCGCAGGGCAGCGCCGATGCATCGGCGATGCATGCGCTCGAGTTGCAGGACGTGCCCGGGGCCTACCCCTTCGAAGACCGCACGCAGGGCGAGCGCCTCGCGTTGCGTCGCCAGCAGGCGCTGGATGCACGTGCGGCGGTGGCGTATGCGCGCGGGCCTTGGCGCGCAGCACAGGTCGGCACCGCCTTCACGCTGGTCGATCACCATGAGCACGATGGTTTCGACGACGCGCGCGATCGCTTCGTGGTGCTCGGCGGCAGGTTCGCGGCGCGCAACAACCTGACGGCCGATGTGAAGGCGGCGTTGCTCGCGGCACTCGGTGGCGTCGCCGATGACCCTGCGCCGACGCGCGAGCTTGCCAACGACAGCGCCCAGCCGCTGTTCGACGCCCACCTCGAACTTCAGCCTGCGGTGATGGCGGTGCGCAGGCTTCCGCAGCTCGAGCCGGTGCAGGCCTTGGCACAGCTCGATGTGCCTGATGCTCGGCTGTCGCCGCGCCCCACCGTGCAAGGCGTGCAGACCGCCATCGTCGTGGGGCTCGGCGCACCCATTCACACCGATCGCGATCATCGGGTGAAGGTGCAGTTTCATTGGCAGAGAGGGGATGCGGGTTCGCATCGCTCGCTTGCTTCCAGCGGTGGCTCGGGGGCACCGGCTTCGGATGCTTCGGGCACCTGGGTGCGCGTGGGCGAGATGCTGGCCGGCGCGAACTGGGGGTCGAACTTCACGCCCCGCGTGGGGCAAGAGGTGCTGGTGGCCTTCGTCGGTGGCGACATCGATCGGCCGGTGATCGTTGGCAGCGTCTACAACGGCACGGGCCAAGCCGACGCGCAGGGCAACAGCGTGGGCGGTGGTGCGGCCGGCTCGACGGGTGATGCGCCGGCTTGGTTCCCGGGCAGCAAGGCCAGTGGCGACATGCAGGGCCATCAGCATGCGCATGTGCTGGCGGGGTTCAAGACACAGGAGTTGGCATCGAGCGCATCGGGCACGGGCGGCTACAACCAACTCGTCTTCGACGATTCGCCGGCTGACGGCAGCCACGGCGGCGGGCGCATCGAGTTGTCGACGACGCAAGCGGCAACCCGGCTTCAATTGGGCAAGCTGCTGCACCAACGCGACAACCAGCGGTTGAACCCGCGTGGGCATGGGTTGGACTTGACGACGCAGGCGTATGGCGCGCTGCGTGCGGGCTCGGGGGTGTTGGTCAGTGCGTGGCATGACGCGAACAACAAGCAGATCGATGCCCGGCCCGCGCAGGCGGTGCTGGACGCGAGTGCGCAACTGACGCAGACGTTGGCGCAGAGTGCACAGGATCATGAGGCGTTGTTGCAAGGCGAGCCGCTCGTCAAAGGGGCCAAGCCAGGAGACAAGGGCAAGCAGCTTGCGGTGCAGATCGCGCAGTTCGAGCAACATGAGAGCTTGGCGATGACCGACACGCGAGGCGATCCCGGCGACGGCACCGATGCGACGATCAGCGGCGGTGCGGGCACGGTGCCGGCGTGGACAAGGCCCGAACTCGTGCTCGCAGCGCCCGCAGGCATCGGCGCGTACACCCCCGCCAACCACCTGTGGAGCGCCGGCTCGCACATCGCCCTCACCGCCGGCCAAGACAGCCAGCAGATCGCGCAGCGCCATTGGAGTCTGGCGACGAAGGACGGGATCGTGCTCTATACGTATGGGCGCAAGGGCAACCCGAACAAGCCGAATCAGGAGACAGGGATCAAGCTGCATGCGGCCAGTGGCAATGTGAACGTGCAGAGTCAGACGGCGGCGATGCACTTCACCGCAGACAAAGCGATCGATGTGGCAAGCACGCACGGCATGGTCAAGATCTCTGCGCCGAATCACATCCTGCTGACCGCGGCCGGCGCGGCGATTCGGATTCAGAGTGGCAACATCACCTTGAGCGGGCCGGGGAAGGTGGAGTTCAGGGCGAGCATGAAGGTGTTGACTTCGGCGGGGGCGGCGTCGCAAGCACTAGCGTTGAAAGCTCCGAGCAAGTTGAAGCCTTGCGAGTTCACCATGTCAGCCGCGAGCAGCGCCGGCTCGGCCATCGTGGCGGTTGGCTGAAGCGGCAGGTCGGCTTTCGTCCGCAGCACGCTCGATGAACATCGTTCTGCCGACATCGCGCTCGCGTGCAAGCGACGCCGTCTTCACCATCGCACGCGACTACGGCGGTCTTGTCTACCTTCTCCTCGACCGCTTCACCGGCGACGCGTTGGTCGACGAGATCGCGGCAGCCGAGTTGAACGGCGACGATCTTTGGCCGCTGAACACCCCGCTGTTCGACCACGCGCCGGATCGCTCACCCCTGCTCCTGCGACTCGACTACACCCGCAGCTGCCACGCTGTCGTGATCGAAGCTGCGCTGCGCGAGGCGGCGCAGCAGGCGACCGAGCCCGTTGGTCATCGCGGGGTGTGTGCCTTCTTGTTCAGCCACGCACAACCGCGGGACTTGCAGCGTGCACTGAAGGCCAGACTGCTCGTACGCGGTGACGTCCGTGGCGAGCGCAAAGTCGTCTACTTCCGTTGCTTCGACCCGCGAGTCGTCGCGCATCTGCCGCGACTGCTCGGTGATCCGACATTCCCGCCGGATTGCAGTTGCGACACGTGGCTCGGCCCGGTTCAGCGCTGGTGCTACTTTGATCGAGTGGGCGCACTGTGCACGATCGAGCGCCGAGACCTTTCGCAGACGAACGCCACGTTCGCAAGTCGCGGACTGCCGAGCGCGCTCGCACAAGCACTCGAGCGCATCGAGATCGTCAACCTCGCCGCCGCGAAGCTCGACCTTGCGCCTGCTCAAGCCAGTGATGCCCGCCTGGACGCCCTTGCGCTCGAGGCCCAATCGGCGGGGCTCCGCAGCCGCGACGATCAGGTCTGCTACGTCGTCCACGCGGTGCGCACGGGAGCAGCATTCACCGCAAGGCCAGACCTGTCCGCGTTGATTCGTGCGGCAACGACGCGCGACATGCCCCTCGAAGCGCTGCTCGCGCAGCCATCAACTCCAGCCACTGCCTTGCCATCATGAAAGACTGCAAGTTCTGCGACAAGACCGGCCTGCTGATCTTGCCCTTGAGGTATGCCGTTGTCGTCGACGACAAGGCGCCATCGCTCGTGCCGGCGCTGCCCGGCACCCTCGGCAAAGGCGTCAGCGACCTCGCGCTCACGTACGGCGTCTACGCGCCACGCCTGATGCGCCAGGGGTATCTGTACGTCCTCATCCGCCGCAACATCGAAGGCCACGGCCTGGTCACTTACTGGGAAGGCTATGCGATCACCGAAGACGCGTACCTCTACAAGTTCGACATCGAGCGGCCACCGACCGCCCCCGTCACCTTCACGTGCGACGGCAGCACCTGCGGCATCGACGCCAGTTGCGTGGCGATCAAGGAAGTCGAAGACGTGCAACGCGTCTACTTCTTGTTCACGCCCAGCGCGATGACGCCCTCCAAGCTCGACGAGTACAAGAAGAACGCCGACATGTTCGTGGGCGGCGGCAAGATGCAGGCCTTCGACCCCCGAGGCTGGGCCAAGGCGGGCAGCCGCGCTCAGGCGCACAGCCTGACGCCCGACAAGCTCGGCCAACACGTGGTCGAGTGGCTGCTCTATGCACAATGCGCCAACGCTCTCGACAGCGACTTGGGCAAAGTCATGAGCCGTCAGTTGTTCCCGGCCAGCACTGCGGCGTACGCAGGCGTTCCAGCCCCGGCTCTCGATCAGCCTCCTCCCGGGCGACTCGGCGTGCTGCAGTTCAAGCTCGAGCGGCTGAAGGGGGCCGCCTACGTTGTCCACGACCACATCGGCATCACGCAGGAGCTGAATGATTTTCGCAACTCGGCCCTCGAGGGCGTCGAGCACTACCTCGCTGCGACCGATCAATACGGCGCGAGCAACCAGCAGCGACTTCAGGTCTACGAGCAGATTCAGGAGGTCAAATCTGGAATGCTCGCTGGCGTGGTGCAGACCGACGTTGCCCTTATCGATCAACATCGCCAAGGAAGCGATCGGTGGCTCGAGCGGCAGCGCGGCATCGTGCGTGAGCTACGCGCGAGGGGTCGAGAGTCGGATGCGCTAAGCGCCGAAGCCGCAATCGCTGACTCCATCGCCACGCGCGACCGGAACTACGCCAGCTACATCGCCGCGGGAAAGGCCAAAGCCCAGGCAACATGGGCTTCGAAGTACGAAAGCCGTCTCGACACCATCGAAATGGAGCGCTTTTACGTCACGCTGAAAGCGCACATCGCGAATGCATCCGACACCGTGGAGGCACGGGCTGCCCAGCACCTTCGTTGGTTCGAGTCCGATCGTCTGGTGAGTGCCTTCGACACCTTCGATCCGACGGACTCGCGGTCCGGCCTCTCGTTCGCCGTCCATGCAGCCCTGTGCACCTATGGCATCGCCGGCTGCAAAGCCGCGGAGGACAAGCTCGACGCGTGGATCAAAGCCCCATCCGTCGAGCGACGAAATCTGTACATGCGCGGCGTGTACTACAACCAAGACGATCTGATCGCCGCGGCCATACTCGCCAACGCCGAGATCACCTCTGCCGTCGCCAGCGTCGATCATGCTTCGGCCATCGGGCCGGCGATGGTTCTGAGAGCTGTCAAAGGCTTGGTGGACGGGTTCAAGAAGATCGACTCCGCTTTTGACGAGTGGGTGCGCAACCAGGGCCAGGACTTCTCCAGGAAGTGGTCCAAGGGTTACGAGGTGGTGCTGTACCACAAGGCATCGGACATGACCCGCGCGGTGTTCAGGACCGGACTGGGCGGCACCTTCGACAAGATCGTCACTGCACGCATCAGCGGCCTGCTCTACGCCAGGCTCGGCGGCGTGACCGCGAGCATCGCGTTCGACGAGATCCTGCTGACGATTCCGAAGGAGAAGATTGCCACGCATCAACGGGAACGTACCGAGCGGCGCGCCGAGCAGCGTCGCACCGACAAGGCCTCCACAAAAGCGACCAAGGTTGCATCGCAAGTCGAAGGCTCTTTGGAAGTACTGATCGCCGATGCGCAGGCCAAGGCCAACAAGAAGCTCACGCTGGGTCAACTCCAAGGCAACGCGAGCCCGTCGACGAACAACTACCACCAAACGCGGCTCGGTGTCGTCCTTGGCTGCATCGAGATGATCGCGCTGGGCGAGAAGCTGACCCACTTCGACAACGACACCAAGGGCTGGCTCGAGGTCGGCGGCTCGGTCATGGCCGTGGGATCGATCGTGCTGGACACCTACTACTCGGCCGCGAAGGCGATCCGCGAGATCGAGCCGTACAAGAGCGTCAACGCGATCAATAAGGGCGCCGATATCGTGCGCGGCGGATTCAAGCTCGGGGCGGGGGTGTTGGGGATGGGGGCGGGGTTGTGTGGTGCATATCTAGACTACCAGAAACTAAAAACTACAGATGACAAAACTCTGAAGATGATTTACGGGGCACGGAGCTTTACCGGATTTGTTAGCGCGGGATTGACGATCTTGGCTGCCTACTCGTACACGGGTCCTCTGCTGGCGCATGCCGCCAAGGGCTACGCGAAGCATTCGCTGCGATACCGAGCATTGAGCGCGTTTGGCGACGTGGCCTCGGTCCTTGCAAAGCGGGTTCGACTATTAGTCTGGGTCGCGCGCTGGAGTTGGGCTGGCTTGGCGTTGACGGTCTTCGAAATTGGCTACCTCTACTTCAAAGACAACGAACTTCAAGACTGGTGCGACAAGTGCGTTTTTCGCAAAGACAAGACTTACAAGAACTGGGCGGGACGGGAAGTTAAGGCTGATCACTTCGATGGCGCAAGCCGTGAGATCGAAATGCTTGAGCGCGCCGCGCAGATAGTCGGAGTCGGCGGCTAGCGATGGTCGATCCCACGCCCCAAGCCGGAACCGACGACGATCATGTTGACGCAGTGTTCGCCATCGAAGGCACGTTGTCGGAGCTCCATGTCGCACTTGGCACCGAAAACCTGTTGAAGCGCGTCAGCCAGCACTACAAGAGCCACGCCGTTCTTACCGGCGCAGGCGCTGTCGTTGGCGACTTGTTTGGGCAAGCCGCCAACGCAGCGTCACTGGCCATGTACGACGGCGAAGATACACAGAATTTCGCATGCCTGATCGACGGTCAAGTCATGTGCGGTCAGTTCGGCGGTGCCGAATGGCTCAAGCAAGGCAATCGCATCAAGGCCGTGGTCTCCAAGCAAGGCGACGTTCTCTACGCACGCGCGATCATGGATGAGCAGCAGGAGCTGTTGTGGATCGGTCATCCCTGGGGATCGAAGGCTGAAGCCGCGGCGAACTGGACGCTTGCACTTTGGTGCTTCTTGTTCGGCATGTTTGGTATGGCAACGATGTATCTAATTGCTGAGGGAGCCGGATCTTGGAGCTTCTGGGAAATGATCCTCACGATTGGATTGATCGGTGGCGCACTCTGTATCGTCGTAGCTCTGTGGTCAAACCGTGACATGCAGGGGCTCGCAAGTCCCTCCACGAAGGCATTTCAACTACTGGGGTTCAGCGAGCCAGAGCGAGTCAATCTGAACCGTTACCGCGTTTCGGTCGTCGCGGGGAAGGATCACCGCAGAGATAGAAGTCCCAGAACTCCGGTCCTGGACATGGGCGAGTTTCAGACGCGTGATGTGTACTGCTATCAACGCGCGATTCAGGATGGAAAGGTCGCTTTGGCCGCACCTGTTGGTGGTGGGCGTGCGCCCTGACCCAAATGCTGGGTAACACGCCGCGGCACGAGATGAACGCCTTCCAAGCGTGTCGGCGGCGCCGCCGAAGCAGCCGCTACGCAGGCGCGTCATCGATCGATCTGGCCGCCAGACTCGCCACCGTCGTGCTTGCGGTGTTGTCGCTGATCGGCATCGCCTTGACGTCGGTCGGCTTTGGTGTTGCGCTGGCGCTCAACGCAATGTTCGGTCCGGACCTGCTCGAGATCTTCAGCGGCCCACTCGACTACCTTGCCGCAAGTGCCTGGGTCATCGTCTCCATCTTCAACAGCCTCGCCGAGCAATGGAGCGACCCGCGGAAGTGGGCAAGGCTGGTCGCGAAGGCCATGGCGATGTTCGTCCTGGTGGCGCTGATCGCTGCCATCGCGGCGCTTGCGCATACGCATTGGGAGAAGGCATCGCGCGTGGCGCGCCTCGCCATCGAGCCGACCCGACGCGCGATCGGGTGGGTGCGGCGCGAGCGATGGCTCTGGCGTGTCCCGGCGGTCCTTGCGATCGCCGTCGCCGCTGCGGCCGTTCCCCTGCTGCTGACGCGTGCACTTCTCTTCGTGTTTGCACTCGCTCTCGGCCCCTTCATCGTGGGGCTTCTCGCGGCCGAAGAGCACTTCCATGCAGCCGTGATCGAGCCCGTCAGGTGCGCGTCGAGCCTGAGCGCACAAGACCGCCGCGACCGGTCCGCCGGCAAGCAACCAACGCCCAGGGGTCGGCCCTACGGCGCGACCTGTGTCGAAGTCAAATCCAAGGAAGTTGGAGTTGGATCGCATCGCGCTCGACGGATCATCGCAACGGGCGAATCCATCGCCCTGTTCAGTCCGGACTCTGGTCGGGTCGTCGTCGTGCCGCGCAAGGACGCGATCGTCACCTTCGTCGACGAGCTGTGAGTGAGTCCTGAAGCCTGAGGCCGGCACACAAGCGCGCATCGCGCGCGGGGCAAGTGGGGACGCATTGCAGCGGGCTACCTGATCCCACTTGGGTGCAGCGTCGCCCACGCTGCAAGCGACGGCCTGCGGCCCGCGCCTGAGCTTGCTGCCTTGATGCGCCGCCGCCAGAACAACCCCATCCTCACCGGCGAGGCGGGTGTCGGCAAAACCGCGGTGGCCGAAGGCCTGGCGCTGCGCATCGCCGTGAAGGACGTGCCACCACCGCTGCTGGGCGTGGAGCTGCACACGCTCGACATGGGCCTGCTGCAAGCAGGCGCCAGTGTGAAGGGCGAGTTCGAGAACCGCCTGAAGAACGTGATCGACGAAGTGAAGAAGAGCCCGCACCCGATCGTGCTGTTCATCGACGAAGCGCACACGATGATCGGCGCGGGCGGTGCGGCCGGCGGCAGCGACGCGGCCAACCTGTTGAAGCCTGCACTGGCCCGCGGCGAACTTCGGACCGTAGCCGCCACCACGTGGAGCGAATACAAAAAGTACTTCGAGAAAGACGCCGCCCTTGCACGCCGCTTCCAGGTCGTGAAGGTCGAAGAGCCCACCGAAGCGATGGCCAGCGCGATGATGCGCGCGATGACCCCGTTGATGGAAGCGCACTTCAAGGTGCGCGTCCTCGACGAGGCTGTCACCGAAGCCGTGCGCCTGTCGGCACGCTACATCAGCGGCCGGCAACTGCCCGACAAGTGCATCAGCGTGCTCGACACTGCATGCGCCAAGGTCGCGCTGGGCCAAAGCGCGGTGCCGGCGCGCATGGAAGAAATCACCAAGCACCTCGAGCGTCTCGAGGCCGAAGCGCGCGCGCTGGAACGCGAGACCGCGAGCGGTCGGGTGCATCACGCACGGCTTGCGCAGCTGACCGTCGAACGTGAAGCTGGCCGCAAAGAACTCGACGACCTGAAGACGCGCTACGACGCCGAAAAGAAGCTCGTGGACGAAATCACCGAGCTGCGCACCAAGCTCGAAGCCCCTACCGCTCACACCAACGCTCACACTACCGTTCACCCTGAGCCTGTCGAAGGGTCCGCGCCAACCAAGCCCTCAGGCAAGTCGGCGGCACGCAAGAAGACCACCGCCGCATCGACGCCGCTCCCCTCCTCCCCCGACCGCGCCGCCCTCCAAGCCAAGTTCGACGAGCTCGCGAAGCTGCAAGGCGACTCACCGCTGATCCCGATGCAGGTCGACGCCCACGTCGTCGCCGAGATCGTGGCCGCCTGGACCGGCATCCCGCTGGGCAAGATGGTCAAGGACGAGATCCGCAACGTCATGAACCTCGAGCCCACGTTGACCGAGCGCGTACTCGGCCAATCGCAGGCCCTCGCCGCCGTCGCCCAACGCGTGCGCACCGCGCGCGCCAACCTCGAAGACCCGAACAAGCCCAAGGGCGTGTTCCTCTTCGTCGGTCCCAGCGGCGTCGGCAAGACCGAGACCGCGCTCGCGTTGGCCGACGCGCTGTACGGCGGCGAACGCAAGCTCATCTCGATCAACATGAGCGAGTACCAGGAATCGCACACCGTCTCGGGCCTGAAGGGCTCACCACCCGGCTACGTCGGCTACGGTGAAGGCGGCGTGTTGACCGAAGCCGTGCGCCGCAACCCGTACAGCGTGGTGCTGCTCGACGAGGTCGAGAAGGCGCACCCCGACGTGCTCGAACTCTTCTATCAGGTCTTCGACAAGGGCGTGCTCGATGACGCCGAGGGCCGCGAGATCGACTTTCGCAACTGCGTGATCATCCTCACCAGCAACGTCGGTTCGGCGCAGATCATGCAGGCGTGCCTGAACAAGGACGAGGCGGACCTGCCCACCGCCGCCGCGCTGGCCGACGCGCTGCGCCCGGTGCTGACCAAGTGCTTCAAGCCCGCCTTCCTCGGCCGCCTGAAGGTGGTGCCGTACTACCCGATCAGCGATGCGGTGCTGCTCGACATCATCCGGCTGAAGTTGTCACGCATCGCGCAGCGCGTGAAGGCGAACCACCACGCCGAGTTCGACGTCGACGACAAGCTCGTCGATGCGGTGCTGGCGCGCTGCACCGAAGTCGACAGCGGCGCGCGCAACGTCGACCACATCCTGACCGGCACGCTGCTGCCGCAGATCGCCGAGCACGTGCTGGCGCGCATGGCGCAGGGCCAGGCGGTGAAGGCGATCAAGGTGCGCGCGGCGAAGAACGGCGACTTCAGGTACGCGGTGAACTGAGCGACGCCGAGCAACCTGCAGCGTAGACCATGAATCTCGATCGCACTGCTGCTGTCCGCGCTGTCCGGGCCCATCACGCAGGCATCTCGCGACTGCTGCGGCTGCACACGCCGCTGGGCCCCGACGTGCTGCTGGCCGAACGCGCGGTGGTGGTCGAGTCGATCGGGCCGCATGCGGGTGCAGCATGCAGGTCGCGCACGTGGCGGCGTTGGCTTCGAGCGGCGACCCCACACCGCGCGCCGGCTTCGCGATCCACGTCGATGCGCTGTGCATCGACACCCACCTCGAGCTGAAGACGCTGCTCGGCCAGCCCGTGCTGCTCGAGTTGCTGACCCAGGCCAGCCGCTTCGCCCTGCGGCCCTTCCACGGCCACGTCACGCGCATCTCGCTGCTGGGCAGCGACGGCGGGCTGGCGCGCTATCGGCTGGTGATCGAGCCTTGGCTCGCGTTCGCGTCCTACACGCAAGACAGCCGCGTGTTCCAGTCGATGAGCGTGCCCGCGATCGTCGATGCGGTGTTCGGGGCGTACGTCGGCAAGGGACGCCTGGCGCCCGCATGGCGCTGGGATCTGGCCGATGCGTCGGTGTATCCCGAGCGCTCGCTGTGCGTGCAGTACCAGGAGAGCGACTTCGACTTCGTGACGCGGCTGCTGAGCGAAGAAGGCATCGTGTGGTGGTTCGAGCACGAGGGTGCGCCGATGGATGCTGCGCTGGGCGCCCACACGCTGGTGCTGGCCGATCACGTCCGGCGCCTTCGCGCCGAACGCGCAGCCCGTCGTGCGCTTCACGCAGTCGGGCGCGTCGATGGCCGAAGACAGCCTGGTGCGCTTTCATGGGTGGCAGCGCGCGACGCAGACAGCCGGCGGTGCGCCTGTCCAGCCCCGACTACCGCGCCGCAGGTGCGGTGGCGGTGTCGCAGGCGAGCGCCGATGCGATCGGCGATGACGGCGCTCGAGTTGCAGGACGTGCCGGGGCAGTACGCCTTCGAAGACCGCACGCAGGGCGAGCGCCTGGCGCTGCGGCGCCAGCAGGCGCTGGATGCGCGTGCGGCGGTCGGCGTATGCGCGTGGGCCTTGGCGCGCAGCGCAGGTCGGCACGACCTTCACGCTGGTCGATCACCACGAGCACGACGGCAGCGACGATGCGCGTGATCGCTTCGTGGTGCTCGGCGGTCGGCTCGCGGCGCGCAACAACCTCGACGGCCGATGTGAAGGCGGCGTTGGCCGCGGCACTCGGCGGCGGTCGACGAACCTGCGCGCGACGCGCGATCTGGCCAACGACAGCGCCGAGCCGCTGTTCGACGCCTTCCTCGAGCTTCAGCCCGCGGTGATGGCGGTGCGCAGGCTGCCGAAGCTCGCGGCGGCAGCAGGCGTTGGCGCAGCGCGATCTGCCCGATGCGCGGCTGTCGCCTGCGCCGACCGTGCACGGCGTGCAGACGGCCATCGTCGTGGGGCTCGGGTGCGCCGATCCACACCGATCGCGACCATCGGGTGAAGGTGCAGTTTCATTGGCAGCGAGGGGATGCGGGTTCAGTCATCGGTCGCTGTCGACGTCCAGCGGCGGCTCGGGCGCGCCGGCATCGGATGCATCGGGCACGTGGGTGCGCGTGGGCGAGATGCTGGCCGGCGCGAACTGGGGATCGAACTTCACGCCCCGCGTGGGCCAGGAGGTGCTGGTGGCCTTCACCGGCGGCGACATCGACCGGCCCGTGATCGTGGGCAGCGTCTACAACGGCAGCGGGTCAGGCGGACGCGCAGGGCAACGGCGTGGGCGGCGGTGCGGCCGGCTCGACGGGCGATGCGCCGGCGTGGTTTCCGGGCAGCAAGGCGAGTGGTGATCTGCAGGGGCATCAGCATGCGCACGTGCTGGCGGGGTTCAAGACGCAGGAGCTGAGCATCAAGCGCCTCGGGCACGGGCGGCTACAACCAGCTCGTGTTCGACGATTCGCCGGCCAGCAACGATGCCAGCGGCGGCGGGCGCATCGAGTTGTCGACGACGCAGGCGAGCACGCGGCTTCAACTGGGCAAGCTGCTGCACCAACGCGACAACCAGCGGCTGAACCCGCGCGGGCATGGCGTGGATCTGACGACGCAGGCGTACGGGGCGCTGCGCGCGGGCTCAGGGGTGTTGATCAGCGCGTGGCATGACGCGCACTCGAAGCAGATCGATGCGAGGCCCGCGCAGGCGGTGCTGGATTCGGCAGCGCAGCTCACGCAGACGCTGGCGCAGAGCGCGCAGGATCACGAGGCGATGCTGCAAGGCGAGCCCATCGTCAAGGGCGCGAAGCCGGGCGAGAAGAGCAAGCAGCTGCCGGTGCAGATCGCGCAGTTCGAGCAGCACGAGAGCCTGGCGGCGACCGACACGCGCGGCGATCCGGGCGACGGCACCGACGCGACGATCAGCGGCGGTGCGGGCACGGTGCCGGCGTGGAGCCGACCCGAGCTGCTGATCGCCGCGCCCGCGGGCATCGGCGCCTACACCCCGGCGCATCAACTCTGGAGCGCTGGCACGCACATCGTCGCTCAACGCCGGCCAGGACATCCAGCAACTCGCGCAGCGCCACCACGCACTCGCGGCCAAGGACGGCATCGTTCTCTACACCTACGGCCGCGCGGGCAATCCGAACAAGCCGAATCAAGGAGATCGGCATCAAGCTGCATGCGGCCAGCGGCAACGTGAACCTGCAAAGCCAGACCGCGGCCACGCATCTCGACAGCCGACAAGGCCATCGACGTGGCCAGCACCCACGGCATGGTCAAGATCACCGCGCCGAAGCACATCTTGCTGACCGCGGCCGGCGCTGCGATCCGCATCCAGAGCGGCAACATCACGCTCAACGGGCCAGGGACGGTGGAGTTCAAGGCGAGCATGAAGGTGTTGACTTCGGCCGGTGCGGCGAGTCAGGCGTTGAGCCTGAGGGCCGAGTCCGAGTTGAAGGAGTGCGCCTTCAAGTACTCGGCGACCACCGACAACGGCGGCGCCGTCGTGACGGACTGAACACCCACCGCTGCACCTGCCCGACATGAAGATCCAACAGAGCGACCGCGAAGCCACGTTGTCGCAGTTCAGGATGGGCGGCAGCGTCCTCGTCCTCGTCGATCGCTTCAATGCGGACCCTCTCGAGGCTCTGTCGCATGCAGGTTTGCCGCGACCCGCCGTTCTCCCGCTCGAAGACCAAGCGTTTCTTCACCAGCCCGACCGTGCTCCCGCGCTGCTCGAGCTTCGCTGGGACGAGCCGCGGCACCTCGAGATCTTCGACTGGACGCTGTCCCAGGCCGAGCGTGAACGGCTCGAGCCACCCTGGCGCCCGCGCATCTGCGCATGGTTGTTCACCGACGGCGCAACCGGGTTGCCCGCCGTTCGACGAACGATGAGCACTGCGCTTCGCTGTTCGCTGCAGCCGGGGCGCACGAGTTACTTGCGCTACTTCGATCCGCGTGTGTTCCCTCGCCTGGTCCAGCGTCTGGGCCACGTTGCGATCGAGCAGGTCATACGCGAGTGGCACCAGTTCGACCGCGATGGCTCGATGCTGCGCATCGTCAGCGACGTGCAGGCTGAGGACACGATGCGTTCGTCATCTCCGCTGCTGCGCTTGTTCGACCCTGACCGCCGGGACGCCGTCATGCGCATCGAGCAACTCTCGCTTGCCGCAGCGGCGTTTGCCCGCCGCGGCATCGTCGTTCTGCATCAAGACAACGACCGCATCGACGCCGCGCTGCGCGATGCCAAGGCGCGCGGCCTGACCGACGACGACGACTGCATCGCTTTCGCCACGCGCGTCGTCGTCGACGGCACGGGGTTCACGGCCCATCCCGACCTGCCCGACTGGTGCGAACGCGCGCGCACCGCCGGCATTCCGTTCGACGCCGTCGTCGCATCGGCCTTTCTGACAACGCCGTCGCCCGCCCCCACGGCGCACCCTCTTGCCTGAGCGCGCCCGCGTAGCTCTTCGAACACCATGGACAAGAAACACTGCAAGTTCTGCGACAAGCGCGGCCTGCTGATCCTGCCGTTGCGCTACGCCGCGGTGGTCGAAGAGACGGGGCCTGCCGACGTGCCCGCGCTCCCGTCGACCCTCGGTAAGAACGTGAGCGACCTCGCCCTGTCGCACGGCAAGTACGCTCCAAGGCTCATGCGCGAAGGCTATCTCTACGTGCTGGTCGACCGGCTGGGCATCAAGTACTGGGAAGGCTACGCGGTCACCGACGATGCGTTCCTGTACCGCTTCCCAGTCGACTCGCCGCCCAGCTCGAAGATCGAGTTCACATGCGATCAGACCTCGTGCGGCATCGATGCGAGCTGCATCGCGGTCGACAAGGTCGACAACGTCATGCAGATCTACCTGCTGTTCACGCCCAGCGCGATGACCCTCGCCAAGCTGGAGGAGTACAAAGCGAACGTGGATGCGTTCGTCGCTGTGGGCAAGATGCAGTCGTTCAACCCGAAGGCTTGGGTGCGCGGTGGCATTCGCAATCAGCGCCACAGCCTGAAGCCTGCGCAGTTGCCGGCGCATGTGCCCGAGTGGATGTTGTACGGGCAGTGCGCCGCTGCCCTGACCTCGCCGCTCGGTGAGACGATGCGTCGGCAGATGTTTCCGGCCATCAATGCCGCGTACGCTGGCGTGCCGGCCCCCTCGCCCGACGAGCCACCACCGGGTCGGCTTGGTGTGCTTCAGCACAAGCTCGAGCGCACCGAAGGCGCCGCTTTCGTGGTGTTCGATCACATCGGCATCGCGCAGGAGTTGAACGACTTTCGCAACTCGGCCCTCGAGGGCATCGAGCACTACCTTGCCGCGACCGACTCGTACGGCGCCAGCAACCAGCAGCGTCTGCAGGTGTACGAGCAGATTCAGGAAGTCAAGAGCGGGTTGCTTGCAGGCGTAGTGCAGACCGATGTTGCTTTCGTCGACCAACATCGGCAAGGAAGCGATCGGTGGCTCGAGAGGCAGCGCGGCTTCGCGCGTGAACTGCGCGCAAGGGGTCGAGAGTCGGAAGCGCTGAACGCCGAAGCCGATATTGCAAAGTCCATCGCCATGCGCGACAAGAACTACGCCGACTACATCGCCGCGGGAAAGGCGAAAGCGCAGGCGAACTGGACATCCAAGTACGAGAGCCGGTTGGACGTAGCCGAGATGGACCGCTTCCACGCGAAGCTGACAAGCCACACCAAGAAGGCCTACGACACCATCGGCGCGCGCACGCAGCAGCACCTGAACTGGTTCGAGTCAGACCGGCTCGTCAATGCGTTCGACGTGTACGAAACCAAGCTCGCCCGAGCCGGCCTGGACTTTGCATTGCAAGCGGCGATCTGCACCTTCGGCCTGGGCGGCTGCAAGCTGGCCGACGACAAGGTCCAAGCTTGGCTGGTGGCGCCCTCGGTGGAGCGCAAGAACCTGTACCTACGCGGTGCGTTCTTCAACCAGGATGAGCTGATCGCAGCCGCGAAGAAGGCCAACGAGGAGATCGTGCAGGTGGCAGGCGCGGTGGAATTTGCCAGCGAGATCACGGCCGCAGCAATGCTCAAGTTCACCAAGGGTCTGGTGGACGGCATCAAGAAGACGGACTCGGCGTTCGACGAGTGGGCACGCAACCAGGATCAGAAGTTCTCGCAGAAGTGGGTGCGTGGGGTGAGGAGCACGGGCGCGAAGCACGGCCTGGAGTTGATGCTGTACCACTGGGTCGCGCATGCCGCGCGCGCGGTGTTTCGCTCAGGCGTGGGCGGCACGTTCGACAAGACGTTGACTGCACGCATGACAGGGCTGCTGTATGCGCACTTGGGCCAGGTGACCGAGGCGATGGAGTACGACCGCCTGATGCTCGCACTGCCCAAAGAGAAGGTCGCAGAGCATCGGCGCAAACGGTCGCAACGCCGCGCGCAAGAGTCCGCAGACGCCAAGCGCGCCCAGAGCGCCCAGCGCGGTGCCGCCGCCGTTGCGGCCAAGGTGGATGGTTCACTGGAAGTGCTGCTCGCCGACGCGCAGCAAAGAGCGCGTGAGCAAGCACTGAAGCTCGACGGCTACGTCGGCCAGGCGAAGAACGAACTGCCGACCAACAACTACCATCAGTTGCGCATGGGCGTTCTGCTGGGCTGCATCGAGGCGATCGCACTGGGTGAGAAGCTCACGCACTTCGAGGGCGACTTCAAGAGCTGGCTGGATGTCGGCGGCTCGGCGATGGCGGTGGGATCGATCGTGCTGGATGCGTACTACTCTGCGGCGAAGTCGATTCGCGAGATCGAGCCGTACCGCAGCATCAAGACCATCGACGACGCGGCGGACGTCGTGCGTGGAGGATTCAAACTCGGCGCGGGGGTGTTGGGCGGGTTCGCGGGGCTTTGTGGGTCGATGTTGGACTACATGAAGTGGAAGAAGGAAGAAGACACGGCGTTGGTCTGGATCTACGGCCTTCGATCAGCCACCGGATTCGTAAGCGCTGGGCTTACCGTGGCTGCGGCGTACTCCTACGCTGGGCCCATGCTGACCCGTGTGGCGCAAGGGCACACCGCCAACTTGATCAGGTATCGACTCTTGACGCTGATGAGCAGCGGTGCAGGAGCCCTCGCCAAACGAGTCGGCCTGCTCGTCTGGGTGGCGCGGTGGAATTGGGCCGGTGTAGCACTTACGGTGGTGGAGATCGGCTACTTGGGATTGAAGGACGACGATCTCCAGAACTGGTGCGACAAGTCGGTGTTCCGCAAGATCAAGACCTACGACAACTGGCTAGGACGCAAGGTCACCACGGATCGCTTCGAGGGCGCCAGCCGAGAGATCGAGATGCTCGAGCGTGCGTCACAAGCGGTCGGCGCGGGCGGGTAAGCGTGAGCCCCGCGACGATTGAAGCAAGTGACGGTGGCATGTTCCTGGTCGAGGGCGCGCTTGCAGAAGTGAACGTGGAACGCGGCCGCGAGAACTTGCTGGCGCGCATCGACGAACACTACAAAAGCAAGGTCGTCCTCACGGGCGTCGCCGCGGCAGCGGGCGGCATGTTCGGCCAAGTCGCGAATGCGGCGTCGCTGGCGATGTACGACGGCGAAGACACGCAGAACTTCATCTGCCTGATTGACGAGCAAGTGATGTGCGGACAGTTCGGTGGCGCCGAGTGGTTGACGGCAGGTCACCGCGTCAAGGCGATCGTGTCGCGCCGCAGCGAAGTGTTGTTCGCCCACGCGGTCGTCGATGAGAAGCAAGGGCTGCTCTGGATTAATCATCCCTGGGGAGCGAAGGCCGAGGCAGCGAGGAACTGGAAGATCGCGTGGTGGTGCTATGGGTTTCTCCAAATTTGCTGGGCGACAGCCTATGCTTTCTTGGGCGGGAGGGGAGGGTTCTTCGAAACGATGAGCTTTGGGGCCGGTGTAGGGGCTGTGCTCTGTTTTGGTATGGCTCTATGGGCAAACCGCGACATGCAGAAGCTCGCGGACCCGTCGACACTGATGTTCCGGCTGCTGGGCTTGAAGAATCCGGAGCACGTAAATTTGAACGGCTACCGTATTTCCTTGGTAGCGATTCACGACCATCTCAAGGACATCAAGGCGATCAAACCTGCTGCCATGGGCATGTCCGAGTACCAGACGCGCGATGTCTATTGCTACCAGCGCGCAATCGAAGATGGCAAACTGGCCATGGCCACTCTCGCCGGTCAGCCGGCCAACGCGTAGAGCAACAGACAGCAATCGCGCACGGGTGTTTGGTGCGAAAAACGGAAGTCAAGCGAGGTCGAGCCTTTGAGGCCGACTGGCTGCTGGACTTCGACGCCCGCTTCAAGGCCGCGCACACCGACCTCATCGAGCGCCTCGAGGCCGACTGGTGGTTCGCCATGAAAGGCGCACGTCGGTGCCGGTCACGAGGGTGGCGCATCGGGCGCAAGCACCGATCAGGACCGCGCACTTCATCCCGACCTACAGCTCTTTGCTCAATCAGGTCGAGCGCTTCTTCGCGCTGATCACGTACAGGCCATCCGACGCGGCTCGTTCACCAGCGTCAAGCAACTCGTGCAGCGCATCGATCACTTCGTCGCGGCCTACAACACAAAGTGCCAACCCTTCAAGTGGACTGCGACTGCTCAGAGCGTCGGCGTCCCAGACCCTCAGCCCGCGCTGCCTCGCCGCCTAGACAAGGCACCGATGCAGCCCAAGCCCAGTAGCATCAGCGCGTAGGTACTGGGCTCGGGGATCGCCCCGACCGTGATCGTCACGCTGCCCACATCGACACCCAGGCTCGCGAAGTCGAGGCCGACGAAGTTGCGCTCGAAGTCAAGATTGCTGCCCAAAGAAAAGGTCGTCGAACCCTCCGCCAGGCCCGTGACCGTGAACGTGCCGAGCAGGAAGCTGTCGGGCTGCGTGGCGGCTAGGGCGGCGTCGCTGAGCACCGAGAACGCCTGCACGCCGAAGTTGCCCGCAACAGGGGAGTCCTCGACCAGCGTCGCACCAGCGCCGAGTTGCGTCAGGCCCGGAGCAAAGCTGCGGCTGTCGAAGCTGACAACGCCCTGCGCCCAGGTGAAGTTCAGGTCGTAGGCCGAGAGCACCTGGCTGCCCAGCCCGTTGACGAAGAAGCTGACCGTCGCCGAGTCGCCTAGTTCGAGTTGCGTGTCAGTCGCCTGGAAGGTGAACGTCACCTGGGCACTGGCGGCGAAAGTGGCAAGCCCCATGCATGTGGCAGCGGCGAGGTTGGCGAGATGTTTTTTCACGGGTAAGGCTCCTGAGATCGATCGAGGTTGGACGCGAACCGCTGCGCACTGCTTTCAGCGTCAACTGGAAGCGCACGTCGCTCGAGTGCAGCGCAAGCTGCATGCCCGCACGTCGTTGATCGTGACGCGACCATCACCGGTCGGGTCGCGCAGGTCGCCCGCACCAACAGTGGCGCCGATCGACGCGCGTACCGCCTCGAGGTCAGCCGAGTCGACATCGCCGTCACGATCAATGTCGCAAATCGTGCCAGTGCTGGTTTCGCGGCTGGTCACCGTCAGGTCATACAGGACAGGTGTCTCTTGGGCCTGGTTCATCTGCATGCGCGTGCGGACTTGGAGGTAGCGGCCGGTGCCAGGGAAGTCGATGTTCTTCGCCACCGGAGCGTAGGTTTGCAGGTCGAGCGCGGCGCGATTGTCCGACGAGCGCACCGCAACTTCGACCAGCGCGCCGGTGGGCACCAGGTCGTTCCAGTCCACCTTGCCCCATGGGGTGCCGGCGGCGCCGCTGTCGTACACCACCGTCCACGTGCCAAGCCGATTGACCGTGGAGTTGCGCGTCGTCAGGCCCGAGCCGTCGGTGTAGACGTACGGATAAGCGCCGGTCGCGAGGAAGCCGACCGTCGCGCCATCGACGCCCCGGTACTTGGTCGCCCGATTCGTCGCCAGGTTCATCACCCAGAACGTCGTTGCTGCCGTCGATCATCACGCCGTAGGTCGTGCCGCTTTCGGTTCGCGACCAGAGCAGCGCGCCGGTTGTGCCGCGGTACTTGCGCACGCCGGAGAAGTCGGTCGACAGGATGTCGCCGTTGCCGTCGATCGCAATCCCTGCTCCCGCATGGTTGTTGGGGCTTCGAGTCCAGGTGCCGGCGACGGGGTCGTACGCGGCCCATCCGTAGTCCTTGTCGGCTCCGACGGTGATGCGCTTGCCGGGGCTGGCGGTCTCGGCGAGCATCTGCGCGGCAACGTCGCGTTCGGCGAATCCATCGGCCTGGCTGGCTCGCACGTTCACCACCAGGCCGTGCCGGTTGTCGGTGAGTACATGCCCGAGAAACGCGGGCACCGCGCCGACGCCATTGCTCTTGCGGTACAGCCGGGATTCGGGATCGGTCTTGGATTCGTGGGTGTCGTTGCTGCGCTTGTCGCCCCGCCAGTCTTCGGGCGGACGATCGTCGTCGCTGCCGTCCTTGCGCTGCACGCTCTTTTGGCCCGCCCAGGCTTTGATCAGGGTGCCGTCGACGCTGAAGTGTTCCCCTGAGAGGTGGCCCGCGTCCTTGGCCATCTGGACGGTGGCGTTGAAGATGGCGGTGACGGCGTCGTGCTTGATGAGCCGGTCGCGGTTCTTGCTGAACACCGAGTGGTTCCATACCGCGTCGTCGATGCTCAGGCCGACGAACCAGCGGTCCCGCTAGAGGGCGCTTGGTAGATCTTGCCGCCGCCTTGTGCGATGCCGTAGTTCGATGAGCCGTTCGGATTGGTGATAAGGCTCACCGCACCGGTGTTGGTATCGACGCGGCCAAGGCCGCCTGAGAGCGTCGCGCTCCACAGGATGCCGTTACGGTCGATCGTGCAGCCATACGGGTTCCAGTTCGGGATCGAGACGAAAGCAGCGTTGGTCGGCCCGATGCCGATCGTGTCGCCTGTGGAAGGGTCGACGCGGTAGTAGCGCCGCTGGTTCCAGATTCCGACCCACAGCCTGCCGTCGGGCGCAATGCACACCGATCGGCCAAATGACGTGCCGGTGCCGATGGCGCGGGTCCATGCGACCCGCTCGTCGCCGATACCGGCGTTGGTGTTGGCCGCAAGCGGCCTGATCTCTGCGGCCTGGATCCCGGCGGTGCCGTTGGTCTCCTCCGACGTGTCGATCGCACCGTTGCCGTTGCGGTCGATCGCCGTATCAACCAGGATCTTCATCAGGAAGGGCGGAGTGCCGAGGCCGGGCATACGGTTGAGCACGAAGGCGTTGCCGTCGACGTCGATCGCGATGCGCGACGGGTTGCCCCCGTTGTTTGCGCCGAAGTTGCCCGCGAAGGTCTTGTAGCGCGCGACCTCCCTGCCCGGCGCAATCACCACCCCAGCGGCGTTGAGCTGGTCGGCAGTGTCGAACTTCGACACCGAGTCTTCGTTGTGGTTGGCCACGAAGATGAACCTGCCGCCCACGCCGATCAGGTTCACCTGCAACTGGTTCGCAGCCGCCGTGAAATTGAGGTTGTCGAGGATGCCGAGCGAGAAGTCGGTGTCGAGCGAGTAGGTCCGTGTGACCGCGACGGCATGGCCGTGCACTGCCGCAGCGACGGCGGCGAGTACGATCGTGCGGGGCAGTCCACGGCGCAAGGTGCTGGCGATGATCGACATGTTGTCCTCCTTCGGTTGACTCGTCTCGGATTCGCGGTGATCAGTTCGTGCCGGCGAAGCGCGGCGGCCGCAGCCGGCAACACGGCTGCACGTCGATGTCGAAGCCCTCGTCACCGGACAGGCGGCGCGGGCTTCCACCCGCGGCGTCGATCGTGAAGATCTTGCCCCCGGCATCGAGGTGCTCGACGAAAAAGACGCGCGTGCCGTCGAAGGACCAACGAGCGTTCATCACGTCGTGCGCGCCGCCGTACAGCTTGCGCGGCTCGCTGCCGTCGGCATTCATCACGTACACGCCCTGACGGGCAGAGTTGCCGGGGATCGCGAGGTAGAGGATCTTTCGTCCGTCGGGTGACCAGTGCGGATCGGTGTGGCGCGCGTCGTCTCGAGTCAGGTCGCTGGGCACCGCGCCATCTGCAGGGTGGACGACGATATGAGCCTGCTGGCTGCGCGTCGCGCTGGTGAGGACGGTCTTGCCGTCGGGCGACCAGACCGGCGGCGTCTCGGTGCCGCGTGTGGCAGCGCGGCTCAGGGTCACGACTTTGCCGTTCGAAAGCTCGACGACGGACAGCCGCGGCATGCGGTCGCTTTGCGAGGTGCCGAGGAAGGCGATGCGCTTCCCGTCGGGCGAGAAGCGAGGCGAGATCTCTTCGACTGCGGCCCAGCCAGTCACCGCACGCGCGTCGCTGCCGTCGGCGTTCATCACGAATACGCGGCGCGGCCCCAACCGAGAGGAAACAAACGTGATCCTCCGGCCATCGGGCGACCACGAAGGCTCGGTGACAGGCTGCTGCTCCTCGCGCGTGAGCTGCGTCGTGCGGCCTGTGACCAGCTCGGTGACGAACACGTTGTCGAACCGACCGCCTCGACGCGCCGTGTACAGCACCCGAGTGCCGTCAGGCGACCAACTCATCAGACTTGTCTCGCCGCGTTCGGTCAGCACACGGCTCACCCGCCCCGTGGCTGGTGTCATCCGGTAGTGCTCGTAGACGTTGTTTGCGCGGTTGGAAAGGAACAGCAGTTCGTCGGCCAAGGCCGGTGCTCCGAACGCCGTCCGTCCCGCGGCCGCGAGGGCCACCAACGCCACAAGGCGAGCCACTCGCACCACACCCCAACCTGGCACGGGTTGCACCTCGCTGTCCCCGCTCAGGGCAGGACGTTGATGACCACCTTGGCCAGCGCGCGTCCGCCGCTGGTGGTCAGCTCGAGCGTATGAGCGCCAAGCTGTGCGGGTGTGAATGTGAAGTCCATCCTGCCCCGGGGCGACGCAACGGTTCCGTAGCCGGCGGCGTTGCCGTCAGGCGATGTGACGACCACAGTCAACGCGGCGTTGGCGCGAAGAGCACCGCCGTGGAACGTGACCGTCTCGGCAAGGTGTGCGATCGACGGCCCGCTGAAGCTGGACCCTTGCGCGATCACTTGCGAGTTGGAATTCGGCCGCTGTGCGGTCGCGCCGCCGACCGTCAAGGCTGTGAAGGCGGCAACGCCGACGAGACGAATAACCGACACAAGCAAGTCCTGGCGTAGATGTTCGATCATGGCACCTCCCTGGTCAACTACCCCGGCAACAGCCGGCACCTCCGCCAACGCCCAACCTCTGGGCGCCGCGCGATCCACGAATCATCTGTTTGTGATCTTGAACCGCCTGCCCGCCTCGACGCAAGGGCGCGTGACCGAAAGAGCTAGGGGGTATCTGCCGATGATCGAAATAGCGTAGGCACCGACGTTCAGCGTGGCGCCGAAGCGCCGGTGAGACGAAATTGGCTCACGCCAACGCACGCCCAACGATCGCATCAACGTCCAACCCCGCCGGCAGCGCCCCGAACACATCGCAGCCCTGCACCAGCCGCGCCGCCACGAACGCGTCGAACACGAACGATGGCGCGTGTTGGCGCAGCAGGCTGGCTTGCACCAGCAGCGCCGCGTCACGCGCCAGCAGGCGCGCCTGCGCTTCGGTGGTGCCGCCGTCCATGCGGTCGGGCAACGCGCGCACCATGCGGTCGACTGCGGCATGCGCGCCGGCCAGTGGGGCCAGTTCGGTCATCAGCGCGAGCACGGTCGCGGGGTCGCGGACGGCGCGCAGCAGGTCCAGGCCCATGATGTTGGCCGCGCCTTCCCAGATCGAATTGAGCGGCATCTCGCGGTAGACGCGCGCCATCGTGCCGCGCCCCGCCTCTTCCACGTAGCCGTTGCCGCCCAGGCACTCCATCGCCTCTTGCGCGAAGTGGCTGCCACGCTTGCAGATCCAGAACTTCGCGAGCGGGGTCAGCACGCGGCGGAGTGCGGACTCGTGTTCATCGTTCGCGTCGTGCTCACTGCGGTCGACCGCGCGCGCCAGACGCAGCGCCAGCGCGGTGGCGGCTTCGCTCTCGAGCGCCAGGTCGGCCAGCACCACTTTCATCATCGCGTGGTCGGCCAGCTTCTTGCCGAAGGCCGTGCGCTCGCGTGTGTGATGCACGGCCAGCGACAGCGCTTGGCGCATCAACCCCGCGGTGCCCAGCGCGCAGTCCAGCCGCGTCAGCGTGCCCATCGCCAGAATCTGCTGCACGCCGCGGCCCGGCTCGCCGACAAGCCACGCCAGCGTGCCGTCGAACTCGACCTCGCTGCTCGCGTTAGCCTTGTTGCCCAGCTTGTCTTTCAGCCGCTGGATGCGGATCGGGTTGACGCGCCCGTCAGGCAACCAGCGCGGCATGAAGAAACACGACAGGCCGGCCTTCGTCTGCGCCAGCACCATGAACGCATCGCACATCGGCGCCGACATGAACCACTTGTGGCCGCGCAGTTCGTGCACGTGGCCCCACGCGTCTTGACCGATCGGCGTCGCCTGCGTGGTGTTCGCACGCACGTCCGAGCCGCCCTGCTTCTCGGTCATGCCCATGCCCATCGTCAACGCCGACTTCTGCGCTGGCGGGGCGAAGCGAGCGTCGTACGTGGTGGACGCAAGGCCCGGCAGCCAGGCTTTCTCGAGCGCCGCGTTCGCACGCAGCGCACCGACGCTGGCGTAGGTCATCGAAATGGGACACAGCACCGACGGCTCGAGCTCGGTGTAGAGCATGAAGCCCGCGGCGCGCAACACGTGCGCGCCGGGCTTGCCGGCCCACGGCGTGGCGTGCAGGCCTTGCGCCATCGCGCCTTGCATCAGCGCGTGATAGCTCGGGTGGAAGGTCACCTGGTCGACGCGGTTACCCACGCGGTCATGCGTGCGTAGCTCAGGCGTGTGCACGTTGGCCAGGCGCGCATGCTCTTGCATGTCGGCGCGCCCGGTCAGTTGGCCCAGCGCCGAGAGCGACGCCAACGCCTTGCGGTCGAGCTTCGGTGCGTTGAACTTCAGCGCGTCGCGCAGCGGCAGATTGGCGGCGAACAGGTCGACGTCGCCGTACGGCGTGCTCTGGTTGAAGACCTCGTGCGTGATCATGTTCACCTTCGCCCCTGGACGTGGGCCGAAGAGCCTACGCCATCAGGCGTGCCGAAGCATCTCGAGGTGCGGGATGCCGTCCTCGATGTGCGGCTCTTGTGTGCGCTCGAAACCGTGTGCGCCGTAGAAGCGCTCGAGACGCGCCTGCGCGCTGATGCGAATGCCCTGCCTGGGCCATGCCGCACCGCAGCGCACGACGCCTTCGCGCACCAACGTGTGGCCGCATCCGGTGCCGCGGACTTCGGGCGACGTGACCACGCGGCCGATCGACGGCTCGGGGTACTTCACACCGGGGTCGACCACGCGCAGATACGCCTGCGGCGTGCCGGCATCGTCGCGCCCCAGCAGGTGCCAGCTGGTTGCGTCGTTGCCGTCGAGGTCCATGTACGGCCCCTGCTCGAGGATGAACACGCGCTGGCGCAGTGCGAGCGCGTCGTACAGGTTCTGCACGTCCATGTCTTGCATGCGTGCCCACTGCCAACGCAGCACGGTCGCCACGGCCATCACACCAGCTTGACGATCTGCTTGCCGAAGTTGCGCCCTTCCAGCAGGCCCAGAAACGCCTGCGGCGCCGCTTCGATGCCTTGCGCGACCGACTCGCGGTACTTCAGTTTCTTCGTCGCGACCAGCATGCCCAGTTCCTTCAGCGCTTCGGGCCACACGTCCATGTGTTCGCTGACGATGAAGCCCTGCACCTTCAAGCGGTTGACGAGGATCAGCGCCGGGTTCGTCAGCGGCGTGGGCTGGCCGTCGTAGCCAGCGATGAAGCCGCACACGGCCACGCGCGCGAAGGCGTTGGTGCGCAACAGCACGGCCTCGAGAATCATGCCGCCGACGTTTTCGAAGTGACCGTCGATACCACTCGGGCACGCTTCCTTCAGCGCCTTCGACAACGACTTCAAGTCGGCGTGCGCCTTGTAGTCGATGCAGGCGTCGAAGCCCAGTTCATCGACGACGTAGCGGCACTTGTCTGCCCCACCTGCAATACCCACTGCGCGCGCACCGCGCGCTTTGGCCAGTTGCCCCACCGCACTGCCCACCGCACCCGACGCGGCGCTGACCACGACCGTCTCGCCTGCCTTGGGCTCGATGATCTTCATCAGGCCATACCACGCGGTCACGCCGGGCATGCCCACCGCACCGAGGTACGCCGACAGCGGCACGTGCGTGGTGTCGACTTTGCGCATGGCGCCACGGTCGCGCCCATCGACGATCGAATACTGCTGCCAGCCGCCCATGCCGACCACCTTGTCGCCCACGGCGTAGCTCGCATTGCGCGACGCGACCACCTCGCCCACCGTGCCGCCGATCATCACCGCGTTCAACGGCTGCGGCTGCGCGTAGCTTTTGCTCTCGTTCATGCGCCCGCGCATGTAGGGGTCAAGGCTCAACGCGTGGTGGCGCACCAGCACGTGGCCATCGGCCAGCGTGGTCTCGTCGATGGCGCTCTTCTCGAGCGTGAAATTCGATGCGCTGGCTTTGCCGTCGGGGCGCGAGGTCAGCAGCCAGCGTTGATTCGTGATGGTCATAAGGGTCTCCGTGATCCGTATCGAGTGTCGTGTGATCGTGTGTCGGCGCAATTCGCAAGGTTAGTCGGATCCGTGCAGCGCATTGACCTTGCGTTCACCCACCGGCAACGCCCGCATGTGCTTGAAGGTGCCGGTCGAGTGCGCAACCAGCCCGCCGCCTTCGTCGTGCACGCTGCCTTCGCAGAATACGAGCGAGCTGGCCCGATGCAGCACATGGCCACTCGCCGTCAATTGCCCTTCGCCCGGACGCACGAACGAGGTCTTCATTTCGATGGTGACCACGCCCGGCCGCGGTTCGCCATCGACCAGGTCGGGGCTGCGCGCGGCGTGTGCCATCGCAACGTCCAGCAGCGTCATCAGCACGCCGCCGTGCGCAACGGCGAAGGAGTTCGTCAGCTCGTCGCGCAAGCGCAGATCAATGCGCGCGTGGCCGCCGTCACAACGCACCAGTTCGAACCGCAGGTGCTCGACGAAGGGGATGTGGGAGAGGAACTTCATCGTGGCGGCCGCGTCCTCAGTCGCCCGTCATCGACGACACGCCGCCGTCGACCGCGAGGATCTGCCCCGTGATGTGCTTGCCAGCGTCAGACGCAAACAGCACCGCCGCGCCCTTCAGATCGTCGTCGTCGCCCAGACGGTTCAGCGGCGCGTGCGAAGCCAACTCAGTGGTACCAAAGCGGTCGAGCGTGGACTTGGTCATCTTGCTGGGGAAGAAGCCCGGCGCGAGCGCGTTGACGGTGATGCCGTAGCGCCCCCATTCGCCCGCCAGCGTCTTCGTGAAGTTGACGACCGCCCCCTTGCTGGTGCCGTAGGCGATGAACTGCATGTTGCGCGACCCGCCCAGCCCCGCGATCGACGCGATGTTGATGATGCGTCCGCGCTTGGCCGGGATCATGCTCGCGCGCCCCACGGCCTGCGACATCAGGAAGATGCTGCGCACGTTCAGATCCATCACCTTGTCCCAGCCTTCGAGCGGATAGTCCTCCATCGGCGCGCCCCAGGTGGCGCCGGCGTTGTTCACCAGGATGTCGATGCGGCCCATGCGGTCCATCGTCTGCTCGACCACGATCTTCACGTCTTCGGGGTCGCTGGCGTCGGCCGCAACCCAACGCGCGTCGACGCCGCGCGCCTGCAGCGTCTGCGCGGCCTGCTCGAGATCGGTCGACTTTCGCGACGTGATCATCACCTTGGCGCCGGCTTCACCCAGCGCACCGGCGATCTGAAGGCCCAGGCCGCGCGAGCCGCCGGTGACGAGCGCGGTGCGGCCTTCGAGGGAGAAGAGCTCTTGGATGGGGGTGGTCATGTGCTTGTCTCCGAGTGTTGGGCGCAGTCTAGAGAGTGGCACGCCTGCAACAACTCGGAATCTACCCCCGGGGCGGCGCGCTGACTTGCGGCCCGCCGCCCCGCCGCTGCATTCACGCAGCAGGCACAACCCAAACAGGCTCACGCGGCGGCGCCCGGTAAATCAGCGCCTCTGCCTCGGTCGCCGATGATCCAAACTGGGCCATCGCCTCGACGAGCGCGTTGACCTGCTGGTCCACGCCTTGGGTCGACGCTGCCGCCCAAACGTCCGCGTCTTCCACCGAACGTCGACCCGAGGTCTTGCCGCCAGGGACGCGCATCGCGCCCATGTTCTCTTTTGTCTGGACGATTGCGACGGACAGCGGCGCCGCCGTGCCCAGCGTGATGACCGCCCCGTCGGCAAGGCGGATCGTCTCGATGCGGTTGCCGGCGTTGGCGTACCAGTTGTTCACCGTCAGCGTGTTGGCGCCGCCGCTGATGCCGATCACCAGGTGGTTGGTGCTGCGCGTCAGCGTGACCTGACCGCTGGTGATGCCGGCGGCCAGCTCAATCCGATCCGCAGTGCCGCCGGCATCGTTGATCACGTCGCTGCCCTGGCCCGTGCCCCAGCGATAAACATCGCTCGAACGTCGTCGAGCTGTCGGTCATCGTATCGTTGCCGCCCGCCCCGTCGTAGGTGTCGGCCCCTTCCAGGCCGGCCAACGTGTTGTTGCCGCCATTGCCGATCAACACGTTCGCGTTGGCATTGCCCGTGCCGTTGATCGCGGTGGTGCCCAGCAGCGTCAGGTTCTCGAGGTTCGCGCTGGTCAGCGTCAGCGTGACGGCCGACTGCACGGTGTCGATGCCGGCATTCGCCGCTTCGTTGATGGTGTCGGTGGCGACGTTCACGACGTAGGTGTCGTTGCCGTTACCGCCCACCAGGCTGTCGTTGCCCGCGCCGCCGTCCAGCGTGTCGTTCCCGTCGCCGCCGGTCAGCGTGTTGGCCGCACCGTTGCCGATGAGTACGTTGGCCAGGGTGTTGCCGGTGCCGTTGATCGCGGTCGTGCCCGTCAGCGTCAGGTTCTCGACGTTGGCGGCCAGCGTCAGCGTGGTCGACGACTGGACCATGTCGTTGCCTTCGTTGGCGAGCTCGGTCACGACATCGGTCGCGACGTTGACGACGTAGGTGTCGTTGCCCGCGCCGCCGAGCATCGTGTCGTTGCCGGTGCCGCCGTCGAGGGTGTCGTTGCCTGCTGCACCGGACAGGTTGTTGTTGGCGGTGTTGCCGGTCAGCCGGTTGTCGCTTGCGTTGCCGGTGCCGTTGATCGCCGTGGTGCCGGTCAGCGTCAGGTTCTCGACGTTGGCGGCAAGCGTGTGGGTCACGCTGCTGCTGACGGCGTCGGTGCCTTCGCCGGCAAGCTCGGTGATGACGTCGCTGGTGCTGTCGATCGTGTAGCTGTCGTTGCCGGCTCCGCCGATCAACGTGTCGTTGCCCGCGCCACCGTTCAACGCGTTGTTGCCGGCGTTGCCGGTGATGACGTTGGCGAGCGTGTTGCCGGTGCCGTTGATGTTGGCGCTTGCCGTGAGCGTCAGGTTCTCCACGTTGGTCCCGAGCGTCCAGGTGACGCTGCTCTGCACGGCGTCGGTGCCTTCGCCGGTCGCCTCGGTGACGATGTCGGTGGCGCTGTCGACGACGTAGGCGTCGTTGCCGGCGCCCCCGCGCATCGAGTCGTTGCCTGCCCCACCGTCCAGGATGTCGTTGCCTGCGTTGCCGACGAGCGTGTCATTGCCTGCCAGGCCGTTGATCTGATCGTCGGCGGCGGTGCCGTTGAGCGTCTCTGCCACCGAGGTGCCGTTGATGACCGAGCGCGCATTGGCACTGACGTAGGCCGCGTTCCAGACGGTGCCGTCGGTGAAGACGATCGATTCGACCTGGTTTGCGGCGGCGACGAACCAGTTGCTGATGCGTACCGTTTCCGAGCGGCCCGCGAATGACATCAACACGTCGTTGCCGCTGCGCGTGAGCGTGGTGGCGGCGGGGGTGAAGACGGACGCGAGTTCGATGCGGTCGGCGGTGCCGCCGGTGTCCACTACGGTGTCGGCGCCGCCGCTGGCGGTGATGACGTAGGTGTCGTCGCCCAGGCCGCCGGTCAGGACGTTGGCGCCGGTGTTGCCGGTCAAGACGTTGTTTGCGTCGTTGCCGGTGGCGTTGATGGTTGCGCTGCCGGTGAGGGTCAGGTTCTCGACGTTGGCCGTCAGCGTGTGGGTGACGCTGGATTGGACGGTGTCGGTGCCTTCGTTGGTGTTTTCGGTGATGACGTCGCCGGTGGCGTCGACGATGTAGGTGTCGTTGCCGGCGCCGCCACGCATCGTGTCGTTGCCTGCAGCGCCCGACAACACGTTCGCCGCCGAGTTCCCGATCAGTGTGTTCGCCAGCGCGTTGCCCGTGCCGCTGATGGCACCGGTGCCTGTGAGCGTGAGGTTCTCGAGGTTCGTGCCCAGCGTGTAGCTCACACCGCTGTCGACCCGATCCGTGCCTTCGCCGGTCAGTTCGGTGATGGCGTCGGCGGCGTTGTCGACAACGTAAACGTCGTCGCCGGCCCCACCGATCAGCGTGTCGGCACCCACGCCCCGTCGAGCATGTTGGCTGCGGCGTTGCCCACAAGCCGATTGTTCGAACCGTTGCCGGTCAGGTTCACCGCGAGGCTTGCTCCGGCCGCGGTGAGTTCCTCGACGTTCTCTGGAAGCACCAACGAGATCGAGGAATCGATACGTCATATCCCGCGCCGACACCCTCGACGACGACATCGCTTGTCGTGTCGACGCTGTACCGATCGTCGCCTGCGCCCCCCGTCATCGTGTCGCTGCCGACGCCTCCAACCAAAGTGTCGTTGCCCGCGCCACCGTCGAGCCGGTCGTTGCCGTCGTTACCGCTCAGGCTGTCGTTTCCGCCCAGCCCGATGAGCACGTTGCCGCCAGCATCGCCAGCAAGAAAGTCGTCGCCCTCGGTTCCGCGCACCGTCTGGGCGAGTACGGCAAGCGTTGCCGCGTCCCAGTTGGTGCCATCGCCGAGTCGAACGCTTTCCACCTGCCATCGGGCATCGTCAAA
This sequence comes from uncultured beta proteobacterium, assembly GCA_963738615.1. Classification (GTDB taxonomy): domain Bacteria; phylum Pseudomonadota; class Gammaproteobacteria; order Burkholderiales; family Burkholderiaceae_C; genus CAVTWY01. Next base: position 325,798 of record CAVTXI010000012.1, read on the forward strand.
GAACCGAGAGACTAGGACAGTTGTTCCATTCGCCGTTCCGATCGACAAGATCTTGCCCTTGGCGCGTCACGATGACGTTGGTCGCTGTGGTCGAAGCACCAAGCTGGACCACGTCGGCCGCGCCGCTGCTGTCCTCGATCCGGTCGACTCCCCCGCCGTCCGCAACGACATATCGGTCATTGCCATCACCGCCCCAGAGGACATCGTCCCCGCCGAGCGCGTCAAGCGTGTCGTCGCCGGCGGTCCCGATCATGAAGTCGGCGCCCGAAGAAGCGACATTTGTATTGTCGCTGCCAAGCCTTGTGACAAGCAGCGATGCGCTCATGCGCATCCCATCCGCGAACTCGACATAGCCGAACCTGTTTGCGGGCGTGGCGGAGCTCTCGTCGAAGAAGAAGTTACTGAACGTGAACGTATCCGCGCCACCTGGCAGCGCGAAGATCAGCGCGGTACCCAACCTCGAGACAGTGAGGTCGCCGGGCACAACACCGGTCGCAAGGAGAACACTCACGTTCGGGTGGTAGGAGGTCAAGCGGTCGCGTCCGGCACCCACACCGAATAAGACCGCAGGCGTCCAATAGGTGTTCGGCGCTACCGATGCCAAGCCAACGACGAGCGAATCGTCTCCAGCCCCTCCATCCAACGTGTCTCGACCAGCAAACGCCACGATGGTGTCGTTGCCGTTCCCGCCTTGCAGCAGGTCAGCATCGCCGTAACCCACCGCGAAGTCCTGCGCGTGGTCGTACAGCACGTCGTTGCCGTCGTTGCCGGCGATAACGTTCCGACCCGACGGTGCCGCCGTTCTGGCCCGAACTGCCGGTCAGGGCATTGTTCAGCGAGTTGCCGGTCAAGGTCGACAGGCCCTGCGCCTGCCACTCGATGGTCGCGTCCTCGACGTTAGCCCCCAATGTGTACCCCACCGGGCTGCCAGCGAAGCCGGACACCGAGTCGTCCACCCCCATCGGCTTCCACGATGGCATCGTCAACGCGGATCACATAAGTATCGTTTCCGAGCCCACGGTCAGCACGTTGGCAGCCGTATTGCTCCGGCCATCCAATCTGTTGTTGCCGACGTTGCCGACACCTGAAATCGCATTGCTGCCGATCAGCGTCAGGTTGGACAGGCCGGCACCCAAGGTCCAATCGATCGAGCTGACGACGTTGCCGACACTTCCGACAACCCGGTCAGCGCTGTTGTCGACGTGGAAGGTCGCCCCGAGACCCGAGCGATCGATCATCGTATCCGCGCCCGCACCACCATCGATGATCGTCGGGCCGACGTTCGTCGGGCCTGAAATCACGTTATCCAGCGCATTGCCGATGATCGTCCCGGTATACAGGCTGCTGGCCACGGTGAGGTTCTCGATGTTGGTCTGCATCGTGTACTCATCCATGGCGCCGAAGTACACGAGAACGGTGTCGGTACCCTCCCCAGGCAGTTCGACGATTTGATCCAGGTTATAGGTGAACGAGTCTCTGACCTCGTAGGTGTCGTCGCCTGCGCCACCTCGAAGAACGTCGACGAAGTTGTCTTCGGTGCCGCCCACATCGTTGCCGACGAGCGTGTCGTTGCCGAGGCCGCCGTCGATCGTGTCAGATCCCCCCAGCGCCGGTGAGCCTGTTGTCGGCCGAGTTGCCGGCAAGCGAGTTGGCCATCACGTTGCCGTAGCCCGTGAGGTTCAGCGGCCCGGTCAACGTCAGGTTCTCGACATTCGCACCCAGGCTGTAGTGCACCGATGCCTGCGCAGTGTCGATACCCTGGTCAATGCCCTCGGTGATCGTGTCGCCCGCATGATCGACGACGAAGACATCGTTGCCCGCCGTACCAATCATTGCATTCGCGGTACCGGCGGCCGTGCGGGCAGCGATCACATTGGCGTCCCAGACGGTCGAGTCGGCGAACTGGATGCTCTCGATCTGGCCTGCCGTGCCCGAGAAGTGCCCCACCACCGTCGAGCTGCGTCGCTCCTTGATCCAGCACGAGGATCAGGTCCGAAGCCCAGGCGGTGCAGCGTCACGTCAACTTGGGCAATGCCGTCACCCAACAGGATGCTGTCCACGCCCCCGACCTCGACGATCCTGTCTGCCCCGTCGCCACGACCGAACCGGTACGTGTCGTTCCCGCCTCCGCCATAGAGACTGTCGTTGCCTGCTCCGCCTGACAGCGTGTCGTTGCCGTCGCTGGCAACCGCAACGGGAAAGGCCTGGAAGTAGTCGCCGTAAATGGCGTCGTTGCCGCTGCCTCCCGACAAGCTGTCGTTGCCGACGTTCCCGCGCAGGAACGTCGTTGCCGCCGAGACCGTCGATGGTGTCGTCCCAGGAGAACCCGCTGACCTGGGTGTCGTCACCCTCCGTCACGCCAATCCTCCGCGCAATCATGTCCGCGGGGGTCCACACCGTTCCGTCCGCGAAGCGGATCTCCTCGATCTGCTGCGCGGCTCCCGATCCGGTTCCGAAGTAGTTCGTGACAACGATGCGATGGCCACCCGAGGTCCAGATCGACAAGTCGCTTCCTGATCCAGCGGGTGTGACTTGACCCGGGTTCACAATCGACGGCATGACGATAACGTCCGTATGGGCGCTCGCTTGTACGTCTTCATTAATCGTCGCCGTCGACAACGAGGTGAAGACGTACGTGTCGCTTCCAGTGCCCCCGAAGAGAACCTCGCCGTCGCGCAGGGTGTCGTCGCCACCGTGCCCGGTCAGTGTGTCCGACCCCGCACCGCCGTCGATAACGTCGTTCGTCCACTCCCACCCGGCGATGTTGTCATTGCCCGACGTGACGGCGTCGGCGAAGTAGCGAGTGCGCAGCGCGGCGTCGTCCCAGACCGTCTCGTTGCTGAACTCGATGCGCTCAATGCCGTAGGTGGCAGGCAGTGAGGCTGCCGATGTCAGGCGCAGGCTGTCGGTGCTGCCGTTGATCGCGAGCGTGAAGTCGAAGCCGTTCGACGTGACGCGCACATCGGCCGGCGCAATGCCGGCGTCGAAGCACACGATGTCTGTCGCAGCTGCGTCACCAACGTCGATGATTTCGTCCGGGCCGCTGTCTCGGGCGAACAGGTACGTATCGCCACCTGCACCGCCGCGCAACGTGTCGCGAGCGCTGTCGCCGCGACCATCGAGCGTGTCCGCGCCCGCGTCGCCATCCAGCAGGTCAAGGCCCGCACCACCGACGAGCAAGTCACCGCCATCCCCTCCCCGCAGCGTGTCATTGCCCAACCCACCATCGATCGTGTCGTTACCAGCCACGCCGCTGATAACGTCGTTCCCGCCACGAGCCAAGATGACGTCGGCGCCTGCCGTGCCCGTGAAAACGTCGGCTGCGTCGGTCAATTCGCTGGTCAGGTGCGCGTCGATGTCGGCACGCGACCAGACCGTGCCGTCGCCGAATTCGACGCGCTCGATGCCTGCTCCCGTGTAGTGACCCGACACGAGAATGCGGTTGGCGCCGGTCGAGTCGCGAACGACCAGGTCGTTGCCGCTGCGCTGGAACGTCGTGGTTATCAACGTCAAGCCGGACCCCAGGCGCAGCGTGTCGTCTTCAACTGCCGCCGCACCTGTGTCGTCTAGCACGTCCTGCCCCAACGTCGTGGTCAGTTCGTAAACATCGGCGCCCACGCCGCCCTGCAGCGTGTCGTTGCCGGTACTGGCAGCGAAACGATCCTGCAGATTCGTGCCGCTGATGGTGTCGTTCGCCGTCGTGCCGGCAAAGTCGAATCCGCCTGAGATCAGTTGCGACAGGGACAGCGACAACCCGTGTTCGAACTTGAGCGCACCAATGCTCAGGTTCGGGTCCAGCGCGTTCTGCGCGTTGAAGTTGGTCAATCGAATCGAGTCACCCGTGCCCGTGCCGACCTGGATCACCAAACCGTTGTCAACCGCGAGCCTGATGCTGGCTGGCAGAACGCCGGTGCCGAACACGATGCGACCAGCAGCAACAGGCTGGCCGGACACTCGGTCGATGCCACGCACGTCGGTGATCGTGTCGTGTCCATCGCCGGCACTGAACCTGTAGGTGTTGTTGCCGCCTGCAGCCACGAACGAATCGTCGCCCCGGCCGCCGGAGAAGACGGTGTTGCCGGACGAAACGTTGGCCACGTCGTTGTTCAGGCCGCCGACGACGTGAGTCGTGCCGTCGGTGCCGGTGGTCTGCGTCAGCGTCGGCGACAAGCGGCCGATCAGTTCGCTGTAGCTCAGTCGGCCATCGGCGAACTCGAAGGTTTCGATGGCGCCATGCATTCCGCCCGTGATGTAGACGCCTTCGTTGGGTGCGTACGTGATGACGAAGTCGGCTGTATTGGCACCCGGAGCAATCTGCAACGACGGTAATGAGACGCCGCCCAAGATCAACCGGTCGCGACCGGCACTGTCGGCGACGTTCTCGTACATGCCATTCAGGGTCGGCGCGTCGCCAGCGCTCACGACATAAGTGTCGTCACCGGCGCCTCCGGCAAGATAGTCGGTGCCAGCACCGCCCTCTAGCCTGTCGCTGCCATTTCCGCCAACAAGCGTGTCCCTGCCACCGCCCCCGTACAGCGCATCGTCACCTTGCAGATTCGAGCTGTCGGTCACGTTGACTTGGTCCTCACCGACGAGCCAGTCATCCCCGTCACCGCCAAGCAAGATGTCGTTGCCGCCACCCCCGCGCATTACATCGTCGCCCACTCCACCGTCCAGTTGATCGGACCCGTGGAACTCGGCCGCGACGGTCGATTCGTCGGCGTCGCCGATCAACGTGTCGGCACCCAGGCCACCAATCAGAACGTCGTTGGCGCCATGGCCCTGCAAGTAGTCGTCTCCCTCCTCGCCGTCCAGCAAGTCAGCCCCGTGCGCAGAGCCTTCCACGTCGCTTGTAGGCGCATCGCCGGCAAGCGAGTCATTGCCTTGCCCTCCGTAGAGCGTGTCAGCGCCGCCTTCGCCTTGCAGGTAGTCATCGCCGTCTTCGCCGTCCAGGTAGTCGTCGCCGTGCGCGCTGCCGGCCAGGTGGCTTGCATCGCTGTCGCCAAACAACGAGTCGGCACCGATGCCACCAAACAGGGTGTCAGAGCCGCCTTCTCCCTGCAGCAAGTCATCGCCGTCTTCGCCGTCGAGATAGTCGGCGCCGTGGTACTGCGGCTGCAGGTAGTCCGCGTCGGACATGGGCCGGTTGCCACCGTCACCCCACAGGCTGTCGTTGCCTTGCCCACCAAACAAATCGTCGTCGCGTCCGCCGCCGGCGAGTTGATCTGCGCCGTCGCCGCCATCGAGGTGGTCGACGCCGTGAGCGGTAGCCGGGGTATCGAAGAGATCCGACTCATCGCCCCACAGTAGATCGTTGTCGGCACCACCATACAACTCGTCGTCACCGCCCTGACCGCTGATGTAGTCGTTGCCGGCACCCCCGCTGAGAACGTCGTTGCCGTGATACGCAAGCGGCGTCCACGTGGCGTAGTAGACGCCATCGACGGGCTGACTGCCGTCGCCTTCGATAACATCGTCGCCCTCTTGGCCGAAAATCACGTCATGGTTCGCCATGCCCGAGACGCGATCGTCGCCCGCGCCTGCATACACCACGTCGGCGCCCGTGCCCGCGCTGACGCGGTCGTTCCCGGCACCGGCGTCGATGAAGTTGCCTTCGGTCTCACCGTTGGAGCCGATGTTGCCGGCCCCAGCGACGACATACGTGTTGTTGCCGCGTGAGTCTTCACCGGGCGGGTCATACACCACCCAGTTGAAGCCCCGCGCCAGTTCTTCACCCTGCGAAGCGATGGGGGTGTAGTCCGTGCGGAAGGGCAGATCGAAGCGGCCGAAATCGCTGCCGAAGATGTAGTCGCTGCCCTCACCGCCGCGCAGGGTGTCGGCGCCCTCGCCGCCCATCAGGACGTCGGCACCATCGCCGCCGTCGATCACGTCGTCGCCTGCTCGACCCGCCAGTCCGTCATTGCCGCCGCCGCCGGTGATGCTGTCGGCATTGCCAGTGCCGTTGAGGAGGTCGGCAGTTCCAGCCTGCGCGCCGTCGCTCACATAGCGACCGTCAGCGTCGAACTCATAGCGCAATCCGTCGGCACTGATGCGCCTGATGTACTCCCCCTCGAAGCTGCTCGTGGTTTGCGTCGGCGCCACCGTGTTGCCGAGGTTGATGCCCAGCTGGCCGTTCTGCCAGTTGCGGATGCGGATCTGGTTCAGGCTGCTATCGCGCTGGATGATCAGGTTTTGGCCGCCCGTGCCGTTGTCGACCAAGCTGTAGACCCATTGATCGTCGGACCAGAAAGTCCACGCCGGCAGCGCTGCGCTCGGCGTCGGCACCAGTGAGTTGTTGACCATCGATCTCGATGCGGCCATCGCCGCCGCTGTCGATGATGGTGTCTGTTCCGAAGGCGCCGCTCGAGCGATAGGTGTCGTTGCCCTGGCCGCCATACAGGTAGTCGCCGTAGGCTCCGCCGTCGAGCGTGTCCGCCCCCGTGCCACCAAACAAAGAGTCGGCGCCCTGGCCGCCGATGAGCGTGTCGGCGCCGTCCAGGCCCATCAGCAGGTCGCTGCCTGCGCCACCATCGAGCATGTCGGCCTGCGCGCCGCCGAGGGCCGCGTCGTTCAGCCCTTCGGCATCGACCCAGCTCATGGCCGAAGAGCCGGCCTGCACGTGCCAAGCCTGCGCACGATGCGCCGCCGCCTGGGCCACGTCGCCGTTGTCGTCGAGCGACCAAACGACTTCGGCAAGGGCGCGAGGACTCTTCAGCGTGGAAGCATCGGCGGCGATGTCCGACCACCGAAAGTGAAGGTGGCCACCAGCGGTATCGAACAACTGGCTCGCGGTGGCTGGATCACGAAAGTAGTGGTACTCCATGGCGGCAAGCATCAGCGCGCGCTGCATGGGGTCGGATGCCGCGCTGCCCTGCGCCTGCGTGACGAGGTAGATGTCAGCAGCAAAGCGATCCAACACCGGCGTCGCGTTGCTGGTCACATGGGCGACATACAGTCTGTCGATGAAGTTGGGCTCCAAGCTGACCTGCGGATCACGGTCGTAGAGCCTGCTGTCGAAGATCATTTCGAGCAGTTGCGGTGCTGCGCGTATTGCTTGTGCGAGCGCTGGCGAGGCAAGCATGGCCGCCAACATGGTCATCGAATGCAAGGCCACGCGGCCGTCCGCTGCAAAGCCACCTTGCAACAGTGTGGGCGTGCCCACAGGCACCACTTGGTGAGATCCTTCGATGGTAGGCACCTGGTCACGTAGGACGGCGAGGATCTCGCCTTCCAGGGAGATGCTCCTGACGGAACCCTCTCTGCGATAAAACTCGGACAAGAAGTTGACGACGTAATCCGAGAAAGCCGCGTCACTCATTCCCGCACCCAGCATCCACGACCTGTACAGCACCAGGTTGAGCGGGTTCAAAGCCGAAGCTTGAAACGGCGCAGGGTCGAACGTCACCGCAGGTCTGTCGAAGAATACGGCCATCAGGGAAGCCAAACCTCCACCCAACGAGTGCCCGGTGAAGCCGATGTTGGCATTGGGGTGGGCCCGTCTGGTCTCCAGATACAGCGCCATCGCTTCGTTGATCTGTGGTGAGGGCAACCCACCTCCTGCGGGAATATTGGCGGCAATGAAGTCCAACGCCTTACCTTCGTTGGTCCCGGTGTAGGCGATGACGATGTCGTTGCCATTCTGGTAGACGCCCGCGGAGAAACCACCGCCCGAAACGCTGTCCGGCAACCACGAAAGCTCCTTCCAACCGGTGGTGGGTGTGCGGTTTCGCTGCGTGCGCGCATAAACACGGTTGGCAAGCTGGGCGTATTCGATATCGGTCGGCATGAAACTTGGTCTCGTAGAAGAGATGATCAAAAGAGGGGCAGGGCAGCTTTGATGGTCAGCAGGTCGTGTTCCACTTCTCAACCACGCGCTTGTACTCAGGTGCGATAGCAGGTCGAGCGCGAAACACGCCTTCCTTGTTGGAAAGCGAGAAATGCTCCGAGCGGTGCTCCGTCGTAGGGCAGCACGTTGATCTCCCGTCCTATCCACTGCGGCGACAACGTCTGCTGCACCCAAGCGCCCTGTCGGTAGCGGTATTCGGTGTACGGCAACTTTGGCCGCCCGAGAGCCTCCCAACTCTGGCAATGAAAGAACGTTGCCACGATCACCCACTCTTGCGTGGCCGGGTCACGGTCCAGCAAGATCGGTACGTACTTGGCGCTCCATTGGCCTGGGTTGTCGGGCTTGATCGGCTTCGTAATCAGCAACGTCATCCCCTCGTTGAACGAACCTCCGCCACCTCCTGCAATGGCGTTGGCCCGCAGCTTGGCGCTGCGCTCGATGACGATCTGCTCGCCACCCTCCAGCTTGACGTCTTCGGTCCACGTCGTCGTGGTTGCACCGTCGCAGCCGGCGAGCAGCAGCATGGCCCCTGTACCCGACAGAGCAGCCGCAAGTGACACAGCAACGGCACAGACTTTGCGACGTGTCGGGTTGTTCAAGTTGAGGCTCCTTTCCGAGCAGTTCGGGATCTATCCATGGGTTCTTCTCCGTGCGGCTCACAAGCGCGTCGTCATGCTGCTTCCTCGTTCGGTTGAGCGAAGGCATCGGTCGGCCGGATTGGGCTGATTAGAGCGCTCGTACACATCCGTGCCGCAGACGCGCGAAATGCGCGAACCGACCGTTACGCGCGCGTCGTCCAATCGGTCGGCGCCACCGGCGGCGGTAATGATGTACGTGTCGTCGCCGACGCCACCATCCAGGTAGTCCGCGACCAGCGTGTCGTTGCCTGTGCCGCCGAACAACCTGTCGTTGCCCTGTCCACCGGTTGGGTGCCGTCACCTCGGATGGCGTTGTTGCCCTCCTGGCCGAAGATCACGTCGTTCTTGCCTGCAAGCGCAGCGATCGCTTTATCGAATGTGTGGGTCATTGTTGCCCTCCTGCCTAGTCTTTGAATTGAGCGTTCGGAACGGCGAACGTGCTGTTCTTATCTGATGTTCCATCAATTTCTTCACCAGCCATCTTGAAGGTGTCTCGAATGCGAACCGTCACGTCGCCCAAGTGGCTTTGAAGGCTGGGTGATATGTATAAAAATGAGTACAAACAGTACTTCTCGAAACGAATCATCGCAACACCGCCCGGCATGCCAAACATGTACCGACGAGCCACGTCGATTCGCAACCTGGGCAGCCGCAATAGGAAGGTGCCTGTCCCCTCGTCGATCGCCCAGGGCAATCCGTGCATGTCTTGCGGCCACTGACGCTTCGCATAGGTGAACATGGAGATCGCCTCATCTTCGGCAGGCGGATAGATCTGATCCAGATCTTCAGGCTTTAGGTTCTTGATGACGTAGGCCACGGCGGTTCTCCGGCATGTGTAAGTCGAGAAGTCGGTCAAAGAGAGGTGTCGGAACAGGTGAAGTCGAGACTTTGCGGCGCGATCAAGGGCTCTCTAATTGAGTATTGCCATCTATCCGAGCCTCCGTCCGGGATCGATTGATTCACGTAGGATTCGCCGGTGATCTCATCAACCTGCGTATACGTGATCACACCAGACGTGTCAACACGGCGCACCCACGTCTCATTGTGAGTGGGCCGAACCCACCCATGAAAGCGAGAAGGATTTAGACCAGCAACCTCCAGAACGCATAGTGTGCAAGATCATTTGTGTAAACCTTTCCGGGCGCAAATGGCTTCCCTTGATTCTCCTGCTTTGGCGCGAACCCAAAACTGTAGCTTTGCCCGCTGCCGTCTTCGATCACGTACCACATATGTCCGACGGAAGAGGCGTCAATGACGATGCCGTCGGCGCCCAGCAATGGTGTGTTACGTGGGCAATATATATAGTTACCGTAGGCATGGCAATTACTTCCCGTGGTGACTCTTAGCGAACACGATTGATGATGGGGAAAATGTTCCTGGCGGATGATGGGCACGCAATACCGTCACGCGCACACGATAAGTCCCAGGCTTTAGCGTCCTACTCAGTAGGGTCGCCTTCTTATTACCTGGATGCACTAATGAAAACTTCAGACTTTGAGTTTTAGCATCAGCAATTAAGCGACCTGCTTCTTCGATTTCAATGTTGAAGTGCGCTACAGTTTCAGGATTGCAAAGTATGCTCACTGAATACTCATTGAACTCATCGACCGTCACCGCCATAGATGCCATGGAACCCAAGCGATTGGGGTCTATGTCGGTCGTTACATATATATTCTTCCGTCTGGAGCGCCAAGCAAACCCAAGCAACGCAAGAACAGCAAAACTCGCAAGAAGGTTGCGTCGTCTCATGCTGCGACTCCTACTTGGCGCGGCTTCGGCCAGGCGGAGCGACTCCATCTCGCCCCGGTCCCCCAGGACTGTGTCGACGGAGTAGGAACCCCAGCTCCGCTACAGTCTCGGAGGAGACGCACAAGGCACCCTTGTACTGGTCCGTTCGACATGCGCAGCGTGAGGGCGCCCGTCGGTGCGATTCGTCGACTCAACCTGCAACGTCCAAAGAAGAGAGTGGCGGCGTCAGCGGGAACATTGGCTGCGATAGGAATGGTCGAAGGGTTCACTTCGAGCCTCCTCTTTGCGGAAGGAATTGAAGCGGGAAACGAATCATGCTGTGATCTCCACCGCAGCGCACACGGCGCGTGGCAGCGGCACTCGGCCGCGCGCCAGCGGAGAGACGAGCAGACGTTCGTAGCCTGCGTTACCGTGCGCGAAGGAAGGGTTGGTGAGTAGTTGCGGATCGTTGCTCCGGTCCGCGGCTCTTTGTCTCGGTTGGTTGACCCGAGCCAGCAGGCAACTCGCGATGGACTGGGTATCGAAGAAGTCGACCAGCGTTCCGGCCTGACCAGGGCGAATGACCTCTCGCACGGGCGCCGTGTCGCTCGCGACGACATTCGCCCCACAAGCCATCGCCTCCAGCAACGACCAGCTCAGCACGAACGGATACGTCAGATAAACGTGCGCTGCCGACACCTGCAGCACCTTCACGTACTGCGCACGCGGCAACTTGCCCATGAAGTGCGTCCGCGTCGCGTCCAGCTTCACTTCGCGCAACATCTTCTCGCGCCAGTTCTTCGCGTCCTTCGGCTTTTGACCATAGCTCACGTCGTCACCGCCGACGATCACCGCGTGCACTGTCTTGTGCTGCTGCTGCAACTGCTCCAGCGCCCGCATGAAGACGTGGAACCCGCGGTACGGCTCGAGGTTGCGCGCAACGTAGGTCACGACCGGGTCGCCGGCCTTCAGTAACGTGCCGCTTGGCGTACTGATCCACGCTGTCGGGTCCGGCCCCAGTCCCTCCATGTCGACTCCCTCGTGCTGCACCGTGATCTTCGGCTGGAAGATTTCCGGATGCCGGCTCTTCTGCCAATGCGTTGGTGACACGCCCACGTCGCAGTGCGTCAGGTTCAGCGCATGCAGCGCGTTCCACGTGCGGATGCGCGATGCGGTCGTCGAGTGGTGATCGGGAATTCAGGGTCGAAGCCGATGTCGGCGCCTTCGCTCGAGTAGTACCACTCGCAGTAGTGCACCAGCCGCGCATCGGGGAATACATCCTTCACGTACAGGCTTTCGCCCCAACCCGGGTGCGCCAGCACCGCATCGGGTGTGAAGCCTTGCTGCTTCAGCTTCAACAGCTCCCGCACGACCTGCTGCCCGTTGAGTACCGCGGCTTCCATCGATCGCAGATACAGGTGCTGGTCCTTGCGCACGGCTCACGCGCGGGGCGGTAGCGGGTCAGGCCGTGGAAGCCGGACACGCCCGGCGCCGTGTCGTGGCCAAGCGCGCGTACGTTCCAGCCGGGGCGTTGGCTCCAGTCCTTCACCATGTGGCGGAACTGGCCGGGGAAGTTTTGATGCAACGACAAGCAGGCGCACGTTCACCGCTCCTTCAGACTCTGGTCGGTGGCCTGCTGGACGGGTGCCAGCAGGTAGTCGATGACGCGGCGCCGGCCGGTCTTGATTTCGGCGCTGAGGTTCATGCCAGGGGCCAGGGCGATGGGTTTGCCTTCGACGTTCACGTGCGTAGCGTTCAGCCGCAGCGTGGCCGGGAAGACGGCGCCGCGCTTGTCGTCGGCCACCGCGTCGGCGCTGACGTTGGCGACCGTGGCGTGCACGGTGCCGTAGCGGGTGAAGGGGAAGGTTTCGAGCTTGATTTCGGCCGTCTTGCCCGGCGTTGACGAAGCCGATGTCCTTGTTGTCGAGCAGCACCTCGGCGCTGACCGCAGCGCCTTGCGGCACGATGACCATCAGCGCCTGCGCGGGCGTGACCACGCCGCCCGTGGTGTGCACGGCCAGCTGCTGCACCGTGCCGTCGACCGGGGCTTCGAGTTGCGTCAGGCGTTCGCGCTGCTGGGTCTTGTTCTGCTGCTGCTTCAGCTGGTCGCGGTCGAGTTGCGCCTTGGCTTGGCGTTCGCGCAGGGTGCGTTGGGTTTCGGCCAGGAAGGCGGCCTTCGTTTGCTGGCTTTCGGCCTGAGCGGCTTGGGCTTCGGCCAACCGGGCACGCTGCATCGCAAGGTCACGCTCGAGCTCGATGCGCTCGCGCATGCGGTCCTGGCCGGCGTGCTGGTTCATGAAGCCTTGCTCGGCCAGACCCTGCACGTCGGCCTCGCGCCGGCGCGCGAGCGGCAGCGTGGCTTCGAGCTTGGCGATGGCTTCGCGGACGGTGGCTGCTTCGGCCGCGCGGCGCTGCTGCTCGGCGTCGAGCTTGGCGCGTTTGGTGGTGATGTCAGCCCACTCGGCTTGGAGCTGCAGAGCAGGCCCCTCACCCCAGCCCTCTCCCCGGCGGGGAGAGGGGGTAGCGCCGCGGCGCAGCGCGTCGAGCAGCGCCGTGCTGCGGGCGACCTCCGATTCGGCGCCTTCGAGCTGCTTGGTCACGCTCACCTGGTCCGCCCGCGCCGCGGTGGCATCGAGCTCGATCAGCACCTGCCCCGCCTTCACCTTGTCGCCGTCGCGCACGAGGATCTTCGTGACGACGCCGGCCTCCAGCGGCTGAATCGTCTTCGTGCGTTCGCTGACGACGATGCGGCCTTGGGCCACGGCGACGATGTCGACCTTGCCCAGCACGGCCCAGGCCAGCGCGATCAGGAACAGCGCGCAGATCGCGATGGCCGCGCGCCGCGGGGCCGGGTGCACGGGGGTTTGCTCGAGGCTGAGCGCAGCGGGCAGGAAGGCTTGCTCGTCAGCGAATCGCTTCGGGCCCGCGAGTTCGCGCCGGGCTTGCCATGCCGCTCGGAAGATGGCGCTGTAGCGTGCCACCAGTTCGAGCGCCGGATGGCGCGTGACGGCCGTCGTCATTTCGCACCTCCACTCTGCATCGCCCACAGCTTCGCGTACGTCCCGTTCGTCGTCTCGAGCAGGGCTTCGTGCGGGCCGCTTTCGATGACGCGCCCCTGCTCCATCACGACGATGCGATGCGCGTGGCGCACGGCCGACAAGCGGTGCGCGATCACGATCACCGTGCGGCCGTGGCAGATCGCCGCCATGTTCTTCTGGATCACGGCTTCGCTTTCGTAGTCGAGCGCGCTGGTGGCCTCGTCGAAGATCAGGATGCGCGGGTTGGTGAACAGGGCCCGCGCGATGGCGACGCGCTGGCGCTGGCCGCCGCTCAAGCCTGCACCCTGCTCGCCGACGAGCGTGTCGTAGCCCTCGGGCAGTTCGCTGATGAACTCGTGCGCACCGGCCAGGTGGGCCGCGTGCATCACCGCCTCGATCGGCGCGGCCGGGTCGGCCATCGCGATGTTCTCGCGCACGCTGCGGTTGAACAGCCAGTTGTCTTGCAGCACCACGCCGATCTGGCGGCGCAGCTGAGCCGCGTCGATCAGGCTGATGTCGATGCCGTCGACCAGCACCCGGCCCTGCTCGGGTACGTACAGGCGCTGCACCAGCTTCGTCAACGTGCTCTTGCCCGAGCCCGAACGGCCGACGATGCCGATGACCTGGCCGGGCGCGATGTCCAGGCTCACGCCGTTCAGCGCCGGCTTGGCTTCGGGGCGGTAGCGGAAGACGACGTGGTCGAAGCTGACCTTGCCTTTGACCGCGGGCAGTTGCACTGCGGCGCTGGGCGGCACTTCGGTGCGGGTGTTCAGGATGTCGCCCAGGCGGCGCATCGAAATGCCGGTCTGCTGGAAGTCGGTCCACATCTGCGCGATGCGCAGAATCGGTTGCGCCACACGCTGCGCGAACATGTTGAAGGCGACGAACATGCCCACGCTCATCGCCCCTTCCATCACCAGGTGCGCGCCGTACCAGAGGGTGGCTGCCGACACCAGTTTGCCGATCAGGCCGATGCCTTCGTGCGCGAACGACGCGAGCGTGCCGGTGCGGAACGACGCGCTGACGTAGGCGGCGAGTTGGTTGTCCCACTTGCGCGCCAACTGCGGCTCGAGCGCGCCGGCCTTGACGGTCTGCATGCCGGTGACGGTCTCGACCAGCAGCGCCTGGTTCTCGGCGCCGCGGGCGAACTTTTCGTCGAGGCGCTTGCGCAGCACGGGAACGATGAGCAGGCTGATGCCGACATACAGCGGCAGGCTCGACAGCACGATCAGCGTCAACGGCACGCTGTACGCGAACATCACCGCGATGAAGACGACCGAGAACAGTAGGTCCAGCACCAGCGTCAGCGCGTTGCCGGTCAGGAAGGCTGCGGATGTTCTCGAGCTCACGCACCCGCGCCACCGAGTCACCGACACGTCGTGCTTCGAAGTACGCCAGCGGCAGCGCGAGCAGGTGCCGGAACAGCCGCGCGCCGAGTTCGACGTCGATGCGGCTGGTGGTGTGGCTGAAGACGTAGGTGCGCAGGGCGTTGAGCACGCTCTCGAAGACCACCACCACGATCAGGCCGATGACCAGCACGTCCAGCGTGTTCATCCCCCGATGCACCAGCACCTTGTCCATCACCGCCTGAAAGAACAGCGGCGAGACCAGCGCGAAGAGCTGGAGGAACAGGCTGATGACCAGCGCTTCGCCGAACAGGCGCCGGTACTTGACGAGCGACGGTACGAACCAGCTGAAGTCGAACTTCGCCAGTTCGCCGACGAGCGCCGCGCGGCTGGTGACGAGGATCAACTCGCCGGTCCAGCGGGCCGCGAACGCGTCGAGTGGCTCGATCGTTGGGCGGCTGCCCGCCGAGCCGGCGTCCTGAGTCAACACACGCTGCTTGTCGCATTGCGCAAGCACGATCCAGCGGCCGTCTTGCATCAGGGCAAGTGCAGGCAGCGCGGCGAGCTCGAGCCGTTCGATCGACGAGCGGCTGCGCTTGGCGGTCAGGCCGAGTTGTTTGGCCGCAAGCAGGACGCAATCGGCCGTCAGCGCTTCATTCGGCGATCGGCCGAGCGCATGGCGCAAGGCTGCGGGCTCGGCGGCCACGTGGTGCAGCCGTGCGACGACGCACAGTACGGCCAACGGATCACCGACGGGCGCGACGGTGTCGTCAGGCGCAACGAGTTCTTCGGCCAGGCGCGGGTCGACCGCTGCCGCCGGTAGTGCGAGTGCCACGAGATTCCTCTCCCTTGTTCGCTCTGCGGGGGGCTCGAGCGACGGGGCCGGAGGATAGAGACATGTGTTTGTGCCGTCGAGAGCGTTGTGTATGTCACGTGCGACTCGGGCAGCGAACGGAGGGGAACCTCTATCGAGGTGTGCCACGTCAAGCGTGACGAATGTCACGCTCGCCAGTTACCGTTAGGACGACTCACGCAGTATTCGAGGTGGAAAGCCGCCGTTCGGAATAACTTCAGAAATGCTCGTCGTCGATCTCGAGCGCGCTGGTGTCGCCTTGCATCACGGGCGCGAGCCATGCCTGAACTTTCGGCAACTCGTGCGCGCAGAAATATCGAGCCGCAGCAACGGCGCCCTTCGCACGAGTCGACGTCGACGCGCGCGACGCGAGCGCCACGTCGAGCCACATCCACGCGACCACCATGTGGCCGAAGGCTTCCATGTATGGCGTGGCGTTGACGAGTGCGCGCGCGGGGTCGCCGCTGGCCCATGCGGCCTTCGTCGCCTTGCCGACGAGCGCCAGCGCCTGCGCGAGTGCGTTCGCGCCTTCGGCCAGGTCGGCGTCGTGGCCCGCGCGTTCGATCGTCGCCTGCATGCGCTGCGCCAGCAGCTTCAGCCCCGCCCCGCCGTCCATCACGACCTTGCGTCCCAGCAGGTCCATCGCCTGAATGCCGTGCGTGCCCTCGTGGATCATGTTCAGGCGGTTGTCGCGCCAGTGCTGTTCGACCGCGAAGTCGCGCGTGTAGCCGTAGCCGCCGTGGATCTGGATCGCGAGCGAGTTCGCTTCGAGGCACCACTGGCTGGGGAAGCTCTTGACGATCGGCGTCAGGACGTCGAGCAGCAGCGCGGCTTCGCGTGACTGCGGCTTCAGCGTCCCGTGTGCTGCTCGTCGACGAGGCGCGCGGCGTACAGGCCCAGCGCCAGCCCGCCTTCGACGTAGGCCTTCTGCGCCAGCAGCATGCGGCGCACGTCGGCGTGACGAATGATCGGGACTTGCGGTTGCGACGCGTCTTTGCCCTGCGGGCCGACACGGGCGACCTTGCGCGCGGTCACGCGCGTATTGCAGGCTTGCTTCGTAGCCGGCGTGGCCGAGCATCACTGCGCCCAGGCCGACGCCGATGCGCGCCTCGTTCATCATGTGGAACATGCAGCAGCAGGCCTGCGCCGGGCTTGCCGACGAGGTAGCCGACGGCGCCGGGTTTCGCGCCTTCCGTGCCCTTCACGGGGAACTTGCCCTCGCCGAAGTTCAGCAGCGTGTTCGTCGTGCCGCGATAGCCCAGCTTGTGGTTCAGCCCCGCCAACGCGACGTCGTTGCGCTCGCCGGTCAGGCGCCCATCGGCGTCGACCATCATCTTCGGCACGATGAAGAGCGACAGCCCTTTCACGCCCGGCTGGGTGCGGCCTTCGTCGTCGGCGATCTTCGCCAGCACCAGGTGGACGATGTTCTCGGTCAGCTCGTGTTCGCCGCCCGAGATCCACATCTTGTTGCCGCGCAGGCGATAGCGCGGGCCCAGCGGATCGGCTTGGGCGCCTTCGCCATCGGGCACCGCGCGCGTGGCCACGTCGCTCAGCGACGAGCCCGCCTGCGGCTCGCTCAGGCACATCGTGCCGAACCATCGGCCTTCGAATTCGGCCGCGGCGAACACCGCCTTCTGCCGCTCGGTGCCGTGCGCCATCAACAGGTTGGCGTTGCCTTTGGTGAGCAGCGCGTAGCCGCTCATCGATACGCTGGCGGCCTTGAAGAAGCTGTTGGCCGCCATCTCGATCACGCACGGCAGCTGCATGCCGCCGACCGACGCGTCTTGCGCCGCGGCCATCATGCCCGACTCGACGTACGCGGCGACCGCGTCGTGCGTCGCGCGCGGCAGCGTCACGCGCTCGCCGTCGGCCTGTTGCTCGACTCGCGGCTCTTGCGTGTCGGACAGGCGATTGAACGGCGCGAAGCGTTCGCGCGCGATGCGCTCGCAGGTGTCGAGCACCTGCGCGAAGGTTTCGCGGTTGTGGTCGGCGAAGCGCGCTCGCGTGCAGAGGTCTTCGACGCGAAGCCAGTCGTGCAGCAGGAAGTCGAGCGTGGCGCGAAGCATCGCCATCGTCGACTCCTTCGTCAGCCGCGTGCCGTCGTCACGGCCATCGTCGCCGTCACCTTCGCGACCAGCGTGCGTTCGGTGCCTTGCACGCACCAGACCTCGGCTTCGGTGAACATGACGTTGCGGCCGGGCTTGATCACCTCGGCGATGCACTCGAGGTGCTGGCCCTGCGCGGCGCGCAGCAGGCTGTTCTTCACCTCGGCGGTCATCACCCAGTGGCCCGGCGGCGCCATGGTTTGCGCCGCGGCGCCCATGGTGTGGTCGGCCAGCGTGGTGGTCACGCCCGCGTGCACGTGGCCGGTGTGCTGGTAGTGGCGCGGCTGAAGCGCCATGCGCGTGGTGACCTTGCCCTTGTCGCACGCCACGGGCTCGATGCCCATGTCGACCATGAAGGGCGCGGCGCGGAAGAAGCCGCGAAGCGATTCGAGATCAGCGGCCATCGGTCTTCTCCTCACCCAACGCGACGATGGTGCCTTGCGCGATGGCGCACAGGCGTTCCTGTTTGCCGACGACCGCGAACACGTCGCAGCGGCACACCGCCTGCGCGCGGCCGATCGACAGCGCTTCGGCGCGCGCGATCAGGCGTTCGCCCTGCGCCGGGCGCACGTAGTTGATCTTGAACTCCGACGTGACCACCGGCACGCGCATCGCAGTGCCGCCGGCGTAGGTCAGTGCGTTGTCGGCCAGGTAGCTGACCACGCCGCCGTGCGCGAAGCCGTGCTGCTGCTTCAAATCGTCACGCAACAGCAGCTCGAGCTGCACCTTGCCGGGTGTCAGCAGCGTGAGCTCGGCCCCCAGCAGGCGGCTGAACGGCTGGCTTGCCAGCACCTCGCGGCCCATCGCGAGGAACACCTCGGGGGACGCGGTGACGTTTGCGCTCATGGCGTCGCTGATTCAAAGCACTTCGAACACACCCGCTGCACCCATGCCACCGCCAATGCACATGGTGACGCACACGCGCTTGGCGCCGCGGCGCTTGCCTTCGATGAGCGCGTGGCCCGTCAGCCGCTGGCCGCTCATGCCGTAGGGGTGGCCGACGGCGATCGCGCCGCCGTTGACGTTCAGGCGATCGAGCGGGATGCCGAGCTTGTCGGCGCAATACAGCACCTGCACCGCGAAGGCCTCGTTCAATTCCCACAGGTCGATGTCGCTGACCTTCAAGCCCAGGCGCGACAGCACCTTCGGCACCGCGAACACCGGGCCGATGCCCATTTCGTCGGGCTCGCAGCCTGCCACCGCAAAGCCGAGGAAGCGGCCCAGCGGTACCAGGCCCTTCTTCTGCGCGTAGGCGTCGCTGACCACCACGCAAGCGCCCGCGCCGTCGCTGAACTGGCTGGCGTTGCCCGCGCTGACCACGCCGCCGGGCATCGCGGTGCGAATGTCCCTGATCGAATCGAAGGTCGTGCCTTCGCGCAGGCCTTCGTCGGCGCTGACGGTCACTTCCTTGCTGCGCATGCCCATCACCGCGTCGGCCACGCCCGCGGTCACGGTGATCGGCGCGATCTCGTCTTTGAACTTGCCGGCGGCCTGCGCGGCGCAGGCCTTCTGCTGGCTTTCGGCGCCGAAGTGGTCCATGCGCTCACGCGGCATGTTGTAGCGCTTGGCGACGGTCTCGGCGGTCTGAAGCATCGACCAGTAGATCTCGGGCTTCTTCTCGATCAGCGCAGGGTCTTTGAACATGTGCTGGTTCATCTCTTGCTGCACGCAAGAGATGCTTTCGACACCACCGGCCACGTACACGTCGCCCTCACCGGCCAGGATGCGTTGCGACGCCATCGCGATGGTCTGCAGGCCGCTCGAGCAGAAGCGGTTGACCGTGACGCCGCTGACGCTGATGGGCAGGCCCGCGCGCAGCGCCGCCTGGCGCGCGATGTTCCAGCCGGTGGCGCCCTCGGGGTTGGCGCAGCCCAGGATCACGTCTTCGATCGCGCCAGGGTCGACCTTCGCGCGATCGACGGCCGCCTTCACGGCGTGCCCGCCCAGCGTGGCGCCGTGGGTCATGTTGAAGGCGCCCTTCCAGCTCTTGGCGAGCGGCGTGCGGGCGGTGGAGACGATGACGGCGTTGGTCATGGTGATGTGGTTCCTGTGTCAGACGAGCGGCTTGCCTTCGCGCGACCAGCTTCTCGAGCAGCGGCGCCGGCTTCCAGCTCGCGGCGTCGTCGTGCGGGTTCTTGGCGAAGGCCTTCATCGTCTGCACGACGTTGAAGATGCCTTGCGTGTCGGCATAACACATCGGCCCGCCGCGGTGCAGCGGGAAGCCGTAGCCGGTGAGGTAGACCATGTCGATGTCGCTGGCCTTGCTGGCGATGCCTTCGTCGAGGATCTTCGCGCCTTCGTTGACCAGCGAATACACAAGGCGATGCACGATCTCGTCGTCGCTGATCTTGCGCGGCGTCACGCCCAGCGTCTTGCGGTGGTCGGCGATCATCTTGTCGACTTCGGGTGACGGGATCGCGTCGCGCTTGCCGGCGGCGTAGTCGTACCAGCCCTTGCCGGTCTTCTGGCCGTAGCGGCCCATTTCGCACAGCAGGTCGGCCGTCTTGCTGTAGCGCATGTCGGGCTTCTCGAGGTAGCGGCGCTTGCGGATCGCCCAGCCGATGTCGTTGCCCGCCAGGTCGCCCATGCGGAACGGCCCCATCGCGAAGCCGAACTTCTCGACCGCGCGGTCCACCTGCTGCGGCGTGGCGCCCTCTTCGAGCAGAAAGCCGGCCTGGCGCGAGTACTGCTCGATCATGCGGTTGCCGATGAAGCCGTCGCATACGCCGCTGACGACCGCGGTCTTGCGAATCGTCTTCGCCAGTTGCATCACGGTGGC
Source organism: uncultured beta proteobacterium (assembly GCA_963738615.1). Taxonomy (GTDB): domain Bacteria; phylum Pseudomonadota; class Gammaproteobacteria; order Burkholderiales; family Burkholderiaceae_C; genus CAVTWY01. Next base: position 346,131 of record CAVTXI010000012.1, read on the forward strand.
CAGCACGTCTTTGCTGGTCTTGGCGCCACGCACGACCTCGAGCAGCTTCATCACGTTGGCGGGGCTGAAGAAGTGCAGGCCGACCACGTCTTGCGGGCGCTTGGTGAACGATGCGATCTTGTTGACGTCGAGCGTCGACGTGTTGCTGGCGAGGATGGCGCCGGGCTTCATCACCTCGTCGAGCGTCTTGAACACCTCTTCCTTGACCCGCATGTCTTCGAACACGGCTTCGATCACCAGGTCGGCGTCCTTCACGCTTTCGTACGACAACGTGCTCGACAGCAGCGCCATTCGCTCGTCGAACTTCTCGGGCTTCAGCTTGCCCTTCTTGACCTGCGCGTCGTAGTTCTTGCGGATCGTCGCAATGCCGCGGTCCAGCGCGTCCTGCTTCGTCTCGAGGATCGTCACCGGAATGCCGACGTTGAGGAAGTTCATGCTGATGCCGCCGCCCATCGTGCCGGCGCCGATCACGGCCACCTTCGCGATCTTGCGCACGGGCGTGTCTTCGGGCACGTCGGGGATCTTGCTGGCGGCGCGTTCGCCGAAGAAGGCGTGGCGCAGGGCTTTGCACTCGGGCGTCACCATCAACCCGAGGAAGGCCGCGCGCTCGGCGAGCATGCCGTCTTCGAAGGTCTTCGCTTTGAAGGCTTCCTGCACGCAGTCGACGCAACGTTCGGGCGCGGGGAAGTTCTTCGCCATCGCGCGCGCAGTGTTGCGCGCGAACTGGAAGTAGGCGTCGGGGTTCGGATGCTCGAGCTTCAGGTCGCGCACGCGCGGCAGCGGGCGCCGGTGTCGCGTGCTGATCGGCCACCTCGAGCGCCAACGCGCAAGCCGCGCCGACCACGTCGCTGTCGACCAGCTTCGACAGCAGCTTTTGCCCGGGAATCGAGAACAGCAGTTCGCTCTTCACCGGCTCGCCGCTCACGATCATGTTCAGCGCGGTTTCCACGCCCAGCGCGCGCGGCAGGCGTTGCGTGCCGCCGGCACCGGGTACCAGGCCGATCTTCACTTCGGGCAACGCGATCGGAATGCCCTTCAGCGCCACGCGGTAATGGCAACCCATCGAAAGCTCGAGCCCGCCACCCATCGTCACGCCGTTCAGCGCCGCCACGATCGGCTTGGTGGCGTTGTCGCCCATGCGGATCAGCGACAGCAGGTTGGGTTCGGCCAGGGCCTTGGGCGACCCGAACTCCTTGATGTCGGCCCCGCCGCAGAAGGCTTTGCCGCCACCGGTGAGCACCACGGCCTTCACCGTCGGGTCGGCCATCGCGCGGTCGAAGCCATCGGCAATGCCAACCCGCGTGTCGTGACCCAGCCCGTTCACCGGTGGGTTGTTCATCGTGATGACGGCGACTGCGCCACGCAGCTCGTAGCTTGCGCTCATGAAGTGCTCCTTGGGATCTCGGTAGGTTCGGGGCATTCTATGGAGGGGAACCCATCCTGTTCGGGCGAATCGCAACCCTGTCGTATCGTGAAGGTGTGGTGTTCCCCATGTGCCCCATGCGCCGTTCGATCTTGCTGGCTGCCGCCCTGCTGTCTTTGGTTGCGTCGCCGGCACGCGCCGACCGACTGGAAGACGACTTCGACACCGTCTGGGAAGCCACCTGGGACGAACGTGGCACACCGCAGATGCTGAAGCGCTGGGAGCAGCCGATCCGCTACCGCTTCAGCGGCGCCGATGCAAAGCGCCACCGCGAGTTCGTGCTGACGGCGCTGACCGCCGCTTCACAAGCCGCTGGCGTGACCTTCAGCGAAGCCGCCGCCGACGAGACCCCGAACCTCGAGATCGACATCGGCGATCACCCGGCGTTGCCAGACAGCGTGGGCTGCGCCACGCTGGTCGAGCCCCGCCCCGACTTCGCCATCGCCCGCGTGCGCCTGCGGCTGCGCAGCCAGGTCGCCTGGGCCTGCGCACACCACGAGGTCATGCATGCGATGGGTGTCGTGGGCCACCCCTCCGGCCGGTCGGTGCTGAGCTACTTCCCGCCGCGCACCGACACATTGATGGACCTCGACCGCCTGATGCTCGCCGCTTGGCACGACCCGAAGCTGCGGCGCGGCGCCTCGCCGTTCGAGATCCTGTGGACCGCTTCCCTGCGCGTCGTGCAGCAGCCCGAGTTGGGCATCGACGCAGCGCAAGCGATGCAGCGTCGCCAAGCCTATTTCGACAAGCGCATCGACGAGATGAAGGCCTTTGCTTCGGGCCAAGGTGACGTGCCGACGATCATCAAGCGCTCGGGACGTGCGAGCGGCACGCACATCGACGAAGCACGCTTGCAGATGGCGTACTTCATCGGCCGGATCCATCACCTCGGTATCGGCGTGGCGCGCGGTCGCGAACAGACCGTGCATTGGTACAAACACGCCGCGCAGCGCGCGCACGTCCCCTCGCAGTTCATGCTGTCCATGGTGCTTGGCGAAGGGGCAAAAGCCGACCCGGTGGAAGCGCACCGGTGGATGGCCGCCGCAGCGCGCGCGGGCAACACCGCTGCGGTTCAAAGGCTGGCGCAGATCGAGGAGCGCATGAACGCCGAGTCGCTCGCCAAGGCTCGGGCCCTCGGGCCGCATGTGCCGACTTCGACGCCAGCGTCGCCAGCGTCGCCACCATGACTCAGCGGCAGCCTTGCGCACCCGGCAAGCACTGGTTGCCGCCAGAGGTATCGATCCAGCCCGAGGTGTCTTCCTCCCTGTCGTCGCTCTGGAAGTCGTAGGTCTTCCCCGCGCCGTAGACGTTGCCCGTCAAGACGTTGTTTCTTATCGCCGCAGCGTCGATGCCGTAGTTGCTGAGCGCCACGTGTGCCTCGCTGGTCGTGGTGAAGCGGTTGCCCGTGATCACGTTGTCGAAACCCCCATGGACCATCATGCCGAAGTTGGAGTCTTCGACGGTGTTGTCGGCGACCGTCGCGCCGTTGGCGTAGTCGTCGAGGTAGATGGCGAAGGCCCAGGTGTCGGAATAGCTCTGGTTGGTGCCGCGGCTGGTGCCGCTGGAGCGCACGCCGCTGATCGTGTTGCCGCGGATGATGGTTTCGAGCGGCAGCTTGTCGCGCTTGAAGGTGTAGATGCCGCCGCAGTCGCCGAGCATCGAGCAGGCACCGCGCACGGTGTTGTTCTCGACGAGGAAGCCGGCGAAGACCCGGATCGCGATGTAGCCCGAGTTCTCCACCAGATTGCCGCTGATTTCACCGCCCAGCGTTTCGGCGGCGTAGATCGCGCCGCGCGAGCTGGGCGCGCGCAGGCCCACGTTGCGGATCGTCGACCCGGTGACGCGCAGGCCGCTGCCGCCCGGATACCACACGCCGTCGCGCGCCGCGTCGTCGATCGTCGAAGCATCGATCGTCAGGTCGGCGGCGCCCTCGGCATGCACGGCACGGTTGCCCGAGTTCTGGATCAGGACGCGTCGCAAGCGCAGGTTCGACGTGTTGTCGGCCATCACGCCGTCGAACCCATTCACGATCGCGATGTTGTCGAGCGTGACGTTGTCGCCCACCGTGACCACCGCTCCGACGGGCGTGGCTTCGACGCTGCCGGGGTTGGCGGCCGACATCACGTAGAGCCTGCCGCCACCACCGACGGTCCACTCCACGGCCCACTCGCCCGCGCGGTCGATCATCCAGCGCTTGCCCTCGACGAAGAAGCCCCAGTCGGGCCCCCACTGCGAGTCAGCGTTGTCGCCGGCGACGAAGGGCGTCTCGAGCGTGACGCTCGTCGCCGTGCCGCCGGTGGCGAGCGCGCTGTCGACAAGATAGACGAAGTTCTTCACGTGCACAGCGGCGCCTTGCAGGTCTTCGAAGCGATGGCCCGAAGCCTCGAGCGTGGAGTCGCGCACCGCCGTGATCGTGGCCCACGGATTCGCGGCGTCCGCGTTCGGATAGCGCGCAGGCGTCAACGGTCGGCCCGCCTGCACCACCTGTGCCGGCACGATGTCGATCGGTGCGCTGTAGATGCCCCCACCCTCGTCAACGAAGCCGCTGACCTTGCGCGCGGTCGTGACGCGCGCGCGGCTGCAGCGCCCGCGGGTACGGGTCGTGACAGTGGTGCCCGATGGCACCGTGAGCTCACCGCGGTAGAGGACGCCACAGCGTAGTTGGAAAACGCCCGCGGCCGTGATCGTCGGGGTCGGCAACTCTTCGACGGCGCCGGATGCCTTGTCGACGCCGATCGACGTGGTTGCGCCATCGGCCGAACGGTCATCGGCACCACCTCCGCACGCCAACAGCAGCCCAGTGATCACGACCACCCACGAAAGACGCCGACTCTTGGCGCCCAAGCCGACATGTACGGTCGCGACGCGCGGCGTCACGTCAGACACGCGATCAGTACTCATGACAAACCTCCACGTCCCTGGGGCCGCGATCTTGCGCGCGCAAGCGTCTGGTGCGGGTGACCGTGCGTAACACCGGGCGAGCCGAGGTCTTCGAGTGAATCTCACGCGCCTGCCGGCACGTGTGCCAGCTAAACCTCGAGCCACTCCTTGCGGATATACGCGTTGGCCTTCAACTCGTCGGTCGTGCCGTCGAACACGATGCGGCCGTGGCCCATGACGAGGCAGCGTTTGGCGACTTCGAGGGCGATGGTCAGCTTCTGCTCGACCAGCAGCACGCCGATGCCGCGGCGGTGAAGTTCGCGCAGGTACTCGGCGACCAGTTCCACGATCTTGGGTGCAAGGCCTTCGGTGGGCTCGTCGATCATGATGAGTTCGGGGTCGCCCATCAGCGTGCGGCACAACGTCAGCATCTGCTGCTCGCCGCCCGACAGCACGCCCGCTTCGGTGTGCTGGCGCTCTTTCAGGCGCGGGAACATCGTGTACATGTCGTCGAAGGACCAGCGTGTGCCTCGTCCAACAGCGGCGCCCACCTTCTTCTGGCCGAGCAGCAGGTTCTGGTGCACGGTCAGCGTGGGGAAGATGTCGCGGTTCTCGGGTACGTAGCCCAGGCCCAAGTGGGCGATTTCGTAGGGCTTCTTGCCGATGAGCTCCTGGCCCTTCCACTTCACCGAACCGGCGCCGTCGACCAGCCCCATCACCGCCTTGACCGTCGTCGAACGGCCCGAGCCGTTGCGGCCCAGCAGCGCGACGATGTCGCCGGACTGCATGTCGAAGTTCACGCCATGCAGCACGTGGCTCTTGCCGTAGTAGGCGTGGAGGTTGTCGAGCTTCAGCATCGCGGCCTTCTTGTCGCTTGTGGTCAGTGGCCTTGCGCCAGCGACGAGCCCAAGTAGGCCTCTTGCACGCGCGCATCGGCGCGTACGCGCTCGGGCGTGTCGAAGGCGATGACTTCGCCGTAGACCAGCACCGCGATCTTGTCGGCCAGGCCGAACACCACGCCCATGTCGTGCTCGACCGTCAGCAGCGTCTTGCCCTGCGTGACCTCGCGGATCAGGCCGACGAAGCGCGTCGTTTCGCTGCGGCTCATGCCTGCCGTGGGCTCGTCGAGCAGGATGACTTCGGCACCGCCCGCGATCGTGATGCCGATTTCGAGCGCGCGTTGCTCGGCGTAGGTGAGGTTCATCGCCAAAACGTCGCGGCGCTTGTCCAGGCGGATCATCTCCATCACCTCTTCGGCGCGGTCGTTGGCGTCTTTCGCGTCGGCCAAGAAGCGCCAGAACGCGTACCGGTAGCCTTTGCTCCACAAGGTGGCGCAGCGCAGGTTTTCGAACACCGACAGGCGCGTGAAGAGGTTGCTGACCTGGAAGCTGCGCGCCAGGCCCATGCGGTTGATCTCGAAAGGCTTCTTGCCGTCGATCTTCTGGCCCTTCAACAGGATGTCGCCCGCGCTGGCTTCGAAGCGCCCGCTGATCAGGTTGAACAACGTGCTCTTGCCCGCGCCGTTGGGGCCAATGATCGCCACGCGTTCGCCTGGTGCGACCACCAGCGACGCACCGCGGATGATTTCGGTCTTGCCGAAGCGCTTGTCGACCTTGCGCAGCTCGAGCGCGGGCGTGGCCGACGTGGTCGGTGTGGTCGACGCGCTCACAGCGTCTCCCTGCGTTTGATTTCTTTCTCGATGTCTTCTTGGATCCGGCCCCACTCGTGCGAGAACTGTCGACGCACCAACTCGAACAGCCCCGCGCCGACGATCACCGCGAGCACCGCGCCGATCCAGCTGTCGGCACTCTTCGCGTTCAGCGTCGCACCCAGGAAGCTCACTTCGGGGCCCAGCGCCGGGTTGAGCTGCGTGTGATAGACCATCTCGATCATCGCCGCCACACCCAGCAGTACCGTCAGCCCCGCGCCTGCGAACGCGAGGTATGACGTCCACAACTTGCCCAGCTTGCCGAACGCTGCCACCCGCAGGTTCATCATGATCAGGCTCGCGATGCCGCCGGGTGCAAACATCACCATCAGCAGGAAGACGAGGCCGAGGTAGAGCAGCCACGCCTTCGTCCACTCCGACAGCAGCACCCCCGCCACCACCATCAGCACCGCGCCGAGGATCGGGCCGAAGAAGAATGTGGCGCCGCCCAGGAATACGAACAGCAGGTACGCGCCCGAACGCCCGGCGCCCACCACTTCGGCCGTGACGATCTCGAAGTTCAGCGCGCCCAGGCCACCCGCGATGCCAGCGAAGAACCCCGACAGCACGAAGGCGATGTAGCGCACGCGCTGCGTGCTGTAGCCGACGAACTCGACGCGCTCGGGGTTGTCGCGCACGGCATTCAGCATGCGGCCCAGCGGCGTGCGCGTGATGGCGTACATGGCCGCGGTACACACGAAGCAGTAGATCGCGATCAGGTAGTACAGCTGGATCTGCGGCCCGAACGTGATGCCGAAGAACGGCTTGCCCGCAACGCGGTTGCCCGTGATGCCGCCTTCACCGCCGAAGAATTCGGGCAGCATCAGCGACATCGACCACACCAGCTCGCCAATGCCCAGCGTGATCATCGCGAACGTCGTGCCCGCCTTCTTCGTCGTCGGGTACCCAAGCAGTAGCGCGAAGAACGCGCCGGCCAGCCCGCCCAGCAGCGGAATCGCGCTGACAGGCAACGCGAGCTTGCCGGCGGTGACAAGGTTCAGCGTGTGGATCGCGAGGTAAGAACCCAGCCCCGAATACACCGCGTGCCCGAAGCTGAGCATGCCGCCTTGTCCCAGCAGGATGTTGTAGGCCAGGCACGCAATGATGGCGATGCCGATCTGGCTGAGCAGTGTTTGACCGAGGCCCGACGTCCACAGCAGCGGCGCGACGGCGAGAACGACCGCGAACAGCCCCCAGACGATCCAGCGGCCGACATTCCACGGCTTGAAGTGGAACGAGGGTCGGCCCGCGAAGTTGCTGGAGTGTTTGCCGCGCGTGGCCATCGATCTGCCTTCAGCCTTCCCGGGTGCCCAGCAGGCCTTTGGGCCGAAAGATCAGGATCAACACCAGCAGCAGATACGGCAGGATCGGTGCGGCCTGAGACAACGTGATCTTCGCCAGCGGATAGAGCACGTTGCTCTCGGAGATGGTGGTGCCCGCCCAGCGCGCGAGGTCGATGATCGACTTGTCGACCGTCAGCGGCAGGGTCTGCAACAGCCCCACCAGCAGCGAGCCGACGAACGCCCCGGCCAACGACCCCATGCCGCCGATGACGATGACGGCGAAGATGATCGACCCGACGGTGGCCGCCATGTTCGGCTCGGTCACGAACGTCACGCCGCCGACCACGCCCGCCAGCGCCGCCAGCGCGCAACCGCCGCCGAACACCAGCATGAAGACGCGCGGCACGTTGTGGCCCAGTGCTTCGACCGCTTCGGGGTGCGTCAGTGCGCCTTGAATCACCAGGCCGATGCGCGTGCGCGTCAGCACCAACCACACCGCCAGCAGCATCGTCAGCGCCACGCCGGCCATGAAGGCGCGCGTCATCGGGAAGCGTGAGCACTGCGTGCCGCTGACCTGGCATACGTCGGCCGGTGCCGCACCGAGCATCAGGCTCATGCCCTCGCTCGCGCGCTGCACGATCGTGAAGGCCGAACCCTTCAGCATCTCGGGCGGATCGAACGGCACGGTCGAGCGCCCCCAGATGAGCTGCACCACCTCGAGCAGCACGTAGCTCAGGCCGAAGGTGATCAGCAGTTCGGGCACATGGCCGAACTTGTGCACGCGCCGCAGCGCGAAGCGCTCGAACAAGGCGCCCAGCCCCGCCACGACCAGCGGCGCGAGCACCAACGCCGGCCAGAACCCGAGGTAGGGCGCGATCGAGTACGCGATGTACGCGCCCAGCATGTAGAAGCTGGCGTGCGCGAAGTTCAGCACGCCCATCATGCTGAAGATCAGCGTCAACCCGGCGCTGAGCATGAACAACAACAGGCCTGAGCTCAGGCCGTTGAGAAGATTGATGAAGACCTGGTCCACGTCGATCAAAAAAGGCCCGCGAGCCGAGGCTGCGCGGGCCGTCTCTACGAAGAGGCGATGTTACTTCGGCCGCTGCATGTCGCACGACGTCGGCGTGCTCGCCACGTAAGACTCGTACGTCTTGACCGGCGCAAAGTTGTAGCCGGTGTTCTCGATGCTGTAGCTGCCCACGCCCGACGCCGTGGCCTTCTTCCAGATGCCGATGTGCACCGGCTGCTGCATCTGGTGATCCTTGCCGCGCATCGTCACCTCGCCGTTGAAGCTCTTGACCGTGATGCCTTCGAGCGCAAACGCCACCTTCTTCGGATCGGTGCTCTTGGCCTTGGCCATGCCTTCCGACAAGCAGCTTCAGCACGTGATACGTCTGGCCGGTGTACCAGTCGTCGTTGAACTTCGTCTTGTACTCGTCCATCAGCTTGCGCTGCTCGCCGCCGGCGTAGTAGTCGAAGATGCCCACCGAGTACACGCGACCATCGACGCTGGAACCCATCGCTGTGGGCGTGCCGGTGACGACGGCGTAGTAGGTGTAGAACTTGGCGGTCAGGCCCGCGTCGTTGGCGGCCTTGATCAGCAGCGTGAGGTCCGAGCCCCAGTTGCCAGTGACCACCGTGTCGGCGCCCGACGCCTTGATCTTGGCGACGTAGGGCGCGAAGTCGCGCGTTTGCGCCAGCGGGTGAAGGTCGTCGCCGACGACCTGCACGTCGGGGCGCTTGCGCGCCAGGTTCTCTTTCCCGAAGCGCGAAACCTGCTGGCCGTGCGCGTAGTTCTGGTTGATGAGGTAGACCTTCTTGATGTCCTTCTGGTCCTTCATGAAGGTCGTCAGCGCTTCCATCTTCATCGACGTGTCGGCGTCCATGCGGAAGTGCCAGAAGTTGCACTTGCTGTTCGTCAGGTCGGGGTCGACCGCCGCGTAGTTGAAGTACAGGATCTCTTTGCCGGGGTTGCGCTCGTTGTGCTTGGCCACGGCGTCGATGATCGCCAGCGCCGCGCCCGAACCGTTGCCCTGCGTGATGTAGCGGATGCCCTGGTCGGCCGCGGCCTTGACCAGGTTGGTGCTCTCCTGCGGGCTGAGCTTGTTGTCGAACGGCACCATCTCGAACTTCACGCCCGCCGGGTTGATGCCCGCGGTCTTGTTGAAGTACTCGGCCACGAACTGGAAGCCCTTGATCTGGTTCTGCCCCACCGGCGCCATCAGGCCGGTCAGCGGGTCGATCCACGCGACCTTGATGGTCTCGCCCTTCTGGGCCATGGCCGTACCGCAGGTCATGGCCAGCCATGGCCGCCGTCGTCATCGCCGTCATGGCGAGCCAACGTCCCCTGAACATGCTCATCGTCGATCTCCTGAAAGTTGGTGGGCGTGGGCGCGAAGGCACCCCGCACGTGCGCCCGCGAAGGTAACGGATGGCAACGCGGTTGGGCTTCAGGGCTTACCAGCAACGCACGGCGTGCAGCGCCGAGCTGCGATCGAGTCGCGCTCAAGTCGCGTCTTCGGCGTCCTTGGCCACGCAGTCGACGCAGTACTCCTCGCCGTCGTCGCCCATCACCAGGCCGTGCACGTCGGTGTCGAAGCCCGGAAAGGCCTTGTTGAACGTGCGCGCGAAACGCAGGTACTGGACGATCTTCTTGTTGAAGCGCTCGCCCGGGATCAGCAGCGGAATGCCCGGTGGGTACGGCGTCAGCAGCGTGACCGAGATGCGGCCTTCGAGCTTGTCGATCGCCACACGATCGGTCTTGCGGTGGGCGATGCGGCTGAACGCGTCCCAGGGCTTCAGGGCGGGCTGCAGGTCGCTCAGGTACATGTCGGTCGTCAGCCGCGCGACGTTGTGCTTGGCGTACATCTCGTGGATGCTCTGGCTCAGGTCGCGCAGCCCCATGCGTTCGTAGCGCGGGATGCTCTCGGCAGAACTCGGGGATCGACGCGCCACAGCGGCTGGTTGCGGTCGTAGTCGTCCTTGAACTGCTGCAAGCGCCGTCACCAGCGTGTTCCAGCGGCCCTTGGTGATGCCGATCGTGAACATGATGAAGAACGAGTACAGGCCCGTCTTCTCGACCACGATGCCGTGCTCGGCCAGGAACTTCGTGACGATCGCCGCCGGGATGCCCTTGGCGTCGAACGAGCCCGACAGGTTCAGGCCCGGCGTGATCACCGTGCACTTGATCGGGTCGAGCATGTTGAAGCCCTTGGCGGGCTTGCCGAACCCGTGCCACTTGTCCTTCGCGCCCAGGATCCAGTCGCTGCCTTCGCCGATGCCTTCGGGCACCAGCTTCTCGGGGCCCCAGACCTTGAACCACCAGCTGTTCTCGCCGTTGCCGCCCCAGTCGGCGCCGACCTTGCGCATCGCGCGGCGGAAGTCGAGCGACTCTTTGATGCTTTCTTCCACCAGCGCGGTGCCGGCCGGCGGCTCCATCATCGCCGCGGCAACGTCGCACGACGCGATGATCGCGTACTGCGGCAACGTCGACGTGTGCATCAGGTAGGCCTCGTTGAAGAGGTGCCGGTCGAGCTTGTGCTTCTTCGCGTCCTGCACCAGCACCTGCGACGCCTGGCTCAGGCCCGCCAGCAGCTTGTGCGTGCTTTGCGTGGCGTAGACCAGCGCGTTCTCGGGGCGCTCGCGATGTTTGCCCATCGCGTGGTACGACGAATAGAACTTGTGGAACGCCGCGTGGGGCAGCCACGCTTCGTCGAAGTGCAGCGTGTCGATGTAGCCATCGAGGTTCTTCTTGATCGTCTCGGTGTTGTAGAGCACGCCGTCGTAGGTGCTTTGCGTCAGCGTCATCACGCGCGGCTTGATGCGCTTGGCGTCAACGTCCTTCAGCAGCGGGTGCTTGCGGATCTTTTCCTGGATCGCCTCGCGCGAGAACTCGGCTTCGGGGATCGGGCCGATGATGCCGTAGTGGTTGCGCGTGGGCGTCAGGAACACCGGCACCGCGCCGGTCATGATGATCGAGTGCAGGATGCTCTTGTGGCAGTTGCGGTCGACCACCACCACGTCGCCCGGCGCCACGGTGTAGTGCCACACCATCTTGTTGCTGGTGCTGGTGCCGTTGGTGACGAAGAAGCAGTGGTCGGCGTTGAAGATGCGCGCCGCGTTCTTCTCGCTTTCGGCCACGGGGCCGGTGTGGTCGAGCAGCTGCCCCAACTCTTCCACCGAGTTGCACACGTCGGCGCGCAGCATGTTCTCGCCGAAGAACTGGTGAAACATGCGCCCGACAGGGCTCTTCAGGAACGCGACGCCGCCCGAGTGGCCCGGGCAGTGCCATGAATACGAGCCGTCTTGCGCGTAGTCGATCAGCGCGCGGAAGAACGGCGGCGCCAGGCCGTCGAGGTAGCTGCGCGCCTCGCGGATGATGTGACGCGCCACGAACTCGGGCGTGTCTTCGAACATGTGGATGAAGCCGTGCAGTTCGCGCAGCACGTCGTTCGGCAGGTGCTCGGACGTGCGCGTCTCGCCGTAGATGTAGATCGGGATGTCGGCGTTCTTGAAGCGGATTTCTTCGATGAACTTGCGCAGGCTCAACACCACCGGGTCGAGCTCGGGGCCGGGCGTGAACTCGTTGTCGTCGATCGAGAGGATGAACGCCGACGCCAGACTTTGCTGCTGCGCGAAGGAGCTCAGGTCACCGTAGCTGGTCACGCCGAGCACGGAGACGCCCTCCTTCTCGATCGCCTGCGCCAGCGCGCGAATGCCCAGGCCCGACGTGTTTTCGGAGCGGTAGTCCTCGTCGATGATGACGATAGGGAAGTTGAAGCGCATCATCGCGGGCCTCGAGGTTCGTTCGCAGCGGAGTGAATCGAACAGTTTAGGGCCCTGATGTCGCGCGCCATGCCAGCGGCGCACATGTGAACTGCCAACGCCCTCTTACACTGCCGCCGCGTCGAACCGCTGATGCGAAGGAGCGAAGATGGACCTGAGCGCCTCCAGCGTGTGGTGGCTGATCGCAGGCGTGCTGGTCGCGGTCGAGCTGATGACCGGCTCGTTCTACCTGCTGATGCTTGCCCTCGGCGCCGCCGCGGGTGCGGTGGCTGCCCATCTGGGCATCGGTACGCCGCCGCAGGTCGTGCATCGCCGCGGTCGTTGGTGCAGCGGCAACCTTCGGCTGGCATCTGAAGCGTCGCCGTGACGGCACGCTCAGCACTGACAAGGACCAGAACCTCGACATCGGCGAGCAGGTCGACGTGACGCGCTGGCACGCCGACGGCAGCGCGCAGGTCCACTTCCGCGGCTCGACCTGGCAGGCGCGATTCGACGGCGCAGGCCCACCCGCGCCGGGTCGCCACACCATCGTGCGCCTGGACGGCAACCGCCTGGTGCTGCGGCGCGCTTGAGCGGGCACGACAACCACACACGGGAGCAACACACACATGGGACTCGAGATCGCAGGCGTCATCGCCATCATCGTCGTCATCTTCATCGTCCGCGCGATCCAGGTCGTGCCGCAGCAGCACGCATACGTGATCGAACGGCTGGGACGCTACAGCCGAACGCTGGGGCCGGGCCTAAGCTTCCTTGTGCCCTTCGTCGACCGCGTGGCCTACAAGCACGTGCTGAAGGAGATCCCACTCGACGTGCCCAGCCAAGTCTGTATCACCAGGGACAACACCCAGCTCACCGTCGACGGCATCCTGTACTTTCAGGTCACCGACCCCATGCGCGCGAGCTACGGCTCATCGAACTACATCATCGCGATCACGCAGTTGGCGCAGACAACGCTGCGATCGGTGATCGGCAAGATGGAACTCGACAAGACTTTCGAAGAGCGCGACGCCATCAACGGCTCGGTCGTCAACGCCCTCGACGAAGCCGCGCTGAACTGGGGCGTGAAGGTGCTGCGCTACGAAATCAAAGATCTGACGCCGCCCGCCGTCATCCTGCACGCGATGCAGGCGCAGATCACGGCCGAACGCGAGAAGCGCGCGCTGATCGCTGCGTCAGAAGGCAAGCGCCAGGAGCAGATCAACCTCGCCGAAGGCGCACGCGCGGCCTTCATCGCCAAGTCAGAAGGCGAGAAGCAGTCCGCAGATCAACATCGCGCAAGGCGAAGCCGCCGCCATCCTCGCCGTGGCCGAAGCCAGCGCAGGCGCCATCCGCCAGGTCGCCGCCGCGATCCGCGAGCCCGGCGGCGAGCAGGCCGTGCAGTTGAAAGTGGCCGAACGCGCCGTCGACGCCTACCGGGAACTCGCGCAGAAGAACAACACGATGATCGTGCCGAACAACGTGAGCGACGTCGCAGGCCTGATCGCCTCGGCAATGGCGATCATCAGGGGCGGTGGCCCGACACCGCCCTCCGGGCCGACGCACATCGTGCGTTGAGGTTCGCCTCGCCTAAGTGGCCGCTTCCACCATCCGCCCCACGAGCGTCATCACCGCGTCGGTCTGTTCTTTCAATGCAGCCGGTGGCGGTGAGGTGGCGGCCGTCGCCACCGCCAGCTTCAGTTCAGGCGCCAGCAACGCGAACTGCCCACCGTAGCCCCAGGCCCAAGCGACGCGCTGCCCATGCAGACGCCCGGTGAACCAGAGGAGACCGTAGCCGACGTCGGTCACGGCACCCGCGCGCCAGGTGGCCGGGCCCTGCGGCTCGAGGCTCTCACTCACCCAGGATTCAGGCAGCACCTGTGTTCCCTGCCAGCGCCCGCCGTCCGCCATCAGGATGGCAAGCTTCAGTAGGTCGCGCGTGCGCAATGCCAAACCGGCGGGCGCCAAAGGGTTGCCGTCGCGGTCGCGCCGCCATTCGAAGCGCTCGATGCCCATCGGGTCGAACAACTGTCGGGCGGCCAAGACGGACAGGTCTGCACCCCCTTGCGCGCGCTCGAGGATTGGGGCGATCAAAGAGACCATCGCGTCGTTGTAAGACCATCCGGGCGGCGCGACGGCAACGGCCGGCCGACTGAGTGCGTAGCGCACCAAGGGCTTTGCTCCGGCAAGTTGACCGAAGTGCATCGGATCGAAGGCGAGACCCGAACGGCCCGAGAGAATCCGACGCAAGGTCACGGATGCCGCCGGCGAATCGGGCACCTCGGCGATGGCATCGGGGATGAGTTTCGCAACCGTGTCGTCCAGACTCTTCACGCGGCTGTCGCGCAAGGCCAGGCCGACGAGCATGGAGCACACACTCTTGGTGGCGGAGTTGATCGGCTGCAGGCTCTCGACCGTGGCGCCTGCGTAGTAGCGCTCAGCCACGAGCACGCCGCGCCGCGCCACGAGCAAAGCGCGCAGGCCAGGCACGGCCTCGCCGTCCTTCAAGGTGTCCGCCACCGCGTCAGCACGCATGGCTTGGGTCGCAGCCGAAGCCGTGGCGGAATCAGTGGCAGGGGTAAGGCCCATGGCCCGGCTCGCTGTGAGCGAAGCGCCGACCATGATCAGGCTGCGTCGGGTGGTCATTGGATCCCGTAGCGACTGCGCGGAAGACATCTGAATTGGACCACTCATCGACCCCATCAGCCTGCCCCGATCGCTACGCCAACTGAGCTGGCCGAACTGGCGACTCGCGTCGCCGAGAAAGGCCATCGCTAGAATTCGCGGCCTGTCTCTGCGGAGGGATGGATGAGCGGTTTAAGTCGCACGCCTGGAAAGCGTGTGGGGGTTAACAGCCCCCCGCGGGTTCGAATCCCGCTCCCTCCGCCATAGGCGACGTGCTGCCGACGCTCGGCTTCACGGTCACAAGATCAAGCCCGTCGTGACAGCGGCGCAACCGCACTGATTCGTTTTCGCCGCGCCACCACGCAGGTCAGAGCCGGGCGCAACCGGCACGGCCACTTCACCCCGACCGATTCACCAGCCCAAGCAGCGCTGTCGCCAACAGAAGCACCACGGCGTTGTGGATCGCGTGGACGGTGACCACGGCCACGTACCCGTGCGCGACGCCGAGCTTGCGTGCGCGCAGGTATAGCAGCCCGAACACGAGCCCAGAGCCGAAGGCTGCGACGGCTTGGTGTGGGCCGCCGCGGATGGTGTGGAGGCTGCCGAAGAAGAGCGCACTGAGCAGCACCGCGGCCCATCCACGCGACGTGATGCGGCGCAGGATTTCGATGGGGGCGGCCTGGCAGAGAAGCGTCTCGACCAACGGGGCGATCACTGCTGCGGCGAGGAAGGCCTTGGCGAAGGGTTGCTCGAACAGTCGGATGCCGGTGGATTGCCAGCGCCATTGGGGCGGCACCAGCGGAAGCGAAAGCAGACCGAACGTGATGGCCGTGGCGAGGCTCGCAAGAGCCCATGGCGGGGTGTGGGCGATGAGCCTCGCGATCGACCATGGCCCGGCCTGCGTGTCTCGCAAGCTTGCGTGGTCGAAGTAACGGCGTAACGCGCCCATCGTTTCGTCGATCCAAACAAAAAACGCCCGCTCGCGCGGGCGTTCATGTCACGGGTGGATGACGTCGATCAGCGAACCACGCCGATCTCGGAGCGCTTCTCGCCCTTGTATGTGTACAGCGTCAGCGCGCCGTTCTTCACGTCGCCCTTCTCGTCGAACGAGATGGTGCCCGTCACGCCCTTGTAGCCGTCGGTCTTCGCCAGCTCAGGCAGGTAGACCTTCGGGTCGGCGGAGCCGGCCTTGACCATCGCGGCGACCATCACGTTGACGGCGTCGTAGACGTAGGGCGCGTAGACCTTCACGTCGTCCTTGAACTTCGCCTTGTAGGCAGCGTAGAAATCCTCCATCGACTTCTTCGCCGCGCCTTCGACACCGCCGGCTTCCGCACACACAACCTGGTCGTCGGCCATGGTGCCGGCCGACAGCTTCGGCAGATCGCTCGAGCAGATGCCGTCGCCGCCGCCGAACTTCGCGGCGATGCCGAGTTGCTTCATCTGGCGAAGCATCGGGCCGGCCACCGCGTCCATGCCGCCGAAGAAGATCACGTCGGGGTTCTGGCCCTTGATCGCGGTCAGGATCGCGGTGAAGTCGGTCGCCTTGTCGTTCGTGAACTGACGCGTGCCCACCAGCGTGCCGCCAGCGCCCTTCACGCCCTTTTCGAACTCGTCCGCGACGCCCTGGCCGTAAGGCGTACGGTCATCGATAACGGCGATGCGCTTACCGCTCATTTTCTGCACCGCGTAACGGCCCAGCGTGCCGCCCAGATGCACGTCATCGGCCACGACGCGGAACGTCGTTTTGTAGCCCTGGCGGGTGAACTTGGGATTGGTCGCCGACGGCGAAATCTGCGGAATGCCGGCTTCGGAATAGATGCGCGACGCCGGGATCGACGTGCCCGAGTTCAGGTGACCAACAACGCCGTTCACCTTCGCGTCGGCCAGCTTCTGAGCTGCCGAGGTGCCCTGCTTCGGGTCGCCCGCATCGTCTTCGGCCAGCAGTTCGAACTTCGCCTTCTTGCCGCCGATGGTCACGCCCTTGGCGTTGAGTTCATCGATCGCCATGCGGGCGCCGTTCTCGTTGTCTTTGCCCAGGTGCGCGATCTGGCCGCTGGTGGGCCCGACGTGACCGATCTTGACGACCAGGTCTTGGGCGCTGGCCGTACCGGCCATCAGAAATGCCGCCGAAGCGGCCAGGATGTGAAGCTTGAATGCCATGAATGAACCTCCGAAAGGGTTGTTAACAGGCCGAGATGGTCAATTTGTCAGCGGGCGGACGATACCGCAAAAGCCTCTGAAGCCGTCCGCAGACAGGACCAACGCATGGTTTGTACCGAGCACCGAAAACGCCTTCTGCGTCGCGATGCACGTGCCCTTCAACGTTGGCGCAGCGCGGCGGATGACGGCCGTTCAGGCAGACGACGCCGAAGAGCCCGCACGCTGCTGCTGCAACTCGTCTCGCACCGCTTCACGCAGCGTCTCTTTGAGCGCCAAGGCCAGCGCGGTGCGCACCTCGTCGGCCACGTCTTCGGTCAGCCTGCGCCAGATCGGCTCGAGCGCCGCCTGCACGCGCTGCTCGACGATGGCATCGACCTGAAGGTGCAGCCCTTCCAGCACGCGCGAGACCAGCGCTTCTTCGTCCATCGATTCGGAATGGTGAGCGCCGATTGAGTCGACAAACTCAGCGTCGGTGGGTGCCAACGCTTCGTCCAGCATCGGGCGCGTTGTCGCACCGTCGTCTTCCCGACTGGTTTCGATCACCTCGGTCAGCACCGGGATCCGCGCGGTCGGCAAGTTGTAGGGCTTATTCATGCTTCGGCTCGGGGTCGCTTTCGGGACCGGTGGGCTTCTCGGCGCCCAACGGGGTGTGCTGAATGGCGTGCCCCATCGATTCATAGCGTCGCCACCGCACACGTGCAGCCTTGCGCTCGTCGGGGGCGGTCGACACGATCTCTATCACGCGCTCGAAGGCGTCGAGCGATTCGACCGCGTCGGGGCCCAGGTTCACAAGAACCGAGCATCGCCGTGCCTGCAGCGCGTCTTCGACCAGCCACAGCGTCGTGCGGTCCATGTGCGCCGGAGGCGCCGGGCCGTCGACCCGCAGGTGGGGCACGAAGTCGCCGGCATCGGCGGTCCAGAGGTCGCCGTCCAGGCGGCGAAGTTCGGCGGCGTCGCCGACCACGGCCACACGCGCGCCCTTGGCGTGAGCCTTGCGCAGCAGCCGCAGCGTGTAAAGCGGTTTGTCGGCGATGCCGCTGAAGAATTCGATGGTGGCCACGGCGGGCTGACGACGACTCGGCCGCTCGATCAACGGCGCCGGGCCTTCGTCTGCCCCGCCTTGACTGTTCTGGCCTTAGCCGTCCCGGAAGCGCGGCGCGGCTTGCTGCCGCCCGAAGGTACGGTCGCAGCGGTCGTCGCTTGGGTCGCCGCACCAAGAAGGTAGTGGGTCAACAGGCCGACGGGGCGCCCGGTTGCGCCCTTGGCAGCGCCCGTCTTCCAGGCGGTGCCGGCCACGTCGAGGTGCGCCCATGGCGTCTTCTTGTCGGTGAAGCGCTCGAGGAACTTCGCCGCCGTGATCGCGCCACCCGCGCGCCCGGCGATATTCGGAACATCGGCGAAGTTGCTCTTCAGCGCTTCATCGTATTCGGCGTCGAGCGGCATGCGCCACGCCGGGTCGATTGCACGACGGCTGGCGGCCAACAACGCCGTGGCCAATTCGTCGTTCGGCGAGAAAAGCCCCGTGTGGTGATGCCCCAGCGCGATGACGCACGCGCCGGTCAGCGTCGCGATGTCGATGATCGACGACGGCTCGAACCGTTGCGCGTATGTCAGCGCGTCGCAAAGGATGAGACGGCCCTCGGCGTCGGTGTTCAACACCTCGATCGTCTTGCCCGACAGGCTTGTGACCACGTCGCCCGGCTTGATCGCACTGCCCGACGGCATGTTCTCGCACGTCGGGATCAGGCCGACCACATTCACACGCGCCTGAAGTTCGCCCAGTGCCGTCATCGTGCCCAGCACGCTGGCGGCGCCGCCCATGTCGTACTTCATCTCGTCCATCTCGCCCGCGGGTTTGATCGAGATGCCGCCCGTGTCGAACGTGATGCCCTTGCCCACCAGCACGTGCGTGGCCGCACCTTTGGCTGCGTTGCCGTTCCAGCGCATCACGATGAAGCGCGGCGGCTGGTCCGACCCCTGCGCCACCGCGAGGAACGATCCCATGCCGATGCGTTCGATCGCCTTGCGGTCGTGCACCTGCACGTCGATGCCGTAGCGCTTGCCGATGCGTTTGGCCTCGGCACCCAGGAATGTCGGTGTGCAGTGGTTGCCCGGCAGGTTGCCCAGTTCTTTCGCGCAGGCCACGCCTTGCGCGATGGCACGGCCCAAGCGCAGACCGGTCGAAAGCTCACCGGCTTTGGACTTCGGCCCCACGAGCGACACCCGCGCGAGGCTCGAACCCGTCGGCGCCGAAGGTTTGGTGTGCCGGTACAGATAAGCCGAATCGGCCGCAGCGATGGCAAGCGCCTCGGCATGCGCCTGCTGAAGCTCGAGGCCCGCAGCGCCGACGGCGAGCTTCTTCACGCCATTCGGCAGCAGCCCCAAGGCTGCGATGCAAGCCGACTTGAATGCTTTGGGCGTGCCGTCGGCCGCAACGGCGACCACGAGCCGCGGCGCGGCGAGGCCTGCGGGGCGATGCAGATAAACCTTCGCACCCGCCTTCATCGAAAGGTCGCCGAGCGTGATCGCGTCGTCGACCAAGCGCTTGCAAACCGCACCAAGCCCATCGGGCCTTGTCTCGCCGACCAGCACGAGCATGACCGCGTCGGCCGCAGCAGCGTCCAGAGACGAAAGGCCACCCTCGTCGAAGTGAACCTGAATGTGAACGTCCATAATCTGCCGCCGCTACAACAAGCCTGCGATGTTATTCGATACGACGCTGCGCCGAGAGCTCGCACGCACCTTCGGAGCCACGCTGGTCATCATCCTGACCATCGTGTTGACGATGATGTTGATGAAGACGATCGGGCAGGCTGCAGCAGGCGCCGTGGCGCCACAGGACATCGTGCTGCTGCTGGGCTACACGGCCCTGGGCCATCTGCCGACGATGCTCGCGCTGACGTTGTGCATCACCGTCGTCGTCACGCTGGGCCGCATGTACCGCGACAGCGAGATGGCCGTGTGGCACGCCAGTGGCGTCGGCCTGTCCCGTTTCGTCAAGCCGGTGCTGCGCATGGCGTGGCCCGTACTGACGATCGTGTTCGCGCTGGTGCTGCTGGTCTGGCCTTGGGGCAACCAGCAGAGCGTCGAACTACGCCAACGCTATCAACAGCGCCCCGATGTATCGCGTGTTGCACCGGGCGTGTTCCAGACCTCGCGTGACGGCTCGCGGGTGTTCTTCGTCGAGCGCGACCTCGACGATGTTTCGGGCCGCAACGATGCACGCAACGTGTTCGTGCTCACGCAACGCGACGACCGCGAAGCCGTGATCGCCGCGCGGCGCGGCCACCTCGAAGCGCGCGGCGACGATCGCTGGCTGGTGCTCGAGAGCGGAAGGCGCCATGAAATCGACACCGCCACCGGTGACAAATCGGTGGCGTCTTTCGAGCGCTACGAGATCCTTGCTGGCGAGAAGGCGTTGCGCCGGGCGCAGGACGAGGCACCGAAAACCAAGTCGACGTTTCGCCTGCTGTTCGATCGCAGCCCGATCCATCAAGGCGAGCTGACGTGGCGCTTCGGCTTGGCTTTGGGCGCGTGCAACCTGCTGCTGCTGTCGATCGGCCTCGCGTCGCGCAACCCGCGCCGCCCCAGCAACTGGAACCTGCTGTTCGCGCTCCTGGCCTTCATCGTCTACTACAACCTGATCAACCTGTCGCAGGTGTGGGTCGCGCGCGGCCGCTTCGACATGGGCACCGCGTTGCTTGCGCTGCACGGCGCGGTCTTCGTCCTGGCGCTCGCGCTCGTGTGGTGGCGCGACCATGCGGCGGTGTTCCGCTTCGGCCTGCGCCGACGGCGTGTCGGGCTGGCAGCAGCGACCCCGTGAAGACCGTCCGCCGCCTGCTCTACCGCGACATCGTCACGTCGGTCGCATTCGTCGCGGTCGCGTTCCTGTCGCTGTTCTTCTTCATCGATTTCGTCGACGAACTCGAAGACGTGGGCCGACAAGGCTACGCGGTGCAGCACGCGGCGATGTCGAGCCTGCTCGAGCTGCCAGGGCGGCTGTACGAGTTGCTGCCGATCGCGGTGCTGATCGGCACGATCTTTTCGTTGTCACGGATGGCGCAGTCGTCCGAATACACGATCCTGCGCACCGGTGGCCTGGGGCCTGGGCGCGCACTCGTGATGCTGACTGCGCTGGGGCTGGCCTTTGCGCTGCTGACCGTCTTCATCGGCGATGTGGTGTCGCCTGTCACGTCGCGCGCTGCGGTTGCGCTGAAGGCGCGCTTCTCGGGCGGGCGCGACCTGGGCCGTACCGGTGCATGGCTGCGCGACGAACGCAAGGCCGACGACGGCTTGCGAAACATCTCGACGAACGTGGCGCGCATCGCGCCCGACGGGCAACTCGAGGGCATTCGTATCTTCGAGTTCGACGAAGAGCGTCACCTGCGCACGCGCATCTCGGCACGCCAGGGCCGCCTGGACGAAGCCGGCTGGTGGCAGCTCGAGCATGCGAAGGTGATGCACTGGCAGGCAGAACGCAACGGTGCGCGCGCCGCGGTTCAGCAGACCGAACACGCGAAACTGGAATGGCCCACCAGCCTCGACGCCGAGGTGGTGGCCGCCGCCGTGCTGCCCGTCAGCAGCATGTCGACCCTCGAGCTGTGGCGCTATGCCAATCACCTCAGCGACCGCGAACAGGCATCGCAGCGCTATGCAATCCAGTTCTGGAAAAAGGCCTTCTATCCCCTCGCCTGCCTCGTGATGATCGCCCTGGCCCTACCCTTCGCCTACCTCAGCGCACGCGCAGGCGGCATCAGCTTCAAGGTCTTCGGCGGCATCCTGCTGGGCATCAGCTTCGTGCTGTTGAACAGCGTGTCGGGGCACCTGGGCGTGCTGCGCGACTGGACGCCTTGGCTGGCAGCGGCGGTGCCGGGGCTGGTGTACACCGCGCTGTCGCTAGGCGCTTTCGCGTGGCTGGTGAGGTACCGGTGAAAAGCCAACAACCCGACATGAAACAAGGCCTGCTGCTCATTGCTCACGGCGCGCGCGACCCGGCGTGGGCGCGGCCGTTCGAAGCCATTGCGGCACGCATCGCCGAGCGCGCACCCGAACGCGTGGTGCGCGTTGCCTTCCTCGAGCACATGGCGCCCAACATCGACGCGGCCAGCGGAGCGTTGGTGCGCGAAGGTTGCCTGCGCATCGACGTGCTGCCGATGTTCCTGGGGTCGGGCGGCCACGTGCAGCGCGACGTGCCGCTGGCCGTCGAAGCGCTGGGGCGCCGGCATCCGCAGGTGCGATTCGTGGTTCACCCAACGATCGGCGAGGTCGGCGAGGTGATCGACGCGATGGCCGCGAGCGTGGTCGAGCTGAGCTCGGGGCCTTGAGGCGATGTCCATGAGGCTGCGTCCATGAACCTGCAACAGCTTCGCTTTGTTCAAGAGGCCGCGCGCCGCGGGCTGAACCTGACCGAAGTAGCCAAAGCGCTGCACACCTCGCAGCCCGGGGTCAGCAAAGCGATCCTCGAGCTCGAGAGCGAACTGGGCATCGACATCTTCGAGCGCCATGGCAAGCGCCTGCGCCGCGTGACCGAGCCCGGGCAGCACGCGCTGCGCGCGATCGAACTGATCTTGCGCGAGGTCGGCAACCTGAAGCGCATCGGCGAGGAGTTCGGGCAGCAGCAGAACGGCACGCTGTCGATCGCCACGACGCATACGCAGGCGCGCTACGTGCTGCCGCGCGCAGTCGCCACGCTGCGCGAGCGTCACCCCGACGTCAAGATCAGCCTGCACCAGGGCACGCCGGCGCAGGTGGCGCAGATGGTGATCGAAGAAGTGGCCGACGTGGGGCTTGCGACCGAAGCGCTGGCCGAATACACCGAGCTGGTCACGCTGCCTTGCTATGAGTGGCAGCACGTGCTGGTGGTGCCGACCTCGCACACGCTGGCGACGATCGCGCGGCCCACGCTCGCGCAGATCGCGGCGCATGCGTTGGTGACTTATCACCCGACGTTCACCGGCCGCGGGCGCATCGACGCCGCGTTCGCGCAGGCATCGCTTGCGCCGCAGGTCGCCATCGAGGCCATTGACTCCGACGTCATCAAGACCTACACGCGTCTGGGTCTGGGCGTGGGCATCGTCGCTGAAATGGCGGTCGACACCGCGGGCGTCGACGCCGACCTGGTGTGCACGCCGGTCGGCTACCTCTTCGGGCGCAACGTCGCGCGCATCGCGCTCAAGCGCGGCGCCTTCCTGCGCCACTACGTCTACACCTTCGCCCAGCTTCTGTCCGACCGCATCACGCCCGCCTTGCTGGCGCAGGCGCTGCGCGGGGGCGGGGAACTCTACGAACTATGAGCCTATGAACCTCGAGTCTCTGCAATCACGCTTGCCCAACGTGGGCACGACGATCTTCACCGTGATGTCGGCGCTGGCTGCCGAGCGCGGTGCCATCAACCTGGGCCAGGGCTTCCCTGACTTCGCCTGCGACCCGCGCCTGACCGACGCGGTAGCCGACGCGATGCGCGCGGGGCACAACCAGTACCCGCCGATGACCGGCATACCCGTGCTGCGCGAAGCCATCGCGCAGAAGGTCGAGTCGCTGTACGGGCGGCGCTACGACCCGGGCAGCGAGATCACCGTGACAGCCGGCGCCACGCAGGCGATCCTGTCGGCCATTCTTGCCGTCGTGCACCCCGGCGACGAGGTCATCGTGCTCGAGCCCTGCTACGACAGCTACGCACCCAACATCGAGTTGGCAGGCGGGCGCGTGGTTCGCGTGCCCCTGGTGCCCGGCACGTTCCGCCCCGACTTCCCCGCGATCAGCGCTGCCATGTCAGCGCGCACGCGCGCCATCATCGTGAACTCGCCACACAACCCCAGCGGCACCGTGTGGACACCCGCCGAAGTCGACCGCTTGGCCGCGATGCTGGCTCCGACCAATGTGCTGCTGATCAGCGACGAGGTCTACGAGCACATGGTGTTCGACGGTGCGCGACACATCAGCGCGGCGTCAGTGCCTGCGCTGGCCGAACGCGCGATCGTGGTTTCGAGCTTCGGCAAGACCTACCACGTCACCGGCTGGAAGATCGGCTACGTCGCCGCGCCCGCGGCGCTGACAGCCGAGTTCCGCAAGGTGCACCAGTTCAACGTGTTCACCGTCAACACGCCGATGCAGCACGGGCTGGCGGGCTTCATGCAAGACCCGTCGCATCACCTGCAACTGGCGGCCTTCTACCAACGCAAGCGAGATCACTTCCGCGCCGGCCTGGCGGGCAGCCGCCTGAAATTGCTGCCCTGCGAGGGCAGCTACTTCCAGTGCGTCGACTACCGCGCGATCAGCGACTTGACCGAAGCCGAGTTCTGCCGCCAGCTCACGATCAACCACGGCGTCGCGGCGATTCCGCTGTCGGCGTTCTACGAGCCGGCTTTCGAGCAGTCGATCGTGCGGCTGTGCTTCGCCAAACGCAACGAGACGCTCGACACCGCGCTCGAGCGTCTGGCGCGGGTCTGAGCTCAGAGCTTCGACTTCGTCCGCGGAGGCAGGTCGAGATCGATCTTCGGCATCGCATGCATCGCGGCTCGCGTGCTGCCATGCTGTGACGACACGTCCAGATCGAGCGAGCCCATGATCGTCGAGTGCATCGACGAACTCTCCAGCGGCGTCATCAACGGCGCGGGCGAGGTTTCGCCGCCGATGGGCAGCAACACATCGACCCCGGCGCCCTTGCTCTGGCTGCTGTCCTCGTGCAGTTGGCGCGCCATCTGGTAGAGGAACAGCACGTCCTGGTAGGCGGGCAGGTCGAACAGTTCCTTCTCGTCGCCACGCCCGAAGGCCATGGCCTCGAGTTCGGCCATCGAGTCCAGCGGGTTGGGCCATACCGCCTGAAGCCGCGCGACCTGCTTGGGGTACTCGAGCAGCGGACGGCCGGCCTGGCCGTAGTCCTCCCATTCGGGCGCCACGCTGTTGAAGCGCTGATTGAAGCGGCGGCGCATGACTTCGTAGTCATCACGGTCGCTGCGACGGTGGTACACCTCGAGCAGCTTCAGGTACGGGATGGGGGCCGCGCCACCGGTGTTGCGCAGGTGGGCCAGCAGCAGGTCGATCGCTGCGTCATCGTGGCCCAGGGCAATGAAGAAGTCCGCTTGCTGTTCGAGATCGATCTGCTCGTCGACCGAGACTGCACGATGCGTGTCGACCTGCATCTGCGACTGCACTGGCGCCACCGCACGTGCGGGCAGACGTGGGAGGGTGACAGGCTCGGCGCCTATGGGGGCCGGGATCGTCTCGGGCGAGACGTTGACCGTCGACGGACCGAACGTGCGTGTGGGGTACTCGCCCACCGGCGGCATCGGGATGTGGGAAATCGGCGGTCGGACCGAAGCGGACACCGATACCGACGGCGCGCCGTCGTCGACTTCGCTCACGCGCGACTGAAGCATCGACGACTGGTTCTCGCGCGCCCACCAAGCATTGCGCCGACTTTCCTCGGCAAGCTTGCGCACGCGGTAGGCCAGCCACAGCGCCAGCGCTGTCGACAGCGCTGCAAGCCCTGCGATCCAGGGCAGCCACTGCGTCCACTCGCTGGCCGGGCCCTGGTTCTGCGCGAGCTTCGATTGCAGCTTGACGATCGAATCGGCTTGCTCTTTCGAGCTGGCTTTCAGGCGCTCGACTTCGGACTCCAGCGACTTGACGCGCGTTTGCGCGGCCACTGCCGTCGCTTGCGCCTCCGTCGCGCTGGCCAACGCCGCGGAGGCCGCCGGGTCAGACACCGCCACGGGCGATCCTGAAGCACCTGCCGTCACGCTGCCCGACTCGAGCTGCAGCCTGGGCCGCTCGGTCTCGGCAACGCGGGTACGCATGCCTGCCGCCGGGGCTTTTCTGGTTTCGGCGTTCGGCAGCGCTGACGGGCGTGGCCGCTGCCGTCTGCGTCTCTCCGGCGGGTGCCGCAATCGGCGTGCGGCGAACCGGTGGGTCGCGTCGGGCGGCACGCTCTTCGATGGGCCGTGCTGCGCCAGCGGCCGCCGTCAACGCGGGACTGGACCCTTGCGACGCGGAGCTCGGCGCGGCGTCACGCTCGCCGATCGAGGGGGCGGTCCGAGCCAGCGCCGTCGGCGGATCGGCAAGCAGCGTGAACGATCGGCTCAGCCGTGGCGGGCAACCGGCCGTGACGTTCACCGTGATGACGGGTTCGTCGACAGCCGAGGTTGTCGACACGCGCACGACGCGGGTTAGTTCGTCGGAACCACGCGTGAGGCGCGCGCGCACCAGACTCGGGTGAATTTGTGTTTCGCCGTGCACGACTTCAGCACGCACACATTCCTCGGCGACTTCATCCTCGCCGGGCGCCAACACGATGGGGATGGCGACGCTGAGGGGCTGCCCCAGGATGACGGCACTGCGCACGCGCCCAAAGCTCAGGGCCTGGGCATCCGGAATGACCGCGACCGACGAGATGCCGACGATCAAGACCGCGTAAAGATGTCGCATGCGTAGGGTCGGAAACCAGAGCGTCGAAAGTTGGCGGGGACTCTAGCATGCACCCCTGCCAGCACGGCCCGCCTATGCCTCGCGTGCAACAATGCGCGCGCCCTTCCGGATGCCACTTATTTCACGCCTGCGCGGTGTCCCACGTGGTGTTCCACGTGATGTTCTCGTCAGGCGATCGACGTAGCCTGCGATGCCTGCCGAAATCCTGACCGACCGACCGCATGCGCACACGCTGGTGCTGACGATCAGCGACCCTGCGGCCCGCAACGCGCTGTCGCCCCAGGTTTATGCGGCCGGCATCGAAGCGCTGGACACCGCCGAATCGCAACCGCAGATCCGCTGCGTCGTGCTTCGTGGCGCTGGCGAGCACTTCTGCGGCGGTGGTGACCTTCAGCGCCTGAAGGCGACGCGCTCGCTGGGCGTGCAGGAAGGCGCCGAGCGCCAGCGCCAGTCGATCGAGCGGCTGAACGGTTTCGTCGAAACGTTGCGCTCGTTCCCGAAGCCGGTGATCGCGGCGGTCGAGGGTTATGCAGCGGGGGCCGGGTTCTCGCTGGTGCTGGCGTGTGACCTCGTGGTCGCGGCCGAAGACGCGAAGTTCTTGATGGCGTACGCCAAGGTCGGCCTGTCGCCTGACGGCGGCGCGTCGTGGCACCTCGCGCGGCGGATGTCGCCCAGCCTGGCGCTCGAAACCATCATGCTGCCGACGCCCATGGCCGCTGACCGTGCGCATTCGCTGGGTCTGGTCAACGAGGTCGTGCCACATGGGCAGGCGCTGGCCGCCGCCCTTGCGTTGGCCGAACGCCTGGCAGCGATGCCGCCGAACGTGCTCTCGAGCGCCAAAGAGTTGGTGCACGGCGCCGCGCGGCGCAACCTGCCCGAGCAGCTGGCCGCCGAGCGCGATCACTTCGTCGCGAACCTCTTCCACGACAACGGCGGCGAAGGCATTCAGGCGTTCCTGGACAAGCGCGCGCCGCAGTTCCGCTGAGCCATGGCCGACGACTCGAGCTCCACCGGCACGCGGCCCGTCGCAGAGCATCATCGATTCGACATCGACGCCGTGACAGCGTGGCTGTCTGCGCACGTCGACGATTTCCGTGGCCCACTGGAGGTTTCGCAATTTAAAGGTGGGCAGTCGAATCCGACCTACCGGCTCGACACGCCCACGCGTTCGTACGTGTTGCGATCCAAGCCGGGCCCGGTGGCGAAGCTGCTGCCGTCGGCCCACGCGATCGAGCGCGAGTTCCGCGTGATGAGCGCATTGGCGGCCACCGACGTGCCGGTCGCGCGCATGCTCGCGTTGTGCGAAGACGAAGCGGTGATCGGCCGTGCGTTCTACGTCATGCAGCACGTGGACGGCCGCGTGATGTGGGACCAGGCGCTGCCCACGAGCACACCCGCCGGTCGTGGTGCGATCTACGACGAAATGAACCGCGTGATCGCCGCGCTGCATCGCGTCGACCCTGCTGCGGTGGGCCTGTCCGACTACGGCAAAGCCGGCAACTACTTCGAGCGCCAGCTGGGGCGCTGGAGCAAGCAGTACCGGGCTTCGGTGACCGAGCCCATCGAAGCGATGGACCGGCTGATGGATTGGTTGCCCGCCCACATGCCCGCGAGCGCGCGCGACGAGCGCGAGGTTTCGATCGTGCATGGTGACTTCCGGCTCGACAACGTGATCTTCCATCCGAGCGAGCCGCGCGTGATCGCGGTGCTGGACTGGGAGCTGTCGACGCTGGGCCACCCGCTGGCCGACTTCAGCTACCACTGCATGGCCTGGCACATCCCACACACGATGGGGCGTGGCATCGGTGGGCTGGACATCGCGGCGTCAGGCATTCCGTCCGAACGCGACTACATCGCACGCTACGCACAACGAACGGGGCGCGACGCCGACGTGATCGCACGCGACTGGACCTTCTACATCGCCTACAACCTCTTCCGCCTCGCGGCGATCCTGCAAGGCATCGCCAAGCGCGTGGTCGACGGCACCGCTGCGAGCGCGCAGGCGCGCGAGGCGGGAGCCGGCGCTCGACCGTTGGCCGAACTGGGCTGGCGGCACGCGCAGCGGTCCTGACGCAGCGGTCAGCCCTGGGCCAAGGCCCGCCGCAGCGCCATCGCCGCCATCGGCGCTTTCTCTTTGGCGCCGCTGATGAAGAAGGCGTAGACGTCGCGGGGCGTGCGTACAGGCCCATTCATTGGCGCTGACGCTGCATCGACCAGCGGCACGCCTTCGGGCTGTCCGCCATCGCGCCAAATCCGTAGGCATGACGCAAGCGGCGTGATCACCTCGGGCTCGACACCGTCCGGCAGGTCGGCTCGCGTGCGCATCAGGCGCGCGTAGACGACCGGCCCGGTCAGGTCGGCGAAGGACGGGTGTTCGGCAGAGTCGGTGAAGACCGTCGACACGTCGTGACGCCGCGCCAGATCCACATACGCAGGTGTCTTGAAGCTGTCGTGCCGAACTTCGAGCACATGCGTCAGCGCCACGCCGGCCCAGGCTTTCGGCAGCAGCCCGAAGAACGCGGCCACGTCGGCTTCGTCGTAGCGCTTGAAGTGCGGCAGCTGCCACAGGATGGGCCCGAGCTTGGGGCCCAGTTCGACCAAACCGCTGCCAAGAAACCGCTCGATCGACTCGCCCGCATCGGCCAGTTGCTTGCGCTGCGTCGTCAGGCGGTGTGCCTTGACGGCGAAGACGAAACCGTCTGGCGTGTCGTCGCGCCACTTCGCGAACGTCGACGGCCGCTGAAGGCTGTAGTAGGTGCCGTTGATTTCGATCGCGTCGAGCGCGCGGCTGGCGTGGTGCAACTCTTTTGTCTTCGGCAGGCCCGCAGGGAAGAACGTGCCGCGCCAGGGCTCGAAAGTCCAGCCGCCAATGCCGACACGAATGTTTGTCATCGCCCTCGGATGTTCGTCATAGCTTCTCGTCCACACGTTGACCGTCGCGGCGAACGATCCTGGCCGGTACGCCGACCACCGTGCAGTTCGCCGGCACGTTCTTCACCACGACGGCATTGGCGCCGATCACCACGTTGTTGCCGATGCTGATGTGGCCCAGCACCTTGGCGCCGCAGTGCACTCGAACGTTGTCGCCGATCTCCGGGGTGCCCGCGCCGTCAGCGGACCCGATCGTGACCTGCTGATTGATCCAACAGTGGGCACCGACGCGGCGTGCCAACACGATGGTCGCGAAACCGTGCTGCACGAACAGGCCCGGGCCGATGTCGGTTGCGGGCAAGTGGAGCGTCTCTATCGGCGGCGCGAGGAACCGCACCAATCGCCCGGGCATGCCCATGCGGTAGTAGTAGACGTTGCGGAATTCGTGGACGGTTGCCATCAGCACCAGAAAGTCCCGCGCGCCGGCCCGTCGGCCGCGCTCGGCGTCACCGTCATGGACGCAGTTCGTCGCGAAACATTCGAAGTCGGCGCGCAACCGCGCGTCGGGAAACAGGCGCATCAGCAGCAGGTGCGGCAGCAAGCGCGGCGCGTTCAGCGTCGCGTAAACGTCTTGCCGCAGGCGACGGCCAGCATCGGCCGTGTCGTGCCACTTGGCGAGAAACGAGCGCGAACCACGCATGGCGCCCGCCTTGGCAGGTTCAGCGCGGTGCGCCGAGGAAGTCGGCCTTGCCCAAATCGACGCCCCCATGCCGCAAGAGTGCGTACGTTGTCGTCAGGTGAAAGAAGTAGTTGGGCAGCGCCCAGAAGCGAAGGTAGTCGGCACCAGCGAAACGCATCGGGTCGCGGTTGCGCAGCGTCAGCACGACTTCGCGCGTTTCGCCCGCGTCCACACGCACCGGGTCGGCTGCGGCGACGAACTCGAGCGCGCGATGCACGCGGGCGCGAAGATCGTCGAAGGTTTTCTCATCGTCGGGCCAGCTGGGCACCTCGTCACCCGACAGGCGGGCGAGGCAACCTTTGATCACGTCGGTGGTGATCTGCACCTGCTTGAGCATCGGCAGCATGTCGGGCGCGAGCTTCATGCCAAGCAGCCCGGCCGCGTCGAACTTGCGCTGCTGCGCGTGCTGCTCGGCGCGGTCGAACCACACGAGCATGGACCGCAGACCGCGATCGAAGATGGGCGCCGAGGTGGCGTGTAGGCCGAGTGACATTCGACGTGCTCCTGGTACTTCGCGGTAACGCGGGGTGGTGCGGGGTGGTGCGGGGTGGTGCGGGGTGATGCGGGGTGATGCGGATTGAACGCACTTTAGCGGCATCGACCGATGCCAGCGCCCGGCGTCATTGGCGTCGTCGGCAGGCCACGGCGTCATGCGGGCCGGTGACAGAATGCGGGGCTTCGCGCAGCGCCATGAACATCATCATCCTCGACGACTACCAGGACGCGGTGCGCAAACTGCCCTGCGCGACCCGGCTCGAGAAGCTCAACGCGAAGGTCTTCACCAACACGGTGAAGGGTATCGGCCAGTTGTCGATCCGCTTGCGCGACGCCGAGGTCGTGGTGCCGATCCGCGAGCGAACGGCGTTCCCGCGGCAATTGCTCGAGAAGCTGCCGAAGCTCAAGCTGATCTCGCAGACCGGCCGCGTGGGCCCACACATCAACGTCGAAGCCTGCACACGACTGGGCATCGCGGTGGCCGAGGGCGTGGGCTCGCCGATCGCGCCGGCCGAGTTGACGTGGGCACTGATCATGGCGGCGATGCGGCGCGTGCCGCAGTACGTGTCGAACCTGAAGCACGGTGCATGGCAGCAGTCGGGGCTGCGCGCGGCGTCGATGCCGCCCAACTTCGGGCTGGGCATGGTGTTGTCGGGCAAGACGTTGGGTGTCTGGGGATACGGGCGCATCGGCCAGCTCGTCGCCGGTTACGGACGCTCGTTCGGCATGGACGTGTTGGTGTGGGGCAGCCACGAATCACGCGCGCGCGCCATCGACGACGGACACGCGGCGGCCGACAACGTCGAAAGCTTCTTCGAGCGCTGCGATGTGTTGTCGGTGCACCTGCGGCTGGCGGCCGCCACGCGCTGCATCGTCACGCCCGAACTGCTGGCGCGCATGAAGCGCACGGCGCTGTTCGTGAACACATCGCGTGCCGAACTGTTGGTGGACAACGCGCTGGTGACGGCGCTGAACCGCGGCCGGCCCGGCATGGCGGCGGTCGACGTGTTCGAAAGCGAACCCATCCTGCAGGGGCAGCCGCTGCTGCGCCTCGAGAACGCGGTGTGCACGCCGCACATCGGCTATGTCGAGCAGGACAGCTACGAGCTGTACTTCACCGCGGCCTTCGACAACGTCGTCAACTTCATTGCGAATCAGCCGACGAACATCGTCAACCCCGAGTGCCTGAAGGTTCCTCGCTGAGCGCTGCGCCGAAGGTGCCAAACGAAACTCGGGCGCCGCCCGACGCGCTGGGGCCGCGCTCGCCGGCCACGATCCGTGAAGTCTTCGTGGTGTTCATGCGAATGGCGCTGCAAGGCTTCGGCGGCGTGCTGGCGGTCTCACAGCACGTGCTGGTCGAGCGCGAACAGTGGCTGACCAAGCGCAACTACGCCGAACTGCTGACGTTGTCGCAGGTGCTGCCCGGCCCCAACGTCGTGAACCTCGCGCTGGTCGTCGGTGACCGCTTCTTCGGCTGGCGCGGTGCCGCCGCCGCGCTGGGCGGCATGCTCGGCGCACCGTTGGTGCTGGTGCTGCTGCTGGCCGCCCTGTACGCCAACCTGGCGCAGCACCCGATGGCAGCCGGCGCGATGCGCGGCATGGGTGCCGTGGCCGCGGGCCTGGTGCTCGGGTCGGCGCTGAAGCTGCTGCCCGCGCTGCGCGGGCACGTGCTGGGACCGTGGTGGTGCGGTGCGATCGTGGTCGCCGCGTTCCTCGCGCTGGCTGTGGCGCGCTGGCCGCTGGCGATGGTGGTGCTGGGCCTGGGCGGCGCCAGCGTCGGCTGGTGCTGGTGGCGCCTCGCGCGCTGACAGCAGGCGCGCGCCATGACGTCGATCGCGCTTTCCGCGGCCGACTGGTGGGGCCTGTTCTTCCACTTCCTGGTGTTGTCGCTGCTGGCCATCGGCGGCGCCATCGCCACCGTGCCCGACATGCACCGCTACCTGGTGCTGGACAAGCACTGGATGAGCGACGAAGTCTTCGCATCGTCGATCGCACTGGCACAAGCCGCGCCGGGGCCGAACCTGCTGTTCGTTCCGGTGCTCGGGCTTTCAGGTGGCGGGCGTCGCCGGTGCGCTTGTCGCGCTGGTGGGCATGCTGTTGCCCAGCACCACACTCGCGCTGACGGCCACGCGCTGGATGGCGCAGCGGCGCGACGCGGTGGGCGTGAAAGGCTTCGTCGCGGGGATGATGCCGGTGACGCTGGGCTTGCTGCTGGCGACCGGTTGGGTGCTGGCCTCGGCGCTGGGCGGCGACGTTTCGCTGATCGTGCTGGTCGCCGCGACCGCGATCACGACGTGGCGCACGAAGCTGGCGCCGGTGTGGATGGTTGCAGCCGGCGCGGCGTTGGGGGCGATGGGACTGATTTGATCCGGCGGGTCTGATCCGTCACGCTGTTGACACCGTCACGCGGCAAGCAGCGCGGGCAATACGTCCGCAGCCGTGCCGCGCAGCACCACAACA
Source organism: uncultured beta proteobacterium (assembly GCA_963738615.1). Taxonomy (GTDB): domain Bacteria; phylum Pseudomonadota; class Gammaproteobacteria; order Burkholderiales; family Burkholderiaceae_C; genus CAVTWY01. The sequence goes on from CAVTXI010000012.1 coordinate 378,971, forward strand.
CCAGGGCGCACGAGGTTGCCGCAGTCGGCACACCGCGGCGGCGTACCGTCGATCGCATGCATCACATCGCAGGCCGGTTGCTTGGCGCACGAACGTAGCCAGTCGTCACGCAGGATGTCGCCGTGAAGGCGGATCGTGTCGACGTTGCCGGCGCGCTGGTGCAGGTCGTCGACGTTCTGGCTCACGATCATCAGCACGCCGGGCGACGTAGTGCGAACTGGGCCAGCGCTCGATGCCCGGTGTTGGGTTCGGCTCGACGCACGCCGTCGCGGCGTTCGGCGTACCAGTGCCAAACGGTGGCCGGGTCGGCCTCGAAGCCTTCGACGCTCGCGAGTTGCGCCGGATCGAAGTGCGACCACAAACCCGTGAGGGCGTCGCGAAACGTTGCGATGCCGCTCTGCGGCACTCATGCCCGCGCCGGTGAGCACGGCGATACGCTGCGCACGAGCAACCCACGCGCGGACCTGCTCGTGCACAGCGCTGCAGTTCACGAAGTCGCAGCGCGCCGTTGCCGCGCCGCTTCATACAAGCACACCGCCGCGGCCACCGACACGTTCAGGCTTTCGACCGCGCCGTGCATCGGAATGCGCACGAGTTGGTCGCAGGTCTTGCGCGTCAGCGCGCGCATGCCCTGCCCCTCGGCGCCCAGCACCAGCGCGACGGGACCGTGCAGGTCGGCGTCGTAGAGGTCGACTTCCGCCTCGTCCGACGTGCCAACGATCGTCATGCCGCGGTCCTTCAACTCGCCCATCGTGCGTGCCAGGTTCGTCACCATCAGGTAGGGCACCGATTCGGCTGCGCCGCTTGCCACCTTGGCAACCGTCGCGTTCACCCCGACCGCGTGATCGCGCGGAGCGATCACGAGGTGCGCACCGGCGCCGTCGGCGGCACGCAGGCACGCGCCCAGGTTGTGCGGGTCGGTCACGCCGTCGAGCAGCAGCACCAGCGGCACCTCGCCACGGTGCTGCGCTTCGTCCAGCACGTCGTCCATGCTCGCGCGCACCGGCAGCGGCGACACCAGCGCGACGACGCCCTGATGGCGTGGCGTCTTCGCAAGCTGCGACAGGCGTGTGTCTTCGCTGTCGATGATGACCGTGCCGGCGGCACGCGCGCGTTCGACAAACGTGCGCAAGCGGGCATCGCGACGTTGCGCGTCGACATACACCTCGGCCACCGTGTCGGGCGCGATCCGCAGCCGCACGCCGACGGCGTGGAAGCCGTACAGCGCGGTCAGGCGTGCGCCACCGCTGGTCTTCGCGCGGCCCTCAGGGGGTGTCGTCGTTTGATTCGTCATCGAGGCAAGGCAACCGAGGCCACATACAGCAGACCGAAGAACACCGGCTGGTGAACCATGTAGAACGATAGCGACCAACGGCCCAGCGTCACCAACGCAGAGAACACCGGCGACACGGGCCGCGCGAGCCAGGCACGACGGTGCTGCATCGCCCAATGCCCGAGCACGAAGCCCATCAGCATCACGCCCATCCACGGCACCAGCGGCACCCAGTCCTGCGTGATCGGCTTCGCCAGGCCCATGCCAAGCCATCGCACCGCTGTGACTTCCATGCCGACCGTCTTGAAGAGCGGCAGCACGAGCAGGACCGTTGCGCCAAGAACAAGCAGCAGCGTGTTGGGCACCTTCAGCGCAGCCAACACACGCGTCAGCAGCAACATCACCGCCATGCCGTGCAGAACGCCGAACCAGACCCACGCGCGCGGAAACACGAACCATGTCGCGACCGACACCAGCGCCGCGCACGCAACGACCTGCCCCCACCGGGGCAGGAAACCACGCCACGTCTGACCGCGCGCCATCGCCACCGCGAGCGAAGCCCCCGCCGTGAACAGAAAGGTGCCGAGGATCACGCCACGCTGCCACGTCCAGAACGGGTCGTGGAAGAACGCCTGGCGTGGTTGGATGAAGCCGAAGTGGTTGAGGTCGAAGTCGAAGTGGAAGATCGCCATCCACAACATCGCCAGGCCGCGCAGCGCGTCCAGTCGTTCATAGCGCTCGGGGCCGCTCGACACACGTTGAGATTGCACTCGGCGAAGTTACCATGGCCGTGCGCTCTGACCGTGCGCGCAGATGGTTCGACGATGAGCTTCAGCACCAAACTGCGGGCGCTTCGCGCCGCGCAGAACCGCTTCGACGCCGACGCACGCGACGCGCAACGTGAACTGCTCGAAGCCATCGCGTCGATGCCCCTGCCTGCGTCCGCGGCACTGGTCGCCTATCACGACAGCCTGCTGTTTCTCGCCGCGCATCCCGGCGACGTTGACCTCGAGCAGCGCGTGGCACGCGAGTTCGGCCGCATCGAGCGATTCGTGAAGCAACCGCGTCGACGCATCCCGACCGCGTGGGAAGACTGCGGCATGCCGTGGGTGCCGATCGTCGTGCGCTTCTCGCACGACGCACTGCGATGGCTTAGCGCACATCCCCACGCGAAGCTCGAGCTCGAGAGCCTGGAACCCGGCACGGCCGACCTGGGGCAGATCTTCACGTTGACGTTGCCGGCGCTCGAACGCGCCGAGACCACCGCCGGCCGCACCGGCGACGAATTGCTCGAGGCCCTGAAGGTGCCGCGCAAGGACACGCTGGCGATGGTGTTGCGCGAACTGGCGCGTTTCGACGAACAGCCGCTGCTGAAGGACCACCTCTTCGGCCAGCTCGAACTGTTCGTGCGCATCGTGCCCACCCATCGGCGCTTCTCGAAGGCGTACAACCGCTTGGCCGTCGACAGCACCTGGCATCAACGCGACCACGCGAAACGCTTCGACGTGGGTGCGCTGCTCGAGGTGCCACTGCCGCCACCGCGCAAGCTGGACGATGCGTCGCTCGACGACGCCATCAACGTGCTGCGCAACACGATGGCGCTGACGATTCGCGAGACCGACCCGGCGACCTACATCGACCGCGCCAGCCTACGCATCCACGACCTCGACCGCGGCCTGACCTGCGCCACATTCGGCATGACGCCCGACCGGCAACTGCCACTCGAGTCCTACGTCGGCTTCACGCTCTTCAAGAACGGCCTGCCGGTAGCCTACGGCGGCTCGTGGGTGTTCGGTTCGCGCGCCGCCTTCGGCATGAACATCTTCGAGCCGTTCCGCGGCGGCGAATCGGGTTTGATGATGGCGCAGGTGTTGCGCTGCTACCGGCAGCGCTTCGGCGTCACCTACTTCCAGGTCGATGCGCATCAGTTCGGGCTGGACAACCCGGACGGCATCAAGAGTGGTGCCTATTGGTTCTACTACCGGCACGGGTTCAGGTCGATCGATGCGCGCATCGCGCGAATGGCGAAAGTCGAGAAAGCGCGGCTCGCTGCGAAGCCAGGCTTGCGGACGAGCGAGAAGACGCTGCTGGCGTTCACCGAGTGCGATGTCGCCCTCGATCTCGACGGCGATGGCAAGTCGCCACCACCGCGTCCCGATGACTTCACGACGAAGGTCACGCGCTGGATCGCGCGTCGACATCGCGGTGACCGTGCGGCAGCCGAGCGCGATGCAGTCGACACGCTGACGACGGCCACGGGTGTAAAGCTCGGCGATGCAAACGTGCGCCGCGTCGCGCTCGAGTGGGGACCGGTGGCCGCGGCATGTGGACTCGACAACGCCGACACGTGGCGGCTCATCGCGCAGGCGCTGGGAACGAAGCCGAGCGATGTCGACGCGTATCAGCGGGTGCTGTTGCAGTTGGTGCCTCGGGTGGCGCCGAAGGTGCGCTGAAGGCGCTACGGCGGCGCCAACACCTCGAGACTCGGGAAGTAGGTGCGGAACCGGCTGGCATCTCGCGTCAGCAGGGGCCAGCCCCGAACGGCCGCGTGGGCACCGATGAAGAAGTCGGGCAGGACCTGGGCCTTGTTGCCGCCGCGCCGCCGGTACTGCACAAACGCCTTGCCGGCCAGGAACAAGGCGGGCCGTGGGATCTCGGCCACGGTCAGCTCCATCTTTGCAACGGTCTCCTCCAGCCCTTCCATCGTCGAGAACGACAACGACAGCTCGGCGTAAACCACCGGGTTGATCGCCAGTTCGTGCAGCATCGCCTGAGCGCGCAACTGCTGGATCGACCACTCGGACCACTGCGGGTCGTCCTGCAGCACGTCCAGCAGGACATTCGTATCGACCAACAGCATCAGTCGTCGCCGCGCAGCAGCTTCATCAGGTCATGGGTCTTCCACTTCACGTCGGCCTTGCCGCGCACGGCGTCGAAGCGGTCTTTGGACGCACCGCGCCTGCGTTTTAACGGCTTGGCCGGTTGCAGCAACACATCGCCGGTGGCGTTGACGCAAAACTCCACCGCGGACCCGGGCAACAGCTGCAAGGCATCGCGAATGCGCTTGGGTATCGTGACCTGACCTTTGCTCGTCAGGGTGGTCGGCATGGCTTCTTCAACGAGTGTTACCTTGATCATTGATGGTAATACAGTCTGTTTGCAGCGGAGCCTCGCGGCCGCGTCGTGTCGCCAACAATTCGGCGAACTTGTCACCGGGCATCAGCGACTCGCACAACCGACGCACGGTCGCGTGGCTCATGATCGCGATGTCACCACGCACTGCCCTTTGTCGTCTTGCCAAGCTTCTGGCGTCGCGCCTCGGCAGCGGTAGCGCGCCTTTTGGCCCAGCACGCGATAGCCGCCCTTCGCTGCCGCAAGGTCGAAGCGGGTGATGGCTTTGTCGGTACCGGGGTTCGTTGTGGTGTCGAGCATCGACTCGTGATCCATCGTGAGCTTGCCCTTGCCTTCGCTCGTGATGGTGATGCGTTGCACGAGGCCTGGCTCGATCCGCATGTCGAGGAACTCGAGCACAGCGTAGGGTGTTTTGAAGACTTGCTTGGCTGAGGGGGGCTTTTGAGCGAGCCAGGGGACGGCGTCTTGGCCTTGCGACACGTTGCCCCACAACGCAAACGACAGGCCCACGCACGCGCGCGTCAACGCCAGGCGCGCCGAACCTGTGCACAAGACCGACATGGGGACTGTGTTCGCATTCATCTGGGATCCTCTTCAAAGAGCGCCACGGTACACGTGCGCAAGATGGTGAAGACGCTGGTCTATCAGGCGATCACGGATTGAGGCACCTGCGCGCGGTTCATGTCCAGCCGCCGTCGACGATGAAGTCTTGCGCCGTGCACATGGCGCTGTCGTCGGCGGCCAGGAACAAAGCCATGCGCGCGATGTGTTCGGGCATCAACGGTTGGTTGATGCATTGGTTGCGCGCGATGTCGGCCCGCCCAGCATCGTTGACCCACAGCCGAAGCTGCTTCTCGGTCATCACCCATCCGGGCACCAGCGTGTTGACGCGGATGTTGTGAACGCCAAGGTCACGCGCAAGGCTGCGCGTCAGGCCCTGCGCCGCGGCCTTCGCCGTCGCGTAAACCGGCAGGCCCGCCTGCTTGGCCTTCCAGGTCATCGAACCGAAGTTGACGATCGAGCCACCACCGGCCGCACGCATGTCGTCGACCACCGCCTGAACCGCGAAGAACTGATGCTTCAGGTTCACGGCGATGGCCGCGTCCCAGAACTCGGGCGTCACGCTCTCGAGACTGTGGCGCCGGTCGTTCGCGGCGTTGTTCAGCAGCACGCGGATCGGCCCGAAAGCGTCGCGCACGAGGCCGATCGCGCGGCGCAGGGCGTCGATGTCAGTGAGATCAGCCGCGACGAACATCGGCGCGCAGCGCGCCGCTGCAAGGCGCGCGGTCAGTGCTGCGCCGGCGTCAGCTTCGATGTCGATGAAGCCGACCTTGGCCCCCTGCTCGGCAAAGGCTTCGACCAACGTCGCGCCGATCCCGGTGGCCCCGCCGGTGATCAGTACCGTGCGGTCGACAAGGCTCGGGTAAATCGCGGATGGCGCCATGGCGACAGCATGGCGCGAACGCGTCAGTTGGTAAACCGGTACATCACCCAGTCGGAGTCGGTTTGCGAGAGCTCGCGCGTGGCGGTGACGACCAACTTGCCATCAGCCGTCAAACGCACCGAGCTCACGATTTCGTTGGCTGCATTCGCCGTTTCCAGGCCGGAAAAAATGCCACCCGTGGCGAAGCCTGTGTCGAGTGTCCCGTTTGCCAGCAGACGCACCACACCAATGTGGCGCAACTTCTCCGGCGTGCCGGCTGCGGCGTCCAGGTTGTAGGTGTCACCTGCCATCACGATCTTGCCGTCGAGCATGACCGTCGCGGCTCGAAGGATGAGGACGTTTCTGTTCTCTGGCGTGAACTTGCCAGCATCGGTGTCCACTCGCGTGACACCCCCTGTGCCGAACGAAAGATCGATCTGCCCATTCTCGAGCAATCGGGTCACCGTCAACGCCTGGAAGCCTTGCGCACCCGACGAACCTCGAGTCACATAACCCGTACCGAACAGCAGCGCCTTGCCATCGGAAGAACTCTGATCATGGTTTTAGCATCCGGTGAGCCCTCGCTAAGCCCGTTGACGCCGCTGACGCCATACGTGGTGTCGATCGTCATGTCACTGTTCAGCCGCAATGACGCCGGGGTAGAAGCTCGGCGCGTTGTTCCGCCCGGCGATATAGCCTCCCAACAATATCTTTCCGTCGGCCTGCACATCGATGGCCGAGGAACGCGAAAACTGAAAGCGATCGGACAGCGCCGTAGCCGAGACGTTCGATACCACGTATCGGCCACCCGTAGCGAAGGTTGCGTCGGGCGTCCCATCGGGGTTGAAGCGCAGGATCGCAAAGGGGTTGTAAGGCCCTCCGCCAGTTGTCAGCACCAGGAGCTTGCCGTTGGCGAGTACCTTGGCGTCGGTGACCTTCATGCCATCCGGATAGGGCGACGTGGCTTGCGGTAACGACTTGATGAAAGCCGTCTTGACTCCGAAGGTCACGTCTGGCGCACCCGTTGCTAACAGCCTGGTGAACGTGGTCGTGCCGCTGGACGATGAAACCACGCCGTCGGGCAAGGTAAACGGCTGCACGCTCTCACCGAACAAGTAGCTGCTGCCATCGGCCATTCGGCCAACAACTCGTAGCGCCTCGACTTGGTACGACGGATTGGAAACGGCCATGTAGTTGACGCCGTTGTTGCCGTAGCCGGTGTCAATGCTGCAATCGGGCGAAAGCTTGATGTTGCTCCAGTAGGCATCCTGGATCGAGTCAACGTTTTCAGGGCGGTCGATGTTGCCGTAGAGCACGGTCGAACCATCGGCCTGGCCGTAGGCGTCGGTCACCACGTCGACGCTCGGGCCAACGCCAGCTTTGAGTGCCACCTTACCCGTGCCATTGCACGACGTGTCCAACAAACCCACTTGCAGGCCCGGCGCAGGGCCCGGCGTGGCTCCTGCCGGTGCAGGGGTGGGCTCCGCAGTCGTGTCACTGCCACCGCCGCAGGCGGCGACCGCAGCCATCAGGGTGGCGACTGCGGCGACGCGCCAGGCCGTTGATTGCGTCAAAGGGGTGGGCGCTGGCTTGTACGAAGTGCGGTTCGTCGTGGTCATTCAACTGGGCTCCAAATCGGTTGTTGCGGGCGGTCCGGTAAGACTAGATCTGACTACGCCATACTCTCCGATCACTCTCCAAATTTGCGCTGAACCACGGTCAACCCTCGCTCCTCATCGATGCAGCTCGAGATTCGTTTGCTGGGTGAGTTCGAGGCTCGCCGCGGTGGTGTGCTCATCGCCCATTGGCAACGAGCCAGCGCCAAACGCTTGCTCAAGATGTTGGCGGCGGCGCCCCGTCACGCGCTCACCGTCACACAAGTGACCGCCGCTTTCTGGCAGCACAACTCGGGCGAGCGGGTCGGACAACGCCTGCACCACTTGGTGTATTTGCTCAACGCGACCCTGGCACCGCCGCCGGAGATCGACAGGCGTTGGGTCAACGTCCATGACGGCATGGTTCGGCTGCAAGGGGGCAAACACCTGAGAGTCGATATCCAACACTTCGAAGCCCAGCTTCGGCAGGCCATGGCGGCGCCCGTCGACACCGCAAAGCTTCACGCGGCGCTGGCCCTGTATGCCGACCCTCTGCTGCCAGGCGACACCGCCGACTCCGCCTTCCACGAGCGCAGAGATCAGCTCCAGCGACTTGCCGTTTCCGGGATGCATGCCCTGTCGCGGGCGCAACGGCAAGCGGGTTTGACAGCCGACGCAGTGGCCACGATGAATAACGTGATTGCCCTGGCGCCCAGCGACGAACAAGCGCACCGCGAGTTGATGTTGGTCTACGCCGGCCTTGGGCAGCGCGACCTGGTCGAGACGCAATACGCTGCCTGCAAAACCGCGTTGGCACTGCACCTGGGCGTACAGCCCTCGACGCAAACACACCGGGCGTATCGCAATGGCATGCTCGAAGAGGGCGTCGCAGCAAATGCCGCTCAGCCCGCATTCGAGGCACCGTTGCGCTGGATACCCCCCACACCCCTGGTGGCGCTGATCGGTCGGGCTGCGCTGCTGCGCGACATCAAAAACGCATTGACGCACAAGGCCACCCGCCTGGTAACCATTCTTGGCGCTGGCGGCATGGGCAAGACGCAATTGAGCCTTCGTGTGGCACACGAGATGGCGCCCCACTGGAAACACGGCGCCTGTGTCATGTCGCTCGCTGACGTGGGACCCGATGACGTGTGGGTCTACATCAGCCGCGCTCTTCAGTGCAGTTGTCCAGTTGGCAGCGACGCCGCCACGACCCTGACCGACCACTTGCGCAACAAGCAACTGCTGCTGGTCCTGGACAACTGCGAGCACGTGACGCGAAGCCTCGGGCTGCTGACGGCGCTCTTGTCGCAAGCTCCGTCCATCAAGGTCCTGGCGACGAGCCGCCGCCCCTTGAACCTGACGGGCGAACGCGTCATCGTCGTGCCACCGCTCGCGCAGACGCTGACGTCGGCCCTCGCGCTGTTCTCCGAGCGCGCACGTGCCGTGGCACCGCATTTCAAACTCGACACCCAGACACACGCCGATGTCCTGGCGATCACCGAGCGCCTGGGCGGCGTGCCGCTTTCGATCGAACTCGTGGCTGCCCGCGCGCACGCCTACGAACTCGACGCACTCAGGCAAGCGCTCGAACGTCAGCCTCGCCGCCGTGGTGGGTGGTGGTGGGCCCGACCGTCCCGAACGCCAGCGCTCGCTCGAACAGTCTTTGGCCTGGAGCTACCGGCTGCTGCAACCACAGGAACAACAGGTCCTGCGACATGCGGTACTGTTCCGGGCGCCGTTCGAACGTGCCGCACTGGAAGGCGCATGCCGCGACACCACGCCCAACCTGACCGCTGCGGTGCAGTCGCTCCAGGAACTGGGCTTTCTTGCCCAAGCCGCCAGGCACGATCACGCGTCAACTGCGCGTCTTCACGTGCCCGCCGGAGTGCTCGAATTTCTGCGGCTTCAGACCGAGCACGCGTCCAGCGATCCGGGGCGCGATCGCCTGGGCTTTGCGCTTTGGTTTGCGCAGCACGCAGCCCAGCTCGACGCCAACATGCACGGTGCCGAAGCCAAGCAGGCGATGGCCGCCTTCGATCTCGACCGCGAAAACTTCCTGGCGGCCCTCCAGATTGCGCACGATCTGGCCGACGCGTCACTCGTGTGCCAGATGGTGCGCAGCCTTGCGCGTTACTGGTGCCAAAGCGGCTCCTGGGCCGTGGCCGACCCGTGGATCACCAGCGGCTGCGAACGAGCGATCAACCTGACGGCCGACCAGGCCCTCGAGGTGCTGTCGCGCGCGGCGTCGTATTGGTACGAGAGCCAGCGTTTCGAGCGTGCCCGCGGCAGCGCCGAACACGCCATCCAAGTCGCCGAGTCCTGCCACGACATCACGACCCAGTGCCGAATGACGACGCTGTCCGCAGGTGCGTCCTACCACCTTGGACAAACGCAACGCGCCGTCGATCAACTGCACCGGCTGTGTGACGTGGCGCAAGCCGCAGGCCAAATCGAAGCCTACAACGTGGCCCAGAACACGCTCGGAAACTGCTATCTCACACTGGGTGATCTGTCGCGCGCGGCGTCGACGTTTCTGGCATGCGACGCCGCGCACGGCAACTCGATCACCCAGGCGCGCACGTCCCTGGTGATGAACCTGGCGGTGGTGGCGCACTACCGCGGCCGAAGCACACAAGCCCATAACTTGGTCGCCAAGGCCATCAGCATCGAGCAAAGCGCGCTGCCGCGCCCGGCACGTATGGCCATGGCTTTTGCGCGGACCAGTTGGATGTGGTGTTGCCAAGGCGATGCCGAGCAAGCCGAAGAAGCGCTTGACCGTGCCCAAGCCATCGCCGAGAGCGCACAGCTCTTGGCGTGGCAGCGCATCTGCGCAGCCCAGCACGGCAAGATCTTGCTGCTGCGTGGCCAAGCTCACCAGGCCGAGTCCGTGCTTGCGCGCAGCGAGGCTGCGTGCCGCAACATCACAGACCCATGGGACGTGTTGGACATCTCCATCTGGCTGCTGTGGGCACAACTTCAAACCCCCGACGGTGCCACACGTGCGGGCGCCACGCTCGCACGCATCGTCGATAACTACGGCCGGTCCTGGTGCCACGAACACCCGAGAATTCTCGAAGGCGCGGCAGCCTGGCTGGTGACCCAGGCCACCTTTGATGCTGCGGCCACGGCATGGTGTGCGGCGCAAACCCTGCGAGAAAAGCAGGGCAGCAAGCGCTTCGGGTTCGAGAAGCCTCGGGCTCGAAAGACTCAAGCCGCCCTTCGAGCCGCGCTGGGACGCGATTGGCAACGCGCATTTGCCACCCGCGGCACAGCGCACGTGCAAGCCAACAGCCTGGTGTGGTTGCGCGAGTGGGCCCTGAAGCCGAACGAGGACCGACGAACAACGTCCCCGTCGGTCAAAGCACCATCGACGGCCGCTGGCCCAGCGCTTCACGCCACCGCCGCAGATGCTGGTGTTCTTCACCCGGCTTCACCTTCACCACCCGCGCGAAGTCCACCGCGACCACGGCGGTGATGTCGGCGATGCTGAAGCGGTCGGCAGCGATGTAATCGCGGCCCTCGAGCCGCTGGTTCAGACCGTCGAAGAAGGCCTTCGCCCGCGCGACGCCGCGCAGCGCCAGCTCGGGAATCTGCGCGTAGTCAATCAGGCCGGGCAGCGCGCGGTTGACCATCGCCGGGCTGCCGTTGCGCAGCGCCTCGGCGACAGAAAGCAGGCCTTCGAATTCGGCACGCCAGTGCCAGGACGCGATCTCGGCCTTGGCGGCCGGCGTGTCGCCGAACAGCGGCGGGTCGGGAAACCGCGCCTCGACCCACGCGGCGATGCTGGCGTTGTCGGTCAGGACCAGCCCGTCGTCGGTGCGCAGCGCCGGAACGGTGCACAGCGGGTTGATCTTGCGAAACGCCTCGCCGAAGTGCTCGCCCGCACGCAGGTCCACCTGCACGGTGTCGCACTTCACTCCTTTCTCGGCCAGCAAGATGCGCGCGCGGCGCGGGCTGGGGGCGGTGGTGCAGTCGTAGAGGGTGATGGTGGTCATGCTTCGACTTTCGAGTGCATTCAAGGCGACAGCCAGTCTTCCACCCGAAGACCAGGCACGCGACGGAACTCGCGTTGGTTGTGTGTGACCAGGGTCAAGTCGCGTGAGCGCGCATGCGCCGCGATGATTAGATCGTGACTGCCGATCGGTGTGCCACGCTTTTCGAGCACAGCCCTGATATCGGCATAGTGCCGGTCGACCGGATCGTCCAATGGCAGCACGGTCAGTGACTCGAGGATCTGTTCCACACGCTGCGTCAGCACTTTCGAGCCCTTTCGCTTGGCGCCAAAGCGCAGTTCGCAGGCCACCACGATGCTGGTGCAAAGCTCGTCGGGCAACACCGCGGCAAGCCGTGTGACGACAGAACCCGTCGGGTTGCGGATGAGCTCGGACAGCATGTTCGTGTCGAGCATCCAGGCCAAATCGGCCACCACGGCCATCAGAGTTCGCTGCGCTTCTGCGGCGGCGGATCTTCGACGCCGGGCAAACCTTCGTCCAGCGGCTTCCACGAAGAGATGAGATCCATGAGCCTGTTCTTGGCAACGGGCGTCAGCACCAGACGATCGCCTTCCTTGCGAATCAACACCTGGGTGCCGTCCAACTCGAACTCACGCGGAATCCGGACGGCCTGATTGCGGCCGTTGCGGAACAACGCGGCGTAACGCTCGGTCATTGCAACCTCCCATGAGCATAGGTCTTAGCATATGCCAACGACGTCGAGGGTGTCAACCGCAGTGGTCACGCCCCAGCGTTCACGCCTTCGGCTCGAGCTTGTCTTGCGTACGCGTATCGAAGTCGCTTGCGTCGTGCCGCTCATGCAACTGGCTCGTGGTGTCGCCCCACCGGCGGTTGACCATGCGCCCGCGCTTCACGGCTGGGCGTTGTGCGATCTGTTCGGTCCAGCGTTGCACGTGTTTGTATTCCTGAACTGACAGGAACTCGCCCGCTTCGTATTGCAGGCCTTTCGCGAGTGCGCCGTACCAGGGCCACACGGCGATGTCGGCGACGGTGTAGTCGTTGCCGGCCAGGTATTCGCTTTCGGCGAGGCGACGGTCCAGCACGTCGAGTTGGCGCTTGACTTCCATCGCGAAGCGGTCGATCGCGTATTCGATCTTGCTGGGCGCGTAGGCGTAGAAGTGGCCGAAGCCGCCGCCCAGGTAGGGCGCACTGCCCATCTGCCAGAAGAGCCACGACAGGCACTCGGCGCGTCGGGGGTCGCCTTGCGGCGGCACGAAGGCGCCGAACTTCTCCGCGAGGTACAGCAGGATCGCGCCGGATTCGAAGACCCGCACCGGGTGCGGACCACTGCGGTCCATCAGCGCCGGGATCTTCGAGTTCGGATTCACGCCGACGAAGCCGCTGCCGAACTGGTCGCCCGTCTGGATGTCGATCAACCACGCGTCGTACTCGGCGCCGCTGTGGCCGAGCGCGAGCAGTTCTTCCAGCATGACCGTGACCTTCACGCCGTTGGGCGTGGCCAGCGAGTAAAGCTGAAGCGGGTGGCGCCCGACCGGCAGCGCCTTGTCATGCGTGGCGCCAGCCACGGGACGGTTGATGCTGGCGAAGAAGCCGCCGCTGGGCTTGTTCCAGGTCCAGACCTTGGGGGGAACGTAGTCGGGCTTCGTCTCGCTCATGGGCCGCACTCCTGTCGATGGCTTTGAACGGCGGATGATCGCCGATCTGGCCATGCAGGTGAGAGCGCAGGGTTGGGCGCGACGCCGCGGCGCGGTTCCGCGTGGACGCGGGGACCGCCGTGCTCGTTGCGCGGTGTGGGCAGCGAGCGCAGCGAGCTTGGGGGCACTGGTCACGCGCGCCATCAGCTGCTGCTGCTCGTCTTCGTCGTCCATCGCTTCGAACGTCCGACAGAAAAGTCTGAGCCGCGTCGCCGCGAAGGGTCGCGGCAAGACGTCCGTGGTGTGTGATTTCGACATCGCCACTTTTTCGAAGTCGGAAGTCGAATCCGAGTTCGGTGGAAGACATGGTGTCGCCAAAGCCCGAGAGATGCATGGCGTCACTCTAGCGAAGGGAACGACGCGCGCAAGAGCGGATACGTGCGCGATGGAACACACTCGACCGGCGTCGTGAACTTTGCCGTGCAGGTCACGTTCACGCCAAGCGTCGGCGGCGTCGCGTGTGAACGATGTCTCGGCTTTGCTGCGGCGCTGACGCCACGACTCGGCCCAGCACAATCCAAACCATGACCACCACGCCACGTGCACGCCGCAGCGACGCCGAACAGCACAAGCTCGACGAGGCGATGCGCCTCCTTCACGAAAGCCAGATCACGTTCAACCAGACGCTGGGCATCAGGGTGGCGTCGATGAAGCTCGACGACATGCGCCTGCAGTTCGAGATGAAGCCAGCGTTCGTCGGGCACTTCCAGTACGGCCGGCTGCACGGCGGCGTGATCTCGGCCGTGCTGGACACGACCGGAGGATTCGGTCTGATGGTTGCGATGGCCGAGCGCCACCCCGACGAGACCGCTGACCAGGTGATGCACCGCTTTTTGCGCATGGCCACGATCGATCTGCGGGTGGACTACCTGCGCCCGGGCATGGGTAAGCTGTTCACGGCACGCGTGGAGGTGACGCGGCTGGGCGGCAGGATCGGGTCGACGCAGACGCGGCTGGTGAACGAGGAAGGGACACTGATTGCGACGGGTAGTGCGGCTTATGTGATCAGTTGAAACTCATGGAATCTTTCAGACAAGGACTTGTGATGCATCGACATGCGATGTGGTTCGTGGTCAGCCTCGCGGCGGTGACTGGCAGTGGCTGCGGCAAGAGTGAGCCGCCTGCCGCGGCGCCCGTGGTAGCTGCTGCTGCGGCTGCCCCGGCTGCTGCCGCACCCGCTCCCGCTGCACCTCCGGCAGCGCCAGCGCCTGCAACCGCGACCCCGGCGAACGGCAACCTCTACACCGTCGTCGATGGCACGAAGGTCGACGAGAAGACGATGGAAGGTTTTCGCACCTGGCGCGCCGCTGCATGCGACCGCTGCCACGGCGCGAACCAAGAAGGCATGGTCGGCCCCTCATTGATCGCCAGCCTGAAGGCGCTAAGCAGGGCTGACTTCGACAAGGTGATGAAGGAAGGCCGGCTCGAGAAGGGCATGCCGGGCTGGGTTACCAACGATCAGGTGATGAAGAACCTCGACAACCTGTACGCGTACCTCAAAGGCCGATCAGACGGGGCGATCACGGCCGCGCGCGTGTCGCCCATCTAGACATCAGTTCGTTTGAGCCAACTGCTCGAGGATCGCGGGGTTCTCGAGCGTGCTGGTGTCTTGCGTGATCGCCTCGCCCTTGGCGATCGATCGCAACAGGCGACGCATGATCTTGCCCGAGCGCGTCTTCGGCAGGTTGTCGCCGAAGCGAATGTCTTTTGGCTTGGCGATCGGGCCGATTTCTTTCGCGACCCAGTTGCGCAGCTCGGTGGCGATCTTCTTCGCCTCGTCGCCCGTCGGTCGTGTGCGCTTCAACACCACGAAGGCGCAGATCGCCTCGCCGGTGGTGTCATCCGGGCGGCCGACCACTGCGGCTTCGGCGACCAGTTCGGTGTGCGACACCAGCGCCGACTCGATCTCCATCGTGCCCATGCGGTGGCCCGACACGTTCAGCACGTCGTCGATGCGCCCGGTGATCGTGAAGTAGCCGGTGTCCTTGTCGCGAATGGCGCCGTCGCCCGCCAGGTAGTAGCCCTTCAGCTCGGGCGGGTAGTAGCTTTTCACGAAGCGCTCGGGGTCGCCGTAGATCGTGCGGATCATGCTCGGCCACGGCTTCTTCACGACCAAGATGCCGCCCTGCCCGTTGGGCACGTCGTTGCCCATCTCGTCGACGATCGCGGCTTCGATGCCCGGAAACGGCAGCGTGCAAGAGCCCGGCACCAGCGGCGTGGCGCCCGGCAGCGGCGTGATCATGTGGCCGCCGGTTTCGGTCTGCCAGAAGGTGTCGACGATCGGGCAACGGCCGCCGCCGATGTGCTGGTGGTACCACTCCCACGCGGCGGGATTGATCGGCTCGCCCACCGAGCCCAGGATGCGCAGGCTCGACAGGTTGCTCTTCTTCGGGTGAATCGCTTCGTTGCCTTCGGCCGCCTTGATCAGCGAGCGGATCGCAGTCGGCGCGGTGTAGAACACCGTCACCTTGTGCTTCTCGATCATCTTCCAGAAGCGGTCGGCCGCCGGGTAGGTCGGCACGCCTTCGAACACGATCTCGGTGCCGCCGATCGCCAGCGGCCCGTAGGTGATGTAGGTGTGGCCCGTGACCCAGCCGATGTCGGCCGTGCACCAGAACACGTCGTCGGGCTTCAGGTCGAAAGTCCACTTGCAGGTCAGCGCGGCATGCAGCAGGTAGCCACCGGTGGAATGCTGTACGCCCTTGGGTTTGCCGGTCGAGCCCGACGTGTAGAGCAGGAAGAGCGGATGTTCGGCTTCGACCCACTCGGGCTCGCAGGTGTCGACCTGCGCCTTGGTCACCTCGTGAAGCCACAAGTCGCGGCCGTCCTTCCAGGCCACGTTGCCACCGGTGCGTTTGTAGACGATCACGTTCTTGATCGACTCGCAGCCGCCCAAGCTCAACGCCTCGTCGACGATCGCCTTCAGCGGCAGGCTCTTGCCACCGCGCGCCTGCTCGTCGGCGGTGATGATCATCACCGCGCCCGCGTCGTTGACGCGGTCGCGCACCGACTGCGCCGAGAACCCGCCGAACACCACCGAGTGGATCGCGCCGATGCGCGCGCAAGCCTGCATCGCGACCACGCCTTCGACCGACATCGGCATGTAGACGACGACGCGGTCGCCCTTCTTGACGCCACACGCCTTCAGCGCGTTCGCCAACTGGCACACCTGCGCAAGCAATTGCTTGTAGGTCACGTTCGTGACCTTGCCGTCGTCGGCCTCGAAAATGATCGCCGTCTTGTCGCCCAAGCCTTTCTCGACGTTGCGGTCGAGGCAGTTGTACGAGACGTTGAGCGTGCCGTCTTCGAACCAGCCGAAGAACGGTGCCTTGCTTGCGTTCAGCACCTTCGTGAACGGCTTCTTCCAGGTCACGTGCTCCTTCGCCAGCCGGCCCCAGAAGCCCTCGTGGTCGTCGCGGGCTTCGGCCACGAGCTTGTTGTAGGCGTCCATGCCCGACACGGCGGCCTTGGATGCAAGGGCGGCGGGCGGCTGATAGATCTTGGTCTCGCTCATCGTGATGTCTCCTGAGATCGTCGGTTTGCGCCGACTTTGCGGCGAAGCGCTGACGACGTGCTTACTCTACTCACACTCCTAGAATCGCGACCCGTCCGCACAACAAGCACGCTCTGTCGACAAATGAGTTCCGAACCCAAGCCGCCTGCTGCCGTCACCGGCGAAAAAGCACGCCTGCAAGCGCTGCCCAACCTGATCTTCGCCAGCCGCTGGCTGCAGTTGCCGCTGTACCTGGGGCTGATCGTCGCGCAGGGCGTGTACGTGTGGCACTTCCTCGTCGAACTCACGCACCTGGTCGAGGCGCTGTTCGGCAGCCAGGTGGCGCTGCAGACGCTGGTCGACAGCGTGGGCTACACCGAAGCGTTCAAGTCGACGGGCAAGCCCAGGCTGACCGAGACGGTGATCATGCTCGTGGTGCTGGGCTTGATCGACGTGGTGATGATCAGCAACCTGCTGATCATGGTCATCGTCGGTGGCTACGAAACCTTCGTCTCGCGGCTGAACCTCGAGGGCCACCCTGACCAGCCCGAGTGGCTCTCCCATGTGAACGCGTCGGTGCTGAAGGTCAAGCTTGCCACCGCCATCATCGGCATCAGCTCGATCCACCTGTTGAAGACGTTCATCAACGCGCCCAATCTGTCTCATCACACGCTGATGTGGCAGACGCTCATTCACGTCACTTTCCTGATGTCGGCGATTGCCATCGCCTACACGGACAAGCTGCTGAGCCACCACCACTGACGCCTCGCGCCGGAGAACCTCATGCCCACGACCATCCGCCAAGCCGACTTCGTCGAGTCGATCGCCGCCGCGCTGCAATACATCAGCTACTACCACCCCACTGACTACATCTCGCACCTGGCCCGTGCCTACGAGAAAGAGCAAAGCCCCGCCGCGAAGGACGCGATCGCGCAGATTCTGACCAACAGCCGCATGAGCGCCGAGGGCAAGCGGCCGATGTGCCAGGACACGGGCATCGTCAACGTGTTCCTCGAGATCGGCATGGACGTGCGCCTCGATGGCTTCACCGGCTCGGTCGAAGACGCGGTCAACGAAGGTGTGCGCCGCGCCTACAACCACCCCGACAACAAGCTGCGCGCGTCCGTCGTCGGAGACCCGCAGTTCGAGCGCAAAAACACGGGAGACAACACGCCCGCCGTTGTGCACATGCGGCTGGTGCCCGGCAACACCGTGTCGGTCGACGTGGCGGCCAAAGGTGGTGGCAGCGAGAACAAGAGCAAGTTCGTGATGCTCAACCCAAGCGACTCGGTCGTCGACTGGGTGCTGAAGACCGTGCCGACGATGGGCGCCGGTTGGTGCCCACCGGGCATGCTGGGCATCGGCATCGGCGGCACCGCCGAGCACGCGATGCTGCTGGCGAAGAAGTCGCTGATGGAGCCGATCGACATGACCGAGCTGAAGGAGCGCGGCCCGAAGAACAAGACCGAAGCGCTGCGCATCGAGCTGTGCGACAAGGTCAACGCACTGGGCATCGGCGCGCAAGGTCTGGGTGGCCTGACGACGGTGCTCGACGTCAAGATCGCGATGGCGCCCACCCACGCCGCCAGCAAGCCGGTCGCGATGATCCCGAACTGCGCCGCCACGCGCCACGCGCACTTCGTGCTCGATGGCTCGGGCCCCGCCTACCTCGACCCGCCGAGCCTCGATCTCTGGCCCGATGTGCATTGGGCACCCGACTACAAGAACAGCAGAAAGGTCGACCTGGACAAGCTCACGCGCGAAGAAGTCGCGTCGTGGAAGCCAGGGCAAACGCTGCTGCTCAACGGCAAGATGCTCACCGGCCGCGACGCCGCGCACAAGCGCATCCAGGACATGCTGGCCAAAGGCGAGGATCTGCCGGTCGACTTCACCAACCGCGTCATCTACTACGTGGGCCCGGTCGACCCCGTGCGCGACGAAGTGGTCGGCCCCGCCGGCCCCACCACCGCCACGCGCATGGACAAGTTCACCGAGATGATGCTGGCGAAGACCGGCCTGATCGCGATGATCGGCAAAGCCGAACGCGGCCCGGTCGCGATCGAGGCGATCAAGAAGCACAAGAGCGCCTACCTCATGGCGGTGGGTGGCGCGGCGTACCTGGTGGCCAAGGCAATCAAGTCCGCCAAGGTGCTGGGCTTCGCCGACCTGGGCATGGAAGCGATCTACGAGTTCGACGTGAAGGACATGCCGGTGACGGTGGCCGTCAGTGCCGACGGCACCAGCGTGCACGAGACCGGGCCGAAGCAGTGGGCGATCAAGGCGGCCGAGCCGGCATAGAACACGCTGCGCGAGCTTCACGAAGGTGGCGTGGCCCGTGGTGCTGCCACCGTCCCACGTCGCAGGCAGCTTGCGCAGCCGGCGATGACGAACGACAGTTCACCTGCCCTCCGGAGATCCGCCATGCCCGACACCACCGCCTCGCTCCAACGCACCCCGCTGCACGATCTGCACGTCGAACTCGGCGCGAAGATGGTGCCATTCGCCGGCTACGAGATGCCGGTGTCGTATCCGCACGGCATCTTGGCCGAACACGCGCAATGCCGAACCTCGGCGGCACTCTTCGACGTGTCGCACATGGGGCAGATCCGCCTCGTCGGCCCCGATGCGGCCGCGGCGCTCGAGTCGCTGGTGCCGGTCGACGTGATCGACCTGCCCGTGGGCCGCCAGCGCTATGCGGTCTTCACCAACGACGGCGGCGGCATCCTCGACGACCTGATGATCGCGCGCCGCAAGGACGACCTGCTGCTCGTGGTCAATGCCGCGTGCAAGGACGCCGACGCGCGACATCTCGCGACCAACATCGGCCACCGCTGCACGGTCGTTGGCATGCCCGACCGCGCGCTGCTCGCGGTGCAGGGGCCCAAGGCGGCCGATGCGTGCTCGCGGCTGGCGCCCGGCCTGGCGGTGTTGAAGTTCATGGACACGGCCAATGTGTCGATGGGCGGCATCGACTGCTTCGTCTCGCGCAGCGGCTACACCGGCGAAGACGGCTTCGAGATTTCGGTACGCGCCGAAGACGCGTTGGCGTTGGCGAAGGCACTGCTGGCGCAACCCGAAGTGCAGCCCGCGGGCCTGGGCGCGCGCGACACGTTGCGGCTCGAGGCCGGGCTTTGCCTGTACGGCCACGACATCGACGCGAAGACCACGCCGATCGAAGCCGCGCTGGCGTGGTCGATTCAGAAGGTGCGTCGCCCCGGCGGCGCACGCGCGGGCCACTACCCCGGCGCGGCAGCGATCCAAGCGCAACTGACACGCGGTGCTGCGATCAAGCGCGTGGGCCTGATCGGCCTCGAGCGCATACCCGTGCGCGAAGGCGCACCGCTGCACGCGAATGGTCACGCATTGGGCCGCGTGACCAGCGGCACGATGTCGCCTACGCTGGGCAAACCGATCGCGATGGCCTACGTGGCAGCCAACCACGCGCTGCCCGAACACGAAATCGCCGCCGATGTTCGCGGCAAGCCGCAACCGATGCGCGTGACCGCTCTTCCCTTTGTTCCCCACCGCTACCGGCGCTGACGCGCCGCCTTCAGGAGCCTCGACCCATGACGACCAAGTTCACGTCCGACCACGAGTGGATCGACACCAAAAACCACCAGGCCGCCGTAGTCGGCATCACCCAGCACGCGCAAGACGCGCTGGGCGACGTGGTCTTCGTCGACCTGCCCGAAGTCGGCCGCACCTACAAGAAGGGCGAGGTCGCCGGTGTCGTCGAATCGGTGAAGGCCGCGGCCGACCTGTACATGCCCGTCGATGGTGAAGTGATCGAAGTGAACGAAGCGCTGCGCGCCGACCCGTCGCTGGCGAACACCGATCCGCTGGCCAGCGGCTGGTTCTTCAAGGTGAAAGTCACGCACGCGAAGCAGTTCGACGACCTGATGGACCCGCCCGCCTACGACGCATTGCTGAAGACGCTTTGATCCACCGATAGACGACACCATGCTGATGTCCGCCCGCTCTCCCCTCGACGCCCTCGAAAACCCCGCCGAATTCGTCGCGCGCCACATCGGCCCCGACGCAGCCGATCAAACGCACATGCTCGGCGTGATCGGCGCGGCATCGCGTCAGGCGCTGATCAACGCGATCGTGCCCGAGTCGATCCGGCGCCAGCATCCGATGGTGCTGCCAGCAGCGGTGACCGAAGCGCAGGCGCTGACCGAACTTCGCGCGCTGGCGTCGAAGAACAAGGTCGTGAAGACCTTCATCGGCCAGGGCTACCACGGCACGCACACACCCGGCGTCATCTTGCGCAACATTCTCGAGAATCCCGCCTGGTACACGGCCTACACGCCGTACCAGGCCGAGATTTCGCAAGGCCGCATGGAAGCGCTGGTCAACTTCCAGACGATGGTGACCGACCTGACGGGCTTGGGCGTCGCGAACGCGTCGATGCTCGACGAAGCCACCGCCGCGGCCGAAGCGATGACACTGGCCAAGCGCAGCGTAAAAAACAAGAGCAACACGTTCGTCGTTGCCGGCGACTGCCATCCGCAGACGATCGAGGTCATCTGCACGCGCGCGAAGCCGCTGGGCTTCACCGTCGCGCTCGCGAATTCAGCGCCGGAATGGGACGCGTTGATCGCTGGCGGCGACTACTTCGCGGTGCTGATCGGCTACCCCACCACCAGCGGGTCGCTGCATGACGTACGCGCCGACGTGGCAAAGGCGCACGCGCACGGCGCAGCGTTCATCGTGGCGTGCGACCTGCTCGCGCTGACGCTGCTGACACCGCCGGGCGAATGGGACGCCGACATCGCCATCGGCACCACGCAGCGCTTCGGCGTGCCCATGGGTGGCGGCGGCCCGCACGCGGCGTTCATGGCCTGTCGCGACGAGTACAAACGTTCGCTGCCCGGCCGGCTGGTCGGTGTCAGCGTCGACGCGCACGGCCACCCCGCGTATCGCTTGGCGTTGCAAACACGCGAGCAACACATCCGGCGCGAGAAAGCCACGTCGAACATCTGCACCGCGCAGGTGCTGCTGGCGGTGATGGCGAGCATGTACGCGGTCTACCACGGGCCGCAGGGGCTGACGCGCATCGCGCGCCGCGTCGCGACCTACACCGCCATCCTGACGGCGGGGCTGCGCGAGATGGGCGTCAACGTGCGCACGCCGGAAGCCTTCGACACCCTCTGCATCGACGTTGTCGCCGACGCCGACGCCGTGATGCATCGCGCGCTCGACGCCGGCATGAACCTGCGCCGTTATCGCGAATGGGAGCAGTGGGGCCAATTCGTCGGCATCACGTTCGACGAGACGACCACGCGCGAAGACATCGTCGCGTTGTGGCGCTGCTTCGCGAAGCCGGGCCAGGCGCTGCCCGATCTGGCCAAGCTCGCGCACACCGAACCGATGATCCCCGAAGCGTTGCGCCGCACCACGCCGTTCCTGACGCACCCGGTCTTCAACGCGCACCACAGCGAAACCGAGATGCTGCGCTACATCCGCAGCCTGTCCGACAAAGACCTCGCGCTCGACCGCTCGATGATCCCGCTGGGGTCGTGCACGATGAAGCTGAACGCCACCAGCGAGATGATTCCCGTCACGTGGCCCGAGTTCGCGCACATTCATCCCTTTGCGCCGGCCGACCAACGCGAGGGCTACGCCGAACTCGATCGGCAATTGCGCGCTTGGCTGTGCGAAGCCACCGGCTACGCGGGCGTAAGCCTTCAGCCCAACGCGGGGTCACAAGGCGAGTACGCCGGCCTGCTCGCGATTCAGGCGTGGCACGCGTCGCGCAACGAAGGCCAACGCAAGGTCTGCCTCATCCCCGAATCGGCGCATGGCACCAACCCCGCCAGCGCGCAAATGGTCGGCATGCAGGTCGTGGCCGTGAAGTGCGACGCGATCGGCAACGTCGACATGGCCGACCTTGCAGCGAAGTGCAACGCGCACGGCGACAAGCTGGCCGCGATGATGATCACGTACCCGTCGACCTACGGCGTGTTCGACCCGCACGTGACGCAACTGTGCGCGCTGGTGCATCGTCATGGTGGCCGTGTGTATGTCGACGGCGCCAACATGAACGCGCTGGTGGGCCTGGCCGCGCCGGGCCAGTTCGGCGGCGACGTGAGCCACCTGAACCTGCACAAGACCTTCTGCATTCCGCACGGCGGCGGCGGGCCGGGTGTCGGGCCGGTGTGCGTGGTCGACGATCTGGTTGCGTTCCTGCCAGGGCATGCGACGGGCGGTTCGTCGAGCACCGTGGGCGCCGTCAGCGCGGCACCACTGGGCAACGCTGGCGTGTTGCCCATCAGTTGGATGTACATGCGCATGATGGGCGCCGAAGGCCTGACCGCCGCGACCGAAGTCGCGATCCTCTCGGCCAACTACGTCGCCGCGCGGTTGAGCGGTGCGTACGACATCCACTTCAGCGGCGAAGTGCCCGGCATTCGCGGCGGCGGCGTGGCGCACGAATGCATCCTGGACCTGCGCCCGCTGAAAGACTCGAGCGGCATCACCGCCGAAGACGTCGCCAAGCGCCTGGTCGACTACGGCTTCCACGCGCCGACGCTGAGCTTCCCGGTCGCGGGCACGCTGATGGTCGAGCCGACCGAAAGCGAACCGCTGGCCGAACTCGACCGCTTCTGCGACGCGATGCTCGCGATCCGCGAAGAGATCCGCAAGGTCGAGTCCGGCGCATGGCCGCGCGAAGACAACCCACTGAAGCACGCACCCCACACCGCGCACGCCGTGACGGCCGACGCATGGCCGCACGCCTACACGCGGCAAGACGCCGCGTACCCGGTGGCGTCACTTCGCCGCCAAAAATACTGGTGCCCGGTGGGCCGCGTCGACAACGTCTACGGTGACCGCAACCTGTTCTGCAGTTGCGTGCCGATGAGCGCACTGGCCAGCGAACAGGCCGAAGGTTGAATCACACGTGGCTGCATCCTCGTCATCGTGGGCATTCCCGAAAGAGCTTCGACCGAAGCGTGACCGCCTGAGCTTCGACCTCGACACCGCGCTGAACGCGATGGTGTCGTTGTCGGCGCGCATCCCCGACGAGGCCTACACCGCCGACCTTCTGGGCACCGAGCGCCACGGCTACGGTTGCGTGATCGGTGACGACCAGCTGGTGCTGACCATCGGCTACGTGATCACGGAAGCGCAAACGATCTGGATCACGAACCACAGGGGCCAAAGCGTGCCCGGCCACGTGCTCGCGGTCGATTTCGCCAGCGGCCTGGGCTTGGTGCTGCCGGCCATGCCACTGAACACCGCGCCGCTGCCGCGCGGCCGTGCCGCTGACGTGGCGATCGGCGACCCGTTGCTGGTGCTGGGCCACGGCGGCGTCGAACACGCACTGTCCACACACCTGGTCGCACGCCAGACCTTCACCGGGTATTGGGAATACGTGCTCGACGACGCCATCTACACCGCGCCCGCGCACCCGCAGTGGGGCGGCACCGCTGTTGTCGACGCGCAAGGGCGCATCGTGGGCGTCGGCTCGCTGATGGTGCAGCAGATCACCGAAGGCAGTGACGAAGGCGACGCCACGCGCGTGAACATGTCGGTACCGGTCGAACTGCTCGAGCCCGTGCTCGACGACATGCGCCTGCACGGCCGGCCCAACCGCCCGTCGCGGCCGTGGTTGGGCTTCTTCGTGCAGGAACACCAGGGCCGTCTCGTCGTCGCAGGCCTGGCCACGAAGGGGCCGGCCGCGCGCGCGGGCATCGAACAGGGCGACACGATCGACGCCGTGGGTGGCCAACACGTCAACACCCTCGCCGACCTGTTCCGCGCCGTGTGGGCCACCGGCCCCGCAGGCACGACCATCACGCTCGACGTGCATCGCGACGACAAGCCGCACACGGTGCAGGTGCCCTCCATCGACCGCGACACGATCCTGTGGCGACCGAAGAACCTGAACTGAATCGCGGGGCCACGGACCCCACCACGATGCCCATGCCCACACCCGACTTCTTCCCCGCCCCGCCCGCACTCGTGCCCATGACGCGCGTCGAATGCACCGTCGACGCCATCCGCTCGTTGGGCCCAGCACCGGGCGGCGAGCGTCGCTTCGTGCCACTCACCGGCGGCCGCGTCTTCGGCCCCGAGCTGAACGGCACGATCGTCGAAGGCGGCGTCGACTGGCAATGGCTGCGCGCCGACGGCGTCATCGACATCGCCGCGCACTACGCCATCCGCGCCGATGACGGCAGCCTGATCGAAGTGCGCAGCGAAGGCGTACGCGCCGCATCACCCGACGTGATGGCGCAACTGGCCCGCGGCGAACCCGTGGGTCGTGACGCGATGTACTTCCGCACCGCGGTGCGCTTCACCACCGGCGCAGCGGCGTGGCAGCACCTGAACCGCGTGATCGCCCTCGCGTGTGGGGCGCGGGATGCGGGAATGGTGACGTTGGATTTGTATCGGGTGGGGTGAGCGAAGAAGCCCTCTACCGATCGTTCGAGACGGTCTGCCTCAGCAGACTCTCGGCCGGAATACCCAGCGAGGCGTGCAGCTTCTGAATCATCGGCAGTGTCAGCGCACGGCGCCGGCCGAGCACTTCGTATACGCGGTTGCGGCGCCCGATCATCGGCTCGAGGTCTTTGGGCGTGAGCCCCTGCTGTTCCATGCGGAACTTGATCGCACTCGAGTTCGTCGGCGTTCGACTTTGGTTGGCCCATCAAACCAACCGCCCGACAAACCCATCGCTCGAGTAGGCCCTTGGTTGACGCGACCTGCCGGGGTCACCTTTCGCGAAGTATCCGGCAGGGCACGGCACCTGGGATGGCGGCTTGACCCTGAGCGGGCCACAACATTATCATGCACATGCACATACGAAAGAATGGCCTCCGATGAAGACCGAACGCGTCACCCTTCTCACCAGCCCGGCGTTCAAACACTTCCTGGTCGAGGAAGCCAAGCGCGAAGGCGTCAGCGTGGGCGAGCTTGTGCGGTCGCGCTGCGAGCGCCGCGCGGCGACCGAGGAAGAGGCCGCGCTGGAAGCTTTGGCGATCGAGTTGCGTGCTGCGATCGATCAGGCACGCCGGTCGCTGCGCAGCGGCGTGGACGAAGCGCAGGCCGTGCTCGATGAATTGCGCGGCACCAAGCGCAAGCCCGCCAGCCCGGCACGTGGCCGTCGAACGAAGGTGGCAGCCTGATGAGCGCACTGAAGGAAGCGATCGGCGCGATCAAGGACGCGCTGAAACTCGCCGACGACGTGAAACGCGCGGGTGACACGATCAAGGAAGTCGCCCGCGAGGTGCGTGAACACGATCGGCGGATCACGAGACTCGAAGCGCAATGGGAAACCGCGATGGCGCTGTCCGGGCGAGCGAAGGCTGCCAAGCGGATCAGCGATAAGTCGTGAATGATCGGCCCCTCAGCCTCGAGGAAGAAGCCGAACCAATTCGTCGAGCGCCTGCGGATGCGCAGCGAGCAACCTGCGCAGCGCCGGCACGCGCGTACCCGCGGCGCGTCGTACAGCGGTCGGCGCGTCCGAGAGTGACTCGGTGAGGCTCGCGTCGTCCTGCTCGACCATCGCGGCCGCCAGGGTCGCCGCCTGCACGAGGTCCTTTTGCGCCTTCGAGGGATTGCTCGATCGAGCCGCGCTCGAGTACAGCTTGTGCCACATGAGTCGCTCGGGCGCCGGAAGCCTGATGGGCACGCAATGCCCACCCGCGAGGCAGGCCGCGTCGCGCGTGTCTTGCAGCAGATAGTCGTAGTGGGGAACGGTCTGCGCATGCCAGCGAAGCTCCGCCAGCGGCACGATCCGGCCGAGCGTCTCGCCTGGCGCCAGCAGGTCGATGCGAAGCCCGTCTGCCCCTGGCAACTTCAGCGACGTTGACGGCGCAGGTGTCGGCATGCCGGGGACCGGAGCAAACGGCAGGCGAGTCGCGGTCATTGCATCGGCGAACGAGACCGGCGAAGCCAGCTCGAGCGGCTGACGACGCGCGAGGTCGATGTCCTGCGTGCGAGCAGCAACGGCTCGCGCACCCAATTCGTTCAGCCAGGCCATGAAGGCCAGGGTGCCGACCATCGCGAGGCCGCTCTCGAAGAGCCGGGCGTTGTGAAGTTCGACCAGGACGCGCGCAACGCTCTTGTCGGCGACCTGGTAGCCGAGCTTGCGAAGGTCGCGTACTTGGCGCGCCGTCCAGTCCGCGAACTCGATGCGGTCGCGCATCGCCTGCACCGCCGGTTCGTCGCCTTCCTTAGCGACGATGTCCTCGACGACGCGCCCCGGTACCGAGTAGTAGCCGCGATACCAGTACCCGTAACCGGTGCCCGCACGCAACACGAGCCGTCCAGGCGTACCAGGCAGCAGTTCACCCACGGCGTGACTGCGCTCGCGCAACTCGGCGTACTGGGTACGGAATGCCAGCTCGAACGGCCGATAGAGCACTGACGGAGATGGGCTTGACATGCAGTCGAGAGCTTACCCCCCAATTTTCCGTTTTGCGGGGTAATCGACTTCAATCGACCGCGACACTTGAACCGCGTGATCGCGGTGGCTTGCGGGGCGCGGGACGCGGGACGCGGGGGTCGTGAAGTTGGATTTGTATCGGGTGGGGTGATGTTGATCGCCAGCCGCTACCTCATGCCTTCGCGCACCTTGCGGCGGCGCCATGCGCCGATCCACAAGCCCATCAAGCCGACGCCGAGCAGCGCGGTGGTCGAAGCCTCTGGAACGGGCGTCATCAGGAAGTAGTGCGACTCGCCATTGATCATGCCGGTGCCGAGGATCGCGCCCTGGCTGTCGATGTCGAGCGCGAGGTTGAGCGCCCACCCGCTCGCGCCTGCGTAGGCGTTGAGGTTGGTCATGACACCGTCGGCATAGACAAAAGGTTGATAGTCGACTTCATAGATCGACGAGGGATGGCTCATGTTGCCGACGACCTGTCCACGGGCGTTGATGTCGGTGGCATCACCCGACATGCCCGCCATGCCCGCCATGCCGGCGAAGGTGAAGAGGTCGGTGAGTTGCCCATCGAAGTAGAGGAAGGGATGCTGCACCGCGTCGCGCATCAGGGATCCGACCACCTGACCTGCATCGTTGAGCGCTGTCGCGTTCGTGCCCGCTCCGATGTCGCGGATCGTGCCGGAGCTGTAGAAGAAGCTGTGGTTGCCGCTGCCATCGTTCATGTAGAAGCCGCCGACCACCTGCCCTGCGTTATTGATATCCGAGGCGTTACTCTGGAATGCACCCGGTGGATGGATGTCGGTCATCGATCCGTTGACTTCGGCGAAAGCGTGGGGAGGCGGCTGAACGCCACCTGACAGCTGCGGAAGCGCGATGCCCGCAACCTGGCCGCTGTCGTTGATCGCCAGGGCTGCCGACCAAGCAGGCGGCCCGGCCAGCGTGCCGACATCCCGGACCGTTGCGTCCTGGAAGACAGCGGCGTGCGCCACGTTGTCGACGCGCACCCAACCGGCCACAGCGCCGTTGTTGGCGATCGCGGAAACGCCGCTTCCGCTGGGCAGTTGAAGCGTCATCACCAAACCCCCGGCGTAGATCACCGCGGCCCCGCTCGCCACGTCCCAACCCAGGATCTGGCCCGAGTCGTTCATGTCGATCCATGTGTACTGCGATTTCGAGCCGAGATCGATGATGCTCTGCGCCCAACCGGCCAGCGGCGCGATCACGTACGCGGCGGCGAGCGCGCACCGGCTCAGGATCCCCGCCGCCTTCGATGCCCAAGTCGTTGTGTTCATGGCGCTTCACTCTCCGAGGAACATCCTCCTCGGAACCGCGGCGCCGGACCTTGCGTTGGCTCAACTCGACACGTCGAGCGCGCCGGATCGGCTACACGCGACGCATCGCCAACCACTCATTCACCGCCAACGCCCCCACCACGAGCAGCCCGCCGATCACCGAGCCCGCATGCGGAGATTCGCTGGTGCCGATCCACGCCCACGCGACGCCGAAAAGCACTTCCCTGCACGCGCAGTACGAGGACGTTCTGGGTCGCACGGCTTGTTCGAAGACTCCCGATTGACCCAGCGCGAACGCTCGGAGTTGCTCGACATCTTCCTTGCATCGTGCCGCTGGACGCGGATCTACTACGGTTGGCGCCCTAACCTGCACGACGAGGGTGACAACCAACTGGTCGAGCTTGCCGTGGCTGGCGGCGCCGAGTTCATCGTGACGCACAACATCCGGCACCTGAAGCACATGGAACTGAAGTTCGAGGGCCTGGCCCTCGCCACGCCAGCGCAGCTGCTGGCCAAGGAGCAACCGTGAGCGCATTGACGATCCGACTTCCCGACGACAAGTACGAGCGCCTGAAAGCGCTGTCCAAGCGGCGCGGCACCAGCGTGAATCGGCTGATCGACGAGATGGCGACGCTGCTGCTGGCCGAATTCGACGCCGAGGCGCGATTTCAGATGCGCGCCGAGCGCGGGGCCAACAGGGTCGCGCGGGGGATGGCGCTGCTGC
Source organism: uncultured beta proteobacterium (assembly GCA_963738615.1). Classification (GTDB taxonomy): domain Bacteria; phylum Pseudomonadota; class Gammaproteobacteria; order Burkholderiales; family Burkholderiaceae_C; genus CAVTWY01. Next base: position 407,964 of record CAVTXI010000012.1, read on the forward strand.
GCAAGGCGCGCGGCGGCGATTGAGCGGTGGGCGGGGCACCCGGCGTACACGCCCGGTGATTCACCGCTGGGCGGTACGTCCCACAGCCGTCGGCGAACCCCGCATCGCCAGCCATTCGTTCGCCGCCAGCGCGCCTACCACGAGCAGCCCGCCAATCACGACGCCGGCGGTCGGCGATTCGCTGGTGCCGATCCACACCCACGCGACGCCGAACAGAACCTCGGTCAACGCCAGCAGCGAGATTTCGGGGGCGCTGAGGCTGCGCGCGACCTTCACCACCAGCAGGCATGGAATCGCGAGTTGGACCAGGCCGAGCATCGACAGCCATGCCACGTCCTTCGCCGACGCTGCGAACGGCCACGCGACTGGCAGCGTGACCAGGGTCGAGATCACCGCGCCGCCGATCAGCGCGGGCATCATGTCGCGTACTTCGGTGCCCTCATTCAGTCGCGCCTTCTGGGCCAGGGATTGAAGCAGCGTCCAGTTGACGGCGCCCGCCACCGGCACCAGCAGCGCGACGGCGATGCCCGGCAGGTGATCGGTGGCGCCGCCGCGCATCGGCTCACCAACCATCCACACGATGCCGATGCCGGCGACGATGATGGCGGCCCAGGTGCGTGGTGGCAGGCGGTGGCGCAACGCCACGGCGGCGATCAGCGCGGTGAACAGGGGCCCGAGCGCCATGGTGACCAGCACGTTGGCGACCGTCGTCATCGTCAGGGCCAGCATGAACGCGGTGAACATCACCGACCAGCACAGCGCCGACAGCACCAGCGGCCAGCCGCCGTCGATGATGTCGCGCATCAGGCGCCGCGGCCCGCGCATCCAGCCCAGGATGAGCAGCAGCGACACCACGGTCGCTGCGCTTCGCCAGAACGTGACTTCGAAGCTGCGTGCGCTTTCCAGTTGCCGCGTCACGATGCCCGCGATGCTCCACAGCAGCGCGATGAGCAGCATCAGCGCGACCGCGCGCGGGCGAGTCATGCGACGGCTAGCCTGCGGATGGGCGCCGTGTGGTGCGGGCTCAGGCTTCGCGCGACGCCCGCTTGCGGTCGTGCTCTTTCAGGTAGCGCTTGCGCAGCCGGATGCTCTTGGGCGTGATCTCGACCAGTTCGTCGTCTTCGATGAACTCCACCGCGTACTCGAGCGACACGTCGATCGCTGGCGTGATCTTGATCGCGTCTTCCTTGCCGCTGACGCGGAAGTTGGTCAGCTGCTTCTGGCGCACGGCGTTGACCACCAGATCGTTGTCACGGCTGTGGATGCCGACGATCATGCCTTCGTACACCGGGTCGCCTGCCTTCACGAACATGCGGCCGCGGTCGTCGAGTTTGCCCAGCGCGTAGGTCACGGGTGCAGGCAGTCAAGCGCAATCTGGCGCGTTTCCCGGAAGACTTCATGTTTCAACTGAGCGCCGAGGAGTTCGCCAACTTGAGATCACAAACTGTGATCTCAAGGGGCAAGTCTCGGCGTTACCTGAACGCTTTTCCGACGTAGGCGTGGCAAAGTTTCAGCGTTACCCGAACGGTCATCGAGTACCTTGGAATTTCTTGTTGATCCGCACGTAGGGCAACTCGTGCAGCAAGGGCTGAAGTTGCGGGTGACGCCGACGCAGCGCGTGGAAGCGGATGCGATGGTTGGTGAGATCGACCTCGCAGCGCACGAGCCGGTGCGTCCATTGAATGTCGACGGCGAAGCTGCGGCCAAGGAGGTGAACGCGGCCGGCGTCGTCGCAGCGACGCAAGAAGACGATCGTGCCCTTGGGGTTCACATCCGGGTCGAAGCGGAACTTGGCGGGGAAGCTGCGGCGCGGTGGCGCAGCGTCCCTGCGCATGGCGGTCTTGGCGCGATGAGCGGCGATGTAGCGCGCAGACGCTGCCTGCACGCTTGGCACGTCGGCGAAGTGGTGGCGTTGCCAGACCTTGCTCTGCCACAAGCCGTTGAAGCCTTCGATCGCATTCTGGAAGCCGGGCTCGCGCGGCGGCGCGAACACCGGGATTACATCCAGGGCCAGGCACAAGCGGATCACCCGGCCCAGCGCATCGGCGAAGTGATGCGCGCCCTGGAACACGGTGTCGTTGTCGAACTGCGCGTAGGCGGGCAAGCCGAACTTGCGCCAGCGCGACAGCAGCGCACCACGGTGCCCTGCGCGCTGCGTTGCGGCATCACCCAAGCATCGGCCAGCGCGCCATGCAAGCTGGTGGCGGTCAGCACTGCCACCAGCGGGCCGTCGGCGATCTTCAGGTCCTCGATGAAGTCGAAGCTGTCGAGTTCGGCTTGGTGCGATGCCACGTTCGGCAGGTACCAGCCCTTGGGCGGCGCAGGTCGCCGAGCGCGGTGAACCGCATCGAAGACGCCGTGGCGCTCGAGCACGCGATGGATCGTGGCCCGCGAGGGCGACGATCCGGTTTGCTCGCGCAGCGTCGCCGTGATCGCGTCGAGCCCGTACTCGCCCAGCACGCTGTGCTCGCGCAGCTCGAAGCGCAGACTCAAGATGCGCTGTTCGAGATCGACGCCGCTGCGGTTCCACGCCCGGCCGGGCTTGCGGTTGGCGAAGTCCACACGATCGAGCCGCTGGCCGCGCGTGCGTTCGATCCAGTACGCTGCCGTCGCGAGGCTGAAGCCCACTGCACGGCCGCGCTGCGCACGCTCTGGCCCGCGCGAACCGCCTGCACCAAAGACCGCCGTCGCGATTCGACGGAAGCTTTTTGTCATGGCTGATCCAAAAGACGGCAACCCTATCGGACACAGCCTTGTCTCACCAATCGCTGCGGCCCATCTCACCGGATCCGTTGACATGGGGGCGCGCCCCATCCCCCGAGGGGCTTCGCCCCTCCCGCTCCGCGGGCCCCTCCCGAATACAGCTTCCAACAGGTGGGGGACCACGCCGCCACCAGGCGCCATTCACGCAGAGTGTTTAGGTGACGCTGAGACATACGTGTTCAGGTAACGCTGAAACTCCGCCTCTCAAGTGCTAGTCACGGCGGCCGACGCACCGCACCCTACGCCTTCACAGAGCAGGGCGTGGCCATGCTGTCGACAGTGCTCGGTAGCCCGCGCGCCATCGCGGTGAACATCGAGATCATGCGCACCTTTGTGCGCGTGCGAGCTCTGGCGGCCACGCACGGTGACCTAGCCAAGCGCCTGACCGAACTCGAGCAGGCCACCGAGGCGCTGGCAATGAGCCACGACACCCTGAACCGCAACACCCGCGCGCAGTTCAAACAAGTCTTCGACGCGCTGCGCGAGTTGATGACGCCACCGGATCCGCCTAAGCGGCCGATCGGGTTCGTCACGCATGGGGAAGAAGGCATGGGGGGGCGAAAGGGAAAAAGTGACTGAGATCGCGATAAAAGTGCGTTCGACGAAGATATGCAGCGTGAGGTAGCAGCCTGTGTGGGCTTGCCCCTGGAATCCGTATCCCTTAGCTGGGCTCATGCGCTGGCTTGCCGTGGTTGATCAGCGAGCCAGTTTTCTTCGAACCGCATCGGGCTGACATAGGCCAACGTCGAGTGCAGTCGGGTTCGGTTGTACCAAAGCATCCAGGCGATGACTTCGTCCATGGCCTGGCGTCTTGTCTTGAAGCGCTGACCGTACAACCGCTCCACTTTCAGCGACCCGAACAGCGTCTCGCTGCAGGCGTTGTCCCAGCAGTCGCCGCGGCGGCTCATCGATGCGGTGATGCCGTACTCGCTCAGCACGTCGCGGTAGTCCTTGCTGGCGTATTGGCTGCCGCGATCGCTGTGGAAGATCAGTCCGGCCTGCTTGCTCGGATGGCGCTTGAACCACGCCATGCGCAGGGCGTCGATGACGAGGTCGCGCGTCATGTCGGCGCGCAGGCTCCAGCCGATCACCTGGCGGCTGAACAGATCGATCACCACGGCCAGGAACAACCAGCCCTCGTCGGTGGCGATGTAGGTGATGTCGCCCGCCCAGACCTTGTCGGGCTCACTCACCGTGAACTCGCGGTTGAGCAGGTTGGGCGCGATCGGCAGGTCGTGGTTGCTGTCGGTGGTGACCCTGAAGCGCCGCTTGCCCTTGGCGCGTATGCCGTGCAGCTGCATGAGCTTCTGGACACGCTCTTTGCCCACTCGAATGTCCCTGGCCAGCAGTTCCTTCCAGGTGCGCGGCCAGCCGTAGCCGCCATGCGTCTGGGCGTGGATGGCCTTGATGTGCACCAGCAGCACGTCGTGGTCGAGGTGGCGACGCTGCGCATCGCGGGCGCGGCGCACGAAGTGCTCGTGGTAGCCGGCCACGCTGACACCCAGCACCCGGCACTGCACCGAGATCGGCCACACGCGCCGATGGCCTCGGATGAAGGCGTACTTCACGTCGCTGCTTTTGCGAAGTACGCCGTCGCTTTTCCCAGGATGTCGCGCTCCATCTTCACGCGCGCCAACTCGGCACGCAGCCGGCTGATCTCCATTTGCTCGGCGCTCACGGGCTTGCTGTCGACGCCCGCAAGCTTGCCGGTGCGGTGCGCCTTGACCCAGTTGAACAGCGTCTGATCCACCACGCCCAGCGTGCGCGCCGCTGCTGCAATGGTCTGGCCGCCTTCGACCAGCCGCACGGCCTCTTGCTTGAACTCGAGCGTGTAGCGCGCCCTCGGTTTCGTCTTCGTCATCGCGTTCTCCTTGCTTGGATTGGATCACCCAGCAAGGGATACGTTTCTCGGGGGCAAGGTCAGTGAGCACAAACGTCGGCACGTCGTCCAGCTACGTACACGCATGATTTCAATGCCCCAACTGAAATCCTATCAAGATTGCCATTCGTTGTAGGTTGTAAGAGTACCGTTCTCCGTGTTCTCCAGTTTGACGGCGTCTGGCTTTTCTATCGCACACATAATCCGCTCCATTTCTAGCAATGAGACGGATGGTTTTCCAAGATCAAACAGTAAATCGTATGGGAATCGCATAGTTAGTGCTGGCCACAAGCGAGATACATAGGAAATCCCTTTGTCAGCCCCGAAGTCCATGGATGAACAGGTCAACCCAATTAGGTTTCCAGCTAGGTCGTATACAGGCCCACCGCTCATACCGCCCCTTGCCAGGACCTCGACTGCATACGCGGGCCACGGAAGCATTGCGCAATCTCGCCCGTTCGGGTAGTGCTCAGTAACTGCGCCTCGGCAAAGCCAAACTTGGCCACCGACGACGAATCCAGACCCAGTTCTCGCGAACAACGTCGCGCTGGCGACGAAGCCACACATGATGACTTCTTCTCCAATCGCCGGTGTCCGTGTCGTAATTCTTGATTGATGAAAGAGGTTGTCTGGTGGGAACGAAGACGCCAATGACAGTTCGATGATCGCCAGATCTGAGTCCGGAACGAAGGTGACTCGACGGATGCTCCAAACTACGAGACCGTGTCGAGCGATGCCAAAGCACCAGCCCGCCTCTATGCCATCAGCCATTGGGCCGAAGTGAGATATCAGCACATGAGCAGCTACGAGAGCTACACCAGGCGCAACCAGCACAGCGGATCCTTCCACACTGACCGACGCCATGGTGCTAAATCCAATGCTGAGTAGAATCCCTTCAAAGTAGTCCCAGTTCTTCAAAGTCGCCGCGCCCTGCGGCACTTCACCAACTACAGCCGTTGCCGAAAAACTCACCTTGGCTCCATCGACTAAGGAACTAAATGCGTCGTTTTTGACAATAGCCTTGGATGACTTGATATCGCTGTTCACATTTAGCCCGATGCTTGAACGACTTCGCTTGATTCGAATCCTGGCGCGGTCACGGAGCACGTTTCATGTCGTTTGGTGTATAGACCAACCGATCGTACCGATGAGGTCGCCAGCCCATATTCCTTGGCATCCGGCCGCCTTCCTGGACCTCTCGGCAGCATACGCGCCAAGCCCGGAGAACCCTGGCATCGGTCTGCACGACAAGTTTAGTGCTGCGATCAGGTTCAGCTCGCTTCGCAGCGGCGTGGGTGAGTACAGGCCGTGCTCGCGTGGCATCAGGCGCAAGAACACCTGCCAAGCGAACGTTGCTTGCCACGCTACCCGCGCCGCATCGCCAACCACTCATTCACCGCCAACGCCCCCACCACCAGCACCCCGCCGATCACCGCACCGGCATTCGGCGATTCGCTGGTGCCGATCCACACCCACGCGACGCCGAACAGAACCTCGGTCAACGCCAGCAGCGAGATTTCGGGGGCGCTGAGGCTGCGCGCGACCTTCACCACCAGCAGGCATGGAATCGCGAGTTGGACCAGGCCGAGCATCGACAGCCATGCCACGTCCTTCGCCGACGCTGCGAACGGCCACGCGACTGGCAGCGTGACCAGGGTCGAGATCACCGCGCCGCCGATCAGCGCGGGCATCATGTCGCGTACTTCGGTGCCCTCATTCAGTCGCGCCTTCTGGGCCAGGGATTGAAGCAGCGTCCAGTTGACGGCGCCCGCCACCGGCACCAGCAGCGCGACGGCGATGCCCGGCAGGTGATCGGTGGCGCCGCCGCGCATCGGCTCGCCAACCATCCACACGATGCCGATGCCGGCGACGATGATGGCGGCCCAGGTGCGTGGTGGCAGGCGGTGGCGCAACGCCACGGCGGCGATCAGCGCGGTGAACAGGGGCCCGAGCGCCATGGTGACCAGCACGTTGGCGACCGTCGTCATCGTCAGGGCCAGCATGAACGCGGTGAACATCACCGACCAGCACAGCGCCGACAGCACCAGCGGCCAGCCGCCGTCGATGATGTCGCGCATCAGGCGCCGCGGCCCGCGCATCCAGCCCAGGATGAGCAGCAGCGACACCACGGTCGCTGCGCTTCGCCAGAACGTGACTTCGAAGCTGCGTGCGCTTTCCAGTTGCCGCGTCACGATGCCCGCGATGCTCCACAGCAGCGCGATGAGCAGCATCAGCGCGACCGCGCGCGGGCGAGTCATGCGACGGCGAGCCTGCGGATGGGCGCCGTGTGGTGCGGGCTCAGGCTTCGCGCGACGCCCGCTTGCGGTCGTGCTCTTTCAGGTAGCGCTTGCGCAGCCGGATGCTCTTGGGCGTGATCTCGACCAGTTCGTCGTCTTCGATGAACTCCACCGCGTACTCGAGCGACACGTCGATCGCCGGCGTGATCTTGATCGCGTCTTCCTTGCCGCTGACGCGGAAGTTGGTCAGCTGCTTCTGGCGCACGGCGTTGACCACCAGATCGTTGTCGCGGCTGTGGATGCCGACGATCATGCCTTCGTACACCGGGTCGCCGGCCTTGACGAACATGCGGCCGCGGTCGTCGAGCTTGCCCAGCGCGTAGGTCACGATTTCGCCGTCGTCCTGGCTGATCAGCACGCCGTTCTTGCGGCTTTCGATCTCGCCACGGTAAGCCTCGTAGCCGTCGAAGATGTTGCTGATGAGTCCGGTGCCGCGCGTCAGGTTCAGGAATTCGTTCTGAAAACCGATCAGGCCGCGAGCCGGGATTCGATATTCGAGCCGCACGCGGCCCATGCCGTCGGACTCCATGTTCGTCAGCTCGGCCTTGCGCAGCCCCAGCGCCTGCATCACGCCGCCCTGGTGCTGCTCTTCGACGTCGGCGGTGACCAGCTCGATGGGCTCGTGGCGTTCACCGTTCACGTCGTGGAAGACGACGCGCGGCTTGCTGACCGCCAACTCGTAGCCCTCGCGGCGCATGTTCTCGAGAAGAATCGTCAGGTGCAACTCACCGCGACCCATCACTTCGAAGATGCCGTCTTCGTCGGTGTCGGACACGCGCAGCGCCACGTTGCTTTGCAACTCGCGGTCGAGCCTGTCGCGGATCTGGCGGCTGGTGACGTACTTGCCCTCACGGCCCGCCAGCGGCGAGGTGTTGACGCAGAAGTTCATCGTCAGCGTGGGCTCGTCGATCTCGAGCATCGGCAGCGGCTGCGGGTTCTCGAGGTCCGTGAGCGTGACGCCGACGCCGATGTCTTCGATGCCGTTGATCAGCACGATGTCGCCCGGCCCCGCGCTGTCGGCCTGTTGACGTTCCAGGCCTTCGAACTTCAACACCTGGTTGACGCGGCGCTTCTTCAGGTCACCGTCGGGGCCGGCCATCATGCCCACGTCGGTCAGGGGTTTCAGCGTGTCCGGCGTTGATTCTTCCGATGCCGATGCGGCCGACGAACGAGTTGTAGTCGAGCGAGCAGATCTGAAGCTGCAGCGGCGCGTCGGGCTCACCTTCGTGCGGTGGTACGTGTTCGATGATGGCGTCGAACAGCGGCGCCAGGTCGCTGCCCACTTCGCCCTGCTTCAGCGTGGCCCAGCCGTTCAGGCCCGACGCGTAGATGATCGGAAAGTCGAGCTGCGATTCGGTCGCGCCGAGCTTGTCGAACAGATCGAAGGTCGCGTTGATCACGTAGTCGGGGCGGGCACCGGGGCGGTCGACCTTGTTGACGACGACGATCGGGTTCAGGCCCAACGCCAGCGCCTTCTTGGTGACGAAGCGCGTCTGCGGCATCGGCCCTTCGACGGCATCGACCAGCAGCAGCACGCTGTCGACCATCGACAGCACGCGCTCGACTTCGCCGCCGAAGTCGGCGTGACCGGGCGTGTCGACGATGTTGATGTGCGTGCCCTGCCACGTCACGGCGCAGTTCTTCGCCAGGATGGTGATGCCGCGCTCACGCTCGAGGTCGTTGCTGTCCATCACGCGCTCGGCGACTTTCTCGTTGGCGCGGAAGGTGCCTGATTGACGCAGCAGTTGGTCGACCAGCGTGGTCTTGCCGTGGTCGACGTGCGCAATGATCGCGATGTTACGGATGGCCTTCGTCGTCATCATTCAAGCTCGAGCTTCTTCAACAGGTTCGGGCGCCATGTCGAGTGTTCCCGAACTTCTTCGGGGCTCAACAGGCGGTCGGGGATCAATTCATCGGCGCGCACATGCGCCGCGCCAAGGAAGGCGGCGCCAGCAGCGGTAGCAGCGGTAGCAGCGGTCAGCGGTAGCAGCGGTAGCGGCGGTAGCGGTGGTGTCGTTGGGGTGGGTCGGGTGCGGCCCGTACACGCGCAGATGCGCCGTGTCGGTGTGATGCACACGCCGCCGCAGGCCGGTGAGGAATCGCGCGGCGTCGTCGGCGCCGAGGTCGATGCGCGGCCAGTGCGCCAGCAGGGTGTCGGGTGGCAGCAGCCGCGCATCGCGGCCGGCTTCGTCCAGGCGTTCGGCATCGTCGAGCGTGATCGCAGCGTTGACATCGAACGCACCAGCGCTCAGGCGCCGCAGACCGGACAAATGCGCGCCACAACCCAGCGCCTGCCCGATGTCTTCGGCCAGCGTGCGGATGTAGGTGCCCTTCGAGCAGCGAACGTCGAGCACCAGGGTCGGCGAATCGAAGCGAATCACGTCGATACCGAACACGCTGACCCGGCGCGGCTCGCGTTCGATCTCTTGGCCCGCGCGCGCCAACTCATACAACGGCCGGCCCTCGTGCTTCAGCGCCGAGTACATCGGCGGCAACTGGTCGATGTCACCGACAAATCGCTCGACTGCGACGTGTACCGCGGCGCGGTCGCATTCGACAGCGCGTTCTTGCAGCACCTTGCCTTCGAGGTCACCACCTTCGCGCGTCACGCCCAGATGCACCGTCGCGAGGTAGCGCTTTTGTCAGCCTCGAGCCCGATCTGCGCGAACTTCGTCGCGGCACCAAAGCACACCACCAGCAGGCCGCTTGCCAGCGGGTCGAGCGTGCCGGTGTGGCCACCCTTCTCGGCGCGCCAGAGCCAACGCGCACGGCCCAGCGCCGCGTTGCTCGAAGGGCCTACGGGCTTGTCGAGCAGCAGCACGCCGTGCAGTGGGCGTCGCGTGGTGCGCGTGGGGGTTTTGTTCACGGATGCCCACTCATGACGCGTCTTCGTCGTCCTTCGCACGCGTGGCGTTGGCGCGTGCAATCAGGTCGTTCAGCGACGCGGCGCGTTCGGTTGTCGCGTCGAAATGGAAGTGCAGCGTGGGCACAGTGTGAATCGCCAAGCGCTTGAACAGGCCGTTGCGCAAAAAGCCCGCGGCTTCGTTCAGCGCCACCTCGCTGGCCGGCGCATCACCTACCAGCACCGAGAAATACACCTGCGCGTGCGCGTAGTCAGGTGTCACCTCGACGGCGTGGATCGTCACCATGCCGATGCGCGGATCCTTCAGCTCACGGATCAGCTCCGACAGGTCACGCTGGATCTGGTCGGCGACGCGGTGGCCGCGGTTCGGAATCGACTTCTTGTGGCGTGTCATGGGTCAGTCCTCGAACAAAAAGCCCCGCCGTGTGGGCGGGGCCGTTCACGTGAGGAGGACGGCCGTCAGAGTGTTCTGGCGACTTCCCGCACCTCGAAGATCTCGAGCGTGTCGCTTTCGCGAATGTCGTTGTAGTTCTTCAGCTTGATGCCGCACTCGAAGCCTTCCTTGACTTCGCGCACGTCGTCCTTCATGCGTTTCAGCGACTCGAGTTCACCCGTGTAGATGACCGTGTTGTCGCGCAGCAGGCGGAAGCGCGCGTCGCGGCGCACCACGCCGGCCGTGACCATGCAGCCGGCCACCGTACCGATCTTCGATGCCACGAACACCGTGCGGATCTCGGCCGTGCCGATGACTTCTTCGCGCTGCTCGGGCGCCAGCATGCCCGTCATCGCCGCCTTCACGTCGTCGACCGCGTCGTAGATGATGTCGTAGTAGCGGATGTCGACGCCGTTGCCTTCGGCCAGCTTGCGAGCGCCCAGGTCGGCACGAACGTTGAAGCCGATGATCACGGCCTTCGACGCGATCGCGAGGTTCACGTCGCTTTCACTGATGCCGCCCACCGCGGCGTGCACGACCTGCACCTTGACTTCGTCGTTCGACAGTTTCACCAGCGACTGCGCCAACGCTTCCTGCGAACCCTGCACGTCGGCCTTCAGCACCAGCGCCAGCGTCTGCTTCTGCGTCGTCTGCACCTGGCCTTCGGTCATCTGACCGAACATGTTCTCGAGCTTCGCGGCCTGCTGCTTCGACAACTTCACGTCGCGGAACTTGCCCTGACGGAAGGTCGCGATTTCGCGGGCGCGGCGCTCGTCGGCCATGACCATGAAGTCGTCGCCCGCCAGCGGCACGTCCGACAAGCCCTGGATCTCGACCGGAATCGACGGCCCGGCCTCGGCGACGTTGTGGCCGGTCTCGTCCAGCATGGCACGCACGCGGCCGTAGCTGGAACCCGCCAGCACCACGTCGCCGCGCTTCAAGGTGCCCGATTGCACCAGCACCGTCGCCACCGGGCCACGGCCCTTGTCGAGTTGCGCTTCGATCACCAAGCCCCGGGCCATCGCGTCCAGCGGCGCCTTCAGCTCGAGCACCTCGGCCTGCAGCAGCACCTGCTCGAGCAGCGCTTCGATGCCCAGGCCGGTTTTCGCCGACACGGGCACGAACGGCGATTCACCGCCGAAGTCTTCGGGCACGACACCTTCGGCGACCAGCTCGCTGCGTACGCGGTCGAGGTTGGCTTCGGGCTTGTCGATCTTGTTCAGCGCCACGACGATCGGGACCTGCGCCGCCTTGGCGTGCGCGATCGCTTCCTTCGTCTGCGGCATCACGCCGTCGTCGGCGGCGACAACCAGGATCACGATGTCGGTGGCCTTCGCGCCGCGGGCGCGCATCGCCGTGAACGCGGCGTGGCCTGGCGTGTCGAGGAACGTGATCATGCCGCGCGGCGTTTCGACGTGATAAGCGCCGATGTGCTGCGTGATGCCGCCGGCTTCGCCGGCCGCCACGCGCGTGGTGCGGATGTGGTCGAGCAGCGAGGTCTTGCCGTGGTCAACGTGGCCCATCACGGTCACCACCGGCGCGCGCGTGACAGCCTCGCCCACCTGCGCCGCCGTCTCTTCCTCGGTGAACGCCTCGGGGTCGTCGAGCTTCGCGGCCAGCGCCTTGTGGCCCATCTCCACGACGAGGATCATCGCGGTTTCCTGGTCCAGCGACTGGTTGACCGTCACCATCTGACCGAGCTTCATCAGCTGCTTGACAACCTCCGTCGCCTTCACGCTCATCTTGTGCGCAAGGTCGGCGACGGTGATCGTTTCGGGCACGTGCACTTCCTGCTGCACGAACTCGGACGACGACGACAACGATGCGTCGTCATGCCGGTCGCCGCGACGCCCACCGCGAGGCGCACGCCAGCCGGCGCGCGCAGACCCGGCGCTCGAATCTCCACGGGACTTCAGCGCGCGCTTCTTGGCGGCGTCGTCGGCCCAGCTCGACGAGAGCTTTTCGGACTTGACCGACTTCTTGTCGCCGGGCTTTGCCGTCGCAGACGGTGCTCCCGTCGTAGGCGCACCTGGGCGCGCCGCAGGCTTATGGATCGTGCCCTTGATCGCCTCGGCCGGCTTCGGTGGCTCTTCGGGCTTCTTGGCGACCAGCACGCGACGCGGCGCGTTCATCATCGCGCGGATGGCGGCGGCTTCCGCCTCGGCGGCGTGGCGCCGCTTCTCGAGATCGGCCAGGCGCACCTTCTCATCGGCATCGGCTGCCTTGACCACACGCAAGGCTGGCTTCGGCGGCTCGGCCGGTGCAGGTGCGGGCTTCGCATCTGCGGGTTTGGCATCCGCAGATTTGGCATCCCCAGGCTTCCCACCCGGCTTCTTGTCCCCAGACTTCGAATCACCGGCCTTGGTCTCGGCAGCCAATGCTTCGGCTTTGGCCGCAGCCTCGACCCGAGCCGCCTCGGCAGCAGCGGCCTCGGCAGCTACGGCTTCGCGCGCGCTGCGCTCCTGTTCTTCGCGCTGACGGCGGCGCTCGGCGATCTCTTCTTCCTGGCGGCGTATCAGCTCGGCCTGGCGATGCGCTTCGTCTTCGCGGCGCTCGAGCTCGGCTTGGTCGACCACGGCCGCAGGCGCTTCTGCGGGCGCACCTTCGGGCGCGTCGTCGCGCTTGACGAACACGCGCTTCTTGCGCACCTCGACCTGGATCGTGCGCGCCTTGCCCGAAGCATCGGCCTGCTTGATCTCGCTGGTGCTCTTGCGCGTCAGCGTGATCTTCTTGCGCTCGCCCACGGCTGTGGTGCCGTGTGCCGTACGCAGGTGATCGAGCAAGCGTGACTTGTCGGTGTCGGTGATGGCATCGTCGGGTGACGCCTTCACCACGCCGGCCGCCTTGAACTGTTCGAGGAGGACGGTCGGAGGCCGATTCAACTCGGCTGCAAACTGTGCGACGGTGGTCTGGGACATGGATGGGTCCTCGTGTGCTGGTTCCGGTTTCGCCGGGTTGTGCCCGTGTTCACTCGGTGAACCAGTGTTCGCGCGCCTTCATGATGAGGGTCTTGGCGCGCTCGTCCTCGATGCCGGTCAGCTCCACGAGTTCGTCGACAGCCAGATCGGCCAGGTCGTCGCGGGTCATGATGTTGCCTTCGGCTAGTTTGGCGATGAGCTCGGGTGACAGGCCTTGCCCATCGAGCTCGAGGTCGCGCAGATCCTGCGAGACCTCTTCGATCTTTTCTTCGCGCGCGATCTCCATCGTACGCAGCGCATCTTTGGCGCGGTTGCGCAACTCGTTCACGGTGCCTTCGTCGAAGCTCTCGATCTCGAGCATTTCCTGCATCGGGACGTAGGCCACTTCCTCGAGGCTGGTGAAGCCTTCGGCGATGAGGATCTCGGCGACCTCTTCGTCAACGTCGAGCTTGTCGACGAAGAGCTTGCGGACCGAGTCCGACTCCACCGACTGCTTCTGATGCGACTCTTCGGCCGTCATGATGTTGATGCGCCAGCCGGTCAGCTCGCTGGCCAGGCGCACGTTCTGGCCGCCGCGGCCGATCGCGATCGCCAGGTTCTCTTCGTCGACGACAACGTCCATCGCATGGCGCTCTTCGTCGACCAGGATCGACGAGACGTTCGCCGGCGCGAGCGCGCCGATGACGAACTGAGCCGGGTCTTCGGACCACAACACGATGTCGACGCGCTCGCCGGCCAGTTCGTTGGTCACCGCGTTCACGCGCGAACCACGCACGCCCACGCAGGTGCCGATGGGATCGACGCGGCGGTCGTGCGACAGCACCGCGATCTTCGCGCGCGAACCGGAGTCACGCGCGCAACTCTTGATCTCGAGCAGGCCCTGTTCGATCTCGGGCACTTCTTGAGCGAAGAGCTCTTTCATGAAGTCCGGCGCACTGCGCGACAGCAGGATCTGCGCGCCGCGCAGTGTGGTGTCAATGCCACCGATGTACGCGCGCAACCGGTCGCCGGCGCGCAGGTTCTCTTTCGGGATCATCTCGGTCCGGCGCAGCCGACCTTCGACGCGTCCGCTTTCAACGATCAGGTCGCCCTTGTCGAGGCGTTTGACGGTGCCTACGAAGATCTTCTCGCCGCGCGACAGGAAGTCGTTCAGCAGTTGCTCGCGCTCGGCGTCGCGGATCTTCTGCAGGATCACCTGCTTGGCGGCTTGCGCCCCGATGCGGCCGATCGTCACCGATTCGATAGGCTCTTCGATGAAGTCGCCCTCTTCGATGTCGGCGATGCGATCCTGCGCATCGCTGAGCATCTCCTCGGCGTCGGGGTTCTGCAGGCCGGCTGCGTCTGGCACCACAAGCCAGCGGCGGAAGGTTTCGTATTCGCCGGTGTCACGGTCGACCGCGACACGGATGTCGACCTCGCCGCCCTGCAGTTTCTTGCTGGCCGAAGCCAGCGCGGCTTCGACGGCACCGAACACAACTTCGCGCTCCACGCTTTTCTCGCGGGAGATGGCGTCCACCAACATCAGCATCTCGCGGTTCATCGTTGCAAACCTCCACCACCGCCGGTCTCGTCGCGAGCCGAACGTGCGCGTCCTTTGAAATCCACCACCGGCACCAGGCGCGCATCGCGGACCTCGTGCCATTCGAAATCGAGCGTCTGCACGGTGTCACCCGCCGAGACGGATTCGCCTACCGGGCTCGCCGCGGTCGATGCGAGGGCCTTGCCCGTCGACGGCTTGCGTGTCGAGCGTTCGCGCGAGTCGCGCTTCGAGCCGACCTTTTCGTCCAGCAGCAAACGCCAGCCGCCTTCGCGGGCAGCCAGCAGGCCGCGGTACTTGCGCCGGCCTGCCAGGGGCGCCTTCAGCGTCACCTCGGCGGCCTCGCCGACGAAGCGCGCCACGTCGGCTTCCTTGCGCAGCGGGCGGTCCAGCCCGGGCGACGACACCTCGAGGCGCTCGTAGGCGACGTGGTCGACCTCGAGGGCGTATAGCAACTGGTGCGTCACAGCCTCGCAGTCCTCGATCGTCACGCCCAGAACGCCCGTCCCGCCTTCGGTTTCCGCCCCGCCACCGGTCGCGTAGGTGCGCCCTGGCACACGGTCGATCGTGACGCGCAGTAGGCCACCCGTCGAACGTTCAACGTCGACGGTGTCATAGCCCATAGCCTCGACGGTGCGGGCCACGGCGGCTTGCCAGTTGTTGCGATCAGTCACGGACGATGGTTGGCGGCGTCGGATGCCGGGCGATAGGAAAAAATGACAGGAAAAAAAATGACAGGAAAAAAAAATGGGCTGGATCGTTCATCCGCCCATCGGGTTTCAGCGCGCTTAAGAAGAACTTGTTCGAAAACAAGTACGTTCAGAAACGCCCATGATTCTAGCCTGATTGGCGCCCGCGCGGCGGGCCAGGTGCCCGGCCGATGCCAACACGCAGACCCCGCCCGCCCGTGGAGTCGCGCCGGGCGGCCCTGCAGGGGGTGCGTGCCACAATCCGCGCCCTCGCGAATGACGCGTGTTCCTACCGAGCGCAGCCATGGGTTTTCTTGCCGACAAACGCCTGCTGATCACGGGCGTGCTCAACAACCGCTCGATCGCCTACGGCATCGCCCGGGCCTGCCACCGCGAAGGCGCCCAGCTGGCCTTCAGCTACCAGGGCGAGCGCTTCAAGGACCGCATCACGGATTTCGCCGCCGAGTTCGGCTCGAAGCTCGTCTTCGATTGCGACGTCGCCGACGATGCCCAGATCGAACGTCTGTTCGCCGACCTGGGCCAGCACTGGGACGGGTTCGACGGCTTCGTGCACGCCATTGCCTTCGCGCCGCGCGAGGCGATTGCCGGCGACTTCCTCGAGGGGTTGTCGCGCGAGAGCTTCCGCATCGCCCACGACATCTCGGCCTACAGCTTCCCGGCCATGGCCAAAGCCGCCGCACCACGGCTGCGCGCCGGTTCCGCGCTGCTGACACTGACTTATCTGGGCGCCGTGCGCGCAGTGCCGAACTACAACACCATGGGCCTGGCGAAGGCGTCGCTCGAGTCGAGCGTGCGTTTCCTCGCGCAGGCCATGGGTGCCAAGGGCGTGCGCGTCAACGGCATCTCGGCCGGGCCGATCAAGACCCTGGCCGCGTCGGGCATCAAAGACTTCGGCAAGCTCCAGGCCGATTTCGCCGCCACCGCCCCGATCCGCCGCACGGTCACGATCGACGACGTGGGCAACACCGCGGCCTTCCTGCTGTCAAACCTGTCCGCGGGCATCAGCGCCGAAATCGTCTATGTCGACGGCGGCTACAGCCACGTGGTTGCCGGTCCCGGCGCCGAGGGCTAAGCCCGCTCCAGCGCGCCCAGAACCACGCGGTGGCTCACGTCGCTGGCCACATCGCGAACGAAGCTCAGAAAGTCGACATGCGCCGAATCATCGGCCCGGTCCGATACCGTCCTCAGCACCGCAAAGGGTTTGCCGAAGTCGGTGCAGACCTGCGCGACCGCGGCACCTTCCATCTCGACGGCCAGCGCGTCGGGCAGGCGCGATGAAAGCTCGCGGCTTCCGGCAGCGGTCGCGACAAAGCGGTCACCGCTGACCACCAGCCCTTCGTGCACGCGCAGGCCATGCGCGCGGGCGCATGCCGCCAGCCGGTCACTCCACGCGGCATCGGTCGCGAAACGCGAGCGTCCCGTCAGCGGCACCTCGTAGCGCGGAAAGAGGGGCGACGCGTCGAGATCGTGTTGCAGCAACTCGCGCGCGACGACCACGTCGCCGACGCGCACACCGGACCCCAGGCCACCGGCGACGCCGGTGAAGAGCACGACTTCGATTGCGTCGAACCGCTCGAGCAGCAGCGCCGTGGTCGCCGCGGCGGCGACCTTGCCGATGCCACACAGCGTCAACACCGCGGGGCTGGCGCCCAGCGTGCCCACGTGGAAGACGCGCCCCGCGTGCGCCACTGTCGTCGCCGAATCGACGTGCGGCAGCAGCGCGCGCAACTCCTCGTGCACGGCGCTGACGATGGCAATGGCCACGGCGCCCTCGTCCCCTCGTCGTCTTCAGCCGCGCCTCAGCTTCGGGTCACCTCGGGCATCTTGTGCCCCTTGAACTGCTCGCGCAACTTCATCTTCTGCATCTTGCCGGTGGCACCCAACGGAATCGCGTCGACGAAGACCACGTCGTCGGGGACCTGCCACTTCGCGACCTTGCCGTCGTAGTACTTGCGCAACTCGTCGCCCGTCACGTCGGCACCAGGCTTCTTCACCACGACCAGCAGCGGGCGTTCGTCCCACTTCGGGTGCGGCAGCGAGATGCACGCGGCCATCGCGACCGCGGGGTGCGCGACGGCGATGTTCTCGATGTCGATCGAGCTGATCCATTCACCACCGGACTTGATGACGTCCTTGCTGCGATCGGTGATCTGCAGGAAGCCATCGGCGTCGATGTTCGCCACGTCGCCGGTGGGGAACCAGCCGTCGATCAGCGGGTCGCCGCCCTCGCCCTTGAAGTAGCTCTGCACGATCCACGGCCCGCGCACCAGCAGGTCGCCGCTGGTCTTGCCGTCCCAGGGCACGTCTTTGCCGTCGGGGTCGACGATCTTCATGTCGACGCCGAAGACTGCGCGCCCCTGCTTCATCAGCACGGCCATGCGCTGGTCGGCCGGCAGTTTCTGCTGCTTCAGCTTCAGGTTGCACACCGTTCCCAGCGGTGACATCTCGGTCATGCCCCAGGCGTGCAGCACGGTCACGCCGTACTGTTCGTCGAAGGCCCTGATCATCGTCGGCGGGCACGCCGAACCGCCGATGACGGTGCGCTGCAACGTCGAGAACTTCAGCTTGTTCTGCGCCATGTGGCCCAGCAGCCCGAGCCACACCGTGGGCACGCCCGCCGCGAGGGTCACACCTTCGCTCTCGATCAAGTCGTAGACGCTCTTGCCGTCGAGCGCCGCGCCGGGAAACACCATCTTGGCGCCGGTCATGGCACCGACATACGGCAGCCCCCAAGCGTTGACGTGAAACATCGGCACGACCGGCAGCACGCTGTCGCGCGCCGACAGGTTCAACGCGTCGGGCATCGCGCCGCCGTAGGCATGCAGCACGGTCGAGCGGTGGCTGTAAAGCACGCCCTTCGGGTTGCCGGTGGTGCCGCTTGTGTAGCACAGCGCGCTTGCACTCTTCTCGTCGAACTGCGGCCAGGTGTAGCCGTCACCGGCCTTCGCCAGCAGCGCTTCGTAGCTGGACAGGCCCTTGATGCCGGTGTCCTGCGGCAACGCGTCGGCATCGCACAAGGCAACCCAGTGCTCGACCTTGGGGCAGTGCTGCCAGATCCCTTTGATGATCGGCAGGAACGTCATGTCGAAGCACAACACGCGGTCTTCGGCATGGTTCAGGATCCACGCGACCTGATCGGGCGCCAGGCGCGGGTTCACGGTGTGCATCACGCGGCCCGAACCACTGACGCCGAAGTACAGCTCGAAGTGGCGGTAGCCGTTCCATGCCAGCGTGCCCACGCGGTCGCCGAACGCAAGGCCCATCGCGTCAAGCGCTTTGGCCACGCGACGTGAGCGGGCCGCAGCGTCGCGATAGGTGTAGCGGTGGAGGTCGCCCTCGACACGGCGCGACACCAGCTCGCCGTCAGGGTGGTTGCGTTCGGCAAACTCGATCAACTTCGAGATGAGCAGCGGCTGGTCCTGCATTTGTCCGAGCATGTGAAGTCTCCTTGTGGTGACGTAAATCCTAACGAGGCTCCGCCTCAGACCGACGAGTTGTATGCGGCGTTCGCGGCGGTGAGTGCTGCGGAGTAAGGTGGCTCCGGTCGAGCCGGCTGGGACAAGCCCAGAGATATACGAGCTCGAAGCTCGATGGGTCCGAGGACCCCGTGGACGACCGGAGCCGGCGCATGAAGCGTAGCACGATCAGCGTGTGCGGAAGTCCTGCGCGAGCACGTCGTGCTGGAGAGTCGAGGCATCGACCGGATGTACCTCAACGTCTACGTCCCGCAGTTGCAGCGCATCGGCGGCGTGGTGTGGTACCTGCGCGGCCACCGGGGCCAGCGCTTTGCCTCGACTGCCGGCGGTGGCGCCGATGACCGAGGCGTTCGTGGCGCGACATCGAGCACTTCGTCGCCGACGCAGGGCGTGGAGCTGGTCAGCCTTCACCAAGGGCCAGCGCAAGGACGACGTCACGCAGCAGTACCTGCGGCAGTTCGACGCCGACGAGGGCGTGCTGTACGTCGGCAAGGCCCAGGAGAAGGCCCGGGTCGTGCGCACCGAGCGGCGCCGCAGCCCGCTCACCGGCGTGACCTACCCGTGGATCGTGCGATCCACGGCGATGGTCAACCACTACTACTTCTACTGCGTCGACGACGACTTCGGCCCGTTCTTCCTGAAGTTCTGCTCCTACTTCCCCTACAACGCCAAGCTGTGCATCAACGGCCACGAGTACGTCAAGCGCCAGCTTGCCAAGCGCGGCATCGCGTTCGAGGCGCTGGACAACGGCGTGCTAGTCCTGCGCCGACCCCAAGGCGCTGCAGCGGCTCTGCGACGGGCTGTCGGCGGAGAAGATCGACGGCTGCTGCGCAAGTGGCTGGCGCGGCTGCCGCATCCGTTCACCGGCGCGATCGCGCCGCCGGCTATCGCTACGGCTCTCCATCCTGCAGGCCGAGTTCTCGCTCACCCAGGTGCTCGACCGGCCGGTGACCGGGCGCATCTTCTTCGAGGAGGTCATCCGCGAGAACCTCGACATCGGCCGGCCCGGCCAGGTGCAGCTGATCTTCGACCGCCGGGTGACCCGGCGCACACCGGGGCGATTCCGCACCCGCGTCATCACCGACGGCGTCATGCCTTCGCTGCACGTCGACTACAAGACGTCCACGCATCAAGCAGTACCACAAGGAAGGACAGGCCCTTCGAACCGAGACCACCATCAACGACACCCGCGACTTCGGCATCGGGCGACTGCTGAAGAATCTGCCCGAGCTGCGCCGGATCGGCTTTGCCGCCAACCGACGTCTGCTCGAGATCGAGCAGATCAGTCACGACTGCGCGCTGGGCGACGATGCCTTCCAGCGCCTGCAGCGACCGCGTCGGATCGAAGGCCAGCGGGTGCCCGCGCTGCGCTTCGGCGACGCCCATGCCCAAGCCGTTCTCAATGCGGTGCTGATGTTCGTGTTCGTCGCCCGCGGGTTCACCAACAAGGACCTGCGCCAGCAGTTCGCCGTCTTGCTGGGCAAGCGTGCCGACGAGATATCCCCGGGGCGCATGAGCTACGAGTTGCGACGGCTGCGCTTGCACGGCCTGATCGAGCGACTGCCCAAAACCCATCGCTATCGGCTCACCGACCAAGGCCTGCGAACGGCGCTGTTCTACACCCGGGTGTATTCGCGCATCCTGCGTCCGGCCATGGCCCCGGCTGTGCCGACCGCACCGGCCTGTTCGCCGAGTTCGCTGCGGCGCTTCCACGCCGTCGAAACCGCCGTCGACGCATGGTGCGACGAGGCCCACATTGCTCCGTAGAAAAACTTGACTCAAACAATACGGATCCTGTCGGTCAAGGAATCTAGTCCACCGACAATACGCGCCAAGACAACGGTCCGCCCGTCCATGAAGCTTCTGTTCGATTTCCTGCCGATCATCCTGTTCTTCGTCTCCTACCGCGTCGCGTCGTCGCGCGCTGTCGAAGCAGCGGCCTGGGCCACGCAAACGCTCGGCTTCATGGTGTCGGGTGGCGTGGTCGGCCCCGAAGAGGCGCCGGTGCTCATCGCGACCGTGGTCGTGGTCGTCGCGACACTCGCGCAGGTCGGCATCCTGCTGGCGCGTGGCCGCAAGGTCGAACCCGCGCTGTGGGTCAGCCTGGTGCTGGTGGTCGTGCTGGGCGGCTTGACCGTGTGGCTGCGCAGCGAGACCTTCATCAAGTGGAAGCCCACCCTGCTGTATATGGTGATGGCGGTCGCGCTGGTGCTGGGTCACCTCGTCTGGCGCAAGAACCTCATCAAGTCGCTGATGGGCAGTCAGATCGCCCTGCCCGACCCTGTGTGGCACCGGCTGATGCTGTCGTGGGTCGTGTTCTTCATCGTGCAGGCGTTGCTGAA
This sequence comes from uncultured beta proteobacterium, assembly GCA_963738615.1. GTDB lineage: Bacteria > Pseudomonadota > Gammaproteobacteria > Burkholderiales > Burkholderiaceae_C > CAVTWY01. The sequence continues at coordinate 429,182 of CAVTXI010000012.1, forward strand.
CCTGTGGGTGGCGTTCAATTTCGACACCTCGACGTGGGTCAACTACAAGCTCTTCGGCGCGCTGGGCCTGACGCTGGCGTTCATGCTGGCGCAGGGTGTGTACCTTGCGCGCCACATGCCTGAAGACGTCGTCCCAACAGAGAAACCAGGGCCATGAACATCAACGCGGCTGGGGTGGAACAGGCGCTTCGCGCCGCGCTGGCGCCGGTTTCGATCGACGTACAGGACGACAGCGCCGCACACGCCGGCCACGCTGGCGCGCGCGAAGGACGGCACTTCTCGGTCACGATCGTCAGCGCGCGCTTCATCGGCATGTCCCGCGTGGCGCGACACCGCCTTGTGTATGATGCCGTCGCTTCGTTGATGGCCCGCGGCATTCACGCCCTGGCCATCGTTGCCAAGACACCAGACGAGGCATGACGCACTGGCTTTGACGCCCTACCCAGCGCTCGAGTCCACGTCAACCGACCGCGATGGATAGCGTTGGTCGGCCAGCCCACCGGGTTGCTCTTTCCCGGCCCCCATCCCAGTCGAAAGGTACTTACCTCATGAAGCTCCCGATCCGCACCGCGCTTGCCTTGGCGTTGTCGACCGCCACGCTGGCCATGGCCCAGAACATCGCCATCGTGAACGGCAAGCCCGTGCCGCAGGCGCGCGTGGAGGCACTGCTGACCCAGATGACACGCACGGGCCAGCAGCAACGCACGCCCGAACTCGAAACCCGCGCGAAGGAAGAAGTGGTGATGCGCGAGATTCTCGAGCAGGAGGCCGAGCGCCGCAGCATCGCGACGGGAGACAACTACAAGCAACAGATGGAGCTGGCGCGCCAGAGCATCCTGATCAACGAGCTGATCGCTGATCAACGCAAGAAGATCGAGCCGAACGACGCTGACCTGCAGGGCGAGTACGAAAAGGTCATCAAGGCACAGGGGCCAGGCGCTGCCGGTGCCGCCGGGACCGAATATCGCGCGCGCCACATCCTGGTCGAGAAGGAAGCCGAAGCCATCTCGCTGATCGCGCAGATCAAGAAAGGCGGGAAGTTCGACGAGTTGGCGAAGAAGCACTCGAAAGACCCGGGATCGGGCCAACGTGGCGGTGACCTCGACTTCTCGCGCCCCGACGCCTATGTGCCCGAGTTCGGCAAGGCGATGACGTCGCTGAAAAAAGGCGAGATGACCGACAAGCCGGTCAAGAGCCAGTTCGGCTACCACATCATCAAACTCGAAGACACGCGCGAGTCGAAGCCGCCGGCGTTCGATGCGGTGAAGGGCCAGATCAAGCAGCGCCTCGAGCAGCAGCGCATGCAGGCCTTCATCGAAGGGCTGAAGACGGGCGCGAAGACCGACTTCAAGTTCGCTCCGCCACCGGGTGCGCCGGGCGCTCCCGCCGCGGCTGGTGCGGCACCCGCCGCGCCGCCTGCGAAGTAGGGACTGCGGCGAGTCGGCCGCGATGGATCGAGGGGCGCTGCGGCGCCCCTCGGCACGTCAGGCCACGGCTTTCACACGATGAGCCGCCCGGCTTCGATGTGCAGTTGCCGGTCGCACCGCGCGGCAATCTCACGGTCGTGCGTGACCAGCACCAGCGTCGTACCGGCGGCGCGGTTCATCTCGAACATCAACTCCATGACCTTCGCGCCGGTGGCGAAGTCAAGGCTGCCGGTGGGTTCGTCCGCAAGCAGCAGCTTGGGTTCGACGACGAAGGCGCGCGCAAGCGCCACACGCTGCTGCTCGCCGCCCGACAAAACCTTCGGGTAATGGTTCAGTCGCTCGCTCAACCCCACGCGATCGAGGATGCGCATGGCCGCATCGCGCGCGTCGGGGCGCCCGGCAAGCTCGAGCGGCAGCATCACGTTTTCCAGCGCGTTGAGGTTGCCCAGCAGGTGAAAGCTCTGGAACACGAAGCCCACGTGCTGAGCGCGCACCGCGGCGCGCGCGTCTTCGTCCAATGCGAAGAGGTCGGTCCCGGCCAGGCTGACGATGCCGCGCGTGGGCACGTCCAGCCCCGCGATGATCGACAGCAATGTGCTCTTGCCCGACCCCGACGCACCGACAATCGCTGCCGTCTCGCCCTGGCGAAGCGTGAAACCAATGTCCGACAGGATGGTCAATACGCCCGACGGGTCTTGAACCTCTTTGGTGACGCCTGAAACCTCGATGACGACGGGACGAAACATGGAAGACGAAAGGGAGCCTGCTGCGGCGGTCGCGCACTGTACCGGCAGGGGTGATTCCCGCTCACGACGACGGCTGATGACCATCGCGATAGCCGCGTGGGTTGGCTTTGCGTCGGCGGCCGCGCACGCTCAGGCAGCCGCCGCTGGTGATACACCGGTGCTGATCGTCGGCGACAGCCTGTCGGCCGAATACGGCCTCGAGCGCGGCCGCGGCTGGGTGGCGTTGCTCGAGGCGCGCATCGCACAGCAGAAGCTGCGCGCGCGCGTCGTCAACGCGAGCATCAGCGGCGACACCACCTCGGGCGGCCGCTCTCGCCTGCCGGCCCTGTTGACGCAACACAAGCCGGGTGTGGTGGTGATCGAACTCGGCGGCAACGACGCGCTGCGCGGCTTGCCGATGTCGATGACCAGGGACAACCTGGCCGCGATGGCTCGCGCAGCGAAGGCGGCCGGAGCGGCGGTCATGCTGTTGGGCATGCAGGTGCCGCCCAACTACGGCCGCGCCTACGGCGAAGACTTCGTGAAGACGTTCACCAACGTCGCCGCACTCGAGAAGGCCGTTCTCGTGCCCTTTTTCCTGCGCGGCATCGCCGACGTGCCGCAGGCCGAGACGCTGTTCCAAAGCGACCGCATCCACCCGAACGAAGCCGCACAGCCGACGATGCTCGACAACGTGTGGCCAGCACTGGTGAAGGTGCTGAAGCGCTGAGGCGCAGTGGCACGTTTCCCTCGAGCGCCCGCGCCCTCGAGGCCGCCAACGTCTACCTCGCCTTCAACAACACAGCATCCAACTGATCGGACGTGCCCTCGATGCGCTCGAGCGGCGGGTGGCGCGGCCCTGGCAAACGTCGAGGGTCGAAGCTGTGCACGCGTTTCTGCGTCCCTGACGATCAGTTGCACGGGCGCCTTGCCCTCCTTGTCGGCCATCAAGGCTTCACGCAAGCGCTCGCCGGTGAAGACCATGCCGTTCACCGCGATGAGTTCGCTGTTGCGTGGCGGGCCGGCCTTGAAGGCCGGGCCGTCCCACACCAGTCCGATGATCTTCTTGCCGTCCTTGGCGACGCCAAAACCAAGCGAGTGCTCGAAGCTATCGCCGCGAAAGCTCGCGGCGTCGGCGGCCTCGAAGGCCGACGGTTTGTCAGCCCAGGCGAGCCTCCAGCCTGCGCGCTCCACGCCTGCACTCAGGTGCGCCAAATCGCTATTGCGATACCAGCGCCGTACAAGCAGCTTGCCAGTTCACATCCCTACTACCAGCTCGTGCGCACGCCGCAGACGGTGAGCTTCGAGGCGGCCACGGTGTCGCTGCTTCTGGAAGGTTCGGGCGCCGACCCTTTCTACTCCGTCAGCATGATCGCCTCCGGCACGGATCCTGGCGCCCTCAGCTTTCAGAATGCGTGCTGATGTTCGGCTTGAACGATCACCCGGATGACTTCTCCGGAGTCCTTTCCATCAGCATCACGACGCCATTCCTCCCAGCCACGCTGACCGGCGTGACGCTTGGAGCCAGCGTGGCGAGTGTCACCGCCGTACCCGAACCCTCGACCTACCTGCTCATGGCCGTGGGGCTTCTTGGCCTTGCGTTTGCCGCACGCCGCCGTCACACGAAACCTTGAGCTTCATGATCAAGGTGTCGTGGCCTTCATGGCGCGAGCGCGGCACGTGTGAATGGCCGCAGAGCACGAGGCTGGCGTGGGTGTCGCCAAGCCGCGCTTCGATGTCAGCGACGGGCGCAAGGTAGGCTTCGGTTTCGGCCAGCCCGATGTCGTCGCCGCCACGGTGTGCCGTGGCACAGCAGCACCTCATCGTCGAGTGCAAGGGTGGGCGCAGCGTGACCATCCACGCGAGTACCCGACATCCGTTCGCCCCCGGTGCATCATGCGGTGTCGCGGGATGCTCATGCACGCCCCCGTGAGGCGAGGCGCGCGGCTACTTGATCATCATCGCGCCGCGCTCGTCCTTCGGGCCGCCGCGGCGCCCGTTGCCGCGATCGTCGTCGCGGTCCTGTTGGCGCGGGCGGGGCTGCGCTTGCGGCTGGGGTATGGGTTGCGGCATCGGCTGCATCTGTGGCGCTTGCGGGCGCTGAATCTGCACCTGCTGTGCGGGTGGTGGTGCAACGACGACCGGCGCCGGTGCCTGCGCAGGCGGCGCGCGGTGCACGTTCGGCGGGGGCATGCGTCGCACGTGATCGTCGTCATCACGCGGCAGCACGCGCGGATGGACCACCTGTGGCTGCTTGCTGGCGGAATCGACACCTGGCGGCCTTCATTGACGCGCGGCACCGGCGCGACCACGCCAACGTCGCGCGATTCACGCACCGGACGCGGCGGGTCGTTAGGGCGGACCGGCGCAACGGTGTCGGGGGCGTCATCGCGCCACGTCTTACCGCCGGGCGGCAGCGCGCGCACTGAAGGCACCGGCTCGGCCAACCGCGGCTCCACACGTGCCGGAGCGGTCACCACGTTCGGCGCAGGTGCAACGACGGGCGCCGCGGTTTCGACACCACCTCGGCCGCGCACCCAAGGCACGTCGCGGCCGTTCGGTGTTTTCGGCGGAGGCAGCGCACCGTCCGTTTTCACTGGCGCGGGCGGCACGAAGACGGCTTCGCTGCGGCCTACGGTCTTGGTGGTGTTGCCGAACTGCGGCGGTTGCGGCGGCTGAGGAATGCGGACCGCGACACCGTTGGACGAACGCGCGGGCGGGCGCCCGTCACCACGCCAGATCGACGCCTGCGCCGGGCGTGATCACGTCTTGACGCACGGGGCGGCGGTCGGTCACCACGGATTGCGGCACCACGACGACCGCGCCACGCACGTGGCGATTCGCATAGTCGTGATGACGATGGTTGTGATAGCCGTGCATGTGGCGCCACGGGTTCACGTTGATGTGCGCCAGATGCACGTGGCCGACGGCATACCAAGGCGCGAAGACCTCGAAGGGGCTCAGCGCGACCCAGCCTACATGCGGTTGATGCGGGTGCCCACCGCCGACACTCACGCTGACGTTCGCGCCACCGAACCACGCCACCAGCGCCGGTGCGTAGACCGGGCGCGCGGTGTAGCCACCCGGCGTCCAGACCCAGCGGCCGCGCCAGTTCACCCAACGGCCGTAGTGGAACGGTGCGAAGCCCCAAGGTGCGTCGTCGACCCACGTCCAGCCCCAGGGGTTCACGTAGGACCAGCGGCCGTAGCGGTACGGCGCCCAGTCGGCGGCGACGTCGCGCGGGTACCAGACCGCGCCGTACTGCGGGTGCGTATCCCAGGCACCATGGTGGTCCAGGTCATAAGCCCCGGTCATTTCGGGCGACACGTGGCGCTGCGCCAGGCGGCCGTAGCGGCGTTCGCTGGCGACGACCCAGTCGGTGAAGGCATCGCGGTCCATCGTGGCCGACGCGTAGTGCGTGCGACCACGTTCGGACCAGAAGTCGACGCGCTGGCCTTCGCGCACCTCGAGTTGGCTGTCGGCGCTTTCGAAGCGCAGCGATCCGTCCCACACGGTCACGATGCTGGTGCCGTCGCGACGGTCAACGCGGTAGTGGCCGCGCCCGCTTGGCATGAAGCGGCCTTCGGCGGTGACCAGCTCGAACTCACGCGCCGAGTCCTGCATCGGCAGTTGCAACGCCGCGCTGCCGCCGTGCAGTTGCAGGCGCACGCTGTTGTCGTCGAGCTGCAGCACCTCGACTTCGGTGTCGCCGTCCAGGCGCAGCGTGGCCGAGCCGATCTGGATCACCGCGCGCGAGCCCGGCGACACCGACACGCGATCACGGTCGGTCACGGGCGCGTTGCGTTGCGCGGGCACCCACTCGCCGCGCTGGTCGTCGGCCGTCCAGACCGTGCCTTCGGTTTCGGCGATACGGCCGACCCGACCCGGCGGTTCGGCCAGCGCGGTGCCGGCTGCCAGGCGGCGCTGGCGCCGACAACGAAGGCGGCAAAGCGAACGCCCAGGCGGCGGACGGCGCGCAGGAGGGCGATGGATAGGGAGAGGGAAATCGGCGCGGACGTCAACATGTCGATCCTCGGACCGCCATCTTTTGGCGGTATGGGCCGGTAACGCAAGGCTTGGAACGCGCGCTGACGCCAGCAACACTGCTTTACAGGGCGGTGTGACTTCAGTCGTCACCCTCTGCGGGGTCAAGGTCGGGGAACAACACGCTGGTGAAGCCCAGCTTCGTCAGGTCGCGCATGCGCGTGGGGTACAGGCGCCCGATCAGGTGGTCGCATTCGTGCTGCACCACGCGCGCGTGAAATCCGTCCGCTTCGCGGTCGATCACACGACCCTTTTCGTCGAAGCCCCGGTAGCGGATGCGCGTGAAGCGCGGCACGACGCCACGCAAGCCAGGCACCGACAGGCAGCCCTCCCAGCCTTCCTCTTCATCGTTCGACAACGGTGTGATGGTTGGATTGACAAGCACCGTGCGCGGCACCGGCGGCGCGTCGGGGTAACGGTCGTTGTGGTCGAAACCGAAGATCACCAGTTGCAGGTTTTCGGCGATCTGCGGCGCCGCAAGCCCAGCGCCGTTGGCTGCGACCATGGTGTCGAACATGTCGGCGACCAGGTCGCGCAGTTCACGTGTGTCGAAGCGCGTGACCGGTTCGGCGATGCGCAGCAGGCGTGCGTCGCCCATCTTCAGGATCTCGCGCACGGTCATGACGTTGGCCCTTCGAGCATCGCCTTCAACCCTTCTTCGTCGATCACGGCCACGCCGAGTTCCTTCGCCTTGTCGAGCTTGCTGCCGGCTTCGGCACCGGCAACGACGAAGTGCGTTTTCTTCGACACCGACCCCGACACCTTGCCACCCGCGGCTTCGATCATCGCCTTGGCGTCGTCGCGCGACAGCGTCGGCATCGTGCCGGTCAGCACGAAAGTCTTGCCTGCCAGCACACCGCTCTCGCCCGTTGCGGGTACGGTGGGCTGACCTTCGCCTTCGGTCCAGTGCACGCCCGCAGCGCGGAACTGCTCGACCAGTTCCCGATGGAGCGCCTGGTCGAAGAAGTCGCGCACGCTCGCTGCGACGGTGGGGCCCACGTCCTTGACCTCGAGAAGCTGCTCGGGCGTGGCCTCGATGATGGTGTCGAGCTTGCCGAAGTGTTTCGCCAAATCCTTCGCGGTCGTCTCGCCAACGTGGCGAACGCCAAGTGAAAAGAGGAATCGCGCCAGCGTCGTCGCGCGACTGTTCGCAATGGCAGCGACCACGTTCGCCGCGCTGCGCTCGCCCATGCGGTCCAGCGCGGCCAGGTTCGCCACGCCAAGCTTGTACAGGTCGGGCAGCGCCTTCACGATGTCGCCGTCCACGAGCTGATCGACGATCTTGCCCCCCAGGCCCTCGATGTCCATCGCGCGTCGCCCCGCGAAATGCAGCAGTGCCTCCTTGCGCTGCGCCGGGCAGGTGATGCCGCCGGTGCAACGCCAATCGACGCCGCCTTCTTCGCGCGCGATCGGGCTGCCGCACGCAGGGCACGTGCCGCCCAGACGCCTGTAGAGGTCAAACGGCTCACCGACCGTGGCCGGCCTGCGCTCGAGCACCACGCCGACCACTTCGGGGATCACGTCGCCCGCGCGGCGCACGATCACGGTGTCACCGATGCGCACGTCTTTGCGCCGCGTTTCGTCTTCGTTATGCAGCGTCGCGTTCATCACCGTGGTGCCGCCCACGAACACCGGCTCGAGCTTCGCCACCGGTGTGAGCTTGCCGGTGCGGCCGACCTGCACGTCGATGTCGCGCACCACCGTCGTCTGTTCCTGCGCGGGGTACTTGTGGGCGACGGCCCAGCGTGGTTCACGCGTCTTGAAACCCAGCCTGGCCTGCAACGCCCGGTCGTTGACCTTGTAGACCACGCCGTCGATATCGAACGGCAGCGTGTCGCGCCGCTCGCCGATGCGGCGGTGAAAGTCAACGAGTCCATCGGCACCCTTCACCACGGCGCGGTCGGCGTTCACCGGCAGGCCCATCGCGGCAAAAGCGTCGAGCAACGCCGAATGCGTCGGCGGCACCGTCCAGCCCTGGATATCGCCCAGGCCATAAGCGAAGAAGCGCATCGGCCGCGCGCGCGCCATCGCGGGATCGAGCTGCCGCACCGCGCCCGCCGCGGTGTTGCGCGGGTTGACGAAGGTTTTGTCGCCCGCCGCTCGTTGGCGTTCGTTCAACGCCTCGAAAGCGTCGCGGCGCATGTAGACCTCGCCACGAACCTCGAGCACGGGCGCGTCGACGTCTTTCAGTCGCAATGGAATCGCGTCGATCGTGCGGATGTTGTGCGTCACGTCTTCGCCCACTTCGCCGTCGCCGCGCGTGGCGCCCTGCACCAGCAGGCCGCGCTCGTACCGCAGGCTGATCGCCAGGCCGTCGAACTTCAGCTCGGCGGCGTATTCGACGGCGCAAGTCGGTGTCGTCCAGCTCGAGCAGGTTGCGCACCCGTGCGTCGAACTTGGCCGCGCCTTCGGGCGAGTTGTCGGTCTCGGTCTCGATCGACAACATCGGCACCGTGTGACGCACGGACGCCAGGCTGTCGAGCGCCGCGCCGCCCACGCGTTGTGTCGGCGAGTCGGGCGTGCGCAGTTCGGGGTGTCGGGCCTCGAGCGCCTGAAGTTCGCGGAACAGCGCGTCGTAGTCGGCGTCGGGAATCGACGGCGCGTCGAGCACGTAGTAGTGATACGCGTGCAGCACGAGGGTGTCGCGCAATTCGCGTGCTCGGCGTGAATCGTTATCGGGTATCGGCACGCATGCCAGTGTAGGCGGCCACCCCGTGACATCTGGCCGTGTTGCAGGCCGCGCTTCGTAGGCCAATGAAGACCTTCACACGCGCCGACGACATGACACGCCGCCATCTTCGATTTGTTCCCAGCACGGTGCCGATCGCGCTGTGCGCCCTGTTGGGTCTTGCCGCGACGACAGGCGCAGCGCAGTCGGTGCCGCGCAAGGCAGCGGCGAAAGCCGCGACGGCGCCGTCGGTCGCTCCGGTTTCGAACGCATCGACGACCAGCGCGCCGTACCGCGTCGCCCCGCGGCCCGACTGGGTCGTCGACCCCGAAGGTCTTGCGACACCCGACACCGTGACGGCCGTCAAAGGCTCGCCGCGCCGTGAATTGCTGCTCGACTTCCAATCCAACCACGCGCTGCCGAAAGCGCAGTACCACGTGCGCGTTCGCGTGGCCGCGACCGACCCGGCTGCGCTGGCGTCGGTTTCGCAACCGCAGATTCAATTCAACCCCGCTTACCAGACCCTGGCCGTGCACGAAGCCGCGGTCTGGCGCCAAGGCCGCAAGAGCGACCGCCTGAAAGGTGCGCGCATCGAGGTCATGCGCCGCGAAGCCAACCTCGACAAGGCCATGATCGACGGCACGCAGACGCTGATGGCGGTGCTGAGTGACGTGCAGGTCGGCGACGTGGTCGAGGTGGCCTACACCGTCGAGGGCGACAACCCGATCTTCGAAGGCCACATCGGCCACGTGTTCGACCTCGCGTCGCAAGACACGGTCGACCACCTGCACCTTCGCCTGGCGGCACCGCTCGAGCGCAAGCTGGTGCTGCGCCCACTGGCGACCACGGTCGAGGCCGAACGCTTCGAGCAGGGCGCCAACCAGATCGTGCGCGTGGTGCGCCGCAACGTGCCCGCCGTCGTGGCCGAGTCCAACACGCCGCCGTGGTTCAAGGTTTACCCGTCGATCCAGATCAGCGACTACCGCGACTGGGCCGAGGTCGACGCGTGGGCCGGCCGCTTGTTCACGCCGGCCAAGGTCGCCGGCCCGCTGGTGCAAAAGAAGATCGCCGACCTGAAAGCGAGCGGGCTCGAGGGTGAGGCGCTTGTCAGCGAAGCGCTGCGCTTCGTGCAAGACGAAATCCGCTACTTCAGCGCGAGCCTGGGCGTGAGTTCGCATCGCCCCAAGCCCGCCGAGCAGACCCTGGCCGAGCGCCTGGGTGACTGCAAAGACAAGACGATCCTGCTGGTCACGATGCTCGAGGCGCTGGGCATCGACGCCAAGCCTGCGCTGGTGTCGATGTACCGCAACCGCGGCATCGGCGCCTATGCGGCAGGGCACGAACAGTTCGACCACGTCATCACGCGCGCGGTGGTCGGCGGCACCACCTATTGGCTCGACGCCACCGTCAACGGCCAGGGGCTCGAGCTCGCAACGCGCGGGCAATACCCCTACGGCATGGCGCTGGTCATCGGCGGCGCGGGCGAACTGGACACGGTGGCGCAACCGACCGCGCACGCCGCGCGCATCGACTACACGCAGCGCTGGGACTTCACGCGCCTGGACGCGCCGGCCACGATGCAGGCCACGATGACCGTCACGGGCCTGTCGGCCGAACGCTGGCGCGCCACCGCCGCTGCCAACACGCCACAACAGATCGCCGACTCGCTCGCCGCAGGTCACGCGCGCGCACGCCCCGGGCTGAAGATGGTGGGTGAACCAACGATCGAGGACGACCGCAAGCGCAACGTGTTCAAGGTCGGCGTGAACTTCGAGTACCCGGCCGAGACCGCCTACCGCATCGGTGGGCTGGATGTCGACTTCACCGCTGTCGAGATGGGCGAGTTCGTCGGCAGCCCGAACGAAACCACGCGCCGCATGCCGTGGCTGCTCGACATGCCCCGGCGCATGACGAGCACGATCGAGGTGATCGCACCTCACCCCTTCAGCGGCCAGGCGCCCGCGCCGGTCGACGTGCAGGACAAGCACTTCGCCTTCAACGTCAAGGCGCACGCCAGCGGGTCGCGCTACACCTACACGCGCAAGCTCGAACGGCGCGGCGACGAGGTGTTGCCGGCGAACCTCGCGGGCTATCGCGAAAACGTTCAGCGTGCACGCGGCCTGCTGGGGCACGGCCAACGCGTGCTGCTGGTCGACTCGAAGCGCCTGGCGCCCATCGTTGCGAGCGTCGACCGCAAGCTCGCGGCCGACGGCATCACCGAAGACGACGAACTGGGCAAGACGTTGTCACGACACAGCCTGCGCCGCGCGATCGATGCGTTGGTGCTCGATGGCATCGGCAAAGACACGCCACTGGCCGGGCGCGTGCACGCGTCGCTGGCAGCGTCGTCGATCGCATTGGGCGCTTTCGCCGACGCGCTGACCCACGCCGACCGCGCGCTGGCATTGCAGGCCACGAGTGACGACACCGAAGAGAACCGCGCGCTGGCACTGATCGGTGTGGACCGCATCGACGAAGCCTATGAACGCCTGAAGTCACCGAGCATTGGCGAACGAAAGCCTTTTGCACTGGCCGTGATGGCCGACATCGACATGCACCGCGGCCGCCACGCGCAGGCAGAAAGCGCGCTGCGCGAACTGGTCGAACGCGCGGAAGGCAACACTCGCTCGCGCGCCCTGCTGAAGCTGTACCTCGCCGCCGAACATCAAGGCACCGGCCGAGGCAAAGCCGCGATCGCCGCGCACGTCGAGCAAGCCGACCCCGCGCAGTTGCACGGCGCGCTGCTGCACTTCCTGGACGGGCGCCTCGACCGCGAAGCGCTGCTGGCGCAAGGGCGTGAAGACAAGTCGATGGAGCGGATGAACCTCGCCGAGGCCTACTACTACATCGGCGCGCGGCTCGCGGCGCAGGGCCAACCGGTCGAAGCGCTGGTGTGGTACGAACGCGCGATGCAGACGAAGGCCGTGCCCGCGCGCGAAGTGATGCTGGCGAAGCTGGCGCTGGTTCGAGCGGGGCGCACGACGGTGGCGGCGCGCCAGGACTGACGCGAGCGCCGCGCCCGCCTACGCGGCGCGCCCGCCGCCGAGCTTCGTGCGGATCTGCCTCGCGACCTTCGGCGCCTCGATCGACATCTGGCGCAATGCCCCCGTGCTCGGAATGTCGTAGCCGACGAAGTACAGGCCCGGGATCGCACTCTCCTCGCCGCAGCGGTTCGGCCGTCCGCGGCCGTCGGCGATGGCGTCGAAGTCGTCGATCAACTCGTTCAGGCCGGTCGTGAACCCGGTGGCGAACACCATCGCATCGAACGCCCGCTTGCTCGCGTCGTCGAAGACGACGATGCCGTTGGGTTCCACCGCGCGCACGCCGGGCGCGACACGGATGCGGCCCTTCTTGATCAAGGCGACGGTGCCGACATCGAGCATCGGGATGCGACCCTGTTCGTCGATCATCGCGTTCAGGCCCTGCTTCGGCCGCACGATGCCCCACTTCGACAGGTCGCCGACGGCAAGGCGCATCGTGGCCGACACCAGCATGTCGCGCAGCCCGCGGGGCAGCGGCGCCATGAGGATGCTCGTCTGCTGCGCCGGCGTGATGCCGAAGACGTCGCGAGGCACCACGTGCACCGGGCCGCGCACGACCATCGACACGTCGACACCGTGCTCGGCCAGGTCCAACGCGATCTCGGCGCCGGAGTTGCCGCAGCCGACAACCAGCGTGCGTTTGCCGGCAAAAGGCTCGGGGTTGCGGTAAGCCGACGAATGCATCGCAAGCCCACCGAAGCCTTGCGCACCGGGCCACGCGGGCACGACTGGGACGCGGTTAGAGCCGGTGGCGACGACCACGGCCTTCGGTGTGTACTCGCCGTCGCTGGTGCGAACCAGGGCGTGATCGCCGCGGCGCGTGATGCGTTGCACCTCGACCCCCAGCCGCGGCTGCACATCGTGCTCACGCGCGTAGCCCTCGAGGTAGTCGACGACCTGGGCGCGCGATGGATACGACGGCACGCTGTCATCCCATCTCGAGTGAGGCAGCGTCGAGAAGCGCTTGACGGTATGCAGATGCAGCCGGTCGTAGTGCTGCCGCCAGGCCGAGGCGACGGAGTCGGCCTTGTCGACCACGAGGTGCGCGACGCCTTCGCGGCGCAAACACGCCGACGTGGCCAGGCCTGCGGGGCCAGCGCCGATGACGAGTACCGGGACGTCTTTCTGGTTCATGAGCATCGATGGTGAAGGGCGATCAACGACGCGCGCCCTCGCTGCGCGCTTTGTACATCCGCAGTCCCTGCTCGCCCAGATTGCCCAGCAGCAACTGCGCAGCCCAATCTGCGTAGAAGTTGAACTGGGTCGAGACGCGATAACTCACACTCATCGTCATGCGCGTGCCCTCACCTTCGGGCGCGAGCGTGTACGCGGTGTCGATCAGGTCGAAGGATGTCGCGGATGTCGTGCAGCTCACGCCAGACCGCCGCGGCCGACGCATCGATCAGCACCGAACGATCGACGCGGCCGACCGTGTTCGGCGTCGGAAGCGTCGAACCGAACACGCCGTCGAAGCTTGCCGTCGCGGGCGCGAATGCTGCCGCGCCCGCGATCAGCGCGCCGATCCACAGTGTCTTGACGGGCGACCAGACGACGCGACCCGCGGATGCATCTGCACCCTCGGTATGAACTCGAAAGACCGGGGGCCGCATGGGCAGCGATAGCAGCGATTGGCGCGCAACGGGATCGACTGCGACGCTCAGCTGAACAACCGCCGCGCCGCTGCGCTGCCCGCCGCGAGGTCGCGGGCGGCCATGCGGCGGTACAGACCCGCGAGCGTGTCGCCGATCGACGCGAAGGACTGAAGCGGGATTGGCTCGCCACGGTCGTCGACGAGGTCGGCGTCCATGTCGTGCGACAACCCGGTCGCGGCGCGATGCCAAGCCGCGAAAGGTTCGCTGGCTTCGGGTGTCTGCGGTACGTCGAGCGTGAGCGTGGCGCTGCGCACCGCCGCCTGCCTTGGGTCATCGGCCAGCGCAGCGTGCGCGTCGAAGCCCAGCACCAGCAGCGGCGGATCGTTCGGGTCGATCGGGCTGGGCAGCACCAGGCGGCCCGGCAACGAGCCCGCGACGAAGCCGTGCCGTGTCGCGCACTGCTCGACGAAACCGGTCGACCACGACGTGCCGCGGCTGCGCAGTTCGGCGGTCAACACGGCGTCGCTGGCCTGGGCGAAGGCGTCGAGGTCACGCGCGCGCGCGACCACGGTCAGCATGTCGGGCGCATCGACCATGCCGCCGACCGGCTCGGCGAAGCCCTGCACTTTCTGGATGAATTCGGAATATTCGATCTCGTTCAGCGGGCCGTTGCGGTTGGCGACCTGCACACCGGCCTGAAACTCGCTGTAGCGCTCACCGCCCGTGGGTGTCTCCCACTCGCCGGTGGCTGCGTTCAGGCCTTCGATGTGAAAGGGCTTGCTGCCGGCCCGGCGTGCGGTGGGCATGTGCATCACCGCCTGCTCGCCACTCACCGGCGCTTCGACCGTGATCGGCACGATCGCATCGATCGACGCGTCGAGCCGCACCGAGCGGCGCAGCAGCGCGGGCATGTGCGCGGCATCGACCCGCGGCACGTCGGTACCCGCCGGAAACGTTCCGATGACCGCGGTCTCGGGCTTGGGCAACTCGTCACCCATCGTCGGCTCGCGACGCAGATGCGGCGCGTCGGGGTCGGGCCGGCGCGGGCTGGCGCGCCGCTGCTGCCACGCGCCGTGCGCGATGATGGCCGCGAGCACGACGCCGCCCAGGATCGCAAGCGCAACAGTCAGGGTCATCGGACAAACCTTCGCGCTGCGCGCTCCGGTATGAGCGCTTCGGAACGGCCGCCCATCGACACAGGATGGCTCATGCAGCTTCGGCCATGCTGATCGCTTCGTCCATGTCGACGGCGACGATGCGCGACACGCCCTGCTCTTGCATGGTCACGCCGATGAGCTGTTTGGCCATCTCCATCGCAATCTTGTTGTGGCTGATGTAGAGGAACTGCGTGCCGGCGCTCATTTCGTTCACCAGCTTGCAGTAGCGGTCGGTGTTGGCGTCGTCCAGCGGCGCGTCGACCTCGTCGAGCAGGCAGAACGGCGCCGGGTTCAACTGGAAGATCGCGAACACGAGCGCGATGGCCGTCAGCGCTTTCTCGCCACCCGACAGCAGGTGGATGTTCGAGTTTTTCTTGCCCGGCGGCTGCGCCATCACCTGCACGCCAGCGTCCAGGATCTCGTCGCCCGTCATCATCAGGCGCGCCGTACCGCCGCCGAACAGCACCGGGAACATCTTGCCGAAGTGCTCGTTGACCAGGCGGAAGGTGTCACCCAGCAGCGTGCGCGTCTCGAGGTCGATCTTGTGGACCGCGCCTTCGAGCGTGGTGATGGCCTCGTTCAGGTCGTCGTTCTGCGCGTCGAGGAACTGTTTGCGTTCGCGCGACGTCGTCAACTCGTCGAGGGCGGCGAGGTTCACCGCGCCCAGCGCTGCGATCTCCTTAGTCAGGCGATCGACTTCGGTGGGCAGGCCCCACAGCTTGACGTTGTCACGCTCGATGACTTGCGCCAACTCGTCGAGGTTCACCTCGGCCTGCTGCAACTGATCGAGGTACTGCTTGCCGCCCAACTGCGCGGCCTGCTCGTCCAACTGCAACTTGTGCAGCTTCTCGCGCAACGGATCGAGGCTGCGCTCGAAGCCCAGGCGTCGCTCGTCGGCGCTGCGAAGCTTGGCCGACAAATCGTCGTAGCGGCTGCGCGTGGCGGCAAGCGAGCTTTCGCGGTCGAGCTTGGTCGCAAGTGCACCGTGCAAGCCTGCCTGTGCGACCGCGTCGTTCAGCCCAGAGAGATCGCTACGCAACTGCTCGGCAGCCAAGGCATTGGCAGCCACCTGCGCGACCGCGGTCTCGATCGCACGCTGGTGTTCGTCGCGCCGCGCGGCCAGCGAACGCGACTGGAACTGAGCCTCTTGCGCCCGACGCTGAGCGTCGTTCCAGGCCTGGCGCGCGTCGGCCAGCGCACGGTCAGCGGCGATCACGGCGTCGTCGAGCGTGGCGTGGTGTTGTTGCGCATCGGCCAGTTGCTGGTCGAGTATTTCGAAGCGGCCTTCGCCGTCGCGCACGCGGGTGTCGAGTGCGTCGATCTGCGTGACGACGTCGGATAACTCTTCGTCGACACGCCCGCGCCGCGCGCTGCCCGCTTCGACTTCTTGCGCGATCTTCAACCACGCCACGTGCGCCTCGTGTGCGCGGGTCTGCGCGCTGGCGGCTTCGGCGCGCGCCTGCGCGGCGCGTTGCCCGGCGTCGGTGCAGGCGGCTTCGCAGCGAACGAGCGCGCCGCGCGCTTCGTCGGCCATCAGCGTCTGCGCGCGGATCTGGCGCTCGAGGTTTTGAATCTCTTGCGCACGCGCGAGCATGCCGGCCTGCTCGGAATCGGGCGCGTAGTACGCCACCGAGAACGGCGACACCGCGTGCCCCTCGCGGGTCATGATGACTTCGCCGTGCGTGAGCTTGCTGCGGTCGGCCAGCGCGGCCTCGAGACTGGGCGCGGTGTAGACGCCGTCGAGCCAGTCATTCAAAAGCGCTGCCAGCCCTGCGTCACCCAGGCGCAGCAAATCCGACAGGCGCGGCAACGTCCGGTGCGTGTTCGCGATCTGCCCTTGCGGCGGTGTGTAGAAGGCCAGGCGTGACGGCGGCGCGTCTTTCTCGAAGGCCAGCACGGTCTCGAGCCGCGAGATCTCGAAGGCCGACAGGCGCTCGCGCAGCGCGGACTCGAGCGCGGTCTCCCAGCCGGCTTCGATGTGCACGCGCGTCCACAGCCCCTGCAGCCCTTCGAGCCCGTGGCGCGCCAGCCAAGGCTTCAGCTTGCCTTCGGTCTGCACCTTGTCTTGCAGCGCCTTCAACGCCGCCAGGCGCGCAGCCAGGTCGGTGTGACGCAAGACCGCCGCGTTGGTGGCCTCGAGCTGCACGCGTCGTTTGTCTTCGAGCGCGGGCACGGCCTGGGCGGCTTCTTCGGCGCGCGCCGCGGTGTCGTCATGAAGCTGCTTGGCTTCCCGCCGCCGACGATCCAGCTCGACGAGTTTCGCGTCTTCGGGCACCACCAAGCCCTTGCGTTCGGTGTCGAGACGATCGCGCCGTGCACGCAAGCCGCGCAACTGCTCTTCGGCACTGCGGCGCTCGGCTGCCAGCACCTGCAGGTCACGCTGCACCTCGGCAGCCTTGCCCCGCTGCTCGTCGGCGGCGGCGCGCGCGGTACGCAATGATTCTTCGAGGCCGGGCAACTGCTGCACATGGTCGTCGACCGAAGCGGTCAGCGTCGACTCGAGCGACGCCGCGTCCATGATCGACTTCACCGCGGTGTCGACTTCTTGCACGGCCAGCAGGCGACGCTCGCCCCACTGCTCGTCTTGGCCGCGCAGTTCGACCAGGCGCTGTTCGATGCGCTGGCGGCCTTCGACGACGTAGCGGATCCGTTCCTCGAGACGGCTGACCTCGAGTGCGGCTTCGGCAAGCCGCCCTTGGGAGTCATGCAGTGCATCACCCTCGGCGTAGTGCGCCTGGCGAATCTGTTCGAGGTCGGCCTGCACCTGCGTCAGCTCGGTCATGCGCGCATCGATCGCTTTCTGAGCGTCGACCACGTCGGCCTTCACGCGAGCCTCTTCGTTGGCCGCATCGCGATGGCGCAGGAACCACAACTGGTGCTGCTTCAGCGTCGCTTCGGTCTGCAACGCCCGGTAGCGCGACGCGACCTCGGCCTGGCTTTCCAGCTTCTCGAGGTTGGCGTTCAGCTCGCGCAGGATGTCTTCGACGCGCGTGAGGTTCTCGCGTGTGTCCTTCAAGCGGTTCTCGGTCTCGCGGCGGCGCTCTTTGTACTTCGACACGCCCGCGGCTTCCTCGAGGAACAGGCGCAGCTCTTCGGGCTTGCTTTCGATGATGCGGCTGATCGTGCCCTGGCCAATGATCGCGTAGGCGCGCGGCCCCAGGCCCGTGCCCATGAACACGTCTTGCACGTCGCGGCGGCGAACGGCCTGGTTGTTGATGAAGTAGCTCGAGTTGCCGTCACGCGTCAGCACACGCTTGACCGCGATCTCGGCGAAGTGGTTCCACGGCCCGCCCGCACGCGCAGCCGAGTTGTCGAACACCAGTTCGACGCTCGCGCGCCCGGCCGGCTTGCGCTGGCCCGAGCCGTTGAAGATCACGTCTTGCATGCTCTCGCCGCGAAGCTCGCTGGCTTTGCTTTCGCCCAGCACCCAACGCACCGCGTCGATGATGTTCGACTTGCCGCAGCCGTTCGGTCCAACGACACCAACGAGTTGCCCGGGCAACTGCAAGGTCGTAGGCTCGGCGAAAGACTTGAAGCCAGAAAGCTTGATCGAGTTCAGTCGCATGGGGCACAACAAGCGAGCCGCACCGAGGCTCGAGCAAGACTCGAAATCTCAGCACAACTTATTGACTTCAAATGAAAATCAGGCTCCCAGCAGAGACCTGAATGGCGTGCGGGATGATACCATCGCGACCCTTCGCGAAGGCGCTGCGCAAGCGCCAATCTCGATCATCCGGTCAACATGCCAACGAAGAAACAACCCGCCTCCGCCCGCGCTGAACATCATGAGCGCCTTGCCACGCCCGCTGCCTTGCGCAGCAGACCGAGCAAGCAGCTCGACGTGTTCGACAACCCGGCGCCGCAACGCGATTACACGCTGCGCTTCGACATCCCCGAGTTCACTTGCCTATGCCCGCTGACGGGCCAGCCCGACTTCGCGCATGTCACCATCGAGATGGTGCCCGACAAGCGGTGCGTCGAGCTGAAGAGTTTGAAGATGTACGTCTGGAGCTACCGCGACGAAGGCGCCTTCCACGAGAAGGTGACGAACGCCGTGCTCGATGACATCGTCAAGGCCACGAAGCCGCGATTCGTTCGCGTCGACGCGCAATGGAATGTTCGCGGCGGCATCGACACGGGTGTGGTCGTCGAATACCGCAAGCCTGGCTGGAAGCCGGCCCCGCACGTCGACCTGCCCCGCGCGGCAGAAGGCTGATGGCGGCCGCGGCAACAGCATCCCCCGCGGTCGTCGCGCCACCGTGGCAGAGGTTCGCCGTTGATGTGCACCAGAGCCCGATCGACGGCCACGGCGTCTTTGCGGCAACGCCGATTCCGCCACGGCTGAAGATCGGCGAAATCCGCGGTGAGGCGATCAGTGTTCGCGAAGGCCGCATCCGCGCGACGCGGCACGAACGAATCATGCTGGTCGAAGTCTCGTCGCGGCGCGCGATCGACTTCACCAAGTCGACCGACCCGATGCGCTTTACCAACCATAGCTGCAAGCCCAACGCACGGCTGTGCATCCGGCAGGGCCGCGTCGAGTTCTACGCGTTGCGCGCGATCACCCCGCGCGAAGAAATCACCGTCGACTACGGCGAGACGCACCACGACGGCAAGCTTGCCTGTCGCTGCGGGGCATCCGGGTGTCGCGGGGCTTTGTGACATTGCCGCTGCGCGCGTTGACCGAGCGACTTGGATAATTCCGCCGCATGAACCCGCTGCTCGATCGCCTGAACCCGTACCCTTTCGAGCGCTGGGCCACGCTGACGCGCACCGTCGTTCCATCATCAGCGCACCGCCCGATCAGCTTGGGGCTGGGCGAGCCGAAGCACCCGACGCCCGATTTCATCAAGCAGCGCCTGACAGCTTCGCTTGATGGCCTGTCGGTTTACCCCGCCACCGCCGGCCTGCCGGCTCTGCGTGAAGCGATGGCGGCGTGGGTGCAGCGGCGTTACGGCGTCACGCTCGACGCGGCGACGCAGGTGTTGCCGGTGAACGGCTCGCGTGAGGCGCTGTTCGCGCTGGCGCAAACGGTAGTCGATGCGTCGAAGCCCGGCGCGACTGTCGTTGCACCCAATCCGTTCTATCAAATCTACGAAGGCGCGGCCCTGCTCGCGGGCGCGCAACTCGCATTCGCCAACAGCGACCCGGCGCGCAACTTCGCACCCCGCTGGGACGACATCGACGCAGACACATGGGCCAAGTCCCAACTCGTCTATGTGTGCTCGCCCGGCAACCCGACCGGCGCGGTGATGCCGCTGCGCGAGTGGAAGCACCTGTTCGATCTGAGCGAACGCTACGGCTTCGTGATCGCGAGTGACGAGTGCTACTCCGAGATCTATTTCGGCGACGAGGCGCCGCTGGGTGCCTTGCAGGCGGCGAAGGCGCTGGGCCGTGGCTTCGAGCGGCTGATCATGCTGACGAGCCTGTCGAAGCGCTCGAACGTGCCAGGCCTGCGCTCGGGTTTCGTCGCGGGTGATGATGCGATCGTGAAGCGGTTTCTGCTCTACCGTACTTACCACGGCGGCGCGATGAACCCGGCGGTGCAGCACGCCAGCCTCGCCGCGTGGCAAGACGAGGCACACGTGGTGGTCAATCGCGAGCTCTATCGTCGCAAGTTCGCCACCGTCACGCCTCTGCTCGAACCGGTGCTGGGTGTTGCTTTGCCGGACGCAGGCTTCTATTTGTGGGCCGATGTGTCGCCAACAACGCACGGACGCGACGACGTGGCCTTCGCCCTTGGATTGCTCGCTCAATACAATGTAACGGTGCTGCCGGGTAGCCTTCTGGCACGCGAAGCGCACGGAACCAACCCCGGCGCCGGACGCGTGCGCATGGCGCTGGTGGCCGGCGTGGACGAGTGCGTCGAGGCGGCCCAGCGCATCGTTGCCTACTGCCGAGAACAAAAGTCATGACTCAAGCCAAGCTCCTGCAGCCCCTGATCGACCTCGCTTGGGAAAGCCGCGCGCAACTGTCGCCCACGAACGCTGACCCCAAGATCCGCGAGGCCGTCGAGGCCGTCATCGCCGACCTGAACAAGGGCCGCATCCGCGTGGCCGAGCGCCAAGGCGTGGGCCAGTGGACGGTGAACCAGTGGGTGAAGAAGGCGGTGCTGCTGTCGTTTCGCCTGAACGACAACCAGCCGATGCGCGCCGGTGATCTGGGTTTCTTCGACAAGGTGCAGACCAAGTTTGCCCACCTGGACGAAGCACAGATGCGCGCCACCGGCGTGCGCGTGGTGCCGCCCGCCGTCGCGCGTCGCGGCAGCTACGTCGCGAAGAACGTGGTGCTGATGCCCAGCTACGTGAACATCGGCGCCTACGTCGACGAAGGCACGATGGTCGACACCTGGTCCACCGTCGGTTCGTGTGCGCAGATCGGCAAGAACGTGCACCTGTCGGGTGGCGTTGGCATCGGCGGCGTGCTCGAGCCGCTGCAGGCCAACCCGACGATCATCGAAGACAACTGCTTCATCGGCGCGCGCAGTGAAGTTGTCGAAGGCGTGATCGTCGAAGAAAACTCGGTGCTGGGCATGGGCGTGTATGTCGGCCAGAGCACGCCGATCTTCAACCGCGAGACCGGCGAGATCAGCTACGGCCGCGTGCCCAGCGGCAGCGTCGTCGTCAGCGGCGGCCTGCCCAAGACCAACGCGGCGGGTCAGAGCTACACCCTCTACGCCGCCATCATCGTCAAGCGCGTCGATGCGCAGACGCGCTCGAAGACCAGCATCAACGAGTTACTGCGCGCCTGAACCAGCGATTCGGTTTTTTCGGGGAGAAGTGATGTCCGGGAACATGGAGCGCGTACTGCGCCTGATGAGCGAGAAGAAGGCGTCCGACGTCTACTTGTCGGCCAACACGCCGATCCTCATCAAGATATCCGGGCAGATCATGCAGCTGTCGGACCAGCCGCTGAAGCACACCCAGCCGCGCCAACTGCTGGCCGAACTGCTCACGCCGCGCCAACTCGAAGACCTCGACGAAACCGGCGAGCTGAACATCGGCATCGGTCTGTCGCAGATCGGCAGCTATCGCGTGTCGGCATTCCGCCAGCGTGGGTCGATCGCCGCGGTGATCCGCTGCATCCCCTACGAGATCCCGAATCTGGACGACCTGAACGTGCCGCCGATCCTGTCGGACCTGATCCTCGAGAAGCGCGGCCTGATCCTGATGGTCGGGGCCACCGGCACCGGCAAAAGCACGACGATTGCCGCGATGCTCGAGAAGCGCAACGCGAACATGACCGGGCACATCCTCACGATCGAGGACCCGATCGAGTTCCTGTTCTCGAACAAGAAGTCGGTGGTGAACCAGCGCGAGGTTGGCCGCGACACAGTCAGCCTGCAAATTGCGTTGAAGAACGCGCTGCGTCAGGCGCCCGACTGCATCCTGATCGGCGAGATTCGCGACCGCGAGACGATGACGTCGGCGATCTCGTATTCGCTGTCGGGCCATCTGGTGGTGGCGACCATGCACGCCAACAACAGCTACCACGCACTGGGCCGTATCTTGTCGTTCTACACACCCGAAGCGCGGCCTGCGCTGCTGTCGGACCTGTCGTCGGGCCTCAAGGCAATCATCTCGCAGCGCCTGGTGCGCCGTGCCGACGACAACGGACGCACGCCAGCCGTCGAGGTGCTGCTGAGCACCAAGCTGATCGCCGACTTGATCGCCGAAGGCGACCTCGGCGCCGTGAGAGAGGCGGTGGAAAAGTCGCTGTCACAGGGCTCTCAGACCTTCGAAGCCGATATCGCTCGCCTGATCGGCGAAGGCGTGATCACACGCGAAGAAGGTGTGGCCTTCGCCGACTCGCCGACCAACTTGCTGTGGAGGCTCGACAACCAGACCGCCGCGCAGGCGAAGGCAGCGCAACCGATGCCCGACCCCGAGCCCGACATCGCTTCGTTCACCGAAATCACGCTCGACGTGAAGCCCGACGAAGTCAAACCGATGTTCTCGCGCGTCGGGCCGTAGTACGAGACCCCTCATGTCCGCTGCGCTCGAACTCGCCGAGGCCTTGATCTCGCGGCCGTCGGTCACGCCCGACGACGCTGGCTGCCAGGCGCTGATCGCTTCTCGACTCGCGCCGCGGGGTTTCGATCTGCATCACCTCCCCTTCGGTCCCGAGGGTGGCCGCGTCAGCAACCTTTGGGCCGTGCATCGCGGCGCCCGGCCGGGCCCGTGCCTGGTGTTTGCCGGCCACACCGACGTGGTGCCCACCGGCCCTGTTGATCGCTGGGCCAGCGACCCTTTTGTACCCACGCACCGCGACGGGCGCCTGTACGGCCGCGGCGCGGCCGACATGAAGAGTGGCGTCGCGGCGATGGTTGCCGCAGCCGCTGCCTTCGTTGTTGACCGCCCGGCCCACATCGGTTCGCTCGCGCTGCTGCTGACCAGCGACGAAGAAGGTCCTTCGGTCGACGGCAGCGTGCGCGTGGTCGAGTGGCTGCGCGCGCGCGGCGAGCGAATCGATATGTGTGTGGTCGGCGAGCCCACATCGGTCGACCGCCTGGGTGACACGATCAAGAACGGCCGACGCGGTTCGCTGACGCGGCCGCCTGCGCGTGCGCGGCGTGCAAGGCCACGTGGCGTATCCGCAGTTGGCGGTCAACCCGATCCACCGCGTGGCACCGGCGCTCGCGGCGTGGACGGCCGTGCATTGGGACGACGGCAACGCGCACTTTCCACCGACGAGCTTTCAAGTCTCGAACCTGCACGCAGGCACCGGCGCCGGCAACGTGATTCCGGGCGAAGCGGTGGTCGACTTCAACTTTCGTTTCTCGACCGCGTCGACACCCGATTCACTGAAGACCCGCGTGCACGAACTGCTCGACCACCACGATCTCGACTACGAGCTCGAGTGGACGCTGGGGGGCGAGCCTTTCCTGACCGAACCCGGCTCACTCAGCAACGCACTCAGTGCCGCGATCGAATCCGAGTGCGGCACTCGCCCCGAGCTGTCGACGACCGGCGGCACGTCCGACGGCCGCTTTATCGCGCGCATCTGCCCGCAGGTGGTTGAATTCGGCCCCGTGAACGCAAGCATCCACAAGATCGACGAACACGTGAACAGCGCCAACGTCGAGCGGCTGGCGCGCATCTATCGGGGCGTGATGGACACGCTGCTGCCGCAGGCGGGGCCAACATGAATCTCGTCAAAGCCATCGAACGCGCCGCGCGTCGACTCGATCAGGCCGAGGTGTCGTTTGGCCATGGCACGCTGAACGCCTTCGACGAAGCGGCGTGGCTGGCACTGTGGCAGATGAAGCTGCCGCTGGATTCGCTCGACCGCCATGACCAACTCGAGCTGTCGCCGTCGCAGGTCGACGCGATCGATCTGCTGGTCGACCGCCGCATCGCGTCGCGCAAGCCCACCGCGTACCTGACCGGCGAAGCGCTTCTGCACGGCGTGCCGTTCCACGTCGACGAGCGTGTGATCGTGCCGCGTTCGTTGATCGCCGAGCCGCTGGTCGAAGGCACGCTCGACGCGTGGTTGCCGCCGGGCACGAAGCGCGTGCTCGACCTGTGCACCGGCTGCGGCGCGCTGGCCGTGATGGCGGCCATCTCATGGCCCGAGTTCGAGGTCGACGCCACTGACATCAGCGACGACGCACTCGCCGTCGCGCGCAAGAATCTTCAGCGCCACGGGTTGTCGGACCGCGTCGAACTGCTTCAGGGCGACGGACTCACAGCCTGCGCCGGCCGGCGCTACGACGTGATCCTCTGCAACCCACCCTACGTCAATGCGTACTCGATGTCGCAGCTGCCGGCCGAGTACCACGCCGAGCCCGCGCTGGCGCTCGACGGTGGCCCCGACGGCATGACCTTCATCCGCAGGCTGATCATGCATGCGCAGGCCTTCATGACGCCGCACGGCGTGCTGGTGCTCGAGATCGGCCACGAGCTGCCCAACTTCGAAGACGTTTTCGAAGACTTGTCGCCGATCTGGATCGACACCAGCGCGGGCGAACACTGCGTGGCTCTGATCACGCGCGAATCGCTGGTCGACTTCAACGTCAAGCGCGCGGCGACGAAGTGATCGCCCTGTGATCGTCCTTCGCGCGTTGACCTTGCGCCGCGGCGTCAAGGTGGTTCTCGACCGGGCCGACCTGACGATCCACGCGGGCGACAAGATCGGCTTGGTGGGCCGCAACGGCGCAGGCAAGTCGAGTCTGTTCGGACTCTTCACCGGGCGGCTGCACGCCGACGAAGGCGATGTGCTGGTGCCTGCGTCCTGGCTCGAGCACGGCGCGCTGGCCGAGGTCGAGCAGTCGATGCCCGAAACCGATCAGGGCGCCAGCAACTACGTGATCGACGGCGACGCCGTGTTGCGCAGCGCACATGACGAGCTGGCGCAGGCCGAGGCCAGTGGCGACGGCTTGCGACAAGCGCACGCGCACCTGCGCATCGACGAAGCCGGTGGCTTCGACGCGCGCCCTCGCGCCCAGTCGATGCTGCTGGGGCTGGGCTTTCAGCGCGACGGGCTCGATGCGCCGGTGTCGAGCTTCTCGGGTGGCTGGCGCATGCGCCTGCAACTGGCACGCGCGCTGATGGCGCCCGCGCGGCTGATGCTGCTGGACGAGCCGACCAACCACCTCGACCTGGACGCGCTGGTGTGGCTCGAGTCGTGGCTGCGCGAGTACGACGGCACGATGATCGTGATCAGCCACGACCGCGAGTTTCTCGACGCGGTGACGCGCGACACGGTGCACGTGGACGAGTGCAAGCTCGAACGCTACGGCGGCAACTACAGCCGCTTCGAAGAAACGCGCGCGCAGCGCCTGTCCTTGCAGCAGCAGGCGTTCGGCAAGCAGCAAGAGCGCATCGCGCACCTGCAGCGCTTCATCGACCGCTTCAAGGCCAAGGCGACGAAGGCGCGCCAGGCTCAAAGCCGCGTCAAGGCGCTGGCGCGCATGGAGCGCATTGCACCGGTGCTGACAGCTGCCGATTTCGCCTTCGAGTTCCGCGAGCCACTGGCGCAACCCGACCCGATGCTGCGCCTGCAAAGCGTCGACTGCGGCTACGGCCGGATACCTGACGTCCGGGTCGTCGTGCGCAGCGTCAGCCTCACCGTGATGGCGGGACAACGCATCGGCATCCTCGGCGCCAACGGCCAGGGCAAGTCGACGCTGGTGAAGACCATCGCGCGCACCATGCCCGCGCTGGCCGGCGAGACGCACGAAGGTAAAGGCCTGGCCATCGGCTACTTCGCGCAGCAGGAGATGGACCTGCTGGACGCCGACGATTCACCGTGGCAATACCTCGGGCGGATCGCGCGCCAAACCAACGCCGGCAACGCGGTGGGCGAGCAGGCGGTGCGCAACTTCCTGGGCCAGTTTTCCTTCACGGGCAACATGGTCCACCAACGCGTGGGCACACTCAGCGGCGGCGAACGCGCGCGGCTGGTGCTGGCGGGCATCGTCTGGCAGCGCCCCAACCTCTTGCTGCTCGACGAGCCGACGAACCACCTCGACCTGACCACGCGCGAGGCGCTGTCGGTCGCACTGAACGAGTTCGACGGTGCCGTGCTGCTCGTCAGCCATGACCGCGCGCTGCTGCGCGAGGTCTGCGACGAATTCCTGATCGTCGTCGGCGGACGCGCGCAGCCGTTCGACGGCGACGTCGATGACTACCAACGCTGGTTGCTCGACACCTCTCGCGCGGTCGCACGAGGTGCGCAGCCACCGCCCTTGCCGTCGTCCTCGCCGGTCGTGCAGGTGGCCGCGCCGACATCACCGGCCGCGCCGACGCCCAAGCCCGCTTCAGCGCCGGCGCCACCCAAGGCACCCGCCGCGTCACGCGACGAGCGTCAGCAGGCCAAGCAGGCGCGCGCGAAAGCGGCCGAGGCAACGCGGCCTCTGCGCAACGAGATCACACGCGTCGAAGCACGGTTGGAGAAGTTGGCGACCGAGAAGGCCGGAGTCGAATCCGCGCTCGCGGCGGGACAGGCGAGCGGCGATCAGTACGCCGAACTCGGTCGGCAGCTCGCGCACGTCAATGCCGAGGTTGCGATGCTCGAAGAGCGCTGGCTCGAGGTCAGCGCGCAGATCGAGGCGTCGAAGGCGTAGGTCGCGCCTCGATTTCAGGCTTGCGCCGACAACAAGTCGAGCAGCAGTTCGACCCTTGCCTTCGCGGCTGACGGCATGGTGCTCGCGCTCCAGCGGGTATCACGATCGTCGATCACCCCTTCGGCGCAGCGCGTGACTCTGCGAATCGTCACGCCCGCATGCCCGGCACGTTCCAGCGCCGCCTCGAGCTCGCGGTGCAGCGTGCCGTTCCCAGTCGTCGCGACAACCAGACCCTTCACGTCGCCCTGTGCCAGCAGCGCATCGACGATACGGCCGTCGCTGCCACCATGGCTCGACACGATCTCGACACGAGGCCAGTGCATCGGGTCGACCTCGAGTACTGCATGGGCTCGCCGCTGCGCGACCGGCCACGAAGAAGCAGGCGTCAGCATCTGAAGTTCATCGCCGACCCATTGCGCCAGCGGCGGCGCGCCAGCGCTGGCAAAGGCGAGCATGCGCGCCGGGTGCGCTTTGCGCACCGCGCGCGCCGCGTGCACCTGGCCCGATATCGCCACCACCACGCCGCGCACGGCAGGCGTCGCGGCGAGCGCCAGCGCCTGGGCCAGGTTGCGCGGGCCGTCGGCATCAACCGCATCCGACGGTCGCATCGAGCCGGTCAGCACCACCGGCTTGTCGGCAGGCGCGACCACGTGGTCAAGGAACACAGCCGTCTCTTCCATCGTGTCGGTGCCGTGCGTAACCACCACGCCGGCCACGTCATCGCGCGCGAGTTCCTTCAGACAACGCAGCGCCAGCGCCCGCCAGATCGCGTGCGTCATGTCTTTGCTGTCGACCTGCGCCACCTGTTCGGCCCGCAGGCTGAAGCCAACCGGGACCGGCACGCCGCTGACCAGCCCCTGCACGCCGACCTGGGCGGCTTCGTATCCCCGCGCGTTGGCGGCGGCGCTCAGCCCGGCAATCGTGCCGCCCGTGGCGAGGACCACCAAAGCTGACCCCTGTAATGCTTGCATCACGCCTCGTCCTGTAGAAAAATACAGCTACTGGATACCTCGACAGTACAACACCATGTCAACCATGTTCGAAAAGCCCAAGCTCACCGAACGCCAGCAACAGGTACTCGACCTGGTGCAAAGCGCCATCGAACGCAGCGGCGCCCCGCCGACGCGCGCCGAGATCGCGTCCGAACTGGGCTTTCGCTCGGCCAATGCCGCCGAAGAACATCTTCAGGCGCTTGCACGCAAAGGCGTCATCGAACTCGTCAACGGCACGTCACGTGGCATCCGCCTGAAGTCTGACACGCTCAAAGCGCTCTACCAGAGCCGCGGCAAGCAGTTCAGCCTGCCGCTACCCGGGCTGGCGCAACTCAACCTGCCGCTGATCGGCCGCGTGGCTGCCGGTAGTCCCATCCTGGCGCAGGAGCACATCGACAAGACCTACGTGGTCGAGGCTGGCATGTTCAGCCGTCGACCCGACTACCTGCTGAAGGTGCGCGGCATGAGCATGCGCGACGCCGGCATCATCGACGGTGACCTGCTGGCGGTGCAGAAGGCAAGAGAGGCCAAGAACGGGCAGATCGTGGTGGCAAGGCTTGGCGACGACGTGACGGTCAAGCGCTTTCGCCGTGTACGCAGCCACGTCGAACTGATCCCCGAGAACCCCGACTTCAAAACCATCGTCGTCAAGGATGACGACACGTTCGAAATCGAAGGCTTGGCTGTTGGCTTGATCCGCAACAACATGCTGATGTAACACGCGTTGCCCGCGTGTACCGCCGACGGCGTCAGCGCTGCGCAGTCTTGCGCTCGGCAGCAGCCGTGTTGCAGGCTTGTGCCTTGCCCCAATAGCCGTCGCAGATCCGACGTCGGCATGCAGTGGCCTCAGCAGGATCGAGCGCTCGACATTGCCGGACCAATCCGGCAATGGTCGTCGGTTGCTGCTGCTGCTGCGGCTGCGCCATCGCCGACACCACGCCATCGTGGGTGTGCCGCGAACCGATCAACGCCGAGACGACCGCCACATCGGCATCATCCAGGGCACTAGCAGACGCCGGCGAACGGGAATGTGACACGGGCACGGCGCCCGGCAAACGCGCTTTGGCAGTTGACGAAGCGGGCTTGGGCGTGGTCACCGGCTTGGTCATTGGTTTGATCGTGGCTGCTCTTGCCGACGTGGTCGGTGCCAACTTGGCAGCGGCTGGCTTGACGGTCGGACGAACTGCGCGGCGCTCTACGGTTGTGGCGCGCGAGGTTTGTGCACCATCACCTACCCGAGCGTCCACGTCGATCAACTTCGCCGGGTTGTCGGCGTTGCCGGGCGTTTTTGCGTCGACAGTTGCCGCACCGTTGTCGAGGGCAGCGTCTGCGACAACCGTCACCGCTGTCGCCCCCGTAGGCACAACCTTGCCCGCATCGGCCACCACGCGCGGCGGGCTTGCAGTCACAGTTGACGCCACCTTCGCTGGTTCAGGCGAACTGTCGATTGACGGCGCAGCGGTGGACCACCAGGTGTAACCCCACAACAACGCACCACCAAGTGACAGGGCGAGCAGCGGAAAGTGCCACGGCAAGCTCCTGGAATTGCGAGACGACCCACGTTCGAGCGCAGCGAGTATCGACGTGGCATTCGCCGCGTCGACTCCATCACGCGACATCGACGTAAGCATGGGTTTCGCGGGACGGCTTTCTCGTTGCACGACTGGTCGACCTTTTCCTTCTGCGCGGCCCGTGTCATTCATAAAACTTGCTTGCGCCCGTTTTGGTCGATCAATACATGTATTTTCGGGCACGCACCCCAAGGGCTCTTCCCCAGAACTCGGGGGCCTAACCACAGGCGCGTGCGGCACACTGCTTGGACTCAGTCTCCAGGGCAATCGTGTTGTTCGTTTCATGGCAGTCCTGATTGCCGCCGTGGCGGCGTATTTCATGTTGGTGGTTGGTGCGGCCTGGTGGTGGTGGTCGTCATCGCTGCGCGCGCGGGCAGCGCCTTCGCCGCAAACCATCGGATCTCGAGTACCGACCGACCGGTCGCGAGGCACGTTGCAGATGTCGACGACCCTCAGCTCCTTGCATCGCACGTATGTGGCATGGTTCGTTTCGGCCGCGCTGTTGCTGGCCGGCGTCCCGGCCTTGGCCATGGCGCTGCGCTGGTGGCAGCCCTTCGACGGGTACGACCACACGGTGTCACGCGAGGTGAACGCGCAGGTGGCTGCGCTGCTCGCAGGTGAGCAGCTCGTCGCGCCGCAACCGCTGCCGCCAGCCCTGTTTGCGACGCCCGAGGTCGAACGCGCGCTGCCGTTCGCGGCCACCGCCAGCCGCGAATGGGCGCTGCTCGACCCCGAGTTCCGCCAGCGCCTGCTGCTGACGATGCAAATCATGCGTGAGCGCCACCACATCGACATGGTGCTGCTCGAGGGCTACCGAAGCGACGAGCGTCAGACCCGACTCGCCGCACTGGGCCCGCATGTCACGCGCGCCGCCGCGGGCGCCAGTTGGCACCAGGTCGGCCTCGCCGCCGACTGCGCATTCCTGTTCGACGGCCGCGTCGTCATCGACGAGAAAGACCCACGTGCCGAGCGCGCCTATGCGCTGTACGGCGAGGTCGCCCAGGCCGCGGGCCTGACCTGGGGCGGTGTCTGGCGAAACCTCAAAGACTTCGGTCACGTTGAACTGCGCCGCTCACAGGCGCGCGTGCGCACGCCGCGCGCATAGAGCTACCCGGCCGACCGACCATCACTTCTCCAGAGACGCAATCGCATGAAACCCTTCATCGTCATCGGCGACCGAACCAGCCACGGCGGCACCGTCATCGAAGGCTCGACCGAAACCGACGCCGCCGGCAAGCCCATCTCGCGCATCGGCGACAAGGTCACCTGCCCGAAGCACGGACGCAACGGCATCGTCACCATCGCGAGCGGCGACCCCACCTGCATCATTGATGGTCAACCCGCCGCGCGCGACGGCGACAAGACCGACTGCGGTGCCGTGCTCATTGCCGGTCAGCAACCCACCACCGACTGACCGTGCACGCTGTCCCCATGTGCGCGGCGCCCTGCGAACGCGCTTGGCCTGATCGATGAAGCCGCTGCTGAAGTCGCTGTCTCTGCTGATCGCGATCACATGCGTGGTGTGGGTCGCCGTCCTTTGGCGTTGGCAGACCACGCAGGACGATCGTTCGGCCGGCGACATGGCGCTGTACCTCGTTCTATTGCCACTGGCGCTATTCGTGGTGGTGATGACCGCCCGTTGGGCCTTCAGCGGCATTGACGAGCGCACCGCGAAGCGCAACGCCGCATCGGGCACCACCGCACCGCAGGCCGCGGCCACCGCGACCGCCGGCGTAGCCGAACTGATGGCCACGATGCAGCTGCTGGCTGCCCCGTTGCACTGCGCCGCCGGCAGCACCGCGCAAGCCCTGGCCGCCGCGATCGACAAGCAGCGCCCCGGACTCGACAAGCAACTGCTTGACGATGACGGCCTGCCCGTGGTCGCGGCACGGATCGACAGCCTGGACGTCGACGCCTTGTCGCCCCCGCTGGGCATGGCCGAAACCCTTGCGCGCCATCGCGACCCGGCGTGGGCGTCGTTGGACGCATCGCCTTCGATCGGTCGGGCACTGGCTGCGCTGTCGCCTTGTCTCGACAACATCTTCCAGGTGCTCCGGCCATGGCGCGAGCGCCTTGATGTCACGAGTATTGACGTGACACAGCCAGCGGCGTCCGCGCAGGCAGCACCGGCACGCGTTCTGGTCTATGCGGCGTGGCCGCAAGACGCCACGCCTTACGACCGTGCCGTGGCCGACCTGTGGCTGCAACGCGCGATCGACGAGCGTCGCGAAGGCATCGTCGCAGCCGGCCGCATCGTCCGCCCCCCGGCAGAACCCGTGCTGACGGGTCCGGCGCTGCTGCGTCACGCCGACGAAGCGATGGTGCGCATGCGCCGAGAGTCGGCGACGAACGACCTCGTACTGCTGATCGGCGCGGAGAGTCACGTCGTCGAGTCGAGCGTGCATCGCTGGCAGCGTGAAGGCTTGTTGTGCACCAGCCGAAACCCGAAGGGCCGTGTCCCTGGCGAAGCTGCCGCAGCGCTGCTGCTCGCGCCAGTGGCCTGGCCGCACGACAGCGACGAACCATGCGCCTTGCTTCATCGGCCGCCGATCGCCGCACGCGACAAATCCGTCGATGCCGCAGGACGCATCGACGCCAAGGTCGCCATCGCCATGGTCGAACAGGCAATTGGTGTCACCGGTCTCGAGCCGACGGCCATCGGCATGGTCATCAGTGATGCCGACCAGACCACGCCACGCGCCCTGGAAACCTACGCCACGGCTCGAGGGCCGCTCTCGCACCTCGACGCCGCCGAAGACGTGGCGCTGACGGGCACGGTCTGCGGCCACATCGGCGCGGTCTCGACGCTGGTGGCCATCGCACTGGCCGCACACCGCGCGCTCGAGAGCGAAAAGCCGTGCCTGGCCCTCAGCGTCGGCGATGCACTGGCACGCGCCGCGATCGTCGTCCGCCCACCTTTGCCTGCACCCGTGCCGGCTGCTGCTGCTACGCAAGCCACCGCAGGCTGATCCGCATGAAACGTTTCTGGAATTTCATCTTCGACGCACGCGTGCTGGGCTTGATCGGCGTGGCGCTGCTGGTGGCGTTTCTCTTCCTGGGCGCCGACGCGATGAAGATCGGCCTGACCTGGGCCGCGGTCGCGCTGGTCGTGTGCTTCGTGGTCTGGGGCATCGTCTGGATCGTGCGCAAGTTGCTCGCGCGGCGCAAGGCGCAGTCGCTGGAAAACGCGCTCGACCAAGACGCCGCGTTGGCCGCGCAGAAGGCCACCGCGCACAAGAAGGAAGAAGTCGCGGCGCTGCGCACGCGCATGAAGAGTGCGATCGAGACGCTGCGCAGCTCGAAGCTCGGTCAGCTATCCGGTGGCGCCGCGTTGTATGAGTTGCCTTGGTACCTCGTGATCGGCAACCCCGCGGCGGGCAAGAGCACCGCCGTGGTGAAGTCCGGCTTGAAGTTCCCGTTCGCCGACGGTGGCGACAGCGTCATTCAGGGCATCGGCGGCACGCGCAACTGCGACTGGTTCTTCACCAGCGAAGGCATCCTCGTCGACACCGCGGGCCGCTACTCGGTGCACGACGAAGATCGTGACGAATGGCTCGGCTTTCTGGGCCTGCTGAAGAAGCACCGACCGAAAGCCCCGATCAACGGGATCATCATCGTCGCCAGCGTGGCCGACCTCGCCGGCCAGCGGCCCGAGCAGTCGATCCAACTCGCGAAGAGCCTGCGCCAGCGCGTGCAGGAACTGACCGAGAAGCTCGAGGTCTTCGCGCCGGTGTACCTGATGTTCTCGAAGGCCGACCTGATCGCCGGTTTCGCCGAGTTTTTCGAAGACCGCGACCCCGCCGAGCGCGACCGCGTGTGGGGCGCCACCTTCCCCTACAGCCAACTCGCGCCTGCCGCGGGCGTGGCCGCGTTCGACGAGCGCTTCGACGAACTGGTCAACGGGTTGAAGGAAATGTCGGTTGCGCACATGTCGATGCGCCGCGGTGAGACCCTGCCGCCTGGCGTGTTGACGTTCCCGGTCGAGTTCGCGGCATTGAAGCCGGTGTTCCGCGCGTTCGTGAACACGCTCTTCGAAGAGAACCCCTACCAGTACCGGCCGGTGTTTCGCGGCTTCTACTTCACGAGCTCGGTGCAGACGGGGCAGTCGACGCGCCGCGCCACCGACCGCGTGGCCGCGACGTTCGGGCTGCAACGTGCGGTCAGCGCCGACGAAGTCACGGGGCTGGTCGTGGCGAACAACGGCTTCTTCCTGCGCGACCTGTTCTCGAAAGTGATCTTCGGCGACAAGCATCTGGTGCGCCAGCACGCCAGCCGCAACAAGCTTCAGTTGCGCACGGCAGCTTTCGGCTTGGCGACGGTGACGCTCGCGGTGGCACTGGGCGCATGGACCTGGTCCTATGTCGGCAACCGCCAGTTGCTCGACGGCGTGAAGGCCGACCTCGACAAGGTGGTGCGGCTGCAAGCCGAGCGCACCGAACTGGGCCCGCGCCTCGAGGGCCTGCTGGTGCTGCAAGACCGCATCGAGCAGCTTGCGCGTTGGCGCGAAGAGCGGCCGTGGAGCCTGTCGATGGGCCTCTACCAGGGCGACACCATCGACCAGCGCCTGCGCGCGGAGTACTTCGCCGGTGTGCGCGCGGTGATGCTCGAGCCGGCGTCGCAGGCCGTCGAGAGCTACCTGGGCGAGGTCAACACCAACCCGGCGCGGCTGCGCCCGATGTCACCCGCTGCGACCGACCCGACCAAACCTTCGCCGATATCGAAGCCGGCCACCACCAGCCGCTTCGTCGACGCGTCGCCCGAAAGCGCCGCCGACGCCTACAACGCGCTCAAGACGTACCTGATGCTCGGCGATCGTTCGGTGATCGACGCGAGCCACCTCAACGACCAGCTCACGCGCTTCTGGCGCGGATGGCTCGACGACAACCGCGGCGCGCTGCCACGCGAGCAACTCATGCGCAACGCCGAGCGCTTGATCTCGTTCACCACCGCCAACGCCAGCGACCCGCTCTTCCCGGTCATTCAACCCAGGCTCGCCGTGGTCGACCAGACGCGCACCAATCTGCGCGAGCTGGTGCGCGGCATGAAAGGCGTCGAGCGCGTGTACGCCAACGTGAAAGCGCGCGCGGCCACACGCTACGCGCCGGTCACCGTGGCGAGCCTGCTGAGCGAAGCCAATCGCGAGACCGTGGCCGGCAGCTACGCCGTGCCCGGCACCTTCACGCGCGAGGCCTGGGACGGCTACGTCTCGAAGGCCTTCAAGGAAGCTGCGACCACCGAACTTCGCAACCGCGA
Organism: uncultured beta proteobacterium; assembly: GCA_963738615.1. Classification (GTDB taxonomy): domain Bacteria; phylum Pseudomonadota; class Gammaproteobacteria; order Burkholderiales; family Burkholderiaceae_C; genus CAVTWY01. The sequence continues at coordinate 463,719 of CAVTXI010000012.1, forward strand.
CTGGGTGCTGAACGTCGCCGATACCGAAGACCTGACGCTGGTCGGCAGCCCGGACCAGATCCGCAAGACGCTGACCGAGATGTACAAGACCGAGTACGTGCGCGAGTGGCAGCGCTTCATGCAGGGGCTGAACGTCACCGGCTTCGACAACTTCCAGACCGCGGTGCAGCGCATGAACCGCCTGGGCGACCCGAAGGACTCGCCGGTTCACGCGCTGATGCAGGCGCTGTTCGACCAGACGTCGTGGGACAACCCATCGATCCTGAACGAACGCCTGGCGAAGACGCAGAAGGGCTTCGTCGACTGGGTCAAGTCGTCGATCCTGCGCCTGGCGCCGTCGCGCGTGGAGGTGAAGGTCGACGTTAGCCGGCCCCGACGGCGCGATCCCGATGGGACCGATCGGCCGCGAGTTCGCCGCCGTGCAGCGCATCATGCTCGCGCGCGACGGCAACCCCACGCCGATGACGCAGTACCTGGGGAACCTGTCGAAGGTGCGCACGCGTTTCAATCAGCTTGCCACCCAGGGCGACGCAGGCCCCGGCGCGCGCCTGCTGCTGGCATCGACGCTCGACGGCGGCGCTTCCGAACTGAGCGACGCGCTGCGCCACATCGACGAACAGATGCTGGTCAACATGACCGACAGCGCGAAGGCGTCGATCCGGCCGATTCTGGTTCGCCCGCTGATCGAAGCGCTGGCGGTGCTGGTCGAGCCCACCGAGCTCGAAGTCAACCGCGTGTGGGAGGCGCAGGTGCGGGGCCCGTTCGAACGCGCGCTGGCTGCCAAGTACCCCTTCGATGTGAACTCGCGCGTCGAAGCGTCGGATGGTGAGATCGGCAAGACGTTCGGCCCCGGTGGAACGATCGCGAAGTTCACCGACGAAACCCTGGGGCCCCTGGTGAACCGGCGTGGCGACATCCTCGAGCCGCGCCGCTGGGCCGAGGTCGGCATCCGCCTGCGGCCAGCCTACCTCGCAGGCGTGCCGCAGTGGGTGACACCGGTGGTCGGCGGCGGTGGCGGCGCGATGGCTGCGGGAGGGCCCTTGTCCGCAACGGGTGCAGGACCAAACGCAGGCGCGAACAGTGAGCAAAGCATCTTCCAGGTGCAGCCGCAAGGCTCGCCGGGCATCAGCGAATTCACGCTCGTGATCGACGGCCAGAGCCTGCGCTACCGCAACGCCGTGCCCGAGTGGGTCAGCATGGTCTGGCCCAACCCCGCCGGTACGCCGGGCGTGCGCATCAACGCAGTGACCGACGACGGCCAGAGCATCGAGATGCTGAACGAGCCCGGCACGTCCGGCCTGCAGCGCATGCTCGCAAGCGCGGCACGCACGAAACTCAAGGACGGCACGACGTTGTTGACGTGGACCCAAGGCGCGCACCGGGTGAACGCGATCTTCCGACTGGTGCGCACGCCCGCGACGATCACGAACGACGCAACGACCAGCGCCAGCGGCCACGCGCCTGTGCCCGCGGTGGGCGGCGGGCAGAGATTCACCGGCCTGGCGCTGCCCACGCTGGTGGCGGGCCCATCCAACCCCGCCCCCAGCCCGACGGCAACACCGGTGGCGTCCAAAACAAGCGTGCCGGCCGGCCCGCCAGCGCGTCCGTGACCCCATGAGCAACGTCATGAACACGCCGCTGCTGTTCTTCGGCAAGGTCCCCGCGCGCGGGGACTTCATCCGCAGCAACCACGCGCCAGCCTTGATCCAGGTGATCGATCGCTGGATGTCGCGCGGCATCGAGGCGCTGGCCGACGACGCTCGATGGCAGATCGTCTATGACCGCGCGCCGCCGATGCGTTTTGCCCAACTCGGCGCGAAGAGCACGCTGGGCATGGCGGGTTACCTGATCGCCAGCCGCGATGCGTCGGGGCGCCGCTATCCATTGCTGACTGCGGCCCGCCTCGAGGTTGCCGACCCACTCGCCTTCTTCGCGCGAAGCCCGCTGGCGCTGGCGCGCGCATGGCAACGGCTGGAAGCCACCGCGATGCGCATCCAAACCACCGCCGACGCTGCGCCGTTGCTGGCCGAACTGGGGCAGACGATGGTCGAGGTCGAGGGGGACGTGCGGGCCTACGACCCACCGATGCGCGACTTCCTCGAGCTGCAGTCGGTGCAAGGCCTGGAAGCGATGCTGCGCGAGCAAGGACATGCCGAGCTGAACCTGCGCCAGACGGTGTTGGGGCTGGGCCTGTTGCTGCAGCCCGTGCTGGCGCAGGGACTGTCGCGGCTCGACAAGGGGCTGGCACTTCCGCTACCAAGCGACGCGCTCTACCGCCCGCTGGTGGCGTCGCTGTGGCTCGACCTGATCGGCGGCTTCCTGGCGCGCGCCGATTTCGAGCTGGCGCTGTTCATGCCGGCCTCGACCTCCGACAACGGTGCGACGCTGCGCTTGGGTTTCGAAGGTTCCGCACCGCGCACACTGCAGGCGATGCTCGACCCGACGGTTGGCGCCGACTACTTCGTCGACATGCGCAACGCCGATTGGGTCGATCCGATGATCAACGACCACCACGGTGTGATGAAGCTGTCGAGCTACCTGGCGCAGGGCCACCTGTCGTTGGCGCAGGTCTGCGGTACGTTCAAGGAAGTTTTTCTCGGAGCCTGAAGCCATGCCGAAGCACGATACGAATGCACGTCATCCACGCGAAAGCCAAAGCGCACGTCACGTCGCACGCGCTGCGCTGACGTGCCTGCTGCTTGGCGCTGCCATGTACGCGAACGCACAGACGGCCGCAGCGCCGCCGGCACGCCAGCCCGCCGGCACACCGGCACGCCAAGTACCTGCGGCTCGCGGGACCACCTTCCCGGTGGTCGTCGGTGGTGTGGTGCCCGACGAAGCCACACGCCAGGCGATCCTGGCGAAGGTGCGTCAGGTTTACGGTGCCGAGCGCGTGGTCGACCAGTTGGGCGTCGGGCCGCTTGTCGCGCCGCCGAACTGGAGCGCGCACGTGCAACGCATGATCGCGCCCGAACTCGAGCGCGTCAGCCGCGGGCAGATCACGATTCGCGGCAACAACGTCGAGGTGCGCGGTGAGGTTGCGAACGAAGCGTCGCGGCAGGAGGTCGCCAGCCGCATGCTCACCGCGATCAACAACCCGACCTACACCGTTCGCAACGGCCTGCGCGTGGCCGCCGCGGGGCAAGACCAGATCGACGCCGCGCTCGCCAACCGCATCGTCGAATTCGAACCCGCGAGCTTCGAGCTGACCCCCCTGGGACGAACCACACTCGACCGGTTGTTGCCTGTCCTGCACAAGCTGACCGACCGCAACTTCGAGGTCATCGGCCACACCGACAGCGTCGGCACCCGCGCGACCAACCTCGCGCTGTCGGCGGCACGCGCCGACGCGGTGAAGAACTACCTGATGGCGCGCGGCATTCGCGAGTCGGCGATCACGACGCTGGGTGCGGGGCCTGACCGGCCGCTCGCCGACAACGAAACGCCCGACGGCCGCGCACGCAACCGGCGGATCGAATTGCGCGTGGGGCAGTAGCCGACCGTCGATGTCGTGTCGTCATGCGCGATCACGAGATCTTCACGATCTCGAGGTCACTCGCGATCTCGCGCAGGCTCGACGCCCAGCAGCTCCTCGAGGTGCGCCAGCGCAGCAGGCTCGCGCATGACCGAGCGCAGCCACGTGTGCAGCGGCATGTCGCCCCACTGCGCGGCCTTGTCGGCGAGGTAGGCGACCGGGCTGTGCGGCTCGGTGCGCCGGAAGAAGTCGGCGACCAGCCGCAGCTGTGCCAGCGCTTGCGCGCGTGTGCCCGGCGCGCCTGATGCCACACCTGTGGTGCCCATGCCCCGCTCGCCCGTGGTTGCCCCCGCCGACGACGCGTCCGCGGGAAACGCAGGGCCACCGCCGGCCTCGCGCAGCAAGCGTTCGAACTCGTGCACCGCCAAGTCCAGCGCCTGACGTGCGCCGCCGAAGGCCGGCCCGTCCTGCCCGAGCTCACGGTCGACGATGGTCTCGAGCGATGCCAACGCGGTGCGCGCACGCCGCGCATGGGCTGCGAGCTCGCCCAGGTTCTGCGCACCCAGTGCACGAGGGCTTCGCAGCACGCGCTCGTCGCGCTCGCGCTGCGCACGTTGCTGCGGGGTTTCGTTGTCATGGTCCGCAGCGGGCTTGCGCAGACGTGCAGCCTCGAGGTCGGCGAGACCGTAACGTTCTTCGCCTGACTGCATCACCGGTGCGGCCTTGGTCATCGACTCCACACGACCGAGCAACCAAACCAGACTACCGACGCGAAGATCCCAATCGCCATCTTCGGCACGCGGGTGAACGTCGGCCCAATAGCGCGCGCACAGGCCCTCGACCAGTTCCAGCCCATCGGCCAGGCCCGAATGGCCCGACACACGTGCCGACGCGTCGAGCACCCAGCCGGCGACGCGCAGGTCTTTCGTGCGTTCGCTCAACAGCGTCGAACCGAGCGCGACGACGCCGGGCCAGTCGGCGCGTTTGAGCTCATGCACCCACTCGCCCTGTGCCAGCGTGGGGTCGTCCTCGCGGCGAAGGTCCTGGATTACGTCGAACGCGGCGTCGAAGCTCAGATCCTCGCCGCATGACGATTGATCGGGCGACTCGACAGGCAACGCGGCGAGAAGGTGGTCGAGGTTCATGGTGAACATCAGCCGATCAGGCGACGGCCGCCTCGCCATCGAGCCCGAAAGCCTTGTGCAGTGCGCGCACGGCCAGCTCCATGTACTTCTCGTCGATGACGACGCTGGTCTTGATTTCGCTCGTGGAGATCATCTGGATGTTGATGCCCTCTTCACTCAACACGCGGAACATCGTCGCGGCCACGCCGACGTGGCTGCGCATGCCGATACCGACGATGCTGACCTTGCAGATCTTCGGGTCGCCCAGCACCGACGACGCGCCGGTGGCCGGTGCGACCTTCGACTTCAGCAGGTCGAGCGTGCGCGCGTAGTCGTTGCGGTGGACCGTGAAGCTGAAGTCGGTCTTGCCGTCGTTGGACACGTTCTGGATGATCACGTCAACGTCGATGTTCGCCTCGGCCACGGCGCCGAGGATGCGGTAGGCGATGCCGGGCTTGTCGGGCACACCCAGCACGGTGATCTTGGCTTCGTCGCGGTTGAAGGCGATGCCGGATACGACGGCTTGTTCCATGTGTTCGTCTTCCTCGAAAGTGATGAGCGTGCCCGACTGCGATTCTTCGGTCAGGTCGATGTCCCAGGGCGTGAAGCTCGACAACACGCGCAGCGGCACACGGTACTTGCCGGCAAACTCCACCGAGCGGATCTGAAGCACCTTCGACCCCAAGCTGGCCATCTCGAGCATCTCTTCGAAGCTGATGGTCTTCAGCCGCTTGGCTTCGGGCACCACGCGCGGGTCGGTGGTGTAGACGCCGTCAACGTCGGTGTAGATCAGGCACTCATCGGCCTTCAGCGCCGCAGCCACGGCGACAGCCGAGGTGTCGGAACCGCCACGACCCAGCGTGGTGACATGGCCCACGTCGTCGATGCCTTGGAAGCCGGTGATGACGACGACCTTGCCCGCATTCAGGTCAGCCATCACGCGCTGGTCATCGATGCTCGCGATGCGTGCCTTCGTGTACGCCGAGTCGGTCTTGATCGGCACCTGCCAGCCCGCGTAGCTCACGGCCTGCATGCCTTCGGCCTGCAACGCCAGCGACAGAAGGCCCACCGACACCTGCTCGCCCGTCGCCGCGATGGCGTCGAGTTCGCGCATCGTGTGTGGGGTTGGTTTGTCGGGCGAAACCTCCTTCGCCAATGCCAGCAGGCGGTTGGTCTCGCCACTCATCGCCGAAGGCACCACCACCAACTTGTGCCCCGCCTTCACCCACTTCGCCACACGCTTGGCAACGCTGCGGATGCGCTCGGTCGACCCCATCGAGGTGCCGCCGTATTTGTGAACGATAAGGGCCATGGGTGTGGTGATGAGCGCACCGGCGCCAGCGGCCGGCAGGGGCGCGGATTATAGGAACCGCGACCTGCGCGTCACGACGCGTCGGCGCGATCCAAGGGGTCGAAGCGCAGGTGCGCGCCGTCGCGACGCACGTGACCGCGGCCGATGCGCAGGTCGATGCCGTGACCGCGGGTGACGCAGGCAGCAATGACGTCGAGCAATTCAACGAGTTGCGCTTCGCTCGGCGTGGTCGTGTGATGCACGCGCAGCCAGCGTCGCAGCACGTTCGCCTGACGCACGTGCGTGAGCCGTTGAAGCGCGATGATGTCGGGTGGTTCGCCGACGCGCGCCGCGTCGTCGGCGGCCACTTCGTCGATCAACGCCTGCGCCTGCGCCGCCAGGCGCGCGCTGCGCGCGAAGGTGTCGCGAAACGCGGGTAGCGCGGCTTCGATCGCCGGCAGCACACGCAGGCGCAGACGGTTGCGCGTGAAGCGCTCGTCGGCGTTGCTCGGGTCGTCGGCGAAGGGAATGCTGTGCTGGACCAACCAGCCGCGAAGGGCGACGCCCGACACACCGAGCAGCGGCCGCGCGAAGCGCACGCCGTCGCGCTCGAACGCCGCGCTCATACCCGCTAGACCAGCGATGCCTGCGCCGCGGCTCAGCGCGATCAGCATCGTTTCGACCTGATCGTCGGCGTGTTGTGCCAGCAGCACCGCGCCCACGCCGTGCTGCTTCGCCAGCGATGACAGCGCCGCATAACGCGACTCGCGTGCCTGCGCCTCGACGCTGGCACCCGCGGGCAACGGCACGTCGACGCGCGCAACCACCAGTTGGACCGGCGTGATCGCGCTCAACGAACGACAGAAGTCTTCGGCGTGCGCCACAAAACGATCGGCAGCAGGTTGCAGGCCGTGGTGCACGTGGAAAGCGAAGATGGGTTCGATCGGCCGACCTTGATCATGCGCATGGAGCCGCGCAATCTCGACCAGCAGCGCGGTCGAGTCCGCCCCTGCGCTGTAAGCCACCGCCAGTGGCCCAACCACCGCCGCGCTCCGAAACCATGCAGCAAGCTGCTCCAGCGCGGGCGACGCCTTCGCTTCGCGCAGCGCCTTCGGCAGGTCGGCGATCTATCGCTCCTTGGTGTCGGAGAACCGCCCGTAGGACTGCAGCCGGTCGTAGCGCCGCTGCAGCAATTCCTTCGGCTTCAGGTCCGACACCTGGCGCAGCGCGTCGTTCAGCGCGCGCTTGAGCGTGGCGCACATCGCCTTCGAATCACGATGCGCGCCGCCGACGGGTTCGGAGACGATCTTGTCGACCAGGCCCAGTGCTTTCAGGCGATGCGCGGTGATGCCCAGCGCCTCGGCCGCGTCAGACGCGCGTTCGGCGGTTTTCCAGAGGATCGACGCACAGCCTTCGGGCGAAATCACCGAGTACACCGCGTACTGAAGCATCAACGACTGGTCGCCGACGCTGATCGCGAGTGCACCTCCCGAACCACCTTCGCCGATGATCGTCACGATGATCGGCACCTCGAGCTTGGCCATTTCGAAGATGTTGCGGCCGATGGCTTCCGACTGGCCGCGCTCTTCGGCGCCGATGCCCGGATACGCACCGGGCGTGTCGACGAACGTGAAGACCGGCAACGAGAACTTCTGCGCCGTCTCCATCAGCCGCAGCGCCTTGCGGTAGCCCTCGGGTCGCGACATGCCGAAGTTGCGCAGCGTGCGCTCTTTCGTGTCGCGGCCCTTCTGGTGGCCCAGCACCATGCAGGCTTGGCCGTTGAAGCGCGCCAGACCACCAACGATCGACAGGTCATCGGCGTAGGTGCGGTCACCATGCATCTCGTGGAAGTCGGTGAAGATCTCGGCGATGTAGTCGAGCGTGTACGGCCGCTGTGGGTGGCGTGCGATCTGCGTCACCTGCCACGGCGACAGGCTCGAGTAGATGTCCTTCGTCAATTGCAGGCTCTTCTTGTCGAGCCGGTCGATCTCTTCGGAGATGTCGACCGCGGACTCGTTCTGCACGTAGCGCAACTCTTCGATCTTGCTTTCCAGTTCGGCGATCGGCTGCTCGAATTCGAGGAAGTGACGCTTGGTCATCGTGCGGGACTCCTGCGGTGCAATCATCGAGTTGGCATCAGTATTCGACAGGCAGCGGGTCGAGGCTGCGCCAGAGGTACCACGTGGCCACGGAACGATACGGCGCCCAGGCTTCGCTGACTTCGCGCGCTTCGGCACGCGAGACGGGCTCGCCACTGAAGTAGTTGACGCTGATGCCCTTCAGCAGGCCCAGGTCGTCGAGCGGCAGCACGTCGGGGCGCATCAGATGAAAGATCAGGAACATCTGCGCCGTCCAGCGGCCGATGCCGCGGATCGCGACCAACTCGTCGACGATCGCCTCGTCGTCCATCTGGCGCCATTTCGCGGTCCGAACCGTGCCGCCGTCGAAGTGCTGCGCGAGGTCGCGTAGATACTCGACCTTGCGCGCCGACAGCCCCGCCTCGCGCATGGCCGTCACCTGCATATTCAGCACGCTGGCCGCCGACAGCTTGTTGGTGGGTTCCTTCGACAGCGAAGCGAAACGGTCCCACACCGACTGTGCGGCCGCCACCGAGATCTGCTGGCCGACGATCGAACGCGCGAGCGTGGTGAACGCATCGCCGCGGCTTTGCAACCGCGACTCGCCGAACTTGGGGATGATCTTCTTCAGCACGCGGTCACGCTTGGCGAGATGCTTGCACGCGTCGTCCCAGTAGGGCGGCGCGGGAACAGAAGGAGGCTCAGTGCGCGCCATGGTCGATCGAGCTCAAGCGCGAACCCACGTGGTACCGCCGTCGGGAAGATCCTTCAGCACGATTCCCTGGTCGAGCAGTGCCTTGCGGATGCGATCGGCTTCGGCGTAATCCTTGCGGCGCTTGGCCTCGTTGCGTTCCGCGATGCCGCGAATGATGCGTTCCTCGTCGATGCCTACGCCCGCCTGAAGGAACGTCCGCGGCGCTTCCTGCAACACGCCCAGCGTGCCGGCCAACGCTTTCAATTGGCCCGCGTCGCGCGCCGAACCGCCTCGGTTGACCTCAGTCGCCAGTTCGAACAACGACGCCAACGCCAACGGCGTGTTGAAGTCGTCGTTCATCGCCTGCCGGAACGCGGCCGCGTGCGGCGCGGCCCAATCGATCGGCGCTTCGACCAAGTCTTTGCCATCGAGCGCCGTGTACAGCCGCCGCAACGCCTGCTTCGCGTCGTCGAGGTTCGTGTCGCTGAAGTTGAACGGGCTGCGGTAGTGGGTGCGCAGCATGAAGAAGCGGACCGTTTCGCCGTCGTACCGTTGCAGCACGTCGCGGATGGTGAAGAAGTTGCCCAGCGACTTCGACATCTTCGTGTTGTCGACCTCGAGGAAGCCGTTGTGCAGCCAGACGTTCACGAAGGGATGCCCGAACGCGCCTTCGCTTTGCGCGATCTCGTTCTCGTGGTGCGGGAACTGCAGGTCCATGCCACCGCCGTGGATGTCGAAGCGGTCGCCCAGCAGCGCACGGCTCATCGCCGAGCATTCGATGTGCCAGCCGGGGCGCCCCGCGCCGTAGCGGCTGGGGTACCGCGCATCGGCAGGCTCTTCGGGCTTGGCGGCCTTCCACAGCACGAAGTCGAGCGGGTCTTGCTTGCGCGGTGGCGACCGCCACGCGCTCGCCGGCGCGCAGCTCGTCGAGCGACTTGCCCGACAGCTTGCCGTAGCCCGCAAAGCGCCGCACCGGGAAGTTCACGTCGCCATCGCTCGCCTGATAGGCCAGGCCTTTGGCTTCGAGCATGCCGATGATGTCGAGCATGCCGGCCACGTGGTCGGTCGCGCGCGGCTCGTGCGTGGGGCGCTCGATGCCCAGCGCGCCGATGTCGCGGTGCATCGCGGCGATCATCTCGTCGGTCAGCGCACGGATCGTGATGCCGCGCTCGACCGCACGCTTGATGATCTTGTCTTCGATGTCGGTGATGTTGCGCACGTAGGTCACGTCGAAGCCCAGCGTGCGCAGCCAGCGGTAGACGACGTCGAAGGCCATCATCATCCGCGCATGGCCCATGTGGCACAGGTCGTAGATCGTCATGCCGCACACATACATGCCCACCTGGCCCGGCACGATCGGCACGAAGTCTTCGAGCCGTCTCGTCAGCGAGTTGTGGATGCGGAGCGTCATGTCGCGGCGAGTTGGCCGAGGCGCCTTCCAGTCGGCAGTGTCTCGCTGCTCGATCGGGCGCTCGTAGAATGCTTCGATTCAGTATACGGGGCTGGTCGCTCGAACAAGACATCGATGCGACGTGCACCGAACTTCGGGAGACTCACTGGTGAACCTACGGCTTTCCTTCCTGACGATCGGTCTGTCGGTCGGCCTGTCGACCGCCGCCGCGCTGGTCTGCACGCCGGCCCTGGCGCAGAACGTCAAACTCGCAACCTCGATGGGCGACATCACGATCTCGCTCGACAAGGCCAAGGCCCCGAAGACGGTCGAGAACTTCCTGTCGTACGTCAAGGCCGGTCACTATGACGGCACGGTATTCCACCGCGTCATCGCCGACTTCATGATCCAGGGCGGTGGCATGGACGCCGAGATGAAAGAGAAGACAACCAAGGCGCCGATTCCGCTCGAGAGCAGCAACGGCCTGTCGAATCTGCGCGGCACAGTCGCGATGGCACGAACGGGTGACCCGAACTCGGCCACGTCGCAGTTCTTCGTCAACGTGGTCGACAACCAGCGGCTCGACAAGGCGCAGGCGCGCGACGGCAACGGCTATGCGGTGTTCGGCAAGGTCGTGAGCGGCATGGACGTGATCGACAAGATCCGCGCCGTCGAGATCGCGCCGAAGGGTCCGCACGGACACGTGCCGGTGAAGCCGATCGTGATCAAGAAAGCCACCGTCACCAAATCTTGAACCCGAAAGCGCAAGCCATGACCACCACCGTCGAACTCCACACCTCTGCCGGCGTCATCCGCCTCGACCTCGACGAGGCAAAGGCCCCCGCGTCGGTCGCGAATTTCGTTGCCTACGCACGTGCCGGCCACTACGACAACACCGTCTTTCATCGCGTGATGAAGGGCTTCATGATTCAGGGCGGCGGCTTCGAGCCCGGCATGAAGCAGAAGACCACGCAGGCACCGATCAAGAACGAAGCCGGCAACGGCCTGAAGAACCGCAAGTACACGGTCGCGATGGCGCGCACTTCGGACCCGCACTCGGCGACCGCGCAGTTCTTCATCAACGCCGCCGACAACGCCTTTCTCGACTTCAAGAGCGAATCGGCCGACGGCTGGGGTTACGCGGTCTTCGGTCAGGTGGCGCAGGGCAGCGAGGTCGTCGACGCGATCGAGAAAAGCCGCACCGGCTCGCGCGCCGGGCACAGCGACGTGCCGGTGGACGATGTCGTCATCCAGCGCGCCGTCGTGGTCTGACGCCGCTGGGGCGCGCAGGTGCAGCGGCTGATCAGGCCTGCGTGTCTTCGCTGATCGCCCCGCCTTCTTGGCGCGCGATCGAATTCATCTCGGACCTGCACCTTTCGCCCGACACGCCGCGCACCGTCGCGGCCTTCGAGCGCCTACTTGCGCGACAGCCGCGCCGACGCGATCGTCATCCTCGGCGACCTGTTCGAGGTCTGGATCGGCGACGACGTCGATTGACGACGGCTTCGCGCTGCGCTGTCTGGCCGCGCTGCACGATGCCACCAGACCGCGCACCGTCGCCATGATGGTCGGCAACCGCGACTTCCTTGTCGGAGCCGGTCTGCTCGCCAGCCACGGCGTGATCGCCCTGGAGGATCCCACGATCCTCGAAGCCTTCGGCCAGCGACATCGTGCTGGCGCACGGCGACGCGCTGTGCCTGGACGACACCGACTACCAGGCCTTCCGACGGCAGGTGCGCGCACCGTCGTGGCAGGCCGCCTTCCTCGCGAAGCCACGCGCCGAACGTGCAGCGATGGCGCGAGCGATGCGCGACGCGAGCGAGGCGCGCAAAGGGCACCCGGTGACGACCTGGGCCGACGCCGACCCGGCGGCGACGGTCGCGATGCTCGACGCGCTCGACTCACGCACGCTGGTCCACGGCCACACGCACCGGCCGCACACGCACGAGCCTGCTGTCGACGGTGCGGCCGACGGCAGCACGCGCCATGTTCTGAGCGATTGGGATCTCGATGGTGATTCCCCGCGCGCCGAGGTGTTGCGCCTGACGGCCGCTGGCTTCGAGCGGGTGTCGCTCTGACTGACGCGAGAGCACCGTGTCAGCATCGTTCGTCGCTGGCGTGATTGGCGCACGCGCCGCGTGCTCGAGCGCCGCGCCGTATCCGACGAGCTGTGGGCGTCGACGTTGCAGCGCCTACCCTTCATCGCACAGCGCAGCGACGACGAACTGACACGCCTGCGCCAGATGGTGAGCCTGTTCCTCGACCAGAAGGAGTTCAGCGGCGCGGGCGGCTTCGAAGTCACCGACGACGTCGCGGTCGCCGTGGCCGCGCAGGCGTGCCTGCCGGTGCTGCACCTCGGCTTGCAGCACTACGCCAGCTTCGTCGGCATCGTGATGCACGCCGACGAGGTCGTCGCCGCGCGCGAAATCACCGACGACGACACCGGCCTTGTGCATGCCTACGACGAAGTGCTGGCCGGCGAAGCGATGGAAGGCGGCCCGCTGATGCTCAGTTGGACCGACGCCAGCGGCGAACGCACGTCACCCTGGGGCTACAACGTCGTCATCCACGAATTCGCCCACGTGCTCGACCTTGCCAACGGCGCAGGCGACGGCATGCCCATGCTGCCCACGGCAGCCGAGCAGCGGCGATGGCTCGAGGTGATGCAGGTCGAGTTCGACCACTTCCAGGAACGCGTGGTCTGCGGCCACGACACCGTGATCGACCCCTACGGCGCCGAAGGCATCGACGAGTTCTTCGCCGTCACCAGCGAATCGTTCTTCGTCACGCCGCAGCTGCTGCGAGGACGAGCGGCCGGCGCTGTACGCGCTGCTGGCCGGCTACTACCGACAGGACCCGGCCTCGTCGCCAGAACGTTGACGAAGCAGCGCCACCTGCACGTCACCCCTGCCGCTTGCGCGCGGCAGGCTTGCCCACCCGATCGGGCGCAACGCGTTTGCCCTTTCCGCGCGCCACGCCCGACTTCACCCGCTTCTCGGCGCGACGGACCTGGTTGCGGTCGGCGCGCACTCGAGCGTCTTCGGCGCGCACGTCTTCCAGGCGCTGCAGGGACGATTCGGCCTCGTCCTTCATCGCGGCGCGATCCTTGCCCGATGTGGAGCTTCCGCGTGAGATCAGGCGTTCGCCCTCGCCTTCGCGCACGAGGCGGAAGTCGATCTTGCGGGCGTCGAGATCGACGCGGCTGACCTGCACGCGCAGGCGTGTGCCGACCGCGTAGCGCACGCCGGTGCGCTCGCCGCGCAGTTCTTGCCGCGCCTCGTCGAACTTGTAGTACTCGCCGCCGAGTTCGGTGATGTGCACGAGGCCGTCGACGTACAGCGTGTCGAGCTGCACGAAGAGGCCGAAGCCCGCGACGCCGCTGACGGTGCCCATGAAGACTTCGCCCAGGCGGTCGCGCATGAAGCGCGTCTTCAGCCACGCTTCAACGTCGCGCGACGCGTCGTCGGCGCGGCGCTCGTTGGTGCTGCAATGCAAGCCTGCGGCTGCCCACGCCGGCCCTTCGTTGGCGTGGGCCTTCGGTGCCTTGCCGCCCTTGCGCACGGGATGCTGAGCGGCCTCGTCGGCCAGGCCAGCATCGACGTGATAGCGCTTGCCCGACAAGATCGCCTTGATCGTGCGGTGAACCAGCAGGTCGGGGTAGCGGCGGATAGGGCTGGTGAAGTGCGTGTAGGCCTCGAACGCCAGACCGAAGTGCCCCGCGTTGATCGGCGTGTAGATCGCCTGCTGCATCGAGCGCAGCAGCAGCATGTGGATCTGCGAGGCGTCGGGTCGGTCGCGCACGGCGTTCGCGATGGCCTGCATCTCGCCCGGCGTGGGGTCGTCGCTGACGCTCAGGCCCACGCCCAGCGCACGCAGCTGGTCTTGCAGCGCCTGGCGCTTCTCGGGCGTCGGGCCTTCGTGCACGCGGAACAGGCTCGGGTGCTTCGCGCCGAGGATGAACTCGGCCGAGCACGCGTTGGCCGCGAGCATCGCCTCTTCGATCAGCCGGTGCGCGTCGTTGCGCGTGCGCGGCACGATCTTCTCGATGCGGCCGTTGTCGTCGCAGACGATCTTGGTTTCGGTGGTGTCGAAGTCGATCGCGCCGCGCCGCGCGCGCTCTTTCAGGCGAGCACGGAACACGTCGTGCAGGTGCAGCAGGTGCGGCAGCACGTCGACGCGCCGCAGCGCTTCGGGGCCACGCGTGTTGGCGAGCATCGCCGCGACCTCGTCGTACTCGAGGCGCGCGTGCGAGACGAACACCGCAGGGTAGAACTGGTAGGCGTGGATGTCGCCGTCGGCCGTGATCACCATGTCGCACACCAGCGCGAGGCGTTCGACCTCGGGGTTGAGCGAACACAGCCCGTTCGACAGCTTCTCGGGCAGCATCGGGATCACACGCCGCGGGAAGTACACCGACGTGGCGCGCTCGTACGCATCGCCATCGATCGCCTCGCCAGGCTTCACGTAGTGGCTCACGTCGGCGATGGCCACCAGCAGTCGGTGGCCTTCTTGCGCCGACTTGCCGCGGCCGATCTTCATCGGTTCGCAGTACACGGCATCGTCGAAGTCGCGCGCGTCTTCGCCGTCGATCGTCACGAACGGCACGTCGCGAAGATCGATGCGGTGCTTGCGGTCGACCGCGCGGATCGTCTCGGGCAGCGCCGCGGCCTGCGCCATGGCTTCGGCCGAGAAGCGGTGTGGCACTTCGAACTTGCGCACCGCGATTTCGATCTCCATGCCCGGATCGTCGATGTCGCCCAGCACTTCGGTGATGCGGCCCACGGGCTGCGAGAACATCGACGGTGGCTCGGTCAACTCGACCGCGACCACCTGCCCGGCCTGCGCGCCCGCGATGGCGTTCTTCGGCACCAGGATGTCCTGGCCGTAGCGCTTGTCTTCGGGCGCGACGACCCAGCCGCCGCTTTCATGCAGCAGGCGGCCGATGAGCGGCGCCTTGCGACGCTCGAGAATCTCGAGCACGCGCCCTTCGGGGCGGCCGCGCCGGTCGTAGCGCACGATGCGCACGCGCACGCGGTCACGGTGCAGCACCGTGTTCATCTCCTGCGCAGACAGATAGATGTCGTCGCCCCGGCTAGCCTGTCCTGAGCTTGTCGAAGGGCCGACGATGACGAAGCCGTGGCCGTCGCGGTGACCTTGCACCGTGCCTTCGACTTCGCTCATCAGCGCCGCGCCGGGCGCGGCTTCTTTTGGATTGATTTGTGTTTTGATGATGTAGACTTTCGCGCTCCTGAAATGCCCAGGTGGCGGAATTGGTAGACGCACTAGTTTCAGGTACTAGCGGGTAACACCGTGGGGGTTCGAGTCCCTTCCTGGGCACCAATCAGACGATTCATCGAAGCCGGCACGTGCCGGCTTCGTCGTTTCAGGGCGCTCGGCGCTTGGAACCACTGAGGCGTCGAGCGATCTCGAGTCGCTCAAACAGCGAACTTCTTCGCCAGCCCATCGGGCCTGAGGTTGTCGTACTCCTCGAACGGCTGGTGAATCCAAGGGCTCGAGGGCAGGAGCTCGACGAAGTAGTCCGGGGTGTACGTCGACACAGCTTTGGTCCAGATCACCGCGGATTTCAGCTCGGCGATGGCCGGGTTCTGGCGCAGACGGTCGACCACCGCGCGCAGCGTGATGCCCGAGTCGGCGAGATCGTCGACCAGCAGCACGCGCCCGGCCAGTTCGCCCTTGGGCAGGGTGATGTACTTGGCCATGTCAAGGCGGCCCTGGATCGTGCCGGCGTCGGCCCGATACGAACTGGTGCTCATGATCGCCAGCGGTTTGTCGAACACGCGCGAAAGCACGTCGCCCGGCCGCATGCCACCGCGCGCCAGGCACAGGATCTGGTCGAACGCCCAACCCGACGCGTGGATCTTCAGCGCGAGTCGTTCGATGTGATGGTGGTACTCGTCCCACGATACGTAGAGGTGCTTGCCGTCTTCGGTCAGCATGTCGTTTTGCTCGCTTCCAGGAAATGGAGTTCGGGCCGCCCTGGTGTTGTTCTTATTGTTTGGTGTTTGCTGTCAGCGCTGGTACGGGTGCCGCAGCAGGATGGTGTGCTCGCGGTCGGGTCCGGTCGACACCATGTCGATCGGCGCGCCGATCATGGCTTGCACGCGTTCGAGGTAGGCGCGCGCGTTGCGCGGCAACCGGTCCCACTGCGTGATGCCCGCGGTGGTTTCGGTCCAGCCGGGAAAGGTTTCGTAGATCGGCTCACAAGCCACGATGTCGTCGGCGTCGAGCGGCAGGATGTCGAGCGTGCGTCCGGCCAGCTTGTAGCCCACCGCCACCTTCACCTCGGGCAGACCGTCCAGCACGTCGAGCTTGGTGATGCACAGGCCTGAGACACCGTTGATGATCATCGAGCGCTTCAGTGCACCAGCGTCGAGCCAGCCACAACGCCGCGCGCGACCGGTGACGGTGCCGCGCTCTTGCCCGACGGTGCTCAGGTGATGGCCGACGGTGCCCGTTGCGTTGATATCCAGTTCGGTCGGGAACGGCCCCGAACCCACGCGCGTGGTGTAGGCCTTGGTGATGCCCAGCACGTAGTGCAGGCTGCCCGGGCCCACGCCCGAGCCGGCGGCCGCGTTGCCCGCGACGCAGTTGCTGGACGTGACGAACGGATAGGTGCCGTGGTCAACGTCGAGCAGCGTGCCTTGCGCACCTTCGAACAGGATGTTGCGTCCCTGCTGGTTGGCCTGGTGGATGCGGTAGCCCACGTCGGCCATCAAGGGCGCGAGTGCCTTCGCATGCGTCATCGCCTGCTCGAACATCGGCTCGATGGCCATCGACGCGCGCTTCAACGACCCGGACAGCGCTTCGTTGTGCCCCGCCAGCAGCACCTCGAGCTTGCGACGGAAGCGCTCGGGGTGCTTCAGGTCCTGCACGCGCAGCGCGCGGCGCGCGACCTTGTCTTCGTAGGCCGGGCCGATGCCCTTGCCGGTGGTGCCGATCTTGCCGGCGCCGCTGGATTCGCGCAGCGCCTCGCGCGCGTGGTCCAGTTCGACGTGGAACGGCAGGATCAACGGGCACGACTCGCTGAGGAACAGGCGCGAGCGCACTTCGACGCCGATGCCCTCGAGGCGCGCGATCTCGCCCAACAGGTGTGCCGGGTCGACCACGACGCCGTTGCCGATAAAGCACTCGACGCTGTCGCGCATGATGCCGCTGGGGATCAGCTGCAATGCGGTCTTCACGCCTTTGATGACCAGCGTGTGGCCGGCGTTATGGCCGCCCTGAAAACGCACGACGCCTGCGACATGGTCGGTCAACCAGTCGACCACCTTGCCCTTGCCTTCGTCGCCCCATTGCGTACCGACGACGACGACGTTGCGTCCGCCTGGCGTGTTGCTCGTGTTCATGTCAATCAAAGCGAGTTCGAGGTAAGGGTTCAGTGTGGTGAATCGGGGCGGTGCGTGACGACAGCAGCAATCAGATCAGCAGCGTGGTTGCACCACCCACTGCCCGTCGACACAGAGCAGTTCCCGGTCGCAGTCGAAGGACTGCATGTCGCGCTCATGACCGGGCAGCGCGCAAACGACGATCTCACCGCGCCCGCGCAGGCGCCGCACCGCGTCGCGTAGCTCGAGGTCCTCGCTCCACGGCGCGAGGATCGCGCCCGGCGCGGGCCGAACGGCGCTGACGGACGCGAGTTGTTTGAGGTCGAGGCTGAACCCGACCGCAGGTCGGTTACGACCAAAGACGGCGCCAACTTCGTCGTAGCGCCCGCCGCGCAGCAACGCGCCACTGCCGCGGGCGCCATAGGCAGCAAAGCACGGGCCGCTGTAGTAGCCCCACCCACCCGTATCGGCCAGGTCGAAAGACAGCCGCACGTCGGGGTGCGAGCGGCGAATGCGTGAGGCCAGCCATTGCAGATCGTCGAGCGCGGGTCGCGCAGCAGCCGGCAGGCATCGCCGGGCCTCGTCGACGATCTCTTCGCCACCGTAAAGATCGAGCAGGCGCATCAGCGCTTCGCGCGTGCCGGTTGGCAGGGCCCTAGCCTCGTGCCCAAGCGCCGACGCGTCTTTGCGTGCGAGCGCGTTGGCCATGGCCGCAGCGCGCGCCGGCGCCACGCCTTCGAGTACGGTGCGCACGACACGCGCGTCGCCCAGGTCGACCAGAACACCCTTCACACCCGCTGTCTCGAGACCGTCGAGTGCCAACTCGAGCACTTCGAGATCGGCCTCGAGGCCGGCGTGACCGTAGACCTCGGCACCGAACTGCAAGGGTTCGCGCGTTGCCTCGGGTGCGCGGGCACGTGTGTGCACCACCGGGCCGCAGTAGCAAAGGCGAGCGACCCCTTCGCGATTGAGCAAATGCGCGTCGATGCGCGCAACCTGCGGCGTGGCGTCAGCGCGCAACCCGAGCGTGCGCCCGCTCGAGGGATCGATGAGCTTGAAGGTCTGCAGGTCGAGCGTGTGCCCGGTGCCCGAAAGCAGCGATTCGAGGTACTCGACAAGCGGCGGGATGACGAGTTCGAACCCATAGCCGTACGCCAAATCGAGCAGCGAACGCCGCAATGCTTCGATGCGCCCGGCCTGCGCCGGCAAAACGTCGGCGATGTCGTCAGGCAGAAGCCATGCAGAGGGCATGAAGTTGTGGCTTCGTTAAAGCAGGCATTCTAGTGACGTGTGCACGACGCCACAGATGCCCGCACTCAACCGTGCGATCGCGAGAAGGACTAAACCGGCCGCCACGCTGCCCAGCCCCACGAAGCGAAGCTGGCCGTCGCGCATCGCGAGAATGCGCCCGAACATCTGGCGCCAAATTCCGGGTGCGATGAGCGGCATCAGCCCTTCGATGACGAGCACCAGTGCGAACGCAACGAAGATCTGGTCGAGCATGCGACGCGATGTGTCAGCAGTGTGTGTCGGCAGCGGGGCCCGGTGCCGGCAACGGACGCGATGCGGTCAACGCCGGGGCGGTGGCGCAGGCGGGTTCGGCGTTCCGCGCATCGCCTTGAAGAACTCGCTGCTCGGGTCCACGACCATGATGTCGCTCTTGCTGCGGAAGCTCTCGCGGTAGGCCTGAAGGCTGCGATAGAACTCGGCGAACTGCGGATCGCGCCCGAAGGCATCGGCGTACTGCGCCGACGCTTTGGCGTCACCCTCACCCATCACCTTCTGCGCATCACGGTAAGCCTCGGCCACGATCACGTCGCGCTGCCGGTCGGCGTCGGCGCGGATTTTCTCGGCTTCGGCCGAACCCGTCGAACGCAGCTTGTTGGCAAACTGCAATCGCTCGGAGCGCATGCGCTCGTAGATCTTCTCGCTGGTGCCGGCGATGAAATCGACGCGCTTGATACGCACATCGACGATTTCGATGCCGAAGATCTTGGCCTCTTCGATCAAGCGCTTGCGCACGTCACCCATGACGCTGTCGCGGTCGGTCGACAGTACGCCGCCAACGGTGCGGCGCGTGATCACGTCGTTGAACGCCGCCTGCACGACAGGAGAAAACCGCGCCTCGAGATTGCGCATGTCTCGGCCGTTGTTGCGGATGAAGATGCGCGGGTCCGTGATGCGCCACTTCACCAGCCAGTCAATGATCAGGCTTTGCTTCTCGGCCGTGAAGATCGGGCGCGATTCGACGCTGTCCATCGTCTGCACGCGCTTGTCGAGGAACACGACGTTCTGAAATGGCGGCGGCTGCTTCCACTCGAGCCCCGGCGCGTCGACCACCTTCTTGATCTCGCCCAGCGAGTAGACGACGGCGAACTGGCGCTGGTCGACGACGAAGAGTGTCGAGCCGATGAGCATCGCCAGGATGAGCAGCGACGCGATGGCTAATCCGATGCGGTTCATGCGTCGCTCCTCAACGGCCTTCACGGTCGCGCGTGCGCGAGCCGTCGCGTGACCGAGGGTCGGCCGCCGGCACGGTGCCGGTCGTTGCCGCAGAAGGCTCGGGCGCGGCTGCGGTACCGCCGGCCGCCGGCGTGGCTGCGTTTTGCATCAATTTATCGAGCGGCAAGTACAAGAGGTTCGATCCGGTGCGGCCTTCGATCATCACCTTGCTGACGTTGCCGTAGACCTGCTGCATGGTCTCGAGGTAAAGGCGGTCGCGCGTGACCACGGGCGCCTTCTGGTATTCGGTCAGCACCTGGCGGAAGCGGTCGGCATCACCCGTGGCGCGCGCGACGATGCTGACAGCATGCGCTTGCGCCTCTTCGCGAAGGCGTCCCGAAGTGCCCTGCGCCTTCGGAATCACGTCGTTGGCATACGCCTGCGCCTTGTTCTTGAAGCTGTCGCTGTCGGTCTTGGCGTTTTGCGCGTCCTGGAACGCGGCCTGCACCTGCTCGGGCACCTGCACGCTCTGCACGTTGATGTTCGACACCGAGATGCCCGACTTCAGTCGGTCGAGTTGCGCCTGCACCGACTTCGCGATGTCGTTGGCGATCGCGTCACGCTTTTCGTAGAGCACCTCGTCGACGAGGCTCGAACCGACGGTCTCGCGGATCGCCGATTCAGCGGCCTGCACGACGGCGGCGTCGGGGTCGCGGTTCTCGAACAGGAACTCGCGCGTGTCTTTCAATCGGTACTGCACGGTAAATCGAATGTCGACGATGTTTTCGTCGCGCGTGAGCATCGACGAATCGCGCAGGCCCGTCGTCTGCGACACGCTGTTGCGCCCGACTTCGACCGAGCGCAGAAGGTGAAACGGCACCGTCTCGTGCGCCTGGATCGGCCACGGCATGCGGTACTTCCAGCCCGGCGTCCTGCGTGCTCGCGTAGCGCCCGAATGTCGTCACCACGGCCTGGTGACCTTCCTGGACGATGTAGAAGCCGCTGCCCAGCCAGACGAGGGCAGCCACAGCGAGGATCAGCAAAGCGCCCAGACCGGCGCTGCGTGCATCAGGTTCGAACGAAGGTCCGCCACCCCCATTTGAATCGTTTGCGCGGCGGTTCGGGCGCTGCGAATCGCCACCGCCCTTGCCGAACAATGAGCCAAGCTTGCGATTGAAATCGCGCCACAACTCGTCGAGATCCGGCGGCCCGCCGTCCTTGCCGCTCATGAAGACTCGGCTGCCCAAGGCTCGCACAGCGAGGGTCACCTCGCGCAGGCGGGAGCCAAAGGCCGGCGAAACGGGTTCTGCGTGCATGGATATGAATTCAGATGCGGCCGTTCGGCTCGCGATCAAGGGCGGTGAGGGACAAAGCCGGGCCGACGAGCGGTGAAACAAAGGAGCGCTCCGTGCGCGGTTGCCTCGTCGAAGGCGGAACGCTCGCAACGATCAGGTCGAAGCAACTCCGCCGTCGGATTCTGCCCCGGAAACGACAGACGACCCGTCGCCGTCAGGCCATGCAGGCACCTGCGCAGACACATCGGTCGCGATCACGCGACGAAGTTCGTCGAGGCCCGTGCCGTCGAGGGCACTGACGAACACCCGCGACAGCTGCCGCGAGCCGCCATCGGCCGACGGATGCTCCATCCGGTCGACCCGCACGCGCGGCTGCCTCGAGGCTTCCAGCAGGTCGATCTTGTTGAACACGACCACCTGCGTAATGTCACCTGCGCCGATCTCGTCGAGTACGCGTTCGACCTCGAACATCTGCTCTTGCCAAGCCGGGCTGGCCGCATCGACGACGTGCAGCAGCAGGTCGGCGTCAGCCGCCTCGAGCAGCGTGGCCTGAAAGGCTTCGACCAGCCGGTGCGGAAGGTCGCGGATGAAGCCCACGGTGTCGGACAACGTGACGTTGCCCTGCAGGTCCGCCAGCCACAACGATCGCGTGGTGGTGTCGAGGGTCGCGAAGAGCTGGTCGGCCGCATAGGCCCGCGCCTTCACCATCGCGTTGAACAGCGTGCTCTTGCCTGCGTTGGTGTAGCCCACCAGCGAGACCCTCGGCGTGCCCTGCCGCACCCTGGCGCGCCGCTGGGTGTCGCGCTGGCGCTTGACCTTGACCAGCCGCGCCTTGAGCGACTTGATGCGGTCGTCGATCATGCGGCGATCGAGTTCGATCTGCGCTTCGCCCGGGCCGCCGCGCGCGCCGATGCCACCGCGCTGACGTTCGAGGTGCGACCAGCGACGCACCAGGCGCGTCGCAAGGTACTGCAGCCGCGCCAGTTCGACTTGAAGCTTGCCCTCGTGGCTGCGCGCGCGGTCGCCGAAGATGTCGAGGATCAGCGCGGTGCGGTCCGACACCGCCACGCCGATATGTTGTTCGAGGTTGCGTTGCTGGGCGGGCGACAGGGCCTGATCGAAGATGACGCCCTGCGCGTCGTGCTCCTGCACCAGGGCCTTGATTTCGTCCGCCTTGCCGCTGCCCACGAACAACGCTGCGTCGGGCGCCTTGCGCCGCGCGATCACGCGCGCGACCGGCACGTCGCCAGCCGATTGGGCCAACAGCGCCAGCTCGTCGAGACCCTGGTCGAAGCTGGCATCACGCCCGAAGTCCACCCCCACGAGAATCGCGCGAGGAGGATCCGGCAAAGTCGACGGCTCTTGCAAAGTCGGCGTCAGCCTCGGTCGGGCGAATCAGCGTGCATCAGGGTTCACCGGCATCAGGGCGCGTCGGTGCCACCGGCCTCTTGCGCATGGAAATTGACCGCGCGGCCAGGCACGACTGTCGAGATCGCGTGCTTGTAGACCATTTGGGTGACGGTATTGCGCAGCAGGACCACGTACTGGTCGAACGACTCGATATGGCCTTGCAGCTTGATGCCATTGACCAGATAGATCGACACCGGAACGTGCTCTTTGCGCAGCAAGTTCAGGAACGGGTCTTGTAGGAGTTGCCCTTTATTGCTCACGATATGCTCCGTGTCGTTGGCGTGAGTTGATGTTGTTGTTCGACCGCGTGTGTCGGTAAATCGACATCCCGCAGCCGAGCGGCGACGTTATCACACGCCACTTGCTGCTGGCGTCGGACGGCGCCGTGGTCCGAATGCGACTGAGTCTGGATTGACGAGTTTGGAGTCAGCGTTCGTCAAAAGGGTTCCTCGACGTGCGGCACTCGATGCGCAAGGGCGTGCCCACCAGCTTGAACGCATCGCGGATGCGCCCCTCGAGGAAACGCTTGTAGGCCGCGCTGACGTGATCCAGCGAGTTGCCATGGATCACGACCACCGGCGGATTCATGCCGCCCTGATGGGCATAACGCATCTTCGGCCGAAACGAACCCGCCCGGGGAGGCGCCTGGTGCTGAACCGCTTCTAGCAGCAGGCGCGTCAGGCGCGGCGTGGGCATCTTGCACATGGCCGATTCATGCGCGCGGATCATCGCCTTCCACACAGGACCCAGGCCACTTCGCTTCAGCGCGCTGATGCGCAGCACCTCGGCATAGCGCAGGAACGGAAGGCGTGATTCGATCGAGCGGTCGAGCAGCTCACGCTGATACTTGTCGACCGCGTCCCACTTGTTGACAGCGATCACCACGGCGCGGCCCGACTCGAGCACGTAGCCGGCGATGTGCGCGTCCTGGTCGGTCACTCCCTGCGTCGCGTCGAGCAGCAGCACGACGACGTTCGCCTCGGCGATCGCCTGCAAAGTCTTGACGACCGAGAACTTCTCGACAGCCTCGAAGACCTTGCCCTTGCGGCGCAGGCCCGCGGTGTCGATCAACTCGAAGTCGCGGCCGTCACGGCGCAGCGGCACGTGAATGGCATCGCGTGTCGTGCCGGGTTGGTCGAACGCGACAAGACGCTCCTCGCCCAGCCATGTGTTGATCAGCGTGCTCTTGCCGACGTTCGGTCGGCCGGCGACGGCGATGCGCATCGGGCGCAGCGGGTCATCCTCGGAATCGGCCGATGCGGGTTCATCGGCCTGTGGCAGGCGTTCGACCACCGCGTCCATCAGGTCGCGCATGCCCTGCCCGTGCGCAGCCGAAACCGGAAGCGGGTCGCCCATGCCCAGTTCGTGCAACTCGCCCAGCAGCGGCGAGGTCGCCATGCCTTCGGCCTTGTTGGCTGCCACCACGACCGGCTTGCCGGTCGTGCGCAGCGTGCGCGCGATGTCGTGGTCTTGCGCCGTGACGCCGGCTCGCAGGTCGACGACGAAGACGACGACATCGGCCTCGGCGATGGCCTGGTGCGTCTGCTTGGCCATCATCGCGACCACGCCGCTGGGCTTGCTGGGCTCGAAGCCGCCGGTATCGACGACGATGACTTCTCGGTCGCCGAAGCTCGCGTCACCATAGTGGCGATCGCGCGTCAGACCCGGGAAGTCGGCGACGATCGCGTCGCGCGTGGCCGTCAGCCGGTTGAAGAGCGTGCTCTTGCCGACGTTGGCCCGGCCTACGAAGGCCACGACGGGTTTCATGATCGTGGTCGTCTGCGGACCGCGGTCAGTCGACCGCGACGCCGACCACCGCACCGCTGCGTTTGACCATGATGAGCGTGCGGCCCGCCAGCACCGGCGTGCCGACGACGGTGCCGCCTTCGGTGACCAGTTGCTGAAGCGTCGCGCCGGTGTCGCGGTCGAAGAAGTGCAGCACACCATCGGCATCGCCGACGACCACCGCCTTCGGCAGCACGACCACGCCGCCCAAGCCGCGATGCAGCAAGCGCTCGTGCGACCACGCGGTGTCTCCGCTGCGCGCCTTCCACGCGCTGAGCTTGTCCCTGGCTGTCGGCGGCTACCACCAGCCCAGCATCCGCGCCCACGCCTTGCGAGCCCGTGGTGTTCTTGCTCCACATCAGCGTGCCACGTGCCGCATCGACGCAGCCGACGCTCGCCTGGAAAGCCCGCAAACAAACCACGTCGCCCACACGCGCGGCAGGTCCGACCAGATCGGCCAAACGCTCGACTTCGTTGGTTCCACGCGGCGTGGCCACCGCAACCTCGCGCGTGGCCGTGCCACGCAGAGAATCGACCAGCGCCAAGCGCGGCCCCTGCCCCGCCAGCAGCACATTCCCGTAGGGTTGCAGCACGCCCTGGTGCACAAGGCCCAGCGCGTCGCCCGGGGGGCGCTGCGTGCTCCACAAGCCGCGTGCCGTCGAGCGCGTCAAAGGCGTGAATGGTGCGATCGACCCCCAGCACGAAGACGCGTTCCCCCGCAACCAATGGCGCAGTCGCCACGCGCGTGGGCAGCGGCTGCTTCCAAAGCTGACGCCCAGCCTCGGCGACGACGATGTCATTGCCCGTCGTCACCACGGCGACGCGGCGACCGTCATTGCCGGCTCCGGCGGCGATGTCAGCGCCGACGTCCATGCGCCAGCGTTCCGCGCCGTCCGCGTGGCCGATGACGACGATGTTCTTGCCTGCCGCCAGCGCGACCGTGTCGCCGCTCACCGCGGGCGCGATCGGGAAGCCGACCTTGTCGATCGACACGCTCCAGGCCTTTCGGCCGATGGTGGTTTGCGACGACAGCACCTCGAGCGGTGTGGGCTTGGGCTTGTCGGTCGACGAACAGCCGCCGGCCATCAAAAGCATCGCTGTCAGCAGCGAAGCAACCAACACCCGCGGTGCAGGGCTCCACGCCTTCGGGACGTGCAGTCGTCACTTCGAAGCCCCCGCCGCGGCGGGCTGCGTGGCGTTGGGGGTGACGGCCTTCGGTGAACTGCCCATCGCCGCGAGCTTCGCCTCGAGGATCTGGCGGTATTCGAGCTTCGCGTCCATCGCCGCGTGTGCCGCCTGATAGGCCGCGCGAGCGTCGTCGGCCTTGCCCGACAGTGACAGCACGTCGCCACGGCGGTCGGCCGATCAGCGCTGCCATCGTGCCCTCGGCTTTGCCGGCCGCGTCGAGCTGCGCAAGCGCCTCGGGGTACTGCTTCTTGTCCATCAGCACACCAGCCGCATGCAGGCGCGCGAGGATTTTGATCTCAGGGTCGGTTGCGTTGTCGGCCACCCAGGCCAGCGACTTCAGCGCCTCATCGGGCATCGCCTTCTGCACTTGAAGCTTGGCGGTCGAAAGGCCAGCATGTGCGGCGTAGGTCGTGCGCGCGAAGTTGTTGCGGATGTCGTCGAAGATCGCCTGCGCGCGCGCGCGTCGCCAGCCTGCACCGCGGCTTCCAACTGGTCGACCCGTGCCGCGGCGTTCTCGGCCTGCTTGCGCTGCCAGAGGTTCCAGCCGTTGATGCCCGCGACCACGGCGAAGCCCAGCGCCAGCGCAAGGGTGATCAGGTTGCCGTACTGGCGCCAGAACGCCTTCAGCGAGTCGAGCTGTTCCTGCTCTTGCAGGTCGAGTGATGAGGCCATGCTCGGTGTTCGGTAGTAGGAAGTCAGGCGCGGTGAATCAAGTGCCACACCGGCTCGAAAACAAACGCGGATTATGAGGCGCGCAACTCGTGCGCCCACTGCGCTGCCGACGCAATCGGACGCACGATCTGCACGACCTGCGTGACCTGGGTGCCTTGCGCTTCGGCCGCCCCGGCACGCAGCGGCTTCACCGCCACCATGCCCTGCGCAAGTTCTTCATCGCCGAAGATCAGCGCAAAAGATGCGCCGCTTGCGTCGGCACGCTTGAACTGCGACTTCATGCTGCCACCGCCGGCGTGCAGCACCACCGAGCAGCCCGCGGCGCGCAGCGCTTCGATCACCACCATCGCCTGCGCCATGGCGGCTGCCGCTCCGGGAACGATCGCGTAGGCGTCGGGCCCGGCGCTGCGGGTGCAGCGCCAACTTCGTCGACCAGCATGATCACGCGCTCGAGCCCCGACGCAAAGCCGATACCGGGCGCGGGTTTGCCGCCCAGTTGTTCGGACAACCCGTCGTAGCGCCCGCCACCGCAGATCGTGCCCTGCGCGCCCAGCCGCGTCGTGATCCACTCGAAGACCGTGAGGTTGTAGTAGTCCATGCCGCGCACCAGACGCGGGTTCACGGTGTAGGCCTGCCCCGCCGCATCGAGCATCGCGCACAGGCCCGCGAAGTGCGCGCGCGAGGCCTCGCCCAAGTGTTCGATCAACTTCGGCGCTGCATCGACCGATCGCCTGCATCGCCGGGTTCTTGGTGTCGAGGATGCGCAGCGGGTTGGTGTGCAAACGGCGCTTCGCGTCGTCGTCGAGTTGATCGGCATGCGCTTCGAAGTGGCGCACCAGCGCTTCGCGGTGTGCGCGACGCTCGTCGGGCTGGCCCAGGCAGTTGAGCTCGAGACGGACATCGCGCCCGTCCATCAGGCCCAACTCGCGCCACAGCGCGCGGCACATCAGGATGACCTCGGCGTCGACATCGGGGCCGACGAAGCCCAGCGCCTCGACACCGAACTGATGGAACTGTCTCGAGCGACCCTTCTGCGGCCGCTCGTGGCGGAACTGCGGTCCGCAGTACCACAGCCGCTTGCCGCCGTCGTACAGCAGCGAGTGTTCGACCGCGGCGCGCACGACCCCGGCGGTGTTTTCGGGGCGCAGGCTCAACGCGTCGCCGTTCATGGCGTCGACGAAGGAGTACATCTCCTTCTCGACGATGTCGGTGACTTCGCCGAGGCCGCGCACGAACAGCGGCGTCGGCTCGACGATCGGCGTGCGGATCTCGGCGTAGCCGTAGCGGCGCATCAGCTCGCGGATGCGGGACTCGACCCACTGCCACTTTGCCGACTCGGCGGGCAGCAGGTCGCTCATGCCTTTGACGGCGGTGATCTTGGGGTTGGCCATGGTCGCAGAAAGAACGGTCCAGAAGCCGCGGGAAGGGCCCGCGGTGCGCGTCGAGGCAGCGAGCGTCAATGCCCCGCGAACAGGCGTGGCCGAAGCGGCGCTCGATGTAGCCCTCGACCACGCGCTGGAAGTCCGCGGCGATGGTCTCACCGCGCAGCGTCATCGCCTTCTCGCCGTCGATGAACACGGGCGCGGCCGGTGCTTCGCCGGTGCCTGGCAGGCTGATGCCGACATCGGCGTGTTTGCTTTCGCCCGGGCCGTTGACGATGCAGCCCATCACCGCAACCCGGAGGTTCTCGACGCCGGGGTACTTCGACTTCCACGCCGGCATGCTCGCGCGCAGGTGGTTGTCGATCTGCTGCGCCAGTTCCTGGAACACGGTGCTGGTGGTGCGGCCGCATCCGGGGCACGCGGTCACGCTCGGGTTGAAGTGGCGCAGGCCCAGCGCCTGCAGCAGTTCGAGCGCGATCAACACTTCCTGCGTGCGCGACTCGCCCGGCTGCGGCGTCAATGACACGCGGATCGTGTCGCCGATGCCTTCCTGCATCAGGATCGCGAGCGCCGTGGCCGACGCAACCGTGCCCTTCGTGCTCATGCCCGCTTCGGTCAGGCCCAGATGCAGCGCGTGGTCGGTGCGGCGCGCCAGCGCGCGGTAGACCGAGATCAGGTCCTGCACGCCGCTGACCTTGCAGCTGATGATGATCTGGTCGGGGTTCATGCCCTGCTCGACCGCGTGGCCTGCCGAGCCGATGGCCGACGCGATCAGCGCCTGATACATCACCTGCTTCGCGTCCCACGGCTGCGCGCGCTTGGCGTTGTCGTCCATCAGCGAAGCCAGCAGTTCCTGGTCGAGGCTGCCCCAGTTGACGCCGATGCGCACCGGGCGGTCGAAGCGCATCGCGGCGTCGATCATCTGGCCGAACTGCTTGTCGCGTTTGTCGCCCTTGCCGACGTTGCCGGGGTTGATGCGGTACTTCGACAGCGCCTGCGCCATCGCCGGGTGATCGGTCAGCAGGCGGTGGCCGTTGTAGTGGAAGTCGCCGATCAGCGGCACGTCGACGCCCATGCGGTCGAGCTGGTCGCGGATGCGCGGCACGGCGTCGGCAGCCTCGGGCGTGTTGACGGTGATGCGCACCATCTCGGACCCGGCGCGCGCAAGGTCCTTGCACTGGATCGCGGTTTCGATCACGTCGACCGTGTCGGTGTTCGTCATCGCCTGCACGCGCACCGGTGCGTCGCCGCCGATGGTGACGACACGTTCGCCCCAGACCACACGGGCCTGGCGAGAGCGGCGTGGCGCCACCACGGCAGGTTCGATGGCTTCGTTGTCGATGAGGTCGCGCACGTTCATGGCTTATTTCAGTTCGAAGCGCGCGGATGCGCCGGTGCTTCTGGGCACGAGGTCGACGAGTTCGCCGCGGAACCGCACTTCGGTCTGCGGGGCGTTGCCCAGGCGCACGCGCAACGGGGTCTCGCCGTCGATGCCGACGGTCTCGCCGGCTTGGAGCGAACGTGCCAGCAGCGGGCGCCCGCGAGCGTCGCTCACGTCGACCCAGGCTTCGGCCTTGGCGCGGATCACGAGTACGCCAGCGCCTGGCACCGCCGAGGGAACGGCACCGGGCGGCGCTGCGTGTACGGTCTCGACGACGGTGACAGCCGCGGCTTCACGCATCGGGGGCCCGACGAAGTCGGGGCGAACCGTCGGCACTGGCGTCGGTACGACGGCCGCAGGGGCCGAGGGCGGCGTCGCGGTGGCCGTCGTGGATACCAACGGGGCGGGCGCGACCTCGGTCATCACCGCGGCCGGCTTGCCGACGGGCGTGGACACCACGCCGCTGCCGGACGCCGCTGTTCGAGCGCCGCCGATGGTCAGCTTCTGGAGCCACGATGGTGGTGCCGTCGCCATCAACACAGCGCCCGCCAGCACCAGCAGCGTGGCCCAGAAGACCGGTCGGCGCAGGATGGACCAGCGCTGACCATCACGGTGCCTGCCGCCACCACCTTCGCGGAACGGT
Organism: uncultured beta proteobacterium; assembly: GCA_963738615.1. Lineage (GTDB taxonomy): Bacteria > Pseudomonadota > Gammaproteobacteria > Burkholderiales > Burkholderiaceae_C > CAVTWY01. The sequence continues at coordinate 493,315 of CAVTXI010000012.1, forward strand.
GTGTTGAGCCCAACGGCCGTGTGCTCGAGTCGCTCGGGTCTGGTCAGGCTCGGCAGCTTGGCAAGCACCGGTTCGGGGTCGATCTTCAGCGCGCGGCACACGGTCTTGGCCAACGCTCGCACGAAGGCCAGATCGGGCAGCTCGTCGTAGCGGTCGGCTTCCAACGCCTCGAGCTTGCCAGGGGTGACCTTCATCGTCGCTGCGAGCATGGCAATGTGCATGCCCTGGCGCTCGCGCGCCTCGCGCAGCATCGCCCCGGCGCTCGATCCCGAGGCGATCGATGCCGATTCGAAGGTCTCAGTCATCGAACCGTCCTCGGTCGTAGGCCGTGGTCTCACGCGCCTGCGGGTAGCGTGTGCGAAGCTCCTGCCCCAGCGTCGTGACGCCGGCGCGGTTGCCGATGCGGTTCTCGATGCGCATCGCCAGCCACAGCGTCTGCGCGTTCGAGTAGTCGGCGCTCTGGTTGATCCGGCGCACGAAGAATCGGGCGCGTTCGAACTCACCACGGCGGTACAACACGTCAGACAGGTTGTAGCCCACCACGGGGTTGTCGGCGTCGAAGGAATAGGCTCGCGTGAGCGCGGCTTCGGCCTGTTCGAGCCGCTTCTCGCGTCCGAAGCACACGCCTTGCGCGAGCAGCGTTCGCGCAACCTCGCGGTAGGTCGTCATGTTCAGTGCCGCTTCGAACTGCCGATGAGAGTCGGGGTAGCGGCCCTGCTGGCACAGGAACCAGCCGTAGTTGTGCATCGCGTCGCCATCGCGCGCATTGAGCTGGAGTGCGCGCTGGAAGCTGTCTTCGGCCAATTGCAATTCGCCCATCGACGCGTAAATCAAGCCGCGCAGGTTGAATGCCGGTGCCAGCCGCGGGTCAGCCGCCAGGGCCTGCTTGGTCTGATCCAGCGCGGTTTCGTTCTGCCCGCGCTCGAAGTAGCTGATCGCCAGCTCGAGGCGCACCTTCGCGCGCTTCTCGTTGTCGGTTGAGTCGGGCGAGGACTTGACTTCGCCGGTGGCCGTGACGGTGGTCGTTGTCGTGCAGCCGCCAAAAACGACGATGCATGCCAGCAGCAGCACCACGAGCGGTCTGAGTGTCATCGACGGGACCTTCAACGGGTACTCCTGGATGCCGACGGGTGCCAATCGATGCGCTTCGCCTGAAGGCGTGCTGCCGCACCGGTGCGGTCCTGGACTTCGCCGGCAAGTTGACCACACGCAGCATCGATGTCGTCGCCGCGGGTCTTGCGGATCGTGGTAACCACGCCACCGTCCTGAAGCACGGTTGCAAACGCCGTCACGCGTTCACGCGGCGAACGCCGCAGCCCCGAGGCGGGGAACGGATTGAAGGGAATGAGGTTGAACTTGCACGGCACGCGGCCACGCACCAATTGCAGCAGCGCACGCGCCTGGTCGGGGCTGTCGTTCACGCCGTCGAGCATGCAGTACTCGAAGGTGACGAAGTCGCGCGGCGCGCGGTCCAGGTAGCGCACACAGGCATCGAGCAACTCGGCAATCGGGTACTTGCGGTTGATCGGCACCAAGTGGTCGCGCAGCGCATCGTCGCTGGCGTGCAGCGACACCGCCAGCGCTACCGGGCAGTCGTCGCGCAGCCGGTCGATCATCGGCACGATGCCCGAGGTGCTGACGCTCACACGTCGCCGCGACAGGCCGTAGCCATGGTCGTCGAGCATCACGCGCAGCGCCGGCAACAGCCGGTCGTAGTTCTGCAGAGGCTCGCCCATGCCCATCATCACGACGTTGTCGATCGCCCGTTGCCCAGCAGGAAGCCCGAGACGCCTGCGCAATGCGTGTTCGGCGTACCAAAGCTGGGCCAGGATCTCGCCCGTCGTCGAGGTTGCGGCTGAACCCCTGGTGCCCGGTCGAGCAGAAGCGGCAACCCGACTGCGCAGCCGGCTTGCGACGATACGCACAACGTGCCGCGATCGTCTTCGGGGATGAAGACAGTCTCGACGGCGTCGCCGCCACCGACGTCGAACAGCCATTTGATCGTGCCGTCACGTGACACGTGCTCGTCGATGATCGGCAGGGCTTGCAGTTGCGCTTGGCCCGCGAGCTTGGCCCGCAGCGTCTTGGCGAGGCCGCTCACCTGCTGGACATCGGCGACACCTTGCTGATGGATTGCGCGGAACAGCTGCGTGGCGCGGAAGCGCTTTTCACCCAGCGACTCGACGTAGGTCGCGAGAGATTCGCGGTCGGCGTCGAGCAGATCGAACACGCCCGTCAGCGGCTGTAGACGTTCATGCCGGGGAAGAAGAACGCCATCTCCGCGGCCGCCGTCTCGGGTGCGTCGGAGCCGTGCACCGCGTTCGCGTCGATGCTGTCGGCGAAGTCAGCGCGGATCGTGCCTTTGTCGGCCTTCTTCGGGTCCGTCGCGCCCATCAGCTCGCGGTTCTTCGCGATGGCGCCCTCGCCTTGCAGGACCTGAATCATCACCGGGCCCGAGATCATGAACTTCACCAGGTCGGCGAAGAAAGGGCGCGCCTTGTGCACGGCATAAAACGCTTCGGCCTCACCGCGCGACAGATGAGCCATCTTCGCCGCGATCACCTTCAGGCCGGCCTTTTCGAAGCGGGCATAGATTTCGCCGATGACGTTCTTAGCGACAGCGTCGGGCTTGATGATCGACAGGGTGCGTTCGATGGCCATGGCGGAACTTTCTTCTGTGAAGCGTCGTTGTTTCGATAACCCACGATTCTAGGCGGCGCGTGTGTCGTGGTGATGATGCGCGTCATACATGACGGCGAACACCGCGGCGCGCGTCAACGCCGACGACGCCCCGAGCCCTTGTTGTTGCCACGACCTTGCGACTTGGCGTGGAAGGCATCAGCGCCGATGTAGCCCACAGCCGTCTGCATCGGATCCGGCTGACCGCCCTGACCGCCTTGCCCACCCTGACCACCGCGGCGCCGGCCCAGCACCAGGGCATCACCATGCCCCTGGATCGCGCGCTTGTCGAAGGTTTGCTGCAACGGGTTGGGAATCGGGCCTTCGTCGCCGTAGTCGCGCCGCGGCACGCGGTTGGACTCACGCAGCGCGCGCTTGTCGAAGTTCTGCTGCAACGGGTTCGGGATCGGGCCGTCCTCGCCGTACTCACGTTGCGCGCGGTTCGACTCATGACCTGCGCGCTTGTCGTAGGTCTGCATCAGCGGGTTCGGGATCGGGCCCTCACCACCCTGCGCGTTCCTGCGCGGGCCGCTTGCACCTTGGCGGTCGCTGCCTTGGCGATTGCCACCTTGGCGGTCACCGCCTCGGCGGTCGCCACCTCGAGGCTCACCACCTCGAGGCTCACCACCTCGAGGCTCACCGCCCCGCCCCCTGGGTGGCGGCCGTCCCTCGGGTGGTCTTCGGTTGTTATCGAAATTTGCACGCGGGTCCTGCGGTTGGCGCTGTGGCGATGAAGGCCCTCGACCGCGGCCGCGCCTCCCTTGCTGGGCACGTGCGTCGTCGTTGCCACGATCAGTGCGCTCACCGGGATCACCACGGCCTGGACGATCGCCCTGCCCGACCATGCGTCGCAGCGCCTTAACGTCGCGCATCGGGCAAGTCGACCCAGACGCCGCGCTTGAGCCCGCGCGGCAGCACGACCACCCCGTAGCGAATGCGGATGAGGCGGCTTACCGTCAGGCCTACGACATCGAAGAGCCTGCGCACTTCACGGTGGCGACCCTCGGCGATCGTGACGCGATACCAGCGGTTGGCACCGTCGCCGGCGCCTTCGTCGATGGCCAGGAACGCGGCGCGCTGGCCTTCGACATCCACGCCCTCGAGCAGTCGCGCGCGTGCCTCGTCGTCCAGCGTACCCAGCACACGTACCGCGTACTCGCGCTCGATGCCGAAGCGCGGGTGCATCAACTGGTTGGCCAGTTCGCCCGAATTGGTGAACAGCAACAGCCCCTCGGTGTTGATGTCGAGGCGACCGACGGACTGCCACTTTCCCTGGAACAGCCGCGGCAATTTGCGGAACACGGTCGGGCGCTGCTGCGGGTCGTCGTGCGTGACGATTTCGCCCACGGGCTTGTGGTACGCGATGACACGCGCGGGCAGCGGCGCAATGCGGATGCGCACCGGCCTGCCGTCAATGGCCACGCGGTCGCCGAACGACACGCGTTGACCGGTGTGCGCCTTCTCCGCGTTCACCGTCACGCGGCCTTCGACGATCCACTGCTCGATGTCACGCCGCGAGCCCGCGCCCGATTGCGCCAGTACCTTCTGCAGCTTGGGTGCGTCGCGCTCGGGCGCGAGCTGCCGTCGGTCGGCCCCACGCCCTGATGCGGGCCTCGCAGCGCGTTCGTTCCGCATGTGCGGTTCGTCCCCGGAAGGGGCACCATCGGTGTCGATTGCAGGGTCAGACGCAGCGTCGCGGGCGGCTTCTTGGGGACCGTCGGCACCGGCTGCACTCGTCGCCTCGGCGTCCTGGCTCTGAGCACGCTCCTCGAGCGCGCGCAGTTCCTCGTCGGTCGCCGTCGCCGCCTCGTCGTAGCCATCAGATGTCACGTGCGCGAAGGCCTCGCCAAGACGCTCCCGGGTCTGCGGCTCGAGGTCGACGCGGCGAAACGGGGCGCCGCTTTCTCGGCCTTGATGCGCGGCCGGATTTGGCCCGTCAAGCTTGGCGTCGCGGCCGTCTTTGCCTCTTCGACCACGACGGCGCGGTCGCTTGGCACGATCCCCTTCCGCGATGGTGCCGGAGACCGGGCCGGTGGCCGCCGTCAGCAGCCGGGCCGACCGAAGCGTCGACCGCTGCCGCAGTGGAAAGTCCGGAAGTGATCGCTGTGGATGGCTCGATGCCTGGCCCGGGCGCCGCTTCGGCGGCCGGCTGCCCGTCGCTTGCCGGGCCTGTCTCCGAAGGGGCCGCACCAGCATCGACCTTGGGCGACGCAGTCTTGCGGGCGCGCTTGCGCGCGGGCGCAGGACGTTCCTCTTGCGCCGGTTCAGGCGTCGTGTCGGGAATCGATTGATCGTTCATGACGATGATTGGGGTGAGGTTTCGGCGACGGGCGCAACGAGGACTTCGCCGGTGTCCGTGGGAGGTGAGACGGGTGTCTCGGAGACCGTGTCTTGTCCATCCACGGTGGCGAGGGGTTCGGGGTCGCCAGCATCGACCGAGAGTCCGGGCAAGCCCTGGCCTTCGAGCGGCAGGGTGTCCCCCGCTGGAAGCTGTTGCATCTGGCCCAGGCCTACGTCGAGCGGCGGCAGGTCGGCTAGCGATGCAAGGCCAAGATCGTCGAGAAACTGCCGCGTGGTTGCGTACAGCGCAGGGCGCCCTGGCGTGTCGCGATGACCGATGGCGTCGATCCACCCGCGGTCTTCGAGCTGCTTGACGATCTGCGAGCCGACGACGATGCCACGGATGTCTTCGATGTCGCCTCGCGTGACCGGCTGGCGGTACGCGATGATCGTCAGCGTCTCGAGCACGGCGCGCGAATACTTCGGCGGCTTCTCGGGATGCAGACGGTCCAGGTACTCGCCCATCGCCGGGCGCGACTGGAAGCGCCAGCCGCTCGACAACGAGACCAGTTCCAGACCGCGGTCTCGCCAATCGAGCGCCAGTTCGTCGAGCGCGCCACGCAGGGCCTCGGCCGACTGCGTGTCGTCGAACAACGAGCGCATCTCACGCATCGACATCGGCTGCTGAGCGCACATCAGCGCGGTCTCGAGGATGCGCTTGACCTCGGGGGTATCCATCGGCTGTGGTCTGCCTGTGGGTTGTCGACGCCATGGGGCGACGACGGATCGGATCTTCAGGAGAGGGACCGGTGACTCGAGTACCGGTCTGTTCTTCGGTGCCCCTGGCGGACACCGGCATGGTGGTCTGAGTCGGCGCGCCCTTCGTGGGGCTGGCCGCCCTTCTCAGGGCTCGTATCCGGAACCTCAGCGTTGGCCGCGATTGTAGCCCGTCGCCACGCGCCGCCAAGCGGCATCGAAATCCTGCGGCGGTTGCGACGTGAAGTCCAGCGGCTGCATGCCTCGCGGGTGAGCAAACGCCAGTTGGACGGCGTGGAGCGCCTGGCGCGACATGCCCAGCGCAGGTGAACCGCCATAGAGGCAGTCGGACACAAGCGGCATGCCGCGCGACGCGAGGTGCACGCGGATCTGATGCGTGCGCCCGGTGTGCAAGCGGCAGCGCAGCGCGCTGAATTCGTCGGCCGACGCAACGCACTCAACGTCGGTCCGCGCCGGTTTGCCGTCAGCGCGAAGCGCCATGCGGATTCGCGATACCGGGTCGCGCCCGATCGGCGCGTCGACGGTGAATTCCGTCATCGCGGGCGCGCCATGCGCGATCGCGACGTATTCGCGCGCCACCTCGCGGGCGGCCATGGCGCGCACCAGCGCGGTCATCGCGACCAGGTTCTTTGCCACCACCATCAAGCCCGACGTGTCCTTGTCGAGCCGGTGCACGATGCCCGCACGCGGAAGATCGAAGGCACCGGCATGATGCGCGAGCAGGCCGTTCATCAGCGTGCCGCTCCAGTGGCCCGGCGCGGGGTGAACGACCAGCCCGGCCGGCTTGTCGAGCACGAGCACGTCGTCGTCTTCGTGCACGATCGAAAGCGCCATCGGTTCCGCACGAAAGGCTTGGCTTTGCGCGGTCGGCACCAACTCGACCACCACGCGTTGCCCGGCGTCGACTCGTTGCGAGGATCGCTCGGCACGACGGTCGTCGACATCGACATGCCCGAGCGCGATCAACGCCTGCAGGTGGCTGCGCGAGAACGCATTGACTCGCTTGGCGAGCACCTTGTCGAGCCGCTCGCGGTGATCAGTCAACTCGACCACCCACGCGAGCCGCTCGAAGGTATCGCCAGCATCGCCGTCCGAGTCCGCGTCGCGAAGGGCAACTTGCTGCTCGTTCACGCTCGGCACCCCTTCCTATAATCGTTGTCCTTCATCTTTGCCTCGGCTGGACCTCATGCGTTCATCTGTCGTGCTGTGTTTCGCAGCCTTGATCATCGCGGCCTGCGGCACGCAGCCTAAAGACGATCCCAACACCGCGGCGTCACTCGATCAACTGTATCGACAGGCGCGAGACGAAACGTCGGCCGGCGGCTTCGACCGCGCGATCAAGCTCTACGAGCGCCTCGAAGGGCGTGCCTCGGGCACGCCGTTGGCCCAGCAGGCGCAACTCGAGGTTGCGTACCTGAACTACCGCACCGGTGAGAAGGCGCAGGCGCTGACGGCGGTCGAGCGCTTCATCAAGCTCAACCCCTCGAGCCCCGCGCTGGACTACGCGATGTATCTGCGCGCGATCATCAACTTCAACGACGATCTGGGCTTCATGGGCAAGCTCGTGCAGCAGGATCTGTCCGAGCGCGACCAGCAGGCCTCGCGCGACGCCTACCAGGCGTTCAAGCAACTGGTCGACCAGTTCCCCGAAAGCCGCTACAGCGACGACGCACGCGTGCGCATGGACTACATCGCGAATGCGCTCGCCGACTACGAAGTCCACGTCGCGCGTTACTACTTCGGGCGCGGGGCCTACATCGCCGCGGCCAACCGCGCCCAACGCGCGGTGGCCGAGTACCCGCAGGTGCCGGCGACCGAGGAAGCGCTCTCCATCATGGTGCAAAGCTACGACCGCCTGGGGCTCGAGCCGCTGCGCGACGACGCGCGGCGTGTGCTCGCGAAGAACTTCCCCACGAGCCGCCATGTGACCGACAGCGGACGAAGGCGAGACCGCGCCTGGTGGCAGCTCTGGTAGACAGACCCTGGGCGACCGGCGCTAGGTCCTGACGGCGATCTCGTCCAGCCACGCCATCGCCGCGTCGGCCGACGCCACCTGCGTCATCGGCGGCATCGCCCGCAGCAGTCGGCGCCCGTAAGACATTCGCGCCAGCCGCGGGTCACAAACCACAAGCAAGCCGCGATCGGTTTCGCTGCGGATCAAACGCCCCGCACCCTGCTTGAGCGACAACGCGGCATCGGCAAGGAAGCACGTCGCAAAGGGGTTGCCCCCTTCGCGTTCGACACGTGCGGCGCGGGCTTCGACCAGTGGGTCGTTCGGCGGCGGGAACGGCAGCTTGTCGATGACGACGCATTGCAGCGCGTCGCCGGGCACGTCGACGCCTTCCCAGAAACTCTGTGACGCGATCAGCACCGTGCGCGGCGCCTCGCGCAGGCGCTGCAGCAGCGCGCGTTTGGGCGCTTCGCCCTGCACGACGACGTCGATGTCGCTGCCGTCGTCGCGCAGCCGCGCGCGCAGCGCCTGCGCGATGCGTGCCAGTGCGCGCAGCGTCGTGGTCAGCACCATCGTGCGGCCCGACAGCCGCTGAGCGCAATCGGCAGCAATCGCCGCCACGTACGACGCGTGACCACCATCTTCGGGGCGCGGCGCATCGGCGCAGATCCACAGTCGCGCGTTCGCAGCATGGTCGTAGGGGCTTCCCAGCTCGCAGCTTCGTCGCGTCATCGAGCCCCGCGGGCCGCGTGAACCACGACAGCGCCGCGTCTTCACCGAGCGTGGCCGACGTGAAGATCCATGCCCGGTCGGCGCGCTGGCGCAGGGCCTGCATCGGTTGTGCGATGTCCAGCGGCGTGTCGATCAGCCGCGCGTGGTGGGTCGACGTGTCGATCCAGCGCACACGCTCGGCGCCGACAGGCTCGGTGAACTGCGTGGCGCGCTGGGCTTGTTCGCGTGCACGCTGCTCGAGTGACGCGAAGGCCGGGTCGAGTTCGCTGCACGCCGCCAACTTGTCGGCCGCACTTTCGCAAGCCGACTGCAAGGCCTCGAGCGTCGAGGCCAGTTCGGCGGGGGCAGGCGCGTCGGCCCAGCGCGTGCGCGTGCCTTTGCCGTCGCCCCGATCGTCGCCGACGGTCAGCCGCAGGTCGCGCGCCGTGCGCTCCATGGCCTGCGATGCTTGCGCCCAGTCTTCGAGCCCGCGCGCGTGAGTCATGCCCGCGGCCAACACATCGCGCGCCAGATCTACGATTTGCGCCGTCGACAGTTGCAGGCCCAGAAAGGTCACGCCGGTGTCGATCAGGTGATGCGCCTCGTCGAACACCACCACGTCCACTGTCGGCAGCAATTCAGCCACGCCGGTGTCGCGCAGTTGCAGGTCGGCAAAGAACAAGTGATGGTTGACCACCACCACGTCGGCGGCCATCGCTTCACGGCGGGCGCGCACGACATGGCAGGCCCGGAAGTCGGGGCACGACGACCCCAAGCAGTTGTCGCGCGTCGAGGTCACCAGGGGCAGCACGGGCGCGCCTTCATCGAGGCCTTCGACTTCCGCGAGGTCGCCGGTCGTGGTTGCCATGGCCCACCGCTCGATGCGGGCCAACGAGCGCACGGACACCGCCGTGGCACGGTCACTGGTGCGCGCCTGCTTCATGCGGTAGAGGCACAGGTAGCTGTCGCGCCCCTTCAGCAGCGCCGACTGCACCGGCGTGCCCAGGGCCTGCGCGACGCGCGGCAGGTCACGCAAGAAAAGCTGCTCTTGCAGGCTCTTCGTCGCCGTGCTGACGAGGGATCTGCGCCCAGACAGCAGCACCGGCACCAGGTAGGCGAAGGTTTTGCCGACGCCGGTGCCGGCCTCGACCACCAGCGTATCGCGCGCGCCGATGGTGTGGGCAACCGCGTCCGCCATGCGAACCTGCGCGTCACGCCAGCGGTAGCCGCCGCCCGCGGCAAGTGGCCCATCTTCGGCAAAGGCGGACCCCACGGCCGCGCGGAGATCGATGCTGGTCCCTGTCTCTGGAAACGCTGCAAACGCGTCGCTTTCGTCGGCGTGCATCGCGGGGTCGGCCGCTGGCGGCGTCACGCCGGCTCCGGTGGTTCGACCATCCGCTCGAGCTTCGCGATCTGATCGCGCAAGACAAGGCGACGCTTCTTCAAGCGGCGCAACGCCAGGTCATCCAGGCTCGGACGCAGGTCGTGCAGGTCGATCAGGCTGTCGAGGTCGGCGTGTTCGATGCGCAGTTCGATCAGGTGGCGTTGCGGCGAATGGAGGTTCTCTTCCACCGGCCAAGTTTAGGTCGCCGGCCCGCAACAGAAGACGCGATCGGCGCGATCGGCGCGGTCAGCGCACGGCAAGACGTGCAGGCGCGTGCGCGCGAAGCGTGAACTACCGACGAGGTTCGCGTGCCGATCTCGAGGCGACTGGCCGCGTGCAGATGGTGCAAGGGCTATCCCGTATATTCCCCCGATGTCGAAGTCCTCCCCGGGTTACCGGCTCTCGGCGGCCACCGGGCTGCACCGCGGTGACCGCGCCTATCAGCAGGACCAGGTAGTGTTCGTCGCGCATGACCGCGTTCCCGGCTGCGCGTTGGCGGTCATCGCCGACGGCATGGGCGGCAAAAGCGGGGGACGCAAGGCTGCTGACCAGGCGGTCATGGTCGCGCGTCAGCTCTTCGAGCGTTTCGCGCCCAGCACCGATGACCCCGCCGAACTGCTGCGCCAACTCGTGATCGAGTCGCACCAGATGATCCGCCTGACGGCGATCACCGCCGAAGCCGAGCCGCACAGCACGCTCGCCGCCTTCCTGATTTCGCCCGAGCGCAAGGGCCACATGGTCCACGCGGGCGACTCGCGCGTGTACCACTTCCGCGGGTCCGAATTGCAGGAGCGCACGCTCGACCATTCGCTGGTGCAACGCATGGTCGACGAAGGCAAGATCACCGAGGAAGAGGCGACCAACCACCCGCAGTCGAATCTGCTGACCGGATGCCTGGGCACACAGCAGGACCCGCCGCTCGCGGTCCGTGATCTGGGGCAACTCGAATACGGCGATACGTTGATGGCGTGCTCCGACGGGTTGTGGCACTACTTCACGCCCCTCGAGCTCAGTGCGATCGTGCACTCGCTGTCGCCGCGCGATGCCAGCGAAATGCTGGTGTCGAAGGCACGCCAGCGCGCCCGTGGCGGTGGCGACAACATCTCGGTGGTGATCGCACGCATCGACTCGCTGTCCAGGGCGACCGGTGCGACGCAATTTGGCACCGAGCCGATGCCGCTGCGGCCGTAAGCCCGCCCTTCAGGTCAGGCCCGTATCCACCTCGCGCCGTTGCAGCGCCAGGTACTCGGGCGTCTGCATCTCCATCAATCGCGACATCGTGCGCGGAAACTCGTGGGCCAGCGGCCCTTCGAGGTACAGCTCGTCGGGCGGCACCGCGGCTGACATCACGAGCTTGACGCGCCGGTCGTAGAGCACGTCGACCAACCAGGTGAACCGTCGCGCCTCGCTCGCCATCCGTGGCGGCATCTGCGGCACGCCGCCCAGGACCACAGTGTGGAAGCGGCTCGCGATCTCGAGGTAGTCGTTCTGCGAGCGCGGGCCGCCGCAGAGTTCCTTGAAGTCGAACCAGACGACGCCGCCTGCGCGACGACGGGAACGAAGTTCGCGGTGCTCGATGCGCAAGGTCGACTCTTCGTCCTTCGCTTCGGCCAACTGCTCGAACGCGGCCGTCAACGATTGCTCGGCGCGTTCATCGAGCGGCGTGTGATAGAGCTCGAGGCCTTGCAGCTTGCTCGTGCGGTAGTCGGTGCCGGCATCGACGGCAATGACCTCCAGCTTCGCTTTCAGCAGCGCGATGGCGGGCAGGATGCGATCACGGTGCAGGCCGTTCGGGTACAGGCCGTCGGGGTGGAAGTTCGACGTGGTGACGATGCTGACGCGGTTGGCGAACATCGACTCGAGCAGGCGATGCAGGATCATCGCGTCGGTGACGTCGGCGACGTGGAACTCGTCGAAGCAGATCAGTCGGTGGCGGCGCGCGATGCGGCGCCCCAATTCATCGAGCGGGTCGGCCGTGCCCTTCAGGTCCTGCAGCTCGCGATGAACCTCGCGCATGAACTCGTGGAAGTGCAGCCGCGTCTTGCGCACAAGCGGCACAGACTGGAAGAAGCAGTCCATCAGGAAACTCTTGCCGCGGCCGACGCCGCCGTGCATGTACACGCCACGCGGCAGCGGCGGGCGCACCAGCATCTTCGTGATCGCGTTGCTGCGGCGCGCCTTGTAGTCGGCCCACTCGCGCTCGCAGCGCTCGAGCGCGTCAACGGCTCGCAGCTGCGCAGCGTCGCTCGTGTAGCCACGCGAACGCAACTCGCGCTGGTAGAGATCGCGAACGCTCATCGGACGCCCGCCCGAGTCGGAATCAGAAGTTGAGCGTGCGCTTGTCGACCGCCAATGCTGCTTCCTTCGTCGACTCGCTCAGCGACGGGTGCGCGTGGCAGATGCGTGCGATGTCTTCGCTGCTGGCGCGGAAGGCCATCGCGACGCAGGCTTCGGCGATCAGCTCGGACGCCATCGGGCCGACGATGTGCACGCCGAGGATCTGATCGGTCTTGGCGTCCGCCAGCATCTTCACCATGCCCGTGGTGTCGCCCAGCGCTCGCGCGCGTCCGTTGGCCATGAACGGAAAGCTGCCGGCCTTGTACGCGCGGCCCTCGGCTTTCAACTGCTGCTCGGTCTTGCCGACCCAGGCGATTTCGGGATGGGTGTAGATCACCCACGGGACAAGGTCGAGGTCGACGTGGCCGTGCTGGCCCGCGATGCGCTCGGCCACGGCGACGCCCTCCTCTTCGGCCTTGTGCGCCAGCATCGGCCCACGCACCACGTCACCGACTGCCCAGACGTTCGGCGCGCTGGTCTTGCACTCGTCGTCGACGATGATCGCGCCGCGGTCGTCCAGCTTCAGGCCGACGGCGTCGTGGTTCAGGCCGATCGTGTTCGGCACGCGACCGATCGAGACGATGAGCCGTTCGACGTCGAGTGTCTGCACGGTGCCCTTGGCGTCTGTCCACGCGATCTTCACGCCCTTCTTGTCGGTCTTGATCTCGCCGACCTTCACGCCGAGTTCGATCCTCAGGCCCTGCTTGACGAAAGCCTTGTGCGCTTCCTTCGCAATCTGCTCGTCGACGGCGCCAAGGAACGTCGGCAGCGCTTCGAGCACCGTGACGTCCGAACCGAGCCGGCGCCACACCGACCCCATCTCGAGCCCGATGACGCCACTGCCGATCAGGCCGAGCTTCTTCGGCGCGTCGAGCATGCGCAAGGCGCCATCGTTGCTCAGGATGCGGTCTTCGTCGAAGGCCACGCCGGGCAACGCGCGCGCGTTCGAGCCGGTGGCGACGATCACGTGGCGCCCGACGAGCGTTTCGCCGCCGGCCCGAATCTCCCACGCGCCGCCAGCCACCTGCTGCACGAACGACCCGCGCCCGTGAAAGAACGCGACCTTGTTCTTCTTGAACAGATAGAGGATGCCGTCGTTGTTCTGCTTCACGACCTCGGCTTTGCGGCCGATCATCTTCGCGACGTCGATCGACAGCCCCTTCACGCCGATGCCGTGATCGGCGAAGTGTTTGCCTGCGTGCTCGTAGTGCTCGCTCGACTGAAGCAGCGCCTTGCTCGGGATGCAGCCGACGTTGGTGCAGGTGCCCCCTGGTGCGGGACCGCCTTTGTCGTTCTTCCACTCGTCGATGCACGCGGTGGAAAGGCCGAGCTGCGCCGCGCGGATCGCCGCGATGTACCCGCCGGGGCCGGCGCCGATGACGATGACGTTGAAGGTCTTGCTCATGCGGGCGGCCTCAAATGTCGAACAGAAGGCGCGCCGGATCTTCGAGCGCTTCCTTCATCGCCACGAGCCCGAGCACCGCTTCGCGCCCGTCGATGATGCGATGGTCATAACTCATCGCGAGGTAATTCATCGGGCGAACGACGACCTGGCCGTTCTCGACCACCGCGCGGTCCTTCGTCGCATGCACGCCCAGGATCGCGCTCTGCGGCGGGTTGATGATCGGCGTGGACAACATCGAGCCGAAGACGCCGCCGTTGCTGATCGAGAACGTGCCGCCGGTCAGCTCTTCGATGCCGAGCTTGCCGTCGCCTGCCTTCTTGCCGAACTCGCTGATCTTCTTTTCGACGTCGGCGAAGCTCATCTGGTCGGCGTTGCGCAGGATCGGCACCACCAGGCCGCGTGGCGAGCCCACCGCGATGCCGATGTCGAAGTAGCCGTGATAGACGATGTCGTTGCCGTCGACGCTGGCATTCAGCACCGGGTACTTCTTCAGCGCCGCGACCGCGGCCTTGACGAAGTAGCTCATGAAGCCGAGCTTCACGCCGTGCTCCTTCTCGAACTTCTCCTGGAAGCGCTTGCGCATTTCCATCACCGGGGCCATGTTGACCTCATTGAAGGTGGTGAGGATGGCGTTCGACGATTGCGATTGAAGCAGGCGTTCGGCGACGCGTGAGCGCAGCCGCGACATGGGTACGCGCTGCTCGGGGCGCTCGGCCAGTTGCGCCATCGCGCCGGGTGCCTGCACCTGCGGCAGTGCGGGCTTCGATGCAGCAGAAAGCGCGGCGCTGGGTGATGGCACCGGCGCCGATGCCGGCTTGGCCACGCCTGCAGCGACCGCGCCCAGCACGTCGCCCTTCGTCACGCGGCCGTCCTTGCCCGTGCCCTTCACGTCACCGGTCCTGAGCTGGTTGTCGGCCAGCAGCTTGGCAGCAGCAGGCATCGCGACGTCCGCGTGCGAGCCGGTGGGCGCAGTAGGCGTGCCCAGACGTTCGGCCGCCGAAGGTTGAAGGCGATCGACCTGCTTGGCCGGCGTCTCGCCCGGCGCGGGCTTGCCTTCGGGCACAGGCTTCACGTCGAGCGGGCTGACCGCCGCGGTGGCGTCGGTGTCGATCTTCGCGATCAGTTCTTCCGCCAGGACGGTGGAGCCATCGTCGCGCAGCACCTGCGCGAGCACGCCGGCCGAAGGTGCCGGCACTTCGAGCACGACCTTGTCGGTTTCGATCTCGACCAGGATCTCGTCGGCCGCGACTGCTTCGCCGGGGCGCTTCTTCCATTGCAGCAACGTGGCCTCGGCCACGGACTCGGACAGCTGCGGAACCTTGACTTCGATGATGGCCATGATGTGGAGGCGACCTTTGCTTTGCTTGTCGGCTTACTTGTCGGCTTACTTGTCGGCTTACTTGTGAAGAGCGAAGCCCTTGAGGCGACCAAAGGCCTGATCGAGCAGCGCCTTCTGCTGCTCCTGGTGCAGGTGCGCGTAGCCCACCGCCGGTGAGGCCGACGGCGCGCGCCCCGCGTAGCCGAGCTTCTGCCCTTCGAGCATGTTCTCGAGGATCGGGTGCTGGATGAAGAACCATGCACCCTGGTTCTGCGGTTCGTCCTGGCACCACACGACCTCGGTTGCGTTCGGGTAGCGCTTCACTTCGGCCGCGAAGGCCTTGTGCGGGAACGGATAGAGCTGCTCGACACGCACCACGGCCACGTCCCACGCCTTGCGCTCGTCGCGCTGCTTCAACACGTCGTAGATGACCTTGCCCGAGCAGAGGATGACGCGCTTGACCTTCTCGGGCACCACCTCTTCGCGCGGCGTGCTGAACACGGTGCGGAACTCACCTTTGGTGAACTCCGTCAGCGGCGACGCCGCATCCTTCGCGCGCAACAGCGACTTCGGCGTCATGATCACCAGCGGCTTGCGGAACTGCCGCACCATCTGCCGGCGCAGCAGGTGGAAGATCTGGCTGGCTGTGGTGGGCTGGCAGACCTGCATGTTGTGGTCGGCCGCGAGTTGCATGAAGCGCTCGAGCCGAGCCGAGCTGTGCTCGGGGCCTTGGCCCTCGTACCCGTGCGGCAGCATCAACGTCAGGCCGTTGACGCGGCCCCACTTCACCTCGCCCGACGCGATGAACTGGTCGATGACGACCTGCGCGCCGTTGACGAAGTCGCCGAACTGCGCTTCCCAGATCACGAGCGTGTTGGGCTCGGCACTGGCGTAGCCGTACTCGAAACCAAGCACCGCTTCTTCCGACAGGATCGAGTCGATGACGACGAAGGGCGCCTGACCATCGGCGACGTTCTGCAATGGCACATAGGTGCCTTCGTCCCACTTCTCACGCTTCTGGTCGTGCAGCACCGCATGGCGGTGCGTGAAGGTGCCGCGCCCACAGTCTTCGCCCGACAGGCGCACCGCGTAGCCGCTGGCCACCAGCGACGCGAAGGCAAGGTGTTCGCCCATGCCCCAGTCGACGTTGGCCTCGCCGCGGCCCATCGCGGCGCGGTCGGCGATCACCTTCTCGACCAGCGGATGCGCCTTGAAGTTGGCGGGCAGCGTCGTCAGTCGTTCCGACAAACGCTTCACCTCGGCCAACGGCAGCGCGGTGTCGGCGTTGTCGGTCCACTTCTTGCCGAGGAACGGTGCCCAGTCGACCGCGTACTTGCTCTTGTAGTTGGTCAGGACCTGTTCGCTTGTGTGCCGGCCCGCCTCCATCGCAGCGCGATAGGCCTTGGCCATCTCGTCGGGCCCTTCCGCCGGCAACACGCCCTGCGTCACGAGCTTGTCGCCGTAGAGCTTGCGCGTGCCCGGATGCTGGCTGATCTTCTTGTACATCAACGGCTGTGTCAGGCTGGGCGTGTCTTGCTCGTTGTGGCCAAGCTTGCGGAAGCACACGATGTCGACCACCACGTCTTTGTGGAACTGAGTGCGGTAATCCATCGCAAGGCGCGTGCACATCGCCACGGCTTCGGGGTCGTCGCCATTCACGTGCAACACCGGCGCTTCGATCATCTTGACGACGTCGCTGCAGTAGATGGTCGAGCGTGAATCGCGCGGGTCACTGGTGGTGAAGCCGATCTGGTTGTTGATGACCAGGTGCACCGTGCCGCCGGTGAAGTAACCACGCGTCTGCGCCAGCGCCAGCGTTTCCATCACCACGCCCTGACCTGCGAAAGCCGCGTCGCCGTGCACCAGCACCGCCAGCACCTGCGCGCCGGTGGGGTCGCCGCGGCGCTCCATCCGCGCCTTGACCGAACCTTCGACCACCGGGTTGACGATCTCGAGGTGCGACGGGTTGAACGCAAGGCTCAGGTGCACCGGGCCACCGGGCGTGGACACGTCGCTCGAGAAGCCCTGGTGGTACTTCACGTCGCCCGCAGGCAGTTCTTCCTTCGCGGTGTGATCGAACTCGGCGAACAGTTGTGCCGGCAGCTTGCCGATCGTGTTGACCAGCACGTTCAGGCGCCCACGGTGCGCCATGCCGATCACGATCTCTTGTACGCCGCTCTCGCCAGCGCGGTCGATCAGTTCGTCCATCGAGACGATGAACGACTCGCCGCCCTCGAGCGAAAAGCGCTTCTGGCCGACGTACTTCGTGTGCAGGAAGCGCTCGAGACCTTCGGCCGCGGTCAGCCGCTCGAGGATCGCCTTCTTCTTGTCGGTGCTGTAGTTCGGGTTGCTGCGCGCGGCCTCGAGCTTTTCTTGCCACCAGCGCTTTTCGGTCGGGTCGGTGACGTGCATGTACTCGGCGCCGACCTTGTCGCAGTACGTGTCGCGCAGCGCGTGAACGATCTCACGCAGCGTCATCTGCTCGGCCTTGGTGAAGTACGTGTTCGTCGCACTGAACGTGATGTCCATGTCGGACTCGGTCAGGTCGTAGAACGCGGGCTCGAGTTCGGGAATGCGCGGGCGCTCGGCGCGTTTGAGAGGATCAAGGTCGGCCCAGCGCGAACCGAGGAAGCGGTACGCCGCGATCAGGCTCTGCACATGAACCTGCTTGCGCGCGATGGCGAGGTCGCTGTCGCTGACCTTGACCTGGAAGGCGTTCGACTTGGCTCGTTGTGCGAAGGACTCGACGACCGGTGCGTGCGCGACGTCCTTGTTCAGCGTGCCATCGGCTGCGGGCACGTTTTGAAGGTTGTCGAAGTACGTCCGCCAGCGGTCGGGCACCGAGCCCGGGTCGAGCAGATAGGACTCGTAGAGCTCTTCCACGTACGGCGCGTTGCCGCCGAACAGGTACGAGTTGCCCCGTTGCTGTTGCATCATGTCGCTGACCTCCGCGCCGGTCTGCGGCGCAATGGCTGGTTGAACATCAAACCTCCGCGTCCCGGCTTCACCGGTTGACGGATTGCGACCCGCCTGCGGCTCGAGATGGGACTCAGGGCGCGTTTGCGGATGGCTTCTAAAGCAAGAAAAGACTCTAGCACCCGACCGGTGACGCGAGCCTTACGTCACGCCCGC
Organism: uncultured beta proteobacterium; assembly: GCA_963738615.1. Classification (GTDB taxonomy): domain Bacteria; phylum Pseudomonadota; class Gammaproteobacteria; order Burkholderiales; family Burkholderiaceae_C; genus CAVTWY01. Next base: position 511,289 of record CAVTXI010000012.1, read on the forward strand.
GTGCGTGACATGCACGCACCGGAAACAGCGCAGACGTGGCTGCGAGTCAGCGCCGCCACACACGCTCGCGCGCCGTTTCGTACTCGCGTACGAGGCGCTCGACGAACTCGGCTGCAGGCATCACCTTCTGCACCGCGGCGATCCCCTGCCCGCTGCCCCAGATGTCCTTCCACGCCTTCTTGCTGCCCTCACCGCCGCCGAAGTTCATCTTGCTGGGGTCACTCTCGGGCAGGTTGTCGGGGTCGAGCCCTGCGGCGATGACCGACGCTTTCAGGTAGTTGCCATGGACGCCGGTGAAGAGGCTCGAATAGACGATGTCGTCGGAAGTGCCGTCGACGATCGCCTGCTTGTAGGCGTCGCTGGCGCGCGCCTCGGCCGTGGCGATGAAGGCCGAGCCGATGTAGGCGAAGTCGGCACCCATGGCCAGCGCCGCCAGCACCGCGTCACCGCGCGCGATGGCGCCTGACAGTGCCACCGGGCCGTCGAACCACGCGCGGATTTCCTGGATCAGCGCGAAAGGGCTCTTCACGCCCGCGTGCCCGCCCGCGCCCGCGGCGACCGCGATCAGGCCGTCGGCGCCCTTCTCGATCGCCTTTTTCGCGAAGGTGTTGTTGATGATGTCGTGCAGCACCACGCCGCCCCAACCGTGCACGGCGTCGTTCACGTCGGTGCGCGCGCCCAGCGACGTGATGACGACGGGCACCTTGTACTTCGCGCACATCTGCATGTCGTGCTCGAGCCGGTCATTGCTCTTGTGCACGATCTGGTTGATGGCGTACGGCGCGGCGGGGGATTCCGGGTGGGCGCGGTCGTGTGCGGCCAGGCCTTCGGTGATCTCGGCAAGCCACTCGTCGAGCTGCGAAGCCGGGCGCGCGTTCAGCGACGGCATCGACCCGATCACGCCCGCCTTGCACTGCTCGATCACGAGCTTCGGGTTGCTGATGATGAAGAGCGGCGCGCCGATGATGGGCAGGCGCGCGCGTTGGAGTGCGGGGGGAAGCGGCATGTTCAGAAAGCCTCGAGGGCCATGTCGGTGACGGCGTGGTGACCGGCGACGATGCTGTCGCGCACGCCAGGCACTTTGCTCAGGATGTGGTCAGCGTAGAAGCGTGCGGTCAGTACCTTGGCCTTCATGAAGACCGGGTCATTGCCTGCTTCCTCGGCAACGAGCAGCGCGCGCGCGAGTTGCCAGCCAGCCATGAGGTTGCCCGCAAGCAGCAGGTACGGCACCGAGCCTGCGAACACGGCATTCGGGCTCGACTTGCCTTGCGCGACAACGAAGTCGACGACCTCGGAGAATGCGCGCCGCGCCGCGCCGAGCTGCCGCTGAACGGCACGCGCATCGTCGCTGGTGCGTCGACCCAGCGCTGCTTCCGTCGCCTCGATCTGCGCAGCGATGGCCTTGGCCACCGTGCCGCCATCGCGCGCGGTCTTGCGCCCGACGAAGTCGTTCGCCTGGATCGCTGTCGTGCCTTCGTAGATCGTCAGGATCTTCGCGTCGCGCAGGTATTGCGCCGCGCCCGTTTCTTCGATGAAGCCCATGCCGCCGTGAACCTGCACGCCAAGCGACGCGACCTCGAGGCTCATCTCGGTGCTGAAGCCCTTGACCAGCGGCACCATGAATTCGTAGAACGCCTGGTTCTGTGCGCGCGCGTCAGCGTCGGGGTGATGGTGCGCGGCGTCGTAGGCCGCGGCCGCAACCAACGCCATCGCGCGGCAGCCTTCGGTGTAGGCACGCATCGTCATCAGCATGCGCTTCACGTCGGGGTGATGAATGATCGGCGCGGCTTTCGACATCGAGCCGTCGACTGGCCGGCTTTGCACGCGGTCACGCGCGAAGGCCACCGCGTGCTGGTACGCGCGCTCGGCGACCGCGATACCCTGCACGCCAACCGCGTAGCGCGCCGCGTTCATCATGATGAACATGTATTCGAGGCCGCGGTTCTCTTGGCCGATAAGCCACGCCGCCGCACCGGGCGCCGTTCCCTTCTTCGCCGCCGTGCCGTCGCCGAACTGAAGCACCGCGGTCGGGCTGGCCTTGATGCCCAGCTTGTGCTCGATGCTCGAGCAGAACACGTCGTTGCGAGATCCGTCGGGCAAAACCTTCGGGCAGATGAAGAGCGAGATGCCCTTCACGCCCTCGGGCGCACCGACCACGCGCGCGAGCACCAGATGGACGATGTTGTCCGCCATGTCGTGCTCGCCGTAGGTGATGAAGATCTTCGTGCCGAAGAGTTTGTAGCTGCCGTCGGCCTGCGGCTCGGCGCGCGTGCGCACCATCGACAGGTCCGACCCCGCCTGCGGCTCCGTCAGGTTCATCGTGCCGGTCCAGGCACCTTCGATCATCTTCGGGATGTAGGCCTGCTGCTGCTCGGGCGTGCCAGCCGTCAGCAGCGCTTCGATCGCGCCGTCGGTCAGCAGGGGGCACAACGCGAAACTCATGTTGGCGCTGTTGAGCATCTCGATGCACGCGGCGGCGATCGTCTTCGGCAGACCCTGCCCGCCGAATTCGGCCGGATGCTGCAGGCCCTGCCAGCCACCGTCGGCGAACTGTTTGAACGCGTCTTTGAATCCAGGCGTGGTGGTGACGACGCCGTCCTTCCATGACGACGGGTTCGTGTCGCCGTCGCGGTTCAGCGGCGCGACAACGTTCTCGTTGAGTCTGGCGCTTTCCTCGAGCACGGCCCGCGCCGTGTCGAGGCCGGCATCTTCGAAGCCTGGCAGCTTCGACACGGCCTCGAGGTCGGCCAGTTCCTTCATGCAGAAGAGCATGTCCTTGACGGGTGCGCGGTAGCTCATGGCTGTCTCCTGACGCTCAAACGAAAAAGGCGCCCGCAGGCGCCCTCGACGGTACGACGGGCCTCAGCCCAGCGCCTTCACGAGTTCGGGCACCGCCGTGAACAGATCGGCCTCGAGCCCGTAGTCGGCCACGCTGAAGATCGGTGCTTCGGGGTCCTTGTTGATCGCGACGATGACCTTGCTGTCCTTCATGCCCGCCAGGTGCTGGATCGCGCCGCTGATGCCGCAGGCGACGTAGAGCTGCGGCGCGACGATCTTGCCGGTCTGGCCAACCTGCCAGTCGTTCGGCGCGTAGCCCGCATCGACCGCGGCGCGGCTGGCGCCGAGCGCGGCGCCGAGCTTGTCGGCCAGCGGCTCGAGCACTTCATGGAACTTCTCCGACGATCCCATCGCCCGGCCACCCGAGACGATGATCTTCGCCGCGGTGAGTTCGGGCCGGTCGAGCTTGGCGATCTCGGAGCCGACGAAGCTCGAGGTGCCGGCCGCCGGGGCTGCCGCGACGGTCTCCACCGCGGCGCTGCCGCCGGTCGCCGCCGCCGGGTCGAAGCCGGTGGTGCGCACCGTGATCACCTTCTTCGGCATCGCCCGACTGCACGGTGGCGATCGCGTTGCCGGCATAAATCGGCCGCTCGAAGGTGTCGGGCGAGATGACCTTGCTTGCGTCGGAGATCTGCGCGGTGTCCAGCAGCGCAGCAACACGCGGCGCGATGTTCTTGCCCGACGCGGTGGCAGGAAAGAGGATGTGGCTGTACGCCCCCGCGAGCGCGACGATCTGATCAGCGACGTTCTCGGCCAGCGCATGACCAAGCGACTCGGCATCGGCGTGCAGCACCTTCGACACGCCCGCGATCTGCGCCGCCGCTGCAGCCGCAGCACCCGCGTTGTGCCCCGCCACCAGCACATGCACGTCGCCCCCGCAGGCCTTCGCTGCGGTCACGGTATTCAGCGTCGCAGCCTTGACCGACGCGTTGTCGTGTTCGGCAATCACCAGAGCAGTCATCTAGGTTCCTTGAAATGTCCTCGGAGCGGGTGGCCCGCGCGAAGCGTCGGGTCGAGCAAGCGAAGCTGTTGATCGGCGCGCGAAGCGTGTCCGTTCTTACAGCACTTTGGCTTCGTTCTTCAGCTTCGTCACGAGCGTGGCCACATCGGGCACTTTCACGCCCGCGCCGCGCTTGGGCGGCTCGGCGACCTTCAACGTCTTCAGCCGCGGCGTGACGTCCACACCCAGCGCCGCCGGGTCCACCGTCTCGAGGGTCTTCTTCTTCGCCTTCATGATGTTCGGCAGCGTCACATAGCGCGGCTCGTTCAAGCGCAGGTCGGTCGTGACGACCGCAGGCATGTTCAACAGCACGGTCTCGAAGCCGCCGTCGACCTCACGCGTGACCCGAACCTTGCCGTCGACGATTTCGACCTTCGACGCAAAGGTGCCCTGCGGCATCTTCGTCAACGCGGCGAGCATCTGGCCGGTCTGATTCGCGTCGTCATCGATCGCTTGCTTGCCGAGGATCACGAGCCCGGGCTGTTCCCTACCCACCAGCGCCGCCAGCAACTTCGCGACCGCCAACGGCTGAAGTTCGACATCGGTCAACACGTGGATCGCACGATCGGCGCCGATCGCCATCGCGGTGCGCAGCGTCTCTTGACACTGCGCCACACCGCATGACACGGCAATGACCTCGGTCGCGGCGCCCTTCTCTTTAAGCCGCACGGCCTCTTCGACGGCGATCTCGTCGAAGGGGTTCATGCTCATCTTCACATTCGCGAGGTCGACGCCCGAGCCATCGCTCTTCACGCGCACCTTGACGTTGTAGTCGATGACGCGTTTGACCGGAACCAGCACCTTCATGTGAGCACCTTCGTGTGTCGGGTTGCGCCAGATTCTAGAGGTGCGAGAGGTTCGGACGCGGCCCCGCTACGCTTGCGCGCCCAGCGCCACACGCGCGCCGCGATCGACATCAATCGTTCGCAGCACCAGCAGGCCGACCACGAAGAAGAGGGCCGTCGACAACATCGCAAGCCGATGGTTACCTGACGTGATCCACGTGACGACGCCGTAGGTCACCGGGCCGATGATCGCCGACAGGCGCGTCGCGAAAGTCCACAACCCGTAGAACTCGGCCAAGCGCTCGGGCGGTGCCATCAACCCGGCCATCGCGCGCCCGGCCGACTGGCTCGACCCCATGCAAAGGCCCGCCAGCACCGCCGCGACCCAGAAGATCGCGGGCGTGGTGGCCAGCATCGCCAGCACGGTCATCACGATCCAACCGACAAGCGTGACCGCCATGGCGCGCTTGTGGCCGACGCGATCCTGCCAATACCCGAACGCGAACGCGCCCATCGCTGCTGCGATGTTGACGAGGAACACCAGCATCATCGTCTGCTGCTGCTTGAAGCCGAGCACCTCTTCGGCGTAGATCGCCGCCAGCGCGATCACGACCGAGATGCCCGCCTGATACGCCAGCGCGCACAGCAGCAATCCGCGGAAGTCGCGAAACCGCGTCGACTCGTCCCACGTGCGCCGCAGCCGCGCGAGCGCGTCGCCCCAACCGGCGCGAGGTGCGACGCCGACCGCGCGTTCGCGCAACCACGCGAAGGTGACCAGACACGCCAGCCCATACAAACCGGCCGTGATCGCCATCGTGACGGGCACGAACTGCGCTGCCGACTGGCCTTTCGCGCTGGCCGACATCACGTAGGCAAGGCTCGCGCCCAGAGCGAGCATGCCGCCGAAGTAGCCAAAGCTCCAGCCCCATCCGGATACGGTGCCCAGACTTTCGCGCCGCGCGAGTTCCGGCAGGAACGAGGCAATGAGGCATTCGCCCCAGGCATAACAGGCGTTGGACACGATGATCGCTGCAACCGCAAGCGCGACATCGCCGGGGCCCACGAAAGACAGCGCCAGCGTGCCAAGCACGCAGCCCGCGGTCGCGAATGCCAGCAGCTTCTTCTTCGCACCACGCGCGTCGGCATACGCACCGATCGACGGGATCGTGAACATCACGATCGCGTTCGACACGCCCAACGCGAGCGTCCACGCCAGCGTGGCCCAGTCGGCCTTGCCGGCGACCACGCCGACGAAGTACGCGTTGAACACCGCGGTGAGAACCACCGTGGTGTAGCCCGAGTTCGCGAAGTCGTACATCGCCCAAGCGAAAACCTCTCGCTTGGCGACACCTTCGTTCAGCGAGGAGGCAGGAAACCAGGGCACGAAAGAAGCGCAGAGGGGGCGTCGTGAGGGACCGTGGTGCCCGGAGCCGGCATCGAACCGGCACGCCCTCTTTCGAAGGCTGCGGATTTTAAGTCCGCTGCGTCTACCTGTTTCGCCATCCGGGCGTGCACCGCACCGCGAGCATAGCCGCACAGGCGCGCGTCATTGACCGGTCTCGGCAATGAGTTCGGCGACCGCCAACCCCTTGACCGTGCGCGGACCAGCGAAGGACTCGTTCAGCGGCCAGAGGTATGAGTTCATGTCGGTCGCCAGCGCCCGCTGCGGAGAGACCGACAAATAGCACAGCTGTCGCATGCCGGCGGCTTGCATCGCATGCGCCATATCCTTCAGCAGCGCCCCCGCCGCGGGGGCGAAGGTCATCGCCATCTTCACCGCCTGATTCGCCGCGCCGTGCAGATGCAGCTGCCACTCGTAGGCGTCCAGACGCGCGATGCCGTACTGCTTGCGCACCGCCTCCCACTGCGCCGCTTGCGCCGGCAGCTTTGCGAGCGAGTAGGTGAAGCTGTTGCGCAGCCCCGCCTCCATGGACGCGACGTCGGGTACCGCGGCCATCTCCTCTTCGGTGCCTTGAAGATAAGGCGCCGAGGCCAGCGTGCCGAAGTAGGTGCCGGGCAAGCCGCCGAAGTCGGCCACCTGCGCCGGCAGCGAAAGCCAGGGAAGACCAAGTTCGCGCGTCCAGTAGAGATTGACGAACTGGCCTGCCAGCACAGGGAACAACGTCTGGCCGAAGGCCCCGGGGAAGGCGGCCTTCATCGAGCGTGCCATGCGCGCCGCCTGAAGCGTCCACAAACGTGCGACACGCTCGTACTGGTCGCTGGACGTGGGCGTGTTGATGCGCGCGTAGTCGACGTCAGCCGCGTCGTTCGCGCGCCCGAGGAAGTGCGTCCACTTGCCGAGGTAAAACGAGTTCCAAAGCTCGTTGGAGAACTCCGGGAACTTCAGCGCGCTGGCAGGCAAGAGGGACGCCAGGTGCTGCCCCATCGCCAGGCAGTCCGTCTCGCCAAACCGGTATGGCGCGTTCCACCAGATGCCCCGAACCTTCGAGCCCGGTGCCTGGAAGCACGCTTTGAAGAATTCGGCCATTGCTTCCCACGACCGGCGGCCGTGGAACTTTCCCGCGGGTTGACGCTGCGCCCAGGTCGCTTCGCCCTGCCCTTCGGTATCGTTTTGACCCATGAAGCCGTGGAAGCGCAGCGTGTGGAACTGCTTGTAGTAATTCAGCGCGGCGGCGTGAAGCAGCGGCGCGTTGTCGAGCGAAGCGCCCGGCCGCACGATGCGCAGGTCACGGATGGGCCCGTCGAAGCGCAGGATCAGCAGCGGCGCACTGGTGACGACCCATTCGAAGGTGGTCGTTTCGCCGCTCGTGCGCACGTTTCGAATCGTTCCGTTGACCGCGATCACGCCGCCCGGAACGAACTTGCCCGTGCCGCGGAAGCGTCCCTTCCAAGTGCCGGTCGGCCACTCGGTGCCGGGCCTGTCCGCCGCGGCAGTGATCACGTTTTCGCTCGGCTCGAGCGGCCAACCGGCCGCATCGCGGGCTAAGCCCGGGTTCTCGTCATAGTCGCCGTGCCGCCCAAAACCGCGCGACGATTTGACGATGTCGACATACGGTGAGGGCCACCAGTCCTGAACGTCCACGTTGCCACCAAGGCTCCAGGGAAGGTCGCCGCCCGAACCGCCGCCCGTCGGCGGTTTCGCTGCGAACGCAGGCGCGAATCCCAGGCCGAGCGCGGCCAGCACCTGTCGCCGATCCAGGCCAGCTGCGGCGCAGGACGGCCATTCGGGTGGCAAGTAACGCTGACTCATCGTGCGCTCCCGTTGATTCTCGAGGAGGCAGCCTAGGGCTGCAAAAAGCCTTGCCTTGCAGGTGCTGGCCAGCCTAGTGTCGACGAGCGTGAGGAATGTCACGCTCTGCAGGTCGTGCGACGGCCTTCAGGGCTTGGACTCGGCGATCAACTGCGCGACGGCCAGGCCTTTGGCCGACTTCGGCCCCGCGAAGGACGAATTCAGCGCCCAAAGGAACGAGTTCACGTCGGCCGGGAACGGCAACATCGGCATCGCGGACAGGAAGCACATGACCTGAAAGCCGGCGTCGCGCATCGCGTAGGCGAGCGACTTCACGAGCACACCCGCCGCGGGGTCGAGGTTCACGTCGAGCTTCACCTTCGCATTCGCGCCGCCGTGTGTGTGCAGCTGCCACTCGTAGGCGTCGAGTCGGGCGATGCCGTGCTGATCCTGCAGGCGCTTCCACTCCTTCAAGAGCTGGTGGGTGCGCTCGAGCGAGCCTTCGAAGCCCTTCTCGAGGCCCTTCACCATCGCGGCCATGTCCTTGGCCCCGTCGAGTTGAGATTCCGAACCCGAGAGGTAAGGCGCCGCGGACAGCGAGCCGAAATAGGTGTTGGGCAGGCCCCCAAACAGATCGACCTGCGCCTTCTTGGACAGCCAGGGCAGGATCTCGTCGCGATGCCAGTGGATGCCGTGAAACTGCCCTGCCGTCACCGGGAACAGCGTGCGACCGAACTCGCCCGAGAAAGCTTGCTTCATCGCACGCGACATGCGGGCCGATTGCAGCGCCCACAACCTCGCCATGCGCTGCCACTCGGTCCCGGCTGGGTCGTTGACGCGCGCGTAGTCCGCGTCGCGAGTGTCGTTGGCGCGACCGTGAAAGTGCTTCCACTTGGTGCCGTAGGTCGCGTTCCAAAGCTCGTTCGAGAACTCGGGGAACTTCAGGGCGTCAGCGGGCAGCAGATCCTTCAGCACGCGCCCCATCGCCAGGCAGTCTTCTTCGCCGAAGCGGAAAGGCACGTTCCACCAGATGCCGCGCGTGCGCGACCCGGGTGCGCGATAGCACGCATCGAAAAACGCGGCCATGGCTTCCCAGGACTTGCGGCCGTGGAACTTGGCGGCAGGTTGGCGCTGCCCCCACGTCGCTTCACCGAGGTTCTCGGTGTCGTTCTGCCCCGAGTAGCCGAGGAAACGCAGCGTGTGGAACTGCTTGTAGTAGTCGACAGCGTCCGGGTGCAGCAAGGGATGGTTGTCGAGGTCGAAGCCAGGTCGCACGATCCGCAGGTCGGTGATCGCGCCGTCGAAAGCGAGCCCGAGGAAAGGCGTGCCCGTGACCGTCCAGTCGAAGGTGACAACGTCACCCTTGCGCACGACGTTGCTGATCGCGCCGCCAGCTGTCGGCGATGGCCCAAGGTTGCCGGGCCCGCGGTAGCGACACTTCCACACCCCGGTGGGCCACTCGGTGCCCGGTCGATCAGCGGCGGCAGTGATGACGATGCGGCTTGCCTCCCGCGGCCAACCCTGCGCATCGCGCGCGAGCTTCGGGTTCTCTTCCCATTCGTCGGGTTTGCCGAAGCCGCGCGACGACTTGACCACGTCCACGAACGGCGATGGCGCCCAATCGACGACATCGAGATTGCCGCCGATTGCCCACGAGCCGGCTGACTGCTTTGGCGATTGCGCGGCGGCGGGCTTGGCCGGTTGGCATGCAGCGACCGACGGAATGCCGACGCCGAGCAGCGCAAGCTCGAGCAGTGCGTCGCGTCTATTGGATTCGGACATAGCGGGTGGAGGCGCGTGGCGGAGTCGAACCGCCCTCTACGGATTTGCAATCCGGTGCATAACCGCTTTGCTAACGCGCCGCTGGTGTCGAAACGATGAAGGGAAGCCGGGGCTTCCCTTCATCAACGAACCTGTGGAGCGGGAAACGAGACTCGAACTCGCGACCTCAACCTTGGCAAGGTTGCGCTCTACCAACTGAGCTATTCCCGCAAAAGGGTGCGAATTATAAGCACACGAAATAGCGCGCCATCGTCATCAATGCTTAGCCGCGACGTCACCCGGCTCGACCACCGCCGGCGATGCCGCGGTTGCCGGTGCTGCTGCGACCGCGGGCTCCTCGTCGGGCAGGACGTCGGGCACACGCTCGAGGGCGACTTCGATCACGCGGTCGATCCACTTCACCGGAATGATCTCGAGGTGGTTCTTCACGCTCTCGGGGATGTCCTGCAGGTCTTTGACGTTCTCCTCTGGAATCATCACCGACCGGATGCCGCCGCGGTGCGCCGCGAGCAGCTTCTCTTTCAGGCCACCGATCGCGGTCACTTCACCACGCAGCGTGATCTCACCCGTCATCGCGACATCGGCACGCACCGGAATACCGGTCAGGGCCGACACGAAGGCGGTCGTCATCGCAATGCCGGCGCTCGGGCCGTCTTTGGGCGTGGCGCCGTCGGGCACGTGGATGTGGATGTCGCGCTTCTCGAACAGCTCGTCCTTGATGCCAAGGCGCTTGGCGCGGCTGCGCACCACGGTGCGCGCGGCCTCGACCGATTCCTTCATCACGTCGCCGAGCGAGCCGGTTCGGATGATGTTGCCCTTGCCGGGCATCACCGAGGCCTCGATCGTCAGCAAGTCGCCGCCGACCTCGGTCCACGCCAAGCCGACGACCTGACCGACCTGATTCTGCTTTTCGGCCCGACCGAAGTCGAATTTGCGAACACCGAGGAAGTCGTTGAGGTTCTCGTCGGTGACGGTGACCCAGCCCACGTACTTCTTCAGCTGAAGGCCCTTGACGACCTTGCGACAGATCTTCGAGATTTCGCGCTCGAGTGAGCGCACGCCGGCTTCGCGCGTGTAGTAGCGGATGATTCCGCGGATCGCGCTTTCCTGAACGTCGAGCTCGTCGTCCCTCACGCCGTTGTTCTTGCGCTGCTTGGGCATCAGGTACTTCTGCGCGATGTTGACCTTCTCGTCTTCGGTGTAGCCCGACAGACGGATGATCTCCATGCGATCGAGCAACGCCGGCGGAATGTTCAGCGAGTTCGCCGTCGCGACGAACATCACGTCGGACAAGTCGAAGTCGACCTCGATGTAGTGGTCGCTGAAGGTGTGGTTCTGCTCGGGGTCAAGCACCTCGAGCAGTGCGGACGACGGGTCGCCGCGGAAGTCCATACCGAGCTTGTCGATCTCATCGAGCAAGAACAGCGGATTGCGCACGCCCACCTTCGACAGGCTTTGCACCACCTTGCCCGGCATCGAGCCGATGTAGGTGCGACGGTGACCGCGGATCTCGGCTTCGTCACGCACGCCGCCCAGCGCCATGCGCACGAACTTGCGCCCGGTGGCGCGCGCCACCGATTGACCCAGCGAGGTCTTGCCCACACCGGGAGGGCCGACCAGGCACAGGATCGGCGCCTTCAGCTTGTCGACGCGCTGTTGAACCGCGAGGTACTCGAGGATACGGTCCTTGACTTTCTCGAGGCCGTAGTGGTCCTCGTTGAGCACGGTCTCGGCATTCGCCAGGTCGTGCTTGATCTTGGTCTTCTTGCTCCAGGGCAGGTTGACCAGTGTGTCGATGTAGTTGCGCACAACCGTGGCTTCGGCCGACATCGGCGACATCAGCTTGAGCTTCTTCAACTCGCCCTCGGCCTTCTTGCGCCCTTCCTTGGTCATCTTGGCCGCGAGGATCTTCTTCTCGAGATCCTCGAGGTCAGCGCCCTCTTCGCCGTCACCCAGTTCCTTCTGAATCGCCTTAACCTGCTCGTTGAGGTAGTACTCGCGCTGGCTCTTCTCCATCTGGCGCTTCACGCGGCCACGGATACGCTTTTCAACCTGAAGGATGTCGACCTCGTGTTCGAGCAGCTCGAGCAGCTTCTCGAGGCGCTTGTCGACCTGCGACAAGTCCAGGATCGACTGCTTCGCCTCGAGCTTCAGCGGCAAGTGCGCGGCGATGGTGTCGGCCAAGCGGCCGGCCTCGTCGATGCCGGCGATCGACGTGAGGATCTCGGGCGGGATCTTCTTGTTGAGCTTGACGTACTGGTCGAACTGCTGCGTCACGGCGCGGCGCAGCGCCTCGACCTCGGGCCGTGTTTCACTGTCGAGCGCGATCGGTGTGACTTCGCACACGAAATGCTCACCGGTGTCGGTCACGCCGAGCGTGCGCGCCCGCTGCGAACCTTCGACCAGCACCTTCACGGTGCCGTCAGGCAACTTCAGCATCTGCAGAATGCTCGAGACGCAGCCCACATCGAACATGTCTTCGGGCTTGGGCTCGTCTTTGCCGGCCGCCTTCTGCGCGACCAGCATGATTTGGCGGCCCGCTTCCATCGCGGTCTCGAGCGCCTTGATCGATTTCGGCCGTCCCACGAACAGCGGGATGACCATGTGGGGAAAGACAACCACGTCACGCAGCGGCAGCAGCGGCAGCGTGATGGGGTCGGTACTGAGGATCGGATGACCGGACATGAGAGTGACCTCGCTTTCTTCGGTCCGATGTTGGGCACATCGGGTGCTTTGCAAGCAGGGCCTACGCTCCCGCGAGGTTCATGGCCCCGCGGCCGGTCAGGCCGACGCTTTACTTTCCCTGTAGACCAACAGGGGCTTTGCGTTCTCGAGAATGTTGTGCTCGTCGAGGACAACCTTGGCTACGCCGTCCAGGCCCGGCAGGTCGAACATGGTGTCGATCAGGGACTGCTCCATGATCGAGCGCAGGCCACGCGCACCGGTCTTGCGCTCGAGCGCCTTTTTCGCGATCGCCGCCAGCGCAGAAGGCCGTATCTCGAGCTCGACACCGTCCATGTCGAACAACCGCTGGTACTGCTTGATCAACGCGTTCTTGGGTTCGACCAGGATCTGAATCAGCGCGTCCTCGGTCAGCTCGCCCAATGTCGCAGTGACCGGCAAACGCCCGACCAACTCGGGAATCAGCCCGAACTTGATAAGGTCTTCCGGTTCGGCCTCGCGGAAGATGTCGGACACGCGTCGCTCGGACTTGCTGTGCACGCTGGCCGAGAAACCGATGCCCGATTTCTCGGTGCGGTTCTGGATGATCTTCTCGAGCCCGTCGAAAGCGCCGCCGCAGATGAACAGGATGTTCGTCGTGTCGATCTGCAAGAAGTCCTGGTTCGGATGTTTGCGCCCGCCCTGCGGCGGCACGCTGGCCATCGTGCCTTCGACAAGCTTCAAAAGCGCTTGCTGCACGCCTTCGCCCGACACGTCACGCGTGATGCTCGGGTTGTCGGCTTTGCGGCTGATCTTGTCGATTTCGTCGATGTAGACGATGCCCCGCTGCGCGCGCTCGACTTCGTAGTTGCAGTTCTGCAGCAGCTTCTGGATGATGTTTTCGACGTCTTCGCCCACGTAACCGGCCTCGGTCAGCGTCGTCGCGTCGGCGATCACGAAGGGCACGTTGAGCAGCCGCGCGAGGGTCTGCGCCAGCAGCGTCTTGCCCGAGCCGGTTGGCCCGATCAGCAGGATGTTGCTCTTCGACAGCTCAACGTCGTCACCCTTCACGCCCAACCCCATGTGCTTCAGGCGCTTGTAGTGGTTGTAGACCGCGACCGACAACACGCGCTTGGCCGCTTCCTGGCCGATGACGTATTGGTCGAGGCTCGTCTTGATCTCGATCGGTGTCGGCAGGTCGGAGCGCGCGGCGCGCGTCGACGCGGCATCGGCCGGCACCTCGTCGCGAATGATGTCGTTGCACAGCTCGATGCACTCGTCGCAGATGAAGACCGAAGGTCCTGCGATGAGCTTCTTGACCTCGTGCTGACTCTTCCCGCAGAACGAGCAGTACAAGACCTTCTCGGACGCGTTGCCTTTCTTGTCGGCCATGAGATGAGATGCGGTGGCTTAACCGTTCGATCAAATGATGAAAACCATCATAGTCCAACGATCGAAGGCGCAAGCCTCGCGCGCAGGCACTGTCACCGGCCTTGCGTCACGATGCAGACACACGTGGTGTCTCGGCCACGCTACCGACTGCCGCCAGGCTCGTATGCGTTCAACCGGGGCGCTTGTCGATGACCTGATCGACCAGACCGTAATCCTTCGCCTCGGCCGCGGACATGTAGTAGTCGCGCTCGCTGTCGGTGCGGATCTTCTCGATCGGCTGACCGGTGCGCTCGGCGAGGATCTGGTTGAGCACTTCGCGCAAGCGCAGGATCTCGCGCGCCTGAATTTCGATGTCGGTCGCCTGCCCTTGCGAGCCGCCCGAGGGTTGGTGAATCATGATGCGCGCGTTCGGCAAGGCAATGCGTTTGCCCTTCGCGCCAGCCGCCAGCAGAAACGCGCCCATGCTCGCCGCCATGCCCATGCACAGCGTCGACACGTCGGGCTTGATGAACTGCATCGTGTCGAAGATCGACATGCCGGCACTGACGCTGCCGCCCGGCGAGTTGATGTACAGCGAGATCTCCTTGTCGGGGTTCTCGCTCTCGAGGAACAACATCTGCGCAACCACGAGGTTGGCCGTCTGGTCGTTGACGGGGCCGACCAGGAACACGATGCGCTCGCGCAGCAGGCGGCTGTAGATGTCGTAGGCGCGTTCACCGCGGCCCGAGGTCTCGATGACGATAGGCACCATGCCCAGGCCTTGCGGGTCGGTCGGCGGGCGGTCTTTCGGGGTCATGTTCGGTTCGCTTTCGTCCTGCTGCCCGACATCAGTCAGGCGTTCATCAATTCGTCGAAGGCTACCGCCTTTTCACTCACTTGGGCCTTGCCGAGCACGAACTCGGTGACGTTGTTCTCGATCACCACGGCCTCGACATCGGCCATGCGTTGACGATCGCCCAGGTACCAGCGCATCACCTCCGAAGGCTTCTCGTAGCTCTGGCTCAGCTCTTCGATGTGCGCCTGCAGTTGTTGCGGCTTGGCCTGCAGGTCATTTCCACGCACCAGTTCCGAGACGATCAGACCAAGGCGCACGCGGCGTTCGGCCTGAGCCTTGAAGATCTCGGGCGGGATCGGCGCGGTGTCGGCGTCTTTCACGCCGCGTTGCTTCAGGTCGGCACGCGCGTTCTCGACCATGCGCTCGACCTCGCCGTCGATCAGCGCCGTAGGCAGATCCAGTTCGGCCGCGTTACTCAACGCGTCCATCACGGCGGCCTTGTTGCGCGCCTGGACGCGGAACTTCACTTCGCGATCGAGGTTCTTGCGCACGTCGTCGCGCAGGCCCGCGACAGTCGGGTCCTTCAGGCCGAGCGACTTGGCAAAAGCATCGTCGACGTCGGGCAGGTGCGGCGCCTCGATCTTCTTCATCGTGACGAGGAAGTCCGCTTCCTTGCCGGCCACCTCCTTGCCGTGGTAGTCGTCGGGGAACTTGACCGGGAAGGTCTTGTTGTCTGCCACCTTCATGCCGCGAACGCCCTGATCGAACTGCGCGAGCATCTGGCCTTCGCCGATCACGAACGCGAAACCCGCGGCCTTGCCGCCCTCGAACGGCTCGCCGTCGATCTTGCCTTCGAAGTCGATCGTCACGCGATCAGCTTCGACCGCACCATCGGCGGCTGCCCGCTGGGCAAACGTGCGTCGCTGCTTGCGCAGGATTTCAACGGTCTTGTCGATCGCCGCGTCGTCGATGCTGGCCGAGATGCGCTCGACGGTCGCCGCGGACAAGTCGCCGATCTTCACTTCGGGATAGACCTCGAAGGTTGCATCGAAACTCAGCGTTCCCGTCGGCGCGCCGTCACGCGCGGCAATGCTCGGCATGCCGGCCACGCGCAGCTTGGCTTCGTTGGCGGCCTTCGCGAACGCCTCGCCGATGCGGTCGTTCAGAACCTCGACATGCACGCCGGAACCGTAGCGTTGAGCCACGTAGCTCATCGGAACTTTGCCCGGGCGAAAGCCATCGGCCTTCACCTGTCGCGACAATCGACGAAGGCGCGTATCGACTTCCTTGTCGATGTCCTGCGCGGGCAACTCGAGCGTGATTCGACGCTGGAGTTTTTCGAGCGTTTCAACATTCACCGTCATGATTCTTGCTATCCGTCCGTGTTGCGATCGTTCGCGTGCGATCGATGAGGTCTGGTGCGCGGGGGGGACTCGAACCCCCACACCATCGCTGGCGTCAGGACCTAAACCTGGTGCGTCTACCAATTTCGCCACCCGCGCCTGCACCGAGCGACGCTGCGTCTCGGGGGCGCGAGATTCTATAGGGGGCGGCATGCAGTGGGACAATTCGCAACTGCGATGAGCGAGCAGGTTGTCTTATGAGCGTCGACCACTACGAGAACTTTCCCGTTGCATCGTGGCTGTGTCCGGCACGTCTGAGGCCGACGGTTCGTGCGATCTATCACTATGCGCGCTGTGCGGACGACATCGCCGATGAAGGCGACGCGCCTGCCGAACGGCGCCTCGAGGCTTTGTCGCGGTACCGCATCGCTCTGGAAGCAACGCTTCGCGGCGACGAAGGGCCGCCGGTGGCCCCCGCTTGGTCGTCCGTGTTCGCCGATCTCCGGCGTGCGGTGGTCGAACACGATCTGCCGGCGCAGCCGCTGCACGACGTGTTGTCGGCTTTCGAGCAAGACGTGCGCAACCCGGCCTACACCGACCGGGTGCAAGTTCTGGACTACTGCTCGCGCTCGGCTGATCCGATCGGCCAACTGGTGTTGCACCTCTACGGGATCGACGACGCGCTTTCGCTGCGTCGCTCCAGCGCCGTCTGCAGCGCGTTGCAACTGATCAATTTCTGGCAAGACCTCAGCGTCGACCTGCCACGCGGGCGCTGCTACGTGCCCGCGGCAGACCTTGCGCGGCACGGGCTGGGCCAGGCCGACCTGCTCGCAGGCGACTCACTGCGAACGAAGGCACTGGTCGCTGATCTGGTCGGATGGGCGCGGTCGTTGATGCTCGAAGGCGCGCCGCTGGCTCTGCGCGTGCCGGGCCGCGCAGGCTGGGAACTGCGTCTTGTGGTGCAAGGTGGCCTTCGCATCCTCGACAAGATCGCTGCGCTCGACCACAAGGTGATGCGTCAGCGCCCGAAGCTGCGAGCGGCCGACGCGTGGCAGATGGCGTGGGCGGCGGTGCGCATGCGCCGAAACGACAACCCGGGCGCGCAGGCTCGCGACTTCGCCCGATGACGCCGATCGAATACGTACAAGACAAGGCTGCGCGCAGCGGCTCGTCTTTCTACTACGCCTTCCGGTTTCTACCGCCACCCCGTCGCGAGGCGATCACCGCCTTCTACGCCTTTTGCCGTGAAGTCGACGACGTTGTCGACGAGACCGCCGACCCTGGCGTCGCCGCGACGAAGCTCGCGTGGTGGCGCCAGGAGGTTGCCCGCGCCTTCGATGGCTCGCCATCGCACCCGGCCATGAAGGCGTTGATGCCGCGCGCGAAAGACCATGGCATCACGGCGGCTCACCTCGAGGCGGTGATCGACGGCTGTCAGATGGATCTCGAACAGACACGCTACCTCGACTTCGCGGGCCTGTCGCGGTATTGCCACCTGGTGGCCGGCGTCGTCGGCGAAGTCGCGTCGAACATCTTCGGCCGCAACCACGACGCCACGCTCGCATACGCACACAAGCTCGGGCTGGCGATGCAGTTGACGAACATCGTGCGCGACGTCGGCGACGACGCGCGCCGTGGCCGCATCTACCTGCCGATGGACGAACTGAAGCGCTTCGATGTCAAAGCCAACGAGCTGCTGCTGCGGCAAGCGCCATGGGGCTACAGCGACCGCTTCACAGCACTGATGGCGTTTCAGGCCGAACGCGCACATCGCCTGTACGACGAAGCCTTGGCCCTGTTGCCGAATGAAGACCGGCGCGCGCAGCGCCCGGGCCTGATGATGGCAACGATCTACCGCACGCTGCTGCGCGAGATCGAGGCGGGCGGCTTCCAGGTGCTGCACCAGCGGGTGTCGCTGACGCCGCTGCGCAAGGTCTGGCTCGCGATGCGCACGAATTGGCAGGCGCGTTGAGCCCTGCCAAGCCCCTCGACGTCGCGATCGTCGGCGCCGGCTGGGCGGGTCTGGCAGCCGCCATCGACTGCGCCGATCGCGGCGACCGCGTCAGCGTCTACGAGATGGCACCGCAGGCAGGAGGACGCGCGCGCAGCACGACGCACCGCGGTGCCACGTTCGACAACGGCCAACACATCATGATCGGCGCGTATCTCGAGACGTTCGACCTGATGCGCCGCGTGGGTGTCGACCTGAACCGTGCCCTGCTGCGCACGCCGTTGGCGCTGGTCGATCCCGCGGGTCGCGGCTTGCGCCTGCCGCACGGGCGTACGGTGCCGGCCTTCGTGCGCGGCGTGCTCGGCGCTCGGCACTGGCCGTGGGCGGCGAGGATTGCGCTGCTGCGCACCGCAGCGCGCTGGCAACGCCAAGGGTTCGTTGCGCCGCCCGCGGCCACCGTCGCGTCGCTGTTGAAGGGCGTGCCCGCAGCGATCGTCCGCGACTTCTTCGACCCGCTTTGCATTGCTGCGTTGAACACGCCCGCCGAACACGCGAGCGCGTCGGTGTTTCTGCGTGTGCTGAAGGACGCGCTCTTTTCGGGCCCGGGTTCGTCGGACCTGGTGTTGCCGAGATGGCCGTTGTCGCGACTCTTCCCCGAACCCGCGGCAGACACGCTCACCAAGCAAGGCGCTTTCATCCATTGGCGATCGCGGGTGCGCGCATTGCGGCGCGAGGCCGACGCGTGGCACGTCGACGCCGACGGCGTGCCAAGCAAAACCTTCGACGCGGTGATCCTCGCTTGCAGTGCGACCGAGGCCGCACGACTCGCGCAGACCACAAACCCAGCATGGGCTAGGTGCGCGGCTGCGGTGCAGTACCAATCGATCGTCACGGTGTACGCCGCACGAGGCAACCCGTCGTCAGCCGACATCGCCCCGCCCGCGCGCGCGCGCACCCTGCTGAGTCACCCCATGATCGCGCTGGCGAGCGACGAGCGTCACCCCGCGCAGTTCGTCTTCGACTATGCGCACCTGGGTGGTCCGTCCGGTCGGCTTGGCTTCGTTGTCAGCGGTGCGAATTCCTGGCTCGAGCGCGGGCTCGACGCGGTGGTCGCGGCAACGCTCGATCAAGCCCGCACACTGCGATCACACGGCCAACCATGGGCATCGTCGTTGATGGTCGAACACGCGGTGGCCGAGCGGCGGGCCACCTTCGCCTGCACACCGACGCTCGATCGTCCTGCCGCCTCGGTCGCCGCGGGGCTGTTCGCTGCTGGCGACTACGTTGAGGGCCCGTATCCGGCCACCCTCGAAGGCGCTGTACGCGCTGGGCGGCGTGCGGCGGCGCTGATGCCGCGGCAGGTTGCGAACGAGGTTGTTACGCATGCTGGTCATGCGTGATGTCGGGATACAAAATCTCGAATCACGATGCTGCAAACTACGTGGCATGACCGAACGGCTGACCGAGGCACTTCTCACACCAAAGCCCAAACGCGAGTCGCCGAAAACGACGATTCAAGTGATGGAGCGCGCGTTCGCGATCCTTGACGTGCTGGCTGCGCAGCCCGACCCGGTCGCCCTTAAGGAAATCAGCGAACGCACGAAACTGCACCCATCGACGGCGCACCGCATCCTCAATGACATGGTGACCGGGCGGCTCGTCGAACGCCCCCAGACCGGCACCTACCGCCTGGGCATGCGCCTGCTCGAGCTGGGCAATCTGGTCAAAGCACGGCTCGACGTACGCGAGGCCGCCCTGGGGCCGATGCGCGAACTGCACCGCCTGACGCACCAGCCCGTCAATCTATCGGTGCGCCAGGGAGACGAGATCGTCTACATCGAGCGCACGTTCAACGAGCGCTCTGGCATGCAGGTGGTGCGCTCGATCGGTGGCCGCGCGCCGCTGCACCTGACGTTGGTTGGCAAGCTCTTTCTTGCCCACGATGACGCGCCGCGTGTACGCAGCTACGCCTCGCGGACCGGCCTTGCAGGCCACACGCGCAACAGCATCACCGATCTGGGTCGACTCGAGCGCGAACTCGAGGTGGTGCGTCGTAACGCCGTGGCGCGCGACGACGAGGAGCTCGAGGTCGGCGTACGTTGCATTGCCGCGGGCATCTACGACGACGCCGGGCGCCTCGTCGCAGGACTGTCGGTGTCTGCCCCGGCCGACCGCTTGGAGGAGAGCTGGGTCGAGGGCGTCAAAGTCACTGCTGCCCGCATCTCGTCAGCCCTTGGGCATCGGATCTGAAGCAGCTGCCGCGCCTGCGGCCGTGGTTGATCACGCCGCGATCAGGTCGCCGGCCCCGCGATGCGCGTCTGGCCGATCGTGGGAGCAGCTTCGCTCAGCCAACGGCGGATGCGCTCGGCATCGCCCAGGCGCGAATACTTCCCCGTCGAGTCGAGCAGCACCATGATGAGCTTGCGCCCAGCGAGCTGCGCCTGCATCACGAGGCAGCGCCCGGCTTCGGTGATGTAGCCGGTCTTCTGCAGACCAATCTGCCACGTCGGGTTGTCGATCAGCCGGTTCGTGTTGCGGAACTGAAGTTGACGTTCTCCGACCGCGACCTCGAGGCTCGGCGATGTCGACAGGCTGCGCAGCAACTCGTGCTTATGCGCTTCGCCCACCAGCACGGCAAGATCTCGCGCACTCGATTGGTTGCCGCTCGACAGCCCGGTGGGCTCCACAAACCGGGTGTCGCGCATGCCAAGCGCAGCCGATTTGCGGTTCATCGCCAGCACGAACGCATCGAGCCCGCCTGGGAAGTGGCGGCCCAGCGCGTGAGCCGCGCGGTTCTCGGACGCCATCAACGACAGGTGCATCAGGTCGATGCGCGACAGCGTCGTGCCGATCATGAGGCGCGAGCGGCTGCCTTTTTCGGTATCGACGTCCTCCTCGCTGATCGACAACATTTCGTCGAGTGGAAGGCGGGCTTCGGCCACGACCAGCGCCGACATCAGCTTCGTCAATGACGCGATGGGCAGCACGGCCCGCGCGTTTTTCGAGAAGAGCACCTCGTTCGAGTCTTGATCGATGACAAAGGCCGCGCCAGAGGCGAGGTCCAGCGGGTCATCGGTGCGATGTAGGCCGAACACGGCCCCATACGACGGCCGCACGGGCACATACGCAACCCGACTCAGGCGTCGGACCGTCGCCTTGCGACCGGGCGCCGGCCCAGAACTTCGCAGTTCGCGGTGCGGCAGCCTTGACCGCCGACACGGACTTGCGCGCGCTGGCCGCATCAGCTTCGGCAGGACCGACCAGCATGCCGAGCAACGCCAGCAGCAACGGCAACCAACCTGAACGTAACAAACGCAACACCACCGAACGCTCCCCAACGATTCGAGCGCGCAGTGTAAGAGCCGATAAAAATCAGCGCAAGATCATGAACTTAGCCTTAACACCTCGATCCGACAAGAAGTGGCGATTGTGTGAATTTCGGCCGTGACGGGGTTCACCGAACGGACGAGAAACAAGTGTTCACCCTTGCGCCGCGACCCGCTCGACATTGGCGTGGAGCTTGTTCAGCGCCGACAGGTACGCCTTCGCCGACGCCACGACGATGTCGGGGTCCGCGCCAACGCCGTTGACGATGCGCCCGCCCTGCTGCAACCGCACCGTGACCTCGCCTTGCGACTCGGTGCTGCCGCTGGTGATCGCATTGACCGAATACAGCATCAGCTCGGCGCCGCTCTTCACCTTCGACTCGATCGCCTTCAGGCTCGCGTCGACCGGTCCGTTGCCGTCGCTCTCGGCCGCGTGCTCACTGCTGCCCGATGCGAAGACGACGCGCGCGTGCGGCCGTTCGCCCGTGGCCGACTGCTGCGACAGTGAAAGCAGCCGGTAGTGCTCTTTCTCGCTGGTGACGCTTTCGTCGCCGACCAACGCGATGATGTCCTCGTCGAATATTTCGGCCTTGCGGTCCGCAAGCTCTTTGAACTTTGCGAACGCGGCGTTGACTTCGGTTTCGGACTCGAGCTCGATGCCCAGATCGTTCAACCGCTGCTTGAAAGCGCTTCGGCCCGAAAGCTTGCCCAAAACGATCTTGTTCGCGCTCCAGCCCACGTCTTCGGCACGCATGATTTCGTAGGTGTCGCGCGCCTTGAGCACGCCGTCCTGGTGGATGCCGCTGGCGTGCGCGAAGGCATTCGCGCCCACGACCGCCTTGTTCGGTTGCACGAGGAAGCCGGTGGTCTGGCTCACCATCCGCGAGGCTGGGACGATCTGCGTCGTGTCGATGCCGAGCTCGAGCGCGAAGTAGTCGCGTCGCGTCTTCACCGCCATCACCACCTCTTCGAGCGAGCAGTTGCCGGCGCGTTCACCCAGGCCGTTGATCGTGCACTCGATCTGGCGCGCGCCGCCGATCATCACGCCGGCCAGGGAGTTCGCCACTGCCATGCCAAGGTCGTTGTGGCAATGCACCGACCAGACCGCCTTGTCGGCGTTGGGAATCCGCTGGCGCAAGTTGCGAATGAACTCACCGTACAGCTCGGGCACGGCATAGCCGACGGTGTCGGGGATGTTGACCGTGGTCGCACCCTCGTGGATCACGGCTTCGAGCACGCGGCACAGGAAGTCGGGGTCGGAGCGGTAGCCGTCTTCGGGTGAGAACTCAACGTCGTCGCAACGCTGGCGCGCGAAGCGAACGGCCAGCTTGGCCTGCTCGAAGACCTGGTCGGGCGTCATGCGCAGTTTCTTCTCCATGTGAAGCGCCGACGTCGCGATGAAGGTGTGGATGCGCGCGCGTCTGGCGCCTTTCAACGCGTCGGCGGCGCGTGTGATGTCGCGGTCGTTGGCGCGTGCCAGCGAGCAGATGATCGACTCCCTCACGTGATCGGCGATGGCCTTCACGGCCTCGAAGTCGCCGTTGCTCGACGCCGCGAACCCGGCTTCGATCACGTCCACGCGCAGGCGTTCGAGCTGGCGCGCGATGCGCAGCTTCTCGTCCTTGGTCATGGACGCGCCGGGCGATTGCTCGCCATCGCGCAAGGTGGTGTCGAAGATGACGAGGCGGTCGGTGCTCATGGTGTTCTCCTGGCTGAAAACAAAACGGCCCGCATGCTTTGGAGCGTGCGGGCCGGATCGGTGAGGGGTCTTGGAAGTCTGTCGTTCTTCGGAAGACGTATGCGATCAGCGCGCCCGTAGGGCGGCTGAGCAGCAGCGAAAGGGACCGGAAGGCGCGAGACATGCCGCGGAATATAGCACCGTGATCTTCGAACCCGTGTCGCATCAACGATGCAAGCCCTGTTCTTCGGGCTCGTCGGTCGAGATCGCCACCAGGCTCGCCCGCTGGCCTTTGTACTTGCGCCAGCCGTAGACCACATAGCCAGACAAGCCGTAGACCGCGAACAGCGTGAACAACACCAACGGCGGGTGCACGTTGATGACCGCGATGCCCAGCGCAATGGCGACGATGACCACGAAGGGCACGGTCTTCTTGAAGCTCACGTCCTTGAAGCTGTAGAACGGCACGTTCGTCACCATCGTGAGCCCGGCGTAGAGCGTGAAACCGAACGCCAGCCACGTCAGCCAGCGCTCGGACGGCGGCGACCAGCCTGCGTCGTCCATCACCCAGATCAGCCCCACGACCAGGGCTGCCGCGGCCGGGCTCGGCAGGCCTTGGAACCAGCGCTTGTCGACCACGCCGATGTTCGTGTTGAACCGCGCCAGGCGCAGCGCCGCACCGGCGCAGTAAACGAAGGCAGCAATCCAGCCCAGCTTGTCCAGGCCCTTCAACGCCCAGACATACACGATCAGCGCCGGCGCCGCGCCGAAGCTCACCATGTCGGACAAGCTGTCCATCTGCTCGCCGAACGCGCTCTGGGTGTTCGTCATGCGCGCAACGCGGCCGTCCAGGCTGTCGAGCACCGCGGCTGCGAACACGCCGATCGCTGCATTCTCGAAGCGCCCGTTCATCGCCATCACGATGGCGTAGAAGCCACCGAACAGTGCGGCCAACGTGAACAGGTTGGGCAGGATGTAGATGCCCTTGCGGCGCGGCCGCACCAGCACGCCAACGTCAGCCGACGTGCCCTCGTGTACGGGGTGTGTGGGTTGTGCGCCAGATTCGGGAGCGTCGGGCGTGGTCATTCGGATCAGGCCGACGCGTCGAGCATTCCGCCCGACGCAGAAGTCACCTCTGAATCATCGGCCTTGACGCCGGCTTTCGGAAATTCGGCGAGGATCGTTGTCGTCGCCATGACTTTGTCGCCAGGCGCCACCTTCGGTACCGCGTCCAATGGCAGGTAGACATCCACGCGCGATCCGAAGCGGATGAACCCATAGCGCTGTCCGCGCGTGAGCTTGTCGCCTTCGCCGACGTAGCAGAGGATTCGTCGCGCGATCAGGCCGGCCACCTGCACCAGCGTGACCACGCGGCCCTCCGGCGAGGACAACACGATGGCGTTGCGCTCGTTCTGCGTCGACGCCTTGTCGAGGTCGGCGTTGAGGAAGAGCCCCGGCCGGTACTCGACACCAGTGATCGTCCCGTCAATGCTGGAACGGTTGCTGTGCACGTTGAACACGTTCATGAAGACGCTGATCAGCAGCGCTTCACGGTCGGCATGCGGATCGTGCGCCCGTTCGACCTTCACGATACGTCCGTCGGCCGGCGACAGCACGAGGTCGCGGCCCAGCGGGACGGGGCGCGGCGGATCGCGGAAAAACTGGACGACGAAAGCCAACATCAGCCAGAGCAACAACGAGATCAAGCCAGACCCGAAGAACACGGTTGCGAACAGCGCCAGCACAAAGGCGATCCCGATGAAGGGCCAGCCTTCCCGTGCAATCAGCGGGTGAGGGTAGTTCATCGGGCCTTCCTCGAGCGACTTCGAGCTCAGTTACGCGAACGGTCGACCAGCTTGTTCGCCTTGATCCACGGCATCATCGCACGCAGCTTCTCACCCACGATTTCGATGTCGTGAGTGGCCATCAGTCGACGACGCGATTGCAGCGTGGGCGCGCCGGCACGGTTCTCGAGGATGAAGTTCTTCGCGTACTCGCCACTCTGAATGTCGCGCAACACCTGCTTCATCACCCGCTTGCTCTCGTCGTTGACGATCTTCGGGCCTGTGACGTACTCACCGTACTCCGCGTTGTTCGAAATCGAGTAGTTCATGTTCGCAATGCCGCCCTCATAGATCAGATCCACGATGAGCTTGAGCTCGTGCAGGCACTCGAAGTAGGCCATCTCGGGCGCGTAGCCGGCCTCGACCAATGTCTCGAAGCCGGCCTTGATCAGTTCGACCGTGCCGCCGCACAGCACCACCTGTTCACCGAAGAGGTCGGTTTCGGTTTCTTCGCGGAAGTTGGTCTCGATGATGCCGGCCTTGCCGCCGCCGTTGGCCGCGGCGTAGCTCAGCGCCAGGTCGCGCGCCTTGCCGCTCTTGTCCTGGTGCACCGCGATCAGGTGGGGCACGCCGCCGCCGCGGGCGTAGGTGTCGCGAACCGTGTGGCCGGGCGCCTTCGGCGCGACCATCCACACGTCGAGATCATCACGCGGCACAACCTGGCCGTAGTGCACGTTGAAGCCGTGCGCAAAAACGAGCGACGCCCCCTTGCGGATGTTGGGCTCGACATCGTTCGAATACACGCCCGCGATCTGCTCGTCGGGCAGCAGGATCATCACGACGTCAGCGGCCTTGACGGCGTCGGCGACCTCGGCGACCTTCAACCCCGCCTTCTCGACCTTGGCCCACGACGCGCCGCCGCGGCGCAGGCCGACGGTGACCTTCACGCCGCTGTCGTTCAGGTTCTGCGCATGTGCGTGACCCTGCGAACCGTAGCCGATGATGGCGACCTGCTTGCCCTTGATAAGGGAGAGATCGGCGTCCTTGTCGTAGTAAACCTTCATCGTGTTCTCCAAAGAGGATGGATAAGCGGGTCGCTGCGCGACCCTGTCCGTTGGCTGCCTGAGCGCACTACACGCGCAGGATTCTCTCGCCGCGACCGATGCCGCTGGCGCCGGTGCGCACGGTTTCGAGGATCGCAGCTCGGTCGATGGCGACCAGGAACGCGTCGAGCTTGGCGGCGTCACCGGTAAGTTCGATGGTGTAGGACTTGTCGGTCACGTCGATCACGCGGCCGCGGAAGATGTCGGCGGTGCGCTTCATCTCCTCGCGTTCCTTGCCGACCGCGCGCACCTTCACCAGCATCAGCTCGCGCTCGGTGTAGCTGCCTTCGGTCAGGTCGACCACCTTCACGACCTCGATCAGGCGGTTGAGGTGTTTGGTGATTTGCTCGATGACCTCGTCGCTGCCGGTGGTCACGATCGTCATGCGCGACAGGGATTGGTCCTCGGTCGGCGCGACGGTCAGGCTTTCGATGTTGTAGCCGCGCGCCGAGAAAAGCGCGACCACACGGGACAGTGCACCGGGCTCGTTTTCGAGCAGCACCGCAATGATATGTTTCATGTCGTTCAAGCGCCCTCTTCACACGCGCGGGCGGTAACCCGTGCGGCTTGGCGACGCCCTCGATGAGGTTGAAGAAAGTCGGCCGGGGTCGCGACCCACCCTTCCCGGCCCGCGGCGGATCGTCGCGGTAACGACGATGCGGCCGAGCCGGATCAGGCGGTCACAGATCCTCGGCGCCCAGCAGCATCTCCGTGATGCCCTTGCCCGCCTTGACCATCGGCCAGACGTTCTCGGTGGGGTCAGTGCGCACGTCAATGAAGACGGTGCGGTCCTTCAGGCGGATGGCTTCACGCAGGGCGCCTTCGACGTCGCCCGGCTTCTCGACCAGCAAACCGACGTGGCCGTAGGCCTCGGCCAGCTTCACGAAGTCGGGAAGCGCGTCCATATAGCTGTGCGAATAGCGCCCCCCGTAGTCCAGTTCCTGCCACTGCCGCACCATGCCGAGGTAGCGGTTGTTCAGCGACACGATCTTGACCGGCGTCTTGTATTGCAGGCAGGTCGACAGCTCCTGGATGCACATCTGGATCGAGCCTTCGCCAGTGATGCAGAAGACGTCGGCCTGCGGCTTGGCAAGCTTGATGCCCATCGCGTAGGGCAGGCCCACGCCCATCGTGCCCAGCCCGCCCGAGTTGATCCAACGCCGAGGCTCCTCGAAGCGATAGAACTGTGCGGCCCACATCTGGTGCTGGCCGACATCGGACGTGATGTAGCAATCGCTGCCCTTGGTCAGTTCCCAGAGCTTCTCGACCACGGCCTGTGGCTTGATGACGTCGCTGCTCCTGCGGTAGGAAAGGCACTCGCGCTTGCGCCATTCATTGATCTGTGTCCACCAGGCCGCCAGGGCCGCCCGTTCGGGCTGCGCTTTCAACTCGCGGATCTGGGCGATCAGTTCCTGCAGCACTTCACCCACATCGCCGACGATCGGCACGTCGACCCTGACGCGCTTGCTGATGGACGATGGGTCAATGTCGATGTGAATGATCTTGCGCTCGACCTGCGCGAAGTGTTTCGGATCGCCGATCACGCGATCGTCAAAGCGCGCTCCCACGGCCAACAGCACGTCGCAGTGCTGCATCGTCATGTTGGCCTCGTAGGTGCCGTGCATACCCAGCATGCCGAGAAACTTCGGATCGCTGGCCGGCGTGGCGCCCAAGCCCATCAGCGTGTTGGTCACCGGCGAGCCCAGCAGGTCACACAGTTCACGCAAAGCGCCCGACGCATTGCCCAGGATGACGCCACCTCCGGTGTAGATGTACGGACGCTTGGCGGCGAGCAGCAGGTTCACGGCCTTGCGGATCTGGCCGCTGTGGCCCTTCCTGACCGGGTTGTACGAGCGCATCTCGATGCGCTCGGGGTAGTGAAACGCGCAGCGGTTGAGCGAAACGTCTTTTGGAATGTCAACAACCACCGGACCGGGCCGCCCGGTGCGGGCGATGTGGAAGGCCTTCTTGATCGTCAGCGCCAGATCGCGAACGTCCTTCACGAGGAAGTTGTGCTTCACGACAGGGCGCGTGATGCCCACGGTGTCGCACTCCTGGAAGGCGTCCAGGCCGATGGCCGGCGTTGGCACCTGGCCGGTGATGATCACCATCGGGATCGAGTCCATGTACGCGGTGGCGATGCCGGTGACCGCGTTGGTGACGCCTGGACCCGAAGTGACGAGCGCAACACCTACGTCACCCGTCGCGCGCGCATAACCGTCAGCCGCGTGGACGGCGGCCTGCTCATGTCGCACCAGCACGTGCTGGATTGACTCCTGCTTGTACAGGGCGTCGTAGATGTAGAGGACCGCGCCGCCCGGGTAGCCCCAAAGGTATTGCACACCTTCGGCTTGCAGGCAGCGCACGAGGATCTCGGAGCCGTTGGGCTCTGATGTCGCCTGCACGGCGGCAGCAGCGTTGACGGTGGCAGTGGTGTTGGAACCGACGGGTTCCTGAGGGAGATCGAGGCGCGCCGTTGCAGCACGCTTGACTTCCGCGGCAGACATATCCATGGTGAACCTTTGTGAATTTCTCTGACGAAAAACCATCGGTGCTCCTTCTCGCGCCCTCGTGAGGCGGAATCGGAACCTGCGCGGTCAAAATGGCACCGGGTCAGCGTGCCTTCCAGACCGAAAAAGAGCGTTGTGCGAAGCAGCATTGTGGCACACGCTTGCGCGCCGCTCGCCTCTAGGCGGGGCCGCGCGGACCGCGAGGCATAATCCTTGCCGCTCTCGCGTCAACGAGAGCCGCTCCCGAGTTGACTCGACCCCCTCGGGGGGCGGCTGCGGGCTCTGCCGCCGCCTGGGGGCGCTCAAAACGGTGGCCGCCTTGGCGTCCGATAAAGAACTCACCGAATTCCTGAAAAGCGTCGAGAAACGGGCCTTCAAGCGCACTGCCTATACGGTGCGCGACGATGACGCGGCGCTGGACATCGTGCAGGACTCGATGATCCGACTGACGGAAAACTACATCGATCGCCCCCCGGCGGAGTGGCCATTGGTCTTTCAGCGGATCCTGTCGAACGCGACGATGGATTGGTTCCGTCGGCAGAAGGTCCGCAACGCGGTCCTGCACAACATGTCGGACTTCGAGCCGGCGGGCGAGGACGGCGGGGATTTCGACCTGCTCGAACTGCTCGAGTCGCAGGAGGGATCGCTGGGAGCGGAAAGCGCCGCCGATACCGTCGGACGCCAACAAATCCTCATGATCATCGATGGCGAGGTCGCCAACCTCCCGACCCGTCAACGAGAGGCTTTCATCCTTCGTTACTGGGAGGAACTCGATGTGGCCGAGACCGCTGCTGCCATGGGGTGTTCCGAAGGCAGTGTCAAGACGCACTGCTCCAGGGCGGTGCACTCGCTGGCAAAGGCTCTGAAGGCCAAAGGTATCTCTCCGACATGAACGCCGCAACCTCTTCTTACGTCACTGACCTCGAGCGTCGGCAAACCCAAGTCGCGCGCAAGATCACCGCTGCGCTCGATCAGCTTTCGGTCCCGCACGACATCGAGCAGCGCTTGCGCGTCTCCCGCGAGCTTGCAGTCACGCGTGCACGCGCCGTTCGCAACCTCTCGGCGCAGCGCCACCGCGCAGGCGGGGTCGCCATGGTCGGTGCTGGCCAAGCCGCTCTCGGCGGCGGCGGGTCCGAACGCGCGCCCTGGTGGGTCAGCCCTGCGCTGATCACGTTGCTGGTGCTGCTTGTCGTCGGTCTGATGGCGATCGACGTGCGCAACGAGCAGGTTCAGATCGAAGCAGCTGCCGAGGTCGATGCTGCGCTTCTGGCAGATGACCTGCCGCCTGATGCGTACTCCGACGCCGGGTTCCGTGAGTTCCTGCACCGTCCGCCCGCGGTCGAAGCCCTGGCGAACTGAGAACGGCATGCCCTCGGCTCCTGTTGCGATGCGCAAACTGGCAGCTCTGGCAGTCGCCAGTGCGCTCCTCAGTGCGTTCTTGTTGCCGGGTGTTGCTGGGGCCCAAGCCGCGCTCAAGGGGCCTGTGCCTTGGGCTGCGCTTACGGTCCAGCAGCAAATCGCTCTCGACCCTCTGAAACGCGACTGGCAGGCCATCGACCCGGTGCGGCAACTGAAGTGGCTTGACGTGGCCGCACGCTACGGCAACCTGTCTGCGCCCGAGCAAGAGCGCGTGCAGCAGCGGATGGGCGAATGGGCACGCATGACGCCCGACGAACGCAGCCGGGCCCGCCTCAACTACCAGGAACTGCGCCAGATCGACTCCGCCGAGCGGCAGACCCGTTGGGAGGCGTACCGCGCGCTGCCCGCCGAGCAGCGACGCGCACTGGCGCGCCAGGCCGACGCGGCCACGACCGCCCCGCGAGCGAGGGAAGATGCAGCGAAGTCGGCGATCGTGCCCGGGCGAACCGCAGCGCAGGCGCTGCAAACCGTGACACCGACGGTCGTGCAGGCTCGCCCCGGCGCGAGCACGAACCTGATTTCGCAGTCGGCCAACCCTCCGGCGCACCAGCAAACCGGGCTGCCCAAGATTTCCGCGAAGCCCGGGTTCGTCGATCCCCACACGCTGCTGCCGCGCCGCGGCGTTCAAGGGGCCGCCGTCGCGGCCATGCCTGAACCGCCGAAGCGATGACGGCGGTGTCGCCGTCGTCCTCCGTGGCCGGCTCCCACGAAGCCGGCGTCGCCCCTCCTCCAAGCATCCGCCGCCGACTCGCGGCCTTCGTGTACGAAGGCGTGCTGCTCTTCGGCGTCGTGATGATCGGCAGCTACGTGTATGACACCCTGACGCAGCATCGCCACGCGATGCAGGGCCGCACAGGCCTGCAAGTGTTCGTGTTCCTGCTGCTCGGCATCTACTTCGTCTGGTTCTGGACGCACGGTGGACAGACCGTTGCGATGAAGACTTGGCACATCCGACTCGTTGATACGAATGGGCATGTCGTGCGTCAGCCTCGTGCCTTTGCGCGCTACGTTCTGGCGTGGCTGTGGTTCGTGCCGGCGCTGGCTGCGGCGTGGATCTACGGCCCGAACTCGGCCATCGCGATCTTCGCGCTGATGGCCGTCGGCGTGGTGGTGTACGCCGCGTTGGCCCTGACCAATCCACAGCGCCAGTTCCTGCACGATCTGATCTGTGGCACGCGCTTGGTGGACACGCGGCCCACCGATCAGGCCAACTGAAAAAGCGCCACACGTCGCATCTGGCCCGGCTCAAGCACCCTTGACCAGCGGCACCACGTTGCCGTCGTGCGCTCCACTCGCGCCAAAGGCTTGCTCGCGCAAAAGCGCCAACTGGTCGCGAAGGCGAGCCGCCTTTTCGAACTCGAGGTTGCGCGCGTGTTCGAACATCTGCTTTTCGAGCAGCTTGATGCGCTTGCCCAAGTCCTTCTCGTTCATCGCCTCGACCTCGGCCGCGGCCTTGGCACGGCTCATCTCTTCCTTGGCTGCCTTGTCCGACACAACCCCGTCGATCATCTCGCGCACCTGCTTGGTCACGCCGCGCGGCACGATGCCCATGCGCTGGTTGTGTTCCATCTGCTTGACGCGCCGCCGCTCGGTCTCGCTCAGCGCCTTGCGCATCGACTCGGTGACCTTGTCGCCGTACAGGATCGCCCTGCCGCGGATGTGGCGCGCCGCGCGGCCGATGGTCTGGATCAGGCTGCGCTCGGAGCGCAGAAAGCCTTCCTTGTCGGCGTCGAGGATCGCCACCAGCGACACCTCGGGGATGTCGAGGCCCTCGCGCAGCAGGTTGATGCCCACCAGGACGTCGAAGAGACCAAGCCGAAGGTCGCGGATGATCTCGACGCGCTCGACCGTGTCGATGTCGCTGTGCAGGTAGCGCACCTTCACGCCGTTGTCGGCCAGGTAGTCGGTGAGTTGCTCGGCCATGCGTTTGGTCAGCGTGGTGATGAGCACGCGCTCGTGCACCTCCACGCGGTCGCGGATCTCTTGCAGCACGTCGTCGACCTGCGTCGCCGCGGGACGAACCTCGACCACGGGATCGATCAAGCCGGTCGGGCGCACCACCTGCTCGACCACCTGCCCTGCATGCGTGCGTTCGTACTCGGCCGGCGTCGCCGACACGAAGATTGCCTGACGAACCTTCGATTCGAACTCATCGAACTTCAGCGGCCGGTTGTCGAGCGCGCTCGGCAGCCGAAAGCCGTACTCGACCAGCGTGGTCTTGCGCGCCCGGTCGCCGTTGAACATGCCGCCCAGCTGGCCAATCAGCGCGTGGCTCTCGTCCAGGAACATGATCGCGTCGGCCGGCAGGTAGTCCACCAGCGTCGGCGGCGGCGCACCAGGCGCGGCACCCGACAGATGGCGGGTGTAGTTCTCGATGCCCTTGCAGTGCCCCACTTCCTGCAGCATCTCGAGGTCGTAGCGCGTGCGCTGCTCGACGCGCTGCGCTTCGACCAGCTTGCCCGCCGCCACCAACTCGGCGCTGCGCTCACGCAATTCGACCTTGATGGTTTCGATCGCCGCCAGCACGCGATCACGCGGCGTCACGTAGTGGCTCGACGGGTAGACCACGAAGCGCGGTACCTTCTGGCGGATGCGCCCGGTCAGCGGGTCGAAGAGCTGCAGCGACTCGACCTCGTCGTCGAAGAGCTCGAGGCGCAGCGCCAGTTCGGAGTGTTCGGCCGGGAAGACGTCGATCACGTCGCCGCGCACGCGGAACGTGCCACGCGAGAACTCGGTCTCGTTGCGCGTGTATTGCATCCTTACCAGCTGCGCGATCGCGTCGCGCTGGCCCACCTTGTCACCGACACGCACGATGAAGCGCATCTGCGTGTAGTCCTCGGGCTTGCCGATGCCATAGATGGCCGAGACACTGGCCACGATGATCGTGTCTTTGCGCTCGAGCAGGCTCTTGGTGGCCGACAGGCGCATCTGCTCGATGTGCTCGTTGATCGAGCTGTCTTTCTCGATGAAGAGGTCGCGCTGCGGCACGTAGGCTTCGGGCTGGTAGTAGTCGTAGTAGCTGACGAAGTACTCGACCGCGTTCTTCGGGAAGAAGTCGCGGAACTCGCTGTACAGCTGCGCCGCCAGCGTCTTGTTCGGCGCGAAGACGATCGCCGGGCGGCCGGTGCGTGCGATGACGTTCGCCATCGTGAATGTTTTGCCCGAGCCGGTGACCCCAAGCAGTGTCTGGAAGCTCAACCCATCCGCAAGACCATCGACCAGACCGTCGATTGCAGCCGGCTGGTCGCCCGCGGGGTCATACGGTGCATGCAGCAGATAGGGCGAGCCGGGGAAGCTCAGCACGCGTATGGAGTCGTCGATCGGCTTCGAGGTCGCGTCATTCGCCGCGACACCATCGAGATCCGCATCCACGCCCGCTGGCGCTGGCACATGCACCACATCGTCTTGCGCGGGTCGGGTGGAACGAGGCATCGAGACTCCTGCGGCTCTTAGAATGAAGGCGACGCTTTCAGGTTACCCGATGCCGCACACATGCGCCACCGCGCCACCGCTGCGGCAGCTTCCGAAAGCCCACTTCCCATGACCCTCTTTGCCCACGTCGAACTTGCGCCGCGCGATCCGATCCTCGGCCTCAACGAACAGTTCGCCGCGGACACGAACCCCGACAAGGTCAACCTGGGCGTGGGCATGTACTACGACGAGAGCGGCAAACTCCCCGTGCTGGGCTGCGTGGCCCAGGCCGAACAGGTGATGGCCAAGGTGCCCGCCTCGCGCGGCTACCTGCCGATCGACGGCATCGCGGCGTACGACCGCGCGGTGCAATCGCTGGTTTTCGGTGCCGACTCGCCCGAGGTGGCGTGGGGCAGCGTGGCGACCGTGCAGGCGTTAGGTGGAACCGGCGCGCTGAAGGTTGCGGCCGATTTCCTGCGTCGCGTCGACCCGAAGGCAACGGTGCTGATCAGCGACCCCAGCTGGGAGAACCATCGAGCCCTGTTCACCGAAGCCGGGTTCGAGGTGCGCAGCTATCCCTACTACGACCCAGCAACCCGCGGTGTGAACCTCGAGGGCATGCTCGATTCGTTGCGCGCGGCGCCTCGCGGCAGCATCGTGGTCCTGCATGCCTGCTGCCATAACCCCACCGGTGCCGACATCAGCGCCGAGCAGTGGGCCCGGGTCATCGACACCGTGCGCACCGCGGACCTGGTGCCGGTGCTCGACATGGCCTATCAGGGCTTCGGCGACGGCATCGACGCCGACGGCGAGGCCGTGCGGTGTTTTGCACGCGCGGGCGCACCGTTGTTCGTCGCGACGTCGTTCTCGAAGAGCTTCTCGCTGTACGGCGAACGGGTCGGCGCGTTAAGTGTGTTGTGCGGATCGAAAGACGAAGCCCAGCGTGTGCTGTCGCAGCTCAAGATCGTGATTCGTACCAACTACTCCAACCCGCCAACGCACGGTGCGAGCGTGGTGGCGCAGGTGCTGAACACGCCCGGACTGCGCGCGCAGTGGGAGGGCGAACTCGCATCCATGCGCGACCGCATCAAGACCATGCGCAGCGCCCTTGTCGCCGAACTGTCTGCGGCCGGTGTCGCGCGCGACATGAACTTCGTGACGGCGCAGCGCGGCATGTTTACCTACTCGGGCATGAACGCCGCGCAGATGCAACGCCTGCGTGCGGAGTTCTCGATTTATGGCGTCGATTCGGGCCGCATCTGTGTGGCGGCCCTCAACACCGGCAACATCGGGCGAGTCGCCAAGGCGATGGCCACCGTGATGCGTTAAGCGAAAGCGATCTTCCATGCTCTACCAGTGGTACGAAACCCAACGCGCGATGCTCGCTCCCTTTGCCGAGTTCGCGAGCGCGTCGTCGAAGCTCTACAGCCATCCGCTCTCGCCGTTCAATCACCTGCCGATGGCCCAACGCCTGTCGGCCGGCTTCGATCTGGTGCACCGGCTGGCCAAGGAATACGAAAAACCTCCCTTCGGCATCACGACGATCGACATCGGCGGTGTCGACGTCGCGGTGCAAGAGCAGGTGCGGCTGGAGAAGCCGTTCTGC
The DNA here is from genome assembly GCA_963738615.1 of uncultured beta proteobacterium. GTDB lineage: Bacteria > Pseudomonadota > Gammaproteobacteria > Burkholderiales > Burkholderiaceae_C > CAVTWY01. The sequence goes on from CAVTXI010000012.1 coordinate 545,843, forward strand.
CGGCTGATCCGCTTCAAGCGTTTCACCGACAACGCGCAGGCGCTCGCGCGCATGCGCGGGCACCCGACGATCCTGCTGGTCGCGCCGCTGTCGGGCCACCACTCGACGCTGTTGCGCGACACGGTCAAGTGCCTGCTGAAAGACCACAAGGTCTTCCTCACCGACTGGACAGACGCGCGCATGGTGCCGGCCGAGGCGGGCCCTTTCCATCTCGACGACTACGTGCACTACATCCAGGACTTCATCCGTCAGGTGGGTCCCAACGTCCACGTGATCTCGGTATGCCAACCCACGGTGCCGGTGTTCGCGGCGATTTCGCTGCTGGCCAGTGCCGGTGAGAAGACCCCGCTGACGATGACGATGATGGGCGGCCCGATCGACGCACGCAAATCACCGACCGCGGTCAACAACCTGGCGATGAACAAAAGCGCCGAATGGTTCGAGCACAACGTGATCTACCGCGTGCCGCAGAACTACCCCGGCGAGGGGCGAAGGGTGTACCCGGGCTTCATGCAGCACAGCGGCTTCGTCGCGATGAACCCCGACCGACACCTCAAGTCGCACTACGACTACTTCCTCGATCTGGTGCAGGGCGACGAAGACGGCGCTGAAGACCACCGCGAGTTCTACGACGAATACAACGCCGTGCTCGACATGCCGGCCGAGTACTACCTCGACACGATCCGCACCGTCTTCCAGGAGTTCGCACTCGTCAACGGAGAGTGGCATGTAGGTGGCAAGCTGGTCAAGCCGCAGGACATTCGCACGACCGCCCTGCTCACCATCGAGGGGGAACTGGACGACATCTCGGGCGCCGGCCAGACGCGCGCTGCACACGACTTGTGCCCCCACATTCCGCCGACGCGACGTTTCCACTACGACGTCATCGGCGCAGGCCACTACGGCATCTTCTCGGGCCGCCGCTGGCGCGAGAAGGTCTACCCGGAGGTGCGCGACTTCATTCTGCAATTCGACGCCGCCAGGCCTGCGCATGAACCGATGCCGAAGCAGCTGGCCCAACGCAAGTCCGCGGCCGCCACGCGCATGGGCTCGAAGCCCGCGCTCGAGAACGGCGGCGCGAAGAAGCAAGCGACTGGCATCTCCAAGCGCGGCATCAACGGTAAAGCCTCGAAACCGAGCACAAACCGTGCGGTATCGACCAACAGTCAGGCTCGCAGCCGCGCACCGGCTGCCGCCAAGCGCGGGCGTGTCGGCTGACGACGCCCCCGCTGCGCGCAGCGACGAAGCGCTCGTCGTCCTGCTCGACGACACGCTTCCTCAGACCCAGTGCCGCCGTTGCGGCTATCCCAGTTGCCTCGAGTACGCTCGCGCCATGGCCAGCGGCGCAGCGGACATCGACCGCTGCCCGCCAGGCGGCACCGAAGGCATCGCAAGGCTTTCGAAGCTGACGGGCCGGCCGTCTATCGCGTTGAACCCTGACTGCGGCACCGAGGGATCGCGAAAGGTTGCGTGGATCGTCGAAGCGCATTGCATCGGCTGCACGCTATGCATCGCAGCCTGCCCGGTCGATTGCATCGTGGGTGCGCCCAAGCGCATGCACACGGTGATCGAAAGCGAATGCACCGGCTGCGAGCTGTGCGTGCCGGCATGCCCGGTCGATTGCATCGCGCTCGAGGATGCCACCCCGGGGCTCAGCGGCTGGCAAGCCTGGAGCGCTGAACATGCGCTCGCTTCGAAGGTGCGCTTTCACGCGCGTGATGTGCGCCGCGAACGTCTCGCGCAATGTCTCGATGAACGTCACGTGACCGAGGTGCGACACAAGCTCGACAACTTTACCGAAGCAAGCCTGATCGACGACGAGGCGCTGCTCGAGCGCAAGCGCCGTCTCGTCGAAGCCGCACTGCAACGTGTACAGGTGCGCCTGGCTGCGCCGGGTAACGTAGGCAAACGATGAAGACCGACCGCAACGATGAAGACCGACCACATCACGCCCTTCTTCGCCACACTGCGCGATGCCAACCCGCACCCGCGGTCTGAACTCGAGTACGCGAGCGTTTTTGAGTTGCTGGCAGCCGTGTCGCTGTCGGCGCAGGCGACAGACGCGAGCGTCAATCTGGCGACGCGCCGACTGTTCGTCGTCGCGCCAACGCCGCAGAAGATGGCCGCGCTGGGTGCGGAAGGGATCGAGCCCTACATCCGTACGATTGGTTTGTTTCGCAACAAAGCGAAGAACCTCGCGCAGGCCAGCCGCCTGATCATCGAACGCCACAACGGAAACGTGCCCGCCGATCGCGACGCGCTCGAGGCGCTGCCGGGCGTGGGCCGCAAGACAGCCAACGTGATCCTCAACGTCGCCTTTGGGCAACCAACGATGGCGGTTGACACGCACGTGTTTCGCGTGTCGAACCGCACGGGTCTGGCGCCGGGAAAGACGCCGCTCGAGGTCGAGCAGGGGTTGCTCGAACGCATACCGCAGTCGTTCGCGGAACATGCGCATCATTGGTTGATCCTGCACGGCCGCTACGTCTGCACGGCCCGCGCGCCGCAATGCACGAGTTGTGAAGTCGCCCAGTGGTGCGATAGCGCACCGGGCAAGGTGGCGGCCGTCTAGCGTCGAGACACGCGGCTTCGCGGCAACACGCGGTGCCTACAATCCTTACTTCCGTGCCCAAGCCGTCCGATGGCCACCCTCGAAGACCTTTCAGACCGCATCGAGCGCCTTGTGCTTCGTCACGAGGAATTGGAGCGAACCAACGTTCTGCTGCGACGCCAGCTCGACGAGGTGGGCACCGAGCGCGACAGCCTGCGCTCGCGGCTCACGTCCGCGCGCACGCGAATCGACACGCTGCTCGAGCGCCTGCCGCAGGACGGCCCCGCGCGCGGCGGCGAGGACACCACACGATGAAGCAGATCGAAGTCACGATCCTCGGCCAGAGTTACCGCCTCATGTGCCCTGACGACGGCGAAGACGCGCTGCGCAGCGCCGTGCAGACTGTCGACGACGAAATGAGCGCCATCCGCGACGCCGGCAAGGTGAAGGCGCGTGAGCGCATGGCGGTGTTGGCAGCGCTGAACCTTGCTTATCGTTTGGCCGAACGCGTACCGACGCCCGAGGTTTATCACTCGTTGCAACACGACGACGTGGCGGAAGGCGTGCCGCAAGACACGATCGAGCGACTGGTGCGCCGCATCGACAACGCGTTGCGCAACGACGGCCACCTTCTCTGAACTCTTCGTCCTAGAATCATTTCGTCCGCCGTTCGTGCGAGGGTTCTAACTTCTTTGAACCGATGCTCTTTGAGCTAGGGCTTGGAACATCGCTCGGTTGGTGTGATCGTCTCGCGTCAGATGAACCCGAGGCCCTGCTGACCTCGCCCACCTGAAATCTGTCCATACAGGGTTCAGGAACGCGGCCCGAGGCGAGCGGCGGACACCTTCATTGCTGCTGACACACGCCGATGGCCTTCTGGCTGATGAAGAGCGAACCCGCCGACGTTCTCGATCGACGACGTCGCGCGCATGCCCAAGAAGACCGTGCCCTGGTATGGCGTTCGCAACTACCAGGCCCGCAACTTCATGCGCGATGAAATGCAGGTTGGCGACGGCGTGCTGTTCTATCACTCGTCGTGCCCCGAACCCGGCGTCGCGGGCTTGGCCGAGGTCAGCCGCCTGGCCTATGCGGACGAAACGCAGTTCGACCCCGCCGGCAAATACCACGACCCGAAGTCGACGCGCGAATCGCCGCGATGGATGAACGTCGACGTGCGCATCGTCGCCAAGACCGAGTTGCTGCCGCTGGCGGTCATGCGCGAGCGACCCGAGTTGGCCTCGATGATCGTGCTTCAGCGCGGCAATCGCCTGTCGATCACGCCCGTGACGCCGGCGCAATGGCGAGCGGTCAACGCCTTGCTGGTACGCAAAGGCGGCCGGTGACAGCCGGCATCGACCCGGTCTTCGTCGCCGCGCTGCTGTTGCTTGGAACGGGTACGGGTTTCCTGGCGGGACTGCTGGGCATCGGCGGCGGCATGTTGATGGTCCCCTTCTTGACGATGCTGCTCGGCGCGCGTGGCATCGACAGCGGCCTGGCTGTGAAGATGGCGATCGCGACGTCGATGGCAACCATCGTGTTCACGTCGGTGTCGAGCGTGCGCGCCCACCACAAGCGCGGCGGCGTCCGCTGGGACATCGTCCAAGGCATGGCGCCGGGCATCCTCATCGGTGGCCTGGCCTCGGGTGCAGGCGCATTCGCCGCCATGAAGGGGCACTGGCTCGCGCTGTTCTTCGCGGTCTTCGTCGGCTTCTCGGCCACCCAGATGTTGATCGACCGCAAGCCTGCGCCGTCACGGCAGATGCCCGGCACGGCAGGTCAGAGCGCCGCAGGCGCTGGCATCGGGTTTCTTTCGGGGCTGGTCGGCGCAGGCGGTGGCTTCGTGTCGGTGCCGTTCATGAGTTGGTGCAACGTGCCGATCCACCACGCCGTCGCAACCAGTGCAGCCCTGGGCTTTCCAATCGCCTTGGCCAGCACTGCGGGCTATGTCATCGGTGGATGGAATTTGCAGCCCACGTTGCCGGGCGCGATCGGCTACCTCTATCTACCGGCGTTGTTGATCATCGCTGTGGCCAGCGTGACGATGGCCCCGCTGGGCGCGAAGGCCGCACACGCGCTGAACGTGAAGCAACTCAAACGCGTGTTCGCGATGCTGTTGTACTTGCTGTCGGCCTACATGCTCTACAAGGCCTTGTCGGCCTGAGCCTCCACGCGGCACGCGATCGGCGCAAGCGGATCAGGCCGCCGGATTCGAGCTCGAACTTGATCGCTGCCAGCGCGACCTGATTGCCACCGCGCTTGTGCGCATCCGCCAGGGCCGACAGGCTCGCCTGCGTCAGCGCGTCGCCCGATGTCGGCGGTGTGCGGAAAGCTGGCCACACCCATCGACACCGTGAACCCCAGGTCGCGTCCCTGGTGCGCGACGATGTGCGTCGCGCACTGGCGACGCAGGCCTTCCATTCTGGTGTGCGCGGTGGCAAGGCCGACGCCCGAAAGAAGGACGCCGAACCGAGAGTCATCGTACCGGCACGACGCATCCATCGCCCGTGTGTTGCTGCGAAGGAGGCGCCCGAGTTGCTCGATCACCCGCGCCATCGCCGGCTTCGCCCAAGGCACGAACGTCGTCGCGCAATGCGTCGATCTCGATCACCACCAGCGCGAACTGCCGCTGCTCGCGCGACGACAGGTCGATCTCGCGTTTGAGCTGGTCGTCGAAGTGCGCCCGGCTGTACAGGCCCGTGCTCGAGTCGCGCAGCTGGTGATCCTGCATCTCGCGACGCATCTGCTCGAGTGAGCGCTGGTTCTGCTCGAGCTGATCGAGCGCGTGTCGAAGCTGCTGCTCGCTTTGTCGCTCTGGCGAAAGGTCGTGCCAGATGACGCACAGGTCGCGCGTACCGGCCTGCGCGCCCACCAACAACCGCGTCGCACCGAACTCGAACCGTTGCCCGCGATGCTCGATCTTGTGTTCCATGATCAACGGCTCGCCGTGCGCCACCGCCGCAACATCGGCGGCCCGCAGGATGCGGGCAAGTTCGGCATCAAAAAGCTGGACGATCAGTTGCGCCGACGACTTCATGCGCGGGCCGACCGATCCACGCCGCCATGGCTTCGTTGACGTGCTGGTAGACCCCTGTCGCCGCGTCTTTCAGCGCGAGCAGATCGCCGCGCTGCGCAAGGGTGGTGGCCAGTAGCGCCGACGCCACGCGTTGGAGCACCGATGGGCCCTGAGAATCTTGGAAAGACATCGCGGCAGACGATCTGTTGTGCCGTTGGAGGGGCCACGATCATGACACCGCCACCGGGCGCCGTGTCGTCCCTCACTTGAAAGGCTAGGGGGGCTTAGCGACGTGCAGCGTTGTGCCTGAGCCTCGAGCCCGGGCAGATCGGGGCAACCGGGGCGGTTACACGAGCGTATACTCTCGCGCTTTCCTCCCGGGCCCGCGCCCTGCGCCCCGAGGAGAACTCGCAACCCCGATCCCCAGCCGCTGACAAGCCGCTACTTCTTGCCCATGACCACGATTCGTGTCAAAGAAAACGAGCCCTTCGACGTTGCGCTGCGCCGCTTCAAGCGCACCATCGAGAAACTGGGCCTCCTGACCGATTTGCGGGCACGCGAGTTCTACGAAAAGCCCACCGCCGAGCGCAAGCGCAAGAAGGCGGCGGCAGTGAAGCGGCACTACAAACGCGTGCGCAGCATGCAGTTGCCCAAGAAGCTGTTCTGACGTTCTGGTCCGGGCGCTATGTCGCCCGGCATCCGCAGGCCCGCGTTGCCGTCCGCTCGCGGGCTTTTGTCTTTCATGGACTGCCCGAGAAGGAGGCCATCATGAGTCTGAAGACCCGCATCTCCGACGAGATGAAGGACGCCATGCGCGCCAAAGACAGCGCGCGCCTGACGACGATCCGGATGCTGATGGCCGCGATCAAGCAACGGGAAGTCGACGAGCGCATCGAACTCGACGACGCGCAGGTCATCGGCGCGGTCGACAAGCTCATCAAGCAGCGCAAAGACTCCGTGGTCGCGTTCCAGCAGGGCGGGCGCCAGGATCTGGTGGACAAGGAGTCGGCCGAGATTGCCGTGCTTCAAGCCTACCTGCCTGCCCGATCTGGCGCCCGAGGAGGTCGATCGCGCAGTTGCTGCTCTAGTGACCGAACTTGGCGCCAGCGGTCCAGGCGACATGGGGCGGGTGATGGCGGCGGCGAAGTCGCGGCTTGTCGGGCCAGGCCGAGATGGCGTTGGTGTCCGCCGCGGTGAAGAAGGCGCTCAGCCGCTGAAGTCGGCGTTTCCCCGGACTTACCCTGCACGCCCTGCGATCCGGTCCGGATCGCACCGCGCCTCTGCGTAAAGTGCGGCCCGATGACACAACAGGAGCACAAAGCTTGAACGCCGCCTTGGGACTCTCGCGCGTCATCGACGCGCTCAACCTCTTCATCGGCCGTTTCGTGCGCTGGCTGATCCTGGCGTCGGTGATCATCAGCGCCGGCAACGCGATCGTGCGCAAAGCGTTCAACATCGGCTCGAACGCGTTCCTCGAGGTGCAGTGGTACCTCTTCTCGTTCGTCTTCATGCTCGCGGTGGGCTACGTGTTCCTGAAGAACGCGCACGTGCGCATCGACTTCATCTCGTCGCGGCTTTCCAAGCGCACCAACGCGATCATCGACGCGATCGGCATCGTCGTCTTCACGATCCCGCTGTCGATCATCATGATCAAGCTCGGCTGGCCGCTGTTCGAACAGGCCCTGCGCACTGGCGAGATGAGCCAGAACGCGGGCGGCCTGATCCGTTGGCCGGTGCTGATGCTCGTGCCTCTGGGGTTCGCGATCCTGCTCGCGCAGACGGTGTCGGAGCTGATCAAGCGCATCGCGTTCCTGACCGGTCATCGCGCTGAACCCTTCGACGCAGACGACGACAAGGCCGAAGAAGAGAGGCTGGCCGAGGAAGTTGCCGAGGCCGCGGAACGTGAACGCGTCCAGGCCGCGTTGATCGCCCGCAACACAGCCGAAGGGGCACGTTGATGACCGCCTTCATCGCCCAGAACTTCGTTCCCCTGCTGTTCTGCGGGCTGCTGTTCTTCCTCCTCACCGGCATCCCGGTCGCATTCGGCCTCGCGGCGACGGGACTGCTGTTCGGCTTCATCGGCATGGAGGTGGGGCTCTTCAGCTCGAACCTCTTCCAGGCGCTGCCGCAGCGTGTGTTCGGGATCATGAGCAACGACACGCTGCTCGCGATCCCGTTCTTCACGTTCATGGGGATCATCCTCGAACGATCGGGCATGGCCGAGGATCTGCTCGAGACCGTCGGCCAGGTCTTCGGCCCGGTGCGAGGCGGCCTGGCGATCGCGGTGATCCTGGTCGGCGCGCTGCTGGCCGCCACCACCGGCGTGGTCGCCGCGGCGGTGATCTCGATGGGCCTGATCTCGCTGCCGATCATGCTGCGCTACGGCTACAACCGCACGATCGCCACCGGCACCATCACCGCGTCGGGCACGCTCGCGCAGGCGATCCCGCCTTCGCTGGTGCTGATCGTGCTTGGCCGACCAGATGGGCCGCTCGGTCGGCGACATGTACGCCGGCGCGCTGCTGCCAGGCCTGCTGCTCGTGGCCCTGTACATCCTGTTCGTGGTGCATCGTGTCGTTCGTGCGTCCGTCGTGGGTGCCCGCCCTGCCGCAAGAGGCGCGCATCTATCGTGAAGACAACGGCGCCAGCGGCCACAAGTCGCTGCTCGCGCTGCTGCTGGTCGCGGGGGCTGCGGGCTGGGTCTGGTCGCGCTTCCACAACCCGCTGCTGAAAGGCTGGCTCGAACGCACCAACGACGCGCCCGGCGACGAAGTGCTGATCCTGTCGATGACCGTCGCGTCCTTCGTCGCGCTGTTCCTCGCGCTCGCAAACCAGGCCTTCAAGCTCGGCCTGCTGTCCAAGCTGGCCGAGCGCGTGACCTTCGTGTTGATCCCGCCGCTGGTGCTGATCTTCCTCGTGCTGGGCACGATCTTCCTGGGCATTGCGACGCCGACCGAAGGCGGCGCGATGGGTGCGATGGGCGCGCTGGTGATGGCGTTGGCGCGCAGGCGCATCAACCTGAAGCTGCTCAATCAGGCGCTGGACAGCACGGTGCGGCTCGCGACGTTCGTGCTCTTCATCCTGATCGGCTCGACGGTTTTCAGCTTCACCTTCAACGCCGCCGACGGCCACCTGTGGGTCGAGCACCTGTTCAAGAACATGCCCGGCGGCGCGTTGGGCTTCCTGATCGTGGTGAACATCCTCGTGTTCGTCCTCGGCTGCTTCATCGACTTCTTCGAGATCGCGTTCATCGTGATCCCGATGCTGATGCCGGTGGCCGAGAAGATCCTGCCGGAGCTGTTTCCGCCCGGCACGCCGATCGACCCGATCATGATCTGGTTCGGCGTCGTGCTCGCGATGAACCTCCAGACGTCGTTCCTCACGCCGCCGTTCGGCTTTGCGCTCTTCTACCTGCGCAGCGTCGCAGCGAAGAGCGACTACAAGGACCGCATCACCGGCGAGACGATCCCTGCCGTGACCACGGCGCAAATCTACAAGGGCTCGATCGCGTTCATCGTCCTCCAACTGATCATGGTCGGGGCGCTGATCGCGTTCCCGAAGCTCGTCACCGGCGGCATCGACGAAGGCGTGAAGGTCGACGCCGACAAGGCCTTGCAGGAGATGGTGATCCCCGAGCGCGATGCGCAACCCAGGCCGTCTCATCGATTCGCCTTCGTCTTCGACTCCGTCGCAACAGGCGCCATCCGCCGACGGCAAGGACGACCCGATGAAGGCGCTTCAGGACGCGGTGAAGCAGGACGAGCAAAAGAAGTAGACGCGCGGCGCAGCCGTCCGCAATGCACAAGGGCCCCGAGGGGCCCTTGTCTTGCGTCCAGGTCGTCGCTTATAAGCTTCTGCCGCTGCATGAAGTCGTCGAACGTCGCTTCGGTGAAGCGGAACCAGATGTTCGCAGTCGCGACGGAACGCCGCGTAGTCGTCGTACACCTTCTTCCAGTTCGCGTTCTTGGCGCTGATTTCGCTGTACAGCGCCATCGCTTCCTTGAACGCGGCATCCATCAGGTCTTTCGGGAACGGGAACAGCTTGGCGCCGCCACCTACGAGTGCCTTGAGCGCCTGCGCGTTCTTGCCGTCGTACTTGGCCTGCATGTCGAGGTGGCAGTAGGCCGACGCCACTTCGATGATCGCCTTGTATTCGGACGACAGGCCCTCGTAGGCCTTGGAGTTGACGTGCAGCTCGAGTTGCGGGCCGCCTTCCCACCAGCCGGGGTACGCATAGAACGGCGCGACCTTGTTGAAGCCGAGCTTCTGGTCGTCGTAGGGGCCGACCCACTCGGCCGCGTCGATCGTGCCCTTCTCCAGCGCCTGGTAGATCTCGCCGCCGGGAATGTTTTGCGGCACGCCGCCGATGCGCTCGACCACCTTGCCGGCAAAGCCGCCGCAGCGGAACTTCAGGCCCTTGAAGTCGGCGAGCGACTTCACTTCCTTGCGAAACCAGCCGCCCATCTGAGCGCCAGTGTTGCCCATCGGGAAGTTGACGATGTTGTAGCCGGCGTAGAACTCGCGCATCAGCTTCAAGCCGTTGCCTTCGAACATCCAAGCCGTCATCTGGCGGCTGTTCAGGCCGAACGGGATCGCGCAGGCCAGCGCGAAGGTTTCGTCCTTGCCGAAGTAGTAGTACGGCGCGGTGTTGGCCATCTCGACCGTGCCGTCCTTGACCGCGTCAATGGTGCCGAAGGCGGGGACGAGTTCACCTGGCGGGTGCGTCGTGATCTGGAACTTGCCGCCGGAGAGGTCCTTCACCTTGGCGGCGAAAACGTCATTGACGCCGAACAGCGTGTCGAGCGCCTTCGGGAAAGCTCGAGGTCAAACGCCAGCGGATGTTGGCCTGCGCATGCACGATGGCCGGTGCGGCACCGGCGGCCAGCACGCCAGCGATGCCGGCGCCACGAACGAAGGAACGACGTTCCATGGAATCTCCTGTGAACGGAAGAAAGAAAGATGGTGATCGAGAACGCCCGCTCCCAATGCGCGAGCGCGCTCGGACGTGCGCGGGATTCTAGGTAGGGGGCCCTACCACCCCAGCCGGGTTTTCCCCGCCAACGCGCAGCCGATGCCGCAGCCGACCTCTGCTTCAGCCGCCCGCGATCTTCAGGCGCTCGACGAGCACCGAGCCCGTCGTCTTGCTGCCGTAGGTGTAGGCGTCGGCGCCGACCGCGACGACGCTTCGCAGCATCTCGCCCAGATGCCCCGCGATGGTGATTTCGTTGACCGGATACGCGATCTTGCCGTTCTCGACCCAGAAGCCCGCCGCTCCACGCGAGTAGTCGCCCGTAACGTAGTTCACGCCTTGGCCCATCAACTCGACAACGAAGAGCCCGCGGTGGAGCTTCATCAACATGGCTTCGAGATCATCGCCGGGCTTCGTCAGTCGGCTCTTCAGCTCGAGGTTGTGCGAGCCGCCCGCATGGCCCGTGGTCTTCGTGCCCAGCTTGCGCGCCGAATACGTCGACAGGAAGTAGCCCTGCACCACGCCGCCCTTCACCACGTCGCGCTCTCGCGTGGCAACACCTTCATCGTCGAAGGGCGAGCTGCCGCGGCCCTGCAACACGTGCGGGTCCTCGTGGATGTCGATGTGATCGGCCCACACCGGCTTGCCAAGGCAGTCGACCAGGAACGATGACTTGCGATACAGCGCCCCGCCGCTCGTGGCCTGCACGTAGGCACCCAGCAGCCCGACCGCCAGCGTCGACTCGAACAGCACCGGTACCTCGCGGGTGCCGATGCGCCGTGGGTTCAGGCGCGACAACGCGCGCTCGGCCGCGTACCGGCCCACCGCCTCGGGCGACGCCATGCGGTCGGCCTTGCGCATCGACGTGAACCACGCATCGCCCTGCATCGAATCCTTGCGGCCCGGAACGCTGGCGATCGGCGCGACCGACATCGAATGACGCGAGCTGGCATAGCCGCCGACGAAGCCGCGCGTATTGCCAGAGACGAAGTGCGACTGCTGCGCGCTCACGCCCGCGCCTTCGGAATTGCTGATCCGCGCATCGGCTTCCAGCGCAGCGCCTTCGCAGCGCAGCGCAAGCTTCGCTGCACCGTCGGCGTCGATCGCCCACGGGTGGAAAAGATCGAGGTCGCTGCGGATCGCGTCCGCGCTCGCTAGGTCCGCCTCGTCGGGTAGCCCGGCCGCGGGGTCTTCGGCGGTGAAGCGCGCGATGTCGTAGGCCGCACGAACGGTCCGCTCGATCGCTGCGCGCGAGAAGTCAGACGTGCTGGCGCCGCCGCGCCGCTGCCCCACGTACACCGACACACCCAGCGACTTGTCGCGGTTGCGCTCCACGTTCTCGAGTTGTCCCATGCGCACCGACACCGACAAGCCGACGCCCTCGGACACCTCGGCGGCCGCGTCGCTGGCACCCACGCCGCGCGCGAACTTCAGCGTGTCTTCGACGATCTGACGGAACTGGTCGGATGTGTAGGCGAAACCTTGAGACATGGATGCGTGCTGCCTGAGCAGCCTTCTTGTCGAGAAGAGACACGAGGGGCGAGAACTATCATAGCGGCGCACCTATGCAACAAGCCACGAAACGACCCCAGCCCGCGATGAACCGAACGGATCGCAACGAAGCCGACGCTGTGGACGTCACCATCGCAGAAAAACCCAGCAAAACGCAGCGCAAGGCGCAGGCGCACGCGTTGCAGTCCCTGGGCGCCGACCTCGCGCGGCTGTCCGAGCAACAGCTCGCACGCATCGACATGAACGACGCGTTGCGCGAGGCGATGCTCGAGTTGCGCCGCACGCGCTCGCACGAGGGCCGCCGCCGCCAGACGCAGCTTGTCGGCAAGCTGATGCGCCAGATCGACGATGCGCAGCCGCTGCGCGAAGCGCTGGCCGCGATCGAGCTCGGCGGCGCGCACGACGCGCTGGCCCTGCACCGCGCCGAATACTGGCGCGACGCGCTCGTCGTCGACGATGCGAACGTCGATCGATTCATGACCGAACACGACGGCGTTGACGTGCAGCTGCTGCGTCAGTTGATCAAACGTGCGCGTGCCGAGAAGGCCGTGCAGCCGACGACGCCTGAAGGCAGCACGCGTCACGGCAAAGCGTGGCGCGATCTGTTCCGCTTCATCCGTGCGTCGATTCAGGCCGCGGCCGCCGTCAGCACAACACCATGAGCGACGCTCCTGCGTTCGAGCCGGTGACGATCGGCCTGGTGTCGGTCAGCGACCGCGCCAGCACGGGCGTCTATCAAGACCAAGGCATCCCAGCGCTTCAGGCGTGGCTGGGCAAAGCGCTGCGCAACCCCATCACCTGGGTCACGCGCGTCATACCTGACGAGCGCGCTGGTATCGCCGACACGTTGAAGCAACTGATCGACCAAGAAGGCTGCCACCTCGTGCTGACCACCGGTGGCACCGGTCCCGCGCCGCGCGACGTCACGCCCGAAGCCACGCTCGACATCGCCGAGCGCGACATGCCCGGCTTCGGCGAACAGATGCGCCAGATCAGCCTGCGCTTCGTGCCCACCGCGATCCTGTCGCGTCAGGTCGCCGTGATCCGCGGCAAATGCCTCGTGATCAACCTGCCGGGGCAGCCGAAGTCGATCGCCGAAACCCTCGAAGGGTTGCCGCAGGCAACACCACCGGCGCACGGCATCTTCGCGGCCGTGCCGTATTGCATCGACCTGATCGGCGGGCCCTACCTCGAGACCGATGACGCGGTGTGCAAGGCGTTTCGGCCGAAGTCGGCGGTGCGCGTGCGCAGCAGCTGACCGCGCGCACGCCGTCACCTCGCCTACTTCACCAGCCGATTCAGCTCTTCGGCGTCGAAGCTCTCGGTGACGCATGCATCGGCCGGCACACATTCGCCCTTGCGCATGCCGCCCTGGCGCGCCGTGAGCGTCTCGATCGCCTGCCACAACATCGCGATCTGGTGCTCTTGCGAAGCCGCGTGGTCGATCAGCCCCTTCATCGCCTGCGCGACCGGGTCGTCGCCTTGGGTCAAGCCATAGGCTGAGAAGCCCATGCGTTCGGCAGTCGCCTCACGCGTGGCATCGACGTCGCGCTGGATGATGCGCGCAGGGTTGCCCACCGCCGTCGCACCAGGAGGCACCGGCTTGAGCACGACCGCGTTCGAGCCGACGCGCGCACCGTCACCGACCGTGAAGCCGCCCAGCACCTGCGAGTTCGCGCCCACGATCACGTCCTTGCCCAGCGTCGGGTGGCGCTTGGCGCCGCGCTCGAGCGACGTGCCGCCCAGCGTCACGCCTTGGTAGATCGTGCAGCCGTCACCGATCTCGGCGGTCTGGCCAACGACCACGCCCATGCCGTGGTCGATGAAGACGCGCCGCCCGACCTTCGCAGCCGGGTGGATCTCGATGCCAGTCACGGTGCGCGCGACGTTTGACAGAAAACGCGCGGGCCAGAAGAGCCCTGCGTTCCAGCATGCGTGTGTGACCCGATGCCACAACACCGCGTGCAAGCCCCGGATAACACGTCAGCACCTCCCACGACGACCGCGCGGCCGGGTCGCGTTCGCGGATGCAGGCGATGTCTTCGCGCAGGCGGGAGAACATGGTGGATGTTGTCGTCGATGACCGGTCGTCGAGTGTAGCGACGCACTTGTGATCCCGCTCGAGGGCGAGACAATCGCTCGGATGAACGCGCCCGACCCGCAAGACCACGCCCTGGCAGCAGCCTTTTGGCGCGTGATGCCGCCCGACCTCGACCCGCTCGAGACGCGCGAGTGGCTCGACGCCTTCGACACCGCTCGTGACGCGAATCGGGCAGCGCGCGCGCGCACCTACATGCTGCGCCGCCTGCTCGACGCCGCACGCGCGCAGCGCGTGCCGCTGCCGGCGGTGCTGAACACGCCCTACGTCAACACGATCTCGCTCGACCGACCAGCCGCAGTTCCCCGGCAACCTCGAGGTCGAAGCGCGGTTGTCGGCGATCGTGCGCTGGAACGCGCTGGCCATGGTGGTGCGTGGCAACAAGCTGTCGCAGCTGACCTCGGCGGCCACATCGCGACCTATGCGTCGATCGCGGACCTGTTCGAGGTCGGCTTCAACCACTTCTTCCGCGCTGGCCAGCGCGGTGACCTGGTGTTCTTCCAGCCGCACGCAGCGCCGGGCGTCTACGCGCGCGCCTTCGTCGAAGGCCGCCTGAGCGAAGCGCAACTGTTGAAGTACCGCCAAGAGACTGCGGGCGGCGGTCTGTCGTCCTACTGCCACCCGTGGCTGATGCCGGACTTCTGGCAGTTCCCCACCGGCTCGATGGGCCTGGGGCCGATCACCGCGATCTACCAGGCGCGCTTCATGCGCTACCTGCGCGACCGCGGCCTGCTCGACACCGAGGGCCGCAAGGTCTGGGCCTTCGTCGGCGACGGCGAGATGGACGAGCCCGAATCGCTCGCCGGCCTGTCGCTCGCCGCGCGCGAGGGCCTCGACAACCTGATCTTCGTCGTCAACTGCAACCTGCAGCGCCTCGACGGCCCGGTGCGCGGCAACGGCTCGGTGGTGCAGGAGCTCGAAGGCCTGTTCGCCGGCGCCGGCTGGAACGTGATCAAGCTGATGTGGGGCTAGCGACTGGGACCCGCTGTTCGCGCGCGACCACGAAGGCATGCTCCTGCGGCGCCTGCACGAAACCGTCGATGGCGAGTTGCAGAAGTACGCCGCGACCGACGGCCGCTTCAACCGCGAGCACTTCTTCAACAAGTACCCCGAGCTGCAGCGACTGGCGGCCGACATGTCCGACGACGACATCGACCGCCTGAAGCGCGGCGGCCACGACCCGGTGAAGATCTACGCCGCCTATCACGCAGCGACCACGCACCGCGGCCGGCCGACGGTGATCCTGGCGCAGACCAAGAAGGGCTACGGCATGGGCCGTGGGGCCAGGGCAAGATGGGCTCGCACCAGCAGAAGAAGCTCGAAGACGACGCTCTGCTCGCATTCCGCGACCGCTTCGCGCTGCCGATGTCGGAAGACGACGTACGCAGCTCTGCGCTTCCACCGCCCCGACGGACGACGAGCCCCGAGATGCGCTACCTGCACGCAGCAACGCGAGCGCCTGGGCGGCTACGTGCCGGCGCGCGTCGCCCAACGCGCCGCGCTTGCCGGCGCCCGACGCAGCCGACACCGCGCGTCTGATCGAACGCATCGCCGAACGCGAGCAGTCGACGACGATGGTGTTCGTCACGCAGCTCACGCAACTGCTGCGCGACGCACGCATCGGCGCGCACGTGGTGCCCATCGTCGCCGACGAGGCGCGCACTTTCGGCATGCAAAGCCTCTTCCGCACGGTCGGCATCTACGCCGCGCAAGGCCAGCTGTACGAGCCCGAAGACCGCGACGAGTTGCTGTACTACAAGGAAGTCGAAGAACGGCCAGATCCTCGAAGAAGGCATCACCGAAGCCGGCGCGATCAGCAGTCTGGATCGCCGCGGCCACCAGCTACAGCACGCACGGCGTGCCCATGCTGCCGTTCTACATCTTCTATTCGTGCTTCGGCTTCCAGCGCATCGGCGACCTGATCTTCTGGGCCGCGCGACTCGCGCGCGCGCGGCTTCCTGATCGGCGCGACCGCCGGACGCACGACGCTGTCGGGCGAAGGCTTGCAGCACGAAGACGGCACCAGCCATGCTGGCTGCATCGACCGTGCCCAACTGCCGCGCGTGGGATCCCGGCCTTCGGCTACGAGCTGGCGCGTGATCGTGCAGCGACGGCGTGCGGCGCATGCTCGACGAGCAGCGACGACGAGTTCCACTACATCACGGTGATGAACGAGAACGTACGCGCAGCCGGCGATGCCGGTGGGTGCGGACGTCGAGCGCGACATCCTGCGAGGGCATGTATCGCGCTTCGCGATGCACATGCGGCCAGGCAGGTCGCGCAGGTGCGACTGGTCGGTGCCGGCATGATCCTGCGCGAAGCGCATCGCTGCCGCGGCGCTGCTGGAGACCGAGTTCGGCGTCGCCGCCGAGGTCTGGAGCGTGACCAGCTTCATCGAGCTCGCGCGCGACGGCACGCGAGGCGCAGCGCCACAACCGCCTGCACCCGGACGAACCGCAGCGCACGAGCTACGTCGAGCAATGCCTGTCGGGCAGCAGCGGCCCGGTGATCGCCGCCACCGACTACGTGCGCGCGGTGCCGCAACTGATGGCCGAATAGGTCGACGCGCCGCTACGTCACGCTCGGCACCGACGGCTTCGGCCGCAGCGACACGCGCGAGGCGCTGCGCCGATTCTTCGAGGTCGACCGCCACCACATCGCGCTCGCGGCGCTGCACGAGTTGGTGCGCGCAGGGCGTATCGACGCGCACGCGCCCGCACGCGCGATCGAACGGTGGCGCATCGCCGCCGACTTGGCTGCGCCGTGGAACATCTGACGACACACGGGACCAATCGGTGATCTCCGCGTGAAGACTGGTTGGTGGTGGCCGCGCAGACTCGCCGCGCCCCATCACCAACTCGTGGAGATCCTCGATGAACAATCGCCGCCTGACCCTGCACGCCCTCGGCGTCGCGCTCGCCCTCGCCGGCCTTTCACCCGCACTGCAAGCCCGCCAGGATGACGATGACGAAGGCTTTCGCGCCGGCAAGGTCTTCACCAGCACCAACGCAACAGCAGGCAACGAGCTGATGGTCTATGACACCGCGCCCGATACGCTGGCGCTGGTGACACGCGTCGCGACCGATGGCACCGGCAGCGGCGGTGGCCTGGGCAACCAAGGCGCGGTGACGCTGTCGGGCGATGGGCGCCATCTGTTCGTCGTCAACGCAGGCAGCCACTCGGTGTCGACGTTCCGCGTGCGTCGCAACGGCGTGCACCTGATATCGGTCACGGCCTCGGGAGGCCTGCGGCCCGTGAGCGTGACCGAGCACGAAGGCCTGGTCTATGTGCTCAACGCCGACGGCACCAACAACATCACCGGCTTTCGCAATCACGGCGGCAAGCTCGAGGCCGTGGCGGGCGGCACGCAACCACTGTCGGCCGCCAGCGGCACCGGGCCGGCGCAGGTGGGCTTCGGTGAAGACGGCCGCACCCTCATCGTCACCGAGAAGGCGACCAACAAGCTGACCACCTACCGCGTGCGTCAAGACGGCGCGATCGACGCGCCCGTCGTCACGGCGTCGGTCGGCGCCACGCCGTTCGGCTTCGCGGTCGACCGGCGCGGCACGTTGCTCGTATCCGAAGCTTTTGGTGGCGCGGCCGGCGCGAGTGCGCTGTCGTCGTACGGCTTCGCGCAACCGGCCGCGGTGCAGCCGGTGGTGGTCAGCCCGTCGGTGGGCAACACGCAGTCGGCCGCGTGCTGGGTTGTCGTCACACCCAATGGGCGCTATGCGTACACGACCAACACCGGCAGCAACACGATCAGCCTCTACGGTGTGATGGGCAACGGCCACGTGGCGCTGCGCAGCGCCGTCACCGCGAGCACCGACGCCGGCCCCATCGACGCCGCGATCTCGCCGCGCGGACGGCAGCTCTTCGTGCTGAACGGTGGGGGCCACACGATCCAGGGCTTCACGATCGCGCGCAATGGCGAGTTGAGCGCGATGTCGCGTGCGAGTGGGCTGCCCGCAGGGTCGAACGGGTTGGCGGCGAACTGACAAAGAAACAATCGACGCAGCGGCGAGGCTTAAGCTCGCCGCGTCATCATCAAGGAGAAGAACTGATGGCTTCCCCAACTCGCGCACTGCTCTCCGCGGCAATCGTGCCGCGGCCACGACCGCCCACGCAGCCGATGGCCTGGTCGAACTCAAGAGCGCGCACGCAGCCAAGGCCACGCTCGACCGCTTCGAAGCCGCCGCCAAAGAGCGCGGCCTGACCGTGTTCGCGCGTATCGATCACGCAGCCGGCGCAGCGCGTATCGGCAAGACGCTGCGGCCGACCGAACTGCTGATTTTCGGCAATCCGCAAGGCGGCACGCCGCTGATGGAGTGCGCGCAGTCCGCCGGCATCGATCTGCCACTGAAAGCGATGGCGTGGGAAGACGCGCAAGGACAGGCTTGGCTTGGCTACAACGACCCGGCCTGGATCGCGCAACGTCACGGGGCGGCGTCATGCCCGGCGGTGGAGAACCTGCGCAAGGCGTTGGACGGACTCGCGCAGGCTGCGATCGCGCGCTGATAACCGGCCAGCTCAGCTGCTAGGCGCAGTTCACCGCAGCAGGCGAGAGAACGTGCTCGCCCTACTTCGGCAGCACGACGCTGTCGATCACGTGGATCACGCCGTTGTCGGCCACGATGTCGGTGGCGGTGACCTTGGCGCCGTCGACCATCACGCCGCCGGCGGTGGCGATCGTCAGCTCCGAGCCCTGAACGGTCTTGACCTTGCCGGCCTTCACGTCCTTGGCCATCACCTTGCCGGGCACCACGTGGTAGGTCAGCACGGCGGTGAGCTTGGCCTTGTCGGCCAGCAGCTTGTCCAGAGTCGGCCTTGGGAATCTTGGCGAACGCCTCGTCGGTGGGCGCGAACACCGTGAACGGGCCCTTGCCCTTGAGCGTGTCGATCAGGCCGGCGGCGGTGAGCGCGGCGGCCAGGGTCTTGAAGGTGCCGGCGCCGACGGCGGTGTCGACGATGTCCTTGGCTTGCACCGACAGCGCGGCGAACGACAGGGCGGAAATGGCGAGGATCTTTTTCATGATGAGTTTCCTTGGTTGAACAGAGGTTGGATGAAGAGGTTGAAGGTTGAAGAAATCAAGCCTCACGGCTTGGGCAAAAGAACCCGGTCGATGACGTGAATCACGCCATTGGCGGCTTGCACGTCGGTGGCCACCACGTTGGCGCCGCGGTGGCGCGCATCGAGGATGTGCAACATGCTGCCAGCCTTGTTCAGCGTGAACTGCTGGCCTTGAACCGTGGTGGCGCTTCAGCCCGTCGGTCACGTCCTTGGCCAGCACCTTGGCGGGCAGCACGTGGTAGGTGAGCACCGCGGTCAGCAGGGCCTTGTCGGCCAGCAATTGAGCCTTGGTGACATGCAGTTCGTCAGAAGCGCGGCAAACGCGGCATTGGTCGGCGCGAACACCGTGAACGGGCCGGTGCCGCTGAGCGTGCCCTGCAAGTCGGCGGCCAGCACCGCTTCAACCAGGATGCTGAAGTCGGGCAGGCTCGACCGCGATCTCGACGATGTTCTTGGTCTGCGGCAGGATCACCTTGTCGATCACGTGGATCACGCCGTTGGAGGCGGCCACGTCGGTGGCGACGATGTTGGCCTTGCGCCCTTGCGCGTCGGTGATGCTGGCGCCGCCCATCAGGCCCAGCGTGAACAGCTGGCCTTGCACCGTGGTGGCCTGCGCGCCTTCCTTGATGTCGGCTGCGAGCACCTTGCCCGCCAGCACGTGGTAGGTCAACACGGCGGTCAACAGCGGCTTGTTGGCGAGCAACTGTTCCTTCGTGAGCTTCAGTTCGCCCAGCAGCGCGGCGAACGCGGCATTGTTCGGTGCGAACACAGTGAACGGGCCGGCGCCGCTGAGCGTGTCGGCCAGGCCGGCCGCGACCACCGCTTCGACCAGGATGCTGAAGTCGGGCAGGCTTTGCGCCACCTGCACGATGTTCGGCTGTCGGCGGCGGCGGCGGCGTGTCGGCCTTGGGCAGGATCACCTTGTCGATCACGTGGATCACGCCGTTGCTGGCCTGCACATTGGTGGCGACGATGTTGGCCTTGCGCCCGCGCGCATCGGTGATGTTGGCGCCGCCTGTCAGGCTCAGCGTGACTTCTCGCCCTGCACGGTGGCTGGCTTGCGCGCCTTCCTTGATGTCCGAGGCGAGCACGCGGCCCGGCACCACGTGGTAGGTGAGCACGGCCGTCAGCAGCGGCTTGTCGGCGAGCAGGTGCGTCCTTGGTGACGCTCAGTTCGTCCAGCAACGAGGCGAACGCGGCGTTGGTCGGCGCGAACACCGTGAACGGGCCGGCGCCGCTGAGCGTGTCGACCAGGCCGGCGGCCACGACCGCGTCGACCAGGATGCTGAAGTCGCTGATGCCCTGGGCGATCTGCACCACGTTCTTGGTTTGCGGCAGGATCACCTTGTCGATCACGTGCACCACGCCGTTGCGGGCGAACAGGTTGGTGGAGATCACGTTCGCCTGGCGCCCCTGGGCGTCGATGATGCGCACGATCGGGCCGGCGCGGCGCTGCACGTCGAAGGTGATGGCCTGGCCCTGCAGCGTGGCCGGCGTGGCGCCGTCGCTGATATTGCGCGCCGACAGCTTCTTGCGGCAGCACGTGGTAGGTGAGCACCTCGGTCAGCAGCGCCTTGTTGGCGAGCAGTTGTTCGGCGCTGATGTTCAGTTCGGCCAGCAGCGCGGCAAACGCGGCATCGGTGGGCGCGAACACGCGTGAACGGGCCGTCGCCACGCAGCGCATCCACCAGCCCGGCCTCGCGAATCGCCTTTTCCAGAATGCTGAAGGTCGGCATGTATTTGACGATAGCTGAACACCGACGGGCGCCACACCGGCTTGTGGGTGACGAACAGCACGCCGTTCTTGGCCTGCACGTCGGCCACCTTGATGCCGGTGTCGTTGACCGTGATCTCGGTGCCCGTGCTGCGCGTGCTCACGTCCACTTCGATCGCGCTGCCCGAAAGCGCGTTTCGGTGCCGGTTTGCATGTCGCTGGCGAGCATGCGCTTGGCGACCAGGTGCGATTCGACGAAGCTCTGCAGTTGGTCGCGGTTTTGCGGCTGCATCAGTTCGTCGATTTCGGCGCGCATCTCCGCCATCGCTTCATTGCTCGGCGCGATCAGCGTCAGTTCGTCGTCGTCACGCAGCTTCTGCGTCGTGCCGGCGGCCTCGCGAGCTTCATGAACTCAGAGGCGTTGGGTTCGGCCTTCGCAGCGTCAGCCAGTGTGGGGCCGCTGTCGGTCGGACTGCCTGTGCCGCCGCCACACGCGGCCAACAGGCCTGCGCTGACGACTGCGACTACCAGGTGCAACCAGCTTTTCATCGCTCTCTCCTATCCGTGACGAGTGGACTCAAGCGGCGAAATGTGAACTGTTTAGTCTGGATTGTCAACTATTTGGTATTTTTCAGGACTTTATGGTCAGACAGGAGACTGATCTGTACGCGCCGTTCGACCGCCGTGGCCGCCGTGGGCGCAGATGTGGTGCATACAGCGCCATGGCTGCGGCGGTAAGAAGATGTACCCAGTCCGCTGTATCAGCGCAGCGCCAACCAGATCTCGTTGCGGCGCAGGAACCACGGCGTAAACGGCGCGTTGTAGCGCGCCAGCACGGGCTCCCCTTGGGTGGTCACGTCCGCAGCTTCCAGGGACGCCTTCAACTCGTTCAGGTGCTCGAGCTCGTTGGATTGCGACCAGGATTGCGGACCTGGTTTGAATTCGATTTGACCCATGTTTTGCGCATGCAAGAGGACGTTTTCAGGTTATCGAAATCATCGTGCGTGCGAAAAATGTATTCTCTATCGATGTTCATCAATTCGCCGTTTCGCGGCAACAAGGCCGGCCTGCCGAGCAAGCCTTGTGTGGCCTGCGGCCTGCCCATGAGCTGGCGCCGCAGTTGGGCGAAGAACTGGGCCGAGGTGAAGTACTGCTCCGAAGCCTGTCGGCGCGCCAAGGCCAGGCGTGGCTGAGCTGCGCAACCTGATCGTCGTGCTGGGCGACCAGCTCGATCTCGACGCCGCCGCGTTCGACGGCTTCGATGCCGAGCGTCGACGCCGTCTGGATGGCCGAGGTGGCCGAAGAGTCGACCCACGTCTGGTCGAGCAAGCCGCGCACGGTGATGTTCCTGGCGGCGATGCGCCACTTCGCGCTGGCCCTGCAAGCCGCCGGCCGCCCGCTGCACTACACGCGTCTTGATGCGCCGGCCAACGGCGGCAGTCTTGCATGCGCAGTTGCAGGCCGACATCCTGCGCCTGCGGCCGGCCCGCTGGTGATGACCGCACCGGGCGACTGGCGCGTGCTGCAGGCGATCAAGGCCGTGGCCGAGGCCAACGGCCTGCCGCTGGACATCCGCGAAGACCGCCACTTCTTCTGCAGCGTGCGCGAGTTCGCTGCGCATGCCAAGGGCCGCAAGTCCCTGCGCATGGAGTACTTCTATCGCGAGCAGCGCAAGCGGCACCGCGTGCTGATGCAGGCGATGGGCAGGCGACGACGAGCCCATCGGCGGCCAGTGGAACTTCGACGCCGACAACCGCGAGGCCTTCGGCGCGGCCGGCCCGGGCGCTGTGCCGCCGCGCACGCGCTTCGAGCCCGACGCCATCACGCGCGAGGTGATCGCGCTCGTCAACACGCGCTTCGCTGCGCACCCCGGCCAGCTGGACAGCTTCGCCTGGCCGGTGACGCGCGCGCAGGCGCTGCAGGCCTTGCACGCCTTCATCCAGGAGCGCCTGCCGCTGTTCGGCCGCTACCAGGACGCGATGTGGCCGGGCGACCCGTGGCTGTACCACGCGCACCTGTCGGCCGCGCTCAACCTGAAGCTGCTGAACCCGCGCGAGGTGGTGGCTGCGGCCGAAGCGGCGTACCACGACGGGCACGCGCCACTGGCCAGCGTCGAAGGCTTCATCCGCCAGATCCTCGGCTGGCGCGAATACGTGCGCGGCATCTACTGGACCCAGATGCCCGGGTATCTGGAGCGCAACGCGCTCGATGCCCAGGAGGACCTGCCCGCGTGGTACTGGACCGGCGCCACCGACATGGCCTGCCTGCGCGACGCGCTCGCGCAGACGCTGACGCACGGCTATGCCAACCACATCCAGCGCCTGATGGTCACCGGCCTGTATGCGCTGATGCTGGGCGTGCAGCCCAAGCAGGTGCACGCCTGGTACCTGGCGGTCTATGTCGATGCGGTGGAGTGGGTCGAGCTGCCCAACACCCTGGGCATGAGCCAGTACGCCGACGGCGGCGTGATGGGCAGCAAGCCCTACATCGCCACCGGCAAGTACATCCAGCGCATGAGCCCGCACTGCAAGGGCTGCCGCTACGACCCCGCGCAGCGCAGCGGCGACACCGCCTGCCCGTTCACCACCTTGTACTGGGACTTCCTGATGCGCCATGAAGCAGCGCTGGCCAAGAACCCGCGCATGGCGCTGCAAGTGAAGAACGTGGCGCGCCTGACCGACGCGCAGAAGCAGGCGGTCGGCGCCAGGGCGGCGGCGATCCGCCGTGGCGAAATCGGGGCCGAAGGTGGGCAGCAAACGGCCGCATCAAAGAAGTTCGAGCATGGTGACCAAACCCGTGAATGAAGCGCCGCCGCTGACCGTGCTGTACGACGGCGCCTGCCCCTTGTGCCGGCGCGAGATCGGCGTCTACCGCAGCCTGCGGCCGCTGCGGTCGGATAGGCCGGTGTGCTTTGCCGATGTCAGCGACGCCGCGTTGCCGCTGCCGCCCGGCGCTACGCGCGAACAACTGCTGGCGCGCTTTCACGTGCGCGGCCGCGACGGCCAATTGCTCAGCGGCGCGCAGCGTTTCTGGCGCTGTGGGCCGCGCTGCCGGGCTGGCGCTGGCTGGCCATGGCTGGCCGCTTGCCGGGCGCCGCCTGGGCCATGGAGCGCCTGTATCGCTTGTTTCTTCGCTGGCGGCCGACGCTGCAGCGCTGGGCGTCCGGGCTGGACCGGCCTGACACCCCGCGCTGATCCCACCGTCGGTCTCACCACTGACCTCACGCCGTGCTCGAGCAACAACCAGGAGTTCCGAATGAGCGAAGACCCACGCTGCTGTGGCAGCGGCAGTTGCATCATCGATGCCGAAGGCCGCTGCTGGTGTGGCCAGCAATGGGACGGCTCGAAGATGTGCCGTGCACCGCTGCCACCGGCCAAACAACAGGGCCGCAGCGATGCGGAATCGGCGCCGAGCGTATCTCCTTCGAGCAGCACTCCCTGACCCGCAGCATCCCAGCCCAGGGCTGAAAAGAAAACGCCATGACGGGTCCAGCGGCACTGGTCTGGTTCAAGCGCGACCTGCGCGTGCGCGACCACGCGCCCCTGGCCGAAGCGATGCACTTCGAAAGCGCGCTCGGCCTGGTGGTGATCGAGCCGCAGTGGCTGGAAAGCCCCGAGTGCGACCCGCGCCACGTCGGCTTCCTGCTGGACTGTGTGGCCGAGCTGCAGCGCGATCTGGCGGCGCGTGGTCTGCCGCTGCTCGTGCGCACTGGCGCCATGCCGCAGGTGCTGGAATCACTGCGGCAGGAGTTCCCCTTCACCCATCTCTTCAGCCACGAAGAGACCGGCCCGGGTTGGAGCTACACACGCGACCTGGCCGTGGCCGACTGGTGCCGCAGCCAAGGGGTGCAGTGGACCGAATCGCCGCAGACCGGCGTGGTGCGGCGCCTGCGCTCGCGCACCGGGTGGGCCGGCCGGTGGGCGCAGCGCATGAACGCACCCGAGGCACCGGCGGGCCGCGGCTTCAAGGCAGCGCCGGGCCTGGAGGCCTGCGCCGTGCCCACGCTGAGCGAACTGGGGCTTGCCCGCCGTGGGCGACGGCGTTGCCGCCGGGCGGCGAGCGCGCCGCGTGGGCCGCGCTGGACAGTTTTCTCGACGGCCGCGGCCGCGACTACCGCCGCGCGATGTCCAGCCCGCTCACGGCCACCGAGGGCTGCAGCCGGCTGAGCGCGCACCTGGCCTTCGGCACGATCTCGATGCGCTGCGTGCACCAGGCCACCGAGGCGCGCATCGCGCCACCTCCGACCGCAGCCTGGCCTACGGCTTGCGCGGCTTTGCCAGCCGGCTGCGCTGGCACTGCCACTTCATGCAAAAGCTCGAAGACGAGCCGGCCATCGAGTGGCGCAACGTGGCGCGCACGGTCGACGGGCTGCGACCGGGCGACGGCGTGCACGAAGCAGCGATCGACCGCGAACGCCTGCAGGCCTGGTGCGAGGGCCGCACCGGCTACCCGATGGTCGACGCCTGCATGCGCCAGCTGCGCGCCACCGGTTGGCTGAACTTTCGCATGCGGGCGATGCTGGTCAGCTTTGCGGCCTACCACCTGTGGTTGCACTGGCGCGAGCCAGGGCTGTTTCTGGCCCGCCAGTTTCTCGATTTCGAACCCGGCATCCACTGGAGCCAGATGCAGATGCAGTCGGGCACAACCGGCATCAATACGCTGCGCATCTATTCGCCGGCCAAGCAGGCGCGCGACCAGGATCCGCAGGGCCTGTACATCCGGCAGTGGGTGCCGGAGATCGGCACCGCGGCCTATCCGCCCCCGATCGTGGACGAACGCACGGCGGTGGCTGCGGCGAAAGAAAAGCTCTACGGCCTGCGCCGGACCCGCGAGGCCCATGCCGAGGCCAACGCCATCCAGCACAAACACGGCTCGCGAAAGAGCGGCTTGCCGCCGACAGCGCGCCATGAAGCGCCGCTGCCCGTGCCGTGCCAGATGGCCAGGGCCAGTTGTTCTAGGGAGCTCACAGCATCGAGCAAGTCAAGGTCACCATGAACCTGTTCAACCAGCTCTGGGCTCAGTGAAATCCGGCCCCGGGGTTGGAGCAGCGCATCTGGCGGCGTCTGCCGGCTATCCTGCTGTGGGGCACGCTGCTGCCGCTGGGGCTGGCGCTTGTGAATCACGCGTTGGCGCCATCCGTTGCCCTGGCCGGCACCGATGATCGTGCACTGCTGCTGTGGGACTACACGATGTTCGGTGTCGTCGTGCTGCACTGGACGCTGGTGCTGACGCTCGCCTTGGGGTGCTTCATCGTCCGGGTGATGAAGGGGCCGGCGTATGTGGCCGACGCTTATCCACTGCCGCAACAGCCCGACGGCGCCTCGGGCGCCTGAACACAAAACCTCACGACAACGGTGCGCTGACGACCTTGCCGCGAGCAATGAGCTCGTCGATACGCGCCATGACCCACGAGCCGTTGGCCGAGTAGGGATCGAAGTCCGGCCAGGCGATCTTCGTTTGCGGGTCCACGTCGGACAGACTGACGCGCGCCATGGACCAGTCACCATAGCGCCGCTCGGTGATGCTCTCGCAATGGATCAACTCCAGATCGGTGTGGCGCGGGTCCGCGAAGATGCGCGCATACAGGCGCGTCACCTTGGCCCGCTCGCCCTCCAGGACCTGCAGGAACACACCTTGCCCCTCGCAAAGCACGCCAGTGACGTCGTTTTCGGTGTTCCAGACATGGGCCTTGCGCAGGATCGAATCGGTCAGCGTCCGGGTCTGCGGGTCAACCGCTTTGCTCAGGTAGATCAGGCGGATCAGCATGTCCAGATGTCCTCGAAGTCTCTGTGCCTGGGCAGGATTCTGAACTGGGGCGGGCGCCGATCGAAGACTGAAACTCACGGCGCAGACTCGGTGAAACTGGCGATGTAGTTGACGGACACGCTGCGCGTCCACCAGGCGCGATGGACGGCGGGCAGATAGCCCATGCCGCGGATGTCATGCTGCGCCAGCCCGCACGCCGCAGCGGCCTGCTCCAACTCGTCGGGCCGAACGAACTGCGCCCAACGGTGGGTACCCCGGGGCAACAGACGGAAGATGATTTCGGCGCCGACGATGGCGGTCACGAAACTGCGAGCCGTGCGGTTGATCGTCGAGACCAGCAGCAGGCCACCGGGCTTAAGGTGGCGGGCCGCTTGCTGCACGAAGGCCTGCAGGTTGTCGACATGCTCGACCACTTCGAGCAGCAGCAGAACATCGAACAATTCGTCGTCGCGCAGCACAGCGTCGGGCTCGCCGACCCGGTAGTCGATGTTCAGGCCGCCGGCGTTCGCATGCAGCCGTGCGGCAGCGATGTTCTTCTGGGCAGCATCCACGCCCACCACGTGCGCACCGCGGGCCGCCAGGGGCTCGCACATCAGGCCGGCACCGCAACCGATATCGGCCACGTGCAGCCGTGCCAGGTCGCC
Source organism: uncultured beta proteobacterium (assembly GCA_963738615.1). Lineage (GTDB taxonomy): Bacteria > Pseudomonadota > Gammaproteobacteria > Burkholderiales > Burkholderiaceae_C > CAVTWY01. The sequence goes on from CAVTXI010000012.1 coordinate 573,181, forward strand.
GAGCGGGCGCCCAAAGCGGTGGGCGATCTGTTCGAGCACGTAGCCCAGGCGCAACCCGTTGATGACATGCAAAGGGCGCATCGGCCCGGCGCTGTTCCACCAGGTCGCAGCCAGCCGGTTGAAGCGCTCGACTTCGTCGCTGCGGATGGTGATGGCCGCAGCCATCAGGGGCTTGTCGGTGGCCATGCTTCAAATCCGGCGGCAGATCTTCACGGCCACGCGCGAACCCGCGCCGACCGACCAGACCCACACGCGCAGCGCCATCGACGGCGGCTTGCCCGCCTGGGCGAAGCAGCGCAGCGGCTTCGTCGCGATGCGCGATTTCGTCGCCGCGGCAGGACTGCAGCAGCGCGCGCAGCGCCTGCAGTGGCGGGCGAACGCGGCCCGGGTCTTGCCGGTCGATCGACTCGATCTGCTCGGCGTAGTGGTGGTCGACGAAGGTCTCGACGGCCTCGATGGTGGCGTACACCGCTCGCGGCCCGACCATCGCGGGCAGCGCCCCGGTCAGCCAACCGGCGACGCGCCACAGCGGCAACAGCCGGCTGCGGTGCCGTGGCGCCAGCAGCGGCTCGATCGCGGCGAGATGACTCGCTTCCGTGGCGAGATGCCCTTGCGCAAAGCGGCGCACGGCCGGCGTCGCGCGTGGTGGCGAGGATGCCGCGGTAGATCATCACGGCACCCGTTTCGCCGGCGTGATCGGTCCGCAAATCGCGAGACCAGCGTCGGCAGCGGCAGCTCGCAGCGGCAGGCACCGACGCGCATGACGAGCGCGAGCGTTCGATCGCAGACATCACACGTGCTCCTCGAGCTGCATGCTGCGAGCATCGCTCCAGTACGCTCGACGCATTGCGGCCGCGGCGAGAAGTCAAGCCAGCGGCCATCGCACGTGCCAAAGCAACACCGCTGCTGTGGACGCGGTCGACCTGACTCTGTACGACGCTATCGCCGCAGACGCCGAGCCGCATGGCTTCGTCCCACAAGCACTGCGAATGACCGGGCATGGTGGCAGGCGTTTCAACGAATGCGTGACGCCATTGATGTGCACGGAGGTAGTTGGGCGAAACCGCGCGGCCTGCATGCGCGCGGAAGTTGTCGAGCAGCAGATCGGCCACCGTCTCGGCATCGTCATGCTCATGCTGCAACGACCACCGCTCGTCGGCCTCGACGAACCAGCGCTGCGGCGCCCGTTGACGGCACGCCCCGGCTTGCTGTGCATGGCGGCGACTCTTTCGATGGGGCTGCCATGAAACTCCCGGTAGCCCGGCAGACCGACAGGGCGCTCGGACCCCAGCAGCAACACCCAACGACTGCGGTAACGCACCGCACGCAGGGCGGCCGCGAGCTCGGAAGACTCACGCGCGAGCGGCAACGCCAGTGGTGCGGGAATGGCAAGCACCAGGGCCTGAAAGTCCTCGTCGATCTCGCCCGCGGCGCCATGCAGGACCCAGCTGGCGCCGCGCCGTCGGGCCTGCTGGATGGGCGTGCGCAGCCGAACGTCCAGAGGCCGAGCGACGGCATTCGGCCAGCGCCAGCATCGACGGCACGCCGACCGCGCCCATCAGCTTCAAGGTTCGTATGACATCCGCTTCGTCGTCATCCTCGTCCCAGTCTCGGCCGTTGCGTTTGTCTTCAGCGGGCGTCGCTGCCACGGTCCATGGATGAAGTGCGGCCAGCTCACCTGGCCGTTGCTCGGCATAAGACGCCAAGCGGGTGGCTCCGCTGATGCACTGGGCCGCCGTCGTCGAACAACGCCGATCGGCGTGGTGCGCGAACTGCAGCGGCCACCCAATCGATCATCGGCTTCGAACACAACGGGTTCGTAGCCGAGCAGACATAACTCCCGAGCGCAGGTCAGCCCGGCGATGCCGGCGCCGATGACGGCAACGCGTGTTCGCCCCGCGAGGGTGAGTAGACTGGCTGACGTGATGGTTGTCTCTGTGCTTCATCGATGCTCGCTTCCGTTCTGCTCTGTTTGGCTCGTGACCTGCACAACGTCGGAAACAAGGACGAAGTTGCATGGCATCGACCGGTTCTTTTTGCAGCGGGGTTTTGTTTTCGGGCGCTGCAACTTCTGCGGCGCGATGGCGTTATGCGCTGATCGGCGATGAGCTCGACGAAGCGGCGTCGGCATTTGCCGCTGACCCGGGCGGCGGTGCGCGTTGCGCCTGTTTCAGGGCGGCGTACTTGAGCGAGTCCCGCAATCGAAGGTGGCATCGACGCGGCGTTGGTTGCGCGTGCCCAGGAAGGTGAGACGGTTGCGTTCGAAGTGCTGGTGGTGAAGTACCAACGTCGGGTCGCGGCGACGATCCGGCGGCTTGTGCGAGACGATCGGATCACCGAAGAACTGACCCAGGAGGTGTTTGTGAGTGTTTTTCTTGCGTTGACAGACCTTCAGGCCCGACAGCGATTTCGCGGCTTGGCTGTTCACGATCGCCCGCAACGCAGCAACGGAGCTACCTGCGCAGCGCGCAGAACCGGCAGGACGACCGGCCCATGCAACTGCTCGACGAAGCCGGCAACAACGAAAGGTTCGGGGTCGCACCGAGCCCCGAGGAAGAAGCGATGGCGCACCAGTTGTTCGAACGTATCGACGCCGAAGTCGCGGCGCTGCCCGATGTTCAGCGCCGTGCGCTCTTGATGCGCGAAATCGATGGCCTTGACTACAAAGCCATCGCGGCCGCGCTCGGGCAGCCTGTCAACACCGTCAAGTCCCACATCTTCCGGGCGCGCGAAGCAATCGCCAGCCGCGTGCGCCCGTTGCTTGCGCCAACGCGCGACAGGCGCTGGTAGGAGACATGCCATGAACGAAGCTTCACGTCTTCTGGACGGTGACCTGACGGCTGCGGAACTGACAACGCTGCTCGAGCGTTTGAAGCACGACCCCGCGCTGCGCGACGAAGTCGCGGCGCAGCAGCTGATTCGCGATGGACTGGCCGGCCTGCGCACGCTGGACGCGGGCTACACGTTGCGCATTCTTGCCAGGCTGCGCCGAGCTGAGGTGGCCGCGGCCCGCCCTCACCCCTGACAGTTAACCAGATGGTTGACAAACGGAAAGTTGCGCTCGAGCGCGGCTGGCAGCGGCAGATGCTGACCCTGTTCGCGCGCTCGGTGCAGACCGTAAGGCTGGCATGTGGTGTGTCGAGACGACGCGACGGAGTACGTCAGACAAAAGTCACGCAGCGCGCCTTCCATCCGGCCCCTGTCCGTGATCCATGACTTTCTTCCGTTGGACGTATTTCCAGTCGGCGCATGCTTCGTTCACCGGGTGCCTGCTCAGGAGTAAGACCATGCTTGCCGAACTGTCCAACTTTGCTGTTTCCTTCGAGCTGCGCTTCCGTTCGCTGTTCGACGCCGGCCGCGCGCTGTCCTTCCCCTGCGATGCGAAGGGCAACGTTGCGATCGACGCTTTGCGCGAGCGCGAGCGCGTGAACTACTTTTACGCGCGCGCCCTGGTGGGCCACGATTTCGCCGCACCGAGCGTGCTGCCGATCTACGGCGCGGTCTGAGCCAGCCGCGACGAGGGTAGCGGCGCCCTACAATGCGCGCCTTCGGGGTGTAGCGCAGCCTGGTAGCGCAACTGCTTTGGGAGCAGTAGGTCGCGAGTTCGAATCCCGCCACCCCGACCATGCGAACACTGCCCGTAGCTCAACTGGATAGAGCAGCTGCCTTCTAAGCAGCAGGTCGGGGGTTCGAGTCCCTCCGGGCAGGCCATCCGTCGATTCCAAGACGTGTCAGGCGGTCCCGGAAATGTCCTAGAAACCCAGAATTCATGGGGGCTTCGGGTCCGACAGAGGTTCAGGGCGACGCCGCGCCGACTTCTCGCACGACGCAGGGCCTAGCGCGTATTGACGAAAGGCGACAACAACCTTGACGCGGCGGTCGCAGTTACGTCGTCGTGGAAGGTTGCACATCGCCGCCGCCCGCATCCACGCGGCGAAGCATTTCGAGCGGCTGCGGCTGCGTGACCTCGCGCGCCACCGCCATGCACTGGCGGATGTGCTGCTCGCACACATAGCGCAACGCGGTGTAGGTCAACGCCGCCGACACCGCCTGGCCCGCGATGGGAACGAACTTCGCCGCCTGTTGCGTGGTCAAGCGAACGCCGACGACGCGCAGCGCCTGCATCACAACTTCGCGCGTGATCACGCGCCCGACCAGCAGGCCGCCACTTGCGGTCAACGCCTTGTAGACGACGATCCGGCGGTCGGGCGCCAGGCGCTCGATCTGCCCTTGCGACAGGCCGAAAGCATCGTTGATCTGCGGGATCACCTTCAGCAGCACGCCCACATCGGTCACCCAGTCAAGGCCGGGCACCGGCACCATTGCCACGCCCGCCGCCAGCAACGCGTTGCGCCGCACCAGCGCACGACAGTGCGCGGCCACGGCGTCGACCTGTGCCGGCGATGAAGGGATGACCGTCAGCTGGTTGCTCATCAGGGCGTTGTTCCTCGAGGTGATGTCACCTTTGATCACCTTTGCCGCCTTCCAACGCTGCTGATGCTCGTGACGGCGACGCCGCGCTTCCATCGGGTCGACCTCGAGCGCGCGGCAAAGCTCGATGCGGTCACCGTCGTGAAGCCGCCAGTCGAGCGCGCGCACACGGCCCCACACGACCTGCGACTCATCGTGCGACGCTGCCGGGTCGATGGCGCAGGCTTCGAGCGCGTCTTTCAGGCACGCGCCGTCGGGCAGCTCGATGGTTGCTGTGCTCGACCTGCCGCGATCCACGGGCGATGGCGATGGTGACGACGATGGTGCTGGCGATCACGATCTCGCCGTATGGCCGCGCTCAGGTGCCGGGCCCGTACACCTGCTCGGCGCGCTTGACGAACGCATCGACGAAGGTCGCGGCGATGCGGTCGAACACCGGCGACACCACCGCCTCGAGCGCTTTGCTCTTGAACGCATAGCGCATGTCGAACTCGATCTTGCTGCCTTGCGGACCGCCCGGCGCGCCCAACGGCGTGAAGTCCCAGCGCCCGTCGAGCATCGAGAACGGGCCGTCGACCAATTCCATCGTCAGCAGGCGGCCGGGCTCCATGCGATTGCGCGTCGTGAAGTCGTGCTTCAACCCAGCGTAGTGCAGGTGCAGCTTCGCTTTCACCGACTGCGCGTCGCGCTCGAGCACTTCAGCGGCCGAGCACCACGGCAGGAACGTGGGGTAGCGCTCGACGTCGGCCACCAGTTCATACATCGCCTGTGCCGAATGCCAGAGCAGAACGGACTTCTGCACGTGCTTCATAGAATGGGGCTGATTCTATTGACGCCATGTCCATCGCAGAAAACCGCCGCGCCCGTCACGAATACAACCTCGAGGAACACTTCGAAGCTGGCATCGTGCTCGAAGGCTGGGAGATCAAGGCCATCCGCTCGGGCCAGGTGCAGCTGACCGAAGGCTACGTCGTCATCCGCAATGGCGAGCTGAACCTGATCGGCTGCCGCATCGACCCGCTGCGCTCGGCGTCGACCCACGTCAGCCCCATCGCCGACCGCACGCGCAAGCTGCTGCTGCACAAGGAGCAGATCCGGCGCCTGGTCGGCAAGGTCGAGCAGCGCGGCTACACCATCGTGCCGCTGAACCTGCACTACAAGGCCGGCATTCGTGAAGGTCGAGATCGCGCTGGCAAAGGGCCGTGCCGAGCACGAGAAGCGAGAGGTGGTGAAGAAGCGCGACTGGGAGCGCGAGAAGGGTCGCTTGATGCGGCACAAGGTCTCGTCGAAGCCAAAGGGTTGATCGCGGGCACAACGCGGCGGCCTACACTTTGCGCATGGTCATTGCTCAACCAAAGCATCGTCTGACGCCCGAGGAATTCCTCGCGTGGGACGCGACTCAAACACAACGCCAGGAGTTCGTCGATGGCGAGGTTTTCGCGATGGCGGGCGCAGGGGAAGGCCACGTGACCGTGGCCGGCAACATTTACATTGCTCTACGCCAGCACCTCGCCGGCACGCCCTGCCGCACCTTCATCACCGACATGAAGTTGCAAGCCGCCAAGGCGTTCTTCTATCCCGACGTGATGGTGACGTGCAGCGCATCGGACGCGGCCAGCCCCATGATCAAGCGCGAGCCGGTGCTGCTGGTCGAAGTGCTTTCACCGTCCACCGCCGCCTTCGACCGCGGCAACAAGTTCGCGACGTATCGCACCATCGCCTCGCTGCGCGAATACCTGCTCGTCGATCCCGACAAGCACCGCGCCGATCTGTACCGGCTGGGCAGTGACGGCTTGTGGGTACTGCACCCGTTCGACGAAAACACCGCTGTGCACCTGGCTTCGGTGCAACTCGATATCCCACCGGCCATGCTGTGGGCCGAAATGCCGCCGATCGAGCCGGACTGATCCTCTGGACTCACCGGCCCCGGCTGGCGCGCAGCGCCTGCTCGAGATCCGCGATCAGATCCTTCGGACTCCTCGAGCCCGATCGAGAAGCGCACGAGCATGCCGCGCGGCTGCGCGTTCTTCGGCCGCATCGGCGCAAGGTCATAGGGCACGACCAGGCTCATCGGGCCGCCCCACGAGTAGCCGATGCGGAAGAGCCGCAGCGCATCGACGAAGGCATCAACGCGCTCGCGCGGCACGTCGGGGGCGAACTGCACGCTGACCAGGCCTGCGGCGCCGCTGCACAGCTTCTTCCAGGCAACGTGTCCAGGCGAGGCGGGCAGCGCCGGATGCAGCACGCGCACGAACTCACTGCGCGCGGCGAGCCACTGCGCCACCTCTCGCGTTGCTGCGTCGTGTTGGTGATAGCGCAACTCGAGCGTCGGCAGCGCGCGCAGCACGAACTCAACGTCGTTGGCGCCCACGCCGATGCCCAGCCGACTGTGCGTCATCGCCAAGCGCTCGTAGATCTTGTCGTCGCGGCAGGTGACCGAACCCATCAGCACGTCGCCGCCGCCCGAGGGGTACTTCGTCAGCGCGTGCACACAGACATCGACGCCCTGCCCCTCGGGCAAGTCGAAGGGCGCGAACGCGATGCCTGCACCCCAGGTGTTGTCGAGCGCGATCACGGCCTGCGGCGCTTTCGTGCGCACGGCCTTCACCAACGCGACAAGGTCGGGAAACTCGAGCGTCACCGAGCCGGCAACCTCGACCCACACCACTTTCGTCGATGGCGTCAGCGCAGCCTCGAGCGAAGCCGCGTCCATCGCGTCATACACCGCATGCGTGATGCCCCAAGCCGCCAGCTCGTGGCGCACCATCGCCAGGTTGGGCTGGTACACGCTGTCGGGCAGCAGCACGTGGTCGCCCTGGCGCAGCAGCGCCGTGTTCACGATCGCGATGGCCGCGAGGCCGCTGGGCGCGAGCATGCAGTGCCGCGCACCCTCGAGCGTGGCCAGGCGCGCCTCGAGCGTGAACGTGGTCGGCGTGCCGTGCAGCCCGTAGGTGTAGCCCGAACGGTCGAGCCACGTGCGCGAACGCATCTGCGCGACGTTGGCGAAGAAGACGCTGGATGCCTTGTGCACGCCGACGTTCGGCGCCGCGAAACCTTCGGGCGGACGATACGGGTGATGAATCAGCTGGGTGCTCAAGCCGGCGGGGTCGTCGCGGCTGTCATGGTTGTCATCGCTCATGGGCGGCAATGTACGCGCGGCCGCGCACAGCACGTTCAGAGCGGCTGAGCGACCAGGTCGTGCCCGTCAGTGGCCACGACGCGCGCTCGCACGAACGTACCCACGCGGATCTGTGTGCTGGTTTTCTGTGGCGCCAGCAGGCGCACGCGGCCGTCGATTTCGGGCGCGTCGGCGTAGGTGCGCCCCACCCCGCCCTGTCGGCCCATCGCAGGCGCGTGGTCGACCAGCACCTGCATCGTCGAGCCGACGCGGCGCGTCAGCCGTTCGATCGAGACACGTTCGGCCACGGCCATGAAGCGGGCGCGGCGTTCTTCGCGCAGGGCGTCGGGCACCGGATCGGCCAGCGCATTCGCCGCGGCGCCTTCGACCGGCGAATACGCGAAGCAACCCGCGCGGTCGATGCCTGCGGCTTCGACGAAGTCGAGCAGCGACTTGGAATTCGGCTTCGGTCTCGCCGGGGAAGCCCGCGATGAAGGTGCTGCGGATCACGAGCTGCGGGCACGCCTCGCGCCACTTCGCGATGCGCTCGAGATGGCGCTCGCCGCTCGCGGGGCGCTTCATGCGCTTCAGCACGTCAGGGTGCGCGTGCTGAAGGGGAATGTCGAGGTACGGCAGGATCGCGCCGCTGGCCAGCAGCGGCAGCACGTCGTCGACATGCGGGTACGGGTAGACGTAGTGCAGGCGCACCCACGCGCCGTAGGGCTGCGCGATGCGCGCCAGTTCCTCGCACAGCGACAGCATGTTCGACTTCACCGGACGGCCGTCGAAGAAGCCGGTGCGGTACTTGATGTCGACGCCGTACGCGCTGGTGTCCTGGCTGACGATCAGCAGTTCCTTCACGCCGCCGTCGAACAGCCGCTTGGCTTCGCCGAGCACGTCGCCCACCGGGCGCGACACCAGGTCGCCGCGCATCGACGGGATGATGCAGAACGTGCAGCGGTGGTTGCAGCCTTCGCTGATCTTCAGGTAGGCGTAGTGGCGCGGCGTGAGCTTGATGCCGACGCCTTCGATGCGGTTCGCCGGAACCAGATCAATGAACGGATCGTGCGGCTTGGGCAAGTGCGTATGCACCGCGTCCATCACCGCAGGCGTGTCGTGCGGCCCGGTCACCGCCAGCACCTTGGGGTGCATCGACTTCACGAAGTTGTCGCCCTGCGCGCCCTCGCGCGCACCCAGGCAGCCGGTGACGATGACCTTGCCGTTGTCGGCCAACGCCTCGCCGATCGCGTCCAGGCTTTCCTTCACCGCATCGTCGATGAAGCCGCAGGTGTTGACGATCACCAGGTCGGCGTCGCGCGCGGTCTTGCTGGTGACGTAGCCCTCGGCCGCGAGCTGCGTGAGGATGAGTTCGGAGTCGGTCAGCGCCTTCGGGCAGCCGAGCGAGACGAAACCGATGCGGGGTGCTGCGCCGACAGTCGGCGCGGTCGCGTCGCTCACGGCGTGATCACGGCGCGACTATCACGCTCATGGCTTCTTCGCCGTAGGCGGCGTGAGGTTGCCAAAGAGGCTTCCAGTCTGCTGGTTCATCTGGTCCTGCATCTGCAAATAGAGCTTCTTCGACTGGTCGAGATAGCTGCCGATCAGGCCTTGCATCATCGGCGCCTGCCCGCTCATGAACTGCGTCCACAACTCGGGCGAGAAGGTCGCCGGGTCATACAGGCCGCGGCTTTGATCGGTGAAGCGCTGCTGCAAGCTCGACGAAGGTTTGAAGGTTCTTCTCGAGGTAGGCACCCATCATTCCCTGCATCGAGTGCCCGTAGAAGCGGATGATCTGCGCCAGCACCTGCGTGCTGAACATCGGCACGCCGGCGCCGCTTTCTTCTTCGAGGATGACCTGCAGCAGGATGCTGCGCGTGATGTCGTCGCCCGTCTTGGCGTCGCGCACCTCGAAGGGCGCGGCGTCCAGCACCATCTGCTTCACGTCGGCCAGGGTGATGTAGCCGCTGGTCTGCGTGTCGTACAGCCGCCGGTTGGGATACTTCTTCAGGATGCGGATGGCGCCCGCGTCGGCTTCGGCCTTCTTGTCGCGGCGGGGGCTGGCCATGTAAGACGTCTCCTGGTCGGCGGCGCGGCTGAGAATCCGCGTGCCGCGCTGCCTCGTCTTGCGGAGCCTCGTCGCTGCGAGGCTCGAGGGTGCTGGTAGGCGCGATTGGACTCGAACCAACGACCCCCACCATGTCAAGGTGGTGCTCTAACCAGCTGAGCTACGCGCCTAAAGAAACGATTGTAGCTGGGGTTTTTCCAGCAACCGTCGCGGCTACTTGCGCCGCACGCCACGCACACCCTGCACCTTCGCGATCAGCCCCAGCACGCGGTCGAGCGCGTCGGTGCGCGCGACTTCGATCGTGAAGAGCATGTGCGCGAGGTTGCCGCGTGCGTCGCGCAGCGTCTGGGTGTGTGCGCCAACGACGTTGAGCTTCTCTTTCGCGAGCACTTCGGTGATGTCGCGCAGCAACCCCGCGCGGTCGAAGGCCTCGATCGCAAGGTCGATCGCATAGCGTGACTCGTGCCCGTGAGTCTGGTGCGCGCGCGACGCGCTCCATTCAACTGCGATCACGCGCTGCGGTGAGCGCTCGGCCATGTGGGTGAAGTTCGTGCAACTGCGGCGATGGATTGCCACGCCCTTGTGGCGCGTGACGAAACCACCGATCGCATCGGGTGGTGCGGGTCGGCAGCAGCGCGCCAGGCCGGTCAGCAACGAGTCGACGCCGACAACCAGCACATCGCCGCGGCCTTCGCTGGAACCGACACGCGAAGAGGGCTGCTCGAGGCGTCGCGCAAGCACTTCGTCGGCATCGGACGGCACGGGCGTCTGCCACAGCTGCTCGATGTCGCGCAGGTTGATGTCGTCTTTACCTAGCGCCGCGTACAGACCCTCGGCATCGGACATCTCGAGTCGCGACGCGATCTCGGCATGTTTCACTGCCGTGCGACCCAGCCGTTGCAGCAAGCGCTCGAGCCGTTCGCGCCCCTGCGCCACGGTCGTCTCGTGCGCCTGCGCGTTGAACCATGCGCGCACCTTGGCCTTGGACCTCGGACTGGCAAGGTAGTGAAGATCGGCGTTGAGCCAGTCGAGCGATGGCCCGCCCTCCTTGGCCGACGCCACCTCGATCGTCTGCCCGTTGGCCAGGGGCGTGTTCAGCGGCACCAGCGCGCCGTCGACCTTCGCGCCGCGGCACCGATGGCCCAACGTGGTGTGCACGGCATACGCGAAGTCGATCGCCGTGGCGCCGGACGGCAGGTCGACCACCGCGCCTTGCGGCGTGAAGACGTAGACGCGGTCGGGCGACGCTTGCGCAGCGTCGCCCGACGTCACGTCGCGCTCCCACGCCAGCAACTGATGCAGCATCGCCTTGCGCGCGCCTTGCACGCGCTGCGCGTCTTCGGCCGCCGCGCCGCGACCCGCGTAGCCGCGCGTGCCGGCCTCCTTGTAGGCCCAATGCGCGGCCACGCCGTGCTCGGCGTGTTCGTGCATCGCGTGCGTGCGGATCTGCACCTCGACCGCGCGGCCGTCATCGTCGAGCACCACGGTGTGCAGCGACTGATAGCCGTTGGGCTTGGGCCGCGCGATGTAGTCATCGAACTCGCCGTGTACGGCCCGCCAGCGTTCCTGCAGACGCGACAGCGCGGCGTAGCAATCGGCCACGCTGGGGACGACGACGCGCAATGCGCGAAGGTCGAGCACGCGCTCGAAGTCGAGGTGCTTGCCCTGCATCTTTCGCCAGATGCTGTAGTGATGCTTCGCGCGTCCTTGCACCTGGGCGTCGATGCGGGCACGCACGAGCAGGTCGACCACCTGCTGCAGAAACCGTTCCACCTCGCGCTGGCGCGCTTCACGCGTGGCGTCGAGTTTGCGGGCAATGTCCACGAAGGCCTGCGGCTCGAGGCTTCGGAACGCCAGATCTTCGAGTTCCCACTTGAGGCTCCACACGCCCAGGCGATTCGCCAGCGGCGCGAGCAGCTCCATCGCTTCCTTTGCCAGAGCAGCGGGGTACGCCGCCCCGCGATGCGCGTGCCAGCGCATCGCCTGGAGGCGCGAGGCCAGATGAAGCAGCACACCGCGCAGGTCACGCGAGAAGGCCAACAGCATGCGCCGCAAGCGTTCCGTACGGGCCGCACTGCCACCCAGCGACGAACCGTCGCCGGCCGTACGTGCGGTACGGGCGGTGTCTTCGAGCAGCTCGAGTTGGCGCGCGCCGTCGACCAGGCTCGCGACCGACGCACCAAAGCGCGCACCGATCATCGGCAGGGCGTCGTTGTCGCGGCGTGCGATGTCGACCAGATAGGCCGCTGCCTCGAGCGAGGGCGGCGCCCCGACATGCTCGAGGATCGTGGCCACCGCCTGCGCGTGTTCGAAGGCGTTCTGCCCGTCATCGCGCACCACGTCGGCAAGCCGAGAGCGCGCGAAGTTGCGCGCCGCGGCGACGAGGTCTGCGTCCTGGATCGCGCCTGCTGCGGTGGTGTCGACGAGCTTCGACTTCGCGCTCAACGTTGGTTCACACCCTCTGGGCGTCGAACAGAAACGCGCGCACGGCTTCGACCTGGTCGGGTTGCTGGAACATCGGCGCGTGGCCCACGCCCGCGAACTCGACCAGGCGCGCTTTCGGCCCGCGCTGCGTCATCGCCAGCGCCGTCGCTTTCGACAGCAGATCACTTTCGGCGCCACGCACCAGCAACGTCGGGATCGTGATGCTGTCGTAGGCGGCCCAGGTCAGCGCTTCGCCCATCTTCGCCAGGTCCGGCGTGATGGCCTTGAACGGCATCGCGATCGCGGCGTCGCCGCGTGGCACGAAGCGGCCTTGCACGTTTTGCTGGAACTGGTGGCGCGTGAGTTCGAGCCACTGCTCGGGCGTGTGTGGGCCGAACGTCTCGGAGATGCTCTTCACATAGGCCGCTGCGTCATCGAGCGAATCGAAATCGAGGACCCGCCCGACGTAGCTGCCGATGCGCGCCAAGCCCGCGGGGTCGATCGTCGGCCCGACGTCGTTGAGCACCAAGCGACGCAATGGTGACCCCTTCAACGACGCCACACCGATGCCGATCAGGCCGCCCATCGACGTGCCGACCCAATCGACGGTCTTGGCGTCCAGGCGCGCGAGCAGCGTCACCATGTCGGCAACGTATGCGGGGATCTGGTAGCCCATCGGGTCGGCCAGCCAGTCTGACCTGCCGCGACCGACGACGTCGACGCTGGCGACGCGCACGCGTGGCGCGAGCGCGCGGGCCATCAGATCGAAGTCACGGCCCTGTCGCGACAGGCCGTGCGCGCAGACAACGACGTGGTCGTTCGCGGGGTCGCCCCACTCCCAGTAAGCCATGCGGTGCAGGCCCTTGGCGTCGAGGCATTGGACGTGGCGCAGGCGAGGTTCGTTCATCGATCGATGCTACCAAGCCAAGCCGACACATCACTTCATCTGGATCGACCCGTTCACCATCGCCGTCACGTTGCCCTTGCCCGGCTCGACCGGCAGCGCCATCGCACTGACCTCGGCATTGCGCATCTGCGCCATCGGCGCGTGTTGAACGACGTCGTTCAACGTCACATGCACCTCGCGAAGGGTGTAGGACGTGAAGCCGAACTGCTTCGCGAGTTCGCCAGCGCGAGCGCGAAAACGCGCGATGGCTTTCTCGCTGGCCTCGGTTTCGAAGCGCTCACGTGCCTCACGCGAAAGGTCTTGTCCCACGCGGGCGATCGCCATCGTCTGCACACGCGACGTGAGTTGCGCCACCGCCTGCATGTCTTTGCCCGAGACGACCAGTTCGGTGCTGCCGATCCAGCCACTGATGCCGCCCTTCGCGTTGTGCCGCGGATAAAGCGAGAAGCCGCCGGTCTGCACCTCGACCTGCCCGGGCTTGGCGATCTTCTTTGCTTCGGCCAACGCCGCGTCGAGCGCCTGCTTCAGACCGGTCTGCACGACCTGGGCGTCAGTGCCCTCCTTCGTGGTCGAGAACACCACGGTCAGCACGTCCTTCGACACGTCGATGGTGGCGCTCGCGTTCAGGTTCGCGACGTTCTGCGGGTTGAGTATTGACAACGAGGGTGACGGTTCCTGCGACATGGCTGTGGAGTGGGCCGTGATGGTGAGCGCGGCAACGGTCAGTGCCACGGCAGATCGGTGTCGGCGAGGCTTAAACATCATGCAAGTGTGGGCGAAAGTGTGGTCGTAAGTGGGCGAAACCAGGCTGCACGTAAAGTTGTAACAGCGGGTCAGACCACCCCCGATGCCCTGGAAAACCCCCCGCACAATGCCGTTGTTACAAGTCCGCGGGAGCCCTTTTCATCATGAGCACCACACCTAACCAGCAGCGAGCCGACCGCATCGTGGTCGTTGACGACGACGCGCGTATCCGCGACCTGCTTCGCCGCTATCTGACGCAGGAAGGCTTCGAGGTGCTGTTGGCCGAAGACTCGAAAGCGTTGAACCGCCTGCTGACGCGCGAAACCATCGACCTGATCGTGCTGGACCTGATGCTGCCCGGTGAAGACGGCCTGTCGATCTGCCGACGACTGCGCGCCGCCAACGACGTGACGCCAATCATCATGCTGACGGCGAAGGTCGAGGACGTCGACCGCATCGTCGGCCTCGAGGTCGGCGCCGACGACTACTTGCCCAAGCCCTTCAACCCGCGCGAGCTGCTGGCGCGCATCCACGCCGTGCTGCGCCGCCGCCCCATGCTCGAAGCGCCCGGCGCGCCGACGAAGGACACGCAGGTCGTCGCCTTCGGGCCTTTCGAGTTCGACCTGTCGCAACGCCGGCTGACGAAGGACGGCGAGCCGATGTCGCTGACGACGGGCGAGTTCTCGATGCTGAAGGCGCTGGTGCGCCACCCGCGCCAGCCGCTGTCGCGCGACAAGCTCGCGCAACTGGCGCGCGGCCGCGAGTTCGAGCCGTTCGACCGCAGCCTTGACGTGCAGATCTCGCGTCTGCGCAAGATGATCGAGCCTGACCCCTCGCAGCCGCGCTACATCCAGACGGTGTGGGGCGTGGGCTACGTGTTCGTGCCGGACGGCACGGCGTAATCCAACTTCGCAGCGTCTGCCTGGCGGGTTCCGCGGGCAGCCGCTCGAGCTTTCATGCATCGCGCGTGGCGATGCTCCACGCCGCGGTCGGAGCCTCGTTCTTCCAAGTTGTCATGGCGACCTCTTCGTCCCCGTCTTCTCTGGGCCTGAGCCTCTTCTGGCGCACCTTCTTCCTGCTGGCCTTGCTGCTGGGCGGGGGAATCTTTGCGTGGATGCAGGCGCTGCGCTGGCTCGAGTTCGAACCGCGCGCAGTGCAGGCGGCGCAACAGATCGCCAGCCTGGTGAACCTGTCGCGCACGGCGCTGCGCTATTCCGACAGCATCAACCGGGTCGCGTTGACAAAGGCAATGACCGATCAGGAATCGGTGCGCCTTCTGCCTCGTGAAACGGCCGATCGCTGGCAGCCCTTCGAAGTCGACCGCTTCTCGCGGCGCATTGGCACCGAGCTGCGCGACCGCCTGGGCCCCGAGACGGTCGTCGCGAGTTCGGTCAACGGAACACCAGGCCTGTGGGTGGGACTGAATATCGAGCGCGACGCCTACTGGCTGCACGCTGATGCCACGCGCGTGCTGCCGGTCACGCCCAGAACGTGGGTCACGTGGGCGACCATCGCACTGGCCGCCACACTGTTCGGCGCAGCCGCGATCGCAAGGCTGATCAACCAGCCGCTGCGCGATCTTTCGTTTGCCGCCAGCCGCATCCGCGAAGGCGAATTCCAATCGCAGCTCGATGAGAACACCATCACCAGCGAGATTCGTGAAGTCAACATGGGCTTCAACCGCATGGCGCGCGAGTTGGCCAAAGTGGAAGAGGACCGCGCGGTGATGCTGGCCGGCATCAGCCACGACCTGCGCACCCCGCTGGCGCGCCTGCGCCTCGAGGCCGAGATGAGCGTGCAGGACGAAGAGGCGCGGCGCTACATGGCCGCCGACATCGACCAGCTCGACGCCATCATCGACAAGTTCATGGACTACGCGCGCCCCGGCGCCAGCAAGCTCGTGCCGGTGGCGATGGACACGCTGGTCGAGCGCGAAGCCTCGGCGTTTCGCGACCCATCGCAGATCCGCATCGAATCGACTCTGGTGCCCGACCTCAAGGTCATGGCCGACGACACCGAACTGGGCCGCGTGTTCGCCAACCTGTTCGAGAACGCTCGCCGCTACGGCCGCAGCGACGAAACAGGCATCGCGAAAGTCAATGTCAGCCACACCAAAGTCGGCCCGTGGATCGCGGTGTCGGTGCGCGACTGGGGCCCCGGCGTGCCGCCCGAAAAGTTGCAGCAGCTCACCACGCCCTTCTACCGCGGCGACGCCGCACGCACCGCCGCCACCGGCGCGGGGCTGGGCCTGGCGATCTGCGAGAAGTCGATCCAACGGATGGGCGGGCAGTTCGAAATCGCGAACGCGCCGGGCGGCGGCATGCTGTTCCAGGTCAGGCTGAAGCGGGCACCTTGAGACGAGCGCGACGATGAGTGCGATGACCCAAAGGTCGATCGGCGACTCTGGACGGAGCCGCGCGAGTCGGTCTACTGCTGTTTGTCTGCTCCCGCGCGCCCGACGGACGCGCGCGAAGCGCTCGTAGCACCTACCACAGCGGCTGAACACAGGCGGCGCCGACAGGGGCGTCGCGCACCAAGCTTAGGAAGTGGGATGCAGGGTCGAGGTGACGAGCGCGGCAGATGGCCCTACTACGCGCACCGGGATCTGAATCGAGCACTGCCTGCAGCGCATAGGCCCAGCCGAAGAAAGGCTTCACGAGTTGGTACGCCTTCACGAAGTCGAGCGCCTCGCCCCGGTACGCTTCGTGGCCGGTCTTGCGCCAGAGCAGGTAGATCGACAGGGCGTATTGATAAGGCGAGGGAATCCTCCGCTCCATGGCGGCAGACCTCGATCTCAAGCCGAGTTCCGACAACTGCCAGCGCGCCGCGCGAAGGAGACGTAGCGACTCATCGTGCTTACCGTCCAGTCCGACGATCGCCGCCTTAGACAAGAGTTCGTCGAAGCCGGCCGTCTCGAGCCGGACTTGGTCAAAGAGCGGCAGGATCGGGTCGCTCGCGCGAGCGGCGTGCCATGCGGCCCACGCATACAGCGGGCGCATGAAGGAGCTGTCTTCGCTCTCCGGGTTGGTCTTTCGCACCGCGTCCAGCGTCTCGGTCGGGTAGCGATCGAGCATCGCCATGCGAACGAGTTCCGCCGAAGCCGCGTATTGAATGGCTCCGGTCGAACGCAACGAGGCGATCTCGGCATGCGTTGGGACGTGGTCGGTTGTCGCGAGCAGATGGAGATATGGCACGGCGATGTCGGAGCCATTCACCTGCGCACCGCGAAGCTGATGCTGATCCAGCCAAGCGGATGCAGCGGTCACGTCGACGCCAGCAATCCGGTGGCCGACAAAAGCGCCATGCCATAGCTCGAATGATGACGCGTTGAACAGCCTTGGGCGCAGCAAGGCCCAGCCTTCGTCGGATTGCGCGCGCATGAAGTGCAGCGAAGCCCGGTCGCGTCGCACGAAATCGTCGTCGTACCGTCGCAGGCGACGCTCGGCTGCCGCGATCGCAGCCTCGACGTCACCGTCGATCATCGATAGACGCTCGGCAGCCATCATGTCGGAGCTGCTGCCGGTGCCGATGAGACGCACGCGCTGGAGGTAGCGCCGAGCGTTGGCAATATCTCCGGCAAAGTAGAAAGCGTTTGCCACATCGTTCCAGTCATGCGACTCACCAATCTGCTCGTCGCGGCGCTGATCGACCGGACGTTCTTCGATGATGCGCACGGCGCTCTCGGGGCTTTCTCCCCGCGCCAACATGGCCATCGCGAGACGGATGCGGATCGGAAGGTACTTGGGTGCCCTCGCGACCTGCTCCCGCCACTGTTCGACCGTCCGACGATTCGAGTCGAAACGCATCTCGAGCGGCGGGCTGTTCGGCGGCGTCTGCAGCACCGGCATCGACGACCGTTGGGCGGCGACTTGCGCCGTGAAGCGCGCCATTTCCGCTTGCCGAAGCGCATCGGTGATCGGCCCCTTCACGAGAAACGCCGCGCCTTCGCCCACCCCGCGCACGCGATAACGATTCGTCGCTGAGGCGAACGCGTCGGCACGAAGCACCTCGACGAGCCTGCGTTCGTCGTCAATCATGCTTGTGATGCGCGGGTCTCCCGAGACACGCGTGTTCGCGCTGCTGGCGTGTTCAGAGAGCGAATACTGCGCCAGCGTTTCGCCGTAGAACTGCGCGTCGACGGTTGATTGCACGAACGGGCCGACCATCGCCAGCATCCGTTCCTTCTGTTCGCGTTCGCTGCCCTCGAGTGCGCTGCTCGTTTGTGCTGCATAGCGCGCACGGGCGATGAACGGGTGTTCGCTTACGTCGTCCGGCATCGACGCCAGCCACTTCTGCAGCGCTTGCTCCTGACCAAGCGTCATGCCGCGATAGACGATCCCCTTGCGGTAGTAAGCCAAGCGCCACTCTTCGTACACGGCGCGGGCAAGGTCGCTCGCCCGGCCGGGCGTGGCAGTTCGCGTTCCCCCGCGCTCGGCAACGCAGGACCGGCGCAGCATCATGCCCGGCACTTCGCGCTCGATCGCACACAGGTCGACCTCACGAAAACCTTCGGGTTGCATCCCCCGCTCGATGAACGCTGCGCGGGCCAGCGGTGGCAGCTCTTTCGAGGCCGACTGGATTGCGCTTTCGGTGGCATCGCGTACCGATGCGACGGGCCGCGTCTGGCTGCTTGCTCGGGCGCTAAGCAGCCGCGCGATCGGCGCCACGACGGGGTCACGGATACCGATGTGGGCGAGTGCGGCGTCCTTCGGATCCTCGAGGCCCAGTTGCAGCCACGCCAGCGATGCAATCGCGGTCATACTGGCCTGCGCGCTGCCTGAGGCCTCCGTCCAGGCCGTCGCCAGCCAAGCCAGCTTGGCCGGCGAATCGTTGGCGCCGAAGATCGGTCCTGACTCGAACGTCGGCAGCAGGCTGCCAATAGCCAGCGCATGGCATGCCCTGGTCGATGACGACGCTGCGGCGTCGAGACGCTCCAGCTTCCAGACATCCGCCGAACACGTCGGCGCACCGCGGGCGGAGGTGGGGCTTGCTTTCGCCTTCACGCCGAGCTCATCGAGCAGCGCGGGAAGTGTGCTCGCGAGGGTGTCGATCGCGTCACGCGCATTCGGCGGCAGGTCAAAACTGCGGTGCGCGCGCTCGCGGCCTACGCTGTCATGGCTCGTGCGCTTGATGATCGTTACGAAGCCCTTACCTGAACCGCTGTGTCCGAGGTACAACTCGATCACGCGCGAACCACCGCGTTCGCGCGTGAATGCCTCGAGTTCCTTGTCGCCGAACCGGCGTACGTAGGGGCCGGCGACGCTGACGATGTCGGTCTGGCGGCTGGCGACGATATTGCGCGCAGCCAGTTCCATGTCCAGCAGTGCGCCTGCCAGCGCCCGGAACGCACGTGAGAACCCAAACGCCTGGGACTGGACGGGAAGCACGAGTGTCGCAGGCTTCCTCAGCTCGTTGATCGAGCGAAGTTCGAGCGCTTGCACTTCAGGCCGTGGCACGCGTTCAGTGCGCGCAAGAGCTTCCGCAAAGTACTCTGGCTGCGGCCAGGTGTTCGGACGGACCTCGTGCGGCATCGGTGGGAACTGAAACTGCGGCGGCAGTCGCAGGACGTAATCCCTGGGATCTGGCTGCCCCGGCATTCTGGCCGCGGACGCGGCAGGAACGCCGTTCGGTGGCGACAGGGACCCGCTCCTTCCGGATTGCCCTGCTGCTCCTGGCGTTGCCGTCGGCTGCGCTGCCAACTGCAAGTGACTGACAAGCAGCAGCAGGATCCAGGTGGACTTCCTAGAGGCACTCATGCGCATACTCCCTCTTTCCTTGCTTCCCGCACTCGAATCGTATCGCGCGCGCCTCACGCGCCGATCCCCAGCGATGCCAGTTGCCGTTTTCTGGAAACCGCGAACGGGGCAGTTCCGATGACCCAAACGAAAGGGCTTGGCCGTGCCCTGATTGGGTAACAAGGCAACTTCACCGGCTGTGCGACCAGCCGTGCACCCACGCGCCCGCGAAGATGCCCAGAAGCGCGGCAAGCATCGGCATGTTGCCCGCGCCCAACCCGGCGATCGCCGGCCCCGGGCAAACGCCGCACAAGCCCCAGCCGGCGCCGAAGATCGCAGCGCCGACGATCGTGTCGCGGTCCATCACTGACGGGTGCTGACCGAAGGCTTTCGCCAGCAGTGGTTTGGGTGCGATGCGCGGCAGCACCTGATACGCGGCCAGCGTCACCACGACCGCACCGCCCAACACCAGCAGCAGGCCGAAGTCTTGCCAGCGCAGGAAGCTCAGCACCACCTCGGGCGAAATCATCGTCGCCCACGTAAGCCCTGCGCCGAAAAGCGAACCGCACATGACCACCGCGAGCAGGGCCGCGGGCGACAAACCGTCGGTGGCGGCGAACGTTGCATCGACATTCGTGGTTGTCGTCGTCATGATCAGTGCCCCCCGATCATCAACACGACGCGCGACGCCAGCATCGCCGTCGACAGAAACACGACCACCGCAAGCATCGACGACGCCTGCAGCGACGCCATGCCGCAGATGCCGTGGCCCGACGTGCAGCCGTTGCTCATGCGCGCGCCATAACCCACCAGCACGCCACCGACCGCGAGTTGCCACCAGGGGATCGTCGTCGGCGCAACCGGCATGGGCACGAACGGCATCACGGCGAAAGCGCCGATCACGAGACCGAGCGCGTACAGCAAGCGCCACCGTCGTGACGACATGAACCGTGGCTGACGGAAGAAGCTCGTGCGAGAGACGTACGACCACGTCGACGTGAACACCGTGCTCATGCCGCCGATCAAGCCGGTCAGCGCGAACAGCAGGGCCACGCCCGCACCGATGAGCAGGCCGCCGATGAGGTAGTGGGTCCAACCCAACGGGAAGACTTGCGAGATGTCCATGTTGTTGATGTTCCTGGTTTCGTGCAGCCTATTGGCGAGGGCCGGTGCGAGCCGATTCATGTAGGCAAATCGCCGCCGCAACGGCCACGTTCAGCGACTCTTCGCCACCTGGCTGCGCAATGCGCAGCACACGCGCACAACGCGCGGCCAACGCACTCGACATGCCCTGCCCCTCGTGGCCGATGACCCAAGTGCAAGGGCTGGGCAGCGGCGTGTCGCCCAGGCGTTCGGTCGCGTGCGAACTGGTGCCCAGCCACGGCGTGCGCAGCGCGTCGAGCATCGCGTCATCCGCGTGTTCGAAGAGCCTGAGCGCGAACTGCGCGCCCATGCCCGCGCGAAGCACCTTCGCTGACCACAGTGACGCCGTGCCCGGCAGCGCGACAACTTGACGGAAGCCGAAGGCCGCGGCGCTGCGCAGGATCGAGCCGACGTTGCCCGGGTCTTGAACACGGTCGAGCACGACACTCGGTGCCCGCGGGTCGATCGCTGGCGAAGGTTCCGGCTGGCGCACCAGCATCGAGATCGACGGCGGTGAGTCCAGCGTGGTGATCGACGCCATCAACCTTGGTGACAGCGCCACGATTTCGTGCGCCGATGCGAGCAGCGTGACGTGTCGCGCGTCGTCGAAGGCGTCTTCGGTGACGAACGCCTGATCGATCGTCCAGCCGCGCGCCAATGCCGCGCGTGCGAGGTGATCGCCTTCGACCCACACCACGCCTTCACGACGCGCGAGTGCGGCGTCGGAAGCAAGCCGACGCGCGTGCTGCACGCGCGGGTTGTCGCGGGCGCTGATGCGATGCACCGTGTTCACCATGCGCTGCGCTCCTGGGCCGATGCGCTGGTGCCGGCCAACGCTTCGCGCACCGGCGCGAAGCTGCGGCGGTGAGCCTCGCACGGGCCGTGCGCGCGCAGCGCCTCGAGGTGCATCGGCGTCGGGTAGCCCTTGTGGACGGCGAAGCCGTAGTCCGGATGGCGCTCGTGCAGTTCAACGCACAGGCGATCGCGCGTGACCTTCGCGATGATCGACGCGGCCGAAATCGCGCGCACTTTCGCGTCACCGTCGACGATCGCTTCGGCCAGCATCGGCAGTACGGGCAGGCGGTTGCCGTCGACCACAACCTTGTGCGGCGTCAGGCGCAGCGCGCGCACCGCGCGCTGCATCGCCAGCATCGTCGCCTGAAGGATGTTGATCCGGTCGATCTCCTCGACCGACGCGACGCCGATGCCGCAACACAGCGCGTGCTCGCAGATGCGGTCGTACAGCGTGTCGCGCCGCAGCGCGGTCAGTACCTTCGAGTCGCGCAAGCCGAGGATGCGGCGGCCAGGATCGAGGATCACCGCGGCCGCGACCACTGGCCCGGCGAGCGGGCCGCGGCCGGCTTCGTCGACGCCGGCCACCAGGCCCTCGGTGCTGCTGCGCAAGCGGTCAGCACGTCGCGAAGCTTGCACGGCCGGCTTCGTCGACCGCGCACGTGTCGTCGCGGCGACACCGGTTTCCTCCCAGTCCAGGCCGAGTTGCTCAGCGCGCAAGGATCGCTTCGATGGCATCGGTGGCGGTGCGCGCGGTGTCGCGGCGAAGCTGGTGGTGCATCTGCGTGAAGCGCTGGCGCAGCGACTCCACACGCCCAGGGTCACCGAGCCATGCTGCCACGTCGGCCGCCAACTGCTCGGGTGTGGCTTCGTGCTGCACGCGCTCGGGGACCAACGATTCTCGCGCAAGGATGTTCGGCAGCCCGATCCACGGCTGAAGCGCCATACGCTTCATCAACTGGTAGCTGACCGCGTTCATGCGGTACGCAATCACCATCGGGCGTTTGAACAGCGCAGCCTCGAGTGTGGCCGTGCCACTGGCAATCAACGTCACGTCGCACGCGGCAAGCGCTTCGTGCGAATGACCGTCGACAACGGTGAGCGGCAGACCCTGCCCATGCGCGGCAACCGCGGCATCGACCATGGGGCGCAGCCCCGGAACCACGGGCAGCACGAACTGAATATCGGGACGATCACGTGTCAGGACGCGCGCGGTCTGCAACCACGTTTGCGCGTGCTGCTCGACTTCGGAACGTCGGCTGCCGGGCAGCAGCGCCACAGTCGCCCGCGCCACATCCAGCCCAAGCGCAACGCGCGCCTGCGCAGCATCGGCCGGCTCGAGCGCGATCGCATCGGCAAGCGGATGGCCGACGAAGGTGGCTGCGATGCCGTGGCGTTCGAGCAGCTCGGGCTCGAAGGGGAAGACGCACAACATGTGGTCGACCGCACGACGGATCTGCCCGACACGCTTCGCGCGCCAGGCCCAGATCGACGGGCACACGAAGTGGATCGTGCGGATGCCCTGCGCGCGCAGCTTCTCCTCGAGGCCGAGGTTGAAGTCGGGCGCATCGACGCCGATGAAGGCCGCAGGCTTCTCGCGCACGATGCGTTCGCCGAGTGCACGGCGGATACCGGAGATTTCGCGGTAGTGGCGAAGCACCTCGACGTAGCCGCGCACCGCGAGCTTGTCATGCGGCCACCAGGCCTCGAAGCCTTGCCGCGCCATCTTCGGCCCGCCGATTCCAGCGCAGTCCAGTTGCGGCCAACGTGTTCGCAGGCCCGCCAGCAACATGGACGCCAGCAAGTCACCCGAGGCCTCGCCGGCCACCATCGTGAGTCGCAGGGAGGCGTCTGCGCTCACGACACGCGGTCAGCGAACCAGGCCGCGCGTGGCGCCCGCGAGGAACTCGAGCATCAAGCGAATGTCGCCGTCGGCCTCGGCGCTGCCCTGGCCGAGCAGTTGGTCGATTTCGCGCTTGGCGTCGTCGAGTGGCAGCGACTCGCGGAAGATCAGCTTGTGCATCTTGCGGATGACCGCGATGCGCGCGTCGTCGAAGCCGCGGCGCTTCAGCCCCGTGAGGTTGACCGCTCGCGTCGCGAGCGGGTTGCCGTCGACCGTCATGAACGGTGCCACGTCTTGCGCCACGTGCGCCTGAAAGCCGATCATCGCGTGCGCGCCGATCTTCACGAACTGGTGCACGCCCGTCAGGCCGCCAACGACTGCCCAGTCACCCACGCGCACATGGCCGGCCAGCGTCGCGTTGTTCGCCAGGATGGTGTGGCTGCCCACGTGCACGTCGTGCGCGACGTGCACATAGGCCATGACCCAGTTGTCGCTGCCGATGCGCGTTGTGTTGTCTTCCTTCGACGTGCCGGTGTTGAAGGTGCAGTACTCGCGCACCGTGTTGCGGTCGCCGATCTCGAGGCGAGTGACCTCACCGCCGTGGCTGATGTCTTGCGGCATGCCGCCGATCGACGAGAACGGGTAGAAGCGGTTGTCGCGCCCGATGGTCGTGGCGCCTTCGATCACGCAGTGCGTGGCAATGGTCGTGCCTTCGCCGATGCGCACTTGCGGGCCGATGACCGCGTAGGGGCCGACGGCGACGCTGTCGGCCAGTTCGGCTTTCGGGTCGACGATCGCCGTCGGATGAATCTGAGGCATGGCGCGCAGTCGCGGTAACGCGGAACGAATCGAGAACCTAGTCGACTTCGCGCATCGTGCACATCAGCTGCGCTTCCGCGACCAGGGCACCCTCGACGGTCGCGCGTGCGTTGAACTTGTAGATGCCGGCACGCGCACGGTCGAGCGTCACGTCGAGCACCAACGCGTCACCCGGCTCGACCGGCCGCTTGAAGCGCGCACCGTCGATGCCGGCCAGGTAATACAGCACCTGCTTGCCCTCCTGCGTCGGGATCGATGCGAAGGACAACAGGCCCGCGGCTTGCGCCATCGCCTCGACGATCAACACACCCGGCATCACCGGCCGCACGGGAAAGTGGCCGACGAAGAAAGGTTCGTTGATGCTGACGTTCTTCAGCGCCTTGATGCGCTGGTTGACCTCGAGCTCGAGCACGCGGTCGACCAGAAGGAACGGGTAGCGGTGCGGCAGCTTCTTCAGGATCTCGTGGATGTCCATGGCTGTTCGCTTCGGGACGCGCGCCCCGTGATGTCAGGGTGTATTTTTGTTGGCGGCCTTCTCGAGCGTGCGGACGCGCTCTCGAAGCTCGTGCAGGCGGCGCAGCGTGGCGGCGTTGCGCTCCCACGAGGCATTGTCATCCATGGGGAAGGCGCCGCTGTAGACGCCCGCCACGCGGATCGACCGGGTGACCGTGGTCGCAACCGTGATCGTCACGTGATCGGCAATATCGAGGTGGCCGATGATGTTCGCAGCGCCACCGATCATGCAGTGTGCGCCGATGCGCGTGCTGCCGGCCACGCCAACATTGCCTGCCATGGCGGTGTGTGCGCCGATGCGCACGTTGTGGGCGATCTGGATCAGGTTGTCGAGCTTGACGCCGTCTTCGATCACGGTGTCGTCGAGCGCGCCGCGGTCGATGCAGGTGTTGGCGCCGATTTCAACGTCGTCGCCGATGCGCACCGCGCCCAACTGCTCGATCTTGGTCCATCGCTTCGCGTTGTCGGCACCTTCGGGTGCGAAGCCGAAGCCGTCGGCGCCGATCACCGCGCCCGCATGCACGATGCCGCGCGCGCCAATGCTGCACCCGTGCGCCAGGTGCACGCGCGCAGCCAGCCGCGTGTCATCGCCCACGCTCGCGCCGACACCCACGAAACACAACGCGCCGATCACCGCGTGCGCGCCGATGCGTGCGCCTTCTTCGACCACGGCTTGCGGGCCGACCGATGCGGTGGGGTCGACGACGGCGCGTGGGTCGACCACGGCCGTCGCGTGCACACCCGGTTTCGTCTGCCCGCGTTCGCGCTTGGCCCACCACTGCGTCAGGCGCGCGTAGTACGCGTAGGGGTCGTCGGTGACGATGACGCTGCCGCCCGCGCTGCGTGCCGCAGCTGCTTCCTCGAGCACGGGAGCCACGATCACGCAAGCGGCCTGCGTGACGTCGAGCTGTGCGCGAAGGCGCGGCTGGGCCAGGAACGTGATGGCGTCGAGCCCAGCCGAGCCAAGCGGCGCGATGCGTTCGATCCGGCGCGGACCGTCGCCGACGAGGCGGCCGCCGAGCGCGGTGACGAGCCGACCACCGAGTGCGTTGGTGATCTCTTCGAGGGTCGCAGACATCGTGTCGGTGGCGCCGGGCGGCCCACGCCGGCCGGTCACTTACCCGCGTTCAGCGCGTCGATCACCTTCTTGGTGATGTCCACGCGCGGGCCCGCGAACACGACTTCCTGCAGGATCAGGTCGTACTTCTCCTGATCGAAGATCTGCTTGATGACCTTGTTGGCACGTTCGACCACGCCGGCCAACTCTTCGTTTTTGCGCTGGTTCAGGTCTTCCTGGAACTCGCGGTTGCGGCGCTGAAGGTCGCGGTCCATATCGAGCAACTCGCGCTGGCGCCGGGCCCGTTCGCTCTCGGCCATCGCGACCGATTCCTTGTCGAGCTTGTCCGACGTGACCTTGAGCTTTGCTGCAAGGTCATCGATTTCCTTCTTGCGCTTGCCGAACTCGGCCTCGAGCTTGGTCTGCGCGGCTTTGGCCATGTTGGCCTCGCGCAGGACGCGTTCGCTGTTCACGTAGGCGATCTTGAGGTCCTGCGCGTGAGCCAACGACATCGTCAGCCCGAGGAGCGCGGCAGCGACGGCCGACTTCGCAGTCAAACGCACTGGCGATCGCAACTGCGACCTCACCATCGCGTGCATCTTCGAGCGCATCATTGGAACGCGGCCCCGATCTGGAACTGGAAGCGTTCGATTCTATCGTTGGGCTCTTTGCGGACCGGCACGCCCCAGCTGATGCGCAGTGGCCCTACCGGCGATACCCAAGACAGGCCCACGCCCACCGACGAACGCAGGCTCGATGCGCGCACCTTCTCGAATTCACCCCAGACGTTGCCGACGTCGGCGAAGCCGAACAGGCGCAGCGTCTTGTCGGAGCCGCTGCCGGGCACCGGCACATACAGCTCGACGTTGGCGTTGAGGCGCTTGGTGCCACCGATGTAGGTGCCGGTCACGTCGACCGGGCCCAGCGAGCCGGCGTCGAAGACCCGCACGGAACCGAGGCCGCCACCGTAGTAGTTCTTGAAGATCGGATAGCGCCGATCGCCGATCGCCCGGCCCCAACCGATTTCGGTGTTGAAGCCCACAGTGAAGCGCGGCGAGAGCGGCCAGAACTGCTGGTATTGGGCGCCCAGGCGCGTGTACTTTGCGTCGCCGAAGGGTGCCCAGTCCATCGTCAAGCGCTGGTAGGTACCGCGCGTGGGCACGATGATGCTGTCGCGGTTGTCCCTGGCCCAGCCGACCGTCAGCGGGAACGAGGTGCTGCGCGGCCCGAACTGTGCGCGGTACAGCAGGTACGAATTCGGCAGCACGTCGCCGACGATTTTGGTGCTCTCGGCACCGAGGCCGAAGAACACGGTGTCGAACTCGGTGAAGGGCACGCCGAAGCGCAGCCCCAGTCCCGGCGTCTCGAGCTGATAGGCGTCACCCTGGCTGTTGAGCGGCCGAGCCGTACGGTAGTAGAGCTCGAACGAACGCGACACGCCATCGCCGGTGAAGTAGGGGTCGGTCGTGGCGAGCAGCAGGTTGCGGTTGGTTCGGCTGGTGTTGAAGTCCACACCCAGGTAGTTGCCGCTGCCGAAGACGTTTTCCTTTCTGACCGACGCGTTGAAGCCGAGCTTCTCGGCGTTCGAGTAGGTCGCACCGATCAGCAGCGTGCCGGTTGGCTTCTCTTCGACCGTGACGTTCAGGTCGACTTGATCGGTGGTGCCAGGCACCTCGGCGGTGTCGATCGACGTCGTGCCTTCCTTGAAGAAGCCCAGGCGCTCGATACGGTCGCGCGACAGCTTGATCTTCTGCCCGTCGTACCACGCCGATTCGAACTGCCGGAACTCGCGGCGGACCACCTCGTCGCGCGTGCGCGTGTTGCCGGCGATGTTGATGCGGCGCACGTAGACACGCCGCTGCGGCTCGGCGCCGACGATGACCGTGACCTGGGCCTTCTCACGGTCGATCTGCGGCCGCGCGTCGACGCGCGCGAAGGCATAGCCGTAGTCGCCGAAGCGCTCGGCGATCAGGCGCGCGCTTTGCGCGACGGCCTCGCTGCGATAGGGCTCGCCGGGGCGCACGGTCACCAGCGACGCGAACGCGTCTTCCTTGCCGAGGTAGTCGCCTTCGAACTTCACACCCGTCACGGTGTACTGCTGGCCTTCCTTGACGTTGATGCTGATGGTGATGTCTTCCTTGTCGGTCGACACCGTCACCTGCGTGCTCTCGACCGCGAACTCGAGGTAGCCGCGGTTGGTGTAGTAAGTGCGCAGCGCCTCGAGGTCGGCGTTGAGCTTGGCGCGCGAGTAGCGGTCGTTCTTCGTGTACCAGCTCAACCACCCGGTGGTGCCGAGTTCGAACTGATCGAGCAGCGAGCCTTCGCGGTAGGCCTTCGCGCCGATGATGCGCACTTCCTTGATCTTGGCGGTGTCGCCTTCGGTCATCGTGAAGACGACGTTGACGCGGTTGCGCTCGATCGGCGTGATCGTGGTCAGCACCTGGGCGGCGTAGAAGCTGCGCGACAGGTACTGGCGCTTGACTTCCTGCTCGGCGCGGTCGATGACCGACTTGTCGTAGGGCAGCCCCTCGCCGATGCCGGCTTCGCGCAGCGACTTCAGCAGCACGTCTTTGTCGAATTCGCGCAGGCCGGCGAAGGTGACGTTGGCGATGGTCGCGCGCTCGTCGACGATGACGACGACGACGCGGTTCTCGATCTCGATGCGGACGTCTTTGAACAGGCCCGTGGCGAAGAGTGCGCGCAACGCGGCCGCGCCCTTCTCGTCGGTGTAGGAGTCGCCGACACGAAAGGGCAGCGCGGCGAACACGGTGCCGGGGTCCGTGCGTTGAAGGCCCTCGACGCGGATGTCACGGACCTCGAACGGTTCGACCGCATGCGCGGCCACCGAAGCGACCATGCAGACCACGGCAGCCACGGGCTGCCAGCGCAAGCTGGGAAATGGAAAAGGCATTCGGAAATGGGCGTGTGCGCTTCAGCCTGCGAAGAGGCGGACAACGTCGTTGGAGAGGGCGATGGTCATCAGCAGCAGCAGGACGAAAACTCCACCGCGCTGGAGTCGTTGCAGCCACAGGTCCGAGACAGGACGCCCTGTCACCGCCTCGAAAAGATGATACATGAGGTGCCCTCCGTCGAGCATCGGCAGCGGAAGCAGATTGAGCACGCCGATGCTCACGCTGACGATCGCGAGGAAGCCGAGGTAGTACGACAACCCGAGTTGCACCGACTGCCCGGCCACGTCGGCGATCGTCAGGGGGCCGCTGAGGTTCCGGATCGATGCTTCGCCGATCAGCATGTTGCCCATCATGCGCAGCGTCAGCACCGACACCTGCCACGTGCGCTGCGCACCCAACACCATGCCGTCGACAAAACCGTGCCGCACCGTGACCAGTCGAGGCGGCGAGCCGACCTGCGCATGAATGCGGCCGAAGGTCGCGCCGCGTTCGGTCACCGCGCGCGGCACCACCTCGATCTGCATGATCCGGCCGTGGCGATCGATCTCCCACGTGCTGGTGCGGCCGGGCCGCGAGCGGATCTGCTGCACCAGCGCCGCCGCGTCAGCGACCGCAGCGCCATCGACACGCAGAACCACGTCACCTTCGCGAAGGCCGGCTGCCGCGGCGGCGCCATCGGGCGCAACCACGGCCAGTTGCGCGCGACGGTACGGCGTGCCCAGGCCAATGCGCTTGACGGTGGCGGCGTCCATCTCGCGCGCCTGGAGACGGTCGAGCGGCAGCACCACCGAGCGCGTGCCACGCCCGTCCTGATCGGACAGACGCAGGTGCAAGGCGCGGCTGTCCATCGTCGCGCGGGTCACTTCCCATGACAGGTCGGTCAGTGACGAAACGTCGCGCCACGCGAGGCCGTCTTCGGACACCTCACGCACCCAGTCACCCGCGCGCATGCCGGCGCTCTCGGCCAGGCTGCCCGGCACAGGTGACGACATCACGGCTTCGGGTTCGTCGTTGCCGATCCAGTGCGACGCCGCGTAGAGCACCACGGCGAGCAGCAGGTTCGCAATCGGCCCCGCAGCGACGATGGCGGAGCGCTTCCACAGCGACTGGCGGTTGAAGGCGAGCGGGCGCTCGGCTTCGGTCACGGGGGCTTCGCGCTCGTCGAGCATCTTCACGTAGCCGCCCAGCGGCAGCGCGGACACGACGAATTCGGTGTCGTCGGGCGAGCGTTGCTTGCGCCAGATCGGTTTGCCGAAGCCGACCGAAAAACGCAGCACCTTCACGCCGCACCACCGCGCAACCTTGTAGTGGCCGTATTCGTGTACGACGATCAGCACGCCGATCGTGAGCAGGAAAGCAAGGATGGTGATCATCGCAAAGACCCGATCATCGCGAGAGGCCGCGGATCAGCAAACGAGCGTGTTCGCGCGCGCGACGATCGACGTCGAGCAGTTCGTCGACACCGGCGTGCGAACCCAGGTGCGGTGCGAACGTCATGCAGGGTCTGCGCATTGACCTTGTGAATGCCGGTGTAGCGGATGGTTCCGTCGAGAAAGGCCGCGACGGCTTCTTCGTTGGCGGCGTTCAGCACAATGGTTGTTCCCTCGGGCGCGCGCAAAGCGTCCCACGCGAGGAACAGGCCCGGGAAGCGCTCGCGCGTTGCTTCCTCGAATGTCAACGATCCCAACGCGGAAAAGTCGAGCTGCGACGCGCCCGATTCGATGCGCTCGGGAAACGACAAGCCGTACGCGATCGGCACGCGCATGTCGGGCGTACCCATTTGCGCCAGCACCGACGCGTCGCGGCACACCACCATCGAGTGGATGATGCTCTGCGGGTGAATCACCACGCGGATCTGCTCGGGCCCGAGGTCGAACAACCACCGCGCCTCGATCACCTCGAGCGCCTTGTTCATCATCGTGGCCGAGTCGACGCTGATCTTGCGGCCCATGACCCAGTTCGGGTGCGCGCAGGCCTGGTCGGGCGTCACGTCGTGCAGCGTGTCAGGTGCACGTTCGCGGAACGGCCCACCCGATGCGGTCAGCAGGATGTGATCAATCGTCGCGGGCCACGTGCGGCGGTCCTGCGGCAAGCACTGGAAGATCGCCGAGTGTTCGCTGTCGATCGGCAGCAGCGTCGCTCCGCCTTGCTTGACGGCGTTCATGAAGACAGCGCCACCGACGACCAGCGCCTCCTTGTTCGCGAGCAGCAGGCGCTTGCCGGCACGCGCCGCGGCCAGGCACGCGGGCAGGCCAGCGGCACCAACGATCGCGGCCATCACCGCATCGGCATCCGGATGCGCAGCGAGTTCGGTCAGTGACTTCGCGCCATCGAGAACCTCGGTCTTGGAACCCTCGGACGAGAGCCGATCACGCAGCGTGCGGGCCGACG
Source organism: uncultured beta proteobacterium (assembly GCA_963738615.1). Classification (GTDB taxonomy): domain Bacteria; phylum Pseudomonadota; class Gammaproteobacteria; order Burkholderiales; family Burkholderiaceae_C; genus CAVTWY01. The sequence continues at coordinate 604,075 of CAVTXI010000012.1, forward strand.
CGGCGTCGCTCATCGCCGCAAAGCGCGGCCGATGTTCCAGGCACTGCGCCGCCAGTTCGTCGACCGCGCGGTTCGCCGTCAGCGCCAGCACCTCATAGCGGCCCTTGTGCCGCGCGACGACGTTGAGCGTGTTCTTGCCGATCGATCCTGTGGAACCCAGCACCACCAGCCGCTGTCGCGTGTCGGACACCATGCCTCAGCCTTTCAGATGCGCCAGCGCAATGGCCATCGGCAACACCGGCAACAGCGCGTCAACACGGTCGAGCACGCCGCCATGGCCAGGCAGCAGGCGGCTCGAGTCTTTCGCGCCAGCCGCCCGCTTGACAAGCGATTCGAACAGATCGCCGAGGATGCCCGCAGCCGTGATCACCGCGACTGCCAGCAGCATCACGGCCCAGCCCAGGCGCTCGACGAGCCAGCCTTGCAGGCTCGGGCCATCGACGGGCACCGTGCGGTCGACAACGATGACCCACAGCACCGAGACCAGCAACGCGCCGACCAGTCCGCTGACGGCCCCTTCCCATGTCTTGCCGGGGCTGATCGACACAGCAAGCTTCCGCGCGCCGAAGACACGTCCACCCCAGGCCTTGCCGCCGAAGTACGCCGCGATATCCGACGCCCAGATCACCGCCATCGTCGACAGCAGGAAATTGACACCGATCGCACGCGCCGACACGACCGCCCACCACGTGAGCACAAAGATAGTGAGGCCTAGGCCCACGCGCAGGGCCAGCGGCGCGTTGCGCCATCCAGCGACACCCATACGCACCACAAGCACGAGCCCAATACTCCACGCGACCGCGGCGGTCCACCATGCCGTCGATGCCGCACCCGCGTTCTGACCGGGTGTGATGTGAGCCGGCACGCCGAACTGCACGACCGTGGCCGCAAGCACCACCGCGGTCACCGAGGTCAACGCCATTGCCCCACCCTGCTCCAACCCGCACAGCCGCCCCCACTCCCACGCGCAGGCCAGGATCATCAGCAGCATCAACGCGGCGAAGGGCAGCACGTTGCGCGACCACAGCGTCGCGATCATGACGAACAGCAGAACCAGCGCGGTCGCGATCCGTTGGGCCAGCATGCGTGCCCCGGCTCGCCGTGTCAGGCCGACGCCGTCGGCACGGACGCGACGGGTTCGGTCTTGACGCCGCCGAAGCGGCGGTCGCGCGCTGCAAAGGCTCGCAGAGCCTTGTCGAGTTCGGCCTCGTCGAAATCGGGCCAGAGGCAATCGCTGAAGTACAACTCGGCGTAGGCGGTCTGCCAGAGCAGGAAGTTGCTGATGCGCACTTCACCGCCGGTGCGAATGAACAGGTCCGGGTCAGGTGCGTAGTTCATCGACAGGTACGACGCGAGCTTCTCCTCGGTCAGACCTTCGGGACTCACGCCGTCGCGCATCGCTTGCTGACAGGCCTGCACCACGTCCCAGCGGCCACCGTAGTTGAACGCCACCGACAGCACGATGCGGCGGTTGCGCGCGGTCGTCGATTCGGTCTGGTCCCACGCGGAGCGCACTTTGTCGGACACCGCGGTGCGATCACCAACGATGCGGATCTGCACGCCCTCCTCGGCGAGCTTCTTCAGGTACTTCGCCACCGCGACCAGCACCAGGTTCATGAGGCCCGAAACCTCTTCGCTCGGACGCTTCCAGTTCTCGGACGAGAAGGCGAAGACCGTGAGGTACTCGATGCCGCGATCAGCGCATGCCTGCACGACGCGCACGAGCGCATCGACGCCTTGCTTGTGGCCGAAGAAGCGCGGCATGAATCGCTTCTTGGCCCAGCGCCCGTTGCCGTCCATCACCACGGCGACATGCCGCGGCACGCGCGCGGCACCCGCCGCGACCGATGCGGCCTTGCCCGAGGTGGCGTTGATGAGCGCCACGGCCTCAGATTGCAAGGATCTCGGCCTCTTTCGAATGGACGAGTCGGTCGATCTCGGCCACGACGCGGTCGGTCAGTCGTTGCACTTCGTCTTGCGCACGGCGCTCTTCGTCCTCGCCGACGGCCTTGTCCTTGAGCATCTTCTTGAGCTGCTCGTTGGCCTCACGCCGCAGGTTGCGAATCGCGACCTTGCACTCCTCGCCTTCGTTGCGCGCCACCTTGGTCAGCTCTTTGCGACGTTCTTCGGTCAGCGCGGGCATCGGCACGCGCAGCAGGTCACCCTGCGCCGCGGGGTTCAGGCCGAGGTCACTCTCGCGGATGGCCTTCTCGATCTTCGCGCCCATGCCCTTTTCCCAGGGCTGCACGCTGATCGTGCGCGCGTCGAGCAGAGAGACGTTGGCGACCTGGCTGAGCGGCACCATCGAACCGTAGTAGTCGACGTGCACCTGATCGAGCAGCCCTGGGTGCGCGCGGCCGGTGCGGATCTTTTGCAGCCCGCCCTTCAGCGACTCGAGGCTCTTGCCCATCTTGGCCTCGGCGGCCTTCTTGACTTCGGCGGTGGATTGCGGTGTCGTCATGGCAGGGGCTCCGCAGCCGGGGCTCTCCCCCGGTCGCTTGCTAAACGTGAACCAGCGTGCCCTCGTCTTCGCCACGCACCACGCGGTCGAGCGCGCCGGGCTTGAAGATCGAGAACACTTTGATCGGCAGCTTCTGGTCGCGGCACAACGCGAACGCGGTGGCGTCCATCACGGCCAGGTTGCGCGCGATGGCTTCGTCGAAGCTGATCTTCGCGTAGCGCGTCGCGTTAGGGTCTTTCTTGGGGTCAGCGCTGTAGACGCCATCGACCTTGGTTGCCTTCAGCACAATCTGCGCGCCGATTTCAGCCCCACGCAGCGCGGCCGCGGTGTCGGTCGTGAAGAAGGGGTTGCCGGTGCCGGCGGCGAAGATCACGACCTTGCCTTCTTCGAGGTACTGCAGCGCTTTCGGCCGCACGTACGACTCGCAGACCTGCTCGATCGCGATGGCGCTCATCACACGCGCGGTCATGCCTTCCTGGCGCATCGTGTCGCCCAGCGCAAGCGCGTTCATCACCGTCGCGAGCATGCCCATGTAGTCGGCGGTCGCGCGGTCCATGCCCACCGAGCCGCCAGCCACGCCGCGGAAGATGTTGCCCCCGCCGATCACGACCGCGACCTGGCAACCCATCTCGGTCACGGCCTTCACCTCCTGCACCATGCGCACGATCGTCGCGCGGTTGATGCCGTAGGCGTCGTCGCCCATCAGCGCTTCGCCGGACAGCTTCAGCAGGATGCGTTGGTAGGCGGGCATGATGGACCGGGAGTTTAGGCGTTGACGAAGTTGTTCAGTCCTTGTCCTTCTTCGCCGCCGCCACCTGCGCTGCGACCTCGGCCGCGAAGTCGTCGGTCTTCTTCTCGATGCCCTCGCCGACGACGTAGAGCGTGAAGCCGCGCACCGGGGTGTTCGCGCTCTTCAGCATCTGGCCCACGGTCTGCTTGCCGTCGGCGGCCTTGACGAAAACCTGGTCGAGCAGCGAGACCTCTTTCAGGAACTTCTGCACCGAGCCTTCGACCATCTTCGCAACGATCTCGGCGGGCTTGCCGCTTTCGGCCGCCTTCTCGGTCGCGATGCGGCGCTCTTGGTCGACCAGGGTGGCTGACACGTCGGCGCCCGACAGCGCTTTGGGCTTCATCGCCGCGACGTGCATCGCCACGTCTTTCGCGACCGTGCCGTCACCGTCGTGCTCGACAACCACGCCGATGCGCGTGCCGTGCAGGTAGTGCGCGAGCTTGCCGCCACCCGCGTAGCGCTTGAATCGACGGATCGACATGTTCTCGCTGATCTTGCCGATCAAGCCCTTGCGCACGTCTTCGACCGTCGGGCCGAAACCCTCTTGCGACAGTGGCAGTGCCGACAGCGCAGCCACGTCGGCCGGGTTCTTGTCGGCGACCAGCTTCGCGCAGGCATTGGTGAAGGCGAGGAACGCGTCGTTCTTCGACACGAAGTCGGTTTCGCAGTTGATCTCGATCAGCGCGCCGGTCGTGCCGTCAACCGCGGCGGCGACAACGCCCTCGGCGGTGATGCGCGCGGCGGCCTTGCCGGCCTTGTTGCCCAGCTTGACGCGCAGGATCTCCTCGGCGCGCTCCATGTCGCCGTCAGCCTCGGTCAGCGCCTTCTTGCACTCCATCATCGGCGCGTCGGTCTTGGCGCGCAGTTCGCCGACCATGCTTGCTGTGATTGCTGCCATCTTGGAACTCCGAAATCAGTCTTGTGAAAAAGGGGCTTGACCAGCCCCTTCGATGCGCAGTTGGTGCGGGGGCGTCAGGCGTCCTCGGACACCTCGACAAATTCGTCGCTGCCGGCGGAGGTGGCCGCCTCGACGATGTTGCTCACCGCGTTCGCTTTGCCCTCGACCACGGCATCTGCGACGGCGCGCGCGTACAGCGCCACAGCCTTGGCCGAGTCGTCGTTGCCCGGGATGACGTAGTCGATCCCATCGGGAGAGTGGTTCGTGTCGACGATGCCGATCACGGGGATGCCGAGCTTCTTGGCCTCGGCCACCGCGATCTTGTGGTAGCCCACGTCGATCACGAACATCGCGTCGGGCAAGGCGTTCATGTCGGCGATGCCGCCGATGTCTTTTTCGAGCTTCGCGATCTCGCGCTGGAACATCAGCGCTTCCTTCTTGATCGACGGCTGCGTACCGGCCTCGACCAGCGCCTTCATTTCCTTGAGCTTCTTCAGCGACCCTTTGACGGTCTTGAAGTTCGTCATCATGCCGCCCAGCCAACGCTGATCGACATACGGCATGCCGCAGCGGCGCGCTTCCAGCGCCACCACATCGCGCGCCTGGCGCTTGGTGCCGACCATCAGCACCGAGCCGCGTCGCGCCGCGAGCTGGCGTACGTACTTCAGAGCATCTTCGAAGAGCGGCTGCGTCTTCTCGAGGTTGATGATGTGGATCTTGTTGCGATGGCCGAAGATGTACGGGGCCATCTTCGGGTGCCAGAAGCGCGTTTGGTGCCCGAAGTGGACACCGGCTTCCAGCATTTCGCGCATGGAAATGGGCATGAATGCTCCAAAGGTTGTGGCTGGATCCGGCCCGAATCACGGTGGGTGAGGAGCTTCGCCCCGCGCCACCGCGACACCTTGGGAAGGCCGGTTCGCGATTTGCTTAGCCGGGCGAAATTGCCTGTCGACTCAGCGGCGGAAAGTGTACCAGCGGCGCCCGCGCCCAGCGCCGTCGGTCAAACTCTCAGGCTTCGCCAGCCGCCTCAGTCCATCAACTCCTTTATGCGTATTGCCGTCATCGGTGCCGGTGTGATCGGCGTCACGACCGCCTACGAACTCGCCACGGATGGTCACGAGGTGACGCTGTTCGAACGCAACAGCAGTGCGGCTGCCGAAACCAGCTTTGCCAACGCGGGCGTGATGTCGCCGGGGTATGCGGCGCCCTGGTCCGCGCCGGGCATGCCTGGCAAGGTGTTGCGTGGGTTCATGCGCGAACACGCGGCGGTACGTATCGCGGGCCTCGGCGGCCCGCAGCTTTGGGCTTGGTTGTGGCACTGGTGGCGGGCGTGCGATGCGCGCGCGTACGCGCAGCGTCGACGCCAGATGCTCGATCTGGCCCGCGCCAGCCAGTCCCGGCTGCGCGATCTGACCAAGAGCCTGGACCTGTCGTGGGATCGGCGCCAAGGGTTTCTTGTGCTGCTGCGCGGCGACGAAGACGTTCGTCGCGCACGTCCTCAAATGCAATCGATGACCGACCTGGGCCTTGCGGTGAAGTTGATCGACGAGGCCGCATGCCGCGCGCTCGAGCCGGGCCTGAATGTGCAGACGCCGCTGACCGCGGGTCTGCATTGGCCCGACGACGACATCGGCAACTGCCGAAGGTTCACGCTGCAACTGCTCGACCATGCGGTTTCGTGCGGCGCGACGGTGAGGACGCGGCATACCGTGCGCGCGATGCGTGCCGACGATGGCGGCGTCACGCTGATGCTCGACGCTCGTCCAGCGCACGAGAGCACGCTGACCGCTTCACGCATCGTGTACCCCGACGGCGCAGCCCGAGCCGAAAGATCCGTCGCCGCCGAAAGCCCCGCCACCCCCGAAGCCCACTTCGACGCCGCGGTGGTGTGCGCAGGTGCTGCGTCGACGCACTTGTTGAGCAGCGTCGGTCTGCGCATGCCGTTGGTGCCGGTCTACGGCTATTCGATCACGGCGCCTCTGCGCGCGCTATCCGACCCAACCGTCGAGAACACGCCCCGTGCCGGGTTGATGGACGAGACCTACAAAGTGGCGATCACGCGGCTAGGTGACCGGCTGCGGGTGGCCGGCAGTGCCGAGCTGGGTGGGCATTCGGGCCGCATGTCGCCTCGTGCCGTGGCCACGCTCTACAAGGTGCTGGACGACTGGTTTCCCTCGGGCGCCCAACGCTCGATGGCCGTGCCATGGAAGGGCGCGCGGCCCATGCTGCCCGACGGGCCACCGATCATCGGGCCGACAAGGCACCCGCGGCTGTGGCTCAACCTGGGCCACGGCTCGAGCGGATGGGCGCTTTCGTGCGGCAGCGCGCAGCTGCTGAGCGACCTGATCGGGGAACGCGCGCCATCGATCGACACGCGAGGCTTTTCGATCAACCGCTGGCACGGAGAGCGAGGATCATCGGCATGAAGGCCCCGAAAGAACTGCTGGCCGGCGATGCGGCCGGACTTGCGTTGCACGGTGTCGCGGCTTCACGTCAGATCGAAGCGGCAGCGCATGCCTTGTCGCCCGAGCCTTCACTGATGGAGCGTGCCGGGCTTGCCGTGGCCAAGGTGGCGATGGCGGTCGAGCCGCACGCACGCTCGATCGTCGTAGCCGTGGGCCCGGGCAACAACGGTGGCGACGGCCTGGTCGCGGCGCGCCACCTTGCCGCAGCGGGCAAGCGCGTCGTGGCGGTGCTGAGCCGTGACGGCGATGCGATGCCGCGCGACGCGCGCCGCGCCTTCGAAGCGGCGCGCGACGCCGGCGTACCGATGCTCGACGCCTGGCCCGAAGCGGACAACGCCAACAACAAGCAACCCGCGCTGGTGATCGACGCATTGCTCGGCATTGGCGCGCAGGGAGAGCTGCGCGGTCGACTCGCCGCGGTGTGGCGTTCGGTCGAAGGCTGCCCCGCCCCCAGACTGGCGGTCGATGTTCCGAGTGGCCTGGACGCCGATCGCGGCACGCCGTGCGCGGGCCGTGTCCTCGCAGCGCGCGATACGCTGACGCTGCTGAGCGCGAAGCCGGGGCTCTTCATGGCCGACGGGCGCGATGCCAGCGGCCGCATCTGGTTTGACGATCTGGGCGTCGATTCATCGCTGGTCGAACCCACTTCAAGGCTCACCGGCGCTGGGCTCGATTGTTCGACCCGGACCACGAGGTCGCATGCAGGCCACAAAGGGAGCTTCGGCGATGTCGTGGTCGTCGGCGGCGCACGCGGCATGTCAGGTGCGCTGCTGTTGGCGGCGCGCGCTGCGCTCGAGAGTGGCGCCGGCCGCGTGTATGCCGTACCGCTCGATGCAATCGATGGCGCTCCACTCGCACCCGCGTTGATGTGGCGCGATACGTCTCTGCTCGCCGATCGTGAGTGGCTCGCACGGGCCACGGTTGTCACTGGCTGCGGCGGCGGTTCGCGCATCCGCGACGTGCTGGCGCCGTTGATGGCGATCGCGCCCCGCCTGGTGATCGACGCAGACGCGCTGAACGCATTGGCCGACGACCCATCACTGGCTCGACTCGCCGCTCGTCGCGCGGGCAAGGGAATGGAGACGGTGTTGACCCCTCACCCGCTGGAAGCCGCCCGCCTGCTCGGCCTGCCGGATGCGCGGGCGGTGCAGGCCGACCGCCTGGACGCCGCGCGCCATCTGGCCCAGCGCTATGGCGCCGTTGTCGCCCTGAAGGGTTCGGGCACCGTCATCGACGACGGTGCGACCACGCCGTGGGTCAATGCCAGCGGAAACGCGCTGCTGGCGACGGCGGGCACGGGCGACGTCCTGGCCGGTTGGATCGGCGGCCTCTGGTCATCGTGTCGGGCATCGGTCAAAGGCACGCCACCGTTGTCAGCGTTGGTTGCCGCTGTCGTGTGGCGCCACGGGCTCGCAGCCGATCGTGCACTCGAACAGGGACGTCGTGTTTTGCCCGCCAGCGCGCTGATCTCAGCGATGGCGCGACCCTGACGGACCAAGGGCCCGCGCAGGCGAGCCCTTAGATGAGAACGACGGGACGGAAGCCGAGCTTCAAGCGGCCGGCATGTCCGCCTTCGGCTTGTTGTCGCTCTTCTTCGCGCCCTGGATGTCGAGCTTGGTCTTGCCTTCGTCGTCGACATCGACGGTGACGCGGCCGCCGTCGAGCAATTCGCCGAACAGCAACTCGTCGGCCAGCGCGCGGCGGATCGTGTCTTGAATCAGCCGCTGCATCGGCCTGGCGCCCATCAGCGGGTCGAAGCCCTTCTTCGCGAGGTACTTGCGCAGCGGGTCGGTGAAGGTGACCTCGACCTTCTTCTCGGCGAGCTGGCTCTCGAGCTGCAGCAGGAACTTGTCGACCACGCGCATGATGATGTCTTCATCGAGCGCCTTGAACGACACGATCGCGTCGAGCCGGTTGCGGAACTCGGGCGTGAACATGCGCTTGATGTCGACCATCTCGTCGCCCTGTTCGCGCCGGGTGGTGAAGCCGATGGTCGACCGGTTCATGGCCTCGGCACCCGCGTTCGTGGTCATGATGACCACGATGTTGCGGAAGTCGGCCTTGCGCCCGTTGTTGTCGGTCAGCGTGCCGTGGTCCATCACCTGCAGCAGCACGTTGAAGACGTCGGGGTGCGCCTTCTCGATCTCGTCGAGCAGCAGCACCGCGTGCGGCTTTTTCGTGACCGCCTCCGTCAGCAGACCGCCCTGATCGAAGCCCACGTAGCCCGGGGGCGCGCCGATCAGGCGGCTGACGGCGTGGCGCTCCATGTATTCGGACATGTCGAAGCGGATCAGCTCGATGCCGAGCACGAAGGCCAGTTGCTTGGCGACTTCGGTCTTGCCCACGCCGGTGGGGCCGCTGAACAGGAACGCGCCGATTGGCTTTTCAGGCTTGCCCAGGCCCGAGCGAGCCATCTTGATCGATGCTGACAGTGCGTCGATCGCGGCGTCCTGGCCGAAGACCACGCTCTTGAGGTCGCGGTCGAGGGTCTTGAGCTTGATGCGGTCGTCGCTCGACACGCTGGCCGGCGGAATGCGCGCGATCTTCGAGACGATGTCCTCGACTTCGGCACGCGAGATCGTCTTCTTCTGCTTGGCCTTGGGCAGGATGCGTTGCGCGGCCCCGGCCTCGTCGATTACGTCGATCGCCTTGTCGGGCAGGTGACGGTCGTTGATGTACTTCGCCGACAGCTCGGCCGCGGCCTGAAGTGCGCCCAGCGTGTACTTGACCTGATGGTGATCCTCGAACCGCGTCTTCAGGCCCTTCAGGATCTCGATCGTCTGCTCGACCGAGGGTTCGACCACGTCGATCTTCTGGAAGCGCCGCGACAGCGCCGCGTCCTTCTCGAAGATCCCGCGGTATTCGGTGAAGGTCGTCGCGCCGATGCACTTCATCGCGCCGGTGGACAGCGCCGGCTTCAGCAAGTTGCTGGCGTCCAGCGTGCCGCCCGAAGCTGCGCCCGCGCCGATCAACGTATGGATCTCGTCAATGAAGAGGATCGCGCGCGGCTGGTCTTTCAGCGCCTTGAGCACGCCCTTCAGCCGCTGCTCGAAATCGCCGCGGTACTTAGTCCCGGCGAGAAGCGCGCCCATGTCCAGCGTGTAGACCGTGGCGTCGCCCAGCACCTCGGGCACCTCGCCTTGCGTGATGCGCCAGGCCAAGCCTTCTGCGATCGCAGTCTTGCCGACACCCGCCTCGCCGACCAGCAGGGGGTTGTTCTTACGCCGACGACACAACACCTGGATCACGCGCTCGACCTCGTGCTCGCGCCCGATCAACGGGTCGATGCGGCCTTCACGAGCTGACTGGTTGAGGTTTTGCGTGAACTGCTCGAGTGGCGACCCCTTGCTGTCGCCGCCCTCTTCCTTCTCGGACTCACCGCTGTTGCCGTCGTTGGACTTGGTGGGCTCGGGCGGGTCGGTCTTCTTGATGCCGTGGGCGATGAAGTTGACAACGTCCAGCCGTGTCACGCCCTGCTGGTGCAGGTAGTACACGGCGTGGGAGTCCTTCTCGCCGAAGATCGCCACCAGCACGTTCGCGCCGGTGACTTCCTTCTTGCCGCTGCCGGTCGACTGCACGTGCATGATCGCGCGCTGGATCACGCGCTGGAAGCCGAGCGTCGGCTGGGTGTCGACGTCCTCGGTACCACCGACGGTGGGCGTGTTCTCCTTGATGAACGACGTGAGGCTCTTGCGCAGGTCGTCCAGATTGGCTGCGCACGCCTTCAGCACCTCGGATGCCGAGGGGTTGTCGAGCAACGCCAGCAGCAGGTGTTCGACGGTGATGAACTCGTGTCGCTGCTGCCTGGCCTCGACAAAGGCCATGTGCAGACTGACTTCCAGTTCCTGAGCGATCATTCGGCCTCCAGGATGCATTGCAGGGGGTGCCCGAAACGTCGGGCCAGGGTACAGACGAGTTCGACTTTCGTCGCGGCCACATCTTTGCTGAAGATGCCGCAGACCGCCCGGCCTTCGTGGTGGATCTTCAACATGATTTGCGTGGCCGTTTCGAGGTCATGCGAGAAGTGGTGCTGCAGGATCATGACGACGAACTCCATCGGCGTGTAGTCGTCGTTCAGCATCACGACCCGGAACATCGCCGGCGGTTCGGTCTTCTGAAGCTGCCTTTCGACAACGGCAGCATCCTGCCCTTCGCCGGGAGGATCCGGGCGCGGAACAGAAGGCGTTTTCGGACGATCCGGCGACATGACGCGATTTTATCGAGACGCCGGTCGACATCGCCAGAGGCCACCGCGCAAGCCCTTGCTCTGACACCTAGGTGTGACGCGGAAAGGTGACGGAAGTCTCGCCGCGGGTGAACGCATGAGTGACCCGTATCCACCGAAGATAGGTGCCGAACCCTCCAGGGGCGGGAGCGCTCGCCTTGACACTCCAAAGGGGTCCGCCAAACAATAACCACACACTGATGCATCAACGCGTCAGGTAGGGAAGCCAGTCGTATCGGCGGCCCAACAGCAGAGAAGTCAGCATGTCATGGACAGGGGCTCAAAAAGCGTGACACGAGGTTGCGCCACATCAGGGGAGTTCAGTTTTATGCCTACCGGCACCGTCAAGTGGTTTAACGACGCCAAAGGTTGGGGGTTCATCGAGCCCGAGGGTGGAGGTGCCGATGTCTTCGCGCATTTCTCGGCCATCCAGATGGAAGGCTTCAAGACTTTGAAGCCCGGCGTTCGTGTGAGCTTCGAATTGATCCAGGGACCGAAGGGTCACCTCGCGCAGGACATCCGCCTGGTCGAGGCAGCGCAAGTCAAGCCCGAGTAGCGGGCCGCGCTAACAACGCGGGGCTCACGCTGGCGCTCCTCGGCAGCGGTGGGCCACCGCGGCCACCAACGGCCCGATCGCAGAAGGCGGAAACGGCGACACACTGCTGACGTTGACCTCGCACAGCACGAACGGCTGCGAATCGCCGGGCGTGGGCTCGCCGAACATGAAGTCGCAGTCCCACAGCAGGGGCAGGCGCTCGTGCGGCACACCCACGCGTTCGCGCAGCAGCGTGATCCACTGCAACTCCAGCCGTTGCCGCAACGACTGGAAGGCCGGCGTGTCCGGCCCGTGGTAAAGCCGCGGGCCGGGCTGCGGCTCGAGAGGATGCAGTGCGTTGATCGCCTGGTGGCCGAAGCCCGCAACGCGGTCTTCGACCAGGTACGCGCGCACCATGCCTTCGGAAATACGTGGCTGCCAGACCTGATCGAGCATGTGGCCGCCCGCCGCGGGTTCGAAATAGGGCGCTAAGCGCTCGCACAGTGCTGCCAGATCGACCTGCTCGGGCGCGCTGCCGCGCTGTGCGTGACACACCACCAGCGCGCCGTCGGCTGCTGGCTCGACGCGCCACACACCGATGCCACTGTGGCCGCGGTGCTGCTTCAGCACGCGCGGCCCGCGCAGCAACCGCATGGGCAACTCGCTGACCAACTGCGCCAGGCTGTTGACGCGATGCACGTCGCTGCCGAACGGCAGGTCACGCGTTTCGAACAGCACGTCTTTCGTGCCCAGGCGCATGATCGTGTCCGGATGCGTGCTGACGATCACACCGTGGTTCGACACCTCGCGCAGCACCGCGTCGAGCCGGTCACGGCGCCGTCCGCCTTCGATCGGGTTGCACCACACCAGCGCCACGTCGAAGTTGCGCAACTGCGCCTGCACTTCGTCGGCAAAGTCGTTGTGCCAGACCGCCGGTTCGGCGCGCATGCCCGCGGCTTCGAAGGCCGAGAACAGCGCGGCGAAACGGCTCTCGGCCGAGTCGGCGCGGTCACGCATCGCCCGGTCGCCCGGGTACAGCAGCGCCACACGTGGCTTGATCGATCGATTCATAGCCGAAGACTCCTAGGCACGCAGCGCTGGCACGACCAGCGTGACCACCAGACCCACCGCGGCGCAGGCCACAAGCAGTGGCAATACGCCAACTTTGAACCGAAACAAGGCAACAGCAGCCGCCGCGACGATCAGCGCCGACACCGCGTCGAAGCGCCCGCCGAAACCCTGTGGCCACAACACGTGATAGGCGAAGAACAGCGCCAGATTCACGATCACGCCGACCACGGCGGCCGTGATCACCGACAGCGGAGCGGTGAAGCCCAGCTTGCCGTGCGTGGCTTCGACCGCCGGGCCACCGGCAAGGATGAAGACGAACGACGGCAGGAAGGTGAAGAAGGTGACGACAGCGGCAGCCAGTGCGCCACCGACAAAAAGTGCGTCGGGCCCCATCACCTGCCGGCCCCAACCACCGATGAAGCCGACGAAAGCAACGACCATGATCAGCGGCCCGGGTGTGGTTTCGCCGAGCGCCAAGCCGTCGATCATCTGCGGGCCGCTCAGCCACTGGTGCTGATCGACCGCACCTTGGTACACATAGGGCAGCACCGCGTAGGCGCCGCCGAAGGTGAGAAGCGCAGCCTTCGTGAAGAACCATCCCATCTGCGTGAGCGTGCCTTCCAGCCCATACGTCACGAAAAGCGCCGCCATGCCCAGCGCCCACAGCACCAGTCCGATACCCAGCACTCGCGCAAGCTGCCCGCGCGAGAAGCGGGCGTGCTCGGGCGTGGGCGTGTCGTCGTCGATCAGCGCCGGCCCGTAGCCAGCCTTCGCGCTGCCGTGCCCTCCCCCGATTACGAACACCTCGGGCCAACGACGCGCGCCGAACCAACCCACCAGCGCCGCAGCGATGACGATCGCGGGGAACGGCACGCTGAAGGCGAAGATCGCGATGAAGGCCGCCGCGGCGATGCTCCACATCCAGCGGTTCTTCAACGCCCGCGTACCGATGCGGTGCGCCGCATGCAGCACCAACGCCGTCACCGCCGGCTTGATACCGTAGAAGACACCCGCCACCACCGGCAAGTCACCGAAGCGCACATAGACCCACGACAGTGCGATCAGGATGAACAGCGACGGCAGCACGAACAACGCACCGGCCACGATGCCGCCCCACGTGCGGTGCATCAGCCAGCCGATGTAGGTCGCAAGCTGTTGCGCCTCGGGCCCGGGCAACAACATGCAGTAGTTCAGCGCGTGCAGGAAGCGCTTCTCACTGATCCAACGCCGCCGCTCGACCAGCTCGGCATGCATGATCGCGATCTGCCCGGCCGGCCCGCCGAAGCTGATGAAGCCGAGCTTCATCCAGAAGCGCAAGGCCTCGGTGAACGAAACCGCAGCCGGACGCTCACCAATCGCACCGTGCGAACGCGTGGCGTCGGCTGCCGTCACGCCGTGCCTTCCTGTGTCGCGTGCAATGCATCGAACACCGTGCACGCCGCATCGACCAGTGCGTCATCGTCGGCGTGGAGCGCACGCAGTCCCGCGAACACGGCTTCGAGGCCGGCTGCTTCGGGCACCGGGATGCCACCCGCATCGAGGTAGTGAACGTTGCGTGCGATGCGTTGCAGCGCAGGGTCAGCGTCGAGCCCGAAGCTCACCGCCATCACCTCGAACGTCACGCGCGCGCCCACGTGCGTGAAACGCGCGCCGTCGTAGTCGAAGCCGATCGCACCGCGCGGAGCGCGCAAGGGGTCGGCCAACCAAACGAAGTGCGCATCGGCATCGACATAGCGGCGGATCAACCACACGCAGGCCAAGCGGTCCACCCACGGCCGCGCCCGGGTGGCCCAGCGCTTGCCTTGGAAGCGACGCACGTCCAGCCGCGCAATGCCGTGGGCCGCGCGCGCGACGGGTTCCCCTTCGGAGAACCGCGAGTCGAGCGCGCTTTGCAGCCCTTGCAGATCGGCTTGCGCCTGCGCCAACGCAGGCCCGGGGTAGTAGTCGATGCTGCGAACCGCCTCGAGCGCCTCGGCGATCACTCTCAGTCGGCGCCGCGCGTCCGCCTGCGACAAGCCATCGACCTCACCGTGCAACGCCTGCACCGTGGCTCGCCACGCCGCGTAGGCCTCGCCGCGATCGAACAGTACGATCAACTTCTGCCGCTGCGCCTCGTCGCGCGCACCGAGCTCGAGCACGGTGGCCGCGCCGCCGTGCTCCCGCACTTCAACCGCCAGCGGCTCGAAACGAGCCACATGCTCGAGCGGCAGCACGTAGGCACCATCACGCAACGCCGCGCAGCCCATCGACTTCAGCGACCGCCACACGCGCAGACGAACGGCGTTGGGTTGGGTCGGGAGGGTCAGAAGGAGGAGCGCCCACATGGCAGCAATTTACGCTACATGAAGAGCTTCATATGCTACCAAGCTCAAGGCCTTTCGGCACGCGGCGCTGGGTCTCGATCATCACTTCCCAATCAGGCGCTGGGACGCATGGATGCTTGATGTGCGTCGGCAAGCGCCCGTTGGCTGGCCCAGATCATGGCCCCGATCTGAACGCATGATGTCTATCGCACCAGCAACTGGGAGCCGCTGACCATGGCGGCGCCCTTGTCGAAAGTCGCTGTGTGTCTATCGCAGCTCGTACCAAGCCCCCCGCCCCGCACCGTGGGGGCTGAGTTGCCCGCGTTCCACCAACGCGCGGAAGTGCAACTTCAGCGTATTGCGGCTACTGCCGGTGAGCCGGATGGCGTCGGCCATGGTGACGCGGCCATGCTCGCGCGCGAACTCGACGATCTGCAGCGACAACTCTGGCAGTGCCGCCAGCACCAACTTCTCGCGCTCGATCTTCCGGTTCAGGCGCCTGACCTGCTCAGCCAGTGACCGCAGGAAGAACAGCAACCACGGTTGCCAGTTCGGCGCCTTGCTGCGGATCGTGCCTTGGGTCTGGCGTAGCGCCAGGTAGTAAGCCTCTTTGCTCAGCTCCACCACGCTTTCCAACGAGCTGTAGGGCACGTAGGCATAGCCGGCCTGCAGCAGTAGCAAGGTGGTCAGCACCCGGCTCAGGCGCCCGTTGCCGTCTTGGAACGGGTGGATCTCCAGGAACACAACGACCCACAGGCCGATCAGCAGCAGCGGATGCACACGCCCAGCGCTGCGCTCTTCGACGAACCAGGTCACCAGTTCCGTCATCAGCCGCGGCGTGTCGAACGGGGTGGCCGTCTCGAAGACTACGCCGAGCTGCTTGCCGTCCTCGTCGAACGCCGCCACCACGCTGTTGGTGGATGTCTTGTAGTGGCCGCGATGCCAGGCGTCTTTCTCACTGTGGACGAGCAGATCCCGGTGCAGCTGCTTGATGTGGTTCTCGGTCAGGGCAATGTCTTGCCATGACGTGAACACCATTTCCATGACCTTGGCGTAGCCCGCCACTTCTTGCTCGTCGCGGGTGCTGAACTTCTGGATCAGCAGGTTGGACAGCAGGCGCTCGACGTCGCGGTCGGACAGCCTGCTGCCCTCGATGCGGGTGGACGAGCCGATACTCTCGATGGTGGCCACCCGCAGCAGTGCGGACAGCCGATCCGGCGCCAGCGTGCCCAGCGCTCTCCAGGCCCCCTTGAACTCGTCGATGCTGGCAACGAGGGCGAGAATCTCAGGGGTGATCCGAATGGTGGCCGACTGGATCATTGTGCGGCATGGTACGCCATTTGTACGCCCATTTGCACCCATTCCACGCGGCCTTGGTTTGCGATCCTGCCTGACGAGATCCGCTAGACTGCGCAGAATTCTGCAACACAGGAGCTGCCATGTCGATTGCCGCCAAGGACGTGGTGCCATTCACCCAGGCTCGCGCCACCCTCTCCGAGCTGGCCGATGAGGTGAAGCAAGGCAGCGAGAAGGTCATCACCAAGAATGGCGAGAGCTATGTGGCGTTGATCGACTCTGACCGCCTGGATTACTACCACCGCCTGGAGCGCGAGCGCATTCACCTGCTGCTGCTCGAAGACGTGAAGCGTGGGCTCGCGGACATCGCGGCCGGACGAACGGAAGATGCTGACACGGGCATTGCTCGCCTGCAACAAGCGCGCAAGGCCGCAGTCAAGGCCAGTAAGCGGCGTGGCTGAGCCGCGAATCCATGTCGAACTCACCGCCAGCTTCATTGAGCGGTTGGAGTCGATCGAGACGTTCCTTGCCGAAGCCGATGCACTCCAGGCCTACGACAAACTGCTCGACGGACTGCGCCGTACGGTCATCCCGAACCTGCGCCGCTTCCCGCGCATTGGGCGCCGCTACCTGGACAAGCCGCCGCAATCGGCCGAGGCCATGGCCCAACTCGCCGCGCTTCCGCCTGGAACCGCCGATGCACTGCGCGAGTACCTGCACGACGAGTATCTCCTCCTCTACGCGCTCACAGGCTCTACCGTCCATCTCCTGTCGATCCGCCACCACCGCCAACTGTCGTTCGCGTTCGCGAAGCTGTGGGAGCCCTGACGCGGCGCCATAGATCCCTGCTTGCTGGAAAACGCGGCCGATTCCAGCGCTGATCGCGGGGGCATCCGCACGTACATTGAGTCAGCCGTCCTGCGCCAGTTCTTGGTCTTCGGCCGCAGGCGACTCGCCGCATGACGCACGTCGTGACCGTGGCCTGCATCGGCTGCGAGTACACCGACTGCGTCGACGTTTGCCCCGCGGACTGTTTTCGGGAAGGCCCCAACTTCCTTCTCGCGCGGCTTGGCGTTGGACGCCATGAAACAAAGAACCCCAGTCGAATCAACGATCTGGGGTATTTGGTGAAACCAGTTTGGACGTCCTGGGACGCCGTGAAATCCTAGTTCATCGCGTCGATCATCACCTGCCCGAACCCCGAACAGCTCACCTGCGTCGCGCCTTCCATCAGCCGCGCGAAGTCGTAGGTAACCTTCTTGCTCTGGATCGCGCGCTCCATCGACGCGATGATCAGGTCGGCGGCTTCGGTCCAGCCCATGTGGCGAAGCATCATTTCGGCGGAAAGAATCTCGGAGCCGGGGTTGACGTAGTCCTTCCCGGCGTACTTCGGCGCGGTGCCGTGCGTGGCTTCGAACATCGCGACGGTGTCGCTGAGGTTCGCACCCGGCGCGATGCCGATGCCACCGACCTGCGCGGCCAGCGCGTCGGAGATGTAGTCGCCGTTGAGGTTCAACGTGGCGATCACGCTGTATTCGGCCGGGCGCGTGAGGATCTGCTGAAGGAAGGCGTCGGCGATCACGTCTTTGATCACGATGTCTTTGCCCGTGCGCGGATTGCGCAGCTTGCACCAGGGCCCGCCGTCGATCGGCTGCGCGCCGAATTCCTTCTGCGCCAGCGCGTAGCCCCAGTCACGGAAGCCGCCTTCGGTGAACTTCATGATGTTGCCCTTGTGCACGAGCGTGACGTTGGGCTTGTCGTTGTCGATCGCGTACTGGATGGCTTTGCGCACCAGGCGCTCGGTGCCTTCGATCGACACGGGCTTGATGCCGATGCCCGACGTGTCGGGGAAGCGGATCTTCTTGACCCCCATCTCGTCGATCAGAAACTTGATGAGCTTCTTCGCCTTGTCGCTCTTGGCCTCGTACTCGATGCCGGCGTAGATGTCTTCGCTGTTCTCGCGAAAGATCACCATCGCGACCTTCTCGGGCTCTTTCACCGGCGAGGGCACGCCCTTGAAGTACTGCACCGGGCGCAGGCAAACGTACAGGTCGAGCTCTTGCCGTAGCGCGACGTTGAGCGAGCGGATGCCACCACCCACCGGCGTGGTCAGCGGGCCCTTGATCGACACCACGTATTCGCGCACGACGTCGAGCGTTTCTTGCGGCAACCACTCGTCGGGGCCGTAGACCTTGGTGCTCTTCTCGCCAGCGTAGATCTCCATCCAGTGGATCTTGCGTTTGCCGCCGTAGCTCTTCTCCACCGCGGCGTCGACCACCTCGAGCATCACCGGCGTGATGTCCAGGCCCGTGCCGTCACCCTCGATGTAGGGAATGATCGGGTTGTCGGGGACGTTCAGCGAGAAGTCTTTGTTGACGGTGATCTTGCGGCCGCCCGAGGGGACGAGGATGTGCTGGGACATGGGGGAATCGCTCCGGTAACGCTGCGTCGAGTGGAGATGAAAGTCTAGAGCAGCGACAGCCGTGATCTACCCGAAGCAGTAGTCGATCGCGCGCATCCACAAGCCATGCCCCAGCGCCCATGCGGATGCGAGCGCGAGCATGAGCCCTGCGGTGCGCACGGCCCACGCGGCACCGGGTGACGACGCGCCGCGCGCACGCCGCCAGCCGCCGAGCCACAACGCGGCGCCACCCGCCAGACCCACGCCCGACGCGATCGCGAAGGCCGCCATCACGGCCGCACCCGAAGCTGGCCCGTTCGCAAGCGCCGCGACGACGATCGCGGATTGAAGCAACCCACACGGCCACGCGGCCCACAACGAACCCGTGCCGAAGGCACCGGCGACCGGCCGCCATGCGATGACGCTGACATCGCCGTGCGGTGCTGCAGCGGCCGACGCGCGGCGGCGCCCAAGCCGCTCGACCCACGCCGGCTGCCGCGCGGTGACCAGCAGCCAGAGGCCCAGGCCGAGCGCCGCGACATGCAGCAGCGTCCAAAGCGGTCGCAGCATCGGCACTGCCGCGCCCGCTGCACCCAGCACGGATACGCCCGCTGCGGCGACGGCCCCCGCTGCTGAGTAGCCGAGGAGCCGGCCGAGATGAAAGGACCACGCGCGAGAACGACCGTTCCCCGACAGGCCCAAGGCCGCACATGCCGGGCCGCACATGGCCAGACAGTGCGGCGTGCCGGCCAGGCCCATCAACGCAGCGCTCAGGATCAGTGCAAGGTCCATCTGACGTTGATCATGTCACGGCGTGTCACGGCATGTCACGGCTTGCGCCCACGCGCTGATGTTCGCTGGCGTGGGCTCAGATGATGCGCGAGAAGCGCTCGCGCGCCTGGTCCGCGCGCACGTGGCGGTCGAACACCATCGCCACCGCACGCACGAAGTACCAACCGAGCGGCGTGACGTCGATGCCCGCGCGGTCGATCTCGAGCAGACCGAGGTCGACCAACGGATCGAGGGCAGCGAGTTCGGTGCGGAAGTACGTCGGCACGTCGACGAGGTGCGCGAGTTCGATCGACTCGAACGCCACCTGGCCCTGACACATCAGCGCCATGATGACGGCACGGCGCAGCAGATCGTCACGCGTCAGCGCCAGGCCGCGCACGGTCGCGAACTGCCCCTGGCGCATGGCGTCGTGGTATTCGTCCAGCGTCTTCGCGTTCTGGCTGTAGGTAGCGTCCATGCGCCCGATCGATGACACGCCCAGCCCGATGAGGTCGCAATCGGGCTGCGTGCTGTAGCCCTGGAAGTTGCGGTGCAGCCGGCCCTGGCGCTTGGCGACGGCGAGCGAATCGTCGGGCAACGCGAAATGATCCATGCCGATGTAAACGTACCCCGCCGCGCCGAAGCCCGCGAGCGCGTCGCCAAGCATCTGAACGCGCTGCGACGGCAGCGGCAATTCGGCCGGGTGGATGCGGCGCTGCGGCTTGAAGCGCTGCGGCAGGTGCGCATAGGCGTACAGCGCGATGCGGTCGGGGCGTAACCCGACCATCGCCTGGATCGTGCGCGCGAACGTCTCGGGCGTTTGACGCGGCAGGCCGTAAATCAGGTCGGCGTTGATCGACTCGAAGCCCAACCGCCGCGCGGCCTGCATCAGCTCTTGCACCCGTTCGAACGGCTGCACGCGATGCACCGCGACTTGAACGTCGGGGTCGACGTCCTGCACGCCGAAACTGATGCGGTTGAAGCCCAGTTGGCGCAGGAACGCGAGCCGATCGGGCGTGGCGGTGCGCGGGTCCACCTCGATCGACACCTCGGCGTCCGAGGCCAGGCGAAACGACCGCTCGAGCAACAGCACGAGCCGCCCGAGTTCGGCGTCAGACAGGAACGTCGGCGAGCCTCCGCCGAGGTGAAGTTGTGACACCGCCTGATGCGTGCCGATGACCGCGGTGTGCAGCGATATCTCCTGCTCGAGCGCGTCGAGGTATGGCGCCGCGCGGTCGTGGTGCTTCGTGATCACCTTGTTGCACGCGCAGTAGTAGCACACCGACTCACAGAACGGCACGTGCACGTACAGCGACAGCGACTTGGGGCCGCCAACCTCGGCGCCTTCGGCACGCTGTCGCAACGCTTGCGCATAGTCCTTCGCCCCGAACGCCTCGACGAACCGGTCTGCGGTCGGGTACGAGGTGTAGCGCGGGCCTGGCGTGTCCAGCCGCGCGAGCATCGCGTCGGTCAATGTCGGCGGTTGACCGCCGTGCGCCTTAAGGCTACCGACCGATGATGCGAGCTCGACTTGCATGAGCAGCAATGTGCCAGCCAGCCGCCACAAGGGCTTTGACCTCGCTCAAAGGTCCAGAGGGATAGACTCGAGCAGAGACGATTCATCATGGACGCAGCCTTCAAAGTCGCCTGCTCGGCGTGCAGCCTGCGCGAAACCTGCCTGCCGGTGGGACTGAGCGACAAGAGCCTCGATCACGTGGACTCGATCATCTCGCAGCGGCGAACCGTGGCGCGCGGCGAAGCGCTGTTCCGTTCGGGAGAAGGCTTCACCTCGCTCTACGCCGTGCGCACGGGGTTCTTCAAAACCTGCGTGTCGACCGAAGACGGCCGTGATCAGGTCATGGGCTTCCAAATGGCGGGCGAACTGCTCGGGCTCGACGGCATCGGCAGCGGGCATCACATGTGCGACGCGGTTGCGCTCGAGGACTCGCAGGTGTGCGTCATCCCCTACGAACGCCTCGAGGACGTGTCGCGCGACGTCGAGGAACTGGGGCGCCAGTTCCACCGCATCATGAGCCGCGAGATCGTGCGCGACCATGGCGTGATGATGCTTCTGGGCAGCATGCGCGCCGATGAGCGTGTGGCGGCGTTCCTGCTGAACCTGGCGCGACGCTTCGGCGCGCGCGGCTATTCCGCATCGTCGTTCGTGCTGCGCATGACGCGCGAGGAAATCGGCAGCTTCCTGGGCCTGAAGCTCGAGACCGTGAGCCGCACGTTCTCGAAGTTCCACGAGGCCGGGGTGCTCGAGGTGAAGCAGCGCCAGATCCGCGTGCTGGACGCTGCACGGCTCGAAGAGGTCGTGGGCTCGGACCCTGGCGGCGCCTGCTGACGGCTGCTATCGCCCGCGCGGGCTGTCGATTTCGTCGCGCGGCTGGTCCAGCAGGCGCATCGTGAACCCGGCTGCGGCAACGATGGCCCAGAAGACGAAGAACGCGATCGTGTAGACCGCCTGTCGCGGCCAGTCGAGACGGGAACCGCCCAACAGATGCAGTTCGCCAGGGTCGACGAAGGCGAACACGACCATCTCGAGCACGCCCGCAGCGAAGAACGCGGGCCACAACACGCGAAGGATCGATGTGGTCATGGTTGGTTCGCAGCGCGTGTGGGAGGCACGGCCGGTGCGACAGGCGTCGCAGCGTGATTGCGCGCCTGCTGGGCCGGGGCTTCGCTGCGCGCCTTGACGCCACCGCGCGCGACGTCGCTTGCCCTCGGAAGATTCGTCAGGCTCGGGTCGGCGCCATCAACCGCCAGCCACAGCGTGACGAACCCCGCCACCACCACGGCCAGCGGCCCGCCAACGACAAGCCACATGATTGGCAGGCGCCACCAGGAAGGCGAAGGCATGTCGGTCGGCATCATCGTGGCACGACAAAGGTGGAAGGTTCGACCCGTCGCGCGGCCGGGCGTTCGGTCGAGGTGATCTCGAACTTCAACACATGCGCGCCACCACCCAGGCGCCGGGCCACATCCGCTGGTAGCCTGACATTGACGGGCACCCAGCGGCTTTCGGCGGGGCCGACCGACACATCGCCCGCGGCGTCGAGAACGTCGGCTTCCAGTACCGCGCCCTCGAGGCCGGTGACGGCGACACGGTAACGCTGCGTCGACTCGGTGGCGTTCATGACCTGAAGGCGGTAGGTGTTTTCGATCGCACCACGTTCGACCAGCCGCGCCAGCGAGCCGCGGTCGCGCACAACGTCGACACGGAACGGCTTGCGCATCGCCAGGCTCGCGACGAATGCGGCCACGATCAGCAGCAGGATGGCGGTGTAGATCAGCACCCTCGGCCGCAGCACGCGGCGCCACATCTGCGCGTTGGTCCAACCCTGGCGCTGCGCGTTCTGCGTCGCGTAGCGGATCAGCCCGTGTGGGTACGACATCTTGTCCATCACGTCGTTGCAGACGTCGATGCACGCGGCGCAGCCGATGCACTCGTACTGCAGGCCCTTGCGGATGTCGATGCCGGTGGGGCACACCTGGACGCAAAGGCCGCAGTCGATGCAGTCGCCTTTGCCTTGCGCCGCGAGGTCCGCGTGCGCCACCTTTTTGGGTCGCGACCCGCGCGGTTCGCCGCGCCCGGTGTCGTAGCTGACGATCAGCGTGTCTTTGTCGAACATCGCGCTCTGGAAGCGCGCGTAGGGGCACATGTACTTGCACACCTGCTCGCGCATGTAGCCCGCGTTGCCGTACGTCGCGAAGCCGTAGAACAGCACCCAGAACCATTCCCACGGCCCGAAGCCCATCGTAAAAGCTTCTGACCACAACACGCGGATCGGCGTGAAGTAGGCGACGAAGGTGAAGCCGGTCCACAAGCCCAGCGCAATCCAGATCGCCTGCTTCGTCGCCTTGCGCGCGAGCTTCTGCGCCGTCCACGGGCCAGCGTCGAGCTTCATGCGCTTCACGCGGTCGCCTTCGACCACGTTCTCGACCCACAGGAACATCTCCGTGTACACCGTTTGCGGACACGCGAAGCCGCACCACAACCGGCCCGCGACCGCGGTGAAGAGGAACAGGCCGTACGCGCTGATGATCAGCAGCACCGCGAGGTAGATGAAGTCCTGCGGGTACAGCACCAGCCCGAAGATGTAGAAGCGCCGCGCCCCCAGGTCGAACAGCACCGCCTGCCGGCCGCCCCACGTCAACCAGGGCAGCCCGTAGAAGACGATCTGGGTCAGCCAGACGAAGGCCCAGCGCCAGTTGGCGAACCAGCCAGTGACGGCGCGCGGGTAGATCTTCCTTTGCGCCTCGTACATCCACACGAATTCGCCGCCATCGGCGGCGGGCGCCTCGGCGACGATGGGGATGACTTCGCTCATCGAGCCTTGCTCTTCACGTACGCGGCCAGCACGTGGATTTGTTCGGGTGACATCCGTTGCGCGTGGGCGGGCATCACGTTGGTCTTGCCGTTGACGACCATCGACACGATCGCTTCTTCACCCCAGCCGTGCAGCCACACGTTGTCGGTCAGGTTCGGCGCGCCCAACGCCGCGTTGCCCTTGCCCGCGGGCCCGTGGCACGCGGCGCAGGTGCCGAACTTCGATTTGCCGAGTTGCGCCGCGAGCGAGTCGTGCGGGCTGTCGGACAGGCTCAGCACGTACTGCGCGACCTGCCGGACTTCGTCGGGCGTGCCCACGGCCGCTGCCATCGGCGGCATCATGCCCTGGCGTCCGTTGGTGATGGTCTCCTTCACGGCGGCGAAGTCCCCACCCCAGAGCCAGTCGCCGTCGGTCAGGTTCGGGAAGCCTTTGCTGCCACGCGCGTCCGACCCGTGGCATGTGGCGCAGTGGTTGACGAAAAGACGCTCGCCGAGCGCCATCGCCGATGGGTCGGCCTTCAGCGCAGGCTCATCCATCGCGGCGTACTTCGCGTACAGCGGCTGCACCTCGCGCTGCGACGCCTGCGCTTCCGCCTTCATCTCGTCCTCGCTGCTCCAGCCGAACGAGCCGGCAAAACTGCCCAGGCCGGGATAGACCGCGAGGTATGCGAACGCGAACACCACCGTGATCACGAACAAACCCATCCACCAGCGCGGCAGCGGGTTGTTCAACTCGCGCAGGTCTTCGTCCCACACGTGGCCGGTGCTGTTGTCGGTCACGCCCGGGACCACACGACGACGCGCCGCGATCATCAACAGAATGATGCAGAACACGATGCCGAGGATCGTGGCCGCGGCGACGAAGACGGACCAGCCGTTGGAGGTGAAGTCACTCATGGGTCGTTTCTTCTTGGAACGGAAGGCGCGAGGCTTCGTCGAAAGCCTCGCGGTTGCGGCGTGACCACGCCCACGCGACGATGCCGACGAACACCACGAGCAGCAGCACCGTCAGCAGGCTGCGAAGGTCATTGAGGTCCATAGGTCAACGTCCGATGGGTTCAGCGCCGGTGCGTGCCCAGGCCCTGCAGGTACACGATCAGCGCTTCCAACTCGGTCTTGCCCTTCACCGCCTCGACCGAGCCCACCACCTCGGCGTCGCTGTAGGGCACGCCCAGCGTCTTCAACGCCTTCAGCCGTGTGGGCATCGAATCGGCATCGACTCGGCCTTCGGCCAGCCACGGGTACGCGGGCATGTTCGATTCGGGCACCAGGTCGCGCGGGTTCAACAGGTGCAGGCGATGCCACTCGTCGCTGTATTTACCGCCGACGCGATGCAGGTCAGGGCCGGTGCGCTTGCTGCCCCACTGGAAGGGGTAGTCGTAGACGAACTCGCCAGCCGTCGAGTGCGGGCCGTAGCGCAGCGTCTCGGCATACAGCGTGCGGATCATCTGCGAGTGGCAGTTGTAGCAGCCTTCGCGGATGTAGATGTCGCGCCCCGCGAGCTGCAGCGCGGTGTAGGGCTTCAAGCCCGGTGTCGGCTCGGTCGTGCTTTTCTGGAAGAACAGCGGCACGATCTCGACGATGCCCCCGACCGCGATCGCGACCAGGATCAACACGATCATCAGGAAGTTGTTGGTTTCGATCTTCTCGTGCGAGAAGCCGGCGGCGGTGTTGGGGTCGGCCATGGCGTTCTTCTAGCTTGCGTTCAGGCGTGGGCCGGCAGCGCGGCGGGAACGAAGGCCGACGTCACGCGACCCGTACGCACCGTCATCACGGTGTTCCACGCCATCACCAGCATGCCGCCCAGGTAGAGCAGTCCGCCCAGCAGGCGGATCGCGTAGAACGGGTACGT
This sequence comes from uncultured beta proteobacterium, assembly GCA_963738615.1. Lineage (GTDB taxonomy): Bacteria > Pseudomonadota > Gammaproteobacteria > Burkholderiales > Burkholderiaceae_C > CAVTWY01. The sequence continues at coordinate 629,476 of CAVTXI010000012.1, forward strand.
GGCCTTGACGCTTTCAACGAAGCTGAAGGTCAGCGTGCCGTCGGGATTCACCGCGCGCCACATCAGCCCCTGCATCACCCCGGCGATCCACATCGCAGCGATGTAGAGCACGATGCCGACGGTCGCGATCCAGAAGTGGACCTCGATCGCACGCGTGCTGTACATGGCGGTGCGGCCGTACATGCGCGGAATCAGGTAGTACATCGACCCCATCGAGATCAATCCCACCCAGCCGAGCGCGCCACTGTGCACATGCCCCACCGTCCAGTCGGTGTAATGCGACAGCGCGTTGACCATCTTGATCGACATCATCGGCCCCTCGAAGGTCGACATGCCGTAGAACGACAGCGACACGATCAGGAACTTCAGGATTGGGTCGTCACGCAGTTTGTGCCACGCACCCGACAGGGTCATGATGCCGTTGATCATGCCGCCCCAGCTGGGCGCCAGCAGGATCAGCGAGAACACCATGCCGACCGACTGCGCCCAATCGGGCAGCGCGGTGTAGTGCAGGTGGTGCGGGCCGGCCCACATGTAGGTGAAGATCAGCGCCCAGAAGTGCACGATCGACAACCGGTACGAATACACCGGGCGCTCGGCCTGCTTGGGGATGTAGTAATACATCATCCCGAGGAAGCCCGCGGTGAGGAAGAAGCCTACCGCGTTATGGCCGTACCACCACTGGATCATCGCGTCTTGCACGCCGGCGTAGGCCGAATAACTCTTCATCGCGCCCCAAGGAATCGCGGCGCTGTTGACGATGTGCAGCAGCGCCACCGCGAGGATGAAGGCGCCGAAGAACCAGTTGGCGACGTAGATGTGCCTGACCTTGCGGATGCCGACGGTGCCGAAGAAGACGACCGCATAGCTGACCCAGCAGACCGCGATCGCGATGTCGATCGGCCACTCGAGCTCGGCGTATTCCTTGCCCTGCGTGTAGCCCATCGGCAGCGATATCGCCGCGGACACGATCACGAGTTGCCACAGCCAGAACGTGAACATCGCGAGGCCGGGCGCGAACAACCGCGTGCGGCACGTGCGCTGCACCACGTGATACGACGTGGCGAAGAGCGCGCAGCCACCAAACGCAAAGATCACCGCGTTGGTATGCAGTGGGCGCAGGCGGCCGTAGCTGAACCAGGGGACGCCGAAGTTCAATTCTGGCCAGGTGAGTTGCGCGGCGATGATCACGCCCACCAACATGCCCACCACGCCCCACAGCACGGTGGCCAGCGCGAACAGGCGCACCACATCGTCGCTGTACTCGACCCCGGTCGTTCGTTGCTTGTTGGTCATGTCCGAGCTGTTTTTCGTCAACGCCCGGATTCTCGAGGTGGTGCGGCGTCGGGCGCTTGACGCGGATCAAAGTCACCAACCTCGTCGTCGAGGATACGCCGCCCTTCGCCGTCGATGTCGTCGAATTGCCCACGGTGTAAGGCCCAGGCAAAGATGCCGATGATGAACAGCACCAGCACGGCCGACAGCGGGACCAGCAGATAGAGGATGTCCACGACGCGCCGAGTCGATGTTCAGCGCGCCAGCCGCTGTGCGTTCACGATCACGGCAAGCGAACTTGCCGCCATGCCCAAGCCCGCAGCCCACGGCGGCAGCCAGCCAACCATGGCCAGCGGGATGCACGCCAGGTTGTAGGCCGCGGCCCAGGCCAGGTTCTGGCGCGTGACCCGCACGCTGCGCCGTGCCAGCACCAAGGCGCGAGGCAGGACCGACAGGTCGCCGCTGACGAGTAACGCGTCGGCCGCGAAGCGTGTGACCGAGGCGCCCTCGCCCATCGCAATCGACACATCGGACTGCGCGACGACCGGCGCGTCGTTGATGCCGTCGCCAACCATCGCCACCACGATGCCTTGCTGCTGCCATGCACGCAGCGCGGCCAGCTTGGTCGTCGGATCGGCTTGTGCCACGACCGTCTTCGCCCCGACGCGTTGTGCGACCGCATCGACACGCCTCGGCTCGTCACCCGAGATGATTGCGAGATCGACGCCGCACTCGGCCAGCGCGGGGCCTAGGGCTTGTGCGCCCGCGCGCAAGGTCTCTTCGTCGGCGACGAAGCGCCAGCGCTGGCCGCTGCCGCGTGCGGTAAGCCACGCGATCGCTGGTGCGTCGTCGCTACCTTCGTCGCTGGCCTCGTCACCCGTCACCCATCGGCGTGAACCGAGGCGCCACTCGACGCCGTCGATCATCGATTCCGACCATGCCGCACGCGGGCAGTTCGCGAATGCTCCGCCACGTGATCGATGCATCGCGCGCCTCGACACCGGCGGTGCGCGCGGCGTCGGCAATGGCGCGCGACACGGGGTGCGTCGACGCCTGCGCCAGTGAGGCGGCGACGAGCCAAGCGCGCCGCTGCGCCGTGTCGTCGGTCGTCGTGCCGACCAACCGCAGTGCCGCGCGCGCCACCGTTAACGTGCCGGTCTTGTCAAACGCGATGCGCCCAACGCGTGCCAGCGACTCGAGCGCCTCGACCCGGCGCAGCAGCAGGCCTTGTCGCGCCAGATGGCCGGTCGCTGCCAATTGCGCCGAAGGCACAGCGAGCGACAAAGCACACGGGCAGGTGACGATCAGAACCGACACCGCGACCCACGCGGCACGCGACGGGTCGATCACGCTCCACACCAGCGCCGACCCCGCGGCAAGCAACAGCACCACCCACAGGAACGGTGCGGCCCACCGGTCGGCCAAGCGCGCAGCTTGTGGCCGTTGCATCGCGGCGTCGCGCATCAACGCGACGATGCCGGCTTGTCGCGTGTCAGCACCGACGGCGGCGACACGCACGTCAACCACCCGGCCAAGGTTCACGCTGCCCGCGAGCACGTTCGCACCCGCGGCCTTGCGCACCGGCCTCGACTCGCCGGTGAGGATCGGCTTCATCAACCTCGGTCGGCCCATCGATCACCAGCCCATCGGCCGCGAAGCTCTCGCCCAGCGGCACGCGCAGTCGATCGCCCACGACGAGGCGCAACGCCGGCACCGTCTCGACGCTGCCGTCGTCGCGCACGCGCCTCGCGGTGTCGGGCAGGCGCCGTGCGGCGTCTTCGAGCCAGGCTGCAGCACGATGGCGCGTGCGTGTCTCGAACCAGCGTGCGCCGATCAGAAATGCGATGAACATCGTCAGCGAATCGAAGTAGACCTCGGCCCCGAAAGGCCCGCGCGGATCGACCATCGCCGCCGTACTTGCAACGAACGTGACCACCAGCCCCAGCGCCACGGGCACGTCCATGCCGATGCGCCGGTGGCGCAGCGACCGCCACGCACCCGCGAAAAACGGCGCGGCGCTGAATACGAGCACTGGCAGGGTCAGCGTCCAGGCGCCCCAAGCAAGCAGGCGGCGCATGTCGTCGTCGAGTTCACCCGGCCCGGACACGTACGACGGCGTCAGGAACATCATCACCTGCATGCTGCAGAACGCGGCGACGAAGAAGCGCCACAACGCCAAGCGCGACTCGCGCAGGCGCTGCTCGTGCGGCGTGGCCATGCCGTCGGGCATGGCGCCGTAGCCCGAGCTTTGAACCGCCGCGATCAGTTCGCCAAGCTGCGTGCGCGCCGGGTCCCAGCGAACCCGCGCGCGCGCTGCGGCGGCCGACACGCGCGCATCGTGCACACCTGCCACGCCGCGCAGCGCGTCTTCGATGGTCGGCGCACACGCGGCGCACCACATGCCGCTGATGGCGAGATGTGACTCGGCGATCCGGCCGTCGTCGACCCAGCGGGTGCAGTTCGCCAGCGCCTGGTCAGCGTCGAGCGTCGATGACGCGTTCAGGGATGCCACGGTGTCATGCCACGGTGTCGATACAGTGCGAGCGACTGATCTTCACTGTACGACCGGCAACAGGAACCCTACATGCGCTGGATCAACACTGCTGTCACGACCACCGCCCTGTTCATGGCCACGTCCGCGTTCGCGCAGGAAGCACCCCAGGCGCTGTCGACCGTGCCGCTGCAAGCCGGCTTCCATCGCATCACCGCCCAGATGGCGCGCACACCCGATCAGCGGCAGATCGGCCTGATGTTCCGCAAGGACATGCCCGAGCACGAAGGCATGCTCTTCGTCTTCGACGCCCCGGCAGTTCAGTGCTTCTGGATGAAGAACACGTTGCTGCCGCTGTCGGCCGCGTTCGTGCGCGACGACGGCAGCATCGTCAACATCGTCGACATGAAGCCGCAGTCGCTCGACTCGCACTGCTCGAAAGAGCCCGTGCGCTACGTGCTCGAGATGAACCAGGGTTGGTTCGACAAGCGCGGCCTGGGGCCGGGCAAGAAGCTCGGCGGGGAACCGTTCACGCGCCGCTGAGCGCGGCGCGTTGCTTCAACCGAAGTTCTTCTCGGCAAAGCCCCAGTTCGCCAGCTTGTCGAGGAAGGTCTCGACGAACTTCAGGCGCGCGTTGCGATAGTCGATGTAGTAAGCGTGCTCCCACACGTCGACGGTCAGCAGCGCCTTGTCGGCGGTGGTCAGCGGCGTGCCCGCGGGGCCGGTGTTGACGATGTCGACGCTGCCATCGGCCTTCTTCACCAGCCACGTCCAACCCGAGCCGAAGTTGCCCACGGCGCTCTTGACGAACGCTTCGCGGAACGCGGCGTAGCTGCCCCACTTGGCCTTCACGGCATCGCCCAGCTTGCCGCCGGGCTCGCCGCCGCCGGCAGGCTTCATGCAGTTCCAGAAGAAGGTGTGGTTCCAGATCTGCGCGGCGTTGTTGTAGATGCCGCCGCTGGCCTTCTTGATGATGGCCTCGAGGTCCATCGACTCGAACTCGGTGCCCTTTTGCAGGTTGTTCAGGTTGTCGACGTACGCCTTGTGGTGCTTGCCGTGGTGGTACTCGAAAGTCTCTTTGCTGTAGTTCGGAGCGAGCGAGTCGATCGGATACGGCAAGGCCGGGAGTTCGTGTTGCATGTGTCGGTCCTTTCGGCCCCGGGGTTCAGGGCGGGGGCGGAATTGTAGGCAGCGCGTTATCCCTGTCCGCGCGCAGGGTCGGCGGTAGGTGCAGGCGGCTCGCTCTCGACGCGATCGATGTTCTCGACTCGCGCACCCAGCCGTCCGTCGAACAGCACGGCCTGCACTTGGTCACCGACCGACAGTTGCTGCACGCTGGCCACGGGACGCCCCTGCGCGTCGGTGACCCACGCGTAGCCGCGCTGAAGCACGCGCCTGGGGTCAAGCGCGCCAAGGCGCGAGTGTTGCTGGGCCAGCACCTGGCGCGCCGAGCCCAGGCGACGCGAGCCGGCAAGCTCGACGCGCGAGCGAAGCTGGTGCAGGCGCAGGCGCTGTGCGCCCAGCGTTTGCCGCAGCGCCGCCGGCAAGCGCGACTGGGTGCTCGACAAGCGTCGATGGTGCACGTCGAGCACGCGCGCCGGCTTGCCGGCCAGCAGCGCGGCGCGATCCACGCGCACGGTCTGCTGCTCGAGCCGACGCGCGACCGCACGCGTTGCTCGCTGCGCGTTCGAGAACAGGCCGTCGAGCAGCGCCTGGCGCATCGGCACTGCGAGCTCGGCCGCAGCGGTCGGCGTGGCCGCGCGCAGGTCGGCTGCCAAGTCAACGAGCGTGATGTCGCTCTCGTGCCCGACCCCGGCCACGACCGGGATTGGTGACGCGACAACCGCACGCACCACGCGCTCGTCGTTGAACGACCACAGATCCTCGAGCGAGCCGCCACCGCGCACCAACAGCAGCACGTCGACCTCGGCACGCACGCCCGCGACGCGCAGCGCATCGACCAACGCTGCCGGCGCGTCGGCACCCTGCACGGGCGATGGGTAGACGATGACCTCGACGTGCGGCGCGCGGCGGGCCAGCGCCGTGAGCACGTCGTGCAACGCCGCCGCGGCCAGCGACGTCACCACACCCACCCGAGCGACGCTGCGCGGCAGCGCGCGTTTGCGCGACGCGTCGAACAGGCCCTGTGCCTCGAGCCCGGCTTTCAGACGCACGAAGCGCTCGTACAACACGCCCTCGCCCGCGGGCTCGAGCGCCTCGACCACCAGTTGCAGTTCGCCCCGCGCCTCGTAGACCGACAGGCGCCCGCGCACGACCACCCGCATGCCATCGCGCGGCGCGAAGGCCAGCATCGACGCGGCGCGGCGGAACATGGCGCAGCGCAGGCCGGCGGCGCCGTCGGGGTCCTTCAGCGTGAAATAGCAGTGGCCGCTGGCCGCGCGCGTGAACGCCGCGATTTCGCCTTCCGACCGCCACAGCGCCGAAACGCGACGCCAGCGTGTCGGCCACAGCCAGCAGCAGCGCCTGGATGCCCCAGACCCTGGCGCCGAACGGCGCGCACGCAAGGGTGCTTCGTCGCCGGGTGGCATCACCATGATGGCGCTGCGCTACAGCCCTCGGAACCGCCGCCGCAGGATGTGACCACCAAGATGGGTGTCGAGTGCTCCACAGAAACGCCAAACGACCAACAGCGACCACAAAACCGGCTCGAGCGCCAGACGATGCTTTTCAACTTATTGATAAACAACATAAAACAGATGCTCAGCAGATAGGCAATCCAAGCAAAACCCAGCAACGGCGCGGCTTGGCGAGGACTTTCGATGAGATTCCCACAAAGTTTTCCACAGCAGCAGTGCAGATCCTGTCGCGTTGCTCGACACGCACCAGGGTGGTGTTCGGCGGCACCAAAGCGAGCCTTTGCCGCCTTTGCTGCGAACAGTGCCACGGCGGTTGCTGCGATCGATTGCGCTGTTTGCATTCGTCTGCCGAACGACGATTGCAAGCCGCAGCGATGCCAAGAAATGACGCAAGAAATCACGCAATCAAGCTCAGTCGCCTGGCAGCCAACAGCGACCCGGCGCGACCGGCGCAGTGGGCATTTGCTGCGCGCCATAATTCTCTTTGCGCAGCGCATGCCAGCAACCATGATGGCACGCGCAAGCCGTCGTCCCACTCCCCGATGTAAAGGCACGAACTTGCTTTCGATCATCCAAGCCGCCGGTTGGCCGATCTGGCCGTTGTTGTTGTGTTCCGTCGTGGGCCTGGCGCTCATCATCGAACGCTTCCTGAGCCTGAGAGTGCAGCGCGTGGCGCCGCCCAAGCTGGTCGACGAGGTCGTGGCGCTGACGCGCACGAGCCTGCCGACGGCCGACGTGGTCAACAAGCTGTCCGCGAATTCGGTGCTCGGCAAGGTGTTGGCGCAAGGCATTCGCGCTGTGGTGGCCGACCCGCGCCTCAACGAATCCGGGCCTGCGACTCGTGTTCGAGAACGCCGGCCGCGCCGCGGTGCATCACCTCGAGCGCTTCCTGAACACGCTCGGCACGGTCGCAACCGCTGCGCCACTGCTGGGCCTGCTGGGCACCGTGGTCGGCATGATCGAGATCTTCGGCTCGCAAGGCCCCACCGGCGGCAGCAACCCGGCGCAACTGGCGCACGGCATCTCGATCGCGCTTTACAACACGGCGTTCGGCCTGATCATCGCGATCCCGGCGCTGATGCTCTACCGCTACTTCCGCGGCCGGGTCGACGAGTACACGATCGACATGGAGCAGGCGACCGAGCAGATGGTCCCGCACCTGATGCGCTTCGCCGCACGTGGTCAGTGACGCACGCAAGCACAGGGGACGCCATGAACTTCCGCCGCCCGAAAGAGCCCGATCCCGAGCTCAACCTGATCCCGTTCATCGACGTGCTGCTGGTCGTGCTCATCTTCATGATGCTGTCGACCACGTATTCGAAGTTCACCGAACTGCAACTGACGCTGCCCACGGCCGAAGCCGAGCAGATGCGCGACCGTCCCGCCGAGATCATCGTCACGGTTTCCGGCGACGGCCGCTATCTGATCAACAGCGATCGCATCGAAGGCCGCAGCGTCGAGGCGCTGAGCGCGCGCGATGTCGGCGCTGGCGCAGAACATGAAGGAGCCCATCGTGATCGTCTCGGCCGACGCGCAGGCGGCGCATCAGTCGGTCATCAACGTGCTTGACGCCGCCCGGCGTGCGGGCTTGGCGCGCGTGACCTTCGCCGCACAAAAAGGCGCGGACGGCTGACGCGTGGCAACGCCCGAGGGCACGACGCAGCCCGACGGTTGCCCTGTGACAGCGTCCTGGCTCGAGCAGCAGTGGTGGCGCACGCCGCCGACCTTGGCCGCGCAAGCGCTGCGGCCGCTTGTCCGCGCTCTACGCGCGCTGGCGGCTCTCGACCGAGCGATGGCACGCCCGCAGACGCTTGCCAGTGCCGGTGTCGTCGTGGGCAACCTCGTGGCGGGCGGTGCAGGCAAAACGCCCACGACGATCGCGCTCGTGCTTGCCTTGCGCGAACGCGGCTGGACACCGGGGGTGGTCTCGCGCGGCTACGGACGCGCGCAAACGCTGCGTCGCCGAGGTCGCGCCGGCTTCGCGCGCAGCCGACGTCGGTGACGAGCCGCTGCTGATCGCGCGGCGCGCCGCGTGCCCGGTGTTCGTCGCACGCGCGTCGCATCGACGCCGCGCGGACGCTGCTGTCGCGGCACCCGCAGGTCGACATCGTGATCGCCGACGACGGGCTTGCAGCACCACCGCCTCGCGCGCGACGCGCAACTGATCGTGATCGACGAGCGCGGCTTCGGCAACGGCCTGCTGCTGCCTGCGGGGCCGTTGCGCGAGCGGCCGTCGGCCGCACGTGCCCGCGCGCAGCGTGGTGCTCTACAACGCCGATCGCGCGACCGCGCCGTGGCCCGGCTGGACGGCGCAGCGGCGACTGCGCGGTGCCGTGAGCCTGCTCGATTGGGCGCAGGGGCGCGAGCCCGAAGCGCGGCAGCCTGGATGCGTTGCGCAGCGCACCGCATCGTCGCCGCCGCGGGCATCGCGTCGCCGCAGCGCTTCTTCTCGATGCTGCGCGCTGCCGGCCTCGAGTTCGAACCGCGGCCCCTGCCCGACCATCACGACTGGCGCCACCCGCCCGCCTGCGCGACGGCGAGCAACTGTTCGTGACCGAGAAGGACGCGGTGAAGATCGACCCCGCCGCGCCGATCGCGCAGCGCACGTGGGTCGCGCCTTTAGACTTTGCGCTTCCGCCCGCGCTGATCGATGCGTTGATCGGCGCTGCTGCCAGCCGCGCCCCGTCGCTGAACCACACTGAAGCTCTACGGCGCAAGACCGCACGATGTCGATCGATCCCCGCCTGCTCGAACTGCTCGTGTGCCCGATCTGCAAGGGGCCGGTCACGGCCGTGCGCCGGGATGGCCGGCTCCAGGGGCTGGCGTGTCATGCCGACCGCTTGAGCTTTCCGGTGCGCGACGGCATGCCGTGCATGCTCGAGTCGGAGGCTTCGCCCTACGACGCCGAGGCGCAGCAGCCGACGCCTCGGCTGCGCCCTGACAGCGCAGCGCTTCGTCGACGCATCAACGCAATCGCGTCGAGCCGTGAGCTTCATCGTCCTTGTCCCGGCGCGCCTCGCATCGTCGCGCCTGCCGCGCAAGCCGCTGGCCGACATCCATGGCGCGCCGATGGTCGTGCGCGTGGCGCAGCGCGCGCGCCTGTCGAAGGCCAGCCGCGTCGTCGTCGCGACCGACAGCGACGAGGTGCATGTCGGCCTGCCACGCCGCCGCGGTCGAATGCCTGATGACGCGCGCCGATCACGCCAGCGGCAGTGATCGCCTGGCCGAAGCCTGCACCGCGCTCGGCCTGCACGAGGACGAGGTCGTGGTCAATGTGCAAGGCGACGAGCCGCTGATCGACCCTGCGCTGATCGACGACTGCGCCGCGTTGCTGCGCGTGCGCGCCGACTGCGTGATGGCGACGGTAGCGCACGCGATCGACGAGTTGGCCGAGTTCGTCAATCCGAACGTGGTGAAAGTGGTGCTCGACCGCGCACAACGCGCGCTGTACTTCAGCCGCGCGCCGATCCCGTGGTGGCGCGACGGCAGCCGCCCGGGCCAACCCGCGCTGCACGACACCCAACGTCGCGCTTCGCCACGTGGGCCTGTACGCGTACCGCGCCGGCTTCCTTCGCCGCTTCCCGACGCTCGAGCCCGCGCCCGCCGAAGCGATCGAGGCGCTCGAGCAGCTGCGCGTGCTTGTGGCACGGCGAGCGCATCGCCGTTCACGTCAGCGCCGCCGTGCCGGCTGCGGGTGTCGACACGCCCGAAGACCTCGAGCGCGTGCGGCGGCTCTTCGCGGCAGACGTAAGCCAGCGCGCGAGGTCGCGCGTGTTAGTCTGCGCGCCCACCCGCCGGGCGCGACGTCCGGGCGCACGTCCGATGCGCAAGGCGCGTGGTTGGCCAAGGGCCGGCACGAACGTCGAACGTGCCGCGTTCGTATCAACACAGAGGACCACGATGAGAGTGATTCTTCTGGGCCCTCCGGGCGCCGGCAAGGGAACGCAGGCCGCGTTCATCACGCAGCGCTACGGCATTCCGCAGGTGTCCACCGGCGACATGCTGCGCGCCGCCGTGAAGGCCGGCACGCCGCTGGGCTTGGCGGCGAAGAAGGTGATGGACAGCGGCGCGCTCGTCAGCGACGACATCATCATCGGCTTGGTGAAGGAACGCATCGCGCAGCCCGACTGCGCCAAAGGTTTCCTCTTCGACGGCTTCCCGCGCACGATCCCGCAGGCACAAGCGATGCGCGACGCGAAGGTGCCGCTGGACGCCGTGCTCGAGATCGACGTGCCCGATGGCCCGATCGTCGAGCGCATGAGCGGCCGGCGCGTGCACGTCGCGTCGGGCCGCACGTACCACGTGAAGTTCAACCCGCCGCGCGCCGAAGGCACCGACGATGCCACGGGCGAGGCACTGATCCAGCGCGAAGACGACAAGGAAGACACGGTGCGAAAGCGCCTGGACGTGTATCACAGCCAGACGCGGCCGCTGGTCGACTTCTACAGCGCCTGGCAGGCCAGCGGCGACGCCGCGGCGCCGCGCTACGCGCGCATCAGCGGCGTGGGCGCGGTCGACGAGATCCGCCAGCGCGCCTTCGACGCACTGGACCGCAAGTAGCACAAGAGAGAAGGATCGACACCATGGACATTCGAGGCAAGGTCTTCATCGTCACCGGCGGCGCATCGGGCCTGGGTGAAGGCACGGCGCGCATGCTGGCCGAACAAGGCGCCAAGGTCGTGATTGCCGACCTTCAGGCCGAGCGCGGCGAAAGCGTCGCCAAGGCCATCGGCGGCGCCTTCGTGCGCTGCGACGTCACGCAGGATGCCGACGCCAAGGCCGCGGTCGCGCAAGCCACGTCGATGGGCAAGCTGATGGGCCTGGTCAACTGCGCCGGCATCGCCGCCGCCATGAAGACCGTCGGCAAGGACGGTGCACACGACCTGGCCCTGTTCCAGAAGGTGATCACGATCAACCTGATCGGCTCGTTCAACATGATCCGCATCGCGGCGGAAGCGATGTGCAAGAACGACCCCGAGCCCACCGGCGAGCGCGGCGTGCTGATCAACACCGCCAGCGTCGCCGCCTACGACGGCCAGATCGGCCAAGCCGCCTACAGCGCCAGCAAGGGCGGCATCGTCGGCATGACGCTGCCGATCGCGCGTGACCTGGCACGCAACGGCATCCGCTGCATGACCATCGCGCCGGGCATCTTCAAGACGCCGATGATGGACACCCTGCCGAAAGACGTGCAGGAAAGCCTGGCCGCGAACATTCCCTTCCCCAGCCGACTGGGGACGCCGGAGGACTACGCGAAGCTGGCGCGGCACATCATCGAGAACGACATGCTCAACGGCGAGGTGATTCGGCTGGATGGGGCGATTCGGTTGGCGCCGAAGTAATCACCAGACTCTCATTCCCCGCTTCGACGAAAAACGGCGCCCATGGGCGCCGTTTCCAATGGGGGGAGTTCTATCAGAAGAACTTGTACCCCATCGTCAGATACACGCGTCGGGCACGGGCGTCGTACTGCGTCACGTCGTAACCAGCCTGGAACTGGTTGCTCACGGGCGTATAGACACCTGGCGGATTCTTGTCGGTCAGGTTCTTAACACCAAGCGCCAACCGAAGATTCTTGACTCCCGAATAGCCGATCTGCATGTCGTACGTGATCAGCTTACCCATGAAATTGCGTTCACCGTCTATCTGCCTAAACCCAGCCTCATAACCGTGGGCGTAGTTTTGCGCCAGCGTGAAGGCCCAAGGCCCCATCGAGTACGTCGCCGCTAAGACATGCTTCCAACGAAGGACAACGCCGCCGTCGTCTCCGCCCAAGACTGGGTTGCCGTCTGCGTCGATGATCGTGCCGACCTTGTGGGAGATGCCACCGCCGGGGCCGACCTCGTCGAATTTCGACATGTAGGTACCCGACCAACCGAGATCGAGTTTGCCCGGGCCGACGTTCATCCGGTAGTTGAGATCCAGATCGACGCCCGATACCTTGGCGTCACCGCTGTTGACCGTCGTGACGACGATCGAGTCGATGTCGTTGGTGCCCGGTGCCAGGGTCACGGAATTCGCATAGGTCGGATTGCCCGATCGGAATCCAGACACAACTTCTTGCGCCGAAGGGTCGTTGATGATGTCCCTGATTCGAACCCAGAAGAAGTCCAGACCGACAGAGAACGCCTCGGTGGGCTGCAGAACAATACCCACCGAACTCTGCTTGGACTTCTCGGGCTTCAGCGTCGGACTACCACCCGTAAGGGCATTGACCTGAAGGCTGGTCTGGCCAGTGGCAGGGTCGTTGAATTGCTCCGACGTGCCCAGCGTCTGCGGCCGCCAAAGGTCTTCCAGGGTCGGCGCGCGGAAGCCCGACCCATGCGACGCCCGCAGTAACACAGATTTGATCGGCTGCCAGCGAACACTCGTCTTGTAGGTCGCGGCGTTGCCGACATCGTTGTACTTGTCGCCCCGCACGGCAATAGTTGCCTCCAAGCCCTTGACGATCGGCGCGTTGAACTCCACGTACCCGGCGCCGATCTTCCGACCACGATTCACAGGAGGGGTCGCGCCGCCAAGGCCCGCGATGTCACCGGTTTCGAGGGCGGGACTGGGCGAGTTGATGTACTTCTCGTTCCGATACTGCATTCCGACGGCGTACTGGCTCATACCACCAGGCAAGCGAACGACATCGCCGCTCAATTTGCCATCGATGACGTCACTGCTTGACTTAGCCTCGAGCGTCGGGCCCCGGTACTCTGCACCAGCGATCGAGGACTGGAACGCGCCACTCTGCGACAGAGACCAGGGGTTCCAGTCGGTGCTGGCATTGACAGCGTTTGCGAACGCAACTTGAGAGAAGTAGCCTGCGATCACCGAACCCGACGTTTTGCTCTCGTTTCTCGACAGGGCAACTTCATAGCTTTGTCCCGCAACGTCACCCCGAACTCCAGCCACGGCACGCGTTTGTTCTGACGTGTCACGCTGCGTGCGGGGGCCAAAGTCGAACACGCGAGATGTAATCGCCAACGGTTGTCCCAGAATCGTATCGATCTCGGCCTGTACGGCTGCGCTGGTCGTAGGATTGTTCCTCAGCGCCGTCAGGTAGGTCACGGCGGTCTGGTAGTTCGGATTACTTGGGCTGAGAATCAATGCCGGTACGACCCCCTGTTGCGCGAACAGGGCATCGGGGACCAGGAAGCTTCGGCGAACCGGGCTTGGTTGGATACGCTGCGTCACCGTGCTCTTGCCATACAGCACGTCACCGAACAACTCGGTTCCGCCGCTCAACCTGAACGCGCCGGACAGACTGAGGTTCTTCGAGTCACGGTCGGGCACCAGGCGCACGTCAGGTGAACTGTCGTAAGCGCAATACGGCGCCCCGCGCGACGACGGTGTCGGGTTACTGAACATCTGGATGGCTCCACAATTGTTGGATGCCGCCAGCGGATTGCCAAAACCAGTGCCCGGAGAGTTGCCAAAGGGGCCTCTGACTCCGGTGACAGGATCGATACTTCCTTCAATGTTGCCCAGACCCGTCGCGCCAGCAACGATGTAGGGGAAGACATTCCCCGTCTTGGCAAACTCACGATCCGTTGCCTTGAGTTCTTTCTCTTTTTCGATCGAGGCCGACAACGTGACGTTCCAGCCTTCCTTGTTGATGTCTCCGATGCCACCAACGACCGAAACCTTGCCGCTGTCGCCGCCACCACTTCGGGTTGGCTTGTCGTACGTGCCGGAAATCTCAGCGCCCTTGTAGTCACGCCGCAGAATGAAGTTGATGACCCCAGCGACCGCGTCCGATCCATAAATCGACGACGCACCATCGCGGAGCACCTCGACACGTTCGATTGCTGCGAGCGGGATCGTATTGACGTTGACGGCCGATCCGCCCCCACCCGCCGCGGGCGCGACACGCCGGCCGTTCACCAGCACCAGGGTGCGTTCCTCGCCCAGGCCACGCAGGGACGGAGAAGCCCTACCGTAGATCGAAGAGCCAGCGCCTGTCGTCAACGACGTACCACCCATCGAGGACACCGCAGCAATCGACTGGAGGAGCTGCTCGGTGTTGACGACGCCCGACCGAGAAATCTCTTCGCGAGTGATGATGCTGACCGGCAGTGCCGCCTCGGCGTCGACGCGACGAATCGCCGACCCGGTGATCTCGACGCGCTGGTTGTCTTGCGCCGCGACGGGCACCGCCGCCAACGCCATCAGGGCCGCCGTGCATACGTGGGTTCTCTTGAGCATGTCTTTCCTCGGCAGATGTTGTGAACACGTCGAACGGACCCGATCGACCGTCGTGTGAGATTAGGTGATCCACTCACCCTTGGCAGGTTGGTGATTCTCCGACTGTGGCCGGCACGCCACGGCTCGTAGCGATGACGATGGGTGCCGCTGCCCGCGGGCAGAACCTTCAAGGCTCGACCGCAGAACAGGATTGATTATTCAGGCCGCACCGGCCCCGCTCGGCCCCGGGAAACCCCATGAATCCAAGCGGCCGACGCGGCCGACCACGCTCCACGTCACCCTGCTCCGTGGTGGTGACCCCATCCGACGAATGCATCCCGCTGCTGGCACGCCAGGGTGACGCGTGCACCCATCGGCAAGCAAACGATCGCAGGCACGTGCCCGAAAGGCAGGCCGGTCAGGATGGGCGTACGAGTCCGCCGACGCAGTTCGTCGACGACGGTCTTCAACGTGAAGCCGCGATCGTGCGCCGCGGGCTTGTAGGCCGTGAACTGACCGAGGACCACAGCCTTCTGACGATCGATCACGCCGGCCTGCAAGAGCTGGAGCAGTCCACGCTCGATGCGATAAGGATGTTCGTTGACATCCTCGACGAAGAGGATGCCGCCGCGAACGTCAGGCCAGTACGGCGTGCCCATCAGGCTGAGCAGCACGCTGAGGTTGCCGCCCCACAACGTGCCCTTGACGTCAAGGCCGTCGAACCCGGCATCGCAGCGGAACCCCACGGCCTGCAGAGACCCGTCCATCGCCTCGACGAAGCACGCCTGCGTCACCTCGTCGACACCGCCCTCTTCGCTCGTACGCCCAAAGTGATCACAGGCCAACGGCCCGGCCCACGTGACGTATGGGCCGCGGGCCAGCAGCCCCATCTGCAACGACGTCAGGTCGCTGTGCCCGACCCATCGTGTGCCGCGTTCGACGCTTTTCGCGAGCAGCTTCCAGTCGATGCGATCGAGCAGCCGGGTGAGCCCGTAGCCGCCACGGGTCGACAGCGCGATCGACGGCGCTTCGCGCGCGACGCGATGCAGGGCCTCGAGTCGAACGTCGTCGGTGCCTGCGAAGCGCCGAGAGCGCGCGCGTGCGCTGGCGTCGATGCGCACGTCGAATCCAAGGCCCGCAAGGTGGCGGGCCGCACGCGTCAACGCCTGGGGCTTGATGACCACGCCTGCCGGGGACAGCAGCACCAGCACCATGTCACTCACGTCGGCGTGGGCTTCGCTCATTCCTGATCCTGATCTTCGATCACCTGGGGCAAAGGCATCGGCTCGTTGTCGGCTTCGTCGATGTCCGCAGTGACGCCCTGCGTCATCGACGAATCGTCAGGCCTCGCTTCACGCCGCTGCGCACGGCGCTGCGCGAAGAAGTCGCGCAGCAAGGCCGCGCATTGCGCTTGCGCGGCACCACCCTCGACCGTCGTGTGGTGGTTGAGCTGGCGCTCGGCGAAGAGGTCGATGACCGAACCCGCTGCGCCTGTCTTGGGGTCATGCGCGCCGAACACCACACGCTTCACGCGCGCATGCATCAGCGCCATCGCGCACATAGGGCAAGGCTCGAGCGTGACGTACAACTCGGCGTCGACCAGCCGATAGTTGCCGTCGAGCTCGGCGGCCTGACGCAACGCGACGATTTCGGCGTGCGCGGTCGGGTCGTTGGCGGTGATCGGCCGGTTGTAGCCGGTCGCCAGCACCGTCACGCCGTTGCCGCTGCGACGCATGATCACCGCGCCCACCGGCACCTCGCCAGCAAGCTGCGCATTCAACGCCTGGTCCAGCGCCAGACGCATGCCCAGACGGTCTTGCTCCTGCGCCGTCATCGCGGGCAGTTCGAGCGTGTCGCCCACGCCGATCACCGGCAGTGCATCGGTCGCGGTGTCGACCGCAGGATCGCTTGTCGAACCGTGTGCGGACGCGTCGCCCTGCTCGGTCATCGGCAACACACCGAAGCGCGATCCAACGGGGCTGGCCGCAAGGTCACGGGTTGGCCTCCTTCATCCGATCCGCGCCTTGCTGAAGTGCCGCGCCGACATCCTTCGCCACATTGCGCTGGATCTGCTGCGAAACCTCGGGAATCGTCGCCTTGGCCGCGGCACCCGATGCGTCCTTGGTGCCGGGCGTCGTGGCGGCAGGGCGAGTCTGGTCGACCAGGCCGCGCGTGGCCGACAACTGGTTGCGCGCCAGCAGAAGCACGATCACGACCGCGACAAGGATGCCAACAAGACTGAAGACCATGCGCATGGGTGACTCCTTCGACTGGCACCATCGAGTCTATGACTTCGCGTTGCGGCGCCTACTCCCACTCGATCGTCGCTGGCGGCTTGGACGACACGTCGTAGGTCACACGGTTGATGCCGCGCACCTCGTTGATGATGCGTGACGACACCTTCTTCAGCAGCGCATAAGGCAGCTCGGCCCAGTCGGCGGTCATGAAGTCGCTGGTCTGCACCGCACGCAGCGCGACCACGTACTCGTAGGTGCGGCCGTCGCCCATCACGCCGACGCTCTTCACCGGCAGGAACACGGCGAAGGCCTGCGACACGAGGTCGTACCAGGATTTGCCGCTGGCCGGATCGATGGTCGACGCGCAACTCGTCGATGAAGATCGCATCGGCGCGCCGCAGCAGATCGGCGAAGTCGGGCCTGACCTCGCCGAGGATGCGCACGGCCAGCCCGGGGCCGGGGAACGGATGGCGATAGACCATCTCGCGCGGCAGGCCCAGCGCAACGCCCAGTTCACGAACCTCGTCTTTGAAGAGGTCGCGCAAGGGCTCGAGCAGCTTCAGGCCCAGCGTGGCTGGCAGGCCACCGACGTTGTGGTGGCTCTTGATCGTGGTGGCCTTCTTCGTCTTCGCGCCGCCGGACTCGATCACGTCGGGGTAGATCGTGCCTTGCGCCAGCCACTTGGCTTTGGCCAGCTTCTTCGCTTCGCGCTGGAACACCTCGACGAACTCGCGGCCGATGATCTTGCGTTTGGCTTCGGGGTCGGTCACGCCGACAAGGTGGCCCAAGAACTGCTCGCTCGCGTCGACATGCACGACCTTCGCCTGCAGCCTGCCCGCAAACATCTCCATCACCGCCTTGCCTTCGTCCAGCCGCAGCAGGCCGTGGTCGACGAAGACGCAGGTCAGCCGGTCGCCGATCGCGCGATGGATCAGCGCGGCGGCCACGCTCGAGTCGACCCCGCCCGACAGGCCCAGGATCACCTCTTCGTCGCCGACCTGCGCGCGAATCGCCTGCACGGCTTCTTCGATGTGGTCGCGCATCACCCAGTCGGGCCTGCGCCTTCGCGATGCCGAGCACGAAGCGCTCGAGCAGTTCGCGACCCTTGCGCGTATGGGTGACTTCGGGGTGGAACTGCACGCCGTAGTAGCCACGCGCCTCGTCGGCCATGCCGGCGATCGGGCAGCTCGGCGTCGAGGCCATCAGCTTGAAGCCCGGCGGCAGTTCGGTGACCTTGTCGCCATGGCTCATCCACACGTCGAGCATGCCGTGGCCTTCGGCGGTGCGATGGTCCTCGATGCCGTCGAGCAGCTTGGTGTGGCCGCGCGCGCGCACCTGCGCATAGCCGAACTCGCGCTTCGCGCTGGCTTCGACCTTGCCGCCTTGCTGCACCGCCATCGTGAACATGCCATAGCAGATGCCCAGTACAGGCACGCCGAGATCCCACACGGCTTGCGGTGCGCGCAGGTCCTGTTCTTCGTAGGTGCTGGCATGGCTGCCCGACAGCACGATGCCCTTAGGCGCGAACGCGCGAACGAAGTCGTCGCTGACGTCGTTGGGGTGGATCTCGCAGTAGACGTGCGCCTCGCGGATGCGCCTCGCGATCAGTTGCGTGACTTGGCTGCCGAAGTCGAGGATGAGGATCTTGTCGTGGTGCATGGGTGCACGGGTCAGAGCGACGCTGCCGCGGCCGGAGTGCGCGGCATCGTCAGTTCGGGATGATGGTTGAAGTAGTACCAAGCGAGGATCAGAGCCACCGCCGTGAGCGCGGAACTGACCAGCAGCGGCAGGCCGATCAGCCAGTCACCCGCCGGGCGATGCGACACCCAGCGCAGCAACTCGAGACCGATGATCGGCGCGGCCACGGCCATCATGCTGTTCAACGATGCCAATGAGCCCATCGTCTGCCCCTGCGTGCGCGCGTCGGCAGCGTTCGAGATGATGCTCTGCATCGCCGGCTGCGCCGCACCGCCAAGCAGGCCCAGAAAAATCACCACGTAGATCATCCAGCCCTGCGTCGCGAGTGCGAAGCCCAGGTACGTGACCGCCGCCACCGCCAGCCCGATCAACGCGATCTGCTGCGGCGCGAAGCGCGTCAACATCGGTTTGAGCAGCAGGCCCTGGCTGGTCGCCGAAACGATACCCACCGCGAAGAGCGACCAGCCAACCTCGGCTGGCCCCCAGCCGAACTTGAACTTCGCATACAGAACCCACGTCATGTGCAGCATGAACTGCGCAAGCGACGTGAGCGCGATCACCAGCACAAGCGGCCCCACGCCGCGCAAGCCCGCCAAGCCCCGCAGCGCCGACACCGGATTGGCGCGCCGCCATTCGAAAGCGCGACGTCGTTCGGGCGGCAGCGACTCGGGCAGCACCAGCATGCCGTAGGCCGCGTTCAGCAGCGCCATCGATCCCGCGGCGAAGAACGGCCAGCGCACGTCGATCGCGCCGAGCAGCCCGCCGATCACCGGCCCGAGGATGAAGCCAATGCCGAACATCGCGCCGACCAAGCCGAAACGTTTCGCCCGGTCTTGCGGCGGCGTGATGTCGGCCACGTAGGCGTTGGCGACCGCGACGTTGCTTTGCAGAAAGCCCGACAACAGGCGCACCACCACCAGCATCCAATACGCATTCGCAAGGGCGGTGACGAAGAAGCTGATCGCCATGCCGGTGAAGCCCAGCAGCAGCACCGGCCGGCGGCCGAAGCGGTCCGACAACGCGCCCATGATCGGCGAGCCGACGAAGTTCGCGAAGCCGAACGCAACGGTGACGACGAGGAACGCCAGCGTCTGCTCATCGTTGCTGTGCGTGAACGTGCCGATGATGTGCGGCAGCACCGGCACCATCAGGCCGATCGCGATCATGTCGATCAGCACCGTGACGAGGATGAACCCCATCGCGGCCTTGCGGCCGCCTGCGCCGCCCTCGCTGCCCGCGCCCCCCTGCGTACCTTGGGCGTCGGTCATCACTCGGCGCGGTAGTTCGGCGCTTCTTTGGTGATCTGGACGTCGTGGACGTGGCTCTCGCGGATGCCCGACGACGTGATCTCGACGAACTGCGACCGCGTCTTCATCTCTTCGATCGTCGCGCAACCGCAGTAGTGCATCGACGCACGCAGGCCCCCGGCCATCTGGAAGACGATGTTCACGACCGGGCCCTTGTAGGGCACCTGCCCCTCAATGCCCTCGGGCACGAGCTTGGCCGACGCTTCACCGGCGCCGCCTTCCTGGCCTTCCTGGAAATAGCGGTCGGCCGACCCCTTCTGCATCGCACCGATCGAGCCCATGCCGCGGTAGCCCTTGTAGCTGCGCCCCTGGAACAGGATGACTTCGCCGGGCGCTTCTTCGGTACCGGCAAACGCTCCACCCATCATCACGCTGTCGGCGCCCGCGGCGATGGCCTTGGCCAAGTCGCCCGAGTAGCGGATGCCGCCGTCGGCGATCACCGGCACGCCCGAACCCTTCAGTGCCTGCACCACGTTGTCGATCGCCATGACTTGCGGCACGCCCACGCCGGTGACGATGCGCGTGGTGCAGATCGACCCTGGCCCGATGCCGACCTTCACGCCGTCGGCACCCGCTTCCACCAACGCCAACGCGGCTGCGCCCGTGGCGATGTTGCCGCCGATCACGTCGACGTTGGGATAGTGCTTCTTCACCCAGCGCACGCGTTCGATCACGCCGGCACTGTGGCCGTGCGCGGTGTCGACGACGATGGCGTCGACGCCGGCGCGCACCAGCGCTTCGACCCGCTCTTCGGTGCCGTCGCCCACGCCCACCGCGGCGCCCACGCGCAACTTGCCTTGCGAATCGCGCGCGGCGTTCGGGAAGCTGGTCTGCTTGGTGATGTCTTTCACGGTCATCAGGCCGCGCAGCTCGAAGGCGTCATTCACCACCAGCACGCGCTCGAGCTTGAACTTGTGCATCAGCGCCTTGCCCTCTTCCAGCGTGGCGCCTTCGCGCACCGTGATCAGGCGCTCGCGCGGCGTCATGATGTCGCGCACCGGAGCGTCCATGCGCGTCTCGAATCGCAAGTCGCGGTTGGTGATGATGCCGACGACTCGCTTGCCTTCCAGCACCGGGAAACCCGAGATGCCGTGATGCTCCGAAAGCGCCTTGACGCTGCGCACCGTGGCGTCGGCCGTGATCGTGATCGGGTCGCGCAGCAGGCCCGATTCATAGCGCTTCACGCGCGCGACCTCGGCGGCTTGCGCGTGCGGCTCGAGGTTCTTGTGCACGATGCCAATACCGCCTTCCTGCGCGATCGCGATCGCCAGGCGTGCTTCGGTCACGGTGTCCATCGCGGCGGACACCAGCGGAAGGTTCAGCGGAATGCGGCGGGACAGTCGGGTCGCGAGGCTGGTGTCCCTGGGCAGGACCTGCGAGTAGGCAGGCACCAGCAGTACGTCATCGAACGTGAGCGCTTTGCCGAGAACGCGCATGAAAAAGGGCTCCTGACGCAAAAACGAATTATAGGAACCGTGAAATGCCCCTCATGCTTCTCGGCGCGGCGACGGTCTACAGCGCGGGCCGCGACTACACTTTGAAGCATCGTTTCATTAGTCGAGCTTGCGTTCATGCGCGCGTTGATTCCCCTCGCCCTCGCCCTGGTCCTAGCGGCACTGCCGACAGAGGGTCACGCGCAATGGAAGTGGCGCGACGCGCAGGGCCGTGTCACGGTCAGCGATCGTCCGCCACCACCCGACGTGGCTTCGAAAGACATCTTGATCCGCCCACCGGGTGGCGACCAGAAGCGCCGCGCCACCCCTGCGGCACCATCGGCTTCCGCGCCTTCTGCTTCCACACCCGCGGCGACGAAAACCGCGGCCACGAATGTCGATCCCGAACTCGAAGCGCGCAAGAAGAAGAACGAGCAGGACGAGGCGGCCAAGGCGAAGGAAGCCGAAGAGAAACAGGCCGCGACGATGAAGGACAACTGCCTTCGCGCGCGCTCGCACATGGCGTCGATCGACTCGGGCGTCCGCCTGTCGCGCGTCAATGAAAAAGGCGAGCGCGAAGTGCTTGACGACGCTCAGCGCGCTGCCGATGCGGCACGTACGCGCGAGGCCATCGCCGCCAACTGCAAGTAGGCGCGCCGCCACGGCGGCTTAGCGCAACGCGACGTCACCCTTCTCGCTTCGCGATCGCCGATGCCCGGATGGCGCTCAGCGTAGCGCGCGTGGTGCTCACATCGGTGGGCAGGTGCACATGAATCAGCGACGGCTTGCCCGCCGCGAGCGCATCCACGAAGGCTGGTTCGAACTCGGCTGTGGCACGCACCGTCGACGCGTGCCAGCCGAACGCACGCGCCATCGCCGCAAAGTCAGGGTTGACGAGACCGCTGCCCGACACACGGCCTGGGTACTCGCGTTCCTGATGCATGCGAATGGTGCCGTAGGTCGCGTTGTCGACCACCACGCACACCAGCCGCGTGACGCCCGCGGCGATCACGGTGGCCATCTCCTGGCCCGTCATCAGGAAGTCGCCGTCGCCGGTGAGGTTGATCACCTGCCGCCCGCCGCCCAGGATCGCCGCCGCCACCGCAGCCGGAAAGCCGTAACCCATCGCGCCTGACGTGGGCGCCAATTGCGTTCGGCCCGCATGCTGTAAACCGCGATAGCGCACGTAGCGGTGGAGCCAGCCCGAGAAGTTGCCGGCGCCGTTCGTGTAGACCGTGTCTTCGGGGCACAGGCGCTGAATGGTCTTGACGATCTGCGCCATGTCGACCGGCTCGACCAGCGGCGCGGTCGCCGTGGCTTCGTAATCGGCGCGTGCGGCATGGGTCCATGACTGCCAGGGCCAATCGACTGGCGCGTGCCACGCGTCCAGCAGCAGATGCATCGCGTTCATCGACACCTGCAGCGCGACATCGGGGGCGTAGACGCGCCCGAGTTCCTCGGCACCCGGGTGCGCGTGGATCAACGTCTGCTTCGGGCGCGGTGGCTCGAGGAGGCTGTAGCCGCCGGTCTCCATTTCGCTCAGGCGCACACCCAACGCCAGGATCACGTCGGCGTCGCGGATGCGCTGCGCCAACGGCGGGTTGATGCCGATGCCCATGTCACCGACGTAGCAAGGGTCGCGGTTGTCGAGCGTGTCTTGCCAGCGAAAGGCGCACGTCACCGGCAGGCCCCATGCGTGCGCGAAGGCCTGCAAGGCGCGTGCGCCATCGGCGTCGAAGCCACCACCGGCCACCACCAGCGGACGCTGCGCGTGCGCCAGCATGTCGCGTGCACGCGCGATCGACGTCGCGTCGGGCACGGCGCGTGCGGGCTCCACACGCGCGAGCACCGGTGCCGCGGTCAAGCCGGTCAACATGTCTTCAGGCAACGCCAGCACCACCGGGCCGGGCCGGCCCTGCATCGCCACGCGAAAGGCGCGTGCGACGTATTCGGGCAGGCGGTCGGCGTCATGCACCTCGGCGGCCCACTTCGCCATGCCCAGCGTGCCGGGGCCGAAGAACTGGCGGTAGTCGAGCTCTTGAAACGCCTCGCGGTCGCGCTGGTCGCTTGCGACTTGGCCCACCAGCAGCAGCATGGGCGTGCCATCCTGCCAAGCCGTATGCACGCCGATCGACGCGTTGGTCGCGCCAGGGCCGCGCGTGACGAAGCACACCCCGGGCCGGTGCGTCAGCTTGCCCTGCGCTTCGGCCATGAACGACGCGCCGCCTTCATGACGGCAAGCGACGAAACGGATGCGACCCGCGTGCTCGAGGAAACCGTCGAGCGCCGCAAGGAAGCTTTCGCCGGGGACGCCGAAGACGGTGTCGACACCCTGCGCCACCAGGGCCTCGACCAGGGCGTGCCCCGCGGGCCTGGATCCACCAGCCGCGTCGGCGGCGTGCTTTGCGTTGCTCACGCCGCACTCATCGCCGCGCTGGCGGGCGCCGCAGCGCGACGTGCCACCAGTCCGGCCGATGCCACCCCCAGCAGCAGCGCCGATGCAGCACCGAGGAAGACCCACGCGGGCAGACCGCGATCGAGCAGCACACCGAACACCGGTGCCGCGAGTGCGAAGCCCAGGTCCAGGCCTGAATACACCGTGCCGTAGACACGCCCCGTGGCTCCGGGTGGCGCGGCGCGGCGAATGAGCATGTCGCGCGACGGCCCTGCAAGACCGGCGCCCAACCCCGCCAGCGATGTCAACACCAACGCGCCGACACCGCCGACCGCCGGCAGTGAAGCCAGCGCGAGCAGGACCGCCGATGCAAGAAGCCCACACGCAATCACACGCTCGAGCCGAGAAGCCTTCGCGGCGACGAAGCCGCCCGCGAGCATGCCCACGGCGCCGCATAGCGTGAAGCCGGTGACCGCGTAGGCGCCGATCTCGAGGGCCAGGCCGTGGATGCGGTGCATCGCCGGGCCCGCAAAACTTTGCACCGCGGCCAGCGCTGCCGTGGACCAGAAGAAGAACGAGAAACACAGCCACACCGACGGCAGCCGCAGGAATGCAAACGGGTGATTCGACGCGGCGTTGGCGGCGTTGGCAGCTTCGGCGCGCAGCAGCGCATGGTCATCACCCAGAGCGTCGCGCTGCCACATCGCCAGCACCAACACCAGCGCCGCCAGCAGCGCCGCGACCAGCAGCGCGTGCCGCCATTGCCCGGTCAATGAGGTCACCCCCAGCAGCACCACCGGCGCACTGGCCCAACCGAGGTTGCCGCTGATGCCGTGGACAGAAAACGCGTGCCCGAGCCGCAGCTTCGACACCCGGCGATTGAGGATCGTGAAGTCAACCGGATGAAAGGGTGCGTTGCCGATGCCAGCCAACGCCGCCGTCAACGCCAAGCCCGACATGCCTTGTGCCATCGACCCACACACGCCGGCCAACACAAAACACGCGAGGGCCGTGAACAACGCCGGCCGCGCGCCGAAGCGGTCGACGATGAACCCCGACAGCGCCTGCCCTACACCCGACACGACGAAGAACATCGTGACCAGCAAGCCAAGCTGCGCGTAGCTGACACCGAAGTCACGCACGAAGAACGGGAACAGGGGCGGCAGCAGCAGATGAAAGAAGTGCGAGGTGCCGTGCGCGACGCCGACGAGCGAAATCGTCCGGGCATCGGCACGCAAGCCTGTTTGGGCGACGGCAGTCATGCGGAATCGTAGTCCACCCCACACGTGATCCGTGACATCGATCACGCCGGGTGGAAGTGCAATCGGCTCGCAGTGCGGCGCGGGATTGCGATCCCCAGGCCTGCTGCGTTAGCTTCTCGACGAACGACGAACTACGAACCATGCTGACCGAACGCCGCGACACATCCGACTCGACCAGAACACAGGCCCTGGTGCTGCGCGCCTTGATGGCGATCGAAGGCTTCGTCGGTTGCGCGGTCGCCGACCTTCGCAGCGGCCAGCTGATGGTCGGCGAGTCGCACGAACGCGGGCTCGACCTCGCGCACACCGCGCGCGTGCTTGCCGACGCATTGCGCGCGCAGCAAGATACCGCCAGGGCCCTGGACTGCACCGCCCCGGTCGAGGAAGTGGTGATGTGCGCCGGCGACGATCAGTACGTGATCCGCCCGCTGGCGTCGCCGACCCACCTGTTCGTCTTCGCCAAGCTCGACCACGTGCGCGCCAACCTGACGTTGGCACGCATGAAGCTGGCCGAGGCGCAGCACGCCATGGCTTAGCGCTGCCTCGGGTGACACCCCCGGCGCCCCGTCGCCACGCCACCTTCACGGCGTGCGGAAAGCCGTACCATTCGGGCCCCGTCGCGGCGACGACAGGCATGGCTCGGACATGGCACAGATCCTCTTCGATTTCACGCGACAGGATGCCAGCGGCAAAAGCCGCACGGCACACGCATGGGCGACCGTGCCCGCACCACGAAGCCCGGCGCAGCGCGACGCCGACAAAGCGCGCGTGCGTGAGTTGCTGCTACGCGAGAAGGCGGTGCTGGTCGCGCACTACTACGTCGACGGCGACATCCAGGACCTGGCGCTCGAGACCGGCGGCGTGGTGTCCGACTCGCTCGAGATGGCGCGCTTCGGCCGCGACCACGCGGCCAAGACACTCGTGGTCTGCGGCGTGAAGTTCATGGGCGAGACGGCGAAGATCCTCTCGCCTGACAAGCGCGTGCTGATGCCCGACCTCGAGGCCACGTGCTCGCTCGACCTGGGCTGCCCGCCCGACGAATTCACGCGCTTCTGCGACGCCCACCCTGACCGCAAGGTCGTCGTTTACGCCAACACCAGCGCTGCCGTGAAAGCGCGCGCCGACTGGATGGTGACCAGTTCATGCGCGGTCGCGATCGTCGAGCATCTGCACGCGCAAGGCGAAAAGGTGCTGTGGGCGCCCGACCGGCACCTGGGCCGCTACATCAAGGACCAAACCGGCGCCGACATGCTGATGTGGAACGGCGAGTGCATCGTGCACGACGAGTTCAAGGGCGTCGAGCTCGAGCTGATGCGCAAGGAACGTCCCGACGCGCTGGTGCTGGTGCACCCCGAGTCACCCGAAAGCGTGATCGCGCAGGCGCATGTGGTGGGCTCGACGTCGCAGCTCATCCGGGCCGTGGTCGAAGGCAAGGCCAAGGAGTACATCGTCGCCACCGACAACGGCATCCTGCATCGCATGCGACAACTCGCGCCGGGCAAGACGCTGATCGAAGCACCCACCGCCGGCAACAGTGCCACGTGCAAGAGCTGTGCGCATTGCCCGTGGATGGCGATGAACGCACTCGACGGTGTGGCGCAGTGCCTCGAGAAGGGCAGCGGCGAGATCCATGTCGCGGAAGCCGTGCGCAGCCAGGCGATGGGCTGCATCGTGCGCATGCTCGACTTCGTGAAGGCCAACCCCGCCAAGATCGCCAAACCGGCGCGCGGGTTCGTGCCGGACATCGGCGCGGCGTAAGTCCGGGCCGCGTCGAAAGCCTTCGGCGCCCGGCCTCAGCCGCCTTGCACACCACCGGGCGCAGGGCCCTGGGTCACAAAGGGACTCCACGGCGAGGTTGCATTCGCACCGTTCACCGCGCGCACGCGCCAACTCGCACGGAAGTACTCTCGACTGACGGCTTCGCGCACCGCGGCGCGCGCGGGCGTCAGCTGGGCCAGCATCGGCAGGCCGAAGATCACTCGCGCCGGCTCGTCGATCAGATCCTCACCGGCCCCGAAGACCACCGTCACGGCCTTGGCGGGCGGCAGCGCCGGGTTGCCCGGGTTGGGATCGATGAATCGAAACTGAACTTCATAGAAGACATCGCACCCTGCCGGTTGGCCCGCGACCTTCGTGATCGCGAAGTTGAATCCATGGGCGCCGAGCCGCACCTGCCGTCCACGCCCCCACTGCAGTGGCTGAGGGATGCGAAGCGGCAGCGCGTCGGCGCACTTGGTGTTGAACAGAAAGCGCGTATCCCGAAGCACGTCGCGTAGGCGCTTATCGTCGCGCGCATCACGCGACGTGGCGCGCACCTCGATCGGGCAGCCGACGTCGTCGGTAGGCTGCAGGGCGGGCGTGCGCGGGCAGCGGTCGGTGCGGTCGGGCACGAGATCGCTGTCGGCGTCGCCTTCGATCCAGGCCTGGAGGGCGCTCGACGTGGCCTCGAGCGCGCGTTGCTTGCGCAGCCGGTCAGCGCGCGCTGCGCGATACCACGCGAGCGACTGCGCCCCGCTGACGAACGCGTGCGCGATCCGTGCGCGGTCGGCGTTGATGCGCCCGCGCAGCCGGATCGCGTGATCCTGAGCTGCAGGGTCGGCGCACCGTGCCGCGGCGATTTCGAGTTGTTCGCGCGCCTCGACCGCCGAGCGATGTTGCTCGTAGCCCTTCACGGCTTCGGCGCGAGCGCGAGCAAGGCAGTCGGGCAGCGCGCCCTGCGCCTGGGCCAGCAGCGCGAACGCAGCGCACATCGCGCCCGCCACCGGCTTCGTCAAGGCCAACATCTTCACGGCGCAACCTCGGTGTACGCGACGAGGAACGCAAGCACTGCGGCGATGCCCTCGATCAGCAGATCGCGCTGCACCGCTGTCATCGCCGTGGATTCGTAGACGGACATGGCCGCGTCCTGGTCGACGATGTAGGCCAGGGACGCCAGGTCGCTGAACACCTGCGGCTTGGCGTCGGCCTTCACGCGTGTGCGATCGGCAACCGCGGTCACGAGGTCGCGCACCGGTACGTCGGTCGAACCCAGCGCCGCACGCCGTGCTTCGATGAAGGTGCGCCACACCGCTGCGCGACGCAGGACGTCCACCACCGTCTCGATCGACGCCGCGGTGTTCGACGCTGCCACCAGGGTGTCGAAGCGCGCATCGACGCTGTCTTCGTAGGGCCGGTGGCCCCAGCCCGACGCGCCGACCGCGTGCATCGGCACCGCAGCGTCGCCCAGCGCATGAAGCGGCCAACCCAGCTGCCGCACTTCGAGCGACTCGCCACGAAACCCGCGCGCCTTGCGGTAGCCGAACATCGCCAGGTTGTCGACCGCCGTCAACTCCAGGTGCGAAAGCAGCGGCGCCTGCCACTGCGACGCGCCGCGCGCCGTGGTGTTGACGTGGCCATCGGTGCCGACCGCGCCGCTCGCGCCGAGCACGATCTCGTAGTCGGAAGGTGCCGAGGACTTGGCGTGATTGACGTGCACGCCACCCAGTTCGAACGCAAGGATCACGAGTTCTTCGGTCAGGTCGGGGACGCCGGTGGGCCCGGCGCGCAGCATCGACTTGCCGGGCTGCGTGTCGAAGAGCGTCGCTCCTGCCGGCGGCGGCTTCATGTCGATGAAGTGCCCGAAGCCGACGTAATCCTCGCTTTCGAGCGCGCTCGCGTCGATGCTGGTGATTTCGTCGATTGCCGCCGCGCCCGCGGCAACACCAAGCACCGGACACGCGACGCAAGCCGGCGGAAAGAGCCCGCAGGCGAGGATGCACGCGGCGCTTGCCGCGAGCGTCGTTTCGACGCCGATGCCGACCGCAAGCGGCACCTGAAGCGCGCCGAGCGTCGTTGAGCTCAGCACCCAGTCATGCTTCGCCTTGTCGGGCGCTGCTGCCCAATACCCCAAGGTCACGCCGGTGTGATCGCGGGTCGTCAGCGTGCCGGGGTTGACGCTCGCCAGCACGCCACTGGGTTGGTAGGCGATGTCGATGGCGCAGATGACGGGCCCATGCCCGTAGTGCACCGTGACCGGGAACCGGACCTGCTTCATCGCGATGTCGATCAACCACGTCTGCGCGGGCAAATGCCAGTCGGGCACCCCACCGCCGACGGCGGCGACGAACGAGGGGAACACGCAGGGCGTGTCGTCTGGAGGAAGACCGGACTTCAGGCTTTGCAGCCGCGGCCGCGCGAGGGATGCGGCCCCGAGCAGCGCCGCGACCGCGCGATCACGCTTGGCCGTGCTGTCGATGCGCGAGCGCAACCGCGGTGACATGTCGCGCCCGTCTCGAGCGGCGGCCGCAGCCAGCAACACGTGGTAAGCGTAGTCGGTCATGCGCTGATGCACCGACTCGTTGTGCGCCTGCACCGTGCCGTGGCCAACGGCGGCAACGAATGCGAGCGATGCGAAGGAACGCGTACGGGAAGGCGACGAATCCTGCATGGTCCCTCCTGTCGAGCTGACGCGGCGGAATGTGCGCCTACATGCGCACAGACGAAACCCCTACATCCGCCTGTCTTGCGCGGTGGTCATCCGCGGCGACACGGCTCAGTCGCCGCTGTTGATCCCCGCCGTCGGCGGCGTCAGCAGCGTCGGGAAACTCACCGGCAGCGTGTACGGATAGTCCAGGCTGTGGTGCAGCCCGCGGCTTTCGTGGCGCGCCAGGGCCGAGCGCACGATCAGGTCGGCGCAATCGACAAGGTTGCGCAGCTCGAGCAGGTCGCGCGTGACGCGGAAGTTCGCGTAGTACTCGAAGATCTCGTCGCGCAGCAGCTCGATGCGATGCTGCGCACGATCGAGCCGTTTGGTCGTGCGCACGATCGACACGTAGTTCCACATCATCAGCCGCAGCTCGTCCCAGTTGTGCGCGATCACCACCTGCTCGTCGGCGTCTTCGACCTGGCTTTCGTCCCAGGCCGGCAGCGCAGGCGGCGAGTCGGACTTCGTGTCGAGGACCGCCTGCGCACACGTGCGGCCGATCACCACGCACTCGAGCAGCGAATTGCTGGCCAGCCGGTTCGCGCCGTGCAAGCCGGTGTAGGTGGCCTCGCCGACGCTGAACAGGTGCGGCATGTCGGTGCGGCCAGACAGATCCGTGACCACGCCGCCGCAGGTGTAGTGCGCCGCCGGCACGACGGGGATCGGGTCCTTCGCGATGTCAATGCCCAACGCGAGCAGGCGCGCGTGAATCGTCGGGAAGTGCTCTTTCAGGAACGCCTCGCCTTTCTCGGCCACGATCGGGCGCGCGTCGAGCCACACGTGGTCCAGCCCATGCTTCTTCATCTCGAAGTCGATCGCGCGCGCGACGACATCACGCGGCGCGAGTTCGGCGCGTGCGTCGTGCGCGGGCATGAAGCGCGCACCGCCTGCCGATTCGGGCAGCTTCAGGTGGGCGCCTTCGCCGCGCATCGCCTCGGTGATCAGGAAGCTGCGGTCCTGCGGGTGGTACAGGCACGTCGGGTGGAACTGGATGAACTCCATGTTCCCCACGCGGCAGCCCGCGCGCCACGCCATCGCGATCCCGTCGCCGGTGGAGGTGTCGGGGTTGCTGGTGTAGCGGTAGACCTTGCCGACGCCGCCGGTGGCCAGCACCACCGCGTCCGTCGCCAGCGTGTGGACCTTGCGCGAGTCGATGTCGAGCGCGTAGATGCCATAGCAACGCGGCCGTTCACGACGTTTCAGGTGGCGCGAGGTGATCAAGTCGACCGCCATCCAGCGCGCGCGCATCTCGATGTTCGGGTTCTTCGCGCAACGCTCGAGCAGCGCCTGGTGGATCGCCCAGCCGGTGGCGTCGGCGGCGTGCGCGATGCGGCGCACCGCATGCCCGCCTTCGCGTGTCAGGTGCAGCCCCAGCGGGCCTTGCGGATCGGCCGAGAACGGCACGCCCTGCTCCACCAGCCAGCCGACTGCCGAGGCGCTGTGTTCGGCCATGAAGCGCGCGGTGTGCTCTTCGACGAGCCCGGCGCCGGCGGTGACGGTGTCCTGCACGTGCGATTCGACGCTGTCATCGTTGCCCAGTACACCGACGATGCCGCCCTGCGCCCACGCGGTCGCGCCTTCCTCGAGGTTGCGTTTGGCCAACACGATCACGCGGCGTTTCGGCGCCAGGTGCAGCGCGATCGTCAGGCCGGCAAGCCCGGCACCGACGATGACGACCGGCGGTTGTTGCGCAGCGATGCTCATGCCGGCGATTCTACGAAGCGCTCTCGAGCCCGCCGAACGTGGAGTAATTCATGCCGGGGCTCGGGTCGATGTGCCTCGACGCACGCCGACGACGCTTCGCCAGAGGGTCGCTACGTACACTTCCTGACATATGCCCAAGCCGATTCAGGACATGACGTCATGGGGCGCCACCGATCAGGTGCCGCTCGATATGCGTTCCATGCCGAACAGCACGTCATCGACCTTGGGACGGTCAACCCTGCCGCCTTCGGGCGACGGCTGGACTGCATCCCCTGGTGACATCGGCAGGCGCGTGGGCGAGACGATGTGGGACATGTCGGTGGTCTGCGAAGCCGCCGAAGCGCTGAGCCTTCAGTTCGACGTGCTGCAGCCGCTGTACCTGGCGGTGCACGACATCGGCGGCACCATGTCGCGCCGTCTGCTCGCGGGCGTGGCCGCGGCGATGCAGTTGCCCGTGCACACGCTGACGGTACGTCGGCAGGGTTACGGCAACTTGTTGGCACGGCTCGAGTTTGTCGAGCTGTCGAGCAGCGGTACCCAGGCTTCGCAGCGGGTGCGCATCTACAGCACACAGACGCCCGACACCGAAGAGCCCGCGCGCAAGCAGGTCGCCGACGTGCTGCTTGGACGGGCGGGGCTGGCGGTGGTGATCGTCGACGGCGAGGTCAGCGCGGCGGCCATGGCCGTGGCGCTGGCTGGCGTGCAGAACGCCATGAAGCAACCCGCCTGGAGCAACCGCCACGCCCTGCTGATGCCGCTGCGGCCGATGCCCGCGCTGAAGGCGCAGGCCGCGCAGCTTGGCCGCGAGCGCGGCATCGAGGTGCTGGTGTCGCCACCGATCGTGCGCCCGTTCGACGCCTGGGACTTCGTGCGCAGCCGCTGGAATACGCTGGCCGAGTTGGGCGAGACAACCATGATGCCGCTGGACGACCCGACCAGCCCGCGGGGTCGCGCCGCGGGCCACGCGCGCCACAGCGCCGAAGCCACGGCCGCCGCCGTCGAAGCGCTGCGGCGCAAGCTTCTCATCCAGCGCGATCGCAACGCCGAGCCCACGCCACTGCCGGGCCAGGCCAACATCGATGCGGCGGCCAAGACGATCGCGTCGATGTCCAAGCGCGAGTCGAAGCGCCCCGCCGCAGCCGATTCCAATCCGAGGCCGAAGGCAGCCCCACCCCCACACGCCGCACCAGCAAGCGACGACGCACCCACCATACCGGCGGACCTGCAGCCAACCGTCTTCGATGCGCCCGCATCCTCGAGCCCAGCGGCACGCCGAGCCAACACCGTTCACGCGCGCATTCAAGACCTGTTGACGCAGTGCGGCACCGTGGCCGGCATGCGCAGCTGCGCGGTGGTTGACCTGAACACCCGCCGCACCGTGGCCGAGCACGCGGTGGCCGACCCGCAGGGCTACGCCGGACACGGCGCGCGCCTGGCCAATTCACTTCGCGCCGCCGCGCTGGGTTTCCAGATCCCGGGCCGCGTGCCCGACGCGGCGATGACCTTCGACGAGCACCATGTCCTGGTGCGCCCCGTACCGGGCCACGATCACTTGGCGTTCGTCGCGATCGTCGGTCGCGAAGACGCCAACGTGGTGGTCGTGCGGCTGAAGCTGCAACGCATCGAAAAAGCCGTGTTCCCCGAGATCGACACCGACACGTCACCGCCTGGGGTGAAGCAGGGCTGAGGCGCCAGGCGGCGATGACCGTCCGCGCCGGCAACAGCCTCAGTGCACCACGCGCTCGAAGCCGAACTCGCCGCCCTTCACGTTCACCGGGATCACGTCCTTCGGCCCGAAGCGGCCTTCGAGGATCAGCTTGCTGACCGGGTTCTCGATGCGCTGCTGAATCGCGCGCTTCAACGGCCGCGCGCCGAACACCGGATCGAAGCCCACCTTCGCGATCTCGGCAATCGCTTCGGGTGACACGTCGAGCTTCATGTCCATCTTCGCGAGGCGACCTTCGAGTTGACGCAGTTGGATACGCGCGATGTCTTCGATGTGCTTGCGGTCCAGCGCGTGGAACACCACCGTTTCGTCGATGCGGTTCAAGAACTCAGGGCCGGAAATGCGCCTTCACCTCGCCCCACACCGCGTCGCGGATCTTGTCGGTGGGCTGGCCCACCATCTGCATGATCATCTGTGAGCCCAGGTTGCTGGTCATCACGATCACGGTGTTCTTGAAGTCGACGGTGCGGCCCTGCCCGTCGGTCAGGCGGCCATCGTCCAGCACCTGAAGCAGCACGTTGAACACGTCGGGGTGCGCCTTCTCGATTTCGTCGAAGAGGATCACGCTGTAGGGCTTGCGGCGCACGGCTTCGGTCAACACACCGCCTTCGTCGTAGCCGATGTAGCCCGGGCGGCGCGCCGATCATGCGGCTGACCGAATGCTTCTCCATGAACTCGCTCATGTCGACGCGCACCATGTGGTCGTCGCTGTCGAACAGGAACCCGGCCAGCGCCTTGCACAGCTCGGTCTTGCCCACGCCGGTCGGGCCGAGGAACAGGAACGAGCCCAGCGGCCGGTTCGGGTCCGACAGGCCCGCGCGCGAGCGGCGGATGGCGTCGGCCACCGCGGTGATCGCTTCGTCTTGTCCGACCACGCGCTCGTGCAGCTTCTTCTCCATCTGCAACAGCTTGTCGCGCTCGCCCTGCATCAGCTTGCTGACCGGGATGCCGGTGGCGCGTGACACCACCTCGGCGATCTCTTCGGCACCGACCATCGTGCGCAGCAGTTGCGGCGCGCCACCCTTGCCCTTGGCGGTCTCTTTCGCCTGCGCGTCCTTCAGGCGCTTCTCGAGCTCGGGCAGCTGGCCGTACTGAAGCTCGGCGACCTTGTTGAAGTCGCCCTTGCGCTTTCAGCTGCTCGATCTGCTCGCGCACGTGGTCGATCTCGACCTTCACCAGCGCGCTGCCCTGCGCGGTGGCCTTCTCGGCCTTCCAGATCTCTTCCAGGTCGGCGGCTTCGCGTTCGAGCTTCTTGATCTCGTCTTCGATGATGCCGAAGCGCTTCTGCGACGCCTCGTCCTTCTCTTTGCGCACCGCCTCGCGCTCGATCTTGAGCTGGATCAGCCGGCGGTCGAGCTTGTCCATCGCCTCGGGCTTCGAGTCGATCTCGATCTTGATCTTCGCCGCCGCTTCGTCGATCAGGTCGATCGCCTTGTCGGGCAGGAAGCGGTCGGTGATGTAGCGGTGCGAAAGCTCGGCCGCGGCGACGATCGCCGGGTCGGTGATCTCGACGCCGTGGTGCACCTCGTACTTCTCTTGCAGACCGCGCAGGATCGCAACCGTGGCTTCGACGCTGGGCTCGTCGACCAGCACCTTCTGGAAGCGGCGTTCGAGCGCGGCGTCTTTCTCGACGTACTTGCGGTATTCGTCCAGCGTGGTCGCGCCGATGCAGTGCAGCTCGCCACGCGCCAGCGCAGGCTTGAGCATGTTGCCCGCGTCGATCGCACCTTCGGCCTTGCCCGCGCCGACCATCGTGTGAAGCTCGTCGATGAACAGGATGATGCGGCCGTCGTCCTTCGACACGTCCTTCAGCACCGCCTTCAGTCGCTCTTCGAATTCCCCGCGGTACTTGGCACCTGCAAGCAAGCCCGCCATGTCGAGCGACAACACGCGCTTGTCTTTCAGTGATTCGGGCACCTCACCGGCGACGATGCGCTGCGCCAAGCCTTCGACGATCGCGGTCTTGCCGACGCCCGGCTCGCCGATCAGCACGGGGTTGTTCTTGGTGCGACGTTGCAGCACCTGGATCGCGCGGCGAATCTCGTCGTCGCGGCCGATCACCGGGTCGAGCTTGCCCATCTCGGCGCGCTCGGTCAGGTCGAGCGTGTACTTCTTCAGCGCTTCACGTTGACCTTCGGCATCGGCCGAGTCGACCTTCTGCCCGCCACGCACCGCGGCAATCGCGGCCTCGAGCGCTTTGCGCGTCAGCCCGTGCCCGCGCGCGACACCGCCGATGTCACTCTTCGAATCGGCCAGCGCCAGCAGGAACATCTCGCTGGCGATGAACTGGTCGCCCTGCTTCGACGCTTCCTTCTCGGCGCTTTGCAGCAGCGAGATCAGGTCACGCCCCGGCTGCACCACCTGCCCCTGGCCCTGCACCTGCGGCAGCGCGGCAATGGCGGTGTCCATCGACGTCTTCAGCGCCGCGGTCTTCACCCCCGCGCGGTCGAGCAGCGACTTCGGCCCATCGGCCTGCGCCAGCATCGCCGACAGCACGTGCGTCGGCTCGATGTAGGGGTTGTCGCCCGTGACGGCGAGGGTCTGGGCTTCGGCCAGGGCTTCCTGGAAACGCGTGGTGAGTTTGTCGATGCGCATGGCAGTACGGCGAAAGGGTGGGTTGCAGTGGATGTGGTGGCCGAGTCCTCGCTTTCAAGGGACAAGTGGCGACCACGGGCGCATGCCCACGCAATCACATTCGCGCCTAATCCCGTTTTGGGACTAAAGTGCACCATGCGTGTCATCGCCGTAGCGACGCTTCGTGACTTCTGGAAAACACATCCCGGCGTCGAACAGCCGCTGAAGGCGTGGTACGAAGAGGCCACGAACGCCACTTGGACCAAGCCGTCGGACATCAAAGACCAGTACCGCAGCGCCAGCGTGCTGAAGAACCGCCGCGTCGTGATCGACATCAAAGGCAATGACTACCGCTTGATCGTCGCCATCGCCTACAGACTGCAGATCGTGTACGTGAAGTTCGTCGGAACCCACCGGGATTACGACGCCATCGACGCCGATACCGTCGAACCCAACTAAAACGAGGATCGTGATGAACATACGCCCCATCCGGACCAAAGCCGACCACAAAGCCGCACTCGCGGAGGTCTCCACCTTGATGGCATCGGACCCGGCTCCTGGCACCGCGCAGGGCGATCGTCTCGACGTCCTCGCCACCCTCGTGCAGGCCTATGAAGCCAAGCACTTTCCGATCGGCAAGCCCGACCCCGTGGAAGCCATCAAGTTCCGGATGGAGCAAAGCGGGCTGTCGGTCAAGGACCTCGAGCCAATCATCGGCAAAAGCAATCGCGTCTACGAGATCCTGAATCGCAAGCGGCCCCTGACGCTGGCGATGATCCGCAGGCTGCACGGCAGCCTCGGCATTCCAGCAGCCGTGTTGATCGGCGAGTCGGTCGCCAAGTAGCCCCTTCCGAACCACGTCGACACCCGGCGAACCCCGATGCCCCTGACCCTGCCCCAGCTCGAGCGCCACCTGTTCAAAGCCGCCGACATCCTGCGCGGCAAGATGGATGCGTCGGAGTTCAAGGAGTACATCTTCGGGATGCTGTTCCTCAAGCGCTGCTCCGACGTGTTCGATCAGCGGCGCGAGGAGATCATCCGTCTCGAGGTAGAGCGGGGACTCACCAAGGCCGGGGCCGAGAAGTCCGCCGAGAACAAGCGCTGGTACCTGAAGGATTCGTTCTGGGTGCCGCCGCAGTCGCGCTACCAGTTTCTGGCCAACGATGCGCACCATGAACGTTGGCGGCTTCCTCAACAAGGCGCTCGGCGGCATCGAGGATGCCAACACCAGCCTG
Organism: uncultured beta proteobacterium; assembly: GCA_963738615.1. Lineage (GTDB taxonomy): Bacteria > Pseudomonadota > Gammaproteobacteria > Burkholderiales > Burkholderiaceae_C > CAVTWY01. The sequence goes on from CAVTXI010000012.1 coordinate 666,044, forward strand.
CACGAAGTGCTCGAGCACATCGACTTCACGCGCAAGGTCGGCCAGAGCAAGATCCCCGACATCAAGCTGCGCCAGCTCATCACGCACTTCGGCCTGCACCGCCTGCGCAACGACGACTTCGAGTTCCCCGACCTGCTGGGCGCCGCCTACGAATACCTGATCGGCGAGTTCGCCGACTCCGCCGGCAAGAAGGGTGGCGAGTTCTACACCCCGCGACCCGTGGTGCGGATGATGGTGCGGCTGCTCGAGCCCACCCTCGAGCACGACATCTACGACCCATGCTGCGGATCGGGCGGCATGCTGATCGCGGCCAAGGAGTACATCGACGAGCACGGCGATGACGGCCGCAAGGCGAACCTCTTCGGTCAGGAGTTCAACGGCACCGTGTGGTCCATCGCCAAGATGAACATGCTGCTGCACGGCATCAGCAACGCCGACCTGCAGAACGATGACACGCTGGCCGAGCCGCAGCACGTGGAAGGCGACGAGCTGCGGCGCTTTCGACCGCGTGTTGACCAACCCGCCTTTCTCGATCAACTGGGGCAACGCCGAGAAGAACGCCGACGGCACGCCCGCGTGGAACCCGAGGTTCAGGCCCGAGCGGTTCACCTACGGCGAGGTGCCGCTGGGCGCCAAGAAGGCCGACCTGATGTTCGTGCAGCACATGCTGGCCGTGACGCATGACGCCGGCATGGTCGCCACGGTGATGCCGCACGGCGTGCTGTTCCGTGGCGGCGAAGAAAGGGCCATCCGCGCCGGCATCATCAACGACGACCTGCTCGAGGCCGTGATCGGCGTCGCCCCCAACCTGTTCTACGGCACCGGCATCCCCGCGTGCGTGCTGGTGCTGCGCCAGCGTACGCAGCACGGCGCCAACCGCGTGAGCGGCAAGCCACGCGAGCGGCGCGGCAAGGTGCTGTTCATCAACGCCGACCGCGAATTCTTCGAAGGCCGGGCGCAGAACCACCTGCTGCCCGAACACATCGAGAAGATCGTCACCACGTTCCACGCCTACAAGGCGCTGCCCGGCTTCTCGGCCATCGTCGACAACGCCACGCTGGCGGCGGCCGACTTCAACCTCAACATCCGCCGCTACGCCGACAACGCCCCGCCGCCCGAGCCGCACGACGTGCGCGCGCACCTGGTGGGCGGCGTGCCGAAGGCCGAGATCGCAGCCAAGGCGGACCTCTTCGCCGCGCATGGCCTTGCCCCGATGGACTTGTTCGTCGAGCGCGACGCGACGTACGTCGACTTCGCGCCGCCCTTCGCCAAGCGGCAGGATCTGCGGCCCGCGGTCGAGGGCAACGCCAGCCTGGTCGCCAAGGAAGCCGCGCTGCGTACGGCGTTCGAGACCTGGTGGGCCACCCACGGCGTGCGCGTCGTCAAGCTCGAGGGTGCGACCAGCAGCGTCGCGATGCGCAACGACTGGCTCGCCAGCTTCAGCGCCGCGCTCGACCCCGTTGCGCTGCTCGACACCTACGCCGTGCGCGGCATCGTGGCCGGGTTCTGGGACGGCAACAAGTACGACTTCCAGACCGTGATGGCCCGCGGCCCGCAGGGGTTGATTCGCGGGTGGCGCGACACCATCGTGTCCGAGCTCGTGGACGAAGATGCCAAGAAACAGAATAAGAAATACAACCCGCTGGATCACAAGCTCGTGAAGTTCCTGTTGAGCGATTTCGTCGAGGCGATCGAAGAGTTGGAGGCGAAGAAGGCCGAGCTCGACGGGCTGATCAAGGCCGCCGGGCCGAAAAACGGCGACGGTGAGGACGGCGACGCCGCCGACGTTGCGGAAGGCGCCGATGACGAAGACGACGCGGTGGACGACGCGCAGATTCAGGCGTGGAAAAAGGACCTTGCCGCCGTGAAGCGGCAGCTCAAGGCCGGCAAGGACAGCATCGCCGCGCGCCTGAGCGCCGCCGTCGACGGTCTGTCGACAAAGCAAGCCGCCGAGTTGCTGCTGACCATCCTGCACAACGACATGCGCGCGATCGTCGAGCGCTACATGGCTGGGCAACGCAAGGCAGTGGTCGCGTCGTTCGAGAACTGGTGGGACAAGTACCGCGTGACGCTGACCGAGATCGAGGGCAAGCGGGAGGGGGCGGCGAAGGCGCTGTCGGGGTTTTTGAAGGGGTTGCGGTATGTCTGACTTCGTGCCCCTCGGAAATCACATCTCCATCCAGAAAGGCAAGCCGCCCCTTACCGCTGGCTTCGTCGGGAACGGAGCGGAGCCCTATCTGAACCCCGACTTCCTGCGCGGTCGAGCGCAGTCCGATTTCGCGAAAGCGCGGTCAGACGCGGTGCGGGCTTCGGAGGGCGATACGGTTCTGCTGTGGGACGGATCGAACGCGGGAGAGTTCTTCAGGGCAAAGGCTGGCTTGGTAGCGTCGACCATGGCGAAGATATCGCCGAGTAGACAGTTCCGGCCTTCGTACTTCTTTCACGTCGCCAAACACGCTGAGGCGTACCTCAAGGCCCAAACAAGCGGTACCGGCATTCCGCATGTGGACCGAGAGCGACTCGAGGCGATCAGTGTCTTTTGTCCTGACGATGCGGAGCAGCAGTTCGTTGCGGTGATCCTCGACACCCTCGACACCGCCATCCAAGAAACCGAGGCGATCATCGCGAAGCTCGAGGCCGTCAAGCAGGGCATGCTGCACGACCTGCTGACGCGCGGCATCGACGACAACGGCGAACTTCGCCCGCCCCAGGCCGAGGCGCCGCATCTCTACAAGGCGTCGCCGTTGGGGTGGATTCCGAAGGAGTGGAGCGTCGAACCCTTGTCGCGCTACACCGCTTCCGAGATCACATACGGGATCGTCCAGGCGGGGCCACATGTTCGCGGCGGCGTGCCGTATATCCGCACCGGGGACATGTCGGGCAACGCGCTGGTTCGTGAATCGATGCTGTGTACCTCCCGTCGCATCGCCAGCAGCTACGCGAGGTCCGAAGTCCGGACGGGCGAGATCGTCATGGCCATTCGTGCCACTGTGGGGAAGGTACTGCCCGTACCTGACGATCTGGACGGCGGGAACCTCACGCAGGGCACGGCCCGCATCTCGCCGCACGCAAGGACCGATCGAACATTCCTGCTATGGGCCATACGGCATTCCCGCGCGCAGGATGCGATCCAGCTTGAGGTCAAGGGAACGACGTTCGCCGAGATCACTCTTGGCGCATTGAGGCAAGTGCCCGTGGCGGCGCCGATCGGACACGAAGAGCAGACAGAGATCGGGAAGCGCCTGACCGCACTTGACGAACGAATCTCGCTCGAGCGCGAGGGTCTCGTCAAATGCCGCAGCCACAAATCCGCCCTCATGGACGACCTCCTCACCGGCCGCGTCCGCGTCACCCCCCTGCTCGACCGCGCCGCGCCATGAGCACCGAGCGCCCCGCCTCGCTCACCACCCCACCCACCGGCTATGCCGCCTGGCTGGCCGAGTTGAAGGCCCGCATCCACGCCGCCCAGCAGCGCGCGGCGCTAGCCGTCAACCACGAACTGGTGCCGTTGTACTGGCAGATCGGTCGCGACATCCTCGAGCGGCAGGCGCGCGAGGGCTGGGGCGCGAAGGTGATCGACCGGCTGGCGCATGACCTGCGCACAGCGTTCCCGGAGATGCACGGCTTCTCACCGCGCAACCTGAAGTACATGCGCAGCTTTGCTCAGGCCTGGCCCGACGCCGAATTTGTGCAAGCGGTGCTTGCACGATTGCCCTGGTACCACCAGATCGCGCTGCTGGACAAGCTGCGCACCGACGACGACCGGCGCTGGTACGTCGCCAAGGCGATCGAGCACAACTGGTCGCGCAACGTGCTGGCGATCCAGATCGAAACGAACCTGCGCGCGCGGTCGGGCCGGGCGGTGACCAACTTCGACCGCCTGCTGCCGGCGCCGCAGTCCGACCTGGCGCGCGAATCGCTGAAAGACCCGTACCGCCTGGACTTCCTGGGCCTGACCGACGACGCGCAGGAACGCGTGATCGAGTCGGCGCTGGTGCATCACGTCACGCGCTTTCTGCTCGAGCTTGGCGCTGGCTTCGCGTTCGTGGGCCGGCAAGTCATGCTGACCGTGGGCGGCGACGAGTTCTTCATCGACTTGCTGTTCTATCACCTGAAGCTGCGCTGCTACGTGGTGATCGAACTGAAGGGCGGCAAGTTCAAGCCCGAGCATCTGGGGCAACTCGGCTTCTACCTCACCGCCATCGATCGCAAGGTGAAGAGCGAGCACGACAACCCCACCATCGGCCTGCTGCTGTGCAAAAGCAAGAACAAGGTGGTGGCCGAGTACGCACTGGGCGACAGCACGCAGCCGATGGGTGTCGCCGAGTACAAGCTGCTGGAATCGCTGCCGTCCGAGTTGCAGACCAGCCTGCCGACCATCGAACAGATCGAGCAGGAACTGGGTGCGGCCGATGATGCTGGCGAACCCGCGACAGATACTCCAGCATCGAAGCCACCGCGCAAGACAGCGGGCAAGGCAGCGCCGAAGCCCGCGGAGAAGACGGCCGACAGCGCCACACGAAAGCGCGCCGCAGCCCCAGGGGAAGGAAGTACCGATGGACCGCGAACTCGACGACGTTGAAAGGCCCTTCGTCGCCCAGCTGCGCGCGCTGGGCTGGACGCACATCGAAGGCAGCCTCGACAACCCTGCCCTCACCGGCCGCGGCAGCTTCGCCGAGGTCATTCAGGAAGGCACGCTGCGCGAACAACTGCGTGCGTTGAATCCCGATCCCGAAGGCAAGCCCTGGCTGGACGAAGCGCGGCTGTCCGAAGCCGTGGCCGCGATCACAAGGCTGGGCGCACACAAGCCGATGGAGGCCAACGAGAAGGCCACCGAGCTGCTGACCAAAGGCCTGACCGTCGACGGCCTGCCCGGCTGGGACGGCGGGCGCGGCCAGACCATCCGCTACATCGACTGGGACACGCCGGCCAACAACCGCTTCACCGTCGTCAGCCAGTACCGCGTCGATTGCCCGCCGGGCTTCGACACGGCCAAGGGCTTCATCGTGCCGGACCTGGTGCTGCTGGTGAACGGCATGCCGCTGGTGGTCGTGGAATGCAAGAGCCCGTCGATCCTCGAGCCGATGGCTGATGCGGTGGACCAGTTGCGCCGCTACAGCAACCAGCGCAAGGCCGCCTTCGAAGTCGACGACAACGAAGGCAACGAGGCGCTCTTCACGACCAACCAGTTGCTGATCGCCACGTGCATGGACGACGCGCGGGTCGGCTGCATCGGCGCGGCGTTCGAGCACTACGCGCAGTGGAAGACGGTCGAGGGGCCCAACGGCACGGGCTCCGAGGCCGAGGTGGCGCGTGCACTGAGCAAGTCGGCAGCTGAACCCAGCAGGAGCGGCTGGTGGCCGGGCTGCTGGCGCCCGCGCACCTGCTCGACGTGGTGCGGCACTTCGTGCTGTTCATGCAGGTGGGCGGCCAGACCATCAAGTCGGTGTGCCGCTACCAGCAGTACCGCGCCGTCAACCGCGCGATCGCCCGCCTCGAGACCGGGCAGACGCGCCTGCAGCACGGCGAGCACGACCAGCGCGGCGGCATCGTCTGGCACACGCAGGGCTCGGGCAAGGCCTGACGATGGTGTTCCTGGTGCGCAAGATGCGCGCGCACGCGCGGCTTCGGCGCTTCAAGGTCATCGTCGTCACCGACCGCAAGGACCTGCAGACGCCAGCTCAGCGCCACCGCGACGCTGACGGGCGAAGTGGTCGAGGTGGCCGACAGCGCGGCGGGCATTCGCGCGCTGGCGCGGCGCAAGGGGCCGGGGCTGGTCTTCGCGACGATTCAGAAGTACCGCGAAGGCGACCTGGCGGGTGACGCGCCGCTGACCGAGCAGGACCTGCCCACGGCCGAGCGGTCGAACACCGAGCCACCGAAGGCCGAACAAGCGAGGGCCGGCTACAAGGTCACCGACACCTTCGAGGTGCTGAACGAGGACGACGCCATCCTGGTGCTGGTGGACGAGGCGCACCGCACCCAGGCTGGCGACCTGCACGCCAGCCTGTTGGCGGGCGCTGCCCAACTGCGCACGCATCGGCTTCACCGGCACGCCGATCATCATGGGCGAGAAGAAGCGCACCCACGAAATCTTCGGCGAGTTCATCGACCGCTACACGATCCGCGAGTCCGAGGCCGACGGCGCCACCGTACCGATGCTCTACGAGGGCCGCACCGCGAACGGTGCGATGTCGCGACGGCGCGCAACCTCGACGAGCTGTTCGAGGACATGTTCCGCGAGCACACGGCCGAAGAGCTCGAGGCGATCAAGCGCAAGTACGCGACCAAGGGCCACGTCTTCGAGGCCCCGGCGCTGATCGCCGACAAGGCGCGCGACATCGTGCGCCACTACGTCGACCACATCCTGCCCAACGGCTTCAAGGCGCAGGTCGTGGCCCACAGCCGGCTGGGGGCCGTGCGCTACTTCGCGGCGTTGACGAAGGCGCGCGACGAACTGCTGGCGCAGGCGCATGCACTGGCCCCTGAAGACAAGGCGATGGACGACGAGGCGCTGTGTGCACGCCCGCCTGCCGTGCAGGCCGCGGTGCAGGCCTGGCGCTGGCGCGACACGCTGGCGCGCCTCGAGTTCGCGCCCGTGATCTCGGGCAGCAACAACGACGACCCGGCCTGGAAAACGTGGACCGACGGCGCGCGGCACGAGCAACTGATCAAGCGCTTCAAGAAGCCATTGATCCACGCACGGCCCGACAAGGCCGACCCGCTTGCCTTTCTGGTCGTGAAGTCGATGCTGCTCACCGGCTTCGACGCGCCGATCGAAGGCGTGATGTACCTGGACCGGCCGATCCAACAAGCCGAACTGCTGCAGGCCATCGCACGCGTCAACCGCACCGGCTTCGGCAAGCGCTGCGGCATCGTCGTCGACTACTACGGCGTGGCGCAGCACCTGAAGGAAGCCCTGGCCGCGTACGCCGACGAAGACGTGCAGGGCGCGCTGGCCAGCCTGAAAGACGAGGTGCCGGTGCTGCGCGACCGGCACCTGCGCGTGGTCGATCTGTTCCGCCAACGCGGCATCGATTCACTGGACGACACCGAAGCCTGCATCGACGCACTGGGCAGCGAAAGGCTGCGCGCCGAGTTCGCGGTGAAGCTGAAGGCGTTTCTCGCGTCGCTGGACACGGTGCTGCCGCGTCCCGAAGGCCTGCCCTACTCGGCCGACGCCAAGCGGCTGGCCTACATCTACGCGCGGGCGCGCAACCGCTACAAGGACACACCGGTTCTGGGCAAGGACGTTGGCGCCAAGGTCCGCAAGCTGATCGACGACCACGTGATCTCGCTGGGCGTGGACCCGAAGGTGGCGCCGATCCAGTTGACCGACGCCGACTTCGCGTCGCACTTGGCCCGCGCCGTCAACGACCGCGCCAAGGCGTCGGAGATGGAGCACGCGATCCGATCGCACATCCGCAAACACCTGGAAGAAGACCCTGTCCTGTACCGCAAGCTGTCCGAGCGGCTGAACGACATCCTGCGCACGATGGGCGAGCGCTGGAACGACGTGGTCGCCCAGCTGCAGCCGATCGTCGACGACTTGCGCTCGGGCCAGGCCGGCGCCGACGGCACACCCGACGATCTGCCCGAACACTGCGCGCCGTTCCTGCGCACGGTGCTGGACGTGGCGTGCGCGGGGCAACCGCCAGCGCCCGCCGAATTGCTGCGCCTGAAAGAAGTGACCGTCGATCTGGTCGACCTGCTGGTGACCGAGTTGAAGAGCAACCGCGACATCTGGAAGCCGCACCGGCGTGCCGACCAGGACAACCTGAACGGCACGCTGTTCGACCACGTGATGCGCCTGCGCCCGCCACTGGTCGACGCGGACAAGGCGGGGCTGCTGGCCGACAAGCTGTTGGAGCAGGCCCGAGCCAGCCACGACAAACTCGTGCAGGTGTAGCCAGGCATGACCGCGATGCTGGCCCCGCCGCAAACCACCAGCTTGCGCGTGGACGAGCTTCGCTTCACGGTGCAGCGAAGCGCGCGCCGCCGGACGATGCAGATCACGGTGGAACGTGGCGGCGATCTGCTGCTGTGCGCGCCGCCTCAGGTCGAAGAGAGCAAGCTTCGCGCGTTCGTGCTCGAGAAGCGCGTGTGGATCTACACCAAGCTGGCCGAGAAAGACCGCTTGCAGCGCCGCGTGCCGCGCAAGGCGTATGTCGGCGGTGAAGGCTTCTTGTACCTGGGGCGCAGCCACCGGCTGAAGTTGGTCGCTGCACAAGACGTGCCGCTGAAACTGGCCGCTGGCCGGTTTTGTTTGCGCCGCGATGCCTTGCCCGCCGCGCGCGACCAGTTCGTGCGCTGGTACGCGGAGCGCGCCACGGCATGGTTGTCAGGCCGCGTGGCTGATTACCAGTCACGCATGGACGTGCAGCCGACGGCGGTCAAAGTGCAGGATCTGGGCTACCGCTGGGGGTCGTGCGGCAAGGGCGGCAGCGTGTACTTCCACTGGAAGGCCATCTTGCTGCCGGCGCAGCATCGCCGAGTACGTGGTCGTGCATGAACTGGCGCACCTGCACGAGCCGCACCACACGCCCGGCTTCTGGCTGCGCGTGGAGCGCGTGATGCCCGACTACGCGCGGCGCAAGGCCTGGCTGGCCGAGCATGGGATGGATGTCGAAGGGATCTGAGCGACGAGCGCAACCGCAACCGTCAACCCGAGTTGATGAACGACTACAGCACCGTGTAGGCGTAGCTCACCGTCATCGAACTGTCGACAAAGCTGCTGCTGTGGAACGCCAGGTTGATGCACGCGGCGTAGGCATCCACCTTCACCTTTTGACGGAACGCTCCGGAGACATCGAACCGGCGCACGACCTTGTCCTTGCAGCGCACTTCGACGGCAATGGTTTCGGTCGCACGTCCGGAGACTTCGAGGACCATCCCGACGATCGTCGCGTTCGCAGGCGCAACGTGGTCCAGGGCCACGGGCCGCGTGAAGTCATCGACACGGATGCGTGTCTCGTTCGCGCAGCCCGCCACGATGGCAAGCGTCACAAGGACGGCGCGCAGTGTCCGTGCGTCGCACGCACGCCATCCCGGGCGGTTCATCGAGTCAACTCACTTCAAGCGCTCGTCACGCAGTTTCGGAAACTTCACCGTCGTCGCGTGGGTTTGGCCTTGCTGGATGACGATCTGGGGCGTGGACTGGCTCCCATTGGGAAGTTTCATGGCCCCGTCGAGGATGATTTCGAATCCACAACCACCTTGGGTGCCATCGAGTTTGCAAAAGATATCGAGCGGTCGATCGCCGGAATAAATCTGGTCGAACTCGAATTTCTGCGAGCTTCCCGCCGGCGTTTCGCCGAGGACTTTGCCTTCCAAGGAAACCACGTAGATGTCGTCGAACGACGGGCCGTCGTCGAACACCGTCAACGTTTGCGCAGGACTCAGGTACACCAGATAGTCGATGCCGATGGTGACCTTCTTCTTCTTTTCATTGACCCAGGCCACGTTGTAGTCAAGCAGCGCGTCTTGCGCCGCAGCGGCCGCAGCGGTCGGGTTCGCAGTGAACAGCCTTCGCCCGAGCATGTTGTTGTTGAGGTCCATGTCTCGATTGGCGCTGTCGGGCTCTTCACTTTCATGCGCGGTACCAAAGGCCGTCGCCCACTCGACCGTGCAGCACTCGCTCATCAACCAATTCCAATAGGCGTGGCGAAAGGCATCGCCACGGTCGAGGAACAACGCGCCACCAGCGAACAATTGCTGAGCCCGGCTTGCTGCTTCTTGCGTCGCGGTCCGCGTCCGGATGGCTTTCAGCGGGTTTCTCAAGATCAACGCCTTCTCTTCGGCCGTGAGTCGATCCAAAAGACCCTTTGAACTTACGGCACCCTTGCCCGCCACACCCACACCCGCCGGGCCAAGCGTCGCGACCAAATCTTCGATGATCTTTTGCGCGAATTCGTTGGATGACGTGTCGAGCGTCGGGTTCTGTGCCTTGACCTTGTCGTAGGACGCACCGAACTCGAGGATGGTGAAACCCGGTGCGCGGGCAATTTCCGAATCAGGCAGCGTGTTGGTGCTGGCGTCCCGATAAACCACCGCAGGCCTCGACGTCGACCCTGTGTAGACGGGCGGCACTGTCGTGGTTCCTTCGAACGAGCCTCCGATCGTCAAATCAGCGGCCACCGGTGTGGCGGGGTCGGGAACGCTGAGAACCGTCGTGGCCTCTTGGTTGCCCTCATCGCTACCACCGCCGCAACCCGAAATGACACCCAGGACGGCCAGGGCAGCAACGCTTGCCAGTTTCTTGAACACGAATTTCCTTTCGCTTCGACAAGCCCTTCGCCGAAGGGCAACGGTGCAGGTCGACGGAAATTATGCGCAGGCATGAAGTACGCCACAACCGTATCGCCCCCTCGACATGGGCGACGCACAGCCGCGTTCGCGACCGCGCACCTGTAACGCCGAGCCTGTCGCGCCGCAGCCACCGTCATGCGCTCGATGACACGGCGCGAGCGTGCGGAGTTGGCAACCGCGCGCGCATGCGCCGCCTGCCGCGCTGCGCGCGATGAAGTCGATGGTGATCGGTGCGGACTGCACACCCGTCGTCCGCGGGCCGACCATGTACCCGTGTTCGTTCAGCGTCGCGAAGGCGGTCATCGACGATGACGCACCCGAGGACGTGTCGACACAGGGCTGGCGACCGACGTCGACCTCGGCCCTGCGCAGCGGCGACCTGCAGATGGTCAGCGCGATCATGACGCCGCACACACCGCCGGCCCCGGCCGCGTTGAACGTCGGTCGGCAGTTCGTCGGCCTGATCGCGCCCACCGTCCTTCGCGACAAGGTCGCCGCGGCGAATTCGCGCGTGCTTCGCGTTCACGTCCGTAGCGGCTCGACACCCGCGGCCGACACCGACGCAAAGGTCGGCAACGGCCTGCTGATCTTGACGAGCGACGCGATCGACCCGCCCGCGCCGACCATCCCGGCCGCAAACGGGCAAGACGTGGCACTGCGGCTGGGTCAAGGCAAACGCAACGGCGCGGCGGCGGTTCACGCGCCTGCAAGCAACCAGCCACGAAGCCCGTCGGGAAGGTCCACGCTGTAGAACGGCACCACGGCGTGGATGCTGGCGAAGAACAGCATCGACGAGACGAGGTTGAAGACCAGCGTTGCCGCGACCCACGCGATCGCGGCCCGCCCCTTCGGCTCGACGCGCGCGGTCAGCATCGCCGCCACACCCTGGACTGCGAAGAACGCGAGCTGGTAGCCCTGAACGCGTCCGATCGCTGCGAAGAAGATGAACTCGTGCAGCAGCGCCGACACGCCGAAGACGAGCATGAACGCTCGCGCGGGCGAGCGACGACCACCCGCGACGCTGAACAGGTCGCGCCAGAAGAACTGCTGCATGTTGCGGTTGTAGCGCCGCCAGAAGTCGGCCGGCGTTCGCGCCAGCAGCGGCGCGTCCATGACGTCACGCGCTCGAGCGCCCGCCAGGCGCCACAGCGCGGCCAGCGCGGTCACGCCGCAGCACACCGTGACCATGAAGGCTGCCGTCTTGACCGCATGCTCGACGATGAACGGCAACCCGCGCCAATCGACACCGAAGCTCAACGCCAACAGCAAGCCGCCGATCACCGATGTCGTCGCCTGTGAGACCAACCGCACAAGGCTCTCACGCTTCGAGTGCACGCGCTCGAAGGGCAACCAACGCCTGACGTGAGTGAACGGATTCGCGACGAAGGCAACGTACTGGCGCCACGTCGGCGCGGCGCGAAACCTCGCATCGAGCCAGGCATCGACGACCTTGACCGCGACCGTCGCCGACGAAACGGCCACCAGGAACCGGTGCAGCCGGTGATCGGCATCGATCAGCCACGGTGACGCCATGATCGCCACCAGGCCGATCAGCAAGGCTGCCCCACTCACCGACGCGCGACGCGCGACGAGCAGCGGAAAGACCATCAGCGCGACCCCGTAAGGCTCGGCAAGACTGGCCCACAACATGAACGTGTCCGTGCCGACCGGCACGGCCGCTTGTGTCACACCGGAGTCACCAGTCGAAGCCGAGGGAAATAGCTTGCGTACCCCGCGCGATCACGCGTGAGCACGCTCAGGTTCGCCACCGCGGCATGGGCGCCGATGTAGAAGTCGGGCATCGGCCGATTGCGTGCGCCGCCGCGCTTGCGGTACTGCGTAAAGGCGTGCGCCGCGAGCGCAGCGCATGCCCACGGCAACGGACTGCGCAGCGTGTCGTAGATGTCGAGCATCTTGTCCAGCGCCGTCACATCGGGCTGCGGCACCAGCAGTTCGGTGTAGACGACGATGTTCACGTGCAGCGGCGAACGCTCGCACTCGTTCTGAAGTTGCTCGAGAGCCCACTCGTGCCACGGGCTGCCTTCGTCGATGCAGTCGACCCAGACGTTGGTGTCGACCAGGACGCCCGCGCTGCCGTCGTACCCGGCCAGCCCAGTCAAGCCGACTCGACGCGCCGGGCTAGGCGCGGCCACGGCGCGCGACCTTGGCCGGGCGCGTCACGCTGGCCGGGTCGTCGCCGCGCAGGAACGCCATGATTTCGTCGCTGCCCAACTGGCGGAACTCGGGTGCCAGGCTCTCACGCACCTTGGCCGCAGCCTTGCGCATCGCCGCGCGGCGATCGTCGCGAACACTGGTCGCCACTGGCGTGATCACGATCTTGCTGCCTTCCAGGCTGAATGAGACCTTGCTGCCCGGGGCGACACCTGCGGCATCGCGGATGCGCTTGGGAATGGTGACTTGGCCCTTTTCAGTGACGTGCATGGCAGCAGCCCCTTAAAGTAAGAATTCTAAGTAGGAATTCTTACTGATCCGTGGCGCGCTTGCAAGGCACCCGGCTCACCCCTGCCCCGGTTCGATCCCCCAGATTTCCCGCGCGTACTCCGCAATCGTGCGGTCCGACGAGAACGGCCCCATCGCGGCGACGTTCAGGATGGCCTTGCGGGCCCATTCGTCGGCCTTCGGGTACAGCGCGTCGACCCTGTCCTGTGCGGCGATGTAGCTTTCGTAGTCGGCCAGCAGCAGGTAGTGGTCGCCCCAGTTCACCAGCGTGTCGTAGATCTGGTGGTGGCGGCCGGGCTCGCCGACGCTGAAGGTGCCGTCGCGGATCTGTTCGAGGGCGCGCTTCAGCTCGCGGTTCTTTTCGATAGTACGTGCGCGGCTGGTAGCCGCTGACGCGCAGGGCGGCGACCTGCGGCGTCGTCAGGCCGAAGATGAAGATGTTGTCGTCGCCGACCTGCTCGCGGATCTCGACGTTGGCACCGTCCAGCGTGCCGATCGTCAACGCGCCATTCAACGCGAACTTCATGTTGCCGGTGCCTGACGCTTCCGTGCCGGCGGTGGAAATCTGCTCGGACAGGTCAGCGGCCGGGATGATCGTTTCGGCCAGGCTGACGCTGTAGTTCGGGATGAACACGACCTTGAGCTTGTCGCCGACTTCGGGGTCGTTGTTGACGACCGCCGCAACGTCGTTGGCCAGCTTGATGATCTGCTTGGCCATGTGATAGGCCGACGCAGCCTTGCCCGCGAAGATCACGGTGCGCGGCACCCACGTTGGCGTCAGGGTCGGCCTTGATGCGGTTGTAGCGCGTGATCACGTGCAGCACGTTCAGCAACTGGCGCTTGTATTCGTGGATGCGCTTGATCTGAACGTCGAACAACGAGTCGAGGTTCAGGCTGATGCCCAGGTGCTTGTTGACCCAGCGCGCCATGCGCTCCTTGTTCTGACGCTTCGCGCTGCGGAAGGCGGCGACAAAAGCAGCGTCATCGACCAGCGGGCGCAGACCCACCAGTTCGTCGAGGTCACGCCGCCACGTGGTGCCGATGCGGCTGTCGACCAGTGCGGACAGCGGCCGGTTGGCCTGTGACAGCCAGCGCCGCGGCGTGATGCCGTTGGTCTTGTTGTTGAAGCGCTCGGGGTAAAGACCCGCGAAGTCCGCGAAAATCGACTGCTTCATCAGCTCGGAGTGCAGCTTCGACACGCCATTGATCTTGCGGCTGGCGACCACCGCCAAGTACGCCATGCGCACGCGCCGGTCGCCGTGTTCGTCGATCAGCGAGATGCGGCGCATCAGTTCGGGGTCGGCGATGCCGCTGCGGCGGTTCACGTCGGCCATCAACACGTCGTTGATATCGAAGATGATCTTCAGGTGCCGCGGCAGCACGCGGCCCAGCATCTCGACCGGCCAGGTCTCGAGGGCTTCGTGCATCAGCGTGTGGTTGGTGTAGCCGAAGCACTGGCGCGTGATGTCCCACGCCGCCGCGAACGGCAGGCCATGCTCGTCCATCAGGATGCGCACGAGTTCGGGCACCGCCAGCACCGGATGGGTGTCGTTGAGGTGGATCGCGACCTTGTCTGGCAGCTGCGTGAAGCGCTCGTGGTGCGTCTTGAAGCGATGCACCAGGTCTTGCAGGCTGGCCGAACAGAAGAAGTATTCCTGCCGAAGGCGCAACTCGCGACCCGAGACTGTCGAGTCATCGGGGTACAGCACGCGCGACACGTTCTCGGAGTGGTTCTTGCCTTCGACCGCCCCCATGTAGTTGCCTTGGTTGAAGGCCGACAGGTCGATCTCACTCGTGGCGCGCGCCGACCACAGCCGCAGCGTGATCGTGTTGGGCGTGTCGTAGCCGGGGATGATGGTGTCGTAGGCCATCGCCAGCACGTCTTGCGTGCCGACCCAGCGCACGTCGTCACCGTGATGTTCCAGGTGGCCGCCGAAACGCACGCGGTGCACGATCTCGGGCCGCGGAAATTCCCACGGGTTGCCGCCGACCAACCAATAGTCGGGCGTCTCGACCTGGCGACCGTCGACGATGCGTTGGCGGAACATGCCGTAGTCGTAGCGAATGCCATAGCCCATGCCGGGCACACCGATCGTCGCCATCGAATCGAGAAAACATGCGGCTAACCGGCCCAAACCGCCGTTGCCCAATGCGGCGTCGGGCTCGAGGTCGACGATGGCGTCGAAGTCGACGTCGAGTTCGGCCAGCGCCTGGCGCAGGTTGTCGTGAATGCCCAGCGCCAGCAGCGCGTTGGTAAACGTGCGGCCGATGAGGAACTCGGCCGACAGGTAGTACGCGCGCTTCACGTCGTGCTCGTGCTGCGCGCGGGTCGAGAGCATCCAGCGCTCGACCAGCCGGTCGCGCACCGCCATCGACGCGGCACGCAGCCAGTCTTCGGGCTTCGCCACCACCGGATCCTTGCCGATGGTGAAGACGAGCTTGTTGGAGATGGATCGCTTCAAACCGGCAACGTCGTTGACCGGGGTGTCGTGGTGAAAGTCGGAGAGCTTCATACGGAGGGACTTCAGGGGTGGATCGACGCGCATGACGGCACGCCGCGGAACAAAACAGCCTATGCAGCGACAGGACAAACCTGCTCGTAAAGCTCGTGGTACGCCTGCGCCGCGCGCGCCCAGTCAAAGCGCTGCGCCATCGCTCGGCGCTGCACGGCGTGCCAGTCGGCGGGCCGACGGTACAGCGCCAGCGCCTGACGCATGGCATGCACGAGCGCCGGGGCGTCGAAGTCGTCGAAGACGAAGCCGGTGGCCGTGCCGTCGACCAGATGCTCGAGCGTGCAGTCGACGACGGTGTCGGCCAAACCGCCCACGTTGCGCACCAGCGGCAGCGTGCCGTACTTCAGGCCGTACAACTGCGTCAGTCCGCAAGGTTCGAACAGCGACGGCACCATGATGATGTCGCTGCCTGCGACCAGGCGGTGCGCAAACGCTTCGTCGTAGCCCAGGCGCACCGACACCGCATCGGGGCGCGCAACCGCGGCGTCTCGGAACGCCGCTTCCATCGCCGCGTCACCGCTGCCCAGCAGCGCGAACTGCGCGCCGGCAGCGACGATATCGGGCAACGCCTCGAGGACGAGGTGCAGGCCCTTCTGGCTGGTGATGCGGCTGACGATGCAAAACAAGGGTCGTTCGGGCGCGACTTCGAGCCCGGCGTCGCGTTGCAGCGCGGCTTTGCAGCGGCTTTTCCCCGACATATCGTCGGCGGTGTAGCGCGCCTCGAGCAGGGAGTCGCTCTTCGGGTTCCACACCGCGTCGTCGACGCCGTTGAGGATGCCGTGCAGGTCGGCCGCTCGCGTGCGCAGCAGGCCGTCGAGGCCCATGCCTTGGTCGGGCAGTTGGATCTCGTGCGCGTAGGTCGGGCTGACGGTCGTGAGTCGGTCGGCGTAATACAGGCCGGCTTTCATGAAGCCGAGTTGGGCGTGGAACTCGACACCGTTCACGCCCCAAAAATTCGACGGCAGACCAACTTCCGCGAAGTGGTGCGGCGCGAAGTTGCCTTGATACGCAAGGTTGTGCACCGTAAAGACGCTGCCAGCGTGGTGGCGGTGGTGCGCCTGGTCTGCTGCACGCAGGTAGGCCGGCGCCAGACCTGCATGCCAGTCATGCGCGTGCACGACCTGCGCGGTCCACTTGGGGTCAAGGCCTTGCGCCAGTTGCGCGCCCAACCAACCCAGTAGCGCGAACCGCAGGTGGTTGTCGGGAAAGGGTTGCTGCTGCGCGTCGGCATACGGCCCACCTTCGCGACGATAGAAATCGGGCGCGTCGATCACGTAGGCGGTGGTGCCGCTCGTGCCCAGTTCGCCCAGCAGGACGCGCACCGATGCGGCACCGAAACGCGACGGCACCTCGGCCACCACGCGCGGCTTGCGCAACGCATCGGCGATCGACGCGAAGCCGGGCACCAGCACACGCGTGTCGTCGCCCTGTTCGAGCAGCGCCGCGGGCAACGCGGCCGTCACATCGGCCAGCCCGCCCGTCTTCAGGAACGGGAATATCTCGGCGCAGACTTGCAAGACGCGCATGTCGTTCAGCTCGCGACAGAACCGTCAACAGCCAGCTTGTCGAGCATCGGCCGCGTGACCAGCACCACGCCGTTGGCTGTACGGAAGAAACGCTTCGCATCCAACTCGGCGTCCTCACCGACCACCAAGCCGGGCGGAAGTTTGCAGCCGCGATCGACCACGACGTTGGTGAGGCGGCAGCCGCGGTCGATCAGCACGTCGGGCAACACCACGGCACGCTCGATGACCGAGAACGACCGCACCAGCACGTTGGAGAACAACACCGAGTTGCGCACCGACGCGCCCGAGATGATGCAGCCCCCCGACACCAGGCTCTCGACAGCCGAGCCCACGCGCAACGTGGCCTCGTCGGCGTGCACGAACTTGGCGGGCGGCAACTGCTCTTGGTAAGTCCAGATCGGCCAACCGCGGTCGTACATGTTCAGCTCGGGCGTGGTCGACGCCAGGTCGAGATTCGCCGACCAGTACGCATCGACCGTACCCACGTCGCGCCAATACGCCTTGGAATACGGCGGGTTCGCGATCGCCGACATCGAAAACGGATGCGCCAGTGCCTGGCCTTCGGACACGGCCTTCGGGATCAGGTTCTTGCCGAAATCGTGTTCCGACGCGGGGTCAGCCGCGTCTTCTTCGAGCAGGCGATAGAGGTACGCAGAAGAGAAGACGTAGATGCCCATGCTTGCCAACGAACGGTCGGGGTCACCGGGCATCGGCGGCGGGTCCGCGGGCTTTTCGACAAAGCTGCGAATGCCGCGATGCTCGTCGATGGCCATCACGCCGAAGCCCTTGGCTTCTTCACGCGGCACTTCGATGCAGCCCACCGTCACACCGCGGCCGTTGGTGACGTGGTCTTGCAGCATCACCGAGTAGTCCATCTTGTAGATGTGATCGCCTGCGAGGATCACCACGTAGTCGACCGGCTCATGGCCGCGGATGATGTCCAGGTTCTGGTAGATCGCGTCGGCCGTGCCCAGGTACCAGCTGTCTTCGCTGATGCGCTGCTGCGCGGGCAGCAGATCGACGAACTCGTTGAGCTCGTTGCGCATGAAGCTCCAGCCGCGCTGCAGGTGCCGCAGCAGCGAGTGCGACTTGTATTGCGTCAGCACGCCAATGCGCCGCATGCCCGAGTTCAGACAATTCGACAGTGCGAAGTCGATGATGCGGAACTTGCCGCCGAAGTGCACCGCGGGTTTCGCACGTCTGTCCGTCAGCCCCTGAAGCCGCGAGCCGCGGCCACCGGCAAGCACGAGAGCGAGGGTGCGGCGGGATAGTTGCCGGGGGTCGATGGACATGGCGGTCTCCTGTTTATTTATTCGGTCGGTGCCCCGATCTTGTCACGCGGAAGAGACGACAACCCACACGCACCGGGGCGGCAGCGTGGCGCTGTGGGCAAGAATCACCGGCCTTGCGGGTGACGCGGCTTCATCGCTGCGCAGGCGGGCG
This sequence comes from uncultured beta proteobacterium, assembly GCA_963738615.1. Classification (GTDB taxonomy): domain Bacteria; phylum Pseudomonadota; class Gammaproteobacteria; order Burkholderiales; family Burkholderiaceae_C; genus CAVTWY01. The sequence continues at coordinate 684,294 of CAVTXI010000012.1, forward strand.
ACCCAGGTCCCGGCCGGCAACGTCATCGGGCAGTCGCGGGGTGTGGGGTTGAACAGCAACAGCACGGCCGGATCGCCGCCCGCTGATGCGAACAGCGCCTGCAGCGGCGACGCGGCAGCCTGCTCCCAGTCGAGAGGTGCCATCGGTCGGCCTTCGGGCGCATACCAGGTCAGGTCAGCCGAACCGTCGTGCCAATGCGCAGAGCGCAGCGCGGGCAGTTCGCGGCGCAGCGCCAACGCTTGCGTGACGAACGCGATCAACGACGTGTCAGCGGCGGCCCAGTCGAGCCACGTGATCGCGTTGTCCTGGCAGTAGGCGTTGTTGTTGCCGCGTTGCGTGTGGCCAAGTTCGTCGCCAGCCAACAGCATCGGCGTGCCCTGCGACACCACCAGCATCGTCAGCAGCGCGCGTTGCAGGCGGCTGCGAAGCGACAGCACCGCCGCGTCGTCGCTGGGGCCTTCGACGCCGGCATTGATGCTGTGGTTGTGCCCGTGCCCGTCGCGGTTGCCTTCGCCATTGGCGTTGTTGTGCTTGCGCTCGTAGCTCACCAGGTCACGCAACGTGAAGCCGTCGTGCGCGGTCACGAAGTTGACGCTCGACAGCGCGTTGCGGCCCGGCTTGCGAAAGGCGCGCGACGAACCGGCCAGCTTGTGAGCGAAATCGCCGCGCGACGCGTGGCTACCGAGCCAGTACGCGCGCATCGTGTCGCGATAACGGTCGTTCCACTCGAGCCACGGCGGTGGGAATTCACCGAGACGGTAACCGCCGTGGCCAATGTCCCAAGGCTCGGCGATGAGGCGCAAGGTGCGCAGCAGCGGGTCGGCCTGGATCGCGGCGAAGAGACCGGCGGCCTGCGAGAAGTCGCCCTGAGGCCCGCGTGCGAGCACGGGCGCCAAGTCGAAGCGGAATCCGTCGACACCGCCAGCCGTGGCCCACAAACGCAGCGACTCGATCACCAGTTGCACCACGCGCGGCTCGGCGAGGTTCAATGCGTTGCCGCAGCCGGTCCAGTTCTCGTAAGGGCTGCCGCCGTCAACGTGTGCACTTGGTCGCTGGTGGTAGTACGCCGCGTTGTCGATGCCGCGGAAGTGGAAAGTCGGACCCAACTCATCGGTTTCGGCGGTGTGGTTGTAGACCACGTCGAGCACCACCTCGAGCCCCGCGTCGTGCAGCGCCGAAACCATCGCGCGGAACTCGGCCATCGGCGACGAACCCTCGCGCCCTGATGCGTAGCGCGGCTCGGCTGCGAAGAAGGCCACCGTGTTGTAGCCCCAGTGGTTCGACAACCCCAGCCGCAGCAGCCGCGTTTCGTCGGCACGCTGATGAATCGGCAAGAGCGACAGCGTCGTCACGCCAAGGCGCTTCACATGGTCGACGAAGGCCGGATGCGCCAGCCCTTCGTAGGTGCCGCGCAGGGCCTCGGGTACGCCGGGGTGCAACTTCGTCGCGGCCTTGACGTGCACCTCGTACAGCACGACTTCGTCGTCGGGAACGCGTTGTTTGATTCGAGACAGCGGCGCCCACGGCGCGACGACGCGCGCCTTCAGCGCATCACCCGCGTTGTCGATCTTGCTTGGCTTCGACGGATCGGCAACGTCGTGCCCCAGGAAGCTGTCCTGCCCACGGTAGTGCCCCACCACCTCTTGTGCCCACGGGTCCAGCAGCAGCTTCGCTGGGTTGAAGCGATGCCCTTCACGTGGCGCCCAAGGGCCGTGCACGCGCCATCCGTAGACCAGCCCCGCTTTCGTCCCAGCCAGGTGCCCGTGCCACACGCCCTGCCAGCCGGCCGCGCGCGGGCCGTGCATGTCGATGCGCTCGATCTCGCGCATACCGTCTGTATCGAACAGACAAAGCTCGACCCGTTCGGCGCGCGGCGCCCACAACGCGAAGTTGACTCCCGCTGCCGTCAGCGTGGCCCCCGGCGCCGCATCGGGTGCGGGCCGTATCAAGCGTTCAGCACCCACATGACGACCGCCAACGGCGGCAGCGTCACCAGCGCCGAGTTCGGCTGCCCCTGCCACGACGTGGCATCGGCCTGAACCAAGCCCGACGACACGCCCGAACCCGCATACACATCGAGATCGGTGTTGATGACCTCGCGCCACGTGCCCGCGTGCGGCAGGCCCAGCCGATAGCCCTGGCGCGGCACCGGCGTGAAGTTGCACGCCACCGCCACCGCCTGCCCGTCGCGTGACCAGCGCAGGAACGCGTAGATCGACTGCTCGGCGTTGTCGGCATCAAGCCAGCCGAATCCGCCCGGCTGATGATCCTGCTGGTGCAACGCCGGGAACGCGCGCAGCACGCGATTCAGGTCGCGGACCAGCCGCTGCACGCCCTGGTGCAAGGCCTGCTGCGGCCCGTCTTCCAGCAGGTGCCAGTCCAGGCTCGCCTGCGCGTTCCACTCGTTCCACTGCCCGAACTCGCAGCCCATGAACACGAGCTTCTTGCCCGGGTGCGCCCACATCATCGCGAAGGCGGCGCGCAGGTTCGCGAACTTCTGCCAGTCGTCGCCGGGCATGCGACGGATCAGCGAGCCCTTGCCGTGCACCACCTCGTCGTGCGAGAAGGGCAACACGAAGTTCTCGCTGTAGGCGTACATCATCGAGAAGGTCATCTCGTTGTGGTGGTGCTTGCGGTGCACCGGCTCGCGCCCCATGTAGCCCAGCGTGTCGTGCATCCAGCCCATGTTCCATTTGAAGTGGAAGCCCAGGCCGCCAAGGTCGGGCGGGCGCGACACCTGCGGGAATGACGTTGATTCCTCCGCGATCGTGATCGCTTCGGGCCGCTCGGTGCCGACCACGCGGTTGGCTTCGCGCAGGAAGTCGATCGCCTCGAGGTTCTCGCGCCCGCCGTCCTTGTTCGGAATCCACTCGCCTTCCTTGCGCGAGTAGTCGCGGTACAGCATCGACGCCACCGCATCGACGCGCAGGCCATCGACGCCGAAGCGTTCGATCCAGTACAGCGCGTTGCCGACCAGGAAGTTGCGCACCTCGCGGCGGCCGAAGTTGTAGATCAGCGTGTTCCAGTCGGGGTGGTAGCCCTCGCGCGGGTCGGCGTGTTCGTACAGCGCATGGCCGTCGAACTGCGCCAGGCCGAAGCGCGTCGCTCGGGAAGTGCGCGGGCACCCAGTCGAGGATCACGCCCAGCCCTTTCGCGTGCGCGGCCTCGACGAAGGCGCGGAAGTCTTCGGGCGGGCCGAAACGCGAGGTCGGCGCGTAGAGCGACGTCGGCTGGTAGCCCCACGATCCATCGAACGGATGTTCGTGCACCGGCATCAGCTCGAGGTGCGTGAAGCCCATGTCGGCGGCGTAGGGCACCAGGCGCTCGGCAAGTTCACGGTACGTGAGCCATCGCAGGGTGCCGCCTTCGACCGCGGCCTGCTGCCACGAGCCAAGGTGCACCTCGTAGATGCTGATCGGTGCGTCAAGCGCGTTTGCGGCGCGGCGTGCGTCGCTGGACGGCACGACCGGCCGAAGCCCCTGCACCACCGACGCGGTCTGCGGCCGCAACTCGGCACGCATCGCCATCGGGTCGGCCTTCAGCGTCACCGCGCCTTGTGCCGTCACGAGCTCGTACTTGTAGACCGCGCCACGCGCGACGCCGGGCACGAAGATCTCCCACACGCCCGCCGCCGGATGTTTGCGCATCACGTGGCGGCGGCCGTCCCAGAAGTTGAAGTCACCGACGACTGACACGCGCCGCGCATCGGGCGCCCACAACACGAACCGCGTGCCCTGCACCGCGCCCACGTCCAGCGGGTGCGCACCCAGCACCTCGTACGGCCGCAGGTGTTTGCCTTCGCTCAACAGCCACAGGTCGGTCTGGCCGATCAACGTGCCGAAGCCGTAGGCGTCGGCGAACACCTGACGTTCGCCGCTGTCCCACGTGACGACGAGGCGATGGCCGAACGCGACGCTGCGGCCTTCGACCACCGCGGCCCAAAGCGACGAGTCGCCCTGACGCTCGAGCGCGCCGAGGTCGGCGCCACCGTCGGCGTCGATTACGCGCGCCTCGCGCGCACCCGGCAACCACGCGCGCACGACGATGCGGCCTGACACCACGTGTTGGCCGAGGACCGAGAAAGGATCGGCGTGGCGCGCTTCTTCCAGCGCGCGCAGCGTGACGGCGTCGACAAAGGACAGGTTCACGGGTTCACTTTTGGCTACAGCGACCGTAGCGGGAGTGGCGACCGCAGCTCCAACGACCGACGCGGCGGTACGGCTGCGCGCGTGCGCAGCGGCAGCCTCGCGCGCAATATGGGCAGCGCCAGCCGCGGCCTTCTCGAGCGCGCTGACGTTGCCGCTGAGCGGCGCCTTGGGGTCGACCATGGCCTTCGCCTTCTTCGCAGGCGCGGCCTTCTTGGCAGGTGCGGCCTTTTCGGCAGGTGCGGCCTTCGACGATTTACCCGCCGCAGCGGACTTCTTGCCCGCCGTCACGGTTTTCTTGCCGGCTGCGGCCGCCTTCGGCATGACCGCAGATTCAGCGTCGCCCTTGGGCGTGACAGCCACCGCCATGCGCTCTCGAGCGGCAGGTGCAGGTTCGCCTTTCGGGGTGGAAGCGGCAGCCTTGCGCGCGCGGGCGACAGGCCTAAGCCCCTTCGCGCCGTCCTTCTTGTCATCATGCATGCACCGATTCTGAGTGCAGATCGCGATCCACGGCGCCGCAGTCGAAGCGGCTGTATGGCGCTATCAGGCGCTACAGGCCGACGCGGTTCGCGATGCGACGAGCGTCAGTCGCGAGCGTCCGCCACGATGCGCGCCACCTGCGTGCGCAGCACCGGGATGTCTTGCTCGACCATCGCCCACACGGCATTGAGATCGACGCTGAAATAGCCGTGGATCAGTCGATCACGGGCACCGGCGATTTGGCGCCACGGCACAGCGGCCTCGGCCACAGTCAGCTCGGGGCTGAGGCGCTTGACGGCTTCACCGATGATCTCGATCTGGCGGATGACGGCCGCCTGCGTCTTTCTGTCCGCGAAGAACGCAGCCCGGCCCTGTGACGAGAACTCAACGGCGTCCGCCGCAGCGTCCAAGATGTGGTTCGGGTAGAGCCGGTCTCGTTCGATCACAGTGGGCGTGCTTCGGCAAGGATTCGAGGAGCAAGGTCCGGGTGCAATTCGCGTTCGGTGCACAGGTCCACCGCGATGCCCAGCGCATCGCTGAGCTCTTGTTGCAGGCCCACCACCGTCAGCAGCGACGTGCCGACGGGCAGGTCTACCAAAAGGTCCAGGTCACTGCCTTCGTGGTCGAGCCCCTTGGCGACCGAACCAAAAACGCGCAGTCGGCTCGCGCCCCTTGCCGCCGCCAGCGACAAAAGGCGCTGGCGATGACGGGCCAGGAGTATCGAAGGACGCATCGCAGCATTGTCGCCGCGCCACGCGGCTACGAATGTGCCAGGCTGAAGTAGCCCGCACCCCAAGGCGCCAGGGTGACCGACCGGTGGTCGGCCGACAGCTGCGCGCCCTGCGCCGGTTGGCCGTCCAGCGCCGCCGGGTGCAACCCCTTGGGCACCGCCACCGTTGCAGCACGCGCGCCGAGGTTGAACACCGCCAGCAAACGCTGGGATGCAGCCTTGCGCTCGAGCAGCATCACCGGCTCGGGCGCGTCGTGAAAGCGGATGCTCCCGACGCACAGCGCGGGCTGGCTGCGCCGCCACGGCAGGTAGTGGCGATAGAAATTCAGCACCGACCGGTCGTCGCTGTGTTGCTGGTCGACCGCGAGCGCGCGATGCGCATCGGGTATCGGCAACCACGGCTCGCGCGCCTTGACTGACGAGAAGCCCGCATGCGGCGCATCTTCACACCACGGTATCGGCGTGCGGCAACCATCGCGGCCCTTGTTCTCGGGCCAGAAGGTCTTGCCGACGGGGTCTTGCAGGCGCTCGAACGGCACGTCGGCTTCGGGCAGCCCCAACTCCTCGCCTTGGTAGATGCACAAGCTGCCTCGCAACGCGCCGGCCATCGCCAGAACAAGCTTGGCTGCGCGCGCATCGCGCGGCGGCAGCTTCCACCGCGTGACAACGCGCGGCACGTCGTGGTTGTTGAATGACCAGCAGCCCCAGCCGCCTTCGACCTTCAGGTAGCGCTCGAGCTCTTCGACCTGCCCGCGCACGTGCGCGACCGTGTTCTGCGGCGACAGCAGCGCAAAGCTGTAGGCCATGTGCAGCCTGGGCTTCTTGCCGCGCGTGGACGTGTACTTCGCCATCGTGCGCAGCATGTTCTCGTCGCCGATCTCGCCCACGCTGGCGGCGCCGTACGCGTCGAGCACCTTGCGCAGATCCTCCATGAACACTTCGTTCTCGGGCCGCGTGCGGTCGAAGCGGTGGATCTGCATGCCCTGCGCGTTGTCGGGCAACTTCTCGCCGGCCTTGCGCGGGCGCACCGGGTTCGGCCGCAGCTTCGCGTCGTGGAACTGGCAGTGGCAGGCGTCGAGCCTGAATCCATCGACGCCACGCTCGCACCAGAACCGCACGCTGTCGAGCACCGCCTTGCGCAGCGCGGGGTTGTGGAAGTTCAGGTCGGGTTGGCTGGTCAGGAAGTTGTGCAGGTAGTACTGCCTGCGCCGCGCCTCCCACTGCCACGACGACCCGCCGAAGACCGACAACCAGTTGTTCGGCGGCGTGCCGTCGGGCTTCGGGTCGGCCCAGACGTACCAATCGGCGTACTTGCCCTTCGTGCTTCCCTTCACGCTCTCGCGGCTGGCCGCGAACCACGGGTGCTGGTCGCTGGTGTGCGACAGCACCTGATCGATCATCACCTTCAGCCCCAGCGCGTGCGCGCGCTTCACCAACGTATCGAAGTCAGCCAGCGTGCCGAACAGCGGGTCGACATCGCGGTAGTCGGACACGTCGTAGCCGAAGTCTTTCATCGGCGACTTGAAGAACGGCGAGATCCAGATCGCGTCGACACCCAGCGACGCCACGTGGTCCAGCTTGGCCGTGATGCCGCGCAGATCACCCACGCCGTCGCCATTGCTGTCGGCGAAGCTGCGTGGGTAGATCTGATAGATGACAGCGCCGCGCCACCAGTCGGTGTTGGCACGGATCGTCCCGCGGTGGTTGGTTCGGTTCGTGTTCGTCATGTCTCTTCCGTGGCCGCATCGCGCCGAAGCATACGGCGCGGCGTTCGTCATCAGTCTCGAGGATGCGCCACGCACTCCGCGCCGCTTCAATCGGAGCGGCGGTCGTTGCCGCCAACCGGGTCACCTTCGTCGCGAGAGGAGTTCACATGGCCACCAAGAACCGAGCCGCCGTCGTCACGCTCGACGGCCTTCAAGCGTCCATCGACAAGGCTGTGGCCTTGGCCGAGAAACGGCATGGCGCCGTCTTCGAAGCGGGCACGGTGTCGATCAACTGGGAGATCTTCGGTCGCAAGATCAAAAGCCTGAAAACCGGGCCCGACAACTCTCGATTCAACGTCGCCACGACGATCACGGGAGCGTTGAAGTTGCCCACCGGGCCCAGCCCGATCGTTATCGGCAACGGCAAGTGGATCCTCGTCGGGTACTGGGATCCCCCGATCAATCGCGGCCCGATCAACCTCTGACCCACGAGCGGAGGTGTTGGCATGGACGCCCGACGCATGGATTGCCCCAGCGCGCAGCCCGACATGGACAACGCGCGCCCGCTGGGCGTTCTGACGGGCCACCCGGGCGAGGTGCGGATCGCGTTCTTCAAACGCGACGCTCTGGCCGGTTTCGACTGGCGCGAGAAATTCGCAGGCCCCGAGTCGACCCACGTGTTGCGATTCGCCGCGAAGTGCGAACACGGGAAGTGCGGTCACTACAAGGACGGGCGGTGCTCGCTGGGTGAGCGCGTCCGCGACCGGTTGCCCGCCGTGGTCGACGTGCTTCCGCCGTGCCTGATCCGGTCGACATGTCGATGGCACGCCGAGCAGGGCGACGATGTGTGCCTGCGTTGTCCGCAGGTGGCAACGATGGTGCCCGCGTCGGAGCGGGCGGTCGCGGAAGTCGCTGTCGGCCCGTAGCCGAGCCCGATCACCCGCTCGGCACCTCGAGAAGCCGTGTCAACGCCACCCGCGCCACCTTGCCTAGCGCCGTCTTCGGCAACTCGCTCAGCACAACGATGCGCCGCGGGTGCTTGTAGCGCGCAAGCTGCGCATGGAACGCGGTCACGAGCTTGGCTTCGTCGACCGCAGCGCCAGGCCGCGCCACCACCACCAGCACCGGCACCTCGCCCCAGCGCGCGTCGGGCAAACCGATCACGGCCGCCTCGAGCACCGCAGGGTCGGCGAGCGCGATGTTCTCGATCTCGGCCGGATAGATGTTCTCGCCGCCGGAGATGATCATCTCTTTGCTGCGGCCGATGATCTCGTAGCGGCCTTCGCCGTCCACGCGCGCAAGGTCGCCGGTGCAAAACCAACCGTCGTCGAACGCCGCGTCGTTCGGCCGGCGGTGATAGCCACGCGCGACATTGGGCGCGCGCAGCCAAACCTCACCGTCGACCAGCTTCACCTCGACGTTCTTCGCGGGCCGGCCGACCGAGCCCGGGTGCGCCAGGGCGTCGTCGGGCCGCAGCACGATCGACACCGGGCCGGTTTCGGTGGCGCCGTACACCTGCGCCACCGGCACGCCGCGCGCGTGAAAGGCTTCGATCAACGGCCGCGGCACGATCGACGAGCCGGCGCTGGCGAAGCGCAGGCTCGACAGGTCGGCGCCGGCCCATCGCGGATGCTCGATCACGGCGCGCATCGTCGCGGGCACCATCACGCACGTGGTCGGCCGCCAGCGTTCCACGTCGTCCAGCCACGCCGCGGCATCGAAACGTTCGCGCAGCTTGACGACGCCACCCGCCGCCAGCGTCGGCAGCAGTTGGATGCACAGCCCGCCGACGTGGAACATCGGCAGTACCGCAAGGCAGCGCGTGCCTTCGTCGAGCCGCTGCGCGTCGATCGCCGCGTCGATGTTCGCGAGCATGCCGGCCTGCGTGTGGATCGCGCCCTTGGGTTCGCCGGTGGTGCCCGAGGTGTAGACGAGCAGCAGGTCGTCTTCGCGTGCGTCGAGGTCGCGGCCACCGACGGCAGCGCTCGCGCCGTCGAGTGCGCCGAAGCCCGAATCGGCATGCCACGCCGCGAGCTGCGCATGCGCTGCGATCGCGCGCAGTTCGGGTGCGGCCAGCCGCCAGTTCAGCGGGACGAAACGCAGGCCCGAGGACGAACACGCGAGCAGGCTGGCCAGCATGGGCACGCTGTTCAGTCCGAGCCAGCCGAATGCCGCGCCACGCGTCAAGTTCGCCAGCGGTTCCGACGTCGCCGCACGCTCAACGTCGGCTTCCAGATCACGCCAGGTCCACGAACGATCCGCCGCGACGATCGCGATGGCGTCACCACGATCGGCGCCCCGGCTCAGAACCCGCTGCGCCAGCGAACCGACCGGGCCGCTCGTCGTCACCCCGGGAACCGCCCTTCCCCGACGGTTTGTGCCAACGGCCTGCGCGGGCTGGGCACCTCGCGCGCCTGCAACGCGTCGGGCAGCGTCGCCTTGTCGCCGCGCTTGCCGATGGCAAACGCCATGATCACCGCGTGATCGTCGGGTACGTGCAGGCTGGCCTTCAACTTGTTTTTGTCGATGCCCGCCATGCCGTGCGTGGCCCAACCCGACAGGTGCGCCTGCAACGCGATCGACATCCAGGCCGCCCCGCAGTCGAACGCGTAGGTGCCCACGGGCTTGGCTTCGGTTTGCCCGGGCGGGGTGTGCAACATGGTGCCCACCATCACGGCCAGCGCCGACGCGTTCTTCCCCCACGCCGCGTTCGCCGGCACCAGACCGTCGAGGATGGTCTGAAACGCCGACGTGCCGCGACGCCCGTACACCAGCCGCCAGGGCTGGACATTGCTGCCCGACGGCGCCCAGCGCGCGGCTTCGAACAGCGTCATCAGCGTCGCGTCGTCGATCGCTTCGTCGGTGAAGGCGCGCGGCGACCAGCGGTCAGTGAACTGCGGATGAATGGGGTGATCGGGTTGTCTCATGTGCAAGGTTGGATGATGAAGGGGATGTTCAGCGGCACTCGAAGCTCGACGCGCTGTTGGCGTCGCCCGAGCCCTTGTAGCGCGCGACGCCGGGCCACGGGCACAACGGACGCGACACGCCCGGCAGCGCTTGCGTGCCGCTGGCGGTGATGGCCTGCGGCGCGCGGCCCTGCTCGACCCACGCCACCAGCGCCGACAGCCCGTCGAACGCATCGGTGGCCGGGCCGCCCGCGCAGTGGTTCATGCCGGGCACGAGGTACGTGCGCGTGAACTCGGCGGCGCGCGCGGCGCCCAGCGCGTCGTTCACGCGTTCCTGGTAGTCGACGACCTCGAGAGCCGAGAAGATCGGGTCGGCCGTGCCGTGGAAGAACATCAGCTTGCCGCCGCGGGTGCGAAAGCCGTCGAGCTTCACATCGTCGGCGGTGTCGTACACGCGGTGGAATGACTGCATGCGCGCCGGGTCGCGTTCGAAGTCGAAGTTCAGCGTCGACAACTTCGGATCCGGTGGCGTGACGAACTCGTGGCCCAGTGCGCCGGCCATCAGCGTGATGTGGCGCGCGTTCGGTGCACCTTGCTGCGCGGTGCCCAACGTCCAGTTGCGCCAATCGGCACCGGCCATGCCCGGGTCCCACGGCCAGCCGACGTACAGCGGTTGCCCGGCGCGGTTGCGCGGCCCGGCCATCACGTCGCGCAAGGCGCCTGCCTGCGCGGCAGACAAGCAGTCCGCATGAGTGCCCCCTCCAGTTCCGCCGGCTGGGCATTGCCACGCGGTGGGGTCGACGCGGCACGATGCAACGTCCTGCACCAGCCCGTCTTTCAGACCGTCACGCGCGTCGCAGGCTTCGAGCACGCCCGCGGCCACGTGCTTCAGTTGCGCGTCGGTGAACGCGCGTGCCAGCACGGGCTGGCCGTCGGCACCGGCCGGCGCGACCGACATGAACTTCTGCACCGTCCACGCCGCGGCAATGGTCGCGCCTTCGCTGACGCGCATCGCAGGTGCGACCGAGATCACGCCATCGAAGAAGTCGGGGTAGCGCTGCGTGAACATCATCCCTTGCCGTCCACCGCCCGAGCAGCCGACGAAGTAGCTGCGATCGGCGCCGCGGCCGTAGTAGGCCGACACCAGCGCTTTCGCCGTTTGCGCCGTACGCTCGTGGCCGCGATACGCGTGGTCGATGCGCGCCTGCGGCTCGAGGCCGAATTCGGGGCCATCGCCTTGATGACCGGCGTCGGTCGCGACAACGGCATAACCCAGCGACAGCGCGTTGTCGCGCAATCCGGTGGCGCCCGTGTTGCGGCCAAAGGCCGGGCGCACCACGCCGTCGTTGCCGCCGCCGCCCTGGTAGAAGAAGCGGCCGTTCCACACCGTAGGCAGGCGCAGCTCGAAACCGATGTGATACGGCTTGCCATCGGCGCCGGTGCGCTCGTCGAGGCGGCCCACCACCTTGCAGTGCTCGGGCAACGCCTTGTCGCTCGCGTCCTGGCCGTTGGGCAGTTTGGGTTTCTCGGTGCCGCCCGCGGTGAGCGTCGCGCTGATGACGCGAAGGCCGCGCAGGTCGTGCGTGGTAAGCGCCGGACACGCCGTCGCCGCGGCGGATTTCGTCGCGGGGCGGGCCTGGCCGGTCGCCGGCGTCTGCGACGGGTCGCGCTGCGCGCAGGATGCAAGCATCGCGACCGCGAAACCCGCTGCGAGCAGCGGCGAGCGGGGTTGATCGATCGTCATGCGGGTCTCCTTGTGTGTGCGTGGTGTACGAATTCTTGCGGCACGTTCAGCCCTCGATTTCCTCGTCGCGCTCGCCCGACTCGTACAGGCACTCGCGCCCCAGCCGGTCCAGGCAAAGCTCGGCCGTCCACGGCAGCATCAGCGAGCCGCAGCGTGAGTCGCGGTACAGGCGCTCGAGCGGCAGTGTCTTCAGCATCGACTGGCCGCCGCACGTGCGCACCGCCAGCGCGGCGAGCGCGTTGGCGTTCTCCATGATCGTGTAGTGCGCCGCCAGGATGCGCATGCGTGTGTCCTTGTCGGGGTCGACTTGCGCGTCGCGTGCGTTTTGCAGGAAGAGCGCGCGCGTCTGCTCGAGCATCACGCGCATTTGCGCCACCGCGATCTGCTTCGTCGGGTACATGCGGCGCTTGACCGGTGGTGTGCCGGGCATTTCGCCGCGCAGGTACTGCACCGTGAAGTCGTAGGCCGCCTGCGCGATGCCCATGTAGGCAGGCGACAGCGTGGCGAACATGTGCGGGAAGCGCACCGCTGCCTGCGCATACAGGCCCTCGGGCATCAGCCGCGCGTTCTCCGGCACGTGCACCTTCTCGAGCAGCAGGGTGCGGCTGACGGTGCCGCGCATGCCCAGCGGGTCCCACTCGCCTTCGACGCGCACGCCGGGTGAGTCGGCGGGCACGGCGAGGTAGAGCGAGTCTTTCAGCGTGGCACCGGGTCGGTCGAGCGTGCACAACACGCCGTAGTAGTCGGCGGCACCCGACAACGACGCGAAGATCTTCTTGCCGCTGACGACGTAGCCGTCGTCGACCCTCGCAGCCACCGTGCCCCACGGCGCCTTGCCCGCCGCCGCCGCACCACCTTCCGAGAACGGCTGCGCGTAGACCTTGCCCTGCCGGACGATGCGTTCGTAGTGCACGGCGCGGTTGGCCTCGTGGTCGGCGCGTTGCGCGGGTGTCATGTCGAGCATGTCGGCGATGGCGCCGCTCCACAGGCACGACGACACGTGCATGTTGAAGGTCAGCGCGGTGGCGCCGCAGTGGCGGCCCATCTCGGCGGCGACCATCACGTAGGTGGCGAAGTCGGCGCCCAGGCCGCCGTTGGCGGTGGGCACGCAGATGCCCAGCAGGCCCGCTTCGCGCAGGTCGGCGTAGTTCTCGAACGGGAAGCTGGCCTCGCGGTCGTACTTCGCTGCGCGCGGCGCGAAGCGGCTTCGGCCCAGTTCGGCCACCTGCGCGATCAGCCGCCGTTGCTGGTCGGTCAGCTTCGCGTCGTGGCCTGCGATGTGCATCGGGGTGCTCATGATCGTGGTTCCGGGTTGCGCAGGTGCTGGCGCAGAAAGTCGACAACGGCGTCGACGAAGGGCTGTGGCGCCTCGAGGTTGGCAAGGTGACCCACATCGGGCAAGCAGCGATAGTCCGCGCCCTCGACGCGCTGCGCCATCGCCTGCATCACCGACGGTGGCGCGTTGGGGTCGAGTTCACCGGCCAGCAGCAGCACCGGCATCTTCAGGCGTTCGAGGTTGTCGCGCCGGTCGAAGCCCATCAGTGCGCGCAACGCGGCGCGGTAGGTGGGCTCGGGCACGGTGGCCATCAGGCGGGTCGCTGATTCGATGGCGCCGGCCGGTGCATTCGGCGCGCACATCGCACGCACCAGTTGCGGCGCCAGACCCGCCATGCCCAGGCCATCGTTCAGCGGCTTCAATCGTTCGGCCAGAAAACGCTGTTGCCAGTCCCCACCCGGTTTGCCGAAGGCTGGTGACGTGCCGCTGAGCACCAGCGCGGCGATGCGCTGCGGCGCCAGCGCCGCCATCTCCTGCGCGACCATGCCGCCCATGCTGTGGCCCAGCACCACGGCGCTTTGGTCGCCCGCCCAGTCGATGCAGGCCAACGCCGCGTGCGCCATCGCGCCGATGGTCAGGGGATCCACGATCGGTGAAGCGCCGTAGCCCGGCAGGTCGACGCCCATGACGTCAAAACCGGCATCACGCAGCGCCGGGCCGGTGCCGGCGATCGCGTCACCCCAGGCGTGGCGCCCACCACCAATGCCATGCAGCAGCAGCATCAGCGGGCCACCGCCATCCCAGCGCTGGTGAGCGAGCGGGACAGTTTGCATGGCGGCGTTCAGCCAAGCTCAGAGAAGACGGCCGCGGTCGACGACAACCTGCCCGTCGAGTGCGACGGTGCAGCCGCGCAGCGGCAGGTCGAAGTGGCCCAGCGTGTGTCGGCCCGCGACCTCGTTCGCACCGGTCGAGTACAAGAAGTTGCCCGCGAAGGCGCGCAGTTCGGTGCCGTTGAAGTCGGCCTTGTCGTAGAACGTCATCGCGTCCCAGCGGGCGGTACGGTTCAGGCCCCAGCCGACGTGCGACACCGCGTAGGCCGAGCGGTCGCCCCAGGCGGCGAAGTAGCCGCGCATCATCGCGGCGTCGAGCGAGTCGCCAGAGACCACGGCATCGGCAACCGGAACGCCGTCGATCGTGACAACGTGATCGTCTTCGATGGCAAGCCGCACCGCGTCGCGCAGGTAGGTCTTGAACGTGAGGTTGACGTCCCCGCGGTCCAGCACCAGCGTGCCGCGGACGCTGCCGGGTTTCGGGAACGCCAGCACCAGGCCGCCTGGCCAGTGCGTCAGTGAGCCGGGCTTCGACGTGCTGCCCCACACGCCGCCAACGCGCGCGCCTTCGAGGTCGATCTCGAGATCGGTGCCAGCAGCCGACTGCACCGTCATGCGCTTGGCCGCCTTCATGCGCCGCATCGCGTCGCGGGCGATGGCTTCGTCATCGTCGCGCGGCTGGCAGCGCAGCAAAATTTCGGGGTGCTCGTTGCTGACGACCAGCACGCGCGCCCCACCTTTCAGGATGCGCGGCAACTCAGCCGCGTGCTGCAAACCTTCGACCGTGCAGTCGACGACGAGCGTGCTGGAGGCCAGCGCCTGCACCACAGGCTCGAGGCCGGCGATTGCGTCGCTGGCGCCTGTCGATCGAACCGGCACCGGCGCGCGCGGCGCAGGCGTCGCAACCTCGAGCGTCGCGGCGTAGGCACCCATCTGCTGCAACGCAAGTCGCGCGGCCTGCACGAGCGCAGCGCGCGAATGCGTTTCAGCCAACACCGTGCAGGCGTCGCCGCGCTTCACGCCGCAGCGCGCAAGCACACCCGCAAAGGCCGCGATGAGCGCCGCGTCTGGCATTGACGCGCCGGTCACAAAATCTCTCCGACGAGGTGATAGCGCCCGGCGTTGAAAACCAGCGGCGAGAACCCGCGGTCGATGGCGCGCAACACGCGGCCGATGAACAACTGATGGTCGCCGGCGTCGTGGCGCGCGAACTGCTCGCACTCGAAGCTCGCAGCGCAGCCCGCCAGCACCGGCGCGCCGCCGATGCCTTCACCCCACTGCCCTTCGTCGAACTTCGCACCCACCGATGACGCGAAGCGACGCGAAAGGTCGACCTGCGAATCCGCCAGCACGTTCACCGCGAAGTGCCGCGCCTGGTGGAAGGCTTCGAGGTTCGGGCTGGACAGCCGCAACGACCAAGACAGCAGCGCCGGGTCGAGCGAAAGCGACGTGAGCGAGTTGGCGGTCAGCCCCACGCGCCGACCGTCGGCCGCAACGCAGGTGATGATCGTCACGCCCGTGGGGAAACGCCCAAAAGCGGCGCGAAGTTGCGCCGGGGTGGGAGCGTCGACGGAAGTGGAAGTCATGCAGCGCAGCAAGCATAGCCCGCGGTTTGGGTTCAGCCGCGCACCAACGCGCGAGCCGCGGCAAACCCCAAAGCCGTGCAGGTCAACGCGCCCACCACGTGCGCCACGCTGTGCAGCATCGCCATCGGCCATTGGCCCCGCTGGATCAGTACGAGCGATTCGGCCGAAAACGCCGAGAACGTGGTGAAGCCGCCGAGCACGCCGGTGACGAGGAACAGATGCCAAAGCGACGAGCGCGCCACCAGCACCATCGCTACGCCGATCGCAAAACCACCGACCGCATTAACGGCGAGCGTGCCCAGCGGGAACGGCGCCGCGACCGACGCCATCGCGATGCCGATGCGCCACCGTGCCAGCGCGCCGAGCGCGGCGCCCAGAGCGACGGCCAGGGCCTGCGCGGTGGTGGCGGGCATCACGCGCAGCGTGTGATCAAAGCGCTGCGTTGCGCGCTTCGATGCCCCAACGCGCCAGCGCAGCGTCGTCGGTCACGCGGGCGTCGACCCAGGCCGCGGTGCCGTCGGGGCGATGTTCCTTCTTCCAGAACGGCGCCTGCGTCTTGAGGTAGTCCATCAGGAACTCGCATGCGCTGAAGGCTTCGCCGCGATGCACGGCGGTGACAACAACGAGCACGATCTGGTCCAGCGGCGCGAGCGGCCCCACGCGGTGGACCACACGCACGCCGCGGATCGACGTGAAGCGCTTGCGGCCTTCGTCGATCATCGACTCGATCGCGCGCTCGGTCATGCCGGGGTAGTGCTCGAGCTCCATCAACGTGACTTCGGCCGTCGCGGCTTCGGCGTGACGGTCACGCACCGTGCCCAAAAAAGCCGCGACCGCGCCGACACCGCCGTCATCGGCGCGCAGCTTCGCAACTTCGGCGCCGAGGTCGAAGTCGGCGGTCTGGATGCTGACGCTGCTGATCACGATGAGGCCAGCCTCAGCCGCCCGTGACCGGTGGGAAGAACGCAACCTCGGCGCCAGGCCGAAGCGCGGTGCCTTCTTCGGCAACCTGTTGATCAACCGCGCAGCGCACGGCCCTGTGACGCGCCAGCGCCGTCGCGTGCGCGGCACCACGTGCGATCAACGCGTCACGCAATGCGGCGACGGTGGCGCCATCGGGCAATTCGACGGCGTCGCTGCCGCCCAGAGCTTCACGCAGCGACGCGAAATAGCGGACGTTGATTTGCATCGCGGGCATCAGATACCGAAGGCCGACCAGGGGAGAAAAGGCAGCGTATCACCGCGCTTCACGACTTGCCCCGCTTCGAGATCCGCCAACCCGTCGCCCCACACCGCCGACGTCAACACGCCCGAGCTCTGGTTGGGGAAGATGTCGAGCCCGCCTGCATCGTTACGTCGCACACGGATGAACTCGCGGCGCTTCGTGTCGGGCTTGGTCCAGTCGAAATCGGCGCGCATCGGCAGCGGCTGTGGGCGCGTCGCGGTGGCGCCTTGCAACGCGCGGATCAGCGGCAGCGCGGCGAGCAGGAAGGTGACGAAGCTCGAGACGGGGTTGCCGGGCAGGCCGATGAAGAGTGCCTCGCCCTCAGTCGAGCTTTCTCTGCGCACCGCGCCGAACGCAAGCGGCTTGCCGGGCTTGATCGCCAGCTGCCACAGCGCGACGTGGCCGACCGCGGCGAGCGCGGGCCGCACGTGGTCTTCTTCGCCGACCGACACGCCACCGGTCGAGATGATCAAGTCATGCCCCTGCCCTGCCTCGCGAAAACGCGCGATGGTCGCGCTGAGGTTGTCGGGCACGATACCCAGGTCGCTGACTTCGCAACCGCAAGCCATCAGCAGCCCGCGCAGCGTGAAGCGGTTCGAGTTGTAGATGGCGCCCACGGGCAATTGATCCGGCGCAACGTCGCCCGGCATCACAAGCTCATCACCGGTCGACATCAGCGCGACGCGCACGCGCCGGCGCACCGGCACCGTCGCCGCGCCGACGCCCGCGGCCAGGCCCAGCGCCTGCGGCGTCAACACCGTGCCCGCGGCCAGCACCACGTCGCCGCGCTTCACGTCTTCGCCACGATCGCGGATCCATTGCCGCGGCTTGGGCACGATGCCCACGCGCACTTGCGCGCCATCGGCCACGGCCTCGCACTGTTCCTGCATCACTACGGCGTCGGCACCGGGCGGGATGAAGGCGCCGGTGAAGATGCGCGCCGCGGTACCTGCCGCCAGCGGCTGCGGCGCGGTGCCGGCCGGAATGCGTTGCGTGACCGGCAGCACCGTGCCTGCTTGTGGCACGTCGGCCGCGCGCATGGCATAGCCGTCCATCGACGTGTTGTCGGCGCCCGGCACATCGAGCGGCGACACCAGGTCTTGCGCAAGCACGCGGCCCAGCGCGTCGAACGTCGAGACGGCCTGCGCTTCGCTGCTGCGCAACGCACGCGCCGCCGCCAGCAGCGCGTCCAGTGCGGCCTCGAGCGACATCAGCCCGGGGCGTGCGGTTGGTTCAGGCATCGGCGTGGGTCTCGATGTAGCGGCGCACCGCGCCCATGTCGGCGGGCAGCACGGTGAAACGCTTGGGCAGCGCTTCAATGCCTTCGAAACCCGCGGGCCGCGGCGGGTCACGATCCAGCGCCTCGCGGATCGTTTCGGCGAACTTGGCGGGCAGCGCGGTCTCGAGCACCAGCATCCTTTCGCCCTCGCGCTTGCACTCGACCGCGACTTTCAGGCCGTCGGCGGTGTGCGGGTCGATCAGCGTGGCGTGTTGTTGCCAACACTGCCGAATCGTCTCGAGACGATCGGCATGCGTGCTGCGCCCGGAGGTGAAGCCGTAGGTGTCGCGCACGCGGCGCATCGCGGCGGCGTCCAGCGTGAACGCGCCGCGCTGCGGAAGATCTTCCGTGAACAGTCGCGACAGGGCAGCGGCGTCGCGCCCCACCACGTCGAACACGAACCGCTCGAAGTTGCTTGCCTTGCTGATGTCCATCGACGGGCTCGAGGTCTCGTGCGTCTGGCTCGCCGCACGCGGCCGGTACGTGCCGGTGCGGATGAACTCATCGAGCACGTCGTTCTCGTTCGTCGCGACGACCAGGCGATCGATCGGCAAACCCATGCTGCGCGCGAAGTGCCCCGCACAGACGTTGCCGAAGTTGCCCGACGGGACGGCGAAGCTCACGCGCTGGTCATTCGACGTTGTTGCCTGGAAGTACCCCGCGAAGTAGTAGACGACCTGCGCCAGCAACCGCGCCCAGTTGATCGAATTCACCGTGCCGATCGCATGCGCCGCCTTGAACGCCGCGTCCTGCCCCACCGCCTTGACGATGTCCTGGCAATCGTCGAACACGCCCTCGATCGCGATGTTGTGGATGTTCGCGTCTTGCAGCGAAAACATCTGCGCCTGCTGAAACGCACTCATGCGCCCGCGCGGACTCAGCATAAAAACTGTGATGCCCTTCTTGCCGCGCATCGCGTGTTCAGCCGCGCTGCCGGTGTCGCCCGATGTGGCGCCCAGGATGTTCAGGCGCTGGCCGCGGCGCGCGAGTTCGTATTCGAACAGCGCCCCCAGCATCTGCATCGCCACGTCCTTGAACGCGAGCGTCGGGCCGTTCGACAGCGCTTGCAACGCAAGGCCAGGCCCGAGCGGCTTCAGCGGCGTGATCACGGCGCTGCCGAAGATCTGTGGGCGATAGACCTGCTCACACAGACGCCGCAGATCCGCGGCTGGGATGTCGTCGATGTACAGGCTGAATATCTCGAACGCGAGTTGTGGGTACGTGAGGTACCGCCAGCGCGCGAGCGTGCCTGAGTCGACGTGAGGCACTTGTTGCGGCACGTACAAGCCACCGTCGGGGGCCAGGCCCTCGAGGAGGATGTCGCAGAAGTTGCGGGGCTGCGAGTTGTCGCGGCCGCCGCGGGTGCTGATGTAGCGCATCGCGATGGCTTAAGCCAACTCTTCCTTCCGAATCGACACGATCGGCGCCAGCACCGTCGGCAGCGCCTGCATCTGCCGCTGCGCCGCGCGCATGCGGCCTTCGACGGTGTCGTGCGTCAGGATGATGAGATCGGTCTGGCGTTCGCCCTCGGCTGATTCACGTTGCAGCACGGCGTCGATCGAGATGTCGTGCGCGGCCAGGATCGCGGTGATCTTCGCCAGCACGCCGGCTTCGTCGGCCACCACCAGGCGCAGGTAGAAGGCCGTGATCACTTCGTCGATGGCCAGCACCGGCGTGTCTTTCATGCCGTCGGGGTGGAACGCCAGGTGCGGCACGCGGTGTTCCGGGTCGGCGGTGGCCAGGCGCGTGATGTCGACCAGGTCGGCCACCACCGCGCTCGCGGTCGGCTCGGACCCTGCGCCTTTGCCGTAGTACAGCGTGGTGCCGACGGCGTCGCCCTGCACCATCACCGCGTTCATTGCACCTTCCACGTTCGCGATCAAGCGCTTCGTGGGTACCAGTGTCGGGTGCACGCGAAGTTCGATGCCACCAAGGTCGTCGCGGCGCTTCGTGATGCCCAGCAGCTTGATGCGGTAGCCCAGTTGCTCGGCGTAGCGAATGTCGGTGGTGCCGAGCTTGCGAATGCCTTCGACGAACGCGCCGTCGTACTGCACCGGCGTGCCAAACGCGATGGCGCTCATGATCGTGGCCTTGTGCGCGGCGTCGACACCGTCGATGTCGAAGCCAGGATCAGCCTCGGCATAGCCCAGGCGTTGCGCTTCCTTCAGCGCGGTGTCGAACTCGAGGCCCTTGGAGCGCATCTCCGACAAGATGAAGTTCGTGGTGCCGTTGATGATGCCGGCGATCCACTCGATGCGGTTCGCCGTCAGGCCCTCGCGCAGCGCCTTGATGATGGGCACACCACCGGCCACCGCGGCTTCGAAGGCAACCATGGTGTCGCGTTCACTGGCGGCTTCGAAGATTTGGGTGCCGAGCACGGCCAGCAGGGCCTTGTTCGCCGTCACCACGTGCTTGCCGGCGCGAATCGCGGCAAGCATCAGGTCCTTCGCGCGGGTGGTGCCGCCGATCAACTCGACCACGATGTCGATGTCGCTGCGCACGACCAGCGCGTCGAAGTCAGTGGTGATCTCGACCTTGTCGCCGAGCGCGCGCCGCGCCTTGTCGGCGTCTCGCGCAGCGACGGCGGCGATGTCGATGCGACGGCCTGCGCGACGTTGAATTTCGGCCTGGTTGCGCTCGAGCACCTTGACGACGCCCGACGCGACAACGCCCGCGCCGAGGATCGCGATGCGGATCGGTTTGGTGTGGGAGCCGTTCGATGAACTCATGCGTGGCGCTTGCGGTAGTTCGCGAGGAAACGCTCGATGCGGTCGAGCGCCTCGTTCAGGTCTTCGGTATTCGGCAGGAACACCAGGCGGAAGTGATCCGGCGTGGGCCAGTTGAAGCCGGTGCCTTGCACGATCAGCACTTTTTCTTCGGCCAGCAGTTCGTAGGCGAAGTTCTGGTCGTCGGCGATCGGGTACATCTTGGCGTCTAGCCGCGGGAACATGTACAGCGTGGCCTTGGGCTTCACGACGCTGACGCCGGGCATCGCGATCAGCCGCTCGTAGGCCAGGTCGCGCTGGCGGCCCAGGCGGCCCGTCGGCGCGACAAGGTCCTTGATGCTCTGGTAGCCGCCCAACGCGGTCTGAATCGCCATTTGCCCGGGCGTATTCGCGCACAGGCGCATCGACGCCAACATCGTCAAGCCTTCGATGTAGTCCTTCGCGTGGCGCTTGTCGCCCGACACCACCATCCAGCCCGCGCGATAGCCGCAGGCGCGGTAGTTCTTCGACAGGCCGTTGAAAGTGATGAAGAGCACGTCGTCGGCCAACGACGCGATCGCGGTGTGGGTGTGGTCGTCGTAGAGCGTCTTGTCGTAGATCTCGTCGGAGAACACGACCAGTTGATGCTTGCGCGCGATCTCGACGATGTCGCGCAACAGGTCGTCGGGGTACAGCGCACCCGTCGGGTTGTTCGGGTTGATGACGACGATCGCCTTCGTGTTCGGCGTGACCTTTCGGCGAATGTCGTCGAGGTCGGGCAGCCAGCCCGAGCCTTCGTCGCAGCGGTAGTGCACCGGCGTGCCGCCCGACAGGCTCACCACCGCGGTGTACAGCGGGTAGTCGGGCGTGGGGATCAGTACCTCGTCGCCCGCGTCGAGCAACGCGTTCATCGACATCGCGATCAGTTCCGACGCGCCGTTGCCCAGGTACACATCGTCGACGGTCACGCCGGGGATCTTCTTTTCCTGCGTGTAGTGCACCACCGCCTTGCGCGGGGCGAAGAGGCCCTTGCTGTCGGTGTAGCCCGCGGCGATTTGCGACGGGATGTTGCGGATCATGTCCTGCACGATCTCGTCGGGCGGCTCGAGGCCGAACGCGGCGATGTTGCCGATGTTCAGCTTGATGATCTTGTGGCCCTCGTCCTCCATCTGACGAGCCTTGTCCAGCACCGGGCCCCGGATGTCGTAGCCGACGTTGGCGAGCTTGCTGGACTTGACGATGGGCTTCACGAAAAGGCTCCGGGATGCAGGTCGATGCGACCCGTCTCGAAGGGCCGGAACGTCGCGCAGGCGAACCTAGAATTTGACCATATGAAGATGCAACCCGATCGCCTGGAAGGCGTGAACGTGATCGCGCGGCACGAGGCAGGCAAGGTGTGGATCAACGCCAGCGCGTGGGAGCGAAGCGTGCTGGTGCCCTGGCGTGGCACGGCGCGCGCATGGGACGTGGGCCTTCACGAAGCGCTGACCGCGGCCGACTTCGAGTGCATCCTCGAGTTCGCGCCCGAGTTGGTGATCTTCGGCTCGGGATCGTCCCTTCGCTTCGCCCCGCCGGTGCTGCACCGCGCCCTGTTCGAACGGCGCATCGGCGTCGAGACGATGGATACCGCGGCCGCATGCCGAACCTACAACGTGCTCGCCACCGAAGGCCGCTCGGTCGTGGCGGCATTGATGCTGGACACCACGGCGTCGCGTTGATGCTGCAAGCCGCGACGTGCCGCCGCGACAACGCGCATCGCTATAATCACGTGTTGTATTCGCGCTCAGCGCATCAGCGACTTCGCGAAGCGGTCACCTTCATGTCCGCCCCACCACCTGCGTGAAGACTCCATGACGCCTGCCATCAACAAACCGCTGCCGGAGTTCGAGGCCCAAGCCACCGGCGGCGTGAAGTTCACCCCCGAAGCATTTCTGGGCAAAGCCATCGTCCTTTACTTCTACCCGAAGGACGCAACGCCGGGCTGCACGACCGAAGCGATGCAGTTCCGCGACCGCCACAAGGACTTCGTCAAGGCCGGCGCTGTCATCTTCGGCGTGTCGCGCGACAACATGACTTCGCATGACAAGTTCAAGCGCGACCTCGAGTTGCCCTTCGAACTGATCGCTGACACCGAAGAGAAGCTCTGCCACATGTTCGGCGTGGTCAAGAACAAGATCATGTACGGCAAGAAGGTCAAGGGCATCGAGCGCAGCACGTTCGTCATCGACCCCACTGGCATGTTGGTCGCCGAATGGCGCGGCATCAAGGTGGCCGGACATGTCGACGAAGTGCTCAAGGCCGTGAAGTTGTTGAAGAAGGCGGCCTGATCCGCCGCCCATGCCACTACCCAAAGCCCCCACCCGCAAGGCAGCCGCGGTTGATGCCGCGGCCTTCGACGTCCAAGCAGCGCCGGGCAGCCTGGGCAAACGCGCGACCGGAGCTGCTGCCGAGCCGGTGAGCGCGGCGCTGGAGTGGCGCGACAACTCTCCCGCCACGGCCGCCCCCAGCCGGGACGCCGGGACTGCCGCCCAGCGAGCCCTGGCCGCGTCAAGCGCTGCGGCCGCCAACACAACCGCCGTTGCGACCGAACGCCCTGCGCCAGCCCGAGCCGCGCGCAAACGCACCGAGCGCGGCGTGACGAAGCTTTTCGTGCTCGACACCAACGTGTTGATGCACGACCCGACGTGCCTGTTCCGTTTCCAGGAACACGACGTCTACCTGCCGATGATCACGCTCGAGGAGCTGGACGGCCACAAGAAGGGCATGAGCGAGGTCGCGCGCAACGTGCGTCAGGTCAGCCGCGAACTCGACGCGATGGCCGCCGCTGACGGTCTGGCCAATCCCAAGGAAGGCATCCCGCTGAACAAGACGGGCCACCGCGAGGCCGAAGGCAAGCTGTACTTCCAGACCCACTTCCTCGACGTCGAGTTGCCCGACGGGCTGCCGCAAGGCAAAGCCGACAACCAGATCCTCGGCGTGTTCAAGGCCCTGCGCGAACACTTCCCCGACCGCCACGTCGTGCTGGTGTCCAAAGACATCAACATGCGCGTGAAGGCACGCGCACTCGGCCTGCCAGCCGAGGACTACTTCAACGACAAAACGTTGGAGGACGGCGACCTTCTGTACACCGGCGTGCTGCAGTTGCCGGCTGACTTCTGGGAGCGCCACGGCAAGACGATGGAGAGCTGGCAGCAAGGCGGCCACACCTTCTATCGCATCGCCGGGCCGTTGGTCCCCGACCTGCTGGTCAACCAGTTCGTGTACTTCGAAGCGCCCGGCGCTGCCCCGCTGGCGGCGCGCGTCAGGGAGATCACCGGCCGCACGGCGGTGCTCGAAACCTTGCGCGACTACGCACATCAAAAGCACGCGGTGTGGGGCGTGACCGCACGCAACCGCGAACAGAACTTCGCCCTCAACCTGTTGATGGACCCTGAGTGCGACTTCGTCACGCTGGCCGGCAGTGCCGGCACCGGCAAGACGCTGCTGACGCTGGCCGCCGGGCTGGCGCAAGTGATGGACGATCGCCGCTACAGCGAAATCATCGTCACGCGCGTGACCGTGCCCGTGGGCGAAGACATCGGCTTCCTGCCCGGTACCGAAGAAGAGAAGATGGGCCCGTGGATGGGCGCCCTGGATGACAACCTCGAGGTGCTGGCGCGCAGCGACGGAAGCGCCGGCGAGTGGGGCCGCGCGTCGACGAACGACCTGGTGCGCAGCAAGATCAAGATCAAGAGCCTGAACTTCATGCGCGGGCGAACGTTCCTGGCCAAGTTCCTGATCATCGACGAGGCGCAGAACCTGACGCCCAAGCAGATGAAGACGCTGATCACGCGCGCCGGCCCGGGCACCAAGATCGTGTGTCTGGGCAATCTTGCCCAGATCGACACACCCTACCTTACCGAAGGCTCGTCGGGCCTGACGTACGCCGTCGACCGCTTCAAGGGCTGGCCGCACGGCGGCCACGTCACGCTGGCCCGCGGCGAACGTTCGCGGCTGGCGGACTTCGCGTCGGAAGTTCTTTAAGCGCTGAGCGGCTACGGCTGCTTGACGTACGTGTAGAACGCGTCGCCGTTGGTCTCGCGGCCGAGGAAGCGCTTCACCAACTGATCGGGCATCTCTTGCCCCCCCTGCGCCAACACGGTTCGCCGATAACGTGTGCCGGTCGCCGGTGACAGGCGGTCAACCGCGAACGCAGTCTGCAGGTCACGGGCCACGACCTCGCTCCAGAGGTAGCCGTAGTAGCCGGCTGCATACCCGCCTGCAATGTGTGCGAACCCTGCGGGGAACCTCGTGCCTGCAACGTGGCCGAGCGGCGTGGCGCCCTCCATGCCCGCCCACGTCATCTGCGGGTCGGGCGCCGTGGGGCCGTGCAGCGTCAGGTCGTAGCTGGCGTACAGAAGCTGACGTGAGTAGCGGGTCGCCTTACCGTAGTCGCGCGCCTTCACGGCCTGCACGATCAGGTCGGCCGGCACGGGCTTGCAGGCCGGGCAAACCGACGCGAAGGTTGCGAGCACCTTAGGGTCATAGACCCAGTCCTCGAGCATCTGCGACGGCGCCTCGACGAAGTCCCGCGGGGTGGACGTGCCGGCAAGCGACGAGTAGCGCGTCAACGAAAGGTTGTTGTGCAGCGCGTGGCCGAACTCGTGCAGCAGCGTCTCGAGCTCGTCGAGCGAAAGGCCCTTGCGATCGAAGTTGACGACGAGCGCGGCCTGCGGCAGGCGCGTCGTGCCGGCCCGCGCGGCACTGCCGCGCAGCGACCACACGGCAGCGTGGTTGTACTTGCCCTCGCGCGGGTAAAGGTCGACCAGCAGCCCGGCGATCGGCTTGCCCGTGGCCGCGTCGGTCACGGCGTAGCCCTGAACCTCGGGGTGCCACCACTTGCCTTGCGCACGCGTGTAGCGAATGCCGAACATGCGCTCGGCGATGCCCATCACAAACCTCAGGCTCTCTTCCGGTGGGAAGTAGGCGCGGAACAGGTTCTGGTCGACAGCGAAGCGATCGCGTCGGACCTGCTCGCTGTAGTACGTGGTGTCCCAGCGCTCGAGCTTCGCGTTGGGTTGCCCCAGCTGTTGCGCCTTGGCTTCGCGCAGCTGGCTGATCTCGAGGCGCTCGGCGCCCTCGACCGTGGTGCGCAACTCGTCGAGGAAGCGGTGCGCGCGCTTGGCTTCCTGCGCCATGCGACGGCGCAAGACGAAGTCGGCGTAGTTGTCGAAGCCGAAGAGGCCCGCGTACTCCTTGCGCAGCGTCACCAACTCGGCCAGCAGCTTCAGGTTGGCTTCACCACCTTCGTTCTGTTTGGCCAGCCACATGCGCTCGCGTGCGGCGCCGTCACGCGCGGACTCCATCACCGGCAGGTAACTGGGGTAGTCAAGCCCCATCAGCAGCATGCCGGCTTCGTCGCGCTTGGCACGCGCCAACACGGCCGGCGGCACGCCCTCGAGATCCGCCTCGCGGAACGCGACCAGCGTCTGGTTCTCACGGATGTTCTTGTCGAACAAGATCGAGAGCTCGGCCATGCGATCGGCGATCACCTTCGCGCGGTCACGTTTTGCCTTGGGCAGCGCGACACCTGAATCCTCGAACGACTCCATCGACAACCGGTGGAAACGCCGGTCGATGTCGTCCTTCGGTCGCAGACGCTTCAGCAGCGCATAGATCTTTTCGTTTTGCGCCAGCGTCGACGAAAAGTCTTGCCACTCGAGCTCGCAGGCCTGGGCCGCTTCGCGCAGGGCCTTGTCGGGATGCACATGCGCAAGGAACGCGAGCGGGTGAAACAGATCCTCGGTCAGGTCGTTCAGGCTGTCGAAGGCCCCGAGCCACGTCGCGTCGGGCGGCTGCTTCTCGAGCTCCGAGACACGCGCCTTGGCCCGCCCCAGACCGGCCTTGCAAGCCTCGGTGGCTTGCGCGGCCGATGCGATGGTTGGCAACGCTGGCCCCGGCAGCGCCACGGTCGCAGCGACCGCGCGCGGCGTCTGCTGCTTGGGGTCGCTGCGTGCGGCCGCTTCGCGCGCACCCGAACCCATCGTCAGGAAAGCGGCACCAACAAGGGCCACGAACGACGTTCGGGGCACGTAAGACTTCATGCGCATGGGACCAGCCACTTTGGCAAATGCCGCTAACAACAGCGGCTGACCGGATTGTGCCGTCCGCCGGGCGGAAGCTGCCCCCGGCGCCGCTTTCAACCCGGGGCGACGAGTGCCTTGATCTGCACCAGCGCGCTCGGGTCTTCGATCGTCGTCAGATCGCCCGGGTCGCGCTGCTCACACACCGCCTGAATCGCGCGGCGCAGCATCTTGCCCGAGCGCGTTTTCGGCAATACGGTGACGAAGTGAACCCGGCTGGGTCGCGCGACCGCACCGAGTTGGCCGTCGACGACCTTCATGATCTCGCCCTCGAGTCTCAGCATGTCGGCGGGCGCCTGCGCTTTCGTCGGATCCTTCAGCACGACAAAGGCCATCGCCACCTGCCCCTTCAGGTTGTCGGCCACGCCGACCACGGCCACTTCGGCGACGTTCGCATGGCTCGAGATGCTCTCCTCGATCTCACGCGTGCCAAGGCGGTGACCGGCGACGTTGATCACGTCATCGGTGCGCCCGAGGATGTAGTAGTAGCCGTCGGCATCTCGAATGCCCCAGTCGAAGGTGCTGTAGACCTGCCGCCCCGGCACGCTGCTCCAGTAGGTTTTGACGAAGCGCTCGTCATCGCGCCACACGGTTTGCATGCAGCCTGGGGGCAGCGGCCCTTCGATGACCAGCACGCCCTTCTGGTTGGGTTCGGTGACTTCTTTGCCGGTGGCGTCGTCGACGAGCCTCACGTCATATCCGTACACCGCCTTGCCGGGTGAGCCGAACTTGCTGGGCGCACGCTCGACAGCATTGCAGATCGTCAGGATCGGCCAGCCGGTTTCGGTCTGCCAGTAGTTGTCGATGATCGGCTTGCCTAGGCTTTGCGCAATCCACTTCGCGGTGGGTTCGTCGAGCGGCTCGCCCGCGAGGAAGAGCGCACGCAGCGACGACAGGTCGTGTTTCGACAGGGCCGCCGGGTCCTGCTTCTTCAGCACGCGCACGGCCGTGGGCGCGCTGAACATCACCGTGACCTTGTACTTCTCGACCAAGCTCCACCACACCGCCGCGTCGGGCCGCGTGGGCATGCCCTCGTAAAGGATGGTCGCCATGCCGGCGATCAGTGGGCCGTAGACGATGTAGCTGTGGCCGACGACCCAGCCGATGTCGCTGGTCGAGAAATAGGTTTCGCCGGGGCGCCCGTCGAAGATGTTCTTCATGCTCGACGCAAGCGCCACGGCGTAGCCGCCGGTGTCGCGCTGCACGCCTTTCGGCGTGCCCGTGGTGCCACTGGTGTAGAGCGTGTAGCTCGGGTGCGTGGACTCGACCCACTCGCAGGGCACCTTCGCGTTGGCGTGCTTCACGCGCTCGGCGGCGTAGTCGGCGTCACGGCCGGCCACGCGCTCGAAAGGCGCCAAGCCGCGATCGACCATCAGCACGCGCTCTGGCTTGTGCTGCGACAGGCGGATCGCCTCGTCGAGCAAGCCCTTGTACGCAACAACCTTGCCGCTGCGTGAACCGGCGTCGGCGCTCACGATCACCTTGGGCTGCGCATCGTCGATGCGACTGGCCAGGCTCACGCTGGCGAAGCCGCCGAACACCACCGAGTGCAGCGCGCCGATGCGCGTGCAGGCCAGCATCGCGAACACGGCCTCGGGAATCATGGGCATGTAGACGAGCACACGATCGCCCTTCGTCACGCCCATCGACTGCAGCGTGGCGGCCATGGACTCGACTTCGGTTTGAAGCTCGCGGAAGCTGTAGGTGCGCTCCATGTCGACTTCGGTCGACACCCAGATCAGCGCAGCGCGGTCCGGATGCGTCGCCGCGTGACGGTCGACCGCGTTGTGGCACAGGTTGGTCGTACCGCCCACGAACCACTGCGCGAAGGGTGGCCTCGAGTGGTCGCAGATCCGCCGCGGCTTCTCCTTCCAGTCGATCAGCTCGGCCTGCTCGCTCCAAAAGGCATCACGGTCGTGGATCGAGCGGTGGTGAAAAGTCGCGAAGTCCATGTGCTTGTCTCCTTGCATCCGGACGGTTGCGGTCGCACGCCCTGGATGACCATGGATTGTGGTCGTCGCGCTTGCGCGGTACTGACAGCACAAGAGCGCACCGGATTCGTCACGCACACGTCGCGGACCACGTCCGGGCTTCGTGCCACGCTCCCCGTGAATGGGCGCCCATCGTGCGGCAGCAGCGCACACTTGGTGCTTCCGAGTGACGCCCAGCGAGGGTGAGCGACGCTGTTCGATGCTATGGTTTGCACTTGGTTCGGCACGGCAAGACCGGCGTTCGAGACCACCCACAACTGTGATCAGGGATATGCCGGTCGCCACCGACACCATGCTTCGAGCGGACCACGCTTCAGCCACTTCCAACAACGCCCCAGCCTCATCGACCCATGCATCGCCGCGCCACGCAGCGGCTGGGCCGGCTAAGGTTGGGTTGCTGGGTGCGGGCTACATCCTGCAAGCTCACGCGAAGGCTGTGCAGTCCGCCAGCGGAGCCCAGTTGTATGCCGTGTGCGACCTGTCGCGCGGCCGCGCCGAAAGCGCCGCCGAGGCCTACGGCATCAAACACATCTTCACCAGCATCGAAGACCTTTGCGCTTCGGACGTCGATAGCGTTCATGTGTTGCTGCCGCCCGTGCTGCATCTGGGCGCGGCGCGCAAGCTGCTCGAAGCCGGCAAGCATGTTCTGCTGGAAAAGCCGATGGGCATCGGCAGCGCCGCGTGTCAAACCGTGGTCGACATCGCCCGTCAACGCGGCCTGCGCCTGGGCGTCAGCCACAACTTTCTGTTCGCGCCGGCCTACGAAGAAGTGCGCAACAAGCTGCACGCGGGCGCCTACGGCCCGCTGGACCATGTGCAGGTGCAGTGGCTCTATGCCCTGGGCCTGATCCAGTTCGGCCCTTACGACAACTGGATGGTCCAGCAGCCGCAGAACCTGGTGTTCGAGCTCGGTTCGCACCTCAGCGCGTTTGTGAACGATCTGGTCGGCGAGGCCGAGGTCGTGAATGCCGAAGCGGGCGATCCGATCGACCTGCCGGGCAACACCCGCGTCTACCGTCAGTGGATGGGCACCTTGCGTGCAGGGCGCACCGCGGTCCAATTCGCCTTGTCGGCTAACCCGGGTTACCCGGAACGCAGCGTGCGCCTGCGGGGACTGGGCGGGGCGGCCACGGTCGACTTCGAGCGCAACCTGGCCATGTCCAGCCGCGTCGGCAGCACCAGCGCCCTCTTCGACAACCTGGGCACCGCGCGTGCCCAAGGGTCATCGCTGATGCAGCAGGGGCAGCGCAACTTCATGCGCGCGTTCATCGGTGCGCTGAAGAAAGACTCTTCCGCCAATGCGTTCCACGACAGCGTGGCGCGTGCGGTCAACGCCTTCTACCGTTTCGACGAGCCCCTTGACAAGCGCCTCGACGGTTCCTTCGGCGTGGCCGTGATGAGCCTGTGCGAGCGCATCGTCGAACGCGCAGGGATCGACCCGCTGGCGCCGCGTCCGCAGTCAGCCACCACGGGTGCCCTCTTCGCCACGCCTTCCACGCCAGACATCCTGGTGATCGGTGGCACGGGGTTCATCGGCAAGCGGCTCGTGCAGCAACTGGTCGCCAAGGGCTACAGCGTGCGCGTGTTGACCCGCAGCCGTCACGGCGCCGACATCGAGCTTGGTCCGCTGGGCGTCGACATCGTGCAGGGCCACCATGGCGACCCGGCGCTGCTGGACAAAATCCTGCCGCAGACGCGCGTGATCATCCACTTGGCGAAGGCGGTGGGTACGAAGTGGCAGGACTACCTCGACAACAACGTCGCGCCCACCCGCGTGCTGGCCGAAAAGGCACTCCAGCACAAGGTGCGCCGGTTCATCTACACCGGCACGATCGACTCGTACTACTCGGCCGGCTCGGGTAACGTCATCACCGGCGACACGCCGCTGGACGCGCAGATTGCCAAGCGCAACCTCTACGCGCGCTCCAAGGCAGCCTGTGAAGATCTGCTGAAGGACATGCACCGCAAGCTGGGCCTGCCGCTCGTGGTCTTCCGCCCGGGCATCGTCATCGGTGCGGGCAGCCCGCCGGCGCACTGGGGCGTGGGCATGTTCCATTCCGACGCCCGGGTCGACCTGTGGGGCAGCGATGACCATCCCCTGCCCTTCGTACTTGTCGACGACGTAGCTGACGCGCTGGTGCGTGGCGTCGACAAGCCGGGTATCGACGGCCAGACCTTCCTGCTGACCGATGCGCCGGTGCTGAGCGGCAACCAGTACGTCGAGGAACTCGAGCGGCTGGCCGGCGTGAAGATCAACGTGCGGCGCGTTCCAGCGTGGCGCCACTTCGCCGAAGACGTTGCGAAGGAAGCCGTGAAGAACGCCATCCGGCACCCGAACCGGCGCATCCCGAGCCTGCGCGACTGGGACTGCCGCGCGCATCGGGCGCGCTACGACAGCAGCAAGACCCAGTCGATGCTCGACTGGCGGCCCGCCGGCACGCGCGAGCGCATCGTGCATGACGGCATTGCGGCGGCGGTGGACCACTTCTACCGCTGACGCCGCCGCAAGGCCGCTCGACCACGCCGGCACTGCTTCGCACACGAAGCTTTGCATACGCGCTCCAAGTCCCTGTCGCCAGGGACTTTTTCGTTTCAGCGCTGCCGCTCGGGCGTTATGCTCGCGGCATGCCTCGAGGCACCCATCCGCGCAAGCTTGGCCACGCGCTGAGCGTAACGATCCTGATGCTCACCATCAGCGGCTGCGCGTCAATGCGGCGGCCTGCCGAGCCGCCGCCAGAGGTTGCACGTGCACGCGCCGAGTTGGTGGTCACGGCGCTGAACTTCATCAACGTCGACTACAAGTGGGGCGGCAACTCGGCCGCCGAGGGCTTCGATTGCAGCGGGTTCACTCGCCATGTCTACCAGACCCTTGGAGGCATCCCGTTGCCGCGCAGCGCCGAAGAACAGGCCGCGGCGCCGGGCCTGCGCAGCGTGCCTTCGCACGAACTAGCGCCGGGCGACCTCGTGTTCTTCAACACCCTGCGGCGCACGTTCTCGCACGTGGGCATCTACGTGGGCGACGGCCGCTTCGTGCACGCGCCGCGCACGGGTGCGCAGGTCCGCGTCGACACCCTGCGCAGCGGCTACTGGGCGTCGCGATTCACCGGCGCGCGACGGTCCGAACGGCTCTGAGCGACTCTGACCTTAGGCCCGGCCGCGCGGGGTCGCGAGCCCCGCGGGCACAATCGCCCGCATGGGTGAAACCGTCATTCCGATCGCAGACCTTCGCTACGCCGCGCGTGCGCTGGCTGTGCCTGCGGTCGCGGTGCCGACGGGCACCGCGCCACTCGACACGCTGAAGCGCCCCCTGCGTGACCTGCGCATTTCGGTCACCGACCGCTGCAACTTCCGCTGCAGCTACTGCATGCCCAAGGAAGTATTTGGCCGCGACTACGCGTTCCTGCCGCAGACCTCGCTGCTGAGCTTCGAAGAATTGGCTCGCACCGCGCGCATCGCGGTCGGGCTGGGCGTGCACAAGATCCGCCTGACGGGCGGCGAGCCGCTGCTGCGCAAGCACCTCGAGGTCCTGATCGAGATGCTGGCTGCGCTTCGCACACCCGAAGGCGAGCCGCTCGACATCACGCTGACGACCAATGGCTCGTTGCTCGCACGCAAAGCCAAGGCGCTGAAGGCCGCGGGCTTGCAACGCGTGACGGTCAGCCTCGACGCGCTCGACGACGCCGTGTTCCAGACGATGAACGATGTGGGCTTCCCCGTCGCCGATGTGCTCGCGGGCATCGACGCCGCGCAGGCTGCCGGCCTGGCGCCGATCAAGGTCAACATGGTCGTCAAGCGCGGCACCAACGAACACCAAATCGTGCCGATGGCGCGCCACTTCCGCGGCACCGACATCGTGCTTCGATTCATCGAGTACATGGACGTGGGCAGCACCAACGGCTGGTGCATGGACCATGTGGTGCCTTCGGCCGAGGTGGTGTCGATGATCGCCGCCGAACATCCGCTCGAACCTCTCGAAGCGAGCACCACCGGCGAAACCGCGCAGCGCTGGCGCTACGTCGACGGCGCGGGCGAAGTCGGCGTCATCAGCAGCGTCACGCAGGCCTTCTGCCACGACTGCAACCGCGCGCGGCTGTCGACCGAAGGCCGCCTATACCTGTGCCTCTTCGCATCACACGGTTATGACCTGCGCGCGCTGCTGCGCGATGCAAATCGCAGCGACGACGACATCGCCGCCGCGATCGCCGCGTTGTGGTCGAAGCGCGACGACCGCTACTCGCTGCTGCGCCAGACGCGTGACGCGCTACCCGGCAGCGGCGAGCGGCGCGTCGAGATGCACTACATCGGCGGTTGAACACGTGACGGCTGATCACGCGACGATCCCGCGCGACGCCATCACCGGCTTGTTGCTGGCCGGCGGACGAGGCAGCCGCATGGGTGGCGTCGACAAGGGCCTGCAAAGCTTTCGTGGCACGCCGATGGCGATGCACGTGGTGCTGCGCCTGGCACCGCAGGTGGGCGCGATCATCGTCAACGCCAACCGCAACATCGGCGCCTACGAAGCCTTCGGCGCGCCGGTGTACCCCGACGTATTGCCCGACTTCGCTGGCCCGCTCGCGGGCTTCCTGACCGGGCTCGAGCAGACCGAAACGCCGTGGATGGTCACGGTGCCTTGCGACTCGCCGCTCTTCCCCGACGACCTGGTCGATCGCTTGGCACAAGCCGCCGTACGCGACGACGCCGACATCGCGATGGCCGCCGCGATCGAAGAAGGCGAGTTGCGCACGCAACCAGTCTTCTGCCTGATGCGCTCGACGCTGCTCGAGAGCCTGACGCGATTCACGAACAGCGGCGGCCGCAAGATCGACGCGTGGACCGCGCAACATCGCACCAGCATCGTCACCTTCCCCGACGCCGCGGCTTTCGCCAACGCGAACACGCTGCGCGAATTGCAGCAGCTCGAGTGACCGGGCTTGCGCACGTGGCCGCCGCCGACATCATCGTGCGCGAACTCGAAAACCGCGACCTTGCCGCGTACAAGGCGCTGCGCGACGACGCATTGGCACGTGACGAAGATGCTTTCACGTCGGACGCCGCCACCGAGGCCAAGCGCACCTGCGACAGCTACCGCTCGCGCTTGGGCGGCGCGTCCGACGGCACAGGCAACGGCTTCACGCTCGGCGCCTTCGAAGGCGACCGGCTTGCCGGCGCGCTGACCCTCGAGCGCGATCCGCGCAGCAAGGTTCGACACCTCGGTCACATCATTGGCATGATGGTCGACGGGTTGTACCAGCGCCGCGGCATCGGCCGCGCGCTGCTCGACGCGGCCCTCGAGCGCGCGCGTACCGACGACGAGTTGCACCAGATCACGCTCAGCGTCACCGCGTCGAACGTGGCGGCCGTGCGCTTGTACGAACGCGCCGGCTTCGTGCGCTACGGCCACTTGCCGCGCGCCATTCGCGTCGATGGCCGCTTCCTCGACAAAGACCTCATGGTTCTCGCACTTCGATGACCGACCCCGCCCCGACCCTCGACCAGATCGCCGCGAGCATCCAGGGCTACGACCCGAAGGCCCTGCCGATTCCGGCTGCACAGGCGTTCATCGCGCGGCTGGTGCGGCCCGTCACGCAGACCGAACGCGTGCCCATCCTCGCTGCGCTGGGTCGCGTGCTGGCGCGCGACGTGGTGTCGCCCTTCGACGTGCCGCCGCACGACAACTCGGCGATGGATGGTTTCGCCTTTCGCGGCGCCGAATTGGCGTCGGCCGAAGCGGCGAGCGGCGAACTGCGGTTGCGCATCGTCGGCACCAGCCTCGCGGGCCAACCGTATGCGGGCAACGTCCCGCCGGGGCACGCGCTGCGCATCACCACCGGTGCGGTGATGCCCGCGGGCCTGGACACCGTCGTGCCGCAGGAGTTCGCGCGCGTCGAAAGCGACCACGTTGTCTTCGTGAGCAAGGTCGTTTGCACCGGCGACAACCGGCGTTTTCGCGGCGAAGACCTATGTGCCGGCAAACCCGCGGTCGAGGCCGGCCGCATCCTGCGACCCGCCGAGATGGGCCTCGTCGCATCGCTGGGCATCGGCGAAGTCGACGTGTTCCGCCGCCTGCGTGTCGCCTACTTCTCGACCGGCGACGAGATCCACTCGATCGGCCAGCCGCTCACCCCCGGCGGCGTCTACGACAGCAACCGCTACACGGTACACGGCATGCTGCAACGCCTGGGCATCGACGTGCTCGACATGGGCGTGGTCCGCGACGAACCCGCGGCGCTCGAGGCCGCGTTCACGAAAGCCGCGAGCAAAGCCGACGCCGTGATCACCTCGGGCGGCGTCAGCGTCGGCGAGGCCGACCACACGAAGCAGATCATGGCCAGGCTGGGCAACGTCGTCTTCTGGCGCATCGCGATGCGCCCGGGGCGGCCGATGGCGATCGGCAAGATCCGCGGCGGCTCGCGTGAAGGATCGCGCGGTCGTGACGCCATGCTCTTCGGCCTGCCCGGCAACCCGGTCGCCGTGATGGTCACCTTCTACGCGATGGTGCGCGACGCGCTGCTCGCGATGGCCGGCGCGAAGGTCGAGCCCATGCCCATGCTGCGCGCCGCGTGCGTCACCGCCGTGCGCAAGAAGCCCGGCCGCACCGAATACCAACGCGGTACGGTGCGTCGACGCAGCGACGGCAACTACGAAGTCGAGATCATCGGCAACCAGGGGTCGGGCGTGCTCAGCAGCATGAGCATCGCGAACGGGCTGATCGTGTTGCCACATGAGGGCGGTAATGTGAGTGTGGGCGACTTTGTCGACGTGATGCCGTTCGAGGGCTTGGTCTAGCCAGCTCGCACGACAAGTGTGCAGACCAAGCGGCATGCATGTTCACCCCGATGCGGGTGCAAGGGTCGCGGCCTACATTGGCCCGCTCGAATCTCCCACAGGAATCTGCCATGCCAACGCGCCGACTTGCTGCTTCCTTGATCGCCCTATCGCTGTTCGCCCCGTTCGGCACCGCATGGGCCGCCGACTGGACCCTGAACGTCAACACCGCGCTGACCAACGACGACCCGGTGTTCAAGGGCCTCGAGGCGTTCAAGGCCGCGGTCGAGCAGCGGACCAACAAGCGCATGGAGGTCAAGCTCTTCCCGGGCTCGCAGCTCGGCAAGGACGAAGACGTGCTCGAGCAGGCGCGGGCCGGCGCGAGCGTCGCGGTGGTGGTCGACGGCGGCCGGCTCGGCGCTTTCGTCAAGGAATTCGGCGTGCTGTCGGCGCCCTACATCGCGAAGGACTACGACGAGTTGCGCAAGGTCGTCACGTCGCCGATGTTCGAGGGCTGGGTCACCAAGCTCGGGCAAACGTTGGGTCACCAGGTGCTGTCGTTCAACTGGTTCCAGGGCCAACGTCACCTGCTGACGAACAAGCCGATCACCAAGCCGGCCGACCTGGCCGGCGTGCGCATGCGCACGCCCGGCGCGCCGGTTTGGCTCGAGACCGTACGCGCGATGGGCGCCACGCCCACGCCGATGCCGTGGGCCGAGGTGTATTCGGCGTTGCAGCTGAAGGCGATCGACGCGGTCGAGGCGCAGCACCCGGCGACATGGGGCGCGAAGTTGTACGAGCAGATCAAGTACGTGACCAAGACTGGCCACTTCAACCTGATCACCGGCGTGGTCACGTCGCGCGCGTGGTTCGACAAGCTGCCCGCCGACGTGCAGAAGGTGCTGCGCGAAGAAGCGCTGAAGGCGGGTAACGTCGCCTCGCGCGGCACGATTGATTCGCTGGCCGGCTACGAGAAGCAGATGAAGGACAAGGGCCTGGTCGTCAGCGAAGTCGACATCGCGCCCTTCCGCGCGGCCACGCAGTCGGTCTACGAGAAGCTGGGCTACACCGACCTGCGCAAGCAGGTCGAAGGCGTGATCGCGGCGCGTTGACCGCCCCCGTGAGCGCCGCGAGCGCGTCGGCCACCGAGCCATCGCCATCGAGCCTGCACGCGCGGCTTCGCCGTGCAGAGTCGGTGGCCGGCATGGCGTTCTTCTTCACGACGTCGCTGCTCGTCTTCGTCGGCGCCGTGGCGCGTGCGGCGGGCTACCCGCTGATCTGGTCGATCGACATGGCCCAGGCCGCGTTCGTCTGGGCCTGCGTCATCGGCGCCGACCTCGCGCTCGAACGCGGCGCGCACATCGAGATCGATCTGGTCGTGCGACGCCTGCCACGCAACGTGCGGCGCGCGCTGGCGGCCCTGTGGTGGACGGTGATTGCCGTCTTCCTCGCCGCGCTGATCTGGTACGGCGTGCAACTCACGCTCCTGAACGTCGAACGACCGCTGGGCGACACCGAGTTCAGCTACGCCTGGGTCACCGCGGCGATTCCGGCGGGCGCGCTGCTGATGCTGCTGACGACGCTGCGCAAGCTCGTGCGAGGCTTCGGCGGGCAAGAGCCTTTCTCGCTCGAAGGCCGTGACGGCACCGTGATGTGACGTCACGACTGTGACCTCACCGCCGTGACCACTCGACGGTAACCCCACGATGAGCGCCACGCTGACCATCGTCTTCCTCGTGCTGATGTTCCTCGGCATGCCGGTCGCTTTCGCGATCGGCATCGCGGCGTTTGGCTTCTACGTCTTCGGCCCGGTGCCGGCGTCGATCAGCGTGCAGAAGATCGCATCGGTCACGCAGTCGTTCCCGCTGCTCGCAGTGCCGCTCTTCGTGTTCGCCGGCCACCTGATGAACGAAGCGGGCATCACGTCGCGCCTGATCCGCCTTTCGACCGTGCTCACCGGTTGGATCGCGGGCGGCCTGGCGCAAGTGGCGATCCTGCTGTCCGCGTTGATGGGCGGTGTGTCGGGCTCGGCGGTGGCCGACGCGGCGATGGAAGCGCGCATCCTCGGGCCGGCAATGCTCGAGCGCGGCTACACGCGCGGCTTCGCGGCAGCAACGATCGCGGTGGGTTCGCTCATCACCGCGACGATCCCGCCGTCGATCGGCCTGATCCTCTACGGCTTCATGGGCAACGTGTCGATCGGGCAGCTTTTCATCGGCGGCATCGTGCCGGGCCTGTTGATGACGGTGTTCCTGATGGGCACCGCGTGGATCATCGCCAAGCGCCGCGGCTACCAGCCCG
This sequence comes from uncultured beta proteobacterium, assembly GCA_963738615.1. Lineage (GTDB taxonomy): Bacteria > Pseudomonadota > Gammaproteobacteria > Burkholderiales > Burkholderiaceae_C > CAVTWY01. Next base: position 722,085 of record CAVTXI010000012.1, read on the forward strand.
AAACCCCACGGCCGCCGCGGCTGCGCGAAGTGCTGTCAAGCGTGTGGGACTGCAAGTGGGCGCTGCTCTTCCCGGTGTTCCTGATCGTGGGCATCCGCTACGGCATCTTCACGCCGTCGGAAGCAGGCGCCTTCGCCGTGGCCTATGCGATCTTCGTGGGCTTTGTCGTCTACCGGGAGTTGACGTGGGCCAAGCTGATGGCGTCGCTGCACCAGAGCATGGTCGACAACGGGATGATCATGCTGATCATCATGTTCTCCGCGATGATCGGCTACATGATCACGCTCGAGGGCGTGCCGCAGGCAGCCACGACCGCGTTGGCATCGATCACGCAGCACCCGGGCCTGCTGATGCTGCTGCTGGTGGCCTTCATCATCCTGCTGGGCATGTTCCTCGAGAGCACGGTCATCGTGCTGCTGCTCACGCCGATCCTGGTCCCGGTTGTCACGCGCCTGGGGATCGACCCCGTGCACTTCGGCCTGGTGATGATGACCTGCGTGACGCTCGGCAGCATGACCCCGCCGGTCGGCGTGGCGATGTTCACCGTATGCGGGATGCTCGACTGCCCGATGGATGAATACACGAAGGAAGCGCTGCCGCTGATCGGCGCGGTGATCGTGCTCGTCGTGCTGATGATCTTCGTGCCGCAGATCGTGTTGTTTCTGCCGCGGCTGGCGTTTTGACCGACAGGGTCGCCGCAGATCAAGTCTGAGGTTGCGCCGCTGGCAGCGTCGAGGCGTCGGGCACATGCGCGTCAGGCGCGAGCTCCGCCTCCCCAATCTCCCCCGGTACCCGCTTGCGCGCCATCAATGAGTACACGGTCGGCACGACAAAGATCGTGAGGATCGTGCCGAGCGACATGCCGCCGACGATCACCCAGCCGATCTGCTGACGGCTTTCAGCACCCGCCCCGGTCGACAGCGCCAACGGAATCGCACCCAGCACCATCGCGAAGGTCGTCATCAGGATCGGACGCAGGCGCAACGTCGATGCTTCGAGCACCGCATCGCGCACAGGCCTTCCCTGCCGTCGCAACTGGTTGCTGAACTCGACGATCAGGATGCCGTGTTTCGTGATCAAGCCCACCAACGTGACGAGGCCGATCTGCGAGAAGACGTTGAGCGTGCCACCCGTCAGGCGCATCGCCAGCAGCGCACCCACCATCGACAACGGCACCGACAACAGGATGATGAAGGGGTCGACGAAGCTTTCGAACTGCGCTGCGAGCACGAGGTAGATGAAGACCAGCGCAAGCACGAACACAACGCCGAGCGCGCCCGACGACGCGCGGAATTCGCGGCTGACGCCGTTCAGTTCCGTCGCGTAACCCGCGGGCAGGATACGCGCCGCGGTTTGATCCATGAAGGCCAGCGCCTCGCCCAGCGCAAGCTCGGGCGCGAGGCTCGCGGTGATCGACACCGAACGGCGCTGGTTGAAGTGGTTCAGCTCGCGCGGGCTGACGGTTTCGCGCAGCTTCACGACCGACGCGAGCGGGATCATCGTGTCGTTGCGGCCGCGCACGAAGATGTCCTGGATCGCGTCGGGCGTCGTGCGTGCTTGCCCGGCGGTTTGAAGGATCACGTCGTACTGCTCGGCGTCGCGCTTGTAGCGCGTGACGACACGGCCACCCAGCATGGTCTCGACCGTGCGCGCCACCGCGTCGACCGTCACGCCCAGATCGGCCGCACGCGCACGGTCGACCTCGAGGAAGATCTCGGGCTTGTTCAACTGAAGGTCGATGTCGGGCTGCACGATGCCGGGCTTCTTCGACAGCTCGGCGACGAAAGTCTGCGCCATGCGCGCCATGTTCTCGTAGCTGTCGCCGCTGACGATCACGTATTCGATCGGCCTCGAGCGGAAGCTTTGGCCCAGGCTCGGCGGCAACACCGGAAAGGCGGTCACGCCGGGCAGCGTCATCAACTGCCCGATCAGATCACGCTGAAGTTGCTGCGCTGTGCGCGTGCGGTCCTCCCAGTCGACCATGCGGAACACGCCGAACGCGCTGGACACCTGCCCTCCACCGACGAACAGGAAGCGCCGGTCGAACTCGGGGTACTGCGCACCGATGCGCTCGACCGCGTCGAGGTAGCGCGCGATGTATTCGAGCGTCGAGCCGTCGGGCGCGCGAATCGGCATCGCGATGACGCCGCGGTCTTCCACCGGCGCGAGTTCGCTTTTCGCGTTCTTGTAGAGCCACCAACTCGCCGCGCCCGACACGAGCATGATCGCGATGATCAGCCACCACCACGCGAGTGCACCGCGCAGCATCGACGTGTAGCCGCGCGTCACCGCGCCCAAGCCGCGCTCGATCGTGCGGTCGAACCAACCCGGCTTCGCGTTGTGGCGCAGCAGCTTGCTGCACATCATCGGCGTCAGCGTCAGCGCGATGAAGCCCGACACCAGCACCGCGCCCGCGAGGGTCAGCGCGAATTCGCCGAAGAGGCGCCCGGTGCGCCCCGGCGTGAATGCGAGCGGCGCGAATACGGCGGCCAGCGTGAGCGTCATCGCCACCACCGCGAACGCGATCTCTTTCGCGCCCTTCAACGCCGCCTGAAACGGCGCCATGCCTTCTTCGACGTGACGATAGATGTTCTCGAGCACGACGATCGCGTCGTCGACCACGAGGCCGATCGCGAGCACCAGCGCCAGCATCGTCAGCGTGTTGACGGTGAACCCCGCCGCAGCGACCAGCGCGAAGGTGCCGATCAGGCTGACCGGAATCGTCACCAGCGGAATGATCGACGCACGGAAGGTGCGCAGGAAGAAGAAGATCACCAGCGCGACGAGCACGATCGCTTCGGCCAGCGTGCGGTAGACCGCATTGATCGACCGGTCAATGAAGACCGACAGGTCATTCGCCTGCACGACCGTGACAGACGGCGGCAGATCCTTCTGGATCAGCGGCATCACCGCGCGCACGCCGTTCGCCACTTCGATCGGATTCGCCGTGGCGTTGCGGATGATCCCGGTACTGACGCTGGGCACACCGTTCAGGCGCACTCGGCTGCGCTCGCTGGCGGCGGCTTCTTCCACCCGCGCCACGTCACCCAGCCGCACGGTGTAGCCCGACACCGTCTTCAGCGCAATGGCGTTGAACTGCTCGACGGTGTTGAGGTCCGTGCGCGCGGTCACGCTGAATTCGCGCTGGCGGCTTTCGATCCGGCCGGCGGGCACCTCGAGGTTCTGCCGCCGCATCGCGTCTTCGACGTCTTGCACCGTCAGGCGGTACGACGCCAGACGCTCGGCCTCGAGCCAGATGCGCATCGAGTACTTGCGGTCGCCGCCGATCTGCACGTCGGCGACGCCGGGCACGGTCTGCAAGCGCGGCTTGACCACGCGGTTGATGATGTCGGTGAGCTCGAGCGCGCTCATCGTCTCACTGGTGTAGGCCAGCCAGATCGTCGGCGTGGCGTCGGCCTCGACCTTCGAAATCACCGGCTCGTCGATCGTTGTGGGAAGCCGCCCGCGCACGCGCGAGACGCGGTCGCGCACCTCGGCCGCGGCGGTGTCGGGATCCTTCGTCAGCCGGAACCGGACCGTGATCTGACTTTGTTCGGACCGCGAGATCGACGTCATGATGTCGACGCCATCGATGCCCGCGATCGAGTCCTCGAGCACCTTCGTCACCTGCGACTCGATCACCTCCGACGACGCGCCCGTCAGCCGCGTGTTCACCGTCACCAGCGGCTCGTCGATGCGCGGGTACTCGCGCACCGCGAGCCGGCCGAACGATACGATGCCCACGAGCAGGATCAACAGCGACAGCACCGTCGCGAAGACGGGGCGGCGGATCGAGATCTCGGAGATGCGCATCGGTCTGCCTTTCGAGCAGTCAGCGCGGCGCAGTGCCCGCGGTACCCGCGGACGCCGCCTGGGCGGCAGTCGGTGCAGCCACGGCGGCGCCGTTCGACGGCGCGTTCGGCACCGCGGCACCGCCGGGGGCTGCCGCTTTGTCGGGCCCACCCGGGCCAGGCGGGCGACGCGACGAAGGATCGCCCGCGCGGTCGAGGTCGATCACACGCAGCGCGACACCGTCGCGCGCAAGCAGTCTGGCGTGTCCCGCCGTGACGACGGCATCACCAACCGCGATGTCCTTCAACAACTCGACCTTGCCGGCGGTGCGCACACCCAGCACCGCCTCGACCTTCTTCGACATCTTGCCCTGCGGCCCGTCGACGACCTTGATCACGAATTGCTTCTCGCCCTGAGGCACCAGCGCTTCTTCGGGCACAACGACCGCGTTGCTTCGTTTGTCGAAGGTCACACGCGCGCGCGCAAACATGCCGCTGCGCAACATACGTTTGGCGTTGTCGATCGTCGCGCGCACCAGCACCGACCGGCCGTTGGCGTCCAGCTGCGAATCGATCGCCTGGACCTTGCCCTCGAAGCGCTGCCCCGGCATCGCGTCGACCAGGATCTCGACCGGCTGCCCCTTCGCGACACGCGCGCTCCAGCGTTCGGCCAGGCGGAAGTCGACCGTCATGGCCGACAGGTCTTCGATCGAGACGATGTCGGCGCCTTCGCGCACGTAGTCGCCACGGTCGACGCTGGCGATGCCGACCACGCCGTCGAACGGCGCCAGCAGCCGCATGCGCGCAAGCTGCGCGCGGTTGAGCGCCACCTGTGCCTGCGCGACCTCGACAGCCGCCGCACTCTGGTCCACTGCGCTCTTGCTGATGAAGTTCTGCGCCAACAGGTCGCGCTGGCGCTGAAGGTTGGTCTTCGCGATGGCCGCCTGCGCTTGCGCCTGACGCAGCTGGGCTTGCTGAAGCGCGTCGTCGAACTGAATCAGCACCTGCCCTTGTTTGACGACCTGGCCATCGACATAGCCGATGCGTGCCACACGTCCGCTGACCTCGGGCCGAAGCATCACGCCTTGGCGGGCCTGCAGGTTACCCACGGCATTCGCATCGTCTTCGAGGGTCATCGCCGTGGCCAGTCGCACCTCGACCGCAACGGGGCCACCCCCGCCTGGAGGACGGGCCGCACTCGAACCACCGCCGCCAGGCTGGCCCGCGGGCTCGGCCACGTTGGACGGCGCCGCACCCATGCCAGGCCCGCGGTTCTGCCACCACCACGCCGCAGCGGCCGCGCACGCGATGCCAACGATAGCGATGCTGAGATGCAGTTTTCTCATGGTTCCAGATGCAGACGGAATTGTGGTGCAGCGACACGACGCATGTTTGCCGCCGCTCAGGCCGCGGTCACCTCACTCGCACCTCGATTCGCCAGCGCGTCGGCGCGTTCGTTCCCAGGGTCACCTGCGTGGCCCTTCACCCATTGCCATGTCACACGATGACGTTGGGCCAGCGCATCGAGCTGCTGCCACAGGTCGATGTTCTTCACCGGCTTCTTGTCGGCGGTGCGCCAGCCGCGCTGCTTCCACCCGTGGATCCACGTCGTGATGCCTTGGCGCACGTACTCGCTGTCGGTGAGCACGCGCACCAGACTCGGCCCCTTCAAAGAAGACAGAGCTTGGATGACCGCCGTCAGTTCCATCCGGTTGTTGGTGGTCTGCCGCTCGCCGCCCCAGATTTCCTTCTCGTGTTCGCCGCGCTTGAGCCAAGCCCCCCAGCCACCCGGGCCCGGGTTGCCCTTGCACGCACCGTCGGCGTAGATCACGATTTCAACGTCGTCGGTCACGGCGACCGCGGCGACCGGGGCGTCGCCAAACAAGTCAGGATGCTTCGATGTCTTCATATTCGGCTTTGGTTGTACGACGGGTGACGACAGCCGGCGCGTTGACGACTTTGGGTTTGTCTCGTTTCGCCAGGCCGACCAAGCGCATGCCGCGCACGCGCTTCACCGCCACCAGGAAGTACACGGCACCGAAGACGGGCCACCAGCGGTCGCCGGTTTTGTCCATCCACGCCATGCGCTCGAGCCACGCCTGGCTGCGCACGGCCGGCGCGTAGCAGCCGAAGCGTCCGCGCTCGATCTCGAGGCTCATCAGGCGCAGCCAATCACGCAATCGACGGTAGCCGATGAACTCGCCCTGCCGCGGCAGGTACAGCGGCTGCGTGCTGCCCACGCGCTGACGCAAGTGCCCCAGGCGCTGCTGGGTTCCCCAAAGACTGGCGCTGTTGAAGCCGCAGATCACCAGCCGGCCTTCGGGCACGAGCACGCGCTCGACCTCGCGCAGGGTTTCGTGGGGGTGGTCTGTTGATTCGAGCGTGTGCGGCAGCACCACAAGGTCAAGGCTGGCCGTCTTGAAGGGCAAGGCGTCGACGCGGCATCGCAGGTTGACGTTCGGGCTCGGTGCCGGTGATGCGCCGTCTGCCGCATCGCAGACTTGGATATCGCGGCCGACGTGAGTCACCACAGGCAGCTCGTCGACGGCCCGCCACCGGTGCAGCATGCGGTTGGCCCGCAGCGCGTCGAGCGCCGGCGCACCCAACTGCAAGGCATGAAAGCCGAAGATGTCGGCGACTGCGTGGTCGAGCTGCGCCTGTTCCCACTGCAACAGATAGCGGCCCGGCGGTGTGTCGAGCCACGCGTCGAATGCACCACGGCGGTCCGTCATCGGAACAAGCTTTGCACACCGCTGCGGCGGGCCGATGCCCGTAGGGAGCGAAGATCGGCCAATCGCGTTTTTATAATGCGTCGCATGCAGCCCTCGAAAGTGGTTGCGTTGCCCGCGTTCGCAACCGCGCTCGAGCTCGTCGACATTCTAGTGACGCACCATCACCGATCACGTCGGCGGCGAAGATCCGGTCGACGTGTTTGCCCTCTCGGGCAGTGGAAGAACCATCTCCGATGACCACCTGCAACACCGTGAACACTGCGATGCGCGTCTGGCTCGCCGCCGCCACGCTGATGTTCGGCGCCTGCACGACGCTTGCGCCGAACCAACCGGCACCGCCGGTGGTTCAGGCGCCGGTGTTGACCGCCACCGCACCGGCGGCATCGCAGTCATCGCAGCAGACACCGTCGTCGACGCCCGCACCCATCGCGCCGGCATCGGCGTCAGTCACCGTACCCGGCGCGCCGGTTGTCACTGTGCCAATCCAGGCACCGACCCCGGTCGCCGAAGAGCCCGCCCCGGCCGCGCAGCCTGTCGACCCGCTGCAGCCGGAGTGGCGCCCTTCGAGCGAACGCACCGAACGGCTCGACCTGTGGCAGCGCATCCGCGACGGCTACCGCGTGCCCGATCTCGACACCCCGCTCGTGCGCAGCCGCGAGGTGGCCTATGTCTCGAGCCCTGGCTACCTGCAGCGCATGACCGAACGCGGCGGGCGCTATCTGTTCCACATCGTCGAGGAAGTGCAGCGCCGCAAGATGCCCACCGAACTCGCGCTGCTGCCCTTCGTCGAAAGCGCTTTCAACCCGACCGCGCTGTCCAGCGCGCGCGCATCCGGCATCTGGCAGTTCATGCCGCAGACCGGGCGCCACTACGAGTTGACGCAGAACGTCTTCCGCGACGACCGGCGTGACGTGCTCGCGTCGACGCAGGCGGCGCTTGATTACCTTGCGCGGCTGCACGTCATGTTCGGCGACTGGCACCTGGCACTGGCTGGCTACAACTGGGGCGAAGGCAACGTGAAGCAAGCCATCACGCGCAACAAGGCGGCGGGCCTGCCGACCGACTACCTGTCATTGCGCATGCCGCACGAGACGCGCCACTACGTGCCCAAGCTGCAAGCGATCAAGAACATCGTCACGCGGCCCGACACCTTCGGCGTGCGCCTTGCGCCGCTCGAAAACCACCCGTACTTTTTAGCGGTACCCATCCAGCGCGACATCGACATCGACGTGGCGGCCCGACTGGCGGGTCTGCCGCTTGACGAGTTCAAGGCGCTGAACCCGCAACTCGAAAAGCCTGTGATCCTCGCGGCCGGCACGCCGCAGATCCTGCTTCCGTACGACAACGCCAACACCTTTGTGAAGGCGCTGGCCAAGCACAAGGGGCCCACGGCGTCATGGACCGCATGGACGGTGCCATCGACGATGAAGTCAGCCGACGCCGCACAACGCGTGGGCATGAGCGACGAAGGCTTTCGCACCATCAACCACATTCCGCCGCGCATGCTGCTGAAAAGCGGCTCGACGGTGCTGGTGCCGCGCGGCGCGAAACAAGGCGATGTGTCCGAGCGGGTAGCCGATCACGCGTCGATGGCGATGTCGCCCGAAGCACCGCCCGAACGCAAGCTCGTCTGGCGCGTCGGCAAACGCGCCGAGCCGGTGGCTGCGATTGCGAAGCGCCACAACCTCGATACAGCACAGGTGGCGCGCTGGAACGGTGTGGCGGCCGGTGCGAGCTTCGCGCCGGGCACGCGCGTGACGCTGTACGTACCCGTGCGCGCGAAGACTGCCCAAGCCGGGCGTGCGACGGCGAGGGCCACGGGCAAGACGACGCGCAAGGCCGCATCGACGCGCGTGGCGCAGTCGAAAGCGCCTGCGCGACGCTGATAAGCCCGACATGACAACGCCGAGGCGCAGGCTCGTGGCTGCCGTCATCGCGGGTCTGACCCTGCTGGTCGGCTGCGCCGCGTTCGACGCCAAACAAGGCGAGTGGATCTTCAACCCGAGCGAACGCACTTGGGGCTCGTCATCCGCCGCGCGCACCGAGCGCGCCGCACGCGACGAGTTGATCGAGTTCGATTCGAAAGTCACTGGCCGGCGTGCGCAGCTGCACCTGCAGGTCGTCGGCGAAGTGCCCGAACGGCCAGTGCTGCTGTACCTGCACGGCGCGCGCTGGAACCTCGAAGGCAGCGCGTGGCGCATCGAACGCATGCGCGACCTCGGCTTCACCGTTGTCGCCGTCGACTACCGTGGCTTCGGCCGAAGTTCGTCCGAGTCGCCGACCGAAGACAAGGCCTGCGAAGACGCGCGCGCGGCATGGGACTGGATCGCCACGCGCTACCCCGGGCGGCCACGCTACGTCTTCGGCCACTCGTTGGGCGGCGCGATCGCGATCGACCTGGCCAGCCGCGTCGACGACGAACGCGGCACCATCGTCGAAGGCACGTTTACGTCGATCCCCGACGTAGTGGCAACGATGCGTTGGGGTTGGCTGCCGGTGGGCTGGTTGATCACGCAGCGGTTCGACGCGGTGTCGAAGGTCGGGGCCATCGGCTCACCGCTGCTGGTCGTGCACGGCAGCGAAGACCGGCTGGTCAGGCCCGAACTCGGCCAACGTCTCTATGACGCGGCAGCGGACCCGAAACGTTTCGTGCTGGTCGAAGGTGGCTCGCATCACAACACCAACGGCATCGGTCAGCCGCAGTACCGACAGGCGGTGCGCGAGATGTTCGGTGTCGGTGTCAACGCCAACGCGGACGTTGTGTCGTCGCTTCACGCCCGCTGAGCGACTGCTGGCTGCTGCTTCAGCGCCGGTCAGCCAGGGCGTGCGCGATCGTCGACAGGTCGACGTATTCGATCTCACTGCCCGCAGGAACACCGCGGGCCAGTCGCGTGACCGCGAGTCCGCGGGCGCGCAGGGCTTCGGCCAAAGCATGTGATGTTGCGTCGCCCTCGGCGGTGAAACTCAACGCGAGGATCACTTCCTTGACGGTGCCGTCGCAGGCACGCTCGATCAGTTCGGCCGCGGCGATGTCACCGGCGCCGATGCCGTCGAGCGGGCTCACGCGGCCCATCAACACGAAGTAGCAACCGCGATAACTGCCCGTGCGCTCGAGCGCCGCCTGGTCGGCGGGTGACTCGACCACACAAAGCTGTGTCGCGTCACGCCGCGGGTTGGTGCAGGTTGCGCACAGCGGCGTTTCCGAGAAGGTGTGGCAGCGCTCGCAGTGGCCGACGCGTTCGACCGCTTCACGCAGCGCAGCCGCGATGACCAGAGCGCCGTTTCGGTCGCGCTGCAGCAGGTGAAAGGCCATGCGTTGCGCCGACTTCTGGCCCACGCCCGGCAGACGACGCAGCGCATCGATCAGGCCGTCGAGCGCACCGTTGGCGTCGCTTCTGGACGTCACGACACCGTGCCCGCGGCTGAACCGTGGCACACCGACATCAGAACGGCATCTTCATGCCGGGAATGTTCGGCATGCCGGCCGTGACGCGCGCCATCTTCTCGCTGCTGAGCTCCTCGGCGCGGCGCACCGCGTCGTTGAACGCGGCGGCAACCAGATCTTCGAGCATGTCTTTGTCGTCGGCCAGCAGGCTCGGGTCGATCGCGACGCGCTTCACGTCGTTCTTGCAGGTCATGGTGACTTTCACAAGGCCGGCGCCCGACTGGCCCTCGACCTCCGTCTGCGCCAGCTCGTCCTGCACGCGCTTGGCCTCGTCCTGCATCTTCTGCACCTGCTTCATGAGGCCGGAGAGCTGGTTCTTCATCATGGCTCGAGCTCCTGAGTAAAACGAATCGACCCGGGCACGATGCGCGCCGACGGGAATTGCGAAAGCATGTCCTTGACCAACGGATCTTCGAGCACCTTGCGCTCGGCCAGCCGCGCACGGCGTTCGCGCTCGGCGGCGTCCCGTTGCGCCGGTGTGTCGACGGCGCGCCCAGTCTTCACGTCGAGCTGAACCGCATGGCCCAGCAACGAGGCCATGGCCTGCGCCAACTTGTCCTGCGTGGGTACTTGGCGCAGCGAATCTCGCTCGACGACCAGCGCCCAGCGCGGCGGGGTCACGGCTTCGTCGACCGACGCCAGCGCCGACTGGATCGCCAGTTCACGCACCATCGCCGAAACAAGCTGCTTTGATTGCAGATCGGCCACGAGCGCGGCCCAGCGGTCGGCAAGCTTCGAGTCGGGCTGCGGCTCGCCGTCGTCTTTGTCACGCACCGTGGCGACAGGCGGCTCGACCACCACCGAGGGGGCTCGCGTGGGCACTCGCGCGGTCGTGGAAACGCGCGGCGTGTCGATGACCAGCGGCTGAGGACGCAGGGATGCCGCAGGGGTTGCAGGGGAGCGCACCGCAGCGGTTGAAGCCTCGGGCCGCGACACCTCGGGCTGTGACGACGAGCCCCGCGCAGGGAACGCGAGCATGCGCAACAGCACCATCGTCATGCCCGAATAGGGGTCAGGCGCCAGCTCGAGCTCGGCGCGTCCGTGCAGCACGATGCTGTAGAGCAGTTGCGTGTCATCGGTCGGTATCGCACCCGCCAATCGTCGCAGCGCTTCGGCCTCGGGCATCGACGCATCGAGCGAACCCGGCACGGCCTGCTCGACCGCCATGTCTTGCAGCAGCAGCGCCATCGACTCCAGCGCGCCTTCGGGTGACGTGCCCTGCTCGCGCATCGCGTTCACACCAGCCACCACCGCGCCCGCGTCGCGTCGTGCCAGCGCATCCAGCAGACCCAGCACGGGCTCGTGGCCCACCGCACCCAACATCGTGCGTACGGCCTCGACCGCCAACGTGCCGCCGCCGAAGGCGATGGCCTGGTCGGCGAGCGACAAGGCATCACGCATCGACCCACGCGCCGCGCGCGACAGCACGTCGAGCGATCCAGCGTCGAAGCCGATGTGCTCGAACTCGAGCACCTTCGCAAGATGCTCGCGTACCGTCGCGGGCGCCATCGGCCGCAGGTTGAATTGCAGGCAGCGGCTGAGCACCGTCGCGGGCATCTTCTGCGGATCGGTCGTCGCGAGGATGAACTTGACGTACTCGGGCGGCTCTTCCAGCGTCTTCAGCAGCGCGTTGAACGACTCCTTCGTCAGCTGATGCGCCTCGTCGATCATGAAGACCTTGAAGCGGCCGACGCCGGGCTTGTAGGCCGCACGCTCGAGCAGGTCACGCACCTCGCCGATGCCTCGGTTGCTGGCAGCGTCGAGCTCGAGGTAGTCCATGAAGCGGTCTTCGTCGATTTGCGTGCACGCGTCGCACACGCCGCACGGCGCGGCGGTGATGCCACCCCGCCCGTCGGCGCCCGTGCAGTTCAGGCACTTCGCGAAGATGCGCGACACCGTCGTCTTGCCGATGCCGCGCGTGCCGGTGAAGAGGTACGCGTGATGCAGCCGCTGTTGCGACAACGCGTTCGACAGCGCGCGAACCGCCGTGTCTTGACCGACCATGTCTTCGAATCGCCGGGGGCGGTACTTGCGCGCGAGCACGACGGTCGAAGACATCGCATCATTCTAAGGACGCGTGCCCGCGGATAATCGTGTGATGAGCAAGGCCTCTGCCCCACTTTCGTACGAGGCATCGGGCGTTGTCTACGACCTGATCGATCCGCTTAAGCTGCACGCGCAGCGCGCCGCGGCACAAACGGCGCCGCAACTGCTCGCGCACGGCATGCGCGAGATCGCGGCATCACGCGGCGAGTCGGCCTACGTGATCGATGCCGGGCCCTTCTACCTGGCAAGCATCGTCGAGTGCCTGGGCAGCAAGGCGCTCGTGGCCGACGAGATGGCGAAGCTCGACGGACGCAGCCGCTACGACGCGATCGCGCAGGACACGATAGCGATGGCGGTCAACGATCTCATCACCGTCGGCGCTACACCGCTCGTGGTGCAAGCGTATTGGGCCGCGGGCGGCAGCGACTGGTTCAAGGACGAAACACGTTCGCGTGCGCTGGTGGACGGTTGGCGTCGCGCCTGCGAAAGCTGCGGCGTCGCCTGGGGCGGTGGCGAAACACCCGCACTCGCCGGCATCGTCGAAGCCGGCCGCATCGACCTTGCTGCCGGCTGCACCGGCATCGTGAATCCCAAGTCGAGGCTCACGCTCGGCGACGCGCTCGAGGCGGGCGATGCCATCGTGCTGCTGGCTGCTAGCGGCATTCATGCGAACGGGCTCAGCCTGGCGCGCACGCTCGCCGAGCGCTTGCCACGCGGCTGGTTGACACCCATCGGCAACGGCACCACGTTCGGCGACGCGCTTCTGGAACCCACGCCTTTGTATGCACCCGTGACCGAGGCCTTGCACCGCGCCGGCATCACGCCCCACTACGCCGCCAACATCACCGGCCATGGTTGGCGCAAGTTGATGCGACACCCCAAGGATCTGGGCTACCGAATCGAACACGTGCCGCCCGTGCCCGCCGTCCTGGACTTCATCCGGCGCGAAGCCCGTATGAACGACGCCGATGCCTACGGCACGTTCAACATGGGCGCCGGGTTCGCCTTGTACGTCTCGTCGGGCGATGCGCAGCGCACCGTCGAGGTCGCCCGCACCTGCGGCATCGACGCCTGGATCGCCGGACGAGTCGACGCCGGCCCGAAACGCGTGGTGATTTCCCCGCTGGGCGTCGAGTTCGGCAGCGAGACGTTGCACCTGCGCTGATGGCGCACGACCTACAATGACCGGGACGGGCCTCCTCGCATGGAAGCGCGGCCAACCGGGTCAGGTCGGGAACGAAGCAGCCCTAACCGTTGTGACCAGTGCCGAGGGCAAGGCTCGTCACCTTCCACCCCGAGGAGCACCATGGCTTCTGATCTCATCAAACACGTTTCCGACGCATCGTTCGATTCCGACGTCTTGAAGTCCGACAAGCCCGTGCTGGTCGACTTCTGGGCCGAGTGGTGCGGGCCTTGCAAGATGATTGCGCCGATCCTCGATGAGGTTTCGTCCAGTTACGCGTCAAAGGTCCAAGTGGCGAAGGTCGATGTCGACAACAACCGCGAGATCCCCGCCAAGTACGGCATCCGCGGCATCCCGACGCTGGTGCTTTTCAAGAACGGTCAGATCGCTGCCACGAAAGTTGGCGCGCTGACGAAGGCCCAGTTGACCGCTTTCCTCGACGGTCACCTATAATTCTTTTCGGTTGATGCGGGTCATCGCGTCGACCGACATCCCCCGGTCTTCGCCCGGCCCTCCGCGGCCTCGAGAGCATCACACCCAGACCGGGGCTCTACTCGCGACACCACGCCTCCAGCGGCTTACCGCCGCCCAGCGAGGCCGGCACCACGACACGGTGCCCAGAAGGTTGCCCCATGCATCTTTCCGAATTGAAAGCTCAGCACGTCTCGCAGTTGATCGAGATGGGCGAAGCCCTCGAGATCGAGAACGTCTCGCGCCTGCGCAAGCAGGAGCTGATGTTCGCGATCATGAAAAAACGCGCCAAGGCCGGTGAGCAGGTCTTCGGCGACGGCGTGCTCGAGGTGCTGCCCGACGGCTTCGGCTTCCTGCGCTCGATCGACTCGAGCTTCATGGCGTCGACCGACGACATCTACCTTTCGCCCAGTCAGGTGCGCAGGTTCAACCTGCACACCGGCGACATGATCGAAGGCGAAGTGCGGGTTCCGAAAGACGGTGAGCGCTACTTCGCGCTGGTCAAGGTCGACCGCGTCAACGGCGTCACGCCCGAGGAGAACAAGCACAAGATCATGTTCGAGAACCTGACACCGCTCTTCCCGAAAGAGCGCTTCAATCTCGAGCGCGAAAAGTTCAAGGGCGAAGAGAACATCACCGGCCGCATCGTCGACCTCGTCGCGCCGATCGGCAAAGGTCAGCGCGCGTTGCTCGTCGCGCAGCCGAAGACCGGCAAGACGATCATGATGCAGCACATCGCGCATGCACTGGTCGCCAACCACCCCGAGATCCACCTCATCGTGCTGCTCGTCGACGAGCGCCCCGAGGAAGTGACCGAGATGGTCGCGCACGGTGCGCGGCGAGGTCATCAGTTCCACCTTCGACGAGCCCGCCGCACGCCACGTGCAAGTGGCCGAGATGGTGATCGAGCGCGCGAAGCGGCTGGTCGAGATGAAGAAGGACGTGGTGATCCTGCTCGACAGCATCACGCGCCTGGCCCGCGCTTACAACAACGTATTGCCGTCGTCGGGCAAGGTGTTGACCGGCGGCGTTGACGCCAACGCGTTGCAACGACCAAAGCGTTTCTTCGGCGCCGCGCGCAACACCGAAGAAGGTGGCACGCTGACCATCATCGGCACCGCGCTGATCGACACCGGATCGAAGATGGACGAGGTCATCTACGAAGAGTTCAAGGGCACCGGCAACTGCGAAATCCACCTCGACCGGCGCATGGCCGAGAAGCGCGTGTACCCGTCGATCCTGATCAACAAGAGCGGCACGCGGCGCGAAGAATTGCTGCTGAAGCCCGAGATCCTCCAGAAGACCTGGATCCTGCGCAAACTCATCTACCCGATGGACGAGATCGAGGCGATGGAGTTCATGCTCGACAAGATGAAGCAGAGCAAGAACAACATCGACTTTTTCGACATGATGCGTCGCGGCGGCTAGACCGCGGCCCCTTTAGAATCGCGCCCATTCCCAACCGGCAAGTGCTGCGCCCTTCACAACCACACAGGCGCCGTGGCTGCCCACACCAGGAACACGAGAAACCACCATGAAATCCGGCATCCACCCCGAGTACCGCGAGGTCTGCTTCCAGGACCTGTCCAACGGCTTCAAGTTCGTGACGCGTTCGTGCTTGACGAGCAAAGAGTCGATCAAGATGGATGACGGCCGCGAGTTGCCACTGGTGAAGCTCGAGACCACCAGCGAGTCGCACCCGTTCTACACCGGCACGCAGAAGAGCATCGACAGCCTCGGCGGCCGGGTCGAGAAGTTCCGCAACAAGTTCGCGCGCGTCGGCATGAAGAAGTAATGCGCGCCGCCCGCGGGCCACAGGGCAGCTTCGGCTGCCCTTTGTTTTGACCGTGGGATCATGGCGGCTTCGGCTGCCCCCTGTTTTGCCCGCGGCATCATGCAGGTGTGAACCAACCCAGCCCCGCGCTTGTCGCGCAAGACGCCGTCCACCCTGCGCCGCGCTGGGCGTTGCTGCTTTTCTGCGCCGCCTACGTCCTGCCCGGCATCGTGGGGCGCTCGCCCTGGCGCACGGCCGACATCACCACGGTGGGCGTGATGCAGGCGATGGCACAGGGCCGCACCAGTTGGCTGTCGCCGATGCTCGGCCATGTGCCGGTCGACGCGGCGCCGCTGCCGCACTCATTGGGCGCACTGTCGATCATGGCGTTCTCGCCTTGGCTCGACGCCGCCGTGGCGGTGCGCCTTCCATTCGCGCTGCTGCTGTTGTTGACGATGGCCCTGACCTGGTACGCGGCCTTCTATCTCGCGCGGTCCGAAGCAGCGCAGCCGTTGGCCTTCGCGTTCGGTGGCGAAGCGAACCACGTGGATTACGCCCGCGCCATCGGCGACGCCGCGGTGCTGGCACTGATCGCGACCCTCGGTCTGCTGCAACTCGGGCACGAGACGACACCCGAACTGGCACAGCTCACCGGGGCGGCGCTGCTGCTGTGGGGCATGGCCGCCGCGCCGTACCGGCGCTGGCGATCACGCGCGGCCATGGTGGCGGGGCTGGCTGTGCTGGCAGCCAGCGGCGCGCCGATCGTCGCAACCGCGATGGGCCTGACAGCGGCGGTCATCCTTTATCGCTCGCATGACCCCGAGGCGCGCACGACTTTCCCGTGGGCGCTCGCCGCGACGGTCGTGGCGATCGTTATCGGCAGCCTGCTCGCGCAATGGCATTGGCGCTACATCGACCGATTCCAGCTTTCGGGACTTCCCAACACGCTCAGGATGCTGGCGTGGTTCCTGTGGCCGACCTGGTTGCTTGCGTTGTGGACCTTGTGGCGCTGGCGTCGACAGAGCCTTCGGCGCCACATCGTCGGGCCGTTGTCCATGGCCACGGTTGCGGTCGTCGCCAGCATCGTGATGGCCGGCTCGCAGCGCGTGCTGCTGCTGGGGCTGCCGGCGTTTGCGCTGCTGGCGGCCTTCGCGCTGCCGACCCTGGGGCGAAGCACGCGCGCGGCGATCGACTGGTTCTCGATGTTCCTGTTCAGCGGCGCCGCGGCGGCCTGGTGGGTTGTCTACGCGTCGTTGCAGACCGGCTCGCCGGCCAAGCCAGCGGCCAACATCGCGCGGCTGTACGCTGGCTACGAAGCTTCGTTCGAGGGTGCGGCGTTCGCAGTCGCGCTTGTCGCGACGCTGGCGTGGGTTTGGTTGGTCCGCTGGCGCACGGGTCGACATCGCCCGGCGCTGTGGAAGAGCATGGTGCTGCCCGCGGGCGGCGTCGCGCTGTCGTGGCTGCTCGTGATGAGCTTGCTGCTGCCGCTGGCCGACTACGTGCGTGGCATGCGCCCGTGGGTCGATCGCCTTCGGCCCCACCTTGCCAGCGGCTGCGTGGCCGCGCCCGGTCTACCGCCTGCTTACGTCGCGGCGCTCGAGTTGCACGCGGGCCCGGACGTCGACGCCAGAGAAGGGGCCATGCAAGCCGCGCGCTGCAAGACTGCGCTTCTGCTCGTCGACTCGGGCAAGGCGTTCAGGGCACCCGCAGGCTGGCGCGTTGTCGAGAGGGTACGTCGCCCGAGCGACCGCCAGGAAGTGACCGTCGTGCTGCGCCGGAACTGACCGGCTTCTGCGCTGCGCTACTGCGCGGCCGCCACCAGACGTTCGGCGCACGCCCGGGCCATCGACGCATCACGCGCTTCGACCATCACGCGCAGCACGGGCTCGGTGCCCGACGCGCGGATCAGCAAGCGGCCGTCGTCGCCGAGTTGCCTTTCGACGGCGGCACGCTCCAGCTCGAGCCGCGTGTTGCGGGTCCAGTCGGCACCGTCGGGCAGCCGCACGTTCAGCAGCACCTGCGGCATCAGCGGCACGCTGTCCAGCGTGGCAGCCAGCGTCGATTGCGCGCGTTGCACCGCCTGCAGCACTAGCAACGCGCTGACCAAGCCATCGCCCGTAGAGTGCTTGTCGAGCACGATGAGGTGGCCCGACCCCTCGCCACCCAGCAACCACCCACGGGCCTCGAGCGCCTCGAGTACGTAACGGTCGCCGACCTTGGCACGAACAAAATCCACCCCGCGCGCACGCAACGCGGACTCGATGGCCAGGTTGGTCATCAGCGTGCCCACCACGCCTTCGACGCGATGCCCCTGAGCCAGCCGGTCGGCGACGATCACATACAGCAACTGGTCGCCGTTGTAGAGCTTGCCTCGGGCGTCGACGATCTGCAGCCGGTCAGCGTCACCGTCGAGGGCGATGCCGTAATCGGCGTGATGCTCGAGCACCGCGCGCTGCAGCGCCTGCGGCGCCGTAGCGCCCACACCGTCGTTGATGTTCTTGCCATCGGGGTTGCAGCCGATGCGGACCACGTCGGCGCCCAGCTCGTGCATCACGTCGGGTGCCACGTGATAAGCGGCGCCGTGTGCGGCGTCGACGACGATCTTCATGCCCTTGAAGTTCAGGTGCTTGTCGATCGTGCTCTTGCAGAACTCGATGTAGCGGCCACCGGCATCATCGAGCCGGCGTGCGCGACCGAGGTCATCGGCACTGACCCACAGGGGTTGCTCCTGCAGCGCCAATTCGACGTCGAGTTCCCACGCGTCGGGCAGCTTCGTGCCCTGCGCCGAGAAGAACTTGATGCCGTTGTCTGGATACGCGTTGTGCGACGCGCTGATCACCACGCCCAAGTCCAGCCGCAGCGCGCGCGTCAGGTACGCCACGGCAGGCGTCGGCACCGGCCCCGACAGCAGCACGTCGACGCCGGCCGACGCGAAACCCGCCTCGAGGGCCGACTCGATCATGTAGCCCGAGATGCGCGTGTCTTTGCCGATCAGGACCGTCGGACGGTCGGTGCGCCCCCGTCGCAGCACGCGCCCCACGGCATGGCCCAGGCGCAGCATCAGGTCGGGCGTGATCGGGTCACGTCCGACTTCGCCGCGGATACCGTCGGTGCCGAAGTACTTCCGTGTCATGCGATCAACCTCACCTGAGCTCGTTTGGATAAATTGTCGTCCAACCAAAGTCGGCAGCACGCCATACGGCCAGCGCATCGACGGTGGCCGCGACATCGTGCACACGCAAGACACGGGCACCGCGCACCGCTGCTGCCAACGCAGCCGTCACGCTGGCCGGCATTCGGTCTTCGACACTGCGGCCCGTGACTGCGCCCAGCGTCGACTTGCGCGACCAACCGATCAGCAGCGGATACGGCAGCAGGCTTAACAACTCCGCCTGCCGCGCAAGAAGCGCCAGGTTGTGCTCGACCGTCTTGCCAAACCCGATGCCCGGGTCGACGACGATGCGGTCACGTCCGATGCCTGCCTGCTCGAGCGCAGCGGCACGGTGCATCAGAAATTCGGCGACCTCGCGTACCACGTCCCCATACACCGGAGCGCTCTGCATCGTCGCCGGTTTGCCCAGCATGTGCATCAGGCACACCCCGGCACTTGCGTGCTGCGCGACGCGTCCGAGAGCGCCGGGGTGCGACAACGCGCGCACGTCATTGACGATGTCTGCGCCGGCCTCGAGCACCGCGTCGATCACCTCGGGCTCGCTCGTATCCACGGACACCGGCACGCCGAGCGTGCACGCATGGCGCACAACAGGAAGCACACGTTCGCGCTGCTGCTGCGCACTCGGCTGCAACGCGCCCGGCCGAGTCGATTCACCACCGATGTCAAGAATGTCCGCGCCGTCGCGCACCAGCATGTCGCAATGCCGCTGTGCGGCCAAAGCGTCGCGCCCACCGTCAAAGAAGGAGTCGGGCGTGACGTTGACGATGCCCATCACGTGCGGGCGGTCAAGCACCAATGCGAAACGTCCCGCTCGCCACACGCGTGCGGGCAGCGTGCCCTGCGGAAACACCGACGGGGCCGAAGCCCCGTCATTGCCGAGCATGCTCAACGCTGTCCTCGTCAGACCGCTGCGGGCGCCCCGTCGGGCTTGACCGACGTGCCGCCGTCGCTCGAGCCGCTGGGACGCGGCGGCGTCGATGGCCAGTCTTTCGGCGGCCGCGGTGGGCGGCCTGACATGATGTCGTCGATCTGTTCGGCGTCGATGGTTTCCCACTCGAGCATGGCCTTCGCCATCGCGTGCATCTTGTCCTTGTTGTCTTCGATCAGCTTGCGCGCGATCGCGTACTGCTGGTCGATGATGCGCCGCACTTCCTCGTCGACCTTGCGCATCGTCTCTTCGGACATGGTCGTCGTTTTCGTCACCGAGCGGCCGAGGAAGACCTCGCCCTCGTTTTCGGCGTAGACCATCGGCCCGAGCGCGTCACTCATGCCGTAGCGCGTGACCATGTCGCGCGCGAGGTGCGTGGCACGTTCGAAGTCGTTGCTGGCGCCGGTGGTCATCTGATTCATGAAGACCTCTTCGGCGATGCGGCCGCCGAAGAGCATGCTGATCTGGTTCAGCATGTAGTCACGGTCGTAGCTGTAGCGGTCCTTCTCGGGCAGCGACAACGTGACGCCCAGGGCCCGCCCGCGCGGGATGATCGTCACCTTATGCACCGGGTCGAGCTTGGGCAGCATGCGCCCGATCAGCGCGTGGCCGGACTCGTGATAGGCCGTGTTGCGGCGCTCTTCTTCATCCATGACCATGGACTTGCGCTCGGCGCCCATCATGATCTTGTCTTTGGCCTTTTCGAAGTCCTCCATCTCGACAACGCGCCCATTGCGACGCGCCGCGAAGAGCGCGGATTCGTTAACCAGATTGGCAAGATCGGCACCCGAAAACCCCGGCGTGCCACGCGCGAGGATGTCGGCACGAACATCTTGCCCGATCGGCACCTTGCGCATATGCACGTTAAGGATCTGCTCGCGGCCGCGGATGTCGGGCAGCGTGACGTAGACCTGTCGGTCGAAGCGGCCCGGGCGCAGCAGCGCGGGGTCGAGAATGTCGGGACGGTTCGTCGCCGCAATCACGATGACGCCGAGGTTGGTGTCGAAGCCGTCCATCTCGACGAGCATCTGGTTCAGCGTCTGCTCGCGCTCGTCGTTGCCGCCGCCCAAACCCGCGCCGCGGTGGCGGCCAACGGCATCGATTTCGTCGATGAAGATGATGCAGGGCGCGCTTTTCTTCGCCTGCTCGAACATGTCGCGCACGCGCGCCGCACCGACGCCGACGAACATCTCGACGAAGTCGGAACCCGAAATCGTGAAGAACGGCACCTTCGCTTCGCCGGCGATCGACTTCGCCAGCAGCGTCTTGCCGGTGCCCGGAGGGCCGACCATCAACACGCCGCGCGGAATACGCCCGCCCAGTTTCTGGAACTTGCCCGGGTCCTTCAGGAAGTCGACAAGTTCCTTCACCTCTTCTTTGGCTTCGTCGCAACCAGCAACATCAGCGAAGGTGATGGTGTTGTTGCTCTCGTCAAGCATGCGCGCGCGGCTTTTACCGAAGCTGAAGGCACCGCCCTTGCCGCCGCCCTGCATCTGCCGCATGAAGTAGACCCACACGCCGATCAGCAGAAGCATCGGGCCCCAGCTCAGCAGCAGGTTCACGAGCAGCGAGGGTTCCTCACGCTGCTTCACGTCGAACTTGACGTTGTTGTTGATCAGGTCGCCGACCAGGCCGCGGTCGAGGTAGGTCGCGGTGCTGCGGATCGGCTTGTCGTCCAAGCCACGCGCACGGATCTCTGTGCTGCCGCCACCCATCTCCTGCAGCGTGACCTGTTTGATGCGCTTGTCACGCACCATCTCCAGGAATTCCGAATAGGCCACCATCTCGCTGCCGGCGACGCTGCGGTCGAACTGCTTGAACACCGCGAACAGCACGAGGGCCATGACGACCCAAATCGCGACTTTGGAAAACCATTGATTGTTCACCGTGGTTCCTTCATGAGATCCCCGCGCCGTTGCCTCGAGAAGTCGGACGTGCAAACGACACGTCCCACAGCGCACCGTGCGATTCACGGCATATGAGGCGAATTTTAGTTCACTCAAGCCCTGTCACGCCGTTGCGGGTAAGAGCATGAGCGATGCATCGTGATGCTTAATTTGTCACGAATCCTGCGGGCTGGTTCCATGAATCGGTGCGCGGTGCCCCAGACCCACGAGGAACGTCTCGGCCGAGCGATCCCGCGACGCCTTGGGCTTGTGCGCCTTCACGGTCCGGAATTGGCGCTTGAAGGCCTCGACGAGCTGGCTGTAGCCGCTGCCATGAAACACCTTTGCGATCATCGCACCGCCGGGCTTCAGCCGCCGTGCCGCGAACTCGAGCGCCACTTCGACCAGGTCGGCCATGCGCGCCGAGTCCGCGCTTTCGATGCCCGAGAGGTTCGGCGCCATGTCGCTGACCACAAGATCGACCGTGCGCTCGCCAAGCGCGCCTTCGAGCGCAGCCAGCACGGCGTCTTCGCGAAAGTCGCCCTGAACGAAGGTCACACCGTCGATCGGCTCGAAGTCCAGCAGGTCGACAGCGAAGATCGCACCCGGCGCAGTACGTTTCGCATCGAGTGCCGTCAGCCTGCGGCGCAGGTACTGGCTCCATGCACCGGGCACAGCACCCAGATCGACAACGACATGGCCAGGTTTCACCAGGTCGAGCGTCTGGTCGATCTCCTCGAGCTTGTACGCAGCACGTGCGCGATAGCCGTCTTTCTGCGCCTGCTTCACGTACGGGTCGTTCATATGGTCGTGCAACCACGCCCGGTTCACCTTCTTGTTTCGCGCCCGCACAGTCACTGCGCCTTTTGCCAAGGACCGCGCCGGGGATAATCCGCCGCATGCCCGCGATTGAACTGAACCCCGCCGCGCGACGCGAACATCGCGCCGCAGCCCATCACCTGGAACCGGTCGTGATGATCGGCAACGACGGCCTGACTGATGCGGTCGTGAAAGAGGCCGACACGGCCCTGAAGGCTCACGGCCTGATCAAGATCCGCGCCGCGGGCGAAGACCGTGCTCGGCGCGAAGAACAACTCGCCGCACTCGCCGACCGACTGGGTGCTGCGCCCGTGCAGCACATCGGCAAGCTGTTCGTACTGTGGCGGCCGAAGCCCGAGCCGTCGGCGACGTCGTCGCGCGACGTGGTCGGCGGACCGCGCCAGGTAACGCTCGTCAAGTTCTCCAAGAGCGGCAATCACCGTCCGCAGGTGCGCAAGGTGTCCGTGCCTGCCAACCAGCGTGTCACCGCCGGCGGCGAGATCAAGCGCGCGCGCCACGGTGGGGCACGCAAGTCGAGCCCGAAGAAGACGATGCGCTGAGGTTCGTTGCACCCCGCTCAGACATAGCGCACGTCGATGATCTCGTAGCTGCGAACACCGCCCGGCGCCTGCACCTCGGCGATATCACCCGCTTCCTTGCCGATCAGCGCCCGCGCGATCGGCGAACTGATTGAAACCAGCCCCAGCTTCAGGTCGGCCTCGTCGTCGCCGACGATCTGATACGTGACGGTGGCGCCACTGTCCTCGTCAGCAAGGTCGACCGTCGCGCCGAAGACCACGCGGCCGTCGGCATCCAGACGACTGGGGTCGATGATCTGCGCCGCGGCGAGCTTGCTTTCGAGTTCGAGGATGCGGCCCTCGACGAAGCCCTGCTTGTCTTTCGCGGCCTCGTACTCCGCGTTCTCCGACAGGTCACCCTGCGCACGCGCTTCGGCGATGGCCTGGATGACGGCATGTCGCTCGACGGACTTCAGACGTTGCAGTTCGGCCTTCAACTTTTCGGCTCCGCGCTGGGTCAGTGGGATCGTCGACATGGGCAAAGCTCCGCTTCGGGCCGGCAAGGCCGGAACATGACTGGGGAAGGTGCGAGGGGACCGGGCTGCCAAGGGCAGCGCGCCTGGCCATGGCGAGGTTCGCTGAAGCGAAACCGAGCCGCTAGTTTAGTCGCGCGTGCAGTTCCTGAAGCGACACCACGTCGATCGACGCACGGTGCTTCAAGGCCTCGGTGGCAGCCTCGCAGCCCGCCATCGTGGTGTAGTAAGTAATGCGGTTGGCCAGCGCCGCGGTGCGGATGTAACGCGAATCGGCAATGGCAGTGCGCGTTTCATCGACCGTGGTGTAGACAAGCTGAACCTTGCCTGCCTTCACCATGTCGGCGATGTGCGGGCGCCCGTCCTTCACCTTGTTGACATGCTGCACCGGCAGTCCCGCCGCTTCGATCGCTGCCGCGGTGCCTTTGGTCGCAAGCAGCGTGTAGCCCATGGCGTGCAGCTCACGCGCCACTTCGACCGCACGTGCCTTGTCGCCACTTTTGACGGAGATGACAACGGCGCCCTTGTCCGGCAGCTTCGAGCCCGCACCAAGCTGGCTCTTGAACATCGCTTCGCCGAAGGTCCGGCCCACGCCCATCACTTCGCCCGTCGAACGCATCTCGGGGCCCAGGATCGGATCGACGCCGGGAAACTTGTTGAACGGGAACACGGCTTCCTTGATGCTGAAGTAAGGCGGAATCACCTCGCCCTTCACGCCCTTGCCCGCCGCGCGCTGCGACGCCAGTGACTGCCCGGCCATGCAACGTGCAGCGATCTTCGCCAGTGCCTGGCCCGTGGCCTTGCTGACGTACGGCACGGTGCGCGACGCACGCGGGTTGACCTCGAGCACGAACACGGTGGCTTTTGCCGCGTCGGTCACGTCGCCCTGGATCGCAAACTGCACGTTCATCAGGCCGCGCACACCCAGCGCCTTGGCCATCGCAGCGGTCTGCCGACGCAACTCGTCCTGCAGTTCGGCGCACAGCGTGTAGGGCGGCAGCGAACAAGCCGAGTCGCCCGAGTGCACCCCCGCCTGCTCGATGTGCTCCATGATTCCGCCGATCATGACCTCGGTGCCGTCGCTGATGCAGTCGACATCGACCTCGACCGCATCGTCGAGAAAGCGGTCGAGCAGCACCGGCGACTTCTCGCTGACCTGCACGGCTTCTCGCATGTAGCGTTGCAGATCTTTGTCGCCATGCACGATCTCCATCGCGCGGCCGCCCAGCACGTAGCTCGGGCGCACCACGAGCGGGTAGCCGATCTCGTTCGCAAGTGCGACCGCAGTGTCTTCGGTGCGCGCGGTGCGGTTGGGCGGCTGCCTCAGGCCCAGCTGATGCAGAAGCTTCTGGAAGCGCTCGCGGTCTTCGGCGATATCGATCGAGTCGGGCGTGGTGCCGATGATCGGCACACCTTCGCGCTCGAGGTCCAGCGCCAGCTTCAGCGGTGTCTGGCCACCGAACTGCACGATCACGCCGACGGGTTTCTCCTTGTCGACGATCTCGAGCACGTCTTCGAGCGTGACCGGCTCGAAGTAGAGGCGATCGCTGGTGTCGTAGTCGGTCGACACGGTCTCGGGGTTGCAGTTGACCATGATGGTCTCGTAACCGTCCTCGCGCATCGCCATGGCCGCGTGCACGCAGCAGTAGTCGAATTCGATGCCTTGGCCGATGCGGTTCGGCCCACCGCCCAACACCATGATCTTGCGGCGCGTCGTGGGATCAGCCTCGCATTCCTCGTCATAGGTCGAGTACATGTAGGCCGTCTGCGTCGCGAACTCCGCTGCGCAGGTGTCCACACGTTTGTAGACCGGCCGAACGCCAGCCGCTCGGCGCACCTTGCGCACGTCATGTTGGTCCGTCTCGAGCAGGTTCCCCAGACGGTGGTCAGAAAAACCAAGCTGCTTCAGGCGCCGCAACTCCGGCGTGGTCAGGGACGCAAGGCTGCGGCCGGACAGCTGCTGCTCGATGCGCACCAGTTCCTCGATCTGATCCAGGAACCACGGGTCGATCGCGGTTTCGTCGAACACTTCGTCGAGTGACATGCCGATGCGGAAGGCGTCCGCCACGAACAGCACCCGCTCGGGGCCAGCCTTGCCGATCGCCTCGACGATCTCTTCGCGGTCGTCGCTGCGTGTGGACAAGCCGTCGATGCCGGTCTCGAGGCCGCGCAGTGCCTTCTGGAAACTCTCCTGGAAGGTACGGCCGATCGCCATCACCTCACCTACCGACTTCATCTGCGTGGTCAGGGTCGGGTCGGCCTCGCGGAACTTCTCGAAGGCGAAACGCGGGATCTTCGTGACCACGTAGTCGATCGACGGCTCGAAGCTCGCGGGTGTCGCCCCGCCGGTGATGTCGTTCGCCAACTCGTCGAGCGTGTAGCCCACCGCGAGCTTCGCCGCGATCTTCGCGATCGGAAAGCCCGTGGCCTTCGACGCCAATGCCGACGAGCGCGACACGCGCGGGTTCATTTCGATCACGACCATGCGCCCGTCACGCGGGTTGATCGCGAACTGAACGTTCGAGCCACCGGTGTCGACGCCGATCTCGCGCAGGATCGCGATCGACGCGTTGCGCATCAGCTGGTATTCCTTGTCGGTCAGCGTCTGCGCGGGGGCCACGGTGATCGAGTCGCCCGTGTGAATGCCCATCGGGTCGAGGTTCTCGATCGAGCACACGATGATGCAGTTGTCCGCGCGGTCGCGGACAACCTCCATCTCGAACTCCTTCCAGCCGATCAGCGATTCTTCGATCAACAGCTCGCTGGTCGGTGAAAGGTCGATGCCGCGCTTGCAGATCTCTTCGAATTCCTCGGGGTTGTAGGCGATGCCACCACCGGTGCCGCCCAGCGTGAAGCTCGGGCGGATCACGGCCGGAAAGCCGGTGCCGCCGATGTCGGCCGCGATGCGCCGCTGCACCGCCAGCGCTTCTTCCATCGAATGCGCGATGCCGCTCCTTGCCGACTGCAGGCCGATGCCAGTCATCGCGTCCTTGAACTTCAGGCGGTCTTCGGCCTTCTCGATCGCGTGTTCGTTGGCGCCGATCATCTCCACGCCATGCTTGGCCAGCACGCCGTGCTTGTGCAGGTCGAGCGCGCAGTTCAGGGCGGTCTGGCCGCCCATCGTCGGCAGCAGTGCCATCGTCTGCTCGGGATGCGCGGCACGTTCCTTCGCAATGATGGCCTCGACCACGGGCCAAGTGATCGGCTCGATGTAGGTCGCGTCCGCCATCTGCGGGTCGGTCATGATCGTCGCGGGGTTACTGTTGACCAGCACGACGCGATAGCCCTCCTCGCGCAATGCCTTGCACGCTTGCGCGCCGGAGTAGTCGAACTCGCAGGCTTGACCGATGACGATCGGGCCTGCGCCGATGATGAGGACGGTCTGGATGTCGTTGCGTTTGGCCATGCTGGGGGCGATCAACGGCGGCGCTGCGCCATCATGTCGACGAAGCGATCGAACAGGTAATCGATGTCGTGCGGCCCGGGTGAAGCTTCGGGGTGGCCCTGGAAGCAGAACGCCGGCTTGTCGGTGCGAGCCAGGCCCTGAAGCGTGCCGTCGAAGAGTGAGACGTGCGTGGCGCGCAAGGTCGCGGGCAGCGTCTTCTCATCGACTGCGAAGCCGTGGTTCTGGCTCGTGATGCTGACGCGGCCCGTGTCGAGGTCTTTCACCGGATGGTTCGCGCCGTGATGGCCGAACTTCATCTTGAAGGTCTTCGCGCCCGACGCCAGCGCCATGATCTGGTGGCCCAGGCAGATGCCGAAGCAAGGGACCCCGCTGTCGATCAGGCGGCGAACCGCGTCGATCGCGTAGTCGCACGGTTCGGGGTCGCCAGGGCCGTTGCTGAGGAACACGCCGTCGGGTTCGCGCGCCAGCACCGCGTCGGCTGAAGTCTGCGCAGGCACCACCGTAACCTCGCAGCCGCGCGACGCAAGCATGCGCAAGATGTTGTGCTTCACACCGAAGTCGTAGGCGACGACGCGCCAAAGCGTCCTGTCGAGCTCGCCCGCGCCGCGGCCGAGTTGCCATTCGGTCTGGCGCCACTCGTAGGGCGCCTGCGTGGTCACGACCTTCGCGAGATCCTGGCCGACCATCGACGGCGCGCGGCGCGCCTGTGCGACCGCGGCACCGATCTCCTCGTCCCCCAACACACCACCAGACGCAGCGACGATGCACCCGTTCTGCGCGCCGTGGGTCCGCAGGTGACGCGTCAGTCGGCGCGTGTCGATGCCCGCGATGGCGACCGTGCCCGCACGCTCGAGCGCTTCGCCCAGAGTCGCCCGGGCACGAAAGTTCGACATGCGCCTCGGCACGTCTTTCACAACCAACCCGGCGGCAAAAACCGAGCGCGATTCGTGGTCTTCGTCGTTCCAGCCGGTGTTGCCGATGTGGGGGTAGGTCAGCGTGACGATCTGACGGCTGTAGCTCGGGTCGGTGAGGATCTCCTGGTAGCCCGTGATCGCGGTGTTGAAGACCACCTCGCCCGAGGTCATCCCCGCGGCGCCGATCGATTGGCCGTGAAAGGTCGTGCCGTCTGCAAGGGCAAGGACGGCAGTGGGCGTGGCGGGAAGCAGCAAGTCAGCGGACTCCGGTCGGCGGGGATGCCGCAGCGTGTCGTGCTGCGGTGAGCTCAGGCCCCGGATGGCGAGCGTCGACAAAGGCGTCGCGCGCACACGGTCTGCGCATGCAGCAGGGCTGGCACGCGCAACGTCGAGGTGTTTGAGCCGAGAAATTATAGGTGTGCGGTTCAGGCGAACTCCGACCGCGCGTTCACCGCGCGTTCGACCGATGCCCGATCAAATCACTGGGGAACTAGAATCCGTCCGTCGGGTCACAGACCCCATCGACCTTTTAACGGAGGCCCTTGTCATGAACCAACAGTCCACCACTTACGTCTCTGCGCCCGGCGCTGGCGCGCTGGCGCAACGCAACACTGTCCTACGCAACACCTACTGGCTGCTTGCACTGTCGCTTGTCCCGACCGTGCTGGGCGTCTGGGTCGGCATGTCGCTCGGACTACGCCAGAACCTGGGCACCGGCATGAGTCTGCTGGTGTTTTTAGGTGGTGCCATGGCATTCATGTGGGGCATCGAGAAAAACAAGAATTCCGGCATCGGCGTGGTGTTGCTGCTCGGCTTCACGTTCTTCATGGGCCTGATGCTGTCGCGGCTGGTCGGCGCCGTGCTGGGGCTGAACAATGGCGCGGCTCTCGTGGGCTACGCTTTCGGCGCGACTGCAACGGTCTTCACGATCATGGCGATGTTGGCCAGCGTGATCAAGCGCGATCTGTCGGGCATGGGTAAGTTCCTGACCGTCGGCGCAGTGTTGCTGTTCGTAGCGTTGATCGCGAACATCTTCATCGCCTCGAGCGCCTTGTATCTGACGCTGGGCGTACTGGGCGCCGGATTGTTCTCGGTGTACATGCTGTACGACCTGAAGCGCATCGTCGATGGCGGCGAAACCAACTACGTGTCGGCCACGCTGGCGATCTACCTGGACGTGTTCAACGTGTTCCAGTTCATCCTGTCTCTGCTGGGCTTTGGCGGCAGCAGCAGCGACTGAGAGATCACGACGAGAAAGACAAGGGCCCCTCGGGCCCCTTGTTGTTTTGAGGGTTACCCCAGAACGAAGTGCGCGATGCTCTCGACATGCGCCGTGTGTGGGAACATGTTCACGACACCCGCTGCGGCGAGCCGATAGCCGCCCTGGTGCACCAACAGTCCGGCGTCGCGCGCCAGCGTCGCCGGATTGCAGCTGACGTAGACGATGCGCTCGGGCGCGGCCCACGACGGCAGCGACGAGCGCAGTTCCGCCAACGCCCGGGCAAGCGCCAAGGCGCCTTCGCGCGGCGGGTCGATCAACCACGCATGCGCGCGCGGCAGCGCCTGCAGGTCGGCCGTGCTGATCGCAAACAGGTCGCGGGTTTCGAAGCTGGCGCGATCTCTCATCCCCAAGCGTTTCGCGTTGGTGGCGGCACGCTCGACCAGCGACGCACTGCCTTCGATGCCCAGCACACGGCCGGCTCGCGTGACCAGCGGCAGCGTGAAGTTCCCGAGGCCGCAGAACCAGTCGATGACGCACTCGTGCGGACGCGGGTCAAGCAGGCGCACCGCCTTCGTCACCAGCATCGCGTTAACGCCCTGGTTGACCTGCGTGAAGTCGGTTGGCCTGAAGTGCATCTCGAGGCCGAACTCGGGCAGCGAATAGGTCAGACGATCATTGCCAGCGTCGAGCGGCTCGGCCGTGTCGGGGCCCTTGGCTTGCAGCCACCATTGAACGCCGTGCAAGCGAGCGAATTCACGCAACCTCGTGCGGTCCTCTTCGCCTACCGGCTCGAGGTGACGAAGGACGAGCGCAACGGTGTCGCGGCCCACGGCAACTTCGATCTGCGGTAGCCGATCGCGGGTGTCCATCGACATCACCAGTTCACGCAGCGGCATCAGCAGCGCAGCCACCTTCGGCGCCAGGACCTCGCAGCCGCGCATGTCGGCGACGTAGCTCGACTTGCGCTCGTGAAACCCAACGAGCACCGTGCCCTTCTTCGCGACGTATCGCACCGACAGCCGCGCCCGGTCGCGGTAGCCCCATGCCTGGCCTTCCAGCGGTCGAAGCACCAAGTCGGGACGTACCTTGCCCAGGTGCCACAACGCATCTTCGAGCGCACGCTGCTTCACGGCCACCTGGGCCGAAGGATCCAGATGCTGCAGCTTGCAGCCGCCACACGCGCCGGTATGAAGGCCAAAGTGCGCGCAGCGTGCCCGTACGCGCGACGCGCTCTCGCGTCCGATCGCCGTCACCGTGCCCTGCTCCCACTGCGCCTTGCGCCGGTGCACCTGAACCTGCACGCGTTCGCCCGTCAACGCGCCTTCGACGAAGACAACCTTGCCCGTCGAGTCGTGCGCAATACCTTGTCCGTCGAGGTCGACGGACTCGATGTCAAGCCATGCGGACGAATCGGTCAACGCGCCGGCAGGTGCTTCATCGGGTCGACCGCGACCCCGTTCCTGCGCAGCTCGAAGTGCAGCTGCACACGATCGGCGTCGGTCGACCCCATCTCGGCGATGCGCTGACCACGCCGTACGGGCTGCTCTTCCTTGACAAGCAGCATGCGGTTGTGGGCGTAGGCCGTGATGTAGGTGTTGTTGTGCTTGATGATGACGATATTGCCGTAGCCGCGCAGGCTCGAGCCAGCATAGATCACGCGGCCGTCGGCGGCGGCCACCACCGCGTCGCCAGCTTTGCCCAGGATCGTCACGCCCTTCTGGCGCGGACCGTCGAACGCGGCGCCGATCGAGCCGGATGCTGGCCAAATCCACGGCAGCGATTCGTCACCTGCCGACGCGCCGTTGGGCGGGCTCGAGGCATCGCCCGCCGTTGTTGCAGGTGGCGAAGTCGGCCTCGGTGTCGCGTCGACGGACTTCGTTTCGGTCGGTTTCGAATCGCTGGGCCGCGCCTCGACAGGTTTGGCGTCGATAGGTTTCGTTTCGGTGACGGGCTTCACGTCAGTGGGTTTCACTTCAGTGGGTTTCACGTCAACGGGTCTCACATCAGCGGGCTTCCCTGGCTCGAGTGGACGTGACTCGAGCGGCCGCGATTCGACGCGACCCGTGACGACCGGCTTGGCCGCGACCGGTCCTGCGTCGACCACAGGCGCCGTGTCTGGCGGCTGCACACGCAGCGTCTGACCAGGCTCGATCAGGGCGGGATTGGTGATGTTGTTCCAGCGCGCAACGTCACGCCAGTTCTGCCCCGCCTCGGCGGCGATACGGGTCAACGTATCGCCGGGCTTCACGGTCACGAAGGCGGGCTTTGCAGTCGCGTCGGTGACCACCGGTTTCGCATCAGCGCGCGGCGCTTCCGCCGTCGGTGTTGCCACCACGACAGGAGTTGCAGGCGCCTTGCTGCGGTCTTCGACCGGCGCTCGATATCGAGGCGACGAACAGGCCGCGACCACGAGCAACGGTGCGATCCAGAGCATCTTCGTGCGCCGTAGCGTCGCACTGATGTTCATCACGCTCTCGTGTCTCTCAAACGATGACCCCGGATTCTAGGGGGACGAATCGAACGGCCTCGTGCTCCGAGCGCACGACGCCGCGCTCGTGGCGATCGATGACCACCAGCACCTGCGACGCACCGACGTGTTGCGGCATCACCAACCGTCCGCCCACGGCAAGTTGATCCATCCAAGCCTGGGGCACGTCGTCACCGACAGCCGCAGCGATGATCGAGTCGTAAGGCGCATTGGGCGGATGACCATGACGGCCGTCCCCAAGCACCAAACGCAGCGCCGAGCGCTTGGCATTCCCCGCGTCGAGGTTTCGTCTCGCCAGATCGTGCAACGTGCGCAGACGCTCGACCGAGATGACGCTCGTCGCCAGCAGCGACAACAACGCGGCCTGATAGCCGCATCCGGTGCCGATCTCGAGCACGCGACCCAACGATGCCGTGCGCGACGCGGACCCACCAGCGAACAGCAGCGCCAACATCCGCGCGACCACCGACGGGCTCGAAATGGTTTGCTCGAAACCGATCGGCAGCGCCACGTCTTCGTAGGCCTGCGCTTCGAGCGCGGGGTCGACGAACGCGTGGCGCGGCAGCCGGCCCATGGCATCGAGCACGCGGGCGTCGCCGACACCTTCACGCGCCAGGCGCGTCACCATGCGTTGGCGCACGGCTGCGGCTCCCGTCGACGACGACGTGATCACCGACCGCGCTGCTGTCCGTGCACTCGGCACGCGGGGGGCGCTTGGCACACGCAGCTCACCCGCCCGCGCAGCCGGTAGCGCCGCCAAAGGGCGTGGCGCGGCTCGCGCGGGCTTCGGCGCAAGCTTGTCCAGCCCGATCGGGAAACGCTTGCGCACGGCCGTGTCGTCGAAGAAGGGGTTCAGGGCTTGGCCGTGCCGACGACCGTGCGCCATGTCGACAGGGCCGCGTGGTCGGTCAGATCGATCTGCAAAGGCGTGATCGACACACATGCGTTCGCGGTGGCATGAAAGTCGGTGCCTTCGCCGGCCTCGCGCGCATCGCCCGCGGGGCCAATCCAGTAGATCGCCTCGCCGCGAGGATTGGTCTGGCGAATCACGGGTTCGCTGGCGTGACGCCGCCCCAGCCGCGTGATCACGCGCGGAAGGTCAGCGACATCGGCACGGTTGGGCATGTTCACGTTGAGCAGCCAGGGTTTACCGAGCGCGCCCGCGGCGATCACACCATCGACGATCGCGCGGGCGGTTCGCGCCGCAGCATCCAGATGCGACCAGCCGCGTTCGGCTTGCGAGAACGCGATCGCCGGTACACCAAACAAATAGCCTTCCGTGGCCGCCGCGACCGTGCCCGAGTAGAGCGTGTCATCTCCCATGTTGGCGCCGTTGTTGATGCCCGTAAGAACGAGGTCGGGCTTGTGTTCGAGCAGGCCCGTCAACGCGACGTGCACGGCGTCGGACGGCGTGCCGTTGATGTAGCGAAAGCCGCGCTGCATCTCGCCGACAGCGTCGAAGACCTGCAGCGGACGGTTCAATGTCAACGCGTTCGAGGTACCGCTTGCGTTTTGCTCGGGGGCGATGACGTCGATGTCGCCAAGGCCTCTCATCGCCGCCACCAGCGCCGCGAGGCCCGGCGCGAGATAACCGTCGTCGTTGGCGATGAGGATTCGCATCACGGCATTGTAGGTAGCCGCTGCATCGTGCCTATGATCGCGGCCATGCTGGTCTTCGACAGGAGCTGCGATGCACGGATGGTTCTGCGACAACCCCACGGGGCTCGATGCGATCGAGTGGCGCGAAGCGCCGACCCCGCGGCCTGCGGCAGGCGAGGCGCTGGTGGCGGTGCACGCCGCAAGCCTCAACTTCCCTGACCTGCTGACAGTCCAGGACAAGTACCAGATCAAACCGCCCCGCCCCTTCGTGCCGGGCTCGGAGTTCTCGGGCATCGTCCAGGCCGTGGGCGAAGGTGTGACAAGCGTCGCACCGGGTGACCGCGTGGTGTCACTCGGCGCTTGGGGCGGCTTCGCGACACATGCATGCGTGCGCGCCACTCAACTGCTGCCGCTGCCTGCGCCAGTCGACCTCGACGACGGTGCCGCGTTCGTCTTCACGTACGGCACCTCGTATCACGTGCTGATGGACCGCGGCGCGCTGAAGTCAGGCGAGACGGTGCTGGTGCTCGGCGCAGCAGGTGGCGTGGGGTCGGCCGCGGTTCAGATTGCCAAAGCTGCCGGGTCGCGCGTGATCGCCGCGGCGTCGGGTGCAGACAAAGCTGCCTGGTGCAAGACACTGGGCGCCGACGACGTGATCGACTACAGCACCGGTGATCTTCGCGAGGCGATCAAGGCAGCCACCCAGGGCCGCGGGCCCGACGTGATCGTCGACCCGGTCGGCGGCGCGCTCGCCGAGCCTGCCTTCCGCTCGATCGCATGGCGCGGCCGCTATTTGGTGGTCGGCTTCGCAGGCGGCCCGATCCCTTCGCTGCCGTTGAATCTGCCCCTGCTCAAAGGTGCAAGCATCGTCGGCGTGTTCTGGGGCGACTTCGTACGCCGCGAGCCGAAGAACTCTGCCGCGGATCTCGCGCAACTGTCGTTGTGGTACGGACAAGGGCTCGTGAAGCCAGCCATCGACATGCGACTGCCGATGACCGATCTGCCGAAAGCCTACGTGCGCATGACATCGCGCCAAGTGCGCGGAAAGGTCTTGTTGCGCAACTCGGCCTGATCGCGTGTCGACTTTGGGGGGCCACGGACATCACGCACAGATAGGCGCTGTACCATGCCCTGCACAGGAGAAGTACACGTGGCGGTCAAGGTTCTCATTCTCGAAGACAACCCGGTGGCCCGGGGGTTCCTCGCGCGGGTCGTTCGCGAAAGCTTCAGCGACACGATCCAGATCATCGAAGCGGGTGATCTCGAAACTGCGCGGCAGCAGGTCAAGCTTGCCGGCGGTCCAACCGGCATCCACGGCGCCGATCCGTTCAAGCTGGTGTTGGTTGACCTCGAGTTGCCCGATGGAAGTGGTCTCGAACTTCTGGCCGCGCTCGCGCAATATCCCGCCACCAAAGTCGTCACCACGCTGTATTCAGACGATGACCATCTCTTCCCTGCGCTGCGTAAGGGCGCCGACGGCTACCTGCTGAAGGAAGACCGTTTCGAAGTCCTGGTGGAAGAGTTGCAGAAGATCGTGCGCGGGCAGCCGCCGTTGTCGCCCGCGATCGCGCGCCGGTTGCTGACGCACTTCCGCCATGATGACGGCGAGGAACCCGCGCAGCTGGGCGCTTTCGCCTCCACGGGCCATGCGCCGACTCACCGACCGGTGGCGATCCGTCAGGTTCCCGAACATGAGCGACTGACGCCACGCGAGAGCGAGGTGCTGACCTACCTGAGCAAGGGCTTCACCATCAAGGAAATCGCCAACCTGATGGGCATCAAGTGGTTCACCGTCAACGACCACATCAAGTCGATCTATAAGAAGCTCAATGTATCCAGCCGTGCCGAGGCCGCCGTTCTGGCGAGCAAGCAAGGGCTGGTCTGACCTGACCGGCGCCAGCGCCCGGTCCGCGACTGATTGACATGGGCGACTCTCGCACCGGCCCATGGTCCACCTTCGGACCGTCGGTCTCGGAAGGATCGCGAGACACCTACGTTTCAGACGCGTCTGACGACTGGGACTTCCGCGCGGCGACGACGCGACCACGTGCCGGCTGGTTGGGGTGGCGCCTTCGCCTGTTGGTGTTCGCGACCTTGGCGGGTTGTGTCGGGCTGCTCGTCTTCATCCGGGTGGTTGCTGCCGTACCTGTGCTGCCGGTTGCGCTGAAGCTCGACGACTCGGGCAACGTCGTGCTCAAGACACCCCGCGACGACGCCCGGATCGTGGTGGGCGCACAGACCGCGGGCGGTGCACCGCTGGCCATCGAGCCGCTGTTGTTCGAGCGGTCCGCGCGCTGGATCGTCGACGACACGCGTCGACTTCACTACGAGGCACAGCACGCCGCACTTGCCGCCGCGATCGCCACAGGCCCGATCACGTGGACGCTGCGGGACGGCAGCACCCTCGAAACACGCCCTGAGCCGCTGGGTGCGATGCACCTGGGCATGTTGTTCTGGCTGATGACTGCGCTGGCGCTTGCTTTGTACTTGGTGGTGGCGGTGATCTGTATGGCCAGGCCGACACTGAAGAACGCGCTGTTTGCGCTGGCCGCCCTGCCGCAATCGGCGGCGCTTCTGCTCATCGCGGCGCAAAGTGCCATTTCGATCCACCTGCCGCATGGGCTGGCGCATGCCGATCACAGCGCGCGCATGGTGCTGGACGTGGTGACTGCGGCGGCAATCGCCCACGTCGCGGGTCTTCATCCGCGGCCGCTGCCCTGGGCGCGCTGGGCGCCGGTCGGTCATCTGGGGCTCGAGCATGCCGATCGCGGTCGTCGCTGCGACGCTGCATCTGCCCCTCGCGTGGTGGGTCATCCAAGGCGTGTGCATCGCGCTCGGCGCGGCCACGCTCGTCCAGTTTGGCTGGTCCTACCGCGCCGAACCGCACCCGCTGACGCTGATCTTCAAGCGCTTCGGCTTGATCACATGGAGTGTCTTCCTCGTCCTCACGGGTGCCGTCGGCGCCACGAGTCTGTGGGGCAGCGAAGGCAACGACATGGCCGCCGTCGGCGCGATGATCTGGGTGGTCTTCCTGGCGAGCATGCTGCTGGCAACGCCTTTCATGTCGCGCTCGCAGCCGATGATCCGCGAGTTCTCGATGCTGGCAGGCGTCAGCACGATGGCCACAGCCCTCGACCTGTTGTTCGTCGCCGTGTTCTCGCTCAGCGCCTTCTCCGCGCTGACGCTGGCCCTGTTCCTCGCACTGATGGTCTATGCGGGCGTCCGGCAGTGGATCCTCAACCATATGCTGCAAGCGAACGTGCTGACGACCGAGCGCATGTTCGAGCACCTCTACCGCATCGCGCGCAACGTCGAGGCCCACCCGGACCGCCTGGCCGATCACTTCTCGTCGCTGCTGCGCGAGCTCTACGACCCGCTCGAGGTCAGACCCGTCGAGGTTCGCCCGCACCGGTCGCACGTGGCGAAGGCCGGCGCCGAGCTTGTCGTGCCGATGCCCAGCGTCGGTAGTGATGCAGCCGCAGGGCCGCGCGCGCTGCCGCGTGCCGTCGCGCTTCGTTACGCGCACCGCGGCAAGCGCCTTTTCACGCCCGAGGACGCGCGTCTGACCGACCGCGTGATCGAACAGCTTGCGCGGGTCGTCGCCTTCGACCAAGCGGTCGAGAGGGGGCGTACCGAAGAGCGCGTGCGCATCGCGCAAGACCTGCACGACGACATCGGAGCGCGCCTGTTGACGCTGATGTACAAGGCGCAGAACAGCGAAGTCGAGGACTACATCCGCCACACGCTGCACGAACTGAAGACCCTGACCCGTGGCCTCGCAGCGAAGGACCATCGCCTGTCGCACGCGATCGGCGAGTGGAAAGCGGACATCTCCAACCGGCTCACGGTCGCACGCTGCGAGCTCGACTGGTCCTTCAACTTCGATGAAGACGCGATGCTGACGGTGGTGCAATGGTCGGCACTGACGCGCATCCTGCGCGAGCTGGTCAATAACGTGATCGCGCACGGCAAGGCCACCCACGTGTGGCTCGAGGCGCGCCTGATCGAGGGGCATCTGCGCATCCGCGTCGCTGATGACGGCGTCGGCCGAGCGCCCCAGCTATGGCACCCAGGGCTCGGCGTGGGCGGTGTACGCAAGCGGGTCAAGCAACTCGCCGGGCACGTCCGCTGGGAAGAGAACACCGTCATCGGCATCGTCTGCGTGGTCGACCTGCGGCTGGACGTCACGCCGGCTTGATCGTTGGTCCGGGGCAATCAGCGTCGAGCCGCGCGGCGGCTGGCAGGCGTTGCCGCGTTGCCGCGCGACCGCACAAGCCTTGCCCCGTCGCGGGTGTGTCGTCGGCCCTACCCGCTGGTGTGGACTATTCACGCAGCTTGGGACCTCTTCTTTGCGAAGATTCCTTCCCATGGCGCGGCCGCTGCAATCCAACCAACTCGTGCGCAAGACCGTCGCCCTCGTCCTAGCGGGCGGGCGTGGTTCGCGGCTGAAGCAGCTCACCGACCGGCGCGCCAAGCCCGCGGTGTTCTTTGGCGGCAAGTTCCGCATCATCGACTTTGCCTTGTCCAACTGCGTCAACTCCGGCATGCGGCGCATCGGCGTGATCACGCAGTACAAGTCGCACTCGCTGTTGCGCCACCTGCAGCGCGGCTGGAGCTTCCTGCGCGGCGAGCTCAACGAAATGATGGAGTTGCTGCCAGCGCAGCAACGCGTCGACGAAGAGCACTGGTATCGCGGCACCGCCGACGCCGTGTTCCAGAACCTGGACA
The DNA here is from genome assembly GCA_963738615.1 of uncultured beta proteobacterium. Lineage (GTDB taxonomy): Bacteria > Pseudomonadota > Gammaproteobacteria > Burkholderiales > Burkholderiaceae_C > CAVTWY01. The sequence continues at coordinate 759,743 of CAVTXI010000012.1, forward strand.
TCGTGCGCAGCAAGCGCCCGACTTATGTGTTGGTGCTGGCCGGCGATCACGTGTACAAGATGGACTACTCGATCCTGCTGCAGGACCACGCGGCCAGCGGCAAGCCCTGCACCGTGGGTTGCATCGAAGTGCCGCGCGAATCGGCGTCGGCTTTCGGCGTGATGTCGATCGACGCGTCACGCCGCATCGTCGGCTTCGACGAGAAACCGGCAATCCCGGCCGCCATGCCAGGTCGGCCGGGCACCTCGCTTGCAAGCATGGGCATCTACGTTTTCGACGCCGAATACCTCTACCAGTTGCTCGAGGAAGACCTGGCCAACGAGAACAGTCGGCACGACTTCGGCGCCGACGTGATCCCTCGCGCTGTGGCGCAGGGCCAAGCACATGCGCATCCGTTCTCGATGTCGTGCGTCACCTCCAACAGCGGGGCGCAGGACTACTGGCGCGACGTTGGCACGCTGGACGCGTACTGGGAAGCCAATCTCGATCTGGCGGCCACGGTGCCGCAGCTCGACATCTACGACATGGAGTGGCCGATCTGGACGCATCAGTTCCAAATGCCACCGGCCAAGTTCGTGCCAGGCCATGGCGGCTATCTGGGTGTCAACTACAACACGATGGTCTCCAGCGGCTGCATCATCGCCGGCTCGCACGTGGCGCACAGCGTGCTGTTTTCGAATGTGCGCGTGGAGTCGCACAGCCGCATCGAGGGCGCGGTCCTCATGCCCGGCAGCGTCGTCGGCGAAGGCTCCCGGCTGCGCAACGTCATCGTCGACTGCGGCTGTGTCCTGCCGCCCGACACCGTGATCGGCGAGAACGCCGTAGCTGATGCAAGGCGCTTCGAGCGCACAGAACGCGGTGTGACGCTGGTTACCAGCTCGATGCTGGCAAAGTGCGCCTGAAACGCTTGGGGTGGCTGATGGGACTCGAACCCACGACGACCAGAATCACAATCTGGGACTCTACCAACTGAGCTACAGCCACCTTCGAAAGCAGCACGAAGTATATCGACGCCCGACCCTTGGTCAGCGCGCAGCAGGCGCTTCCACCTTCGATGCATCGACCAGGATCTCGGTGCCAAGGCGCTTCTTCAACGCTTCGACATACGCCGCCGACTGCGCCGTCGCCCAGGCCTGCTCGTAGCGCGGCGTCAATTCGGCGATCTCGGGCGCGTCGGCCGCGGGGGGCAAGGCTTCGATCACGCGAACCACAGCGTAGCCGCGCACACCCAGGCTCACACCCAGCGCCTGCGGCAGCGGTAACGGGGCCTCGAGCGCGGCGCGCATCACCTCGAAAGGCGCCGCGCCTGGCTTCGTGCGCGACACCTCGACCACCGGGCCGAGCCCGGTGCCGTCGCTCGACGCCTTCACCTGCGCCAGACGCGCTTCGCCTTCCTTGCGCGCGAGTTCACCCGCCTGCTGCTCGACATACGACAGGCGCACCTGATCCTTGACCTCTTCGAAGGGCCGCACGCGCGACGGGCGATGCTCGACCAGCCGCGCCACGGTCAGGCTGCTGCGGCCGGTTTCGATCGCCTGCGAGTTGCGCTTGTTCTTCAGCACATCGTCGCCAAACACCGCTTCGAGCAGCTTGGGCGAGTCGTGCGGCGCTGGTGTCGGCGTGGCGGCCAGCGCGGGGGTGCGCGCCACGGTGGCGGTCTTCTTCTCGAGCTTGAACTTGTCAACCAGCGGCTGAAGGCTGTCGGGCTGCTCGTAGGCGGTGTTGCCGAAAGCGTCGGTCGATTCGCCGTAGGCCTTCTGCGCCTGCTGGGTCCGGATGTCGTTCTCGATCTCGACGCGCACGGCTTCGAAAGGCTTGCGATCGCCGCCACGTGTGGCCTGCAGGCGCACGATGTGGTAGCCGAAGTCGGTCTGAACCACGTTCGAGATCTCGCCCGGCTTCATCGCGAACACCGCGTTGGCGAACGCCGGCACCCACGCTTCGCGGCGTTGGAAGCCCAGGTCACCGCCCTGCACAGCCGAGCCCGGATCTTGCGAATGTTTCTTTGCCAACGCCGCGAATTGGTCGGGCGCCTTGCGAACCTCCGCCAGGACCGACTCGGCCTGCTCCTTCAGGGCCTTGCGCTGGTCGGCGCTGGCCGACGCCTCGGCCACGAACAGGATGTGGCTTGCTTGGCGCTCCTCGGTCGAGGTGTAGCGCGCGACGTTCTGGTCGTAGTACTGCCGCGCCTGTTCCGTCGTAACCGTGACGCCCTTCTTCAGCCCCTCGGCATCCAGCGACACGTACTCGATCACCGCTTGTTCGGTCGTGCGGTACGCGGCTTCGTTGCGCTTGTAGTGTTCGTCGAGCTGCTCGGGCGTCGGGCTCACCTTCGCGACGTAGTTCTTGGATTCGAACAGCTGCAACTGCACCTTTCGACGTTGCAACACCGACTCGGCCGCCACGCGCGCAGGCGCCGTGCTGGCGGGTGCCTGGGCCGAGCCCCCGTTGACCACCTGGCGCAGCAGCGCGTCTTGCCGCAGGCCGGCTTCGAAGGACTCGGGCGTGAAGCCGCGCTGCTGAAGGAACGCCTTGTACGCGCCGATGTCCACGCTGCCGTCGGCGGCTCGCAGTGCTGCCAACTCGGGAATCCGCAGGATCTCGCGGCGCAGCGCGTCGTCGGTCACTGTCAGGTGCTGGCCTTGCGCGGCGGCGACCAGCACACGGTCGCGAATCAGGGCGTCGAGAGACTCTTTGCGCATCTCGGCGAGTCGAGCAGCTTGGCGTCGAGCCCGGCCTGACGCAGGCGGTCCGCCTGCTGGCGATGGAAGGCGTCCCACTCGGCACGCGTGACCTTGCGCCCGTCCACGCGTGCGACGGCTTCGGTCGCGCCCTCCTTCATGTTGTAGCCCTGTACGCCGAAGAACACGAACGAAGGAAAAATCAGCACCACCATCACCAGGAACAGCAGACGGTTGTGGGTGCGAACGAACTCGAACATCGCGGGGCAATCCTGGAAGGAAGAACCCGTGATTCTAGAAGCGCGCGGAGCGCCAGGGGCGTGTGATGGGTGGCCGGGACGGTGGTGGGTGGCCGGGACGGTGGTGGGTGCTGACGGTCTCGAACCGCCGACCTACGCCTTGTAAGGGCGCCGCTCTACCAACTGAGCTAAGCACCCGGCCGGGCTGAATCGTAAGCAGGCTCAGAGCGAATCGCGCAAGGCCTTGCCAGGACGGAACTTAGGCACCTTCGACGCCTTGATCTTGATGGCTTCGCCGGTGCGCGGGTTACGGCCGCTGCGCGCGGCCCGCCGTGTGACCGAGAAGGTGCCGAACCCAACGAGTGACACCGATCGACCCTTCTTCAACGTGGACTGGACGCCCCCCAGCATGGCCTCGAGCGCGCGGCCCGCTGCCGCTTTCGAGATGTCCGCCTGGGTGGCGATGTGGTCGATCAGCTCACTCTTGTTCATGCTGCCCCTCCGCACAGTGTGTTGTGGCGATCGACGCGCAACCGCCCTGTTCGATTAAAGCCGTGCGACGCTTGCGATGTCAAGAAAGGGCCGGCCCCAAGCGGCAGACGTTGCCAACGGTGACATCGACCGGTACGAGCGCGGCGAGGCGCGATTCTATGCATCGACCGCGCGTTGTCATCGCGCCTTGGCGCGGATCTCGGGGATCGCGCGGCGCAGGTAGTAGACCATCGACCACACGGTCAACACCACAGCCGCCCAGATCAGCACGTTGCCCCAGACACGCGTGTCGATCAGACCGAACAGCCTGCCGTCGTACAGCAGGAACGGGATCGCGATCATCTGCACGGTGGTCTTGAGCTTGCCCAGCATCGACACCGCGACGCTGCGCGATGCGCCGATCTGCGCCATCCATTCACGCAGCGCCGAGATCGCGATCTCGCGGCCGATGATGATGCCTGCGACGATGGCTCCGAAGTCGATGCGCCTTTCCTGCAGCAGGATCAGCAGCGCCGCGACGATCAGGAACTTGTCGGCCACGGGGTCGAGGAAAGCACCGAAAGACGACGTTTGGTTCAGCTTGCGCGCAAGCCAGCCATCAAGCCAGTCGGTCGCCGCCACGACGATGAAGCTCACCGTCGCCAGCAAATTCTTCGTCGGCAGGTCGAGGTCGGGCAGGTAATACACGCCGACCACGAATGGGATCGCGACGATGCGCGCCCACGTCAGCAGGGTCGGCAGGGTCAGGAACATGCACTCATTGTGCGTGCATCGCGCGGCCCGGCCGGCCGGGCGCACGTTCAATCGAGCGTGCGCGGCTTGAAGCGACGGTCGTCGTCGAACAGGAACACCTCGGTGAACCGCCACGGACGCGGCAGATGCGACACGTCGCCGTAAGGCGCCGCACGGTGCACGGCGTCGATCGCCAACTGCACCGTATCGAGCGCTTGTGTGGGTTGTCGCATCACGTTGACGCGCCTGACCGTGCCGTTGCCGTTCAGTTCGACCTCGAGCACGGGAATGGCCAGCAGCGGCTCGGGCGGTTTGCTGAGATAGGTGCGCCCCGGGTTGGCCTGCACAAGCCGGTTCGCAGCCATGCGAGAGAACTCGTCCCAGCTGCGGACCCTGCCGACGGTCGGCGACGCACCCGGCCCACCCGAGGGCGGCGACGCAACAGGTGGCATCGGTGCGGGCGCCGACGGCGCGGGGGCACGCGACCCGCACGCGGCCAGCACGCATACGCTTGCCACGGCCAACGCCCGCGACGCACTCAACACGCGCGGCGCAAGCAACACACAGCCAAGCCCGAAGCAGTTTTCAGTGAAGGGCACGGTAGATCTCCTCGGCCAGGGGTTTCGAGATGCCGTCGACGCCGGCCAGGTCGTCAACGCTTGCATTGGTCACGCCGCGCACACCGCCGAAGCGTTGCAACAACCGCGCGCGCTTCTTCGGCCCCACGCCCGGAATGTCTTCGAGCCGGCTGGCGCCCGTGCGCACACGCGCGCGGCGAGCGCGCATGCCCGTGATCGCGAAGCGGTGCGCCTCGTCGCGGATCTGCGCCACCAGCATGAGTGCAGCCGCGTCGGGAGGCAAGGTCACTTTGTCACGCGCATCGGCGAATACCAGTTCCTCGAGCCCGACCTTGCGGCCTTCGCCTTTTTCCACGCCCACCAGCAGCGCCACGTCCAGCGCCAGTTCCTCGAACACCTCGCGCGCCGCGCCCACCTGCGTGCGTCCGCCGTCGATCAGCACCACGTCGGGCATGCGCGCGGTGCCCGCCGCCACGCCTTCGGCCAGGCGCGCATAACGCCGCGACAACACTTGGCGCATCGCAGCGATGTCGTCGCCGGGCGTCATACCGTCGACCTTCATGTCGATGTTGAAGCGGCGGTACTGCGACGGCTGCATGCGGTGGTCTTCATAGACCACGCAGCTCGCCTGAGTCGCCTCGCCGGCGGTGTGGCTCACGTCGAAACACTCGATGCGCAGCACGTCGAGGTCGGGCACGTCGATGCCCAGCACGTCGGCCAGTGCGTGGGTGCGTTCGCGCTGCGAGCCTTCTTCGGCCAACAAGCGCGCCAGCGCGATCTGTGCGCCTTGCTCGGCCATCTCGAGCCACGCCCGGCGCTGCCCGCGCGGCTGGTGCTGCGCCGCCACCTTCGCGCCTTGTTGCGCGCCCAGCGCGTCGATCAACGTGGCGTCGACGGCGTGGCTGGTCACCAGTTGCGGCGGCACGCTCGCGCCCAGGTAATGCTGCGCGACGAACGAGTCGAGCACGCGTTGCTCGATCGGCGGGGGGGATGCAGGTTCTGCGTGCGCTGCGGGTTCTGCCGGCACCTCTTCATCGGCATCGTCGGTGTCGACAACCACGGCGGCGTCTTCGACGTGCGCCGGAAAAAACGCGCGATCCCCCAGGTGCCGCCCACCGCGCACCATCGCCAGGTTCACACACGCGCGACCGCCCGCAACGCGCACCGCCAGGATGTCGACGTCACGGTCACTCGCCGAATGGCTGCTTTCATCCACCACCTGCCGGTGCAGCACGCGTGACAGCGACTCGATCTGCTGGCGCAGTTCGGCCGCGCGTTCGTACTCGAGCTTGTCGGCGTGCATCATCATCCGCGCCTGCAATTCGTCGAGCAGCTCTTGCGTCTGCCCCAGCAGAAAGCGCTCGGCATCCGCCACATCAAGCGCGTAGCTGGGTGCGTCGATCAGCCCCACGCACGGCGCACTGCAACGGCGGATCTGATGCAGCAGGCACGGCCGGCTGCGGTGCGCGTAGACGCTGTCTTCGCAGGTGCGCAGCCGGAATGCCTTTTGCAGAAGCGCGATCGTCTCTTTCACCGCCCACGCGTTCGGGTATGGGCCGAAGTAGCGATGGCGTTTGTCGACCGCGCCGCGGTAGTAGGCCATGCGCGGGAAATTCGGCGCAGCACCCACGCCGACGCGGCTGGCGTCGCCGGTTCCGGTGATCTTCAGGTACGGGTAGCTTTTGTCGTCGCGCCAAAGAATGTTGAAGCGCGGCGCCAGCGCCTTGATCAGGTTGTTCTCGAGCAGCAGCGCTTCGGCCTCGTTGCGCACAACCGTGGTGTCGATGCGCGCGATGCGCGACACCATCACCACCAGCCGGTTGTCGTCGTGCGACTTGTGGAAGTAGCTCGACACGCGCCGCTTCAGGTGCCGCGCCTTGCCGACATACAACACCTGGTCGGCGGCGTCGAAGAAGCGGTACACGCCGGGCATCGAAGGCAGGCTCGCGACCTGCGCCAGCAACGCGTCGCGATCGGGCGGTGCGTCGGGGTTCGGCGTGCTGCTCATCGGCGCGAATTATCGATGCCGATATTTCCGATAATTGTTCGATGACCGACGCTCGCGTCGTGCAGCCTCCAGCGCTGCGCTGGGACATCTTCTGCCGCGTGATCGACAACCACGGCGACCTGGGCGTGTGCTGGCGCTTGGCAAGTCAGCTCGCCGCGCGTGGTGGCCGCTGCCGACTGTGGGTCGACGACGCGTCGGCCCTGGCGTGGATGGCACCGCAGCCACAACCCGTCGTTGTTGGTGCCTTCGACGATGCGGTGCACGCAGAGCCCGGCGATGTGGTCATTGAAACGTTCGGCTGCGACCCGCCCGCCGCGTTCGTCGAACGCATGCAACGCGTCACGCCGCCCACGTGGATCAACCTCGAGTACCTGAGCGCCGAGCCCTACGTCGACCGCGGTCACGCGCTGCCCTCGCCGCAGATGGTCGGGCCAGGCTCAGGTCTGACGAAGTGGTTCTTCTTTCCCGGCTTCACGCCGTCGTCGGGCGGACTGCTGCGTGCGCCTGCAACGCCCGCGGCTGCAGCGCTGCCGCTGCTGCCGATTCGTGAGGGCGAACGCGCGGTGCTGGTCTTCGCCTACGCGCATGCAGAACTCGGGGCGCTGCTCGACGCGCTGGATGTCGAGCCCACGCTCGTTCTGGCAGCACCCGGCCCGTCGCAGGCGCTGCTGCAAGCCATGTTCCCCGGCGATCGTCGCGGCCGCCATCTGCGCCTGCACCTGCTGCCTTGGCTCGACCAACCAAGCTTCGACGCGCTGCTGGCCGCCTGCGCCTTCAACGTCGTGCGCGGCGAAGACTCGGTGGTGCAGGCGCTGTGGGCCGGTCGGCCTTTCGTGTGGAATATCTATGCGCAAGGCGATGGCGCGCATGCGGCCAAGCTCGACGCGCTGCTCGACCGCATGCTCGAGGGTGCAGGCGCAACCACAGCCCGTGACGTGCGAGGCGTATTCAGCATCGTCAACCGGCTCGGACCCACCGAACCCTTGCCGAAGCTCGACGCCCACAAGCTCGCCACGTGGCAGACCGCCATCACGCCATGGCTCGATCGGTTGCACGCGCAAGACGACCTGGTCACGCGCCTAGCCACCTTCGTCGCCCGGCGGCGCGGCGCAGGCAGCACCGAAAAGTCGCCCCGCTAGAATCATGGGCTTACTCGGAACCTCACCATGAAAATCGCGCAAGAAATCCGTGCCGGCAACGTGATCATGCACGGCAAAGACCCGATGGTCGTACTCAAGACCGAATACAGCCGCGGCGGGCGCAACGCCGCCACCGTGCGCATGAAGCTGAAGAGCCTGCTGAACAGCTCGGGAACCGAAGTTGTCTTCAAGGCCGACGACAAGATGGACCAGATCGTGCTCGAGAAGAAGGACTGCACCTACTCCTACTTCGCCGACCCGATGTACGTGTTCATGGATGCCGAGTACAACCAGTTCGAGGTCGAGTCCGAGAACATGGGCGACGCCATCAGCTACCTCGAAGACGGCATGACCGTCGAGGTGGTGTTCTACGACGACAAGGCGATCTCGGTCGAGATGCCGACGTCGGTGGTGCGCGAAATCGTCACCGAACCGGCCGTGAAGGGCGACACCTCGGGCAAGGTGATGAAGCCGGCCAAGCTTGTCGGCACGGGCTTCGAGATCACGGTGCCACTGTTCGTCGGCAACGGCGACAAGGTCGAAATCGACACGCGCACGCACGAATACCGCAAGAGGGTCTAGAGACGAAACAACGGGCTGAAGCCCGTTGTCCGTTCGGTGTGCATTCGGGCCCGCTTGTCGCGGGCCTTTCCTTTTCGGCCGCGGCGCTCAGCGCCGCAGCCCACCCGGCACCAACTCGAAGAACGTCGGCTTCAGCCCCGCCATCGGGCCGCGCAGCTTCTCGATCTCGGCGGCCGGGGCATGCACTTCGAGCCGGTCGATGGTGGCGATCTTCAGCGCCTCACCCAGCAGCGCACCCACGTTCTCGAGGTGCGCCAGCAGCGACGCGGCATCGTCGTAGCCCTCGCGGCAGTGCACGATGTCGCCCGCGACCGAAAACGCGTAGTGCGCGCAGCCCTTCTCACTGCGCGTGCGTTCCACGAACGCGGCGGCGCCCTTCTTGAACTCGTCGAGCTTGCCAGCGTTGACGCGGAAGTACGGGACGAGGGTGCAGACGGTGTCTGTATGGGCGGGCATCAGTGTCTCCATCGTGTGGTGTTGTCGGGCCGACATCGTATCGACGATGGCACGCATGGCAAGCAGGGGCTACGGCAAAGGCACACTGGCGCCATGCTCGACAGCTTCGACTTCGACGCGGCGGTGCAGGCGCCTTTTCGCATGCAGCCCGGGCTGCGGCGTGTGGCCGCGGGCGCGCCGCAGCTCACGCCGCTTCGGCCCGGCTCGAGGCACCAGCGCGAAAAGCTCGCGGTGCTGTTCGCGCTGCGCGACGAAGCCATGCTGACCGTGCCCGGCTTCGACCCCCAGCCCGCACTCGATGCGCTGTGCACGCAGGCGCAGACCGAACACCCCGCGCATTTCGCCTTCGACGGCGCAAAGGCTGTTGCCACGACCCTGGGCGTAGGCGTCGACGCGCAAGGACGGGTGATCACGACACACGCAGGCGCCTTCGGCCTGGGCGACGAACTGCCACGCTGCCTCGACAGCCTGCCGCCCGAATGGCGCCGCGCCGGCCTGCTGGGGCTGGCGTTCGCCGAAGACGCCGCGATCGTCGATGGCGACACCGCGCACATCCCGTGGCTGTGCGTCGCCCTGCCGTCGCGCTGGGCGCCGCGCGACAAGGTCGGTCGCCACTTCGCCGAAGTCCACGCCCCCGTGGCCGACAACGCGACGCTGCTGACCGCCGGCGCGCACCTGATGAGGCTGGTGTCGGGGGCCGACCGCTGGGAGCGCTTCGTGTGGAACGTGACCGACCACCCGCGCCTGAACGCGCACCCGCGCACGGTCGACAACGACGATCCATCGTGGGCTGGCGTCGACACCCCCGAAGCCGTCGCCGTGCATGCATGGTTCCGCAGCGAGCGCCAAAGCTTCGTGCCGCTGCCCACGCATCGCCAGGCGGTGTTCCTGATCGGCGTGGATGTGGTGCCGCTGCCCGCAGCCATCAGCCGCCCCGACCGCGCGCAGCGCCTGCACGACGCCATCGCGTCGATGAGCCCCGCCGTGCTTGCGTATCGTCGACTCGACGGTGTGCGCGGGCCGCTGCTGGCGTGGCTTGCCGCGCGCGCCCTCGCCCTCGCCCGCGCTTGAGCCTTCGCCCGTGAGCGGCCCCGTCATCCCCGCGCGCATCGAATTCGGCGACGGTCCGCCGCGCGCGACCGACTACAGCGACGTCTACCACCCCGCAGCCGGCGCACTGGACCAAGCACGCCACGTCTTCATCGCCGGCAACCACCTGCCGCACCGCTGGCGCGGCCGCGGCGCGTTCACGATCGTCGAGACCGGCTTTGGCCTGTGCCACAACGTGCTGGCGACGCTCGAGGCGTGGCACGCCGACCCTCAGCGCTGCACGCGGCTGCACATCGTGTCGATCGAAAAGCACCCGCTGCTGCGCGCCGACCTCGAGCGCGCGTTGGCGCCGCTGGTCGACAACAAGAACGCCACCGATCAAAACATCACTGACACCCTGCGCCGCAACGTGCAAGACCTGCTGGCCCAATGGCCCCCGCTGACCACCGGCATGCACCGCCTGCGCTTCGCCGAAGGCGCCATCACGCTCGACCTTGTCTTCGCCGACGTGCACGACGCGCTGCGCGAAGTCGTCTGCAGCGCCGACGCGTTCTTCCTCGACGGCTTCGCGCCCGCACACAACCCAACGATGTGGGACGCACGCGTCTTCCGCGCCGTCTCACGCCTGGCCGCACACGACGCCACGGCCGCCACGTGGAGCGTCGCGCGCCTGGTGCGCGACGGCCTGAAGCTCGCCGGCTTCGACGTGCACACCGCCCCTGGTTTCGGCGGCAAGCGCGACATGCTGGTCGCCCACCGCCGCCCCTTACCCGAAGGCCGCCGCCGCTACGACACGCTGGCGCGCCTGGGGCCCGCAACGCCCATCGACAACGACAGCGACCACAACACCGCCGTCATCATCGGCGCCGGCCTCGCAGGCGCCCACGTCGCGGCCGCGCTGGCCGCGCGCGGCATGCGCTGCACCGTCCTCGACCGCCACGCCCAACCCGCACAGGAAGCATCAGGCGGCGTCGCCGGCATCTTTCACGGCACCGTGCACGTCAGCGACAACCTGCACGCCCGCCTCTACCGCTGCGCATCCCTCGAAGCCGCCCGCAGCTACCGCAAGCTGCTGAACCAGAGCTCCCAAAGCCACGAGATGCAAGACGACGCGCGCCACGCCATACCCGGCGCCATCGAAGGCCTGCTTCGCCCGTCCGACGCCACGCTGGACGACATGCGCGCACGCGTCGCCCACCACGCCTTGCCGCCCGACTGGGTGCAAGTCCTCGATGCCAAGCAAGCCAGCCAGCGAGCCGGCGTCACGCAGACGCAACCTTGCTGGTTCTTCCCCCACGCCGGTTGGATCGCGCCGCAAGCGCTGGTGCGCCACCTGCTGCAACCCAACAAAAACATTCGCTTCGTCGGCAACGCCAACGTCGCGCGCCTCGTCCGCATCAACAACACCTGGCACGCCCACGCCCCCGACGGCTCGCCCCTCGCCCACGCACGCATCTGCGTCCTGGCCAGCGCTCAGCACGCCACCGCCCTCGCCCCCTGGGCCCACTGGCCCCTGCACACAGGCCGCGGGCAAAGCACCGTCGTCCCCGCCGGCACACCCGACCTCGCCGTCCCCCACGTACCCATCAGCAGCCGCGCCTACGCCATCACCCTGGGCGACGGCAGCGTGCTGTGCGGCGCGTCCGCGCACCGCAACGATCCCGAAGCCGCGACGCGCGACGAAGACACGCGCGACAACCTCGACAAACTGGAACGCCTGACCGGCAGCCGCCCGGTGGTCGACCCCTGCACGCTCGAAAGCCGCGTCGCTTGGCGCTGCCACGCCACCGACCGCATGCCCATCGTCGGCGCCGTCCCGGCACGAAACTTCACGCCCACGGTTAGCCACGTCCACACCCGGCACATCGCGCGCGAACCCGGCCTGTACGTGCTGACTGCGCTGGGGTCACGCGGGCTGACGCTGGCGCCGCTCATGGCTGAAGCGGTCGCCGCGTCGATCATGCGTGAGCCGATGCCGATGGAGGCGTCGTTGCTCGATGCGGTTGATGCGGCGCGGTTTGTGTTTGTGGGTGTGCGACAAGTGGCCGCTGGGCAATAACGTGGCAACGTGAAGCAGCACGTAGATACATCGATCCGCAAGTGGCTGGCTTTTCGAGCCCTCGATGCAGATTCATTGACGATGACGATCGATCCATTCGTTGTTCTCCTTGGGTTAGATGACCCACTTTGCACCGCTGGGGGTCATGTTGTCGATGACCTGCGAGGTCATGCACCTTTTCGATCCGTGGCGTTGAAACATTCCGCTGTGTCTGCCGGGTATGTAGGGATGCGAGGGCTACGCCTACCGGTAGAGCATCGGCGTGCGCGGTTGTTCAAAGCGCCTCCACCACTGCAAGAGGACAAGACCGATGACGATACCGATGAAAACGCTCACTGCCCTGGCCGCCGCCGCGCTGCTGTCGGTTGCCCCGCTGGCGCAAGCCGACACCACGTTCTACTCGGGCGTCTTTGGGCCTGAAGGCGGCGGCGGGCGTACGGGGTCCGGCACGTTGAACTTGACGTACGACGACGACGCCCACACGCTGCTGATCAACGCTACGTTCGCCGGGCTGTCGGGCACCACCACCACGGCCCACATTCACTGCTGCACCGCGGCGCCCAGCACCGGCACGGCTGGCGTGGCGCTGGCCACCGGCGGGGTCTTGCCGGGCTTTCAGCTGGGTGTGCAGTCGGGCACGTACACGCGGCTGATCGACCTGACGCAGGCCAGCAACTACGGCGCCGCGTTCGTCACCGCCAGTGGCGGCACAGCGGCTGGCGCCGAGTTGTCGCTGATGAATGGGCTTTCGAATCAGACGGCCTACTTCAATATTCACAGCAGCACCTTCGCTGGCGGCGAAATTCGCTCCTTCGTGACGGCAGTGCCCGAGCCCGGCACCTGGGCGTTGATGGCCCTGGGGCTGGTCGCCGTGGGCTTGGCGAAACGCCGCCGTAGCGCCTGACTTGTCTGACCTTTAGACCGGAACCTGTGCAGCGCTTTCATGGCGCTGCTTGGTTCGGTCAACGCGCCGCGTTCGCGCCGCGCAAAGCCGCTGTCGACACCAGCAAGCTGATCACCACCAGCGGCAGGCCCACGCCGAATGCGGCACGAATGCCCCAGTGTTCGGCGACCCAGCCCAGTGACGGTGGGCCGAGCAGGAACGCGACAAACCCGAACTGCGCCAGTGCGGCCACGTTGACTGCCGCGGGCAGGTCGGTGCGTTGCGCAGCGGCCGACATAGCCAGCGGGAACATCACGCTGGTACCCACGCCCATCAACGCGAAGCCGGTGAGCGCGACGGCGGCGTGCGGCGCGAACACGACCAGCGCTGTGCCCAGGCCCAGCACGCCCAGCAGCACGCGCGCCACCACCAGCGGGCTGTGGCGTTCCACGTGCGTGTCGGCCACATAGCGCGTGACGGCCTGCGCGAAGGCACCGACGGCCACCGCGATGCCACCGACGAACGCTGGGCTGCCGAAAACGTCGCGCATGTAGATGGCTGACCAATCGAAGCCCGCACCTTCCAGCACCAACGCAGACAGCGACAAGGCCACCAACACAAGAATCGCGCCGGTGGGTTTGGCGATGTGGGGCGTGGGCCCGTCGCTGCCTTGCGAGCGCGCGGGGGCAGCGCTGAAGCCGCTCATCAGCACCGCCGAAGCAACCGCGGCCAGCGGCACCATCAGCGCCATTTGCCACTGCGGGCTTAAGCCCCACCTCGCCGACATTGCGCCCAGCAGGCCCGCGCCGAAGAAGCCGAAGCTCCAGAACGAATGCGCGCGGTTCATGATGCGCTTGCCGTGCTGATGCTCCACGCGGTCAGCCTCGAGGTTGACCACGATTTCGATCGCGCCGACCAGCAGGCCCGCGGGCACCAGCATCAGGAACAACATCAACGTGCCTTGTGCATGCGACGCCAGCGCGTAAATCGCCGCGATCGACGTTGGCACGATCAGCAGCACGCGGCGGTGGCCGATGCGCTCGATCAGCTTGGCGCCGAAGCTCAGCGAAATCAACGTGCCGACCGCGGTGCCGATCAGCCCCAGGCCCAGCTGGCTTTCGCTGATGCGCATGCTGAGCTGCAACTCGGCCAGGCGCGGATAGAAGCCGCCGAACGCGAAGGCGTACAGAAAGAAGCCGGCGAAAACGCGTCGGTGGGCCGGCATGTGCAGACCCCCGGCTGTGTCAGGCCGCGCCATGCGCCTCGAAATACATCGCATACAACGAATGGCAACTTGCCATATACAGCCGGTTGCCCTTAGGCCCACCGAAGCAGACATTCGCGCAACGTTCGGGCAGGCGGATGAATGCCAGCGGTTTGCCCTGCGGGTTGAAGACCATCACGCCGTCGAGATCTTCGCTTTTGCCGCGCAACGGATAAGCCTTGCGCCCGCCACCGGCGTCGACCGGCTCGGCGGCGATGGCGCCGTTGCTGCCCCAGCCGCACCACAGGTTGCCGTCGCGGTCGACACGAAAGCCGTCCAGCGCGCCCTGATCGGCGGCGTCGATCAGCTTCGTCTTGTTGCCCAGCGTCTTGTCGGCGTTGACGTCATAGGCCCAGATGCTGCGGTTGGGCGTGCCGCGCCATTCGACGACGTAGAGCTTCTTCTCGTCGGGCGAAAAGGCCAGGCCGTTGGGATTCATGATGTCGGTGACCACGGCCGTGAGCTTGCCGTCGCTGCCCAGGCGATAAACGTTCGTCGTCGCCTGCTCGGGCTTCGCGCGTGAGCCTTCCCATTCACCGTTGATGCCGAACAGTGGGTCGGTGAACCAGAGGCTGTCGTCGGACTTCACGACGATGTCGTTCGGCGCGTTCAGGCGCTTGCCTTCGAAACTGTCGGCCAGCACGGTGAGCTTGCCGTCCTTTTCGGTGCGCGTCACTCGCCGCGTGATCGAGTGTTCACACGTGACGAGCCGCCCCTGTCGATCGCGTGTGTTGCCATTGGCGTAATTGGCGGCGCTGCGAAAGACGGTGAAGCTGCCGTCCCTCTCGTCGAACTTCATGATCCGGTTGTTCGGGATATCGCTGACCAGCAGATACCCCGGCTCGCCCGCGTTCGCATTCGCACCCGGAAAGTACACCGGCCCTTCGGCCCAGCGCATGCCCGTGGCAACCTGCTCGAGCGTGCTGCTGTAGATGCGGTACTTCGTGAACGAAGGATCGAGTATCTGCAGCGACGGGTCGGGGTAGCGCTGGTTGGGTTTGAAGTCGAAACTCTGCGCGAACGCACCGGTACTGCCGGCGCCCAGCGCGAACATACCGCCACCGGCCGCGGCTGCCTTCAGGAAACGGCGACGCGGGAAGGGACGGCGCGCTGTGGGTTGCAAGGGGTTCATCGGTTGTCTCCTCGTTATGATTTGTTCACAAATCAGTCCACTGAAATCTTGCGGTCGCGAATGATCTGCGCATAGCGCTTGCGGTCATCGTCGATCAGCTTGCCGAACTGCTCGGGCGTGCCGGCCGCGGGCACCCTGCCCAGGTCGATGCGGCGCTTCAACGTGTCGCCTTCGCGGGCACCGACGGGTTGACCATCATCGCGAGCGGCAACTCGGCCACGATCACGATCGGCACGAAGGCATCAACGCACCATGCACGGACGCTTGTTATCGAATGTCCAGCCGGGGATCAAGCACTGCATCGCCGTCGCGTCGTCGCGCGCGCCCAGGCCGTGCTTCAGGTAAAGCTGATGCGCCTTCTCGACCTCGGCCATGTCGAGTTCGACCCCCAGGCCCGGCTTCTTCGGAACCCGAACGTGGCCGTCGACGATCTGCAGTGGGGCTTTCGTCAGGCGTTGTCCGTCCTGCCAGATCCAGTGGGTGTCGATCGCCGTGACCTTGCCCGGCGCGGCCGCGCCCACGTGCGTGAACATCGCCAGCGAGATGTCGAAGTGGTTGTTCGAATGCGAGCCCCACGTCAAGCCCCAGTCGCGACAGGTCTGCGCCACGCGCACGCTGCCGGCCATGGTCCAGAAGTGCGGGTCGGCCAGCGGGATGTCGACACTTTGCAGCGACAGCGCGTGCACCATCTGCCGCCAGTCGGTCGCGATCATGTTGGTGGCCGTGGGCAGGCCGGTTTCGCGGCGGAACTCGGCCATCACCTCGCGGCCCGAGAAGCCGCCTTCGGCACCGCACGGGTCTTCGGCATACGCGACGATGTCGCGCGTGTCGCGCATCAGGCGCACGGCGTCTTTCAACAGCCAGCCGCCGTTGGGGTCGAGCGTGACGCGCGCTTTCGGGAAGCGCTCGTGCAGCGCGGTCACGGCTTCCACTTCAGCCTCGCCCGCGAGCACGCCGCCCTTGAGCTTGAAGTCGGCAAAACCGTATTTGCGCTGCGCCGCTTCGGCTTGCTTGACGATCGCCTCGGGCGTCATCGCTTCGACGTGGCGTTGGCGGAACCAGCCGTCAGGCGTCTCGCGATCGTGTTCGGGCGCGACATACGGCAGCGACGTCTTCGCGCGGTCACCGACGAAGAAGAGGTAGCCGAGCATCTGCACCGCGTCGCGCTGCTGCCCTTCACCCAGCAGCGCCGCGACCGGAACGCCGAGGTGCTGGCCCAGCAGGTCGAGCAGCGCGCTTTCGACCGCGGTCACGGCGTGGATCGTCGTGCGCAGGTCGAACGTCTGCAAACCACGGCCGCCCGAATCGCGGTCGGCGAACGTGCGCTGCATGGTCTGAAGCACGCGCTGCCAGTCGCCGATGGATTGGCCCACGACGATCGCCGCGGCGTCTTCCAGCGTTTGGCGGATCTTCTCGCCGCCGGGCACCTCGCCCACGCCGGTGTTGCCGGCACTGTCGGTCAGCACGAGGAGGTTGCGCGTGAAGTACGGCCCGTGCGCGCCGCTGAGGTTCATCAGCATGCTGTCGCGGCCGGCGACGGGAATGGCGCGTAGTTCAATGACGCGCGGGGTTGACGAAGGCATCGCTCTGCTCCTGTGCCACCGGCTACGCGGTGAAGATGGGGGCATGGTATCGCCGCAGGTCGTGGAGTCACGACGTCCGTGTCCGTACCGGTGCAGCATCGAACGAGGCCGCGAGGAAGTCGACAAACGCGCGCACCCGCGTCGCCAGCGCAAGCCGCTGCGGTACCACCGCGAAGATGTCGGCGTCGGGCGTGCGCCACGCCGGCAGCACCTGCACGAGCCGGCCACTGTCGAGGTACGACGCGATGTCCCACTGCGCACGCATCAGCACCCCGTGGCCCTCGAGCGCCCAACTCACCGCAATGCCGCCGTCGTTTGTCGCCAGGCTGCCGCGCACCTTCACGGTTTCGGCGCGCGTGCGGGTGCCGGTGCCGGTCGACAGACGCCACGTGCCATAGGCCTCATCGCCCTGGCGGATGCCGATGCAGTCGTGGCGCAGCAGGTCCTTCGGTGCCTGCGGCGTGCCGCGCCGCTTCAGGTACGCAGGTGAAGCGCACAGCAGGCGGCGGTTGGCGGCCAGGCGCCGCGCGAACACGCGCGCGTCGGGCGGTTCACCGAAGCGGATGCCGACGTCGTAGGCATCGTCGGTCAGCGGCGGCGGGTTCACCGACAGCTGAAGCTGCACCTCGACCTCGGGCCATTGGCGCACGAAGCGGCTGATCAGCGGCGCGACGTGGCTGCGGCCGAAGCCCAGCGTGGCGTTCACGCGCAGCAGACCCTTCGGCGTGGTCTTCGATCGCGACAGCATCTGCCCCAGTTCGTCGATGTCGACCAGGATGCGGCGTGCGCGGTCGATCACCTCTTCACCCTCGGGCGTCAGGCTCATGCGCCGCGTGCTGCGGTTGACGAGCGCGACGCCGCAGCGGCTTTCGATCAGCGCCAGGCGCTTGCTGACCGCGGCTTTCGACACGCCCAACTCGCGTGCCGCGGCGCTGAGGCTGCCGCTGCCGGCCAGCGTCACCAGAAAGCCGAGGTCCACCGCCTGGATGCCCGTCGTCGTCGTCATGCACCCTCTCCTTCAGCGTTCACTCTGGGTTGACGATGGTTTCACTTTAGCGGTTATTCGATCGACCCCCGCGATCCTAAAGTTTCGCCATCGACCCCACCCCACTGCAGGAGACACACCGTGAAGACCTACGCCATCGCCACCATCCCCGGAGACGGCATCGGCAAGGAAGTCGTGCCCGCGGGCGCCGAGGTGCTGAAGGCCCTGGCTGCCGCCGACGGCAGCTTCGCGTTCGACTTCGAGAACTTCGACTGGGGCGGCGACTACTACCGTGCGCACGGCGCGATGATGCCCACCGACGGCTTGTCGAAGATCAGGAACAAGGACGCGATCCTGTTCGGCTCGGCCGGCGACCCGCACATCCCCGACCACATCACGCTGTGGGGCCTGCGTCTGGCGATCTGCCAGGGGTTCGATCAGTACGCGAACGTGCGGCCCACGCGCATCCTGCCCGGCATCGACGGGCCACTGAAGCGCTGCGGGCCCGACGACCTGAACTGGATCATCGTGCGCGAGAACTCCGAAGGCGAGTATTCGGGCGTGGGCGGCCGCGTGCACCAGGGCCACCCGATCGAAGCCGCGACCGACGTGTCGATCATGACGCGCGTGGGCGTCGAGCGCATCCTGCGCTACGCGTTCAAGCTCGCACAGAGTCGGCCGCGCAAGCAACTCACCGTCGTCACGAAAAGCAACGCGCAGCGCCACGCGATGGTGATGTGGGACCAGATCGCCGCCGAAGTCGCAGCCGACTTTCCCGACGTGACGTGGGACAAAGAACTGGTCGACGCGATGACCGCACGCATGGTCAACAAGCCGGCCACGCTGGACACCATCGTCGCGACCAACCTGCACGCCGACATCCTCAGCGACCTGGCCGCCGCGCTGGCGGGCAGCCTGGGCATCGCGCCCACCGGCAACATCGACCCCGAGCGCCGCTACCCCAGCATGTTCGAACCGATCCATGGCTCGGCCTTCGACATCATGGGCAAGGGCCTGGCGAACCCGGTCGGCACGTTCTGGTCGTGCGTGATGTTGCTCGAGCACCTGGGCGAAAGCGCCGCGGCCAAGCGCCTGATGCAAGCCATCGAAACCGTGACCGCAACGCCCGCGCTGCACACGCGTGACCTGGGCGGCACCGCGAAGACCGCCGACGTGACGCAGGCGGTGTGTCGGCGCCTCGCCGCTTGACTTCCCGATGACACTCGTTCGCTTCGATCCCTACACAACCTCGACGGAGACATCGCGATGAAGCAGCTATCAACCCGCACCCTGCCTTGGCTTGCCCTCATGGTCGCGGCCCTTGCCGCCGCACCGGCCTTAGCGCAGCCCTGCCCCGCAGGCAACTTGAACTACTGGCAGGCCTTCCCGCCCGGCGGCGAAAGCGATTTGTCGGCGCGCCACCAACAGGTGGTGCTGAAGAAGAAGTGCCCGTCGATCGAGACCATCGTGCAATACAAAGCCGGCGCCGGTGGCGCGCTGATGTGGAGCACGATGAACACGCTGCCCAACGACGGTCTGAACGTCGTGGGCATCAACCTGCCTCACACGGTGCTGCAGCCGATGGAAGGCAAGGTGCAGTACAAGACCGAGGACATCACGCCGGTCTTCTGGTTCCACTACACGCCCGACAGCCTGGTGGTGCCAGACCAAAGCCCCATCAAGACCTGGGCCGACTTCGTGAAGGCCGCGAAAGACAAGCCGGGTGAGGTGAATCTGGGTGGGTCAGGCCAGAACTCGGCCAACCATGCCGCGCACGAGCGCATGAACAAGGCCTTCGCCTTCAAGACCAACTACGTTCCCTTCAAAGGCACCGGCGACCTTGCCACGGCCGTGATGGGCGCGCACGTCGACGGCGCCATGACGTACACCGCATTCGCAATCAACAACAAAACCAAGGTGCGTGCGTTGGCCGTGGCCATGGAACAGCGCCACCCACTGCTGCCCGACGTGCCAACCTTCAAGGAACTGGGCGTGAACTGGGTCGACGGCGCCTACCGCGGCATCGGTGTGCCGAAGGGAACGCCACCCGAGGTCCGCGCGAAGCTGGCCGAACTGTGGAACGCGCTGAACACCGACCCGGAGATGAAAGAACTGGCAGCCAAAAGCGGCTTCGAACTCGTGAACGTCGGCACGCAGGGCATGGATGCGTTCATGCGCGACAAGGTGAAGGTCTACACCGAGGTTGGGCAGCAAATGGGGTTGGGGAAGTAGCCTCGATGCTCTTCCTTCAAGGGAGTAATGCCTGCCACCAATCGTAGTGCGGCGAACTCTTTCTGAGCTGAAACGGGCCGAGTGCCGCAACTCTACGAACAACTTCCGACAAACGTGCGTAGTGCTTCGGATCCGCATCCGCCCAAGCTAGCAGAAGCTCCGGCGTTCCCACGGTTCTCACCTCGACACTGGGCCCGCCAGCCACACGGATGGCTGGTCTATCGTCGGTGACGAGAACGCGCTTGCGGTGCATGGCGAACGCCAAAGCCTGAGCCTCGCCATCATCTAGCTCGGCGGCGAATTCGATAAAGGACTCGTGCTCCTGTGCACCGGCGAGAGAAAGGACATTCAGCCCGCCTTGAATGACAACCGCATCTGCATTCAAAGTCACTTTGCCAATCTCGCCGTGGGCATCGAACTCACGCACGTAAAGCGCCTCGCTCAGCGCGATGTCGCCGATGCTCCACGATTCACCAAAACTCCGTAGTTCTGCCACACCGCCCCAGCCGCAACGCAGATTCACCAAGGCACAGGCGTCCAAAACATAGTGATCCATACACGCTTACCGAACGCCGAGCAGCGAGTCCGTCAGGTTTACGCTGAACCTCTCGGAGACGCCGTCGGCGTCGGTTGCCACTTCAGCGTAGCGGTAGGCAATCTCGCGTGCCTCGACGAGCGAACACCGCAGCAGCTTGGCAAGCGTACCCGTGCTGACCTTGTCGGAAGTCCAAGCTTGGACCGCGAGCCGTTTGTAGCGATCCGGAAACGTGTCGGCGGAGTCCGCATCAGGCTGCTCCTGTACTCCAGCCTCGAGTTTCAGCTTCTTCACAGCCACGCCCGCGGCCTTGATCGAATCCCAGCTACCCCTTCCGATCAAAGTCAGCGACTCTAGACGCAGCGTCATCGCCATCAGAGAGACGGCGTAGTAGTCCGCCATTCTGCAGAGATCGCCCACGTTGAAATCGCTCTTGCGTTCGACTTCCTCATAGAAGCGTCGTTGCACGCCGGCTTCCGGCATCAGGAAGGCGGCAGCGAACGCGTCGGCGAACCGCTCGTTCTCGGGTTTGCGTTGAACCGGTCGAAGGTAGTCCACCCCTGGTTTGTCACGATCAAGCATGAAGTGCCCGTACTCGTGCGCAATCGTCCAACGGCGTCGCTCCCTCGGATGTAACCTGTTGATAAGAATGCAGTAGCCGAAGTCAGGCGCAAAGACATACAGCCCGGCGAGCTTCGAAGAGAGCGCATCGATGAATACATGGACGCCTATGTCCTCCAGCACTTTGCGTAACGTGTCGATGGGCAAATGCGCACCCAAATTCAGCCGGGCGCGTTCTTCCTGCGCGCTGTGTTCGGCAAAGCGCTCGACTGGCCCGACCTGTGCACGAATGCGCGGCGGAAAGTTGGTGACAAGCCGCGCGTCCAGCTTCCTCTCGAGGAAAGCATAGTCATCGACAAAGCCCGTGAGCCTTGCGATGGCAGCCTCTAACTCCTCCTGATCTTCGGCATTGCTGCTGAGCACTGCGCGAAGGTGCGGCTGCAACTTCGGCGGCTGCGTCTCATGCCGCAGAAGCGTATTCACCGACGTCCTGTAAAGAGTCGCGAGCTTGACAAGCTCCTCAGGCCGCGGCCGCCGCGTCGCCTTTTCGATTGCGATGAAGGTCGGTCGACTCATGCCTAAATGCGCGGCTGCTGCGTCCTGCGTGACGCCAGCGCTCTTGCGAGCGCCGACGAGCCGTTCTGCCAAGGCGGCAAGATCGTTGTCTTCGTAGTTCATGCGCAAAGCTCCGAGAGCATTGGGGGGCGAGCGTTCCGAGGCGGACTGGGGCCTTTGCCCTCATGCCTCACCGTCAGGTGGCCGAACGTCTTGATCACCTCGCGTGCGTGGCGATCCTGGCGCCGAGCAATCACAACGTGCTCATCAGAAGGCACCTCTGTTGTCTCCAAGTGCCAAGCAAGGCGGCGGCGTACCGAGGAGGTTCCGCTTAGCCAGTCAGCAGCATCGTCGAGGTAGCGACGCAGGTAGTCAGCGGCCTTTGGCGTCAATGGTGCATCAGAGAGTAGGTCGATCATGTAGTCGTCGGCAACGCGCTCACCGATTCCCGCAGCAACAAACGCCTGACGGCGTTCGATGCAGCCCGGGCACTGACCGCAATGACTCTTCTTCTTCGCGCGCAAAGACGTATGAATGCATGAGCGCGAAATTCGTAGCCATTCATCCAGCCCATGCGCCCGGAGAGGTAAAAGCATTTCTGCCTTTGTCAGCGCTGCGAACGGAAGCGTGTATCGAATTGGCTGTTCTGCGACGCATGAGGCGAGTTCACTCATCCATCGCAGGAAGGTCGGGTGCGCTCCCCGCGTCGCCATACCCCCCGTCAGCATCCCGGCCATCAGTGGCAGGTTGATAGCGCCGACGCCGTTCTCGAAGACTTCAATCTCGGTGACACCGGACGCCTGAGCCACCACCGCGGCGGCCGATGCAAACAAGAAAGCCCGGCTGCGCTGCGACTGCTCCTGGTCGCTCATGCGGTTGGCCACGCCACCTCGGAGGCGCACTACCAGCGTTGCGTGCAGTTGTTGCGGCGTACGCGTTAGATCGCCAAGCTGCTGAACTTGAAAGGCGCACTGCCGGTGAAGGCGACTGTGGTGACCCACCGTCAGAAGCAGACAGTCGCTTACTCCAGCGAGGACACGGTTCGCTAGTCCGGCAGCAGAGTCCAAACCACCACTGAAGAGAGCGACGCGACGAGGTCTCGGACTCCATGGGAAGTCCAGACGCGCCTGCAAGGGGTGAGACTCAGCGGCAGCCTGCTTGAACGTAAGGGACCAGTTCTCGTCCGTTAGAAAATGCAGTATTCGGGTGACCGCCTCAGTGATCTCGGCGCGTTGCCAGAAACTCAGCTCATGAACGGCGACATCGAGACGCAGAGTGCGAACGCCTATCTCATTGCCTTCGCCTGCCATGCGCTTTACCGCACGATCCACGGCATAGACCCCGGAAGCGATCGTCAGCAGGTCTAGGCTGCGCGGAGTTGGGTCCGACAGCAGGCTGCGCAAGGCGGCATCGACCACCAGGCGCACATCCTGCTCGACATCGCCTCGGACATGGACACGATCCGGCGATGCGTAGATGGACAGCGACCTAGCGAAGTTCCGGGGCATGGCCGACTCCCAATCCGCGAGTCACCAGTGACTTGCCTATCAACGCTCCAACATCGACCTTTGGCCGTGCCGCGCGCCGCTGCCTCCGCACTTCTTGGCCACATAGCGACGCTTCTATTTCCGCGGCAATATTGCCGCGACACACTTCAAACCGTTGGCAGACTGCATTGCGAAGCGCCTTGCGCTCCACATGGGTGGTGAAGCGGTCATAGCGCCCCGAATAGCCCACAACTTTGTCGATGCACGACTCGATCAGGTGGTCGGCGGCAAGCTTCGCGATCACCGCCGGCTCCCTTGAAGGGGCGCACTTGATGGCGTCGCGAGTGGTTCGCGCCAACGCCTGCCCGGAAAAGCTCTCCACTGCTGCCCGTAGTGCGGCAGGGTCACTTCGCGCCGCTCGCAATATCGTCAGCAACGATTGTCCTTGCTGAAACGCCTTGTATAGCTGCGATTGCAGGCTTCGGCGTAGCTCCTCAGCGATGCATTCGGCGATCACGTCGCAAGACATAGCGGGATCAGCGATGGCCGCGCGGGTGCGCCGCCAGCGGTCTCCGCCCAGGTCCAGGATTTCGTTTTCAGCCACTTTTGCGCCCCACGATCTGACTTAACTCGGATTAGGCCCTAGGGAGCGCAATGTGTCAATTGTCGTGTCGCAATGATGTAAAAACGTAAGGACAAAGCGCGCAGCCGCTTTTTCGCAGCACGCCGGCCGAGAAGCGGCGGGGCAGCAGATGGCCTTGGATGCCACCGAGAGGCCAGGGCGCATACTGGCTTTTTGTTGCAGGCAGCAGTGATGAACGCGATCAGGGTGTTGGGGCGAGAAGAAGAACTGCGATCACTTCTTCACTGACCCCGGCCGAATGGCGCGCCGTCGGCGCCGACCACACCGGTCACGACGACAGCGCCGACCACGCCGAACCGGCACCCCTGCACGCCGAGCTTTTTTCGGCCGAGCAGATGGCGCAGCACGGCGCAAGCTTGGCGGCCCTGCATGAGCTGACGACAAAGACGCGCGAACCCGACCGGCTGCTGCCGCGCCTGGCGGCCAACGAGAAGGTGCTGGTCGAGGTGTATGCGCTGCTGACGCGCAGCGCCGAGTTGCAGCACCGCGTGACGCCGGCCGGCGAGTGGTTGCTCGACAACTTCTACTTCATCGAAGAAGAGATTCGCACCGCGAAGCGGCACCTGCCGCCGGGCTACAGCCGTGAGCTGCCGCGGCTGGCCAGCGGGCCTTCGGCAGGCCTGCCGCGCGTGTATGACCTGGCGCTGCAAACCGTGGCCCACGGCGACGCGCGGGTGGGCCGCGGCACGTCGACCCGCTTTGTCGCCGCCTACCAGACCGTGAAGCCGTTGCAGTTGGGCGAGCTGTGGGCGGTGCCGATCATGCTGCGCCTGGCGCTGATCGAGAACCTGCGCCGCGTGGCGGCACGGATCGGCGTCGCGCGAGACGATCGCAACCTGGCCAACGTGTGGGCCGACCAGATGCTCGATGTGGTCGAGAAGGACCCGAAGAGCCTGATCCTCGTCATTGCCGACATGGCGCGGTCCGACCCACCGATGAGCAGCGCCTTCGTCGCCGAACTGGCGCGTCGGCTGCAGGGGCGCAGCGCAGCGCTGGCGTTGCCGCTGACGTGGATCGAACAGCGGCTGGTCGAAGCCGACCAGACGATCGAGCAGTTGGTTCAGGCCGAAGGGCAGACCCAGGCGCGCGCGCAGGTGTCGGTCAGCAACAGCATCGGCAGCCTGCGCACGCTGGGCGCGATGGACTGGCGCGAGTTCGTCGAGACGCTGTCGCATGTCGAGCAGACGCTGCGGCAAGACCCGGCCGATGTGTATGCGCGCATGGACTTCGCCACGCGCGACCATTACCGGCACGTTGTCGAACGATTGGCACGCAGCACTGCACGCAATGAAGCCGAAGTGGCCCAGACGGCCGTGACGCTCGCGGCCGAAGCCGTCGCGAAGGGCGCTGCCAGAACCAGCGCGCAGGCTCATCTCGGCTATTACCTGCTGGGAGCAGGCGCGGGCGACTTGTTGTTGCGCGCGCAGGTGCGCCTGTCGCGATGGCAACGCCTGCGCCGCCTCGGCGCGGACCAGCGGCTGCGGCTGTACAGCCGCTCGATCCTCGCGCTGACGGCGTTGCTGAGTGTGGGCGTGGTGCTGTGGGCGACCCACGGCCTTGCGTCGCCGCTGGCCCCAGTGCCACCTGGCTGGTGGCTGCTGCCGGCCGGCTTGGCGCTGGCGTTGGTGTTGGTGCTGGCGACCAGCCAACTCGCCGTGGCGCTTGTGAACTGGGCGTCCGGCCTGCTGGCGTCACCGCGCATGTTGCCGCGCATGGACTACGCGTTCGGCATCACGCCGGCCTCGCGAACCTTGGTCGTGGTGCCAACGTTGTTGGGCAGCGCGCAAGACATCGAAAACCTGGTCGAGCAATTGGAAGTGCGCTTCCTGGCCAACCGCGACGCGCAGCTCTACTTCGGCCTGCTGACCGACTTCAACGACGCGGCGGCACCAACGTGCGACAGCGATGACGCGCTGCTGCGCCTGGCCGCCGAAATGATCGCAGCGCTGAACCGCAAGCACGGCGCGCCGGTGCTGGGCGCGCATGACGGTGACCGCTTCTTCCTGTTCCATCGGCCGCGACGCTGGAACTCGCGCGAGCGCGTCTGGATGGGCCACGAGCGCAAGCGCGGCAAGCTGGCCGACCTGAATGCACTGCTGCGCGGGCGTGCCGCCGCGGGGCCGGGCGAGCGCTTCAGCCTGATCGTGGGCGACACGCTGCCGCTGCGCGATGTGCGCTACGTGATCACGCTCGACACCGACACGCAACTGCCGCGTGACACCGCACGGCAGTTCGTCGCCACGATGGCGCACCCGCTGAACCGGCCGCGCTTCGGTGGCGCGCCGGGCGCACCACGCGTGATCGACGGCTACGGCATCCTGCAACCGCGCATGGGCGTAAGCCTGCCCGGTGCCAACCGTTCGCGTTACGCGCGCCTGGTCGGCGGCGAGCCCGGCATTGACCCGTACACGCGCGCCGTGTCCGACGTTTATCAAGACCTGTTCGGCGAAGGCTCGTTCATCGGCAAAGGCATCTATGACGTCGATGCGTTCGAACATGTGATGGGCGACCGCCTGTTCGAAAACCGCATCCTCAGCCACGACCTGCTGGAAGGTTGTTATGCGCGCAGCGGCCTCATCAGCGACGTGCTGTTGGTCGAAGAACCGCCCTCGCGCTACGACGCCGACGTGAAGCGCCGTCATCGCTGGATTCGCGGCGACTGGCAAATCATCGCTTGGCTGCTGCCGTGGCTGAAGGTGCCGGTGACCGAGACCACCGCCGACGGCACGCTGCACACGAGCGTGGCCCGCATCGTCAACCCGCTGTCTGCCCTGTCGCGCTGGAAGATCGTGGACAACCTGCGGCGCAGCCTGACGCCCGCCGCGTTGACCGCGTGGTTCCTGCTCGGCTGGAGCGTGTTGCAGCCGCCGTGGTTGTGGACGGCTGCGGGGCTGGCGATCTTGTTCGCACCAACGCTCATCGCCATGCTGGTGAGCCTGGCGCGCAAGCCAGAAGAGCTGCGGCTGCGCCAGCACCTGGGGGCCGTGGTGCCCGCCGCGATGTCGTCGCTGGGCCAGGCCACGTTGAACCTGGCCTGCCTGCCGTACGAAGCCGCGATCAGTCTTGGCGCGGTAGCACGCACGTTGTGGCGGTTGTGGATCACGAAGCGCCGCTTGCTCGAGTGGCAGGCGTCATCGTCGTCGTCATCCGCGGCGGCACGTTCGGCGGGCAGCGGCATGGCAGACCTGCTGCGCACCACCACGCGCATGGCGATCGGGCCGGCGCTGGCGATCATCTCGTTGGTCGGCCTGAGCGCTCACCGGCCGATGGCACTGGCGCTCGCTGCACCGGTGCTCGCGCTGTGGTTCTTCTCGCCGCTGATCGTCTGGTGGATCAGCCAGCCCCTGAAGCGCACGCGAGCGGCGCTGGGCGCGGATCAAACCCTGTTTCTGCGCCAGCTCAGCCGGCGCACCTGGGCATTCTTCGAAACCTTTGTCGGGCCACAAGACAACTTCCTGCCGCCGGACAACATGCAAGAGCATCCGGTCGAGCGCATCGCGCACCGCACATCGCCGACCAACATCGGCCTGGCGCTGCTGTCCAACCTGGCGGCGTACGACTTCGGCTACATCACGCTGGGCCAGTTGATCGAGCGTTGCGCTGCGACGGTCGACACGATGGAGCGGCTGCCCAAACATCACGGCCATCTCTTCAACTGGTACGACACGCAAACGCTGGAACCGCTGCGACCGCGCTATGTGTCCACCGTCGACAGCGGCAACCTCGCCGGCCACCTGCTGACGCTGCGTGCCGGCTTGAACGAGTTGGCCGAGTTGGCCGACCACGCACCGCGCACGTCGCTGCTGCTGAACGGCCTGACCGACACGCTGCGCCTGCTGCAATCAGAAACGGCCAGCACCCGCACGCCGCCGAACAAAGCCGTGAGCCGCTTCGCACAAGCGTTGAACGCCGCGCCCCGGCCTCAGACCAGACAAGCGCTGCATTCGCTCTTCGAGACGCTGCACCGCTGTGCCCAAGACATCGCCACGCAAGACGCCTCGCACGCGCCTGCATCCGCCGAAGCGCAACGCTGGACCCACGCCCTGCAAGCCCAGTGCGAAGCCGCGTTGGCCGAACTGAACACGCTTGCCGCCGACAACGGCGCACCACGCAGCGCCCTGCTGCACAGCCTGGCAGAACGCGTCGGGGCCTTGGCGTGCATGGAGTACGCCTTCCTCTACGACCCTGCACGTGGCCTGCTTTCCATCGGCTACAACGTCGACGATCGCCGTCTGGACGCCGGGCACTACGACCTGTTGGCTTCCGAAATCCGACTGGCCAGCTTCACGACGATCGCGCAGGGTCTGCTGCCGCAGGACACATGGTTCAACCTGGGCCGCCTGCTGACGACGGTCGACGGCCGCGCGATTCTGCTGTCGTGGAGCGGGTCGATGTTCGAGTACCTGATGCCGATGCTGGTGATGCCCAGCTACGAAGGCACGCTGCTCGACCAGACGATGCACGCGGCGGTCGAACGCCAGATCAGCTACGGCAACCAGCGCGACGTGCCGTGGGGCATCTCGGAATCGGGCTACAACGCGACCGACGCGCAGCTCAACTACCAATATCGCGCCTTCGGTGTGCCCGGCTTGGGTTTGAAGCGCGGGTTGGCCGACGACTTGGTGGTCGCCCCCTACGCCACCGTGATGGCGCTGATGGTCGATGCACCCGCGGCCTGCGAGAACCTGCTGGAACTGGCCGAACGTCGGCCTGGCCAGCCGTTTCGGTTACTACGAAGCCATCGACTACACGCCGTCGCGTCTGCCACGCGGGCAAACCAGCGCGATCGTGCGCTCTTACATGGCGCATCACCAGGGCATGAGCCTGCTGTCGCTGGCCTACGTGCTGCTGGACCGGCCGATGCAGCGCCGCTTCGAAGCCGACCGCGAATTGCAGGCCACGTTGCTGCTGCTGCAAGAGCGCGTGCCCAAGGTGCTGGCCTTCCACCCGCACACCGCCGAGCGCGCACAAGCGCAAGGCGAAACCGGCGCGGTTGCACCACCCTTGCGCCTGATCACCACCACCGACACGCCGACGCCCGAAGTGCAACTGCTGTCCAACGGCCGCTATCACGTGATGCTCACGCACACCGGCGCCGGTGTCAGCCGCTGGAAAGACTTGGCCGTGACGCGCTGGCGCGAAGACAGCACCCGCGACGACTGGGGCAGTTGGTGCTACTTGCGCGACATGCAGAGCGGCAACGTCTGGTCGACCACGCACCAGCCCACACGAAGCAAAGCCGACAGCTACGAAGCGATCTTCACCGAAGGCCGCGCCGAGTTCCGCCGCCGCGAGCACGGCATCGACGCGTACACCGAGATCGTGGTCTCGCCCGAAGATGACATCGAGCTGCGACGCTTGCGCCTGACCAATACCAGCGCGTCGATGCGCAGCATCGAGCTGACCAGTTACGCCGAAGTCGTGATCGCACCGGCCGCGGCCGATGCGCAGCACATGGCGTTCGCGAAGCTGTTCGTGCAGACCGAAGTGCTGGCCGACCCCGCCGCGCTGCTGTGCACGCGCCGGCCACGGTCGGCCGGTGAACAACCGCCGCACATGTTCCACCTGATGGCGGTGCACGGCGTGCATGGCGTGCACGGCGCAAACGTCGGCGCGGTCTCGCACGAAACCGATCGGGCGCGTTTCATCGGCCGTGGCCGCGACCTTCGTTCACCGATGGCCATGCGCGACAGCGGCGCGCTGTCGGGCAGCGCCGGCTCGGTGCTTGACCCCGTGGTGGCGACGCGGCGCGTGATCACGCTCGAGCCTGATCAGACAGCCACGATCGATCTGGTGTACGGCATGGCCGACACGCGCGATGCCTGCGTGGCACTGGTGCACAAGTACGCCGATCGCCGCCTGGCCGACCGCGTGTTCGATCTGGGGTGGACGCACAGCCAGGTCGTGCTGCGCCAAATCAACGCCAGCGAAGCCGACACCCAGCTTTATGCGCGGCTGGCGGGTGCGGTCGTCTATGCGCAGCCCACGCATCGCGCCGACGCCGCGATGCTGCTGCGCAACCGCCGCAGCCAATCGGGGCTGTGGGGCTATGCAATCTCGGGCGACTTGCCGATCGTGCTGCTGAAGGTCGGCGAGGCCGCCAACATCGACCTGGTCAAGCAGATGGTGCAGGCCCACGCGTGGTGGCGGCTGAAAGGCCTGGCGGTCGATCTGGTGGTGTGGAACGAAGAGCGCGACGGCTACCGGCAGCGCTTGCAAGAGTTGATCCTCGGCCTGATCGCGGCCGGCATCGAAGCGCATGTGGTCGATCGTCCGGGCGGCATCTTCGTGCGCCACGCCGAGCAGATTGCCGACGAAGACCGCATCCTGCTGCAAGCGGTGGCGCGCGTGATCGTCGACGACAGGCACGGGCCGCTCGAGCAGCAGGTGATGCGCAAGCGGGTGGCCGAGCGGCGCGTTGCACCCTTCGTGCCTACGCGCATCGCAGAAGCCGCAAAGCCCAACGTTCCCTCAGCGCCAATACGCGACCTGATCTTCGACAACGGACTCGGCGGCTTCGCACGCGACGGGCGCGAATACGTCATCGCACCTCCGCCAGGGCAGCGCCCGCCCGCGCCGTGGGTCAACGTGATCGCCAACCCGCGCTTCGGCACGCTGGTGTCAGAGGCAGGCAGCGCCTACACCTGGTGCGAGAACGCGCACGAGTTGCGCCTGACACCGTGGCACAACGACCCCGTGACCGACGCCAGCGGCGAAGTGATCTATCTGCGCGACGAAACATCGGGCGAGGTGTGGCAGCCGACATCGATGCCGGGATCGGCGCACGCCGCGCACGTCACGCGCCACGGATTCGGCTACAGCGTCTTCGAACACGACGCACTCGGCATTCACAGCGAATTGACCGTCTTCGTCGCGCTCGACGCGGCGGTGAAGTTCTCGGTGCTGGTGCTGCGCAACGACAGCGGCCGACCACGACGCGTGTCATCCACCGGCTATGTCGAGTGGGTACTGGGCGACATGCGCGCCAAGACCGCGCCGCACATCAGCACCGAGATCGCCGAAGACAACGGCGCGCTGTATGCGCGCAACCCGTTCAGCAACGACTTCGGCGATTGGATCGGCTTCTTCGACGTCGATGAAGCTGATCGCGCGATTGCCACGATCACCGGCGACCGCACCGAGTTCATCGGCCGTAATGGCTCATTGCAGCAACCGGCGGCGCTGACGCGGCGGCATCTCTCAGGGCGCGTCGGCGTCGGCCTGGACCCATGCGCCGCGATCCAGGTGCCGTTCGATCTGGCGCCGGGCCAAACGCGCGAGATCGTCTTTCGCCTCGGCATGGGCCGCAGCCTCGACGAAGCGGGCCAATTGGTCGCGCGCTTTCGTGGCCGCGCCGCGCAACGCGCCGCGCTCGCCGCCGTACACACGCACTGGCGCCACACGCTGCGCGCAGTGCAGGTCAAAACGCCCGACGCATCGATCGACCTTCTGGCCAACGGCTGGCTGGTCTACCAGACGCTGGCGTGCCGCATGTGGGCGCGCAGCGGCTACTACCAATCCGGCGGCGCGTACGGTTTTCGCGACCAGTTGCAAGACGCGATGGCGCTGGTGCACACGCGCCCGGAACTGCTGCGCGAACACCTGCTGCTGTGCGCGGGCCGCCAGTTCGTCGAAGGCGACGTGCAGCATTGGTGGCACCCGCCCGCGGGCCGCGGCGTGCGCACGCACATCAGCGACGACTACCTGTGGCTGCCACTCGCGCTGTGCCGCTACATCAGCGCCACGAACGACGGCGGTGTGCTCGCCGAGCCGGTGGCCTTCCTGGAGGGCCGACCGGTGCCGGCCAGCGACGACTCGTACTACGACCTGCCGCAGCGCGGCGCCCACAGCGCCAGCCTGTACCAACACGCGGCGCGCGCCGTGCAGCACGGCATGCGCTACGGCGCACACGGTCTGCCGCTGATGGGCACCGGCGACTGGAACGACGGCATGAACGAGGTCGGCCATCACGGCCGCGGCGAAAGCGTGTGGCTGGGCTTCTTCTTCTGCGAGGTGTTGAAGCAGTTCGCCGCGCTGTCGCGCCGCCATGGCGACGCCGCGTTCGCCGGGCAATGCGACCACGAACGCGAACAACTCACTGCGCGGCTAGAAGCCCACGGCTGGGACGGCGACTGGTACCGCCGTGCCTACTTCGACGACGGCAGCGCATTGGGCTCGAAAGACAGCGCCGAATGCCGAATCGATTCGATCGCGCAGAGCTGGGCCGTGCTGTCGGGTGTCGGTGAACCGCAGCGTGTGCAGCGCGCGATGGACGCCGTGGCCGAGCGCCTGGTACGCCCCGAAGCCGGCCTGGTCCAACTGCTCGACCCACCCTTCGACCGCCGCGGCCCCAACCCCGGCTACATCGCTGGCTACGTGCCCGGCGTGCGCGAAAACGGCGGCCAATACACGCACAGCGCCGTCTGGGCCACGATGGCCTTCGCCGCCCTGGGCGACGCACCACGCGCGTGGTGGTTGATGGACCTGATCAACCCGCTGCACCACGGCCGCACGCCCGAAGAAGTGGCGATCTACAAGGTCGAGCCCTACGTCGTCGCCGCCGACGTCTACAGCGTGCCACCCCACACCGGCCGCGGTGGCTGGAGTTGGTACACCGGCTCGGCGGGCTGGATGTACCGCCTGATCGTCGAATCACTGCTCGGGCTTCGCCTCGAGGTCGATGACAACGGCGCGCGATTGCACGTGCGGCCGTGCATGCCGGCGGACTGGCCCGGCTTTTCGGTGAGCTATCGGTATCACGACACGCACTATCACGTGCAAGTGGCGTGGGCCGATGCCGAGCAGGGCGAAGCGGCGCACGTCAGCGTCGAAGGCGTCGACGGTGCTGGTGACGCGGTGGCGTTGGTCGACGATGGCGGCACACACGAAGTGCGTGTGTGGGTTGCGCGGCACCTGGCCGCTGCGCCAACGGCGTGACGGCGCGGCGCGCGCGGCCGGCCGGCGAACGGGGCGGCCATCGATTCAACGGCCGAGCAGCGCCCGCAGCGCGCAGAATCACAGGCCACATCGTTGCCTTGGCTGCAACCCTATTCATATGGAAGAACCCATCCACCCGATCCAACTCGAAGGCCTGCGCCGAATGACACCAGCGCAGAAGGTGCGGATGGTCTGCGACCTCTACCGCACCGGCATCCGCTTGCGCGTCGCCGGGTTGCGGATGGTGCATCCCGATTGGCCGCCCGAGCGGCTCGACTTCGAGGCCCGGCGCTCACTGATGTATGCAGGAACGTGATCCGCTGGCGCCGTTTCTCGGTCCGCTCGAGCAACTGGGCCTGCCCTACTGCGTGACGGGATCGGTCGCGGCCAGCGTCTACGGCGAACCGCGGTTGACCGCCGACGTTGACGTGGTGGTGCTGCTGAAGGTGAAGGACATCGCGTTGCTGAGGTCTGTGTTTCCAGACGAGACGTACTACGTGCCGCCCGACGAGACGTTGCGGCTCGAGCTCGCGCGCGGCTCGAGAGGTATGTTCAACCTCATCCACCACCAAAGCCAGTTCAAGGCCGACATCTACCTTGCGGCGCGCGATCCGCTGCACGCCTGGGCGCTCACGAATCGGCGCCGGGTCGAACTCGACAACGGCTCGATGTGGCTGGCCCCGCCCGAGTACGTGATCGTGCGCAAGCTCGAGTACCTGCGCGAGGGCGAGCAGGACAAGCACGTGCGCGACGTGCGCTTCATGCTGGCGGCAACCCCGGTCGATTCGGCCTGGATCGAAAACGCGGTCGCGCGTCTCGGACTCGGGCCGCAGTGGGAGCGATGCAGCCAGGTCGGTTGATGTCATGGCGCTGACCAGCGCGGCACAACGACCACCGCCGCCTCCAACCGATCCAGGTTCTCTTCGTTCGCTCCAATCACGAACGCCGCGATCCGTTCGCGCTCTTCCCGCTGTCAAACACCTGCCGCCAGCGCAGCAACGTCGCCGCGCCGTCGTCAATGCCATCGAGCGTGATCGTCATGCGGAAGTGGTGGCCCGACATGTGGTCGAAGACGACGCGTTCGTCGTCGACGATCTCGGCGAAGACGCTGTGGTTCGCGTAGGCCGTGCCGTCGGGTGCGTGCATCGTGAAGCGCCAGTCGCCGCCGGGGCGGAAGTCGAAGGTTTCGAAGGTGTTGCGAAAGCCCGACGGGCCCCACCAGCGCGCCAGCAGCGTGGGGTCGCGCAGCGCGTCGAACACGCGCGTGCGCGGCGCGAGCAGCACGCGTGACGTGACGAACTCGCGGTCGTTCTGCATCGTGATCGGCGCGGCGAGCGTGGTGCGCAGCAACAGCGCGGGTTCGTGGCGGTCATCGGCGTCGGTGACGAGCAGCAGCGCCAGTGAATCGGGCGTGCAGGCGGCGGTGTCGAGCGCAAGACCTTCGACCTTGCAGCGGCGGTCGACGACGGCGAGTGCGCGCAGTCGGTCGCGCGCGTCGAACACGCCGATCGCCGAGCCGAGGGTCGCGCCGTCGTCGTAGGCGTTGTCGGTGGCTTCGGCCGCAGCGCAGAAGATCCACGCGCCCGGGCCGCCGAAGTTTGCCGATAGCGGCGCAGGTAAAGCGCACGCGTCGGTGAAGCCCAGCGGTATGCGCGCGCTGCCACTCGCGCGATCACGCAACGCCGGTAGGTGAATCGTCCGTGGCGGGCCGAGCGGTTGCGGCGGCGTGGGTGCAGCACCTGCCATCCACGCCAGCACGTCGGGCCACGCGAACTCGATGCGCGCATTGCGTCCGCCGCCGCCGTGGCCGCGTTGCAGCAGGCACAACCGCGCAACGCCGTCGCCGCCGTCTTCGCTCAGCCAGGCACCTTCGATGTTGAGTTCGTCGAGCGCGGACTCGAGGGGTTGCAGCAGCACGCTCGTGTCGACCTCACGCGAGCGCGCGGGGTCGAAGCCGCGCTTCGCCGAATCAGACCAGGGCAGCAGCCATGCGTGCATGCGTGACGCGCGTGAGGCCGAACCCCAGACCACCAGACCGCCGTGCGGCCATGTCGGCGGCGCGGGCGGCCAGGGCATCAACGCTTCCCAGTCGCGCTTGGCGCGTTTGCGCGCCTTCTTGTCTTGCGGCAAGTCGGGCCCGAGCCGATGCACGAAGCAGCCGGGCCGGTCGAGGTGGTCGAGATCGAAACGAGCGAGCGAAGCCTCGTCGTCCGCCGCGATCAGCAGCGCGCGGCCGGCGAGTGCGAGGCCGCTGGCTGCCGACAACGGGCGAGCCGTATCGTCGGTGTCGGTGTCGGTGTCGGTGCTGGCGTCGGCCGAGACGAAGAGTCGTGCCAGGGTCTCGGTTTGCAGCGTCGTTGTCTTAGGCATCTGCCGATTCGACCAGATCGATGTCATCTCCGGCCAACGACATCTCCGCACGGGTTAGCCTGGATGCCAAGCCACAGGCACTTGGCTACAACCCAGGTCCCGCAGCGCACCTTCAAACAGAAAGCCTCTCATGCCATCCACCCCTTCCCAGCCGTCCCGCCGCCAGTTCGTCAGCGCCGTCGGTGTATTGGGCGCATTGGGCAGCACCATCGCTTTCCCAGTCCTGGCCCAGACCAACGAGGTGAAGGTCGGCTTCCTGCTGCCCTTGACGGGGTCGTTCGCCGAGTCGGGGCAGTTGATCAAGATGGCGGTGGAGATGGCCATCGAAGAGATCAACAGTGGTGGCGGCATCAAGAGCATGAAGGGCGCCAAGATCGCAGCGGTGTTCGGCAACTCCACGAGCGTGGACGAGGCCAACACCGAGACCAACCGCATGATTTCGCGCGACAAGGTTTCGGCGATCGTCGGCGCGTATTCGTCGGGCGCCACCATCTCGAGCACCGTGATTGCCGAACGCAACAAGATCCCTTACCTGGTGCCCAACGCGCTGGCCGACGAGATCACCTCGCGCGGGCTGAAGTTCGTGTTCAAGACTGTGCCGCACTTCTCGCAGTTCGCCACCAACTCGGGCGAGTTGGTGACGCAGTTGAGCGGCGGCGCCGCCAAGACCTGCGCGCTGGTGCGCGAGAACAACTTCTTCGGCAACGTGGTGCAGCGCGAGTTCAACCGCTACATGGGCAACTACAAGCTCGCCATCCTGAAGGACAACGTCTTCCCGACCAACCCCACCACGTTCGAGGACGTGATCCTCTCGCTGAAGCGCGACAACCCCGACGTGGTATTCGCGGCCGGCGAGCCGTCGTCGATCACGTTGCTGTTCAAGCAGATGGGCGAGCTGAAGTACTGGCCCAAGATGGGCTGGATCGGCCTGGGCGGCGGCTACACCAACCCCACCACCTGGGCCAACCTGGGCAAGCTGGGTGACGGCGTGATCGTCGTCAACGACTGGTTCCCCGACATCAAGCTGCCCGGCGCCAAAGAGATCAACGAGCGCTTCAAGAAGCGCTCGGGCGGCAAGGACATGCTGGGCAACAGCAACACCACCTACGCCGGGGTGCACATCCTGCGCGCGGCGATCGAAAAAGCCGCCAGCACCGACGGCACCGCCATTCGCGACGCGCTCGCTGGCCTGGACCTGGTGAGTGGGCCGCAGACCTTCATGTACGAACGCGTGAAGTTCGACGAGCACCGGCTTCATGCCCCGCACCACCCTCGTGGCGGCGCAAGTGGGCGGCGGACAGAGCAAAGTGATCTGGCCCAGCGCCTACCAGACGACCAAGGCAGCGTGGCCGGTCGTGCGCTGATCGCGGCGCACCGCACAGCATCTCATGTCGCTCGAGGTCCTGCTTCAGTCGGTGCTGCTCGGGCTGCTGCAGGGCGGCGTCTACGCGCTGGTGGCGTGCGGCCTGACGCTGATCTACGGCGTGATGAAGATCGTCAACTTCGCGCACGCCGAGTTCCTGACGCTGGGCATGTACCTGGCCATCACCGCCTTCCAACTCGGGGCTTCGCCGTACGTGGTGGCGTTGCTTATCTTCGCGCTGGTCGCGGTGCTGGGGGCGGTGCTGCAGGCCATGTTCATCCGGCCGGCGCTGGCGCACCCGCAGATCAACCAGATGCTGATCACGATCGGCCTGTCAACGATGATGATCGGCGCCATGCAATGGATCTGGGGGCCGAACAACCAAGTGCTGAAGCTGGAATGGAGCGGCGCCGCGCTCGACCTGGGTGGCATCCGCCTGACCTACGTGCGGCTGATCTCGTTCGCGGCGGCGATTGCGATTGCCGCGGCGGCGTGGTGGTTCCTGAAGCACACGCGGTTGGGGCTGGCGATGCGCGCGGCGTCGCAACACCCGCAGGCGGCGCGGCTGATGGGCATTGACGTGGCGCGCATCAACCTCATCACGTTCGGCGTCGGCACCGGACTGGCGGGGCTGGCCGGCGTGCTGATCGCGCCGGCCTTCTTCGCCAACCCGAGCTTCGGCACCGACTACTTCATCCTGCCGGCGTTCGTGATCGTCGTGCTGGGCACGATGGGCAACTTCGCGGGCGCGCTGATCGGCGGGCTGATCATCGGCGTGGCCGAAGGGCTGGGCGGCCTGGTGTTCGGGCCGGCGCTGCGGCAACTCGTGAGCCTGTTGTTGTTCGTGGTGGTGCTGTTGTTCATGCCCAAGGGTTTGTTCAAGGGGCGGGTGACATGAACCCGCTCGAGCATGAATGACCGTTGGCTGGCCGACTGGCCCAACTGGCAACTCGCCGTCGCGCTGGGCTTCGTGGCGCTGTGCGCGGCCGTCGGCAGCTTCCTGCAATCCGACTACCTGCTGCAGGTGATGGTGCTGGCCGCGGTGTTCGCCGCGATGGGCACCGCGTGGGCGATCGCGGGTGGCTTGTCGGGCCTGCTGCTGCTGGGCTACATCAGCTTCTTCGGCCTGGGTGCCTACCTCGACGGCCTGCTGTTCACCAAGTTGGGCGTGAACCCGTGGCTGTGCATGGTGCTGTCGTTCTTCGCTGCGGCGGCGCTGGCGTGGCTGGTGTCGCGCGTGACGTTGCGCTTCGGTCTGGGTGAGGACTACTTCGCGATGTTCACTGTCGCGTTGTCGCAGGTGATGAAGTACATCCTGCTGAACTGGGACTACGCGGGCGGCGCCACCGGCATTTACCTCACGGTGGTCGAAGACAACTTCGCGCTGCTGGCCTTCGTCGACCGACGGCCGTATCTCTACATCGCGCTGCTGCTGCTGGCCGGTGTGATCGTCGTCAACTGGGCGATTCAGAAGTCCCGCATGGGCTACTACCTGGCCGCCGTGCGCGAGAACGACCAGGCCGCCGAAGCGCTGGGCATCAACGTCAGCGCCGTGAAGACACGCGCGATGATGATCAGCGGCGGCCTGGCCGGCGTGATCGGTTCGTTCTACACGCAGTTCGCCACCTTCATCGACCCCAAGCAGGTCTTCAACCTCGCCACCAATTTCGAGATGCTGCTCGGCCCTGTGCTCGGTGGCCGGCTCAGCATCATCGGGCCGGTGCTGGGTGCGTCGTTCCTGAAGCCGACGCAAGACTTCCTGCGCGGTTGGATGGGTGGCGAGGCCGACGCGCTGTACCTCATCCTTTACGGCGCGGTGCTCGCCATCGGCATCCTGTTGCTGCCTAAAGGTGCTGCGTCGTACGTCGAGACCTGGCATCGGCGTCGGTACGGCGCTCAAGGCACCAAGCAATGACCGCGCTGTTGCGTGTCGAAGGCCTGACCAAACGCTTCGGCGGGCTCACGGCGGTCGACGATGTGAGTTTCGACGTGCCCGCAGGCCGCATCGTCGGCGTGATCGGGCCCAACGGTTCGGGCAAGACCACCCTCTTCGCCAACGTCTCGGGTTTCCAGACGCCCGAAGCCGGCAAGGTTTTCTTCGACGGTCGCGAGGTGACGGGCATGAAGCCCTCGGCGCTGTGCGCACTGGGCATCGCACGCACCTTCCAGATCGTGCAGCCGTTCGCCGGCTTGACCGTGTATGACAACGTGGTCGCAGGTGCACTGCGTGGTGGCCGCACCAGCCTGGCCGAAGCCAAGGCCAAGGCGCACGAGGTGATTGCGTTGTGCGCGCTGTCGCCGGTGGCGTCGCAGCTGGCCGGCGCGTTGCCGATCGCCGGGCGCAAGCGTCTGGAAGTGGCACGAGCGTTGGCCACGCGCCCGAAGCTGCTGCTGCTCGACGAAGTGATGGCCGGCCTGCGCCCGACCGAAGTCGACGAAGCAATCAAGCTCGTGCGCGCGATTCGCGATGGAGGTGTCACCGTCATCCTGGTCGAGCACTTGATGCGCGCCGTGATGGCGCTGAGCGAAGAGCTGCTGGTGCTTCAACAAGGCCGCCTGATCGCACGCGGCGCCGCCGCCGAAGTCGTCGACCGGCCCGAGGTGGTGAGCGCGTATTTCGGCCAAGCCACGGTGGCCCCTGGAGCCCCTCATGCTCGAGGTTGAAGGCCTGCAAGCCGCCTACGGCGAGATGATGGCGCTGTGGGGCGTGGACCTCACCATCGCCAAGGGCGAACTGGTGGCCGTGATCGGCCCCAACGGCGCGGGCAAGTCAACGCTGATCAACGCCATCTCGGGCTTGGTCGACACACCCGCCGGCCACATCAGGTTCGAAGGCCAACCCGTGCCCGCGCGCGCCGAAGCACGCGTGTATGCCGGCATCGTGCAATGCCCCGAAGGCCGCAAGCTCTTCCCCGAAATGACGGTCGAAGAAAACCTGCTGATGGGCGCCTTCAGCCGCCCCGACCGTCAGGGCGTCCGCGGCAGCGTCGACGAGATTTTTGACCTCTTCCCCATCCTGCGTGAACGACGCAGGCAGATCGCCAGCACGTTGTCCGGCGGCCAACAACAAATGGTCGCCATCGGCCGCGCGCTGATGTCCAAGCCCAAACTCTTGATGCTCGACGAGCCCTCGCTCGGCCTGGCACCGATCGTCGTCAGCGAAGTCTTCCAGCTTCTGCGACGCATTCACGCCGCCGGCCTCACCATCTTGCTGGTCGAGCAGAACGTGCTGCAAACCCTCGAGATCGCCGACCGCGCCTATGTGCTCGAGAACGGCCGCATCGCGCTCGAGGGCAGTGGGCAGCAGGTGCTGAATGACCCGCATATGAAGGCCGCGTATCTCGGGCACTAGATCGCCTCGTGCGCCTCGTTCGGCTCAGCGCACAAAGTAGTCGATGTAGTCCGCCGTTGCGATCACGCCAGCCTCGAGTGCTTCAGCCGACAGTTTCTCTTCCACATCCGAGATCACCACGCGGTTGCGGGTTCGCGCTTGCAGTGCCTCGAACAGCGGCGGCGCCGGCATCACCCAGCCTTTGCTGCCCTGCTTCTTCGCCGTCGCTTTGTCGAGGGGGATGAACGCGACCAGATCGTTGTGCGTCATCAGATCGAGCCCGGCCGCGTTCGCGGTCGCGTTGTGGCTGCAGTGGTGGCCGACCTTGTAGAAGACCGTGCGGCTCAGCAGGTCCGCCGCCGTCACGGGCCGTGGACGTCCGGGCACCTTGAACTCGAGTTCGGCCCACGACAGCCAACTGCCGATCTGCGCGTCGGCGACGAACAGCAGGACCTCGCGCGTTTTCTCGAACTCGAATGCGAGCACCAGGCTCGTGTTGTTGGTGTCGTTGTCGAGGTCCAGCGCCAGTTGTCCGAAGCTGGCGAGCCAGTCGTGGTCGACGCGCCGCCACTGCTGCGCAGGGTCGTCGTACGTGCGGCCAAGGAAGTCCTTGATCAGGTCATGGCACGGGTTCGGCTGCATCTGCCCGGTGGCCGGGTTCTCGAGCTCTTTCGTCACGCGATGCTGGGCTGCGAACGGATGCGAGCGGTCGGCCTTGTTCGGCACGGTCGGGTCCAGCGCCGAATCGAGCGCTGCACCCAGCGCGTCCATGCCGGCGTCGCCCATCGCGGCCAGGTGGAAGATGACATGGTCGCGCTTCATCGCTTCGGTGATGGCGCTGGTCTTCAGCATCGACGGGTCCTTCGGCGGGCCCAGCACGTAGACGCGCACGCCGTCGACGCCGTCGATGCCGAACGGCTCACCGCCGGGTTCGAGAAAGCGCAGGTCGCCGGCTTCGCTGCCGCGCAGCTTCAGGTAGGTCATCGCGTCGGCCACCCTGCGGGCGTCGGTGGAGTCGTCGTCCTGGCTGAAGCCCAGCAGGCCCGACACCGCCTGGGCCAGGTCGCTGCCGGCAAGGCTCGACATGCCGACCAGGCCCTGCAGCCGTATGACGGCCTTCTTCTTCGCCTCTTTGACCTTGCGGATTTCGCCCTTGCCAAGGTCTTCGGTCCAGGCGAGCCAGACGCAGCCGAAGTCGAATTCGTCGTTGAAGATCTCACGCGCCTGGTTGAACCCCGACACATGGTCCTTGTGCTCGTGGGTACCGACGACGACGTCGAGCTTGGCCTTGCCGCTCGCGCCCGCGAGCACGGTGTCGCGAATATGCGCGACCACGCTGCGCATGAACACCTTGTCGCGCGCCAGCGCACCGCAGTCGATGAGCATGTTGAACGCCCGGCCGTCTCGACGTGGGAACGTCAGCAGGAAGCAGTCGCCGAGCCCGTGGCGGTACATGCGCACGCGCGCGCGCCAGTTGCGCGGCGAGCCAGGCGCGACGATCGGCGCCGCGAGGGCGGCTGGCGAACCCGCCGAAGATGTCTTCTGCGCCGTCACGCCCTTCTTCGCCGGGGCGGCTTTCTTGGCAGCGGTGGTCTTGCGCGCGCTTCGCGTGGTGGTGGCCATGTCGTCCCCGATGCTTCTTATGCGCCGATGCGATGCAGCGCCGCGAACGGCTCGCGGCTCTTCTCGAAGTAGGTGGCAGCCAGCGAGGCTTGCCCGTCCTGGCCGTCGAGGAAGGCGAGCATGCGCTGCTTTCGCTCGTCGTCGCGCAGGCTCTTGCGTACCGCGTAGGCGATGCGCGGCTCGTCCAGGTCGATGACGAGCGTGCTGCCGCCGCGCACCGTGTGAATCGTGCCGTTGTGTTCGATGTCCTGCTTCTGCAGGATCGTCACGAAGACCTGGTTCAACGCCCTGCCGTCGTCACGCGTGCGCCGCGCCTCGCGCAGCGAGTCGATCGAGAAGACCGGTTCGCTGCGCCGGTTCTGGCGCGCGATCGGTGGCAGGTCTTCGGCGTTCAACACCAGGCCCGTCATCCGCTGAAGCAGCTTGTCGCGGGCCAACACATCCGCGAGCGACGCGTGCAGGTCGGTGCGGATCTGCCGGGTCTTCGTCCAGATCGGCGCGCGGTCCTTGGCGTAGCGCAAGTCGTTGATGTGCTCACGCAGGCCGATGTCGTCGATGAACCGCCCGAGCATCTCTTTCGCGTTGATCGACGCCAGCGCCGGGTCCTCGTCCGGATGCGACCAACGCAGGCTCTCCTGCGACAGCGTGCGCACGTCGCGCGGGTAGACGCCGCGGCGGCGAAACGCCTCGATGAACGCGACGCGGTAGCCGTATCCGTCTTCGGGCACCAGGTCCATGTCGGCGGTGACCAGCGCGCGCAGGTACTCGCCGAAGGTCAGGTCGACCGGCGGGCAGTAGTCCAGGGCACGGATGCACATGTTCAGCACGTGCGTCGCGCTCTTCGCCGCCTCTTTCGCCAGCCGCGCAACCAGGTCCGGATGCAGCTCACCATGCGCCAACACCCCGGTGCCGCCGGTGGCGATGCGCAGCAGGTCGCGCGAGCGGCTGCGGTAGATCGACAGGAACGCGTCGAACACCGCGGCCACGAGGATCGCGCCGCGTGCGTGAACCTCGGGCGTGTTGTCGAGCGCGGTCGGATCAGGCTGGTGCTTCACCCACTTCTTCTGCGTGGCGTCGTAGTGGCCGATCGCGTCGCGCAACGCGCCGTGCGTGCCGCGTGCGTGGCCGAACTGCGTCGCGAGCTTGGCCAGCTCGTTCTCGCTGCTCAAGTCACCGCGCGTTTTCGCGATCTGGTGCTCGAGCACCTCGGGGAAGGTGAAGTGCTGGAACAACGCGACGATGTCGGCGAAGGCCTCGTGAAACGCCAGCACGTCGGCGTTCGTGGGTTCCAGGAAATGTTCGTGGAAGCCGTCGAGCAGCGCGTGCGTGGTTTCGTGCGCCACCACGTCGTGCGACAGGCAGGTGAAGACCATGCCGCCCGGATACAGCCCCGACGAACGATCGTCGGTCGACGGGAAGTAGCCGAACAGCAGCGCCACGTGCTGCGGGCTGTAGTACGCATTGGCCATGCGCAGCGCGTGCGGGTAGATGCGCAGCCGCTGCACGTACTGGCGCTTGCGCTCGTCCGTGTCGGCCTCGGGGTCGAAGCGATCACGCCAGAACGCCTTGCGGCCCAGCGCGCGCTCGAAGCGGTCGATCGTGGTCATCGCCGCCGCGTAGACCATCTGCTGGTGGAACTGCGGGTTGCCTTCCGACGGCGCAAGACCGCCTTGCGCCAGCACGTTCGGGTGATTCAGGTCCACCGGCGCATACACGCAGCCGCTGGGCGGGTCGACGTCGACCACTTCGAGGTATTCCCCGACCGGGCCTTCGGCCAGGCCTTCTTCCCACGGAACTTTGTAGGTGACCTCACTGACCAGCGCGGTCTCGAGCTGGGTCGCAAGGCTTGGGTCGAAGGCGAAGCCGCGCAGCAAGCGGCGCGTCGGGCGCGGCGGGCCGGACGCAAGGCGCGGTTGGTGCTGTGCGTATGCCTCGAAGGCAAGGTTCTTGTCCATGGCGCCCCTGATCGGTCGAAAGAGACCAGCGAAACAGACGCGTTGTACGCGCGGGGCGTGATGGCGTCACGATCGTTTCTAGGTAGGCGGCGCTTGACCCTCGTTGACACCGGGCCACTGGTCGCGTACTTCGACCGCGACGACCATGATCACGCCAACGTGCACGCATGGTTCGCGACCCAGGCGTCCAGGCATCGGCTGCTGACGACGGAAGCCGTGGTCACCGAAGTGACGCGCCTGCTGGACTTCAGCGTTCCCGTCCAAGCAGCCTTCCTGACCTGGGCGGCGCGTGCGATGGCGGTCACGCCGGTGCCGCAGGCCGCGTATGAAGAGTTGGCGCGCTGGCTGGAGGGCTACGCCAACGTGCCGATGGATTTCGCCGACGCCACCGTGCTGTGGCTGTACCGTGAAACCAGCGACGCGCGAATCTTGACGCTGGATCAGCGGGGGTTCGGAGTTTTCCGATTGCCGGGACAGGGCAAGGGCAAGAAGGGGCCGGCAACGGTCAGTCTTTGAGGGACGGCGCCGTGTCGCGATGCCACGCTCTCACCCCAGCCCTCTCCCGCACGCGGGAGAGGGAATGACGAAATGACTACACCAGCCAACCCTTGATCCGCGCAGCAAGCGCCTCGACGCTGATGCCATACCGGTCGTGCAGCGTCGGCAACGCTCCCGCGTCGAGGAACGCATCCGGCAGGCCCGCCAACTGAAAACCTGCCGGCTGCACGCGATGCCGCAGCAGCGCACTTGCAACTGCCTCACCCAACCCACCGATGACCGAGTGGTTCTCCGCGACGACGACGAGCCGGTGCTTGTAGCGCACCGCCTCCACGATCGCGGCTTCATCCAGCGGCTTGATCGTCGGGCAATGCAGCACCGCCACTCCGACTTTGTCCGCCGCCAAAGCCTGTGCCACCTCGAGCGCTCGCATCGTCAAGATGCCGCTCGAGATCACCAGCACATCCGCGCCATCGCGCAGCAGCTTCGCCTTGCCCAGCTCGAACCGATAACCCTCGATTTCGTCCAGCACCACCGGCACGTTGCCGCGCAAGAGCCGCATGTACACCGGCCCCTTGTGCGCCGCGATCTGCGGGACGGCCTGTTCGGTATCGATCGCATCACACGGGTCGACGATCGTCAGGCCGGGTATGCCGCGCATCATCGCAATGTCTTCGGTCGCCTGGTGGCTGGGGCCATACCCCGTCGTCAGGCCCGGCAGTGCGCAGCAGATCTTGACGTTCAGGTTCTCTTCGGCAATCACCTGATGAATGAAGTCGTAGGCGCGGCGGGTGCCGAAGACGGCGTACGTCGTTGCGAAGGGGATCAAGCCCTCTTTGGCCATGCCGCCGGCTGCGGCCATCAGTAGCTGCTCGGCCATGCCCATCTGGTAGAAGCGATCGGGGTAGGCCTGCGCGAAGAGATGCAGGTCGGTGTACTTCGCGAGGTCGGCGGTCATGCCGACGATCTCGGGCCGGGTGGCGGCGTATTCGACGAGCGCCTTGCCGAA
Organism: uncultured beta proteobacterium; assembly: GCA_963738615.1. Classification (GTDB taxonomy): domain Bacteria; phylum Pseudomonadota; class Gammaproteobacteria; order Burkholderiales; family Burkholderiaceae_C; genus CAVTWY01. The sequence continues at coordinate 804,705 of CAVTXI010000012.1, forward strand.
GGGCGCGGCTTTCACGCGCTGACCGTCGGAGGCGATGCTGGCGATCATCGCCGAGGTGGTGAGCTTCGGCTTCTTCGTGTCAGTGACGTTCGTGTTCATGCGCGTACTCCTTCGGGCTGCGTCGCATCGAGGATCGCGAGGGCTTGTAGCCATTCGGGCGGGTCGACGCGGATGAAGTGGTTCTTCTCGCGGCTTTCGAGAAAGGGCACGCCCTTGCCCATCAGCGTGTCGAAGAGGATGACGCGCGGCTTCTTTTCCTTCAGCGAACGCGCGATGTCGAAAGCCTCGACCACCTTCGGCAGGTCGTTGCCGTCGACGCGCTGCACGTGCCAACCGAACGCGGCCCACTTGTCGGCCAGCGGCTCGAAACCCAGCACCTTGCTGCTGGGGCCGTCGGCCTGCTGGTTGTTGATGTCGATGAGGCAGATCAGGTTGTCGAGCTGATGGTGCGCGGCGCCCATCGCCGCTTCCCACGTCGAGCCTTCGTCGAGTTCACCGTCGGACATGCTGTTGTAGACGAAGGCCGGGTTCTTCTTCTGCTTCAAGCCCAGCGCCATGCCCACACCAATCGCCAGACCCTGGCCGAGCGATCCGCCCGAGATCTCCATGCCCGGCGTGTACGTCGCCATGCCTGACATCGGCAGGCGGCTGTCGTCGCTGCCGTAGGTTTCGAGTTCGCTTTCGGGAATGACGCCGGCTTCGATCAGCGCGGCGTAGAAGGCGATGGCGTAGTGGCCGTGCGAAAGCAGGAAGCGGTCGCGGCCTTCCCAGTGGGGGTCGTTGGGCTTCAGATTCAGCGCGTGGCCGTACGCGGCGCCCAGCACGTCGGCATAACCGAGCGCCTGGCCCACATAACCTTGGCCCTGCACTTCGCCCATGCGCACGGCATATCGGCGGATGCGCCACGCGCTGCCCGCGACCTTCGCGAGCGTGTCTTTGGAAACGGTCATGAATATCTCCTGATTACTTCATTGTCAGCGCCGGGATATACGAATACGCGAGCAGGATCGCGAAGGCGACGACGTAGAACGGCAGCAGTTCCTTCACCGTCTGCCCCACCTTCACCTTCGCAAGCGCACTCGTGATGAAGAGCGTGGTGCCCACCGGCGGCGTGTAAAGGCCAATCGCGAGGTTGATCGTCATCATGATGCCCAGTTGCACCAGGTCCATACCGATCGCATTCGCCAGCGGCACGAACACCGGCGTCAGCAGCAGCACCGCGGCTGGCAGGTCGATGAACATGCCGCACACCAGCATCAGCAGGTTCATCATCAGGATGACGCTCCAGCCGCTGCTGAGGTTGTCTTTGGTCCAAGCGACGATGCCGTCGGGCATGCGGTCGAACGTCAGCAGCCAACCGATCGCGGCCGACGCCATGATCACCAGCAGCACCACGCCGGTCGCGAGGCCCGCGTCGACGATCGAGCGGTGCAGACGGCCGATTCCAAGGTCGCGATAGATCACCGCCGACACCACGCCGGCATACAGCGTCGACAGCACCGCCACCTCGGTCGGCGTGGCGACGCCGAAGCGCAGCAGGATCACGATCAGCACCGGCAGCACCAGCGCGGGCGCGGCGTAGAGCAACTGCTTGCGGAACACGGTCCAGTCGAGCTTGGCCGTCTCGCGCGGGAAGTTGCGGCGCTTGCCCACCCACCAGCACACGGCCATGAAGCCGCCGCACATCAACAGCCCCGGCAGGATGCCGGCGACGAACAGCGCCGCGATCGACGTGTTGCTGACCAGCGCGCAGAGGATCATGGGGATCGACGGCGGAATCAAGATGTCGATCGAGGCTGCCGCGTCATGGTGTGTGTGTCCTTGAATTGAGTGACGTTGTGCTCGGTCAGTTGGAAGCGTTGAGCAGACGCTGAGCGTTTGACACCACCGCCTGCGCGGTGATGCCGAAGTGTTCGTAGAGGACCTCGGCCGCAGCCGATGCGCCGAATCCCTTCATGCCGACAAAGGCGCCGCGCGCGCCGAGCCAGCGGTCCCATCCGAAGCGGCATGCGGCTTCGATGGCGACGCGCACGGTGCCGGGGCCGAGCACGCTGTCTCGATAGGCTTCGTCCTGCTGCTCGAAGAGTTCCCAGCTCGGCATCGACACGACCGCGGTCGCAATGCCTTGCGCCTGCAGTTGCTCGCGCGCCTGCATCGCGATCAGGACTTCGGAGCCGGTGGCAAGCAGCGTGACGCGGCGCGCGCCGCCTTCGGCGTCGGCCAGCACGTAGGCGCCGCGGCGCGAGAGGTTCTGATTCGTGTGCGACGCCCGCACGCGCGGCAGCGCCTGGCGCGCGAACACGAGCGACACCGGCGTCGCGCGCTGCTCGAGCGCGATGGCCCAGCACTCGGCCACTTCGACCGCGTCGGCCGGCCGCAGCACCAGCATGTTCGGCATCGCGCGCAGCGACGCGAGGATCTCGACCGGCTGGTGCGTCGGCCCGTTGCGGCCGATGCCGATCGAATCGTGGCTGAAGACGAACTTCACCGGCAGGCCCATCAACGCGGCCATGCGCATCGACGGGCGTTCGTAGTCCGAGAACGGAAGGTACGTGACCGCGAGCGGCATCACGCCGCCGTGCGCGGCCAGGCCGTTGGCCAGCGATCCCATCGCGTGTTCGCGTACGCCGCAATGAACGTAGGTGCCGCTGCGGTCGCCGACGGTGAAGGCTTTCGCACCGCGCTTGTGGTCGGTCGGCGCCTCGAGGTCGGCGCAGGCGACGATGCGCTCGGGCAGCAGCGGGCGCAGGGTTTCGTTGATGTCGGCGCTGAGGTTGATGCCACCCAGTGGCTTGCTATCGCCGTCGACGGCGCGACGCTTGAAGTCGAGCAGCGCGTCGTGCACGGACGCCGGCAACTCGCCACGCATCGTGCGCTCGAACTCGGCCCGCTGCGCGGCCGGCAACGCCGCGACGTGTTGGCGCCAGGCCTCATGGTCCGTCGCGCTGCGCTGTCCCGCGGCGCGCCACGCGTCGAGGACCGACGCCGGAACGTCGAACGATGCGTGCGGCCAGTCATAACGTTCGCTCATCGCGGCGCGGTCGGTGTCGAACAGCTTCGCGCTGTGCCCGCCGCGCTGGCCCTCGAGCCGCGCGATGCCGCGCGCGATGACTGTGCGGCACGCGATCATCGACGGACGCGGGTCGCCGTAGACGTTGTCGATCGCCGCATCGACGGCCTCGAGGTCGTGCCCGTCGATCTCCTGCACGTGCCAGCCGGCAACGCGAAATCGCTCGGCCACGTTCTCGCTGATCGACAGGTTCGTCGCGCCGTCGTCGGTGATTCGGTTGTCGTCCCAGAAGAAGGTGAGCTTGCTTAAGCGCAGGTGACCCGCGAGCGCGATCACTTCCTGACCCACGCCTTCTTGCAAGCAACCGTCACCGACGAAGGCCCAGGTGCGATGGTTCACTAGCGCGTCGCCGAAGCGCGCGTTCAACGACGCTTCGGCGATCGCCATGCCGAGCGCGTTCGCGATGCCCTGCCCCAGCGGCCCGGTCGTGACTTCGATGCCCGAGGCGACATCGCGCTCGGGGTGCCCGGCGCAATGCGAGCCGAGCACGCGGAACGTTTCGAGCTGCGAGCGGTCGATGCGCGAATGCCCCGTGAGGTACAGCAGCGCATACAGCAGCATCGACCCGTGGCCGTTGCTCAGCACGAAGCGATCACGATCCCACCAGTCGGGCGCCGATGCGTCGATCCGCAGGTGCCGCGCATACAGCACGCTCGCGATCTCGGCCATGCCCAGCGGCACGCCTTGATGGCCTTCGCCCGCGCGCAGGATCGCGTCGACCGCGAGAAAGCGGATCGCGTGAGCCTGCGATTGCAGCGGATGCTGTGTCCACGGCCGCACTCAGTGAATCAACATGCCGCCGTTGACGTCGAGCGTGACGCCGGTGCAGTACTTCGACAGGTCACTCGCCAGGAACGTCACGCAGCCCGCCACGTCGGCAGGCTCACCGATGCGGTTCAGCGGAATCTGCTCGAGGATGCCCTTCATGCGGTCATCGGGGATCAGGCCCTTGTTGATGTCGGTCGCGATCAGCCCCGGGGTGACGCAGTTGACGCGAATGCCGTCGATGCCGCATTCACGCGCGATCGCACGCGCCAGGCCCAGCACGCCGGCCTTCGCGGCCGAGTAGTGCGGCCCGCCCAGGATGCCGCCGCCGCGCTGCGCGCTGACCGACGAGATGCAGACGATCGAGCCCGACTTCTGCTGTCGCATCTGCGGCAGCACCGCTTGGACATGTACAGCGTGCCGCGCAGGCTCACGTCGAGCACCGCGTCGTAGTCGGCCGGCGTGATGTCGACGACCTTGCGCGGCTGCGTGATGCCGGCGTTGTTGACCAGCACGTCGATGCGGCCCATCGCCTTCACGACTTCAGCCACGGCGCGGTCGCACGAAGCCTTGTCGGTCACGTCGGCGACCACGCCGAGGTGCCCCTGGCCCAGCTTGGCCGCGGCGCCCGCGGGGTCGGCGCGTTCGAGGTCCAGCAGCGCAACGCGCGCGCCTTGCGCGGCCATCATCTTCGCGGTGGCGTAGCCCAGGCCGTTGAGCCCGGCCCCGCCGGTGATGATCGCGACCTTGTCTTTCAGCAGCATCGATGTCTCCTTGATTCGTCACGGTCCCGTTCGGGAATGGACGCAATTGTTCGAACCAGGCTGCATGCCGACAAGCGATATCTCGTCAGCCTAAGATGACAGTTCGTCATCCAACGACCGGGTTGCCCCTATGTCGAACTTGCCGCCGCTGCCGACGTTGATGGCCTTCGAGGCTGTGGCGCGCCGCCGCAGCTTCGCGCACGCTGCGACCGAGTTGCACCTGACCGCCTCGGCCATCAGCCACCAGGTCACGCGGCTCGAAGAACAACTCGGCGTGCGCCTGTTCGAGCGCAACGCGCACGGCGTTCGCGTGAGTGCGGCCGGTGAGCGATACCTCGAGCGCGTGGGCGCGGCGCTGGCGGCCATCACCGCTGCCACCGACGACCTGCGCCAAGGCGTCAGCAACAGCCTGTACGTGCATTCGACGCCGAGCCTGGCCGCGCTGTGGCTGATGCCGCGGCTGCGCGCCTTCGCGGAACAGCATCCCGAGATCTCGCTGAACCTGTCGGCGGCGCACACCCACAGCGAGTTCGCGCTGGGTCAGGCCGACCTCGACATCCGCTACGGCGTGCCCAACTGGCCGGGCCTCGAGGTCGAGCCGATCTTCGAAGAAAAGATCCTGCCGCTTGCCAGCCCCGCCTTCATCCGCGAGCGGCGCCTGAAGCGCCCCGAGCATCTGGCGAACATGCCGCTGATCCAGAGCAACGTCAACGTCGTGCAGTGGTCCGACTGGTTCGCCGCATTCACCGATCAACGCGCGCCCGAACGTTTCGCACTGCGGTTCGACCGCGCGCAGATGTCACTCGAAGCCGCGGCGCAAGGTGTGGGTGTCGCTCTCGAAAGCGCCGTGATCGCCGAGCGGCATCTGGCGAAAGGCAGCCTGAAGCCGGTGTTCGCGCTCGCGAAGTCGATTCCGGTCAAGGCGCATTTCGCGGTGTACCCGGCGCGGCACGCGAAGCGCGCGCCGGTCGAGGCGTTCCTGACGTGGCTGCGCCGGGAGGCGGCGAAGGGGTCGAAGCGATGAAGACACAGGTGCGGCAGCGATGCCCGATCGACTGACGCCCGAGCAGCGGCGCGCCCTCATGGGTCGAATCCGATCGACCGACACGCGTCCGGAGATCACCGTGCGGCGCCTGCTTCACGAGCTCGGCTATCGATACGTCCTGCACGACAAGCGCCTGCCCGGCACGCCGGACCTGGTGTTTCCCAGCCGCGCGTGCGTCGTGATGGTTCACGGCTGCTTCTGGCACGGTCATGGGTGCGGCCGAGGCTTCGAGCCGGCGAGGAATCGTGCCTACTGGAAAGCCAAGCTCGATGCCAACCGCCGCCGCGACCGGCGCAAGGAACGAGAACTGCGCCGACTCGGTTGGCGCGTGATGACGGTATGGGAGTGCAAGGTCGCTGCGACCAAGCGCGATGCCCTCGTGCATCGTCTCGTGACGTTTCTCGGGCCGTCGACGCGAACACTGGATGTAACATCAGCCCAAACGCGAAGAGGACCTCATGCCCTATGACCTGACCGAGGAACAACGCGACCGCTACCGCGCCACCACGGTCCGGTCTCAGGCGCGCAAAAGGCTGATGTTGCGCGACCTCGATGGCGGCGCTGCTGTCGGCGTGCCCATGGGCGAGCGCCTTGATGTCGACGATCTGATGCCCCCACTCGATCCCGGCGGCATGACGGCGCTGTCGCTGTTCAGCGGGGGCGGTGGCCTCGATCTGGGCTTCGAACGCGCGGGCTACGGTCACGCAGCGGCCTTCGAAGTCTTGGACATCTGCGGTCAGACGCTGCGCGCCAACCGGCCTCACTGGGACGTGCGCAGCGGCGACATCGACGGCGACGTTCGCCGCGCCCCGTTCACGAGCTTTCGCGGCGTCGATGTCGTGCACGGCGGCCCACCGTGCCAGCCGTTCTCGATCGCCGGCCATCGTGCGGGCGCAGCCGATCCGCGCAATATGTGGCCCGAGTTCGTGCGCAGCATCCATCAGGCCCGACCGCGCGCCTTCGTGGCGGAGAACGTGCCGGGCATGCTCGATCGGAAGTTCGAAGAATTTGTGAGGCGCCACATACTGGCACCGCTCGAAGGCAGATACACGATCTTCAGCTTCGTGCTTTCAGCGCAGGACTTCGGCGTGCCGCAGGCCCGTCGGCGCTTGTTCTTCGTCGGTTTCCGCGCGGCGCGCGATGCGGCACGCTGGTGCGCGCCCGAGCGCACGCATGGTGACGAGGGCGATCTGTTCGGCCCCTTGCTGCCGCACAACACCGCTCGCAGGAGTCTCGGATTGCCGGACATCGCCTATGACGTCGTTGCCCCTACGCTGCGATCAGGCTTCACGGGTCCACGCAAGACTACCGGCGTGTTGAACAGCAAGGCAGCGCTGCGCGTGTGGCACTTGCTGCACCTCTGGCCGAACGGCGTGCAGCCGACGCGCTCGATCGCCGACGTCTACCCACCCGAGAACGGCCACGTGCGCATGTGCGTCGACGACTGTGCGCTGCTGCAGGGCTTTCCAGCCGATTGGCGATTCAGTGGTGCGGTCTACCAGGTGCTCGGCCAGATCGGCAACAGCGTATGCCCGCCTGTGGCTTACGCCGTTGCGCGTCAGGTTCGGCGCGCGCTCGAGGGGGCTGTCAGTGGCTTCGGGCGGCCGGGCGCCACGGACGGGTGCTGATGCCCGTTCAGGACGACGAACGCGAGCGCGAGCTCGTGCGCATGTTCAACCTGGAATGGGATCCGGCGCACCAACGATCGGGGGTCGATGCGGTTCTGGATGTCGTGATTAGCGATCGAACCTTTCGTTTCGATGTCGAGGTGAAGTCGACGACGGGAGGAACCGTTTCGACCGCACGCGACGTCGGCATGGAGCACATCCAGCGCTGGCGCCGCATGCTCTTCGTCATCGGCTTCTACTCGCGCGACGCCCGTCGACCCGAGCTGCAGCGCTGCCTGTGCCTGACGCCGGTCGACATGGAGCCCTGGATCGCATCGATCGAGTCGAAGATCCTGGTCGACTTCAAACTCGCTCAGCGCGCAGCGAGAAGGCTGACGCTCGAAGACCTGCACGAGGTGTGCGGTGCGAAGGACGCCTATTCGCTGCAAGACGCGAAGCGCTTGCACAAGAGCCAGTGGACTGCCGAGCAGTACGCCGCCGCGCTTGACACGGGGCTTGGCAAGGAACGCAGGATGTCGAAAGCGAAGATGCTCGAGTTGCTTCAGCTGCGGTCGCGATACATCGCGGAGCGCGGCGCGACGTTGAACAACCCGCACATCACGAAGAAGCACTTGTCGCAATTCGACGGCACCGATCGATTGTCATCAGGCTCGAGATGGGCGCAGCACATACGTGCGCTTGCAGCTGATTTCGCCAAGGCCCACTCGGGCCATCCCGCTGTCGTTGCCGCCGGACGATAAAGGACGGAGGAACTTCCATGCGAGCAAGCAACCATCGAGCGACTCTTCTTGCGGCTACCCTGGCCTTGGCCCTGACCGGCTGCGGCACCGCGCCACTGATGATCGACGACTCGAGATCGCCGAGCGCATCGGTGCGCGGCGTACTTCGCTTCGGTGAAGACAAGCGCGGCGGGATCGAGGCCGAGTGGATCCGTGCGCGCGGGGAAGGAACGCAGATCACCACGGGATTTGCCACCACTGTCTTCGGGACCGACGTGCCGGAACGTACGGCGCTGTCGCATACGGCCACGGCTGACCGCTTCTTCTTGGGCTACAACCGGCTGCTGTTCGGCGACCGGCCATTCGAGATGGAATGGTTCGCGGGCGCCGCGGGCGAGCGCATCGCGTGGACCACGGTGATTCCGGGTTCGCCCTCGGCCACGACGCTGGCGTCGACGCAATCGGCCGTCGGGCTCAGCGGCGGCGTGCTGGGCCGCTACAAGTTCAACGAGGCTTGGGCGGTCGACGCGCGTGTGCGTGGCGTCACCGGCCGCATCAACGGCATGCGCGGCGAGCTCGCGGTGTCGTTGCGTCCCGTGCGCCAACTGCGCTTGCGCGCGGGGTACGCGCACAACGAGATCAACACCCGCGTCAGGGACGCCGCGACGCGGCTGGAATTGAAGGCACGGGGGCCCTTCCTTTCGCTTGGCTTCGAGTTGGACTGATCGATCGATCGATCGATCGATCCCATCGCATTGACAGTGCCGCCCAACGTCGACGACGACGACGCGCCACCGCCGATGCCGCTGGCCGGCTTCGGCATCGCCTGGGCGATCTTCTGGATCATGTCGATCACCGTGTCCGTGCTGGATCACCAGCGGCAAGGCAACGCGGACCTCTGGAAGCCGGTGTTCTGGGAGGGTACCTCCTTCATCGTCGCGAGCGCGATCGTCTGGACGCAATGGCGACGTGCCGTGAAAGGCGATCACCTGCTCGCACGGCCCTGGCGCTGGTTCGCGCGCAGCCTGCAATGGCTGCCGCTGGCGGCACCGGCATTCGTCGTGCTGGTCTACGCGCTGCGCCACGGCATCTATGCGCTGCTCGGCCAGACCTACCAGCACGCACCGTGGACCGCGGTGTTCGGCTTCGAAATGCTGAAGTTCGGCGTCTTCTTCCTGATGTTCACGGCGATCGTCTTCGGCATCCGTTCGCATGTGGTGCTGAGCCACGCACGCCTGAAGCTCGAGCGCGAGCGCGGCCTGGCGCGTGAAGCGCAGTTGCTGCAGCTGACACAGCAGCTCGAGCCGCACTTCCTGTTCAACGCCCTCAACACGATCGCGTCGACGATCCACACCGACCCGGACCTGGCCGACACGCTGCTGGTTCGCCTGGCAACACTGCTGCGCGCCGCGACCGATTTGAGCCGGCGCAGCGAGACCACGCTCGAAGAAGAGCTTCGCCTGCTCGAAGGCTACGCGGCGATCATGCGGCAGCGCTTTGCCGATCGCGTGAACCTGCGCTTCGATGTCGCGAGCGCGCCGCCCACATGCCGCGTGCCGACGCTGATCCTGCAGCCGTTGCTCGAGAACGCGTTTCGCCACGGCGTCGAGCAACGCGTCAGCAGTGGCGAAGCGTCTTCGGTCTGCCACATCGTCGTGCGTGCCGGGCGTGAAGGCGATCGCTTGCGGCTCGAGGTGGAGGACGACGTCGGCGTGCTGCCGGCCGCGCCGAAGTTCGGTGTGGGCCTCGAGAACCTTCGCCAAAGGCTGCGCACGCGATACGGCGATCGGGCCTTGCTCGAGTTGCGCACGCGCGAGTCCGGCGGCGTGCTGGCGCGCATCGAACTGCCATGCGAGTCCTGATCGTCGACGACGAGAAGCCGGCGCGCGAGCGGCTGCGACGGCTGCTGGCGGTGCACGACGATGTCGTCATCGTCGGCGAAGCAGGCCGCGGCGAAGACGCGCTGGCGCAGGTGGCTGCGCTGTTGCCCGACGCCGTCCTGCTCGACGTGCAGATGCCTGGCGCCAGCGGCCTGGACGTCGCCGCGTCGCTGCCCGAGCCACCGCCCGCCGTGGTGTTCGTCACCGCGTTCGATCGATATGCGCTGGACGCTTTCGACGCCGCGGCGGTCGACTACCTGCTTAAGCCCGTCGAGCCCGAACGGCTGGCACGCGCGATGCAACGCCTGCGCGCACGCAACATCCCTTTGCGCAAGCCCACAGGTCGGCCGCCCGCGCAGTTGCTGATCCCCGATCGCGGTCGCACGCACGTCGTGCCGCTCGCGGAGATTCTTTGGCTCGAGGCCGCCGACAACTACGTGGTCGTTCACACGCCCACGCGCGCGCCGTTGATGCGTCGCACATTGACCGGGTTGCTCGCCGACCTGGGTGACCGCTTCGTGCGCACACAACGCAGTGCCGCGGTGGCGCTGGCGCAGGTGCAGGAGCTGAGGCCCCGTGGCAAGGGTGATGCCGAGATCGTCTTGCGAGGCGGCAACGTGGTGCCATGCAGCCGGCAATACATCGCGACCGTGCGCACGCGCCTGTCGCGCGCTTGAACGCGCCGGCACCGCTTGACCCCAGCCCCGCCGCGCTTCGTCCCACACGACTGGCTTGCGTCGGCATCGATGCCTACGCTTCGTGGACACCTCGAGCACCGGTGACCATCATGCACGCCAACCCATCGCCCACCTCGGCCCGACAGTTCCACCTCGACTGGCTGCGCATCCTCGCCTTCGGCCTGCTGGTGGCCTATCACGTCGGGATGTACTACGTCAGTTGGGATTGGCACATCAAGAGCCCGCATGCCTCGAGCGCCATCGAACCCTTGATGCGACTGGTGTCTCCGTGGCGCATGGACCTGCTGTTCGTGATCTCGGGCGCGGCCACCGCCTTCATGTTGCGGGCACGCGGCGCCAGCGGCGGCATGCTGCGCGAACGTGCATCGCGCCTGCTGTGGCCGCTGCTGTTCGGCGTGCTGGTGATCGTGCCACCGCAGGCCTACGTGGAAGTGGTGCAGCGCCTGGCCTACGCGGGCAACTACGTCGACTTCATGCGTTTGTATCTCGGCGCCTACCAGGGCTTCTGCCGGGCCGGCGGCGCGTGCCTGATCCTGCCGACCTGGAACCACCTCTGGTACCTGCCTTACGTGTTCGTCTACACCGCGCTGCTGTGGCTGGCGTTGCGTCGATGGCCACGGCTGCTCGAGCGCGCTTCGGTCGCCTTCGACACGTTGCTGGTCGGTGCGCACTTGCTCGTCGTGCCGATCCTTTTGCTTGTGATCACGCGCCTGTTGCTGCGGTCGAAGTTCCCGGCCACGCATGCGCTCGTCGACGACTGGTTCCTGCACAGCCAGTATTTCGCCGAATTCCTTCTCGGCGCCGTGCTCGCACGCACGCCCCTCATCGCCGCGCGTATGGAAGGCCTGCGCTGGTACGCGCTTGCCCTGGCCATGGCCGCCTGGGCCTTGGCCGTCAGCGGCATCTTGCGCACGGCGCCGTTGGCCGAGTTCGCCAATCCGCTCGTGCACAGCACGCAGCAGTGGTGCGCGATCGTCGCGGCAATGGGTTTCGCGCGGCACCATCTCGAGGTCGACAACTCGGCCAGACGCTGGCTGACCGACGCCGTATTCCCGGTCTACATCCTTCACCAAACGCTGACGATCCTGCTGGCGCACGCCCTGCGTGGCGTCCACCTCGAGGTCGGCTTCGAAGTCGTGTTGCTGCTTGCCGGGACGTTCGCGCTGAGCTTCGCCGGCTACGAAGTCGTGCGCCGTGTGCGTGTGTTGCGGCCGGTGTTTGGCCTGCGTGCCGCGATCAACCCCGCCGAGGGGAAGCCGCAACCGAGTCAGGCCGACCGTGCAGCCGCGCGACCATGAAACCCGACGCGTGGTCGATGTGCGCGCGGGCCAGTTCTTCGGCGCGCACCCCGTCGCCTTCGATCACAGCCTCGAGGATCGCGGCGTGCTGGTCCCAGATGTCGCGCGGCTTTTCGTCGCGCGTCAGCACTTCACCCATCACGCGGTGCATGAAGTTCATGTGCGTGCCCAGCGTGGCCTCGACGAGCGGGTTGCCCGACAGCCCGTAGAGAAACGCGTGGAACTCGAGGTCGGCTTTGATCATGCGCGGCACCGACCCGCTGGCAACCGCCTTGCGGCCGACTTCGATCAGCGCCGGCCCGCGGCGCGCGGCCTGGTCGGCCGAGCTTTCGGACGCAAGACGGCACGCCAGGCCCTCGAGCACCGCGCGCATGTCGTAGATGTGCTGCACGTGAACAGGGTCGAGTGGCGCCACGATCAACCCACGGCCAGGTGCGTCGCGCAGCACGCCCTGGTTGCGCAGCAGCAGCAGCGCCTGCTGCACGGGTTGACGCGACACCCCGAGGGCCTGCGCGACCTCTTCCTGGATGATCCGATCCCCCGCCGCCATCTGGCCGGAAGCGATCTCCTCGAGCAGCGCGTCGCGCACCTGATCGACGAGATTGGGCTGGACGTTCAGGGTTTTCACAGCCACAGTTTAGGACGGTATAGGACGGCATAGCGAATTCGGCACTATGAACTCTGAATTCAGAATGCTAGACTCCAACGAATTCCACACACGACCCGCCCCTTCGTCCCACTGCCTTGCGAGCCACCACCATGTCCGCTGCCACCCCTTCCTCCCCGGTCGCAAAGATCGTCGCCCGCTTCCTCGTCGCCCGCGGCGTCGACCGCATCTTCGGCTTGCAAGGCGGGCACATCCAGCCGATCTGGGACGAACTGGCGCAGATGGGCGTGCGCATCGTCGACGTGCGCGACGAGGGTGCGGCGGTGCACATGGCACACGCGCACGCGGGCTTAAGCCACGGCGTCGGCGTCGCCATGGTGACCGCTGGCCCTGGCGTCACCAACTGCGTCACCGCGATGACCAACGCGCACCTCGAGCGCGTGCCGGTGTTGCTGATCGGCGGATGCCCTCCCGTGCCGCAGGACGACCTGGGGCCACTGCAAGGCATCGACCACGTGTCGATCCTGGCGCCGGTCACGCGTTTGTCGCGCACGCTTCGCACCGCCGACCAGATCGCGCGTGACCTCGACAAGGCATGGGCGATGGCCGACGGCGACGGCGGCCCCCCGGGCCCCGTCTACATCGAGATCCCGACGAACGTGCTGCGCGAAACCGTGCCCGACGCGGTCGTGCTCGACGAGCACCTGCGTGCCAAGCCCAAACGCCGCGTGCTGCCCGACCCCGTCGAGGTGCAGCGCATGGCGCAGGCGTTGAAGCGTGCGACGCGTCCGCTGGTGATCACGGGCCGCGGCGCACAAGGCCATGGCACGGCGGTGTCGAAACTGCTCGACGCACTGGGCGCCGCTTACCTCGACACGCAGGAAAGCCGCGGCCTGGTTGATGCATCGCATCCGTCGGTGGTCGGTGCCGTTCGCGCGAAGGCGATGCAAGAGGCCGACGCCGTGCTCATCGTCGGACGCAAGCTCGACTACCAACTCGGCTACGGCTCGCCCGCGGTGTTTCCGAATGCAGCCTTCTTCCGCATCGCCGACCACGCCGACGAACTGCGCGACAACCGGCGCGGTGAAGTCGAAGTGCTGGCCGACGCGGGCCTGGCCCTTGAAGCACTGGCACGTGAAGTGGCTTCGCCGTCGTCGACGCTCGATCGCACATGGACGAGCGCGTTGAGAGCCGAACACGAACGGCGCGCCGCCCGCTACGCCGAAGGCATGTCGCGCGCCGAACCCGGCCGCGATGGCCACATGCACCCCAACCGCATCTTCGCGGCGCTGCGCAAGGTGCTCGAGCCCGACGCGATCACGATCGCCGACGGCGGTGACCTGTTGAGCTTCGCGCGCATGGGCCTGGCGTCGCGCCACTACCTCGACGCGGGCAGCTTCGGCTGCCTGGGCGTGGGCACGCCCTACGCGGTCGCGGCCGCGCTGCTGCACCCCGAACGTCAGGTCGTCGCGATCACCGGCGACGGCGCCTTTGGCATCAACTCCATGGAGATCGACAGCGCCAAGCGCCACAACGCCAAGGCGGTATTCATCGTGTCGAACAACGCCGCGTGGAACATCGAGCGGCTCGACCAGGAGATGAACTACGGCGGCCGCGTTGTCGGCACCACCCTCGCGTGGAGCGACTACGCCGCGATGGCGCGCGCCTTCGGCCTGCACGCCGAACGCGTGACCGACCCGGCGCGGCTGGAAGGCGCGATTCGCGACGCATTCGAGAACGCGCCCGCACTGATCGACGTCGTCGTCACGCGCGACGCGTTGAGTTCCGACGCCGGCAAGGGCCTGGGCTGGGTGCCTGACCGCCAGGCCCTCACGGCATGGGACGAAGCCGAGCAGGCCCGTCGTCGTTGAGTTGTCTGCCGAATCGCCGCGGAGGTTCTGCTCATGACTGCGTTACTGACCTTGGCCGAATCGGTCGCTGCGCACGCGCGCACGCAGCCACGCAAGATCGCCGCGCGCGACAGCCGTCGCAGCCTGACCTATGCGCAATGGGACGAACGCGCCACCCGCTTGGCCAACGGCCTGCTGGGGCTGGGCTTGCGCAAGGGTGACCGCGTCGCGCTGCTGGCATACAACGCGATCGAATGGCTCGAGATCTACGTTGCGCTCGCGCGCGCAGGGTTGGTCGCGGTGCCCATCAACTTCCGCCTTGCCGGCCCCGAAATCGCCTACATCGTGCAGCACAGCGAGGCGCGCGCGCTGATCGTGCAGCACCTGATGCGCGGCCCGATCGACGCCGTACGCACCGAGCTGGCCGTCCAGGCCAGCCGCTTCGTGCTCTTCGGCGCGCCGCCGCCTTCGAATTCGAACGGCTGGACGGCCTACGAAAGCCTGGTCGAATCGGCGAGCGCGTCGGCACCCGACGTCGACGTGCAGCCGAAGGACCTCTTCGCGCTGATGTACACCTCGGGCACCACCGGCCGGCCGAAGGGCGCGATGCGCAGCCACGAGGGCAACGCGCTGATCGCGCTGGCCACGGGGCTCGAGTTCGGCCTGAGCCTCGACGACACAGCGCTGCTGGTCATGCCGCTGTGCCACGCGAATTCGCTGTACTTCGCGGTCACCTTCACGATGCTCGGCGCGACGATCGTCGTCGACGACCGGCGCAGCTTCGACGCCGCGTCGGTGCTGGCGCAGCTTGCCCACGACGGGATCACCTTCACGTCGCTCGTGCCGACGCACTACGTGATGATGTTGTCGCTGCCCGCCGAGTCGAAAGCGGGCTTGGACCTGTCGCGCGTGGGCAAGCTTCTGGTGTCGTCGGCACCGGCCCGGCGCGACACCAAGCTCGCGATCGTGCAGCTCTTCCCCAACGGCAAGCTGTTCGAGCTGTACGGCTCGACCGAAGCCGGCTGGGTCACGGTGCTGCGTCCCGACGAACAACTCGACCACCTGGGCTCGGTCGGCCGCGAGTGGGCGGGCTCGGGTGCGATCAAGCTGTTGGACCCCGAGGGCAACGAGGTGTCCGACGGCGAGGTCGGCGAACTGTTCTCTCGCACCGCCTACGTCTTCGATGGCTACTGGAAAGACGAGCAGAAGACGGCCGAGTGTTTCCGCGGCGCGTGGTGTTCGGTCGGCGACGTGGCGCGGCGCGACGCGCAAGGCTTCATCCACCTCGTCGACCGCAAGAGCAACATGATCATCAGCGGCGGCGAGAACATCTATCCGTCCGAAGTCGAAGCCGTGCTGGCGGCCCACCCGGAGGTGCAGGACGTGGCGGTTGTCGGCATGGCCGACGCCAAGTGGGGCGAATCCGTGCATGCGGTGGTGGTGCCCCGCGATGCGAACGCCGACGCGAACGCGCTCGAGGCGCGGCTCGAGGCCTGGTGCCGGGACCGAATCGCCGGCTTCAAGCGCCCACGCGCGTATGCCTTCCTGACCGAAGCGCAGATGCCGCGCACCGCCACCGGCAAGATCCAGCACCGCTTGCTGCGCGAGCGGCTCCAGGCGACACCGACAACGACCCCGCCGCCATCACGACGCTGAACGACCGGGCACCGCAGCCGGGTCGTCGTGGACGCGCGCGCGCCGGGTCTCGTCTGCCAAGTACCGCACCAGGCCCTGTTCGCCGGCACGCATCAACGCACGGTGGTTCCACCGGAACAGCGGCGCCAGCAGCGGTGCCAGCCATCGCATCCACCTGCGTTCGACCTTCACGCGCCAGACGTAGGTCACGAAGGTGCGGCCGGCCTCGCCGCGCAGCAGCCACAGGCCCTCGCCGTCAAGATGCCCGTGCGAGCGGCCACGCAGTCGCTCGTTCGGTAACACTTCGATCGCTTCGACGTTGATCAGGATGCGCCAGCCGAGCGAGGTCGACCACTCGATGCGCTGGATGGTGCCCAGTCCCCCGGGGTCGGCGATGCGCAGCGTGCGCACCGACACCACCCCGGGCCACCAATGCGGCCAGGTTTCGGCGTGCGTCAGCGCAGCCCAGACGCGTTCCACCGGCGCAGGGATGGTCCATTGGCTGACCAGGTCGAAGTGCACTGACGCAGGGCTCCGGTGGTGGCCCCCTTCGGGCCGGACATGCATGCCTACGCGGACGCAGCGCGCCCGGATGCTCCGCCAATCCGCTGATGTGATCGGCGGCGCATGATCAGGGGGGTTCAGCACCAAGACTCGTGTGGTCATGCATCCGGGCTGCATCCAGCGCGACAACTGCGACGTATCGACGACATGCGCACCGCCAACCATGAAGTCCGAAGATCACGGTTGCCCGAGAACCCGACGGGCACCGGCCTGCGCGCTCGCGCCATCCGCCGCCGCCTGATGGAACGCGTGGCCGACGCCGACACCAGCCACCTGACGATCGCCGCGCCCGAAGGGGATTGGCAACCCTTCCTCGATGGTGTGCGGATCAAGGTGCTGCACGAAGACGCCGGCACGATGTCGTACCTGCTGCAATTCGCGCCCGGCGCCTGCCTGCCCGCGCACCGTCACCCCGTCGACGAAGAGTGCGTGGTGCTCGAGGGCCGGTTGCGCGTCGGTACACAGTTGGAGGTGGGGCCTGGTGGCTACCACCTCGCCCACCGCGGCGCGCTGCACCCATCGATCAGCACCGACGCGGGCGCGACGATCTTTTTGCGCGGCGCGGTGCCGGAGATCGATCACCTGCTCGACTGAAGCCCGCGGCAACAAGCAACCCCGAGGCAGTCTCATGAACACTGCACCCAACCCATCACGGCACGTACGTGAGTCCATGGTGTCCGGCGACGACGGGATGTTGGACGAGCCCCCGGCCGAAGTCATCGACGAAACAAGCGACGAAGCAAACGACACGAACGACGCGAACGACACGAACGACGCGAATGACACGCCCGAGAAGCGCCGACATGCGGCGCAGGCTGCCGACGACGCGCAGTTGGTCACATGGATCGACGCCATCGTCGACCAGGACGAACGCGCGCTGGCCGCGCTGTACGACGCCACGTTCTCACGCGTGTACGGCATCGTGCACCGCATCGTGCGCCGCACCGCGCTGACCGAAGAGGTGGTCGAGGACACCTACTTCCAGGTCTGGCGACAGGCCGTGCGCTTCGATCCGTCGCGCGGCGTCGCGTTGACATGGCTGTTGTCGATGGCACGCTCGCGCGCCATCGACGCGCTGCGCCGCGAGGCCCGCTTCGAACACGACACGCTCCAAGACGACGACGCGCACGCGCTGACCAGCGACGCCGCGGTTGGTGACGAGTTGCTCGACATCGCGCGCCACCACGCCGAGTTGCAGCGCGCGCTGCTGCTGCTGGGTGCACAGCCGCGACAGCTCGTGTCGCTCGCGTTTTTCCGCGGCCTGAGCCACGAAGAGATCGCGTCACAGACGAGCTTG
The DNA here is from genome assembly GCA_963738615.1 of uncultured beta proteobacterium. GTDB lineage: Bacteria > Pseudomonadota > Gammaproteobacteria > Burkholderiales > Burkholderiaceae_C > CAVTWY01. The sequence continues at coordinate 822,525 of CAVTXI010000012.1, forward strand.
CCGCTGGGCACGGTCAAATCGCAGATCCGACGTGCGTTGCTGACCATGCGCCAGATCCTCGGCGACGCCGGCATGGTCGGTCTGGCCTGAGCACCGTCACTTCATCTGATCAAGCCATCATGACCCACCGCAACGAGTCATTGCCGATCGGCGCAGCGCCGGATCTTGTCGACCCGGAACTCGCGCCGCTGCTTACGGAGCCCATGGCTTCGGCCCTGGCCAGCGCGGCGCCGAACCCGCACGGCGTACACGCGAACCTGCGTGCACGCTTGGCCGAGCGCACGGCTGCGTCGCGCGCGACCACCTCGCGGATGATTACGCGCCGCCGCTCGCGCCTCCAGGCTCAGTCGCCATCACAGTCGCCATCACCCGGCGTGAAGCTGAGCATGCTGTACGCCGCCGAGCCGTCGCGTGCGCCACGGCCCGGCGAGCCGCTTCGCGCATGGTTGGTGGAACTGGCGCCGCGTGCGTCGTGGGTCGGCCCCGACGCCGCTTCACACCGCGAGTGGTTGGTGGTGCGCGGCACCGCGCGCATCGGCACACAGTGGCTCGCCGAGCGCGACTACCACGTCGCCCCCGAGGGCAGCCCGGCGCAAGCGCTGCACAGCGACGAAGGGGCCCTGCTCTTCCTGCGCGAGTCCGCCGTTCCGGCGTCGACACACGATGCGGCGTTCACGGTGCTTGATCGTGAAGCCGGCTGGCCAGCGTTCGTTCCCGGCATTCAGCGCCGCGTGTTATGGCAGCGGGACGGGCAAGCGGCGATGCTGTACTACGCGCAGCCCGGCTCCAACGTACCAATGCACAGCCACGGGCACGACGAAGAGTGCCTGATGGTGCAAGGCGAACTTTTCCTCGACGACGTGCTGCTGCAGGTGGGCGACTATCAGCTCGCACCCGCGGGCACGGGCCATCGCATCACCGCGACCGACACCGGCGTGGTGATCTACGCCCACGGAGATCTGGACTTGAGATTTCTGCAGGGAGACTGAGGCAGGTCGCTAAGCCACGGCGTCAGCCGTCTGGCGCGTCAGCAGCGCAAGCACCTGCGCCAGTTCCTGGCGCATCTGGCGGCGGTCGATGATCATGTCGATCGCACCTTTGGACAGCAGGAACTCGGCACGCTGGAAACCTTCGGGCAGCTTTTCGCGCACGGTGTTCTCGATCACGCGCGGCCCCGCGAAACCGATCAGTGCGCCGGGCTCGGCGATGACCACGTCGCCCACGAACGCGAACGACGCCGACACGCCGCCCATCGTCGGGTCGGTCAACACGCTGATGTAGGGCAGCTTGGCTTTCGCCAGCAGCGTCAGCGCGGCATTCGTCTTGGCCATTTGCAGCAGGCTGAACAAGCCCTCTTGCATGCGCGCGCCGCCGGTGGCGGTGAAGCACACGAAAGGCACCTTCTGGTCGATGGCGGTTTCGACACCGCGAACGAAACGTTCGCCGACGACCGAACCCATCGAGCCACCCATGAAGTCGAACTCGAAACACGCGGCCACCAGCGGCATGCTCATGACCGAGCCGCCCACCACGACCAGCGCGTCGGTCTCTCCGGTGGTTTCCAGCGCGTGGCGCAGGCGGTCGGAGTAGCGCTTGCTGTCGCGGAACTTCAGCGGGTCGACCGGCAATACTTCCTGGCCGACTTCATAGCGGCCTTCGGCGTCCATCAGCGCATCGAGCCGCGCCCGTGCGCCCACGCGATGGTGATGGCTGCACTTGGGGCACACCGCCAGGTTCTGCTCGAGGTCGGTCGCGTACAGAACCGTCTCGCACTGCGGGCACTTGATCCACAAACCTTCGGGGACCGAACGACGCGTGTCGGGGTCGGTGTGCTGGATCTTCGGCGGCAGGAGCTTTTCGAGCCAACTCATGGGGTGGTTCCTTTTGGTCTGCGCGACTGCGCATCATCGAGTGGCGGCGGGCCGCGCGTCAAGCGCCGCGCGGATGTCGGCCACGAAAGCCGCTGCGCAGTCTGCCACCTCGCCCCTCGGCTGCGACTGCAATCGTTGCACCAATGCCGAACCGATCACGACCGCGTCGGCAACCTCGGCAACGGCTCTCGCCGTGGCGCCATCGCGAATGCCGAAGCCCACGCCGACAGGCAGACTCACGTGACGGCGGATGCGCGGCAGCATGTTCGCGACGCCCGCCACATCGAGGTGACCCGCACCGGTCACGCCCTTCAGCGACACGTAGTAGACGTAGCCGCTCGCAACCTTGGCGGTACGCGCGATGCGTTCGTCGGTCGACGTGGGCGCGAGCAGGAAGATCGGGTCGATGCCGTGCTGTTTCAATGAGTTGGCGAAATCTTCGCAAGCCTCGGGCGGGTAGTCGACGATCAACAAGCCGTCGACGCCCGCGGCTTTCGCATCGGTGACGAAGCGTGCTTGGCCGTAGCGCTCGACCGGATTCGCATAGCCCATCAACACGACCGGCGTCGCGTCGTCGATGCGACGGAAGTCACGCACCATCTGTAGACAGTGCGACAGGCCGATGCCGCGCGCCAGCGCTCGTTCGCTCGCCTGCTGGATCACGGGGCCATCAGCCATCGGGTCGGAGAACGGCACACCCAGCTCGATCACGTCGGCGCCAGCTCGCGCCATCGCCACCATGATGTCGGGCGTGGCGTCGGCGTAGGGGTCGCCCGCAGTCACGTACGGGATCAAGGCCTTGCGACCTTGCGATCGCAACTTGTTGAAGACGTTGACGATGCGGCTCATGACTTGCCCTCCACCTGATCCATCTGGGCAACGACGGTTTGAAGGTCTTTGTCGCCGCGACCCGAAAGGTTCACGAGGATGTGCTCGTCCTTTCGCATCGTCGGCGCCAGGCGCATCGCATGGGCAACCGCATGGCTGGACTCGAGCGCGGGGATGATGCCTTCGGTGCGGCACAAGCGATGGAACGCCACAAGCGCTTCGTCATCGGTCACGCCGACGTAGCTCGCGCGGCCGCTGTCTTTCAGGTAGGCATGCTCGGGGCCGACGCCGGGATAGTCCAAACCCGCAGACACCGAGTGCGTTTCGATGATCTGCCCGTTCGCGTCTTGCAGCAGGTAGGTGCGGTTACCGTGCAACACGCCCGGTGAACCGGCCGACAGAGACGCTGCATGGCGGCCCGTGGCGAGTCCCTCACCCGCTGCTTCCACCCCAACCAGCTTCACGTCGCGATGGTCGAGGTACGGATAGAAGATGCCGATCGCGTTGCTGCCGCCGCCGACACACGCCACCACCACGTCAGGCTGCCGGCCGACCGCGCGTGGCATCTGCGCGATGCACTCGTCGCCGATCACGCGTTGGAAGTCGCGCACCATCATCGGGTAAGGGTGCGGGCCGGCCACGGTGCCGATGATGTAGAACGTGTTCTCGACGTTCGTGACCCAGTCGCGCAGCGCTTCGTTCAGCGCGTCCTTCAACGTCTTGCTGCCGGATTCGACCGGCACCACGGTCGCGCCCAGCAGGTTCATGCGCAGCACGTTCGGCGCCTGGCGCTTCACGTCTTCACTGCCCATGTAGACCACGCACTCGAGGCCGTAGCGCGCGCAGATGGTGGCCGTGGCCACGCCGTGCTGGCCCGCGCCGGTCTCGGCGATGACGCGCGGCTTGCCCATGCGCCGCGCCAGCAGCGCCTGGCCGATGGTGTTGTTGATCTTGTGCGCGCCGGTGTGGTTCAAGTCTTCGCGCTTGAGGTGGATCTGCGCGCCGCCGAGCTCGCGGCTTAAGCGCTGCGCGTGATAGATCGGGCTGGGCCGGCCGACGAAGTGCTCGAGCTCGTGCGCGAACTCGGCCAGGAACGCCGGGTCGCGGCGATGCGTCTCGTAGGCGACGGTCAGTTCGTCGACGGCGGCGATCAGCGTCTCGGCGACGAAGGTGCCGCCGTAGGCCACGCCGCCCGGAACGTTGCTGGCAGGGCCGAAGTAGCCTCGCGCGTCGGGTTGCGCGTAGTGTTTTAGTGGGTCGTTCAACATGATGTGTCCGAGCATCGACGTTCGTCGACGCTCATGCGAAGGAGTGAGATCGAGCTTCAGGAACCCGCGTCGGCGACACGCGCGTCGGCCTCGCGCACCGCGTCGCAGAACCGGCGGATGAGATCGGGGCTTTTTACGCCCCTCGATTGCTCGACGCCGGAACTGACGTCAACGGCATGCGGCCGCAGCCGCATCACGCCATCGATCACGTTGGCAGCATTCAACCCACCAGACAAAACGAGGGGAATGCGAACGCCGGTTGTGGGCACCAGTGACCAATTGAAGACCTTGCCGCCGCCTCCGTAGCCTTCGACAGGAGCGTCGAGTACGAGGCCGGCCGCGCTTTTGAAGCGCTGGGACCAGTCTAACAAGTCGACCCCCTGCTTCATCGACACGGCGCGCATGTACGGCCGGTGCACGGACTCGCAAAACGCGGGTGGCTCATCCCCGTGGAACTGAATCAGGGCCTGCGGCACCGCCAACAGAGCAGCGTCGATGGCGTCGTAGTCGGCGTTGACGAACAGCAGCACCGGCGTGACGAACGCTGGCAAGCGCCGCGCGAGTTCGCCCGCGCGCGCCGCGTCGACGTGGCGCGGGCTCTTGTCGTACAGCACAAAGCCCACGGCGTCAGCGCCGGCTTCGACAGCCGCGTCGATATCGGCCTCGGTGCGAAGGCCACAGATCTTGATGCGAGTGCGTTCGGGCATACAACGACCGGTTCGACGACCGATGCGACGACGCGATCAGTCAGGGTGCTGCGGCATCCAGGCCTGCGCGTCGGCAGGTGTGTCGGGGATGCCGTGCCGCGCATCGTACGACGGGCCGAGAAAGTAAAGCCCGTCGGCAGAGAAGGTCGGCGCTGCAGCGGCGCGCGAGCGTGCGGCCAGCACCTCGAGCATCCACGAAGGCGCATGTCGACCCTGGCCGATCGCCAGCAGCGTGCCCATGATGTTGCGCACCATGTGATGCAGGAACGCGCTGGCCTCGAAGTCGAAGTGCCAGTAGCGCCCAACGCCGACCCTGCGGACATCGACGCGCCGCAGGTCCTTCACGGGCGACGCGGCCTGGCACTGCGCGGCGCGGAACGACGTGAAGTCGTGCGTGCCCACAAGCATCGCCGCGGCCTCGCGCATCGCGTCGAGGTCGAGTGGCCTGACAGCGGCGCGCGGCCGTTCCGAAGCCGCTGACGCGCCCCCTCGGGGGGCAGCGAGCGGCAGCGAGCTCGGGGGCCCAATCACCCAGCCCACCAGCCCGCTCTCGAGCGACGGGCGCACCGGCGACTCGAGAACCACGTAGCGATACGCGCGACCGCGTGCACTGGCGCGTGCGTGGAAGTCGCGGGTCACCGGCACGCACCACTGCACCGCAACGTCGTGCGGCAGGTATCGGTTGGTGCCGCGCACCCACGAGGACATGTCGCGCTCGACCCGTGGGTCGACATGCACCACCTGCTGCACGGCATGCACGCCGGTGTCGGTGCGGCCGGCGCAGACGGTCACGACACGGTCTGCACCGACGAAGCGCGACAGCGCGGCTTCGAGCACGTCTTGCACCGTGCGCCCGCCGGCTTGGCTTTGCCACCCCTGGTAGGCGGTGCCGCGGTATGCAATCCCCAGCGCGATACGCCCGTTGTGCTCACGGCCATCGCAGCGATCGACAGCCAAAGACGAATCACTCACCGGACCCCCAAAAAGAATCGCTCACCGTGTGATAACAACACACGATGAGCGATGGGGATGGACGATGGGGATTCAGGGGGTCGTCGCGGCCGATCGGCGCCGATCGGCCGTGATGACGATCAGGACGCGAGGCGGTCGAGCATGCCCTGAGCGCGCGCCTTGATCTCGCCCTTCGCCTTGCCGATCACTTCCTCGAGCAGGTCACGCGCACCGTCGAGGTCACCAATCTGGCGGAACTCTTCGGCCAGTTCGATCTTGCGCACGAGCGGATCGCCCGTCTCGAAGCTCGACGGAAGGCCAAGGTCCGAAGGCGCCGAAGTCGTGCTCTCGCGCAAACATCGCGTCGGCATCGTTCAGCGTCATCGGGCCGCTGTCCGACTTCACGCCCGGCCGCTTGGGCAGGTCGAGCGTGATGCCGCTGAGGTCGAACTCCATCGCTTTCGAAACACTCGCGTCCTGCGAATCACCGATCGGCACGCGGTTGAGATCAGCGATGGTCGGCAGCGCGGGCGAAACATGCATCACCGCAGGAGTCGAAGACGACGGCGGCATCGCCGGCAGCGGCGGAATCACGGGGACGATCGGCTGCGTGTCTTCGAGGTGGATCGGCTTGCTGGCGAAGTCGAGGTCAACGTCGGACAGCCGCTGCGTGTCGAGCATCGTGGCCTGCTGGGTCGCGACCTGGGTCTGCTGCATGGTCGTGGCGCTCAGCAGCTCTTTGCCGCCCATCGCCGCGCCGGCAGCCGACATCGCGGGCTTGCCACCCGGGCGATACAGCACGTTCTCGGGGTCGATCTGCGCGCCCAGCTCTTGCGCTTTGGCCCACTCCTCGCCTTCGCCTTTGGTCAGCGAATGCAGCTGCGTGGCCAGCAGTTCGAAGCCCTTTGTGTCACGCCGCTTGGCGTAAACCTCGAGCAGCTTGGTGCGGATCGCAAGGCGGTCGGGGTTGGTCCGCATCGCCTCTTTAAGGATCTCTTCGGCCTGCAGATCGCGACCGTAAGCGAGGTACACGTCGGCTTCCGCCACGGGGTCGACGTCACCGATCGCATCGAGCTGGCTGAGCGAGTACGACATCGACGACGAAGCGCCCGTCGCATCGCGCGTGTCGATGCGCTGGCCACCGCTGGCGCCGAAGAACGAATCAGGCTGAAGTCGGCTCTCGAGGAACGACGTCTCGCCACCTTCGGACTGCTTGCGGCGACGCCGCATCGCCCAGAAGGCACCGACGCCGGCGACGGCAAGCAGGCCCACCCCGGGCAGCAGGTACGGGCCGTCGGCAAGTTCACCAAGCAGACCCCGCTCGGCTGCCGGCGCCTTCGCGGCAGGCTTGGGAGCAACTGGGGCCGGCGCTGGCGCAGCCGCAACAGGAGCGGGCGCGGGCGGAGGGGGCGGCGGTGGCGTGACCGGCGGCGCAGGCGGTGCAGCAACCACGGGGGGTGGCGCGGGCGCCACGACGGGTGCGGGCGGTGTGGCGGCCGCTGCGGCCTTTGCAGCCGCAGCCGCAGCTGTCTTCGCCGCAGCCTCGGCCGCCGCCTTCTTTGAAGCCTCGGCTGCTGCTGTCTTCGCGGCCTCGGCCGCTGCCGTCTTCGCGGCCTCAGCCGCTGCTGTCTTTGCGGCCTCAGCCGCTGCTGTCTTTGCGGCCTCAGCCGCTGCTGTCTTCGCGGCCTCGGCCGCTGCTGTCTTTGCAGCCTCAGCCGCTGCCGTCTTTGCAGCCTCAGCCGCTGCTGCCGCTGCCGTGGCAGCAGGCGCAGTGACGCCAACCTTGGGCGTGGAAGATGTCGATGTCGAGCCGCTCGTACCTGCTTGGAGCTTCTTCAACTCTTCGAGGTTGCGCTTAAGTTCGGCCGTGCGCGTCGTCAAATCCTTGCTCTCGGTGTCCTTCGACACTTTCGTCTCGGGTGAGGCCGAGGTTCCAGAGCCGGGGCGGTTCAAGGTGAGCTTGTCGGCCGTCAGCGGAGCGGGCTTGGAGTCCTGCACGCGGGCTTCGATCCGGCCGGCTGCGCTGCGAAGCGCTTCTTCGGCCTTGGCAACCGACGTGCCCTGGGCCAGCCGCTCGCGATACAACGCAAAGTCACGGGCCTGCGCCTGAATCACTTGCCGGGCTTCGGTGTTTGCCACCGACTGCGCATCGGCGGCCGACGGCACCTTCAACACCGTGCCGTTCTTGAGCAGATTCATGTTCTGCCCGATGAACGCGTCGCTGTTGCTGCGCAGAAGCGCCACGAGCATCTGATCGAGCGACACGCCCTCAGGACGCGTGATACCGGCAACCCGCGACAGCGTGTCGCCGGTTCGGACCTTGTATTCGTCGCCAGTAAATGCCTTAGTCGGCGCTCTCGGCGCAGCCGCCGGCTTCGGCGCCGCTGCCACAGGGGCTCGAGCTACCGGCGTCGGCGCTGGCGCACGCGCGACAGGTGCCGGTGCAGGTACGGGCGCCGGTGCAGGCACCGGACGCGGGGCGGGAGCAACCGCCGCGGGCGCTGGTGTCGCAGCCGCAATCGGAGCAGGCGCAGGCGCCACGGGAGGCGGCGAGACCGCCGCGGCAGCCGCAGGTGCAGCCGACATCGCTGGCGCCACCGTCGGCGCGGGGGCCTGGGCTACGGCCGTGCGCGACGCGGGCGGGTCGAACAACAAGGTGTACTCGCGCACCAGACGCCCATTGGCCCACTGGATCTCGAGGATCACGTCGACGAACGGCTCTTGAACCACGCGGTCGGTGGTCACGCGAAGGTAGGAGCGGCCGTCGGAGCGCTTCTGGACCGACGTCGTCACGGACGACAACACCGCGTTGTAGTCGACACCCGCGGCGCGATACGCCTCGGGCGGCGCAACTCGCACGCGCAGCGACTGTGCCTCTTCGGGCGACAGACTCGTGATGTCGATCTCGGCGCGCATGTTCTCGCCAAGTGACGACTGCACGGCCAAGCGGCCAAGTCCCAATGCGCCCGCCTGCGAAGCTGCCAGCGCCAACGCGGCGGCGGCGATGCTGGACAAAGCGAATCGATGCAAGGGGTTCGTATGTTTCAAGAGATGGCTCCCGTCGAGATGGTCCGGGGCCGTCGGCCCCGATCAGTGCGTGCCTAGGCACTGCGCCACAACGCGCGGCAACGGCGGTGGCATCGGGTTAGATTTTCTTACTCGCGGCGGGCGCGACGCCCACCTTTCTCGCAACAAGTCTAACCCGCGTCGGCGGACCGGTCATAGTGCACACCAACTTGTGCTGATACGCGACAAGCGGCCAAACGGGGACATGCGAATGCAACGTTATGCATGACCACGCAGCCCCGCCCGGTGCAGTACCAATCGCTCTCACTTCTCGAGCAAGATGCGCAGCATGCGGCGCAGCGGTTCGGCCGCACCCCACAACAACTGATCACCGATCGTGAAGGCACCGAGGTAGGTCGGCCCCAATGCCAACTTTCGCACGCGCCCGACAGCGATATCCATCGTGCCGGTCACGGCCACCGGCGTCAGCTGACGGATGCTCGCTTCCTTCGTGTTGGGCACGAACTTCACCCATGCGTTGTCGTTCGCGATCATCTGCTCGATGTCGGACATCGGCACGTCCTGCTTCAGCTTGATCGTCAGCGCCTGGCTGTGGCAGCGCATGGCGCCAACGCGCACGCAGATCGAGTCGATCGGCGTGGCCGGGATCGACGTGCCGAAACCCGGCCCGCGGCCCAAGATCTTGTTGGTCTCGGCACCGCCCTTCCACTCCTCGAGGCTCGTGCCATCGCCGCGATCGGCGTCGATCCACGGAATGAGGCTGCCACCCAACGGCACGAGGAAGTTCTCGGTCTGCGTCGCCGACAGCCCGCGCTGCGTGGCGGCGACGGCGCGGTCGATCTCGAGAATCGCCGACGCTGGGTCGTCGAGCAGCGGCTTCACCGCCGCGTTCAGCGTGCCGTACTGCGTCAGCAGCTCTCGCATGTGCTGCGCACCGCCACCGCTGGCCGCCTGATACGTCGTGCAGGTCATCCACTCGACCAAGTCGGCCTTGAACAGCGCGCCCACGCCCATCAGCATGCAACTGACCGTGCAATTGCCGCCGATGTAGTCCTTCACGCCCTTGGCGAGCGCGCTTCGGATCACGGGCATGTTCACCGGGTCGAGCACGATGACGGCGTCGTCGTTCATGCGCAGCGTTTTTGCGGCGTCGATCCAGTAGCCCTTCCAGCCCGCGGCCCGCAGCTTCGGGTAGACCGCCTTGGTGTACTCACCGCCCTGGCAGGTGATGACGACATCGCAGCGCTTCAGCGCGGCGATGTCATGGGCGTCGACGAGCTTCGTTTCGTTCTTCGCCATCGTCGGCGCGGCGCCGCCGGCATTCGACGTCGAGAAGAACAGTGGCTCGATCAGCGGGAAGTCGCCCTCGGCCTTCATGCGGTCCATCAGGACCGAGCCCACCATGCCGCGCCAGCCGACGAGGCCGACCAACGGGTTGTTCGCGAGTGCCATCTCAATCACCTTTCATGCTGCGGACCCACCCTGTCACCACCGGCTCGATTCGCCGGGTGAGTCCATGAAAGTGGATGGGCGAGGCGAACCGGAGCTGACTAGCTCGTCGTTTTAATCGCAGTCGTCTTGGTCGCCAGGACGGCGCCCGTGCAGCCGAACGCGGCGCCGACCGGGAGGGCCGACGGCATCTCGAGGATGGCGCGAAAGGCTTGCATGACGAACGATTGTAAAGGTGCCGCCGACCGGACCATGACGTCCGCTACGTCCGCAACGCATTCACCACCGCGTCACCCATCGCGCGCGTGCCAACCTTGCTCGAGCCAGCGGTTGCGATGTCGGCGGTGCGCAGGCCCTGCGCCAGCACGGCTTTCACCGCGGCCTCGATGCGGTCGGCTGGCTCGGGCATCTGGAGCGTGTAGCGCAGCATCATCGCGGCCGACAGGATCGTCGCCAGCGGGTTCGCCACGCCCTTGCCGGCGATGTCGGGCGCGCTCCCGTGGCTGGGCTCGTACAGGCCCTTGCCATTCGCGTCGAGCGAAGCCGACGGCAACATGCCGATCGAGCCGGTCAACATCGCCGCTTCGTCGCTGAGGATGTCGCCGAACATGTTGCCGGTGACGATCACGTCGAAGGCTTTCGGCGCCTTCACGAGCTGCATCGCCGCGTTGTCGACGTACATGTGGTCGAGCGCCACGTCGGGGTACTGCGCGTGCACCTCGGTCACCACGTCCTTCCAGAACTGGAAGGTCTCGAGCACGTTGGCCTTATCCACGCTCGTCAGCTTGCCGCGGCGTTGGCGGGCGGCGCGAAAAGCCACGTGCGCAATGCGCTCGATTTCCGGGCGGCTGTAGCGCATGGTGTCGAAGGCTTCTTCCGCACCGGGGAAGTGGCCATCGACCGCCGTGCGTCGCCCGCGCGGTTGGCCGAAGTAGATGTCACCCGTCAGCTCGCGGATGATCAGGATGTCGAGCCCCGCAACCAGCTCGGGCTTCAGGCTCGACGCATCCGTCAACTGCTCATAACAAAGCGCCGGGCGGAAATTGGCGAAAAGCCCGAGATGCTTGCGCAGTCCGAGGATCGCCTGCTCGGGCCGCAGAGGCCGATCGAGCTTGTCGTACTTCCAGTCGCCGACCGCGCCGAACAGGATCGCATCGGCGCGTTTGGCAAGCTCGAGCGTCGCCGGCGGCAGCGGATGGCCCGCAGCTTCGTAAGCGGCGCCGCCGACGGGCGCATGCTCGAAGCGAAGGTCGAGCTTCAGCGCTTCGAGCACGCGAAGCGCTTCGGCCATGATTTCAGTGCCGATGCCGTCACCGGGCAGGACTGCGATGAGTTTGGTCATGGGTTCCCCTGCATCGTGTGCGCCAGCCACGGCATGCGCGCGAGGCGCTCGGCTTCGAACGCGCGGATCTTGTCGGCGTGCTTCAGCGTCAGGCCGATGTCGTCCCAGCCGTTGACGAGGCATTCCTTCCGGAACGATGCAACGTCGAACTCGAACGCGGTGCCGTCGGGCAGCACCACCTTCTGCGCCGGCAGGTCGATCTTCAACGTGAACCCGTTAAACGCGGTCACATCGTCGAACAGCCGCTGCACCTGCGACTCGGTCACCACGATCGGCAAGATGCCGTTCTTGAAGCAGTTGTTATGAAAAATGTCGGCGTAGCTGGGCGCGATGATGGCGCGAAAGCCGTATTGGTCGAGCGCCCACGGTGCGTGTTCGCGGCTCGAGCCGCAGCCGAAGTTGCGCCGGGCCAGCAGGATCGACGCGCCCTTGTAGCGCGGCTGGTTCAGCACGAAGTCGGGGTTCGGCTTGCGCGTCGTCGGGTCCTGCCCTGGTTCACCCGGGTCGAGGTACCGCCATGCGTCAAACAGGTTCGGGCCGAAGCCCGAGCGATGGATCGACTTCAGGAACTGCTTCGGGATGATCGCGTCGGTGTCGACGTTGTCGCGGTCCATCGGAGCGACCAGGCCCTGGTGCACGGTGAAGGCTTTCATCGGGGGATCCTCCGGACGTCGACGAAGTGGCCGTTCATCGCGGCCGCCGCAGCCATGGCGGGCGACACCAGGTGCGTGCGTCCGCCTGCGCCTTGTCGCCCTTCGAAGTTGCGATTGCTGGTCGACGCGCAGCGCTCACCGGGCTCGAGGCGATCGGCGTTCATCGCCAGGCACATGGAACAACCGGGCTCGCGCCACTCGAATCCCGCGGCCTTGAAGATCGTGTCCAGCCCTTCCTTCTCGGCCTGCGCCTTCACCAGCCCCGACCCGGGCACGACGAGCGCGAGCTTGACGTTGCGCGCCACTTTGCCGCCCACCGCGCGTACCACCGAAGCGGCTTCGCGCAGGTCTTCGATGCGGCTGTTGGTGCACGAGCCGATGAAGATCTTGTCGACGTGGATGTCGCTCATCGCCTTGTTCGGTTCGAGCCCCATGTACTTCAACGCGGCCTCCATGGCACGGCGCCTGTCGGCGTCTTGCTCCTTGTCGGGATCGGGCACGCGGTCCTCGATCGATACGACCATCTCGGGGCTGGTGCCCCACGTCACCTGCGGCACCAACGCAGACGCATTAACTTCGACCACCTTGTCGAACACCGCATCAGCGTCGGACTGGAGCGCGCGCCACAGCACGGTCGCCTGGTCCCACGCCACGCCGGTCGGCGCGAAGGGGCGACCCTTCACGTAGTCGATGGTCCTCTGATCGACTGCGACCAGCCCCGCGCGCGCGCCGGCCTCGATCGCCATGTTGCACACCGTCATGCGGCCTTCCATCGACAACGCGCGCATCGCGGGGCCGCCGAACTCGATCGTGTAGCCGGTACCGCCCGCAGTGCCGATCTTGCCGATGATCGCCAGCACGATGTCTTTCGCGGTGCAACCGCGCGCCAGCGTGCCGGTCACGTTCACCAGCAGGTTCTTCGCCTTGCGCGCCAACAGCGTCTGCGTCGCCAGCACATGTTCGACCTCGCTGGTGCCGATGCCGTGCGCCAGCGCGCCGAAGGCACCGTGCGTCGAGGTATGCGAGTCGCCGCAGACCACCGTCATGCCCGGCAGCGTCGCGCCGTTCTCGGGCCCGATGACGTGCACGATGCCTTGGCGTTGGTGCAGGAAAGGGAAGTACGCCGCCGCGCCAACCTCGCGGATGTTCTTGTCGAGCGTGACGACCTGCTGGCGCGACACCGGATCGGCGATGCCATCGAGCCCGCGCTCCCAGCCCTCCGTGGGCGTGTTGTGGTCGGCGGTGGCGACGATCGAACTCGTGCGCCACGGTTTTCGACCCGCAAGACGCAGGCCTTCGAAGGCCTGCGGGCTCGTCACCTCGTGCACGAGATGGCGGTCGATGTAGAGCACGGCGGTGCCGTCGGGCTCGGTGTGGACGACGTGGTCGTCCCACAGCTTGTCGTAGAGGGTGCGGCCTGGCATGGCGATGGATGGTGGCGTCGAAGTCACGCATTTTCGCAGCCTCGTCGCCAACGCGCTTTCGCTGGCGCGTTGGTTGCATCAAACCCAAGCATGTCTGCCCGAGTGATGCGTGATGACCACCATGAAGTGCAACCGCATGTCACGTCTCGAGCAACTGGCGCAACGGCTGCTACACAAGCACGCTGCGTGGTTACAGCTGCGCAGTTATCTTGATGATCATGCGCGGCGCCGGACATCGCTGTCGTTTCGGTTCGCGGACGCATCGAGACGGTCGTCCAAATCTTTAGCTATCCATGGAACGACCATCGATGAACCGCCGCGCCTGCCTTCAACTCGCACCCCTCTTCGCTGCCGTGCTGGCCGCGTGCGGAGGAAGCTCGGACGACAGTGCCGCCGGGGGGCCCGCTTCGATCATGCGGGAGGATGCCCCCCGCTTGTCAGCCACGAACCAGGCATGGCATTGGATCGCCAGTGAGTGGCAACCGGTCAACTTCCCCGATGCAAGCGCGCGCAACGTTCGCTTTGGCCACGCAAGCCACGGCTGGGTGTTCAAGACGGTGACGAGCACATCCCTCGCGTGCACGGTCGACTTCTTCGGCAGCGACCCGGCCCGTGGGGTCGTGAAGTCATGCGAGGTCGACACCGCGGCGTCGACACCACCTCCTGCTGCCGGATGGCAATGGATCGCGAACGAGTGGCAGACCCTCGTCTTCCCCAACGCGACGACGCGCAATGTCCGCTTCGGACATGCAAACCACGGATGGGTCTACGACGCGCTCACGGGCTCGTCCCTTGTCTGCACGGTCGACGCCTTCGGCAGCGATCCGGCCCGTGGGATCGTGAAGTCATGCGAGATCGACAACAGCGTCGGTGCAGTGCTAACGGCTGCGCCGTCATCGCCTGCACCCTCGTCGCCTGCGCCGCCGCCACCCTCTACGCCGCCGGCCGTAGACGGCACCGCCACCTTGAGCTGGGCCGCGCCGACCACGGGCTTCGCCGGCTATCGCGTCTATTACGGTCAAGCCTCGAGGTCATACCAGCAGAGCATGGGCACGGGCATCGACGTGGGCACAGCGCCCGGCTACACGGTCACGGGTCTGACGCGCGGGCGCACGTACTACTTCGCGGTCACGACCTTCGACACGGACGGCAACGAGAGCGTGTACTCGGGCGAGGTATCGAAGGCGATTGCGCCGTAGACGCTTAGCGCCTCGCCGTGGCCTGATCGCGCTGAAGCTCGGCCAGCATGGTCATGGCCGACCAGGCGGGTTCACTGCGGCTCGATGCCCGCCTGCTTCACGAGCTTCGCGTACTTCTCCATTTCGCTGCGGAAGTATTTCTGCGCATGCTCGGGCGTACTGACGTTGATGGTGTTGCCCTGCTTGGCCATCGCCTCGAGCACAGCGGCATCGGCGAACGCCGCACTGACCGCGTCATGCGCGCGCTTCACGTCAGCCGCCGACATGCCCTTCGGGCCGACCACGCCGAACCACGCTTCGACCACATAGTTCGGTGCGCCCTGCTCGGCGATCGTCGGAATGTCGGGCGCCGCGGGTGAGCGCTGCGCGCCGCCCACACCGATCGCGCGCAACGCGCCGCTCTTGATGTGCTGCTGCACCGACGGCAATGCCAGCGTGCCGAAGTCGATCTGCCCGCCGATGAGATCGGTGACGAATGGGCCGACGCCCTTGTACGGAATGTGGCGCGCCTTGCTGCCGACCTCGGCCACGTACTGCTCACCCGTCAGGTGAAGGATGGTGCCATTGCCGCCCGAGCCGTAGGTCATCTGATCGGGCTTGGCTTTCAGCAACGCGGCGAACTCTTTGTGGTCCTTCGCGGGTACCTTCGTCGGGTTCACCACCAGCACGATCGGCGTGGCACCGACGACGGCGATCGGCGTGAAGTCGCCTGGCATGTCGAATGGAATGCTCTTGAACACGCTCGGGAAGATGACGACGTTGTTCGACACCACCGACAACGTCGTGCCGTCGGGCGCCGAACGCGCCAGCGCCTGCAGGCCCAAGATGCCGCCCGCGCCCGCCTGGTTCTCGATCACGACCGGATGACCGAACGCTTTCGCCAGCGCCGCCTGCGCGGCGCGCGTGATGGCGTCGACGCCCGAACCCGGCGCGTTCGGCAGGATCAGCTTCACCGTTTTTTCGCCCATCTGCGCCCACGCTGGCAACGCCAGCGTGCAGACCGAGCCGATCATGGTGGTGACAAAACGGCGGCGAATGGTCATGGTGTCTCCAGTGTGCACAGGGGATGTGGGGGGTATCAGGCCACGGCGTGGCTTGCGATCAAGGCGTCGATCTCGTCGTCGGACATCCCGACCGAGCGAAGCACCTCGCGCGTGTGTTCGCCGCTTCGTGGCGGATTCATCGTCACGCCGGGGCGATGGCCGTCGAGCGTGAATGGAAACAGGGTTGCCTTCACGACTTCACCGGCACGTTCGCCGTCAGTCAAGCGGATGTCGGCCAGCCCGCCGGTGGCAACAAGATGCGGGTCGTCGAGCAGCTCTTCGGGCTTGCGGATCGGCGCAAAAGGCAGCCCGGCTTGTTCCATCGCGCGCGCGATGTCGGCGGCGCGGCGTTCGACCAGACGCGATCTCAGGATCGGCAGCAGTTCGCCCCGCAGCTTCACGCGGTCATTGTTCAGCGCGTATCGCGGGTCGGCCTTCAGGTCACCCAACACCAGCGCGTCGCAGAACGTGTTCCATTGCGCGTCGCTCACGGCCGCCAGGAAGATCTGCTCGCCGTCCTTCACCGTGAACACGTCGTAGATCGCCCACGGGCTGATGCGCGCGGGCATCGGCGCTGCGGGCTTGCCGGTGATCGCGTACTGAAGCATGTGCTGGCCGACCAGGAACACGTTGTTCTCGAACAGCGCCGCCTGCACTTCCATGCCGCGGCCGGTGATGCCACGCTGGATCAACGCACCCAGCACCGCGATGGCGCCGAACATGCCGCCCATGATGTCGTTGACCGATGTGCCCGCGCGCAAAGGATCACCCGGGCGGCCGGTCATGTAGGCCAGGCCGCCCATCATCTGCACCACCTCGTCGAGCGCGGTGCGGTGTTCGTAGGGGCCCGGCAGAAAGCCCTTCAGGCTGGCGTAGATCAGCTTCGGGTTCGTGGCCGACAACGCCTCGTAGTCCAGACCGTACTTCGCCAGCGTACCGGGCTTGAAGTTCTCGGCCACCACGTCGGCGTCCGCGCACAAGCGCCGCGCCGCTGCCGCACCGTCGGGCTCGTGCAGGTCGATGCGCACGCTCTTCTTGTTCCGGTTGAACAGCGGGAAGAAGCCCGCACCCGCGCCCAACAGCGTGCGCGTGCGGTCGCCTTCGATCGGCTCGACCTTGATGACATCGGCGCCCAGATCGGCCAGCACCATGCCGCAGGTCGGGCCCATCACCATGTGCGTGAACTCGACGACCTTCAGGCCAGCGAGCGGGCGCGGCGTCGTGGATGACTCGCTCATGCCACCACCGTCTTCGGCAGGCCCGCGCGCCAGATCGCACCGTGCAGCGGTTCGCCCTCGAGCCACTTCGCGATGCTCGCTCGCAGCGCCATCAGCCGGTCGAAGTGCAGGCCTGTCGGCACACCCATGCTGGCAAAGAGATACGCCACGTCTTCGGTTGCGACGTTGCCGCTGGCACCGGGCGCGTGCGGGCAACCGCCGATGCCGCCCACGCACGCGTCGAAGCGCCGAATGCCCGCTTGCCACGCCGCGAGTACATTGGCGGACCCGAGCCCGCGCGTATCGTGGAAGTGGCCGCAGCTCGAACCGGTCGCCGGCTACCACGAGGCAACGCTCGAACAGCGTCTTCACCTGCAACGGGTCGGCATAGCCCACGGTGTCGGCCAGGCCGATACGGTCGATGCCAGTGTTCAGCGCGGCTTTCACCAGGCGCACGACTTCATCGGGCTCCACACGGCCTTGGATCGTGCAGCCGAAGGCGGTCGACATGCCGACCTCGACCAGGCAGTCGGACCCGCGCGCATCGCGCAACTCAACGATGCGGTGCAGGTCCTCGACCACCGCATCGGGCGTGCGCTTCAAGTTCGCCAGGCTGTGCTCATGGCTGGCCGACAGCGGCAGCAGCATCGAGTGCGCGCCGACATCGAGCGCGCGTTCGGCGCCCTTCACGTTCGGCACCAGCACCGACGGCTTGCAGCCGGGCAGCGTCTTGGCGAAGGCGACCAGCTCGGCGGTGTCAGCCAGCTGCGGCATCAACTTCGCGGGCACGAAGGACCCAACCTCGAGCTCGCGCAGCCCCGCGTCGTAAGCGGCGCGCAGCCACTCGAGCTTGGCATCGGTCGGCACGACGCGCGAGAGGATCTGCAGGCCGTCGCGTAGGCCGACATCGCGGACGGTGACCGGTGCCGCAACCGGTGCCGTGATCACAGGGTTCGCAGGGTTCGCAGCAGTGTTCATCACCGCACTTTAGCCATGCCCGGGTGCATCATGGGCGGTATCTTGGAACCCTCGCGGTTCCATACCGGCATGGCACACACCTTCGACCCCGTGACCTTGCGGCTCTTCGTCGCGGTCTGCGAAGAGCGCAACATCGCGCGCGCCGCCGAGCGTGAGTCGATCGTCGCGTCGGCGGTCAGCAAGCGCATCGCGGCGATCGAAACGCAGATCGGTGCGCCGCTGCTGGTGCGCGGCCGCCGCGGCATCGAACCCACGCCCGCGGGCCAAGCGCTGCTGCGCCAGGCGCGCGAGGTGCTGTCGACGATGGCGCGCATGCACGCTGAGCTGTCTGACTTCGCGACCGGCGCGCAGGGCAACGTGCGCATCCTGGCCGCACCGTCGGTGCTGGCCGAAGACCTGCCGGCCGACATCGGTGCGTTCCTCCAGAGTCACCCGCAGGTGCGCGTGAGCCTGGACGAACGCGTCAGCACCGAGATCGTCAAAGCCGTGCGCGAAGGCGCGGCCGACCTGGGTGTGTTGTGGGATCTGCCGGAGTTGGTCGACATGGCGGGCCTGGTGGCGCTGCCGTATCGACGCGACCACCTGTGCCTGGCCGCGCCGCCGGGCCACGCGCTCGCGCAACGTCGACGAATGAGCTTCGCGCAGGCGCTGCCGCACGTCACCGTCGCGGTCGCGGTGGGCGGCCTCGTCGACCGTCTGCTGCAACGCGAAGCGGCCAAGCTGTCGGTCGCGTTCGTGCACCGCATCCAGGTCTCGAGCATGGACGCCGGCGCGCGCGTGGTTGCCGCAGGCCTGGGCCCAGCCATCCTGCCCGGCGAAGCGGTGCGCCTGCACGCGGCCCACGGCGCCTTGTCGCTGGTGCCGCTGTCCGACGTGTGGGCCGAGCGTCGCTTCGTCGTGTGCCTGCGCGCCGACGGCAGCGTGCCGGCCGCCGCGCGCCTGCTGGCGCAGGCGCTGGCGCGCGCGGCGACGGCGTCGCGTCCCGACCATACTCATTCGCCATGAGCCATTCCTATTCGCAATCCCGTTCCCGTCGCCCGCTGCAAGGGCGCGACATCCACGAGGCGCATCGCGTCTCCACGCCGCTCGAACTGCTGTTCGACCTGACGTTCGTCGTCGCCATCGCGGCAGCCGCTTCGCAGTTGCATCACGCGGTCGTCGCGCAGCACCTTGGCGAGGGCCTGCTGGGCTTCGGGCTCGCCTTCGTCGCGATCTGGTGGGCATGGATGAACTTCACCTGGTTCGCCAGCGCCTACGACACCGATGACACGAGCTATCGTCTCTTCACGATGGTTCAGATGGTCGGCGTGCTGATCGTCGCGGCGGGCGTTCCGAAGGTCATCCAGGGCGACTTCACGACCGTGGTCATCGGCTACGTGGTGATGCGCATCTCGCTCGTGGCCGTGTGGCTGCGCGTCGCGCGCGAGCACCCGGAAGGTCGGCGCACCGCCTTGCGCTACGCGATCGGCATCTTCGTGCTCCAGCTGCTGTGGATCGCGCGCCTGTGGTTGCCGCGGTCGGTGCAGATCCCCGCCTTTGCCGTGCTGATGGCGTTCGAATTCATGGTGCCGCTGTGGGCCGCACGCGCTGGCCACACGCCGTGGCACGCGCATCACGTTGCCGAACGCTACGGGCTCTTCACGATCATCGTGCTGGGCGAATGCGTGCTCGGCGCCGCCAACGCGGTCGCGGGCGTGATCGAGGCGCGCGGCTGGACGTTCGACCTCGCGCTCGTCGGCCTCGGTTCGGCGGCATTGATTCTTTCGTTGTGGTGGGTGTACTTTCTGGTGCCGTCGGCCGAAGCGCTGCACCACCATCGCGACCGAGCTTTCGGTTGGGGCTACGGCCACGCGCCGGTGTTCGCGTCACTTGCCGCGCTGGGGGCGTTCATGGAAGTGGTGGCGGACCAGTTGAAGGCGAAGGCGCCGGTGGCAGCGCAGGCTGGCGTGTCGAGCGTGCTCGCGATCGGCTTGGTGGCAGCGGCGACCGCGATCTACCTCGTGACCGTCGCCTGGCTCGACAACCGCCTGACGCGGCACGCCCTGCGGCGCCCGGGCATCGTCGTCGCCGGCCTCGCGGTCCTCGCGGCGGTGGTGGCGGCGCATGCGATGGGGTTGCCGTTGCCGTGGGCGATGTTGCTGATGCCGCTGGCGCCGGTCATGATCATCGCGCTTGTCACGCGCGAACGCGCACGGCGGCCCGAGGCGTTCGCGATTCGCTGATCGAAAGCGGGTGGCTCAGCGCCCTATCGCCTTCCACACCGCGACGCGACTCGCCTGCTCGGCCTGGCGTGCCTGCACCGCGGCCTGCTCGGCGGCGAAGAGGTTGCGTTGCGCCTCGAGCTGCTCGAGCAGGCTGGCCGCGCCGCGCTGAGCCTTCAGGTCGACCAGGCGCGACAAGTCCTGCGCTGCACGCAACTGCTCGTCGAGCGCGGTGCGTTGCCGACGCCACGTGTCGGTCGCGACCAGCGCGTCGGCCGTTTCGCGGAACGCCGACTGCACCGCACCTTCATACTGCGCCAACGCGGCGCGCTGTGTCGACTCGGCGATGTCGATGCCGGCCTGACGTCGGCCGCCGTCGAAGATCGCGAAGAAGAGGTTTGCGGCGAGCGTGTAGGCGAAGCGCCCGCCCTCGAGCATGTCGCGCAGCGACGTGCTGGCCTGCCCGGCCTGGGCCGTCAGCGTCACGGCGGGCAGAACCGCCTTGCGCGCAGCCGAAACGTTCGCCTGCGCGGCGTCCAACTGACGCTCGGCGGCGATCACGTCCGGGCGGTCGAGCAGCGCCGTTGATGTGATGCCCGCGGGCACGTCCATCAAAGGATCACTCGGTGCGCTCGACGCCACGGCCATCGCCGCGTCGATCTCCGCGGGCTGCAACTCGCGCCCCACCAGCAGCTGCAACGCGCTCGTGTCCTGCGCCACCTGGCGCTCGAACTGCGCGACCGCCGCCTTCGCTTGCGCCGCGAGCACCGCTTGCGCGTTGACATCGACCAGCGACGCCGCACCCTGGCGCTCGCGCAGCGTGACCAGGCGCAGCGACTCGTCGCGGGTGGCCAGCGTGCGTTGCGCGATCGCGAGCAACTGCGCGTCGGTGCGCAGCGCCAGCACGGTGTTCGCCACCGCGGCGACCAGCGCGAGTTCGGCCGCGCGTTGGCCCGCCTGGCTCGACAACAACTGCGCGCGCGCTGCGTCGTCGAGCGCTGCGAGGCGGCCGAAGAAGTCGATCTCCCAGGCCGGCATCTGCAAGCCAGCGCTGAAGGTGTTGCCTTGCGAGCCCTGCGTGTTCGGCGCGCGCTGCGCCGCACCACCCACGCCGAGTTGCGGCCAGCGACCAGCCTGGCTCGCGCGCAGTTGCGCCTGCGAACGCTCGACCGCGAGCAACGCCACGCGCAGGTCGCGGTTGTCGGCCAGCGCGGCGCGGATCAGGGTGCGCATCGTGGCGTCGAGCACGAAGGTGTCCCACGGCGGCATCGCCTGTGCTCCCTCGCCCGTCGCGCCGACGATGCCCGCTTTCGCAGGAATGCCGAAGCTCGCGGCATCACGTACGGCCGTGCTCGTGCCGGGCGTGTTGGCGCAGGAGGCGAGGACCAGGCATGCGAAGGCGATCGGCACGGCGCACGTGAGCCAGCACGGATCGGGCTTGCGCGTGGCACCCTCACCCCTGCCCTCTCCCGCAAGCGGGCGAGCGAGAAAGATGGCGCTCATGGCTTGGCCCCTTGCGTCAGCGCCGCCGATGTGCCGGGCGGCGCGGACGACGTTGGCAGCGGCGGCTTGCGGTCCCCGTGCCGCGTCATCCGCCGCACGACAACGAAGAACACCGGCACGAACACCACCGCAAGCACGGTCGCAGTGATCATGCCGCCCAGCACGCCGGTGCCGATCGCGCGCTGGCTCGCCGCGCCCGCGCCGGTCGCCAACGCCAGCGGCAACACGCCGAGCATGAACGCGAGCAACGTCATCACGATCGGCCGAAAGCGCAGGTGACACGCCTCGAGCGTGGCTTCGATCAACCCCTTGCCCTGCGCCTGCAAGTCCTTCGCGAACTCGACGATCAGGATCGCGTTCTTCGCCGACAAGCCGATCACGGTGATCAGCCCGACCTTGAAGTACACGTCGTTCGGCATACCACGCAGCCACACGCCGGCCAGCGCACCCAGCACGCCCAGCGGCACGACCAGCATCACGGCGACGGGGATGGCCCAGCTTTCGTACAGCGCCGCAAGGCACAGGAACACCGCGAGCAGCGAGAACGCCATCAGCATCGTGGTCTGCGCGCCCGACAGGATCTCTTCGCGCGACTGGCCGGTCCACTCAACCGCGAAGCCCGGCGGCAGTTGTTTGCCGAAGCGCTCCATCTCGGCCATCGCATCGCCGGTCGAGCGGCCCGGCGCGGCGTCACCACCCAGGCGCAACGCCGGGTAGCCGTTGTAGCGGATGCTCTGCATCGGCCCCTTCACCCAGCGCGTGGTCGCGAAGGTGTTGACCGCCACCAGCCGCCCGGTCGCGTTGGGCACGCGCAGCGCCAGAACGTCTTCCGGCGTCATGCGCGCCGTGGCGTCGGCCTGCACGATCACGCGTTGCAGCTTGCCGCGGTTGGGGAAGTCGTTGACGTAGGCCGAGCCGAGCGCCACCGCCAGCACCCCGTTGATCGCATCGAAGCTCACGCCTTGCGCATACGCGCGTTCGCGGTCGATGTCGATCTGCAATTGCGGCGCGTCTTCGAGCCCGTCGGGCCGCACGCCGACGACCACCTTGCTTTGCGACGCCATGCCCAGCATCTGGTTGCGCGCGTTGACCAGCGCCTCGCGGCTTTGGCCCGCGCGATCCTGCAGCCGCAGGTTGAAGCCGGTCGCGGTGCCCAGTTCGGGAATCGGCGGCGGGCTCAGCGGAAAGATGAACGCATCGCGAATGCCCATCATCGGCCCGAAGGCGCGGCCTGCCAGCGCTTGTGCCGAATGCTGCTCGCCCTTGCGCTCCTTCCAGTCTTTCAGCGGCACGAAGATGATGCCGGCGTTCTGCCCCTGCCCGCTGAAGCTGAAGCCGATCACGCCAATCACGTTCTCGACCTCGGGCTGCTGCATGAAGAAGTTCTCGGCTTGCGCCATCGCGGCCTGCGTGCGGTCGATCGTCGCACCCGGCGGCAGTTGCACGTTGACGATCAGGTAGCCCTGGTCTTCGTTCGGCAGGAACGACGACGGCAGGCGCACGAAGGCCCACACGACGACAGCGACGATCAACACGAACGCGACCAACCAACGCGCCGCGTGCGGCAGGATGCGCGCGACGATGCCTTCGTAGCTTTTCGCGGTGCGCCGAAAGCCGCGGTTGAACATCGCGAACAGACCACGCCGCTCGTCGTGATGTTTCGCTGGCTTCAGGAACGACGCGCACAACGCCGGCGTGAGCGTCAACGCCAGGAACGCCGAGAAGCCGATCGCCGACACCATCGACAACGAGAACTGCCGGTAGATGCTGCCGACCGAGCCGGCGAAGAACGCCATCGGAATGAACACCGCCATCAGCACCACGGTGATGCCGATCACCGCGCCGGTGATCTGCTCCATCGCCTTGACGGTTGCGTCGCGAGGGCTCAGACCCTCTTCGGCCATCAAGCGCTCGACGTTCTCGACCACGACGATCGCATCGTCGACCAGGATGCCGATCGCCAGCACCATGCCGAAAAGCGTCAGCACATTGATCGAGAAGCCGAACACGTACAACATCGCGAACGTGCCCAGCAGCGCGATCGGCACCACCACCGTCGGGATCAACGTGTAGCGCAGGCTTTGCAGGAAGACGAGCATCACCAGGAACACCAGCAGCACGGCTTCGGCCAGCGTCTTGACCACTTCCTCGATCGAGATACGAACGAACTTCGAACTGTCGTACGGCACCGCGTAGTCGACGCCCTGCGGAAAGGTCGCCTTCAGTTCGGCCATGCGATCGCGGATCTCCGACGCCGTGGCGAGCGCGTTGGCCGTCGGCGCGAGCTGCACGCCGATGCCGACCGACGGCTTGCCGTTCAGCCGCGACGTGAAGCCATAGCTTTGCGAGCCGAGTTCGACACGCGCCACGTCGCGCAGGCGCACCGTCGAGCCGTCGGCCTGCGCGCGCAGCACGATCGCGCCGAACGCTTCGATGCTCGTGAGCTGCCCGCCCACCACCACCGTCGCGCTGGTCGGCTGGCCCGGCACCGCGGGCTGGTCACCGATGGTGCCGCCGGGCACCTGGATGTTCTGCGCGCGGATCGACGTGACGACTTCGGCCGGCGACATGCCGTAGGCCTCGAGCTTGGCCGGGTCGAACCACACGCGCATCGCGCGTTCGGAACCGAAAAGCTGCGCCGCGCCGACCCCGCTCACGCGCTGGATTTCGGGCTGCACGTTGCGTGCCGTGAAGTCGGCGAGCGCGAGGATGTCGACCGCCGGGTTCACCGTGGTCAGCGACACCACGAGCAGGAAGTTCGCGTTCGCCTTGTCGATGCGCACGCCCTGCTGCACCACCGTCGACGGTAGCCGCGGATTGGCGCGTGCCAGGCGGTTCTGCACCTCGATCTGCGCCAGGTCGATGTTCGTGCCGGGCTCGAAGGTCGCCGTGATCGTGCCCAGGCCATTGGGCTGCGCGACCGACTCCATGTAGATCATCGCGGGCGCGCCGTTGAGCTCTTGCTCGATGACGGCGAGCACGGTGTCGCTGAGCACCTGCGCCGACGCGCCCGGGTAGATCGTGGTGACGAGGATCGCGGGCGGCGCGACCTTCGGGTACTGCGCGACGGGCAGGCGCGTGATGGCGGCGCCACCGAGCACCGCGATGAAGAGGGCGATCACCCACGCGAAGATGGGGCGATCGATGAAAAACTTCGACAGCATGTGCGCGCCCCTCTTCAGCGCGAGGGAGCCGGCGCGGCGCTCGCGGGCGCCGAGGGTGCCGAGGGTGCCGAGGGTGCCGAGGGCGACCACGGCACCGGCGTCACCGGCGCACCAGGCCGCATCTTCTGGAAGCCGTCGACGATCACGCGGTCCCCGTTGGCCAAGCCCTCGAGCACGATCCATTGGCCTTCACGCGCGCCACCGATCTTCACGTTGCGCGACTGCGGTTTGTTGTCGGGGCCGATGATCAGCACCGAGTCACCCGCCACGTCGCGCGTGACCGCCTGTTGCGGCACCAGCACGGCTTTCTCGCTCACGGCTTCGTCGATGCGCACGCGCACGAACAGCCCCGGCAGCAACACGCGGTCGGGGTTCGGCACCTCGGCGCGCAACGTCGTCTGGCCCGTGGCAGCGTCGACCGTCGGGTCGGCGAACAGCAGCTTGGCGGGCAGCGGATAGACGCTGCCGTCTTCCAGCACCACCTTCACCTCGACCGCGGTGTCGCCCACGCGACGCAGGCGCCCGTCGGCGATCTGCTTGCGCAGGCTCATCAGCTCGGCCGCGGGCTGCGTGAAGTTGACGTACAGCGGATCGTTCTGCTGGATCAGCGCCATCGGCGTCGGGTCGGCCGGGCTCACGAGCGCGCCTTCGCTGACTTGCGCACGGCCGATGCGCCCGTCGATCGGTGCCGTGATCGTCGCGTAGCCGAGGTTGATGCGCGCGCTTTCCACGCCCGCCGCCGCAGCCGCCGATTCGGCCTGCGCCTGCTTCAGTGCGGTCTGTGTTGCCAGCCATTCCTGCTGGCTGATCGCGCGTGCTGCGGCCAGCGGCTCGTTGCGTTCGACCTGCGCCTTCGCCTGCGCGACCGCGGCAGCCGCGCGAGCCGTCGCGGCCTGCGCGTTCGCGACCGCGGCGCGCCAGGTGCCCGAGTCGAGCGTGAACAGCACCTGCCCCACCTTCACTGCCGAGCCTTCGGTGAAGTGACGCTTCTGCACGATGCCCGACACGCGTGCGCGCACCTGCGCGCTGCGGTAGGCCTCGAGGCGGCCCGCACGTTCGCTCGACAACGTCACCGGCCCGGCCTGCGCCGTGATCACGCCCACCGGCATCGCGGGCGGGGCGCTGCCAGCAGCCGCACCTCCGGGCGGGCCACCTGCACCGGCGCCGGTGTCGCCGCGGCCACAAGAAGCCAGCACGAAAGCCGCAGCCAACACGGCAACGTGGCAATAGGGAAACTTGGGCAGCTTCATGATCGTGAATTCGCGTGATGTCATTCCGGCCCGAACCTCAGGCTCACGCCCGTGAAGAGCGACGTGTCGGACCGGCCCAAACCTTCGGGCGGCCGTGTGTTGATGCTGTGGACGAAGCCCACGTTGAGCTGCAGCGTGCGCGTGACAGCCAGCCCGAGACTGGCGTTGAACCGCGCCAGCAGTGCCTTGTCACCCGTGATGCCCGGGTACACGTCGAGTCGCTGCGACAGCGTCACGCCTTCACTGAAGCGGTGTCGCGTCTCTTCGGACAAGTACAGACTGAAGCGGTCGAACCGCGTGTCGGAGCGGCCGCCGATGACCTTCGTCTCGTCGTAGCGCTCGGTCATGTAGGCCAGTCCGCCATACACCGACAGCGCCAACTCGCCGGTATCGATCACCTTGTAGCCCACGCTGGAGGCAACCAGCGCGCGCATATTCAGGTTCACGATACGGTCGGCCTCGACGATGCCTCGCTGGCTGGTGAACCACACGGGCGACAGGTTCCAGTCGTATTCAGCGCTGCCCAGCCAGCGGTGCGACGTGGTGGCCACCACGCCATCGCTGTCGCGCCCGCGGCCGTAGTCCAGCGAGCCGGCGAGCGAGATCCGATCTTCGACCGTCGCACGCACCGCCGATGCATTCACCAACGCGGTGGAGTTGCTACCGTTACCGGCGGCCAGCGAAAAGGCCGAACCCAGAGAGCCGCGCCAAGCGCCGTCGTCGGGCACCACGGTGCGTGCGGGCGGTGGCCCCAGGCGTTGAGGCCATGCGGTCTGAGCGGCGACGGCGAAGGTGAACGTGAGGCCGACTGCAAAAGCTGCGACGACGCGGAGCATCGAGTTCATCAACCCGATTGTGCGATCACCTCCGGCGGAGCCTGCACCAGCTCGATCAGCACGCCTTCGCCGCTGATCGGCAACACATCGTCACTCTTCGGGTGGATGAAGCAGATGTCATGGCCCGCAGCGCCGCGGCGAATGCCGCCGGGGGCGAAGCGCACACCTTGCGCTTGCAGCCACGCCACCGCGCGCGGCAGGTCGTCGACCCACAAGCCCACGTGGTTCAACGGCGTGGCGTGTACGGCCGGCTTCTTCTCGGGATCGATCGGCTGCATCAGGTCGACTTCGACGGCATGCGCGCCGCGACCGATCGTCAAGATGTCTTCGTCGACGTTCTCGCGCTCCGACCGGAAGTTCCCAGTCACCGGGATGCCAAGCATGTCAACCCACAGCCGGGCCAGCTTGCCCTTGTCGAGGCCGCCCATGGCGATCTGCTGAATACCGAGGATGCGGAAAGGGCGCGAACTCATGGAACTCATTGAACTCATGATGATTCAGTCGGCGAAAGAAAGAATGGGTTGGTCAACCGCAAGGCTATCGCCCTTGCCCGCCATCAGTTCCTTCACCGTGCCGTCGCGCGCCGCAGTCAGGATGTTCTCCATCTTCATCGCTTCGATCACCGCCAACCGCTCGCCCTGCATGACCAGTTGACCGGGCTTGACGAACACGTCGGCCAGCAGCCCCGGCATCGGCGACAACAACAGCTTGCTGGTGTCGGGCGGCGCCTTGTGCAGCATGTGTTGATGAAGCAGCGCTGCGCGCGGCGACAGCACCATCGCTTCGATCACCGCGCCGTTGTGTGCGATGCGAATCGCAAGCTGCCGCGCGCCAGTGCCGCGTTCGATCTTCGCGGCAAACGGTTGACCATTGCACGTGCCGCGCACGAGGATCTCGCCGAGTCTGGCGGGGCTTTCGATGTCGTAGGCGCGCCCTTCGACGACCACGCGCGAACGCCCTTGATCGCTGAAGGACTCGACGCGCGCCGCGTGATGCGTGTGGCGGCCGTCGGGTGCCATCACGACAACAACGAAGTCGGACTGAACCTTCGCCTCGTGCCCAGGCAGTTGCCCGCTGATGCCTACCGCGCGCCCGCGCGCCTTGCGCCGCACGTAAGCCGCCAGCGCGATCGGGAACGACGGGTCTTCGTGTTTGACATGTTCGGGCGTGAAGCCCTTCGGATAGTGCCGGGCGATAAAGCCGGTGTCGAAGTTGCCTGCAATGAAGTCCGGGTGCTGAAGCAGCGCCGCCTGGAACGGAATGTTGGTCGCGATACCGCGCACCACGAACTCATTCAGCGCAAAACGCATGCGCTCGATCGCGTCGAGCCGGTCGGTGCCGTGCACGATCAGCTTGGCAACCATCGAGTCGTACTGCATCGGTATCTCGCCGCCTTCGTACACGCCGGTGTCGACGCGCACGCCGCCCTTGGCCGACACCGGCTGCGCCGCTTCCATCGTGGTCGGCGGCGGCGCGTACCGCACCAGGCGCCCCGTCGACGGCAGGAAGTTGCGATACGGATCCTCGGCGTTGATCCGGCATTCCATCGCCCAGCCGCTGCGCTGCACCTGCGCCTGCGTGAACGGCAGCTTCTCGCCCGCGGCCACGCGAAGCATCAGCTCGACCAGATCGAATCCGGTAATGCACTCGGTGACCGGGTGCTCGACCTGCAGGCGGGTATTCATCTCGAGGAAATAGAAATCCTGGTCCTTGCCAACCACAAACTCGACCGTGCCTGCGCTCTGGTACTTCACCGCCTTCGCCAATGCCACGGCCTGCTCACCCATCGCCTTGCGCGTGGCTTCGCTGATAAACGGCGACGGCGCTTCTTCGATCACCTTCTGGTGGCGACGCTGAATCGAGCACTCGCGCTCATTCAGGTACACCACATTGCCGTGCGCGTCGCCCAGCACCTGAATTTCGATGTGGCGCGGGTTCTGAACGTACTTCTCGATGAACACGCGGTCGTCGCCGAACGCCGCCTTGGCCTCGTTGCGGCACGAGCTGAAACCTTCGTGCGCCTCTTTGTCGTCATTCGCGACGCGCAGCCCCTTGCCCCCACCACCCGCACTGGCCTTGATCATCACCGGGTAGCCGATGTCACGCGCGATCTTCACCGCCTGCTCAGGCGAATCAATCGCTTCGTTCCAGCCGGGAATGGTGCTGACCTTGGCTTCGTTCGCCAACTTCTTCGACGCAATCTTGTCGCCCATCGCGGCGATGGAATAGTGCTTCGGGCCAATGAAGACGATGCCCTCTTCTTCGACACGCCGAGCAAAGTTTTCGTTCTCGGACAGGAAGCCGTAGCCGGGGTGCACGGCCTGCGCGCCAGTCTGCTTGCACGCCGCGATGATCTTGTCGGCCGACAAGTACGACTCACGTGAAGGCGCGGGGCCGATATGCACCGCTTCGTCGGCCAGCGTGACGTGCAGCGCGTCGCGATCGGCGTCGGAATAGACGGCGACCGTCTTGATACCGAGCTCTTTTGCGGTCTTGATGACGCGACAGGCGATTTCGCCGCGGTTGGCGATGAGGATCTTGGTGAACATGTCTTGGCTCCGCGAACACTAGCGCTTGGAGGGCCGCCGTCGCGATCAACAACGTACACCTGCTTGCCATTGCCCACGGCGCACGTCACGGCACCGACCTGACCGTTGCCGCCGCCGGCATGCATCTCGATCACGCGGTCGCACGGGAGGTTCTCCATCCGGATCGATGCACGCACCTCCGCTTCGGCCTGGCTCTCGTTCGGACGCGGTGTGTTGAGCGGTTCGGTCGGCTTGACGATGGTCGGGCCCGGATTCGTCTTTCGCGTCGCAGGTGCGGGAGCGGACGACTCCCTCGAACAGGCGGCCAGGCTCATCAGGCCAATGACGATCAACAGCTTCATGGTGGTAGCTCCTTCGTTTCGGGCATCACGCCGCACGGCTCTCGCCGATCTGGCAGCAACCCTGCCCTTCACAGCGGAATATTCCCGTGCTTGCGCCACGGGTTCTCGAGCTTCTTGTCCGCCAGCATCGCCAGCGAGCGGCAGATGCGCTTGCGGGTTTCGTGCGGCTGGATCACGTCGTCGATATAGCCGCGCGCGCCGGCGATGAAAGGATTCGCGAATCGCGCTTTGTATTCGGCTTCGCGCGCGGCGATCTTCGCGGGGTCGGTCTTGTCTTCGCGAAAGATGATCTCGACCGCGCCCTTCGCGCCCATCACAGCGATCTCGGCGTTGGGCCATGCGAAGTTGACGTCCCCGCGCAGGTGCTTGCTCGCCATCACGTCGTAGGCACCACCGTAGGCCTTGCGAGTGATCACGGTCACCTTCGGTACCGTGCACTCGGCGTAGGCGTACAGCAATTTCGCGCCGTGCTTGATGATGCCGCCGTGCTCTTGGCTGGTGCCAGGCATGAAGCCGGGCACGTCGACGAACGTGACCACCGGAATATTGAATGCGTCGCAGAAGCGGATGAAACGTGCGGCCTTGATGCTGCTGCGGATGTCGAGGCAACCGGCCAGCACCAGCGGCTGGTTGGCCACCACGCCGACGGTGCGGCCTTCCATGCGCACGAAGCCGATCACGATGTTCTTTGCGTAGTCGGGTTGCAGCTCGAAGAAGTCGTTGTCGTCGGCCACCTTGACGATCAGTTCCTTGATGTCGTAGGGCTTGTTGGGGTTGTCGGGCACCAGGGTGTCGAGCGAACGGTCGATGCGGTCGGCGGCATCACCACTCGGGCGCAGCGGCGGCTTCTCGCGGTTGTTCAGCGGCAGGTAGTTGAAGAAGCGCCGCAGCAGAAGCAGCGCTTCGATGTCGTTCTCGAACGCCAGGTCGGCCACGCCGCTCTTGGTGGTGTGCGTCACACCGCCGCCCAATTCCTCGGCGGTGACGGTTTCGTGCGTCACGGTCTTCACGACCTCGGGGCCGGTGACGAACATGTACGAACTGTCTTTCACCATGAAGATGAAATCGGTCATGGCGGGTGAATACACCGCGCCGCCCGCGCACGGGCCCATGATCAAACTGATTTGCGGGATGACGCCACTGGCGGTGACGTTGCGCTGAAAGACTTCGGCATACCCGCCGAGCGACGCCACGCCTTCCTGGATGCGCGCGCCGCCGGAATCATTGATGCCGATCACGGGTGCGCCGACCTTCATCGCCTGGTCCATCACCTTGCAGATCTTTTCGGCGTGCGCTTCCGACAGCGCACCACCGAAGACCGTGAAGTCCTGGCTGAAGACGAAGACCAGGCGACCATTGATCGTGCCGTAGCCGGTGACGACGCCATCGCCGGGGATCTTGTTGTCGGCCATGCCGAAGTCGGCGCAGCGGTGCTCGACAAACATGTCCCACTCTTCGAAGCTGCCTTCGTCGAGCAGCACCTCGAGGCGCTCACGTGCGGTGAGCTTGCCTTTGGCATGTTGCGCATCAATGCGCTTCTGGCCGCCGCCCAGGCGCGCGGCGGCGCGCTTCTTTTCGAGTTGTTCGAGGATGTCGTGCATCGAAGATCCTTGTTCGCCGTTCGTTGTCGTGAGTCAGTTGCGTTCGAAGGTTTGCAGCAGGCGCCGCGCCGCCACCGACGGTGCGAGCGTGCCCGCCACCACATCGGCGGCCGTGGCGTCGAGCGCCGCCCGCACGTCGGCGTGCTCGCGGAAGTCGGCCAGCAACCGCGCGCGGATCACGTCCCACATCCACGTCTGCGCCTGTTCGCGGCGGCGCTGCGCCAGCCGGCCGTCGGCACGGCGCGCATCGATCAGGCTCGACACGGTGTCCCAGAACTCGCGCAGGCCGGTGCCAGCCGTGGCGCTGAGTTGCACCACCGGCGCGGTGTCGCGCGCGTTCGGATTGCCGTGGTGGCCGAAGACGCGCAGCGCGCTGGTGATCTGCGCCTGCGCGCGTGTCGCTGCGGCCGTGTCGAGGTCGGCTTTGTTGATCGCGATCAGGTCGGCCATCTCCATCACACCACGCTTGATCGCCTGCAGGTCGTCGCCCGCATTGGGCAGTTGCAGCAGCACGAAGACAGTCGGTCATGCCGGCCACCGCGGTTTCGCTTTGACCGACGCCGACGGTTTCGACGATCACCACGTCATAGCCCGCGGCTTCGCACAGCAGCATCGATTCACGCGTGTGTTCGGCCACACCGCCCAGCGTGCCCGATGCAGGGCTGGGGCGAATGAAAGCTTGGGGGTGGACCGACAGACGCTCCATGCGCGTCTTGTCGCCGAGGATGGAGCCGCCGGAGACCGACGACGACGGATCGATCGCGAGCACGGCGACGTGGTGGCCGCGCTGCTCGATCAGCATCAGGCCCAGTGTTTCGATGAAGGTGCTCTTGCCCACGCCCGGAACGCCGGAGATGCCGATGCGCATGGCGTTGCCGGTATGGGGCATCAGCGTGTCGAGCAGGGCGTCGGCTTGGGCGCGGTGGTCGGCGCGCGTCGACTCGAGCATCGTGATGGCTTTGGCGAGCGCGCGGCGGTCGCCGGCGCGAAGGCGTTGGTCGAGAGTGCGCTCTTCCGTCACAGCAACTCGAAGGCCCGACCGTCGGGCAGGCGGTAACGCGAGAAGTCACGGACGTCGATCGTGAGGATCCGAGTGACACCGGTTTCGTGGGCCAGCCAATAGAGTGAGGCGTCGGCAAAGTCCATCTTGGTACGCGGCGTCTCGGTGTAACGGCGCATCACGGGAACCATGTCGAGCACGGCTTCCTGATCGAAGGGAAAAACGGCAGCGCCGCCTTCGCCGATCCAGTGGAGCATCTCGAGCTTCGCGACCCCTTGCAGGAAGTGCGCCGCCTCGGTGACGCAAGGCCATGTCGTATGCAGCCGATGGACCTCGGACCGCCGCGCCAGCAGTTCCACGTAGTGCCCATGCATGTCCTCACGCGGATTGAACAGCGCCACCAGGGGCCCGGAGTCGAGCAGCGCGATCGTCATGCCTTGCGCTTCCGAGCTGCTGGGGCCGTGGCCGGCGCCTTGCGCGCTCCCTTCCTGGGGGCTGCCGTCTTCTTCCCGTGGTAGGCCTCCCACTCGGGAGTCGCGGCTTCATGCTCGGCGATCAGCTTCGCGCGCAGGCGCGCGCTCATGCTCGTGGGGTCTTCCGTCGACGTTGCCATGCGTTTCGCGGCCCGCTCTTCCTCGACCCGCAGCGGCGCGAATTCCCTTTCGACCTTCAACAGCAGCTCATACGGGTTCTTGCGCCCGAGCGCCCGCTCGACAGCGTCGATGATGAATTGCGACTTCGTGATTCCCTGCCGCTTCGCTGCGACTTCGAGGTCGCGTTCGAGCAGCGGATCCATGCGGACGGACACGGCCATGACGATCTCCGATCGATGTATTGCCGTATTACTGTATCACACGTCCTTGCCGACCGCCTTGCGGATCTGCTCCAGCACATCCTTCGCACTCGCCGGAATCGGCGTGCCCGGCCCGTAGATGCCCTTCACGCCCGCGTCATACAGAAACTCGTAGTCCTGCTGCGGAATCACGCCGCCGACGAAGACGATGATGTCGTTGGCGCCCTGCGCCTTCAGCGATTCGATGATCGCGGGCACCAACGTCTTGTGCCCTGCAGCGAGCGTCGATACGCCCACCGCGTGCACGTCGTTCTCGATCGCCTGGCGAGCACATTCCTCGGGCGTCTGGAACAGCGGGCCGATGTCGACGTCGAAGCCCAGGTCGGCGAACGCCGTGGCCACCACCTTGGCGCCGCGGTCGTGGCCGTCTTGGCCCAGCTTGGCGACCATCACGCGCGGGCGGCGGCCGTGTTCCTTCGCGAAGTCGGCAATCTCGCCTTGCAGCTTCGTCCAACCTTCGGCACTGTCATAGGCTTTGGCATACACACCGGTCACCTTGTGAATATCGGCGCGGTGGCGCCCGAATACTTTCTCGAGCGCGTCGCTGACTTCGCCGACCGTGGCGCGCAGGCGCACGGCCTGGATGCTCAGGTCGAGCAGGTTGCCACCGCCCGACGTTCGCGGCGGCGGTCAATGCGTCGAGCGCACGCTTGCACCTTCGCGCCGTCGCGCGTCGAACGGATCTGCTTCAGGCGCGCCACCTGCTGCTCGCGCACCATGTGGTTGTCGACCTCGCGGATGTCGATGCGCGTCTTCCTTCTCGAGCCGGTACTTGTTGACGCCCACGATCACGTCGGCGCCCGAATCGATACGCGCCTGCTTCTCGGCTGCGCTGGCTTCGATCTTCAGCTTCGCCCAGCCGCTGTCGACGGCCTTCGTCATGCCGCCCATCGCTTCCACCTCGTCGAGGATCGCCTGCGCCTTGTCGGCCATGTCCTGCGTGAGCGTCTCCATCAGGTAGCTGCCGGCCCAGGGGTCGACCACGCTGGTGATGTGCGTCTCTTCCTGAATCACCAGTTGCGTGTTGCGCGCGATGCGCGACGAAAACTCGGTGGGCAGCGCGATCGCCTCGTCGAAACTGTTGGTGTGCAGGCTTTGCGTGCCACCGAACACCGCGGCCATCGCCTCGATGGTGGTGCGCACGATGTTGTTGTACGGGTCTTGTTCGGTCAGCGACCAGCCGCTGGTCTGGCAGTGCGTGCGCAGCATCAGGCTCTTCGGGTTCTTCGCGCCGAACCCCTGCATGATCCGTGACCACAGCAGGCGCGCCGCGCGCATCTTGGCGATCTCGAGATAGAAGTTCATGCCGATCGCCCAGAAGAACGACAGGCGCCCCGCGAAGCCGTCGACATCCAGGCCCTTGGCCAGCGCGGTCTTCACGTACTCCTTGCCGTCGGCGAGCGTGAAGGCCAGTTCCAGCGCCTGGTTCGCACCCGCCTCCTGCATGTGATAGCCCGAGATCGAGATCGAGTTGAACTTCGGCATGAACTTCGCCGTGTACTCGATGATGTCGCCGATGATCCGCATACTCGGCGCGGGCGGGTAGATGTACGTGTTGCGGACCATGAACTCCTTGAGGATGTCGTTCTGGATGGTCCCGCTCAATTGCGTCCTGCGCCACGCCCTGCTCTTCGGCCGCGACGACGTAGCCCGCCAGGACCGGCAGCACGGCGCCGTTCATCGTCATGCTGCACGCTCACGGCGTCGAGCGGAATGCCGTCGAAGAGGATCTTCATGTCTTCGACCGAATCGATCGCCACGCCCGCCTTGCCCACGTCACCGGACACGCGCGGGTGGTCACTGTCGTAGCCGCGGTGGGTTGCCAGGTCGAACGCCACGCTCACACCCTGCCCGCCGCCAGCCAGCGCCTTGCGATAGAAGGCGTTGCTGTCTTCGGCGGTCGAGAAACCCGCGTACTGGCGGATCGTCCACGGCCGCACCGCGTACATCGTGGCCTGCGGGCCGCGCATGAAGGGCGCGAAGCCGGGCAGCGTGTCGGCTGCTGCGGGGTCGGGCAGCGCCCGCACGTCGGCCGCGGTGTACAGCGGCTTGACGACGATGCCTTCGGGCGTGACCCAGTTCAGCGCCTCGACCGCGCCACCGGGGGCGGACTTCGCCGCGGCGCGCTGCCAGTCGTCGAGGGTGGGTCGGGCATCGGACATGGGCAGGTCTCCTCGGGCCTAGCGGGGCCGCTTGCATTATCCATAATTATGAATTCAAATCAAACGCGAAACGGACGGCCCGCCCGCACCGGAGGAACGACCTTGCCCCTTGCCCCCGCTGCCTCGCCCATCGCCACGACCGCTGACGGTCGCGGCATGGCCGCGTCGCAAGCCGCACCCGCCCCGTCGTCGCTGGGCCGCCGTGCGCTCTACGAAGACGTGGCCGAGCGCCTGCGCCAGCAGATCTTCGCGCGCGAGCTCGAGCCCGGCACCTGGATCGACGAGCAAAAACTGAGCCCTCGAATACGGCATCAGCCGCACCCCCCTGCGCGAAGCGCTGAAGGTGCTGGCCGTCGAAGGCCTGGTGACGATGAAGGTGCGCCGCGGCGCCTACGTCACCGAGATGTCACGCGACGACGTTGCGCAGATCTACCACCTGCTGGGCCTGCTCGAAAGCGACGCCGCCGCGACCGCGGCCACGCGTGCCGACGACGCTCAGCGCGACGAGTTGCGCGCACTGCACGCACGCCTCGAGAAGCAGGTGCGCCAGCGCGACGCCTTCTTCGCCACCAACGAACAGTTCCACCTGGCGCTGCTGCGCATCGCCGGCAACCGCTGGGCGCAGCAGATGGTGGCCGACCTGCGCAAAGTGATGAAACTCAACCGCCACCACTCGCTGCTGGCGCAGGGGCGCTTGGCTGATTCGCTGGCCGAGCACCGCGCGCTGATGGACGCGATCGACAAACGCGACGGCCGCGCCGCGCGCACACGCATGCAGCAGCACTTTCGCAACGGGCTCGACGCGGCAGGCTAAGGCCGCGCCCTGCGCCGAGACGTTTCAGCGCGTGGGATCGACCGACGAAGGCGAACGCACGCGATTCGCAGGGCAGAAGAACGGCTGGCCACGCATGCTGCCGTGATAGGCAAGCGCGGTCGCGCCCGACTCGAGCACGATGCGGTAGCCCGGCACCAGCATCTGCGTGTACATCATGCCCTTCTCGGGGCACCCCACGGCACCGTCCGACCACGTGACCCGCTCGGCGCTTTTGACCATGAGCGTCGACACGTCAACACCCGTTCGCTTGGCGGCATCGGCCAAGGCCAGTTCCACACGCGGGCGAAGGGCGGGGTCGATCATGGCGGGGTTTGCG
The DNA here is from genome assembly GCA_963738615.1 of uncultured beta proteobacterium. Lineage (GTDB taxonomy): Bacteria > Pseudomonadota > Gammaproteobacteria > Burkholderiales > Burkholderiaceae_C > CAVTWY01. The sequence goes on from CAVTXI010000012.1 coordinate 859,093, forward strand.
GAGGCTGCAGGTGTTGGTACGGGTACGGGTGCGGCTGCGTTGGTAGACGTGGCGCCGCTGCAGGCAGACAACAGCAGCAACAGCAAGCAGGTGAATCGGATCATGCCGTGTGACCTCGCGCGGCGCCAGCTTGTTCCTGCGCACCGCGCATGCCCAGGTAACTTGCGATGACCTGCTCGTCATCGAGCAAACGCGACGACGGGCCCGACAAGACGATCTTGCCGTTCTCGAGCACGTGGCCTTCGTCGGCCACCTGCAAGGCGGCGCGAGCGTTCTGTTCGACCAGCAGCACGCCCACGCCGCGCTCGCGCAGTTTCGCGATCGTGACGAAGATCTCGCGCACGATCAGCGGCGCCAGGCCCAGGCTGGGTTCATCGAGCATCAGCAGGCGCGGCGCCGCCATCAGCGCGCGCCCCAGCGCCAACATCTGGCGTTCGCCGCCCGACAAGGTGCCCGCCAGTTGCGCATGGCGCTCCTCGAGGCGTGGGAACAGGTGATAGACCTCGTCGAGCGCCGCCTTCACCGACGTTGCACCGCGCTTTCGACTGCGCGTCAGCGCACCCAGCTCGAGGTTGTCGACCACCGTCATCTCGGCGAACAACTCGCGCGTCTCGGGCACCAGCGACATGCCGGCGGCCACGCGCGCTTCGACGCTTGCATTGCGCAGATCTTGCCCGTCGAACTCGACGCGGCCGGTGCTGGGAAGCAGGCCCATGATCGCCGCCATGGTCGTGGTCTTGCCCGCGCCGTTGGGGCCGACGATGGTGACGATGCGGCCGGCGTCGACGCCGAACGACACCTGGTGCACGGCTTCGACCTTGCCGTAGCCGACGCCGAGGTTCTCGACTTGCAGCAGCGTGGCCATCAGTTCACGCCCCCGAGATACGCCTCGAGCACGGCCGGGTTACGTTGAATGTCTTGCGGCGGCCCTTCGGCCAGCTTCTCGCCGAAGCGCAGCACCACCAGGCGGTCGGTCAGGCCCATCACGAAGTCCATGTCGTGTTCGACCAGCAGCACCGTCATGCCCTGTGCACGCAGTTCGCGCAGCAGCCGCGCCAGGTCTTGCTTTTCTTGAAAGCGAAGGCCGGCGGCGGGCTCGTCGAGCAGCAGCAGCGTGGGGTCGGCGGCCAGCGCGCGCGCAATCTCGACCACGCGCTGTTTGCCCAGCGGCAGGCTTGCCGCCGCGTCCAGTTCGTGGCCGGCCAGCCCCACGCGCGCGATCTGTCGCGCGGCTTCGGTCAGCAGCGCGCGTTCTTCGTTCGTGTCCAAACCCAGGCACGTGGCCGCGAAGCCCGTTCGCGCGCGCAGCGAAGCGCCGATCGCCACGTTCTCGAGCACGCTCATCTGGCCGATCAGCTTCACGTGCTGGAAGCTGCGCGCCATGCCAAGGCTGGCAATGTCGGCCGGCAGCATCCCCTGCAGCGACTTGCCCGCAAAACGAATCGTACCCGATGTGGGCTCGAGCAAGCCCGAGATCAGGTTGAACAGCGTCGACTTGCCCGCGCCGTTGGGCCCGATCAAGCCGAGGATTTCGCCGCGCTGCAGGTTGAAGCTCACGGCATTCGTGGCCACCAGACCACCGAAGCGCTTGCTCACCGAATCAATCTCGAGCAGGGGTTTCGATGTGTCGGACGCTGCGGGCGAACGCGAAGGCAGCGCTGTGCCGACAGCGTCCGCGGCACGAGCCAGCACGTCACGCGCGACGGCCGAGCCGCGCCCTGTGATCGGCGCCAGCAGCCGCGCCACCAGCGGCCACAGCCCGTTGCGCGCGTACTGCAACATCAACACGACCAGCGCGCCGAACACGATCAACTCGTACGGCCCGCTTTCAGCCCGCCAGACGTTGCAGCACCGTCTGCAAAACCTCTTTCAGCGCGGTGACGCTGATGGCGCCAATCAACGCACCCAGCACGCTGCCCGCGCCGCCGATCACGGCCATGAATAAATACTCGATACCCACCAGCAGCGAAAACGGCGTCGGGTTGATGAAGCGCTGCATGTGCGCGTACAGCCAACCCGACAGCGCCGCCAGCAGCGCGGCGTAGACGAACACCTGGATGCGCAGCCGCGCCGGATCAACCCCGAATGACTCGAGCATCACCCCGCGCGCCTTCAACGCGCGAATCGACCGGCCGATGCGCGAGTCAAGCAGGTTCGCGCTGGCCCACAGCGCGGCGATCACGAAGCCCCAGACCAGGTAATAGAAGTGGCCCAGCTGGCGCAATTCAAAACCACCGACGCGCAACGTCGGAATCTCGCTGATACCACCGAACCCGCCCAGCAACGGCAGGTTGCCGAACAGGTAATACAGGCTGATACCCCAGGCGATGGTGCCCAGCGGCAAGTAATGCCCGCTCATGCGCAACGTGACGGTGCCGATCAACCACGCCAGCGCAGCCGCCAGCGCAAGCGCCAGTGGCAGCGTCAACCACGGCGACCAGCCCAGCTTCGTCGTCAGCACCGCGGTCACATACGCACCAATGCCGACGAAGGCCGCCTGGCCGAACGACGTCTGCCCCGCCACGCCCGTCAGCAGCACCAAGCCCAGCGCAACCAACGTCGACAAGCCGATGTAGTTCAGCAGCGTCACCGCGTGCTGCGGCACCAGCAGCGGCAGCACCGCCACCACCGCGATGCCTGCCAAAGGCGCGAAGCGTCCCCATGCGGCGCCCGACAAGGCGACGGCACGCGGCGCGGTCACTCTTCTTCCTCCTGCTCGTGGTGCACGCTGGTCAGCGACAGCACGATCAGCACCGGGATGATCAGCGTGAAGACGATCACTTCCTTGTAGCTGCTGGCCCAGAACGACGAGAACGATTCGAGCAGGCCCACCAGCACCGCCCCCAAGCGCCGTCAGCGGGTACGAGGCCAGCCCGCCGATGATCGCCGCGACAAAACCCTTCAGGCCGATGATGAAGCCGCTGTCGTAGTAGATCGTGACGATGGGGCCGATCAACACGCCCGACAGCGTGCCGATGAAGGCCGCAGCGGTGAACGTGATGCGGCCGGCGGTGATCGGCGAAAAACCGATCAGCCTTGCGCCCGTGCGGTTGAACGCTGTGGCACGCAACGCCTTGCCGACCAGCGTGCGCCCGAACAGCCACGCCATGGCGCCGATCAGCAATGCGGTGATCGCGAAGATCCAGACCGTTTGGCCGCTGATGGTCAGTACACCGAGCTTAAAACTGGCGTCGCTGAACGGCGGCGTCTTGAAACCTTCGGCGCCGAAGAACACCAGCGCCAGGCCCGTCAACGCGAAGTGCAGCGCCACCGATGCGATCAACAGCGTGAGCACCGTCGCATCGACCAGCGGCTGATACACCAGCCGATGGATCAGCAGCCCCAACGGTGTGATCAACGCAAGCGTGATCAACACATCGACCGCCAGCGGCAGCTTCATCGGCGCTGCCGCCCATGCGATGCCAGCCACGGCCAGCGGCAGCGCGACGTACAGGCTTAGACGCCGCCACGGCGAGCCACCGGCGCGCAAGGTGGCAACAACATCGACCACGCCGGCCAGCACGGCCGCAGCCACCACCAGCCACACCGACCCCGGGCGCTGGTTGGCCTGCAGTGCCGCCAGGGTGAGCGCGCCAAAGGTGACGAACTCACCCTGCGGCACGAAGATCACGCGGGTCACGGCGAACACCAGCACCGTGGCCAGCCCCAACAGGCAGTAGATGGCGCCGTTGGTCAGGCCGTCTTGGCCCAACCAGGCGATGATCTGAGCGTCTATGGCGCTCTCCTTTGTAAGGACGCGCGCGTCAATGAAACTGCGCGCGCGTTGATCACTTCAACATCAACCAGTCGCCGTCCTTCACCTGCACCATCAGCGCGCCGCGCTGGTCCAGGCCGTAGTGGTCGTCTTTCGTGAAGTTGTAGACCCCGTTGGCGCCGGCCACATTCTTCGCGCCTTCGATCGCGTCACGCAGCGCAGCGCGGAACTCGGGCGTGCCGGGCTTGCCCTTGCCGATGGCCACGGGCAGCGCCACCTTCAGGATGTTGACCACGTCATAGGCGTGCGCGGCGAACACCACGCCCGCGTCAGGCCCGTACTTGCCGAAAAACGCGGTGCTGAATTCATTGACCGACTTCTTCGACGCGTGATCGTCCGGCAGTTGCTTGGGCAGCAGCACCGGGCCGATCGGCAACAGCAGGCCTTCGGCCGACTTACCCGCAATGCGCAGAAAGTCTTTCGAGCCCGCGCCGTGCGACTGATAGATCTGCCCCTTGAAGTTGCGCTCGGCCAGCGCCGACTGCGGCAGCGCCGCGCCGGTGCCCGACGCGGCGATGAAGATGGCGTCGGGTTGCGCCGAAATCAGCTTCAGCACCTGCCCTGTCACGCTGGTGTCGGACCGCCCGTACTTCTCGTCGGCCACGATGGTGATGTCGCTGCCTTCGAAGCCCCTCTTCAACGCCGCCAACCACTGCTCGCCCCACGGGTCCGAGAAACCGATGACGCCGATCTTCTTCAGGTTGCGCGCCTTGATGTCTTTCACGACAGCCTGCGCCATCAGGCCAACCGACTGAGGCACCACGAAAGACCATTCGGACTTGCCCGGCGGCAGCGGAATGGGCGAGAACGAAAAATGCGGCGTCTTCTCTTCTTGCGCCACGTTCGACACCGCAATGCCACCCGGTGTGAGGTTCGAACCCAGCACAAGGTCAGCCTTGTTCTCGGACACGAACTTGCGCGCGTTGCGCGTGGCCTGCGACGGGTCACTGGCGTCGTCGAGGATCACCACGTTGACCTTCTGCCCCGCGATCTCGGCGGGCCAGAGTTCCATGCCCTGCTTCATCGGAATACCCAGCGCCGAGCCGGGGCCGGTCAGCGACAGGCTCACGCCGACGTTGATTTGCGCGTGCGCGGCGCCGAGGGAAAACATGCCCGAAGCCAGCACCGCCAGCGGAGCCAGCAGCGACAGGGTCTTACGGCGTGCAGGGGAAGAAACCTTCATGGAATTTCCTTTTCGAGGCGTTGAACAACAGGACCAACAGGACCAAAAAATCAATCAAGCATTGTCTGCGCACGCCGCGTCGTACAAGCGGCGAAAGCGCACCAGCGCGCCGTCAGCGCCGATCGGCACCATCGCGTGACCAGGGTGGTCGATGATGTTGCGCTGCTGCGCTTCGATGATGCGGATGTCTTCGTCGAAGGCGCTCGCCACGCTCTGGAAGATCGCTTCGGTCACGGTGGCGTCGTCGAGTGCAAAGGCATGGGCTTGGGCGAAGAAGTAGTGCGTGCTGGTGGCAGTTTCGGGCGTCAGGGCCTGGCAGGTGTGGAAGTGCAGCGCACCTTCGGGGTCGTCTTCGGCACGATCAACCGACTGCACGCCCGCACTCATCATGAACAGGCCGTTGACGCGCAACGTGTAGTCGAACCAACGGTTGACGCGCCCGGTGAATTGCCCCAACCGACGGTGATACGGCGCGGGCACCGTGTCGGGCACCTTGCGCACCACGCGCAGGCCCGTCCTGGCACCGTGCGCGCCGTCGTCGAACTCGGTCACGTCGTGCCGCACCTGCGCGATCGCGGTCGAGCCACCGAACGTTTTCTCGTGCACGAAGCTCAGGTGCGAGAAGTCGAGCAGGTTGTCGGTGATCAGCAGCAGGTTCGCCTCGAAGCGCTTGTAGCCGGGCTTCATGCGCCATTCGGGGCTGGCCAACGAAAACGTGTCGGGGATCAGCGCCGGGTCAGCGCGCTCGGGGTCGCCGACCCACACCCAGATCCAGCGCTTGCGTTCCGCCGTGGGCACCATCTGCACGCACGCGCGCGGCGGCAGCACGTCTTGCCCCGGCACTTCTACGCAGCGGCCGGTGTCGTCGAAGCGAAGCCCGTGGTACATGCAGCGGATCGAATCGCCTTCGCGCCGCCCCAGCGACAACGGCGCGTGGCGATGCGGGCAAAGGTCATGCATCGCAACCACGCGGCCATCGGCGCGCCGCCACAACACCAGCGGCTGGCCCAGCACCTTGCGCGCGAGCATGCCGTCGGGCAGCAATTCGTGGTCCCAGGCGATCACATACCAAGCGTCACGCACGAACCGCGCGGGGCTGCGCGTCGGTGTGGTGCGACGGGTTGGTTTGGGGCATGCGGCGCGCAAAACTGTCTGGGCAAAAAGGTTAACGAACCAAACGATCTGGAAGCATCATCGTTTCCCCGGGCGAGGACACAACACAGGTCGGGCGTTCGTCTGACGTTCGTCAATCGCGGCAAGCGCCCTCTTTCGGGTTGCAATCGTTCACCCTGATCCGTACCCCGCCCGCGCCCATGCCCGCCGACCGCCCGCAGCCCCCCGACCTCATCGTCTTCTCGCACGGCAACAGCTTCCCGGGCGCCACCTACGGCGTGATGCTGAACGCACTTCGCGCCCGCGGCTTCACCGTCGCCGCCGTCGACAAGTTCGGGCATGACCCACGCTTTCCCGTCACCAACAACTGGCCGCACCTGGTCGGGCAACTGCACGAATTCACCCAGCGTGAAGTAGACGCCGCAGGCACGAAAGCGTGGCTGGTCGGCCATTCGCTGGGCGGCTACCTCAGCCTGATGTGCGCCGCGCTGTACCCTGACGTGACGCGCGGCGTGGTGTTGATGGACTCACCCATCGTCACCGGCTGGCGCGCCAACGCACTGCACGTGGCCAAACGCACGCAGCTTGTCGGGTCGGTATCGCCAGGCGCCAGAAGCCGCAAGCGCCGCGAAAGCTGGCCCAGCCGCGACGCCGCGCTGGAACACTTCCGCCACAAGAAGCTCTTCTCCGGCTGGCAGCCGAAGGTTCTCGAGGACTACATCGACCACGGCACCATGGACGACGAGCGCGGCCAGCGCGTGCTGAGCTTCGACCGCGACATCGAAACCGCGATCTACAACACGCTGCCGCACAACCTCGAGTCGCTGCTGAAGCGCCACCCACTGAAGATGCCGCTGACCTTCATCGGCGGCACCCGCTCGGCCGAGATCCGCCAGGCGGGCCTTGCCACCACCCACAGGGTCGCGCATGGCCGCATCACGATGCTGGAAGGCACCCACCACTACCCGATGGAAAAGCCGGATGTCGCGGCGGCGGCGGTGGAGTTGGCGGTGATGGAGATGCGCGGCGTGGGTGGGCGCGCGGGCTGAACCGCTCGACGGAACCGCCGTTCGCCTCGAGGTATCGCGGGGCTACGCCGAACTCTGCCAGCACATCGCGCCCCCGGCGTCATCATCAAAACTGCTCGAGTCCGATCGGCAAGTGCCCCCTAGACTGCCCCGCGCGTCACCGCGGCAATGAGCCACGGCGCGATCACGGCGCGATCCATCTTCCGAGACGAGCGAGGGAGTTGCAAATGGGCGAGGAGTTCTGGGCGCATAGCGGAGGCGCTCGGCCGCACCTTCTTGCAACACATCTGCGCGAGGTTGGCCGCCGCGCGGCAGCCAACGCATCCGCGTTCGGTCACGTCTGGGCTCAACTGGCAGGTCAATGGCACGACCTCGGCAAGTACCGGCGCGGCTTTCAAACCTATGTCCGACTGACCGCCGACGCCCACATCGAGGGCAGGTTGCCCAAGAGAAGCGACAAGTCGCACTCGGCAGCGGGAGCGCTCCATGCGATCGATGTCCTACGCCAGCGCTTCGGCACCGATGGCGAACGGGCCGGTCGCCTGCTGGCATACGTGATCGCGGGTCACCATGCCGGCTTGGCCGACTGGACTGCGAGCCTCGACAGGCGACTGTTCGGGACAGGCGCCGCTGACAGCGAGCGCGAGTTTGCCGAGGCCAGGCTTGCATGCGAAGAGGGCGAGCCGGACTTGCTGGGCCTGCCAGTCACCTTCAGCCTTCGAGATTCGCTGTTGTCCATCCCAGGCGTTCGAAGCAACAACCCGCTGGCGTGGAGTCTGTGGCTGCGGATGCTTTTCTCGGCGCTCGTTGACGCCGACTTCATTGACACCGAGGCCTACTTCAACGAAGGCAAGAACCGTGCGCGTGATCAGTTCGCACCCATCGCCACTTACCGCGATCAGCTCACTGTTGCGTTGCAGCGCGTATCGGACCATGTGCGGGCAGCAGGGAGGAGCGACGACGCCGTGATGCGGGCACGAAGCGCCGTGCTGCAGAACTGCCGCGAGGCTGCGCAGCGTGCGCAAGGTGTGTTCTCCCTGGAGGTACCCACGGGCGGCGGCAAGACCTTGTCGTCACTCGCGTTTGCACTGGACCACGCCGTGGCGCACGAGAAGCGGCGTGTCGTGTACGCCATTCCGTACACCAGCATCATCGAGCAAACCGCCGACGAGTTTGCCAAGATCTTCGGCCCCGATGCCGTAGTGGAACACCACAGCCAAATGGACACCGCAGACGACAAGGAAACCGCGGCGACGCGCCTCGCCTGCGAGAACTGGGACGCACCGCTGATCGTCACCACCAACGTGCAGTTGTTCGAGTCGCTCTTCGCTGCGCGCACGTCACGCTGCCGCAAGCTGCATAACCTTGCTAACAGCGTCATCGTGCTCGACGAAGCGCAATTACTGCCGCCGGAGTTTCTCCAGCCCATCCTCGATACCCTGCGCCTCCTGGTGGATCACTACGGCGTCACCCTGCTGCTGTGCACCGCCACCCAACCCGTACTCACCAGCACACAGCGATTTGATCCCCGCGCCGCGCTGCGCGGGTTACCCGCACCCGCGCCGATCGTTGTCGACCGCGACGCGCTGTACGCCGGCTTGAACCGCGTTGACGTCGAGTGGCCCGCCGACCTGCAAAGCTCCGTCGAACTGAACGACGTGGCAGCACAGATGGCGCATGGGCACTGCGCGTTGGCCGTCGTCAACACCCGCAAGGATGCGGCCGAGTTGACGGCAGCCCTGGACGCGGCCACCGGCACACGCGCGCTGCACTTGTCGGCCGCGATGTGTGGCCAGCACCGTGCCGACGTGATTACCGAGATTCGAGTCAGGCTCGATGCGCGGCGCGATGCAGGCAGCGACGAGCCGCTGCACGTGGTGAGCACACAGCTCGTGGAAGCCGGAGTGGATGTGGACTTCCCCGTGGTGTACCGCGCGTTGGCTGGACTGGATTCGATCGCACAAGCCGCCGGCCGCTGCAACCGGGAGGGGCGGCTCGAAGGCAAAGGCCGTGTCGTCGTTTTCGCACGTCCGCTTCCGAAGCCTCTGCATGCATTGCGCAACGGCGTTCAAAGCACGATCGCGACGCTCGGTGACGCACGGCCTGCCTCGCTGCTGCCACAGCATTTCGAGCGCTATTTCAATCTCTACTACGGCGAGTTCGCCAGCCGAGACGCGAAGGGCGTCGTTGATCTACTGCGAAATCGTGGCGACTTCGCCATGAGCTTTCGCAGTGCGGCCGAAGCGTTTCGCCTCATCGACGACAAAGAGCAAGTCAACTTGTCGTCCCTTACAAGAGCTCGAACTCGCTAGCGCGCAATGTCGAGCCATTGATCGCGCGGCTGCGCCACGGTGGCTGCGACGTGGGCTGCTTCGCGCACTGCAGCGCTACACGTGCAGGTAAGGCGCTCCGTGGCGGACCGTTGGCAGCAACGGGGTGACATCGAAGAAGTGCTGCCCGGATTGTTCGTCCTGAATTGACCCGCTGATGTACGACCACCGCTTGGGTCTCCTCAATGAGGGCCAGCCGCTCGCCGCCGAGAGCCTCGTGCAATGAGTCAGACGCTGAATCAAAGAGGTGGCGCGGGGAGAGTGTCCCCGCGCCTTCAGCTTTGCCACTGGCGTGCCGAGGTTTCAACCCACGCACTCTTGAAGTGCGGACTGACGTAGTCATTTTTGCACAGCTACTGGCGTACCTAGGAAGGTGTACAGTTCCGGCCCAGGCAAAAGCGCTTGGCATGGAAATCGACGACTCGTTACGCGAGCTTCGGCTCTTCAAAGGACAAGGCGCCTGGAGATTCTTCATGGCTTGGTGCCTTGTGCTGGCCCACATCTGCGCCAAGCCGGTGACGCTGGCATTGGCCGTACTCGCAGCGCTGTTGTTGTCTCCAACGATTGGATCTCTGCCTGTCCAGCTATTGCAGGTGATCAAGCAACTCACTTGATGCGGCCATGAACACAAAACGCTACTGCCTCGAGGTCGCCGCCGACTTCGCCTGCTTCACGCGCCCAGAGATGAAGGTCGAACGCGTGTCTTACGACGTGATCACACCGTCGGCAGCCCGAGCGGTGTTCGACGCGATCTACTGGAAGCCCGCGGTTCGTTGGCACGTTCGTCGTGTCGACGTGCTGAAGCCCATCCGCTGGATCAACCTGCGGCGCAACGAGGTCGCCTCCAAGATCTCGACGCGCAACGTCGAGCAGGCGATGGCCGAAGGCGCCGGTGATCTCGGGCTCTACATCGAAGAAGACCGCCAGCAACGCGCGGGCCTCTTTCTGCGGGACGTTGCCTACCGCCTGCACGCCGACCTTGAAGTACGCGCAGATCGCAACGACCCCGAGCCGCCGCAGAAGCACTTCTCGATCTTCGAGCGCCGCGTCGAGTCGGGGCAGTGCGTGAATCAGCCTTACCTCGGCTGCCGTGAGTTCTCTGTCACCAGTTTCCGACTCGTGGGAGACCCTAAGCAAGAACGAGAGGCGATCGAAGAAGACCTCGAACTCGGCTGGATGCTTTACGACATGGACTTTGCCGACGCCTCAGACCCCAAGCCCATCTTCTTCCGCGCGCAGATGCGTCACGGCGTCGTCGAGTGCGATTGGCGCGAAGTCACGGGAACCGACGGCAGCGGGGTGGCGCGGTGATCCTGCAGGAACTGGTCCGGTACTACGACCGCAAAGCGCAAGACCCGGACCCGGCAAGGCGCTTGCCGACCCTGGGGCTGGAAGACAAGGAAATTCGCTTTGTCATCGAAATCACTGCTGATGGGCGTGTCGTGCAGCTGCGGGACACGCAGCGAATTGAGGGCAAGAAGCGGCGCTCGCAGTCGTTCCTCGTGCCGCAAGGCGAGAAGAAGACTTCGGGCGTGAAGAGCAACCTGCTGTGGGATACCGCCCAATACGTGGTCGGTCTCGAGCGTGATCGCAAGAGCAAGCCGGAACTGACACCCCGCGAAGCGTTCCGACAACGCATCGACAGCCTGCCGGACACCGCGCGCGGCGACCCAGGGGTGCGCGCAGTGCTGGCGGCGCTGGATCGCGCCGACTGGTCGTTGCTTCATGCGCACGAAGCTTGGCGTGAGATCGCTGAGACCAACCCGGTGATGACGTTCAGGTTGAGCGGGGACACAGAACTCGTGTGCCAGCGTCCGGCAGTGGTTTCCGCAGCAACAGTCGCCGCGCGAGACGAAGACGCCTCGCCTTCGGCCATGTGTCTGATCAATGGCGAGGTGCGCCCCATCGAGCGTTTGCATGCGTCGATCAAGGGCGTCTGGGGCGCTCAGAGCTCGGGCGCGAATGTGGTGTCGTTCAACGCTCGTGCTTTCGAGTCCTACGGCAAGACAGAGCGGCAAGGTGAAAACGCGCCGATCGGGCACCGAGCCGCGTTTGCCTACACCACAGCGCTGAACCATTTGCTCGGTAAGGATTCGCGGCAGCGCGTTCAGGTGGGCGATGCATCGACGGTGTTTTGGGCCGATCGCAACAGCACGTTCGAGGGCCTATTCGCTGAACTATTTGGTTCCAACGATGACCCAGACCGCGGCGCGACCGCAGTCAAAGCCCTGTTCGATACCCTAAAGTCTGGGCAGTTGCCGGTGGGCGAGCGCAACGTTCGCTTCTTCGTGCTGGGACTCGCACCCAACGCGGCGCGCATCGCGGTGCGCTTCTGGCTGAACGCCCCGCTAGCCGAACTGGCGCCGCGTATTGCGCAGCACTTCGCCGATCTCGCGGTCGTGCGCCGTTACGACGGCGATCCGAGTACGCCATCGCTGTTCCGCTTGCTGACGAGCTTGGCAGTTCAAGGCAAAGCTGACAACGTACCGCCACGAATAGCCGGTGAGTGGATGCGCTGCATTTTGGAAGGCCTGCCCTACCCGGCTGCACTTCTCAACGCGGCCGTGGTGCGCTGTAAGGCGGAGCAGGACGTGACGTACATGCGCGCGGCCGTCCTCAAGGCATGGCTCAACCGCGACCATCGCCGCCGTTATACCGACCTGGCCCCGGATCACAGCGAATACAAGGAGTCCCTCGATATGGATCAAACCGACGTGTCTTATCGCCTTGGGCGCCTGTTCGCCGTGCTCGAACGATTGCAGGAGGAGGCTGCGAAGCCACGCAAATTGAATAGCACGATCCGTGATCGCTACTTCAGCGCTGCATCGACCACACCGGTCGCTGTGTTCTCGACGCTGCTCAGACTAAAGGGCTCGCACTCGAAGCAGTTGGCTCCCGAGTACGCGATCTATTTCGAGCGAATGATCGGAGAGATCTGCGGCACGGTCGTCGATCCGAAGGTGAACGACTTCCCGCGCCAACTAAACCTTCCCGAACAGGGCCGCTTCGCGATCGGCTACTACCACCAACGCCAGACCTTCTACGTCAAGAAGGACGGCACTTCCGAACCCGCCACCACCGAGGAGGTAAGACCATGAGCTTGACCCATCGCTACGACTTCGTGCTGCTGTTCGACGTGAAGGACGGCAACCCCAACGGCGATCCCGACGCAGGTAATCTCCCTCGCCTGGACGCCGAGACCGGCCACGGCCTCGTCACAGACGTCTCGCTCAAGCGCAAGGTGCGCAACTTCGTCGGCATGGTCAATGCTTGCGCACCGCCTAACGACATCTACATCAAAGAGAAAGCAGTGCTGGAGCGCACCCACCGCGCAGCCTATGAAGCTATTGGTGCATCCGACGAACTCGCCGACGACCCGGAAGCGAAAGGCAAGAAGAAGCGCAAGGGCAGCGCGGACAGCGTGAGCGCGGCCCGTGACTGGATCTGCAAGAACTTCTTCGACGTGCGCACGTTCGGTGCCGTCATGTCAACCGGTGTGAACTGCGGTCAGGTGCGCGGCCCCGTACAACTGACATTCGCTCGCTCGATCGATCCCATCATCGCAAGCGAACACTCGATCACGAGAATGGCAGTAGCCACGGAGGCCGAAGCCGAAAACCAGGGCGGCGACAACCGGACGATGGGCCGCAAGCACACCGTCCCCTACGGCCTGTACCGCACGCACGGGTTCGTCTCCGCATTCCTTGCCAAGCAAACCCAGTTCAGCCAAGCTGACCTCGACCTGCTGTGGGATGCCTTGGGCCAGATGTTCGAGCACGACCGCTCTGCCGCGCGCGGCGAAATGTCCACGCGCGGGTTGTACGTGTTTGAGCACGAGAAGGAGCTTGGAAACGCGCACGCGCACATGCTGTTCGACCGTCTCTCGGTCGGCCGCATCGGCGACGCAAACAAGCCGGCGCGCGACTTCGGCGCATACTCCGTTTCATTCGACGGCAAGGCCCTGGGCGTTGACGAATCGATCCAAGCAGCCCCCGGCGTCACGCTCACACGGAGGTGCTGACATGGACTGGCGCGAGCGCATCGTCACCAACCCCGACATCCTGGTCGGCAAGCCCACGATCAAGGGCACGCGGATTTCGGTCGAGTTGATCCTGGGCTGGCTCGCGCAGGGCTGGACGCACGAGCAACTGCTCGAGAGCTACCCGCACATTACTCGCGAGGACATCCTGGCTGCGTTGGCCTTCGCTGCCCAATTGCTGCGCGATGAGCAGTACGCACTGATCGACGAGACCGGCGCATGAGCAGGCCGGCGTTGCTGGCGAACGAGAACGTGCCCGCCTTGATGGTGGCCGAGTTGCGCCGCTCGGGCGTGCAGGTGGAGTCCGTCGCGGAAACCATGCCCGCCGTCAGCGACCGTGTCGTGATTGCCCATGCGGTGTCGAGAGGGCTTTGGGTTCTGACCTTCGATCGCGACTACGGCGAACTTGTGTTCGCACGCGAAGTGGTCGCGCCGCCGTCCATCGTGTACGTGAGGCAACAGCCGCGTCGCCCTGAAGAGCTGGCGCGCGATGTGCTCGCGCTGGTCGATCGGCCGGAGTTCGCGCTCGGCCATCTGGTGGTGATGTCGGATCGCAGCATGCGCCGACGCGCGTTGCCGACATAGGTTGGCTTTGGCTTGGAAGACCCCGTACTGGTCCCACTTTCGGCCCTGCAGCACTGGGCCTATTGCCCGCGCCAGTGCGCGCTGATCCATCTCGACCAGGCCTTCGACAACAACCTGCACACCGCACGCGGCAACGCCGTTCATGCGCGCGTGGACGAGCCCGGCGCGGCATCTGGCAAGGGGCTGCGGGTGGAGCGCTCGCTGCCCCTATGGCACGACGGCCTGGGGCTGATCGGCAAGGCCGACGTGGTCGAGTTCGAGCCAGACGGCACGCCCTACCCCGTCGAATACAAGCACGGCAGCCGCCACAAGGCTACCGATATTGCGGCTTGTGACGACCTTCAGCTTGCGGCGCAGTCGGCTTGCCTGGAAGCGATGACTGGTCGCCCGGTCGGCGAAGGCGCGATCTTCTACGCAAGCTCGAAGCGTCGCCGCGTCGTGCCGATCACGCCCGCGCTGCGCGAGGCCGTCGTGCAGACCGCCGCCGCCGTACGCAGCATGCTCGAGCATCGCCGCATGCCGCCGCCTCTGAGCGAGGCCATGGCCGACAAGCGCTGCCGCGGTTGTTCGATGCGCGACCGCTGCCAGCCTGAAGCCGCCCGCAGCGAACCGCTGGCTCGCTTGGCGTCGTCGCTGTTCGACCCCGACGCGGATTGAACGAAGGCGCCAGTATGCAACTGCTCAATACCCTCTACGTGACTACACCGGGCTCGTACCTGCGACTCGACAACGACACACTGCGAGTGGAGGCCGACGAGGAGTTGAAGCTGCGGGTGCCGCTGCACCACCTTCAGGCGGTCGTCTGCTTCGGCCACGTCAACATGTCGGCACCGCTGATGCACAAGTTGGCCGACGGCGGTATTTCGCTCGTGCTGCTGGACGGAAACGGCCGCTTCAAGGCCAGGCTGGAAGGGGGCGTCAGCGGCAACGTGCTGCTGCGCCAAGCACAGTTCGGTGTCTGCGGGGACGAAGCGCGAACGCTTCACCTGGCCCGCTGCGTGGTGGCCGGCAAGGTACGTAACCAGCGTCACGTGCTTCAGCGCGGCGCGCGAGACGCAAAGGACCCTGATGATCAAGCCGCGCTCCAGCGCGCAGCGTTGAATCTGGCCGCGAGCCTGCGGGCCGCAGCCGTGGCGCGCGATATCGATGCCTTGCGCGGCGTGGAGGGAGAGGCGGCACGCACTTATTTCGCGGCCTTCACCCATCTGGTGCGGACCGACCGTCGGGAAGATTTCGCGCTGGCCGGCAGAACGCGCCGCCCCCCACTGGATCGGATCAACGCCCTACTCTCTTTCCTGTATTCGCTGTGGATGAACGACTGCCGCAGCGCCTGCGAAGCGGCCGGGCTCGATCCGCAGGTGGGGTGTCTGCACGCCCTGCGTCCGGGCCGTGCCGCGCTGGCTCTGGACTTGATGGAAGAGTTTCGGCCCCTGGCCGATCGGTTGGCGCTGTCGCTCGTCAACCGCGCACAGGTAGAAGCCGCCGACTTCGAAACGCGGGATGGTGGTTCGGTATCGATGGAGGCTGACACGCGAAAAGCCGTGCTGGTCGCCTACCAGGAGCGCAAGCAGGAAGCCGTCGGCCATGCCCTGTTCGCGCAGCCGGTGGCTCTGGGCTTGGTGCCCTTGGTGCAGGCGCGACTGCTGGCGCGCTGCATCCGCGGCGAGAGCGAGTCGTACGTTCCTTTTCGCATGCGGTGACGCGATGCTCGTCCTCGTCTGCTACGACGTCAACACGGAGACCAAAGCCGGCCGACGCCGGTTGCGCCGCGTCGCGAAGGTCTGCGAAAGCACTGGTCAGCGCGTGCAGAAATCGGTCTTCGAGTGCACGGTCACGCTGGCGCAACTGGAAGACCTGGAACGCAGGCTACTTGCCGAGATCAACACTGACGAGGACTGCCTGCGGCTCTATCGCATCCCGAACGGCAAAGGCTACGAAGTGCGCGAGCACGGAAAGTTCAAAGCCACGGACTTCGACGCGCCGCTCGTCCTATGATGAATGCGCGAACCGAAAGCGGTGGACTTCAGCCGCACGGTTCGCGCTTCACTCAAGCCGTTGATTCACAAGGGAATGCCACGATCTTTCACCAGATCTTGCGAGATCGAATATCGCGCCGCGCGCAGGTTCGCGCAACGGCCGCGGATTCGGTCAGGGCATCAACGACTTATGCGCGAAGCGTCGCGCGGCCATTCGTGGTCGCGCGTGGATTGAAACATCGTCGAGTCCGCGAGCTCGCACGCGCGGCGGGGCGTCGCGCGGCCATTCGTGGTCGCGCGTGGATTGAAACGAAAGCCGCGCGCGACGTGCTCACAGAACGGCAGGTCGCGCGGCCATTCGTGGTCGCGCGTGGATTGAAACCATGGTGTTAGCTCGCTAATAAGTGTCGATACGTCGTCGCGCGGCCATTCGTGGTCGCGCGTGGATTGAAACGCGTGTACGCAGCCGACATGCGTCACGACGCCCGGTCGCGCGGCCATTCGTGGTCGCGCGTGGATTGAAACTCCACGAAGCGCCGCGCGGGGGGCGACTGACGATCGGTCGCGCGGCCATTCGTGGTCGCGCGTGGATTGAAACCGCCGCTGCGGCCGTCGCTCGAGCAGCGCGCACGATGTCGCGCGGCCATTCGTGGTCGCGCGTGGATTGAAACTTCGGGTCGTCGCCGGGCTCGCGCCAGGCGGCTGGTCGCGCGGCCATTCGTGGTCGCGCGTGGATTGAAACGTCGTGCGCCTGCTCGAGCGACTGCCGCAGCGGCGTCGCGCGGCCATTCGTGGTCGCGCGTGGATTGAAACCTTACTATTCGCCTGTGTGCACCCTGCTGACGCGTGCGGTCGCGCGGCCATTCGTGGTCGCGCGTGGATTGAAACGGTTCAACGCCGACCACGCGGATTGACGACAGTCGCGCGGCCATTCGTGGTCGCGCGTGGATTGAAACCTACCGGTGCGCTGGCCAACCGGCGCGTCGCGCGGCCATTCGTGGTCGCGCGTGGATTGAAACGTCAAGCGGTGGCGCTGAGTGGCATGGAATGGCCGCCGTCGCGCGGCCATTCGTGGTCGCGCGTGGATTGAAACCGTGCGTCGTCATCAGGTCGGCATCGCATCAGCCGTCGCGCGGCCATTCGTGGTCGCGCGTGGATTGAAACGCTGCGATCGACCTGATGGCGCGTACCGCACGTCGTCGCGCGGCCATTCGTGGTCGCGCGTGGATTGAAACCACGCTGTCGCATTGACAAGCGCAGCGGCGCCTGGCGTCGCGCGGCCATTCGTGGTCGCGCGTGGATTGAAACTCGGTCTCGCCATCGCGCTACGTCAGCGCGCTGTTGGTCGCGCGGCCATTCGTGGTCGCGCGTGGATTGAAACACGGTACGCGACGTGCACCTGGCGTCGCGCTGACGTCGCGCGGCCATTCGTGGTCGCGCGTGGATTGAAACACGTGCCATGCCGCTCGACGTGCGCTGAACGTGATGTCGCGCGGCCATTCGTGGTCGCGCGTGGATTGAAACAGAATCCAAATTGGGCGCATGGCACAGAGCCGTCGCGGTCGCGCGGCCATTCGTGGTCGCGCGTGGATTGAAACAGTCGGTCGCCACGCGCTGCGTCGCCGTCGGCGGGTCGCGCGGCCATTCGTGGTCGCGCGTGGATTGAAACATCGGCACAGCCAGCGCCGCCGTGCGGGCCGTCTGTCGCGCGGCCATTCGTGGTCGCGCGTGGATTGAAACCGCCGGCCTGGAGCGCAGCTGGCGACGCTATGGTCGCGCGGCCATTCGTGGTCGCGCGTGGATTGAAACGCTTTCAGGCCGGCTCATAGCTCGGCGCTCGGTCGGTCGCGCGGCCATTCGTGGTCGCGCGTGGATTGAAACATGTCAGGCACTCGATCAGGTCGTCGCGCGACCCAGTTGTCGCGCGGCCATTCGTGGTCGCGCGTGGATTGAAACAGTGGACGCGCTGGGCGAGCGGCATCAATGCGGTCGCGCGGCCATTCGTGGTCGCGCGTGGATTGAAACGAGTACGCTGGCGAGTGACGACGGCACTGCGATCGTCGCGCGGCCATTCGTGGTCGCGCGTGGATTGAAACGCGGTGTGGCCAGCGACGTGCATGGCGGCAGCGTGGTCGCGCGGCCATTCGTGGTCGCGCGTGGATTGAAACCTGTCGGTTGACGGCGAGCGTCGGTGCTCGCCATGTCGCGCGGCCATTCGTGGTCGCGCGTGGATTGAAACCTGGACCTCAGCACCGGCCAGCACGCAGCCGCCGTCGCGCGGCCATTCGTGGTCGCGCGTGGATTGAAACTTCGATTGCATCACGCGTCTGCGTGCAGCAGGTCGCGCGGCCATTCGTGGTCGCGCGTGGATTGAAACAGCGAGCGTCATGCGATCAGCCCGCGCACCGCCGATGTCGCGCGGCCATTCGTGGTCGCGCGTGGATTGAAACATGACGGTGGAGGTGTGCGGGCTGGGTGGCGGTCGCGCGGCCATTCGTGGTCGCGCGTGGATTGAAACAAGCGGTCATCGGGTGAACCGGTGCAGCCCGTTGTCGCGCGGCCATTCGTGGTCGCGCGTGGATTGAAACTCCGCCTCCTCTGGTATAGCGACAGGGCTGGTATGTCGCGCGGCCATTCGTGGTCGCGCGTGGATTGAAACGATTCGAGTTTCGTGACGCCGCACAGGGCCCGGTCGCGCGGCCATTCGTGGTCGCGCGTGGATTGAAACATGGACACGGTGTCTGGCCGAGCGTCAGGTATACAGGTCGCGCGGCCATTCGTGGTCGCGCGTGGATTGAAACTGCTACGCGTGCGCAGCATCGCAGTCGACGGGTCGCGCGGCCATTCGTGGTCGCGCGTGGATTGAAACAGCACAGGCCGCATCGCGCGTCGCGCGCGTGCGTCCCTGTCGCGCGGCCATTCGTGGTCGCGCGTGGATTGAAACGAGCAACTCGGCGCCGTCACGCAGGCGCGTATGCGTCGCGCGGCCATTCGTGGTCGCGCGTGGATTGAAACCATGCGCCGCGACGTGTCACGCCGCGAAGCTGTCGGTCGCGCGGCCATTCGTGGTCGCGCGTGGATTGAAACACGATGGCGCGGTATTCGTCGCCGCGGGCGCGTCGCGCGGCCATTCGTGGTCGCGCGTGGATTGAAACCATGGGTAGCTGATGCGGCCTGACTATGGCCCCTGTCGCGCGGCCATTCGTGGTCGCGCGTGGATTGAAACCGTCGCTCGCAGTGCGCGTCGGCGCGGCGTCGAAGCGTCGCGCGGCCATTCGTGGTCGCGCGTGGATTGAAAGCTGACGACAGCGCCGCCGAGCATGCGCTCCAGCACGTGTCGCGCGGCCATTCGTGGTCGCGCGTGGATTGAAACAGCCAGGCCGCGCGCAGCCGCGGCGTGTGCTCGCATCGTCGCGCGGCCATTCGTGGTCGCGCGTGGATTGAAACGCGTCAACTTGACGTGCGTCAGGCGACTGACGCGTCGCGCGGCCATTCGTGGTCGCGCGTGGATTGAAACAGCGACAAGCGGTCTCGTAAAGACAGCGGCTGGCATCGGTCGCGCGGCCATTCGTGGTCGCGCGTGGATTGAAACGTGACTACGCGGTCAACCAGATCGGCGAGCGACGCTCGGTCGCGCGGCCATTCGTGGTCGCGCGTGGATTGAAACGTGACGACTGCGCTAGGGCACGTCGATCCGTGTCGTGTCGCGCGGCCATTCGTGGTCGCGCGTGGATTGAAACCTTCACCCGACGCGCGCACGGCGATCTGTTCGGTCGCGCGGCCATTCGTGGTCGCGCGTGGATTGAAACAGATGCGCACGCGATTGGCTCGACCCGACGGTCGGTCGCGCGGCCATTCGTGGTCGCGCGTGGATTGAAACGATGTCGCCCGCCGTTTCGGGGTCATCGGCCCGGTCGCGCGGCCATTCGTGGTCGCGCGCGTTTGAAGTCGCGCGCGTCTCACGACGCGCGCGCGGATTGAAACCGTCGTGGGCTCGGTCAGCGGCGCACTCGGCACGGTCGCGCGCGTCGTGAGACACAGACCGGAAACCAGACATACTGCCACGAACCGGTGAACTCATCTGCTCCCGGCAAGCCTCAGGCTACGGCCAGTTGCTCACCCGCTGCATCGGCTCTAACCTCGCGTCGAGCCTACTTGGGGAGCAACACGTGCACACCCTCACCGACGACGAACTGACCCGTCGCCCTCATCAGTTCATCGAAAGCGCGCAAAGGGGCGAGCCGACCATGGTCACGCGACACGGTGAGCCTGTGCTGCTGTCGGTGCCTTTGGGCAAGGGCATCGAATCGTCCGAGGTTCGCACGCTGATCGCGATGACGCTGTTCGACTGCGAGCACATCAGCCTGGGGTTGGCGGCGCGAATCGCGGGCGTGTCGTGCAGCGAGATGATCAATGAGCTTGGCAGGCGGGGTGTTTCGGTCATTCGGCTCCAACCCGGTGAGCTTGAACGCGAGCTCGCCGCCTTTGATGACTAAGGTCGTCGAGCCTCATGCTCGCGGGCTTGGTCGCCCTTACCACGCAGCGCGCGTGGTCACTCGCAGCACCCCAACCGGGACAACCGCCCCTCCCTCCACCCGCCCCACTTCCCTCTCCCCGGGACCCCCGTCCCGAGACACCCAGCCGCCCGCAGCCGACAGTCCACTCGTCGATTCCCCGACGACGACGTACAACCACAAGGTGTCTCCGATGCCCACCAACACCACCGCCCTTCACACCGCCCCTCCCCGCCGCGCCATCGTCATCGGCGCCAGCATCGCCGGCCTGTTAGCCGCGCGCGTGCTGGTCGACCACTTCGACGAGGTCTTGTTGATGGAACGCGATGTGTTGCCCGACGGGCCGGCGCCGCGCAAGGGCACGCCGCAGGCGGTGCATCCGCATGGGTTGCTGGCGCGCGGGCGCGAGGTGATCGAAGCGTTGCTGCCCGGGTTCACGCAGGCACTGGTTGACCAGGGCGCACGCTGCGGCGACCTGGGCGAGAACATCGACTTCCAGGCTGACGGGCAGACCTTCGCAAAACAGGCCGTGGGCCACAAGGGCATCGCCGTCAGCCGGCTGGCGATCGAGGCCGAGCTTCGCCGGCGCGTGTTCGCGCTGCCCGGCGTGCAGGTGATGACCGACGTGGACGTGATCGAGCCGGTGCACGTGGCCGGCAGCAGCGCGTTAGGCCACGGCCGCGTCGTGGGCGTGCGCTGGGCGCCGCGCGGCGATCCCGACGAGATCGAAATGACGCCGGCCGACCTGGTGGTGGATTGCACCGGCCGCGGGTCGCGCCTGCCGATGTGGCTGCGGCGCTGGGGCTACCGGCCCGCGCGCGAAGAACGCGTGCAGATCGGCCTGGTGTACGTGTCGGCGTACTTCGAGCGTGACGCCGCTGTCGCGCTTTCACGCACCGCCGCGATCTGCACCGCCACGCCGTCCAACCCACGTCCTGGCGTGCTGATTGCGCAAGAGCCCGACGCGCAGGGGCGCGCGCGCTGGGTCGCGGGTGTGGGCGGCTACGAAGGCGACCATCCGATGTGCTCGCGCCAGGGCCTGCTGGAACGCGCGACGGCAGGTGGGCAACCGCGACATCATCGCCCTGGCCGAAAGTGCACGCATGATCGATGACGTGTCGCGCTACGCGTTCCCGTCGAGCCAACGGCGGCGCTACGAGCGCATGCGCTGCTTCCCGGCCGGGCTGCTTGCAATGGGCGACGCGATCACGAGCTTCAACCCGATTTACGGCCAGGGCATGACCGTGGCCGCGTGCCAGGCGCTGGCGCTGCAGCAGGTGCTGACGAAAGGCCATACGAGTCTGGCGCGGCGTTTCTTCCGCGAAGCGGCACGTGTGATCGACATTCCCTGGCAGCTTGCCGTGGGTGCCGATCTGGCGCTGCCATGCGTGCAAGGCGACCGGCCCCTGCGCGTGCGCATCATCAACGCTTACATCGCGCGTCTGCGTCGCGCCGCGGTGCACGACGCGACCGTGGCTGCGGCGTTCCTGAAGGTGGTGCACCTGGTGCAGCGCCCGCCGACGCTGTTCGCGCCGGGCATCGTGTGGCGTGTGTTGGCGGCGCGGGTCTGGCAAGATCACGTGATCAATGCCAACCCCGCGCACCATGAAGCACCAAACCCTGGGTAAGAGCCCGCTGCAAGTGTCCCAGCTGTGCCTGGGCACGATGATGTTCGGCGACCAGACCGGCATCGACGACGCGCGGCGCATCGTGTCGCACGCGCGCGACCACGGCGTGAACTTCATCGACACCGCCGACGTGTACAAGCTGGGCGCCAGCGAGACGATGGTGGGTGAACTGATTCGCCACGCACGCCATGAATGGGTACTGGCGACCAAGCTGGGCAACAAGATGGCCGACGACGCGCCGAACACCTCGCACTATTCGCGTGCGTGGGCGCTGCGCGCGTGCGAAGCAAGCCTGGCGCGGATGAAGGTCGACCACATCGACATCTATTACCTGCACCGCGACTACAACGGCATGAACCTGGAAGAGCCGCTGCGCGCCATCGACCAGTTGTTGCGCGACGGCAAGATCCGCTATTGGGGCGTAAGCAACTTTCGCGGCTGGCGTATCGCCGAGATGGTGCATCTGGCGCGGCAGCTGAACATGCCTGGCCCGGTGGTCTGCCAGCCTTACTACAACCTGCTGAACCGCATGCCCGAGGTCGAGATTCTCGAGGCCTGCGCGCATCACGGCATCGGCGTGGTGCCGTACAGCCCGATTGCGCGCGGCGTGCTGTCGGGCAAGTACAAACCGGCCAGTGCGCCGCCCGAAGGCTCGCGCGGCGCACGTGCCGACGCGCGGATGATGCAGACCGAATTCCGCGAAGAATCATTCGTGGTCGCGCAGAAGCTCGCGACGCATTGCGAGCAGCGAACGCCACGCGTGTCGCTGTCGCACTTCGCGACGGCGTGGGTGCTGGCGAACAAGGCCGTCAGCTCGGTCATCGCCGGGCCGCGCACGTTCGAACAGTGGCAGGACTATCTCGGCGCGCTCGACTGCACCATCACCGCCGAAGACGAAGCGATGGTCGACAGCCTGGTGAAACCGGGGCACCCGTCGACGCCGGGGTACACCGATCCGGTGTATCCGCTGGCCGGGCGTATCGTCACGCACTGAAGTCGTCGCGCACTGAAGTCACCGAAGGAGACCGAACCATGCCCTCGCACATCACCTCGGAACCCCTCTCCACGTACACCGATTTCGAGAAGCTTGCGCACGTGCGCGGCTTCGACACCGTGCTCGAGCGCGTGTGGGCGCCGAACACCGTGCTCGAGACGCACGCCCACGACTTCTCGGTCTGGGCGCAGGTCAGCCGCGGCGAGATGTGGCTCACGCACAGCGGCGTCACGCGGCACCTGCGGCCGAATGATCAGTTCGAACTCGACGCCCGCGTACCGCACGAGGAGCGCTACGGCGAGGAAGGCGCGGCCTACTGGGTCGCGCGCAAAAACGCCTGAGCTTGGCTACCCCCCAGGCGAGCCATCGTCGTGCCGCGCGATGTGCTCCAAGTGGTAGCGCTCGACCTTGCGGTACAGCGTGCTGCGCGACACGCCCAGTGCGCGCGCCGCCTGGGCAAGGTTGCCGTGCGTTTCGTTCACTGCCCGCATGATGGCCAGGCGCTCGGTTTCCTCGAGGCTGGCTGCACCTGCACCCGCCGTCGGCGCAATGTCGGCATGGCGTTCGACGCCGGCGCGCACCTCTTCGGGCAGCTCGGTGCACGCCACCGCACTGTCGTTGGACGTGAGCAGCAGGCTTTCGACCACGTTGCGAAGCTCGCGCACGTTGCCGGGCCACGCGTAGGCGCGCAGCAGCGCCATCACGTCGGGGCCGAAGTAGCGGCTTGCGATGCCGTGGCGCACGGCCACGCTGCGGTTGAAGTGTTCGACCAGCAGATCGATGTCGTCTTCGCGTTCGCGCAAAGGCGGTATTCGTACACAGGTGACGCTGATGCGGTGATACAGGTCACGGCGGAACCGGCCGGCCTCGACCTCTTCGTGCAGGTCACGGTTGGTCATCGCCAGCAAGCGCACGTCGACCCGACGCTGCTTGGATTCACCCAGACGAGAGATCACGCCGTCTTCGAGGCAGCGCAACAGCACCGGCTGTAAATCCAGCGGCAACTCGCCGATCTCGTCGAGGCACAGCGTGCCGCCGTGCGCCAGCTCGAAGCGACCAGCCCGACCTTCATGGGTGGCACCCGTGAAAGCGCCACGAACGTGCCCGAACAGCTCGCTGCCGATCAACTCTTTGGACGTCGCGCCGCAATTAAAAGTCACATAGGGGCCGCTGCGGCTGTCGTCGCCGTGAATGGCCCGCGCGAAGAGCTCTTTGCCAACGCCGGTCTCGCCTTGAATCAACACCGGCACACGTCGGCTGCCGAGCAGCCGCGCCCGCTCGATGGCGATGCGCAGCACGGGGCTGTGGCCCTGAAGTTTGGCGAAGTCGTCGTGCAAGGGGTCGACTCTGGCACTCGGAACGAACCTGGATCCGCCCGGGACGACCCGGGATCCACTCGGGCCGTCGGGTGTCACCGCGGGGCCGGCTCGCGCCGACACCACGTTGCGCACGAACTTGGGCACCCACAGCAACGCGCCAATCGTGACGCCATCGACCCACACCGGGTGCAGCCATTCGCCGCGCAACATCGGCGGCAGGTGGCGCGCCCACTCTTGCGCACTGCGTCCGGCCTCGAGCCCGGGCAGGCAGCTGCCCAGGCGGCACTCGAGTCCCGGCAGGCTGCCGCTGGCATAGATGAGCCTGGCATGGCGATCAAGCACCAGCACCGCTTCCGCCGAGCTGGGGGCGCCGAACTTCATGCTGGCCTCGAGCAGTTGCACATGCTCGCGGTTGGCACGGTCAGCCAGCACCGCTTCCATCTGGCGAGCGGCGGCCAGCGCCAGCAGAAGGTTGCCTCGCTGGTAGGTCGATGGTGGGCCCGAGATGTCGATCACACCCAGCACCCGCTCTGTGCCCGGGTAGAACACCGGCGCCGCGGCGCAGGTCCAGCTTTTGATGCCTTCACCGAAATGCTCGGCCGCATGCACCTGCACCGGTTGGCGCATGGCCAGCGCGGTACCGATGCCGTTGGTGCCGACCACGCTTTCATGCCAGTGGCCGCCTTCGACAAGGTGGATGTCCTGCGCCGACTCGAGCGTGCGCATGTCGCCCGCAACCTCGAGGACCACACCGTTCGGGTCGGTCAGCAGCATGATCGACCCCGACCGCGCCAGCAGGTGCGCCGAGGTGACGAACAGGCCCTGCGCGGCCCACAACAGGTCGTGGTTGGCGCGTCGCAAGTGTTCGAGCGCATCACCGCCGGTGACCACCGGCGCAACCCTTGTGGTTGGCTCCACGCCCGCACGCCGACTACGCTGCCACGACGACAGCACGACTTTGGACACCGCCGCAGACGCCACGGGCGCGCCGGTGACGAAGTTCTCCCAGGCGGTCATGACCTGCCGCTCTGCGACCGGCTCGAGCGCGAAGCTGGGCAGGTCACCGAGGTCGTTAGCGGACATTCGCACGCCGTGGGTCTGGTTGAGTTGGATGGTGTGTCCTCGAGCAGCCGAAGCGCCGATAGAGATACCTCTGCAAAACCTGTTCAGCGCGGTGTCGAGTAAACACGATGCCGTATCCCTACTGCGATATCTATTACCTGCTGTATCCCTCGAACGAACGACGTGGCCCGGCAAAACCTTCGTCGCCCTGCGTCACCGCGCGCAGGCGCGGCATCACGAAGACGCGCGAAGCGATGTCGGGCGACACCGTCACCGTTTCGCCGTCGTTGATGCGCATCCGCACACCGTCAGGGCCGCGGGCGACGACGGCCACCGTCGATTCGGGCAGGATGCCCAGCCGCACCATCTCGCCGAGCAGGTCGCTGCGGTCGTCGCTGATCATGCTGATCCTGCCGCCGTGGCCCGGCGGCGTCGCTTCGAGCGATTGCCCGGCGATGCGCCGCAAGCCCTCTTCGGCCGGCTGCGGGATGCGGTGGCCGTGCGGATCGGTGGTCGGGTGACCGAGCATGCTTGCCATGACCTCGACCGCGTCGGCGCTGATCTCGTGCTCGCGGCGGTCTGCCTCGGGGCGGATGTGGTCAAGCGGCATGTGCTCGACGTCGTGCAGGTAACGCTCGAGCAGCCGCTGCGTGCGCACCAATTCGGTCGCGCGTTTCGCGCCGGCTTCGGTCAACGCGACAGAACCAGTGCCCCCCTCGAGCAAGACGTGCCCTGCCGTGCGCAGCCGCGCCAGCCCTCGCCGCAGTGGTCGCAACGACAGCCCAAGGCGCGACGCGAGCAACGATGGGTTGACCTCGAGCCCTTCCTCGTGCGCGGCGAGCATGGCGTCCTTGAGCACGTCGTCGTCGAGCGCGGCATGGCGCGAACGTCGTTGCGCCCACCGGCGCCACAACACGCCCCGTCGCGGCGCGAGCAGCAGCGTGACCAGGAACAGCGCGCTGGCCACCAGCACGATCGCAGGACCCGAGGCAACGTCGAGGTAGTACGAGCCGTACAGGCCGCCGACGCCGCTGGCGACACCGATCGCGGCGGCGACGGCCATCATCGACCCCAGGCGCTTGACCAACAGCAGTGCGGTCGCGCCGGGCGTGATCAGCATCGCGATCACAAGCAGCAGGCCTACGGCTTGCAGCGACACGACGACGGTCGCGCACAGCAGCGCCGTGAACACGTAGTGCAGCGTTGCCACCGGCAGACCCGCCACCTGCGCGGCCAGCGGGTCGAAGCTCCAGAACTGCAGGCCACGGAACAGCAGCAGCACCACGCCGAGCACCAGCGTGCAGCCGATCGCGGTGTGCCAAACGTCCTCGGGTGACACACCCAGCACATTGCCGAGCAACACATGGAACAGGTCGATACCGGTCGGCTTGACAACGCTGATGATCGCCAGCCCGAGCGCGAACGACGCGGTGAACACGACGCCCATCGCCGAGTCGAGCTTGATGCCGCTGCGCTCGATGAAAGTGATGGCCATGCCCGCCAGCACCCCGGCGAGCAGCGCACCGACCAGCACGCCGGCCTCGCGCGCCACCAGCCAGCCGAGCGCCACGCCAAGCAGCACCGAATGCGCGATCGCGTCGCCCATCAGCGCCTGCCGACGCACGACGAGCAGGCACGACAGCACCGACGCCGTCAGCCCGATGAGCACGACGACGATCAGGCCGTCGCGCATGAAGCCGAACTCGCGCACTGGCGCGATGAACAGTTGTTCGAGCAGTTCCATCAGCGACGAGCCGCCGCGGCTCTTGCCCCCTCTCCCGGAAAGGCAGAAGGCTGCGGCTGCGGCAGCGGCAGCGGCAGCGGCAGCGTGTTGGGATGAGGGTGCACCGCATACGCCCGTTCCAACGCCGCCGGCGCCAGCACCGTGCCCGGCGGCCCGAACAGCGCCGAACCCGGCGCCAGCAGCAGGCACGCGTCGAAGCGGTCTCGTGCGCTGACCACATCGTGATGCACGACCAGCAGCAGCTTGCCGGCATCGCGCAGCCGCGCCAGCTCGCGCCAGATCACCGCTTCACTGGCCATGTCGACGGCGGCGAACGGCTCGTCGAGCACGATCACGTCGGCGTCGCGATGCAGTGCGCGCGCCAGCAACGCGCGCTGGCGCTGGCCGCCCGATAGTTCCGCGATCGGCAGCGTCGCCTGCGCGCGCAGGCCGACGCGATCCAGCGCCTCGGCGGCGCGCTGCACCGGCCGCATCAGCCAGCCCAGGCCGTGCCACGGCGTGCTGCCCATCACGACCATCTCGGCCGTGGTGGTCGGGTAGTCCCAGTCGAGCTCGGCGCGCTGCGGCACGTAGGCGACGCGTTGGGGCTGCCGCGCCAACGGCACGCCGTCGAGGCTGGCATGCCCACGCGCGGCCGGAATCAGCCCGAGCATCACCTTCACGAGCGTCGACTTGCCGACGCCGTTCGGGCCGACGATGCCGACGATCTGGCCGCCGCGGGTGTCGAACGACACGTTGTCGATCACGCGCGCAGCGCCGTAGCTCGCGCTCAAACAGCCCACGGCGAGATTCACGATGCCCCCCAGACGTTTTGCGTCGGGAGCGGCCCAGCGGCGCTCACCTCACGTCCTCCAAAAGGCCACGTGTGATCGCGCGCGCGTTGGCCCGCATCATCGACACGTAGTTGTCGGCACCGCTGCCCGGTGCGCCGACCGAGTCGCCGTACAGCGGCTCGCCGAGCCTGACCTTCGCGTCGGCGGCGATGCGCCGCATCAGCTTCGGGTTGATCGTGGTTTCGGTGAACACCGCGGGCACGCCGCTCGAGCGGATGGCGTCGACGATGCGCGCGATCTCTTGTGCCGACGGCTCGGTTTCGGTCGAGATGCTCCAGATGCTCGCGACCAGCTTCAGGCCGTAGCGCCGGCAGAAGTAGCTGAAGGAGTCGTGCGTCGTCACAAGCTGCCGCCGCGCTTCGGGCACCGCTGCCAACGTCGCCCTGATCTCGGCGTCGAGCGCGCCCAACTCGGCGCGATAACGTGCCGCGTTGGCACCGAATGCGGCCGCATGTCGGGGGTAATGCGCGTTCAGCGCGCGCTCGACGACGGCAACGTATTGAAGCGCGAGCACCGGGTCCATCCAGGCGTGCGGGTCGGGCGAGCCAGCGTATGAGCCCGATGCCACGCGCAGGCTGGTGATGCCCTCGGTCAGGGTGATCACCGGGCGCGAGCTGCTGCCCGCGCCGATCAGCTTGTCGAGCCAGCGCTCGAGCCCGAGGCCGTTTCGAAAGACGATCGCCGCGCGGGCGAGCCGCCGTGCGTCCGACGGCACCGGCTCGTAGGTGTGTGGATCACCGCCAACGTGAACCACCGACTCGACCACCAACGCATCGCCAGCGACGGCACGCACGAAGTCGGCCAGGATGCTGATCGTCGCCACCGCCACCGGCTTGACCGCCGACTCGGCGGCGAGCGCGCCCGCCGGGGCGAAAGCGCCGCCGAACGTGACCAAGCCGGCCACGACCGGCAACGCGAGCACGCGACGGCGCGCGACGTCGGGCGTCGGACGGCGGCGCGCGACGGCGGGCGTCGGATCGCGGCTATTCGTCATCGCCACCTCGACACGCCCGTCATCTCAACGCATCTCAGCGCGACCCTTGCGCCTGCATGTGCTCGAGCCCGCGCCCCAGCCGCTCCGCGCCGCCGCCCGTCGCCGCGCCAGCCGTCGGGTCGAGCACGTCGGGCTTCTTCGCCACCAGGGTCTGCGTCGTCAAGATCAGGCCGGCCACCGACGCTGCGTTGCGCACCGCGCTGTAGCTGACCATCACCGGGTCGATGATGCCGGCGGCAACCAGATCGACGAAGCGGCCGCTGCGCGCATCCAGGCCGACGCCGGGCTGCGCGTCCAGCGCCTTGCGCATGACCACCTTGGGATCCAGCCCGCAGTTGGCCGCGATGTGGTGCGACGGTTGATGCAGCGCGCGTTGCAGCAGCTTCACGCCCTGCTGCGTAGGGCCTTCGGTGCGGCCGATCAGGCCCTCGAGTTCGCCCGCCACACGCAACAACGCCAGCCCGCCACCGGGCACGATGCCTTCGGCAATCGCCGCGCGCGCGGCGTTGATGGCGTCTTCGATCAAATGCAGGCGGCGTTTTTGTTCGACCGGCGTGGCCCCACCGGCCAGCAGCACCGCGGTACCGCCAGACAGCTTCGACAGCCGCTCTTTGATCTTGTCGCGCTCGATGTTTTCGGGCGCCAACTCATGCTGGCGTTGAACCTGTTGGCGCCGCGCGGCAATCGCCACCGGGTCACCCCCACCGGCAGTCACGACCGTCTGGTTCGACGAGATGCGCACGTGCCGCGCTTGCCCCAGGTCACGCAGTTGCACCCCGGTGATGGTGCCGCCCAGGTCGCGCGCAATCACGCGCCCGCCGGTCAGGATCGCCAGATCTTCCAGCGCCGCCTTGCGCCAGTGGCCGTATTCCGGCGGGTGAATCGCAGCCACCGCCGGGCCACCCTTGTCACGCCATGACAGCAGGCCGACGACGCAAACCGGCGCGACTTCTTCGGCGATCACCAGCAAAGGCCGCTTCGAATCAGCGACCAACGCGATGACCGCTGCCAATTCCTCCTGGGTCATCAGGCGCTGGTCCGTCATCAGGATGTACGGGTCGTCCAGCACCACCTGCATCTTCTCGACGTCGGTGATCATGTGGTGCGACAGGTAGCCGCGATCGAAGGCCATGCCGTCGACGATTTCGAGCAGGGTCTCGACGGTGGTGCCGCAATCGACATCGACGATGCCGTCGGCGCCAACGCGCTCGAGGGCCTGCGCCACGAGGTGGCCTGTCGGATCGTCGTTGGCGGCAACCATCGCCACGGCGCGCAACTCGTCACCGCCGCTTAACGGCCTGGCGCTGCGCTTCAGTGCAGCGATAACTTCGGTGACGGCAAGCTCCAGCCCCTCGACCAACTCGACTGGGTTTGCTCCTTTGGCCAGGCAGGCCAAACCGTCCTGCACCATCGCATCGGCCAGCACGGTGGCGGTGGTGGTGCCGTCGCCGGCCACTTCATTCGTCTGCTTCGAAACCTCGCGCAGTACCTGCGCACCCATGTTCTCGAACGGATCCTCCAGCTCGATCTCGGCAGCGATGCTGGCGCCGTCACGCGAAATGATCGGCGTGCCGATCGGACGATCGATGATGGCATTCATTCCGCGAGGGCCCAGCGTGCCGCGCACCGCGCGCGCCAGCTTGGCCACACCACGCCCCAATGCTTGGCGCGCTTCGTCGTCGTGCAACATGATGTTGGCCATGGCGTCGGTCTCCTAGGTTGGGTGTTGTGTCTTCAGGGGTGCCGTCGTCAGAGAGCGACGCGGCACGATGTGAATCGGTTGGGCCACGGGCGCGGCATCACGTACGGCAAGAAGTCCACGACACAGCGTGCCGTTGAACTCGGCGTTGACGCCCACGCTTCGCAGCCCGCGTCGATGCGTGCGAAGGTTGTCAACCGCGATTGGCCGCTCGGCAATATCGACAAACGCCAATACTCCGTTGCCGACCACGCCGCGCCGCTCGAGATAACGGTCGATCAGGCGCATGCCGTCTTCGTCGACGGCCAAGTCTTGCAACGTGTCGAGATCCAGCGCCAGCAGCGACGCCGCAGCATGGCCGGCGTCGATCAGATGCTCGAGCAGCGCCTCTTGCCGGCGCTGAAAGGCTTTGACAAGAAAGGTATGACGCAAGGCGTCCAAACCACCTTCGGCATCGCTGCCGAATGCAGCCTGGAAACCGGTACCTTGCGTCACCCCATCGTTGATCGCCTCGGCATACATATGGTCGTGCAACGTCACGTCCACCCGCGTCACCCAGGGCAGGGACTGAACTGCGCGACGCATGTCGTCCGCCATCAAGAAGGCGAAGTTGGCCGCGCACCAATAGGTCGGCAGGCGAAAGCCGATGCGCACTTCGCCTTGATCCGTCAAGTCGACGCCGGTGACAAAGCCAAGCTCTGTCACCGAATCGTCGAGTTCCGGGTCCATCACCGTCGCCAGGCAGGCTTGCACCTGCGTGGCACGGTCCGGTCTGACGCGGTCCGCCATGGCGCGCTTCAGGCCGCGACCGCTGACTGCTCTTTGGCCAGCAGCTTCTTCTGCGCCGCGATGTCAATGCCGTACAGCTTCGCTGCGTTCAGACCAAGAATCTTCTTCTTTGCCTCGAGGTCGAGCACGGTGCCGGTTTCCTTGGCGATGTCGGCGGGCAACTCGAACGCCATGAAATCCTCGACGATCCAGTCCGGCGTCCAGATGCCGTAGTCGCTGGCATAAAGCAACTTGTCCGGACCCAGGAACATCAGCAATTGCGACAGCACGTGCGCGAAGTACTTCGGCTGCTTGTGCACGAACGGGATCACCACCGCCAGCCCGCCGTAGACGTTGGTCTCCTGCGTCGCGATCCAGGTGAAATCATCCAGGCGCGGCAGGCCGCAGTGTTCGACGATGAAATTCAGGCCCTGGAAGTTGGTGGCTGCGATGTCGATATCGGCCACGTCGAAGGCATCGCGGTCCAGCGGCAGGATCGTCGGGCCCTTGTGCACGTGAATGTTCTTCACGCCCAGCTTCTCGCACAACGCCAGATACTTTTCGGCCCAAGGGTCGCTGAGCTTATAGCCGCGGCTCGCACCTTTCCACTCGGCGGTGTACAGCTTCACACCCTTGAGCTTGTGCTTGGACACCAGCGCCTCGAAGTCGTCGAGCCCCTTGGCTTCATCACGCGGGTCGAAAGCGCCGTTGAGGATGAAGCGGTTCGGGTGCTTGGCCTTCAGTACCGCGTTCTGCTCGGTCGTGTTGAAACCGTTGACGTAGAAGTCCTTCAGGTAGGTCGGCTGAAAGATCGCCATGTCATCGTAGCCATCGACGAACAGATCTTTATAGAGCTGCGCGCCGCCGTAGCAGTCGAACTTCTCACGCGTCCACTGCTTCTCGGGCGGGCTCAGGAAGTTGTGATACGCGTGAAAACAGTTGATGAACTGCTCGCCGTGCACGTTCTTCTGGTTGGCCTTGGTGGCGTCCCAGTTGTGCACGTGGCCGTCGATGACGAAGATCTCTTCGCCGGATTTGGTCTTGAACATGAGGGCTCCTCGTGGTCCTGTCGCGGTCAGGCGTAGGCGATGTGCGACATCGCGGCGTTCATGTCGCCAAACAGCACGACGGTGTTCTCGTCGACCATCACCATGCGCCCGTAGTGGGTGGAGGTGGAGATCTCGAACAGATAAGGCGTCATCTCGTAGCCGAGTTCTTCCGAGATTTCGCTCATCTTGAATTCGATCTTGCCCTCGCCATCGATGCGGATCATGGCCGGCATGTAGGTCACCGTGATGCCTTTCCGGCGCCCCATCAGCTCGGCGATGGCGCGCGCTTCGACGCTGTCGCTCATCGTCACCCCGCACTGGTGCGAGACGGTGTCTTTGAACTCGATGTCCTTGAAGGACTTGAAGATGTTGTCGGTATGCGTGACTGACATGATTTCTCCTTGTTCGGGGGTCGGCGTACGGTGCAGTCTTCAGACGGTGATCGACGCGGGCAGCTTCAAGCCCAGTTGGTTGGCGATGCCCGTCATGCGGTCGACAGCCGTGGCGAACGCATCCGGGAACTTCGCCACCTTGGTGTGCGGCAGCGACCAGATCGGTTGCAGGTTCTTCGCCGCCGAGACGGCCAAATCCCCGTAGGTCGTCAACCAGCGGTTGAACAACGCCGTGTTGTCGGCCGCATGCGCGCTGTCACTGACCAGCAGATGCAGCAACTCGACCGTGTTGGCCAGGTTGCGTTGATAGTCGCCTTCGGCCGACGAGACCACGGTGGGCGTGATGAAGTCGTTTTGCGCCGCTGCAGCCTGCATCACGAAGCCGCTTCGAAACAGCTCACCGACCAGCGGTTCGAAGACGATATTGATCGCGAAGTACTTTTCGAGAAAGTCTTCCGCACCGCCGATGGTCTCGATCAAGCGGCGCGTCGGCTGCCAGATCGGATCCTCGAGCCATTGCGTCTTTCCGATCTCGGCGTCGAAGCCGGCGATGTCCAGGCCGACATCGCCGAGGTAGAGCGTCAAGTCCTGGGCGAAGCGCAGCTTGTACGACGAGTTGGTCAGGATCGCCGAGTTGATCATCTGCGTGTAGCCGTAGCGCTGGGCGTGCATCAGCGATACACCCAGGCCGAATTCGGCGTGCTTGTAGGCGCCGACGTGCTTCTCGAGCACCTTGACCCAGGCCTTGTCGAAGCGCGTCGGCGCGCCCGAACGGCGACCGTTCTCGACCGCTTGCGAAATCATCCCCTCGATCGTCGACTGACGTTGGTAGTGGGTGCGTTCCCACTCTTCGTCGACCGCGCGGAAAGCGTGCCAGTCGCTCGACTTGGCCGCGGTCCATTTCTCGGAATAGGTCGGCGTGCCGTCGGCGAAGTTGATGATCCAGTCCTGCAGCAGATACCGCTTCGGATCCGGCTGCACGTCGAGCGTCATGTCCTCGTAGTGCGAGGCCTTGCGACCCTTGGGCGTGAAGTAGTTGAACTTGCGGCTGTCGGAACTGGCGAACTTGGCGGCTCCAGCGGCGCCGGAATTCACAGGAACATAGTCGGATGTGCGAACGGGCATGGTGTGTCTCCTCGGACTCTCGAAAGTTCAGTGAACGAGAACCGGCGTGCTTGCGCTGGCCGGGGTGAATTTGTCGACATGGGTGTGGTCGAGTGCAATACCCAGGCGCTGCAGCGCCGGCAGTACCGCATCGACCATCGGTGGTGGCCCACAGGTGTAGGCGTCGATCTCGCCGGCCAACGCCTGCTCGCGCAGAACACGCTCCACCACCTCGTGGACAAAGCCGGTGGCTCCGCTCCACGCATCGGCGGCCGTGGCCTGCGACAGCACGGGAATGAACTCGAAGTCGGTCATCGCCTTCGTGACGGCGGCGAACGCTTCGAGGAAGAACAGATCTTTGCGCGTACGTGCGCCATAGAAGAAACGGACTGGCCGCTGCTCGCCGCTTTGGATGTGATCCTGCAGGATCGACCACAGAGGCGACATACCAGAGCCACCGCCCACCAGCACCATCGGCCCCGGTCGCCCTTCGCGTCGAAAACACGTGCCGAAGGGCCCCTTGATCGTGAGTGCGGTGCCGGGTGTCAGTGCGCCGTCCAACAGCGCCGAGAACGCACCGTCGGGGTACTTGCGGATGATGAATTGCAACGTGGTCGGCGTGCTCATCGTGCTGGCCATCGAGTACGAGCGCGCAAGGGTGGAAGCGCCCTCGGCGCTGGGCACGCCAATCTCCACGAACTGGCCAGCCCAGAACTTCAGCGGCTTTTCGATTTCCACTTCGAGCAGGCGAATGTCGTGCGTCAGTGATGTCACGGCGGTGAGCACGCCGTTGTAGGTCTTGACCGCGATGGCTCGGCGCATCAGGTCTTCGTCGTAATTAAGCAGCTCGATCGTCGCGTCGCTGTAGGCGTAGCCGCGGCACAGCAGGATGTGCCCCGACTCCTTTTCGTAGTCGGGCAACGCGAAGGTGGAGTAGTTTTCCACCTCCACGTCACCCTCCACCAGCACGCACTTGCAACTGCTGCACTGGCCCTCGCGGCAACCGTGCGGCACCGCGATGCCCTGCCGAAATGCCGCATCGAGGATCCACTCGCCTTCTTCGACTTCCATCTCGACGCCAACGGGCTCGAAGCGGACGGTGTGGATCTTCTTTTGCGACATGGCTGCGTGCCCTTCAGATCGCGTTGATCTTGAAGCCCTTGCGGTACTCGGCTGCGGCGGTCTCGCGGCCCTCCGGCGTCAGCGCGCGGAAACCGATCAACGGACTACCCAGCGTGTGGCCCTTGACGTGATCGAGCGTCCACATGTGCTTGTCATCGAAGCGCAGGTGTGGCTGCGGGATCAACGTCTTGCCGTCGGCGCGCACGAAGCCCAGGTCCTTGATCGCATCGGCCAGGTCCCAGCCGTGGTAGCACTCCTCCCACTCGCGGCGCCCGCCGAAGCGGCCCATCGCGGGCGTGGCACGGCCTTCGTACTCGTTGGCGAACGCTGCCTTGTGCGTCCAACGGCACACTTCCGAGCAGTACGTGAAGATCTTGCCGTCGACTTCGTCGTAGCAGAAATCTTCGCGGATCAGGCACGGCACCATGCAGCTCCAGCAGCGGTGCGGGTAGATGTAGCCCGTCTGCTCGTTGAACAGAATGTTCTTCTCGCCGGGCGTGCTGAGCTTCTCGTACCACTTCCAGTAGTCGCCGAACTCGGAGTACCAGCCCGGGTACTTGTGCTCGAACCAGTCGAAGTCCTTCTCCGTCTGGGCTTCGATACGCCAGAAGTTCACCGGCCAGCCGACCGAGAAGAACTGCGCCGTCAAGTGCACGTAGTTCTTCTTGACGATGCGGTCCCACGCCGCGCCCACGTCGTCGTGGTGGATCTTCACGCCGTACTTCTCGAGCGGAAGCATGTAGGTGCGGTAGTAGTCTTCGTAGATCCAGCGGTGCCAGAGTTCGGCGTACGACTCCTTGTTCTTGTCGCGGTCGGTGGTGCCGTACTCGACGAAGGTGCCGATCGCCGCGTCGACGATGGCGTGGTTCTGCCAGAAGGCATACCGCAGGTCACGCTCGAGCAGCAGGTGGTTACTCGGATCGTTCACCAGCGACATCAGCAGCGAGTGGCCGTTGCCGATATGGCGCGACTCGTCCGACTGCACCGACAGGAAGACCGTCGACAGCGCGTAGTCGCCGTTGCGCGCAGCCTCGGAAGGCATCGCGACGAACAGCGTGTTGGTGAAGGCCGTTTCGGCCACCACCGTCAGGTAGACGTTGGCCGCCGTGATGGCGTCGCCGGTCAGGAAACCTTCGGCGAACTGGCGGCCGATGGTCGTCGCATAGCACTTGCCGAATGCCGCTTCGGTGATGTCGAAGCCGGCCGGGTCGATGTAGTTCTCCATGTACCACTTCTTCAGGTTCATCTGAATCGTGGAATGGCGAAACTCGTCGACCATTTGCATGGTGAAGCCGGTGCGCAGCTCTTCGCCGGGGGCGAGTCGAGCCACCATGGCCATGGAACGCGCTGCCGATATCTCCGGGAACGGGATGATCGCCAGGAACAGCTTCATCCATTCGATCCAGCGCGGCTGGGTGTTGCGGAACATGTCGCCGCGCAGCGCGGCGTCGAGTGCGCCGTAGACGCGGTTGTCCTTTTCTTCCTGCATCGGGAAGTAGGACCGCAGCACCTGCTTCATCGGGTCACGTGGGGCCTTACCGATCTTGTAGTCGGTCGGGAAGGTCATCGCTTCCTGTACGTAGCTGGGCTGCCAGCCGAGGTCGGCGATGCGACGTGTCGCCTCACCGATGTTGATCCCCTTTTGCGAGGTGATCTTGTTCAGAGTCAAACCCACAGACATAAGAGTCTCCTTTGGAAAACACGACCAGTTGCACTTGCCGGGCGAGCCCGCCCCAATACCTAGCGATTCACGTGCCAGCGCTCCAATTCCCTAGGCCCGCTTGCGCTGGCGGGCATGACACGCCTGCGGGCATGTGCACGTCGAGACCGCGGTCTTCTTCTGGGACGCTCGAGCGCACATACCCGTCCGACCTTGGGACGCCTGCCTAGGAAACTCGCGAAGAGATCACGCGCGACGGCTCTCGTGTATCGACCGTTCCCGCGGGCGCCCCTTCGGCGATGAACCGCGCCGCCAACACCATCGCGCCCATCGCGAAGTCTTTTCCGTGGGCGACGACCATCTCGTCTGCGAGCTTTCCGAGTTGCGCAAAGAAGTAGTCCTTGCTCGCTTCTTTCGTTGCTTGGCTCATCACACCGACTCCTTCACACGTGACTTGGTTGCGGGCGAACGAAACAGCGCGTCGGGCAGTTCGAGCCAACCCAGCACGCCGTCTTGCGTGCCGAACGCCAACCGCGAACCGTCACCCGACCACACCAGCGCGTTGATCGCGCCGCCACCTGCACCTTTGATAAACAACACCGCGTCGCTGCCCGGTTGGCACAGCAGCACGGCACCGTTGAAGTACCCCGCCGCCACCAACGACTGCCGCGGGTGACAAGCGACGCAGTTCACCGGCGTCTTGCTCGGTAGGCCGCATTCACTCGGCTGGTCCTTAAGCCCGGGTGGATCGAACGACCAGCACACCGGCCGCGTGCTGCCACTGGTGGCCAGATAACGGCCATCGTTTGCGAATGACAGCGACAGCGGCTGACCCGGGTAGCCACCCATTTCGATATCGCCGCCATCGGCCACTCGCCATCCATGCAGTGCGTTTTCCTGCATACCGGTGACGAGGTAGCGGCCGTCGGGGCTCCAGGCCAGCGCGCGGTGGAAACCGTTCCACGACAAGCGGCGCTCCGATGAGTCATCAGCCCACAGCGTCACGCCGCCGCTGTGCGCGCAAGCCAGGTGCGCGCCGTCCGGGCTGAAGGCCAACGCCGTCGCCGGCGCGGGCAAGTCGATGGCTTCGCTGCGCTCGCCCTGCCAACGCTGCACGCGACGGCCGCTGCTGTACGCGCGCACTCCGCCGCGGCTGCATGTCACCGCATCGATCCACCCGTCCACGGGCCCGGCGACCACAGCCGGATCGCCGACGCGCGGCACGAGCACCACGCGCCCATCGTCGCCGCCGGTCAGAAAGCCGCCACGCGCATCAGCAGCGATGGACAGGCAACTGCCTTGATGACATACCGCGCGGGCGGGTCGCGGTGCGGGCGCTTCGGCCTGCACCACGTCAACCCCGCCGCCGGGTTTGGCTTGCAAGCGCGGACCTTGCGGCCACTTCGCATCAGCCACAGCCAAGTGCCCGTCGCCGAGCGCGAAGGCGACCGTGTCGCCGTCCACATTCCAGGCCGCAGCAACCACCGGCGCGCCAAGCTCCCACGATGTGCCCAGCATGCCCAGCAGCGGCGGCGATGAACTCATGACACGTTCTCTCTCTCGCTCTCGCAGACTTCGACCAAGCAGTGCGTGAGTTCTTCTTTCAACTCACTCTCATCGAGGTTGCGACCGATGAACACCAGCCGTGATTCGCGCGACTCGCCAAGGGCCCACGCCCGATCGAGGCCGCTGTCCACCGTCATGTGCACGGCTTGAAAGACGAAGCGCCGTTCTTCGCCTTCGAAAGCGACGATGCCCTTGGCGCGCAGCAAGTCGGCGCCACGTTCGGTCACCAGGCGTTGCAGCCACGGCAGAAAGCGGCTGCGCTCGAGCGGGCGCGCGAAGCTCGAGGCAACGCTGGTCAGGCCCTCGCTGTGCCGCCCCTTATCGGGCTTGCGGTAAACACGCGCCGACCCACCAGCCGACACACCGAGCCGCGGCGCCGACATGCGCAATCGGCTGATGTCGAACGCCCCGCGATCGAGCAGCGATGCCAGCGGCACGTCGCCATGCGTCGATCGCAGAAGCTCGGCGCTCGGGTTGAGTTGTCGCACCGCGAGTTCGGCCTCGTCGAGCGTCGCCGCATCGGCCAAGTCGGCTTTGTTGAGCAGAACCAAGTCGGCCTGCGCAAGCTGCGCACCGGCTTCCGGTGCATCGCTCAACTGCGCGGCCAGGTGGCGCGCGTCGGTCACGCAGATCACGCTGTCCAGCCGCGTGTGCTGGCGCAACAGATCGTCGAAGTAGAACGTCTGCACGATCGGCGCCGGATCGGCCAGGCCCGAGGTTTCGATCACGATGCCGTCGAAACCGCCGGGGCGCCGCACCAGGTTGCTGGCCACACGAACCAAGTCGCCGCGCAGCTTGCAGCAGACGCAGCCGTTGTTCAGTTCGTAAACCTCTTCTTCGGCGCCGATCACCAGCGAGCCGTCGATGCCAAGCTCGCCGTACTCGTTGACGATGACGGCATAACGTTTGCCACTCGATTCGCGCAACAAACGGTTGAGCAGCGTGGTTTTGCCCGCGCCCAAAAAGCCGGTCAGTACCGTCACCGGGATGCGTGTCATTGATGCCGCCCGCGTCTGTCGTCAGGGGATCAACACCGCACGGCCCTTGACCTTGCCGTGATGCAAATCGCGCAGCGCCTGGTTCGCGTCCTTCAGCTTGTATTCACGCGTGGCCAGGTGCACCAAGCCGCGGTCGGCCAGCGCCATCAACTCGACCAACTCGGGATAAGTACCGACCAGGTTGCCGACGATGCTCTTTTCGCTGGTGATCATGTCCAGCGTCGGCAAGTCGATCTTGCCGCCGTAGCCGACGATGTAGTAGGTGCCGGCATTGCGCGTCATCGCCAGCCCCTTGGCGACGGCGTCGCCCTCGCCGACGAAGTCGATCACCGCCTGCGCGCCCTTGCCGCCGGTGAGCGCAAGCACCTGCTCGAGCTCGGTGCCGTCGGCCTTCACCAAGTGGTGAGCGCCGCACTCCTTCGCCAGTTGCAGCGCGATATCGGAACGGTCGACGATCGTGATTTCGGCCGCGCACAACGCGGCCAGCACCTGAATGCCGATATGCCCAAGCCCGCCAGCGCCGATCACCACCACGTGTTCGCCCGGCAGCAGGTGACGTGACGCCTTCTTGGCCGCGCGGTAAGCGGTCAGGCCGGCGTCGGTGTAGGGCGCCACGTCCTTCGGTGCCAGCGTCTTCGGCAGCTTGATCAGCGAGCGCTGTCCGGTGCGCAGTAACTCGGCGTAGCCACCGTCGGCGTTGATGCCCGGGAAGCGACTCTCTTCGGCGTGCATGTCGTCGCCGCGGCGGCACGCCAGGCAGTGGCCGCTGGTCACCAGCGGGTGGCAGATCACTGCATCACCGACCTTGAAGCCGGTGACGGCGGGGCCCATCGCCTCGATCCACCCGGCGTTCTCGTGACCCATGATGTAGGGCAGCTTCAGCTCGACCTTGCTGCGCCAGATGCCCTCGACCACGTGCAGGTCGGTGCGGCACACCCCCGCGCCGCCCACCCTAACGATCACGTCGGTGGGGCTCTCGATCTTCGGATCGGCAACGTCTTCGTACCGTACCCAGGCATCACCTGTCAGCGACTCGTCGTACTGATGCAGGACTGCGGCTTTCATGGTGGGAACTCCTGCCGTACAACCGGCGTTGCCAACCCGCGCTTGTGGTTGCGCGTGAGCAAACACCTTTGCAACCGCCATGCCGGTTACATCGATTGACTCGGATCTGACTCAAGTGCTTGATTCTTCTGGCTGAGCTCAGAGCCAATCAAGGATTACCCGCACGTCCTGGCGTACGGACGGTGTCGCAGGATGCGACGCAGCGCTAACCATCAGCCTGCAAGTCAGTCGACCAGGACCAACAGCGTTTTCCCTTGGGGGCCAGAGGAAAATCGCAGTGGCTTGCAGATTTCGGACGCATCGTCCATTATTCGTGACGCCATGATCAAGACGTTGACCCGCACCGACGAGCGCATCCTCACGTCCGACATCTTCGAGCGCGACGCACGCAGCGGCCCGCGCCCCGACCTCGGGCAGGTGATCGAAGCCGCGCGAAGCATCCCGG
This sequence comes from uncultured beta proteobacterium, assembly GCA_963738615.1. Lineage (GTDB taxonomy): Bacteria > Pseudomonadota > Gammaproteobacteria > Burkholderiales > Burkholderiaceae_C > CAVTWY01. The sequence continues at coordinate 900,078 of CAVTXI010000012.1, forward strand.
TCTATCGCGATTGCGAAGTGCTGGTGGTCGGCGGCGGGCCTTCGGGCACCGCGGCGGCGCTGGCCGCGGCGAAGTTGGGCGCCGACACCATGCTGGTCGAGCGCTACAACCACCTGGGTGGCCTGTCGACCGGCGGGCTCGTGATCTGGATCGACCGCATGACCGATTGGCAAGGTCGGCTCGTGATCCGCGGCTTCGCCGAAGAGGTGCTGGACCGCCTGCCGCCCGACGCGATTGCCGGCCCGCCACGCGACGATTGGGGCTCGACCGACGCTGGCAAGGCTGTGCATTGGTCGTTGCGCACCGCGGCGTATCACGGCATCGTGACGTGGTCGCCGACGATCGATCCCGAACGGCTGAAGCTCGCGTCGCAAGACATGCTGCTCGAACGCGGCGTGCGCATCGTGTACCACGCGTGGGCGTGCATGCCGCTGCTGGACGAAAACGGCCACGCTGCCGGCATCACCTTCGAAAGCAAGGAAGGCCGCATGGCGATCCGCGCGAAGGTGGTGGTCGACGCGACCGGCGACGGTGACCTGTTCGCGCGCGCGGGCGCCGCGTACGACGACGACATCAAGGCCGACGACATCCACCACTGCATGAACACGTCGTGGCTGTTCGGCGGCGTCGACATGCCGCGCTGGTTCGCGTTCCGCGGCGGCAACCCCGACGGCTACGCCGCGTTCATGGCGGCGGGGCGCGAAGCCTGCGGGCTGTTCGACCGGCCGTTCGTTTCGTGGCGCGACGACGTCGCGCTGTTCATGGGGCCGCGGCAGTCGGGCTATTCGGCGCTTGACGTCGATGACCTGACGGCGGTGGAAGTGCTGTCGCATCGCGCGATGGCCAAACACCTCGACTTCTACCGCGCGCACGCGCCGGGGTTCGAGCAGGCGTACATGATGTTGTCGGCGCCGCAGATCGGCATTCGCCATGCGCGCAGGCTGCGCGGGGTCGATGCGGTGCTGCGCAGCCGCTGGAGCGAAGGCTGCGCGCTGGCCGACGAAATCGGCGTCACGCCGGCGGTGTCGCCGAAGTTTCCGAACATCTCGATTCCGTACGGCGCGCTGGTGCCGGTGCAACTCGACGGCTTGCTCGCCTGCGGGCGCCACGTGTCCTGCGACACCAACTCGCACGGCTTCATGCGCGAGATTCCGCAGTGCTGGATCACCGGGCAGGCGGCGGGCGCGGGTGCGGCGCTGGCGGTGAAGCATGGCGTGACGCCGCGGCAGGTGAACATCGGCGAGTTGCAAACCGCGTTGCTCGATCAGGGCGTGTTTCTGCGTCGTGCCGAGGCCGCACAGTCTTCGGCGCAGGCCGAGAAGGTGACATGACTCGAGCGACGACGAGCGAGCCCGCGGCCACCGTCAGCGCACTCGACCGAGGCTTGGCGCTGCTGCGCTGCTTCGGCCACGACAGCCTGGTGCTGACACCCACCGAACTGTCGCGCCTGACGGGCATTCCGCGCCCATCGGTCATCCGGCTCGCGGCTACGCTTGTCGCGCACGGGCTGTTGCACGCGCAACCTCAGGGCGAGGGTTATCGCCTCGGCGCAGGCGTGATGACGCTGGCGCGGCGTTTTCTCGACGGCCTCGACGTGCGCGCCGTCGCGCGCGGCCCGATGCAGACACTGGCTGACCGCACCGGCGGCTCGGTGTACCTGGCGGTGCGCGACGGCTTCGAGATGGTGATCGTCGAAGCGTGCCGTGCCGCGTCGATGATGCTGGCTGCGCGCATCGACGTGGGATCACGCGCGCCGTTGGCGAATTCGGCGTTGGGGCGTGCGTGTTTGGCTGCGCTGCCCGCCGACGAGCGCAGCGCGTTGACCACGAAGCTGCGTCAACAACAACGCACCGCATGGCCTGCGCTCGAGGGCGGGCTGAAGCGCGCGCTGGACGAACACACACGGCGCGCGTGGTGCGTGTCGGCCGGCGAGTTCCACCGCGAGATCAACTCGGTGTCGGTCGCGATGGTCGGCGCGCGTGGTGACGTGATGGCCTTCAACTGTGGCGGCAGCGCCTTCTCGTTCAGCGAAGCACGGCTTCGCGCCGAGGTCGGCCCGGCGCTGTTGTCGATGGCCGCCGAGGTCGCTGCGCGCATCGGTGCCGACGTGGCGGGGCCGGTGCGGGCCCCGCGTCGGGCCGCAGCGTGACACCAGCAGTCAACTCATCGCACCGACGATGAAGCTCACCGACGACGAGAAGGCGATGCGCGACGGCCGCGACGGTGCCGCGGTCGCGCGTGCGATGGACCTGCTGGTGCGCTACGGCGAAGCGCTCGGCGCCGACGCGCTGGTCGAAACCGCCAACGTGTGCGGCACCTTCACCGCCACCACGCCCTTCATGCGCGAGTACGCGCTCGAGCACGCCGACCGCGGCGGGCTCGAAGCCGGTGTTCTCGGAATTCAACCTCGACAGCAACGAGGTCGTGCGCCCTGCCCACGAAGCTGCGCGCGTCGACGTCGCACCTGCAGATGGGGTTCGATCCGGCAGCACCCCCAAGAGACCGGTGCCAGCACCGACGTTGTCCAGTTCTTCCGTCGCAGCGAAGCGATGGTGGAAAGCCTGGGCGTGCGCATGCTCGCGACCTGCGCACCGTACCAGGTGGGTGTCGAGCCCGCGTTCGGCGAACACATCGCGTGGATGGAGTCGTCGGCGGTTGTGTATGCGAATTCGGTGCTGGGTGCGCGCGGCAACTGCGAAGGCCGCGAGAGCACGAACGCCGCGGCGCTGACAGGGCGGATTCCGTATTGGGGCTTGCATCTCGACGTGCCGCGTCGCGCTACGTTGGGCGTGCGCGTTCGCGTGCCGATCGAGACCGTCGAGGACTGGGGCCTCTTCGGCTACTGGTATGGCGAATGGGTGCAGGAACGTGTGGGTGTGATCGACGGCGTGATCAGCGGTCGCGCCTCTCACCCCGATCTGCCACGGCTCAAACACTTCGGCGCCGCAGCATCGTCGTCGGGCGGTGTCGAGCTTTATCACCTGTTGGGCATCACGCCCGAAGCGGCCACGATCGAACAGGCCACCGGCGGGCGCGCGTTGCATGCGCTGCAAGACGTCCGCGACTACGACGCCACCGAGCGCGAACGCACGCGCGAGCGCCTGAACGCGACCGCGAGCGACCGCAAGGTCGACTTCGTGATGCTGGGCTGCCCGCACCACTCGCTGGCACAACTGTGCGAAGTCGTCGTGCTGTTCGAAGGCCGCCGCGTGCACGCCGACTGCGCCATGTGGATCTTCACCGCGCGCGGCATTCGCGACGACGCGCAACGCGACGGCGTGCTGGCCGCGCTCGAGCAGGCCGGCGTCAAGGTGCTGACCGACACCTGCTCGGCGATGAGCCGCGTCGGTGCCGCCGGGCACGCGCGTCGTCGCGCTTGATTCGGCCAAGCAGGCGCACTACCTGCCGGCGATCACCGGCGTGCAGGCGTGGTTCGGAACCACGTCGCAATGCATCGATGCCGCGTGTACGGGGCGATGGAGCGCGGCATGACACAGGTCATCTTGTCGCGGCAGACGCTGACCTTGCGAGGGCGTTGCGTCGTCCCTGGCGTTGCCGAAGGCATCGCGCTGGTGACCACGCAGCGCATCTCGGGTTGGGGCGGTGTCGACCCTCGCACCGGCACGGTCGTCGAGACGCGGCATGAGCTGCGCGGGCAAAGTTTTGCCGGTCGCGTGCTCGTGTTCCCCGGCGCGAAGGGCTCCTCGGGCTGGTCGGCGCAATTCCACGTCGCGCGTTTGATGGGCATGGCGCCTGCTGCGTGGCTCTTCACCGAAATGACGACCAAGATCGCGCTGGGCACCGTGGTCAGCCGCGCACCGGCGATGACCGACTTCGATGCCGACCCGGTGGCGCTGATCCGCACCGGCGACCACGTGCGCGTGGATGCAACGGCGGGCATCGTCACCGTCACGAGGATGCAAACGTGACCACAAAGAAGCCCCTGCGCAGCAACTTCCCCCGCGGCTCGTACCTCTGGTCGGTGCGCAACGCCCAATGGCGCGCGATGGGCATCCCCGAAGAAGACTGCGAGAAGCCGAAGATCGCCGTCGTCAACTCGAGCAGCGAACTCGCCGCGTGCTACAGCCACCTGGACCGCGTGGCGGCGGTGGCGAAAGAAGCGATCCGCGCGGCCGGCGGCGTGCCGTTCGAAATTCGCACCGCCGCGCCCAGCGACTTCGTCACCGGCGCGGGCGCGCGCGGCGCCTACATGCTGGCGGCGCGAGATCTGGTCACGAACGACATCGAGGTCGCGGTCGAAGGCGCACAGCTCGACGGCATGTTGTGCCTGGCCTCATGCGACAAGACCGTGCCCGGTCAGTTGATGGCTGCGGCGCGATTGAACATCCCAACGCTCGTGGTGCCGTGCGGCTACCAGCCCAGCGGCGAATACCAAGGCCGTCACTGCGACATCGAAGACGTGTTCATCGGAGCGATGCACGTGGTGACGGGCGCGCTCGACGTCGACACGCTGGTGGGCATGAGCCGCGAGGCCATCCGCGGGCCGGGTGTGTGCAGCGGCATGGGCACCGCCAACTCGATGCACATCGCGACCGAAGCGCTGGGCATGGCGCTGCCGGGCAGCACGCCGGTCGCGGCGATGAGCAGCAAGATGATGGCCGACGTGCGCGCCGCGGGCGCGCGCATCGTCGCGATGGTCGAAGAGGATTTGCTGCCGCGACAGATCCTCACGCGCGGCGCGTTCGCGAACGCCGCACGCGCGGTGCTTGCCGTCGGCGGGTCGGTGAACTGCATCAAGCATCTGCAGGCGGTCGCATCCGAGGCCGCGGGGGCGATGGCCGCCGAGCGAGCGGCCGACGCGGCACCCGCCATCGACGTCTACGCTCTCTTCGAAGCGCTGCAAAACAGCACACCCGCACTGGCCGCAGTGCGCCCGGTCGGCGAACACACGATCGAAGACTTCGAGGCGGCGGGGGGTTGCCTTGGCTTGATCCGGCAACTCGAGCCGCTGCTCGACGACGAATCGCTCGACGCCATCAACGTCAGCGGACGCACGTTGCGCGCCACGCTGAAAGACGCGAAGGCAGCCGATGCCAGCGTCATCCGCCCCTTCGACCGCCCCTTCGCCACCCGCCCCGCGATCGTGATGCTGCGCGGCAACCTGTGCCCGGAAACCGGCATCGTCAAGGCCGGCATCGCGCCGCGCGAGTCGTACCGCTTCAGCGGGCCGGCACGATGCTTCGATACCAGCGACGCCGCCATCGCCGCGATTCGAGAAGGCCGCATCGCGCATGGCGACGTCGTCGTGATGCGCGGCGCCGGCCCCATGGGCGGCCCGGCGATGGGCGGCGGCGCGTCGCGTGTGGTGTTCGCACTCGACGGTGCGGGGTTGGGGCCACACGTCGCGATGTTGACCGACGGCCACCTGTCGGGCCTGGTGTGCAAAGGCCTTGTCGTCGCCGAGGTATCGCCCGAAGCCGCGCGCGGCGGGCCGCTGGCGCTGGTTTACGACGGTGATGTGATCACGATCGACCTGAACACACGGCGTTGCGACCTCGAGGTCGACGCCGCCGAAGTCGCGCGGCGTCGTGCGGCTTGGCGCGCACCCGAGCCGATGTTCGACCGCGGCTGGCTTCAGATCTATCGCCGCAATGTCGGCCCACTGCCGCAAGGGGCGGTGCTGGTGCGCGGTGCGAACAAGGACCAAACGTGATGAAGATTCGCCGTCGACGCCTTTTCGCAGCCTGGGCACTGCCGCTGGTCACGCTGTTGTGCGCACCGCTCGCACACGCACAGTACCCATGGCCGCCTTGTCCCGACAAGCCGCCGCGCCTGATCGTGCCGTTCGCGCCCGGCGGTGCGGCCGACACGATCGCGCGCGTTGTCGCGAAGGGCATGGCGGGGTATCTGAACCAGCTGATCATTGTCGAGAACAAGCCCGGCGCGAACGGGATCATCGCGGCGCAGGAAGTGATCCGCGCCGCGCCCGACGGCTGCACGATCATGCTCGGCACCAACACCGCGCTCGTCGCCGAACCCGCATTGCGCGACCCGCCGCCGTACGACCCTTTCAAGGCCTTCACGCCGCTGTCGAGCGCGGGCGAGTTCTCGATGTTCCTCGCCGTTTCGCCTTCGCTGCCGTCCGGCAGCCTGAAGGAGTTTCTCGACCATGTCGCCGCCAACCCCGGAAAGTACAACTCGGGCTCGAGCAACAGCGCGGCCGAACTCGCGATGCTGCAACTGCTGGCCACGCGCGGCGCGAAGGTGGTGAACGCGCGCTACAAGGGCGACGTGCAGGCCATGACCGACCTGATCGGTGGGCAGATCCACATGATGTTTTCGACCGGCACGCTCACGCCCGGCTTCGTGAAAGACGGCAAGATCAAGTCGCTGGTCACGCTGCTGCCGCAACGCAGCCCCTTGTTGCCCGACGTGCCCACGTCGGCCGAACTCGGCATCGGCGCGATGACCATCACACCGTGGGCCGGCTTCTTCGGCCCGGCCGGCATGCCGCCGCCAATCGTCGACCGGTGGAGCCTCGAGCTGCGCAACGCACTGGCGCGCGCCGACGTGCGCGAGCAATTGGTGTCGCAAGGCTTCAGCGGCTACGGCATGACGTCGAGCGATTTCGCGGCCTTTCATCGCAAGCAGTGGGACAGCTTCACGAAGACTGTCCGAGACAACAACGTGAAGTTCGAATAACCCAACCGACCCAATCGACTCAATCGACCCAACCGACCCAATCGACCCAACCGAGGAGACACCGTGATCGTTCGTCGCACCGTCCTTGCAGTGCTCTGCGCTGCCACCCTGCCCGTCATCGCACACGCGCAGGCCACGTTCCCACAGCCCGGCAAACCGGTGCGCGTGATCGTCGCGTTCCCGCCCGGCATCGGCGTCGACGCGCAGGCACGCGCCGTGACGCCCAAGCTCGCCGAGATCCTCGGCGTGCCCGTCGTCATCGAGAACAAGCCCGGCGGCGGCACGCTGCTGGCCGCGCAAGAGGTGCTGAGGTCCGCACCCGACGGCCACACCATCTTCTACAGCGCAAGCTCGACGATGGCGCAGGTGCCGCACACGCTGAAGGCCGCCAACTTCGACCCGATGACCGACTTCACGCCCATCACCATCGGCGCGAAAGGCCCGCTGGTGGTCGTCGTCAACGCGCAGTTGCCGGTGAAGGACGCGAAAGAGTTGGTCGCCTACGCGAAGGCCAACCCGGGCAAGGTCAGCTACGCGTCGTTCGGCACCGGCACATCGGCGCACATCTTCGGCGAGACCTTCAAGGCCAACACCGGCATCCAGATGGAGCACATCCCGTACAAGGGCGGGGCTGACTTGGCGGGTGACTTGCTCGAAGGCCGCGTGCAGGTCGCGTTCGACGCCGCGCCCGCGGCGATCCAGAACAGCAAGACTGGCAAGGCGCGCATCATCGCGGTGGCCGCGCCCACGCGCAGCCCCTTCCTGCCCGACGTGCCCACGCTGCTCGAGCAGGGCGTCAACGACGTCGACATCACCAGCTTCCTCGGCTGGTTCGGCCCCAAGGGCATGAGCCCCGACGTGGTCGCCAAGCTGAACGCCGCGCTGCGCCAGGCCATTGCGCAGCCGTCGGTGCAAGACTTCTTCAAGACCGGCGCCTACACCGCCGAAGCCTCGTCGCCCGAAGAACTGGCGCGCGAGGTGAAGGATTCGCACGCGCGCTGGGGCGCGCTGGTGAAGAAGATCGGCCTCGAGAAGCAGTGACGTTGACGGCGGCTGCGCACGACGACGGCAAGTTCGACATCGTCATCGTCGGCGCGGGCGCCGCGGGCTGCGTGCTCGCGAACCGGCTTTAGCGCCGACCCCTCGCGCCGCGTGCTGCTGCTCGAAGCCGGCGGCGAGGCGTCGTCGACCGTGGTTCCGCATGCCCGTCGGCTACCGCCACACCATCGGCGACCGAGCGCTACGACTGGTGCTTCGACTCGCAGCCCGAACCGCATCTCGAGCGATCGCGTGCTGCGCCATCCGCGCGGCAAGGTGCTGGGCGGCTCGACCGCCATCAACGGCATGGTCGCGATTCGCGGTCAGGCCGCCGACTACGACGCCTGGGCCGCGATGGGCCTGCCCGGTTGGGGCTGGGCCGACGTGCGGCCCGTAGTTCGAGCGCATCGAGTCGCACGTGCTGGGCGCGCAGCACGGCCACGGCGAACGACGGCGAATGGCGCATCGACGCGCCGCGCATGCACTGGCCCGTGCTCGACGCCGTGCGCGCCGCCGCCGTGCAATGCGGCATCCGCGCGGTCGACGACTTCAACGCGCGCGAACGGCGACAACGAAGGCGTGGGGCCGATCCACGTCAACCAGCACCGCGGCCAGCGCTGGCAGCGCGGCTGATGCGTTCCTGGCGCCGGTCCGTTCGCGACCCAATCTGCGCGTGGTGACCGGCGCGCTGGTCGACCGCGTGTGCTTCGACGACCGCGACGACGCGCTGCGTGCCACCGGCGTGCGCTGGATCGACGCCGCGGGCGGCGCGCACGTGGCGCACGCGCGATCGTGCGTCGTGTTGTCGGCCGGCGCGCTCGCGTCGCCCGCGATCCTGATGCGCTCGGGCATCGGCCCCGCGCAGCGCCCTCTCGGCCCTTGGCATCACGCCGCGCGTCAACCTACCCGGCGTCGGCGCCAACCTGCACGACCACGCGCAGATCGCGCTGCGCTGGCGCCTGAGCGGCGGCAACGCGCGCACGCTGAACGAAGCGATGAACTCACCCGTTGCGAAGGCGCTGATGGCCGCGCGATACGCCGTCACCCGCCGTGGCCCGCTGACGATGGCGCCATGCCAGATCGGCCTGTTCGCCAAGTCACGCCCCGACGTCGACCGCGCCGACCTGGGCTGGAACGTGCTGGCCTTCTCACGCCCGGGCATCGATGCCCCCTTCGACCCCTTCCCCGGCCTGACGATGATCGTCTACCCGCTGCGCCCCACCAGCCGCGGTCACCTGACGCTGACCGACGCCGACCCGCGCACGCCACCGCGCTTCACGATGAACTTCCTGGCCACCGACAACGATCGTCGCGTGAGCCTGGACGCCATGCGCCTGACGCGCCGCATCATGCAAGCCCCCGCGTTGGCCGCGCTGCAACCGCAAGAGCAGTGGCCCGGCGAGTCGGTGGTCGACAACGATGACGATGCACTGCTGACCGCGTTGAAAGCGCGCCTGGGCACCATCTATCACCCCGTCGGCACCACACGCATGGGCCCCGATGGCGACACCCATGCCGTGACCGACGCGCAACTTCGAGTCCGCGGCACGAGGGGCCTGCGCGTGATCGACGCATCGGTGATGCCGTCAATCGTTTCGGGCAACACCGCGACGCCGACGGTGATGATTGGCGAAAGGGGAGCGCGGATGATCGTGGACGATGCCGTGGCACCATCCTCCTCTGTCACCATGAGAGGTCCCCGATGAAAGCCCTATGGAATGGCGAGACCATCGCCGAAAGCGACGACACCGTGGTCGTCGAAGGCAACCACTACTTCCCTGCGGAGTCGCTGCGCAAGGAATTTCTCGCCTTCAGCAACCATCGCACCACGTGCGCGTGGAAGGGGCAGGCGCTGTATCACAGCCTGCTGGTGAAGGGTGAGCTGAACGCCGATGCGGTGTGGTACTACCCCGAGCCTTCGGAAGCGGCGTCGAACATCAAGGGGCGCGTGGCGTTCTGGAAGGGTGTGAAGGTTCTGGCGTGAGCGCATGACGGCCGTGCCGCCCGTCCTGAAGACCCTGCTGGCCACCGTTGCGTTCGCGCTGCTGGCCGGCTGGTCGGTGCACCGCGACAGCCCGCAAGGCATGTTGCGCGAGACGGCCGAAGGTTGCCTGTCGGTCAGCCACGCCTTCTCCGCGCTCTACCTCGCGGTGCTGGGCGTGGCCGGCGGCATGGCGGTGGTCGTCGCGATCACCGCGTTCATCGCCTCGGAGCTCAGGCTCTTCGCGCCACGACGTGCTGGGCTGCGGTCGCTGGCGATGTCGAGCGTGGTCTTCGCGCTGGGCCTCGCGGTGTTCTCGCTGCTGCGCTGGCCGATCGAAAGCAGCATGCCGTTGCAGCCGCCGCCGGCCAATGCGTGCAAAACGGAATGAACGACATCGTCTTCCAACACCCGTCGGCCGCGCCGTGCACGCAGTTGATGCTGCTGTTCCACGGCGTCGGTGCTGACCCGAAAGGCATGCAGCCGCTGGCGGCGCGGCTCGCGCAGGCGTTCCCGCAGGCGTTCATCGTTGCCGTGGCGGGTGCGAACGAGAGCACGTTGGGGCAAGGGTTCGAGTGGTTCTCGGTTGTGGGCATCGACGAAGCGAATCGAGCCGCACGTGTGGCCGCAGCGATGCCGGCGTTTCGTGCGGCGGTGGCGTGCTGGCAGAGCGACAGCGGCGTCACCGCGCACGGCACCGCGCTGGTGGGCTTCTCGCAAGGCGCGATCATGGCGCTCGAGTCGACGCGCGACGACACACCGTCGATCGCAGGCCGGATCGTCGCGCTGTCGGGGCGCTTCGCGTCGCCACCCGAACGTGCACCGGCCGACTGCACGATCCACATGGTGCACGGCAAACAAGACCCGGTGATCCCCTACGTGCACACGGTCCAGGCGGCCGAAACGTTGATCGCGCTCGGCGGCGACGTCACCGCCGACGTGATCCCGTTCCTGGGGCACTCGATCGACGCCGAGGTGACCGAGCTGGTGGTGCAGCGCCTGACGACGCACATTCCGAAGCGGGTGTGGGACGAGGCGTTGCGTTCGACACCTCGGGGTTGACGGCTTCGGATCTGTGTACTCAGCGTGGCGCGGCCGCGTCACGGCGTACGGCTGGCGCATCGGGCAAAGGCACTTTCACCGTGAACGTCGCGCGGGTGACTTCGCGCATGAAGCGCTGGTCGCCGAAGGTGACGCCGCGTCGTCGTCGAAGGTTGCGACCGGCATGCGTGACCAGAACAGGAACGCGCGCGCGTCGGGGCTGACCTCGCGTGCCTGCGCGACGCGCGCATCGCCCATGTGGTGCGGCCTTGCATCGCGTGCCGAGCCGAACGCCGTCACCCGCAGCCAGCAGCGAATAGGCGCCTTCGCCGTGATGCGTCGCGTCGCGCCACAGCAGTTCGCGCTGCCAGAACGCGACCGGCACCGGGTTGGCGACCACGAGCGTGGGTGTGCGTGCGTGCGTCGTGGTGCACGTGCGCGTGCGTCAGCGCTTCGGCGCGGCCGGTGATGAGCCCGTTGGCCGCGATGTAGGCCACGATCGCCGCGCCGCAGACCAGTGCCGGGCTGCGCCACGCGTGCGTGGCCGCGTCGTTCGCGCCGCCGCGACATCCACACGCCGACGATCAGCGCGGCCCACAACCACAGGTCGATGATGAAGAGCGTGTTGGCCGCAAACCATTCGCCGGAGAACGGCTCGAGCAGGCGGATGCCGTAGCTGTTGAGCCAGTCGAGCAGCGGGTGGCTGAGCGTGCCCAGATAGGCCAGCGCCAGCAGCCAGCCGGCGTGCACCGGCTTGGCGCGGCGGCCGGCCCGGCTTCACGGGCCTTCGTGCGCGCCAGCGGTCGAACGCGAGCATCAACGCCGTCAGCAGCAACGGCAGCAGCACGATGCCGAGCGGCCCGTGCGTGATGCCGCGCCGGATCGCGAGCTGCTGCGGGCCCGAGGAACGCGGCCCACGCGTCGACGTCGGGCAGGTTGGCGCCGATGATCAGCGTGGGCATCGCCAGGCCGGTCTTGCGCTTCAGGCCCATCTGCGCGAGCACGGCGCCCGCAAGGCCGTGGGTGAGGTTGTCCATCGTCAGTCGTTGCTCGTTGTCGCAGGTCTCGCAGGTGTCGCGGATGAAGGTCGCCAGTCGGTTCCCTGCAGGCGCGAGGCTTCCATCAGGTTGTGTTCCATCCAGCGCACGGCGTCGTCGACGAAGGGCTGCGCGTCGAACAGCTCGGCCTGGGCGCGGCCCACCCTGCCCTTGCGCACGCACGCGCCCGCGATCCAGTCGCGCATGAGCTGCGCGAAGTAGTCGCGGTGCGGCCAGTCGACGATGCCGTCGCTGTCGTCGAGGCTCTCGACCACCAACTTGCCTGTGTCCGCGGGTCCAGCAACCACGCCGCGCGCCATCCTTGCGCTGCGAAGCGCGCCGCGACGTTGTCGTTGACCATGGTCCCCGGGCGCTGACGAAACACCTCGGCGAGCACGACCGACCGAAGGGTCGGCTGGCGTCGTCGCCGCGTCGAACGGACCCGCGTCGTCGTCCGAGCCCAGAACCATCAGCAGGGTCCCGTCGGCACCGACGGCGTCGAGCAGCGCGTCGATCACGGCATCGGCCCCGGCTTCGACCGGCACGTCAGCGCCGCCCGGCCGCCCGAAGGCGCTGACAGCCCCCTCGGGGGGCAGTGAACGAAGTGAGCGTGGGGGCACCGTGCGGCGCATGCTGGCGTGCGTCATCAAGACGCTGCCCGCTTCGACGCCAAGTGCACGCAGGTCGGCCAGCAGGGTCTCGCGCGTGGGGTCCATGAACGCCGATTCCACCAGATCACGCGCGTTCGTCGCGACATCCGCGCTGGCATACATTGCGCGTCTTACATCCACTCGCACGGAGGTTCCCCATGGGCTGGTTCAGCAAATCCGACGACGGCTTCTTTCTCGCCACCGTGGTGCCGTGGCGCCGACGGCGGCGTGCGCATCCAGAGCTACCTGGGCCTGGTGAATGGCGAGGCGATCATCGGCGCGAACATCTTCCGCGACATGTTCTCGTCGGTGCGCGACGTGGTCGGCGGGCGTGCGGGCGGCTACGAGCGCGCGTTGGCCAGTGCGCGCGACGCTGCGCTGGGCGAGATGAAGGACGCCGCCAAGGGCCTGGGCGCCAACGGCGTCGTGGGCGTCGACTTCGACTACGAAGTGCTGGGCGAAACCAACGGCATGATGATGGTGACCGTGAGCGGCACCGCGGTCAAAGTGGGTTGATGCGCGTATGAGCGTGCCCGGCCGCTCCGAAACGCTCATCCCGCAGCGCGTAGCGCGGAGGGTAGTCCAGTGAGCGCGATCGTCCCGGTTCGCAGCGCGGACGTCGAAGGCGCCGAGGTTTCGTGGTTCGCGCCGCTGTGCTCCGATGACTACCGGTTCCTGGGCGTGCCCGACGGCAGCCTGCGCTCCTCCTTCGCCAACGTGCGTGACATCGCGTTGACCGCGCAGCAACTCGGTTTCCGAAACATGCTGTGCCCGTCGTCGTATCAGGTCGGGCAAGACACGCTGAGCTTCGTCGCCGCGATGGCGCCGATGATGAAGACGATGAATCTGCTGGCCGCGATCCGCTGCGGCGAGATGCAGCCGGCGATGCTGGCGCGCACGGTCGCCACGCTCGACCACATGCTGGAAGGCCGCCTCACGCTCAACGTGATCTCGTCGGACTTCCCCGGGCAGAGCGAGGACAACGAGTACCGATACAAGCGCTCGTGGGAAGTGGTCCAGATCCTCAAACGTGCGTGGACCGAAGGTTCGCTCGACTTCGACGGCGAGATCTACAAACTGAAGGGACTGAACACCGACCCGGTGAAGCCGTACCAGCAAGGCGGCCCCCTGCTCTACTTCGGCGGCTACAGCCCGGCCGCGCTCGACCTGTGCGGCGCGCATTGCGACGTCTACCTGATGTGGCCCGAGCCGAAGCCGCTGATCGCCAAGCGCATGCAAGACGCGCACGCCGCCGCGCAACGCCACGGCCGCGTGCTCGACTACGGTTTGCGCGTGCACATGATCGTGCGCGACACCGAAGCCGAAGCTCGCGAGTACGCGCAGGATCTGGTGTCGAAGCTCGACGACGAACAAGGCCGCGCGATCCGCGAGCGCGCGCTGGACGCGAAGAACTACAGCGTGTCGCTTCAGGCCGCGAACCGCGCCGCGGCTGACGACGAGGGTTACGTCGAGCCGCACTTGTGGACCGGCATCGGCCGCGCGCGCAGCGGCTGCGGCGCCGCGATCGTCGGCAGCACCGAGCAGGTGATCGAAGAGATCCGGGAATACCAACGCATGGGCGTGCGCGCGTTCATCTTCTCGGGCTACCCGCACCTGGACGAATGTCGTCACTTCGGCGCCAAGGTGCTGCCGCAATTGAAGACGTTGTCGCTGCCGCACGCCTATGGCCGCGTGCCTTCGGTGACGCCCGCGACACCGCTCGGCACCGGCTCACGCCGCTGACTCCATCGACCCATCACATGCAACGCATTCCGCTGAACGGCCACATCGAACTAAGCCGCATCGCCTACGGCTGCTGGCGCCTGGCCGAGAGTGCCGACACCAGCGCGACCGCGACGCGTCGCAAAGTCGACCTGTGCCTGGCCCAAGGCATCACGACCTTCGACCACGCCGACATCTACGGCAACTACGCCAGCGAATCGCTTTTCGGCCAAGCCGTGAAGGCCGACCGCACGCTGGCGAAGAAGATCGAGATCGTCAACAAGTGCGGAATCATGCTGCTGTCGGACAACCACCCGACCACGCGCGTGAAGCACTACGACACCAGCGCGGCCCACGTTCGCGCCAGCGTCGAGCGGTCGCTGTCGAACCTCGGCATGGACGTGATCGACGTGCTGCTGATCCACCGCCAAGACCCGCTGATGGACCACGCGGCGCTTGGCGCGTGCCTCGACGCGCTGATCGCGCAAGGCAAGGTCAAGGCCGCGGGCGTGTCGAACTTCATGCCCTGGGACGTCGAGTTGCTTCAAGCCGGCATGAAGAACCGCCTGCTCACGAACCAGATCGAGTTGAGCCTGCTGCACCTCGCCCCGTTCGTCGACGGCCAGATCGCGTTCGCGCAGCGTATGAAGATGCCGCTGATGGCGTGGTCACCGCTGGCAGGTGGGCAGCTCTTCGGCGAAGGCGATGCTGCGAAGCGCGTTGCACCGTTGCTCGACGCGAAGGCCAAAGCCCACGGCGTCACCGCCACGGAAGTCGCGATCGGCTGGCTGCTGCATCACCCGGCGAACATCGTCCCGGTGCTGGGGACGAATAGCCTCGACCGCATCGCGCGCATCGGCGACGCGGCCAAGGTCGGCTTTGACACGCAAGGCTGGTATGAGTTGTACGCGGCGGCGCTTGGGTGCGACGTTCCCTGACGCTCGAGAGGAGGAACCTCCTGCGGCGCCTGGAGAGGTTGCCGCAGTTTTAGTCAAGGCGTCGTTTGGGACGCTAACGTGACTGCGGCGGCGCGGCGCTGTCGCACCGGCCGCCGCACCGACTGCGCGATGGCGTCAGTTACGCCAAATCAAACCGATCCAGGTTCATCACCTTCGTCCACGCAGCGACGAAGTCCTTGACGAACTTCTCTTTGCCGTCGGCGCTGGCATAAACCTCGGCCAGTGCGCGCAGCACCGAGTTCGAACCGAAGGCGAGGTCGACACGTGTGGCGGTCCAGCGCGTGGCGCCGGTCTTGCGGTCCTTACCCTCGTAGTTGCCGCCCGCCGGCTTCCACTCGGTGCCCATGTCGAGCAGGTTGACGAAGAAGTCGGTCGAGAGCACGCCCGGTTTGTTGGTGAACGCACCGTGTTTGCTGCCGCCGCTGTTGGCGCCCAGCACGCGCAGGCCGCCGACCAGTGCCGTCATCTCGGGCGCGGTCAGCGTGAGCAGTTGCGCCTTGTCGACCAGCATGTGCTCGACAGGCACGTTGCCCGGGCCCTTGAAGTAGTTGCGGAAGCCGTCGGCCACCGGCTCGAGGAAACCAAAGGACTCGACGTCGGTCTTGTCCTGCGTGGTGTCGACGCGGCCGGACGTGAACGGCACATCGACGCTGACCCCGGCCGCCTTGGCCGCCTGCTCGACGCCGACGCTGCCGGCCAGCACGATCACATCGGCCATCGACAGCTTGCCCGACGCCTTCTGCACGTCTTCCAACTTGGTCAGCACCTTGGCCAGCTCACCCGGCGTGTTGGCTTCCCAGCCCTTCTGCGGCGCGAGGCGAATGCGTGCACCGTTGGCGCCGCCACGCTTGTCACCGCCGCGGAAGGTCGACGCCGACGCCCACGCGGTGGACACCAGTTGCGCAACCGTCAGGCCCGACGCCGCGATCTTCGCCTTCACGTCGGCGATGTCAGTGGCCGTGGGCTTGTGCGTCGCCGCGGGCAGCGGGTCTTGCCACAGCAGCTCTTCCTTCGGTACCTCGGGGCCGAGGTAGCGCGCGACCGGGCCCATGTCGCGGTGCGTCAGCTTGTACCAAGCGCGCGCGAACGCGTCGGCAAAGGCTTGCGGGTTCTCGAGGAAGCGGCGCGAGATCTTTTCGAACTCGGGGTCCATGCGCATCGTCAGGTCGGTGGTCAACATCGTCGGCTTGTGCTTCTTGCCGGGGATGTGGGCGTCGGGAATGATGTCCGGCGCGTCTTTGGCCACCCACTGCTTGGCGCCGGCGGGCGACAGCTCCATCGTCCATTCGTACTTGAAGAGGTGCTCGAAGTAGTCGTTGCTCCAGCGCGCGGGCGTGGTCGTCCAGGTGACTTCCAGCCCGCTGGACACGGTGTCTTTGCCGTGGCCGCTGCCGAAGTTGCTGGTCCAGCCGAAGCCTTGTGCCTCGAGCGGCGCACCTTCGGGCTCGGGGCCCTTGTGTGACTCGGGTGCGGCGCCGTGGGCCTTGCCGAAGGTGTGGCCGCCGGCAATCAGGGCGACGATCTCCTCGTCGTTCATCGCCATGCGGTTGAAGGTGGTGCGGATGTCCTTGGCGGCGCTCTTCGGGTCGCCGTTGGCGTTCGGGCCTTGCGGG
Source organism: uncultured beta proteobacterium (assembly GCA_963738615.1). Classification (GTDB taxonomy): domain Bacteria; phylum Pseudomonadota; class Gammaproteobacteria; order Burkholderiales; family Burkholderiaceae_C; genus CAVTWY01. The sequence goes on from CAVTXI010000012.1 coordinate 916,782, forward strand.
TTGACGTAGATCAGGCCCATGTGGGTGGCGCCCAGCGGCTGGTCCAGGTCACGGTCACCGGTGAAGCGCTTGTCGGTCGCCAGCCAGGTGGTCTCTGCGCCCCAGTTCACGTCGTTGTCGGGTTCCCAAACGTCGGCGCGGCCGCCAGCAAAGCCGAAGGTGCGAAAGCCCATCGACTCGAGCGCGACGTTGCCGGACAGGATCAGCAGGTCGGCCCAGCTGATCTGCTGGCCGTACTTCTGCTTGATGGGCCACAGCAGGCGGCGTGTCTTGTCGATGTTGACGTTGTCGGGCCAGCTGTTCAACGGCGCAAAGCGCTGCTGCCCGCGGCCGCCGCCCGAGCGGCCGTCGGCCGCGCGGTAGGTGCCGGCGGCATGCCAGGTCATGCGCACGAACTGCGGCCCGTAGTGGCCGAAGTCGGCCGGCCACCACGCTTGTGAATCGGTCATCAGCGCCAGCAGGTCCTTCTTCAGCGCGTGGTAGTCGAGCTTCTTGAACTCTGCGGCGTAGTCGAACTTCGCTCCCAGCGGGTCCGACTTGCTGGAATGCTGGTTCAGCAGATCCAGCCGCAGCTGGCTCGGCCACCAGTCTTTATTGGTGGTACCGCCACCGGCGGCATGGTTAAACGGGCACTTGGCTTCGGTCGACATGGGCATCCTTCTTTTGTCGGGGGGAACACACAGCATGGCTGGGCGCAGGAGGGTAAGAAATCAGTCGGCGCGCGTCCATAGGAATTCCCTTATCGCGCCCATAGGGACAAAAGCACGCTCGCTGGCGGTACAGCCGCAACCAACGGTAACGAATCGACCGACGGGCCAACTCTTCACGCACGCCGCGCCCACGTGATCGACACACTGGTCGCCGGCCGTCACACACGGCGGCCGCCGCCATGCTCCACGTCCTTGTCGTCTACGCCCACTTGCTCGCCACCTGCCTGGCGCTCGGGTCGATCCTCGCGAGCGACCTGCGGTTGATCACGCGGCTGCGCGACCCTGGCTTCCGGCTCGCGCCACCGGCGCCCTTCGTGGCGGGGCTGATCACGGCATCGCTCGTCGTGCTGGTCATCACCGGCGGCGTGCTGATCGTGCTGGGGATGCAGCAACGTGCCGACTACGGGTCCAACCCGAAACTCCAGGCGAAGCTGGTGCTCGTCGCCGCGTTGGTGGTGAACGCGATGGTGCTGCACCGTTCAACCTTCCCCTGGCTCGCGCGCGGCAAGCGGCTCCAGGTGTTCAGCGCGCGTGTTGTCTTCGGCGTCGCGACCCCGGTGGCGGCCTCGCTCGCGTTGTGGCTCTACGTCGCGTTTCTCGGCATCGCCCGCCCTTGGAACTACACCATGTCGGCAAGCTTTGTCCTCGCGGTTGGCGCCGCGTTGGTCGCCGCATGCTGGCTCGCCACGATGGTCATCGTCGATGTGGCCGCGCGTCTTCAGCGTGAGCGGCGTGCGTCGCGACGCGCACTGCGCGCAGCTCACAAGGCCGCGATCCTTGCCAAGGCGGCCGTTGGCCCCCCGGACGCGCATCGCATCGCGGCCGAAGCGATGGCCCGGGCGCGGCGCGCCGCCGACCGCATCGCCAACGCGATGGAGGCTTCGGTCGACCCGGTGTTGCAGGCGCGCCCGCGGGATGCGGTCGTCGAGATGGTCGCTGGTGGCAGCAGCTCGCACTGAGCCGCGTCCAGCAGGCATCGTCGCGGCCGCGGCGTCGGCGGTCACCGGGCGCCGGTGAACGTGGCGGCAGTGGCCGTCCTGATGGATGGAAGCAGTCGCGCTGCCCGGATGACGTAGTCCAGCGCCTTCAGCCGCCAACCGTCCAATTCGTCCCTGCTGTCGAAATTGCGGCTCATCACCTGCGTGCTGAACGTCTCCATCAACTGGGCAATGGCCTCCGGTGGCGTGGTCGACAGATTGACGATCAACAAGCGCTCGCCCTTGGTCGGGTCCGCGTTGCCGTCCAACGGGCGCAGCGCGGTCACGAGCAGCGGCCCGGCAGGCGCGCCCGGTCCGCAGACCCTCATAACCTCGGCACCCCGGTCGGCCCGGCACAGGTTGGCGATGAGCAGGGCCGCCTGGCCGAAGTCGTAGGACTTCTGCATCAGCGAACCGGCCGCGGCTTCGGGCTGGCTTCGAGCCCCCTCGAGCACGCGCTCGGCATGGGGGGCGCTCGTGACGGGGATGATGATGAGGTTCAGGTTTTCGCGCGCAAGCGCGGCTTTGCCCGCGATATCGGCGGTCTTGAACAGCTCGGCCAGCAGCTTCAACGTGTTGACGTTGGCCGAGCGCGTCAGCAGCACCGTGTAGAGCGCGTAGCTTGGAGGCGCGGCGGCCGATCGCTCGAGTGGCAGGTAGACGCTGCCGCGCACCTCGCCAGTCGGGAAGCCTTTGTTGGGAGGCGGTGGTTGCGTCGTGCCGGTTGGAACGCTCGGGCACGCGGTCAGCCCGAACACGAGCAGCACCGCCAAGGCCACGCGGACTGATGGAACGGCCCGGCGGCGGACCGGCTTCATGGGTCGACCTTCACGTCTGTCGGCGCCGGCTGCTTGCGCCGCAGCGACCACGCCTTCGAGACAACCAACTTCAGCACCAGAGCGACCAACACGAACAGGCCCGCCAATTCGGTCGTCGGCTCCACCCGCGGGTAGAGCCAGTGGAACCCGAGGCCGATGCCAAGCGCGATTGCGAGCACGCCAACAACGGAAAGCGTCAGATCCTTCATCGCAGCCTTCGAAAATCAGGGCCGGCGCGGCACGGTGGAACTCTAGGCTCAATCGTCGGCACCGGCATCCCACGATAGGCACTGCAGCGGCGCACACACCGCGGTCCGTTTGGAATAAGGTTGTCGCGCTTCGTGTGGTCCCAAGGAGCGCAAGATGAACAAGACTTGGCTGGTATCAGTGGCCTTGTGCAGTGCCGGTACGGCGCTGGCGCAAGACGCGGGTTTCACGGTGACGGTCGGGGCGCGGGCATGGCGGGCCGAGTGGACGACGTTCGGCTATGTGCCCGATCCGAGGGTTGAGGTCAAGCCACCGGCCATCGCAATCAAGCAGGTCGAGGCCAGGACCAAGGTGGTGCTCATGCCCGTCGTCAACGTGCGCTACGGCGACTTCTCGGGGACGATCAGCGCGATGCCGTCGACTGCTTTTTCGTTCATCGATGGCGGTGGCAATCGGCGGCAGGAAATGGACGTCAACCTCGGCTACGACGTAATGCCGGGTCTGACCGCGACGCTCGGCTACAAGAAGGTGTCGCAGATCGATGTCGACACCGGCGACCGCTATCGTCCGGCGGGCCCGGTGGTCGGCCTGAACGGCAGCGCTTCGCTCTCGGCTCCTTGGTCGCTGTACGGCTCGGTCGGCGTCGGCAAATTCAGCTCACCCAAACCCATCGAGTTCAAGGCGAACTACCGACTCACCGAGCTCGGCCTTGCGTACGCGCTGACTGGTGGCCAGTTCGTCAAGCGCTGGACCTTCACCGCGGGCTATCGCATCCAGGTTCTCACCTCGAAGGAAGCGTTCTACAACGCATCAGCCGACGTGCTGCAAGACGCCATCGATACGACCCAAGGTTTCACGTTCGGCGTGCTCGCGACGTTTTGAACGCGTGATCCGGCTCAGTTGAACGGCGGCGGCACGGGCCGGCAGCCGGCAAAGCAGAAACTGCCGCCGTACGACCCGTACTGGAACGGCGTCTGGTCGGTTCCTTCGCTCGCAATACCCGCAATCACGCGGCCGACGAACTGGGGTAGCTGAAGTTCCGGGGTGCCGATATGCGCCAGCACATGCTTGGTGAACGGACCGTTGCGCCCGTTGCCGACGGAAGCCGCACCTTTCGACGAGGTGGCGTACAGCACGATCGTGGATGACGGGGCATCCTGGATCCGCGCAAGGCCGCTGCTCGCGCCGCCTGGAAGCTCGGTGCGGCACGCGTCGAGGATCACGACCTGAAGGTGCGTTGGCTTCGCCCGCAGTCGGTCGAACAACTCGTCGAGGCCATACAGCACGCGCCGCGGGTTCTCGGTCGCCATGCGCACCGACACCCGGGTCGGAATCAGGAAGTTCGCGTTGTTCGCCTGCACGCCGTGCCCGGAGTAATACACGACGCCGACCGAGTTCGGACCGAGCCGGTCGACGTACTCACCGACCCGCGCGGTGAACTCGTCCCGGTCGCGCAGGTTGGTGTGGCACAGCGTGGTGAAGCCAACGCGGCGCAGCGCGGCGCACATGTCGTCGGCATCATTGATGGTGTTGTTCAGGCGCGGCACGTTCTCGTAGGCAGCGTTACCGATCACGAGCGCCAGCCTCGATGGCGCCCCGCGGCTTGGCGACGACCCGCACGACGCGAGCAACGCCGCACCCGCCACGATCGCGGCGCGACGGCTCGGCACGTTCATCGAACGCAGCGACATCTCCACCGGCCTTTCGCGCGAACCCGGCGCCGCGGCGCGATCATGGTCGTTCGCCACAGGCGCGCGCGTCGGCGCACAAACGAGCTAAGGTATTCGAATGAAAGCCTACTCCATCCTCGACACCATCGGGAACACCCCGCACATCCGCGTCAACCGGCTCTTCGGTCCGCGAGAGGTCTGGATCAAGTCCGAACGCGCGAACCCCGGCGGGTCGATCAAGGACCGCATCGCGCTGTCGATGGTCGAAGCCGCCGAACGATCGGGGCAACTAAAGCCCGGTGGCACGATCATCGAACCGACCTCGGGCAACACCGGCATCGGCCTGGCCATGGTGGCCGCAGTGAAGGGCTACAAGCTGGTGCTGGTGATGCCCGACAGCATGAGCGTCGAGCGCAGGCGGCTGATGCTGGCCTACGGCGCGACGTTCGAATTGACGCCGCGCGAGAAAGGCATGAAAGGTTCGATCGCGAAGGCGCAGGAGCTTCTGGCCGCAACGCCCGGCGGCTGGATGCCGCAGCAGTTCGAGAACGAAGCCAACATCGAAGTGCATGTGCGCACCACCGCCGATGAAATCGCGCGTGACTTCCCCGAGGGGCTCGACGCGCTGATCACCGGCGTGGGCACCGGCGGGCACATCACCGGCTGCGCGATGGTGCTGAAGAAACGTTGGCCGCAGCTGAAGGTCTTCGCGGTCGAGCCCGCGGCCAGCCCCGTGATCAGCGGCGGCCAGCCTTCGCCGCATCCGATCCAAGGCATCGGCGCGGGCTTCGTGCCGAAGAACCTGCACACCGCGCTGCTCGACGGCGTGATCCAGGTCGACGCCGAAGAAGCACGCGAGATGGCGCGGCGCAGCGCGCGCGAAGAAGGCGTGCTGGTGGGCATCTCGAGTGGCGCCACGCTGGCGGCCATCGCGAAGAAGCTGCCCGAACTCGACGCCAAGGCGCGCGTGCTCGGCTTCAACTACGACACGGGCGAGCGGTACTTGTCGATCGAAGGCTTCTTGCCGACCTGACTTCGACCTTGACTGGCGAAGGCGGCGCGCACGATGTGTTGCAGTGTGCGCGCCTCGAGCGCGGGTGCGAACAGCGTCGATCGCTTCGCCGCTTGGCGATTCAACTTTGCCAGCCATGCCGGCTCGTCGCGTGCACGTTCGAGCATGCGTGCCAGCGCGGCGTCGTCGCCGACTTCGAAGTAGCCGCCGTAGTCGGAGCCCAGCATGCCGACGTTGCCCGCCATGCGTGATGCCAGCACCGGCGTGCCGCAACGCACCGCTTCCATCACGACGTGCGCGCCGCCTTCCATCACGCTCGGGTGCACCAGCAGGTGCGCGCGCTGAATGCGCGCAAGCGCCTTCGTATGGTCGACGCCGCCCAGCCAGCGGTAACGCGGATGCGCGCGCATGCATGCGCGCGCAGCGTCGGCCAGCGGCGCATCGAGCGCTTCGCCTGCGTGGTCGATCGCGATGTCGCGGCGATGGTCCAGCCGTGCCATCGCGCGCATCACGGTCAGCGGGTCTTTGACGTCGCGCAGGTGGCCCACGACCACGGCGCGCAGGCGCATGCTGGTTTTGTCGAGCCTCCGTCGCGCGGGCGTGGACTGGAAGCACACGTCGACCTTATGGCGGTGCGCCGCCGGCACACCGTCGGGCGCGGCCTCTTGCAGCACGACAAGCCGAGTCGCGAGCGCCAGGCTGCGCAGCGTGGATGGGTCGCCGCGCGGGACGTCGCCGTACAAGTCGGTGCCGGTCAGCGCGACGACCAGCGGCCGGTCGGGATGACTTTTTGCGAACGCCTCGATCGACGCTGCCGAACGCCGCGCATGCAGCGCGAGCATCGCATCGGCCGTCACGGTTTCATCACAAGACCACTGGGCGACGAGACGAACTTCATAATCGCCCGACAGCATGTCGGCCCAGCGCTTCGCGGTCTGCCAATTGCCGTTGTTGGCATCGGCCAACGCCGGTGTCACGAGCACCAAGCGTGGCTTGGCACCGCGACGCCGTGATGCTGTTTTACTCGGGACCATGATGCGTGCAGCTTAATGCTGACGATGACCGCCGCCGATGACCACAGCCGTCTCCACACCAAGTTCGGGCGTCGATGCCGCCGAACGTGCGCGCCGAGGCGACGCCGCGTCGATTGCTGTTGCGTTGGGCGAAGCGCGCGAGCGCACGCTGGCGATGCTGGCAGCGTGGCGCGCGCAACTCGGCGACGAACTGCGCATTCCCGAAGACGAGACGCTGAACCCCCTGCGCTGGGAGCTGGGCCACATCGGTTGGTTCGAGGAATGGTGGCTCGCGCGCAATCGCGATCGACATGCGGGCTGGCGCGCCGATCCCGATGTGCGCAGACCAGCTTCGATCCAACCGCACGCCGACCGCTGGTATGACTCGGGCAAGGTCGAGCAGCTTTCGCGCTGGACGCTCGACCTGCCGCACGTCGATCGCATCGTCGACGACCTGGCAGTTCAGCGCGAGGCCACGCTGGCGCTGTTGCGTGGGCACGGGCGTGATGAAGTCGACGAGGACGCGCTCTACTTCTTTCGCCTGGTGTTGATGCACGAGCACATGCACGCCGAAGCGTGGCTGATGATGGCGCAGCAGTTGGGCATCGCACCAGGCGTCACGATCGACGAAGCGATCACCGACGAGCTTGCAGCGCCGCGCCGCGCACGCAACGACGGCGCGGCCTTGGTCGTCGAAGCCGGCGCGATCGAGTTGGGCGCAACCGCACCGTCGGGCTTCATCTTCGACAACGAAGCCGGTTCGCGTCGCGAGACCCTGGCACCGTTCACGATCGATGCCGGCGCGGTGAGCTGGCGTCGCTTCCTTGCCTTCATCGACGCCGGCGGCTACGACGACGTGCGTTGGTGGGACGCCGAAGGCCGGGCTTGGCTCGAGGCACGTGGCACCAGCGGCACACTGCACCCGCACTACCTGCGCCGCACCCACGACGGACGCTGGGAGCAACAACGCTTCGACCGCTGGGTCGACGTGGACCCGAACCACGCGGCGTCGCACCTGAGCCTGTACGAAGCGCAAGCTTGGTGCCGCTGGGCCGGCCGCGCGCTGCCGACCGAAGCGCAGTGGCGCGCCGCGCAGCGCCGCCACGGTACTGCCTTTCGCTGGGGCGAGGTATGGGAATGGACAACGTCGCCTTTCGAGCCGTTCGACGGTTTTACGCCCCACCCCTACCGTGACTACTCGCAACCCTGGTTCGACGGCCGCCCCGTGTTGAAGGGCGCGTGCACGTGGACGCATCCGAACATGCGCCACCCGGCCTACCGCAACTACTTCCTGCCGCACCGCCATGACGTGCTGGCGGGCTTTCGCAGCGTCGAAAGTGCCGCTCGCGGCGTGTAGCGCCTTCGAATGCAGGCCTTTGGAACCTGCGCTGTAATCCGGCCTTCGTCTCGACCAACCCTCGGAGCCCCTGCCATGATCAAGATGTCCACCTCGATGACGCTGCGCGGTCTGATGACCTGCGCGCTGCTCAGTTTCGGCGCCATCACCCACGCGCAACAGGTGTTTCGCATCACCGCCATCCCCGACGAGTCGCCGACCGAACTGGCACGCAAGGCGGGGCCGCTGGTGAAGTACCTCGAGGGCAAACTGGGCATGAAGGTCGAATTCACGCCCGTGACCGACTACGCCGCCAGCGTCGAGGCGCTGGTGAACAAGAAGGTCGACATGGCCTGGTTCGGCGGCTTCACGTTCGTGCAGGCGCACAACCGATCGGGCGGCAAGGTGATCCCGATCATCCAGCGCGCCGAAGACGAGGTGTTCAAGTCCGTCTTCATCACCTCCGACCCATCCATCAAGACGTTGGCCGACCTGAAGGGCAAGGACGTGACCTTTGGTTCGCAGAGCTCGACCAGCGGCCACCTGATGCCGCGCAGCTTCCTGCTCGACGCGAAGGTCGACCCCGACAAGGATTTCAAGCGCGTGGCCTACAGCGGCGCGCATGACGCGACCATCGCCGCGGTGGCCTCGGGCAAGGTGCAGGCCGGTGCGCTCAACGGGTCGGTGTGGAACAAGTTCGTCGACGAGAAGAAGGTCGACACCGACAAGGTCAAGGTGTTCTTCACCACCCCGCCCTACTACGACTACAACTGGAGCGTGCACGCCGACATGCCGGCCGCTCTGCGCACGAAGCTCGAGCAGGCCTTCCTGGCGCTGAACAAGGACACGCCCGAAGGCAAGGAAATTCTCGATCTGCAGCGCGCCAGCAAGTTCGTGCCCAGCAAGGTCGAGAACTACAAGGGCATCGAAGCGGCGGCGAAGAGCGCGAGCCTTCTTTGACGCTGAGCCTCGAACACTGAGTCCACACGCCACGATGAAGCTCGCATTCGACCGCGTCGTTGCCCGCCACCCCGCAGCGCGCGAGGGTGCAGCGCATGCCCTCGACGAGCTGAGCGTCACGGTCGACTCTGGCGAGCACGTGGCGGTGATCGGCCCGTCGGGCGCGGGCAAGACGACGTTGCTGCACGTGGCGGCAGCGGCGCTGCGCCCCGTGGCCGGTGTCGTCCGCCTCGACGGCGCCGACCCGTGGGCGGCGCCGCGGTCCGAATTGCGGCGCTTGCGCGGGCGCTTGTTCCTGGCGCCTCAGGTGCCACCGCTGCCACCGCGGCAACGCGTCGTCACGTCGGTGCTGGCGGGCCGCCTGCCGGCGATGACGTTGTGGTCGAGCCTGCACTCGCTGCTCTACCCGCAGGACATCACGGGCGCACACGCGGCGCTGTCGCGCTTCGACCTGGAAAGCAAACTCTTCGACCGCGTCGATCGCCTGTCGGGCGGCGAACGACAGCGCGTGGGGCTGGCGCGCGCATTGCCTTCGCCCGCGAGTCTGTGGTTGATCGACGAGCCGCTGTCAGCGCTGGACCCGACGCGCGCTCGCCAGGCCATCGACGCATTGCTTGCCGTGGCAGGCGAACGTCGGTTGACGCTCGTCGCGACGCTGCATCAGGTCGACGTTGCGCTCGAGCGCTTCCCGCGCATCGTGGGCCTGCGCGCGGGGCGGCTCGTGTTCGACCGGCGCGCGCGCGAGGTCACGCCAACGATGCTGGCTGATCTGTACGGCGACGAGTTGGCCACGCTGGATGCGCCTGCACCCGTCCCCGACTTCATGGTCGACGCGCCAGCCGTCGTCAACGCGGCGCATTGCCGATAACCCACGCATGACCGCGATCGCGTCGACGATGCTTGCGCGCGCCGCGCCGTCGCGTGACCCGGCGTGGCAGAGCCGGCTGGGATGGATCGTCTTCGCTGCGCTGCTGCTGTGGCCGATGGTCGTGTGGACCGAGTTCCGGCCTTGGGTGCTGCTCGACCCCGACAGCAACGGCCCGGCGCTGAAGTTTCTGGGCACCTTCATGCCACCCGAGCTCGACGGCGAGTTCCTTGCGCTGATTGCGCGCGAGACGTGGCGCACCATGGCCATCGCAACCGCGGGCATCACGCTCGCGCTCGTCATCGCCGTGCCGAGCGCGCTGCTCGCCACGCGTGCACTGTCGCAGTCCGCGATCACGGGCCGCATGGCCGCGCTGCCGTATGCGCTGCGCCAGGTGGTGCGCTGGGTGCTGATCGTGCTGCGGTCGATCCCCGAGCTGGTGTGGGCGCTGATCTTCGTGCGCGTCGTCGGCCTCGGGCCAACGTCGGGCGTACTCGCGATCGCGCTGACCTACGGTGGCATGCTTGGCAAGGTCTACGCAGAGATTCTCGAGTCAGGCGAGGCGCACGCCACGACCTCGCTGCTGCGCAACGGCGCCGGGCGATTGCAGGCTTTCGGCTACGGCCTTTTGCCGCAGAACGCGAGTGAACTCGCGTCGTACACGATCTACCGCTGGGAGTGCGCGATCCGATCGTCGGTGGTGCTGGGTTTCGTCGGCGCGGGCGGCCTGGGGCAGCAGATGGACAACTCGATGAAGATGTTCGCGGGCGGCGAAGTCGCGACGATGTTGATCGTGTTCTTCGTGCTCGTGGCGCTGGCCGACGCCTTCAGCACGGTGCTGCGCAGGTGGCTCGGATGAGCCTAGCCAAACCCATCGCCGCGAACGAAACCTTTCGGCTGCCGCCGCGCCTGTTCCACGCGCGCTGCACCGCATGTTGGGCGACGCTGGGCATCGTCGTGCTGGTGATCGCGAGTTTCTGGTCGCTCGATCTGAAGTGGGGTGCGTTCTTCTCGGGCGACGCGGTCGCGAGCATGGGCCGCTTCGTCGCCGAGTTCTTCCCGCCCGACACCAGCGCAGCGTTCCTCGGCAAGCTGTGGCACGCGTCGGCCGAGACCTTGGCGATGTCGGCATTGGGCACGTTGCTCGCAGCGGCCGCGGGGCTGGTGCTCGCAGTGCCGGCAAGCCGGCTCGAGGTGTCGTCGTCTTCGGCTGCTGCGGCGGCGCCGGGCGACAGCGCCAAGCGCCGCCGCATCGACATCCCACGTCGCGCCGTGCGTGCCTTCTTCAACGCGATGCGGTCGGTGCCCGAACTGGTGTGGGCATCGTTGTTGCTGATCGCGGCCGGACTCGGGCCCATGGCCGGCACGCTGGCGCTGGCACTGCACACCACCGGTGTGTTGGGGCGCTTGTTTGCCGAAGCGCTCGAGAACGCGCCGACCGGCCCGGCCTTCGCGCTGCGCGCGCAAGGTGTGGGCGAAGCGCGCGTGTTCCTCTACGCGCGCCTGCCGCAGGTGCTGCCGCAACTGTTGAGCTACACGCTCTACCGTTGGGAAAACAACATCCGCGCCGCCGCGGTGCTGGGTGTCGTCGGCGCCGGTGGGCTGGGGCAGCTGCTGGCGTTCCACATGGGTTTGTTCCACATGAACAAGACCGCATCGATCCTGATCGCGATGTTGGTGCTGGTCGCGATCGTCGACGCCACGAGCTTCGCCGCGCGCCGCTGGATGAAGTAATCATCACCGAGGACATCAGCTCATGACGCTTCCGCTTTCGGTCAGCCAAGCCTGGTGGATCCTGTCGGCCGCGATCCTGTTCGAGGTGGCGGGCACCACCTGCATGCGGTTGTCGGAAAGCTTCTCGAGGCTCGGGCCGTCGGTGCTGATCTTCGTGTTCTACGGGGTGTCGTTCGCGCTCAACACGCTGGTGATCCGCACGCTGGGTCTCAGCGTCGTCTACGCCGTGTGGTCGGGTGTGGGCACGGTGCTGACGGCGGCGATCGGCGTGTGGTACTTCAAGGAACCCGCCACGGCGGCGAAGCTGAGCTGCATCGGCCTGATCGTGATCGGCGTGATCGGGCTGCACGCGGCGGCGCGAGGACCGACGGGGACGTGATGTTGGCCCCTCGGGAGAGCGGGACTGGGACGCAGCGAACGCCGCATCAGGTTTCGATCGCACGCTACGCACGCCGCGCCGCCGGCTACGACGAATCAGCGCGTCTGACGATGCCGCTGCGCGAACGCACGATCGCCCTGCTGGGCCTTCGCCTCGGCGATGTGGTGCTGGATGTCGGCTCCGGTACCGGTCTGAGCTACGCGCTGCTGTCCGCGGCCGTCGGCCCGACGGGGCGCGTGCTGGCATTCGAGCAAAGCCCCGCGATGTTCGAACGTGCATGCGCGCGCGTGCGTGACGAAGGCCTGCACAACGTCTGGCACGTGCAGGCCAGCGCGCACGATGTGCAACTGCCGCAGAAGGCCGACGCCGTGCTCTTCAACTACGTGCACGACATCACCCGCATGCCCGATGCGGTCGGCAACATCGTGCGGCAGGCGCAGCCCGGCGCGCGCATCGCGATGGCCGGCATGAAGTTCTTCCCGTGGTGGACCGGCCCGCTGAACATCGTCGCTTGGCTGAAGAACCGGCCCTACAACGCGCTGGCGGGCGAACTGTGGTCACCGTGGGATCTCGTCGAATCGCAATGCGACGTCTTCGAACGCAGTTCGACCCAGTGGGGCATGGGCTACATCGCCCACGGTCGTGTGCGCGAGTGAGTGCGTGTACGAGAGTGGACCGCTCAGACTGTCCGATGCAGCTCGCGAAGCGCCTGCGCCTGCGCCATCGTGTCGCGATAGCCAGCTGCAATCGCGCGTTCGCGGAAGTCGCGGCTGAAGCTGACCCAGTAGCCGAAGTCGGGCTTGAGCACGAAGTCGGCGTGCGCGGCGTCGGCGTCGATCAGGGCCTTCTTGCGTTGGTCGCTCTCGCGAAAGCGCCCTGCACCTTCGGGCGTGCGATCGAGGTGCGCTGACGCGTCGACCGCCAGCACGACGCGCGCGCCCAGTGCACGCGCGATGCGCACCGGCAGCGGAGCGACCCAGTCCGGGTCGACGTAGGTTTGGCCGCGGATGCGGACGGGCGTCAGTTGCCCTTCGATCGCCGACGAGGCCTGAACCGCGACCCCGGCGCGGCCGGTGGTGAAGGCGACGGGTTGGCGGTCATGCTGGCGCAGCGCCACGCAGGCCATCGCGATCGGCATGTGTTCCAGACGCGGCACCTCGGCATGCAGGTCGATCAGTTCGGCGATCGGCGTGCTGCTGAAGCGCTCGCTGCCGCCAACCGCCAGACGCGCGACGGAGAGCGCACCCAGATCGAGCCCAAGCGTCTCGATGTCGCGCGGGCGGCGGCCCGATGCACGCAAGGCGCCGACGATGGCGCCTGCGGAGGCGCCGACGATGAGGTCGGGCACGAGCCCCAGTTCGTCGAGCGCCTTCAGCACGCCCACGTGCGTGAAGCCGCGCGGGCCGCCCGACCCCAGGACCCAGGCCACACGCGCCGGCCGCGACAACGGCGATGCCAGCGGTGCATCGGGCGCGTCGTGGTCACGGCCGGGGTCGAACGTACAACCCGGAAGTGCGAACGCCGCGCCTGCGAGCAGGAGGGCGCGGCGTTCGATCTCGAAGGCCGACAAAGAGCGACCTTCGCCTCGACCCGTTCAAGCCAGCGGCTTGACGTCGCGCCTGATCGAGCCGCTGAAGAGCTGACGCGGGCGGCCGATCTTGTATTCGGGGTCACCGATCATCTCGTTGAGCTGCGCGATCCAGCCGACCGTGCGTGCCAACGCGAAAATCGCCGTGAACAGCTGCACCGGGATGCCGATCGCGCGCTGCACGATGCCCGAATAGAAGTCGACGTTCGGGTAGAGCTTGCGCGCGACGAAGTATTCGTCTTCGAGCGCGATCTTCTCGAGCTGCATCGCGAGCTTGAAGAGCGGGTCGTTCTGCAGGCCCAGCTCGCCAAGCACCTCGTGGCAGGTCTCGCGCATCAGCTTGGCGCGCGGGTCGTAGTTCTTGTAGACGCGGTGGCCGAAGCCCATCAGCTTGACCTTGGAGTCCTTCTCCTTGACCTGCTTGATGAAGTCGCCGAGCTTTTCGGCGCCACCGTTCCTCTGGATGCCTTCCAACATGGTCAGCGCGGCCTCGTTGGCGCCGCCATGCGCCGGGCCCCACAGGCACGCCACGCCCGCGGCAATGGCCGCGAAGGGGTTCGTGCCCGAGCTTCCGCACAGGCGCACCGTCGACGTCGAGGCGTTCTGCTCGTGGTCGGCATGCAGGATGAAGATGCGGTCCAGCGCCTTCTCGAGCACCGGGTTGACGGTGTAGTCCTCGGTGGGCACCGCGAACATCATGCGCATGAAGTTGCCGGCGTAGCTCAGCTCGTTGCGCGGGTACATGTATGGCTGGCCGATGCCGTATTTGTAGGCCATCGCCACCAGCGTGGGCATCTTCGCGATCAGTCGGATCGCCGAGATCTCGCGGTGCTTCGGGTTATGGATGTCGGTGCTGTCGTGATAGAAGGCCGACATCGCGCCGACCAGGCCCGTCAGCACCGCCATCGGGTGTGCGTCACGACGGAAACCACGCAGGAAGAACTGCAACTGCTCGTTGACCATCGTGTGGTTGATCACGAGCTTGTGGAACGCTTGGCGCTGCGGCGCGTCGGGCAAGTCGCCGTACAGCAGCAGGTGACAGGTGTCGAGGAAGTCGCAGTGTTGCGCCAACTGCTCGATCGGGTAGCCGCGGTACAGCAACTCGCCCTTGTCGCCGTCGATGTACGTGATCGCCGAGTCGCAGGCGGCGGTCGACAGGAACCCTGGGTCGTAGGTGAACTTGCCGGTCTGCGCGTAGAGCTTGCGGATGTCGATCACGTCCGGGCCGATCGACCCCTTGTAGATCGGCAGCTCGATGCTGGGGCTATCGTTCGAGAACGACAGGGTGGCTTTCACGTCGGAAGGGGTCATGGCATCAGTCCTCTGGCTCGTTCAAATCTCGTCGGCGTAGTCTCTTCGCATCGACTGCCCTTGCGCAACGGACCCGGCGCCCCGCTGCTTAAGCGTCATCGCTTAAGGCAATTTGCGGCGACCGCATGGCCCCGAGCACGGTGCGGACGTCGTCGCGATCGAGTTCGCCTTCGGGCTCGCGACGCCTCAGCAACAGCTCGAGCAGCGTTGGGTCATCCAGATCCATCAAGATCCGGAAACCCTCGGCCTGCATCGTCGTCAAACCTGTCTGCCCTTGAAGCTCGAAAAAACGGCTCACGAACAAGTCACATTCGAGCAATCCGCGCCGCGACCGCCACTTCAGACGCCGCAGCTCCTCGTCGCTGATCCTTGCCTGCGCAGTCGTCAGCATGCTTACACGGCGCGGCGGACCATCAGTTCCTTGATCTTGCCGATCGCCTTGGTTGGGTTCAGCCCCTTCGGGCACACGTCCACGCAGTTCATGATCGTGTGGCAGCGGAACAGGCGGTACGGGTCTTCGAGGTTGTCGAGCCGCGCGCCCGTGTCTTCGTCGCGGCTGTCGGCGATGAAGCGGTAGGCCTGCAGCAGACCGGCCGGGCCGACGAACTTGTCGGGGTTCCACCAGAAGCTGGGGCAGCTGGTGGAGCAACTGGCGCACAAGATGCACTCGTACAGGCCGTTGAGCTCGTCGCGTTCTTCGGGGGACTGGAGTCGTTCCTTCTCGGGCGGCGGTGTGTCGTTGACGAGGTAGGGCTTGATGGAGTTGTACTGCGTGAAGAACTGCGTCATGTCGACGATCAGGTCACGCACGACGGGTAGCCCGGGCAGCGGCTTGAGTGTGATCGCACCAGGCAGGCTGCGCATGTTGGTCAAACACGCCAAGCCGTTCTTGCCATTGATGTTCATCGCATCGGACCCGCACACGCCTTCGCGGCACGAACGGCGGAAGCTCAAGCTCGGGTCGACTTTCTTCAGCTTCATCAGCGCGTCCAGCAGCATGCGCTCGCTGCCGTCGAGCTCGACGCTCAGCGACTGCATGTAGGGCTTCGCGTCCTTGTCGGGGTCGTAGCGATAGATGTTGAACGTCTTGGTGTCGCTCATGGATTTTTCCGTCAGAAGGAACGGACCTTCAGAATGAACGAACCTTCGGTGGAATTGACTCCACCGTCAGCGGCTTCAGGTTCACGGCCTTGTACTCGAGGCGGTCGCCATCGCTGAACCACAGCGTGTGCTTCAGCCAGTCGCGGTCGTTGCGGCCGTTCGGGAATTCGGTCGAGTCGGCGTAGTCGTTAACCGAGTGGGCTCCGCGGCTTTCGCGGCGCGCTGCGGCCGATGCCATCGTGGCGCGCGCGACTTCCATCAGGTTCTCGACCTCGAGGGCTTCGATGCGCGCGGTGTTGAAGACCTGGCTCTTGTCGGCGAGTGTGATGTGCTTGGCGCGCTCGGCGATCGCGGCGACCTTGCGAAGGCCTTCGTCCATGCTGACCTGGGTGCGGAACACGCTGGCATGCTGTTGCATCGCCGTGCGCAGGTCGTTGGCAACGTCTTGCGCGTATTCGCCGTCGGCGCTGCCATCCAGCCGCGCGATGCGCATCAGCGAGATGTCGGCGGCGTTCATCGGCAGCGGCTTGTGCGGCGCCTTGCCGATGTTGTCGACGATGTGGTTGCCGGCCGCGCGACCGAACACCAGCAGGTCGAGCAGAGAGTTCGTGCCCAGGCGGTTGGCACCGTGCACGCTCACGCAGGCGCATTCGCCGACCGCGTACAGGCCGCGTACCACCTTCTGCGTGCCGTCGCCCGCGGGCACCACCACCTGACCGTGAATGTTCGTCGGGATACCACCCATCTGATAGTGAATCGTGGGCACGACCGGGATCGGCTCTTTCGTGACGTCGACATTGGCGAAGTTGTGGCCGATCTCCAAGACGCTGGGCAGGCGCTTCATGATCGTCTCGCTGCCCAAGTGGGTCAGGTCGAGCACGACGTAGTCCTTGTTCGGGCCGCAGCCGCGCCCTTCCTTGATCTCCTGGTCCATGCAGCGCGAGACGAAGTCGCGCGGCGCGAGGTCCTTCAGCGTGGGTGCATAGCGCTCCATGAAGCGCTCGCCGTTGCTGTTGCGCAGGATCGCACCTTCACCACGACAGCCTTCGGTCAGCAGCACGCCCGCGCCTGCCACCGCGGTGGGATGGAACTGCCAGAACTCCATGTCCTGCAGCGGCAGGCCCGCGCGCGCCGTCATGCCCATGCCATCGCCGGTATTGATGAAGGCGTTGGTGCTGGCGGCGAAGATGCGCCCCGCGCCGCCAGTGGCCAGCAGCACGATCTTGGCCTGCAGCATGTAGACCTGGCCGGTCTCCATCTCGAGCGCAGTGACGCCGACGACATCGCCCTCACCGTCGCGAATCAGATCGAGCGCCATCCACTCGACGAAGAACTGCGTGCGCGACTTGACGTTCTGCTGGTACAGCGTGTGCAGCATCGCGTGGCCGGTACGGTCGGCCGCGGCGCAGGCGCGCTGCACGGGCTTTTCGCCGTAGTTGGCGGTGTGGCCGCCGAACGGGCGCTGATAGATCGTGCCGTCGGGGTTGCGGTCGAACGGCATGCCGAAGTGCTCGAGCTCGTACACCACCTTCGGCGCTTCGCGGCACATGTACTCGATCGCGTCCTGGTCACCCAGCCAGTCGGAACCCTTGACGGTATCGAAGAAGTGGTAGTGCCAGTTGTCTTCGCTCATGTTGCCCAGCGACGCGCCGATGCCGCCCTGGGCCGCCACCGTGTGCGAACGCGTAGGGAACACCTTCGACAGCGCGGCCACGTTCAGCCCAGCGCGCGCGAGCTGAAGCGACGCGCGCATGCCCGAGCCGCCAGCGCCGATGATCACGACGTCGAACTTGCGGGTTGCCACACTCGGCATCAAAGCCTCCAGAGAACTTGAATCGCCCAGCCGGCGCAGCCGACGAGCCACACCAACGTGAGCACCTGCGCAGTCAGTCGCGCCCACACCGGCTTGATGTAATCCATGCAGATATCGCGCACACCGACCCACACGTGGATCAGCATCGCGACGATGGTGACAAAGGTCAGGAACTTCATCCATTGCGCGGAGAAGATGCCTGACCACTTGTAGAAGCTCATGCGCGCACCGATGAGCACCTGCACGAGCAGCACGATGGTGTACACCGCCATGATCACGGCGGTGATGCGCTGCGACAGCCAGTCGCGCAGGCCGTAGTGCGCGCCGACAACCAGCCGCTTGGATCCGTATGTCTTCGAAGTCATGAGGTCAGAACCAGCCGAAGAGCTTGGCCATCAGCACCAGCGTCAGCAAGATGCTCGACACCATCGTGACCAGCGCCGAGATCCGCCCTTGCTGCTTCGTCACGCTGTGCGTCGCGTCCATCCACAAATGGCGCACACCGGCGATCAGGTGATGCAAGAAGGCCCAGATCAGCGCCAGGCACACGAGCTTCAGGAACCACCCGGGCAAGAACCACGCGCCCTTCGAGAACGCCGCGGTGAAGCGCTCGAACGATGGCTGCGACGACACGCTCGTGTCGAAGAGCCAGATCACGAACGGCATCAGGAAGAACATCAGCAAGCCGCTGACGCGGTGCAGGATCGACACGACGCCAGCCACCGGCAGCTTGTAGCCCAGCGCGTCGGTCAACTTCATGTTGGCGCCGGGTCTTGATCTGATGGTGTCGGCCATGGATGCGTGGGTGCGAATGGAGCAAGGAAAACCGCGGGATTCTAGGACAGCGCAGCTTGGCCCTTGCTGACGCGGGCGTGCGTCGAAGCCCCATGGCGACCACGATGCAACGCAAGCCGCGCGTCAGGCAACCGCCGGATGTCGGCCCTTAAACTCGAGTCGAGATTGCTTCCTCCTCAAACCCGACTCAAAGGAGTCTCGATATGACCACGAAGAAGCCCGTGCGCGTCGCCGTCACCGGTGCCGCCGGCCAAATCGGCTATGCCCTGCTGTTCCGCATCGCCTCGGGCGAAATGCTCGGCAAAGACCAGCCCGTCATCCTGCAGTTGCTCGAAGTGCCGGTCGAAGGGCCACAGAAGGCGCTGAAGGGCGTGATGATGGAACTCGAGGACTGCGCGTTCCCGCTGCTGCACGGGATGCAAGCACACGGCGACCCCGTGACCGCGTTCAAGGACACCGACTACGCGCTGCTGGTCGGATCGATGCCGCGCAAGGCCGGCATGGAGCGCGCCGAGCTGCTGTCGATCAACGGCCAGATCTTCACCGCGCAAGGCAAGGCGCTGGACGCGAAGGCCAGCCGCAACGTCAAGGTGCTGGTGGTCGGCAACCCCGCCAACACCAACGCCTACATCGCGATGAAGAGCGCCCCCAGCCTGCCGCGCGAGAACTTCACCGCGATGCTGCGGCTGGATCACAACCGCGCGCTGTCGCAGATTGCCGCCAAGACCGGCAAGCCGGTCGCGTCGATCAAGAAGCTGGCGGTGTGGGGCAACCACTCGCCGACGATGTACGCCGACTACCGCTTCGCCACCATCGACGGCAAAAGCGTGAAGGACATGATCAACGATCAGGTCTGGAACAAGGACACCTTCCTGCCCACCGTGGGCAAGCGCGGCGCCGCGATCATCGAAGCGCGCGGCCTGTCGTCGGCAGCGTCGGCGGCCAACGCGGCCATCGACCACATGCGCGACTGGGCCCTGGGCACCCACGGCGAGTGGGTCACGATGGGCATCGCCAGCAACGGCGAGTACGGCATCCCGAAAGACGTGATGTTCGGCTACCCCGTCACCTGCGCCGACGGCCAGTATTCGATCGTGAAGGACTTGCCGATCGACGAGTTTTCGAAGTCTTGCATCGACAAGACGCTGGCGGAACTGGAAGGCGAGCGCGACGGGGTGAAGCACCTGCTCTGATCTCGCGAACGATTGCGGCACAGGGGCCCGCGCAGATCGCGGGCCCTTTGCTTTTATCGCGTTATAGCCAAGCTGCGTCGCCTGCAAATCGGCAGCGTGTCTTCCAATTTGCAAGGCCGTGCGCGCGCATACTCGATACGGCCCGGCAGTACAACGCACTCCCATGACCCACCCCCGCGACGCCCTCTTCGAACCCGGCGAACACCCGCCGGCCGACATTCCCGTCTGCGACCACTACGCCGGGGTCGAGGACCGCATGCGCAAGGCGCTGGGCCTGCAGCTCGAGATGGGGCCGGTGTTCGACGTGACGCTCGACAACGAGGACGGCGCGCCGGTGGGCGGCGAGGTGGAACACGCGCAGTTGATCCGCGAACTGCTGGCGAGCCCGCTGAACGGCTTCGGGCGCGTCGCGGTTCGTGTGTTGCCGGTCGAACATCCGAGGTTCGACGACGTGCTGCGCGTCGTGCTCGGCGGCACGCGCAAGCCCTGTCACGTGATGCTGCCCAAGCCTCTGTCCGTCGCCGACATCGAACGCGCTGCCAAGGCGCTCGACGATGCGGGCGGCGCCAACGTGCCCCTGCACGCGCTGGTCGAAACCCACGGCGCGTTGCGTGAGGTGCAGGCCATCGCGGCGCACCCACGCATCGAGTCGCTGTCTTTCGGGTTGATGGACTTCGTATCGGCGCATCAGGGTGCGATTCCGGCGTCGGCGATGGGGGTGAAGGGGCAGTTCGAACACCCGCTGGTGATGCGCGCCAAGCTCGAGATTGCCGCGGCATGCCTGGGCCACGGCAAGGTGCCGTCGCACAGCGTCGTCACCGAGTTCAAACACCGGCGCGCGATCGAAGACGCCGCTTCGCGCGCTTGTCACGACCTGGGCTTTCTGCGCATGTGGAGCATCCACCCGATGCAGATCCGCCCGATCGTGGAGGCTTTCACGCCCAGCACCGCCGAGGTCGACCTCGCGGTCGAGATCGTGCAGGCCGCGCAGGCCGCGAGCTGGGCGCCGATCCGCCATCACGACACGCTGCATGACCGTGCGAGCTACCGCTACTTCTGGCGCGTGATCGAGCGTGCACATCGCACGACTTTCGCGCACGGCCCGCAATTGCCCGAGGAGGTGCGGCGCCAGTGGTTCGATGACCCACCCATGGCGCCCACACCACGCGCGCCAACACCCTTCCAGGCGCGGCTGCTGCGGCGCTGAATGTGCAGACGTGCAACGTGAACGCGCACAACATCACGTGGATCGCTTGTGCACGCAAGGCTGCAACAGCTTGGTACGCCTGCGACGGTGTCGTACTTCGAGAATCTGTGCTCCATACACCGTTGCCACGACTACCGAGGTTCGACATGCGCCGCCCGTCCAAGGATGAATCGCCCAACTACGTTTTGCTGCAGTGCCTGAAGATCTTCGCGCTGTCGGCCGTGGTGACCACGGCGCTGCAAGTGATCATGGCCGATGAGGCGCAGGCGCAGACGACCACGCGCAGCAAGAAGACCGTGCCGGCGTCGAAGGTGCTGCCCGAGGCGGACCAGACCCAGCTGGAAGCCTTCAAACGTGCGCACGTCGGCGAGTACCAATGCGAACTGGGCCAATCGCTGAGCGTGTCGGCGCACGCCACGCCCGGCTACCTGAAGGTGGACTTCAAGCGCTACAGCTTCACCATGAAGCCGGTGGTGTCGTCGACTGGCGCGGTGCGCCTGGAAGACGTGTCGGGCCGCACGCTGATGGTCCAGATCGCGAACAAGTCGATGCTGCTCGACAACAAGATCGGCCAGCGTCTGGTCGACGAGTGCGTGCACCCCGAGCAGCGGTCGGCCGCCGACGCCGCGAAGGCCGCAGCCGCCAGCTGAGCCCGATCTTCGAAAGACAACGGCCGCGACGATCTCGCGGCCGTTTGCTTTCGCGCGGTGGTTTCAGCGCGTCAGGCCGGCCGCAGCGCAGGTGGTGACGCACTGCGCGCGCGCCAGCGCCACCACAACGTGAGGGCGATCGACAGGTTCAGCAGGTTCCACCCAATGCCGTGCACGAAGGCCGCGTCATACGAACCCGTCAGGTCGAAGATCTTCCCCGACGCCCAGCCGCCGAGCGCCATGCCGACCATCGTTGCAGTCAACGCGGTGCTGACGCGCAGGCCTACGTTCGCAGCCGGAAAGTGCTCGCGCACGATGATCGCGTAGCTGGGCACGATGCCGCCCTGGAACAGGCCGAACAGGATCGAGATCATGAACAGCGACGAAAGCCCGTCGAACGGCAAGAAGAGCAGCAACGCAAGGCCTTGCAGCACCGACCCAAGCATCAACGTGCGCAGACCACCAATGCGGTCGCAGATGTAGCCCGACGCCAGCCGGCTGACGATGCCGAAGCCAAGCATCAGCGACATCATTTGCGCACCGCGCGCAGGGCCATAGCCCAGGTCGGTGCAATACGAGACGATGTGAACCTGCGGCATCGACATCGCGACGCAGCAGGCCACGCCTGCGAGACAAAGCCAGGCCAGCGCCGTGTTGGGCGACATGCCGAAGGGCCGGTCGCGTGACGGCGGGTGAGATGTCGCCACACCGTCGCGAACCGGCGCTGCGAGCGGCAGCGATGCACGCCGACGCAGCATCCACGCCAGCCCCGGCATCGCCACCGCGCAGAAGATCGCCATGCCCAGGTACGTCTGGCGCCAGCCCTGCGTCTCCACCAGCGCCTGGATCACCGGCGGCCAGATCGCGCCGGCCAAGTAGTTGCCGCTGGCGCAGATCGCCACCGCGACGCCGCGGCGGCGTTCGAACCACATCGCGGTGTCGGCCACCAGCGGTGAGAACGTCGCCGCTGCGCCCAACATCGCGATCACCACACCATGGATCCAGATGAAGCTCGTGATGCCCGGGGCCATCGACGCCAGCGCATAGCCGACCGAAAGACCCACCGCGCCGATCAGCACCGGCACCATCACGCCGAAACGGTCGGCCAGCCGCCCCATCAACAGGCTGCCGGCGCCAAAGCCGATCATGAGCGCGAAGTACGGCATCGACGCCGCGCCACGGTCGACGCCGAACGCCGTCTGCACCGCCGGCAGCATCACCGGCACGATGTACATCGCGCTGCTGCCGATCGTCATCAGCAGCAGCGACGCGAGCAGGCGGCGCCACGATTCGGGGCTGTCGGTGACGATGGGGCGTGTGTCGGTCATGACGTGCTGACCACAACGGCCGCTTCACCGAGAAGCTCACCCAGGTGCGCCTCGAGGTCACGCGCGTGTGCGCGCAGCGCTGCCAGGACCCCACGTTCGCGATCACCCGTGTGCACTTCGGCCAGCGCGTCGAGCGCCACATCGAACTCGCGCAGCGTGCGCGCGTTGTGGTCGCCGTCGACAAGGCGCGCGGCGCAGTGCGCCTGCCAGCGCGCACGGTCGCGGTCGTCGAGCGTGTATGGGAAGTTGCGGGCACGGTAGCGGAACACCAGTTCGGCCAAGCGGTCGTCGTCGAACAGCGGGTGCCGCGACGCCAAGTCCTGTGCCTCGAGCACGCGCAACTGCTCGAGGCGGCGACGGTCCTGGTCGTTCAGAAAGCCGCCGTACAGGTCTTCTTCGACATCGCGCTTCGGCATGGGCTTGCCTTCGTACACGTCGGGCCAGATGCCGGCCATCGTCGTCGCCTTGGCCGCTGCGATGTCGGCGTGGCGGCGCACGGCGTCCAGGTCGATGCCCCAGCGCTTTGCACCCTCGTCACCCAACGTCTTCAGGTTGCCGACCACCATGGGTGAGCGGTTGAGCCGCAGCGTTTTGATCGGCAGGCGCGTCACACCTTCGGGCATCGCCTCTGGTTTCAGGAACATCCGCTCGCGGATCTGCGCAGCGCCCAGCGTGAAGAACTCGCTCGGGTCGGCGCCCAAGTCCCACACGATCAGCTCGTTGCGGTTGTTCGGGTGCGGTGCCAGCGGCCATACCAGCGCCATGCAACCGCGGTCGGCGCCGTAGCGGCCCGACACGTGGATGAACGGCTCGCCGCGCTGCTGCGCGCCTTCGATCTCGTCGATCACCGCTTGTTTGCGCCGCAGCCGCAGCGCGAAGTCCCACAAGCGTGGCTGCGCGGCTTTCAGTCGGCGTGCCACGCCAACGGTGGCGCGCACGTCCGACAGCGCGTCGTGCGCGTCGGTGTGCGCAACGCCGTTGGCCGCGCTCAGGTGCTCGAGCTTGAACGACGGCCGCCCGTCGTCGTGCTTCGGCCAGACCATGCCGTCGGGCCGCAGCGCATACGCCAGGCGCAGCACGTCCATCAGGTCCCAGCGGCCACACTCGTTCTGCCACTCGCGCGCATACGGGTCGACCAAGTTGCGCCAGAACAGGAAGCGCGTGAACTCGTCGTCGAAGCGGATGCTGTTGTAGCCCACGCCGATCGTGCCCGGCGCGGCCAGCGCGGCATGCACGATCTGCGCGAAGCGGTGCTCGGCCACGCCACGCTCATGCGCCTGCTGCGGCGTGATGCCGGTCAGCAAGCAGCTTTCGGGGTCGGGCAGCACGTCGGGCGTCGGCTGGCAGTAGGCCACCACCGGGTCGCCCACCTCTTCCAGATCGAGCGTCGTGCGCACGCCCGCAAACTGCGCCGGCCGCTCGCGTGAAGGGCTGCGGCCGAAGGTTTCGTAGTCGTGCCAGAAGAAGCTGGCCTCGACCGCGACATTCATCCCGCGCAAGGTGCTCTGCATCGGCCGCAGCATACGCCTGCTGTTGACGTAGCCTCCGGAAAGTATGTATGATCGCCGCATACTTCAGGAGCCATACCATGCCTATGAAGCTCGAAGCCACGGTCGCCGAGCGTGGCCAGATCACCCTGCCCAAGCAGGTCCGCGACGCGCTGGGGCTGACCAAGGGCACGAAGCTCGAGGTCCAGATCGACGGCAGCCGCGTGGTGCTGCGCAAGGACGTCGACGACGCGATTTCGCGTCTGCGCGGGCGCTTCAAGCTGCCGCCGGGCATGACCACCGACGACGTGATGCGCGAATTGCGCGGCCGCGCGCCAGGTGACCCCTACCTGCCCCCTGACGACGACGCATGATCGCGATCGACACCTCGGTGCTCGTCGACCTGCTCGGCGACGACGAGCGCGCCGAGTCGGCCGAAACCGCGCTGCGGGCCGCGCTGAGCCAGGGGCCCGTTGTGGTCTGCGAGGTTGTCGTCAGCGAAGTCGTCGCTGGGCTCGGGCACGGCGCCGTGATGATGGACGTGCTCGACGAAGCTGGCATCGGCTTCTCGGCGATGGGCCTGGGCGCGTCGATCCGAGCCGGCGAGATGCAGCGCCGTCACAAGGAGCGCCTGCGCCGCGCCAAGGCCGAAGCACAAGCACCCCGAAGCATCCCCGACTTCCTGATCGGCGCCCATGCCCTGATGCAGTGCAGTGGCCTCATCACGCGCGACGCCGGCTTCTTCCGCGACTACTTCAAAGGCTTGCGAGTCATCGTGCCGAAAGCCTGAAACTCCACCATCCTTCCTCCTCCAGACACCCGCAGGACCGAACCATGTCGAACCACGCCTTCGCCTCCACCCGCAAGCCTCTGCCCGGCACCAAGGGCTCGTACTTCTCGCTGCCCGAACTGGCCAAGCAGTACCCCAACGTCAAACGCCTGCCGATGTCGATCCGCATCGTGCTCGAGAGCGTGCTGCGCAACTGCGACGGCAAGAAGGTGACCCCCGAGCACGTGAAGCAACTGGCCAACTGGAAGCCAACCGCCGAACGCAGCGACGAGATCCCCTTCGTCGTCGCCCGCGTGGTGCTGCAAGACTTCACCGGCGTGCCGCTGCTGGCCGACCTGGCCGCCATGCGCAACGTAGCCGCGAAGATGGGCAAGGACCCCAAAACCATCGAACCGCTGGTGCCGGTGGACCTGGTCGTCGACCACTCGATCATGATCGATCACTACGGCAGCAAGGATTCGCTGGACCTGAACATGAAGCTCGAGTTCAAGCGCAATCAAGAGCGCTACGAATTCATGAAGTGGGGCATGCAGGCCTTCGACACCTTCGGCGTCGTGCCCCCGGGTTTCGGCATCGTGCACCAGGTGAACCTGGAGTACCTGGCGCGCGGCGTACACAAGGACAAGGCCGATACCTACTACCCTGATTCACTCGTCGGCACCGACAGCCACACGACGATGATCAACGGCATCGGCGTCGTCGGTTGGGGTGTGGGTGGCATCGAGGCCGAAGCCGGCATGCTGGGCCAGCCGGTGTACTTCCTCGAGCCCGACGTGGTGGGCTTCGAGCTGAAGGGCAAACTGCGCGAAGGCGTCACGGCCACCGACCTGGTGCTGACCGTCACCGAAATCCTGCGCAAGCACAAGGTGGTGGGCAAGTTCGTCGAATTCTTCGGCGAAGGTACCCGCACCCTCGCCCTGCCCGACCGCGCCACCATCGCCAACATGGCGCCCGAGTATGGCGCGACGATGGGTTTCTTCCCGGTGGACGAACGCACCGTCGAATACTTCGAAGGCACAGGCCGCACCGCAGACGAAATCGCCGCCTTCGAGGCCTATTTCAAGGCGCAGGGCATGTTCGGTGTGGCCAAGGCCGGTGAGCTTGACTACACCAGCGTCGTCTCGCTCGACCTGGGCACGGTGGCGCCTTCGCTGGCCGGCCCCAAGCGCCCGCAAGACCGCATCGAGATCACGCACCTTTCGAAGAAGTTCGCCGAGCTGTACAGCCAGCCCATCGCCGACAACGGCTTCAACCAGCCGGCGGCAAAGCTGACTCAGCCCTTCAAGGCCGCCAACGGTATCGACATCCGCAACGGTGACGTGCTCATCGCCGCCATCACGTCGTGCACCAACACCAGCAACCCGGGCGTGTTGCTCGCCGCGGGGCTGCTGGCGAAGAAGGCGGTCGAGGCAGGGCTGACGGTCAAGCCGCATATCAAGACTTCGCTGGCCCCCGGTTCGCGTATCGTCACCGAGTACCTCGAGAAGGCGGGACTGTTGCCTTATCTCGAGAAACTCGGCTTCGCGGTCGCGGCCTACGGTTGCACCACCTGCATCGGCAACGCCGGTGACCTGTTGCCCGAGTTCAACGACGTCATCACGAAGAACGATCTGGTGTGCGCCGCGGTGCTTTCGGGCAACCGCAACTTCGAAGCGCGCATCCACCCGAACCTGAAGGCCAACTTCCTCGCCAGCCCGCCGCTGGTCGTGGCCTACGCGATTGCTGGCAACGTGATGACTGACCTGATGACCCAGCCCGT
The DNA here is from genome assembly GCA_963738615.1 of uncultured beta proteobacterium. Taxonomy (GTDB): domain Bacteria; phylum Pseudomonadota; class Gammaproteobacteria; order Burkholderiales; family Burkholderiaceae_C; genus CAVTWY01. The sequence continues at coordinate 943,485 of CAVTXI010000012.1, forward strand.
CGGCAAGGGCAAAGGTGGCAAGGACATCTACCTTGGCGACATCTGGCCCTCGAGTGACGAGATCTACAAGCTGATGAAGTTCGCGATGGACGCCAAAGCCTTCAGGGCCAACTACGGCAACGTCACGAAGAACCCGGGCAAGTTGTGGGAAGCCGTCAACGGCGTCGAGGGTCAGGTCTACACCTGGCCCAAGAGCACCTACATCGCCCAGCCGCCATTCTTCGACGGCTTCACGATGGAGCCCAAGGCGCAGGTCACGGGGGTGAAGGGTGCGCGTGTGATGGCGCTCTTCGGTGACAGCATCACCACCGACCACATTTCCCCGGCCGGCAGCATCAAGGCCGCGTCACCCGGCGGCATGTACCTGATGGACAAGGGCGTCGGCAAGGCCGACTTCAACAGCTACGGCGCGCGCCGCGGCAACCACGACGTGATGATGCGAGGCACCTTCGCCAACGTGCGCATCAAGAACCTGATGATTCCGGCGGGTGCCGATGGCTCACGCGAAGAAGGCGGCGTGACGTTGATGCAACCCGGCGGCGAGAAGGTATTCATCTACGACGCCGCGATGAAGTACATGCAGCAAGGCACGCCCACCGTGATCTTCGCGGGCGAGGAATACGGCACCGGCTCGAGCCGCGACTGGGCCGCCAAGGGCACGCAACTGCTGGGCATCAAGGCCGTGGTGGCCAAGAGCTTCGAGCGCATCCACCGCAGCAACCTTATCGGCATGGGCGTGCTGCCGTTGCAGTTCAAGGCCGGCGACTCGTGGGAGAGCCTGGGCGTGAAGGGCAACGAAACCGTCGACGTGGTGCTGAACGAGCCCGTCAAGCCGCAAGACCATGCGAAGCTCGTGATCACGAAGGCCGACGGCAGCAAGCGCGAAGTCGCCGTGAAGCTGCGCATCGACACCGCGATCGAGGTCGACTACTACAGGCACGGCGGCATCCTGCCGTTTGTGCTGAGGCAGTTGTTGGCGGCTTGAACTTGCTTGCGAGCCTCGAACGACATCGAGGCTCGCGTGTTCCCCTTCAGGTCGCGACGAGGCGTTCGTAGTCGCTGCGCAGCGCTCGAGTACGTCCAGGTGCGTATTCCAGAAGCGTTCGTAGAAGCGCAACCAGTCGTTGGCTTCTGACAGCGGTCCAGCATCAAGTCGACAGACGTGCATCCGGCCCTGCACCTGTCGGCGGATCAAGCCGGCCACTTCCAGGGCCTTGATGTGCTTGGACGCAGCCGCCAGCGACATCTCGAACGGCTCGACCAACTGGCCGACGGTTCGCTCGCCCTGTTTCGGCCCATGGCACCCCGAATTTCACCCGGATTTTATTGACAGGCTATTTTTACCCGGGTATATTTCGGCGGTGTCGAACAAGACTGCCACGATGAATTCCCAGCCTGCCACCCACTGGATCGCCTTTGCCAAAAACCGGCGCATTGCGCGAGGTGAACCTCGCGACGTCGCCGCCGTCGTGAAGGGGTTCGTCGACGCCCATCCACAGCAGCAGGTCGCCGTGTTCGACGCCTCGAGCCAGCCGGTCGACCTCGACTTGCGCGGGTCGGTGGCGGCGGTGCTGAAGCGCCTGCACGCCGCGGCGCCCGACGCGGCACCACCGAGCGACCCATCACCCGACGAAACACCGCGTGGTCCCGGTCGGCCGAAGCTGGGCGTGGTGGCGCGCGAAGTGACATTGCTGCCGCGCCACTGGGACTGGCTGGGCACGCAGCCCGGTGGTGCCTCGGTGGCGCTGCGCAAGCTGGTCGAGGCGGCACAGCGTGCGAGTGCCGCGGCAGACCGGCAGCGTGCGGCGGCTGAATCGGCGTATCGCTTCATGCACGCGATGGCCGGCAACGCAGCGGGCTTCGAGGAGGCGTCGCGTGCCCTCTTTGCTGGCGACATGGTTCGGCTGCAAGCCGAAGTCGCCGCGTGGCCGCGCGACGTGCGGATGCATCTGCTCGAACTGGCCGGAGCATCGGCATGAACGCGGCATCACGCATGACAACACCCGCCGCAACACGCGCACCGGCGATGGCCTTCATCCTGATCACCGTGCTGATCGACATGATGGCCATCGGCTTGATCGTGCCGGTGCTGCCTTTGCTGGTGGGCAGCTTCACCACGTCGCCCACCGAGCAGACTTTCTGGTTCGGCGCCGTTGCGGCCACGTTCGGCGTGGCCAACTTCTTTGCGTCGCCGGTGCTTGGTGCGCTGTCAGACCGCTACGGCCGTCGGCCGGTTTTGCTGCTCGGTTTTTCGGGGCTGGCGCTGAGCTTCATCGTGACCGGCCTGGCCACGGCGCTGTGGATGCTGATCGTGGTGCGCCTTTTCAGTGGCGCGATGCAGGCCAACGCGGCAGTCGCCAATGCCTACGTCGCCGACATCAGCGCACCAGAAGATCGGGCGCGGCGCTTCGGCCTGGTGGGTGCGATGTTCGGCGCGGGCTTCACGCTCGGTCCGGCCGTCGGCGGCTATCTCGGCAGCATCGATCTGCACCTGCCGTTTTTCGTCGCCGGTGGGATGGCGATGCTGAACTGGATCTACGGCTGGTTCGTGCTGCCCGAATCGCTGCCGCCCGAGCGGCGCAAGCCCTTTGCGTGGCGCCGCGCGAATCCCTTTGCGGCGTTGACGGGCCTGTCCCAATTGCACGGTGTCGGCTCGCTGGTGGTCGTGATCGGCTTGGCGGGGCTGGCGCAGTTCACGCTGCACAACAGCTTCGTGCTCTATACCACCTTCAAATTCGGTTGGGGACCGAAGGACAACGGCCTGGCGCTCTTCGTGGTCGGCCTGATGTCGGTGCTCGTTCAAGGCGTGCTGCTGAAGCACATGCTCGAGCGCGTCTCGGCGCGCACGCTGGCGGTCGGCGGCCTCGCGGCCTCGACGCTGACCTACTTCGCGTTCGGAGCGGTCACCGAAGGCTGGATGATGTTCGTCGTCATCGTCGTCGGCAACCTGCTGGGCGGCGGTGCGGCGGCGGTCATCCAGGGCCGCGTGTCGAACGCAGCCGACGCGCACAGCCAGGGCCAGACCATGGGTGCGGTGGCGGCGCTGAACAGCATGATGGCGGTGGCAGCGCCGGTGGTCAGCGCAAGCCTGCTGGGCATCGTGTCGCACCTGCCCAAGGGCGACTGGCGCATGGGCTTACCGTTCTACTTCTGCGCCTCGCTGCAGGTGATCGGCACGCTGTTCGCGGCCCTGCACTTCGCCAGGGCCCGGCCCGAGCCGGCCGCGAGCGTCACGCCATGACGTCGCGCACCGCTGCCAAATCGCTACCCACCCAGTCCGGCCCAGGCCGCCTCGCGGTGCGCGACCACCGGATACGATTCCGAAGGGCATCACCACCATGAGCTTCCAAGACCTTCACGGCCATACGCTCAGCGGCGCTGACGCGCGTGCCACCGAGCAGTACGACCACGCCACCGCGCTGCTGCGCTGCTACATCGGCGACCCGCTCGCCGAGGCACAAGCCGCGATCGCGCAAGCAAGCGACATGACGATGGCGCACGTGCTCGTCGCCTACCTTTACCTGCTGGGTACCGAGCCCGCGGGTGTGCCGGCGGCGCGCGACGCGCATGCCCGCGCCGCCGCACTGCCGGCGACCGAGCGCGAAGCGCTGCACGTGCAGGCCGCGGGCCACCTTGCGCAAGGGCGCTGGCACGCCGCCGGCCGCGTGCTCGAGGATGTGAGCGCCCGGTATCCGCACGACCTCCTCGCGCTGCAAGCCGGGCATCAGATCGACTTCTTCACCGGCGCGTCGCGCATGCTGCGCGACCGCATCGCGCGCGCGCAGTCGCAGTGGCGCGACGGCATGCCCGGCCACCACGCGGTGCTGTCGATGCTCGCGTTCGGCCTGGAAGAAAACGCCGACTACGCTGCAGCCGAGCGGCACGGGCGCCGCAGCGTCGAACTCGAACCGCGCGACGGCTGGGGCTGGCACGCGGTGGCGCACGTGATGGAGATGCAGGACCGCCGCCGCGACGGCGTGGCATGGCTCGGCGGCCACAGCGCGACGTGGAGCGAGGGCAGCTTCCTCGCGGTCCACAACGGGTGGCACCTGGCGCTCTTCCACCTCGGCCTGGATCAAATCGACGAGGTGCTCGCGCTGGTCGACGAACGCATGCTCGGCACGAACTCAGGCGTGGTGCTCGAGATGGTCGACGCGTCGGCGATGTTGTGGCGCCTGCGGCTGCGCGGCATCGCTGTCGGGTCGCGCTGGCATGCGCTTGCCGAACGCTGGGCCACCGTCAGCGCCGAGAGCACCTACGCCTTCAACGACATGCACGCAATGATGGCCTTCGTCGGCGCCGACCGCATGGCCGACGCGCAACGCCTGCTGCTCGCGCAGCAGCACGCACTCGAACGCGACGACGACAACCGCGGCTTCCTGCGCGACGTGGGCCTGCAAGCCACGCGCGCGGTGTACGACTTCGCGACCGGTGACTACGCCGATGCCGTCGAGCGCCTGCGTTCGATCCGCCCGCACGCGCAGCGCTTCGGCGGCAGCCACGCTCAGCGCGACGTCATCGACCAGACGCTGATCGAAGCGGCATCGCGCGCCGGTGACCACGCGCTGGCCGATGCGCTGCGCCGCGAGCGCGCGTTCGTGCGTCACTGAATCTCACAGCACGCGAGCCAGCAGCGCGAAGCCGCGCTGCACGAGCACCGCGCCGTTGACCTGCACCGCCACGAGGTGTTTGCCCGCGAAGTGCCGCCGGATCGACACGTCACGCATCGGCAGCGCCTTGCGCAGATCGCGCTTTTCACCGGGCGCCAGTTCGATCGTCCAGCCCTTGAACACCTTCGGGCTCGTGCTTCCGTTCGCCTTGACGTAGTGCACGACGAGGTCAATCACCAGTCGCTGGGCATCGCGCGACGTTGACGCAACGCGCAGCGCGAGCTCGACGTTGTCGCCGATGGCAAGCCTGGTCGGCGACAGGCTCAGCGCGAGCTTGCCTTCGAATGCCGCACCGGCGCCCCACAACGCGAGCATGTCTGCGTGCCCGCGCTTCACCAGCGTGCGGCTCGCGTGCCGCAACATCGCCTGCCGTTGCGCGGTCGCGCCGGGCTGGTGGTCACGCACCCAGCGCACCACGATGTCCGGGTGATCCTTGGCGATGTCGTTCAGGTGATTCGCGACGCTGCGGCGGACGTATTCGCTCGGGTCGTCCTGCAGCGCTGCAAGGATCGGCAGCGTCGGCGACGGGTCGTCGATCAACGCCTTCAAGCGCAGGCCCCACGGCAGGCGCGGGCGCGAGCCTTCGCTGCACAGGCGGCGCACGTGCGCGCTGTCGTCGCCTGTCCAGCGCATTAGCGTGTCGAACACGAGCGTGGGGTGGCGAACGATGAAAGGGCGGATCGCGAACTCGGCCGTCAGACGTTGCGTCAATGCGTGCAAAGCGACGAGCGCACGTTGTGGGTGTTCGATGCCCTGCCGCGCGACGAACTCGCCGAGTGGCCAGACGATCCAGCCGGCCAAGCCGTCCTTGGCGATATCGCGCGGCTCGCCTGCCACGCCGTTAACCGGGACTGGCGGGCCAAGCGCCGATTCGACGATGTCGCACGCCTGCGCGAAGGCCGCTTCGTCACCGCCCGGCAGCGTCGCCTCGAGCGCGTCGGCCATGCGCATCGCGCGTGCCTTCATCTCGAGGTCTTCGAAGTTGTTCAGCACCGTGCGCTCGAAGCGTCGCGAATCGAAGGCTGCCCAAACGTCGTGCAGGCGGCGTGACGCGGCACGCACGAGCGCGGGATGAAGCAAGTTCTTGAAGGGTTCCATAACACGACGCGCGGAATTCGCGAGGTTTGGCGCACACCGCTTGTTCGAGCGCCGTGCACAGTGGCCGAGAACTGCTTCACGCGCGGTGGTCGCTGCCACGACGACAATCACACGGCCGCGCAGCGCTCCCCATGGCACGGCATCAACCCACGGAAGAGAAACGACCCCCATGTTGACACTGAAGAAGCCCTCCCCGATGCCGCATCGTCGGCGCTTTGGTCACACGCTCGCCGCGTGCGCCACACTCGCCATCCTGGCCTTGTCCGGCTGCGGCGGCGGTGGTGACGTGGACGACAAAGCCGAAGACGCCGTCGCCACGAAACCCAAGATCTACACCGTCGGCGGCACGGTCGGCTTCAGCGCACCCGCGGCCGGCACCGTGACCTTGCGCATCACCGCGCTGGCCGACGGCAGCACGAGCCAAGTCGTCGTTGCCAACAACGCGCCTGCGTCGTCGACATACACCTTCGGCAAGGCCTTGTTCAAGAAGGACAGCTATGCCGTCGACATCGTCGACGCCGGGGGCTACCAGTGCCTCTTCACGGGCAGCCCGAACGGGCGGATCGCCAAGGCCGATGTGACGGACGTGAACGTCTTTTGCTCTGCACCGCCGCCCGCCTTCACCGTCGACTTCACGGTGCTCGGCGCTCCCGCAGGTTCGTCGCTCACGGCGGGCTATGCCAATGCCTTCACCGGCGAACTCGTCCAGAAGTCATTCACCATCGGCGCCAGCGGCTCGACCTACTCGTTCGACGAAACCTTGCCCGAAGGCGTCCAGCTCCAGTTCGGCGTCTTGGAGAACCCTGTCGGCTACACCTGCGCCTCGAATACCCAGGTGATGATCGTCAACGTTATCGAGCCCGTGGTCACGTGCTCGGCGGCCCCGTCCGCGAACTGAGCGTGCGACCCAGGTGACGCGCTGGGTGCGACGCCGTTCGCACGCGTCACCCCGCTCGCGGCAGACCGAACGCATCGGCTGCCGCATCGGCGTGCGACCGCAGCGCCGTGCGGTCGGTCTGCTCTTGCGCCATCTGCTGCTCGAGGTCCGACCGCGCGCGCTTGTTCAATGCGATGAGCTGCGTGCGGTCGTGGCGCACGCGGTGAGAGGCGTGCATCAATTCGAGGTTGTGGGCGCGAAAGCGCCGCACCATGGCGTCGGCGTCAGCAGCAGCGTAGCCCAGCGCATCGAGCACGCGCCGCCCGCTCGCCAGGCTGCCTTCGAAGACCTCCCGGTCGAAGTGTGTGATGCCGCGGTCGAGCATCTCGAAGCCGTGCGTCAGGTCATGCACGCGCACAACGAGCTTCGCCTGTGTGAAACGTGCGCGTGCCAGGTCGACGATCGCATTCACCGACTCTCGATCGTCGACCGCCGCCACGATCACCGCCGCTGACTCCGCGCCGGCCAGCACCAGCAGGTCGGCGCGGGTCGCGTCACCGTAGAAGACACGGTAGCCGAATGCACGTGCTGATTCGATGCGTTCGGCGTCGTGATCAAGCACCGTGGGGTGGATGCCGTTCGCCAGTAGCAGGCGCGACACCATCTGGCCGAAGCGGCCGAAGCCGGCAACGATCACCGGCGCGGTCTGCGGCTCGTCGATCTGCTGCATCGTTGACTTCGAGCGCGCCGCCATCGTGGCGTAGAGCGGCAGCAGCCAGCGGTCGACCGCGACGATCAGCAGCGGCGTCGCAAGCATGCTTAAGGCGACCGCACCGATCAGCAGCGACGCGGTATCGTTGTCGAATACCTTCGCGCCCGCCGCGGCCTGGAAGACGACGAACGCGAATTCGCCGCCTTGCGCCAGCAGCAGCGTGAAGATCGGCCGGTCGGCGGCGGGCATGCCCATCGCACGCGCCAGTAACGCGATCACGATCGTCTTCACGACGAGAAAGACCGCGAGCACGCTGGCCAGCAGCAATGGCGCGCGCGCCAGCGCACCGAAGTCGACGCTCATACCCACGGCCATGAAGAACAGGCCGAGCAAGAGACCTTTGAACGGCGCGATATCGGCCTCGAGCTCGTGCTTGTATTCGCTTTCAGCGAGCAGCACGCCCGCGAGAAACGCGCCCAGTGCCATGCTCATGCCCACGCGCTGCATCAACGCGGCGATCGCGACCACGATCAGCAGCGACGCGGCGGTGAAGAGCTCGGGCGTGCGACTGCGTGCGATCCAACGCAGCGCGGGCCGTACCGCGAGTCGACCACCCAGCACGACGAGCGAGATGACACCGACGATGCGCGCGAGTTGCATCCACCACGGCTCGCCCGCCGTGGGATGCACACCTTGCGCTCCCAGCAGCGGCACCAACGCCAGGACCGGGATCGCCGCGACGTCCTGGAACAGCAGGATCGCGAACGCGCTCTGGCCGCTGGTGGTCTTCAGCATGTTGCGTTCGTCCATGACCTGCAACGCGATCGCAGTCGAGCTGAGCGCCAGGCCCAGCGACGCCGCGAGTGCGACGCGCCAGTCGATACCCAATGCCATCGCCGAGACGACCAGCGCCGCGGCACACAGCAGCACCTGCGCGCTGCCCCATCCGAAAATTGGACGGCGCAGTGCCCACAGCCGTCGCGGCTCGAGCTCGAGGCCGACCAGGAACAGCATCAGCACGACGCCGAACTCGGCGAAGTGCAGAACGTCAGCGGGCTCGCTGACAAACGCCAGGCCCCAGGGCCCGATCACGACACCAGCGACGAGGTAGCCGATGATCGAACCGAGGCCGAGCGCCTTCGACAGCGGCACGGCAACGACCGCAGCAGCGAGATAGATCAACGATGAGGTCAACCAGCTGGGAGCGTGTTCCATCGGTCGATGATCACACGATGAGGCGGCCGTTAAAGTCCTTCGGATGAACACGCGCCGCGCCCATCGTCTCGACCGCCGTCACGTGCTGATCGGCGTCCCGCTCGCGCTCACGGCATGGCGGTCACACGCACAGTCGCCGGGATTCCCGAGCCGACCGATCCGCCTTGTCGTGCCCTACCCGCCCGGTGGCCCGCTCGATGTGGCGGCGCGCGCGGTGGCCGATGCGGCGAAAGCGGCGCTCGGCACCATCGTGGTCGAGAACAAACCCGGCGCAGGCGGCAACCTGGGCGCCGACGCGGTGGCGAAAGCAGCACCCGACGGGCACACGTTGCTGCTGGGCGCCGTGGCCACGCATGCGATCAACCCGACGCTGTATGCGCGCATGCCCTACGACGCGGTACGCGACTTCGCGCCGCTCACGCTCGTCGCGCGTGTGCCCAACGTGTTGATCCTGAATACCGACTTCGCGAAGCAGCACGGCATCACCGATGTCGCCGGCCTCGTGCGTGTGCTGCGCGCCAACCCCGGCCGCATGCAGTTCGCGTCGGGCGGCAACGGCAGCGCGGGGCATCTGGCGGGCGAGCTGTTCAAGCTGCGCACGCGCAGCTTCGCGCTGCACATTCCTTATCGCGGCGCAGGACCCGCGCAGATGGCGCTGCTGTCGGGCGAGGTGCAGTTCATGTTCGACAACCTTGCGTCGGCCGCGCCGCGCATCCGCGAGGGTCGCGTGGTCGCGCTCGGCGTGACGACCCTGCAGCCTTCACCGCAGATGCCCGAGTTGATGCCGCTTGCGAAGACAAAGGTCCCGGAGCTCGAGGGCTTTGACATCGACACGTGGTTCGCGCTGTTCGCCCCTTCGGCGACGCCGCAAGGCGTGCTCGAGCGCCTGCATGCCGACCTCACCGCAGCGCTTCGCAGCACGGCCGTGACCGACACGCTGGCGCGCATGGCCGCGGTGCCCAGCCCTGGAACGCCGCAAGCCTTGGCGGCGTTGATCGCAGCCGACACCGCGAAATACCGCGCAATCGTCCGCTACTCGGGCGCGTCGGCCGATTGAAGGAACAAGGGCCCGACCGCGAGGTCGAGCCCTTGTGGCGAGGCACGAGCGCTTAGGCGCCCGACAGCGCGACGAGATCCTTGACGCCCAGCATCTTCGAGGAGTCTTCGCCGTAGGCCTGGTTGACGGTCCACAGCGTGTACAGGTCCTGCTGGACGTACGCGCCCGCATAGCCCACGAAGTAGCAGCACGCGCCGTAGCCTCGGTTCTTCAGCCCCGTGCCGAAGTCCACGATGAGCCGACGCATGTCGGGGTGGATGTGCGCGCCGTATTTGTTGACGCTGTTGTCCGTGGCCGAGGACCCGTCGGTGTGCGGCGCAATGCCTTCGTAGGCGCTGAGCTCGGCGATGCCGTACTGGTTCTTCAGCGCCAGCCACCGGTCGGCCTGCGCGTGCGCGAACGGCATGTCGTACGAGTAGCCGCTTCGCAGCCCCGACAGGATCGCTTCGGGTGACGGCGAGCGCGTCGCGTCCATCTCGAACCACTCACCGGCCGCGTACGGCGCCCCCGAGATGCTCCAGCAGTAGCTGTTGACCGGGCCGAACTCGGCCACCTGCGCCGGCAGCGACAGCCACGCCAGCGGTACTTCGATGATCCACGGGTTGGCGTGCTGGGCTTCCAGCACCGGGCGCAGCCTGGTGCCGAACGCGTCTTGCCCGAACACCGACAGGAAGCGCTTGGCCATGCGCGCGAATTCCAGCCCGATGAGCCGGTTCATGCGCTCGTAGTTGTCCGACCGGCGGGGTGTTGATGCGCGCGTAGTCGGGGTCGCTCGGGTTGTTGGCGCGGTTGAAGGGCTGGCCCATGCCCTGCGGGCCGAAGTGGCGCTGGTAGATGTTGTTCCACAGCTCGTTGCCCAGTCCCCAGTACTGGATGACGTTGCTGGGTACGCTGGACGCGGCCAGTTGCGCGAGTTTGATCTGGTAGTCGGCATCGGCCATGCGCGGTACCAGGTACCAGCCTGCCCGGGTGCGTGAGCCCGGTGCGTTCACGTACCCCATGGTCCATTCGAAGATGCTTTCCCAGGGCTTGTAGCCGTATTTGTAGCCCGCGGGTTTGCGGCTGGCACCAGCTGGTTTCGACGGTTGGTTTCGAGCGATGCCGGCGGCTTGGTTGAAGCGGTGGACCCAGAACAGGCCCCCTTGTGCCGCGGCTTCCGGGCGCAGGTAGTTGCTGCCGCTGCCGGGGGCAAGGATCTTGACGTTTTGCACTGGGCCGCTGAAGGCGAAGATGCCCGGCAGCGGCCAGCTCGTGACGACCACGTCGAAGGTGACGCTGTTGCCGCTGCGTACGAGGTTGCGGATGTCCACCCCAGCGATTTCCGAGCGGATGTCTCCCGCACCGGTGTACGAGCCTTTGAAGGCCTGGTTGAGCGGGAAGTCGCGTTGGCCGTTGGGTGTCCAGCACAACGAGGCGGCTTGCCGTCAGCGGCCAGCCCAGTGCGTCGCGCGGCAGGCTGCCGTCGTCGTCGTACTGGTTCATCGTCATGAAGCCGCGCGCGTTCTCCACCAGGTCGGAGAACTGCGACGGGATCCAGTCTTGGAACCCTTGGTTCGAGCCCACTCGGAAGCTGCCGCTGGGCGGCGCGGGCGCAGGTGGTGGCGGCGCGGGGCGGCGGCGGCGGTGGCGGTGGCGGCGGTGCCGGGGGCGGCGGCGCTGGCGGGGGCGGCGCTGGCGGGGGCGGCGGTGCCGGGGGCGGCGGTGCTGGGGGCGGCGCTGGCGGTGGTGGTGGCGCAGGCGTGGGGGCAGGTGGTGCAGGCGGCGTCGGCTCCGGCGCTGGCGATGGTGGCGGTGCAGGCGCGGGGGCCGGAGGCGCCGGTGGAGGTGGCTCCGGCGCTGGCGGCGGTGCAGGCGTGGGGGCCGGAGGCGCCGGTGGAGGTGGCTCCGGCGCTGGCGGCGGTGCAGGCGTGGGGGCCGGAGGCGCCGGTGGAGGCGGCTCCGGCGCTGGCGGCAGTGGCGGCGGTGGCGGAGTGACAGGAGGATCGGTTGCAGGCGGGGGGGCGGCGTAGGCGTTGCTGGCGGCGCGCCGGCAGGGGGTGAAGCTACCGGGGGCGCACCTGCTGGCGGCGTCGCGGCCGGCGGCGGTGCAGCAACCGTCTCACCGCCAACGTTGCTGTTGCTGTTGCCATCGTCGTCACCACCACATCCCACCAAGCCCAGCGGGCTGACGGACAACGCGCCTACGCTCATGCGGCGCAGCGCATCGCGACGTCCGTGCGCCTGCGCCAAGTCTTCGAGGAACTGAGAGACAGCCCCTTCTTTGTCGGTGGGTTGTGTCATGGTTGTCCTTCCTGTTTGTGTAGAGAACCGCGCTGCTCGAGCCGCTCGCAATGCGAGCGAAAGAGAGGTGATCGAGGTGATCACAGTGAGCAAGCCGCGAGGTTGCTTCTATTCGAAGCGCGGCGAGTATACGCACGCAAGTCGTCAGGAAGCCGCTTGCAAAACGTTGCTTCACCCCGTGCGCTGCACACCGGCGCGCGTGGTGCTAGTCTGCCTGCCTCGAGCACGTACGAGGAGCCGACATGCCGACCCTGAACGTCAACGGAAAGGCACGCAACCACGAGGCCGAAGCCGACACGCCGCTGTTGTGGGTGTTGCGCGAACAACTCGGTCTGACTGGCACGAAGTACGGCTGCGGTGTCGCCCAGTGCGGCTCGTGCACCGTGCACATCGACGGCGCGCCGGTGCGCTCGTGTGTGATGCCGATCAGCGCCGTGGCGCCCACGGCGAAGATCGTCACCATCGAAGGGCTCGGCGCACCGGGTGTGCGTCACGCATTGCAAAAGGCCTGGATCGAACTCGACGTGCCGCAGTGCGGCTTCTGCCAGAGCGGCATGCTGATGGCCGCCGCGGCGCTGCTGAAAGACAAGCCGCAGCCGACCGACGCCGACATCGACGCGGCGATCACGAACATCTGCCGTTGCGGCACCTATAACCGCGTGCGCGATGGCATCAAGCAGGCTGCGAAAACGATGAGCGGGAGGGCCGCATGATGAAGTCCCCTTCCATCACCCGCCGCCGCTTCGTCGAAGGTGCCGCGGCGACGACAGCCGCACCCATGCTCGGCTCGCTCGTCGTCGGCTTTCAATTCGGCGGCTGCGCGCATGCAGCGCAGTCCGACCCGGCGGTGATGGTGACATCGCCGCCCGGCTCCGAAGTCAATGCGTGGATTGTCGTCAACCCCGATGAGACGATCGTGATCCGCATCGCGCGCTCCGAGATGGGCCAGGGCACGTTGACGGGCTTGGCACAGCTCGTCGCCGAAGAACTCGAGTGCGACTGGTCGAAGATCCGCACCGAATATCCGACACCGGGTCAGAACCTGTCGCGCAACCGCGTCTGGGGCAACTTCTCGACCGGCGGCAGCCGCGGCATCCGCGAGTCGCACGAATACGTGCGCAAGGCCGGCGCGTCGGCGCGAATGATGTTGGTGCAGGCCGCGGCCAACCGCTGGAACGTGCCGGTCGTCCGAATGCAAGGCTGCGATGTGCAAGGTGCAACACACGGCCAGCGGGCGCAGCGCCACCTACGGCCAACTTGCCGCCGACGCCGCGAAGCTCGAGGCGCCGAAAGACGTGGCGCTGAAAGATCCGAAAACCTGGACCATCGCCGGCAAGCCGATGGCGCGCCTGGATACGGCGCCGAAGGTCGACGGCAGCCAGATCTACGGCATGGACCTCGTGCTGCCGGGCATGCTGATCGCGGCGATCAAGGACTGCCCCGTGTTCGGCGGCAAAGTGAAGAGCTTCGACGCCGCGAAGATCGCACAGCGACCCGGCGTGAAGAAGGTCGTGCCCGTCGGTGACAGCGCGGTTGCGGTGATTGCCGACACCTGGTGGCACGCGAAGACCGCGCTCGACGCGTTGCCGATCGTGTGGGACGAAGGCCCCAACGCCACCGCAACGCAGGCGCAGTCGCTCGCGATGCTTCGCGAAGGCCTCGACGCCGACAAAGCCGGCGTGGGCAACAGCGTCGGTGACGTGAAGGCTGCGCTGGCAGGCGCCGCACGCGTGGTCGAAGCGACCTACCAGCACACGCACCAGAACCACGCGACGATGGAGACGATGAACGCGACCGCGAAGGTCACGTTGTCGGCCGCCGGTGCGCCCGAACGCTGCGAGGTCTGGACGCCGACACAGAACGGTGAAGCCGCGCTGGCCGCGGCGGCCGAAGCCGCGGGGCTGCAACCTGCGCAGTGCGAGGTCTACAAGCTGCACCTGGGCGGCGGCTTCGGCCGTCGCGGCGCGGTGCACGACTGGGTGCGCCAAGCGGTGGTGATCGCGCGTCAGATGCCCGGCGTGCCGGTCAAGCTGATCTGGTCGCGCGAAGAAGACATGCTGCACGGCCGCTACCACCCGCTGACGATGGCGCGCATGCGTGCGGGCGTCGACGCGCAGGGCAAGGTCACGGCGTTGCAGATCCGCCTGTCGGGCCAATCGATCCTGGCCAGCGTGGCGCCGCAAAACATCCGCGACGGCATCGACCCGGTGGCGTTTCAGGGCCTGAACCGCCCCGGCCCCGAAGCGTCGTTCGGCTACACCGTGCCCAACCTGCTGATCGACCACGCGATCCGCAACCCGCCGGTGCCCGCGGGCTTCTGGCGCGGTGTGAACCTGAACCAGAACACGTTTTACGTCGAATGCTTCCTCGACGAGGTCGCGCACGCGCTGAAGAAAGACCCGCTGCAACTGCGCCTCGAACTGATGGGCCAGTTTCCGAAGCACAAGGCGGTGCTCGAAGCGGCAGCGAAAGGTGCCGGCTGGGGCACACCCGCGCCCGCCGGCGTGCATCGCGGCCTGGCGCAGACGATGGGCTTCGGCAGCTACGTCGCGGCCTGCGCCGAGGTGTCGGTGCAAGGTGGCGAGTTGAAGATCCACCGCATCGTCGCTGCCACCGATTGCGGGCACGCGGTCAACCCGAAGCAGATTGCGATGCAGGTCGAAGGCTCGTTCGCGTACGGGCTTTCGACGTTGTGGGCCGAATGCACGCTCGACAAGGGCCGCATGCAGCAGGCGAACTTCGACACCTACCCGGTGATGCGCATGGCGCAGATGCCGAAGGTGGAAACGATCGTGATACCCAGCGGCGGCTTCTGGGGCGGCGTGGGCGAACCGACGATCGCAGTCGCCGTGCCGGCGGTGTTGAACGCGGTGTTCGCAGCGACGGGCAAGCGCATTCGCCAACTGCCCATCCGCGATCAGCTGAAAGCCTGATGCACGCGCGTCGCGGCTTGGGTGTGTTGGTGTGCGCTGTGGTGTGCGCGGTCTCAACGCTTTCGCACGCGCAGGGCGACCCACGCCGCGGCGAAGCGATCGTCCGCGATCGCAGCGTCGGCATGTGCCTGCTGTGCCACAGCGGCCCGTTCCCCGATGAGCGTTTCCAGGGCAACTTGGCGCCGCCGCTCGACGGTGCGGGGTTGCGCCACACGCGCGACGATCTTCGCGCGCGCATCGAGGACAGCCGCCGATTCAACCCGCAAACGATCATGCCGGCGTACGCACGCACCAGCGGCTTCGCACGCGTGGGCAGCGCGTTCGATGGCAAGCCCATCCTCGACGCCGCGCAGATCGAAGACGTGGTCGCGTTCCTGGCGACGCTTCGTTGATGAGCGGCGATGAGGCAAGCGCGATGAGGCAAGCGCGATGAGGCAAGCGCGATGAGGCTTCGCAACATGCAACCCTGCGCGACGCGCCGCCATGTGCTGGCGGCCGCCGGCGCGGGCGCACTCGCGCTGGTGCTGCGCCCTGCCCTCGCAACACCCACGTCGATGAAGGCCGCGATCGATGCCTGGACCGGCGGCGCGCCTCTGCGCGAAGGCCGCGTGAAGTTCGAGGTGCCGCCGCTCGTCGACAACGGCAACCTGGTGTCGGTGACGGTGCAGGTTCAAAGCCCCATGACCGCGGCCGATCATGTTCGAGAGATTGCCATCTTCAACGACGGCAATCCGCAGCCGGATGTGGTGCGCTTCGAGCTGTCGCCACGCAACGGGCGCGCCGAGGTCGCGATCGGCATCCGCTTGAGCGCGACGCAGAACCTCGTCGCCGCTGCGCGCATGAGCGATGGCAGCTTCTGGCACCAGCGCGTCGAGGTTATCGTGGTCCTCGCCGCGTGTATCGAGTGACTGTCGCACCGCGCAACGCACCATGGCCCGCACGCTGATCGACAAACCCGAACGCGCCAAGCCCGGTGAAGTCGTGCGCATCCGCGCGATGATCGGTCACCCGATGGAGTCGGGCTTTCGTGTCGACACGAGGGCAAGCTGGTGCCGCGCAGGATCATCCGCCGCTTCACGTGCCACGCGTCCACTGGCAGCGGCGGTGACGCGCTTGTGTTCGCCGCCGACTTTCATCCCGCGATCGCCGCGAACCCGTATGTGGCCTTTCATCTCGCTGCGCCGGCGATCGGCCACCACGATGTCGCTGAAGCTGCGCTGGAGCGGCGACGAAGGCTTCGAGCACACCGAGACGGTGGCGCTCGAGGTGGCGTGAGGCGACTCGCACGCATCGGGGCGTTGCTGTTGCTGGCGGGCTGCGTCGGCAACGGCGGTGTCGTGACCGACACCCCATCGCCACCTCGCCGCAGCGGTCGCGATGACATGAGCCCCGCCTTGCAAGCACTGCAGGACGACTTGGCGCGCAACCCCGGCATGCTGTGGGTGCAAGACGGCAAGGCGCAGTGGCGCCGCCCGTCGGGGCCGCTCGCGCGGTCGTGCGTCGATTGCCATCGGGAAGCCGAGGCCACGATGTCCGATGTGGCCACGCGGTATCCGGCGTGGGACGAACGCGAGTCGCGCGCGCTGAGCTTGTCGCTGCGCATCGAGCGTTGTCGCAGCCGCCATCAGAACCTGCCCGAGTCGGGGCTTGATGCCGACACCGGCGTTGCGCTGCAGGCCTACCTCACGAACCTCTCACGCGGCAAGCCGATCACGCCGCCGCCGACGATCGCATGCAGCAGGGTGCGCGTCGAAGGCGAACGGCTGTATCGACAACGCATGGGCCAACTCGACCTGTCGTGCGCGCAGTGCCACGACGAACGTGCCGGCCTGCGGCTGGCCGGGCGCGCTGATACCGCAGGGGCATCCCAACGGATACCCGCTGTACCGCCTGCAATGGCAAGGCATGGGCACGCTCGAGCGTCGGCTGCGCAACTGCACCGTCGGCGTGCGCGCGCAGCCTTGGGCCGCGGGCGATGCGTCATGGGTGGCGCTCGAAGCCTGGCTGATGCAGCGTGCCGCGGGCATGCCCATCGAGTCGCCGGCCGTGCGACCGTAGCAGCGGCGCGCCAACAACAAGGGCCCGACCGCGAGGTCGAGCCCTTGTGGCGAGGCACGAGCGCTTAGGCGCCCGACAACGCGATCAGATCCTTGACGCCCAGCATCTTCGAGGAGTCTTCGCCGTAGACCTGGTTGACCGTCCACAGCGAGAACAGGTCCTGCTGGACGTAGGCGCCCGCGTAGCCCACGAAGTAGCAGCACGCGCCGTAGCCTCGGTTCTTCAGCCCCGTGCCGAAGTCCACGATGAGTCGACGCATGTCGGGGTGGATGTGCGCGCCGTATTTGTTGACGCTGTTGTCCGTGGCCGAGGACCCGTCGGTGTGCGGCGCAATGCCTTCGTAGGCGCTGAGCTCGGCGATGCCGTACTGGTTCTTCAGCGCCAGCCACCGGTCGGCCTGCGCGTGCGCGAACGGCATGTCGTACGAGTAGCCGCTTCGCAGCCCCGACAGGATCGCTTCGGGTGACGGCGAGCGCGTCGCGTCCATCTCGAACCACTCACCGGCCGCGTACGGCGCCCCCGAGATGCTCCAGCAGTAGCTGTTGACCGGCCCGAACTCGGCCACCTGCGCCGGCAGCGACAGCCACGACAGCGGCACTTCGATGGTCCACGGGTTGGCGTGCTGGGCTTCCAGCACCGGGCGCAGCCTGGTGCCGAACGCGTCTTGCCCGAACACCGACAGGAAGCGCTTGGCCATGCGCGCGAATTCCAGCCCGATGAGCCGGTTCAGGCGCTCGTAGTTGTCCGACGGCGGGGTGTTGATGCGCGCGTAGTCGGGGTCACTCGGGTTGTTGGCGCGGTTGAAGGGCTGGCCCATGCCCTGCGGGCCGAAGTGGCGCTGGTAGATGTTGTTCCACAGCTCGTTGCCCAGTCCCCAGTATTGGATGACGTTGCTGGGTACGCTGGACGCGGCCAGTTGCGCGAGTTTGATCTGGTAGTCGGCATCGGCCATGCGCGGTACCAGGTACCAGCCTGCCCGGGTGCGTGAGCCTGGCGCGTTCACGTACCCCATGGTCCATTCGAAGATGCTTTCCCAGGGCTTGTAGCCGTATTTGTAGCCCGCGGGTTTGCGGCTGGACCAGCTGGTTTCGACGTTGGTTTCGGCGATGCCGGCGGCTTGGTTGAAGCGGTGGACCCAGAACAGGCCCCCTTGTGCCGCGGCTTCCGGGCGCAGGTAGTTGCTGCCGCTGCCGGGGGCAAGGATTTTGACGTTTTGCACTGGGCCGCTGAAGGCGAAGATGCCCGGCAGCGGCCAGCTCGTGACGACCACGTCGAAGGTGACGCTGTTGCCGCTGCGTACGACGTTGCGGATGTCCACCCCAGCGACTTCCGAGCGGATGTCTCCCCCACCGGTGTACGAGCCTTTGAAGGCCTGGTTGAGCGGGAAGTCGCGTTGGCCGTTGGGTGTCCAGCACAAGAGGCGGCTTGCCGTCAGCGGCCAGCCCAGTGCGTCGCGCGCCAGGCTGCCGTCGTCGTCGTACTGGTTCATCGTCATGAAGCCGCGCGCGTTCTCCACCAGGTCGGAGAACTGCGACGGGATCCAGTCTTGGAACCCTTGGTTCGAGCCCACTCGGAAGCTGCCGCTGGGCGGCGCGGGCGCAGGTGGTGGCGGCGCGGGGGGCGGCGGCGCTGGCGGGGGCGGCGGTGCCGGGGGCGGCGGCGCTGGCGGGGGCGGCGGTGCCGGGGGCGGCGGTGCCGGGGGCGGCGGCGCTGGCGCTGGCGGGGGCGGCGGCGGCGGCGCTGGGGGCGGCGGCGCTGGCGGGGGCGGCGTGGGGGCCGGAGGCGTTGGCGGCGGCGGCGCTGGCGTCGGTGCTGGTGGTGCACCAGCACCGGTGTGCGTATAGGTCACCAAGAGCTTCGGCCGCAGACCGTCCGCGTGATTCGACTGCCAGAGCACGACGTAGGCGCTGCTGCCACCACCATCACCAGCGCGCTGCACTTCGCAGCGCTTGACGATGCCCACGAGCGGGTCCTCGCCGAAGAACGCATTGGTGCAGAAGACCTGTCCCGCCGGGAGATCGCGCTCGATCCAGGTCGAGCCCGAGCCATAGCGCACTCGGGCAGGAACCGGCAGCGTGAAAGACGCCCACTCATCGGCAGCAAACTCCCAGCCGCCACCCGAGACGGCATCGCTGGCGATGAAGAAGCCGTTGGCGATCGCTTGCGCGTCGGTAAACAGTGCGCGAAGGTTCGACGAGATCTTGCTTCCCGATGGGCCACCGAGCACGATGGAGCCCAGCCGGTTGCCGCGAGCGGGTCCGACGGACCCGGCCCACGGCTGCCCGCTGGCCGCCGAAGTGAAAGTCTCCTGTCCCTGCGCGTGCGGCTGGGCGACGGCAAAGATCGAGCACGGCACGAGATCGGGCACATCGGTGGGCTGCGAGACATGCAATCGCACATCGTCCACCGACTGCACGGCGCGTTCCGAAGACAGCACGAGGTTCACCGCGTTGGGCACGCTCGTGGGCTGATACAGCGCCATCGACGAATCGTTCGAGTTCGTCGCAACCAGCGTCCAGTTGTCACCCGCCTTGTTCGAACTCTCGTTCTGGTACAGACGTGTCGTGTAGAAGCCGGTTCGAACCGAATCGCTGCTGTTCAGACCGATGCTGAACGACTCGGTCATCGGGCTCGCATCGAGCTCGGTCTTCTGCGCGCCGAACTCCGCCTTGGCTGTGTCATCGCCGCCGCAGCCGATCAGCGCCAGCGGGCTGACCGACATTGCGCCGGCACTCATTCGACGCAGCGCATCGCGCCTGCCAGAGTTGCTGCGAAGCAGCTCCTGCACGATCAGCGGAAGTGCCGGCTTGTCGATAGGTTGCGTCATGGTCCCCTCTCTGTCGAATACAAAAAACACGGCTCGAAAGGAGCCGTGCTATCGGGTGATACGCGATCGAATCACGTGCGCGAGACTCCGTCGCATCAAGAGCCGCGCTCGTCAAAAGTCGAATCTGCGTCCCTTGCTCGATCCGGCGCGATGCGCAGGGGCATGTCATGCCCTTACTCTCAATTGAGTATAGGTAGGCTGGATGTCACCCAGAGCGGCATCGGGACTGCACCCGGACATGCCGACACCAACGTGACACACCCTAACAAAACACCGCGTGACCATCGGCCGCGCGTGACGATGCGCAGACACGACGAGAAGGTACGAACGTCTCTGCCCGGACACGGTAAAGCGGTATCACAGCAACGAACGACAGAAAAGCGTCGTCGAAATGCAAACGGCGCCCGCAGGCGCCGTCGCATCCCAAGCAAGAAGCGATGACTTATTGCTTCACCGCCTCGACCTGAATCACAAGCTTGGTCATGTCGGCAACCCCCACTTGAAGGCCGTAATTAATGTCCCAGAGGCTGCGCTTGATGGTGGTTTCAAAGTCGCCGCCGCAGACCTCGCGCTTGAGCGTCGGATGATCGAAGCAATTGAACGACGTGGCCTTCAGCACCACCGGGTGGGTTTTGCCGCGCATCGTCAGCGTGCCCTGCACTTCGGAGACCTTGTCACCCTCGAAGACGAACTTGTCGCCCGTGAACACGGCCGTGGGGTGCTTCTCGGCGTCGAGGAAATCGGGGCTGCGCAGGTGCTTGTCGAACGGCGCCACGCCCGAGTTGATCGACGTGGTGTCGATCGTGACCTCGACCTTGCCCGTCTTGGCCGCACGATCAAACTCGACCGTGCCGCTCTTCTTGTCGAAGCGCGCTCGATTGGTCGAGGTGCCGAAGTGCTTGACCTCGAAAAAGACGCTGGTGTGCGTCGGATCGACAGCGTAGCCGGCGGCATGCGCCCCGGCCGAGAGCCCGAGCGTAGCGAGCGCGGCACAGGCGGCGAGAAGGGTCGTGGTCATGCGATGGTTCATGTCGTGATGGCAGGTTGTGGTGGAAGGAAATCGGAATGCGCTTCACATCGGCGCGATACCCGTGAGCACGAGCTTGAACTTCACAAGCACGTCGTTGGCGACGATGCTCGTGTCGGACCACTCGCCCTCACCGATCTTGTAGTCGACACGCCCCAGCGAGAACTGCCCGGTCGCGGTTGTCTGGGCGCCGGCCTGGGCCAAGACGACGGGCACGGTGATGTCGCGTGCACCGCCCTTCAAATTCAAGGTGCCCACAACGTCGAACCGGCCCGTGCCCGTTGACTTGATCGACTTCGACGTGAATGTTGCGGCCGCGTGCTTGGCCGTGTTGAACCACTCGGGCTTGCGCAACTCTCGCGTCGTCTCGGCGTCGCCGATTTGCGCGCTTGCAAGGTCAACGCGCAACTGCACGCTGCCGGCTTCGGGCTTCTTCGGGTCGAAAGTCATCTTGGCGTCAAAGGCACCGAAGCTGCCCTCGACCGGCACGCCCATCTGCTTGACCACGAAGGTAATCGCGCTCTTGTCGCTGGCCAGTTGCTGCGAGAACGCGACCGGCGCATGCAGCCAGAGCAGCTGCCGCGGTGGCGGCGGCTGCGAATGAATATTGAAAAGGATGCGTGATTCGATTCATCGAAGCCTTCATGCGCGCGAGCGCCCCAAGCCCATGCGGGCCATCAGACCGTCCCGGTCGATCCACTGGTGTTTGATCGCCGCGACGATATGGGCCAGCACCAGTGCACCCATCGACAACGTGAGCACCTTGTGCAGCCCTTTCAGCGTATCGGCCAACGCCTTGTCCTTGGGTACGAAGTCGGGCAGCGGCACGACGCCGAACACGACCACCGGGAAGCCTGCCGCCGAGCTGTAGGCCCAGCCGCTGAGCGGAACGGCAAAGAACAACACGTACAGCAACACGTGCACCGCATGGGCCGCCTTGGCCTGCCAAGCAGGCATCGGTCCGTCTGGCGGAGGACGATGCGTGAGCCGCCACAACAACCGCAGCGCCGACAACGACAGAATCGTGATGCCGGCCCACTTGTGATAGTTGTAGAGCTTCAGCCGCGACGGCGAAACCGGAAGCTCGTGCATATAGATGCCGAGCGCGAAGTTCGCAATGATCGCCACGCCGAGCACCCAGTGCAGGGCGACGGCGGGGCCGGAGTAGCGGTGAAAGGACGAATCGAGTTGCAAGGTGCGCGAGCATAGGCGAGTGGTCCTGGCGCGCGCTTCGAAGCCCTCGAGACAGCCGTTCGAACCGTTTCACCTAGTGGGGGTTCGCGCTGCACGCGCTGTTAGGCTTTCCCTCCCGTGAACGAATCGAATCTGTCTTCATCAAGCCTGGGGCCGACCACGCATCGCGCTCGCCGCTCGACGTGGTGGATCGTGCTGCTGATCGCAACATGGTTGGCCGCGTGCGGCGGCGGTGGTGGTGACACCTCCGCCAACGCCACCACACCATCGAACCAACCCCCTGGCGCCCCCGCGAACCTTTGGCGTGCACCAACCGAGGCGCTGCCGGAATCGGCGAACTACGTGTACCTGCTCGACAAGTCCGTCGTCGGCCGTGAACGCGCCTTCGTCTACACGGCGGCGTCGTCGGTGGTCGAGGTGTTGTCGACCAGCGCGAGGCTCACCGTCACCGTGCGCGGCGACGAGAGCTGGTTCGGCGAGATGCAATCACCTGCAGGCGTGAGCGAACTCGCGCCTTCCTATCACGATGGGCTGCAGCGGTTTCCGACGCACGACGTGGCGCGTGGTGGCATGCAGTGGTGGGGCCTCACCGCGTTGTGTGACGGGCTGGAAGGCTGGTTCGCGGTCGATACGGCAAGCTACGCGCAGGGGCGCCTCGTCGCCATCGAGGCACGGTTCGAGCAGCGCTGCCCCACGGGCGAACGCCTGTTCGGTCAGATTCGTTGGCGCGCGGACGACGCCACGAAACCGCCCGAGCCGCTGCCGCTGCCGGCGGGCCTCTGGAAGCCACCAGCCGACCGCATCCCGTCGAGCGGCAACGTGGTCTACGTCGAGAGCGAGGGCGGTGACCCCACAGGCGACGGCGTTACTGCCGTCTACACGCCCGCCAACGCGGTGATGTGGACCGACAGCATCGGGGGCTACTTCTCGATCCACGTGCGCGGTGATCGCTATTGGGACGGACAGTTCCAGGCGATGTCGCATCTGCGTGAGCTGCGCATCGGCTACTACAGCGGCCTTCGTCGCTATCCGTTCCACAACCCCGCCAAGGGCGGCCTGATCTGGAGCGATCCGCAGCGGATCTGCAACCTCGAGAGCGGCTGGATCGCAGTCGACCACGTGCGCTACAGCAGCCAGGGATTCGTCGATGCGATCGAACTGCGCTTCGAGCAACGCTGCGAAGGTGCGCCCGCGGCGATGCGAGGCATGTTCCGTTGGTCGATCAACGACGCCACGCAAGCTCCAGGCCCCACCGCTGCGCCGGACACGTTGTGGCGGCCGGCGCCTGGCCCCACACCAACAGGGCCCACGGCACTTCAACTCGAGAGCGAGGCAGGCGACCCCGTTGGCAGCGGCCAGTCGTTGTTGCTCGAGCCGCCAGCGTCGGGCATCACGATCGACGCATCCGCCGGACGACTGCGTTGGCAGTTCACGCGTTCGTCATTGCCGTTCGCATCCGGCGAGTTCCTCACGATGGACCGTCTTGCGCGCATCGAGCCCGGCTACTACGCGGGGCTGCGACGGCCGGGCGCGCACAACCCCGCACGGGGCGGGCTGCTCGTGCAGGTCGACGGGCGCGTGTGCTTGGACGTCGAAGCCTGGGTCGCGGTGGACCGCGTCGTGTACGTCGCTGATCAACTACAGGAAATCGACCTGCGCTTCGAACAAACCTGCGTCGGCGCCGTCGCACCGCTTCGAGGGCAGCTGAAGTGGGTCGCCGACGGTCAGGCTGCCAACCATCAGGCCGCCAACAACCGGTAGAGGTTGCGCAACATCGCCGCGGTCGCGCCCCAGATGAAGCGCTCGTCGCCATCAACCGGGTCGCGCCACGTCATCGACAGGAACTCGCGCGCGTTGCCGTCCCATTCGAAACGGTGACGCTGGTGATGGGCCGGTGTCATCAGGAATTGCAGCGGCACCTCGAAAACCGCGTCGACCTCGCGCGGATCGGGGCGGTAGGCCAGGGGTGGCGCGGCGACGATGCCTACGACGGGCGTGACGACGAAGTTCGTGACCGTGGTGTAGGTCGGCATCAGACCCAACACGTCGACCCGACCGGGTTCGAGCCCGACTTCCTCGTGGGTTTCGCGCAAAGCCGTCACCGCCGGTGCACCGTCTGCGGCTTCGCTGCGCCCGCCTGGAAAGCTGACTTGGCCCGCGTGTTTGCTCAGGTGCGCAGTGCGCTGCGTGAAAAGCACGCACAACGAGCCTTCGCGCAGCACCAGCCCGACGAGCACCGCCGCATGCGCCGGCTCGTGGTCCTCGAAAAGCGCGCCGTCACCGCGGAATTCGGGCGCCCATACGGGTATCGTCTTGAAGCGCCCGCGCAACGCCGGTTCTGTCAGACGTGAGCAATCCAGCGCAGGCAGATGCCCATCGTCACCGACGACAGGTACGCCGCGCGGGTCCTTGATCGGTGGGCGTGACACGGGTCGAGGTGCCCGGCCTCGCGAACGCCAATCAGGCGAGCTTTTCTTTGATGCGCGCCGACTTGCCCGAGCGCTGGCGCAGGAAGTAGAGCTTCGCGCGGCGCACATCGCCGCGGCGCTTCACTTCGATCGACGCGATCAGCGGGCTGTAGGTCTGGAAGGTGCGCTCGACACCCTCGCCGTTCGAGATCTTGCGCACCGTGAAGGCGCTGTTCAAGCCTCGGTTGCGTTTGGCAATCACAACGCCTTCATAGGCCTGCGCGCGCTTGCGGGTGCCTTCGACGACATTGACGCTGACGATGACCGTGTCACCCGGCGCGAACGGCGGGATGGTCTTGCCGAGACGCGTGATCTCTTCACTTTCGAGGGTCTGAATGAGGTCCATGGACCTTGCTCCTTGTGATCGTGCGCGGCGGGTTGATGGAGGTATTTGCCCGGGACCCAAGGCGCTCAGGGCACATGAGGCACATGGGCACATGAGACACCGGAGAGGTCCGCCGAGGGCTGACCGGCAGAGGATCGCAGAACCGCAGCATTATAGGCGGCCATGCCATCGCGGGCCGACACCCTGCGACCACGATGTTCGCTACGTGCGACGCAAGAACGTCTCGTCGGACGCATCGAGGCTTCCACGTGCGCGCGCTGCCTCGATCAGGTCTGGCCGGCGTGCCTGGGTCATGGCCAATGCTTGCTCGCGGCGCCAGCGACGGATCTGCGCATGGTGCCCCGACGACAACACGGGCGGCACCTCGAGGCCTTCCCACACCGCTGGCTGCGTGTAGTGTGGACAGTCCAGCAGGCCGTCGTCGCCGAAGCTGTCTTGCTGGTGCGAGTCGGCATTGCCCAGCACGTCGACCTGCAGCCGCGCCACGGCATCGAGCAACGCGAGCGCAGCGATCTCGCCGCCCGACAGGACGAAGTCGCCGAGGCTCAGTTCGACATCGACCTCGCGGTCGATGAAGCGCTGGTCCACACCTTCGTAGCGACCGCACAAGACAATGGCACCGTCACCGGCCGCGAGTTCACGCACACAGGCCTGATCCATACGCCGCCCCGCGGGGCTAAGAAGCACCAGCGGCACGGCCTTGCGCTGCGCTGACCGCTGCGCCCTCACCGCGGCCAGCGCGTTCAACAGCACCGGGGCCTGCATGACCATGCCCGGTCCGCCGCCAAACGGGCGATCGTCGATGCGTTGATGCGGGCCTTCGCCGAAGTCACGCAGAGGCCACAGCCGAAGGTCGACACGGCCCGACTCGTAGGCACGCCGCGTCACGCCCAGGCGCGAGTGCGCCTCGAAGAGTTCGGGGAACAGCGTGAGGACGTCGAAACGCATGGCGATCTTTTCGGGCGATCTGTTCACAGGCGTTTCAAAAGTCGAGTCCCCAGTCGACGCGGATCGTATGCGCGGCGAGGTCGACATCGTCTACGTACGCGGCAACGAAGGGCACGAGCCGTTCATCGCGTGCGGCCGATGCATCAGCAGCCCCTGCCCCTGCTCCGATACGAAGCACGCTGTGCACGCCGGTATCGACCAGACCCACGACGACACCTAACGCCTCACCCTCGCGGTTGACGACGTGGCAGCCGATGAGGTCGACCCAGTAGTACTCGTCGTCGGCCGCGCGCGGAAATTCGGCACGCGCGATGCGAATCTGCGTGCCCGCCAGAGCTTGCGCCGCGTCTCGATCATCGATGCCGACGATGCGCGCCACGACCCCTGAACCATGCCGCCGGGCCTTCACGTCTCGAACGCTGCTCGAGCGGGGCGTGGGTGGGCGATCCTGGACGAGATGCCAGCGTTTGGCGTGAAGCAACGCCGCGGCATCGGACGATTGCGCGACCACCTTCACTTCACCGCGCAAGCCCCATGCGCCCTGGATGTAGCCGACCAGAACGTCATCCGCGTCGTCGGGCGCGGAAGGGTCGGTCACCGGAGTTCCTTGCGCCGGAGCGGTCGGCATCGTGTGCGCGCCTGCCCCTGGCGACGAAGGTCGCAGATCAGGCTGCTTTGGCCTTCGCCTGCTGGACCAGACGTGCGACCGTCGGCGACATCTGGGCGCCGGTGCCGGTCCAGTAGGTCACGCGATCGAACGCGACGCTCAAGGGCTGGTCACCGCCCGAGGCCATGGGGTTGTAAAACCCCACGCGCTCGATGAAACGGCCGTCGCGCCGTTCGCGCTTGCTGGCAACGACGATGTTGTAGAAGGGGCGCTTCTTCGCGCCGCCGCGTGCGAGTCGAATCACGACCATCTTCGAATCCTTGGTTGACCCCACCATGGGCGTGGGTGCCGGTGAGAACCCGGCATTATAGGGAACCTCCTCGCGAACGCCCCATTGACGCTCCCATCACCACCCATGCCAGCCGCCCTGCTCGTGCGCCCCAGCGTCGACGACGACGTGCGGGCCATCACGGCGATCTACGCCGATGCAGTCACCCGCGGCACCGGCACATTCGAACTCGAGCCCCCGACACCCGATGAGATGGCGCTGCGCCGCGCCGCCGTGCAGGGCCGCGGCTGGCCCTGGCTGGTTGCCGAGCGCCAGGGCCAGGTGCTGGGCTACGCCTATGCCAACGACTTCCGCCCGCGGCGCGCTTATCGCTTCTGCCTCGAAGATTCGATCTACGTCGATCCGCAAGCCCAGGGCCAAGGCGTCGGCCGCGCCTTGCTCGCCGAGTTGCTCGCACGCTGCGAGGCGCGCGGCGCGCGGCAGATGCTGGCGGTTATCGGCGACTCGGCCAATGCAGGGTCGATCGCGCTGCATCGCTTGGCGGGCTTCCGCGACTGCGGACGCCTGGAAGCGGCCGGGTGGAAGTTCGACCGCTGGCTCGACGTCGTCTTGATGCAGCGTGCATTAGGCACAGGCGCCACCCGCGCGCCTGCGCCGGGGACTTGACGGGATGGCTCAGTCAAAAACCGGCAAGTCCAAAACCATCGCAACCTGGCTCGCGGTGCTGGCGGGAGGTTTCGGTGCGCACCGCTTCTACCTTCATGGCGTACGCGACGTGTGGGCCTGGCTTCACCCGTGGCCCACGCTGGCTGGCGTGGCAGGTGTCGTACGGATGGACAACCTGGGCCAGGACGATCGCGCCGCGTGGGTCCTGGCCCCGATGCTGGGCGTGATGCTCGTGCAGGCGATGTTGGCCGCGATCGTCTTCGGGCTGACCTCCGACGAGCGCTGGAACGCGCGCTGGAACGCGACGGTTTCGCCTGCCCCCGCGACTCGCTGGGGACCGATCCTCGGCGTGGTCACGGCCCTGATGCTCGGCGCCACGGTGCTGATGGCGACCCTGGCTTTTTCGGGGCAACGGTTCTTCGAGTGGCAGGTCGAAGAGGCGAGGAAGATCAGTCAGTAGCGCGCGTCGCAGCGGCTACAGAACCAGGCGACCGAAGCCGTACGCCAACGCGGCCATCAGCGCCGACGCGGGAATCGTCAGCACCCAGGCCCAGACGATGGTGCCGGCCACACCCCAGCGCACGGCCGATGCGTTGCGGGTCGACCCCACGCCGACGATCGCGCCGGTGATGGTGTGGGTCGTCGACACCGGGATGCCCAGACCCGTGGCGAGGAACAGCGTGATCGCGCCGCCGGTTTCGGCACAGAAGCCGCCGACCGGCTTGAGCTTCGTGATGCGCTGCCCCATCGTCTTGACGATGCGCCAGCCACCGAACATCGTGCCGAATGCGATGGCGATATAACAAACCCAGATCGTCCAGGTCGGCGGCATCTTGTCGGCGCTGGACGCATAACCAGTCGCGATCAGCAGCATCCAGATGATGCCGATCGTCTTCTGCGCGTCGTTGCCGCCGTGCCCCAGGCTGTACATGCCCGCCGAAACGAGCTGCAGCCGGCGGAACCAGCCATCGACCTTCAACGGCGGCGTGGTTCGGAAGATCCACGCCACGGCCACCATCAACAGCGACCCGAAGAGGAAGCCCAGCAGCGGCGACACGAAGATGAACGCAACCGTCTTGCCGATGCCCGACAAGATCAGCGCCGATGTGCCGGCCTTGGCCATCACCGCACCGACCACGCCGCCGATCAGTGCGTGCGAACTGCTCGACGGGATGCCGAACCACCACGTGATCACGTTCCACGCGATCGCCCCGATGAGCGCGCCGAACACCACGTAGTGGTCGACGATCTCGGGCTGCACGATGCCCTTGCCGACCATCGCCGCCACCTTCAGCTGGAACACGAAAATCGCGATGAAGTTGAATGCCGCGGCGAACGCGACGGCCTGCTGGGGCTTGAGTACGCCGGTGGACACCACGGTCGCGATCGAATTCGCAGCGTCGTGGAAGCCGTTCATGAAATCGAAGGCGACTGCCAGGACCACCAGCAGCACGATCACCCAGAACGCGACCTGGGGTGTCGACATAGCGGGTTCCGAGACCCGTCAGGAATTCTCGAGGACGATGCCCTCGATGAGGTTGGCCACGTCTTCGCAACGGTCGGTGATGGCCTCGAGCTGCTCGTAGATCGCCTTCAGCTTGATGAGTTCGCGCACGTCTTCCTCTTCGCGGAAGAGCTGACTCATCGCGGAGCGCATCACACGGTCGGCGTCGGACTCGAGGCGGTCGATCTCTTCGCAGGTCTTGAGCGCCGAGCGCACGACCTCGGCGTCGGACAGCCGCGGCAGCAGCGTCACCACATGCGCGACGCGCTCGCAGCACTTCGTGGCCAGGTCGCCCAGGCGAAGCACTTCGTCGGTGACCTCGCGCATGTCGTACAGCGACATCGACTCGGTCGTGTCCTGCAGCATGTCGAGCACGTCGTCCATCGCGTTGATCAGGCCGTGGATCTGTTCGCGGTCGATCGGCGTGATGAAGGTGGTGTGCAGCAGGCGGTTCACCTCGGCGGTGATCTTGTCGGCACTGCGCTCGGCCGAGTCGACCTCGGCCGCGTGCTTCTCTCGCGCGGGCACGTCGGCGTACTCGCGCACCATCGCACCAAAGGCCCGCGCTCCGCTCACGATGCACTCACCGTGCTCGTTGAAGAGCTCGAAGAAGTTGCCTTCTTTGGGCAGCAGCTTGCCGAAGAACATGCGGCGAGGTCTCGGTGAAATTCGACGCGGGAGTCTAACCGCGGCATCCGCGTCAACCCGCCTCGAAGCGTCCGCGAGGTCCGCCGAACGACGCGATTCGCTCCAGCAGAGCGTCAACCGCGCCGTCGCTCGTTGCGAAGTCGAAGGCTGCGACGTCGACCTCGAGCACCGGCAGCCTTGGATGGCGCGCGAAGCACGCGGCATACAGCGCGTCGAGTTGATCGAGCTCATGCGCTTCGATGCCGCGCTCCATCTCGCGACCGCGACGCGCGATGCGCTCGAGCAGCGTCGCGGCCGGCGCGCGCAGCCACAACACCAGGTCCGGCGCCGGTGCCAGGGTCGCCAGTTCGTCGCCGATGCGTCGGTACAGCCGGTATTCGTCATCGCTCAGCATCAGTCGAGCGAAGAGATCGTCTTTCTCGAACATGAAGTCGCTCACGACCAACGGCTCGAAGATGCCCGCCTGCGACAGTTCGCGCGCCTGCTCGATGCGCTGAAACAGGAACGACAGCTGCGTCGGCAACGCGTAGCGCGCGCGATCGGCGTAGAACTTCTCGAGGAACGGGTTGTCTTCGGGGCGCTCGAGCAACAGCCTGGCCCCCACACGGGCCGCCAGGCGCGTCGCCAGCGTTGTCTTGCCCGCACCGATGGCGCCCTCGACCGCGAGGTGGCGCAGGCGCCCGTGGCCCGCTTCCAGCACGTTCATCGTCGGGTCACGGCGTGGCGCTTGGCGCGTTCATGATGACTCGAGCGGCACCAGGCGCTGCATCGTGATGTCGGGGGCCTGAGCCAGCGCCTGCGCCACCGTTCGTCCGTCGTGCAGTTCGAGTTCGGGTGCGATGTCCGACAGCGGCCCGAGCACGAAGGCGCGCAGGTGCATGCGCGGATGCGGCACCTGAAGCGTGGGCGTGTCGATGCGGCGGTCACCCACCATCAACAGATCGAGATCGAGCGTGCGCGCCTCGTAGCGCGTGTGGCGCACGCTGCGCGCATCGTCTCTCGGGCGTCCGAAGCGCGTCTCGAGGTCGTGCAACCGCTCGAGCAGTGCCTGCGGCTCGAGCCGCGTGCGCAGCTCGACCACCGCGTTCAGAAAGTCCGGCCCATCGGCGTCGACCGGCGCAGTGCGATAGAGCCACGACGTCGCGATGACTTCGGTGCCACCGATGCGCCGCAACGACCGCAGCGCGGTGCGCATCGCCGCGAAGACGTCGCCAAGGTTGCCGCCCAGCGCGACGAACACGCGTTCGTTCGCGGCGACCGCCGCAGCGTCGCGCGCCCGATCAGCTCGCCGCCACTTCATGATCATCTCGATCGCTGGCGTCACCCGTCTTCGGCTTGCGGCGCCGACGGCGTCGGCGCCGCGGCGCGTCGTCCTCGGAAGCGTCGGGCGCCGGGTTCGCATTCGAAGGCCCATGCGCAGCCGCTGCATCGTCCGTCGGCGCAGGCGTGGTCGATGACCGCGGTGCGGCTTCCCGCTTGGGTGCTCGGTCCCCTGCGGTGGGTGCTCGATCCGCTGCGGTGGGTGCATGCTCGCCCGCAGCGGGGGCACGTGCGCCAGCGCGCACGCGGCGCGGGCCCTGCTGCTCGCGCAGCACTGCCAGCAGCGCTTCACGTTCTTCGCCAGAGCCCAGCGCGAAGTCTTCCCACCAGTCGGCCAGTTCGGGGTCGGCCTCACCCGCGTCGGCGCGCAGGCGAAGGAAGTCGTAGCCCGCGCGATACCGCGGCTGCTCGACCAGGCCGAAGGGGGCGTTGCCCGTGCGGCGCTCGAACCGCGGCTGCATCATCCAGATCTCGCGCATGTCGGTGCCGAGCTTTCCTCGGCCCGACACGTCACCGATGCGCGCATCGAAGACGGTGTCGATCGCGTCTTGCAATGACGGCACCACGGGCGCACCGTCCGCGCGCAAGCGCTGCCAGCGCTGTGACACCTCGTGCCATAGCAGGCATGCAAGCATGAAGCTGGGTGCGACCGCACGATCTTCGGCCACGCGGCGGTCGGTGTCTTCGAGGGCCAGGCGCACAAAACGCTGCTCGCGCTCCCCCAGCCCCGCATCGGGGCCCAGCGCGGCGTTCAGCATCGGGAACACGCGCGTCATGCCGTAGCGATTCAGGGTCTCGATGCTCGCCAGCGCATGCCCGGTCTGCATGAGCTTGATCATCTCGTCGAACAGACGCGACGGCGGCACGTTGTCCAGAAGGGGCAGCGCCGCCGCCATCGGCACGCGCGTCTTCGGTTCGATCTCGAACCCGAGCTTGGCCGCGAAACGAGCCGCGCGAATCAGCCGCACCGGGTCTTCGCGGTAGCGCAAGGCGGCGTCGCCGATCATGCGCAGCACGCGCGCGCGAATGTCGGCAAGGCCGCCGTGGTAGTCGACGACCATGCGCGACAGCGGGTCGTAGTACATCGCATTGATGGTGAAGTCGCGGCGCGCCGCATCTTCGACCTGCGGGCCCCAGACGTTGTCGCGCAGCACGCGCCCGCTGGCATCGACAACGTGGCTTTTGCCGGCCAACTCGCCTTTAGAGGTCTTCTCGCTGCCTGCGACCTGCTCGGCGCTGGCGGCGTCGAGCCACGCGCGAAAGGTCGACACCTCGACCACTTCGTGCTCACGCCCGCGACCGAACACCACGTGGACGATGCGGAAGCGCCGGCCGACGATGAAAGCGCGGCGGAACAGCCCCTTCACCTCCTCGGGCGTGGCGTTGGTGGCGACGTTGAAGTCTTTGGGGCGACGTCCCACCAGCAGGTCGCGCACGGCGCCGCCGACGATGTAGGCCTCGTGGCCGGCTTCTTTCAGCGTCGAAACGACTTTGACTGCGCGATCGTCGAGCAACGTGGGATCGATGCCGTGCTCGGCTGCGGAAACCTCGACGCGTTTGCCGCGCGGCATGCGCAGCACGTCGTCGGGTACCGGTGGGGCTTTGCTGCCGAAGATGCGGCCGATGAGTTTTTTGATCATGTGGCCGAGGCAAAAAGCTCGAGGATGTGCCAGCCGCGCGAGCGCGCGATGCTCGCCAACTCATCGCCAGGGTTGGTGGCAATGGGGTGCGTGGCGCGCTCGAGCAGCGGCAGGTCGTTGGTGGAGTCGGAATACACGGTGATGGTGGTGAAGTCTTCGAAACGTTGGGTGCGCGAAGCCAGCCATGCTCCCACGCGTTGTATCTTGCCCTCGCGGTAGCAGGGTACGCCACGGATCGCGCCGGTGACGTTGCCGTCGACGTCGGTCTCGAGGTCGGTCGCGAGCAGCTGTTCGATGCCGAACGCGTCGGCGATGGGCCGGGTGACGAACGCATTGGTGGCGGTGACCATCGCGATCACGTCGCCGCGAGCCCGATGAACGCCGACCAGCGCGCGCGCCCGCGGGTTGATGCTCGGCTCGATCACCTCGAGCATGAACCGCTGTCGCGCCGCCTCGAGTTCCGGCGCTGCGCGCGAGCGCCAGCCCGACGTGGCGAAGTCGACGTAGGCGTTCATGTCAAGGCGCCCCGCCAGGTAGTCGGCATAGAAGGCATCGTTGCGCGCCTTGAAGTGCTGTCGGTCGACCCAGCCGAGCGTGACAAGAAACTGACCGAACGCGTGGTCGGAGTCGATCGGAAGCAGCGTGCCGTCGAGGTCGAAGAGCGTGAGATTCATAAGCGACTAAGGCCAGGGCCAGGGCGGCGACGGATCGGACAGCATCTGCCGGATCAGCGGCACGGTCACGGCGCGCTTTTGCGCCAGCGCATAGGCGTCCAGCCGATCCAGCAGGCGCACCAAGCTCGCCAGATCACGATCGAATCGCGTCAGCAGGTAGCGCACGACCTCTTCACTGAGGTCGATGCCGCGATCAGCGGACTCTTGCCGCAAGACAGCGCGTACCTCGGCTTCGGGGAGCGGCTGCAATGCGAAGCCCAGGCCGCAGGCCAGGCGCGTGCGCAGGTCCTCGCGCAGCGGCAGGTCGACGGCGGGCACGGTCGCGGCCGCCGCCACGAGGATGCCGCGCTGCGCGGCCTCGATGAAGAGCGTGAAAGCCTCGTGCTGCTGGGCAGCATCGAAGCGGTCACAGTCGTCGAACACCAGCAGCCGCCGACCCGGGTCGTCGACCCAGGGCGCGGGCTCGATCGCGGCGAACCATCCGGCACGCTCGCCGCGCTGCTGCAACTCATGGACCATTGCGCGCAGCAGATGCGTCTTGCCACTACCGGGTGGCCCCCACAAGTAGATCGGCACCGTCGGGTCGATCTGCGCCCGCAACTGCGCCACCACCGCCGCGTTGGGGCCGGCGCGGAAGTTGTCGAAAGTGGCCTCGATCTGTGGACCAAGTCCAATGGCAAGGGGCAACTGCTGCACGGCGATCAGACCAAGTTGTCAGGCTTCGTTTCAGGCATGGTTGTAGATATCGCTGCGCAGGTACGCCGCACGCGCGCGGCGCACCGCCACGCTGGCGACCGCGCTGGCGGGCAAGGCGATCAACACGCCGATGAAGCCAAAGAGCTGCGCGAATGCGAGCAACGCGAAAATCACCGCGATCGGCGACAGGCCGATGCGCTCACCCACGAGCCGCGGCGTGAGCACCAGGCTCTCGAGCACCTGGCCCGCGCCATAGACCACGGCCACCGCCAGCACGCCCCACCAACTGCCCGGAAACTGAAGCAGCCCGGCCAGCAGCGCCAACACCAACCCCAGACCGAAACCAAGGTAGGGGATGAACACAGCCAGCCCCGTGAACACGCCGACCGGCACCGCCAGCGAGAAGCCGAAGAGCGCGAGCCCCACGCTGTACAGAACCGCCAGCGCCAGCATCACCAGCACCTGCCCGCGCAGGTATTGCCCGAGCACCGTATCGCAGTCCTCGAGGAACGAATCCACCGCCTCGCGCATGCGCAGTGGGACCATCTCACTGGCCCGGCCAACGAGCCGCGGCCAGTCCATCAGCAGGAAGAACAACACCGCCGGAATCAGCACCGCGTTGCCGACCACCGCCAACAGCACACTTCCGCCCATGCGGATCGAGCTGAGCGCGGCGCCTGCGATTTCTTCGGCGTTGGTGCCCAGATGCTCGAGCACGAAGGCCTTGATGCTGGCCACGTCGAGCGAAGCGTTGATACCCAAGCGTGCGAGCAGCGGCGAAATAAGGTCATTGATCTTCGCCGCCAGCACCGGGACCTGGTCACGCAACAGCGGCAATTGTTTGGACAGGATCGGAACCAGCAGCAACAGCAGCGCGAGGATCGCCGTGATCGTCACCACCTCGACCAGGATCACGGCCAGCACACGCGGAACACGCCGCGCCACCAACCACCGCACGGCCGGATGCAGCGCGTAGGCCAGCACCGCGCCGACGACGAACGGCATCAGCACCGGCCCGAGCAGCCACACCAGCACCAGCAGCAGCAGGGCGATCAACACCCAGGCGCCGATGCGCTTCTGGGTCGTGGTCAGGGTTGGTAGTTGGGTTGTGGCCATGAACGAGGCTTTGGCCGATCGAATCGACGGTAAGTCATCGGCGGCAACAGCCCGCGCGGCATGACATCAGTGCAGGCGCGAAGGTCTGCGCGCACGAAGCTCTTCGAGACGCTCACGCACGCTGTGCGCATCTTCGGCCTGCATGCGGTGCAACAGGTACTGTTCGAGGTCGTCGATCGCGGCGTCGATGTCAGACAGCTCGCCGTAGGTCATGCCACGGTCACGGCGTTCTTCCCACGCCATCGGCAACACACGTATCAGGCGGTCCTGCACGGCCAGCAGGCGCGGCCAATCCTCACGCGTGAGGTGCACTTCCTTCAGGTTGCCCAGCATGCGCGCCATCACCTCGCGCGGCGTGGCCGCTTGCAGGAACAGGCCCAGCGGCGCGTCGAACTCGCCGACCAGCCCCTGCCGACGACGGTACGGGACCAGCCGCTCTTCGAGCTCTTCGCGCGACAGGGAACGGCCCGTGAACGGGTCGATCACCGCTTCGCCGCCTGGCAGTTTCAGCTTGACCAGAAAGTGGCCGGGAAACGAAACGCCGCGCACATGCAACCCAAGCGGCGCGGCCAGTTCGATGTAGATCAGCGCCAGCGTGATCGGAATGCCCAGGCGCGTTTCCAGCACCCGGTGGATGTAGCTGTTGCCGACGTTGTAGTAGTTGTTGACGTTGCCGGCAAAGCCCAATTCACGGAAGAAGTAGTGGTTCAGCAGGCGAAGCCGCTGCATCGGCGCTGCATCGGCCGGCACCCGCGCGGCGAGCTTGGCCGCGAATTCGTCGACGGTGGCCAACGTGCCCTGGACATCGAGCGACGGATAGTCGACATGCGCTACCGCCGTCGCCGCCTCGAGCAGCGGAAAGTGCGCGTCGTCTGCAACCAACGACTCGAAGTATTCGAGCAAGGACGGGGTTTCGAGCTTCAGGGCACTCATCGAAGCCCGAGTTTATTCGCTGCCACTAGCCGCGCCGCACGAACTGTCGTGGGCGCATCCCCAGAGCAGCCAGCACGGCGAAGTACAGCACCGCGGCGATCGCGAGCGCCGCCGCCAGCCACCCGGCGCGGTGCAGGTCCGGCAGGTCGCCCGCCAACCAGTCGATGCGCCTGGCAGCCCACCACAGCCATGCCGTGAGTGCGCCCCCCGCAAGAAGCACGCGCAAAGCAAACCCGCCCCAGCCTGGCCGCGGCTGGTAGACGCCCTGCCGGCGCAACCCGATGTAGAGCCAAACCGCATTCACGATCGCGCCCAGCCCGATCGACAGTGCAAGCCCCGCGTGGCCCAGCAGCGGCACGAAGACGAAGTTGAAAACCTGCGTCATCACCAGCACAACAACGGCGATACGAACCGGCGTGCGGATGTCCTGGCGTGCGTAGAAGCCCGGCGCCAACACCTTGATCGCGATGATCCCCAAAAGCCCCACCCCGTAGCCACGCAAGGCCAGGACCGTGGCCGTCACGTCTTGGACGCGGAATGCGCCGCGGTGAAACAGCGCCGCGACCATCGGTTCGGGAAAGACCAGCAACGCGACCATGCACGGCAGCGCCAGCAGGATCACGAGTCGCAAGCCCCAGTCGAGCAGGTCGGCGTAGCGATCGCCTTCGCCACGGGACTGCGCCGCCGTCAGTTGCGGCAGCAGCACAACACCCAGCGCCACGCCGAGCAGCCCTACCGGGAACTCCATCAGCCGGTCGGCATAGAACAGCCACGACACCGCGCCGACGCCTTGCAGCGATGCAATCTGCGTGTTGATCAAAAGCGACAACTGCGCCACCGACACGCCGAGCAACGCAGGCGCCATCTGACGCAGCACACGCCCCACGCCAGGGTGGCGCCACGCCGCCCTAACCCGCCCCCAAGCCACACCCACGCGCGGCAGCAGGCCCAGGCGGTGCAGCGCCGGCAACTGGATCGCCAGTTGCAACACGCCGCCAACCAGCACGCCGAAAGCCAACGCGTAGATTGGCTCGATGCCCCAACCCGCGAACCGCGGGGCCAGCAGCCACGCCGCGGCGATCATCGCCACATTCAAAAGGACCGGCGTCGCCGCGGGCACCACGAAGTGCTTCCACGTATTAAGGATGCCCGCCGACAGCGCGACCAGCGACATGAAGCCGATATACGGGAACATCAAGCGCGTCATCACCACCGCGTGGTCGAAGGCCTGAAGCCCGGACCCAAGCAGCCACACGAGGACTGGCGCAGCGACAACGCCGACCACGCAGGTCGCGATCAGCACCCACACCAGCACCGTCGCCACCGCGTCGATCAGCAAACGCGTGGCGTCGTCACCCTCGCGGGCCCGCGTGGCTGCCAGCGTGGGCACGAAGGCTTGTGAGAACGCACCTTCGGCGAACAACCGCCGCAGCAGGTTCGGAATGCGGAACGCGACGTTGAAGGCGTCGGTGGCCGCGCCAGCACCGAAAGCCGCGGCGATGATCGTGTCGCGCACCAAGCCGGTGACGCGTGACGCCAGCGTGAGGATCGAGACAGTGGAAGCGGCCTTGAGCAGGTTCATACCGAAGCGTCGGTGCGACCTCGGGGAGCCGGATCACGCCCCGCATTATAGAAATCCGCGCCTCCTCGATGGGGATCGGCGATGCTCGCGTGGTACAGTCGTCGCTTCGCCTGAAAGGCCGTCAGCCGGCATCCGCTGACCGCTTTTCGTGCCTCTACACACCGTGCCTCTACACACTCAACTGACGCATCTACTAACCGACGAACATGGCCACCTCTGCCAAAGCCAAGAAGAAGACCGTTCGCCTCGCCTCGGGCCGCAAGCGCGCCCGTCAGGACGTGAAGCTCAACGCCGCCAACACGGCGCTTCGGTCGCACTTCCGCACCGTCGTCAAGAACGTTCAGAAGGCTGTGGCGTTGGGCGACAAGACCAAGGCCGCCGAGACGTTCAAGCTCGCGCAGAGCGTCATTGATTCGGTCGCCGACAAAGGCATCTTCCACAAGAACAAGGCTGCTCGTCACAAGAGTCGTCTGGCTGCCAAAGTCAAGGCGCTCGCGCTCGCCGCCGCCTGATCCGCTTCGCGGCTGCGTGCCGTGAAAAACAAGGGCCCTGTGGGCCCTTTTTCTTGGGTCACTGTCGGTAGGGTTCGCGGGAGCCCGCCGACCGTTCTGTTTCCACCCGCCACACCGGCGCGTTCGCTGCTTCAGGCGCGACGGGCACCGGCGCCGGTTCAGGCAGCAGACAGGCTTCGACCACCACCAGCGCGTTGTCCTTCGCGAAGTTCATCACGAAGTCCCACGCCTTCGGCTCGATGCCGCGCAGGCGCTCGTCGACGACCACGCACTTCACGTTGTCGACGAACTCGGGCACGCAGTAAGGCGAATAACCGATGTACGCACCGATACCGGCCTGCGCGGCCGGCCGATACGCCGACAGGGCGCCAGCCAAGCGCTCGGCCCAGTCACTGGGTCGGAATGTCTTGCCGTCGAGCGTCACGCCCTGGATGAAGAATTCGCGAGGTTTGGCATCAGCGCTCATGCGTTGTCGATTGTGCCCGTCACAGTCGTTGCTGCCTTGGCGGGCCGGCGCGCAGGACAACGTAGAAATGCAGTAGAAACGTAGAATTGCACGACTGTCGCAAACAGTCGCACGCCGTTGCCGTTCGAGTCCACGACAAGCAGTGTCCAGGGCCGAACGGTTTGTCTTTTCAGGTCCACACTTTGACGGGTGACCTTCAGGAGAAGATCGATGTCCCAGAACCCCACGCCGACCTTCGAACCGCACGTGATGAAGACCTACGGCCGACTGCCGTTCGCGCTGTCGCACGGCAAGGGCGTGCGCGTGTGGGACACGCGCGGCAAGGTCTACCTCGACGCGTTGGCCGGTATTGCGGTCAACACGCTCGGGCACGGCCACCCGAAGCTGGTTCCTGCGCTGCAAGACCAGGTCGCCAAGCTCATCCACACCAGCAACTATTACCTGTCGCCGATGCAGGAGCAACTGGCGGCGGAACTGTGCCGTCTGTCGGGGCTGTCATCGGTGTTCTTCGGGTCCACCGGGCTCGAGGCGAATGAAGGCGCCATCAAGCTCGCGCGCCGCTATGGCGTAACGCAACGCGGCGTCGCACGGCCCGAGATCATCGTCTTCGACAAGGCGTTCCACGGCCGCTCGCTGGCCACCCTTTCGGCCACCGGCAACGAGAAGATCCAGAAGAACTTCGGCCCGATGGTCGACGGCTTCGTGCGCCTGCCCTTCAACAACCTCGACGCGGTGCGCACGACGTTGGCATCGAACAAGAACATCGTCGCGATCTGGCTCGAGACCATTCAGGGCGAAGGCGGCATCACGCCGGTGCGCTGGGACATGCTGCGCGACGTGCGCAAGCTGTGCGACGAACACGGCCTGCTGCTGATGCTCGACGAAATCCAGTGCGGCATCGGGCGCACCGGCAAGTGGTTCGCACACCAGTGGGCCGGCATCGTGCCCGACGTGATGTCGCTGGCGAAGGGTCTGGGCTCGGGCGTGCCGATCGGCGCGGTGCTCGTCGGCCCGAAAGCGAAGGATCTGTTCGGCCCCGGTGACCACGGCACCACCTTCGGCGGTAACCCGCTGGCGATGCGCGCCGGCATCGAAACGCTGCGCATCATGCAAGAAGAAGGTCTGCTCGAGAACGCAGCCACCATCGGCCGTCAGCTGAAGCAAGACCTCGAGCGCGAACTCGCGGGCACCGTGGGCTTTCGCGAAGTGCGCGGCGAAGGCTTGATGCTCGGCGTGCAACTCGACCGCCCCTGTGGCGCGCTGCTGAATCGCGCTGCGGAAGCGGGGCTTCTGGTGAGCATCACTGCAGACTCCGTCGTGCGCCTGCTGCCGCCACTGATCTTCACCGCCGATGACGCGCGCGAGACGGTGCGCATCCTCGCTCCCCTGGTCAAGGCCTTCCTCGCCGAAGAGGTTGCCGCGACGGCAACGTGACATGAGGCCCTCACGCTCGCTGCGCTCGCTGCCCCCCGAGGGGGCTGTCAGCGGCTTCGGAACGGCCGGGCGCCACTGACATGAACGCGCCTGCCAAGCCCGCGCTGCGCCACTACCTGCAGTTCAAGGACTTCGGCGCCGACGAGTACGCGCATCTGTTCGAACGCGCCCGCATCATCAAGGGGCGCTTCAAGCGCTACGAAAAATACCAGCCGCTGGTCGACCGCACGCTGGCCTTGATCTTCGAAAAAGCCAGTACGCGCACACGCGTGAGCTTCGAAGCCGGCATGTACCAGATGGGCGGCTCGGTGGTGAACCTCACCGCCAACGACAGCCAGTTCGGCCGCGATGAACCCGTGGAAGACGCGGCGCGCGTGATCAGCCGCATGGTCGACCTGGTGATGATCCGCACCTTCGAGCACACGAAACTCGAGCGCTTCGCCGCGCACTCGCGCGTGCCGGTCATCAACGGCCTTACGAACGAATTCCACCCCTGCCAGATCATGGCCGACGTGTTCACGTTCATCGAACAACGCGGCAGCATCCGCGGCAAGGTGGTCGCGTGGGTGGGCGACGGCAACAACATGGCCAACACGTGGCTGCAGGCCGCCGAGATCCTCGGCTTCACCGTGCACGTCAGCACGCCGCGCGGCTACGAGGTCGACACGAAGGCCGCGGGCATCACCCATGCAGGCTGCTACAAAGTCTTCAAGAGCCCCTTCGCCGCCTGCGAAGGGGCCGACCTGGTCACCACCGACGTGTGGACCAGCATGGGCTACGAGGCCGAGAACGAAGCCCGCATGAAGGCCTTCGCCGACTGGTGCGTCGACACGCAGATGATGCAACTCGCCAGACCCGACGCACTCTTCATGCACTGCCTGCCCGCGCACCGCGGTGAAGA
Organism: uncultured beta proteobacterium; assembly: GCA_963738615.1. Classification (GTDB taxonomy): domain Bacteria; phylum Pseudomonadota; class Gammaproteobacteria; order Burkholderiales; family Burkholderiaceae_C; genus CAVTWY01. The sequence goes on from CAVTXI010000012.1 coordinate 984,183, forward strand.
AGTCGCAGCCGACGTCATCGACGGCCCGCAATCGGCGGTGTGGGACGAAGCCGAGAACCGCATGCACGTGCAGAAGGCGCTGATGGAGTACCTGCTGCTCGGGCGAATCGATTGAGCTTGCGGGGGCTGCGACCATGACCGACCCTCGTCAGCCGCCATCCGACCCCCACGGCGCGAAGCTCGACTTCGCCCGCGACATGAGCTATGGCGACTACCTGCATCTCGACGAGGTGTTGGGTGCGCAGCATCCGCTGTCCCCCGACCACAACGAGATGCTCTTCATCGTGCAGCACCAGACCAGCGAGCTGTGGATGAAGCTGATGCTGCACGAACTGCACGCCGCGATCGCCGCGATCACGCGTGACGAGTTGCCCGACGCCTTCAAGATGCTCGCGCGCGTCAGCCGCATCATGGAACAACTGGTGCACGCTTGGGACGTACTGGCAACGATGACGCCGCCCGAATACAGCGCGATCCGCCCCTACCTCGCGAACTCGTCGGGCTTCCAGAGCTGGCAGTACCGCTGCATCGAATTCGCGATCGGAAACAAGAATGCAGCGATGCTGAAGCCGCATGCACACAGCGCACAGCGCCTCGCGATCGTGCAGCAGGCACTCGAGTCGCCGTCGCTGTACGACGAATGCCTGCGCCTGCTGGCGCGGCGCGGGTTGCCGGTCCCGGCATCGCATCTCGACCGCGACTGGACGCAACCCTACGCCGCTAGCGAAGAGGTCGAACATGCGTGGCTCGTGGCCTACCGCGAGCCAAAGGCGCACTGGGACCTGTACCAACTCGGCGAAGAACTGATCGACCTCGAAGACGCCTTCCGCCTCTGGCGCTTCCGCCACGTCACGACAGTCGAGCGCGTGATCGGCTTCAAGCGCGGCACCGGCGGCACCGGTGGGGTGAGCTACCTGCGCAAAATGCTTGACGTGGTGCTGTTTCCGGAAATCTGGAAACTTCGCACCGATCTCTGAAGCCTGGAGACGCTGATGGACACCCGCACCAACCCGCACCGCGAACGCATCCAACGCTTGCGCGAGGCCATGACCACGCAGCGCGTCGACGCGGTCTTCGTGCCGTCGAGCGATCCGCACTTGTCGGAGTACCTGCCGGGGCGCTGGCAGGGGCGCGAATGGCTGTCGGGGTTCACGGGGTCGATGGGCAACGTCATCGTTGCGCAGGATCGTGCGGCGCTTTTCGCCGACAGCCGCTACTGGGCGCAGGCCGAACGCGAGCTGCAAGGTTCGGGCATTGATCTGGTGAAGATTCCGACCGGCGCGCTTTCGCACATGGTCGATTGGATCGGCACGCATCTGAAGAAGGGCGCGACGCTCGCGGTCGACGGTGACGTGCTGGGGCTGTCTGTGGCCAAGGCACTGCAGGAAGCGCTCGACGGCCTGGGCATCACGCTGCGCACCGATGCCGATGTGATCGACGCTGCATGGGACGACCGCCCTGCCCTGCCCACGGCCCGGGTCTACGAACACGCGGCGCCGCACGCGACAACACCACGCACGGAGAAGCTCGCGCAGGTGCGCGCCGCGATGCAACAGCGGGGCGCCACACACCACCTTGTCAGCACCGTCGATGACGTGGCGTGGATCACCAATCTTCGTGGTGCCGACGTCGACTACAACCCGGTGTTCCTCGCGCACCTGATGGTGACCGCCAACAGCGCGACGCTATTCGTCGGTGCCGGCAAGGTCGACTCCACGGCGCAGGCCGCGTTGCGCCAAGACGGCATCGTTGTCGCCGCGTACGACACGGCTGCGACCGCGTTGTCGAAACTGCCGGCCGACGCCGTGCTGCTGATCGACCCCCGTCGCGTGACGCACGGCTTTCGACGCGCCGTGCCCGCCGCCGTGCGCGTGGTCGAAGCGATCAACCCGAGCACGCTCGCGAAGAGCCGCAAGACCGATGCCGAAGCCGCCCACATCCGCGAAGCGATGGCCGAAGACGGCGCCGCGATGTGCCGCTTCTACGCCTGGTTCGACGCCGCGCTGGCCGCTGGTGAGCGCATCGACGAGATCACCGTCGGCGAACGCCTGAGCGCCGAGCGCGCGCAGGCGAACGGTTTCGTCGGATTGAGCTTCCCCGTCATCGCCGGCTACAACGCCAACGGCGCCATGCCCCACTACCGCGCGATCGAAGCGACGAACGCGGTGCTCGAAGGCGACGGCCTGCTGCTGATCGACAGCGGCGGCCAGTACCTCGGCGGCACCACCGACATCACGCGCGTGTGGCCCATCGGCACGGTCAGCGACGCGATGAAGCGCGACTACACATTGGTGCTGAAGGGCACGATGGCGCTGAGCCGCGCACGCTTCCCGCGCGGCACGCTGTCACCGATGATCGACGCGCTGGCGCGCGCGCCGCTGTGGGCCGAAAGCCTTGACTTCGGCCACGGCACCGGCCACGGCGTGGGCTACTTCCTGAACGTGCACGAAGGCCCACAGTCGATCAGCCGCGCGATGCCCGAGCCGACGATGGCGATGGAGCCCGGGATGATCACGTCGGTCGAGCCGGGTCTGTACCGCGACGGTCAATGGGGCATTCGGATCGAAAACCTGGTGCTGAACGTACACGCGCCCGACGCTGGTTTCGGCGAGTTCCTTGCATTCGAGACACTCACGCTGTGCCCGATCGACACGCGCTGCCTCGACGGGTTGATCCTGCGTGCCGATGAGATCGTTTGGCTGAACAACTACCACGCGAACGTGCGTGCACGCTTGGCGCCGCGAGTGACCGGCGACGCGCTGACTTGGCTGATGTCGCGCACCCAGCCGGTCTGACAACAGGCTCAGACCCCCTGCCGCTGCAGCTTCGCGTCGAACGCCTGCTTCAGCGTGTCGGCGATGTCCGCGAGGTGAGCCTTCGACTCGGCACTGAGCGCCGAACGCCCCGACGCCGACTCGAGCCGCGCCAGCAGCGCCTTCGCTTGCACGCGCATCACGCTGCGTGTGTCGGCGCGGCTGGCGGCACCCGGCCGCAGCAGTTGCCCGGCCAGACGATTCACGTAGTCACGCTGCAACTCGCGCCGCAGCGGTGCGATGTCGTCGCGGCCGCCCAGCTCGGCGAAGATGTCCTTCGTCAGCCGACCGTACAGCTGCGACAACGTCAACGGTGCGTCTTTCTTCGCGTCGACCTTGGTGGCGTTGTCGATGATGCGTGAGGCGACGCTGTCGCTCATCAGCTGGCCCAGCAGCGCGCGTTGCAACCCGATGAGGGCTGGTGTCACCGAATACGAGGTCGACGGCACAGCTCCGTCGAAGACCGCTTCGGTTCGCTCGAAGAAGTCGGGCGCAAGGCGACGCTGCAGCTGCGGACTCAGCACCACGCTGTCGGCCGAGAACAGGTTGGTCGCCAACAGGTCGAGCGCCTCGCGCTGCACCTTGCCTTCGACCGGCTGCAGCGGGTCACGCCCCGAATTCGGGAAGTCGCGCAGCGTGCGCAGGCCGCCAATTTGGCGCGCCAGGATGCCGGCTCCGCGCGCCATGTCACGCAGCGCCCACGTGAGCGAGCGTGCGAGGACGCCGTAGTCCTCGTCGGGGTTCAGCGTGCGCCGCTCCTGTTTGCGGATGACGTCATTGGCGATGTCCAGGCGCTTGCGCACGAAGGCGATGGGGTCATCGCCCAAGTCGAAGTGCAGGCTGTCCGGATCGACACCGAGGAAGTTGTCCTCATCGGTGCCATAGGCCAGCTGCGGCTCGCCGCTGCGGGCCGCGACCTTCTTCAGCTCGGCGTCTTCCTGCCCCTGCGCGAAGGGCTTGTAGCCGTATTCGATCGCCCAGTAGTCGTAGGGGCCAAGCACCGTCTGCCACGGGCGCACGGGTTGCTCGCCGCGTCGAGGAAGGTTGATCGCGGCGTATTCCATCACCGAGCCCGCAAGGCCGTTCTTATCGACGAAGGCGGTGTCGGCGACCTGCTTGTCGGTGTAGATCTTCGACGAGCGGAAGTTGTGGCGCAGGCCCAGGGTGTGGCCCACCTCGTGCAGGGTCGTGTCGATAAGGTAGTCCAGCACGAACTGTTCGGTCTCGGGGCCCGCGGGGTCGAGGTCGAGCGCATCGAGCGCGAACGCCATCTGCTCGGCCGCGTGGTCGGCGTGGTCGCAGGCCTCTGGGCCGTGGCGACCAGCCGCGGAGGGCAGTTGCATCAGCCGGACCCAATCGGCATCACCGCCGCCCGCGACGACCTGCGCCTTGAAGTTGCGCAAGGACCGCGCCGACAGGCTTTCGAACGAGATGTCGGCGTCGAGGATTTCGCCGGAGCGCGGATCGACCTGGCTGGGACCGATCGCGCCGAAGGTGGCCTGTGCGTTCGTGATCCACCGGATCGATGCCACATTCACATCCAACGTGTCGAAGTCGGCGTCGTCGGGCTGCACCTTCACGACCATCGCGTTCTTGAAACCGATCTTCTCGAATGCAGGGTTCCAGCCCAGCACGCCCTTCGTGATGGCGTCGCGGTACTTCACCGGAATCGTCTTGTCGAGCCAGAACGTGATCGGCTTGACCGGCTCCGACATTTCGGCGGCCGGGTCCTTCTTCTCCAACCTCCAGCGGTTGATCGCACGCTGCTTGGGCGTGCGCGCCAGGTCATCGCCGAAGTCCTGCGTCGTCGCCGCGAAATAGCCCACGCGCGGGTCGGCCTTGCGTGCGGCCATCGGCGTGTCGGGCAGCTTCGTGATTGCGTAGTGGATGCCGACGAACATGCTGCGCACGTCGGGCAGCGTCGACGGCGTGGTTGGCACCGGTGCGCCCGGCGGCGCGCCCGGCGTGGGCACCGCAATGCCTGCCGAAGCGTAATGCGCCAGCACGTTGAAGGTCACGTGGTCGTCGCCGCCGCGTGTTTTGGTGATCGACGTGTGCCGCGTATCGAGCCCGTAGCCCTGGCGGTAGGTGCGTTGCAACTCGATGCCCAGACCCAGCACGTCGCCCAGCAGCAGCGGGCCCACGTCGACGAGCACGGTCCTGCGCTCGGGGTGCGCTTGACTGGCAACGACCGTGCTCGACAGCAGGCTTGGCGAGAAGCTCGCACCGACCGCGCGCGCTTCGGGCCCACCCTTCTTGGCTGTGTACTCGGTGTTCAGCGCGACCAGGCGCACCTGGTTGTGCACGCGCTTGAACTCGACGATGTACGAGCGGCCGAATTGACCCCAGCGGCCGAACATGCGGCCACCGTACAGCCCGCCCTCGCCGATGCCGCTGGTGAGCTTGGGCGAGAAGAAGAAAGGCTTGTCGAAGTCTTCGGGCTTCAACTCGAGCCAAACCCTTTCTTCCTTCTGCCAGATCGGGAACAGGCCCTTGGTCTCTTTCGCGTCTTTGATCACCGTGGCAAACGGCGGCGGCTGACCGGGCAATGGCGGCGGCGTGGCTTGGGCGCCAGCGGGACCGGCGGGGCCCACAGGACCAGAGGCGCCCGATGCGGGCAACGTACCCGTGGGCGGAACGGTCGGCGCCACACCGGTGGGTACGACCGCAGCCGTAGGCGGTCTGACAGCGGGTGCTGTGCCAGCGGCAGCACCCGGCGCAGGCGCGCTAAGCGACGCGCAACCTCCAAGCATCAACAACGCGGCCGCAGAAACGAGACTCGGTCGAAAGACGATCGGCATGCTGTGAGCCTTTGAAGGGTGGCACCGCCCGACACTCGAGCGCGGGTCATGGCGCGGCAGGGCAGGACAGAGCAGGAATTATGGTGACTCTGCGCCGATCACGCAGGGCAACGCTGCCACTGCTTCGAATACGCTGACGCCGCCTTGACCACGACCTTGTCGCCCGCGGGCATCCGTGAACGGCCGCTGCCGTATTCCATCTCGAGTTTGAAAGCGTACTTCTCGAAGAACGCGTCGAACGGCTCGGCACCAAGCACACCAACGGCGTGAAGCGTGTCGTCACCCGCCTGCCACTCGAGCTGCACCGCCGCCAGCGGCTGCGGCGCCGGCCCCGCCAACACACGCGCGCCGCGCGCGGGGTCATAACGCGAGTCGTCGCCGCAGCAGTGGATCACCTGCGAAGGTTCGCCGCGGGCCGCGCCCTTGCGCACGCCGATGAAGCTGACCTGCGGCGTCGGGTACACCAGCTTGTGCGAACAGATGGCGCAGAACGCCACGATCGAACGCGCAGGGCCCACGCCGGAAACCACCGTCGCGTCGAGCGCCAGCAGAAACACGGGCGACGACACGAACGGGTAGTTGAAGAGCATCGGCTCACCGGCCTTCACCGCCTTCGCGCGCAGCGGCTCGCCGAGGGCGTCGACCAGCAGCGAGCGGCCGTGACGCTGCATCGCTGCGGTGGCCGGCAGTGCGGGCAACACACCCGCAGCGGCAAAGGCGCCGGCCACGCACGCGGCCTCGCGCATCAAGTCTCGGCGTTGCTTTGCTTGGCCGTCCATGCCGTGGCCCATGCGTCAAGCAGATCGATCAGATCGACTTGAAGCGCACCCGCTTCGGCCGCGCGCCTTCTTCGCCCAGACCGCTTCACCTTGTCGGCCTCGTACTCCTGGTAGTTGCCGGTGTAGAACACCCACTGCGAGTCGCCCTCGGCGGCCAGGATGTGGGTGCAAATGCGGTCGAGGAACCAGCGGTCGTGGCTGATCACGAGCACCGAGCCGCCGAACTCGAGCAGCGCTTCTTCCAGCGCGCGCAAGGTTTCGACGTCGAGGTCGTTCGACGGTTCGTCGAGCAGCAGCACGTTGGCGCCCTTGGCCAGCGTCTTCGCCAGATGAAGCCGCCCGCGTTCGCCACCCGACAGCGAGCCGACCTGCTTCTGCTGGTCGTTGCCCTTGAAGTTGAAGCGGCCGATGTAGGCGCGGCTGGGCATCACGAATTTGCCGACGGTAATGTTGTCCAGCCCGCCCGACACGTCCTGCCACACCGTCTTGCTGTCGTCGAGGTCTTGGCGGCTCTGGTCGACGAACGCGAGCTTGGCGGTCTTGCCGATCAGCACCTCGCCGCTGTCGGGTTTCTCCACGCCCTGGATCAGCTTGAACAACGTCGACTTGCCGGCGCCGTTGGGGCCGATGATGCCGACGATGGCACCGGGTGGGATCTTGAAGCTGAGGTTGTCGATCAGCATGCGGTGGCCGAAGCTCTTGCTGACGCCTTTGAACTCGATCACCTCGTTGCCCAGGCGCTCGGCCACGGGAATGAAGATCTCATTCGTCTCGTTGCGCTTCTGGTAATCGGCGTCGCTCAGTTCCTCGAAGCGCGCCAGGCGCGCCTTGCTCTTGCTCTGGCGGCCCTTGGCATTGCTGCGCACCCACTTCAGCTCTTCCTTCATCGCCTTCGTCCGAGCGTCTTCCTTCTTCTGCTCGGTCTCGAGGCGCTGCTCTTTCTGTTCGAGCCAGTCGGAGTAGTTGCCCTTCCACGGAATGCCCATGCCGCGGTCGAGTTCGAGAATCCACTCGGCCGCGTTGTCGAGGAAGTAGCGGTCGTGGGTGATCGCGACCACGGTGCCGGGGAAACGCTGCAGGAAGTGCTCGAGCCATTCGACCGACTCGGCGTCGAGGTGGTTGGTGGGCTCGTCGAGCAGCAGCATGTCGGGCTTGCTGAGCAGCATCCGGCACAGCGCGACGCGGCGCTTCTCGCCGCCCGACAGCGTTTCGATCTTCGTGTCCCACGGCGGCAGGCGCAGCGCGTCGGCGGCCATTTCGAGTTGAAGGTCGGTGTTCTCACCACCGGCCGCGGCGATGATCGCTTCGAGCTCGGCTTGTTCGGTCGCCAGCTTGTCGAAGTCGGCATCGGGCTCGGCGTATTCGGCGTAAACCTCGTCGAGCCGCTTCTTGGCCGCGAGCGAGCCGCCGATGCCTTCTTCGACCGCTTCACGCACGGTCTGCGCGGCGTCGATCTTCGGTTCCTGCTCGAGGTGGCCGATCTTCAGCCCCGGCATCGGCGTGGCTTCGCCTTCGATCTCGGTGTCCTTGCCGGCCATGATCTTCAGCAGCGTGCTCTTGCCACTGCCGTTGACGCCCAGCACGCCGATCTTGGCGCCGGGGAAAAACGACAAGCTGACGTTTTTGAGGATGTGACGCTTCGGCGGCACGATCTTGCCAACCCGATTCATCGTGAAAACGTACTGAGCCATGTCGAATGTGGATGTGTTGGGTGTGTTGGCGCCGAGGCGATGGCCCTGGCGAAAAGCAGACATTCTCGCAGCGCACTGCCGGGGAACGTGAACTATTGCCGCAGCCGTCATCGAGACCCGTAAACAATGCGCCCCGCGGTGCGTGACGCACGTCACGAGCGGGCCCATGCGCCGCGCCAACCTTCACAGCTTGACCCGAGGATTCGATGCATTACCCACTCGCCCCCAAGTCCCTGACCACACTCGCGCTGGCCTGCCTCACGCTGCTGGCAGCACCTGCAATGTCCGCCGGCAACCCCGCGGCCGAAGCTCGCGCACGTGCGCACATCGCGGCGTTTCCCGGTCACAGCCTGCACGGCCAAGGCCACGCCTACGACGTGCGCGACGTGATCGTCGACGATGACGGCTCCGAGCACGTGCGCTTCGAGCGTCGCATGCGTGGCCTGCGCGTCATCGGCGGCGACCTCGTCGTGCACGGCTCGAGGTCGGGCGGCTTCCTGGGCGTGTCGAAGAGCCTGCGGCGCGACGTCGACGTGGACACGCGCGCGGCCGTCAGACCGGCGCAGGCGCTCGCGGCCGCGCTCGCCGCGCACCCCGGCCTCGAGCGCAGCAGCCGGCCCGAGTTGGTGATCCACGCCCGAGGCGACGTGCCCGTGCTGGCCTACGAGGTGCTGATCGATGGCGAGCAGGACGACGGCACGCCCAGCGAGAAGCACGTGATCGTCGATGCACGCGACGCTTCGATCATCGAGACCTGGGACGACGTCCACACCGCGCCGGCCACCGGCTCGGGCCGCAGCTTCTTCAACGGCAATGTGGCGCTGGGCACGAACTCGATCACCGGCGGCTTCGAGCTGCGCGACCCAACCCGCGGCGGTCAGCGCACCACCGACCTGCGCAACCGCACCAGCGGCAGCGGCACGCTGTTCACCGACGCCGACAACACCTGGGGCAACAACGCCCTGAGCGACCGCGCGACGATTGCCTCGGACGCGCACTACGGTGCGACGGTCACGTGGGACTACTTCAAGAACGAGCACGGCCGCAACGGCATCCGCAACGACGGCGTCGGCGCCCTCACCCGCGTGCACTACGGCCGCAACTACGCCAACGCGTTCTGGAGCGACAGCTGCTTCTGCATGACCTACGGCGACGGCAACGGCAGCACGGTCTACCCGCTGACGTCGCTGGACATCGCTGGCCATGAGATGACGCACGGCGTGACCGCGAACTCGGCGCGCCTGATCTATTCGGGCGAATCGGGCGGCCTGAACGAGGCCACGTCGGACATCTTCGGCACGATGGTCGAGTACTACGCGAACAACGCGAACGACCCGGGCGACTACAAGATGGGCGAAGAGATCTTCGCCAACGGCACCAGCGTGATCCGCTACATGTACAAGCCCAGCCTCGACGGCGTGTCGGCCGACTGCTGGTACTCGGGCGTCGGCAGCATCGACGTGCACTACAGCTCGGGCATCGCGAACCACTTCTTCTACCTGCTGGCCGAGGGCACGAACCCGGTGAGCGGCCCGGCAAGCCCGACCTGCGCTGCTGGCAACACGCGCGTCGCGACCGGCAACGGTTTCCTGGTCGGCATCGGGCGCGTCAAGGCGGCGAAGATCTGGTATCGCGCGTTGACGGTTCACATGACGTCGTCGACGAACTACGCGGGCGCACGCGCGGCGACGATCACCGCGGCGAACTTCCACTACGGTTCCGGCTCGGCGGAAAGCAACGCCGTGGCGGCCGCGTGGGCGGCGGTGCTGGTGAACTGACCAAACTCGACGGTGGGGCAACGCCCCGCCGATCAGCGCCACGGCCGGGTCAATCCCGGCCGTTGTTCTTTCGGATCAGCTCGGGTCCACCGGCATCTGCGTGAGCAGCCGAGGCAACGCGGCCTGCACCGGCGCCTCGCTCAGCGGCGGCAGCCCGCTCAGCGCCGGCCGCTGCGCATAGAAGCTCGCGTTGAGCTGCGTGCTCGCAAGCAGGTGGGCACGAAAGCGCGCGTAGAGCGGCGCGTCGACCTCGCCCGGCTCGCGCCAGAAGCTCTCGACCGTGCCGCCGAACACCAGCCCCGGGATGCGATAGACCGAGTCGCCGAGCGTGATCACCGGCACCTGGTGATACAGCGCCTGCAGGCCGACCGTGCTGTTGATCGTGACCACGCCGCGCGCGTGCGCCAGCAGCGTGGGCAGATGTTGATCGTGCAGGTAGCGCACGCGCCCGTGCAGCCCGTAGCGGCGCGTCAGCTTACGCAGCAGCGGCGCGTAGTGGGTGTAGGCGCGGTCCATCGGGTGATGCTTCACCGCCAGCAGCGCATCGGCCGGCGCATGCGCCGCGAATGACGCAACCACCGTTTCGAGGAACGCGTCGATCGTCTCGAAGCTCGAGTGGTCGCGTACCTGGCTGTCGTTGTGCACCTGAAGCGGCACCAGGAACCAGCGCTTGGAATGCTCGGGGCTGCACAGCCGTTCGAGTTCGCCGCGTTCGACCCAGCTGCGCGTCATGCGGCGCACGCCGCCGCGCAGCCAACGCCAGGTTTCGGTCATCGGGTTGAGGCTGCGGTGATGGCGGTTGTGCCAATACCAGGGCCACAGCAGCAATGCCGCAAGGCCATAGGCCGCGGCGCGTGCGGCCATGCCCCAGAAGTTCTGCCCCGTCGGCTGTGCCGTCGGCGCCGCGGGCGGCGGCGTTGCGTCGCGATAGAAGCTCGCGAGCCGCGGCAGGCGCGACAGCGCGTTGACGCCGCGCCGCTCGACGGTGACGTAGTGCGGGCGAAGGTAGCCTTCTTCGAACACGAAGACCTCGACGCCGAGCTCGGTCGCCACCTCGCGCGCGATCGCGTGCAGCGGGCGCATCTGGCCGAAGAGCACGAGGGCGTCGATGCCGCGGTCGCGCATCAGCGCGTGCAGCCAGTCGCGGAACACGCCGCGCGCGCCGTTGAAGCGCAACGCGCCGCGATGGCGCCAGAAGAAGGCGTCGCCGCCGTTGAAGTGCACCTTCGTCACCTCGTGACCGTGTTCGCGCAGGAACCTGGCCAGGTGTGAGAAGAAGCCGCTCATCGGCCCTTGCAGCATCAGCGTGCGGCGGTGCCCGACCAGCGCGCGGAACGCGGCGGGCCAGCGTGCGGCGGCTTCGGGGCCTTCGCCGCGGCTGGTCATGGCGGCAGCGTCGCGGGCCTTCATCGCCCCTGCCACCTCGCCGCCGCGACGAGCGCGAGCCGCTTCAGCGCATGCCACGGCGAGCGCGCCGCGTCCGTGCGCCCGCTGCGCTGCCACTGCAGCAGTTCCTCGAGCGCGCGCTCCGGCGTCGTGAACGCGCCCGAGACGCGGCTGACGTAGGCGGGGTAGAGGATCAGCGTCGCCGCGGCCAACTCGTCGAGCGTCACGCGGCGCGTGCGCCGCAAAAGCGCCGGGCTCGTTGCAGGCGTGCGGTCGTCGGTCAAGCCCCAGCCGGCGTAAAACGGCAGGCCCCACGTCACGACCGCCTTGCCACGCAGCAGCGCTTCGAAGCCGGCAAGCAACGTCAGCACGTGTACCTCGTCGACGGCATCGAGCAGACGGCCCATCGGCACGGCAGTGACAACTTCGTCGCAGTGCGCCGTACATGCATCGAGCGCCGCCCTCGCCTCGCGGCTGCCGCCGCGCAGGCCCGCGAGCACGTCAGGATGCGGCTTGTAGATCAGATGCGCGTCGGGCCGCGAGGCGCGCGCCGCGCGCAGCAGGCTCAGGCTGTCGCCGATCTGCGCCTTGCCCCACGCAATCGACGCGTCGCTGTCGACCTGACCCGGCACGAGCACGCGCGGCTTGCCGTTGCGCGGTGGCGTCCAGTCAGCCACGCCGACGTTGTACTTCGTGATGCCCGCCGCGACGATCGCCTCGCGCAGCGCGCGTGCCCGCGCCAGCAGCGCGGCGTCGAAGTTGCCGGACTCGAGCAGCGCCTCGAGGCGGCTGGGTCGCGTCGCGTCGAAGTAGATGCCCAGATCGTCCTGCACCCACGACAGCGGCCGCGTCAGGTCGGCGCCCAGCCCCACCGAGCGGATGAAGCCGTCTTCGACGCGAATGACTTTGGCGGCTGGAGGTGCAGGCTTGGCGCCCCACATCACCACCGGCGCCTCGGCCCCGTTGGTGGTCGTCGTCGTGGTCGCGACCTCGGTCGCGCTGCGCAAGAACTGCAGCTCGCTGCCGCCGAAGAACGCGCGCGCGATCGGCTTCTTCCAGCGCGAGAACCCGAGCGCATGAAGCCGCGGCTCGAAGCGTGTGCGCATGCGCCGCTGAAGCGCCAGGTGCGCGATCAGGCGTTCGGGGCCGCACATCGCGCCGGTTTCGGGGTCGACGTAACGCGCGTAGTCGACCAGCGCGGCAAACACAAGCGACTCGAGCGCCACGCTCGCGCGGCGCGCGGGTGCGCGCAACTGGTCTTGGGTCAGTCCCCAGCCCGCGTAGAACGGCATGCCGAAGCAGCGCACCGGGCGTTGCCACAGCAGCGCCTCGAAGCCGATGAGCGAGCCAACCACGTACACCGCGTCGCAGCGCTCGAGCAGTGCGGGCGGATGAACGTCGTGGCCGACGATCGTCACGCGCGCGGCCTGGCCCGAGCTGAGCCTGTCGAAGTGGCCGCGCGCGCGTCCGGCAACAACCGCCGGGTGCACCTTGAGCATGATGCGCGCGTGCGGGTGCTCGTCGAGCGCGGCTTCCAGCATGGCCGTGAAGCTGCGCGCATCCGCGCCGCCCGCGGCGATCGACGCATCACCCGCGGTCTGGTCGACCACCAGCACCCACGGTCGCACGAAAGGTGGCAAGCACGAAGGCGCACCCGCGACGTCGAGGCCACCGGGCGCCTCGTGCGCATGGTTGTACTTCGACACGCGCGAGCGCGCCCACAGCTCACACAACGCGGCGCCGCGCTCCAGCATCGCAGGCGCGGCGGGCCGTGCGATCAGCCGCTCGAGGCGTGAAGGCTGCGACGCATCGAAATGCATGCCCAGGTCGTCCAGCACGATCGACAGCGGCGGTTGCTTGTGACCCAACTCGACCGACCGCAGGAAGCCGTCTTCCGCACGCAGCAGAGGCAGCCTGTGGCGCTGGGCATGGTCCGCGGCGACGACCGCGCTGGGCCGATGACCCCACGCAAGCACCGCATCGGCGCTGCCCGCACCGCGCACGCGCCCGTGCACCAGCTGCCAGTCATGCAGCAGCGTCGGCAACGTCGCCACGCGCTGCAAGCCGCGCGTGACCAACGCAAGCCGTGGCCGCGCCGAAGGCTCGAGTGCGAGCGATGAGGTGATGCCGGCAGACACGAACACGCCTGCCCGTTGCGCCGTCGATCAGTGCGCGTTCAGGCGTTCGGCTGCCACCAGCTCGCCGCGCGTGCTGTCGCTGGGCTCGCGTGCGGCTTCGTCGTCGGCCGACGCAAGCAACGTCACGATGCCCACCACGACACCCTGCGCGTCAAGCGCGACCAGCGCGCCCACGCGATGCTCGCGCATCAGCGACTCGGCCAGGCCCAGGCGCTCGGCAGCGTCGACCGTCAGCGGGCACGAGCTCATCATTTCTCTCGCCCGCGCGGCCAACGGGTCGGCACGGCGTTCGAAGGTGCGGCGCAGATCGCCGTCGGTGATGATGCCAAGCAGTGCGTCGGCCGCGCCAACCAGCACCAGACCCATGCGTCCGCGCGAGATCGCGTGCACCACCTCGCGGAAGCTCGCGTCGGGCGCGCAGAACGGCAACGGGTCGCGCTGCATCGTGTCGCGCACGCGTGTGAGCAGCTTGCGCCCCAGGCTGCCGCCCGGATGAAACCGCGCGAAATCCTCGGGCTTGAAGCCACGGCGTTGCGACATCACGACCGCGAGTGCGTCGCCCATCACGAGCGTCGCAGTGGTCGAACTCGTCGGCGCGAGGTTGTTGCTGCACGCCTCGACGTCGACACCGACGTCGAGCACCGCGTCGGCACCGCGCGCAAGCGTGGAGCGGGCCTTGCCCGTCATCACCACCACCGCGTTGCCCTGCGACTCGAGAAACGGCAGCAGGCGCACCAGCTCTTCGGTCTCGCCGCTGTTCGAGATCAGCAACGCCACGTCCTCGGGCCGGATCATCCCCAGGTCGCCGTGAAAAGCTTCGGCCGGATGGACGAAGAACGCCGACGTGCCGGTCGACGCCATCGTCGCCGCGATCTTGCGGCCGATGTGGCCCGACTTACCCATCCCGATCACGACCACGCGGCCGGTGCAGCGCGAGATCAGTGCCACCGCGTCCTCGAACGCGTGGTCCATGCGCTGCGCCATGCTGCGCAGGGCTTCGGTCTGCATCGCGATCACGCGGCGCGCCTGATCGACGGCGTTCTGGTTCGGGTTGTCGTTCTTGTTGGGCATCGACAGGGCTCGCGAAAAATCGAAGAGGATGAAAGGCTCCGCAGCAGCGGAGCCCACATCATTCCGCGACGACGCGGCGAATGGAAGCCAACTCGTTCAACAAGCGTGGCAGCGCCGTGAAAGGCAGCATGTTCGGGCCGTCGCAAGGCGCTTTGTCGGGGTCGGGGTGTGCCTCCATGAACACACCGCTGACCGCGCCGGTGGCGACCGCCGCGCGCGCCAGGTGCGCAACGTACTGGCGCTGGCCACCGCTGCTCGTGCCCTGCGCGCCGGGCAGCTGCACCGAATGCGTGGCATCGAACACGACCGGCACGCCGGTCGTCTGCGCCATGATCTCGAGGCCACGCATGTCGACCACGAGGTTGCCGTAGCCGAAGCTGGTGCCGCGCTCGCAGGCGAAGAACTGCGCATCGGCGATGCCGGCTTGCGCCGCCGCCGCGCGCGCCTTCGCGATCACGTGTTGCATGTCCCCGGGCGCGAGAAACTGGCCCTTCTTGATGTTCACCGGTTTGCCGGTGACGGCCACGGCTTCGATGAAGTCGGTCTGACGACACAGAAACGCCGGCGTCTGCAACACATCGACCACTTCGGCCGCGGGTTTGGCCTGCCACGCCTCGTGAACGTCGGTGAGCACGCGCAACCCCAGGCTCGACTTCACCTCGGCGAGGATCGAAAGGCCTTCATCCATGCCCACACCGCGAAAGCCGCTGCCGGAGCTTCGATTGGCTTTGTCGAAGGAGGATTTGTAGATGAAGGGCAGCTTGGCTTTGGCGAAGATTTCCTTCAGCTGCGGCCGCGGTTTCGAGGGCGAAGCTGCGGGACTCGATGGCGCAGGGGCCGGCGATGAAGAAGAGGGAGTTGGTGTCGGTCATGTTTTCCATTTGGATGTCAGGCAGCAACCGGCTGCTCCGTGCGGTTGTGTTGTTGGCGGCTCCAGGACGGGCTTGACGCAGCGGCGCCGGCCGCCGTGGCCGCGTCGAATGCCTGGTAAGGCAGATACGGCCGCAGCAGCGACGACTCACTGCAACTGATCAGCTCGACGCCACGTGCACGCAATTCGCGAAACGCGTTCGAGAGGTTCCAGATCTGCACTGACGTGAACGCGTCCTCGACCTGCGGATCAACCTCGGCGTAGAAACGTGGCGACTCGGCTGTGTAACGCAGGTCCACACCCAGCAGGTAGATGCGCGTACAGCCCAGGTGCGCGGCCAGTTGCACGGCCAACATCGTGGTCGTGCAGCCGTAGTAGTAGCCCAGGCCCAAATCGTGCGACCAGCCGTCGCGCTTGATGTGCGGCGTGTAGAGCGTGCGCGCGGCCAGCGCGGCATCGTCTTCTGCGCGCAGGTCGGCGCGCAGCACGCGCACGGTGTCGCGATGCAGGTCGCACGTGCCCCAGGCGCGCTTGACCGGATGCGTCAGAAAGCGTCGATCGGAGATGGTGTAGTAGGTCTGCGTGAAACCGTGGGTGGCTTCCAGCAGGGTCGCAGCGTTCATGCCGATGGAAAGTCGCCCGCGCAACCGTGACAGGTCTTCTCGATTGATCGAGGGGCCGTTGCCGAGGACGAAGGCGGCCTCGCCGCGATGCCGGCCGCGCAGCGACGCCAGGCTGGTCTTAGTGGAGCGTTTCATAGATAGAGATGAACCTGCGAACCAGGGTCTCCGCGGTCAGGTGGTGGATGAAATAGTGGTGGCTGGCCAGTTGCAGCGCCGCGGTGTGGGCCACGTCGCCCGCCAGACGCAGCAGCAGGTCTTGAATCGTCGAGCCGTCGGCATGGACGAACGGCGGCAATTCGTCGGTCTGCGCACACTGCGCCATCATGGCCTTCGAGAAGAAGTCGGCACGGTTGATGACGACGTTGCCGGCGCACAGACCCTCGATTGATACCTGGTGGAACGCGCCGGTGACGATCTCGTCGATGGTGACGTGGCACGTGCGGCGTAGTGCCATCAGTTCGCCGGGCGAGACCGGCTTCGACGGCCAGACAACTTCGATGTGCCCGGAGCTGCGCAGGGTCTGTATCGCGTTCTCGAGCGGCTCTGAATATTTGGCATTCCAGCGGCCCCCGCGCGTGTGCGAAGGGCTGAAGAGCACCCGCAATCGCTGCCCGGGTTGGCGTGGGCGGAACGCGGGCTGGTCCGGCACCAGGTTCGGCACCGGCAGGTAATCCGGGAAGTGACGCGGCTGGTACTGGCCCACCGCCAGCCTCGCCCTGAACGGCAGCCCGATGTGGTCGGCACGGCTGTAGTACAGAGGGCCTTCGCGCAGCGGTGAGTGCACCTGGTAGACGAAGGCAGCCCTCGGCGAGCGCTCGCGTAACCACTGCACCCGCGCAGCCGGCAGGTCGTTGTGAACGTGAATGACATCGGCGGTGGCCGCGAAGTCGTCGACGAGCTCGAGCACTTCCTTGCAAGCGTCGTGGAGAACGCTCGAGTCTTCGATGAACTTGCCCGCCAGCGGCCCGCTGGCCGGGTAGTCCTTCAACACCGCGCACAAGGCGTCAATACCTGCGCCGCGCAAGGTGCGCGTGAGGCGGCCGGGTGCGGCGACCAGCGGCGTCGGCGACAGATGCAAAACCTTAAGCGACATCGAACAGCACTCCATCGTGCAAGCAGGCCTCGATCAGTCGGTCCGGGCTTGCCCCGGCCTCGACCTCGTTGCAAAGGCTGCGGTAACGCATGTAAACGGACTCCAGCACGTACATCTCGGCGACCTCGGGGCTCAGGCGCTGAATCAATTCGCGCAACGTGGCGGCGCGGGGCAACGGCGCTGCGCCGATGCGAATCCGGCCCTGGAAACGTGCCGGATCAAAGTCGTGGAGATCGGGGTCGAAACGCGGCTCGCCACGGATCTGGAACAGCATGTCGCGCGTCTTCGGACCGGTCTCGCGCACGAGGCGCAGGAGAGCCACCGGCAATTGGTCGATGGCCTCGATGACCAGCTTGCGGCGCCAGTCAGAACTTTCGGCCCAAGGGCTGCCGGCCAGGCACACCAGTGCATCCGCCTGGTGCGGCTGTGGCGGGTCGAGTACACCGGCGGCCGGCAACGCCCAACCGGCGTTCTCGGCGTTGGCGTTCGCGGCATCGGCGTCGGCGTCGATCGCGGTGTTGTCGTTGGCGTCGTCGTCCTCGGACGAAGGTGCGCCGATGGCTTTGCTGCCGGCGTGCGTGACGATGGCCACCGTGCGAGTACCGGGCGCGCAGGAGCGCAGCGCCTCGGCCAGATTCGCCGGCGCGTCGAGCAGGAGCATGTGGTCGATCTCGGCCAGCAACTCCTTGTTCTTCTGGTCGAAGCGGCCAATCAACTCGGGCAGCGACTCCTGCGAGTCGTGCTCGAAAGACAGCAGGTTCAGGCGATTGCGCAGGAAGGGCGAAAAGTCCTGAAAGGCGCCGAGGCTGCTCACCAGTTGCTCGACACGCTCGGTGTCGTGTGCGGCATGCACGATGCATACGCGCCAGCCGGCCACAGCTTTGGCCGGCGCCTTGAGTTTGACGAAACCCGTGCGGGGCACGATGCCGACTCTGTGCACCTGCGGCTCTCGCCCAGGTACTGCCGCAGGTGCCGACGGCGTCGGGCCAGCGCCATGGCCAACGGCCGACGGCTTTGCGCCCGCGAATGCACGGCCCAACACCGAGTCGCGCCAGTAGGCTGCCGGATCGCGGATCAGCTTGCGCCACTTGCGTTGGAAGACGGTTTTGCGTTGGGCGCTGTGAAGGGACGGCATGGTGGCGAAGATATGTCGGTAGTTGGCGGGCGACAGCGGCTCGCGAGGAAAGGTGGTCCGGGGGTCGGGCTGGTCGGCAAGCAGCGCGCGCGCGCCGTGATCGAAATCCGCGTTGATGCGCTGCACGACGCCGACGTCTTCGGACGCCAGCGGCCGATTGCGTGCAAGCAGCGCTTTCTCGATCAGGTCGTCCAGATCCCAGGGACGCGCCGCATACAGGGAAGGTGGCTTGGCGTACTCGGCCGCGCCGACATGCGCCCAGGTCACGACAGGCCGGCCACTTGCGAGCGATTCCAGCGCAACCATCGACGCTGTTTCGAACAGGCTCGGGATGACCACCACGGCGGCGCGTGACAGGGCATGAGCGCGCTGCGCCGGTGTCAGCGTCGGCAGATGCCGTGCGCCCGCAGGTAAGTCCACGGGCCGTTCGGCGCAGGCCACCGCGAAGCGCGACTCGGGAAGGGCACGCACCATCTGCGTAAAGAACGTCGCGCCCTTGAGAGGCTGCCAGCGCCCAAGGAACAGGAAGTCGAAATCTGGAGCCGCCGTCGTGGCTACCGCCGCGTCATCGGGGGCCGAGTTCGGATAGACACGGATCAATCGTGTGTCGCCGAAATGCAAGCCGTGCGTGCTGACCGCGGCGTGCGACGGCGCCGACACCCAACGCGCACGCTCGACCTCGGCGCGCTCGGCTGCAAGCTCGGTCGGGTCGCTGGTCAGACCCTGCAGCCACGCACCGAAATGCCGGGAACCGTGCAGGCGGATGTGCAGTCGGCTCGCATCGTGGATATGGCGCGTGACGGCGAGCGTCTCGGGGGCTTCCACGCAGGCATACGGCGGCATCGCATGCACGCTCGCCTGCGCCACACGCAGGCGGAAGTCGGCCAGCGCCTCGTGCTCGGCGCGCGCCAGGATGTCGACGCTCCAGCCCAGCGCCGCCAAGCGCGCGCGCGCCAGACGGCAGTACGTGGTGACGCCGCTGGTCCCCTGGTTGAACGGGTCGATCAACAAGTACTTCACGAGGACCGATCAAACAACCGTTCAGAACCCCAGCGCAATTCGCGCCGCGACCGCGATCTGGTAAATGATCTGCGTGATGCCGCGCGTGACTTCGATGCTCTTGGTCGCCGCCTTCGGCAACACCATGAGCTCTTCGCCCGGCAGCGGGCGTGTGCGCGGGTCGGCTTCGACGACCGCACCGCTGCGACGGATCAGCAGCACGCGTGACGTGTCGGCGTTCTGCGTGTAGCCGCCGGCCAGCTCGATGTATTCGCCCACGGTGCGCTGGCCGTCGTGGTGCAGCGCGCCGGGGAACATGACCTCGCCGTGCAGGTTCACCTGCGCCGATTCCTCGGGCACGATGAGCACGTCACCGTCTTCGAGCAAAGCCTCGCCGGCCGTGGCGGGATCAGGCAGCACGAACTGGCCTTTGGGGTCGATCGTGCGCGCACGTTCGGCGAACTGAAGCACCAGCTCGGCTTCCTTCGCGCGCAACGTGGCTTCTTCGTTGGTGGCCGAGCGCGCGGTCAGCACTTGCATCTGAAGCTTGTCGAGCGACACGCCCAGCATCTCCTTCTGGCGCACCGCGATCGACTTGCGATACAGCTGCAGCGCGTCGACACGCGCCTGCGGCGACGGTTGAAGCAGCGCGACCGCGTCCTTCAGGCGCGCGCCGTAAGGCAGCACCGCGGTGCGCTGGCCGCGGTGCGCGCCTTCGATGCGCACGAGGATCGTGCCCGGCACCTTGTCGGCGGTGACCGTGATCTCGTCGCCGCTGCCGATGGTGACCTTCGCGGCGTCGGCGATCGGGTGGTATTCGCTGCGCCGCTGCGCGCCTTGCAGTCGCACGACCGCGATGTGCGTCGCGGTGGGCTTGGGGCGCGCAAGCGCGAGCAGCTGCTCGGCCGTCGCGTTCGGCTCGCGCAGCTCGAACATCATGGCGTTGTCGACTTCGCCGTTGATGCGCACCGCATAGCGGCGCGGCGCCACCAGCAGCGTGTCGCCGTCGTGCAGCTGAAGCGGGTCGATCCGGCCTTCGAGCAGGAAGCGGTACAGGTCGACGCGCGCGCGCGACGAACCACCGCGAAGCACCTGTACGTCGAGATAACTGCCGCGGTCGGGGTCGATGCCGCCGGCCGTGTCGAGGTAGTGCAGCACCGAGTCCGACGACAGGCCGTTGTACAGGCCGGGCTGGCGCACGAAGCCGGTGACGTAAACCTTCACCGGCTGCGCCGCTTCGAGGCTCGCGTAGCTGTAGACGTTGGCGCGGAACACGCGCTTGACGTGCGTCTGCACCAGCGCGTTCAGCTCGACGTTGCGCGCGCCGACGAGGCGCACCGGGCCGACGTTGGGCAGAAAGATGTTGCCCTGCGCGTCGATCGCCTGCGTGGTCTCGAGTGCGTAGGCGCCCCACAGGCGCACGTTGATGCGGTCACCGGAGGCAATCTGGTAGTCGGGGTTGAAGCCGGTGAACGACTGGCCGGCGAAGCGGCCACCGAAGAGCTGGCTGCCGAAGACGGGCACGGCGTCGGCCGCGCGCAGTGCAGGCGCAGGTGCGGCCGGTGCGGCCGGCGCGGGGTGCGGTTCGCGTGCCGCCTGGCGTCGCAGCACGCGGGAGATGCGGGCGCGGGCATCGCGGCCGGGCGCCCGATGCGTTCGTCGAGGCGATGTTCTGCGGTGCGTCGCGGGCGCGCCTGGTCGACTGCGCCGCGGCAACACCGTGCCAGGTGATCGACGCCGGCGAACATCGCCGCAACGAAGGAGCGAAGAGAAAGACATCGTCATGGTCGGTGTTCGTCGATCACGGCCAGCCCGAGCCGCACGAGGGCAAAGCACAGCGCACAGGCCACCAGCAGCGTGAACATCGCGTAGATGCGGCGCGGGTACTCCGCGGTTTCGGGTTCGGTCGGCGGCTCGATCACGACCAGGCTCTTGACCTTGCGCGCCGCGTCCAGGCGCGCCGTTTCGAGCGACGCGAGCGCGGCCTTGTAGCCGTCTGCCGCGAAGCCGGCCTGGGCCTCGAGCTTGCGGTACTGCTGCGCCAGCGCGCCCAGCGCGCCGGGCTCGGTCGCGCCGCGCGCTTCACGTGACACTTGAAGGCGCAGCGCCGCGGCTTGCCCTTTCAGCGACACGACTTCGGGGCTGTCTGCGTTCAAGTAGGCGCGTCGGGTGTTGATCTCGGCTTCGAGCTTCGCGACCTGCGCGCGCAACTCGGCCGCGAGCGCGCCGCTGGCCTGCGCCTGCGTCACGGGGTCGAGCATCCGATGTTTGCCCTGGAACGCCAGCAGGTCGCCACGCGCGCCCTCGAGCTTGGTTTCCGCGCGCGCCAGCTCGGCCCGCGCGAAGCCCATCTGCTCTTGCGCAATGCGCTGCGAAATGTTGTTGACGAAAGCTTCGCTTTCGGCAAGCAGCGCGGCGTTGACACGCTGCGCGAAGGCCGGCTCGAAGCCCTGCACGCGCAGCGTGAGCAGCCCGCTCAGTTCGTCGAGTGCGACCTCGACGCGGCTGCGCCAGTAGTCGTGCGCCCATTCCTGCCCGGCCTGCGGCCACAAGCGATAGAACGGGTCGCTGCCGGAGCGCCCGAAGTGCTCGCGCAAGTGCATCGACGCGTCGAGCTTCTTGAAGAGTGCGAGCGAATGCACGAAGTCGCGCAGGTAGCGTGCGTCTTCGAGCGAGCTGGCGTTGCCCGCGCCCAGCAGCAGCGCCAACCCACCCGCGGCCGGGCTTTCGGCGCCCGCGCGGCGCACGGTGACGACGCTGGTGCTGACGTAGCGGTCGACGGCGAAGACGGTGAAGTACAGCCCGCCGAGCAGGACGGGCAGCACCACCACCAGCGCCAGCGCGAGGCGCCGCCAAAGGCTCGGGTGCTTCATGCCGGCTGCGCCTCGCGAGCCGCGTGCGTCTGTGGCGGTGCAGGTGCGCGAGGCGCCTTCTGATACGCCGCGATGCCGGCCTTCACGTCGTCGAACACGCGCGCCGGCGCGCCCGGCTCGAGCAGCACCACCTGGTTGCACAGGCGCGCGATCTCGTCCATGTTGTGGCTGGTGTAGACGACGTTGGCGCTCGCGAGGCGGCGCTCGAGTTCGGCGCGGCTCTTGCGCTTGAAGTCGGCGTCGCCCACGGCGGTGACCTCGTCGATCAGGTACAGGTCGAACTCGAACGCCATCGCCAGCGCGAAGGTCAGGCGCGAGCGCATGCCCGACGAGTACGACTTCACCGGCAGGTCGAACGCGCTGCCAATCTCGGCGAAGCGCTCCACGTCGGCGACCCTTGCTCGCATCGCATCGCCGCTCACGGCGTGGATGCGGCACACGAAACGCGCGTTGTCACGCCCTGACAGCGAGCCCTGGAAACCGCCGGCCAAGCCGATCGGCCACGACACGCGGCAATGGCTGACGATGCGTCCGCTGTCAGGCGCCTCGACACCGCCCAGCAGACGCATCAACGTCGACTTGCCGGCGCCGTTGGGTCCGATCAGCCCGATGTTGCGCCCGCGCTCGAGCGTCAGGCTCAGGTCGCGCAGCACGAAGCGGCGGCCCAGGCGGCCGGGGTAGCTCTTCGTCACGCGATCGATCTCGACCAGCGCGCTCATTGGGCAACCTCCGCGCTCCGCACTGCGGTGCGGGCCCACGGACTGCGAAGCAGCCCCTTCGGGCCTGCGGGAGCGGCCGGGCGTGGGCTCATGACGACGTCCTCAGCCGCTCGCGGCGTTGGACGTACAGCGCCAACGCGAGCGTCGCGCCGATCAGCCACGCGGCGGCGGGCCACACCATCGTGGTCTCGGGCATCGCGTGATAGGCACTGCCGAACACCGCGCCGCGCACGCCTTCGAGCAGATGCAGCAGCGGGTTCAGTGCCAGCGCCTCGCGTGCCGCGGGCGGCAGCACAACGACCGGAAAGACGACGCCCGACACGAGCATCAGCGGCACGCTCGCCACGCGGATCGCGGCGCGCGCGCGCGCCAGCGCACCGCCGGTCGCCACCGCGGCCAGCAGGCCCAGCGTGGTGCCAAGGGCCACGAGCAGCACGCTGATGCCGATCAGCTCGAGCGGGTGGTGCGCCACCACGTCATGGCCAAGCCATGCCAGCAGCGACACCGCAACCGTTGCCACCGCAAGCGCGAGCACCAGTTCGACCAGCGCACGCGCGACCACGGCGTCGATCGGCCGCACCTGGCGATAGGCAAAGAGCCCCTGGTTCGCGTCGATGCTTTCCATCGATCGCAGCACGAGGTGCTTGAAGAGCTGGAACGGCAGCAGGCCGCTGACGAGGAACAGCAGCGTGTCGACGCCGCCGATGACGCGCGCATGCGCCAGGCTGTACATCGCGAGCAGCACCGCAGCGCTCGCCGCCGGCTCGCCGATGATCCACACGATGCCCCACCAGCGACCGCCCATGCGCGTCTTCAACTCGCGCAGAAAGAGCGCGAAAACCACTGCGCGCATCACGGCCCAGGCCTCGCCCAGCGGGCGTGGTGCACGCTCGTGGGTGGAGGCCCGTTGCGAGCGGAGTCGAAAGGCCGCGTGGCTTCGGGTGACATGACGGTCAGTGTCGGGGCCGCACCCGAGTCACCCAGTTAAAAAGTGCCGCGTGCGCGATCACTTCGCTGGAGCGATCCCGCCACCCGTGAAGAAGTTCACACGCCTCACGCGCGACTGCGGGCTTTTTGCCGCACGACTGACGACCTAAGCTCACGCGTCTTCGATGCCCGACGCTTTCATGCAAAACCTAACGAATCTCGCGACCGTCCGTCGCCGCTGCTGTCGCTTGTTGGCGCGGCTTCGAGCGGCACAGCGCACGCAGCGGCCGGCACGCAGTGGTACGTGCACACCGGCGGCGTGTCGCACCACTTTGCGCAGACGCGCGCGACCGACCGCGAGTGGAGCGAAGCCCACCCTGGCCTTGGCTTCGAGCGCCGGGACGTCAACGCCGACAGCCCTTGGCAGCTGCGCTGGACGGCGGGTGCCATGCGCGATTCGCGCCGCTTCTGGGGCGGCTACGGCGGCGCCACGTACGTGCACCGTTGGAACTGGAGCCATTCGATCGAAACGAGCCTCGGCGTCGGCGCGTTCGGCTTCTATCGTTCGGTGAGCTGGAGCGGCAAGCGCGCGCTTGTTCCCGCGCTGCTGCCGACGGCGTCGATCGCCGCGGCCGACGGCACGCTCGGGATGAACATCGTCTACATCCCGCGCGTGTCGACCGGCGGCGGCAAGGCCACGCCGCCGACCGTGCTGGGCCAGATGGTGTTTCGCTTCAAGTGATCGCTTCGGGTGATGCGCGGCACCCACGACTGACACGCGGCAGCACGCAGCACCGCCACATCCGCACGCAGACGCAGCAACGCTGCGCATAGAATCCGCATTGCGCCGCAAAGTCCAGTTGTTGCGGCGCGGTCGTTTCGACACTTCCTTCGCCTTCGCGCCTTCCCGACTGGTGCACCCTCCCGGGTGATGACCGGCGCGAACCACAGGCTCTCGACGAGCCTCTTCCCATGCAATTCACCGATCTCGGCTTGGCCGAGCCGATCCTGCGCGCCGTTCGCGAGCAGGGCTACGACACGCCGACCCCCATCCAGGCACAGGCGATCCCCGCCGTGCTGGACGGCGGCGACCTTTTGGCCGGCGCACAGACCGGCACCGGCAAAACCGCCGGCTTCACCCTGCCGATGCTGCACATGTTGAACGCGGGCCGGCCCGCCATCGACAAGCGCGGCCGCACAGCCGATCCGCGCGCTGATCCTCACCCCCACGCGCGAACTCGCGGCGCAGGTCGAAGAAAGCGTGCGCACCTACGGCAAACACCTGCCGCTGAAAAGCATGGTGATGTTCGGCGGCGTGGGCATGCAACCCCAGATCGACAAGCTGCGCCGCGGCGTCGACATCCTGGTGGCCACGCCGGGCCGGCTGCTCGACCACCACCAGCAGGGCACGCTCGACCTGTCGCACGTGCAGTTCTTCGTGCTCGACGAAGCCGACCGCATGCTCGACATGGGCTTCATCCACGACATCAAGAAAGTGCTGGCCCTGCTGCCGGCGAAGAAGCAGTCGCTGCTGTTCTCGGCGACCTTCAGCGACGAGATCAAGGCCCTGGCCGACCGCCTGCTGAACAAGCCGGCGCTGATCGAAGTGGCGCGCCGCAACGCGACCGCGGAGAACATCGCGCAGAAGGTGCACCCGGTCGCACGCGACAAGAAGAAAGAGCTGCTCGCCCACCTGATCAGCGAAGGCGACTGGCACCAGGTGCTGGTGTTCACGCGCATGAAGCACGGCGCGAACCGGCTGGCCGAATGGCTCGACAAGAACGGCATCGGCGCGATGGCGATCCACGGCAACAAGAGCCAGGGTGCACGCACCAAGGCGCTGGCCGAGTTCAAGACCGGCAAGCTGCCGGTGCTGGTGGCCACCGACATCGCCGCGCGCGGCATCGACATCGACCAGCTGCCGCACGTCGTCAACTTCGAGCTGCCGAACGTGCCCGAGGACTATGTGCACCGCATCGGCCGCACCGGCCGCGCGGGAGCGAACGGCGAGGCGATCTCGCTGGTGTGCGTTGACGAAAACATCTTCCTGCGCGACATCGAAAAGCTGATCCGCCGCGAGATCCCGCGCGCAGGTCATCGCCGGCTTCGAGCCGCCGTTGAACGAGAAGGCCGAGCCGATCGTGCTGGGCCGCATGACGATCGGCGTTGGCGCAGGGCGCGGAGGGTCGCGCTCGCACACATCGCGCGCATGCGCCTCGTGCACCGCCGCGGACGTCGCACGCGGCCGCCTCGCCGTGATGCACAGCCGCCGCGCGTGCCGCACAGCCGCCGCGCGGCCATGCACAGCCGCCGCCGGCGCGACGCCCATGCGCCACGTGGCGTGCCGCCGCACGGTAGCCGCGCACAGCCGCAAGGCACCCGGTCGCAACCGGCCCGTCCTGCGTCGGGCCATGCGTCGGCCTTCCACCGGCCACGCGCACAACGATCCGCAGCGTGCACCCAAGCGCTGATTGATGGCGGATGGCGGCCTGCCCGGTCAGCCATCGGCCGCCGCGCCTGTAGCCAGTTAGGCACACGCGGCTGTCGGGTCGACGTGATCTCACATGGGCGCGCTTACAGTGAGCCCATGTCCGTCGGCACCGACCGCCCTTCCGTCATCATCGCCGGCTGCAACCGGGCTGATCGGGCGGTCCTTGCTGCGGCGCCTGCTCGAGGACCGCAGCACCGGCACAGTGCACGCATTGGTGCGCCGGGTCGACCACGGTATCTCGCCTTCGCCGCGGCTGCTGACGCATCGCGTCGACTTCGACAAGCCAGCCGCGCTTGCCGCTGGCCTACGAGTGCTACATCGCGCTGGGCACCACGATCCGGCAGGCGGGGTCGCAAGACGCCTTCCGACGCGTCGACTTCGACACCGTGCTCGCGCTGGCCAAGGCCGCCAAGGCGGCCGGCGTGGCGCGCCTGGCCCTCGTGTCAGCACTGGGCGCACACCCGAACTCGAACGTGTTCTACAACCGCGTGAAAGGCGAGGCCGAAAACGCGGTCACTGAATCTGGGCTTCGAGCGACTCGTCATCGCGCGACCTTCGTTGCTGCTGGGTGACCGCACCGCCCTCGGGCAGCCGCCGCGCCCGCTCGAGCGCCTGGTCGCGCTGGCGAGCCGCCCGCTGATGCCGTGGCTGCCATCGCGCTGGCGTCCCATCGACGATGCGGTTGTCGCCCGGGCCGTGGTGCGACGCATGCGCGACGAAGGCCCACGCGTGCAGGTGCTCGAGTCGTCCGAACTGGCCCGGCTGGGGCGATCAGACTAAGCCTCGACGGCTTGCGTCAGTCGAAGCGGCCCTGCGTCAGTCGAAGCGGCCCTGCCGCAGCCACTTCGTCGCGACCCACTTCTCGCCTTCGACAACCGGCGCGCCGCCGTGCAGCGTCTTCGTACTGGGGTGGGCGCGGTCGTAGCTGAAGAACACCGCGTTGCCCTTGATCGGCGCCACCTCGACGAACACGTCGGGGAAGGTGGTGCCGCCGCCCTTGGTGGGCGTGTTCAGGTACATCACGATGGTGCCCACGCGCTGGCCGCCGCGCTGCAGGATCTTCGGCGTGCCGCTGTGCGCGGGGTCGAAGTAGTCGTAGTGCGGCTTGTACTCGGCGCCGGGTGCGTAGTTCAGGATCTGCAGGCCTTCGCCGTTCTCGATCGGCCAGCCCAACAGCTTCGCGATCCGCGCCTCGACGCGCTTGCAGGCGTCGTTCTCGCCGCGGGTGTAGAACATGCCGCGACTGGTGCGTGCCTCGTTGACCTCGCTGCCGCCGGTCGCGTTGACGACGGTCTGTGAGCGCTCCATCCGCGGCTCGGCCAGGCGCATCAGTTCGTCGCATTCGTCGTCGGACAGCAACCCGCCGAAGACGATGACGCGCGGGTTCTTCATCGACATCAGGATCTTCACCTCGCGGTCGCCCGCATCGAGTACCGGCGGCGATCCGTCCATCGCAGGTTCGGGCACGACCACGGGGGCGGGAAGTTCGTTCTTCTTTTTCTGCTCCGCCAGGAACCCGGTCAGCGTGCTCTCGAGGGCCTCGATCGCGGTCTCTTCATCCCAGCCGCTGGACTTCATCGAGGTCAGCACGGCGTCGGGCTGATGCCCGGCCTGCGCCTGGTCGATGATCCACTTGCGAAGTTCGGGGGTGATGCGTTGGGTGGTTTTGCTCATGGAAGAACCTTCGGGCCGGCAGACAACGCTGCGGATTTTCTCACCGCGCGCGTGTGACGAATCGTACACTCTGCCCGTCACTCCACGGGCACCGTCCGATCGGCCGCCCAGGCGCGCAGGGCGTCGATGGACTCCGCGCGCGTCACCGACAGCGGCTTCGTGCGCGCCAGCTCGCCCGCCACCGCCTGCGCATCGGGCGCACGCTGCTGGCCGTGCGCCTCGTAGCACGCAGCCACGATCGCGGCTTCGATCTCGGCGCCCGAAAAACCGCTGCTGGCGCTCACCAGCGCAGGCATCAGCGCCTCGTCGACCGCCACACGGCGCTTGGCAAGGTGCAGGCGGAAGATGGCGTCACGCACCGGCTCGACAGGCAGGTCGACGAAGAAGATCTCGTCGAACCGGCCCTTGCGGATCAGTTCGGGCGGCAGCTTCTGCACGTCATTCGCCGTCGCCACCAGAAACACCGACGCCGTGCGCTCGGCCATCCACGTCAGCAGCGTGCCCAGCAGGCGCTGGCCGGTGCCCAGGCTGTCGGCGCCGTCCTGGCCCGATGCCAGGCCCTTCTCGACCTCGTCCATCCACACGATGCAGGGCTGCATCGCGTCGGCCACGCGCAGCGCCTCGCGCAGCTTGCGTTCGCTCTCGCCTTGGTACTTGTCGAACAGCGCGCCGAAATCCATCCGGAACAGCGGCACCTGCCACGACGCCGCGATGGCCTTCGCCGCCATGCTCTTGCCCGCACCCTGCACGCCCAACAGCAGCACGCCGCGAGGTGGCGGCAGGCCGGTCGCTTGCGGGTCGACGAACGGTTGACGGCGCGCCGCCAGCCAGCGCTTCAACTTGCCCATGCCGGCTACGTCATCAAGCGACGGCAGCCGCTGCTCGAAAGCCAGCAGTTCGGCCGCACCCGACATCTCGGCCTTCATCGCCATCACGCGCGCAAGGTCGGGCGTGGTGACCTGCCCGTCGGCCAGCACCACGCGCGCCAGATGCCGCACCGACGGTTCGGCCAGGCCGACCATCTGCCGCAGCAGCGACTCGAGCGTCGAGCGCAGACCAACGGCTTCCTTTCCCTTCAGCCGCTGATGGCGGATCAACTCCTGGTCGAAGAGCGCGCGCACGCGATCGAGCGTCATCGGCTCGATGTCGAAGCGCGCGGTGAAAGGCGCCAGTTCGTCGGGCACTTTGATGTCATGACCCACCAGCAGCACCTGCAAGCCATGCCCGTCACCCTTGCCTTCGGCGCGCAATGCGATCTCTTTCAGCGCCCGCGCGATCAGCGGGTTGCTGAGGTACGGGTGCACGTCCAACAAAAGCACGATCGACCGCTCGTGCAGTTTGTCGAGCGCCTCGAGCGCTTCGGGCAATTGACGCGTCGCTTTCGCATCGTCGGCGTCGCCACCACCCCCACCCTCTGCGCGCATCTCGGTCAGGCGCAACCTCAGGTTGTGCGCGACCCGCAAGCCGCGGCTGGCGGACCAAGTCCACACCTCGCGCTTGGTCTGCGTTTTGGCGAAGGCTTCGAAGAGGGCCAGCACACGGCGCTCGTCGTGGGTTTCGATCACGACCAGCGGGGCGGCGGTGTCGAGGAGGTCACGAAGCGCTTCGACCTGTTGCGGAGTGGGCATGGCCCTACCCTACCTGTTTGCGCGCGTTCGCGAACATCCGGACCCACGGACTCGGCTTCGACGTGTCGCCCGCACGCCAACTCATTTGCACATTCCTGAACACCCGCTCCGGATGTGGCATCAACGCCGTGAAGCGGCCGTCGGCTGTGGTCACCGCAGTCAAACCGTCGGGGCTGCCGTTGGGGTTGAAGGGGTAGCGTTCGGTCGGCTTGCCGGTGTTGTCGACGAAGCGCATCGCGCGGTGCACGGCCTTGGTATCGCCGCGCTGAGAAAAGTCGGCGTACCCCTCGCCATGCGCAACCGCGATCGGGATGCGGCTGCCGGCCATGCCGGTGAAGAAGATGCTGGGGCTGTCGAGCACTTCGACCATCGCAAGCCGCGCTTCGTACTGCTCGCTCTTGTTGCGCGTGAACTTGGGCCACGCCGATGCGCCGGGGATGATCGGTGCCAGCGCGGCCATCATCTGGCAGCCGTTGCACACGCCCAGGGCGAAGCTGTCGCCGCGGTCGAAGAACGCGGCGAAGGCTTCGGCGAGTTGCGGGTTGAACAGGATCGAACGTGCCCAGCCTTCGCCCGCGCCAAGCGTGTCGCCGTAGCTGAAGCCGCCGCAGGCGACGAAGCCCTGGAACATGTCCAGGCGCGCGCGGCCGGTTTGCAGGTCGCTCATGTGCACGTCGAAGGTGTCGAAGCCGGCGGCGTGCATCGCGAAGCTCATCTCGACTTGCGAGTTGACACCCTGCTCGCGCAGGATCGCCAACGCGGGTCTGCGCGCCGGCGTTCACGAACGGGCGCGGCGATGTCGTCATTCGCGTCGAAGCTCAGGTGCACGTGCAGCCCCGGGTCGTCGACCGCGCCCGCGGCTTCGTGTTCGGCATCCGCGCATGCCGGGTTGTCGCGCAGCTTCGCGATGCGCCAGCTCGGCTCGTCCCAAGCCTGATGCAGGTCGCGCAGCGGCGCAGTGAACTGCACCTTGGCGTCACGCCAGACTTCGACCACGCCGCGATCGTTCGGCTGGCCGATCACGTGGCTCGCGGTCGACAGGCCATGGCGACGCAGGACGCCAATCACCGCATCGCGATCGGCGCGCTTCACCTGCAGCACGGCGCCGAGCTCTTCGTTGAACAACGCGCGCAGCGTCAACTCGTGCCGCCGCGCGCCGACCTGCGTGGCCCAGTTCTTCGAGTCGCCGTATTCGGCGCGGCTGTCGCCGATGCCGTCGCCTTCGGTCACGAGCATGTCGACGTTCAGGCTCACGCCAACGTGACCCGCGAAGGCCATCTCGCAGACGCTGGCCCAAAGGCCGCCGTCGCTGCGGTCGTGATACGCCAGCAACTGACGCGCGGCACGAAGTTCGTTGATGGCATCGACCAGCGCGATCAAACGCTTCGGGTCGTCGAGGTCGGGCACCGCGCCGCCGTAGCCCGCGCCGAGCACCTGCGCGAGCATCGAGCCGCCCATGCGTGAACGACCGCCGCCGAGGTCGACGAGGATCAGCACCGTGTCTGCGTCGGCCGCGAGCTGCGGCGTCAGCGATCCGCGCACGTCGTCGAGCGCAGCAAACGCCGACACGATCAGCGACACCGGCGCGACCACCTGCTTGTCGACGCCGTTGTTGTCCTTCCACTTCGTGCGCATCGACAACGAGTCTTTGCCCACCGGCACGCCAACGTCCAGCGCCGGGCACAGCTCGAGCGCCACCGCTCGCACGGTGTCATACAGCGCCGCGTCTTCGCCAGCTTCACCGCACGCGGCCATCCAGTTGCAGCTGAGCTTCACGTCGCGCAGCGTGATCGGTGCGGCCAGCAGATTCGTGATCGCCTCGCCCACCGCCATGCGGCCCGACGCGGGCGCGTCGACCGACGCGATCGGCGAGCGTTCGCCCATGCTCATCGCCTCGCCGCGAAAGCCGCTGTAGTCGGCAAGCGTGACCGCACAGTCGGCCACCGGCACCTGCCACGGCCCGACCATCGGGTCGCGATGCGACAAGCCGCCCACCGTGCGGTCGGCGATCGTGACCAGGAAGCGCTTCGATGCGACTGTCGGGTGGCGCAGCACATCGAACGCGACGTTCTCGAGCTTCACGTCGGCGAGATCGAGCGCGGGGCCCGCGTCGCGAACCACACGCGTCACGTCGCGCGTCATGCGCGGCGTTTTGCCCAGCAGTACCGACATCGGCATGTCGATCACGCGTGATCCGCCAACGCCCTTCTCGACCACCAGTTGCGCTTCGGCCGTCGCCTTGCCGACGACCGCGAAGGGGCAACGTTCACGTGCGCACATCGCTTCGAAGATCGGCAACGCCGAAGGCTCGAGCGCCAGCACGTAGCGCTCTTGGCTTTCGTTGCACCAGATCTCTTTCGGCGCCATGCCGCTTTCTTCGAGCGGCACGCGCGAAAGGTCGAAGCGCGCGCCGCGCCCAGCGCCATCGGCAAGCTCGGGGAACGCGTTCGACAAACCGCCCGCGCCGACGTCATGAATCGCGAGCACCGGGTTCTTCTCGCCCAGCGCTGCGCAATGATTGATGACCTCTTGCGCGCGGCGTTGAATCTCGGGGTTGCCGCGCTGCACCGAATCAAAGTCAAGCTGCGCCGCGTTCGTGCCACTCGCCATCGACGACGCCGCACCGCCGCCCATGCCGATGCGCATGCCCGGCCCGCCCAGTTGAATCAGCAACGTGCCCTCGGGGAATTCGATCTTCTTCGTCTGCGCGTCGGCGATCGTGCCCAAGCCGCCGGCAATCATGATCGGCTTGTGGAAGCCACGCTGCACGCCATCAACCTTCTGCTCGTACACGCGGAAGTAGCCGCCGAGGTTGGGCCGACCGAACTCGTTGTTGAACGCCGCGCCGCCGATCGGCCCGTCGATCATGATCTGCAGCGCGCTCGCGATCGTGTCGGGCTTGCCGTAGGGCGCGCGCTCCCACGGCTCGTTCGTATCAGGCAAATGCAGGTTCGACACCGAGAACCCCGTCAGCCCCGCCTTCGGCCGCGCACCACGACCGGTCGCGCCTTCGTCGCGAATTTCGCCGCCCGCACCGGTCGCCGCACCCGGGAACGGCGCGATCGCGGTCGGGTGGTTGTGCGTCTCGACCTTCATCAGCACGTGCGCGAGCTCGTCGCGCGGACCGTACTGCGGCGCATTCGTGAAGCCTTGCGGCATCCACCGCCGCGCTGGGCCACCCTGCATGATCGCGGCGTTGTCCGAATAGGCGACGATCGTCCGCTGCGGCGACACCTTCTCGGTGTGACGAATCATCGCGAACATCGACTGCGGCTGCGCTTGCCCGTCGATCACGAAGCTCGCGTTGAAGATCTTGTGGCGGCAGTGTTCGCTGTTGGCCTGCGCGAACATCATCAGCTCGACGTCGGTCGGGTTGCGGCCGAGCATGCGGAAGGCATCGACCAAGTAGTCGATCTCATCGTCGGCCAGCGCCAGTCCGAACGTGGTGTTGGCCTTCACGAGCGCGGCGCGCCCGGCACCCAGTACGTCGACAGTCTCGAGCGGTTGCTCGGTTCGCCGCTCGAACAACGCACGCGCCGCGTCACGCGTGAAGGCCACGCTGTCGGTCATGCGGTCGTGCAGCAGCGCCGCGATGGCGTCACGTTCGTGCGACGCCAGCGTCTTGATTCCGCCCAGCAGCCCGCGCTTCGTCTTCACCCGGTACTCGGTCACGCGCTCGATGCGGTGCACCGCTGCACCACAGTTGCGCGCGATGTCGCTCGCCTTGCTCGCCCACGGCGACACCGTGCCCAGCCGCGGCATCACGACGACGAGCTCGCCGTCGTCGCCGCCGCCGTAAGGCTCGCCGTACCGCAGCAGCGCCTCGAGCTTGTCGCTCATCGCGTTCGACAACGGCTCGTCGCTCCAGGCCCAATGAACGTGCCGAGCGTCGATGGTCTCGACCTGCGGCGCGACGGCTTTCGCCTTGTCGACGAGCGCGCGAAGACGAAACGCGGAATGGGCCTGGCCGCCTTCGAAGGCGCGGAGATGGTGGTGGGTGGTCACGCTTGGGATTGGGAGACGATGATGCGGATAGCGCGCCTCTCGAGTGCGAGAGCGAACGGCCGAATGGCGGATTCTAGGAAGCGGCGTTGCGCGAACAACTCAACCCACGCGCGCTTTCGCCGTCGCACGCTTCAGTCGCCCCGCCTCGCGCCGCGCTTGGCCAGCAACTCGTCCCACCCATCCGGCGGCCGTCCGCGATCGATGCCAGCGAGTAGGCACTTCAACGTCAGCACGGCATCGATTGAGTTGATGGCCTTCTCGTTCAACGTCATTCACGTCGAGCCAGCTCTTGTCGATCCATACGTCAGTAGGAGTTGTCGCAGCTCTCGTAACGTCGGGACTTGCGTCTAACCCCCGACGTTACGTATCATCCACAACATGGAAGCCGTGAGCGAGGTCCGTACGCTGAAGCTGATCCGCAAGCTCGGCGTCGCGCGCCCGAGAGACCTGGAGGAACGCGGCGTCACGCGCGCGCAGCTCGCGCGCCTGCTGCACGGCGGCCATGTCGTGCGGCGCAGCCGCGGCCTTTACGTCGCCGCCAACCACGAGCCGACCGCGGATCACACCCTCGCGCAGGTCGCCAAGCGTGTGCCACAGGCGGTGTTCTGCCTACTCACGGCGCTGCGCTTTCACGAGTTGACGACGCAGTCGCCGGCCCAGGTGTGGATCGCGCTGCCCGAGAAGGCGCGCCGCCCGCAACTCGACTACCCGCGCCTGCGCGTGGCGCGTTTCTCCGGTCCGGCGCTGACCGAAGGCGTCGAGCAGCACCGTGTCGAGGGCGTGCCGATCCGCGTGTACTCCGCGGCGAAGACGGTGGCCGACTGTTTCAAATACCGCAACAAGATCGGCATCGACCTTGCGGTTGAGGCGCTGCGCGACTTCAGCCGCAGGCACCGCGGCGGCGCGAACGACCTCGCGCGCTTCGCCCGCATCTGCCGCGTGTCGCGCGTGATGCAGCCCTACCTGGACTCGATCGCGTGACGGCCGGCAAGAAGGTGAACCTCGCCGCGTCGGTCGCCGCACGCCTGCTGAACAAGGCGAGGGAAACCGACGCCGACCACCAGTCACTGCTGACGAACTACTGCCTCGAGCGGTTCCTGTACCGCCTGGGTGCGTCGGCGTGCCGCGACCGCTTCGTGCTGAAGGGCGCGATGCTGCTGCGGCTGTGGTCCGAGCAACCGTACCGGGCGACGCGCGACCTCGACCACCCGATGTTCTCGCGTATCCGCGCGAGGCCATGGTCGCCGAGAAGTTCGAGGCGATGGTGGTGCTTGGCGAACGCAACAGTCGCATCAAAGACTTCTTTGACCTGCACCATCTGGCAAGCCACTTCGAGTTCGATCGCGAGACGCTGACCGAGGCGGTGCGCCGCACGTTCGAACGGCGGGGCACGCCCGTGCCAGCGGAAGACCCGATCGGGCTCACCGCGGCTTACTGGGAGAGCCCGACGCGGCCGGCGCAACTGCGGGCGTTCGCGCGGCGCGCGGGGCTGGAAGTGCCGGAGAAGCCGGCGCAGGCGTTCGTTCGGCTGCTTCACGCGTTTCTGTCGCCGGTGCTGGAGGATGTGCGACAGCGAAAACCACATCAGGGCGTTTGGGCCGCGAGTGGGCCATGGCGGTGAGTGCCGCAGCTCGAGCGATCCGCCGCCTACCAGCTCTTGACGACAGCTACTTCGACACGCCCGCACGCGTCCCAAGGTGCATGCCGCCGTCGAGCAGAAGCAATTCCCCCGTCACGGAGCGCGCGCCCTCGACGAGCCACAGCACCGCATCCGCCACATCCTCCGCGGTGCTGGCACGACCCAGCGGAGCGCTTCTCTCGTAGGCCGCCTTGACCTTCGCAGCGCCCTCTTCACCGATACCGTCGACGAACCAGCGCGTCGTGACCAATCCCGGGCAGACCGCGTTGACGCGCACGTTCGGCGCCAGCGCACGCGCGAAGTAGAGCGTCATGGAATTGACCGCACCTTTCGACGCGATGTAGGCGACCGATGAGCCGATGCCCAGTGCACCGGCGATCGATGACACGTTGACGATCGAGCCGTGCGCGGCGCCCAGGTGGGGCGCGCAGGCGCGGGTCATCTGCAGGGTGCCGAGCGCGTTGACGCCGACGATGCGCTGGAATGTGTCGGCATCGATGGCGTCCCAGTTGGCCGCGCCGGCAAAGCTGGTGACGCCGGCGTTGTTGACCAGCGCGTCGATGCGGCCCCATCGATCGAGCGTGGCTTGCACGATCGCGCGGCAGTCGACGTCTTGCGCGACGTCGCCACGAAGCACGAAGGCGTCAGCACCTGCGGCGCGGCATGCCTGCGGCCGTCGCATTCGCCTCGGACTCGCTCTTCGCGTAGTTGATGAGCACGTTCCACCCGCGGCCCGCGAGCGCAAGCGCCGTTGCCGCACCGACGCCGGTCGCCGAACCGGTGACGATGGCGACCTTGCGCACGGTGCTCATTTCTCGCTCTCCAAAGCTTCGAGGTTCACGTCGACCATCAGCTCATTCGCCAGCGCCTCGAGCAGGCTGCGCAATTCGTTCGTAGGCAACTGCGCCGGTACACGCAGCCGAGCGCGTGCCCTGAACAGCGTCTCGCCGGAGAACGCGCCACTGACGGTGTCGGTCTCGAGTTCCTCGACGCTGATCTGGCGTTCGGCCAACAGGCGCGACACATCGCGCACGATGCCGGGGTGGTCTTGGCCGACAAGCTCGAGGCGCACCAGCCGGCCCGCAGCCTTGGGTGGCTCGGCCGCGCCTGGCTCGAGCGCGATCCTCAGGCCCTGGGATTCGAGCGCCTGCAGGCGCTGCGCCAGTGCCGCCGTGCGCTCGTCCGGCACGGCAACCAACACCACACCGGCGAAGGTGCCGGCCAGCGTCGCCATGCGGCTCTCGAGCCAATCGCCGCCGGCATCGGCGACCTCTTGCGAAACCGCGCGGACCAAGCCGGGCCGGTCGGGGCCAGTGACTGTGAGGACGAGTGGGCGCTTCATTGGGGGTGTCCGTTGTCGTGGTTTTGCAGGGGCCGCGCAAGCGTAGCGCAGTCCGCGCCGAGCGTGATGCCTGTCGAGCATCGTCCATGTCGCGCATCGTCGAGCATCGTCCATTGACACCTGAATTGTTGAAGCCTAAAGTACTTGAACCTCATCGAGACCGAACAAGGCACCATGAAGATCGTCTGCATCGGCGGCGGCCCCGCCGGCCTGTACTTCGGCCTGCTGATGAAGCAGCTGGACCCCACGCACGACGTGACGGTGGTCGAGCGCAACCGCCCCTACGACACCTTCGGCTGGGGCGTGGTGTTCAGCGACGCGACGATGGACAACATGCGCCGCTGGGACCGCGCGACCGCCGACGAGATTCAACAATCCTTTGCGCACTGGGACGACATCGAACTGCGCTTCAAGGGCCGCGTGATCCGCTCCGGCGGCCACGGGTTCGTCGGCATCGGCCGCAAGAAGCTCTTGAACATCCTTCAGGCGCGCTGCGAACAGCTGGGCGTGAACCTCGTGTTCGACACCGAAGCCGAGTCCGACGACGCCTATCCGGACGCCGACCTGATCGTCGCCTGCGACGGCATCAACTCGCGCATCCGCACTGCGTACGCTGACCACTTCAAACCCGACCTCGTCACGCGCCCCAACCGGTACATCTGGCTGGGCACGCACAAACTGTTCGACGCCTTCACCTTCGACTTCCAGCGCACGCCGCACGGCTGGTTCCAATCGCACATCTACAAGTTCGACGACAACACCACCACCTTCATCGTCGAATGCCCGGAAGTGGTCTGGAAGGCGCACGGCCTGGACACCGCCGACCCGGCGCAGTCGATCGCCTTCTGCGAAAAGCTCTTCGCCGACTCGCTCGGCGGCGAAAAGCTGATGACCAACGCGCGCCACCTGCGCGGCAGCGCGTGGTTGAACTTCCAGCGCGTGGTCTGCCAGGAGTGGTGGCTGCGCAACCGCCACGGCGCGCACGTGGTGCTGATGGGCGACGCGGTGCACACCGCCCACTTCGCGATCGGCTCGGGCACCAAGCTGGCCATCGAAGACGCGATCGAACTCGCGCGCCAGTTCCAGCTTCACGATGGCAAGGATCTGCCCGACGTACTCGAGCAATACCAGGCCGCGCGCCGCATCGAAACGCTGCGCATCCAGAACGCGGCCTGGAACGCGATGGAGTGGTTCGAGGTCTGCGGCGAGCGCTACTGCGACCAACTCGAGCCCGAGCAGTTCATGTACTCGATGCTCACGCGCAGCCAGCGCATCAGCCACGAGAACCTGCGGCTGCGCGACAAGACGTGGCTCGAGGGGTACGAGCGGTGGCTGGCGGCGCGTGCTTCGGCCGCGCAGGCCGCAACGAGAGTTGCTTCGGGCGAAACGCAAGCCACGACGCGCATCGCCGATCAAGCCCGCCCGCCCACGCCGCCGATGTTCACGCCCTACCGCGTGCGCGGCGTGACGTTGAAGAACCGCATCGTCGTCTCGCCGATGGCGCAGTACTCGTGCGTCGACGGTGTGCCCAGCGACTTCCACCTCGTGCATCTGGGTTCACGCGCGCTTGGTGGCGCGGGCATGGTCGTGGCCGAGATGACGTGCACGTCACCCGACGCGCGCATCACCCCCGCCTGCCCTGGCTTGTGGAACGACGAGCAGGCCACCGCATGGAAGCGCATCGTCGACTTCGTGCACCGCGACACCGACGCGAAGATCGCGATCCAACTCGGCCACGCCGGCCCGAAGGGCTCGACCTGCGCGCCGTGGCAAGGCAACGGCGCTGACCGCCCCCTGCCGGATGGTGAGAAGGGCAACTGGCCGCTCTTCGCTGCATCGGCCGTGCCTTATCAGCCCGATGCGCCCGCATTCGCCATCCCGCGCGCGATGACGCGCGACGACATGAGCCGCGTGAAGGCCGACTTCGTTGCAGCCACGCGCCGCGCCGCCGCCTGCGGGTTCGACTGGCTCGAGCTGCACGTGGCGCACGGCTACCTGCTGTCGAGCTTCGTCTCGCCGTTGACGAACCGACGTATCGACGAGTACGGCGGCTCGCTGGCGAACCGGCTGCGCTACCCACTCGAAGTCTTCACTGCGATGCGTGACGCGTGGCCGCAGGACCGGCCGATATCGGTGCGGATCTCGGCGCACGATTGGGTCGATGGCGGCATCACACCCAATACGATGCAGTCGACGTCGCGAAAGCATTCAAAGCCGCAGGCGCCGACATGATCGACGTCTCATCGGGCCAGGTCAGCGCCGACCAGAAGCCGACCTACGGGCGCATGTACCAGACGCCCTTCGCAGACCGCATACGCCAGGAAGCCGGCATCGCGACGATCGCGGTGGGTGCGATCAGCGAAGCCGACCACGTGAACTCGATCATCGCTGCAGGCCGCGCCGACCTGTGCGCCATCGCGCGCCCCCACCTCGCCAACCCCGCGTGGACTTTCACCGAAGCCGCGAAGGTCGGCTACACCGACGTGCCGTGGCCGAAGCAGTACCTTTCAGGCAAGACTCAGATGGAAGCGAACTTCGCGCGTGAGAAGGCGATGCAGGCACAAGCCGCGGCGCCGGGCGCGCCGATCTCGTCGGCCGAAGGACGTTGACGATGGCCCGCGCACGCAAAGCACCCAAGCTCGCGCTGGTCGCCTCGCCTCACGTCACGCACGACCCGTCGGCCGAAGGGCTGGCGCGCGCGCTCGGCGAACACGGCATCGGCCGCGAGGCGCGCGCGCAGCACGACGACCACGGCGCGGTGAAGTTGTGGCTGCGCCTGCTGGCATGCAGCACGCAGATCGAGCAGCAAATTCGCACGCGCCTGCGTGAACGTTTCGCCACCACGCTGCCGCGCTTCGACTACCTGGCGCAACTCGAGCGCCACCCGCAAGGCCTGCGCATGAACGCGCTGTCGCGCTACCTGATGGTGACCGGCGGCAACGTCACCGCGCTGACCGATCAACTCGTCGAGGCCGGACACGTCGAGCGCGTCGACGACCCCGATGACCGCCGCTCGTTGATCGTGCGCCTGACGCCCACGGGTCGGCGCGCGTTCCTGCGCATGGCGCGCGAGCACGAAGCGTGGCTGGTCGAGATGCTCGACGGCTTCGGCAACACGCCGCGCGATGCGCTGTATGACTTGCTGGGGCGGCTGCGCATGCACCTGGCGGCGCCCATCGAATCACGGAAGACATCACCATGACCGACACGATCGACCCCGACCTGCTGGCCGGAAACCGCCGCCCGATGGCGAACTACCGCGCCACGCACTTCCGCTGCAACGTCGAAGGCAGCGTTGCCACCATCACGCTCGACCGGCCCGAACGCAAGAACCCGCTCAGCTTCGCCAGCTACGCCGAATTGCGCGACTACTTCCGCGCGCTGAAGTACGCAAGCGACGTGCACGCCGTCGTCATCACCGGCGCGGGCGACAACTTCTGTTCGGGCGGCGACGTGCACGAGATCATCGGCCCGCTGGTGAAACTCGCTGCGCCCGAACTGCTGATGTTCACGCGCATGACGGGCGACCTGGTGCTGGCGATGCGCGGCTGCCCGCAACCCATCGTGGCCGCCATCGACGGCGTGTGCGCGGGCGCGGGCGCGATCGTGGCGATGGCGAGTGACTTGCGCGTCGGCACCGCACGCAGCAAGACTGCCTTCCTCTTCAACCGCGTGGGCCTGGCTGGCTGCGACATGGGCGCCTGCGCGATCCTGCCGCGCATCATCGGCCAGGGGCGTGCGAGTGAGCTGCTCTACACCGGCCGATCGCTCGGCGGCGAAGAAGGCGAACGCTGGGGATTCTTCAATCGGTTGGTCGCGCCCGAAGCATTGCTGGGCGAGGCGCAGGCGCTGACGAAGTCCATCACGCAAGGGCCGACCTTCGCGAATGGCATCACGAAGACGATGCTGCACCAGGAATGGAGCATGACCATCGAGCAGGCGATCGAGGCCGAAGCGCAGGCGCAGACGATCTGCATGCTGACGCAGGACTTCACGCGTGCGTACGAGGCGTTCGTGGCGAAGCGCAAGCCGGTGTTCGAAGGGAACTGAAGTGAAACAACCCCATCTCGACTGGCCGTTCTTCGAGCCGAAGCACGCCGTGTTCGCGCATGAGCTCGACGCTTGGGCCGGCGCCAACCTCGAGCACGGCCACGGCAAGGATGTCGATGCGCAATGCCGTGCACTCGTGAAGCAGCTCGGTGGCGCCGGTTGGCTTGCGCACTGCGTTGCCGGTACCGCGTACGGCGGCGCGGCCGACGTGATCGACACACGCGCGATCTGCCTCGCACGCGAAACGCTGGCTCGTCACGACGGCCTGGCCGACTTCGCATTCGCGATGCAGGGCCTGGGGTCGGGCGCGATCAGCCTGGCCGGCACGCACGAGCAGAAGACGCGATGGCTCACGAAGGTCGCGAAAGGCGATGCGATCGCAGCCTTCGCGTTGTCGGAGCCCGACGCCGGGTCCGACGTGGCGGCGATGCAGTGCACAGCACGTCCGGATGGCGATGTCTACGTGCTCGACGGCGAGAAGACGTGGATCTCGAACGGCGGCATTGCCGACTTCTACGTCGTCTTCGCACGCTCTTCGAAGGAAGCGAAAGCAACGTCGGGCATCAGCGCCTTCGTCGTCGAAGCCGGCACACCCGGACTCTCGATCGCCGAGCGCATCGACGTGATCGCGCCGCATCCGTTGGCAAGGCTGCGCTTCGACAACTGCCGCGTCCCCGCATCGCAATGCGTGGGCGCGGAAGGCGAAGGCTTCAAGCTGGCGATGCGCACGCTCGACGTCTTCCGCACGTCGGTCGCCGCCGCCGCGCTGGGCTTCGCGCGGCGCGCGCTGCACGAAGCACTGCAACGCGCCACCACCCGCCGCATGTTCGGTGGCGTGCTCGCCGACTTGCAACTCACGCAAGCCAAGCTCGCGCAGATGGCCACCACGATCGACTCGGCCGCCCTGCTCACCTACCGCGCCGCATGGCAACGCGACCGCGGCGCCAACGTCACGCACGAATACACCCAAGCGGCCGCGATGGCGAAGATGGTCGCCACCGAAGGCGCGCAACAGGTGATCGACGCCGCCGTGCAGATCTTCGGCGGGCTGGGCGTGACGAGCGACATGCCCGTCGAGCGCCTGTACCGCGAAATCCGCGCGTTGCGCATTTACGAAGGTGCGACCGAGGTGCAGCAGTTGATCATCGCGCGCGAGCTGCTGCGCAGGCACGGGTAGCCACCATGCCCACCGCCCATGTCGACACCTTCGCCCGCGACAACCTGCCGCCGGCCGAGCAGCAGCCCGAATTCCTCTTCGATCTGCCCGAGCTTCACCTGCCCGCGCAGCTCAACGCCGCCACCGAACTGCTCGACCGCCACATCGCCGCAGGCCGCGGCGCGCGCATCGCGATCCGCGCGCCGGGCCTGACGTGGACCTACCGCGACCTGCAAGACAAGGCCGACCGCATCGCCCATGTGCTGGTGCGCGACATGGGTCTGGTGGCCGGCAACCGCGTGCTCTTGCGCGCGCCAAACAACCCGATGCTCGCCGCCTGTTGGTTCGGCGTGATCAAGGCGGGCGCCATCGCGGTGGGCACGATGCCGATGCTGCGCGCGAAAGAGCTGAAGGCGATCGTCGACATCGGCCGCGTGACGCATGCGTTGTGCGACGCCCAACTCGCCGAGGAACTTCGCCTTGCGTTGCCCGACAGCCCAGGTTTGACACAGGTGCGCTGGTTCGGCGGCGACCACGACACGGCCGATGGCCTCGAGGCCGCGATGCAGCGCCACGATCAGCCTTTCACCAACGTCGACACCGCTGCCGACGACACGTGCGTGTTCGGCTTCACATCCGGCACCACCGGTGTGCCGAAGGCGACGATGCACTTTCATCGCGACCTGATCGCGGCATGTCGCTGCTGGCCGCGCCACGTGCTGCGCGCGCACGAAGACGACGTCTTCATCGGCAGCCCGCCGCTCGCCTTCACCTTCGGGCTGGGCGGGCTGCTGCTCTTCCCGCTGGATATCGGCGCGTCGACCGTGCTGATCGAGAAGCCCGCGCCGGCATCTTTGGTCGACGCCGCGCGCGACTTCGGCGCCAGCGTGCTCGTCACTGCGCCGACCTCGTACCGCGCCATGGCCGCACGCGGCGCCGAGTTGCGTGCCACGAAGCTGCGCAAGTGCGTCTCGGCCGGTGAAGCGTTGCCCGCTTCGACGCGCGCGTTGTGGAAGCAGGCCACCGGCATCGAGATCATCGACGGCATCGGCGCCACCGAGATGCTGCACATCTTCATCTCGCACGACGAAGCGCACGCACGCCCCGGCGCCACGGGCACCGCCGTGCCTGGCTACCGCGCCGAGGTCATCGACGACAACGGCAACCCCGTGCCGCCGGGCACCGTCGGGCGCCTGCGCGTCAAGGGCCCCACGGGCTGCCGCTACCTGGCCGACGCACGCCAAAAGGTTTACGTGCAGGACGGCTGGAACGTCACCGGCGATGCGTACGTGATGGACGCCGACGGCTACTTCTTCTATCAGGCGCGCACCGACGACATGATCGTCAGCGCCGGCTACAACATCGCGAGCCCCGAGGTCGAGGACGCGCTGATGCAACATGCTGCGGTCGCCGAATGCGCGGTGATCGGTGTGGCCGACGACGAGCGCGGACAGATCGTCAAGGCCTACGTCGTGCTGCGGCCGGGGCACGACTCGAGCGATGCGATGACGAAGGCGCTGCAAGACTTCGTCAAAGCAACCATTGCCCCGTACAAGTACCCGCGCGCCGTCGAATACGTAGCCGCGCTGCCACGTACCGCCACGGGCAAGTTGCAGCGCTTTCGCCTGCGCGACGCGTGACCACCGGAGAACAACGATGAACCAAGCCCTGCTGCCCTCGGGCTGGAAGCGCCCGAAGGGTTATGCCAACGGCGTCGCCGCAACCGGCCGCAACGTCGCGGTTGCCGGCATGATCGGCTGGGACGAACACGAGCGCTTCGCACAGCGACGACTTCGGCGCACAAGCGCGCCAGGCGCTGGCGAACATCGTCGCGGTGCTCGAAGCGGGCGGCGCGAAGCCGCACCACATCGTGCGCATGACCTGGTACGTGACCGACAAGCGCGAGTACCTGGCCGCGCTGCCCGACATCGGCAAGGC
Organism: uncultured beta proteobacterium; assembly: GCA_963738615.1. Lineage (GTDB taxonomy): Bacteria > Pseudomonadota > Gammaproteobacteria > Burkholderiales > Burkholderiaceae_C > CAVTWY01. The sequence continues at coordinate 1,027,803 of CAVTXI010000012.1, forward strand.
GTTCCGCGAGTTGATCGGCCACTACGACATCGCGATGACCGCCGTGCAGGTCGTGGCGCTGATGGAAGACCGCGCGAAGGTCGAGATCGAGGTGACGGCGGTGGTGCCGGATGCGGGCGATGCGGCGCAGCGCGGGGTCGCGGGCGCGACGGGCTTCGTGCCGTTTGCCGCGCGTGGCGCGGCCGTGACGAACGAGATGATCGATGCGATCCGCGACGCCGAAGGGATTTGACTCTTCGAGCATGACCGCTCGTTCCTGATTCGCCCTCGAGCTCGCGCGGATGACCGCATCGGCCTATCCTCTCCCGTCATGTCTCCCCTGCACGCGCTCCTCGACCAAGGCGCGGCCTTCGACCCGGTGTACGGGCATGAACTCGCCAATCACTTGCCGATGGCGCTGATCGCGCTCGATCGATTGGGGGCAAGCGGTGATCGGCTCGAGGCTTACGCTGCCCACTATGCGAAGCGCAGGCGACTGCGCCCGGCGCGCGCCGCTGCGTCGTGGCCCGCGGGCGAGGCGTGGGCCTCGCGACTCGGGCAACCCGGCGCGTGGCCGATGTACCGCGACCTGTTCACGCAATGGCTGCAACACGAGCCCGCAAGCGTGGTGCTGACGCAGACGCTGCCCGCGCTGATGCCGGGATGTGCGGCGGCGGCGTTCCACGGTGTGATCCGCACGGCGTATGGCCTGCAGGCCAATCACATCGGCGAGGTCGCGGAGGGCTTGGCCTACTGGGCTTCGACGCATCAGCGCCTGGGCGAGTGGCCGACGAGTGTCGTGGCTGATACCCGCGACCCCGTCGAGCTGCTGCGCGAACTGCACGCCGTCGACTCGCGCGCCGGCCTCATCGTCACGCGCATGGTCGACGCCGCCCGCGACGGGCGCGTGAGCCAGGTCGCCGCACGCCTTGTCATCGATGACCACACACCGCAGCGCCTGGCACGCGCCGCCGCGTTCGCCTACATCGAGACCGGAAACTTCACCGCGCTGCACCTCGTGACCGGCTGCCATGCCATGCGCGTGATCGCAGACGCCGCGTCGCACATCGAAGCCACCGCCGCGTTGCGCTGGTTCTGGCAGGCCTACGCCCACGGCGTGGTCGCCGCGGCGCTGCGACCGAAGCCTGCCCCCGAACCGTGGCCATGGCCGCGCCTCATCGATGCGGCCATCGCCGACGAAGACGAACACGTGATCAAGCTCGTCGACAGTTGCCGCGAGCACGAGCGCGCGATCGGCACGACGGGCGAAGACTTGTGGCGCCGCGCGGCGACGCGCGCCATCTGTTGATCCACTGCGGCAGGTTGTCGCACGTCAGCGAACCACGTCTCGAGTCGACCCGATGGAACGCCGAGATCGCGTACGTGATGCGCGACTACCGGCGCGTGATTCTCGACAGCGAGTTTCACGACGCTTCAATGGGTGCCATCGGCAACGCGTCGAAGTTTCTCGAGACTGGATGGCCGCCAAGATCGGCTAGACCGTGACACCACCCTGCGTCCAATCGAACTCCATCTGTCGCGCGGTGCGCAGCGCCAGTTCGCGGCCGGCCAAGCGCTCGACCAGATGCAGGCTCATGTCGATGCCCGCCGAGATGCCCGCCGACGTGACGATCGAACCCTGATCGACCCATCGCACGCCTTCCCTGACACGCACGTTCGGATACGTCGCGCGCAGGTCGGCAACGTCTTCCCAGTGCGTGGTCGCCTCGAGGCCGTCGAGCAACCCGGCACCCGCCAGCAGGAACGCGCCCGTGCACACCGACGCGACCAGCGGCACCGTCGCGGCCTGACCAGCGATCCACGCCGACACCTCGGGGCGCTCGAGTTCCGTGGTCACGACGCCGCCAGGGATGATCAGCGCACGCAATGACGGGTGATCGTCGAACGCCGCGTCGGGCTCGATCTTCAACCCCGCCCGTGCTCGTACCGGCACACGCGTGCGGCCGATCGTCAGCACGCGGAACCGCGGCGCTGCGGCGTCGGGCTGCATGCGCGCGTGAACACGGGCTGCGGTGGTGAACACCTCGTAGGGGCCGGCGAAGTCGAGGGCTTCGACCTCGTCGAAAACGTAAATGCCGATGGTGTCGCTCATGCGTGAATCGTAGGAGCAGCGCACGCGGCGGTGCCAGCGCACGGGCGACATCCGGCGTGCAGATCGCGCCAGCTTCTTTTGCGTCTCATCGCGCCTTGGTGTGATCCCCTGTCGTCGCGCAGGGCCTGCCGCCCGTTGCGGCGACACCGCGACGGCGTCGCCTTCGCGCCCTCCCGTGCGGCAGGCCCGACTTTTGGTGTGCCTGCGAGCGCGGCCCGTAACACCCGGTCACCGATCTTCCGATCGTCGCTCGGGTTTTAGTGAAAAACGGTGGGCGATGAGTCATCGATCACCGGGTTTTCCATTAATCAATCAACTTGATTTATCTAAGCACCCTTCGCACAATCCACACCGCGGCGAGCGAGAAGCAAGCCCAAGACCGTCAGCGTCAACGTCAACCAACCCCGTTTGCAGGAGACACCCCAATGAAGTCCATGCGCCTTGTCATCAGCGCCATCGCCCTTGCCGCCACCGCGGCCACCGGCACCGCCATCGCTCAGAACCAGCCGGTTATCGGCCTGATCACCAAGACCGAAACCAACCCCTTCTTCGTGAAGATGCGCGAAGGCGCCGCTGATGCAGCGAAGGCCAAGGGCGCGAAGCTGTTGACCGGCGCGGGCAAGGCTGACGGCGACAACGCGGGCCAGATCACCGCGATGGAAAACATGATCGCGGCCGGCGCGAAGACCATCCTGATCACGCCCAGCGACTCAAAGGCGATCGTCCCGGCGATCAAGAAGGCGCGCGACAAGGGCGTGCTGGTGATCGCGCTCGACAGCCCGACCGACCCGGTCGACGGCACCGACGCCCTGTTCGCCACCGACAACTACAAGGCCGGCGTGCTGATCGGCCAGTACGCGAAGACCGCGTTGGGCGGCAAGGCAGCGAAGATCGTCACGTTGGACCTGTTCCCCGGCCACCCGGTGGGCGCGCAGCGTCACAACGGCTTCCTGAAGGGCATGGGCCTGGCGGCGCCTGACGCGAAGAGCAACGAACTGGGCGGCAAGGCAGCCAACGTGGCCTGCATGGCCGACAGCTTCGGCGACCAAGGCAAGGGCCAGACGGCGATGGAGAACTGCCTGCAGAAGGTGCCCGACGTCAACCTCGTCTACACCATCAACGAGCCCGCCGCTGCTGGTGCGTACAACGCACTGAAGAAGGCCGGCAAGGAGAAGGACGTGGTCATCGTCAGCGTCGACGGCGGCTGCGAAGGCATCAAGAACGTGGGCGCTGGCGTGATCGCGGCCACGTCGCAGCAGTACCCGCTGAAGATGGCGGCGATGGGCGTCGATGCAGGCGTGGAATACGCCAAGAGCGGCAAGAAGCCCAGCGGCTACACCGACACCGGCGTGACGCTGATCGCTTCGAAGGCGGTTGCTGGCGTCGACAGCAAAGACGTAGCCACCGGCACCCAGCTGTGCTGGGGCAAGAAGGACTAAGAGCCTTCCCTCCGACGGGCCCTTCGAGGGCCTGTCGGGGTCTTTGAAGTCGCGCGCGCAAACGCGTGGTGCGGCAGCCCCGGTGCCGGGCGTTGGTCGGCACCTTTTCGCTCCAAAAAAGGTAAGACATGAACGCGCCCGCTTCCGCGAGTGCAGCGCCGCCGCGCACGATCCCCTGGGGTCAGCTCGGTCCTTTCATCGCGCTGTTCATCGCCTGCGTCTTCTTTTCGATCACGACCGACAACTTCTTCAGCGGCCAGAACCTGTCGCTGATCCTTCAGCAGGTGATGGTCGTGGGCGTCATCGCCATCGGTCAGACGCTGATCATCCTGACCGCCGGCATCGACCTGTCATGCGGCGTCGTGATGGCGCTGGGCAGCATCGTGATGACGAAGTTCGCGGTCGACTTCGGCATGCCCACCCCGATCGCGATCTTGTGTGGCATCGCCGTCACCGCACTCTTCGGCTGGTTCAACGGCATGTTGGTCACGAAGCTGAAGCTGCCTCCGTTCATCGTCACGCTGGGCATGTTCAACATCGCCTTCGCGATCATGCAGTTGTACTCGCGGGCGCAGACCATCTCGGGCCTGCCGCCCGGCATGGTCTGGCTGGGCAACACCTTCAACATCGGCGGCACCAGCGTCGCCTACGGCACGGTGCTGATGATCCTGCTGTACTTGGGCATGGCGTTCTGGCTGCGCGAAACCGCCGCCGGCCGCCACGTCTACGCAGTCGGCAACAACCCCGAAGCGACGCGCCTGGTCGGCATCCCCACGCAGGGCGTGCTGCTGAAGGTGTACGTGCTGGCCGGCGTGTTCTACGGCATCGCATCACTGCTGGCGGTGTCGCGCACCGAGGTCGGCGACCCCAACGCGGGCCAGACCGAAGCGCTCGACGCGATCACCGCGGTCGTGCTCGGCGGCACCAGCCTCTTCGGCGGGCGCGGCTACATCTTCGGTTCGCTGATGGGCGCCGTGGTCGTGGGCGTGCTGCGCAACGGCCTCACGCTGATGGGCGTGTCATCGGTGTATCAGGTGCTGGTCACCGGCATCCTCGTGATCCTTGCGGTCACGGTCGACCAACTCTCGCGAAAGGCTGCGCGATGAACACGACAACGACATCCACCACCGGTTCCGCCGGCACGGCCGCGCCGAAGCTCGTGATGCAGGCCAAGGGCTTGGTCAAGCGCTACGGCCAGGTCACCGCGCTCGACGGCTCTGACTTCGAAGTGCGCCAGGGCGAAATCCTGGCGGTGATCGGCGACAACGGCGCCGGTAAATCAAGCCTGATCAAGTGCCTGTCGGGCGCGACCATTCCCGACGAAGGCGACATCTGGCTCGACGGCAAGCAGATCCACTTCAAGAGCCCGATCGACGCGCGTCACGCCGGCATCGAGTGCTGCTATCAAGACCTGGCCGTCGCCCCCGCGATGACGATCGCCGAGAACCTTTTTCTCGGCCGCGAAATCAAGCGCGAAGGCTTCCTCGGCAGCGTGCTGGGGATGATGGACAAGAAGAAGATGCTCGAGACCGCGATGGCCCGCATGGCTGATCTGAAGGTGGGCATCCGCTCGATGACGCAGGCGGTCGAGACGCTGTCGGGTGGCCAGCGCCAGTGCGTGGCTGTGGCACGCGCGGCGGCGTTCGCCGAGCACGTCGTCATCCTCGACGAGCCGACCGCCGCGCTCGGCGTCAAGGAAGGCAACATGGTGCTCGAGCTGATCCGCCGCGTGCGCGACAAGGGGCTGCCGGTCATTCTGATCAGCCACAACATGCCGCACGTCTTCGAAGTCGCCGACCGCATCCATGTCGCGCGGCTGGGCAAGCGCGCCGCGGTGCTGAACCCGAAGAAGATCGGCATGAGCGACACGGTGGCAGTGATGACGGGCGCGATGCCGCCCGAGAAGATCCCCGCCGAGTACCTCGCGCACTAAGACCTGGCGCACTAAGTCGCAGCCGTATTGCAAGCAAGCGCCATGTTGAAGAACATCGACCCGCTCCTTTCTCCCGCCCTGCTGCATGTTCTTGCATCGATGGGACACGGCGACGAAATCGTCATCGCTGACGCGAACTTCACGGCCCATTCGCTGGCGCGCGGGCGGCCCGTGATTGACCTTCAGGGCACGGGTGTGCTTCGTGCCGCGATGGCCGTGTTGTCGCTGTTGCCGCTGGACCAGTACGTCACGCAACCGGTGGCCTACATGCAGGTCGGCGACACGCCGCCGGGCTACCGCTCGGCCCTGCAGCGTGACGTGATCGCGGCGCTCGAGGGCGCGGGCTACGCGGCGCCGGACCAGTTCGAAGCGATCGAGCGATTCGCGTTCTACGACCGCGTGCAACGGTGCTTCGCGGTTCTGCACACCGGCGAACTCCAGCCCTACGCCAACTTCATCTTCAAGAAGGGCGTCATCAGCGAGGCGCTGGTGCCATGACGACCAAGGCATGACGACGCTGCGGCCGCGCGGATCCAACCAGGGGGGCATGCGCCAGTACAACGAGCGCGTGGTGCTGCAGGCCATCCGCATGCACGGCGCGCTGCCCGGCGCCGAGATCGCGCGGCAAACGCAACTGACGGCGCAGACGGTGTCGATGATCACCAAGCGCCTGATCGATGACGGCCTGCTGCTGCGCGGCGACCCGGTGCGCGGCAAGGTGGGCCAGCCATCGATTCCGCTGCGGCTGAACCCCGAAGGCGCCTACGCGATCGGCATCAAGGTGGGCCGCCGCAGCCTCGACACGCTGCTGGTCGACTTCACCGCGCAGAAGCGCCATCGCTGGACGATGGACTTCCCCTACGCCGACCCCGAACGCGTGCTGGCCGAAATCGGTCAGCGGCTGAAAGACATTCGCCGCAAGCTCGGCCCCGAGGGCCGCATGCGCGTGCAGGGCATCGGCATCGCCGCGCCGCTGTCGATGGGTGGCTGGCAGCAGTTGCTGGGCCTGCCGCCAAAGGTCGCCGAGCAGTGGCAGCACATCAACCTCGAGAGCGAGGTCGCCAAGCTGAGCGAACATCCCGTGATGTTCGTGAAAGACACCGCTGCCGCGTGCGTCGCCGAACTGGTGGCCGGGCGCGGGCGCAGCGTGAAGAGCTTCCTCTACATCTTCGTCGACACCTTCATCGGCGGCGGCCTGGTGCTCGACAGCGAGTTGCGCGCCGGCCGGCACGGCAACGCGGGCGCGATCGGGTCGATTCCGTTGATGGTCGATGCGCCGTCACGGCGTGCGGCCAACGGCCACGCGACATCGCGCACGGCCGAGCAGTTGCTGGGCATCGCGTCGCTGCTGAATCTCGAGCGCGCGTTCGAAGCCGCGGGCCTGGACACCGCGGCGGTGTTCGACGCGCGCGCACTCGCAGCGCCGTGGCGCGATCACACCATGGCATGGGTCGCCGCGTCGGCGCAGGCCATTGCGCACGTGGTCGAGTGCGCCGCGTGCCTGCTCGACCTCGACGGCGTGATCATCGACGGCTCGTTCGACCGCGCGCTGCTGCGCGAACTGCTCAATGCGACCGACACCGTGATGAACCAGGACCCATGGGAAGGCGTGGCCCGCCCGGCGCTGCTGGCCGGCACCATCGGTTCTGACGCGCGCGCGCTGGGCGGCGCGCTGCTGCCGCTGTACGCGGGGTTCTCGCCGGATCGCGACTTGTTCTTGAAGGCGTTGCCGGAACTGGCGGCGTGAAGTGACGGCGTGAAGGGCAAGAAGGCCGCTGTGCGTGTGCTCAGCGTCATCCCCCCGATGACGCAACTCAACACGCCCTACCCCTCCACGGCCTACATCACGGGCTTTCTGCGCTCACGCGGAGTTCACGCCGCCCAAGTCGACTTGGCCTTGGCGCTGGTTCTGGACCTGCTGTCACCCCAAGGGCTCGAGCAGGTTCGCTTGCGCGCACTGGCGCTGCCTACAGCGCAACGCACCGCCGTCGTCGCGCAATTCCTCGGCGACTTCGATCGCCACCACGCGACCATCGCGCCGACGATTCGATTTCTGCAAGGGCACGATGCCACGCTGGCGCATCGCATCGTCACGCGCCAGTGGTTGCCCGAAGGCGCACGCTTCGCTTCGCTCGAGGCGTACGTCGATGACGAAGAGGGTGGTGATGCGCTCGCTTGGGCTTTCGGCGCACTAGGCCTGCAAGACCGCGCACGCCACCTCGCCACGCTCTACCTCAACGACTTGGCCGACGTGCTGCGCGACGCCATCGACGGCCGCTTCGAATTCGTTCGCTACGCCGAACAATTGGCTGCCAGCCAGCCCAGCTTCGACCCACTGGCCGCGGCGCTGGCTGCATCACCCAACTTGATCGACGAGCGGCTCTGTGCCCTCGCGCTCGAAGCGGTGGAAACGCACGAGCCGCAACTGCTGCTCTTGTCAGTGCCCTTCCCCGGATCGATGTACGCGGCGCTGCGAATCGCGCAGGCTGTAAAGGCAGCCTACCCATCGATCACCATCGCGCTGGGCGGTGGCTTCGTCAACACCGAATTGCGCAAACTCAGCGAGCCGCGTCTGTTCGACTTCGTCGATGTCGTGACGCTCGACGCCGGTGAAACGCCGCTGCTCGCGTTGATCGAACACCTGCAAGGGCAACGTTCGCAGCAACGCCTGGTGCGCAGCTTCGTACGCAACCTCGCGCCGAACACCACGGACGGCCGCGTGCGCTACCTGAACTTCCCCGAGCCCGATGTCCCCTTCGATCAAACCGGCACGCCCACGTGGGACGGCTTGCCGCTGGGCCAGTACCTGTCGTTGCTTGACATGCTGAACCCCATGAACCGGCTGTGGAGCGATGGCCGCTGGAACAAGCTGACGGTGGCGCAAGGTTGCTACTGGAAGAAGTGCAGCTTCTGCGACGTGAGCCTCGACTACATCTCGCGCTTCGAGCAGGCATCGGCCACCACGCTGGTCGATCGCATCGAAGCCATCGTGCAAGAAACAGGGCAAACCGGCTTTCACTTCGTCGACGAAGCCGCACCGCCCAAAGCCCTGCGTACGCTCGCGGCCGAGCTTCGCAAGCGCAAGCTGAACATCAGTTGGTGGGGCAACATCCGCTTCGAGAAAACCTTCACCCGCGAACTCTGCGAAGAACTCGCTGCCAGCGGTTGCGTCGCGATTTCCGGCGGCCTGGAAGTGGCGTCGGACCGCCTGCTCGCGCTGATGAAGAAAGGCGTCTCGGTCGACCAGGTTGCCCGCGTCACCCACGCCTTCAGCGAAGCCGGCGTCATGGTGCACGCCTACCTGATGTATGGATTTCCCACGCAGAACGAACAAGACACCGTCGACGCGCTCGAGTACGTGCGCCAGCTCTTCGCGCAAGGCTGCATCCAAAGCGGCTTCTTCCACCGTTTCGTCTGCACCGTGCACTCACCCGTGGGCCAGCGCCCGCAAGACTACGGCGTGAACCTGCTGCCGCTGCCACCAAGCCGCTTCGCCCAAAACAACGTCGCCTTCACCGACCCCACCGGCACCGACCACGACGCGATGGGCCGCGCGCTGAAGAAGGCGATCTACAACTACATGCACGGCATCGGGCTCGAGGCGGACGTGCGCAGTTGGTTCGATGTGCGCGTGCCGAAGACGACGGTGGGCAAGAACAGTATTGCGAGGGCGTTGCGCAGCTACGCGTAGACCGACCACGCCCGCGCCCTTGGCGTGATCAGGCCAGTCACGCCAGCCGCAGTCACGACACCGCAGTCACGCCAGTTGCCGGGCGCGCTCAAATGAGCTAGTCTCTTGTCTCATTTTGGCGGAAACTCTTTCATGCTCACGAAAGCTGCTGCACAGAGGGCCTTGCATCCCGCGCCATCGCGCGCGCACAGACGCAAGGCTTCCACGTACTCGAGCTACTACGCCGCGAGTAACGTTGACCGGATCGGCATCGTCAAGGCCGGGCTGCCCGCCCGGCTGCTGACGACGTTGGCTGATGACATGAACGTCACGCGTGAGCGCCTCTATCGGTGGCTGGGCATTGCGCGCGCGACCGCGAATCGCAAGGTCAAGGCCGACGAGATCCTCAGCCAAGACGAGAGTGAAAGAGCGCTTGGGATCGCCCGTCTGGTCGGTCTTGTCGAAACGATCGTCGCCGAATCAGGTGATCCCGTCGGCTTCGACTCCGCGCGATGGACCGCGACGTGGCTCGAGCGCCCCAACAACGCCCTCGGCGGCAAGGCGCCAGGCGACTTCATGGACACGGCGGATGGGCGAGCGCTGGTTGCCGGTCTGATCGCTCAGATGCAAAGCGGAGCCTACGCTTGAGCGTCGGCATGACGCTGTGGCGCATCGGTGCCGACACGCCCGACTCCGAAGCACACGACACGTCCGGCAAGGGGGCCGAGAAGTCAGGCGGCCGGTGGAACAGGGTTGGCACGCCGATGCTGTACACGTCCACCTCACGTGCGCTGGCTTGCCTCGAAACCTTCGTTCACCTCGCCGCTGATGCACTGCCCTTGAATCGCTACCTCGTCAAGATCACCATTCCGGCCGGTGCATGGAAGGCGGCAACGGTGGTCGATCCCAAGAAGCTCGTCGGTTGGGACGCAGAGCCCGCGGGCAAGGCGTCACTCGACTGGGGCACGAGTTGGGCCGGCGCGAAGTCAACGCTGCTTGCGCGAGTGCCGTCGATCATCGTGCCCGAAGAGCACAACGTGCTGATCAATCCAGAGCACCTCGAGGCCACGAGCATTCGGGCCGTCAAGGTTCGCAAGTGGGTGTATGACGTTCGCTTGTTGCACGGGCGTTGACCTCGAGGGGCCAGCGGAAGCCGGGCATGATCGCCGTCGACTGTGAAGCGCTGGTTTCCGGCGTGTGTGCGGTATCGACGAAACGCGACCAGGCGCAACCTCGCACCCGACGGGAGTAGGCTCTCGCGCATGACGACGCCCCGCAAAACCCCCGCCGACCTACGCAGCGCGCGCTGGTTCGCCCCCGACGACTTCCGCTCCTTCGGCCACCGGTCGCGCGTGATGCAGATGGGCTATGCGCACACCGACTGGGCCGGCAAGCCGGTGATCGCGATCGTCAACACCTGGAGCGATGCCAACCAGTGCCACACGCACTTCAAGCAGCGCGTCGACGACGTGAAGCGCGGCGTGCTTCAGGCCGGCGGCTTTCCGCTCGAGTTGCCCGCCATCTCGCTGTCGGAAGCGCTGGTCAAGCCGACAACCATGCTCTATCGCAACTTCCTCGCGATGGAAACCGAAGAGCTGTTGCGCAGCCACCCGGTCGACGGCGCGGTGTTGATGGGCGGCTGCGACAAGACGACGCCGGGCCTGCTGATGGGCGCCTTCTCGATGGGCCTGCCGTGCATCTACCTGCCGGCTGGCCCGATGCTGCGCGGCAACTGGCGCGGGCAGGTGCTGGGTTCGGGGTCCGACGCTTTCAAGTACTGGGACGAACGCCGCGCCGGTCGCCTGAGTGACCAGGCTTGGGTCGAGATGGAAGCCGGCATCGCGCGCAGCCATGGCACCTGCATGACGATGGGCACCGCGGCCACGATGATGGGCATCGCCGAAGCCGTGGGCTTGACGCTGCCGGGCGCCAGCAGCATCCCCGCCGCCGACGCCAACCATGTGCGCATGAGCGCCGAATGCGGGCGCCACATCGTCGACATGGTGTGGGAAGACCTGACCCCCGCACGCATGTTGTCGCGCGCCAGCTTCGTCAACGGCATCGCGTGCGCGATGGCGATGGGGTGCAGCACCAACGCGATCATTCACCTGGTGGCCATGTCTCGTCGCGCGGGGCACGCGGTCAGCCTGGACGATTTCGACGCGGCAAGTCGCAAGATTCCGGTGATCGCGAATATCCGCCCCAGCGGTGACAAGTATTTGATGGAAGACTTCTTCTATGCGGGCGGCCTGCCGGCGATGTTGAAGCGCATCGAGCGCCACCTCGACACCACCGTACTGACCGTCAACGGCCGAACGCTCGGCGAAAACATCGCGACGGCCGAGGTCTTCGACGACGACGTCATTCGCCCGCTGAACAAACCCATCTACGCCGAAGGCGCGCTGGCCGTGCTGCGCGGCAACCTTGCACCCGACGGCGTGGTGATGAAGCCCAGCGCCTGCGACCCGCGCCTGCTGAAGCACACCGGCCGCGCGCTGGTCTTCGACGACTACCCCTCGCTGAAGAAAGCCGTGGACGACCCCGCACTCGACGTGACGGGTGACGACATCCTGGTGCTGCGCAACGCCGGCCCCAAAGGCGCCGGCATGCCCGAGTGGGGCATGTTGCCGATCCCGACGAAGCTGCTGAAGCAAGGCGTGAAAGACATGCTGCGCTTAAGCGATGCCCGCATGAGCGGCACCAGCTACGGCGGCTGCCTGCTGCACTGCTCGCCCGAAGCGGCGGTGGGCGGGCCGCTGGCGCTGGTCAAGACGGGTGACAGCATCACCGTCGACGTGCCCGGCCGCCGCATCCACCTCGAGATCACCGACGAAGAACTCGCTGCACGCCGCGCCGCGTGGAAGGCGCCCGCGCCTCGCTACGAACGCGGCTATGGCTGGATGTTCGGGCGGCACATCCTGCAGGCCGATCAGGGATGTGATTTCGACTTTCTCGAATCGAGCTTCGGTGCGGCGGTGGCCGAGCCGGATATCTTCTGAAAGAGACCGATCGATGACTACAAGGGCTGCGGTTGGCCGAGCGACTCGAACAGATCGATGATCTCGTGCAAGCGCGTGCTCGGATTCATGTTGCCGTCGGCCATCGCGTCCGCGAGAACCTGCCGCGAGTGCTTGCGCGCGTCGGGTAAGCGAACGAGGAGCGCTGCGAAAAGGCCCCGAGCACTCCCCTTCGCGTATTCGCCCATGCCATCTTCCTTGCGAAGAGCACTTGTGGCGTTGTCAGCCGCCGAGTGATTGCCGCTCGGCGCGAAAGGACTGCGTGTAAAGCGAAAGTGCAGCAGCAACCAGAACTCGTAGCACGGGTGCGATGGAATCACCGTGACCTTGGGTGGCTTGGCGGCATCCTCGAGCGCCTCTTCGAAAGTCTCGTGAGCGTCCCTGTCGATAGCGCAGTAGACGCAGTCGTAGTCTGCGCGGCGGCTCTTCGCACCTGCGACGATGCCGAGTGGATCGGTCCTTCCGATGTGCGCGATCTCCACGTCGGCGTGACATCTGAAGTGCTGCGCCGCCTCTTGAAGGTACGTGCGGGAGGACTTGGCGTCCTCGTAAATGATCAGTACGCGCGGCTGCGGCTTGTACCTCGCCGGTCGTCGAGCAAAGGACGAGGCTTTTCGAACCACGGTCACCCCGCGGTCATGAGCGGCAGTCCTCGGTACCTTCCTTCGTAATAGCGCTTCTCGATGTCCTCGCTCTGCCGGCCTTTGAACTCATGGATCGACCTCAGCTGAGTCGCGCCGTTTGCGTCCCGCTCGGTGAGCCAGATCTGGTCGCGCCGCAAGAGCTTGCTGTCCATGAGGTGCGTGTCGTGCGTCGTGAAGATGAGCTGCGACACACTTGGCGCGCTCGAGTGCTTTGCGACGAGAGCTTCGACAATCTTCGGATGCAGGCTGCTGTCGATCTCGTCGATCACGAGCAGACACCTCGCGTCGCCCCGGGTGCGGGCGTCCCTCATCACCCATGGCAGCCAGAAGCCGAAGAGGTTCTTGGTTCCCTCCGATTCGTCTTCGTAGTCGATGTCGGATTCGCCGAGCGATGTCCGATGGGTTAGCCGGGTTTTGTATAGACGCGGTGACTTCGAAGGCCTCGCTGATGCGAGGCCCAACGTAACAGCCGCCAGACTGGCCCTATCGTCATCAATCGACTCGACCGTCACCTTCGTGATCGGAACATCCAATTCGCGCAAGAACGAGGACACCTCCTCGACGGCATACCCTTCCTGGAGCAGGCCCTGAGTTGCAGATGCCGCGAGCCTCACGTCGCCGCTCATCAAAAGATGTGACGATTTGGAAAGCCACTCGAAAGGAGCTCGCAGGACCTGCATATCGCTGCTGCTGTTGGCCACGGCCTGAGCCATGAAGAGCGTCGTTGGGTTGGTGAGCTTCTTCCACGCATCCGTCACGTCGGCAGTCGCCTCGGCCGATAGCGATGGACCGAAGACATACGTCTCGTTGCTGCCGTCAAAGCGGCGTTCGTAAATCAAGCTCTCCTTGCCGCGAGGGAAAGACACCAAGCGTTCGAGGACGATCCGCGTCTGCGTCGCAGCCAGTTCGTACGAGTAGCGCAGTCCAGCGCGTATGAAGTGGATCTCGAATGCGCTCGGCTTGTCGGTCAGCGTCTTGTCGAACCTGAACGGCGCAACCGGCAACGGGTCCGGGTGCGGCGTCGGCGTGCGATTAGCAATCGTCGAGATGACGTCGAGTGCGCGTAGAAGATTGCTCTTGCCGGACGCATTCGGACCGTAGATGGCCACCGCCTTCAGGAGGTCCGGAAAGCGTTCGCCGGACAACTCTGGCGAGAAGGTGTTCTCCTTCTTCCCGAGCCGTGCGGCGGCAACCATCGAGAGCGTTTGGCGTTCTCGAAACGACCGAAAATTTGCAACTGAGAACTCGATCAACATGTCGGAGATCTCACCTGTGAGAACGGAATCATCATAGACGGATAGGTAGCCGAGTCGTTTTGCTGCTGAAAATATGCACCAAACCCGACATCGCGCGCTTGGGGGCTGGCGATGTGTCCCCTATTGACCTGACGCAACGAGGATCCTGCAATGACGAAGCGACTGCCAACGTTCTTTGTGTCCCACGGCGGCGGGCCATGGCCGTGGATGCATGGCATGGTCGAAGGGCCGTACGCCAAGCTAGCCGAGTCGCTGCAGCACATGCCGGCCGACGCAGGCGGCCCGCCGCGCGCCATCGTGATGGTGTCGGCGCATTGGGAGGCGCCCACCTTCACAGTGCAGGCACATCCGCGCCCGCCGATGATCTACGACTACGGCGGGTTCCCCGAGCACACGTACCGCATCCGCTACGAATCGGCGGGTGATCCGGCGTTGGCCGCGCGCGTGGCAAGCCTGCTGCGCGACGCGGGCATGGCGGCCGCGCTGGATGCGCAACGCGGCTATGACCACGGCATGTTCGCGCCGATGGCGGTTGCCTATCCGAACGCGGACATGCCGACGATCCAACTGTCGCTGCTGGTCGGGTTGGACCCGCGGGTGCACCTCGACGTGGGGCGCGCGCTTGCGCCGCTTCGCGACGAAGGCGTGCTGCTGGTCGGCAGCGGCCTGAGCTATCACAACCTGCGCGCCTTCGGCCCCGCCGCAGCGGGCGCTTCGACCGCGTTCGACGCGTGGTTGCACCAGGCGATGGCGATGCCACCGGCGCAACGCACCGCGGCGCTGCTCGACTGGGCGCGTGCACCTGCCGCGCGTGCGGCGCATCCACGCGAAGAACACCTGCTGCCCCTGATGGTCGCCGTGGGCGCAGCCGAGCAAGACGCCGCCCACGTGGTCTATCACGAGCAAGGATTCATGGGCGGCGTGACAGCCTCGAGCTTTCGCTTTGGCCCGCCTGCCGACTGAGGTTGGGCGAAACTCGAGGCACATCAACGCACACACAAGGACCAGCATGACCACGCGCCGCACCATCCTGCAATCCGGCACTGCCCTCGCGACCTCGGTCGCCGCTGCACCGTTCACGCTGGCCCGCGCCGCCACCTGGCCCGACAAGACGCTGAAGATCGTTGTCCCCTTCCCGCCCGGTGGCACATCCAACGTCATCGCGCGCCTGATCGCGCAGCCGTTGGGCGAGATGATGAAGACGAACGTGATCGTCGAGAACAAGACCGGCGCCAACGGTGCGGTCGGCGCGGCCGCGGTCGCACAGTCGAATGACGAGCACACGATGCTGCTGTCGGATATGAGCGCGCTGGCGATCAACGCCGTGATGGACAAGGCGTTGCCGTACAAGCCCGATCAACTGGCCGGCGCCACGCTGCTGGCGTACTCGCCGCACCTGCTGTGCACGAACCCGAACGTGGCGGCAAAAACCGTTCGCGAGTTGGCCGAGTTGTCGAAGACCAAGGCGATCAACATCGCGTCGTCGGGCATTGGCTCGGCGAATCATCTCGGCGCGGTCGAGATCGCGTTGGACACCGGCATGAAGTTCGTTCACGTGCCCTTCCGCGGCGGCGCGCAGAGCATCGCCGACGTGGCCGCGGGCAACACACAGTTGGTGCTGAACGGCATGGTGGCGACGCTGCCGCTGGTGCAAAGCGGGCGGCTGAAGCTGCTGGGCATCAGCAAGCGCACGCGCATGGCGCTTCTGCCCGATGCACCAACCATCGCCGAGCAGGGCGTGAAGGACTTCGAGTCGGGCACCTACCAGGGCATCGCGATCCCGAGCGCGATGAACAAGGCGAACGCCGAAAAACTGTCGACCGCGCTGATCGCCGTGATCCGCACCCCCGACATCCGCGCACGCCTGGCCGCGCTGGGCGCCGAGGTGATGACATCGACGCCAAAAGAGACCAGCGACTTCCTGGTGCGCGAAGGCAAGCGCTGGAGCGGCCTGATCGCGCGTGCGGGCAAGCAGTTGGAAGGGAACATTTGAAGAACGAAGGCAGTCCGCTGCAACCGCACACTCCGGCGGCGCACGAACCATCGTCGCGCGAAGGCGCCATCCTCAATATCAGCGCGTACCGCTTCATCGCGCTGCCAGACGCGCCGTCTCTGCGCGAGCGCCTGTTCGAGCGCGCACAGGCTTGCGGTCTGAAGGGCACGGTGTTGTTGGCCGAGGAAGGCATCAACCTCTTCGTCGCGGGCGCGCCCGAAGGTGCTCGCGACTGGCTAGCCGCATTGCGCGCCGATGCGCGATTCATGGACCTGGACGTGAAGGAAAGTTGGAGCGACGAAATTCCGTTTCGGCACCTGCGCGTGAAAGTCAAGCGTGAAATCATCCGGATGAATCAACCGCAGATCGCACCCGCGGCGGGGCGTGCGCCCGCCGTCACGGCGCAGACGCTCGCACGATGGCTCGAGGCCGGCCGCTGCGACGAGGGCCGTGAACTGGTGCTGCTGGACACGCGCAACGCCTTCGAGGTCGACGCAGGCGCGTTCGAAGGCGCGCTGCAGTGGCGGTTGTCCCGCTTCTCCGACTTTCCCGCAGCGGCGCGCGCGCACCGCGACGAATTGGCGGGCCGCACGGTCGTGACCTACTGCACCGGCGGCATCCGCTGCGAAAAGGCCGCGCTGGCGTTGCGCGACCAGGGCGTCGAACACGTGCTGCAACTCGACGGCGGCATCCTGCGCTACTTCGAGCAGACCGACGGTGCGCCGCATTGGCGCGGGCGCTGCTTTGTATTCGATGCTCGCGAGTCACTCGATACCGAATTAACCGAACCAGATCACCATGCCTGAAACCCAATACTCCCTCGACGACGCCACGCGCAACAAGCTCATGGGCGTCAGCACGGCCACGCTGTGCACAGCGCTCTTCAAGCGCGGCCTGCGTCAGCAGTTCATCCAGGACGTGCGCCCGTTGAACGCGAACCTGCCGAACATGGTCGGCCCCGCCTTCACGCTGCGCTACATGCCCGCGCGCGAAGACCTGAACCCCATCAGCGTGTTCCAGGACCGCGACCATCCGCAACGCAAGGCGGTCGAGACCTGCCCGCCCGGCGCGGTCTTCGTGATCGACAGCCGCAAAGACGCTCGCGCCGCCTCCGCCGGCGGCATCCTCGTCACGCGATTGATGAAGCGCGGCGTCGCGGGCGTGGTCACCGACGGCGGCTTTCGCGACAGCCCCGAAATCGCCAAGCTGCCCTTCCCCGCGTACCACGCGCGGCCCAGCGCGCCGACCAACATCACGCTGCACCACGCGATCGACATCAACGTGCCCATTGGCTGTGGCGACGCGCCGGTGTTCCCCGGCGACATCGTCGTCGGCGACGCCGAGGGCGTGGTCGTGATTCCGGCGCACCTGACCGACGAGATAGCGACCGAGGCGGTCGAGATGACGGCGTTCGAAGACTTCGTGCAGGAACGCGTGCAAGCGGGTCAGTCGATCCTGGGGCTTTATCCGCCAACCGACGAGAGCAACAAGGTGGCGTTCGAGGCTTGGCGGAAGACGACGGGGCGGTGAGGGCGAGCTGAGCAGCGGACACCGTATGGCGACCCCGCCTCAGGATACCCGCGGTCTGGTGCTCGTCGTCGACGACACGCCGACCAACCTCGACGTGCTGCTGCCGACGCTCGAAGGCGCGGGGCTCGACGTGCTGATCGCGACCGACGGCGCGCAGGCCCTGCAACGCGCCAGGGTCGGGGCGCCCGAACTGGTGCTGCTCGACGTGGTGATGCCCGGCATCGGCGGCTTCGAGACATGCCGGCGCCTGAAGGCCGACCCGGCCTTGCGCGACATCCCGGTGATCTTCATGACCGCGCTGCACGACACCGCCGAGAAGGTGGCGGCATTCGAGGCCGGTGGCGTGGACTACATCACCAAGCCGTTCGACAGCGTGGAGGTTCTCGAACGCGTTCGCTCGCACCTGATGTTGCGCCGCCTGCGACAGGACCTGGAGCGGCGCAACGTGCTGCTGGAACGCACGACGACGCAATTGCGCGCCATCACCGAGGCGATGACGAGCTTCCTGCAGTCGGGCGACCTCGCCGAGGGCAGCCGCCTGCTGTTGGAGTGTGCATTGCGACGTGCCGGCCGCACCTGCGGCGTGATCGGCATGCGCGTGGGCGACGCCTTGCGCGTGCTGGCGCTGCACGGCACGCCGCCAACCGGCTCGCCGGCCGCTGTAACGCTGGCTTCGATCGGCGCCTCGCTGCGGCACGGTCCGGTCGAACGGCCCGACAGCGACTTCGGCGGCAACCTCGACGATGGCCGCACGGCGGACGGCAACTGGGCCGGCTTCAGGATCGCGCACGGCGACGAGGCCGTCGGCTGGCTCGGCATGGTCGGGCCGGCGCCCGAACTCGATGCCGACGACGCGGAATCGATCGAGCAGTTGCTGCACAGCGCCGGCGTGCTGTTTTCGTTCGATCGCCTGAAGCATCGCGAAGCCGAGTCGCAGCAACGGCGCGAAGCCGCCGAACAGACCGTCGGCGTGCTGATCGAAGAGATCAGCACACAGCACCAGGCCGACCGCATCATCGGCAGCAGCAAAGCGCTGCGCGACGTGATTGCCCAGACCGAACGCGTCGCGGCCACCGCCGGAACGGTGCTGATCCTCGGCGAGACGGGAACCGGCAAGGAGCTGTTCGCGCGCGCGATCCACGAGCTGAGCCCGCGCCATGCTCGGCCGCTGATCCGCATCAACTGCGCCGCCATTCCCGACAGCCTGGTCGAGAGCGAACTGTTCGGCCACGAGAAAGGCGCCTTCACCGGTGCCAGCGCACAGCGCAAGGGGCGCATCGAGCTGGCCGATCGCGGCACGCTGTTCCTCGACGAGGTCGGCGACATGCCGCTGGCCGCGCAAAGCAAGCTGCTGCGCGTGCTGCAGGAGCGCGAGTTCGAGCGCGTCGGCGGCCACGCGACGATTCGCGTCGACGTGCGGGTGATCGCGGCCACGCACCGCGACCTGGGCCGGCTGGTGGCCGACGGCGGCTTTCGCGAAGACCTGTACTACCGGCTCAACGTCGTGCCGATCCACGTGCCGCCGTTGCGGGAGCGGCGCGAAGACATCGCGACCCTGGCGCAGTTCTTCGTCAACCGTTTCAACACGCGCCACGGCCGGCAGGTGCGCCGCATCGCGCAGGCCGCGCTGGACCGCCTGACGGCCTACGACTGGCCCGGCAACGTGCGCGAGCTCGAGAACGTGATCGAGCGCGGGGTGATCCTCTCGCACGGCCCGCTGCTCGAGCTGTTCGACGGGCTGCTGCCGCGGCACACCGGCGCGCCGGGATCAGTGGTTGCTTCGGTCGCCGTGCCTGCGGCAACGCCCGCGAGCGCGTTCTCGGGCACCGTCAACGAACTGCAGCACGACTACATCCTGCAGGTGCTCGAAGGCTCCGGCTGGGTCATCGAAGGCGACGCCGGCGCTGCCGAGCGCCTCGGTCTGAAACCGAGCACGCTGCGCAACCGGATGAATCGGCTGGGTATTCACAAGTTGAGCCGGCAGCACCCGGAATAGACGGCGCCGCGGTCACGGCTTGCCGTCGAGGCAGTGCTTGGTGCGCGTGTCGTAGCGCCCGCAGTTGACGGGGTCGGTCCAGTCGGCGACGAGGTGCTTGCTGTCGGGCAGGTAGTCGGACCAGACGTCGCCGGGCACCACGCCCTTGGTCTTCCAGACGATCCGGAACTGGCCGTTGCTCTGGATGCGGCCGATCAGCACCGGCTTGCTGATCGTGTGGCTGGCCAGCATCTCGGCATCGCCGCCGCTGAGGTTGGGGATCTTGACGCCGATGATCGAGCGTCGTACCGGCTTCGCGTCGAAGCTGCCCGCCTTCTCGACCGCCTTCACCCACATGTTGAAGCCGATGTAGTGCGCCTCCATCGGGTCGTTGGTGATCGCGGCACCGTCGCCGATGAACGCTCGCCAGCGCGGGATGAACTCGCCGTTCAGCGGCGACTTGACCGACATGAAGTAGCTCCACGCCGCCAGATGCCCGGCGAGCAGCGCCGGGTCCATGCGGGTGAGCTCGCTCTCGCCGATCGAGAAGGCCATCACTGGAATCTGATCGGCCAAGACCTTCTGCCGCGACAGCTCGGCATAGAACGGCACGTTGGCATCGCCGTTCACCGTCGAGATCACCGCCGTGCGCTTGCCGCCGGCGCCGAACGCCTTGATGTCTTGCACGATCGCGCGCCAGTCGCCGTGCCCGAACGGCGTGTACGCCGTCATCACGTCCTGCGGCGCCACGCCCTGCGTGCCGAGCCATGCGGCGAGGATGCGGTTGGTCGTGCGGGGGTAAACGTAGTCGGTGCCGACCAGTGCCCAGCGCTCGATTCCCATGTCGATCTTCAGGTACTCGACGGCGGGAATGGCCTGCTGGTTGGGCGTGGCGCCGGTGTAGAAGATGCTGCGCGAAGACTCCTCGCCCTCCCACTGCACCGGGTAGAAAAGAAGCCCGTCGAGTGCTTCGAACACCGGCAGCACGCTCTTGCGCGAGACCGACGTCCAGCAGCCGAACACCGCTGCCGCGCGCTCCTCATGAAGCAGGTGGCGCGCCCGCTCGGCGAAGCGCGGCCAGTCCGATGCCGGATCGACGATCACCGGTTCGATCTGCCGCCCGAGCAGGCCGCCCTTGCGGTTCTGCTCGTGGATCAGCATCAGCATCACGTCCTTCAGGATCGATTCGCTGATCGCCATCGTGCCGCTCAGCGAGTGCAGGATGCCGACCTTCACCGACTCGGCGGCAGACGCCGCGCGCACCCATGGGGCGGCCACGCAAGCCAGCAGCGACCGCGAGGCGATTCGGCGGCGGACGTCCATACCGGGCCCCTCCTCCATCTTGGACGCGCGGCGCGCACCCTGCAACTTAGGATAGCGGTACTTCTCGATCGGGTCGTGCCATTGCCGTGAGCAAACGCCTGTCCATCGTCGACGACATCAACGGTCGCGTCACGCTCGTGATCGCGCTGGTGGCGCTGGTGCTGGTCGGGCTGAACTACCAGTTCACCCTGCGCGAAGCGCGCGCGCAAGTCGACGACCGCGCCGACGAGACGATCGTCGCGATCACCGAAGCGTTCCGCCTGCCGTTCTGGGACCACAACCTGAGCAACGCGATGGAGATCGCGACCGCGTTCTCGACCAACGACTGGGTCACCTACGTGCGCGTGCACGACGCCGATGGCCGCCCGGTGGCCGGTGTCGGCGCCCGCAGCGACGCCGCGGTGTTCCGCGAAGCCCAGATCAACTACGGCGCGCGCAAGGTCGGGCAGGTGACGGTGGGGCTGACGTTGAGCCCGCTGCAGAAACAGAATCAGGCCGCGGTGCGCAACAGCCTCGTGATGCTTGCCATCGTGGTGGCGGCGCTCTACCTGTTCAACCGGCTGCTGCTGCGGCGCGGCCTGCAGCGGCCGATGGCGCTGCTGTTCGAGCGCATCGACGGCATCGCCCACGGCCAGCACGAGCGGTCGACGCAGCACATCCGCCATCACGAGTTCCGCACGCTGGTCGACCAGTTCGACGCGATGGCGCAGAAGGTCGAGCAGCGCGAACGCAACTACATCGAGGCCAACCGCGACCTGCAGGCGGCGCAGGCCGAGCTGATGCGCCACGGCGAACGGCTGGAGCAGACCGTGGCCGAGCGTACGCGCGAGCTGCAGGAAGAGGTGCAGGTGCGCCGCCGCACCGAGGTCGAGCTGATCCAGGCCAAGCAGGCGGCCGACGCTGCCAACCGCGCGAAGAGCGACTTCGTCGCCCACATGAGCCACGAGCTGCGCACGCCGCTGAACGGCGTGCTCGGCTGCGCGCAGATCCTGCGCAACGATCCGGCGCTGTCGCCGACGCAGATCGATGCACTGGACACGCTGCGCCAGTGCGGCGAAGACCTGCTGGGCCTGATCAACCAGATCCTCGACATCGCCAAGATCGAGGCCGGGCGGATGGACCTCGAGCGCCACGACTTCTCGTTGCACCGGCTGCTGCGCAGCCTGGAGCATGTGTTCCGGCCGCGCGCCGAGGACAAGGGGCTCGCGTTCGGCCTCGACGCCGACGCGTCTTTGCCCGAGGCCGTGTGGGCCGACGAACGCAAGCTGCGCCAGGTGCTGATGAACCTGCTCGGCAACGCGATCAAGTTCACGCCGCGCGGCGGCGTTGCGTTGCGCGTGATGCGCGTGCCGCCGGCCGGCGACAGCGCCGGCGCGGTGCAGCGCGTGCGCTTCGAGGTCGAGGACACCGGGCCCGGCATTCCGCCCGACCATGTCGGCGTGCTGTTCGAACCGTTCACCCAGTTCCACGACCAGACGTCGCGCCATCAAGGTACCGGGCTCGGGCTGGCGATCAGCCAGCGCCTGACGCAATTGATGGGCGGCACGCTCGACGTGCGCAACGACTACGGTCGCGGCTGCACCTTCGTGCTCGAACTGGAACTGCCCGAGGTGCAGGCGCTGCCCAGCACGACCGGCGGCATCGGCGACCGCGTCGTCACCGGCTACCGCGGCGCGCCGCGCCGCGTGCTGATCGCCGACGACAACGCCATCGACCGCAAGGTGCTCAGCGGCCTGCTCGCTCCGCTCGGCTTCGAGTGCAGCGAGGCGGTCGATGGCGAGGATTGCCTGGAGCAGGTCGCGCGTTCACGGCCGGACGTCGTGCTGATGGACATCTCGATGCCGCGGCTCGACGGCCTGACGACGACGCGGCGGCTGCACGGCCTGCCCGACACGACGCAGCTGCCGGTGATCGCGTTGTCGACCGGCGTGCGCGACAGCGACCGCGACGAATGCCTGAAGGCCGGCTGCACCGCCTTCGTTCCCAAGCCGCTGCAAGTCGGCCTGCTGCTCGATGCGCTGGCGAGCAGCCTCGACCTCGAATGGGTGTTCCGTGAACCCGAAGCGCCGACGGCCACGGTGGCGGCGGCGCCGCTTGCGCTGCCGCTGCAACAGGCCGTCGCACTGCGCGAGGCCGCCCTGAAGGGACACCTGAAGGGCATCACGAGCCAGCTCGAGGCCCTGGAAGCCGGCGGTCCACCGCTGGCGGCGCTGGCCCAGCGCATCCGCGAGCTGGCGCGCCAGTACCGCTTCGACGACATCGCCGCCTTGGTTGCCCGTTGACACGCGGCAGCGGCGCTGCCTCGACGGGCCGCGCCGCTCGAGCCGCGCGGCCCGCCACGGCGTCAGCGCAATTGGTCCGGGTGCGGCACGACGGCCGAGTAGGCGATGCCTTCGTTGTTGATCATCCAGACCGTGCCGTTGCGCCCCACGCTGACGGCGATGCCGCCACCACCCGTATCGGTCGCGGCGTTGGCGCGTCGCGGCAACATCCGCCACAGCACCGGATCGGTCTCGTAAAGATAGGAGTTGCCTGCCGGCCCGGGGGCTGTCGCGACGATCGCCGGAACGTCGTTCGGGTCAAAACCGACACCGACGTCCAGCGCGCCCGAGATCGGCGTCAGCACGAAGTTCGCCCCATCGTGCCGAAAGACCTGGCCGTTGTTGCCGATGACCCACGGGTTGCCCACGCTGTCGACCGCGATCCGGTTGCCGGCGCCCGCCACCTGCTGCCAGCTGCTGCCGGTGCTGCGGTAGATCGAGCCGAAACCGTCGCTGCGCCGCAGCCCGATCACCCACAGGTCTCCACCGACGCCGACCGCGACGTCCGAGGCGCCCTCGGGCGGTTGCGGCACCACCGCGTAGTCGATGTCGTTCACACTGGCGTTGCCCTTCTTGAACAACACACCGGACGCGGTGGCGACATACGGCACGCCGAGAGGATCGACGGCGATTCGTACCGCGCTTCGCAGGTTCGCGTCGTTGCCGTTCTGCTCGAAGCGCGCGCTGGCCGCGTTGTACTTGTAGATGCGGCGATTGCCGAAGGCGTCGGCGTTGACGGCGCCGATCGCCCAGACGCTGCCGTTGGCGCCGACGGCAATGTCGCTCAGGCGCGGGTCGGTGGCCGGCATGCGCGGTACCCAGTCGGGGTCGCGATAGCTGACGCCGGGCAGGCCGCTGATCAAGCGTTGCCGAGGAACGATGTAGCTTTCGCGCGCGTAGATGCTCTGCATGTCGTACTCGCAACCGTACGTCGCTTGCATCGCCGTGCAGCTATAGGTACCCCACGTTCCCCAACGCTCGCCCAGCAGCGGATCCATGTGCGCGTCCGACGTCTCGAGGAAGCCGACATCGAGGTTGTGCCCCAACTCCTGCATCATGATGGTCGTGTAGCTGGTCCACGACCAGTTGGTGAAGTCGTAGATCACGCTGCGCGGGATGGAGCCCCGGTAAGCAACGCCGGGGTGGCCGGCGTTTCCGATGTTCGTGAAAAGCACTTTCAGGCCCAGCTGGTTGGCAGGCTGCGCATTCTGGTCCTGGGCGAACACGTTCAGCGCGTCGTCGGTGGTCGCGACATTGGCGTACGCCGCTTCAGGAATCTGCTTCCACGACACGATCAGGTAGTTGCTCATGCGCAGGCGCCGACTCGAGTCGACGACGCCATGGCCGTCGATCGGCGCCAAGTCCTGTTGGAACTCCTTGAACATTTGCGCCAAGGAACGCGTGAGCACGCCCCACCGGTTGGTGGTGCGGCTGTTGGAATAGAAGTGCTCGTACGCCGAGACGCGCAGGGTATAGCTCTCCGACGTCGCGGCCTGCTGGGCGAAGGCGGTCGACACGAACGGCACCGGCGGCGCCTTCTGCCACTTCGCCCACAGGTTGCCCAGCGAACTCGGCAACGGCGCGAACAGGCCACGCCGCCACCATGAAGGCGCCTCGGTCACGCGCGTCGGTGCCGCGATCGGGGGCTTCGGGTGATTCGCAGGGTCCCGCAACGGGGGCGGCAGCACGGTGTGGCGGTGGCGGTAGACCAGGTGCTGCTGCGTGCCGGCACTCGTGTCGTAAGCCGACATCGGATCGATGTTGAGCTGTTCGCGCACGCCGTCGGTTCTGTTCGCATCACGGCCGTAGACGATCAGGCCCGAGAGCGTGTCGTCCACGACGTGCAGTTCCACCATGCTGTCGAGATCGGCCTGACCGTCGGGCTTGACGACGCGGCCGCGATAGGTCTGCAGCGAACGAATACCGGGAATAACGACGCCGGGTGCCACCACTTCGGCACGTTCGACGATCAGCTTGACGCGGTTGCCGGAGCCCAGGTCGAGGTCCGTCGGCTCCTTCGCGTTCGAGCTGTGCTCCAGCAGGCTGACCAGGTGGGCAACGTTGAGCGTGGCCACGTCGCCCTTCAGCACGGTCTCGGGCGCTTTGGCCAGTGCGGCCTGGCGCACACCGATGCGCGCCTGCCGGGCGGCGAGCGTCGTGCGTTCGTGGCCGCTGTTCTCGACGCCGTTGTCGGGGCCGCCCGTGCTGGTGCGGCTGTCGGGGCCGACCGTCAATTGCGCCAGCACGACGTACGCGCTGGTGCCGAGCGCGTCTTTGAGCTCGAAGTCCACCGGGCGGCGCGGACGCCCCTTGGGGTCGTCCTCGATCTTGAAGTCCTTGTCGAAAACGGACGGACACGTCGTCGCCGTCGCCGTCGTCGGGCACAGATCCGAATCGAAAACCGTGATGCGCAAGCGCGCATGCTTCAGCACGCCGGCCTCGATCGCGACCGAGCCGCTGATCTTCTGCCGCTGCGCATACGTCTCCTTCAGGCCCCCGAACGTCAGCGCGATCGGTGCCGTCGCCGTCGCTGGGTGATCGCCCTTGTGCGCGGCGACGCTCGGCGCCAGCGCCCAGGCGCCGGAGATCAGCGCCAGCGCGGCCAGGGGCCGGCCGAGCACCGGCGCGATGCGTGCGCGATGACCGCGCTGCACCGCAACGCTCAGAGGTGGTGTGTTCGATTGAATGTCGCTCATGCCGGTCTCCTTGCCCGCGCCGACCACGGCGCGTACCGGCGATGCCTGCAAATACTGCGCCACGGCAGCCTCGGTGCGCGCGCGAACGCTTGGAGAGCCTCGCGTCCACCATGAAAACGCCGCTCAGCGAAGCCCGCGGCCGCGCCACCGCATGCGGTGGCCGCGAACGGTTTGGCCCACCGCATGTGGTGGCCACCAGCGCCCGCCGGTGGGCTCGCGCGGCCACGGTCCACGCTGACGCTCTACTCGATGGCATAGGTCACGACTGTCGATTGAATATGCCCTCGTGTCATCTGGCCCGGTACTTGCGTGCGGGAGCCAGCGCGAGCCGGGACGGCTTTGGCTTTCGATTCATCGGTGGTCGCGCAGACCGCCGCTATCGATCGCGGTACCGGCGCTGGCGGGCATGTGGGGTTTTCTGCTGGCCTGCTCGAGCGGGCTGAAGGCGCTCGGCCGCCGGGTACAGCAGGCCTTTGCCTTGGCGCTGTTCGCGCTGGCCCTGAATGGGCCGGCGCTGGCGGCGCCCTTTGCCTATATCACCAACTTCAACAGCGGCGATGTCTCGGTGATCGACACCGCCACCAAGGCGGTGGTCGCCACGGTGCCGGTAGGCATGAACCCCGCCGGCGTCGCGGTGACGCCGGACGGTGCGTTTGTCTATGTGACGCATCAGAACAGCGGCGTCGTTTCGGTGATTGCCAGCGCCAGCAACACGGTGGTCGCCACGGTGCCGGTGGGGTCCATCCCCTTCGGGGTCACGGTGACGCCGAACGGCGCCTTTGTGTATGTGGTCAACGAGGGCAGCGGCAACGTTTCAGTGATTGCCAGCGCCAACAACACGGTCGTTTCCACCGTGCCGGTGGGGTTGAACCCCCGCGGCGTCGCGGTGACGCCGGACGGTGCCCTTGTCTATGTGACGAACGCGGGCAATAACGCCGTATCGGTGATCGCCAGCGCCACCAACACGGTGGTCGCCACCGTGCCGGTGGGGTCGTTCCCCTACGGCGTTGCAGTGAGCCCGACCCGCCGATGCTCAACATGATGAAGGCGGGCGCCGCCGTGCCGGTCAAGTTCAGCCTCGGAGGCGACCGCGGCCTGGACATCGTCGCCGCCGGTTATCCCAAGTCGCAGGGGGTCGAGTGCTCCGACAGCGCGCCGGCGGACGTGATCGAACTCACCGTCACGGCGGGCAACAGCAGCCTGAGCTACGACAGCGCGACCAACACCTACACCTACGCCTGGAAGACGAACAAGTCGTGGGCCGGTACTTGCCGCTCGTTCACCTTGCGCCTGACCGACGGCAGCAACCATACGGCGCTGTTCAAGTTCAAGTAGAAGCCGGCGCACTCTCAGAGGAGATGACCATGACCGTGCCTCCATGGGATCTGTATCGCGAGATCCACAAGGCGATGCGCCACGCGCTGTTCGGCGTCACCTCGCTCGCCGGTCAGACCGATGCCGCCGACGCCCATGCGGTGCGCGGTCTGCGCGAGGAGTGGCAGCGCGTGGCCTTCGTGCTCGCCGGCCATCACGAGCACGAGGACCGGTTCTGCGACCCGCTGATCGTGCGCCATGCGCCTTGGCTGCGCGGGGAGATCGAAGCGGCGCATACGCGCTGCGAGGCAGCGATCGCGCATCTGCATCGCAGCGCCGAGCGCCTGGCGCTCGCCGCCGCCGACGAGGCCGGCGCGCAGATGCGCTCGTTCTATCTCGACCTGGCCGATTTCACTGCCGATTACCTGCGGCACCTGCGCGACGAGGAGGACCGCGTGATGCCGGCGCTGAACGCCGCGCTGTGCAACGACGAGCTTTGCGCGGTGACGGCGGCGATCCGCGGCAGTGTTGCGCCCGACGAGATGTGCACGTACATCCGCTACATGCTGCCGTCGATGAACTTCGCCGAGCGGCTGGAGATGCTGAGCGGCATGCACGCGGGCGCGCCACCGAAGGTGTTCGAGATGTTCCGCAAGGCAGCGCAGGCCACCCTCTCGGCGCAGCAATACGAGGCCGTTGCCGCAGCGGCGGGATTCGCCTGAGAGCGTGGGAGCTTTTGCCCATCGCCATCGCGGTGGCTGCCTGCTGCGAGTGCGGGCCGACGGCTGCACGCTGACGCAGGCGTTCGGCGCAGCCGACGCGAGCTGGCCGATCTCAGGCGAGATGCGGCTCGAGTGACAGCGCATCCTCATCACCTTCGTGGATGCCGAATACCGGCGAATGGCGCAGCATCTCAGACCGCTCTTGACTGCATCGGAGATCACGATGGCACTGCACCGATACGGCGTTCTCAAAGGCACGGTCACCGGCCACAAGCGCGACGCTGATGACGATCACTATCAGATCCTTGTCAGCGCCGCGAACACCGTGCACCGGATCGCGGTGAACGTGAAGTCGTCGGCGCCCAACGCACCGTCGACGCTGCTGTTCCTGGCCAAGACTACGCTGCCGAATGACTTCGTGAAGCGCATGAAGGCGCTCGCGCCCGGCTACACGAAGGTCGCGTCGCAACCCAAGGGCTTGGCGCTGGACTACGTGCGCGATAAGTGGTTCAAGTCGAGCGCGATGAAGGAAGTGCCGCCCGACAAGCCGGGGCGCGACAACGACCTGAAAGACAAGGTCGAACGCGCAGTCGTCGACGCCGTGCGCCAGGAAGGTTCGCTGATCTATGCGTTCGGCGAAAAGTGGGGGCCGGAGAAGACGACGAAGGACAAGTACTTCAAGTTCTTACCCGGCAACGGCATCCACGACATCCACATGAACCAGGGCAGCGGCGGCAAGTACAAGAAGTACAACGGCATTTATCAGGACGGCGCGCTCGTCTTCGTGTACCCGAACGGCAAGCTGCTGGCGCTGTTCCTTGCGTTCCAGTCGCAGACGTTCGATACCGACGAAAACGGCAACCCGAGGCAGCCTGTACCTGCGCGGGCACGCAAAACAAACCCAGCCGCCAAACGTGCATCGCCAGCTCGCAAGACGCCCGCCAAACGCGCGAAGAAGCGCGTGCCGTCGCGCGGTTGACGCTGCAAACGACGCGTTCGTCCGCGCGATTCGCGACAAGCGCAGGATCAGGTTCACCTTCACCGACAACGGAAAAACACGCCTGGCCGAGCCGCCGATACCGCGCGGTCACTCAGCGGTGTCGCGCCGCCGCACCGGGAACTGCATCTCGACGACCGACTCCTCCGGGCGCTGCGGGTCGGGCGGCTGCAGGAACACCTCGCGGCTCGAGCCGTCGAGCGCATCTCCGTTGGCAGCGACAAAACTTCCGATCTTCGCCGTCACGAGATGCGCATCCTCGGGAAGGCCGACGCGCACGCACACCGCCATGCGCGCCACCGCGGGCAATTCGCTCAATGACAGCGGCGAACCCTTGGGCGGCGCCGCAAGGTCGAGACGCTCGACCGCAAAGCCGAACTCCACATCGAGCTCGTCACTCTCGAACTCCACGGCGTGCGCCACCACCACGAGCTGACACCCGTGCGCGCGCGGCAGCAGTGCGCGCGAGTGCTCGTGCAGCAGCGGGATCAATCGTCGCGCCTCGGCGAACGAGGCCACCCGGCGGCGCACCGACAGCAGCAGGCGCGCGGGCTCGGCGCGCTCGACTACGTCGTCGGCCGACATGCGACCTTCGTTTTCGATCTGCGCGATGCGCGTCTCGATGTGGCGCAGGCGCTGTGCCTGCGCGGCGAGCGTGCGCTCGACATCATTGCGACGCAGCAGCAGCAGGCGGCGCAGCTCGGCGCCGTCCAGCGGCGACTTCACGATGTCCGCGACCTGCTCGAGGCTGAAGCCGAGATCTTTCAGCACCGTGATCCGGTTGAGCTGCGAGATCTGCGCCACGGTGTAGTGGCGATAGCCGGTCTGCGGGTCGGCGTGCGCCGGCTCGAGCAGACCGATCTCGTCGTAAAAGCGCAGCAGCCGTGCCGACACGCGCGCGATGCGCGAGAAGTCGCCGATCCTGAACATGCGTTGCCTCGATCTTTGATCGCACGAAGTCTAGGCGAGCACCGCCTTCAAGAACCCGCTGTTCAGCCCCATCTGCTGCGCGGCCGGTTGTTCGGCTCGCAGCACAGCCGTCACCGCGGGGACACGCCACACGCGGTCCACCAGCGCCGCCAACTTCGGGAATCGCGCCCCGTTGAGCCCGAATCCGATGTACTGCATCGTTGTCAAGTTCGACATCACCGCCAGATCGGCAACCGACAGCGCATCGCCAGCGAGGAAGCCGGCGCCCGATACCGCTTCGAGGTAGCCGAGTACGTCGGGCACCACCCGTTCGAGCACGTTGTCGACGCGGGCCTGGTCGGTGCCGATGCCCCTGACCTTCGGCTGCACGAACACCTCGTGGAACAAAGGGTGCACGACTTCGCGGAACACCCTGTCGCCCGCGTACTGCTCGAGCCACAACGCCTGACCGTAGGCCCGCTTGTCATGCGGGTACAGCGATGGTTCGGGCTGCTCGCGGTCGAGGTAAGCGCAGATCGCGGCCGAATCGGCAAGCGTGTAGTCGCCATCCTGCAGCACCGGAACCTTGCCGCTGGGGCTCAATTCACGCCAGTTCGCCGGCGGGTTGTCGGGAATCATGGGAACGACGGGCACCAGCTCGAACGGCAGGCCCTTCAGCCGTGCCGCGACGATCACCTTGCGTGTGTGCACCGAGACCGGAACACCATAGATCTTCAACATCGTTTCGCTCCTTCATCGTTTGGGAGCGACAGGTTCAGGCTTGACGCAGCGTCAAAGTCAAGCATTCTTTCCCCCTACAGTGTTCGCGACGGTCAGACCCGTGGCGACAGGAGCCGACGCCATGTTCATCCGCAATTGCTGGTACGTGATCGCCTGGGATCACGAAGTCGAAGCCGACGCGCTCTTCACGCGCACGGTGCTCGGCGAGCCGATCCTGCTCTACCGCACCGGCGACGACACCGTCGTCGCGCTGGAAGACCGCTGTTGCCACCGCCTTGCGCCGCTGTCGAAAGGCCGCAAGGAAGGCGACTGCGTTCGCTGCGGCTACCACGGGCTGAAGTTCGACGCGCAAGGCCGCTGCATCGAGATACCCGGCCTGGACACCGTGCCGCCCAAGGCGAAGGTGCGCGCGTACCCGATCGCGCAGAAGAACCACTGGGTCTTCGTCTGGATGGGCGACCCCGCAAAGGCCGATACCGCGCTGCTGCCCGACACCTATTCGAACGGTCACCCCGAGCACCACTACAAGCCCGGCTACCTGCACTACGACACGCCGTATCTGCTGATCTGCGACAACCTGCTCGACTTCTCGCACCTGTCGTACGTGCACGAGAAGACGCTGGGTGGCACCGCAGCCATCGCGCAGGCGCACGCGACGATCGAGCCGGTGCCGCGCGGCATCCGCGTGACGCGCCGCGTGCCGAACGTGCCGCCACCGCCCTACTACCACCGCATCCGCGACATGGCACCGGCAACGTCGACCGCTGGTTCGTCTACGACTTTGTGCTGCCCGGCACGCTGCTGATGCATTCGGCAGGGCGCCCGACCGGTGACGCCGATGGCGACATGCGCCGTGCGGTGCAGCTGCACAGCTGCCAGACGCTGACCCCCGAGAGCGAGACCAGCACGCACTACTTCTTCCAGCAGTCGCCGCGCAGTGCAACGCCGACGGATCCCGCGGTCATCGAAGGCATCTTCCAGAGTCTGGTCGGCGCCTTCAACGAAGACCGCGACATGATCACCGCGCAGCACCGCTCGATCACGCTCGACCCGTCACGGCCGATGTTGCCGCTGGCCATGGATGCGGCGCTGACGCAGTTCCGGCGGCTGGTGGCGCTGGCGGTCGAAGCCGAACGCGCAGCGGCTCGAGCTTGATTTGGCGGCGGCGCTGGACTCAAGAGTCGGCCGTGAACCCGATCGCCTTCACCAGCGGCGCCCATCGCTTCGTGTCGCGATCGAGCAGCGCCGCCAAGTCCGCCGACGACGAGCCCTTCGCCTCGAGTCCCATCTGCGCCAGGCCGTCGATCACGTCTTGCGATGCCAGCGCCTTCTGCACCGCGGCGCTCAGTCGCGCGACGACGTCGGGCGGCGTCTTCCCAGGGGCGTACACGGCAAACCATTCGTCGAAGACGATGTCTTTGAAGCCTTGCTCGGCATAGGTGGCGACCGTCGGCGCGAACTTGTTGCGTGCGGCGCCTGACGTGGCGATCAGTCGCGCTTTGCCCGTGGGCAGGTGCTGAAGGAACTCGCCCACCGGCCCCGACACCGACGACACCTGCCCGCCCATCAGGTCGACGATCGCGGGCTGCGTGCCGCGATACGGCACGTGCTTGAAGTCGTTGATGCTCGCCGCGCGGCCAAAGAGTTCGGCGACGAAATGCGGAACTGACCCCGGCGCAGGTGAACCGAAGTTGGCACCGTTGGGGTTGGCCTTGCACCACGCGACGAACTCGGCAAGGTTGGTCACCGACGCCGGCACCGCAGGCCCGACCGCGAAACCGAAGTCGAAGCGCACGGCCTGCGACACCGGCGCGAAGTCGGCCACGGGGTCATAGGGCAGCTTCTTGTAGGTGTGAGGGTAGATGCCGAGCATCGACATCGGCGTCACCGCCAACGTCGTGCCGTCGGCGTTGGCCGCCTTCAACGCCGACAGCGCGATCTGCCCGCCCGCGCCCGTACGGTTCTCGACCACGACGTTCTTGGCGATCACGTCGCGCAGCTTCTCGGCGATGCGTCGCGACGTCACGTCGACCGTGCCGCCGGCTGCGAAGCCCGCGAAGATGCGCGCGGTGTCGGCGAGGGCCTGGGCGCGGGC
This sequence comes from uncultured beta proteobacterium, assembly GCA_963738615.1. GTDB lineage: Bacteria > Pseudomonadota > Gammaproteobacteria > Burkholderiales > Burkholderiaceae_C > CAVTWY01. Next base: position 1,060,470 of record CAVTXI010000012.1, read on the forward strand.
CCAGGGGCCGATGACGGCGAGCGATGCCGCGGCCAGCATGTGGCGGCGATGAATGGTCATGCGAGGTCTCCTGTTGACGTTGACGAAAGCCGCATTTTCGCTGCGGTTCATGCGCGCGCGACTCTCGCTACTCTTTCGCGATCGCCTCGATCTGAATGCGCAGCAGCACATCCATCTTGAAGCCGAATTCTTTACCGTAGCTCAGGCCGAAGTCCTCGCGGTTGAAGCGGCCGCTGGCGTCAGCGCCGCAGACCTCGCGCTTGAAGAGCGGGTGCGGGATGCACTTGATGGTGTGGATTTCGAGCTCGACCGGCTTGTTGCGGCCGTTGATCGACAGATCGCCCACCACCTTCGTCGGCACGCCGTCGCGCGGGCTTTCGAAGCGGCCTTTGTAGAACGCGTACGGGTGCGTCTCGATGTCGAAGAAGTTCTTGCCGCGCGCCCAACCGTTGAGCGTGCTCTGACCGAAGTCGATGCTGCCCATGTCGATCTTCACGTCGACCCAGCCGTTGCCCGCGGCCTTGTCGTACATCAGCTCACCTTCGGTCTTGTTCATCTTGCCGCGCCAGACCGAAATGCCCATGTGGTCGGCTTCGAAGCTCGGGAAGGTGTGCGTGGGGTCGACGCGGAAGTTGACGGGGGCAGCGTGCGCGGCCGCGCACGACGACGCGATGACGATCGCCAAGCCCAGTTGGCGACACAAGGCAGCACTCATGCATAACTCCTGTAAGACACGCAACGATCTTAGGCAACGACGCTAACGTGGCGCGGCGCCCGGGCGGACGCGCGTGGGCTCGACGATGACGCCAGGCTTGCGGTGATCAAACCCCGCAGCAGCTCCAACGAAGCCGGCTGCGTGCGCCGCGCCAGCGTCACCAGGCCGAAACGCGCGGTCGCGTCCAGCAACGGCGTCATGCGCAACTCGACCAGCTTGGGCGCACAGGCGCGGATGGCCAGCAGCACGGCGTCACTGCGCGTTGCCACCTCGACCAAGCTCGCCAGGTCGTCGCTGCGCACATTCACTGCGGTCGCCGGGTGCGCCTGCGGCCCGTAGCGTTGCACCAGCATGCGCGCAATCTCGTCGGACAGCGGCGATGACGCGATGGGGAACGCGCGCAGTTCGTCGAACGTGACGGCGCGGCGCCCACGCTGCGCCAGCGGGTGCTTCGGCCGCACCATGAACGTGCCGGGCAACTCACAGACCTGCTCGACGTGCAGATCGATCGCCGGGTCGAGCGAGCGGATGTCGACCACCAGCGCGTCGAGTTCGCGGGCACGCAGGCGCTGCACCAGCAACTCGGTCGCGCCGCGCGCCACTTCGACCTTCCACTGCGGGCGCTGCGACGCCACCTCGTGCAGCAGCGGTCGGGCGAACATGGCACCGGCGCCCGACCCCATGCCGACGCGCAATTCGCCAGCCTGACCCTTCGCCAGCGCGCGACCTTGCAGTTCGAGCTCACGCGCGTCAGACACCAGCGCGCGCGCACGTCCGAGCACGTCGCGGCCCATCGGCGTCAGCTCCGCGCGGTGGCCTACGCGGTCGAACAGCGGCTGGCCGAACTGGTCTTCAAGTGCCTTGATGCTGCGCGACAGCGCAGGCTGCGTCAGGTGCACCACCTGCGCGGCTTTGCTGAAAGAGGCGGCGTCAGCCAGCGCGATCAGGTGGCGAAGCTGGACAAGCGTCATCGAGGGTTCCCCCTGAATGTCGATGCATTGACCTCATCATAAAACGCAAAACAATGCATTGGACCTACATCTTTGCCTGGCGCACAGTCGCCCCGTTCGCCGACAAAACACCCTCACAGAGACATCCATGACCCACACCACCCACGCCGTTTCGACCACCCGCCGCGCCACCCTGCTCGCATCGCTGCTCCTGGCATCGGGAGCCGCGTTCGCGCAAGCCGCCAAACCCGTGACGCTGCTGGTGCCCTATCCCGCCGGCGGCCTGTCGGACGTGATCGCGCGCATGGTCGAGAAGCCCTTTGCGAAGGCGATGGGCCAGCAAGCGATCGTCGACAACCTGGGCGGCGCGGGCGGTTCGATCGCGGCGCAGAAGGTGCTGAGCGCGCCAGCCGACGGCACGATGATCTACCAGGGCTCGCCCAACGAGTTGATCCTCGCGCCGCTGGCGATGCAGGCGGTGAAGTACAAGTCGGAAGACTGGCGCATGGTGCAGATCATCGGCAGCTTCCCGATGGCGGTGCTGGCGCGCAAGGGGCTCGAGGCGAACACGATCGACGAGTTGGTGGCGCTGGCGAAGAAGTCAGACGCCGCAGGCAAGCCGCTGAACTACGGCAGCGTGGGCATCGGGTCGTTCTATCACGTGGTCGGTGAGCACTTCGCGCACACCATCGGCGTGAAGATGACCCACGTGCCCTACAAGGGCGGCGCGCCGATGCTGCAAGACATGGGCGGCAACATCGTCGACGTGGCGTTCTTCGTCGTCGACTCGCGCCTGCCCGGGTTCGTCGACCAGGGCATCTTCAAGGTGCTGGGCACGATGGCGCAGCCCGGCAAGCCCGAAGCGAAATTCCTCGAGAAATACCCGAGCGTGAACGAGAGCAAGTCGGTGAAAGACTTCGCCTTCGATACGTGGACCGGCTACTTCGTACGCAAGGACACGCCCGAGCCCGTGGTCGAAGCACTGAACAAGGCCCTGGCCACCGCGATGAGCGACCCCGACGCGCGCAAGAAGCTCGAGGATCTGGGTGGGCGCGTGCCGCCGATGCTGTCGGTGGCGGATGCGCAGAAGGAATTCGAGAAGCAGACAACGCGCTTCCGCGCCATCGCCAAGGGCATCAAGCTCGAGGCGCAGTAAGCATCATGACCGCCGCCATCCTCGACACGATGCGCGCACAAGCCGACACCTTCGTCGGTGTCCGCCGCGACATCCATCGCCACCCCGAGCTTGCGTTCGAAGAGCACCGCACCAGCGACCTGGTCGCAGCGAAGCTCGAGGAATGGGGCTACGAAGTCACCCGCGGTCTGGCCGGCACCGGCGTCGTCGGCCAGTTGAAGCGTGGCAACGGCACGCGTCGTGTGGGCATTCGTGCCGACATGGACGCGCTGCCGATCGTCGAAGCAACCGGCCTCGAGTGGACCAGCACCCACGCCGGCAAGATGCACGCCTGCGGCCACGACGGTCACACCGCGATGCTGCTGGCAGCAGCGCAGCACCTGGCGCAACGCGGGCGCTTCGACGGCACGCTGAACCTGATCTTCCAGCCCGCGGAAGAAGGCGGCGGCGGCGCGCTGCGGATGATCGAAGACGGCCTGTTCGACCGCTTCCCGTGCGACGCGGTCTTCGCGATGCACAACATGCCCGGCTTTCCGCAAGGCCGGTTGGTGCTGCGCGACGGCGCCACGATGGCGTCGTCGGACAACGTGACGATCACGCTGACCGGCACCGGCGGCCACGGCGCGCTGCCGCACCACGCGGCTGACCCGGTCGTCGCGGCGGCCAGCATCGTGATGGCGCTGCAAAGCATCGTCGCGCGCAACGTCGACCCGCAGCAGACCGCCGTGGTCACGGTCGGCCGGCTGCACGCCGGTGATGCCTACAACGTGATCCCCGAACAGGCGACGCTGGGGTTGAGCGTGCGCGCGCTCGACCGCGATGTGCGTGCGCTGCTCGAGACGCGCATCAAGGCGATCGTCGAAGCCCAGGCGCAAAGCTACGGCGTGCGCGCGCACGTCGACTACAAGCGCGGCTACTGCGTGCTGGTCAATACACCCGCCGAAACCGCCTTCGCGCGCGCGGTTGCGCTGGAACTCGTCGGCCCCGACCGCGTGCTGCTGAACGGCCCCGCGATCACCGCCAGCGAAGACTTCGCATTCATGCTCGAACGCGTGCCGGGTTGTTATCTCTTCATCGGCAACGGTGACGGCACCGAAGGCCACCCACACAGCGCGTGCATGGTCCACAACCCGGGCTATGACTTCAACGACGCGAATATCGCGATCGGCAGCGCGTATTGGGTGCTGCTGGCCGAACGGTTCCTGGTCCAGGCATGAACGTCGTCGTACTCGGCGCCGGCCTGCTCGGCGTCACATCGGCCTACTTCCTGCGCCAGCAGGGTCACGACGTGACGGTGATCGACCGTCAAGCTTCGCCCGCCGCGGAGACCAGCTTCGCCAACGGCGGGCAGATTTCCGTCAGCCACGCCGAGCCCTGGGCCAACCCCAGCGCACCGCTGAAGGTACTGAAGTGGCTGGGCAAGGAAGACGCACCACTGCTGTTTCGCATTCGCGCCGACATGCGGCAGTGGCTGTGGGGCCTGGCATTCATGCGCGAATGCACGCCCGCACGCACGCGCCACAACATCGAGCAGATCGTGCGCCTGGGCACCTACAGCCGCGACATGCTTCAGCAATTGCGCCGCGACCGCGACATTCAATACGACCAGCGCACGCAAGGTATCCTGCATTTCTATACCAGCCAGAAGGAATTCGAAGGCGCCGAAGCGCCCGCGGCGCAAATGCGCGCGCTGGGCTGTGAACGCCAGGTGATATCCGCCGACGACGCGGTCAAGCTCGAGCCCGCCCTGGCGCACATTCGCCCCACCCTGGCTGGCGCGACCTACACGGCTGAAGACGAAAGCGGTGACGCCAACGCCTTCGCGCGTGAATTGGTGAAGCGCTGCCGCGAGGACGGCGTGAACTTCCTGATGAGCCACACCGTGACCGCCCTGCGCGAAAGCGGCGGGCGCATCGACCACGTCGAGGCCACCGACAGCGAGGGCCGCTTCCAGCGCATTCGCGCCGACGCGTACGTGCTGGCGATGGGCAGCCTGTCGCCGATGTATGCCTCGCCGCTGGGTATTCATCTGCCGATCTACCCCGCCAAGGGCTATTCGGTGACGATGCCGGTGAAGGACGCGAGCAAGGCGCACCAGGTATCGCTGACGGATGACGAATACAAGCTCGTGTTCTCGAGGCTTGGTGATCGGCTGCGCATCGCCGGCACCGCCGAGCTGAACGGCTACGACCGCGACCTGAACCGCGTGCGCTGCGAGGCTATCGTCAAACGCGTGGAAGAACTCTTCCCCGGTGCGGGTGATGCGAGTCAGGCGCAGTACTGGACCGGCCTTCGTCCTGCCACGCCAAGCAACGTGCCGATCATCGGGCGCTCGAAGATCGGCAACCTGTTCCTCAACACGGGGCACGGCACGCTGGGGTGGACGCATGCGTGCGGGTCGGGCAAGAGCGTGGCGCGGATCGTCAGCGGGTTGAAACCCGAGGTGGATTTCGCGTTCGCGGGGGCATGATGCGAGGTCTATGTCCGACCCCATCGCCATCTGGCACCGCCTTCTCGAGCAGCGCGATGTTGCGGGGCTCGATCACCTGCTGGCCGAAGACGCGGTGTTCCATTCACCGGTCGTCCACACGCCGCAGGTCGGCAAGCGCATCACGAAGATGTACCTTGCCGCCGCCTTCACGGTGTTTGGCAACGAGTCATTCCGCTACGTCCGCGAGCTGAGGGCCGAGCGCGATGCCATCCTCGAGTTCGAACTCGAGATCGACGGCATCGCCATCAATGGCGTCGACATGATCCGCTGGAACGAAGAAGGCCTGATCACCGAATTCAAGGTCATGCTTCGGCCGCTGAAGGCAGTGAACCTCATCCACGAAAAGATGGGTGCGATGTTGCAGAAGGCACGATAGTCGAGTTTCTTAAGAGCTTTTTAAGCGGCTGGGGCAACGCTGGGTGCTGGGCACACTGGCCCAGACCGGTCCGCGCATCCTCTTCGAGTACTCGGCCGAGGCGCTGAAGCGGGGTGTGAAGTTCGCCGAGCTGTCGGTGCCGCTCGCTTCACACACCTACTCGAACATGCCGGCTTTCTTCGGCGGCTTACCGGGCTTCGTCGCCGACGCCCTGCCCGACGGCTGGGGCCTGCTGCTGATGGACCGCGTGTTCCGCAAGGCCGCACGTGACCCGGCGACGCTGACGCCGCTCGATCGGCTTGCCTTCATCGGCACGCGCGCGATGGGCGCGTTGGCGTTCGAGCCACCTGCGGACCTCGATCTCGAACCGGACGAGCTGACACTGCGGCAACTCGCCGAAGCGGCCCGCAACGTCATCGAAGACCGCGACACCCGCGCCCTCGAGACGCTGGCGGTCGTGGGCGGTTCACCGCATGGCGCGCGGCCTAAGGCGCTGGTGAGCTTCGATCAGGCAAGCCGCACGATCAGCACCGCGACGACAGGTCGTCGCCGCCGTCCATGAGAACGCCGCGCGTTGCGCTCGGCCTCGAGCCGCCGGCGGGGCGATCACTCCGCCTTGATCCCACCCGCCTTGATCACCCGCGACCACAGATCGATCTCGCTCTTCACGAACGCGGTGTAGCTGGCCGACCCCGCCGCTGGCACGACGAAGCCCACCGCCTCGAGCCGCTGCTTGACCTCGGGTGACGCCATCACCTTGCCCAACGCCGCCTCGAGCTTGTCGATCACGGGCTTGGGTGTGTTCTTGTGGATCGACATGCCGCTCCAGCTCAGCGCCTCGTAGCCCTTGACGCCGGTTTCGGCGATGGTCGGCAGGTCGGGGTACAGCGGGTTGCGCGCTTTGCTGGTCACCGCCAGCGCGCGCAGCTTGCCGGCCTTCACGTGCGGCAGCGCGGCGTCCTGGTTGATGAACATCATCGGGATCTGGCCGCCCAGCAGGTCTTGCAGCATCGGGCCGCCGCCGCGGTACGGGATGCCGACGATGAAGAGCGGCTGACCTTTGTCACCGCCGACCTGCTTCAACAACTCCATCGCCATGTGGCCACTGGCCGCGTGCGTGTAGCCGTAGTTCATCTTGCCGGGGTTCTTCTTGATGTAGCCGATCAGGTCCTGGAAGGTCTGGAACGGCTGGCCGGGGTGCACCACCAGCACGTTGGGGCCGGTGTGCACCTGCGTCAGGTGGTGCAAGTCGCGGATCGAGTCGTACGCGAGCTTCGCGTCCAGCCCGTGCGCCACGGCGTTCTGGCCCACGCCGGTCTGGATGATGGTGTAGCCGTCGGCCGGCGCCTGCACCGCGCGCAACGTGCCGATGGTGCCGCCTGCGCCGCCGATGTTCTCGACGATCACCTGCTGGCCGATCTCTTTCGTCAACGCCTGCGCGATCATGCGCGCCATCACGTCGCTGGTGCCGCCCGGCGGGAAGGGGCTGACGATTCTGACGGGCTTGCTGGGCCACACGTCTTGGGCGGCGGCGGGCAAAGCCAAAGCGGCAAGGGCGGCACAGGCAAGGCTGAGCAGGTGTCGACGGATCATGAGGGTGTTGCTCCTGAGGTGGGTCGTGCGGATGAGCGTCAACGCACCGACCGCGCGGGCCGTCGACTGGGCGCGCACGTTAACTCACCGGCGGACCCAGGGGTTCGGCGATTCAAGACGCGCGATAGGCCGGCGTCGACGCCAGGCAACCCTCGTATTTGTCGGCGCGCGGGTAGGAAAAGCATTCGCTCAGCCATCCCGTATTGCGGCGCGTGGCGCCCATGTCCGACAGCAGGTCGTCGAAGTGCCGATAGTGGAACGGGGCCACGCACAAGCCGCCGTAGTCAGCCGCAGCCGGCCGAACCTCCTTGCGCCAACGCGTCATGCGCTCGATGTCTTCATGCATGGCCGCTGGCGTGGGTTGATTCGCCAATCGACCATCGGCGTAACGCACCAGCCACTCAGCCACCAGTTGCGAAGTAAGCGTCGTATAGAAGCTCGAGTTGGCGCCAACGAAGCCCAGCCCCGGCAGGTCAGGGTTGACGGCGAAGCGATACAGGCGATAAAGGCCGCTGGCGTCGACCAGCTTGGAACGATCCTCATCGGCCAGGAACGGGAAGCCCTGCACCCAGCCCGTGGCCTGCACCACCAGGTCGGCCTGCAGGCGCTTGCCGTTGGCAAGCATCAAGGCATCGGGCTCGCAGTGCGCGACGGTGCTTCGATGAGCGCTCAGCTTGCCGCTGCTCAAAGCCTGAAAGAACCCGGGGGTCACGATCGGTGCCGAGCAGTTCACCGACGGCTCCAAGGCATGGGTCGGCACCATGTCATGTCGACGCAGGCCGAGTTGCAGCTCGAGGATCTTCTCGACGGCCTTGAACGAAAGTTTGCTCAGGGGCCAGGCCACACGCATCACGGCAGCACCCAGGCCGCGCGGAGCCCAGTCGCGGTACTGCGCCTCCTGGAAGCGTGTGAAGAACAGGTGTTTGAAGTTGATGAGCCCGGCCACGCGATAGGGCACACGCCACACATCTCGCCGGTACACCATGTGCACCTGCTTGGCACCTTGGGTCAGCGCCTGAACGCAGATGTCGGTGGCCGATTTGGAGCCACCGATCACGACCACGTGCTTGTCGTGCACGATCGCCGGGTCGGTGTACTCACTCGAGTGCAGCACGCGCCCGCCGAACGATGCTTGCCCCGGCATGGGCACCATCTTTTTGTGCGAGAACTGGCCCGTGCACACCGCCACGAAGTCGACGTGGGTCTCATGCGCGGTGCCGCCTTGTGCCCATGCGACGGTCCAGCCCCCGTTGCTCGCATCGCGTCGGACCGCATGCACCGTGGTGGCGAATCGAAAACACTGGCGCAGCGCGTGCTTGTCGGCGTAGGCCTCGAGATAAGCATGCATCTGCGCCCCACTGGGCCATTCAGGATAGTGCGCCGGCATCGGCGCATCGCTGTAGCGGTACAGGCTCTTGGACGTTTGGGTGTGCACGCCGGGGTATGAACGCGAGGGCTCCCAAACGCCGCCCAGGCTTTGCGATTGCTCGAAGCCCAACACGTCGTGACCACGCGCCTTGAACGCCTTCGCGGCAGCCAAGCCACTGATGCCGGCACCGATCACGGCGACTGTCTTCTTCTGAACCGTCATGTGCGCCCTTGTCTACATCAAGGGGGCTAGGTTAGCTGCGTCGCTTTGGCGGGTCGCTTCTAGTCCGCGAGCGCCTGTGCCAGGGCGTTGTGGCGCTCGATCAGCCGCGGCAACTCGAGCGTCACCAGCTCGACCTTCGCGAACCACGACGCGGCCGTTGACGATGCTGTGCCGCACGCGCGGCACATGGCAGAAGAACAGCGCGGCCAGCGGATCGTGGTGGGCACCCGCGAGGCCGATCTCATCGAGCGGCACGGTCACGATGTCGGCGCTCATGCCCGGCGCCAGCGCGCCGATGTCGTCGCGGCCCAGCACCTGCGCACCGCCGAGTGTGGCGATTTCGAGCACTTCGCGCGCGGTCATCGCCGACGGTCCCTTCACAGGGCCATAGGCCACGCGTTGCAGCAGCATGGCCAGACGCGCTTCGCCGAGCATGTGGCCGCTGTCGTTGGAGGCCGAGCCGTCGACGGCGATCGACACCGGCACGCCGGCATCGCGCATCGCGCGAATCGGTGCGATGCCCGAAGCAAGCCGCATGTTCGAGCCCGGGCAGTGAGCGACGCCGGTGCCGCTGCGCGCAAACAACGCGATGCCTTCGGCGTCGAGCTTGACGCAATGCGCGCACCAGACGTTGCGGCCAAGCCAGCCGAGTTGCTCGGCGTACTGCGCCGGTGTGCACTTGAACTTCTCGCGCGTGTAGGCGATGTCGTTGTCGTTCTCGGCCAGGTGGGTGTGCAGCGACACACCGTGCTCGCGCGCCAGCAGTGCGCTGTCGCGCATCAACTCGCGGCTGACCGAGAACGGCGAGCATGGTGCGACGACGACGCGCCGCATCGCATGGCGCGACGGGTCGTGCCAGCGCTCGATCAGGCGCTGCGTGTCGGCCAGGATCGCCGGCTCGGCCTCGACCACGCGGTCGGGCGGCAGGCCGCCCTGCGACTGGCCGACGCTCATCGAGCCGCGCGCGCCATGAAAGCGCATGCCGATTTCGGCCGCAGCGTCGAAGCAGTCGTCCAGGCGCACGCCGTTGGGGAAGATGTAGAGGTGATCGCTCGACGTCGTGCAGCCTGACAGCAGCAACTCGGCCATCGCCGTCTGCGTCGACACGCGAGCCATCTCGGGCGTCAAGCCAGCCCAGATCGGGTACAGCGTGCGCAGCCAATCGAACAACTCGCAGTCCTGCGCCGGGCGCACGACACGCGTCAGCGACTGGTACATGTGGTGGTGCGTGTTGACCAGGCCGGGGATCACGACCTGGTCACGCGCGTCGATCACCTCGTCAGCGGCGGCCGGCAGGTCGCGGCTCGCACCGACGGCCTCGATGACGTGATCGCGCACGAACACGGCGCCGTCGGCGATCTCGCGCCGCTGCGCGTCCATCGTGACCAGCAGCCGCGCGTTGCGAATCAGCAGCGTCGCCATCGCTCAGCGGCTCAGTGGCCGCCCTCGGCCTGCATCGCCGCGGTCTTCGCTTCCTCGGCGCTGCCCGTCGCACCATTGAAGAACATGTTGAGGATCACGGCGGTGATCGTCGTCAGCATGATGCCGGACTCGAGCAGCGGGTGCAGGCCGTGCGCCATGTGCTGCGTCCACGCCGGGGCCACGAGCGGGATCATGCCGGCGCTGATCGACACCGCGACGATGTACAGGTTGTTCTTGTTGACCTTGTAGTCCACGCCTGAAAGGATGCGGATGCCTGTGGCCGCGACCATGCCGAACATCACCAGGCCCGCACCGCCGAGAACGAACTGCGGCAGCGATTCGACCAGCGCCGCCATCTTCGGGATCAGTCCGAGCGCGATCAGGATCAGGCCGCCGGCGACGCAGACGAAGCGGCTGCGCACGCCGGTGACGCCGACCAGGCCGACGTTCTGCGAGAAGCTGGTGTAGGGGAAGGTGTTGAAGATGCCGCCGATCAGCGTGCCCAGGCCGTCGGTGCGCAGGCCGGCAGTGAGGCTTTGCTGCGTCAGCTTGCGCCCAGTGAGGTCCGACAGAGCGAGGAACATGCCGGTCGATTCGATGAAGGTGACGATCATCACCAGCACCATCGTTCCGATCAGCACCGGATCGAAGGTCGGTGTGCCGAATGAGAAAGGCAGCACGAGGTCGAACCAGTTCGCGCTCGCCACCTTGCCGAAGGTCATCTTGCCCAGCAACGCGGCGACGATGCCGCCGAGGATGATGCCCAACAGCACCGAGATGTTGGCAAGAAAGCCGCGGCCGAACTTGGCGATGCACATGATGGCGGCAAGCACGAACAGCGCAATGGCCAGGTTGTCGAGCGCGGCGTAATTCGGGTTGACCATCATCTTGCCGGGGTTGGCGGCGTCGGGCACCTTGGCTAGAAACGCCGGCCCGCCCATGGCCCAACCGATGCCCACGCGCATCAGACTGATGCCGATGACCGCGATGATGGTGCCGGTGACCACCGGCGGAAAGAAGCGCAGCATGCGGCTGGCCAGCGGCGCGATGAAGATGCCGATCACGCCGGCCGCGATGATGGCGCCGAAGATCGCGCGCGCGCCTTCGGTGCCAGGCATCTTCTCGGCCATCGCCACCATCGGCCCGACGGCGGCGAAGGTCACGCCCATCATCACCGGCAACTTGATGCCGAACCACTGCGTCACGCCCAGCGACTGGATCAGCGTGACGATGCCGCAGCAGAACAAGTCAGCCGAGATCAGCAGCGCCACCTGCTCGGGCGAGAGCTTGAGCGCGCGGCCGACGATCAGCGGCACGGCAATCGCACCGGCATACATCACCAGCACATGCTGGAAGCCGAGCGCGGCCAGGCGTGGGGTCGGCAGTACTTCGTCCACTGGGTGGACGGCGTTTGTGCTCATCAGATTCTCCTAAGGTGAAGTGCCCAGAGCGTGTTCACGGATGCGCCGGGACAAGTACACCAAACTGTATACAGTCCTGTGTTCTCGTGGGTTCTCGTATACCCGAAAACGGTATACAGAATTGGAGTCAGGAACCGCGGTAGGTGCTGTAGCTGTAGGGGCTGACGAGCAGCGGCACGTGGTAGTGCCCCGCGGCGTCGGCGATGCCGAAGTCGAGTTGAACAACGTCGACGAAGGGGTGCTCAGGCAGGGCGACACCGCGGTTGCGGAAGTACGCGGCAACCTCGAAAACCAGGCGCCACTTGCCCTTCGCCATCGCCGCGGCATCGAGCAGCGGGCCATCGGGGTTGCGGCCATCGTCATTGAGCACGATGGCCTTCACCGTCTCGGCATGCCCATCGGCTGCGATGCGCTGCAAGGTCACACGCATCCCCACCGCGGGGCATCCGTGTGCGGTGTCGAGAACGTGGGTGCTGAGGTGTCCCATCAGATTGCTCCTCTTGATCTTCGGGCCCGTCGACACAGGTCTGCGCCTGACGCCAATGGGTACACGCAGGAACCGTGCCGCGCAGCGCAGAACCCGGCCATCAAGCCGCGGGCGCCTCGATCACGAACGCGCGGAAGTCATTCACGTTGGTCATCGTCGGCCCGGTGATCACGGCGTCGCCCAGGGCGCCGAAGAAGCCGTGACCGTCGTGCGCATCGAGCCGGTCGCGCGGGCGCAGCCCAGGGCCCACGCACGCGTGATGGTGTCGGGCGTGGCGATGGCGCCGGCCACCTCTTCGGCACCGTCCACACCGTCGGTGTCTGCCGCCAGTGCGTGAATGCGCGGATGGCCATCGAGCGCGATCGTCGCTGCGAGCAGGCATTCGACATTGCGTCCGCCGCGACCCAGCTTGGCAGGGTCGCCGCGCAGCGTGACGGTGGTTTCGCCGCCCGACAGCAGCACACACGGCCCGGCTGCGGGCTGGCCGCGGTCGGCCGCTTGACGCGCGATGGCCGCGAGCACGTTGCCTACGTCACGCGCTTCGCCCTCGAGCGCGTCACCCAGGATGCACGGCGTGTAGCCGGCATCGCGCGCCACGTCGGCCGCGGCCTCGAGCGCTAACTGCGGCGCGGCCACGATGTGCCAAGACGTTCGCGCCAGCCGCGGGTCATCGGGCTTGATGCTTTCGCCGCTGCCCGACTCGAGCAACGTGGCGGCGGCGGCCGGCAGGTCAATGCCGTAGCGGCGCACGATCGCCAGCGCGTCGGCGCACGTCGTCGGGTCACCGACGGTCGGCCCGCTGGCGATGTCGATCGGGCGGTCGCCCGGCACGTCGGAGATCAGCAGCGTGATCACCTTCGCCGGATGGCACGCCGCGGCGAGCCGGCCGCCCTTGATGTCCGACAGGTGGCGGCGCACGCAATTCATCTCGGTGATGGTGGCGCCGCTGGCCAGCAGCGCCTTGTTCAGCGCCTGCTTCTGCTCGAGCGTGACGCCGCCCGCGGGCAGCGGCAGCAGCGAAGAACCCCCGCCGGAGATCAGGCACAGCACAACGTCGTCGGGGCCCAGGCCGCGCACGAACGCCATCAGGCGCTGCGACGCCCGCAGACCCGCTGCATCGGGCACGGGGTGCGCGGCTTCGATGATCTCGATGCGCTCGCATGGCACCGCGTAGCCGTAGCGCGTGACGACGAGGCCTTCGACGCGATCGAGCCCCTTGCCGCGCCACTGGTCTTCGACCGCGCGCGCCATCGACGCCGACGCCTTGCCCGCGCCGATGACGAGGAGCCGACCTTTCACCGATGCCGGGTCGGGCAGGTGCGGCGGCACGGCGACCGCCGGTTGTGCCGACGCCACCGCGGCGTCGAACATGCGGCGCAGCAATGTGCGCGGATCGATCCGTGTGTTCATGACCTTCCCCGAGGTCACGCTGCCGGGGTCTGGCCGATCTCGAAGTTCGACAGCTTCTCGAGCGCGCGCACCATGCCCGAGTGGTCCCATGCCGCGCCGCCGTGCGAGATGCACGCACTGAAGAGTTGCTGCGCGTTCGACGTGGCCGGCAACGCCAGGTTCAGAGCCTTGGCGGCCGACAGCGCGAGGTTCAGGTCCTTCTGATGCAGCGCGATGCGGAAGCCCGGCTCGACGGTGCGCTTGATCATCCGCTCGCCATGCACCTCGAGGATGCGCGATGTGGCCAGGCCACCCAACAGCGCCTGACGCACCTTCGCAGGGTCGGCGCCCGCGCGCGCGGCGAACAACAGCCCTTCAGCGACGGCGTTGATCGTCAGCGCAACCACGATCTGGTTCGCGACCTTGCAGGTCTGCCCTGCGCCCGAATCGCCCACCAGCGTGATGTTCTTGCCCATGCACTCGAGGATCGGCTTCACGCGCTCGAACACCGCTGACTTGCCGCCGCACATGATCGACAGCGTGGCGTTGCGCGCGCCAACGTCGCCGCCCGAGACCGGTGCGTCGAGGTACTCGGCGCCCAGCGCTTCGATCTTCTTCGCGAACTGCTTTCGTTTCCACCGGCGAGATCGACGACATGTCGATCACGACCTTGCCCTTGCTCAAGCCTTGCGCGAGGCCGTTCTCGCCGAACAGCACCGCCTCGAACGTCGGGCGTGTCGGGCACCATGGTGATCACCACGTCGGCCTTGCTTGCAACCTCGCGAGCGTTGGCGCACGCGGTCGCGCCGGCGGCCGTTACGTCATCGGGCACCTTGCCGCGCGTATGGACGAAGAGCTTGTGGCCGGCCTTCATCAGGTGGCCCGCCATGGGCGTGCCCATGATGCCGAGGCCGATGAATCCGATGTTCTGAGCTGCCATGTTGTTTTACCTCGCGTCGGTCGTGTGGAAGATCGATCAGTTTCGTCGATCTGCTTAGGCGCTGGCCTGTCGCAACCACCCCAAGCCCGCCTGCGTCGTGGTGGCGGGCTTGTATTCGCAGCCGATCCAACCCTGGTAGCCGATGCGGTCGATGTGCGCGAACAGGAACGGGTAGTTGATCTCGCCCGTGCCCGGCTCGTTGCGGCCTGGGTTGTCGGCCAACTGCATGTGCGCGATGCGTGGCAGGTGTTTCGCCATCGTGGCTGCCAGCTCGCCTTCGATGCGCTGCATGTGATAGATGTCGTATTGAAGGAACGCGTTGTCGGCACCGACCTCGTCGAGGATCGACAACGCCTGCGCGCTGCTGTTCAAGTAGTAGCCGGGGATGTCGTACCCATTGATCGGCTCGACCAGCACCTTCAGGTCGGCCTTGCGGCATTCGTCGGCGGCGTAGCGCAGGTTGGCGACGAAGGTTTTGCGCAGCACGTCGGTGCTGATCCCTTGCGGCACCTTGCCGGCCATGCAGTGCACCTGCGGCACGCGCAGCACGCGTGCGTAGGCAACGCCGCGCGCCACGCCGTCGCGGAACTCGGCGGTGCGGTCGGGGTGACAGGCCACGCCGCGCTCACCCGCGGCCCAATCGCCGGGCGGCAGGTTGAACAGCACCAACTGCAAGCCGTTCGCGTCGAGCCTGGTCCTTGATGTCTTCGGCCTTGTGCTCGTAGGGGAAGAGGAACTCGACGCCCTTGAAGCCGGCCTTCGCCGCGAGCGCGAAGCGGTCGAGGAAGTCGACCTCGGTGAACATCATCGAGAGGTTGGCGGCGAATTTGGGCATGGTGCGCTCCGTGGCTTGTCCGTGGGTTCTAGTCGAGCATCGCGATGGCCGTGGGCGCGTCGGCTTTGCCGCTGGCCAGTTCCTCGAATTCGACCACGTTGTCGATCTCGGTCCCCATCGCGATGTTCGTCACGCGCTCGAGGATGATCTCGATCACGACCGGCACCTGGAACTCGGCCATCCACGCTTCGGCTTGTTTGATCGCGGGCGCGATCTCTTCCTGCCGGTGCACGCGGATCGCCTTGCAGCCCAGGCCTTCGACCACCTTCACGTGGTCGACGCCGTAGCTGCGCGAGGGTTCGTCGACGGGCGTGTTGATGTTGTCGAACGCGAGCTGCACGCAGTAGTCCATCGTGAAGCCGCGCTGGCTCTGGCGGATCAGCCCGAGGTAGCTGTTGTTCACCACGATGTGGATGTAGGGCAGCTTGAACTGCGCGCCCACCGCCAGTTCTTCGAGCATGAACTGGAAGTCGTAGTCGCCCGACAGCGCGACCAGCTTGCGCTGCGGGTCGGCCGCGCGCACGCCCAGTGCGGCCGGCACCGTCCAGCCGAGCGGGCCGGCCTGGCCGCAGTTGATCCAGCGGCGCGGCCCGTAGATGTGCAGGAACTGCGCCGCCGCGATCTGGCTCAGGCCGATCGTCGACACGTACGGTCACGTCCTTGCCGAAGGCGTTGTTCATGCATTGGTACACGCGATGCGGCTTCATCGGCACGGTGTCGAAGTTGGTCTTGCGCAGGTATTGCAAGATCGGACTTGCGGCCCTGGCATTCGGCGACCCACGCGCTGCGGTCGCGCAACTTGCCGGCCGCCTTCCATTCGCGCGCCAACTCCACGAAGTGCACCAGCGCGGCCTTGGCGTCGCTGACGATGCCGTAGTCGGGCGCGAACACGCGGCCGATCTGCGTGGGCTCGATGTCGATGTGAACGAACTTGCGGCCCTTGCAGTACACCTCGGGGCTGCCGGTGTGGCGGTTCGCCCAGCGGTTGCCGATGCCCAGCACGAAGTCGCTGGCCAGCATGTTCGCGTTGCCGTAGCGGTGCGAGGTTTGCAGCCCGCACATGCCGGCCATCAGCGGGTGGTCGTCGGGCACGGTGCCCCATCCCATCAGCGTCGGGATCACCGGCACGTTCGACGATCTCGGCGAACTGCTGCAGCAGATCGGACGCGTCGGCGTTGATCACGCCACCACCCGAGACGATCAGCGGCTTGGCGCTGTCGTTCAGCATCGCCAGCGCCTTCTCGATCTGCTTGCGCGACGCCGAGGGCTTGTAGACCGCCAGCGGCTCGTAGGTGTCGATGTCGAACTCGATCTCGGCCATCTGCACGTCGAACGGCAGGTCGATCAACACCGGCCCGGGCCGGCCCGAGCGCATCAGGTGAAAGGCCTGCTGGAACGCGCGGGGAACTTGCGCCGGCTCGAGCACGGTGGTCGCCCACTTGGTGACGGGCTTGGCGATCGTCGCGATGTCGACCGCCTGGAAGTCTTCCTTGTGCAGTCGCGCCCGCGGCGCCTGGCCGGTGATGCACAGGATGGGGATGCTGTCGGCCTGCGCCGAATACAGCCCCGTGATCATGTCGGTGCCCGCGGGGCCCGACGTGCCGATGCACACGCCGATGTTGCCGGCCTTGGCGCGCGTGTAGCCCTCGGCCATGTGCGACGCGCCTTCGACGTGGCGCGCCAGCACGTGCGCGATGGTCTGGCGTTCACGCATCTGCGCGTACAGCGGGTTGATGGCCGCGCCGGGCACGCCGAAGGCTTGCGAGACGCCTTCTTTCTCCATCACCAGCACCGCCGCCATCGCGGCCTTCATCTTGGGCATGTTCGTCTTCCTATCTTCGGGGTGAGCGATATTGCGCGTGCGAGCGGCGCGAGGGAAGGCGTGTAGCGCCATATGAGCTATGCCGGCCAGGAATGCCTTGTCTGGACTGCCGCATGCACAGTCTGATGGCGATGCGGATCTACGTGCGCGACTTCATCGTCGCGGCCGCAGGGACGAAAGCGTCGAGGATGCGGTCGAGGTGGCGTGCGATCGCGGGGTCGGAGAATTCGGCCTCGACTTTCGCGATCGCGGCCTTGCCCAGCCGCGCGCGGGCTTCGTCGTCGTGCCAGAGGCCTTCGATCGCCGCTCGCATGGCCGCCACGTCCTGCGGCGGCACGAGGACCGCGTCGACACCGTCGTTCACGTAGTCGACGGTGCCGGGGCAACGCGTCGCGATCGTGGCCTTGCCGTACGCGAGCGAGTCGATCAACGTGCTCTGACCCGACGCAGTCTCGAGGTTCGAAATCGGGATGACACTCAACCGTGCGCGCTGAAGGTAGCCGTAGCACGCCTCGAGCGAGATGCCCGACACCACGGTCACGTGAGACGGTATCTCGATGTGCTCGACGGCATGGTTCGCGGCGATGATGACCAGTGGGTACGGCAGCGTGCGCACCGCCTCGACCAGCGTCGCGTAGTCCCTGACGGCCGAACCCATCGCGACGATGAAGGGGGACGAACGGTCTTCCTCGACATCGAAGCTGCGGCCCTGGGCCTGCAACGGCACGAACACGAAGCGCTGCGGCGGCAGGTCGAACCACTGCGGGTACGTGCGCGCCTCGAGTGTCGAATGCACGACGAAGGTGTCGACGCGGCGGTACGCGAAACCGGCGATCCTGCGCGCCAGCGCGCCCGGCGCCTTGCCCAGGTTGAAGTGCCAGGCCACCAGCGGGCGACGTCGAACCTCCGTGAAGCGCAACATGAGCGCCACCGCGAGCGTGAGCTGGGGGAAGCTCGCGATCACGCCCGCATGCTTTGCTGCCCGCGTGTCACGCAGCGACACGAAGGCATGACGGAAGATCTTGGCCCACAGCTGGCCGCCCGTGCGCTTCGACTGGTCGTCCGATGTCCACGGGCACGGATGGATGGTCAGGCGATGGCGTGTCGCGGCGGGCAGGAACAACTCGAGCCAAGATCCGCCCGACACATTGGACAGCGAGAGCATGAGCCAGTGCATCGCCGAAATTTATCTCATCGACGAGCGCCTCAGCGCCCTGCCTACACTGCCCTTCCATGGACAGCCTGCTGGCAATGCGGATCTACGTGCGTGTGGTCGAAACCGGCAGCTTCAGCCGTGCGGCGGCCGAGTTCGGCGCGACGCAGCCGACCGCGACGAAGGCCGTCGCCGAAACCGAAAAGCGCTTGGGCGCGCGGCTGTTGCACCGGTCGACCCGCGGCGTGACCGCCACCGAGGCCGGCACGCTGTACTACGAACGCTGCAAGCGCATCGTCGACGAGGTGGAGGCGGCCGAGAACCTGACGACGCTGCTGCAAGGCCAAGTTGGCCGGCTCGCTGCGCATCAGCACCAGCGTGGCGTTCGGCCGGCGAGTGATGGCGCCGCTGGTCATCCGCTACCTGCACGAGCACCCGCAAGCCGTGGTCGATCTCAGCTTCGAAGACCGCTACGTCAACCTGGTCGAACAAGGCGTGGACGTGGCGATGCGCATGGGGCGCTTGGCCGATTCGTCTCTGGGGGCGCGTTACCTCGGCGCGAATCCGTGGGCCATGATCGCCTCGCCTGCGTACCTTGGGCAGCGCGGCACACCCAAACGCATCGCCGACCTGAGCAAGCATCAGGCACTGGTCTACAGCAGCGTGCAAGGCGACGACCGCTGGAATGTCACGCCGCCTGGTAGGGGCGGCGCGCAAACCGTCGAAGTGCACGGGCCGCTGCGCTCGAACAACCTCACCACCCTGCTCGCCGCCGCGTGCGACGGCATGGGCCTGGCGATCCTGCCGCGCTACGTTGCGCACGAAGCGCTGACACAAGGCCGCATCGTCGAGGTGATGGGCGATCACGGCCTTCCCGCACAGGACCTGCACGCGGTGTTCCCATCACCGCGCCTGGTGCCAACGAAGGTCACGCACTTCATCGACTGGCTGAAGCCAAGGTTCGACGGGGCTTGGTGGGAACGCGGCGGCGCGCAGCGCTGCGCCGCGCAGGCATACACGGATCGCAGCTTCGAGGGGACGTGATGAACGCACCGATGGCCTACCCCCGTTTGTCGAGCGCCGAGTTGGCGACGCGCTGGCGCCAGTTGCTCGACCAACCGGGCCTGCCCCGCATGTTCGAGTTGGACGAGTGTGGGGAGCTGATCGAGACGAATCCACCCGAACTTCCCCATCAACGCATCGTTCGCGCCCTGCAAGTTCAGATCGAAAGCAAGCTTGGTGGCGAGGCACTACCGGGTACAGGTGTGCTGACATCGATCGGCGTTCGTATCCCCGACGTGGTCTGGCAGCCCTCCTGGTCGAAGAATGATCCGGCGAGCCCGGCACCTCAGATCTGCGTCGAGGTCCTGTCGCCCGACAACACGCGGCGCGAGATCTCGGAGAAAACATCGGCCTACCTCGCGGCGGGCGCCCGCGAAGTGATCATCGTGGAGACGAGCGGCCGGATTCGCTTCTTCGGCTCGGAAGGCGAGGGTGCAAGCAGTGCGTTCGGCCTTGCGCTGGCGTTGCCAGAAGGCACGTACCCGTTGTAGACAAGTCGGGCGATCATGGTTTCGGCGAGGCGCCCTTCTCGCTCCACAGCACCCCACCTGTCGCCCAGTCGCTGCGCTTCACGTCGACGAAGATCACATCGACGCCGTCGGCCGACCCGCCCAGCACCTTCACGCACGCTTGCGTGATCTCGTGGGCCAACGCGACCTTCTGCTCGCGCGTGCGGCCTTCGAAGAGTTCGATGTGGATCGTGGGCATGGTGATGTTCTCCGATCAGCGTTCGAATCCAGGCGACAGACGCTGCACGCGTCGCATCAGCGCCGGCCATTCCAGGTCACCGTCGCGTTCGCTGCCGTCGCCGACCCATTGACGATACGTCAGCGCCGCGAGTTCATCGCTGACGCCTTGCACCTGCCCCGGCGCTGCGGCCATGGCGCGCAGTTGCGCTTGTGCGGCGCGCTCGAGGATGTGCATCAGCATCACCGCTTCGCCAACGCTGCGGCCCACCACAAGCGGGCCGTGGTGCTCGAGGATCAGGCCGTCTTTGTCGCCCAACGCAGCGATCAGGCGGCGTTGCTCGTCGGCGCCCAGCGCCAAGCCTTCATAGGGGTGACGGCCGAGCCGTCGATGCAGCCGCATCGCCCACTGCAACGTCGGCAGCAGCCCCTGAGGCAGCATCGACAGCGCCACGCCCCACGGCGTGTGCAGGTGGATCGACGCAGGCCGCGTCAGGCCGCGCGGCATGCACCGCGCCGTGAATCGCGAAGCCGCTGGGGTTGACCGGTGCGCTGCTGCCGTCGACCACCCTGCCCTGCGCGTCGACCTTCACCAGCGATGACGCGGTGATCTCGTCGAACAACAAGCCGAAGCGATTGATCAGGTAGTGCCCCGGCTCGCCAGGCACCGTCGCCGACAAGTGCGTGTAGACGGTGTCGTCCCAGCCGTTCAGCGCTGCGAGGCGGTAGGCCGCAGCGAGTTCGATGCGCGTTGCTCGCTCGTCGATCACTCGACCTTCGCCCCGGCCTCGAACCAGCGCTTGATCAGCCCACGCTCGTCGTCGGTGATCTGCGTTGCGTTGTTCATCGGCATGAGCTTGAGCACCGACACCTGCTGGTACACCGCCTGCGCGTGTTGCTTGATCAGCTCGGGCGTATGCAGCGCCACGTTCTTCTGCTGCACCTGTTCGTTGTGGCACATCGCACACTTCGCATCGAGCAGCGTCTTCACCTCGGCGAATGCGACAGGCTTCGACGCCGCGGCCTTGGCCTGTGCCGATTGCGGCGGCGGCGCGAGCCAGAACGCCATGCCCACCAGCGCCGACGGTGCCGACGATCGCGTGTTCCCACGGCACGCGCTTGTGCTGCACGTGCGCCTTGTGGCGCGCGACGAAGCTGTGGCGAATCAGCGCGCCGGCCAGCATCAACAACACCAGGACGATCCAGTTGTTCTTGCCCTGATACAGCCAGCCGTAGTGGTTGGACAGCATCGTGACGATCACCGGCAGCGTGAAGTACGTGTTGTGCACGCTGCGCTGCTTGCCGCGCTGGCCGTGGATGGGGTCGGGCTTTTCACCGGCACGAAGCTGCGCCACCACCTTGCGCTGGCCGGGGATGATCCAGAAGAAAACGTTGGCGCTCATCGCCGTGGCGATCATCGCGCCCACCATCAGGAAGGCCGCACGGCCCGCGAAGAACTTGCACGCCAGCCACGACGCGAACACGATGAACACGAACACCAGCACGCCGACGATCAGGTCACCGTTTTCGCGCTGACCCAGCGTGCGGCAGATCGCGTCGTAGACGAGCCAGAACGCAGCCAGGAAACCCAGCGCTGCGGCGATCGCTGTGCCGGGCGACCAGTCGTACACCGTCTTGTCGACCAGGAAGCTTCCGGCGTTGAAGAGGTACAGCACCGTGAACAGCGCGAAGCCCGTGAGCCACGTGCTGTAGCTCTCCCAGTACGACCAGTGCAGGTTGTCGGGCAATGCCCGCCAGCGCGGCGCCACCATGTACTTGTTCGAGTGATAGAAGCCGCCGCCGTGCACGGCCCACAACTCGCCGTCGATGCCCTTGGCCTTCAGGTCGGCATCTTCAGGCGGCGAAAGGCTGTTGTCGAGCAGCACGAAGTAGAACGACGAGCCGATCCACGCGATCGCCGTGATGACGTGCGCCCAGCGAAGCAGCAGGTTGGCCCAGTCGAGAAGATAGGCATCCATGTTTCGTCTTCTCCAATGCGCCGAAAACCACGGCGACCTCGATCGCACTGTATACAGTTATGTGTACAGTTTTACGCAGGGAAAACCCGCCCTGCGCACGGCACACGACCGCCGGCCGAGCTAAGGCTTCAAGTCGGCCGCCTTGATCGCCGGCCCCCACGCTTCGACCTGCCTCGCCACGAAGCCAGCAAATTCGGCCGACGACATCTTTGTCGCCGCGATGCCCAGTTCCTCGAAGCGCTTCTGGATCGCCGGGTCAGTCGACGATGGCGGCAAGCGCCTTGGCGAGTTTGTCGACCACGTCGGGCGGCAGATTCGCCGGGCCCGAGACGCCGAAGTAGTTCTCGGCGACGAGTTGCGGATAGCCCAGTTCGACCACCGAAGGCACGTCGGGCAGCAGCTTCGAACGGTCCTTCGTCGTCACGGCCAAGCGCGCGGATCTGTCCCGCTCTTGACCATCGGCACGAACGCGGTGATGACGTCGATGCCCAGCGGAATCTGCCCGGCGATCAGGTCCGTGGTCATCGGGGCGCCGCCCTTGTAGGGAATGTGCGTCATGTTGATCTTCATCGCGCCCTTGGTCATCTCGCCCACGATGTGGCCGATCGACCCCGGGCCGCCGCTGCCGAAGTTGTAGCCGGGCGCCGCCGCCGCCGCGGGCAGGTCCTTCAGCGTCGCAGGGCCCGTTTTCGGGTTCGCCATCAGCAGCACCGGTGCCACGCCCAGCATCGCGACGTGGGTGAACTGCTTCACCGGGTCGTACGGGCAGCTTGGGCACGGTGAACGGGCCGATCGACGTCGGCGTGCTGTTGGACAGCATCAGCGTGTAGCCGTCGGGGGCGGCACGCGCGACCTCGGCACCGCCAAGCGTGCCGCCCGCGCCGGGCTTGTTGTCGACGATCACCGGTTGGCCGAGCGCCTTGGCCAGCGGCTCGGCCACCGCACGCGCGACGATGTCGCTGGCGCCGCCGGCCGCGAAGGTCACGACGATGCGCACGGGCTTGTCGGGCCAGGCTTGGGCGGTCGCAGCAGCGGCCAGTGCCATCAGCCCGCCGGCGAAGGCGGCGGCCCGGCGCGACAAGGGCCACGAAGGGATGCGGGTCATGAATCGGCTCCTTGGGTTTGGCACCGGTTGTCGGGCGCGTCGAAGGCGACTGTATACACACATGCTCGCCAAAACTGTATACACTTCAACGCCCTCACTCTCCGGAAGCGACACCGTGCCCCGCAAAGCCAGCCCCGCCCTTCGCCTGGTCGAAGCGCCACGCCCGGCGCGCTCGGCGCCCAGCAGCACCGACCGCATCGTCGACTCGATCACGTCCGCGATCGTCGAACGCCGCCTGATGCCGGGCACCAAGCTGGTCGAGCAGCAGATCGCCGACCTGTTCTCGGTGTCGCGCACCGTCGTGCGTCAGGCGCTGAACCAACTCAGCCGCGACCACCTGGTCACGCTCGAGCCGTTGCGCGGCGCCTTCGTGTCGATGCCCAGCATCGACGAGGCACGGCAGGTGTTCGAAGTGCGCCGGCTGGTCGAAGGCGGGATGATCCGGCAGTTGGCGCAGCGCATCACCGACGCGCAACTCGGCGAGCTGCGCGCGCATCTTCGCGACGAGCGCCAGGCCGTGGGCCGCGCCGACGTGTCGGGGCGCACGCGCCTGCTGGCCGACTTCCACGTGGTGCTGGCGCGCATGCTCGGCAACGAGGTGCTGGCCTCCATGATCGCCGACCTGCTGTCACGCTCGCAGCTCATCGCGCTGATGTACCAGTCGGGGCACTCGGCCGAACATTCGCAGTCCGAACACGTCGACATCGTCGAAGCGCTCGAGCGGCGTGATGCCCGCGGCGCCGTGCGGCTGATGGAGCAGCACATCGCGAGCGTGGAACGCAACCTGCGCCTGGACCCGCGCGTGCCTGACCTGGCGTCGGTGCTGCGCACCGACTGCAGGCCGAACGGCACCCGTACCCATGACCACGCCCTACCGATCCGGCACCGGCTACCCGCGCGACCTGCGCGGCTACGGCCGCGACGTACCGCACGCGAAGTGGCCGTCGAACGCGCGCGTCGCGCTGCAGTTCGTTCTGAACTACGAAGAAGGCGGCGAGAACAACGTGCTGCACGGCGACCCCGGCAGCGAGCAGTTCCTGTCCGAAATGTTCAACCCGCCCGCGTTCCCGATGCGCCATCTGTCGATGGACTCGATCTACGAATACGGTTCGCGCGTCGGCGTGTGGCGCCTGCTGCGCGAGTTCGAGCAGCGCAAGCTGCCGCTGACGGTATTCGCGGTGTCGATGGCGCTGCAACGCAACCTCGAGGTCGCCGAGGCGCTGATCGAAGGCGGCCACGAGATCGCCTGCCACAGCTGGCGCTGGGTGAACTACCAGCAGGTCAACGACGTGGTCGAGCGCGAACACATGCGCATCGGCACCGAGATCATCCAGCAGATCACGCGCGGCCTGTGGCCGCTGGGCTGGTACACCGGCCGCGACAGCCCCGCCACGCGCCGCCTCGTCGTCGACCACGGCGGCTTCGAGTACGACAGCGACTACTACGGCGACGACCTGCCCTTCTGGCTGCAGGTGAAGAAGACCGACGGCAGCCTGGCGCCGCACCTCGTCGTGCCCTACACGCTCGACTGCAACGACATGCGCTTCGCGCTGCCGCAGGGCTTCTCGCACGGCGATCCATTCTTCGAGTACCTGCGCGACAGCTTCGACGTGCTGTATGCCGAAGGCGCAGACCGCCCGCGCATGATGAGCGTCGGCATGCACTGCCGCCTGCTCGGCCGCCCGGGCCGCATGCGCGCGCTGCAACGCTTCCTGGACCACGTCGAGAAGCACGACCGCGTGTGGGTCACGCGCCGCATCGACATCGCCCGCCACTGGAAGGCCGAGCATCCCTTCGACGCCGCCACCGCCTTCGCCTGGAGTTGACTCATGCTGACGATCGACCAGATCAACCGCGTTGCGCCCGCTGAATTCACGGCGCTGCTGGACGGCACCTACGAACACTCGCCATGGGTCGCCGAGCGCGCCGCGGCGAAGCGCCCGTTCGTCAACCTCGCGGCGCTGAAGCGCGCACTGGTCGAGGTGGTGCGCGACGCCGGCCGTGATGCACAGCTGGTGCTCATCCGCGCCCACCCGGAGCTGGCGGGCAAGGCGATGGTCAGCAAGACGCTGACGGCCGAGTCGACGAACGAACAAGGCAAGGCCGGCCTGACCGACTGCACGCCCGAAGAGTTCGCGCACATCCAGAAGATGAACGCCGACTACAACGCGAAGTTCGGCTTCCCGTTCATCATGGCCGTGCGCGGCAACGCGCGGCACGGGCCTGAACCGCGCCGAGATCATCGCGACGTTCGAGCGTCGCCTGCACCATCACCCCGACTACGAATTCGCCGAAGCGCTGCGCAACATCCACCGCATCGCCGAGATCCGCCTCGACGACAAGTTCGGCCACGAGCCCGTGCTGGGCAACCAGGTGTGGGACTGGGCCGAGCGCCTGGCCACGAACAGCGACCCAGGCTACGCCGAACGCGGTGAGCTGACCGTCACCTACCTCACCGACGCGCACCGCGCCGTGGCGCAGCGTCTGGCGCACTGGATGAAGACCGACTGCGGCTTCGACAACGTCGAGATCGACGCGGTGGGCAACGTGGTCGGCATCTATCACGGCACGCACCGTAACGCCAAGCGCCTGCTGACCGGCAGCCACTACGACACCGTGCGCAACGGTGGCAAGTACGACGGGCGGCTGGGCATCTTGGTGCCGATGGCTTGCGTGCGCGAACTGCACCGCGCAGGCAGGCGCTTGCCCTTCGGTTTCGAGGTCGTCGGCTTCGCCGAAGAAGAAGGCCAGCGCTACAAGGCCACCTTCCTGGGCTCGGGCGCGCTGACCGGCCACTTCGACATGACGTGGCTCGACCAGGCCGACAACGACGGCGTGACGATGCGCCAGGCGATGACGCACGCGGGCCTGTGCATCGACGACATCCCGAAACTGAAGCGCGACCCGGCGAAGTACCTCGGCTTCGTCGAAGTGCACATCGAGCAAGGGCCCGGTGCTGAACGAACTCGACCTGCCGCTGGGCATCGTCACGTCGATCAACGGCAGCGTGCGCTACGTCGGCGAAATCATCGGCATGGCCAGCCACGCCGGCACCACGCCGATGGACCGCCGGCGCGACGCCGCAGCCGCCGTGGCCGAGCTGGTGCTGTACGCCGAAAAGCGCGGCGGCGTCGGTACCCGACTTGGTCGCCACCGTCGGCATGCTCGAGGTGCCCAACGGGTCGATCAACGTGGTGCCCGGCCGATGCGCGTTCAGCCTCGACATCCGCGCCACCACCAACGCCGTGCGCGACGCGTGCGCGCAAAGACGTGCTGGCCGAACTGGCCACGATCTGCGAACGCCGCGGCGTGCACCACAAGATCGAAGAAACGATGCGCGCGGCAGCCGCACCGAGCGCCGCGCCGTGGCAGGCGCGCTGGGAAGCCGCCGTGCAGTCGCTGGGCCTGCCGATCTTCCGCATGCCCAGCGGCGCCGGGCACGACGCGATGAAGCTGCACGAAGCTATGCCGCAAGCGATGCTGTTCCAGCGCGGCCAGAACGCCGGCATCAGCCACAACCCGCTCGAATCGATCACCAACCACGACACCGAGCTGTGCGTGCAGGCCTTCGCGACGCTGCTCGACAACCTGGCGGCCGAGCAGACGAGCCAAACAAGAACTTCGTGAGCCCGAACATCATGAGCAACGCCCGCACCTACGCCGAGCTCGACGCTTTTGTCGACGCGCACTTCGACGAGCAGGTGCGCCTGCTGCAAGAACTGGTGCGCGTGCCCACCGACACGCCGCCGGGCAACAACGCGCCGCACGCCGTGCGCACCGCCGAGTTGCTCGCAGCCTTCGGCTTCGACGCGAAGGCGCACCCCGTGCCCGACGCCGAGGTCAAAGCCAGCGGCCTGCAGTCGATCACGAACCTGGTGGTGCAGCGCCGCTACGGCGCGGGTGGTCCCGTCGTCGCATTGAACGCGCACGGCGACGTGGTGCCGCCCGGCGAAGGCTGGACCCGCGACCCCTACGGCGGCGAAGTCGTCGACGGCAAGCTCTACGGCCGTGCGTCGGCGGTCAGCAAGTGCGACTTCACCACCTTCACCTTCGCGATGCGCGCGCTCGAGTCTTGCGAGCGACGCCGGCGTGCGCTGAAGGGCGGCGTGGACCTGCTCTTCACCTACGACGAAGAGTTCGGCGGCGAACTCGGCCCCGGCTGGTTGCTGGCGAAAGGCATCACCAAGCCCGACCTCGAGATCGCCGCAGGCTTCAGCTACCAAGTCGTGACAGCGCACAACGGCTGCCTGCAAATGGAGGTCACCGTGCACGGCAAGATGGGCCACGCCGCCGTGCCCGAAACAGCGGTCGACGCGCTGCAGGCCGCCACGCGCATCCTGACCGCGCTGTACGCCGAGAACACCGAGCTGCGCAAAACCAAGAGCGCCGTCAAGGGCATCAACCACGGCTACATCAACGTGGGCCGCATCGAAGGCGGCACCAACACCAACGTCGTGCCCGGCAAGGTGGTGCTGAAGATCGACCGCCGCATGATCCCCGAGGAGGATCCGATCGCAGGTGGAAGCGCAAGCTTGCGCGCGCTGATCGAACGCGCCGCGTCGGGCCAGCCCGGCATCACCGTCGAGATCCAGCGCCTGCTGCTGGCACGCGCAATGAAGCCGCTGCCCGGCAACAAGCCGCTGGTCGATTCGCTGTGCGCCCACGCCACCGCGCTCTTCGGCGAACCCGTCGAAGCCTCGGGCACGCCGCTGTACACCGACGCCCGCCTCTTCGCCGAACGCGGCATCCCCGCCGTGATCTACGGCGCGGGGCCACGCACCGTGCTGGAGAGCAATGCCAAGCGCGCCGACGAGCACATCGTGCTGGAGGATTTGCGGCGCGCGACGAAGGTGGTGGCGCGGACGTTGTTTGATTTGTTGAAGGGCTGAGCTCGACTTCGCATCACGCCGGCCCGGGCGGTTGCGCAGCATTGCCTGCGCAACCGATCTCTCAGGGCCAACCGACGGGATGTCCTCGGCGTCGACATGCGCTCGAGGCGTTCCGTTGTCGGCTGCCACGGCCTCAAAGATGCGCAACGCCTCGACCAGAGCCTGGCAACGCCCGTCCCGATCGTCCGTGCTGGCTACCCGCGCAAGGTTGTAGAGGAAGACTCCCACGTCGCGCTGCGCGTCGGGCGTGCCCAGCGTCTGTGCAAGCTCGCGTGCGGTGTCCACGCCTTCGGAGCACAGCAACCCGGCGTGCCCATCACCGACCCAATGCCTCCGCAGCTGCGGCCGCATCGCTCAACGCGACCAACTTCTCACGCACTGCTTCAGGTGTGTCCAGCTTTAGTGCCAGCTTCCTCCTGATCTCGAGGCTTTCGCAGTAGAAAACATACGCTTGCCGCCGCTGCCCTTGCGACTCGGCGAATCGACCAAAGTTGTGCATTGCCAGCGAAACGTCGCGATGTGCCATGCGGCGTGTCCAGGTTGCGCGCTTGCTCACTGCGGATCTCGAGACCCTCACGGTACAACGCTTCGGCCTGCAGCAGCTTGCCCTGTGCCTCGGCAACTCGACCCACGTTGTCCAACGATGCGGCCATTGCACGCTGAGCAAAGGGCGTATCCAAGACGCGCGTGAGGCCGCAGCGGATCACGAGACTCTCCTCGAACAATGCCTCGGCGTCTTGCCATCTGGCTTGCCGCTCTGAGACACCGCCCGCGAAATCCAGCGACTCTGACAAACGATCGAGCGACTCCGGCGTGCCGAGCACACGGACCAACTCGCGCGCGATCTCGAGGCCCTCGAGGCACAGCGCGTCCGCCTGTGAGCCTTCTCCGCGCGCCCACGCCACTTGGCCAACGCAGTTCAACAACACCGACAGGTCGGCCCGTGCCCGAGGTGTTCCCAGCGCGCTTGCCATCTGGCGGGCAATCTCGAGGCCCTCCCGATAAAGCGCCTCGGCCTGCACCAAATCGCCTTGCCCGTGCTTCAGGCGTCCCACGTTTTGCAGCGACAGCATCAAGTCGCGCTGCACGTCCGGCGTACCTGTGGAGCGTGCAAGTTGACGGGCCATCTCCAGGCTTTCGCTGTAAAGCGACTCGGCTTGCTGTCGTTGGCCTTGCGCCTCCGCAATCCGTGCCACGTCGCTTAGCGAGGTCGACACGTCGCGCTGCGCCTCGGGCGTGCCCAGCTTGCGGGCCACCTCACGTCGGTTTAACAGGCTCGCACTGCAGAGGACCTCGGCCTTTGGCCAGTGATCAATCCCTGCGGCAGCTTGACCGAGCCTGCTAAACGACCTAGCCAGATCTTGCAGCGCCTGCGGTGTCCCAAGCATACGCTCCAGCTCATGGGCGATTTTTAGGCACTCGCTGAACAAATCCTGCGCTTGCGACCACTGCCCTTGCGCTTGCGCAACTCGACCCAGGTTGTCCAACGACAGCCACAGCTCGCGCTTCGACTCGGGGGTGCAGAGCGTATGCACAAGCTCTCGGGCAAGGTCAACCATTGCTTGTGCCAACCTCAGCGAGCGCGGCAGACCGAACCAGACTTCCTGTGCCCTGCGCGCAGCATCGACTCGACCAAGCGGGAATGACGACAACGTCCACCTTGCGTCGAGTCCGCTTTCGAACCTGACCGCGAGTTCTGCCGCACGCGCAAAGTCAGCACCGCTCCGGCTTTGCATGGCGCGCTCGATCAGGTCGAGCAACGCATGCCCGGCTTGTGCGCGGACAACCGGATCCGGGTGCGCTTCGCTCAGATTCACGACGACACCGAGGGCGGCTTCCTGTTCTGACGGCTTCAGCCACAGCCATCGGTCTGCGTCAGCACGTAGATCAACAGCCGCCGTGAGCATCACGGCTTGCACCTCCGCAGGATCACCAAACTCATCGCCGACCAGTGATGCCGCAGCCTCGTAGTACGCACGCTGCACGAACCCGGCAACGCCTTGGTCCACGCCGGCGATCAGACGGTGCGGATGCTGCGCTTGGTTAAGCCCTATGGCGCTGCCCTGGACGCTCAGCACGTCGGCAACCGTGTGGGTAAGGGCACACACGAATTCCAGCCCCTGCAGCGATGACAACGCGACAGCGCTGCGGACTTCGCCGGGCGTAACGTCGCTTTCGAGCCTGTCCTTGATCAAACCGACAAGCTTCGTCGATCGATCGTCGATCTGTCGGCGTGCGTACGCAGTCAAGGCGTTGCCCTGCCGCCAAGCGGGCAAGGCGGACTTGCGCCTCATCAGGTCGACCAGTTCCAACAGCACCTGCGGGTTTCCGTCGGCTTTGCGGAGCAGCAGCGTGATATCGGCGGCGGCCAGCCCCGGCAAGCCCGCGCGGGCGAGGTCCGCGAGAGCCGACTCCGCGGGCAAGTCGATGACCGCGCCGAACTGCGGCGACGCCGCGTCGCGACGCAGCCGGCGCGCCAGCGTCGCGCCCGGCATTGCCTCGTCATCGACACGCTGGTGCCACTCCACGGCCCAGTGCGTCAGCACGAGCAGCAGCGGCCATCCGGCAAGGTGCGCACGTTCCCACAATGAAGTCAGGAACCGGAACGCGCCTTCGTCGCCGCCGTCACCCGCGAACTGCGCATCGTCGCAGAAAACCACCGTCGGCAATGGCTCGAGCGACTTCGCGGGGGCGAGGATTTCAGTCAACTCGTCGAGCGTGCGTTCTTGGATGTCTTGCAGCCGTTGCGCTTCGATTGCCTGCAATCCGCTGCGACGCTCCTGTTCGTCGCGCTGCGCTCCTCGCCGTACGTCGGCTGCGCCCTTGAAGCCCGCGTCCGAAAGGTCGAGGGCCCAGTCGAGCGCGATCGCCGCCAACCCCACGCCGGGAACCGCCTTCAGGGCATCAAACAGCGCCTTCTTGCCGACCGCGCCAGCAAGGTCCTTGCCGGCGGCACTCACTGCACGGCGAGCGTGTGACTCGCGCCGAGCAAAGGCAGCCGGCACCAGATGCACCTCGAGCGTGGTGCGATGCGCGGCCATGTCACTGCGCGCTGCGTTGCGCGCCTCGGG
The DNA here is from genome assembly GCA_963738615.1 of uncultured beta proteobacterium. Taxonomy (GTDB): domain Bacteria; phylum Pseudomonadota; class Gammaproteobacteria; order Burkholderiales; family Burkholderiaceae_C; genus CAVTWY01. Next base: position 1,091,582 of record CAVTXI010000012.1, read on the forward strand.
ATCGACCAAGCGGAAGTTCCACCACAGGAAAGGCATCGGCCGGTCTTCGAGAGCAAACGACTCGAAATGCGCCCGCACGCGTGGATCCCGCAAATCAGGCACCACGCGAAGGTTCTGGCCTGCGAAAAGCGACGCGTCGGGCCAGTAATCGTTCGGGTCGTGGTGCGTTGACAGCAGCCGGTAGAACTCCTGCACCAGCCGCGTCTTGCCCATGCCGCGATCACCCAGCACAACGGCAAGGCGCGGGCCTTTCAGCGCCGCCACGTCTTCATAGAGGGCGAGTAGGCGCGCCAGCTCTGCCTGCCGGCCGCAGAACGTGTCTCTCCAATCGGGGGTCAATGCCTCTGCCACGTGGCAGTCCTCCTTGGCGGTGGAGCGCCAAAGCGTAGCAGCAGCTCGGGCGGCTTACCGATCGAACATGGGCAGCCTCGAGAGTCGCGGCGCGCGCAGGTACCGCCTCGGTCAAGCGCGATACTCGAAGCACAACCACCGCGCTGCAACGGCAGCGCACAACAACGGAGACATCACATGACGCTCGAACACGGCCGCTCCGCCGCCTGGCTCAGTGCAGTATTCGCCCTTGCAGCAATACAGGGTTGCAGCGGCAGCGAAACCGCGCTTGCACCTGCGCCGACACCTGCTCCTGTTCCTGTTCCCGCTCCCGCTCCCGTCGCGTTGACTTGCGACGACACCATGAAAGCTGGCTTCAAGCCCGACGCGAACACCACCGTCGTGTTCGTCAAGGCTTTCAAGGCCGGCGATTCGTTGGCGCTGACCGGCACACCGGCGTCGCCCCTGCCACCGACAGCCGGCGCGGACCTGTGCCTGGTGAAGATGATCGTCGGGCCGGGCTTCGCGGGCGCTGCGAGCGCGCCGTCGACATCCGCGGGCATCGGCATCGAGGTGTGGCTTCCGACGCCCACGGGCTGGAACGAGCGCATCAAGAACCTCGGCGGCGGCGGCTGGGCCGGAGGCAGCCACACTTCCGCCACGCTGATCGGCAACGTCGCGGCCGCAACGACCGCAGCCACGGGCTACGTCGTCGGCACCACCGACACCGGCCATACCGTTAGCGCAGGTACCTTCGCGATGCGTGAAGACGGCGGTATCAACAACGTGCTCTGGAACGACTTCGCCGATCGCAGCCTCGAGCAGTTGGCCATCAAGACAAAGGCACTGACGCAGGCCTATTACCTCGAGGCGCCGAAGTACAGCTACTGGCAAGGCTGCTCGACCGGCGGCCGGCAGGGGCTGAAGATGGCGCAGGAACACCCGGAGCACTACGACGGCTATCTGATCGAAGCGCCAGCCAACAACTGGTCGCGCTTCATCACCAACGAGCTGTACCCACAGATCGTGATGCAGCGCGACCTGGGCGGTGCGCTGAACAATGCGCAGGTCAGCTACGTCAGCGCCGCGGCTGTGAGCGCGTGCGACAGCATCGCAGGCCAGCATCTGGGCTTCGTGATCGACCCGCGCCAGTGCCGCTACGACCCGCTGCGCGACGCGGCGGTGTTGTGCACCGGCGTGCAGGGCAGCAACGGCGTAGCCGGGGCCAGCAGCAACCCCGCGTGCGTCAACGCCGCACAGGCTCAGGCGATCAACAAGTTCTGGTACGGGCAGACGGCCGACGGTTCGGTGCCCGATCCGCAGTTGGACAACGCGAGCAACGAGACCGCGTCCGGCAATCACCTCTGGTGGGGGCTCTCACGCGGCGCCTTCCTGGGCCTGCTGTCCGGCGACGCTGCGAGTGCGCCGTTCTTCGGCCCGTTCCCGATCGCCACCGACATGGTTGCGCTCGAGCTGCAAGACCTGACCGTGGCCACGCCCGCCTTCGTCAATGCCACCGGCACCGGCGCGAACCGTTGGGCGAACATGACCTACGCGGACCTGGCGAACGCCTACAACCAGGGCGTGTCGCTGCAGCCGTTCTTCGGAAACATCAATACCGACAATCCGGACCTGACCAAGGTGCGCGACAAGGGCGCGAAGGTGATCCAGTTCCATGGCTGGGGCGACCAGTTGATTCCCGCGATGGGGTCGATCAACTACTACAGCCGCGTCGCGAACGTCGTCGGCGGGTATGCCGAAGCGCAGAAGTTCAACCGCCTGTACATGGTGCCCGGCCTCGGGCATTGCGGCGGTGTCGGCTCGGTCAGCGGTGGCGCAAGCCCGGCCGCCGACGCGAATCGAGTACCGCTGCCCAAGGCCAACCAATTCTTCGGTGCTTTGACCGCCTGGGTCGAAAGCGGCACGGCGCCCGACCGCGTCGTACTCGAATCGGCGGACGCCAGCGTGACGATGCCGGTGTGCCCGTACCCGAAGAAGGCCACGTATGCCGGCACGGGCTTGATCACGGCGCAGGCCAGCTATACCTGTCAGTGACGGGGCCCACGTGTCTTGTACCCCACTGCACGAACGCTTCCCCTACTTCACGACCGAACACGAGATGCTGCGCGAGACCGTGCGGCGCTTTGTCGAGACAGAAGTAGCGTCATGCGCGCAGCAGTGGGAAGAGCAAGGCATGGTGCCGCGTCATGTACTGCGGCAGATGGGAGAACTCGGGCTGCTTGGTATTCGCTTCGAGTCTGAATATGGCGGCAGTGAGCTCGAGACCTTGTCCACCGTGGTCCTGGCCGAAGAGCTGGGGCGCTCGACCTTTGGCGGCTTCGCCATCACCGTGCTCGTGCATACAGACATGGCGGCTCCGCATCTGCACCATGCAGGGACGCCCGAGCAAAAGAGCCGCTTCATGCCGGACATCGTGGCCGGCCGCCGTATCGCTGCCGTGGCCATGACCGAGCCCGATGCGGGCTCGGATTTGGCATCCATGCGAACCACCGCGCGGCGCGAAGGCCATGAGTGGGTGCTGAATGGCGCCAAGATGTTCATCACGAACGGTGTGCACGGTGACATCTTTTTCGTCGCGGCGAAGACCGGTGAGGTCGGACGCAACCATCGGATTTCGATGTTCATCGTTGAAAAGGGTGCACCCGGTTTCCACGTGGCGCGGCCTCTGAAGAAGCACGGCTGGCTGTCCAGCGATACGGCGGAACTGGTCTTCGACAACTGCCGCATTCCAGCGGGCAACCTTTTGGGTGAAGAACACAAGGGCTTTTACGCGCTGGTCAAGAACCTGCAAAACGAGCGCATCGTGCTGGCTGCTCAGGCGATGGGCGAAGCATCGAAGGCAATCGAGCTGACGCTGGACTGGGTCAAGCAGCGCAAGGCTTTTGGCGCAACCTTGTGGGACAAGCAAGCCGTCAGGCACAGGCTGGCCATGCTGAGCGCGCGCGTCGAAGCTGCGAAGTCACTGGTCTACAACACGGCCTGGCGGGATGAGCAACAGCACAACGTAGCCGCAGAAGCTTCGATGCTGAAAGCGCTGTGCGGCGAGTTGGTCAACGAGGTGATGTACGACTGCCTTCAGTTTCACGGCGGCATGGGCTACGTTCGCGAATCAGCAATCGAACGAATGACGCGTGACGCACGCATCCAGTCCATCGGTGGCGGCGCAACCGAGGTCATGCTGGACGAAATTGCCAAGCGCATGGGGTCAACATGAACTCGACCGCGATCCACGCCGATGTTGTCGCCGCCTTCACGCCCACCGGCGCATTGCGCGCGTCGATCAACCTCGGCAACCCGATCCTCGCGAACGCCGACGCCGCGACGGGCGAACCCTTCGGCGTGTCGATCGATCTGGCGCGCGCGTTCGCGCAGCGCCTGGGCGTGCCGCTCGAACTGGTCGTCTTCAAAACCGCCGGCCAGTCGGTCGAGGCGGTGACGAACGAGCAGGCCGACATCGGCTTCTTCGCGGTCGACCCGCTGCGTGGTGCGGGCATCGGCTTCACCGCGCCGTACGTGTTGATCGAAGGCTGCTACATGGTCCGCGAAGGCTCGGCCCTGCGTGACAACGCCGAGGTCAACCGCGCCGGCATGCGTGTCGTCGTCGGCGCCGGCAGCGCCTACGACCTGCACCTGACGCGCGAACTGAAGCACGCGACGATCGTGCGTGCGCCATCGTCGCCCGCCGTCGTCGAGGTCTTCGTCGAACAAGGTCACAACGTCGCTGCGGGCGTCAAGCAGCAACTCGAAGCCGACTCGCTGCGCTTGCCCGGCCACCGGCTGCTGCCCGGGCGCTTCATGGTGATCCAGCAGGCGATCGGCGTGCCCAAAGGCCGCGGAGAACCGGCGCGCGCGCTGCTGGCCGCGTTCGTCGAGGAGATGAAAGCGACCGGTTTCGTCGCGCAGGCATTGGCGCGGCATGGCATCCAAGGCGCGTCGGTCGCACCGACAGCACCGACAGCACCGACAGCACCGACAGCACCGACAACTGAACGCGCGGGCTGACGGCGTGCTTCGGCAGCATCTCAAAATGCTTTGAAAGACATGCCGGGGCTGCATGTCGTGGTGACGGCCCTGGCACTCGGTGGCTTGTGCATGGCCGCGTGTTGGGGCGACGGCGCGCGTGTGCGTGCCACCGAGCCGCCGCCGACGCGTCGTCACGTCAGCATCGACACGACCGGCCTCGACGCGGCGATGGTTCGTTGTGCGGTCGACCTGGTGGGCGCCGACCACGTGCTTGTCGGCACCGACTGGCCGGTGGTCGACGAGCCGACGTTGGCGCGACAGGTCGACGCCATGTTGCAAAGCTGTGGCTTCGAGTCAGAAGACCGTGCGCTGATCGCCTGTGGCAACGCGCGCCGGCTGCTGCAAAGGCGCCAAGCGTCATGACGCACTTGCCGTGACGGCCTCGGCCTGCGCTTGTGCTTCAGACGCCATCGTCATCCGGTTGCGACCCCCTTCCTTGGCGGCGTAGAGCGCATCGTCGGCTCGCGCCATCAACGTGGCGGGCGTGTCCCCGCGGCGATGGAAGCTCACGCCGATCGACACCGTGATCGGCTCTCCCTTCAGCTCGGCCACGCGCAAGGCTTCGACACGCGTACGCAGCCGTTCGCAGACAACACGCGCGCCTTCGTTCCCGTCAACGTCGAGCAGAAGCACGAACTCCTCGCCGCCGAAGCGCGCCAGGTAGTCGGACTTGCGCAGGGTGGCACTCAGCACCTGCGCGACCGCGCACAACGCAGCGTCACCGGCCAGATGACCGTGCTTGTCGTTGACGCGCTTGAAGTGATCGATGTCGACCACGGCCAGCAGAAAGGGCGAGCCACTGCGCTCGCTGCGATTGACTTCGCGGTCGAGCATGTCGGTCAGATGGCGACGGTTGAACACGCCCGTCAGCGCGTCGCGATGCGCCATCTCGCGGATCGTCGCCAGCGACGCCGAAAGTCGGCGCCGCATGTCGCTGAAGTAGCCGACCAAAGGGCACATCACCATCAACGTCGCGGTCACGGTGACCCACTGCAACCACTCGATTCGAAAGTCGATGGACGCGGGCCGGTAGGTCCACAACAGCGCAATCACGATCGCGTAGGCCAGCGATGACATGGCCCCCACCGCGAACAGCTGCGAGGTTCGAAGCTCGAGCGCGCCGAAAAACAGGTTCACCAGCATGAAGACGAGCAGCACCCCGCGCGCGGCCTGCACGTGATACAGGATGAAGGCGATCGTGACGATCGACACCGTCATCTGCACCATCGTCATGCTCGGGTCGGAGAAGCGTAGATTCACGCCGCTGCGGATCAAGGCGTAGAAGGCCAGGTTGACCGCAGCGACAGCCGCGATCCACACCGGCGCGAAGCCGGGCGACAAAAGGCCGAGCCAAGCCAACGCCAGCAGCAGCGGCACGCTGCAACCGTACACCGCGACGCCGATCAGCAGGCGTCGCAAGCGCACGCGCTGCCTGCGCGCGAGCGACTCGGGTGACGCTGCGTCGGGCGCCGACGACGACAGCGGTCTCATCAGCGCGTCACAACGCCTTGATCTGCACCTTGCGCCACTTGATCGGGCCACCCGTCACGCCGCCAACGCCGGGGCCGAACTGCAGTGCGATGGGGCCAGACGCGAACTTGTTGTTGTTCATCACGGTCGTCTGCACGCCATTGAGCTTGACCGTGATGCGGCCGCCCTTGGCCTCGATCTCGAACACATTCCAGCGCCCGCCCGCCTTGTTCGCGATGGGAACGGGTACTTCGGCGAAGTCGACGATCGCCCCCGTGCCGTATTTGGGCTCGGGCCGAATGTCCCAGATGTTGACTTCGTACGAGTTGCCCGCGGTGATGTTCACCGGGTCAGACAAGCGTACGAAGATGCCGCTGTTGGTTTCGGTCTGCGCATGAAACTCGGCGCGCAGCTCGAAATCACGCCAAGCCTGGCGCGTGACGAGAAAGCCCACACGGCCTTTGTCGGCCACGATCGCGCCTTCTTCCGTGCGCCAGTTGGCGTCGCCCACCCGTACGAAGTTCTCGAGGCCTTTGTCGCCGTCGATCAGCGTGGTCCAGCCTGCGGGCGCGGGGCTGGCGCAGCCCGCGAGTGTGGCGGCCGCAACCACCGCGGACGCAATTGACAGTGCGAGGGTGTAGCGTCGGTTCATGGAATCTCCTTGTTACCCGCAATCATGACTCATGCAGCCGCGACGGCCAAGCGTGTGCGTTGGAGCCTTGTCATTGCTTTCGCGATGTCGATGATGCCGTGCATGACAGCGCACGCGCAGGGCAACACATCCGGTCCTGCGCGTGACTTCGCAGCGCACGAAGCGGCCGGGCTGACGTTTCGGGCACATCCGCATCCGCGCCGAAGACGTCTTCGACACCACCGACCCGCGCGAGGACTACGCCATCTTCCGTCTGGCCAACCGGCTGCACGTGCAGACGCGCCCCGCGGTGGTCGAGCGCGCGCTGCTGTTCAAACGCGGCGATCCGGTGTCGGTGCGGGTGATCGAGGAGACCGAACGCGTGCTGCGCGCCAGCCGCCACATCTATGACGTGCAACTGCGGCCGCTGGACGTGCACGACGGCGAAGTCGACATCGAAGTCGTGACGCGCGACGCCTGGTCATTCGAGGTCGGTGCCGGCATCGCGCGCGCCGGCGGCGAGAACACCACCACCCTGCGCTTCGCCGAGTACAACCTGCTGGGCACCGGCGCGCTGCTGTCGCTGGGCCGCACGACGAACGTCGACCGCACCAGGACCACCATGGCCTACGCCGACGACCACGCCTTCGGTCGGTGGAATCGTCTCGGCCTCGCGCATGCGTCCAACAGCGACGGCAGCCGCAGCGCAGTCGAGATCGTGCGGCCGTTCCACGCCCTCGACGCGCGCTGGGCCGCAGGCATCAGCGCCGTGAAAGACAACCGGATCGACTCGGTCTACGCCGCAGGCCAGGTCTCGAGCCAATACCGCCAACGACAAGCCTTCGGCGAGGCCTTCGCAGGCTGGTCGACGGGCTTGCGCGACGGTTGGGTGCAGCGCGTATCGGCGGGGCTGCAACAGCAGGACGACGCGTTCGCACCCGAGCCGGGGCTGGTCGCGCCGCCGCTGCTGCCGCCCGACCGGCGCTTGCGCGCGCCGTTCGTACGCTGGGACGCGATCGAAGACCGGACGACGCGTGAGACCAACCGCAACCTGATGGGGCGGCCGGAGTTCTTCCCGCTAGGCTGGACGTCGACGATGCAGGTCGGCCACACGCTGCGTGCGTTGGGTTCGACCCAGGACGCTTGGCTCTATGCCCTGGCGGCGCAGCACGGCTTCGAACCGGGTGCGGACCAAACGCTGCTGCTTGCGGCCAGGCTGTCGGGGCAGTACTTCGATGGCGAGACACGCCGTCAGCGCATTGGCGTCGACGCACGGTGGTACGTGCCGTTCGAGGCCCGGCACCTCTTCTACGCCGCGGGTTCGATGCAGTGGTTGAACCGGCCCGACCCCGCCGATGCGCTGCGGCTCGGCGGCGAGGACGGTTTGCGTGGCTACCCGTTGCGCTGGCAGAACGGCACGCGTCGCGCGCTCGTCACGCTCGAACAGCGCTACTACACCGACGTGTACTTGTGGCGGCTGTTCCGCCTCGGCGGGGCGGCGTTCTTCGACGTGGGCCGCGCCTGGGGCGGCCAGACCGTCGGCGCCGCGAAGCCCGAATGGTTGTCGAACGTCGGCGCAGGCTTTCGGGTCGTCAATACACGCTGGGCTGTCGGCAACGTGCTGCACATCGACGTCGCGGTGCCACTGAACGCGACGGCCGACGTGAAGCGGGTGCAGCTGGTTGTCAAGACAAGGGCGACCTTTTGAGGGCGTCTCAGCGCCCTTCGAACGCCGGCGTGCGCTTGGCAAGGAAGGCACGCAGGCCTTCGTCGAAGTCGGCGTCGGCGGCGCTGGCCTCGAACGCGGCGCGCTCGGCGTCGAGTTGATCAGCCAGGTTCGTGTCGAACGATTGGCGCATCAGGCGGCGCACGCGGCCGATCGCGCGCGTGGGGCCTGCCGCCAAGCGCTGCGCCAGTTCGTCGGTCGCGGCCTCGAGTTGCGACGCGGGTACCACGCGATTGACCAGCCCCAGGCGCAGCGCCTCGTTGGCATCGAACGACTCGTTCAGCAGCGCAATCTCGAGCGCGCGCCGCAGCCCCACCACGCGCGGCAACGCGAACGACGCGCCGCCGTCGCAGCTTGCACCGATGCCCAGGTAGGCAAGCTTGAACATCGTGCCTTCGGCAGCGATGGCCAGGTCGGCCGCGAGCATCAGACTCAGGCCCGCGCCGGCAACGACGCCGTGCACCGCAGCGATGATCGGCGCGTCGAGCAAGGCCAGGCGGCGCAGCGCCGCATGCAGCGGCTCGATGATCTCGCGGCCGATCGCGTCGGGCCGCGCCTGCATCGACGGCAGATCGCCCCCCGCCACGAAGGCCCGGCCCTCGCCCGACATCACAACCGCGCGCACGCCAGGGTCTGCACCCAATTCATCGGCAAGTTCGCGCAACCGCTGCGCCATGCCCGCGTCGATCGCGTTGAGCGCGCGTGGGCGCGAAAAGCGCAGGTGCGCGATGGCGCCGTCGCGGCGCAGGATGATGCTGGCGGTGTGATCGGTGTGATCGTTGGTGTTGCTGGTGGTCATGCCACCAAGTTAACCATTGCAACGCAGGCCCTGCAAGGCCGCGTCGATCTCGACCGCGCGCGCTCGGTCGGCGGTGTGCACCTGCGTCAGCACCGAGACATCGCTCGAGCGCCGCAGGATCTGCGCCTGCTCGCCGACCAGCGCTGCGCAGGTGTTCATGCGCTGAATCTCGGCCTGCTCGGCACGCAGCGAGCCTTCTGGCTTGCGAGCACCGGCGGTGGGCTCGGTGGCCGGGGGCGTCACTGGAAGCCGTTCGACAGTTGGCGCAACGTCGGCTGCAGGTGTTGGCGGCTGCGCCGCGGGCATGGCCGCGACACGAGCAGGCTTTTGCGCCACAACGGCAGCCTGCGCCGCAGCGCGCGCCGGGCGGCGATAGCCGAACTCGAACGCGATGAGGCTGAAGCACACGCCGATCACCGCGGCCAGCGCCAGCAACTCGAGCACTGTCAGGCGCGCGCGTACGGCAAAGGGCTCGGCGACCGCGATGGGCGGCTCGTCGGTGTAGACCCTGGTTCTGCTGATGCCTACCGTCGCCATCTCGTACTCCTTGTTTTCGAGGCGCTTGCCATTCGCTTAAGCTCGAGCCTCGTCCCACTCATGTTCGATCCAACCGCTTCATACGTCCCACCGGTCACCCGCTCCCGGCGGCGGACGGGTTGGGCCCCCATCTTGGCCCTGCTTATCTCGGGCTGCGTCGGCGATGACCCTTACCGCATGCCGTCACGCGGCCCCGAAACCGTTCGCGCCCAGATCGCTTCGCTGATGCCGGCCAACGTCACCGATCGTCAAGGTTGGGCCGCGGACATCTACACAGCCATGACGTCGATGAAGCTTGCCACCACCAGCGCCAACCTTTGTGCCGTGCTGGCTGTGACCGAACAGGAAACGGGCTTTCAAGTCGACCCGCCGGTGCCTAACCTCGCCAAGGTGTCGCGCGAAGAGATTCTTAAGCGCGCGGGCGCGAAAGGCATTCCCGAGTTCATGGTGAGAGCGGCCCTGCAAATAGAGTCCCCCGACGGTCGCACCTATGACCAGCGATTGAACAGCGTTCGCACCGAACGTGAACTCTCTCGCATGTACGAGGACTTCATCAGTGAAGTCCCCTTGGGCAAGCAGTTGTTCGCCGACTGGAATCCGGTGCACACCGGCGGGCCGATGCAGGTCAGTGTCGAATACGCCGCCGAGCACGCGAAGCTGCGGCCCTACCCCTACGAAGTCAAAGGTTCGCTGCGCCACGAAGTCTTCACGCGCCGCGGTGGTCTGTACTTCGGCATTGCGCACCTGCTGGACTACGCCGCGCCCTACGGCGACATGCTCCACCGCTTCGCCGACTTCAACGCCGGCCACTACGCCAGCCGCAACGCCGCGTTCCAGCAGGCACTCTCGACCGCCAGCGGGCGCAAGCTCGACATCGATGGTGACCTGATCGACCCCGGCAAGCCCGAAGATCGCCCGGGCCAGACCGAAGCCGCGGCGCGCGCGTTGGGCCTTGCACTCGGCATCACCGACCGCGAAATCCGGCGTGAACTGCTGCGGGGTGGCGACACCGGCTTCGAAAGCAGCGCGCTCTATCTGCGCGTGTTCGCACTGGGTGAACGCAAGGCCGGCAAACCGTTGGCGCGCGCGCTCATTCCAAACATCCAGCTTCAAAGCCCGAAGATCACGCGCAAGCTCACCACCGAATGGTTCGCCACACGCGTCGACGGGCGATATCAGAAGTGCTTGACGCGTGATGCTGCCGCGCGTGGCGCCGCGCTTCACGCGCCTTCGCCCAACTCACGCCACGATCGCCACGCCAAACTCAGCAGCAGTGCGCCGCCGATCAATGGCACGGCGATGAACAGCCACTGGGCCGCCTGAGGCAAGTCCGCCGCCCAACGCCGCGCGTACATCGCCAGCAGCAGCGGCGCAACCCACACGCCCACGCGCACCAGCGCACGGCCTTCTCGCGGCGCCAACACCGCGGCACCCGCCAGCAGGAACAGCGCCGCACCCACGAAGACCACGGTGAAGCCGATCTCGGCGATCGGACGCGCTGCGCCCAGCGCGTCGGGCGCAAGGTGAAACGGCAACCACGCCAGACACGCCGCGCCGAGCAACAACGCAGTGAAACGCGCTCGCTTCGGCGCTCCGCCGTCGGGCCGATTGTCGGGCGTGCCGACGATCCACGGCAGCAGCGCAAGGCTGGCGAGCCCCAGGATGCCGTCGATCCACAAGGTTTTCGGGTAGCCCACGGCCTCGGCCGCGATGCCCTGCCAACTCGCCGACATCGCGATGCTCAGATTCATCAGCGCCATGTACGCCGTGAACTGCGTCGCCGCCACGCGCGGGTCGGTCACGTCCATGAACATTGCCGAGCGCGTGCCGTACATCAGCCCGTTGCCGATGTTGTAGGCGATCACCGCAACCCACATTGCCATGACCAGCGCCGCGGGCACCGCAGGGCGATTCGGTGCGTTCATGTCGACTGGCATCACCCAGCCGTACTTCTGCAACTCGAGCGCGAGCCAGATCGTCGGCGGTGTCATCAGCGCGACGAAGATCGCGAGCGTGCGTCGGCGCCCGAACTTGTCGGACAGTTGCCCGCCGATCACCGTGAACAGCGCGTTCACCAGCAACGCCCACAGGTTGATCTGCGCGACCTGATCGTCGTTGAAGCCCAGTTCGACCGCGAGTGTCGATTGCAGCGCGAGCCCCAGCGCCATCGCGCCCGCGGGCAGCAGCGCGAACAGCAGGCCCACATAGGCGCCGCGCGTGCCGAGGAACGCGCGGAACGAATCGACCGAGAAGGCGCGCATCTCGCTGAAAGCCGCGTTCAGCCGCGACTGGCCCGCCGCCAGCGCTTGGCGCGCCGGCCCGGCAGGTTCGCGCATCGGCAGCACGACGAACAGCGTGACCGCGAGGATGGCGCACGCGACGAACACGAAGGTGGACTGGAAGCCGGTGTAGCCCGCGAGGAACAACACACCGCTGCCGCCCACCGCCTGGCCGATCGCCGCGCCGGCAAACATCATCCCGTTGGCAAGCCCGCGCTCGTCCTTGTGCAGCGTGCCCACGGCCAGCGCGTCGATCGCCACGTCCTGCATCGCGCCGAATGTGTTGTGCACCAGAAGCACTGCGGTGAAGAGCCACAGCTTCTCGGGCAACGGAACCAGCATGGTCGACATCAGCGTCGCGGCCAGCAGAACCTGTGTCGCGATGATCCAGCCGCGGCGGCGCCCGAAGCGCTCGCTGGCGAATACGTCGACCAGCGGCCCGAAGGCCCACTTGAAAGCCCACGGCAGATAAAACGACGCGACGAACGCGCCGATCTCGGCCGGCCCCTCGCCCATTCGCCGCAGCTGCGTCGCGACCGCGATGGCCGCGAAACCCAGCGGAATGCCTTCGGTGACGTACAGCAGAAAGAACGCCGCGAGCCTTCCTTTGCGCGTGGCGATCAGGTTGGGCAGGCGCATGCGGGCAGTGTCGCCGGGCGCGCCGCGCTCATGTGTCGTCGGTGCGTGCGATGGTTTGCCCGGCCGGCCGGAGGTACTGGCGTGCGAACTGTTCGGGACCCAGCGGGCGGCTGGCCAGGAAACCCTGGAACGCGTCGCAGCCGATGCCGCGCAGGAAGCTTTCCTGCTGCGTGCTCTCGACACCTTCGGCGGTGGTCTGAAGGCCGAGCTGCTGCGCCAGCGACACGATCGCTGATACGACTTGGGCGCCGTCGGAATTGCCCACTTGGTGGACGAAGGACTGGTCGATCTTGACGCTCGACAGCGGCAGCTTCGTCAACAGGCTCAGCGACGAATGGCCGGTGCCGAAGTCGTCGAGCGCCACGCGCACGCCGATGCTCCGGAGGTCGGCCAACGCCTTCGCGCTGCCGCGTTCATCGCGCATGACGCAGCTTTCGGTCAGCTCGGCCTCGATCAGGCCCGGCGGCACGCGGGTTTCGGCCAGGATGTGCTTCCACTGTTCGGCCAATTGCGGGCCCAGTTGCTGCGGCGACAGGTTGACGGCAAGCCTCGGCGCGGACAGACCCGCGTCGGCCCATGCACGCGACTGGCGACACGCCGCCTCGATCACCCAGCGCCCCACGTCCTGCACGATCCCGATGTCTTCGGCCACCGGCACGAACACGGCTGGCCCCACGCTGCCCTGCGCGTGGCCGCGCCAGCGCAGCAAAGCCTCGGCACCAACGAGCTGGCGTGTGACCATGTCGAACTGCGGCTGAAAGTCGAGCGCGAACTCGCCGCGCTCGATCGCCCCTCGAAGCGCATTCTCGAGATCAACGCGCTGCAAGCGCCGCTCTCGCAGATCGGGCGTGAACAGGTTGACCTGGTTTCTGCCCGTGGCTTTGGCGCCGTACATCGCCATATCTGCAAAGCGCATCAGCGACCCGGCGTCCTGCGCGTCGTCGGGGTAGCGCGCGATGCCGACGCTGCACGTCAGCCGGAATGTGCGCGAACCCAGCTTCACGGGCTCGTGCACCGACTCGGCGATGCGACGGCCCAGGTCAAGCAGCGCATCGTCGCTGGGCGATCTGGTTACCGCAATGAACTCGTCGCCGCCCGGACGTGTCACGACCGCGCGTTCCTGGGCAACGTCGCAAAGCCGGCCTGCGACGGTGGTGAGCACCTGATCGCCGCCATCGTGACCGACGGTGTCGTTGACCGCCGCAAAGTCGTCGATGTCGACGAACAACAGCCCCACCTTGCCGCCATCGGCTTGGGCCTGCAACAAGGCGTCGTCCAGTGACGCCTTCATGCCGCGCCGGTTGCGCAGGCCGGTCAGCTCGTCATGAAGCGACTGGTGGCTCACCTGCTTCAGGCTGCGACGCCGGTCTTCCATCGCGCCCTTGAGCAACAGCGATGTGCCCACCAGTGCGACGACGAAGGCCTGAAGCAGCCCGACGTCGGTGGGACTGGCCGTGACCGCGTAGGGCCCGAGCCCCATCGCCGTGCCGACGATCGCCAGTCCCGCAACCGCGGCGTGAGTGACGATCGCGAAACCCGGGTTCGCCCACAACGCACACCAGACGATGCAGGGGAAGACCACGTACGCAAACACCTGATGGCCTTCGCGCGTGACGTCGGTGAGAAAGAAGACGACGACTGTTCCCGCCACCGCCAGGACGGCGGGTGCAAGGGCGCTGGAGCGGAAGTCCGACCGATCGCGGTTGTGCCAGGCAGCCAGCAAAGGTACGGCCAGCAGCATGCCGACGAAGTCGCCCGCGAACCAAAGCGCGATGCCCTGCACGAGGCCGCCCGAACCCATGCCACCCGTGAGCACGAGTCCCGCCGTACCCAGAAGAGCGCCGACGGCCGCGGCCGGAAGTATCGATGCGACGATGAAGCGCAGCATCGGTTGCAGGCCGCCCAGCAGGTTGCGCAGCGTGACGCCTGCGCGCGACAGCATCAGGTGGGCCACAAGAACTTCGCACAGGCTTGCGGTGGCGCCGGTAAGGGCTGGCGCTGGCGCGTAGCCGGAATACAGGCTGCCCGAAAGGCTGCCGATCGCAATCCCGGGCAAGGCACGCAGCCCATAAAGCATCACAGCCCCGAGGCTCACAGCGGATGGCAACCACAGCGGCGAGATGCCGCCCAGCGGATGTTTCACCAGCAACGACAGCTGCGCGGCCGCAACATAGGCCGCTGCGATCAAGAGGCTGCGCACGACGAACACAGCCGGTGAGCCATCACGTGCGCTAGCGGTCAACGCCATGCAGACAAACTCCTGCCACAACAAGTTGGCGTGCGGGCTCTTGTTGGCCCTCGATCCGACGAAGCCTGGATCTTTACGTTGTCCCCGAGCGCACTAGAGCGCAGAGCGCGCACAAAGCGAAATGATTCTAGGGACCGGTCAACGGTGACAACGTTCTGCCTCGCATCGATTCGGCGTCCGGGCAACACACACCGTGCCGACGCACCAATCAGCACGATTCACCCCGCCGCGTACCGCGCCGTTTGTCCGCGCTATTGCGCCGTCCAGCCGCCGTCGACCGTCCAGGCCACGCCGCGCACGTTGGCAGCGGCATCGCCACACAGAAACACGGCCAGCGCGCCCAACTGGTCAGGCGTGGTGAATTCGAGTGACGGCTGCTTTTCGCCCAGCAGGTCGACACGAGCTTTGTCCGCAGAGATGCCGTCGCGCGCGGCGCGTTCGTCGATCTGCTTTTGCACCAGCGGCGTCAGCACCCAACCGGGGCAGATGGCATTGACGGTGACGCCGGTGGTCGCGGTCTCGAGCGCAACGGCCTTCGTCATGCCGACCAGGCCGTGTTTGGCAGCCACGTAGGCGCTCTTGTTGGCCGACGCCACCAGACCATGCGCCGACGCGATGTTGATCACGCGGCCCCAGCCCTTCTTCTTCATGCCCGGCAGCGCCAAGCGTGTGGTGTGGAAGGCCGAGTTGAGGTTGATGGCGATCACCGCGTCCCAGCGATCGACCGGAAACTCGTCGATCGGCGCCACGTGCTGAATGCCGGCGTTGTTGACCAGCACGTCCACACCGCCCCACTCGCGTTGCGCGTACGCCATCATCGCTTCGATGTCCGCGGGCTTGCCCATGTCGGCCCCGTGGTAGCCCACTTCCACACCCAGCGCAGCGATGCGCTGCTTCGGCCCCTCGACATCGCCGAAGCCGTTCAACACGATGCGGGCGCCCTGCCCGGCCAGTGCCTGTGCGATCCCCAGCCCGATGCCGCTGGTGGAGCCGGTGACGAGTGCGGTTTTGCCTTGAAGGAGGGTCATGGTTGGCGGTGTCCTTGCGGGTTCGGGTGACGAACCTGCAATTTTGATCCAACCACATGGCACAGGCGGCGACCCATGCTGCTGCGTATCGGCAGCTCCTCAGCGCGTGGCGCGCGGGGCATCCAGAGCATGCTTGGCGATTCGATAGCGCATGGTGTCGCGGCTGACACCGAGCAGCCGCGCCGCTTTGGTGACATTGCCGTACGCGCACTGAAGCGCTTGCGCCAATGCCTCGCGTTCGAGGCGGTGCAGACTCAGCTCCGGCTGGACCGGCAGCGGTGGTGCTGGCCGCGGCGCTGGGGCCAACGCCATGTGCGCGCTGTCGATCGTGCCGTCCGGCTGCACCAACACGGCCCGTTCGAGTGCATGCCGTAGTTCGCGCACGTTGCCCGGCCACGGGTGGTACGCAAGCAGCGCACGCGCCGCGCTGCTCAGGCGCGGCGGTGTCAGGCCGCAGCGCTCGGCGGCCCTCTTGACGAAGCAATCCGCCAGCAGCCACAGGTCGTCGCCGCGTTCCCGCAACGGGACCAGTTTCAGCGGCACTTCCGCTAGGCGCCGATGCAATTCGGGGCTCAGCTGACCGGCGCGAAGCAAGGTCTCGGGTGGGCAACGCGTCGCCGCAATGATGCGCACGTCGACCGGAACCTCGCGCGCTCCACCCACGCGCTGCATCGCGCCGCGCTCCAACAGTCTCGAGATCCGGCCCTGCAGCGGCAGCGCCATGGTGGCCAGATCGCCAATGAACAGGGTGCCGCCGTCAGCCGCTTCGACCAGACCCAAACTCCGTTGCGGCGCGCTGTCGTCGCACTCGCGGCCGAAGAGCCGCGCTTCGGCGTCGGGCACCGCCAGGTCGTCGGCATCGACGCGCACGAACGGACGGTCTCGGCGCGCGCCGTCGAAGTGCAGCGCGCGCGCCGCCTCCTCCTTACCCGTGCCGCTGTCGCCCTGCAGCAGCACCGCGGGCGCCTCGCTGCACCGCGCCTCTTCATCCAGCATCAGTCGCAGCTGCGTCTTCAGCCGCAGCATCGGGACCGACTTGCCGAGTAGTTGCTCCAGACCAGCGCGTTTCGCTTCACGCCTGCGGTAGTAGGCCAGCACGTCGGCCTGGCGTTGCTCGCCCAGCACCCTCTGGAGCGCGGCGTGGACCACCTCCGGCGCCACCGGTGGAGCCAACACGCAAGCGCCGGCTCGGATGGCGTCAGCGGTCAGTCTGCCCTGGCCCGCGACGGGCGACGCTAGAGCGACTACCGGTAGCGTGGGGTCGATGTCGCGAACCCGACGCAACAACGCGAGGCTGTCCGACGCAGCGGCGTTCATCAGATCGAGAACGACGGCGTCGGGCCGGTCTTGCTGAAGCGCGACGATGGCGCTCGCGCCATCGATTGCCGTGCGCGGCGAGTAGCCACAGCGCTCCAAGCCGCGCACCAGCGCCTGATCGCTTCCGACAACGAGGATCAGCCAACGCCGCGATGTCGACACCGACGCCAACGGCTGCGATCGCATCTCCGACACGCCTTCGTCGATCACGACCGAAGGCTCACTCCACAACTCTTCCATCCGGCCACCCCGATGCGGGCCGACGTCGCACATCACGCCTGATCGACCCGTCAACTCGGACAGACGGTACGGCGCCGCACCCGAATACGACGTTCAGGGTTTGCTCGATCGTACGTTCGAGGGGTGTCTACGCGCGCGCGCCGCGTGCCTTGTCGATCGGCGTGGAGCCTGCGTCCTTCGAATCGTCGAACCACTCGCGCAACACCGCCTTGCGCGACCTGGCACTCAGCGCATCGAGATCGATGACGCGGTCGGCCGAGCGGATGGTCTCGGGCCGGTGCGCGATGATGACGCGCGTGACCGCCGTGGCGCGGATGGCGGCGCTGACGGCACGCTCGTTGTGCACATCGAGGTGGCTGGTCGCCTCGTCGAGCAACAGCACGCAGGGCTGGCGGTACAGCGCACGCGCGATCAGGGCGCGCTGCTTCTGGCCACCGGAAAGCACCGTGCCCATATCGCCGATCAGCGTGTGATAGCCCATCGGCATGGCGCGGATTTCGTCGTGCAGCGATGCCTGACGAGCGCAGCGCTCGATGCGCCGCTGGTCGGGCCGGTCGTCGAAGAAGCTGATGTTGTCGGCCAGCGAGCCTGCAAACATCTGGTCGTCCTGCATGACGACGCCGATCATCGAGCGCCAATGCTCGCTGCCGATGCGATCCAGCGGCTCACCGTCGATCAACATCTGGCCCTCGACGGGCTGCAGCAGGCTGGCAAGGATCTTCAAGAGCGTCGTCTTGCCGCAGCCCGAGCTGCCGGTGATGGCCACCGTTTCACCGGCCTCGATGCGCAAGTTCAAGCCGTCGATGATCCAGGGTTCGTTGTCGCTGTAGCGGAAGCGCAGGTTGCGCAACTCGATCGACACGGGCTCGCGCCGCGGCGCGTCGCTCAGTTGCAGCGCAGCGCGCGCCTCCGGCTGCGTGAGCGCGATGTCGGCCAGGCGCTCGGCGTGCAGGCGAAGCATCGTCAGGTCGACGGCGCGGTCGATCAGATTGCTGATGCGCGACAGGAACTGGTCTTTGTAGGCGATGAACGCGAGCAGCATGCCGACCGTCATCGCACCATCGAGCACGCGGTTAGCGCCCAGCCAGACGACGAGGATGACGAGCGTGCCGATGATCAGCGAGTTGCCGATGCGAAAAAGCAGGCGCAGCTTTTGCATCGTCAGCTGCCGGTTCACGGTCTCGACGAGCAGGTTGAGCCATTGCGCGCGGCGCCGCTCCTGGCCGTTGAACAGCTTGATCGACTTGATGCCGCGCATCGTCTCGAGGAAGTGGCTGTCGCGGCGCGCACCCCAGACGATCGCCTCGACGGAGGCATGGCGCAGCGGCATGTAGGACACCCAGCGCAAGATGCCGTAAGCGACGGCACCGACCAGCACGACGCCCGTGAGCGCAGGCGCAAAGGCAAACATGATGGCCAGCGTGATGACGACGAGCAGTCCATCGAGCACGGTCTCGATGACGTCGGTCGTCAGCGCCTGCAGGATCGATTCCTGCGAACCGAAGCGCGACATCACGTCGCCGATATGGCGCGCCTCGAAGTAAGCCGTCGGCAGGCTCACCAGGTGGGTGAAGAGGTTGGCGCGGCTTTGCACCTTGAGCGTGGCGCCCAGCGCGATACCGATCCAGCCTCGCATCGCCGACACCGCTGTGCGCAGCAGCATCAGCAAGCCGAAGCCGAGCGCCAGGACGAGCAGCAAGTCGCGGTCGGCAACCATCAAGGCGTGGTCCACCACCCACTGCATGAAGAACGGGCCGATCACGGCGAAGACCTCGATAGCCAACGCCAGACCGAACAGCTGCAACAACGTGCCGCGCAGGCCGACGATGCGACCGAGCACCGAGCGCATACGCACGCGCGGCGCACCTTGTGCCGGCTGGAAGTTGCTTGTCGGCGTCAGTTCGAGCGCAACGCCGGTGAAGTGTTTGGACGCCTCGGCCATGCCGAGGCGGCGCACGCCGACGGCCGGGTCGTGGATGACGACGTGGTCGTGACCGACGCTCGCGAGCACGACGAAGTGATTCATCTCCCAGTGCACGATGCAGGGCACGCGCAACGCGCGCAGCTCCGCCAGATCGACGCGCAACGGCCGTGATGCAAAGCCGATGCGCTCGGCCATGCGCACGAGGTCGGCCAGGTTGACGCCCTTCAGCGAAACCGAGAGTCGTCGCCGCAGTTCGCTGATTTCGACCGGCGCGCCGTGATGTCCGGCCAGCATCGCGAGGCACGCCAAGCCGCATTCGGCGGCCTCGGTCTGAAGCACCATCGGCACGCGCCGCCGCCAGCCCAGGGCGAGCTTGTCGTGAAATGGTGTGGCGGCGCTTGAGCTTTCGTCCATGGCTTCGTGTTGCGGCTTCGGCGCGGGGGGTCGTTTCATCCTAGTCGTGCCACTTGCCAGTCATGGCGTACAGCGGCTCGAGTACCCATTCGGCGAGGCGGCGCCTCTCCAGCGACACATCGGCCTCGAGCGCCATGCCCGGCTGCAGCGCCATCGTCTGCCCGTAGGCGGTGACGCCCTGACTGGCCAGCTCGACGACGATGCGGTAGATCGGCTCCGGGGCATTGCCGCTGCCGCTGACCCCGGCCAAAGGCGTCGGCAAATCAGTCGGACTGACCGCCGTGCGCGAGACGCTTGCGACCACCCCTTCGTGGTGACCGAAGCGCTGGTACGGGAAGGCCGGATAGCGCACGAGCACGCGCTGGCCAGGCTGCACGAAACCAATCGAGCGACTGGGACCGTACAGATGCGCCTCGAGGCGGCGGTCGGCCGGCACGATGGCCAGCAGGGGCACGGCGTTGCCGGCGGCAGCGCCAACCACGGCCTGGATTGCCGTCACCGTTCCATCGCCGGGTGCCAGGATCACGATCTCGCGCCGGGCCTCGGCTTCGGCGCGCTCCTGCCCGACCTGCGCCATGCCGCGATCCAGCGTCGCAATCTCCTTGCCCAGCCGCTGCGGCAACTCGTTCAACTCGGCCGACACGGCGAGCTTCTCGCGCCGCAGCGTCATCAGGTTGCGCTCGAGCGCGCTCATCCGTGCCACCTGCTCGAGCGCCTCGCTCTCCACGATCTGAAGCCGCATGTCGGAGATGAAGCCCTGCTCGCGTTGCTCGCGGTGCAGGCTCTCGTTGCGCCGCGCGATCGCCACACGCGCTTTCAGCAACTCGATCTCGCGGCTGAACTGCGCCTCTTCGCTTCGCATCGCTGCCAGGCGCTCGGACAGTGCCCGCTGCTGCTTCTCGAGCAGACTGCGCTGGTGTTCGCGCTCTTCCTTCAGGCTGCGACTGCGCTCGCCGAGGTGACGCGACACCTCGGCCTGGACGCCGCCCAGAGACGAGCTTTGCAATTCGTCGGAGAGCGTGACCAACGGCTGCCCCTGGCGCACGCGCGCGCCCTCGGCCACGTGCAACGCAGTGACCACCCCGGGACGCGGGGCCATGACGCGGACCACGCCTTGCGGCGGCACCAGCCAGCCATTCAGGCGCGCCGTGCGCGTGAACGAGGCGCCGAACAACAAGGCCAGGATCGCAGCCGCAGCCACCACCGCCAACGTGGTGTAGACCCGGTGCGAAAGCTGCGGCGCGAGCAGCACCGTGCCCAGCCACGGCGTGCGGCGCTCGGCCAGGGCCTCGGCACGGAAGAGAGGGGTCGGCGCCGTGTCGGTCGGCGCCGTGTTGGTCGGCGCCGTGTCGGTCAGGCGCCGCGCCGGCGGGTAACTTGTCGGACGGCAGCATGCCGCTGCCCGGTGTCGTCGGCACACGTGTTTGCGCACTCCCCGCCGACACGGCGTGAACGAGTTTCGCTCTCGATTCCAGCATCATGCGCCGCCTCGCAACGGCCCGAGAGAAATCACCCGCATCGGACCGCGACAGGTCGACGTCAAGGTCGCGGTTTGCTTGTCCCGAAGAAAGCGTCATCGTCGGCGGATGCTCAGAGGTCAATCTGCGCCAGCTCGACGTCACGGCTCCACCAGCCGACCAGATCGAGCACCTTCTTCGGTGCCGTCGCCACGTAGTTCGGCTCGAAGCGCAGCGGTGGCTGCTTGCGGTGGTTGATGACGTCGCGGAACCACGGGCGCGCATAAGCCAGGCAGACGATCGGCCGCACATGGTCGGACTTGTTGGCGCGGCCCGCGTGCGCCGTCTTGTAGTCCACCAGCAGCACCGAGCCCAGTGGCACCACCGGCACGTGCACGTCGGTCCGCTTGCGCGAGCGGCTCTCGCTCATCTGCTGCGTACCCTTCCAGATCGCCGTGCCGCCGGTCATCTCGTTCATCGGCACGAGGGGCACGATGGCCTGCAGCGACCAGCACGGGATCTTCAACTTCCAGCCCTTCTCCTCGAACGGCGGCGAGAAGTCCTTGTGCATCAGTTGGTCCTTGGCGCCAGGCAGCGAGATGACCGCGGTGTACGTTGTCATGATGCAGTCGTCACCAAGCAGCGAGCGCACGAACGGCATCAGCAGGCCCGAGGCGACCAACTGAGGGGCGCCGAAGGCCTCGTCCAGTTCGAGCGTGAGCATGTAGCGCTTGTCGCCGGTGCGCAGTGCATGCGGGTGGTGGCCATCGTGGAAATGCCTTCCGTACTTCTGCTCGAAGTGCTGCTGCAAGCGCGCGACGAAGGCCGGCTCGAAGACTTCGTCGAGCTGCACCCCGCCGTGCAGGTTGAACTGGTCGATCACCAGGGCAAGCGTCTCGGGCTCGAGGTAGCCCTGTTGACGCTCCTCTGCGGTGACGCGGATGCGGCCAAGGCCCATGGGCTCGAGGGCCGCTGCGCGAACGCGCTCGAACTCGTCGACGCGAGCGCGCAGCGCCCGGGCCGCAACGGAACCCGGGTTCTGTACCAGCGCTTCGACCACCGTGGCCTTGGCGTTGCCCAGGTCCAGGCGCGCCATGTGCAACTTGGCCAGCGCCAGGCTCGAGTCGAGGTGGGCCGGGTCGAGTTGCAGCGCTTCGCGCAGGGCCTCCTGCGCGGTGTCGAGATCAGCCAAGTGCAACGCCAGCGTGCCGTAGCGCGTCAGCATCGCGGGGGTTTGCGGCGCGCGGGCCAGCGCGTCCTGCACCAGGCGCATCGCGCGTTGCCACTCCTGGTCTCGCTCGTAGTCGTCGGCGTGAGCCAGGCCCAGGCCGGTTTCCGGGTCGCGCGTGGCGAGCCAGTCGCACAGATCGAGCAGCCCGCTCAAGCGCTTGCGCATCGTGCGGCCCGCGGCTGCCCGCTGGCTGTCGCCGGGGAAACGGCCGAAATGCGCCACGAAACGCAGCACGCCGGCGCAGATGGCTCCGGGCAGCCCGTCGAGCAGCGTGGCGCGGTCGGCGTAGCCGACGGACTCGAGCCCCTTCAGGTAAGCCAGCAGACGATTCGCGACGCGCTCGTCGGTCGGCGGCTGGCCGTCGATCAGGCGCTGGAGCTGCATGATCGGCCGCACGCAACCGGAGAACATGCTGTGCAGGCTCATGCCGGCCGGGCCGACGATGGCATCGTCCCAGTCGATGAAGACCGGCTTGCCGTCCGGCCGGATGGCCAGGTTGCCGTCGTTGAGGTCCCCATGATCCAGCGTCTGAGGCAAGCAACGCGCCTTGCCGATCAGCGCCTCGAGCATGTCGGCGCGGCGCCCGAGCAGGCGCAGGTAGCGCGCCGCGTCCTCCGGGCCCATGAAGTAGGCGCCGCCAACCGGCTCGCCAGGCTTGGCGTCGGCGACCAGCGGGCGGGCGAGGAACTCACGCAGGTTGGGCCACAGCCGATCGAGGTCGACGACCTCGAAGTGAGCAAGCAGTTGACGATCCTGCAGCGCCTTGCCCTGCAGCTTGCCGTAGGCCAGCGCCGCCTTGTTGTAGTCCTCCGCGCTGTCGGCGTCGACACCTTGGTGGTCGGTGACGAGCAGCCAACCTTCGTCGGGCTCGGCGTCGATGACCGCCGGGACCTGGGTGCGAAAGCGCCGCGCCACCGCCAACGTCGCCGGGATCTGGTGGCGTTGCACCTGCGGCAGCAGTTTCAAGTAGGCCTTGCCTTTGGGGCCGAAGAGGCAGTAGGTCGACGACCAGCCGCTGAGCGCGATCGGTTCGACACGCTGCGCAGCCATCTTGCCCGCCGCCCAACGCAGCGCCTTGGTGTGCGAGGCCGGCCAATGCGGATCGATGTTCAACACGGGATTCATTCCTTGCGTCATCTGCGTCATCTAGGTTCGTTCGCGAGATCGCGCACAAATCTGTCGAGAGATGGTACTTCCCGGTGACGTAATTTGGTACGTACTTCGCACCTTCGGGCGCGTGACGCGCTTTGATCGGGTGATATCCCCCAACGTGTTGCAGATTCGTTCGTATCCGAATCATGCGAATCATCGGGTGATATAGCCCAATATGTCTGGACGTGAATCGGTCGTTGACGCTCCCCTATGCCGCTCTTTAGCCTAAGTGTGCGAACCGCCGGTTCGCAATATCTACCTTCGATAAACAGGAGTACGACTATGCGAGTTCTAACACTTGAAGAGATGCTGTTGGCGGCTGGTGGCGGTAAGTCGGGCGGTGGCGGCAGCAAGGGCGGCGGCGGCAGCAAGGGCGGCGGCGGCAAAGGCAAGGGCGGCGGCAAGGGTAAGGGCGGCGGCAAGGGCAAGGGCGGCGGTAAGGGCAAGGGCGGCGGCAAGGGCAAGGGAGGTGGCAAGGGCAAGGGCGGCGGCTGCAAGTAACGCAGGCGAGTGCCACAGCGGGTTCTCGAACCCGCTGTGAGCTCAGGCCCCATGCCAAGCGGCCCGCCTCGTGCGGGCCTTTCTGCTGACGCAGTCACCGATGCGATGCCGAACACCGAGCCTGCGGTGATGAGCCGAGTGCCCGAGGTCATGACAAGCTTCTCGCGAAACAACGCGACCACCGTGGCCGCAGTGCACGACGACCGCTGGACCGAGTGGGACCAGTTCGTGGCTGCGCATCCGCACGGCGGCTTCATGCAAAGCGCGTCATGGATCCGCTGCCGCGCCGAAGACGGCTACGGTCATATCGCGATCATGCTGCGCGACGAAGACCGCCGCTTGGTCGGCGGCGCCGTCGTCGGGCGCTGGGCCTATGGTGACAACCAGGCCTTTCACTACATTCAGGAAGGGCCCCTGCTGCCCGACGAGCCCGAGCTGGCCGAGGCTGTCATGAGCGCCGTGCTGGCACGCCTCGCGCAACACCGCCGCGACGATACGGCCGTTGTCAGCCACCTGCGCATCGAGCCGCGCCGGGTCGGCTGGCCCAACTTCGCTGCCGCAGGCTTCGAGCCCCCTTGTCGTGACGATCGCTTTCGCGAGCCACGCCACACGCATTGCGTGGACCTTCGTGCCACCGAACACGAGCGGCTGCTGGCGATGAAGCCCAAGGGCCGCTACAACGTGGGGCTGGCACGGCGTCGCGGGGTGACGGTGGTCGAAGACAACACGGACGGTAGCCTCGAAGACTTCCTCGCCATTCACAACGACACCGCGCGTCGTCAGGACCTGAAGCGCCGATCGCACCGCTACTTCGCGGACATCAAGCGTGAATTCGGACCCCCACACTCGCTGCCCCGGGCGCAGTTCTTCTTCGCCGAGTTGGCCGGCCGCCGGCTGGCCTGCGCTCTCGTCATCCGCTTCGCCGAACGTGCCACCTACCTTTACGGTGGCTCGCTCGACGAACAGCGCGAGGTGATGGCACCGTACCTGCTGCACCACGAGATCATGAATCGCATGGCCGCCGCGGGCTGCATCTGCTACGACCTGTGGGGCACGGCGCCGCCCGGGCAGCTCGAGCACGACTGGGCCGGCCTCAGTGCTTTCAAGCGCAAGTTCGGTGGCACGGAAGTCGCCCACGTACCGACGCTGGATCACATCTACGACCACGCGGCTTATGCCCGCTTCGTCGAGACCGAATCAAAGCCTGCGCGCAGCACCGAGAACCCCGACGAGCGCATCAAAGAACGCACACAGCCATTTGCCGATGCCGTGACGCCATGAAAGGTCCACCCATGCTCGCGACCGGCACCGCCCGCGGTTTGCAGGATCTGCAAGTCTGGGTTGAGTGCCTGCCCGAGCCGCTGCGCACGCAGTTGCTGCGAGACCTCCGTCTGGAGCACTTCGAGCGCTGGCGGCGCGACGGACTGCCTTTCTACCGCACCACCTTCTGGTATCCATCAGATCGCGAGCCGTCGCATATCGTCGAGCAGGTGATCGAGGTGCTGCGCGAGGCGGCACGTCCGTCACCGCAGGTCATCGGTGTCGAGTGGTGGTTCAGCGTGCTGGGCACCAACGCCACGCCCCAGTGGCTGCTGCCGTGCCACTTCGACCGCGCCGACCTCGACGAGATCAACCCCGCGCGTATCCGGCACCCCGAATCGGCCAGCGTGTTCTTCTTCAACGCAGTTCCCTACGGCGAACTGGTGATCACCGACCAGGTGCTCGGCGAGGACGGCCGGCCCAGCCCGCGCGAACCGCGCGAGATGCGCTTCGTGCCACCGGGCGAGAACCGCTACGCAGTCTTTCCTGGGCACCTTTTCCACGGCGTGATCGGCCGCATGTGGCGGCCCGAAGAAAACGAGTGCCTGCGCGTGAGCCTCGCGGTCAATTGGTGGACCGAACGGCCCGCAGCCCCCTACCTGCGCGACTCGAGCGAAGCCGTGCAGATCTTCGACCTCGGGGCCGCGCCGGTCGAGGCTTAGCTGGCGCGTGGGCCGAACGTCTACGCCGCGGTCTTCGCGATCAGCGCCAACGCCTCGCCGTGGCGCGCCGCGTCTCCCGCCGCGAGCACCTGCGAGCCGCTGGCGAGCGTGATCGGGCGCCCTTGCCAGTCGGTGATGACGCCGCCCGCGCCCTCGATCAGCGGGCGGAAGGCGGCGTAGTCGTAAAGCTTCAGGCCGGCATCGATGGCCAGGTCGGCTCGCCCGGCGGCCAGCAGGCCGTAGCTCATGCAGCAGCCGCCGTAGACGCGCCACGCCGTGGGCTTGCGAAGGGCTTCGAGCGCTGGGCGCTCGTTCGGGCCCAGAAAGTCGGGGTTGCTGGTGGTGAGGATGGCAGCACTCAGGTCGGCGCACGCCCGCGTGCGGATCGCCCTGCCGTTGAGGGTGCTGGCGCGCCCGGTCACGCCGACGTAACGCTGATTGGTGACCGGCAGATGCATCACGCCCAGCACCGGCACCCCCTGCCAAGCCAACGCGATCAACGTGCCGAAGACGGGCAGGCCCGCGATGAAGGGCGCAGTCCCATCGATCGGATCGAGGATCCACACCGCGTCGGCATCGAGCCCCCACGCGCCGCCCTCTTCGCCCAGGATGCCGTGGCCCGGATAGCGAGCGCCGATCATCTCGCGCAGGCGAGCCTCGATCTCTTCGTCCAGCGAGGTGACGAAGCTGTGGTCAGCCTTGACCCGCACTTCGGGCTGAAGCGACGCAGTCGATGTGAATAGCGTATGCGCGGCATCGGCAAGCGCGTGCGCAAAGTGCAGCCACTCGTCGAGAAGCTTGTCGCGCGGCTGCACGGTGTTCGCGTCAGCCGCCGACGGACCAGCGTTTCGATGTAGCGGCGTTTATCACTGGAGCGGCCCTCGCGGCCGGCATTGTCCAGCGAACTTGGGCCCCGCGAAAGCCGGCAGAATCGCGGCCACCGTGAACCCGACCCACACATCGCCGCGCCTGCATCGCATCATCATCGTCGGCGGCGGCGCCGGCGGACTCGAACTGGCAACGCGGCTGGGCGACAAGCTCGGCAAGCGCCGCCAAGCGCAGGTGACGCTGATTGACCGCGTGCGCACGCACCTGTGGAAGCCCAAGCTGCACGAGGTCGCCGCCGGCAGCATGGACCTGGGGCTCAACGAGGTGTCGTACCGCGCACAGGCGCATTGGCACGGCTTCACGTTCGCCGTCGGCGAGATGACCGGGTTGGACCGCGAGCGCAAGCTGGTGCACGTGGCCGCCTTCGTCGACGAAGACAACGTCGAGATCACGCCCGCGCGCAGCATCCCCTACGACACACTCGTGATCGCGATCGGCAGCCAGAGCAACGACTTCGGCACGCCCGGCGTGAGCGAACACGCGCTGAAGCTCGAGACCACCGCCGACGCGCGTCTGTTCCATCGACGCCTGATCAACGCGGGCGTACGCGCACACACGCAGGCAGGTCCGCTGAAGCCGGGCCAGCTGCAGGTGGCGATCATCGGCGCGGGCGCCACCGGCGTGGAACTCGCGGCCGAACTGCATCGCTCGACGCGCGTGCTCGTGTCCTACGGCCTCGACCGCATCGACCCCGACAAGGACCTGAATCTGCACGTCATCGAAGCCGCGCCGCGCGTGCTGCCCGGCCTGCCCGAGCGGTTGTCGGTCGCCACGCTCGAACTGCTGCGCGGGCTGGACGTGCAAGTGCACGTGAACTCGAAAGTCGCGGCGATCGAACACGAACGTGTGGTGCTGGCCGACGGCCGCGCGATCGACGCCGAACTGATCGTCTGGGCCGCGGGCGTGAAGGCGCCCGACTTCCTGAAAGACATCGCCGGGCTCGAGACCAACCGCATCAACCAACTCGTCGTCACGCCCACGCTGCAAGCCACGCGCGACCACAACATCTTCGCGTTCGGCGACTGCGCCGCGTGCCTGTGGCCGCAGGCCGCCCAAGCCAGTGGCGGCACCGCGCCGACGGGCTCACCGCGCACCGTGCCGCCGCGCGCGCAGGCCGCGCATCAGCAGGCGTCGCATCTGGTGAAGCAAATCCAGCGCCGCATGGCGAAGCAACCGCTCGTGCCCTACACCTACCGCGACTTCGGTTCGCTGGTCTCGCTGGGCGAATACAGCACCGTCGGCAACATGATGGGCGGCCTGATCGGCGGCAGCCTGATGATCGAAGGCCTGTTCGCGAAGGGCATGTACCTGTCGCTGTACAAGATGCACGAGCTGGCGCTGCACGGCTTCCCGAAGGTGGCGCTGGACACGCTGGCACGCATGATCACGCGGCGCACCGAGCCGCATGTGAAGCTGCATTGAGCACGCGCGGATTTAGCGCTTGCCCTTCGGCGTCTTCTGGCGCCGCCGCCAATACTGGAACTCGTCCTCGTTGAACTCGATGTCGAGTTCCTGCACGCGCTCCTGAAGCCGTTCCTGCACACGCACGACCGTCAGGTTGTGAATCAACGGGCCGATCTCCTCGACGAAGAACGACAGCAGCGCACCCGCCGCGATGTTGCCGATGCGCTGGTCGAGCTCTTCCGCGAAGTAGCGCTCGATCGACGCAACAGCCTGATCGCGGGCTTCACGTGGTAGTTCGATGGGCATACGCGCGGCCGTCGATGTCAAACCAGCGGATCTCGCACATCGAGGAAATCGAACTTCTTGAAGTCCCGATCGTGCGTGTACAGCGTGCGCACCCCGTGCTGATGCAGCACGGCCGCCAAATGTGCGTCGGGCACCAGGTTGCCGCGCGTGGGCACGCCGTCGGTGATGCCTCGATACACCGCCAGGAAGCCCTCAGCCTCGCCGATGGGTCGGCAATGCGGCAAGGCGAGCAGGGACTCGACGTTGCGCATGGCCTCGGCCGGTGAGAGCGGCTTGTCGAAGATCGACGCGTGGGTGGCAATGCGCAGGTAGCCCATCACAGTGGGCCAAGCCAGGACGAACACCTCGCGGCGGCTTGAACATTCCGCCAGGAACGAGCCCGCCTTCTCGTGCAACGGGCTGCCTTCGTTGGACGCGTAGAGCAGGATGTTGACGTCGATGCCGTAGCTCATCAGCGCGGCTCGTCCATCGCATCGAGCAGAGCCTGTTTGTCCGCCAGGTCCACCCTGGCCTTCATCGGCTTCGAGACCCAACGGAACGCCGGCTTGGCATTCGCTGCCGCCGGATCCCTCGAAGCGGCCAGCGACTGCGCGAGCAGGTCGGACACGAGCCGGCCCATCGACTTGCCCTCAAGCCGCTGCAGGCGCTTGATCTCCTCGAGGATCGGGTCGTCGATGTCGATGGTGGTGCGCATGATGCGTGATGCTAATCAAGTTCGCATCAAGCGTCAAATCACTGGCGCGCCGTGGGTGGTGACGGTGAAGACCGGATTCAGGATCGAAGGCTGAACGCCGTCAAACCCGCTCAACCACCATCGCAATGCCCTGCCCCACGCCGATGCACATCGTGCACAGCGCGTAACGGCCCTTCGTTCGGTGCAGTTGGTTGACGGCCGTCGTCACCAACCGCGCACCGCTGGCACCCAGCGGGTGCCCAAGCGCAATCGCACCGCCGTTGGGGTTCACGCGCGGGTCGTCGTCTTGCAGGCCCAGGTCGCGCAGCACCGCCAGGCCCTGCGCGGCGAAGGCTTCGTTCAGCTCGATCACGTCGATCTGCTCGAGCTTCAGGCCCGTAAGTTCGAGCACGCGGCGTGTGGCTGGTGCGGGGCCGATGCCCATGATGCGTGGGGCGACGCCGGCCGTGGCCATGCCGACCACGCGTGCGCGCGGCGTCAGGCCGTGCGCCTTGGCTGCGGCTTCGTTGGCGAGCAGCAGCGCGCACGAACCGTCGTTGACGCCGCTGGCGTTGCCTGCGGTCACGCTGCCGTCGGGCTTGACCACACCCTTCAGCTTGGCCAGCGATTCCATCGTGGTGTCGCGCGGATGTTCGTCTTTCGACACGACGATCGCGTCGCCCTTCTTCTGCGCGATCGTCACAGGCACGATTTCGGCGTCGAAGAAGCCGGACTTCTGCGCGGCGACGGCGCGCTGTTGCGAGCGCAGGGCCATCTTGTCTTGATCTTCGCGGCCGATCTTGTAGTCACTCGCGACGTTCTCGGCGGTTTCGGGCATCGAGTCGACGCCGTGCTTTTCCTTCATCAGCTTGTTGACGAAGCGCCAGCCGATGGTCGTGTCGTAGACGGCGTTGGTGCGTGCGAAGGCGCTGTCGGCCTTGGGCATCACGAAAGGTGCGCGGCTCATGCTTTCGACGCCGCCGGCGATCATCAGTCGCGCTTCGCCGGCCTTGATCGCACGCGCGGCGATGCCAACGGCGTCCATGCCCGATCCGCACAGGCGGTTGATGGTGGCGCCGGCCACGTCGATCGGCAGGCCCGCCAGCAACGCAGACATGCGCGCAACGTTGCGGTTGTCTTCGCCGGCTTGGTTCGCACAGCCGTAGATCACGTCGTCGATGGCCTGCCAGTCGACTTTCGCGTTGCGCTTCATCAGCGCGGCGATCGGCACGGCGCCCAGGTCGTCGGCACGCACGGACGACAGCGCGCCGCCGTAGCGGCCGAAGGGGGTGCGGACGGCGTCGCAGATGAAGGCTTGGTGAATCATGGTTGGTAGTCCGTGTCTTGGAAGATGGGCGCAGAGCTCGCCCGGGCGGCCGGCTCGGTGCGCGCATGCATCGGCGCGACACGCTCACGCAGCCAGGGGCTCGCGCGGTAGCGTTCGCCGCGATAGCGTGCATCGAGTCGGTCGAGCAACGCGACGACCTCGGTGGCGGTCCAAGCAGACAGCCACTCGAACGGGCCCGACGGATAGTTGACGCCAAGCTTCATCGCAGCGTCGGCACCGGCTTCGTCGCACACGCCCTGGTGCACGGCGTCGGCGGCTTCGTTGATCAACATCGCGATCGTGCGCGCGACGATCAGCCCCGGCGTATCGGCCACCTGCTGCGGCGAAAAGCCCAGCGCCGCAAGCCAAGACGCCGCGTGCGCCGCCAAGCCTGCAGGCGCGCCATACGGCACCGCAAACGCCAACGCAGAACCCGGGGCCGGTGGGTCCTGCGCCACGCGGTCGAAAACGGCGACGTGCTTCTGCTGCAGATCACGCGCCACGTCGCGCGCGCTGCGGCCGTCGGTCATCATCAGGCGCACACCGTCGATCTCGACGCCAACCCAATAGTCGGTGTCGCGCTTGCGTGCCGGGCCCCAGCCCTGCGGCGCGAGTGCTTTCTCGGCGGCGTCTTCGAGTGCGTCGGCCACCGGGCCGTCACCGTGCACGGTCAGGCTTCGAGACTGCACGGGTGCAGCGTGCACGGCCACCGGCAGCGCCTGCGGACCTTCGGGGTAGCGGTAGAAGCCACGCCCGCTCTTGCGGCCGAACAAGCCGCCGTCGACCATTTCCTTCTGCACCAGCGACGGCACGTAGCGCTTGTCGTAGAAGTTGGCTTCGTACACCGAGTTCGTGACCGCGAAGTTGGTGTCGTGGCCGATCAGGTCCATCAGCTCGCACGGGCCCATGCGGAAGCCCGCCGCACTCAGGCACGCGTCGATCACCTGCGGCGTGGCGGCTTGTTCTTGCAGCAGCGCAAGCGTTTCGGCGTAGTACGGCCGCGCGATGCGGTTGACGATGAAGCCCGGCGTGGACTTCGCGTGCACCGGCGTTTTGCCCCAAGCACTGCTCAGCTCGAAGATCGCAGCGCGCGACCTCGGGGTCGGTGTGCAAGCCGCTCACCACCTCGACCAACTTCATCAGCGCCACGGGGTTGAAGAAGTGCATGCCGACCAAGCGGCCCGGGTGCTGCATGCCGTTGGCCAGCGCAGTGACCGAGATCGACGACGTGTTCGTCGCGAGGATTGCGTCGGCTGCCACCACCGCCTCGAGGTCCTTCAGCAGCTTGCGCTTGACCTCGAGGTTCTCGACGATCGCTTCGACGACCAGGCGCGCGCTTTTCGCATCGTCGAGTGAGCGTGCCGGAACGATGCGCTCGAGGGTCGCAGTCGCCGCCGCGGCGCCAAGCTTGCCCTTCGCGACCAGCCCGTCGAGCGTCGCGGCGAGCTTCGCCTTCGCGTCCGCCGCCGCACCCTCGCGCGCGTCGTGCAGCCAGACACGGTGGCCGGCTTGCGCGGCAACCTGTGCAATGCCGGCGCCCATGATGCCCGCGCCAATCACCAGCACGGGCGCCGAATCCAGATCGATCGATGACATCTCGAGTCCCCTGTCGTTCGCGCGACTGTACGTCTCAGTACGTCTTCAGTACGTCTCGAGGTGCAGCCGTCCCTGCTGCTTCATCTGCGCGCCGATCGCGTCCCAGTCGAGCCCGGCCTTCTTCGCCACGTCGCTCATCGCCAGCACCACGCCCTCTTCCATCGACTTCAGGCCGCAGACGTAGAAGTAGGCGTTGGGGTCGCTCAGCAGCGGCGCCAGGTCGGCCGCGCGTTCGCGCATCGCGTCTTGCACGTACTTCTTCGGCTGGTCCTGCGTGCGGCTGAACGCGAAACTGATGTCGATGAAGTCCTTCGGCAGGTTTTGCAGCGGGCCGAAGTACGGCAGCTCTTCCTTCGTTCGTGCACCGAAGAAGAGCATCAGCTTGCCGCTTTCGAACTTGCCGCTGGCGCGCAGGCGGCGGCGCCATTCGGTCATCGCGCGCATGGGCGCGCTGCCGG
This sequence comes from uncultured beta proteobacterium, assembly GCA_963738615.1. Lineage (GTDB taxonomy): Bacteria > Pseudomonadota > Gammaproteobacteria > Burkholderiales > Burkholderiaceae_C > CAVTWY01. The sequence continues at coordinate 1,124,183 of CAVTXI010000012.1, forward strand.
TGCCGGTGCAGATCATCACGACGTGGCTCTTCGGGTGGTTGGGCATCAGGAAGCTGGTGCCGAACGGGCCGATCACTTGACTTTCTCGCCGACCTCGAGGTCGCACATGTAGTTGCTGCCGACGCCGCGCACCGGCTTGCCCTGGTGGTCTTCCAGCACGCGCTTGATCGTCAGCGACACGTTGTTGTAGCCCGGGCGCTCGCCGTTGCGTGGGCTTGCGATCGAGTACTGGCGCGCGTGGTGCGGCTTGCCGCGCTCGTCGACGCCCGGCGGAATGATGCCGATCGATTGGCCCTCGAGCACCGGGAACGGCATCGCGCCGAAGTCGAGCATCACGTGATGGGTGTCGTACTCCTTGCCCACCTCGGTCACGCGCACGTTGCCCACGCAGGTGGCGGTCACGGACTTCTCGGCCGCCTTCGCGCCGTACAGGTTGATGTAGGCGTGCGCCGCCGACCACGGCGGGATCGACGCGCCGTATTGCGCCGAGACGAACGGCGCGTCGGTCGACGTGACGGCGGCTTGCAGTTCGACCGGTGCCGGCTGCGGCGCGACCGCGTCGGCCGACACGCCGGCCTCGGCGAGTTGCTCGGGCGACAGGTCGGCCGGGCAGGTCGTCCCAGGTCAGCTGTTCTTCGACGCTGTACGCCTTCACGGTCGGCACCTTGCGCCAGTTGTCGATCGACCCCGTGGGGCATGGCGAGATGCACGCCATGCAGAAGTTGCACTTGGCCGCATCGACGACGTAGTTGCGCGAGTCGTGCGTGATCGCGCCCGTGGGGCACGTCGCTTCGCAGGTGTTGCAGCGGATGCAGATGACCGGGTCGATCAGGTGCTGCTCGAGGATGGCGCCTTCGTGCGGGGCGTTCATGTGATGATGTCTCCTGTTGGCTTGTTCTCTTCAATCGTCGCGGTAGCGTGCCGCGTGTTCGGGCGTGTAGTTCGCCAGAGGCCCGGCGTGAATCACGCGGTCGCCACGATGCGCCATGTCTTGCAGGTACACGTGCGCTTTCGCTGGTTCGGCCCGGGCGCCGTCGTCGAGGATACGCCGCACGTCGATCACCTCGCGCCGGTAGCCGCCCGGCTCGCCGATGTTCTCGAGCGCGTCCATCCGCGGCATGTGTTCGGCCGCCACGTCGTACAGCTCGCCTTCGACGAACTCGCCGGCTGCTTCTCCTTCATCGACGAGCCACGGCACGTGGTCGGGCCCGACGATGTAGAGCGAAAACCGCCGCGCCGTGACGAAACGGCCAGGGACCCGAACACCTTGGTTGATATGGAAGTTCGGGAACCCGGCCTTCAGCGTGCCGTAGACGAAGACGCGCGTGCTCAATTGAAACGCACGTACTCGAAGTCGACCGGCTGGCGGTTGATGCCCATCGCCGGCGGCGCGATCCAATTGGCGAACTTGCCCGGCTCGACCACGCGGCCCATCAGGCCGGCGACGAAGGCGCGGTCTTCGACGCTGGGCAGCCATTCGCCGACCTTCGCGTTCCACTCGGCGTCGCTCACGACTTTGCCTTCGGGCGAAATCTTCGCGCCCGACAGCGCGCCGATGTTGCGGTGGAACGCCTTGTGTGGAACCTTCAGCCGCGAACGGAATGCCGGCCTTCTCGATCACCTTGTTCCAGCGATCGACGCCGCCGACGGAGTCCTTGATGTAGTCGTCGCGCAGCACCTCGTTCAGCGCGTTGAGCATCGGCACTTCCTTCTCGACGAGTTGGCCGTTCTGGACCGTCAAGACTTTGTAGGTCTGACCGCGCAGCATGTGGTCATCGACGCGTTTGCCTTCTTCGTAGCGGCCCTTCAGCCCCGTGCTGTAGAACGTCGCCGCGTTGCTCGACTCATCAGCGCCGAACAGGTCGACCGTGACCGAGAAGTGGAAGTTCAGGTAGCGCTGCAGTGTCGGCAGGTCGATCACGCCCGCGGCGCGCAGCTTCTTCGGGTCGTCGGTCTTCAGTTCGTTCATCATTTGACACGTGCGCTGGATCACACGCGACACGCCCGATTCGCCCACGAACATGTGGTGCGCTTCTTCGGTCAGCATGAACTTGGTCGTGCGCGCCAGCGGGTCGAACGCGCTTTCGGCCAACGCGCACAGCTGGAACTTGCCGTCACGGTCGGTGAAGTACGTGAACATGTAGAAGGCGAGCCAGTCGGGCGTTTGCTCGTTGAAGGCTTGCAGGATGCGCGGGTTGTTTTCCTGGCCGCTGCGGCGCTCGAGCAGCGCTTCACCTTCTTCGCGGCCGTCACGGCCGAAGAACTTGTGCAGCAGATACACCATCGCCCACAGGTGGCGGCCTTCTTCGACGTTGATCTGGAACAGGTTGCGCAGGTCGTACATCGACGGCGCGGTCAGGCCCAGGTGGCGCTGCTGCTCGACCGACGCGGGCTCGGTGTCGCCCTGCGTGACGATGATGCGGCGCAGGTTCGCGCGGTATTCGCCCGGCACTTCGTTCCACGCGTTCTCGCCGAGGTGGTCACCGAAGTGAATCTTGCGATCGGCCTGACCGGGGTTGAGGAAGATGCCCCAGCGGTAATCCTTCATCTTCGTATGACCGAACTGCGCCCAGCCCTGCGGGTCGACGCTGACGGCGGTGCGCAGGTAAACGTCGAAGTCGGTCGAGCCTTCGGGGCCCATGTCACCCCACCACACAGGAAGTTGGGCTGCCACTGCTCGAGCGCACGTTGCAGCGTGCGGTCGTCGCTGAGGTTGACGTTGTTGGGGATCTTTTCGCTGTAGTTGATGCCGGACATGTCGGGTCTCATGTGATCATCTCCAAAGGGTGTCGAGTGATGGAAGCTGACCATTCTCAGACGCGGTTCCAGTCGAACGAAGCCTTGTCGCCCTTGCCGTAGACCTTCAGCGCGCCCTTCTCGCCAACGGCGTTCGGGCGCTGGAAGATCCAGTTCTGCCATGCGGTCAGGCGGCCGAACACGCGGGTGTGCATGTTCTCTTTGCCGTTGAAGCGCAGGTTGGCTTCCATGCCGGTCAATGCGTCGGGGCTCATCGCCACGCGCTCTTCGATCACGATGCGGATTTCGTCGGCCCAATCGATGTCGTCGAGGGCGCCGGTGACGAGGCCGAGCTTCGAAGCGGCGTCGCCGTCGAGCGGCTTGGCCGTAGCGCCGCGCACGGCGTCAAGCGCTGGCTTTTCGCCATAGAAGCGGCGCTCGAGGCGCGTTTCGCCGGTGGCCATCGGGTACGAGCCGAAGTTGATGTCGCCCACCGTGATCTTCGGCGCCTTCGCCTCGTCATCGGGCAACACCAGCTGGTACTGACGATCACACGCCAGCGCAATCTCGAGGTACGTGCCGGCGAAGCACGAGCCCGGCTCGATCAGCGCGAAGAGGCTGCGCGACGACAAGTCGATGCGGCTCAAGGTGCGGCGCAACAGGCCGGTGGTCTCGCGAGCAAGCCAATGGCCCTTGTTCTTCAGCAACGCGGCGTCCATCGACAACACGTTCGCCGCGTCTCCTTCGGTCTTCCAGATCCAGGTGCCGATGTCGAGCTCGTTCGTGCGCATCGACAGGATCGCATCCTCGAGTTCACGCGCCAGCTTCAGCGGGAACCACTGGTCGCCCAAGCGCCTCGATCTTCGCGATGTCGCCTTCCACCGCAGCGGCCGGCGCCTTCACCGTCCAGGTCGCGACGCGTTTGGCGCGGTCGATCTCGACCGACACATGCGAGTAGCGCAGCGCGTTGGCTTCGATCGTGCGGGTCAAGGGGCCGAGCTTCACGCCCTTGCCGTTGGCCGGGCGGTCGCTTTGTTCGGCCAGCTTCAGCGCGCGCTCTTGCACGGCTGCGGCGAACTGCGCGGGCTTGGCCACCGCATCCACCAGACGCCAATCGACCGCTTTCTGGCCGCGCACGCCTTCCTGGCTGGTGCAGAAGATGTCGGCCAGGTCATGGCGCACCTTGCGCTTGTCGGTCACGCGGGTCAGGCCGCCGGTGCCGGGCAGCACGCCCAGCAGCGGCACTTCGGGCAGGCTGACGGATGAAGAGCGGTCGTCGACGAGCAGGATCTCGTCGCAGGCCAGCGCCACTTCGTAGCCGCCGCCGGCACAGGCGCCGTTCACCGCGGCCAGGAACTTCAAGCCGCTGTGCGCGCTGGAATCTTCCAGCCCGTTGCGCGTCTCGTTCGTGAACTTGCAGAAATTCACCTTCCACGCGTGGCTCGACACGCCCAGCATGAAGATGTTCGCGCCCGAGCAGAACACCTTGTCCTTCAGCGATGTGAGAACCACCGTCCTGACTTCCGGGTGCTCGAAACGGATGCGGTTGACTGCGTCGTTCAGCTCGATGTCGACGCCAAGGTCGTAGCTGTTGAGCTTGAGCTTGTAGCCGGGGCGCAGGCCGGCGTTTTCATCGAAGTCGGCACCCAGCGTGGCGACCGGGCCTTCGAACTTCAGCTTCCAGTGCCTGTACTGCGAGGGGTTGGTCTGGTAGTCGACGCGGGGGGTCTCACTCACGGCGTTGTCTCCTAGGTGTGCATTGAACTGCACGTTGGGTGAACCGGTAAAGCAGCATTATTATGCATTTCACGCCTGTGACAAGCATTTTTATGCATGCATGGTCTACGTAGTTTCACTAAATATCAGAATGCGCTCGGCCACCAGCTTGTTCAGGATCACGAAGGTCGACGCCAGATCCTGCGCGCTGGTGTCGATCGTGTAGTCGGCCTTCGAATAGAAGGCCCTGCGGCCGGCGAGGATGCTGCGCAGGTCGTCCATCGCTTCGCTCATCGCAGGCTTGTTCACGGTCGACGAGCCGGCCATCGGCCGCATGTCGCCCTGGTCGATCACGCGCTTCATGTGGTCTTCGGGCGTGGCCGCGAGCCAGATCGTGGTGCAGTGGCCCAGCAGGATGTTGAAGGTCGCCGCGTCGGAGACGATGCCTCCGGGCGTGGCGATCACGGCTTCGGGATAGATCTGGATCGCCTCTTCGAGTGCGCGGCGCTCGTAACGGCGATACGCGTTCTGCCCATACAGCGCCTGGATTTCCGAGACGCTGCAGCCCGCGAACTTTTCGATCTCGCGGCCGAGCTCGACGAAGGGATAGCCGAGCGCGTCGGCGAGCATTCTTCCCAGCGTGGATTTGCCCGCGCCGCGCAGCCCCACCAGCGCGATGCGCGCGCGCCGCGCCGCATGGGCCGCCGCGCCTTCGCCGCCGCCCGAACCGAGCATCTGCGCGATCGAGATGCGCACGCGGCGCAGCGTGTCATCGTCGCGCCGCTCGAGCAACTCACGGATCAGCAGCCACTCGGGCGACGAGGTGGTGACGTCGCCCACCAGTTCGGCCAGCGAGCATTGCAGCGCCCCTGCCACCTGAAGCAGCACCAGGATCGATGCATTGCCCAAGCCGTACTCGAGGTTGGCAAGGTGACGCTCGGACACGTCGGCCGCCGCGGCCAGCGCCTTGCGTGTCATGCCACGGCGCGAGCGCAGAGCGCGGACGCGTTCGCCCAACTGCACGAGGAAGGGGTTTTTGTCGTCGTCGGCGCTGTCGCCTGGGCTGGGACGCACCACGTCTACTGGTAACCCCTTACTTTCAACATGAACTATATTGCTTGACACGGTTTTGAGCTCGACTTAGAGTTCATGCAAGCACAATACTGCATGCCGCGCTGCTCGGCAAGCAGGATCAAACCCCGGAGACATGCCGATGACCGCAACGAACACATCTGCGCAGGACCAGTTCCGTCTCGCCATCGCCTCGCTCACGAGTCAAGTCGCCGGCCGGCCGCTCGATCGCAACCTCGACGACTGGCTCAACACCGAACACGGCGCCACCAGCACGACCTACCAGGCGCTGAAGCGTGGGTGCGAACAGGGTGTGGCCGAAGGGTGGCTTTGCAACCGCGAAGGCGGCGGCATCAAGTACGGGCGCATCTTCAAACCTGCCGATGACCTGCACGGCTTTTCGGTCGATGTCGTCGACATGCAGGACATCGCGGGGCCGCATCACGCGCACCCGAATGGCGAGATCGATCTGATCATGCCGATCGAAAGCGACGCGCGTTTCGACGGCCGCCCCGCCGGCTGGGCCGTGATGCCACCGGGCAGTGCGCACCGCCCCACAGTCAGCAGCGGGCGCGCGCTCGTTTTGTATCTGCTGCCCGAAGGGAAGATCGAGTTCACGAAGTAGATCCATCTCGACAGGAGACATCACATGGCCGAGACGAACGTCGCTGCCCCGGGCGAGAACTTCAACTTCGCTGCACACCTGCTCGAGGTGAACACGGGCCGACCGAACAAGCTGGCCTACATCGATGACCAGGACACGTTGACCTACGGCCAACTCGCCGAGCGCGTTCGCCGCGCCGCCGCGGCTTTGCGCGCGTTGGGCATCAAACGCGAAGAGCGTGTGTTGCTGCTGATGCAGGACTGCAATCACTGGCCCGTGAGCTTTCTCGGCGCGATGTATGCGGGCCTGGTGCCGGTGGCGGTCAACACGCTGCTGACCGCCGACGACTACGCCTACATGCTCGAGCATTCGCGCGCGCAGGCGGTGCTGGTGTCGGGCGCGCTGCTGCCCGCGCTGACCGCGGCAATGACGAAGTGCGATCACGAGGTCGACAAGGTGATCGTGTCGAACCCGGTGGCGCCGCTGCACCCGTCCGAGGTCGAGTTCGAAGCGTTCCTGAAACCGCATGCGCCGATGGTGCGGCCCGCGCAGACCAGCCCCGATCATCCTGGCTTCTGGCTGTATTCGTCGGGTTCGACGGGCCGCCCCAAAGGCACGGTGCACTCGCACGCGAATCCGTACTGGACCGCCGAGTTGTACGGCAAGGCCGTGCTGGGCCTGACCGAGAACGACGTGTGCTTCTCGGCCGCGAAGCTCTTCTTCGCTTATGGCCTTGGCAACGCGCTGTCGTTCCCGTTGAGCGTGGGCGCAACGACGATCCTGATGGCTGAACGGCCCACACCTGATGCGACGTTCAAGCGCTGGCTGGGCGGCACGGGAAACACGAAACCCACCGCGTTCTACGGTGCACCCACGGGCTTCGCCGGCATGCTCGCGTCGCCGAATCTTCCAAACAAGGAAGACTTGTCGATTCGCCTCGTCTCGTCGGCCGGCGAAGCACTGCCTGCCGACATCGGCGAGCGCTTCAAGGCGAAGTTCGGCGTCGACATCGTCGACGGCATCGGCTCGACCGAGATGTGCCACATCTTCCTGTCCAACCTGCCGAACAAGGTGCGCTACGGCACCACCGGCTGGCCGGTGCCCGGCTACGAGATTGCACTGCGCGGTGAAGACGGCGGCCCCGTGCCCGACGGCGAACCCGGCGACTTGTTCATCCAAGGCCCCTCGGCCGCGATGATGTATTGGGGCAACCGAACGAAGTCGCGCGACACCTTCCAGGGCGGTTGGACCAAAAGCGGCGACAAATACGTGCACAACGCCGACGGCACCTACACCTACTCGGGCCGCAGCGACGACATGCTGAAGGTCAGCGGCATCTACGTCTCACCCTTCGAGGTCGAGGCCACGATCGTGCAGCACCCCGCGGTGCTCGAGTGCGCGGTGATCGGCAAGGAAGACACCGACGGCTTGACGAAGACGAAAGCCTTCGTCGTGCTGAAGCCCGGCGGCAAGGTCGACGAGGCCGAGTTGAAGGCTTTCGTGAAAGATCGCCTGGCGCCGTACAAGTACCCGCGCTTGATCGAATTCGTCGCTGATCTTCCGAAGACCGCGACCGGAAAAATTCAGCGCTTCAAGCTGCGCGAGCAAGAGAACAAGTGACGGCGACCGGGTTCCTCGACATCATGTGGCGCGGCCGGCGCGTGCGTATCGAGCATGCATGGATCGGCGCGCCGTGCGACGACGCGAACAAGCCACTCGTGGTGTTCCTGCACGAAGGTCTCGGGTCGCTCGCGATGTGGAAGAACTTCCCCGCGCGCCTGTGCGCCGCGGTCGGCGCGCGCGGGCTGGTCTACTCGCGTCCGGGCTACGGCCGCTCGACGCCACGCGCTGCCGATGAAACGTGGGCGCCCGACTTCATGCATCGCCAGGCGCACGAGGTACTGCCCGCCCTGCTTGACTCGCTGAACGTCGACACCGTGCGCGACAAGCCTTGGCTGTTCGGCCACAGCGACGGCGCCTCGATCGCGCTGCTGCACGCTGCGCGCTATCCGCGGCAGGTGGCTGGCGTGGTCGTGCTGGCGCCGCACATCATGGTCGAAGACCTGTCGCTCGACAGCATCGCGAAAGCGCGCACTGCTTACCTGGAAACCGACCTGAAGCAACGCCTGGCCAAATACCACGACGACCCCGACTCGGCGTTCTGGGGCTGGAACGACATCTGGCTGCACCCGCCGTTCAAGCAGTGGTCGATCGAAAACGAGATCGCCTCGATCACCTGCCCGCTGCTGGCCGTGCAGGGGCTCGACGACGAGTACGGCAGCCTCGAGCAGGTGCGCGGCATTGCGCGCCGCGTGCCGCACGCGCGGCTGCTCGAGTTGCCGGCCTGCGGACACTCGGCCCACCAAGACCAGCCCGACGCGGTGATCCGCGCGGCGACCGCCTGCATGCGCCCACAATCGCGCGCGTTGCATCCACTTGCCCATCCATGATCGACCTGCTGGACATCCGCTACGTTCGCCTGGGCACCCGTGACCTCACGGGCGCCGACCGCTTCGCTCGCGAGGTCGTGGGCCTCGAGGCCGTGCGCAACGAGAACGGTGCACGCTACTACCGCAGCGACAGCCGCGACCACACGCTCGTCTACTACGAAGGCGATCCGCACGATCACGCGGTGGGGTTCGAGTTGCGTGACGCCGACGCGCTCGACACCGCGGCCTCACGACTGTCCGACTCGGGCGTCGCGGTGGCGCCGGGCAGCGCCGGTGAATGCGAGCAGCGACGCGTGGGCGCCTTCGTCGCGTTCCGCGACCCCACGGGCAACCGTATCGAACTGGCCGTACGGCCGCATCACAGCGGGCGGCGCTACTTCCCGTCGCGCGACGCCGGCATCACCGGCTTCAGCCACATCGGCCTGTGCACCACCGACGCGCCGCGCGACGAGCGCATGTGGACCGGCGTGTTCGGCGCCCGCGTCAGCGACCGCATCGGCAACGCCGCGCTGCTTCGTATCGACGAGGTCCACCACAAGATCGCCCTCTTCCCGACCACGCGCGCGGGCGTGCAGCACATCAACCATCAGGTGGCGAGCATCGACGACGTGATGCGCGCGTATTACCAGTTGAAGGGCCAGGGCGTGCGCATCGTCTTCGGCCCGGGGCGCCACCCGACGTCGGGCGCGGTGTTCCTCTACTTCGAAGGCCCCGACGGCATGGTGTTCGAGTACTCGACCGGCGTGCGCACGATTGCGCCCGAAGACGAAGCCACGTACCAGCCGCGCCAGTTCCCGCTGACGAACGAATCGTTCTGCATGTGGGGCTCGGTGCCCGACATCGCCGAGTTTCGTCGTTGACCCTGCACCATCCGATGAATGCTCCTAACCCGTCCAGCACAGGCCACGTCGTCGCGGGCAAAGCCACGCCGCGCGGCGCCTATCCGCACGTCAAACGCGCCGGGCCGTTCCTCTTCGTGTCGGGCACCAGTTCGCGCCGCGCCGACAACACCATCGCCGGGGCGCAGATCGATGCGATGGGAACGATGCAGCTCGACATCCGCGAACAAACGCGCGCCGTGATCGAGAACATCCGCGACATCCTGCGCAGCGCGGGCGCCGACCTGGGCGACCTGGTCGAAGTCAGCAGCTTCCTCGTCGACATGAACGACTTCGCCGCCTACAACGCCGTGTACGCCGAATACTTCGGCGCCGACGGCCCCGCCCGCACCACGGTCGCGGTGCACCAGTTGCCGCACCCGCAACTGCGCATCGAGATCAAGGCCGTGGCGTACAAGCCCTGAGCTCGAGCGAAGACTCATCGAAGCCTTCGAGACCGCACCATGCCCGCCAACTTCACCCACGGCCGCCCGTTCCCCTTCCGTCGCTGGCTCGACGAGAACGCGCACCTGTTGAAACCGCCGGTGGGCAACCAGCAGATCTGGAAGAACGCCGACTTCATGGTCACCGTGGTCGGTGGCCCGAATGCGCGCAGCGACTTCCACGACGACCCGCTCGAGGAGTTCTTCTGGCAGTTCGAAGGCAACGCGCACCTGCTGGTGTGGGACCGCGGGCGCTACGAACGCGTCGACCTGAACGAAGGCGACATCTTTCTGATGTCGCCGCACATGCTGCATTCACCGCAGCGCCCCGAACCTGCCAGCCGCTGCCTGGTGGTCGAACGCCAGCGGCCAAAGGGCCTGATCGACGCGTTCCAGTGGCACTGCGCGCATTGCGGCACGCTGGTGCGGCGCATCGAAGTTCAACTGGCCGACATCGTGGCCGACCTGCCCACGGCGTACCAGCGCTACTACGCGTCGCCCGACAGCGAGCGCACCTGCCCGCAGTGCGGCAAGGTGCACCCGGGGCGCGACCACGCGGCGTGGCACCGCGACCTCGCGGCTTCGGGGCTACTCGACACCGGAGGCGCCACCTGATGATCGACATGCACTCGCACTGCTTCCCCGCGATCACTCGCGAGGAAGCGCACGCGGTCGACGCCGTGCGCGCGCCGTGGCTGGCGGTGGAACCCGGCGGCGGGCGCGGGCAGATCATGCTCGGCGACAAACACTTCCGCCCGGTGCTGCCCACGCTGTGGGATCCACAGCGCCGGCTGGCCGAGATGGACACGCTGGGCGTGCGCGCGCAGGTGGTCTGCGCCACACCGGTCATGTTCGGCTACGCCTGGGACGCGGCCAAGGCGGCCGACTGGGCCGCGCGCATGAACGACAAAGTGCTGGCGTTCTGCGCCACGGCACCAGGGCGCTTCATCGCGCTGGCGCAGGTGCCGTTGCAGTCGACCGAACTGGCATGCCGCGAAGCCACGCGCGCGCGCCGCGCAGGGCATGCCGGGGTGCAGATCGGCAACCACGTCGGCGAGCGTGACCTCGACGACGAATCGCTGGTGCAATTCCTGATCCATTGCGCCAACGAGAACATCCCCGTGCTGGTTCACCCGTGGGACATGATGGGCGCCGGCCGCATGAAGCAGTGGATGCTGCCGTGGCTGGTGGCGATGCCGGCCGAAACGCAACTCGGCATGCTGTCGCTCATCCTGTCGGGCGCGCTCGAACGCATCCCCGAATCGCTGAACATCTGCTTCGCCCACGGCGGCGGCAGCTTCGCGTGGCTGCTGGGCCGTGCTGACAACGCCTGGCGCCACCGGGACATCATTCGTAAGGACTGTCCCCGACTACCTTCGAGCTACGCGCGGCGTTTCCACGTCGACAGCGCCGTGTTTGACCCGCGCGCGCTGCGCATGCTGATCGACGTGATGGGCGTTGACCGTGTGATGCTCGGGTCCGACTACCCGTTCCCGCTGGGTGAGCAGCAGATCGGCGCGCTGGTGCGTGACCTCCCGGGGTTGACGCACGACGAGCGCGAGCTTGTCCTGCACAACAATGCCCGCCGCTTCTTCGCTGTTTCGTCCGTGGCCGATACCTTGTCCGTTTGAACTTCTTCGACTGTCCTTCACGTCCTTCAGAGAGGAGACCTTGATGACCAAGACCTTCACCCACCTGCTCGCCGCTGCGGCGATCGGGCTGGCCGCGTCCACCGCCGGTGCGCAAACGCCGATCAAGATCGGCTTCATGGCCGAGCTGTCGGGCCCGCAGGGCGCGCTGGGCCAGGACCAGTACGACGCCTTCATGCTGGTCGTCGAGCGCAACGGCGGCAAGCTCGGCGGCACGCCGGTGCAGGTGCTGCGCGAAGACAGCCAGCTCAAGCCCGACGTCGCGACGCAGATCGTGCAGAAGCTGATCGAGAAGGAGAACGTGCCGATCATCACCGGCCTCACCTTCTCGAACGTGATGATGGCGGTGCACAAGCCCATCACCGAAAAGGGCGTGTTCCTGATCGGCAGCAACGCCGGCCCGGCGCCGATCGCCGGCGCGCAGTGCTCGCCCTACGCCTTCATCACCAGCTGGCAGAACGACAACCAGGCCGAGGTCGTCGGCAAGTACGCCACCGACAAGGGCTACAAGAAGGTGATCGGCATGGCGCCGAACTACCAGGCGGGCAAGGACTTCATCGCCGGCTTCAAGCGCTTCTACAAAGGCGAGGTGGTCGACGAGATCTACACGCCGCTGAACCAGCCCGACTTCGCGGCCGAACTGGCGCAGGTGGCGTCCAAGGCTCCCGACGCGGTGTACGTGTTCTATCCGGGCGGCCTGGGCGTGAACTTCGTGCGCCAGTACCAGCAGGCCGGCCTGCTGGGCAAGATCCCGCTGCTGACGTCGTCGACCACCGACGGCTCGACGCTGCCGGCGCAGAAGGAAGCGGCGCTGGGCGTGATCGCCGGCACCTTCTGGGGCCCCGACTTCGACAACCCGGTCGAACAAGCAGTTCGTCGACGAGTTCGAGAAGAAGTTCAACCGCATCCCGTCGCAATACGCGGCGCAGAGCTACGACGCGGCGCTGCTGCTCGACTCGGCGATCGGCAAGGTGAAGGGCAACGTCGCCGACAAGAACGCGTTCCGTGCGGCGCTGAAGGCCGCCGACTTCAAGAGCGTGCGCGGCAAGTTCAAGTTCGGCACCAACCAGTTCCCGGTGCAGGACCAGCACATCTTCGAAGTGGCGAAGGACGCCAAGGGCCGCGTGAGCCTGAAGACGATCGCCACGCCGCTGAAGGACCACGTCGACAACTACGCCGCCACCTGCAAGATGGCGGACAAGCTCTGACCCGCGGTTGATCCAACCCTGACATACCGCGGCAGCCGGCCTGTCGGCGCCGCGGTCGTCGACACACGATTCGAGTTCATCGGCCGCCGCGCCCTTGCGTGCGCCGCCGGCCGCGCCCACCCCTTATGACCCTCGGCCTCTTCCTCACCCAGCTTCTGAACGGCGTGCAGCTCGGCGTGCTGCTGTTCCTGCTGTCCGCAGGCCTGACGCTGGTGTTCGGGATCATGAACGTCGTGAATCTGGCGCACGGCTCGCTGTACATGATGGGCGCGTACTTCGCGGCCGCCGCGTACAACGCGTCGGGCGGCTCGTTCATCGCCACCGCGCTCGCCGGCGTGATCGGCGCGGTGCTGGTTGGCGCGTTGGTCGAACGCTTGGTGCTGGCGCAGCTCTACACGCGCGACCACCTCGACCAGGTGCTCGCCACCTTCGGCCTCATCCTCTTCTTCAACGAGGTCGTGCGCTTCATCTGGGGCCCGGCGTCGGTGTACATGAACGTGCCGGCGGCGCTGTCGGGCACGGTGAACCTTTTCGGCCTGGCCTACCCGTCGTACCGCTTCGCGATCATCGCCGTCGGCCTGGCGGTGGGCGTGGGGCTGTACCTGCTGATCCACCGCACGCGCATCGGCATGCTGATTCGCGCCGGCGCCGCCAACCCCGACATGGTGTCGGCGCTGGGCGTCAACATCAAGGGCCTGAACACGCATGGTCTTCGCGCTGGGCGCCGGCCTGGCCGGCCTGGCCGGTGTGATGTCGGGGCCGATCGTGTCGGTGCAGTCGGGCATGGGCGAGCCGATCCTGATCCTCACGCTGGTGGTGATCGTCACCGGCGGCATCGGCTCGATCCGCGGCGCGTTCTACGGCGCGCTGATCGTCGGCATCGTCGACACCATCGGCCGCGCGTTCCTGCCCACGCTGCTGCGCGAGGTGCTCGAGCGGTCGGTCGCGCAGGCCGTCGGCCCGGCGATCGCGTCGATGCTGATCTACATGCTGATGGCTGCGGTGCTGGCACTGAAGCCGCAAGGCCTGTTCCCGGTGAAACATGGTTAAACCCACCTTGCGCACCGCCGTCGCGGCTGGCGTGCTGCTGCTGCTGGCGCTCGTGCCCGTGCTGGCCGCGGTGTTCAAAGAGCCGTTCTACGTCACGCTCTTCACGCGCATCATGATCTTCGCGCTTGGCCGCGATGGGGCTGAACCTGATCCTCGGCTACGGCGCGCTGGTCAGCTTCGGCCACGCGATGTACATGGGCATGGGCGCCTACGCGGTGGGCATCCTCGGCTTCTACGGCATCGGCAACGGCTGGCTGCACCTGCTGGCTGCACTCGTCGTTGGCGCGGTTGATCGCCTTGGTGGTCGGCGCGATCTGCCTGCGCACCAGCGGCATGGCGTTCATCATGATCACGCTCGCCTTCGCGCAGATGATGTTCTTCCTGGCCGTCAGCCTGCGCCAGTTCGGCGGCGACGACGGGCTGCCGGTGCCGTCGCGCAGCGACTTCGGCGTCTTCTCGCTGGCCGACAACACCACGCTGTACTACGCCACCTTCGCTGCACTGCTGCTGACGTTGGCGCTGATGCAGCGCCTGGTGCACTCGCGCTTCGGCATGGTGCTGCGCGGTTGCAAAAGCAACGAGCGGCGCATGGGCGCGATGGGGTTCCCGACGCTGCGCTACAAGCTCGCGGCCTACGTGATCTCGGCGCGGTGTGCGTGGTGGCAGGCGTGCTGCTGGCGAACCTCACCAAGTTCGTCGCGCCGTCGTACATGGCCTGGACGGTGTCGGGCGAGCTGATCGTGATGATCGTGCTGGGCGGCCTGGGCACCCTGCTCGGCCCGGTGGTCGGCGCCGCCGCGCTGCTGATGCTCGAAGAGCTGCTGTCGTCGGCGAAGTTCGGCATCGGCTGGCTCGACTCGCTGCTCAACCAGCACTGGCTCGCGGCGATCGGCCTGTTCATCGTGCTTCGTCGTGCTGGTGCTGAAGCAGGGGCTCTACGGGCGGCTCGTCGCGCGCGAGGAGCAAGCGTCATGACCACCGTGCTCGAGGTTCACGGCCTGGTCAAGCGCTTCGGTGGCCTGACCGCGACCGACCACCTGTCGATCTCGCTCGAACAAGGCGAGATCCACGCCGTGATCGGCCCCAACGGCGCCGGCAAGACCACGCTCATCCACCAGCTCAGCGGCCAGATCGCGCCCGACGAAGGCCGCATCGTCTTCGATGGCCGCGACATCACGCGCGAGGCGCCCTACAAGCGCGCGCTGGCCGGGCTGGGCCGCTCGTTCCAGATCACGTCGGTGTTCCCCGAGTTCACTGCGCTGCAGAACGTGGCGCTGGCGGTGCAGGCGCACGCCGGGCACAGCTTCCGTTTCTGGCGCCCGGCGGCGAGCGAAGCGGCGCTGGTCGAACCTGCGCGCGCGGCCCTGGCGCAGACCGGTCTTGCCGCACGCGAGAACACGCCGGTCGCGCAGATGGCGCACGGCGAACGCCGCCAGCTCGAGATCGCGATGACGCTGGCCACCGGGCCGAAGCTGCTGCTGCTCGACGAGCCGATGGCCGGCATGAGCCACGCCGAATCCGAAGGCGTGGTCGACCTGCTGCGCGTCGATCAAGGGCCGCTACACGATCCTGCTGGTCGAGCACGACATGGACGCCGTGTTCGCGCTGGCCGACCGCATCACCGTGCTGGTGTACGGCCGCTCCATCGCCTGCGGCACGCCCGACCAGATCCGCAACGACGCCGGCGGTGCGCGAGGCCTACCTCGGCGAACAAGAGGAGGCCTTCGCATGAACGCCGCGACGCCGCTTCTGTCCGTCGACGCGATCGAGACCGCGTACGGCTCGAGCCAGGTGCTGTTCGGCATGTCGCTGGCCGTGAACCGCGGCGAGGTGGTCACGCTGATCGGCCGCAACGGCATGGGCAAGACGACCACGGTGAAGTCGATCATGGGGCTGCTTGCGCCCAAGGCCGGCCGCATCACGATGGACGGCACGGCCGTGCACGGCAAGCCGGCCTACCTGGTCGCGCGCACGGGCCTGGGGCTGGTGCCCGAGGGACGGCAGATCTTCCCGAACCTGACGGTGCGCGAGAACCTCGTCGCCACCGCCGGCAACCGCCACGGCGCGCGAGAGCCCTGGACGATCGACACCGTCTACCGCATGTTCCCGCGCCTTCAGGAGCGCGAGCGCAACCTCGGGTCGAACCTGTCGGGCGGCGAGCAGCAGATGCTCGCGATCGGGCGCGCGCTGATGACGAACCCGAAGCTTGTGATCCTCGACGAGGCCACCGAGGGCCTGGCGCCGCTGGTGCGCCTCGAGATCTGGCGCTGCCTCGAGCGGCTGAAGCAGGCCGGGCAATCGATGATCGTGATCGACAAGAACATCGGTGCGCTGCTGGGGCTGGCCGATCGCCACTACATCGTCGAAAAGGGCCGCGTGGTGTGGCAGGGCGATTCGGCGACACTGCGCGCCAACCCGGCGGTGCTGCACGACTACGTCGGCGTTTAGCGCGGTGGTTCGGGCGGCCGGCGCCAGGTGCGCCGGGTTCGCCGGTCGATACCCTCAATACCCCCTCAATACCCCCTCGATACCCCCTCGATACCCCCTCGATACCCCTCGATGCCCCGTCGGGCAGGTAGACAGAAATGGAAAGCTACGTCGTCGAAGCCTTCGGCCGCCCGCTCACACGCCTGCTGCGCGAAACGCCACGCCCCACGGGAACCCAGGTGCTGTTGCGCGTGCGCGCCAGCGGTGTCTGCCACAGCGACGTTCATCTGCACGACGGCTTCTTCGACCTGGGTGAAGGCCGCAAGCTGGACCTGTCGCGCTCCGTGCCGCTGCCGCGCGTGCTCGGCCACGAGATCGCCGGCACCGTTGTCGAAGCGGGGCCTAATGCGCAAGGCGTGTCGCCCGGCGACGCGCGTGTGGCCTACCCGTGGATCGGCTGCGCGAACTGCCGCCTTTGCAGCGCGGGGCTCGAGCACCTGTGCGGCGCGCCGCAGGTGCTGGGCCTTCAACACGACGGCGGCTTCGCCGACCACGTGCTGGTTCCGCACCCGCGCTACCTCCTCGCGTACGACCCGCTGCCCGCGGCGCAGGCCTGCACCTACGCCTGCGCCGGCGTCACCGCGTACAGCGCCCTGCAGAAGGTGCAGCACGGCCACGGCGACGAGCCGCTGCTCATCCTCGGTGCCGGCGGCGTGGGCCTGTCAGCCATCCGCCTCGCACGCGTACTGATGCCCGCCACGCCGATCCTCGTCGCCGAGGTCGACCACGCCAAGTGGGACACAGCACGCGCAGCCGGTGCCACCGAAGCCTTCGACCCCACGGCCGACGGCGCGGCGAAGACGCTTATGAAGAACACCGGCGGCGGCGTCTCGCGCGCGATCGACTTCGTCGGCGCCGCCTCGACCCACACCTTCGGCTTCGGCGCGCTGCGCAAGGCCGGCACCCTCGTCACCGTCGGCCTCTTCGGCGGCGTCGCGCCCCTGCATCCGGTGATGGTCGCCATGAAGGCCGTCTCGATCGTCGGCTCGTACGTGGGCAGCCTGGCCGAACTGGCCGAACTGCTCGCGCTGGCGCGCACGCACGAGTTGCCGCCGCTGCCCATCGTCACACGCACGCTTGCCGAAGCGGGTGCGTCGCTCGACGACCTGCGACAAGGGCGCGTGCGCGGGCGGGTAGTGCTCGAGGTGTGACGGGGCAAGCAACCGCCCGAAGTCGGCCCGAACTGCGTAGGCCATGAAGCGATGCGTCGGAAGTTCCTCGTCGTAGAAGCCGATCCTTTGGGCGTCGACGCCACAGCGTTGCTGCGGTTGGCCGCGATCGAGGCGCGGCGGTTGTACCCAGAGCATTTCGCCGTCGACGATCCGTGGCCGACGAACGAACCGACACCACCGCGCGGGGTGTACCTCGTGGCCTATCGTGCGGTTCGAGCGGGCCGGGAGAAGCAGCTCGTCGGCATGGGGGCACATCGCCCGCTCGACGCGGTCAGGACCGAAGTTCGTCGAATGTACGTGCTGAGCACCGAGAGGCGGACCGGCGCCGCGCGAGCGATCCTTGTTGATCTGGAGCGTCACGCGGCTGAGCATGGCTTCGAGGTTCTGCTGCTCGAGACCGGATATCGCCAAGAAGCGGCGATGCGCCTGTACGAGGCATGTGGCTACGTTCGAGTCAAAGCCTTCGGGCCTTATGTCGGCGACCCGACGAGCGTGTGTTTCGCGAAGACACTCGGGGTTGCCCGCGAAACTCGAGCGCGTTCGAGGCCGCCGAGACCGCCGAGACCGCCGAGACCGCCGAGACCGCCGAGACCGCCGAGGTAGAAGTTAGAACATGTCGAGCAGCTTCATCGCCTTTCTTATCGCAGCCGCTGTGCTGGCCGTGACGCCGGGCCCTGGCATCGCCTACGTCATCGCGCGCACCGTCGCAGGTGGCCGGGGCGAGGGGCTTGCGTCGTGCCTGGGCACGGCGCTGGGCGGCATGGTGCATGTGCTTGCGGCGGCGCTGGGGGTGTCGCTGCTGATCGCCCAGTCGGCCGTCGCTTTCTCTGTCGTCAAGTACGTCGGTGCGGCGTACCTCGTGTACCTCGGCATCAGGATGCTGCGACAGGCGCCGCCCGAGGAAACGGACGCGCTGGCGAAACCGCGGGCACAAGGCGCACGACGTGCGTTCGTCGAAGGGATCGTGGTCGAAGCACTGAACGTCAAGACCGCTCTCTTCTTCCTCGCGTTCCTGCCGCAGTTCCTCGACCCCGCGCTCGGCGCGCTGCCGCAGTTGCTGGTGATGGGATCACTCTGCGTGACGCTGAACACCGCCGTTGATGTGGTGGCGGTGGTCGCGGCGCATCGCTTCTTGCAGTCCGGCGCGGCCAGGCAGGCTCGTGCGCGCATGATGCAGAGGGCGTCGGGCTTCACGATGATCGGGCTGGGCGCATACCTTGCGCTGGCACGGCGTGGCGATTGACCGTCCTCGCCTCACGCTCTCCTCCAACTCCTACTCCCGACTCATCCATGCGCTGCTACTGCGTCATCCATCACGGGCAACCGCTGCAACTCGTCGAGCAACCCGACCCTGTGCCCATCGGCACGCAGGTCGTCGTCCGGGTGAAGGCAGCCGGCCTGTGCCATTCCGACCTGCACATCTGGGAAGGCTTCTACGACCTGGGTGGTGGCAAGAAGCTGCTGATGGCAGACCGCGGCATCAAGCCGCCGATGACGCTCAGCCACGAGATCGTCGGCGAGGTGCACGGCGCAGGCCCCGATGCGACCGCCGCCGTCGCCGCACTGAAGGGCAAGACCGTCGTCGTGCACCCGTGGATCGGCTGCGGCGAGTGCACGAATTGCAAACGCGGTGAAGAGAACATCTGCATCAAGCCGCAGTCACTCGGCGTGGCGCGGCCGGGTGGCTTTGCCGACTACGTGCTCGTGCCGCACCCGAAGTACCTGGTCGACATCGGATCGATCCCGGCCGCCGAAGCAGCACCGCTGGCCTGTGCGGGCGTGACCACCTACAGCGCGTTGAAGAAATTCGGCCAACGTGTCTTCGACGATCCGATGGTGATCATCGGCGCCGGCGGTTTGGGCCTGATGGCGATCCAGGTGTTGAAGGCGATGGGCGGCAAGGGCGCGATCGTGGTCGACATCGACGCCGTCAAGCGCGACGCCGCGATGAAGGCCGGCGCCATCCTCACCATCGACCCCAAAGCCCCCGACGCCGCGCAGCAGATCATCACGGCGACCGGCGGCGGCGCGCGCGCGGTGCTTGACCTGGTGGGCGCCACGGCAACCGTGAATCTGGCGATCGCCAGCATCATCCGCGGCGGCCAGATCGTGATCTGCGGCCTGATCGGCGGCGACCTGTCGATCGCGCTGCCCACCATCCCGATGCGGCCCCTCACGCTGCAAGGCAGCTACGTCGGCACCGTGGAAGAACTGCGCGAACTGGTCGCGCTGGTCAAAGCCGGCAAGCTCGCATCGATCCCCGTGACCACCCGCCCGATGGCCGAAGCCAACGCCGCCATCCAAGACCTGCACCACGGCCGCATCGTCGGTCGGCAGGTTCTGGTGCCCTGACGCGGCAGACCATGCTCGTCGTCGCCAAGGCCACGCTCGCGCCGGTCCTGCTGGTACAGGGTCGGCGGCTGCGCGAGACCGCGCTGCGCCTGCCCGAAGCGCACGGTCCGCGTACAGGCGTCGCACCATGTCCTCGCAGGGCCATTGCGCCATCGTCTTCATTGGATGCCGCGCCGTTGCGCTTGCTCTTCATCGGCGACTCGTCGGCGGCGGGCGTGGGCGTGGCGCATCAACACGAGGCGCTCGCGCAGCCGACCGCTGAACACCTTGCGCGGCTCGCGGGCCGCGCCGTGCAGTGGCAGCTTGTCGCACGCAGCGGTGTCAACACGCTCGAGGCGCTGGCCCTGCTGCGCGGCAGCTCGCCTCGAGCGGCTGATGTCGTGGTCATCGCGCTGGGCGTCAACGACGTGACCTCGCAGACGCCGACGCGGCGCTTCGCATCGAACGTCGTCGCGTTGCTCGACGAAGTGGCTCGCTTGACCGGCGCACGCCTGGCCGTGGTCTGTGGTTTGCCCCCGCTGCATCGACTGCCCGCAGCGCCGCAGCCGCTGCGCTGGTATCTCGGACAATGCGCGCACCGTTTGGACCGCGCGCTGCGTGAACTGTGCGAACACCATCCGACGCGCGCCCACGTGTCGCTTCAATGGGCCGAACCGGGCGAGATGGCGATCGACCGCTTTCACCCCGGCCCTACGCAATACCGTCGCTGGTCGGAACTCGTCGCCGGCTGCGCCTTCGATATGCTGAATCACCAAGTCCAGCCGATTACACGCTGACCTCCTTTCCTTGCGCTTCATCTTCCGAGCATCACCATGACCTACCCCCAACTCAGTCTCTACATCGACGGCGAATTCATCCAAGGTGGAGGTGGCCGCAAAGAGCAACGGATCATCAACCCCGCCACCGACGATGTGATCGGCACGTTGCCGCATGCGTCGCGTGAGGATCTGGACCGCGCGCTCGCGGCCGCGCAGCGTGCGTTCCAGGCATGGCGCCATTCGTCGGTGATGGACCGCAGCAAGATCCTGCGCAAGGTGGCCGAGTTGGCGCGCGAGCGCTCGAAAGACATCGGCCGCCACATCACGATGGACATGGGCAAGCCGATGGCCGAGGCGGTCGGTGAAGTGCGCGCGACGTCGGAACACGCCGAGTGGCACGCCGAAGAATGCCGCCGCATCTACGGCCGCGTGATCCCGTCGCGCACGCCGGGTGTGCGCAACCTCGTGCTGCGCGAACCCGTCGGCGTGGTCGCCGCGTTCTCTCCGTGGAACTTCCCGTTCAACCAGTCGATCCGCAAGATGTCGGCGGCGATCGCGTCGGGCTGCACGATCATCATCAAGGGCCCGGAAGACGCGCCCAGCGCCGTGTGCGCACTGGCGCAGTGCTTCCACGACGCCGGGCTGCCGAAGGGCGTGCTGAACGTGGTGTGGGGCGTGCCGGGCGAGGTGTCGGATTACCTGATCCGCTCACCCATCGTGCGCAAGATCACCTTCACCGGCTCGGTGCCGGTGGGCAAGCAGCTCGCGGGGCTGGCGGCGTCGTTGATGAAGCGCAGCACGATGGAGTTGGGCGGGCACGCACCGGTGATCGTGTGCGATGACGCCGACATCGATGCCGCAGTGAAGATGCTGGTGCCGTTCAAGTTCCGCAACGCCGGGCAGGTGTGCATTTCGCCGACGCGCTTCTACGTGCAAGACGGCGTGTACAACAAGTTCGTCGATGCCTTCGTCGCGATGACGCAGCAGTTGAAGGTCGGCGACGGCCTGACTGAAGGCACCGCCATGGGGCCGCTGGCGATGAAGCGGCGCGTGAGCGCAGTGGCAGGCTTCGTCGACGACGCGAAGACACGCGGCGCGAAGATCCTGACCGGCGGATCGACGCTCGAAGGCGCCGGCAGCTTCTTCGCGCCGACCGTCATCGCCGATGCACCCGACGACAGCAAGCTGATGCTCGACGAGCCCTTCGGCCCGGTCGCCGGCATGGTTCGATTCAAGTCGCTCGACGAAGCATTGAAGCGCGCGAACGCCCTGCCCTACGGCCTGGCCGGCTACGCGTTCACGCAAAGCACGAAGAACTCGCTCGCGATCCAGAACGGGCTCGAGGTCGGCATGCTGTCGATGAACCACATCGCGCTGGCGTTGGCCGAAACGCCGTTCGGCGGCATCAAGGACAGCGGCTACGGCAGCGAAGGCGGCAGCGAGACCTTCGACGGGTACCTCAATACGAAGTTCATCACGCAAATGAATTAGCACGGTCGTGTCCAGCCCGTCGACGGGCTTCCCGATGTTGGCGGCATCGCGCATAATTCGTGCGCATGATTCATGAGGTGCCGCATGTTGCGATTCGAAGATGCTCCCAAGCGCCCGACCAACCTGAGCCTGAACGCCAAGGTTCTGGACGCGGCTCGGGAGCTTGGTATGAACCTGTCACAGACGGTCGACGCGCTGCTTGCCGATGAGGTGCGCAGACGCTACTGGCAGCGGTGGAACGAAGAGAACAAGGCAGCCGTCGAGCATTACAACCAACGCGTCGAACGCGAGGGTCTGCCGCTGGCGAAGTACCGTACGTTTGCCAAAGATCTGTAACGTGGCCCGCTTCGACGTTTACCCCAACCCCGCCGCGTCCGAGCGCAGGCACACGCCCTTTTTGCTCGATGTCCAGAACGACTACGTCGATGCGCTCGACACGCGCGTTGTCATCGCCCTGCGCAAGGTCACAGCCTTCGGTCCACAGGCGCGCAACCTGAACCCCGTTGTCACCGTGGCCGATGAAGAGGTCGTGCTCGACACCGCTGCGCTCGGCGCCCTTCCGACGAGGTTGCTGCGTAAGCCCATCACCAATCTCCGCGCCGACAGAGGTCCTATTCAGGAAGCGCTCGATACCCTCTTCGGAAGTTTCTGAGCGCCATGCCAAAGCCGGGATCCAAGGAACTGGACGCAAGACGTGAGCCATGGGTTGTTGACGAGGACTTTCTCGAGGCACAAAGCATGAGCACCGGCGCACTCCACGGCCTGAAGGTCATCGATCTTTCACGCGTGCTCGGCGGCCCCTACTGCGGCCAGATCCTGGCCGACCACGGCGCCGATGTGCTGAAGGTCGAGCCGCCGCAAGGCGACGAAACGCGCGGCTGGGGCCCGCCGTTCGACGCCGACGGCACCGCAAGCTACTTCCTGGGCCTGAACCGCAACAAGCGCGGCACGGTGATGGACTTGAACGACGCGACGCAGCGCGAAGCGCTGCTCGCGTTGCTGTCGGGCGCCGACGTGGTGATCGAAAACTTCAAGACCGGCACGATGGAGAAGTGGGGCCTGGGCTTCGAAACCCTGCACGCCAAGTTCCCGCGATTGATTCACTGCCGCGTCAGCGGCTTCGGTGCCGACGGCCCGATGGGCGGCCTGCCCGGCTACGACGCCGCGATCCAGGCGCTGACCGGGATCATGAGCGTGAACGGCGAAGCCGGCGGCGCGCCGCTGCGTGTGGGCGTGCCGGTGGTCGACATCGTCACCGGGCTGAATGCCGCGTTGGGCATCCTGCTCGCGCTGCAAGAGCGCGCAACCAGCGGCAAAGGCCAGTTCGTCGAGTCGTCGCTCTTCGACTGCGGGCTGTCGCTGCTGCATCCGCATTCGGCGAACTGGCTGCTGGACGCGAACCGTGTGCCCAAGCGCCAGGGCAACGCGCACCCGAACATCACGCCCTACGACACCTATGCGACGAAAGACGATCCGATCTTCCTGGCCGTGGGCAACGACCGCCAGTTCGCGACGCTTTGCCGACACCTCGGCGAAGCGTCGATCGCGACCGATGCGCGCTTCGTGAACAACGTTCAGCGCAATGCCAACCGCGCCGCGTTGAAGGAAGCACTCGAGCGATTGCTCTGCGCACACGAGTGCAAGCCCCTGGCCGACGCGCTGATTCGCGCCGGCGTGCCCTGCGCACCGATCTTCGACGTGCCGCAGGCGTTGAGCGACGCGCACACGCAGCATCGCGGCATGGTGGTGTCGATCGGCGACAGCTACAAGGGCGTGGCCTCGCCGATCAAGCTGAGCCGCACGCCGGCGACGTATCGCCTGGCGCCGCCGAAGGCTCGCGGGTGAACGACTAGGACTGGAACTCGTCCGTCTGCCTGCGTCTCGCTGGTGGCGCCGATGGGTCGTGCCGCAGTTGGTTGCGCAGGTTTTCGATTTCGTCCAGCAGGTCCATCACGAGAGCGACGGCTGAAAAATCAAGTTCGAAGTCGCGAGCAAGGCGCAACGCCGTGCGTGTGCGGGGCAAGGCCTGGCCGCTGAACTGCCATTCATCGGCAAGCCCAGCAATGGGCTGCAGCACGCCTTCGCTGACCAGTTCACGCAACTGCTCGGCGTGCGTCCCGGCGGCGCGACACAAGGTGGTGACGGTGAAGACGAACCGCTCTTCGACTTGCACGGTGGTCGTCGCAAGCGGGGGCACAGGTGATGAAGCCATGGGTATCAAGCCTGAGTAGAGGTGCCTGAGGTGCGTGGATCGAACGCGGCAAAGGCCTGCGCAAACGCCCGGTAAGCCTGCTGCTGCGGCTCGGAGGTTGCCTCGGGGAGGACGATCGACAACACGGCGTACAGGTCCCCGGGCGGCGTGCCTGGCAGGCCCCGGCCTTTCATGCGCAGCTTGCGGCCCGGCGGCGAGCCCGGCGGAATGCTCAACTGCAACGCGCCATCGGGCGTCGGCACCGTGACCACGGCGCCCAGCGCGGCTTCCCAGGGCGCGACGTGCAAGTCGAAGTGGATATCACCCCCGTCCAACCGGAACACCGGGTGCGGCAGGATGTGGATCTCCAGGTAGAGATCGCCCGCCGGCGCACCGCCGTGGCCGGGGGCGCCCTGGCCTGCCAGCCGCAGATGCTGGCCTGCGCGCACACCCTTCGGAATGCCAACCTCGAGCTGATGCGCCTGTAGCGTGGCCCGGCCCTGAGCATCGATCACCGGCCTGCGAAGCGAGATCGTGCGACGCGCACCCTGGTAGGCGTCCAACAGGTCGATGGCCACTTTGGCATGGTGATCACGCCCCTGCGCTGAGCCAGCGTGGGCGCCCGAGGGGGCGCCGTATCCACCCTGTCCACCATGGTCGCCGCGGGCACCGCGGCCGAACAGCGACTCGAAGAAGTCACTGAACGACTCCATGTCGACATCGGCGTGGTCGCCCGCCGCACCACGGCCGGGTGCGCCGCGGCCGCTGAATTCGAAACCGCTGTCCCAGCCCGGCGGCGGCTCGAAGGGCCGACCGTCGGCGTGACGCTGCGCGATCTCGTCATACGCCGCGCGACGCTCGACGTCGATCAACGCTTCATGCGCCTCGGCCACTTCCTTGAACCGCACCTCGGCGTCGGGCTCCTTGCTCACGTCCGGGTGGTACTTGCGAGCCAGCTTGCGGTAGGCACGCTTGATCTCGTCTTGCGACGCGCGTGCGCGCCACGCCGAGGGTGGCGTAGTAGTCCTTGAACTCCATGGGGCGATGGACTCCGGTGATGGTGCAGCAGCCCATGCGGCTGCGCCATCGTGACCCATGATCTCACCGGCGTGGCGTCGGCAAGTCATGTTCGCGCAGCATCACAGGCTCGATCGAGCCGGCTGCCACGCGCCGCACCACGGCGGCATCGATCTCTTGGCGGTTAGCCTCATACACAAGCGCCGCATCGCCGCCATCCGCACGCCCCTGGAAGCGGTAGTGCAGCACCGACCGGGACACGCTGGCCCCTACCCGGTTCCGATCAGGCGCCAGCACCCAGAACCGCAGCGCGTCGGAATCGGCGTGAAACGTGGGCGGCGGCAAGTCGCCAGGCGCAAGCGGGTCCGTCACTTTTTGGTCGGCTGAGGCGGCTTCTGGCGGCCCGCCAGGATGGGCGCGTTGACCCCGCCCACCGGCGGAGGCACCACACGCGGCCCTTGCTTGGGCTTCTTGGCTTCCTTGTTGCCGCGAGTCTTCTTGTCATTCATCTTGTCTGCTCCTGAAGTCTGTGGTGTGCAGCTTGTGCCCACGCAACCGCGTTGTCCGTACGCTGGCGCACGCTGGCAAGCGGTCTGTGCGCTGGAGAACACTGCGGTACGCTGAGCCCCTCGAGCGTGACCGCCCGCAGCCAATCGCCCCCATGCCGAACAACCCCCGAGTCAACCACCTGCTGGCTGCGCTGCCCGCCGCCGAATGGAAGCGCTGGCAGCCGCACATCGAAACGGTCGAACTTCCGCTGGGCAAGGTGCTGTACGAGTCCGGCACGCAGCTGTCGCACGTGTACTTTCCGACCACCGCGATCGTTTCGCTGCTGTACGTGATGGAAGACGGCGCGTCGGCCGAGATCGCGGTTGTCGGCAACGAAGGCATCGTGGGCATTTCGCTCTTCATGGGCGGCGGCACCACGCCCAGCCGCGCGGTGGTGCAAAGCGCAGGCGGGGGATTCCGCTTGCGCGCCGATCTGATGAAAGTCGAATTCGACCGCGCTGGCCCGGTGATGCACCTGCTGCTGCGCTACACGCAAGCGCTGATCACGCAGATGGCGCAGACGGCGGTGTGCAACCGCCATCACTCGCTCGACCAGCAGCTGTGCCGCTGGCTCCTGCTGAGCCTGGACCGGTTGCGCGGAAACGATCTGGTGATGACGCAGGAGCTGATCGCCAACATGCTGGGCGTGCGCCGCGAAGGTGTGACCGAAAGCGCGCTCAGCCTGCAGAAGGCGGGGCTGATCCGCTATTCGCGCGGGCACATCACCGTACTGGACCGCGCGGGCCTCGAAGCACGCACCTGCGAGTGCTACGCGGTTGTGAAGAAGGAGTACGACCGGTTGCTGCCAGAGCTGATGACGACACGGATCTAACTCATCGAGCGCTGCAGCGTGCGCGTTTGCTGCGCGACAAGGCCCTGCGAAAGCAGCACGGGAACGCGCAACTCGAAACGGGCACGTCGGAATGACATTTGCACGGCGAGAGTTCGAGTCTTTTCAGTCTCTGCCGCCCACCACCAGCGCCTTCGCGATCGCCTCGGGGTTGGTGAACCAAACCTCGTGGCTGCCGCTGCATTCGACGTAGCGGAACAGGCCCAGCCGCTCCGACAGCCGCGGGTGCCAAGGCATGCTGGCCGGCAGCGCCACGTCGAGCACGCAGTTGACGTAGCTCTTGCCCACGGGCCACTCGTGTGGCGGCGCAGCGAGTTGCGCCTTGTCGGTGAAGGTCTTGTAGGGATGGGGGTTGAGCTTCTCGTAGGCCGCCGTCGCGAGGGCAAGGTCGGCATCGTTGATGAAGGCCTCGCGCCAGATCGGAAACGGCAGCATCACGGCACCGTTGTTCGCCGAGGCGACCTGGTCGAAGATGCCAACATAAATCGGCGGCACCAGATCGTTGAGTGCATCGCCCGGCATGGGCACGAACGCGTTCACGTAAACCAGCCGCTTGATGCGCTCTGGCATCTTCTGGTAAGCCTGCGAGATGACCATGCCACCGTAGCTGTGGCCAGCCAGGCGCACGTCCGACAAGTTGTGTTCGCGCACGTAGTCGACAAGCGAATTCGCCGCGTCGGCCAAGCCGACCTTGCTGCGGTCGTCGCCGGGGCGGTTGCCTGCGAGCGTGGGGCAATGCACCGCATGGCCGAGCTTGCGAAGGTGCGCGGCCGCGGCCTCGAGTTCCGCGCCGGTGTGCCAGGCGCCGTGGACCAGGACGTAGGTGTCGCTCATGCTGAAGTCTCCATCGTTGTGGTCGAGTGCAGTCGTGATGCTGCCGCCGGCATGATGCCGCAAGTGCCGGGCATGTCGGCCGTCGAACCTGACCTGTGACTCGAGCGCGCCCGCGTGGGCGTTTGCTAGCGAAACACCACCGTCTTGTGCCCGTCGATCATCACGCGATGCTCGGCGTGCCACTTCACCGCGCGCGCCAGCACCAGGCACTCGGTGTCACGGCCGGTCGCGGCAAGGTCTTCGGCGCTCATGCCGTGGTCGGCGCGGGCAACGTCTTGCTCGATGATCGGTCCTTCGTCCAGGGCGGCCGTCACGTAGTGCGCGGTTGCACCGATGAGCTTCACGCCACGGTCGAACGCCTGCTGATAAGGCCGAGCGCCCTTGAAGCTGGGCAGAAAGCTATGGTGGATATTGATCGCTTGGGCCTCGAGCGAACGACACATGCCGTCGCCGAGCACCTGCATGTAGCGCGCGAGCACGACCAGTTCGGCCCCGGCACCGCGGATGACCGCGAGTTGCTTCAATTCGACGTGGGGTTTCGTGTCGGCTGATACGGGCGTGTGGTGGAACGGTACGCCGTAGCTCGACGCCAGCGCCTCGAAATCGCGGTGGTTAGAGATCACGGCACGGATGTCGATCGGCAGCTGCGCGCTCTTCCAGCGGAACAGCAGATCGTTCAGGCAATGCCCTTCGCGACTGGCCATGATCACCGTCGGCATCGGCACGTCAGCCGCGTGCAGTCGCGCCCGCATCCGCCAAGCGTGCGACAGAACCCCAACGTCACGTTGCAGCGCGTTCTGCACCGACAGGGGGCAAGCGAACTGCACGCGCATGAAGAACAGCCCCGTCGCTCGGTCGTGATGCTGCGCCGCCTCTTCGATGTTGCCGCCGTGTTGCAGCAGCAGGCCCGAGACGGCGTGCACGATGCCGGGCTGGTCGGGGCAGGACAGCGTGAGGATGTGGTTGGTGACGGGCCCGTGGACGGTCATGTTGTTGTGGTTCTCAGAGACGCGGGTTTGCGAGAAACCGACACGATGCGCCACTTCGCGATGCGAAGACCGCGCAGGGATTGACAGGACCATGCCGCCCCCTCATTCTCGCTTCGTCCTGAAAAGAATTGCGTGACGTCGTGGTCTACCGCCGTTTGTTCGGCGGCTGCCCCCTATGCAGCGCAATGCCGCTCGGGGCGCGCATTACGGTGCGCTCATCGAAAAAACACAGGGAGCAGTTTTAAATCATTGCGTGTTTCGATGAAGACCAGAGTAGTAACCATCTTCTCGGGGCAAACATTCACCGTCCCCCAAGGTGTCCAACGTATCGACAGCCACCATACGCATGGCTGGCAGCTCAGATACGGAGGTACACGGCTTTATTCCGACCACAGCGCCGACGGCACCGGTGCGGCCAACGCCCTGGTCACGGCAACGAAGGAGTTGATGTCGCGCATTGCGACACTACCGGCGCCGTCCCGGCTTCAGCGCACCCCCAACCACAGCAAGACGAACGACCTTCCGGTCGGCATTTCGGGGCCGATCG
This sequence comes from uncultured beta proteobacterium, assembly GCA_963738615.1. Lineage (GTDB taxonomy): Bacteria > Pseudomonadota > Gammaproteobacteria > Burkholderiales > Burkholderiaceae_C > CAVTWY01. The sequence goes on from CAVTXI010000012.1 coordinate 1,153,225, forward strand.
TGCGCCAGCGTGCGGGCTCGAACGTGCGCGACTGCAGCTTGTCGGTGTCGATACCGAGGTATGGGCTGACGCCGCAACGGCGCAGCGTCTACATCGGTACCGAGAACACCTACACGCAGAAGAAGTTCAAGGAAGCGCTGGCGCAAGCGATCGAGATCCGCCGGGAGGCAGAAGAAGCCTACGAGCTTGCTGCCACCGCCGACAAACGCCTGGCCGCACGCAAGATCGCCGCGGAGTTGAAGGCCCAGCAGAGCAGCGCGACAGGGCGCGCCACCAGCCCAAAACGCTGAACGTCAGGCGCTGAACGTCAGGCGCTGAACGTCAGGCGCTGAACGTCAGGCGCTGAACGTCAGGCGCTGAACGTCAGGCGCTGAACGCTGAAGGCCTGGACAGCGCGCGATGCGCGCTTCCGGGCGGTTTTTTCAGCGAACCACCAGCGCTGCGCCTTCCTGCTTCGCCGTCGCGCGGCCCACCCGCGCGGCATGGGCAAAGCCGTGCTGGCGGAAGATCTCGAGCACCGCGGGTTCGCAGGCGGGGTCGCAAGCAACGAGCAGGCCGCCGCTGGTCTGCGGGTCGGTCAGCAACGCGTGATCTGCAGCGGGGAAGCCTTGCGGCAACCGCACTTCGTGGCCATAGGCGCTCCAGTTGCGCGCCGACGCGCCGGTGATCAGGCCACGCCGTGCGAATTCGGCAGCGGCGGGCAGCAACGGCACGCTGGCCCAATCAAGCTCGATGGTGCAACCGCTGCCGCGCGCCATCTCGAGCGTGTGCCCCGCCAGCCCGAAGCCCGTCACGTCCGTCAAGGCGTGCACGTCGGCCAGCGCTGCCAGATCGGGCCCAGGCGTGTTGAGCTTGGTGGTAGCTTCGATCATCGCCGCGTAGCCCGCGGCGTCGAGTTCGTTCTTCTTCAACGCGGTGGCGTAGGCGCCCACGCCGATCGGCTTGCCGAGCACGAGCACGTCGCCGGGCTTCGCACCGCCGTTGCGCCGCACCTTCGACGGATGCACCAGACCGATGGCCACGAGGCCGTAGATGGCTTCGGCCGAATCGATGGTGTGGCCGCCTGCGATCGGAATGCCGGCCGCACGACACACCGACGCGCCGCCGTCGAGCACACGCGCGATGGTCTTCGGCGACAACACCGCGGTTGGCATCGCCACCAGCGCCAGCGCCATGATGGGCTTGCCGCCCATCGCGTAGACGTCGCTGATCGCGTTGGTGGCCGCGATGCGGCCGAAGTCGAACGGGTCATCGACGATCGGCATGAAGAAGTCGGTCGTCGCGATCAGTGCCTGCTCGTCGTTGAGCTTCCACACCGCAGCGTCGTCGGCGGTTTCGATACCGACGAGCAGTTCGGGCGGGATCGGCAGGGCCGTCGTGCTCTCGAGGATCTGCGCCAACACACCGGGCGCGATCTTGCAGCCGCAGCCTCCCCCGTGGGAGAGCGCGGTCAAGCGTGGTTCAGGGGGCGGATGAGGGTCGTTCATTCACTCGTCACTTATGGGCTTGGTTTCATTGCGCCAGCATCACTGCGAACCAGTCTTGGTCATCGGACCAGACCTGCACGCGGTCGAAGCCGGCTTCTTGCAGCAGGTGCACGAATCGCTCGCGCTCCCACTTGTAGGAATATTCGGTCAGGATGCGCTCGCCCGCGTCGAAGCGCCGCTCGCCATCTGGCCAGGTCACAACCGTCGTGCGCCGCGCCTCGAGGTGCATCTCGATGCGCGAATGCTCGCGGTCGAAGAAGGCCACGTGCTTCCACTGCGCCACGTCGAAGTCGCTGCCGATCAGCCGGTTCAGGTGCGCCAGCAGGTTGAGGTTGAACGCGGCCGTCACGCCCAGCGCATCGTCGTAGGCCGGCTCGAGCACATCAGCGGGCTTGATCAGGTCGACCCCGATCAGCAGTGCACCGCCGGCAGACACCTCGCGTGCGTCGCGCAGAAAGCGTCGCGCGGCGTCGGGCTGGAAGTTGCCGATCGAAGAGCCCGGGTAGAACACCAGTGCAGGCCCGGTCAGTACCTGCGCCGGCAGATCGAGCCGGGACGAGAAATCGGTGCCCACGCCGACCATGTCGATGTCACGGTGCTCGCGCGCAAGGCACGCCAGCACACCCTTCAGATACGCCGCGGAAATGTCGACCGCCACGTAGCGAGAGGGGCGAAACGTTGCGAACAGTGCGCTCGCTTTTTCGCAATTGCCGGCGCCCAGGTCGATCATCGTTGGCGTGCTGCCGCAGCGTTCACGCATCGCCGCGGCCATCGCGTCAGCGTGGGTCGAGAGGATCGCGGCTTCGGTACGTGTCGGGTAGTACTCCGTCAACGCGGTGATGGCCGAGAAGAGCCTCGATCCCAGGTCGTCGTAGAAGAACTTTGGCGGCACGGCGGCCGGCCGCGCCAGCAGCCCCCTCTTAGCCTCGGCGGCCGACGCTGCGGGGTCAATCGTGACATGTTGGACAAAAGTAGGCATGCGAAGGCTGGACCGGTGTTCCCGAAGGTGTCGGATGGTGTGTGATGTGCGGTGGACGCGACGTGGGGAACAAATATTGCCGCTGATGTGTCGCACCCGTGCATCCTGCCGCGACTGTCTCACGTAGTCATCACAGCCGCGTGGAGCTTACGTCAACGGTGAGACACTCGCGCGCACTCCTCGAACGCCCTCACAACCGCTTCATGCAGCGCCCCCGCCTGGCCACACTGTTCAGCTATGACTGGGACGCCGCAGGCTTCGCGCGCCAGGGCTCGCAGCTTGCGTTTGACCATGCCGGCTTCGACCTGTTCTCTTTCCCGAGCAACGCACGGATTATCGGGTTCGACCTGAACCGCTTCGCCGACCAACAAGCACGGCGCGGACGCAAGCGCGGCTGGGTCGGCGTGGTCTCGCATCACGAACAGTACGGCGCACTGTCAGCGGCGCTGATCGCCGAACGCATGGGTCTGCCCGGCACCTCACCCGAGTCGATCATCGCCGCGCAGCACAAGCTTCACGCGCGCCGCGTGCTCGACCGCGTGGCACCCGAAGCGAACCTGCGCTTCGAGGAACTCGACGCGGACTATGGCGGCACCATCCCCGAAGGCGTGCGCTATCCGGCGTTCGCGAAGCCCGTGAAGGCCGCCTTCTCGGTACTGACCACGCTTGCCCGAAGCCAGCAAGACCTGAAACGCCACACGCGCTTCGGGCGCCGCGAGCTGTGGGTCATCCGCCGCCTTGTCGAACCCTTCGAGCGAGTCGCGCGTTCACGCATTGCCGGCATCGGCACCGCGCATCGCCTGATGCTCGAAGAGCCGGTGCCCTCCGGCACGGCGCAGTTCAACCTCGACGGGTGGGTGCACGACGGGCAGGTGCACGCGCTGGGTGTCGTCGACGCGATCATGTACCCGGGCACGCAAGCTTTCATGCGTTGGGAGTTCCCCAGTCGGCTGCCGAATACGGTGCAGACGCGCGCACTCGACGTGGCGCGGCGCTTCCTTGGCGCCATCGGGTTCTCGCGCGGCATGTTCAACATGGAGTTCTTCGTCGACGAGGCCAGCGGCAAGATCAGCGTCATCGAGTTCAACCCGCGCTTGGCCTCGCAGTTCGCTGACCTGTACGTGCGCGTGCTCGGCGTCGACCCGCATCACATGTCGCTGGCCATGGCGCTGGGCGAAGACCCCGCCACGATCCCGCGACTGGAACCCACGGCGAACGTCGCGACCAGCTTCGTGTACCGCTCGTTCTCGGCCGCCGAAACGCCGCCCGCACCCACGCCCACCGGTGCACGTGCCTTTGCGCGATCGTTCCCCGACGGCTTGCACTTCGCGTTCCCCAAAGCCGGGCACGGCCTCGAGCGCGACTTCAAATGGCTGGGCAGCCACCGCTACGGCATCGTGCACCTGGGCGCGCACAACGCGGCCGAGCTGCGTGAACGCTGCATCCGCGCCAGCGCCCTGTTGGGCTGGCCCGCACCCTACGCCGACCTGCTGCACGCTGCCGACCCGCAGCGCTGGGGCGGGGCAGCATCGACTTTGTTCAATCCAGGAGGCTGAAGCCCATGAATCTTTCTATGCACGCGCGCCGAGCACGGCACGCCACGGTTGCGCTGGTCATCGTCACCCTGATGAGCGGCTGCGCGATGATCACGCAGAACCCGTCGTCGTCACTCAAGCCTGTGAACGCGGTCGAGATGGACGGCGACTCTCGCGTGATGCTGAAGGGGCACGACGTCGTCGCCTACTTCACGCAGGGCAAACATGCACTGGGGACGAAGCAGCACTCGAGCCTGTACGAAGGCGTGACCTTCCGTTTCGCCAGCGCCGACCACAAGGCGCTGTTCGACAAAGAACCCAAGAAGTACCTGCCACAGTACGGCGGTTACTGCGCCAACGGCATCGTCTACGGCATTCCGTGGGGCGGCGACGCCGACACGTGGCGCATGATCGACGGCAAGCTCTACATCTTCGGCGGCCAGGGCTCGAAAGACGGCTTCGAGGTCGACGTGCCCGGCAACATGAAGCTTGCCGAGACGTACTGGAAGGACGAGGTCGCGGGCAGCAACAGCTTCTACCAGCGCGCCAAGCGGCTCGTGTTCAAGGTACCGCACTACAAGAGCGGCGAGCAGATCGCCAAGGACGTAGCAGCGGCCAAAGCGAAGAAGGGCTAGCGTGAGCGCCACCGCCAGCAAGCGCGGCCCTTGGAAGTGGGTCGTCATTGCCCTCGTTGCGCTGTTGATCTTCTGGGCCTGGCGCCACTACGACGTTGGTCAGTGGCTGACGCTCGATCGGCTGAAGGCCAGCCGCGAGTCACTGCTGGCGCTCTATCAGGCGCGGCCGTTCGCGACCATCGCGACCTTCTTCGCGGTCTACCTCGCGGTGGCGGCACTGTCGTTGCCGGGGGCCGCGATCCTCACGCTTGCAGCCGGCGCAATGTTCGGCTTCTGGGTCGGGCTGCTGGTCGCATCGTTCGCGTCGAGCATCGGCGCGCTGCTGGCCTTCCTGGTCGCGCGCTACCTGCTGCGTGATGGCGTGCAGTCGCGTTTCTCGCAAGCAACTGGCGCCGATCAACGACGGCATGAAGCGCGACGGCGCGTTCTATCTGTTCACGCTGCGCCTGGTGCCGCTGTTCCCGTTCTTCATCGTCAACCTGTTGGTGGCGCTGACGCCCATTGCCGCGGGCACGTTCTACATCGTCAGCCAGATCGGCATGCTGCTGGGCACGGGGGTGTACGTGAACGCGGGCACGCAACTGGCGTCGATCTCGTCGCTACGCGACGTGGTGTCGCCGGGGCTGCTGTTGAGCTTCGCGCTGCTGGGCATCTTCCCGCTGATCGCGAAATGGATCGTCGGCATCTTCCAGCGCCGCAAGGCGTACGCCGGCTGGCAGCGGCCGAAAGCGTTCGAGCGCAACCTTGTCGTGATCGGCGCCGGCGCGGGTGGGTTGATCACGTCGTTGATCGGCTCGGTCGTCAAGGCGAAGGTGTCGCTGGTCGAAGACCACAAGATGGGCGGCGACTGCCTGAACTTCGGCTGCGTGCCGAGCAAGGCGCTGATCCGCAGCGCGCGGCTCGCGCACCAGATTCGTCACGCGGGTGAGTTTGGGATCCGTGACGCGCAAGGCACGGTCGACTTCAAGGCCGTGATGCAGCGCGTGCACAACGTGATCAAGACGATCGCGCCGCATGACTCCGTCGAGCGCTTCACCGGCATGGGTGTCGACGTGATCCAGGGCTACGCGACGATCACCTCGCCGTGGACGGTCGAGATCAAGAAGCATGACGGCAGCACGCAAACGCTGACGACGAAATCGATCGTCGTCGCCACCGGTGCCGCGCCTTTCGTGCCGCCGATTCCAGGGCTGAAGGAAGCGGGCTTCGTCACCAGCGACAACGTGTGGGACCTCGAGGCGTTGCCGGCACGGCTGTGCGTGCTGGGCGGCGGGCCGATCGGCTGCGAACTGGCGCAAGCCTTCGCGCGCCTGGGGTCGAAGGTCACGGTGGTCGAGATGGCGCCGCGCGTGATGGTGCGCGAAGACGAAGACGCAGCCACGCTCGTCGCCGAGTCGCTGCGCGCCGACGGCGTGAGCGTGCTGGCGGGGCACAAAGCATTGCGCGTCGATTCGACCGGCGGGGTGAAGAGGCTGATCGCGGAACACGCCGGCCGCGAAGTCGACGTGCCTTTCGACGTGTTGCTGTGCGCCGTGGGCCGCGCCGCACGCGTGAACGGCTTCGGCCTCGACAAGCTGGGTATTCGCCTGACCCCACGCAAGTCGATCGAGACCGACGCATGGCTGCGTACGTCGATGCCGAACATCTACGCCGTCGGTGACGTCGCCAGCCCGCTGCAATTCACGCACACCGCGGCGCATGAAGCTTGGTACGCCGCGGTGAACGCACTCTTCGGCCGCTTCAAGACCTTCAAGGCCGACTACTCGGTCGTGCCGTGGGTCACGTTCACCGAACCCGAAGTCGCGCGAGTGGGCTTGTCGGAGATGCAGGCGAAAGAACAGAACATCGCCGTCGAAGTCACGAAGTACGGCATCGACGACCTTGACCGTGCAATCGCCGACGGCGTGGCGCACGGCTACGTCAAGGTGCTGACGGTGCCGGGCAAAGACAAGATCCTCGGCGTGACGATCGTCGGCGACCACGCGGGCGAGATCCTGGCCGAGTACACGCTGGCGATGAAACACGGCCTGGGCCTGAACAAGATCATGGGCACGATCCACCCCTACCCCACGATGGCCGAAGCGAACAAGTACGCCGCCAGCGAGTGGAAGAAGAAGCACGTGCCGGAAGACTTGCTGCGTTGGGTGGCGCGTTATCACGCTTGGGAACGATCATGAACATCGACATCCGTCGCCGCGCGCTGTTGGGTACGGTTCTCGGCGCGGGCTTCGGCCTGGCAACCGCCACAGCCTTCGCGCAAAGCTTCGACCACACCCATGCCGCTTGGACGGCGCTGCTGAAGAAGCACGTCGTGCTGCTTCGCAATGGCCAGGCTTCGCAGGCGCGCTACGCCGGCTTCGCGCAGGACCGCGACGCGTTGAAGGGCTACCTCGCCTCGCTGGCATCGGTCAGCAAGTCGGCGTTCGATGGTTTCTCGAAGCCGCAGCAGATGGCGTTCCTGATCAACGCCTACAACGCCTACACGATCGAGCTGATCCTGACGAAGTACCCCGACCTGAAGTCGATCAAGGACCTCGGCTCGTTCCTGAACAGCCCGTGGAAGCAGAAGGTCGCGCCGCTGCTGGGTACCACGATGACGCTCGACGGCATCGAGCACGACACGCTGCGCAAGCGCGGCGTCTACGACGACCCGCGCATCCACTTCGCGGTGAACTGCGCGTCAGATCGGCTGCCCGATGCTGCGCGAAGAAGCCTTCGTGGGCGACAAGCTCGAGGCGCAACTCGACGAGCAGGCGCGCCGCTTCCTGGCCGACCGCACGCGCAACCGCTACAACGCCGGCGCGGGCAAGCTCGAGGTGTCGAAGATCTTCGACTGGTACGGCGAAGATTTCAAGCTCGGCCACAAGGGCATCGCTTCACCCGAGGCCTTCTTCGCGAAGTACGCCGATCAGCTTGCCGATGCCCCCGCCGACCGCGACGCGATGCGCGCGCAGAAGGCCGCGATCACGCATCTCGACTACGACTGGAATCTCAACGACGTGAAGCGTTGAGCACGGCGACTGCTGCGGCATGAAGAGGCTGGTCCTCGTCGGCGGCGGACACGCGCACGTGCAGGTGCTGCGCGCATGGATCGAAGCGCCGCTGCCCGACGTCGAACTGGTGCTGGTGTCGCCGACGCGCCTGGCGCCCTACTCGGGCATGGTCCCGGGCTGGCTGCAAGGCACGTACCGCTTCGACGAGATCAGCATCGACCTGGCCTCGCTCGCGCACGCCGCCGCGGCGCGTTTCATCGAAGACGATGTCGTGGCGATGGAGGCTGGCCCTCGCCTTCTGCGTCTGCGACGACACGACGCGCTGCGCTACGACGTGGCGTCGTTGAATATCGGCTCGACGCTGTACCCACCCGCGGCCGGGCTGCTGCGAGGGCGACTGTTGTCGATGCGTCCGCTGGGTGAGTTGCGCGCCGCGTGGGACACACTGCTGGCCGGCCTGAGTGCGAACGAGCAAGGCTCGCGCCGCGTGATCGCCGCCGGTGGCGGCCCGGCCGGCGTCGAGTCGCTGCTTGCGGTGATGGCGCGGCTGCGGCACCAGCAGCCGGGCGTTCGTGTCGAGGGCCTGATCGTCACGATGGACGCCGACATCCTGCCGACCCACGCGAGCGCGGTGCGGCGCGCGGTGCATCGGGCGCTGCGCAGCGCCGGTGCGAGCGTGATGGCGCGAACCGACGCCGCGTCGATCCAGACGCGCGACACCGACATCGTGCTGTGGGCCACCGGCGCGCAGGCGCACCGCTGGCCGGCCGGCAGCGGCCTCGACGTCGACGCGCAAGGCTTCGTGCGCATCGACGAACACTTGCGCTCGATCTCGCACGCCACCGTGTTCGCGGTCGGCGACTGCGCTTCGTGGCGCCCAGCACCCTTGCCCAAGGCCGGCGTGATTCCCGTTCGACAGGGCCCGGTGCTCGTGCACAACCTGCGCACCGCGCTGACCGAAGGCGGCGCGTCCAGCTACGCACCCAAGCGTCGCCACCTTGCCCTGCTGGCCACGGGCGACGGCCGCGCCGTCGCCTCATGGGGACCATGGACCGCGACCGGCCGTTGGGTCTGGCGCTGGAAGGACCGCATCGATCGGCGGTTCGTGCAGCGCTTCGCGTCGGTCGCAACGAAGGCAGCATGAAGGTCTGGCGGCCTCGCCGCTCGGGCCCAGGCGAGCGCTTGGCCTAAGCTAGCTGCATGACGAAGACCTGTGGCCCCTTGGCCGGCCTGAAGGTGATCGAATTCGCCGGCATCGGCCCCTGCCCCGTGGCCGGGATGATGTTGGCCGACATGGGTGCCGACGTGATCGTGATCGACCGTGCGTCGAGCAGCTTCTCACCCGACGGCAGCGCACCCGATGCGCCCGTGGCGATGCATCGCCACAAGCGATCGGTCGCGCTCGACCTCAAGAACGACTTCGGTCGTGAGGCCGCGTGGCGTCTGCTCGAGCGTGCCGACGCGTTGATCGAAGGCTTTCGACCTGGTGTGATGGAGCGTCTGGGGTTCAGTCCGCAGGCGGTGCACGCGCGCAACCCCAAGCTGGTGTATGGCCGCGTGACGGGCTGGGGGCAGGACGGCCCGTTGGCACAGGCCGCCGGGCACGACATCAACTACGTGGCACTGACCGGCGTGCTGGCTGCGTCGGCGCGCGAGGGCGGCCGACCGATGATCCCGGCGACGATCGTCGGCGACATGGGCGGGGGCGCGATGCTGTTGGCCTTCGGCGTGGTGTGTGCGCTGTTCGAAGCACGCGCCAGCGGCAAGGGGCAGGTGGTCGACGCGGCGATGGTGGACGGCGTGGCGCTGCTGTCGACGTTGATCGCACAGATGCGCGGCTCGGGCTTCTGGCGCGACGATCTGCGTGCCAATTTCTTTCTCGGCGCCTCGCCGTTCTACGACGTCTTCTGCTGCGCCGACGGCAAGCACATCAGCCTGGGCGCGATCGAGCCGCCGTTCTTCGCCGAGCTGATGCGCCGCTTGGGGCTGGACGACATCGACCCCGCCGCGCAGTTCGACCCGCGCACGTGGCCCGCGCTGCGCGCACGTGTCGAAGCGTTGATCGCCACACGCACGCGCGACGAATGGTGCGCGGTGCTCGAGGGCACCGACGCGTGCTTCGCGCCGGTACTGGGCTTCGGTGAATCGGCAGCGCACCCGCACATGCGCGCGCGCGGCACCTGGGCCGAGGTCGACGGCACGATGCAGCCTGCGCCCGCGCCGCGGCTGTCGCGTACACCCGCACGGTCGCCAACACGTGGCGCGCGCAAGGGCGAGCACACGGCGCAGGTGCTGGCCGAAATCGGGCTCGACCCTGCGTCTTCATCGAAGCAGCGCTGACCCGCAGCCCTAGCGCAACAACGCCGCACCTCGATGCTCTGGATCCGCGACGACGACCCGCTGCCGTCCACGTCACACGCGCTCGGCCACGACAGTGACGCGCCGGGCCTGCTGGCGATCGGCGGCACGTTGACGCCGACGCGGCTGCGCGAGGCCTACAGCCACGGCATCTTTCCGTGGTTCTCGCCCGGGCAGCCGGTGCTGTGGTGGTCACCCGACCCACGCATGGTGTTGATGACGGGCGAGTTCCGCCTGCACCGGTCGTTGAAGAAGGCGCTGAAGCGCTTTCTGATCACACCCGGCTGCGAGATCCGCTTCGACTTCGGCTTGCGGCAGGTCGTCGCCGCGTGTTCCGCGACATTGCGCGACGGCCAGCGCGGAACCTGGATCGTGCCCGAGATGGTCGATGCTTACGCCGACTGGCATCGCGAAGGCGCCGTGCACAGCGTCGAGACCTGGATCGACGGTGAACTCACAGGCGGGCTCTACGGCGTGAACCTCGGGCGCATGTTCTTCGGCGAGTCGATGTTCTCGCACGCGACCGACGCGTCGAAGCTGGCGTTGGCGGCGCTGGTCGCGTTTTGCCGCGCGCACGGCATCGCGATGGTCGACTGCCAGCAGAACACGTCGCACCTTGCGTCGATGGGTGCGCGCGAAATCACGCGAACGGTGTTCGAACGTCACCTTGCGCAGACGGTGAACCTCGCGCCGCCGCCGCGCTGGACCTATGATCCAGCGCACTGGAGCCACCTCGACCCGACGCTCGTCAGCGCCGCCGCGCCGTGACCTACCCCAAAGAGCTTCCGCTCTCGTCGTTGCAGTTCTATGCCACGGCGCCCTACCCCTGCAGCTATCTGCCGGGCCGCATGGCGCGCTCGCAGGTTGCCACGCCCAGCCACCTGATCCACGCCGACGCGTACAGCGGCCTGGTGGCCAACGGCTTCCGGCGCAGCGGCATGTTCACCTACCGCCCGCATTGCGACGGCTGCCGCGCGTGCGTGCCGCTGCGCGTGCCGGTCGCCACGTTCGTGCCCACGCGCAGCCAGCGGCGCGCACGCAAGGCGCACCAGCCGTTGGTGGCGCGCGTGTTGCGCCTGGGCTTCATGCCCGAGCACTACCAGCTGTACCTGCGCTACCAGACCGGCCGCCACGCGGGCGGCGGCATGGACCACGACAGCGTCGAGCAGTACACGCAGTTCCTGCTGCAAAGCCGCGTCAATTCGCGCTTGGTCGAGTTCCGCGAGCCCGCCGTTGATGGTGGTCCGGGCGCTGTGGGCGAGTTACGCGCGGTGTCGATCCTCGACGTGCTCGACGACGGCATCTCGGCCGTCTATACCTTCTACGACCCCGATCCGAGCCTGGACCTCGGGCACCTACACCGTGCTGTGGCAGATCGAACAAACCGATGCGCTCGGCCTGCCCTACGTCTACCTCGGCTACTGGATCGCCGACAGCCGCAAGATGGCCTACAAGGCCAACTTCGGGCCGCATGAGTTGCTGGTGGGCGGGCAGTGGTTGCCGGCCAGCCCATCGCAGGTTCGTCAGCCGCCGGGCTTGTCCGCGAACACGTAGGTGTCGGTGTTCACGCGCCGCAGCAGGTCGCGGCGGAACTGAAAACCGGCTGCGAGCAGCCAACGCTCCAGATGGCGGTCTTCGGGGTAGATCGGCACTGCGGTCGTGCCCAGCAGGCCAGTGCCGATGACGCGCTTGCCGAAGGCCTGGTAGGCGCGCGTGTTGACCCACACCTCGACCGTGTGCCGCAGCGCGCCCAGGCCGTGCTGGTCGCGCATCACGGCCATGAACTGGTCGAGCTGGCCGCTGATGAGTTGAACTTGCCCACCCGGCCGCAGCACGCGCGCCATGTCCGCCACCGCGCGCTTCACGTCCATGTACTGGTGCGACGAATAGCAGATCAGGATGTCGAAGCTGGCGTCGGCGAACGGCAGCGCTTCGCCCAGTCCGGCGACGATCTCGAGCGGCTGCATGCCTTCGCGCGCGGCCAGGGTGGGCGCCATCTGGCGGTACACCGCGATCGGGTCCACACCCACGAGCTTGCGCGCAGAACCTTGCAGCGACAACAAGTTGGCACCGAAGCCGCAGCCGACCTCGAGCACGTCTTTGCCCGCATAGGCGGCTTTGGCGGTGCGCGGATGGTGCGCATCGCCGTGCGTGGTGCGGCCGCGGTCGACCCAGAAGCGGTACTCGCGCAGCGAGTCGCTGGCAAGCCGGCCGACCTGCGTGAAGTTCAGGTTCGCGTCGAGCCAGCCCGCGGCCTGCGCCGCGGCAGGTACGTCTGGCGATGCTCGAGGCAGCGGCTGCTCGAGGTTCTTGGCGACCATCCAGGCGACAAGTGAATCGCCGATCGGGCCCAGCAGCGCATCGTGTGCGCGCGCGAGTTGCGCATCGGTCATCGCGGCGGTCAACACAGACATCGAACGATGCTAACCGTCGGGTGCAGCGACCCCTGCATCGGCCTGCGCTACTGAAGCTTCGAGTTCGGGAAGAACAGTTGCTCGCCGCCGATCTTGTAGCCCGCGATCGACTCTTGCCCCGCAGGCGACACCAGCCAGTCGATGAAGGCTTGGCCCGCGTCCTTCTTCACATGCGCGTGTTTCGCCGGGTTCACGAGGATCACGCCGTACTGGTTGAACAGGCGCTGATCGCCTTCGACCAGCACCGCGAGGTCGCCGCGGTTCTTGAACGCGAGCCAAGTGCCGCGATCGGTCAGTGCGTAGCCATTGGTCGACGCCGCCATCGTCAGCGCCGGGCCCATGCCGCAGCCGCATTCCTTGTAGGCCGCCGGTTTTGCCGTCACCACGTCGACTTCGGCCGCCTTCCAGTAGCGCAGTTCGGCGGCGTGGGTGCCGCTCTTGTCGCCGCGCGACACAAAGGGTTGGCCGCTCGAGGCGACTTTCGACAAGCCTTGCGTCACGTTGCTGCCCTTCGCACCGGCCGGGTCGTTCCTTCGGGCCGACGATGACAAAGTCGTTGTACATGACGGCAAAGCGCTTCACGCCAAAGCCTTCGGCGACGAACTTCTCTTCGCGCCACCTGATCGTGCACGAAGGCGATGTCGGCATCACCGCGACGCGCCGTGTCCAGCGCCTGGCCCGTGCCCAGCGCGACCACGCGCACGTCGATACCGGTTGCCTTCTTAAATGCCGGCAGCAGGTGGCCGAACAGGCCCGACTGCTCGGTCGACGTGGTCGACGCGACGACGATGAAGGTGCCTTCGGGCGCCTGCTGCTGCGCCTGTGCGGTCGCGATCAGCCCGACCGTGGTGGCGACCGTCGCAAACCACCCCACAACCCGTTGTCTACCGTGTGCCATGTCATTACCCCGTTCAAAGAGGCGCGATTATGGCGAGCCTTCAGCGGGCGATATGTTCGGCGTGCATAGGCGTACCCCGCCTTCGCCTTGCGCCCCCACAACTCCTCGAGCCGCTGATCGCGCCCGCATCCGTTGCGGTAGTAGGCGTAGCGCACCGGGTTGCGCTTGTAGTAGTCCTGGTGGTAGTCCTCGGCCGGGTAGAACGTCGTGGCCGGCGTGACCTCGGCGAGGATCGGGCGCGGCGAAAGGCTTCGACTTTCCCAGCGCTTCTTTCGACGCCAACGCAATGCGGTGCTGATCGTCGCCGTGCGTGAAGATGCCGGGGCGGTACTGCGATCCCAGCGTCGCAGAACTGCCGGTCCTTCACCGTCGGGTCGATCGTGCGCCAGAAGTATTCGACCAGCTTCTCATAGCTGACGCGCGTGGGGTCATACACCACCTGCACCGCTTCGGTGTGGCCCGTGCCGCCGGCCGACACCTGCTCGTAGCTCGGTTTGCTGGCCTTGCCGCCGATGTAGCCCGAGGTGGTGGACAACACGCCGTCGACCTTGTCGAGGTCGGCCTCGGTGCACCAGAAGCACCCGCCGGCGAAGGTCGCCAGCGCGGTCGGGCCGCCGGCCTTGCCGGCAGAGGGCGACGGTACGGTGGTCTGCGCCATCACCAGCGGTGTCGTCACCACGACCAGCGGCGCAACCAGCGCCAACAACATCATGCCCAGGCGCTTCATGACTGCGCCTGCGCCACGAACTTCAGCACCACGCCGTTGTTGCAGTAGCGCTTGCCGGTTGGTGCGGGGCCATCGTCGAACACGTGGCCGTGATGGCCGCCGCAGCGTGCGCAGTGGTATTCGGTGCGTTCGGAGAAGAGCTTGCGGTCGGACTTCGTACCGAACGCGTCGGGCAGCGTGCTGAAGAAGCTGGGCCAGCCGGTGCCGCTTTCGTACTTCATCGCGGATGTGAAGAGGGGCAGATCGCAGCCCGCGCAGAGGTACGTGCCCTTGCGCTTCTCTGCGTTCAGCGCGCTGGTGCCCGCGCGCTCGGTGCCTTCGCGCCGCAGGATGTCGTATTGCATCGGCGTCAGGCGCTTGCGCCACTCGTCGTCGCTCAACACCACGCGGTCGGCGCGCGCCGCCGCCGCCAGGGTCGGCCATGCCTGCACGGCCGACCCCGCCAAAAAGCCGCCTGCGAGGCGGCGCAACCAGTCACGACGACGATGCATGTGTGCTCCGTTGGGTGCCCGCATGTTTGCGGGCGATGCGCCATCGAGTGTTGCACGCGATGGCAAGTTCCCGCCCGGCGGGGATGTGATCGCCTTGTGAGGTTCTCGTGACATTCCCCGGAAAAAACTCGCAAGTCGCACCGCGCGTGCATCCGCCGAGCATCCAGCGGCGTAGTGACGTTCGATCCGATGCCTCGAGGGAACGCACGACGCGGCCCGGGCACCGCCTTCATCCACCGAGGAGTCCCCCTTGAAGATCCATCCCACCCGTCCGGGCCGCCTGGCGATCATCGCCACGGCCACCCTTCTCGCCCTGGGCGCGCACATCGGCACCCAGGCCTCGAGCCACCGCGAGGCGCCGTTCATCACGACCGTACCCAAGGTCGACGGCACTGACTTCTACATGTTCCGCAGCTACGAGCAGGGCCGCACAGACTACGTCACGGTCATCGCCAACTACCTGCCGTTGCAGGATTCATACGGCGGCCCGAACTACTTCTCGATGGATCCGAACGCGATGTACGAGATCCACATCGACAACAACGGCGATGCCAGGGAAGACCTGACGTTCCAGTTCCGCTTCGCCAACACGCTCGCGGGCGGCGGCGTGAACCTGAACGTCGGCGGCAAGTCGGTGAACATTCCGCTGGTGCAGGCCGGCCAGGTCGCCAACCCCAACGACGCGAACCTGCAGGTGCAGCAGAACTATTCGGTGCACGTGATGCGCGGTGACCGAAGGAGCGGCCAGCGCTCGTCGGTCACGCAGATGGGCACGGGCGCAACCACCTTCGCCAAGCCAGTCGACAACATCGGCACCAAGACGATTCCGAACTACGCGGCCTACGCCGCCAAGCACATTTACGACGTACAGGTGCCCGGCTGCACCACCCCCGCGAAGATGTTCGTGGGTCAGCGCCAGGACCCCTTCGCCGTGAACCTGGGCACGATCTTCGACCTGGTGAACGCGCCGCTGGCCGTCATCACCGACCCCACGCTGATTGGCGCCGCGCCCAACACCATCGACGACAAGAACGTGACGACGATGGCGCTCGAAATTCATCGCAGCTGCCTCACCAATGGCGACGACGTCATCGGCGGCTGGACCACCGCCAGCCTGCGGCAGGTGCGCGTGCTCGACGGCACGCCCGCCAGCGGCCTGCAGACGAGCGAGAAGGTCGGCGGCGCGTGGACGCAGGTGTCGCGCCTGGGCATGCCGCTGGTGAACGAGGTCGTGATCGGCATCAAAGACAAGGACCGGTTCAACGCGTCCAAGCCCTCGGGTGACGGGCAGTTCATCGACTACGTCACCAACCCGACGTTGCCGGCGCTGCTCGAGATCGCACTCGCGATCCCCAACACCGCGCCGACCAACTTCCCGCGCAACGACCTGGTCACGACCTTCCTCACCGGCATCGCCGGCGTGAACCAGCCGCGCAACGTCGTCGCGTCGGAAATGCTGCGCCTGAACACGGCCATCGCGCCGGTGCCGTTCGCGCAGCAGAACCGCCTGGGCATCGTCGGCAACATCCTGGCGGGCGGCAGCGACAACGCGGGCTTCCCGAACGGCCGCCGGCCGAAGGACGACGTCGTCGACATCGCACTGGTCGCGGTCATGGGCGGCTTGTGCGTCGCCAACGGAACCACCAACGCGCTGGGGTTCGGCGCCGCGTGCAACCCGTCGGCCGTGCCGCTGGGCGCAACGACGTTCAAGTTGCACGACGCCGTCGATCAGGCGGTGGTGCCGCTGCTGGCCGGCTTCCCATACCTGAACACGCCGATCCCCGGCGCGGGCACGCAGTGAGGAGCACGTCGATGAACACGAAGCGAAACCAGACGCGGCTGCGCGTGCGCGCGCCGCTGGTGCCCGCGCTTGTCGTGGCGCTGGCCCTGCTGTCGGCCTGCAGCGACGGTGGCGGGACCGACAACGGAGGCGGCGACGGCATTCCCACCGCCACGGTCGACGAGTTCAGCGCCTGGGCGGCGAGCCGTTCGAGCGACGACGAAGCTGAACCGCGCAATGTCGACGGGCTGTCGCCACCGACGTCGGACTCGGTCGAGCCGATGCCGATCGGCTGACCCTTCCGGCGAGGGCCGCGTGCATCGCGGCCCTCGCGCACGTTCCACTTCTACGAACCATGCACCCCCTTCTTGCGCGACGAGGCTTGGCGTGCGCGCTGCTGCTCGTCGCCGGGCCGCCACGGCTTCGGCAACGGCAACGGCAACGCCATTCGTGCCGGCCGCCGATGACGTGATCGTCGAACGCCTGCCCGCATCCGTCGCCGCGCAACGTGAGCGCAGACAAGCACTGCGCGCACGTGCCGACGACCTGCCGCTGGCGCTCGACACCGCGAACGACGCGCTGCGCCGCGCGCGCCGCACCGGCGACCCACGCGACATTGGCGAAGCGCAAGCCGCACTCGCCCCGTGGTGGTCGCTCGCAGCACCGCCGCCGGCCGTGCGCCTGATGCGCGCAAGCATCCTGCAAAGCCGCCATCGCTTCGACGACGCGGTCGCTGACCTGAATGCGCTGCTGCTGCCGAGCACGACCACTGAGTCTGTCGAAGCCGGCGTGCGCTGGCAGGCGCGCCTCGCACGTGCGGCCGTGCATCAGGTGCAGGGTCGGCTCGACGCGGCACGCGCCGACTGCGAAGCACTTTTCGCCGAACTTCGCTCGGCCGGCACGCGCGCTGCGGCCGTCACACCGCATCGCGCATGGCATGCACGGCCGAACTGCGCAGCCTGCAGGGCGAACCGCAAGAGGCATCGCGCGCGCTGGCAGCGCTGCATGCGCAGCAACCGAAAGACCCGTGGTTCGCGCTGCTGCGCGCCGAGCTCGCTCAACGCCAGGCGCAGCCACTCGATGCCGCGCGCCTGCTCGAACCTCTCACCTCGGCGCGCGACGCCGAGATCTACATCGTCGCCGCGCACGCCGACGCGTTGCTCGAAGGCGGGCAGGCGCAACGCGCGCTGGCGCTGATCGACGCGCGTCGTGATCGTGGCGACGCCGACGCGACCGACAGCACCGATTGCCCGAAGCCCTGCAACTGCGCCGAGCCGTCGCGCTTGCACGGACTGGGCCAACGCGACGAGGCCAGCAGGCAGGCGCGCACGCTGCGAGTCGCACTCGACTCTGCACGCCAGCGTGGCGACGTGCCGCACCTGCGCGAAGAAGCCTGGCTGGCCCTCGAGGTCGAAGGCGACGCCGCGCGCGCATGGCAACTGGCGCAGACGAACTGGCAGACCCAACGCGAACCGATCGACGCGCTGCTATTGGTGCGCGCTGCAACGGCGGCGAAGCAGCAAGCGCAGGCACGCGACTTCGCTGAACGCCGCCGCGCCGAAGGCTGGCATGACCTTCGACTGGCACAGGCGCTGGAGGCCGCCCGATGAGCCGACGCGCCACCGCTGACCACGGCTGGTTGTTCGCGCTGCTGGCGCTGGTCGTCATGCTGGCGCTGGCACCCGCCACCGCGCACGCACACGCATCCAGCGACGCCTACCTGCACCTCGCACGCGAACCCTCGGGCGCGACCACGCTGCGCATCGACATCGCGTTGCGCGACCTCGAGCGTGAAGTGGCGATCGACACCAACGACGACCGCACCATCACCTGGGGCGAAGTGCGCCGCGTCTGGCCGCAGATTCGCGAGCACGTGCTCGGCGCGGTCGAGCTTCGATCAGCCGACGGCGCCTGCGCGATCGAAGCGCGCGGCGAGCCGGCACTGATCGAACGTGGCGGCGTGTCGCATGCGGTACTGGCACACAACGTGCTCTGCGCCGCAGGCACAGCACCATCGACGATCACGTACCGCCTGTTCGCTGCGACCGACGCCGGCCATCGCGGCCTGCTGCGTGTCGACCGCGAGGGCACCGCCGCCGCGCTGGCCGTGCTGGAGCCTGGCGCGCGGCCCGTGCCGTTGAGCGACTCGGGTGCAGCCCGCGCCACCACCGCACCCGGCGGCTTCCTGCACTTTCTGCGCGAAGGCGCCGCGCACATCGCGGGCGGCGCCGACCACCTGCTCTTCCTCGTCACACTGATCGCGGTCACGGTCTTCACACGCATCGACGGCCGCTGGGTCGTGCGCAGCTCGCGGCGCGATATTGCTGTCGACACCGTGCGCATCGTCACCGCATTCACGCTCACCCACTCGATCACGCTGGGCCTGGCCGCCGCAGGCGTGGTCGCGCCATCATCACGTTGGGTCGAAAGCCTGATCGCCGCCAGCGTGCTCGTCGCCGCCATCGACAACCTGCGCCCCATCGTGCGCATGCCGCGATGGATGCTGGCCGCCGTCTTCGGCTGGGTCCACGGCTTCGGCTTCGCAGGCCCGCTGCAAGAACTAGGCTTGCGCGGCACCGAACTCGCCATGCCCCTGCTGGCCTTCAACCTCGGCGTCGAAGCCGGCCAACTGGTGGTCGTTGCGCTGCTGCTGCCGCTGCTGCTGGCATGGCGCCACGCGCCGCGTTATCGCAACACCGTGGTGCCCGCGCTGTCAGTCGCGGTGGGCTTGCTTGCAAGCGTGTGGCTGGTCGAGCGCAGCTTCGATCTGGATTTCGGGTTGCCGCTGTAGCGCCGCAGTCCCAAACGTGCGGCACCACAATCGCCGCATGCCGGTCCAACGCCTTTCCATCCTCGACCAATCCGTCGCCACCGCCGGCCGCGGTGAAGACGCCGCGCTGCGTGATTCAGTCGACGCCGCGGTGTTGGCCGAGCAACTCGGCTACGCGCGCTACTGGGTCAGCGAACATCACAGCCTGCCCACCATCGTCGGCACCGCGCCCGAGATGCTGATGGCCGCCATCGCCGCGCGCACCACGCGCATCCGCATCGGCAGCGCGGGCGTCATGCTGCCGCACTACGCGGCCTTCAAGGTCGCCGAGCAGTTCCGCGTGCTCGACGCGCTGGCACCGGGCCGCATCGACCTGGGCCTGGGCCGCGCGCCCGGCGGTGACCGTCGCACGGCGATGGCGCTGAACCCCTACCAATCGGGCATGGCCGAAGACTTTCCGCAGCAGGTACAGCAACTCGCGGCGTGGGTGAACCATCAGGCGCTGGGCGGCGTGGTCGCGCACCCACGCGCGCCGCACGACGCGCCCGGGTATTCGCGCACACCGGTGTTGTGGATGCTCGGCAGCTCGGACTACGGCGCGCGTCTGGCAGCCGAACTCGGCATGCCCTACGCCTTCGCCTACTTCTTCACCGACGGCCAGGGCTGCGAGCAGGCGCTGCACCTGTACCGCACGCTCTACAAGCCAAGCGAGCGCCACCCGAAGCCGCAAACAACGATCTGCGTCTGGGCGCTGGCGGCGCCCACCGACGACGAAGCGCAGCACCTGGCCATGTCACGCGAACGCTGGCGCGTCGACCGCGCGCGCAACCTGCTGGGCCCACTGCAGGCGCCCGACGCCATCGCCGCACGCGGCTTCACCGCCGAAGAACAGCCGATGGTCAACGCGATGCGCCAACGCGCCTTCGTCGGCAGCGCGCAGACGGTGCGCGATAAGCTGGATGCGCTGGCGCAGTCGCTGGAGCTGGATGAGCTGGTGGTCAACACCTGGGCGCACGAGCCGGCGATGCGGCATCGGTCGATGCGGTTGATGGCGCAGGCTTACGGCCTTCAGCCCACGCCAGCGGCCATCGCTTGACGCCAACGTCCCAAGCGGCGAAACCATCCGTCGACTCGCACTCGCACTTCGCACGTCGCACGTCGCACGTCGCACGTCGTCGCCACTTGGCAGCAACGTCATGTCGAACCTGGTCCGCGCCGCCAGCCTCACCAACTACGCCGACGTCGCGCGTGCGGCTCGGCCTCGACCCGAACCGCATGCTGCTGGACGCCGGGCTCGACCCCGGCGTGCTTCGCGAGCCCGACCTGATGGTCCCAGCCGATCGCGTCGGCCGTCTGCTCGAGGCGTCGGCCGCGAAGTCGGGCATCGAGCCTTTCGGGCTTCGCATGGCGCAGACGCGGCAGTTGTCGAACCTTGGTCCGGTGGGCATGGTCATCCGAGACCAGCCCACTCTGCGCGACTCGATCAGCGTGCTGATTCGCTACCACGCGGCGCTGAATGGTGCATTGGCGATGGTGCTCGAGGAGCAGGGCGAGTTGGTGATCGTTCGAGAAGAGCTTTACGTCGGTCGTGCCCAGCCCGTGCGACAGTCGATCGAACTGGCGGTGGGCGTGCTCTTCGTGCTGATGCGCCAGTTGCTCGGTCCGCAGTGGCAGGCACGCCGCGTGTGCTTCACCCACGCGGCGCCGCGCGATACGTCGACGCACGTGCTGGTCTTCGGCCGACGTGTCGAGTTCGGCCACGACTTCAACGGCATCGTCTGCCTGGCTGCCGAGATGGATGCCCCCAACGCCACCGCGGACCCGCTGATGGCGCGCTACGCGCAACGCCTGCTGGACGCCACACCGATCGCGAGCGAGCCTTCGACCCTCGACGATGTGCGGCGCACGGTCATGCTGTTGTTGCCCAGCGGACGTTGCAGCGTCGAGCAGGTGTCAGCCCAACTGGGGCTGGTGTGCCGCACGGTGCAGCGACGCCTGGCTGATCGCGGCATGAGTTTTTCGGGGCTGGTCAACGAGCTGCGCGTCGAGCTGGCACAGCGCCACGTCACGCAGGGCAATCGGCCACTGACCGACGTGGCCGCGCTGCTGGGCTTCGCCGCGCTCAGCGGCTTCTCGCGCTGGTACCAGCAGCAGTTCGGCTGCAGCCCTTCGCAGACACGCGCCAACAGCCACGGCGAGCGCGGGTAGATCGACGACTCGAGACCGCGCGGGTCAGAACGCGTGGCGGATGCCCACGTCGATGCCGGTCGACCCCTGGTTGGCGGCGGTCGTCGAGCCGTTGAGCGCGGTCGCGGCACCCTTCGAGTTGGACACGCGCGCCAGCGACGTGTACAGCGCCGTGCGGCGCGACAGGTTGTAGACGCCGCCCACGCCGTAGCGCCGCGTCGTGCCAACGTCTGCACCGGCCGCGCTCTTGCGGTCGGACTGCGCCACCGACGCTTTCAGCTCCGCCGCGCCGATCTGGTAGGCCACGCTGAACTGCATGCCCTTGGTGTCGAGCGAACGGCCGCTGTTGGCCCGGTCGAACAGCGCGTACATCGTCAGGTCGCCCAGCTTGTAGCGCCCACCGAGCGTCACCGACTTCACATCGCCGATGGGGTCGTTGTCGAACTGCGCGACCGCGAGGTCGACCGACACGGGGCCACCTGCGTACCCAGCGCGCACACCGGTGTACTTGGCCGGCACGGCCTCGCCGTCCGAACGCATCGCTTGCACCACGAAGCCGCCGAGCCCTGCGGGGGTCGTGTAGTTGACGGCGCCGTTCGCGCGGATCGCCGCCGGCTGCAGTGCCTCGATCGACCCCAACAGCACTTGCTGGGCGGCCGGTCCCTGCGGGCCGAAGGCGTCGTAGGTCGCGTGCACGAGGAACGTCGGCGTGTAGATGCGCCCGAGTTGAACTTCGCCCAGCGACGTGCTGCCTATGCCGACAAAGACCTGCCGGTTCCAGAAGGCGGGCGCAGCCATGGTGCCGTTGACGCTGTTGAAGCCATGTTCGAGGACATAGCTCGCACGCCATCCGCCACCAAGGTCCTCGGTGCCGCGCACGCCCAGCCGGCTTCCCGCGAGCCCGCCGGTACCAATCGCACGCACCTTCGTCAGCGAGCCACTGCCGTAGGTGAAGTTCGTGTCGACGATGCCGAAAACCGTGGCGGTGGACGCTTGCGCCGTGGCGGCGCCGCTCAGGACCAGCAGGGCGCAGGCGAAGGACGTGGCTCGGATCATGCGTTCTCCTCGAGTTCGAATGGGCAGGATTGTCCAAACACATGCGCCCCGTGGGTGCACGCCACGCGACGCCGACTTTTCGTTCGATGACACGCACCGCGGGCTAACCCGACCCCGCAAAGCTCCGTGCGCAGATTCATCAGCCGAAGAGGCGCAGCGCGACGAGTACCAGCGCTGCCAGGAACACGGTCTCGCCCAGCATCAGCACGACCGGCTTCAAGCCGACGGTCAGCAGTTCCTGAAACCGCGTCTTGGTCCCGATCGCCGCAACGGCGATCAGCAGGCACCAGCGCGACACGTCTGCGCCAGCTTCGCGCACGACCTGCGGCACCACGCCCAGGCTGTTGAGCCCGACCAACACGACGAAAGCGACCACGAAGGCGGGCAGCAGCGGCGCACGTGCCGCTGCGGTGCCGAGCACCGCCTCCACAGGACCGGCCGCTGCCGCCTTGCGTCGTGCCAGCGCCACCGCGAAGGCGATCACCGGCACCAGCATCGCCACGCGCATCAGTTTGACCACCGTGGCTGCGTCGCCGGCCTCACGCGACACCGCGTAGCCCGCGCCGACGACCTGCGCCACGTCATGGATCGTGCCGCCAAGAAAGATGCCTGCGGTGCGTGCGTCGAGCCCGAGCGCGTTCACGAGCGCCGGGTACACGATCATCGACAACGTCGACAGCGCGCTCACGCCGATCACCGTGAACAGCGTCGCACGCTCCTTCAGCGGGTGTGCCGGCAGCGCCGCCGCCAGCGCCAACGCCGCCGAGACGCCGCAGATCGCCGTCGCGCCGCCGGTCAGCAGGCCGAAGAGGGGCTGAAACCCCATCAGCCGCGCCGCGAGCATCGAGACCCCGATCGTCAGCACCACCGATGCGACCACGATCGCGAACGGGGCGAAGCCCAGCTCGGCCACCTGGCCTGCCGTGATCCTCAGGCCCAACAGCGCCACGCCGATGCGCAGCACGCGCCGCGCCGCGAACGTCGATACCGGCGGTGCAGCGCCTTTCGGACGACAGGAAGTTCAGCGCCAGCCCGAGCAGCAGCGCAAACAACATCGCCGGTGCACCGTAGTGCTCGGCGAGGAACGACGCCGCGGCGGCGACAACGGCAGCGACCAGCAAGCCGGGCCAGATCTGGCCTGCCCGGCTGCGCAGCGCGGCGATCACGCGGGCTACTCGGGCTTGAAGTTGATGGCCTCGAGCGCCGCCCCCTGGCGCTTGTGCGCGGTGCGCAACGCCGCAGACAACTCGTCGGACGAGGAAGCCCTGCCCGGCTCCATGCCCAGGTCGGTGACGCGTTCGCGCACGCGTGCCTGCTGCATCGCCTTCAAGGCCAGGTCGCGCAGCTTCGCCTGCACCGCCTCGGGCACGCCGGGATGCACCCACAGCCCGACCCAGGCTTCCTGCGTCAGCCCTGGGAAGCCCAGTTCGGTGAAGGTCGGCACGTTGGGCAGCGCCGCAATGCGCTGCGGCGTCGACACCGCGAAGGCCTTGATCTTGTTGCCCTTGATCAGCGGCACCGAGGTCGCCGGGCCGTCGAACATCAGCGCCACATGGCCGCCCATCACGTCCTGCAATGCCGGGGGCGAACCCTTGTAGCCGATGTGGGTCATGTCGAGCCCAGCGGCCTTGTTCAGCTCGGCGCCCAGCGTGTGCGCGATCGTGCCCGAGGTGTACGACGCGTAGCTCACCTTGCCGGGATTGCCTTTCACCCACGCGATCACATCCTTCAGCGACGCCGCCTCGAGGTTCGGGGCGCCGACGAAGACGAGGCCGCTGCGCGTCAGTTCGGCGATCGGCTTGATGTCCTTGAAGGGGTCGTAGCGCGGCTTGGCAAGGTAGGGGATCTCGGAGGCGATGCCGCTGATGTGCACCATCACCGTGTAGCCGTCGGCCGGTGCACCCAGCAGCTCGTGCACGCCGAGCATGCCGACCGCGCCGGCCTTGTTGTCGACGATGATCGGCTGCCCGAACATGGGCTGCATCGCGTCGGCCAGGGTGCGCGCCACGATGTCCAGCGTGCCGCCCGGCGGCGCCGGCACAACGATGCGAAGTGGCTTCTCGGGGAATGCCTGAGCCATCACGCTGCCAGCGCCCACGGCACACAGCGTGGCAGTTGCGGCGAGGCAGCGCACGGCGCTGGCGAAACGCGATGCGGCGGTCGACAAGGTGAAGTTCATCCGTGTGTCTCCTTCGTGTGATTCGGGATCGGCGGCGGGATTCTTTCGGTCGTCGCTCGGCGCCGATTGGCACAACGCGACGGTGGCTTATCCGTTGGCGTCAGACGCTTCGAACGGGCTCGTCGGCGCGCGGGGCCGGTCGTACGATGAAGATCGTGGTGGCGCCGACTGCGCTGCGTTCACGACATCGAGCCTCGATGCGACTGCACCACGGTCGCACCAAGCAGGAGACATCATCATGACCATCGCCACCGCGGCCCCCACGGCAGCCGCCATCGTCAGCGCTTCGTCGCGGCACGACTCGATCATCGTGGAGCCGCTCACCTGCGCCATCGGCGCCGAGCTGCGCAACGTCGACCTCGGCGCGGCGTCACGCGACCCGGCGCTGGTCGCCGAGATCCGCGCGCTGCTGCTGCGCCACCGCGTGCTCTTCTTCCGCGACCAGGACTTCACGCGCGCCGAGCACGTCGCCTTCGCGCGCCACTTCGGCGAACTCGAAGACCACCCCGTCGCCGGCAGCGACCCCGAGCATCCGGGGCTGGTGCGCATCTACAAGTCGCCCGATGCGCCCAACGACCGCTACGAGAATGGATGGCACACCGACGCCACGTGGCGCGACAACCCGCCCTTCGGCTGCGTGCTGCGTTGCGTGGAATGCCCGCCGGTCGGCGGCGACACGATGTGGGCCAACATGGTCCTGGCGTACGAGCGCCTGCCGGAGCAGGTGAAGCAGCAGATCGCGGGCCTGCGCGCGCGCCACAGCATCGAAGCCACCTTCGGCGCCGCGATGCCGACGGACAAGCGCCTGGCGCTGCACGCGCAATACCCCGATGCCGAGCACCCGGTGGTGCGCACGCATCCCGACACCGGCGAGAAAGTGCTCTTCGTCAACGGCTTCACCACGCACTTCACCAACTTCCATACGCCCGAGCGCGTGCGCTACGGCATGGACTACCAGCCCGGCGCAAGCCAGCTCCTTCAATATCTCGTCAGCCAGGCGTTCATTCCCGAATATCAAGTGCGCTGGCGCTGGCAACCCAACAGCGTCGCGATGTGGGACAACCGCTCGACGCAGCATTACGCGGTGATGGACTACCCGCCGTGCCATCGCAAGATGGAGCGCGCCGGGATCATCGGCACCGCGACGTACTGAATCCGCCCGCCACACCCGCCACGTCCGACCTACTCAACGAAGCCACGCGATGAACTACCTCGACGGTTCCCTCTTCCCCGAAAACCAGCAGCCGCTGATCATCACGGCCGCGCCCTACGCGCCTTCGTGGCTGCCTTCCGACTTTCCGGAAGACATCCCGGTGACGATGGAGCAGCAGGTGCAGAAGGCCGTGGACTGCTACAACGCCGGCGCGGCGGTGCTGCACCTGCATGTGCGCGAACTCGACGGCAAAGGCAGCAAGCGGCTATCGAAGTTCAACGAACTGATCGGCGGTGTGCGCCGCGCCGTGCCGCAGATGATCATCCAGGTTGGCGGCTCGATCAGCTTCGCGCCGGAAACCGATGGCTCCGCGGCGAAATGGCTGTCCGACGACACGCGCCACATGCTGGCCGAGCTCGAGCCGACACCGGACCAGGTGACGGTGACGATCAACACGTCGCAGATGAACATCCTCGAACAGTTCTCGACCGACGACATACGCGGCACCTCGATGGAAGACCCCGAGGTCTTCAACGCGTACAAGGAGATGACGGTGCCGGCGCAGCCCGGTTGGGCCGAGGAGCACATCCGCCGGCTCACGAAGGCCGGCATCCAGAGCGCGTTCCAGTGCTACAACATCAACAGCTTCGAATCGGTCGAGCGGCTGATGCGGCGCGGCATCTACAAAGGCCCTCTCGTGATGAACTGGGTCGCGATCGGCGGCGGCATGGACGTGCCGAGCCTCTACAACCTCGCGAACTTCGTCCGAGCAACGCCCGACGGCGCGGTGCTCACGGTCGAAAGCTCGATGCGCAACGTGCTGCCGATCAACATGATGGGTATCGCGCTCGGCCTGCACGTGCGCTGCGGCATCGAAGACAACCTCTGGCACCAGTCGGGCACGCGCAAGACGGGCACGGTCGAGCAGGTCGAGCAGCTCGTGAGGATTTCCCGAGAGTTCGGCCGCCCGATCGCGACCGCAAGCCAGGCCCGCGAGATCAGCAAGATCGGCGTCTTCTACGACAGCGTCGAGGAAACGCTGGCCGCCAACGGCTTTGCGCCCAACGCGAAGGGGCGTCAGCAGGGCTTTCTGCGTAAGGCGGCGTGATGGTGACGACAACTGCCAAGGCCCGAGCGATCCGCTTCTACGAAACCGGCGGCCCCGAAGTCCTGAAGCTCGAGACCGTCGATGTGGGCGACCCCGGCCCCGGCCAGGTGCGCGTTCGCCACACCTACGTGGCCGTCAACTTCATCGACATCTACTTCCGCACGGGTCGCTATCCGCTTGCGCTGCCGAACGGGCTTGGTTCGGACGCGGTCGGTGTTGTCGAGGTGGTCGGCCCCGGCGTCGACGACATCCGCGTGGGTCAGCGCGTGGGCTACCTGCTCGGGCCGCAGGGCGCGTACAGCGAGGTTCGCGTGATGCCCGCCGAGGCGCTGATCCCGCTGCCCGAGGGCGTGTCCGACCGCACCGCGTCGACACTGATGATGAAGGGCATGACGGCGCAGTACCTGTTCCGCCAGGTCTACCCGCTGAAAGGCGGTGAAACGATCCTCTATCACGCGGCCGCTGGCGGCGTCGGCCTGGTGGCCTGCCAATGGGCACGCGCGATCGGCGTGACGATGATCGGCACCGTCAGCACCGACGAGAAGGCGGCGGTCGCGAAGGCGCACGGCTGCGCCCACACCATCGTCACCTCACGCGAGAACATCGCCCAGCGCGTGCGCGAGCTCACCGACGGCAAGGGCGTGCCGGTGGTGTATGACTCGGTGGGCAAGGACACGCTGATGGCGTCGCTCGACAGCCTTCGGCCGCGCGGTACGTTGGTAAGCAACGGCACATCGTCTGGCCCAGTGAGCGTGGACGCGTCGCTGCTCGCAGCGAAGGGCTCGTTGTGGCTGACGCGGCCGGCGATGGTGCACTACGCGACGCCGCGCGCTCACATGTTGGCGATGGCCGACGAGCTGTTTTCGTTGGTGCTGGCCGGCAAGATCGTCGGCGAGCCGAACCAGAGCTTCGCGCTTGCCGATGCCGCCCAGGCGCATCGTGCGCTCGAGTCGCGAAGCACGACGGGGGCGACCGTTCTGATTCCTTGATGCCGAGGCGGTTACAGCTTCACCTCGAGCGGCACGTCGCCCCGCCCGAGTATTCGCGCATGCCGGTGTTGATGCTTGACAACCCACGTTCAGCACATATTATGTGCGCACGTAACTTGTGAGCATACGATGAACATCACACTTTCGGTCGATGAAAGGGTGGCCGAGCGCGCCCGCCGTGCCGCGCAGGCGATGGGCAAAAGCCTCAACCAAGCCGTGCGCGACTACCTCGAGCAGCTTGCAGGCGCGCAACAGCGTGAAGGCGAAGTTCGGGCCTTCGAAGCGTCAGCACTGGCGACGCCTGGCCGCTTGTCTGGCTGGAAGTTCGATCGCGAAGACGCCAACAAGCGCCGATAGGGCGCCGTCCGTGCGCAGCTTCATTGACACCAACGTCCTCGTCTACGCGGACGCCTCCGACGAGCCGGCGAAGCAGAAGCGCGCCATCGCGCTGATCCGGCAATTGCGCGTGAGCGGCGACGCCGTCCTCTCGACGCAGGTCCTGCAAGAGTTCGCGAACGTGGCGCTGCGCAAGCTGGCGCTTCCCGCGCCACTGATCCACGAACGGCTGGCGTTCTATTCGGGCTTCGAGGTCGTTCCAACCTCGCCCGCCTTGATCGATGCGGCGGTTGACCTTCACGTACTGCACGGCATCGCGTTTTACGACGCGTTGATCGTCCAGGCCGCGATGGTGAGCGGCTGCGCCCGGCTCTGGAGCGAGGACTTCCAAGCCGGAAGAGCGTTGGGCAAGTTGTCGATTCGAAACCCGTTCAGCGGGAAGAAGCTCGAAATCAACGACTAGCCGACTGGTAGGCGAAACCGAAGGTGCCCGATCAAAGCTTCACCTCGAGCCGCACCTGCCAAGTCGTCGCCCCGCTATCCAACTGCGTGCGCGTCTGCGCCACCCCACCACCTTCGACCTGATTGCTCGTCCGGTAGTCCCGCGGCGCCACGTTGTTCGCCGACAGGCGCAATTGCAGATTCGGGTCGAACGTCCACAGCGCGTACGCGTCGCCGACCAGCTTGCTCGACTCGCCGTTCACCTGCAACTCGGTCAGCCGCGTGCGCACGGCGGGCGTGTAGTTGAGGTTGCCGCCGATGCTGAGCGGCGTGCCGCGCAGGCGGTAGTCGGCGCCCAGGTTGAGCACGCCGCGGGGTTGGCCTTCGATGTGGTTGTCGGGGCCGGGCACGCCGTCGACCTTCGAGTGGAAGACGCTGCCGTTCAGGCGCAGCTCCACGCGCGGCGCTTCGGCCATCGCCTGGTCGAGCCTGAACCGTGCCTCGAGTTCGAGGCCGGTGGTGATGGCGCCGTCGAGGTTCACCGGGCGCGACTGCGCGCGGCCTGACAACGAGTCGACCGTGGTGACGTTGCGGATCACGTCGCGGATGCGGCGGTGGAAGAGGTTGGCGCTCAGCACGCCGCCTTCGTCGAGGTAGCGCTCGAAGGCAAGGTCCAGGCCGTTGGCCAGTTCGGGTTTCAGGTCGGGGTTGCCGTAGCGGTCGGGCGAGGTCAACGAGTTGTTGGTCGACACGAACGGGCGCGCGATCAGTTGCGCCAGCGACGGCGTGCGGTAGCTTTGCGTCAGGCTCATGCGCACCTGGTCGCGACGCTGCGCGTCGAGTTTGTAGACGGCGTGCAGCAGCGGCGTGGCGACGCTGCTGCGGTTGCGCACGTCGGTGTTGTTGGCGCCCTGGCCGCGGGTTTCGATGCCTTCCCAGCGCAGGCCGGCATGAAAGCCCCATTGCGGCGTCTGGTTCCACTCGTCTTGCACGTACACCGCGGTGCGGCGCGTCGATGCCTGGACGTTCTCGCCGAAGTCATCTGAGCGACGCGGGCGGCAAGCCGTTCTCGAGCGTGACGCGGGTTTCGCGGCGCGCGCCGTCTTCGACTTCGACACCGCCGACCAGGTTGTGGTCTTGCGCGATGGTCGACGACGCTTTCGCCGACAACGTGGTGTTGCGGTCGCGCCAGTTGGTGAAGTTGTCGACGGTGCGCACGGTCGCCCCTGCGGCGTCGCGTTGCGTGTTGAACGTGTCGCCGCGCCAGCGGTGTTCCCCCGTGTTGGCGCGCAAGTCCAGCCGCGTGCCGCCGCTCAGCAGGCGGTTGTATTGCGTGTTCAGGCGCATGAGGCTGAAGCGGCCTTCGGTGTCGGTGCGCGAGGTCGCGTACTCGGGTACGCCGACGAGTGTGTCGCGCTCGTTGGTGGCGCGGTTGCGGCTGTCGCTCGAGATCGCCATCGGCATCAGCACCAGCGAGTGGCCTTCACCGAAGCGCAACTGCAAACGCGCGTTGGCGTTGACCCCCTTCGTATGGCCGAGCGCGAAGTTGTCGTCGCTGTAGTCGGCCAGGGCCGCGCCGGTTGCAAGGTCTACAGCCTGCACCTGCGAGTGCGTGCGCGTGGGGTTGCTGCGGTCGAAGTAGGTCAGCGCCGCCGTGTAGATGAAGGCTTCGCCCACACTGTCGTTGCGCGTCCATGAAATGCCCGGCGATACGCGGCCGTCGCGCACTTCGGCCCCAACTTTCAGGTCGTTCACCCGCTTGCGAAAACCCTCGCGCAGGATGATGTTGATGGTGCCGGCGATGGCGCGCGCGCCGGTTTCGGCGGTCGGTGCGCGCAGCAGTTCGATGCGGTCGATCTGCTCGGGCGTGATCGAGTCGACCGAGAAGCCCGGGGGCAGCCGCTCGCCGTTCATCATGATCTGCGTGAAGCCGCCGCCCATGCCGCGCATGCGCGGCCCGCCGCCACGGCCGGGTGCACCGCCGATGGTGACGCCGGGCAGGCGCTTCAACACCTCGCTGGTGGTGCTGTCGCCCATGCGCTCGATGTCATCGCGGCCGATGACGATCTTGGACGCGGTGGATTGGCGGCGCTCATCGGTGTCACGCGTGCGGTCGCTGCGGATTTCGACTTGCTGCGATGGGGGTGGCGAGGGTGCCGGTGATGGCGCGGGTGAAGGCGCGGGTGAAGGCGCGGGCGTGGATCCAGAAGCGGCGGAAGGGACGGATGAAGGTGCGGCAGGAGCCGGTGCTGGCGTGATCTGCGCGTTGGCAGCGGACGCAAGCCCGGCGGCCGCGGCCAGCACCAGCGCCACGTGCGGCCGGCGGCGCGCGGGGGGAAGCGAAGTCATGCGAGCATTGTCTACAAGGTGTGACACACGTGACCGAATCGAACGACCAAGGTTCCCTGAGGCAGCCTCCGAACGGGAACGATGACGCCGGTGTGTCGGCCATCGACATCGTGACGGCGAACGACGCGTGGGCCGCGGTCGACAAGCCGGCCGGCCTGCCGTCGGTGCCCGGCCGCAAGCCCGAGTTGGCCGACTGCGCATGGTCGCGAGTGCAGCAACGTTTCCCCGACGCGTTGGTCGTGCATCGGCTCGACATGGCGACGTCGGGCCTGCTGCTGTTCGCCCGCGGAATCGACATGCAGCGCGCGCTAAGCCACGCCTTCGCGGCGCGAGAGGTGCGCAAGACCTACGTCGCGCTGGTGCACGGTCATGTCGCGGACGACGAAGGCACGATCGACCTGCCCCTGGCCGCCGACTGGCCGCGTCGCCCACGCCAAGTCGTCGACCATGAACACGGCAAGCCTTCGTTGACGCGCTGGCGCGTGAAAGAGCGACCCGGCGAGGCGCCGCGCACGCTGCTGGAACTCGAGCCGCTGACGGGGCGCACGCACCAGTTGCGCGTGCACCTGGCCGCCATCGGTCACCCGATCGTCGGCGATGCGTTGTACGGGCCTGCTGACAGCCGCGACGCGGTGCATCGCATGCGGTTGCACGCGCTGTCGATCGAACTGTCGCACCCGATCACGGGGCAGCCAATGACCCTGCGTACGAAGGGACCGAGTTGGCTGCG
This sequence comes from uncultured beta proteobacterium, assembly GCA_963738615.1. GTDB lineage: Bacteria > Pseudomonadota > Gammaproteobacteria > Burkholderiales > Burkholderiaceae_C > CAVTWY01. The sequence goes on from CAVTXI010000012.1 coordinate 1,184,820, forward strand.
CTGATCACCGCGTTCCGCAAAGAAAAAGGCCCGCACTTCTTTCGAAGCGCGGGCCCGTGGCTACGTGCTGGTTAACGCAGTGCTACCAGCAGCACGGCAGCATGCCGCCGCAGCACGCCGCGCCAGCAACACAACATGCCGCGGCGAAGGCACTGCTGCCAAAGCCCAGGGCTGCGACGACGGCAGTGACTTTCAAAACGATCTTCTTCATGTGAACCTCTCAAAAGGGAATGAACTACAGGAAATGAAATCACTCGAGAACAGACGCAGCGACAGCCATGTCCGGAGGACGCCAATGTCTCGAGACAGGAATCGCAGGTTGATGGGGTGCCCGATAGGACGGCGCATGCGACGCCACGAACGCATGCGGAGCATCGACACGTTGCGCCGGAAGCGCTGTCGATGACAACGCGCAGCCACCACAGCTCGCGGCCGAAGTCGTGGCCACACAGCATGGTGACCGACCCTCACAGCACCAGCCGACAGGCGCAGCCAACGTCATCGACACTTGCCACACAAGTGCCAGCAGCGCGATCAGCCTTGCGGCGCGAAGACGAGCCAAGAACACGCGCAAAGTCTATGCCGCTGATTGAACTTGCGCTTGCGATCGAGGGTCAGCACATCACCCCGCTCGACACGGAGCCTTCATGAAAAACCGCACTTCCATCGACACCGCCGTCCACAAGGCCATCGATGCCGGCCGCCGCCGCACGCTTCACCACCTGGGCATGGCGACCGTCCTGCCCATGGTCGCCGCCGTGATCGGCAGCACCTGGGCTGCGCGCGGGAACGCGCAGCAGCGCCTGATGCCCACCCCACGCCAAACCGAAGGCCCGTTCTACCCCGTCGAGATCCCCGCTGACGCGGACCACGACCTACTGGTCAACGGCGCGCTCACCTACACCCCCGCGCACCGCACGAAACTGAGCGGCAGCGTTGTCGACATCGACGGCAAGCCACTGAAGGGTGCGGTCGTCGAGATCTGGCAATGCGACGACAAGGGCCACTACCACCACCCCGGCGATGGCGGCAACGCCGACCCGTCGTTCCAGGGCTTCGGCCGCTCGAGCGTCGACACCGACGGCCGCTACACCTTCGTCACGATGCGCCCTGCCCGCTACACCGGCCGCACGCCGCACATTCACGTGAAGGTGAAGCTGGGGCGCAAGGAACTGCTGACGACGCAGTTGTACGTAGCGGGCGATCCGGGCAACGAACGCGATGGGTTGTGGCGGCGCCTGAGCAACGACGGCCGGGCCGCGCTGACAGTGCCGTTCACGGAAGAAAGCGGCGGGTGGCTGGGCGCGAAATTCGCGATCGTGGTGGAGGCTTGACAGCGACGCGGCCGCGACCAGCCCGCCCCCTCCACGCTCAGGGCAACACGGCCCGACAGGTGCGCACCTGTTCCGCCAGCCGCTTGTCGTCAGCGTCGGCGTCGGCGTCGCAACGCCCGTACAGAACCAGTTTCAGCGACCCGGTCTGTCCGCCGAGGCGAGTTCCCTTGGGGCCGCTCAGGATGCCGGCGACGACTTTGGCGCTGTCCTCGAGCTCCTGCTCGTCCAAGCGTCGGTAGCCGGCAGTGTCGAGGCGGCGCGCGAGTTCGTCGCGGAGGTTGCGCGTTCGGCGATCCGAGAGCGTCCACGCAACGTCATGTCGTTGGGCATTCCCGGCGATCGAGCACACGCGGACCTCGCTTGTCGAGCGCGCGGCAAGGTCGTGGTTCGCCTCGACGATCCCGCGCGCGGCCACGGCCAGCCGGTATTCGCTTCGCGGTGCCTCGTAGATCGCGACGGAGCAGAACGAGCGATCGGCATCGCAAGCCACCAACGCCGCGACCGGTAGCCAGGCAAGCACGCGGATCTTTCGCTCGAGCTCGAGCGCGCGCGGTATCGCGCATGCAGAACGTCTCGACGAGCGCTCATTCATGATCCGAGACTCGGCACACCCTCCCACCGCTCACACTGCCTCCTCACCACCTCGGGCAAGAAGTTCTCCTTGCCCTGCACGCCGCGAACCCAATCCGCATCGGTGGTCGAAGCAGCATCGATCGCCGCGCGCACGGCCTCCAAACCATCCTGCGCCTTCAGGTCGACGGCATGCGAATCCAACGCGTCCAACGTGCGCGCAATCGCCGCGCGGATGGTCACGGGGTCGCTGCCGTGCACATCGACGAGCGTGCCGTCCAGGCCGAAGCGGCAGGCCTGGAAGCGGTTGTAGGTGTAGGGCAGGTAATCGTCTTCGTGCGGCTGGAAGGGCCGCTCGGTCAGTAGCCAGCGGGCAAGGCATTGCAGGTACGCGGCGATGGCGGCGGCGCGCTCGATGGTCAGGGGTGTGTCCATCACGCGGACTTCGATCGTGCCGAATTCGGGCTTGGGGCGGATGTCCCAGTAAAAGTCTTTCATCGACTTGACGACACCGGTGCGCGCCATCTTGCCGAAGAAGACACCGAAGTCGTCCCACGTCAGTGCGAAAGGTGCGCGGCCCGCGAGCGGGAACGCGAAGACCGAGTTCAAACGCGCCGAGTGAAAGCCCGTGTCGGTGCCCTGCACGTACGGTGACGACGCCGACAGCGCGATCACGTGGGGGATGTAGCGCGCCATCGCGTGCAACAACCACAACGCCTCGTCGGGGCTGGCGCAGCCGATGTGCACGTGCTGGCCGAAGACGGTGAACTGCTTGCTGAGGTAGCCGTAGAGCTCCGACACCTGGCGAAAGCGCGGCGTGTCGACGATGCGGCGGTGGCTCCAGTCTTGAAACGCGTGCGTGCCGCCGCCGCACAGCGCCAGGTTGAGCTTGCGTGCATCGGCCACCAGCGCATCGCGCACCTCGGTCAGCTCGCGCATCGCCTGACCGTGATCGGTGCAGATGCCGGTCGACAGCTCGATCATGCTGCTGGTGATTTCGGGCTTCACGTCGGCCGCCAGCTTGCGGCGCGACGTGAGGCGCAGCAGGTCGAGCGCGCCGGGCGTGAGGTCGTAGTCGTGACGGTTCACGACCTGAAGCTCGAGCTCGATGCCCAGCGTGAAGGCCGCCGACGGCGCGAAGGTCTCGAGGCTCACGGCACCGATGCGTTCGCGTTCACGGCGACGGTCGCGGCCGGCGCGGCGGCCGACGGTTCCACATCACCCGCCCGCCGCAGGAAGAATCGCAAGGCCAGCGGCGACACCAGTTCGAAGATCGCGATGCACGCCAGCAGCAGCGGCATCAGCCCTTCGGCGCGCACACCCTGCTGCGCCGCGAAGTCCAGCCCCATCACCCACGCGGTGGCCGACATCGGCATCAGCGCGCAGCCCAGCCACAAACCCTGCTTCGTGTTCAAGCCGCTCGGCCGCGCCAACAACGACACGCCCAGCACCTTCGCCAACACGCGCAGCACGACCAAGGCGAGCGCCACCGCCAGCAGCGGCGCCACCGCGGCCGGTGACCACGCGGCGTTGACCGCCACGAAGAGCGCCATCACCAACAACGCACCCAGGCTGCCGAAGTGACGCGGCCACAGCCACGGCCGGTCGCTGCGGTTGCGCAGCCAGATGCCTGCCAGCAGCGGCACCATCAGCATCGAAAGATGCAGCGTCTTCGACAGCACCAGCGCCAACATCACGAAGCCGACGATCAACAGCACCGCCGGGTCATGCCGCAGGTCGAAGCGGCGCGCGGCGAAGTGAATCGCTTCGGCCGTCAGCGCCGCCAAGCACGATCGAGCCGAAGAACGAGAACGACACCGGCCCGATCGCCTGCGTCCAGGTGTCGGGCACGCTGAGCAGCATGCCGGCGCCATAAAGCTGAAGCGCGATCACCGCGACGACCGTGTTCAGCACCGACATCGCGAGCAGCCGTTCGGTGACCTGACCCGCCGAATGCAATTCGCCGACGACGCGCATCGTCAACGCCGGCGATGACGCCGCGAGGATCAGCGACAGCGGCACCGCCACCGCAGCGGGCACGCCCAGCCACTGCGCGCCGAACACGATCACCAACGACGTGATGGCGCTTTCGAGCAGGCTCGAGGCCAGCAGCCACGGGTTGTGGCGCAGCCAGCGCAGGTTGAGCCGCGCGCCCGACTCGAACAGCAGCACGCCCAGCGCGGCATCGATCACCAACCGAACACCTTCGTCGGCGCCGTCGACGGCTTGGCCGATGACGGTGATCAGCGTGCCGATGATGGCGTAGCCCACCAGCCGCGGCCAATGCAGCACGCGCCACACCACCTCGCCCGCGAGCGCGGCCGCAAGCCCAAGCATCACCGCCCCAAGCAGCGTGTCGGGGGCAAGAGACCAGGGTTGCTGGATCAACGAACGAAGGGCTTCGGGCATCGGTACTCCGGCCGCGAGACTACTCCACGACGATGACCATGCCTGCCCATGTTGGGCCGGTGCCGCACGAGCTATTTGCCGGCGCGGATGGCCTTCTCGTCATCTTCGCGGAAGCGTCGTGTCGCGCAGGCGTCGTTGTAGTCTTTCATCGCCTGCTCGTGCGCCAGCGCGCGTTCGTTGTGCGCGCGGTTGCGTGCGTTCCAGTCGTCGACCTTCGCGTCGATCTCGGGCTTGCGCGTGTTGAAGGTGGTGATCATCGCGCTGGCCTTCTCGTTGTAGGCTTTGACCGCGGCTTCGTCGGCCTTGTCGACAGCGTCGCGTTCGGCCGCGACCGCCTTCACCTGCTGGTCGAGCACCTCGCGCTCTTTCGCCAATTCGGCTTTCTCGGCATCCAGCGTTTTGCGGCTGCCCTCGAATTTCTCGTTGCCGCCCTCGAGTGTTTTGTTCTGCTTCATGCACGCGCGAAGTTCTTCGCGCGACATGATCTTGTCACCCTTGTTATCGGCTTTTGCACTCTTGTCGGCCTTGCCGCCAGCCTGTGCCCAGGCTGCGGATGAAGCCCCCAGGGCACACATGGCCGTCATGGTCATCATCACGCAGGCGGCTGCGGCCTTGCGCCGGGTCCGGTTTGTCGAGCGTTGCTTCACGTTCATGCTGGCATCCATCCACAATTCCATGCCGGAAATCCGGCGGGCATACGATCGATGATATCGACACACGACGCGACGAAGAAAGCCCGCATGACCACCACGCCCGCCTGCGTCATCGTCCACAACGTCGCCGCGTCGCGCTTCGAAACCACGGTCGAAGGCCATACCGCGTACACCAACTACTCGATCCGCGACGGCGTGATGGCGATGCCGCACACCGTCGTGCCGCGCCCCATCGGCGGCCGCGGCGTCGCCGAACAGCTTGTCGCCGCGGCGATGGCCCATGCGCGCGCGCACGGGCTGAAGGTGGACCCGCAGTGCAGCTACGTGGCGGCATACATGCGCCGGCACCCCGACGTTCAGGATCTTCACGTCTGACCCTCATGAACACGAACGCTCCCATCGTCTCACCCGAGTCCGTGCTGGCCTTCTGGTTCGCGAACGCCACCGCGCCACGCAACGTGTGGTTCCGCAAGGACGATGACTTCGACGCCACCATTCGCGAGCAATTCGGCGCAACGATCGACGCTGCAGTCGACGGTCGCATCGATGCGTGGCACGACGCGGGGGACCGCGAAGCACTCGCGCGCATCGTCGTGCTCGACCAGTTCACGCGCAACGTCTTCCGCGGCCAGGCGCGCGCCTTTGCTGGCGACACCCGAGCGCTGGCCGCAAGCCGCGACCTGATCCGCAGCGGACGTGACCGAGCGCTGGCACCGTTGCAACGCGTGTTCGTCTACCTTCCGCTGGAACACAGCGAGTTGCTCGCCGATCAACATCAGTGCGTTGCGTTGATGCATGAGCTGGGCCAAGAGCACGCGGCCGCGGCCGACTTCGAGACCTATGCGCGCAAGCACCTCGAGATCATCGAACGGTTCGGCCGATTCCCGCATCGCAATGCCGCGCTGGGCCGCGCATCGACACCTGCGGAGATCGAGTTCCTGACGCAGCCCGGCTCGTCGTTCTGATCAACGCAACCCGTGGGTCTATCTAGGGCACGACGCTGCCCACGGCGGCCTTCGACTTGCCCTCGCGACGAAGCACGATGCCTTCGCCCGGGCGCGCCACGCGGCCCGTGATTGCGGTGATGTTCACCTGGTGCGTCACCACGACCAGCACGCCGGGCCCGCGCCAGGCGTCGATCACGCGGCGTGCAGCGGCGGTACGCTGCGGTTCTTCACCGCGGTCCGCGAAAAACGAATCGAATGCGGGCTCTTCGCGCGCGCGGCCAGGGAACGCTTCATCGGCGGTATCGCGTGCGCGGCACCAGCGCGACGTGAGCACGCCACCGACCTCGATCGCGCGCTCGCGGAAGGTCGTGCCGATGCGTCGCGCCTGCGCGCGGCCTTCGTCGTCGAGGTTGCGCTGCGTCTTGCAGTCACCCAGCCGCATGCCCTGCGGGTCACCCACACCCGGCGCTTTCGCGTGGCGAAACAGCACGACCGCGCCGTCGCGCACCTGCTGCCAGTCGCCGTCACCGGCGGGGCCCTGCGCCTTGGCGGGTGAAGCCAGCGCCATCGCGCAGCACAACACGATCGCACCCGCGATCGATTCGAATCCGGACGCTGCCCGCGCAATTGCCATCATCCACATGAAACGAGTATCGAGCGGTCCTTGTTCGGCGAGTTGGTCGCATGGCTATCTTGCCGACTTGCCCGCCGGCCGCCGTGAAGCCGGCGCTGCCGTCACGCGAGATCGCGCGCCTGCTGCCGACGCAACAGGCACCGTTCAGCCGCGCGCGTTCTCGCGGTCTTGCAGCAGACGCCACATCACCTTGCCGCTGCCCGACTTGGGCAGGGCATCGATGAATTCGACGACGCGCGGCACCTTGTACGCGGCCATGTGCTCTCGCGCCCATTCGACGATCGATTCGGGCGTGGCTTGGCCGCGCGCCTGCGACCGCAGCACCACCAGCGCCTTCACCGTCTCGCCGCGATACGCGTCGCGCGTGCCGATGACGCAGGCCTCGGCCACCGCCGGGTGGCTTGTAGAGCATCAGCTCGACCTCGCTGGGCCAGACCTTGTAGCCGCTGGCGTTGATCATCCGCTTCAGGCGGTCGGTGATGAAGAAGTAGCCCTCGTCGTCGACGCGGCCGAGGTCGCCGCTGCGGAAGAAGCGCTTGCCGTCGATGGTGACGAACGCAGCGTCGGTGGCCTCGGGATGCTTCCAGTAGCCGGTGAAGACCATCGGGCCGTGAATCACGATCTCGCCGACTTCGCCGGTCGGCATCGGCGCCAGCGTGTCGGGGTCGACCACACGCGCGTCGACACCGAAGATCGGGATGCCCAGGCATTGCAGCTTGGCGCGTTCGTGCGGGTTGGCGTGGCTTGGGGCCGCGGTTTCGGTCAGGCCGTAGCCTTCGGCGAACGTGATGCCGAAGTCGCGCCCGAGTCGCTCGGCAATCGCCTCCGGCATCGCCGCGCCGCCGCCGCTGATGAACTTCAGGCTCGACAGGTCGAAGCTCGCGGCGTTGGGGCTGGCAAGCAGGTCGATCACCATCGTGGGAATGCAGGTCCAGTGCGTGACGCCATGCTCGGCAATCAGCCGCGCCGCGAGTTCGCGGTCCCAGCGCGGCATCAGCACCTGCGTGCTGCCGCACCACAGCGGCGCGTGCACGCCGTACATCATCCCGGTGATGTGGAACATGGGCACGACCGCCAGCGACACCGACTCGGGGCCGACGAAGCTCCACTGCGCCGCGCCGACGACGTTGGGCATCAACGTGCGATGCGTGTGCATGCACCCCTTGGGCAGTGCCGTGGTGCCCGAGGTGTAGGGCAGCACCGCCAGGTCGTCGGGCTTGCCGTCATAGGGGCCGGGCGCATGGTTGGCGGCCAGCGCCTCCGCCCACGCCGTCGCGCCCGGCGGCACCGGGTGTTCGGCATACAGCCACTGAGCCATCGCGTCGGGCATCGCGGGCGCTTGCGCGCGAGGGGGCAATGTGTCGCGGTAGTGCGTGACGAGCATGCCCTCGAGGCGCTGCGCGACGTCGAGTTGACCGTCGGCCTGCGCCAGTGCGGCCGCCAGGTCGGCGCTGGTGATCGCGAACCGCGTGCCGGGGTCGACGATGTAGTGGCCCAATTCGTCGGCCTTGTTCATCGGGTTCACGGGCACCACCACGCCCTGGGCACGCAACACGCCGTAGAAGGCGATGGCGAACTGTGGGCAGTTCTGCATCAGCAGCACCACGCGGTCGCCAGCAACAAGCCCACGGTGGCGAAGCCAACCGGCGATGGCCAGCGCCTGGCGCTCGAATTCGGCGAACGTGATGTCGCGGCCGAGGAAGCGGTGGTAGGCCTTGTCGGGGTAGCGGCGCGCGCTGACTTCGGCGTTGAACCACAGCGTGGTTCGCGGCACCTCGAGCGTGTGCGGAAGGCGCCGCGGCCACACGGCGTGGTGTGGCAACGCTGCGGGCATGGATTCCTGGTTCATCGTGGCCATCGTCGTCGGTCGTGCTGCAATCGCAGTCACGATAACCGCACCGATCGGACCTTCCCATCATGGACATCCTGTGTTCGCTGCGTTCGGCTCTGCAATCGGCCTTGCGTTCATCTTTGCGCTGGGCCGCGCTGCCCTGCCTGCTGGCGCTGGTCACCGCCTGCGGTACGGCACCACCAGCGACGATCGCGTTCGACCTGCAAGGCCACCGCGGCGCACGCGGCTTGGCGCCCGAGAACACGCTGACCGCTTTCGAGCGCGCCCTCGAGGTTGGCGTGTGGACGCTCGAGCTCGACGTCGGCATCACACGCGACGGCGTGCCAGTGATTGCGCATGACCCGAAGCTCAACCCGAACATCGTGCGCGACGCGTCGGGGCAGTGGCTTGTCGACAGCGGACCTGCCATCGTCGACCTCGACCTCGCTGCGCTTCAGCGCTACGACGTCGGCCGACTGAAACCGGGCACGCGCTATGCGCAGACCTTCGCGCAGCAGCAGCCGCGCGACGGCGAACGTGTGCCGACGCTGGCGGCGCTGTTCGAACGCGTGAAGCAGCTGCGTGCCGGGCACGTGCGCTTCAACATCGAGACCAAGCTCACACCCGAAGATCCGAACGCGACAGTCGACCCGGCCGCCTTCGCGCGGGCGTTGCTGGCGGTCATCGACGAGCACGGCATGCGCTCACGCGTGTCGATTCAAAGTTTCGATTGGCGCACGCTGCGCGAAGTGCAACGCGCCGCACCCATGATTCCCACCGTGTGTCTGACGGTGCGGCAGAACTTCGCCGACAACTTGACCAGCGGTCGTTGGACGTTGGGCATCACACCGGGCGAACACGGCAACATGGTGCCGCGCATGGTGAAGGCCGCGGGTTGCCGTGTGTGGTCGCCCTACTTCGGCGAACTCGACGCGGCCGGTATCGCCGAAGCGCGCCGGCTCGAATTGAAGACGATCGCGTGGACCGTGAACGCCGCGGCGGACATCGAGCGCATGCTCGACCTCGCGCCCGACGGCATCATCACCGACTACCCCGACCGCATGCGCGAGGCGATGGCGCGGCGGTCGATGGCACTGCCGCCGCGCGTGCGTTGATCAACCCAGCGCCAATTGCTCGTGCCGATCGGCCGCGGCGTACAGCTCGTTGGCGAAGCTCGGGTCGTGGCACATGTGAGCAGCGGCCATCGTGCGAACTTCGTCGGCTTCCCAGCGGGCACGACTCGCGCTTCGCGTTGGCGCCGTTCCGGCGTGGTCCGATGCCGCTGTCGACGTTGCGCGTGCACGCGCGCCCAGCACGCGATCACGAATCGCTTTGGAAATTAGAAGGATCAGCATCACGCCTCCTCGTTGGGGTTGAATTCGGCCGCCCGGCGAAGGCTCTGCGGCGACGTCCGGATCGATGCTCTGCCAGCGAGCCGCCAGAACGCGCAGTTCGGACGCCGCGCGCCGATGGCCCTGGGCGGCCAGCGCAAGCCAGACCTTGTGGCGCACGACCGCGAACAGCGTCGGCGTGGTTCGGCGGTAGGCGCCGAGCGCTGGCTTGTCGACCTGCGCCTGTTTCGGCTGTCGGCGGCTCACGCCCTGCGCCCATCCGCGTACCGTGACGACGGCATCGGCCGCCCAGCGGGCGCCGCGAGGCTCCCCGACAACGGGCGGGACCATCACAAGTTGTTGTTGACGCATCGTTCTTCCCTTTCACTACCCCTTCAAACCGAGGGGGCAGGCGCATCTTCGGGTTTTCCCGTATGCTTGGGAAATTGCTGTTCTGAATCGCGCCATCACCAAAGGAAATACAAGCACTTAGCTGCTGTTTTTCATGAACTTCCGCACACTTGACCTCAACCTGCTGCGTGTTTTCGACGCCGTCATGGTCGAACGCAACGTCACCCGCGCGGCCGAAAAGCTGGCCATGACCCAGCCGGCGGTCAGCAATGCGCTGCGCCGCCTGCGCGAAACGATCGGCGAAGAACTGTTCGTGCCCGGGTCCACCGGCGTGGCACCAACCCCGCGCGCGACCGCACTTTGGCCGTCAGTGCGCCAGGCCTTGGGACTGCTGCGCGACGTGTTCGACCCGCAAGACTTCGACCCGCGCCATGACGAACGCCGCTTCCGCCTGGCGATGGCAGACGCCACCGCCAGCGTGCTGCTGCCGCCGTTCGTCGAAGCGGTGGTCAAGAACGATTGGCGGGTGCGCCTGGACATCGAGCCGCTGACCACACGCGACCCGCGTTCACAACTCGACCGCGGGATGATCGATGCCGCGGTCGGCTTCTTCCCCGACGTGGCGCGCCAGTTGGCGGCGGCCGGTGGCGAAAGCGAGTTCGTACTCGATGCGATGTACGACTGCGAATACGTCTGCGTGATGCGTCGCCAGCACCCGTTGGCGGCGCGAACGGCGCTGACCCTCGACGACTACGTGTTGGCCGACCACGCGCGCGTCAGCTTCGCCGGCCGTGCCCACGGCTTCGTCGACGAGGCGCTGACACGGCTGGGCCGCACGCGACGTGTTGTGCTGGTCGTCAACCAATTCGCCACCGCGGTCGAAGTGCTGCGCCATGCCGACCTGCTGGCGGTATTCCCGCGCAGCTACCTGGCCGCCAGCGGCGCGCAGGCCGATCTGGTGGTGCGCCCGATGCCGTTCGACATGCTGCGTATCGAGATCGGCATGCTCTGGCACCGCCGCCATGAGCACGACCCGGCGCACACCTGGCTGCGCGAGACGGTCGCCCGCTGGGCACCGCCCGGCGGCGAGCTGCCTGCGTGTGCGACGTTGCACGCCGAACCCGAACTCGCGCCGGCCTGAACGGCTGAACGGGCAAGGGCATCATCGTCGTCGCCTGGCCGATGTCGAAATCGGCCAATGCCGTTCGAGGGCCGCGTACGAGCGCGCGCTGTCCACCGTGCGGCAGGAGCTCGAGCGGCGTTTCCTCGCGCAGCGGCTGAGAGAATCCACGCCATGAGCGCGACAAGCGCAAAGGTTTCTCGATGAGCACGATCCTGCAATCCCTCCCCATCGGCCAGAAGGTCGGCATCGCGTTTTCCGGCGGCCTGGACACCAGCGCGGCGCTGTTGTGGATGAAGGGCAAGGGTGCCGTGCCCTACGCCTACACCGCCAATCTGGGCCAACCCGACGAGCCCGACTACGACGACATTCCGCGCCGCGCGCTGGCCTACGGCGCGCAGAAGGCACGCCTGGTCGACTGCCGTGCGCAGCTCGTCGCCGAAGGCATCGCGGCGTTGCAGTGCGGAGCCTTCCACATCTCGACCGCGGGCGCGACCTACTTCAACACCACGCCGATCGGCCGCGCGGTCACGGGCACGATGCTGGTGTCGGCGATGAAGGAAGACGGCGTCGACATCTGGGGCGACGGCAGCACCTACAAGGGCAACGACATCGAGCGTTTCTACCGCTACGGCTTGCTCGTGAACCCGAAGCTGCGCATCTACAAGCCCTGGCTGGACCAGACCTTCATCGACGAGCTGGGCGGGCGCGCCGAGATGTCTGCGTTCATGCGCGCGTCGGGTTTCGACTACAAGATGTCGTCCGAGAAGGCCTACAGCACCGACAGCAACATGTTGGGTGCCACGCACGAAGCGAAAGACCTCGAGCACCTGAATGCCGGCATCGCGATCGTGAACCCGATCATGGGCGTGGCGTTCTGGAAGGACGACGTGCCCGTCGCACGCGAAACCGTGCGCGTGCGCTTCGACGAAGGTTTGCCGGTGGCGCTGAACGGCACCGAGTACGCCGACCCCGTGGCGCTGCTCACCGAAGCGAATCGCATCGGTGGGCGTCACGGCCTGGGCATGAGTGACCAGATCGAGAACCGCATCATCGAAGCCAAAAGCCGCGGCATCTACGAAGCGCCGGGCCTGGCGCTGCTGCACATCGCGTACGAGCGCCTCGTCACCGGCATCCACAACGAAGACACGATCGAGCAATACCGCGATCACGGCCGCAAGCTGGGCCGTCTGCTCTACCAGGGGCGCTGGTTCGACCCGCAGTCGATCATGCTGCGCGAAAGCTCGCAGCGCTGGGTCGCGCGTGCGGTGACGGGTGAGGTGTCGATCGAACTGCGGCGCGGCAACGACTATTCGATCGCGAACACCGAGTCACCGAACCTGACCTACAAGCCCGAGCGCCTGAGCATGGAAAAGGTGGAAGGCGCTTTCACGCCGCAGGACCGCATCGGCCAGTTGACGATGCGCAACCTCGACATCACCGACACGCGCGACAAGCTCGCCGTGTACGCGAAGGCTGGCCTGATTGGCAACGACCAGAGCCTGCTGCCGCAGCTGCCCCCGAAGCCGTGATCACCGCGTCGGCAGAATGAGACTTGGTGGCGGCAGGTCGTCGACCAGCCCTTGCGCGTGCGCCCAGTCGGCCAACGCCGTCAGTTCGGCCTGGCTCAGCGGCGAAAAGCCCGCGCGTCGACGGCGCCTGCTGTGCAGCAGACTCTCGAAGTACTGCGCCAGCAAGGTCCGGTCAGTCCACCGTTGCGCCAGGGAGTTGACCACGTGCGGGTAGTCGAGCATCGTGTGCATCAGCCGTCGATCACGGGGCAATGACGCCATCCAGTTCAGCGTCGCGTCGGTCACACGGCGGTCCTCGGCCGACAGCGGATGCCGACGTGCCTTGAGCTCCTCGATCGACGGTGGACGGTCGGCGTCGAACGCGCTCACGTCCTCATCGAAGCCGCTGTCGACCATGCCGTCTGGCGGCACGACCTGTGACGGGTTGACGTTGCCTGAAGGCGGCGCGGGGGCAAAGAAGGATCTGTTCGGCGGCACGGTACATCTCCACGAAAGTGCTGCCGTTTGATCGTATGCCTGTGGGCGTGGCTTCACACCCCCAATTCATCATTCCACATGGCTGTCACGTTGACTTACGCGACGCGGGGGCTTAGCGCCGGGGAATCAGCCCTGTGGCGCGCGCCTGGACAAACAGGGCTTCGATCTCAGCCTTGATTGGAGGCGGGAAGCCGGCGCGTTGCTTGCGCGGGCTGTGGAGCAGGTCCTCGAAATAGCTCGCCAAGGCCTCGCGGCTATCCCACCAGCCCGCCAGGTGGTTCACCACATGGGGATAGGCCTTGCAACACTGCGTGGGGCGCAATTCCTTCGGCAGCGACAGCAGCCAAGCCATGGCCGCGTCGCTGACGCGCATTTCGGTTGCGGTGGTCGGCCGACGCAGCTTCTTGAAGAGCGCGCGACGCGCTGACTCTTCGACCTGCGAAAAAGAAGCGATTGGGTCGGGCGCACCCACGCTGCCAACCATGACCTTAGGCTGCGCCGGCACGCTCGGCCGCGGCCGGGCGGGTGCTGCGGCGGGCTTCGGCTTGAGCTTGAGAAACGTGAACGCCATGGTCGAGCGATTCGGAACAGCCAGTTCGGCTGCTTCGATCATCCGGCGGCGACACCCCCACAGGCCGGCACCTGGGCACAAAGCGACTGCGCACGGGCCAAATTCACGCGACCTTTGCACGTCGCGCCGTCATACCGTGGCGCGCTTGACGCACCAAGTCTCGAGCCGAGCGAATGGGAACCAGGCGCTTCAGACCATCACCGGTTCGGGCTCGAGCCGGATGCCAAAACGGCCGTAGACACTTTCCTGGATCGCGCGCGCCAGCGTGACCACCTCGGACCCGCTGGCACCGCCGCGGTTGACGAGCACGAGCGAGTGCTTGTCATAGACACCGGCGCGGCCGATCGACTTGCCTTTCCAGCCGCAGGCGTCGATCAGCCAGCCGGCGGCGAGCTTGACCGTGCCGTCGAGCAGTGGGTAGTGCACCAACTCGGGGTCGCGAGCGATGATGTCGCGGCACTGCTCGGGCGTCACCACCGGGTTCTTGAAGAAACTTCCGGCGTTGCCGACCACCGCCGGGTCGGGCAGCTTCGCCCGGCGGATGGCGCACACCCAATCGAAGATGGTGCGTGCGTCGGGATGGGTGTTGCCGCTTTCGAACATCTTGCGTTCGAGTTCCAGATAGCCCAGCACCGGAACCCAGGGCCGCGGCAGCCGCATGCGAACGCGCGTGATGACGCTTTTACCCACCAGTTCGCGTTTGAAAACGCTGTCGCGGTAGCCGAAGCGGCAGGCAGCAGCGTTAATCGTGACCGTGCGCCCGGTCATCAGGTCGACTGCATCGAGCGAATCGAGTCGCTCGCGCAACTCGACGCCGTAGGCCCCGATGTTCTGCACCGGTGCCGCGCCTACGGTGCCAGGAATCAGCGCCAGATTCTCGAGGCCGGGCCAACCCTGGTCGAGGGTCCAGGCGACCGTGTCGTGCCAGTTCTCGCCTGCACCCACCTCGACGACGACGGCATCCTGGTCTTCGTGCAGCAGTCGCTTCCCGCGGACCTCGACCTTGATCACAACCGCCTGCGGGTCGCGCGCCAATACGATGTTGCTGCCCCCGCCCAGAATGAACTTCGGCGCACGTCCCCATTCGGGATGATCGACCACACGGCGAACGTCGGCTTCGGACGAAATGCGCACCAGCGTCGATGCCATCGCCGGCAGGCCGAAGCTGTTCATCGTGCGCAAGTTGACGTTGCGTTCGATCGTGAGCGTCTGGATGGCTTGCGGCATGGCAGAATTTTCGCATCATGCCCAGCTTCGACGTCGTTCTCGAACCCAACCTCGTCGAGGTGCGAAACGCTGTCGAGCAAAGCAACAAAGACATCGGCACGCGCTTCGACTTCAAGGGCAGTTCGGCCCTCGTCGAATGGGCCGACAAAGGCGCGACCGACCGCAGCCTGACGCTGCTGGGCGACAGCGCATTCCAGATCGGCCAGGTGCGCGACATCGTCAACGCCAAGCTGGCCAAGCGCAACGTCGACGTGCGCTTCCTCGACGACAGCGCGAAGATCGAAACGATCGGTGGCGACAAGGCCCGGCACCGCATCATCGTGAAGTCCGGCGTGCCCAGCGAGCTGGCCAAGAAGATCCAGACGCTGGTCAAGCAAAGCAAGCTGAAGGTGCAGGCCGCGATCCAGGGTGACAGCGTGCGCGTCACCGGCGGCAAGCGCGACGAGCTGCAGGGCGTGATCGCGCTGTTGAAGCGTGAATGCGCGGATCAGCCGCTGTCGTTCGACAACTTCAGAGACTGATGTCGCTTCCGCGCATTGCTTTCGTGGCCGGGCTGATGGCCATGGGTGCTGCTGCTGCGCACGCCCAGTCGGTGTCGCTGCACGGCGTGATGGGACAACAGGCCATGCTCGTGATCGACGGCAAGACGCACGTGGTCGCCGCAGGTCGAACGGTGCAAGGGGTCCGTGTGGTCGGGGTGGGCAGCAGTTCGGCCGAGGTGGAAGTCGCAGGCAAGCGTTCGCGGCTCGATGTCGGCGCGCAGCCGGTGCAGCTCGCGCGCATCAGTGATGGCGCGGGCAGCAGCACCATCGTGCTTCCGGCAGGCCGCGGGGGTCACTTCTTCCTGCAAGCTGCCGTCAACGGCACCACCGTGCCTTTCCTGGTCGACACCGGCGCGACTTCGGTGGCGCTGAGCGCGATGCACGCGCAGGCCATCGGCCTGAAGCTCGACAACGCCAAGATCGGCTATGGCAACACGGCCAACGGCACGGTGATGGTGCGGGTCGTCACGCTCGACAGCGTGCGCGTCGGCGACGTGGTGGTCTACAACGTCGAAGCGGTGGTTCTGCCAACGCCCATGGAGCACGCGCTGCTGGGCAACAGCTTCTTATCGCGCTTCCAGATGGTTCGCGAGAACGATGTGCTGCGGCTGACGAAGCGCTGAGCCTCGTCTTTTGCTCAGCGTGGTCGTGGGGTGAACTACACGCGCTCGATGCGCGCGTAGGCCGAGTGGTTGTGAATCGACTCGAAGTTCTCGACGTCGACGCTGTAGCGCCCCACCCGCGTGTCGGCATTCAACGCCAGCGCCACATCACGCACCAGGTCCTCGACGAACTTCGGGTTCTCGTACGCGCGTTCGGTGATCCATTTTTCGTCCGGGCGCTTCAGCAGCGGCCAGATCTCGCTGGACGCCGCGTCTTCGGCAAAGCGCGCGAGTTCGGCCCAGGTGATCGGCGCTTTGGGCTCGACGCGGATCGTGACCAGCGAGCGCTGGTTGTGGGCGCCGTAGTCCGAGATCTCTTTCGAACACGGGCACAGGCTCTTCACCGGCACGACCACCTCGGCGTACACCGTCGTTGCGCCGCGCTGCGCTTGTGCGATCAACCGCGCCTGGTAGTCGAGCAGGCTTTCGGCGCCCGACACCGGCGCACGCTTGCGCAGGAAGAAGGTGAAGGCGGCCTCGATGCGCCCCTCGTCGGCATGCAGCCTTGCCAGCATCTCGGCCATGCGCTCACGAAGCGTCGTCGCGTCGATCGGCGGCGCTTTCGGCGCGTTGATGTGCTCGAGCCACTCGACGAAGCGCGACATGTGCGTGCCCTTGCGTTCGGCGGGCAAAGCAACGTCGAGGCTCCACACCGCCTGCACGATCTGCTCGCCATGGTCCAGCGCGACCTTCAGCGGGTAGCGAACGTCTTTGATCCCCACACGCTGGATCGCCAAGTGGCGCTCGTCGCGCGAGCTCTGCGTGTCGGGGATGTGCAGCGAGGCGCTGGGATGGCTCATCAGGTATTCGCAACAAGCGTGTCGGCCACCACCGTGGCGGGTCGCGTTCCGAAACGCGCGGCGATCGACTGCTCGATGCCCGCGGCATCCAGGCCCAGCAGCGACATCAGCTTGACCGGGTCGCCGTGTTCCGTGAACTCGTCGGGGATGCCCAACATCAGCACCGGGCGCAGGTGACCTTGCACCTGCAACAACTCGAGCACCGCCGACCCGGCGCCACCGGCGATGCAACCTTCTTCGACCGTGACGATCGCGTCGTGGCCGCGCGCCAGTTCGTCGACCAGCTTGGCGTCGAGCGGCTTGGCGAACCGCATGTCGGCCACCGTAGCGTCGAGCTTCTCGGCCGCCGCCAACGCCGCGTGCAGCAAGGTGCCGAACGCCAGGATCGCGACGCGTGTGCCGCGGCCCTTCGGCAGGCTGCCTTGCCTGCGCACCACGCCTTGCCCCCAAGGCCATTCGTCGAACGCCTTGTCGATCACGGCGCCGACGCCGCTGCCGCGCGGGTAGCGCACGGCCACAGGGTGTTGTCGACGATAGGCCGTGGTCAGCGCGCGGCGGCACTCGGCTTCGTCGGACGGTGTCAGCACCGCCAAGTTGGGCACACAGCGCAGGTAGGCGATGTCGAACACCCCGGCGTGTGTCGCGCCGTCGGCGCCGACGATGCCAGCACGGTCGAGCGCAAACATCACCGGCAGGTTCTGGATCGCGACGTCGTGGATCAGCTGGTCATAACCTCGCTGCAGGAAGGTGCTGTAGATCGCCACGACCGGCTTCAGCCCCTCGCAGGCCAGGCCGGCGGCGAAGGTCACTGCATGCTGCTCGGCGATGGCCACGTCGTGATAACGCGTGGGAAAGCGCTTGTGGAACTCGACCATGCCCGAGCCCTCGCGCATCGCAGGCGTGATGCCCACGAGCTTCGGGTCGGCCTCGGCCATGTCGCACAGCCACTGGCCGAACACCTGCGTGAAAGTCGTCTTAGGCGGCGTGGCAGGCTTGACGAGGCCCACCGCAGGGTCGAACTTGCCCGAGGCGCGTGGTAGCCGACCGGGTCGGCCTCGGCGAGCTTGTAGCCGAAGCCCTTCTTCGTGACCACGTGCAGGAACTGCGGGCCGTGCGCGTCGCGCAGGTTCTCGAGCGTGGGGATCAGCGCGTCGAGGTCGTGGCCGTCGATCGGGCCGACGTAGGTGAAGCCGAATTCTTCGAAGATCGTGCCGGGCACCACCATGCCCTTGGCGTGTTCCTCGAAGCGCCGCGCGAACTCGAACAGCGGCGGCGCGCTCTTCAGCACGTTCTTCGCGCTTTGGCGCGCGGCGGCGTAGAACTTGCCGCTCATCAACCGCGCCAGGTACTTGTTCAGCGCGCCAACCGGCGGGCTGATCGACATGTCGTTGTCGTTCAGCACGACCAGCATGTCGGCCAGCGACGCCGCCGTGCGCAACGCCGGCGTTGTTCAGCGCCTCGAACGCCATGCCGGCGGTCAGCGCGCCGTCGCCGATCACCGCCACCGCGTGGCGCTTCTCGCCCTTGAGCTTGGCGGCCAGCGCCATGCCCAGCGCGGCCGAGATCGACGTTGAGCTGTGCGCGGTGCCGAAGGTGTCGTACTCGCTTTCGTCGCGGCGCGGAAAGCCGCCGATGCCGCCGAGCTGCCGCAGCGAGTGCATGCGGTCGCGCCGGCCGGTGAGGATCTTGTGCGGATAGGTCTGGTGGCCAACGTCCCACACGATGCGGTCGTGCGGCGTGTCGAACACGTAGTGCAGCGCGATCGTCAACTCGACCGTGCCGAGGTTGCTCGACAGGTGGCCGCCGGTTTTCGCTGACGCTGTCGAGCACGTGGCGCGCAGTTCGCCTGCAAGTGCCTGCAGCTCGAGCCGCGACAGCTTGCGCATGTCCGCCGGGAATCTCGATACGGGAAAGGATCGGGGTCATGGTTGTTCCGTTCGCGTCGGGTCGTTCGCGGCTGGTTGATCAGCTGTCGCGGCTGACGATGCGGTCTGCCAGCAGCCCCAGACGCGCAGCGTCTTCGAGGCCTGAGCGACGCAGCGCGGCGTGGGCTTGTTCGCACAGCTCGTGCGCGTGTGCGCGCGCGGCCTCGAGCCCGAGGATCGAGACGTAGGTAGGCTTGTTGTTCTCTTCGTCCTTGCCCGCGGTCTTGCCCAGCGTCAGCGCGTCTTGCGTCACGTCGAGGATGTCGTCGACCACCTGAAAAGCCAAGCCGATCGCGGCGCCGTAATCCGACAGCGCCGCCAGCGCTTTCGGTGCGGGATTGCCGCAGGCGGCGCCCATCATCACGCTGGCCTGCAACAGCGCGCCGGTCTTGCGGCGGTGCATGTTGCGAAGCGATGCTTCGTCGAGCGGCTGGCCGATGCTGGCCAGGTCGATCGCCTGCCCGCCCGCCATGCCGTCGTGGCCCGACGAGCGCGCCAGCAACGCGACCAGCCGCGCCTGAAGCGCTTCGGTCATGCTGCCGTCGCACGGCGTGAGGATTTCGAAGGCCAGACACTGCATCGCGTCGCCGGCAAGCATCGCCTGGGCTTCGCCGAAGACGACGTGCACGGTCGGCTTGCCGCGGCGAAGCACGTCGTTGTCCATGCACGGCATGTCGTCGTGCACGAGCGAGTACGCATGGATCAGCTCGACTGCGACGGCTGCGCGCAAGGCCGCACTGCGGTCGCCGCCCACGGCTTCACACGCCGCCAGCACCAGCAGCGGCCGCACGCGCTTGCCACCGTCGAGCACGCCGTAACGCATGGCGTCACCCAGACCCGCCGGCGCGGTGCCGGGCACCCAGCGGTCGAGCGCATCTTCGACGCTCGCCAGCTCGGTGTTCATCCAGGCGTCGAAGTCGAGCTTCATGGCTCTGGCGGCCCAGGGCGCAAGTTGGCCCTTCTCGAGCACCTTCACCTGGGTTTCGACCGCCTCGAGCCGGCCGCGACAGTACTGCAGCAGCGTTGCGGCGCGCGTGTAGCTGTCGAGCAGTCGGTCCAGCGGGAGCGCCGAGCCCTCCATCGCCGCGACGATCTGCTCGAGCTCTTGCACAGCATCTTCGTAGCTTGCAGGAACGGCGTCGTTCGAGCGTTCGCGTCGTTCTGTGTCGGCGTGGTCGAGGCTCGGGGCATGATGGATGCACAAACCCTTCGGCAAGGTTCCTTCGAGCCATCAAAAAGTGGCCTTCGGAAAGAGGCGAAACGGGTGAACGAATTGTAGTCAGCCCCTCTGAAGGGTGTAGCGCCTGCGCAGCAGGCGTTGTGACCGCTGTCGCAGCGTGTGCCGCAACGCACGCAACGCGACCAGGTGCGACAGGATGTTCCTGCAACGCGTGGGGCCATACCCCCTGGCTAGAATCCGCGGCCCTCGTGGGGGTGGCCTGCGACCCCGCAGCAAGAGGCCGAGTCTGGAGGACAAGCCGACATGTCGGACCTGAGCATCACGCGCGCGGCGCTAAGCCTTGCGACGGCGCAGCCGGGCGTCGCGGCGTATTTCGACCCCACCGTTCTGGCGCGCGAGCGCGAGCAGATCTTCGTGCGGTCGCCGAAGTACGTCGGTCACGAAGCCTCGGTGCCCAACCCGGGCGATTTCCATGCCCTACCGCAAGAGCACGAGGGGCGAGCGCTGATCCGCACGCCCAAGGGCATCGAACTGCTTTCGAACGTTTGCCGCCATCGCCAGGCCATCATGTTGCGCGGCCGCGGTCACACCCGCAGCCACGTCGTGTGCCCGCTGCACCGCTGGACCTATGACCTCGAGGGCCGTCTGGTCGGTGCGCCGCACTTCGCCGAAGACCCCTGCCTTGACCTGAACCGCTACCCGTTGACGCGCTGGAACGGGTTGCTGTTCGAAGACACCGGCTATCGACGTCGCCGCCGAACTGGCGACGATGGACGCCAGGGCCGAGCTTGACCTCGAAGGCTACGTGCTCGACCGTACGCACATCCATGAGTGCGCGTACAACTGGAAGACGTTCATCGAGGTCTACCTCGAGGACTATCACGTCGGCCCGTTCCACCCGGGCCTGGGCAACTTCGTCGCCTGCGACGACCTGCGCTGGCAGATGGGCCGCAACTACTCGGTGCAGACCGTCGGCGTCGCGCGTTCGGGCGGCGAAGCGTTGGGCCGCGCGGGCTCACCGGTGTACCGGCGCTGGCAGGACGCGGTGCTGAACTTCCAGCAGGGCAAGCCACCACGCCACGGCGCGATCTGGCTGACGTTGTACCCAAGCGTCATGGTCGAGTGGTACCCGAACACGCTGGTCGTCTCGACCCTGTTCCCGCAAGGGCCGCAGAAGACGCTGAACCTGGTGGAGTTCTTCTACCGCGAAGAGATTGCCGCTTTCGAGCGCGAATACGTCGAAGCGCAGCAGGCCGCGTACATGGAAACCTGCGTCGAAGACGACGAGATCGCGCTGCGCATGGACGCCGGCCGCCGCGCGCTGTACGAACGCGGCGACGACGAAGCCGGCCCCTACCAGAGCCCGATGGAAGACGGCATGCAGCACTTCCACGAGTGGTACCGCCGAACGATGGCTGCGTGATCATCACGGGGCGATGACGTGAGCGCCGCGTGGTCGATGGTGCTCGCGTCGCTGATGTTCGCGACGATGGGCGTGTGCGTGAAGTTCGCCAGCGATACGTACACAGCCGGGGAGATCGTGATGTACCGCGGTGCCGTGGGCGCGCTGCTGGTCGGCGCGCTGGCACGCGCACGCGGCGTCGGCTTTGCGACCACGATGCCGACGATGCACTTCTGGCGCAACGCGTCGGGCGTGGCGGCGATGATCCTCTGGTTCTATGCGATCGGCGGCCTGCCCCTGTCGACCGGCATGACGCTCAACTACATGTCGTCCGTGTGGATGGCCGTGTTCCTGGTCGGTGGCGCCGTTGTCGTCGGGTCCGCGCGCATCGACGGGCGGTTGATCGCGGCGGTGCTTGCGGGCTTCGCCGGGGTGGCACTGGTGCTGAAGCCCACCATGGGTCAAGACCAGCTCGGTGCGGGCCTGGCGGGGCTGCTGTCGGGCATGTTGTCGGCGCTGGCGTACCTGCAAGTCACGGCCCTGGGGCGCGCGGGCGAGCCCGAGTTGCGCATCGTCTTCTACTTCTCACTGGGCTGTGCGCTCGCCGGTGCGGCCTTCGCCGCGGCCACGCAGGGCTTTCATGCACACACGGCGCGCGGCGCGGCGTTGCTGCTGGCGGTGGGGTTGCTCGCCGCGGTGGCTCAACTGCTGATCACGCGCGCCTACGCGATCGGCAGCCCGCTGGCGAACGCAAGCCTGGCCTATTCGGGCATCGTGTTTTCGGTCGGCTTCGGCGTGTGGCTCTTCGATGACCCACTGCCATGGTCTTCCGTGGCGGGCATGATGCTGATCGTCGCCGCAGGCGTGGCCGCGACGATGTTGCGCGTGCAGAAGGCACCGGCGAAAGATTGATCTACCGGAGGTGAAGTGTGAGCGACGTGAAGAACATGAGCGACGTGAGTCTGTTGGTCGATGCGGGCGACGTTCTGCGGTGGCAACGCGAGGGCCGCTCGCCCGTGCTGCTCGACTGTCGATTCGAGTTGTCCGACCCCGCCGCGGGTGAGCGCGCGTATGCCGCCGCGCATCCTGCGGGCGCGATCTACGTGAACCTCGACCGCGACCTGTCCGCGCCGAAAGGCCCCGACGCGCGCAGCGCATCGTTCACCGGCCGCCACCCGCTGCCCGATCGCGCGCGTTTCGCGGCCACCGTCGGTGCCTGGGGCATCGGCCCCGACACCATGGTCATGACCTTCGACGCGCACGGCGCACCTTACGCGTCGCGCGCGTGGTGGATGCTTCGCTGGCTAGGCCACACCAAGGTCGCGCTGCTCGACGGCGGCCTCGACGCGTGGGTCGCCGCGGGCGGCACGATGTCGACCGAGCGCGGCGTGCCGAAAGCCTTGGCGCCGTATCCGATGACCCCGCAACCGGCGATGCCGACGATCGACGTTGCGAACTTGGCGAGCACCCTTGCCAGCACGCGAATCGTCGACGCACGCGGCGCCGACCGGTTTCGCGGCGAGAACGAAGTGCTCGACCCGGTCGCCGGCCACATCCCCGGCGCGGCGAACCGGCCGTTCAAAGACAACCTCGACGCCGCGGGACGCTTCAAGCCCGCGCAGACGCTGCGCGACGAGTGGCGCGCGATCCTCGGCGACACACCCGCCGATCAGATCGTGCAGCAGTGCGGATCGGGCGTCACCGCGTGCCAGAACATGCTGGCGATGATGCACGCCGGCTGGCCCATCACCACGCTGTACGCCGGGTCATGGAGCGAGTGGAGCGCCGACCCGGCTCGCCCTCGCGCGATCGGGAGTTGATGGGGAGTTGATCGGAAGTTGACTTGGCGCAAGCGCAGGCCGATCCTCGCACTTGATCCACGGCCCCGTCAGGCCCATCTCGTTTGTCGTGTCCCTGCATGAAAGGTGGTCACCCATGTTTCAACGCATCCTCGTCCCCACCGACGGCTCGGCCGTCACGACCAAGGCCGTCGCCACGGCAATCGGTCTGCTCGAGGCCAACCCAGGCGGCGCGCTCTTCACCATCAGCGTGAAGGAGCCGTTCCCGTACAGCGCGATCTCGGAAATGCAGCCCGTGCCACCGCAGGAGTTCTACGACGCGCAGGAGCGCATTGCGAGTGATCGCGTGAAGCAGGTCGTCGACGAGGCGAAGGCCGCGGGCTTGACCTGCGAGGCGCACACCGTCGAGGCCGTGCACCCGTGGGAGGCGATCATCGATCACGCCCAGGCACGCCAATGCGACCTGATCGTGATGGCATCGCACGGGCGCCGCGGCATGGCCGCGCTGCTGCTGGGCAGCGAGACGCAGCGCGTGCTGATCCACAGCAAGCTGCCGGTGTTGATCGTCAAGTAGTCCCGTGGCCGCGACGGCTCAGTGCGCATGCCCGCCGCGCACCAGCACGCCGGCCACGATCACCACCGCCAGCCCCACCGCGATCCACGCGACCTGCGCCGCGGTTTCCTTCCACGGCAGCCTGCGCTGAAGCTGCGGCAGCAGATCCGCGACCGCGACGTAGATGAAGCTGCTGGCGGCCACGACCAGAAGGTAGGCGAACACGCCTTGCATCGACTGCACCAGGTAGTAGCCCACCACGCCGCCGGCCACGCCCGCCAGACCCGACAACGCGTTGTAGGCCAGCGCGCGCATCTTGGAGAAGCCGGCGTTCAGCAGCACGATGAAGTCGCCCACCTCTTGCGGCACTTCATGCGCGACGATCGCCAGCGCCGTCACGATCCCCAGGCGCGTGTCGGCGATGAAGGCCGCGGCGATGATGACGCCATCGCAGAAGTTGTGGATGCTGTCGCCCACCAGCACGCTGGTACCACCGCGGCCCGCCTGCTCGGCGTCGAAGCCGTGGTGGTGGTGATGATGCGGGTCGTCACCTTCATGGTGATGGCCGTGGCGGTAAAGCTCGGCCTTCTCGAGCAGGAAGAACCCGAGGATGCCCACCAGCAACGCAGCGAAGAGGCCCTTCGGGTCTTGCCCGCGCTCGAAGGCCTCGGGCAACACGTTCAGCAGCGCCGTACCCAGCAGCACGCCCACCGACAGGCTCACCAGTTGCGGCACCAGCCGTTGCAGCACGCCGACCGTCAACGCCGCGGCCACCACCACCGACAGCACGCCACCGGCCAGCGTGGCAAGGACGATCCACAGCAGCGTCAAGCTGCACCGTTGGCTTTGAACCAGGCCAGGCAGCGGCGCCAGCCGTCATCCGCTGCTTCCTTGCGGTAGGAAGGGCGGTAGTCGGCGTGGAACGCATGCGGCGCGTCGGGGTAGACATGGAACGCGCTCTTGCGCGCCGCGTCGCTGCCCTTGGTCAACATCGACTTCATGCGCTCGACGGTGTCCAGCGGAATGCCTTGGTCCTGTCCGCCGTAGAGGCCCAGCACCGGCCCCTTCAAGTGCTCGGCCAACTCGACGGGATACCGCGTCTGCAAGGCGTTGGTCTCACCCACCAGCCGCCCGTACCACGCCACGCCGGCCTTCACCTTCGGCTGGTGCGCGGCGTAAAGCCACGTGATGCGGCCGCCCCAACAAAAGCCGGTGACACCCAGCTTCGTGGTGTCGCCGCCGTTGGCCTCGGCCCAGGCAACGCACGCATCAAGGTCGCTCATCACCTGCGCGTCGGGCACCTTGTTGATCACCTCGGCGATCAGCTTGCCGATCTCGCCGTACGAACCCGCGTCGCCCTGGCGCACAAGCAACTCGGGCGCAATGGCCAGGTAGCCCTGCTTCGCGAAACGCCGCGCCACGTCGGCGATGTGCTCGTGCACGCCGAAGATCTCGCTGACGACCAACACCACAGGCACCTTCGTCTGTCCCGTCGGGCGCGCCACATACGCGGGCAGCTTGAACGAACCGGATGGGATCGTCTGCTCGCCCGCGTCGAGCCCCTGCAAGTCGGTCTTGATCACGCTTTGCGCCATCACCGGCAGCACCGCGGCCGCGAAGCCCGAACCCACGCTCGTGCGCACGAACGCTCGACGGTCGAACGTGCGTGAAGGAACGAGGCTGTCGATGTCGGATGGGTCGATGCTGATCATGCGGCTCTCCTGGTTGTCGCCGGGGCAAGCGGCGAATTCTAGGGAGCGCGGCTGAGACAATCCCTCGCATGCCCGCACACGCCACAACAACATCCGCCCCCGACACGCTGGCCGCGATCGACATCGGCTCGAACAGCTTCAGGCTCGAGCTCGCGCGCATCGTGCATGGCCGCTACCAGCGGCTTCAGTACGTCAAGGAGACCGTGCGCCTGGGCGGCGGCCTCGACGAGAACGGCGTGTTGAGCGAAGCGGCGATGCTGCGCGGCCTCGAGTGCCTGTCGAAGTTCGCGGTGCACCTCGCCGGCATGGACCCCGCGCACGTACGCGCGGTCGCGACGCAGACGATGCGCGAAGCACGCAACCGCGACGCCTTCCTCGCGCGCGCGCAACAGGCGCTGACGCATCGCATCGAGGTCATCTCGGGCCGCGAGGAAGCGCGCCTGATCTACGCCGGCGTGTCGCACCTTCAGCCCGGCGACAAGCCGCGCCTCGTCATCGACATCGGCGGGCGCTCCACCGAGATGATCCTCGGCAAGGGCCACGTGCCGCGCGTGGCCGAGTCGTTCGCGGTCGGCAGCGTGGGCCTGTCGATGCGCTGGTTCCCCGACGGCGCGCTCACCGCCAAGGCCTTCCGCGATGCGCAGGTCGCGGCCGGCGCCGAACTCGAAGAAGGGCTGAAGACCTTCGCGCCGTCGCAGTGGGAAGAGGCGCTGGGTTCTTCGGGCACGGTCAGCGCGGTGTCGCAGGTGCTGAGCGCCAACGGCATCAGCGACGGTGAGATCACGCCCGCAGGGCTGCGCTGGTGCATCGAGCGCTGCATCGAAGCGGGTCACGTGCAGCGGCTGAACCTCGCCGGGCCTGCGCGAGGACCGTCGCCCGGTGGTCGCAGGCGGCGTGGCGCTGCTGTACACGCTGTGCGCTCAGTTCGGTATCAACGAGCTTCAGCCCAGCCGCGGCGCGCTGCGGCAAGGCGTCGATCCTGGACCTGAATCAGCGCCTGCGTGCGCGGCCCCCGGCGGCGTCGGGCGCGAAGATCCGGCCGCGCTGCGCGAGCGCCGACAGTACGACGCGCAACGTGCGCGGCGACATGCGCGAGCACACCGTGCGCGAGCTACAACGACGCTTCGAGAGTCGACACCGACACAGGCCGGCATGGTGCGAACCGCGGCGCTGAACCTGCACCGCGGCGTCGCGAGCCGACGCGCAGGTCGAGCAAGAGCTGGGCTGGGCGGCCGACCTGCACGAAATCGGCCAGATGGTCTCGCACCACGACCACCATCGCCACAGCGCCTACCTGCTGTCGCACGCCGACGCGGCCGGCTTCTCGCAGACCGAACAGCGGCGCCTGGCGGCCTTTGTGCTGGGGCAGCGCGGGGGCTTGCGAAAGGTCGACGCGCTGCTGGTCGAAGCGCCGTCGGCATGGCAGTTGTTGTGCCTGCGCCTGGCGGTGCTGCTGTGTCACGCGCGCACGGGCGTGCCGTCGAAGGCGGTGGCACTCAGCGTCGACGGCACGACGCTCGGGCTCGGCGTCGACACGGCGTGGGCCGAACGTCACCCTCGCACGATGCACCTGCTGAACGAAGAGTCGATCGACGTGGCGGCGCAGCACGCCGTATCGGTTGGCGATCGAGGTGCGGTAGGCGCGGTGGCCTTTCAGGACTCACCGCGCATCAGCTTCTCGCCGTATTGATCCATCGTGATCAGGCCGCCCTCGCCCTGCGGCCTTGCCCTGGTCGCGCGCGGGCAGCGCGTCTTGAACGAGGTCGATGCGCTTCCATGACGGAATGGGGGCCTCGCACTCGGCCTTGGGCACGTACTTCGAGTCCTGCACCTTCACACGCTTGTGGACGTAGCGCGCGCAGTTGATCCACACGCGTTCGACCGCGACCTGCACGAGGAAGAGCGCACCGGGGTACTCGGCCTTCAGCGGATGCTCGCGCGCGATGCTGGCCGAGCCCTGCACGCGCAGGCGGTTCGGCGTTTCGAAGTCGATGAAGAGCATGCCCACGCGTTTGGTCGCCGCCACGTTGCCCATCGACAGGAACATGCCGTTGCCGTCGTAGGCCGGGAAGACGATCGTGCGTTCGTCGACGCAACGCACGAAGCCCGGCGCGCCGCCCTTGTGCGACACCGTCGGGTCGCCGTGGTGGTCGACCGTAGCGAGGAAGAACAGGTCGAGGCTCGCGATGTAGGCGCGGTCGTTGTCGCTTAGCACCGGCTGCGCGATCGCGCCTTCCATCAGGTCGGCCATGCGGCGCGTGTCGTGCGCGTCTTGCAGATCGCGATGGGCTTGCGTGTAGAAGTGGCTCACGGGTCAGACCTCCGAGGCTGTTGGGCTCGACCGTCGGCCGCGTCGACGCCGCAGGCTCGACCACCATGCCCGGCATCACCTGCGACACCACGCGGTCCCCCGGCGTCTTGTTGAACAAGCAGCCGCGTCACGTCGGGCCGCGAGTAGTGCCCCGCCGGGTCGGCCGCGGCCTTGGCCAGCGAGATCATGCCCAGGTCGATGTCGGCGTAGACCAAGCCTTCCTGCTGCTCGGGCAGCGGCTCGTGCATCAGCTGGCCGTCGGGCGCGTAGATCTGCGCGAAGCCGCCGCCCTCGAGCAGCAACTGGCGCTTCATCGGGTCGTCGCCGCACAGCATCTGCACCATCTCCTTGCTGACCGTGGCGCAAGGTGCGAGCACGAAGCACTGCCCTTCGACGGCGTAGATGCGGCTGGCAGCGTTGTTCACCTCGGGCCCCAGCGCGTAGGCGCCGCCGCGATAGAGCGAGAAGCTCGGCCACGCGGCGATGTGCACCTGCTCGTTCTGCGCGTACATCGCGTACTTCGACAGCGGCTGCAGGTGTTCCCAGCAACACAGCGCGCCGATGCGGCCCAGCGGCGTGTCATGCACCGACAGGTCGCTGCCATCGCCTTCGCCGAACACCGTGCGTTCCACGTGCGTGGGTTTGAGCTTGCGGCGCTTGGCGATCGTCTCGCCGTCGGGGCCGATCATCCACTGGCCCATGTAGAGGCTGCCGCCCGACTTCTCGCTGTGACCCATCACGACGGTGATGCGGTATTCGCGCGCGGCCTGCGCAAGGCGGTCGGCCTGCGGTGTGCCGTAGATCAGCGAGTTGTCGTGATAGCGCTGGATGAACTGCATGCCCCAGGCCGGCGAGTCGAGCCAGATGAACCACGGGTAGCCGGGGATCCAGGTTTCGGGGAACGCGACGAGCTTCGCGCCGCCCTTGGCTGCCTCGGCGATCAGGCGGATCGCCTTGTCGATGCTGGCGTCGAGGTCAAGGAAGGCGGGTGCTGCCTGCACGGCGGCGACGCGGTACTTGGGGTGATTGACGGGCATGAGCGTTGTCCTCTCGCGGTTAGGGATGGCGGTCAAACCGGATGCTAGGAAGGCGCGACCCGTCACGCTTGTCTGCGCGTGGCAGCGTTCTTGACCGCGGAACGCACCCTGGCCAGCGCTCCTTCCCGATGGTTCCCCGATGGCGCACGCCGCCGTCTGCGCCTACCCTGCGCCACATGCCCCGCGTGCTGACAACCTCCAGCGTCGCTGCGCGAGAGCGCACGGCGTATTGGACCGACCTGGTCTGCGATGCCTACGTGCAGCTCGAGTGCGACCCTCATGCAGGCGCCGATTCGATCAGCGGCGAGATCGTCGCCGAACGCCTGTCCACGCTCGACCTGTCGCGCGTGACTTCCACGGCGCAGGTGGTGCGGCGCACGCCGGCCAAGATCCGCGAGAGTGGCGAGGACTACTTCCTGGCGAGCATTCAGACGCGCGGCCACGGCGTGGTGTCGCAAGACGGCCGCGACGCCGCGCTGGGCCCCGGCGACTTCGCGCTGTACGACAGCACGCGCCCCTACACGCTGAGCTTCGACAGCGACTTCCAGCAACTGGTGTTGATGTTGCCCGGCCCGACGCTGCGCACCGCGGTGCGCGACACGCACCGCTTGACGGCAACGAAGGTCGGCAGCGAACGCGGCGCCGGCCATCTGATGATCAACATGATCACCACGCTGGCGCAAGACATCGGCACGCTGGCCCCTGCGTCGGCGAGTGCGGTTGCCGACAGCGTGACGCAGATCCTGGTCGCGGGCCTGTCGACGCTCGAACCGGCGCAGCCGCCGCCCAGGTCGGCGCTGCAGGCGTTGCACCTCGAGCAGGTCAAGAACCTGGTCCGCCGCCGCTTCGCCGACCCGGCGTTCGGCGTGGCGCAGATCGCAACGGCGCTGCGCATGTCGCCCAGCACCGTGCACCGCGTCTGGGGCGCGCAGGCGTGTTCGGTGTCGGACTGGATCTGGTCGCTGCGGCTGGACGAATCACGCTCGCGACTGGGTGACCCGCGGTTCGCCGCGTGCAGCGTCAGCCGCATCGCCTTCGACTGCGGGTTCAACGACGCCGCGCATTTCAGCCGCGCGTTCAAGACGCGCTTCGGCTGCTCGCCGCGAGAGTGCCGCCCAGCCCGGTAGGTCTGCCAGCCCGCTCAAACCAAAGGCGACCGCACCATCCACAGCTCGCACGCGCCTTCACGCGGCCCCGAGCGCAGCCACCACGCCGCGCCCTTCTTCACCGACCACCCTTGCGCCTGCCCGCACATCAGCAGCGCCGCGGCCATGCCCAGCACCGGCTGGTGGCCGACGAAGACCACCGTGCGTGACGACGCCGCGGCGCCCTGCTTCGACCACCCCGTCGCGTCGAGCAGCCCCTGCACCGTGCCGCGATCAGGCGCCAGCGTGTCGACGAGCGCATGGTCGCGCTGCAACGCACGCGCCGTCTGCACCGCGCGCAGCGCCGGGCTTGCCAGCACGACCGCATCGCTAGGCAACTGCTGGTGCAGCCACGTACCGACATCCTTGGCCTGACGCAGCCCACGCGCCGTCAAGCCCCTGTCCATGTCGTTGCCTCCAGCCTGCGTGATGTCTTCCGCATGCGCGTGGCGCCACAGCACCAGATCCATGTTCGACTCCTATGACACGAACGCACCGGCCGCGCTGTGCCCCCTCATCGACGTGTGAAGGCCATCGCGCGCCGCATGAAGTTTGCAACGGTCGGGACAGGCCCAACTCATAAAATTCGCGGTTCCATGTCCGAACCCAAGCTCTCCATCATCGTCATCGGCCGCAACGAAGGCGAACGCCTGCGTCGTTGCATCGATACCCTCGTCCAGCAAACACGGCAGATCGTCTACGTCGACTCGGCGTCGACCGACGGCTCGGCACAGATGGCGCGCTCACGCGACGTGCACGTGCTCGACCTCGACATGTCGCGCCCCTTCTCCGCGTCACGCGCGCGCAACGAAGGTTATGCGCTGATGCGTCGCGATTTCCCCGACGCGCAGTTCGTGCAGTTCGTCGACGGCGACTGCGACGTCGACCCCGGCTGGCTGTCGGTCGGCTGCCGCCTGCTCGAGTCCAGACCCGACGTGGCTGCTGTCTTCGGCACGTTGAACGAACGCAACCCAAACGCGTCGGTCTACAACTACCAGGCGCACATGACCTGGAACCCGCAGGACGAAGGCGAAGTCGATTTCTTCGGCGGCAACGTCATGGTCCGCGTCTCGTCACTGGATGCAGCGAACGGCTTCCGCGAAGACGTGATCGACAGCGAAGACCACGAGCTGGCCATCCGCCTGCGCGCCAACGGCGGCAAGGTCTGGTACCTGAAGCGCCCGATGGCGCTGCACGACCTGGCGATCTTCGACTTCGGCAAGTGGTGGGTGCGCACCAAACGCGGCGGCTACGGCAACGGCCAGATCATCACGCTGCACGGCAACGCCCCAGGCAAGCCGCATCGTCGCGACTGGAACAAGAGCTGGGTCTGGGGCTTGGCGCTGCCGACCTTCACGCTGCTGAGCGTCCTGGCCATCGGCTGGATCGGCCTGCTGCCGTTGGGCCTTTATGCGCTGAGCTTCGTGAAGATGTACCTGCGCAAGCCCGAAGACGGCGGCCGCCACGCCGGCTTCGCGCTGATCTCGGTGCTGCACAAGGTCGCCGAGATGTCGGGGCAGGTGAAGTTTTTGCTCGACAAGATGATGGGGCGGGGGCCGAAGATCATCGAGTACAAGTAGGGAGCGCAACGGTCCAGCGCGATGAACAGATCCACTTGTCAAGGGCACGCACTTGCGGCCGCAGCGACGGTCCGCAACATCGAGCTGTGCAACGTGCCGAGCTTCGGGTCGTGCCCAAGCGGCGCACCTGGCGCGATATCAAACCACTCGTCGCTGTACGGCAAGACTGCAATGCGGCACATATTGAACTTGGTGTCCAGACTCAGCCGGGCCAGCGCGTAGGCGTGCGGATGCAGCGCCTGCCGGATGAGGAATTCACCGGCGAAGAGCTTGTCGGTTCGTTGGCTGGTCCCGAAGGCCGCTGCCACCTCGAACTGCGGCGCGTGGTCCTCGAAGACGGTGACGATGAGGATGGGTCGAGGCTTCAACTCGACACCCAACGGCATCGGGAACCGGCACCACACGATGTCGCCCGCGGCAGGTTCGGGCCACCAGATCGTGCCCTTGTTGACGACCATCTCAGAACAACGACGACTTGACCTTCGTCGGCTTGCGACCACCGGCCGCTCGCCGGATCCGTTCGAGTTGGCGCGCCGTGACCATGCCGTTGTCCGCCTCGTAGCGGGGGAGGTGCTTGTCAGCAAGCTGACGCATCGCGAAGTGAATCGTCTGCGTTTCGTCCAAACCGAGAACGGAAGCGAGCCGCTTGGCCGTCTCACGCGAGACACCCGTGGGCGTGTCGGCCTCGCGGTACCGGAAGGGAATCTGGGCGACGGAGGTGGCCATGGCTCGCGGGCGACGTTGGATATCCGAAAGATATCCTCCTGAGCGCCTCTCCGTCAAGCTGAGTCGCGCACTCCGCGCGGACGCACGACCGCGATCAATGCGTCCTGCCAATTCTTCCCCCATCGCAACGAACAACGAAATGAGATGCGTGATGTATGATGTTGTGCATCATCGGAAGGTCCGTATGCGCACCACCTTGACCATTGACGACGACGTCCTCGCGGCAGCCAAGCATCTGGCCGAGCGCCAGAACAAGTCGGTCGGCGAGGTCGTGTCGGCCCTCGCGCGACAGGGCCTGACGCGCGGATCACGACAGGGCAAAGCCGAACGCAACGGCATTCCCCTGCTGCGGGGCGGCACCACACCGGTGACCATGGAGCTCGTGAATCAGCTGCGCGACGAGTTGCCGTGACGGCGACGACGTTTCTGCTCGACGTCAACGTCCTCATCGCCCTCGTCGATCCCGCGCACATTCAGCATGACCGTGCGCACACTTGGTTCTCGCGCGTCGGGCACAAGCGCTTCGCTACATGCCCCCTGACCGAGAACGGACTCGTTCGAATCGTCGGCCACCCGAAGTACCCGAACTCTCCAGGTCCGCCCAGCGCGGTGTTGGCATCGCTGGTGGCGATCCGAGCATTGCCAGGCCATATCTTCTGGCCCGACAGCCTGAGCATCGCGGACGAGACCTACTTCGCTGCAACGCTGTTGTCGAGCCATACGCGCGTGACCGATAGCTATCTGCTGGCACTCGCTCACACCAACAAAGGGCGCCTCGCCACGCTCGATCAGCGGCTCGCCACAGAGGTGGTACCCGGCGCAAGAGCCTCGTTGGAACTGATCTGACCGGAGGCCCTCAATGCGCCTCGTCCCAATTCCCCCCGAACCCGATCTCGGCCACCAGCGGCACATCCAGCTTCGCGGCTGACGCCATCAGCTGTGGCACGCGCTCGCGCACCCAGGCTTCTTCGGCATCGGGCACCTCGAGCACCATCTCGTCGTGCACCTGCATCACGATGCGCGTGGCGCGGTGCTCGTCGTCGATGGCCTGCTGCACCGCCAGCATCGCGAGCTTCATCAAATCGGCTGCGGTGCCCTGCATCGGCGCGTTGATGGCTTGGCGTTCGGCGGCGGCACGACGCGGGCCGCTGCCGCCCTTGATTTCGGGCAGCACGATGCGGCGGCCGAAGAGGGTTTCGACGTAACCCTGGTCGTGCGCGATGCGGCGCGTGTCGTCCATGTAGCGCTTCACGCCGGCGAACCGCGCGAAGTAGCGGGCGATGTAGTCGCGCGCGGCCTTCTGCTCGATGCCCAGGTTGGTCGCCAGTCCGAACGCGCCCATGCCGTAGATCAGGCCGAAGTTGATGACCTTCGCGTAGCGGCGCTGCTCGCTCGTCACGTCGTTCAAGGCCGCGCCGAACACCTCGGACGCGGTGGCGCGGTGCACGTCGATGTTGTCGGCGAACGCGGCCAGCAGGCCCGGGTCCTGGCTGATGTGCGCCATGATCCGCAGCTCGATCTGCGAATAGTCGGCGCTGGCGAGCCTGTGGCCGCGCGGCGCGACGAAGGCCCTGCGAACGCGTCGACCTTCTGGCGTGCGGATCGGGATGTTCTGAAGGTTCGGGTCGTTGCTCGACAGCCGCCCCGTGATCGCCACCGCTTGCGCGTAGGTGGTGTGTACGCGGCCGGTGCGTGGGTTCACCATCAGCGGCAGCTTGTCGGTGTAGGTGCCCTTCAACTTCGACAGCGAACGGTGCTCGAGCATCAGCGCCGGCAGCGGGTAGTCGGCGGCCAGTTCCTGAAGCACGTCTTCGTCGGTCGACGGCGCGCCGCTCGCGGTCTTGCGTTTCACCGGCAGGCCCAGCTTGCCGAACAGCACTTCGCCGATCTGCTTGGGGCTGCCCAGGTTGAAGGGCTGGCCTGCCTGCTCGTACGCCAGCGTCTCGAGTTCGGCCATGCGCTTGGCAAGGTCACGGCTTTGCTCGGCAAGTTGCGGCACGTCGATCAGCACGCCGTGGCGCTCCACGCGTTGCAGCAGCGCCGAGGTCGGCATCTCGATGTCGCGATACACCCGCACAAAGCCGGGCTCGGCTTCGATGCGCGGCCACAAAGCCTGATGCACCGCCAGCGCCATCTCGCTGTCTTCGCCCGAATAGGTCGTCGCGCGCGCCACGTCGACCTGCGAGAACGCGATCTGGTGCACGCCCTTGCCCACCATGTCTGCGTAACTCAGGCCGCTGCGGTGGATCGTGCGTTCGGCCACGCGTTCGAGCGCATGTTGAAGATGCGCCTCGAGCACATAACTCTCGAGCACCGTGTCATGCGCGTAGCCGCGCACCCGAATGCCGTGGTTCTCGAACACGTGCATGTCGTACTTGACGTTGGCGCCAACCTTCTTCGCGCTTTCGTCTTCGAGCCACGGCTTCAGGCGCTCGAGAACATCGGCCAGCGGCAACTGCACCGGTGCGTCGGGGCCGTCGTGCGCCAGCGGCACGTACGCGGCCTCGAGCGGCTGCACGGCAAAGCTGATGCCGACGATGCGCGCGGCCATCGGGTCGAGCGAGTCGGTTTCGGTATCAAGCGCCACCAGCGGCGCAGCGCGCAGGCGCGCAATCCAAGCGTCGAGGGTCGACCAATCGAGCACGGTCTCATAGCGCCCCGCGGCCTGTGTCGGCGGTGGTGTGTCGGGCGCGAACAGCGCGCCTTGCGAGCCGACCGCTGCGGCAGGCTTTGCGGCAGCGGCACCCGTCGCCGCAGCGTCACCCGTGCCCACGGCCTCGAGCTCACGTCGCCACGTGCGGAAGTCATGCTGCGCGTAGAAGTCGAGCAACCCATCGTCGTCGGGTTCGCCGAAATGCAGCGCATCCATCGACGGCCAGCCTTCGATGCCCGCCGACAGATCGGCTTCGGTGACGACGGTGACCAGCCGCTTACCCATCGGCAGCCAGTCGAGCGCACGCCGCAGGTGCTCGCCGACTGCGCCCTTCATCGTCGGCGCGGCGGCCACCACGCCGTCGAGCGAGCCGTATTCCTGGATCCACTTGGCCGCCGTCTTCGGACCGACCTTATCGACCCCGGGCACGTTGTCGACGCTGTCGCCCACCAACGTGAGGTAGTCGACGATGCGCTCGGGCGCGACGCCGAACTTGGCCTTCACGCCTTCGATGTCGAGCACCTCGTTGCTCATCGTGTTGATCAGCGTGACGTGCTCGTCGACAAGCTGCGCCAGGTCTTTGTCGCCGGTGGAGATCAGCACCTTCATGCCCTTGGCCGACGCCACCCTCGCCAGCGTGCCGATCACGTCGTCGGCCTCGATGCCTTCGATCTCGATCACCGGCCAACCCAGCAGCTTCACGATCTGATGGATCGGCGGGATCTGCAGCACCAAGTCCTCGGGCATCGCCGAGCGGTTGGCTTTGTATTCAGGGTACAGATCGTCGCGAAACGTCTTGCCCTTGGCGTCGAACACGCAGACAGCCAATGCAGGCTGCTGGTCGGTACGCAGCTTCTTCAACATCGCGGTGATGCCGTGGATCGCACCGGTCGGGAAGCCGGTTTTCGACCGAAGGTTGGGCAGTGCGTGGTAGGCGCGGTAGAGGTAGCTCGAGCCGTCGACGAGCAGCAGCATGGGGCGCGTGTCAGAACGTGCGTTGTCGTCGTTGCCGCCTGGCAAAGTCGCTTGAGATTCGGGCATGCGGCAGATTGTGGCGCGTAGAATTTCGCGTCATGTCCAGAGCCTCTTCGCTCATTCGTCGTGCGCTTCATTTGGCGCCAGCATGGGCGCTTGCCGTGGGCTGCGCAACGTCACTCGCGCAGTCGACATCCACGGCCAGCCCTGGCGAGCCGGGCACGCGCCGCATGGTCATCGAAGACGACAACACGCGCATCGAAGAACTGCACGTGCGCGGCGAAGCCCAGCGCGTGGTCGTGCAGTCCAAGCGGGTGAACCTGCCGGCCTGGGAGATACGCCCAGACTCGCCGGGCCGCACGCCGACCGGTGACCAGCGCTTGCCCCGCGACACGGCCAACACGCGCATGTGGCGCGTGATGTCGTTCTAGCTCGCGCCCCCGACGCTCGCGCACGCGATGGCGGTCTTCACCGAAGTCTCGCCCGACGACGCACGCGCGCTGCTGGCGCGCCTGAACGTCGGTGAGTTGATCTCGATGCGCGGCATCACGTCGGGCATCGAGAACACGAACTACTTCGTCGACACCGACCGCGGCGCGTGGGTGCTGACGATCTTCGAACGATTGACGTTCGAGCAACTGCCCTTTTATCTCGGACTGATGCGCCACCTGGCGCAGCGTGGCTTGCCGGTGCCCGAACCGCAGGCGGCGCGCGCTGCCGTGGATAACGGCGCAGGGTCGATCCTGCACACGATGCGCGGCAAGCCCGCAGCCCTGGTGAACAAGCTGCGCGGCGTACACGTGCTGGCCCCGGAGGCGCCGCACTGCAGCCAACTGGGCTTCACGCTCGCTCGTCTGCATCAAGCCGGCGCCGGCTTCGAGCGGGTGCAACCCAACCTGCGCGGCTTGTCGTGGTGGGAAGAAACCGTGCCCCTGGTGCGCCCCTTCCTCAGCGCCGCGCAAGACCGCCTGATCGCCGACGAACTCGCGTTTCAGCAATCGACGATGAATTCACCCGCCGCGCATGCGCTGCCGCGCGGCCCGATCCACGCCGACCTGTTCCGCGACAACGCGATGTTCGAAGGCGATGCGGGCCACGAGCGGCTGACGGGCATCTTCGACTTCTACTTCGCCGGCGTCGACGCACTGCTGTTCGACATTGCCGTGTGCATCAACGACTGGTGCATTGACCTCGAGAGCGGCCGCCTCGACGAGCCGCGCGCCGTCGCCCTGCTCACGGCCTACGAGGCGGTGCGCCCGCTCGACGCCAACGAACACCGCCTGCTGCCCGCGTACCTGCGTGCGGCCGCGCTGCGCTTCTGGATCTCACGCTTGTGGGACTTGCACCTGCCTCGCGACGCGAAGATGCTCCAACCTCATGATCCGACGCACTTCGAACGCGTGCTGCGCCAGCGGATAGGAGACCCTTGGCACGGCACGCGCGGGGCTGCGGCCTGAGCGGTCACACCGCCGTCAACTTCGCCACCGACACCAGCAGCCACTTCGTGCCGTGACGCCCGAACCGCACCTG
Organism: uncultured beta proteobacterium; assembly: GCA_963738615.1. Lineage (GTDB taxonomy): Bacteria > Pseudomonadota > Gammaproteobacteria > Burkholderiales > Burkholderiaceae_C > CAVTWY01. The sequence goes on from CAVTXI010000012.1 coordinate 1,222,339, forward strand.
CACGCGTGCGTCGTCGGCCTTGCCCTCGAGCGTCAGCACCACGCCTTCGCCGAACTTGCCGTGGAACACGTTCATGCCTTCACGCAGACCGTGTGACGGCGCGGATGGTGTGAGCGCAGGCGCAGCATCCACGCGGCCCGCACCGACCACCGACCCCAGCCCGCTGCCGCGCTGCCACGCCTGCTGGTAGTCGCGCGCGTAGCCCGAGCCGAAGCCCTGGTTGCGCGGACTCAGCCACTTCAGCGATTCGTCGGGCAACTCATCGAAGAAGCGACTCTTGACGTGGTAGCGCGTCTGGCCGTGCAGCATGCGCGTCTGGCTGAAGCTGAGGTACAGGCGCTTCCTCGCCCGCGTGATCGCGACGTACATCAGGCGGCGCTCTTCCTCGAGACCGTCGCGGTCCGACATCGAGTTCTCGTGCGGGAACAGGCCCTCTTCCAGACCGGTGATGAACACGGCGTCGAACTCGAGCCCCTTGGCCGCGTGCACCGTCATCAACTGCACCGCGTCCTTTCCGGCGATGGCCTGGTTGTCGCCGGCCTCGAGCGATGCGTGCGTCAGGAACGCCGCCAGCGGCGACTGCACCTCGCCGGTTTCGGCGTCGGGTACCACGGGGCCCTGCAAATCACGTGGCGCCTGTTCGTCGATCGGCAGCGCCACGGCGTCTTTGCCGAAACCTTCCTGCGTCACGAAGGACTCGGCGGCGTTGACCAGTTCCTGCAAGTTCTCGACACGGTCTTGTCCGTCGCGCTCGGCACGGAACGCGTCGAGCAGGCCGCTGTCGGCCAGCATGCGGTCGATGATTTGGCGCAGCGTCATGCCGCGCGTGCCGTCGCGCAGCGCTTCGATCAACGCGACGAACTTGGCCACGTTGCCGGCGCTGCGGCTTTGCAGGTCGTGCGTGGCGGCGTACAGGCTCGAGCCGCGCTGCTTCGCCACGTCTTGCAGCTGCTCGACCGTGCGCGCGCCAATGCCGCGGGTGGGAAAGTTGACGACGCGCAGGAAGCTCGTGTCGTCGTCGGGGTTCTCGATCAACCGCAAGTACGCCAGCGCGTGCTTGATTTCGGCGCGCTCGAAGAAGCGCAGGCCGCCGTACACGCGGTAAGGAATGCCGGCGTTGAAGAGCGCGCTTTCGATCACACGCGACTGCGCGTTGCTTCGGTAAAGCACGGCAATCTCCGCGCGCGACGTGCCACCGCGATGCAACTGCTGCGACTCGTCGAGGAACCACTGCGCCTCACCGAAATCGCTCGTTGCTTCGAACACGCGCACCGGCTCACCCGCACCCGCGTCGGTATGCAGGTTTTTGCCCAAGCGCCTTTCGTTGTGCGAGATGAGCGTGTTGGCCGTATCGAGGATGTGGCCGTAGCTGCGGTAGTTACGCTCGAGCTTCACGACGTGATCGACGCCGTACTCGCGTTCGAAGTCGGCCATGTTGCCGACCTGCGCGCCGCGGAACGCGTAGATGCTCTGGTCGTCATCGCCGACCGCGAACACACCCTGTGGCGCAAGGCCTGGCATCGCGATGGGCGAACGCGATGAATTCACGGCCGCCGTCGTCGGCGGGGGCGCGAACATCTGCAGCCAGCGGTATTGCAGCACGTTCGTGTCCTGGAACTCGTCGACCAGCACGTGCTGGAACCGACGTTGATAGTGATGCCGCAAGGGCACCTGGTCGCGCATCAACTCGTAGGTGCGCAGCAGCAGTTCGGCGAAGTCGACCACGCCTTCGCGCTGGCACTGGTCGTCGTACGCGGCGTAGATCTCCACGAGCTTGGTCGTGTGCAAATCACCGACCTCAACGTCACCAGGGCGCAGGCCGTTGTCTTTCGCGCCCGAGATGAAGTACGCCACCTGACGCGCCACATAGCGGTCTTCGTCGAGGTTCATCCCCTTGATGACACGCTTGACGGCCGACTGCTGATCCTGGCTGTCGAGGATCTGAAAACCCTGCGGCAGGTTCGCAAGCTTCCAGTGCGCGCGCAGGAAGCGGTTGCACAGGCCGTGGAAGGTGCCGATCCACATGCCACGCACGTTCACCGGCAGCATCGCCGACAGGCGCGCCAGCATCTCTTTGGCCGCTTTGTTCGTGAACGTGACCGCCAGCACGCCGCCGGGTGACACCTGCCCGGTGCGCATCAACCACGCGATGCGCGTGGTCAGCACGCGGGTCTTGCCCGAACCTGCACCGGCGAGAATCAAAGCGGGCTGTCTGGCCAGCGTGACGGCAGCGTACTGCTCGGGGTTCAGGTCGCGCAGCAGCGGATCGTTGTCCGTTGCAACGTTCGCGCGACCCTCGCCGTCATCTGGATAAAAAGACATGGTTCGATTCTAGGCAGCGATGACCGGGGGATTCTTCGAGCGACTGAAGCAGCGCGTGCAGCCGCGCGCCGAAGCGCCGCGCTTGAACCTGGCGCTGCAAGGCGGCGGCGCGCACGGTGCGTTCACGTGGGGCGTGCTCGACGCGCTGCTGGAAGACGGCCGCTTTCGCTTCGCCACTGTCAGTGGCGCGAGTGCCGGTGCGATGAACGCCGTCGTCCTCGCGCACGGCTTGGCCCAAAGCGACGACCCGCACCGGGCACGCGAACACGCGCGCGAGGCGCTGCGACAGTTCTGGTCGAGCGTTGGCGCGACGATGCCCTACGAATGGTTGACCCAAGGCCAAGGCGACGACACACGGCTCAACCCGCTGGGGCAATGGCTGGTCCGGTGGACGCAATGGTTGTCGCCACGGCAAGCCAACCCGCTCGACATCAACCCGCTGCGCGACACGCTCGCCGAGTTGGTCGACTTCGAACGCCTGCGCCGAGCGTCATCCGTCCGCCTGCTGATCGCGACGACGCACGCGAACAGCGCGCGGCTGCACCTGCACACCGAGCGCGAGATCGACATCGACGTCCTCCTTGCGTCGGCGTGTCTGCCGATGGTTCATCACGCGGTGATGCTCGACGGGCAGCCGCACTGGGACGGCGGCTACACCGCCAACCCGCCGGTCGAGCCGCTGGTCTTCGACCCCGCGTCGGCGGCCGACACGCTGCTGGTTCCGTTGGTGCCCATGCGCTGGAGCGAAACGCCGACGACGCTTCCGCAGATCCAGCAGCGCCTGGCCGAACTCACCTTCAGCGGCCCCTTCATCGCCGAGTTGCAGCGCTTGGCGCACTGGCAACACGAGCTGCGATGGCCCTACCGTGGGCCAAAGGAACGCTTGCTTGCGCGTGCCCGCTGGCACCTGATCGACGGCGCGTCGGCGCTGGCTTCGTTGCGCGTCGAGACGCGCATGATCGCGCACGGGCCTTTTCTCGAGCACCTGCACGACATGGGTCGCGAACGGGCCAAGGCCTGGCTGGCCGAACATGGCCACGCGGTGGGGTTGCGATCGACGTGCGCACTGCACGAATTGCTTGGACAGTGACAGCGGCAGCGCACCTCGCGCAGATCAGCCCGTCCAAGCCCGTCCCTAGAATCCTTCGAGCCGATTACCGGCTGAGCTCAGCGCCACATCAACGGCCAACCACCATGGAAATCTTCGACTACGACAACATCCTGCTGCTGCCGCGCAAGTGCCGCGTCGACAGCCGCGCCGACTGTGACCCGACGGTCGAGTTCGGCGGCCGCCGCTTCGCGCTGCCGGTCGTGCCGGCCAACATGCGAACCGTGATCGACGAGCGCATCGTCGAGATGCTGGCGCGCACGAATCACTTCTACGTGATGCACCGCTTCGATCTCGACTCGGTGACGTTCGCGCGCGGCATGCGCGACAAGGGGCTGGTGGTGTCGATCAGCGTGGGCGTGAAGCCCGATGATCGGCACACCGTCGACCGCCTGGCGGCCGAGGGCATCGGTGCCGACTACATCACGATCGACATCGCGCACGGCCACGCCGACAGCGTTCGTCGGATGATCGAGCACATCAAACACAAGCTGCCGGCCGCGTTCGTCATTGCCGGCAATGTCGGCACGCCCGAAGGTGTGATCGACCTCGAGACCTGGGGCGCGGACGCGACCAAGGTCGGCGTGGGCCCAGGCAAGGTGTGCATCACGCGGCTGAAGACGGGCTTCGGCACCGGGGGCTGGCAGTTGTCGGCGTTGAAGTGGTGTGCGCGCGTGGCGACGAAACCCATCGTCGCCGACGGCGGCATCCGCCATCACGGCGACATCGCCAAGAGCGTGCGCTTCGGCGCCAGCATGGTGATGATCGGCTCGCTGTTCGCCGGCCACGAGGAAAGCCCAGGCCAGACGGTCGAGGTCGACGGCAAGCTCTACAAGGAGTACTACGGCAGTGCGTCGGACTTCAACAAGGGCGAATACAAACACGTCGAAGGCAAGCGCATCCTCGAGCCGATCAAGGGCAAGCTGGTCGACACCCTGCGCGAGATGAAGGAAGACGTGCAGAGCTCGATCAGCTACGCGGGTGGACGCGCGTTGATGGACTTGAAGAAGGTGAACTACGTTGTGCTTGGCGGCGAGAACGCGGGCGAGCATCTGTTCATGTGATGGCGCTGACTGCGGCGCCGGGACCCGCTCCATAGAATCCGGCACTCTCCGCAGCAACCTGCCAGCGGTGCACTCTTGCCCACACGACCATGAGCGAATTGCCCAAGTCTTTCGAACCCGCCGCGATCGAGTCCAAGTGGGCACCGGTATGGGAGCGCGCGAAAGTCGGTGAGCCGACGCTCGACCCGTCGAAACCATCGTTCTCGATCCAACTGCCGCCGCCCAACGTGACCGGCACGTTGCACATGGGGCACGGCTTCAACCACACGATCATGGACGCGCTGACGCGGTATCACCGCATGCGTGGCTTCAACACGTTGTGGCTGCCGGGGACTGATCACGCAGGCATCGCGACGCAGATCGTGGTCGAGCGGCAGTTGCAGGAGCAAGGCATCTCACGCCACGACATCGGCCGCGAGAAGTTTCTCGAGCACGTGTGGGCATGGAAGGCGAAGTCGGGCGACGTCATCACCGGGCAGATGCGCCGCATCGGCGACACGGTCGATTGGTCGCGCGAGTACTTCACGATGGACGCGACACAGAGCGCCGTAGTCGTCGAGACCTTTGTGCGCTTGTACGAGCAGGGGCTGATCTACCGCGCGAAGAAGCTTGTCAGCTGGGACCCGGGGCTGAAGTCGGCGGTGTCGGATCTCGAAGTCGAAAGCGAAGAGGAAGATGGGTTCCTCTGGCACATCCGCTATCCGCTCGAAGATGGGTCGGGCTCGTTGGTGGTGGCGACCACGCGGCCCGAAACGATGCTGGGCGACACCGCAGTCATGGTGCACCCCGACGACGAGCGCTACGGACCGGTCGTCGGCAAGCGCGTGAAGCTGCCGCTGACCGACCGCACGATCCCCGTCATCGCCGACGCCTACGTCGACCGCGAGTTCGGCACCGGCGTCGTGAAGGTGACGCCCGCGCACGATCACAACGACTACGCGGTGGGCCTGCGCCACGGTCTGCCGATCATCGGCGTGCTGACGCTCGATGCGACGATCAATGACAACGCACCGCCCGCCTACCGCGGCCTCGACCGCTTCGTGGCGCGCAAGCGCGTGGTCGCCGATCTGGACGCGCAAGGCCTGCTGGTCGAGACCAAGAAGCACAAGCTGATGGTGCCGCGCTGCGCGCGCTCAGGCCAAGTGGTCGAGCCGATGCTCACGGACCAATGGTTCATGGCGATGAGCAAGCCTTCGCCGCACGACGGCGAGTCGATCGCCGGGCGTGCGATGAAGGCAGTCGAGCGCGGCGACGTGAAGTTCGTGCCCGACAACTGGATCGCCACCTGGAACCACTGGATGAAGAACATCCAGGACTGGTGCATCTCGCGCCAGCTTTGGTGGGGGCATCAGATCCCGGCGTGGTACGGCACGGGTGGCGAAATTTTCGTCGCGCGCAGCGAGGACGAAGCGCGCGCGAAGGCAAATGCAGCGGGCTATTCGGGCGCGCTCGAGCGCGACCCCGACGTGCTCGACACGTGGTATTCGGCGGCGAACTTTCCGTTCTCGACCGTCGGCTGGCCGGGCAAATCGGTCGAGCGCGACCTGTTCCTGCCGTCGACCGTGCTTGTCACCGGCTTCGACATCATCTTCTTCTGGGTCGCCCGGATGATCATGATGACGCTGCACCACGCCGGCACGGTGCCCTTCCAGCACGTCTACATCCACGGCCTGATCCGCGATTCGCAAGGCCAGAAGATGAGCAAGAGCGAAGGCAACGTGCTTGACCCCGTGGACCTTATCCAGGGCGTGGATCTGGCCACGCTGATCACCAAAAGCACCACCGGTCTGCGCCGCCCCGAGAAGGCGCCGAAGATCACCACGCGGCTGAAGAAGGAGCACCCCGACGGCATCCCCGCGTACGGCGCCGACGCGTTGCGCTTCACAATGGCCAGCTACGCGAGCCTGGGCCGCGACATCGCCTTCGACACCAAGCGCTGCGAGGGCTACCGCAACTTCTGCAACAAGCTCTGGAACGCGACGCGCTTCGTGCTGATGAACTGCGAAGGGCAGGACTGCGGCCTCGAGGAACATACCAAGGCCGAATGCGAACCGGGGCAACCATTCCACGGCTACATGAGCTTCTCGCAAGCCGACCGCTGGATCACCAGCGAGATTCAGAACGTCGAAGCCGCGGTCGCGCAAGGCTTCGCCGACTTCCGCCTGGACCTCGTCGCGCAGACCACCTATGCCTTCGTGTGGGACCGCTACTGCGACTGGTACCTCGAGATCGCGAAGATCCAGATCGCGCAGGGCACGCCCGCGCAGCAGCGCGCCACGCGGCGCACGCTGATCCGCGTGCTGGAAACCATCTTGCGCCTGCTGCACCCGCTGACGCCGTTCATCACGGCCGAGTTGTGGGAGCGCGTCGCGCCCGTCGCGGGCCGTGCGTCGGGCGATGCGCGCGGCATTGCGGCAGCGCCCTACCCCGTAGCGCAGCCCGAGCGCATCGACGCGAAGGCTATCGCATGGATGGCGAAACTCGAGGCGCTGGTGACGGCCACGCGTGCGTTGCGAAGTGAGATGAACCTGCCACCGGGTCAACGCGTGCCGTTGCTGGCGACGGGCGACGCGGACTTTCTGCGCGAAGCAGCTGCGCTGATTCAGGCGCTGGCCAAGACGAGCGAGCTGCGCGTGTTCGACGACGAAGCGTCCTTCGTACAGGCTGCATCGATGCTGCCGGTGACGAACGTCGGCGCGTCGCGTGTCGCGTTGCACGTCGAGATCGACGTTGGCGCAGAGCGTTCACGCGTCGACAAGGAAGTGGCGCGCATCGAAGGCGAGATCGTGAAGAGCCGCACCAAGCTCGGCAACGAGTCGTTTGTGGCGCGCGCACCCGCGGCAGTGATCAATCAGGAGCGTCAGCGGCTGGCTGACTTCGAGCAGACGATCAGCCGTCTGAAGGATCAGCAGTCGCGTCTTTAGAACCGCGAGGCTCGCGTCGCGACACGGCGGGCGAGGAGGCGAGCAGTTCGTCGATACGACGCGCCACGGCCCAGGCGCTGCGCACGCGCGACTCGCGTGTGGTGCTGGCCACGCGCGGCGTAACCTGAATCGCCTGAATGCCGTGCAGCGGCCTCGTCGGGATCGAGCGCACCGGGCTCGAGCCCGTCCATCCAGGCCGCGGCCATGCGGCCCGACTGCAGCACCTGCGCCAGCACGGCCTCGTCGAACACGCTGGAGTGCGTGGTGCTGACAAGGATCTGGCTTTCTTTGCAGTAGGGCAACACGCGGTCACCGATCAGCCCGCGGTAGCGCGAGAAGTAGGCGAGTTGCACGCACACCGCGTCGCTTTGTTCGATCAGTTCGCGCAAACCCAGCGGCTCGATGCGCCAACGGTTCCATACGCTGTCGGAGGCATGCACCGAGGGGTCATAGCCGACGACGCGCGAGCCGAACACCGACAGCAATTGCGCCAGCACCCGCGCGGCGGGGACCATGCCCAGCAATCCGACCGTGCATCCGCCCAGTTCACGCCCGACCAACAGGCCCTCGGCGTTGATCACCGGCACGCGACGCAGCATCGCCAGCATCGCGCCGATGATGAACTCGGCTTCGGCTGACGCACTGGCGGTGGTGGCGCGCACGACCTCGACACCGGCACGTGCACACGCGTCCAGATCGATGTTCTCGGCGCCCGAACTCAGCCGTCCGACGGCGCGCAGCGCAGGCGCGAAATGGAGGACCTGCGCGTCCAGCGCCACCGATGGCGGCACGATCATCGCGCGCACGTCGAAGATCGCCTGACGAAGCGCCCGACCGTCACGCGCGAGCTCGGGCGCGTATCGCAATGTGTACCGATCCGACAGCCACTGCATGACCTCTGGCTCGAGGGGCTCGACGATCAGAACATCCATGTTGTGGTGTGAACGAATGCGCAGGTCGTAGCCAGACGCCGTGACACAATCATTCGAGCCCCTGCTGCGAACAAGTGTAAATAGATGATCAAGAAAGCCATCTTCCCTGTCGCCGGCCTCGGTACCCGCTTCTTGCCGGCAACCAAGGCGCAACCGAAAGAAATGCTGCCGGTGGTGGACAAGCCGCTGATCCAGTACGCCGTGGAAGAAGCCTACGCGGCCGGCGTTCGCGAGATGATTTTCGTGACAGGACGCCACAAGCGACCCATCGAAGATCACTTTGACATGACCTACGAACTCGAGGTAGCCCTCGAGCAAGCGGGCAAAGACGAACTCCTGCGCGTGGTTCGCAGCGTGAAGCCAGACGACATGGAGTGCGTGTACGTGCGTCAGGCTCAGGCCCTCGGTTTGGGGCATGCCGTGCTGTGCGGTCAGCGTCTGATCGGCAACGACCCCTTCGCCGTGCTGCTGGCCGATGACCTCATGGTCGGCAACCCGCCCGTGCTGACGCAGATGGTCGAGCAATACAACGAGTGGCGCGCATCGATCCTGGCGGTGCAGGAGGTTCCTGCCGAGCACACGAATCGCTACGGCATCGTCGCCGGCACTGTCGTCAACGACCGCCTGATGGACGTAAATCGCATTGTCGAAAAGCCAAACCCCGACGTCGCGCCTTCACGCCTTGGCGTCGCGGGCCGCTACATCCTGACGCCAGGCGTCTTCCGCGAAATCGAGAACCAGCCGCGCGGCGTGGGCGGCGAGATCCAGCTCACCGATGGCATCGCGGGGCTTCTGCGTCGCGAAAAGGTCTTCGCGTACCGGTATGAAGGCGAGCGCTACGACTGCGGCAGCAAGGACGGGTTCCTGAAGGCCAACGTCCAACTCGCGCTGGCGCATCCCCAACTCGGGCCCGGGCTTTCGCGAGTACTTGCGGGGCATCGAACTCTGATCGATGGTGCGGTCCAGACGTGACAACGGCGCCCATGGGCGCCGTTCTTCCTTATGGCGCAAGGTTCAGCGGCGCTTCAGGTAGTGCACGAATTCCTTCTCGGCCTGGTCCTGCTTCAGCAACTCGTTGCCAGTCTGCTTCGCGAAGGCCTGGAAGTCGCGCATCGAGCCCGGGTCGGTCGCCACGATCTTGAGGACCTCGCCGCTGAGCATGTCGGCCAGCGCCTTCTTGGCTTTGAGGATCGGCAAGGGGCAGTTCAAGCCGCGGGCGTCGAGTTCCCTGTGGGCGTGCATGTGAGTTCCTGCCGACGTGTTCCGGGGGCGCAATTCTAGGGCGTGAGGTTCGATGACGGTCCGGGCGACGGTGCTTCGTCACGCGGCCAGCCCTCGAGAAAGCGCGGCTCGTGGCCGCGAGAACGCAGCCAGTCGGCCAACGCGTAGCCTGTGCCGGCGGGCCAACAGATCACTTCGTCGGGCTGCAGCAGCTTGTACTCGACCAACTCGGGCGACAAACGGATGTCACCGTGCGCGACCACGTGATACGCGACGATGATCTGATTCATGCGCTTGAACTCGTAGGCGCCGATGATCGACAGAGACTCGACTTCGAGCGAGGTCTCCTCTTTCACCTCACGTGCCACGCCTTCCTGCGGCGACTCGCCGGCCTCGAGGAAGCCGGTCACGAGCGCGAACATGCGGTTCTTCCACGCGGCGTTACGCGCGAGAAAGACACGGCCATCGCGATCACGGCACTCGATCACCGCAGCGACCACGGGCGTCGGGTTGTTCCAGTGCGTGAAGTCGCAAACGCCGCAGCGCAGCCGTGTCTTCGGGCCACCATCCTCGATCTGCTCGGCTGGCGCCAACGCTGCAGCGCACTGTGGGCAAAAGCGGTAATCGGCCATGGGTTCTTGCGTCGTCGTCTGCGCTCAGGCCGGGAACACGCCGGTGCTGAGGTAGCGGTCGCCACGATCGCAGACGATGAAGACGATCGTCGCGTCGCGCACGCGTTCGGCGATCTGCAATGCCACCACGCATGCGCCAGCGGCCGAGATGCCGCCGAACAGGCCCTCTTCGCGCGCGAGGCGCCTCGCCATGTCTTCGGCATCGGCCTGACTTACCAGCACGGTCTCGTCGACGTGCGTGGGGTCGTAAATCTTCGGCAGGTACGCCTCGGGCCACTTGCGGATCCCGGGGATGCGCGAACCCTCGGACGGCTGCGCGCCCACGATGCGCACCTTCGGACTCCGAGACTTCAGGTAGCGAGAGACTCCGGTGATGGTGCCGGTGGTGCCCATCGCGCTCACGAAGTGGGTGACGCGCCCTTCGGTGTCGTTCCAGATCTCGGGGCCGGTGGTGTCGTAATGCACCTGTGGGTTGTCGGCGTTGGCGAACTGATCGAGCACGCGGCCTTTGCCGTCGGCCTGCATTTGCAGCGCAAGGTCGCGCGCGTATTCCATGCCGCCCGATCGCGGCGTGAGGATCAGTTCGGCGCCGAAGGCCTTCATGGTCTGCGCACGTTCGATGCTCAGGTCTTCGGGCATGACAAGCACCATGCGGTAGCCGCGGATCGCGGCTGCCATCGCCAGCGCGATGCCGGTGTTGCCCGACGTGGCCTCGATGAGCGTGTCGCCGGGCTTGATCTCGCCGCGCGCCTGCGCACGCGCGATCATGCTCATCGCCGGACGATCCTTCACCGAGCCGGCGGGGTTGTTGCCTTCGAGCTTGCCCAGGATGACGTTGCCGCGATCACGGTTGCCGGGGCCAGGGATTCGCTGTAGTTGCACCAACGGCGTTGCGCCGATCACGTCCTCGAGGGTCTTGTAGGCAGGCATAACGCGATTGTGGCAGCGCACATTTGCCGCATGGCCGGTGTGATAATCCATGCTTCGCGCTGCTGCCAGCACCCTCCTGAAGCCCGGGTGGCGAAACCGGTAGACGCAGGGGACTCAAAATCCCCCGCCGCAAGGCATGCCGGTTCGAGTCCGGCCCCGGGCACCAGCAACAACTTACGCTCGACATGCCAGCGCTGCAGCCTGTCTCGAAAGCACTGCTCCTCGCCTGCGTCGCGATCTTCGCGCTGCAAGAACTACTGCCTCCGGCGTTCGAGCTTTGGTTCGCGCTGTGGCCGCTCGCCAGCGGCAGGTTCATGCCCTGGCAGATCCTCAGCTACGCCTTCCTCCACGGCGACCTGTGGCACATCTTCATGAACATGCTGGTGCTGTGGATGTTCGGCGCCGACCTCGAACGCCTGTGGGGTCCCAAGCGCTACCTGGTGTTCATCGTCGCGAGCATCATCGCGGCCGCGTTGGTGCAGCTGGCGTGGACGGCCTTCATCGGATCGCGTTCGCCGACCGTGGGCTTCTCTGGTGCCACCTACGGGCTGTTGCTCGGCTTCGGCATGATGTTCCCGAACCGGACCGTGATGCTGCTGATCCCGCCGATCCCGATGAAGGCGAAGTACTTCGTGATCCTGTTCATCGTGCTCGAACTCGTGCTGGGCGTGCGCGGACGTGACGGTATTGCGCACTTCGCCCACCTGGGCGGCATGATCGGTGGCTTCCTGATGGTTCTTTACTGGCGCGGCAAGGGCCCGTTTCGGCGCCTGCCCTGAAGGCACGGACGGCGCTAAGGGCCTCGCGCAGATGCACCGCGAGTGCGTCGGCCAGCGTGGGGTAGCGCCAGCCGCACGCGCAGTTCGCGCTTCAAGCGGTCGTTGCGCAGCCGGCGCGACTCGGCCAGGAAGCTGTAGGCCATCGGCGACAACGTGCTTCGCGCCACGTCGCGCGTGATTCGCGGCGGGCGCGGCAGCCCAGCAAGATCGGCGACCAGATCCATCGCGTCACCCATCAGCATGTCGGTGTCGTCGCTGACGTTGACGACGCGTTGCGTGCGCCCGCGGCACAACGCCGCGATGCACGCCCGGGCAAGGTCATCGGCGTGGATGCGGTTCGTGTGCACGTCATCCTCGCGCACCAGCACGGGCGCAGCCGCTGCGCACGCGCTCGATCGGGTCACCCCCCTCGCGATCGAAAGCGTAGATGCCGGGCACGCGCAGGATCGACACGCCTGACGCATGCACGCGGCCGTGGCGGCGCAAGGCCAGCTTCGGCGGCCACGCGGCGCCGAGCACGCGACGTGGCAGGCGCCACAGCGCGATGCTCGTCGACCCACGCGCCCTGCGCGTCGCCGTACACGCCACTCGTGCTCGCGTAGACGATGCGCTCGGACCACACCTGCGCGCGCAAGCGCGCGCAAGCAGCGCGGTTGTGCGCGGGTCGGTATCACCCGTTGCCGGCGGCGGCGCCAGGTGCAGCACCCAGGGTGCCAACGCGCCGATGCGCGCAAGCGTCTGCGGCCGGTCCAGGTCGGCCACGATCGGCGTCGCACCCGCGGCGCGCAGCGCCGCCACGCGATGCGGCGACGACGTCAGCGCGTAGCACGCGCCAGCGACCCGCCAGTTGCCGCAACACGCGCAGCCCCACATCGCCACAACCCACGACGAGCAGGCGTGCGCGGCGTGCGCGAATCGATGACGAAGCGGTGACATGCACAATCGCGCGCAGTGTAGAGAACGCCCGGCGACGGAAAACGAAAACGCCAGCGCCCGAGGGCCCAGCCACGACACAGAGCGTCATGACCTTCAACGTCACCGTGATGCCCGCGAACCTGAGCTTCGATGTCGCGCGGGACGAAGCCATCTTGCCGGCGGCGATCCGTGCGGGCGTCGGGCTGCCCTACGGTTGCCGTGACGGCGCGTGCGGCTCGTGCAAGAGCCGGCTGTTGCAAGGGCGCGTGATCCACGGCGCGCATCAGCTGAAGGCGCTGTCGGCCGCCGAGGAAGAAGCCGGTCTCGTCCTCACCTGCTGCGCCACGCCGCAGACCGACTGCGTCGTCGAGGCGCGCGCCGTGCCCGGCGTGGGCGACCACCCCGTGGTGCGCATGCCCGTTCGCTTGGCGTCGATGCACAAGGTCACGCCCGACGTGATCGTGCTGAGGCTTCAACTGCCGGCGAACCAAGCGCTTGGGTACCGCGCTGGCCAATACCTCGAATTCATCTTGCGCGACGGTGCGCGGCGCAGCTATTCGATGGCGAACGCACCGCACACGCTGGGCACGCCGCCGCAGGTCGAGCTGCACCTGCGGCACATGCCCGGCGGCAAGTTCACCGATCACGTCTTCACGGCCATGAAGGACAAAGAAATCCTGCGTGCAGAAGGCCCCTTTGGCACCTTCTTCCTGCGCGAGGACAGCGACAAGCCAATCGTGTTGCTGGCTTCGGGCACGGGGTTCGCACCGGTGAAGGCGATCGTCGAGCACCTGCAGCACAAGGGCATCACACGCCCCACGGCGTTGTATTGGGGCGGACGCCGCCCGGGCGACCTTTACATGCACGAATGGTGTCTGCGCATGGCGCATGAGATGCCGAATCTGCGCTATGAGCCGGTGGTCAGCGACGCGCTGCCCGAAGATGACTGGCGCGGCCGCAGCGGCTTCGTGCACGCGGCAGTGATGCAGGACCTGCCCGACTTGTCGGGCCACCAGGTCTACGCCTGCGGCGCGCCGATCGTCGTCGACTCGGCTCAGCGCGACTTCGCTGCCCTGTGCGGCCTGCCCGAGGGCGAGTTCTACGCCGACGCTTTCACGTCAGAGGCCGATAAGCACGGCGCCATGGCGTAGGACGCGCGCCGAGTCGCCCGTCCGGCTAGAACTTCGGGGCTGGCGCATCCTCGTTGGTCTTCGGCGAACACGTCATCGCCATGCGACCGAGCGAATCGCCTCGGCCGTCGAGCAACTGCCCTTCGAGTTGCGCCGACTGCCGGTCGATCGACAGCCGGACTTCGTGCAGCCGCTCGAGGTTCGGCGACCAGATCCACAGCGTGCCGCGCCACCAGTCGTAGAACGCGGCCGTGCGACCGACAAAGCCCATCGACATCGAATACAGCACCGGGCTCGCCTGGTACTTCATGCGCTCGCCCACCGGCAGCACATTCGAACGCTGCACGAGGGCGGTCATGTTGTTGTCGCGCATGGCCAAGTCGAGATGCGACGTCATCGACTTGCCCTTCGCGTCGACGAGCTTGCCTTTGCACAAGAGGTAAAGGTGGAACTGCTGCGCTGAAGCAGCTCCCGCGCACACTGCGAGCGCGGCCGCGACCACCAGACCGCGACACAGCGCCCGCACGTGGAACGAGGTGCGAATCATCGAGACCCCCATCGGCGCACGCATCACTTCGGCGAATTCGGCGTCTGGCCGCCTTGCACGCCCAGGCGCCCGCCGGTGCCCAGCCCGCCCTTGACGGTCTGCGCCTTGTAGTCGCGCAGTGCGACGACCATCTTGTTGTACGCGTCGACGAAAGCCGCTGCAACGAGCTTGCCTTCGGGCGAGCTGGTGTAAGCGCTGCCGCCGCCGGCCACGCCGAGCAGGCCCGAGAACATGCCGCCGCCGACGCCGAAGTCCCAGTTCTTCGAGTAGCCCTCTGCCGCCGCGATCTGCACGGTGGAACGGATGTCGACCAGCAACAGGGTCGTGCCCGCTTCGTTCATGCGCGCGCTGCCCGCAACCGCGCCGGCACCAGGCAACACGCGGTTCAGCAACCCGCCGACGACGCCGCTGCCACCCGACGTGCCGCGGGCGCTCATCATGATCTCGGGGCTCATCTGGTAGTCGGCAACGACCTGCTGGCCCGTCTGGACGTTGCTGCCGGCGCGCGCCTCTTCGCCACGGCTCATGCCGCGCTCGGACTGGATGCCGGCCAGGCCGCGACCGCGCTCGACGATCACGAAGCAGTTCGACTGCTGGATGAGCGTGCGCAACAGCGGCACCGTGGAACCGAGCCGATAGTTGCTGTAGTAATAGCCGTACCAAGGCGCATTGAGGTTCTCTTCGATGCGCAGCGTGCCGAGCGTTTCGGTGCAGCGCTGAAGGTTGCTGCTCTCGCCTTTCGCGGTCCCGCCCGCAGCAGCCCCGGTGGTGGCTGTTGCGCTGCCGCCGCCGATCGAGGGCGTTGTGGCCAGACATCCTGCGAGCATCGCACCCGCGCAGGCAGCCACACCAAACGCCGCAACACGCCATCCAGCGGTCAAATCACGCATTTCTCTCTCCTGAAGGTTCTTGATACAGACGCAATATTAGGCGCACGCCACAATGACGTTGTCCTTCAAGATGGGGACGTACGCGAACGTTTGCGCTCGAGCCGAAGTCACTCGCCGAGGTAGGCCGCGCGCACTTTCGGGTCGGCCAGCAGCACCTTGGCGTCGCCGCTCATGGTGATTTCGCCAGACTCCATCACGTAGCCGCGGTTGGCCAGGCCCAGCGCGCGGCTCGCGTTCTGTTCGACCAGCAGCACCGTCGTGCCTCGCGAGTGGATGTCGGCGACGACCTCGAAGATCTTGTCGACCATGATCGGCGACAGCCCCATCGACGGTTCGTCGAGCAGCAGCACTTTCGGCCGCGCCATCAACGCGCGGCCCATCGCCAGCATCTGCTGCTCGCCGCCACTCATCGTGCCGGCCAGTTGCGCGCGGCGCTCTTTCAGGCGCGGGAAGATGCCGAAAACCATGTCGATGTCGTCTTCGATGCCCTTGGTGTCGTCGCGCACGTAGGCGCCCATCTGAAGGTTCTCGGTGATCGTCATGCGCGAGAACACGCCGCGCCCCTCGGGCACCATCACCAGGCCCTGCTTGACGAGGTTCCACGCGCCCTGCCCGCGGATCGACCGGCCCATGAACGTGATGTCGCCGTCGGCCACCGGCTGAATGCCGGTCACGGCCTTGAGCGTCGTCGTCTTGCCGGCGCCGTTGGCGCCGATCAGGCTGACGAGTTCGCCCTGCCGGACTTCGAAGCTCACGCCCTTCACCGCCTGGATGCCGCCGTAGGCGACCTTCAGGCCTTTGACCTGCAGCAGGGCCTGCGCTGCCGCTGCCGCCATCGCTGTTCGTCGCTCATGCCCGTCCTCGCGCCTTCACTGGTGCCCGGCGCCGAGGTAAGCCTCGATCACCTTCTCGTTCTTCTGCACGTCGGCCGGCGTGCCTTCGGCGATCTGCTTGCCGTAGTCGAGCACCGTCACGCGATCACACAGGCCCATCACCAGCTTCACGTCGTGCTCGATCAGCAGGATCGTGCGTCCGTCTTTGCGAATGCGGTCGATCAGTTCGCGCAGCGTGACCTTCTCGGTCGCGTTCATGCCCGCGGCCGGCTCGTCGAGTGCGATCAGCTTCGGGTCGGTGGCCAGCGCACGTGCGATCTCGAGGCGGCGCTGGTCACCGTAGCTGAGCGTGCGCGCGCGGTAGTCGGCGTACTTCTCGATGCCGACGTAGCTCAGCAGTTCGCGCGCGCGTGCGGCAATCGCCTGCTCTTCGGCGCGGAACGACGCGGTGCGCAACACCGCGCCGACAAGGCCGGAATGCGTGCGCACGTGCCGCCCGACCATCACGTTCTCGAGCGCCGTCATCTCGGCAAACAGGCGGATGTTCTGGAAGGTGCGCGCAATGCCCGCCTTCGCGACCTGATGGACCGCTTCGGGCTTGTAGGGCTCACCGCCCAGCTTGAAGGTGCCGGAGTCGGGCGTGTACAGGCCCGTGATGACGTTGAAGAAGGTCGTCTTGCCGGCGCCGTTGGGGCCGATCAGGCCGTAGACCTGGCCGGGCAGGATCGTGATGCCGACGTCCGACAGCGCCTGCAGGCCGCCGAAGCGCTTCGAGACGCCCGCGACTTCGAGAACGGGCGCGCTCATCGACGCCGCCCCCGGCGCGGCCTTGCCGTGCTCGGGCGTAGGCCACAAGCCGCGCGGGCGCAGCAGCATCACGATGATCATCGCCAGCGCGATCAGCAACTGGCGCAGGATCGACGCGTCGATGCGCCCGCCCGTCACCTGCTGCAGGTCCATCGCACCGGCCACGTAGCGCAGCCCCTCGGGCAGGATGGCCAGCGCCAGCGCACCGACGATCACGCCCGGCAGATGCCCCAGACCGCCCAGTACGACCATGGCGACGATCATCACGCTTTCCATCAGGCTGAACGACTCGGGCGACACGAAGCCCTGGAACGCCGCGAACATCGCCCCCGACACGCCGCCGAAGCTCGCGCCCATGCCGAACGCCAGCAGCTTCATGTTGCGGGTGTTGATGCCCATCGCCTTGGCAGCGATCTCGTCTTCGCGGATCGCCATCCAGGCGCGGCCGATGCGCGAGTGCTCGAGGCGCCAGCAGATGAACACGCTCACGACCGCGAGCACCAGGAACAAGTAGCAATACAGCGTCACCGACGAAAGCGTGAAGCCGAACACCTCCACCGGCTTGCCGAAGTTCAGGCCGAAGATCTTCATCGAGTCGATCTTGTCCAGCCCCTTCGGCCCGTTCGTGATGTTGACCGGGTGCTCGAGGTTGTTCATGAACACGCGGATGATTTCGCCGAAACCCAGCGTGACGATCGCCAGGTAGTCGCCACGAAGCTTCAGCACCGGCGTGCCCAGCAGCACACCTGCGGTGGCCGCGAGCAGTGCCGCCAGCGGCACGATGAGCCAGATCGGCGTGTGCAGCCCGTTCGGGAACATCGCCTTGAAGCCTTCGAAGGTGTCCGACAGGTGCGGCGACGCCAGCAGCGCGTACATGTACGCCCCCACGGCATAGAAGGCGACGAAGCCCAGGTCGAGCAGCCCGGCGTAGCCAACGACGATGTTCAGCCCCAGCGCCAGCAGCACATACAGCAGCGCCAGCGCCAACGTGCGCACCCAGTAGCCGCCGAGCCACTGCGCGACCAGCGGCAGCGCCACCAGCGCCAGCGCGGCGATGACGAAGACGACGATCTGGTTCTTCTTGTCCATGACGTTCGTCCAATCAGGCGCGGTCGGCGACGCGTTCGCCAAGCAGGCCCGAGGGCCGCAGCGTCAGCACCAGGATCAGCGCGACGAACGCGAAGATGTCGGCGTAGTGGCTGCCGAGCACGCCGCCGGTCCACTCGCCCAGGTAGCCCGAACCGATCGCTTCGATCAGGCCGAGCATCAGCCCGCCGACCACCGCGCCAGCCAGGTTGCCGATGCCGCCGAGCACCGCCGCCGTGAACGCCTTGAGCCCCGGCAGGAACCCCATCGTGTGCTGCACCGTGCCGTAGTTGGCGGCCCACATCATGCCGGCCACCGCCGCGAGCGCCGCGCCGATGATGAACGTGGCCGAGATCACCATGTCGGGCCGCACGCCCATCAACGAGGCCACGCGCGGGTTTTCGGCCGTGGCGCGCATCGCGCGGCCGAGCTTCGTGCGGTTGACGAGGTACATCAGCGAAGCGAGCACGACCGCCGTCATGCCGATGATCAGGATCTGCGTGACGCTGATGACGGCGCCACCGACGTTGATCGGGTCGGTCGGCAGCAGCAGCGGGTACGGCTTGGGGTTGGGCTTCCAGATGATCATCGCCAGCGTCTGGAGCAGCAGGCTCATGCCCATCGCAGTGATCAGGGGCGCCAAACGGGGCGCGTTGCGCAGCGGCCGGTAGGCGATCTTCTCGATCGCGAAATTCAGCAGCGCGCAGACGACGATGGCGCACACCAGCGAGATCAACATCATCAACCAGCCCGGCAAGCCCGTGCCGGCCAGCCCGCTGACGACCGACCAACTCACGAGCGCGCCGACCATCAACACTTCGCCGTGCGCGAAGTTGATGAGGTTGATGATCCCGTAGACCATCGTGTAGCCGAGCGCGACCAGGGCATACATGCAGCCCAGCACGAGGCCGTTGATGATCTGTTGGAGAAAGATGTCCATCACGCCCAGACCGCTGCAATGCGGCCGCTCCCGAATGGCGCGGATTCTAAGGAGGGCGGCGGTGCCCCACGGGCACGTTTCCCCGGGGACGGCTTCAACGACTAAGGCGCAGCGTTGGCGTCAAACGCCTCGTCGACCCGGACCTGCAAGCCCGTCGCCAAGTGATTCGTCTTCGCAGCCAGCGCGACGATCGCCAGCAGCTCTGCGTGCTGGGCGTCGGTCATGCCCTTGGCCTTCGCAGCGGCCGTGTGCGAGTGGATGCAATAGCCGCAGGCGTTGGCGATCGACACCGCGATGTAGATCATCTCCTTCGTCAACGGATCGAGTGCCGTGGGCGTCGCCATCAACCGCTTGACCTCGGCCCATGTGCTCTCGAGCAACGCAGGGTCGAACGCCAGCGTGCGCCACAGGTTGTTGATGAAGTCGGTCTTGCGTGTGGCGCGAATGTCGTCGAAGACGGCCTTGACGCGCGGGTCGAACTCGGGGTTCGTGGGTGGTCGGATCGTTGTCATGTCGATGTCGAGCTTTGAAGAGGTGCCAGCCAACGACCGACCGCGCCATCACCCTCCAGCGCCCACACGTGCGCGATCACCGTGCGCATCTCGGCCTCGCTGGCGCCGCCGCGATAACTCGCCAGAGAAAGCGCCTTCGCCTCCAGCTCGGGGCGCGAGAGCGTATTGCCGGGGTCGCCCTTCGGCTCGTCGACGCGCCCTTGAAGGCGGCGACCGTCGCGCGTGCTCACCTCGACCTTGCCGATCCAGCGCGCCGGATACGCGCCATCGACCTCGGCGTCGAGCACCATCGTCACGCGGTCACGAAACGACGCGACGCGCGCGGCGCGGTAGTCGGCATCGAACTCGCCCAAGCCCGCGTGGCCGTGAATCGCGGCGATGGCGAGCACGGTGCCCATCGAGAACTTCGCCTGGTGCACGGTCTGCGGATCGGTGACCGGACCAAGCACGTCGATCGCGCCTTGATGCACGTGCGTGGTCACGGCTTCGATGTCGTCGACCACCAGGCCGTGCGTGCGCATGACAGAGAGCAGCGCGTCGGCCGCCGGATGCGTGTGACGGCACGACGCGTGGTACTTGAACGACGTCTCCGCGGTGGCCCAGCGCGTTCCCAGGCCATCGACAAGCCGCGACGGATCGGCGTCACGCGACATACCCGCGGCCATGCCCTGCGGACCTTCGAGGATGTGCGCGGCGCCGGTCAGGCCGTCGGCCGCGAGCTGTGCCGCCGCCAGCCCGGTCGCCGCGGCATGCGCGGTGTGAAGCTGCTTGGAATCGGCCGCGTCACGCAGAAATTCCCAAAGACCCGCGGCCTGCGTGCCGGCCGACCCGAAAGCGTGCAGCATCGTCTGAGGCGACAGACCCAACAGCCGCCCCACCGCCGCCGCCGCCGCGAGCGAACCCGCGGTGCCGGTGGTGTGAAAGACCTTGTAGTGCGAGCGCCCCAGGAACTCGCCGACGCGGATGCCGACTTCGTAGCCGGCGATGCTGGCGACCAGCAGATCGCGCCCGCTGCGCCCCAGCGCCTGCGCGACCGCCAGCGCGGCCGGAAACACGACCGCTGCCGGATGGAACACCGAGCCGTTGTGCACGTCGTCCTGCTCCGCGAAGTGCGACGCCGCCGCGTTGATCGCGGCCGCCATCATCGGGCTCGTGCCGCGGCGATGGATCAGCACCTCGCTCGGGCCCGTCTGCGGGCCCCTGCGAAAGCCAGAAGCGCGCGATGGCCTCGACCGGTCCCGCGCCCTTGCCCGCAAGCGCAGACGCGAACCAGTCGAGGAAGAGGTCTTCGGTGCGACGCATCACCGGCGCGGGGATCGCGCGCGCGTCGAGCGTGGCGGCGAAGGCCGCGAGGGTGCGGCTTGGGTGCGGGTCGGTCATCGTGAATCCTTCGTCAGTCGCTCGCCGGGGCAAGGTCGATCGCGGCATCGGTCCGTGAGCGTGAGCGTGAGCGAGTGTGCGTGCCCTGGGTGTCTCTCGGCGTGACTCAGCGCTGCAGCTGGAACGGCCCACCGCGCTCGAGCGCACGCCGGTAGGCAGGCCGCCCGTGAATGCGCTCGAGGAACGCCGTCAGCTTGGGCTGTCGTGCTTCCAGGCCGCCGCGCACGGCGGCCGCTTCGAGCGGAAAACTCATCATCACGTCGGCCGCGGTGAAGGTGTCGCCGCAGAACCAAGGGCGATGCGCCAGCTCGCTTTCCATGAAGTCGAGCTGCCGGCGCACGTTGGGGTCGATGAAGCCGTCGAGCACCTTGTCGGCGATCGCGCGTGCGATGGGTCGCGCGAAGAAGGGCATCGGCGCGCGCTTCACGCGCGTGAACACCAGCGTCATCACCAGCGGCGGCATCGCCGAGCCTTCGGCGAAGTGCAGCCAGTAGGTATAGCGGCGGTGCTCGGGGCTGCCGGGCGCGGGCCGCAGTTGGCCGCCGGCGCGATCCACCAGGTACTCGACGATGGCACCGGTTTCCGCCACGGTGACGTCACCGTCGGTGATGACCGGCGATTTGCCCAGCGGGTGCACCTGCAGCAGTTCGGGTGGCGCGAGCGACGTGACCTTGTCGCGCGCGTAACGCTTCACGTCGTACGGCAGGCTCAATTCCTCGAGCAGCCACAGCACGCGCTGCGAGCGCGAGTTCTCGAGATGGTGGACGGTGATCATGGGCTAGGTCAGGCACTCGGTGCTTCAGTGTGCCGTGCCTGGCGTGCACCACGAAAGATCAAACCGTCCGCCCACCGTCCACCGGCAACTCCACCCCGGTGATGAACTCGGCATCGTCGCTCGCCAGCCAGAGCGCGGCGCGCGCGATGTCCAGCGGCGTCGACAGCCGCCCCAGCGGAATCGTCGCGAGGAACTTCTTGCGGTTGTCGGGCGTGTCGGGCATGCCCATGAACTGCTCGAGCAGGCCCGTGGCGCCCATCACCGGGCAGATCACGTTGACGCGGATGCCGTCGGGCGCGAGGTCGACGGCCAGCGACTTGCTCAGCAGGTTCACCGCGCCCTTCGAGCTGTTGTACCAGGTGAGCCCCGGGCGCGGCCGGATGCCGGCGGTGGAGCCGATGTTGATGATGTTGCCCGACTTCTGCGCGCGCATCACCGGCACCACCGCGTGGACCATGTGGAAGATGCTCTTCACGTTGATCGCATAGACCTTGTCGAAGGTCGCTTCGTCAACGTCGAGCAGTGGGCCGTTCTTGTGCGACCAGCCGGCGTTGTTGACGACGATGTCGACGCGCCCCGAAGGCCTTGCGCGTCGCCGCGACAGCCGCGTCGATGTCGGCACGCTTCGTCACGTCACAGGTGACGGCGATGGCGTTCGCACCGATCGCCGCGGCGACCTTCTTCGCACCGTCGCTGTTGATGTCGACCACCGCAACCTTCGCGCCTTCGCTCGCATAAAGCTGCGCGATGCCTTCGCCGAAGCCGCCGGCAGCGCCGGTGACGATGGCAACCTTGTCTTTCAGTCTCATCGGATGCTCCTCTTGGGATGGTGAACAGTTGTTGGCATTACGGCTTGCCGGCCTGCGCGGCAGACTGTCGGGCCATCTCGAGCAGACGTTGATCGGGTGGGTTCAGTACACCACGCGACTGCATCGCCTCGAGCGCCTGCACCACTTGCGCCCAGGTGACGCCGCCGTCGGGCACCGAGGCCAGCCGCATCATCGTCACGACCACGTCGCGCTGCAACGCGGCCGACGTCGGATCGGCCGCAGCCAGGCGTTGGCGGATCGCCAGGCTGTCGGCATACAGCGGCCGCGCCGCAACGGCGTTGCCCATCGCCACGTGCGCATCGCCCAGCTTGTTCAGGCCGATGCTCAGGTCACGTTGCGCGATCACCGACGTGGCGTCGGCCGCGACCAGCTGCCTCGCGATCGACAGGCTTTCCTCGTAGTGGGGCTTGGCGGTCGCGCCGTCGTTGGCCGCCATCGCCGCGTCGCCCAGCTTGTTCAACGTCACGCCAAGGTCGCGGCGATGGCTGGCCGAACTCGGGTCCTGCGCGACCATGCGACGGTCGATCTCGAGGCCCTGGCGATAGTGCTGCCGCGCCGCGTCGACGTTGCCTTGCGCCAGTTCGATGTCGCCGATGCGGTGCAGGCTGATGCCCGCGTCACGCAGGGCACCCACTGCGGTGGCGTCGGCCGCGGCGCGCCTGCGGTCGATGGCCAGGCTTGCTTCGTAGCGTTGCCGTGCGCCGCTCAGGTCACCTGTCGCGATCAGCACGTCGCCCAACTTCATCGACGCCACGCTGGCATCGCGCTGCACCGATGCCGACGTGGGGTCAGCCGCGGCCAGGCGCTGCGCGATGTCGAAGCTTTGCTGATAGCGCTGCTTCGCCGCCGCCAGGTCGCCCATCGCCAGCGCGAGGTTGCCGACCTTGCTGGTGCTGGCGCTCAGGTCACGCGCCAACGTGGCCGACCCCGGGTCGGCTTGCGCCAGACGTTGCGCCACCGCCATCGCTTCCTCGCACAGTGCCCGCGCGCCCTTCGCGTCGCCCTGCGCGGCCAGCACGTCGGCCAGTCTGTTGGCTGCCACGCCCAGGTCACGCTGCACCGTCACGTGGTTCGGGTTGCGCGCCGCCAGATGCCGCGCACCCTCGAGGCTGGCTTCGAACACCCGCCGCGCTGCGGGCGAGTCACCCTGCGCAACCAGCACGTCGCCCAGCTTGTTGCGCATCACCCCTGCGTCGCGCTTCAGCAGTCCCACGGTGGGGTTGGACTTCACCAGAGTGTCCAGAATGCCAAGGCTCGTTTCGTAGAAGCGCTTCGCCGTCGGCTGCTCGCCCTGCGCGTCGGCCACGTCGCCCAACTTGCCCAGGCTCACGCTCACGTCGTGCATCGCCGACGCCGAATCGGGCTCGGCTTTCAGCAAGCGATCGGCGATCACGAAGCCTTGCTGATAGGCCTCGCGCGCCTTCGCGTACTCGCCGCGCGCAAAGGCGGCTGCACCCAGTTCGTCGAACGCAACGCTGCGCTCGCGATCGTTGGTCGCCGTGTCAAGCGCTTTGCGCGCCGCGCGTTCGGCGTCGGGCAGACGGCCGGCGTCGCGATACAGCTCGGCCAGTTCGGCCCAGTCACGCGTTGCGCCGGCATCAAGCTGCGTCACGCTTTCGAAGCGGCCGATCACGCTGGCGGTGGCAACCTTGCCCCGCGCGCGCGCCTCGAGCGCCGCGACCGCGATGCTGCGCAGATCGGCCGCATCTTCCAGGTCGCGCGCGGCACGGCGCGCAAGCCGGCGCGCGTCGGCCAGCTTGTCCATCGCTGCCAACGCGCCGACCTCGTCCCCCGCGTTGAACCGCTCGAGGGCCGCGGCGCCTTCGGGCGTGGACGCGATGTCTTGCACCGCCTTGCGATACACCGCGACCTCATGCGCATACGCGCGGTCACGTTCGGCCAGTTGCGCAACGTAACGCTCTTGCGCCTGCGCGAGTTCGGTTCGCGCGGCGCGTTGGCGTGCCTGGTTCAACGCGGCGGTCCTGGTCACCTGCACCCGCAACGCCTCGATCTCGCGGCCCTGATCGGTGATTCGTGCATCCGCGCTGCGCTGCGCCGCTGCCGAGGTAGCCGACGCGGCGTAGAGGGCTTGCGCGACGGCGGCGCGGGCGTCAGCGTTGGTGTCGGTGGGGGTGTCAGTCGCGGCTCGAGCGTTCGCGCCGAACACGAACGCGAGCGCGAGCAAAGCGACGCAACGGCACGCCAACATCACCGCCCTGATAGCTGCCACCCGCCGCACTCGTTTCAACACATCCGTCACGGCCTGCCTTCGCGCGCCGCGCGCGTTCGTGCTTCTTGCAGATAGCGCTCGTCGGCTGGATTGAGGATGCCCTTGGCCCGCATGGCCTCGAGGCTCCCAGCAACTTGCTTCCAGGTCACGCCGCTTCCAGCGATGGAGGCTAGGTTCCATAGCGATGCCGACAAGTCACGTTGCAGCCCCGCCGAGCTTGGGTCGGCGGCGGATAGGCGCTTGCGCATGTCGAGGCTGTCCTGAAAGCGCTGCCGCGCACCGGCCAGGTCGCCTTGGGCCACCAGCACGTAGCCGAGCCTGTCCAGGCTCGCGCTCACGTCACGTTGCAGCCCCGCCGAGCTTGGGTCGGCGGCGGATAGGCGCTTGTGGATCTCGAGGCTGTCCCGAAAGCACCTCTGCGCTTCGGTCAAGTCGCCTTGGGCCACGAGCACCTCGCCGAGCCTGATCAGGCTCACGCTCACGTCACGTTGCAGCCCCGCCGAAGTGGAGTCTGCGGCGGACAGGCGCTTGGCGATCTCAAGGCTTTCCTGAAAGCGCTGCCGCGCACCGGCCAGGTCGCCTTGGGCCACCAGCACGTCGCCGAGCCTCTCCAGGCTCACGCTCACGTCACGTTGCAGCCCCGCCGAGCTGGGGTCGGCGGCGGACAGGCGCTTGGCGATCTCGAGGCTGTCCTGAAAGCGCTGCCGCGCACCGGCCAGATCGCCTTGGTCCACGAGCACGTCGCCGAGCCTGTTCAGGCTCACGCTCACGTCACGTTGCAGCCCCGCCGAGCTGGGGTCGGCGGCGGACAGGCGCTTGCGCGGCTCGAGGCTGTCCTGAAAGCGCTGCCGCGCACCGGCCAGGTCGCCTTGGGCCGCGAGCACGTCGCCGAGCTTGTTCAGGCTCACGCTCACGTCACGTTGCAGCCCCGCCGAGCTGGAGTCGGCGGCGGACAGGCGCTTGCGCGTCTCGAGGCTGTCCTGAAAGCGCTGCCGCGCACCGGCCAGGTCGCCTTGGGCCACCAGCACGTCGCCGAGCCTCTCCAGGCTCACGCTCACGTCACGTTGCAGCCTCGCCGAGCTGGGGTCGGCGGCGGACAGGCGCTCGAGCAACTCGAGGCTGTCCTGAAAGCGCTGCCGCGCTCCGGCCAGGTCGCCTTGGGCCACGAGCACGTCGCCGAGCGCGTGAAGCGCCGCCGATCGATCACGTTCGTCATCGGCCGTCTCGGCAGCCTTCTGCGCCGCGTGTTTCGCGCCCGGCAATCGGCCGGCGTCCTGGTACAGCCGCGACAACTCCACCCAGTCCCAATGGTTTCTAGGATCGAGCTGCGTGACCGCCTCGAAGCGCGCGATCACGGCGTCGGTGCGCAGCTTGCCCTTGTTGCGCGCGTCCAGCGCCAGCGTGGCGACGCGGCGGCGCTCGGCCGCGGTTTCGATGTCGGCGCGCAGCTTGCGGGCCTTCTCGCGTGCGTCGACCAGGCGGTCGAGTACGGCCAGCGCGCCGACTTCGTCGCCCGCGTTGTAGCGCCGCAGGGCGGCTTCGCCTTCGGGCGTGGACGCGATGTCTTGCACGGCCTTGCGGAAGAACGCAATTTCCTGCGCGTAGGCGCGGTCGCGTTCGGCCAGTTGGGCGACGTAGCGTTCCTGCGCTTGCGCGAGTTGCGCTTGCACCTCGCGCAGGCGCGCCTGGTTCGCGGCATCACGGCCCGGCAGGCCCGCCAGTTGCGTGCGCAATGCTTCGACGTCACGACGCCGCGCGGCGATGCGGGCGTCGGCGGCGCGCTCGGCTGCAGCGGCGGTGGCGGACGCCGCGTAGAGCGCCTGCGCGACGGCGGCGCGGGCGTTGGCGTTGATGTCGCTGCTGGACTTGGCACCATCGGCACGGAACGTCAGCCGCGGGCTTGTCGAGCACGGTTGCCGCCAGCGCCTGCGGCCCACCGAGCGCGGCGCACATCAGGACGAAGGCTGCCGTCGCGCGCGACGCTGCCAAGGGGCCGGCGATCGCGGCGACCGGCCATGCGAACGGGCCGAACCACCGCGCGCGTCTGCCGTGTTGCTTGCGCAGGCCCGCGACGGGGCGGCCCGCCAGAGTCACGGCGCCTTGCCCTCGCCACACGTTTCGGCCTGCGTCTTCACCTTCTCGTCCTGCCGGCACATCGCCTTGCCTTCGAAGCCGCAAAGCATGCCACCACCAGCGCGTTCGCACATCCATTCCTGTGGCTCAACGTTCGACCAACGTCAGCCGCGTCAGGCCGGCGGCGTCGAAGTCGCGGCACATGGTGTCGGCCTTCTTGCGGCCACGCTCGAGGGCGGCGGCGCGGGCGGCGGCTTCGTCGCGGGACGGTGGTGCGTCGCGGCCTACCAGCAAGCGCAGCGGATAGGCGTTGGGGGCGGGCTGCCAGCGTTCGTCGACGGTCACGCTGCGTGCGTTCAACAGCGCCTGCGCCTGGTCACGGTAGTGGCCACTGGGCCAGGCCTGGAGGTGCTGACGCAGGGCGTCGCAGCGGCCCGGCGCGCGCGCGGCCCAGGCCAGGCGTTCGGCGCGTGCGGGCCGGCCGCCCAGGCCCAACGCGCCGCACGCGTCGGACAACGCGGGTTGGCCCAGCGGCAGCGCGCACGCGTGGTTCTGCACTTGCAGCGTGTTGCTGGCGAAGGCCGCGACCAGGCCGGTGGCGGCGGTGGCGACGCTGCCCCAGGTCAGCCGGCGGCGCAGCCGCGCGATCGGGCCGCGCGGCTTGGGCACGTCCGTCCCGGCGATCTTGGCGCGCACGGCGGCCAACAGGTCTTGAAAGAACGGGTCGCCCGCCTTGCCGCGCCAGCGCGTCAGGTCGATCGCCTGCAACTCACCGAAGCCCAGCGGCGGGTCGACCTTGTCGAGCAGCACCGGCACCAGCAGGTTGCTTCGCGCAGCGCGGCCGGCTTCGTCGCGCACGAAGCTGCCGGCGGGGCCGGCGGACGCTTTCGTCCACACGACGACCGTGCACTTCGCGGCAGCCAGCGCGGCTTCGATCTGGTGGCGCCACGATTCACCACCGGGCAGGTCACGGTCCCACCACACCGACAAGCCCTGCGCCTCGAGCCCGCGAACCAGGCGGTCGACGCGCACTTCGTCTTCGCGCTTGTACGAGACGAAAACGTCACTCATGACAACGTAGCTGCTGCTCGGGGTCGATCAATTTGATGATGACACGGGGAATCGCGATCAGCCGTGCTGCCGTGCTGCCGCCGCGCGAACGGCGTTCGTGCGCTTCGACGCGCGCGTAAGAAACGCGGCGAGCCCGGCGAACGCGACCCGAATGCCAGGCCTGCCGATCAGCCCCCGCGCCGAATTTCCCCCCGCTCCAGCACCAACGTCTCGTCCGGAATGTCCTTCAACAAACTCCGGTTCGATTCCGTCACCACGATGCACAACTCGGGCCTTGCCTGACGCAGTCGCAGCAGTGATTCGCCGCACTGCTGCGCCAGCACCGGCGCCAGGCCCTGGAACGGTTCGTCGAGCAGCACCAGCTTGTCTCCGGCCATGATGGCGCGGCCCAGCGCGGCCATCTTGCCTTGGCCGCCCGACAAACCCGCAGCAGGACGCGTCAGCAGTGCGCGCAGCTCGGGGACGATGTCGAGCGTGTGCCGCAGGCGCGTGTCGACGTTGTTACGCGCAAGGCCGATCACCTCGCACGGGAAGCGCAGGTTGTCTTCGACGCTGAACCTCGAGCGCAACCAGATTCGGCGGGGGGCGTTGAAGGTGGGGGCGTGATCGAAGCCGCTCCCGCGCGCCGACAGCGTCACTGAACGATCGTCATCGACACAATGCTATAGTTGTGTCGTGATTCCACCCTTCGAACCGCAGGCCGGGGAAGGCAGCCAGCAGCAGTTGCCTCCAGGCATCCACATGGCCACCTGGAGTGAGCTTGTCACGCGCTTCGGCACCAACGAACGCCGGCTCGAGATTCTCGAAGGCTTGCTGCGCGCCTTGCGGGCGCTGAAGGCGGCGGGCTGCACGAAGGCGTATGTCGACGGCAGCTTCGTGACGTCAAAGGAAACACCGGGCGACTTCGACGGCTGTTGGGACGACACGGGCGTGGACTACGAGCGGTTGGAACCGGTGCTGCTCGAGTTCGCCGACCGCCGCGCCGCGCAGAAGCGCGAGTTCGGCGGCGAGATGTTCGTTGCCAACTGGGCGGCCGAACCGATGGCGACGTTGTTCCTCGACTTCTTCCAGCGCGACCGCAACGGCCGCGCCAAGGGCATCGTGCAGATCGACCTGGAGACCCTTCCATGATCACCAATGAACGGCAATACGCCATCACCAAGGCTCAGGCCGCGAAGTTTCGCGAGGCCCTGGACGCCGAGCCACCGAAAGGGCTGCACCCCAAGGCATTGAAGGCGATGCGCGACGGCACGAAGAGCCAACTCGACGAACTGGAGGATCAGTTGGCCGAATACGAGGCGCTGCGCAGCGGCAAGCTGACCAGGATCACGGTGGATTCGCTGGTGGGCATCGGCGCGGCGCTGGTCAAGGCGCGCATCGCGCGGCGGCTGACGCACAAGGCATTGGCCGAACGCATGAGCCTGGCCGAACAGCAGATCCAACGCTACGAAGCCACGGGGTACGCGGGCGTGTCGATCGAGCGGTTGCAGGACGTGGCGGACGCGTTGAACGTGCGGGTGAACGAGGTGCTGACGTTGGAGAAGGAGTAGGTGGAAGACGCCAAACCACCGCGCGATGAATCGGTGGCCCCCCCAACGTCGAGGGCAACACGCAAGACATCCGCGAGCCGGTGTTCGGCCTCGACAAGGCAGCGCTCGCGCGGCCGCACTTCGAGGAGGTGCACTACTCTGGCACCCGAAGCGCGCCCCGGAAGCGGCGCTTCTACATGGCTGCAGCGTGAGGCGGGCAAGCACGCTCGAGCGCCTTAGGCGCTCCGTGCTGGCAGAAAGTCAACAGCGTTAACCCACGCTCGTCATCAACGTGTCACCTGGCAAATCATCGATCAGCTTGTCCCGATAGGCCCACCAGGAACCGAAGTCGGGCCGTTCAATGTGTTTTCCTTCGGTCCGACCGCACGATTCGATCCCATCGAGCGCGCTCACGAGCCAGCACATCGACGCTGACGACATGATGGTCTATCCATCCCGTTTCCTCGAAACGAGGATAGCGGGCCATCTGATCTTCAACATCTCGGCCTATCACGAGGACGCCAGCACTTCCCAACGTAATCCCTCCCTCGAAAGTCGACATTCGACGTTCGCAAAGCGTCGGGTATGCCGTCGCTACCGGGCGTCTGTGAACAAGGAGCAGCAGCATAAGCGCTGACCTGCCACGAAGATGGTCAGGCCATCAACCGGCAAACGCAAGTCGCCCTCACCCCCCGCGCCGGATCTCACCCCGCTCCAACACCAACGTCTCGTCCGGAATGTCTTTCAACAAACTGCGGTTCGATTCGGTGACGACGATGCACAGCTCGGGCCGCGCCTGACGCAGCCGCTGCAGCGACTCGCCGTACTGCTGCGCCAGCACCGGCGCCAGGCCCTGGAACGGCTCGTCGAGCAGCACCAGGCGCTCGCCGGCCATGATCGCGCGGCCCAGCGCGGCCATCTTGCCTTGGCCGCCCGACAGCGCGGCGCCCGAGCGCGCCAGCATCGGCTGCAGCTCGGGCACGATCGTCGAGCGTCTGCGCGCAGGCGCTCGTCGACGGCCTTGCGCGCAAGGCCGATCACCTCGCACGGGAAGCGCAGGTTCTGCTTCGACGCTGAAGGTCGGGGAACATCACGCGGTCTTCGGGCGCGTAGCCGATGCCGAGCTTGGCGCGCTGCGCGCGGGCACGGTGGCGAGGTCCTGGCCGTCGAGCAGTCACGCGGCCCGCTGTGCCCGGCGACGAAAGCCCATGATCAGGCGCAGCAGCGTCGTCTTGCCGGCGCCGTTGCGGCCGACGACCGCGACCGTGCTGCCGCGCCGCGAGGCTGCACGTGATGCCGCGCAGCACCGCACGCCGGCGATCGAGGTGGAGACGTTGTCGAGTTCGAGCATCGGCCGCCATGGCCGCTCGGGATCACTCGCCGATCACGTTCTTGATCACGAGCGGATCGCGCAGCACCTCGTCGGGCTTGCCGTCGGCGGCGATCTTGCCCGGCGATCCACGCGGCCAGGCGCGTGGCGTAGCGGCGCACGATGTCGATGTCGTGCTCGACGAAGATGCTCGTGACCTTGCGCTCGTCCAGCGCCTTCATCACCACCGCCATCAGGCCGTGCTTCTCGTCGCTGGACACGCCGCTGGTGGGCTCGTCCATGATCATCAGCTTGGGCTCGAGCACCAGCGCCATCGCCACGTCGAGCAGCTTGCGTTGGCCTTCGGGCAGCGTGCCCGCCAGGTCGTTGCGCGCGCGGCGCCAGTTGCAGCAGCTCGAGCGTGGCGTCGACCTGGCGCGCGTCGACCGCCTGCGCCAGCGGCCGCCAGCAGCCGCTGCGCGCTGATGCACGCGCCGACGCGGCGATCAGCAGGCATTCGCGCACCGTGTGTTCGGTGAAGACCTGCGGCAACTGGAACGAGCGGCCCACGCCCAGCCGCGTGATCGCGCGCGGGCTGCTGGCCGGTGACGTCGTGGCCGTCGAAGCACGACCGTGCCGGCGTCGGCTTTCAGGTAGCCGGTGCAGATGTTGATGAAGGTGGTCTTGCCGGCGCCGTTCTGGCCGACGACGGCGAGGCGCTCGCCGGGCATCAGGTCGAAGTCGATCGCGTCGGCAGCGACCACGCCGCCGAACGGCGAGCGACAGGCCGCGGGTGGCAGAGCAGCGCCTGGGTTGCAGCGGCGCGCGCGGTCATGCTCATGTCGCGCTGCCTCACTTCGCGCGCGATCACGGCGCCTGCCCAGACATCGCTCGACAGGCCGAAGATGCCCGTGCGGTGCCACGAACACCATCACGATCAGCACCAGGCCCAGCACCAGCTGCCATGCGCCCGTCAGCAGCGCCGCGGCATACAGCTTGACGAACTCGAACACGAACGCGCCGATGAACGCGCCCGAGCGCGTGCCCCGAGCCCCCGAGGATGGCGATGAACACGACCTCGCCCGACCGCACCCAATAGCCCATCTCCGGCGTCACCAGACCCTGCGTCAGCGCGAACAGGCTGCCGCCCAGCCCGCACAGCGCGGCCGACAACACGTAGCCGCCCCAGAACACGCGCTTGGCCGAGATGCCGAGGTACTCGAGCCGCGTCTCGTTGGTCTTGATCGCCGCCAGCGCCTGGCCGTTGACGCTGCGCGAAGTAGCGCATCACCAGCCAGCCGGCGAGCACCGCGAGCACGAGCGCCAGCACCAGCAGCGCGGTCTCGAAGCCTTCGCGCTCGAGCGCCACGCCGCCGAAGCGTCGGGCGATCGAAGCGCAGGCCGTCGGTGCCGCCGGTCACGGCGCCGAACTTGCCGAGCACCGAAAACAGCACCATCGAAAACGCGAGGTTCAGCATGCCGAAGAAGATGCCGCGGTAGCGCACCATGAACAGGCCGATCAGCGCGCCGGCTGCGGTGGCCGCACACCGTGCCCAGCGCGATCAGCAGCAGCGCGTCGAGGTGCCAGGCGCGCGCCGACGAACGCCACCGCATAGCCCGCCAGGCACGCAACATCGCGTGGCCGAACGACACCTGCCCCGCGCGGATCAGCACGATCACGCCGCACACCGCCAGCCCGTTGGCCAGCGCCAGCAGCACCGGCGTCTTCAGCCACGGCGGCGAAACTCAGGCGAGCACGGCGGCCAGCAGCCGCGACGATCCAGCCGCGGCGAGCCGACCGGCATGGTGATAGCGCGCAG
This sequence comes from uncultured beta proteobacterium, assembly GCA_963738615.1. Lineage (GTDB taxonomy): Bacteria > Pseudomonadota > Gammaproteobacteria > Burkholderiales > Burkholderiaceae_C > CAVTWY01. The sequence continues at coordinate 1,254,928 of CAVTXI010000012.1, forward strand.
CTCAGCGCCACGGCTGTCAGATCCTCCGCGCCGCCACGGTCGAGAACAGCCCCTCGGGCCGGAGCAGCAGCACGCCACCATGATCAGGTACGGCATCAGCACCTCGACCTCGGGCATCAGGTAGATCGCGAACGACCGCGCCAGCCCGATCATCAGCGCCGCGATCGCCGCGCCGCCGATCTGCCCCAGCCCCGCGGTGGCGACGACCGCGAACGACAGCACCATCATGTCGGCGCCGATGCCCGGCGTGAACGACGTGGTGGGCGACGCCAGCGCGCCGCCCAGCGCGCCCAGCATGCCGCCGAGCGCGATCGTCAGCCACGTCACGCGGTTCGTGTTCACGCCCATCGCGGTGGCGACCTCGCGGTGATGCGTGACGGCCGTCGATCTGCCGGCCCAGCGCGGTGCGGCCGAGGAACCAGCGCAGCGCCGAGCGAACGCCGCCACCGCGACCGCCGGCAACACCAGCAGCTGGTAGCGCGTGTACGTGACGCCGGCCACGTCGATGGTGCCGAGCTGGTCGACCACGTCCGACACGAACACCGGCTGCACGCCCCAGATCAGGCGCTGCAGGTCTTCCAGCACCATGAACGCGGCGAACGTGACCAGCAGCTGAAGGATCGGGTCCTTGTCGAGGATGCGCCGCAGCAGCGCGAACTCGAGCACCGTGCCCAGCAGCCCGCCGATCACGATCGCCGCGACGAACAGCGCCGGCAGCGCGAGCCACGCCGGCAACCGCGAACTTCGTGATCACCAGCCCCAGCGTCGCGGCAAAGTAGCCGCCCCACGCGTAGAGGCTGCCGTGCGCGACGTTCAGGATGCGCATCACGCCGAAGATCAGCGTGAGGCCGAGCGCGACCAGGAACAGCAGTGCCGCGTACGACACGCCGTCCATCAGCGCCAGGGCGATCAGCGATGCGTCCATCGCGCAGGCGGCACCGCGTGACTGCATGCGCGGCGCCGCCGTTCGCCGTGCACTACTTGAAGTCGTGCGTCTTGAACTGATCCGTGCGTCAGCACCTTCGCCAGCGCCGGGTTGATCGACTTCACCCAGTTCGCCGACTGCTCGCCCACCGGCGTGGTCACCAGTTCGGCCGGGATCAGCACCATCTTGTCGATCACCGCGAACGGGTACTTCGGCGTCGCGCTTGGTCATGCCCAGCAACTGCGCCTCGAGCGCCCTGGCCGTCTTCGCGCATCGTGATCTCGCGGCCGAAGGCCTTGAACTTCATCTTGCGCATCGCCTCGGCCACCTGCTCGGGCGCAGGCCACTTGCCGCCGTTGGCCTTCATCGCGGCTTCGTAGCCGGTCTTCAGGCCGAACAGCGCCTGCGCCATGTGGTAGGTCGGGTAGATCGGATAGGCGCCGGTCTTGGCGCGGAACTTGGCGACGAAGTCCTTGTGCTTCGGGTCGTTGCTCGGTTTCCGGATGCGCCCAGTAGTGGTCGCCGCGCGCGCCGGCGATGATGCCTTCGGGCACCGCGTCGCCCAGCCGCTCGAGCGAGCTTTCGAGCAGCGGCAGCACGAAGGTCGAGCCCTGCTTGAGCAGGCCGCGCTGGCCGGCCTGGCGCACGAAGGTGTCGAGGTCGCCGCCCCACGAGGTGGTGAGCACCACGTCGGGCTTCAGCGCCTGCAGGCGCGAGATCTCGGTCGAGAAGTCCGACGCGCCGAGCTTCGGGAACATCTCGGCCACCACGCGCACGTCGGGCTTGAAGGCCTTCAGCGTGTTGATGAAGATCTCCCACGAGTCGCGGCCCCAGGCGTAGTCCTGGTTCACGACCGCGATGGTCTTGAAGTCGGGCCGCATCTTCAGCAGGTACAGCACGGTCGCGACCATCTCGGTCGTGGCGTTGGCCTGCGTGCGCACCACGTACTTGTAGCGCTTGGTCTCGAGCATCTTCTCGGTGCCGCAGTCCCACATCACGTTCAGCACCTTCAGGTCTTCGGCGACCGGCGCGAGGATGTTGCAGTTGCCGCTGGAGATCGACGCCAGCATCGTGCGCACGCCCTGCTCTTGCACCAGGCGGCGGTATTCCGACAGCAGCTTGTCGCCGCCGATGCCTTCGTCGATGAAGGTCGGCGCTGATCTTCACGCCGCCGATGCCGCCGGCCTTGTTCATGTCGTCGATCAGCAGCTCGGCCGCGGCCTTCGCCGGCACGCCGAACACCGACGCGGCGCCCGAGGTGAAGGTGGTGATGCCGATCTTCAGTTCGGCGGGCTTGTCTTGCGCGACGGCGGCGCCTGATGCACGAAGGCCGCGCCGTGAACGATCGCCAGCGCCGCGATCAGCTTGCCGATGGTGTGCCTCATCGTCGATGTCTCCTTGTTGTTCGTCGGTATCCGTGCCGTCGCGAGTATGCCGACGCGGCATGCGCCTGCCGCGAGGCGGCGTCGCCGCGGCTGCCGTTCGAAAGAGCGTTCATGCAGCCTTGCGCGGGCCGCAACGAAGGCGCGAGCGTCAGTCTTCGCGCGTCCGGCTTCGCGCGGTTCTTCGCGCGCAACTGCGCAAGCCGCTCGCCGATCTTCGACCTCGAGCCCGCGCGGCGCCGGCTCGTAGAAGCGCAGGTGCTCGAGGCCTTCGGGCAGGTAGGTTTCGCCCGCGGCGAAGCGCGCCGTCCTCGTCGTGCGCGTAGCGGTAGCCGTCGCCGTGGCCGAGCTGCTTCATCAGCTTGGTCGGCGCATTGCGGATGTGCATCGGCACCGGCCGCGTGCCGTCGCTGGCGACGAAGGCGCGCACGGCTTTCCAGGCCTTGTAGACCGCGTTCGACTTCGGCGCCATCGCGAGATAGACCACGCGCTTCGGCCAGCGCGAGTTCGCCTTCGGGCGAGCCCAGGCGCTCGTAGGTTTCGGCGGCGTCGAGCGTCAGGCGCAACGCGCGCGGGTCGGCCAGGCCGATGTCTTCGCTGGCCATGCGCACCATGCGGCGCGCGATGTAGCGCGCGTCGGCCCCGCCGTCGATCATGCGTGCGAACCAGTACAGCGACGCGTCGGGGTCCGAGCCGCGCACGCTTTTGTGCAGCGCGCTGATCGTGTCGTAGAACTGGTCGCCGCTCTTGTCGTAGCGGCGCATGAGCGTGCCGAGCGCGCGTTCGATCACCGCTGGCGTCGATCGACGGCGGCCTTCGACGTGATCGCGGTCGATGCCGCGATCTCGTAGGCGTTGAGCAGGCGCCGGCCGTCGCCGTCGGCGTGGCCGACCAGCGCCGTCAGCGCATCGTCGGCCAGCGGCGGCGCGCCCATCAGCGCCTGCGCGCGCGCGAGCAGCGCGCGCAGGTCGTCGTCGCCCAGCGGCTGCAGCACGTAGACCGTCGCGCGCGACAGCAGCGCGGCGTTGACCTCGAAGCTCGGGTTCTCGGTCGTCGCGCCGATGAAGGTGAACAGGCCCGACTCCACGTGCGGCAGGAACGCGTCCTGCTGCGCCTTGTTGAAGCGGTGCACCTCGTCGACGAAGACGATCGTCGCGCGGCCGGCGCCGCCTGCATGACGGTGCGCCTGCGCCTGCTCGACCGCCTCGCGGATGTCCTTCACGCCGCCCAGCACCGCCGAGATCGCGATGAAGCGCGCGTCGAACGCACCGGCCACCACGCGCGCCAGCGTGGTCTTGCCCACGCCCGGCGGGCCCCAGAGGATCATCGAATGCAGGCGCTTCGATTCGAAGGCCTGGCGCAGCGGGCGACCTGGGCCCAGCAGATGCTGCTGGCCGACGACCTCGTCGATCGTCGTCGGGCGCAGGCGTTCGGCCAGCGGCACCGCAGCGACGCCGCGTGCCGCGCGACGTCGGGTCGATCGTCGAAGAGCGCGCACTGACGTTCGTCGGCCATTGTGTCGTCGTCGAAGGCAGCTGAGTCGCCGGGCATGCAGACGGATGCGAACGCGTTTGCGCGACCGCTACTGCTCGAGCACGCTCGCGCCCGCGGCGGCTGAAGGCGAAGTGGCCCGCTGTCGAACGTTCGAGGTTCGACGCTCATCGCATCGAAGCGCAGCAGTCGTGCTGCTGGTTGAAGGGGTCGACGATCTCGACGACGGCGAGCGCCTTGTCGCGAAATCCCAGCTTCATCGACTGGAAGGCCGCGCCCTCCTTCACCTTCGGCGTCGCGCGCACCCACTCGAGACCATCGGCCGCGGGCAGGCTGCTCACGTCGAAGTCCTTGTCGAGACCCTGCCCCGCCAGCAGCGCCGCGGGCGTAGCGCCCAGCGCCTTGTCGATCGCGCGCACGGTGACTTGCTGAAGGTCGGGGTCGTGCAGCCAGACCTTGCGGCCATCGCCGACGATGAGCTGCGGGTAGGGCTTCTGATAGTCGAAGCGGAATTGGTTCGGGCGCGCGAACTCGAAGATGCCGCTCGAGGTCTTCTTCTTCGCGCCATCGGGCGACGTGACCGTCTGCGTGAACGTGGCGCGCGCCGAAGACACGTCTCGGACGAAGCCGCGCAAGCTGTCGATGCCGTCAGCGTAGGCGGACGGTGGCGCCGTCAACAGCAGCACGATCGCCGACAGCGCCGCAGCGGCGAAGGTGAACAAAGTGCGGAGGTGGGGAAACAAGCGTTGCATCGGACAACCACAACGGACGACGGAGGTGAGACGGGGACAGCGCGATCAATCGGCAGCCGGCGAGCCCTTGACGAGCAGATCGCGGTTGCCGTTCGTCGCCATCGACGATACGAGCCCGGATTTCTCCATTTGTTCCAGCAGCCGCGCGGCGCGGTTGTAGCCGATGCGCAGATGGCGCTGCACCAGGCTGATCGACGCGCGCTTGTGCTGCAGCACGATCGCCACCGCCTGGTCGTACATCGGGTCGGCTTCGGCGTCGGCATCGCCGGCCCCATCGGCGCCGCCTGCTTCGTCGTCGACGGTTCCGCCCTCGAGGATGCCTTCGATGTAGTTCGGCTCGCCCTGCGACTTCAGGTAGTCGACGACGCGGTGCACCTCTTCGTCGCTGACGAACGCGCCGTGCACGCGCACCGGCAGGCCCGTGCCCGACGGCATGTAGAGCATGTCGCCCATGCCCAGCAGCGCCTCGGCGCCCATCTGGTCGAGGATCGTGCGCGAGTCGATCTTGCTGGACACCTGGAACGAGATGCGCGTCGGGATGTTGGCCTTGATCAGGCCCGTGATCACGTCGACGCTGGGCCGCTGCGTGGCCAGGATCAGGTGCAGGCCCGAGGCGCGCGCCTTCTGCGCCAGCCGCGCGATCAACTCTTCGATCTTCTTGCCCACGACCATCATCAGGTCGGCCAACTCGTCGATCACGACGACGACGTGCGGCAGGCGCTCGAGCGGCTCGGGCTCTTCGGGCGTCAGGCTGAAGGGGTTGGGGATCTTCTGCTCGCGCTCGGCGGCTTCGTCGATCTTCTTGTTGTAGCCCGCGAGGTTGCGCACGCCCAGCTTGCTCATCAGCTTGTAGCGGCGCTCCATCTCGGCCACGCACCAGTTCAGCGCGTTGCTGGCCTGCTTCATGTCGGTGACGACCGGGCACAGCAGGTGCGGAATGCCTTCGTAGATGCTCATCTCGAGCATCTTCGGGTCGATGAGGATCAGGCGCACATCGCGCGCCTCTGCCTTGTAGAGCAGCGACAGGATCATCGCGTTGATGCCCACGCTCTTGCCCGATCCGGTGGTGCCGGCCACCAGGCAGTGCGGCATCTTCTGAAGGTCGGCGACGATGGGCGCGCCGATGATGTCTTTGCCCAGGCCCATCGTCAGCATCGAGTGCGCGTCGGCGTAGACCTGCGAGCCGAGGATCTCGGTCAGGCGGATGGTCTGGCGCTTCGCGTTGGGGAGCTCGAGCGCCATGTAGTTCTTGCCTGGGATCGTCTCGACGACGCGGATGCTGACCAGCGACAGCGACCGCGCCAAATCCTTCGCCAGGTTGACGACCTGCGAGCCCTTCACGCCGGTCGCGGGCTCGATCTCGTAGCGCGTGATCACCGGGCCCGGCATCGCTGCGACCACGCGCACTTCGACACCGAAGTCGCGCAGCTTCTTTTCGATCAGGCGCGACGTAAGCTCGAGCGTCTCGGCGGGCACGGATTCCATGCGCCCCGGTGGCTCGTCGAGCAGGTCGACCTGCGGCAGCTTGGTGTCGGCCATCTCGGTGAAGAGGGGCTTCTGCCTCTCCTTCGCCACGCGGCTCGACCGCGGCACTTCGAGCACGGGCTTCTCGATGTGGATCGGTGTGTGGTCTTCGATGACGGCGCGCTCGACCACGGCCTCTTTCTCGCGCTCGATCAGGGCTTGTTCGCCCGCGCGGCGGTCTTCTTCGTGCTCGATGCGCGCGGCGCGCCGTTCGCGAAGAGATTCGATCCAGCCACCCAGGTCGTCGGCGAGCTTGACCCAACTGAAGCCGAAGGCCAGCGGCAGCGCCGTGACCAACATCGCGATCCACAACACGCCCGAGCCCGCGAAACCTAGCGTCTGCATCGACGCTGGCCCCAGCGTGTAGCCCAGCACGCCGCCGGCATGCCCGGGCAGGCGTGCCTCGACGCCATAAAGCCGCGTCCACTCCAGGGCGCAGCTCGCCATCATCAGCAGAATCAGGCCGGCCCAGAAGCGCGCACGGACGTGCGTGCGCGGCGTGCCACGCAGGTCACGTGCAAGCGCGGCAAGCCAGGCACGCGCGGCCATCACCGGCAGCCACCACATCGACATGCCGAACAGGAAGAAGCCCATGTTCGACAACCACGCACCCAGCGGCCCGACCTTGTTGTGCACCGGCGATCCGTCGCCCGACGACGTGAAGCCAGGGTCGGCGTTGGAGTACGTCAACAGAGCCAGCAGCGCGAGCAACCACGCGACGGCACCCGCGGTCAGAAGCAACTGTCGGCGCAGGCGGATGCCGCCCACCAGCGGTGCAGCGTCGACTGCACCCGCACGTGTGGGCTTGGCTGTGAGCGAACCTAGGGGAAACGTCATCAAGCCATTGTGGCCGACGACACAATGAAATCAAGGGTTTGGCGGCGTTTGTTCGAGCCGCTGATGAGGATGCGTCGCGTCGTTGCCGCGGTGCTGTTGTGGGAAATTCAGCGCAGCGTGAAGGAATTCACGCGCGCTAAAACGACAAGCGGCGCCCGAAGGCGCCGTTGCATGTGTGGACCTGCGCGCGCAGTGTCACTCGCCGCGAAGGTGCTCCTTCAGGATCACCGAGCCGTTTTCCTGCGTCTCGATGACGCCGCGCTCTTCCAGGTCCTTCATGACGCGGCTGACCATCTCGCGCGACGCGCCGACGACCTTGGCCATGTCCTGTCGTGACACCTTGTTGCGAATGATCTTGATGCCGTCGACTTCTTCGGCCATGTCCAACAGCGTTCTCGCCACGCGGCCATAGACGTCGAGCAGCGCCAGCGACTCGATCTGGCGGTCGGCCTGACGCAGGCGCGTGACCAGACCGCGCATGATCGAGTACGACAGCGTCGAGTTGTCGGGCAGGCACTTGGCGAATTCGTTGCGGCCCAGCACCAGCATGTCGGTCTGGATCTCGGCACGGACGGTGGCCGAATGCATCTCGTTGTCGATAAGGCTCATCTCGCCCACGTAGTCGCCTGCCTCGAGCACGGCCAGGATCACCTCGCGGCCGCGAGAGTCCGACGTCAGCACGCGTGCACGGCCGTTGAGCAGGATGAACAGCGAGTTCGTCTTGCGGCCCTGCTCGACGACGATCTCGCCGCGCCGGAAGCGCCGCTTCATCACGCTGTCGGCGATCGTCTGCGCCTGCTCGTTGGTCAACATCGAGAACAAGGGCACACGACGAATCAGATCGAGATTCGAAAGCATCGACATGGAAAAAAACCTCTCTACGCTGGTGTTCGGACCGATGGATGGGAGGTCCCACGAAATCGTGCCGCCCACTTATTCGCGGTATTGTGCCCACGGGGGTAAGTAAGGCACGCAGTCCGAACCCCTATGCACGACGCCCGTTAACGCGGCGCGACGAATCTCACGAAGTCGACGGCGAAAATGAAGCTTCCGCGCCTCACTCCTTCGTACCGCTGAACTCCGAACGCCATGAACACATCTTCGCGCCACGCCAAAGTCCTGATCCTCGGGTCGGGCCCCGCCGGCTACTCTGCCGCCGTCTACGCCGCGCGGGCCAACCTGCAGCCGTTGCTGATCACGGGCTTGGCCCAGGGCGGTCAGTTGATGACAACGACCGACGTCGACAACTGGCCTGCCGACGTGCATGGCGTGCAGGGGCCCGAGCTGATGCAGCGTTTCCTCGAGCACGCCGAACGCTTCAAGACCGAGATCGTCTTCGACCACATCAACACCGTCGACCTGGCTGGGCGACCGTTCGCACTGAAGGGCGACTCGGGCACCTACACCTGTGACGCGCTGATCATCGCCACCGGCGCCAGTGCCAAGTACCTGGGCCTGCCGAGCGAGCAGGCCTTCATGGGCAAGGGTGTGAGCGGCTGCGCCACCTGCGACGGCTTCTTCTACAAGGGCGAAGACGTGTGCGTCGTCGGCGGCGGCAACACCGCGGTCGAAGAAGCGCTGTACCTCGCCAACATCGCGACCAAGGTGCATCTGATCCACCGCCGTGACAAATTTCGCGCCGAGCCGATCATGGTCGACAAACTGATGGAGAAGGTGGCGGCCGGCAAGATCCACCTGCACCTGCATCGCACGCTCGACGAGGTTTTGGGCGACGCCAGCGGAGTCACCGGTGTGCGACTCGCAGACGCGAAGGGGCAGACCGAGACCGTGACAGTCAAGGGCTGCTTCATCGCGATCGGGCACCAGCCCAACACCGACATCTTCAAAGGCCAGGTCGAGATGAAGGACGGCTACATCGTCACGAAGAGCGGCCTCGCGGGCATGGCGACGATGACCAGCGTGCCGGGCGTCTTCGCGGCTGGCGACGTGCAGGACCATGTCTACCGGCAGGCGATCACCAGCGCAGGCACGGGCTGCATGGCTGCCCTGGACGCGCAACGCTTTCTGGAACAGTAGGCGGTTCGCATCCGGCAGCTAGAATCGAAGGCTGTCCATGTTGGCGACTCACGTTGCCGCATTGCGGCCCCGACCAAGTTCGAGGGTCGCGCATAAGGCTCGCGGGCAAGCCACTACACAACAGTCAAGGAAGCGTCATGTCACGCGTCTGCCAAGTCACGGGCAAAGGCCCGATGGTGGGACACCACGTCTCCCATGCGAACAACAAGACCAAGCGCCGTTTTCTGCCGAACCTGCACTACCGCCGGTTCTGGCTCGAGGCCGAGAACCGCTGGGTCCGCCTGCGCATCAGCAATGCCGCGCTGCGCCTGATCGACAAAGTGGGCATCGAGCAGGTCGTCGCCGACCTGCGTGCCCGCGGCGAACTTTGAACCGCTGAAGACGAAGGAGCATCGACATGGCCACCAAAGGCGGACGCGAAAAGATCAAGCTCGAATCCACGGCGGGCACGGGTCACTTCTACACGACCAACAAGAACAAGAAGACCACGCCCGACAAGCTCGAGTTCATGAAGTTCGACCCCAAGGCGCGCAAGCACGTCTTGTACAAAGAAACAAAGCTGAAGTAGAAGGCACGTCGGGGCCCTGCCCCGTCTGACCGCCACCGATAAAAAAGGGCCGCTCGAAGCGGCCCTTTCTGTTGGACGCGACGGGTCGCGTCAGGTGGCCGCGCGCAGCCGCAGCGACACCTCTTGCAGCGCGGCGATCCCGCTTTCTTCGGCACGGCGACACCAGGCCTGCAGGTCGGCAACAAGCTGTGTCGGCGTGACATTGGTACGCGTCCAGAACTGGCGCAGTTCCTCGCGCATCGACACCAGCTTCGACAACGCCGGCGACGCGGCCGCGGCTTGCGCCACCTCAGGCTGCACGCTGGCCGGAATGCGGTCACTGTCGCGATGCAGCCAGCGCGCCGCCAACTTCATCTGCTGCAACCGGGCCACGTCGTGCGTGCCACGAAGGCGCTCGAGTTCGGCGTGGACAGCTTCACGCACGCTGTTGGCGTACTGCGCCATCACTTCGTAGCGGTGCGCGATCAGCGCTTCGAGCGTCTGGCTATCGGCCACGGGCTTCGCCACGGCGCCACGGGCCATGCGGGGTGCCGTCGTGCGAACTTTGGCCCAGCCTACCGCCGACAACATGCGGATGTAGAGCCAACCCACGTCGAACTCGTAGGGCTTGACCGAGAACTTGGCCGAGGTCGGATACGTGTGGTGGTTGTTGTGCAGCTCTTCGCCGCCGATCACGATGCCCCAGGGCACGATGTTGTTCGACATGTCGGGCGCTTCGAAGTTGCGATAGCCCCACCAGTGGCCGATGCCGTTGATGATGCCCGCCGCGTTGATCGGGATCCACAACATCGTCACGGCCCACATCGACAGGCCGGCCGCGCCGAACAGCAGCACCAAACCGATCAGCAGCAGGCTCACACCCATCTTGCTGGCGCCGGTATACACATGCCGCTCGATCCAGTCGTCGGGAACGCCGTGTCCGTACTTCGACAGCGTCTCGACGATTCGTGGCCTCTTCGCGGTACAGCTCAGCGCCCCGTCGCAGCACGGTGCCAATGCCCCGTGTGACGGGGCTGTGCGGGTCTTCTTCGGTTTCGCACTTCGCGTGGTGCTTGCGGTGGATCGCGACCCACTCCTTCGTGACCATGCCGGTGGTCAGCCACAGCCAGAACCGGAACACGTGCGACGGGATCGCATGAAGCTCCAACGCGCGGTGTGCCTGGGCGCGGTGCAGGAACAGCGTGACCGAAACGATCGTCAGGTGCGTGATGGCAAGTGTCACTAGCACCATCTGCCACCATGACGCGTCGACCAGCCCTACGGCAAGCCAGTCAGAGTCAGATCCGTCACGCAGCGCGGCAAGTTCGTTCATGAGCCTCGTGTTCCCTTAAGTGGTTTGACACAAACCGATAGATTTTAGGGTTTGAGCGGTCAACCGGTTCGAGGGTTTCACACCTAGGCGCTCAATCTTCCCGGCGCAATGTGGCGGCAAAGAAACCGTCGGTGTCGTGCAAGTGTGGACGCAAGCGTAAGGCACCGTCTTGCACGAGTCCGACCCGTGATGACACGGCGCCCAGCCGGCCCATCGACAGGGCCTACCTCTTCCTGCTGAAAACGCGGGTTCGTCTCGAGAAACGCCTGCACGACCGCGTGGTTCTCTTCGTCGAGCAGGCTGCAGGTGGCGTAGACAAGCAGGCCACCCGGCTTCACCAGTTGCGAAGCCTGCGCCAAGATCGACGCCTGCCGCTGCGTCATCGCGGCGATATCGCGTTCGCGCACGCGCCACTTCAGGTCGGGGCTGCGGCGCAGCGTACCCAGGCCCGAGCACGGCGCATCGACCAGCACGCGGTCCATCTTGGCGGCCAACCGGTCCAAGCGAGGATCGCGCTCGTCGTCGATGGCCATCGTGTACACGTTGGTCAAACCGCTGCGCGCCAGCCGGGGCGCCAACGCGGCGAGCCGTGACGCCGAGGTGTCGATGGCGTACAGCCTGCCCGTGTTCGCCATCGCCGCACCCAACGCAAGCGTCTTGCCACCGCCGCCAGCACAGAAGTCGGCCACCATCTCGCCGCGCCGCGCGTCGACCAGCCATGCAAGCAATTGGCTGCCCTCGTCCTGAACCTCGAACAGGCCGTTCTTCCACGCGTCCAGCGACGCCAGCGACGGCTTGCCCTGCACGCGCAGGCCCCATGGCGAAAGCCGCGTCGGCGCGCTCTGAATGCCAGCCTGTGTCAATGCCTGTTGAACGCGTTCGCAGTTCGCCTTCAGCGTGTTGACACGCAGACACAGCGGCGCAGCCCCGAGCAGACTGGCGGCCAAGGCGGCGAAGTCCTCGCCTTCACCTTCTTGCGCCCGCAGTCGCTGCGCAAGCCACGCCGGAAGGTCATGACCCTCGGAGCCCGACGCCAATGCGCGATGACGCTCGCGGGCGGCCGTCACCCACGACAGCGTTTCGGGTTCGAGATTCAGCTTGCTCAGCAGCGGCTCGGGCCACGCGAGCAACACGAGCTTCGTGGGTTCCGGCAACGCGAGCTTCGCCGGCTGATCGCCCCCGATCGCCTCGCGCAACGTACCCCATCGCCGCAATACGCCGTAGATCACGTCGCCGATCAGTTCGCGATCCCGCGAGCCCCACCGTCGGTCGTCGCGGAAAAAGCGGCCGATCGTCACATCGGCAGGGCCGTCGAAGCGCAGAACCTGCATCAGCAGCGCACCGGCGGCGTCGAGCAGCGTCACTCTCGAGCGCGGTCGACCCTTCTTCACAGCAGCCATTGCGCCTGCCCGTCGAGCTGCCGCACGCGTTGTCCGTCGATGCGCAGCCTGTCTTCCAGCAGCCATCGAAGCGCGCTCGGGTAGATCACGTGCTCGCGTTGGAGCACACGTGCCGCAAGCGTGGCTTCGGTGTCGTCGGGCTGTATGGGCACCGCAGCCTGAATGACGATCGGCCCATGGTCGAGCGCCGCAGTCACGAAGTGCACCGTCGCGCCCGCGACCATGCAGCCCGAGTCGATCGCGCGGCGGTGCGTGTGCAGTCCCGTAAACGCCGGCAGCAGCGATGGGTGGATGTTCAGCATGCGGCCCGCATAGCGGCGCGTGAACTCGGCACCGACGATGCGCATGAAGCCCGCCATCGCCACCACGTCCGCACGGTGCCGGTCGATGGCCTGCGCGAGCGCGCGGTCGAAGCCATCGCGATCCGGATAAGCCTTGTGGTCGACAACCTCGGCCGCAATGCCGCTTTCGCGCGCATAGGCCAAGCCTTCGGCGTCAGAGCGGCTGCTGATGACGGCAGCAACCTCCGCGCGCCAATGCTCCGCAGCACAGGCCTCGACGATTGCTCGCAGGTTTGACCCGCGGCCCGAAATCAGAATGACGATGCGCTTCATCAGCGGGGCAGTTTACGGACGGCGATCGTTGTCGAGCCCTTTGCGACAATCACGCGCATGAAACCCAGAGTCCTCTCCGGCATGCGCCCGACCGGCGCGATGCACCTCGGCCACTATCACGGCGCACTCAAGAACTGGGTGCGGCTGCAGCAGGACTACGAGTCGTTCCACTTCGTCGCCGACTGGCACGCGCTGACCACGCACTACGAAGAGCGCGACATCCTGGGCAAGAGCGTCTATGAGATGGTGATCGACTGGGTCGCCGCGGGCCTGGACCCCGAACGCTCGACGATCTTCGTGCAAAGCCGCGTGATCGAACACGCCGAGCTGTTCACGCTGCTGGCGATGGGCACGCCGCTGGGTTGGCTCGAACGCGTGCCGACCTACAAAGACCAGATGGAGAAGCTGAAGGACCGCGACCTCGCGACCTACGGCTTCCTGGGCTACCCGTTGCTGCAGGCCGCCGACATCCTGATCTACAAGCCAGCGTTTGTGCCGGTGGGCGAAGACCAGGCCTCGCACGTCGAACTCACGCGTGAGGTCGCGCGGCGCTTCAACCACCTGTACGGACGCGCCGTCGACCACGAGCAGCAACTGGCCGCTGCGATCGCCAAGCTCGGCAAAGACGACGCGCGCTACCTGGACAAGCAGCGCAAGGCCTACACCGAAAGCGGCGACGCCGACGCGCTGAAGAAAGGCGAAGGCGTGCTGGCACGCGCCGCGTCGAACATCGCCGGCTGGACCAGCGGCGACACCGAATTGCTGCAAGGGCACCTGCGCGGCAGCGGCAAGACCGATCCTGCCCGAGCCGCAGGTGCTGCACACCGAAGTGAAGAAGCTGCCCGGCCTGGACGGCGCGAAGATGAGCAAAAGCTACGGCAACACGATCGCGATGCGCGAACCGCCGAAGGCCGTCGAAGAGAAGGTGCGCAAGATGCCCACCGACCCCGCGCGCGTGCGCCGCACCGACGCCGGCAACCCCGAGCGCTGCCCGGTGTGGGCGTTCCATCAGGTCTACAGCAACGCCGATGTTGCGCGAGTGGGTCGTGAAGGGCTGCACCACCGCGGGCATCGGCTGCCTCGAGTGCAAGCAGCCCGTCATCGACGCCATCCTTGCCGAGCAGCAGCCGTGGCGCGAACGCGCCGAGCCGCTGCTGGCGAACCCGAAGCGCGTGATCGAGATCGTCGACGCCGGCACCGACCGCGCGCGCAAGGTCGCGCAGGCCACGATGGTCGACGTGCGCGAGGCGATGGGCCTGAACTACCGCTGACCCTCCCGCTGAACCTCACTGACCCAACCAACTCAGAACCACCACCGACCTGCAAGATCATCGAACGCCAGACCGGCGCCGACCCCAAGGCCACGGTCATCATCCTTCACGGCCTGGGCGCCGACGGCAACGACTTCGTGCCGTTCACGAGCGAACTCGACCTGTCGTCGCATCGGCCCGGTGCGCTTCGTCTTCCCGCACGCGCCGACACGGCCGGTGACGATCAACGGCGGCTACGTGATGCGCGCGTGGTACGACATCCTCGGCGTCGACCTCGTGAAGCGCGAAGACGAAAAGGGCCTGCGCGAATCACAAGCGCAGATCGCCGCGCTGATCGACCGCGAAGTCGCGCGCGGCATGCCCGCGAACCGCATCGTGCTCGGCGGCTTCAGCCAGGGTTGCGCGATGACGCTGCAGACCGGTCTGCGCTACCCGCAGCGCCTGGGCGGGCCTGTTGGGCATGTCGGGCTATCTGCCGCTGGCGTCGTCGCTCGAAGCCGAACGCAGCGACGCCAACCGCCTGGTGCCGGTGTTCATGGCGCACGGCCAGTTCGACGACATCATTCCCATCACGCGCGCCACCGGCTCACGCGACGCGCTGCACAAGCTGGGCTACGACGTCGAATGGCACGACTACCCGATGCCGCACTCGGTGGTGATGGAAGAAATCGCCGACATCAGCCGTTGGCTCGTGAAGGTGCTCGGATGAACGCCCCCGCACCGTCGCATCGCTGGTGGTGGGAAGACTTCCCCGTCGGCTCGTCGTGGCCCTACGGCCCCTACGCCGTCACGCGCGAAGAGGTGCTCGACTTCGCGAGCCGCTACGACCCGCAGCCCTTCCACCTCGACGATCGCGCGGCCGAAGCGTCGCTCTTCAAGAAGCTCTCGGCCAGCGGCTGGCACACCTGCGCGATGACGATGCGCATGTTGTGCGACGCCTACCTGCTCGAATCATCGAGCCTGGGCTCACCGGGGCTCGACGCGATCAAGTGGCTGCGGCCCGTGTATCCCGGCGACGTGCTCGAGCGGCACGACCCACGTGCTCGAGGCGCGCCCGATGGGCAGCAAGCCGCACGTGGGCCTGGTGAAGCTGCGCTACGAGACGCGCAACCAGGACGGCGAGGTCGTGTTGACGATGGAAGGTTGGGGAATGATGCGGCGGCGCGAGGCGGCGGCCTGAGCGAAGCGGTCGCTCACCGGCCCGAGCCCCTGGCGCACCGCCTCGTGCGCCCATGCACGCCGTTGGACCTACGCCACCGCGCGACGCGTTTCTTCCTGCATGTCCTTCGCCATGTCGCGCTCGCTTGCGGCCAGCACCTCGCGCGCCAAGGTGGTGTCGCGGCTGCCGAGAGCGCGGCTGGGTAGAGCGCGCCCCGCGCCATCTCGCTGCTGCGGTCGAGCAGCACTCGGCGGTGCGATTGGACGAAGGCCCACACCTCGCTGGCCCGCGCCCGTTCGCGCGCCAGGCCGCCAAAGATCCGGTCTGCGACGTTGCGCGGCAGGCGGCCGTCGAGCGACGCCTGCATCGCATGGCGGGCCACCGCCGCATCGCGCGAAGACGACAGCGCCTGCGACAGCGGCCATGACATCGTGCCGACATAGCGCCGGTCGCCAAGCATCGACAGCAGCGACCTCCCACGTCGGCAACGTCCGCGTGGCGGCCGACCACCGACGGGCAGGACTCGCCGGCCAACCCGACGTCGCGCGCGCTCGGCAAGCGCCGGCTGGCGTTCGCGCTCGGCGAAGCGCCGCCCGCGCATTCGTCGCATGACCTCGGCATCGTCCCGAGCCGACCGAGCGCCGAGCCTTGCAACAAGATCACGCCGCGCACCGCGGCCTGCTCGGGCACGCCGTACAGCAGGCGTGCAGCGCCAAGCCGTAGTTGCACCGACGCGCGCCACACCGCGGGCGGCGTACGCGGCTCGAGCCGGTCGAGGAGTTCGAGCAGACGCGACACCGCCATCGCGCCGGTCTGCGCTCCAGCCCAGGTATCGGCCAACAAGCGCTGCTGGTCGAGCTTGACCGAGAAACGCAGCGTCAGCTCGTGCCGCCCCGAGGGAACCGGCCGCGCGAAGCGCAGCGTGACGGTCTGCTGCTTCGCGTCGACGTCGATCGCCGGGGGTTGCCGCACGCCGGCGAGCCGCGCATCGGCGACCGAAAGGTCACGGGCGTGAAGCGTGATCGTGCGCACTGGCTGGCGCACGCGAAGCTCGTAGCGCGCGCTGCCGTGGAAATCATCTCGGTAAGGGTCGAGACCGATGTGCGCCGACACCTTCAGCGGCAGCACCGTCTTCGGCAACTGGCCCGTCGCACCGTCGAGCTTGGACAACGCGCGCGACGGCGTACGCTGTGAGAGCGCAGGTACGTCGGACGGCGCAGCCACGGCGGCGCGCCGCGCGTGCGCGGTCGAAGTCACGCCGCAACCAGCGCCGTGATCGCGACGAAGCCAACAGACATCCGTCGACGAACGGTGCGCGATGGAAATGGAGGCCACAGCATGGGCGTCGGGCGCTCGAGCTCAGCTTTCATGATCGTCCCTCTTGTCGGCCCAGGCCGGCCCATCGAAACCGTCGCCGCCGCGTACGCTGCGCTGCCCCTCGAGCGACGCGTCGAGCCCGTGAAGGCCTTCGGGCACTTTCGGGTCTGGGACAAAACCGATCGCGGGCGCGACCCGTGACATCGCGGCGGGGAGCCCACCATGACGCACCGCCTTCGCGCGCTGGCGTGACATCGCGACCAGCCCCAGCACCAGCACACCCGCCATGCCCGCTACTTTCACCAGTGACGCCAGCGCCATCACGAAGCCGGTGGCGAGTGGCAGCGTGTCCATGCCACTGCGCAACATCGACGTCGTGAGGAACGTCATCGAGTTTTCTGCAAGGTCGGCCACCACGGCCAGCGGCAGCGCGGTGCCCAGCACCGACCACAACCTCGACGGCGGATCGCCAACGCGTCGCTGACCGATGCAGCGCCCGTAGGCCCAACTCACGACACGTGCGCCGACGTAGGTGTACGCAGCGATCAGCACGAAGTCCCACGTCAGCGCATGGCGCGCCGCGCACAGATCGATCGTGGTGCCGCCCCACTCGTAGAGGCAGCGGCCCGCGTTCCACGGGCCCAGCAGCTGCCAGCGCTGGAACGCGACGTTGGCCTCGAGCGCGGGTAAGGCGTACGCCAACAGGTCGCGGGCGGGCGCATCGCCGCGCCCGCTCAGCAATGACTGCCCGGCACCAACAAAAGCGAAGGCCATCGTAAGCAACGCCACCAGCAGCGCGATGGCGCGCCAAGCGCGAGCCGAAGTCGAACGCGCGGGCTCGGCGATGGGAACCACCGTGTGCAACGCAGCGACCGAAAAATGCTCCTTCATCGGTACGCCGGCCAACGCAGCACGGCGCGTGTCGCGTGGCTCGAGCCCGGTCAGCGACCAGAGCGCGCTGGCATGCAAGGCATCGTGAAGCGCCGCGCGACCTCCCCACGTCACGCCATCCGGCACCGGCTGGCGCCCGGGCAGCGCCGCGACGGCGCGCGCCACCGCCTTCTCGTCGCGAAGCGCTTCACCGGCCGCGACAAGGTCGAGTCCACACGTCACCGCTTCGGCGACCAGCCAGTCGAAGGCCGCCGCGCCCAGCCCCGCTTCCTGCGCCGGCACCTGGGCACCCACGTCGGCATGCCCGCCGCGGAACCACAACTGCTGCACCTGCCACGATCGCCGAACGCGGTGTCGAACTCACCGTCGGGCTGTTCATAGACGCGCGGTCTGAACATGCGCCGACTCTCGTCGAGCGACAGCGCTTGGCGCACGTGCATGAAGCGCTTGTTCGCCAGCGTCGGCGCCACCGAGATGCGCGCGCGAAACGGCGGTAGGCCCACGGCCTCGACCGTGTCCCACACGCCGACGAACTGGATGCGCACCTTGCGCGCGTCTTCGGGCGTCAGCAGCCGGATCGCCTGCTGCGACGACGGGTCGCCTGGCTTCTCGCCCGAAAGGTAGATGCTCAGCAACGTCGTGAACACCGATTCCGATCCGGCGCGCACGACCCCGAACCGATTGACCAGCCCGGCGATGCTGCGCGCCGTGAAGGCGCCGCGCGAATAGCCGAAGACGAAGATCTGATCGCCGGGTTGCCAGTGGCGCACGATGAAGGCGTACCCCTCGACGATGTTCTCGAACACGCCGCGCCCTTGCGTCAGGCCTTCGAGCCGCGTCCACCAGCGATGCAACTTATCCCACATGCCCGCGCTCGGCAGCGTTGCCGAGTGGCCCACGCCCGGGTCGTACATCACCATGCGGTCGGAGTCGGGGTGCGCAGCGAGCAGTTCGGCCAGCGTGACGACATGGCTGTCGGAGCGCCCGCCGGTCAGGTTGGCATTCGTGCCGTCGCACAGCACCACGATCTGCCGACCGGGACGTGGCATGCGGACCAAGGCCTTGTTGAGCGTCATGCCGCGTTGATATCGCACGCGACGACATAGGCCTATCCCTATCGGCCCGCGGCCTCATCCGAAATGACGATGAGCCGCGCTTGCCGGTGCGTCGCCGCAACAGCAGCGCTGCCTCGATGTCAGTCACCCGACGATCTTGCGCTCGCGAATGATCGCGCCGAAGCGCTTCGAGTCTTCGCCCGCCTTGGCGCCGAACTCGGCCGGCGTCATCGGCGCCGGCTCTCCGCCCAGCGCCGCGATGCGATCCTTCACCGCGGGCGTCCCGAGGATGCGGTTGATCTCGCGGTTCAGCCGCGTCACCACGTCGGTCGGCGTACCAGCGGGCGCGTAAAAGCCGAACACCGAGTCGGCGTCGAAGCCCTTCAACCCCGCCTCGTCCATCGTCGGCACATCGGGGAAATGCGGCGAGCGCTTCGGGCTGCCCACCGCCAGCAGCTTCAGCCGCCCAGCCTTCACGTGGGCGAGCGCGGGGCCCGGGTCGAACAGGAAGTCGATCTGCCCCGCCAGCAGGTCGGTCAATGCCGGCGCCGCGCCGCGGTACGGCACGTGCACCGCGAACAACCCCGCTTGCGCCTTCATCATCTCGCCCGCGAGGTGCGGCGTGGTGCCGTTGCCCGGCGAGCCGAAGCTGCGCTTGCCAGGCTTGGCCTTCAGGTCGGCGATGAAGGCCTTCGCGTCGCTCGCCGGGAAGTCGGGCTTCACCACCAGGAACACCAACACGCGCGCCGCCGCGGCCACTGGCACCAGGTCCTTCACCGGGTCGAAGGGCATCTTGGCGTAGATGTGCGGGTTGATCGACACCATGCCGCCCGAACTCATCAGCAGCGTGTAGCCATCAGCCGCGCTCTTGGCGACGGCTTCGCCACCGATGTTGCCACCCGAGCCGCCGCGGTTCTCGACCACGACGGGTTGACCCAGCGCTTCCTGCAGTGGCGCGGCGACCGCACGCGCGATGACGTCGGCGGCGCCGCCAGGCGGGAAGTTGACGACGGTCTTCACGGGTTTCGTCGGCCACGCCTGCGCGAGGGCGGTGGGCGACATGAGTGGCAACGCCATCACAAGGGTGACAACAAGGGGCAGCGCGCCAAGTTTGCGTCGGGTCGTCATCGTGTCTCCTCGAGTGGGCGTGGCACGCGCCGGTGCCAGCGGATCGGTTGTTCGTGCACCGGTCGTGGCGGCGCACCATGCGCGGCGAGCGCCTGGTCCAGCCGCGTGCCGGTGTCTTCGGACAGCGCGGCGTCGAGCGCTTTGTTCAGCGCGACTGCTGCGAGACGATGCTTCGCCCACCGCGGGTGCGAAGGCGAGTTGCGTGATCAGGTGATCGATCGTGCGCCAGCCGTGGTCATGTGTCGCGCCGTAGCCCTTGTTCAGCCGCCCGCATCGCGCCAGCACCAGGCCTAACGCCGCGTGTTCGCGCGCGCCGCGTTCGACGGCCGCAAGCCACTGCTCGATGCGGCGCTGCTCTTCGGCGTAGCGCGAGCCGTGGCGGCGCAGATGCCGCGTCGACGCCAGCAGCGCCAGCAGCGCGCGGCCGTGCAGCGTGTGCGTGGCGAGCTTCAACGGCCACGCCAGCGGGTCTTTGCCACGCGCGATGCGACGCTGGTCCCAGCGCGACAGCGGCGTCGCGAGCGCGGGCGGCAGCATCGCGGCGAACTCGGGCACGCCGGGTTTGAAGTGGTCGACGACGCGCAGCAGGTCATCGGGCGCGGCCTTCACTTCGCGCTTCACGCGTTCGAAGCGGCTGACGCGGCCCTTCGCCTGCGCGACGCGCGCGATGTCGTCGAAGGCCATCCACAACGCGAGCCAGCGCGCGGCCTCGGCGGTGGTGTCGCCCACGCCACCACCGGCGCGCTCGGCGTCCCACACGCGACGCAGGCGCCGCGCGTACAGCGCGGCGTAGGCGCTGTTCTGGTACTCGAGTACGCGCGCGTGACCCAGCGCGGCGAACGCATGCGCGGGCTCGGGCAGGTCGCGCGCCAAGTCAGGCGGTAATGACGCGGATGGCGGTGCAGCAGCCGCAGGTGCAAGCGCTTCGCTGACCTGTGCGGCGAGTGTCATCGCATGATCGCGCTGCGACAACGCCGTCGTCACACGCTGCCATGCATCGCCGAACCCCTTCAGGCTCGCGTCAGCGCGTTTGCCGCCGCCCTGGCGGATCACGGCTTCGTAGGCCGCGCGCGGGAACGGCAGGCGTCCGGTGGCCGACAACCACGCGCCGATCGCACCCAGCATCACCGCGCTGACGACGGTACCGGCGCGCTGCGCCAGCGCGGCCATGTCGAGCAGGTCCAGCGACGCCGCTGCGCCTGAAGCACGGCGACCAGCTCGGCGTCGTCGATGCGGCCGTCGGCGGGCTCCATCTTCTCGGCGGTGGTGAGCGTGCGCCGTGTCGACGCGATGACCGCGGTTCGCTCGGGCGAAATCATGCCGGCCTGCGCTTGCCGCGCGACCTCGAGCAGCTCGGTTCCAACAAGCAGGTCGACCGCGCCGGGCACGGCGTAGAGGCCGAAGACCGGCTTGCGGCCTTCGTGTTCGTGCTGCGGCCGAGGGAAGAACTCGAGGTAGTACGTCGTGGCACCCGTGCGCTGCGCCACGCCGGGGATCGACGTGCCCTGCGCGCGTGGCCACACGCGCGCGCTACGGCAACCAGCCAGTCGGCGAGCACGCCGCCGCCTTCACCGCCGAGCGCGCAGACGAGAAGCGTCAAAGCACGGGGGTCCGTCAAAGCACGGCGGGTCAGGTCTTTCATTTTTCAGATCACCTGCGTTCAGGGAACATGGCCTCTGCATACCTCGGACCGAACGAGGTGGTGGGGCTCGGGCCGACCCAACACCGCTCGCCGCAACCCGTCCATCAAGCGCTCGTCCCATCGCGGATGCTTGATCACCTCGGCGCGATAGAAGCTCGGGCACAACGTGGCGGCGTGCGCGTTCGATCCGCACAGGCCGCAGCCCACGCAGCCGTCGATCACCGTCGCCACCGGGTCGGCTCGCAGCGGGTCGGGGTTGTCCTTCAGCGTCAGCGTCGGGCAGCCCGACAAGCGGATGCATGCGTGGTCGCCGGTGCACACGTCTTCGTCGACACCGTACTTCACGCGCACCACCCGCTCGCCGCGCGCGAGCCTTCCTGCGATCCACGGCGTGGTGCGGCGCTGCCGCTCGAGCTGGCATTCGCCTTCGGCCACGATGACCTTCAGGCCGGTGACATCGGTCGTGAACGCTTCCTCGAGCGTGCGGCGCATGTCGTCGACGCGGTAGTTGTCGACGCGCCGCAGCCACTTCACGCCCATGCCCTGCAGCGTGCCTTCGATCGTGAGGTTCTTGTCGACCAGGCTCTGCTGCTTGTCTTCGGCGCGCGCCTTCATGTCTTCGTCGGGCGACGAGATCAGCTCCTGCGTGCCCGTCGCCGAGGTGTAGCCGTTCTTCATGATCAGCAGCACCGCGTCGTCGCCGTTGAAGAGCGCGCTCTGCACGCCCGTCAGCAGCCCGTTGTGCCAGAAACCGCCGTCACCCATCACCGCCAGCGTTCGGCGCTGCATCAAGGGCGACACGCCGGCGCGGCTGGCCAGGCTCATGCCGTAGCCCAGGATCGAATGCCCCGACGAGAAGGGCTCGAAGGTCGCGAAGGCGTGGCAGCCGATGTCGGCCGCGATGTGCACGCGGCCCACGTTCTGCTGCGCGAGCTTCAGGGCCGAGAACACGGGCCGCTCGGGGCAACCGACGCAGAAGGTGGGCGGGCGCGCCGGGCAAGGGACGCGTCCACGCGGCGGCCACCGCGGCGCGGCGCGCGTTGTTGGCAGCGAGCCAGGCGCGGCCTTCTTCGGCGATCACACCGGGATGCACGCGATCGCAGAACGCGGCGATGCCGCGCGCCATCACCTCGACGTTGTATTCGCCGTGCGCGGCCATCGTCGCCTTGCCGTGCAGCTCGGTCGTGCAGCCAGCGCGGTGCAGCGCGGCGAGGATGTCCTTCTCGATGTATTCGGGCGCGCCTTCTTCCAGCACCAGCACCGCGCGCTTGTTCGATGCAAAAGCGACGATCTGCGCGGGCACCAGCGGGTACGTCACGTTCAGCACCAGCAGCGACAGCACGGCTCGCACCGAAAGCATCGGCCAGGCCCAGGTGCTGAGGGCACGCACCAGCGAGTTGTACAGGCCGCCCTGCACGACGATGCCGATGTCGGCCAGGTCTGCGCCGTCGACGTGCTCGTTCAACCCGTGCCGCTCGATGTACGCCTGCGCCGCGGGGATGCGCTGCTCGACCTTCAGCTTCTCGTGCCCGAACGTCACCGGCGGGTGCGCGAGCTTGGCGTAGGCGAAGGGCGCCGGCTCTTGCATCGGGTGCAGCGCCGACACCGCGGGCGCCACGTTGTCCTTGCACACGAAGCTGCCGCGCACGTGGCAGGCGCGAATGCGCAGTTGAAGCACCGCCGGCATGTTCGACGCTTCCGACATCGCGAAGGCCGTGTTCGACCATCCGCACCATCACCTCGTGGTCGGGCCGTGGGTCCAGCAGCAGCAGCGTGCTCTTCATCGCGAAGGCGTGCGTGCGTTCCTGGATCACGCTGGCGCCTTCGCCGTAGTCCTCGCCCGACACGATCAGCGCGCCACCGACCACGCCCGGCGACGAAAGGTTCGACAACGCATCCGCCGCGACGTTGGTGCCGACGATCGACTTCCACGTGACCGCGCCGCGCACGCGGGTAGTGCAGGCTGGCGCCCAACATCGCCGCGGCCGAAGCTTCGTTCGAACACGCCTCGACGTGCACACCCAACTCGTTCATGTAGTCGCGCGCCTGCACCATCACGTCGAGCAGGTGCGACACCGGCGCACCCTGGTAGCCGCCAACGTAGGCCACGCCCGACTGCAGCAGCGCCTTCGTGATCGCGAGGATGCCCTCGCCGTGGAAGACCTGGCCGGCGCCAAGGCGAAGCTGCGCGACTTCTTCGGTGAACTGGACTTCCATGTGGGGGATTGTTGGGGGCGCGGTGGTGGTGGGCGCTACTCAACTTCCCCAGGGTCCAATTCAGATCAAATGATCGTCGAATTGACCTTGCCCCCGGAAAACGTATCCCTTGCTGGGTGATCCAATCCAAGCAAGGAGAACGAGATGACGAAAAAGCCGAGAGCGCGCTACACGCTCGAGTTCAAGCAAGAGGCGGTGCGCCTGGTGCAAGGTGGACAGTCCATTGCGGCGGTGTCGCGCGCGCTGGGTGTGGTGGACCAGACGCTGTTCAACTGGGTCAAGGCTCACCGCGGCGGCAAGCTCACCGGCGCCGACACCAAGGTTGTGAGCGCTGAGCAAATGGAGATCAGCCGGCTGCGTGCCGAGCTGGCGCGCGTGAAGATGGAGCGCGACATCCTGGGAAAAGCGACGGCGTACTTCGCAAAGGCAGCGACGTGAAGTACGCCTTCATCCGAGACCATCGACGGGTGTGGCCGATCTCGGTGCAGTGCCGAGTGCTCGGGGTCAGCGTGGCGGGCTACCACGAGCACATCGTGCGCCGAGCCAGCAGCGCGCCGCGTCGCCACCTCAGCGATCAGGCGCTGCTGGTGCACATCAAGGCCATCCACATCGAGACGCATGGCAGCTACGGCTGGCCGCGCATCTGGAGGGAGTTGCTCGCGCGCGGCATCGGCGTGGGCAAGGAGCGCGTGCAAAAGCTCATGCAGCAGCACGGTATCCGCGCCAAGGGCAAGCGGCGCTTCAAGGTCACCACCGACAGCAACCACGACTTGCCGATCGCGCCCAACCTGCTCGGGCGCGAGTTCATGGTCAATGAGCCCGACAAGGTCTGGGTGGGCGACATCACCTACATCTGGACCGACGAGGGCTGGTTGTTCCTGGCCGTGGTGATCGATCTGTTCAGCCGCCAGGTCATCGGCTGGAGCTTGCGGGCCGACATGACGCGCGACATCGTGATCGACGCCCTGCGCATGGCGTGGTTCAAGCGCCGCCCAAGCAAGCACGCTGGGCTGATCTTCCACAGCGACCGAGGCAGCCAATACGCAAACAAGGACTTCTGCGACGTGCTGGACGAGTACGGCATCACCGCCTCGATGAGCCGTCGCGGCGACTGCTGGGACAACGCGTGCAGCGAGACGTTGTTCGGGTCGTTGAAGGTCGAGCGGCTGCACGGGCAACGCTTCGAGACGCGCCGACAGGCCAAGGACGAAGTCATCGCCTGGGTGCTTTGGTACAACCGAACCCGACTGCACTCGACGCTGGCCTATGTCAGCCCGATGCGGTTCGAAGAAAACTGGGCGACCGGACAACCTCGGCACGCCAGTGCATGAGCCGAGTTAAGGGATACGGATTCCAGGGGCAAGGTCAAATGCGGGGCACGCCGAAGTGCCAGGATCGTCACCCCTGTTGGAGTACGTGTATGCCCCTGACCGACTATGCGATTCGCGCAATGGGCTTCGACGACCTTCCGATACCGGAGCGGCTCTCGGCCAGCTTTTGCGGATACACGGTGTACGAAACACGGGGACTGGCCATCGCAGAAGGGATCTGCAAGACCAGCAAGGGAACCGCGGCCGCCGTGTCCTACCAAGTTGCCGTAAGCAAGAGTTTGAACGGTGCTTGTCGCGCACTCTCCAACGACGACTTCACGGACGACGAACCGAGATGGATGAAGGAGCGGAGGACGTGGGGACCTTTCGCCCTAGTACAGGTTGGACCAACCGGTCAGCACGAAGCGGACGTTTCGCGAATGCGCAGAGAGTCGAACGGCTTGGTCCAAACGTACGACGAGTTCGCTTCGGCACGCGCAGAGGTGCGATCACTTGAAGGGCGCGCACTGCCGAGGATCGTCTCGGCCCTGACGTGTGCGTTCAGCAAACCTGGTCGAAGCGTTTCCGTGCGAACGCTCGACCGCATCGCCCTTGGCCAGTTGTCGGGCGGCGGATACCTCCACGACGCGCGGTTGGAGGTCAAGGCCGAAGTCTTTGCGGGGCGTCTCATCGAGGGCGCCGAGCTCGAGACGGCGTTGGACAGGGCGGCGACCCTTGCGCCGACTCTGAACGACGGCGTTGCGCGCTTCGTCTCGTTGGGGACGGAGGAGCCCGATCAGCTGAGGAGGTTCCTCTTCTTCTTCCTAGCCCTCGAACGTGAGACGAATGCCGCGTTTCGCAAACTCGACCACGATGCAGGCGTCGACGCGGCACTGGCTCCCACGACCGCCACTTCGACCAAAGCACTACTTCAGTCGCAGGTCTCCACGCTCAAGAACTTGTACGACCGGTTTGCGTGGTGCGCCGCATGTGCCTGGAAGCACCTCGATGCCAACGACGTCACGGCGTTCAAGCAATTGAAGAAGACTCGAGACTCGATTGCGCACGGCGAACTGTCAGAACCTCCAGCGGGGCATGCGAAGCTGGCGGAAGAGCTCGCTTTGCGCATCTCGGGTGGATGAATCGCCGTCAGATCACCCTCCACCACGGCACCGCCAGCACGTTCGGCGCCAGCCACTCCATCGTCGTGCCCGCATGCAGCAGCAGCCCCGCGCGCGCCGCTTTCCCGTACTCTGCGATGAACGAACGCAGCGTCGCGGTGTCGGCCAGCTTCGGGCGGGTGCTGGCCTTGATCTCGATGGGGATCAGGCGTCCCTTCGCTTCGATGACCAGGTCGACTTCCTCGCCGGTCGCAGTTCGCCAGTAGCCGAGCTCGACGCGATCAACGCGCGTGTCGCGCCATGCAAGCAGGTCGTTCAGCACCAGGTTCTCGAGATGTGCTCCGCCGGGAGATTCCTCTGCGCTGGAGATGCAGCGCCACGCCCTGTGTCGCCCCAATAGACCTTGGGGGTTTTGATGAGACGCTTGGTGCGATTGACCGCGTAGGCCGGTAGTCGTACCAGCAGGTACGAGGTTTCGAGCAGGTTCAGCCAGCGGTGCACCGTGGGCTGCGGCAGGCGCCACGTCGCGCCCGAGTTCGGTCTGGTTGACGAGTTGCCCGAGTCGGTGACAGGTGGCACGCATCAGTCGGCGGAAGTCAGGCAGCGAGGCGATCGGCAGCCAGGTCTTGAAGGTCCCGTTCGAGGTACGTGCGCACGTATCCATCGAACCAGATCGCGCGCTCGTCGGTCGTTTTCATCTTCACCGCGGGCGTGGGGAAACCGCCGCGCCGGGCCAGGTCTCGCCAGTCTTCGGCTCGCTCGGGGGCCGACGCCAGCACCTCGAGCCACTTGGCGTCGGGCGCGGACAGCAATTCATCCCACAAGCCGCAGCGGCCCTCGCCGCGTTGCTCGCGGCGCGTCATCGGCCACAACGTGAGGTAACTCGCGCGGCCGGCCAGCGATTCGGACACCTTGCCCATCATTAGCAGGTTGGCCGACCCGGTCAGCAGGAACTGGCCCCGCCGTGCGCCGGCGATCGATCGCCCGCTTGACCGCATGCATCAGGTCGGGCGAGCGCTGCACCTCATCGAGCGTCACCGGCTGGTCGCCGCCGAGCAGAACCTCGGGGTCGCGCCGTGCGGCGTCCATCACGTCGAGATCGTCGAGGGAGTGATAGCGCCGCTGACCCGGCGCAAGCTGTCGTACCAGCGTGCTCTTGCCTGCTTGTCGTGGCCCGGTGACGACCACCGCGGGCATGACCTTCAGGCGCGACGCGAGGGCCTGTGTCGCAAGGCGAGGCAACGTTTCACCATCCATGTGGCGCATGATAATCATTCACGACGTGAATTGAATGCCGAACCTTCGACCAACGGTCGCGCCCATTCGCGCGAACGTGCGGCCGCGCCCGCATCACCCCCCGATCCAGACCGTTTCACCCCGCCATGCCAGTAAGGGTTGTGAGGGATGTTTCCCTACAGCGCCCCAGACGGCGCAAACCGCGCACGATCGTCGGGTCATTCGCATCCGGCCAGTCGTTCATGAACCCTGCCCTCGGCCATCGAGCTGCGTCGGCCCTTACCGCCGTGATCACGCTGGCGACGTTGGTCGCGACGATGGGCTGCGCCAGCGTCGGGTTCTCGCCGCTCGGGTCGAGCGACTCGGCGCTCGCCGCCGAATCCAGCGCCCTCCTCGATCAGGGTGATCACGACCCGGACCTGCGCGCGCCGCGACCCGCCGTGGCGCCGTCGCTGCTGGTGGCACCGCGCACGCCCGCGGCGCGCTCGCGCGCACTCGCACAGCTCTACGCCGACTATTGGGAAGCGTCGCTGCAACTTCAACCCGTGCGCGCCACGTACCTCGGCGATGGCCGCTACAACGACCGTCTGCCCGACTTCTTCAGCGCCGAGTTCCGCACCGCCACGGCAGCATTCCACCGCGCGTGGCTGGCCAGCATGCGGGCCATCGGCAGCGACGGCCTCGATGGGCAGGACCTGCTGTCCTACCGCATCCTCGAGGCCGACTTGCAGGACGCGATCGAGCGCGAGCGCTTCCCGAGTTGGAAGATGCCGATCGATCAGTTGTCGAACATCGCGGTGACGTTCGCCGAACTCGGCTCGGGCCGCGACGCCCAGCCCTTCGCGACGGTGCAGGACCACGAGGCGTGGTTGGCGCGCGCGCGGCGCATCCCACGCCTGCTGGTGACGATGCAGCACAACATGCGTGTTGGTATGCACGACCGCGTGGTGCCGTCCAAGGCCGTGATGCAAGCGGTGCTGCCGCAGCTGGACGCGCTGATCGCTGCGCGCGCCGAGGACAGCGTGTTCTGGGAGCCCATCGCCGCGTGGCCGAAGCATCTGCCGCACGTCGACCGTGACCGCTTGGCGCATGACTACCGCGCGCTGATCGAAGGCGAGCTGATGCCCGCGTACCGCGCGCTGCGCGCATTCATCGCCGACCAGTACCTCGAGGCCTGCCGCGACACGGTGGGCATGGGTGAGCTGCCCGACGGCGCGGCGTGGTATGCCTTTCGCATCCGCATGTCGACCTCGCTCGAGCTGGCGCCCGACGAGGTGCACGCGCTGGGCGTGCGCGAGGTGGCACGCATCCGCATCCGCATGCAGGAGCTGCGGCAGCGGCTGGGGTTCAAGGGCACGCTCGAAGAGTTCTTCGCCCATGTACGCGATGACGAACGCTTTGCCTTCAAGAGCGAGCAGCAGATGCTGCGCGCGTTCCGCGTGCTGCGCGCCAAGGTCAGCCGCCGCGTCCCGCGGCTCTTCGCACTGCGGCCAAGAGCCACCTTCGAAATCCGCCCGGTCGACGATGTGCGCGCCGCCAGCGACCCCGCCGGCAGCTATCGCCAACCCGCGCCCGATGGCAAGCGGCCTGGCATCTTCTTCGTCAACACGTCCGACCTTCCCTCGCGCAAAACGTGGGACACCGAGAGCCTCTTCCTGCACGAAGCGATCCCCGGCCACCACTACCAGATCGCGCTGCAGCAGGAACTGGCGCACCTGCCCGCGTTCCGCCGCTACGGCGGCGGCGAGACCGTCTTCGAGGAAGGCTGGGCGCTGTATGCCGAATCGCTCGGCAAGGCGCTGGGCCTGTACACCGATCCGTACCAGGAGTTCGGCCGGCTGCAGGCCCAGTTGTGGCGCGCCATCCGCCTGGTGGTCGACACCGGCCTGCACGCCAAGGGCTGGACACGCAACGAGGTGATCGACTACATGAAGCGCAACTCCGCCGTCAGCGACGCCGAGGCCGTATCGGAGACCGATCGCTACATCGCCAACCCGGGCCAGGCCCTGGCCTACAAGATCGGCGAGCTGAAGCTGCACGAACTGCGCGCCCGTGCGCGGCGCGCACTCGGTGCCGCGTTCGACGTGCGCGAGTTCCACGCGGCGGTGCTCGAGGACGGGTCGCTGCCGCTGCCGATGCTGGAAAACAAGATCACGCGCTTCATCGCCGAGCGGCGGGTGGACGTGGCAAGGGCTGGGGCTGACAAGGTGCGGGTGAGGTAGTCGCGCGCCCTCTAACGAGCTGACACCTGCGCGCACGACCGTGCGGCCTTGTCGAGCAATTGCTTCGACTCGACGAACGTCGCCGCGGCCACCGCTTCCTCGAGCGTCAACCAACGCAGCTTGCGTTGCTCGGGATGCGGTGCGGGGCCTTCTTCTTCGGCGAACTCCATCAGGTACCACGCCACGAGCGGCCGCCCTGCAACATCCGGCAGTCGACAGGTCTCGATCCAGTCGAGCACACGTGCCAACACGCCTGCCTCTTCGTGAACCTCGCGCACGGCGGCTCCGCGCGGGCCCTCGCCCGGATCGATATGGCCCTTCGGCAAGACCCACTCGTCGGGCTTGCCGAGCCCACTCACCAACAGCCACTGAATGCCGGCCTCGGACCGACGAAAAACCATGCCGCCCGCATGCGTGAGCCCATCATCACGCCACGTCCGCTGGTGCGCCTTGCCCTCGAGGCTGCCCAGCGCCAGCACATGGATGTAGGCCTGCTCGGTCGCCTTGAACCGTTGGTCGATGTAGCGCAGCGTGACGAGCACCAGCCCGACCGTGCACGCGGCGGCCGACACCAGCGCCCCGCGCACGAGGTAAACGCCGCCCAGCACCATCAGCATGGGTACGAAGCTGCGAAAGAACTTCGAGGCGGCCTCGAATCGCTGCACCTCGAGTGCGCCCTCGGGGAACGTCTTCAGCAACACGGACTTGCACCACTTGAATGTGTTGATCGAGCCATCGGCGCCAATGGCACCCAGAGCGCGCGCCCGGAAAACGATGGCTCGTTGCAGCGCGGCGTCCGGGCTTCGCCCGAACAGCACCGCCGACGCGGCCAGCTTGCGACGCCAGCGCGCAGCGAGTGCCTTGCCACTCGCCAGTCGGTTCAACTGCCCGAGCAGCGTCAGCTTGCGCCAAGAGTCGTAGACCAGATCGTCGAGAAACGAGCCGAGCAGGAACAGTACGTGGCCTGCAAGGTAGGCCACGAACAGCAGCACGAGCACCGACTCGGTGTCTGCCAGCGGGAAGCCGGAGCGTCCCGACAGGAGCGCCACTTCGTGCTTCGTGAGATAGGCGAGCGCCAGGCCCGGCAGCAGGATCGAGAAGAAGTCGACAAGTCCGACAAAGAACTTCTGGGGCTCGAACGACATACAGCGAATTGTTCAGCTTACCAACGCGCCTGAGGGCCCCGACTTGCCCGCCCTCTCCTCTTCCTGCAACCGCAGCACCCTGCGCTGCACCTTGCCCGTCGTCGTCATCGGCAACGCATCGACGAACTCGATCTCCTTCGGGTACTCGTACGGCGCGAGCCGATCGCGCACGTGCTCCTGCAAGCGTCGACACAAGCGTCTCGTCGCCGCGGTAGCCCGGCGCCAGCACGACATAGGCCTTGACCAGCGCGCCGCGTTCGGCGTCGGGCTTGGGCACCACCGCCGCGTTCGCGACCGCGGGATGCTTCACGAGGCAGTTTTCGATCTCGCTCGGGCCGATGCGATAACCCGCGGACTTGAACATGTCGTCGGCGCGGCCCTGGTACCAGAGATAGCCATCGACATCCATCACCGCGGTGTCGCCGGTGCGGCACCAGCTGTCGTCGACGCTGCCGGTGAACTTCGCGCGCGTGGCTTCGTCGTTGCGCCAGTAGCCGAGGAAGAACACGGGGTCGGGATGGCCGTGGATGTCGCGGCGATGCACGGCCACCTCGCCGGGCGTGCCGCGCGCGCACTCGCGCCCGTCGTCGTCGATCACGGCGACGCGGTGGCCCGGGTAGGCGCGGCCCATGCTGCCGGGGCGCGCGGGCCAACCGGCCAGCGGTCGGCCATCGCGGCCGGCCGCGACGCCGCAGTTGCCGACGATGTAGTTGATTTCGGTCTGGCCGAACATCTCGTTGACCGTGACGCCCAACGCGTCGCGGCACCAGTCGAAGACCGCGTCGCCGACCGATTCGCCCGCGCTCATGATCGCGCGCAGCACCAGGCGGTAGCGCGAACGCGGGCGCGGCTGCGCCTTCATCATCGCCTTCAGCGCGGTGGGGAAGAGGAAGGTGTTGGTGACGGCGTGGCGCTGCATCAGCTCGAACGCGCGTTCGGGATGAAAGCGCCCGTGGTACGCGACGATCGGCTTGCCGAAGTACAGCGTGGGCAGCAGCGCGTCCATCAGGCCGCCGGTCCACGCCCAGTCGGCGGGGCTCCAGAAGACATCGCCCGATTGCGGGAACCAGTTCTGGCTGGCGACGAAGCCGGTCAGGTTGCCGATCAGCGCGCGCTGCGGGATCAGCGCACCCTTCGGTGCCCCGGTGGTGCCGCTGGTGTAGATCAATACCGCCGCATCGTCGGCCCCGGTGGCGATGACCGGTGCGGGCACCGGTGGTGCGAGCAACGCGTGTGTCCAGTCGATGTCGCCTTGCCCCATCGCGTCGCCGACAGCGACGATGTGTTCGAGCGCCGGGCACGTGGCGCGCACGTGGCGCAAGGTGTCGACCGCGGTTTCGTCTGCGATGGCGACGCGCGCTGCGCTGTCCTGCAAGCGAAACGCCATCGCATCGGCGCCGAAAAGGATCGACAGCGGCATCGCGATCGCGCCCAGGCGCTGGCAGGCGATGTGCGCCACCGCGGTCTCGAAGCGCTGCGGCATCACGATCGCGATGCGGTCGCCGTGCTGCACGCCGCGGCTTATGAGGCACGACGCCAGGCGGCGCGCGGCGGTGTCGAGGTCACGATAGGTGAAGCGCGCGGTTTCGCCCTGTTCGTTCTCGTAGACGATCGCGACCGCGTCGGGCGTGCGGCGCGCCCAGCGCGCGGCACAGACTTCGGCGATGTTGAACTGCGCGGGCACGCGCCAGCGGAAGTCACCGTGCAGTTGCGCGTAGGCGTCGAACGCCGCGGCGGTGCTTGAAGCGGGGTACGTCATGAGTCGCAAGCATAGGCCCGTGAAGTTCGTACAGTCGAAGCATGACGATGATCGAACCCTATCGACCCCGGCGCGACGCGCAGTCGCGCGAATGGCCTCTGCGTGGTGACCAGCACCACACGTGGATTTGGCCGGGCACGCAACCCATCACGCCCGAACATCCCATGCTGGTGCTGCTGCACGGCTGGATGGATGTGGGCGCGTCGTTCCAGTTCCTGGTCGACTCACTGGACGATCGCCGCCACGTGATGGCGCCCGACTGGCGCGGCTACGGGCGCACGCGCACGCCGGCCTGCGACAGCTACTGGTTCCCCGACTACCTCGGTGATCTGGACGCGTTGCTCGACGCCGTGCAGCCGCAAGGCCACGTCGACCTGCTGGGCCACAGCATGGGCGGCAACGTCGCGATGATGTACGCGGGCGTTCGGCCTGGACGCATCCGAAGGCTGATCAATTTCGAAGGCTTCGGCATGCCGGCCACGCGCCCGCAGGACGCGCCGCTGCGCCTCTCCCGCTGGCTCGACGAGTTGAAGTCGCCGGTGACGATGCGCGACTACGCGTCGCAGGCCGACGTGGCGCAGCGCCTGCGCGAGAACCACCCGCGGCTGCGGCCAGACCGCGCGCTATGGCTGGCCGCGCATTGGGCGCAGCCGCGCAACGACGGCCGCTGGCATGTCGCGGGCGACCCCGCGCACAAGCGCGTCAACCCAGTGCTGTCGCGTCGCGATGAAACGCTCGAGATCTGGCGCGCGATCGAAGCGCCGCTGCTGTGGGTGGAAGGCAAGCAGACCGACATGGCCAAGTGGTGGGGCACGCGCTACCCGCGCAGCGACTTCGACGAGCGGCTTGCGACGGTGCGTAACGTCACACGGCAGGCCATCGACAACTGCGCGCACATGCTGCACCTGGACCAGCCCGAGGCGCTGGCGCGCGTGATCGATCCCTTCCTGGACGCGACTGGCGAAGGCTAAGCCGAACCACCGAACCGACTTCGCTTGCTTCGCACCAACGACAAGGGCCTCCGACAGGAGGCCCTTGTTTTCGCAGGCCGACGCGCGCGCGCCGGCCACATCCCGCCGAAGCCGCCGACTACCGCGCGCCCTTCAGGTTCGGATACCGCACGTGCTCGACCAGGTCCTGCGTGTCCTTCCTGGGCTGGCCGGTCAGCAGGCTCACGATGATGATCACCGCGAAGCCCAGCGGCACTCCGAAGAGGCCCGCCGAGATCGGCTGGATGTCCCACCACAGCTCGATCGGCCTGGTGATGCCGAAGAGGCCGCGCATCCACGGCTGGGTCGTCACCATGTAGTAGAACGTGATGCCCAGGCCGGCCATCATGCCCAGCGACGCGCCCCACTTGTTGGCGCGTTTCCAGAACACGCCGAGCACCAGCGCCGGGAAGAACGCCGCCGCCGCGAACGAGAACGCCGCAGACACCAGGAACAGGATGTCCGCCGGCTTCTGCGCCGCCACGTAGGCCGCCGCCAAGGCCACCACCAACAGCAGCACTTTCGAGATCGTCACGCGGCGCGCGGTCGGCGCGTTCGGGTCGATCATCTTGTAGTACAGGTCGTGCGACAGCGCGTTGGCGATCGTCAGCAGCAGGCCGTCCGCGGTCGACAGCGCCGCCGCCAGGCCACCCGCAGCCACCATGCCCGAGATCACGTACGGCAGGCCACCGATCTCCGGCGTGGCCAGCACGACGATGTCGCCGCCGATGCGCATCTCACCCAGCTGCAGGATGCCGTCCTTGTTGATGTCAATTACCGACAGCAGTCCCGGGTCAACCCGCTGCCAGTTCGCGATCCAGGCCGGCAGCTTGTCGAACGGCGTGCCCACCAGGACGTTGAACACCTCGTACTTGACCAGCACCGCAAGCGCTGGCGCCGTGAAGTACAGCAGGAAGATGAAGAACAGGCTCCAGAACACCGACTCGCGCGCTTCCTTCACCGACGGCGTCGTGTAGTAACGCATGAGGATGTGCGGAAGCGCGGCCGTACCGATCATCAGGCAGAACACCAGCGCCAGGAAATTGCGCCTAGACGTGTCGAAGGCCTTCTTAGCCCCGGCGTCGCCGTTCGGGTCACCCGCGAAGACCTGCGCATGTGAGGGCATGCCGGCCAGAGGCTTGGCACGCGCTTCGTTGCTGCTCTTGGCCGCGGTGTAAGCGGCCTTGGCGGCGGCAACGTCCTTCGGCAGTGCGCCCAAGGCCCGCTCGGCAGCTTGAATTTCGGCGGCCGGGCCGTTGGCGGCCTTCAGGTCGTCGATCTTCTTTTGCGCGGCGACCTTGTCGGCGGCCAGCGCCGTCGGCACGTCCTTGAGCTTGGCCGCGGCCTCGTCGGCACGCGCCTGGAAGATCTTGATGACCTCCAGTTCCTTCGGGTCGGCCTTGATCTTCGCCTCGGCCGCCGTGACCTTCTCGAGCTGGAAGCCGTAGATCGCCTGTGGGATCGGCACGCCAGTCTGCTTCACCGACAGCCACACCACCGGGATCATGTAGGCAATGATCAGGATGATGTACTGCGCCACCTGCGTCCACGTCACCGCGCGCATACCGCCCAGGAACGAGCACACCAGGATGCCGCCGAGGCCGACGAAGATGCCGATCTCGAAAGCCAGCCCGGACAGGCGCGATGTGATCAGCCCCACGCCATAGATCTGCGCCACCACATAGGTGAACGAGCACAGGATCGCGGCGACGATGCCGATGAAGCGAGGCAGGTTGCCTTCATACCGCGCGCCCAGGAAGTCGGGGATCGTGAACTGCCCGAACTTGCGCAAGTACGGCGCCAGGAACAACGCGACCAGGCAGTAGCCACCGGTCCACCCGAGGATGAACGCGAGGCCGCCGAAGCCGGTGAGGTAGAGCGTACCGGCCATGCCGATGAACGAAGCCGCGCTCATCCAGTCGGCACCGGTCGCCATGCCGTTGTAGATCGCCGGGACGCGCCGTCCGGCAACGTAGTACTCCGCGGCGTCGGTCGTGCGGCTCATCACGCCGATGCCGGCGTACAGCAGCACGGTGGCGATCAGGAACGTGAAGCCGATCCACTCGCGGGGCATACCCATGCGCTCGAGGATCGCGAGAACGATGATGAATACGATGAAGCCGCCCGTGTACCACGTGTACACCTTGTTGAGCTGCGACTTGAACGCTGCGTTGGCGGACGTGCTGATGGAGCTGCCGCTTGCATCGGGTGACATACCGGCCATGTTTTATTCCTCCTCTGCCACACCATGCTCGATGTCGAGCTTGTTCATGTAGCGTGCGTAGTACCAGATGATGATCACGTAGACGATCAGCGCGCCCTGGGCCGCGACCCAGAAGCTGAACGGCCAGCCGAAGAGTTTGAACGTACTCAACTCCCGGGCGAAATAGCCGATACCGAACGTCACGAGGAACCAGATAGCCAGAAGAATCGACGTCATCGTCAGGTTCTTCGACCAATACTGGCGGTGCCTTTCTGTCAATTGCATCGCTGGTCTCCTTGTTTGCTTCCCCCGAGCGGCGCCCGAGAACGATTCACTGCGAACTCACTGCGAACAAAACTCCGAACAAACCGCCATCACGCCTTCAGGCCGGTCTCGCGCTCCAACTGCTCGGCGACCTTGGGCTCGAAGCCTTTCAAGTGCCGAATGACCTTCAGCGCTTCGTCAGGCTCGTGACGGTCCACGTGCACCCGGGCCAGTTGGTACCAGCCGTAGGGGCTCATCGGTTGGAGTTCGGTGTTGCGCTTCAACGCCGCCACGGCCTCTTCGAAGCGTTGCTGGCGGATCAGCGTCAGGCCAAGGCCATACCACGCGCGGTCGAGCTTCGGGTCGAGCGCGACGGCCTTGCGGAAGGCGGACAGCGCCTCATCGAGACGATTGGTGTGCTCGAGCAGGTAGGCCAGATTGAACCAATCGCCCGCGCTGCGCTCGGGGCGAACGTGCACCAGCGCCTGTGCATCGAGAATCGCGCCAGCAGGGTCGCCGCGCTGCATGCGCAGGTGCGACCGACTGGACAGCGTGTAGGCGTCGTCGGGCCAAACGCGCAGCATCGCGTCGAACACGCGCTCGGCCGCGTCGCGTTGCCCGAACACCAGCAACACGATCGCCTTCAGCTTGTGCAGCCAATACATCATCGGCACTGCTCCATGCCGATCTCGAGGCACACGTTCACCTTCGCGATCGTCGCGATCAGCCACACCGACAGCAGCGCGACGAACGCCGCCAGCGGCACGTGGCGGTCGAGCACGAACCGCGGCGTGACAGCTCGCGCGGCACGCACGAAGGGCCTCGTGAGGACGTCGAGCAGGCGATAGAAGAAGTTGTCGTCGCGTTTGACACCCGCCAGCAGCCCCAGCAGGAACTGACCCGCGAACGCGAGCAGCGCGATTTCGGCAATCAGCTTGATGACAGAGACCAATAGCAGCATGAGTGATGCGGACCCGCAACGCGAAGGTTTGCGTAACACCGTGTACTGTCGCTTCGAACCCCTTACTGGTTTCTTACGGACGGGGTCAGCTTCGTGCAAGCACGGCCCGGACAAACCCGCGAGTGTTGCTGCATGCGAGAATTACGTCTTCCGAGCCATGCCGTGCTGCGGCGACACCTTCAAAGAATACGATGGACATCGAACGCATCAACAGCATCGGCACGCTGCTCATCGACCTGGCTGCTCGCACCGAGCAGCTCCGGGGGTATCTTTGACTACGAACGCAAATCGCTGAGGCTGAGGGAAGTCGACGCCGCGCTCGAGAACCCGGCGATCTGGAACGAGCCCAAACGGGCCCAGGAGATGGGCCGCGAGAAAAAGGCCCTCGAGACCGTGGTCGGCACGATCGACCACCTGAGCGGCAACCTCGCCGACAACACCGAGCTGTACGAACTGAGCAAGGCCGACGGCGACATCGCCGACCTGCAGACGATCGAAGCCGAAACGGCCGCGCTGCGCGAGAAGGTCGAGGAGCTCGAGTTCCGGCGCATGTTCGACAACCCTGCCGACCCGCTCAACTGCTTCGTCGACATTCAGGCTGGCGCCGGTGGCACCGAAGCCTGCGATTGGGCGCAAATGCTGCTGCGCCAGTACCTGAAGTACTGCGAGCGCAAGGGCTTCAAGGCCGAGGTGATGGAGGAAACCGAAGGCGATGTCGCCGGCATTCGCAGCGCGACGATCAAGGTCGAAGGCGACTACGCCTACGGTCACCTGCGCACCGAAACCGGCGTGCACCGCCTGGTACGCAAATCACCGTTCGACTCATCAGGCGGGCGCCACACCAGCTTCGCGTCGCTGTTCGTGTATCCGGAAGTCGACGACTCGATCGAGATCGACATCAACCCCGCCGACGTGCGCGTCGACACCTTCCGTGCCAGCGGCGCGGGCGGCCAGCACATCAACAAGACCGACTCGGCGGTACGTCTGACCCATCTCCCGACGAACATCGTCGTGCAGTGCCAGAACGACCGCAGCCAGCACCGCAACCGCGACGAAGCCTGGCAGATGTTGAAGAGCCGCCTGTACGAACACGAACTTCGCAAGCAGCGCGAAGCACAGCAGAAGCTCGAGGACAGCAAGACCAACGTCGGCTGGGGCCACCAGATTCGCAGCTACGTGCTCGACCAGAGCCGCATCAAGGACCTGCGCACGAACGTCGAAATCAGCAACACGCAGAAAGTGCTCGACGGCGACCTCGACACCTTCATCCACGCCAGCTTGAAGCAAGGCGTGTGATGAAGGGCTTCCTTTTCGACCTCGACGGCACGTTGATCGACAGCATGCCGCTGCACGCCCGTGCTTGGCGCCAGTGGCGCGACGTGCGAGGCTTGCCGCAGCACGCGGCCAACCACTTCGCCGTGACCGCAGGACGATCGAACGCGGAAATCCTGGCCGATCTGTACCCCGAGCGCAGCGAACTCGAGCACCTCGAGATGGCGCACGCGAAAGAGGCGCTGTACCGCGAACTCGCGCGGCGCGAGCTCGAGGCCATCGCCGGTGCGCAAGCCTTTCTAAGCGCATCGGCCGCGGCCGGTCTGGCTCTGGCGGTGTGCACCGCAGCGCCGCGTGACAACATTGCGGTGGCCTTCGAGCGTTTCGCGTGGGCAGCCAACGTTGGCGCCGTGACGAGCCCGGCCGACGGGCTGCGCGGCAAGCCGCACCCCGACATCTTCGACGAAGCCGCGCGTCGACTGGGCCTCGAGCCGGGCGATTGTCTGGTCTTCGAAGATGCGCCGCTGGGCGTCGAAGCCGCGCGCCGCGCCGGCATGAAAGCCGTCGTGCTGACGACAACACTGCCCGCCTCTGCATTTGCCGAGTACGACAACGTGATCGCCACAGTGGCTGACTTTCTCGCGCTCGAACCGCTGCGTCTGATCGCCGCCGCGCGGGCCTGACGTCCCGCTGCCCTTTCAAAGAAAGATCAAAGAAAGACCCGCCATGCGCGAAGGCACCGCCACCGTCGTCCACCGCCTGGACTACCAGCCCCCGGCCTACTGGATCCGCGAGGTCGAACTTGCCTTCGACCTCGAGCCGGCCAAGACCATCGTCACGAACCGCATGCGTGTGGAGCGCAACGCGGCCGTGGCGGTGCAGCCGCTGGTGCTTGACGGCGAAGGCATTACCGTGCTGCGCGTGATGGCCGACGGCCAGAGCGTCAGCTTCCGCGAGGACGGCGGCAAGCTCGTCATCGACGGCCTGCCGCAAGACAAGTCGACGTTCCTGCTCGAGATTCGCAACACCTGCGCCCCGGCGAAGAACACCGAGCTGTCGGGCCTGTACGTCAGCGGCGACGGCTTCTATACGCAGTGCGAAGCGCAGGGCTTTCGTCGCATCAGCTGGTTCCTCGACCGTCCCGACGTGATGGCGGTCTACACCGTCACCATGCGCGCCGACAAGAAGAAGTACCCGGTGCTGCTGGCCAACGGCAACCTTGTCGAGCAGGGCGATCTCGACGGCGGGCGGCACTTCGCGGTCTGGCGTGACCCGCATCCAAAACCGTCATACCTGTTCGCGATGGTCGCGGCCGACCTTGTCGCGCGCGAGCAGCGCATCCGCACGCGTGCCGGCACCGACCATCTGCTGCAGGTTTGGGTGCGACGCGGCGACCTCGACCGCACCGGCCACGCGATGACCTCGCTGATGGCCGCGGTGGCCTGGGACGAAGCGCGCTTCAAGCTGCCGCTGGACCTCGAGCGCTTCATGATCGTCGCCGTCGACGACTTCAACATGGGCGCGATGGAGAACAAGGGCCTGAACATCTTCAACTCGCGCTACGTGCTCGCCAGCCCCGCCAGCGCCACCGACACCGACTACGCCGACATCGAAAGCATCGTCGGCCACGAGTACTTCCACAACTGGACCGGCAACCGCGTCACCTGCCGCGACTGGTTCCAGCTGTCACTCAAGGAAGGCCTGACGGTCTTTCGCGACCAGCAGTTCTCGATGGACATGGCCGCCGCGGCATCGGCCACGCCCGAATCGGCGCGCGCGGTGCGCCGCATCGAAGACGTACGGCGCCTGCGCACGCTCCAGTTCCCCGAAGACGCCGGCCCGATGGCGCATCCGGTACGGCCCGACGCCTACATGGCGATCGACAACTTCTACACCGCCACTGTCTACGAGAAAGGCGCCGAGGTCGTGCGCATGATGCACACGCTGGTCGGCGACGAAGGCTTCGCCCGCGGCATGAGCCTGTACTTCGAACGTCACGACGGCCAGGCCGTGACCTGCGACGACTTCGTGCAGGCGATCGCTGACGCCAACCCTGGCAGCGCACTCACGACGCGGCTCGACGCTTTCAAGCGCTGGTACTCGCAGTCAGGAACGCCACGCGTGATCGCGCGCGGGCGCTACGACGCGCCCAGCCGCTCGTACATGCTCGGGCTCGAGCAGCAATGCGCGCCAACTCCGGGGCAGGCCGACAAGCAGCCCTTCGTGATCCCGGTCACGATCGGCCTGTTGGATCGCGAGGGCCGCCGACTGGAGCTGCGCACCGAGAACGACCACGACGCGCCGCTGCAGCGCCTTCTCGTGCTCGACGAGCACCGTGCGTTCTTCACGTTCACCAACGTCGACAGCGAGCCGGTGCCTTCGCTGCTGCAAGGCTTCTCGGCGCCGGTGGGGTTGGTCGACAACCTCGGCGAACCCGATCTGCTGGTGCAGTTGCAGCACGACGGCGACGCCTTCAACCGCTGGGAGGCCAGCCAGCGTCTGGCCGCGACCCAGCTTCGCGCCGCGCACGACGGCGCGACCAGCCGCGTCGACGGCGCTTATGCCGATGCGCTGCGTCGCGTGATCCGCGACCCGTCGCTCGACGCGGCGTTGAAGGCGCTGGTGCTGACGCTGCCCAGCGAATCGTGGACGGCCGAGTCCGCCGCCCAGGCCGACCCCCAGCGCATCCACGCCGCGCACGTTCGCCTGCGCGGAGAGCTGGCCGCGCAGTTGCACGACGACTGGGTCTCGATCGTCGAGCGCGCTGGGGCCACACCCGGCTACAAACCCACGCCCGAGCAGGCCGGACGGCGCGCGCTGGTGAACCTGGCGCTCGACTTCCTTGCGCTGCACGCCGTGCGTACCGGCGACGGCGTCTGGCAGGGCCGCATCTACCAGCGCTTCAAGGACGCCGGCAACCTGACCGACCGCCTGGGCGCGCTCGAGGCACTGTTGAACGCGCACAGCGATCTGGCCACACCTGCGCTCGAGCGCTTCCACGCCAGCGCCGCGAGTGACACGCTGATGATCGACAAGTGGTTCCAGGTTCAGGCCTGTGCCAGCGAATCGGTGGGCGACCACGGGCGTGTGTTCCAGCGCCTGCGCTCGCTGCTGTCGCACCCGCAGTTCACGCACAACCCGAATCGACTGCGCGCACTGCTGTCGAACTGGATGTTGCGCAACCCCGCGGCCTTCCACCGCGCCGATGCGGGCGGCTACGTGGTTTGGGCTGATCAGGTCGTCGCGGTCGACGCGATCAACCCGATGATGGCCGCGCGGCTGGCGCGCGCGATGGACCGCTGGAGCCACCTGGCCGAGCCCTACCGCAGCGGTGCGCGCGAAGCTGTCGCACGCGTGGCTGCGCGCAATGACCTGAGCCCCGACGTACGCGAGATCGTCGCGAAGGCGCTCGAAGCCGCGTGAACTTCGTCGCGCGTGCAGGCGCACGCGCGACGCTGCTGCGGCCCGACGGCGACGACAATCCGCGTCACCGTCTCACCCGCCATGTCCTCCTCTGTCAAGCCATGAGTGCCCGCCGCGTCAGCCTCACCCAGTACCTCGTCGAACAGCAGCGCAAGCACGGTCGCATCTCGGCGGAGTTGCGCCTGCTGATCGAAGTCGTTGCCCGCGCCTGCAAAAGCATCGCCATCGCCGTCAACAAGGGTGCGCTGGGTGGCGTGCTGGGCAGCGCCGAAAGCGAGAACGTGCAGGGCGAGGTGCAGAAGAAGCTCGACGTGATCAGCAACGAGGTGCTGATCGAGGCCAACGAGTGGGGCGGGCACCTCGCCGCAATGGCCAGCGAAGAAATGGACTCGATCCATGTCGTGCCCAACCGCTACCCGCAAGGCGAATACCTGCTGCTGTTCGACCCGCTCGACGGCTCGTCGAACATCGACGTCAACGTATCGATCGGCACCATCTTCAGCGTCCTGCGCAAGGTGGGCCATTCACGTGGTGTCAGCGAGGAAGACTTCCTGCAGCCCGGCCGCCAGCAGGCCGCCGCGGGCTATTGCGTCTACGGCCCGCAGTCGACGCTGGTGCTGACGTTCGGCGACGGCGTGGCGATGTTCACACTCGACCGCGAGACGGGCTCTTTCGTGCTGACGCAGGAAGACGTGCGCATTCCCGAAGACACACGCGAGTTCGCCATCAACATGAGCAACCTGCGCCACTGGGACGAGCCCATCAAGCGCTACATCGACGAGTGCGTCGCCGGCAAGGACGGCCCACGCGGCAAAGACTTCAACATGCGCTGGGTCGGCAGCATGGTCGCCGACGTGCACCGCCTGCTCAGTCGCGGCGGCGTATTCCTCTACCCCTGGGACAAGCGCGAGCCCGACAAGCCCGGCAAGCTGCGCCTGATGTACGAAGCCAACCCGATGGCGTTCCTGGTCGAGCAGGCCGGCGGCATCGCCACCGACGGGCGCCGTCGTATCCTTGACATCGTGCCAGCGAAGCTGCACGAGCGTGTGAGCATCATCCTGGGTTCGCGCAAAGAGGTCGACGTGGTGGCGTCGTACCACGGCGCCTGACGCCGCGAGGCGACAAGAGACTTCGAATGAACGAGCCGATCTACTGGTTACTGGCCGGTCTGGCCCTGGGCATCGTGATTGCCGTCTGGCGACGCGTGTCGTCACGGCGCTCCGACGCGCTGGCAAGCGACGGCGATGACGACGATGACCTGGACGCCGAGGCGCAGGCTGCCGAAAGGGCCGAGCACCAGGAAGCCGACGAAGCCCGACTCGAGAACGAACGTCGCGAGCGCAAGCAGCGTGAACTCGAAGCGCGCGACAAGGCCGAGCGCGAGAAGGCCGAGCGCGAAAGGGCTGATCGCGAAAAGACCGAGCGCGAGCGAGCCGAGCACCGACGAGCCGAACGCCAACGCGTCGAGCGCGACAAGGCCGAGCGCGCAGCGCACGAGGAGGCCAAACGCCAAGCCGAGATCGAAGCGCAACGCCGGGCCGAAGGCGAGCGCCAAGCCTCGATAGCCGCGCGCCTCGAAGCCGCAGATCGCGCTGCCGCCGCCAAGGTGGCCGAGGAACAAGCCGCGGCTCAAAAGGCCGCTTCAGACCGCGCAGCCGCGGACCGCGAAGCCGCACTTCGTGCAGCGCCCGTCGCCGCCCCGCCCCGGGTGCCCACGGCACCCGCCGCTGCCGCGAACGGGTTCCTGGTGATGGTCGCCGATGACTCCAAAGTGGCCCGCGTGAAAGCCGGGCGCCTGCTGTCGCAATACCAGTACCGCGTCTGCTACGCGAACGACGGCAACGATGCCGCGAAGCAGCTCGAGGCCGAACAGCCCGATGTGGTCATCACCGACAACGACATGCCCGGCATGGACGGCTTCGCGCTCACGCGCCACATCCGCTCCAACCCCGGCACGGCGCACATCCCGGTGATCATGATCACCGCCGCGAACGACCGGCACCGCGAGATGGCCGACGCCAGCGGCGTCAGCGTGCTGCTGGGCAAGCCCTACGAAGACGCCGCGCTGATCGAGAGCATCCATTCGGCGATCGGGCAGCGCGCGCCGCGCGCGCATTGACAAACAGACGCCCTTTATACTTCGCGGCTTTTCCGGCGCCGGTGTAGCTCAGTTGGTAGAGCAGCGCATTCGTAATGCGAAGGTCGGGAGTTCGACTCTTCTCACCGGCACCAACAAACCCAAGGGCTTGCGAGTGATCGCAAGCCCTTTGTTCTTGGTGAACCCAGCCGCCGTACCGACCTACCGACCTACCGGCCTGGCCGACGAGCCAGATAGCCCACGGCACCAGAGACGATGGCCGTCAGGAAGATCGTGCCGGTGCGCTCGCGCTCGGGCGTGCCGCCAAAGTACAACAGCGCCAGCCCCACGGCACCAATCATGATCATGGCGAAGAGGCACGCCACGAACGTCCACCAGCGCACCCGAAGGTCGTGCACATGCTCATCGGCCTCACGCTTCAGGCGCGCGCCGTGCTCGGCCTCGGATTCCGGCGAACTC
Organism: uncultured beta proteobacterium; assembly: GCA_963738615.1. GTDB lineage: Bacteria > Pseudomonadota > Gammaproteobacteria > Burkholderiales > Burkholderiaceae_C > CAVTWY01. The sequence continues at coordinate 1,298,912 of CAVTXI010000012.1, forward strand.
CACTCGAGCTTGCTGCGACCGTCCGGCGGCTTGTTGAGATCGATCGGCCCCACAGGCAACGCCGCTTACAGGCCGACGACTTCGGTCTCGAGCGTTTGGTCGGGCTTCGCAAACCCGACCTTGAAGCCCTGCTTGCGCTTGTCGCGTGCGATGAAAAACAGGTCAAGCGCTTTGCGGACAATCTGCGACTGGTCGATGCCTTCTTCCTCGGCCGCACGCTTGATCTTCTCGTCATAGTCTTCTGACATGACGACTTGCTTCTTCACGGTGCCCATCGAATGCTCCTTTTGTGTGGCTGTCAGCCACACAATAGCACCACTGATGGCAACCCGGAAGCCACATAGTCACTTCTTCGCCTTGGCCGCAGGCGCCTTACCGCCGCCGCCCTGCTTCATGGCGTCCGACATGCCAATCAGCACGCCGCTGACCAGCGAGCCCCAGTTCTGAGCCAGCACGGACGCCGCGCGAATGCTCGCAGCGCGAGAGTCGCGCATGGCCTGCTGCATCGTCTGCATCTGCTGCGACATCTGCTCGACCGCGGCCGTGGCCTTGGCGCCGGTGCCCGTGCCGCCCATCTGCATCTTCTCGAGGACCGCGGCCCAGGGCTTGCCCATCTGGCCCTGCGCGCCGTCGGCGGCTTGTTGCAGCGCCTTGAAGAGCGCGTCTTCCATCTTCTCGACCGCGTCGACGGCCTTCTGCATCACCTGGTCCTGCATGCCCATGCCCTGATCGATCATCTTGGTGGCGCCGACGCGATAAGCCTCGACCGCACGCAGCAGGGCGTCGTCCATGCCCTGCACCGCGCCTTGCAACACGGCTTCGACGTCGGTGCTCGGCAGGTTGTTCTGTGCCGCGCCGGTGCTGGCCGCCTTGCTCACGTTCTTCAGCGCGCCGCGGATGTTCTGCATCGTCAGCTCGCGGCTTTGCAGCGTCTGCAGCGTGGCGTCGTACACCGCCTGCCGTACCTGCTCGGCCTGCTTGGCGCCGGCTTCGGCAATCATCGTGACGAGGGCTTGCTGGTCGAAGGCGGCAGCGCGGGTGGCCATGAGAGTCTCCTTGTTCGTGGTTGGCGCGGCTTGGCGCCGCGAGGCGACGTTAGCCTTTCGGCCGCAGCGTGGCAAGGCGCGACCGACCCGGCCGTGGCAATCAGCCCTTCTTCGCCACCAGCGTCAGGATGTCGTAGCTCGCGACCAGGTCCGCGTCCTGGTTGCGCACCTCGACGTCCCACGCCACCACGCCCTGCCCCACGCCCTTCTCGTCCGTCTTGTTGCGGTCGGTCTTGCGCTTGCAGGTCAGCCGCGCCTGGATCGTGTCGCCGATGCCCACCGGCTTGACGAAGCGCAGCGTGTCCAGCCCGTAGTTCGCCAGCACCGGGCCCACGCCCGGGTAGACGAAGAGCCCGGCCGCGGCCGACAGCACGAAGTAGCCGTGCGCGATGCGCTTGCCGAAGGCGGTGTCCTTGGCCGCCAACTCGTCGAAGTGCATGTAGAAGTAGTCGCCCGAGATGCCGCCGAAGTTGACGATGTCGGCTTCGCTGACGGTGCGCCGATGCGTGAGCAGCGAATCGCCGATCGCGCAGGTCTTCGAAGTGCTTCTTGAACGGGTGCACGTCGCCTTCGGTGACCGTCGCGCCGCGCACGTGTTCGCCCGTCACCGCCGCCAACATCGTCGGCGAGCCCTGCACCGCGGCGCGCTGCAGGTAGTGCTTCACCGCGCGCACGCCGCCCAGTTCTTCGCCGCCGCCGGCGCGGCCCGGGCCGCCGTGCTTCAGCAGCGGCAGCGGCGAGCCGTGGCCGGTGGATTCGGGCGCGGCTTCGGTGTCGAGGATGTGCACGCGGCCGTGCTGCGCGGCGATGGCCGGCACGACCTTCGCGGCGATCTTCGGGTCTTGCGTGACGAGCGTCGCGACCAGGCTGCCGCGGCCGTACGACGCGAGCGCGATCGCTTCGTCGATGTCGTCGTAGGGCACGAGCGTGCTCACCGGGCCGAAGGCTTCGACGCCATGCACCGCGGCCTGCGCCGACGTGTCGCGCGCGAGCAGCAGCGTGGGCGCGAAGAACGCGCCGGCCTGCACGCGCCTCGCCGCGCGGCGCGAAGCCGTCGCGTTCACCGAAGAGCACGTCGTTGCCTCGCGACAGTTCGGCCACGCGCTGCGCCACGTCGGCCTGCTGCGCCTTCGACGCCAGCGCGCCCATCTTCACGCCTTCGATCGCCGGGTCGCCGATCGCCGACCTTCGCGAGCCGCTCGCGCAGCTTGCTGCGCCAGCGCGTCGACGTGCTTGCGCGGCACGATCGCGCGGCGGATCGCGGTGCACTTCTGCCCCGCCTTGCACCGTCATCTCGCGCACGACCTCATTCACGTACAGGTCGAACGCTTCGTGATCGGGCGTCACGTCGGGCGCGAGGATCGCGGCGTTCAGCGAATCGGCCTCGGCGTTGAACGGAATCGAGCGGCGCAGCACGTTCGGGTGCGCACGCAGCTTCAGCGCCGTGTCGGCCGAGCCGGTGAAGGTGACGACGTCGTTCTCTTCGAGCCGGTCGAGCAGGTCGCCGGTGCCGCCGATCACGAGCTGCAACGCGCCCTTCGGCAGCAGGCCGCTCGCGTGCATCAGGCGCACGCAGGCTTCGGTGAGGTAGCTCGTCGCCGTCGCCGGCTTGACGATGCACGGCATGCCCGCGAGGAAGCTCGGCGCGAACTTCTCCAGCATGCCCCACACGGGGAAGTTGAACGCGTTGATGTGCACCGCGACGCCGCGGCGCGGCACCAGGATGTGCGTGCCGGCGAAGAGCCCCTTCTTGCCCAGCGACACCGCCGGGCCTTCGTGCACCACGTTGCCCGACGGCAGCTCGTTGCCGCCGACGCTGGCATACGCGTAGAGCGTGCCCGCTGCCGCCTTCGATGTCGACCCACGAATCGGCGCGCGTGGCGCCGGTGTGGCGCGAGATCGCGTACAGCTCTTCCTTGCGCTCGATCAGGTAGCGCGGCGAGCTTCTTCAGCAGCTGCGCGCGCTGCTGGAAGTCGAGCGCCGAGCAGCGCAGGCACGCCTGCGCCGCGCGCATGCGCGACGGCTTCGCCGAAGTCGATGCGGTCTTCGTGCGTGTGCGCGACGACGCTGCCGTCGATGGCGCTGGCCAGCGCCTGCGCGGCGCGCGTGCCGACCCAGCGGTCGGCGATGAAGCTTTGGAGTTGCATGGGTGGTCGGTCGGCTTGGGAGAGGTCGAGTCGTGTCTGCAACGTGCGTCGCAGGGCACGGCTTAGGACGCACGCCAGTGCTTGGCCGCAACCGCGTCAAGGCCGCCGAGGAAGAGGTCGACCACGACCGGCGCGATGGCGTCGTGGTCGAGCGCACCGTCGGGCTTCAACCACGTGAACATCCAGTTGATCATCCCGAAGAGCAGCATGCGCGAGCGGTTTGTCGAGCTGCGCGCCGCGCAACTGCGGTTTGCACGCCGCGACTGTCTCGGCGAACGCCGCAACCACCGCCCGCTCGTGCGCCAGGACGCGCTCGCGGTCGGCGGGCTGCAGGAAGCGCACGTCTTCGGTCAACACGCGGTGCGCGTGTTGCGCGTCGGCGTACTCCTCGACGAAGCGCAGGATCAACTGGCGCAGCTTCGCGCGCGGCTCGAGCGGCAGCGCAAGCACCTCGTCGACCAACGCATGCAACTGCTGCACGTGGGTCTCGGCGATGGCAACGAGCAGCGCTTCCTTGTCGCGGAAGTAGTGATATAGCGCCGGCTTGCTCAGCCCGCAGGCCTCGGCCACCTGGTTCATCGACGTCGACGGGTAGCCGTGCAGCGCGAAGAGCTCGGCCGCGCGCTCGAGCATCGCCTCGCGTTGCGTGTCGTAGGTAGCAGCGCGGCCTCGGGCCATGTCGGGCGGCGTCCTAAGCCGGGCAGAGGTCGTCGAACGGCGCAGCGGGTGCAGCGGGTGAAGCTGCTTGCTCGCTCGGCGACGGGAACGGCTGCTTGAACGTAAAAGCCTCGGGCGTGGGGCCCAGGCGACGCAACGTATCGAGCTTGGCCGCAGCGTCGGCGATGTTGGGTCGGTGCCCGACCGGCACCCACCACAACACCACGTAGGCCTCGCGCATCGCGTCGAACCACTCCTTGCGCCTGCGCATGATCTCGACATGCGCCGTGCGGTACACGTAGTCGTGCAGCGCTTGCGCGTCCACCCATACGGACATGTTGACCAGCATGTCGTCGCCGAGCGGCCTCAACGCGGTCGCGTCGCCTTCTTCGGTCTGCAGACGCCAGACGAAGCCCGGCGCGCGTTCGGCCAACGCGTTGATGCGGTCGAGGTTGGCCACGAACTCGGCCATGGGCGCAGATTCGAGCGGTTCCCTCATCCGCGCAATGTTGAGTTGCGCGAGTTCGTGTGCGGACATGTCGTGCCTTCGGATCTCAGCGCTCGTCGAACGAGATCACGACGTGCTCGGTCGTCGGGTGCGCTTGGCAGGTGAGGATGAAGCCGGCGGCGACTTCGTTCTTGTCGAGCGCGAAGTTGCGGTCCATGCGCACCTTGCCCTGGATGACCTTCGCGCGGCAGGTGCCGCACACGCCCGACGTGCACGAGAACGGCACTTCCATGCCGGCGGCGCTGGCGGCGTCGAGGATGCTCGGCTGGTCTTTCAGGAAGTCGATGTCGCGCGACAGGCCATCGCGGATCACGGTGATCTTCGCGCGCTCGGCGTCGCCGGGCTGCGCTTCGTGGATCACGGCGCCGGGTGCAGCGCCCGCAGTTGACCCTGCCATGGGGGCGACGCCGAAACGTTCGATATGCACACGCTCTTCGGCCACGCCCGCGGCCAGCAGCGCGGCTTCGGCTTCATCGTTCATCTGGAACGGGCCGCAGATGAAGGCGTGGTCGATCGACGCGGCGGGCACCAGCGTGCGCAGGAAGCCGCCGATCTTGTCGCGGTCGAGCACGCCCATGTTGAGCGGCGCGTCGGTGTGTTCGTCGCTGAACACGTGGTGCAGCACCACGCGCGTGAGGTAGCTGGTTCTTCAGGTCCTCGATCTCTTCCTTGAACATCGTCGAGCGCAACGCGCGGTTGCCGTACAGCAGCGTGAAGCGGCTCTTGGGTTCGCGCGCCAGCACCGTCTTCATGATCGACAGGATCGGCGTGATGCCGCTGCCACCGGCCACGCCGAGGTAGTGGCGCTTCGACGCCGGATCGGTCGGCACGAAGAAGCGGCCCTGCGGCGCCATCACCTCGATCGAGTCGCCCTGCTTCAGTTGCGAGTTGATCCAGTTCGAGAACTGGCCGCCCTTGACCTTGCGCACACCGACGCGAAGTTCGCCGTCGTCGACGCCCGCGCAGATCGAATACGAGCGCCGCAGCTCCTGGCCGTCGACGTTCTTCTTCAGCGTGAGGTGCTGGCCCTGCGTGAAGCCGAAGACCTGGCGCAGCGGCTCGGGCACGTCGAAGGTGACGATGACGGCTTCGTCGGTGTCGGGCTCGACGCGGCGCACGCGCAGGTCGTGGAAGGTGGTGGTGCTGATGGCGGCGGTGGTGCTCATAGATCAGATCGCCTTGAAGGCTTCGAAAGGCTCGCGGCAGGCGCGGCAGCGGTACAGCGCCTTGCACGCCGTGGCGCCGAAGGCCGACAGGCGTTCGGTGTCGGCGCTGCCGCAGCGCGGGCAGTCGAACGCAGGCGCAGCTCTCGCCGCGCGCGGCACGATGCGGATCACCGATTCGCCCGGTATGGCCGCGGCATGCGTGCCGCAGCGACCGGGCGGCGCGATGCCGTACTCACGCAGCTTGCGCCGCCCCTCTTCGCTGATCCAGTCGCTGGTCCATGCGGGCGACATCACGGTACGCGCTTTCACCGGCCCAAGCCTCGCGGCTTCGAGCGCGTCGATCACGCTGCGCTCGATCACTTCGGTGGCGGGGCAGCCGCTGTACGTCGGCGTGAGGTCGACCTCGAGCGTATGGCCGCATTCACGAACATCGCGCACGATGCCGAGGTCAACCACCGACAGCGCCGGCACCTCGGGGTCGAGTACGTCGTTCAGGACATCCCACGCACGCTCGAGCCGCGACGCATCGGTCGGCAGCGGCGCGCGTGGCGCACCGCGCACGGGCGAGTCGGGGATCGGGAAAAGCTGCACAACACTCACCACACACCACCTGGGTAGCTGCGCTGAAGGTGCTGCATCGTGGCAAGCAAGAAGCCCATGTGCTCGCTGTGCACGCCGCTGCGGCCGGTGCTGATGAACTTCGCGTCGGCGGGGATCTCGAGCTTCGCGTCGGCATAGACGGACTGGATCGCGTCGAGCCACGGCGCCTTCAGTTCACTCCATGCGGGCCCCAGACCCGCCTTCACCGCGGCATCGTCGACGGCGTCGGACGCGAACAGCTCGGGCGTGTAGATCCACATCCGCGACAGCGCGTCCTTCATCCGCCGCGCCGATTCGTCGCTGCCATCACCGAGCCGCACGACCCAGTCGGCTGCGTGCTCTTCGTGATAGCGCGCTTCCTTCAACGCCTTCGCTGCGATGGCCGCGAGCGTCTTGTCGTTCGACGAGCCGCCGAGCCGCTGCCACATCAACCGCAGCCAGGCTGCGAGCGCGTGGTTGCGCAGCACCGTGAACGCGAAGTCGCCGGGGATCGACGGGCCGCCCGACGGGCCGTTCGGCAACTCGGCCAGCGTGACGTTGAAGAAGTCGCGCTCGTCGCGCAGGAACGCGAGCTGGTCTTCGTCATAAGGCCGCGTGCGGCCTTCGCCTTCGAGCGTGCCCACGTGCGTGAGCAGCGTGCGCGACTGACCCAGCAGGTCGAGCGCCATGTTCGACAAGCGCGATGTCTTCCTCGAGCACCGGCGCATGGCCGGCCCATTCGGACAAGCGATGCGACAGGATCAGGCAGGTGTCGGCCAAGCGCAGCACGTACTGCACGGCGGGTGTGCGGTGGAGCGTGATCGAAGCAGTCATCACATGTGGTCCACGGATTCAGGCAGCTTGTAGAACGTGGGGTGCCGGTACACCTTGTCTTCCATCGGGTCGAAATACATGTCTTTGTCGGCGGGGTCGCTGGCGACGATGTGGTCGCTGCGCACGACCCAGACGCTGGTGCCTTCCTGCCTGCGCGTGTAGACGTCACGCGCGAGTTGGATTGCGCCTTTGGCGTCGCTGGCGTGCAGGCTGCCGCAGTGCTTGTGGTCCAGGCCCGCCTTGCTGCGGACGAAGACTTCCCACAGGGGCCATTCGGTCTTGGCTTCGGTGCTCATCGTCATTCCTTCAAGCGGCTTGTTTCGTTTCGGCCTCGACACGCTTGCGCTCATGCGCCAGCGCCGCGTCGCGCACCCACGCGCCTTCGTCCCACGCGCGCACGCGCATGGCCAGGCGGTCACGGTTGCATGCGCCGTCGCCGTTGACGACCTGCCAGAACTCGCTCCAGTCGATCTCGCCGTAGTCGTGCGCTTCGCGCTCGGCGTTCCACTTCAGGTGCGGGTCCGGCAGCGTCACGCCCAGCACCTTCGCCTGTTCGACCGCGGCGTCGACGAACTTCTGCCGCAGGGTGTCGTTGCTGACGCGCTTGATGCCCCAGCGCATGCCCTGCGCGCTGTTGGGCGACTGATCATCCGGCGGGCCGAACATCATCAGGCACGGCCACCACCAGCGGTTGACGGCGTCTTGCACCATCGCCTTCTGCTCGGGCGTGCCCTTCTGCATCATCACCAGCAGCGCGTCGAAGCCCTGGCGTTGATGAAAGCTTTCTTCGCGGCAGATACGGATCATCGCGCGCGCGTACGGCGCGTAGCTGCAGCGGCAGATCGGCACCTGGTTCATGATCGCCGCGCCATCGACCAGCCAGCCGACCGTGCCCACGTCGGCCCACGTCAACGTGGGGTAGTTGAAGATCGAGCTGTACTTCGCCTTGCCGGTGTGCAGCGCATCGAACATCTGGTCGCGGCTGGTGCCCAGCGTTTCGGCGGCGGCATACAAGTACAGGCCGTGGCCACCTTCGTCCTGCACCTTCGCCAGCAGGATCGCCTTGCGCTTCAACGTCGGCGCGCGCGTGATCCAGTTGCCTTCGGGCAGCATGCCGACGATTTCGCTGTGCGCGTGCTGGCTGATCTGGCGCACCAGCGTCTTGCGGTAGTTGTCGGGCATCCAGTCTTTGGCTTCGATGAAGTCGCCGGCATCGATGTGGGCGTCGAAGCGGCGTTGAAGTTCGACTTCGTGTGGGTCGAGTGCCTTGGTCGCCGCCTTGCCAGGCTCCTTGCCCATCAAGTCCATCGCTTGGGTGTACATGCTTGTGCTCCGGGTTTGATTACTTTGGGCGCTTATCGATCACACGACGTGCCTTGCCGGTCAACGTACGTTCGACCGAATCGGGCGCGCCAACCTTCACGCGTGTGCTTACGCCGCACATCGTTTTGACGCGCGACTGAAGTTCTTTGCCCACCGCCGCGGCGTCGGCGTTGGCGTGTTGCGGCGAAAGCTCGCACAACACCTCCACCTCGTCGAGCGTGCCTTCACGCGTGACGACCAGCTGGTATTGACCGCCAAGTCGGCCGTCCTTCAATACCAATTCCTCGATCTGCGTCGGAAAGAGATTCACGCCGCGGATGATCAGCATGTCGTCGCTGCGCCCGACGATCTTGCCCATGCGGCGGAAGCTGCGCGCGGTGGGCGGCAGCAGCCGCGTGAGGTCGCGCGTGCGGTAGCGGATGATCGGCAGCGCTTCTTTCGTCAGCGACGTGAACACCAGTTCGCCTTCGGGCGTGCCCTTGCTCGAGTCATAAGGCAGCACGTCGCCGCTGACCGGGTCGATGATCTCGGCGAGGAAGTGGTCTTCCCAGATCACCGGGCCGTCTTGCGTTTCGACGCATTCGCTGGCCACGCCCGGACCCATCACTTCGCTCAGGCCGTAGATGTCGACCGCCTTCATGTCGACATCCTTCTCGATGTCGGCGCGCATCGCTTCGGTCCAGGGTTCGGCGCCGAAGATGCCGATCTGCGATCGACGTTGACCGCGGGTCGATCCCCTGCTTCTTCATCTCTTCGATGATCACCTGCATGTAGCTCGGCGTGACCATGAGGATGCGCGGCTGGAAGTCCTGGATCAGCTGCACCTGCTTCTCGGTCTGCCCGCCCGACATCGGCACCACCGTGCAGCCCAGACGCTCGGCGCCGTAGTGCGCGCCCAGGCCGCCGGTGAAGAGGCCATAGCCGTAGATCACGTGCAGCAGGTCGCCGCGCCGGCCGCCCGCGGCGCGGATCGAACGCGCGACAAGGTCGGCCCAGTTGTCGATGTCGCGCTTGCGTGTAGCCGACGACGGTGGGCTTGCCGGTGGTGCCCGACGACGCGTGGATGCGCACGATCTGATCGCGCGGCACCGCGAAGAGGCCGAAGGGATAGTTGTCGCGCAGGTCCTTCTTCGTCGTGAACGGGAACTTCGCGAGGTCGGCGAGCGACGTCAGGTCACGCGGATGCACGCCCTTCGCGTCGAAGCTTTTCTTGTAGTGCGCCACGTTGTCGTAGGCGTGCTGAAGCGTCCACTTCAGTCGGGACAGTTGCAGCGCCTCGACCTCGTCGCGGCTTGCGCGCTCGATCGGGTCCAGCTCGCTCGGCGCCGCGCCGGTGACGGGCTCGGGGTTTTTCATCGCATGTCTCCAGTCGTTTTTGTTGCGTCCATGCGCGTCACGGCAGCGACAGCGACGGATCCTTGTCGCCGTGCAGGAAGCGCTCGGACGGCACCGCGGGCTTGCCTTTCGCGGTGTAGGAACTGCCGCGGAACAGCGCGACGCGTTTGCCGTTCTGGTTGCGTACCTCAACGTCGTACAGCCCCAGCCGCCCGCCCTTCTCGACCTCGACGCCCACCGCCGTCAGCACGTCACCTTCATAGGCAGGCGCGGTGATGTCGACCATGAAGCCCGCGGCGACGGTGAGTTCGTTGTACGAGTTGCAGGCGAACGCGAAGGTGCTGTCGGCCAGTGTGGTGATCAGCCCGCCATGGCAGGTCTGATGGCCGTTGAGCATGTCGCGGCGCACGGTCATGCTGATCGAGCACGTGCCCGGGCCGATGGCTTCGACCTTCATGCCCAGTGCCTGGCTGGCCCAATCGGTTTTCCACATGCTGTCGCGCACGTATTCGGCGATCTGCTGCGGCGTCATGCCGGCGGTTGGGTTCGGAAGGCTTGACGGTGGCGTCCATGTTCGAGCTCAGCGATCCTTGAACACAGGCGCGCGCTTGTCCATGAACGCGCGAACACCCTCGGTGTAGTCGTGCGCGTTGCCCAAGCGAGCTTGCAACGCAGCCTCGGCGTCCAGCGCAGCGTCGAACGGCAGGAACATCGCGTCGTCGATCGCCTTGCGCGTGGTCACCAGCGCTTGCGTCTGGCATCGCAGCCAGTTGGCGCGACAGGCGCTCGGCCAGCGCGGGCAGTTCAGCATCGTCGACACACGACCAGACAAGACCGAAACGCGCCGCGTCTTCGGCCGTGAGCTTGTCGCCCAGCAGCGCCATGCCCAGCGCGCGCGCGCGGCCCGCCAGCCGCGGCAGCAGCCACGTGCCGCCGGTATCGGGCAACAGGCCGATCTTCGCGAAGGCCTGAATGAAGCTCGCGGACTTGCCGGTGATGACGAGGTCGCAGCCCAGCGCAAGGTTTGCTCCCGCGCCCGCGGCCACGCCATGCACGACGGCGAGCGTGGGCACCGGCATGCTGCGCAGGCGCTTCACCATCGGCGAGTAGCTGGCGTTGATGTGCGCGCCCAGGTCCTTCGGCTTCGCACCGGGCGAGAAGTCGGGTGCCACGTTCGGGTCGGACAGGTCCTGCCCGGCGCAGAACGCACGGCCTGCGCCACGCAGCACGACGCAACGAACCGCCGAATCGGCCGCCGCGCGATCGAGCGCACCCGCCAATGTTTGGAGCATCGGCGTGGTGAGGCTGTTCAGCGCCTTCGGGCGGTTCAGCGTCAAGTGACGCACCGCGCCTTCGGTGGTCTCGAGGATGTCGGGCTCGACGTCGCGGGTGGCGTCGGTCGTGTGGGCGGTCGTGTGGGCGGTCGTGTGGGCGGTCATGTGGCGTTCCAGCTCGAATACCGGCACGAACATTCTCGACCGACCGGTCGGCAAATTATGCAGACAACCGATGGCTCCGGCAAGAACCCCCACGCGGCTCGCGGATTTCAGTCAGTCGCGCCGTTGCGGCTCGACATCGAACACCCGCGCCGAACGAGCCGGCATGTCGACCGCCAGGCGCCCGGCCGAGTCGGCCAACACGATCTGCGCGATGTACGACGAGCCCGCGCGCTTGGGGTAGATCGGCGCCACGCGCGCGCGGCGCGGCAGGCCCGCCACGTCGACCTCAGCGCGACGCGCACCGTAGTTGACGACGACGAGCGTGCGCTCATCGCCCTGCGTGCGCACGAAGCTCAGCACCTGCCCACGCGCGGACACGGCGTCGATGCCGCCCTGCGCGACCGACGGCCGCCGGTTGCGAAGGTCGAGCAGGTCTCGGTACGTGTCGAAGATCGAACCGAATGCCTGCCGCTGCGCGGCCACGTTGGCCGCTGCGACGTTGGGTGCCATCGGCGCCACGACTTCGGCACGGGTCGAGAAGCCGTCGACCGAACCGCCGTTCGGCGCCGCCCAGCTCATCGGCGCCCGCACCGCACGCGACGATGCCTCTTGCCCGACCTCTTCGCCGTAGTGAACGAAGGGCACACCCGGCAGCAACAGGTAGGTCGCCGCGGTCAGGCGGTAGGCAACGGCGTCGCCGTTGACCTCGTCGCCCAGACGGTTGTTGTCTGCGGTGGCGTCGGGGCTCGAGATCCACAGCGCCGCGGCGGTGTCGAGCTTGCGCAGTTGCTCGCTCAGCGCAGGCACCGCAGCGGCTTCACCGCGCGCGGCCTGCACGACCAGCGCGCCGAAGCCCTGCGCGAATGCGGTGCTGCAAAGCTCGGCCCAAGCCCGCGTTTCGACCGCGGCATCGCAGACAACGAAGCGCTTCGGGTACGACTTCACCGTCTGCGCCACAAGCGACGCGATGCGGCGGCTTTCGGGTTGATCGACGAAACGCGCCGCGTCGTGCTCGACCAGATGCGCGCTTCCGATCAACCGAAACCCATCAACACCGCGGTTGAGCCAGAAGCGCAGGTTGTCGAGGTGATAGGCCAGAACTTTCGGGTTGCCGAAGTTGTAGTCGGGGCGCGCCGCACCAAAGACCCCGTAGTACGCACCGGATGCCCGCTCGGCCACATGCCACGGGCTGCGTCCGCGCACATCCCAGCCCTTCGGCGCTTCGCTGGCCCACACGTACCAGTCGCGGTACGGGCTCGATGCGCCGCGCCGTGCGTCGACGAAAAACGGATGCCCGACGCCACCGTGGTTCAGCGGATAGTCCATCGCCACACCGATGCCGCGCGCATGCGCCTGCGCCAGAAGCTCGTCGACATCGGCCAGCGTGCCCAGCGCGGGGTCGACCGAACGCGGGTCATCGATCGCGTCACCGCGGCCTTCGTGCGAGCCGGGCTGGATCGGCATCAACAGGATGCCGCGTACACCGAGCTCCTTCAGGTGATCGAGACGGCGCACCAGCCCCTTCAGATCACCCACGCCGTCACCGTCACTGTCCTGGTAGGCGCGCACGTCGATCTGCATGAAGGCGCCGTGGTGCCAGCGTTCGGGCAGGCCGGAATCAGCGGGACGTGGCGCGATTGCTGACGCATCGACTTCGCGCGCACGCACCGTCGGGCGTGGGGCATCGGCCGACGGGCGCAACCACGCGCACGAGGTGAGCAACAGCGCCGCAGCCAGCGCGGACGTTGCACGCGCGCCGATGTTTTTGTTCATGTCAACCACCTTCGAGCATCTGCCACCGCTCGAGGCAGTGCATCAGTTCTTCTTCGATCACGGCGTGGCGCGCATGCACCGCAGCGACGCGCTCGGGCGATTCACGGTACAGCTGTGTGCCGGCCATCGACGCAGCCAGTTGGCCCTGCTCGACCTCGAGGGCTTCGATGCGCGCGGGCAGTTGTTCGAGCTCGCGCTGCTCTTTGAAGCCGAGCTTGCGGCGTGGTTTGGCGCTTGCCTCGGCTGCGGGCCGTGCGGCCTTCGCAGCGCTGTCCGCCGCGTCACGGCTGGGGCAGTGCCAATGTGGGCGCCGATGTGAGCGCCGTGCGCCGATGCGCGCGCGGCCTGCCGCAACCAATCGTCGACGCCACCTTCGTACTCGCGCCAACGGCCCTGCCCTTGCGAGACGATCGTGCTGGTGACCACGTTGTCGACGAAACGCCGGTCGTGGCTGACCAGGAACACCGTGCCGGGGTAGGTTTGCAGCAGTTCTTCCAGCAGCTCGAGCGTGTCGATGTCGAGGTCATTGGTGGGCTCGTCGAGCACCAGCACGTTCGCCGGCCGCGCGAACAGCCGCGCCAGCAGCAGGCGGTTGCGCTCGCCGCCCGACAGCGTCGACACCGGCGACCGCGCGCGTTCGGGCGCGAAGAGGAAGTCGCCCAGGTAGCTCATCACGTGTTTGCGCTGCGTGCCAATCTCCACGAACTCGCTGCCCGGACTGATGGTGTCGGCCAGCGTCGCATCCAGGTCGAGCGCCTCGCGCATCTGGTCGAAGTACGCCACCTGCAGGTTCGTGCCACGGCGCACACTTCCGCGGTCGGGCTCGAGGTCACCCAAGATGATTTTCAGCAGCGTGGTCTTGCCCGAGCCGTTGGGGCCAAGGATGCCGACACGGTCGCCGCGCAAGATGGTCGTGTTCACGTCGTGCAGCACCACCTTGTCGCCGAACGACTTGCCCACGCCTTCCAGTTCGGCCACCAGCTTGCCACCGCGCGCGCCCGCGTCCAGCGCCAGGCGAACCGAACCGATCTGATCGCGGCGCGCGGCGCGTTGCGAACGCAAGGCCTCGAGCCGAGCCACACGCCCGACGCTGCGCGTGCGGCGCGCTTCCACGCCTTTGCGAACCCACACCTCTTCCTGCGCCAGCAGCTTGTCTTGCCGCGCGAAGGCCAACGCCTGCGCGTTCATCTGGTCGGCCTTCACGGCTTCGTACGCGGCGTAGCGTCCGGGGTAGCTGCGCAACACGCCGCGATCAAGCTCGACGATGCGCGTGGCCACGGCGTCGAGGAACGCGCGGTCGTGCGTGACGAACACCACCGCGCCACCGAAGTCGATCAACAGCCCTTGCAGCCACAAGATGCCCTCGAGGTCGAGGTGATTGGTCGGCTCGTCGAGCAGCAGCAGGTCTGGCCGCGCCACCAGCGCCTGCGCCAGCGCCACGCGCTTGATCGTGCCCCCCGACAGGCTGCCGATCAGCGCGTCGCGCGGTAACGCCAGGCGCTCGAGCGTCTCGTCGACACGTTGCTCCCACGTCCACCCGTCCAGCGCTTCGATGCTGCGCCTGAAGCGAATCAAGATCGTCGCCCTGCGCATGCGCCTCGTAACGCGCACGCAGCGCGCGCGCCTCGCTCACGCCGTCGCTGACGGCGTCGAACACCGTGGCGTCGGGATCCAGCACAGGCTCTTGCGCGACATAAACACGACGCAGGCCCTGCTGGAACTGCATCGTCCCGTCGTCGGGCCGCTCGGCGCCGGCCAGGATCTTCAGCAGCGACGATTTGCCGACGCCGTTGCGGCCGATCAGCGAAACGCGCTCACGCACCTCGAGCGCGAACGAGGTGTGATCGAGCAATGCGACGTGTCCGTACGCGAGCTGAAGGTCGTTGAGCGTCAGAAGGGCCATGGGAGCGATTGTCGCCAGCCCCTTCCCCAAGCTGTGTCGCGCACGGCGTTCGCGTGCGACGAACGCCGTATTCGGTCGCAGCGAACAGCGTCGTGTTCTGCGACCGCTGGCAACGCGAGCACACAAAAAAGCCGCCCTGCGGCATGCGCGTGTATTCAGTGGCGCCTTGGCCGCTCGGTAGATTCGGTGCTGATTCGGTGCGCGTCCTGTGCATCGTCATCACCCGGAGGAAACAAACATGGACAAGTCACGGCGGTTGGTGCTCTCGAGCGCAAGTGCAGCGGTGGTGCTCGCCGGTTGCGGCGGAGGCGACGATGACCCCGCGCCGGCGCCGCCTGCGTCGACGCCCCCGCCCGCACCTCCTGGTCCGGCGCCTGTCGCGCTGTCGTGCGGCGCCACGGGCACGGCGATCGCGGGCAACCATGGGCACACACTGACGATTCCCCAGGCCGACCTCGACTCGACCACCAACATGACCTACGACATCCAGGGCCAGTCCGAACCACCCGCACACGGTCACGCTGACACCGGCGCAACTCGCGCAGATCAAGGCCGGAACCGAGGTCACGGTCGTGTCGAGCGAAGATTCGAGCCATACGCATGCGGTGACCTGCAACT
The DNA here is from genome assembly GCA_963738615.1 of uncultured beta proteobacterium. GTDB lineage: Bacteria > Pseudomonadota > Gammaproteobacteria > Burkholderiales > Burkholderiaceae_C > CAVTWY01. The sequence goes on from CAVTXI010000012.1 coordinate 1,314,241, forward strand.
GCGCGCCCGCATGATTGCGGGCAGGCAGCGCATGCGGCAGCCGCGCATGCGCGCACTGGGCGCGGCTCGCGTCGAGAGCTTTGCCCTGCTGGGTCGGCTGCTGGTCGCGGTCGTGCTCGCGCTGGCCGGTGCGGGCATCCGCGCCGAGCCCTACCTGGCGGTGCAGACCGGGCTGCGCTGCGCGCAGTGCCACGTCAACCAGACCGGCGGCGGCATGCGCACGCCGTTCGGCAACGCGTTCGCGCAGAGCCAGCTCGCGGCGAACCCGCTGCCCGGTGCCGCCGCCGACTGGCGCGGCACGATCGGCAGTTGGTTCGGCGTCGGCGCCAACGTACGTGGGGCCGCGTTCGATACCAAGGTGGCGGGCTCGCGCCAATCCGAATCGTTCGATCTGCGCGAGGCGCGGGTCTACGTGAGCTTCACGCCGATTCCCGATCGGCTGTCGTTCTACGTAGACCAGTTCATCGGGCCGGGCGCATCGTCCAACCGCGAGGCCTTCGTGCGCTACAGCGCCGCCGACGGCAGCCACTATGTCAAGGCTGGCCGCTTCTATCTGCCGTTCGGCTGGCGCCTGCAGGACAACACGGCGCTGGTGCGCACGCAAAGCGCCATCGACATGATCGGGCCCGACCGCGGCATCGAAATCGGCTGGGACCCCGGCGCGCTGTCGATGCAGTTCGCCGTCAGCAACGGCACCTTCGGCCAGTCCGAGGTCGACGACGGCAAACAGTACTCGCTTCAGCTGGCCCACCTTCAGGGTGCATGGCGCGTGGGCGTCGGCGCCAATTTCAACGACCAGGACATCGGCGATCGCGCCGTCTTGGGCCTGTTCGCCGGGCTGCGCACCGGGCCGGTGTCCTGGCTGGCAGAGGTCGACCTGATCGAAGACCGTTCGGCATTTGGCCCGTCAGGGCGCAAGCTGCGCTCGTCGGCCTGGCTGCTCGAAGGCAACTGGCGTGTCGTCCAGGGCCACAACGTGAAGGTCAGCGCCGAGGCGCTCGACCCGGACCACGGCCGCTCGACCAACCGCCAAAGCCGCGTCAGCGCGGTCTACGAGTACACGCCGATCGGCTACTTGCAGTTGCGAGGTGGATGGCGCCGCAACAGCGGACCATCGGCGTCCGCGTTCGACAACCGGCGGGTGGGCTTCGTCGAGCTGCACGCCATGTTCTAGCGTCGATCAGACCACCCGCACGCGGAGTCAGACCACGCGCACCCGGATCACATGCGGCACCGCCGCGATGGCTGCGACCACGTCGGCACCAGGCGCAGCGCCCTGCACGTCGATGATGTTGAAGGCCAGTTCGCCGCGGCTCTTGTTCACCATGTCGACCACGTTGACCTGCTTGTCGGCCAAGATCGACAACACGTGGCCCAACACGCCCGAGACGTTGTCGTTCGCGAAGGTGATGCGCGAGGTGCCCGGCGCGCGCGGCATGGCGATGCCCGGGTAGTTCACCGCGTTGTGATGTTGCCGTTCTCGAGGTAGTCCATCAGCTGGTCGGCCGCCATCACCGCGCAGTTCTCTTCCGACTCTTCGGTGCTGCGCGCCGATGTGCGGCATGGCGATCACCTTGGCGTGGCCGATCAGCGCGGGCTCGGGGAAGTCGCACACATAGGCGCGAAGCTGGCCCGCGTCCAGCGCTGCGCACCACCGCCGCGCTGTCGACGATCGATTCGCGCGCGAAGTTCAGCAGCACGGCGCCGGGTTTGGCCTGCGCCAGCGCGGCGTCGTTGATCAGATGCTTCGTCGCCTCGAGCGCGGGCACGTGCAGCGTGACGTAGTCCGACCGCGCCAGCAGCGACGGCAGGTTCTCCATGCGCTTGACCGCGTTCGACAAGCGCCACGCGGCGTCGATCGACAACGCCGGGTCGAAGCCGACCACATGCATGCCCATGCGCCAGCGCCGGCGTCGGCGACCAGCCCGCCGATCGCCCCCAGGCCGACGATGCCCAGCGTCTTGCCCTTCAGCTCGCCGCCGGCAAAGCGGGACTTTTCTTTTTCGAGCAGCGCCGACATCGCGTCGGCGTCTTTCATGTCGCCCAGCGTGCCGACATAAGCGATGCCCGGCAGGATGCCGCGCGTGGCCAGCAGCATGCCGGCGATCACCAGCTCTTTCACCGCATTGGCGTTGGCGCCGGGCGTGTTGAAGACGACGATGCCCTTCTTGCCGTACTCGGCAACCGGCACGTTGTTGACGCCGGCGCCCGCACGCGCCACCGCCAGCAGCGACGGCGGCACGTCTTGCCCGTGCAGCTTGTGGCTGCGCACCAGGAACGCGTCAGGGTGGCCGATGTCGCCGCCGACTTCGTAGCGGTCGCGCGCAAAGCGCTCGAGGCCCTTGACCGAGATCTGGTTGTAGGTGCGGATCTTGAACATGATCAGGCTGCCGTTTTCGGGCTTCGTTCATAGGCCCACGCCAGCCACGGCATCAGCGCCTCGAGGTCCGACGCTTCGACGGTCGCGCCGCACCAGATGCGCAGGCCCGGCGGTGCGTCTTTGTACGAGCCGATGTCGTAAGCCACAGCCTTCGGCGTCGCAGCAGCTTGACCATCTGCTTCGACCTGCGCTTCGGTCGCGTCGACGCTCAGGCACACGCTGGTGTTGGAGCGCGTGGCCTTGTCTTTCGCCAGGAACGTCATCCACGGGTTCGCGGCGACAAAGCGTTCGATCACCGCGAGGTTCGCGTTGCTGCGCGCCATCAGGCCCTTCACGCCGCCAACGCTTTCGGCCCACTTCAGCGCGTCGAGGTAGTCGGCCACGCACAACATCGACGGCGTGTTGATCGTCTCGCCCTTGAACAGCCCGTCGAGCAACTTGCCGCCCGACTTCATGCGGAAGATCTTCGGCAGCGGCCAAGGCGGCGCTGTAGCTCTCGAGCCGCGCGACGGCGCGTGGGCTCAGCATCAGCATGCCGTGGCCGCCCTCGCCGCCCAGCACCTTCTGCCACGAGTAGGTCACGACGTCGAGCTTGTCCCACGGCAGCTCCATCGCGAACATCGCCGAGGTCGCGTCGCAGAAGCGTCAGACCTTCGCGCGATCCGCGGGATCCAGTCGCCGTTGGGCACCTTCACGCCCGACGTGGTGCCGTTCCACACGAAGACCACGTCACGCGCGAAGTCGGTGGCGCGCCAGATCGACGATCGTCGCCGTAGCCCGCCTTGCGCACGCGCACGTCGGGCAGCTTCAACTGCTTGACGATGTCGGTCACCCAGCCGGCGCTGAACGATTCCCACTCCAGCACCTCGACGCCGCGCGCGCCGAGCATCGACCACATCGCCATCTCGATCGCCCCGGTGTCCGACGCCGGCACCACGGCCACGCGATAGCCCTCGGGCAGGCCGAGGATGCGCGCGGTTTCGCTGCACGCCGCAGCCAAGCATCTTCTTGCCCAGCGACGAGCGATGCGAGCGGCCCAGCGACTCGAGACCGAGCTTGGACACGTCGTAGCCGGGGCGCTTGGCGCAAGGGCCGGACGAAAAATTGGGGCAGGCGGGACGAAGCGTGGGTTTCATTTGAAGACCGAATGGACGTGGGGTCCCGACCACCTGCGCGTCGCATTCCTCGCTGAGGAATTGCGTCCACGGAAGGGCGCCAGGCAGGCGCAGCAGCGATCAGGTGGTAGGCCGTGCTGGGCTCGAACCAGCGACCAAGGGATTATGAGTCCTCTGCTCTAACCAACTGAGCTAACGGCCCCTGCGGCGCATGGCGCGGCCATGCGAGGCGCGAATTGTAGGAGTCAGGCGCCTGGCGCTGTGGCGAAAGTCGCGCAGCTCCGCTTGGCGGGCCGTGGGGCCTGCGGGTAGCATCGTCCTCCCCCGTCTGCCCACTGCGGGCCAGGAGACGAGCCATGGCCACGCCCCGTTCCATCGCGACCCTGACGCTGAGCTTCGGCTTGGTGTCGATCCCCGTGCGGCATGTATTCGGCAACCGAGAGCGCGTCTTCGGTGAAGTTCAACATGCTGGCGCCCGATGGTTCGGGCTTGAAGCAGCAGTACGTGTAGGAGAAGGACGGCAAGGTTGTCGCGCGCGCGGAGATGGTCAAGGGCTACGAGTTCGAGAAGGACCGCTTCGTGCTCTTCAGCCCCGACGAGCTGAAGGCGCTGGAGGAAAGCTCGAGCCCGGTGATCGAGATCGTGGCCTTCATTCCCGAGAAGTCGGTCGATCCGCTGTTCTACGACAAGGCCTACATGCTGGCGCCCGACAAGCGCGGTGGCAAGCCGTACACGCTGTTGCTCGAGGCGATGAAGCAAAGCGGCCGCTGCGCGCTGGCGAAGCTGGGCCTGGAAGGCCAAGCAGCACGTGGTGCAGGTGCGTGCGGGTGAAGACGGCATGGTGCTTCAGCAACTGCTCTACGCCGAGGAGGTGCGCTCGTTCAAAGATCTGGCGATCGAGAAGGAAAACGTGTCGCCCGCCGAGCTTCAACTCGCGCTTGCAACTCATCGACCAGATCGCCGAAGACGCTACGAGCCCGCGCGGTTTGAGGACGAAGAGAAGAAGCGCATCCTGGCTGCGATCGACGCCAAGATCGCCGGTCAGGAAGTGGTGGCATCGATCCGCGCCGCCAGCGAAGAAACCGGCGCACAGATCATTGATCTGGTGGCCGCGCTGAAGGCAAGCCTGGGCAAGAAGCCTGGGCGCTGCGCCCGCGCAAAGCCGCACCCGTGGCTCGCTGGCTGCTGCCGCTGTGGCCGAAGCGGTCGCCGAGGAGAAGAAGCCCGCGCGCAAGGCCGCCAAGCGAGCCTCGCCCGAAGAAGCTGCGGCGACCGAAAAGCGCCGGCCGCGCGGCGCGTGGCGGTCGCAAGTGAACGGCCGCCCGGCCGCGACAGGCTGATGGCACGCTGGCGCGAGACATCGGGTTCGCGCCACCCGCGCGACCCGGCATCGCAATGAGTGGAGTCACGTTGTTGAGCTCGCGCGACGGACGCTACAGCCTGCGCCACGTGCAGGTGTCGCTCGGCCTGTCGCGCGCGGTGATCGACGGCCTGGTCAATGCCGGCTTCGTCGCGCCCGACCGTGGCGCGCGCAATCCAGCGCGCTTCAGCTTTCAAGACCTGATGCTGCTGCGCACCGCGCACGAGCTTGCGCAGGCGAAAGTCGCGCCACGCCGCATCGTCGAAGCGCTGACCACGCCTGCGCGCCGGCTGCCCGAAGGCGCCGCGCTGACGGGCGTGCGCATGTCGGCGCTGGGCTCGAGCGTGATCGTGCGCGACGACGAGGGCGCGCGCGACGCGGGGTCGGGCCAGTTCGTCATGGACTTCGACGCGCTCGCCCCGGCATCAGACGACAACACGCCCGAAGCAACCCCGCACTTCGTCGGTGCCGCGCAGTGCCACCGTGCATCTACTGTCGTCGCGCCCACCGCTCACGCGCACGCATCACGACACGCGCACCGCAGTCATCGCCTCCGTCGACGCGAAAGCCGCATACGAACGCGGCGCCGATTCACTCGAACGGAACGATGCACTGGCCGCCGAAGCCGCGTACCGCCGCGCCATCAAACTGGACCCGGTCACGTGGCCGCCGCGGTGAACCTCAGCGCCATGCTCAACGAACAACGCCGTGCCGCCGACGTGGACGCGCTGTGTGCCGCGGTGCTTCAAAGCGGCGTTGACCATGCGCTGCTGCGCTTCAACCATGGGCTGGCGCTCGAAGACCTGGGCAGGCGCAGGCCGCACTGGCTGCCTACCGCAAGGCCCTGGAACTCGACCCCGACTTGGCCGATGCCCACTACAACGCAGCCTGCCTGCTGGAGTCATGCGAGATGCGCGCGGTGCGCTGCGGCACTTCAGCGCGTATCGACGGCTGCGGCGTTTGAGCGCCTGCGTCGAACGAGCGCTTCACTACTTCTGCGATAGCGCGTTGCTGACCAGCCTGGAGGTGATGTCAACGATGCGGATCATGCGTTCGTAGGCCATGCGCGTGGGGCCGATCACGCCCAGCGTGCCCACCACCTGGCCGTCGATCTCATAAGGCGCGGTCACCACCGACAGGTGCTCCGAAGGCACCACGCCGCTGTCGCCGCCGATGTAGATGCGCACACCTTCGGCCTTGCTGCTCACGTCCAGCAGGCGCATGAGTTGGGTCTTCTGCTCGAAGAGATCAAAGAGCTTGCGCAGTGAGCCGAGATCATTGCTGAGGTCTTCCACCGCCAGCAGGTTGCGCTCACCGGACACCACCACCTGATCCACACGCTCAGCCTGCACATCGCTGCCGGCCTGCACGGCCGCCTGCATCAGCGTGGCGATTTCTCCGCGCAGGTGATCGATCTCATGCTTGAGCTTCGCGGCGATGGCGTCGATGTCCATGCCGGCGTAATGTGCATTGACGTGCTGCGTGGCCTCGGTCAGTTGCGCGTGGCTGAAGTCCTGCGTGGTGAAGATCACGCGGTTCTGCACATCACCTTCGGAAGTGACCAGGATCACCAGCACACGCCTCTCACCCAGGCGCATGAACTCGATGTGATGAAAGACGCTGGCCTTGCGCGGCACGGCCACCACGCCCACGAAGCTCGACAGGCTCGACAACAGATTGGCCGCGTTGGCGATCACACGTTGCGGCCGTTCGGATGCCAGAGAGCTTGGGGCACTCACGTCACCCGGGCCTTCATTCCTGGCGCGCGCCGTCAGCATGGTGTCGACAAAGATCCGGTAGCCGCGTGGCGTCGGGATGCGGCCTGCGCTCGTGTGAGGGCTGGCGATCAGGCCCATCTCTTCCAGATCGGCCATCACGTTGCGGATGGTCGCGGGCGACAGTTCCAGCCCCGAGGCGCGCGACAAGGTGCGCGAGCCGACGGGCTGCCCGTCGGCGATGTAGCGCTCCACCAGGGCTTTGAGCAGCAGTCTTGCGCGGTCGTCCATGAGACTGGCGATTGTATGAAGCGTACGAAGACATGGTGTAAATTCCTTGCGCATCGACACCGCGCTTTCGCCATGTGGCCCTTGTCGGCAAACATCAGGCGCAAGGCATCCGGACGCTGCTTGAAGAGGTGGCGCAGACGCTCATCGATGCGGGCGCCGAGGTGGTGCTTGAGCGCGGCACCGCCCGCAACACCGGCATCACCGCCTACCCCACCATGCAACCGCCGAGCTGGGGCACCACTGCGATCTGGCGGTGGTGGTGGGTGGCGACGGCACCATGCTGGGCATTGCGCGCGAACTGGCGCGCCAGAACCTGCCGCTGGTGGGCATCAACCACGGCCGGCTGGGCTTCATCACCGACATCCCGCTCGACCGCTTCCGCGAAGCGCTGCCGCCGATCCTGGCGGGCGAGTACGAGATCGATGAACGCAGGATGCTCGAAGGCGGCGTGTGGCGCGACGGCAAGTGCATCTTCGAGGGCCTGTCGCTCAACGACGTGGTCGTGAGCCGCGGCGCCACCGCGGGCATGGTCGAACTGCGTGTGGACATCGGCGAAGACTTCGTGGCCAACATGCGCGCCGACGGCCTGATCGTCGCCTCGCCCACCGGTTCCACCGCCTACGCCTTGTCGGCGGGCGGGCCGCTGCTGCACCCGCGCATTGGCGGCTGGGTGCTCGTGCCCATCGCCTCGCACACGATGTCCAACCGCCCGATCGTGCTGCCCGACGACGCCGAGATCCAGATCGAAATCGTTGCGGGCAAAGACGCCTCGTGCAACTTTGACATGCAAAGCCTCGCCAGCCTGCTGCACGGCGACTGCATCCGTGTGGGGCGCTCCCAGCATCGCGTGCGCTTTCTGCACCCACGCGGCTGGAGCTACTACGCCACACTGCGCCGCAAGCTGCGCTGGTACGAAGGCGTGGCCTGAGGCCGCCGAGTCCCCTGAATCTGCGCAAGAGAAGCCCGCGATGTTGAGCTTCACTGCGTGACTTCGTCATCGTGCGCGAGCTCGAGCTCGATTTCGGCGCCGGTTTCTGTGCGCTCACTGGCGAGACCGGTGCCGGCAAGTCGATCCTGATCGATGCCCTGCAACTGGTGCTGGGTGGGCGTGGCGACGCGATCGTGGTGCGCGAAGGCGCCGCACGCACCGACATCACCGCAGCCTTCGATGCGCCCGAAGCCTTCGTCCCTGGCTCGAAGAAGGCGGCTTTGAGGGCGATAAGCCTTTGAACGGCGACGACCATGGCCTCTGCTGCTGCGCCGCTCCATCGACGCGCAGGGCCGCAGCCGCGCCTGGATCAACGGCAGCTCTGCCACCGTGGCGCAGTTGCGTGAGACCGCCGATCACCTCGTCGACATTCACGGCCAGCACGCCTGGCAAAGCCTGACGCGGCCGCCTGCGGTGCGCGCGCTGCTCGATCAATTTGCCGGCGCCGACATCAGCAGCCTCGCCACCACGTGGCAAGGCTGGCAAGACGCACGGCGCGCGCTGGAGCGCGCCACGCAGGCGGCGGCGAGCGAGAACGTGAGCGTGAGCGCCTGGCATGGCAGATCGGTGAAGTCGACAAGCTCGCGCCCGGCATCGACGAGTGGGATGCCTTGAACGAAGAGCACAAGCGGCTGTCGCACGCGCAGGCGCTGATCGACGCCGCGCAAGTGGCGTCATCGTGTGTGGCGGAGGCTGAACCCGATGCGCAGACGCTGGTGTCGCGCGCGGTGGATACGCTCGACAAGGTGGTCGACATTGATGCGCGTCTGGAGCCTACGCTGGAGGTGCTGCGCAGCGCACAGGCACATCTGGCCGACGCCGCGCACAGCCTTCGCAACTATCTTCAACACGCCGACCTTGATCCGCAGCGCCTCGCCGCGCTGGATGAAAGGATGGCCTTGTGGATGGGGCTCGCGCGCCGCTTCAAGCAGCCCGCCGCGGAGCTGGCCGCCAGACACGCAGCATGGCGCGCGGAGCTGGAGGCCATCGATGCAGCCTCCGACGTCGAGGCGCTGAGCGCCGCCGCGGCCCAGGCCGAGCGTGAGTTCATGAGCGAGCCAAGCTCGTGTCGCACGCCCGAAGGCCGCGCCACGTCTGGCCGAGACCGTGACCGCTGCCATGCAGGAGCTGGGCATGGCGGGCGGGCGCTTCGAGGTGGCGCTGGAGGTGGCTGCCGAACCGCAGTCCTGGGGGCTGGAGAACGTCGAGTTCCAGGTGGCGGGGCACGCCGGCGCCACGCCGCGCGCCATCGGCAAGGTGGCTTCGGGCGGTGAGCTGTCGCGTCTTGCGCTGGCGATTGCGGTCACGGCCTGCGGCATGCGCGGGCACCGACACACGCGGTGGCGCCGACGGTGATCTTTGACGAGATCGACGCTGGCGTGGGTGGCAGCGTGGCCGACACCGTGGGCCGGCTGATGGAAACGCCTGGGGCTGGACCGTCAGGTGCTTGCGGTCACGCACCTTGCGCAGGTTGCAGCCAACGCCGACCGACACTTTGTGGTGAGCAAGGTCGCGCCAGCGATGGGGGCACACGCGAGTGCCGTGCGCGTGCTGGGGGCCGCTGAGCGGCCCAGGGAGATTGCCCGCATGCTGGGTGGTGAAGGTCTCAGCACCTCACTGGCCCATGCGCGAGAAATGTTGGAACGCGCGCTTCAACGAAGCACTCTCGTGACGTGCCCCGCACGCCGCGGCCTGCCCCCCGCGTCGATGGGGCCACCAAACCCAAGGCCCGCACGGCAAGCCGCAAGCGGGCATGATTGCGCTGATGTTCCAGCCCGCCCATGACCGCCCGCTGATTCCTCGCCCGACGCTTCGCCGACAGCGAGACCGCAGAGTTTCTGCTGTCCACATCGACGACGCTCTGCCCGAGGAGGTGGTGCTGATCACGGGGATCTCGGGCTCGGGCAAATCGGTGGCACTGCATGCGCTGGAGGATGCAGGTTTCTTCTGCGTGGACAACCTGCCGCCCGAGCTGCTGCGCTCATTTCTGAAGATCGAGCAGAAGAACACCGAGACCCTGCGCCGTCGCATTGCGGTGGCGGTGGACGTGCGCAGTGCCGGTTCGCTGCCGCATCTGCTGCCCCTGCTTGGCCAACTGGAGCAGGAGGGTGTGGCGATCCGCTCCATCTTCCTCGACGCCAGCACCGAAGCACTGGTGCGGCGTTTCTCTGAAACACGGCGCCCGCACCCTTTGACCGCAGGCCTGGAGGCTTCGTCGCTGCAACGCGCGTTGATCGAGGCCATCAATCTTGAGCGTGAGTTGCTGGCCGACCTGCGCGAGGTGTCGATCGTGGTCGACACCAGCCAGTTGCGCGCCGCGCAATTGCGCGCTGGGTACGCCAGACGGTGCGTGCAGGGCGCACGCCGCTGACGCTCGTCTTTCAGTCCTTCGCGTTCAAGGGCGGCGTGCCACTCGACGCCGACTTCATGTTCGACGTGCGTGTGCTGCCCAACCCCTTCTACGAACGTGCCCTGCGCGCATTGACGGGGCGCGACGACGGCGTGATCGAGTTCCTTGAGCAGCAGCCCGAGGTCGGACGGATGCTGCGCCACATCAGCGGCTTTCTCGAGCGCTGGCTGCCCGCCTTCGAGCGCGACCAGCGCGCCTACCTCACCGTCGCGATCGGCTGCACCGGCGGGCAGCACCGTTCGGTCTACATGGTCGAACAACTCGCGCTGCGCATGGCCGGGAGCACCGACACGCTGGTGCGCCACCGCGAACTCGACGCGCGGGAATGAAGGCGCCAGCCGTGCCGCCCCGCGAGCTGCCGCTCTTCCCGCTTCAGGCGGTGTTCTTCCCAGGCAGCCGCATGGCGCTGCAGGTCTTCGAGGCGCGCTACCTCGACCTGATGAGCCGCTGCCTGCGCGAGGGCAGAGACTTCGGCATCGTCTAGCTGAGCAAGGCAGCGAGGTGCGTCGCCGCGGCGACGCTGAACCGTGTTTGCCGCGGTCGGCGTCACGCGTGCGCGTTGACGAGGTCGACATGCCGCGCGCCGGCCTGATGCACGTGGCCCTGGTCGCGCAGCGCGCTTTCGCATGGTCTCGGCCTGCGCCGACAACGGCCTGTGGATGACACAGGCCATCGATCTGCCCGACGACCCCACCGTCACGCCCGCACCCGAACACGTCGCGCTTGTCGACACACTGCGTCAGGTGCACGCGCGCCTGGACAGCCACACCCTCGCCGACGAGCCGCGTTTCGACGATGCCGGCTGGGTGGCGAACCGCTGGTGCGAGCTGCTGCCGCTCGAGGCGAACGACCGCCAGGCGCTGCTGGAGATGATCGACCCGCTGGCGCGCTTGCGATCATCGATCGATGGCTGGTCGCGCGACGCAGCGCCAGCCCAGCTAGTCGACCTCGAACAGCCGCCGCCACGGCACCGGCAGGCCCAGCGACAGCGCCTCGCGCGGCGTGACCCAGCGCATCGGTGCGTCGCGCACGATGGGCGTCGCCAGAGCCAGCGCATCAACGGCATCCGGCAGCGTCCAGCGCCGCGGGTGCAGCGTCCAGTCCAGGTGCGTCAACACGTGCAGCGTCGACGGCAGCGCTTCGCCACGGCCAGGCCAGCCGCGCGTGGCGCCAGCCAGCGCGTCGAAGCTGTTGAACTCGGGCAGGCTCCACAACGAGGCCCAGATGCCCTGCGCGGACGCTGCACCAGCAGCACGCGGCCGCGATGCGCAAGCCACAGCCAGACCGACTCGCGCGCGGCGCGACGCAGCGCGCGCGTCTTGCGCGGATAGTCTTCGACACGGCCCAGCCGTCGCGCCGCGACAGACGTCGCCACGGGACAGACTTCGCAGGCAGGGCTTCGCGCCGTGCAGACCTGCGAGCCCAGGTCCATCAGCCCCTGCGTGTAGGCCTCGATGCCTTCGTGGGGCAACAGCGCTTCGGCCTGCGCCCACAACCGCTCGAGCGCAGCCGCGACGCAAGGTCGTCACCGAAAGCCAGCACGCGCGCCAGCACGCGCTTGACGTTGCCGTCGAGGATCGCGGCACGCTCGCCAAAGCAGAAGGCGGCGATGGCGGCGGCGGTCGATCGGCCGATGCCTGGCAGAGTCTCCAGCTCCACGCGTGCGGCGGGGAAGCGGCCGCCGTGCCGTTGCATCACCACCTGCGCGCAACGGTGCAGCAGCTGCGCGCGCCGGTAGTAGCCCAGGCCGCTCCACGCGGCGAGCACGTCGTCGAGCGGCGCGGCGGCCAGCGCTGCGACATCGGGAAAGCGCGCGAGGAACGCGCCGTAGTAGCGCAGCACCGTGGTGACCTGCGTCTGCTGAAGCATCACCTCCGACAGCCACACGCGATACGGGTCTCGCGTGCCCTGCCACGGCAGGTCATGGCGGCCGAAGCGGCGCTGCCACGCGACGACTGCGCGCGGCGAAACCTTCGATCGCGGGCGGCGTCATCGCCGCGGACCGAACGAAAAGAAGGCGGCGACACCTCGTGTCGCGCCGTGCCGGCCAGCCTTAGCCGCGCGTCGAACGCATGCGGTGTCGACGCGGGTCTCGCCGTGCGACGTCGCGGCCTGAACCATGCCCATCGCCTCGGTGACCGTGTCTGCCTCGGACAAGGTGTCGGACTCGGAAAGGGTTCGGACTCGGACACCGTGCCGCGCTCGTGCGTGGAAGGCGGCGGAACGTTGGATGCGACGAGCTCACGCGGCCGCTCGGCCGCGCCGCGCCGCATGGCCTGCGTGAGGTCGCGCGTATGCAGCGCCAGGGCCTGCAGGCGCTTGTCTTGGTCTTCAAGGTCGCCGATGCGCGATTCGAGTTCATCTTGCGCGGTCGCCACGCGTGCCAGCGCTTCGTGGCGGCGCTCGAAGCTGTCGCGGCGGTCGTGCAATTGTGATTCGAGCTGCGTGGCCGAAGCCGGTGCCAGCTTTCGATGTCGGAGGCGGTAGCCTCGAAGATGGTCTGCAGCTTCGCCAGCAACATGCGGCGGAACTGCTCCATGAAGCGACTGTCGGAAAGCTTGAGAGCGTTGCTCAGCCCCAGGTAGTGAACGTAGTTCTGCTCGATCTGGTCGAGCTGCTGCGCGCCGCGCCACGAGGTCGGGCGCGGGTGGCAGTGACAGCGAGAAGCCGAACTCGCTGTTGAGCTGCTTGAAGCTGCCTTCCAGCAGATCAAGCGACTTCGGCGCCCTGCTGCTGGGCCACGTTCAGGCGCTGGCGCAGCCGCTCGAACAGCGCAACGAAAGCCTTCTTCGCGCCCAGGTTGAACATGCCGCGCGTGGCCTGCACCTGCATCGCCTCGAACGTCGCCCGAGATGGCGTCCATCGCGAGGTTGAGCTTCTGGTTGCGCAGCATGCGGCCGTGCATCGCCTGGATCGCAGCCACGCGAACCACACCACGCTCGAACTCGGCACACTCCTGCTCGACGCGCCTGGCCAGCAACGTTGTCTTGCTGCCGTTCTTGCCGCGCAGGTCTTTCAACTCGAGGATCTGTTCGGCCAGGTCGCGACGCAGCGCGTTCACGCGGCGTACCGCTGCGCGCTCCACGGCCTGCACCACCGTCTCGCACGATTGGCCCAGTCGTTCGTGACGCTGCGGCAGCAGCTCGGACGCCCAGCGCCTGCTCGAGGTCGAACAGGCGGCTCGCGGTGACGAGGTCGCTGCGGCCTTCGATACGCCCGGTCAGCGCCAGGCGTGCCGAGACCGGGAACACCTGCGACACATCGATGCCCAGCTGCGTGGCCGTCGATTGGCGCTGCGCCTGAATCTGCATCTCGACCGCGCGCCGCGTCAGCAGCGGGTCGGCCAGCGTGTCGACCTTGTTCAGCGCCACCAGCCGCGTCAGCGCCGGCGAGCTGAGGTGGTCGCGCCAGACCGCGAGGTCCGACTTGGTCACGCCGGTGTCGGCACCCAGGATGAAGACCACCGCATGCGCCGACGGCAGCAGCGAGAGCGTCAGCTCGGGCTCGGCACCGATGGCGTTCAGGCCCGGCGTGTCCAGCACCACGAGGCCACGCCGCAGCAGCGGGTGCGGGTAGTTGATGGAGGCGTGGCGCCACGCCGGAATCTCGACCTGACCGTCGGCAAGCGACCGGCGGGTTGTCATCGGGGCGGTCGTCGTGCCACAGGCCCAAGGCGCGCGCGGTTTCGATGTCGACGGGCTTGGTGCGCATGACCTCGGCCAGCGCTTCCGACAACTCGATGCGGCGCGCTGGGGTCGAGATCGATGAAGGTCCAGCGGTCGCTCTGCTCACGCCATTGCGCCAGCGGCATCGACTCGAGGCGCGTCTCGATCGGCAGCAGCGCCAGGCGCGGCGGTGTGACCGACGTCATAGGCGATTTCAACCGGGCACATCGTCGTGCGCCCGGGGGTCGCGGGCAGGATGCGTCGGCCGGTGTCGCCGAAGAAGATGGCGTTGATCAGCTCGGACTTGCCGCGCGAGAACTCGGCCACGAAAGCCACGCTGAGCCGGTCGGTGGACAGGCGCTGGCGCAGCGACTCGAGCGCACGCGCGGCGCTGTCGCCGTCGTCGAGGTCGTGCGCCTTGATGTGGCGCGCGAGGCTCGCCGCTTGGGTTCGAGGTCTTGGCGCCAGGTGGCCAGCGCGTCGAGTCGATGCGCGAACGAGGTAGTCATGGGATACGGTCGTGAGGTGATTCGCAGCGATGCTATCGAGCAGCACATGCAGCGGCACGCCAGCGACACAACTGATGACAGTCGCTGCAACAAAGGCGGCGCTATTTCTCGCTTGGATAGGCAGGGTTGTGGCGGCCAGACCGCGCAAGCTCGAGAACGCCTTTCGCGGCAGATGCCAACTTCGTCACGAACTTCATGGTCGTCACGAACTTTATGGTCGTCACGACCGCCATGGTCGTGCGCGGCCTCAGGCCCGGCGCTGGCAGCGCGGGCAAAAGTAGGTGGCGCGCTGCCCGGTCACGACGCGGCGCACCGGTGTCGCGCAGACCACGCAGGGCTGGCCCTCGTCGGCCGTAGACCTTCGCCTCGTTCTGGAACCGGCCGACGTCGCCGTCGGCATTGCGGTAGTCGCGCAGCGTGGTGCCGCCCGCGTCGATCGCGCGCGCCAGCACGTCACGCACGGCCTCGAGGAGGCGCGCCGCGCGCGGGCGGCTGATGCGGTCGGCCCGCGTGCGCGGGTCGATGGCTGCGGCGAACAGCGCTTCGCACGCGTAGATGTTGCCCGCGCCGACGATGGCTTTGCCCGACAGCAGCACAGCTTTGACAGCACTACGGTGCCGCTGCAGCGCAGCGTGAAAAGCCGCGGCATCAAGGCGTTCGTCGAAAGGCTCGGGTCCGAGCGACGCGAGCAGCGTGGCCGCCGGTTCGTGGTCGAGCGAGCGGGACCACAGCACGGCGCCGAAGCGACGCGGGTCGGTCAGCCGCAGCGTGCCGCGATCGGTGACGAGGTCGAAATGATCATGCCGTTGTGCCGGTGGCGCGGACGCATCGATCCACGCCAGCGAGCCTGACATGCCAAGGTGAACGAGCAGGCCACCACCATCGCCCCAACGTTCATCTCGTTGACCATGTTCGTCTCGTTGACCACGTTCATCACGATGAAGTTCGAACCACAGGTACTTGCCGCGCCGCCGCACGCCAACGATGCGAAGCCGCGCAGCGAAGTTGAATCGATGTTGAACGGCCACCGCAAGGGCTTGCCCAGACGCACATCGACGATGCGGGCCGCGGCGACATGCGCAGCCAGTGTCGTTCGCGTGGTTTCTACTTCGGGCAGTTCGGGCATGCGCGATTCTCGGGCTCCTAGAATCGTGCCCTTCAGCGGAGGCCGCATGCCCATTCATCGATTGACCGGCGCACGTGCCGACCCCGGCCGCCGCGCGCGGCGCCGACTCGAAGCGCTTGTTCTCAGCGCCGCGAGCGTGTGTTGCTGGGCCGTGCCAACCGTCGCGGCCGACAGCGCGTCGACCGACCGATCGGCGCTCGATGCTCCGCTGCTCTATCAGATCCTGATCGGCGAGCTCGAGCTCAGTTCGGGCCGCGCGTCGCAGGCCTTCGAGGTGCTGTTCGACGCCGCTCGCCGCACGCGCGACGAGAACCTCTTCAGGCGCGCGGTGCAGGTCGCGCTGCAATCGCGGTCGGTCGACCATGTGCAAAGCGCCATCACGGCGTGGCGTCGCGCGCTGCCGCAGTCGCTGGACGCCATGCGCTACCAACTGCAGGTTGCTGTCGCGACGAATCGCATCAGCGACGCTGCCGAAGCCTTCTCCACGCTGATCGAACGCGCGCCGACCGAAGAACGCGCGGGGCTGATCGACGCATTGCCCACGCTTGTCGAGCGCTTGCCCGAGCGACGCCGCACGGCACAGGCCTTCGAGCCGGTGCTGACGTGCAGCGTCGCAAGCACAGCCGACGCGGGTGTCGGCGATGGTCGCCATGGGACGTCTCGTGGCTCGCCGGCGGTGAACCTGCGCGCGCGGCAACCCTGGCCGAGCAGGCGCACGCGGCCGACGCCGCCAACACGGGGCCGATCATCCTTGCGCTCGAGGCGATGTCGCGGGCGCCGTCGGCCGAAGCGTGTCGTCAAGTCCTACCTCGACAAGCCCGGCGCCGAGCCTTCGGTCCGGCTGGGCTATGGTCAGGCGCTGGCGCAGTCTGCAGCGCCATCGCGAGGCGTTGGTCGTGCTCGAGCGTGCTGTTGGCTGAACGGCCCGACAGCGCATCGGCGTGGCTGACGATCGGCGCGCTTCATATCGAAGCCAAGCGGCCGCACGGAAGCCGAGGTCGCGTTGCAACGCCACTTGTCGCTGGTCACGTCCGAGGCGACGTCGTCGGACGCCGAGGGCCAGATGCGTGCCGCAGGTGCGGCGGCATCGCGCACGCAGGTTCATCTGATGTTGGCGCAGGCGGCTGAACAGCGTGGTGACTACGCGGCGGCGGCGGCGTGGCTCGACAAGGTCGACGCATCCGATCCGCGTGCGCTCGACGCGAGCCTGCGCCGCGCGTCGATCCTGGCGCGCCAGGGCAAGTTCACGGAAGCCCGTGCGCTGATCGCGTCGGCACCCGAGCAGGCCGCCGAAGAGGCACGCGCCAAAGTGCTGGGCGAAAGCCAGATGCTTCGCGACTTCAAGCGTTGGCAGGAGGCCTACGACGTGCTGGCCGAAGGCACGAAGCGATTTCCGGCCGACGTCGACATGCGATACGAGCAAGCGATGATGGCCGAGAAGCTCGAGCGCATGGACCTGATGGAGACGCTGCTGCGACAGGTGATTGCCGACAAGCCCGATCACCAGCATGCGTACAACGCGCTGGGCTATTCGCTGGCCGATCGCGGACAGCGGCTTGACGAAGCCCGGCAGCTCGTCGCCAAGGCGCTGGAGCTCGCGCCGGGCGACCCGTTCATCACCGACAGCCTCGGCTGGATCGAGTTCCGCCTGGGCAACCACACCGAAGCGATTCGGCTGCTGCAGCAGGCCTGGGCGACGCGGCCTGATACCGAGATCGGTGCGCATCTGGGCGAGGTGCTGTGGGTGACCGGGCAGCAGGACGAAGCGCGGCGCATCTGGCGCGAAGCCCGCGCCCGCGATGCCGAGAACGACGTGCTGCGCGAGACGCTGAAGCGCCTTCGGGCCGAGCCGTGACAACAATCGCGCACCCGGGCTGGCGCGTCGCCCGTAAGACCGGCATGCGCATCACGCTCATGCTCGCGTTGGCGCTGACGCTGGGTGCATGCGCCAGCGTTCCGCGTGACCCGAGTGGCGTCGACGGACGTCTCGGCGGTACAGGTCGACGCCCACGCCAGCGAGGCCGCACGATCGTTCTCCGCGGGCTTCTCGCTGCGCGGCGACGACCGCAGCGGCAGCCTGGATCTGTCGTCGCCGCTGACGACCGTCGCGCGTGCGCAGTGGCGCGCAGGCGAAGCGACGTTGGTCACGTCGAGCGAAACGCGGCAGTACGCGTCGCTCGACGCCATGGCGCAGGACCTGCTGGGCACGCCAGTGCCGATGGCTGCTCTGATGACGTGGCTGCGCGGCAAGCCATGGGACGGTGCTGCGTGGCAACGTCTGGCATCACCGCAGGGTTTCGTGCAACTGGGCTGGGAGGTCGACCTGTCGCGGCGACACGAAGGGCTGCTGGTCGCCGTGCGCCCCGCGCCCGCACCGCGCGTGACGCTGCGCGCGCGGGTGGATGCGCCTTCGTGAGCGTGCACGGCCGCTCCGAAGCGCTCGCACCGAAGCGCATGCGGACCGTGCCGCTGCCGGAACCAGGCGCGCGTGAACTGCGCGACCTGCCCGCGCCGGCCAAGCTCAACCTCTTCCTGCACATCGATCGGTCGTCGCAGCGACGGCATGCACCTGCTGCAATCGCTCTTCGTGCCGATCGACTGGTGCGACACGATCCACGTCGTGCGGCGCGACGACGGGGTGCTGGCGTCGGCACGACCTTGGCGCCGAGCTGCCCGACGACGACCTGTGCCTGCGCGCCGCGCGCGCGTCTTGCAGGCCGCCAGCGGCACGCACGCTGGGCGCCGACATCTCACATCGACAAGCGCGTGCCGTGGGGCGCGGGACTGGGCGGCGGAAGCTCGGACGCAGCCACGACGCTGATCGCGCTCGAACCGCCTGTGGTGGCTCGGTTTCGGACGCGCGCGACTGGCCGATCTGGCCGCGACCCTCGGCGCCGACGTGCCGTTCTTCATCGGCGGGCGGCCGGCCTTGGTCGAGGGCATCGGCGAGACGGCTGACCGCCGGTCGCGTCTCCCGCCACGAGCTTTCTCGTCGTCAAGCCCGCGGCGCCGCTGGCGACGGCCGACGTGTTCCGGCACCCGGCGGTGGTCCGCGACACGGCCGAGAGAAAGCCCGCTGATATACTCGCGGGCTTTCTTGCGGACGTTTGGCCACGCGGTTGCCAAGGCTCGATTCGGGCGGCGCGCGCAACGATCTCGAGGCGGCGGCGCAGGCTGTTGTGCCCTGAGGTTGCGCAGGCGCTCGAGATGCTGCGAAGCACGCATCGGGCCAAGGCGCGCATGTCGGGATCGGGCAGCGCGGTGTTTGCTCCGATTCAGGCAACGTCAGGCAGGGAAAGCGGTACACCGGGTCGTCAGATGGCGACCGAAGCAACCCGAGGGCCTTGGCCCAAGGGCTGGACGATCCGGGTGTGTCGCAGTCTGGTCAGGCATCCACTCGACGCCTGGCTCGACTGAAATGCGGTTCTCGGGTGGCGCGGTATGCGTCGCGGCATCCGGTGTAGGGGAGTCGCCAAGTTGGTTAAGGCATCGGATTTTGATTCCGACATACGAGGGTTCGAGTCCTTCCTCCCCTGCCACGATGCACCGCCGCGATGAAGCGGCCCTCGATCATCCGACCCGAGCGCGACGTGCTCTTCAACACCATCCTGTTCACCGGCAACGCCAACCGGCCTGCTGGCGCAGGAGATCGCGGGCAATCTCGGCGTCGAGCTGGGCAACGCGAAGATCGGCCGCTTCTCCGACGGCGAGGTCACGGTCGAGCTGTTGCAGAACGTGCGCGCGCGCGACATCTTCGTCGTGCAGCCCACGTGCAACCCGACCAACGAGCACCTGATGGAACTGCTCATCATGGTGGATGCGTTGAAGCGCGCCAGCGCGCGCCGCATCACCGCCGTGATTCCGTACTTCGGCTACGCGCGCCAGGACCGCCGCCCGCGCTCGACGCGGGTGCCCATCAGCGCCAAGGTCGTCGCGAACCTGCTCGAAACCGTGGGCGTCGAGCGCGTGCTGACGATGGACCTGCACGCCGATCAGATCCAGGGCTTCTTCGACATCCCCGTCGACAACATCTACGCGTCGCCGGTGCTGCTGTCGGACCTGAAGGGCAAGAAATACGACGACCTGATCGTGGTCTCGCCCGACGTCGGCGGCGTGGTTCGCGCGCGGGCGCTGGCCAAGCAACTGGGCTGCGACCTCGCCATCATCGACAAGCGTCGCCCCACGGCCGGCGTCGCCGAAGTGATGCACGTGATCGGCGACATCGAGGGCCGCAACTGCGTCGTGATGGACGACATGATCGACACCGCCGGCACGCTGGTGAAGGCCTGCGACGTGTTGAAGGAGCGTGGTGCCAGGCGCGTGTATGCGTACTGCACGCACCCGGTGTTCTCGGGCCCGGCGATCGAGCGCATCGCAACGAGCAGCCTCGACGAAGTGGTGGTCACGAACACGATCCCGCTGTCGGCCGAGGCGCACAAGTGCGAGAAGATCCGGCAGCTGTCGGTCGCGTTCCTTTTCGCCGAAACGATCCGGCGCATCACCGACGGTGAATCGGTCACAAGCCTCTTCGCCGAGCAGAACGTGAATTTTTAGAACATATGGACAGGGTTCGAAGAACCCTGTTCATCCGCCTGATTTCATCGCGGGCCCACACAACCTCGAGCCATTGGAGTTGAATCATGAAGTTCGTAGCCTACGAACGCACCCTGCAGGGGACCGGAGCGAGCCGCCGCCTGCGCAATGCCGACAAGGTGCCCGGAATCGTCTATGGCGTTGGCGCGCCGGCGATGATCGAACTCGATCACAACGCGCTCTTCTTCGCCTTGAAGCGGGAAGCCTTCCACTCGTCGCTGCTCGACATGGAGCTGGGCGGCACCACGCAGAAGGTGCTGCTGCGCGCCTTCCAGATGCACGCCTACAAAGCGCAGGTGCTGCACATCGACTTCCAGCGCGTCGACGAGAAGACGAAGATCCACAAGAAGGTGCCGCTGCACTTCAAGAACGAGGAAAACTCGCCGGCCGTCAAAACCGACAAGTGCCTCGTCAACCACATCACGACTGACCTCGACATCGAGTGCTTGGCCTCGCAACTGCCCGAGTTCATCGAGGTCGACCTCGGCGAGATGGTCAAGGGCCAGTCGCTGCACGCCAAGGACATGAAGCTGCCCAAGGGCGTGAAGGTGCTGATGAAGGGCAAGAAGGACATCGTCATCGCGTCGGTCACCTTGCCGAAGGTCGAAGTCGAGGAGGTGGCACCGACCGCCGTGGTTGTCGCGGCCGAGAAAACGCCTGCCAAGAAGAAGGACGAGCGTCAGAACAAGAAGTGACGTCGGGGCTGCGGCCCCTGCGCCATGAAGCGCCGCCCTCGGGCGGCGCTTTGCATTTGCTCTAATCCACGCATGACTCCCCTTCGACTGCTGGTTGGCCTGGGCAACCCCGGCGCCGAATACGACGGCACACGACACAACGCGGGCTTCTGGTGGATCGACGCAGTGGCGCGCAAGCTCGGCGCATCGCTGGTGTCGGACCGCAACTACCGTGGCCTGGTCGCACGCGTGAATCGCCCGGCCGATCAGGGCGGGCCGCTGTGGCTGCTCGAACCGCAGACCTACATGAACCTGTCGGGGCAGTCGGTCGCAGCGCTCGCACGCTTCTTCAAGATCGCGCCCGATGAGATGCTCGTCGCGCACGACGAACTCGATCTGCCCCCGGGCCAGATGCGGGTCAAGCAAGGCGGCGGTGCCGCGGGGCACAACGGCTTGAAGGACATTCAAGCGCGCCTGGGCAGCCCCGACTTCTGGCGCCTGCGGCTGGGCATCGGCCACCCTGGCGTGAGGGCTGAAGTGGTCGATTACGTGCTGCGCAAGCCCTCGCCCGAACACGGGTCGCGATCGAAGAATGCGTCGTCGCGCTCGCTCGAGTCCCTCGAAGGAGTACTTGCTGGCGACATGACGCGTGCCATGATGGCGCTGCACAAAAAGCCCGCGTCTGTTGCCCCACAAGGGGGTTGAGGCGTTCGCAGAACCTGCTGCTCGTTGGAGAACACCACCATGGCCCGCCGCCATCTGGCCTTTGCCGAACTCGTCCTGATCGCCGCGTCGCTCGCGGCCATGCTCGCTGTGTCGACCCCGGCACACGCCGCCAGCACCGTCTACCGTTGCACCGTCAACGGCCGCATCACCTTCTCCGACGAACCCTGCGGCGTCGCATCGAAAGCGACGGTTGTCGACGATTCGCGGACCGCGCAGCAGCGCAAGGATGCCGAAGACGCCGCGAGTCGCGAATCTGCCCTCGCGCGCCAGATGCGCCGTGATCGCCTCGAGAACGAACGCATCGCGCGGTCGAATCCGCGCCGCGGCCCGGCTGGCATCCGGTCGAGTTCGCAGGCCAACGTCGAGTACTCGAACGCCAACGGCAAGATCACCAAGAAGGTCAAGCCTGCCGCGAAGAAGCGCACCGACATCGACGAGTCGATGCCGATCTACATCGACGTGCCGAAAAGCAAAGAACAGTCGGCGCCGGTCAGGCGCTGAGTTCAGCGGCTCGAGACTTCGGTCGACTCGGCTGCGTTTGCTTCGGCGGTCAGCGCCTCGTACTTGGCCTGAAGTTGCTCGGGCGTCTCGACGTGCGCCGGGTTGATCGGGATGCACGCAACCGGGCACACCTGCACGCACTGCGGCTCGCCAAAGTGGCCGACGCATTCGGTGCATCGCGCCGGGTCGATGACGTAGATCTCGGCGCCCATGGAGATGGCCTGGTTCGGGCACTCGGGTTCGCAGACGTCGCAGTTGATGCACTCGTCGGTGATCATCAGCGCCATGGTTGCCTCTCGACTCTCGTGGCGATCAACGCGTGCGCAGCTTGGCCTGCACGCGTTTGGCGATGCCGGGCGCGACCCACTTCGACACGTCGCCGCCCAGCGTGGAGATCTCGCGCACGCGCGACGAGCTGAGGAACTGCCAGGCCACGTTCGGCATCAGGAACACGGTCTCGATCGCCGCATGGCGTTCGCGGTTCATGCCCGCGAGTTGGATCTCGTAGTCGAAGTCGACCGACCCGCGCACGCCGCGCACCACCACCTTGTGGTCGCGCTTCGGCGCCAGGCCCAACACGAATTCGTTCATCAGGCCGTCGAAGGTCTGCACCTGCACGTTGCGCAGCTTGCGCGTCACTTCGCGCACCATCGTCACGCGCTCGTCGAGCGTGAACATCGTCTTCTTGTGATGCCCCGCCGCGACCGCAACGATCAGGCGGTCGAACATGCGCGCGCTGCGGCCGATCAGGTCCTGGTGGCCGAGCGTGACGGGATCGAAGGTGCCGGGAAAGACGGCGGTGGTGGGCAGTGGGTCAGTGGCGCACGGCCGCTCCGAAGCCACTGACAGCCCCCTCGGGGGGCAGCGAGCGAAGCGAGCGTGGGGGTTTCATTAGTCCTCGGGGTCGCGGTCCGCCGCGGCCATGCGCTGCGGCGCGAGCAGTGTATCGACCGCGCCCGCATCCTTGCGCCAGAGGTGGGCATGCACCTGCCCTGCCTTCAGGTGGCGATGTTCGACTGCACCAACAGGCGCTTCGAGGCGTTCGCCGGCTTCCACGTAGAGCAGCCCGCCTTGGGTCACGAGCGGCAGCGCGCGTTCGATCGCCTTCGCGTGCACCCGATCGGCAAACGGCGGATCGATCAGCACGAGATGGAAGGCGGCGCGCGGCGCGCGGGCCATCCACGTCAAAGCATCGGATGCCTCGACGCGAAGCGCTTCGGCCGCCAAGCGCTGCTTGGCCGCCAGCAACGCCTTCACCAACTGCATATCGCGCTCGACGCACACCACCAACGCGGCACCCCGTGACGCGGCCTCGAATCCGAGCGCCCCTGTACCTGCGAAGGCATCGAGCACGCGCCATCCCTCGAGGTTCTGGCCCAGCCAGTTGAAGAGCGTTTCGCGCACGCGGTCGGGCGTGGGACGAAGGCCCTCGCGGTCGAGCACTGGCAGCTTGCTGCGCTTCCACGTGCCGCCGATGATGCGGACCTCGTTCGGCACCGTGCGTCGGGGCACCACGCGGCGCCCCGGATCGACCTTCACAACCGCACCTCGATCCCACGCGCTGCCATCAGCGCCTTGGCCTCGCCGACGGTGTGGGTGCCGTCATGAAAGATGCTGGCAGCCAGCACCGCGTCGGCGCCGCCCTTCTCGATGCCGTCGGCAAGATCTTCGAGCTTGCCGACGCCGCCCGATGCGATCACTGGAATGCCGACCGCGTCGCTGACCGCGCGCGTGAGGTCGAGGTCGAAGCCGACCTTGGTGCCGTCGCGGTCCATGCTCGTCAGCAGGATTTCGCCCGCGCCGAATTCGGCCATGCGCTGCACCCACTCGAGCACGTCGATGCCCGCGTTCTTGCGGCCACCGTGGGTGTACACGTCCCAGCCTGGACCCTTACCCAACGTCGGATCGTCGCGCCGCTTGGCATCGATCGCGACGACGATGCATTGCGAGCCGTACTTGTCGGCACGCGTCGCGCACCACCTGCGGGCGTGGCGACCGCGGCCGAGTTGAAGCTGACCTTGTCGGCACCCGCGTTCAACATGCGGCGCACGTCGGCGACCGTGCGCACACCGCCGCCGACGGTCAGCGGAATGAACACCTGCGACGCCACCGCCTCGACGATGTGCAGCATCGTTTCGCGGCCGTCGCTGGTGGCGGTGATGTCGAGGAAGCAGAGTTCGTCGGCGCCCTGCGCGTTGTAGCGCGCGGCGATCTCGACCGGGTCACCCGCGTCACGCAGGCCGACGAAGTTGACGCCTTTGACGACGCGGCCGCCGGTCACGTCAAGGCAGGGAATGATGCGTTTGGCGAGGGTCACGCCTCGGCCGCCAACTCGTCCGCCCGCTTCTGCGCCGCTGCGAAGTCCAGCGCGCCGTTGTAGATCGCCTTGCCGCAGATCACCGCTTCGATGCCTTCGGCTTCGACGACGCAGAGCTTCTCGATGTCGGTCAGCCCGGCCAGCCCGCCCGACGCGATGATCGGGATGCCGACCGCGCGCGCCAGTTCGACCGTGGCGTCGACGTTGATGCCGGTCAGCATGCCGTCGCGGCCGATGTCGGTGTAGACGATCGACTCGACGCCGTAGTCCTCGTACTTCTTCGCCAGGTCGACCACGTCGTGGCCCGTCAGCTTGCTCCAGCCGTCGGTGGCGACCTTGCCGCCTTTGGCGTCCAGGCCCACGATGATGTGGCCGCCGAACGCGCTGCACGCATCGGCCAGGAAGCCCGGGTTCTTGACCGCAGCGGTGCCGATGATCACGAACGACAGGCCGTCATCGAGGTAACGCTCGATCGTGTCCAGGTCACGCAACCCGCCGCCGAGCTGCACCGGAATCTCCTCGCCGACCTCTTTCAGGATCGCCTTGACCGCAGCCTCGTTGACGGGCTTGCCAGCGAAGGCGCCGTTCAGGTCGACCAGATGCAGCCGACGGGCTCCGGCGTCGACCCATCGTCGTGCCATCGCGGCAGGGTCATCGCCGTAAACGGTGGACGACTTCATGTCGCCTTGTTCGAGTCGAACGCAGCGTCCGTCTTTGAGATCGATCGCGGGTATCAGCAGCATGGCCTGCCAAGGAAGGGGTTGAGGTTCAGGGGTTCCAGCGCAGGAAGTTGCGGTACACGGCCAAGCCCTGGTCAGCGCTCTTCTCGGGGTGGAACTGGGTGGCGAAAATGTTATCCCGCGCCAAAACCGACGTAAAGACAAGGCCGTACTCGGTGGTGGCCGCGCTGTGTGCCTCGAGGGCAGGCTCGGCGTAGTAGCTGTGCACGAAGTAGAAGTGGCTGCCGTCGGGCACGCCATCCCACAGTGGGTGGGCGCGGGTGCGGAACACACGGTTCCAGCCCATCTGCGGCACCTTGTAGCGCTGGCCCTTGGCATCACGCCGATCGTCCAGGCGAAAGCGCCGACATGCGCCGGGCAGGATGCCCAGTGCCCGGGTGTCCTGCTCTTCGCTGCGATCCAGCAGCATCTGCATGCCCACGCACACGCCCAGCAGCGGCTTGCTGGCCGCCGCTTCGCGCACGGCGCCCTCGAGGCCGGACTCGCGCAGCTCACGCATGCAGTCGCGCATCGCACCCTGCCCCGGCAGCACCACACGTTCGGCGGCGCGCACCTCTTCGGGCTGTGCAGTGACGACCACGCGCCAGCCGCCTTCACCTTGCGCGGCATGCGCGGCCGCTTGCGACACCGATCGCAGGTTGCCCATGCCGTAGTCGACGACGGCGACGGTTTTCATCGCTGTTCGCGCGGATTCACAAACTCCCCTTGGTCGAGGGGATCACGTTTTCAGCGCGTGGGTCAATCGCCACAGCCATGCGCAGTGCGCGGCCAAAGGCCTTGAACACCGTCTCGGCCTGGTGGTGCGCGTTGTCGCCGAAGAGGTTGTCGATGTGCAGCGTCACCAGCGCGTGGTTGGCGAAGCCCTGGAAGAACTCGTACGCAAGCTGCGTATCGAAACCGCCCACCATGCCGCTCTTGAACGGTACGCGCATGTGCAGCCCCGGGCGGCCCGAAAGGTCGATGACCACGCGCGACAGCGCCTCGTCCAGCGGCACGTAGGCGTGGCCGTAGCGCACCAGGCCCTTCTTGTCGCCGACCGCCTTCGCGACCGCCTGGCCCAGCGTGATGCCAACGTCTTCGACCGTGTGGTGGCCGTCGATGTGCAGGTCGCCCTTGGCGTCGACCTCGAGGTCGATCAGGCCGTGGCGCGCCACCTGATCGAGCATGTGATCGAAGAAGCCGATGCCGGTCGCGAGCTTCGACGTGCCCTGCCCGTCGAGGTTGATCACAACGCGGATCTGCGTTTCTTTGGTGTCGCGCCGCACATCGGCGACGCGCGCGGGGGTCGTCATGACAAGCTTTCCTTCAGGGCGGCAATCATCGCCGTGTTCTCGTCGGGCGTGCCGACCGTCAAGCGCAGACAGTTCGCCAGCAGCGGGTGCAGCCCGGCGATGTGTTTGACCAGCACGCCGCGCGCCTTCATGCCTTCGAAGGCCGCCTTCGAGTCGGGCACGCGCACGAGGATCATGTTGGCTTCGCTCGGGAAGACGGTGATGCCGGGCATCACGGCGAGTTCACGCGACAGCCGCACGCGTTGCTCACGCAGCAGTGCCGCCTGATCCGCGAAGACGTCCGCGTGGTCGAGCGCGAAGTTCGTCGCTTCGACATTGAGTGAGCCCAGGTTGTACGGCGGGCTGCACTTGTCGATCTGGTCGATCACCTCGCGCTGGCCCGCCAGGTAGCCCAAGCGCACACCGGCAAGGCCGAACTTCGACAGCGTGCGCAGCACCAGCACGTGGTCGTGTTGTGCGAGCTTGGGCATCCAGGTGCGCGACGAGAACGGCTGATACGCCTCGTCGAAGACCACAAACCCGCCCTGCTCGCCCACCGCGGCGACCACGCGCTCGACGATGCGCTGGTCGAACAGGTTCGCAGTCGGGTTGTTCGGGTAGGCGATGTACGTCAACGCCGGCTTGTCGCGCGCGATGGCGGCCAGCATCGCACCTTCGTCGAGCTCGAAGTTCGCCGTCAGCGGCACGCCGGTGAAGCGCATGCCGCGGAACGTGGCCGACATCTCGTACATCACGAAGCCGGGCAGCGGCGCCAGGATCGACGCGCCGGGCTTCATGAACGCGAGCGACAGGATGTCGATCAGCTCGTCAGACCCGTTGCCCAGCATCACGCGGCAGCCTGCAGGGCACGTCGAAGTGCGACGCGATGCGCTCGGCCAGCAGCGACCTTGCCCTGCGGGTAGCGGTTGATCGCGACGCGCGAAAGGCGCTCGCCGAGTTCGCGTTGCAGTTCGGGCGGCAGCGCGAAGGGGTTCTCCATCGCGTCGAGCTTCAGCATGCCCGCGCTGGGCTGGATGGCGTAGCCAGCGGCGCCTTGGATGTCGCTGCGGATGTTGCCCGCGATGCGCTGTTCGATGTTCATGTCATGCCTCCAGTGCGTCGGGGCCGACGAGGAACGGGTTGACGATGCGGATCTGGTCGATGCGTTGGTCGTGCTGCATGTCTTCGGTCAACAACCACGTGCAGCCCATGTGTTGGGCGGCCGACACCATCAGCGCGTCCCAGTAGTTCAGGCCGTAGCGGCTTTCCACCGCCCAGGCGGTCTCGATCGTGGCGTGGTCGATCTGCCAGGGCTGCCACTCCTGGTAGCGGCGCACCTCGGCACGCGCGTCGCCGGCCGAGATGGCGTTGCGGAAGCGCTTGCGCGCATTGGCGTAGAACTCGTTCAGCACCTGAGTCGACAGCCGACCGCACCGCTGCGCCCAACAGGCATTCAGCCACGCGCGGGATCGGTCGCGCTTGTCCGGGTACGCGTCGTCGAACGCGTACAGCAGCACATTGGTGTCGACGAAGACGGCGCTCATCACATCACTCGGCTGTACTTACGCGCGCGGCTTGCTGCGGTCGTACATCTCGTCGTCACTCAGGTAGGGCGCGGTGGAGGCGCCCCAGCTGCGGAATTCGAGGGCTTCGCGCATCGCCCGCTCGTACGAATCGGAGCGCCGCATCTTCTCGGCCAGCAATTCGCCCACCAGCCGAGACACGCTGGTGTTGCGCCGCGCCGCCTCGAGCCGCGCCCACTCGGCGACGCTGTCGTCCATCGTGATGGTGACGTTCTTCATCGGTCGGCTTCTCGCTTGATCGGTGGACACGAAATCAGTGCAACACGAATTTAGTGCAACACGAACTTCGTGTCAACGATCCAGGCGCAGGATCATCTCGCGCTCGTTGTCTTCGACCTTGCCGGTGTAGGCGAAGCCGAGCTTTTCGTAGAACGGCCCAGCGTGTCCGTCAGCGTCCAAGTGCGACAGGCCCACTTCAGCGAAACCGAGTCGGCGCGCCTCGTCCATGACCCACTGGATCGCACGCCGGCCGTAGCCCTTGCCCTGATGGCGGTGGTCGATCATCAGACGCCAGATGTAGAGCTGATTCGCCGGTTCGTCCGGGTCGCGGCGGGCGTCGAACACCAACAGAAAGCCGACCGGCTCGCCCTTCACGTACATGCCCAGCGGGCGGCCCAGCGGTTCGTAGGCCGCCTGCGCGATCGAGATCGCGTTCGACGCGACGAAGGCCTGCTGCGTGGGTGACACCTCGAGCTTGGTCAGCGGCCGTACGTCGTCCTTCGTCACGTCGCGCAGTTCGAAGTCAGCAAGCCGAGACGGCGGCGTGATCGACGCATCCAGCCGCATCTCGGCGGCCCTTGCGTGAGCCGGAAGCCCCTCGCCATGCGCCAGCACGGATGCGACCTTGCCCAGCACCTGCGCCCCGGCCGCACTGACCTCGATCACGCTCGACCGCTTGACGAAGTCATACACCCCCAGCGGCGACGAGAACCGCGCCGTGCCCGACGTGGGCAGCACATGGTTCGGCCCCGCGCAGTAGTCGCCCAGACTCTCGCTGGTGTAGTGGCCCAGGAAGATCGCACCCGCGTGCCGCAGCAGCCGTTCCCACCGATGCGGTTCACTCGACGCGATCTCGAGATGCTCGGGTGCGATGCGGTTGGCGATGGCGCACGCTTCGTCCATCGACCGCGTGAGGATCAGCGCACCGCGCCCTTCGAGCGACGCGCGGATGATGGCCGCGCGCGGCATCGCCGGCAGCAACCGTTCGATCGCCTCGCGCACCCGCTCGAGGTACGCGCGCATCAGGCGTCAGCATGATGCTCTGCGCCATCTCGTCGTGCTCGGCCTGGCTGAACAGATCCATCGCGACCCAGTCGGGCGGCGTGGTGCCGTCGGCCAGCACGAGGATTTCGCTTGGCCCCGCGATCATGTCGATGCCGACCTGGCCGAAAACGTGTTTCTTCGCACTGGCCACGTAGGCGTTGCCCGGGCCCGTGATCTTGTCGACATGAGGCATGGTCTGCGTTCCGTAGGCCAGCGCGGCGATGGCCTGCGCGCCCCCGACGGTGAAGGCGCAGTCGACGCCGGCCACGTGCGCCGCCGCCAGTACCAACGAGTTGCGTTCTGCGTCTGGCGTGGGCACCACCATCACGATTTCGCCGACGTTCGCGACGCGCGCGGGCACCACGTTCATCAGTAGAGACGACGGATACGTCGCTTTGCCGCCGGGCACGTACACGCCGACGCGATCCAACGGCGTGATCTTCTGGCCCAGCAGATTGCCGTCCCCGTCGCGGTAGCTCCACGACCGCGCCGTCGCATTGAGCTGGCGCTCGTGATAGCTCTTGATGCGCGCTGCAGCCTGCGTCAATGCATCGCGCTGCGCACCGTCGATCGACGCGAAAGCCGCAGCGAAGTCATCGCGCGTCAGCTCGAGACTTCGCATCGACGACGCCTCGAGCCGGTCGAAACGCCGCGTGTACTCGAGCACCGCGTCGTCGCCGCGCGCACGCACGTCAGCGACGATCGACTTCACCGTGGTCTCGATCGCGACGTCGGCATCGGCCGACCACGCGAGCACGGCTTCGAGCTGCGCGTCGAAGTCAGCGTCGCGCGTGTCGAGCGTGCGCAGCTTCATGCCTGCCTCGCAACCTTTCGAAGTGTCTCGATCAGCGGCTTCAACCGCTCGCGCTCCCGCTTCAGCGACGCCTGGTTCACGATCAGCCGCGCCGAGATCGGCATGATCGACTCCACTTCGACCAGCCGGTTCGCCTTCAACGTGCTGCCGCTCGACACCAGGTCGACGATCGCGTCGGCCATGCCCACGATCGGCGCCAGTTCCATCGACCCGTAGAGCTTGATCAGGTCGACGTGCACGCCTTTGTCGCTGAAGTGCTCGCGCGCCAGGTGCGTGAACTTGGTCGCCACGCGGATGCGTGACCCCTGCCGAACCGCGGCCGCGTAGTCGAAGTCCTCGCGCGCCGCGACCGATAGGCGACAGTTGGCCACACCCAGGTCGAGCGGAACATACAGCCCGTCGGTGCCGCCTTCGAGCAGCACGTCGAGCCCGGCCACGCCGAGGTCGGCACCGCCATGCTGCACATAGGTCGGCACGTCGCTGGCACGCACCATCACCACGCGCAGGTCGGCGCGCGAGGTCGGAAACACGAGTTCACGCGAACGTTCGGGGTCGGCCGACAGTTCGATGCCCGCACGCTGCAACAGCGGCAGCGTCTCTTCGATGATGCGTCCCTTGCTCAGCGCGAGCGTCAGGGTGGTGTTCATCGTCATGACACTCGCTCGATGTCGGCGCCCAACGCGCGCAGCTTCACCTCCATGCGATCGTAACCGCGGTCGAGGTGATAGATGCGGTCGATCAGCGTCTGCCCCTCGGCCACCAAGCCTGCAATGACCAAGCTGGCCGACGCGCGCAGGTCGGTCGCCATCACGTTCGCGCCCGACAGCTTCGGCACGCCGTGGATCACCGCGTTGTGGCCGTCGATCTCGATCTTCGCGCCCAGCCGCAGCAGCTCGTTCACGTGCATGAAGCGGTTCTCGAAAATCGTTTCGGTGACGCGCGACGCACCTTCGGCGATGGCGTTCACCGTCATGAACTGCGCCTGCATGTCGGTCGGGAAAGCCGGGTATTCGCTGGTGCGAAAGCTCACCGCCTTCGGCCGCGCACGGCTCTTCACGCGGATGGTGTCGTTGTTGCCGTCGACGTCGATCGACGCGCCCGCCTCACGCAGCTTCTCGACCACGGCGTCAAGGTGGCTTGCGTTCGCGTTCGTCAACCGCACGTCGCCGCCCGCAGCGGTGACGGCGCAGAGGAAGGTGCCGGTCTCGATGCGGTCAGGGATGAAGCGGTGCGGCTTGCGCGGCGCGTGCAACTGGTTCACGCCTTCGATGCGGATGCGGCTGGTCCCCTGGCCTTCGATGCGCGCACCCATCGCGATCAACAGCGTCGCCAGGTCGATCACCTCGGGTTCCTGCGCGGCGTTCTCGAGCACCGTTTCGCCGTCGGCCAGCGCGGCGGCCATCATCAGGTTCTCGGTGCCGGTGACGGTGATCATGTCGGTGGTGATGCGCGCACCCTTCAGCCGCGCACCCGGCAGGTGGCGCGTCTGCGCCACGATGTCCCCGTGCTCGATCACGATGTCGGCGCCCATCGCCTGCAGGCCCTTGATGTGCTGGTCCACCGGCCGCGAGCCGATGGCGCAGCCGCCCGGCAGCGACACGATGGCCTCGCCGAAACGCGCCAGCAGCGGCCCCAGCACCAGGATCGACGCGCGCATCGTCTTCACGATGCCGTAGGTGGCGTGCGGCTGCTTGACCTCGCGCGCTTGGATGCGCACGCGGTTCGCGAGCGCGGGGTCGGCATCAGGGCCCTGCTCCGGTGTCACCCAGTCGGCCTGTACGCCCATCGTGCGCAGCAGCTTCAACGCCGTGGCCACGTCCTGAAGGCGCGGCACGTTGTCGAAGTCGATCGGTTCGGCGCTCAACAGCGCGGCCACCAACCCGGGCAACGCGGCGTTCTTTGCACCGGCGATGGCGATCTGGCCCTCGAGGGGGCGGCCGCCGCGAATCAGAAGCTTGTCCATGGTGGAGGTTCCTCCTTCGCGCACCACACGGGTCCGGCTTCGAAGCGGCACCATGCGCCGCGACGAGCCCACCACGCCACTGCACGTGGGGGTGCGCGTGTGGGTTCAGTGGTGGGGGGACGCGCCGGTGGGCCCGCCGCGCTCGGCGTCGGGCAGCGCCGACCATTCGGCGGGCGTGAGCGTCTTCATCGACAGCGCGTGGATATGCTCGCGCATCTTGTCGCCCAGCGCCGCGTACACGCGCTGGTGGCGCCGCACGCGCGCCAGCCCCTCGAACTCGGCCGACACGATGGTGGCAAAGAAGTGCCGCCCATCGCCGTCGACCGCGACGTGCGCGCAAGCCAGGCCACGCGCGATGTCGGCTTGAATTTCCTGCGGCGTGGGGTCGGACATGTCGGTTCGGTCGAGTTGCGCGGATTCTAGGTGGCGCGCCACAACCCCCCAGCCCCGGGGCCTACATGCCGCGACACCTACGCAGCATCATCCGCCCGCTGCTTCAAACTCTACGAATCGTGTCGATCTACCTTGTTTTCGTGCCGCTCGCGGTCGTGGCCGTGCTGGCGAAGTGGGCGCTCGGCGCCCACAACCACCTGGGGCGTCACCGCGACGAGATGGTCGAGGCCTTCGGCATGCTGCACGAGCAGCTCGACCCGCCGGCATCGACAGGTGCAAGAGCTGCTGTTCCGCGCAAGCGAGGTCGCAGCCGGCGACGCGACCGTGCGCCTGCAGTCCATGGCCAGCACCCTCGAGGCCGCGCGCACCGTCGCCCATTTCGCCAAGGCCGCCCCGGCCGATGGCGCTCGCGTGTCGGTGGTCGACCGCGCCGAAGTGACGCTCACCCATCGGCTGAGCCGCTTCATCGGGTCGTTGGTCAAAGTGCCGCAGTGCCGTGAAGACGAAGTGCTGCGCCGCCTGCGCCACGACATCGTGCGCACCGCGGGTGAGCTTCACGTCGCCACCCAATGCTTCAACCAGGCCGCGCTGGCCTACAACCGGGTGGCCCGCGCCAGACCAACCAAGGTCGTCGCGAAGGCCCTCCGCTTCGCAGATGCCATGGTGGTGTCGCCGGATCTCGCCAACCTGCTGCCCAAGAGCAAGAGGCGCCGCCCGGATGCGCCGGCAGAGTTCGACCAAGTCGACACGGGCGAGGACACGCGATTCTTCGAAGACGGGGCAACCACGATCGCCCATGTCGACGTCGACCTGAGCTGACCTGCGACAGCAGGCGGGCGACCAGCCCGGCATTTACATTCGGCGACTAAACACGCAACCGCAGCGCACAGCCGAAACGAATCGTGTCGACCTTCAGCATCGTGACGCTCGCCGTCGTGGCCGTGCTGGCGCTGTGGCTGCTGGGTGCCTACAACCGCTTGGTGCGCCATCGCAACGCCGTGGTGCGGGCCTACGGCGCCTTGCACGAGCAACTGGTACGCCGCCACCGCCAGGTGCGCGACCTTGTCGCCCGCGCCACCGACGTGGCTGCCGGCGATCCGCGCGTACGCCTGCAGGCCATCGCCGCCACGCACGAGGCCGCAGGCACCGCCGCCAACTACGCCAAGGCAGCTCCGGTCGAAGCCGCGCGCATCACGGTAGTCGACCGCGCCGAAGTTGCCCTCAGCCACCGCCTAAGCCGCTTCATCGCATCGCTAACCATCGCGCCCAGCTGCTGCGACGACGAAGAACTGCGCCGCATGCGCAACGACATCGCGCGCGGCGCAGCCCAACTCGAGTTCGCGACTCAGGCCTTCAACCAGGCCACGCTGGCCTACAACCGCGCCGCGCGTGAGGCACCCACGCACGTCGTGGCGAAGCTGTTCGGCTTCGGCGATGCGGCGGTGGTGTCGCCGGGGATTGCGAAGTTGCCGGAGAAGCGCGAGAAGGCGCGGGGTGAAGCAGGCCCTGCGCAGCCCGCAGAAGTGGCCGCACCACCGGCCTTGCCCGAAACGCAGCAGGAGCCGCAAGCCGCAGCGGACGATTCACAGTCCCGGCTATAGGTCGACCGCTGAGGCCACCACGTCGACCGCAGGCACTTCCTCCACACCACCACGCTCGCTATCCAACCGCTGCATGTTCTCCAACATCTTCAGCAGGTAGTGCAGCGTGTGCGTGACGTCGTTGACCGAGAAGTCCTCGAGGATCTGCTCGTAGTACGCGTGGATCTTCGGCAGTGCCAGGTCCTGCCACACATGGCGGCCTGAGTCGGTCATCGTGACCACGCGGGAGCGGCGGTCGCGGTCGTCGGGGGCAATCGCCACGTGACCATCGCGCTCCATGCGGCCGATCAGGCCCGATAGGTTCTGACGGCTGACCATCAGGTAGCGCGCCAAGTCACCAATGCTCATGCCGCCCTGCACCTTGTCACGCGACAAGGCGCCAAGCACCGCCCATTGCTGCGTCGTCAGACCTTCGGCTTCGACCGCACGGCTGCCTGTTTTATGCAACATGTTTGCGCATTGATAGAGTCTAAAGAACACTCTATTCGCCATTTCTATCTTCACATCACTGGCACGTTTCATAGGGTTTTCTCTAGTCTTTTAGGCAGGGAAGGCGCTTGCGCCGTCGATCCTGCGAACCTAATATACGTCAATACATTGACTCATCTAACAGGTCAATGCGCAAGACGGCGACACAAACGGACTGTAGAAGGAAAGGAACCCCATGAAGCGATTCGACAACCAAACCGTGGTCATCACTGGCGGTGGCGGCGGCATCGGCGGTGCAACCTGCAAGCGTTTTGGCGCCGAAGGCGCACGCGTGGCGGTATTCGACTTGAACCTCGAGGCCGCCGAAAAGGTGGCGGCCGCGATCCGCACCGACGGTGGGCAGGCCCAGGCCTTTGTCTGCGACATCACCAACCGCGAGAGCGTCAACGCTGCCGTGCTGGCCTGCGAAGCCAAGCTCGGTCCGATCGACGTGTTGGTCAACAACGCCGGCTGGGACATCTTCAAGCCCTTCACGAAGACCGAGCCCGCGCAGTGGGACAAGCTGATCGCCATCAACCTGACCGGCGCGCTGCACATGCACCACGCGGTATTGCCCGGCATGGCCGCGCGCAAGAAGGGCCGCATCGTCAACATCTCGTCGGACGCGGCGCGTGTGGGCTCTTCGGGTGAAGCGGTGTATGCGGCCTGCAAGGGTGGTCTGGTGGCGTTCTCCAAGACCATCGCCCGCGAGCACGCGCGCCACGGCATCACCGTCAACGTGGTCTGCCCTGGCCCGACGGCGACCGCGCTGTTCGAGGACTACAAGCAAGGCGCCGGCAACCCCGAGAAGCTGATGGAAGCGTTCACGCGCTCCATTCCGCTCGGGCGCATTGGTCAACCCGACGACCTGCCGGGTGCGGTGCTGTTCTTCGCCAGCGATGACGCTGCCTACGTGACCGGACAGGTGCTGAGCGTGTCTGGTGGTTTGACCATGAACGGTTGAGGAGACACGACCATGACATTCGAAGACATCCTTTACGAAGTGCGCAACGGCGTGGCCTGGATCACGATCAACCGGGCCGACAAGATGAACGCGTTTCGCGGCACGACCTGCGACGAGATCATCAAGGCGCTGAACAAGGCCGGCTACGACAAGAGCGTCGGCGCGATCGTGCTGGCGGGCGCTGGCGAGAAGGCCTTCTGCACCGGCGGCGACCAATCGGCGCACGACGGCAACTACGACGGCCGCGGCACGATCGGTCTGCCGATGGAAGAGCTGCACGACGCGATCCGCAACGTGCCCAAGCCCGTCATCGCCCGCGTGCAGGGTTTTGCGATCGGCGGCGGCAACGTGCTGTGCACGATCTGCGACCTGACGATCTGCTCCGACAAAGCCGTGTTCGGCCAAGTCGGCCCGAAGATGGGCTCGGTCGATCCGGGTTATGGCACCGCGTTCCTGGCGCGTGTGGTCGGCGAGAAGAAGGCGCGCGAGATCTGGTATCTCAACAAGCGCTACTCGGGCGCCGAGGCCGTCGCGATGGGCCTGGCCAACATCTGCGTGCCGCACGACCAACTCGACGCCACCGTGCAAGAGTGGGGCGAGACGATCTGCGAACGCAGCCCCACCGCCATCGCGATCGCCAAGCGCAGCTTCAACGCGGATACCGCGCACCAGGCGGGTATCGCCGGCTTGGGCATGTATGCGCTGAAGCTGTACTACGACACCGACGAATCGCGCGAAGGCGTCAACGCGCTGAAGGACAAGCGCAAGCCCGAGTTCCGCAAGTACGCGAAGTAGCCATGACAACCGATGTGTCCATGCCCGCGAGCGTTGTATGGCGGCCCGATGCGGCCACCGTGGAAGGGGCAAACCTCACGCGCTTCATGCGTGCGCTCGGGGTCGACAGCTTCGAAGCGCTCAACGAGCGCGCGAATCAGGACCCGGCATGGTTCCATCGACGCGCTGATCCGCTTCCTCGACTACCGTTTCGAGAAGCCGTACGAGCGCGTGCTGGACCTGAGTGAAGGCGCGCCCTTCGCGCACTGGTGCGTGGGCGGCGTGACGAACGTGGTGCTCAACTGCGTCGACCGTTACCGCGGCACGGTGCGCTACGCGCAGCCCGTGCTGGTGTGGGAAGGTGAAGACGGCGCGGTGACCACCTGGACCTTCGCCGATCTGGACCGCGAAACCTGCCGCCTTGCCTGGGGCCTGCGCAAGCTGGGCATCGGCCGCGGCGACGTCGTCGGCATGTATTTGCCCAACCTGCCGCATGCCGCCGCTGCGATGCTGGCCGTGGCGAAGATCGGCGCCATCGTGCTGCCGATGTTCTCGGGCTTCGGCGCCGACGCCATCGCTCAGCGCATGAACGACGGCCAGGCCAAGGCGCTGATCACGGTCGATGGCTCGTTGCGCCGCGGCAAGCCGGTTTCGGCGAAACCGGTGGTCGACGAGGCGCTGACCCATTGCCCCGGGGTGCGTCATGTCGTGGTGCTGAACCATCTGACCACGCCGCACGCGTGGATCACGGGACGTGATCACTGGTGGCACGAACTCGCCGAAGGCGCCCCGGCCGATGTGGCCGCCGTACCGACCGAGCCGATGCCGGCCGACGATCCCTTCCTGCTGATGTTCACGTCGGGCACCAGCGGCAAGCCCAAGGGCGTGGTGCATTCGCATTGCGGCTTCCCGGTCAAGACGGCGCTGGACCTGTCGATCTGCATGGACCTGAAGCCCGACGACCGCTTCCTGTGGATGTCGGACATGGGTTGGCTGGTCGGGCCGCTGCTCGTGTTCGGCGGCCTGCTGGTCGGCTCCACCATCGTGCTGGCCGAAGGCGCACCCAACTACCCGCAGCCCGATCGCCTGTGGCGGCTGGTCGAGCGTCACCGCGTCAGCTACCTCGGCCTGGCGCCGACGGTGGCGCGCCTGTCGATGTCGCTGCCCGAGCGACGCTGGCCGAGCGTGACTTCAGCTCGCTGCGCGTGATGATCTCCACCGGCGAGCCCTGGACGCCCGAGGCCTGGCACTGGACCTTCGAGCGCGTGGGCCAGCGCCGCGTGCCGCTGCTCAACTTCTCGGGCGGAACCGAGATGGGCGGCATCCTCGCCGGCACCGTGATTCATCCGCTCGTGCCTTGCGCGTTCGCAGGCTCGGTGCCGGGCACCGGTGCCGACATCGTCGATGCCGATGGAGCTTCCGTCGGTGCTGGCATCACGGGCGAACTGGTGATGCGCACACCCTCCATCGGCCTCACGCGCGGGTTGTGGCATGACCGCGAGCGCTATCTGCAAAGCTACTGGTCGCGCCTGCCGACCTGTGGGTGCACGGTGACTTCGCGAGCCGCGATGCGATGGCATGTGGTTCGTGCACGGGCGCAGTCCGACGACACGCTCAAGATCGCCGGCAAGCGCACCGGGCCTTCCGAGATCGAGGCGCTGCTGATGGGTACGGGGCTGCTGCAGGATGCCGCCGCGATCGGTATTCCCGACCCCATCAAGGGCACGGCCGTGGTGTGTGTGTGCGTCGCGCGCCCGGACGCCGATCAGAGTCCGCGGCGGCGAAGGCCCTCGTCGGCCGCCGTCGTCGCGGGCCTGGGCGGCGCGTTCAAGCCGGCCGTGGTTGTGTTCGTTCCCGATTTGCCACGCACGCGCAACATGAAAGTGATGCGTCGTGTGGTCCGCGCGGCCTGGCTCGGCGAAGAGCCTGGCGACCTCAGCACCCTCGTCAATCCGGAATCGCTGCAGGCAATCCGTGAGGCGCGGCACCAACCCGTGAAGGCAAACATGAACCCGTACCTCGACGAAGACCTGATGGCGCTGGCCGATCACGCGCGCCGCTTCGCGACCGATCGCATCGCCCCCGGCTTCCAGGAGCGCGACAAGACGCGCGTGCTCGATCGCGGCTTGATGAAGGCGATGGGCGAGATGGGGTTCATCGCGCCCGAGCTGCCCGAGGCCTACGGCGGCCAGGGCCTGGGCTGCATGGCCGCGGGCGTGATCCACGAGGAGATCGCGCGCGCCGACCTGAGCATCAGCTACATCAACCTGCTCGCGTCGCTCAACAGCCAGATCCTGTCGCACCACGGCCAGCCCGAGGTCGTGCGCCCGTGGCTCGAGAAGCTGGTGGCGGGCGATGCGCTGTGCGCGATCGCGCTGACCGAACCGCGCGGCGGCTCGGACGCAGCCAACCTTCGGCTGAAGGTCGAGCGTGTGTCGACAAGTTCGGGCGACGCCTACGTGATCAACGGCGAGAAGACGTCGATCTCGGCCGCCGACCAGGCCGACATCACCGTCGTCTTCGGCCGCACCGGCACGGTCGACGCTGCTGCACACGGCGTGACCGCGCTGCTGGTGCCGATGAACACGCCGGGCGTGACGACCAACCGATTCGACTGCCATGGCCAGCGCGCGATCGGCCGCGGGTCGATCTTCTTCGAGAACGCGCGCGTGCCGATCGACCACCGGCTGGGCGACGAGAACAAGGGCTTCGTGCAGGTGATGCAGGGCTTCGACTTTTCGCGTGCGCTGATCGGCTTGCAGGTGCTTGGCCGTCGCGCGCGTCGCGCTCGAAGAAACCTGGGAATACGTCGCGCAGCGCGAAGCCTTCGGCAAACCGCTGTCGGCGTTCCAGGGCGTGTCGCATCCGCTGGCCGACTTCGACACCCAGGTCGAAGCCGCGCGCCTTCTGTGCCTGCAGGCGCTGTGGCTCAAGGACAAGGACCTGCCGCACAGCGCCGAAGCGGCGATGTGCAAGTGGTGGGCGCCGAAGCTCGCCTACGACGTGATCCACCAGTGCCTGCTGATGTTCGGCCACGGCGGCTACGACCGCGGGCCGATGGAGCAGCGCCTGCGCGACGTGCTGGGCTTTCAGATCGGCGACGGCACGGCGCAGATCATGAAGACCATCATCGCCCGCACGCGGGCCGGCCGGACGGCCGTGCCGGTCTGACGCCCCACGCGAAAGACACACCATGCAATTCGACCCCGTCCTGCTCGCACCCCGTCGCGCCGAGAGCATCGCCAAGGGCTGGTGGCATGACCGCACGATCAACCACGATCTCGACGCGTGCGTCGCCGCGTACCCGGACAAGCTCGCGTTGACCGCGGTGCGCTCGAGAGATCGCGGCGAGGTCCGCCGCTTCACCTACCGCGAACTGGCCACGTTCGCCGACCGCATCGCCGTGGGCCTGTCGCGCCTGGGCGTCGGCCGCAACGACGTGGTCGCGATGCAGTTGCCCAACTGGTGGCAGTTCAGCCTGCTGTACCTCGCGTGCTCGCGCATCGGCGCGGTGCTCAACCCGCTGATGCACATCTTCCGCGAGCGCGAGCTGTCGTTCATGCTGAAGCACGGCGAAGCCAAGGTGCTGGTCGTGCCGAAGGTCTTCCGCGGCTTCGACCACGAGGCGATGGCGCGCGGGCTGCAGCCCAGCCTGCCGGACCTGCGCCGCATCGTCGTGATCGATGGGAGGGGGCGGCGGAGCGACGGCGCCGATGACTTCGACACGCTGCTGACGACTCCCGAGTGGGAGAAGGAACCCGACGCGAAGGCCATCCTCGAGCGCAGCCGCCCCGGCCCCGACGACATCACGCAGCTCATCTACACCTCGGGCACCACCGGCGAGCCCAAGGGCGTGATGCACTCGGCGAACACGCTGATGGCCAACATCGTGCCGTACGCCGAGCGGCTGCACCTGGACCAGCACGACGTGGTGTTGATGGCGTCGCCGATGGCGCACCAGACCGGCTTCATGTACGGCTTGATGATGCCGATCATGCTGCGCGCAAGCGCGGTGCTGCTTGACGTGTGGGAGCCGAAGAAGGCGGTCGAGCTGATCCGCACCGAAGGCGTGACGTTCACGATGGCGTCGACGCCGTTCCTCACCGACCTGACGAAGACGGTGCAGGCGTCGACCGCGGTGCCCAGCCTGAAGACCTTTCTCTGCGCGGGCGCGCCGATTCCGGGTGCGCTGGTCGAGCAGGCGCGCAAGGCGCTGGGCACGAAGATCGTGTCGGCCTGGGGCATGAGCGAGAACGGCGCCGTGACGACGATCCTGCCCGAGGACGACGACGAGCGCGCGTTCACGACCGACGGCTGCGCGCTGCCCGGCGCCGAGGTCAAGGTGATCGACGAAGCGGGCACGACGCTCGCGCCCGGCGAAGTCGGCAGGCTTTTCGTTCGCGCATGTTCCAACTTCGGCGGCTACCTGAAGCGGCCGCAGTGGAACGCCACCGATGCCGACGGCTGGTTCGACACCGGCGACCTCGCGCACATCGACGCGCGCGGCTACATCCGCATCAGCGGGCGCAGCAAGGACGTGATCATCCGCGGCGGCGAGAACATTCCGGTGGTCGAGGTCGAGTCGCTGCTCTACAAGCACCCGGCCATTGCGCAGGTGGCGATCGTCGCTTTCGCCGACGAGCGGCTCGGCGAACGCGCGTGCGCTGTCGTCGTGCCCAAGCCTGGATGCAGCCTCGACATGGCCGGCATGGTCGAGTTCCTGAAGGCGCAGAAGCTCGCGTTGCAGTACATGCCCGAGCGCCTGATCGTGCGCGACGCGATGCCCGCGACGCCCTCCGGAAAGATCCAGAAATTCAAGCTGCGCGAGATGTTGCGCGACGGCACTTTGTAGTTCCCGACTCGTTTCCACCGACTTCACCAACTTCACCAACCGACAAACCTGACACCATGATCACATTTTCGTCGAAAACATGCTGCGCCGCTCGTTC
The DNA here is from genome assembly GCA_963738615.1 of uncultured beta proteobacterium. GTDB lineage: Bacteria > Pseudomonadota > Gammaproteobacteria > Burkholderiales > Burkholderiaceae_C > CAVTWY01. Next base: position 1,355,394 of record CAVTXI010000012.1, read on the forward strand.
GCTGGGCGCCCTCATGGCCAGCACCGCAGCGCTCGCCGTACTGCCCGCACACGCTCAAAGCGCGTGGCCGAACAAGCCCGTGCGCATCGTCGTCGGCTTCCCCCGGGGGCACCACCGACGTGATGGCGCGCCTGATCTCGCAGGGCCTGGGGGAACAACTCGGCCAGACCTTCATCGTCGAGAACAAGCCCGGTGCCAGCGGCAACCTGGCTGCTGGCGAGGTGGTCAAGGCCACGCCCGACGGCTACATGCTGTTGATCGCGCCGACCTCGGTCGAGACCGCGAACCCGTCGCTGTTCAAGGCGACGTTTGCGCCGTCGAAGGACCTGGCGCCGGTCGCCGCGATCGGGCGCACGGCGATGTACGTCGTTGCCAAGCCGACCCTCAACGTCAAGGACGTGAAGGAACTGGTCGCGATGGCCAAGGCCAATCCCGGCAAGCTGTCTTACGCATCGGCGGGCGCGGGCACGCCGCCGCACCTGGCGGCCGAACTCTTCAAGCAGCAGGCCGGCATCTTCGCCACCCACATCCCGTACCGCGGCGCCGCGCCGGCCTTGCAGGACGTGATGGCCAGCCAGGCCGACTATGTGTTCGACCCGGGCATCGCCTTCCCGCACATCAAGGCGGGCAAGGTCAAGCTGCTGGGCGTGGCGAGTGCGCAGCGTTCGCCCTTCTTCCCCGACATGCCGACGCTGGCCGAGCAGGGCATCAAGGGCGCCGAGCTCGACATCTGGTTCGGTGTGTGGGCGCCGGTCGGCGTGCCGGCCGAAGCCTTGACGAAGTTGAACGCGGCGCTGGTCAAGGTGCTGGCGCAGCCCGCGCTGAAGCAGCGCTTCGCCGAACTCGGCGCGGTGCCCGAGCCACTCGACACCGCGGCCTTCCGCAAGCTGCTCGACAACGAAGCGAAGGTGCTCGCGGCGTTGATCAAGGACCGAAAGATCAGCGTTGACTGATCGGCCGCGCTGCTTCATCCCTTCAGAACCCTTGCCATGTCCGAACCCATCATCCTCGTCGAGCGCCAGGGCCGCGTCGGCCTTGTCACGCTGAACCGCCCGAAGCAGCTCAACGCGTTGAACGACGCGCTGATGGACGCGCTGGGCGCGGCGCTGCTGGCGTTCGAGGCCGACGCCGGCATCGGTGCGATCGTCATCACCGGCAGCGCCAAGGCGTTTGCCGCGGGGGCCGACATCGGAGCCATCGCCGACAGCTCGTTCATGGATGTCTATCAGGGTGCGTTCATCACTCGCAACTGGGAAACGATTCGCCAGGTGCGCAAGCCCGTGCTGGCCGCGGTAGCCGGGTTTGCGATGGGCGGCGGATGTGAACTCGCGCTGGCCTGCGACATCATCGTCGCGGGCAAGTCCGCGAAGTTCGCCCTGCCCGAAGTCAAGCTCGCGTTGCTGCCCGGCGCCGGCGGCACGCAGCGCCTGCCGCGCGCGATCGGCAAGGCCAAGGCCATGGACATGTGCCTGTCGGCCCGCGTGCTCGACGCTCAGGAGGCCGACCGCTATGGCCTGGTCTCACGCGTGGTGCCTGACGCCGAGTTGCTGGACCACACGCTGGCTCTCGCTGCACAGATCGCAGCTTTCTCGCTGCCCGCGCTGATGGCGATCAAGGCAGCGGTGAATCGCGCCTGGGAGAGCCCGCTCAGCGAGGGGATCCTGTTCGAGCGCCACGCGCTCTACGAACGCTTTGCAAGCGCCGACGCACACGAAGGCATGCACGCCTTCCTCGACAAACGCGCGCCCGAGATTCAACACCGCTGATTTCGAAAGCAAGGCCATGGCTCTCGACACTGAATCCTTCGACATCCTGCTGCCCACCATCCAGCGCTTCATCCGCGAGCGCCTGATGCCGGCCGAAAACCACCTCGAAGAACACGACGAGGTGCCGGCCGACATCATCGAAGACATGAAGGAGATGGGCCTGTTCGGTCTGACAGTCCCCGAGGAGTTCGGCGGCATCGGCCTGTCGGTGAGCCAGGAAGTGCTGGTGAACTTCGAGCTGGGCCAGACGGCGGCCGCGTTCCGCTCGGTGTTCGGCACCAACATCGGCATCGGCTCGCAGGGCATCTTGATGGACGGCACGCCCGAGCAGAAGGCGCAGTACTTGCCGCGCGTGGCGAGCGGTGAGTTGGTGATGTCGTTCGCGCTGACCGAACCCGACGTTGGGTCGGACGCCGCTGCGCTGAAGACGCGCGCTGAGCTTGACGGCGACCACTACGTGCTCAACGGCACCAAGCGATTCATCACCAACGCGCCGCGCGCAGGGGCCTTCACGTTGATGGCACGCACGGGCGGGCCGGGTGCGTCGGGCGTTTCGGCCTTCGTTGTGCCTGCCGACCTGCCTGGCATCAAGCTCGGCAAGAAGGACAAGAAGATGGGCCAGCGCGGCACGATGACCTGCGACGTGATCCTCGAGAACGTACGCGTGCCGGCTGCGAACATCATCGGCGGCAAACCCGGTCAAGGTTTCAAGACGGCGATGAAGGTGCTGGACCGCGGGCGGCTCAACATCTCGGCGGTGGCGTGCGGCATCGCGCAGCGCGTGCTCGACGAATCGTCCCGCTATGCGCGCGAACGCAAGCAGTTCGGCAAGGCACTGGGCGAGTTCCAACTCATCCAGGGCATGCTGGCCGACAGTCAGGCGGAATTGCTCGCCGGCTGGGCGCTGGTGCGCGAGGTTGCGCAGCGTTTCGACCAGAAACCTGCGCACGTCTCTGACCCCGATGTGTCGATGCGCGTGTCGTGCGCCAAGCTGTTCGCCACCGAGATGGCCGGCCGCGTGGCCGACCGCGGCGTGCAGATCCACGGTGGCGCCGGCTACATCAACGAGTACCCGGTCGAGCGCTTCTATCGCGACGTACGATTGCTGCGTCTCTACGAAGGCACCACGCAGATCCAGCAGATCATCATCGGGCGCGCGCTGGTGCGCGCTGATTGACCGGACACGCAGGGCACGCACGATGACTCCCGACCAGATTCAAGAGCAGTTCGGACCGCGCGAGTCGATGGACTACGACGTGGTCGTCGTCGGCGCCGGCCCGGCCGGGCTGGCGACCGCGATTCGCCTGAAGCAGCAGCGCCCCGATGCGTCGGTCGTCGTGCTCGAGAAGGGCAGCGAGCCGGGCGCGCACATTCTGTCCGGCGCGGTGATGGACCCGCGCGCCATCAACGAGCTGTTCCCGGACTGGAAGGCACAGGGTGCGCCGTTGAACCAGCCGGTGACGGCTGACGACGTGTTGACGCTGACCGAAGCCGGCTCGAGCCGCGTGCCGAACTGGCTGGTGCCGCGCAACTTCCACAACCACGGCAACTACGTTGTCGCCCTCGGCTCGCTCGTCAAGTGGATGGCCGGCCAGGCCGAGGCGTTGGGTGTCGAAATCTTTCCCGGCTTTGCTGCCAGCGAAATCCTCTACGGCGACGACGGCAGCGTGCAGGGCGTGGCCACCGGCAACATGGGCATCGGGCGCGACGGCCAACCGACCGACGCGTTCCAACTCGGCATGGAACTGCGCGGCAAATACACCGTGTTCGCCGAAGGTGCGCGCGGGCATCTGGGCAAACAACTGCTGGCCAAGTTCCGACTCGCCGAAGGTAAAGACCCGCAGAGCTTCGCGCTCGGCATCAAAGAGTTGTGGGAGGTTGACCCCGCGAAGGCCAAGCCCGGGCTGGTGGTGCACACCGCCGGCTGGCCGATGGACGACAAAACCTTCGGCGGCGGCTTCCTCTACCACCTCGAAGGCAACAAGGTCACGCTCGGCTTCGTCGTCGGGCTCGACTACGACAACCCCTACCTGAGCCCGTTCGAAGAGATGCAGCGGTGGAAGACCCACCCCGCGATCCGCGCCCACCTCGAAGGCGGCAAGCGTTTGGCCTACGGCGCACGCGCCATCAACAACGGCAGCCCCCAGGCACTGCCGAAGCTGGTGTTTCCGGGTGGCGCGCTGGTCGGCTGCGACGCCGGCTTCATGAACGCCGCGCGCATCAAGGGCAGCCACGCGGCGATCAAAAGCGGCATGCTGTGTGCCGAAGCATTGGCCGATGCACTGCACGCCGGCCGCGCGGGCGACGAACTGGCCGCCTACCCCGACGCGTACGGGCGCAGCTGGCTCGCCGAGGAACTGCACCAGACGCGCAACTTCAAGCTTTGGTTCAAGAAGGGTTCGTTGCTCGGCAAGCTGATGACCGGCATCGAGCAGTGGCTGTTGCCCAAGCTGGGCGTGTCCAGCCCGCCGTGGACGCTGCATCGAAGCAAGCCCGATCACGCCTATCTGCGCCCGGCAGCGCAATACCTGCCGATCACTTACCCCAAGCCCGACGGCAAGCTGACCTTCGACCGCCTGAGCAGCGTCTTCGTCAGCAACACCAATCACGAAGAGAACCAACCCGCGCACCTGACGCTGAAGGACGCGTCGGTGCCCGTGGCGACGAATCTCGCCACCTACGCCGGCCCCGAAAGCCGCTACTGCCCGGCTGGCGTCTACGAGTATGTCGACGACGGCGGCAAGCAACGCCTGCAGATCAACGCGCAGAACTGCGTGCATTGCAAAACCTGCGACATCAAAGACCCGACGCAGAACATCGTCTGGGTCGTACCCGAAGGCGGCGGCGGGCCGACCTATGCGGGCATGTGAGCCGTGAATACCACTGACCACCAACCGAACCAGGAGACGCGATGAGCAAGAACACTTTCCAATGGGACGACCCGCTGCTGCTGGAGCAGCAACTCACCGCCGACGAGCGCGCCGTGCGCGAGGCAGCACACGCGTACTGCCAAGAGCGCCTGCTGCCGCGCGTGCAAGACGCCTTCCGCCACGAGAAGACCGACCCCGCCATCTTCCGCGAGATGGGTGAACTGGGCCTGCTGGGGCCGACCATCCCCGAGGCCTACGGCGGCTCGGGCCTGAACTACGTGTGCTACGGCCTGATCGCGCGCGAGGTCGAACGTGTGGACTCCGGCTACCGCTCGATGATGAGCGTGCAGTCGTCGCTGGTGATGGTGCCGATCAACGAGTTCGGCAACGAGGCGACGAAGAAGAAGTACCTGCCCAAGCTTGCACGGGGCGAGTGGATCGGCTGCTTCGGCCTGACCGAGCCCAACCACGGCAGCGACCCCGGCAGCATGATCACGCGTGCGAAGAAGGTGCCCGGCGGCTATTCGCTCAGCGGGGCGAAGACCTGGATCAGCAACAGTCCGATCGCCGACGTGTTCGTGGTCTGGGCGAAGGACGACGCAGGCTCGATCCGCGGCTTCGTGCTCGACAAGGGCGCGAAGGGTTTGAGCGCCCCCGCGATCCACGGCAAGGTGGGCCTGCGCGCATCGATCACCGGCGAGATCGTGATGGACGAGGTGTTCTGCCCCGAAGAGAACGCCTTCCCCGAAGTGCGCGGCTTGAAGGGCCCATTCACCTGTCTGAACAGCGCGCGCTACGGCATCGCCTGGGGTGCACTCGGCGCGGCCGAAGACTGCTATGCACGCGCACGCCAGTACACGCTGGACCGCAAGCAGTTCGGCCGCCCACTGGCGGCGAACCAGCTCATCCAGAAGAAGCTCGCCGACATGCTGACCGAGATCACGCTCGGCCTGCAATGCTGCCTTCAGCTCGGGCGCATGAAGGACGCCGGAACCGCGTCGGTCGAGGCCACGTCGATCATCAAGCGCAACAGCTGCGGCAAGTCGCTCGATATCGCACGTCTGGCGCGCGACATGATGGGTGGCAACGGCATCAGCGACGAGTTCGGTGTCGCGCGCCACCTGGTGAACCTGGAAGTGGTGAATACCTACGAAGGCACGCACGACATCCACGCGCTGATCCTCGGCCGCGCCATCACCGGCATCGCGGCGTTTCAGTAACGAGTCCGTGAGCCAACTGTGAAGGCGGCCTACCTCACCGGCCACGGCGGCAACGAAGTCGTCGCTGTTGGCGAGCGCCCGCGGCCGGTGCGGCGCCCCGGCGACGTGCTGGTGCGCCTGCGCGCAGCCACCGTCAACCGCGTCGATTTGTACATGCGCGACAGCGGCGCCGGCATCACGCACACGTTGCCGATGACGATGGGCCTGGACGGCGCCGGCGTGATCGAAGAGTTGGACGCCGACGAACGCGCGTTGCACATCGGCCAGCGCGTGGTCGTGCATCCCGGCATCGCCTGCGGGCGCTGCGAGTTCTGCTTGCGTGGCAACGATGTGTTGTGCACGTCGATGAGCCTGCTGGGCGAACACCGCGACGGCACGTTTGCCGAGTTCGTCACCCTTCCCGCGCGCAATGTGTTCGCGCTGCCGCAGGGTTATGACGACGCGCAGGCCGCAGCGCTGGGCGTCAACCACCTCACCGCCTGGCGCATGCTGTTCACGCAGGCGCGCGTGCAAGCGCATGAGACGGTGCTGGTGTTCGGCATCGGCGGCGGCGTATCGCTGGCCGCGCTGCAACTGGCCAAGGCCGCGGGTGCCAGAGTCATCGTCACCTCGCGCGACGCAGCCAAGCTCGAGCGTGCCGTGCAGATGGGCGCCGACGGCAGCGTGCACAGCACAACACAAGACATCGCGCGCACGGTGCTCGAGTTGACCGGCGGCCGCGGCGTCGATGTGGTGATCGAAAACGTCGGCGCGGCCGTTTGGGGCGCTGCGCTGAAGAGCCTGGTGCGCGGCGGGCGCCTGGTGACCTGCGGCGCCACCACCGGCGACCAACCCGGCGCCGACCTGCGCCGCATGTTCATCCGCCAGTTGAAAGTATTCGGGTCGACGCTGGGCAACCTGGCCGAGTTCCGCGACTTGCTTGCGTTGTGCGAGCGGTCCGCGATGCGCCCGGTGATCGACAGCCACTACGCGCTGGGTCACGTTGCGCAGGCTTTGGATCGACTCGAGTCGGGCAGTCAGTTCGGAAAGATCGCGCTCAGCATCGAGTAGCGGTCAGCGCGGCGCCACCCGCGTCTCGAGCGGTGCCGGCACATACCCCGCATCGAACGCGCACGCACCCCAACGCGCGGTGCCCGCCTCACACCGCTGCGCGATACCAGCAGGCGTTGGCTTCTCGTCGCGCTCGATCCAATCAAGCAGTGCATCAAACAGCGCCGGATAGGTGCTGTCGCCAAGGTAGCTGTGCTGATCACTGCGCACGAACGTCTGCACCAATTGCGCGCTGCGCCCTGCCCTTTCCATCACCTGTCGGAAGTGATGCTGCATCTCGACGAACGCGGTCGCATCGCTGATGCCGTGCACGGTCAACACCGGCACGCGGATGTCGCCGGTGGGGTCGGCGTCGGCGGCAAAACGTGCGGTGGCGGCGGGGTCGGCGCGGTAGCGCAGCACGCCGGCGTTCAGCGCCGCGTCATCGCTCGAACCGGTGTAGCGCACGCGCTGGTTGTCGAAGGGATTGCCGCCGCCGGTGCGGCGCGCCGCGATGTCCTGGAAGTGCCAGGTCGCCCAGTTCAGGTGGCCGAGCACCGAGCTTTCGGGAATTCGGATCACGTCGACGATGGTCTTCAGCTTGCGCGCCTGCTCGGCGGTGCGCTGAGGCGCTGGCTTGCGCACGCCCAGGCAAGCGTCGGCGCGCTCGGCCAATTCAGCGCGCGTGAGCTTGCTGTCGGACGGCAGACCCATCCAAAGCGGATACGCGGGCTCATCGGGCTTGGGGTGGTTGGCACACAGGTGCTGGTAGACCACGCGCAGATCAAGCCGGAAGTCGTACGAAAGGCTACCGCCGGCGAGCACGCCGCTGCTGAGCAGCACGCCATGCCACGACGCAGGCCACATCTCGGCCGCCTTGGCCGCCACACCGGCACCCCAGCTCTGCCCATGCAGCACCGTGCGCCGCGGCTGCGCCACGTGCTGCACGAAGATGCGCCGCACGCGCTCGGTGTCTTCGGCCGCAGCACGCACTGCCACACCACCCTGGCGGAACACCGACGCGGCCCATGCGTGGCCGGCCTTCACAGTGATGGCCCAACGCTCGGCGTCCTCGTCAGCACGCGTCGATGCGGGCGTGCCAAGCGTTGGCCCGCCGTGCGCATGCACGACCAGCACGCCGCTCCACGTCGCCGGCATCACGCAGCATGTAGTGCGCGTTCGCCGAATCGACGCCACGCCAGCAACGCGCGCCATCGGGCAGGCCTTTCGGGCAAGCCGCCGCGATGGGTGGGGGTTCGTGGCTCGGCGCGGGCGGCGGGGGCGGCGCGGTCGTGCACGCGGTCAGAAACGTCGAGACAGCGAGGATCGATGCGAATCGCTTCATGTCATGCGATATCTTTGACATCGTTGAATTAGCGCGTGAAGTTACATCCGTACGGGCCGGCAGCATTCATGCATGCACCGTAACGCGCGCCGCCCCGTGCCGCATCCATGAAACCGCCAGGAAAGCGCATGAACAACGACGCCGCGAAGCCCGACGATCACCCCGTGGCAGCGTTTGTCCGCCGCCTCGCACAGCCGCCCCAGGACCAGCTCGATCGCTTCGTCGGCACCGGTGTGCCGCGCCGCCTGATCGCGGGCGAGACCTTCTGCCGCTGCGGGCAGACGCTGCACGAGCTCGCGTTCATCCGCAGCGGGATCGTGCGCTACTTCGTCACCGACATCGACGGCAACGACGCCACCAAAGACTTCGGCTTCGCCGGCAGCTTCACTGTTTCGTTCGGCAGCGCGACGATGGGGGTGCCCGCGCGCGTCGAAATCGCCGCGGTGACCGAATGCGATCTGCTCGTCTGGCCGTGGCAGACGATGCTCGACTTGTACGAACGTCACATCGAGTGGCAGCGTCTGGGGCGGCGCGTCGCCGAGATGCTCTACGTGCGTAAGGAGGACCGCGAGCTCGCGTTCCTGACACAGGACGCGGCGCACCGGTACCGCGAACTGCACCGGCGCTTCGGCGCACAGCTCGCGAGCATTCCACAGCACCAGCTTGCGTCGTACCTCGGCATCCGTCCGCAATCGCTGTCGCGACTCAAGCGCTTATTGGGGCCGTCGGCCGGCTGAACCTATGTGAATGACGCGGCGGCGTGCGCTGCGCAGACTCCGGGCCACTCGAACCACCGCCCGGAGAACGCCATGGCCCATATGACTCGCACGCCGCGCACGCCCCGCACGCCGCACATACCCGCCTGACGCGTCGCGAGGTCCTGTTGCGCGGCGCCGCACTCGCCAGCGGCAGCGTCTGGCTCGCCGGCTGCGCGAACGTCGGTACCGGCGCAGCCCGTTACGTCGACGAAGGGCCCACCGACCTGCCGATCCACATCGATCGCAGCGTGTCGATCCCGCTGCGCGACGGCGGCAGCATCAGCGCCGACATCTTTCGCCCGCGCGCGCCGGGCCGCTGGCCGGTGATCATGTCGATGGGGCCGTATCCGAAGGGCATTCCGTTGCGCACCTGGGCACCCGACGCCTTCGAGCGCCAGCCGATGAAGAGCGGTGCCGGCGCCGACGACCTGATGCACTGGGAGACCGCGCTGCCCGACTACTGGGTGCCGCGCGGCTACGTGCAGATCCGCTGCGACCAGCGCGGCTCGGGTGCGTCGGCCGGCAAGCTCGACGTGCTCGGCCCGCAGGTGCAGCGTGATTTCGTCGAGGCGATCGACTGGGCCGGCACGCAGGCGTGGAGCAACGGAACGTCGGGCTGCTGGGTGACTCGTACTTCGCTGCGTTGCAGTGGCTGGTCGCGCAGCACCGGCCGCGCCAGCTGAAGACGATCGCGCCGGTACAGGGCTTCACCGATTTCTACCGCGACGCGCTGCGCCACGGCGGCATCCTGTCGTCGCGCTTCCTGGACCTGTGGTTCGAGGGCCGCGTGCGGCAGTGGCAGTTCGGCGGCGCTCGGTTGGCTGGCGCGAACGCGCTGCCCGCGGCGCTACCCGCGTCGGAGTTGGCCGCGAACACCGTGTGGGACCGCGACTTCCGCCGGCTTCTGCGCGAAGAAACGCTGGCCACAAGCACCTTCGCCGCCGAACGCACGCCGGACCTGGCGCGCATCGACGTGCCGGTGCACGACGCCGACAGCGGCGGCCTGGGCCTGCACGGGCGCGGCACGATCGAAGGCTTCCGCGGCGCCGTGCGCGCCCCCATGCGCAAGTGAAGATCGGCGTCGGCCAGGACCCCGACACGATGTACACGCTGAGCGAGGTGGAGGCGCAGCGACGCTTCTTCGACCGCCACTGAAGGGCATTCCAACGGCACGACGACGAACCGCTGTCACGGTCGCAGTGCGGCGCGGCGCCAGGTCCAGCGCCAAGGCAACGACTACGTTGCCGGGCACCCGCGCGCTGCGCTGGTTCATCCACCCCGCGGGCAAGACGATCGGCCCCGCGCCCGCGGCTGCGGGCGCCGCAAGCTACCTCAGCGAGGACGGGCGCAGCGATGCCGGTGCGATGCTGCGCTGTGTCTCCGCGCCGCTGGCGGCCGACCTGGAACTGATCGGGCCGCTGCGGCTGCGCCTGCGCATCGCCTGCTCGGCGCCCGACGCCGACCTCGACGTCGCGTTGCGCGAGTGGCGTGCCGACGGCAGCGAGGTCACCGCGCAGGGTGCGCAGGATCCGGCGCTGCCGGTCGCGCTGGCGGGCTGCGCGCCTCGATGCGCAAGACCGATCTGTCGCGAGCACCGAGTTCCGCGCGTGGCACACCTACGACGAGCGCGCCGCTGGCAGCGGGCGTGGCGGTCGACGTTGACGTGAACCTCTGGCCCACCGCGTGGATCGTGCAACGCGGGCACCGGCTGGTGCTCGAGACGGCGGCAGCGAGCAGGCCGGCATGGTGACGTTCGCGCATCCGCCCCGCGGCCCGTGGCGGCCCGATGCGGCGCAGCCGCCGGCCGACAACGGCGCCGCGCCGGTGGGCGAAGTGACCGTGCTTCAGGAAAGCACGGCCGTGTCGTACCTCGTGCTGCCTGTGCACACGCCGGGTCCCGGCGAGCGTGCAGGTGGGTGATCCGCGAGTGTCGGGCCATGCTCTCTGGCCGCGAATCGCAGTCACGGCGCAACCGCCTCACCGCGCCGGCAACCCCATCGACCGCGCGACCACCTCCCACATGATCTCGGTCGTGCCGCCGTATATGCGCTGCACGCGCGCGTCGGCCCAGGCACGCGCGACCATCGTGTCCCACATGAAGCCGTAGCCGCCATGCAGTTGCACGCAGGCGTCGAGCACGCGGCCTTGCAGTTCGCTGCACCAGGCCTTGGCCATCGATGCGGTGGCAGTGTCGAGTGCATCGGCCATCAACAGCTCGAGACAGCGGTCGACGAAGACCTGCGCGATGGTGGTTTCGGTGTGCAGTTCAGCGAGCTTGAAGCGCGTGTTCTGATAACTAGCCAACGCTTGGCCGAAGACCTGGCGGTCCTTCACGTACGCCAACGTTGCGTCGATTGCCGCACGCGCCGACGCTACGGCGCCGATGGCGATCTGCATGCGCTCCCACGGCAGTTCCTGCATCAGGCAGACGAAGCCCTGGTTCTCGCCGCCGAGCAGGTTCGCCTTAGGCACCTTCACGTCGGCGAAGAAAAGCTCGCATGTGTCTTGCGCTTTAAGCCCAACCTTATTCAGCGGCTTGCCCTTCTCGAACCCCGGCATGCCACGCTCGACCAGCAGCAGGCTCGTGCCCTTGGCGCCGGCATCGGGCCGCGTCTTCGCGACGACGATCACCACGTCGGCGTGCCAGCCGTTGGTGATGAAGGTTTTGCTGCCGTTCAGCAGGTAGTGGTCGCCCTGGTCGATCGCGGTGCTGCGAATGCCTTGCAGGTCAGACCCGGCTGCGGGCTCGGTCATCGCGATGGCGCTGATGATGTCGCCGCGCGCCATCGGCGGCAGGTATTGCTGCTTCTGTGCGTCGCTGCCGTAGCGCAGGATGTACGGCGCGACGATTTCCGAATGCAGCGTGAAACCCAGCCCCGTCAGGTTGAGCCGCGCGTTCTCTTCCATCACGACGACCTGGAACAGCCGGTCGGCGTTCACGCCGCCGAATATCTCGGGCATCGACGAACACAGGAAACCGTTCTCACCAGCCTTGCGCCACACGTCGCGGTCGACATAACCCTGCGCTTCCCACGCCGCGTGGTGCGGCACCACTTCCTTGTCGAGGAAGCGGCGGTAGGCGTCGCGAAAGGTTTCGTGGTCGGTCGTTGAATAGCGTGCGTGGAAGCATGGTGGTATTGATCAAGTTGGCCCGCGCTTGGGCAACGTGCCTTCGTGCCGGCAGATGATCGACAGCATCACTTCATCGGCACCAGCGCCGATCGAGTGCAGCCGGAAGTCGCGATACCCGCGTGCGATCGGGTTATCTGCCGTGTATCCCATGCCGCCCCAGTATTGAAGGCACCTGTCGGCCACTTCGCGCGCGAGCCGTCCGCTTTTCAGCTTCGCCATCGACGCAAGCCGCGTCACGTCATCGCCGGCCACGTAGCGCTCGACCGCATGCCACGTCAGCGCGCGCAGCGCTTCGACTTCGGTGCGCAACTCGGCCAGACGGAAATGCACGACCTGGTTGTCGAGCACGCTGCCCGCGAAGATGCGGCGCTGGCGCGCGTAGTCGATCGTCAGGTCGATCATGCGGTCCAGCGCGCGCAGCGACGCGCACGCGCCCCACAGCCGCTCTTCCTGGAACTGCATCATCTGGTAGATGAAGCCGCTGCCCGCTTCGCCGATCAGGTTGCGCAGCGGCACGCGCACGTTATCGAAGAACAGTTGCGCCGTGTCGCTGCGCGTGCATGCCGATCTTGTGAATCTTCTGCCGCGTGATGCCCGCAGCGTCCAGCGGCACCACGATCAGGCTCTTGTTGCGATGCACCGGCCCATCGCCGGTATTGGCCAGCAGGCAGCACCAATGCGCCTGCATGCCGTTGGTGATCCACATCTTGGTGCCGTTGATGACCCAGTCGCCGCCCTCGATGCGCGCGCGCGTCTTGATCGACGCCACGTCCGACCCCGCTCCCGGCTCACTGACCGCGATCGCCGAGATCATGTCGCCGGCGATCGACGGCGCGAGGTATTCGCGCCGCAACTCGTCGGACCCGAAGCGCGCGAGTGCGGGCGTGGACATGTCGGTGTGCACGCCGATCGACATCGGCACGCCGCCGCAATGGCACGAGCCCAGCGCTTCAGCCATCACGGCTGCATAACTGAAGTCCAGCCCCGCGCCCCCGTAGGCCTCGGGGTACTTCAGGCCCAGCAGGCCGAGGTTGCCTAGCTTCTTGAACACGCTGCGGCTGTCGAGGCCTTCGGCGGCTTCCCAGGCGTCGACGTGCGGGTTGATCTCGTTGGCGACAAAGCGGGTGACGGTGTCGTCGAGTTGGCGGTGTTGGTCGGTGAGGTGCATGGCAGTGCCTATTCGAACAAGTCGGCATGGGTTCCTGCGCGCTCGAAGGAAGGCGCAATTGCGAATCTCACGCCGCCAACTCCCGCCGCACCCTATCCCGCGCCACGTCATTCAGCCGAAACCGCGCCCCATACCGCCCCGCCAGTTCATCAGCCCGCGCGAAGAACCGATCCACCCCCTCCGACGCGATGAACTGAATCGCGCCGCCCGTCCACGCCGGAAATCCGATACCGAAGATCGAGCCGATGTTCGCGTCGTGGGCGCTGGTCAGCACGTTCTCGGCAAGGCAACGCGCGGTTTCGATCGACTGGCGGTAAAGGAAGCGGTCTTTCAATTCGTCGACGCTGGCGCTTGCGCCTGGTTTTTCGAAGTGCTGCTTCAGACCGGCCCATAGGTGTTTGGGCTGCCCGGCCGGGTAGTCGTAGAAGCCGCCGCCGCCCGCGCGGCCGGGGCGATGCAGCTCTTTCACCATGCGCTCGACCAACTGCTCGCCCACACTGGTTTCGTAAGCTTTGCCTTCGGCGGCGAGGTCGGCGCGGGTTTGGTCGAGTACTTGGATCGACAACGACAGCGATGTTTCGTCGTTCACCGCGAGCGGGCCAACCGGCATGCCTGCGGCGAGGGCGGCGTTTTCGATCAACGGGGCGGGTAGGCCCTCGGCGAGCATCGTTGCGCCTTCCTGCACGTAGGTGCCGAACACGCGGCTGGTGAAGAAGCCGCGGCTGTCGTTGACGACGATCGGGGTCTTGCCGAGCGCGAGTACGTAGTCGTAGGCGCGCGCGACCGTCTCGTCGCTGGTGGCGGCGCCGCGGATGATTTCGACGAGCTTCATCTTGTGGACGGGCGAGAAGAAGTGCAGGCCAACGAAACGTGCTGGGTTCGCGCTGGCTGTGGCCAGGCCCGAGATCGGCAAGGTGGATGTGTTCGTCGCAAAGACGCCGTTGGTGGCGAGCATCGGCTCGGCCTTGCGCGTCATCTCGGCCTTGATCGCGCGTTGCTCGAACACCGCTTCGATGATCAGGTCGCAGCCCTCGAGGTCGGCGACGTTCGCGGTTGGCTTGATGCGCGCCAGCAGTTCGGCGCGCTTGGGCTCGGGCAGCCTTGCCGCGACTTTGCCGATGGCGTCGAAGCCGGTGCGCGCCTTGTCGATCGATACGTCGAGCATCACGCACGGGATGCCGCGCGCCGCGTTGGCGTGCGCGATGCCGTGGCCCATCATTCCCGCGCCCAGCACGCCGACCTTCGCCGGCTTCCACGTCGACTTCAGCGCCGGCCGCGACTTGCCCGACTTGATCGCGTTCAGCCCGAAGAAGAACGTGGTGATCATGTTCTTCGCGTTCTGCCCGACCATGATCTTCGCGAGCTTGCGGCTTTCGATGCGCGTGGCGGTGTCGTAGTCGACCATCGCGCCTTCGACCATCGCCTCGAGCGCGGCCTGCGGTGCTGGGTACAGGCCGCGGGTCTTCTGCGCCAGCATCGCGGGCACCACCGGAAGGGCGGCGGCGATCTTCGGGTTGGACGGCGTGCCGCCCGGGATCTTGTAGTCCTTGCGGTCCCAGGGCTGCATCGCGTCGGGGTTGGCGTCGATCCATGCGAGCGCCATCGCGCGCAGCTCGTCGGCGGTCACGCGCCACGCCGGTGACCAGGCCCAGTTCCACCGCCTCACGCGGGCCGAAGAGCTTGCCTTCGACCAGGTACGGCTGCGCGGCCATCAGGCCGAGCATGCGAACCGTCTTCGTGATGCCGGTCCCGCCGGGGATCAGGCCGAGCGTGACTTCGGGCGTGCCGAAGCGGATGCGCGGGTCGTCGATCGCGAAGCGTGCGTGCGCGACCAGCGCGACTTCCCAGCCGCCGCCGAGCGCGGCGCCGTTCAGCAGCGCGACGACGGGAACGCCGAGGGTTTCGATCGTGCGCATCGCGCGCTTTAACGCCTCGATGCTGCGGAAGAGCTCGGCGGGCGTCGCTGGGTTGCAGCTTCAGCACGCCGTTGAGTTCGGCGCCGGCGAAGAACGATGTCTTCGCCGACGCGAGCATCACGCCGCGCAGCTTTGGCGCGGTCGGCGATCGAGCATCGATGCGGCTTCGGCGAAGTCGCGTTGCCACGGCTCGGCCCATCGTGTTGACGGGCGAGCCGGGCTCGTCGAAGGTCAGCGTGGCGATGCCGTCGGTGATGTCGTAGCGGATGGTCTCGCAGTTGAGTCATCTCACACCCGCTCGATGATCGTCGCGATGCCCATGCCGCCGCCGACGCACAACGTGATCAGGCCGCGCTTCAACTGGCGCCGCTCCAACTCGTCGAGCAACGTTCCCAGCAGCATCGCGCCGGTCGCGCCCAGCGGATGCCCCATCGCGATCGCGCCGCCGTTGACGTTGACTTTGTCGTGCGGCACGTTCATCTCGGCCATGAAGCGCATCGGCACCGCAGCGAAAGCTTCGTTGACTTCGAACAGATCGATGTCGTCGACCGTCAGGCCCGCCTTCGCCAGCGCCTTGCGGCTGGCGGGCATCGGGCCGGTGAGCATGATCGTGGGGTCGGCGCCCGACAGCGCGGTGGCGACGATGCGGCCGCGCGGCTCGAGGCCCATCTCGCGGCCCTTGGCTTCACTGCCGATCAGCACCGCGGCGGCGCCGTCGACGATGCCCGACGAGTTGCCCGCGGTGTGCACATGGCGGATGCGCTCCACGTGCGGGTAGCGCGCCAGCGCCACCGCGTCGAACCCCATCGCACCGAGATCGACGAACGCGAGCTTCAATTGCGACAGGCCTTCGAGCGTGGTGCGCGGCTTGATGAACTCGTCGCGGTCGAGCACCGGCAAGCCTACGCAATCGTCGACCGTGATCACCGAGCGGTCGAAGTGCCCGGCCGCCTGCGCCGCCGCGGCGCGCTGCTGCGACATCAACGCGAAGCGGTCGACGTCATCACGCTGCCAACCGGCCAGCGTGGCGATCAGGTCGGCGCCGATGCCTTGCGGCACGAAGCCGATCGCGGCGTTGGTCTGCGGGTCTTGCGCCCACGCGCCGCCATCGCTGCCGATGGGCACGCGTGACATGCTTTCGACGCCGCCCGCCACGACCATGTCTTCCCAACCGCTGGCGACCTTCTGCGCCGCGATGTTCACCGCCTCGAGGCCCGATGCGCAGAAGCGGTTGAGCTGCATGCCGGCAACGCGGAAGTCCCAGCCGGCTTTCAGCGCAGCGGTTTTCGCGATGACCGAGCCTTGTTCGCCGACGGGTGAGACCACGCCCATCACCACGTCGTCGAGTTGGGCGGGGTCGAAGTCGTGGCGCTTCTGCAGTTTGGTGAGCAGGCCAGCCAGAAGGTCGACGGGCTTGACCTCGTGCAGGCTGCCGTCCTTCTTGCCTTTGCCGCGCGGGGTGCGCACGGCGTCGAAGATCATGGCGTGGGGCATGTCGGCTCCTGGCTTCGTTCACTGCGGCTTCACGTAGTCCGACACCACCTTCCACCGTCCGTCGACCAGCTGCGACAGCCGCGACGCGTCGCTGCCCAGGCGCTTGGTGGCGCTGAAAGTCGCCGGTGCGCTGCCGAAGATGTCGGGCGGGATGCTCATCGTGTCCATCGCCTTGACGAAGCTGTCGGTTGTGAGATTGGCGCCTGCCTTGGCCGCCGCGGCGGCGAAGGTGTCGACGATGTTGTAGCCGTAGACCGAGAACACGGTCGGGTCTTCGTTGAACTTGGTCTTGTACTTGTTGGCCCAGAACGAGACCTTGGGGCTCTGGTCGTCGGTGTAGGGGTTGGCGACCGTCATCGTCGTGTACAGGCCGTCCATCGCCTTGCCGCCCAGTTTGTGGATCAGGTCGGTGTACGCCGCGCTCGAGCCGAGGAACGTGGGCGTGAAGCCGGTCTTGCGTGATTCGGCGATGGTGCCGATGGTCTCGCGGATGATGGTGCCCATCACCACGAGGTCACAGCCCGCGGCCTTCATGCGCGCGACCTGTGAGCTGAAGTCGGTGGCGCCGCGCTTGTAGCTCGTCTTCTCGACGAACGCCATGTTCATCGTCTTCAGCGCCGCCTCCGCGCCGCGCACGACCTCGAGGCCGAATTCGTCGTCCTGGTGGATCGTGCAGACCTTCTTCGCGCCCTTGTCCTTCACCATCCCGGGCAACGCGCTGCGCATCTGGTCGAAGTAGGTGGCGGCGAAGCTGTACTTCAGCTTGTGGAAGGGCTCGTACATCTCGCGTGCGGCCGTGACCGGGAAGAAGTTGACGACGTTCTTCTCGAACTGCACCGGCATCGCTGCCAGGTTCTGCGCGGTGCCGATGTGGCCGAGCATCGCGAAGATTTTGTCCTGGTTGACGAGCTTTTGCGCGGCCAGCACCGCCTTCTTCGGGTCGTAGGCCGAGTCTTCGACCAGCAGCTCGAGCTTGCGGCCGCTGACGCCGCCCTGCTCGTTGATCTCGTCCACGCGCAGCATCATGCCCAGGCGCACCTGTTTGCCGAAGCCGGCGATCGGACCGGACAGGTCCTGGATGGAGCCGAGCACGAGTTTGTCTTTGCTGACGCCTTGGGATTGGGCAAAGGTGGTGCCGGCGGCAGCCGCGAGTGCGGCGGCGGCGACGATGGTGGAAACGAAATGACGTGTCATGGTGGAACTTCCCTGGTGGTGGTGGTTGGGTGAATGATTCAACGGTACAGCGCTTCGATCCTCTCGGCATACTTCTTCTCGACGAGTTTGCGCTTGAGTTTCATCGTCGGCGTCAGCTCCTCGTCTTCGGCGGTCAGGCGTGTTTCGAGCAGAAAGAACTTCTTGATCTGTTCGACGCGGGCGAACTTCTGGTTCACGCGGTCGATGTCGGCCTGGATCAATTCCTGAATTTCCGGTGCGCGCGTCAGGCTGCTGTAGTTGCCGAATGGAATGTCGCGGTCCTGCGCGTAGCGCTCGACGTTATCCTGGTCGATCATCACGATCGCGGTGAGGTACGGGCGCTTGTCGCCGATCACGACCGCGTCGGTCACGTAGGGCGAAAACTTCAATTCGTTCTCCCACTCGCTGGGCGTGATGTTCTTGCCGCCGGCCGTGATGATGATGTCCTTCATGCGGTCGGTGATGCGGTAGTAGCCGTTGTCGCCCAACACGCCCACGTCGCCGGTGTGCAGCCAGCCGTCGGCGTCGATCGTCTCAGCCGTCTTTTCGGGCTGGTTCAGGTAGCCCATGAAGACGTTGGGGCCGCGCACGAGGAGTTCACCGGTGTGCTCGTCGATGCGCACTTCGTTCCACGGCGCAGCGATGCCGATGCTGCCGGGCCGAATGCGTTCGATCGGGGTATAGGTCGACAGGCCCGCGGTTTCAGTCATGCCCCATACCTCGAGCATCGGTATACCAAGCGCCAGGTACCACTTCACCAGCTCGGGTGAAATGGGTGCGGCACCGGTGACGCAATACCGCGCGCGATGCACGCCGATCGACTTGCGCACGTTGTCCAGCACCAGCCAGCGCGCGAGCATGAAGCGCGCTTTCATCGTGGGCAGCACGTCGCGGCCCTCGAGCACGGCGTCGGCCACTTCGCTGCCCACGCCGATGGCCCAGTGGTACATCGCCTGTTGGGCGCGGCTGGATTCCTTGACGGCAATCGTCACGGCGGAATAGAACTTCTCCCACACGCGGGGCACGGCGGTGGCTACCGTGGGTGCAATCTCGCGCACGTTCTCGGGCACGGTCTCGGGGTTTTCGACGAAGTTGAGGCGCGCGCCGGAATACATCGCGAAATACTCGCCGCCCATGCGCTCGGCGATGTGGCACAGCGGCAGGAAGCACATGCGCTCGTCGGTGTCGACCTGCCCCGTCACCTGCTGATAGCCGCGCACCGACGCCACCAGCGAGCGGTGGCTTTGCATCGCGCCCTTGGGTTTGCCGGTCGTGCCCGAGGTGTAGACCAGGATCGCGAGCGACGCGGGGTCAACCGACGCAACACGATCGGCCACCGCGTGCGGGTGCGCCGTACGGTGGTCGCGGCCCAGCGCGCGCAGAGCGTCGAAGCTGATCACGCCGGGATCATCCAGCCCACTCAGGCCGTCCATGTCGAAGACAACGATTTTGCGCAGCAGCGGCAGTCGCGCGCGCACCTCGAGCGCCTTGTCGAGTTGCTCATCGTCTTCGACGAAAAGGACCACGCTGGCGGAGTCTTCGCACAGGTAGTGCGCCTGGCTGGGTGCATCCGTGGGGTAGATGCCGTTGGCGACGCCGCCTGCCGACAAGATGCCCAGGTCGGCCAACACCCATTCGACCACCGTGTTCGCGATGATCGACACGCGCTCGCCCGGCGCCAGGTCCAGCGCCATTAAGCCATGCGCCACCTCGGCCACCGCCTCGGCGGTTTGCGTCCACGTCCACGCGCGCCAGATACCGAGTTCTTTCTCGCGCAGCCACACCGCGTCGCCGCGCATCGCCACCGCGTTCCAGAAGATCGCAGGCACGGTTTCGCCGGGCACCACGATGTCTTGGTTCAACGGTGGCTGTGTGCGCGTATCCCACAGGTTCTGCATCGTCCTTATTCCCACGTCTTTTCTATCTCCAGGTTTTCTTTTTCTTCCACCGCCGCTCGCCGCGCACGCCGACTTCCTTCATGCCGAGGTAGAACTCCTTGATGTCGTCCTTCTCACGCAGGCGCGCACAGGTGTCGTCCATCACGATACGGCCGTTCTCGAGCACGTAGCCGTGGTCGCCGACATTCAGCGCCATGTTGGCGTTCTGCTCGACCAGCAGGATCGTGGTGCCGCGCTCGCGGTTGATGCGCACCACGATCTCGAAGATTTCACGCGTGAGCCGCGGCGACAGCCCCAAGCTCGGCTCGTCGAGCAGCATCAGCTTGGGCGAGGCCATCAGCGCACGGCTGATCGCCAGCATTTGCTGCTGCCCCCCCGACAACAGCCCCGCATCTTGCGCGGCGCGCTCACGCAGGATCGGGAAGTAGCCATAGACCGTTTCCATGTCGCGCGCCACGCCGTCGCGATCGCGGCGGGTGTAGGCGCCCATCAGCAGGTTGTCGCGCACCGACAGCAGCGGGAACACCTCGCGGCCCTCGGGCACGTGGCTCGAGCCGCGCTGCACGATCAGCGCCGGGTCCATCGCGGTGATGTCAGCGCCCAGAAATTCAACCTTGCCCCGGCTCGGATCGATGATCCCCGAGATCGTCTTCAAGATCGTCGTCTTGCCCGCGCCATTGCTGCCCAGCACAGCAACGATTCGCCCCGGCGCTACTTCAAGGCTCACGCCACGAATCGCCTTGATCGGGCCGTACGCGCTCTCGACGTTTTCGAGGCGAAGGATGGCGTCGCTGCTCACGCTACGGGCTCCTGCGTTCTGCGCAACGAAGCCAGGTCATCGCTCGAACCAAGATACGCCTCGATCACTCCAGGGTGACTCTGCACTTCTTCGGGCGTGCCCAGCGCCAGCACCTCGCCCTGGTTCATCGCCAGCACGCGGTCGCTGACCTTCGACACCAGCGACATGTCGTGCTCGACCATCAGCACGGTGATGCCCAGTTCGCGCTTCAGGTCATCGATCCAGAACGCCATGTCTTCGGTTTCTTCGACGTTCAACCCCGACGAAGGTTCGTCCAGCAGCAGCAGCTTGGGCTCGATGGCCAACGCGCGGCCCAGTTCCACCACCTTGCGCACGCCGTACGGCAGGCCGGCAACGAGCGAGTCGCGGTGGTGCTGAAGATCCAGCAGGTCGATCACGCGTTCGACGTGTTCGCGCGCCGCGACTTCGGCAGCGCGCACCTTCGGCGTGAAGATCAGCTCGCTCCACAGGTTCGTCGATCGGTGCGTGTGACGCCCGATCAGCAGGTTCTGCAGCACCGTGGCGTGCTCGAACAGCTCGATGTTCTGAAAGGTGCGCGCAATGCCCAGCCGCGCGATCTCGTGCGGCGCGTGCGTCAGCAGCGATTGGCCTTCGAAAGACAGTGAACCCGACGTTCGGCGTGTAGATGCGGCTGATCAGGTTGAACACGGTCGTCTTGCCGGCGCCGTTGGGGCCGATCAGCGTGAACACCTCGCCGCGCTGAACATCGAAGCTGACCTTGTTGACCGCGAGCACGCCGCCGAAGCGCACGCTCAGGTCTTTGGCTTCGAGCAGCAGGGGCGACTCGGCGCTCATTTCAGTCGATCCGACTTCAGGAACGCCTTCTGCCGCTTGAACATCCCCCGCCGATAGAACGGGAATAGCTGCAGATACGTGCGCACCTTCAACCAGCGCCCGTACAACCCCATCGGCTCGAACAGCACGAAGAGGATCAGCACCAGCCCATACACCGTGCCCTGCAGCCCGGCGGCCTGGCCGATCGATGCGGGCAGCAGGTCTTTCAGCAACGAGATGAGTTGCGGCGCAGTGATCAGGAAGATGGCGCCGAGGAACGCGCCGTGCACCGACCCCAGGCCACCGATCACGACCATCAGCAGCAGGTCGACCGACTGGATGACGTTGAACTGCTCGGGCGACAGGAACTTGATCTTGTGTGCGTACAGCGCGCCACCCACACCCGCCAGCGCGGCCGAGATCGCGAAGCTCATGGTCTTGTAGCGCGCAAGGTGAATGCCCATGCTCTGCGCCGAAACCTCCGAATCGCGGATCGCGACGAACGCGCGCCCAGTCGGCGACCGCAGGATGTTCAGCACCGCCAGCGTCGCCAGCACCGCAACCACCAGGCAGACGAAGTAGAACGAGATGCTGCCGTCGGCCACGAAGCCGAAGATGTCTGGCGACTTGACGTGCATGCCCGCGTTGCCACCGGTCACCTTCTCCCAGCGCGCGAACACCTCTTCGACGATGAAGCCGAACGCCAGCGTCGCGATACCGAGGTAGATGCCCTTGACGCGCAGCGCCGGCAGCCCCACGACCATGCCGACCGCCGCCGACAGCAGCGCAGCGAGCGCCAGCGCGAAGACGAACGGCACGCCCGCATTCGTCAGCACCGCCTGCGCGTAGGCCCCCACGCCCAGGAACGCCGCATGGCCCAGCGAGAACAACCCCGTGTAGCCCGCCAGCAGCATCAACCCCAGGCCGACGACCGCGTAGATCAGCACGAATGTCAGTTGCGCCAGGCCGTAGTCGCCCAACAGCCACGGTGCCGCAAGCAACGCCACGCCCAGCGCGCCATACCAGAAGCGATGCCCACCGTGCTTGGCAAGCTCGAGATCCTGAGCGTAGCTGGTCTTGAAGATGTAGCGCATCGAGCTTCTAGGCTTTCTGGATCACACCTTCTTGCGCAACGCTTCGCCGAACAGCCCGTTCGGCTTGACCATCAGCATGATCAGCACCACAACGTAGGCAGCGATGTCCTTGAAGCCTTCGGGCAGATAGAAGCCCGACAGCGACTCGACCACGCCGATGATCACGCCGCCGACGATGGCGCCGGGCAGGCTGCCGAAGCCGCCCACCACCGCGGCCGGAAACGCCTTCAGCCCGATGAAGCCCATGTTCGCGTGCACGAACGTGATGGGCGCCAGCAGCAGCCCGGCCACCGCGGCGAGCATCGCGGCCAGGCCCCACACCAACCCGTTGAGCCTGCGCACCGGAATGCCCATGTAGTAAGCAGCCAGCTGGTTCTGACTCGACGCCTGCATCGCAATGCCCAGCTTGCTGTAGCGAAACATCGCGTACAACAGCGCGCACAGCACCGCGGTAGCAGCGATGACAGCGAACTGCTCGACGTTGACCACCAGCCCGCCCACGTTCCACACCGCGTCTTTGTAGGGCACCGGCATCGTGTGCGTTTCGGTGCCCACGTTCGGGATCATCGTCATCAGCCCGCGCGCGACGTAGGCAATGCCAATCGTCAGCATCACGATCGAGAACGCGGGCTGCCCGAGGATGGGCCGGATCACTGCGCGCTCGAGCACGATGCCGAATGCACCCATCGCCACCATCGCCGCCGGCACTGCGACCCAGAACGGGAAACCCAGCGCCGTCATCACACCCAACCCGGCAAAAGCGCCGAGCATCATCAGGTCGCCCTGAGCGAAGCTGACGGTTTCGGTCGCCTTGTAGATGAGCACGAAGCCCAGCGCGATCAGCCCGTAGATGCACCCCTGCGCGACGCCGCTGAGGAGGATCTGGACAAGCTGCATGGCCCGGATGAGACCAAAGCGCGGCGTTTAGCGTGAGCGAGCAAACCCGGTCATTGCTCGGTGATAGTCATCCTCGAACCGGTAGGGCTCAGGTTGGCTCAGATTGGCGCCTGCCCAAAGCCGAGCACGCGGCCATAGAAGGCGAGTTCCGCCTCGAGGCAGGTTTCGATCGTCGCTGCCTTGCGGAATCCGTGGCCCTCGCCTTCGAAGGCGTGGTACTCGACCGGCACGCCGCGGATCTTCATCGCCGCGACCATCGATTCAGACTGCGCGGGCGTGACCACCTTGTCGTCGAGGCCCTGGAAGAAGATCACGGGCGAGTCGAGCCGGTGCGCCTGCGCGAGCGGCGACCTTGCCGCGTAGTCGGACTTCGCGACCAGGTAGGCCGTGTAGCGCGACTCGAACTTGTGCGTGTCTGCGTCGAGGCTCGCCAGATCACTGACCCCGAACCAGCTCGCGCCGGCCTTGAAGACGTCGTGGTGGAAGATCAACGCGCACAAGGTTGTGAAGCCGCTCGCGCTCGCGCCGCGGATCGTCAAGCGCGCGGGGTCGGCGAGGCCGAGTGCCACCAGATGGCGGGCCGCTGCGACGCAATCCTCGACGTCGACGACGCCCCAGGCGTGGTGCAGCAGGTCGCGATACGCGCGGCCGTAGCCGGTTGAGCCGCCGTAGTTCACGTCGACCACCGCGAAGCCGCGGCTGGTCCAGAAGGCGACGTTCAGGCGCAGGCTGGTGTTGGTCGACGACGTGGGGCCACCGTGGCTCGTGACCACGAGCGGCGGCAGCTCGCCCTGCTGCGCAACGAAGTGTGGATTCGTCGGCGGGTAGTAGAAGGCGTGCGCGGTGCGGCCGTGAGCGCTCGGGAACTCGATCGCCTGCGCGGGCGCGAGGTACGCAGGATCGGGCATGTCGTCGACGCTGCTCGCAAGCACCTCGCTCGAGCCGCTCGAGAGGTCGATGCGCACGACCTGGCGCGGCGCATTCGGCGAGCCGCCGATGATCGCGACGAACCCCGGCCCGACGCGCAGCTCGTCGATGTCGGTGAACGTGCTGGTGAACGTGTTGCCCAGTGGCGTCCAGCGGCGGGTGGCGAGGTCGATGCGGCCGAGCCGGCTCTCGCCGCGCTCGATGCAGGTCGCGATGATCTGGTTGGCGCCGTTGAAGTCGAACATGCTGCGCGCGAACACCCACTGCGGGTGCGCGAACTCGGCGGGCATCGGGCATAGCGGCTCGAGCGCATCGGCAACGTCGTGGGCATCGTCGATGGCGACGCGGTACAGGTTCCACCAGCCCGAGCGATCCGATACGACGACAAGCCGCCCGTCGGGCGACCACTGCGGCTGCGCGAGCGACTCGCCGATGCCGCCCGCGATGCGCCGCGGCGCCACCAGCGCGCCGTCGTCCGCAACCTCGGCCAGCCAAAGCTCGGTGTCGAAGAACGGCATCGACGGGTGGTTCCAAGCCAGCCAGGCGAGCCGCCGACCATCGGGTGACAGCCGCGGCGCAGCGTAGAAGTCATGTCCCCCCGCGAGTTCGACCGGGCCGGCGCCCACACCGCCATCGCAGGTAATCGCGACGAGGCTGTTGCTCGGCTCGCGCGAAGCATCGCGATGGTCCTCACGCACCGCGATCAGCCGCCGGCGCGCGACATCGATCTCGAAGTCGGCGTGGCGCTGTGCGCCGTCGCGGGTGATCGGCGACGCCACGCCGTTGGCGCCTTGCCGATACACCAGGTTGTCGTCGAAGTTCGAGAAGTACAACGTGTCGCCCCCGACCACGTACGCGCCTTCGCCGTACTCGTGCACGCGCGTGCGCACGTTCAGCGGGGCGGCGGTGAGCCGCCGCGGCGCCGACGCACCAGCCGGTAACACCATCGCAGCGACTCGACCTTGCTCTTCGGGCAGGCCCTGCAGCCAGTGGATGCGCGCACCGTCGATACGCAGCGACGACAGCGGCTTGCTGCCTGCGGCGACGCGCGCGGCGCTGATCGGCGACGGCCAGGTGCCGCAGGGTGCGCTGGCTTTGCTCACGGTGCTGCCTTCGCGTCCAACTCGATCCACACCGGCGCATGGTCGCTGGACTTGTCCCAGCCGCGCACGTCCATGTCAACCGCTGCGGCGCGCAGCCGCGGCACCAGCGGCGGGCTCAGCAGGAAGTGGTCGATGCGCAGGCCGGCATTGCGCTTGTACGCGTCGCGGAAATAGTCGAAGAAGGTGTAGATCGTCTCATTGGGATGCAACGTTCGCAGTGCGTCGGTCCAGCCCTGGGCCATCAGACGTTCGAAGGCTTCGCGGGTCTCTGCGCGGAACAGCGCGTCGTCGACCCAGCGTTCGGGCTTGTAGACGTCGCGCCCGGTCGGAATCACGTTGTAGTCGCCGGCCAACACCACGGGCTTGCCGCTGGCCATCAGGTCGGCGGCGCGTTGGATGAAGCGCTCGAACCAGCGCAGCTTGTAGTCGAACTTCGGCCCCGGCGCCGGGTTGCCGTTGGGCAGGTAAAGGCACGCGACTGTGATGCCGTCGACGCCGCCGACCTCGGCCTCGAGGTAGCGGCTTTGCTCGTCGTCGGGGTCGCCGGCGAGGCCTCGGTGGGTCTCGACGGGCAGGCCGGCGCGCGACAGCAGCGCCACGCCGTTCCAGCTCTTCTGGCCGTGCCAGATCGCCTCGTAGCCGAGGGCGCGCAGTTCCTCTTGCGGAAAGCGCTCCTGCGGCGACTTCAGCTCTTGCAGGCAGGCGACGTCGGGTTGCGTCTGCTCGAGCCAGCGCAGCAGCACAGGCTGGCGGGCGTTCATGCCGTTGATGTTGTAGGTAGCGATGCGCATGGGAGTTGGGTCGAAGGACTCGATCGAGTTCAGCCGGTACGATGTTCCCATGACCTCGACACCGCCACCGCAGGCCTCCCCCAACCCGCCGGATTTCTTCAACCCCTACACGCACGGCTTCGTGCGGGTGGCCGTGGCCGTGCCGCGCATCCAGGTGGCCGACCCGACGTTCAACGCGACCGAGTCGATCGCGATGCTGCGCCAGGCCGCGGCGCTGGGCGCGGTGCTGGTCGCCTTCCCCGAACTGGGGCTGTCGGCATACACCTGCGATGACCTGTTCCACCAGCGCGCGCTGCTCGATGCGTGCGAGGTTGCGCTGGGCCGCATTGCACAAGCCACCGCCCAGACGCGTACGGTCGCGATCGTCGGCGTGCCGCTGCGAGTCGACGACCGGCTCTTCAACTGCGCCGCCGTCTGTTCGGGCGGCCGCGTGCTGGGCGTCGTGCCGAAGACGTACCTGCCGAACTACGGCGAGTTCTACGAGGCGCGCCAGTTCCAGGGCGCGGACACCGCGGTGTCGGACCACGTGATGCTGCTCGGCGCATCAGTGCCCTTCGGCAACGACCTGATCTTCGAGGCGACAAACCTGCCGCTTCTGAAGATCGCGTGCGAGATCTGCGAGGACGTGTGGGTGCCGATCCCGCCGTCGAGCGAAGCGGCGCTGGCCGGCGCGACAGTGTTGATTAATCTATCGGCGTCGAACATCACGGTCGGCAAGGCCGAGTACCGTCACCGGCTGGTATCGCTTCAATCGTCGCGCTGCCTGGCGGCGTATCTGTATTCGTCGGCGGGTTTAGGTGAATCGACCACCGACCTGGGCTGGGACGGCCAGGCGCTGATCTACGAGAACGGCGCGCTGCTGGCCGAATCAGCGCGCTTCGTCACCGGCTCGCACCTGATCAGCGCCGACGTGGATCTCGAACACGTGTCGCGCGAGCGGATGCGGCAAAACACATTCGGCACCTCGGTTGCGCGGTATGCCGATCGTGTGCGCGCGTTCCGCCGCGTCGGCTTCGAGCTTGCGTTGCCGCAGCGTGGTGGATTTCCGCTCGCGCTGCAACGGCCGGTCGAGCGCTTTCCGTACGTGCCCAGCGACGCGGCGCTGCGCGACGAACGCTGCATGGAGATCTACAACATCCAGGCCAACGCGCTGCTGCAACGCATGAATGCGACGGATGGCAAGAAACTCGTGATCGGCGTTTCGGGCGGCCTGGATTCGACGCACGCCCTGCTCGTCTGCGCCGCGCGCCATGGACCGCGCCGGCCTGCCACGCGTCGAACATCCTGGCCTACACGATGCCGGGCTTCGCGACCAGCACGCGCACGCTGGACCAGGCGCGGCGGCTGATGAAAGCGGTGGGCTGCAGCGCGCACGAGATCGACATCCGGCCAAGCTGCGAGCAGATGCTCGACGACATCGGGCACCCGTACGCGCGCGGCGAGAAGGTTTACGACATCACGTTCGAGAACGTGCAGGCGGGCGAGCGCACCAGCCACTTGTTCCGGCTCGCGAATATGCACGGCGGTTTTGTCGTCGGCACGGGCGATCTGAGCGAGCTGGCGCTGGGCTGGTGCACCTACGGCGTGGGCGACCACATGTCGCACTACAACGTGAATGCGAGCGTGCCGAAGACGCTGATCAAGCACCTGGTGCGCTGGGTCGCGGGCAGCGGCTCACTCGGTGGCGATACGGCGGTGCTCGAGGAGATTCTGGATACGCAGATCAGTCCGGAGTTGGTGCCCAGTGACGCGAACAACGACGCGCCGTCGCAGGGCAGTGAAGACGTGGTCGGGCCGTACGAGCTGCAGGACTTTCACCTGTATCAGATCTTGCGATACGGCTATGCGCCGACGAAGGTGGCATTTCTGGCGTGGACGGCGTGGCATGACGCTGGCCTCGGCCGCTGGCCCGATGGGCCTGGCGTTGCGCGCAATGCCTACTACGTTGGCCGACATCAAGCGCCACTTGCGCACGTTCTGCTGGCGCTTCTTCAAGACAAGCCAGTTCAAGCGCTCGTGCGTGCCGAATGCGCCGAAGGTGGGCTCGGGCGGGTCGCTGTCGCCGCGGGGCGACTGGCGGGCGCCGAGTGATGCGCAAGCGGTGGTGTGGCTCGAGGATGTGGAGCGGATTCCGGAGGGGTGATTGAGGATGTGAGGCTCCTGATCTGTCATCGGCGCGGTCGACGCAACCCTTTCAAATCGGAGCGAGTCGATTCACCGGATCCGGCAAACGGGTTCCTGTTGCGGCATCACTTCGAGACGATGCGTCGGAAAGTCAGGTTGACGCGTGGTCCACACGGCTTTGATTGCTTGTCGCGCTGACGCCCGTCGAGTCCATCAGCGGTAGTCGCGTTCGTGCTGGTCCCTCGCGGCGAGCAACACGACATTGACGTCGCGCATCGCGAACAGAACGACGCACCCGCCGCGGCCGAAGGGGATGATCAGCTCGCGGAACTCCCTGTGCGATTCCGATCGACGACAGGTATGCGGCGCAAACGAGAGGATCCCCATCGCTCGCTCCACTGCGTCTCGAAACCGAAAGAGGCACGTGTCATCCGGCGTAAGGCTCGCCAGCTCCCGCTGAACGATGTGTTCTTCGAGGCGCTCGATGTCCTCCTCGAACGTGACGGTCGGAACGACCCGAAACCGTCCGCTCACCCGGTGGTCCGCTTGATCTTGCGCTTGTTTTGGGCCACGGCCTCACGGATGCGCAACTGTGCTGCCTTGGCGCGCTGCTCCATGCCCGCCAGGAAGTCCTCGGCCGATATCACGCCCACGCCCTTGTCAGCGCTACGCAATGCCTTCTTCGCCCGGGCAACAGCGGCGCTCTGCTCGGCGCGGAACTCAACTTCGCCGCAAACAGCGCTCTCGATGAACTGCGTCAGCGATTCGCCTTCCCGCAGCACAGCCTCGAGGCGGGCCTTCGTCTCGGGCGCAACACGGATCGGCGGCAAGGTGGCAGAGCGGCTCATCGGGTTAATGTATAGCATCTGAAATACATCCGCAACACGGAAAGCCGCGGAAGCCGCGGGGCGGTCTTTGGCGTGCGCTCAAGCCAACACACGCCCAGGGAACAGTACCTTGATCGCACCGTGGAACTTGTCCGCCATCTTCTCGAAGCCGGCCTTGGTCGGGTGCATCTCGTTATGCCACGACGCCGGCACCGCGGCGAGCGTTCCTTGCGTCACGATCGCGGTCACGCGCGGGCGAGCTTCCAGTGACTTCAGCATCGCCGCGAACTGCACGAGCATTTCGCGGACCACGGCGGTCGACGCGGTCATGTTGGCTGGGAAGCCGCGCACGTCGAATGCCGGTTTCAGCCAGGGCCCGAGATTGCAGATGCCGCGGCCGTCGGGGATCGCGAAGTCGTAGCCGTGAAACGCCAGATGCGTTTGCGGGCTGAGGCTGTCGCGCAGCGCGATCAGGTCTTCGTAGGCCGCGCGGATCAGCGCCAGCGCGCTGGTGAAGCGCGGCTGGTGGATCAATTTCGCGGGCGCCAGGGCGGGGTCGAAGTCGCGCAGCCACAGCGCCAGCGGTTGCGCGACGATGTCGTTGCCGCCGCCCGAGAACAGCATCAGCTCCCATGGTGTGCCGTCGGTGCTGCCGTCGCGCAGGTGGCGCGCGATCAGCTTGCGCTGCTCGACGCCGAGCATGAAGCGGGTTTCGTCGCCGGCCTTGGCCAGGTTGAGGATCGGAATACCCAGGCGGGTTTCCAGGCGCGGTATCAGGCTGCCGCCGAAGAACGGCACCGGGTAATCGAACCACGAGTCGCCTTCGGCCAGCACGCGCAGCGGGCCGCTGCGGGCGGTATCTCCGCGCGCTGGCGGCGGCAGGCCCTGCACGCCGCGCGATTGCAGCAGCGCGAACGTTGCCTTGTAGTCACGCAGGCGCCGCTTGCGCTCTTCGCGGTCGCGGATCGCGAGCTTGCGGCGCTCGATAGCGACCGTGGCCGGTGTGGCGTTCGCGCTCGTCGCGACGGTCGGTGTGGGGATGGGCGGCGCGCGTCTCGAGGATTCACCCGGTGCCGATGAGTCGGCGCTCGCGCCGACCATTCCGCGCGCCTGCTCGAGGGTCAGCGGGCCGGTGGTGGGCGCAGCGCGCTTCTTCAGCGGCGCACGCGTTCGCTTCGTCGGTGCCGGGGCGGCGGCGCTCGTCATTTTCTTCGCGCGGGTGGTGGTCGTGACCATCGGACGTACTCCTTGGTTCGGCAGCGCCAGCGTACTCTTCAATCGCGATCACATGTGATGGGTATGACATGACCCATGCCCCGAACCACGCCGCCCCTGCGTGACGCTACGTGCACCAGCGCGATCGTGTACGTCGTCGTCACGTCCCCGCGCGCCGAGCGGCTCCACGCTCACTCAGGCAGCGCTTCCAGCCCGCTCACAGGGGCCGAATCCAGATGGGCCAGCAAGCGTTTCAGGGCTCGCTTCTGTTGCGGGCTGCTGGCGTCGCCGAGTGCGTCCACCAGCACCTCGCGAATGTGGTCGCTGGTCACGAGCTCCATGTCCCAGTCGGGGAAAATGCGCTCACCTGCATCGTCTTCTGCGCTCAGCTCCACGATGTTCTCGTGCCGGCGGTCCGTGCGCAGCCGCAACATCAACGCCGTGACGTTGTCGCGAGGGCCTTCGAGCCACTGAAAGAAGATGCCGCCGCCGAACACCAGCAACCCGGTGATGCCTTGTCGAGCGTTGTGCCGGCGCGCGCTGGCGACGATGCGCTCGAGCTCCGCGTCGTCCATGCCGCCGGTGGCGCGGCTGCAGTACACGATGTTGTAAAGCACCGGGACGTCGGGGCCGAAGCCCGGCTCGTCGCCGTGCGAAGGGTGAATTGCACTCATGGGATGGGCCTCGGCCGTGGAACAGCGCCCGATCATGGCAGCACGACTCGGGCCCGACCGCTTCGCGGAAAACCTCAACGGGAGGGCGAGGATCGTGAGCTTGCGGCGCTCGACGGCGGCCGTGGCCGGCGTGGTACTGACTCGCAGGCGCGCAGCAACTCACCGGCTTCAATCAATGGTAGTCATCCTCGAGTTGGTGCCGCACGGCGACGATCGTCACCGTCGTTGCGTCCTCGATCTCGAACAGCGCCACGTAGCCGCCGTGGCCGAAGGGAATCAGCAGCTCGCGCAGAAAGGGACTGGCGCCGGCCTTGCGGTAGATGAACGGGGATCGGCCGAGCCGATCGATCGCGTCGACGACGACGCCAAGCGCGCGTTCGGCGAGTTCGAGGTCTTCGACGGTCGTGGCGGCGCGCTCGAGCAGGTACTGGTACAGCCGCTTCAGGTCCTCGCGAGCCGAAGCGCTGTAGCGGACGACCGGGGTCATGCACGAGCCTTCATGCACGCGCCTTCTTCTGCACCCTCGCCTTCGCCTTCTCGAGCATCCGGCCCATCTCGGCGTGCACGTCGGCCGCCGCGAAGTAGATGCCGGTGCGCTTGGCATCGTCGCGCGACGCCAGCCCGCGCGCGATGAACTGGGCGCGCACGCGTCGCCGCTCGATGGTCTCGCGAACCGACGCTTCGATGAAACCGGACAGCGTTTCGCCCTCTTGCAGCACGCTCTCGGCGGCCTCGCGCAGTTCAGGCTCGACGCGCAGCGATGGGAAGGTGGCGGTCTTCATGGCGACATACGTGCGTTGCAGTTGCGACGCATTCTACCGAGCGACCGCGAGGGCGCTCAAGGCACACCGATCTCTGCCCCTATTCATCACCCCGTATTGCGCAACCCCGCCGCCACCCCGTTGATCGAGATGTGAATCCCGCGCTGCAACCGCTCGTCGATCGGCCGCCCTTCGTCCTTCGCCTTGCGATACCGCCGCATCAACTCCACCTGCAGGTGATTCAGCGGATCAATATACGGGAACCGATATTGAATCGACCGTGCCAGCCCCGGGTTATGCGCCAAGCGGTGGGTGTCGCCGGTGATGAGGTTCAGCGCGGCTTCGGTGCGGCGCCATTCGGTTTCGATGCGATCGAATATCTTCTTCGCGGCGCGTTTGTCGGTGACGAGTTGCACGTAGCGCTGCGCCAGCGCGAGGTCGGTCTTCGCCAGCACCATATCGAGGTTCGACAGCAGCGTCTGGAAGAACGGCCAGCGTTTCGCCATCGCGCGCAGCAACGCGGTGTGTTCCTCGCGTGTGGCGGCATCGGCCAGCAGGGATTCGACCGCACTTCCGAAGCCGTACCAGCCCGGCAGCGCGACGCGCGACTGGCCCCAGCTGAAGCTCCAGGGGATCGCGCGCAGGTCTTCGATCGCGCGCGTCGCCTTGCGTGATGCAGGCCGCGAGCCGATGTTCAGCTCGGCGATTTCGCGGATGGGCGTGGCGTCGAAGAAGTAGTCGACGAAGCCGGGCGTTTCGTAGACCAGCGCGCGATAGGCCTTCATGCTGGCATCGCTGATCGCGGCGGCGGCTTCGAGAAAGCGCGGTGGCACCGCCAGGCGGTCGGGCAAAAGCGTGGCCTCGAGCGTGGCGGCGACCAACGTTTCGAGGTTGCGACGGCCGATTTCGGGGTTGGCGTACTTCGACGCGATGACTTCGCCCTGCTCGGTCAGGCGCAACTGGCCCGCGACGCTGCCGGGCGGCTGCGCCAGGATGGCTTGGTAGCTGGGCCCACCACCACGGCCGACGGTGCCGCCGCGGCCGTGGAACAGACGCATCACGATACGGTCGCCCTGCTTCGCTTTGGCGCGGCGTGCGTTCACCTGCGCGAACAGTTCGACCAGCGCGACCTCAGCGCGGTACAGCTCCCAGTTGCTGGTGAAGAAGCCGCCGTCTTTGTTGCTGTCGCTGTAGCCCAGCATGATGTCCTGCTCACCGCCGCTGCGCGACAGCATCGCAAGCAGCCCGGGCACGTCGAACCACGCGCGCATCACGTTTGCCGCGTTACGCAGGTCGGCGATGGTTTCGAAAAGCGGCACGACGATCAGGTCGGCGACGGCGTCGCCGTTGACGTCAGCGTCACCCAGACGCCCGCGCAGCAGGCCGGCTTCCTTCTGAAGCAGCAGCACCTCGAGCAGGTCGCTCAGGTCTTCGGTGTGCGAAATGATCGCGTGGCGGATGGCGTGGGCACCGTAGCGCAGGCGCATGTCACGCGCGGTGTCGAAGACGGCCAGCTCGGTCTTCGCGTGGTCGCTGTAGTCGTGGCTGGGCACGCGCAGCACGCGCGGGTCATTCAGCTCGCGCAGCAGCACGGCGCGCTTGCCTGCTTCGTCCAACGCGCTGTAGTCGACCTCGACATGCGCCACGCGCAGCAGCTCGGCCACCACCGCTTCGTGTTTGTCGGAGCTTTGCCGCAGGTCGAGCGTGGCGAGGTGAAAACCGAAGACCTGCACCGCGCGGATCAGCGGCGCAAGGCGCAGCGCGATCAGCGGCGCGCCGTGGTGCGCAGCCAGCGACGTTTCGACCGTGCGCAGGTCGTGAAGGAAGCTGTCGGCATCGAGGTACGCGTTCTGCGGCGCCACCGCGTGGCGCGTCGCTTCGGTGCCGGTCAGCTCGCGCAGCGTGGCGGCCAGGCGCGCGTACACACCGATCAGCGCGCGGCGATACGGTTCATCCTTGCGGTGGTCATTGGTGTCGGGCGAGGCTTCGGCCAGCGCGGTCATCTCGGGCGTGATGGGTACCAGCAGGAGTGACACCGACAGCTCGGCGCCCAGCTCGTGCACCTCGCGCAGGTAGTGGCGCAGGATGGTTTCGCTTTGCCGCGCCAGCGCATGGCGCATCGACGCCGCGGTGACGTTGGGGTTGCCGTCGCGGTCACCGCCGATCCAGTGGCCCATGCGGAAGAACGGCGGCAGCGTCTTGTCGCCGTGGCGGTGCAGGCCCAGCAGGTGCTCGAGCTCTTCGTACATGCGCGGCACTTCGGCGAGGAAGGTCGCGGGGTAATAGCTCAGCGCGTTCTCGACCTCGTCGGCGACCGTGAGCTTGGTGTAGCGCAGCATGCGCGTCTGCCACAACTGCGCCACGCGCGCGCGCAACGCGGCTTCGTTGCGCAGCAGATGTCGCGCGGCGTGACCAGATCGTCGCGCTCGTGGATCAGACGCAGCGATCTGGCGTTCGGCGTCGAGGATCGACTTGCGCTGCACCTCGGTCGGGTGCGCCGTCAACACCGGCGAGATGTGCGCATGCGCGATCGCCGCGAGCACGTCGGGGTTGCGCACCTTGGCCGCGTGCAGCCGCTCGAACGCCACCGCGAGCGAGCCTTCCTGCTGGTGCCCCTTGCGCTCGTGCACGTCGCGGCGGCGCAGGTGATGGCGGTCTTCGGCCAAGTTGGCCAGGTGAGAGAAGTACGAAAACGCGCGGATCACCGACACCGCGACATCGCCCGACAGGTTCGACAAGCAGCCGCGACAGCTCGCGCCCCGCGACGGCATCGCGCTTGATGCGGTACGCCACCGACAGCGTGCGGATGCGCTCGATCAACTCGAAGAGCCTCGCGCCCTTCCTGCTCGCGGATCACGTCGCCGAGGATGCGGCCGAGCAGGCGGATGTCTTCGACGAGCGGGGCGTTCTTGGTGTCGTCGTTCTTGGCGTTCTTGGCGTTCTTGATGTTGGTGGCCTTCACTTCACGCTCCCCACAGTTCGAAATCCACATGCTTGCCCGCGGCTGCGAAGTCCTTGTCGGAGGACAGCAAGACGAGGTCGTGGCGGCGACAAAGCTGAATCAGCAGAGCGTCGATCGTGCCAATCTGCACGCCGCGTCGGCGGCACGCGTTGCGAATATCCGCCGCTTCGACGTGGTCGTCACGATCGGGCTGCAGGAAGGCCAGCGCGAGGAAGCGTTCGATGACCTGCGCACGCGCCTTCGGTCCGGCGAAGCCTTGCAACAACTCCTGAAGAACGAGCCCGGTCGTGAAGACCTGGTCCGCACCAAGCAGCGCGGACCGCAGCGCCGCGACCTCCGGCGAGCCGTCATCTGCATCTCGGCGCAGCGCCAGCGACCAGACACTCGTGTCGACGAGCAGGCTCATGCGCACAGCCGACGCACCGACATGGTCGAAGCGCGCGGGCTGAGCGCGGCGGAACGGGCGGGCGCGCTCATCAGCGCTTGCGCGAACGCTCTGCCTTGTAGTCGAACGACGAGTCCCATTCGAGCTTGCCGAACAACTCGGCGATGCGCCGCTGCTCGCGACGCGCGATGAACTCCTGCAGGGCCCGCGTCACGGCGGCCTTCTTGGTGGCTTCGCCGCTCACGCGGAAGGCCCGCTCCAACAGGTCGGCATCGAGCGCTAGGTTGGTGGCCATGTGTAACTCCTTCACATTCGAGTCTACACACTCGGCGGGCATGGCGGCCACTCCGAATGGGAATGCCCCGAGATGGGACCTTCCGCAGTTGCGGATGCACGCTCCCATCCGCAGCAAGGGCACC
Source organism: uncultured beta proteobacterium (assembly GCA_963738615.1). Taxonomy (GTDB): domain Bacteria; phylum Pseudomonadota; class Gammaproteobacteria; order Burkholderiales; family Burkholderiaceae_C; genus CAVTWY01. Next base: position 1,390,957 of record CAVTXI010000012.1, read on the forward strand.
CCGCATCACGGCCCGCCACGAACGCACAGGAGATCGATCGCGCGCACGCTTTGCCGCAGATGACACCGCAGACCCGCAACCGTCATACCGATTGCGGATGCGCTCCAAGACACCAACTCATACATTGAGCCGGCGCATCACTGACGCGCGAGGTGTTGCGTGAAGAGTCATGTTTCACCAGGAGTACGGAATGTCTAGTAAGCACGATCAAGTCAGTTCAGAACAATCAGGTTTGCCCGCCCCGGAGTCCGGCCAGGAAGTGGTAGCCAGCGAGGCCGCCGGTGCACAAACGTCCCAAGACGCGTTCGCCGAGAGCTTCGACGGAACGGGCGCCGCCGGCGAGATCGAATCGGCAGTCGGCTTCGATGCGAGCCGCGCGCTGACGGAAGGCCTGCCCTTCGTGGCGCCGGACCAATTCGACGAACTGCTGCCCGCTGAGGCCGCTGTCTACGTGCAGCCGGAGTCAGTGTGCGGCTCGGACGAGCGCGTGCGCATCTCGCCCGCCAGCGGTGCGCCGTGGCGGATGCTCTGCCAGCTCATCATCACCATGCCCAACGGGGCTGGCTTTCGCGGCACGGGCTGGTTCATCGGCCGACGCACGGTGATGACCGCCGGCCACTGCGTCTACAGCAAGGCCCACGGCGGTTGGGCAAAGAAGATCGAGGTCATCCCAGGGATGGACGGCGCTTCGCGTCCATACGGCAGCGCAGTCGGCACGTCATTCCGGTCGGTGACCGGCTGGACCAACAGCGCCGACCCGAACTTCGACTATGGCTGCATCGTTCTGCCGACCCTGCTGGGCAACACGACCGGGTACTTCGGGTTCGCCAATCTGAACGATGCGTCCTTGGCGAATCTGCTGCTGAACAACAGCGGCTATGCGGGTGACAAGCCGTTCGGCACGCAGTGGTTCAACGCCGGTCGCGTATCGTCGGTGACCGCGCGGAAGGTCTACTACATGCTCGACACGTATGGCGGGCAGAGTGGCAGCCCGGTCTGGCGTCTGGCGAACGGTCAGCGTCACGCGGTCGGAATTCACGCGTACGGAGGCTGCCCCAACAGCGCGACACGCATCACGACGGATGTCTTCAACAACATGCTCGCCTGGCGCGCCCTGTGACGGCGGTGAACCCACATGAGCGACCTCATCACGGTCGAGGGGCACTTGATCTCGATCGCCGAGACCTGGCCACCGCAACTTCGGGTGCGTACCGCTCAGGGTGAAGTGTGGGAAGTCACCCCGGCGCCTTCGGTCACGCCCGAGGCGCTGGGGCACCTGCGCGTCGGGCAGAAGTTGATCCTGCGAGGACGCGTGCTGCAGCACCTTGCGCTGATGGCGCACGAGTTGCGGACGCCATGACGGCGACGCGTCGTCAGGGTCGGATCTTGTAGCCCGTAGCCAACAGCCGTATCGCCACCGCGCACGTGATCGCAAGCGCGGTGCCGACGACAGCCAGGCTCACCCACGGCGAACGTCGCTGGTGCCGAAGAAGCCACGCCTGAACCCATCGACCATGTAGAAGAACGGGTTGAAGTGGCTGACCGCCTGCCAGAACGCGGGCAGCGAGTGCACCGAATAGAACACGCCGGCCAGGAACGTCATCGGCATGATCAGGAAGTTCTGGAACGCGGCCATTTGATCGAACTTTTCGGCCCACAGCCCGGCGATCAGTCCCAGCGTACCCAGCAGCGCCGCACCCAGCACGCCGAAGACGAGGATCCACCACGGTTCGACGAACGCGGGCTTGGCGAACCACACGGTGACGATGAACACACCCGCGCCGACCAACAGGCCGCGCACCACCGACGCGCCGACGTACGCGACGAACCACGCCATCGGCGACAACGGCGTGACGAGCAGGAACACCAGGTTGCCGGTGACCTTGCTTTGCACCAGCGAGCTCGAGCTGTTGGCGAAGGCGTTCTGCAGCACGCTCATCATCACCAGGCCGGGCACGAGGAAGCTGGTGTAGCCCACGCCGGGGAACATCTCGACGCGGTCTTCGAGCACGTGGCCGAAGATCAGCAGGTACAGCAGCGACGTGACGATCGGCGCGGTGACCGTCTGCGTGGCGACCTTCCAGAAGCGCAGGACTTCTTTGCGGAAGAGCGGCGCAGCGCCTTCGAGACTCATCGTCATGCAGCCACCGCGTGCGGCTTGTCTTGAACCTGCCCCTGTCCCTGCATGATCTCGAGGAACACGTCCTCGAGGTCCGCGCGGCCGATCTCGAGGTCTTCGATCCGCACCTTCGCTTCACGCAGCCGCGCCAAGATTGATTCGACCTCGCCCGCGTCGTGCGCCGTCACCTGCGCGATGCGCCCGGTCACGCGTGCGTGCGCGGCCACGTGCGCCGGCAGGGTGTCGTCGGTCTTGAATCGCAGCATCGTGCTGGCGGTACCGGCCAGAAGCGCCGACGTGCGGTCGAGTGCGACCACGCGCCCCTGCTTGAGCATCGCAATGCGCCCACACAGCGCTTCGGCTTCCTCGAGGTAGTGCGTCGTCAGCAGAACGGTGCTTCCCTCGCGGTTCAGGCGCGCGATGAAGCCCCACAACGTTTGGCGCAGTTCAACGTCGACACCGGCGGTGGGCTCGTCGAGCACGATCACCGGTGGACGGTGAACCAGCGCCTGCGCGACCAGCACGCGGCGCTTCATGCCGCCCGACAGCTGGCGCATGTTCGAGTCGGCTTTGTCGGCCAGGCCCAAGCCCGACAACAGCTCATCGATCCACGCGTCATTGCCGCGCACGCCGAAGTAGCCGCTTTGAATCCGCAGCGATTCGATCACGCTGAAAAATGGGTCGAAAACCAGTTCCTGCGGCACGATGCCCAACGACTTGCGCGCGGCGGCGTAGTCGGCAACCACGTCGTGGCCCATCACGCGCACGTGGCCCTTGGTCGCTTTCGTCAGGCCAGCCAGCACGCTGATCAGCGTGGTCTTGCCGGCACCGTTGGGGCCCAGCAGGCCGAAAAATTCACCGGGTTCGATGGTGAAACTGACACCGTCGAGCGCACGCACCGTACCGCGCGCGCCGACATAGGTTTTCTCGACGGCGTCGAATATCACAGCAGACATCGCGGCATTCTAGGGAGCGACTGTCGTATCGTCGCAGCCTCGAGAAGGACTCGCGATGCGCCGCCGCCACCTGCCTCTGCTGTTGTTCTCCGGCCTGGCATCGGCCACGACCCCGGCGCAGGACGCGCGGCGGGGGACGAGCGCCGGGCCGGGCGGCGCTCTGTATTCGGGCACGGTCGTCCTGCACGTCGACGCCACCGACCTCGACCACCGCATCTGGCGCGTGCGTCAGACACTGCCGGTGTCCCCCGGCCCATTCGACCTGGCCCTGCCGCGCTGGATCCCCGGCCATCACGCACCCTCGGGCGATGCCATGCTGATGGCAGGTCTTGTGATGCGTGGCGGCGGCGAACGCCTGGCCTGGCAGCGCGATCCACTCGACACGCACGTATTCCGCGTCGAGATCCCGGACGGCGCGCGCACGCTCGAGCTCGAATTCCAGCACCTTTCGCCGGTGAACGAGGGAAGCGGCCGCGTGGTGATGACGCGCGAGATGATGAATGTGCAGTGGCACAACCTGCTGCTGGCCCCCGCGGGCCATCCGGCGCGGTCGATCAGCTTCCGGGCGAGCTTGACGCTGCCGATGTCGTGGGCCTGGGCGGGCGCGCTGCGCAGCGCCCGGCGCGACGGGACGACCGTGCACTTCGAGCCGGTGTCCCTCGAGATGCTGGTCGACTCACCGCTCTTCGCCGGTGCGCACCACCGTCGCGTCGAGCTCGAACCCGTCGACGCGGCGCGGCCGGTGGTGTTGAACGTGTTCGCCGACAGCGCGTCGCACCTTGACGCAAGCGATGCCCAACTCGACGCGCACCGGCGGCTGGTCCGGCAGGCCGACCTGCTCTTCGGTTCGAGGCCTTTCGCTCACTACGATTTCCTGCTCGCGCTCACCGAGCGCATGGGCGGCATCGGCCTCGAGCATCACCAGAGCAGCGAGAACGCCGTCAAGCCGAACTACTTCAAGGACTGGGACAAAGCGGCGCGCGCCCGAGAGCTGTTGCCGCACGAATACGCGCACGCCTGGAACGGCAAGTACCGCCGCCCGCAAGACCTGTCGACACCCGACTTCAACCAGCCGATGCGCAATTCGCTGCTGTGGATCTACGAGGGCCAGACCGAGTACTGGGGCAAGGTGCTGGCGGTGCGCAGCGGCCTGGTCAACCCGGACCAGGCGCGCGAGCGGCTGGCGGGCTTGGCGGCGTCGCTGACGCAGCGCGTCGGCCGTGGCTGGCGCAACCTGCAAGACACGACACACGACGCGATCATCGCGTTGCGCCGCGACAAGCGCGACTGGGTCAGCTGGCAGCGCAGCCGGCGTGACTACTACGGCGAAGCGGTGTTGATCTGGCTGGATGCCGACATGCTGATCCGCGAGGCCAGCGACGGCGCGCGCTCCCTCGACGACTTCGCGCGCGCGTTCTTCGGTGGGCGTGATGGTGATCTTGGGCCGCTGACCTACACCTTCGACGACGTGGTGGCTGCGCTTGGGCGGGTGCACGCGCATGACTGGGCGCAGTTCCTGCGCCTGCGGCTGGACAGCCACGCACCAGCGCCACCCCTCGACGGACTGACGCGCGCCGGCTGGCGATTGGCGTGGGCCGACACCCCCAGTCGGCAATGGGAAACCAACGAAGCCGACTGGCGGTTCAGCGACTTCTCGCACTCGCTCGGCTTCGTCATGAACCACGACGGCAAGCTGAGCGACGTTGTTTGGGAAGGCGTGGCCTTCAAGGCCGGACTCGCGCCGGGTACGACCCTCGTGGCCGTGAACCAGATGGCGTACAAAGCCGAGGGCCTGAAAGACGCGATCCGCGCCAACCGCGATGGCCGTACACCGATCGAGTTGCTGCTGCGCGATGGCGACCGATTCTTCAGCGTGCGCATCGACTGGCGTGGAGGGCTGCGCTACCCGAAGCTCGAACGCATCGACGGCCGCGCGGACCGTCTGGCGACGCTGTTCGCCGCACGGTAGTCGGCCGCTTCAACGCTTCAACGCTTCAACGCGAAGGCGCGACGGCGACGGTCTCGACCAACGATTCGCCCTGCAGCCTCGTGCGCGCGCGCCACGTGCCGTCGAACGGCGGCCTCGAGAGCGCAACGAGGCGAAAGCCGAGGGTGTCGAGCCAGGGTTCCAACGTTGTCGGGTCCACCGCCCACACGAAGGGTTCACCCCGCCAGGAAAGCCACGCGTCGATCATGCGGCTGGGCGGACGAAAGCCCGCGCGACCGTCGGCGCCGCGTTCCATGAAGCTGAAGACCACGCGCACGTTCGAACGCGAAGCGCAGCGCAACTGCCCCAACAGCGCCTCGACCCGCGCCGCCTCGAGGTACATCAGCAGCCCTTCCATCACGACGAAGGTCGAACGCGGGCTGTCGATGAGCGGCGTGGGCAGCGGCTGGTGAACCAAGTCAGCAGCGATGAAGGCGATGTTCGGCACGCGGCCCATCGGCAGGGTCGCGAGGGCACGCCGCTTGGCCGCTTGTGTCGCCGGGTGATCGACTTCGACCCACTCGACCATCGGGAACTCAGCGGCCAGGCGCAGCGCCAGCGTGTCGAAGCCCGCGCCGATCACGATCACGCGTTCGACGCCATCGCGCAGCGCCTTGCGGCACCGCGCCTCGATCCACGCCTTGCGGTGGCCGTAGTGCTCGACGATGCCGGGCAGCGTGGCGTGCTCGATCAAGCGCCAGAGTGCACGCGTGGGCGCATGGCGCGCGCTGGCGCACAACCAGCGGTCGGCCGCGGTGTGCGACAGCAGCGCGCTGCACCAGTCGGCCGCGTGCGGCGGCACGATGTTTTCACCGCGCGCATCGCGCTCGTCACGGGCACGACGCTCGAGCATCACGGTGGCGGCGGCGATCACGCGCGCGGTGGCGCTGGCGCGGTCGTGCTTCATGCGCTGCCGATCCGATCAGGGAACATGCCACGAATGTGGCGGTACCAGTCGCTCTGGAAGACCTCGCCGGGGTCGTGCTCGAGCTTGCGCGCCAGGAACGCGGGCAGGCGCGGATACGCATGCAGCAGTTGCTCACGCGTGGCGTGGCGGTGGTAGGTGAGGAAGAAGCTGCCGTCGAGCTCGAGCGCCGCCTGAATCAACCCGCGGAAGGCCTGCGCCGTGCGCTCGCGGCCGGCGTCGGTATGCGGCGTGCGCAGGTTGAAGACAACGCAGGCGTAGTCGTCGCGCGCCCACGGCAGGAAGCTCGTCTGCTCGCGCACGATCGAGCGGATCGTGCCGTAGATGACCTCACATCCCGTGCGCAGCAGCACCTCGCGAGCACGCTCCATGTAGGCGGCGATCTGATCGCGCGGCACATAGTGTTCGCCGATCACCAGCGTTTCGCGCGGCGCGCTGGAGGGCTCCGCGCCATCGGCCCGCGCCAGAAAGTCGGCATAGCTCGGAATGTAGGTCGCGAGCTGCATCGCATCGGCCCAGTAGGTGCGGCCGTGGGTGCCGAGGTAGTGCTGCGCGTAGAGCTTGAAGGCGGCTGCCTTGTCGGCATGGGCCAGGCGCAGGAGTTCGAGCCACGCGTTGCTCGACAGGTCCGCACCCGCATCGACATCGCCATCACCTTCGTCGTCGCGCGGGTCGTCGACAGGCCGATAGCAGGCGAAGACGCCGCGCGTCAGGAACCCGCGATCAGCAGGGTCGATCACGAACTGGAAATCGCCGTAGGTGCAGCCGTCGTCGACGCGGCGACGCACGGCCTGCATCGCGTCGCGCAGGTCCAGCACGTCGACGAGCCGCTGCACGCGCTGCCGAGGCACGAGCCGCAGCGTCGCCGACACCACCACGCCGAAGAGCCCATAGCCGCCGACCACGAGCGAGAACAGCTCGGTGTTCTGGTCGCGGCTGGCGCGAAGAGCGCGGCCCTGCGCGTCGACGACCACGAGCGATTCGATGTCGTCGACCAGCGGCGGCATCAGCAAGCCGCGGCCGTGCGCGTTGGCTGCAATCGACCCACCGAGCGTGACCTCGTCGACCCCGGTCTGCTTCTGGCGCACGGCCCACGCCCGACCGTCGGGGCCCCCACGCTCGCTTCGCTCGCTGCCCCCCGAGGGGGCTGTCAGCGGCTTCGGGCGGCCGGGCGCCGCTGACGGGCCGCGCATCGCGTTGGCGGCCTCGAGGATGCGGGGCCACGTGGCACCGGCGCCGATGTGCAGCAGGCCACGTTCGGCGTCGGTGTCGATGACCTGGGCCAGACCCGTCATGTCGAGATGCAGCGCGTCGGTCGCAAAGGCCTGGCCGCCCATCGCGTGGCGGCCTCCCGAGACTGACAGCGACTGCGAATGCCGGGCCGCTTGCGCGACCGCGGCGCACACGTCGTCGACCGACATGGGCCGCAGCACGCGATCGACGCGCGTGGGGTTCAGTTGCGAGTGAACGTCGTTGAGCAGCGTCATGGAGGTCAGATGTTGTTTCGCGTGGCGCGACCATGCGCCGTGGCCCCGGCAGCAGCGCCATCGGGTGCCGACGTATCGTAGGGAAACACCGCCGGTGCCGCCCGTCGAGCCCGAGCCAGGCTGCCCGCCCGGTGCTGATAGATTGCGAGGCGCATGACCCCGCCCAAGAAACCTCGCCCCCGCACCGCCGAACGCATCCTCGACGTGACCCTCGAGCTGTTTAATCTTTTCGGCGAGCCCAACGTCAGCACGACCGCGATCTCGGCCGAGCTGAAGATCAGCCCGGGCAACCTGTACTACCACTACCCGGCGAAGGAAACGCTGGTCAACAAACTCTATGCGCGCTACGAGGCCGCGTTGAATGAATTGCTGGGGGCCGCCGACAACGTTCGCAACGTCGAAGACGCATGGCTCTTCGTGCACATGCTGTTCGAGCTGATCTGGTCGTACCGCTTTCTGTACCGCGACCTGAACGACCTGCTGTCGAAGAACCGCATGCTCGAAACCAGCTTTCAGCGCGTGTTGGCCGACAAGAACCGCGCCGTGCGCGGCATGGTCGACGGCCTGTCGGCGGGCGGTGCGATGCACATCGACAAGCGTGACGTGGCGCCGGTGGCAACGTCGATGGTGGCACTGCTGACCTACTGGCTGAGTTATGAATACGTGCGCGACCCACGCCACGCGCTCGAACCCGAAGCCGCGAGCGTGTCGCTGGCGCGCGGCGCGTCGCACGTGCTGGCGCTGTTGATCCCCTACCTCGACGACGCGTCGAAAGAGCATTTGCGCGGGCTTGCAGCGCGCTACCTCGAGGGTTGATGATCGATGCTGTTCATCACCAACCACATCAACCACATCAACCACATCAACCACACCAACCACACCGGAGACACCACATGGCCAAATGGATCGCCTTCCCCTACGCCGACGAGTACCGCTACGACGCTGGCGCGCTGAAGAAGCACTGGTCGCGCCTGCACGCAGGCGACGCCGAGCCGCTGCCCAAAGACGCCAAAGTGCTCGACGCCTGGGCCCTCTTCCACGCGGGCGATTTCCAGAAGGCGTTCGACGCCGCATTGAAGCTGGGCGATGCCGGCGTGACGGTGGCCAACAAGGCCCAGTCGATCTACGCCAACTACCTCGAGAAGAGCGAGAAGACCAAGCTCGCGATGTTCACCGAGGTTTCACAGCGCGCTCAGGCGCAGCAGACGGCCGAACCCAAGAACCCCGCCGGCTGGTATTGGCAGGCCTATGCGCTGGGCCGCTACAGCCAGGGCATCAGCGTGGCGAAGGCGCTGTCACAGGGGTTGGGCTCGAAGGTGAAAGGTGCGCTCGAGACGACGATCAAACTCGAGCCGAAACATGCTGATGCACACATTGCGTTGGGCACCTTCCATGCTGAAGTGATCGACAAGGTCGGCAAGCTGCTGGCGAAAACGCAGGGCGCCGACGCGTCCACGGGCCTGCGCATGCTCGAACGGGCGCTCGAGCTCAACCCAGTCAGCGCGATCGCGATGATCGAGCGCGCGAACGGGCTGGTCATGCTCGAGGGCGACAAGCGCATGAAGGACGCCGAGCAGCTTTACGCCGACGCCGCAGCCTGCAAGCCGATGGACGCGATGGAACGGCTGGATGTCGAGATGGCGAAGTCGGAACTCGAGGAGTGACGGTTACTGCGCCACGAAGCGCAACAAGCGCCCCTCGACGGTGCCCGCGAACAATTCGCCCGCTTCGTCCTCGCCGAAGGTGGTGATGCTGCCCACGTTGCTGGCAATCTGCGTCACGCCGGCAAGCTGCCCCGCCGCGTTCATGGTCACGGCCCACATGCGCGACGACACGAAGTCGCCATAGACGTAGCGGCCGACAAGCCCCGGTAAGGCGCTCCCGCGATAGACATAGCCACCCGTCACCGATCCGCCGTCGCTGCGGGGGTAGCGGTGCAGCGCGGGCTCGAAGAACGAGTACGGTTGGTTTGTCGGTGTGGACCCAACCAATTCGCCTTCGAAATGGTCCCAGCCATAGTGCGCGCCGCGGCGCACGATGTTGATTTCTTCGAGGCGGACCTCGCCGACGTCACCGCACCACAGCGCGCCGCCGACGCGGTCGAAGCTGCAGCGCCATGGGTTACGAAAGCCCATCGCGTACGCCAGGCTGCCCCATGGGTTGTCCGCCGGCAGGCTGTAGCTGCCGTCGGCGTTGATGCGCATGCGCAGCACCTTGCCGTACGGCGACGAGGTGGACTGCAACTCTTGCCTCCCGTTGTCGCCGGTCGACATGTAGAGCAAGCGGTCGGGCCCAAAGCCGATCCAACTGCCGAAGTGATTCGTTTGCGAGTGGTCGTACTCGTAGACCACGCGCTCGGAGTTGGGGTCGGCGACATTGGCGTCGGCGCCGACGCGAAAGCGCGAGAGGCGCACCTTGCGGTTGGGTGCGAACACCGTGTAGGCCACGTAGAAGTAGCCGTTGTTGCGGTAGTCGGGGTCGAACGCCAAACCCAACGCACCGCCCTCGCCTGAAAAGTCGACCTTCGAACTCAGATCGAGGAAGTTCGTCGCGGCGATCGTGGCGGCGTTGTTGGCGAACACGCGGATCTGGCCGGCCTGCTGAACCGCAAACATGCGGTTGCTGCCGTCACCTGCGTGCGTCAGGAACGTGAGGGTCGTGAAGCTCAGGTTCGGGAATGCCTGCACGGCGCGAAGTTGCGGCGGCGGGCCTGGTTGCGGCGTTGGCGGGGGAGGTGGTGGCGAAGGTGGTGGTGGCGAAGGTGGTGGTGGCGAAGGTGGCGGTGGCGCGCCGTCCAGCACCTCGCAACGCTTGACGATGCCCACGAGGGGGTCGCGACCGAAGAAGGTGTTGGTGCACGAGACCTGCCCCGCCGGCAGGTCGCGCTCGATCCATACCGTGCCAATACCGTAGCGCACGCGTCGGAGCGTGGCGAGCGTGAACGCGCCCCACTCGTTGGCGGCGAAGGACCACGTGCCCGAACTCGCGCCGCCCTGCGTCTCGCAATGTTTGAAGACGCCGCGCAGCGGGTCGGTGCCGAAGAAGTCATTCGTGCACAAGGCCTGCCCCGCCGGCACATCACGTTCGACCCACGTGCCGCCCGCGCCATAGCGCACGCGCGTGGGTGCGGTCAGCGCGAACGGCTGACCTTCGTCGACGAGGTAGGTCCAGTCGACGATCCGAAGCGCTTCGCATGACTTGACGATGCCGCGCAGCGGGTCGCCACCGAAGAAGTCATTGGTGCAGATGGCCTGACCGGCCGGCAGATCTCGCTCGACCCACGTGCCGCCCGCGCCATAACGTACGCGCGTGGGCTGCTCGAGCGTGAACATCTGGCCTTCCGACGCGATGCGAACCCAGGTGGGTTCTGCGGCTTGCAGCACCGGGCCGTCGCGAGCGTCCATGCCCAAAGTCGCATCTGCCGTGTCATCGCTGCCACCGCAGGCCGCGACGAACAAGAAGGCCAGTGCCGACAGCGCGGTCGCTCGGGTTCTCGTATGCATGTCGCGTCCCTCCGGATGGTTGGGTCCGACTGACGATCAGGCCATGAAGCCGAGATCCCGCGTGGAAAACGCGCCCAGGTTCGGGAACACCGTATTCAACGTGCCGTCAGCCACGCCGAACCACTTGGCAAGCGTCGCACCGAATTGGTCGACCGCCACCTCGGGCAACAACGAGCCGTTTTGCAACTGATTTGGGCTCGAGTCGAAGCCGTTGTTGTTGGCGTTCTTCGTGCCCAGCACCGGGAAGTTGCCATAGATGTCGCCGCCGCGCACCGCACCGCCCATCACGAACTGATGCGAGCCCCAACCGTGGTCGGTACCGTCGCCATTGCTGGTGAAGGTGCGACCAAAGTCCGACGCGGTGAAGGTGGTTACGTCATTGCGTGCGCCCATGTTGCCCAGCGCGGTATCCAGCCACGCCAAGGCGTGCGACAACTGCGCCAACAACCGCGGCTGCGTGTAGTTCTGGTTGTCGTGCGTGTCGAAACCGCCCAGGCTGACGAAGAACACTTGGCGGCGCACGCCCAAAGCGCCGCTACGTCCGGCCTGGATCATCCGCGCGACCACCTGCATCTGCTGGGCGAGCGGGTTGTTGGCGGTGGCACCCGTCGGCGAGTTCGGATCGACGTAAGCCAGGCTGCCCGCGAACATCGGGTCGGTGGCCGCCGGCAGCGCGTTGCGCAGCAGCGCCTCGGCGTCGAGCGAGCGAGCGGCAACCGCCGTCATGTCTTGCTCGAACATGTGGTTCGAACGCGGGCGTCGCGCGATGCGCTCGAGCGCGGCCGCCACCTCGGCAGATTCGAAGATGCGGCCGTTGGCGCGCACACCCATGCGAATGGCGCCGTTGTTACCCACTTGGTACTGGCGCACGTTCTGACCGGCCAGCCACACCGCGTTGCCCGACGCCGAGATCGACGTGAACATCGACTGCGTGTTACCCGCGACCACCAGGTCGCCCAGGCGCCCGCCCCAGCCGAGGGTGCCACCTTCGGGCTCGAAGGTCTGCCACGTGTTCTGCTGGTCGTTGTGCGAAAAGAGGTTCGCCGGCCTGGGGTACGACAACTGCGCGTATTGCGCCTTGGTGGTCGGCGCCTTCAGCGGACCGACGTTCGCGACGATTGCGAGGCGCTTGTCGATGTCGAAGAGTCGCTGCGCGTCGTCCATCGCGGGGTGCATCGCGAAGCTGCGTCCCTGCGCACGCGCGGGTGCGATCGGCAACACGCCGCCCATGCGCATGCGGACGTCGCCCGACGCGGTGTTCGGCGCGGTGCCCGGCGCCAACAACGCGATCGGGTCAGGAGCCTGGTTGCGAATCGACAGGTAGTTCGCCCACGACGTGGCGTCGGTAGGCAGCACCGTGTTGTAAGCGTCGTTACCACCGAACATGAATACACATACCAGCGCTTTGTAGCCGCCTGCGGACTGCGCTGCGGCTGAACCCATCGCTGCGAGGTTCAACGCAAGCGGCGCACCGACGGTACCCAGCGCCGACAACGCACCGGCTTGGCGAAGAAAATGACGCCGCGAGGCGCTTGTGGTCGTATACCTGCTCATGGCTGTTTCCCTGGTCGAGTAGACCTAACCATCACCGTCACACCATCACAGCATCGCACGTTCACCGCTGCACCTGATATTCAGGTGACGCCGCGATGAGCAGCATCGCGGCCTTGGCCCGGCGTTCTTTCAGCGTATTGATCCACGCCTGATTGCTGCCATTACTCGCCAACGCGGGGATCGTGATACTGGTGACCGCGGTCTGGATTTCAGCCTTCAGATCAGCAGGCATCGGCGCATAAAGCAGCTTCTCGGCCACGCGGTCGACCAGGGTCGACGGCTGGTCCGCCAGCGCGCGCCACGGCGCATAGTCGAGAAGGAAGTCGCCTCGCAGGTTGATCGAATCCCAGCCTATGTTCCAGTCGAGAAAGTCGCGTATGAAGTTGACATAGCCGGCAGCCGAGGTTTCGTGCAACACCTGCAGCTCGGGTGCGACTTTGCCAAGCGACGCCGACACCGACCCCGGTGCCGTGTAGCCCGGGCGGTAGAAGTTGAAGACCGACGGCGCGCGCAATGGCGTCTGACCAAGTTGGGTGCCGGGGTCGTCGGTGTTGTTGATCCAGAAATAGCCCGATTGCGAACGGACATCGAAAGCGCGCATGAACGCCGTCAGCCGCAGCACCGGCTCGCGAACCTTGCCCGAGGTATCGTTCATCACGCGTGCTTCGGGGTGCATCAAGATCGCCTTGACCATCGCCTTCATGTCGCCACCCGAATTCGTGAACGCAGCGGCCACGTCAGCCACGTAGGCCGGGGTTGGGTTGCTGGTCACCAGGCGCTGAATGATCTGCCGGCCGATGAAGGGACCAACATTCGGGTGATTCGCCAGCGTATCGAGCGCGATAGCAAGCTCGGCGCGCGCGTTGGCTGGTGATGCAGCCGCGATCGTTCTGCCAAGGAAAACCTTGCTTTCTTCGCTGTAGAACCGCTGGTAACTCACCATCGGCGAGAACCAGTCGGCTTTTATGCCCGACGTGTCCCCGTAGGGCCTGCCCCAGTTGAAACAGCCGTCGTTGGCCAGATTCGGGCACTGCCAACTCCAGCCGGTGAAAACCTTGGCCAAGCCGGCGATGTCGACGTCGGTATAGGTTTCGATCGGAGCACCGTTGGCTGTCTTCGGCGTACCGTCCGCGTTCAACTCGCGCAGGCCGATCGAGAACAACTGCATCACTTCACGCGCGAAGTTTTCGTCCGGTACGCGGCCAGTCGCCGGGTCGGCCTTGCGGTTCTTCAGGTGCGACAAGTAAGTACCCATCAGCGGGTTCATCGCCACGCTCTCGAGCAGGTCACGGTAGCGGCCCAGGCCCTTGTCGCCCAACATGTCGACCCACGCGGAAACGGCCTCGCCGTTGTCACTGACCGTGCTGTCCTGCAGCGAAATCACCATGATCTGCGACAGCGCGTAGGCCACACGTTGGCGAAGCTGGTCGTCGCCGCTCAGCGCGTGTTTCCAGAAGGCGTTGATCGTGCCGGTCTGCCAGATCGTCGAGCCCTTGCCTGCGGCGACAAAGGCTTGGTTGATCGCGCGATAGGCTTCACGATGGTTCGACGCGGGCTTCGCGAACTGCTCGTCGATCCAGGCCGCATAACCGATCGCCATCAAACGGTCGATGTCGGCGTTGGTCGGGCCGAAGGTGGCCTGCGTGAGGAAGCGCGCAGCCTGTGCGCGGTCAGTCGGACGATCACCACCGCCCCCTCCACCTCCACCACCACCACCACCGCCTCCGCCTCCCCCTGACCCCCGGCGTGCCTCGCAACGCTTGACCGTACCCGGCAGTGGGTCGGCTCCAAAGTACGCGTTGCTGCAAGACGCCTGGCCGGCCGGCAGATCACGTTCGACCCACGTGCTGCCCGCGCCATAGCGCACGCGTGAAGCAGCGCTGAGCGTGAAGGCTCCCCACTCGTCGGCAACGAAGGTCCAAGTGCCCGTGGGCGAAGCGCCCTGCGACTCGCAGTGCTTGACCACGCCCGGCACCGGGTCGCTGCCGAAGAAGGTATTGCTGCAGTTGGCCTGGCCCGCGGGAAGGTCACGCTCGACCCACGTGCTGCCCGCGCCGTAGCGCACGCGCGTGGGTACCGCGAGGGTGAACGCCTGCCACTCGTCGGCAAGGAAGGTCCAGTCGGCAATCACCGCCTGCAACGTCTCGCACGACTTGGCGACGCCCTGCAGCGGGTCGGTGCCGAAGAAGGCGTTGCTGCAAGTGGCCTGGCCCGCCGGCAGGTCACGCTCGATCCACGTGGTGCCCGCGCCGTAGCGCACGCGCGAGGGCTGGACGAGCACGAACGTCTGCCACTCGGACGCGACATGCGTCCAGGTGGTGGTGGTTGCCTCGAGCCGCGTAATGTCATCGCGGGCGACCGCGTCGGGCATGCCCGCACTCGTGCTTGCCGCTGGTGTCGACGCAGCAACGCTGCCTTCGTCGCCACCACCGCAAGCCGCAAGGAACAGCAGCATCAGCACAGACAGTGCTGTTGCCGCCGAGGTCGACGCGCGTTGCAGCGCGCGCACACGTAATGACGCAGACAAACCAAGGCTCGAATGCCGACGCATGGGATCTCCCAACGAGATACTGCTTCGAAAGGCAGCGACTAAAAGCGGGCGCATTGCAGCACGTCCACCCGCCTTGCAGGGCGGCGCATTGCAACAAGGCTTGACATTGGTGACGGCACCGCGATGCGTGCGCATCGGGCAGCCTTCTACGCGCGCCAGGTCAGCGCAGAGCGTTGCCGTCGAGGCGCAAGATCCGCCCGGTCATCGAGACGACATAGACCTCGCCCGCCTCGTCTTCGCCGAAGCTTTGCGGCGACGTCAAGTCGGTTGCCACCACCGAGACGCTGCCGAACTGGCCTTGACCAGGGCTGGTGACTGCCCACAGGTTTCCCGACGCGAAGTCGGCGTAGAGATACTGCCCAACCAGCCACGGATGCGCCTGTCCGCGGTAGACATACCCGCCGATCACCGCAATGCCCACGCTATGGTCATAGCTGTGCACGGCGGATTCGTAGCTCGATGATGGCAAAGGCGCGGGTGCGCGCAACGGCCGATTGACCTTCGAAGTAATCCCAGCCATAGTGGGTGCCGCGACGCACGAAGTTGATCTCTTCGACGTTGTCTTCGCCGACATCGCCGCACCACAGGTCGCCGTTCTCGCGGTCGAAGCTGCATCGCCAGGGGTTGCGAAAGCCCATGGCCCACGTGAGATTGCCGAAGGGGTTGTCGGCTGGTATCGCATGGCTGCCGTCGGCGTTGATGCGCATGCGAAGCACCTTGCCGTAGGGCGACGACACGTCCTGAAGCGCGGTGTCACGGACGTTGTCGCCGGTGGACAGGTACAACATACCGTCGCGGCCGAAGGCAAGCCAGCCGCCGTAGTGCCAGTCACGCGCGTGGTCGTACTGGTAGACCACGCGCTCTGACGCCGGGTCGATCACGTTGCGATTGCCCGCGCTCACGGTGAAGCGCGACACCCGCACCTTGCGCGTGGGCGCGAGCGTCACATAGCTGACGTACACGTGGCCATTCGCGCGGAACGCGGGGTCGAAGGTCAGGCCCAGCAACCCCGCATCGTCGGTCGACGAATCGACCTGCGAACGAAGGTCGACGAACACGCTGTGCGACGCGACGTCGGCCCGGTTGTCGAAGACGCGAATGACGCCTTGCTTCTCGGTCACGAACAACCGGTTCGTCCCGTCGCCCGCGTGCGTCAGAAACGTCGGCTGGTCGAACGACAGATTCGCAAAGGCATTCGTCGCGCGCAACCCGCCCGGTGCCGTCGAAGTCCCGGGCACCGACGTCGGGTCAGATGCATCGCCGCCACCGGCGCACGCACACAACACAACAACCCACGCCAGCACAGCATGACGCGCGTGCAACGTCATCATCGACGCCGCTGGCAAGCCGCTCACGACTTCGGCTTCGCTGCCTTCGAGTCAGCGAGTTGCTTCTCGAACCGATCGAGCGGAATCGCGCCGGGCACGCGCATGCCGTCTTCGAAGATGATGGCCGGTGTGCCGCTGACGCGGTGCTTCTGGCCGAAGGCGACGTTGCGGTCGACCGCGCCGCTGTCGCATTCGCCCATCGTCTTCGGCGGCGCTTTGCCGTCGATCATCCAGGCGCGCCACGTGGCCTGCGCGTCCTTCGTGCACCAGATCGCGCGCGACTTGACGTTCGAGTCGTCGCCGAGCACGGGGTACAGGAAGGTGTAGATCGTCACGTCTTTCGCGGCCAGGATGTCGCGCTCGAAACGCTTGCAGTAGCCGCAGTTGGGGTCGGCGAAGATCGCCACCTTGCGCGAACCATCACCCTGCTTGGCGACCATCGCGTCCTTGAGGGGCAGCGTCTTGAAGTCGATCGCGGTGAGCTTCGCGACGCGCTTCTCGGTCAGGTTGACCTTCTCCTTCGTGCTGAACAGCGACCCCTGGATGATGTGGTCGCCGTTCTCGTCGGTGTACAGAACGTCGGTGCCGATGCGCACTTCCCAAATGCCGGTGATCGCCGTCTTCGCGATCTCGTCGATCTTCGGGAAGTTGGGCATACGCGCCGCGATGTTCTTGCGGATCTCGTCCTCGCCGGCCTGTGCCGGCAGCACCATCGCGGCGAAGGCCACGGTGGCAAAGGCGAGTGCCGCGCGACGTGCGGTGTTGAACATGAAGCGATCTCCAGGAGAGTGATTTTGTCGACCGCGGCTGATTTATCGCCCGAAGGCCTCGGACGCCAGCCAGCGCTTGACGGCCGACATGCTATCGACCAGACCCAAGCCGCGATTGCGAAGTTCCCGCGCGACCGGGGACGGGTGTGAGAAAAGAACCTGCAATGCGTCGATGCCACCACGCATCGCCGCGACCGGCCACGCGCGCTGCCGTGCGTAGCGCGCCAACAGCCGTTCGTCGCCGACACCGCGCCACGCCTCGCGCGCAGCGATCACGTCGGCCAGCGCCGCCACGTCACCCAGCCCGAGGTTCAGCCCCTGCCCGGCCAGCGGATGCACCACGTGCGCCGCATCGCCCACCAGCACCCAGCCCGGGCCCACGATGCGCTCGGCTCCACCCACCGCCAGCGGCCAGCATGCGCGCTCGGACCCCAGTTGCAGCGCACCGGCGCCGCCCTGGGTGGCTTGCGCCAGTTCGTACTCGAAGGCTTGCACCGTCATGCCTTGAAGTTCCTTCGCTCGCGCCGTCGACACCGACCACACCAGCCCGAAGCTGCAACCGGGCTGCGGCCGGTCGAACGGTAGAAGCGCCAGCACGTCGGGCGCAAGGAACCATTGGCGCGCGGTGTTTTCATGCGCTTGGTCGCTGACCAGGCGCGCCGCGACCGCGGTCTGGCCGTAGTCGTGGCGATCGAAGGTCACGCCCAGGCGTGCGCGCGAAGCCGACGCCTTGCCTTCGGCGATGACCTCGAGCGCAGCCGTGGCGCCTTCGGCCGGCACATGCGCGATACCGGCTTCGCCGACCCGCATGCGCAACGCCGCCTCGAGCGCACCAGCATCGGCAATCCACGCGAGTTCACGCACGTGTTGCTGCCACGCCGAGAACGCCAGCGCGCGGCCGCCGCTGTCGCCTTCGATGCGCATGTCGTACACCGGCGTGTACGCATCGCCCGGCATGCGTTGCCAGGCGCCGACGCGTTCCAGCAAAGCCTGCGACGACGCGCTGATCGCGTAGGCGCGGATGTCGGCGCGTGCGGGCACAACGGACACAACGGACACCGCCGACGCACCGACCGCCGTGTCGTGGTGAACCATGGCGACACGAAGGCCAGCTTCATGCAACGCCAACGCGGCCGCGCAACCGACGATGCCGGCGCCGTGGATGAGAACGTCGCGTTCCATCCGCGAATTGTAGGAAGCGCCGCTGCCTACAATCCGCGCTTTTGATACACGACTGTCCTTCATGAGCCTCCGCTGCGGCATCGTCGGCCTGCCCAACGTGGGCAAGTCCACCCTCTTCAACGCGCTCACCAAGGCGGGCATCGCGGCGGAGAACTATCCCTTTTGCACCATCGAGCCCAACGTGGGCGTGGTCGAGGTGCCCGATGCGCGCCTGACGAAGCTGGCGCAGATCGTCAAGCCGCGAGCGTGTGCTGCCGGCGATCGTCGAATTCGTCGACATCGCGGGCCTGGTGGCCGGTGCGTCGAAAGGCGAAGGCCTGGGCAACCAGTTCCTCGCGCACATCCGCGAAACCGACGCCATCGTCAACGTGGTGCGCTGCTTCGACGACGACAACGTGATCCACGTCGCCGGCAAGGTCGACCCCGTGTCCGACATCGAAGTCATCCAGACCGAGCTGTGCCTGGCCGACCTGGCCACCGTCGACAAAAGCCTGATTCGCTACGGCAAGGCCGCGAAAGCCGGCGGCGACAAAGAAGCGCAGCGCCTGGTCGACGTGCTGAAGAAGTGCCAGGCCGTGCTGGACGAAGGCAAGCCCGTGCGCTCGATCGATTTCGCGAAAGAAGAGCAGGTGGTACTTGCGCCCCTGTGCCTCATCACCGCCAAGCCGGCGATGTTCGTCGCCAACGTGGCCGAGACCGGCTTCGAGAACAACCCATACCTCGACAAACTGCGCGCCTTCGCAAAAACCCAAGGCAACGCCCCGGTCGTGCCCATCTGCGCACGCATCGAAAGCGAACTGTCGGAGATGAGCGACGAAGACCGCCTCGAGTTCCTGAAAGAAATGGGCCTCGAAGAACCGGGCTTGAACCGCCTGGTCCGCGCTGCCTTCTCGCTGCTGGGCCTGCACACCTATTTCACCGCCGGCGAAAAAGAAGTCCGCGCCTGGACGATTCATCAGGGCGACACGGCCCCCAAAGCCGCCGCGCGCGATCCACACCGACTTCGAAAAAGGCTTCATCCGCGCCCAGACCATCGCGTACGACGACTTCGTCGCGCATGGTGGCGAACAAGGCGCGAAGGACGCGGGGAAGATGCGTGCGGAAGGCAAGGAGTACGTCGTCAAAGACGGGGACGTGATGCACTTTTTGTTTAACGTTTGACCCTGAGGCGGTGTCATCCTTCTCGGACCCCAAGGCCATTGCGAACTATGCCGAGAACGCAGCCCGGCGTGTCCCCGGGTTGAATGACCTGCATCGCATGTCAGCCCTGCTGTTGGCCGAGCGCACACTGCCCGATGGGCGCGTGTTGGTCGTTGGCGCCGGCGGCGGCAAGGAGCTCGAGTTCTTCGCGCGTTCGTTCCCCGGTTGGCAATTCGACGGCGTTGATCCCTCCGCCGAAATGTTGAGTCTGGCGAAGACTGCGCTCGGGACACTCGCTTCCCGCGTGCAACTGCACCATGGTTATGTCGAAGCGGCTCCTCGAGGGCCGTTCGATGCGGCGTCTTGCCTCTTGACGCTGCACTTCATCACCGAAGCCGAACGCTACCGAACACTGTGTGAAATTCATGCACGGTTGAAGCCCGGTGGGGCGTTTGTCGCCATGCACTACAGCATTTCGCAGGATCGTGCCGAGCGTGATCTGTGGTTGTCTCGATGTGCAGCGTTTGCCGTCTCATCTGACGTTGATCCC
Organism: uncultured beta proteobacterium; assembly: GCA_963738615.1. Lineage (GTDB taxonomy): Bacteria > Pseudomonadota > Gammaproteobacteria > Burkholderiales > Burkholderiaceae_C > CAVTWY01. Next base: position 1,411,009 of record CAVTXI010000012.1, read on the forward strand.
GAGCAGGCAAAGACGGCGGCGGCGGCAATGGGCAAGCAGCTTCCTATCCTTGCGCCGGAGCAGGACGAAGAACTGATGCGGAAGGCAGGTTTCTCGGACATCAGCGTCTTCTACGTCGCCTTGGCATTTCGCGGATGGGTGGCGTATGCCTGAGCCCAAGGCACAGATCACCGCAGCCGCATCACCTCGAGCGTGCTGACCTCCCCCGCCGCGTTGCCCCACGACCGGCGTACGTAGCTGGCAACCGCCGCCACCGCTGCATCGTCGAGCACGTGGCCGAAAGGCGGCATGCCGTGGGGGCGTGGGTTGCCTGACGTGGCGGGTGCAAAGCCGCCGTGCAGGATCACTTGGACGACGTTGTTCGGTGCTGCGAGCGTCACTGCGCGGTTGCCTGCCAGTGGCGGGTGGCGGCCGCCGCTGCCTTCGCCTTGCTTGCCGTGGCAGTCGGCGCAGTGGTCGTCGTACAGCTTTGCGTCGGCGGATGCGCGTGCATCGATGGTCGACGATGGCATCGGGGGGCGTGCTGGTGATATGGGTGATGTTGATGGCGACGGCGTCGATGGCCCCAACGATTGCAGGTACACCGCCATCGCGCGCAGGTCGGCTTCACTCAGGTGCTGCGTGCTGCGAAACACCACCTCGGCCATCGGTCCCAGCGTCGACGCATTCGCATTGCGGCCGTGCGCCAGCAGCGCAACCACGTCCTGCGTTGACCATGTCGACACGCCGGCCTCGGCGGGTGATGCCAACGACGGCGCGTACCAACGGCCGTCGGGCAGGCGCCCACCCGTCGCAAGATCGGCGCTGCCGCCGCCGAGCGCGCCGCGATCGACATGGCAGGCGCCGCAGTGGGCCAAGCCTTGCACGAGGTAGCGGCCACGGTTCCATTCGGGTGCGCGCGTTGCGTCATCGACAAACGTGACGGGTGAGAAGTACAGCGCGCGCCAGGCGGCGATGGACACCTGCAGCCCATACGGAAAACGCAGGCCACGTTCGCGCAGATCGACGCGGCTTATTGGCGGCAGGCTTTGCAGGAAGGCGTGGATCGCGTCGGTGTCGTCGCGCGTGACGAGCGTGAAGTTCGGGTAGGGGCATGCGGGCACGATGAGCCTGCCGCCAGGCGCGCGGCCTTCCTGCAGCGCGCGATGAAAGTCATCGGCTGTCCAAGCGCCCAGGCCGGTGTCGACATCCGGCGTCAGGTTCGCCGAGACGATGGCACCGAACGGCGTGTCGATGCGCTTGCCACCGGTGAAGGGCTCGCCGCCGCGCGCGGTGTGGCAGCCGGCGCAATGGCCAGCGCGTGCGAGGTATTCGCCACGGCGGATCTGTGTCGCGTCGTGCGCGACGGTCGAAGCCGAAGATGAGATCGACGCTGCCGCAGGGCGGCGCCACGCGCGCCACTCGAATGCGACGACGACAGCGATCAACACGGCCAACGCCGCTGCCACCAGCATCAACACCCGCACACGACGCGTCACGGCTTGTTGCCCTTGCCTGACTGCGCGTCCTGCAAACCACAGTCCATCGGCATCGACGAAGCATCGATCGTGTCGTGCGGCGCAGCCGTCGAGGGTGGCGCCTGCGCAGCCAGCCACGTCGCGGCGGCGACAACGTCATCAGCATCCATGCGCCGCGCGATCGTCGCCATGCAGTCAGGCCCATGCGCGCGACGTAGCCCCCCGCGCCATGCGCCAAGCTGCGCCACGAGGTAGTCGCGCGGTAGGCCCAGCAGACCGGGCACCGCGGGCTGCGCACCCGTCAGCGCCTTGCCATGACAACTCGCGCATGCAGGCACGTCGCGCGCGGGGTCGCCTTCGTGAACCACGCGCTCGCCGCGTGCGCGCATCGCTGGCGGCATCGACGTCACCTGCGGAGGCGGGTACGGCAGATCGATTGACGCGAAGTACTCGGCGATCTCGCGCAGGTACGACTCGCTCAGCGGATCAATCAACCGCTGCATCGCCGCGTTGGCACGCCGGCCGTCGCGGAAGTTCAGCAACTGGTTGTACAGATACCCCGCAGGCTTGCCGGCGATGCGCGGCAGGTAGCCCTCGCTGCTGGCTCGGCCCTCCTTGCCGTGGCAGGCGGTGCAGGCGAGCACGCGTTGGGGCATGTCGGTGGGTAGCGCAGCGTTTTGTGCCGACGCCGATGCGCTGATGGCGCAACTCAGCAGCAGGAAGGTCAAGCGCACACGGGTCATCCGCGGATGATCGCCCAGCGGCGGCTTAGGTGCACTTCGCGGCCCCTTCAGGGCACCGCATCGACGCATGCGCTGTTTCTCGACAGGTGCGCATCTTCCAACTCGCGACCTTAGGGATACTTTGACGGGTTGACCTCGTCGGACACAAACCTAAGATTGGGGCGTCATGTCGAAGACTGCTGTCGTCGTTGTTCATGGCATCGGGGATCCATTGGCGGGCGATGCACTCGAGGCACTGGTGCAAGGGCTGGTGGGCACGACGCCGCTGCGCGAATCGGCGCCGCGCACGGTCGAGCAGCGCATGGAGCCGGGCGACGCTGGTACGGGGTCGCCGCTGGTGAACTGCTATCCGGTGGCCGGAGCGACGATGCGCGACGCGCGTGAAGCACGCAGCGGGGCCGCGCCGGGCGACCACGAAATCCATCTCCGCGAGGTCTACTGGGGTGACCTTTCGCGCGTGAAGAACAGCGCCACAGGCTTGCTGATCGCGTTGTTCGACCTGATCTTCGGGTTGAAGTACATCGCCAACGCGGCCCATGACGCCGCGCTCGCGGGGCCTGCGTCGAAGGGCGCCAGCCGTTCGTTCGTGCGGTTCGCCACCTGGTGCTCCCGAGCGGCGTTCTGGTTGGTCCGCGGACCGCTGTTCGCGCTGAATCTGCTGGCGGTCGCGGTCGGGTTGACGACCCGCTTGACCACCCTCAAGCCATGGAACTCGTTGGACCTGTCGCAACGCAGCGCGGCAATCGCGGGCTCGGTGGCGCTAGTGCTGTTTGCTTGGGGGATCCACGAAAGCTTACGGAGGCGGCGATGGTCGATGACGACGGTGCACGCCATGTTCGCCATCGGTCTGGCCGGTGCCATCGTTGCCTGGTGCTGCTGGCCCCAGGCATCGAGCCACAAGTACCCCGCCATCGAGGCGATCACGTTCTTCATTTCCCTGGTGGCGGTGCTGATCGCGTTCGCTGGACTGTCGATGTTGGTCCTCCACGTCGCGGCATGGGCGGTGCAGAGGCGGCACACGCGCGCAAAGTTGCTGGCACGCTCACTGGTCGCAGCGAACTTTTGTACCGCCCTCGGCATCGGCTTGTTCACCTTCGTGGTGATGCTCGCGTGGACCGCGGTCGACAAGGCCATCGGCGGGGAAGACCGCCTGCAGGGAGCGCTGCATCTCTTCGGTTTGGTCTGGCTGGCCTTCCTGGTCATGGCGCTGGCGTACCTCGTGGTCATGGCGAGAAACGCGCGGCGCGCGTCGAGCGGGCAACGCCAGGAGCGTCTGCGCTATGTGGTCAGCCCGCTCGCGATCACCGCGTTCTGTGGGGTGATGTCGGTGTATGCCGCGCTGGTCGTCCCGTTGGCCTTGGCGCTCGAAAGCCATCTGATCAAACCGACGAATGGTCGGCCCGCCGCGCTGTGGGATTGGGCCGCCTCGGTCCTCTCGTTGATCAAGTGCTTCGACGGGTGGATGACTCCTCTGGCACTTGCCTTCAGCGCCGGCTTCCTGGCACTCCTCGCATACACCCGCGCGCCGTTGCTGACTGCTCTCGACCTCATCCTCGACGCCGTCGCGCACTTCAGGACCGCGCCAGAAAGTATGGCGCCCCAGGGTGTGGGCGCTCCATCGCCGGAGCGCTGGCTGTGGGAGTCGATGGTCGATCGGTTTCAAGACGTGCTGACGAGCGTTGTTCGGGACCACAAGCCTGACCGCGTGGTCATCGTGTCGCACAGCCAAGGCACGACGGTGGCCCTTGCGGGCCTTGGCATCCTGGAGGTTGTCGGAGCCCGCTCCAGGGAGGTTCGGCAGGTCCTCGGCACCACCCCAGTCGACATCGTGACGATGGGCTCGCCGGTGCGGCACCTGTACCGGTACTACATGCCGGCGCTCTACCGCATCAAGCGCGGCCTCGCGCCGCGATTCGGCTGGCTGAACGTCTATCGGGAAGACGACTTCATCGGAACGCGAATCGGCAATCTCGGCGGCGCATGGCCGAAGAACATCCGCGTCGGACCTCGATCGCACACGAACTACTGGCGCGACCGTGAGGTGCTCGACAAACTGCTGACATGGCTGTACTTCCCGAAGGCTTGACGAGGGCAACGTGGTCGCCGTTCGCGACCACCGAGCCCGGCGGCGACATCGTCCACGACGTGTACGTCGTCGGCAGCGACCTGCGGAAGCCTGCGTTGATCCTGATGCACGAACTGCCGGGTATGACACCGCAGTGCATCGAACTCGCGCAGCGGCTGCGCGACGCGGGCTTCGTGGTCTATCTGCCGCTGCTGCTGGGCCAGGCTGGCGAGCGCGCGATGGCGATGAACATCGGCCGTCTGTGCGTCGGGTGGGAGTTCACGCAATTCTGCGAACAATCCGGCTTCCCGGTCACGCGTTGGCTGCGGGCGCTGGGCCAAAAGGTCAGCGAAGTACACGGTGATCGGCCGATCGGCGTCATCGGCATGTGCCTGACGGGAGGTTTCGTGCTGTCGATGATCGCCGACAAGCACGTGCTGGCGGGCGTGAGCAGCCAGCCCAGCTACCCGATGGGGTTCCCGTGCACATTCGAGCGGTCAATCGAAGCGACGTGGCAAGGCACGGGTGACAAGCGTTGTCGCGTGCTGGGGCTGCGATTCGAGAACGACCGGATCAGCCCGCCCCAGCGCTTCGATACCATGAAAGCGCTGCTGGGCGACCGCTTCCATGCCATCACGCTGCCGTCCGACACGCGCTGCATCAAGCGATCCGCTCACTCGGTGCTGACCGAGGAGTACCAGCCATGGCCGGGACACCCCACGCTAGAGGCGTTCGACTCAGTCGTGGCCTTTCTGCGCGTGCAGCTACTGTAGTGCGCGCGACGGGGCCTACCTCGCCACCACCGCCCGCTCTTCATACGGCTGCACCATCACCCACCCCTCGCCCTTGAACCGCATCTGCACCGACTCGCCGCTGGTGCGCCCCACCAGCGCGCCCAGCGACACGTCGGTGTGAATGTCGGGTGACAGCTTGCCGCTCCACGCCACCGTGGCCTGCGGGTCGGTGTGCACCGGGCGCGCGCTGGTGACTGGCAGCACCAGCGGCTGGCCGTGCGTGGTGATCGCGACCAGCCCGCGGCCCGAGATCTTCACGTTGAACAGGCCCGCGGCCAATGCACTGGCCATGCTCTTCATCATCACGATGTCCCAGTCCAGCGTCGATTCGATCGCCAGCAGGTCGTTGCCGTTGACGCTGATGCTCTCGCCCTCGAGCGCCAGCACGTGCACGCGCTTGGCCGCATCGGCCAGGTAGACGCGTGCGTTGCCTTCCATCTTCATCAGCGTCGCGCCCTCGCCCGTCACGGCCTTCTTCAAGAGTTTGCCGAGGCCGTCTTCGAGCACACCCTTGCGCGAGAATTTCACGTCGCCACGGTAGGCAACCATCGCGCCCGCCTTGGCGTAGACGGTGCCGCGCAGGTTGACCTGAAGCGTCATCGGGTTCTCGACTTCGAACAGGCCCGCGTCGCGCTCCTGGTCGGCGTGGGCGGCAATGAAGTCGGCGATGGAATGCTGCATGGCGCTGGTCCTCATGACGCGCCCGATCGGCGCTGGCGCAGCATACGCATTCGTTCAGAACCGCAAGCGACCGACGTAGCCCGTCATCTCGAGATACCCGCGGCCGATGCGTTGGCCCTGCGCGTCGTGGAGGCTGGACACGCCTTCCCAATACACGGTGCCGGTGCTCATGCGCGCGTCCAGTTCCTGCGCGTCGAGCAGGCTTCGTACCTCGAAGCGGCCCACGGGTGTGTCGATCGCCCATGCCACCGGGTAGCGGCCACCGGTGGCGGGGCTTTGCCACGTGCGCAGCGGCGTGAAGCGAAGCTCACCGTGTGTGAAGACGCGCAATGTGCCGCGCGCGTCGCGATAGCTGCCGCCGGAACCGAGCACGCTGCCGTCGACACCGCGAACGCGAAACGCGGTCAGCGCGGTGCCGTCGTCGAGGTTCATGCCGATCCAGTCCCAGCCGGTGGCGTCTTGGGGCAGCAGCGCGTCGCTCCACTCGTGGTCGATCCACGCGCGGCCTTGCAACGCAAGCTCTCGGCCCTGCATACGCAACCTCGCGTCGGCGGCCAGGTGCGGTTCGGTGACGTAGTGCGTCGCGTACGCTCCACCCGGGCCCGCACCCGCGCTCACACCAGGCACCTTGATCGAGAAGCCCGCATCGCCTTGCAGCAGCAACGGCTGCGTCGCGCGCAGACGCACGTCAATCGACCAATCGCCCGCGTCGACCGCGGCGTGCCATGTCGATGCAGCCGCGTCGTCGCTTCGCTCGAGCCGCCATGTGCCGATGCGCAGCCCCGCGTCGTCGAGCCGTGCATGATCGCGGCTGTCGATGGCCTCGTCACCCGACCAGCGCGCGAGGCGCTGCGCGTGGTGGTGCCGCTTCGCCCCCAAGTCCGTGATCGCGGCGTGCGCCATCAGCAACTGCCGTGGCGCGAAGCGGCTCTTCATGCCTTCGCCCAGGCGCGTGCGCACGCGAAAGAACGTGATCTGAAAGCCGTGCGTCGCGTCGTTGCCGGGCGCCTTCGAATCAGCGAGCCAACCCGTGAGGTACCACCACTCGATGCGTTGGGCCAGGTGCGCACCATGGTCGCGTGGGAATGCGAGTCTTCGATCGCGACGGACGGCGTCATTCGTCGATGGCTGAGCGCGCAGCGCCGCGTGATCCAGCAGCAGCGTCAGTGGCGATGCAAGCCACATGCGTCGACCGTACCGGTTCGCAATCATGGTGTCGTTCACCAGTCCTCGCGCACCGCGCGCACTGTGTTGTGCCCTGCCGCCGCGCGTGCGGCCCACCACGCCGTGGCGACGCCACTGACGATGACGGCTGTTGCCAACGCCGCGATCGTCAGCCACGGCACGCGTAGCTGCATCGTCCAGTTGAAGCTCTGCGGGTTCACTACGTGCACCAGGATCGCACCGATGGCAACGCCCAGCGCGACGCCGACGACGACGCCGGCCACGAGCCACGCTGCGGTTTCGATGCTCACCAACCGCAACACCTCGCTGCGCAACAGACCCAGGTGCGACAGCAAGCCGAACTCTTTGCGACGTGCCAGCACCTGCGCTGACAACCCGGCGGCGACGCCCACAAGCCCGATCGTGATCGCCACCGCTTGCAGGTAGCGCGTGACAGCGAAGCTGCGGTCGAAGATGCGCAACGAGATCGTGCGCAACTCAGCGGTGGTGGCGAAGTCGATCACCGCATCCGGCCCGGCCTGCGCGCGCAGCGCGGCCTGCACGGCGGCGACATCGGTGCGCGGCTCGAGCCAGATGCTCATCTCGTTGACGCGGTCGTCGCCGGTGAGCTTGCGGTAGTCGTCGAGATCGATCGCGACGGCACCGAACTGGCGCGCGAAGTCGCGCCACACGCCCAGCACGCGGACCTTCACCGTCGTTTGCCCTGCGACGGTCGGCAGCGGCAGCTCGAGCATGTCACCGGGAAGCGCTTCGTAAAGCCGCTCGACCGCTTCGCTGACGTACACGCCGATCTCGCCGGCCTTGCGCGGCATGGCCGGTGCCACCAACGGCAGGCGCTCGTTGGGGTCGGCCAGCGATGCAAGTCGTCGCGCGACCAGCGTGACCGCGGGCCGCTCGCTCGACAGCGTCATCGCACGCAGGCGCGCGACTTCGATGCGCTGCACGCCCGGCACCGCCGCTGCCTTGGCTTCGAACGATGCGTCGAGCCACGCCTGCTCGGCCAACGACGCACTGGCACCGGTGCGCAGGTACATGTCGGCCGGCAGCACCTGGTCCAACCACTGAGCGACGCTGGCGCGAAAGCTTTGCACCATCACCGTCAGCGCAACCGACAACGCCAGACTTGCCACCACGCCCGCGACCACCGCCATCGCCGTACGCCGATGAAAGCTCGCGCGCCGCAGCGCCAGCAGGCCGAGCGCCGACGCGGGCACCGGCACGGCGCGAAGCAGCAGGTCGACGACGGAAGGAACCAGCGCCACGCCCGCGAACAGCAACGCCGCGACCGACGCATATGCCGCGACGGGCACGCCTGCGATGGGCGGCAGCATCGCAAGCGCAAGGCCGATCAACAGCAGCGCCCAACCGACCCAGCGCCATCGACCATTGCCCGCATCGACGCTGCCCAGCCCCTTCAGCGCCTGCGCCGGTTTGATCGCCTGCGCATCGCGTGCGGGCACGAAGCCGCCGACGAGCGCGGCTGCCAAGCCGAGCGCACCCATCGCAAACGCGGCGGGCACATCGAAACGCAACGGCGGCTGCACGCCCGGAAAGTAGCCGCCACCGAGGTCGCCGCCCAGACGCTGCAACGCCCACGCCGCCATCGCGGTGCCCATCGCCAGGCCCACCACACTGCCCGCGGCGCCCAGCCACGCACACTCGCGCAGCACCAGCGCGCGCCGTTCGGCTGCTGTCATGCCCAGCACACCCAGCAGCGCCAGGCTCGGCGTGCGCTGCGCGATCGCGAGCGCGACGACCGAATACGCCATGAACGCACCGACCAGCAGCGCGACGAGCGCAAGCACCGTGAGGTTCACGCGATACGCGCGCGACAGGTTCGACACGCGCTGCTCGCCATCGTCGGCGCGTTGCCACGCCGCGCCTTGCGGCAAAGGCACCGACACCATCGACTCGCTCGCGCCCGCGGCCAGGCGCACATCGATACGCGACAGGCGGCCCACGAGATCGAAGTTGTCCTGCGCCGACGAGATGTCGATCACGACCAGTGGCGCGCCCGCTGCAGCGACATCACCACCGACGGTGAACGTGTGCCACCGCGGCCCCGCCTGAAGTGCGATGCGCTCCCCGATGCGAAGCCCCAGCGCCTGGCGCGCCGCCACGTTCAGGAATGCGCGCTGCGGGTCGATCAGCACCAGCGGGTCATCCCCGTCGGTCAGCCGTGGCACCAGCGAAGGTGCCAGCGCGCCGGCCGTGAACGCATCGATGCCGAGCACGCGCACGGGAACACGCGCCGAGGCTTCTGACGCGGACGCAAGCGCGCGTGCGTAGGTGTCAACCTCGACAACGCCGACCGCGTGCGCAACGACCGGGTCGCTGGCGACGCGGTCGAGCAATTCGTCGGGCAATCCGCCGCCCGGCCCGCGCGCGCCGCGCAACACCGCGTCAGGCTCGCCCTGCGTACTGCGTACCGCGGCCGCGAACTCGGCCAGCGCCGACACATTGATCAAGTGCACCGACCACGCCAGCGCCACGCCCATCGCAAGCGCCAGCACGATGATCACGTGGCGCCACGGATGCGCGCGCCACTCGCGACGTGTGAGCAGCGCGAACGACGGCGCCTTCATCAAACGGCCACGCCTTGCGTGACGATCCCCTGCCCCGTCAGCACCAGCACCCGATCGGCCCGCTGCGCCGCGGCGACCGAGTGCGTGACCAGCAGGCACGCCGCGCCGTGTGCGCGCGTCTGCTCGAGCAGCAGGTCCAGCACGCGTGCGGCGGTCGTGGGGTCGAGGTTGCCGGTGGGTTCGTCAGCGAGCAACAGTGATGGACGATGCACCAGCGCGCGCGCGATCGCGACGCGCTGCAACTGCCCGCCCGACAACTGCGCCGGCATGCGCGCGGCAAGCCCAGTCAGGCCGACCGCGTCGAGCAGTTCGTCGACGCGTTCGCGATCGGGCGTGCCGAGCAACCGCAACGGCAGCTCCACGTTCTCGGCCACGTTCAGGTGCGGCAACACGTGGAAGGCCTGGAACACGAAGCCGAGGTGACGACGGCGCAGCAGTGCACGGCCGTCGTCGGACAACATCGTCACGTCGTGAACCGAACCGTCGCGCGGTGCCAGGCGCACATGGCCCGCGTCGGCATCGTCAAGGCCGGCGATGCAGTTCAACAGCGTCGACTTGCCGACACCCGACTCACCCACCAACGCAACGAACTCGCCAGCCCGCACCTCGAGCGACACGTTGTCGAAGACCGGTGTGGCCGTGTAGGCCTTACGCAGGCGCTCGACCGAAAGCAGCGCAGCCGCGGAAGACATGCACCGAATTTAGTCGACTGCGCCGCCCGAGTGCTGCCGTAGAGTTCGATGCATGACGACCTTCACCCAAGTGATCCTCGAGACCGGCCCCGACGGACGCGCGCGTTTTCGTGACGCGACGATCGAGTTGAACGAAGGCAAGCCGCAGGCGCGCTTGTCGACGTTGATGAAGAGCGGCGGCCTGCAACTGCGCGAGAGCCCAGTGGGTTTTCGCAGCGAGTTCCACTGCACCGAAACGCCGCAGTGGGTCTTCATCCTGCAAGGACGCATGGAGATCGGCCTGCAAGGCGGCACCTCACGCGTGTTCGGCCCGGGCCAGCACTTCTTCTCCGACGATCGCCTGCCCGCTGGCGCAACGTTCGATGCGACGGTGCACGGGCACTGGAGCCGGCAGGTGGGCGACGAGCCGTTGGTGACCGCGTTCGTGCGCGGTGGATAAGCACGGCGTGGCCGACGAAGCGCGCCGCACGCGCGTGCTGACCGTACCGCTGCCTGCAGCGCCGCCGGTCGGCTGGCGTATCGAGGTGCTTCATCACGATTGCGAAACCGACGCCGCGCGCGTGCAGGCGTTCTACGACGCGAACCCGGCGTACTTCCAGAGTGTGAGCGGCGAGCCGGCGCTGCCGACCGACGGTCTCGAAGACCTGCGCGGCTTACCACCGGCTGATTGGCCATGGACGGGGGTCTGGTACCTCGGCTGGTTCGACCCCGAAGACCGCTTGGCCGCGGTCACCGACGTCACGTCGGACATGCTGGCGCCAAGCGTGTGGCATGTGGGCCTGTTCATCGTCGAGACGGCACGCCATGGCGGCGGCGACGCGCAGGCACTGTATCGGTCACTCGAGGACTGGGCACGCGCTAACGGCGCGCGCTGGATGCGCCTGGGCGTCGTGCAAGGCAACGCCCGGGCCGAAGCCTTCTGGTCGCGGCAGGGCTATGTGCAGATGCGCGTGCGCGAAGGCATCACCTTCGGCGACGTGACGCGCACGGTGCGCACGATGGTCAAGCCGCTGGATGGCGGGAGTGCGAGCGGGACCATCGACGCCTACCTTGCCATGGTCGCGCGCGACCGGCCCGAGTCGCCCTGAACTTCGAATCGATGGCTTGCTCGGCTACTCGGCAGGTCCGATCGTCAAGCTGACGCTCGTCACGCCTTCGACCGATCCTTCGATGCGGTCACCCGCCACAACCGGCCCCACACCTTCGGGCGTGCCGGTGTAGATGATGTCACCGGGCTGCAAGTGGTAGTACGTCGACAGGTCTTCGATGATCTCGCGCACGTTCCAGATCAGCTTGTCGATCGTGGAGTGCTGCTTCACCACACCGTTGATCGACATCGTGATCGCGCCCTTCTCGAGCACCACGCCGGGCATCGGGACCACTTCGGTGCAGACGGCCGAGTGCTCGACGTCCTTGGCGGTGTCCCACGGCAGGCCCTTCTCGCGCGACGCCAGTTGCAGGTCGCGGCGCGTCATGTCCAGGCCGGTGGCGTAGCCGTAGATCAGCGCGTGCGCGTCGGCCGCCTTCACGCGGAAGCCGCCCTTGCTCAGCACGACCACGAGTTCCATCTCGTGATGGAAGTTCTTGGTCTCGGGCGGATACGGGACGGTCGAGCCCGATGCACACAGCGCGCTCGGCGACTTCGTGAAGTAGAACGGCCGGTCCTTCGACTTGTCGACGGTCTTGCCCATCTCGGCGGCATGCGCGTGGTAGTTGCGGCCGACGCAGAAGATGCGGTTGACGGGGAAGCGCTCGGTTTTGCCGCGGACGGGCAGCGATGCAACCGCGGGAGGGTTCAGCACGTAGGTGGTCATGACGGTCTCGTGGGTCGGTGGCGTTTGGGAGCCCGAAGTGTGCCGCGCCGCCGGACGTTCGATGTTAGCGTTCGCCAACTTATGACACCGTGTGGCGAAAGTCGAGAACTCCTTGCTTAGCACTCGACCCCATGGACTGCTAGTATTTGGGGAACCCACGGGTTAGCCCGCAGTCATAGGAGCCTATGAACATGACCCTTGCCTCCTCCGAAGCCTTTCGACCCGCTGGCAGCGGCTCTTTGGCGCTGCGCGATCCGTGGGCGATGGTGCCGAGCCTCGGCAACCTCGACGCCTACATCTCGGCGGTGAACCGCATTCCGCTGCTGACGGCTCAGGAAGAAACCGAAGCCGGCAAGCGCCTGCGCGACGACGGCGACGTTCAGGCCGCCGGAAAGCTGGTGCTGTCGCACCTGCGACTGGTGGTTTCCATTTCGCGTCAATATCTTGGCTACGGTTTGCCGCAGGGCGACCTGATCCAGGAAGGCAATGTCGGCCTGATGAAGGCGGTCAAGCGCTTCGACCCCGAGCACGGCGTGCGACTGGTCAGCTACGCGATGCACTGGATCAAGGCCGAGATCCACGAATACATCTTGCGCAACTGGCGCATGGTGAAGGTCGCCACGACGAAGGCACAGCGCAAACTGTTCTTCAACCTGCGCTCGATGAAGGCTGGGCTGAAGGCCGAAGCTGCCGACGCCGACACGCACCGCACCACGCTGACGCCGACCGAAGTCGCGAAGGTGGCCCGCGACCTGAACGTGAAGCCCGAAGAAGTCGTCGAGATGGAAACGCGCATGGGTGGCGGTGACGTCGCCCTCGAGCCGTCGAACGACGACGACGACGAAACCTTCGCCCCGATCGCTTACCTGGCCGACGACTCGCAGGAACCCACCCGCGTGCTCGAAAGCCGTGCCCGCGACACCATGGGCAGCGACGGCGTGACGCGCGCACTCGAGGCGCTGGACGCACGCAGCCGACGCATCGTCGAGCAGCGCTGGCTCGAGGTCAATGACGACGCCAGCGGCGGCATGACGCTGCACGACCTGGCCGCCGAATACGGCGTCAGCGCCGAGCGCATCCGCCAGATCGAAGTGGCGGCGATGAAGAAGATGCGCAAGGCGCTGGAAGGTCAATAGGACGCTTCGCTGGATCAACAAGGGCCCTTCGGGGCCCTTGTCCTTTTCGGGCCCGTTGGGCCCTTACGGATGCGTCGGATCGATCCACCGTACGTCTTCCGGTGGCTCGGCCGGCTCGATGTCGAGGTTGACTGCGACCGCCTGGCCGTCGCTGCGGCAAAGCACGCACTCGAGCACTTCGGTGCGGCTGGCGTTGATCTCTTGATGCGGCACGTACGGCGGCACATAGATGAAGTCGCCCGGGCCGGCTTCGGCGGTGAACTCGAGGTGATCGCCCCAGCGCATGCGCGCGCGACCACGCACGACGTAGATCACGCTCTCGAGCGGGCCGTGGTGATGCGCGCCGGTCTTCGCATTCGGGTGGATGTGCACGGTGCCGGCCCACAGCTTCTGCGCGCCCACACGCGCGAAGGTGATCGCGGCCTTGCGGTCCATGCCGGGCGTCTGCGCGGTGTTGGCGTCGAGTCGGTCGGCGGGGATCACGCAAACGCCGTCGTGCTTCCAGGCTTCGGTCATGGTCGAACCCAATCGAGCTTCATTGATGCTTGATTCTGCGTCTGCGGCACGACCAAGGCGAAGGGCCCCGCAGGGCCCTTCATCAGTCATCAGTCGGCGTCGATGACGCTCGTTGCGACTCAGGCCGGCACGGCCGCCTTCACCTTGTTCGGCCCCCAGTGCTCTTCGATCAGCTTCACCGTCTGGCGGATGTTGCCGCGGCTGGACGCGCCGAAGACGATCGATTCGATGCGTTGCTTGCACACGTAGTCGATCGCATCACGCGGCGACAGCGCGCCTGACGCCAACACCGACATCGCGACCGGGCGGAAGCGGCGGTTCTTGATGGTGTCTTCGTACAGCGGCAAGCCACCGCACATGCGGAATCCGATCTTGTTGATGTTGGCGCAGACGATCGGGTTGTCGATGCCCAGCTTCTCGAGCACGTCCAACAGCTTCGGCACATTCATCGTGATGAAGCCGGCTTCGGCGCCGTACTTCGCTTTCACGTGATCGTGGAAGTACTTGAACATGTCGTTCATGCCCAGGCCCAGGAACAGGTCGACGATCACGTTCTGGATGAACACGACCGGCGTGTTCAGACCTTCGAACATCTTCATCTCGGCATCGATCAGCAGCTGAAGAATCGACTCGACGTCCTTCTTGGCGACCGCGACGCCGCCCTTGAACATCGCACCGACCGCGCCTTCCTTCGGCAGGAAAAGCGCCAGCGCTTCGAGCATGCCGTGCTCGGTCACCGCGTTGGCGTACTTGTGCGCATACGGCATGCAGGGATAGAACTGGTAGTCGGGGTACTTCGCCTTGTTGGCCCTGAAGTAATCGCAGACCTCGCGCACGCGGTCGTGGGTGGTGCACATGAAGGTGCGGACGCCTTCCTGATAGGCGGCGTCGAGCGTGTCCAGGATGACCTGCATGTCCTGGAACTTCATCGACTGCGCGCGCGCCTTTTCTTCCGACATGTGGTTCACGCCGAAAAACTGGTTGTCGCCGAAAAGAATTCTGTCGAGCATGTGTTGGTACTCCCTGCGATCAACCGAAGATGCGCTTGACGAGACCCTTTTTCGGGGCCGTCAGCGCGGGCGCGTCGGATTGCACGCTCACGTCCTTGCCTTCGCGGATCATCGCGACCACGCGGTCGGCGGCCAGCGCCGACGCGAAGTTGTTTTCGCCGTCGAGGCGTTTGGCGAGGATGCTCTTGGCGAAGTAGTCGATCTGGCCCGAATACTCTTCGCCGCGCAGATAGAACCACACCTCTTCGGTCAGGTCGGTCGTGTACTTGACGGTCCAGCCCTTCTTGCACTCGGGCATGGCGTCGACTGGCTCACGCAGGTAGATCTGGCATTCCTGGCGGTCGGCGGTGATGCGGCCGTTCGAGCCCCACACGCTGATCTTGGTCGACATCTTGCGGAAGCTCTCGTCGCTCCAGTTGACGGCGAGCTGGCCCGAGGCGCCGTTGGCGAAGTGCATCGTGGCGTAGATCTCGTCTTCGACGCCGTTGCTGAAGACCGAGTTGCGCACCACGCCCGACACGCCCTTCGGCGTGCCGGCGACGAAGTTGACGAGGTCGACCGCGTGGCAAGCGTAGTCGTACAGGGCACCGCCGCCCTCGTCGGCCGCCGTGCGCCACGTGCCGCCTTTCGGACGCAGCACGACCGGGCCGTAGGCTTCGGCGCGCACGTGGTGAATGGTGCCGAGCGCGCCGCTGCGCACGACGCGCGCGGCTTCCTTGAAGGCGCCGACGAAGCGGTAGTGATAGCCCACCTGGGTGACGACACCCTTGCGCTGCGACAACTCGACCAACTTCTCGCCGTCGGCCACGTCGAGCACGAAGGGCTTTTCGCAGAAGACGTTCGCGCCGCTTTCCAGGGCCTTCGTGACCATGCCCGCGTGCAGCTTCGACGGCGTGGCGACCAGCACCGCGTCGAGCTTCGCTTCGGCAAGCATCTTGTCGTAGTCGCTGTAGCACTTCAGCCCGGCGTGCTTCTCGAGCACGTCGGTGAGGTAGCCCATCGTGTCGCAGCCGGCGACGAGGTCCAGGTCGGGGTGGGCACGCAGGATCGCGAGGTGCGAGATGCCCATCTTGCCCAGGCCGACCATGCCGATTCGAATTTCGTTGGTCATAGGTTCCTTCGGAGTTTTCCACGCGGCTCACGGGCCGCGTCCGTAGCGCGTCCTGACGGACGCTAGCGCAGTCGGGTTCTTGTAGAACCCGAGGCCGTCGACGACGAGCAGCCAGAAGTACTCGAGGTCGCGCGCGTAGCGGCGCCAGTAGCGCTTGGGCTCGGTCGTGAGGCGATACACCCACTCGAGACCGTTACGCGTCATCCAACGCGGTGCGCGCTTCACGGCATCGGCTTCGTAGTCGATCGTGGCGCCCACGCCCATCCAGATCTTCACGCCCGGCATGCGGTGTTTGTAGGCCTGGATCCAGATCTCTTGCTTGGGAGCGCCCAGGCCGACGATGACGCAGGTGGCGCCCGAGCGGTTGATGATCTCGATGACCTCGTCGATTTCTTTCTCGTCGGTCACGAACTTCATCGACGGTGAATGCGCGCCCACCGCGATCTCGCGGCCGCAGCGCGCGTTGGTGCGCTGGCGGGCCTTTTCGGCGATGCCGGGGGCGGCGCCAAGGAAGAACACTTTCGTCGCCGGGTTCTTCGCGTGGTAGTTGCAGAACGACGGCACGATGTCCGAGCCCGACACCTTTTCGGGAATGCGCCGGCCGATGAGCTTTAGGCCCCAGTAGACGTACTTGCTGTCCGACGTGATGTAGTCGGCTTGACGGTAGGCGTCGTAGAAGGCGCGGTGGCGTTGCAGATGGAAGCAGTGGTCAGGGTTGAGCGTGAAGACCACGCCTTGGTCCAGGTTGGCCAGGAACTGCTCCATCGTCACACCATCGACCCAGACATTGAGCAGGTTCGAACGCTGCCAGGGCCGCCCAGCGCCAGGCGCACCCTGTGGGCGGTGCGAAGCTTGATCAGGGGCGGACGACGATGGGGGCATGCCTGACGTCTCGAAAGGTGTGATGGAGTGCATGGAGTGACGTGATCGGGGCCGCATGGCGGGCCGGTGCACGAACCCGCGGGCTTACTGCAACGGGGACGGATTCTCGCCCGCACCATCCGGCCGAACCCGTGAACCTGTCTCACCCGCGCGATATCCGTCACGCGTCACCCCGCAAACGGATGCACTGCACGGTTGTCGCTGCAACAGCCGTTGCAGCCCGGTCACTACAACAGCCGCTTCAAGTCGGCTGCGAGATCCTCGGTCTTCGCGCCGTGGCGCACGAAGAGCCTGACCTTGCCCTCGGGGTCGAACACGAACGAGCCCGCGGTGTGATCGACCGTGTAGCTGGTGGGCGTTTTGCCGGCCACGCGCGAAAAGAACACCTTGAAGTGCTGCGCGGTGGCCTTGGTCTGCTCGGGCGAGCCGCGCAGCGCGACGAAGCCGGCGTCGAAACCCTTTGCGTAGGCACCGAGCACCTCGGGCGTGTCACGTTCGGGGTCGAGGGTGACGAAGACGCCTTGAACCCGCTCACCGTCGGCACCCAGCATCTTCTTCACCTCGGCCAACTCGATCATCGTTGTCGGGCACACGTCGGGGCACTGCGTGTAGCCGAAGAAGACCACCACCACCTTGCCCGCGAAGTCGGCCAGGGTGCGCGGCTTGCCGTCGGCATCGGGCAACGACAACTCTTTCGCGTACTGCGCGCCAGTGATGTCGATCGCCTTGAAGGTGGGGGCAACCGCCTGCGTGGCGGCTTTTTGCGCGCGTTCACACGCGGCCAGCAGCGGCACCAAGGCCAGCGACAGGTAGCGACGACGATGGAGACGCAGATCGAGATGGTGGGGATTCATCGAACAAGGTTCATCGAACAGCATTCATCGAACAACATAGTGGTCGACCAGCAGCGCCGCGAACAACGCCGAAAGGTAGACGATGGAGTACTTGAACACGCGGCGCGAAAGCGCTTCGCTGTATTGCCGCCACAGCGCCAACACCAACACGATGAAGCGCAACCCCAGAACCACCGCAGCGGCCAGGTAAAGCCAACCGCTGCTGCCGCCGATGAAGGGCAGGAGGCTGGCCGCGAAAAGCAGCAGCGTGTAGAGCACGATCTGCAGCCGCGTGAAATCGCTGCCGTGCGTGACCGGCAACATCGGCAGCCCGGCGCGCGCGTAGTCTTCGGCGCGATACAGCGCCAGCGCCCAAAAGTGCGGCGGCGTCCACAGGAAAATGATCAAGACGAGCTGCCACGCTTCGGGGCCGACGTCGCCGCGTATCGCCGCCCAGCCCAGCAGCGGCGGCATCGCCCCCGACGCGCCGCCGATCACGATGTTCTGCGGCGTCATCGGCTTGAGCACCATCGTGTAGACGATCGCGTAGCCGACGAAGGTGGCAAGCGTCAGCCACATCGTGAGCGGATTGACGGCCACGTACAGCAGCACGCTGCCGGCCGTGCACAACAACATCGAGAACACGAACGACTGCGCTTGCGACAGATCTCCGCGCGCCGTCGGGCGCCAGGCCGTGCGCTTCATGCGGGCGTCGATGTGTTGCTCGATCAGGCAGTTGAATGCCGCAGCCGCGGCAGCCACGAGCCAGATGCCGATCACGGCGGGCAGCACGAGCCGCCAGTCGGGCAGCCCCGGTTCGGCCAGCAACATGCCGATGAAGGCGCAGAACACGATGAGTTGCACGACCCGCGGCTTGGTCAGCGCGTACCACTGCCCCAGGCGCGAGGCGCCTTGCACAGCGGTGGCGGTGGCAGGTGCGGCTTGGGTCATGGGAATCGTCGAATCCGCGGATTTTATGAAGCGAGGGACCGACGCGGCCGACGCGACATGACGCCGGGCACACGAGCCGGCGCGCGTGCATCGCGCACGCGAACGAGCAAGGCCGCGGCCACGACCGTCAGGCCGGCGGCGCCACCGACGTGGGCGAGCGCGGCGACGATGGGCCAGCCCAGCACCACGTTCGACAAGCCGCTGGCGAGTTGCCAGGCGCCCAGCGCCGCGAACCAGCCCGCGAAACGGTGCGCTGCGGGTGATGCCTCTCGCCGAAGCATCCACGACAGCGCCACGATCGCAAGCAACAACACCGCTGCACCGACGCGATGCGCCACGTGAATGGCCGTCAGCGCCGCGAATGGAAGGTACGACGAACTCGAGCCGCTGCGACCCAGTTCACGCGCCAGCGTGAAGCCTTCGCCAAAGTCCATCGGTGGCCACCACTGCCCCTGACACATGGGGAAGTCGCGGCACGCAAGCACCGCGTAGTTCGTGCTGACCCATCCGCCGAGCGCAACCTGCGCGACGAGCAGCAATACGAACACCCACGCCATACGCCGCGTGCGCTTGGAAACCGCCATCGTTGCGCCACGCGCGCGCTCGGCCTGCATGGCGAGCATCGCCAGCAGCCCCAGGCCGAGCAGCAGATGCAGCGTCACGATCGCGGGATACAAGCGCATGGTCACGGTCAACGCGCCGAACGCGCCCTGCGCGATCACCCACGCCAGCGTCGCAGTCGGCCACCAGGGAGAAGCACCGATCGGTGAGCGCAAATGCACCCGCCAAGCCTCGATCGTCATCACGACGATCAGCACGCCCACGGTCATCGCGAAGTAACGATGAATCATCTCGATCCACGCCTTCGCGTGCGTGACCGGCCCGTCAGGCTGCACGGCGGCAGCAGCGTCGATCGATGCCTTGGCACCCAACGGACTGGCGTGGCCGTAGCAGCCGGGCCAATCGGGACACCCGAGGCCCGAGTCGGTCAGGCGGGTGAAGGAGCCGAAGAGCACGAGGTCGAAGGTGAGGATCAACGTCGTGAGCGTGAGCGCGCGCAGCCATGACGCGTTTTCGTGCGCGCCTTCGCGAGCCTCGAGACGACGGCGCCGCCACCACGTCAAGGCCAGCGGCACCAGCGCGATCAACACACCGACCAACGCCATACGGATCGTCGGCGCGGGGTCGATCAAGGTGGCGGCGCCGATCGTCACGGTGCCCGGTCCCATGACGCTGACGCACGCAGAACGCGGTCGAGGTCGCGCTTGAACTTCACGGGCTCGAGGTCACGTGGCGTGCGCATCATCCACTCGCCCATCGGGTCGACGACGTACAAGCGCGACAGAACTTCATCGATCGACACGCCCATCCAGGCGGCGACCTGCTCGCCCGATGCACGCATCACGCGCACGGAAGGCTGCGCCGCGAGTGCCGAAGCCAGTTCGCCCCGAATCGGCGCATCGTCGACGACGACGAATACCTTGTCGAGTCGCTCGCGTTCGCGCCCGAGCATCTCGCGCAGCTGGCGCTGCGTGTACAGGCGCTTTTCACACGCGCCGTCGCAAGCGCCGAGCCCGAACACCACCAGCGTCCACTGCTTGCGCCACGGCGTGTCGGCGAGCTGGTGTCCGTCGCCATCAGTGAGCGCCAGACTCGCGGGCCATGCTGTCGTGGGCGTGATCAGCTCGCCGTGTCGGGCTTCGCCGCGCGGCTGCACGACGAAATAAACGAAGTACGACGCGATCACGGGTGCTGCCGACATCAGCAACAACAGCAGCATCTTCAGTCGGCCCGAGCGGCGACGAGCGTCGCCGCCATGCGTTTCGTCGACATCGCCCGTCATCGACGACTCGGGCTCGAGCCGCGGCAGCGGGTGGACCGTCAGCCGCACGCCTTGCGTCAGCGACGTGTCGTCGGTTGTCAGCGACGAGTGGTCAGCCGACATGCCGCCGACGCCAGGGTTGGATGATTTGGAACCAGACATAAAGACCGGCAAGCAGCGCGCTCAGGCCGAACCATTGAAACGCGTAGCCGTGGTGTCGATCAATGCCGCTGCCGGGCATCGACCACACTCGATGAACTACGCCTGAAGCCGCGTCGTCGCCCGTCTGGAAGACCGAGCCTGGGCGAAGGGTCACGTTGATTTCACGCGCGAAGGCATCGAGTTCCAGATTCTGCCGCACACGTCCGCGCGGCGCCGGTGAGTCCTCGAAAGCGTACAGGCGCGGCGGGGGACCGGCGTAGCGGCCTTCGATCGTCACTTCGCCTTCGGGCGTGGGCACCGAGGGAAGCTTGGTGCGATCTTGGAAGTCGCGCGGGACCCAGCCGCGCTGCACCACCACGGCGGTGCCGTCGGCCAGGGCCAGCGGTGTCAGCACATCGAAGCCAACGTTCGGCCGAGCGCCTTCACGAAGCGTCATCTGGCGGTTGTCGAGATAAACCGTGTGCTGCGCGAGCCACCGGCCGCGCAGCGTGATGCGGCGCTGCCAAAGTGCGCTGGATGCATCCGCGCTGGCGGGCAGTTCGGCCAGCGCCGGCATGGCGATGCGTTCCTCGAGCGACTGCGCCAGGGCTTGTTTCTGCGCGGCGCGACTCATCTGCCAGACGCCCAGTGCAGCCGTAACGGCAACCCCGGTCGCGGTTGCGAGTGCCACGATCCAAGAGCGCCCTGGACGAAGCGACATCACACCGCCCCCAGGCATGTCGCTGTCGCTGTCTTCAGCATTGCCGCCGTCCATGCCACTGCCACAATCAATCGCATGAAATTCGTCGCGCTCCTCGCGTTCATTGGCATCGTGGGCGCGCTTGCCAGCGCCGGCGTGATGATGGTGCGCAAGCGCGACGACGCGGGGCCGCGCGCCGACAACCGCATGGCGCGTGCGCTCGCATGGCGCGTGGGCATTTCGGTGGCGTTGTTCGCGTTCATCCTGATCGGTTGGTCACTCGGATGGATCCAGCCCACAGGGCTGCCGATCACGCCGTCCAAGTGATAACGGCGCCCCTCGGGCGCCGTCGATCGCCAAGGCTGATGCGAGTCAGAACCAGTACACCAGCACGTACAGGCCCAGCCACACCACGTCGACGAAGTGCCAGTACCACGCGGCGCCTTCGAATCCGAAGTGACGCTTGGGCGTGAAGTGGCCCTTCATCAAGCGCAGCGTGATGAACAACAGCATCAACATGCCGACGAACACGTGGAAGCCGTGGAAACCCGTCAGCATGAAGAACGTCGAGCCGTAGATGCCCGAGCTGAGCTTGAGGTTCAGGTCGCTGTAGGCGTGGGCGTATTCGTAGATCTGGCAGGACAGGAACGCCACGCCCAGCAGCACGGTCAGCCACATGAAGGCGATCGTCTTGCCGCGGTTGCCGGCTAACAGTGCGTGGTGCGCGATCGTCAGCGTGACGCCCGACGTCAGCAGCAGGACGGTGTTGATCGTCGGCAGCCACAACGGGCCCATCGTCTGGAAGGGCTCGATGGTGCCGCCGGGCGACGCGGTGGTGCCGGCTGCCCCGGTAGGCCATACCGCCTTGAAGTCAGGCCACAAGATCTGGTGGTCGGCATCACCCAGCATCGGCAATCCGTGGCGGCGCGCCCAATACAGCGCACCGAAGAACGCAGCGAAGAACATCACCTCGGAGAAGATGAACCACGCCATGCTCCAACGGAACGACACGTCGATGCGGTCGCCGTAGAGCCCGCTTTCGCTCTCGCCGATCGCGTCGCCGAACCACTTGTAGAGCGTGCCGAGCCAGATCACGATACCGGTCAACAGCGCCCACTTGCCCCAGCCCGCGCCGTTGATCCACTGGGCCGCGCCAAAGAACACGAAGAACAGGCCGAGGGCCGTCATCACCGGACGAGGCGACGGCGCCGGGATGAAATAGTGCGGCGCTTTGCCGTGGGTGGTCGATGTGGACATCGCGAGAAGCTCCTCGGGTGATCAGTTGATTCTTGTTGATGTGGTTCAGGTGGCAATGCCGCTACCAACAATCCAGCGGACAAGCAGCACCAGCGCCAGCACGAACAGCGCCGCGACCGCGATGCCGGCGATGATCACGTGCACCGGGTTGAGACGAGACACGTCTTTCTCGTAGTCGCTGGACTTGCGCACGCCGAAAAACGACCAGGCCACCGCCTTCAATGTGCCGAAGAAGGACCCGCGACGCCCGGCCGCTTCGCGCAGCGTCATGAACGTTCCCCAGGCGCCTTGGCCTTGGTCGCAACACCCTTGCCTTGCACTTCGAAGAACGTGTAGGACAAGGTGATCGTCGTCACGTCTTTGGGCAGCTTCGGGTCGATGACGAACACGACCGGCCATTCGCGCGCTTCGCCGGGTTGCAGCAGATATTCGTTGAAGCAGAAGCACTCGAGCTTGTTGAAGTGCGCCGTCGCCTGCTTGGGTGCATAGCTGGGTATCGCCTGCGCCGCCATCGCGCGGTTCTGCACGTTGCGGAAGCTGTACATCACGGTCGCCATCTCGCCCGGGTGCACCTTCACCGACGCGACCGCGGGCTTGAACTCCCAGGGACCACGCGCGTTGGCGTCGAACTCGACCGTGATCGTGCGCGACGTGTCGATCTGCGTGCTCGAGCCCTTGCCATTCGCCTGCCCAGGAATCGCACGTTCGGCCTTCGACAACACGTTGATGCCCAACGCCTGGCAAATCGCGCGGTACATCGGCACCAGCGCATACCCGAACGCGAACATCGCCGCGACGATGACGATCAACTTGCGGATCAGGCTGGCGTTTTGTGCCGTCGCGGCCATGGCATCAACCCACGCCGAAAAACGCGATCTTGGCGAAGAAGCCAAGCGCGAAAGCCACCGCCACGGACGCCAGGATGAGCCCGAGGCGGCGGTTGGCTTTGCGCTGCTGATCGTCGCTCATCGGGTCGTGCGGCTGCATCACGTCACGCGTCATGTGTCACGCGTCATGCGGGTCAATAGCCCAACACCTTCGTGGCGCTGGGGTCGAGCTTCGGTGGCGTCTCGAAGGTGTGGAACGGCGCGGGTGACGGCACCTCCCACTCGAGCCCTTCGGCACCCTCCCACGGACGCTGCGGCGCGGGCGCACCCTTGCCCCGCATGACCGGAACCACGATGAAGAGGAAGAAGAACACCTGCGAAAGCCCGAAGCCGAACGCGCCCACCGAGGCCCACCAGTTGAAATCGGCGAACTGCATCGGGTAGTCGGCGTAGCGGCGCGGCATGCCCGCCAGCCCCAGGAAGTGCATCGGGAAGAAGGTGAGGTTGAAGAAGATCAGGCTCGCCCAGAAGTGCACCTTGCCCAGCGTTTCGTTGTACATCACGCCGGTCCACTTCGGGCTCCAGTAGTAGAAGCCGGAGAACAGGCCATACAGCGACCCCGCGACGAGCACATAGTGGAAGTGCGCGACGACGTAGTAGGTGTCTTGCAGCTGGATGTCGACCGGCGCCATCGCCAGGATCAGACCGGTGAAACCGCCCATGGTGAAGACGAAGATGAAGCCAACGGCGAACAGCATCGGCGTCTCGAACGTCATCGAGCCGCGCCACATCGTCGCGATCCAGTTGAAGACCTTCACGCCTGTCGGGATCGCGATCAGCATCGTCGCGTACATGAAGAAGAGCTGCCCCGTCACCGGCATGCCGGTGGTGAACATGTGGTGCGCCCAGACGATGAACGACAGGATCGCGATCGACGACGTGGCGTAGACCATCGACGTGTAGCCGAAGAGCCGCTTGCGCGCGAACGCCGGGATCACCGCACTGACGATGCCGAACGCGGGCAAGATCATGATGTAAACCTCGGGGTGGCCGAAGAACCAGAAGATGTGCTGGTACATCACCGGGTCGCCGCCGCCCGCGGGCACGAAGAACGTGGTGCCGAAGTGGCGGTCGGTCAGCGTCATCGTGATCGCGCCGGCCAGCACGGGCATCACCGCGATCAGCAGGTAGGCCGTGATCAGCCACGTCCACGCGAAGAGGGGCATCTTCATCAGCGTCATGCCCGGCGCGCGCATGTTGAGGATGGTGACGATGATGTTGATCGAGCCCATGATCGAACTCGCGCCCATGATGTGCATCGCGAAGATGCCGGCGTCCATGCTGGGGCCCATCTGAAGCGTCAGTGGCGCGTACAGCGTCCAGCCCGCGGCGGGCGCACCGCCAGGCATGAAGAACGACCCCACGAGCATGCTGGCGGCCGGGATCAGCAGCCAGAAGCTCAGGTTGTTCATCCGCGCGAAGGCCATGTCGGCCGCACCGATCTGCAGCGGGATCATCCAGTTCGCGAACCCGACGAACGCCGGCATGATCGCGCCGAACACCATGATCAGCCCGTGCATGGTCGTGAACTGGTTGAACAGCTCCGGATTCACGAACTGCAACCCGGGCTGGAACAGCTCGAGGCGGATCAGCAACGCGAGGGTGCCGCCGACCATCAGCATCGTGAAGCTGAACAGCAGGTACATCGTGCCGATGTCCTTGTGGTTGGTGGCAAAAAGCCACCGCCGCCAGCCGCTCGGCGCGTGATCGTGATGGTCGTCGTGGGCGTGACCGGGCGCGTGATGATGGTCGATGACGGCGCTCATGCTCTTGCTCTCCAGGGATCTGCGGTAAGGGTCAGCGGGTCAGCGGGTCAGCGGGTCAGGTGGGTCAGCGGGTCAGCGGGTCAGCGGGCAACGACGATGTCGACGCGGCGCGCACGCGCCGCGTCTTTGTTGCCCGCTTCGATGTCCGATGGCCTGCGAAGCTCGATGCGGTCGGCTGCGACGCCCGCACCCTGCAGCGCGTCACGCACGGTCATCGCGCGCTCTTTCGCCAACTCGGCGTTCTTGGCCGCGCTGCCCGACGAGTCGACGTACCCCGACAGCGCCACCTTGGCGGCGGGTGCGCTTCTCAGGATGCCAACGGCCTTTTCGATCGCCTTCGCGGCATCGGCATCGAGCGAACTCTTGCCCACCGCAAACAGCACGCTGACCGGTAGGCCCTCGGCCGCAGCCGGCGAAGCGTTCACCGTAGCGGCAGCCGCAGCAAGCACAGGGGCCATTGCCGGCGCTGCGGCGGGCGCAGTCGCAGCAGAAGGCGCAGCTGGTGCGACAGCGACCGCTTTGCCCGAGCGCACCGCCAGCACCTGCGCCGGCTGAACGACCTGCCCGGTCTTGTTGGTCCAGGCATTCTTCGTGTACGCAACGACAGCGGCAATTTCGGTGTCGGACAACTGCTTCCACGCCGGCATCGCACCGACGCCGTTGAGCATGACCGCGATCTGCTTGCCAACGTCGGCGTCGAGCACGATCGGCGAACCCACCAGGCCCTTGATCGCCGGCGGCGCACCGGTGCCGTCGGCCTTGTGGCAGACCACGCAATTCGCAGACGTAGACCTTCTCGCCGCGGGCCTGCAGGTCAGCGAGCGTCCAGACCTTGCTCGGGTCGTCAGCGGCGGCAGCAAGCTTTTTCTTCTCGTCGTCGACCCACTTGGCATAGTTCTCTTGCGAGACCACCTTGACGTGGATCGGCATGTAGGCGTGCTCTTTGCCGCACAACTCGGCGCACTGGCCGTAGAAGTCGCCGGTCTTCTGCGCGCGGAACCACGCGTCGCGCACGAAGCCTGGAATCGCGTCCTGCTTGACGCCGAACGCGGGAACCATCCAGGCGTGGATCACGTCGGCGGCGGTGGTGATGATGCGCACCTTCTTGTCGACCGGAACCACCAGCGGGTTGTCGACCTTGAGCAGGTAGTCGTCACCCGCCGGCGTGCCGGCATCGGACAAGCTCGCGCTGCTTCGGGTCAATCGTCGACAGGAAACCGATCCCGGCGCCTTCGCCGTTCAAGTACTCGTAGCCCCACTTCCACTGGTAACCCGTGGCCTTGATCGTGATGTCGGCGTTGCTGGTGTCCTTCATCGCCACCACGGTCTTGGTGGCCATCAGTGCCATCACGATGACGATGAGCAACGGCACCACCGTCCACGCGATCTCGACCGCGGTGCTTTCGTGGAAGGTCGCCGACTTGGCGCCAAGCGACTTGCGGTGCTTGAAGATCGAATAGAACATCACCGAAAACACGGCAATGAAGATGATCAGGCAGACGACCATCATGAAGTTGTGCAGCCACTGCTGCTCGACCGCAATCGCGGTCGCGGGCGGGTGCAGGTCGATCTGATTGACCGCGGGGCCGCCGGGCAGGTCTTTGACGTTGTAGGCCGCCAGCGCCGTCACGCTGGATAGGCCCAGACCGAGGCCGAGGGCCATTCGTGTCGCGGCGCGCTTGGTGGTGTCGAACATCGTCTGCATGGTTCTTCGTCTGAGTTCAGGTTGGAGCGTGCATCGGCGTCGCTGGTGATCTGGCGAGGGCGCGCCGGAGTTCGAGGGCAAAGCGGTGCCGCCTGGGCCAGTCGACCTGTGTGCCGACCACGACGCGCCGCGCGCCGTAGGCCAGCAGCACGCGGGCGTCTTCTTCGATCACTCGTGTCCAGGCCAGTGGCAACTCGACACGATCGCGCGCCGCGCAGCGGCAGCGATCAATACATAACGTGCCCGCGTGCAGGCTGATCACTTCGCCTTCGCCGACATGGCGGCCCCACACCAGCAGGGCCACGCCCACGGCCAACAACTCGAGACCGCAGAACACGAGCACGATGCCGAAGCCGGCCGCCAGAAACCCCACCGCGATCACGAGCGACACCGCGCACAGCAGCGCATAAGCCATGGCAGTCGCGCGCGGCGACAACGAACAATTGCGGGTGAGCGACCAGCGCATGCCATCGAAGGCGCCGACACGAGCGTCGACGCCGAGCGGCAGGCGCTCGGGAAGGCTCGTGGTGAGGGGGGAGGAAGACGTCATCAAAGAGCATCGATTCTAGCCGAGGGGTCCCGCGCGCCCGGGCATCGAAGCCTGTGAAAACACGGGCTTGGCGCGGCGCGGATCGGACACGCCCGATCGACGCGCGGCGTCGTTTCAGGCCCGCGTCAGCCTGACGCGGGCCCGCCTCGTGTTCGAGCCCCGCGACGCGACGGCAGGCTCGACGCGAGATCGTCGACCGCGATCCTCGTTGTCGAATCGCGCACGCGCGGCGCAACCTTGAAGGCGTGGCCGTAGACGATCTCGAAGGTCAACGCGATGCGACCATCGCTCGACCGCGCGGCAAGCGCCTTGTGCAGCAACTCGAGCCAGCGTCGCGTGCGCAGGCCGCCATGGCGGCCCGGCGCTGCATTCACCCCCAACTGACGCAGTTCGGTCAGCATGGCCTGCGGGTCGGCCCAATGCAGCGTCAACCGTTCCTGATCCATCACCGGATCGGCGAAACCGGCATGCACGAGCGCGTCGCCGATGTCGTGCATGTCGACCGGTTCGGCGGCGTGCGGGCCCCACCCCTGCGCCCGGTACACGTCCCTCAGCTCGCCCAGCGTGTCCGGGCCGATCGTCGAGAACATCAGCGCACCTTCGACCGCCAGCGCGGCGTGCCAGTGCGCGAACAACGCCGGATGATCGGCGTGCGCATGCAACGCCATGTTCGCCCAGAGCAATTGCGCCGACCCCGCTGGGACAGCATCGTCACGGGTGGGCGGAGTGATCGGCGTCGCTGGCACCGACATCGTGGTGAAACGGCGCCACCAAGAAACAGAACGCTTGTCGGGTTCGATGACGGGGTCGTCGATGGCCGCGCGCGCAACCTGCGGTGTCGCGACCATGATCTCGGCATCCGGATACGCTGCACGCAGAACGGCATGACCGGCCTGCGGCCCCCACCACTGCACGATCCGTTGCGGCTGCACCCGAAACAAGGGCAGGCGATCGGCCATGCGTTGCGCCACTTCACCGTGCAGCCACGGCTCTTGCGCGGCAAGCTGCCAACGGGTCACACAGCGTGCGAGCGCCGCGGCATCCACGGGTGGCGTCGTCATTACTCGTCAGTATATTGAGCCGATGTTTGGCATGTCCGCACGAACCACGCTCCACGGCCTTGCGCTCCCCGCCCCCTGCGCGGTGTGTCGCATCGCGTGCGACCGTCGCGTATGCCGCGCATGCCTGGATCGTGACGCACCGCCACGGCCGCGATGTGC
This sequence comes from uncultured beta proteobacterium, assembly GCA_963738615.1. Taxonomy (GTDB): domain Bacteria; phylum Pseudomonadota; class Gammaproteobacteria; order Burkholderiales; family Burkholderiaceae_C; genus CAVTWY01. Next base: position 1,439,512 of record CAVTXI010000012.1, read on the forward strand.
GCGCTGTGCGCTCGCGCTGCCCGCACGCGTCGATCGTTGCGCAACGTGCATGCGAGACGAACCGCCCTTCGCATCGACCATCACGGCCGTCGACTACCGGTTTCCGTGGGACGAACTGGTCGATCACTTCAAGTCGCATGCCGCGCTCGACCGTGCCGACGCGGTCGCCGAACTGATGCTCGACGCGATCCGGCGCGCGGCCATGCCGATGGCCGACATCGTCGTGCCCGTGCCCTGCAGCCGCGAACGTGCGCGCGAGCGCGGCTACAACCCGGCGTGGGAACTCGCACGTCGCGTGGCGCGAGCCCTTGCACTGCCGGCCCGGCGCGAGGGGCTGCGCCGCATCGTGCACACGCCGCCGCAGCGCGGGTCGACGCGCGCCGAACGCATGCGCAACCTGCGTGGCGTGTTCGACGTTGCGCCTGCATCGCGTTCGTCGCTGCATGGCCGATCCATCGCGCTGGTCGACGACGTGATGACCACGACCGCCACGGCAAGCGAAGCCACGCGCACGCTGCTGGCAGCAGGCGCGCGCGAAGTCCACGTGTGGGTCGCCGCGCGCACGCCCCTGCCGGGCGACTGACAAGTGCCGACGATCGAACATGTTCCGCATCGTCCTCGTCGAACCGCAGATCCCGCCGAACACGGGCAACGTGATCCGGCTGGCGGCGAACACCGGCTGCGAACTGCACCTGATCGAACCGTTGGGCTTCTCGATGGATGACCGCCTGCTGCGGCGCGCCGGGCTTGACTATCACGAGTACGCGCCGGTGCAACGCCACGCGTCGTGGCAGGCCTTCGCAGCCCTTGCCACGCCCGACCCGTTGCGTTGCTTCGCCTTCAGCACACGCGCCGACGCGTCGATGTCGGCGATGCAGTGGCAACGCGGTGACACGTTCGTCTTCGGCAACGAGACGGCGGGTCTTGGCAAGGACCGCCTCGAGGCCTTCGCGCCCGCGCAACGTGTGCGCCTTCCGATGCGCCCCGGCCAGCGCAGCCTGAACTTGAGCAACGCCGTCGCCGTGGTCGTGTTCGAGGCCTGGAGACAGTGCGGCTACGACGGGGCTTGCTGAAGCCGGCCTACTCGGCCCGCGCCTCACGCGACATCAAGCCGCGCACGCACTCGGCCGGCGCGAGGCGACCTTCGAGCACCGCGACCACGGCTTCGGTGATCGGCATGTCGACGCCCAGCGTACGCGCGCGTTGCAGCACGGTCGCGGCGCAGTACACGCCTTCGCTCACGTGGCCGAGTTCGGCCAACACCTGCGGCAGCGCAAGCCCCTGCGCCAGGCGCATGCCCACACGGCGGTTGCGCGACAGCGCGCCGGTCGACGTGAGAACCAGGTCGCCCAAACCCGACAGCCCCATGAAGGTCTCGGCCCGCGCGCCCATCGCCACGCCCAGCCGCGTCATCTCGGCCAAGCCCCGCGTCACCAGCGCCGCACGCGCGTTGAGGCCTGGGCGCGGCACACCGTCCTGCGGACGCTCACCGAGGCCGTCGCAGAGGCCGGTCGCGATCGCCATCACGTTCTTCACGGCGCCGCCGACTTCCACGCCGACGATGTCGTCGCTGGTGTAGATGCGCGTGGCGTCGTGGTGGAAGGCGCGCATCGCCGCGGCGCGCAGCGCTTCGTCGCGGCTGGCGGCAACCAGTGCGGTCGGCTGGCCGCGCGCGACTTCGCTGGCAAAGCTCGGGCCCGACAACACTGCGGCGCTGGCCTGCGGCCGAACCTCGGCGCCGACCTCGTGGCCCAACAGGCCGCTGCCGTGCTCGAAGCCCTTGCACAACCACAGCAACTGCGTGTCGACGCCGAGCGCACCAAGCATCTCGCGCAGCGCCGCCATCGGCGTGGCGACAACGATCAGGCAGTCGGTCGGGCGCGGTACGTCGACCACGCGCTCGACCGCCTGCGTCAGGTCATGGGTGAGGGCCAGCGACGCCGGCAGCGCCGCACCGGGCAGGTAGCGCGAGTTGGAGCCTGACGCGCGCAACTGCTCGATGTGCTGCGCATCGCGCCCCCAAAGCGACACGTCGTGGCGACGCGCGGCCGCAATCGCCAGCGCCGTGCCCCAGGCCCCGGCGCCCAGCACCGAGATCTTCATGCGCGAAGCGACGATCAGTTCAGCGGCTTGGGCACGCCAGAGTTCTGCGCGGCCTGCGCCTGCTGCGCCTCGTACATCGCCTGGAAGTTGACCTCCGACAGCAGCACAGGCGGGAAGCCGGCACGCGTGCACACGTCGGACACCGTGGCGCGCAGGTACGGATACACCATGCTGGGACACGCGATGCCAAGGATCGGGCCGACCTGATCCTGCGGAATGTTGCGGATTTCGAAGATGCCGGCCTGCTTGGCTTCGATCAGGAACAGCGTGCGGTCCTGGGCGAGCTTTGTCGTCACCGTGGCAGTGATGCTGACCTCGTAGACGCCTTCGGTCAACGTCTCGGCGGCGACGCCCAGGTTGATATCAACGTTGGGTGTCGCCTGCTCGAGCAGGATGCGCGGCGAGTTCGGTTGTTCCAGCGACAGGTCCTTCAGATACATGCGCTGAATGTTGAAGATCGGTCCGGTGGCGGCGGCTACTGCCGCGCCTTCTTCGTCTGCCATGGTGGTCGTCCTGGGAAGCGCTTCGACAGCGCGGGAGATGGGCCGCCGCAGGGCAAAAGAGCCACCCGGTGCGTGCGGACAAGGTTGCGATTATCGCGTGTCGGGCGCCTTCAGCCCTGCGCGAGCATCGGCATCAGGCCGCCGCGCTGATCAAGTGCGATCAGGTCGTCGCAACCGCCGACGTGCACGTCGCCGATAAAGATCTGCGGCACGGTGCGCCGGCCAGTCGTGTCCATCATCTGCTGACGCTGCTGCGCGTCGATGTCGATGCGGATCTCTTCGATCTGCGCGACGCCGCGTTGCTTCAGCAGCGCCTTCGCGCGCACGCAGTAAGGGCAGACGGCGGTGGTGTACATGCGGACGTTGGCCATGGTTCTCCTTGTGACTCTTCGCGATCCTCGCGACGATCGATGCGCGACTGCGCAGGCTACTTGCGATTGCCTTTGCCCTTGTCGGTCGAGGGCTTCGCCTTGTTGTCATCGCTCTTCGTCTCGCTCTTCGTCTCGGCTGCTTCGTCTCGGCCTTCTCCACAGGCAGATTCGCCTCGCGCCATGTGCGCAGGCCCCCACCGAGCGTCACCGCCTTGTCGTAGCCCGCTTTGCGCAGCAGCGCTGCGGCCCTCGAGGAACGAGCGCCCGTCGGGCAGCACACGATCAGCGGCAGCGCCTTGTTGCTGGGCAGGTCCTTGTGGCCTTCGATGCCGGACAGTGGCACGTTGCGCGCGCCGCCCGGATGGCCCTGCGCGTATTCCGCCGGTTCGCCCACGTCGATCAGGATGCCCTTCTCGCGGTTGATCAGGCGCACCGCTTCCGCGGCACTGATGGACGAGCCACCCATGCCGCCACGCAGCGTCGGCGCCAGCAGCATGCCCCCCGACACGAGTGCAAGCATGACGAGCGGCCAGTTCTGGACAAAGAATTCCATGCGGTCTTTACGGTTGGTTCGGACGCCTTGCTTCCCCTGCGCAAGGCATCGGTCGAGGGGCGCGAATTATAGAATTCGCCCCTTGCCTCGCACTCCTTCACGCGCTGCGTGCGCCATAACATGAGCAAACTCGTGCTGATTCGTCACGGCGAATCGACCTGGAATCTCGAAAACCGGTTCACCGGCTGGACCGACGTGCCGCTGACCGCCACAGGGGTCGAACAGGCGCGCAGCGCGGGCCGCGCATTGAAGCAGGCCGGCTTCGAATTCGACATCGCCTACACCTCGGTGCTTCAGCGCGCCATCTGGACGTTGTGGCACGCGCTCGACGAGATGGAGCGCACGTGGCTGCCGGTGCGCAACGACTGGCGCCTGAACGAGCGCCACTACGGCGCGCTTCAAGGCTTGAACAAGAGCGAGACCGCGCGCCAGTACGGTGACGACAGGTGCTGCTCTGGCGCCGCAGCTACGACGTGCCGCCGCCCGCGCTCGAGCGCCGAACGACCCGCGCTGCGAACGCAGCGACCTGCGCTACGCGAGCCTCGGGCCCGACGAGGTGCCGCTGACCGAATGCCTGAAAGACACCGTCGCGCGCGTCGTGCCTTTCTGGACCGACGTGCTGGCGCCGTCGATCCGCCGCGGCCAGCGCGTTGTCGTCGCGGCGCACGGCAACAGCATCCGCGCGCTCGTGAAGTACCTTGACGGCATCAGCGACGACAAGATCGTCGGCGTGAACATCCCCAACGGCACGCCGCTGGTGTACGAACTCGACGCCAACCTGCAGCCGCTGAAGCGCGAGTACCTCGGCGACGCCGAAGCGATCGCGAAGGCGCAGGCTGCGGTCGCGAATCAGGGCAAGGGCTGAGCCCTACCGCGCGCTCGACGGTGCAGTGCCAACGCGCCGATCAATGGCGCGTGCCGACGCTGCCTGCATCGCGCTGCCAGCTGCAGCATCAATCACCCCACGTGCTGCTTCGGCGGCAGCCCGGCGGTCCAGGCCGTCGAGCTTCAGCGCAGGCAGCGTCTGCACCGTGCACGCGCAGACCCTGCGCACAGGCGATGCGCCACATGCTCTGCACCAGCGTCGTCTCGCCGATGAAGGTCACGTCGCGGCTCGACGCGTGCGTCGGGTCGGCGTAGCGCAGGGCCAGCGGCAGCACGCGCGCGCGCGTGGTGATCGCGGCCTGAAACAGGTTGGCGTGGAACGGCAGCAATTGCGGGCCGTCGTTGGTGGTGGCTTCGGGGAACACCGCGACGGCTTGGCCCTGGTCGAGCGCCTCGGCCATGTGGTGCACCACGCGAATCGCGTCGCGCTTGCGCTCGCGCTCGATGAAGAGCGTGCCCGCACCGGCCACCAGGCTGCCGATCAAAGGCCACTTCAGCACGTCGGCCTTCGACACGAAGTGCGCCTGCGGCAGCACCGCGTGGATCGCCGCGATGTCGAGCCACGAGACGTGGTTGGCGACCACCAGCGTGCGCACCACGTGCGCGGGTGCGGCGCCCTTCACCACGAGCGTCACGCCCAGCAGGCGCAGCAGCCCGGCGGACCACCAATGGATGCGCGCCTCGCGCTGCGTCGCGCGTGTAGCAGCGAAGCGCAGCTTGATGATCGCAAGCCCGTGCAGCAGGTGCACGAGCGCGCGCGACAGGCGCCAAGCGCGATCGGCGCGCGCATCGGACTGACGCGTCAGGACGAGATGGCAGACGCGCTGCCGCCGAACGCAGGCGCGCGCGACATCGACGGCGATTCATAGGCCAACGCGCCCGCGACCCAGGTCATGCGCACGCGGCCCGGCATCTCGAAGCCGTTGATGTCGAACGCGAAGGGCGTGTGTTTGCCCTGGCTGCGCAACGCGGCGGGTTCGACGCGCCAGCTTGCGGCCGGGTCGAACAGGCACAGGTCGGCCACGCCGCCTTCGATCAACCGCCCTGCGCTCGCGCACGTGCGCACCCAGCGCCGCACCCAGCACGCTGCACCGGCGCGCAGGTGACGACGGCGCAGCGTCTTCGCAGCTCCAGGCCCGCGCTCGCGCCCCCACTTCAGCGCCAGGCTCAGCAGCAGCTCGACGCCCGAGCCGCCCGGCTCGGCCTCGGCGAACGGCAGCTGCTTCGCGTCGGACTCGCACCGGGTTGTGGTCCGACACCAGCGCGTCGATGCGTGCCGTCGGCCAGCGCGGCACGCAGCGCGTCGCGGTCGCGCGCCCTGACGCAGCGGCGGCGTCACGCGCATCGCCGGCTCGAAGAAGCCGATGTCGACGTCCGTCAGGTGCAGCGAGTGGATGCTGACGTCGGCGCTGACGCGCAGGCCCTCGCGCTTGGCGGCGCGCAGCAGTTCGACGCCCGCCGCGCTCGACACGCGTCCAGATGCACGCGCGCGCCGGTGGCGCGCATCAGCTCGAAGATCGTGTGCAGCGCGACGGTCTCGGCCGCGACCGGCACGGCCGACAGGCCCAGCCGCGTCGCCACCGCGCCCGACGGCCGCCACGCCGCCGCGGCCGAGCCACGCGTCTTGCGGCCGCAGCCACACGGCGTAGTCGAAGGTCGCGGCGTACTGCATCGCGCGCAGCAGCGTCTGCGTGTCGACGATCGGCGTGTCGGCCTGCGAAAAGCCGACGCAGCCGGCTTCGGTCAGTTCGGCCATCTCGGTCAGCGCCTTGCCGGCCAGGCCGCGCGTCAGCGCGCCCAGCGGGAACAGGCGGCAGCGGCCGAGCTTGCGCGCGCGCAGCTTCAGCATCTCGACGAGGCCCGGCTCGTCGAGCGTGGGGTCGGTGTCGGGCGGGCAGACGATGCTGGTCACGCCACCCGCGGCCGCGGCCGCGAGTTCGCTTTCGAGCAGGCGCTTCGTGTTCGCGGCCCGGCTCCTTCAGGCGCACCGCCAGGTCGACCAGCCCGGGCATCGCCACCAGGCCCGCGGCATCGACGACGCGTTGCGGCTGGAACGACGCACGGCGCGCGCGCCGATGTGCACGCACGTGCTCGCCGTCGATGGCGACATCGGCGACCTCGTCGCGGCCGCTCGCGGGGTCGACGACGCGTGCGCCGCGGATCAACGTGCGCTCTGTGGGCGCGGCGAGCTGGCGTGCGAGCTCATGCCGCATTCCCCGCAATGATCGACATCACCGCCATCCGCACCGCGATACCGAAGGTGACCTGCGGCAGGATCACGCTGTGCGCGCCATCGGCCACCGCCGAATCGATCTCGACACCGCGGTTGATCGGCCCCGGGTGCATCACGATCGCGTCGGGCTTGGCAAGCGCGAGCTTGGCTTCGCTGAGACCGAAGCGCGCGAAGAACTCGTTTGCGCTGGGCAGCATCGCGCCGCTCATGCGTTCGTTCTGCAGGCGCAGCATGATGATCACGTCGGCGCCGCGGATGCCTTCGGCCATGTCGTGGCACACACGCACGCCCATTTGCGCCAGGTCGCTCGAGCACCAGCGTCTTCGGCCCCACGGCGCGGATGTCGGGCACGCCCAGCGTCGTCAGCGCGTGGATGTCGCTGCGTGCCACGCGCGAATGCACGATGTCGCCGACCAGCGCCACCGCACAGCTGCGTGAAGTCCTTCTTGAAGTGCCGGATCGTGTACATGTCCAGCAGGCCCTGCGTCGGGTGCGCGTGGCGGCCGTCGCCGGCGTTGACCACGTGCACGTGCGGCGCGCAGTGCTTGGCGATCAGGTACGGCGCGCCACTTTCGGAGTGGCGCACCACGAACATGTCGGCGTGCATCGCCGACAGGTTCGCGATCGTGTCGAGCAGGCTTTCGCCCTTGGCGGTCGACGAGCGCGCGATGTCGAGGTTGATCACGTCGGCGCTCAAGCGCTTGGCCGCAATCTCGAACGTGGTGCGCGTGCGCGTCGAGTTTTCGAAGAAGAGGTTGAACACGCTCTTGCCGCGCAGCAGCGGCACCTTCTTCACGTCGCGGTCGTTCACCGACAAGAACGTGCCCGCGGTGTCGAGGATGTGCGTCACCACCGCGCGCGGCAGGCCTTCGATCGACAGCAGGTGGATCAGCTCGCCGTTCGCATTGAGCTGCGGGTTGCCGCGCATCAGCCCTGCCCCTCGGCTTCGGTCGCATCCACCGAGAAGGTGAAGCGCCCGTCGGCTTCTTGCGCCAGGCGCAGTCGGCTGGTCGCCGGCAGCGTCACGCGCGCGGCTGCGTAGGTGGCCTCGATCGGCAGCTCACGGCCGTTGCGGTCGACCAGCACCGCCAGCGCAACCTTCGACGGGCGGCCGAAGTCGTACAGCTCGTTGACCACCGCGCGGATCGTGCGGCCGGTGTGCAGCACGTCGTCGACGAGCACGATCGAGCGGCCGTCGATCGACCAGGGCAGGCGCGTCGCGTCGCTTTGCGCCATGCCGCGCTGCCCGTAGTCGTCGCGGTGCAGCGCGCTCGAGATCACGCCGGCTTCACCCGCGCGGCCCAGATCACGCTGCAGCCGCTGCGCCAGCCATGCGCCGCCCGTCCACACGCCAACCAGCAGCGTGTCGGCTTCGAGCAGATGACGAACGCCGCGAACCAGCTCGGCGTAGAGGGCTTCGGCGTCGAGCGCGAGGTGGCTCATGGCGTCGCCTCCTGCGCTGCCGTATCACGAGCCCCCGCCGCGTCGTGTGCCAAGGCTTGCTGCCGCTCGAAGAAAAACTGCTCGAGGATCACCGCGGCGCTGCTTGCGTCGAGGTCCTTGCCGACGCTGCCGCGCGACTGCGCTTCGACCGACGTGTAGCGCTCGTCGACGCCGTGCACCGGCAGCCCGAAACGGCCCTCGAGCCGCCGGGCGAAACGTTCCGCCAGTCGCGTCATCTCGTGGGGCTGGCCATCGGGATGGCGCGGCAGGCCCACCACGAGCGCATCGGGCTGCCACTGCGTCGATCAAGCGGCCGATCGCCGCGAAGCTTTCGTCGACACGTGTGGCGTCGATCGTGGTCACAGGCGTGGCCGTGCTGGTCACCGTATTGCCGCTGGCGACGCCGATGCGACGCGTGCCGTAGTCGAACGCGAGGAAGGCCGCGGCCGTCATGCGTGCCCGGCCTCCTGGCTGAGCGACATCGCATCGAGCCCCAACAGCGACAGCGCGCGCGTGTAGCGCTGGTGCACCGGCGTGTCGAAGATGACTCTTGCGACGCGTCGACGTTGAGCCAGCCGTTGCGGCCCAGTTCGTCTTCGAGCTGCCCGGCGCCCCAGCCGCTGTAGCCCAGCGTGACCATCACGCGCTTCGGGCCCGAGCCTTTCGCGATCGCCTCGAGCACGTCTTTGCTGGTCGTCATCTCGAGGCCGCCGGGCACCGCGATCGACGAGCCGAAACGCTCACCCTCACCCATCGGATCGTGCAGCACGAAGCCACGTTCGGTGTCGACCGGGCCACCGAAGTAGACCGGGGCGCCTACCAGATCCTCGCGCGCAAGCTCGAGGTCGACCTTCGCGAACAGCGCCCGAAGCTCGAGGTCGATCGGCTTGTTGATCACCAGCCCCAGCGCACCGCGTTCGGTGTGTTCCCACAGATAAACCACCGACCCGGCGAAGTTCTCGTCGACCATGCCTGGCATGGCGATCAGGAACTGGTTGGTCAGGTTGATCCGGTCGTTCGCCGGGTCGCCGTTCGAGACACTGTCGGGCATGGACTCATTCTAGGTACTCCAAACTCCGGCCATGGACAAACCAATCGATGCAGCCCTGGTCTGGTTGCGCCGCGACCTGCGCGTGCACGACCACGCGGCGCTGTACCACGCGCTGCGGGCGGCACGCCGGGTGTGGTGCGTCTTCGTGTTCGACCGCGCGATCCTCGACCCGTTGCCGCGCGCCGACCGCCGTGTCGCCTTCATCCGCGACTCGCTGGTCGGTGTCGACGCCGAGTTGCGCGCATTGGCAGCGTCGCACGGCGTGGAAGGTGCGCGGCTGATCGTGCGCCACGACGACGCGCGCACCGCCGTGCCGGCACTGGCGCGGGCGCTTAGCGTGCAGGCGGTGTACGTGAACCACGACGCCGAGCCGTTCGCGCTGGCACGCGACGCCCATGTGCGCGGCGCGCTCGCGTCCGACGGCATCGCCATGCACTCGAGCAAAGACCACGTGATCTTCGAACGCAGCGAGGTGTTAACCGGCAGCGGCACGCCCTACACCGTCTTCACGCCGTATCGAAAGGCGTGGATGACGAAGGTCGACCCGTTCTACGTCTCGTCGTACCCCGTGGCACGCCATGCCGGCGCGCTGGCACCCGCGCGTTCAGGCGTCGACAAGGCAGCGTCGCCGAAGATCGACGACACCGGCGTGCCGACCCTCGAGGCTCTGGGCTTCGAGCCGACCAACCTGCACGATCTGAAGCTGCCCAGCGGCCCGGCCGGCGGGCGCGAGTTGCTCGAGGAATTCCTCGACCGCATTGACCGCTATCACGAGGCACGGGACTTCCCCGCGGTGAAAGGGCCGAGCTACCTGGGTGTGCACCTTCGCTTCGGCACGGTGTCGATCCGCACCTGCGCGCGCGAGGGCTGGCAGCGCTTGCAGGCGGGATCTCGTGGCGCGGAAGTCTGGTTGTCAGAGTTGATCTGGCGCGACTTCTATCACCAGCTGCTGCATCACCATCCGCACGTCGCGGGCCACGCCTTCAGGCGTGAGTACGACGCGGTGAAGTGGGAACGCGGCAAGGCTGCCGACGTCGCGTTCGCCGCGTGGTGCGAAGGCCGCACCGGCTACCCGCTGGTGGATGCGGCGATGCATCAGATCAACCGCAGCGGCTACATGCACAACCGCCTGCGCATGATCGTCGCGAGCTTCCTGACGAAGGACCTTGGCATCGACTGGCGTCGCGGCGAGGCTTACTTCGCCACCCACCTCAACGATTTCGACCTCGCGGCCAACAACGGCGGCTGGCAATGGGCCGCTTCGACCGGCTGCGACGCGCAGCCGTGGTTCCGCATCTTCAACCCGGTCACGCAGAGCGAGAAGTTCGACCCCGAAGGCCGGTTCATCCGCCGCTACCTGCCGGTGCTGGCAAACCTGCCCGACAAGGTGATCCACGCACCGTGGAAGGCGGGCCCGCTCGAGTTGGAAGCCGCAGGCGTGCGCCTGGGTGAGAACTATCCGCGGCCGATCGTCGAGCACGACGTCGCACGTGCGAAGACGCTCGAACGCTATGGCGCGGTGAAGAAGCCGGCGTAGCCGACGCCTCGTGGCGACCGTCAGCGGCGCCTGGCCGCCTCGAGCGCCCGGCCGAGCGTATCGACCACACGCGACTGCTCCGCCTCGCCGATGCCCACCCACAGCGGCAGGCGAATCAGCCGAGCGGCGACGTCGTCGGTCACCGCCAGGGAGCCGTGGTGCCGACCGAGGCGCAGCCCCGCGGGCGACGAGTGCAGCGGCACGTAGTGGAAGGTCGCGCCGATGCCCTCGGCGCGAAGCCGCTCGAGGACCACGTCGCGATCGATGCCTGGCGCAGCCAGCACGAAGCAGATGTGGCCGTTGGGCTGTGCATCGTCGGGCACGATCTGCCTGCGCAGCAAGCCCCGCGCCTCGAGCGGCGCGAGTCGTTCGTGATAGCGCGCCCAAGCCGCCAGGCGCGCGCCGGTGATGTCGCCCATTGCCTCGAGCTGCGCCAGCAGGAACGCCGCGAGCAGCTCCGATGGCAGGAACGACGAGCCGACGTCCTGCCACGTGTACTTGTCGATCTCGCCACGCATGAAGCGGCTGCGGTCGGTGCCTTTTTCGCGCAGCACCTCGGCGCGATGCGCGAGGTCGGTGCGATTGACGAGCAGCGCCCCGCCCTCGCCGCAGATCACGTTCTTGGTGTCGTGGAAGCTGATCGCGCCCATGTCGCCGATGCTGCCCAGCACGCGGCCGCCGCGCGAGGCGCCGACGGCCTGCGCCGCGTCTTCCACGACGGCCAGGCCATGACGCCGGGCGATCGCGAGGATGTCGTCGAGGTCACAACCCACGCCGGCGTAGTGCACCACCACGATCGCGCGCGTGCGCGGCGTGATCGCGGCTTCGATCGCGCGCGGGTCGATGTTCAGCGTGTCGGCGCGCACGTCAACGAACACCGGCACGGCGCCGCGCAGCGCCATCGCGTTGGCCGTCGACACGAAGGTGAACGAAGGCATCACGACTTCGTCGCCCGGCTGCAGGTCGAGCAGCAGCGCGCACATCTCGAGCGCCGCCGTGCACGAATGCGTCAGCAGCACCTGCGCACTGTTCGTCGCCTGCTGCAGCAACGCACTGCACCGCTTGGTGAAGGCGCCGTCGCCGCTGAGCTTGGATCCGCCGATGGCCTCGGCCAGATAGCCCTGTTCGCGGCCGGTGAGATAAATACGGTTGAACGGAATGGCAGGCGCCGTCACATCGAGTCCCCTTGAGCCGTGCGATCCGTGCCGACGCGGCGCACACCCTTCTTCACCGCGTCGGACGCGTTCATGCGCACCAGGTACGGCACCAGCGGCGCCGGTGCGAACAGCAAGCCAGCTGCCCACGCGAGTTGCGCCGCACGTTCGACCGCGCCGTAGCCCGGCCACGCGCCCAGGCTGTGCCGCGCCTGGCGCAACAGCGACAAACGCGTGTCGCCCGGATAGGGGTGATGTTCGCGCTGCAGGCGCCACGAGATCACGCGCGTGCGCATTTGCGTGGGTGTGGGCAACAGCGGCTGTGACGCGTGATGGCCCAGGTCGGCCGCGACAAGCGCCATCGCATCGCGGCGTCGGTTGTCGTCCAACACCAGCGTGTCGACCAGCGTGCCCAGCACGTTGCCGAACAACCCCAACGCCTTGTTCGCGCGCTTGTGCACGCGGTAGCAACCCAGCGCGCCGTCGGCGGCGGCCACCCGACCCAGCGCCGCGGTGACGACGAAAGGGACGGTGTCGGCGCACATCGGCCACACGCGCTCGTCGAGCGGAAAGAAGCGATCGATGGCCGTGCGGCGGTAGAAGTTGCCGCTGCCCGGCGGACCGCCGTAGGTGCCGAAGCGCCGCAGCACGTCGCGAACGTCACCGCTGTGCATCGTGTAGGGGATCGAGTTGCCCGTGGGTTGGCCCTGCGCGTCGACCACGCGCATCGAGAACGCAACCTTGTGCGTGCCGTCGGCCATCAGTGGCAGGCATTGCGCGACGCAGTCGGGGTCAAGAAGGTCGTCGCAGTCGAGCCAGATGACCCAATCGCCGCGGCTGGCGCGGAAGCAGGCGTTGTAGGCCGCACCCTGCCCGCCGTTAGGTTGGCGGATCGCCTTGATCTTGCTGCCGAACGACTCGATCACTGCCCACGAACCATCGGTCGAACCGTCGTCGACGACGATCACCTCGGTGCGGGGCCACGACTGGGCAAGCGCGCTGGCAATGGTCTGCCCGACAAAGCGCTCGTAGTTGTAGCTGCAGATGAGGATCGAAACGAGGGGCGGGGCGGGGCTCACGGCAATGACGTTGATACAAACCTGAAGTTTGCCGGATGCACCGCCGCAAATGTTTCCGGTGTAACCACCTGCGCGAGCGGGCACCGAACCGGGGGTCGAGCGGGGTCTAGCTAGGTCTGTACGGGCGTGGGCACGGACGGCTGGGGAACCCGTCGCAACATGCGTACCCCCTTCATCATGAACTCGATGAAGTCATCGACGATCGTGTAGATCACCGGGATGACCAGCAGGCTGAGGAAGGTCGACGTGATCAGGCCGCCGATGACGACGATCGCCATCGGCGCGCGGAAGCTGGGGTCGGTGCCGAAGCCGAAAGCGATGGGCATCATGCCGGCGCCCATCGCGATCGTTGTCATCACGATCGGGCGGGCGCGCTTGCGGCAGGCGTCGAGCAGCGCGTCCCAGCGGCTCATAGCGTGCTCGCGCCGCGCCATCACCGCGTACTCGACCAGCAGGATCGAGTTCTTCGTCGCGATGCCCATCAGCATGATGAGGCCGATCATCGCGGGCATGGTGACGTTGGTCGCTGTCGCCCACAGCGCCAGCAATGCGCCCGGGACCGACAGCAGCAGCGCCGCGAGGATCGTCACCGGCTGCACCCAGGCGTGGAACAGCATCACCAGCACGATGTAGATGCACAGCACGCCCGCGCCCATCGCAAGCGAGAAGCCGCTGACCAGATCTTCCATCGCTTCGGCGTCGCCCACCACCTGCTTGATCACGCCCGGCGGCAGGTTCTGGATGCTGGGCAACAGGTCCGTCAATTCCTGGATCTTGCCAAGCGGTTGCCCATTGAGTTCGATCTCGAAGTTGATGTTGCGCGAGCGGTCATACCGGCCGATCTGCGCCGGCCCGCTCGACACCTCGAGCGTCGCGACGTTGCCCAGCGCGACCGGGCCACGCGCGCCGGGCACGGGCAGGCGTGACAGCAGCGCGATGTCTTGGCGCGCCGCGTCGGGCAGGCGCACGACGATCGATACCTGGCGTTGCGACAGGTTCAGCTTCGGCAGCGCTTGATCAAAGTCGCCCGTGGTCGCGATCCGCAGCGTGTCGGCAATGGCCGCGGTCGTCACGCCCAGGTCGGCGGCGCGCGCGGGGTCGGGACGTACGACGAGCTCCGGACGTTGCAAGCTCGCGGTCGACGTCACGGCGCCGATGCCCGGCAGCGTGCGCAGTTCCTTCTCGACCACCAGCGCATGCGCGCCAAGCGCGTCGCCGTCATCACCCGCGAGCACGAGAATGAATTTTTCGGATGAGCCACCGAAGCCGACGTTGACGCGCGCGCCCGGCACCACTTCGAGCAGCGTGCGCAACTCGGCCTCGATCGCCTGCTTGCTCGAGCCCGATCGTTGCGCGCGCGGCGTGAGGTTCAGCGTGATGGTCGATTTGGTCGCATCCGACGCGCCCGCCACCATGAACGGGTCGCTGCCCGCCTTGCCGCCGCCGATCGCGGTGTAGACCTGCTTCACATGCGTGTGCTTGCGCACGATCGCCTCGGCCACGTCGGTGGCCGCGCTGGTCTCGGCGAAGGTCGAACCCGGCGGCAAGCTCAGGCGCACCTGTGTCTGCGACAGATCGTCCGGTGGCATGAAGCCGCCCGAGATGCGGCCGGTGAACAGCAAGCCGATCGAGCCGACGGTGAAGAGCAGCGTCAGCAGCAGCGTCAGCCAGCGGTGCCGCAAGCACCACGACACGACGCGCACGTAAGGCTCGATCCACGATGGCTCACGGTGCGCCTTCTTCGGCGCATGCAGGATGTACGCCGCCATCATCGGCGTGAGCATGCGCGCGACCACCAGCGAGAAGAACACCGCGATCGCCGCCGTCCAACCGAACTGCACGAAGAACTTGCCGACGACCCCGGTCATGAAGGCTGTAGGCAGGAACACCGCGATCAACGTCAAGGTGGTGGCGATGACCGCCAAGCCGATCTCGTCGGCGGCCTCCATCGAGGCCTGGTAAGGCGTCTTGCCCATCTCGAGGTGGCGCTGGATGTTCTCGATCTCGACGATCGCGTCGTCGACGAGCACGCCCACCACCAGCGACAACGACAGCAACGTCACGACGTTGATCGAGAAACCCATCAGGTACATCACCGCGAACGTCGGAATCGCCGACATCGGCAGCGCCACAGCCGACACGAAGGTGGCGCGCCAGTTGCGCAGGAACGCGAAGACCACCAGCACCGCGAGTGCCGCGCCTTCGAACAACAATGCGAGCGAGCCGTTGTAGTTCTCGACCACGGGCTCGACGAAGTCGAAGGCGCCGGTGTACGTCACGTCGGGGCGCTTCTTCTTCAAGGCCTCGAGCGCGGCTCGCGAGCCTTCGGCAACCTCGACTTCGCTGGCGCCGCGCGAACGCGCGATTTCGAAAGCGACAACCGGCGCGCCGTCCAGGCGCGCGGCCGACCGCACCTCGGCCACGGTGTCGCGCACCGACGCAATCTGGTCGAGCCGTACGCGCCGACCGTCGGAAAGGCTGATGTCCATCAGCGCGAGTTCCTGCGCACTGCCCACCGTGGCGATCGTGCGCACCGACTGCTCGACGCCGCCAAGGTCCGCGCGGCCGCCGGAAGCGTCCTGCTGGATGTTGCGCAGCTGGCGCGACACGTCCGACGCCGTTGCATTCAGCGCGAGCAACCGCGCCGGGTCGAGCTCGACGACGACTTGCCGCGTCACGCCACCCACGCGCGCCACGCTGCCCACGCCGCGCACCGCAAGCAGCGCCTTCGTCACGTCGTTGTCGACGAACCAGGACAGCGCCTCTGGATCCAGCCGCGAAGACTGCGCGGTGTAGACCAGCACCGGTTGCGACGCGAAGTCCATCTTCGTGATGACCGGGTCGCGCAAGTCACCGGGCAGGTCGGACCGCACGCGCGCCACCGCATCGCGTACTTCGTCCAGCGCTTCCTGCGGCGTCTTCTCGAGGCGGAACTCGGCGGTGGTCGTGACCATGCCGTCCTGCACCGTCGTGTAGATGTGCTTCAGGCCCTGGATCGACGCGATCGAGTTCTCGAGCTTGCGCGCCACCTCGGTCTCGAGCTGCGCCGGCGCCGCACCCGGCAACGCCGCGGTGACGATGATCATCGGCAGGTCGATGTCGGGGAACTGCTGGATCTTCATCGCCCGGAAGCCGAGGATGCCCACCAGCGTGAGCAACACGAAGAGCAGGATCGACGGGACCGGGTTGCGGATCGACGCCGCGGATACGTTGAATTCCATGGCCGCGTTCTCCTACGGCTTGGCCGCGGGCTTGGGCGCTGCCTGTTTCGCGTCGGCGTTCACCACGCGCACCGTGTCGCCGTCGGCCAGAAAGCCCACGCCCGACGCGACCACACGTGCGCCTGCCTCGACCCCGCTCGTCAACTCGACACGATCGCCCACGCGTCGCCCGGTCGTCACCTTCGTCATCGCAACCTTGTTGTCGGCCGCGACCTTGAATACATACGCGAAGCCGTCACGCAGCAGCACCGCGGTCTGCGGCAGCGTCAGCCCGGGCTTGCCGCCCAGGTCGAAGTCGCCGCGCGCGAACATGCCTGCCTTGGTCGCGGCCGAGGGCTCGAGGTCGACATAAACGATGCCGTTGCGTGTGGCCGCGTCGACCGTCGGCGCCACCATGCGCACCTTGCCTTGCACCAACTCGCCGCCCGCGGGGATGATGCGTACGACAAGGCCCGGCGTCACCTTGGCGAGGTCGGTCGCAGGCACCTCGGCGCGCCACTCGAGCCTGCCGCCGCGGATCAAACGGAACATCTCCTGCCCGGGCTGCGCGATCGCACCGACGGTGGCGGTGCGCGCGCTGATCACGCCGTCATCGGACGCCACGATGCGCGTCTGGCCCAGGCGCACCTCATCGGCACGCAGCCTGGCGCGCAAGGCCGCACCCCGTGCACGGGCCGTCGACTCGAGCGTCGTGTATTGCTGAATCTGCTGCGCGCTGATCGCACCGCTGCTCTGCAGTTGGCGTGCGCGTTCGGCGTTCGCCTGCGCTTCGGCCATCGCCGCCTCGGCCTCGGCAAGGTTGGCGCGTGTGACCGCCACGTCAGCCGCCAACGTGTCCGCCGAAAGCCGGGCCATCAGTTGCCCTCGCTTGACCTTGTCGCCCACCTGGGCAAGGACCTCGACGACACGCAAACCCTGAACCTCGGCCCCGACGATCACCTCCTGCCACGCCGCGATGTTGCCGCTGACGCTGAGCAGTTGCGGCAGGCCCTCTTGCAGTGGCGTGGCAAGGGAGACGCTGAGCGACGCACGCGCCGACGAAGCCGCAGGTGCGGCAACAGGTGGCGCGTCGGCCTTCGGTGGCGCATCCGCCGCGCGGATCGACGAAACGACGGTGAGCCCACACGCGAGCAAGGCGACGAGGGAGAAGAGCTTGGTTTTCATGCGTTGAATCGAATGCGGCGTTCGACGGTCGGTATCCCGGACAACACGACGGGACGTCAGCGCGAAGACGCGGCCTGTGCGGTCGGTGCATCGTCGGGCCGCCAACCGCCGCCGACGGCGCGGTACAGGCTGACCCACGCGGCAACGCGTTCGCGCTGCAGCGCCAGCAGCGCCGCCTGCGCATTCAATGCAAGCCGACGCGCGTCTTCCATCTCGATGAGGCTGGCTGCGCCCAGGCGCCAGCGCTGTTCGGTGGCTTCGAAGTAGCCGCGAAAACCCGCGGCGGCACGCATTGCGTCACCTTCGCGCACGCGCGCGGCGTGCAAGCGCACCAATGCTTCTTCGACCTCGCGTACGGCGTTGCGGATGCGCGCGTCGAGCGCCGCATGCGCTGCGTCGCGCCGCGCTGCGGCAGCGTCGATGCCCGCGGCAATGCGGCCACCGTCGAGGATCGGCAGCGACAGCGTCGGCACGATGCTCCACGACGTGCCGTCGATCGTCTGCCCACCCACGCGCAACCACGACGGCCCGATGCTGCCGGCCAGCACCAGCCGCGGCCAGCGCGCCGCTTCGGCCGCGCCGAGTTCGGCGTGCGCCGCCACCAGTGCCTGCTCGGCTGCAGCAACGTCCGGGCGTGCAGCCAACACCTGCGCCGGCAGGTTGTCGACTTCGAACGCCGCGGCCGGCTGCGGCAGCATCGCGCGGCGCGGCGCAAGCGCCTCGCGCAACGGCGGCAGCGCGCGGCCGGTCAGCGTCGTCAAGGCAAGCGCAAGGGCATCGCAATCGGCGCGCTGCCCCGCGGCCCGGTTCGCGGCGTCGGCTGCTGCGGCGTCGGCAAGTGCGACGTTGGCGGGTGCCTCGAAACCCACGCGGGCCTTTTCGCTCGTCAGCTCGAGGTTCTTTCGTTGGGACGCCAGCGACAGATCGAGCACGGCCACGAGCGCTTCGCAGCTGCGCAGGTTCACGTAGGTCTGCGCCACGTCGGCAGCCAGCGTGATGCGTGCGTCGTGCCACTCGAGACGCGACTGCTCGGCGCGCGACAACGCGGCCTGTCGCTGCTGCGCAAGGCCTGCGAAAAGATCAATCTCCCACTGCGCCTGCACGCCCACATTCGACTGTGTCGAAGCCGCGAAGTTGGTTGCGGCCGACGCACCGCGCGCGCTCGACGCCGCAAGGCCAAGCGCAGGCGACGAAGCCGCGCCCGCCGCTTGCGCCTGTGCCTGCGCCTCGCGCACGCGCGCCAGCGCAACGGCCACCGAAGGCGCTGCAGCCTGCGCCTCGTCGATCAGCGTCGCCAGCAGCGGGTCGTCGAAGTGTTGCCACCAGCGCGCAATCGACGCGACCTGCCCGCCGTGCGGCAGCACGCGCGCGGGTGCTTCACTGGCAGAAGGCGCATGCCGCCAAGGCTGTGTCGGCGTCAGGCTCTCGCGTGCTTCGCGCGCAGCGCGCTCGGGTGCGGCGGTGTTCGCACACGCCACAAGCGCAGCAACTGCGCCAGCGCACACAACGGGTCGAACAAGATGAAGGAACGTGACCGCAACGGCCATCGGGAACGCCTCGGATGCGACGAAGCGCGCATCCTAAACGTAGGGCTCATCCCGAAGTCCCGGCAGGGCTTCCCGGCGAGAGGGCCCTCGACAAACGAAACCACCCCGAAGGACTCGGGGCAGGTTCTCAGTGGACGGCTGGGTCAGCCTTGGCTTCGCGCTCGGTGCCCGTGTAGTGGGCAACGAGTTGCAGCAGCTCTTCTTCCGAGTAGGGCTTGCCCAGATAGTGGTTCACGCCCAGGGTCAGCGCGTGCTGGCGGTGCTTCTCGGCGATGCGCGAGGTGATCATGATGACGGGCAGTTCGCGCCAGCGTGCGTCGTTGCGCAGGTTACGAACGAGGTCGAAACCGTCCATCCGCGGCATCTCGATGTCGGACAGCACCACCGCTGGCTGCTCTTCGGCGAGCTTCTCGAGCGCATCCAGACCGTCTTTCGCGAGTGCAACGCGATAACCCTCGCGCTGGAGCATCCGCTGCGTGACCCGGCGAACCGTGAGCGAGTCGTCGATCACGAGCACAAGCGGAGCCAGCGTCTCGCGGACCTCGACTGGCAGGCCGCCGGTCTCGAGCGCCTGCAGCATCTCGCGCAGCCTCGGGCCGTACAGATTGGCCAGCGCCACCGGGTTGTAGATCAACACGACTTCGCCTGACGGCAACAGCGTCACACCCGCCAGACCCGGCAGCTTGGACAACTGCGGCCCCAGGTTCTTGACCACGACTTCCTGGTTGCCGATGACTTCATCGACGTGGATCGCGACGCGCTGCTGGGCTGACCGGACCACCACCACCGGCAGCGAACGATCGGACGGGTCGATGCTGCGGGCACTGCCTTGCAGCAGCGCGCCCAGCCAGAAGAAGGGCAGGTCGTCCTCGCCGTGGGTGTAGCGGCCCGTGGCGTAGGCGCGGTCGCGTTCTTCAGGGGTCATGCGGCGCACGATCTCGACCAACGGCGACGGCATCGCCACGCGCAATTGGCCCGCGCGCAGCATCACCACCTGCGTGACCGCGGTCGTCAGCGGCACCACGAGCTTGAAGGTCGTGCCCTGGCCCGCGACGCTGTGCGGTTCGACACGGCCGCCCAGGGCGTTGACCTCATTGCGCACCACATCCATGCCCACGCCGCGGCCGGCAAGTTCGGTCACCTGCGTGGCCGTCGAGAAGCCCGGCATGAAGATCAGCGCAGCCAGATCGGCCTCCGTGGGCTGCGCGTCTGCGGCGACCAAGCCCATGGCCACACCGCGCTGAAGGATGCGCTTGAAGTCGAGCCCTGCGCCGTCGTCGGCGACCTCGATCGCGACCTCGTTGCCTTCCTGGTGCAGCGAGATGGCGATCACGCCGCCGGCGCTCTTGCCCGCCGCCCTGCGCACCTCGGGTCCTTCGACGCCGTGCGTGATGCAGTTGCGCAGCAGGTGTTCGAAAGCGCCGACCAGGCGCTCGAGCACCCCGCGGTCGACTTCGATCGTGCCGTTGACGATGTCCAGGCGCACCAGCTTGCCGGTCTCTTTGGCTGTCTGACGCACCACGCGATACAGACGATCGGCCAGGCTGTCGAACTCGACCATGCGTGTGCGCAGCAGGTTGTCCTGCAATTCACGCGTCAGCCGCGCCTGTGCCGCAAGCTGGTCTTCGGTCGACTGAACGGTGCGCTGCAGCCCGCGGTGCACGGTGGCCACGTCGTTCACCGACTCGGCCAACATGCGGGTCAGTTCCTGGAACCGCGTGAAGCGGTCCATCTCGAGCGGGTCGAAGTTCTTGCCTTCGGTTTTTGCCGACTCGAGCCGCGCACTGATCTGCGTCTCGGCCTGAAGCTCGATTTCACGCAGCTGGTTGCGCATGCGATCGAGGTTGTCGTTCAGGTCGACGATCGCACCCTTGAGTTGTGCCACGTCGGCGTCGATGCGCGAGCGCGTGATGCTGACCTCGCCGGCATGGTTGACCAGCCGATCGAGCAGCGCCGCCTTGACGCGCACCGCGCCGGCAGCCGCCTGCGTTGCGCTGTTGGCGCCGGGCACGACGGGTGCCGACGCGGCAAACCGCGCCCAGGTGATCGCGCTCGGCAGTACGACGCGCGGCCCGGCGCCACGAGACGCCGGTGCGCCGTCGGTGCGCGCAGGGGCAGCCGGCCGCGCGGCAGGGCTCGCGCCCACACCATCGGCTTTGGCAGGATGTTCGGCGGTCGGCGCGGCGGCCGGCTTCGCAGCCTCGACGGCCGGAGCCTTCGTCGTTGCCCTTTCGGGTGTTGGTGTTGGTGTTGGTGGTGCAGGTCGAGGTGCAGGTGCAGGTGCGACAGGCGTCAGCAGTGCGTCGACCTTCGGCATCGCGATCATCGGGCCGGTCAAAGCGCCCAACCCAGACAGCGGGGCCGACATCGTGTCGACCGCTTCGATCGGATCGCCCACGCGCCGCGGCAGTGCGATACGCGGTTGTGCCACGACAGGTTCGGTGTGGCTGGGCGGCGCGGGCTCGGCAGGGGCTTCGACAACGGGCGCAGCGGCAGGAGCAGGCACGGGCACAGCAGTGACGATCGGTGCGACGGAAGGTGCCGGGGTCACAACCAGGGCCGGCGGGGGCGCAGCCACACGAACCGGTGCCGGCGTTTCGAACGCAGCGGGGTCGGCCGACACGCGCGCGCGCAACATGTCGAACGTAGCCTGCAAACCGTCAGCGCGCCCCTCGAGCGCCTCGACATCCTCGGTGGTCGCGTTGCCGCGGCCGACCAGTTCTTCGATCGAGCTTTCCAGCCGGTGCGCCATCTCACCCATGCGCATCGCCCCGGCAAGGCGCGCGCCACCCTTGATGGTGTGCAGCGCGCGCAGGCAGGCGTTGGCGTGCGAGGCGTCCGCGGGCTGGGCCACCCAGTCGCGCATGTGCGTCGCCAACTTGGGCATCAGGTCAACACCCTCCTCTTCGAAGATACCGAAGAGTTCGGCGTCGATCGCATCAATCGCATCGATGTCTTCGTCGTGCGTGCCGGTGACGGTGCGCACCGTGGGTGCGGCACGGTCTTCGGCCAGTTCGGACAGCTTGGCGGCGAAGGCGGGATTGGGTGCGTCGAGCAAGCCGGCCGCGAAGCCCTGCACCAGCCGGCGCAAGTCAACGGCCACGTCGTGGAAGAAGGCCGCGTCGCCCTCCGACGTGCTGCCACGCTTACGGCTGCGCGACAACGCATGCTCGAGGCTGCGCGACAGTTGCGACAGGTCGGCAAAACCAACCGTGGCCGAGTTGCCGGCCAATGAATGCGCCAGCGACACGGAACGCTCGCTCGCGCCGCGCTGTGGCATGGATAGCCACTCGGAGGTTTCCTCGACCAGGCTGCGCGACTGCGCGTCGGCCTCGCTGACGTAGACGTTGTACAGCGGCAGCGGCACCCTCAGCGCGCCGACCCGCTTGTACTCCTCGACCGCGGCCGATTGGGCCGCTTCTGCAGCGCGACGGGCCGCTTCGGCTGCCCGCTTTGCGCCTTCGGCTTTCCTGGCTTCTTCGGTGGCCGCCTCGGCTCGCTTGGCCTCGGCTCGCTTCGCAATGTCGTCCTTGCGTGCTGCTTCGGCACGACCCGCCTCTTCCCGACGTGCGCGCATCTCGCGCTCGAGTTCGGCCGCTGCTGCGGCGGCATCCAGCGATGGCTGCGTCGGCATGAAAGTGCCTTCGTCATCCGAGCGCATCGTCGAGCCGTAGGCCCTCGCGACGGTGTCGAAGTCCGCGCCCTTCGCCGTCGACCGACCCGCCTTGGGCCGCTTGCCGCCGGCGAGATCGGTGATGTTCAGGCTGAGCGGCGCAGGCAGGGTGACCGACGGCGTCGGCGCCGCGGCAGACGCCCGCATCTGAGGCACTGCGATGGTCGAGTCGAGCCCCTCGAGCACCATCGGCTTCGAGACCGCATCGATCATCGACGCGCCCACTTGCGCTGTGGACGGCAGTGCCAGCGGCACGCGCCGCGATTGCATGCGGAATGCGTCGGCGACTTCGCGGACCGACGACGAGGTGTGACCACCCGCGCGCCGCTGTTCGATGGCCGTGGCCCAGTCGCCGAGGTAGCTCAGAGCCTCGGCGGTCACGCCTCGGAGGTCTTTGTCGGCATGCGGGTGGTCGGCCAGACGCGCGTTGTAGAGCTGCTCGCAGGCCCACGCGGCCTCGCCGAAGTCTTTCAGCCCGACCATGCGCGAGCTTCCTTTCAACGTGTGGAAGGCGCGGCGGACGGTGGTGAGTTCGGTCAGGTTGTCGGGATCGGCCTCGAGCGCCTCGAGGGACTGACGGGCACCGTCGACGACGTCGCGCGCTTCCTCGAGGAAGATTTCGCGCATCTCGTCGTCGCCCTCGAGGCCTGTCTCGCCGACCGGCGGCGGCGCCGCGCTCGACACCGGCACCTGCGCGGCAGGAAGCGGCGCAAGCTCGGGTTGCAGCGTCGACGCGCCCGACGTGCTGGCGACGAAGTCGGCCATCGCAAGCGCGAGCTCTTCGCGCACGGCCCGACGCTCGTCGTCGTTCGCTGCGTCCTGCAACGCGGACTGCGCCGTCGACATGGTCTGCGCCAGGTTGAGTTGGTCGTTGACCATCGCTTCCTGCGTCAGACGCTCGAGGTCGCGTGCAAGGTTCTCGTTCGGCACCTCGGGGTGCGCGGCGGTCAGCGCAAGCGCCTCGACCTGCTCGACCAGCTTGGGTTCGACCCTCAGCGGCGGTGTGCCGTCCAGACCGCCGAAGCCCGATTCGCGCGAGCCGCCGCGGCGCACCACGGTCTGCAGCAGGCCGCTGGCGCTGTCAAAGCGGAACAGCGTCTTCGCCATGTGCGGCTGGACGCTGAGCATGTCGATCATGAAGCCCAGAGCGCCGAGATTGCCGGCCAACCGGTCGAAGACGCCGCGCGCGGTCGCGTCTTCGGCGTCCATCGAACCCGACAGCAGCGGCTCGACGTCGTCGCGCATACGCAGGATCGTGTGCGAAGCCTGATCGAGCCCCAGCACCGAGACCACGCCGCGCATCGCTTGCAACTGCCCCGGCACGGACGCCAGCACGTCGCGCTTGGAAGAGTCGCGGAAGAAATGATCGATCGCCCGCTCGCTTTCGCCGAGCGCGGCGCGCAGTTCCTGCACCACGCTGCCCATCGTCTGGCGATCGGCCACGCGCCGGTACAGCTCTTCCATCCAGGGTTCGAGCGGCCGCGGTGCGTGACCCTTACGGACCTCGTCGACACGATCGGCCAGCCGACGCACACGCTGGTCCTGGCCGTGGCCGTCGAATTCGCTGTCGTCGAGCGCGGCTTCCACGTACAACAGCGCCGTCGCGACCTCCATCGCCAGGCTCGGCGGCGGAGCCTCCTGGCTGGCGATGGTCTGTTGCACCGACGCGCTCAGCGCGCGCGCGAGCACGTCGCCCGCGGGGAACAAGCGCCCAATCGAGTCGCCAACCAGGGCGATCTGCTCACCCATTCCCGAAAGGCGATGGCGCTCGTCAGCCGCGATGGCCGACCAGCTGTCCTTGGCGGCGGTCACACGCTTCTTTGCCTGCGCGATGACCGAAGGATCAAAGCGGCCAAGCCGCGACGAGGCGTAGTCGACGGCTTCGGCCTGCGACTGGCCCCAGGCCTGACGTGCGGCCAGCAGCCTTGGTGCCGACACCGCCGCTGGCGGCGTGCCGGTTTGGGCGCAGAAGAAGAGCAGGTCTTGCGCCAGTCGGTCGGTGGCCTCGTTGACCGTACCTTCGCCCGGCATGCGCTGCACCATGCGTACCTGCGCCATCAAGCGCGACGCGATGCGTTTGGTGAACACGTCCGACGGCACCAAGCCGCGAGCCTGGGCCTCGAAGAAGGCTGCACCCAGTTGCCACAAACTTGCAAGACGACGATCGCCGCCATCGGCGATGACGGCATTGGCCATGCCGGCGTAAACGTCGCTGAGATCGCCGGCCGCCGCCGCTTCTTCGGGATGGCGCATCAGCACCAGCGTGTCAGTCTCGATCTTGGCCTGTGTGTCTTCGTCGAGATGGCGCGCCCGCGTGTTGGTCGCTGGCAGGTCACGCCAGCGCCAATCGTGCGGCCACAGGTCACCGGGGTGAATGCGGTCCGCGCCCGCGAGCAACTGCACGGCGTGGTACTGCGGAAACAGTGACACCGGCGACAGCGGCTTGCCGGCCAGGATGCGGCCCAGATAGTCGAGCAACGCGAAGGACGAGCGCTCGATCGCGTCGCAAGCTTCGGTCGTCAGGCGCAACCCGCGCGACGTCAGGCGCTGCACCGCGTTTTCGCTGGCGCGCAGCAATTGCGCCGCGGCCGACAGGCCCACCAACTCCAGCGCACCGACGCCTTGGTGCAGGTGCGCGCGTGCGCCACGCAGCACCGCGGGGTCGACGGCGTCGACGTTGGATTGCGTCACCGCCTCGGACTCGCGCACGAATCGGCGCAGTGACTTGTGCGCGCTCTCGATGGAGCGACGCAACTCATCGTGGACCCACGCCAAAGCGCTCAGGTCGTCGATGTTCTCGATCTCGAATTTGCGGTCCATCGCTGTCCGTGCTCCCCTGCCCCGTTGTTTTCTATCAGGCGATCTTGAACCGGGCCACCGACTGCTTGAGCTCCTCGGCGGTCCGTGACAGTTCGCGCACGATCTGAGCCGTGGAGCGGGTGCCGTCGCCAGTCTGTTCGGTGACGGCAAAGATGTGCTGGATGTTCGCCGCCACGACATTGGCCTGCTTGGCCTCGTCGAGCGCCTGCTTCGAGATGCGCACGATCAGGTCCGACAACTGGCGCGACACGCGGTCGATGTCACCCAGTGCCGAACCGGCGGCATCGGACAGGCGCGTGCTCTCCACCACACCCTGCGTCGAACGCTCCATGGCCGCGACCGCGTCCCCGGTGTCGGTCTGAATGGTCTTGACCAGAGCGGCGATCTGGCGCGTGGCGTCGCCCGAGCGTTCGGCCAGGCGCTGCACTTCTTCGGCCACGACCGAGAAACCGCGGCCGGCCTCGCCAGCCGACGCCGCCTGGATCGCAGCGTTCAGTGCAAGCACGTTGGTCTGCTCGGTGATGTCCGAGATCAGCTCGGTGATTTCGCCGATCTCCTGCGACGACTCGCCCAGACGCTTGATGCGCTTGGAGGTCTCTTGGATCTGGTCGCGCATGGTGTTCATGCCGTCGATCGTGTTCTGCACCGCGATACGGCCCCGCTGCGCGGTCTCGAGCGACTTCTGGGCAACCTCGGCGGTCTGCTGCGCCTGCGACGACACGTCGTTGATTCGGTCGGCCATCTGCAAAACCGACTCGCCGGTCTCGCGGATCTCGCGCAACTGTTCGGTCGACGCGGCAAGCAGTTCGGTCGATGTTTCGTCGACCTGCTGCGTGGTTTCGGTTACGCGTCCCACCGTCCCCTGTACCTGCGCGACCAGTGTGCGCAGTTCTTCGACGGTGTAGTTCACCGAGTCGGCGATCGCGCCGGTGATGTCCTCGGTCACGGTCGCCTGTTGCGTCAAATCGCCTTCGGCCACCGTTTGCAGTTCGTTCATCAGGCGAAGAATGGCTGCCTGGTTCGCGTCGTTGACGCGCTTGGCCTGCTGCTCCAGGCGCTCGGCGTTCAGGCGCTGGGCCTCGGCCGCCAGCGCACGCTGCGACTGGCTGCTGGTCAACAGTTTCACGAAGCCGGCACCACCGGCCAGCAGCGACAGGCCACCCAGCAGCATCAGCAGGGTGCGCCCGAAGCCGCCGCCACTGGCGGACTTAACGGCGTCCTGCGTCTCGAGCAGGCCCACTCGCAATGGCTCGCTGTCCGCGATGATCGACATGTGCGCGTCGCGCAACGCCTCGGGTGCAAGCGCGGCGTCCTTCGCGAGGATCGCGTCGCTGTTCTTCTTCACGCGCTCCAGCGTCGGCCGCAGCGGGTCGACCAGCGACGCCACGACGCCTTGCGCCTTCGGCACGTCCTCGTTGCCATCGAGCAGGCCCATGCCCGTACGCTGCAACGCGTCAGAGCTCTCGCGCATCTCGCCCAGGGCCTTCGCGTCGCCCGCCAGCGACTGCGACGACGCTTTTGCCAGACGCTGCGACTGCATCAGCGCCTGACCGACCGCAGAGGCCTGCGCATGGTCACGATCGCCGGCGATCGCCCCCCAGATCGTGGCGGCCAGCAGGCTCGCCAGACCCAGCCCCATCAGGCCGACCAAGGTGCGCTGTTGCGCTGCGCCGACCATGCGGCCAATGAACGGTACACCGGTGTCGACCGCGGCCGCGTCTGCGGCATCCGAGGCACCGCGCATACGCGTGTCTTCGAACTCATGCGCAGGCAGCATCGAGCGCGAATCGGAGAGCACTTCGGCGACCGTGTCTTCGGATCCCGATCGCGTCCCATCGGCGGTCAACACGCGGCGCATGCGGGTGCGGTCCAGGTCATCGTCGAAATCGTCATCCTGGTCCTTTGCATCGCGACCGACCGCGGAAATCTTGTCCATGAAACTCATAGTGCGTCTCGATTCGATGAGCCCGACTCCAACCTGCCCGGAAAGTCAGGCTGAAATGCCGAGGAACTGCTGGTCGCCGGCCAACTCGGCCAGCCTGACTTCCAGCCAAAGGCGACCATCGGCGTCGGCCCACTGGTCGCCTGCAAACCCAGGCCTCGGTTCCCCCACCTTGGTCGGTTCTCGCGTCAGCTGATCGGCGCGCTTGAGGCCGGCCAGACGATCGACGAGAACCGCGCAATTCAGCCCGAACTGCGGGTTCACGGCGACCAGTCGCGCTTGGTCCCGCGCGAAGGAAACTTCCTGCTGCGCCTCGAGCCCGAGATAGCTGCCAAGATCAACCACGCCGTACAAGCCGCCCCGCAGGTTGGCGACGCCGCGGAACCATGGGTGCGTGTGCGGTACCGCCATCGGCGGGACCGAGGCATGGATTTCGCCGGCCTGCTCGAGCGGCAGCAGCACACCCAGGCCGCGACACTCGACCGCAAGCCACGATTGAACTGTCTGCGCCGTGCGCGCCTGCTGCATCCGCTCGGCTAGCCGACCTTGCAGTTCCCGCAGGGCTTCCTTGTTCGCCATCGGCGGGGCCTCAGCCGAAAGCCCTGATCTTGCCGAGCAGATCGGCCGAGTCGACAGGCTTGACGACATAGTCGCGCGCACCTTGGCGCATGCCCCAGACCCGGTCGGTCTCCTGATTCTTGCTCGTGCACATGATGATGGGCACGTCAGCCCAGCGCGGGTCCTTGCTGATGGCGCGGGTGAGCTGGAAGCCGTTACGGCCCGGCATCACCACGTCCATGAGGATCAGGTCGGGCTTGTCCTCTTCGAGCCGGCGCATCGCATCGTCACCGTTCTCGGCCGTACGCACCGCGAAGCCGCCGCGCTCGAGCACGTCGGTCAGGTGCATCAACTCGGTCTTCGAGTCGTCGACCACCAGTACTTTTCGAATCGTCATGTCTTCGACTTTCTTCGTTCGGCGCAGCGGGACGGGCCCTGCGATGTGCCAGTCACGCCCTGCGGTGCTGTTCGACAGCCCGCAGCAACTGTTCTTTGGTGAATGGCTTGGTGAGGTAGTCCTGCGAGCCCACCATGCGCCCGCGCGCCTTGTCGAACAAGCCATCCTTCGACGACAGCATGATCACCGGCACGCCCGAATAACGCGGGTTGCGCTTGATGATCGCGCAGGTTTGATAGCCGTCCAGGCGCGGCATCAGGATGTCGCAGAAGATCAGTTCGGGTGCGTGGTCGACAACCTTCGACAGCGCATCGAACCCGTCCTCGGCCAGAACGACTTCGTAGCCGCCCTGGCGCAAGAAGATCTCGGCGCTGCGCCGAATCGTGTTGCTGTCGTCGATCACGAGTACCTTGCCCACTGCGGGCGGCACCGATGAAGGCGCGAAATCCTGACCCACCGTTGATCCTCCTCGGGCTTCCAGCGCCATGTCCGCGAACGTCAGACTTCGACCATTTCGAAGTCTTCCTTACGTGCCCCACACTCGGGACAGGTCCAGTTCATGGGGACGTCTGCCCATGCCGTTCCTGCCGCGAGACCGTGTTCTGGGTCACCGGAAGCTTCGTCGTACATCCAGCCGCAGATGAGGCACATCCAGGTCCTGGTTGGGCTCACGAGTTGCTTTCTTCCATCACTACAATGCGGGAGATTGTAGACATGGCACCCCCGGCGACCGGAGGAAAGACTTACCTCGCCGCCTCCTTGCGACGCCAGATTCTTCACGTTCCGTCGGTGCCTCGAGACCGACTGTTGCGCGCCCGGTACCGCACACCGGACCGGCGCCTACACAGCCGCCATGACATCCTCCCCACCCCCCACCAAGACCGCGCCGGTCGCCGAAGCTGCCGGAGGCGTCTCGCCCGAGGCGACCGCGCCGGCCTGCGTGATGAGCTTCAACGCCAATGACGCGACCGGAGCCGGCGGCTTGGCCGGTGACGTGGCGACCATCACCGCGATGGGTGCGCACCCTTTGCCCGTGGTCACTGCGATTCTCGTCCGCGACACGGCAGAAGTGTTCAATCAGCATACGCTCGACGACGAAGCGATCGAGGAACAAGCACGCGGTGTGCTCGAAGACTTGACCGTCGCGGCCTGGAAGGTCGGCTTCCTGGGCTCGGCGCAGGCGGTCGGCGCGGTGGCCGAGATCGTCTCCGACTATCCCGACATTCCGCTCGTGGCCTACCTCAGCAACATCGGCTGGATGGACGATGCCGACGCTCAGGCCTATCTCGAGGCCTACCGCGAGCTGATTCTTGCCGGCCACCGAGGTGCTGGTGGGCAACCACAAGACGCTGACTGACTTCCTGCTGCCTGATTGGGACCAAGAACGCCCGCCGTCCGCGCGCGAACTGGCCGTGGCGGCCGGTGAGCGCGGCACGCGCCACGTGCTCGTGACGGGCGTGACGTTGCCGACCAAGGCCGGCCAGCAGTGGGTCGACAACGTGCTGGCGTCGCCGCAGGGTGCACTGACCGGCGAGAAGTTCGAGCGCATCGATGCCGCATTCGTCGGCGCGGGCGAGACACTTTCAGCAGCGCTGGCGGCGCTGCTGGCTTCGGGCGCCGACCTGAATGACGCTGTCGGCGAAGCGCTGCAGTTTCTCGACGAAGCGCTCGATGCCGGCTTCCAGCCCGGCATGGGCAACGTCATCCCCGACCGCTTCTTCTGGGCCCTGCCGCCCGCCGACGGTGAAGGCGAGGAGCCGGGCGCAGGCGGTGAAGAGGCTGCCGACCCGGACGCAACGCCGCGGCGGGTGCACTGACGCGTATGGCTCGTCGCCCGGACAACGCAGCCGCCTTCGAGCGCGCCAAGCGCGTCATTCCCGGTGGCGTCAATTCACCGGTGCGCGCGTTTCGCGCTGTCGGCGGCACGCCACGCTTTATCGCGAGCGCAACGGGCGCCTACCTGACCGATGTCGAGGGCAAGCGCTACGTTGACTACATCGGCTCATGGGGGCCGATGATCCTCGGCCACGGCCACCCGGCGGTTCTCGAGGCGGTGCACCGTGCGGTCGACGAAGGCCTGAGCTACGGCGCACCGACCGAACGCGAGGTCGAACTGGCCGAGCGCATCGTCGCGATCGTGCCGTCGTGCGAACAGGTACGGCTGGTCAGCTCGGGCACCGAGGCCTGCATGAGCGCCATCCGTCTGGCGCGCGGCGCGACCGGCCGCTCGATGATCGTCAAGTTCGAAGGCTGCTACCACGGCCATGCCGATGCGCTGCTGGTCAAGGGCGGCTCGGGCATGGCGACCTTCGGCCACCCCACCAGCGCGGGCGTGCCGGCCGAGGTGGTGCGCGACACGCTGGTTCTGGAATACAACAACGTCGAGCAGGTCGAGGACGTGTTCGAGCGCCACGGCGAACACATCGCGTGCGTGATCATCGAAATGATCGCCGGCAACATGAACTTCGTGCGTGCGTCGTTGCCCTTCGTGCGCGCATTGCGAGAGCAGTGCAGCAAGCATGGCGCGTTGCTGATTGCCGACGAGGTCATGACCGGGTTTCGCGTCGCGCTCGGCGGCGCACAGTCGATCTACGCACGCGACATCCCCGGCTTCGCACCTGATATCAGCGTCTTCGGCAAGGTGATCGGCGGCGGTATGCCGCTGGCGGCCTTCGGTAGCTCGCGCAAGGT
Organism: uncultured beta proteobacterium; assembly: GCA_963738615.1. GTDB lineage: Bacteria > Pseudomonadota > Gammaproteobacteria > Burkholderiales > Burkholderiaceae_C > CAVTWY01. The sequence continues at coordinate 1,470,437 of CAVTXI010000012.1, forward strand.
GATGGAGCAGCTTGCGCCGCTCGGGCCTGTCTATCAGGCCGGTACGTTGAGCGGCAACCCGGTGGCAACCGCGTGCGGGCTCGCCACACTCGATCAGATCAGCCGGCCCGGCTTCTTCGACAGCCTCGCCGCATCGACACGTCGCTTGGTCGACGGGCTGCGCGGCGCGGCGCTCGAGTCCGGCATCGACTTCTGCGGCGACAGTGAAGGTGGGATGTTCGGCTTCTTCTTTTCGCCGACGCAGCCGACGCACTACACGGCGGTGATGGCGACCAACAAGGAGCGGTTCAACCGTTTCTTCCACGCCATGCTCGACCGTGGCATTTATCTCGCCCCGGCGCTCTACGAAGCCGGGTTCGTCAGCGCGGCACACGGCGAGCCCGAGATCGGCGCGACCATCGACGCCGCGCGCGCCGCGTTCGCGAGCCTCGCCACGGCCTGAGCGCGTCCTTCGGGGCGCGATCCCTCCCCTTTTCGCACTCTCATTCCTCACTGACGATGCACCTGCACATCCTGGGCATCTGCGGCACCTTCATGGGCGGCATCGCGGCTTTGGCACGCGAAGCCGGCCATCGCGTGACCGGATGCGACGCCAACGTCTACCCGCCGATGAGCGACCAGTTGCGCGCACTGGGCATCGAACTGATCGAGGGCTTCGGCGCCGACCAGCTCGCGCTCGCGCCCGACCTCTACGTCATCGGCAACGTCGTCTCACGCGGCAACGCGCTGATGGAAGCGATCCTCGACGCCGACGCTCCCTACACGAGCGGCCCGCAGTGGCTGGCCGAGCACATCCTGCGTGGGCGCCATGTCCTGGCGGTCGCGGGCACACACGGCAAGACCACGACCACGTCGATGCTGGCGTGGATCCTCGAGGCCAACGGTCTCGAGCCCGGATTCCTGGTCGGCGGCGTGCCGGGAAACTTCGGCATCTCGGCGCGGCTGGGTACGAAATCGACCTTCGTGATCGAAGCCGACGAATACGACACCGCCTTCTTCGACAAGCGCAGCAAGTTCGTTCACTACCGCCCGCGCACCGCGATCCTGAACAACCTCGAGTTCGACCACGCCGACATCTTCCCCGACCTGGGCGCGATCGAAACGCAGTTCCACCACCTCGTGCGCACCGTGCCCGCATCCGGCCGGCTGGTCGTCAACGCGCGTGACGAGACGCTGGCACGCGTGCTGGCGCGCGGCGTGTGGAGCGACGTGCAGCGCTTCGGCAGCCAGCGCGAAGAACCCGGCACGCTGCGGGCTCGTGGCGAACCGAGCAATTTCGACGTGCTGCGCGGCGCCACCAAGGTCGCCCACGTGGAATGGGAACTGTTGGGCGAGCACAACCAGCTCAACGCGCTGGCCGCGATCGCTGCGGCCGAACACGTGGGCGTGAAGCCTGCCGACGCCGCGAAGGCGCTGGCCAACTTCGCCAACGTCAAGCGCCGGATGGAACTTCGCGGCGAGGCCGGTGGTGCCAAGGTGTACGACGACTTCGCGCACCACCCGACCGCGATGCGCCTGACGATCGACGGCCTGCGCCGTAAGGTCGGCGCGGCGCGTATCTTGGCGGTGTTCGAGCCACGCTCGAACACGATGAAGCTCGGCGCGATGAAAGCCCGCCTGCCCTGGGCGCTCGAGGAAGCCGACCTCTCCTTCTGCCACTCGGCCAATCTTGGCTGGGACGCTGGCGAGGCGCTGGCGCCGATGGGCGGCAAGGCGAAGGCGACCGACAAGCTCGACGTGCTGGTGCGAGACGTGGTCGCCGCCAGCCGGCCCGGCGACCACATCCTGGTCATGAGCAACGGCGGCTTCGGCGGCGTGCACGACAAGCTGCTGGCGGCGCTGGCAGCGGCACACAGGTCGGCGTCGTGAGTCGGGGCATCGCCCTTCGCGCTGACCCACCTGCTTTATCTGCACGGCTTTCGCTCGTCGCCGCGTTCGTTCAAGGCGCAGAGGCTGGCGCGCTGGATGCACACGCATCGCCCTGACGTGACCTGGCAGTGCCCGCAGCTGCCGCCTTCGCCGCGCGACGCCATCGCGCGGTGCGAAAGCCTCACGCGCGACTGGCCCGCGGCAACCATGGCGGTGGTCGGAAGCTCGCTCGGCGGCTTCTACGCCACCGTGATCGCCGAGCGCCGCGGCTGCCGCGCGCTGCTGCTGAACCCCGCGGTCGACCCGGCGCGCGACCTCGAACGCCACATCGGCACGCAGACTTCGTACCACGACGCATCGGTCGCGTTCGAGTTCACACGCGAGCATGTCGACGAGCTGCGCCAGATGTCGCCCCGGGTCATCACGCAGCCCGGGCGCTACGCAGCCATCATCGCCAAGGGCGACGAGTTGCTCGATTGGCACGAGATGACTGCGCGCTACCACGGCGCCAACGTGCGCCTGCTCGAAGGCGGCGACCACGCGCTGTCCGATTTCGACCAACACCTGCCCTTCACTCTGGAGTTCCTCGCATGCGCCTGAGAGATCGAGTCGCCGTCGTCACCGGTGCGGCACAAGGCATCGGCCTGGCGACGGCGACCAAGTTCGCCCGCGAAGGCGCCACCGTCATCTGCTGCGACATTCGCCAGGACGGCGTCGACCACGCGGTGGCAGCGTGCATCGAAGCTGCCGGTGGCGGCCGCCACGAAGGCATTGCGCTCGACGTGACGAAGCGCGTAGCCGTCGACGCGATGGCGCAGGCTGTGCTGGCACGCCACGGGCAGATCGACATCCTGGTGAACAACGCCGGCATCACGAAAGACGCGCGATTGCAACGCATGACGATCGAGCAGTTCGACGCCGTGATCGACATCAACCTGCGCGGCGTCTTTCACTGCACGCAGGCGGTGGTCGACGCGATGGTCGCACGTGGTCGCGGCTCGATCCTCAACGCGTCGAGCGTCGTGGGCATCTACGGCAACTTCGGCCAGACCAACTACGCCGCGAGCAAGTTCGGCGTGATCGGCTTCACCAAGACCTGGAGCCGCGAGCTTGGCCCCAAGGGCATCCGCGTCAACGCGGTCGCTCCCGGCTTCATCGAAACGCCGATCCTCGGGTCGATCCCCGAGAAGGTGCTCGAGGGCTTGCGCGAAAAGGTGCCGATGCAGCGCCTGGGCCGGCCCGAGGAAGTGGCGAACGTCTACGCGTTCCTCGCCAGCGACGAAGCCAGCTACGTGAACGGCGCGGTAATCGAAGTCAGCGGAGGCATGACGGTCTGACCCAAGGTCACTCGACGCCGATGGGACAATTCCGCGGGTGAACTACGTCCTATTCGAAGACGCCGGCAAATTCGCTGCCGGCCGTGTCATGTCCACCGCCGAAGCATCGATGCAGGTCGAGCTCGACAGCGGCAAGCGGGTCAAGGTCAAGCAGGCTCAGGCGCTGCTGCCTTTCGACAAACCCGCGCCCGCCGAGCTGCTGCGTCAGGCGCAGGAACTGGCCGCGGACATAGACCTCGACCTGGCGTGGGAATTCGCGCCCGACGCCGACTTCGGCTTCACCGATCTGGCGCGCGACTACTTTGACCGTAACGCCGACGTCGTGCATCAGGCCGCCGCGCTGCTGGCGCTGCAGCAGGCGCCGCACTACTTCCGGCGGCTGGGCAAGGGCAGCTTTCGCAAGGCCAACGCCGAGACGGTGAAGGCGGCGCTGGCGGCGATCGACAAGCGCAAGCAAGTCGCGCAGCAGGTGCAGGACTGGGCCGACGAGCTGGTCGCCGGCCACTGCCCGGAACCCATCGCAGGGCAGATCTACAAAATCCTCTTCAAGCCCGACAAGAACGCGCCCGAATACAAGGCCGTGGTCGACGCGTCGCGGCGCTCGCAGCGCGCGCCGTTGGACCTGCTGCGCGAAGCCGGCGCGATCGGCAACGCCTACCAGTTCCACTGGCGGCGTTTCCTCTTCGAACGTTTTCCGCAGGGAACTGCCCACCCGGGTATCGCCGCACCGCCGATCACCGAAGACCTGCCGCAGGCCGACGTGCGCGCGTTCTCGATCGACGATTCGGCCACGACCGAGATCGACGACGCGTTGTCCGTTCATGGCCTGGGCAGCGGACGCGTGACGCTGGGCATTCACATCGCCGCGCCGGGCCTGGCGATTACGCCGGGGTCGGCGCTCGACAAGCTGGCACAAGACCGTCTGTCGACCGTCTACGTGCCGGGCTGGAAGCTGACGATGCTGCCCGACGCGGTCGTCGCGGCCTACACACTCGACGCCGGTCGGCCCGTGCCGGCGTTGAGCCTGTACGTCGACATCGACGAGGCCACGCTCGACATCCTCGACCGCCGCACGCGCATCGAACGCGTGCCCATCGTCGAAAACCTGCGCCATGACAAGCTCGACGATGTCGTCACCGAAGCCTCGCTCGACGACGCTTCCGCGGCCGCCTACCCTTTCGCGCCCGAACTTGCCTTCCTGTGGCGCATGGCCAAGCAGTTGAAGGTTGCACGCGAGCACGTGCGCGGCAAACCCGAAAACTTCAACCGGCCTGACCCGGTGTTCAGGCTCGAGGCTCCCGACAGAAGCGACGCAGAAAGAGTCAATCAAGATCGGTCCGCAGGGCCGAGTGGTCTCGAGCGTATCGAAATCGGCCTGCGCCGCCGCGGCGCGCCGCTGGACCTGATCGTGGCCGAGGCCATGATCCTCGCCAACAGCAGTTGGGGCACGTGGCTGGCCGAGCTGCGCGTGCCTGCGATCTACCGCTCGCAGCCGAGCATGGCGCCGGGCGTGAAAGTGCGCATGGGCACGAAACCGGCGCCGCATGCCGGCATCGGCGTCGACAACTACGCGTGGTCGACATCGCCGCTGCGCCGTTACGTCGACCTGGTGAACCAGTGGCAGATCATCGCGTGCGTGCGCCACGGCAATACCGCCGCGCTGGCCGCCCCCTTCAAACCGCGCGACGCTTCGCTGCTGGCGATCGTGTCGTCGTTCGACGCCGCCTACGCCGACTACGCGATCGTGCAGCGCCTGATGGAGCGCTACTGGATGCTGCGATGGCTGGTGCAACACGAGATCAACGAGCTGGATGGCACGCTGGTGCAGGACGCGACCGTGCGCGCGGATGCGGTGCCGTTGGTCTTTCGCGTCGCCGGCACCGAAGGCCTCGCGCGCGGCAGCCGCGTCCGCGTGCGAATCACAGGTGTCGATGAGCTGTCGCTCGACGTCCATGCGAGTTTGGCGGCGAAGCTGGATGACGGGCAAGCGCGGCCTGGCACCGAAACCGACAGCGGCGACGCCGCCGACGACGAAGCCGACGGCGTGGATGCGGCGCCGCTGGCGTTGGCCATCGACGTGACCGACGCCACGGATCAGCCCGACACAGCACCGCAAGACGGGCCGGCTGCGCGGCAAAGCTGACAATACGGCTTCGATCCGCGGCACTTGTGGGTCGACCAGCCAGACCCGATGACGTCCCTCGTGAAAGCAGGCGCCCCAGGCGCCACCACCCCCTCGAGATCGGCGCGTGCCGCCCCGGCCGACACGTTCGGCTTCGTGCGCCGAGCCGGTGCGCTGACGTGGGCCATCACCGTGTCCGTTGCGGTGCACGCGGTGCTGCTGACCGTTCGTTTCGTCGACCCCGAGGGCTTCAACCGCATCTTCAAGGACACGCCGCTCGAGGTCGTGCTGGTCAACGCGAAGTCGAACGAGCGGCCGCAAAAGGCGCAGACGATGGCGCAGGTCAATCTGGCCGGCGGCGGCGAGGCCGCGCAGGGCATCGCCACGTCGCCGCTGCCGCCGTCCCATACCGACCAGGCCGGTGACTCGGCCGAAGACACGCGCAAGCAGATCCAGCAACTTCAGCAGCAACAGCAGCAGATCCTCGCGCAGGTGCGGCGCGAATTGGCGATGCTGCCTCCGCCCGACCCGCAGCGCGACAACGGCAACCCGCAGGCGCGTGATCAGGAAGAGAAGCGCAAGCAGCTGCTGCGCCACCTCGCAGCGATCGAAAAGCGCATCAACGACGAGAACGCGCGACCGAAGAAGCGCTACATCAGCCCGGCGACGCAAGAGACCATCTACGCGATGTACTACGACGCGTTGCGTCGCAAGATCGAGGAACGCGGCACGCGAGACTTTCCCGAGCATCAGGGCAAGAAGCTCTACGGGTCGCTGGTGATGAACATCACCGTCGACGCCACCGGGCGCGTCGTCGAGGCCGATGTCGTGCAGCGCTCCGACGCGCGCGTGCTTGACCGCCGCGCGATCGCGATCGTGCAGTCGGCCGCACCGTTCGGCCCCTTCACCCCGGCGATGCGCAAGGAAGCCGACCAGATCGTCGTGACCTCGCGCTTCAAGTTCACGCGCGAGCAGGCGCTGGAAGCCACGCCCGAAGCTTCGGTGCGCTGACCCTCGCCGGTGATGAACGACGCTGTGCGACACGCTGCCCGCTTGCTGGCGCTGTTCGTGATCGCGTTGGTGGCCTTGCAGTTCACCTTCGTCGCCCGGGTCGCGTTGATGGCATGGGTCGATCCGGGTTCGACCAGCTTTCAGCGCAGCGAGATGTGGCGCTTGTCGCGCGAGCGCGGCCAGGCGGGCTGGGCGCACGAGTGGGTCGACGCCAAGCGGATCTCGCCGCAGCTCGAACGTGCGGTCGTCGCCGCTGAAGACGCAGGCTTCGCCGAACACAGCGGCGTGGAATGGGACGCGATCGAACGCGCGTGGGAACGCAATCAGCGCACGGGTGCGGGCTCGAACGAGGCGCTGGCGGTGCGGCCGAAAGGCGGCAGGCAAACCGCGCCGAAGATCGTCGGCGGCTCGACCATCACACAACAGTTGGCGAAGAACCTCTTCCTCAGCGGCGAACGCACCGTGATGCGCAAGGGTCAGGAACTGGCGATCACGTTGATGCTCGAGGCCTTGCTGGACAAGCGCCGCATCCTCGAGATCTACCTCAACCACGTGGAGTGGGGTGAAGGCGTGTTCGGTGCGCAGATGGCCGCGCGCCACTACCACCGCGTCGATGCCACGGCGCTGTCGCGCCTGCAAGCCGCGAAGCTCGCGGTGATGCTGCCCGCGCCCAAGCGCTTCGAGAAACGCCCCGACTCGCCTTACCTGCAGGCGCGCGCGGCGAAAGTCGCGGCCGGGATGGCGGCGGTGGCATTGCCCTGACTTCGTTGCAGGCCACGCGCATTCCTAGAATGCGTGCATGCGTGCACCGACGATCAGCCTCGACATCGCTGCGGCCGCCGCGCGGCTCGTCGTCGATGAGGGGCTCGACTACGCGAACGCCAAGCGCAAGGCCGCGCGCAGCCTCGGTGAGCGCATGCGCAACCTGCCGAGCGACGAAGACGTCGAAGATCAGGTGCGCGAGCACATCGCGATCTTTTGCGCCGACACGCACGCCCGCGAGTTGGCGCTGTTGCGGCAGCTGGCCCTGGCTTGGATGACACGCCTCGAAGCGTGGAACCCGTACCTGGCAGGCGCCGCGTGGCGTGGCACCGCCACCGCACAAACGGTGTTGCGCATCGAGCTCTATGCCGACGATGCGAAGCTGGCGCAGTTCGCGCTGCTCGATCATGGCATCGACGAACACGCGCCGGAACGCCCGGGGCGTGAACGCAACGAGGCCGTTCTTTCGAAGCAGCTGCGCGTGCCAGGCCTCGACGAGGTAGTCACGACTCGACTTCGTCGTGTACGACGCCGATGCGCTGCGTGGTGCGTTGAAGCCCGATGGCCGCGGGCGAACCTGGCGTGGCGATGTTCGCGCGCTGCGTGAGTTGGTCGCGCGAGAGCACGGCAACACATCACAGCCAACCCCATCGCTGCCCACCCGATGAACGCATCCACAACGTGGAAGCGACGCGCTTGGCTCGCTGGCGCGGGTGCCGCGGCGCTGAGTGCTGGCGGGTGGATGGCCATGCGGGCGACGCGTGACGAGACCCCGACCACCGCACCAAGCACCGACGCGCCCTGGGCGTGGACGTTGACTCAACTCGACGGCACACCGCTGCCGCTGGCGCCGCTGCGCGCATCCGGCCTGGTGCTCAATTTCTGGGCGACGTGGTGTGCGCCTTGTCTGCGTGAGTTCCCAGAGCTCGACCGTTTCCATCGCGAGATGAAGTCGGCAGGTTGGCAGGTGGTGGCCGCCGCTGTCGACCAACCGTCGGCGGTGCGCGACTTCCTGGCGCGCACCCCGGTTTCGTTCACGGTCGGGATCGGCGGGTTCGAAGCGCTGGGTATGTCGAAGGCCTTAGGGAATGCTCAGGGTGGGTTGCCTTTCACCGTGGTCTTTGCACCCGGTGGCCGCCTGCTTCGCACGATCGTCGGGGAAACGAACCACGAGGCGCTGCTCGCGATCGTCAACGGCCGCTAAGCCGGACGCATCCCGTCTTCAGCGATAGGGCCACCTCACCCTGTAAGAGGCGTGCATCACGCCGGAACACGTCGCGTTGCACGCGCACGTTCGACGAACTTGCGCGCATTTCGATCACCGATGGTTTCGAAATGCGACTTTTCCATTACATTGCGCCCCACGTCGGCCCAGAGCCGAGGCGCACGTTGGAGTTGGGCCGATGGACCTTCGAAAACTCAAGACCCTGATCGACCTTGTCTCCGAGTCGAACATCGCCGAGCTCGAGATCACCGAAGCCGAAGGCAAGGTCAGGATCGTGAAGTCGGGCGGCGCGGCGTTTCACCCCGCCGCGATGTCACCCACGATGCTCGCGCCGCACGCCCTGGGCGCGGTTGCCGCGCCGACGCCAGGCTCCGCCGCCGACGGCGATGCGGTGCCCGCAGCGCCAGAAGAAGGCGTCGTCAAATCACCCATGGTCGGCACCTTCTACCGAGCATCGAGCCCGGGCGGTAAGCCACTCGTGGACGTCGGCAGCGTGGTCAAAGAGGGCGAGCCGCTTTGCATCATCGAGGCGATGAAGATCATGAACGAGATCGAAGCCGACCGCTCGGGCACGGTGCAAAAGGTGCTGTGCGAGAACGGCCAGGCGGTCGAGTTCGGACAGCCGCTGTTCGTCGTGATCTGACGCGCCGATAGCGATGTTCAAGAAGATCCTCATCGCCAACCGCGGCGAGATTGCCCTTCGCGTGCAGCGCGCCTGCCGTGAGATGGGCATCAAGTCGGTCGTCGTTTATTCCGAAGCCGACCGCGACGCGAAGTACGTGAAGCTCGCCGACGAGGCCGTGTGCATCGGGCCGGCGGCCGCGGCCCAGAGTTACCTCAACATGCCGGCGATCATTTCGACGGCCGAGGTCACCGACGCCGAAGCGATCCACCCGGGCTACGGCTTCCTCAGCGAGAACGCCGACTTTGCCGAACGCGTCGAAAAAAGCGGCTTCAAATTCATCGGCCCGACACCCGAGTCGATCCGCCTGATGGGCGACAAGGTATCGGCCAAGCAGGCGATGCTGCGCTCGGGCGTACCTTGTGTGCCTGGGTCCGAAGGCGTGTTGCCCGACGACCCGAAAGAGATCACGCGCATCGCGCGCGCGATCGGCTACCCGGTGATCATCAAAGCCGCAGGTGGTGGCGGCGGGCGCGGCATGCGGGTGGTGCACACCGAAGCTGCGCTCGTCAACGCGGTGCAGACAACGCGCAGCGAAGCCGGCGCCGCTTTCAGCAATCCGGCCGTGTACATGGAGAAGTTCCTCGAGAACCCGAGGCACGTCGAGATCCAGGTGATGGCCGACTCGCACCGCAATGCCGTGTGGCTGGGCGAGCGCGACTGTTCGATGCAGCGTCGCCACCAGAAGATCATCGAAGAAGCGCCCGCACCGGGCATTCCCAGGCGCGTCATCGAGCGCATCGGTGACCGCTGCGCCGCCGCGTGCAAGAAGATCGGCTATCGCGGCGCGGGTACGTTCGAATTCCTGTTCGAGCGCGGCGAGTTCTACTTCATCGAGATGAACACGCGCGTGCAGGTCGAGCACCCCGTGACCGAACTCGTGACCGGCATCGACATCGTGCAGTTGCAGATCAAAGTGGCCGCCGGTGAGAAGCTGCCTTTCTCGCAGCGCGCGATCGAGATGCGTGGCCACGCGATCGAATGCCGCATCAACGCCGAGGACCCGTACAAGTTCACGCCCTCACCCGGACGCATCACGATGTGGCACCCGCCGGGCGGCCCGGGCGTACGCGTCGATTCGCACGCGTACACCAACTACGTCGTGCCGCCGAACTACGACTCGATGATCGGCAAGATCATCGTGCACGGTGACACGCGTGATCAGGCGTTGGCGCGCATGCGCACCGCATTGCGCGAGACGGTGGTCGAAGGCATCAACACCAACATCGCGCTGCATCGCGAGCTGATGGTCGACGCGAAGTTCGTCTCGGGCGGCACCAACATCCACTACCTCGAAGGCTGGCTGCAACAGCACAAGCGCTGAGGCGGAGCGAGCACGTGGGGATCATGCACACGCTGTCGCTGCTGGCGCCGTCGCCGTTGGTCGAAGCGCTGTCCGACGCCTTGATGTTCGAACTGGATGCACGCTCGGTGAGCGTCGAAGATGCGGATGCGGGCACCGATGCCGAGCGCTCGATGTTCGGCGAACCCGGTACGGCCGTCGAAACCGCGTGGCCGCGCTCGACGGTCGTGGCGCTGTTCGATGACGCCGAGTCTGCGCGCCGCGCCGCCGACCACGTGCTGGGCGAAACCTGGGCGAGCGACATTGCGTTCGTCGGCCTGAGCACACTGCCCGACACCGACTGGGTGCGCGCGACCCAATCGCAGTTCGATCCGGTGGCGATCACACCCGACTTCTGGATCGTGCCGTCGTGGCATACGGTCCCGGCGCAAGCCACCCGCTCGATCCGCCTCGACCCCGGCCTCGCGTTCGGCAGCGGCACGCACCCGACGACTCGCATGTGCCTGCGCTGGATCGCGCACCACGCCGGCACGATCGAAGGGCGCCGCGTGCTCGACTACGGTTGCGGCTCGGGCATCCTGGCGATCGCCGCGGCGATGCACGGCGCGCGTGTCGTCGACGCCACCGATATCGACGAGGCCGCCCTCGTCGCCACGCGCGAGAACGCGCGCGCCAACGGCGTGCCGCTTCACGTCGGAGCGCCCGACGTCTTCAACGGGCGCTACGGCGTCGTGCTGGCAAACATCCTCGCGACGCCGCTGCGCCTGCTGGCACCGGTGCTGTTGCAGCGGCTCGAGCCGGGCGCGCACCTGGTGATGGCGGGGCTGCTCGCGCGCCAGGCCGAAGACCTGAGGCTGATCTACGCCCCGGCCGTGCATCTGTCCGTACAGGACGAGGAAGACGGCTGGGTCCTGCTCGCAGGCCGGCTCACCGGTGGTGACATGGCATCATCGAACGCATGATGCTGGCGACTCGTTGCAGCCACTGCAGTACCGTCTTCCGGCTCGATCAGCGATCACTGAACGCAGCCGAAGGCTGGGTTCGTTGCGGTCGATGCCGCGAGATCTTCAACGCCGTCGAAGGCCTCTTCGAACCAAGGCTCGAGGGGTCCGTCACCGACACATCGGCCGCGGGTGAAGAGGCGGGGAAAGCGCGGGGCGGTGCCCACGAACTCGACACGGTTGCCGATGCGGCCGGGAACATCGTGGCGGCAGCAACGAACGCGGAGGTTGCCGCGGATGCGGCGTTCGCGGACCACACACCTACCGAGGCAGCCGCGTCCACGTCGTCGAAGGATGATCGCGAAGCCAACGACGACGAGATACTCGCGGCGGCATCAGCGTCCGAACGTCTCGTTGCCTTCGGTCGTCGGGCCCGAGGCGCCTGTCATCGCTGTGACCGGCCAGGCGCCCGTCGACGAAGACGAAACGCGCGACGTTCGTGCTGCGCGGATGTCGCTCTTCGGCCCCGACAGCAAGCTCGACGACGACGACGCTGCCTTCGACGCGTACGACACCCAGGTCGGAGAGGACGGGCTCGAGCGCATGAGCCTGTGGTCCGACACGCGGCCCGCCCCTGCGCGTCGCCGCACGCGTCGATCCAAACCGAAAGTCACTACCCATCGCGACAGCGGCTTCGAGCTGTCGGAGATCACGGTCGACGTGGCGAGTGTGCCGATGCCGATGCCGACCGTCGAAGCCGTCGACCACCTGATCGCGTCGAACGACCGCGACACGACCTTCGCGGACTACGAGCCGACATCCGGCTTCGAGATCAGCACGCGCCCGGCGCACCGGCGACGGCCAACCGTGCGATTGGCCCTTCGCGTCGCGGCGCTCATGCTTGGCGTGGGGCTCGTGCTTCAGTCGATGCTGCATGCGCGCGAAACCATCGCCGCACACTGGCCATCGACCGAACCCGCGCTGCAACGCCTTTGCGCGCCCTTCGGCTGTCAGGTCGAGGCGCCCCGCGACTTGCAGGCGCTGCAGGTTCAGAGCGTGACGTTTCAGGAAGCAGGCTCAGCAGGTCTGTACAACTTGAACGTCGTCCTCTTTAACCGTTCCGAACTGCGCGTGCGGATGCCGGCCCTGGACCTTCGCATCTCCGACGCGCGCGGTGAGGTGGCCGCCAGGCGGGTGCTGACTCCTGCCGAGATGGAACGCCGCGAACGCTCGATTCCTCCGGGGTCCGAAACAACCCTGCAAGCCAGCCTGCGCATCGAACAGCCCAACATCAGCGGCTACGAGGTTACGGTCTTTTACCCCTGAGCTGCCCCCGGCGGCCCACCACTTCCGAGACACACATTTCATGAGCATCCTCGTCAGCGGCTCGCTCGCCTTCGACGCCATCGCTACTTTTCCCGGGCGCTTTGCCGACCAGATCCTGGCCGATCGTCTGCACATCCTGAACGTGTCGTTCCTGGTGCCGACGCTGCGCCGCGAGTGGGGCGGCTGCGCCGGCAACATCGCATACAACCTGGCGCATCTCGGCGCGCGTGCGTCGGTGGCGGCTGCCGTCGGCGCCGACGGGCGCGACTACGTCGAGCGCCTGCGGGGGATGGCCCTCGACGTCGATTCAATCCTGGTCGACGAAGGCATGAACACCGCACAGGCCTTCATCATCACCGACCGCGACAACAACCAGATCTCGGCCTTCCACCCCGGCGCGATGAGCGAAGCGCACCGCATCGCCTGGTCGCCGAAGGGCATCTCGCTGGGCATCGTCGGCCCCGACGGGCGCGAAGCGATGCTCGTGCGCGCACGCCAATTCGCGGACGCGCGGGTTCCTTTCGTCTTCGACCCGGGACAGGGCCTGCCGATGTTCGACGGCGCGGACCTGCGCGGATTCATGACGCAAGCGACGTGGGTCGCTGTTAACGACTACGAGGCGCAGATGCTGTCGCAGCGTGCGGGTGCGTCGATCGAGGAACTGTCGCGCATGCCGAACCTGCGCGGCATCGTCGTGACGCTCGGCGCCGAGGGCTGCGAGGTGTGGCAACAGGGCATGAGCCTTCGCGTGCCCCCGGTGCTCGCCGCCGACGTGATCGACCCCACCGGCTGCGGCGACGCGTTTCGCGCCGGCCTGCTGTACGGGCTCGAGCAAGACTGGGCGCTCGATCGATGCTGCGTGCTGGGCAACCGCCTCGGCTCGGCGAAGATCGCCCACCGCGGAGGTCAGAACCACCGCTTCGATCGCGAACAGCTCATCGCAAGCTGACGTCGCTGACGTAGAAAAAAAAGCCCGACACCGTCGGGCTTTTCGCAGACGAGCGTCGCGCGTGGCGCGACCTCGACAGCTCAGGGCTTGCTGCCCGTCGGGAACGGCCACGCGGCCGCGGGGCTCAGAGACGTCTTGGCTGCAGGGGCGGCCGGCTTCGCGGCAGCCTTCTTCTTGCTGGCCTTCTTGGCAGGCTTCTTGGCCGCCTTTTTCGCAGGGGCCTTCTTCTTCGCAGCCTTCTTGGTCGCCTTCTTCGCGGCCTTCTTCTTCGCTGGGGCCTTCTTCACGGCCTTCTTGGTCGCTTTCTTGGCGGCCTTCTTCGCCGGCGCTTTCTTGGTGGCCTTCTTTGTCGCCTTCTTTGTCGCCTTCTTGGTGGCCTTCTTCGCCGGGGCCTTCTTCGCGGCCTTCTTCACCGGGGCTTTCTTCGCGGCCCGCTTGGTCGCAGCTTTTTTCGCAGTTGCCATGTCAATCTCCTTGATCAAGTTGCAAAGAGCACCGGATCGATCGAGTCGACCCGGAGATTCGCCGTCTTCGGTCTTCCAGCGCCGTCATTGGCCGCCGGCTGCCGTAGTACGGTGAATAGGGGTGCAGCACCCGTGCCGCGCTTGTGATTGCGGTCTTCGCGAGCTGCGAGTCTTGATCTCTTGTCGCTGGGTCGACACACCTTCACTCCCAGACGAGCGCGCCTCCGGTTTGATACTCGATGACGCGCGTTTCGAAAAAATTACGCTCCTTCTTCAGGTCGATCATCTCGCTCATCCACGGGAACGGGTTCTCCTCGTTCGGGAAAAGCGCATCCAGTCCGATCTGCACTGCACGTCGGTTGGCGATGTAGCGCAAATAGCCTTTGAACATCGAGGCGTTCATGCCGAGCACGCCACGCGGCATGGTGTCTTCGGCGTAGCGGTACTCGAGGTCTACCGCCTTGCGGAACAATTCCTCGATCTCGGCCTTGAACGTCGCCGTCCAAAGCTGCGGGTTCTCGAGCTTGATCGCGTTGATGAGGTCGATGCCGAAGTTGCAGTGCATCGACTCGTCGCGAAGGATGTATTGGTACTGCTCGGCCGCGCCGGTCATCTTGTTCTGGCGGCCCAGCGCGAGGATCTGCGTGAAGCCGACGTAGAAGAACAAGCCCTCCATCAGACAGGCGAACACGATCAGGCTCTTCAACAGCGTCTGATCAGACTCGGGCGTACCCGTGTGGAAATGCGGGTCGCTGATGGCCTCGATGAAGGGAATCAGAAAATCATCTTTGTCGCGGATCGAACCGATCTCGTGATACGCGTTGAAGATCTCCGCCTCGTCCAGACCCAGTGACTCGACGATGTACTGATAAGCGTGGGTGTGGATCGCCTCTTCGAAGGCCTGACGCAGCAGAAACTGCCGACACTCGGGCGCCGTGATGTGCCGATAGGTGCCAAGCGTGATGTTGTTGGCAGCCAGCGAGTCCGCGGTGACGAAGAAGCCGAGGTTGCGCTTGACGATGCGGCGCTCGTCTTCCGTCAGGCCGTTCGGATCTTTCCAAAGTGCGATGTCGCGTGACATCGAGACTTCTTGCGGCATCCAGTGGTTGGCGCAAGACGCAAGGTACTTGTCCCACGCCCACTTGTACTTGAACGGAACGAGCTGATTGACGTCAGTCTGCGCGTTGATGATGCGCTTGTCGGCAACGTTCACGCGACGCGTGGAAGCAGCGACCACTGCATCGGATGCGCGCGGCGCCGATCGCGCGGGCATCACCGACGACGCGCCCATCACCACGGGCTGGATGCTCTGCAACTGGGGTTGGGGAACGACCACGTGCGCGTCGAGACGACCTGCGTCGATCGGTGTGCGCGGGTTCGTCGGTCGAATGTTTTCTTCCCAAACAAGCATGGTGAATTCCTGATTCGAATTATCCGAGGTGTTGGTTTCGAACACCAAGCACTTCTTGACTTTGCGTCTCGATCGTTGTTGCGACCGCGCATCGTGTGAGTGACGCACACATCGCGATGAATGCATCTATCGCGATGAATGCACGCGAGTCGAACATCGATGCACGCACATCGAACATCGATGCGATGTCGTCTCGATCGTCGCGCCGAGCATTCATGAAGAGCTCCGCTTCACTGACATGCTTCGCAGGTCGGGTCATCGATCGCGCACATCTTGATGTCGCTCGCCGCGACTGCATCCGACATCGAAGACGCACCTGACGCGCCTGTGCCGACAGCGTTCAACTGTCGCGTGTTGACGGTGCTCATCTCGACGTGCGTGGCCGCCATCGTGCGCAGGTAGTACGTGGTCTTGAGCCCGCGCAGCCACGCAAGTTTGTAGACGTCGTCGAGCTTCTTGCCCGACGCACCGGCCATGTAGATGTTCAACGACTGCGCCTGATCGATCCATTTCTGGCGCCGCGACGCAGCCTCGACGAGCCAGGTCGCATCGACTTCGAAGGCCGTGGCGTACAGCTGCTTCAGAGACTCGGGCACGCGATCGACCTGCCGCAGCGAACCCTTGTAGTGCTTCAGGTCCATGATCATGACCTCGTCCCACAGGCCCAGCTGCTTGAGGTCACGCACGAGATATTCATTGACGATGGTGAACTCACCCGAAAGGTTGGACTTCACCGACAGGTTGCCGAAGCTCGGCTCGATCGATGCGTCGACGCCGATGATGTTCGAGATGGTCGCGGTCGGTGCGATCGCCACGCAGTTGCTGTTGCGCATGCCGTGTTGAGCGATGCGTCCGCGCAGGCTGCCCCAATCGAGCGTCGACGACGTGTCGACGTCGACAAAGCGTTGCCCATCGGCACCGACGCCGCGCTCGTCGGCAAGGCGCTTCACCGTGTCCAACGGCAGGATGCCCTGGTCCCACAGCGAGCCGCGGTAGCTCGAGTAGCGCCCTCGCTCCTTTGCAAGATCGGTCGAAGCCGAGTAGGCGTGATAGCACACCGACTCCATCGACACGTCGGCGAAGGCGACGGCCTCGGCACTGGCGTATGGAATGCGCAGCTGATAAAGGCAGTCTTGGAAACCCATGATGCCCAAACCCACCGGACGATGGCGCAGGTTGGAGTCGCGCGCCTTCTTGACCGCGTAGTAGTTGATGTCGATCACGTTGTCGAGCATGCGCATCGCGGTGGAGACCGTGCGCTCGAGCTTGACCTGGTCGACGCCCCCGTCCTTCGAAGTGACGCGCGAGGTTCACCGAACCAAGGTTGCAGACGGCAATCTCGCGATCATTCGTGTTCAGCGTGATCTCGGTACACAAGTTCGAAGAGTGCACCACGCCGACGTGCTGCTGCGGGCTGCGAATGTTGCAGGCGTCTTTGAAGGTGATCCAGGGATGCCCGGTCTCGAACAGCATCGTCAGCATCTTGCGCCACAGGTCACGCGCCGGCGTGCGCTTGTAGAGCTTGATCTCGCCGCGGTCGGCCTTGCGCTCGTATCCAACGTAGGCCTCGCTCGAAGGCGCGGCCGAAGGCGTCGTGCAGGTCGGGGCAGGTCGACGGCGAAAACAGCGTCCAGTCGCTCCCTTCGATCACGCGCTTCATGAACAGGTCGGGGATCCAATTCGCCGTGTTCATGTCGTGCGTGCGGCGGCGATCGTCGCCGGTGTTCTTGCGCAGCTCGAGGAACTCTTCGATGTCCAGGTGCCAGGTCTCGAGGTACGCGCACACCGCACCCTTGCGCTTGCCGCCCTGGTTGACGGCGACCGCGGTGTCGTTGACGACCTTCAGAAACGGCACCACACCCTGGCTCTTGCCGTTGGTGCCCTTGATGTAGCTGCCGAGCGCACGAACGTTGGTCCAGTCGTTGCCCAAGCCGCCGGCGTACTTCGACAGCAGCGCGTTCTCTTTCAGCGCCTCGTAAATGCCGTCGAGATCGTCAGCCACGGTCGTCAGGTAGCAGCTCGAAAGCTGCGAGCGACGCGTGCCGGCATTGAACAGCGTCGGCGTGCTGGACATGAAGTCGAACGACGACAGCACGTCGTAGAACTCGATCGCGCGCGCCTCTCGGTCGATCTCCTTCAGCGACAGGCCCATGGCCACGCGCATGAAGAAGGCCTGCGGCAACTCGATGCGCACCTCGTCGATATGCAGGAAGTAGCGGTCGACCAGCGTCTGCAGGCCGAGGTAGTCGAACTGCAGGTCGCGCTCCGGTTTCAGCGCACGGGCCAGCCGCGCGAGATCGAAGTCAAGCAACGCCTCGTCGAGCAGTTCGGCGTCGACACCGCGGCGCACGAAGGCAGGGAAGTACTCGACGTAGCGCGCGTCCATCGCCTCGTGCGCAACCTCTTCGCCGAGCACCTCCCTGCGCAGCGTGTGCAGCAACAGGCGCGCCGTGGCGCGGGTGTAGCTCGGCTCTCGTTCGATCAACGTGCGCGCGGCCAGGATCGCGGCCTTGTGTACCTCGTCGATCGGCACGCCGTCATAGAGGTTGCGACGCGTCTCGGCGAGGATCGGCTCGGCACGCACGTCGGCACCGAGGTTTTGGCACGCCGATTCGATCAGCGCACTCAGGCGCGCCATGTCGAGCGGACGGCGTTGCCCGCGATCGGTCACGGTCAGGCCCGATTCGGCAACAACAGGTGCCACGGGCTTCTGACGTGCACGTTCCTGCGCGCGTCGTTCGCGATACAGCACGTAGGCCCGCGCGACCTCGTGGTGGCCGCCGCGCATCAGGCCAAGCTCGACCTGGTCCTGCACGTCTTCGATATGGAACGTCCCGCCGCCCGGGCGCGACCGCAGCAGGCCGCGCACCACGCTTTCGGTGAGTTGCTCCACCGTCTCGCGCACGCTCGCCGACGCCGCGCCCTGCGTGCCGTGCACCGCAAGGAACGCCTTCATCAGCGCCACCGCGACCTTGTTCGGCTCAAAGGCCACCACCGCACCGTTGCGGCGGATGATCTGGTAGCCGTGATAAGCGGTTGCCGCCGAGGACTGGGCGGCCGATGGTGGTTGAGCCGACGTCGTGACGAGCGAAGGCAATGCGGTGGCGGTGGCGGCAGGTTGCATGGAGCGATCTTCCTCGAGGCGGATGGAGCCGTCGATGACGTAGCGTGAACCGGGCCACGAGACGACGGCGACGCGCGAAAGTGGTGTGTGACGACGCGCATCGCTGCTCGGAAACCGAGCGGCGGAACATGACAAGCGAACACTATATCTGGTGCCATTGCGGGCATCAAGACGCTATCGCTAGTGTTTGTTCGCGTGCCCGTCCCGCCACGCGTGGGCGGCATGCGCCCCGCTTTTCAACACATCTGCGACGCGCGCAACTCGCGAAGGTCTTGCCACCAGCGCGCGGGCCCGCGCACGACACGCGCGAGGCCGACCCAGTCGAAGGCCGAGCCGGGGTCGCGCTTGCGTCCAGGCGCGATGTGCTCGTGCCCCAGCACCGACTCGACGTGGTAGCGCCGACCGAGCGCACGCAGCAGCCGCGCGAGCGTCGCGTACTGCGCGCTCGCGAAGGGCGTGTCCTCGAGTCCTTCGAGTTCGATGCCCACCGAGAAATCGTTGCACGCCGCGCGCCCGCGCCACGACGACACGCCCGCGTGCCACGCGCGCCGATCGCACGACACGAACTGCACGGCCTCGCCATCGCGACGCACGAAGAAGTGCGACGACACGCGCACGCCCCGCAGTCGTTCGTAATAAGGATGCGCGCCGCAGTCGAGGTTGTTCGTGAACAGCTGCGTTACGGCATCACCGCCGTATTCGCCGGGAGGCAGACTGATCGAATGCACGACGATGAGATCCACCTGCGCGTCGGCCGGTCGCTCGTCGGTGTTCGCGGACACCACATGCCGGGCCCCGGGCCACCACCCGTCACGCCAGACGCGCGCAGTCCCTGCGCGCTTCGCACGACCCGACGCGCTCACGCCTCGTCGTCGCGGTCAGCCGGCACCTGCACGCCCAGGCGCGCCATGCGGTAGCGCATCTGCCGCAACGTCAGCCCCAGACTCGACCCCGCGGCGGTACGGTTGTAGCGATAGCGATGCAGCGCGCGCGCGAGGATGTCGCGCTCGATGTCGTCGAGGTACGTGGCCAGATCGCGTGGCAACGGTGGGGGCGCGATCGCGTCGTTGTCCAGAACGATCGAAACGTCGGGCGCCACGGCGTCGAACTCGCGTTGCGTCGCTTCCGCCTCGGGCGAGCCGGGCAGGTCGAAGTCGCCGACCTCGATCACGTCGCCCGTCGACATGGCGACCGCGCGATGCAGCATGTTCTCGACTTCGCGGACGTTGCCCGGAAACGGGTATTCGCTCAACCGCTCGAAAGCCTCGCGTGACAGCCTCGGGGGAGGATGTACACCGGCGTCCCTGGCAATGCGGTCGAGCAGTGCAGCGCAGATCGGGCCCAGGTCGTCGCGACGTTCGCGCAAGGGCGGCACGCGCAGTTGGATCACGTTGAGCCGGTAGTACAAGTCTTGGCGGAACCTGCCCGCCTGCACCTCGACGGCCAGATCCTTATGTGTGGCGCTGAGAATGCGCGCGTTGACGGCAGCCTCGGTGACTGCACCGACGGGGCGCACCGAACGCTCTTGAATTGCCCGCAGCATCTTGGTCTGCATCGACAGCGGCATGTCGCCGATTTCGTCGAGGAACAACGTGCCGCCGTGCGCAGCCTGGAAGAAGCCCTCACGATCTTCGTTGGCACCCGTGAACGCGCCCTTGCGGTAGCCGAAGAACTCGGCTTCGAGCAGCGCCTCTGGGATCGCACCGCAGTTCACCGCGATGAAAGCCTGCGCCGCGCGCGGGCTGCTGCCGTGGATCGCCCGCGCCACGAGTTCCTTGCCGGTGCCGGACTCGCCGTGGATCAACACGGGCGCCATGCCGCGCGCGACCCGCTCGATGAGCTCACGCACCTGCTGCATCGCCGATGACGTGCCCACCAACCGGCGCAACGCTTCGGAGCCGGGCGCCGCACGACGCGTCGCAACCGCATCCGGCGTCGCCGCAGAGGCCGCCGCGGGGGTCGCAAGGGCCGACCAAGCGGTGCCCGAATTG
This sequence comes from uncultured beta proteobacterium, assembly GCA_963738615.1. Taxonomy (GTDB): domain Bacteria; phylum Pseudomonadota; class Gammaproteobacteria; order Burkholderiales; family Burkholderiaceae_C; genus CAVTWY01. The sequence goes on from CAVTXI010000012.1 coordinate 1,490,954, forward strand.
GGTACGGCCGCCGTGCGTCCGAGCGCCGCCGAGACGACCAGGCGGAACTGCTTGAGGTCGACGGGCTTGGTCAGGTAGTCATAAGCACCCGCCTTCAGCGCCTCGACCGCGTTTTCGGCCGATCCGTACGCAGTGATGATCACGGTCTTCTCACGCCGGCCGGCCTCTTCGAGCCACTTCAGCACGTCGAGCCCCGTGCCGTCAGGCAGGCGCATGTCGCTGATCACGGCGCTGTAGGTGCGGTCGCGCAGGCACTGCAGCGCCTCCTCGACCGAACCCGCGGCCTCGACCTCGTAGCCTTCGCGCAGCAGCGTCAACTCGTAGAGGGTGCGCAGGTCGGGCTCGTCATCGACGACCAGAAGGCTGTAGTTGGTCGCTGGGGCCGGGGTCATGGCAGGAGTCTCGATTCGCTCAGTTCCGACGCTTGCGCTGATCGCAGCACCACGCGGAATTCGTTCACGTGGCGGCTGCCGGGCGGATGCTTCCAGTAGTCGATCGTCGCGTCGTAGCGCTCGCACAGCTCGCGACAAATATACAAGCCCAAACCCGTGCCCCGGCTGCGCGTCGAGAAGAAGGGCTCGAAGAGGTAAGGCTCGATGTCCGGCCCGATCGGCTCGCCATCGCTGGCCACACTGAGCATCACGTGTTCGGGCGAGTGCCGCGACAGCTCGAGCGTGATGGCACCGGCCGTGTCGGTTGCGTAGCGGCGCGCGTTGTCGAGCAGGTTGACCAGAATGCGACGCAGGTGCTCGGGGTCGAAACGCACCGGCAGGCTGGTGTCGACGATGCGCACGACCAAGCGCGTCTGCGGCCCCACCTGCAACCCTGCCGCGCGCGACCACTCGCCGATCACGCGGCCGACCGACGACACGGCGTCGATGGTCTGTCCCATCGGCTCGCGTCCCGGCGCCACGGCCATGACGTCGTCGACGATCATTTTCAGTCGCTCGACGTTCTCGCTCGACCATGCGCGTCAACATCCGTTGTTCGGGTCCTTGCGCTTCTTCGCTCAGCAAGGCGTTGGCTTGCGCGATCGCCGACAGCGGATTGCGGATCTCGTGCGCGATGCCCGCCGACACGCGGCCCATCGCGGCCAGCTTTTCCTGCCGTGACCGCTCCTGCACCGCGCGCATGTCCTCGACGAAGAGAACGCACAACACCTCGGGGTCGATATCGCCGGTGACATCACTGGCGTGCGAGCGGCGGCGCGTGAACCGGGCCCGCACCCGCAGCGTGCGCGTGACGCCATCGACGAACTTCAGGATCGGGCTGGGATCGCTGTTAGGCCATGCGTTGGACTCGAAGGCCGCGCTGATCAGTGCGTCGAGCTCATGCCAGGCGGGGTCACTCGTCAGCAGGAACGGCGCCGGCCGGCACGACCCCTGGCGCACCAGCAGCTGCCGAGCAGCGGGGTTCGCAGCGCGCACGCGCAGGCGCTTGTCGACGACCAGCACGCCCTCGCGTCATCTCCTCGATGACCAGCCTGTTGAGCTGCGCCTGCTGCCGCGCCATCTCGATGCCCCCGCGAGCCACACGCGCCTCGCGCGCCAGCCGCGCAGCCATCTCGCCAGCAAGCAACGTGATCGAAAAGAGGCCTGCACCGACCATGCCCATCTGCATCCAAAGCACCGCGCCGCCGCGGCCCTCGGCAGCCTCGCGCCACGACGCCGCCAGCAGCATCAGCACGACCGCGGCTGCCCCCGCAAGCGATGCCCGGCGCGACGCCAGCGCACCCCCCATCAGCAGCGGCATCAACAACAGGATCACGAAATTGAAGCTGTGCACCGGCTGCATCCAGTGCATCAGCGAGAACGCGGCGAGGTCGATGCCGATCGTCGCCAGCCATTGCTGTCGTGTCAGGCTCGGGCCCATCGCCGTTGTCCCGCGCAGGCGAGGCAGCAGCCAAAGGACGATCGCCTGGGTGCCGTAGGCGATCGCGACCAGCATGGTCGGAAGCGGGACCGGAGCCACGACCAGCACTGCGAGTACGAGCGCTGCCACGAGAAGCAGACCGACGATCGCGCGCGCGCCGACGAACTTCGCGTACAGGCGCTGCAGCGTGTCCGAGTCCTCCCAGCGCGCACGCTGACCTTTGGGCGTGGCCGTGGGTACGGTGGCGCTGGAACGTGTACTTCGGTCGCGCTGGTCAGCGCGTGGGCCGGGCGAACCCACCCCATCCAAGGTCCCGGACGACAGGTCGCCTGTCTCGTCGAACTGCGAGTCGCTGCTGACGAGCACGCTGAACATCGAATCCGTCTCGGCGTCCGAGAGTCGATCGTCGGCACGGCGTTCGGCGTGGCGACGTTCGCTTCGACGACGATCGGGCCCGCTGCTCCAGAAGCGGCGGCGGCGCCCTGGCAGCGCGTCGACCTCGTCGTCGCGGTCCCCGTCGTTCACGCCGGGTCCCTCGGCCCTGATTCGCGATGCCCTGCGCAGCAGTACGGCTGGCGATCGAGCATCAACGCCTCGGACACGGGGATGTGCACGCCGCAATGCGCACACGCCACGATCGTCGACAGGCGCGGCGTTCGACTGCTGGTCACGACGTTCGAGCGCCGCCATGTCCACACGACCGCGCCGACCAAGACCACCACCAGCAGCACCAGCAACAACTTGCCCATCAGGATTCCAACGTCCGGCCGTGTCGATCGATGCGCACTCAGTAAGCGCGCCCGAGCAGGACCTCGAAGACGAAGCGCGAACCGACGTACGCCATCAGCAGTAGAAACGCCCCGACATAGATCCAGCGCGTCGCGCGCCGACCGCGCCAGCCGCGCACGTGGCGCCCGGCCACCAGCAACGCCATGACGATCCAGCCCGGACAGCGAGAAGACCGTCTTGTGGTCCCAGCGCCAGCCCGCGCGGCTCAACGCGAACCACGTCCCCATGACGAGCGCGAGCGTCAACACGACGAACCCAGCGTCGACGAACCGGAACGTCAGGCGCTCGAGAGTCATCAGCGGCAGCCCGATCGAGGCCGCGCGCACGCCCCCCGCCGGGGGCGCCGCCTTGGGCACGCGAAGCTTGCGCTCGGCGCCATCGAGCATGCGCGCATGGACGACGGCGGCGCCGATCAACCCATAAGACACGAGGCCCAGAAGCCAGTGCAGGGGTGCCCATGGCGAGTCAGAAACCCGCGCGTCGCCCGGCCAGATCAGCGCGAGTGCGATCGTCGCCAACGCCAGCACACACACAACGCGGCGCGCACCCAGCAGCGCATGCGACAACTTCTCGAGCGCGTGAGCCGCCACGACCAGCCACAACGTCACTGACAGAGCGGGCGCGAAGCCGAAGCGCGCGCCGCGGCCGGGTTCGACGATCTCCATCGCGAGCGACGCACCATGCAGCACCCACGCCAGCACCATCGTCCGCCACGAGATGGCAGCACCCTTGACCGACGCCGCCCACGCGGCATGCGCGTAGAACACCATCGCGAGCAGCCCGCACACCAGCACGCCGATCGGCAGCTGCTCGGGGCGCAACGCATGCGCGCCCTCGGCGGCAGTGATCGAAGCGACAAGCAGGGCCACGCCTAGAATCATCGGCCCAGTGTACTGAGTGCGAACGTCGCTGCCGCGATAGCGGCGATGTCCGCACGCATCGGAATCCGCGCATGGCATCGTCGCTCTCTGATCGCCTGGCGCGCATGGTTAAGACCATGCGTGGTCAGGCGCGCATCACCGAAAGCAACGTGCAGGACATGCTGCGCGAGGTTCGCGTGGCCCTGCTCGAGGCCGACGTTGCCTTGCCCGTGGTGCGGGACTTCATCGCACGCGTCAAGGAAAGGGCGCTCGGGCAGGATGTCGTCGGCTCGCTGAACCCGGGGCAGGCACTCGTGGGCATCATGCACAAGGAGCTGGCTTCGACGATGGGCGCAGGCGTCGATGCCGAAGGCCGTGCCCTGCCAGTGGCTGAACTGAGCCTCGCCGCGCAGCCGCCTGCCGTCATCCTGATGGCGGGCCTGCAGGGTTCGGGCAAGACCACCACCACCGCGAAGCTTGCACGCCACCTCACGGGTCGGCGCAAGAAGGTGCTGACCGTCTCGGCCGACGTCTATCGGCCGGCCGCCATCGACCAGTTGAAGACGGTCACGCAGCAGGCGGGTGCGACGTGGTTCGCATCGACGCCGGAACAAAAACCGCGCGACATCGTGCTCGCCGCGATCGACCATGCGCGCCGTCACTACTTCGACGTGTTGATCGTCGACACAGCAGGGCGACTCGCGATCGACGAAGCGATGATGAACGAGATCCGCGACCTGCACGGGATCGCGAAGCCGGTCGAAACTCTCTTCGTTGTCGACGCAATGCAGGGTCAAGACGCGATCAACACCGCGAAGGCATTCCGCGAGGCGCTGCCCTTGACGGGCGTCGTGCTGACCAAGCTCGACGGCGACTCGCGCGGTGGTGCGGCCTTGTCAGTACGCATGACGACCGGCGTGCCGATCAAGTTCGCTGGTGTGTCCGAGAAGATCGACGGCCTCGAGGTCTTCGATGCCGAGCGCCACGCAGGGCGCGTGCTGGGCATGGGCGATATCGTCGCGCTGGTCGAGAACGTGCAGAAGGGCGTCGACCTTCAGGCAGCCGAACAGCTCGCAGCGAAGGTGAAGAGCGGCGAAGGCTTCGACCTCGACGACTTTCGGATGCAGATCGCCCAGATGAAGAAGATGGGTGGCCTGTCGGGCTTGGTCGACAAGCTGCCGGCACAGATGATGGGCAAGGCTCAGGTCGGCGCGGCTGACCTCGACCGCGCCGAACGCGACGTGAGACGCATGGAAGGCATCATCTGCGCGATGACTTCGCACGAGCGTCGGCATCCGGACGTGATCAAGGCGTCCCGCAAGCGCCGGATCGCCGCGGGGGCCGGCGTGCACGTTCAGGAGGTCAACCGCCTGCTCAACCAGTTCGGGCAGATGCAGGACATGATGAAGAAAATGAAGGGTGGCGGCTTGGCCAAGATGATGCGGCGATTCGGTGGTGCCGCGGGCCTGAAGGGGTTGATGGGCTGACCGCGCCGATCCCGACGTGTCGGTCATGCCTGGCACCAACCCACGGGTCGCCCTACCGCTGGGGATTGTCAATCGTCGCCAATCACCCTAAGGTGCCTTCCGCAAACCATGTACGAGCTACTTCCAGTCATCGCGATTGTCTTGCTGCTGGCGCTGCTGGTTTGGCGCTTTGCACAGACGTAGGCGGGACGACGACGTTGTGCCGCCGAAGCGGGCGCTCGGCCCCGCGCGCGAACGTGCCGATCTCGACGTCGTTGGCGCGTGGCCTCCAAGCGTCACTCGGGCCCTGACTGGCGTCGAACGCGACGCGCGAGACGTGCTGACGCGCGGGCTGCCCGAGTGCCTGATCCTCGCGCAAGTTCCACTGGCGCGTTTCATCAAGGTACCGCGGCGCAATTCCTACACCGAGTGGCTTCGCCGCGCAGGCTACATGAGCGCCGACCTTCTGGTGTGCGACCGCACATCATTGGTGCTGGCGGTGGTGTCGATCCAGACGGATCGCGAGTCACCACGCGCGAAGGACCGGCGCGCGGTCATGATGCAGGTGCTCAAGGCCGCAGGGGTCAAGATGCTGGTGTGGCGCGAAGCCGCGATCCCGACCCCCGAAGATGCCCGGGCGATGGTCGAGCGCCGCGTCGACGTGATCGCCGCCACCAAGGCCGCCGAGACCGTGATCCATGACGAAGACGTCACGCCTCCGGCGCGATCACTGCCGCGGTCGATTCCCGTGCCGGAGGTCCGGGCTTTGGACATGTCGGAACTCGAACCCCAGTCGTCGACCTGGTTCGACGACCTCGAGTCGGGCCGCATCAGCCAGAGCTTCGGCGACACCCAACCCGGCGGCGCCTTCGACGACGTGAGCGACGTACGCGGCGTACGGCGTTAGTCCACCGAATCGCCCAGCAAGGCGCGCGAGAACTCCCTTGCGTCGAAGCGCTCGAGGTCTTCCAGCGCTTCCCCCACGCCGATGAAGTACGCCGCAACCGGCCGCGCATCTGGCTTGGTACGCCGCCGCTCCGCGGACCAGCCCGCCATCGCCGCCAGCACACCGCCCTTGGCCGTGCCGTCCAGCTTGGTCACGACCAACCCGGTAATGTCGATCGCGGCATCAAACGCCTTCGCCTGCGCCAGCGCGTTCTGCCCGGTGTTGCCGTCGACCACCAGCAACACCTCGTGCGGCGCGCCAGGACAGGCCTTCTCGATCGTGCGACGGATCTTACGAAGCTCCTCCATCAGGTGCGCCTGCGTCGCCAGCCGACCGGCCGTATCGACGATGACCACGTCGCAGCCGCGGGCACGTCCGGCCGTGACGGCGTCGAACGCCACCGCGGCAGGGTCGCCGCCTTCCTGGCTGACGATCTGCACCTGATTTCGATCGGCCCAGACCGCGAGTTGCTCTTTGGCGGCAGCACGAAAGGTGTCGGCTGCGGCAAGCAGCACCTTGCAACCCGCGTCCGCAAGATGACGCGTGAGCTTGCCGATGCTCGTGGTCTTGCCGGCTCCGTTGACACCCGCCACCATGATCACCGTCGGCGAGTGCCGTCCGACTTCGAAGTCCCGCTCCAGCGGCCGAAGCTGGTTTGTGAGCACGTCGACCAGCAGTTCACGCACCGCTGCGGGTTCGCTGGCTCCCGCTTGGCGCACACGCTGCTTCAATTCCGTGAGCAGCGACTCCGTCGCATCGACGCCGGCATCGGCCATCAACAGCGCTGACTCGAGGTCCTCGTAAAGGGCCTCGCCGATGCGCACGTCGCCAAAGACCTGGTTGAGACTGGCCCCGGTCTTGCGCAACCCGCCGCGCAGACGCGCCAACCATCCGGCTCGCGGTTTCGCGGGTTCGGCTGTACCCGTTTCCGCGATGGGCGATGAAGGTGCGGTCGGCTCGGGAGAACTGACAGGCGGCTCGAAAACCGGTGCGTGGCTCGACGCGGTTGCCAGGCCTTCCTGCAGCGCGTCCGCCTGCGCGAACGCACGCTCGTCGTCATCTTCGACGTCGACGACGACCGCGGCGGGCGGGGCTTTCTCTTTCTTGCGGAAGAACCTGAACATCAGATGGCGAAGCGACGTACGACAACCGAGCTAGGCGCGCAGCAAGGGGCTCGCGGGCCTTGATGAGGCGAGCCGCCGATATACTCGTGGACTCAGGCGCTTTAGCTCAGTCGGTTAGAGCGACGGAATCATAATCCGCAGGTCCGGGGTTCGAGTCCCTGAAGCGCCACCATCCACCGCTCGCCACCACGGCGCCATCCTTCGAGCACCATGCGCCGCGCGTCTCGTTGCCTATCTCCGGCACCTTTGGTGGCGGTCGCGTTTGGGTTTGCCCTCGCGGTGGCTGGGTGCTCCACCAGCACGACGTCCGGCGCGCCCGCCAACACGACCGCACCCCAGGCTCCATACAACTACCGCAGCCTGCCGCAGAAGTCGTTGCGCGGTGAGTTGGTCGTCGTCGTGGCGCCCGAGGTTCGCATCAACGGCAAGCCCTCGAGGCTCTCGGCCGGGTCGAGGGTCCGCAACGAAAGCAACATGATCGTGATGGCGACCACGCTGACGAACCAGCGCCTCGTGGTGAACTACACGCAGGATCTCACGGGTCAGGTGCAGGACGTGTGGATCCTCAGTCCCGGCGAGCGAAGCCTCGCATGGCCGCGCACCGCCGAGGAAGCGCAGCGTTGGCAGTTCGACTCTGGCCGGCAGGCCTGGACGCCGCGGTAACCGCAAACCTGGCGCAGGGTCCCACGCGGGACACGATCACGCCGTGGAGGCCGTCACATGAGCAACGGGAACGCGAAGAAGCTCTACATCCGCACCTTCGGATGTCAGATGAACGAGTACGACTCGGCCAAGATGGCCGACGTGCTGCGTGCGTCGGGCGACTGGGTCTCGACCGACACCCCCGAAGACGCCGACCTGATCGTGCTGAACACCTGCTCGATCCGCGAGAAGGCCGTGCACAAGGTCTTCAGCGACCTGGGTCGCATGCGCGAGATCAAGGAGGCACGCGGCACCATGATCGCGGTCGGCGGGTGCGTCGCATCTCAGGAAGGCGCGGCGATCGTGCAGCGCGCGCCCTACGTCGACGTCGTGTTCGGGCCGCAGACGTTGCATCGTCTGCCGCAATTGCTCGAGGCGCGCCGCGTGCAGCGTCGGCCGCAGGTCGACATCAGCTTTCCCGAAATCGAAAAGTTCGACCACCTGCCCCCGGCGCGTGTCGATGGGCCGAGCGCGTTTGTCTCGATCATGGAAGGGTGTTCGAAGTACTGCACTTACTGCGTGGTGCCGTACACCCGCGGCGAAGAGGTGTCGCGCCCGCTCGACGACGTGATGACCGAGGTGGCGGGCCTCGCGGCCCAAGGCGTGCGCGAGGTCACGCTGCTTGGGCAGAACGTCAATGGCTGGCGCCGACCCACGGGCGAGCAGGGTCACGCGGATGACTTCGCATGGCTTGTCGAATGCGTCGCCGCGATCCCGGGCATCGAGCGCGTCCGCTACACGACCAGCCACCCGAACGAATTCACTCAGCGGCTGATCGACGCCTATGCGCGCACGCCGCAACTGGTGAATCACGTCCACCTGCCGGTGCAGCACGCGAGCGACCGCATCCTGGGCGCGATGAAACGCGGCTACACCATCCTCGAGTACAAGAGCATCATCAGACGCCTGCGCACCGTGCGACCGGGCATTTCGATCGGCACCGACTTCATCGTCGGCTTCCCCGGCGAGACGCAGGCCGACTTCGACAAGCTGATGCAACTGGTCGACGAGATCGGCTTCGACCACTCCTTCAGCTTCGTCTATAGCCCGCGCCCCGGCACCCCTGCGGCGGCGCTGAGCGACGACACGCCCGAAGCCGTCAAGCTCGGACGCCTGCAGCGGCTGCAGGCGGCGCTGGAACGCCATGCGCAGGCGATCAGCGCGTCGCGGGTCGGCACGACGCAGCGTGTGCTGATCGAAGGCCCGTCGAAGCGCGATGCCGCCGAGCTGATGGGGCGGACCGAATGCAATCGAATCGTCAACATGCCCGGCGGACCGCAGACCCAGCGGCTCACGGGGCAGATGGTCGACGTGCGCATCACCCAGGCGCTGCCCCACTCGCTGCGTGGCGAAGTCCTGACGCTCGAGGCGGTCAGCTCCCTCTGACAGCGATCCGACTCGCCATACGGCGAACGCGCGACTAGCGACGCACGAAGCCAAGCCACCAGAGCGTGGCAGCGCAGGCGGCGCACAGGGCGACATACGTCGCCATGCGCCCGTCCTGGCCGAACACGGCAAGCCCGGCCAGCGTGACCATGACTCCGGCCGCGAAGCTCCAACCGGCCAGGACGTACCAGGGTCGGCCCGCCAAATCGGTAACGCCAAATCAGCTTCGCGAACATCGCACCCGACGTCGCTACGCCGAAAGCGGGGACGACCAGGTTGAGCAGATGCACGAAGAAGTCGAACCAGGGCATGCGAGGAGAAAACGCGAGGGTGCAGTCCGACAAGGGGATCGGCGAGGGGCGCGGATCTTACAATTCCAGCATGGTTGCCCCGACTTCCGTGCTGACCATCGGCCTGAATCATCAAACCGCGCCGCTCGACATTCGCGGGCGTTTCGCGTTCCCGGCCGAACAGCTTGCGCAGGCGCTGCTGCACGTTCGCGAGCGCCTGCCGCAGGCCGCGCCCGAAGCCGCGCTGCTGTCCACGTGCAACCGCACCGAGATCTACCTCGCGGCGCCGGGCGCGCCGCATCCCGGTGACATCGCCGCGCCCGTCGTCGACTGGCTCGCCAAGCACGGCAGCCTGCCAGCCGCAAAGCTCGAGCCGCACACCTACGTGATGGCCGACCGCGACGCCGCGCGCCACGCGTTCCGCGTCGCTGCGGGGCTTGACTCGATGGTGCTGGGTGAAACGCAGATCCTCGGCCAGTTCAAGCTGGCCGTGCGTGAGGCCGACGCCGCTGGCACGCTGGGCACGACGCTGCATCAGTTGTTCCAGCGCTCCTTCGCCGTGGCGAAGGAAATCCGCCATTCCACCGAAATCGGCTCGCACTCCATCAGCATGGCGTCGGCGGCCGTTCGGCTGGCGACCGAACTGTTCGAAGACCTGCGTCAGATCGACATCCTCTTCGTCGGGGCCGGCGAGATGATCGAACTGGCTGCGACGCACTTCGCAGCGCGGCAGCCGCAGTCGATCGCGCTGGCCAACCGCACGCTGGAACGCGGCGAAAAACTCGCAGCGCGCTTCGGCGCCAAAGCGCTGCGTCTGGCCGACCTGCCCCAATGCCTGCATGACTACGACGCCATCGTGTCGTGCACCGCCAGCAGCCTGCCGATCATCGGCCTGGGTGCCGTCGAACGCGCGCTGAAGCAGCGTCGGCATCGCCCGATGTTCATGGTCGATCTGGCCGTGCCACGTGACATCGAACCCGAGGTGTCGCAACTGCAGCGACGTCTATCTCTACACCGTCGACGACCTCTCGGCGCTGGTGCAGCTTGGCAGCGAGAAGCGTCAGGCCGCGGTGGCGCAGGCCGAAGTGATCATCGACGCTGGCGTGCAGAGCTTTGCCCACTGGCTCGACCAGCGCGGCGCGGTGCCGCTGATCCAGGCGGTGCGCCAGCAGGCCGATGCGTGGCGCGAGGCCGAACTGGCGCGCGCGCGGCGCATGCTGGCCCGCGGCGAGAGCGTCGAGGCCGTTCTCGAAGCGCTGTCGAAGGGGCTGACGCAGAAGATGATGCACGGCGCGCTGGCCGAGTTGAACAGCGCTGACGCGGCCCATCGCGAAGCGACGGCGCAGGCGGTCTCGCGCATGTACCTGCGCCAGGCAAGCCGCGACCCCGGCGCGCCGGGCGCAGACGGTGCCTTCGGACCCGACAGCACGTTCGACACCGGCAGCGGCCTGCGCGCAGGGTCCGGGCCTGGTTCAACCGAGTCGTAGCGAAGCCCGCGTCGCGCGCCCGCGTCGGTCGCGCCGCCTGCAGTGGGCACCTCGCCCGTGCCACGTCTCACCTGACCCCACGTTGACATGACCCCTTCCCTGCGTGAACGATTCGCCCGCCTCGCGCTACGCCTGGCCGAACTCGACGCCACCCTCTCCGACCCGGCGCTTGCGATCGACATCAATCGCCTGCGTTGCGTGTCGCGCGAACAAGCCGAAGCCGCCGACATCGTCAACCGCTGGCGCCGCTATCAGCAGCGCGAGCACGACCTCGACAGCGCGCGCACGATGGCGGCCGACGACGCTGACGCCGAGATGCAGGCCATGGCAAAGGAAGAGATCGCCGCCGCCCAGCATGACCTCGATCGGCTCGACGCCGAACTCCAGCGGGCGCTGATCCCGCGCGACCCCGACGACGACCGCAACGCATTCATCGAGATCCGCGCCGGCACCGGCGGGGACGAGTCCGCGCTCTTCGCCGCCGACCTCGCGCGCATGTACCTGCGATGGTGCGAGCGCGAGGGCCTTCGCACGGAGGTCATGAGCGAGAGCACGTCGGACCTCGGTGGCTACAAGGAGGTCGTGCTGCGCGTCGAAGGCAAGCGCGTCTACGAGCGCCTGAAGTTCGAGTCGGGCGGCCACCGCGTGCAACGCGTGCCGCAGACCGAAGCGCAAGGCCGCATTCACACCAGCGCCTGCACCGTCGCGGTGATGCCCGAAGCCGACGAAGCCGCCGAGGTGTCGCTGAACCCGGCCGAGTTGCGCGTCGACACGTACCGCGCCAGTGGCGCGGGCGGCCAGCACGTCAACAAGACCGACAGCGCGATCCGCATCACGCACCTGCCCACCGGCATCGTCGCCGAGTGCCAGGACGACCGCTCGCAGCACCGAAACAGAGCCAAGGCGATGGCCGTGCTGGTGGCACGCCTGCGCGAGAAAGAGCGCAGCGAGCGCGCCGCGAAAGAGGCGGCCACGCGCAAGGGGCTCGTGGGCAGCGGCGACCGCTCGGACCGCATCCGCACCTACAACTTCCCTCAGGGGCGGATCACCGACCACCGCATCAACTTGACGCTGTATCGGCTACAGGCGGTGGTGGACGGTGACCTCGACGAGATCATCGACGCGCTGGCAGCTGCACGCGCGGCCGAGCAGTTGGCAGCGCTGGAGAGCGGGGGCGCATGAGCATGGTGGATGACGATAGATCGAGCCACACCTCGTCGCCGCCCGAGTACCAGGCCACGGTCGCAGACCTTCTGCGCGAGGCGCGCGCCATCGATGTGCCCCGGCTCGACGCGATGGTTTTGCTGGCGCACCACACGCAGGCAACACGGGCCTGGCTCGTCGCGCACGACGATGCGCCGCAGTCACCTGGGTTGGTTGCGCGCGTTCGTGGCGACCTGTTGCGCCGCGCCGCAGGTGAGCCGCTTGCTTACCTCGTCGGACGTCGTGAGTTCCATGGACTCGACCTCGAGGTCACACCGGACGTGCTGATCCCGCGGCCCGAGACCGAAGGGCTGGTCGAGTGGGCGCTCGAGTGCCTGGCAGCGGGCGACCCACACAACGACCCTCCGATCGTCGTTGACCTGGGCACCGGTAGCGGTGCGATCGCGCTTGCGATCAAACAAGCACGTCCCGAAGTGCAGTTGCACGCCGTCGACACCAGTGAAGCCGCGTTGGCGGTGGCTCGACGCAACGCGCACCGCCTGGGGATCGTGGTCGACTTCCATCGCGGCGACTGGTGGCGCACCGAAGGCTTGCGTGCGGTCACGGGACGCATCGTGCTGGCGGTGTCGAACCCGCCGTACGTGCGCACAGGCGACCCTCACTTGGCGGCTTTGACTTACGAGCCATCGTCGGCGCTGGTGGCCGGCAGCGACGGCCTCGACGCCGTCCGCACGATCGTGCACGACGCGCACCTGCACCTCGCGGCAGCTGGCCGGCTGCTGATCGAACACGGCTTTGATCAGGGCGAGCCGGTCCGCGACCTGTTGCATCGACATCGGTTTGTTGCGATCGAGACACGACGTGATCTTGCAGGCCATGAGCGCTGCACAAGCGGGGTTCGTCACGCCGCGCGCTGAAATACAACTAACGACGCGTCGCGATCCGGCAACGGTTGCGCCATCGCGCTCGAGACCGTCGTGGCGAAGTGATCGACCTTCCCGCGCCTGCAACACCATGCCCGCAGGTGTGCGGCGCGCGCCGAAGCGGCGTACGATCGTTCGACAAACTCCCCACGGCCATGATCCGCCCCATCCTTCGCATCGCGACCGCTCTCGCCCTTGTTGTGGGAGCCAGCGTGCCCCTGCACGCCGAAGGCCTGAAACTCGGTGGGCAGAGGGCGCAGGACGCGTCGGGCTCAGCGGCTTGGCCGCGCTGGCAGGCGCGCTTGGGCTTGGTGGGCGCCACGACGGGGCCGAGCGGCGGCACGTCCAGTGAGGGTGATTCCCCAAGGGCGGCCGCGCTGTTGGGCGACTACTACTTCACCGGGTCCGGCTTCGACCCGCAGCGTGTCGGCGGCGGCCTGCGCGCGACCACTGGCTGGCTCTACGGCGGCGGGCTGGGTCTCGACGCGGGCGGAACGTCGACTGGTCGCGCGATGTCGGCGTCGTTCTGGCGCAGCAGCCTCGCCGACGACGCGCGCTTGCGGCACGCCGGCTACGTGGGCATCGGCTACACCGGGACGATGTCAAAACACGGGCTGGGGTTCAGTGCCGACCTCGGCCTGATCGGCACGTCGCTGTCGTCGACCGCGCCGCGCCCGGAGAGCGACTACACCATCCGCGACATTCGCCTTGCACCCACGGTGCGATTGGGCGTGTCGTATGCTTTCTAGTCTCAACCATCCCACCCATTCGCCATGAGCGACGACCAGACACAGCAGCGCATCGACACCCTCGTAAAGGGCAGCCCGGTGGTGCTGTTCATGAAGGGCACGGCCCAATTCCCGATGTGCGGCTTTTCCGGCCGTGCGATCCAGATCTTGAAGGCCTGCGGCGTCGATGACCCGGTGACGGTCAACGTCCTCGAGGATGATTCGATCCGCCAAGGCATCAAGGCCTATGCGAATTGGCCGACAATTCCGCAGCTGTACGTCCATGGTGAATTCGTCGGTGGCTCGGACATCATGATGGAGATGTACGAGTCGGGCGAGTTGAAGCAGGCGCTCGCAGGCCCGCGTTGACTACGGCGACCGGTGGTTCGTCGGTCGCCGCGAGCGGCGGCCCTCACATCGTCATCGGTATCACCGGCGCCAGCGGCGCCATATACGGCGTACGCATCCTCGAACGCCTGCGGGCATTGAAGGTGCAGACGCACCTGGTGGTCACCCCGGCTGGCGTGTTGAATGCCCATCACGAACTGTCGCTCGACCGTGGCGCACTCGACTTGCTGGCCGACCACGTGCATGCACCTGCCGACATCTCGGCCTGCATCGCCAGCGGCAGCTTCGATGCGCTGGGCATGATCGTTGCCCCGTGCTCGATGAAGAGCCTGGCGGCGATCGCGCATGGGTTGTCTGACAACCTGCTCACCCGCGCCGCCGACGTGATGTTGAAGGAGCGCCGCAAGCTCCTGCTCATGGTGCGCGAGACGCCGTTGAACCTCGCGCATCTGCGCAACATGGTCGCCGCGACCGAGATGGGCGCGATCATCTTCCCGCCGCTGCCGGCGTTCTATCACCACCCCGCGAGCATCGACGCGATGGTCGACGAGACGGTCGAGCGCGCGCTGGCGCTGATGGGCATCAGCGGCGCGGCGCCCCGCGCCTGGAACGGCCTGCGCTGACTCAGCGCGACGCCGGTCCGGCAGCGGCGCGAGGCGCACCAGCATCCTGCAGTTGCCACAAGGTGCGGTTCGCGAACACCGCGTTCGGATACTCCGGCCGCCCGCGGCTGCCGTTGTAGCGCCCCAGCGCAAGGAACAAGTCGCCGCGCTCGATGTCGAGGTAGTGGCGCAGGATCACGCAGCCAAAACGCAGGTTTGTCTGCGTGTGGAATAGCTTCGACACGTCGCTGTCCCCGATCAGCCTTGACCAGAACGGCATCACCTGCATGTAGCCGCGCGCACCCACCACGCTGACCGCGTACTTGCGAAAGGCGCTCTCGACCTGGATGAGGCCGAGCACCAGCGAGGTCTCGAGGCCGCGGCGGCGACTCTCGTACCAGACCGCTTCGAGGAAGGCATCGCGCGTGGCGGCGTCTGCAATGCGTTTGCGCAAGCGCCCGCTCATCGTCCCCAGCCAACGCAGGTAGTCCAGACGCTCGTCGATGGTCGAGAAGCTGGGCCTGGGTGGCGCGGCGTCTGCGACCGCCGCGGACAGAGCCGATCGCACGGCGTCGATCAGCGGCTCTTCGCGCTGTGCACCGGCATGCGCGGCGTGCATCGGCGCTATCGCCACGGCGGCCGCGCCGGTACGCAGCAAAAGCAAGCGTCGTTTCATCGGTTTCGAGTCACGAGATGACACCGGCCCATTCCCTGGATCGCCGACCCATCCACCACTCCAATGGCCAGCGCCGTTGTGACACGGGTGCCGCGACAGCCAGCACCAACCACAAGGCTAGGGCCAACAGCGAAACCACCGGCGTGCCGGGCGCCCAAGCGAGCCCGACGCCGCTGAACAGCGCCACGCACAGCACAGAGAAGCCGACGTACACCGACAAGCTGCGGCGCCCCAGTGGTGCGAGCGCATGTGCCCAGCGCCGATGGCCACGATGCCAGCGCTTGGACAGCGCCAACGCATACCAGACTGCCAGCGCAAGCCCGACCAGCGGCGACGCTGCGTCGGCCCACATCAGATGTTCACCTGACCGGCTCATGGACAGCGCAACACTCGACCCGTACGCGACATTTGCCGCCAGCGCCGGCCAGAACAATCGCCGGCCCACCGCGCTGCGCCATGGCTGCCAGCGACGATGTGTCAGCAAACCGAGCCTCGCGGCCACGATGCCGGCGAGCATGCATAGGCGCAGCACGGGCAACGCCAGCAGCAAGCCGAAGAAATTGCTGGTCGCGTAGACGGAAGCGTTCAGCGTCAGGAAACCGACCACGGTTTCGGTACGGCGCAAGGTCGGGAGTTGGCCCTCCTCCCAAGGGGGCGCGAACCACGCCAGCACGAGCGTGCCACCGACGGCCAGCAAGGCCCAACCCAACGCACGCCTCAGTCGGCGAAGCGCCATGGGCCAGCGCGCATGAACCGTCGACGACACGGACCACGCGGCGACGGCATACAGGGTCAGGATGTCGCCAAAGTAGACGAGGCAACCGTGCGCCACGCCCAGTGCCAACAGGCGGCGCTGCCGCTGGCCGAACCGCGCACGCGCCTGCACACGAGAGCGACCGCGGGCGGCCCATACCAGCCCCATGCCGAAGAGCATCGCCAACAGCGGATAAGCCTTGCCCTGGACGAAGCTCGCGAGCACGAACTGGACCACCGAGTCCGCACCACTGCGCGCGGCATGTCCCAACAAGGCGCCCGTTGGCGCCTCGGGATAGCCGACGGCATTGACGAGCAGCACACCGAGCAGCGCGACGGCCCGCAGTGCGTCGGGCAGCGGGTCGCGCGACAACGCCAACACCTCCGGCACGCGAGGTCAGGTCGCGATGCGCGTTCGAAGCAAGCCAGCAACGTCGCCGTTCGCAACGCGGCTCGCTTCCTTCTCGCGTCGGCCCTGCATTTCGACCATCCCATCGGCAAGGCCGCGATCCGAGATGACCACGCGATGCGGCACGCCGATGAGTTCCCAGTCGGCGAACATCGCTCCGGGGCGTTCGCCACGATCGTCGAGGAGGACGTCGATGCCGGACTGCGCCAGTTCGTCGTGCAACGCATCCGCAGCCTTGCGCACGGCTTCACTGCGGTCGTAGCCGATGGGGCAGACCACGACGGTGAAAGGTGCAATCGCATCGGGCCAGACGATGCCGCGCTCGTCATGGCCTTGCTCGATGGCCGCGCCCAGGATGCGCGTCACGCCGATGCCATAGCAGCCCATCTCGAAGAGCTGCGGCTTGCCAGTCTCGTCGAGGAAGGTTGCGTTCATCGCCTTGCTGTACTTCGTGCCAAGGTAGAACACGTGGCCGACTTCGATGCCGCGCTGGATCGCGAGCACGCCTTTACCGTCGGGCGACGGGTCGCCTTCGACGACGTTGCGGATGTCTGCAACAACATCGGGTTCGGGCAGGTCTCGCCCCCAGTTGGCGCTGGTGAAGTGGAAGTCGGACGCGTTGGCGCCGCACACGAAGTCAGCCATGTTCGCCACCGTGCGGTCGGCTACGACCTTGACCGGTTTGGCTGTGCCGATGGGGCCGAGGTAACCTGGCTTGCACCCGAAGTGTTCGACAATTTCAGCCGGCGTCGCGAAGCGGAAGCCTCCTTGCAGGCCCGCAACCTTGCCCGCCTTGATCTCGTTCAGCGCGTGGTCGCCGCGAACAAGCAGCAACCAGATCGTCACGGTCTTCGCACCTCCAGCGTCGATCGTCTCGGTGGCGAGCACAAGCGACTTGATCGTCGAGGCGAGCGGTAGATCCAGCAGCGCGGCCACGTCGGCGCACGTCGCCTTGCCCGGCGTCGGCGTCTTCTCGAGCGGCTTCGTCGCCGCGCCGCGCACCGGAAGCAGCGAAACCGCTTCAGCGAGTTCGATGTTGGCGGCGTAGTCGCTGGTCGTGCAGTACACCAGCGCGTCTTCACCGGTGTCGGCGATGACTTGGAATTCCTGCGACAGGTCGCCGCCGATTGCTCCGGAATCGGCCGCAACCGCGCGATAGGTCAGGCCAAAGCGGTCGAAGATGCGCTTGTACGCGGCGACCATCACCTCATAGCTCCGGGCCGCGCTGACTTGATCACGGTCGAAGGAGTAGGCGTCCTTCATCGTGAACTCGCGGCCGCGCATCAAGCCGAAGCGAGGGCGGCGCTCGTCGCGGAACTTGGTCTGAATGTGATAGAAATTTTTCGGCAGTTGCTTGTAGCTGCGCAACTCCTGCCGGGCGATGTCGGTGACGACCTCTTCGCTCGTTGGCTGAATGACAAAGTCGCGCTGGTGGCGGTCCTTCACACGCAGAAGTTCGGGCCCATAAGCCTGGAAGCGTCCGCTCTCTTGCCAAAGTTCCGCGGGTTGCACCACCGGCATCAAAAGCTCGACTGCGCCTGCGCGATCCATCTCTTCGCGAATGATGCGTTCGACCTTGCGTATGACGCGCAGGCCCATGGGCATGTAGTTGTAGATGCCCGCGCCCAGGCGTTTGATCATGCCCGCACGCATCATCAATTGATGGCTCTTCACTTCGGCGTCTGCGGGCGCCTCCTTCAGCGTGGCAACGTAAAACTGGCTCGCGCGCATGGTCCTTGCCCACGACCGTGACGCGGTCTGGGGTATCAAAGTTGAAGGGGGAAGACGGCTCGATGCAATAATCGCGCCAGTCTTGAATTGAGGTCTGATTATGCTCGACCGTGATGGCTTCAGGCCGAACGTCGGCATCGTGCTGCTGAACACGCGCAACCAGGTTTTCTGGGGCAAGCGCCTGCGTACTCATTCGTGGCAGTTCCCTCAAGGCGGCATCAAGCACGGTGAGTCGCCCGAGCAGGCGATGTTTCGCGAGCTGCACGAGGAAG
Source organism: uncultured beta proteobacterium (assembly GCA_963738615.1). Taxonomy (GTDB): domain Bacteria; phylum Pseudomonadota; class Gammaproteobacteria; order Burkholderiales; family Burkholderiaceae_C; genus CAVTWY01. Next base: position 1,509,482 of record CAVTXI010000012.1, read on the forward strand.
TCGGGCTCAAGCCCGAGCATGTCGAGATCTTGGCGCGCACGCGCGACTGGTTGCGCTATGAGGTGCCCGATCATTTCATCCGCCGCGATGCTCGCGGGCACTACCGCGGGCAAAAGCAGATCTGGTTCCTGTTGCGCCTGACCGGACGCGACTGCGACATGAACCTGCGGGCGACCGAACATCCCGAGTTCGACGCTTGGCGTTGGAACGACTACTGGGTGCCGCTCGAGATGGTGATCGAGTTCAAGCGCAGCGTTTACGAGATGGCCCTGACCGAACTGGCGCGCTTCCTTCCACGCGCGGCGCATCACAACCGGTTCCTGCGTTCGGGCATGCGCGCGCCCAGGCGGGTGGGTGACGACGCGATGAGCGGCAACGGGTCGCATCCAGAACCGCAAGGCGACGATCCCGCAGCTTGACGCCGCAGCGCGTAGCAAACGCGAGCGTCGCCGAGCTTTGGGTGTCAGTCAGGCCAACACCAGGTTGTCGCGGTGGATCATTTCGGGCTCGGCTGCGAAGCCGAGCACTGAGTCGATTTGCGACGATGGCTTGCGCGCGATCAATCGCGCTTCGGTCGAGGAGTAGTTCGCCAGGCCGCGGGCGATGAGTTCCCCGTCGGGCGCCTTCACCGCGATCACGTCACCACGGCGGAACTCACCTTCGACACCAGTCACACCGATCGGCAGCAGGCTCTTGCCCTCGTCACGCAGCTTCGCGGCCGCACCGGCATCCACGACGACCGCGCCGCGCAGCTGCAGGTGGTCGACCATCCACTGCTTGCGCGCGGCCAACTTCGCGGTCGACGCAAGCAGACACGTGCCGATCGCTTCGCCGCGCGTCAGACGCAGCAGGACATCGGGTTCGCGACCCCACGCGATGATCGTCGATGCACCGCTGCCCGCGGCACGTTTGGCCGCGAGCACCTTCGTGATCATGCCGCCCTTGCCGATCGACGAACCGGCGCCGCCGGCCATGCGCTCCAACGCTTCGTCCGCGGCGCGGGCCTCTGCGATGAACGCAGCTTGTGGGTCCTTGCGCGGGTCACTGGCGTAGAGGCCCTTCTGATCGGTGAGGATGATCAGAACATCGGCTTCGATCAGGTTCGCGACCAGCGCGCCAAGCGTGTCGTTGTCGCCGAACTTGATCTCGTCGTTGACGACGGTGTCGTTCTCGTTGATCACCGGCACGATCCCGTGGCCGAGCAACGTCGCCAACGTCGAGCGCGCGTTCAGATAACGCTCGCGGTCGGCCAGATCGGCGTGCGTCAGCAGCACCTGCGCGCTTGTGATGCCCCGCTCACGAAGCTTCGTCTCGTAGACCTGGACCAGGCCCATCTGCCCCACGGCTGCAGCCGCCTGGAGTTCGCTCAAGGCCGTTGGACGCGTCGTCCAACCCAGGCGCTTCATGCCTTCGGCGATCGCCCCGCTGGACACCATGATGACTTCGCGGCCCTGGCCTACGAGCTCGGCGAGCTGCCTGCACCAATTGCCGATGGCGTCGACATCGGCGCCGCGACCTTCGTTCGTGACCAGGCTGGATCCGACCTTGACGACGATTCGCCTGGCCTGCAGCGCAACGCGGCTTCCTTCGCTCGAGCTCATGCGGTCGGGTTCATGCGTCTGATGCGTCCGGCTCGGCGAATCGCGGATCGACCTCGACGGGTGTCTCGTCACGTCGGACGCGAATGTGTTCGTACACGGCCCGCTTCAATGGCTCGAGGCCTTCTCGCGCCAGCGCCGACACCACGAAGACCGGCCCCTTCCACCGCAGCCGCTTCACGAATCCGGCCACGGCCTCGGCGCGCTTCAGGGGGTCGACCATGTCGATCTTATTGAGCACCAGCCATCGCGGCTTGGAGTGCAGCGTGGGATCGTACTTCTTCAACTCCGCGACGATCGCGCGCGCTTCCTTGACCGCATCGACCGCTTCGTCGAGCGGCGCAACGTCGACGACGTGCAGGAGCAGGCGTGTGCGTTGAAGGTGACGCAGGAAACGGTGGCCCAGTCCCGCGCCTTCCGATGCGCCTTCGATCAGTCCGGGCACGTCGGCGACAACGAAACTCTGGTCCGGGGCGACGCGCACGACGCCGAGGTTCGGGTGCAGCGTCGTGAACGGATAGTCGGCGATCTTCGGGCGGGCATTCGAGATCGAGGCGATCAGCGTGCTCTTGCCGGCATTGGGCATGCCCAGCAGACCCACATCAGCCAGCACCCGCAACTCGAGCCTGGCCTTGAACTGCACGCCGGGCCAACCGGGCGTCTTCTGGCGCGGCGAGCGGTTCGTGCTGGTCTTGTAGTGCAGGTTGCCGAAGCCGCCGTCGCCACCTTTGGCGATCAACACTCGTTCGCCGGGCACCAGCAACTCGGCCATTCGCTCGTCGGTGTCCACGTTGGTGACGATGGTCCCGACCGGAACGCGCAGCACGACATCATCGCCAGCCGCGCCGTATTGGTCGGCACCGCGTCCGGACTCGCCGTTGCGCGCTTCGAAACGCCGCTGGTAGCGGTAGTCGATGAGCGTGTTGAGGTTGACGTCGGCCTGGGCATACACGCTGCCGCCACGGCCGCCGTCGCCACCGTCAGGTCCGCCGAAAGGGATGGACTTCTCGCGGCGGAAACTGGCGCAGCCCGCGCCCCCGTTTCCTGCAACCACATCGATGGTGGCTTCGTCGACGAATTTCATACGAACGAAAAGGCCCCGACGCGTCGGGGCCTTCCTCGTAGAAGGGATCGCGCTATTCGGTCGCCGTCACCCAGACGGTCCGACGATGCTGCGCGCCCTTGTTGCCGAAAGACACTGCACCGCTCACCAGTGCAAACAGGGTGTGGTCTTTGCCCAAGCCCACATTGGGGCCGGCGTGGAACTGCGTCCCACGCTGACGAACGATGATGGACCCCGCTGAGACATGCTGCCCGCCGTACGCCTTGACGCCGAGCATCTTGGGATTCGAATCGCGGCCATTTCGGGTCGATCCGCCGCCTTTTTTCTGTGCCATGTCAAACTTTCCTTTCGCCTGCGATCAGGCGCCGATCGAAGCGATCTGCAACTCGGTGTACTGCTGCCGATGCCCTTGGGACTTTTTGTAGTGCTTGCGGCGACGCATCTTGAAGATGTGCACCTTGTCGGCCTTGCCGTGCGACGTGACCTTGGCCGTCACCGTCGCGTTCTGAACGAGTGGCGAGCCTGTCGTCAGCGAAGCGCCCTCGCCGAGAGCCAGAACCTGATCGATCACGACGTCAGCTCCGACTTCGGCCGTCAATCGCTCGACGCGGATGACTTGCCCAGCCGAAACCTTATATTGCTTGCCGCCCGTCTTGATGACTGCGTACATAGATGCCTCTTCTTTGTCCAAGCGAAAGCCCACGAGTCTATCACTGCCGGCCCCGGCTCCGCGGCACCGTCACAGAGCCGATTCCTATAATGTTGGACCGCTGCGCTGCGTCAGAGCCGGTTTCGTGAGGCCAAACTCCTTGATCGACCTTCCATCCGTGGCGACTGCGCCCTCGGATCCCACTGGTATGGACCTGCTGGCTCCCGAGATGCGGCGCGTGGACGAGGTCATTGCCCAGTACCTCGAGTCCGACATTGCCTTGGTCAGACAGATCGCCGCGTACATCGTCGGCGCGGGCGGCAAGCGGATACGCCCGCGCCTCGTGCTGCTGTTCGCTGGCGCCCTCGGTTTCGAAGGGCCGGAGCGGCACGTGCTTGCCGCCACGGTCGAATTCATCCACACCGCGACGCTCCTTCACGACGACGTGGTCGACGAGTCTTCGCTGAGACGCGGTCGGCCCACCGCCAATGCCCTCTTCGGCAATGCCGCAAGCGTGTTGGTCGGTGACTTCCTCTATTCGCGCGCATTTCAAATGATGGTGTCGGTCGATCGTATGCGCGTGCTCGGTGTGCTGGCTGATGCCACCAACGTGATCGCCGAAGGTGAAGTCTTGCAGTTGATGAACATGCACGACCCTGACCTTGGCGTTGAAGACTACCTGCGCGTCATTCGATATAAGACCGCGAAGTTGTTCGAGGCCAGCGCAAGGCTGGGGGCCGTGCTGGCCGAAGCGCCGGCACGTGTCGAAGCGGCCTGCGCAGACTACGGTCGTCACGTCGGCACCGCGTTCCAGTTGGTAGACGACCTCCTGGACTATGAAGGCGACTCGTCCGCACTTGGTAAAAACGTGGGGGACGACCTGCGTGAGGGAAAGCCGACATTGCCATTGCTGTTGGCGATGTCGGAAGGCACGGCAGCTGATCGTGAGCTCATCCGCCACGCCATCGAGCACGGTGAGGTCGCACGATTGGCTGACATCGTCGCGATTGTTCGCCGCACCGGCGCGATCGAGGCCACGCGTCGAGCCGCCCGCGACGAGGCGCGGGCGGCCGCAGCCGCACTGGAGGATCTGCCTGATTCGATCAACCGGCGGGCTCTGCTAGACTTATGCGTTCGATCGGTCGAGCGCTCGTTCTAGATGCAGATGAGGCTAGATGAGAGTGCTGACTTGTCAGACGGCAAACAGCAAACAGCATCGTCGCGCCGGGCTGATGACATAGATGACAACAGGTGTCTCCTGTTGCCTCGCCGATTCGGGGTGTAGCTTAGCCTGGTAGAGCGCTACGTTCGGGACGTAGAGGCCGGAGGTTCGAATCCTCTCACCCCGACCACGAATGATCACAGTCCGATGCGCAGTTAGCACGCTTTTGGCGGGCGAAGCTGTATTGCTCCTTGGACCGTGAACTGTTCCCGGCTCGCGGCGTCGCTCGGGTTTACATTTAAGACCGCTCGTCGGCAATTGTCTGCCGGCCAGCGCCTTACGTCCCCGCAAGTCTGTGGATACGCTCGTCGACACACCCCAATCAAGCCTTTCCGGCGTCGCCAGAGTTCTGGTGCACGCCGGCAAGCTCAATGCCAAGACCGCCGAAGGTCTTGTTCGTACTGCGCGCGAGCAGCGGACGAGCTTCGTATCGGCGCTGCTGCAATCCAGCGCGCTGACGCCTTCGGACCTTGCGCACACGCTGTCCAGCGCGCTCGCCCTTCCGATGCTGGACCTGGGCAGCATCAAGCCCGAGTTGCTTCCGCGCGGGATCGTCGATGCCAAGCTGACGAACCAGTACCAGATCGTCGTGCTGGGTCGCCGCGGCAACCGGCTCTTCATCGGCGGGTCGGATCCAACCGACCACGAGGCCGCAGAGCGAATCAAATTCGCGACGCAGCTCGCGCCCGAATGGGTGATCGTCGAGCACGACAAGCTGTCGAAGCTGCTGGACACCCAGGGCACAAGCGCCAGTGATGCGCTCGAGGCGCTGGCTGCCGGTGACATCGACTTCGAGATCAACGACGACGGGACCGACGCACCCGAGCAGGCCGAGGTTTCGGCGGATGTCGAAGACGCCCCTGTCGTGCGCTTCCTGCAGAAAATGCTGATCGATGCGATCAACATGCGCGCGTCGGACCTTCACTTCGAGCCCTACGAATACCACTATCGCGTGCGGTTCCGCATCGACGGCGAACTGCGCGAGATCACGCAGCCGCCGCTGGTGATTAAGGACAAGCTGTCGTCGCGGATCAAGGTCATCAGCCGCCTGGACATCGCCGAGAAACGGGTGCCGCAGGACGGGCGGATGAAGCTCAAGTTCGGCAACAAGTCGATCGATTTCCGCGTCAGCACCCTGCCCACGCTCTTCGGCGAGAAGATCGTGATCCGGATCCTCGACTCGTCGTCGGCCAAGCTGGGCATCGAGGCGCTGGGCTACGAAAAAATCGAGAAAGACCGACTTCTCGAGGCCATCCGCCGGCCCTACGGCATGATCCTCGTGACCGGCCCGACCGGCTCGGGCAAGACGGTGTCGCTGTACACGTGCCTGAACCTGCTGAATCAGCCCGGGGTCAACATCTCGACCGTCGAAGACCCGGCTGAAATCAACCTCCCCGGCATCAACCAGGTCAACGTCAACGACAAGGCGGGACTGGGTTTCTCGGCTGCGCTGAAGTCGTTCCTGCGCCAGGATCCCGACATCATCATGGTCGGTGAGATCCGCGACCTCGAGACCGCCGACATCGCGATCAAGGCCGCTCAAACCGGCCACCTGGTGATGTCGACGCTGCACACCAACGATGCGCCCAAGACGCTGACGCGCCTGCTCAACATGGGCGTCGCGCCGTTCAACATCGCATCGAGCGTGCTGTTGATCAGCGCACAGCGTCTCGCCAGGCGGTTGTGTGAGGGATGCAAGACCCCGGCGGACTACCCACGCGAAGCACTGTTGAAAGCCGGCTTCGTGGAAGATCAACTCGACAGTACCTGGAAGCCCTACCGGGCTGTCGGATGCTCGGCCTGCAACAACGGGTACAAGGGCCGCGTTGGCCTCTACCAGGTGATGCCGGTCACCGAGGACATGCAGCGCCTGATCCTGGCCGAGGGTTCTGCGATGGATATCGCCGAGCGCGCAAAGAAGGACGGCGTGCGTGACCTGCGGCAGTCCGGGCTGCTCAAGGTGCGCACGGGTGTCACGACGCTCGAAGAAGTCATCAGCTGCACGAACGAATAGTCGTCGGGCAACGTTTCAAGACATCACGGAGGCTTCATGGCCACAGCGGTAGCCGCCAAGGGCGCCAACAAGCAGAAGGACTTCGTCTTCGAATGGGAAGGCAAGGACAAGAACGGCAAGACGCTGCGTGGTGAGATTCGCTCGCCTGGCGAGGCTGCGGTCAACGCGTCCCTGCGCCGCCAGGGCATCCTGGTCCTGAAGGTCAAGAAGCGCAAGATCAGCGGCGGCGGCAGTATCAAGCGCAAGGACATCGCCGTCTTTACGCGTCAGCTAGCGACGATGATGAAGGCTGGCGTTCCGTTGCTGCAGTCCTTCGACATTGCCGCGCGTGGCGGCATCAATCCACGCTTGACCAAGTTGCTCAACGAGATTCGCGGCGACGTCGAGACGGGAACCAGCCTGTCCGCTGCGTTCCGCAAACACCCGCTGTATTTCAACGCGTTGTACTGCAACCTCGTCGAGGCCGGCGAAGCGGGCGGTATTCTCGAGGCGCTGCTTGATCGCTTGGCGGTGTACGAGGAGAAGACGATTGCGCTGCAGTCCAAGATCAAGGCGGCGCTGATTTACCCCGTTGCCGTGATGGTGGTGGCATTCGTCGTGACGGCGGTCATCATGATTTTCGTCATCCCATCGTTCAAGAGCGTGTTCACGAGCTTCGGCGCCGAGTTGCCCGCTCCGACCCTGTTCGTCATGGCAGTGTCGGACATCTTCGTGAGCTACTGGTACATCATCTTCGGCGTGATCTTCGGTGGCCTCTACATGTTCTTCCAGTCGTGGAAACGGTCGGAAAAGATGCAGGCCACGATGGACCGCCTGTTGCTTCGCATGCCAATCTTCGGCGAATTGATCCGCAAGTCGGTGATCGCCCGCTGGACACGCACGCTGTCGACGATGTTCGGCGCCGGCGTGCCATTGGTCGAAGCTCTCGATTCGGTCGGTGGCGCGGCGGGCAATGCCGTCTACAAGCAGGCGACGGAGAAGATCCAGCGTGATGTCTCGACAGGCACGGGACTAACCACCTCGATGCAGTCGACCGGTGTCTTCCCGAACATGGTGCTTCAGATGACGGCCATCGGCGAGGAGTCGGGTGCGCTCGACCATATGCTGTCCAAGGCAGCCGAGTTCTACGAGAACGAAGTCGACGAAATGGTCAAGGGCCTGTCGAGCCTGATGGAGCCGATCATCATCGTGTTCCTTGGTACGCTGATCGGCGGCATCGTGGTCTCTATGTACCTGCCGATCTTCAAGCTCGGCGCCGTGGTCTGACGCTCCCGTGTTCGACGGCTTGTCGGCCGAGGTCCTCGCCTCGGTCCCGGTGCTGGCGCTGCTGGGTCTTTGTATCGGCAGCTTCCTGAACGTCGTCGTGTATCGCCTGCCGGTGATCATGGAGCGCGGCCATTGGACCGAGGCCGCGCTGCAATTGACCGACGTGTCGGCATGGCAGCGGGCGTTCGGCGTCGTCAAGCCGCTGCGATCGGAATTCGCGCCCGCCTACGCAGCGCTCGAGACCGAGATCGAGTCGCTGCCGCCACTGAGCATCGCCAGCCCTCGTTCGCGTTGTCCGGCATGCGGTCACTCGATCCGCTGGTTCGAGAACATTCCCGTCGTCGGTTGGTTGATGCTGCGCGGCCGGTGTGCAGGTTGCGGCACGCGCATCGCATGGCGCTACCCCGCCGTCGAATTGGGCACGGCGCTCACCTTCGCGCTCATCGGTTGGCGTCTCGGTGCCCAGTGGTCGACGCTGCTGTGGTGCGGCGTCGCCGCCGTGCTGATCGCGCTGGCCCTGATCGATTGGGATACGACCTACCTTCCCGACGCGCTGACGCTGCCGTTGCTTTGGGGCGGTCTGATCGCAGCAGCCCTGGGCTGGGGCAGCCAGACGCTGTCGCAGGCTTTGTGGGGCGCTGTGGCGGGTTATCTCAGCCTGTGGTCGGTGTACTGGCTCTTCAAGCTCGTGACCGGCAAGGAAGGCATGGGCTACGGCGACTTCAAGCTGCTCGGCGCTTTGGGCGCATGGTTCGGCGCGACGATGATCGTGCCGATCCTGCTGCTCGCGTCGATCGTCGGGGCGTCGGTCGGCATCGCCATGAAGTTCGCGGGCAACCTGCGCGAAGGGCGATACGTGCCGTTCGGACCCTTCCTGGTGGGCGGCGGGTTTGTCGTGCTGCTGATGGGCAGCCGTCCGATCCTGCGCGCTCTCGGCTGGGCTTGACGCGACGGTCGGAGCCGGTGGCATGCTCCATCTCGGTCTGACCGGCGGCATCGGCAGCGGTAAGAGCACCGTCGCGACGATGTTCGCTGCGCTTGGGGCGACCCTTGTCGACACCGACGCCATCGCGCGTGCGCTGACAGCTGCGGGCGGCGTGGCCATACCCGCCATCGCCGCAGCCTTCGGCGACGAGATGGTCGCGGCTGACGGTTCGCTGGATCGTGACCGCATGCGCGCGGTGGCCTTCGGCGACGAGCAGGCGAAGTCACGGCTCGAGGGCATCCTTCATCCAATGATCGGGGCGCAGGCCGCGCGAGAAGCTGCATCCGCGACCGGCAACGTCGTCGTCTATGACGTGCCGCTGCTCGCCGAATCGGCGACATGGCGCACCCGGGCAGCACGAGTCGTCGTCGTCGACTGCAGCGAAGCGACCCAGGTCGAACGCGTGAGTCGGCGCCCGGGTTGGAGCGCCGATGCCGCCATGCGTGTCGTCTCGCAGCAGGCTTCACGTGAGCGTCGGCGGGCGATCGCCGATGCGCTGATCCACAACGACAACATCGCGCTCGACACCCTGCGCGCGCACGTCCATGCGTTGTGGACTCGCTGGGTTATGCCGATCTGACACAGGCCGCGCACCGCACTGTGTGGCGCGCGGTGTGGAACAATCACGGCCTTCATGTGAAGGTCCGGCGTTGATCCTCTACGAGTACCCGTTCAACGAGGGCATCCGCACGATGCTGCGGATGGAGCACTTGTTCGACCGACTTGGGCAGCTCATCGCGCGCGACACGTCGCTGGACCATCACTACGCAACAGCCACGATCTTCGAAATCGTCGATGTCGCCTCGCGCGCCGACCTCAAGGCCGATCTGCTGAAAGAGCTCGACCGCCAGCGCCAAACGATGCAGGGCTACCGTAGCAATCCGACGGTCGAGTCCTCCAGGCTTGATACTGTGATCGACCGCATCGACACGGTGTACGACCGCCTCAACGCGTTGCCCGGCAAGGCCGGCGCCGACCTCGTGAACCATGAATGGCTGATGACGATCCGCAGCCGCATAAGCATCCCGGGCGGCACCTGCGAGTTCGATCTACCGTCCTATCACGCCTGGCAAAAGCGCGAGCCTGCGCAGCGACGCAGCGACCTGCTGCACTGGATCACCACGCTCAAGCCCTTCGCCGAAGCGCAGAGCGTGCTGCTCGGGTTGCTGCGCGAGTCAGGCGTGCCGAGCAAGGTCATGGCGACCAACGGCCAATACCAGCAGAGCCTGCCGTCGGGCAAGGTCTTCCACCTGATGCGCGTGCGCTTCGACGCGCCAGCTGGTGTCGTTCCGGAACTGAGCGGCCATCGACTGATGGCGTCGATTCGACTGATGCAGATGGACGATCAGTGGCGACTCAAGCCGGCCGCGATCGATCTACCGATCGAATTGACGTTGTGTGCCTAGCGCTGCCGGGTCGATCGCAGTGCAGGATCGTTCAGGGAACGGGTCCGTGACGGTCGTGAGGTGTCCGACGTGCAGTGGCAAGGCCGTCTATGGCCCGACGAACCCGCACCGCCCCTTCTGCAGCGAGCGCTGCCGCAGCATCGACCTGGGCGCGTGGGCAAGCGAGAGCTATCGCGTGCCAGATCCGGTGCAACCATTGGACGATGACGGCATATTCGACGTGCCGCGACGTGACGACTAGACGCCGTCAAAAGGCTGGGCGGTCAAACGCCGACCAGCCGGCGGCGACGGTTCTTGCGAATGGCCTGGACCGAATCCTGTTCGGCCAGATTGCGTAATTCGCTGGGTGTGACCTCGAGGGTGTAGGCACCCGACAGGTGGTTCACCCGGGCGCGCTCCCTCAGGCCTAAGGCTTCGAGCGTGCGCTTCAGGTGGGACATCGAAGGCATGCTCCGGCTCGAGGAGCCTCGCTCGGACGTGCCGCCGACACGCGGGGCGGGCAGCACGTCGGCAGGGGCCGTGATCGTGCGTCGCACCGCTTTCGTCGGAGGTGCACCCGCGGCAGGACGCGAAGCCTCGACGATGACGGACTCACGACCCTTGCCGCTTTGCGCGAAGGACGCGAGGTCATCGTCGACGATGGTCTTGAATCGCGGAACGTTCATATGCAGTGACGAGCGTACCTCGAGGACCCCGGACGGCTCAAGAAAGTTCCAGGTATTTCAGGTCCACCGCACGGGAAAACGCCGCAAGTACCGAAAGCCGGCCGAAGCCATAGCGGTGATCCTGCCCGTTTTCGCCCAGATCGACGGCACTACCCATCAGCAGCGTCTCGAGCGTCTCGGTGCGAACGTCGGCGGCCAGCCTACGCAACGGCGTGTTGCGCCCAGGGCGCAACCTCGACAGCAGCAGCGCCGCCGCGCCAGCAACGTGAGGGGCCGCCATCGACGTTCCGCTCTCGTATTCCCATGCGGCTTTTAATGACGAGTAGACGTCGACGCCGGGCGCCGAAAGGTCCGGCTTGGCGTAAACGACAGGCAGGTAGCGCGCGTCGATGGCGCCGGATTGCTCGATGACGTGCGTGCGCCCTCCGCTGAAGGCCGCGATGCGGTCGTCGATGTCGGTCGCACCGACCGACAGCGCGTAGAGGTCGTTGCCCGGCCCACCGCTGGTCTGGTGCCCGTCGTTGCCGATCGCGGCCACCACCAGCGCTCCCGCCTGTCGGGCCCGCAGCAACGCGGCGGTGTACGTGTCCATGACATCCGGCGACCAGTTCAGGTCGCCCAGCGAGAGGTTGATGACATCGGCACCGCTCGCCACCGCCCACTCGATGCCTTTGAGGATCTGTTCGTCGGTACCGCCCGAAGGGTCCAGCACCCGGGCCACCAACAGCCGTGCCTGCGGCGCCATGCCGATCCAGCGGCCACTGGCGTTGCCGCCGACGATGGTGCCGCAGACGTGTGTTCCGTGGCCATCGAAGTCCTTGGCTTGGTCGACACCTTGCGCGACGAGTTGCCCGCGTTGGTCGAAGCGGGCGAAGTCGTGGACCTTGCCTTCCAGATCGGGATGACCCGCGTTCACGCCGGTATCGAGCACGGCCACCTTGACGTCCTGGCCGCGGGCACCAAAGGCGCCCCAGCAGGCCAGGGCCTCCGTCTTCTCGAGCCCCCACGCGTGTGTGGTCCGCAGTTCAACGCGGTTGGGAATGTGCTTCGACGCGAACCGTCGCGGCGGCCGGATCAGGCGATTCGGAAACACCGACACGATGCCCAGACCTTCGCGAGGCAGTCGGGCCAGATCATCCCGGTGGATCTCCATGGCCGCAGCGCTGGCGATCACCAACGGCCGAGGCCGCGCCGCATCGTTCGAACGCCGTGCCAACCGCGACGAAGTCACAAAGGCGCTTGTGCGCAAGGCGCGGGTCGCGCGTTCCCCGATGGTGTCGAGCATCACAAGCCGTCGGGCCGCAGTCGGCTCCGCCCGAACGGTCTTGCCAACCATACGTTGATGGAAGGGTTCGGGCAGCAGATCGCCTGGCACCGTGACGGATCGCCGCTGCATCGTGCGCAGCGCCATCGCCTCCATGGCCTCGACCATGCCCGGCGGCTCGCCTTGCAAGATGACGCTCAGCATGGACGCGCTGGATTCGTCCAGGATGCGCTGGATCTGGCGCTCGAGTAGGGAAACAGACATCGACGACTCCGCAGGCCACGTCAAAGCCCCGGATTCTTCACCACCCGCTTGTTTGGTCGACTCAGGCTTGAAGGCCAGACAACGATCCCTATAATCTTGGTTGCTAGCACTCGACAGTGATGAGTGCTAACAGCTTCCGGCCTCCGGGAGCCGCCCGTCGCGGTCGCAGGTCTTGCGACCGATCGACTGTTCCGATTCCAACGCCACTGGAGTTCACATCATGAAATTGCGTCCCTTGCACGACCGCGTGGTCGTCAAGCGCCTGGAGAACGAGACCAAGACCGCCTCCGGCATCGTCATTCCCGATAACGCGGCCGAAAAGCCCGACCAAGGCGAAGTCCTCGCCGTCGGCGGCGGCAAGCGAAACGACAAGGGCGACATCACGCCCATGGCCGTCAAGGTCGGGGACCGCGTGATCTTCGGCAAATACAGCGGCCAGACCGTCAAGGTCGACGGCGACGAGCTGCTCGTCATGCGCGAAGAAGACATCTTCGCAGTCGTAGACAAATGAACTCTTCTCTCGGAGTCAATTCAACATGGCAGCAAAAGACGTCAACTTCGGCGGCGACGCTCGGGCGCGCATGCTCGACGGCGTGAACATCCTGGCCAACGCGGTCAAGGTCACCCTGGGCCCGAAGGGCCGCAACGTGGTGCTCGAGCGCAGCTTCGGCGCCCCCACCGTCACCAAGGACGGCGTGTCGGTCGCCAAGGAGATCGAGCTCAAGGACAGGCTCGCGAACATGGGCGCGCAGATGGTCAAGGAAGTCGCTTCCAAGACCAGCGACAACGCCGGTGACGGCACCACCACCGCGACCGTGCTGGCTCAAGCGATCGTGCGCGAAGGCATGAAGTACGTGGCCGCGGGCATGAACCCGATGGACCTCAAGCGCGGCATCGACAAGACCGTGATCGCGCTGGTCGAGCAGCTGAAGAAGCAGAGCAAGCCCACGACAACCAGCAAAGAGATCGCGCAGGTCGGTTCGATCTCGGCCAACGCCGACGAGTCGATCGGCAAGATCATCGCTGACGCGATGGACAAGGTCGGCAAGGAAGGCGTGATCACCGTCGAAGACGGCAAGTCACTCGACAACGAGCTCGACGTCGTCGAGGGCATGCAGTTCGACCGCGGCTACCTGTCGCCTTACTTCATCAACAACCCCGAGAAGCAAGTCGCGATCCTCGACAACCCGTTCGTGCTGCTGTTCGACAAGAAGATCAGCAACATCCGCGACCTGCTGCCGACGCTCGAGCAAGTGGCCAAGGCGGGCAAGCCGCTGCTGGTTGTCGCCGAGGAAGTCGAAGGCGAGGCGCTGGCCACGCTCGTGGTCAACACCATCCGCGGCATCCTGAAGGTCGTGGCCGTCAAGGCGCCGGGCTTCGGTGACCGCCGCAAGGCCATGCTCGAAGACATCGCCATCCTCACGGGCGGCAAGGTCATCAGCGACGAAGTCGGCCTGACGCTGGAGAAGGTGCAACTGGCCGACCTGGGCCAGGCCAAGCGCGTCGAGGTGGGCAAGGAGAACACCACGATCATCGACGGCGCAGGCAAGGCCGGCGACATCGAGGCGCGCGTCAAGCAGGTGCGCGTGCAGATCGAAGAAGCGACCTCCGACTACGACCGCGAGAAGCTCCAAGAGCGCGTGGCCAAGCTGGCTGGCGGTGTCGCGCTGATCAAGGTCGGTGCCGCGACCGAGGTCGAAATGAAAGAGAAGAAGGCCCGCGTCGAAGACGCGCTGCACGCCACGCGCGCAGCCGTCGAAGAAGGCATCGTTGCTGGCGGCGGCGTCGCGCTGTTGCGCGCACGTCAGTCGATCGGCAGCCTGAAGGGCGACAACCCCGACCAGGACGCCGGCATCAAGCTGGTGCTGAAGGCGGTGGAAAGCCCGCTGCGCGAAATCGTCGCCAATGCCGGTGGCGAGCCCAGCGTGGTCGTCAACCGCGTGCTCGACGGCAAAGGCAACTTCGGCTTCAACGCCCAGAACGACACCTATGGCGACATGATCGAGATGGGCATCCTGGATCCCACCAAGGTCACGCGCATGGCGCTGCAAAACGCGGCGTCGGTGGCGTCGCTGATGCTGACTACGGAGGCAATGGTCTCCGAGTCACCGAAGGACGACAGCCCCGCACCGATGGGCGGTGGCGGCATGGGCGGCATGGGCGGCATGGACATGTGAGCCTGCGACGAAGGCGCGATTGCCGCGCCTTTGTCATCCGCAAAATCGAAGAAGGCCGCGAACCGCAAGGTTCGCGGCCTTCGCTTTTCAGCTCTTCTTCGCCAGCCCCAGCCGCTCGATCGTCTTGCGCTCTGCCTCGAAGGTGCGCTTTGCGTAGCGCGTGTACTCGGCGCTGTCCATCCAGATCACGGGCTGGAAGAAGCGGTCATAGACCTGAAGCACCGCCGGGTCTTCGTTGACTTTTCGCAGCGCGTCCTCGAGCACCTTCACGACCGACGCATCCATGCCCTTGGGCCCGCCGAGGCCGAAGGGTGATTCGCTGATCGTGTCCCAGCCGCTCTCTTTCACGGTCGGCACGTCGGGGAACATCTTCGTTCGCTTGCTGCCCAGCGTGGCCAGCAGTCGCAGCTTGCCCGACTGCACATGCGGCGCAAATTCCGGTGTGCCGCTCATCACCATGATCTGCCCACCCAGGATGGACTGCATGATTTCGGCCGAGCCTTTGTACGGAATGCCGTTGGGCTGGAAGCCGGCCTTCTCGGCGAATTCCTCGAACGCCAGGTGCGGTGTGGTGCCGATGCCGGTGTGCCCGTAGGTGAGCTTGCCCGGGTTCGCTTTCGACCACGTCACCATCTCCTGGATCGTCTTGAACGGCGCGTCGGCCACCGACGCGATGCCGAAGGTGTAGCCGGTGAGGCAGGCAATGTGGGTGATGTCCTCGACGGGGTCGAACGGCATCTTCTGCATGTGCGGCAGGCGATAGATACCCAGCGGCAACTGGGTGAGCGCGTGACCATCGGGCCGCGCTGAAAGCATGGCCGACGCGCCGAGCGTGCCACCGGCACCCGGCTTGTTCTCGATCAGCACCGTGGCGCCGCCTAGCGCACGTGCCAGCGAGTCACCGATCGCGCGCATCACCGCGTCGCTCGAACCGCCTGGTGGCCATGGGCAGATCAGCGAGATCGGGCGTGACGGGAATTTGTCTTGTGCCCGCGCGGTGCGCGTGATCAGCAGCGGTGCCAACGCCGCCGAAGCCCCCAGCCGCACGATGGCGCGGCGCCGATCGATCGTCGTCGACAACGTCATGCATGTCTCCTTTATGGTCACCGGATTCTCCGCCGCACGGCACCTGCGGCGGCTGGCTTCAGCGCGAAAGACAGCCGCGAATCGTCTCGACCACGACATCGGGCTGCTCGTGCACGATCCAATGCGTGCCCGGAACGCGTTCGATGCGCAGGTTGCCGACGTGTTCGTCCAGTCCGTCGAGCAGGCCGGGAAGAAGCGCAATGTCGCCTTCGGCCCAGAGCACGGTCGTCGGCACGTCGACATGCACGTCCTTGGCTTCGAACATGACCGCGTGGATCGGCGAGTGCTCGTCCAACGACGGACGCAACGGTGACGCGCGGTAGTAGTTCAACGCACCATCGAGCCCGTGACGCCAGACCTCGCGGTAGCGCTCGCGCGTCGCATCGTCGAGCCACGATGCGCCACCCGCGGACTCGAACATGCGCCACAACCTGCGGTGGTCGTCGGCCACCAGATCACGCGCTGCCTCCGGCCGGCACAACCAGTTCATGTAGGCACTGGCGGCCTGCTGCGCCGGGTTGGTCTTCAGTTCACGAAGGAACGTCGCGGCATGGGGCGCGTTGATGATGCACAGGCGCGAAAGCAGGTCCGGGCGCTGCGACGCCAGCACCCAGGCCAACGCGCCACCCCAGTCGTGCGCGACCAGCAGATCGATCGGCGCGCCGATAGCTCCGATCAACGCCGTGAGGTCCTGCACCAGGTGCCGCGCTCGGTAGTCGGCAACGTTTGCCGGGGCGCTGGATCGCTCGAAGCCGCGCAGGTTCGGCGCAAGCACCGCTGCGTCTGCGTCCAGGCGCGCCATCACTTCGTCCCAAACGAAGGCAGCCTCGGGAAACCCGTGCAGCAACAGCACGCGTGGGCGCGTGCTGAGAGACAGATCGGCGATCGAGGCTTGGTTCGACCGGCACGACAGCGTGATGCCGTGCGCCAACCCAACGTCGAAGCGATGAATCAACGTCACTCGGGCGTGACCTCGCGCGCACCCTCGCGGGCCCACGCGTGAAGCAGTTCCGCCACGTCGGACACGCCGGTTCGTGCGAGCGCCGAGAACAGCGCCACCGAGATGTCCGCATCCTCGCTCGTCGCTTCTGCCAGCTGCAGCCGCGCGCGTTCGAGTGCAGCCGTACCCTCGCGTCGCGACAGCTTGTCGGCCTTGGTCAGCAACGCCAGCAAGCGCAACTCGCCGGTGTCGACGCGCGGCGCGATCCACTCGCGCAACTGCAGGTCGAGATCAGTGAAGCCCAGGCGCGCGTCGACCAGCATCACCACGCCCACCAGACCCCGGCGCGTGGCGAGGTAGTCGGCCATCACCTCCTGCCAGCGCAGCTTGGCGGCGCGTTCGACGGCGGCATAGCCGTAGCCCGGCAGGTCAGCCCACAACGCATCGGGCGCGTCTTTCGGGCCCAGCGCGAATAGGTTGATGTGTTGCGTTCGCCCCGGCGTGCGCGACGCGAAGGCGAGCCGCCTGTGCTGCGCCAAGGTGTTGATCGCCGTCGACTTGCCGGCGTTGCTTCGGCCGACGAACGCAACCTCGGGCAACCCGGTCACAGGCAGTTCATCCAAACGGCTGGCCGTGATGAGAAACCGCGCGCTGTGGGCCCATGCAATCGCGGCACGCGTGGTGTCTGCGTCACTGCGTTCACGCGCTGGCATCGTGGCGGAGCGACTCATGCACCATTGTAAGATCGCGTGTTGTCGCGCTCGCGTTGGGCTGTGCCTGCCGGCAGCCATGCGAACGCTGCGTGTGCCCCGCCGCGTTTCTTCGCCTGCCATGCCATGACGCTTTACTTTCGTTCGACCCTGGCCGCCTTGTCGCTCGCCCTTTTCGTGTCCGTTGCGACGCTGCCCGCGCGCGCCGCCGACGCCCCGAAGATCGCAGCGCCTGACATCGACAAGGGTCAGGCCATCGCCACCCAGGTGTGCGTTGCATGCCATACCGTCGACGGTTCACGCGGTGTACCGGCAAACCCGATCCTCGCTGGACAGCACCCCGAGTACCTGCACAAGCAACTCGATGAGTTCAAGTCAGGCAAGCGCAACAACGCGGTCATGAAGGGCTTCGCGTCAACGCTGTCAGATGCGGACATGAAGAACGTTGCCGCCTTCTACGCCAGCAAGCAGGCCAAGTCAGGCTTTGCAAAAGACAAGACGCTGGTAACGCTGGGCGAACAAATCTACCGAGCCGGCCTTGCCGACCGCGCCGTACCTGCTTGCGCCGGCTGCCACTCGCCGACCGGCGCCGGCATTCCTGCGCAGTACCCGCGCCTGTCGGGGCAACACGCCGACTACACCGAAGCCCAACTGGGCGCATTCCGCGTGGGCGCGCGCGCAAACAACGCGGCCATGACCGCGATCGCCGCGAAGCTGAGCGACCGCGAGATCAAGGCCGTCTCGGACTACGTCGCCGGTCTGCGCTGACGCCACCTTCTGCGGTCACCGTGACCGCGGGTCTGCAAGCAGCCCCGGGGGCCGCGGGCGCGAACCGTTGAACGAGCGCACGCGGCTCACTCGGCCATGTCTTCGAGGGCCATCTCGCGAGCGGTCCTGCAAGAGGCTTCTGGGCAGGGTCACTGGCGCCCTTGGCCGCCGTCGCAATCGCTGTGCGCCTCCTGGCCACAGCAGCGACATCCGTCACGCAGCCCCCACCCGCTGACCGATCAGTGACGCGCATCACGGTCGCGCATCACAGCGCGACCACCCCCCGTCTTGCGTCGTCGCCCCCCGAAACGCATGATGCAAATGCTTACCGGGAGAAACACTCCCAGAGCAAAACAAACAGATCGTTGGGGAAGCATGAACAAGCACCGCAAGACGGATTTCACGGTCCTGATCGAAAAACGCGCCACCAGGCAGCTGGACGCGAAGGCCGCCGGATTCACGGTCCTGATCGAGCGTCGCTCGGTCAGCATCGCGGCCCTGCTGGCAACCGCCGTCGCCGCGGGTGCGTTCTTCGCCATGTCGACGGGTACGGACCACAAGGCTGACGGTGGCCCGAAGCTTCATCTGGCGTCGGCTGATGATCAAGCGGCTCGACAGGTAGCCGGCCCGCGCACCAGCACGTCTACGGCCGTGAAGGGCCAGCTGGTGGCCAAGGCTGCATCGGCCGGCGCGGCGCAGACCGCGGTGACCGATGTCGTGGCGGTGTCCACGCCCGACGCCGGGTCACCCGCATCCGGCAGCGCAGGTGTTGCCAACGTGGTTGTGGCCGCCGCGCAGATGCCGGCGGTTCACGCCAGCCCTGAAGTCGTGCGCAAGCTCGCCGGCGACCTGCGCGCCACGATCGACAACCGCGACTACGCCGGCAAGCGCTGGGTGAAGCACAGCGCCAGCGGAGAGCCGATGGTCCAGGTCGTGGTGGCCGGCGCCGCCGTCGAGGAGACGATCCCGTCGCTGAAGCAGGCCGTGCTGGCCGCGGGCGGCACCGTCGACGTTACCCTGCCGGCCTTCCACATGCTCACCGCGACCGTGCCGGCCACGGCCGTCGCGGCGCTGGCCGAACACGACGGCATCACCTTCGTCACGCCCAACCGCGACACGCGCCGCACCGCGAGCCTGCTCGAGTCGATGACCGGCGCCTCGGCTTCGCCGGTACGCACCGGTTCGACCAAGACGAACTACAACGGCTTCGACGGCACCGGCATCGGCATCGCGGTTGTCGACTCGGGCGTGATGAAGACGCACAAGGCGTTCTCGAACGCGTCGGGCAACTCGCGCGTCATGAAGAACGTGCAGTTCCTGACCTCGTCGATGGCCGACTGGGTCAACGGCTACGACGACAGCACCTCGCTGCAGCCCGGCAGCAGCGCGCTGTCCAGCTACACCGCCGCGATCGAGAACGGCACGAACGTGCTGCATGACGCCTACGGCCACGGCACGCACGTCGCGTCGGTGGCCGCCGGCCGCCCGAACATCTTCGGCACCACGACGCCCGACACGACCGGCATCGCGCCGAACGCGAACCTCTACGACGTGAAGGTGCTGAACGACCAGGGCTACGGCACGCTGAGCGACACGCTCGAAGGCATCCAGTGGGTCGTCTACAACGCCAAGAACTACAACATCCGCGTGATGAACCTCAGCCTGGCGATGGATTCCACCGACAGCTGGCAGAACGACCCGCTGTGCGCCGCCGCGCGCAGCGCCGTCGCACAGGGCATCACCGTGGTGGCTGCAGCCGGCAACTTCGGCAACTTCTTCGGCACGCAGCTCTACGGCTCGATCACGTCGCCGGGCAACGACCCGAGCGTGATCACCGTCGGCTCGGTCAACTCGAAGGCCACCGCCGCGCGTGGTGACGACACGGTGAACCTGTTCAGCTCGCGCGGCCCGACGCGCGGCTCGCGCATCGACGGCAACGGCCAGAAGGTGCGCGACCACGTGCTCAAGCCCGACCTGGTCGCGCCCGGCAATCAGGTGCTGGGTGCCGCGGCCACGCGCAGCGAATCCGCCAACCCGGCGTGGAACCGCATGGCGTCTACCTACTGGTCCACGCTGATCACGCCCACGGGCATCCCGTCGACGTACCGCGAAACGCAGATGTACCTGTCGGGCACGTCGGTGTCGGCACCCGTGGTCAGCGGCGCCGCGGCCGTGCTGCTGCACGCCAACCCGGGCCTGACGCCCGCGATGGTGAAGGCGATCCTGCAATACACGGCGCAGCCGATCGCCGGCGCCAACCTGCTTCAGCAGGGCGCGGGCCAGCTCAACGTGGCGGGTGCCGTCCAGTTAGCGCAGGTGCTGCGCACGGACGTGCGCACGGCGATTGCTGCGGGCACCATCAGCTCGGGTGCCAGCTTGCTGGCCTCCGGCAAGTCGATGCCCAGTTCGCGCAGCACCACGCTGAGCGGGCAGACCTTCAACTGGTCGCGTGTGGTCTTCGCCGGCGGCAACCGCGTGTTGTCGGGTGACGCGCTCTTCACCAAGTTCCACAACATCTACAACCCGCGCTACACGTGGTCGCGCAACACCGTGCTCGAGCGCTGGGCCGACTACTGGGACACGTCGGCGAAGATCTATCCGAAGTGGTTCTGGGAGCGTCCGGCCTCGGGCACGATGCCGATGCTGGCCTCGGGTGTCATCGACGGCACGGCGATGCTGGGCGCAAGCTCGCAGAGCGCGAAGTCGGGCGTGTTCACGCTGACGCCAACGCTGTCGGGTTTGTTCACGTCGGGCAGCGGCCAGACGCTGGCCAACGGCATCATCCTCAGCGAAGGCATCGTCCTGAGCGAAGGCATCGTGCTCAGCGAAGGCATCGTGCTCAGCGAGGGCATCATCCTCAGCGAAGGCATCGTGCTGAGCGAGGGCGTGGTGCTCAGCGAGGGCGTCATCCTGAGTGAAGGCGTGTTGCAGGGCGAGCGCTGAACAGCCCGCCGACCGCTCGCGCGGTCATGCCAATGCCGGCCCACGTTCGCGTGGGCCGGGGTCTTTTCACCACGCCCACGATGCCCGCGCGCGACCCGTGACCTAGCACACGTGATTGCTCCACGCACCGCAACAAGCCGCGGCCCAGCGCTCTCCGGCATGGGCAACATACCGTGGATCGACCCCTCGGTGCGAGGGTTCGTGACACGTCATGCCCAATCACGACAACAACAAGCCGGATCCGACTGCCCCGCCACGCACGTGGTGGCACCGCCTGCATGACAGCTTCATGCCGGACTACAACCGCAAGTCGACTCTCTATTGGTGGGCGATGACGGTGCTGGGCATGTCGGCGCTGGCGCTGGTCGGTGATGACCGTGCTGGGCGCGCCGTGGCACGCACAGCTTCAGGTGCTGCTGGGCACCATCATCGCCGCGGGTGCAGGCTTCTTCCCGCTGCGCGTACCGCACTCGAAAAACTCCTTCGTCGCGGGCGAGATCTTCATCTTCCTGCTGCTGCTGCTGCAGGGTCCCGAAGCGGCGGCGATCGCGGGGGCGGCCGAGGCTCTCGTCGGGTCGTGGACGACCTCGAAGCGCTGGACCAGCCGGCTGCTGAGCCCGGCCGTGGCGGCAGCGTCGATGCTGGTCGTCGGATCGGCGCTTCACCTCGTGCTCGACCACATCGAAACCGGCAATCAGGGTCTGGTGCTGGTCGCAACGATGACCTTCGCGCTGCTGTACCTGAGTTGCACCGCGTTGCTGGTGTCGACCGTGACGCGGCTCAAGCGCAACGTGCCGATCAACCCCCGCGAGATCTTCCAGAACTTCACCTGGGTGGGCATCACGTCGGCGGGCAGCGCATCGGTCGCGGCGCTGCTGTTCCTGAGCTTCAAGCAGACCGGCATCGGCGTGCTGCTGGCCGGCGCGCCGATCCTGGTGATGCTGCTGTCGACGCTGCACTACTACTTCCGCCAGCAGGAAACTGCGCAGGCCGCGCAGAGGACCGTGGTCGACGCGGCGATGCGAGAAGCCGAAGTCGCGGCGCGCCACATGCGCGAGATGGCCGAAAGCGAACGTCGCTTCCACAGCGCATTCACGCACGCGTCGATCGGCATGGCGCTGGTCACGGTCGAGGGCCGTGTGCTTCAGGCCAACCTCGCGCTCGAGTCGTTGCTGGGGCATCGCCCCGGGGCGTTGATCGGGCACGACTTCGGCGAGCACGTGATCCCCGCCGAGCGTGACCTGCTCAAGCCGCAGCTCGAGCGGGCGAGCCGGCGTGAACTCGAGACCTTCGGCGCCGAGCTGACCTGCAAACACGCCGACGGCCGCGACGTGTGCATCTCGCTGCATTGCAGCTTCTTCTCCGAGCCCGACTCGTCGGCGCCGTGCCTGATCCTGCAGGTGCAGGACATCACCGCGCGGCGCGAGGCCGAAGCCAAGCTGCACCACATCGCGTTCCATGACGGGCTGACCGGACTTCCCAACCGCGGACGCTTCAACGCGCTGCTCGACCAGTCGGTGGTGGCCTGCCTCGCAGATGCCAAGCACGGCTTCGCCGTGATGTTCATCGACTGCGACCGCTTCAAGATCATCAACGACAGCATGGGTCACGCGGTAGGCGACGCGTTCCTGATCTCGGTCGGCCGACGCATCCAGGAGCGCGTGCGCCCGCACGACGTGGTGGCGCGCCTGGGCGGCGACGAGTTCGCGTATCTTGCTGCGCAACGTCGAGAACCCCGAGGCAGTCACCAGCCTCGCCGACCGGCTGCTGCACGCCCTGCGCGAGCCGGTGATGTTCGGCGACACCGCGCTGTCTTCCAGCGTGAGCATCGGCGTGACCTTCGGCACCGGGGGCTACACCACGAGCGGAGACGTGCTGCGTGACGCCGACATCGCGATGTACCGCGCGAAGTCGCAGGGCAAGGATCGCTACGCGCTTTTCGACGAAGGCCTGCGCGCGCAGACCGCGCAGCGCGTCGTCCTCGAGCAGGCGCTGCGCCAAGCCGTCGCCGACGGTGGGCTGTCGGTGGCGTATCAACCGCTCTTCAACATCCGCTCGGGCGAGCTCGAAGGCTTCGAGGCGCTGTGCCGATGGCAGCATCCGACGCTCGGCGCAGTCACACCGTCGATCTTCATCCCCATGGCCGAGGAAATCGGCGTCGTCGCTGACATCACCGAGTTCGTGCTGCGCTCGGCCAGCATGCAGCTCGCGGCATGGCAGCGGCTGGACCGAAGGTTCGCAAACCTGCAGGTGCACGTCAACGTGTCGGCCAACGACATCTCGTCCAGCGACTTCGTGACACGCGTCGTGCGCGTGCTGACGCGTTCGCAACTGCGCCCGCGCCATCTCGTGCTCGAGCTGACCGAGAACATCCTGATGGAGAACATCGAGGGCAGCTTCGAGGTGCTGGCCGAACTGCGCCAGTTGGGCGTCGAACTCGCGATCGACGACTTCGGCACCGGCTACTCGTCGCTGTCGAGCCTGTCGCGGCTGCCGATCAACACACTGAAGATCGACGCGTCGTTCGTGCGCGAGCTGAAACCCGGGTCGAAGCAGGCCGAAGTCGTGCGCGCCGTGGTCTCGCTGGGTGCATCGCTCGGCAAAGCCGTGATCGCCGAAGGCATCGAGACCGAGTCGCAGATGGCGCTGCTGGACGACATGGGCTGCGAGGGCGGCCAGGGCTTCCTGCTGTCGCACCCGCTCACGCCCGAGCAGGTGCTCGAGCTGCTGAAGCGCAACCTGCGCGAGGTCGAGCATGGGGCCGAGCGTTTCGCCGGGTCCGAGTTCTCGGATTTCCAGCTCACGCAGCACTGATCCGTCGCGCAGGTTGGCCGTGGTTGCCAATCGATAATCCGCCGCATGCGTGTCTTTCGCGGTCTCGGCCACGCCGACCTTGCGCCTGCCTGCGCGCTCACGATCGGCAATTTCGACGGCGTCCACCGGGGCCACCAGGCGATGCTGGCGCTGCTGGCCAGCGAGGCGCGCCACCGCCGCCTGCCCTCGTGCGTGCTGACGTTCGAGCCGCACCCGCGCGACTGGTTCGCGCGTATGGCCGGCCGCGCAAACGACGCGCCGCCTCGAGTCGCGACGTTGCGCGACAAGCTGCGCGAGCTGTCGCGCTGCGGCATCGACCAAGCGGTGGTGATGCGCTTCGACCATCGCTTGGCGTCGATGACGCCCGAAGCCTTCGTCGACAACGTGCTGGTCCAAGGTCTGCGCGCACGCTACGTGCTCGTCGGCGACGACTTCCGCTTCGGTGCCAAGCGGGTCGGCGACTACGCCATGCTCGACTCGCTGGGCGACGCGCTTGGCTTCGACGTGGCGCGCATGCAGAGCTACGAGGTGCACGGCACCCGCGTGTCCAGCTCGGCGGTGCGCTCGGCGCTCGCCGCAGGCGACATGGCGCACGCGGCGGCCTTGCTGGGCCATGCCCATACGCTCGCCGGGCGCGTCGTTCACGGGCGCAAGCTGGGTCGCGACCTCGGGTTCCGCACCCTCAACCTTCGTTTTCCGGCCACGCGGTCCGCAGCCGAGGGCATCTTTGTCGCGCAGGTCGAAGGTCTGGCGCCCAAGGCGGTGCCCGCGGTGGCCAGCCTAGGCCGGCGGCCGACAGTCGACGACGCCGGGCGCGTCCTGCTCGAGGTGCACTGCCTCGAATGGCCCGACGAACTCGGCAACGAAGGCGGCTACGGCCACTGCGTCGAAGTGACGCTGCTGCACAAGCTGCACGACGAACTGCGCTACGAATCGATGGACGCGCTGCGCGCGGGCATCTGCCGCAGACACCGCGGCTGCGCGCGTGTGGTGGCAGGCGCGCTGATGCTGTGCCCCTTCTACCGCGTGCGGGAGAGGGGTAAGCGGCTCGTACAATCTTGCGTCATGTCCTCCTCCTCGTCGTCGATGTCTGCTCGCTGCGCGGTGTCCACACGCCGCCAGACCACGCGCGACCGAATTCGGGGCTGAACGTGCATGGGGCCGGACCACCCGGCTCCACTTCATCGCCGCGGCACCGCGGCCCTCGCGATGCGGTCAGACCGCGAACGCCCTGCACGATGCCCACGAAGGGCCACAAGCCATGAGCAGCAAAACCGACACCCCGGCCGACGCAGCGACCGACTACAGCAAGACGCTGAACCTGCCCGACACCCCCTTCCCGATGCGCGGCGACCTGCCCAAGCGCGAGGCGGGATGGGTCAAACAATGGGACGACGAAGGCCGCTACCAACGGCTGCGTGAAGCACGCCGCGGCGCGCCGCTGTTCGTGCTGCACGACGGCCCGCCCTACGCGAACGGCGTGCTGCACATCGGCCACGCGGTGAACAACGTGTTGAAGGACATGGTGGTCAAGTCGAAGCAGCTCGCCGGCTTCGACGCGCGCTTCATCCCCGGCTGGGACTGCCACGGCCTGCCGATCGAGAACGCGGTCGAGAAGCAGCATGGCCGCGGCCTGCCGCGCGACAAGGTGCAGGCGCTGTCGCGCGCGTTCGCCAGCGAGCAAATCGCGCAGCAGATGGTCGACCGCAAGCGCCTGGGCGTGCTGGGCGAATGGAACCGGCCCTATCGCACGATGGACCGCGCCAACGAAGCCGGTGAGATCCGCGTGCTGAAGCGCCTGATCGAGCGCGGCTTCGTCTACCGCGGCAGCAAGCCGGTGTATTGGTGCTTCGATTGCGGCTCGTCGTTGGCCGAGTTCGAGATCGAATACGAGGACCGCACATCACCGACGGTCGATGTCGCCTTCCTCGCCGCCGACCCCGCTGCGCTGGCGCACGCCTTCGGCCTGGCATCGCTGCCCAAGCCCGCCTTCGCGGTCATCTGGACCACCACGCCGTGGACGATCCCGTCGAACCAGGCGCTGAACGCCGGCCCCGACATCGACTACGCACTGGTCGACACCAAGCGCGGTGTACTGCTGCTGGCTGCGAAGCTGGTCGACAAGTGCCTCGCTCGCTACGACCTCGAGGGCGCCGTACTCGCGACGGCGAAGGGCAAGGTTCTCGACGGCCTGGAGTTCGACCATCCGCTGTCGCTTGCGAACCCCGGCTACGCGCGCCGCGCGCCGGTCTACCTGGCCGACTACGCGACCGACGAAGACGGCACCGGCCTCGTGCACTCGGCGCCGGCCTACGGCGTCGAGGACTTCGTGTCGTGCATGGCGCATGGCCTGAAGCACGACGACATCCTGAACCCGGTGCAGGGCAACGGCGTCTTCGACGACAAGCTGCCGCTCTTCGGTGGCACCGACATCTGGAAGGCCAACCCGCGCATCGTCGAGGTGCTGGCGCAAAGCGACCGGCTGCTCGCGACTGGGAAGCTGCTTCACAGCTACCCGCACTGCTGGCGCCACAAAACGCCGGTGATCTACCGCGCTGCGGCGCAGTGGTTCGTGCGCATGGACGAAGGCACCGGTGTGTTCCAGCAGGAGAAGCCACGCGAAGACGCTGCGCCAGACCGCGCTCGACGCCATCGAAGCGACAGCCTTCTACCCAGAGACAGGCCGCACGCGTCTGCGCGACATGATCGCCAACCGCCCCGACTGGTGCATCAGCCGCCAACGCAACTGGGGCGTGCCACTGCCCTTCTTCCTGCACAAGCTGACGGATGAGCTGCACCCGAAGACGCTCGAGTTCATCGAACGCGCAGCAGCGATCGTCGAAGAGGGCGGCATCGAAGCGTGGAGCACGCTCGACGAACATGCCTGGCTGGGTGACGAGGCGCCGCACTACCGCAAGAGCAACGACATCCTCGATGTCTGGTTCGACTCGGGCAGTACCTTCTCGCACGTGCTGCGCGGCTCGCACCGCGGGCCCGACGGCGACCCCGGGTTCCACGATGAGATCGACAGTCGCACAGGTGCTCCGGGCCCCGAGGCCGACCTCTACCTCGAGGGCCACGACCAGCACCGCGGCTGGTTCCACTCGTCACTGCTGATCGGCTGCGCGCTCTACGGCCGCGCGCCCTACCGCGGCCTGCTCACCCACGGCTTCACGGTCGACGGGCAGGGCCGCAAGATGAGCAAGTCGCTCGGCAACATCATCGAGATCAAGGCCGCGGCGAAAGACCCCGGGGGCGAAGTCGTGCGGTTGTGGGTTGCCGCAACCGACTACGCCAACGACCCGCCGATCGACAAGAACGTCCTCGCGCGGGTGGTGGACACCTACCGCAAGATCCGCAACACGCTGCGCTTCCTGCTCGCCAACACCGCCGACTTCGACCCCGCGAAGCACGCCGTGCCCGCAGCCGATCTGCTCGAGATCGACCGCTGGGCGCTCGCGCGCGCGGCGCAGCTTCAGCGCGACCTGGTGGGCGAGTGGAACGATGCCAAGGGCGTGTTCGAAGGCGGCCACTACGGCCGCTACGAGTTCCATCCGGTCGTGGCGAAGTTGCAGATCTTCTGCTCGGAAGACCTGGGCGCGTTCTATCTCGACATCCTGAAAGACCGGCTCTACACCACGAAGGCCGGCTCTCGCGAGCGGCGCAGCGCGCAGACGGCGCTGCATGTGATCACGCAGGCGATGCTGCGCTGGATGGCGGTGTTCCTGAGCTTCACCGCCGAAGAGGCGTGGGCCATCGCCGGATCATCGTCAGCGTCATCGATCTTCACGCAGACCTACTGGCGCTTCGACGCACCCGACGAACCGCTGCTGGCGAAGTGGCAGCGCATCCGCGCGATCCGTGACGAGGCCAACAAGGCGATCGAAGCGCTGCGCGCCGACGGCAAGCTGGGCTCGTCGCTGCAAGCCACGATCGAGATCAACGCACCCGCGAACGACATCGCGCTGCTGGCATCGCTGGGTGACGACCTGAAGTTCGTCTTCATCACCTCGGCGGTGACGCTCGGTGATGGTGGCAGCAAGGCCGACACGCTGCGCGTGACGGTGGCGCCGTCGACGGCCACGAAGTGCCCGCGCTGCTGGCACTGGCGCGAAGACGTGGGTGCCGATGCCGCGCACCCCGACCTGTGCAGTCGCTGCGTCGCCAACCTTCACGGCGCGGGCGAAACGCGCAAGGCGGCGTGATGGCCCGGCGAGATACCTCTTTCGACCGCGCGCCG
Source organism: uncultured beta proteobacterium (assembly GCA_963738615.1). Classification (GTDB taxonomy): domain Bacteria; phylum Pseudomonadota; class Gammaproteobacteria; order Burkholderiales; family Burkholderiaceae_C; genus CAVTWY01. The sequence goes on from CAVTXI010000012.1 coordinate 1,537,556, forward strand.
GGTCTGGGCCTGTGGCTCGGGCTCGCGGGTGTGGTGATCCTGCTCGACCAGATCACCAAGGTGATGACCGTGCGCGCGTTCCAGCTCGGCGACGTGCGTCCGGTCACGGGCTTCTTCGACTTCGTGCGCGTGCACAACGCCGGCGCGGCCTTCTCGTTCCTGCGCGACGCCTCGGGTTGGCAGCGCTGGTTCTTCATCGTGCTGGGTCTGGCGGCCAGCGGCTTCATCGTGTGGATGCTGGTGCGCCACGCGAACCAGAAGCTCTTCTCGTTCGCGGTCACGATGATCATGGGCGGCGCGCTGGGCAACGTGATCGACCGCATCGTGCATGGCCACGTGATCGACATGCTGCAGTTCCGCTTCCGCGTCCTCGAGCCGCTGTTCACCGGCGGCTACTTCCCAGCCTTCAACCTCGCCGACAGCGCGATCACGCTGGGCGCGATCTGCCTGGTGCTGGACGAAGTGATCCGCGTGCGCAGCAGCCGCTGATCGGGGCTGCACGAGCCAGGCCCGGGCGGGCGGGCGTCAGTGCGTCACATAGATCGCACAGGCCAGGCGTGCCAAGCCGAAGGCACGCACATCGCGCGTCACGGCTGTCATGGTGGCGTCGCCCAACGTGTGGACATACGGCTTCTCGCTCCCCTCGGCCGCCGTCCGCGGCAACACCGTCGTGACTGCGCGCCGTTGGCGGGCGGCTGTCCTGCCGTCGACGGGATCGAAGAGCCGTTCGTAGGCCTGCGCATCGGCACTGATCAGCAGCGCATCGACAGCGCCCGAGGCCAGGCGCTCGATCGCCTGATGCGCCATCCCCAGCGACAGCGACAACGACGCTTTGCCGGTCGGCGAGGTGCTGCTGCCGACGAGCAGGTCCACGTGCAGCGGTCGCGCATCGTGGCGCAGCAGCGCCTGCAAATCGGCAGGCCGCGCTTCCTTCGCAAGGCGGTTCGAATGCGCGGGCGTGCCCGCAATGGTTCGCTCGATCACCCGATGACCCGCCTCGAGACACGCATGCACGAGCACGGTCCGCAGCCGTGCACTCGACCACGTCGCGCTGTAAGTGCGCGACAAGTCGTCGGCTGTGGTGTGCAGCAGCCGCTGCAGCAGTTCGATCTGGCTGGCTTCGAGCATGAGGTGGAAGCGGTGTCTGACAGACATGCTAGCGGCTTGGCCCAACGCGGCTGCGTCGTCGTCGCTGCGCTCACCCCACGCGGGGTTCACCGGGTTGCGTGGTGAAAGCGCCGCGCCTGCAATGACGCCATGACCACCGACACCCCACCCGCCGCGGCCCAGGCGACGGCGTCGCGCGCGCCCAGGCTGCGACGGCTCTCACTGTCGGACCCGTTGCGTTGGCTGGCCGCGGGCTGGCGCGACTTCGTCCGCGCGCCATGGATCGGCCTGTTCTTCGGCACCGTCTTCGTCGCGATGGGCTGGGCGCTGATGAAGGTCTTCGAACGCGCGCCCGCCTGGACGCTGGCGTTGTCGGCCGGCTTCCTGCTGATGGGGCCGTTCCTGTGCCTGGGCCTCTACCGCGCGAGCCAGATCCTCGAGGCAGGTGGGCGTCCGGACCTTGGCGAGTGCATGCTGGCGTGGGAGGCGCGCACCGGGCAACTTGCGATCTTCGGTTTCGTGCTGCTGGTGCTCGAGATGCTGTGGGGCCGAGTCACGCTCGTCATCTTCGCGGTCACGTTCCGCGGCATGCCTGACTTCAAGGGATCGCTGGCCGCACTGGCCGACCCGGCCAACATGACGTTCACGATTGCGTGGCTGGTGGTGGGTGCGATCTTCGCGTCGATCATCTATGCGATCACGGTGGTATCTATGCCGATGATCCTCGACCAGCCAGACCGACGCCATCACCGCGGGCCTGACGAGCATCCGCCTTGTGTTGTCGCAGCCGATGGTGATGATCGTGTGGGGCATGCTGATCGCGCTGATCGTCTTCGCGTCGATGCTGCCGTGGTTCGCGGCGCTGCTGATCACCGCGCCCTGGGTCGGCCACGCGAGCTGGCACGCGTATCGTCAGGCTGTGGATGCTTCGCCCTTGCCTGCCGATGCCGTCGCGGGTTAACCCCGGGCATCGATGAATGGACGGATCGTTAGATTCGCCCACCGCCTTGCGACAACCCTGCGGAGACCCATGAAAGCGCTCGAAACACTCGCCAAGCTCTGCGCCGTCGTTGCCGGCGTGCTGCTGGTCGCCATCACGCTGATGACGTGCCTGAGCCTGGGCGGGCGCAACACCACCGGGTGGACGATCGTCGGCGACATCGAACTCACGGCCGCCGCAGCCGGTGCGGCGGTGGCGCTCTTCCTGCCGTGGTGCCAAGCCAAACGCAGCCACATCATCGTGGACTTCTTCACCGCGAAAGCTTCGGCGCGAACCAACGCGCGGCTGGACCGCGTGGGCGCACTGATCACGGCGCTGGTGCTCGGGCTGATGGCGTGGCGCTCGGTCCTCGGGGGCATGAACGCGTGGACGTCGAACGAAGCCAGCATGATGTTGAACCTGCCGAACTGGATCGTGTACGCCTGCATGGTCCCGGGCTTCGCACTCGCCGCGGTGATTGCGCTGATGCAGGCGCTGCGCGGCATCGAGCCGGGCGATGAAGGGGCAGCAGCATGAGTGGCTTGACGATCGCGCTGTTGATCTTCGGCACGATGCTCGTGCTGATGGCGGTGCGCGTGCCGATCGCGGTGGCGATGTTCGTCGCGGGCACGGCGGGTTATCTGATGCAGGCCGGCTGGCTGCCGTTCTCGAGCTTTCTCAACAACCAGGCCTTCGCGCGCTTCGCCAGTTATGACCTGTCGGTGATTCCGCTGTTCATCCTGATGGGCAACTTCGCGACGCAGGGCGGCATCTCGAAGGCGTTGTTCCAGGTGGCGGCTGCGGCGATGTCGCGCCTGCGCGGCGGTCTGGCGATGGCAGCGGTGGTCGCATGCGCGGCCTTCGGCGCCATCTGCGGGTCGTCGGTCGCGACCGCAGCGACGATCACGTCGGTGGCGTTGCCCGAGATGCGGCGCCACGGCTATTCGGGGCGCCTGTCGACCGGCACGCTCGCGGCCGGCGGCACGCTGGGCATCCTGATACCTCCGTCGGTGCCGCTGGTCATCTACGCGATCCTCACCGAGCAGAACATCGCCAAGCTTTTCGCCGCGGCGACCATCCCCGGCATCATCGCCATGGTCGGCTACATCATCGCGATTTCGATCTACGTTCGCGTGGTGCCCGGCCAGGCACCCGAGCACGACGACCCGGTGCCGCTGACGGGCAACGCGGTGTTGGGCGTGCTGCCGATCGCGTTCATCTTCCTGCTGGTGTTCGGCGGCATCTACGGCGGCCTGTTCACGCCGACCGAAGGCGCGGCCGTCGGCGCCGCGGCCACCTTCGTCGCCGCACTGCTGAAGGGCGAAATGACGCGCGGGAAGTTCATTCAGTGTTTCATTTCGACCGCCGAGTCGTCGGGGATGATCTTCCTGATCTTCCTCGGCGCCAACGTCATGAACGCGTCGCTGGCGCTGACACAGGTGCCGGGCCAACTCGCGACGCTGGTGCAGAGCTGGGGCTTGTCGCCCTACGTCGTCGTCGCCTGCATCCTGCTGCTGTACGTGGTGCTGGGCGCGGTGATGGACGAGCTGTCGATGATCCTGCTGACGATCCCGATCTTCTTCCCGCTGATCATGGGCATGGACTTCGGCATGTCGAAGGAATCGACGGCGATCTGGTTCGGCGTGATGGTGCTGATGACCGTCGGCTTCGGCATGCTGGCGCCGCCGGTGGGCTTGAACGTCTACGTCGTCAACAGCATGGCGAAGAACGTGCCGATCAAGGAGAGCTACCAGGGCGTGACGCCGTTCCTGATCAGCGACGTGATCCGCACCGTGCTGCTGCTGATGTTCCCCGCGATCACGCTGTGGCTGGTGCAGTTCGTGGGCAAGTAGGTCCACCGTTTCGGCGGCTGGCCGTTAGAGCCAGCACAGATACTTCTCGATTCCTGATTCCGATTCCTAGTCCCAACCGGAGACCCCATGAAACGTCGCACCCTGATCCAAGGCGCAGCCGGTGCCGCCCTCGGCGCCCCGGCGCTGGTGGGCTTTGCCCAGCAGGCCGTCACGCTGAAGTTCCACACCTTCATGACGCCGACGTCGAACGTGTGGCTGGGCATGCACAAGCCGTGGATGGAGAAGGTCGAGAAGGAATCGAACGGCCGCATCAAGTTCGAGGCCTACCCCGCGATGCAGCTCGGTGGCACGCCGGTGCAGTTGTATGACCAGGCGCGCGACGGCGTGGTCGACGTCATCTGGACGCTGCCGGGCAGCACGGCCGGGCGCTTTCCGCGCATCGAGGTGTTCGAGCTGCCGTTCACGATGACCAACGCCGAAGCCGCGTCGAAGGCGTATTGGGAGTACTTCGAAACCCAGGCGCCCGACGAATTCAAGGAAACCAAGGTGCTGGCGCTGCACGTGCACGGGCCGGGCATGTTCCATTCGACGTCCAAGCAGATCAAATCCGCCGCCGACCTGAAGGGCATGAAGGTGCGCGGCCCGACGCGTCAGGTCACGAAGCTGCTCGGCTCACTCGGCGCCACACCGGTGGGCATGCCGCTGCCGCAGATTCCCGATGCGCTGTCGAAGGGCACGATCGAAGCCTGCTCGATCCCATGGGAAGTGGTGCCCTCCGTCAAGGTGCACGAACTCTGCAAGTTCCACAGCGAGTTCCCCGCGAACTCGCCGGCGCTCTACACCACCACCTTCGTGATGGCGATGAACAAGGCGAAGTACGACAGCCTGGACGCTGACTTGAAGAAGGTGATCGACGCCAACTCGGGCATGGCGACATCGGCGTGGCTGGGCAAAACCCAGCAGGGCAACGACGTCGCAGGCCGCAAAGTCGCCGTGGACCGCGGCAATACGATCTATCAGTTCACGAAGGAACAGACCGACGAGTTCCTCAAGCTGTCGGCTCAGGTCGACGACGACTGGGCGGCGGACATGGACAAGCGCGGCTTGAAGGGCAAGCAATTGCTGCAGACGGCGAAAGACCTGATCGCCAAGCACAGCAAGACTTGACTCGAGACGAGACGAGCGCAAACGGCCGCCTTCGGGCGGCCGCTTTTTTTCACCCTCGGGAGTCGCGCAAAGACCTTCAGGCGTCCGTGCCGGCGAGTGAGCGCACGGCGATGAGGTCTTGATCGCCAAGCGGTCGAACGTCCACGATGGTCAGGGTCAGCAGTGCCTGCGTGCGTCCGGAGGCAGCCACGAACTCGACTTCCATCGCGTCCGGCGGCAGCAGCTCGACGATCGCTCCGAGATCGCCGCGACGGAGCCCCGCGGAGGGAACATCGCGAGTCAACGCGACGGTATCAAGCAGCTTGAACATGGCTACCTCGGCACTGCGGTTATGAACCGTGGGAACTGCTCTTCGCGCTTCATCAGCCAGACCGTAGTGAACTGAGCGGTACGGCCGTTCGGTCCTTGCAGCGTACCACTGACTTCATACTTCTCGCCGTATACGGTGGACTGTCCTGGGACGGCTGGCTCTCGCTTGGCGAGGGCCAGCAAGTCGGCAACAAGAAGCTGCCAGTTCTCCTGGTCGTAGCCAAGCGCGACGAAGACGACAGATTTGAAGCGTCCCACGGGATGGGTCGATGAAAGGAGGTAGTCGCGAACCTTGGCATCGTCGACGAAGGCCCGCTCGGCGTTCGGAAGCATCGGCTACACCGCTTTGGTGCCGGGAACGTAGTCGCGCGCGTTGGCGACCTTGCCTCGCAGCATAGAGAGCCAGAGTTCAGTCTGCCTCGACGGCGGAATGGTCGACCAGACTCGCAGCTCGATACCCGCAGCGGTGTAGTCGCCCTTGGCTCTCATGGCGGCGTAGTTCTGCGAGCGAGTGACGATGTGAACTTGCTCGTACTCGACAACAAGGCGAACAAACTCGTCCGAGAAGACACGCCCGTCTCGACGATGCCTCTCCACGAGGTCCGAAAGCGTGGTCTGGATTCGCTTGAAGTGCTCGAGCATCAGAGGTTCATTCGGCGATTCGGACGCAAGCACCGATACCTGTCCGGTGAAGCGCCGAAGGTGACGAGAAAGCGTACCCGCCATCACATGGGTGTACCACGCTCTCGCCTTGCTGGGCGTCACATTTGGAAGTCGCGACAGCCACATGATCTCTTCATAGATCGTCTCGAGAGCAGCACGAACTTCGGTCGTCACTTCCACCGCGTGTACCTCGGTCTGCGTGATTCACGCCGTTAAGGCTCGAGCACGCTCGACCCCGTCGTCATCCGCGCCTCGAGATCGCGGTGGGCCTGTGCCACGTCGGCGAGCTTGTAGCGGCGATCGACACGGATCTTCACCTTGCCGCTGGTCACCATCGCGAACAGCCGGTCCGCGATCTCTTGCGTGCGCTCGCGCGTGGCGATGTGCGTGAAGAGCGTCGGCCGCGTCACGTACAGCGACCCCTTCGCCGCGAGCAAGCCCAGGTTCACCGCGGGCGCCGGCCCCGACGCGTTGCCGAAGACCGCGAGCAGGCCGAAGGGGCGCAGGCAATCGAGCGAGCGCTCGAAGGTGTCTTTGCCGATCGAGTCGTAGACCACCTTCACGCCTTTGCCGCCGGTGATGTCCTTGACGCGCGCGGCGAAGTCTTCGGTTTTGTAGTTGATCGCGTGCGCGGCACCATGCTCGAGCGCAAGCTTGCACTTGTCGTCGCTGCCGGCGGTACCGATCAGTTGCAGACCCAGGGCCTTCGCCCACTGGCACGCGATCAGCCCCACACCGCCGGCCGCGGCATGGAACAGCACGTGGTCGCCAGCCACAAGCCCTTCGGCCGGCAGCGTGCGCTCGAGCAGGTACTGCACCGTCATGCCCTTGAGCATCATCCCCGCGCCCTCGGCGAACGAGATCGACGCAGGCAGCACGACGACGTTCTTCGCCGGCATGACCCGCACGCCGCAATAAGACCCCGGCGGGTTCGCGGCATAGGCCACGCGGTCGCCGGCCTTCAGGTGCGTGACGCCCTCGCCCACCGCCTCGACCACACCCGCGCCTTCCATGCCCAGCGACAGTGGCAGCGCGTTCGGGTACAGACCCGTGCGCTGGTAAACGTCGATGAAGTTGATGCCACAGGCGTGATGGCGCACGCGGATCTCGCCTGCATCCGGGTTGCCGACAGGCGCATCGACGAGCTTCATCGCTTCGGGGCCACCGAAAGCGTCGATGCGGATGGTGGGGTTGTTCATGGCGGTGTCTCCTGCTGACGATGGGTGCGAAAGGGTTCGGATCAGCATAAGCCAACGCCGCTGACGAGCAAACCGCTGCCCACCGCGCGGCGCAGAATCCCCGCACCATGCAGCAGCCCCCGCGCGCATCCGACTTCCGGATCGACATCGCCGCCGACCTGCACAAATGGCGCGCCTTCGTCGCCATCGGCGAGCTGGGCAGCCTGACGCGCGCGGCGCTGTTCCTGGACAGCAACCAGTCGCTGCTCAGTCGGCAGATCAACGCGCTCGAGCGCGAGTGCGGCGCGCGCCTGTTCAACCGCACGGGCCGCGGGGTGGAGTTGTCAGAGACGGGCACGCGGCTCTTCCCGCAGGTGAAGGCGCTGCTGGCCGACGCCGAACGGCTCGAGAATCACATCCGCGGCGAAGCGCGCGAGCCCAGCGGCCGCGTCACGCTGGGCCTGTTGCCATCGATCGCGGCGACGCTGGTCGCGCGGCTCTTCGTCGACATCCGCCGCGAGTTTCCGGCGGTCAGCCTGAAGGTGTTGGAAGGCTCGAGCGGGCTGGTTGAAGAGTGGCTTGCCGACGCGCGTGTCGACATCGCGATCCTGTACCGCTATGGGCCCACGTTGCCCGACGCCGAACAGTCGCTCGCGGTCGTCGACAGCTGCCTGATCGGCGCCCCCGGGGACCGCGCCACCGCCGAGCCGCAGGTGAGCTTCGACACCCTGCACGACCTGCCCTTCATCCTGCCGAGCGCGCCCAACGGTCTGCGCACCGCGCTCGACGCCGCAGCGCGCCAGCACCGCATCACGCTCGCGCCTGTGATCGAAGCCGATTCGCTGCCGCTGCAAAAAGCACTGGTCGCGTCCGAGCGGCTGTACACCGTGCTGCCGCTGCACGCGGTATGGAACGAGGTGGCGGACAAGCGCCTGCAGGCAGCGCGCATCGTCGATCCGCCGTTGCAGCGCACGGTGTCGATGAGTTTGTCGAAGTCGAAAGGGCCGGCGCGTGCGGTGTCGGCGGTGGCGGCGCGCATCGTGCAGTTGGTCGACGAGATGGCGGGTGCGGGGATGTGGAGCCCGAGCACGAATGCTTGATGGCGGGCGCATACCAGCAGGGAAACGCCGCAATGGCGAGTAGACGTGGCCTGCTCGGTTCGCAACATATTCAAAACTGCAGCTGGCCGCGGCGTGCCACCGAGAGTCATTTGGGACAATGATTTCGAGATATTGCTTTATAGATCTGGCAAGGCTATATCCTTTCAAGGAGGTGTACTCGCTCGCATTGCCGCATGTTCTGGGTGCACTGCGACCTACGACAACGCCTCGCGAGACGGAATGTCTGAGGATGATGTCGTCAAGACGCTCGGCTTACAGCGGCCGAAGTACTGGCGATGGTCATCCACGGGCAGCCATCAAGACATCCTTCTCGCGGTGCCGTCGGCTCGAACGCCGAGGACAACACACACACCGACCCGTCTCGGCGGTAAAGTGGCGGTCACTCCGGAGCCAACCATGAAGTCGCCCCGCGTCATCTCGGACCCCGAAATCCTCGGCGGCACGCCTGTATTTGTTGGCACGCGGGTGCCGGTCCGCATCCTCTTCGAGCACTTGGCGGCCGGAGACGCACTCGAGGTCTTCCTCGAGGACTTTCCATCTGTCAGCCGTGAGTTGGCTGTTCAGGTTCTCGAAGACGCCAAGGCGGCGTTGGTCGATGCGCATCCTGCTTGACGAGTCGGTACCGGGACGCCTCGGTCCGCTTCTGACGGGGCACGCCACGATCACTGTCCAACGTCGAGGCTGGGCCAGCATCAAGAACGGCAAACTGCTCGCCCTTGCGGCAGCTGAGTTCGACGTACTTCTTACCGCTGACAAGGGCATGGAGTACCAGCAGAACCTTGCCACGCTGCCTGTCGCAATTCTTATCGTGCTTGCTCGCAGCAATCGCATGGAAGACTTGGCGCCCACTGTGCCGGCCATCTTGGCAGCGCTTGTCGATCTGACGCCCCGCACGTTGCGGAAGATTGCTGCCTCTTCGAGCATGTGAGGCACTGCTGCTGCGCGAGGACAGGCGCAATCGACGGGCTCGTCGCTCAACCTACCGACACGTTTGGATAAAGACGATGCCGCGCATCACCCTGCCCTCGCCCGAAACGATGAACGCCGACCAGAAGCGCGTCTACAACAAGATCGTGTCCGGCCCGCGCGGCAAGATCCAGGGCCCCCTGCGCGCGGTGCTGCACAACGCCGAACTTGCCGACCGCTGGCAGGCGCTGGGCGCGCTGCTGCGCTATGACACATCGCTGACGCGCCGGCAGTCCGAACTCGCGATCCTCGTCACGGCGCGCGCGCGCCGTTCGCCTTTCGAGTGGTACGCGCATCGGCTCGAGGCGCAGAAGGCCGGTGTCGAGGAATCGATCATCGACGCGATCCTTGCCGAGCGTTGGCCCGAAGGGCTGAACGATGACGATGCGGCGGTGGTTCGTTTCGCGATCGAGCTGAACCAGACGAGTTCGGTGAGTGATGCGACCTATGCCGATGCGCTGGCGCGTTTCGGCGAGCGCACGGTGGTCGAGATGACCACGCTGGTCGGCTACTACACGATGGTCGCGTTGACGTTGAACGCGCACGAGATCCCGCTGCCCGAAGGCATCGAGCCTGCGTTCCCTTTGCCGCACCGGGAGCCGATGTGAGCGACGTTGGTTGGGACTGCCACGCGCATCTCTTCGGCCCCTACGACCGCTTCCCGCTCGCCGCCGATCGCAGCTACACGCCGCCGGAAGCGGTTGCATCGGACTACCTCGCGCTGCTCGCGCGGCTCGGGCTGTCGCACGGCGTGCTCGTGCATCCCAGCGCGTACGGCGACGACTTCAACCTGCTGTTGCACGCCCTCGAGTCGCAAGCCAACTTGCGTGGCGTCGTCGTGACGCGTCGCGACACCACGATCGTGCTCGACACGTTGCGCAGCCGCGGTGTGCGTGCCGCGCGCTTCAGCCATCGCAGCGGCGCCGGCGCGAATTTCGCCGGCAGCGCGTCGTTCGACGATCTGCTCGCACTCGCGCCGCGCTTGGCCGACGCGAACCTGCACGCCGAGCTGTGGACCGACTGCAAGGTGCTGCCCGACATCGCTGCGCGCCTGCTCGACTTGCCGGTGCCGGTGGTGATCGACCACATGGGCGGTTTCGATGTCGGCGCGGGCGTCGACGAGCCGGGCTTCCGCTGTCTGCTCTCGCTGCTCGAAAGCGGCCGTGTGTGGGTGAAGCTGTGCGCTTACCGCAACCTGCTCGGTGCGCCGGACCTCGAGGCGGGCCGACCGTTCCACCACGCGATGCTGCGCGCGAATCCGAACCGTCTGGTCTGGGGCAGCGACTGGCCGCACCTGCGCGTGAACCCCGCGCCCGATGCGGCGGTGCTGCTCGAGACGTTCGAACGATGGACCGGCGACGGCGCGCTTGTCTCGCGCATCCTCGTCGCCAATCCGGCGGCACTCTACGAATGAGTGCGGCTGGCGCGCATCCGGATCCGCATCGGCCGCGTAACGCCCGCATGGGCTGGCGAACGTTCGTCTGGATGACTGCTGCGGCGCTGCTGGCCGTGGTTGGGCTCGCGGTTGCCGCTGCCTTCTCGCCCTTGCAGACGCTCAGCCTGCTGCAACCCGGTGGCCGCGAGCGCATCGCCGACATCGCCTACGGCGCGCACGTGCGCCACAAGCTCGACCTGTTCGTGCCCGCCTCGGCGCGACCCGCATCCGGCCACCCGGTCGTCGTGTTCTTCTACGGCGGCTCGTGGAACCGTGGTTCGCGCGCCGAGTACCGCTTCGTCGGCGACGCACTTGCCGCGCGCGGCATCCTCGCCGTACTCGTCGACTACCGGCTGTACCCCGAGGTCCGATTCCCCGACTTCCTCGACGACTCGGCACGCGCGGTCGCGTGGGTGCTGCGCGAAGCCGGACGCTACGGCGGCGACGCCACGCGTGTGTTCGTGGCCGGGCACAGCGCAGGCGCCTACAACGCGGCGATGCTGGCGCTCGATGCGCGCTGGCTGAATGGCCGCGGCGCTGCACCGTCGGCGCTGGCCGGATGGGTCGGCCTTGCCGGCCCGTACGACTTTTTCCCGATGAGCAACCCCGACGCGCAGCCGGTGTTCTTCCACCCGAACTACCCGAAGGACTCGCAGCCGATCGACTTCGCCAGCGCTTCGGCCCCGCCGACGATGCTCGCAGCCGCGCGCGAGGATGTCTTGGTCAATCCGCAGCGCAACACGCGCCAGCTTGCCCAGAAACTCAGCGCCGCCGGTGTTCCGGTGCGGCTCGAGCTGTACGACAACGTGAGCCACACGACACTGATCGGCGCGGTGGCGTGGCCGCTGCGATGGATGGCGCCGGTGCTCGACGACATGGTGGTGTTTGTGAATGCCCGTCAACCGTCGACCGGCTCGGTATTGACGAACGAAGGCCGCGCACGCAACTCGGCATACCAATCCGCGAGCCTTGGCGCGATACCGCGCCAGCCGAACGCGTCGAATCGATAGTCGAGATACCCGAGCGCGCAGCCGACGGCGATGTGGCCGATCGAGAACGGCGTTTCGGTCAGCGCCTGCGCTTCGTCGTCGAGTTGGCGCAGCGACGCCTTCGACTTCAGGTCGAACGCATCGATCAGGGCTTGCAGCGGCTGTGCGCGCTCTCGCTCGTTGCGCCAGAGGATGGATGCATCCAGCACCCCATCACCGAACGCGTGCCAGCGCAGCGCCTGCCACTTGTGGTTGCCCTCGCGCGGGAAGAGCGCACCGCCGCCCAGGTCGTTGAGGTACTCGCAGATCACCGCCGAGTCGAACAGCGCGAAGCCGTCGCCGAGTACCAGCGTCGGGATCTTCGACAGCGGGTTGTCTTCCATCAGTCGCGCATTCGGCTTCGCCATCGCCGCGACCGAGCGCACGAGCTCGAGCCGGTCGACCAGATTCAGTTCGTGTGCGCAGATCATCACCTTGCGCACGTAGGGCGACTTCGGTGACCAGTGCAGGCGCATCACGTCGGCCGACATCACACGACCCCGGCGCTGCGCAGCGCGGCGATGTCAGCGCCTGCATAGCCCAGCTCGGCGAGGATCTGATCGCTGTGCTGACCCAGCAGCGGCGGCGCGGCTTGCGTTGGCATCGCCGCGTCGGCGAACCGCATCGGCGACACCACCTGCGGCACGTCGACGCCGCTCGGATGCGGCACGTGCTGAAGCATCCCGCGCGCCTTGACCTGCGGATCTTTGAAGACATCGGCCACCGTGTTGATGGCCCCGCAAGGCACGCCCGCCGCGTCCAGCGCCGCGATCAGCCGCTCGCGTTCCCATTCGGCGAACAGGTCGCGCAACATCGCCGACAACTCGCCGATGTTGCGCACGCGCTGGGCATTGGTCGCGAAGCGCTCGTCGCCAGTCCACTCGGGCTTGCCCAGCACCTCGCACAACTTGCCGAACTGCCCGTCGTTGCCGACCACCAGGATCACGTCGCCGTCGGCGCAGGCATACACGTCCTGCGGCTGGATGTTCGGGTGCGCGTTGCCGTTGCGCCTCGGCACCTTGCCCGACACCAGGTAGTTCATCGCCTGGTTCGCGAGCGTGGCGACCTGCACGTCGAGCATCGCGATGTCGATCGCATCGCCCACGCCCGTCTCATTGCGCCGCGCCAGCGCCGCCAGCACCGACACCGCGGCGTACATGCCGGTCATCAGGTCGACGATCGGCACGCCCACCTTCTGCGGGCCGCCGCCGGGCTTGCCGTCCTTCTCGCCGGTCACGCTCATCAGGCCGCCCATCGCCTGGATCAGGAAGTCGTACGCCGGCTGGTCGCGCCGCGGGCCGGTCTGGCCAAAGCCGGTGACCGAGCAGTAGATGAGGCGCGGGTTGAGCTTGCGCAGCGAGTCCGCGTCGAGCCCGTAGCGTGCGAGCGTGCCGGCCTTGTAGTTCTCGAGCACGATGTCGGCCTTCAGCGCCAGCTCGCGCACGATGCGCTGGCCTTCGGGCTTGTCGAGGCTGACCGTGATCGAACGTTTGCCGCGATTCACAGCGAGGTAGTAGCCGGCCTCCTTCGTGTCCTTGCCGTTGCCGTCCTTCAGGAACGGCGGCCCCCAAGCGCGCGTGTCGTCGCCCACGCCGGGTCGCTCGACCTTGATCACCTCGGCCCCGAGGTCGGCCAGGATCTGCCCGGCCCACGGCGCGGCCAGGATGCGGCTGAGGTCGAGGACCTTCACGTGCGACAGCGGACCGGTGCGGGGGTTCATCGAGGCGACCTTCGGCGAGGGAAGGCAGCGACTCTAGAAGCGCGGGGCGCGAATGCCTACGGTGCGGGCGCAAGGCTGTCATGCACGGGCAAGCGCGCTGCGCACCTTGCGCCCGTGCATAGCTGCCTTGTCGCGCGTGGCTTCCTTCGCGCGGTCCCGCGGCGACGAGACTGCAGCACATTCATCCGACCTCCAAGGGGACTCCATGTCAATCTACCCCAGCTGCCCGCGCTTTGCGCCGCCGGTGCTCTCGTCGCCGCCACGGGCGCGGCCACCGCGCAGGCCTGGCCGGCCAAGCCGATCCGCCTCGTCGTGCCCTACGCGGCCGGCGGCCCCGGCGACGTGATCGCGCGGCTGGTCGCGAAGAAGGCCGGCGAAAGGCTGGGCCAGACCATCATCGTCGACAACAAGGGCGGCGCCGGCGGCACGATCGGCGTCGACGCGGCGCTGAAGTCTGCGCCCGACGGCTACACCTTCGCGCTCACCGCGCAAGGGCCGCTGGCCGGCATGCCGAACCTGATGAAGGTGCCGTATGCGCTCGGCCGACGTGCAGTACCTGACGCTGGTCGCGCGCGGCCCCGCGGTCGATCGCGGTCGCGAAGAAGGTGCCGGCCGACAACCTGGCCGACCTCGTCAAGCTCGCGAAGGCGCAGCCCGGCAAGCTCAACTACGGCTCGGCCGGGCCGGGCACCACGCCGCACATCGCGCGCCGAACTGCTGAAGCAGGAAGCCGGCATCGAGATGACGCACGTGCCGTACAAGGGCGCGGGCCCGGCCGTCACGGGGCTGCTCGGCGGCGAGATCGACGTGGCCGTCGTCGACCTGCTGAACGTGCTGCCGCACGTGGCCGCGGGCACGCTGAAGGTGCTCGCGGTCGCCGGCCCGAGCCGCGCGCCGCAGTTGCCCGACGTGCCGACGACGAAAGAAGCCGGCCTGCCGAACGTGGTGATGGACACGACCTACGGCGTGATCGCGCCGCCCGGCATGCCCGCCGACGTGCAGGACAAGTTCCGCGACGCGCTCGTCGCCGCGGTGCAGTCGGCCGAGGTGAAGGAGCAGATGCTGAAGCAAGGCGTGGTGCCGCTGACCACGACGCCGCAGGAATACAAGGCCGCGATGCAGGCCGAGTTCGACAAATGGAAGCGCGTGATCGCGGCCGCGAAGATCACGGTCGAATGACGACCATGCGCACCTTCGGCTCGACAGCCTCGGCCCGCTTCGCAGCGGTGGTTGCCGCGACCGTGGTTGCGGCCGTTGTTGCGGCTTGCGCGACCGACCGCGGCGGTAACGCACCGGCCGCGGCGCTTGCACTCGACTGCGCGGCGCTGAAGTCGCTGCAGCACCCCGCCACGACGATCCTGCGCGCCGAGCGCATCGAACAAGACGCTGCGGGCACGGCCAGCGTACGCATGCCCGCGCACTGCCTCGTCAGCGGCGAAATCGCGCCGCGCACCGGCACCGACGGCGTGCGCTACGCGATCGGCTTCGAGCTGCGCATCCCGCTCACGTGGAACGGCCGCTTCCAGTTCCAGGGCGGCGGCGGCGTCGACGGCACGATCCCGCCCGCGTTCGGCACGCTGCGTGACGGCGTGATGCCCGCGCTGGCGCAAGGCACAGCCGTGGTCACGAGCAACATGGGCCACACCGGCACCAGCACGCGCGACGCGACCTTCGGCCTGGACCCGCAAGCGCGTATCGACTGGGGCTACAACGCGATGGACAAGGTGACCGTGCTGGCCAAGGCGCTCGTGACCCGGTTCCACGGCAAGGCGCCGGCCTACTCGTACTACGTCGGCTGCTCGGGCGGCGGGCGCCAGGGCATGATGATGTCGCAGCGTTTTCCGCAGCACTTCGACGGCGTGGTGTCGGGTGCGCCGATCCTCGAGCAGCACCTGGCGCAAGTCGGCTCGATGCAGCAGCTTCGAATTCCGCGCCATCGCGCCCGCGGATGCGAGCGGCTCGAAGATCCTCAGCCGCGCGTTCTCCGACGACGACCTCCAACTCATCGCGAACGGCGTGCTTGCGAAGTGCGACGCACTCGACGGCGCGGCCGATGGCCTGATCGAGAACCACGTCGCGTGCACCTACGACGTGCAGGCGTTGCAATGCACCGGCGTCAAACAACCGGGTTGCCTCTCGCCCGAACAGGTCGGCGCGTTCACACGCGTGATGCAGGGGCCGAAGAATGGCGCTGGGCAATTGCTGTACCCGCCGCCGCCGTGGGACACCGGCATCGCCGGCTGGCGCGCGACCCAACTCGGCACGTCGACCACCGCGGTGCCGAACGCGAGCAAGGCGACGAACCAGTCGATCCGCTACGTGTTCATGACACCGCCGGCACCCGAGTTCGACTACTTCGGCTTCGACTTCGACCGCGACCCGACGCGCCTGCTCGCGTCAGCCGCGTTCACCACGACCAACGCAACCAACTACGAAGGCTTCAAGGCGCGCGGCGGCAAAACGATCGTCTACAACGGCCAGAGCGATTCGCTCGTGAACCCGGCCGGCGTCAACCGCTGGTATCGCAACCTGGTCGCCGCGAACGGGGGCTCGAGGCAACGCAATCCTTCCGCGCTTCTTCGTCGTGCCGGGCATGGAGCATTGCAGCGGCGGCCGCGCGCTCGACCGCTTCGACCCCGTGACCGCCATCTACGACTGGGTCGAGAAAGGCGTCGCGCCGACCGCGCTGATGGCGACCGGGAGCCGCTTCCCCGGCCGCACGCGGCCGATCTGCGCCTACCCGCTGATCGCGCGCTGGACCGGCACCGGCAGCAGCGCCAGCGTTGACGACGCGGCGAACTTCCGCTGCGCCGCACCCTGACCTGCGACCTGACACGACAACCGAAGGGACTCTTCATGTTCGTCCGCCTGCTCGCCGCCGCCGCCGTGCTCGGCGCCACCGCACTCGCCCACGCCGCGTTCCCCGACAAGCCGATTCGCCTGATCGTCCCCTTCCCCGCGGGCGGCGCCGCCGACGTGATGGCGCGCGGCATGGCCGAGCGTCTTGGGCAGGAGCTGAACCAGCAGGTGATCATCGACAACCGCGGCGGCGCCGGCGGATCGACTGCGGCCGAGGCCGCCGCGAAGTCACCGCCCGACGGCTACACGCTCTTCTTCGGCACGATGGGCACGCACGCGATCAACCCGTCGCTGTATTCGAAGCTGCGCTATGACCCGCTGAAGGACTTCGCGCCGATCAGCCTGACGCACATCACGCCGCGCGTGCTCGTCGTCGGCCCGCGGTGCCGGCGAAGACCATCGCCGAGCTGATCGCGCTGGCGAAGGCGAAGCCCGACGCGTTGACCTACGGCTCGGCCGGCAACGGCAGCTCGAGCCACATGTCGGGCGCACTGTTCGAATCGATCGCGGGCGTGAAGATGCTGCACGTGCCCTACAAGGGCAGCTCGCCGCTGCTGGTCGACGTGCTGTCGGGCCGCGTCGATATGACCTTCGATTCCTACACCGTCTACGAAGAGCACATCAAGGCGGGCAAGGTGCGCGTGCTCGGCGTCACGTCGAAGGCGCGCATGGATGCGCTGCCGCAGGTGCCGACGATCGCCGAATCGGGCCTGCCGGGGTACGACGTGTCGAACTGGCTGGGCGTGCTCGCGCCCGCCGGCACGCCCAAGGACGTGATCGCGACGTTGCACGGCGCGCTGGGCAAGGCGATGGCGACCCCCGCGCTGAAGCAGCAACTGGTCGCGCTCGGCATCGAGCCGACTTTCGGCACGCCCGATGAGTTCACCGCGCTGATGCGCGCCGAAATTGCCGAAGTGGGCCGAGATCGTGCGCAAGTCGGGCGCGACGATCGACTGAAAGAGCGCGATGCACGCGACGCGGATGCTGCGCGCCGTCGATGGCGCCTCGATCGAAGTGCTGATCGACGAGCCCGCGACGAACGCCGGTCCCGCGATCGTGCTACTGCCCTCGTCGCAGCGCGACTCGCGCGACTTCGACGACCTCGCGGCGCGCCTTGCCGCATCAGGCCACCGCGTGCTGCGCCCACAGCCGCGCGGCATGGGCGCAAGCAGCGCGCCGCCACCGGGCATGACGCTGCACACGCTGGCAGGCGACGTCGCGACGACGATCGAAACTTGCGCCGACGGCCCCGCGATCGTCGCCGGCCACGCCTTCGGCCACTTCGTCGCACGCGTCACCGACCTCGATCACCCGCAGCTCGTCTGCGGCGTCGTCGTGATGGCGGCGCCGCCCGCGTGTTCCCCATGGGCTTGAGAGCCGCGCTCGACATCGCCTCCGACCCGTCAAGCCACGCGCTGATCGCCTCGCCGCGCTGCACCACGCGTTCTTCGCGCCAAGCCACGACCCCACGCCATGGCTCGACGGCTGGCATCCCCACCTGCGCGACGCCTATCGCGCCGCAGCCCGCACCCCGTCAAAAGACCAATGGTGGCCGGTGACCCACGCACCGATCCTCGACCTGCAAGCCGCCGACGATCCTGGCGCCCGCCGTCGACGCGCAATGAACTGCGCGAAGCCCTCGGCGACCGCGTGACCGTGGAGACGATCACCGACGCCAGCCATGCGCTCGTCCCGAGCAGCCCGCTGCGGTGGCCGACGCGATCGTGCGCTGGGCGCGCGGCATGCGGACTCCGAAGACAGATGCATGAACGGCGCGCTGCGGCAAGGTGGTCGTCGCCTTCGGCTACGAAGCTGACATGGACGGCCGTGCACCGAGCGTCTGAGAAAGACTGGGTGCTGGTATCGACATCGCGCGCTCGATCGCCATACCGACGTTGGCGTCTTGCGATGTCGAGCGACAGGTTCGCGGCTACGGCCACCGGATAGCACTTTGTCGAATGTCGTCCATCAGCGCCCGCGTCAAGGGTGCTGCTCCGACCTCAGCGAACGCCGGTGCAGCAAGTTGTATCGCCGTTAGGATCGTTTCGCGCGTAGCAGCAGGTGTATCCGAGAGCAGGTCAAGAGCGCGTAACCTCTCATCTTGGGTCTTGCACTTCAAAGCGATCTGGGCAGCCGCCGGTATTCGCTGGTCAGTGATGTCACCAATACATGCCAATAGCGCTCCTTCAAGTAATTCAACTCTCTCCGACGAACTCGCGGAGATCTCGGACAAGCGCGCAAGTGAAAGGCCGACTGGCAGAGTGACGACTGCGCAGGCTTGAGCTCGGCCATGCAACCGTTTGATCATTTGCGTCCAGAAGTTCAAAGGCATCAATAAGCGAACTGATCCTCGGCTTCCTGGACACCGCCGCAGCGAACCAGTATCTGCGAATCAGGCCGCGGTGCGCATCTTGCGGCGACAAGGACTTGATGGCTTGGATCGTGTACGACAAGGCATCGTTTGGATCCTCTTGCCGATCAATAGCGGCGAAGGCGTCGCGTACTAGATCATCGGCGCCGAGTCGTGTCGCAACCCATAGCAAGTCGACAAGCAACGGCACACGCTCGGCCCTGCACAGCCCAGCAATTTCCACGCGCGCAACGTTAAGTTCGTCGACCGTCCAGTACTCGCTTGCGCATCGTGCTGCTTGGCCGATTTGAAGGCGGCGCCACACGTCCGTGCGAGCGACTATCTGCTGCCAGCACATCTGAAAGAGCGCCCTACCTGTAGGCTGCGGCAGGGTCGACACTTCCCTGATTAAGGTGTTAACACGATGGCGGTTGTCCCTGGTCCTTTGAATCGCTACAATGCCCGCGTCGACAAGCCTCGTACCCGGCAAGTGCTTCGCAATTTGCAGCCACAATTCCCCAACGTGCAGAACAAAGTCAACGCCGTCGATGTCTTTCAACAAGGCGTCCAATTCGCGCTTCTTCTCCCCGACGGGCAACGTTGACCAAAGCGCGACCAATGTGAGGCAGCGAGAATGGGCGTCATCGATGCGACGCGCATCGGCGAGTGCTGTCCAATGATCGATCGACGAAGGGGGGGTAGCGCGGTCATGGCCACAGCCGTCAGAGCGTGAGTGCGGTTGTTCCCGATCTCAGCTTCAGGGCAAATTCCCGGCAACGTTCCACTACCTCTTGCTGTGAGTCGGCGCGAATTAGGGGCAAAACGCTTACAAGCGAGTTGACTGCCCAGTAATCCGGCACGAGCAAGGGCGACAGCGTAGCAAGCAAGCGCGTTTTGTAGGTCGTTGCCGGCAGGTCATGAATCGTTAAGACTTCAAGTTTCACCACGGCTTTCGTGATCCACTCGCGCCGCATCTCTGCATCGTAACTCCAGGCTCCACTGGTCAGTAGCGATTGCTGCTGAATAGCGTTGATCGCAGGTGCGAGGCGAGCAATCTGAGGCGCGAGTCTGTCCGCAGCGACGTGAGAGGCAAGCGCAGCAAGGGCCTCGACCCCCAACAATGGATCAGCAGCAATCTCAATCCACTGAACACACCGCTCAATGAGACGTTCTGCAAGCTCGTGCAGCTGCCGCGTGCGAAGAGTCGCAATGAGAGGAGTCGGCGCAATTGTGCGGAAGGCGATCTTTCGCCGTCATGGTTTGCGATATCGCATCTGCCACGACCGTGTCGAGTTGCGGATCGTCAAGAGCCGCAGCAAGTGTGCTGATGGTACCCAGGCGCGGCAGCGGATCGCTCGGGCCACGAAGCCAGCTCAGGACACTCCCAACTGCCTCACTTCGCTGCGGTTCTCGCAGGTGCCGCGCCAATCGAGCGAGGAGATAACTGCGGCTCTCAGCGTTCGTCATCTCCCGGATGCTCGCTAGCAGCCGGCCCAAGTCCCGGGTGGACAAGTTTGCGGCGAAGGCCATCAAGTAGCCAGGCCGGTTGTCAGGGCGCTGAAGGTCGGCCACGTTAGCGCTTGCTGCTGAGTGATCAGCTGCTCCTGGAGCGCCATAGCCAACAGCTCACTCGGGAAATTGGTCCCTTGCGACTTCACGCTGCCCGTCGACAAGGCAATCTTGACCTTTAGCCGCAGCGCCCGAATGGCCTCATTGCCATAGTCGCCGCAGGGTCGCATTCCCGCGGCTGCGGCTAGCAACGAATCAGCGTAGCCGGCAAAGTCCTTGTCCAACCGGTACCAAGCTTGCCCCCAGCCGCCACCAAGAAGAAGGTTGATGTCGTCCAGCGTGATGGCTGACGCCCGACCCAAGTGACTCACGTGATGCCGTAGCACATACGGTGGCGCCGGTGCCTTCGTGTCTTCGCTCAAACTCTTTGCCACGCCCCGACCCCACTCCAAGAAGGCCTGCTCCACCCGCTGCCGATCGGTCGAGTCAAATCGCTGTTCCCGCAGGTACTCACCGAGCTTCGGATGATTCAAGACATAGCCTTGGTCAGCACTCCCGTCCCTGCGATCCATCGTTGCAGCGGCCTGACGAATCGGTCCGACGCGATGGGGCCGGGCATGCCTCGGAGCTTGCAGATCAGATCCGTTGCGTGCGTGCCCTCAATAGGCCCCAGGGCCAGGCGAGTACGGCAAGGTCGTGTCGACGGCTTCTTGATCCTCCTGCCTACCCGTCGCCTCCTGCGCATCAAACGCGCGCGAAAAGTAGGCTGCGAAACCAGGCGACAAGCCCTCCAAGGCTTCCACACCAACGCCTGCCATGGTTTGCGCAATGGTGCTCAGGTCTTCCGCGTACATGGCAAGCAACAAGGGCTCACCTGCCGACAGCTCCGCTAGGCGGTCGACCAACGCGTCGGTCAAGGTCTCCTTCTCCAGCCCCACGCTTTCGAGAATCGGCGCCACCGCCTCACGATCGAGGATCTGCAAGCCCTCCGAGGCGGCGTTCCCCATGCCCTGCCAATCCAGGCGCTTCAACCAGCCCTCAGGACCAAGGTCACCGGCTTGTTCCCGGGCGCTCACCAAGATCTTGATGCTTGGCGGCAGCGTAGGCGGAAATACGGTTGGGTTGAATCCAGCGCTCTGTGCCTCATCCAAAGCGTCGACCACAACGAGCACGTGTTGAGCCTGCCTCGCCGCCTGGTTCAGCAGGTCGGCCGAGACCCCCTGGTAGTAGCCTTCAAGGTCCGTAGCCGGCGTCGGGAGAGTGCGCTGGAGCACGCGGGCCAACTGCGTTGCGAGCAGTGCGTAGAAGACTGCGGGCCGGTCAGTATTAAAGCGAAGGCTGATCGGCACGAAGACAACGGCCCATGTGGCATCCGAGCCGAGCCGCTCGGTCCACTGAACCAGCAACGCGCTCTTGCCACGAGCGGTAGGGCCGGTGATCAGCATCCGGCAGGGCGCATCTGCGTCAAAGAGCCATAAGTCGAGACGCTCCAACTCCGCATCCCGGCCACCGAACGGTTGCGCCATTCGATTCGACACGAGGTAGTGTTGCCGAAAAGTCTGAACAAAGCCTCGATGCTGGGAGATGTCGTCGAGATGCTCCCACACACAACCGGAGACCGGGGCAAGGGGAACGTCACCGGGCATGTAGCGCAGTTCCACAGCCGCTGATCGCATTACGCCGGTCAAACTCTCGGTAGTCCATCGCCCCTTGCGCTCGATGAGACCATGCGCGGAAAGCTGAAGCGCTTGCCACGCTGCAATGGCGTCTCGTTGCGCGGCGCACAGTCGAGAGAGTTCGGACTTGGCTGCCGCTTCAGAGGCGTCGTCGTGATCGGCGCAATGCGCGACCACGATCCGCAACTTCCCACAAGTCGGTTCCACGGGAAGCCCGGCGGCGTCTAGCCGGCTTTTGAACTCGATCGAAATGTTGTCGAGCGAGTCCGCTCGACCATCACCCAAACGCACGATATCCCGTGCCAAGCCGTGGCGGATAGTGGTGCTGGCCTCGGCGTCGATGACCAATACGCCATAGGCAATCGTCTGCGTATGAATCCCATGCGCAAGCGCTGCGAGCGCGGTCCACAGATCGTTGCCGCGCGAAAGTCCCTTTTTCGCTTGCGCTTCAACCACTGATCCGTTGGCAAGCACAAGGCGAAGATCGTCACCTGGCCCGTTGGTTTCACACCAGATCTCCTTCGGGATGTCGAGCTCCAATTCTTTCAGCCATCCAAGCGGTCGCCGCGCGAGTAAGTAGGCCGCGGCAACCGTAGCCACGCGGGCGTGAAAGTTCGTCCCGCCTGCTACGGCACTTCCACCGGAAACGTTCTTTCGCGGCGCCGGAGCGGCGACTGAAGGGTGCGACATGGGATTCGTGATGGGGATAGAGGCGGACCGCTGCTCCGCGCAGGAACTTTTGGTCTTCAGCGTGCGAGTCCGAGATCGTCCCACACGCCGATGCGTCGCGCGCGGAACCGCTGGTCCGCACGTGTGCTTGGCTCTGATGATCGATGACCTAGGAAACTCTAGAGGGTCACTGGCCCGCGCCCGTCGCTGACGCCTCAATGACCCCAATGTGCTGGAGACCGTGAGTTCACGGTACCGCAGCGACCAGCAGCACTCGCTGCACCGCCGCACCGCTGCACCGCCGACGTTCGCAAAGCCAACCCGGGCGTCGGCATTGCAATATGACGATGACCGGACTCCCCCACGACGCACCACACACCTTCCTGCTTCCTGCAGTCGCCCCGGAAGAACCAACGCGCGAGTGCACTGCTGCCGCAAAGGCGCGGGCGCACAGGCTGCGGGGCGCCTCTGGCGCGCCGAGGAGCGCAGCGAGGAAGGGGGCGCGAAGCGCTTCGTCCATCTGACTTCCGGCGACTGTTTGAACGGAGCGACGAAGGAGCGCAGTGAGTTTCGCCGGACCCCTTCCTCGCGAGCACCGCAGGGGAGTTCACACACGAACGAAGTGAAGGGTGTGAACCGCGACATCGAAGCCCCGCAGCCTGTGCGCCCGCGCCTTTGCCTCGAGCATGGTCCGGCGCAGGGGTTCAATCAAGCACTATTCCGCCGAGCCAAGCTCCGCTTCCCCAACTCGATCTTCGCAATCGCATCGCGGTGCACCTCGTCCGGCCCGTCGACGATCCGCACCGTGCGTTGATGCGCATACGCCTCGGCCAACCAGAAGTCCTGGCTCACGCCCCCACCGCCATGCGCCTGGATCGCCCAGTCGACAACCTTGCACGACACGTTCGACGCCACGACCTTGATCATCGCGATTTCGGCCCTTGCGTCCTTGTTGCCCACTGTGTCCATCTTGTGCGCCGCGTTCAGCGTCAACAAGCGCGCCTGATCGATCATGCAGCGCGACTCGGCGATGCGCTCGAGCAGGTCGCGGGTCTTGGCGGAGTGTTCGGTGAGCATCGTGGTGTCCTCGGAGGCGGCGCCCGCGTGACGCCGGCGCGACACGACGACTTGATCACCACCGGGGCGCTCAGCGCCCCTTGAACACCGGCGCGCGCTTCTCCTTGAACGCGAGCTGCGCTTCTTTCGCATCCTCGGTCTTGCCGATCTGCGCCGTCATGTCCTGCTCGTAGCGATAGCCGTCGCGCAGGCTCATGTCCTCGATCACGTTGAGCGTGTGCTTGCCCATGCGCGTCGACACCGGGCTCTTCGACGCGATCGTGGTCGCGATCTCGAGCGCGGTCGGCATCAGCTCTTCCGGCGTCGTGCACGCCTCGACGAGGCCGAGGCGATACAGCTCGGCGCCGTCGACGCGCATGCCCGTCAGCGCCATGCGCCGCAGCCGCGAGTGGCCGAAGAGGCGCATCGCATGGCGACAGCCGCCGAGCAGGCCGACGTCGACCTCGGGCAAGCCCAGCGATGCTTTCTCCGACGCGACCAGGATGTCGGCCGACGCGACCATCGCGAGCCCCGAGCCGAGCGCGGCGCCGTTGATCGCGACGACGACCGGCTTGGCGCATTCGCGGATCGCGTGGAAGCACTCGCGCGTGCGGCGCGAATGCGCCGGCAGATCGCCCGGGCCTTTGATGTTCTCGGCCCGGCCCTTCAAGTCGGCGCCGGCGCAGAACACCTTGCCCGCGCCGGTGAGAATCACGGCGCGAACGTCGTCGAGCTCGCTGATGCGGTCGAGCGCGAGCGTCAGCTCGTCGTTCAGCGTGCGCGTCAGTGCGTTGACCGGCGGCGCGTTCATCGTCAGCGTCGCGACGTGATCGGCGATGGTCACCTCGATCTGCGTCAGGTCGTTCATGGCGTTTCCCGGTGTGCGATTCGATTGATGCACTCGAGTCTAGGGACCGCCCACTGCGCGCGCCAGACGCCCGGAGCGCACAGCTGCTATTCGCCGGCCGTCATGCTCCGTCGCTGCCAGCCTTACCTGCTGAACCGGCCGACGTACCATCACGTCGCCCGCCGCGTCCTCAATCTCGAGGATGCTGCGCCTGTCAGCCCGGCGCAGCATGCCTCTAAGGCCTATGAGGAGGAAACGATGCAGCGCGAGATTCGAAGCAAGACCTGCAGCCTTTCAGGCACGTCGGATCTGACCGTCGTTGCGCCGATCAAGTCGGGCTTTGTCCCGGCGCTCGACACCGTCACGTTCAAGACCCGCGCGCGGCGCGTGCTGCGCGCGCTGCATGCCGGGCGAACGCTGTCGCACGAGCAGGACCTGACGCGGCTGCTGTCCGACGCGGTCGAGCGCGTCGGGCGCATCCACTCGGTGCGCATCGTGCTGCTCGAGGACGCGAACGTGATCGTGCTGGCCGCCACGTTCGACGGCGCGTGGGAGTCCTACGTGCGCGTCGTCTGGCAGAAGGTGGCGCGGCTGCTGGATCTGGTCTTCTGCAACACCGAGGGCTACGTCGTCGGCGGCCCCGAGAGCTACGACAAGTGGGCCGCATGGCTGCACGAGCATCAGGCGGAAGTGCCTTTTCTGTACGCGCCACCGGGCGTGACCTTCGACGACATCCAGTACCAGCGCATGCACGAGCGCCTCGAGCTGCGCCACGGCGGCGCCGATGCCGAGTTGCGCATCGTTCGCGCCCAGATCCCGACATCCGAAGAGGTCACCGCGAGCCTGACGACCGACGGTACCGATCCGACGAACCTCGGGCACTCGAAAAGCCTGTTCCAGCTCGACGCGCAAACACCGGCGTTCCGCCAAGGCATGCGTGCACTCGCCGGGCTGCATCGCCTGACCGATCTGTACCCGCCCGGCGCACCGGACGGCGACATCCTGCTGCGCGCCGCACACGAGCTGTTGCCCGAGTTCATGCGTCTGGTCGACCGCGACGACCCTGCGATCCTGTTCGCGAACGAACGCTTCAAGGACCAGCTCGACTGGTTTCGCGACGGTGCTGCGAGTGCGAAGGCCAAACGACAGCTGCGCCTGCCGCCAGACGAACCGGCGCTGGTGGAATCCGACACGGTCCAGGCCGGCATTCTCGAGCCGCTGCCCGAGGCCGACCATGGCGTGATGCTGCTGGTGGCGTTCGCATCAGAAGCGGGCATGGCGAGCTTTCTCGACCGCTGCCAACCCACGCTGCGCGGCACCAAACCCGACATCGCGGTCAACCTCGCGCTGACGCTGCGTGGCCTCGAGCGCGCCGGGCTCACCGAAGCAGAAGTCCGCTGCCTGCCCGAAGCCTTCACGCAGGGCATGCAGCGCCGGGCCGGTCTGTTGGGCGACGTGCGCGTGAACCATCCGTCGCGCTGGCGGCTACCGGTCTCGAACTGGGACCGCGGCATCGATGCCGATCTCGAGGAGGCACCGGCCAGCGGCGCACGCGGGCGCGTCGAGCTCGACGCCGTCCACGCCGTGGTGCAGCTTCGCCTGTGCCGCACCGATCTTCAGCGCATCGACGCGCGCACTCGGCTGATGCATGCCCTCGAGGATCTGGTCGGCAACAACGCCGACGTGAAGCCGCTGTCGCTGCAATGGATGCACCGCCTGCGTGACCCGAAGGCGCGCTCGCCGAACCAGACGATCGAACACTTCGGATTCGGCGAAGGCCACTCGGACCCGGTGTTCGAGAGGAAGCCGGGTATGCGCCACTTCGCGAACCACGTTCACGTGGGCGACGCGCTGGTGGGCTACGGCAATGCGGCTGATGACGATCCCGAGCGCGATGACGCCAGGGCGGACACACCCAAGGCGACGGTGAAAGCCGAGGTCCAACGCTTGCTGCACAACGGCAGCTTCCTTGTCGTACGCAAGCTCGCCCAGGACGTCGGCGCACTCGACGAAGCCGTTGCCTCGTCAGGGCTCGATCGCGACCTGGTGATGGCGAAGATGATGGGGCGCTGGCCCGCACGGCACGCCTACGCCAGCCGACCGTTGGTGCCGCTGACCGACCCGACCAAGCTCAATGACTTTCACTACCGCGCCGACCCCCAAGGCATCGCGTGCCCGTTCCACGCCCACATCCGGCGCGCCAACCCGCGCGAGACGTTCGTGGGCGAGCTGGCCGAGCCGCTGGCCGCGGGTGGCCGCGTGCCGGGCATCGTGCGTCGCGGCATGAGTTACGGCGAGCCGCACAACCGCGACGAGCGCGACCCCGCGAAGTCGAAAGCCAGCCTCGCCCGCGACCGTGGCTTGGTCTTCATGGCCTACAACGCCAGCATTGCCGAACAGTTCGAGGTGATCCAGCGCTGGTTGACCGGCGGCAACTCGTCGCATTCGCACTCGTCACCGTCCGATCCGTTCCTGGGCATCGCCGAAGCGGGTCGACCGCGCTGGTTCCGCTTCATGACCGACGACGGGCGCGTCGAGCGCGTGCAGCTTGACGGCAGCGATGCGTTGAATGCCGACCCTCGGCCGTTCGTGCGCGTCGATTGGGGGCTGTACGCCTTCACGCCGTCATCGAAGGCGATCCGGACGTTGGCGCAGCGTGCGCGCGATGGCGATGGCGCCAAGGTCGAGCCGATGCCGTGGAGCGTCGAACGCGGCGAAGCCGTGATCAAGAAGCTTCTCGTGCTGGGCGAAGCTGATCCCGACGCCGCGAAGAAGGCATGGAAAGCCGCGCTCGAAGACGCCGACGCCGTCGCCGACTTCACCGCCGCGTCGATCTGGGCCGCGGTGCGCGAGAACCACGGCGGCGTTTTGCGTACGCCGTATGGCGTGCTCGTCGGCAGCCGCGAATGGGTCGACCGGGCGTTGACCGACCCCACGGTCAGCGTCAGCGGGTATGCGCAGCGCATGGGCACGTCGTTCGGCCCGATTTTCCTGGGGCTTGATGCCGGGGCCGACTACAAGCGTGAATCGGATCCGGCGCTGCGCGCGATCGAGCACTGGAAGAAGACGGCCGACACGTTCAACTACGCGCGCCAGGTCACCAAGGAAAAACTCGAGGATCTGGTTGGCCACGAGCAGCGCGCGCAGGTGCAGCTCGAAGTCGCGCGCCGGTCGCTGCGCCAGCCTGCGAACGACGTGCTGCCGTGGGACTTGACGATCGACCTGCGCGAACTGACGGACCACCTGCTGGCGAGGTTCTGCGAACAGTGGTTCGGCTTGTCCGAAGAAGGCGGCTTCTTCGAGCGCGGCCCTTTCAACTGGCGGTGGCAGCCGGGCAAGCCGCCCCGTTACCCGGGGCACTTCATGGCGCCTTCGCGCTGGTTCTTCCAGCCGCACCCTGGAGACAGCGTCGCGAAGCTCGGCATCGAACACGGCAAGGCGCTCGAGGCCGCGATGACGGCGTTCCTCGACGCGTACGGCAAGAGCCTGAAGCAGCCCGCGGCGATGGAAATCCTGTCGTCGCCCGCCGCCAAGCGCGACCGCGCTTACGCCGCGCGCACGATCATCGGCTTGATCATGGGCTTCGTGCCGACGGTCGATGGCGTGCTGCGCCGCGTACTGGCGCATTGGTGGACCGACGGCACGCTCGGCTCGTTGCGCGCGTTGCGGGCCGTGCGCCCGGCGGTGTCGGACAAGGAGCTGGGTGACGCGGTCGACAAGGCCTTCGTGCGCGCGATGCAGTTGCGCACCGTGCCCGACGTGATCTGGCGCACGGCGACGAAACCACTTCGCATCGGCGGCGACCATGCAGTTGACCCGAACCACGCAGTCGACCCGAACCATGCAGTCGACGTGACACCTGGCGAGGTCATCGTCTTCGGCTTGTCATCGGCAACGCAGCAGAGCCTGGCCGAAGGCCGCTCGACCGAAGCCGACGCGGTGCACGCCTTCGGCGGGGACCGCAACAGCAAGGGCGCGCCGACGCACGCTTGCCCCGGTCGCGACCTTGCGATGCAGATGATGAAGGGCTTCGTGTACGCGCTTGTCATGTCCGACCTGCCGCTGCGGCCCGGCCCCATCCAGACCTCGATCAACATCAACGGCAAGGTGAACCCCGACCTGGTCCAAGCCGCGTTGGTCAAGGTCGCCAAGGACAACGAGGACAAGAAGAAGAAGCTGTCCAACCTGCGCAAACGCCCCCCAGCCAAGCCCGCGGCCGTGAAGTACGAGCAGCCGGTCGACTTCTGGGCCATCGGCGATTCGTGGCTCGACGACATCCTGGGTTCGTACCCTGACCTGGTGACGGCCCTGCGCCCGCTGGGCTACGACGTCGTCAACGAACCGCTGGGCCACACCCACGCTGGATTCCGCCTCTCGCAGATCGCCTCCGACGGCTTCCTGTCGAAGCTGCGACGCGACTTGACCGATGCTTTCGACGGCATCGGCGGCGTGGTCCCGCCGCGCGTGATCCTGCTCGACGGCGGCGGCAATGACATCGTTCAGCCGAAAGACCGGCCGTGGCAGACGCCGCTGTACGGCATGCTGGTCCAGGGCGCGCGCACGGCCGACAGCGCGATCAACCGCGTCGCACTGGTCAAGTTCGTCGACGAGATGAAAAGGCATCACGAACGTGTGCTCGACACGCTGGCGAGCGTGTTGCCCGACAAGGCCAGCGTGCCGATCGTGATCCACGCCTACGACCACCCGATCCCCGACGGGCGCGGGCCGATGGGCGGGCCACCCTGGCTGAAACCGGTGTTCGACCTGAAGGGCATCGACGACGCGACGGCGAAGGACGTGATGAAGGAACTGATCAACGCGCTGAACGACATGGTTGTCACGCTCGCCGCCGAACAGACCGGACGCGGGCGCAGCGTGCATCACCTGAAGCTCACCGGCGTACTCGCACGTCAGGACGACTTCGGCGCGAGCCACGAGATCTTCTGGGGCGATGAGTTGCACCCAACGCCCGAAGGCTATGACGTGATCGCGCGCGAAGTGGCGCGTCAGCTCGCGGCGTTGGGCAAGAAGCCGGCGTAGAGCCGCGGCAGCGCAACGATGCCCAGATCGCGGATCTGACGCGCGGCCTGCGCCAACGCCGCGTCGTGCCTCGCCGCGCTGCGGTCGCGCCTCGTCGCGCTGCGGTCGTGGATCGCGGCGGGCTCTCGCGCAGTCAGCAACGCGTCCACCAGCGCATTCAGCGCGGCTTCACGCGACGACTCGCGCAGCCGGGCGCTTTGTTCGGCCCGCCGCAGCCAACGCGCAGCCATGCCGGTGCGGCCTTCGCGCGACGCAATCAGGGCCAGCGCACGGCAAGCCGCTGCCTCGCCGATGCGCTCGCCCCCGCGGCTGCGTTGCATCACGATGCGCGCGCTCGAGCCGAGCTCGGCGCGCCGCTCGCCCGCGGCGACGCCGACGGTGCGCGCGTCTTCGGCCGCCAAGGCTTCGATCAGCCAGCCGTGGAACAGCGACGCGTAGAAGACGCAGTGCCGCGACGCCATCCAGCGCACGCTCTCGCGCAGTTCGTCGAGGCCGGCGTCATCGCCCGCGCACCAGCGGGCATAGCCGAGCACCGCGCGACTGACCGACAGCAGCAGCAGCACGCGCGTGCCCGTGGCGATGCCGACGCTGTCGGTCGCCACGCGCTGCGCCTCGTCCCAGCGGCCCTGCCAGATCGAGGTGATCGCGATCCAGTTGAGGGTGGAGTTGCGCACCGGGTGCGTCGAATCGCCGAGCAAATCCAGCGCGCCTGCAAAGGCGCCGAAGGCCGCCGCGAAGTCGCCTTGGTCGGCGTGGATGCCGCCCTTGCACGCAAGGGTATAGGCCGAGCCCATCGCGAAGCCGCCACCGGGCCGGCGCGTCTTGACCTTGCTGTCGAGCGCGCGGTCCATCAACTCGAGCGCGGGCCGATATTCGCAAGCGCCGGCCAGGATCTGACCGAGCGTGGCCTCGAGCTGCGCGGCCAGCCGCAGGTAGCCGGCATCGCGTGCGGCCGCCAACGCCGGGCGCAGTTGCATCGCCGCCTCGGGGAAGCGCCCCACCGCGTACAGCAGGTAGCCCAGCCAGTACTGCGCGCGGGCGACAAGGCCCGCATCGCCGAGCCGGCGCGCGACCTCGACCGCGCGTTCGAAGACCGCAAGCCCGTCGGCCAGCGACAGCGGGTCGAACACGCACGTGGCGCCGAGCTTCGCGCACAACTCGCACCAGCGCGCGTCGACTTCCGGGCCGTGCCGCGGCAGGTGCTCGACCGCTTCGAGTGCGGCGCGGTACTGCTGACGCGCACTGTCCATCGCGAACACCTGGCTTGCCTTGTCGCCTGCGCGCTCGGCGAACGTGGCGGCCACCTCCCAGTGCCCCGAGCCGCGTGCGTGATAGGCCAGCGCCTCGTTGGCGTCGGCCATCT
Organism: uncultured beta proteobacterium; assembly: GCA_963738615.1. Lineage (GTDB taxonomy): Bacteria > Pseudomonadota > Gammaproteobacteria > Burkholderiales > Burkholderiaceae_C > CAVTWY01. The sequence goes on from CAVTXI010000012.1 coordinate 1,568,412, forward strand.
TGCCCGGCGACTCGGTCATGCGCACCAGCAGCGTCGTTTGCGCGCGCTGGTGCAGCGCTGTGCGTTCGTATAACCCGATCGAGTCGTACACCGCGTCACGCGTGATGCCGTGCTTGAAGCTCAAGCACTGCCCCGTCTCGTCGGGGTACAGGAAGTCGGCGTCGGCGAGCAGCGCGACCGTCTCATCGTCCACCACGGTGTCGCACACGCCCCTCAACAAGTCGAGCGGCACGACGTTGCCAACCACCGCCGCCGCGCGCACCACGCCGGCATGCCGCGGCTCGAGCCGTGCAAGGCGCGATGCGACCAGCGCACTCAACCAGCCGGTGGCGCCATGACGATTCTCGAGCTGTTGCCACAACGATTCAACCGCGGCCGAATGGCACAGTTCTTCGACGTAGAGCGGCACGCCGCCGGCGTATTCGTGGATGCGCGCGGCCAGGAACGGGTCGGCGTCGGGAAGCCAGCGGCGCACCGTCCGCTCTGTCTGCGACTCGTCGAACGACGACAGCGTCAGGTGCGCCGCATCGGCGATCCACTGCGCGCCATCATCGCGGCTGCGCGCGGCCAGCAGCACGCGCGGGCCACTCGGGTCACGCAACAGGGCAACCAGCAGTTGCCGGCTCGCGTCGTCGGCCCACTGCCAATCATCGATCACCAACAACGTCGGCGCGCGCGCGCACACGCCCAGCAACGACGCCAGCGCCGTATCCGCGGCCACCTCGAGCTGCTGCGCGCGCAGCACCTGTGCGAATGGCTGAAGCGGCTCCGACCGTGACGGAGGGTCGCAATTGCCGCGCAGCACCTGCCAGCCGACAGGCAGCCGGTGCTGGAGGAATTCTTCGAGCAGGCGAGTCTTGCCCATGCCCGGCCCGGCCTGAACCACCGCACAGCGAGGCCGCGTCATGCGCTCGAGGCCCAGATGGCCCTCGAGCGCTGCGATCACCGCCTCGCGCCCAATGAACGGCGTCAGCCCGCGTTGCGCCATCGCGTCGAAGCGGCGTTCGGCCTTGCCGCGCGCGCGCACCTGCACCGCCTGGATGTGGTCGGGCGCCGGGCGCGGGTCTGGCAGCAGTTCGAACAAGTTCGCGTGTGGGCCCAGCGCGTCCAGGCTGACCACGATGCCGTCGTCGGGCGCGTCGCGTTGAAGGTGCGCCGCGACGTTGGCGACGTCGCCGCTCAGGTCGAGCCGGCCGCGCTCGAGGTCGCCTTCGGCCAGCAGCAGCACGCCCGCATGAATGCCGGTGCGCACCGACAGGCGCCCTTCACGCGCCAGGTATTCGTCACCGATGCGACGCACCGCGGCGTGAATCTCGAGGGCCGAGTCGACCGCGCGCCGACCGTCGTCTTCGCCCGACTGCGGATAGCCGAAGACGATCAGCGCACCGTCGCCCTGGATGCGAAGCACCAGCCCGTCATGGTTCTTCGCCGCGTTGTGCCAGGCTTGGCGAACCATGTCGAGCAACTCGGCGAACCGCTCGACCTCGAGCTGGCGGCCGAGCAGGGTCGAGCCTTTCAGGTCAGAGAACAGGACCGTCAGGTACTGCCGACGGCCACCCGTGGAGCGCTGGGGTTGGATCGGTGTTGTCATCTCCCGGGTACTGCTGCTCGTCAAGACGGGCCTAAGCTCGTCGGGCGCCACTGCGCTTGCCAATCTCGATCTTGGCGATTGCATTGCGGTGCACTTCATCCGGCCCGTCGACGATGCGCACCGTGCGCTGGTGCGCATACGCCTGCGCCAGCCAGAAGTCCTGGCTCACGCCGGCTGCGCCGTGCGCCTGGATCGCCCAGTCGACGACCTTACACGACACGTTGGGGGCGACGACCTTGATCATCGCGATTTCGGCCCTCGCGTCCTTGTTGCCCACGGTGTCCATCTTGTGCGCCGCGTTCAGCGTGAGCAGCCGCGCCTGATCGATCATGCAGCGCGACTCGGCAATGCGTTCGTGCCAGATCGATTGTTCGGACAGCGGCTTGCCGAAGGCGGTACGGGCGCGCAGGCGGTCGACCATCATCTCGAGTGCGCGCTCGGCGGCGCCGATGGAGCGCATGCAGTGATGAATGCGCCCCGGCCCCAGGCGGCCTTGCGCGATTTCGAAGCCCCGGCCTTCGCCCAGCAGGATGCTGTCGGCCGGCACGCGCACGTTCTCGAGCTGCACCTCCATGTGGCCGTGCGGTGCGTCGTCATAGCCGAAGACGGTCAGCGGGCGCACGACCGTGACACCGGGTGCATCGCGCGGCACCAGCACCATCGACTGCTGCGCATGGCGAGGGCCGTCGGGGTCAGTTTTGCCCATCACGATGAAAATCGCGCAGTGTGGGTTGCCGGCGCCCGAGCTGTACCACTTGCGACCATTGATGACGTAGTGGTCGCCCGAGCTCGACGACTCGCGGCGGATGCTGCACTGGATGTTGGTCGCGTCCGATGAAGCGACGGCCGGCTCGGTCATCAGGAAGGCCGAGCGGATCTTGCCGTCGAGCAAGGGCTCGAGCCAGCGCTGCTTCTGCGGGTCGGTGGCGTAGCGCTCCAGCGTTTCCATGTTGCCGGTGTCGGGGGCCGAGCAGTTGAAGACCTCGCTCGACCACATCACGCGGCCCATGATCTCGCACAACGGCGCGTAGTCCAGGTTCGAGATACCGCCCTGCCCCTTGTACGGGTGCGGCAGGAACATGTTCCATAAGCCAGCGGCACGGGCCACGGGCTTGAGCTCTTCGATCAACGGCACGGGCTGCCAGGGGTCACCGGCGCGGCGCAGGGCATGCATCTGCTCTTCGTACCGCGCCTCGTTGGGGTAGATGTGGCGTTCGAAGAACGCGCCCAGGCGCTCGAGCAGGTCTTGGGTCTTGGCGGAGTGTTCGGTGAGCATCGCGGTGTCCTTGGACAAGCGCCTGTATGGCGCGACACGATGATTTGATCACCACCGCTGCGGCGGCGGTTAAAGGGGGAGTCTGCTCAGGCTATTGCTGCGACTGCGCGAACGTCGTCGGCTGGAACGCGCGGGGCGCAGCGCGCGCAGCGGTTCGTTGCAGCACTTCGGCGATGACCCTCGAAGCCAGATCGGCGGGGGCCTCGGCCTTGGCAGCGTTGGCGTTGGCGTCGGTCGCGGGCGGGCGCACGCCGGCGGCGACCAGGCGAGGCTCGACCTGGGTGGCCGACAGCGGGCGGCTGAACAGGTAACCCTGCAGTTCGTGGCAGCCGCGTTCACGCAGGATCACGGCCTGCTCCTCCTGTTCGACACCTTCGGCGACGAGGCCGATCTGAAGGTTGTGCGCCATGTCGATGATGGCCAGCGCGATCGCAGCCTCGCGCTTGCCCTTGGCGATGCCGCTCACGAAGCTCTTGTCGATCTTCAGGAAGTCGACCGGGAAGCGCTGCAGGTACGCCAGCGACGAATAGCCCGTGCCGAAGTCGTCGATCGACAGCACGACACCCAGGCGCTTCAGTGCCTGCATCTTCGCGACGGCCTGCTCGGAGTCCTCGCACAACAACCGCTCGGTCAGCTCGAGCTCGAGCCATTGCGGCGCGAGGTCGCTGGCGCGCAACGCCATGCGCACGGTCTCGACGAAGTCTTCGCTGTGGAACTGGCGCGGCGACACGTTGACCGACACGCGCACCTGCGCAATACCTTTTGCCTGCCACTGCTGCGCCTGACGCGCGGCTTGCTGCAGCACCCAGCGGCCCACGGGCACCACCAGGCCGGTGTCTTCCAGCACCGGCACGAACTCGTCGGGGGGCACGAACTTGGCCTCGGGGCCCGAGCGCCAGCGCAGCAGCGCCTCGACGCCCACCACGCGAAGGTCGCTGGCCTGATAGCGCGGCTGGTAATAGATCTCGAACTCGCCGTCCGCCATCGCACGGCGCAGGCCCGACTCGAGCGCGAGCTGGCGCCCGGCGTGCTCGCTCATCTGGCGCGTGAAAAATACGACACGGTTGCCACCTTCGGCCTTGGCCGCGAACAAGGCGGCGTCGGCATGCCGCACCAACGCGGCCGCGTCGGTGGCATCGTCGGGGTGAACCGTGACACCGATCGACACCGCCACCGAGATCGCGCTGTCATTCACCTGGAACGTGCCCGCCAGCGCCGCGAGGATGCGCTGGCCCAGCTCGGGCGGCGTCACGCGCCGGGTTGTCGCAGGTCATGACGATCGCGAACTCGTCGCCGCCGACGCGGAAGAGCTTTTCGTGGCGCGGCATCGCTGCGCTGACGCGGCGAGCCACGCGCCGCAGCAGGCGGTCGCCGACCTTGTGCCCGCACGATTCGTTAACAAGCTTGAAGCGATCGATGTCGATCATGAACACCGCCAGGTGCCCGCCGCTGCGCTGCGCGCGCGACACCGACTCGCCCAGGTGCTCGAGGAAGTTGGCGCGGTTGGGCAGCCCCGTCATCGCGTCGTGATACGCCTGATGGCGCACACGACGCTCGCCGGCTTCGCGCTCCACCTTGCGTTGACTCTCACCGACCCTGCGCACCAGGGACCACGCGCCAGGCAAGATCACCAGCATCGCCGCCAGCAGGCCCGACAGCACGACCAACACGCGCCGGTTCGCTTTCGCGACCAGCGGCGTGACGTCGGCGTACACCTCGAGGACCGCGCTCGACGCACGGCCGGCACCGACGTACGGCACGAAAGTCGACAGCACGTCGAGGTCGCTCAGGCGTTTCTCGAACGCGTCCATCAGGTCGCGATGCGCCAGCACGCTCGGCGTTTCGCCCAGCAGCGCGCGCCGGAAGCCTTCGTTGTCGCGCTTGGTCTCGCCGATCTGCGTCAGCATCGGTCGAATACACCGTCATGCCGCCGGGCGCGTAGACCTTCACCTTGATGATGTCGGTGCCACGCAGCATCTCGCGCAGCGACGCATGCAGACCCGCGACCTCGGGACGTTGCCTCAGTTCTGCAGTCGAAAGGTCGGAGGGCACTGCCAAGACCGCCACATAGCGTGACAGAAGCGCGTTGGCCGCAGCCTTCGCGACAACGACGTTCTGCCGCTGCTGACGATCGATCAGCTCGTCGAACGTGTGCCAGTGATAGAGGAACGCGAACGCGGCCACCAGCGTGGCCATGCCCACGCCAAGGCTCACCTTCAGTCCACGTCCCCAAGCGATCACAGGTGCACTCCGCGTGCAACAACACGCTGGCGCGAAGGTTATTGACGATCAGGCGCACGGGCCATCGCGCCTTTCACGAGTGCACACACCCCATGCAAAACGATCCGTGACGGGCTAGGCAATACCCGCGCACGCGTTGCTGGAAAGACGCCGCGTGACTTCCTGCCGTGCAGAACGTGTCAGTGCGTTCCGGGGTACGCACCACCGTCGAGCAGGATGTTCTGGCCCGTCAGGTAGCCCGTCTGCATCGCACACAACATCGCGCACATCGCGCCGAACTCGTCGGCCTGGCCGAGTCGTCGCGCGGGGATGCTCTGCGAGCGCTGCTCGATCATCTCGTCGAGCGTCTTGCCCGCGTTCGCGGCCATCGCGCCGACCGCCGAGCGCACGCGGTCGGTGTCGAAAAATCCGGGCAGCAGGTTGTTGATCGTGACGTTGCGTGCCGCCAGCTTCGGCTGCCGCGCCAGGCCGGCGACAAAGCCGGTCAACCCACTGCGCGCGCCGTTCGACAAGCCCAGCATCTCCAGCGGCGCCTTCACCGCGCCCGAGGTGATGTTGACCACGCGGCCGAAACCGCGCTGCGCCATCGCGTCGACGGTCGCCTTCATCAGCTCGATCGGCGCGAGCATGTTGGCGTCGATCGCGGCCAGCCAGTGTTCGCGCGTCCACGCGCGGAAGTCGCCCGGCGGTGGCCCGCCGGCGTTGTTGACCAGGATGTCGACCTGCGGGCACGCCGACAGCGCGGCCTCGCGCCCTTCGCGCGTGGCGATGTCGCCAACCACGGTCACCACGCGTCGCCCCTTGCGCGGCCAGCGCCGCGAAGTTCGGCCGCGGCGGCCTCGAGCACGTCGCGCCCGCGTGCGGTCATCACGACGTTCACGCCTTCTTTCACCAGCGCCTTCGCGCAACCCTTGCCCAGCCCCTTGCTCGACGCGCACACCAGCGCCCAGCGGCCTGCGATGCCCAGATCCATCGTGTCAGCTCCTGTCGTCGTCCTTCACCCTTGCCACCATGGCCACACCCGTCGAGCACCAGCGCCGTGCCGGCGACGATCATCGTCGTGATGCGCTCGCCCAGCAGCCACGCGCTCAGGGCCACGGTCGACAAGGGGCCGATCATGCCTGCCTGCGCGGTCAACGCCGGGCCGATACGTTCGATCGCCAACATCACCAGCAGCACCGGGACGACGGTGCAGACCACCGCGTTCAACAGCGACAGCCACACCACCGGCATCGGAATCTGCGCCAGTTGAGCAGGCGCACGCAGCACCAGGTATTGCGCCATGCACAGCACGCAGGCGACGCTGGTGGCGAGCCCGGTCAGTCGAAGCGCACCGATGCGCTTCACCACCTGGCCGCTGTAGATCAGGTACAGCGCGTAGGTCGCCGCGCTGCCCAGCACCAGCGCCGCGCCCAGCGCGGCATGGCTGCCCTGGAAGCGAAGTTCGGACGCGAAGACGAGCGCCACGCCGAGGTAGCTGACCGCCATCGCCGCGAAACGCCGCACCGACACGCGGCGTCCGAAGATGATCCAACCCAGCAACAGCACGATCGTCGGGTTCAGGTACAGGATCAATCGCTCGAGACTGGCCGACACGTACTGCAAGCCCACGAAGTCGAGCATGCTCGATAGGTAATAGCCGGTGAACCCGAGCGCCAGCACCGCCAGCCAGTCGCGCCGCTCGAGCGGCGCCGCCGCGCGGCCAGCCCACCACGCCAGCAGCACGAACAGCGGCAGCGCGAAAGCCATGCGCAGCATGATCAACGTGACCGCATCGGCGCCGTGGCCATACGCAAGCTTGACGATGATGGCCTTGCCCGAGAACGCGATCGCGCCTGCCAGCGCATAGACCAAGCCGCGACCGCGATGCGCTTGCGGCGCAGGCCCCACCGCCAACGCCATCAGAACCCGGCCGCCTGCCCGTCGCGACGCGCGTCGCTGGCGGCCACATACCCTTCGACCGCCGGGTCGCCCAGGCGCCAGATGAACTGGCCTGCACCGAAGTCGGCTTCATGGTCGTTGGATTCGGCGATGCGATGCCCGCGCGCAGCCAGCGCGGCCTTCGTCGCCGCGGGCAGGTGATCTTCGAGGTTCACCGACAAGCCTTCGTTGGCGCGCCACCGCGGCGCGTCGCAAGCAGTCTGCGGGTTCTGCTGCCACAACAGCATGCGCAACAGCGTCTGCACGTGGCCCTGCGGGCTGCATGTGGCCGCCCATCACGCCGAAGCTCATCACGGGTGCGCCGTCTCGCGTCAGGAACGCGGGAATGATGGTGTGGAACGGCCGCTTGCGCGGCGCCACGACATTGGGGCTGGCATCGTCGAGGCTGAAGCCGCAGCCGCGGTTCTGCATGGAGATGCCGAACCCCGGCACCACCACGCCCGAGCCGAAGCCCATGTAGTTGCTCTGGATGAAGCTGACCATCATGCCGCGCTCGTCGGCGGCGGTGAGGTAGATGGTGCCGCCGCGCGCCAGCTCGCCGGCGTCGTGCACCTGCGCGCGACGCGGGTCGACGAGCTTCGCGCGCGATGCGAGGTAGGCGTCGTCGAGAAGATCTGTCGTCGACAGCCGCATCGCCGACGGCTCGGCCACGTGCCGGTACACATCGGCGAACGCGAGCTTCATCGCCTCGAGCTGCAGGTGGATGGCGTCGGGGCCATCGGGGTCGAGGGATGCAAGGTCGAAGTGCTCGAGGATGCCCACCGCGATCAGCGCCGCGAGGCCCTGGCCGTTGGGTGGCAACTCGTGCAGCGTGTGGCCGCTTCGGGCACCCGCGGCGACACGCTGTCCGATCGGCTCGACCCACTCGGGCCGGAATGCCGCGAGGTCGCCTTCGGTCATCGCGCCGCCATGCGCCTTCGCATGCGCGGCCATCGCTGCGGCGACGTCACCGCGATAGAACGCTTCGCCACGCGTGGCCGCGATGCGTTCGAGCGTGCGCGCCGCCTCGGGAAACCGGAACACCTCACCCATGCGCGGTGCGCGGCCGTTGGGCATGAAGGCCTGCGCGAAACCCGGCTGGCCCTGCAAGGCAGGCACCGCGGCGGCCCATTTGCGCGCGACAACGGCGCTGACGGCGTAGCCGCGTGAAGCCATGTCGATGGCGGGCGTGAGCAGCATGTCGAACGGCAGCTTGCCGAATCGCTCGTGCAGCGCGGCCCATCCCGCGACAGCGCCCGGCACGGTCACGCTGTTCCAGCCCAGCAGCGGCGGCGTGCGTGCGTCGCCTGTGACGCGTTGTCGAAAGTAGTCGGGCGTCCACGCGGCCGGTGCCTTGCCACTGGCGTTCAAGCCGTGCAGTTTCGCGCCGTCCCAGACGATCGCGAAGGCGTCGGACCCGAGGCCGTTGCCGGTGGGCTCGACCAGGGTCATCGTGGCCGCGGCGGCCACGGCCGCATCGACCGCATTGCCGCCGCGCGCCAGCATCGACAGACCGGCCTGCGCGGCCAGCGGGTGCGAGGTTGCGACGACGTTGCGCGCGAAGACCGGATGACGCGTGCTCGGGTAGGGGTTGTCGTGGTGGAAGTTCACGCGCGAAGGGTAAGGCGAGCGGCGATCGAAACACGATGAAAGCGAAAGAATCGGATCGAAAGGCGCGGGCTCGACGGTGACCCCGCCGCACTAGCATCGTCGGCCTTCAACACAGCTCGCGATGATCGTCGGCGCGATTCGTCGCCACGACAAGTGAATCGTTTCACGGATGCCACGTTCGCCGTCGCTTGCTCTCTTTGGTCTCGTCGCCCTTCTGATGATGCCACCCTACGCGCCCCGAGCTCATGCCGGGCCGGCGCTGGACGTTTGGCTCGAGCGCGCGCGCGCCGCGGACGGTGGCAGCGATGAGGTGTCGGGCCTCGAGCCCTGGTCGCCGACGCCGGGCATGCGCATCGGCTGGGGCGAGCCGCAGACCGGCGCATGGCCCGGGCTCGTGGCCAACGAGTTCGTGGGCCGCGGCGGCGTGCGGTTGCAGACCGGTGACCTCGGCGAGCAGGGCCGGCTGCGCGTGCGCGCCGGCGTGTCGGTGCGCGGCGAGGGCAGCGCACGCGCTGCGACCTTCGAAGGCACGAGCCTGGGCTGGGGTGCGAGCGACGCGCGTGGCGAAGGCGAGTTCTACGCGTCGGTGCAGCGGCGCCATTGGGGCCCCGGCTGGGCCGGCAGCCTGATCCTTGACGGTGCCGCGCCGCCGGTGCCCGCGGTCGGATGGCGTCGAACCGCGGTCCAGCCGAGCACGAGCCTGTGGCTGTCGTGGATCGGTCCGTGGGGCGCGGACCTGTTCGTCGGGCGGCTGTCGGGGCACCGCGAACCGCGGCGTCCGGCACTGATCGGCATGCGCGTGCAGCTCGAACCCGTCGTGGGATTCAACGTCGGTCTTTCGCGCAGCATGCAGTGGGGCGGGCGTGGGCGCGACGAGCGCTGGAGTTCACTGCGCAACGCGGTGCTTGGCAACGACAACATCGGCTACGACGGCATCACCGTCGACAACGAGCCGGGCAACCAGCTCGCCGGCATTGACCTGCGCTGGCGGTTCGACCGCGGGTCGACAACGTCGGCGTACGCGCAAATGGTGGGCGAAGACGAGGCCGGCCACTTCCCAAGCCGCAACATGCTGCTCGCTGGCGCCGACACGCGTGTGCCGATGGCGCACGGATCGTTGCGGCTGTTCGCGGAGTGGTCCGACACGCTGGCCGGTCGCATCACCAGCAACCCGCGGCCCGCGGCCGCGTACCGGCATTCGGTGTACCGGCAAGGCTACACGCACGAGGGCGTCGTGCTTGGGCATGCGCAAGGCGGCGACGTTGGGCTGGCCAGCCTGGGGGGCGTCTACCGCGAAGGCGTCTGGGCCGCGGTGATGGTCGCATCGGCCGGGCGTGCCGAGCCGACCTCGCAGCTCTTCGCGCCGGGGCGCGTTGCAGGGCTAAGCACGAGCCTGCGCTGGGCAGTGCACGCCCACGGTTCGCAGGTGGGCGCGCAGTGGGTCTGGTGGCGCGACACGGCGCAACGGCGTCATGCCTTGCAGCTATGGTGGCAGGCGCCGTTGTGGTGACGCCTGCACTTCATCCGCTTCGGGTCAGCGTCGAGTCAGCGTCGAGTTAGTGGGCCGACCGCGAACTCGCACGGTCGGTCAATCCTCTTCCTTGAACGTCTCTTCGCGCTTCTTCTTGATCGACGGCAACATCACCACGACGATCATGGCCGTGGCCGCGAGCAGCAGCCCTGCCGACAACGGCCGTGTCATGAAGGTCGTCCAGTCGCCGCGTGACAGCAGCAGCGCGCGACGCAGGTTCTCTTCCATCATCGGCCCGAGGATGAAGCCCAGCAGCAGCGGCGCCGGCTCGCACCCCAGCTTGTAGAAGACGTACCCGACCAGCGTGAACATCGCCCCCATGTAGATATCGAAGTTGTTGTTGTTGAGGGTGTAGAGGCCCAGCCCGCAGAACACCATGATGGCCGGGAACAGGAAGCGGTACGGCACCGTCAGCATCTTGATCCAGATGCCGATCAGCGGCAGGTTCAGGATGATGAGGATCAGGTTGCCGAGCCACATGCTGGCGATCAGGCCCCAGAAGAGTTCCGGGTTGGCGGTCATCACCTGCGGGCCGGGCTGAATGCCCTTGATCGTCATCGCACCGACCATCAGCGCCATGACCGCGTTCGGCGGAATGCCCAGCGTGAGCATCGGGATGAACGAGGTCTGCGCGCCGGCGTTGTTCGCCGCTTCGGGGCCCGCGACGCCGCGGATGTTGCCCTTGCCGAACGGCACCTCGCCCTTGCGCCCGCGCGTCTTCTTCTCGAGCGTGTAGGCCGCGAACGACGACAGCAGCGCGCCGCCGCCCGGCAACACACCCAGGATCGAACCGAGCGCCGTGCCGCGCAGCACCGCGGGGAAGGCGTCGCGGAAGTCCTGCTTCGTCGGCCACAGACCGCGCACGTCCTTCAGGAAAACCTCACGATGCTCGGGAGGGCGGCTAAGGTTCGAGACGATCTCGGCAAAGCCGAAGATGCCCATCGCGATCGTCACGAAGCCGAGCCCGTCGGTCAGCTCGGGGATGTCGAAGCTGTAGCGCGGCACGCCGGAAATGACGTCGGTGTTGATCTGACCGAGCAGCAGGCCCAGCACGATCATCCCGATCGCCTTGACGAGCGAACCCGACGCCAGCACCACCGCGCCGATCAGGCCCAGCACCATGAGCGAGAAGTATTCGGCCGGCCCGAACTTGAAGGCCAGTTCGGTCAGCGGCGGCGCGAACGCAGCGATCACGAGCGTGCCCACTGAGCCGGCGAAGAACGAGCCCAGGCCGGCTGCGGCCAGCGCAGGCCCAGCCCTTCCCTGGCGCGCCATCTGGTAGCCATCGATCGCCGTCACCACCGACGAGGCCTCACCGGGCAGGTTGACGAGGATCGCGGTGGTCGAACCACCGTACTGCGCGCCGTAGTAGATGCCGGCCAGCATGATCAGCGCCGGTGTCGCGTCCAGCGCGTAGATCGATGGCAGCAACATCGCGATCGTCGTCACCGGCCCCAGGCCCGGCAACACGCCGATCGCCGTGCCGAGCACGCAACCAAGCAGCGCGTAGGCGAGATTGAGCGGCGTGAAGGCCACGCCAAAGCCGAGCATCAAGTTATTGATCAGGTCCATGTTCGTCTCCCTTTCAGCGGGCCAGGAACGTTGGCCACAAAGGGATGGTCAAGCCCAGGCCGTAAATGAAGACGCCCCAGCTTCCGAGGGTCAGGATCGCGGCGTTGGCCAACGCCTCGCCCCAGTGGAACTCATCGCCGGCCATGGCCGAGACGAACACCAGCAAGGGCAGCGAGATCGCCATGCCCAGCCTGGGAAGCAGCACCGCGAACATCACGATCGAGCCGATGATGATCAGCAGCGGTCGCCACGCGAACGGGCCGATCGGTTCGCCGTCTTCGGTTTCGACCGTCAGGGCCTCGAACACGATGAACGCACCCATCAACGAGAGCAGTACGCCCAGGCCGAAGGGGAAGTAGCCCGGGCCCGGTCGGGCCGAATCGCCCATGCTGTACATGCGCGCACCGATGGCGAAGGCGACGCCGACAACCAGGAACATCAGGCCGGCCCAGAAGTCGCGTTGACTTTTGATTTTCATCGTGCTGTCTCCTCTGTGCTCGGGGCACCGCGCCGCATTCTAGGCAGCGGTGCGATGCGGCCTGCCCTCAGGCTTACCCTCTGGCTCAGTCTCTCGTTGCGCTCTGGCTTGGCCGCGTGATCGAGGCGCGCGAATCGAAGTCGTGGATTCTCTTAGCGCGGCATCGACCAATGCATCGGCCATCCACAACGCGATGCGTTCGACCTCGCGGTTCGACACACCCCAGATCTCCTTCAGGATCACGTGCGGCTCGATGCCGTAAATGATCGTCAGCGCGCGATGCAGCCGGTCGAACACGGCCGTCGGCATCGTCGATCTGAACGGCGACAACGCGTCGCCCAGGATGCGCACACGATGACCGCGACGGTACGGCTCTTCCTCGAGAAGGCCGGCGCGCTCGAGCGCCCATTGCTCGAGAGACAACTGCGCCGCCGCGCGCAGTTGCGGCTCGAATTCCTTGAAGCGCGGGAAGGTCTGGTTGAACAGGTCACGCAGACGATCGCGGCCGTCGGCCTTGCTCGACGAGAACTTGCGCACCTTGCCCAGCGAGGTATGCACGACCGCGGTAATCAGCGCACTGCGACTCGGGAAGTAGCGGTACGCGGTGGCGCGCGAAACCTTCGACCGCACCGCGACCTCGGCCACCGTCGGGATGTGCCCGGCCTCTCGGATGATCTCCATCGCGGTGTCGAGCAGCAGCTTGAACGTCGCCGCCTTGACCCCGCGTGAGGGAGGTTCGGTCGGCGGGGTCGGCTTCGGCTGCCGCGACTTGACGGGGGTTGTGACGAGATTCGTGGCGCGGGTTTTCACGGGGCACCGCCGGTCCAGGAACGGCTTGAACAAACTGCGCGCATGAACCTATGATGCGCCGATTCCTTTTTGAGACGCAAGTCTCAAATCAGGCCGAATATCTCGCGACTTACGGCTCGCCGGCAACACGCACGGCACAGGAGACAAGCCGATGCGCATCGCCAGTTGGACCTGGGGCGGCCGCCCGCACGTGGGGCTGATCTCGCCCGACGGCACCGAAGCCACGCCGCTGGCCGCGCGCGAGCCCGAGCGCGGCGCGTTGTCCATCATCCGCGCACACGTCGCAGGCGAATCGCTGCCCGCCGAAGCGGGCGCGCGGCTTCCGGTGTCGGCCATCACGCTGCGCGCGCCACTGCCGCGGCCGCGGCGCAACCTCTTCTGCGTGGGCCGCAACTACCGCGCGCATGCGGCCGAACTGGCCGACACGGTGTTCCGCGATGCGGCCGTGAAGGACACCGAATGGCCGATGGTCTTCTCGAAGGTGCCCGAGACCGTGATCGGCCCCTACGACACCGTGCGCCTGCCCGGCAAGCCGATCACCGAGCAGATCGATTACGAGTGCGAACTCGCGGTGATCATCGGCCGCGGCGGGCGCGACATCTCGCGATCTCGCGCGATGGACCACGTCTTCGGCTACACGGTCGTCAACGACGTCAGCGCGCGCGACGTGCAGGTGCGCCACGGCCAGTGGCACCTGGGCAAGAGCTTCGACACCTTCTGCCCGATGGGGCCGTGGATCGTCACCGCTGACGAGCTCGACGGCCGTGCAACGCGCGTGCGCGGCTGGGTCACGCCCGCGGGCGGCCACGCCGAGTTGCGCCAGGACGGGCGCACGCAAGACATGATCTTCGACATCCCACACCTGATCGAGACCTGCTCGCGCGGCATCACACTCGTGCCCGGCGACGTCATCGCGACCGGCACGCCGGCTGGCGTCGGCATGGGCTTCACGCCGCCGAAGTGGCTGCGGCACGGCGATGTCGTGCGCGCCGAGATCGACGGCATCGGTTGGATCGAAAACCGGTTCGAGGCGCACTGATGGCGCTGGTATGGGTCGACCGCATGGCCGTCGACGTTCGCGGCGAAGGTGATGCCGTCGTCTTCGTCCACGGCCTGGGTGGCAGCCTCGACGTGTGGACGCCGCTGCTGCCTGCGCTGCCTCGGTTTCGATGCGTGCGCCCCGAACTGCCGGGTGCCGCGCACTCGAACAAAGCCTACGCGCTCGGTGAGTCGACCCCACACCGCGGCAAGATCAGCGTGGCCACGCATGCCGACGCGGTGCGCCGCGTGTGCGAATCGCTGGGCATCACGCGCGCGCATCTCGTCGGCCATTCCTTCGGCACGATCATCGCGCAGCACGTCGCGGCCGACTCGCCGCAGCTCGTTCGAAGCCTTGCGCTCTTCGGCGCGCTGGCCGAACCGCCCGCCGGCATGCGCGACAACATGTACGGCCGTGCGCCGGTCGCGCGGGAACAGGGCATGTTCGGCATCGCCGAAGGCATCTCGGATTTCGCGCTGTCGGCAAGCACCAGGCAGACGCAGCCGGTCACGGTCGCCTTCGTGCGCAACTGCGTCGGCGCGCAAGACGCCGAAGGTTTCGCACGCAACTGCGAGGCGCTGGCCGACGCGCGCAGCGCGCGGCTCGAACTGATCCGCTGCCCGGTGCTGATCGTCAACGGCGACGAGGACCAGGTCACTGTGCTGTCGGGTGCGCGGCAACTCGCCGAGAAGCTCGCGAACGCACGGGTCGACGTCTTCGCTCGCTGCGGCCATTGGCCGATGCTCGAACGCGCCGCCGAGTCGCAGCGGGCGCTGCGCGACTTCCTTCAATCGGTGAGGTAGCCATGACCGACACCCTCTTCACCAACGTGCGCATCTTCGATGGCGGCGGTGAGCAGCCGTTCACCGGTGACGTGCTGGTCAGCGGCAACAAGATCGCCCGCGTTGTCAAGACGGCGTACGGCCAGCGAACCCCGCAGATCGCCGGCGCCACCGTGATCGACGGCGCCGGCGCGTTCCTGATGCCCGGCATGGTCGAGGCGCACACGCACTTCAGCTGGAACGACCAACCCTCGCTCGACAGCATTCAGCGCATGCCGACCGAAGAGCACGTGCTGTGGTGCGCGAGCGTGGCCGAGCGTTACCTCGACATGGGCTGGACGTTCTGCGTCGGCGCGGCCACCGCCAAGCCGCGGCTTGACGTCGTGATCCGCAACGCGATCAACGACGGCACCATCATCGGCCCGCGCTACCTCGCCGCCAGCCAAGAGATCACCGTGCCAGGCGGCCTGGGCGACACCACCATGCCGCACTTGCCGCAGCACGAGTTTGCTTTCGGCGCGATCGTCACCGGCTCCGATGAGATGCGCCGCTGCGTGCGCATGTTCTGCAAATACGGCGTCGACTCGCTGAAGATCAACCTCAGCGGTGAATCGATCACCGGCATGCCGTCGTCGCAAAGCCAATTCACCGAAGAAGAAGTCGCGGCCTGCGTCGACGAAGCCAAGCGCTGGGGCAAGCGCGTGTCGGCGCACGCGCGCAGCACGTGGAGCATCAAGGAATGCATCCGCCAGGGCATCGAGGTGATCTACCACTGCAGCTACGCCGACGAAGAAGCGCTCGACATGCTCGAGGCGCACAAGTTCGAGCACCACATCGCGCCCGGTCTGGCGTGGCTGATCAACACCTCGCACCACGCCAGCGAATGGGGCATCACGCCTGACGCGGCCAAGAAGATGGGCTACCACGACGAGCTCGAGCACGCGATCGAGAGCATGAAGGGCATGCGCAGGCGCGGCATCCGCATCCTGCCCGGCGGTGACTACGGCTTCGCGTGGACGCCGCACGGCACCAACGCGAAAGACCTCGAGACCTTCGTCAAGGTGGTCGGCATGAGCACGATGGAAGCGCTGCTGTCGGCCACCGCGTGGGGCGGGCCGATGATGAGCATGGGCAAGATACTCGGGTATATCCGCGAGGGGTATCTCGCCGATATCCTGCTTGTCGACGGCGACCCGCTCGTTGATATCACGATCCTTCAAGACAAGAAGCGGATCCTCGCGGTCATGAAAGACGGCGTGTTCCACCGCGCGCCGCCGATGCGTCACGGACAAGGCAGCGTGCGCACCGCCACACCCGGCACCGTCACGCGCTGGGCCATCGCCTGAGGAGATCGTCATGGCCGAAACCCTCTTCACCAACGTCCGCATCCTCGACGGCAGCGGCGCCAACGCACCGTACAGCGGCAGCGTTCTGGTCAGCGGCAACCGCATCCGTCAGGTTGGCCGCACGACCACGCCGATCGCCCCTGTGTCCTCGAGAAATGCGGCCACGGTCATCGACGGTGCCGGTGCGACGCTGATGCCCGGCATGACCGAGGCCCACACGCACTTCAGTTGGAACGACGCGGCGACGCTCGGCGCGATTCAGGCGATGCCACTCGAAGAGCACGTGTTGTGGTGCGCGAAGGTCGCCAAGCGATACCTGCAAGCCGGCTTCACGTCGTGCCTCGGCGCGGCTTGCGCGAAACCAAGGCTCGACGTCGTCACGCGCAACGCGATCGACAGCGGGCAGATTCCCGGCCCGCGTTACCTTGCCGCCAGTCAGGAAATCACCGTCCCCGGTGGTCTGGGCGACGAGACGCTGCCGCACCTGCCCTTCCCCGAGTTCAGCTTCGGCGTCAACGTCAATTCCGCCGACCACATGCGCCAGGTCGTGCGCATGTTCCTGAAGTACGGCGTCGACTCGATCAAGCTCAACCTCTCGGGCGACAACTTCACGCCCGCATCCGACGCGCACACCACCTGGATGACCGACGCCGAAGTCGCCGCCGCGGCCGAAGAAGTGAAGATGCGCGGCCGGCGGATCATCGTGCACGCGCGCTCGTGCGCGAGCGTGAAGCAGGCACTGCGCCACGGCATCCGCCTGATCTACCACGCGAGCTTCACCGACGAAGAGTCGCTCGACATGCTCGAGGCGGTGAAGCACGAGGTCTTCGTCGTACCCGGCATCGGCATCCTCTACGCGATGCTGAACGAGGCCGAGCCCTGGGGCATCACGCGCGAGAAGGCCACCTCGATGGGCTACCAGGAAGAATGGGACGCCGCGCTCGAGAGCCTGAGCCGCATGCACAAACGCGGCATCCGCGTGCTGCCCGGTGGCGACTACGGCTTCGCGTTCACGCCGCACTGCCAGAACGCGCGCGACCTCGAGTTCTTCGTCAAGTACCTCGGCTTCACGCCGATGGAGGCGATTCGTTCGTGCACGCTCTATGGCGGCCAGATCATGATGAAGCCGAACGAACTCGGCGTCATCAAAGAAGGTTTCCTGGCGGACCTGCTTCTGGTCGACGGCGACCCGCTGGCGAATTTGTCGATCCTGCGCGACCCGAAACGCATGCTCGCGGTGATGAAAGATGGCGTGTTCGCGAAGGCGCCGAGCTTCGCGTCGCAGCGTTCCTACTCGGGCATGCTGGAGCGCGCGGCTTGAAACTGACGCGCAATCAGACCGCGGTATGGCTGCTGGTCGGCCTGCCGATCATCGTGCTGTCGATCTGGGCGCTGGCCGACAACCCGCGCCTGTACGTGCTGACGCTCTTGAACGGGCTCACGCTGGCGTCGCTGTACTTCATCGTCGCGTCGGGTTTCACGCTGGTATTCGGGTTGATGCGCAACGTCAACCTCGCGCACGGCTCGCTCTACCTGCTGGGCGGCTACGTCGGCTTCACCATCGCCGAGAAAACCGGCTGGTGGATCCTGGCGATGGCGGGCGGCTTCGCGGCTGCGGCAATCGTCGGCGTGCTGATCCAGGTCTTCATCCTTCGCCGCATGCAGGGCCAGGACTTGCGCCAGACCATGGTGACGATCGGCCTGTCGATCGTCATCGCAGACCTCCTGCTGTGGGTCTTCACCGGCCAGGTGCACCAGATGGAAGCGCCCGAATGGCTGCAGGGGCCCATCCGCGATATTCCGTTGATTCGCGCCTATTCGGCCTATCGCCTCAGCCTGCTCGGCTTCGGCATCGCGATCGGCGTCTTCCTGTGGTGGCTGCTGAACCGCACCAAGGTCGGCACGATGATCCGCGCAGGTGTCGACGACCGCGCGATGCTGGCTGCCGCCGGCGTCAACGTGAACCTCGTGTTCGCGGTCACCTTCATGCTCGGCGCGGGGCTGGCGGGTCTTGGCGGCGTGATCGGCGCGGTCGAGTTGTCGATGGTGCCGGGCGAAGACACACGCCTGCTGCTCGCATCACTGGTCGTCGTGATCGTCGGCGGTATGGGCAGCGTGGTGGGTGCTGCGATCGGCGCGGCGATGCTCGGCTTGGCTGAAACGTTCGGCCTCGCGTACGCGCCGACGTACAGCGTGGTCTTCACCTTCGTGATCCTGGTGCTGGTGCTGGCGTTCCGTCCGCGCGGGATCATGGGGAAAGCGGCATGAGCGCTGCCTATTGGCGCCGCGCTATGAACACCGGTCTTGCAGCCGCAGACCGGCCGTTACCCATACCCAAGGCGAGTACGGCACCCGCGCGCTCACAGCCCCTCGACCCCTACGCCGACAGCGACGCCCCGCGCTGGTTGAAGTTCCTCTGGCGCAACCTCTGGCCGCGCCACGTCTTGATCTTCGCGCTCTTGATCGTCTATCCCTTCGTCGCCACGCCGTTCTTCACGTACCAAGTCGCCGCCCAAGCGCTGACGCTGGGGCTGATCGCGTTGTCGCTGACGTTCCTTGGCGGCTATGGCGGCATGATTTCGCTGGCGCAGATGACCGTTGCCGGCATCGCCGGTTATGCCGTGTCGATCCTCGGCAGCAGCGCCGCGGACTTAAGCCTGGGCTGGCCGTGGTGGCTCGTCATCCCCTTCGCGATCGTCATCGCGGTGGTCTGTGCGACGCTGATCGGCTGGCTGTCGGTCCGCACCGAAGGTATCTACACGATCATGATCACGCTGGCCATCGGCATGGCCTTCTATTACCTCGCGCTTCAGAACTACAGCATCTTCAACGGTTTTCAGGGGTTCCAGAAGGTCTATCCGCCCACGGTGCTTGGTATCGACTGGCGGTCCCCGGTGCCGTTCTATTTCGTCGCGCTGTTCTGGTCCTTCGCGGGTTACTTCGCCGTGAAGTGGATCGCGCGCACGCCCTTCGGCATCGCGCTGCAAGGTATTCGCGACAACCCGCGGCGCATGGCAGCGCTAGGCTTCAACGTCACCGCGCATCGCGTCGCCGCGTACGCGTTGGCGGGCCTGATCGCCGCGGTCGGCGGCATTCTCTTCACCTGGTACAACGGCTTGATCACGCCCAACTCCGTCAAAGACGGGTGGCTGATCAACGTGCTGGTGATCGCCGTGCTGGGCGGCATGCGCCACCCGATCGGCGCCTTCATCGGCGCGGTCGTGTTCGTGCTGCTTCAGACCTTCGCCGTCGACATCATCGACCGCGAACGATTCAACCTGTTGATCGGCGGGGTGTTCCTCGCGATCGTGCTGTTTTCCCCCGACGGCCTGCTCGGTCTGTGGGCAAAGTGGCGCATGCGCTTCGCCGCGAACCAGGTCGTGACCTTCCCCTCCCCCAACGATCCCAGGAGACAAGCGTGAATTCGATAACGATGAAAAGCCGCAATCTGATGCGTTCGATACTCGCTGCGGCGGCACTCGCCTGTATGGCGGGCGGTGCCTTCGCACAAGGCAACACGGTGAAGATCGGCCTGCTGGCCACGCTCGAAGGCCCGTTCGCGGCCGGCGGCGCCGACGGCATGCGCGGCGCCGAACTGGCGGTGAAACAGCGCGGCGGCGAAGTCGCGGGCCGCAAGATCGAGGTCATCAAGGCCAGTTCGAACGCCACGCCCGACGTGGCCGTGAACGCGGTGCGCAAGCTGGTCGAACAAGACAAGGTCGACATCGTCGTTGGCCCGCTGTCAGGCGGCGAAGGCATCGCCGTCAAGAACTACAGCAAGACGCAGCCGCAAGCGACATTCATCAACGGCGGCAGCGGTGCGCAGGCCACCACGCTGGTGGACCCCAGCCCCAACTTCTTCCGCTTCAACACCGAAGGCGCGCAGTGGATGGTGGGCCTGGGCAAGGCGGCGATCGCCAAAGGCTACAAGCGGGTGATGGTGATCGCCGAGGACTACGCCTTCCCGTATTCGCAAGTGCAAGGCTTCATGAGCGAGTACTGCAAGGCCGGCGGCAAGGTGCCCGAAAAGGCGTGGGTGCCGCTGGGCGGCAAGGACTATGCGAGCGTGATCGCGAAGATCCCCAAGGATGTCGACGCGCTGCTGGTGGTGCTGGGCGGCGCCGACGCGGTGAACTTCCTCAACCAGTACGAAGCCGCGGGTGGCGACAAGCCGATCATGGGCGGGCAGCATCACCGTCAGCCAGGACATCCTGAACTACCGCGGCAAGCGGCGTGATTCACTGGTGGGAACCATTTCGGCGGGCCCGCTGGCCGACGCGTTCGACGGCGCCGACTGGAAGGCGTTCGTCGCCGACTACCAGAAGAACTACCCCGTCGCACAAGGCGGCTTCCCCAGCCCCAGTCTCTTCGCCTTCGTCTACTACGTGAATATGAAGGCTGCGCTCGACGGGCTGGCGGCCGTGCAAGGCGATCTGGGCGGCAACCACGCGAAGTATCGCGAGGCGCTGTCGAAGCTCGAGCTGAAGACACCGACTGGCACGGTCAAGCTGGACGCCAACCGGCAGGCCATCGGCACCACCTTCGTCACCGAGGTGGTGAAGGACGCGCAGGGCAACTTGTTCAACAAGGTGCTGGCCAAGGTCGACAACATCGACCAGACGCTGGGTATCCCGAAGGACCAGTTCAAGATTGGTTCGCGCGACGAGCCTTCGTGCCCTTGAGGAACGTGTGGCTTCGGTGACGACCCTCACCCCTGCCCTCTCCCGCAAGCGGGAGAGGGAGCCTCATCCAGGTCGGGGTGAGGGCCTGCATTCGAACGATGCGCTGGTCCTCGAGAACGTGACCCGCGCGTTCGGTGCGCTGCGTGCGGTCGACGATGTGTCGTTGAACGTGGCCGCGGGGCAGAAGTACGCCGTGCTGGGCAGCAACGGCGCGGGCAAGACGACGCTGTTCAACGCGATCACCGGCGACTTTCCGCCCACGGCCGGGCGTATCCGGTTCTTCGGCGAAGACATCACCGCGCTTGCGCCGTTCGAGCGCATCCGCAAGGGGCTACGGCGCACCTATCAATCGTCGCTGCTGTTTCGTGAACTGACGGTGCGCGACAACCTCTTCCTCGCGGTGCGTGGCGTGGGCAGCGGGCGGTTCTCGTTGCGACGACCGCGCAGCACACACGCATCGCAGATGGCGACCGACGAGTTGCTCGAGCGTTCGCGCCTGACGCACATCGCGAACGAGTTCGTCGCCAACCTCGCGCACGGCCAGCAGCGGCAGCTCGAGATCGGCATGGCGCTGGCCGGCGCACCGCGGCTGATCCTCTTCGACGAGCCGGCTGCGGGCTTGTCGCCGGCCGAACGGCGTGAACTGGTGGCTTTGCTGCGCTCGATGCCGTCACACATGAGCTTCGTGCTGATCGAGCACGACCTCGACATCGCGCTGCGCGTGGTCGAGAAGGTGACCGTGATGCACAACGGCAAGGTGCTGAAGACCGGCACGCCCGAGCAGATCGAGGGCGATGCGCAGGTGCAGGCGATCTACATGGGATCGAAACACTAGTGGCCTTCTGGTCGCGCAAATCAGAAGCGAAGACGAGCGGCCCGGTGCTCGTCGTCGAAGGCCTGGACGTGTACTACGGCCGCGCGCATGCACTGCAGACCGTGAGCTTCACGATCGAAAAAGGCGTGCTGGGCATCGTCGGCCGCAACGGCATGGGCAAGACGACGTTGTGCAACGCGATCACCGGCCTGGTGCCTTCGACCGGTAGCGTGAAACTGCTCGGCGAAGAGATCCAAGGCCGCGCGCCCAACGAGATCACTCAACGCGGCATCGCCTATGTGCCGCAGGGCCGGCGCGTGTGGCCGAGCCTGTCGGTCGACGAGACGCTGAAGCTCGTCGCTGTCAACAAGCGCGAGGTCGATCGCGTGTATGCCATGTTCCCGCGCCTGGCCGAACGCAAGGCCAACGGCGGCGCGCAGTTGTCGGGCGGCGAACAGCAGATGCTGGCGATCGGCCGCGCGCTGCTGCTCGACCCCAAGCTGCTGGTGATGGACGAGCCCACCGAAGGGCTCGCGCCGATCATCGTCGAGCAGGTTGCGCAGGCGCTGCGCGCGCTCGCGCACGAAGGCGAGATCGCGGTGCTGTTGATCGAGCAGAACCTGGGCGTCGCGCTCGAGGTCGCCGATCGCGTGGGGGTGATGGTCAACGGGCGCATCGCGCAAGAGATGCCGTCGGCGCAATTGGCTGCGGATCGTGAAATGCAGGAGCGACTGCTGGGGGTGAAAGGCGGGGGGTACGACGAGCCCGACGAAACGCAGGCGGCGCCCGCGCTCGTCGACAGCGAGACCGCAGCAGGTCTACACCGTACGGAGGGCCTACGGCGAAGGCGCGCCGTCATCGACGACCTCGCGCCGCGCACGGTGCGCGGGTTCAATCGGTGGAACAGTGGTGATGCGGCAGCGCAGGTGACGGACATTGCGCGCGAAACGTCGGCGGCTTCTGGGCAGGCACCCTCACCCCTGCCCTCTCCCGCGGGCGGGCGAGGGGGCCCTACAAACACGCGCGTGGTCGACTTTCCGGTCGCGGCCACCACCGGCCGCGCCGCCTACGTCGCCGGCACCTTCGACACCAAGGGCGCGCGAGCTCTTCTTCCTGCGCCAATGCCTCGAGAAGCGCGGGCTGCGCGTTGTCACGGTCGACCTCGCGACCAGCGGCAAGCCTTCGCCGGCAAGCGTGCATCCGCGCGAGGTCGCGCGCCATCACCCGCAAGGCGAATCGGCGGTCTTCTCCGGCGACCGCGGCAGCGCAGTCACGGCGATGGCCGCGGCCTTCGAGCAGTACATCCTCACGCGCAATGACGTCGGCGGCATCGTCTCGGCCGGCGGCTCGGGCGGCACGTCGCTCGCCACGCCAGCGATGCGCGCGTTGCCGATCGGCGTGCCGAAGATGATGGTGTCGACGATGGCGAGCGGCGACACGCGCCCCTACGTCGGCCCGAGCGACATCTGCATGATGTATTCGGTCACCGACGTGCAGGGCATCAACCGCATCAGCGAGAAGGTGCTGTCGAATGCGGCGCACGGGCTCGCGGGGATGATGGCGCACCACCACGCCAGCGACACGTCGACCAAACCAGCGGTGGGTCTGACGATGTTCGGCGTCACCACGCCGTGCGTGCAGGCGGTGACGAAGCGCTTGAGCGACGACTACGACTGCCTTGTCTTCCACGCCACCGGCGTCGGCGGCCAGAGCATGGAGAAGCTCGCCGAGTCGGGGCTGCTCGACGGCGTGATCGACGTCTCCACCACCGAAGTCGCCGACGAGATCGGCGGCGGCGTGCTGTCGGCCGGGCCGCACCGCATGGACGTCTTCGCGCGCCGCGCCCTGCCCTACGTCGGCAGTTGCGGTGCGCTCGACATGATCAATTTCGGCACCTTCGACAGCGTGCCCGAACGCTTCAAGGCGCGACGGCTCTACAAGCACAACCCGACCGTGACGCTGATGCGCACGACCGCCGACGAATGCAAGGCGATCGGCGAGTTCATCGCGAGAAAGCTGAACGCGATGACAGGGCCAGTGCGCTTCCTGATCCCCGAAGGCGGCGTGTCGGCGATCGACAAACCCGGCGCTGCGTTCCACGATCCCGATGCAGACCGCGCGCTTTTCGACGCGATCACCACCCACTTCCGCGCGGGCGGCAACCGCAAGGTGATTCGCCTGCCGCACCACATCAACGACGAAGCTTTCGCCGATGCACTCGTCGCCGCGTGGCGCGAAATCGCCAAGCCGCACCACCAACAACAACGAGCCTAGAACCGATATGCCCCGCATCGCCCGCCAACTCATCCTCGACCGCTTGCGCGCCAAGCTCGCCGCCGGAAAGCCCATCATCGGCGGCGGCGCCGGCACGGGCCTGTCGGCCAAGTGCGAAGAAGCCGGCGGCATCGACCTGATCGTGATCTACAACTCGGGCCGCTACCGCATGGCCGGTCGCGGCTCGCTGGCGGGCCTGCTGGCCTACGGCAACGCGAATCAGATCGTCTGCGAGATGGCGCACGAGGTGCTGCCGGTGGTGAAGCACACGCCGGTGCTCGCGGGCGTCAACGGCACCGACCCGTTCATGATCGCCGACGAATTCCTGCGCCGCCTGATCAACCTCGGCTTCTCGGGCGTGCAGAACTTCCCCACCGTCGGCCTGATCGACGGCACTTTCCGCGCCAACCTCGAAGAAACCGGCATGAGCTACGCGCTCGAGGTCGAGATGATGGCGCGCGCGCGCGCCGTCGACCTGCTGACCACGCCGTATGTGTTCAGCGAAAGCGACGCGCAGGCGATGGCGCGCGCGGGCGCCGACATCATCGTGTGCCACATGGGCCTGACCACCGGCGGCAACATCGGCGCCGAAACCGCGTTGAAGCTCGCCGACTGCGTCGAGCCGATCAGCAACTGGGCCGCCGCCGCGAAGGCCATCAACCCCGACGTGCTGATCCTCTGCCACGGCGGCCCCATCGCCACGCCCGACGACGCGCAGTTCATCCTCGCGCACTGCAAGGGCTGCCACGGCTTCTATGGCGCGAGTTCGATGGAGCGGCTGCCGACCGAAGTGGCGCTGACCGAGACCACGAAGCGCTTCACACGCATCACCCGATAGCGCACCTGATCGCGCAGCAAGAGACAACGGAGATACCACCATGAGCGGAGCCGCCTTCGGCCAATTCATCCTCGCGCTGATCGTCATCGCGATCGTCGTCGCCCTCGCGGTGTGGCTGCTGCACTGGCTGTACCTGCGCAGCAGCAAAGAGCGCGCGTTCGTTCGCACCGGCATGGGCGGGCAGAAGGTCGTGCTCGACGGCGGCGCCTTCGTGCTGCCGATCGTGCACGACGTGATCCCGGTGAACATGAACACGCTGCGGCTCGAGGTTTCGCGCGGACGCGACAAGGCGCTGATCACGAAGGACCGCATGCGCGTCGACGTGATCGCCGAGTTCTACGTGCGCGTGGCCGCCAACCCCGAATCGGTCGCCGCGGCCGCGCAGACGCTGGGCCTGCGCACGATGGAGCCCGAGCAGTTGAAGGAACTCGTCGAAGGCAAGTTCATCGACGCGCTGCGCACCGCCGCGGCCGACATGACGATGGAAGAGCTGCACGAGAAGCGCGGCCTGTACGTCAAGCGTGTGCGTGAAGCCGTGGCCGAAGACCTGACGAAGAACGGCCTCGAGCTCGAGAGCGCGTCACTGACGCAGCTCGACCAGACCGGCATGGAGTACTTCAACCCCAGCAACGCGTTCGACGCCGAAGGTCTGACGCGGCTGACCGAGCAGATCGAGCACCGCAAGAAGCAACGCAACGACGTCGAACAAGACACGCTGATCGCGATTCGCAACAAGAACCTCGAGGCCGAGAAGCTGTCGCTGGGCATCGACCGCGAGGCCGAAGAAGCAAGGCTGTCGCAACAGCGCGAAGTGGAAATCGCACGCGCCCGCCAACGTGCCGACCTGGCGACCGAACGCGCGCAGCGCGAGCAGGACGCCGAGGGCGCGCAGATCGCCGCCAAGCAGGCGATCGACGCGGCGCGCATCCGCAGCGAGCAGAGCATCGAGCAGGAACGCATCGGCAAGGAACGCGCGGTGCAGTCCGCCGAGATCGAACGGCGCATGTCGCTGGAACTGGCGGAGCAGCAGCGCGCGATCGCCGTTGCCAGAGAGAGCGAGGCGCTGTCGATCGCGCAGGCCGATGCCGAATACGCCCGCGCGCAGGCCGTGACCGCCGAAGAGAAAGTCTTCACCGCGCGCGATGTCGAAACCGCGGAACGCAAGAAGGCGATCGATCTGATCGGCGCGCGCCAGGCCGCCGAACGCGAAGCCTTGCGCCTGACGCTGTCGGCCGCGGCCGAGAAGGACGCGAGCGCCGACCGCGGCACGGCGATCCGCGCACAAGCCGAGGCCGACGCCGACGCCGACAAGATCCGCACCATCGCCTCGCGCATCCGCGCCGAAGCGGAAGCCGACGCGCTGCGGATGATGAACGAGGCGCACAACACGCTGTCGCCCGAAGCGCGCGCGTCGGCGCTGCGCATGCGGCTGGTCGAGAAAGCCGAAGCGATCATCCGCGAATCGGTGCGGCCGATGGAGCGCATCGAGGGCATCAAGATCCTGCACGTCGACGGGCTTGGTGGCGGTGGTGGTGGCGGCGGCAACGGTGATAGCAACGGCGTGGGCTTTGCTGACGGCGTCGTCAACTCGGCGCTGCGTTTTCGCGCGCAGGCGCCGCTGGTCGACCAGTTGCTGCGCGAGATCGGACTCGAGGCCGGCGACATCCAGCGCCTGACGGCCGGCACGATGAGCAGCGCCGCGGCGCTGCCGCCGGCCACGCCGCACGACAAGAACTGAGCCGCGAGCACGACCACACACGATGATCCGCATCTACGTCTCGACCGTCATCGACGCGCCGGCTGACACCGTGCTGGTCGCGCATCCGCGACTTCAACGCGCTGCCCGCGTGGCACCCCGGCATCGCCGACAGCCGCATCGAAAACAGCGAACCCAGCGACCGCGTCGGCTGCATGCGCCACTTCCACACGCGTGACGGCGACATGCTGCGCGAGCGCCTGCTGGGTTTAAGCGACTACGACTACAGCCAGACCTACGAGATCCTCGAAAGCCCGATGGGCGTGGCGAACTACGTCGCGACGTTGAAGCTCACGCCCGTGACCGACGGCCAGCGCACTTCGCCGAATGGAGCGCCGAGTTCGACTGCGAGGAAGGCCGCGAGCGTGAGCTGACCGACCAGATCAGCGGCGTGTTCACCGGTGGCTTCGACGGGCTGAAGCGCCACTTCTCGCGGCGCTGAGCGGGCACGACGCCGTGCTGCAGAAGGTCATCCGCTCCACCATCATCGACGCGCCGATCGAGCGCGTGTGGGCCGTCATCCGCGACTTCAACAGCCATGACCAGTGGCACGACGTGGTCGACGCCAGCCGCATCGAAGCCGGCGAACGCAGCGACCAGGTCGGCTGCGTCCGCAACTTCAACCTGAAAGACGGCAACCGCATCCGCGAACAGTTGCTCGACTCTCGACGACAAGCAGTACAAAAGCACCTACTGCATCGTCGACGCCACCGTACCGCTGCAACGCTACGTCGCCACCGTGACGCTGAAGCCCGTGACCGACGGCAACCGCACCTTCTGGCATTGGGAATCGAGCTTCGCGACGCCACCGGGCCAAGAGCGCGAGCTGCGCGAGATGGTCGCGCGTGACGTCTACGAAGCCGGCTTCGAGAACCTGCGCCGTGCATCTGGCGCAAGGCGGCGACTTGCGTGCGCCCGGCAGCGCGCCCATGCCCACGGCGTTGCCGATACCCACGCGTCGCGTCGTCGTGAAGCGCTACGGCGATGCCGATCAACTGATCGCCGAAGACGCGGCACTGCCCTGCCCCCGCGACGGGCGAAGTCCGCATCCGCCAGCGCGCGATCGGCGTCAACTACATCGACATCTACCTGCGCCGCGGCTGGATCCCACCGATGCTGGCCGAAGGCGCCACCCCCGGCATGGAAGCCGCGGGCAGCGTGATCGATGTCGGCGACGGCGTGACGGGCTTCATGCCCGGCGACCGCGTGGCGTATCTGGGCCCGACACCCGGCGCCTACTGCGGCGTGCGCTGCGTGCCAGCAGACAAAGTCGTGCGCCTGCCAGCCGCGATCGACGACGACGTGGCGGCTGCACTGCTGCTCAAGGGCCTCACCGCCGACTATCTGCTGCACGACCTGGGGCGCGTCACCACCGGCACGCGCGTGCTGATCCACGCCGCAGCCGGCGGCGTCGGCCTGCTGGTGTGTTCATGGGCGCGGCGCCTCGGCGCCACGGTCATCGGCACCGTGTCGAGCGATGACAAGGCACGCCTGGCACGCGAGCACGGCTGCGAACACGTGATCGTGACGCGTGACTACCGTTTTGCCGATGCGGTTCAGCGCCTGTGCGGCGGCGCCGACGTGCTGATCGACGGCCTGGGGCGCGACGCGCGCGACGAGAACTTCGCCGCACTGGCGCGCCGGGGCCACTGGATCAGCCTGGGTCAGGCCAGCGGCGCGCTCGAAGCGGTCGACCCGAACGCGTTGGTCGCCAAGTCGATCACCTTCTCGCGCCCGGTCGTCTTCGACTACGTCGCCACGCGCAGCGCCTTGCTGCAACGTGCCGCGCGCGTGTGGGCCGCGCTGGCCGACGGCAGCATCCGCAAGCCACCGATCGAGCGACACTCGCTCGAAGCCGCAACCGGCGCACACGCGCGGCTCGAGTCGCGCGCGACCAGTGGCGCGCTGGTCCTGATCGTTTGAACGTGCATCGAGGAGCGCTCGCATGATCCACGGCATGAACCACTTCACCATCACGGCCGAAGATCGTGAGAAGACGCTCGACTACTACTGCGGCCTACTCGGCCTGGTCGAAGGCCCGCGACCTGACCTTGGTTTCCCCGGCGCGTGGCTCTATCCGTTCAATGAAAAGCAGGCCGTGCTGCACATCTACTGGGACCGCCCAATGCCGAGCCCGCGCACTGGCGTGATCGACCACATGGCTTTCACCGCGAGTGATCTGAAAGCGGTGAAGGCGCGCTTCGACGAGCGTGGCGTGAAGTACGACCTGCGTCAGCAGGCTGGGGCGGGCACATGGCAACTGTTTTCGTTCGACCCGAATGGAGCGCGCGTCGAGTTGGACTTTGACGCGTCGGAGACGCTCTGAAAGGTCCCTCGACGCCACCCCGCCGCAGCCTCACCACGTGTTGCGCAACTCCCTCAGCTTCACGAACACCGTCTTCGCATCGGGCTCGTCAGGCAGATCCGGAAACGCTTCGCGCAGCTTCGCGATCACGCCCTTGCTGTGCAGGCGAAAGAAGGTGTTGATCTCCTTCTCGAGGCCGAGCGTGGTGACCAGCGGCGCGTCCAGGTCTTGCCCCTTCACCTCGTCGAGCAGCCCGGCGGCGCGCGTGTTGCCTGGCTCGCGCGCGAGGGTGAAGCGCAGGTTGTTGTCGATGTAGTCGTGGCCGGGATAGACCAGCGTGTTGTCGGGCAGCTTGGCCAACTGGTCAGCGAAGGTTTGATACAGCGCTTCGGTGTGCCCGCCGTTGTGGGTGTTGCCCGCGCCCGCATTGAACAGCGTGTCGCCGCAGAACAGCGCAGGAGTGTCGGTGTGCGAGCGCAGGCAGACGTGGCACATGGTGTGGCCAGGGGTGTCCAGTGCCTCGAGCTCGACCGTGCGGCCGACCTTGATGATGTCGCCCGCAGCCAAGCCACGATCGACGCCGGGGATGCCCGCGCCCGCCTTGTGATGCGCCAGCAACTTGGCGCCGGTCGCTTCGATCACCGCGGCGTTGCCGCCGGTGTGGTCGTGATGCTCGTGCGTGTTCAACACCTGCGTGATCTGCCAGCCGCGGACCTTGGCGCGGTGCAGGCACTTCGCGTGGTCGAGCGGGTCAATCGCCAGCGCCTCGCCGGTCTGGGGGCAGGCGATCAGGTAGTTGAAGTTGCGGTACGGGTTGGCGGTCCAGATCTGTTCGACGATCATCGCGGCCTCCTGCTTCGGTGCCCGTGAGCCTACAACCATCACAACCACCATGACCGCTCTGCTTCTGCGTCTGTCCGGCGCCCGTCACGACGAACTGCGCGCCGCGCTGTGGTCGTTCCTGTACTTCTTCAGCCTGCTGGCCAGCTACTACGTGCTGCGGCCCATCCGCGACGAGATGGCGAATCAGGTCGGGGCGAAAAACCTGGCCGAGCTTTTCACCTACGTGTTCATCACGATGCTGGTCGTGGTGCCGATCTTCGGCTGGTTGACGGCGCGCTTCCCGCGCAAGACGCTGCTGCCGTGGATCTACGGCTTCTTCGCGTTGAACCTCGTGGGCTTCTTCGCGTGGATGCAGGCCGGCGGTGGCGAGCAGGCCGCGCTGACCGGGCGTGTGTTCTACGTGTGGACGAGCGTGTTCAGCCTTTTCGTGGTGTCGGTGTTCTGGAGCTTCATGGCCGACCTGTTCGTCACCGAGCAGGCGAAGCGCCTCTACGGCTTCATCGCCGCGGGCGGCACAGTGGGTGCGCTGGTGGGGCCCACGATCACGAGCACGCTGGTCGAAGGCATGGGGCCGAAGAATCTGATGCTGGTGTCGGCCGCCTTCCTCGTCGCCGCGATCATCTGCATTCAGGGCCTGCGCGCGTGGGAGCGCACACAGAACGTAGACCCCGCCGCGCGAGCCCGCAACGCGCAGGAAGACCAGCCCATCGGCGGCAGCATCTGGGCCGGGCTGCGCGACGTGTTGACGAACCCGTACCTGTTCGCGATCTGCCTCTTCATGCTCGCGTTCTCGCTGCTGTCGACGCTGCTGTACTTCCAGCAGGTCGAGATGCTGCCCGCCGCGATCAGCAGTTCGGCCGAACGCACCAAGCTGCTGGCGCGCGTCGACCTGGCGGTGAACGTGCTGGTGCTGCTGGTGCAGGTGCTGGCCTTCGGCACGTTGATGACGAAGCTGGGCACACGCGCCATGCTGGTGGCGATGCCCATCTTGTCGGTGCTCGGCTTCATCGCGCTGGCGGCCGTGCCGACGCTGGCGACGCTGATCGTCTTCGGCGTGCTGCGCCGCGCGGGTGAATACGCCGTCAGCAAGCCGGCGCGAGAGACGCTTTTCAACGCGCTGCCCGCCGAGCAGAAGTACAAGGCGAAGAACGTGATCGACACGGTGGTGCATCGCGGCGGCGATTGGTTGTCGACGCTGGCCTTCTCGGGCCTGAAATCGCAGGGCGTGACGATCACGCAGTTGTCGATGATGGCAGTGCCGATCGCGCTGGGGTGGTGGGGTGTCGCGTATTGGTTGGGTGGGCGGGCGACGGCGGCGGCGGCAACGGCCACAGCAGCGCCGACGGTCACGCCTGCACGCGCAACCTGACGACGCGCTTCAGCGCACAGTGCGCCGTCCGAACAGCCGGGTCGCCACGTGCGCGATCAGCACGCTCGCCACCCAAGCGACGACGAGTCCCATCAACTGCGCGCGCGCATCGGCCGACGCCCCGCGCGACCACACCGCTTCGACGACGCGGCGCACGGGGTCGTGCAGCAGGAAGAGCGCATACGTGGCGTCTGCGTGCGTGGCAAGCGCACGGTTGGTGCGCGTGACGTGGTCGTGACGAGCGTGTCGAGCGTGCGCCGATGCACGCAGCCACACCGCCAGCGCCCACGCCACGACAAGTGCGATCAGCAGGCGGTCGCGAAAGTCGAACACCAGCGCCGCGACCACACCGATCGTCGCAGCCACCATCGCCGCGGTCGCGCCGGGTCGCGCCGTCCCGACGCACCACGCCAGCACGCCAAGCCCGTACGCGCCGACGAAGTACGGCGCCCACGCGTCCCACGACGGATCGCGATTGAAGATCCACGCCGAGGCGATCACCGCTGCGGCGACGATCCACATGCGGGCCATGGCGGAGAGCGATCGTCCCCACCACGCCAGCAGCGCCGACAACGCGAAGAGCTGAAGGTCGATCGCGACGTACCAGAGACCTGGACTGACCGCGGGTACGCCCAGCACGTCTTGCAGCATGAGCGCGTTGGCCACAAGGCGACCGAACTGCACGGCGCACGACGACCGCGGCTCGTCGCCGCTGACGCCCATCGTCGCGCCGATCACGACGACGAACGCCAGCGCCAGCCAGACCATCGGCGCGAGTCGCATGAAGCGCTGACCCACCGCACGCACCCCATGGCCCTCTCCGGCGCCCATGCACACCTTCGCCACCAGAAACCCGCCGAGCACCAGGAACACCTGCACCGCCTTGCGCGCGTGGTCGACAAGGAAGCCGAAGACCTGCGGCGCAAGGCTCCACGCCGCGTCGGCCATGCCGCTGTACAGCGCGAAGTGGTGCCAGACGATCAGGTGCGCCGCGACGATGCGCAGCACGTCCAGGGTAGGCCGGCGCGCGTTGGGGTTCATGGAGGTCCGCGCTGGGTCGGGTTCGCGAAGAGGCGAAGCTTATCGAGCCACGCCGGATCGACAATCGCGGCTCCATGAAACTCATGCTGGTCGTCTCGACCCTCTGCTTCGGCTGCATCACCATGGCCCATGCTGCTTTGGACCTCGACGCGTTGTGGGACTTTCGCGACCCCGCGCGCAGCGAACAACGCTTTCAGGACGCGCTGACGAAAGCCGAGGGCGACGACGCGCTGATTTTGCGTACGCAGATCGCGCGCACGCATGGCTTGCGCCGTGACTTCGAACGTGCCCGTGCGGTGCTGCGTGAGATCGAACCGAGACTCGAACGCGCCCGCCCCGAGGCCCGCATCCGCCACGCGCTGGAACTCGGCCGCACCCACGCCAGCGCGGCCCATCGCCCGGACGAACTGACCGACGAGCATCGCCAAGCCGCGCGCCGTGCGTATCAACGGGCACTGGACATCGCGCGCGAGCACAAGCGCGACGCGCTGGCGATCGACGCGATCCACATGTTCGCCTTCGTCGACACCACACCCGCCGACCAGTTGAAGTGGGGCCGCGAAGCGCTCGCGGTTGCGCAGCGTTCGTCGCAAGCCGCAGCGCAACGGTGGGAAGCGTCGATCCAGAACAACGTGGGTTATGCGCTGCACCAACTGGGCCGCTTCGACGAAGCGCTCACGCACCTGCGTGCCGCGATCCCGCTGCACGAGGCCCAAGACAAACCGCAGAACGTTCGCGAAGCGTGGTGGATGGTCGCGCACACCCTGCGCGCGCTGAAGCGCAGCGACGAAGCCTTCGCGATCCAGCAGCGGCTGGAACGTGAACACGACGCAGCCGGCACCGTCGACGAATACGTCTACGAAGAACTCGAGGCCCTCTATCGCGAACGCGGCGAACGCGGCGAACGCGCCGACAACGCGGCCGCGGACGCGTATGCACGCAAGCTGGCAGCCGCGCGCGCCAGCGCAACCAAGGGCAAGGCGCCCTAGCTCGCTAGCGAACGAAGCCAGGCCCTGCGGCTACTTCGCCGCCTTGAATCGCGCAAGCTGCTCCATCGCCCAGCGCTCGTAGGCGCCACCCTTGTAGGCGCTGCCCATCGACTTCAGCGTGCGCCTGATGATCGCGTCGGCCTCGGCGTATCGATGCGCGTGAACCAGGTACGCCGAGCCGCACAGGTGCCACAGCGGTTCGCGCTCGTCGCGTACGGTCTGATGCGGCTGCGCCCATGCGATCGTCGCGATGGCGTCGTCGGCCGACAGCGCGTTCAGCAGGGCCACACGGTGCTGCGTGCGCATCAGCGCCTGCTCACACAAGAGCAAGTAGAGAAGTTCGGCGCCGTGGGGACGGGGTTCACCGCGCTTGCGCCCTTCGTTGAAGGACTGCAGCACACGCGCAAGGCGTGCGCTGTTGTCGTTCGCGACCACAACCTGCATCCAGCGCACGAACGCCATCTCGCGCCCCGATGCAAGCGCGGTTTCGAAGCGCGCCGCGACGACATCGTCGCTGTCCCCGCGCTGCGCGCCGTTGTGGGCCCACATGGCGTTGGCGTAGGGGTTGTGCGGGTCGGCGGCGATGGCGCGCTGGTAGTGCGACACGACGGCATCGGTCGCTCGGCCCTCGGGCGAACGCAGGAACTGCGCCCATCCCAGATGGGCTTGCAGATCGCCCAGCCGAGCGCCGTGCGCCACGGCAACTTCGCGGCCGAGAACGGGCATGACCCTCTGCGCAATGCCCGCGAACTTCTCGTAGCCGCTGGTCTCCAGCTCACGAAGCCAACCCATCGCGCAGTCGGCTTGCGCGGACTGCGCTGCGGCCTTGCCTGCCGCCGACGGCGCACGCAGCCACAACTCGTCGAAGGTTGCCCAGGCCGACTCGCGATCACCGCCGTCGCAAAGGCTGCCCGCGGCTTCGACGTCGCCCGCGTAGGCCCGCGCCTGCGCCTGATCGCGCGCCTTCTCTTCGGCGGCCAGCCGCGCCAGCGCGTGCTGGCGAGCGTCGACGCGCTGTTGTTGCTGCCGCAGGTACCAGGCGGCGCCTGCGGCTACCAGCACAAGAACCAGCAGACCAGTCCACCACCCGCGCGGCCAGCGCGACGGCCGCGCCGACGGGTCTGCGGGACGACGCTGTTCCGACATCGTGGACATGGTGCGTGAGTGTGCCGTTTTGGCGTGCGTGGTCACGTGCGTGGTCGACACCAGGCCGCTTCGTGCTCACAGGCAGCCACGGCTTCGAGTTGATGCACTCGATCACCCAGTCCCTGGCGGACGTACGGCGCTGCTCGAACTGCTGCCGATGTCGATCGCCGAGTTGCGCGGCGCTGGCATCCAGGGCAGCCCAGCGGCACTGCACTACCACCGCGACAGCTCCGGTCTCGAGGTCGACCTGTTGGTCGAGTACGGTGTGCCTCCCGGCCATGTCGGTTTGGTCGAGATCAAGTCCGGGCAAACCTACCACTACCCCACTACCCCACTACCCCACTGCGCCGCCACGCCGCTACAACCCTGTCTGAGCTTGACCGACCCGGTCCTCGCTGGGCTCTTCGGGTGGCGGCACAGGTTGTTGCGGGGCTGCCTTTCGTTGCGCCGCCTTCTCTTCCTTCTTCATCTTCTTCGCGAGCTCTCGTTGCCGCTTTTCGAACTGGTAGTTTGGCTTTGCCATCGACAACCCTCGGTGAGATCAAAGTCCGACGATACAGCACCGGTAGGCCGCACTCTCCCTTGGGAGCCGACGGGCCGTGAGGCGTCAGAGGCGTGGGCAAGCGGGCAACCCCTCACCCCACCCGCGTACTCTGCCTCTCCACCAACGCCACCGGCAACACCCGCGGCGCTGACGCGTGCCCTGCGCTCAGGGCCAGCAAAGCATCGACCATCGCCGCGCCTGCTTCCTGCACCGGTTGGTGCACCGACGTGAGCGGAGGGTCGCAGTACAGAGCGACGGGCATGTCGTCGTAGCCGACCACGGCCACTTCTTCGGGCACGCGGTGGCCGCGTTCGCGCAGGACCTGGATGGCGGTGATGGCGAGCAGGTCACTGCAACCGACCACGCCGTCGAAGGCGACTTTGCGCGCGAGAAGTTGCGTCAGGCCTGCACGCGCCACGTCGACGTCGAAGGGCACCTGCAGCAGCAGGTCTTTCGACTCGGGCAGTTGCGCTGCTTTCAGCGCCTCCCGATATCCCGCGTAGCGCTGCCCCACCTCGGGCAGGCGCGGGTCGCCAATGAAAAGCACACGCTTGCGGCCGCGGCGGATCAGGTGTTCGGTGGCGAGCTGTCCGCCCAACACGTTGTCGCCGCCCACGGTGCAGTAGCGCTGGTGCGGCAGCTGCGCGCCCCACACCACCATCGGCACGCGGCGCTGCGCCATCTCCTCGAGTTGATCGTGGTGCAGCCACTGACCGATCAGGATGATGCCCAGCGCCTGGCCCGAGTCGTACAGGCTTGCGGCGGCATCGAGGTTGTCGGCGTCCACGCGCGACAGCAGCAGGTCATAGCCGCGGTCGGTCACGGCGTCGGCCAGGCTGCCCAGCATCGACAGGAAGAACGGGTCCGAGATGTGCTGACGCGAGGTCGACGCATACGGAATCACGACGGCGATCGTGTGGTTGCGCTGCATGCGCAGGTTCTTCGCACCAGCGTTGATGGTGTAGTGGTGCGCACGCGCGATGGCGCTGATGCGGTCGCGCGTCTCCTTGCTGATGAGGTCGCTGCCATTCAACGCGCGCGAGACGGTCGATACCGACACGCCAGCAAGACGCGCAATGTCGACCATCTGCGTGCGGCGGGTTTCGTTCGTAGGGCTGTCGGACATGGCTTGTCAGGGTAGGCGTTCGAGGGCGCGCTGATACAGCGGATCGTGCATCAATTCGTCCCATGGCAGTGGCGGCATGGTGGGCAGCAGGGCCAGGCGGCGCTGTTCGCTGTCGACATCACCCTGCCAGCGGCCGGCGTCGAGCGAAACCTGCAACCCGTCGAGCAGCGCGTCGACCGCCACGCCGCCGTCGACGCTCTGGTTGCACAGCAGCACCATGTCGCAGCCGGCGTTCAGCGCCGCCAACGCGGCGTCGACGTGGCCACCGGCGACCTTGGCGCCTTCCATCGACAGGTCGTCGCTGAAGATCGCGCCGGTGAAGCCCATGTCGCCGCGCAGGATCTCTTTCAGCCAGCGCGGCGAGAAGCCCGCCGGGTGACGGTCGATCTTGGGGTAGATCACATGCGCCGGCATCACGCTGGTCAGCGTGGTCGACAACCACTCGTACGGCTTGGCGTCGTCGGCGAGGATCGCTTTGAGCGTGCGTTCATCGAGCGGCACGTCGACGTGACTGTCGGCAACCACGAAGCCGTGGCCAGGGAAGTGCTTGCCGCAGTTGGCCATGCCGCTGCGCAGCAGGCCGTGCATCAGGCTCTTGGCCAGCATCGCGGCCACGCGGGCGTCGCGGTGGAAGGCACGGTCGCCGATGACGGTGCTGCCGCCGTGGTCGAGGTCGAGCACGGGCGTGAAGCTCAGGTCGATGCCGCAGGCACGAAGTTCGGCACCCAACACATAGCCGACCGCGCTGGCGGCGTCGGTGGCGGTTAACGCGTCCTTCATCCACGCATCACCCAACACGCGCATCGGCGGCAGGTGCGTGAAGCCGTCGGTCTTGAAGCGCTGCACGCGCCCGCCTTCGTGGTCGACGCAGATCAGCACGTCGGGGCGGACCGACTTGATCTGTGCGTTCAGCTCGGTGAGCTGGCGCCGGTCGACCCAGTTGCGCGCGAAGTGGATGACGCCACCGGTGAGCGGGTGCTCGAGACGGCGGCGGTCGGCGGCGGTCAGTGACGTGCCGGCGATGTCGAGGACGACGGGGGCGTGGGTCATCAAGCTTGGTCCATCGGTGAAAAGAGTGCGGGTGCGGGGTCGTGGTCGTGGTCGTGGTCGTGGTCGAAGTCGACCTCGACCACGACGAAAGCGCAAGCGTAGTCGCCTTCGTCGGTCACGGTGACGTGCGCACGAAAACGTCGTTGGGTGAACCACTGCGACAGCGCGCCGTCGAGAACAACTTCGGGCTTGCCGCCGGGGGCGTTGAGGATCTGGCAGGCGCGCCAGGTCATGGGATGGCGAATGCCCAGGCCCACCGCCTTCGAGAACGCTTCTTTCGCCGAGAAGCGCGTCGACAGGTAGCGCAGCCCGCGCAGCGCCGCGCGCGCACTGCGTTGCGTGTAGACGGCGTACTCGCGATCACCCAGCACCTTGCGCGCGAAGCGATCGCCGCGACGGTCGAGCGCGAGTTGCACCCGACGGATGTCACACAGGTCGG
This sequence comes from uncultured beta proteobacterium, assembly GCA_963738615.1. Classification (GTDB taxonomy): domain Bacteria; phylum Pseudomonadota; class Gammaproteobacteria; order Burkholderiales; family Burkholderiaceae_C; genus CAVTWY01. Next base: position 1,605,825 of record CAVTXI010000012.1, read on the forward strand.
TGCCGATGCCAACGATCATCGACGTTCACGCGAGATGCGCACGCTCGATTTCGCGCCGATACGCGCGCACGGTCTCGCCGTAGCCCATCTCGAGCGCATCGGCGACAAGGGCATGGCCGATCGACACCTCGGCCACGCGCGGCAAGGCGCGCAGGAAGTCGGCGAGGTTCGCGAGGTTCAGGTCGTGACCAGCGTTCACCTCGAGCCCTTCGGCATGCGCAGCCTGCGCGGCGTCGACAAAGCGTTGCAACACCGTCGCATGGTCAGGGCCGCCGTGGGCGCGCGCGTAGGTTTCGGTGTAGAGCTCGATGCGGTCGGCGCCAAGCTCGCGCACCGCACGCATCTGCCCGGGCTCGGGGTCCATGAAGAGGCTGACGCGCACGCCCAGCGCCTTGACCTCGGCGATCACGGGGGCCAGACGCGCGGCATCTTCGGGGAAGCGCCAACCATGGTCCGACGTGGGTTGATCGACCGCATCGGGCACGAAGGTGGCCTGGTGCGGGCGCACGTTCTTCACCAGCGCGATCAGGTTGTGGAAGGGGTTGCCCTCGAGGTTGTACTCGGCCGCGGGCCAGTTCTTCATCAACGCGGCGATGTCGTCAACGTCACCGGCGCGGATGTGGCGCTCGTCGGGCCGTGGGTGCACCGTGATGCCCTGCGCGCCCGCCTCGAGGCACAACGTGGCCGCACGCACGACGCTGGGAATGCCCAGGTGCCGCGTGTTGCGCAACAGCGCAACCTTGTTGACGTTGACCGACAGCGCGGTGGTGTGCGGCGGCGAGACGAGCGGGTTCATGGCGTGATCCTCGCATGAAGCCGACGCGTGTCCGCGGCGCTTAGACCCGCGCGAGTCGACGCAGGCTCAGGGCCACCGCGCGCGTGCGCAGCGTCGTGTGTCCTAGGTGCAAGGCCAGCACGTGCCGCAGCATGTTGCGCAGCGGCACGGCGGCCGCGTGTTCGCAGGCATGCCGCAGTTCGCCAAAAGCGCCATCGGACAGCGCGGCGCGCATGCGCAGCCAATGTTCGCCATCGATCGATTCGCTGCCGTCCTGCGTCAGGCCCCCTTCGGCGCGAAGCGTGTAGCCGGCACCCGGGCGCAGCGGCTCGAGCGTGGACGTGACGAGCGACAGGTCGGCCAGCCAGCCCAGTTCCTGAAGCAGCGTGAGCTCGAAGGCACGCAGCGCAGCCTGGGCCTGGCCCTCGCCGGGTGCCGACGCCAACGCGCCCAGCGCATGCGCGTAGGCATCGAACAGCGCCGGGTGGGGGTCGCCGCGGGCCAGCAGCTTCATCAGTAACTCATTGACGTAGAAGCCGAGAAAGAGCGTTTCGCCGCGCAACAGCGTGGCCGTGCCGTCCGCGAGGTCACCGCCCCATTCGGCGCTTCGCAGCGGCAGCACTTCGTCTTCGCCGTCCGCATGGCGGCGTGACAGCTGCACGTGCAGCGGCTGGAAAGGCAACAACACCGGGCGCAACGCCGAACTGGGGCGCTTGGCACCTTTGGCGGCAGCGACCACGCGGCCGCCTTCGCGCGTGAACAGGTCGAGGATCAGGCTCGACTCGCTCCAGTCGTAATGGTGCAGCACGAAGGCGCGCCACGCGGTGTCGCGCGGTCGACGAGGCGCAGCCTCATCCATACCTGGCAGCCTCATCCATACCCGGCAGCCTCATTCGTACCCGTAGCTGCGAAGGTGCGATTCCTCGTCGGCCCAACCACCCTTGACCTTGACCCACAGCTGCAGGTGCACGCGCGTGTCGAGCAGGCGCTCGAGGTCCTGGCGCGCTTCGGACCCGATGCGCTTCAGGCGCTCACCACCTTCGCCGATCACCATGCCCTTGTGCGCGTCGCGGTCGACGACGATCGTGGCGTCGATGCGGGTCAGCGGCCTGGCCGCGGTCTCACCTTCGCCTTGTTCCTCGAAGCGATCGACGATGACGGTGCAGCCGTAGGGCACTTCGTCGCCCGTCAGGCGAAAGACCTTCTCGCGCACGAGCTCGGCAGCAAGAAAGCGGTCGTTGCGGTCGGTCAGCATCTGCACGTCGTAGAACCAAGGCTGCACCGGCAGATACGGCGTGACGATGCCGAGCAGGCGCTCGACATCGGCTGCCTTGTGCGCCGACAACGGCACGTACTCGGAGAAGTCGCGACGGTCTTGCATCGACTTCAACCACGGCGCGAGTTCGGCGCGACGCACGATGCGGTCGAGCTTGTTGGCGATCAGCAGCACCGGCTTGTCGGGCGGCAACACCGCCAGCACCTTGGCGTCGTCAAGCCCGAAGCGGCCGGCCTCGACGACGAAGAGCACGATGTCGACGTCGCCGAGCACGGCGCGCACCGTGCGGTTGAGGTTGCGGTTCAGCGCATTGCCGTGCTTCGTCTGAAACCCGGGCGTGTCGACGAACACGAACTGCGCACCGCCCTCGCCTTGCTCACCGAGGCTGCGCACGCCCAAGATGCGGTGACGCGTGGTCTGCGCCTTGCGCGACGTGATGCTGACCTTCTGCCCGACCAGCGCGTTCAGCAACGTGCTTTTGCCGACGTTCGGGCGACCGACGATCGCAACCAAGCCGCAACGCTCGGTCGGCGGTGCGCCGGGGTCGGATGCTGTGGACGGTTGACCCATCGTCAAGGACGAGTGCGAAGCGAAGAGGAAAAGGTGCGCGGTTCAGCGTGCCAGCGGGCCGCCGGGACGATCACTCGCCTTCAGCGTCGCCAGCAGCTTCTGCGCCGCCTCTTGCTCGCCCGCGCGCCGTGAGCGCCCGGTGCCACGCGCGGACACGTGCAGCACCTCGACCGCGCACTCGACGTCGAAGATTTGCGCGTGCGCCTGCCCGCTGGTGGCGACGATGCGGTACGACGGCACCGACAGCTTGCGGCCCTGCAGCCATTCCTGAAGCTCGGTCTTGGCGTCTTTGCCCGACGCGTCGAGGTGAGCCGCCGCAACCGATTCGCCGAACAGCCTTTCGATCAGGTGTTGGGCAGCGTCGAAGCCCCCGTCGATGTAGACCGCCCCGACGATCGCCTCCATCGCGTCGGCCAGGATGGACGCGCGCTGCGCGCCGCCCCCGCGAGCTTCGCCTTCGGACAGGCGCACCACCGATGGCAGCTCGATCACCAGCGCGAGGCGATGCAGGCTTTCTTCGCGCACCAGCTGCGCACGCATGCGCGTGAGCTCGCCTTCGGCGGCGTCGGGCTGCTGCCGAAAGAGCATCGCCGAGACCGCTGTCGTGAGGACCGCGTCCCCCAGGAACTCGAGACGTTCGTTGTGTTCCGACGCCGCGCTGCGATGCGTCAGGGCTCGCTCGAGCAGCCGTGCCCGCGTGAAGCGATAGCCGAGCCGGCGCTCGAGCGCAGCCAGCGCGGAAGAGGCGTGCGGGGCTTCGTGCATGCGGTCGCGTCGGCGCGGAACTTACTTCGCGCGGCCCTCGCCGCGGTACTTGATCAGCAGGAAGATGGGCTCGAAGAGCTCGATCTCCTTGTCGTACGCGAAGGCGATCACGACCTTGTCGTTCTCTTTCGTGACCTTCAGGTCTTTCGCGCTGATCGACGAGATCGAGTACTCGACGTTCTGCTGCTGGTCGAACGCCCTGCGGGCTTCGAGCACCGTGGCAGGGTTGGTCTGCGCGATCTTCTCGACCGCGCGCTTGATCGTCCAGAACTCGTTGACGGTCGGGAAGACCTTCATCACCAACAGCGCAGCAAAGGCGATCACAACGGCCCAGATCACCAGACCGATCAGCGTGATGCCGCGTTGGCGGCGCCCGTACGTCTTCATCAATGCCCCTCTGCCCTATCGAAACGAGCCGATCCGCCCGAGATTACCGAAATTCATCCAAACGAAGAAGGCCCGCCCGACCAAGTTGTCCTGCGGCACGAAGCCCCAGAAGCGCGAATCGAGCGAATCTTCACGGTTGTCGCCCATCACGAAGAAGTGCCCAGGCGGCACCTGGCAGGTCACGCCGTCGCTGGCGTGCCGACAAGCGTCGGCAGGGCCGACGAACTCGCGCATGCGCATCGGCACCTGGGAGCGCTTGTCGTCGACCAGGATCAGGTGGTCGCGGTCACCGAACTTCTCGGCGAACTGCGGCACGTAACGCATCAGCTCTTTGTTGTAGAACTGCCCGTCGGCCTTGGTCGGCACCGGCTGGCCGTTGACCTCGAGCTTCTGGTCCTTCCAAGACACACGGTCGCCGGGGATGCCGACGATGCGCTTGATGTAGTCGATGCGCGGGTCGGGTGGGTAGTGAAAGACGACCACATCGCCGCGAGCGGGTGCATTGTTGTCGACCAGCTTCACATTCACCACGGGCAGGCGCAGGCCGAAGTGGTACTTGTTCACGAGGATGAGGTCGCCGATCTGCAGCGTTGGCAGCATCGACCCCGACGGGATCTTGAATGGCTCGACGACAAACGAGCGCAGCACGAAGACGGCTGCGATCACCGGGAACAGGCCGGCGGTCCAGTCGAGCCACCAGGGTTGCCTTAACAGCGGTTGCGTCACGAGGTCGCGCGAGGCTTCGCCGGACGTCTGTTGTCCGCCGCGCGCGCGCTGGTCGGCTTCCCAGCGGCCGGCGGCTGCTTCGGCCGCGCGCCGCCGCCGGGGCAGGAACACGAACTTCTCGGCCAGCCAGTAGGCGAACGTCGTGATCGTCAGCAGCGCCAGCACCAACGCGAAGTTGCCGATCCAAAAGTCGAAGATCCAGCCGCCCATATAGACCAGCAGGGCGCCATAAAGCAAAGCAGTGAGGATGCCCATCGAGGATGTGGTTGGGTGAACGAATCCGGCGCGCCCGGGCGGGCGTGGCGTGGCGTGACGTGAGTCGGGACAGGGACGAAGGCCGACTCAGTCGTCGACCTGCAGGATCGCTAGGAAAGCTTCCTGCGGCACTTCGACGGAGCCGATCTGCTTCATGCGCTTCTTGCCGGCCTTTTGTTTTTCGAGCAGCTTCTTCTTGCGGGTGATGTCGCCGCCATAGCATTTTGCCAGCACGTTCTTGCGCAGCGCCTTGACATCTTCGCGGGCGATGATGTTGGCGCCGATCGACGCTTGGATGGCCACGTCATACATCTGGCGCGGGATCAGGGTGCGCATCTTGGCCGCGACCGCGCGGCCGCGGAACTGGCTTTGCGCACGGTGCACGATCATGGCCAGCGGGTCCACGCGGTCGCCGTTGATCATGATGTCCACCTTCACGACGTCGGCGGCGCGGTACTCCTTGAATTCGTAGTCCATGCTGGCGTAGCCTCGTGACACGCTCTTCAGCTTGTCGAAGAAGTCCAGCACGATCTCGGCCAGCGGCAGCTCGTAGGTCAACATCACCTGCTTGCCGTGGTAGGCCATGTTCATCTGCACGCCGCGCTTCTGGTTGGCCAGCGTCATCACCGGGCCCACGCTGTCCTGCGGCATATAGAGGTGCACGGTGACGATGGGCTCGCGGATCTCCTTGATGCGCCCCAGGTCGGGCATCCTGCTGGGGTTTTCTACCTGCAGCACTTCACCGTCACCCAGTTCCACCTGGTAGACCACACTGGGTGCCGTGGTCACCAGGTCTTGGTCGAATTCACGTTCCAGGCGTTCCTGCACGATTTCCATGTGCAGCAGGCCCAGGAAGCCGCAGCGAAAGCCAAAGCCCAGCGCCTGGCTCACCTCGGGTTCGTAGCGCAAGCTGCTGTCGTTGAGCTTCAACTTTTCCAGCGCGTCGCGTAGCGAGTCGTACTCACTGGCTTCGGTGGGGTAAAGGCCGGCGAACACCTGCGGCTGGATTTCCTTGAAGCCCGGCAGCGCCTGCGTGGCCGGCCCGGCGTTGTTGGGCAGCTTTTTTTCGAGCGTGATGGTGTCGCCCACCTTCGCCGCTTGCAGTTCCTTGATGCCGGCGATCAGAAAGCCCACCTCGCCGGCCCGAAGTTCTTCGCGCGGCACTGCCTTGGGCGTGAACACGCCGATCTGTTCCAGCGGGTAGACCGTGTTGGTCGCCATCATTCGGATGCGGTCGCCTTTTTTCAGCACGCCGTCCACCACCCGCGCCAGCATCACCACGCCCACGTAGTTGTCGAACCAGCTGTCGATGATCATCGCGCGTGGTGGGCCGTCGGGGTTACCGCGCGGCGCAGGCATGCGCGCAATCACGGCCTCGAGAATGTCGTCGAGCCCCATGCCGGTTTTGGCCGAGCACGGGATCGCATGCGTGGCGTCGATGCCGATCACGTCTTCGATTTCGGCGCGCGCGTTGTCGGGGTCGGCCTGCGGCAGGTCCATCTTGTTCAGGACCGGCACGACCTCTACGCCCAGATCAAGCGCGGTGTAGCAGTTGGCCACCGTCTGCGCTTCCACGCCTTGGCTCGCGTCCACCACCAGCAGCGCGCCTTCGCACGCCGACAACGAGCGACTGACCTCGTAGCTGAAGTCGACATGCCCGGGGGTGTCGATCAGGTTCAGGTTGTAGACGCGCCCATCTCGCGCGGTGTACTCGAGCGCCGCGGTCTGCGCCTTGATGGTGATGCCGCGCTCGCGCTCGATGTCCATCGAGTCGAGAACTTGAGCTTCCATCTCACGGTCGCTCAAGCCACCGCAACGTTGAATGATGCGATCCGCCAGCGTGCTCTTGCCGTGGTCGATGTGGGCAATGATCGAGAAATTGCGAATGTGATTCATCGACGAGGGTGAACGGCCAGAGACAAAAAAAAGGCACGTCAATGATGACGCGCCTTCCAACAAAAACGTATGGCAACTGCATTGTTGGTGACTTCATTCTAGCCACGCGCATCGGCCGGAAACCCGCGCCAATCCTTGATTTCTGCACGTTGCCGGGTACCAACGAGGAATTTTATCAACAACTTATCAACAGCACCATGTGCGCGACTTGGGGACAGTTACACGTGCTCGGATCGCATCGCTAAAGGCGCTGGATCGACGGCTCGAGTGCCATGGATCCTGACCCTGAAAGCTTGGAATCGCGTCTGCGCGGATGCCGAGCTGGCGACCAGGGGCTCGCGACCGGGGGGATACACGCACCCAGCCCGGCCGATTACCCGTCGTGCTGAAGCGAAATATTCCTCATCGTGGGAAGTCCGACTGCCGAGCTCAACGACTGGGCTTGACGACGACGAAATTCGACGCCTCCCCTCGGCGGACCAGCATCGCAACCGACTTGCCCTTGTCGATCTTGGAGACGATGGTCTCGAACTGCTTCGCGTCGGCAACCTCCTGGTTGTCGACCGAAAGAATGATGTCACCTTCGTTCAAGCCGGCACGCGCGCCTGCACCTTCGGCGGACTCGACGCGCACGCCGCCGCGCAGCTTCAACTCGCGTCGCTGCACATCAGTCAAGTCGACCACCGCGACGCCGATCGCCGTCTTCGGTGCAGTCGATTCGGGTTCGGTGGCCTTCGCCACGCGAGTCGGGCGCTCGGCCTCGAACTCGGCGACCGTCACGCTCAGGTCGCGTGGCTTGCCGGACCGGAAGACGGTCAACGCTGCCTTGTTGCCAGGCTTGATGGCCGAGATGACGCGCGGCAGTTCGGTCGACGTTTCGATCGCACGGCCGTCGACCTTCGTGATGATGTCGCCCGCTTCCACACCGCCCTTCTCTGCCGGCCCGCCCTTCTCGACCGAAGCGACGAACGCGCCCACCGGCCGGCCCAGACCGATCGACTCGGCCACGTCTTTCGACACCGGCCCGATCTGCACACCGATGCGCCCGCGCACCACGCGCCCGCCTGATCGCAACTGGTCGGCCACGCGAATCGCCTCGTCGATCGGGATCGCAAACGAGATGCCCATGTACCCGCCCGAGCGGCTGTAGATCTGGGAGTTGATGCCGACGACCTCGCCGCGCAGGTTCAGCAGCGGCCCGCCCGAGTTGCCCGGGTTGATGGCCACGTCAGTCTGGATCAACGGCAAGAAGTCGCCCGTGTCGCGCTGTTTGGCGCTGACGATGCCAGCGGTGACGCTGTTGTCCAGGCCGAAGGGCGATCCGATGGCCATCACCCACTCGCCGACGCGCAGGCGGTTGGCGTCGCCGATCTTCACGAAGGGCAACCCGGTGGCTTCGATCTTGAGCACGGCGACGTCGGTGCGCTTGTCGGAGCCCAGGATCTTGGCTTTGAACTCGCGCTTGTCGGTGGTCTTGACGATCACCTCGTCGGCCCCTTCGACGACGTGGGCGTTCGTGAGCACGACGCCGTCGGCCGACACGATGAAGCCCGAACCCGTGCCACGCTGCACCTGCCCGTCTTCGTCGCCACCGCGCGGAATGCCGCCGCGCGGCGCGCCACCCCGCGGCTGCGGCAGGGGGATACCGAAGCGGCGGAAGAACTCGCGCATCTCGTCGGGGATCTCGGCGTCACCCGCCGACGGGCCGCCGGCAGTGCGCGCCTTCTCGGTCGTGCGGATATGAACGACGGACGGGCCGACCCGTTCGGCCAATTCGCTGAAGTCGGGCAGCTCGCGCACCGGGGCTTGGGCCTGCGCCGATGCGGCGCCTGCGCCGATGCCAACGGTACCGATCGTGCATGCAGCAGCGACGACGGCCGCAGCGAGCCCAAAGGCGGTGAGACGACGCCGACGCGGCGCCAACAACGTGATCGGTTCGATCGACATGGATGCTCCTCGTGTTTCAAGAAAACGTGTTCGTGGTGGCCGACGCACCGCACAGGCGCGCCTTGCCTGGCGCTACCGCAGCCGTTCGACCGCTTCGGCGAATCGCGTGATGGTTTCCATCGGCACGTCGCCCACGACCGTGACCCACGCGTCCCCGCGCTGCTGCGCCAACGTGTTCGATGCGCCCCAGGACGACATCAGAGGCTTGTGCCGCGACGCGTCGTGAGGTTCGATGAACACCGAGACGTGCGCGACCCCGTCGGAATAGACAGACTGCACGATCGACGCAGACGCAGACGCAGACGCCGCCTTCGCCGGGCTGACCTCGACCGGCCGCTTGACGCAACTGACCTGCCGAAAGCCCGACACCGGGACGCCGAGCTTCCAGCCTTCGCTCTCGAGCTTGGTGCGGCTGATATCGGGCTTGATCACCTGATAGCCGTCGAGGCGATTCATGGCCGCGGTCACGGCATCCGGCTGGGGCCGCACATCGGTTTTCAAATCGGTGAAGGCGATCGATTCGAGCACGCGACCGTCGCCGTCGAGAACGTCGGCGCGCAGCATGAGCCCGGTCGACACCTCGGCCCACAGACGCTGCGCGTAGCGATGCGGGTCGCGAGGCTCGAGCAGAATCACCTGACTCTTGCGGGCGGCGACGCGATCAGTACCCTCGAGCCGAAGTTCGTACGTGGCGAGCGCATCGCCTGCGTCGGGCAACGCCGGAAACGGCATACGCGCATCGCGGTGCTGGACGACGGCGACCTTCTTCTGCGGCCACAAGGTGTGCACGAGTTGGTTGTGGCGGTAAATCATCCGGGGCGCACCGTCGAGCGACTCGTGGCGCTCGTAGCTGTCTTTGCCCATGCAATAACGCGTCACGCGCGTCGTAGACATGTGGCTGCCGGTGGAGAACACCATGGTGCCGTGGTAGCTGGTGTGCGACGCCGCTGTGGCGATGCGGCTTAGCCACCCGCGCCCATCCGTCTTGTCGCCTGCCTCGCCGGCATGCCCCACCAAGGCGGCCGGCAGCGTGGCCGCAGTGACGGCCAAAGCACGCAGCCACGCCAGCGAGCGCTGCCGTGCCCGCTTCGACGGCACGGCGTGGTCAGGCAAGGTCACACAGGCCATCACGTCAACGCTCCGGCGCCAAGGTGGACACACCGCGAACCGTCGCAGCCGGAACCATCGACAACGCGCCCTCGGCGAACTGCCGATGAGCGTCGAGATAGCGGTCGAGCCGTTCGTCTCGCAACATGCGTGGATCGCGGACGACGACGATCGGCGCAGCCTGACGGGTAGAGGCAAGCCTTGGCGCGGGCTCGCGCGCAGCAGCCAGCACCGGCACAGGCACAGCGCTCTGAACGGGAACGCTCACGGGGGGCGGCGCGGTAGCCACCAGCGGGGCCTGCGCATCGGGCAGCCCGGGGCGCATCAGAAACACCACAGTGGCCACGGCGGCCACGCCAGCGGCAGCCGCCATCGGTGCGCGCCATGCACCGCGCCGCGCGGCAACCGCCGTGACGGCCACGTCGGCAACAACAGGCGAAAGTCGTGCGTCGACCGCTGCCGGCGCCATGATCACGGGCTCGCGCTCGAGACGGCGCCGCAGCCCTTCGATGAACGCGGCATCGCCGCGCGACGACGGGCACTGGTCCGCCGTGCGCAGCACATCGCCGATGACGTGATACGCGTGCCAGTCGGCACGCACCTGCGCCTCGGTGCGCCACACTGCGCAGGCGCGTGCCACCGTGCCGTCGTCGGCATCGCCGTCCATCAGCGCCGAAAGCGCCTCGCGGGCGTCGATCGCTGATGCGTTGCGCGCCACGTCGCCACTGTCCGTCGGTCCCTGCACGTTCATGCGTCACCCCACTGTCGATCCATCATTGCTGTCTCACCGTCGTTGCCCATGCCTACCAGCGCTCGCCCACCTTCGTGCCCAACAACGGCCGCAGCTGGGTTGCGATCGCCTCGCGGGCGCGAAAGATCCTCGAGCGCACGGTTCCGATCGGGCAATTCATCACGTCGGCGATCTCTTCGTAGCTGAGGCCCTCGATCTCGCGCAACACGATCGCCTGCCGGAGCTCCTCGGACAGGGCGTCGATGGCGGCGTTCACGGTGGCGGCGATTTCCTTGCTTGCCAACACCGCATCGGGCGTTTCGCCGTCACTTAGTGTGTGCTCCACGCGCGAAGGTTCCTCGCCGTCGTCGGGCCCAGCCATCGCCGATTCATAGATCACCGGATCGCGCTTGCGTTCCATCAGCGCTTTCTTCGCCGTGTTGACGGCGATACGGTAAAGCCAGGTGTAGAACGCGCTTTCGCCTCGGAACTTCGGGATCGCACGGTAGGCGCGGATGAACGTTTCCTGCGCGATGTCCTGAACCAGGCCGTCATCGCGAACCATGCGCGAGATCAGGCGCTCGATGCGGCGTTGGTACTTGACGACCAGCATCTCGAAGGCGCGCTGATCGCCGAGCTTGACGCGGTCGACCAGAAGGGTGTCGGCTTCGGCGCTCATGGTGTCGTCGGCGCCGTCGCCCGGCTTGACAACAGCAGCGATCGCCACGCGCACCAGTCCGGGCCGGCAGCGGCGAGCGACAGCGGCAACCACAAGCAGCCTGTCGCCGCAGGAACAGGTTCGAACCGTACGAGCATCCAGCGTCCCAGATCGATCGTCACCGCAACGTCACCCCGCGTGCCGGCATCGGGCGCCATGTCGGCCTGACCCGCCGCGTGCCACCACCACGCGTCGCCATGGCGACTCAGTCTTCCGGCCGGTGCACGCAGCCATGCAAGGCCGATGGTGGCCCCCACCACAGCCAGCGCTGTCATCGCCGCCACCGCGGCCCACGCGGGCCAGGACTGCCAGCCCGCGATCCACGCGGCGAGCGCCATGCCCGTGGTCGAACCGAGCACGAGCGAGGCCCGGCGCCACGCGGTGTCGCGCGGCACGTCGATGCGAACGGTGGCAGTCGCGGTTGTCGGCACGAGGGCGCGTGGGCAGGGTCGCGCGCCGCAGACGGGCGCCGCGCTTCAGGCGCGACGGAACACCAGGGTTCCGTTGGTGCCACCGAAGCCGAAATTGTTCTTCAAGGCAATGTCGATCTTCATCTGGCGCGCGGTGTTGGCGCAGTAATCCAGATCGCACTCGGGGTCCTGCTCGAAGATGTTGATCGTCGGCGGGCTGACCTGATGGTGCAGCGCCAACACGGTGAAGACCGACTCGATGCCACCCGCGCCACCCAGCAGGTGACCCGTCATCGACTTGGTCGAATTCACGATCGTCTTCTTCGCGTGGTCGCCCAGCGCCAGCTTGATCGCGTTGGTCTCGTTCAAGTCGCCCAGCGGCGTCGACGTGCCGTGGGCATTGATGTAGTCGATCTGGTCGCCTCGCACACCCGCATTGCGCAGCGCCGCGCGCATGGCGCGGGTGGGGCCATCGACGTTCGGTGCAGTCATGTGGAAGGCGTCGGCGCTCATGCCGAAGCCCACGAGTTCGGCGTAGACCTTGGCGCCGCGGCGCTTCGCGTGTTCGAACTCTTCGAGCACCAGCACGCCAGCGCCTTCACCGAGCACGAAGCCGTCGCGGTTCTTGTCCCACGGACGCGACGCGGTCGAAGGGTCATCGTTGCGCGTCGACAGCGCGCGCGCTGCCGCAAACCCTCCGATGCCCAGCGGCGACACCGTGCTCTCGGCGCCGCCCGCGACCATCACGTCGGCATCGCCGTATTCGATCATCCGGCCGGCCTCGCCGATGCAGTGCAGGCCCGTGGTGCAGGCCGTGACGATCGCAAGGTTCGGGCCCTTGAAGCCGCAGTAGATCGAGACGTGGCCCGACACCATGTTGATGATCGACGCGGGCACGAAGAACGGCGAGATGCGCCGTGGGCCGCGGTCGACGTACTCCTGGTGCGTGGCCTCGATCATTGGCAGGCCGCCGATGCCCGAACCGACGATGACGCCGATGCGTTCGGCCTCTTCGGTTGGCAACGCGTCACCCGTCTCTAGGCCCGCATCGCGCACCGCCTGCATCGACGCCGCGAGCCCGAAGTGGATGAAGGCGTCCATGTGGCGGGCGTCCTTCGCGGGGATGTACTCATCGATCCGGAAATTCTTGACCTCGCCCGCAAATCGGCAGGCCAGCGCCGACGCGTCGAACTTGGTGACGTTGGCAATGCCACCCCTGCCCGCCACGAGGTTGTCCCAGCCCTCGGCGACCGAGATCCCGACCGGGCTGACAAGCCCGAGCCCGGTGACGACAACGCGGCGGCGAGTCATGCGCCTCGAACCAATGCCCCGGTCAGGCCTTCTGGTGATTCGTCGCGTAGTCGATCGCGAGTTGCACCGTCGTGATCTTCTCGGCCTCTTCGTCGGGGATCTCGATGCCGAACTCGTCTTCGAGGGCCATCACCAGTTCGACCGTATCAAGCGAATCGGCGCCCAGATCGGCCACGAAGGCCTTGGCGTTCGTGACGTCGGACTCAGGCACGCCCAGTTGCTCGGCCACGATCTTCTTGACGCGTGCTTCGATATCGCTCATGAACTCCTCCAAGGAGTGGATTGCTGAAAACCGGCGCGCATTCTAAGCGGCCAGCTTGCGTGGACATTCGTGGTCATGCGTGGGCGTGCGCGCGCGGTCAAGCCATGTACATGCCGCCATTGACGTGCAGCTCGCATCCGGTGACGTAAGCCCCGCCCGGCGACACGAGGTACAGCACCGCGTGCGCGATGTCGTCGACCGAACCCAGGCGCCCGAGCGGGATCTGTTTGGTGAGCGCCTCGCGCTGTTCGGGCGCCAGCGCCGCGGTCATGTCGGTGTCGATGAAGCCGGGCGCCACGCAGTTGACGGTGACGTTGCGGCTGGCAAGTTCGCGCGCGAGGGCGCGCGTCATGCCCGCCACGCCGGCCTTCGCCGCAGCGTAGTTGGCCTGCCCTGGGTTGCCCATCGCGCCGACCACAGAGGTGATGTTGACGATGCGGCCGTGACGCTGCTTGATCATCGGGCGCACCGCGGCGCGACACGCGCGGAATACGGCGTCGAGGTTCGTGCCGATCACGGCGCTCCAGTCGTCGTCCTTCATGCGCATCGCGAGTTGGTCGCGCGTGATGCCGGCGTTGTTGACCAGGATGTGCAACCCGCCGTCGGTCTTCACGATGGCGTCGATCGCCGCATCGAGCGCGCCTGCGTCGGTCACGTCGAGCCGGATGCCTCGCCCGCCATGTTCGGCCAACGCCAATCCGATGCGCGCAGCGCCTTCGTCGGAGGTGGCCGTGCCGATCACGCGCACACCCTGCACCGCGAGCGCGGCTGCGACGCCGCGCCCAATGCCACGTGAGGCGCCCGTGACGAGCGCGACCTGCCCTTGCAGCGAACCAGCGAGCGTCGTCATGCCACGGCCGCCTTCGCTTCGGCCAGCGACGCGGGGTCGAAGACGCACGCGGAGCGAAGGTCGGCGTCGATGCGCTTGACCATACCCGCGAGTACCTTGCCCGGGCCGCATTCGATGATCAGCGTGCAGCCGCGGTCGCGCAGCGCCTGCACCAACTCCACCCAGCGCACCGCCCCACAAGCTTGGCGCACCAGCGCGTCCTTGATACCGGCCGCGTCTTGCGCCTCCGCGACGTCGATGTTGTTGACCACCGGGATCGCTGGCCTGGTGAACGTCACGGTCGCCAAACGTTCACGCAGGCGATCTGCCGCAGGCCTCATCAGCGACGAGTGGAACGGTGCGGATACCGGCAGCGGCAGCGTGCGCTTGGCGCCCGCTGCTTTGAGCGCCGCCATGGCGTGTTCGACCGCCGCTTTCGTTCCGGCGATGACGGTCTGCTTCGGGTCGTTGAAGTTCACGGCTTCGACGCACTCGCCGGTTGCGGCCTGCGACTGCGCGCACACGTCGCGCACCGCCGACGCATCCAGACCGAGCACCGCCGCCATCGCTCCCGCACCAACCGGCACCGCCTGTTGCATCGCCTGCGCACGCAGCCGCACCAGCGGCAATGCATCGCCCAGCGCGAGCGCGCCCGACGCGACCAACGCGCTGTATTCACCCAGCGAGTGGCCCGCGACCGCCGCCGGGGCCGGCCCGCCTTCGGCTAACCACGCACGGTAAGCCGCGATGCCGGCGACCAGCATCACGGGCTGCGTGTTGGTGGTGAGGTCCAGCGTTTCTTTTGGGCCGCCGCGAATCAGTGCGGCGACATCTTCACCGAGTGCCTGCGACGCTTCGTCGAGTGTGGCCCGCACCGCCGGGTGATCGCCCCACGCGTCGAGCATGCCCACGCTCTGCGAGCCCTGCCCCGGAAAAACCATGGCGAAGCTGCTCATGCCTATCTCCTTGTACTTTTCGTATGCGATCGACGACGCGCATCGAAGCCGAATCAATAGTCGAGCAGCACCGCGCCCCAGGTGAAGCCGCCGCCCACACCCTCGAGCATCACGGTGTCACCGCGTTGGATGCGCCCGTCGCGCACGGCGACATCGAGCGCCAGCGGCACCGACGCCGCCGACGTGTTGCCGTGTTCGTCGACCGTGACGACCAGACGCTCGGGCGCCAGGCCGAGCTTCTTCGCCGTGCTCTGCATGATGCGGATGTTGGCCTGATGCGGAATCAGGAAGTCGATGTCGTCCTGATGCCGGCCCGCCTTGCCGATCACCGAGCGGGCAACATCCTCGAGCACGCGCACGGCCAGTTTGAAGACCGCAGGGCCGTCCATCTTCAACAGCGGATCGCCGGTGACCTTGCCGCCAGCGACGCTGCCCGGTGTGCACAGAATGTCGCAGGTGCGAGCCATCGGCATGAAGTTCGGACGCGACGATGCCCGGCTGGTCGCTTGCTTCGATCACCACGGCGCCCGCGCCATCGCCGAAGAGCACGCAGGTCGTGCGGTCGTTGAAGTCGAGGATGCGCGAGAACACCTCGGAGCCGACCACCAGCGCACGATTCGCACCACCCGCCTTGATCATCGCGTCGGCCACCGTGAGCGCGTAGACGAAGCCCGAGCACACCGCTTGGACGTCGAAGGCCGCGCAGCCGTTGGCGCCAAGCTTGTGCTGAAGGATCGTCGCGGTGGACGGAAACACCATGTCGGGCGTCGAGGTCGCGACGATGATCAGGTCGATATCTCGGGCGTTTCGCCCGGCGGCCTCGAGAGCGTGGCGCGCCGCAACCAGCGCCAAGTCACTGGCCGTGACGCCTTCGTCGGCGAAGTGCCGCGCGCGAATGCCGGTGCGCTCGACGATCCAGGTGTCGGACGTTCTCGACACCGCGACGTGCAAGGTCGCGCACCATGTCGTCGTTGGTGACGCGCCTGGGCGGCAGGTAGCTGCCAGTGCCGGCCACGCGCGAAAAGCGAGGCGCTGCGGCGCTCATGCTGCCCGGGCGTCGGCGCTGTCGTCGCGCGTGGGCGCGGTACCGTCGGGCAGGGCCTGCATGGTGTCGTGAATACGGTCGCGCACGCGGTCGAGAAGGCGGTTGTGTGCAGCATCATAAGCGCGCGACAACGCATGTTCGAACGCCAAAACATCGGCGCCGCCGTGGCTCTTGAACACCAACCCACGAAGGCCCAACAGCGCAGCGCCGTTGTAGCGCCGCGGGTCGACACGCCGCTTGAAGTGCTTCAACACCGGCATGGCTGCCAGCGCCGCCAGCTTGGTCAGCGGGTTGCGCGAAAACTCCTGCCGCATGAATTCGGTGATCATCGACGCGAGCCCTTCCGAAGTCTTGAGCATCACGTTGCCGACGAAGCCGTCGCACACCACGATGTCGACCACGCCGCTGTAGACGTCGTTGCCCTCGACATTGCCGTGGAAGCGGATGTGCCCGCCAGCATGCGCCTGCCGCAGCAGTTCACCCGCGCGTTTGATCGTCTCGTTGCCCTTGATCACCTCTTCGCCGATGTTCAGCAGGCCCACGCTCGGTTGCGACTCGGGCCGCATCGCTGACACCAGCGCGCTGCCCATCACCGCGAACTGCAGCAGGTGTTCGGGGGTGCAGTCGACGTTGGCGCCGAGGTCGAGCACGGTGGTGTCGCCGTCACGGCGATTGGGCATCACGGTGGCGATCGCCGGGCGGTCGATGCCTTCGAGCGTCTTGAGCACGTAGCGCGATACCGCCATCAGCGCGCCGGTGTTGCCGGCCGACACCGCGACGTCGGCCGCAGGTGGCGCGCCGCCGCCGGGTTTGAGCAGCGAGACTGCCACGCGCATCGACGAATCACGCTTGCGCCGCAGCGCGACCTCGACGGTGTCGTCCATCGTGACGACTTCGCTGGCTGCGACCAGGCGTGTGCGCGGCCACGCTTTCGCTGGCGCGATGGCATCGGGCAGGCCGACCAAGACCACTTCGGCCTCGGGGTGGCGGTCGAGGAATGCACGGCACGCTGGGAGCGTGACGACCGCGCCATGGTCGCCGCCCATCACATCGACGGCGACGCGCACGGGCGTCAGTGGCGTGAAACCGGTCACGCCTTAAGCCGCGCCGTTCGCCACGGGGATCGGTGAGTGCGACCGACCGTCGCGTTGGCTCAGGCTTCGCCGGCCTCGGCCTTCGACTTCAGGACCTTGCGGCCACGGTAGAAGCCGGTTGGGCTGATGTGGTGACGAAGATGCACCTCGCCGGTCGTCGCCTCGAGGGCCGTACCTGGCGGTGTCAGCGCATTGTGCGAACGGTGCATGCCGCGCTTGGACGGCGACTTCTTGTTCTGCTGGACGGCCATATCTGCTCCTGGGGCAATGCGCGGCGAAAAGCCTGCAATGATACCAGCAGCGCCAACGCGCCTGGCGTCACTCCACCCTGCCGCGCTTCAACCCGGCCAGCGCCTGGAACGGGTTGGGGGAGGAAGGAGCGACGTCGGACGGCGCTTTCGAACCCAGGCTGGAGAGATCGACGCAGCGGTCATGGCGCGGCACAAGCGGCAGATCGAGCAGCAGTTCGTCTTCGATCAACTCGAGTAGGTCCAGCGTTGGCGCCAGCGCTAGAACGTCATCGTCGCTTTCCGCGTCCAGGCGAGCGGCTTGTTCCTCGCTGCGGACAAAGCGCAGGCGGCGATCGACCCGCAGCTCGATGCGCATCGGCTCGAGGCATCGCTGGCAGTTGCGCGAGACATCGACTTGCGCAAGAAGGTGCAGGAGCATCAGCGCGTCGGCACCGGGACGCTCGGGCCTCGACGCCTCGGCGCGCCAAGTCACCTTGGCCGCAGCGTCATCGTTCGAGTCACGCAGGCGAGGCAACTCGGCCAGGGACGCATGCCCCTCGATCGCGGAACCGTGGGTTGCCAGCGCCTGCACGTCGACACGCCGCGGATCGTGTTGCTGTCTCACGCGCTCGAGTGTACGTACCGCACGTACCGCACGTACCGCACGTACCGCACGTACTGCACGTACCGCACGTACCGCACAACAGCGCGGGACAACACGGAACGACGCGGGACAATCAGGCGATGCAGCTCGTACTTGCTTCGACTTCGCGCTACCGACGTGACTTGCTGGCGCGCCTGATGCTGCCCTTCTCGACCCTTTCTCCGGACGTCGACGAGTCGCCGCTGCCCGGTGAAAAGCCGATCGACCTCGCGCTGCGCCTGGCTCGGGCGAAGGCGAAGGCAGGCGCCGCCAAGCAGCCCGACGCGATCGTGATTGGCTCGGATCAGGTATGCGAGATCGACGGTGAGGCGATCGGCAAGCCGGGCTCGCACGACGCGGCGCTGTTGCAGTTGCGGCGCCTGAGCGGCCGTGCGGCGGCGTTTCACACCGCGGTGGCCGTGGCCCGCAACGCTGGCGCATGGCTCGAACACGACATCTGCACCGTGCGCGTGCGTTTCAGGCCCCTGGACGATGCAACGATCGACCGCTACCTGCGCCTCGAGCAACCCTACGACTGCGCGGGCAGCGCGAAGAGCGAAGCGCTGGGCATTGCATTGCTCGAGTCGATCGAGTCGGATGACCCGACCGCGCTGATCGGGCTGCCACTCATCCGCACCTGCCGCCTGCTGCGCGCCGCCGGTCTGGACCCGATGGACCACGCTGGCATGGGCCGGCTCGCTTAGGCACGCGCGCGCACCCGCGTCCGGGCCCAGGTGTGCGCGAGCGCCAGCCCGAGCGCCACACCCAGCATGTCGGCTGCGAAGTCCGCGATCGATGCCGACCGCGCGGGCGTCAGCGACTGAAGGACCTCGATGGCCGCACCGTACCCGGCCAAGGCCAGCACGATCGTGCGCGCACGCCCGGGCCAACCGCGCCAGGCCGCGTAGGCCATGCAGGCGAATGCGATGACGTGGGCGACCTTGTCACCGTGCGCAAAACCGTCCTTCTTGTCCATCTCGAAGGGCATGAGGGCAAGCGGCAGCAAAGCCAGAGCGATGACGAGAAACATCGCGCGCCAATGGCCGCGCGTCAACCGCAGCGGAAACATCAGACTTTTCCGCCACCCAGCAAGGTGGCCACCTTGCGCTTCGACTTGATGTTGGGCGAGCGCGCAGCGACCGCCGTGTTCTTTGCCAGAGCGTCCCGCGCCTCCCATAGTGCAGGCACCTCACGATCTGGGGCCACGTAGGGCTGGTCGAAGAAGGGGTCGGCGTTGCGTCCGGGTGTCATGCGCCGCATGGCGGGGCGATCCGCACCGCGATCGTCGGACCCGCGATCGTCGAATGTGCGGGCCAACCGGTCGTCGCTCTCACTGCCCGGCCGATCGTCGCGTTCGCGGCCGCGACGATCGTCACGGCGCGGTGGCCGGTCGTCGTCGAGTTCGAACGCGTCGATCTCGATCTTCTTCTTGATGAGTTTCTCGATATCGGAAACCATGCGCGTGTCGTCGCGCGTGACCAGCGTGACCGCCAGTCCCGAGGCGCCCGCGCGGCCGGTGCGGCCAATGCGGTGCACGTAGTCCTCGGCGTTGAACGGCACGTCGAAGTTGAAAACCGCAGGCAAGTCCACGATGTCGAGACCGCGGGCAGCGACGTCGGTCGCCACCAGCAGTTCGGTCTCGCCGCGTTTGAACGCGGCGAGTGCCTTCAGCCGTTCGTCCTGCGACTTGTCGCCGTGGAGCGCCGCCGTCTTCAGGCCTTCGCGATCGAAGGAACGCGCCAGGCGCGCGGCGCCGAGCTTGGAGTTGACGAACACCAGCGCCTGGGCGAGCCCTCGGGTGCGCAGAATCTGCCGCACCGCGCGACGCTTGTCGTCGTCGGACACGCTCAGGAAGATCTGCTCGACCGTCGATGCCGTCGCGTTCGGGCGCGCCACTTCCACTGTGATCGGCTCTTGCAGGTAGCTCTGCGCGAGCTTGCGGATTTCGGGTGAGAAGGTCGCCGAGAACAGCAGCGTCTGACGTTGCTTGGGCAGGTACGACAAGATGCGCTGCAGGTCGGGCAGGAAGCCGATGTCGAGCATGCGGTCGGCCTCGTCGAGCACGACGTACTCGACCTGATTGAGCACGCAGTTCTTGCCCTCGATGTGGTCGAGCAGGCGCCCGGGCGTGGCGATCAGCACCTCGACGCCCGCCTTCAGCTCGGCCGTCTGCGGTTTCATGTCGATGCCGCCGAAGACTACGGTCGAGCGCAACAGCGTGTGCTTCGCGTACGACTTGACGTTGGCGGCCACCTGGTCTGCGAGTTCGCGCGTGGGCGCCAGCACGAGCGCACGCACGGGATGGCGCGCGGGCGACATCGACGCGTTCTCGTGCTTCAGCATGCGCTGCAACAGCGGGATCGAGAAGGCCGCGGTTTTGCCGGTGCCGGTCTGCGCGGCCCCCATCACGTCTCGGCCGTCCAGCACGATCGGGATCGCTTTCGCCTGGATCGGCGTCATCGTCACGTAGCCCTGATCGGCCACGGCGCGAAGCAACTTGGGGTCGAGCGGGAGGGTGTCGAAACGCGCCGAAACCTCGGCGGCGGCGGGCATCTCGCCCGCGGGAACAATTGAATTCACGCAATGATTATCCGTTGCCCGGGCGTACTTGCTCGCGGGCAAGGGGTTCGGTGGCTGTCGTCCTCGCCATCATCCACCGCGGCGTGCGAAACCTCACGATGCGCCAATAGATGGCGACATACGACGCAGCGAACACCGCGACAAACAGCGCCAGCACCGGCGTGCTGTCCCACCACAACACGGCGGGAATCACCGACAGCATGCACAGCATCCAGAGGTACGGCAACGTCATCGAATTGCGTCGCGTCAGCTCTCGCGTCGTGCGCTCGCCCGCGGCCCATCGCACGAACCGACGGAAGATCAGGCTGTGAAGGTGCACGGCGTCGGGCATGCCGACCGGGCGACCCCGCAATACGCGCCGTCGATAGATCGAAAACAGGGTCTCGAACACCGGGTAGAAACACAGCAGCAACGGGAACAGCGGCGAGACGCTGGGGTTGCGATGAAGCAACAGGATCGCCAGTTCGGCCACATAGAAGCCGAGGAAGTAGGCCCCGCCGTCGCCCAAAAAGATCAGTCCGGCAGGGAAGTTCCAGAAGAAGAACCCGAGCACCGCGCCCACACCCGCGAGCGCCAGCGCCATGATCAACCGGTCACCAACCTCGAAGCCCACATAGGCCAGCGCCACCAGCATCATCACGACACACATCGACGCCAAGCCGTTGAAGCCGTCGATGATGTTGACGGCGTTTGCCACGCCTGCGACGACGAACACTGTCACAAGGCCGGCGCCGAAAGGATGGGCCACCACCCAGTCCAGGCCCGGGATGTCGGTCCGGGTAATCACGCCCGACGCGAAGATCACTGCCAGGCCGGCCGACATCGCCGTGAAGAACAGACGCCGACGTGGGCTCACGTCTTTGGTGAAATCTTCGGCAATGCCGGCCCCGAAGGCAGGCAGGCCGCACGCCAGCAACACAAATGCGGCCTCACCGAGAACGCGGTCGCGCAGCGCGACGACCCCACAGGCGACGATCAACGCGATGTAGATACCCAGACCGCCGATGCGCGGCACCGGTGCGGCGTGGAATTTCTGCGGACCGGTCGTGTCGTGGTCGCGCGCGGCGCGGATGCGGCGCTTCGTGAGCCTCACCGTCAGCAACGTCAGGACGAGTGAAACGGCGAACGCCACGAGCATCGCGACCATCCCCGTAGTGTAGGACGCACCACGTCGCCGAGACCCCGTTGGCTAGAATCATGGGCTGTCTGCCGAGGAGCCCGCACGCTCCGATCACCCACCCATGCCTCTTGCGCACACGCCCGGGCTCTCAGCGCGGCTTCTTCGATTGACATCGACGGTCGTGTCCTTCGGGCTTCTGACCATCAGCCTGTTCGCGGCCGTCGCGCCCACCGCAGAAGCGCAGTCGACGAACAACAGCACCGATAGCACCACACCTGGCACGACCTCGCCAACGAGCCAGGGCCAAGGCGTGCAGGGCCCGGTGCGGCTGCGTTCGGGCGCGTACCAGCAACGCGACGCCGATCCATCGATGCCCCGCGCGCCAACGCGCTCTCGAGCCGGGTCCGCGGCAGAAGCCGACGAGACGACGACGTTTGCGCGGCCCCCAAAGCCGCCGCCGAAGCCCAGCGAGTTCGAGACCTTCGTGCAACGCCTGGCGGGCGAGCCGGTGAAGCGCTTTGGCAGCGAACTGATGACCAGCGACACCGAACCCGACGCGATGTCGGTTCCGGTGCCTTCCGACTACGTACTCAAGTCCGGTGACGAAATCGAGATCGCGATCTGGGGTTCGGTCGACGCCGAACTGCTGCTCCAGGTCGATCGCACAGGCCGCATCAACATCCCCCGCGTAGGCGCGGTCGCGGTCGCGGGCGTGCGCTATGCCGACGTGGAAAAGCTGATCGCTCAGCGCGTGGCGCGCGTTTTCAAGAACTTCCAGCTCTCGGTCACGCTTGGGCAACTGCGGGGCCTGCGTGTCTACGTGACGGGGTACGTCGAGCGCCCGGGCGCCTACGTCGTGCCCTCGTTGGCCACGATGACGCAGGCGCTGATGCAAGCTGGCGGACCGGTTGCGTCGGGCACCTTCCGTACGATCCAGTTGCGCCGCGGCACGCAGGCGTTGGCAACGGTCGACCTCTACGACTTGTTGCTGAAGGGCGACCGCGGGGCCGACCGCGTGGTCGAGGCCGGCGATGTCATCCACGTCAACGCGGTCGGTCGCGAGGTCGCGTTGATCGGCAGCGTGAACCGGCCTGCGATCTTCGAACTGCTGCCCAACGAGTCGATCGGCGACCTGATGCAGATGGCGGGCGGCTTCAGCGCCGTTGCTGATCGCACGCGCCTGGCGATCGAGCGCCTGGACGAACGCATCGGCAAGCGCATCGTCCAGCTCGAGCTGCCGCAGGCCGCAACGGCCGCGCTGTCCAGTGGCGACGTCGTGCGGGCCTTCAGCGTGGTCGACACAGCGTTGCCCGTCGAGCGCCAGAACAAACGCGTGCGCATTGAAGGCGAAGTTGCACGGCCGGGCGACTACGTGCTGCCCGCGCGCAGCACGATCGCCGAAGCGCTGAAGACTGCGGGTGGCCTGACCGAAGCAGCCTTCGTCTACGGAACCGAGTTCACGCGCGAGAGCGTGCGTGTGACGCAGCAACAGAACTACGAACGTGCCGTGCGTGATCTCGAGACCGAGCTCGCCCGCTACAACACCAGTCAGCGAACCACAACGGCGGACGAAGCCGCGGCGCAGGGCGCGCGCGCCACGGCGACGACGCGCCTGATCGAGCGCCTGCGCGCCGTGAAGCCCAGCGGGCGGGTGGTGCTTCAACTCGCACCCGAGACGCGCGCGCTGCCGGACCTGGTCCTCGACGACGGGGACCGCATCCTGGTGCCACCGCGGCCAACGTCCGTGGGCGTGTTCGGCAGCGTCTACAACGGTGGCAGCTACCTGTACAACGATGGTCGGCGCGTCGACGACTTCCTCACACTGGCGGGCGGCCCGACCCGCGGTGCGGACGTGACCAGCATGTTCGTCATCCGCGCCAACGGCAGCGTCGTCGCCGAACGATCCGACAAGCGCTCGTGGTGGACCCGCGGCACGAGCGCGGTGACCGAAGCGTCCGCCGAGCCCGGCGACACGATCTTCGTACCCGAAGAGCTCGAGAAGACCACCTTCATCCAGAACGCAAAGGATTGGGGCTTGATCGTCTCGCAGTTCGGGCTGGGCGTGGCGGCAATCCTCGCAATCACGAGATGACGTCCCAGAGCCAAGGCGAAGGCGCCGATACGTCGATCGGACTCTTCGAGCTTGCGGCCATCCTCGCTCCGCACGGCCGCCAACTGCTGCTGTGGCCCCTCCTGTTCGGGCTTCTGGCGCTGGGCATCGCGTTCGTCGTTCCAAAAACGTACAGCGCGCGCACGTCATTTCTGCCGCCTTCGAACCAGCAGCAAAGCGGCGCCGCCGCGGCCTTGAGCGCGTTGGGGCCGCTTGCAACCCTCGCCGGTGCGACCTCGCTTGCCAAGACGCCGGCCGAGCAGTACGTCGCGCTCATGCAAAGCACGACCGTGTCGGACCGGATGATCGACCGCTTCAAGCTGATGGTCGTGTACGACGAGACCTATCGCATCGAGGCGCGTAAGCAGCTCGCCAAGAAGGTACGCATGCTCGCCAACAAGAAGGACGGGCTGATCTCGGTGGAGGTCGACGACGAAGATCCTGCGCGCGCCGCGGCCATGGCCAACGAATACGTGGAGGAGCTTCGCCGCTTCAGCCATGTGTTGGTCCTGACCGAAGCCCAGCAGCGCCGCGTCTTTTTCGAGGGCCACCTCAAGGCGACCCGTGACGAGTTGGCACGCGCGCAGCTGGCGCTGCAAGCAAGCGGCTTCAACCCGGAAGCGATCAAATCGGACCCGCGTGCCGCCGCCGAAGGCTACGCCAGGCTGCGCGCCGACTTGACACTGGCAGAAGTGCGACTCCAGGCGCTGCGGCGTCGCTTCGCCGACAGCGCGGCAGAGATTCAACAGCAGCTCGCCATCGTCGAAGGCTTACGCGCTCAATTGAGTCGGCTCGAGCAGAGCGCGGGCCGCATCGAAGGCGCTGACTATGTGACGAAGTTCCGCGAGTACCGATATCAAGAGACCCTCTTTGATCTCTTCGCAAGACAATACGAGCTTGCGCGCGTCGACGAAAGCCGCGAGGCGGGACTGATCCAGGTCATCGACGAGGCCCAACCGCCTGAAAAGAAGAGCAAACCGCAGCGCGCGCTGATTGCCGCGATCGCCTGGTTGGCCGCCCTGCTGAGCCTGAGTCTGTTCGTGCTGTTGCGACACTTTTGGCGTGCGCGGGTGCCCACCGCGGGGTCGGGCCGATCGGCGCACACCGTGTCGACCTGAAGCAGGCGCGGCACGTCCTTCCAACACCCGTCATCTGGGAGTTATCGTGACCATCCTCGTGACCGGCGGCGCCGGGTTTATCGGCAGCAATTTCGTGCTCGACTGGCTGGCGCAGTCCGACGAGCGTGTGGTCAACCTCGACGCGTTGACCTACGCCGGCAACCTGAAGAACCTCGAGTCGGTGCGCGGCGACGCACGCCATGTATTCGTGCAAGGTGACATCGGGGACCGCGCACTCGTCGACACGTTGCTGGCCGAACATAAGCCGCGCGCGCTGCTGCACTTTGCCGCCGAAAGCCACGTCGACCGCAGCATCCACGGCCCGGGCGCCTTCGTTAAAACCAACGTCGAAGGCACCTTCACGTTGCTCGAAGGCACACGCGCGTATTGGGCCAAGCTGGACGGCGACGCGAAGTCGGCGTTCCGCTTCCACCACGTGTCGACCGACGAGGTCTACGGCAGCCTGGCGCCCGGCGCTCCCGCGTTCACCGAAGAGCACGTCTACGAACCCAACAGCCCCTACTCGGCCAGCAAGGCCGCCAGCGACCACCTGGTGCGCGCGTGGCACCACACCTATGGCCTGCCGGTGCTGACCACCAATTGCTCGAACAACTACGGTCCCTATCACTTTCCCGAGAAACTCATCCCGCTGATGATCGTGAACGCGCTCGCGGGAAAGCCGCTGCCGGTGTATGGCGATGGCCAGCAGATCCGCGACTGGCTTTATGTCGGCGACCACTGCAGCGGCATCCGCGCCGTACTCGCGAAGGGCCGCGTGGGCCAGACCTACAACATCGGCGGCTGGAACGAACAAGCCAACATCGACATCGTGCACACGGTCTGCGCGCTGCTCGACGAGATGCGCCCCGACCCCGCGGGGGCATACACGCGCCTGATCACGCACGTGGCCGACCGCCCGGGCCACGACCGCCGCTACGCCATCGACGCACGCAAGATCGAACGCGAGCTGGGCTGGCGCCCGGCCGAGACCTTCGCCACCGGCATCCGCAAGACGGTGCGCTGGTACCTCGACCACACGCAGTGGACGGCCGACGTGCAAAGCGGCGGCTACCGCGAGTGGGTCTCCAAAAACTACGCCGCGCGTTGAGGGGCGACACACCATGAAGATCCTTCTCTTCGGCAAAGGCGGCCAGGTCGGCTGGGAACTGCAACGCTCGCTCGGCACCGTTGGGCGAAGTCGTCGCGCTCGACTTCGACAGCACCGATCTGCACGCCAACTTCGCCGAGCCGGCCAAGCTCGTCGATACCGTGCGCGCCGTGCGTCCGGACGTGATCGTGAATGCCGCCGCGCACACCGCGGTCGACAAGGCCGAGAGCGAAAGCGACTTCGCGCGTCGCTTGAACGCCGAAGCGCCGGGCATCGTCGCGCGCGAAGCCGCGGCACTGAACGCCTGGCTGATTCACTACAGCACCGACTACGTCTTCGACGGCAGCGGCAGCCACTTCCGCAAGGAAGACGAAGCGACCGCCCCGCTCAGCGTGTACGGCGCCACCAAGCTCGAAGGTGAAGACGCCATCCGCGCCAGCGGCTGCAAACACGTGATCCTGCGCACGAGCTGGGTCTACGCTTCGCGCGGCGGCAACTTCGCGCGCACGATGCTGAAGCTCGCGGCCGATCGCGACAAGCTTGCCGTCATCGACGACCAGCACGGCGCGCCCACCGGCGCCGACCTGCTGGCCGACATCACCGCGCACGCGATTCGCCACGCACAACGCGACCCCAAGGTCAGCGGCACGTACCACGCGGCAGCCGCCGGCACGACCACGTGGCACGCCTACGCCACGCTGGTCATCGAGTGGGCCCGCGCGCGCGGCATCGCGATCAAGGTCCCCGCTGACGCGATCACGCCGGTGCCAACGACCAGCTACCCCACACCCGCGAAACGCCCGCTCAATTCGCGCTTGGACACCACGAAGCTGCGCAGCACCTTCGGCATCACGCTGCCTGCGTGGGACCAGGGCGTGCGGCGCATGCTGCACGAGATCCTGAACCAACCATGACGTTCCACATGAGTCCCTCGACCACCCGCAAAGGCATCATCCTGGCCGGCGGCTCCGGCACGCGCCTGCACCCGGCCACGCTGGCCGTCAGCAAGCAACTGCTGCCGGTGTACGACAAGCCGATGGTCTATTACCCGCTGGCGACGTTGATGCTGGCAGGTATCCGCGACGTGCTTGTCATCAGCACACCGCAAGACACGCCGCGCTTCGAAGCCCTGCTGGGCGACGGCTCGCGTTGGGGCATGAACTTCACGTACTGCGTGCAGCCCAGCCCCGACGGCTTGGCGCAGGCGTTCATCCTGGGCCGGCGTTTCGTCGACAACAAGCCCAGCGCGCTGGTGCTGGGCGACAACATCTTCTACGGCCACGACTTCCAGCGCCTGCTGACCAGCGCGACCGCGCGCACCACAGGCGCGAGCGTGTTCGCGTACCACGTGCACGACCCCGAGCGCTACGGCGTGGTCGAGTTCGACGCCGACCAGCGCGCGATCAGCATCGAAGAAAAACCCAAAACACCCAAGAGCAGCTACGCGGTGACGGGCCTGTACTTCTACGACGAGCAGGTGTGTGACATCGCCGCCGCCATCAAACCCAGCCCGCGCGGCGAACTCGAGATCACCGAGGTCAACGCGACCTACCTGCGCCAGAAGCAGCTCGAGGTCGAGATCATGGGCCGCGGCTACGCGTGGCTGGATACCGGCACACACGACAGCCTGCTCGAGGCCGGCAGCTTCATCGCTACGCTCGAGAAGCGCCAGGGCCTGAAGGTCGCCTGCCCCGAAGAGATTGCATTCCGCCAGGGCTGGATCGACGCAGAGCAACTCGGCAAACTGGCGCAGCCGTTGGCGAAGAATGGCTACGGGCAGTACCTCGCCAAGCTGCTGAAAGAAACCGTCTACTGAGCCGCCCATGAAATTCATCCCCACCCGCCTGCGCGACGTCGTCATCATCGAGCCCGCTGTCTTCGGTGATGACCGCGGCTGGTTCATGGAAAGCTTCAACCAGAAGCGCTTCGACGACGGACTGGCATCGCTGGGCCTGCCGCCCTCACGCCCGTTCGTGCAGGACAACCATTCGCGCTCGCAGCGCGGTGTGCTGCGCGGCCTGCACTATCAGCTGCCGCCGCATCCGCAAGGCAAGCTCGTGCGCGTGGTGAAGGGCCGCGCGTTCGATGTCGCGGTCGACATCCGCCGCGACTCGCCCACCTTCGGTCAATGGGTCGGCGAGTGGCTCGATGCCGACACCAAGCGCCAGCTCTGGGTGCCGCCCGGCTTCGCGCATGGCTTCGTCTCGATGGAAGACGACACGCACTTTCTGTACAAAACCACCGACTACTACGCGAAGGACTGCGAGCGCGCGATCATCTGGAATGACGCGCAGCTCGCGATCGACTGGCAGCTCGAAGGTATCTCGCCATCGCTTGCGGCCAAGGATGCCGCTGCGCCAGCCTTTGCGGGCGCCGACGTTTTCGCGACCCAACCAAAATGACTTCGACTGCGCGCTCGACCCAAGACTCTAAAAATTCCACGGCCATCGATGTCCAGCCGGTCGTCATGGCCGGCGGCAGCGGCACACGGCTGTGGCCCCTGTCGCGCGCCGGCTTTCCGAAGCAGTTTCTGGCGCTGACCGACAGCCACCAGACGCTCTACCAGGAAGCTATTGCGCGACTCGCGGCGGTTGCGGCAAGCGACATCGAGGTCGCAGCACCGATCACCGTGACCAACGAAGACCATCGCTTCCTGGTCCTCGATCAGTTGCGAGAGCTCGGTTCGCACACGGGCTCACTCGTGCTCGAGCCAGCGGGCCGCAACACGGCGCCGGCCGTGACGCTGGCTGCGCTGCAGGCGATGCAAGGCGGGCGCGACCCGGTCATGGTGGTCACCCCGGCCGACCAGACCGCGACCGACAACCCCGCCTTCACGCGCGCGCTGCAGGCGGCCGTGCGCACCGCGGCACAGGGTGCGATCGTGGTGCTGGGCATCACGCCCGACCGCCCCGAGACCGGCTACGGCTACATCAAGAGCGAAGCCGCTGCGGCGGACGGTACGGCGCGCGTGTTGCGCTTCGAAGAAAAGCCCAAGCTCGACGTCGCCAAGCGTTACCTGGCCGAAGGTGGCTACACCTGGAATGGCGGCATCTTCGTGCTGCGCGCGTCGCGCTGGCTGGCCGCGCTGGAAGCCTTCCGCCCCGACATTGCGAAGGCCACCCGCGCAGCCTTCGACGCCCGAAGCAGCGACCAGGCTTTCGTGCGCCCCGACAAAGCGCTGTTCGCGCAAGTACCTTCCGAATCGGTCGACTACGCCGTGATGGAACGCTGCCCCGGCACGCCCTTCGACCTGCGCATGGTGGCGCTGGACGCCGGCTGGAACGACCTGGGCGCGTGGGACGCGGTGTGGCAAGTCGCCCGCAAAGACGACGGCGGCAACGCGCACCACGGCGACGCCATCCTGCACGCCAGCCGCAACTGCTTCGTGCACGCCGAAAGCCGCTTGGTCGGCGTGGCCGGCCTCGACGACGTGATCGTGATCGAGACGGCCGACGCCGTGCTCGTCACGCGGCGCGACAAGGCGCAAGAAGTCAAAGCGGTGGTGGCCGCGCTGGACGCCAGCAGCCGCAGCGAAAAGAACCTGCACCGCAAGGTCCATCGCCCTTGGGGCTGGTACGACAGCGTCGACAGCGGCCCGCGCTTCCAGGTCAAACGCATCATGGTCAAGCCCGGTGCCTCGTTGAGCCTGCAGATGCACCACCACCGCGCCGAACACTGGATCGTGGTGTCGGGCACCGCCGAGGTCACCAACGGCGACCGCGTGATCCTGCTGACCGAGAACCAGAGCACCTATATCCCGATCGGCCAGACGCACCGTCTGCGCAACCCGGGCAAGACGCCGCTCGAGCTGATCGAAGTTCAATCGGGGTCGTATCTCGGTGAGGACGACATCGTTCGCTTCGAGGACACCTACGGTCGCACCACGTAGCGTGGGGGGTGGCCGAACCGCGGGACACGGCCGTGCGCATGTACGCTTGCGCTGTCGAGCGCCTCTGTCGGCCGACTTCGACGTTCAACCGCCACCACCATGTCTGCACCTTTTTCTGAGACCAACCCTGTCGTCGCCGTCGTTGGCCTTGGCTACGTCGGCCTGCCCCTCGCGGTCGAGTTCGGCAAACACCTGCCCACCGTCGGCTTCGACTTGTCGCAGGCGAAAGTCGACGCGTATCGCCGCTTCGTCGACCCGACCGGCGAAGTCCCGCCCGATGAGCTTCGCGCCGCGACGCAGCTCGAGTGCACGACCGACCCGAAAGCGCTGGCAAAGGCCGACATCATCATCATCGCCGTGCCCACGCCGGTGGATGACGCCAACCGGCCCGACTTCGGCGCGTTGATCGGAAGCTCCACCAGCGTGGGCCGCCACATGAAGCGCGGCGCAACGGTGGTGTACGAATCCACCGTCTACCCCGGCGCGACCGAAGAGGTCTGCATCCCGGTGCTCGAGCGCGAGTCGAACATGACGTGGAAGCAGGATTTCTTCGTCGGCTACAGCCCCGAACGCATCAACCCCGGTGACCGCGAACGCACGCTGACGAAGATCACCAAGGTGGTCTCGGGCGACACGCCTGCCACGCTCGACCGCGTGGCGGCGATCTACGAACGCATCATCAAAGCCGGCGTCTACCGCGCCAGTTCGATCAAGGTCGCCGAAGCCGCGAAGGTGATCGAAAACACGCAGCGCGACCTGAACATCGCCCTGATGAACGAACTGTCGATGATCTTCCAGCGTGTGGGCATCGACACGTCCGACGTGCTGGCCGCTGCGGGCACGAAGTGGAACTTCCTGCCCTTCAAGCCCGGCCTGGTCGGTGGTCACTGCATCGGCGTCGACCCCTACTACCTGACGCACAAGGCGGTGCTGGTCGGCTACCACCCGCAGGTGATCCTGGCCGGCCGGCGCATCAACGACGGCATGGCCGCGCACATCGCGCAGAGCACCGTGAAGCAGCTCATCCAGGCCGGCACCGCGGTCAAGGGCGCACACGTTCTGGTGCTGGGGCTGACCTTCAAAGAGAACTGCCCCGACCTGCGCAACTCGAAGGTCGCCGACGTGGTTCGCGAACTGCGCGAGTTCGGCTGCGACGTCGTGGTGCACGATCCGCTGGCGTCGAACGAAGAGGCCGTGCACGAGTACGGCATCGAGCTGACAGCGTGGGACGCGCTGCCACAAGGCGTCGACGCGATCGTCGCCGCGGTGTCGCACCGCGAGTACCTCGAGATGCCGCTCGCGACGATGCTCGCGCCGCTGCACAAGGGCGGTGTGTTCGTCGACGTGAAGGCGGCGTATGACCGGGCTGCGATCGAGGCGGCGGGGGCGAGGTTGTGGCGGCCTTAGTAAGTCCGCAGGCGGCACTGATTCACAGACCTCTATCAGTCTGCGGTTGGCCTCGCGTTCAGACGGCCGCAGGCAAGATCGTGCCGGAACACAGCCCGAAGCCAATGCGCCGGGCGCCCGGTCGATCACAGTAGCCCACAAGCTCCAGGGTGTCGCCATCCTGCAGGAAGGTGCGGGCCTCCCCCGAGGGCAGCACGAGGGGCTGCTTGCCGCCCAAAGTCATCTCCAGCAGCGAGCCGGACTGAGCGGGTTGCGTGCCGCTCAGCGTGCCCGAGCCCAACAGGTCACCCGGCTGCAGGTTGCAACCGTTGACGGTGTGGTGGGCAATCAGCTGCGCAGGCGTCCAGTACGAGGCCTGGGCCGCAGCGCTGCGCGAGATGACCGCGGGTGCGTTGCCCGCCGCGCGCATGGCCGACGTCAAGAGGCGGACTTCGAGCTGGATATCCAACTTGCCCTGTGCGCGGTTGCCCGCGTCGTCCAGGTAAGGCAGCGGCTGCGGATCGCCGTCCGGCCGATCGAACGGCGCGCGGAACGGCGCCAGCGCCTCCATCGTCACCACCCAAGGCGAGAGGGTGCTGCCGAAGTTCTTGGACAGGAAAGGCCCCAGCGGTTGGTATTCCCAGGCCTGGATGTCGCGTGCAGACCAGTCGTTGAACAGCGTGACGCCGAACAAGTGCTGCTCGGCCTCGCCAATCGGGATCGGTTCGCCAAGGGCGTTGCCGGTGCCGACCAGAAACCCCAGTTCGAGTTCAATGTCCAGGCGCTGCGTGGGCCCGAAGTTGGGCTGCTCGGTGCCCGTGGTTTGGCCCCGGGGCCGGCGGATGGGCGTGCCGCTGACCACGACGGACGACGCACGCCCGTGGTAACCAATCGGCACCCACTTGTAGTTGGGCAGCAGCGGGTTGTCGGGGCGGAACAGCTTGCCAATCGCGGTGGCATGGTGAATGCCCACGTAGAAGTCGGTGTAGTCGCCGATGCGGCAGGGCAGGCCAAGTTCAACCGCGGCTTGCGGCACCAGGCAGGCCATCAGCGCCGCCTCAGCGCCACTGCCCTCAGCCAGGGCGGCCGACAACACCTGGCGCAAGCTGCGGCGCGCAGGCGAACCCAGTGCCATGAAGGCGTTCAGGTCACCGGCCGCCAAAGGCTCCAGCAACGGCTTCACCGCATCGGGCCAGGCGCCCTGCTCGGCGGCCAGGCGAAGGTCAAGCACCTGGTCGCCAATGGCGATGCCGATGCGCCAAGGCTGATCACCGCGGCGGAAGCGGCCGAACGGCAGGTTCTGGATCGGAAAATCGGTGTCCGGCGCATTCGCCGACTCCACCCAGCTGCGCAGGGCCGGGTTGTGTGTCGCGTCGATCTGGCTCATGGCTGGAACCCATCCTTCAATCCCGACCAGCAGTCGGCGTAAGTTGCATCGAGTGCCCCGCAGCCGAGCGCGAACGCGGTGGGCTTGAAGCGCCAGCGGCTTTCAAACATGAATGCCAGCGTGTTGTCGAGCTTGTGCGGCGTGAGATGGCCGCCACTGGCCTTCTCGAAGGCCTCTGCATCGGGGCCGTGCGGCACCATGCAGTTGTGCAGGCTCATGCCGCCGGGCTTGAAGCCTTCGGGCTTGGCGTCGTACTGGCCGTAAACCAGGCCCATGAACTCGCTCATCAGGTTGCGGTGGTACCAGGGCGGGCGGAAGGTGTCTTCGGCCACCATCCAGCGCGGCGGGAAGATCACGAAGTCGCAGTTCGCGGTGCCCGGTGTGTCGCTGGGGCTCGTCAGCACCGTGAAGATGCTCGGGTCCGGGTGGTCGAAGCTGATCGAGCCGATGACCATGAAGTTGGCCGTGTCGTACTTCAGCGGCGCCAGGTTGCCGTGCCAGGCGATGACATCGAACGGCGTGCGCGGCTGCGTGCTGCGCCAGAGCCGGCCGCCGTACTTGCGCACGATCTCGTAAGGCGTGTCCTGTCGGGCTTCGAACGCGGCCACCGGCGCGAGGAAGTCGCGCGCATTGGCCAGGCCGTTGCTGCCGATCGGGCCAAGCTCGGGCAGGCGGAAGCTGGCGCCGTAGTTTTCGCAGACATAGGCGCGTGACGGGCCACTGACCTTCACACTGAAGGCGATGCCGCGCGGCAGCAGCACCACTTCGCCCGGCTTCACATCGAGCACACCGAGTTCGGTGACGAAGCGCAGCTCGCCCTGCTGCGGCAACACCAGCATCTCGCCGTCGGCATTGACGAAGGCGCGGTCGTCCATCGAGCGGTTCATCAGCACGAGGTGCGCGGCCATGCCGGTCTGTGCGTCGGGATCACCGTTGACGGCGACGGTGCGCAGGCCGTCGACGAAGTCGAGCGGCGCCTCGGGCACGGGCACCGGGCTCCAGCGCATCGGGTCGGGTGGGGCCACCTCACCTTCGGCGGCGCCGCTTTTCCAATGCGCCTGCGCATAAGGCGCATACGCACCGCTGACCACCGACGGCTGCCGGCGGTAGACCCAGGTGCGCTGGTTGACGTGGCGCGGCGCGGTGAAGGCGCTGCCCGAGATCAGCTCGGCATACAGGCCCCTGGGCGCACGCTGCGGGCTGTTGCGGCCCTGCGGCAAGGCGCCGGCCACGGCCTCACTGACAAACTGGTTGCCGAAGCCGGCAAGGTAGGCGCGTTCTGCCATGGGTTCAATCCAGGTGGTGGGTGTGGGCCGTCAGTGCTGGCTGCTCAGTGCTGGCTGTCGCGTGCGGCCTTCAGGGCTTGCAGCAGGACTTCCTGCGCGCCGATGTGATTGGCCAACAAAAGCACGAGCCGCGCATTCAACGCATGGCTTTGTGCCTCGCTGAGGTCACGGTGGGTGTCGATCAACGCCTCGTAGAACGCGTCGGGCGCAGCAAGATGGGGTTCGGTGATCAGTGGCATCGTGGGGTCCTCATGCCAGCGCCATGGCGCGGCGCAGTGCTGCGGACACGTCTTGCGAGGTGGGCGCGCGCCAGCGCGCGCAAACATGCTGGTCCGGCCTGAGCAGATAAACCGTGCCGGGCTGGGCGTCGTACCGTTGTGCGGCAAGGCCGTCGACTGGCAGCTGAATGATCGCCACGGTTGCGATGGCGTCGCTGCCGAGCACAACAGCCTTGTCGTCGCCACCAAAGACCAGGGCGCTGAAGCCTTGGCCCGCCAAGCGCCGCAGCAGCCAGGTGCCATCGGCCAACGGTGCGTCGGCGGCAGCCGCGCCCGGCACCATGACACCGTCAAACGCATCGTGGTCCGGCGTGTTCAGGCTGGACGCATGCAGCGTGGCAGGCACCGACAGTCGGCCACTGTTGACAATGCGCCGGGCGAACGGGTGCGCACGCGCCAAGTCGAGTGCCGCGTCGCGGAACAGGCGCGAGATCGGGCTCTTCGGTGTGATGAAGTCGGTGGCGCGCGTCGAGTTCAGGATGTTCTCGTCGGCAGCGTATTCACGCTCGGGACCATACGTGTCGAGCAGCGCCCGCGGCGCGGCGCCGCGCAGCACCAGGTCGAGCTTCCAGGCCAGGTTGTCGGCATCCTGCACGCCGGAATTTGCGCCCCGCGCGCCGAACGGCGACACGCCATGCGCCGAGTCGCCGGCAAAGATCACGCGGCCATGCATGAAGCGCTCCATGCGCAGACAGGCGAAGGTGTAGACGCTGGCCCACTCGAGCTCATAAGGCACTTCGCGATCAAGCGCCGCCCGCATCATCGCGTCGACGCGAGGCTTGATGTTCTCGGGTCTCTTCTCGACCTCGGGATCGGCGTCCCAGCCGAGTTGGAAGTCAATGCGCCAGACGTTGTCCGGCTGCCGGTGAAGCAGCACGCTCTGGTTCGGGTGGAACGGTGGATCGAACCAGAACCAGCGCTCTGCCGGAAAGTCGGCCTCCATTTTCACGTCGGCGATCAGGAAACGGTCGCGGAAGACGCGCCCTTTGCTCTCTTGTCCCAGCAGCGCACGAAGCGGCGAGCGCGAGCCATCACAAGCCGCCACCCAATCCGCGTCAATCGTGTAGCGGCCGTCCGGCGTGTCGATGTCGAGCCGCGCGCAGTCCGCGTTCTGCGTACACGCAACGACGTTGTTCTTCCAACGCATCTCGATGTTCGGCAGCTCCGCCGCGCGCACGGCCAGCCAGGCCTCGGCGTAGTACTGCTGAAGGTTGATGAACGCCGGCCGCTCATGGCCGGGCTCTGGCAGCAGGTCGAACTGGTACAGCCTTTCGCTCTGGAAGTAGACCTTGCCGACGTTCCAGTCCACGCCCTTGGCGCACATCGGGTCACCAACACCCAGGCGGTCCCAGATTTCCAGAGTCCGCTTGGCAAAGCAGATGGCGCGTGAGCCGGTGGACAGCCGGTCGTCGTTGTCCAGCAGCAGCACGCGCTGGCCTCGCTGTGCAAGGTCGATGGCCAGGCTCAGGCCGACCGGGCCGGCGCCAACCACCACCACCAGGTGCCGCACCGGCGCGGATGCATCCTGGTCAGCGCTTCGCCGATAGGCGAACGCATGGCGCTGGATCGCCGCGCCATCGCTTTGGTAGGTGAGCGCCACGCCTTAGCCCTCGAGCGTTTCCCACATCTGCTGGTCGCGTTCGGCGGTCCATACGCGCGGGTCGCGGTACTGGGTGGCTTCGTCGTAGCAGCGTGTCACGTCGAAGGGCATGCAGTGGTCGAAGATGACCCAGTGGCCGTACTTCGGCTTCAGCGCGGCGTAGGTGTCCTTGTAAACGGTGTTCAGGTCCTTGCCTGCATCGGCGCCAGCCTTGACGTTCTTCCACACATCGCTGATGAAGGCCCCGGTGGCGTCCAGCCCCTCCCGCACCTGGGCCTCGCCCTTCAGCGCCGGGCCACGCCCGGGCACCAGCGCCAGCGGCTTCAGCGCGGCGATGTTGGCCAGCGTCTGCGGCCAGTCTTGAAAGTAGGCGTCGCCGGCATACGGCGTGGCATCGAACTCGACGAGGTCGCCCGACAGCAGCGTGCGCTCCTGCGGCAGCCAGACCACCGTGTCGCCCTTGGTGTGGCCGCGCCCGAGCTGGATCAACTGCACCTCGAGCTTGCTGAGCCACAGCGTCAGCTTGCCGCTGAAGGTGATGGTCGGCCAGGTCATGCCGGCCGGCACCGTTTCGACGTTGCGAAACAGGCGTGGGAAGCGGCCGATCTCGCTGGCCTTGTCGGCCTCGCCACGCTCGACGATCAGGTCGTAGGTGTCCTGGCTGGCAAGGATCTGCTGCGGCTGGTAGGCGCTGGCGCCGAGCACACGCACCGCGTGGTAGTGCGTGAGCACCACGTACTTGATCGGCTTGTCGGTGACTTCGCGGATGCGGCGGATCACGTCGGCCGCCATCGCGGGCGTGGCCTGGGTGTCGGCCACCAGCACGGCGTCGTCGCCGATGATGATGCCGGTGTTCGGGTCACCTTCGGCGGTATAGGCCCAGGCGTGTTCGGACAGCTGCTCGAAAGTGACCTTCTTTTCCTCGAGGTCGGCGTGGCTGGCAAAGGCTTTTGTGCTCATGGTGTCTCCTGATCAAGATTTGGTAATGATTTGGCAGTGATTCGGCAATGATTCGGCAACGATTCGGCAATGATTTGCCAGTAGCAAACTGATTTGCATCCTACCCAAAAATTCGCCATTGTCAAACAAGTTTGCTAAAGTAAAACGATGGAAATCTCGGACGACGACGGTGGTGCCAAGGCGCAACGGGCGATCCAGTCGGTGGAGGTGGGTGGTCGGCTGCTGCTGGCGCTGTCGGCCCACCCCAGCCCGATGACGCTGAAGGACCTGGCCGCCAGCGCACAGTTGCCGCCATCACGCGCACACCCCTACCTGGTGAGCTACGGCCGCCTGGGTTTTGTCGCGCAAGACCCCGTGAGTGGCCGCTACGCCTTGGGCCCCGCGGCGCTGCAACTGGGCTTGGCCGCCCTGCACCAGTGCGACCCGGTGCGCGCCGCCGAGCCGGTCGCGGTGTCCCTGGCCAGCGACACCGGCCAGGCCGTGGCGGTGGCCGTCTGGGGCAACTTCGGGCCGACAGTGATCCGGATGATCGATGCCCGCCAGCCGCTGCATGTGGCGATGCGCGCCGGTACGGTGATGGCGCCCTTCGGTACCGCCACGGGGCGGGCATTTGCCGGTGTGATGCGGCCCGAGCGCCTGGCCGACCTGATGTCGGCCACTGCTTTGGGGGCACCAAACACTGGCCAAGGCAGCAGCACCGCTCAACAGCGCGCCCACCGCGCCCAGCTCGAGGAAGCGAGGAACGAGCTTGCCACCCACGGTTGCACCCGAGCGGTTGGCCGACCGATGCCCGGCGTCAATGCCTTCAGCGCACCCGCCTTTGACCACAACGGCGAGCCGGCCATCGTGTTGACGCTGCTGGGCCACCAGGACCATGTGCCGTCGGCCTGGACGTCGCCCATGGCCGCCGCCGTCAAGCAGGCCGCCTTCGAGGTCTCGCGTCGGCTGGGTTACCGCCCCCGCTGAGCGGCTGGCACCGGTCATGGGACAGCATCGAGATGCCGTCGAGCTGCTCCGGCCCTCACGGGTAGTAAGGCACCGTGATTGGCCCTTCGGGTGAGCCCGACAATGCGCCGATGACGGCCTACGACGACCTGCTGCAGCGCCTGCCCCTCGCCCCCCGGCGCTGGCTCGTGACCGGCGCCGCGGGCTTCATCGGATCGCATCTCGTCGAGACCTTGCTGCGCCACGGCCAGTCGGTGATCGGCCTCGACAACTTCGCGACCGGCAGCAAGGTCAACCTCGACGCGGTCGAGCGCATCGTCGGCGCCGACGCCTGGCCGCACTTCCGCTTCATCGAAGCCGACATCCGCGACCGCAGTGCCTGTGATCACGCGTGCAAAGACGTCGACATCGTGCTGCACCAGGCCGCACTCGGCTCGGTGCCGCGCTCGCTCGCCGACCCGGCGACCAGCCACGCGGTGAACGTCGACGGCTTCGTGAACATGCTGCTGGCTGTGCGCGACGCGAAGGTGCCGCGCTTCGTCTACGCAGCGTCCAGCTCCACCTACGGCGACCACCCCGCGTTGCCGAAGGTGGAAGACACGATCGGCAAGCCGCTGTCGCCTTATGCGGTGACGAAGCTCGTCAACGAGCTGTACGCCGATGTCTTCGCGCGCAGCTACGGTATGCAGTGCGTGGGCCTGCGCTACTTCAACGTCTTCGGCCCGCGGCAGGACCCGAACGGCCCCTACGCCGCGGTGATCCCGCGCTGGGTGGCCGCGATGCTCGAAGGCCACGCGGTGACGATCAACGGCGACGGCGACACCAGCCGCGACTTCTGCTTCGTGGCCAACGCGGTGCAGGCGAACCTGCTGGCGGCCGACGCGAAGACGAGCGGGCATGTGGTGATGAACGTGGCCGTCGGCGAACGTACGTCGCTGAGCGAGCTGCATGCCCTGCTGCGCGTCGAGATCCTCCGCCATCGCCCCGAGCTCACGATTCCCGAGCCCGTCCACGGCGACGCGCGCGCCGGCGACGTGCGCCACTCGCTGGCGTCGATCGAACGTGCCGGCGAACTGATCGGCTACCGGCCCGCGCACACGGTGCGGCAGGGGCTGCGGGTGCTGGTCGATGCAGTGATGCGCGGCTAAGAACCGCCCCGCGGGCGCGCTCGAGCCGCTGTGCACCGGCTTCACCTCGATCTGCGACACCGCCGCTTAACATGCTGCCCGCGCCCCATGCAGTCATACAGTGGATCAGCCACGATGCGTGACGCGAAACGCAATGCCGGATCTTCCCCGCCCCTCGTCCTTCACGCACCAGCACCTGCTGTGCGTGCTTAATACCCTGATCGCGCGCAGCGACAAGCGCCACCTGCGGATCCTCGATGCGGGTTGCGGCCAGGGGCACTTTCTGCTGTTCCTCATGCAGTCGCTGCGCGTCCTGCATCCCGACAGGACCTTCGAGTTTCACGGATTCGACGTGTCGGATCACGGCGTGCAGTCCGAGGGCTTCCTGGACGGCACGCGCGCGCGGCTTGCCGAGCACGACCCGACCGCGCCGTGGCACGAACGCATCGTGATGCTGCGCATCGGCGACGCGTGGCCGCACGCCGACGAGCACTTCGACTTCGTGACGTTCGAACCAGGTGCTCGAGCACGTGCACGACAAGTCCGTGTTCTTCGCGCAGATGGCGCGCGTGCTCGCGCTCGACGGACACGGCGTGAGCTTGGCGCCGCTGAAGCACGTGATCTACGAGGGCCACATCTTCCTTCCCTTCGCGCACCGATTCGCCAACCATGGCGCACTGCTGCAATACATCCGCCTGATGAGCCGGATGGGGCTGGGGAAGTACAGAGAACATCGACGCGAACTGGGCGCATCGATCCAGACGTACGCCGAGCGCCACGCCGACTACATCTTCTTCTGGACGAGCTACGCGACCGAGGGCGAGACCCTGGGTGCGGCACGCGCGCAGGGACTGCGCGCCGACTTTCGCTTCAGCTCGGAGTTCTACTTCGACAAGCTCGGGAGCTTGCTGACCGGCCGCATGCGCAGCGAATATCGATTCCGTGAGCATGGCTTCTACGACGCGCTGGCGGTGAAGCTGCTGCGCTATCTGTCGTCGGTCACGCTCGTGTGCAGGAAGCGCAACGCGTACTGAACCGCACGGAGCGACGCGTTGGTGAGAAGCCGACGCCGCATCTGGCGCGGCTGCCCGAACTTGTTCCGAAGGAAACCGCCCTTGCTTCGTCAGAGCGTCGTCTACTTCGCGATCCGCGCACTCAACGGCGTGATCGCACTGCTCTCACTCGTCGTGCTGACGCGCCTGATGTCGAGCGAGCAGTACGGGCTCTATGCGTTGGGGCTGGCGGCGATCAACATCGCCGCGGCGGTGCTGTTCCACGGCCTGGCTGTCGCCACGGCGCGCTACTGGCCTGCGCACGCCGCGTCACCTGCGGCGCTGCGCGGCGAGTCGCGCCGGATCTTCCTGTCGATTGCCGCGCTGTGGATGGTTCCGGCGGGCATCGCGCTGGCCGTTGCGTCGTCCTCGCGATGGAGCCCGCTGATCGTCGCCGCGGTGTTCTGCGGTGCGATCGCGATGGGCCTGCACACGTTCGAGCTCCAGCTTGCCAACGTGCAGGGCCAGCCGCGGCGCTACGGCAAGCTCACCGCGTCACGCACCGCGTTCACGCTCGCAGCCTCGGCGGGGCTGGTCGCGTTCGGTCTGGGCGAGGTGGGAGCCTTGTTCGCTACCACGGTCGGCGCAGGGGTCGCGGTGGCGCTCTTCGGGGTCGAGCGGCTTGGCGGCGGCGCCCGCGCGCAAGACCCTGCGCTGCGGCAGCAGCTGCTGCGCTACGCGGGCCCGCTCAGTGCGGTGTTCGTCGCGACGATGATCCTCGACCAGGCCGATCGCTTCCTGATCAGCTGGTGGTACGGACCGAGCAAGGTCGCCGGCTATGCCGCGGCCCATGATCTGGCGCAGCAGTCGGTGGGGGCGATCCTCAACGTCTGCTTCCTGGCGGGGTTCCCGCGCGTCGTCGCGGCCTGGGAAGCAGGCGGCCCCGACGCGGCACGCGAGGCGCTGCGCGGCCTGAGCCGCCTGGTCCTGCTGCTGGCGCCACTGGCCGCAGCGCTGCTGATGGCCTTCGCTGTCGAGATATCGCGCTTCATGTTCGGTTCATCGCTTCACGACGACGCCGCAGCAGCGATGCCGTGGATCGCTGCGGCGGTGGCCTTGCTCGGGCTGCGGGCCTACGTGTTCGACATCGCGTTCCACGTCACCAAGGCGACGCGGCCGTTGCTGCTGATCGCCGTGCTCATGGCCATCGTCAACCTTGTCGCCAACGTCGCGCTGTTGCCATCGCAGGGCGTCGTCGGCGCCGGCATCGCGGCGACGCTCGCGGCGGGCACGGGCGCGGGCGCGAGCTGGTGGGCGGGGCGCGGGCGCGGGATCTATCCGCCCATCGGGATCGAACTGTCGAAGGGCTTCACGGCGGGCGCGGTGCTGGTCGTGATCGCGAATGCGCCTTGGTGGGACGCGCTCACGCCCGGTGTCACGCAAGCGGCCGGCGCTGGTCACATCTACTTGTTGTGCATGCGCGCCCTGGTGGGCGTCGCTGCATTCGCCGTCATGGCCTACGTAAGCAACCTGTCGGACCTGCGCGGCTGGCTCGCCGCACGAAGCGGCTGCACCACGGTACGACACCGGCTGCGGTGAGACGGCGACGACGACCCGAGAATGCGGCGATGAGTGCCCGCGAAAGACGCGCACGCGTTCGCGCGGCATAACCAACGTGTCGTGAGCAGCGCGATGTCCGTATCCGATGCCGTTCGCCCGCAGCGCGCGCCGCGCCTTCGCGGGCAAACGGCTTGGACGCTGGCCGGCCTGCTGGCACCACTGGCTGCGGCGGTGTGGGCGTTCCCGGTGCTGC
This sequence comes from uncultured beta proteobacterium, assembly GCA_963738615.1. GTDB lineage: Bacteria > Pseudomonadota > Gammaproteobacteria > Burkholderiales > Burkholderiaceae_C > CAVTWY01. The sequence continues at coordinate 1,647,456 of CAVTXI010000012.1, forward strand.
TGCGAACGCTGGGCAGTGATCGCTTCGGCTTGTTCGCGTTGGGACTGTCGATCGTCGGCGTGGCGGGCGTTCTCGATCTCGGACTCGGCCGCGCAATGACGCGCAGCGTGGGCCGCTGGCGGGGCACGGCCGACGCCTTCTGCCTTCGCGGGCTGTGGCGCCTTGGCACGACATGCGCCCTCGGCTTGGGGCTCGCACTCGCGCTTCTCGTCGGCGCCGCCGCGACACCTGGAGGGATCGCGCTGCTGAACGTCGGCGAGCCGATGACCGTGGAGTTCAGGACCACCGTGCTCGTGACTGCGCTCCTGGTGCCGCTGGTGATTCTCGATACGGTCGCGCGCGGTTTCATCGAAGGCTTCGAGGCTTTCGCCCAAGTGGCGGCGGGCCGTGTCGTCGCGGGCGCGGGCGGGCTTGTGGCGGCCGCGGTGGTGGCAAGCCAGGCATCCGGTTTGGCGGCGGTGATGGCGGCGCTGCTCGGTGCACGCCTCGCAGCGCTCGCGATCGTCGTCAGCCGCGTGGCGCGCGAATTGCGTGCCTATCGCCACGGCGCATTGCCGCTCGAACCGGCCCAGCGCCGCAACGTCCTGCGCTATACGCGCGACCTCGCAGCCGTCAACCTGCTCGCGCCAGCGCTCAGCCACCTCGATCGTTTCGTCATACCCTCGATGATTTCGCCGACGGCACTGGGGGTGTACGTCGCCCCGCAGGAAGTGATGACGAAGCTGCTGATCCTGCCGTTCGCCATCAATAGCGTCTTGTTTCCTCGGCTGGCAGCGGCGGCTGGCAGCGGCGGGGCGCAGCGCGCCACCCGCGACCTGGCACGCCGGGCGGCGCGCTGGAGCATCGGCGCGGTGATCCTGGCCGCGGTGGCCCTGGGGTTGGCCGCCGAGATGCTGCTGCGCTTGTGGCTGGGCGTGGGCTACGACGACGTGATGGCGACGATGGCGCGCTGGTTTCTCGTGGGCGTCGTCGGCAACACGGTCGCGCTGTTTCCCTACACACGGCTCCAGGCCGAGGGCCATGCGCGCCGCACGGTGATTGCTCACGCGATCGAGTGGCCGATCTACGCCGGCTTGCTGACATTCGCGATCTCGTTTGACGGACTCCGCGGCGCCGCCATGGCGTGGGCAGCCCGCCACTGGCTCGATGCTGCGCTGCTCGGATGGATGGCCCATCGTGCCGCCCGCGAGGGCACGGCGTGACAGCGATGCGTGCTCTGGTGGTGGCGCTGCTGGCGCTGTCGCTGATCCTGCCGGCGACGCTGCAGGCGGCCAAGATCGTGCTGCTGGGTCTGCTCGAGCTGGGCGCCTTGGTGGCGCTCGCGGGTGGTTGCCTGCGCCTGCCAAGCCCGCGATGGGTGGTCGGTGCGCTCGCGTTTTCGGCGCTCGGCGCCGTGGGCTCGCTGTTCGGCGCGTTGCGAGGCAACCCCGGCGCACTGTCGATGATGACCGTGATGGTCGCGTACCCGCTGCTGATGATCGCGCTGCTGGGGCTCGTGCGCGACGGCGATGGTCGGCGGCTGGACCGCGTGCTTTTCGTCATCGCGCTCGCGCTCGCAACGCTCGACATCGCTTACGTCGCGTGGGTCTTCGTCGACCCCGGCAACCCGCTGGCCGCGTTGCTCGAGTCGGTCTACGGCGACTGGGCGGTGGTCGACAGCAGCGAGGACTACACGATGTTCACGCTGCCCAACATCGCCTCGATCATCTTCCTGCTGCCCTACGCCGTGCTGCGCAGCCTGCTCGAGATCGAGCGGCGACCGCGGCTCGCATGGCTGCTCGTCGTGGTGTTGCTCGCCGCGCCGGTGGCGCTCAGTGCGCGCCGCGCGCTCTACCTCGGCAGCACGGCGGGCGTGGTCGTTGGCCTGGTCGCGGCCTGGGCCGTGCACGGCTACGCGCGCGGGCGCATGTCGCTGCCTTTGCGCGTGCTCGCGACGATCGTGCCGGTCGGCGCGGTCGGCGTCGGCGCCTTCTTCGTCGGCATCGGCGCCGGCCTGATCAATCCGGACGCGATCACGGTCGGCCTGCAGGGCCTGTTCGACTTCCGCACCGAATCCAGCAACCTCGAGCGCACGCTGCAGTTCGACTCGATGCTCGACGAGATCGCGCGCTCACCCCTGTGGGGCCACGGCGCCGGCGCGGCCGCGGCCTACCTGCGGTCTTACGAGCAGCCCTGGTCCTACGAGCTGTTCTACGTGTCGATGGTGTTCCACTACGGCCTCGCCGGCTTCGCGTGTTACCTGGTCGGCGTGCTGTGGCTGCTGGGTTGGTTCTTGCATCGCGTCGTGCGAGACGATGCCACGCACGTGATGGCGGCGTGGTTCGGCGGCGTCTGCGCGTTCCTCATCGCGACGGCGACCAACCCCTATCTCCTGAAGTTCGACTTCATGTGGGTCATCTTCATCCCCCTGGCCTTCGTCCACGGCGCCGAGCGTCGCGCGGCGCGCACATGATCATCGCGATCGTCATCGTCAACTGGAACGCGGGCGAACGGCTGCGCACGTGTCTCGAGGCGCTCGCGCGGACTCGGTGGCCACGTGACTGGCAGCCGCTCGTGGTCGTGGTCGACAACGCGTCGAGCGACGATTCTTGGCAGCGCCTGCCCGCGGCGCTCGAACCGGTGCTGATCCGCAACGCGCGCAACCTCGGCTTCGGCGCGGCGTGCAACCAGGGCGCCCACCGCGCGAGCGACGCAGACCTGCTGCTCTTCCTCAACCCCGACACCGCGGTCGAACCCGACACGGTGTGCAAGGCGGTCGAATTCATGACCATGCCCGCACAGGCCCGTGTTGGCATCCTCGGCGTGCAGATGCGCGACGCCTCGGGCGCACCTGTGCCCAGTTGTGCCCGGTTCCCGAACGCCGGCCACTTCGTCGCCCAGGCCGTCGGCCTGGACCGCGTCGTACCCCGGCTGGGCCTCTCCATGCGCGATTGGGACCATGGCGACACGCGGATCGTCGACCACGTCATCGGCGCTTTCTACCTCGTGCGCAAGCGCGAGGTCTTCGACCCTCTCGGCGGATTCGACGAGGACTTCTTCGTCTACCTCGAGGACCTCGACTTCTCGCGCCGTGCGTACGCGAAAGGCTGGCGGGCGTGCTACCTGGCCTCGACCGGCATCTATCACGAGGGCGGCGGCACGAGCGGGCAGATCAAGGCTGCCCGCCTGGCCTACGCGCTGCGCAGCCGGCTCACCTATGCGCGCAAGCACTTCGGCGCCGCGCAGCGCGCGCTGGTTGCCCTGACGACCTGGTGCGTCGAGCCGTTCGCACGCGCGGCGGCGCTGGTCGCCGTGGGGCGCGTCGCCGAGCTGCCGACGCTCGCGCGCGCCTACCGCATGCTTGCCCGCGGTGTCGGGCGCCCGACAGCGTCGACGGCTGCGGCTAACGCCAAGGCCGAGGCCGAGGCCGAGGCCGGACGATGAGACGTGTTCAGGTGCTGCCGCGCTACGACGATCGCGGTGCCTCGTCACGGCTGCGTATGTTCCAGTACTTGCCGCGCCTGCGGCAGGCGTCGCCCGATCTGGCCCTCGAGTGGGAGCCGCTGCTCGACAACGACTACCTCGAGCGCCTCTATGCGCGCCGCCCGGTCCTGCGCCCACTGCTGCGCGGCTACGCGCGTCGCGCTTGGCAGTTCCTGCGGCCAGCGCGCGTCGACGCGCGCTGGGTCGAGAAGGAACTATGGCCCTGGGTGCCCGCATGGCTCGAGCACATCGCGCTGCGCGGCTGCCCCTACGTGCTTGATCTCGACGATGCGATCTTCCACAACTACGACCTGCACCCGCGGCGGATCGTCAGGCGCCTGTACGGCCGCAAGATCGACGCGCTGATGCGCCGCGCCGCCCTCGTCGTCGCCGGCAACGACTACCTCGCGGCGCGCGCCACGGCCGCGGGCGCGCCGCGGGTGCAATTGCTGCCCACCGTCGTCGACCTGGACCGCTACGGCGTTGCCGATCGTGCGAACGCAAGTCATGCGACGGTGCGCGTGATCTGGATCGGTTCGCCCAGCACGGCGAGCTACCTCCAGGTCGCGTCGTCAGCGCTCGCCGCGGTTGCGAGGGCGCACCCGATCGCGCTCACCGTCATCGGTGCCGAGGTCCAAGTGCCCGGCGTCGACGTGCAATGTCTGCGCTGGAGCGAGGAGACCGAAGCGACGCTGCTGCGCGAGGCCGATATCGGCATCATGCCGCTGCGCGATACGCCGTGGGAGCGCGGCAAATGCGGCTACAAGCTCGTGCAGTACATGGCATGCGGTCTGCCGGTCGTGGCCACGGGCCTGCCGGCAAACCGGGCGATCGTGGTCGAAGGCGTCCAGGGCTTCATGGCCGACAACGACCAGGAGTGGATCCGCGCGCTGACGACGCTCGCGCTCGATCCGACGCTGCGCGCGCGCATGGGCCAAGCGGGCCGCGAGCGCGTGGAGCTGCACTACAGCCTGCAGGCCGCGGCCCCTCGGCTGCACCGCTGGCTCGACGAGGTGGCAGGCGCCGACCGGCGCAACGACCCATGTGCGGGCTGACCGGCATCTTCGCCTTGCAGGGTCCGCTGCGCGCGGACGCCGCGGACGTGGCGCACGCCATGGGGCTCGCGATCCAGCATCGCGGTCCGGACTCGCACGGCGTCTGGCACGACGCCGCCGCCGGCATCGTGCTGGGCCACCGCCGCCTCGCGATCGTCGACCTGTCGCCGCAAGGGCATCAGCCGATGACCTCGCACTGCGGTCGCTACGTGATCGTCTACAACGGTGAGATCTACAACCACCTCGAGCTGCGCGCGCAACTGCCCGGTGTGGCGTGGCGCGGCCACTCCGACACCGAAACCATGCTCGCGTGCTTCACGCAGTGGGGCGTGATCGAGTCGCTGCCCAAGCTCGTGGGCATGTTCGCCTTCGCGCTGTGGGACCGCCAGCAGCGCAAGCTGCTGCTGGCGCGCGACCGCGTCGGCGAGAAGCCGCTGTACTTTGGCCACGTCCCCGGTGGTGACTTCGTCTTCGCGTCCGAATTGAAGGCGCTGCGCATGCACCCGCGCTGGCAGGGGCAGATCGACCGCGACGCGTTGAGCTTGTACCTGCGACACAACTGCGTGCCCTCGCCGTGGTCGATCTATCGCGGCATTCGCAAGCTGTCGCCGGGTTGCTGGCTCACTGTCGATGCCTCTGGTCACGAAAGCGAGGGGCGCTACTGGGACCTGCGCGACACGGTGCGCACTGGCGCCGAAGGCCGTGGGCGTGGTGCCGCACAACCCAATGCACAAAGCGACCGCGAGGCCGTCGACTCGCTCGAGCGGCTGCTGTCGCAAGCCATCGACGGCCAGATGCTTGCCGACGTGCCGTTGGGTGCGTTCCTTTCCGGCGGGGTCGACTCGTCGGTCATCGTCGCGCTGATGGCGCGCCGCGGCGGCAGCCGGGTGCGCAGCTTCACGATCGGCTTTCGCGAAGAAGGCTTCGACGAAGCCGTGCACGCGAAAGCGGTCGCGAAACACCTGGGCACCGACCACACCGAGCTGTACGTCAGCGCCGACGATGCGCTGGCCGTGATCCCGAAGCTGCCGGCGCTCTACGACGAGCCCTTCGCCGACTCGTCGCAGATCCCCACGTACCTGGTGTGCGCGATGGCGCGACAGCACGTCACGGTCGCGTTGTCGGGCGACGCGGGCGACGAGCTCTTCGCCGGCTACACGCGCTACCGGATCGCGAAAGACATGTGGAGCCGGCTGGCGGTAATGCCGCTCGCACTTCGTCGCGGCGTCAGCGCCGCGATCCTGGGCCTGCCGCCGACGGCGTGGCAAGGCCTGGCCAGTCTGCCGATGGCGCTGCTGCCGAAGCACAAGCGCACCCCCAACGCTGGCGACAAGCTGCACAAGTTCGCTGCCAGCGTGATGCCTGCGGCCGACCCAGCGGCGATGTATCGCGCGTTGGTGTCGCACTGGGACGAGCCCGATCGCATCGTGATCGGCAGCCGCGAGCCGCGCACGTTGCTGCAAGACGAGAGCCTGCGCGCGCTGCTGCCCGACGAGGTCGAGCGCATGTGCCTGGTCGATCAACTCACCTACCTGCCCGACGACATCCTGGTCAAGGTCGACCGCGCGGCAATGGGCTCGAGCCTCGAGACGCGCGTGCCGCTGCTGGACCACCGCATCGTCGAGTTCGCATGGGAACAGCCGCTGCACCGCAAGATCCGCGACGGCCAGTCGAAGTGGCTGCTGCGTCAGGTGCTGTACCGCCACGTGCCGCGCGAGTTGATCGAGCGGCCCAAGCAGGGCTTCGCCGTGCCGCTGGCCGAATGGCTGCGTGGCCCGCTGCGCGACTGGGCCGAAGACCTGCTGTCCGAATCGCGACTGAAGCGCGAGGGCTTTTTCAACGTCGCGCGCGTGCGCCAGAAGTGGCACGAGCACCTTAGCGGACGCCGCCAGTGGCAGTACCTGCTGTGGGACATCCTGATGTTCCAGGCGTGGCTGCGATCGGTCGAAGAAGGCGCCGACGACGCGGCACCGGGCGCGCGCGCTCCCATCGACGTGCCGCCCCGAGCCGCGCATGCTTGAGCCCACGAAGCCTTCAACGCCTTCGACGCCTTCGACGCCTTCGAAGCCCTCTGAGCCCACAAAGCGCGGCAAGCTTGTCCTCAGCGCCAACGCGGCCTGGAACATCGCGAACTTTCGCGGCGGCCTGATCCGCGCGCTGCAAGCCGACGGCTGGGACGTGGTGGCCGCGGCACCGGCGGACGAACACGTGGCCGCGATCGAGGCGCTGGGGTGCCGCTTCGTCGATCTGCCGATGGACAACGGCAACACCAACCCGGTGGCTGACCTGCGGCTGCTGCGCGACTACCGGCGCCTGTTCGAGCGCGAGCGCCCGGCGGCCTTCCTGGGCTTCACGATCAAACCCAACGTGTACGGGTCGATGGCGGCGCATCGACTGGGCGTGCCCGTGGTCAACAACATCGCCGGCCTGGGCGCCACCTTCATCAACCGGTCGTGGGTCACGCACGTGGTGCGCTTGCTGTACCGTCGCGCGTTGTCGCGTTCGCATCGCGTGCTGTTCCAGAACGATGACGATCGCGCGCTGTTCGTCTCGATGGGGTTGGTCGACGCTGCACACAGCGAGCGCGTGCCCGGCTCGGGCATCGACCTGTCACGCTTCACGGCCGACGCACCACTGCCGTCATCGACGAGGCTCGACAAGCCGGGGCTGAACTTCCTGCTGATCGCCCGCATGCTGAAAGACAAGGGCGTCTTCGAATACGCGGAAGCCGCCCGCACCCTCGCGCGCGAGCGCCCCGCCGTGCGTTGCAGCCTGCTGGGCTACGTTGACGTGCGCAACCCCAGCGCGATCAGCGCCGCACACATGCAGTCCTGGGTCGACGAAGGCGTGGTGCGCTTCCTGGGCGACACGAACGACGTGCGCCCCTTCATCGCCGACGCCGATTGCGTGGTCCTGCCCTCGTACCGTGAAGGCGTGCCGCGCACGTTGCTCGAGGCCGCCGCGATGGCGCGCCCCATCATCACGACCGACGCGCCGGGCTGCAAAGACGTGGTCGACGAAGGCGTCAACGGCTACAAGGTGCCGGTGGCCGATGCGCAAGCGCTGGCCGAGGCGATGAAGCGCATGGCCGACCTGCCACGCGAGAGGCTCGAGGCGATGGGCCGCGCCAGCCGCGCGAAGGCCGAACGCGAGTTCGACGAGCACCTCGTCACCGACACCTACGTGCAGATCCTGAGCAGCCTGCACGACGGCTGACTTCGCAAGACGAACCGGTTGGTGTCGCACCGCGGATCTCGGCCATCGGGTTGTCACCGACGTTACCTTCGCGCTGTCGCTGCATGGCGACGTGACAGCAGAGTCGTCGTGTCGCGGGGAACAATCGTCATGATGAGTTGTTGTCGCCGTACCGCCTTGGACTTTCCCTCTCTCGCCGTGATGATGTGTTGCGCGTTGATCGCGGGCTGCAGTGGAGGTGATGCCAGTGAATCATCGACAGCGCCGCTCGCGTCGGCTCCGGCATTGAAAGCCAGACTCGTCGCCTCGGGTACCTACGTCGAGTGCGGGCTCCCCCTCGACGCCGACGTTGCCGTCGTCAGCAGCACCGCCGAACCGCAGCGCATCCGCATGCATTGCCCCGGCGGGCTCGTCGTCGAGAACAATTGGAAGCTCGGCCGCTGGCGTGTACTGCCTACCGACGGCGACACCGCCAACACCAAAGCCCTCGCCGAAGCATCCACGTTGTTGCCGACACCGATGGTGATCGGCGCCGGGGATCACTGGAACGTTCTCGCTCGCGACCCCGGCGGCATCATCGATGGCGCGCTCGCGACGCTCGAGGCCGTCGACGCCGAGGGTCGCACGACGCGCCTGCTCTCCAACGTCACCCCTGCCGGCGTGGTCATGTTGCCGCGGAACACACCCGGCGCGCAGGCCAGCAATACGCGTTGGCGCTGGTCGATCACGCGGGGCACCGACGTGTTCGTCTCCGAGGCGGTGTTGGCATGGACGACAAAGGACCAGGACCTCGGCTTCTGGGGCGCGCTCGCTGTCGGGCGTATGTCGGGCGACGAGCGCGACGCGTTCCTCGGCACCAACCTGGCCGATGGGCTCATCGTGACACTTGGCGATGCAGCCGCCGTGGATCTCGCGCCGCTGCATGCGCCCGGACGCGACTTTCGCGACGTGCGGCTGGCCGACCTCGATGGCGACGGACTCGACGACGTGATCTCGAATGTGTACGGGCAAGGCTGCACGATGATCGGCATCCGCCGCCGCGAAGGTGGCCACGACTGGCATGAACCACGGCGTGCGGACGGCTCGTGCATCGGCGGCCACGGCGAGACCATCCTCGTCGCCGACTTCGATCATGACGGCATGCTCGACATCGTGCTGCCGTCCTACGAGCGCTTCGACTACCTGCGCAACCTCGGTGACGGCCGCTTCGTCGAGGAGGCGCAGCTTCGCAACATCCTCCTGCCCAACTACCTGCCCCAAGTCGAAGGCGCTGCTGCGGTCGACATCGATCTCGACGGCGCAGTCGACATCATCGTCGCCAGCGAGATCCTGATGAACGACGGCCGGGGCCGCTTCACGCGCATGCCAACGCCCTACGGGCCAACAGGATTCTTCGACGAAGGGCTGTCCGTGGTCGATCTCGATCGCGACGGCCGCTACGACATCGTCAAGCATCACCCCGACTTCGGGCCGAGGCTGTTCTGGGGGCAGGCAACCTCGCGCGTCGCCTTCGCCGACGGCGGCTTCGTGTACGGCGGCGTGTCCGCCGTGCTCTCCCGCTCCTACGGTGTCGCCACCGGCATGTTCACCGGCGGCGTCCTGCCTGACCTGTTGTTATCGGGGGGCGACCTCGTTGGCGCCGTTCCGCGGCTATGCGTGCAGCCACAGCCGCGCCACTTTCACTGCATGAGTGACGCCTTCGCGCCAAGCTTCTCCGGGCACCAGGATCTGCTGCTCGTCAGCGACGTGAGCGGCGACGGCGTCCCCGAACTGGTCGCGCGCGGCGGAACACTGCACGTCATTTCGAGTTTCTCGGCCCCGCGGATCGTGTATCGATTCGACTTGCGCGACGCGCAAGGCCGGCGCAACCTTCACGGCACGAGCGTCGAGGCGCGCTGCGCAGTCGACGGCTCACTCGTCGAGATGCGCTTCGTCGATGGCGGCAACGGCTACATGGCGCAGTCCAGCTACGTGGTCAGTGTCGGGTCCGACTGGTGTCCCCTGATCGAACTTCGAGTCGCGACGCGCACGGGTCTTCGTTCGCTCGGCGCTTTTGCGCCGGGGCTTCATCGAGTCGCGCTGTAGGCGTTTTGTCGCCGTGGTCCGGTATCACAGGTGGTGCCCGTGCTCGCGTCAGTTCCTCGCTCCGACCTTCGCGCCCGGCGAACCACCCGCACGCACCGACTGCCCCGCCTGATGTGCATACGCCGCCGTGCCGGTGATCCAACGCATGCGTCGTCGTCGGCGCGGCGTTGAACGTGTAGTCGAGCCGCATGTCGGCGAAGTCGGCCACGTACGCTGCATCACCTCGGTAACCGAGCATGCGGTCAGTGCTGGGGCAATAGCCGACGTAGGCGTTCGACAGCACTGAGTACGCCGCGGGCGGCGTTTCGCCACGCGCGAGGTACGGCGTGAGGAACGGGTACAGCGCATGGAAGCCGTCGTTGGTGGCCGCCATCGCGACGAAGGTGTTGTGTTCGGCGACGAAGGACATCGGCCGTGCGTCGGGCACGCCTTCCATCGCGTAGGCGACCGACGCCGAATTGCTGTTCGGCCCCGATTCGTTTTTCACGAAGATGTTGTTGCGGATCAGCGTCCGGCCGCCTTCGGGGATGTCGACAAGGTAGTTCTCGGCCTGCGTGCCCGCGGCCGCGCGGGTGCCCTGGAAGTAGTTGCCTTCGATCAGGTTGACCTGCGCGCGGCTCTTGAAGGTGTGGCCGTAGTAGACATCGGTGGAATGGCTGTGGTGCAGCCACACGGTGAAGCCGGGGTCGACGCTGCTGGCATTGAGGTACGCGTTGTGCTCGGGGCCGCTGTCGCCGCCATTGCCTTGCAGCACCAGCCGGTCCAGCTCGAGCACGCCCGCGTTGTTGTTGGTGCCGAAGATGCCGTTGGCGTGCGCCTGCCGGAAACGCGACACGCGCAAGTCACGCAGCACCATGTCGCGCGCACCGTTGACGTAGATGCCGGCCTTGCCAACACCACCCAGGTTCGCACCGTCAACGTCGATGTTCTCGAACAAGATGTTCTCGGAACGGTCGATGTAGACCACGCCCTGCCCCAGCGTGTTGTTCGACGCGCCTTGCGACGTGAGGCGGATCACGGGCCGCTGACCGTTCACCGTCAGGCCGCGGATCGTCAGGCGCTTGGGCACCGTGGGGATGCCGCTGTTGAACTGCGCGTGGGTCGAGAATGCCGGGCCGATGTAGGGCTGCTGTTCGGTGCCCGCGTACACCGCCGGGTCGACTTCGAAGACGTCGCCATCGTCCCAGTTGCGGCCGAAGCCGCGTGAGAACGCACCACAGCTCGCATCGGGCGCGACATGGTTGTTCTCGGGTTGATGACAGCCGGGCACGCCGAAGTTCGTGTAGGTCGCGATGAGTTGGCCGCTGCGGTATTGGCGAATGCGCGGCGTGCCGCTGGTGGCGGGTTGCGGCGGCGTGCGCACGGTGGCCGCGGTGTCCCACGTCCACGCCGCCGGGAACGTGCCGCTGGCGCAGGCGCCGCCGCCTTGTGCGGCCGACGACACGGTGGCAGGCGCGCCGCGCTCGGCGGCGCGCAGTGCCATCGCAGCAGGGCTGTCGAAGGTCGACGGCATCGGTGCCGTGCCACCGCCGCCGGGTCCACCACCAGGCTCCCACACCTCGCAACGTTTGATCACGCCGGGTGCCGGGTCACGTCCGAAGAACGAGTTGGTGCACTGGCCCGTGCCGGCAGCAAGCTCGCGCTGTTCCCACGTGCTGCCCGTGCCGTAGCGCACGATGCGCGTACGGTCGAGCGTGAAGCTGCCCCACTCGTTGGCGAGCAGCGCCCACGAGCCGTCACCCGTCGGAGGAGGCGGAGGCGGAGGCGGGAGGCGCACCCGCGTCGTCCCAGGCTTCGCAGCGCTTCACCACGCCGGGCAGCGGGTCTATGCCGAAGAAGGCGTTGGTGCACGTGGCCGCGCCGGCCGAAAGCACCCGTTCGATCCATGTGCCGTCGGCGCCGTAGCGAACCGTGGTCGTCGCCGCGAGCGTGAACGGCACCCACTCGGCAGCGACCAACACCCATTGGCCGACACTGGCCACCTGCAGCGCTTCGCAATGCTTGACGACACCCGGCAGCGGGTCCGTGGCGAAGAACGCGTTCGTGCATGCGGCGTCACCAGCCGGCAGCACGCGCTCGACCCACGTGTTGCCCGCGCCGTAGCGCACGGTGGTCGTCGTGCCAAGCGTGAAGGGCTGCCACTCGTTGGCGATCGTGTTCCAGGTCGGCGTCGTCGCCTCGAGGCGCGGCGAAGCGGCTACGTCAGAGCTCTGCGTTGCGGGCATCGCGTGATCACCTTCGCCTCCACACCCGGCCACGGTCGCAGCCACCACGATCGGTACCCACCGGCGCATGCCCATGCGACGCTCCTTGCAAGACGTTGTTCGAATTCGAGCGGCGGATCATCGTCGCTCGAAGGTCAGCGGCGCGCGCGAAGACGTTTCGAGTGCAACGACAGGCAACAGTCGGCGCGCGACGGGTGCACCGCACGCGTCAGTTCGGCCAGGAACACAACGTCTTCGACGAACCCGACACGCCGATCGCCGCCGACCCGCAGGCGGCGTTCGCATACGCCCGCCCGTCGAACGAGTTGCCGCTGCACGACAGCACCAGCGCCGGATCGGACCGGTTGGCCACGCCCAGCGCGTCGTACGCGGCAGCGACGGTGTTGCCCTCGACCACGACCTCGCTGACGGTGGCGCCGTCGAATCCGCGGGGAAAGCCGCGGCTGAAGTCGAACGTCGTGTTGATCGTAGCCATAGCCGACACGCACGCCTTCGGCCAACGCCTGCTCGATGCGGTTGCCGGCGATGCGCACGCGGCGCACCACCAGTTCGCTGCGCAGCACGGGTTGCGCGGTTTCATCGTCGTACTGATGAGCCACCAATTCGATCGCACCATGCCCGGTGCGTGCGCCGCGCGCCCAATTCATCGACGCCGGCAGGTACGCCGCGTCGGTGACCTGCACGCGCGTGATGCGGTTGCTTTCGACGCGCACATCGCGCACGCCGAACGTGCCGAAGCCATGTTCGCGCGCCAGGTAGATGCCGGCCGCGTGCGTCGTCGCGTCGATCGTGTTGCGCCAGATGCCGACCTGCTCGCCGCCCACCACTGCGATGCCGCGGCCCCAGTACTGGCCGGCCAGATCGTTGTCGGCGATCAGGATGTCTCGGGCCAGGTTGCCGTCGCGCAGCGCACCGAGCGACAACGCCGTCTGCGCCGGCGCCGGGTACGCCTCGGTCTCGCTGACGTACGACACGACGCCGATCATGTCGTCGCCGGTTTCGCGCACGGTGTTGAACACGACCTGCCCGCGCCTCGACCCACCGGTGATTTGGATGCCGTCGGCCAAGGAGCGCCGCACGGTGTTGCCCGCCACCAGGAAGTCGCGCGCGTTGTGCACGAAGATGCCCGCCGAGCTGGCGCTGTTGGCCAGCGGCGTGCCCGGCCCGCCGCCTTCGACGATGCGGTTGGCGACGATCGCCACGCGCTCGAGCGGCGCCAGGCCCACACCGTGGCGCCACACCGCGATGCGCGACTGCCACGCAGCGCTCTGACGCGTGTCGGTCACCGCCGTCATCACGAAGCCGTGCACGCGCACCCCGCTGGCCTGGATCATCACCGCCTGGTCGTACGGGTTCGTCGCGTGCAGCGTCGCGCCACGGCCGTCGATCACCACGTCGGGCGTGGTCACGTTCAGGCGCGCCGAGTGCACGTACACGCCGGGCGGGAACACCAGCCACTGACCCGGACGCAGCGTATCGAGCGCACGTTGCAATGCCGCCGTGTCGTCGCTGCGGCCGTCCCCGACCGCGCCGAAGTCGCGCGCGTTCAGCGCACCCGGGGGCGGCGCCGACAACGACAGCGCACCACCACAACCGTCCGACGTTCCCGACGTTCCCGACGTTCCCGACGTACTCGACGCGAGCACCTCGCAGCGCTTGACCACGCCGGGCAGCGGGTCCCCACCGAAGAACAGGCTCGAGCACGAAGCCGCGCCCGCGCCAAGGTCGCGTTCGACCCACGTGGTCCCTGCGCCATAGCGCACGCGGCCCGGCGCGGGCAACGTGAACGTCTGCCACTCATCGGCGACGAAGGCCCAGCCTTCACCGGCCGAAGGCACTGCGCCCTCTTCCCAGAACTCGCACGACTTCACGACGCCGGGCAGTGGGTCGCCACCGAAGAACGCGGTCGTACACGGCGCATCACCGGCAGCCACATCACGCTCGATCCATGCGGCTTCTGCGCCATAGCGCATGCGCCGAGGTGACGTCAGGCTGAACGATGCCCACTCGCCCGCCACGAAAACCCATGCACCGGACGATGCTGAAGCCCGTGCGACCTCGCAGCGTTTCACCACGTACGGCAGCGGATCGACACCGAAGAATTGATTGGTGCACGACGCCTGCCCGGCAGGCAGCGTCCTCTCGACCCAACTGTCGCTCGCGCCGTAGCGAACCGTCGAGGGTGATGCCAACGCGAAGGGCTGCCACTCCTGCGCCACGAGGGTCCAGGTCGCGGTCGCGGCTTGCAGGGACGGCGCCGTCCGGGCCGTTTCTGATGCGTTCGACGGAACCGACGCGTTCGACGGATCCGACACATCCGACGAATCGTCGCTGCCGCAACCCGCCGCCATAACCAACAACGCGCACGCAAGCGCGCCAAACGATGACCGCATATCACTCCCTGCACATCACTCGACTTATCAGCCGAACCCACACGCGCAGGTTCAACGCAGGCGCGCATTCTTCGTCACGACGGCGGCATCGTCGTGTACCCAGTTGAAACGGTTCGCGCTAACTGCTAGCCCTACCCTACTCGCCCTTGAAGTCCCCACCCCAGGCGACGACCAGCTTCGCAGGGTCGAAGTGTTTGCGCCACGCAGCGTTCACCTGCTCGAGGGTCAGCGCCTGAATCTTGTTGTCGACCTGCGCAGACAGCTCGAACGTGCGGCCCAGTTCGAGTTGGCCTCGCAGTGACGACGCCGTCTCTTCGTCTTGCGCACGCGACAGGCGGCGGCGGTTCAACAGGCCGTTCTTCGCTTCGTCGAGTTCGCCCTGCGTGAAGCCGTCCTTCACCGAGCGATCGAGCTCCTGCTTCCACGCGGCTTCGACCTTGGCGCGGTTCTGCGGCGCGAAGATCGCTGTCGACACCCAGCCCGAGTTCGATTCCCACGGGTTCCATGCGATGGTGCTGCGCACGTCATAGCTCAGGCCATCGGTTTCGCGGATGCGATTCCACAACCGCGAGTTGGTGCTGCCGCCGAGGATGAAGTTGGCGGCCGTCAACGCCGCGTAGTCGCCGTCACGGTCGCCAACCGGCAGCGGCACATAGGCTTTCATGTTCGCGTTCTGCTTGTCGGGGGTGGACAGCAACAACCGCGCGGGCGGCGGCAGCACCAGCGGCTGCGCCACGCGCGTGTAGGTCTGCATGCCTACCGCGGGCTTGCGCCAGTTGCCGAAAGCCTGCTCGACGGCCTGCTTCACCGCCGCGGTGTCCATGTCGCCGACAGCCGCGAAGTCGGCATCGGCAGCCGCGTAGAAGCGCTGGTGAAAGCTCTTGAGTTGCTGCGCCGTCACCCCTTTGATGGATTGCTCGAGTTCGTCGAAAGTCGGCGCATAGCGGATGTCGCCGCGCGGGTACGGGTTGCCGTGGCGCTGGATCGTGTTGTTGACCAGCGCGTCGGGTTCCTTACGCTGAGCCTCGATCGCTGCCAGCCACTGGCGACGGTTCTCGTCGATGCCGGCGGCAGGGAACGTGGGTTCACGCAGCAGACGGCCGACGAGTCGGATCACCTCGGGCAAGTTCTCCTTCACGGTCTGGATGTCGACCTGCACGGTCTGGTCATCGGCGCCGACGTTCACTTGGGCACGCAGCTTCTCCCATGCATCGTTGATCTGCTGGCGCGTCATGCCCGCGCCGCCCATCGTGAGGTTCGCGCCAACCATCGACGCCACCACCGACTGCCCGAACAGCGACTTCTCATCGCCCACATGCAGCGCGATGCGCGCGTGCACCGCGCGCCCGCGCGTGCCCTTGGGCAGCAGCGCCATGCGCATGCCACCCGACGGTGCGGCTTCGCTGCGTGCGCGACTCGAGGTTGGCCGGCGTGGCGTCGAAAGCTTCGGCCTGCGCCAGGCTGGCGTCGCCTTTGTAATCCTTCACCAGCGCGGCCGCGTCGACCTTGGCTGGCGCGGGTGCACGCTGCGGTTGCGCGGTCGGAGCGTAGACACCGACGGTGCGGTTGTCGGCACGCAACCGCTCGGCAGCCACGCGGTTCACGTCGGCCAGCGTGGCCTTGCGCACGTGGTCGCGCTTCAGGAAGTACAGCCGCCAGTCGCCCAGCGAGATGGCTTCGCTTAGTTCCACGCCCACCTTCTGCGGGTCGTTGAAGTCACGCTCCCACGCGTTCAGCCACTGGCTGCGCGCGCGTTCGAGTTCGGCCGCCGTGACGGGTTCGCGGCCCAGCGTGTCGAGCGCCTTCGCCATCACGTCGCGCGCCCGCTCGGTGCTCTGCCCCGGGCCCAGTTGCGCGCCCAGCATCAGGAAGCCTGGCTCGGCCAGCGCCGCCGGCCAAGCGAAGACCGACGCAGCCAACTTCGCGTCGACCAGCCGCTTGTGCAGCCGGCCCGCCGGCGCATCGGCCAGCACCTGACTCAGCAGCGCGACGGCACCGAAATCGGGGTGCGAGCCCGGCGGCATGTGATAGGCCATCATCAATTGCGGCGTGCCGCCCGAGCGGCGCAGCGTGACCGCGCGTTCGCCGTCCTGCACCGCATCGATCGTGTACGTGGGTGCCAGCGCGCGCTGCGGCTTCGCAATCGTGCCGAAGGTCTGTGACACCAGTTGCTGCACCATCGCCGGATCAAAGCGGCCCGACACGATCAGCGTCGCGTTGTCGGGCTGGTAGTACTGGCGATAGAAGGCCTGCAGGCGCGTGATGTCGACGTTCTCGACATCGGCGCGCGCGCCGATCGTGTCTTTGCCGTAGTTGTGCCACTCGTACATCGACGCGAGCACGCGTTGCATCAGGATCGACTGCGGGTTGTTCTCGCCGCTTTCCATCTCGTTGCGCACCACCGTCATCTCGGTGTCGAGATCGGCCTTCGCGATGAAGCTCGAGACCATCGCGTCGGCCAGCCAGCCGACGTACCAGCGCAGGTTGTCGTCGCTGGCGTTGAAGCTCGCGAAGTAGTTGGTGCGGTCATACCACGTGGTGCCGTTGGCGCGCAGGCCGCGCTTGGCGAATTCGGCCCACACGTTCTTCGTCGTCGGCGTGCCCTTGAAGATCAGGTGCTCGAGCAGGTGCGCCATGCCGGTTTCGCCGTAACTCTCGTGGCGCGAGCCGACGCGCAGCGTGAGGTTGACGGTGGTGGTGGGCTTGCTGGCGTCGGGTACCAGCAGCAACTGCATGCCGTTGCCCATCTCGTAGGCGGTGATGCCTTCGACGGTGGTGGCCAGGCGCAAGCCCTTGGGCGGTGCGCCTTCGGGGGGCGGCGATTGCTTGGCAGCCCCGGCGTTACGTTCGTTGTCGCCGGTCGGTGTGGCGACCGGTTGCGCTGCGGTCGCCAATGCAACCATTGCCGCCGCGGCGAACGCGATCACCAGGTTTCGGAGGTCAAGGGGCGGCCGTTGGCTGTGAGTCGATGGCATGGTCGTCGCTTCCGTGGCGGTTCTCGTGCGGCAGGTACTCGGGGTGTCATGTGGGTCCGATCGTGGAACGCACATGTCAACATCTTGACAGTCTGCGCCGGCGCGTGCCGAGAACAACTTCGAACTCGCCCTGCAAGGCACCGTTGTCGACGCTCACGCCATGAACGCCGCTGCGAGAGCAGCGGGCACGCGTGAACCGCCCCGGTCAGTCCTCGCCCTTGAACCCCGAGGCGCGGATCGTCTCGCCCCAGCGCTCGAGGTCGGCCTTCAGGATCGCGCTCAGCTTGTCGCCCGGCAGACCCGTCGGCTCGAGGCCCATCTCGACCAGGCGCTTGCCCAGCACCGGGTCGGTCATCGCGGCGGTGGCCGCCTGGCCCAGTCGGTCGAGCACCGCCTGCGGCGTGCCCGCGGGCGCGAACAGCGCATACCAGGGCTTGGCAACAAGGTCGAAGCCCAGTTCCTTGAACGTGGGCACGTCGGCGTACGCCGCGTCACGCTTGTCACCCGCCACCGCCAGCAAGCGCGCACGGCCGGCCTGCACCAGCGACCGGATGTCGGCCGTCACGGTCGACAGCGCCGACACCTCGCCCGCACCGATCGCCGTCATCGCCGCCGCAGTACCTTTGTACGGCACGTGCGTGAGCTTCATGCCCGCCGACTTGGCGAACATCTCGCCGAAGAAGTGCGGAATGCTGCCCGGCGCGGCCGAGCCGTAGAAGCCGTTCTTCGACGGGTCGCTCTTCACCCAGGTCACGTACTCCGCGAGGGTCTTGGCCGGCACCGACGATGCGACGCCGATGCCCAACTGGAAGTTGGTGAGATGCGCCACCGGCGCGAAGTCCTTCACCGGGTCGTAGCGCAGCTTGCCGGCATAGCTGTGCGGAAAGACGGCCATCGTCGCGACCGGCGTCATCAACAGCGTGGTGCCGTCGGCCGGCGCGGCCTTGACCAGTTCGTTGGCAATGCGCCCACCGGCGCCGACCTTGTTCTCGACGATCACGGTCTGCTTCAACGTGCCTGCCATGTGCTCGGCCAGCACGCGCGTCAACGCGTCGCTGGTTGCGCCGGCCGGGTAGCCGACGATGATCCTCACGGCGCCGCCACCCTGCGCCGACGCTGCACATGCAACGAGGCCCGCGGCGACGGCCGTCAGCGCGCGAATGAAGATCTGGCGGTTCATGGCTTTCGGTCCACGGGGGATGAGGGATCCGTAATCTATCAAGCCATCGCCGACGCGCACCATCGGGCACGGCCTCGAGGCGCGCCAGGGTTTGTGCCCGGGGCGCAAAGTCATCAAAAAACGTCCTCTCATTGACGGATGACACGTGGTGCGAACACCGACACATTGCGCAGGGTCATCCGCACAGGATTGATCAAACACGGGAGCCTGCTCACCATGTTCACTGCATCCCAGCTTTCACGCTTCGCCCGCTTCGCCCTGGTCGCCACCTTGGTCATCGGCCTGGGCACCTTCGGCAGCTTTGCCCGCGCCGACGCCTGGGATGAAGCCCAGGCAGCCTTTGCCGAGCACAAGGACCGCGCAGCATTCGAAGCGCTGCGGCGTGGTGCGTCGGAAGGCGACCCGCGCGCACAGCTTGCACTCGGTCTCGCGCTGCGCCACGCCCACCTCTTCGGTGGCGCCATCACGCGCAACGACGCGCTGTCGAGCCACTGGCTCGATAAGGCTGCGGCATCGACACACGCCATGCACATCGCATCCTCAGCGCCGGTCCTGCACGCCGATGATGTGCCCGCCAAAAAGCGCACCAACCTCGGCCTCTACGCCACGCCGCAAGACGTGTCCGCAATGCGAGCGCTGCATGCGAAGCGCATGCTCGTGATCGACATCCGCACCCGCGCTGAAGCCGCCACACTGTGCATGCCTGACGAGGCCGACGCCCTCGTGCCCTACATGGAATACGACGAGTTCATGTCGGCATGGGACAGCGACCGCGCCACCTATGCCACCACACCACGTGGCGCCTTCGCCGATGACGTGGCGCGCTTGTTGAAAACAAGCGCCCTCGACCGCGAAGCCATGCTGGTGCTGATCTGCCGCTCGGGTGACCGCAGCGCCAAGGCCGCCGACCTGTTGTCCGCGCTGGGCTACACGCGGGTGTACAGCGTGGTCGACGGCTACGAAGGCGACCTGTCTGCCCGAGGCCGCCGAGACGTCAACGGTTGGAAGAACGCCGGGCTGCCGTGGAGCTACCGCCTGGCGCGCGGCAAGCTGCCGCGGTAGGTCGCACAAGCAACACGGAACAGGCGCCGCGCAATCCCCACGGGAGGCCCGAAAACGCAATCCTTGCCTCGGAGGCGTCGTGAGTCCACGCATGTTGGCCGTGCCCACCCGGTGCGCAATCAAGGTCGCGAGTGACCTCGAACTTGATCCAGGCGGCGCTGACGGTAAGCCGCTCGGGTGATCGCTTCGAGCAAGAAGCCGACCGCGTCGCGGCGGATGTCGCGATGCGCTTCGACGGCATCCGTGCGCTCGGCGTGTCGGTGTCGCCAACCCCGGTCATCGAACCCACGCCGTTGATGCGCTTCAGTCGCAGCGTGCAAGGCGTCAGCGGCCTCGAGGTCGCGCCCGCCGTGGCAGCGCGCATCGACGCCGCGCGCGGCTCGGGGCAGGCCCTGCCCGAAGGCGTACGCGCAGCGATGGGGCCGCAGTTCGGCGCCGATTTCGGCAGCGTGCGCGTGCACGCCGATGCGCGGGCCCACGCGCTGAGCAACGCCCCCTAGCTAGAGCCAGGCATGGGGCCTTAACGGCGGCCCACACTTGTGTCGACATGTGCGTTCGCTACGGCGCCGCGCTCGAGTCGATCAGGCCGGATACCGCCGCAGCCCCGCCAGATCGAGCACGCGCACGCCGCCGTACTCGATGCGGATCAGGCCACGGCTTTGCAGACGCCGCAGTGCTTCGTTGGTCCGCTGTCGCGACAGGCCCACCAGGTAGCCGAGTTCCTCCTGCGTGATGCGCAACAGGTCACCCACGCCCGGGTACAGCACCGGATGGAAGAGCGACGCAAGGCTGCGTGCGACGCGCAGGTCGGGGTCGGTGCTGCGGTCGGTTTCACGTGCGGCGATGAACTGGCCTAGCCGCTCGTTGAGCTGGTTCATCACGTAGCGGTTGAAGGCCAGGCTGCGCTCGAGCAGCCAGTGGAAGCTGTCGATGGTTATGCCCGCGACAACGCTTCGCCGCAGCGCTTCGATGTTGTAGCGGTACGGCTCGCGCTTGAGCAGCGTGCCTTCGCCGAACCACGCGCCCGCCGGCAGGCCCGTGAAGGTCATCGGCGCGCCGCTGGCGGTGTCGCTGCTCATCTTCAACAAACCGTCGACGACGCCGAACCAATAGGTCGCAGGGCGACCGAAGCGGCAGACGCGCTCGCCAACGTCGGCCTCCACCACGCGAAGCTCAACGACCAGTCGATCGCGTTCGGTCGCGTCGAGAAGGTTCCACCATGGAATGCCGCCGAGTTCGTCGTCCGTGGCCGCACGGGCGCGGCGCTCGAGTGTCGAGGTGCCGGGTGCCGGGGTGGCGCGCCGGGGTGCGGCGTCGGTGGTCATAAGGTGATCGACTCGACGTTGGAAGACTGGACCCGGCCATGGGGGTGGCGAACACGTGTTCCCGGGGCGTGCCAGGCGAAGTGTGGCCGAGCGTCGGCTAGTATGACTTTTTGCGCACTGCCGCAATGCACACGATGGCCACCGAAGACCTCTCCCGCGAGCACGTTGTCGAAGGTTCGAGCAATCGATGGGGCGCATCGTGAGCTCCATCGTGCTGGGGCTGATGTTCTTCGCAGTCTTCACCCCAATGGGTTGGGTGCTGCGCGCGATGGGCAAAGACCCGTTGCGACTGGGGCGTGAACCGGCCGCGACGACGTAAGGTCGCACGCAAGCCACCCGGGCCGCCGCCGGAATCGGTGAGCAATCAGTTCTGACGACGAGATACCAGAGGGATACGAATGTCTTTCATTCGCGAAATCGTTGCGTTCTTGCTTGCGCGCAAGAAGGTGTGGCTTTGGCCGCTGTTCATCGTCATGGGCATCGTCGGCGGGCTGATCGTGCTGGCGCAGGGTTCGGCGATCGCGCCTTTCATCTACACGTTGTTCTGACGTTGTCGACCGCTCGATGGACAGTTCTCGGCCTTTCGGCCTACTACCACGACAGTGCCGCGGTGCTAGGTGGCCGACGGGCACGCAACGCCCGCCGCCAGCGCGATCGCCGTCGATGCAGAAGACACTGAATTACGAGAGCGCTTTTGAACTCGACTGACCCGCTCCCCCGATGAAACCCTTTCAGGCCGACGCCGCACAGGACGTACCTTTCGTCCCGCCGATCCGCGATACCCGCGATACCCGCGACATCCGCGGTCTCGACGACCACACCTTCGCCCGCCCCGACCCGTCGACACTGCCAACACGACCCACCGTCGCCGTGCAGCGGTTTCGCAGGCGCACGGCGTTCGTGGCCATGCTGTTGGTCATCGGCGTCATCGCCCTGCTGGCCGAATGGGCGCTGAGCCTTGCCTTGCCTCGGTCCGATTTCCTCGAGGCCAACCTGCAAGAGCACCCGATCCTGGGCCAGATGATCAAGCCCGGCGACACCGGCCACGACGCTTTCGGCTTCCGCAACCCGCGCTTCCCGTCGCAGGCCGACATCGTCGCGATCGGTGACTCGAACACCTACGGCGTGAACGCGCGGTCGCACGAAAGCTGGCCGGGCCACCTGCAGGCGATCGTCGGGCGCACGACCTACAACGCGGGCCTGGGTGGCTTCGGCCCGCTGCACCACCTGCACGTCGCGCGCGAGATTTCGCCCCGCTTTTCACCCAAAGTCGAAGTGGTCGCAATGTACTTGGGCAACGACCTCGTCGACGCCTACAACCTCGCACACGAGAAGGACCACTGGAAGGCCTACCGCATCGGCGAGCGGCCAAAAGGTTCGATGACCGAGGGCGAGCGCGTCTGGCACCAAGCCAATGCGAACGAATCCAACGCGCGTTTCCTGGGGCCTCTTCGCGACTGGCTGGCGATGAACAGCATGCTGTATTCGGTCGTGCGGCACGTGGTGCTCACGCCGATCGCGACGTCGCTGAGGCAGAAGTCAGCCACGCTCGACGACCCCGACATGAAGATGCCGTGGACCGACCCGAAGCACCCTGCGGTCAAACTCGTCTTCACGTCCAAAGTGATCCTGGGCGCCGAAGACCCCGGCGCGCCGCAGATCGAGGAAGGCATCCGCATCAGCGAGCGCGTGCTGGGTGACATGGCACAACACGCGAAAGCACGCGGCGTGAAACTGGTGCTGGCGTTCATCCCGACCAAAGAGCGCGCGTACTGCCGCGCTTTGCGCGCCAGCGGCGCGGCCTTGCCGGCATCGCATGTGCGCATCTGCGAGGTCGAGCCCGCGATCCAGGCCCGCCTGACGCGCGCGGCGGCGGGCTACGACGTGCCCGTGGTCGACACCACGCCCGCGCTCGAAGCTGCGATCGAGCGCGGCGAGAAAATTTACCCGCAAGGCGTCGACGGCCACGCGGTGTCTGCGGGCTATCGCGTGATGGCCGTACCGATCGCGGCGGTGGTGAAACCGCTGCTCTGAATCCCCGGGTAAGCCCCCTCCCGAGAGTCCCCTGAATGTCGTCGTAGCGACAGCGCGGCGTCAATTTTCTGCCTAGCATGCTTGCTGATCGTCGAGCGACGCTGCCACCTCGAGCCGCCGACACGACGCAGGAGACCCCATTGCAGTCGACTTTCCCTCGGTTGTTGCTGGACCACGCGGCCAAGCGCCCGGCGGCGCCCGCGTTGCGCGAGAAGGAATACGGCATCTGGCAGACGACGACTTGGTCGCAACTCGCGACGCTGGTCCGGGAACTGGCCTGCGGACTGCACGGTGCCGGACTGCGCCGCGGCGACCACATCGTGGTGATCGGCGAAAACCGACCGCGCCTGTACGCCACGATGCTGGCCACGCAATCCCTGGGGGCGATTCCGGTTCCGCTGTACCAGGACGCCGCGCCGACCGAGTACGTCTTCCCGATCACGAACGCCGAGATCCGTTTCGCCGTCGTCGAGGACCAGGAACAGGTCGACAAGATGCTCGAGGTGCGCGCGCAGTGCCCGGCGCTGGCGCACGTCTGGTATGACGATCCGCGTGGCTTGCGCAACTACGCCGAAGCGGGCTTGGCCTCGCTCGACACGCTGATCGAAGCCGGCCGCGCCGCGAATGCGGGCAAGCCGTCGTTCTTCGACGAGCAGGTCGCCGCCTGCAAGCCCGAAGACGTGGCCGCGATGTTCTTCACGTCGGGCACCACCGGCAACCCGAAGGGCGTGGTCCACACGCACTTCACGTTGCTGGACCGCGCGTCGGCCGGCGCGCGCTTCGACAAGCTGACCGACAAGGAAGAGGTGCTGGCCTACCTGCCGCCCGCCTGGGTCGGCCAGAACATCTTCAGCTACGCGCAGTGGCTGGCCTGCGGCTACATCGTCAACTGCCCCGAGAACACGAGCACGGTGACGATCGACCTGAAGGAAGTGGGGCCGACCTACTACTTCGCGCCGCCGCGGATCTTCGAAGGTCTGCTGACCAGCGTGACGATCCGCATGGAAGACGCGGGCGCGATCAAGCGCTGGCTGTACAACCACTACATGGCGCTGGCGCGCCGCGTGGGCACCGCGATCACCGACGGCAAGCCCGTCGGCGGCCTCGACCGACTGCGCTATCAGCTCGGCAACCTGCTCGTCTACGGCCCACTGCGCAACACGCTGGGCCTGTCGCGCGTGCGCGTGGCCTACACGGCGGGCGAGGCGATCGGGCCGGACTTGTTCAGCTTCTACCGCTCGATCGGAATCAACCTCAAACAGCTTTACGGCTCGACCGAAACCGCGGTGTTTGTGTGCCTGCAACCCGACCACGAAGTGAAGGCCGACACCGTGGGCGTTCCGATCGACGGGGTGGAAATCAAAGTGGACAGCAACGGCGAACTGCTGGTGCGGTCCCAAGGGCTGCTCAAGGAGTACTACAAGAACCCAGCCGCCACCGCCGAAGTATTGACGCCCGACGGTTGGTATCGCACCGGCGATGCGGGCTTTCTTGACGCAACCGGGCACCTGAAGATCATCGACCGCGCGAAGGATGTGGGCCGCCTGACGGGCGGGCCGAACGACGGCGCGATGTTCGCGCCCAAGTACGTCGAGAACAAGCTGAAGTTCTTCCCGCACATCAAGGAAGCGGTGGCCTTCGGCGACAAGCGCGAGAAGGTCTGCGCGTTCGTCAATATCGATTTCGAAGCCGTGGGTAACTGGGCCGAGCGGCGCAACCTGCCTTATTCGGGTTATGTCGATCTGGCGGCCAAACCCGAGGTGATCGAGCTGATTCGCGAGTGCGTCGAGCAGGTCAACGCCGACCTGGCGCGCGACGACAAGCTGGCGGGCTCGCAGATCAGCCGCTTCCTGGTGCTGCACAAGGAACTCGACGCCGACGACGGCGAGATGACGCGCACCCGCAAGGTCAAACGTGGCTACATCGCCGACCGATATCAGGTCTTGGTCGACGCGATGTATGCAGGCAAAGCCGAGCAATTCATCGAGACCGTGGTGAAGTTCGAAGACGGGCGCAGCGGCAAGGTGTCGGCGACGCTGAAGATCGTCGACGCGAAAACCTTCGCGCCCGTGAAAGCGGCGGCATGAACGACATGACATCCGCCGCTGTAGGCGCCAAACCAACCGGTGCCCGCGCTCGCCGCACGGGCAACGTGATCCTCGAGGTCAAGAACATCTCACTGCGCTTCGGCGGCGTGAAGGCGCTGACCGACATCAGCTTCGACGTGAAGGAACACGAGGTCCGCGCCATCATCGGCCCCAACGGCGCCGGCAAGTCGTCGATGCTGAATTGCATCAACGGCGTCTACATGCCGCAGGAAGGCTCGATCACCTTTCGCGGCAAGACCTTCGGCCACATGAACTCGCGCCAGGTTGCCGAAATGGGCGTGGCGCGCACGTTCCAGAACCTGGCGCTCTTCAAGGGCATGAACGTCATCGACAACATCATGTCGGGGCGCAACCTGAAGATGAAGACCAACATCTTCCAGCAGGCGATCCGAGGTTTCGGCTGGGGCGCGGCCGAGCGCGAGGAAGCGCAGCACCGCGAGTTCGTCGAACACATCATCGACTTCCTCGAGATCCAGGCGCACCGCAAGACCCCTGTGGGTCGCCTGCCCTACGGCCTACAGAAGCGCGTGGACCTTGGCCGCGCACTCGCGATGGAGCCGCAGGTGCTGCTGCTCGACGAGCCGATGGCCGGCATGAACGTCGAAGAGAAGCAGGACATGAGCCGCTTCGTGCTCGACGTGAACGACGAGTTCGGCACCACCATCGTGCTGATCGAGCACGACATGGGGGTCGTGATGGACATCAGCGACCGCGTCGTGGTGCTCGACTACGGCAAGAAGATCGGTGACGGTACGCCGACCGACGTTCGCAACAACCCCGACGTGATCAGCGCCTATCTGGGCACGAGCCACTGAGGGCACGAGCTCACACGAAGCGGACCGACGATGCAATTCTTTCTCGAAGCCGTGATCGGCGGCCTGATGTCCGGCATGTTGTATGGCCTGGTGGCGCTGGGCTTCGTGCTGATCTTCAAGGCGAGCGGTGTCTTCAACTTCGCGCAGGGCGCGATGGTGCTCTTTGCGGCACTGTCGATGGCGCGTTTCTCGGAATGGATCCCCAAGTGGCTGGGCTTCGACAGCCTGCTGCTGGCCAATATCCTCGCCTTCGCCGTGTCGCTGCTGGTGATGATCGCGGTGGCTTGGCTCATCGAGAAACTGGTATTGGGCAAACTCGTGAACCAGGAAGGCGTGACGCTGCTGATGGCCACGCTGGGTATCACGTACTTTCTCGACGGATTCGGTCAGACGGTCTTCGGCAGCGCCATCTACAAGATCAACGTCGGCATGCCCAAGGATCCGATGTTCCTGATGGAAAACATCTTCCAAGGCGGCGTGCTGGTGAACCAGGAAGATCTGGTGGCGGCCGTGGTGGCGGCTGCGCTGGTCGCCGTGCTGGCCGCCTTCTTCCAGTACACCGGCACCGGCCGTGCGCTGCGTGCGGTGGCCGACGACCATCAGGCCGCGCAGTCGATCGGCATCCCGCTGTCGCGCGTGTGGGTGATCGTGTGGAGCGTGGCGGGTTTCGTGGCGCTGGTGGCCGGGATCATCTGGGGCAGCAAGCTGGGCGTGCAGTTCTCGCTGACCACGCTCGCGCTCAAGGCCTTGCCGGTGGTGATCCTGGGTGGGCTGACCTCGGTGCCCGGCGCGATCATCGGCGGGTTGATCCTGGGCGTGGGCGAAAAGCTGTCCGAGGTATTCATCGGCCCGATGGTCGGCGGGGGTATCGAGATCTGGTTCGGATACGTGCTGGTGTTGTTCGTCTTACTCGTCAGGCCGCAGGGGCTGTTTGGCGAGAAGATCATCGATCGGGTCTGACCATGCTCTACAGAGAAAACGGTCAGTTCAAGACCTCGTACTCGGCCGATCAGCAGATCTTCCCGATCAAGCAGGACCGCATCGCGATCCTCGCGCTGATCGGCTTCGCGGTTGTCGTCGTGCCCTTCATCGCGCCCGAATACCTCTTCCGCGCGATCCTGATTCCCTTCCTCATCCTGTCGCTCGCGGCGCTGGGCCTCAACATCCTCGTCGGCTACTGCGGCCAGATCTCGCTGGGCACCGGTGGCTTCATGGCGGTGGGCGCCTACGCCGCCTACAACTTCGTCGTGCGCATCGACGGCATGCCGCCGGTGCTCGCGATCCTGCTGGGTGGGTTGTGCGCCACAGTGGCGGGCATCCTCTTCGGAATTCCGTCGCTGCGCATCAAGGGGATGTACCTCGCCGTGGCGACGCTGGCGGCGCAGTTCTTCTTCGACTGGCTCTTCCTGCGGGTGAGGTGGTTCACCAACAACTCGTCGTCGGGTTCGGTCAACGTGGCGGACTTGTCGTTCCTGGGCATGCCGATCGTGTCGCCGGCGCAGAAGTACCTGTTCTGCCTGGGCTTCGTGCTCGTGTTCGCGCTGATCGCGAAGAACCTGGTGCGCAGCCACATCGGCCGCGAGTGGATGGCGATGCGCGACATGGACGTGGCCGCCTCGGTCATCGGCATTCGCCCGGTCTACGCCAAGCTCACCGCGTTCGCGGTCAGTTCGTTCTTCGTCGGCGTGGCTGGTGCGCTGTGGGGCTTCGTCTACCTGGGCTCGTGGGAGCCGGCGGCGTTCAACATCGACCGCTCGTTTCAACTGCTCTTCATGGTGATCATCGGCGGGCTGGGTTCGATCATGGGCAGCTTCTTCGGCGCCGCGTTCATCGTCATCCTGCCGATCGCGCTCGACAACCTCACCGTGGCGCTGGGCTTCGACACGGCCTTCGCCTCGCACCTCACGTTCATGGTGTTCGGCGCGTTGATCGTCTTCTTCCTGATCGTCGAACCGCACGGGCTGGCGCGGCTGTGGTCCATGGGCAAAGAGAAATTGCGGCTGTGGCCCTTCCCTCATTGACACCGCCTGACCACCCGCGATCACGTACTCACGACAACCCTGATCACGGCGCTGCTCGATCGAAACGTTCCTGTTGTTCCTCATCAACTTCGCGACCTCTGGAGGCATTCATGAAAGTTCGGTCCCTCACCCTGGCAGCGGCCCTGGCGCTGGCGGGCGTCACGTCGGCCTTCGCCCAGGCCAAGGAGCAGTTCTTCCCCGTTCTGGTGTACCGCACCGGCGCCTACGCGCCCAACGGCGTGCCCTACGCCAACGGTTATGTCGATTACATGAAGCTCGTGAATGCGCGCGGCGGCATCAACGGCGTGAAGGTCATCTACGAAGAGTGCGAAACCGGCTACGCGACCGACAAGGGCGTGGAGTGCTACGAGCGCCTGAAGGGCAAGAACGGCGGCGCGACCGTGTTCCAGCCGCTGTCGACCGGCATCACCTTCGCGCTGACCGAGAAGGCACCCGGCGACAAGATCCCGCTCATCACGGCCGGCTACGGCCGCAGCGAAAGCACCGACGGCAACGTCTTCAAGTGGAACTTCCCGCTCACCGGCACTTACTGGGACGCGGCCGACATCCTGCTTCAGCACATCGGCAAGAAGGAAGGCGGCTGGGACAAGCTCAAGGGCAAGAAGATCGCGCTCGTCTACCACGACAGCCCCTACGGCAAAGAGCCGATCGCCCTGCTGAAGAACCGCGCTGCGATGCACGGCTTCGAGCTGCAGGAACTGCCGGTCGCGCACCCGGGCGTCGAGCAGAAGGCCACATGGCTGCAAGTGCGCCAGAGCCGCCCCGACTACGTTCTTCTGTGGGGCTGGGGCGTGATGAACAGCACCGCGCTGAAGGAAGCCGTGGCAACCGGCTACCCGCGCGAAAAGATGTACGGCGTGTGGTGGGCCGCCGCCGAACCTGACGTGAAAGACGTCGGCGACGGTGCCAAGGGCTACAACGGGCTGGCGCTTCAACACGGCGCCGAGCCCAACTCGGCCATCGTCAAGGAAGTACTCGACAAGGTGCACGGCAAGGGCCAGGGCACCGGGCCGAAGGACGAGGTCGGCCAAGTGCTGTACATGCGCGGCCTGACGCAGGCGATGCTCGCGGTCGAAGGCGTGCGCGCGGCGCAAGAGCGCTACGGCAAGGGCAAGGTCATGACGGGCGAGCAGGCGCGCTGGGGCTACGAGAACCTGGCGCTCGACCAGAAGAAGCTCGACGCGCTGGGCTTCGCCGGCGTGATGCGCCCGATCAGCACCAGCTGCGCCGACCACCGTGGCGCGACCTGGGCACGCGTGCACACCTGGGACGGCAAGAAGTGGAACTTCACGTCCGACTGGTACCAGAGCGACGAAGCCGTGATCAAGCCGATGATCAAGAGCGCGGCTGACAAGTACGCCGGAGAGAAGAAGCTGCAACGCCGCAACGTCGCGGATTGCCAAGCCTGATCAGCAAAGCACGAGGCCCCTCGAGGCCTCCTCGCCAAAGCGCCGCGCGCGGCGCTTTCCCGAGATCCGGAGCACCATGAGCAACATCCTTCTCAACGTCAACGGCATCGAGGTCATCTACAACCACGTGATCCTGGTGCTGAAGGGCGTATCGCTCCAGGTACCCGAGGGTCGCGTGGTCGCGCTGCTGGGTGGCAACGGCGCGGGCAAGACGACGACACTGCGCGCCGTCAGCAACCTGCTGGCGGGCGAGCGCGGTGAAGTGACCAAGGGTTCGATCGAACTACGCGGCGAGCGCATCGAAAAACTCAGCACCGCCGAGATGGTGAACCGCGGCGTGATCCAGGTGATGGAGGGCCGCCACTGTTTTGCCCACCTCACCATCGAAGAGAACCTGCTGACCGGCGCCTACACGCGCAAGGACGGCAAGGCCGCCATCGCGACGACGCTCGACAAGGTCTACGCCTACTTCCCGCGGCTGAAACAGCGCCGCACGTCGCAGGCGGCCTACACCTCGGGCGGTGAACAGCAGATGTGCGCGATCGGCCGCGCGCTGATGGCCAACCCGAAGATGGTGCTGCTGGACGAGCCGTCGATGGGCCTGGCGCCGCAGATCGTCGAAGAAGTCTTCGAGATCGTGAAGGACCTCAACACGAAAGAGGGCGTCACGTTCCTGCTGGCCGAGCAGAACACCAACATGGCGCTGAAGTACGCCGACTTCGGCTACATCCTCGAGAACGGCCGCGTGGTGATGGACGGCGAAGCCAAGGCGCTGCGTGAGAACGAGGACGTGAAAGAGTTCTATCTCGGCGTGGGCGGCGGCGACCGCAAGAGTTTCCGCGACGCGAAGAGCTACAAGCGTCGCAAGCGCTGGCTGGCCTGAAGGTAGCCCATGGCACCTGATGACGATTCTGGTTTTGCACCGCCGCCCTTCAAGGCGAACGACGCACTGATCGCGCTCGACCGCAAGTTGCGCGACCTGAAGCTGACCAAGCGCGGCGCGAAGGAATACATGCGCACCGGCCGCAGCATCGTCGAGGTATCGAGCGACGGCAGCGTGATCCACGCGCGCGTCGTCAGGCGCCCGGCGGTCACGCCCGAGTGGGGCGGCGCGCAAACGTTGAAGAACGCCGCCGACGTGCGCAAGTTCACCGATACGCTGGCGCAGCAACTTCGCCGGTGGGGCGACGACGAGTGACAAGACAAGACTGCTCAGGGAACCACGCGCGATGACGACCCGCCAGATGCACGACAACGCGTTCTACGACGCGCTCGAAACCCGCAGCGCCGCCGACCGCGAGGCCGCATTGCTGGCCGCGCTACCCGCGTGCGTGGCGCAGGCAAAAGCGCAAAGCCCGGCGATGGCCGAGCATCTGGCGAATGTCGATGCGGCAGCCGTCACGTCGCGCGCAGCGTTGGCGCGCGTGCCGGTGCTGCGCAAGGCTGCGCTGTTCGAGCGCCAGAAGGCGCTGCGCGAATCGACGACCGCATGGGACCCGTTCGGCGGCTTCTCGACCATCGGCTGGGGCGCGATGCAAGCCGCCGGCCGCGGCGCGCGGCGCGTGTTCCAGTCGCCCGGCCCGATCTACGAACCCGAAGGCGCAGCGCCCGACTACTGGCGTGTCGCACGAGCGATGCACGCCGCGGGCTTTCGTGCCGGCGACCTGGTGCACTCGAGCTTCAGCTACCACATGACCCCCGCGGGCTCGATCTTCGAAACCGCCGCCGCCACCATCGGCTGCACCGTCTTCGCGGGCGGCACCGGCAACACCGAGCTTCAACTGCAAGCCATCGCCGACCTGCGCCCCAACGCCTACGCCGGCACGCCCAGCTTCCTGCGCATCCTGTTCGAGAAGGCCGAAGAAGCGAAGCTGCCGATGCCGACGATGACCAAGGCGCTGTGCGGCGGCGAGGCGTTTCCGCCGTCGCTGGTGGCCGCGATGCGCGAGCGCGGCGTCGAGGGCTACCAGTGCTACGCCACCGCCGACGTCGGCCTCATCGCCTACGAAACGTCCTCGCGCGAGGGCTTGGTGATCGACGAAGGCGTGCTGGTCGAAATCGTTCGCCCCGGCACCGACGACCCCGTGCCGGACGGGGAAGTGGGCGAAGTCGTGGTGACCGTCTTCAACCCCGACTACCCGCTGATCCGCTTCGGCACCGGCGACCTGTCGGCCGTGTTGGCTGGCCCCTGCCCGACCGGCCGCACCAACGTACGCATCAAAGGCTGGATGGGCCGCGCCGACCAGACCGCGAAGGTGCGCGGCATGTTCGTGCACCCCAGCCAGGTCGCCGAGATCGTCAAGCGCCACCCCGAGATCCAACGCGCGCGCCTCGTCGTCAGCGGCGAGCAGGCGCGCGACGAGATGACGCTGCGCGTCGAAGCGCCCGCCATGCAGGGCCTGGCCGAGCGCATCGCTGGAACCGTGCGAGATGTCACGAAGCTGCGCGCCGACATCGACGTTGTCGCACCCGGCAGCCTGCCGAACGACGGCAAGGTGATCGAGGACGCGCGCAGTTATCGCTGACGGTCGGTCGGTACTCCCGCGCCGGCCTGGTCAGCCACAATCCGGGTTGCTTCGTTGATGGCCGACAGGTCATCGCCCGCACGGGCCCGACGCCTGTGCCCCGTGCCCCTCGGTTCCCCATCAGGAGAGATCGCATCGTGAAGAAAACCATCCTTGCCCTGGCCGCAGCCGCCATTGCCGGCCCCGCGCTGGCCGCCTTCCCCGCCGACAAGCCGATCACACTGGTTGTGCCGTTTGCGGCCGGCGGCCCCACCGACAAGGTCGCCCGCGACCTGGGGTTGGTGCTGGGCAAGGAGCTGAAGCAGACCGTGATCATCGAAAACGTCGGCGGCGCCGGTGGCACCCTCGGCGCGAACAAAGTCGCGAAGGCCGCCAACGACGGCTACACGATCCTGTTGCATCACATCGGCATGGCCACGTCGCCCGCGCTGTACCGCAACCTGGCCTACAAGACGCTCGAAGACTTCGAGTACCTGGGCATGGTCAACGACGTGCCGATGACGCTGGTGGGCCGCTCGACGCTGCCGGCGAACAACTACGCCGAGTTGTCGAAGTGGATCAACGACAACAAGGGCAAGATCAACCTGGCCAACGCCGGCCTGGGTGCCGCGTCGCACCTGTGCGGCTTGCTGTTCCAGCAGGCGGTGAAGGTCGACATGACCACCGTGCCGTACAAGGGCACCGCACCGGCGATGAACGACCTGTTGGGCGGCCAGGTCGACATCATGTGCGACCAGACCACCAACACCACCGGCCAGATCGAAGGCGGCAAGATCAAGGCCTTCGCCGTCACGACGATGAAGCCGCTGACGACGCCCGCCCTGTCCAAGCTGCCCACGCTCGACTCGCAGGGTTTGAAGGGTTTCAACGTCAGCATCTGGCACGCGCTGTACGCGCCCAAGGGCACGTCGAAAGCGGTGGTCGACCAGATCAACGCCGCGCTGAAGGCGTCGCTGAAAGATGCCGACTTCATCAAGAAGCAGGAGGCGCTTGGTGCGGTCGTGGTCAGCGACAAGCGCACCGATCCGGCCGAGCACAAGAAGTTCGTCGAAGCCGAGATCGGCAAGTGGGGGCCGGCGATCAAGGCGGCGGGGCAGTACGCGGATTAGGTCGCTTCGCTGAGTTCGACAAGGCCGCTTCGCGCCTTGTCCGTTGGGGCCGCCTTCGGGCGGCCTTTTGTTTCAGCGTTGCGCTCGAAGCGCTGCGTCGTTCGCGAAGGTCTCGGTGTCGATCTCCTTCTGCGTCGCTTCGTTGTAGCGCTCGCCGTGCACCGTCTTCTGGTTGATCAACGCCTCGAGCTTCGCGATCACCGCGGCGTCTAGGCGGACTTCGCGCGACGCGAGGTTGTCGCGCACGTGCGCGATGTTCGTCGTGCCCGGAATCGGCAGCACGTGTTCGCCCCGCGTCAGCAGCCACGCAAGCGCCAGTTGTGCGGGTGTGCAGCCAACCACGTTCGCGATGGCCCCGTACGGCGCCAGCAGCGCAAGGTTCTTCGCGTACAGCTCGGGCAAGAAACGCGGCATCGAGCGGCGGATGTCTTTGGCGTCGAACGTGGCCACGTCGCGCAGTTCGCCGCCGAGAAAGCCGCGCGCAACGGGGCTGAAGGCGACCATCGTCGCGCCCATGTCGCGGCACGCGTCGAGCACACCAAGCTCGACGTTTCGTGTCCACAGCGAATACTCGTTCTGGACGGCAGCGATCGGCCGTTCGCGGTGCGCGCGGCGAATCGTGGCTGCGCTGACTTCGCTCAGGCCCAGCGCGCGCACCTTGCCTTCGTCGAGCAGCCGGCCCATCTCGCCGACGCTCTCTTCGATAGGCACGGCCATGTCCAGGCGGTGCAGGTAGTAGACGTCGATCACGTCGGTGCCCAGTCGCACCAGGCTGTCCTCGCAGTTGCGGCGGATCGTGGCCGGGCGGCCGTCGATCACGCGCTTCGTCGAGCCGTCGTTCTGCTTCACGCCCGCCATGCCGCCTTTGCTGGTCAGCACGATGCGCTTGCGGTGCGGCGCGAGCACGCGGCCGACCAGCGTTTCGTTCGCGCCGAAGCCGTAGAGCGCGGCGGTGTCGAACAGGTCGTAGCCCGCATCGAGCGCCGCCAGCAGCAGCCGCTCGCCTTGCTCTGCCGACGGCGGCGTACCGTAAGCGTGGCTGATGTTCATGCAGCCCAGGCCGATCGATTGGACGGTGAAGGGGCCGAGGCGTCGCGTGTTGTTGTTCATGGTCGTGATCAGTGGTCGTGGGTCGCGAACGTACGCACCTTCAGCGCATGCGCCCCGTGCGCAACGGCAGCGCCCAGTCGGGGCGATTGCGCTGCTCGGCCAGGCGCGCCATCGGCTCGAAGTCATAGGCCACGCATCGAAGCTGCACGCTCCAGCCCGCAGGCGTTTTCTCGACCACGGCATACCGCGCGTGCGGGCTGCCGGCTTCGACGATGTGCGCGTGTGGATGGTCGTCGTCGTAGCCCGGCAGGCCGACGCTGCCGGGGTTGACGAGCAGGATCGCGCGGCCGTCGTCGGGCGATGGCACGCTTGCCACGCGCGGCACGTGCGAATGCCCGCACACGATGACGTGCGCGCGCCGCGTGTGTTCGCCCTGGCCCAGTCGCTGCACGATCTCGGGCACGGTCGCTGCACGAATGCCGGGCGAGCCGCGCTGCCCGAAGTCGTCGGTCACGGTTTCGAGCAGGTAGTGCAGGTCGCTCGTCGGCGTGCCATGGCAAACGAAGACCTCGTCATCGATCCAACGCGTTTTCGGAGCCGATGCCAGCCACGCGCGGTGGCGCGCGCTGATCAGCCCGGCGGTGCAGGCATCGCTGGCGTTCATGCGCTCGATCGGCAGCTCGAGCACCTGGCGTTCGTGGTTGCCCGCGATCATCGGGATGCCGCGCGCCATCAGCAGCTCGGCGGTCTCGACCGACAACAGCGGGCCACTGAGCGTGTCGCCCGCGTTGACGATCGCATCGACGCCTTCGCGGTCGATCTGGGCCAGCACCGCCTCGAGCGCAGGCAGGTTGCCGTGGATGTCGGAGACGACCGCGACTTTCATCGAGAAAAGTGTAGCCTTCGCTCCCTTGCGATCTGGAGGAACACCGATGAGCGAAGCACCGATCAAGACCACGTGGACGACCGTCTCCACTTCAGGCGCCACGATGGACGCCTACGTCGCAACGCCGCCCGCCGGCAAGGGGCCGGGCCTGTTGCTGCTGCAAGAGATCTTCGGCGTCAACGCGCACATCCGCGGCGTGGCCGAGCAATACGCGTTGGCGGGCTTCACCGTCATCGCACCCGATCTGTTCTGGCGTCAGGGCAAGCGCATCGAGCTGGGCTACGTCGGCGACGATCGCGAGCGCGCGTTGACGCTGATGAAGACGATCACGCGCGACGAGGTGGTGGCCGACATGAACGCGAGCCTCGCGGTGTTGAAGTCGCACGCCGCGTTCGCGGGCAAGGTCGGCGCGATCGGCTACTGCATGGGTGGGCGCCTGGCGTTCACGGCCGCGGCGCTGTGCGGGGTGGACGCCGCCGTCGCCTACTACGGCGGCGGCATCGCCGGGCAACTCGATCTTGCGCCGCAGGTCCGCTGCCCGGTGCAGTTTCATCACGCCGAAGAAGACGCGAGCATTCCGCCCGAAGCGGTCGCGTCGATCCGCACGGCGATGTCCGCATCGCCCGCCGCGGCGCAGGCCGAGTTCCACCACTACCCCGGCGCGCAGCACGGCTTCAACTGCTGGGCCCGCGCGATGTATCACCCGCCGAGCGCCGCGCTGGCGCTGGGCCGCAGCCTCGCGTTCTTGTCTCGGTTGTTTTGATCGACAGCATGACGAACGTCGATCGTCGGGCTCGCGGCTCGGGTCGCAACGATCGTTGCAGGCCTCGTCGCAGCCGCGGGTTGTGCGCTGTTGCCCGACGGTCGTTCTGGCGGTCACGAAGCTGCCCCCGGCGCATCGATCAGCGCGCAGACTCCCGCCGCCGCGGCCGACGACACCCGCGCGCTGCACGACCTGTTCGATCGCCACTGGGCCTGGGTCGAGCAGACCGACCCCGAGTGGAGCACCTACCGCGGCGACCACCGCTTCGGCGATCGGCTGTCCGACGTCAGCACTGCTGCACGTGCGCGACGCGACGCCGACGAGCGCCGCTGGCTCGAGCAGGCACTGGCGCTGTCGACACGCGGGCTCTCGGCGCAGGATCGCGTGTCGCTCGACATCTTCATCCGCGACCGGCGCAACGCCGTCGAACTGCAACCCTTCGCCGGCTGGCGCGCGATGAAGATCGCGGCGCTGGGCGGTGTGCAGTCCGATTTCTCGGACCTGATGCAGGTGACACCGGTGTCTGATCGACTGCAGGTTGATCAGCTTCTGGCGCGCTACGCGGCGTTCGCCGAGCACATCGACGACCAGATCGTGCACATGCGCGAAGGCATCGCGCTGGGTTGGGTGCCGTCGAAGAGCGTGCTGGGCCGTGCGCTGAAGCAGATCGACGGACAGATCGCACCCGTGGCCGACAAAGGCCCGTTCTTCGAACCGTTCACGCGCCTGCCCACGTCGATCACGCGCAGCGAACGACAGCCAGTGGCAAGGCGAAGCGCGCGCCGCGATCGAGCGTCACGTGGTGCCGGCGATGGTGAAGCTGCGCCGCTTCATCAGCAGTGAGTTGATCGCGAAAGCGCCCGACGACGGTTCGCTGATGCGCTATCCGGACGGTGCCAAGGTCTACGCCGCGCTCGCCGCGTTTCACGCAAGCACGACGATGACGCCCGATCAGATCCACGCCACGGGCCTGCGCGAGTTGCAGCGCCTGCGCAAGCAGATGGAAGACGTGATGCGCGAGGCCGGCTTCAACGGCAGCTTCGATCGCTTCGTGAAGTGGCTCGACGACGAGAAGCGCTTCGGCTACACCAGCGCCGACGCGCTGCTCGCGCACTACCGCGACATCGGCAAGCGCGCCGACGCCGCGCTGCCGGCGTTGTTTGCCGAACTGCCGCGTGCGCCGTGGGGCGTGCAGCCGATGCCCGATCACTTCGGCCCCGAACACGCCGAGTACTACCAGAGCCCGAGCGACGACACCACGCGCGCGGGCACCTTCTTCGCCAATGCAGCGGGCTGGCGCAAGAAGCGGCGCTGGCATGCCGAAACGCTGGTCGCGCACGAAGCCGTGCCAGGCCACCACCTGCAGACCGCGCGTGCGATCGAGTTGAAGGACCTGCCCGCGTTCCGGCGCCACGGCTGGCACACGGCGTACGGCGAAGGCTGGGCGCTGTACGCCGAAACGCTCGGCCTCGACATGGGCCTGTACCGCGACCCGTACTCGCGCTTCGGCCACCTGCAATGGCAAGCCTTCCGCGCCGCGCGCCTGGTGGTCGACACCGGAATCCACACCCAGGGTTGGAGCCGCGACAAGAGCATCGCGTTCATGGTCGAGCGCACGGGTGTCGACCGCGCCTTCGTCACATCGGAGGTCGATCGCTACACGTCGGACCCCGGCCAGGCGCTGGCCTACATGATCGGCAAGCTCGAGATCGACGACCTGCGCGACCGCGCGAAGAAGACGCTGGGGCCGGCCTTCGACCTGCGGCGGTTCCACAACGCCGTGGTCGATCAGGGGCCGATGCCGCTGGGCACGCTCAGGCAAGTGATCGACGTGTGGATCGAGCAGGAGAAGCAGCGGTCGAGGTAGCGATTGGTCGTTGGCTAAGGCGGCGACCCTAATCCGGCTTCACGTTCCCTGCCTTCACCACCTCGGCCCAACGCGGAATCTCGCGCGCGATGAGTTCGGCGAAAGCCTTCGGTGTGGTCGGCGTGGCAACCGCACCTTCGACCGAGAGTTGTTGCTGCACATCGGGCGATGCCAGCGCCTTGTTGATCTCGGCGTTGAGCCGTTCGATGCGTTCGGCCGGCGTGCCGGCGGGTGCAACCACGCCGTACCACTGGTCGGCTTCGAAGCCCGCGAAGCCGCTTTCGGCGACGGTCGGAACGTCGGGCAGTGCGTCGATGCGCCGGCTGCTGGACACCGCCAGCGCGCGCAGCCGGCCGCTCTTCACGTGCGCAAGCAGCGCAGGCGCGCCGGTGAAGATGGCGTCGACCTGGCCCGCGATCACGTCCTGCACCGCGGGCGCGGCGCCGCGGTACGGCACGTGCGTGACGAAGATCGTCGCGCGCAGCTTCAGCAACTCGAACGTGATGTGCGCGGCGCTGCCATTACCGCCCGACGAATAGGCCAACCGCCCGGGGTTGCGACGCGCATGCTCGACGAACGCGGCCAGCGTGGTGATCGAGGCCGTGGCGGGCACCACCAGCACGTTGGGTACGCGCGCCACCCACGCCACAGGCGCGAAGCTCTTCACGGGGTCGTAGGCCAGCTTCGGGTACAGCGAAGGGTTGATCGCGAGCGTGCCGATGTGGCCCATCAGCAGCGTCGCCCCGTCGGGCTCGGCCCGCGCGACTTCAGCCGCGCCGATCGAGCCGCCCGCGCCGGGCTTGTTGTCGACGATCACGTTGACGCCCAGTGCCTGCTGGAGCTTGGGCGCCAGCGCACGCGCCAGGATGTCGGTGCTGCCGCCGGGGGTGAACGGCACCACCAGGCGGATGTTGCGTGCGGTTTGTGCGCGAGCCAGCGGGTGCAACAGCAGCAGTGCGCCGGCGCAGGTGCGTCGAAGAAGGTGGCGGCGGTTCATGGGTGTGTGTGTGTGTATGCGCGAATGCGTGGCAAGCATCCCTATCTCGCAGGTAATCGACACCACGACCTCCAGCTCGCAGACTGATCGCATCATCATCCACAAGCGAAAGGTCAGCGATGTCATCACGACTTCATCCCACACCCCTGCTGCGCCGCGCGCTCGGTGTCGACGCCGCCATGGGCGTTCCGTCGACCGTGCTCGGGTTGGTGGCCCCCGCGACGATGGCACAGTGGCTTGGCCTGCCCGCCATGCTGCTGGCGGGCACCAGCGTACTGCTCGTCGGCTTCACGGCCGTGCTGATCATGCTGTTTCGCTCGCAGACGATGTCGACCGTGCTGGTCCGCGGGGTGATCGCCTTCAACGCGGCATGGGTGCTGGCCTCGGTCGCGCT
The DNA here is from genome assembly GCA_963738615.1 of uncultured beta proteobacterium. Classification (GTDB taxonomy): domain Bacteria; phylum Pseudomonadota; class Gammaproteobacteria; order Burkholderiales; family Burkholderiaceae_C; genus CAVTWY01. Next base: position 1,686,412 of record CAVTXI010000012.1, read on the forward strand.
GGCGGCGTCGGGGCTTTTGCAGCCCACGGTGTGGGGCGCAGCGTTTCTCGGGCTCAACGCTTTGCTGCCGGGCGTGCTTGGGATCCTCGAATGGAAAGGGCTGCGTGCATCGTCGGTCACCGGTCAACCACTCGCGCGGGCCTGACGCCCTGTATCGTTCGAGCCGATGAACGGCTCTACTGTCCGCACGGGCGCCAGGGAATCGACGATGACGCTCGGCGAGCGGCTGCGCGCCTGGCGTGCACGCCGTGGCTCGAGCCAGATGGCGCTGGCCCTCGCGGCCGACGTGTCGCCGCGGCACCTCAGCTTCGTGGAGACCGGCCGGTCGAAGGCCAGCGTTGATCTGGTGTTGCAGTTGGCGAAGGCGTTGAATCTGGGCCTGCGTGACTGCAATGAACTGCTGCTTGCAGCGGGCTTCGCACCGCGCTTCCCCGAAACCGCCTTCGACGCCGACGCCATGACCAGTGTGCGTGCCGCCGTGCAGCGGTTGCTGGGCGCACACGAACCCTATCCCGGCGTGGCGCTGGATCGCTACTGGAATGTGGTGCACGGCAACCGCGCCGCCACGCGCATGCTGGCGTTGCTGCCCGAATCGCTGAAGGTGCCGCGCGTGAACATGATTCGTGCGGCGCTGCACCCCGAGGGTTTCGCGGCGATGACCGAGAACCTCGAGGCGTGGGCCGGTCACTTGGTCGAGGCCTTGGAGCGACTGGCCGATGCATCGCTCGACCCCGGCCTTGCGGCGCTCCGGGACGAAGTGCGCGGGTACCCGAACCTGCGGCCCCTGAACCTGCGTCAGGAAACACCCCAGGCACAGCCCCGCGGCCATGCCCTGGTGCTGCCCTGCGTGATGCACATCGGCGGTCAGCGGCTCTCGCTGATCAGCACCAAGCTTGCGTTCAGCACCGCGCTGGACGTGACGCTGTCAGAGTTGGTGGTCGAGCTGTTCTATCCCAACGACGAAGCGACCGAGAAGGTCATGCGGCACGGCGCTTGAACGGGCCCGAAGGCGCGCCTGCATTGCGCGCGTGTGCTGGCGCATGTGTCGGGCGTGCATAGCCACCCGCTGGCGCGCGTCGATCACCACGTGTGGGTTCGCCGCGGAATGGCTCACCACGTCCTGGCTCACCGCGGAAGGGTGCATTCCCACCATGCGCACCGTGCGCACCGCGACCTGGCATCGGTGCACCGTACCCGCCGCCACCATCGCGGCGAACAAAACGTTCACGCTCGCGCTCTTTGCGCGTGGGCGCCACGCGCTTCGGCGGCGTGGGCTCGAGGCCCGGCACCACCGCGGCGGTGATGCGCTGCTGCGTGTAGTGCTCGATGTCGCCGATCTTGCGGCGGTCGCGATGCTCGACGAGCGTCAGCGCCAAGCCGTCGCGGCCGGCGCGGCCGGTGCGGCCGATGCGGTGCACGTAGTCCTCGGTCTTCATCGGCAGGCCGAAGTTGAAGACGTGGGTGATCGTGGGCACGTCGATGCCGCGTGCCGCGACGTCGGTGGCGATCAGGAACTGGATGCGGCCGTGGCGCAGCAGGCCCAGGCGCACGTTGCGAATGCGTTGGCTGAGCGCGCCGTGCAGCGCGGCGGCGTCGAAACCCGCATCGATCAGGTCTTGCGCCAGGCCGTCGCATTCGATTTGCGTGCTGACGAAAACGATGGCCTGGTCGATCGTGGTGTCGCGCATCAGGTGGTCGAGCAGCTTGCGCTTGTGCTGCGAGTTGTCGGCCCAGTACAGCACCTGCTTGATGTTGGCGTGACGTTCCTGCGGGGTGTCGATCGTCACGCGTTGCGGCTCGCGCATCACGCGCCGCGCCAGGCCCTGAATGCGCGCTTCGAAGGTGGCGCTGAACATCATGGTCTGACGGCGTTGCATCGTCAGCTGGTTGATCTCGGCCAGGTCGTCGGAGAAGCCCAGGTCGAGCATGCGGTCGGCCTCGTCGACGATGAGGAACTGCACCGCTTCGCACTTGATCTGCCCGCCGCGTTGAAGGTCGAGCAGACGGCCCGGCGTGGCAACGACGATCGTCGCGTTCTGCAGGCGCTCGATCTGCTGGCGATACGGCAGGCCGCCGATCACGGTGGCGACGCGTACGCCGCGCATGTGACGCGCGAGGTCGATGGCGTCATGCGCCACCTGCTGCGCGAGTTCACGCGTGGGGCACAGCACCAGCGCGCCGGGCGTGGCAGTTTTGAAGTTACGCGGGTCCAGCGGGTTCTTGCGCTTGGGCAATTTCGGCGGGGCTTTGCCGGCGGCAAGCGCTTCATCGACAGCACGTTGGTGCTCGGCTTGCGCCTGCGCTTCCTGCGCGCGAAGCTGCGTGTGCAGTGTGTGCAGCACGGGCAGCAGGTAGGCCGCGGTTTTGCCGCTTCCGGTCTGGCTGGACACCATCAGGTCGTTGAACTGCGCCGCGTCGTGCAGCGGCTTCATCGCCAGAGGGAATGGTCTTGGCCTGCACCGGCGTGGGCTGCGTGAAGCCCAGGTCACGCACGGCTTGCAGCAGCGATTCGTCCAAGCCGAAGGCGGCGAAGAGGTCTGGCTGTTCCGGTGCCGACTGGGCCGACGCATCGAGCTGCACGGGCAGCTCATCACCAACGAAATTCGGATCGAGTTCTTTGCTCATGGGAATACATGCACGCGCGCGGTCGCATCGCGACGGCGCGTGCCTGGCTTTCTTCAGCGAGATGTCTTGTTGGACAAGACGGGTTGAAACGAAGCCTCAACCATCCAACAAGTTCAGCAATGACCGGCAGCCGACAAGGCCTGGGACGGGTCACGCGACGGACGACAACGAACGAGTCGTCCTAAAGGTGTGTGGCGAGAGCACAAAAATCGCGCTTTCACGCGAAGCCTACGATTATGGCACAGGGTTTCGCCTGATGCTCCCGAAGACGCCGGGCGCGGTCGAGCAGGCGCTGGGCGACATCTACAAGAAGATGACGTCCGAGCAGCGCGCGAAAGCTCGCGAAGAGTTCGGCGCGGGCGAGCCCGGCTTCGGCATCTCGGCGTGCGAGTACCTGGCCTCGCGCGATATCGCACTGAGGGGCGGCGACACCTTGTCGACCGACTCGGCGCCGCACGGCGAGAAGGACTCGTCGCACGTCGTCCACTGCCACTCCGAGATGCAGACCCGCCGCGGCATCTGGAATCTCGAGAACCTGGACCTGAAGGCACTCGTCGACGCCAAGGTCTACGAGTTCGCGTTCATCTGGGCACCGCTGAAGATGATCGGCGCGACTGGGTCGCCGGCGAATCCGATGGCGATTTACTGAGCGCGTATCGAGTCAGCGTACGCGCGCAGGCCCGTGGCGCTTGCGACCAGGCCTAACGCAGCGATCACGGCCATCGCGGGAGCTGCGGCGCGCATGGGGCGCGCATGGGGCGCGCGGAGCCTGCGGCGCGCGCGGGTGCGCGCGAGTTGTTCGGGACTGATCGCTCGTGGATTCGCTTGATCAAGATGTCTCTTTCGGTCTTGCTTTCGTTGGTCGCCGATGTTCTTCGGCCTGCCGTCAGCGCGCCTCGTTGGGCCAGTACAGCCGCATCGGGTTGTCGCCAGCCGCTTGCGTTGCAGCTCGGCCGTCGGCGCGATGTGCGGGATGAAGTCGACCAGCAGGCCGTCGTCGGGCATGTGGTCCTTCAGGTTCGGGTGCGGCCAGTCGGTGCCCCAGAGCACACGGTCGGGGAGGTTCGACCTATGGCTGCGCCGTCTTCACCTGAACGTCCCAAGCCGGCGCGTCCTTCTTCCCGCCGACGCCATACAGCGCCTTCGTGTTGCGCGTCTTCTGGAAGTCCTCGAGCGTCTGGCCGCGCATCGCGGCGTAGATGTGCAGGTTCGACACGCCGACCACCGCGCCGAGCTTCTCCAGCATGAAGAAGATGACGCCGTAGTGGATCATGCCGCGCCAGTCGCGGCGCGCGCACCAGGTCGCGTTCTTCTTCGGTGAGCTCGGCCTCGTCGAACGCGCGCCTCCGGGTCGGCGAGGAAGCGCTGCGCGATGCGCCGGGCTCGATCAGGCCGTGCAGGAACTTGTTCAGCCGATAGCGCCTTCACGCTGCGCTCGAGCGTGAACGGATAGGTGCCCGGCAGCTTCTCGACGCCGCGCGAGCTGCGTGGCCATGTGCGCGCGGTAGCGCGCTGGACGTCGCCGGCCATCGGCGCGCGCGTCGCCTCGTTCTCGTAGATCGCGGTCGCGATGCCGGTCATCGACGGCAGGTAGTAGCTCTGGTGCAGCTTGCGCACTTGCGCCGACAGCGCGCCGCGCATCACCAGCCACATGATGACTTCGGCGCCTTCGAAGCCGCCGAGCTCGGCGTACTCGGCGTGCGTCATCTCGGTCAGCTGCTCCGGGTCGTTCTCGAGCAGGTCGAGGAACTGCGCGTCCCACGGCGGTGTTGTTGAAGCCCGCGCGCTCGCCGTGCACCTGGTGCGACAGGCCGCCGGTGGCGACGATCGCGACCTTCAGGTCCTCCGGGATAGCTCTCGATCGCGCGCCGCAGCGCCTGGCCGAGCTTGAAGCAGCGCCGCGCCGACGGAATCGGGAACTGCAGCACGCCGACCTGCAGCGGCACGATCGGCACCGGCCATGCCGGCGTCGTGCGGCGCACAGCATCGACAGCGGCGAGAAGCAGCCGTGGTCGAGCGGCTTGTCCTGGAAGAACGACATGTCGAACTCGTCGGCCACCAGCGACTGCGCCGATGTGTGCGCCAGCGCCGGGATGGCCCGTCGACCGGCGGCAGGTCGCGCGCGCCGCCGCCTTCGTCGGCGACCGCGTACTGCTCGCCGATGCCGAGCGCGAACGCCGAGTAGTGATCGAAGAAGAACGACGTGACGTGGTCGTTGTAGATGAAGAACAGCACGTCGGGCTTCTTCTCGGCGAGCCAGTGCTGCACCGGCTCGAAGGCCTCGAAGATCGGCGCCCAGACCGGGTCGTCCTGCTTGTTGCGTGTCGAACGCGAAGCCGATGGTGGGCGTGTGCGAGGCGGCGATGCCGCCGATGATGGTGGCCAAGTCGGTCTCCTTGACAGCAGATTGCGCTGGGATGCTTTCAGCCGTCTCAGGGGTGGGCCGCGAGACTTGGCGCTGATCCAGTCGAACGACTCCGTGAATGTCGGCGTAGCCCGTGTGCCCGATGAGGTAAGAGGCAACTTGAAGCTCACGTCCTTCACGCTGGGGTTGTTTTTCAACGCGTGCTGCGGGGCAGGTCGACCTGACATGGCGAGCGACGGTGTCGCGGTCGCAGCATGCCGTGGCGGACGTACCAGTACGGTGCGGGTTACTGGCGCGCGACCGATCAGGAAGTCGCATCGGGTTGATCGAGCTTCGAACTGCCTTGCCGAGCAGGCTGTTGTTGGCCAGGTGCGGCCGCCCAAGTTCTTGCCGGTGTCATCCGTGCCGGTGTCATCGCCCTTGACGGCATTGCCTGTTCCAGCTCGCACTGCGGTGAAGTTCGAGTACGAATGGTCGTCTCGGCTGCCGAAGAGAGTTGCTCTCGCCGGCCAAGACACGCGGCGCGATGGTCGGTCAGGCGACGACCGCGAAGACGTCGTCGCGCAGCGTGCTCTGGCCCGTGCTTGCCGATGCCGGCGGCACCGGTCTCGGCCAGGTAGGGTAGGTAGTCGGCGGCTGTTGCCGCGACGCGCCCAGGACCGACACCAGCGCGCCGCCGCCGCTGGTGCCGTTGACCACGATGCGCTCGGCGCTGCCGCGGCATCGCCTCGTCGTTCAGCCGCAGGTAGCGGACGGCCGCCTTGGCGTCGACGACCACCGCCGGCGCCTTGCCGGCCTGCGTGCCGTCGGCGGCCACCAGCCGGCGGCTGCGCGTGCCGACGTTGACGAAGACGTAGCCAGCCTTCAGCAGGCCGCGCCGACGTTGGCTGGTGGCTGCTGTCGAAGCGTCGCGTCCGTTGGCGACGCTCGCGGCCGACGTAGCTGGCGAACCAGCCGCCGTTGTTGACCGTGCAAGTAGATCGCGGTCTTCTGGTCGTTGGCGGCGCTCTCGGGCACGAAGATGTTCATGCTCTGGTAGCCGCACTGCGGGTTGGCGATCGTGCCGGCGCCGTTGGGCCTGCTGTACGACGCCATCAGACTGCGGCTTGGCGACGTAGCAGACCTCCTGGTACCAGCGCACCGCCACCGGCTGGCCGTCGATGGTGACGTTGAGCGTCGTGTACTGGGTCTTGTCGAAGGCCGAGCGCGCTGTCGTACACGCCGTCCCGGTAGCCGTCGTGGCCGCTGCTGGCCGAAGACGTGGCCGCGCATGGGCGGCAAGCGCAACGGCGCGTGCACGACGTGACGCGGCCAGCGCAGCGCGCGTGGGGCTCGGGTGCGGACGGTCGTCGTGGCGCTGGCATGCAGTCGTTGTCCTTGCATGTGGGTTGCGCGTGCGGGCTGTCTCAGTCCAGCGACGCCTTGGCGCGCTTGACCACGTCGCCGTACTTCTTCGACTCGGCAGCGATGAAGGTGTTGAACTGCTCGCGCGTCGCCGGGAAGGCGTCGTAGCCGAAGGTGGCGAAGCGCTCCTTCATGTCGGGTTCGGCGAGCGCGGCCTCCACGTCCGCTGGATCTTGTCGAGCGCCGCCTTCGGCAGGCCCTTGGGCACGGCGAGCGTGGTCCAGCCCGTCAGCTCGTAGCCGGCCGGGCCGCCCGACTCGGCGACGGTCGGCACGTCGGGGAAGGCCGGGTGGCGCTTCGGCGCGGTGACGGCGATGAACTTCAACTTGCCGGCGCGTTGCAGCGGGCCCGGCCGTGGCCAGCGTGCCGAGCGCGAAGTTGAGCTCGCCGTTGGCCACGCCGGTGTAGAGCATCGACGTTTCCTTGTAGATGACGTGCTGCATCTCGGTGCCGGTCATGCGCTTCGAGCAGCGCCGAACCCAGGTGCACCGGGTTGCCGACCGACCACGAGCCGTAGTTCAGCTTGCCCGGGTTGGCCTTGGCGTCCTTGACGATGTCGCCGACGGTCTTGTATGGGCTGTTGGCCGGCACGGCGACGAAGAAGTAGGTGCGGAACAGCGGCGCGATCAGCTCGAAGTCTTTCGCCGCGTCGTAGGGCAGCTTCTTGAACAGGTGCGGGTAGGCGGCCAGGTGCACGTTGTCGAGCTGCAGGATGTCGTGGCCGTCGGTGGCGCCGCGCTTCCAGGTGTCGATCGCGATGAAGCCGTTGGCGCCGGGCTTGTTCTCGACGATCACCGGCTGGCCCCACTTCTTCTGCAGCTTCTCGGCCAGCACGCGCAGCACGCCTTCGGGGCCGGCGCCGGCCGGGAACGGGGTCAGCAGGCGCACCGGCTTGGTCGGGAAGTCCTGGGCCAGGCGGGCGTGACGGACAAGACGATGGCGGCGGTGGCAGCGGCGAGCAGCGTCGGCGAAGCATTGGCAAGGTCCTCAGGGGGGAAAAGCGTGTTTCTTGATCCACATCAAGGAAACGAGCGCAGTCTAGAAACGCATCGCCGCCGGGTGGAGATGTTGCGGATGGCCCCGCGATAACCCGTCGTTATCATGGTTCAGGGCCTGCTAGCGCTATCGGAGGACTCGCGTGACTCACCAAACGGCCGCCAGCAAGGCGCAAACCGCGCCATAGCCGCTGCTATGGCGAGGATTTGCAACGCCGCTGGCGGCTGTTTGGTGAGATCCCCTTCGGGCCGGGCCGCCGCAGGCCACAGGGCGTTGTTGCTCACTCGTTGCGTGCTGAAAGCACGCGGCCTCGTTCGCGCCTAGCCCTGTGGCCTGTGGCGGCGCGGCGCGAGCCCTCCGATAGCGTTAACAGGCCCTGATGAGGCTCCAGGCATTGCGCGCGCTGGTCGCGGCGGTCGAAGACGGCAGCCTGCGTGGCGCCGCGCGCCGGCTGGGCATTTCGCAACCGGCGCTGACCAAGGCCATCCGCGAACTCGAACGCGAGCTCGCCACCAGCCTGCTGACGCGCACCAACACCGGCGTGTCGGCCACCGCGCAGGGCAAGGTGCTGTTCGAACATGCGCGCGCGGCCGACCTGGCGCTGTCCACCGCCGTCGATCAGATCCGCCAACTCGGCGGCGAGATGGTCGGCGACCTGCAGCGTCGGCGCCGTGCCGCTGGCGGTGATGATGCTGATCCCCGAGACGCTGCGCACCTTCAGCCGCGAGTTCCCGCTGATCCGACTGCGCGTCCACGAGGAGCTCTACATCGAGCAGCTCTCGCGGCTGCGCAAGGGCGAGGTCGATGTCGCGATCGGCCCGCTGCCCGCCGGCATCCCATCGCGGCGAGTTGATCATCGAGCCGCTGATGCCGATCGCGATGGTGGTCGTGGTCGGCAAGGGCAACCCGCTGGCGCGCGCCCGTCACTCGCCGAGCTGGCGCACGCGCGCTGGGTCTTCACCGGCACCAGCGCCGACCAGGGCTACGCCACGCCACCTCTTCGCGCAGCACGGGCATGCCGCCGCCGCCCGCCGGCGGCGCTGGTGAACTCGACGCTGTCGCTGCTGTCGCTGGTCTGCGGCGGCGACTTCGTCGGCCTGATGCCGCAGCCGATCGCGGCGCATCCGCTGGCCGCGCAATTCATGCAGACGGTGCCGGTGCGCGAAGGGCCGCTGGTGGCGACGCTGGTGGCGATGTCGCGGCCGCAGAACGCGCTGTCACCGGCGGTGCGGCACTTCGTCGCGCATCTGGGACGGGCGGCGCATCAGGTGGGGCGGGCAGGCGCTGCGTAGGCGTTCGCCCCGCTGCGGCGCTCGGGCGCGAGGCCGTTGCACTCAGTGCGGGAATCGGATCAGGTTGCCCGGTCCAGGCTTGCCGCGGCTCCAGCGGCACGCTCTCGACATCGCGGCACCGTCGGGTCGAAAGGATGCGGCCATGTGCGCCGCATGCTCGGCCAGCGGCAAAACGAGCGTGGCGTCGGCCAATCCATCGGCAAGGCTCGTGGTACGCGCGCATCAATGCGCCGCGCGCGGCGCTAGTAGGGACGCGCCGGCTCCCACAACGACAACACGCCCGCATGAAGATCGTCGACAACGTCGGCGGCGAACGACGGATCGAGCCGGGCAGCCAACAGGTGGCAGGTTTCGGCGATCACGGGCCACGTGGTGACCCATCCTTCGTCGACCGACGAAGCCCATTCGGCGTGCGCGCGCATGCCAACGGTCCCGAGCGTCGGCAAGCGCGTACAGGAAGCCGGTGTCGACGATCAGCATCGGGAAGCGGCGATCGCCGCAGAGGTCGCCGTCCGAAGAAACTCAGCGCCGCTTGCGTGCAGGCCCGAGATCGTGTTTCGCCGTCAGTGATGCCGCGAGGTAGCGCCGCGTATCCGACGCGATGTCGCTGCGACCGCTGTCACCTGTGCCCACTCGCCGCAGGAACTTGCTGGGAGCTTGCGGGCTCGAGCACCTGGACGTGGTAGACCGCAATCGCTTCGCGCACGACATGGCTGACGCTCTGTCCGGTGGACAGCGTCAGCTCCTCGAGGCGCTGCTGCGTGGTGGCATCGACGCGCGCATTGATGCGGTGCTCGTTCATGTCATCCAGTGTATGACAAACCGACCCGGGCGGGCTCGTCGGCCTCGAGAACGGGCCCTACGTCGCGATCCATTCCAGGCGCCGCAAAGGTCAGGCCAGCAGCTGCTGCTCCAGTGATGCAGCACCTCGTAGCAAGGCAGCACCTGCGCCACGCTCGAGTTCGGCTCGCGCTTCTCGCGGATCGCCGCGATGAACTCGCGGTCCTGGAGTTCGATGCCGTTCATCGACACGTCGACCTTGCTCACGTCGATCTTTTCGTCTTTGCCGTTGACCAGGTCGTCGTAACGCGCGATGTAGGTGCCGGTGTCGCCGATGTAGCGGAAGAACGTACCCAGCGGGCCGTCGTTGTTGAAGCTCAGGGAGAGCGTGCAGATCGCGCCGCTGGCGGCCTTCAGCTGGATGCTCATGTCCATCGCGATGCCCAAGCCCGGATGAATCGGCCCCTGGACCGCGTTGGCCTGCACGATCGGGCTCATCGCCTGAAAGGCGAACAGGTCGACCGTGTGCGCCGCGTGGTGCCACAGCAGGTGGTCGGTCCAGCTGCGCGCCTGGCCCAGCGCGTTCATGTTCGTGCGACGGAAGAAGTAGGTCTGCACGTCCATCTGCTGGATGTTGAATTCGCCCGCGACGACCTTCTTGTGCACCCACTGGTGGCTGGGGTTGAAGCGGCGCGTGTGGCCGACCATCGCAACCAGGCCCGTCTTCTTCTGCAGCTCGGCGCAGGCGCGCGCGCCTGCGAGTGAGTCGGCCAGCGGAATTTCTGACTGCACGTGTTTGCCGGCCTTCAGGCAGTCCTGCACCTGCTGCGCGTGCATCTGCGTGGGCGTGCACAGAATCACCGCGTCGACATCGCTGCGCTTCAATGTGTCGTTGAGGTCGGTGGTGACGTGGCCGATGTCGTACTTGGCCGCGACCTCTTTCGTCTTGTCGATGTCGCGGCTGATCACCGACGTGACCTTGACGTCAGGGATCAGCTTCAGCGCGTCGAGATGTTTGATGCCGAAGGCGCCGGCGCCGGCGAGGGCAACACGGATAGTCATGATGAAACCTTGTTCAGTTTTCGAGAATCAGGTGCCCGACCGAGGTGTTGCTGGCGGGCACGTGGAAGAACTTGTGCTTCACGGTTGGCGCCTTGCCGCCGTTCACGTCAGCCATCGCGCCGCGAGCGATGAGCCACATCACCAGTTCGATGCCTTCGGAGCCCGCTTCACGCACGTATTCGATGTGCGGCACCTGCGCAAGGCCGGCCGGGTCTTTGATCATGCGGTCGACGAAGGCCATGTCCCACGGCTGGTTGATCAGACCGGCGCGCGGGCCTTGAAGCTGATGGCTCATGCCGCCGGTGCCCCAGATCTGCACTTTCAGCGGCTCGTCGTAGCTGTCGATCGCACGGCGGATTGCCTTGCCCAGTTCGAAGCACCGGCGGCCTGACGGCACCGGGTATTGCACGACGTTGACCGCGAAGGGGATCACCTTGAAGGGCCACGGCTTCGTCTGGTCGCACATCAGCGACAGCGGCACCGTCAGGCCGTGGTCAACGTCCATCTTGTTCACGATGGTCAGGTCGAAATCGTCCTGGATCACGCTCTGTGCGATATGCGACGCCAAGTCGGGATGCCCGACCACCATCGGCACCGGGCGTGGGCCCCAGCCTTCGTCGGCAGGTTGAAATTCCGCCGCGGTGCCGATCGCAAAGGTCGGGATCATCTCGAGGCTGAAGGCCGTCGCGTGGTCGTTGTAGACGAGGAAAACCACGTCAGGCGTGTTCTCCTTCATCCACTGCTTGCTGTAGTCATAGCCCTTGAAGAGCGGCTGCCAGTAAGGCTCTTCGGTCTTGCCCAGATCGATCGCGGCGCCGATGGCGGGCACGTGCGAGGTGTAGACGGATGCGGTGATGGTTGCCATGTCAATACTCGAAGCTTGATGTTTCGCAGGTCACAACGTGCTGCTTTTGCTGCTGCCTTGCGGCTGCCGATGCGCCTGCGCGTCGCCGCCCTCACCGATGTGGCGGTTGCCTTCGATCGAACGCCCGCCTTCGACCATCATCTTTCGATATTCGTCTTCGGTCATGCCGGTCATGGACCCCGCCATCTGCTGGAAGCTCTTGCCCAGCGTGGCGCCGATCTTGGCCAGGAAGTAGATATTCCCGCCCTCGGCGATGCAGGCATTGAGGTCGCGCTTCAGTACGCCCTGCTTCTGCGCCTCGGTCATCGGCCACTCGTCGAGGTAGGCGCGTTGATCGGCAAGGAAGCGTTTGCGGTTCTCGGCCTTCATCAGGCTCATGCAGAACTGGTTGAGGTGATAGCCCTTGCGCGACTGCTCGGCGTCGAAGATGGTCGTGCCGGGGACGTCGAGATAAGGCTTGTTCAAAGACATCGTGAGCTCCTTCACTTCGTCCGCATTCGAAACTCGCGGCGGCGTTCACGTCGCCACTGCCTTTGTACTTCGACCATGTCGGCCATTCGCACAACGGCCGCGTGCGCGTCACCGCGAAGGCGGCCGTCTTGTGGTCCTGCTCGGCCAGCGTCAGGCCCGACGGTGCCGCGCCCTTCTCGACCCACGCGCTGAGCGCACCCAGCGGATCGGTCAACGCGGGCGCGCCGAAGCCGACGTGGTCGACACCCGGCGCGGTGTACAGGCGCACGAACTCGCTCGCCTTCGCCTGACCCATGCGCTGCTGCACCGACTCGACGTACTGAATGCCGGCAAACGGCGCTTTGCGCGTAGTCGGCCAGGTGCTCGAGCACGATCAGCTTGCCGCCGCGCGCGTGGAAGGCCGACAGGTCGGGGTTGGTCGAATCCATCAGCGCCGACACCTCACGCACACGCGCGGCCGCCGACTGCGGCGTGATCGTGCGCGGGTCGACGTTCGGGTCACGCGCATAGAAGTACTGCAACGCGCCGGCGCCGAAGAACCACGCAATGCCGCTGGCGGGCGGCGGCGCGGCCGGCACAACGGGTGCGGCCGTGCCGGTCCACCACGACCGCCAGCCGCCGGTGGGGCCGAACGATGGCGTGTCTTCGCCGCCGATGCCCCAGCCGGATAACTCGTCAGCCCGTTCGCCAGCGGGTATGGGAACGTGAACGGTGAGCGCAGCGTCTTCACCGCGTTGATCTGCGCGTCGTTCAGGCAGGTGTCGGGGTTGCGCGCCCGCGGCGCAGCGCAGGCGCGCGGGGTCGAAGGTCTTCAGGCACGCCGCAGCGTTCGACACCAGGCGGTCGGCCGTGCCGTCGGCAGCGTCGCAGGCGGCGAGCGTCGCGTCGTGCGCAAGCTTGACGTGCGCGGGCTTCAGCCACGCGTCACCCATGCTGGCGATGCCGTTGCGCGCGCCGGCGAATTGCAGGCCCGTCCAGTGGATGACGGGCACGCGGCTGAAGATGCCGTCGAAAGCGTTCGGATAGCGCTGCGCCATCGTCAGGCCTTCGCGACCGCCTTCGCTGCTGCCGACGAAGTACAGCTTCTGCGGCGCGCGGCCGTAGGCGCGCTGCATCAGCGCGGCCGATACGTTGCGAACCTTCGGATACGACGCATGCGCGAAGTTGGCGAGCATCTCGTCGTTGAGCGCGAACGCCATCGGCGACGTGCCCGGCGGGGATTGATGGCCCGAGTCAGTGCCGACCGTCGCGTAGCCCTGCGAAAGCGGCGCAGGCAGGTCATAGCGCTGGGCCGGCACCAGCGTCAGGCCGTTGATCAGCGTGCCGTTGAAGCCACCGCCGCCGTACTGCACCGAGCGGCCGTTCCAGTTCGTCGGCAGGTTCACCTGGAAGTTGATGCGCTGTGCCTTCGCGTCGACGTTGGCGATGTTGCCCAGCAGCTTGCAGTGCGACGGCGCAGCAGGCGTGATCATGGCCGCGGGGGTCGGGCCCTGCGGTGCGATCTTCACGGCGCTGGCTTCGACGTACTCGGCACTGGTGACGGTGGCGGCGCCGCTGGCCAACGGCACGCCAGCATTGACGGTGGCCGCGTCGATGGACGCACCGTTCATCGCGGCGCACGCAGCCTTCGGGTCGGAGCCCAGCAGCGGGCCTTGCGTGCCGCACGCCACGAACATGGCAGGCAGAAGGATCGCGAGCGGCTTGATGTTCTTCATGGTCTTCGAGTTCTTCATGTTCTTCGAGTTCTTTGCGGTCAGCGGCAAGCAAAGCTCGCACTGTCGTCCAGACTGCCGCTGCCGTTGTAGCGCGCGACCGTCGGCCACGGGCACAGCGGGCGGCTGCGATCAGCGGCCCAGCCTGCGGGCAATTCGGCGTTGACGCCACCGGCATTGCCGACGCCGCGTGCACGCGCGGTGATGGCAGCCGGTGCGTCGCCTTGTTCGACCCAACGCACCAGCGGCGTCAGCGCGTCGAACTGGTCGGTGGCAGGGCCGGCGGTGCAGTGCGCCATGCCCGGCACCGGGAAGTAGCGTGCGAAGTCGGCTGCACGGCCACCCTGCGCGCGGTCCAGCCGCTGCATGAACGCGGCGGTGTCATCGGCCGAGAAGATCGCGTCGCTGACGCCGTGGTACAGCAACATCTTCGCGCCGCGGTTGCGCAGCGCGGCCAGACTGGCGGGGTTGTCTTTGCCCGGCGTCGTGATGACCGCATCGGCGGATTCGCGGAACGTGGCGTCGGTGGCGAAGATCGCTTTGAACCCGTCTTCCACGTCGACTTTGAACGGGTCGAGCGAGCGCGGTGGCGTCATGAAGATGTAGCCGGCCGCGGGGTCGAGTACCTGCGAGTTGACGAACTTCCACTGCGCCCAGTTGGCCGCAGCGATGCCGAGGTCCCACGGGAACGCGCTGTAGATCGTCTGACCACCCGGCGTCTTGCCGCCCGCGTGCACCGACTCGAGCATGCGCTTCTGCGCAGCCGTCAGGCACTGGCCGTTACGCTCGCCGCTGCACGTGGGCACGTCGCGCTCGAGGTTGAACGCGCGCTGGCACGCAGCGGTGTCGGCGACGATGCCATCAGCAGCACCGTCGAGCGCGTCGCACCGCGCGACGATGCCGCGCGCGACGCTCGCGCGCTCGGCCGCGGTGAGCGCGGTGCCCAGGTCGGCGATCTTCGCGGCGGGGTTAAACGGATGCGCCATCGTGGCGTCGGGCGTGGCGAGCTTCTGCCACTGCGGCGCAGCCCACAACTGCGCGAGCGCCGCGTTGGGCAACCGATACCCCGGCGCGCCGATCAGGTAGCCGTCGTACTGATCGCCGTGGCGCGCGGCGGCCACCATCGCGTGACGGCCGCCGTTCGAGCAGCCGCCGATGTACGAACGATCAGGCCCCTTGCCGTAGGCCGCGCCGATCAGCCTCTTGGCCATCGGCGTGAGCGTGCCGACCGCTTGCTAGCCGTAGTCGGCGCGGGCTTGCGGCTCGGCGCCGAAGCGCGGGTTCTGTCGCCCGGTGTGGCCGGCGTCGGAGCTGATGACCGCGAAGCCTTGCGCCAGCGCGCCGGTGACCGGGCCGCCGCCAAGCGCACCCAGCGCGGGGTGCACCACGCCGTCGATGCCGCCGTTGGCCTGGTAGTAGAAGCGACCGTTCCACGCTTGCGGCAAGCGCATCTCGAAGCCGATCGCGTAGTCCTGGCCGTCGGCGCCCTTGCGCGGCTTCATCTGGCCTTTGACGAGGCAGTGCGCGACCACAGCATGGCCATTGGGCACGATCGGGCCGGCTGCGACGCTGGCGGCGCTGTCGAGCTTGGTTTGATCGAAGGTGAACTGTGCGGGCAACACATCGCACGTGCGCAGCGGCGCACCGACTGCCGCCTTCATCGGCGCAGGCACGGTGCCGGTCGCGCTGCTCACGGCGTCGCGAGGGCCCGTCGAGCAGGCCCCCATCGCGAGCGCACCGGCAACGGCAACGAGTCTTGTGGCTGGTGCAAACGGGTGACGCATGTATGGAGTCTTCGTGTTGATGTTGGGGTCGAGCAGCGCGGATCGTTCGATCAGCCTTCTTCGGGCCAGTACAGCCGCATCGGGTTGTCGACCAACAGCTTATGTTGCAACTCGGCTGTCGGCGCGATTGCGGAATGAAGTCGACCAGCAGGCCGTCGTCGGGCATGTGGTCTTTCAGGTTCGGGTGCGGCCAGTCGGTGCCCCAGAGCACGCGGTCGGGGAACGTCTCGACGATGCGGCGCGCGAAAGGAATCACGTCGCGATAAGCGTGGCGCTCGCCGTTCAGCGCCTTCGGGCCGGTGACGGACAGGCGCTCGGGGCACTACACCTTGCTCCACACGTTGGTGTTCTCGCGCATGAACTTCTCGAACAGCGCGAACTCGGGGCCGTCGATCGGTTTGCTGACGTCGGGGCGGCCCATGTGGTCGACCACGACCGTTGTTGGCAACGCGGTGAAGAAGTCCCACAGCTCGGGCAGGTCGACCGCTTCGAAGTAAATGACGACGTGCCAGCCGAGCTTGCTGATGCGCCCGGCGATTTCCAGCAACTCGTCTTTCGGCGTGAAGTCGACCAGGCGCTTGACGAAGTTGAAGCGCACGCCGCGCACGCCGGCTGCATGCAGCTTCTGCAAGCTCGTCGTCGGTGACGCTGCGCTTCACGGTCGCGACGCCGCGCGCCTTGCCGCCGGACGTGACGCACGCATCGACCATCGCCGGTTGTCGGCGCCGTGGCAGGTGGCCTGCACGATCGACGTTGCGCGCGAAGCCGAGGTGGTCGCGCAGCGCAACAGCTGCGCCTTGGTCGCGTCGCACGGCGTGTATTTGCGCTCGGGCGCATACGGAAATTCCGCGCCAGGGCCGAAGACGTGGCAGTGCGCGTCGACCGCGCCCGCGGGCAGTTTGAACTGCGGCTTGCTCGGGCCCGCGTACCAGTCGAGCCAGCCGGCGGTTTTGGTGAAGTCGCCGGTGGTGGGTTTGCTCATGGCTGGGTCGGCTTCTTCTCTTTCAGGTGTTCGAGGATGCGATCGGCCTCGACGCGCCAATCGGTCGCTGCGAGCGAAACCGTCCGTTGCCACGCGCGCCGAAGAGCCCGTCGTCGGCCAGATCGGCCACCCACGCTTGCCGCTCGGCGGTGCCGTTCGCCGACCACGGCTCGAGCCCAGCTTCGCTCACGGTCCGCGCGACTTCGCGAACTTCTTCGGCGCGGCGGCGGCCGTGCTCGATTGCGCGCTGGAAGAAGTAGGCGCCCTGCTTCTCCCAATCGATGCCGGGGAAGGTTTCCTCGAGCGACGCGATGCACTGCGTCTTCCACGCCGTAGTGGCGCGCGGCGGTGAAGCTTTCGATCACCATCGCCTCAAGGCCCTTGATCATCACGCTGCGGCACATCTTGGTGGCCGACGCGACGCCGAGCTTCGCGCTGCCAAGCGTAGGCGCGAAACCAAGATCACGCAGCAGCGGCTCGAGGTCGGCCGCATCGGGGCCGCCGAGGATCAGCGGCACCTTGCTGCGATACGGCGGCACCGAGGTCATCACCGCGCCTTCGACGTAGCGCCCGCCGCGCGTGGTTCACGATCAGCGACGCTTCGATCTTCGCGCCGGGTGACGCCGAGTTCAGGTCGAGGAAGAAGGCGCCCTTCTCGATCGCTGCCGCGACATCATGCGCGACCGGCACGGTCTGGCTGGCGGTGACGGCGCTGATGACGAGGTCAGCGCCGCGCACGGCTTGCGCGTGCGAGTCGGCGAGCGCCACGCCGTGCTCGCGCGCGTGGGTGCGCAACGCATCGCCGCGAGCGTCACTCAGCTTCAGGTCATGCGCCGACACCTGTCGGCCGAGCTTGCGCAGGTCTTCGGCAAGGATGCGGCCGACTTCGCCGTAGCCGATCAGTGCGATGGTCATGGTGGACCTCATGGGTGAACCGGCCTGCGTTCAGTCGATGTACTTCAGCCCGGCCTTCTCGAGCCCTTCGCGCATCTTGTACATGTCCAGCCCGAGCACACCCGTGCCGAGCTTGTTGCGCTTCTCGCCTTCGTTGGCTTCGCGCGCAGTGGCTGCGTCGAGCGTCTTGCTTCGCGATGGCCGCAGGCACCACGACCACGCCGTCGTCGTCGGCGACGATCACGTCGCCCGGCGTGACGAGCATGCCGGCGCACACGACCGGAGTGTTGACCGAGCCGATCGTCGACTTGATCGTGCCCTTGGCGCTGATCGCCTTGCTCCACACGGGGAACTTCATCTCGGTCAGGTCGCGCACGTCGCGCACGCCCGCGTCGATGACCAGCGCGCGCGCGCCGCGCGCCTGGAACGACGTGGCGAGCAGGTCACCGAAGTAGCCGTCGGTGCACTCGTGCCGTGATCGCCGCGACGACGATGTCGCCGGGTTGGATCTGCTCGGCCACCACATGCATCATCCAGTTGTCACCCGGATGCAGCAGCACCGTGACAGCCGTGCCCGACACACGCGCGCCCGCGTAGATCGGGCGCATGTAAGTGGCAAGCAGGCCCACGCGGCCCATCGCTTCATGCACCGTCGCGCTGCCGAAGCGCGCGAGCTCGTCGCAGGCCGCGCGGTCGGCGCGGGTGATGTTGCGTTTGACGACTCCGAGTTCGAACATGGTGTCTCCTTACTTTCCACGCGCCTTCAGCGCCTTGTCCAACCGCGGAAACACGCGGCGCGCGTTGCCTTCGTAGATCTGCCCCTTCTGCGCCGCGCTCAATTGCGTCGACGCCTCGATGTAGCGCTTGGTGTCGTCGTAGTAGTTGCCGGTCTCGGGGTCGATGCCGCGCACCGCGCCGATCATCTCGCTGGCGAACAGGATGTTGTCGACCGGGATCACCTTCGTCAGCAGATCGATGCCGGGCTGGTGATAGACGCAGGTATCGAAGAACACGTTCTTCAGCAGGTGGTCTTTCAGCAGCGGCTTCTTCAGCTCTTGCGCCAGGCCGCGGTAGCGGCCCCAGTGATAGGGCGCCGCGCCGCCGCCGTGCGGCACGATGAAGCGCAAGGTCGGGAAGTCCTTGAACAGGTCGCCTTGAAGCAGCTGCATGAACGCCGTGGTGTCGGCGTTGATGTAGTGCGCACCGGTGGTGTGGAAGCACGCGTTGCAGCTGGTGCTGACGTGCACCATCGCCGGGATGTCGTACTCGACCATCTTTTCGTAGATCGGGTACCAGTGGCGGTCGGTCAGCGGCGGCGAGTTCCAGTGGCCACCCGACGGGTCGGGGTTCAGGTTGATGCCGACGTTGCCGTATTGCTCGACGCACTTCACCAGTTCAGGGATGCAGGTCTTGGGGTCGACGCCGGGCGACTGCGGCAGCATCGCGGCGGGGATGAAGTGGTCGGGAAAGAGCTTGGCGACGCGAAAACAAAGCTCGTTGCAGATCGCCGCCCAGGTCGAGCTGACCTCGAAGTCGCCGATGTGATGCGCCATGAAGCTCGCGCGCGGGCTGAAGATCGTCAGGTCGCTGCCGCGCTGCTTCATCAGCTTCAGCTGGTTGGCTTCGATCGTCTCGCGCAGATCGTCGTCGGAAATCTTCAGGTCGGCAACGCGGGGCTTCGCCGCCGCGTCCGAGATGCCTTTGATCTGCTGGTTGCGCCAGTCTTCGAGCGCCTTGGGCGCGGTGGTGTAGTGGCCGTGGCAGTCGATGATCATGTCGATGCGTCCTCGATCCGATGTTCAAGAGATCACTGCGCGCAGCCGCTGCTGCTGCGGCAAAGGGACCGCGCGTTGCAGCACGTCTTCGGCCAGCCACAGCGCCGCGACGCGCGCGCGTTCGGCCACGACCGCGGGCCGCATGCCTTGGTAGTCGTCGTTGAAAACTTCGAAGCTGTAGTCGCCGTCGTAGCCGATGGCGTCGAGCTTGGTCACGAGCTTCGACAGCGCTTCCGTGTGCACGCCTTCGCCGGGGAACACGCGGAAGGTGCGCGCGGTGGCCATGCGCTCTTCGGGCGTGCGCACTTCGTTCCACATGAAGTCGGCCAACTGCACCAGCATGATGCGGCGCGCGTCGATCTCGTCCAGCACCTCGAGCGGCGTCTTGGTGGCGAAGACGTGGTACGAGTCGATGCCGATGCCCAGGTTGGGCATGTCGGCGCGCGACACCGCGTCCCACGTCTGCTGCACTTCGTTGACGTGACGGCCCCACGACAGCGCCTCGTACGCGATGCGGATGCCGTGCGGCAGCGCCAGCATCGCCAGCTTGCGCAGGTCACGCGCGATGTGGTCGATGTCGCCACTGGCGTGCTGCGACACCGACGAGCACGCCAGCAGCACCTTGCTGCCGAGCGCGGCGCACATCTCGATCATGCTTTTCGCGATGTCGACCTTGTAGTCGTGCAGGTGGCCCGACAGCCCTTCGAAGTCGCGCAGCACCTGGAAGCCGGTGACGTGCAGGCCGCTGGCCTTCACGGCGGCGATGGCGTTGTCGACACCCCCGGCATGGCCCGTCAGGTCGCGTGACGACAGCATCACCTGGCCGAAGCCGGCACCCTCGATGGCGTCGAGCTTCGCCGGCAGCGTGCCCGCCAGCGTGATGGTGTCCATGCCGAAGTCGCGAATGTTCTGCGTGCGCATGATCGACTCCGCAGACTCAGTTGGACACGTGGACAAGCTCGAACATCAGCGACCCGAGCCACGTCTGCGTCAGCGCGCCGCGGGGCTGCACCGACAGGTGCTTCGTCTCGATGAACCCGACGCCGCGATCGCGCAGCGCGGAGGCCGCGGCAGGCACATCGGCGACGCCAAAGGCAACGCGGTGCAGACGCTCGACGCCGTCGTCGAGGTCGGGCGGCGGCTCGATCAGTTGAAGCTGCAAGCTGCCGTCGGGGCTGGACAACACGCAGCCCGAGGGCAGCACGCCGGTGTCGCGGTCGGCGCCCAGTTCGCGGAAGCCGAACAACGATTGATAGAACGCGACCCAGTCCTGCGAACGATCGGCGCCGATGTACTGCACGATACCGAACCAGCGCATGCCGGCCAACGCGGGCGGGTTCGGGTCGACGCCGGGCACGGGCACGAAGTCGACGCTGTAGATCGAGAACTCACGATGCCGGTCGACGAAGGCGATGCGGCTCGAGCCGGCGCCGTGGATCGCGGGGATGTGAAGCTCCATCGGTTCGACGCGAACGGGCACGTCCCACGCGCCAAGCTCGAGCGCGCGACGGTGCGCCGCGGCAGCGTCGCGCACGCGCAATGCGAAGGCCGCGACCGTGGGCTCTTCAGGAAGCGGCACGGCGTGCGAACCACTCGCGCCGCCAACACCACTGACGCCGCCTGTACCGCTGTCACCGCCCGCGTGCGCGTTGATCACGATGTTCATGTCGCCCTGGCGATACAGCAGCACCTCGCGCGAGCGGTGGCGCGCCACGGGGCGAAATCCCATCTGCTCGAGCACCTGCCCCAGAGCCTGCGGGCGCGCACATCGGTATTCGATGTACTCGATACCCTCGATCTGCATCGGGTTCGAGGTGTCGACGAGCGCTTCGCGGCCGGTGGTCAGGTTCATCACAAACCTCGCTGGGCAAGCAGGTGGCGGAAGTGCGCGTCAAGACGCGCGGGGTCGGGGTCGAGCCCCGTGAAGAGCTTAAAGGCACCAACCGCCTGGCCGATCGCCATGCCGCTGCCGTCAACGGTCTTGGCGCCGAGCGCGCGCGCGGCCTTCAGCAGTTGGGTCTCGATGGGCGAATAGACGATTTCGGACACCCAGAGATCATGACGCAGCAGCTTCGCGTCGAGCGGCATGCCGGGCAGCTTCAGCATGCCGGTGGGCGTGGCGTGCACGATACCCCTGGCGCCCGGCACCACGGCCGCTGGGTCGGTGTTGTGCGACACACGGCTGGCACCGTGCGCTTTCGCTAGCGCCGCAGCAAGTTCGGCCGCCCTCGCGGCTTCGCGATCGACCACCACGAGATGGCCCGTGCTCATACCAAGCAGGGCATGGGCAATGGCCGCGCCCGCACCGCCGGCGCCCAGCAGCACCACGCGCGAAAGATCGGCATCGGGCAGCCCGCGACGAAAGCCCCAGGCCCAGCCGCTGGCATCGGTGTTGTGGCCGATGGCGCGGCCGTCACGAATCACGACCGTGTTCACCGCGCCCATCGCGCGCGCGTCGTCGGCCACGTCGTCCAGCAGCGGAATCACCGCCTGCTTCGACGGGAAGGTGATGTTCAGTCCTGAGAAGCCCATCAGCTTCGCGGACTCGATCAAGGTCGGCAGCTTCTCGTTGCCGACTTTCGACACGTCGAGGTCGATCAGTTGGTAGTGCAGTGCGATGCCGTGATGGCGCGCCTCTTCTTCGTGCATGCCCGGGGTCAGCGAGGCCTGGATGCCCGCACCGATGAGCCCGACAAGCGCCTTGCGCTTCGGTGGCGTGGTGGTCGAACTCATGGCGATGTGCTCCGCAGGCAGCGTTGATCGAAGGCCCTTACTTGCGCGCCTTGGCCAGTTCGGCCTGCAGCTCGGCCACCGTGGCGCCCAGCGCGGCGCCGTGCTTGTCGATCACGGGTTGAGCTTGTCGCGCAGCTTGCGCCTGCTCGGCGGCCGAGAACTCGGTGACCTGCATGCCGGCCTTCTTCAGCTCGGCCAAGTCGCCCGCGGCCTTGTCACGATTGACTTGGCGCTGGAACTTGCCGGCTTCGATCGCTGCATCCTGCAGGATCTTCTTCTCGTCGGCGCTCAGGGTGTCCCAGACCTTCTTGCTGAAGATCAGCGACTGCGGGTTGTACTGGTGGTTGGTCACCGCCAGGTGCTTCTGCACTTCGAAGAACTTGTTGGCCAGGATCACGCTCAGCGGGTTCTCTTGGCCGTCGATGGCCTTCTGCTCGAGGCCGGCGTAAACCTCGGGGAACGCCATCGGCGTGGGGTTGGCGCCCAGCGCCTTGACCCAGTCGACGTTGATGGCGTTCGGGATCACGCGCAGCTTCAGGCCGGCGATGTCTTCGACCGTGGCGATCGGCTTCTTGCTGTTGGTGATGTTGCGAAAGCCCAGCTCGAAGAAGGCCAGGCCGACGATGCCCTTGTCGGCCAGGCTCGCGTGCATCTTCTGGCCGAAGGGGCCGTCGACCACGGCGTCGGCTTCCTTCGCGTTGGCGAACATGAAGGGGAAGTCGAACACTTCGAACGGCTTGACCTGCGACGCAAGGATGCCCGAGTTCAACAGCACGAACTCGATCGTGCCGCCCTGCAGGGCCGACACGTTGGCCGCGTCGCCGCCCAGCGTGCCGCCGGGGAAGATGTTGACCTTGAGCTTGCCGCCGCTCTTGGCAGCGACGATCTCGGAGAACTTCTCGGCGCCGGTGGCCAGCGGGTGGCCTTTCGGGTTCTGCAGGCCGAGCTTGAAGCTGCGCTCTTTGATGTCCTGCGCCTGCACGGCCACGAAGGGCACCAGGGCGGCGAGTGCGCAGACAACGGCGCGGCGGGTGAAACGGATCATCGTGAGTCTCCTGGAACGGGTTGTGAAGGACGAAGGAACGAAGGATGGACGCGGGGTGGCGGCAGGGTTGTACGAGGCGATCGTCAGCCGCCGAACCACTTGGCCGGCACGGTGACGAGCTTGGGGAAAAGAACCATCAGGAACAGGATCACGAACTCGGCCAGCATGAAGGGCAGCACGCCCTTGGTGACCTGATCGATCTTCATTCGTCCGACGCCGGCCACCACGTTGAGCACGGTGCCCACCGGTGGCGTGACCAGGCCGATCGAGTTGTTGATGATGAACAGCACGCCGAAGTAGACCGGGTCGATCCCCGCCTGCTTGATGATGGGCATCAGCACCGGCGTCAGGATCAGGATCGTGGGCGTCATGTCCATCGCGGTGCCGACCAGCATGCACAGCACCATGATCGCGATCAGCAGCAGCGTCTGGTTGCCCATGAACGGCTCGAGCAGCTTCGTGATCTGGGCCGGGATCTGCGCCACCGTGATCAGCCAGGCCGACACCATCGCCGCGGCCACCAGGAACATGATCACCGCGGTGGTCTTGGCCGCGGTGACGAACACCGCATACAACTGGTTGAGCTTCAGCTCGCGGTAGATCACGGTCGAGACGAACAACGCGTAGACCGCCGCCACGACCGCCGCTTCGGTCGGCGTGAAGACGCCGAAGCGCAGGCCGACGAGGATGATCACCGGCAGCATCAGCGCCCAGGTCGCGTCGCGCGCCGCCTTCAGGATCTCGGCCGTGGATTTGCGCGGCGGCGGCGTGAGCTTCTCTTTGCGCACCAGGATCATCCAGGTGATCCACAGCGACAGGCCGATCAGGATGCCCGGGAAGATGCCGGCGAGGAACAGCTTGGAGATCGAGACGTTGGCGGCGACGCCGAAGATGACGAAGCCGATCGACGGCGGGATCACCGGCCCGATGACGCCCGACGCCGCGATCAGGCCCGCCGAGCGGGCCTTGTCGTGGCCGGCCGCCACCATCATCGGCAGCAGCAACGCGGTCAACGCCGCGGCGTCGGCCACCGCCGAACCCGACAGCGCCGACAGCAGGATCGCAGCGACGATGGTCACGTAGCCCAGTCCGCCGCGGATGTGACCGACCAGCGCGAGCGCGAAGTTGACGATGCGCTGGCTCAGGCCGCCGACGTTCATGATTTCGCCAGCCAGCATGAAGAACGGCACGGCCAGCAGCGGGAAGCTGTCGGCGCCGTTGATCAGGTTCTGCGCCAGGATCTGCGCATCGAACATGTCGAGGTGCCACATCAGCGCTGCGCCGCAGGCGAGCAGCGCGTAGGCGATGGGGATGCCCAGCGCCATGGCGCCGAGCAGGGCGCCCAGGAAGATGACGACGGTCATGGCTTCTTCCCTCCGGGGGCTTGCATGTGCGCGGGTGTTGCGGCGTGGTCGCGGTCGAGTTCGGCTTGCAGCGCCTCGAGTTCGCCGGCCTCTTCCGACTCTTTGACCATCACCAGGTCCTTGTCGCCGAGTTGGCCGCTGAGCGCCAGCCACAGCTCATAGATCAGGAAGATCCCGGCCAGGACCGAGAAGGCCAGACCAGCGCCGTAGAGGATCGCCATCGGCGCCCCGGTGACCGGAGCTTCGACGTCCAGATTGATCTTGGCCTGCGCCAGGCTGCCGGAAAAGATCAGCCACGTGAAGTAAAGCATCATCACGTGGCCGATCACCAGCAGCGCCTTCTTGCCACCCGTGGGCAGGCGCGAGACCAGCATGTCGCTGCCGAGGTGCGCATGATCCTTCAGCGCGACAACGGCGCCCAGGAAGGTCATCCACACGAACAGCCAGCGGCTGAGTTCCTCGCTGACGGTGATGCCCGAATTGAAGGCGTAGCGCAACACGACGTTGCCGAACACCATGATCACCATCAGCAGCAGGGCCAGCGCGATGATGACCTCGAGGAGCTTGCAGACTCCTTCCAGCCAGCGCGGTGAGGATCGACCGGAACGTCATGGGCATGTCTCCTTCATTGTTTGTCGAGCAATGCGGCCTAACCGTAACGCCCGCGGCCCAGCGCGTCTTCGGTGCAGATACCAGTCTCGACCCGTCTCGAACTCGAGACCGGCCGGGACCACGCGCAGCCCCGGCCTCGGACACAATAATGTACGAACTAGTTAGTATTGTCTTCGGGGATAACCCTGACCCATCAACACGACTGCCTACTTCACTTGGTGCCGCGCAGCTTGTTCAACTCGGCCATCGTCTCGTTCACCAGCGCTTCACCGATCTCTTTGGCGTACTTGTCGAACACCGGTTGGCTGCGGGTGCGCAGCTTGGCAACTTCGTCGGCGGACAACTCGTGCACCGTCATGCCGCGCTTCTGCAACTCGGCCAGCGCCTTGGCGGCTTCGTCACGTGCGAACTTGCGTTGCAGCACAGCGGTTTCCTGGGCTGCGTCGCGCAGGATCTTCCGCTCGTCGGCAGACAGCTTGTCCCAGAACTTCTTCGCCACGATGACCGCCTGCGGCGTGTACATGTGGTTGGTCATCGTCAGGTGCTTGGACACCTCGTTGTACTTGCCGTCGGTGATGTTCAGCAGCGGATTCGTCATGCCGTCGATCGCACCCTGCTCGAGCGCGCCGTAGGTCTCGGTGAACGGCATCGGGATCGGGTTCGCGCCCCAGGCCGTGACAAGGTCGATGTAGATCTTGGTCGGGATCACGCGCAGCTTCACGCCCTTGAAGTCGTCGGCCTTGGCCACGGCCTTCTTTGCGGTGTGGATCTGGCGGAAGCCAAGGTCCCAGTAGGCCAGGCCGATCAGACCCTTCTCCTCGAGCTTGGCCAGCAGCTTCTTGCCCACCGGGCCGTCGGCGATGGCGTCGGCCTCACGCGCGTTGGCGAAGAGCCACGGCATGTCGAACAGCGTCATCTCCTTGACGTTGCCGGCCAGCAGGCTCGCGTTCATCACGTTCATTTCGATCGTGCCGCCCTGCATCGCCGAGACGATCTGGACGTCGGGGCCAAGGGTGCCGCCCGGGAACGCGTTGACCTTCAGCTTGCCGCCGCTCTTGGCGGCCACCAGCTCGACGAACTTCTCGACGCCCCAGACCTGCGGGTGGCCCTTGTTGCTGGCCGAGGGGAACTTGATCGTGCGCGACTCGATCTGCGCCTGCGCTGGCGCCACGGCGCCGAGCAGACCGATGGCAACACACAGTGCGGCCGCGACGACGCGGCGGCGGACGAAGGGGAACGACATGACGAGGTCTCCTGGAGTAATCAATCGGGGGCGGTGCGGAAGGATCGGCGCGGACCACGGCGACGCGGTTCGCTGCCGGCCTCGCACACCCGCCGCGAGGCCTGAGCGAACTCTAGGCATCGGCGCGCCGCGACGCCATGGTTCGCACACGCACGATCGTCCGAATATCGGACAATGACTATTCGCTAATCGAACGAAAGTATGGTTTCCCACTCGATCGATCCCGGCCTTCCCGATCGACGCGGCCGACCTCGTGTCGGGCCTCGGCCGCGGGCTCGTCGGTCCTCGAAGCCTTCGACGACGAACACTGGCGCATGACGATCGCGGCCGTGGCCGAGCGCACCGCCATCCCGCGTTCGGCCACCCGACGTCACCTGTTGAGCCTGTGCCACTTCGGCTACCTCGAAACCGACGGCCGCCAGTTCTGGCTGGGCCCGCGCGTGTTGCGACTGGGCCAGGGCTACCTCGACGCGGCGCGCGTGCCGCGACTGACGCGACCGTTCATCCAGTCGTTGTCGACGGCCACGGGCGAAACCGTCAACGTGAGCGCACTCGACGGCCATGAGGTCGTCTACCTGGCGCGCAGCAACAGCCCGCGCGTCGTGTCGATCGGCTTCCATGCCGGCGCGCGCGCCCCCGCGCACACCGTCAGCCCGGGCAGCGTGCTCGTGGCCGCGCTCGACGCGCGAGCACGCGCGGCCTGGCTCGACGAGCACGACTTCGCCGCCTTCACCGCGCGCACGGTCACCACCCGCGCCGCGTTCACCCGCCAGGTGCGTGCCGCCGGAGAGCAGGGCTACTGGATCTCGCAGGGTCAGCTCGACGCCGGCCTGATCGGCGTTGCCGTGGCGCTGCACGATCGGCGCGCGCGCTGTCGCGCGGCGGTCAGCATCACGCTGCAAAACCAGCCTTGGCCCGTCGAGCGCATCGAGGCCGAACTGCTGCCGAAACTGCGCGAAACCGCCGGGCAGCTGCGACCGATCCTTTGACCTGTGCCGTGCGCGCGCCGTCAACGCGTCACATAGCGCAGCAGCGTGTCGACGATCACATCGCGGCGCGCAGCGATCACGCCGGGCACCGCGGTGTCGCGACCGAAGATCTGCGCGAAGCTGTGGCGGTTGGCGACGTTGAAGAACGACAGCGCGCTGATCGACATGTGCAGGTCCACCGGGTCGAGCCCCGGGCGGAACACGCCGTCGCGCACGCCGCGCTGGTAGACCTCGCGCAGCCGGTCGATGGCGGGCACGTTGAGCTTGCCGATGACCTTGCTGCGCGCGAGGTACGCGCCCTTGAGGATGTTCTCGTTCATCACCAGGCGCACGAAGTCGGGGTTGCCGTACTGGTAGTCGACCGTGTGCGCAACCAGCTTGCGCAGCGCCGCCTCGGGTGGCAGGTCTTCGAGATGCAGGCCGGCTTCGATGGTACGGATGCGCCGGTACGCGTGCTCGAGCACCGCGAGGTACAGGCCTTCCTTGCTGCCGAAGTAGTAATAGATCATGCGCTTGCTGGTGCGCATGGCGTCGGCGATGGCGTCGATGCGCGCACCTGCCAAGCCGTGCTCCGAGAACTCGTGCGTCGCGACCTCGAGGATGTCGGCCATCGTCCGCTCGGGGTCGTTCGTGCGGGCCACGACCTTCGCCGAATGTGCGAGCCGGCACGGGGCTTGCGTCGGGGCTGCAGCGGATCGCAACGGCAGCAGCGCGGGCCGATGCATCGCGCGCTTCGCGCCGACCGCGGCACGCGTGGTCCGCGTTGCGGTCTTCATCTCAATGTACCGAACGGTTCATTCGCGCATTATGGTCACGCTCGGTCCGATCACGTCGCGCTCGTCACCGACGTGCGCCTCGACGTCGGTCGGCAGCAACTGGATCGTTGCGCGCAGGCCCGGTACCTGGCTGATCAACGCCATCTCGACCGCCGCGCGCAGTGCCGCGGCGCGCTGCAGCGTCCAGCCCGGCGGCATGTGCATGTGCAGGTCGACGAAGCGGCGCTGACCGGCGCGGCGCGTGCTGACGTGGTCGAAGCGGATCGTGCCGGGCTGCGCGAAGCCGTCGAGCACACCCATGGATCGCGGCCTGCACGTCGGGCTCGACGGCCATGTCCATCAGGCCGTCGGACGAACGCCGCACGAGCGAGAAGCCTTCGCGCGCGACATTGGCGGCCACCATGATCGCGACCACCGGGTCCAGCCACAACCATCCCGTGGCCTTCGCCAGCAGCAGCCCGACGACCACGCCGACCAACGTCCAGACGTCGGTGAACAGGTGCCGCGCATCGCCCTCGAGCGCCATCGACCGGTGCTCGCGCGCCTTGCGCAGCATCGCGTACGCCAGCACGCCGTTGAGCACCGACGCGCCGACGCTGAGCGCCAAGCCGAGGTTCACAGCGCCCGATCTCGCGCGGCGCGATCAGGCGTTGCACCGCAGCCCAGACGATCGCGAGCGCGGCGATGAAGATCAGGATGCCCTCGAAGCCGCTCGAGAAGTACTCGGCCTTGTGATGGCCGTAAGGGTGGCCTTCGTCGGCCGGCCGCGCCGCCACGGTCACCATCCACAACGCGAAGGTGGCGCCCGCAAGGTTCACCACCGACTCCATCGCATCGGACAGCAGGCTGACCGAGTCGGTCACCCACCACGCGGCGGTCTTGAGCGCGATCGTCGCGAGGGCGACGACGACCGACAGCCGGAGATACAGCGCGACCTGCACGCGCGAACGTCAGCCGCGCAGCGTCACGCGCGCGAACTTGCGCTTGCCGACCTGCAAGACGAAGGTGCCGGCGTCGACCTTCAGACCCTTGTCGGACACCGCGGCTCCGTCGATGCGTACGCCGCCTTGCTCGACCAGCCGAAGCGCCTCGGTCGTGCTGGGGGCCAGCCGCGCCTGCTTCAGCAACTGCCCGATCGCCAGCGGCGCGCCTGCCAACTCGATCGCCTCGATGTCTTCGGGCACGCCGCCGCGGCTGCGCAGCACGAAGTCTTCGGCCGCACGTGCGCCCGCAGCCGCGCTATGGAAGCGCGCGGTGATCTCGCGCGCCAGCGCGTCTTTCGCGTCGCGCGGGTTGCGGCCGGCGTCGACTTCGCGCCTTCAGCGCGCCAACCTCGGCCGGGCGTGCCGAACGACAGCAGCGGGTACCAGCGCCACATCAGCTCGTCGCTGATGCTCATCACCTTCGCAGTACATCGTGTTCGCGTCTTCGGTGATGCCGACGTAGTTGCCCTTCGACTTCGACATCTTCTCGACGCCGTCCAGCCCCACGAGCAACGGCATCGTCAGGATGCACTGCGGCTCCTGGCCGGCGTCGGCCTGAAGCTGGCGCCCCATCAGCAGGTTGAACTTCTGGTCGGTGCCGCCAAGCTCGAGGTCGCTGCGCAGCGCCACCGAGTCATAGCCCTGCATCAGCGGATACAGGAACTCGTGCACGCTGATCGGCGTGCCCGCGGCGAAACGTTTGGCGAAGTCGTCGCGTTCCATCATGCGCGCCACGGTCGCCTTGGCCGCCAACTTGATCATGCCTTGCGCACCCAGCGGGTCGCTCCACTCGCTGTTGTAGCGAACCTCGGCACGGTCGATGTCGAGCACCATGCGCAGCTGATCGAAGTAGGTCTTGGCGTTGGCCTGGATCTGCTCGCGCGTCAGCGGCGGGCGCGTGGTGTTGCGGCCCGACGGGTCGCCGATCAGCGTCGTGAAGTCGCCGATCAGCGGGATCACCGTGTGCCCCAGGTCCTGGAGCTGGCGCATCTTGTTGAAGACGACCGTGTGGCCCAGGTGCAGGTCGGGCGCCGTGGGGTCCAGGCCGAACTTGATGCGCAGCGGCGTGCCCGTGGCTTCCGAGCGCGCCAGCTTGCGCAACCACTCGTCCTGCGGCAGCAGTTCCTCGACGCCGCGCAGCGACGTCGCCAGCGCTTCGCGCACGCGATCGGTGACGGGTGGTCGGTCATTCGGTGGCCGTGACAGGGTGCTCGGAGGTCGCGGCCACGCGGCCGTCGTTGACGTTTGCTGACATTATTTCGAGGCGCGCAGAGGGACTTGTACGCAGGGACACAGGGTCACGATCGTTACACTTCCATCCGCTGTACATGCCCTGTCGCGCATGCTCAGGCTGTGTTCGATGGTGATACGTCGAACCCTCCAGCCGAAGCCGCTCGTCGCGGTCGTGTGCGGTCCAAAGCCCGAGGATTCTATCGGCGGCCCTCACCGCCCCTGGCCCGCGCCGGACCTACGAAGTCGCACACGATGAACCGCCCTGCCCGCAGCGTCTCGCTTTCTTCGCGACTCGAGCGTCGCCTTCATGCGGGCACCGAGCGGGCCCTCGAGTTTGTCGAACGCAAACCGCGGTTGCTGTCGGCGGTGCTGATGGGGTCACTCGCCACCTTCGGCGCCACGGCCTTCGGTGTTGCGCCGGTCACACCGCGAGCCGGTCGCTGCCGCCGCACCGCATCGTCGTCGAGGCGCTGCCCTTGCTCGAACTGGCGCGGCAGCGCGAAGCGCTCGAGCAGCACGACACGCACTGGTACCGCTCGACCGAGACGCGCGCGGGCGACACCATGGCGTCGCTGTTCGCGCGCCTGGGTGTACTCGACAACGCCGCGCTCGTCGCAGCCACGCGTGACCCGCACGCGAAGCGCCTGCTCGAAGGCCGTGCCGGCAAGCGCATTCGCTCGAGCACCGACGAGCGCGGTCGACTGCTGGAACTGGTCGCGCGGCTTCCGGCGCGCGACAGCAGCCAGAGCCTGACCCACTTCACGCGGCTGACGCTTGCGCGACGGGCCCGAAGGCCTTCAGTCGCTGGTCGAGACCGTGCCCTTGGGCAAAGGCACGCGCATGGCCAGCGGCACGATCCGCAGCACGCTGTTCGCGGCCACCGACGCGGTCGACCTGCCCGACACGGTCGCGATGCAGATCGCCGACATCTTCGCCAACGAGATCGACTTCCACCGCGAACTGCGTCGCGGCGACACCTTCCGCGTCGTCTACGAAACGCCGATGGCCGACGACGAGCCCGCCACGTGGACGGGCGGCGGCGGCCGCGTGCTGGCGGCCGAGTTCGTCAACAAGGGCCGCAAGCATCGACGCCGTCTGGTATCAGAACGAGCAGGGCCGCGGCCAGTACTTCGACTTTCAGGGCCAGAGCCGGCGCAGCGCCTTCCTCGCAAGCCCGCTCGAGTTCTCACGCGTGACCTCGGGCTTCTCGATGCGCATGCACCCGATCCTGAAGTCGTGGCGCCAGCACCTGGGTATCGACTACGCGGCGCCGGCCGGCACCGCGGTGCGCACGGTCGGCGACGGCACGATCGAGTTCGCAGGCGTGCAGCGCGGCTACGGCAACGTGGTCATCGTCAAACACAGCCAGCAGCGCACGCACGCTCTACGCGCACCTGAGCCGCATCGACGTGGGCCAAGGGCAAACCGTGAACCAGGGCGACCGCATCGGCGCGGTCGGCTCCACCGGTTGGTCCACCGGCCCGCATCTGCACTTCGAGTTCAAAGTCGCAGGCGAGCACCAGGACCCGCTGACCATCGCCAAGGCGGCCGAGACGGTGCGCTGTCGGCGCGCGACCGCAAGGCCTTCGCCTCGCTGTCGCAGGGCTACACGCACCAGCTGCAGGTTGCGTCCACGCTCGCCGACGCACGCACGCGCGGCGACTGATCGCGCCACCTGCGTCTCGCATGGCGCGATACATCGGCCTGATGGTCGGGCACGTCGCTCGACGGTGTTGATGCCGTGCTGGTGGATTTCGATGACACCGATGGCGGCAACGGCAACGCACGCGGGATGCGCGTCGAAGGCCATGTACATCAACCCTACGACGCGCGCCTGCGCGAACAGCTGATGGCGCTGCAGTCGTCGGGCGAAGACGAGCTTCACCGCGCTGCCCTGGCCGCGAACGCAGTCGCACGTGCCTATGCGGCGTGCGTCGACGAGGTGATCGCGAAAGCCGGTGTCGAGCGCGCGTCGATCACGGCACTGGCTGCGCACGGCCAGACCGTGCGCCATCGCCCGCGCGAGTTCGACGGCGTGGGCTACACCGCGCAACTGCTGAACGCGGCGTTGCTGGCCGAGTGGGTCGGTATCGATGTGGTCGCTGATCTGCGCAGTCGGGACGTTGCCGCGGGTGGCCAAGGCGCGCCACTCGTGCCGGCGTTCCATGCCTGGGTATTCAGCGACCGTGGGACCGGTGGCACCACCCCGACCACAACACGCGCGGTACTCAACCTGGGCGGCATGGCCAACCTGAGCCTGCTGCACGCGGGCGGGCACGTGTCGGGGTTCGACACAGGCCCCGGCGGCGCGCTGCTGGACGCGTGGTGCCAACGTCACCGCGGCAGACCCTTTGACGACGGCGGGCGATGGGCGGCGTCGGGCAAGGTGCAACCCAAGTTGCTCCAGGCCATACTGGCGCAGCCGTTCTTCGCCCTGCCGCCGCCCCGCAGCACCGGTCGCAACGTCTTTCATCCTGGATGGGTCGACGAGTTGGTCCACCGCCAGCAGCACGTGCAACACAGCGCACTGGACCCGGTCGACGTACAGGCGACGCTGGCCGAGTTGACTGCCGCCAGCGTTGCCGACGCGCTGCTTCGACACGCCAATGACACGACCGCGCTGATCGCCTGCGGCGGTGGCGCGCGTAACGCCGACCTGCTTGCGCGGCTCCGCCAGCGCTTGCCGCAGGTCAACGTGTCCACGAGCGCCGACCACGACATCCCCGTCGATCAAGTCGAGGCGCTAGCCTTCGCCTGGCTGGCGCACCGCTTCAAGCTTGGGCTGCCGGGCAATCTGCCTGCCGTGACAGGCGCGGCGGGCCCAAGACGGCTAGGGGCGCTATACCCGGGGCGCTGATGGTTGCCGCCATGCGTCGTTCAACAAAAAGGGCCCTCGAGGGGCCCATCTTTACGCGCGCAGAAACCTCAGGCGCTGAACGACGAACCGCAGCCGCAGGTCGTGGTGGCGTTGGGGTTCTTGATGACGAACTGCGCACCTTGGAGATCGTCTTTGTAGTCGATCTCGGCACCCATCAGGTACTGCAGGCTCATCGCGTCGATCAACAGCGTGACGCCGTTCTTCTCCATCGCCGTGTCGTCGTCGTTGACGACTTCGTCGAAGGTGAAGCCGTACTGGAAGCCCGAGCAGCCACCGCCCTGCACGAACACGCGCAGCTTGAGGTCGGGGTTGCCTTCTTCGTCGACCAGTTCCTTCACCTTTCCAGCCGCGCTGTCGGTGAAGACGATCGGTGCAGGCGGCGCGTCGGAGGTGGCGGGTCGCAGGGCTTCGGTGACGGCGTTCATGAGCAGGGCTCCAGGGGGCGCACCGGACGAGCGGTGCAGTTGCATGTTATCCGCTGGCCGACCCGGCCAGATCAGGGGTCGAACGCTCGTTCACGTCCAACGGCCTCAATTCTCCTGAAATGGAGGCACCCTTGTGCATTTCCAGGGCTTCGTAGAGGACATCGCCGTCAATACGCGCACTCGGTTGAAGGTCGAGCAGTTCGTGGGACTCGACCGGGCCGCTCACCTGCCCGCTGATGATCACGTGGCCGCCCTTGACCTTGCCCTCGATGCGGGCCTTCTCTCCGATCACCACAAGACTGGGCGACGGGCCTGCGGCGATCACGTCGCCGTGAACATCGACCGTCGATGCGGATGCCGTCGGTGAACCGCAGCTCGCCGGTGATCGTGCTGCCTTCACTGACGACGTTGCGGATGGGAGGCGGCTTGCGCCTGCCCTGGAACCACATGCGGTGGCGCTCCTGGTGTGAACGTGCTGCGTCAGAACCTGGCTTGCTGCGAACTTCGCACGACGCCGCCAGCATCCAGCACACGGGCCTGGACGAGTTTAACGACCAAGTTGACGGGTACGTCGATGGTCCCCTCCAGACGCGCGGATGTCTTCACGGCACAGCGACTTGGCGCCACCCACCGCGGCCTGGCTCCACGGTTTGCCGTCGAGCGAGCCGGTGACCGTCAGGTCATAGCGCCCGCTGAAGTCGGCGCGACCCTTGCCGCTCTGAGTCACCAGCAGCAGGTACTGCAAGCTGGCCCGGCGCCGTCGCTTCGACCTGGAAGCCGCGGATCGCGATGCCTTCGCCAGGCGCGGGCAGCAGCCGTTCGTAGAAGCCCAGATCGGCCTTCAACGCCTGGATCTCGGCCTCGGAGTCCTTGATCTGCTGCGCCAGCCGATCCTGCGTGGTCCGCTCGGCCTTCATCAGGCTGTCGGCCGTGTCGGCGATCGACTGGGCCTTGTCGCGATCCTTGCGAAGCTGGGCCAGTTCTTGCCGCCGCCGGGCGACATCTTCGGTGCTGATGATCTCGCCCCCACGCTGGAGGGTGATGTACTGCCGACTGAACTCGTAGGCCCAGACCATCAATGCCGCGGACACACCCAGCAGCATCGCGGTGGCGGCCCAACGCAACGGCCACGGCACGTGACGACGGACGATGACGCGAGGGCCACCTCCGAAGATGCGGCGTCGCAGTTGCTTCCAGCGCATCGTCGTGATCGGCAGGCTGGCACTGACACGCCCCGCCTTGCGGCGGTACGAAGTCAGTGCCTGGTGGGGCCGGTGGGACCGGCGCTCAGCGCTTGCTGAACTGCTTGCGGCGACGCGCGCCGTGCAGGCCGACCTTCTTGCGTTCGACCTCGCGTGCGTCGCGGGTCACGAAGCCGGCCTGGCTCAGCCCGGGCTTGAGCGCGGCGTCGTAGTCGATCAACGCACGCGTGATGCCGTGGCGAACCGCGCCGGCTTGGCCGGATTCGCCACCACCGTGCACGTTGACCTTGATGTCGAACGCGCCGTCGTTGTTCGTCAGCATCAACGGCTGCTTGGCAATCATGATCAACGTCTGGCGACCGAAGTACTGCTCGATCGACTTGCCGTTGACCTTGATGTTGCCATCGCCCTTCTTCATGAACACGCGCGCCACCGAAGACTTGCGGCGGCCCGTGCCGTGGTTCCATTCACCGATCATCGTGGCTCCTAGATCTCGAGCGTCTTGGGTTGCTGAGCGGTGTGCGGGTGCGTGGCACCGGCGTAAACCTTCAGCTTCTTGACCATCGCATAGCCCAGCGGGCCTTTGGGCAACATGCCCTTGACCGCCTTCTCGAGCGCGCGGCCCGGGTGCTTTGCCTGCATGTCCTTGAACTTCGTGGCGATGATGCCGCCCGGGTAGCCCGTGTGACGGTAGTAGATCTTGTCTTCGGCTTTGTTGCCGGTGACGCGGAGCTTCTCGGCGTTGATGACGACGATGAAATCGCCGGTGTCGACGTGAGGCGTGTAGATGGCTTTGTGCTTGCCGCGCAAACGGTGTGCTGCTTCGCTGGCAACACGACCGAGCACCTTGTCGGTGGCGTCAATCACAAACCACTCATGCTTCACTTCGGCCGGCTTGGCGCTGAAGGTCTTCATGGGGGATTCTTTCGGGTACCCGGCCTGTGCACCCCATGGTGTTCACTCATTGGGTGGCCCTTGGTGCTGCTTGTACGGACCCGCTCGCGCGAGCTGCAGCCTCTCGGGATTTCCCCGGCCGTATGGAGGAGCCCAACAGTCTAGCAGAGCCGGTGTGACGACGGCCGTCCGCGCATGCCACGCCGCATTGGGGCCCGAGTCGCCAGCAGCATAGTGCGATGCAGCAATATTACCTATGCCGCTATGAGATTCGTATGCTGCGTTGCAACAATCACAAGCTGAGTGTGGCTCGCCGATGTACGATCGTTTAACTTGCAAAGCCGCTTCGTGACCTCCGCGCGACGGCTGCGGGTCGACCGATCGGACATCGATGACCAGCCCAGACCCGAGCCAGGGCCACGAAGCCCCGACTTCCGAACCCACGAGGGACCCGGCGGGCACAACCTTGGCCCGGGCGTTCGACTGGGTGCCGATCCGCGCCTTGTCGGCCCGCCACCGCCCCCGGATCCTGAAACACCTGCTGGCCCTCGAGAGCCACGATCGCTACCTGCGTTTTGGCAGCGTGGCGACCGACGCACAGATCACGCACTACGTCGACCTGATCGACTTCGAGAGCGACGAAGTCTTCGGCATCTTCAACCGACGCCTCGAGCTGCTGGCCGCTGCACATCTGGCCTACGGTCGCGCGCGTCCGGCGCAACGCGAACCTCTGTCTACCGAGTTCGGCGTGTCGGTCGCGCAGCGCGTACGCGGACGCGGATACGGTACGCGGCTCTTCGAACGCGCGGCGCTGAATGCGCGCAACCGCGGCGTCGGGCGCCTGACCATCCATGCGCTAAGCGAAAACCACCCGATGCTGCTGATCGCGCGCAAGGCCGGCGCGATCGTGGTTCGCGATGGCAGCGAATCGCAAGCCGAGGTGATCCTGCCGCCCGGTGATCTGGGATCGCATTTCGAGCAACTTGTCGAGGACACCGCGGCGGCGCTGGACTTCCGGATGAAGGCCAACGCGAAGCGGGTTGGCGATTGGCTGACGGCGATGACGAGCGACAACGACAGCTGATCCTGGCCCCCACTCCGACTTCGGCGGGCGCTTCCACCGCCAGCGGCTTTGTCGGGTTCGACGGCGGCTCGCGCGTTTTCGAACAGGGCATGGCCTACGAACTTCGTACGGGCCTGGACCCCAACGGCGCGGCGCCCTACACATCGTGGCGCGGGACCGGGTGGACAACACGTCGGTATTCATTCACGAATTGGGGCATGCGCTGGCCTTCAACGGCCGGCGCGACAACAACAGCGTGCTGGCGATGTGTCGACATGGGGGGACCATGCTCGTCGGGCTTTCGGGGCTGAAGTGGCTCACGCGACGCACCCCTCGTCGACGGGTCTGCGGCGGACCGCCGCGCGTGAACTAAGAGACAAGCCGCGCGACAGGCCCCAACCTAAAATCGCGGGCTTCATGAAAGTCGCCTTCGAGATCCTGCTGCTGCTGAGTGGCGCGGCGTTGGCAGTGCCCCTGCTGTTCTTCGCATGGCAGGCCATGGGCTACGTGCGCGAGCGTTCGCGCCACGACCCCGAGCCTTCGACCGCACCCGCGGTGCCCTGCAGGCTTGCGATCATCGTGCCCTCGCACAATGAAGCCGGCGGCATCGCCGTCACCGTGAAGGCGCTGTTGCCCGAGCTTGCGCCGCATGACCGTCTGGTCGTCATCGCCGACAACTGCACCGACGACACCGCCGCGCATGCGCGGCAAGCGGGCGCGAGCGTGATCGAACGTCACGATGCCGAGCGTCGAGGCAAAGGTTATGCGCTCGACTTCGGCATGCAGCATCTGCGCGCGGACCCTCCCGACGTGGTGCTGGTCGTCGACGCCGACTGCCGGCTCGAGCCGGGCTCGGCTGCGCGTCTGGGTGCGATGGTGATGTCGCTTGGCCGCCCGGTGCAGGCGCGCTACGACATGCTGCTGCCCAACGCCGACGCGTCGCCGGGTCTGCGCGTCACAGCCTTCGCGTGGCGCGTCAAGACGCATGTGCGAAGCCTGGGCCAGCGCTTCATGCGCGCGCCCAATCAACTGCTGGGCACCGGCATGGCATTCCCGTGGGCCACGCTGGCCGCGGCCGACCTTGCCACCGGCGCCATCGTCGAAGACCTGAAGCTCGGCGTCGAATGCGCGGTGGCCGGCACGCCCGCGGTCTACGCGCCGTCGGCCCGCGTCATCAGCGAGTTCCCCAGTTCCGATCAGGCCGCCGCGAAGCAGAAGGAACGCTGGGAGCGCGGGCACCTGGGCATCATGGCGACCTTCGTGCCCGGGCTCGTGAAAGACGCGCTGCGTTTGCGTCGGCCCGAACTGCTGCTGCTCGCACTCGACATCTGCGTGCCGCCCCTCGCGCTGCTGGCTGTCGGGCTCATCGCATGGTCCATCGTTGCGCTGGGGGTGGGCTTTGTCTTGACCATGCCGACGCTGCTGGTGGCAGGCTTGGTGCTGCCGCTGATCTTCGCCTTGACGATCGTCGCGTTGTGGCACGCGGTTGGCCGCGATCTGCTGAGTGGTGCACACGCGCTGGCCATCCCCGGCTACGTGCTCGCGAAGATTCCGACCTACGTGAAGGCGCTTCTGGGTCGCAGCGGGCCGGGCTGGGTTCGCACCGATCGCAACTAGGAATGGGCCTGCAATCAGGTCCGTCGAGACCTTGCCCCTCGTTCACTCCAGGTACACCTTCCAACGCGTCGGCAGCCCAACCCACCGCTCGCGCTTGCGATCCGTGACCGTGTACGACGGCTCGGGCAGGCCGTCGTCGGCGAAGCATCCGCCAGCGATGCCGATCTTGTCTGGCAGTGCCGAGACGAACCAATAAAGCGTGGTGCCGCATCGCTCGCAGAAGTGACGCTCCTGGTCGTGCTTCTGCGTCTGATGATGAAACGCGTAGACCTTCGTCGCGCCGTCGATCGACACAACGGCCGTCCGATCGAAGTACGCCGAGATACCGAACGCGCTGCCGGTGCGGCGCTTGCAATTCGTGCAATGGCACACCGCGTGCATCGTCGGCAGCGCCGACACGGTGATCGAGGCTTGGCCGCATGCGCATGTTGCTGTCATGGTGTTCTCCAAAGGCTGGCTACGACCCGTAGGTGGCATCCACGCGCCTTGACCGGTTGAGGTAGGCAAAGCACAGCGTGAAGAAGACGAGGCTCGGGATGAGACTGATTTCGACCTGCAACAGAAGCCGCTCACCCGGCACCGGCGCGGTCGCGACTTCGATCGCGGTGGTGACAACGTCGACCGCCAACCCGAACAGCAGGGCGTGTTTGGCCGTGTCGACGGCGTTCGGACGGACGAGCCACAGCCGTATGCCGGCATAAACGCCGAATGCAACCGCACATGCCGA
This sequence comes from uncultured beta proteobacterium, assembly GCA_963738615.1. GTDB lineage: Bacteria > Pseudomonadota > Gammaproteobacteria > Burkholderiales > Burkholderiaceae_C > CAVTWY01. The sequence goes on from CAVTXI010000012.1 coordinate 1,725,203, forward strand.
AAGCAACAGCGACGCAAGGACCGATACCTGCACGCCAAATGGCTTGGCAGCCAAGGGAGTCGCGTTGGCGTACACATACGCCATGAGACACACCGACAGGATCGGACCGACCACCGTGAACATCAGGCACAGCATGAGGAGCCATCCGCGGACGCCCTTGTACTGGGCACCAGACGGCAGGCTTGCCTGCAAGCCTGTAGAACTGCGCAGCGTGGACTCATTCATTGGGTTTTCCCGGTTTCCCCGAACAACGAACCTCGGGGATTCTGAACGTCGCCCGGTCGAATCGGCACGCGTCCGATGAACTGCAGCTGGACGCGATGAGTTGTGGTGAGCTGAGACGGCCCGCAGAGACGCCCCCGTTCGGGAAGAGCAGCAACCCGAACGAAACCCAAGCCATTCATCGCTGCCAGCTGCCACTACCATCGATGGCAACCCACCGTCGTGGTCATCAAGCCGCCAGAGTCACACCCATGACCAAGCAATCCCCACGCCTCGTCCTACACGGCTTCTTCTACAGCTCAGCCGCGTACCGCGTGCGCATCGCGCTGAACCTGAAGGGCCTGGCATGGCGCCACGTGGGCGTGAACCTGCGCACCGGCGAGCAGAAGAGTGCCGCGTACCTCGCGAAAAACCCCGGTGGCCTGGTGCCCGCGCTCGAGATCGGCGACGACACGGTGTTGACGCAGTCGTTGGTGATCATCGACCACCTGGACCGCTTTCAGCCCGAGCCGGCGCTGGTTCCAGCGGTGGGCAGCGCGCGCGACCGCGTACTCGAGATTTCGCATGCCATCGCAAGCGACATCCATCCGCTGAACAACCTGCGCGTGCTGAAGTACCTGGTGGGGCCGCTGGCGCTGAGCGAAGCGCAGAAGAACACCTGGTACGCGCACTGGATCGTCGAAGGCTTTCGCACCCTCGAGGCGCTGTTGCCCGACCGCCTGCTCGAACGCGACGGCTGGTGCGTGGGTGACGCGCCGACGATGGCCGACTGCTGTCTGGTGCCGCAGGTGGCGAACGCGATGCGCATGAAGGTCGACATCGCCGCGTTCCCGAAGGTGCTGCGCGCCGACGCCTTCGCGCGCCAGCATCCGGCGTTCGATGCGGCCGCGCCGCAGAAGCAGCCGGACTACGTCGCAGGGTGACGGCGCCGCGTTCTGGCGGCGGGTCTGCCCGGGCCGGGTGGCTCTACGCCGCGACCATCTTCGCCAGCGCCTTCCTGCTGTTCCTGGTGCAGCCGATCATGGCCAAGCAGATCCTGCCGTGGTTCGGCGGCTCGGCTGCCGTGTGGTCGGTGTGCATGGTGTTCTTTCAGGTGACGCTGCTGGCGGGCTATGCGTATGCCGACCTGGCGGTGCGCAAGCTCACGCCGCGCACGCAGGCCACGCTGCATGTGGTGCTGCTGGCCGCAAGCCTTGCCACGTTGCCGATCCTCGCGGCCGAACGCTGGAAGCCCGCACCCGGCGACGAACCCACGCTGTTGATCCTGGCGCTGCTGGTGGCCACGATCGGGCTGCCCTACTTTCTGCTGTCGACCACCGGGCCGCTGCTTCAGGCGTGGCTGGCGCGCGCACCGTGGGCGTCGGCGTCCGGTGTGTACCGCTATTTCTCGTTGTCGAACTTCGCATCGCTGCTGGCTCTGCTGTTGTACCCGGTGATGCTCGAACCCTACTGGCCGCTGCGCACGCAGGCGCTGGTGTGGTCGGTGGGCTTCGGCGTTTTCACCTTGCTTGCTGCGACCGTAGCGTGGCATGCGGCGCGCCTGCCGGTCGACGCACCACGCGCTGCGGCGGACGATCCACGCAACACCACCGACACCACCGACACCACCAACACCGCTGAAGCCGCGCATCGCCCCTGGCTGTGGCTCGCGCTGCCCGCCATGGGGTCGTGGCTGCTGCTGGCGGTGACCAACCACCTGACGCACCACGTCGCGTCGATCCCGTTCTTGTGGGTGCTGCCGCTGGTCACGTACCTGGTGACGTTCATCCTGTGTTTCGAAAGCGATCGTTGGTACCGGCGCAGCGTGTTCGTGCCGCTGGCGGTGGTGTCGCTGGTCGGGTCGGCGTGGCTGTTGACGCAACCCGACGGCGAGCGCCTGATCACCGGGCTGCCTGCCTTCACCGCGGCGTTGTTCGTGCTGTGCATGGTGCTGCACGGCGAAACCGCGCGCATGAAACCGGCGCCGCGATACCTGACGCGCTTCTACCTGATGCTGTCGGCAGGCGGCGCGCTGGGTGGCGCGTTCGTCGGGCTTGTCGCGCCCCTCGCCTTCGACGGCAGCTACGAGTTCGGCCTGGGCCTGTTCCTCGTCGCGATGCTGGGCGTGGCGGTGTTCGGGCAACGACGAACAGGCGCGTGGGCCAGCGTGGCGATCGCCGCGGCCTGCGCCGCGTTCCTGTGGGACCAGACGCGCACCGACCACCGCGACGCACGCGTGCTGACGCGCAACTTCTACGGCACGCTTCAGACCTACGACACGCGCGAAGACGCCGACCCGAAAGACGCGCGCCGCATCCTGCTGCACGGGTCGATCAAGCACGGCGAGCAGCTCCTTGCACCCGAACGTGCGCGTGAACCCACCGCGTACTATGGCGAGACATCCGGCATCGGCCACGTTCTGCTCGCCCTGCCCGCGGACAAGCCTGCGCGCGTCGGCCTGGTGGGCTTGGGTGCAGGCACGCTCGCGGTGTACGCACGTGGTGGTGACGTCTATCGGCTGTACGAACTCGACCCCGAGATCTTCGACCTCGCGCGCCGCGAGTTCACGTTCCTGCGCGATACACCTGCGCGCATCGAAGACGTGGTCGGCGACGCGCGGCTGTCGATGGAACGCGAAGCGGCGCAGGCCTTCAACGTCCTCGCGGTCGACGCGTTCTCGGGCGGCTCAGTGCCGGTTCACCTGCTGACCGTGCAAGCGCTCGACTTGTACCTGAAGCACCTTGCACCGCGCGGCGTACTCGCGTTCCACCTGACCAACCGACACCTCGACCTGCCACCGGTGGTGCTGGCCGCGGCGCGAGGGCGTGGACTGCACGCGGTGGTGGTGCGCGACGAGGCGGAAAACAGCGAACACCTGCGGCGCACCACATGGCTGTTGATCGCGCGCGAGGCCGACCGGCTTCGTGTGCCGTCGATCGCCGACTTGGTCATCGATGTGAAGCCTGCGGCCCGCGCGTGGACCGACGACTTCAACGACCTGATCAGCGCGGTGAAGTAGGCAGCGATTCGGGCGCTTCCACGACAAAGCCGCGGATCAACACGGCTTGCCGTTGCGGCATCAACGGTTGGAGGCTGCCGACGAACACGCGTCGACTCAACCACGCGTGTGGCCCTTCGGGTGCCGTGACGCGGATCGCCGAGACCGCGTAGCGCGTGCCGTCACGACCGGTGCCGTTCGCGGGGTCGTCGATGAGCACGCGGTTGTCGATCGTGAGAACAGCGCCGTCGTGCGTTCGCATCTCATACAGCGCGTGCAACTCTCGCACGCCGTCGGCGCGCCAGAGCTGGCGGTCAGCTCCGCCGCGAAGCACGCTGCCGTGCAGCGCGTCGAAACCCTCACCGCCCCAGAACGTGCCGCCGACGATCGGGATCATGAAACGTTCGCCAAGTGGCGAACGGCCCATCGCCACTCGCTCGCCGATGTCGACGACGGCGTTCCATACCAACCGCGCGCCGAACGACGGCACGATCAGTGGGGCAACAAGCGTGCGCAATGCGTCGGTGTCGGCGGGCGTCGTCATCGCGCTTCCTTCGGCGCCGCGTGGACTTTCGCTTCAGGCAGCGCTTTCGCTTCAGGCAGCGCCTTCGCTTCAGGCAGCGCCTTCGTTTCAGGCAGCGCCATCGCCTGGCGCGCGACCGCATCGACAACACAGGCACGACGGCGGCGGCGCACAGCCTCGGGTGCTTGCGACCCTTCGAAGATCGCCGAGAACGTCGGTCGGTTCGATACGAAATGGAACGCCAGCGCGACGACGTTCGTGTACAGGTCCATCACCTCGAGGTCGCGGCGCATCGCTGCACTTTGTTGCCCGCGTTCGATCACGCGCTCGAGTCGGCGAACGCCTTCGAGGTTGCGCTCGCGGATGCCGGGAATCTGGCGCACGAAACGACCGCCCAGCAGGTTTTCGCCCATCACCAGGTGCACGAAAGCCGGGTGCGTGACATGCAGGTCGAACACGTAGCCAGCGTAAGCACGCAGCGCATCCATCGGCGCCATCGCGTCCAGGTCGGGCGGCGGCGGGTCGTCGCGAATGCTGGCGTAGGCGTGCTCGAGGGCCGCAGCGTAGAGCCCCTCCTTGCTGCCGAAGTGGTAGTACAGCATCCGCTTGCTGGTGCTGGTGCGCGCGGCGATGGCATCGACGCGCGCACCGGCAAGGCCGTGCTCGGCGAATTCGGCGATGGCAACCTCGAGGATGTCGAGTTGCACCGCGTCGAGTGGCGCCTTTCCAACCCTTACCGTCATCACGCATCCGTCCGGCGCCGCGCTGCCTCGAGCGCATGCTTCAGGTCCGCGCACAACTGTTCGGCCGCGGCCTCGCTCGCCTTCGAGATCGCGGTATAGCTGAAGAAGCCGTGGTTCAGCGTGGGGAACTCGCGCAGCAACACGTTGTTGCCCGCGGCCACCAGTGCGGCGTGATAGGCCAGGTTGTCTCGATACAGGAAGTCATACGGCCCCACGCCGATGATCGCGGGTGCCAGGCCCGCCAGTGATGGCGCGCGCCGTGGCGACACGCGCATGTCGCTCACCAGCGTGTCGACCCCTTTGCCGAGGTAGATCCCTTTCACCGCGTCGGTCGGGCCCGTCATGTCGGTGGCCGGGTAGATCAACAGTTGCGCCGCCAAGACGATGCCGGCGTCCCGCGCCTGAATACTCGTGACCGCCGCGAAGTTGCCGCCTGCGCTGTCGCCGCCGACAGCCAGCGGCTGGTCTCGGCCGCCGAAGCGGTCGAGATTCACGTGCACCCATTGCAGCGCGGCCCACGCATCGTCGATACCCGCGGGGAACAGGTCTTCCGGCGCCAGTCGGTAGCCCACGTTGATCACGGCTGCGCCGGTGGCATTGGCGATGCGCACCGCGTGCATCTCGTGCGAATCGAGATCACCCAGGATGAAGCCGCCGCCGTGGTAGTACACGACGGTGGCGTTGGGTTTGGGATTGCCCACGGGGTGGATCACGCGGCAGTCGATCTCGGGTGCGCCGACCGGGCCCGGAATGCGGATGTGCTCGATCGTGCCGTTGGGCAGCTTGGGCTTGGGATACAGCAGCGCGCGGATGCAGCGCCCTCGTTCGCGCATTTCAGGGCCGCTGCCTTCGTAGAGGCCGGGAATGCCCGATTCTTTCCATCGGCGCTCGTATTCGGCGATGGAAGGATCGAGAGATGGTTTATCAACGTTCGACATGAAGTGCTCCTCGCGTGTCGCTCGCTTGATTACTTGGCAGGCAGCATGTTGATGGCATCGATCACCACCGATTGGCCGATCTTCGGCACCTTCACATCGTCGGTCACGAAGTAGACCGTGTGCGTGGCGGCGATGGGCGCGAACCAGGCGAGGTCGACCACGTGTGAATAGACCTTCTTCCAAGCGGGCTCGGCTTTGTCGAGCGGGATGTTGGCGGCATCGTCGATCAATTTCGCCAGCGTCGCGTCTTCGGTGTTATAGAAGTTGAGGCTGCCTTTGGGTGCCAGCGTCTGGAAGCGCGCCAAATTCGGCACACCCGAGTTGCTGTTGAACACCAGCACCTCGAGCTGCTTGTTCGCGCCCGCGGCCAGCATGGCGCCAAAGCCCTGAAGCTCGTTCAACGTGGCGTTGATGCCGACCTTCTTGAACTGGCTCGCCAGCACCTGCGCTCATCGTGCGGCTCAGGGTGTTGTTGACGTAGCTGATCTTGAGGTTCAGGTTCGCGGCGTTGGCAGCAGCCAGCAGTGACTTGGCCTTCTCGGGGTTGTAGTCGTACTTCGCCTCGTTGGCGGGGTCATGCCCAAGGAAGCCCTTGCCCTGCATCTGAAGCGTCGGGTCGGCAAAGTCGCCGAGCAACGCCTTGGCGATCAGCTTGCGGTCGATCGAATGATTGATCGCCTGGCGCACGCGCACGTCTTTCAACGCCGGGTTGACGATGCCGTTGCGGTCGACGATGACCAGGCCTGTCCATTGCACCGGCTCGCTGACGATGCGCATGCTCTTCTCGAGCTTGGCGGCATTGGCGTGGCCGGTGACCGGGTCGCTGACCAGCACTTTCACCTGCCCGGCCTTCATGGCCTGGATCGCCGAGTTCTGGTCTTCGAAGACGCTCATCACGATCTTGTCCCACTTGACGCGGCTCTTGTCGTAGTAGTGCGGGTTGGGCACGTAGGTATAGCTCTTGCCCGTCACGGTGGCCTCGGCGTCGAGCATGTAGGGGCCCGCACCGAAGGTTTCTTTGGCGAGTGAATCGGGATTCGCACAGCGCCTTCGGGCTGATGATGTTGCCGGCCAACCAGTAGGCTTCGAACAGGTTGAGCAACGCAGGGTTGGGTGCGCTGACGTTGATGCGCACCTTGTACGGTTCGACGACATCGATGGACGTGACGGTGGCAAGGTTCACCGCGAACGGCCCGCCCTTTTTCGTGCGCCAATATTCGATGGACTTCTTCACCGCTTCGGCATTGACCGGTTCACCGTCGCTGAACTTCGCGTCTTGCCGCAGCGTGAAGGTGGCCGACTTGCTGTCGGGGCTCATGGCCCAGGCGGTGGCCAGCGCGGGCTCGAAGCTGCCGTCGGCCGTCACGCGGACCAAGGGCTCATAAGCGGGCAGCAGGTGCGTGCCGGCGCGGCCGTTGCCCGACAGCGAAGGGTCCATGCTCAGCGGCGAGAACGGGTTGCCGACGGTGAGCACTTTCTCTTGCGCAGGGCGGGCGAGAGGGCACGTGCTGGCGGGACCATCACGGGCAGCGGTGACGGCAGCGTTGACGATGCTGCGGCGAGTGAATCGAATCATCGGTATCTCCTGGTTGGAACGAAGTGGTTATTCAGTGGCCTGCGAAGCCGACGCGCCGCACGCCACTGCTCGCGCCGCTGGCGTTGCAATGCACTGGATGAGGGACGGGCGACGGCTGCCAGCAGCGCTTGCGTGTAGGGGTGTTGCGGGTGCGTCGTGCACCTGCGCGGCGTCGCCTTGTTCGACGATCTCGCCCTGGTAGAGCACGACCGTGCGGTGTGACACGTGGCGCACCACCGTCAGGTCGTGCGAGATGAAGAGCAGGCTCAGGCTCAGGCCTGCGCTGCAGTTCGTTCAGCAGGTTCAGCACCTGCGCCTGCACCGACAGGTCGAGCGCACTGACTGGCTCGTCGCACACCACCAGCCGCGGCCGATCGATCACCGCGCGCGCGATCGCGATGCGCTGGCGTTGGCCGCCCGGAGAACTGCGTGGGGTAGCGCTGCGCGGTGTCGGTGGGCATGCCCACGCGCTGCAAGGATGTCGGCGATGCGGTGCGGCGATGTCGGCGCTGGTCACGGTTGCCCGCCGCAAGCAACGGTTCGGCCAGCGTGTCGCCGATCGTGCGCGACGGGATTCAGCGAGCCGATGGGGTCTTGGAACACCACCTGGATGTCGCGGCCCAGCAGGCGCCGGCGCGCACGCGTGGCGTGCGTGATGTCTTCGCCATCGAAGATCACGCGGCCGGCCGTGGCGGGCGTCTGGCCGAGGATCACGTTGCCGATGGTGGTCTTGCCCGAGCCCGACTCGCCGACCAGGCCCACGGTTTCGCCGCGGGCGATCGTGAAGCTCACGCCCTTCAGCGCCTTGAAGACCTTGCCGCGCCGCTGGGGGAATTCGACGCGCAGGTCTTCGACGGCGCAGCAGCGGGCACGGTGGCGTCTGCACGTCATGCCGCAGCCCCTTCACGCCGCATGCGCGCCAGCGTTTCTTCGACCGTCGGCAGCACCTGCCCGGGCGGGGCGCTGTGCGGGTTGGCCTTCAAGCAGCGCCGCGGTGTAGGGGTGTTGCGGGCCGATCGAAGATGTCGAGCACGTCGGCGGTCTCGAGCACGTGGCCGCGGTACAGCACCATCGCACGATCGCACACGTCGGCCACCACGCCCCAGTCGTGGGTGACGAAGATCACCGCCATGCCGTGGCTGTGTTTGAGCTCGCGCATCAGCTCGAGGATCTCGGCCTGCACCGTGACGTCGAGTGCGGTGGTCGGCTCGTCGGCCAACAGCACCTTGGGGTTGCGGCGCCAGCGCACGCGCGATGCCCACGCGCTGCGCCATGCCGCCCGACACCTGGTGCGGGTAGCGGCGCGCCACGTCTTCGGCGTTCGGCGATCTTCACCTGCGTCAGCAGTTCGATCGCACGCGCGTGCGCCTGGGCGCGGCTGCTCGAAGGCTCGTGGCGGCGGATGACTTCGATCAGATGATGGCCGACGGTGAAGCAGGGGTCGAGCGCGGCCATCGGCTCTTGAAAGATCATGCCCAGCGACTTGACCGCGCAGTTCGCTGCAGCGTCGCTTCGTCGGTCAGGTCGATCAAGCAGCCTTGCGAGCCGCAGCGCGCCGCCCTGGATGCGCGTGCCCGCGCGGCAGCAGGCCCATCAGCGCCAGGATCGTCAGCGTCTTGCCGCTGCCCGATTCACCGACCAGGCCGAGCGTTTCGCCGGGCATCAGGTCGAAGCGACACGATCGTTCACGAGGACGCGTTCGGCGCTCGCCTTGCCCGGTGGCGATCGTGCAGGCCGCGCACCGACATCACGGCGCTGCGACGGCGCGCCGGCGAACACGGCAGCGCCGATCGACGCCTGCGCGCGTCGACGAGCACGTTGGCGGTGCACGCGGCCGCGCCCAGGCTTCCACCGCCGTGTCGCGCAGCTGCATCGCCCAGCAGCCGAAAGCGAGGATCGTCAGCGCGACCACGCCGCCGCGTGGGCACCAGCATCCACGGGAAGTCGTTGATGCTGCGACCGCCGCTCGGAGATGCATGCCGCCCCAGGTCGGCGCCGGCGGCTGCACGCCCAGGCCCAGGAAGCTGATGCCGGTCTGCACGATCACCGCCATGCGCTGCGAAGAGCGACAACTGCACGATCACCGGCCCGACGATGCGCGGCAGCACGTGGCGCACGATGATCGCCGCGTCGCGACAGGCCGCAGATGCGCGCGGCTTCGATGTACAAGCTCGTTGCGCACGTCAGCGTCGCGCTGCGCACCACGCGCGTGATCGCCGGCCGAACCGAGCACGCCCAAAGTCACCATCGCCGCGAGCATCGAACGGTCGAACACCGTCAACACCGCCAGCAGCGATCACGATCCCCGGCATCGACTGCAACAGGTTGCGTAGCTGGCCGACCGCCGCGTCGACGCGCCCGCCGAAATAGCCCGCCGTCATGCCCAGCGCGACGCCGAGCAGCGCCGCGACCACCAGCGCCTGCGCCACGCCGACGAACGTGGACACGGCGCCGTGCAGCACGCGGCTCAGCCACGTCGCGCCCCAGCTCGTCGGTGCCCAGCCAGTGCTCGGCGCTGGGCATCTGCTTGACCGCCAGCAGCTCCTGCTCGAGCGGGTCATACGGCGCGATCACCGGCGCCAGCAGCGCCCAGCACGATCATCGCCAGCCAGCCACACGATGGCGACCCAGGCCAGCGGCTTGCGCAGCAGGCGCGACACGAAGACCGCGGCACAGGCGATGCGGCGGCGCACGCGCGAGGCCGCGGTGACAGCGTGTCATCCCACCCTCACCTTCGGGTTGAGCCAGCCGTAGCTCAGGTCGACCAGCAGGTTGATGCACGATCGTGATCAGCGTGAAGTAGAGCGTCGCGCCCTGCATCAGCGCGATGTCGTTGTTCTGCGCCGCCTGACCGCCAGGCTGCCCAGCCCCGGCAGCACGAACACGCGCTCGACGAACACCGTGCCGCTGATCGCGTTCACGAGCACGAGCCCCAGCACCGTGACCACCGGCAGCGACGCGTTGCGCAGCGCGTGCTTCCAGACGACCGACACGCTCGGGCACGCCGCTGGCGCGCAGGCTGCGGATGAAGTCGCGGCCCATCACCTCGTTCATCGAGTCGCGCGTCTGCTTCGCGATGGTGGTGATGGAGATGCAGGGAGATCGACAGCACCGGCAGCACCAAGCCCAGCAACCAGGCCTTCGGGTCCTGTCGAAGCAGCGGCGTGTAGCCCGTGGCCGGCAGCCAGTGCAGCCACGACCGCGAAGATCGCGATAACACCAGCGCGACCCAGAACGACGGGAAGATCAGCCCCACCAGCGACAGCGTGTCGATGGCGCGCCCCACCCAGCCGCCGCGCAGCGCGCTGGCCACGCCCAGCGCCAGGCCGACCGACGACGCAGACGGCATCGGCACGCCCGGCCATCAGCGACAACGTGACGCCGATGCGATCGTTCAGCAGCGAGACGGCGGTCTCTTTGGTGAAGTACGACACGCCCAGGTCGCCCGTCGCGGCTTTCAGCCGACCAACGGCCGTACTGCGCCACCAGCGGCTGGTCCAGCCCCAGTTCCTTGCGCAATTCCTGGTATTGCTCTTCGGTGCCCTCGCCCTGCATCATCGTGCGCGCCAAGTCGCCGGGCGCCAGCGTGTTCAGCAGGAACGTCAGGAACGTCACCACGAACAGCAGCGGAACGGAGAGCGCCAGGCGGCGCAAGATCAGGCGGAACACGGGTGATGATCGCTATATGAACCAATCGGTACATTAAATTATGTACCGATCAGTTCAATATTCGTATTTTCCCGCTTTCGCACAGGGCGTTGGGCCACGGGCCTGGTCGCATACGCACCGCGAGGCGCACGGGAGCGGGACGTAACATGCAAGGACCGATGGATAGACGGTCACGGTGCGCCGTCGACACAATCTTGGCGCAGGAGACACGATGAGCAGCCTCTTCGACGACCCGAGCAATTTGGCCCCGCGGCAGGCCGTGCGCGAAGACCGCGCCGACCGCAGCTTCGTGCTGCGCTCGCCGCAGCCGCTCGGGCCCTACGCGCGCTGCGTCGGCGAGTGGCTCGAGCATTGGGTGAAGGAAACGCCGCGTGCTGTTGCCTTCGCCGAGCGTGACGCCGTCGAGCGGCAACTGGCGCACGCTGACATGGTGCGAGTTGCGCACGCGCGTCGCGTCGGTGGCGCAAGGCCTGCTCGATCTGCACCTGGACCCCACCAAGCCGATCGTCGTTCTGTCCGACAACAGCCTCGAGCACCTGACGTTGATGCTCGCGGCGATGCACATCGGCCGCGCGTCGTGCACCGTGTCCAGCGCCTACACGCGCTTGGCGAAAGGACAGTACGACAAGATCCACGGCATTCTCGAGGCACTGGACCCCGCGCTGATCTACGCGTCCGATGCCAAGGTGTATGGCGGTGCACTGGTTGGCGCGCCGGTGAAGCCGGTGGCTGTGTTCGGCCAAGGTGCGGCGTCGCATCCGGGCGCGATCGCGTTCGCGCAGTTGTTGACCACGGCAGAAACGCCGCAGGTGATGGAGCAGTTCCGCGCCATCCTGCCCGAGACCCACGCCAAGTACCTGCTGACCTCGGGCTCGACGGGCCATCCGAAGGTGGTCATCAACACGCACCGGATGCTGTGCGCCAACCAGCAGATGATTGCGCAGACGCTGCGCTTCGTCGGCAAGACCAAGCCGGTGCTGCTCGACTGGCTGCCCTGGAGCCACACCTTCGGCGGCAACCACAACGTCGGCATCGTGCTGAAGCACGGCGGCACGATGTACATCGACGAAGGCAAGCCGGTACCCGGCGCCTTCGACGTCACGGTGCGCAACCTGCGCGACGTGCAGCCCACGCTGCACTTCAACGTGCCGCGCGGCTACGACATGATGGCTGCCGCCTTCGAAGCCGACGAGGCCCTGGCGCGCAGCTTCTTCTCGCAAGCTGCAGATGCTGTTCTATGCCGGCTCCGCCATGCCGCAGACGACATGGGCGCGGCTCGAGGCCATCGCCGCGAAAGTCCGTGACGAGCCGCTCTTCATGACCACGTCGTGGGGCTCGACCGAAACCGTCGCCGGCCATCACCTTCGTCAACTGGAAGATCGACCGCGCCGGCACGATCGGCAACCCGATCCCCGGCGCCGAGGTGAAGCTCGTGCCCAACGGCGGCAAGCTCGAGCTGCGCGTGCGCGGGCCGAATATCTTCCCGGGCTACCGCGGCGCACCGAAGCAGACGCGCGAAGCTTTCGACGACGAGGGCTTCTACAAGATCGGCGACGCGGGCTACCTGGCCGACGCCGAAGGATCCTTCGAGCGGCATCGTCTTCAACGGCCGCGTGGCCGAAGACTTCAAGCTCACGTCGGGCACGTGGGTGTCGGTGGGCACGCTGCGCGTGCAGCTGATCCAGGCGCTGGCGCCATGGGTGCAAGACGCGGTCATCACCGGCCATGATCGTGACCAGGTCGGCGCGCTGCTCTTCGTCAGCGACGCCGCGCGTGCGTTGCCGCCAGCCGAGCTGGCGGCGCAAGTGCGCGAGGGCCTGTCGGCGCTGCGCAGCGGCGGCGCGGGCTCGTCGCAGGCGCCGGTGCGTGCGTTCGTGCTGCCCGACGTGCCCGACATCGCCGGCCGGGGAAATCACCGACAAGGGCTACGTCAACCAGCGCATGGTGCTGACGCGCCGCGCCGACGTGGTCACGCTGCTGTACAGCGACGGCGACACACGCGTGATCCGGCTCTAAGTACGATCACCTTCACATCCTCAACAGGCGTCTACCATGTCCGACACCTTCACCCCCGCCAAGGCACCCTCGCGACCCTGTCGCTGCTGCGCATCGAAACCGCAGGCCCGGTGGTGCACATCCGCCTGAACCGCCCCGCCAAACGCAACGCGATCAATGACGACCTGATCAAGCAGTTCCACACCGCGTTCGTCAACCTGCCGGCCGACGCGCGCGCGGCCATCATCACCGGCGAAGGCGACCATTTCTGCGCCGGGCTTGACCTGTCTGAACTGGTCGAGCGCGACATCCACAGCGCGGTGCTGCATTCGCGCATGTGGCATGCGGCGTTCGACGCCGTGCAGTTCGGCCGCGTGCCCGTGATCGCCGTGCTGCACGGCGCGGTGGTCGGCGGCGGGCTCGAACTCGCGTCGTCGTGCCACATCCGCGTAGCCGACGACAGCGCCTACTTCGGCCTGCCCGAAGGCCAGCGCGGCATCTTCGTCGGCGGTGGTGGCTCGGTGCGCGTACCGCGCCTGATGGGCGCCGCGCGCATGGCCGACATGATGCTCACAGGCCGCGTCTTCGACGCCGACGAAGGCCACGCCGCCGGCCTGGTGCAGTACCGCGCGCCGAAGGGCCAGGCGTTCGACAAGGCGCTGGCACTCGCGCGCAAGATCGCCGGCAATTCGCCGATGACAGCCTTCGCGGTGATGCACGCGCTGCCGCGCATCGTCGAACAGTCGCCGTCGGAAGGGCTCTTCACCGAAGCGCTGATGGCGGCGGTGGCCGAATCGACGCCCGAAGCACAGGACCGCCTGCGCGCGTTCCTCGAAGGCCGCGCGGGCAAGGTCACACGCCAAGGTTTGTGACCGTGGCGCGTGAGCAGCCAACATCCACCGCGTCGACGTGCAGTTCGGACACTGCGACCCGGCGGGCATCGTGTTCTATCCGAACTTCCAGCGCTGGATGGACGAAGCGTCGCTTGCTTTCTTCATGGCGTGCGGCGTGCCGCCCTGGCGCGAGTACGTCAAGACCACCGGCATCATCGGCACGCCGCTGCTCGAGATTCACACCAACTTCTACAAGGCCGTGACCTACGCGCAGACGATCGAGGTGCACACGTCGATCGAGGAGTGGAAGGCCAAGACCTTCAAGCACCGGCACGTGATCAAACGTGGCGACGAGGTGGTGTGTGAAGGCACCGAAGTTCGCACCTTCGTGCGTCGGCATCCCGACGATGCGGATCGCTTCCAGTCGATGCCGATTCCCGAAGACATCCGCGCGTTGTGCGCGTGAATCGCCAGCCATGTAACGCCATGCCCACACGCCAACACCCTTCATCACCACGCTGCCGTGAAGCCACCGTCGGCGGCACGCTCGACGTCGACATCGAGCGCCGCGCCGACGGAAGCACGGTGCTGCGATCGAAAGAAGCGCTGCTGCCGTACGCGCGGCGCTTCGCCGACGCGCTCGAGAACTGGGCACGCGTGGCACCCGACCGCACGCTCGTCGCGCAGCGCCATGCCCACGGCACGACGCAAGGTGCGTGGCAGCGCATCACCTACGCGCAGATGCTGGCGCGCGTGCGCACGATCGCATCGCACCTGCTGGCGATGAAGCTTTCGCCCGAGCGACCGCTCGTCGTGCTGTCGGGCAACGACCTCGAGCACCTGTCGCTGTACCTCGCCGCAGCGTGGGTCGGCGTGCCCTATTCGCCGATCTCGACGGCGTATTCACTCGTGTCGCAGGACCACGCGAAGCTGCGCCACATGATGGCGACGCTGACGCCGGGCTGCGTCTATGCGAGCGACGCACGCTTCGAACGCGCGATCGACGCGACGATGCCGCGGGATGCGCACGTCGTGCTCGGCGAAGGCACCATCGCATCGCGGCCCAGCCACACGTTTGCATCGCTGCTCGAGGGCAAGCACAGCGCCGACGTCGGCAAGGCGCACGCCAACGTCGGCGCCGACACGATCCTCAAATTCATGTTCACGTCGGGCTCGACGAAGCAGCCCAAGGCCGTCATCACCACCAACCGGATGCTCTGCGCGAACCTGCAGATGATCCGCCAGTGCTTCGTCTTCCTGGCCGAAGAGCCGCCGGTGCTGATCGACTGGCTGCCGTGGAACCACGTCTTCGGCGGCAACCACAACGTCGGCATCGTGCTCTACAACGGCGGCACGCTCTACATCGACGGCGGGCTGCCGACACCGCAGGGCATCGCGCAAACGCTGGCGCAACCTGCGCGAGATTTCGCCGACGATCTACTTCAACGTGCCTCACGGGCCTGGAAGAAATCGCCTGACGCGATGGACCGCGACACCGTGCTGCGCAAGACCTTCTTTGCGCGCTGCAAGGCGATCATGTTCGCGGGCGCGGGCCTGTCGCAGGCGGTGTGGGACAAGCTGGACGCACACGGTGAAGCCACCACCGGCGAACGCGTGCGCATCGTCACCGGCCTGGGGATGACCGAAGCATCACCGTCGTGCACCTTCGCCGTCGGCACCGACGCACGTTCGGGCGACATCGGCCTGCCGGCGCCGGGCGTGCAAGCCAAGCTCGTCCCCGAAGGCAACGACCCCGGCGACAAAACCGAGATCCGCTTCAAAGGCCCGAACATCATGCCGGGCTACTGGCGCAACCCCGACGAAACCGCGGCAGCGTTCGACGATGAAGGGTTCTACTGCACGGGCGATGCGGTGAAGTGGGTCGATGCGAAGAAGCCGACGCGCGGCCTGCACTTCGACGGCCGCGTCGCCGAAGACTTCAAGCTCGCGACCGGCACGTTCGTCAGCGTCGGCCCGCTGCGCGCGCGCATCACCCTCGAGGGCGACCCCTGCGTGCAGGACGTCGTGATCACCGGCCTGAACCGCAACGAGGTCGGCGCGATGATCTTTCCGCGCCTCGATGCCTGCCGCAGTCTTGCCGGCATCGGCCCCGACGCACCGCTGCGCGACGTGCTGGCGCATCCGCAGGTGCTGGCGTTCTATCAATCGCTGGCCGATCGGCTCGCCGCTTCGGCCACCGGCAGCGCAACGCGCATCGTGCGCTGGATGCTGCTCGACGCGCCGCCGCAGATCGACCGCGGCGAAGTCACCGACAAGGGTTCGATCAACCAGCGCGCGGTGCTGGCGCATCGCGCTGATCGGGTCGATGCGCTGTACGCCGCCGACGCTGCAACGTCGTTGGTGATCCTTGCGCGCGCAGGCTGATCCGCGCCGCGACAGACTCACTCGTTGGGAAGCTCAGCGCACGACCTGCGCCGCTGTCGCCACGGCCGTCGCAGTCGCGTTGACCGCCTTCAGCGACTTGGCGCTCGGCAGGCTCGCCTGCGCGGACCGGGTCGTGGCGTCGAACGCGTCCTTCGGGTCGGTGACGCTCCAGCGCTTCTGCGCGATGGTGCCCAGCGCTTCGATCTTCACGCGCGCTTCGAGGTCACCGATGTAGTGCATCGTGCCGGGCTCGAACCTGACCTTCCTCAGCAGCCTTCCCAGGTAAGGCCGCCTGGTCTTCGCGCCCGAAGCGTCGGTGAAGATCCAGCCGCGCAGCGAGCACACGCCCGGGCTCACCTTCACCGCTTGCACGGCGGCAGTGCCGGGCTTGAAGCCCACAGCGAAGCTCGAACCGTCTTCGCAGGCGAAGGTCGACGTGATCGAGCCGATGTGATCCGTGCTGCCGACGAGTTCGAAGCGGCCGTACGCGTAAGAGGCGTTGGCGTCATCGCCTCCGGCGGTGGTGTCGACCGGGGCGTTCATCGTGCCGCAGCCGGTGAGGGTCAGGACAGCAGCCGCGGCGCAGGCGCGCAGCAACGTGGAGGGCATCAGGTTCATGGTGGTCGCCTAGCTGTTGAACAAGCCTCGCGTGCCGAGACGGCCTTGCGAGCAGAACGCTCAGTGCAACACGGCGTTGCGCCGTCGGCGCGTGCACAACGCACGCGCTCATGCACGCCAGACCGCAGCCCCCGCTTTCGAGCGGGTAGCGAAGCGCGAATTCGAGGTCGCGGATCACCTGCAGGTGGTCGTCGAGCTGGCGACGCGTGACGCGAAAGAGCACCGCGACACCGACGCTTGTAATCACGACGGGCGCGATCTAGAACAACTCGAACGCGAGGTCGCCAGCGACTGATTCGGCTCTACGAGCCATTCGATCCCCAGGAACAACGCCGCGCCGAGGATCACGGCCACGATCGCCCACCTGCGCGTGCCAGGGTCGAGCATCTCGTTCATGCCGCGCTCGGGTCGATCGTGGTAGGCGCTCATCGTGAAGTGGGCAAAGCCGTGCAGCGTGAATCGAAGTTGCAGTTCACCAGTTGCAGGGCCGTGCCGACGTAGGGCTTGGTTTCGAGGAAGAAGCCGATACAGCGTGCATAGTATTCAGCGCATAAACGCAGGCTCGGTGGGCGACCGTTCCGTAGTGACAACGCAGTCGCTGTTGCACAGGCGCTGTGCAAATCACGCGGCACGCCGCGGTCAAGCTCGGCGTTGCGCCCCAGGCATACGCCACCTCGAGCACCTCGGCCACGTCTTCGGCGTTGCCAGCGAGAACTCCTCGCGGTAGACCAGCCCGTTGTACAGCTGGCCCGGCAGGATCATGCCGGCCTTGTCGCGGCTTGTGCCGTGCTTGAACGAGCCGTCGATGCTGGTCAGCTGGGGCGCTGAGGGCGGTCGCCTTCGAAGACCTCGTAATCCTTGACCTCTTCGCCGCAATACCAGCTGCTGCCGTTACGAGCCGACGCCGAACCAGTCGTCGGTGGCTTCTCTCAACACGCCGCCGACGTAGACCTCGTCGCGCACGACGATGCAGGTGACACCGGCGACAAGCTTGGTCTCGTCGAGCACCTGCACGACGCCGCGCTCGTCGCCGCCTGCGTATTCCCAGCGGTGGCCGATGCCAGCGGGTAATAGGGGTTCGGGCGGCTCGGGTTGCGGAAGTCGGTGTCGAAGTTCTCGGGAACGAACGGCGGGTCGTAGCGGCCTTCACCCACCTTGGCGCACAGGGCGCGCCGGGCGTCGAACACCTGGCGGCATTCGTTGTCGGCTTCGGTCTTGGCCTGGCGCAGCTCGCTCAGGCACGCACGGCGCTCACGGGCATCACCGACGTTGATGCACTTGGCCTTGCCGACGAAGTAGTCGTCCTTGGTTTCGAAGCCACAGGCAGTGTGCATCAGCTTGGCGGTGGCGGTGCAGTAGCGGCCATCGGCACTCTTGATCGTCGTCGCCAGGCCGGTCACCTGCGCGCGCATGGACCGGCGGCAAGCCCCAGGGCCAGGGTCAGCGCCACTGCGATGCCAGCGACGGCGCGCCGGCGCGTTCCGTTCGCGCGGCGATGCGAGTGGCGCCTAAAGTGCGGCGCCCGGGCAAGCAGACAGGCTGGGCATGCGAACTGATGGTCTCGGGTATTCATTGCGTGGCTCCTTGTGTCGGCGGAACAAGTCCAGGGTGGGCGTCGCCCACCGCCGACAGACGAGGCACCGCCCACCACAAGGATCGGTACTTCGTCGTCCGCAAAGACCATTGGCGCGATGGCGTAGACCGCTCCGAACGCCCATCGGGCACTGGCGCTTTGACGTAGGCCGCGCTGCCTGCGCAAAACGGCGCGCAAAGGCGCAGGCACGGGCCGCCACAATGAAATCGCGTCAGGACAACCACCGCGACCGCGGCACGCAGTGCGCCAGTACCACGGTCCGACACAACCAATGACACCTTCGCTCCGCCTCGACGACGAAAACCGCCGCGCATCACAGGCCAGGGGTTGCGCGGCGAACACGACGCCCGGCACGTCCACCCTGCGCCGTGAAGTCACGCCCGCACGCGCCCTCGCAACCCTGGTGCTGGCGGCGACGACCACGATCGCGCTGGCCGACCGGTCGCGACTCGACGACGAAAGCGATGTGGTCGACCGCGGCGACTGCGAACTCGAGCTTGCCGTCGAACGCACACGCGCAACGGGCTGCGCACCGAACGCGGGCGCGCGATGACCTTCGGCTGCGGTGTAGGCTTCCCCTCGAAGCACCGTCAGGGCAACGTCAACCGACGCTCGAGCAGCGGCACGATGTCGCTGGCGCGCTCGACGTGCACCACCACCTTCGTGATCTCGTCCAGCCGCACCGTGCCGCGGCGGACCATGTCGTCGATGCGAGCGTAGAAGCTCTTCCAGTGCGCGTCCTTGTTGCCGAGCAGCACCACGGGCACCTCGGTGAGTTGGCCGCTCTTGATCGACTCGATGATCTGGAAGGTTTCCCACTCGGTGCCGGTGCCTCCGGGCGCGACGATCATCGCGGCGGAATGCAAGATCATCGCGAACTCGCGCGTGGCAACGCTCGAGAAGATCAGTCCGTCGGTGATGAGCGGCTGGTTGTTGTAGGTCCAGAAGGTCTCGTGCGCGTCACCGCGCGGCGCCGGGTCGTAGTACGTGGTGTAGCCGATGCTGGGGCCGCCGCCGCTGATGGCGCCGCGGTTGCCGGCTTCCATCAGCCCGGGGCCGGCGCCGGTCATGATGGGGAAGCGCTTGCCGTGCTTGCGCGTCCACGCCTGCGCAAAGGCCAACACGTCGGCATACAACTCGTCGTTGGCCTTCGCGACCGCGGGGTCGCTGGCGCGGCTCTTCTCGCCGATGCGCGAGCTGCCGAAGATGGTGACGAATCCGGCGGGGTACTTCGCTTTCTTGAAACGATCAGCGCACACCATGTCGCGGCCGATGTCGTGCGCCGTCAGGTTGTTGTCGACGCCCTTGTAGGGCCCGGTGTAGCTGGCGTTCGGGACAGCGCTTTCGCAGGTGACGAGGGCAGCACAGCCGGACGTGGCCGCGGCCACGAAGATCAACGTCGCGACGCCGACCCAGCGGCGCATGGGTTTCCGAAATGCAGGCATCGCTCGTCCTTCACGCGGATCGGCTCACCGCGGACTTGCGAATGTACTGCGGGGTGCGCCCGAGGGAGCAGCGGCGCAGCGGTGCGATCAGTGCAGAACCAGCAGCGGCACCTTCGTCCGCGTCATCACCGCCTTGGTGTGCGAGCCGAACAGCAACTCGCCGAAGACGCCGCGACCGTGCGTGGCCATCACGATGAGGTCGCAGCCGAAACGTTCGGCCGCTTCGGCGATCGCGCGGTCGACGTGATCGGTTTCGACGTAGTGACCCTCGAACGGCACACCGGCGTACTTCGCCTGCTGCTGGAACGACTCGAGCACATCGTGCGCGTGTGCGCTGACGCGCTCTTCGTGGCGGCGCCACTCGAGGACTGCGCCCGCCGCGCTGCGACCGACGGGTGAGTCCAGGACAGGCTCACCGACGAAGGCAACCACGCTTGCGCCCAGCGCCTTGGCCAACGCCAGGCTGTCGCGTACCGCGCGGTCCGAGAGTTCCTGTCCGTCGACGGGCACGAGCAGCTTGCGGTACATGGCGGTTCCTCCAGTGTGGCTAGGGCCCGGGCTGGCGCACGCTGCGGCGCTGCGCCATCTCGCGTCCCATTGCGGCCAAGCGCTGCGCGTCCATCAAGTCGCGTGCGGCGGGGAAGACAACGTTCTCTTCCAGCGGAAGGTGATGTTCGTAGATCGACGCGAAGCTCGACAACGCAGCCTCTTCGTGCATCGACATCCCGGCCCACGTGCCCTCGGCCACCCGCGCCAGCGCCGGACGCACGCGCGACCACGCGGCTTCGAACTCGACGTGATCGCGCTGAAGGCGCTGAACCTCGGCAACAAGCTTCCCCGCTGCGACCAGCGCGGGGAAGATGTGCTTCTCTTCGTCGGCATGATGCGCCGGGCCGGCAACGTCGAAGTAGCGCATAACGTCGCGCGCCGCTTGGCTCGCGTCGGCGTCGCATCCCGTGGCCAACAGATGCGCGCGCAGCTTGCCCAGCAGCCCGAGCATGCGGTCCACGCGCTCGTGGCAGGCGTCGAGCATGCCGAAGGGGTCGTCGAAGCCCGATGCCGGCGCATCATGCAGCGGCTTGTGGCGCGGCGACGGTACGGGCACTGATGAAGTCGCGAGGGCGGCGGCGGGATGGGTCGCGGGGTTGGTGGCAGCGGGTGAGTTCATCGTCATGCGTGTTCCAGCGTTCGAGGTGCATACGCGTGTGCGCGAAAGTCTCGCGGCAGCTCACCAAGCCCAGGGTGGCCGATGCGTGAGTGCCACCGCCACCATCGTCGCGGCGCATGCCAGCGCCGCGACGTAGAACGCCGCGCGCGAAGCCGCGGTACGGCCCCGCCGCAGCGCCCAGGTGCCCAGCAGTACGTACACCACCAGCAGGCTCAGCTTGACGCCGAACCAAGTATCACGCGCGGGATTCAACCCCAACATGACCCAGAGCAAGCTTCCGGCGACCAGCAGCGCGGTGTCGACCGCGACGACGGCGCGGCGAAGCCCCGCCTGCATGGGCCACGCGGCCCCGGCCAGAACGCCCAGCCCGCGCAGTGCGAAGGTCGCAAGGCTGATCGCCACGAGCGCAAGGTGTGCGTGGCGCACGATCACGTCGTGGTCGATCAGCGCCATGCGGACTTCATCGCCCGTTCATGCTTCGGGCCGCCGCCAAAGCCACAGCGCCACGGCCGCCATCAACCCCGGCACGGCCCACTTAGCCCACAACGGCACCGACGACCACACGAGCACGGTCGCACTGAGCAGCATCATGCCGCTGGCGGTCCATTTGGCACGTCGCGGCACCGCGCCGTGCTCGCGCCAACGGCGGATCACCGGGCCGTGACGCGGATGCGCGAGCAGCCACGCCTCGAGCCGCGGCCAGCCCCTGCCGCCGGCCCAGGCCGCAACCAACAGGAACGGCACGGTCGGCAGCAACGGCAGGAAAGCGCCGATGACGCCGAGCACCACGGACAACACCGCGAGCACGCGCCACGCGACGATGGCGGCGAACGACCTCTTGCGACTCATCGTCGGATCATCGTCGCTTCGGCTGGCACCATGCAACAAGCGCGCAAGCATGACCGCGGCAGAATCCTTCGGGCCGCGCAAGCCTGACCCTGCCATGACCACACCAACGTCAACAGACCTGCACGTGCGCGTCGAAGGCCGCGTGCAAGGCGTCGGCTTTCGCGACACCTGCGTCCATCAGGCGCGCAAGCTGGGCTTGGTCGGCTGGGTGCGCAATCGTCGCGACGGCACGGTCGAAGTGATGGCGCGAGGCAGCGCGCATGCGTTGGCCGACCTCGAGGCGTGGCTGCATCGCGGGCCTCCGCTGGCGCGGGTCGATCGTGTGACGCTGATCGACAGCGCGAACGACGCGCCAGACGCTGCAGACACCGCCGAAACCTGCGGCACCACCGGCTTCGAGTGTCGCGACACGCTGTGACCAAGCGCCGCCCCCGCCAACGGCTGGAACCGGCCGTAGGCCCCGGCGAGCCTGCACACAAAAACGGCGATACGATCACCACGTCCACAGCAGAGGATCCACGCCATGCTCAAAGTGCTTGTCCCCGTCGACCGCAGCCCTGCCACGCTGGCCGCGGTGCGCCACGTGATGCAGCTCGCGCATCACGGCTTGCAACTGCACGTGGTGCTCGCGCACGTCGAAAGCGAAGCCACGCCGATCGAGGTGCTGCGCACGATGCGCAACCCCGACGTGCTGGCCGGCGCGACGAGCGGCGCGGCCGACAGCGCCTTCGAACCCGCCGAGGAGCTGTTGCGGGGCATGAACATCACCTACGAGCGCGACCTGACGCTGGGCGACCCCGCGCGCGTGCTGCTCGAGGTGTGCGAGCGTTGCCACTGCCGGCTGATCGTCATCGGCAGCGCCGAACGCGGCGACCTGCACAGCGCGATCTTCGGTTCGGTGTCTCACGCGGTCGCGAACAAGGCGCACGTGCCGGTCACGCTGGTGCATCCGCGCGACGGCGTGGCCTGAACGACGCGCACAGCGTGTGTCCCTTCGACCCGCGCGCGCTGCGTGGACTGCGCGGCGCTGATCACCGCGTTGGCCGCGCCAGCGTCTCACCCACCGTCTACGCCCTTGGCCTGACGAGCCTGCTGACCGACGTCGCGTCGGAGATGGTCACCGCCGTACTGCCGCTGTACCTGCTGATGGTGCTGCCGCTGTCGCCGATGCAGATGGGCGCACTCGATGCGCTGTATCAGGGCGCGGCAGCGGTCGCGCGGCTGGCCGGCGGCTGGCTCGCCGATCGCTTCCAGCGCCATAAGCCTGTCGCCGCGGCAGGGTACGGCCTGTCGGCGCTGTGCAAGCTCGGCTGGCTCGCGGCGGGCAGCTCGTGGCTGGCGCTGACGTTCGTGATGGCGGCCGACCGCATCGGCAAGGGCATTCGCACGGCGCCGCGCGACGCGATGATTTCGCTCGCCAGCGAGCCGCGCCACGCCGGGCTCGCGTTCGGTGTGCATCGCACCTTCGACAGCGTCGGCGCGATGGCCGGGCCGCTGCTCGCGTTCGCGCTGCTCGCGTTGTTGCCGCAGGGTTTCGACGTGATCTTCGTGGTCGCGTTCTTCATCGCGCTGATGGGGCTTGCGGCGTTGGTCCTGCTGGTGCGTGAGCCGGCTCACGCACGCGCGGCTGCGCTGCCGCGGCCCGCCGTCGCGGATGCGGTGGCGTTGCTCCGAGCCGCGATGCGGCGCTCTCCGCCTTCTCTCGCGCGAGCCACGTGTGGGCGATGAACACCGACGGCCAGTGCGAGCCGCGGCTGTGGCTGCCGCTGGCGTCGTCGCCGGCGGTGGTGGTGCGCTGACTGCAAAGCAAAGCCGTTGGCCCTGAGCTTGTAGAAGGGGTCGCCCGAACGATTCGACGGCGGATCAGGGCAGGCTCTGACACACCCGCGCGTGCAGGTGCACGAGCTCCATCTGCCCGTGCGTGTCGGTCTTCTGGAAGATCTGCTTCAGGTGGCTGCGCACGGTGTTCTCCGACAGGTGCAGCGACAGCGCGATCGACCCGAGCGACTGGCCGGCGAACACCAGCGCGCTGACCTTCGACTGCGCGGCCGTCAGCTCGTACTGACGCGCGAAGGCGCAGGTGGCCGGATCATGTAAGCCGTGGTCGCCGCGGACGACCAGCTTCGCAAGGCCATGATGCAGGCCAGTCTCGCGGCGAAAGACGTGGCCCGCCGCGCGGACCACGACGACGACAGGCGGCAGCCGGGACGTGCTGGCGAGCGTCAGCACAGCCGGTGCGGGCACGTCGTTGCCGTGCGCATCGGCACGCGCAAGGCGGGCGATGGCTTCGGCCAGCAAGCGCCGCTCGGTTGTGGCCGACGCGGCGAGCCGCGTGCCCTCGAGGCACAGGCCGTGACGCCGGTTCAGCAAGTCGTCGGCCGCTTCGTTACGGTAGATCGGTTCGGCATCGCTGGTGACGATGATTGTCGGGTTGGCATCATGGTCCGACAGCGATAGCAGCGCCGTGGCCAGATCGCTCGCCTCCTGCCAGCGCCACTGCCCGTGCAGCGCGAGCGTCACGTGATCGAGAAGCTTTGCCCAGTCCGCCTTCTCCGCCGCCTCGAAGGCATCCTGGCGCTCGGCACGGTACGCGGCCAGCAAGTGAACGCCTCTCGCGCCTTGATCAACCACCCCACACAACAAGTGGAGCAGGCCGCGCGGCTGGAGGAAGCCACGATAGAAGTCGGTGCGGCGCAATTCGTGGCTGCTGATGAGTTCGTCGCCGGTGAGCACGCGGCCGGCGCGATAGTCGGCGCTCGACATAAACCATGGATTGCGCGCCGCGTACTCGGCCATGTCGAGGCCAAAGCGATCGGCCTCGGGCGACCCGATCAGTGCCGAGTCACAACCAGTAGCGAATTCGTGATGTCCGAGCGTGACGACGCGTGCGTCGAAGTGCACGCGCATCCGGTCGAGCACCGCAGGCCAGCCGTCGGCCTGCGTGCCCGCGGCGTGGATCGCCCGCACCAGCGGATCCAATGCGCGGAACGCTTGCGCTCGGGTATCCGGCTTGGACATCGACTCGGTCTCCCATCGCATGCGGATCGGGGAAGGCGAACGGATTTTGATCCTCGTCCCCGGGGTGTCAACCGCCGGAGCAGGTCACCATCCCGGGTAAATCGCGCCCTCGTGCATGCGCGTAGGGACTACGCTTTCGCGCCGGGGTCCACCCCGAGGAGCTGCGCTGCAATGCTTCGAGTCAAGCGCGAATACCAGTCCTGGGTCGCCAACGAGTCGCTCGAGGACTATGCGCTGCGTTATGCGGCCAGCTCGTACCGGCGCTGGTCGCCGGGCACGGTCGCGAACACCGCATTGGGCGGCATCTCGTTCCTCGCGCTCGAGGCGATCGGCGCGAGCATCACGCTGAACTACGGCTTTCAGAACGCCATGCTCGCGGTGCTGGCGGTGTCGCTCGTGATCTTCCTCGCGAGCCTGCCGATCGCGTACTGGTGCAGCGTGGCCAACGTCGACATCGACCTGCTCACGCGCGGCGCGGGCTTCGGCTACGTGGGCTCGACGATCACGTCGCTGATCTACGCGTCGTTCACGTTCATCTTCTTCGCGATCGAAACCGCGATCTGGGCGCAGGCGCTCGAGCTCGCCTTCGGCCTGAGCCTGCCGCTGGGCTACCTGCTGTGCTCGCTCGTGATCATCCCGATGGTCTTCTACGGCGTGACGTTCATCAACCGGCTGCAGGCGTGGACGCAGCCGCTGTGGGTGGTGCTGCTGATCGCGCCCTTCGTCTACATCCTCTTCGCCGATCCCGCGCTGGTGCGCGCGTGGATCGTCGTTCCCCGGCAGCGCCGCACAAGGCGACGCCGCGCGAAGCGGCGGGTTCGATCTGCTGCTGTTCGGCGCGGCGTCGGGCGTGCTGTTCTCGCTCGTCGCGCAGATCGGCGAGCAGGCCGACTACCTGCGCTTTCTGCCCGAGCGCACGCGCGCGAACCGCCGCGCCTGGTGGTTCGCACTGCTGGCCGCGGGGCCGGGGTGGATCTTCGTCGGGGCGCTCAAGATCGCGGCAGGCAGCCTGCTCGCGGTGCTGGCGCTGCGCATGGGCTCGAGCACCGCGCAGGCGATCGAGCCCGCGCACATGTTCGTGCACGCCTACCAGCAGATCGTGGCCGACCCGGCGCTGGCGCTCGCGCTGGCGACCGTCTTCGTGACGATCTCGCAGATCAAGATCAACGTCACCAACGCCTACAGCGGATCGCTCGCGTGGTCGAACACCTTCGTGCGCCTGGCGCACTACCACCCGGGGCGCGTCGTGTGGCTGGTGTTCAACGTCGTGATCGCGCTGCTGCTTGTCGCTGCTGGGCATCTTCCAGACGCTCGAGACGGCGCTGTCGGTGTATTCGACGGTGGCGATCGCATGGATCGGCGCGCTGGTCGCCGACCTGGTCGTGCTCAAGCGCGTGGGGATCAGCCCGCCGTACATCGAGTTCAAGCGTGGGCACCTCTACAACCTGAACCCCGTCGGGCTGCGGCGCGACGTTGATCGCGGCGGCGGCCGCGATGGCGGCTTACGTCGGGCTTTTCGGCGTGATCGGGCGTGCGTTCTTCGGCTTCATCGCGCTCGGCGTGTCGTTCGTCGCCGCGGTCGCGATCGGCTACGCGACGCGCGGGCGCTGGTACATCGCGCGAGCCGACGAACACTACCGGCACCAGAGCCGGACCACGCTCGTCACCTGCTGCATCTGCGAGCGCGAGTACGAGGCGCCCGACATGACGCACTGCCCGTTCTACCGCGGGCCGTTGTGCTCGTTGTGCTGCGGCCTCGAGCTGCATTGCCATGAGTTCTGCAAACAGCCGGCCAGCGCGCACGCGTCCCCGGCACTGCTGGCCGACGCGCCGCTGGCGGGTGCCGAGTCGCAGCCGTTCCAGCCGCACGTGTGGCGCCGCATCGGCCGCTTCGTCGGGCTGCTCAGCGTCGTCGCGGCGCTGCTCGGGACCGCCTTCCTGCTGACCTACCGCTTCATGGACCTGCACGACGCGGTCGAGCGCGACACGATCGTCAACGTGATGCTGCGGCTGTTCGTCGCGACGCTCGGGGTGGCGTCGCTGGGCATCTGGTGGATCGTGCTGTCGCACGAAAGCCAGGAGCAGTCCGAGCGCGAGCTGCTCGAGTCGATGCAGCACCTCGAGCAGACGCGCGCGCACCTCGTGCAGAGCGAGAAGCTCGCGTCGCTCGGCGGGCTGATCGCGGGCGTCGCGCACGAGATCAACACGCCGGTGGGCGTGTCGGTGAGCACGGCGTCGTTCCTCAGCGACCGCACGCAGGCCGCGCGCGGCCTGCACGACACGGGCCGCCTGGGCACCCGCGAGGTCGCGAGCTACCTGCGCGACGCCGCCGAGTCGGCGCGGCTGCTGTTGTCCAACGCCACCCGCGTGGCGCAGCTGGTGCATGAACTTCAAGCAGCTCGCGGCCGACCGCATCACCGAACCGCGCAGTCGCTTCGACCTGGCCGAACTGCTGCGTCGGGCGCTGCGGACCTTCAGCCGCGCGTCGAGGAAGCGGGCGTCGAGGTCGTCATCGACGCGCGCCGAAGGGATCGCCATGGAGAGTTACCCGATGGCGCTGACCCAGGTGGTGACCAACCTGGGCGTCAACGCGCTGCAGCACGCCTTCGAGCCGGGCCTGCCAGGTGCCCGCGTCACCGTGCGCGCGGCGCTCGCGGCCGGCGACGAAGTCGTCATCGAGATCGGCGACAACGGTCGCGGCATCGACCCCGCGCTGCGCTCGCGCGTGTTCGAGCCCTTCTTCACCACGCGCCGCATGCTCGGCGGCAGCGGGCTGGGCCTGTACATCGTCGACCAGATCGTCACGCGGCAGCTTGCGGGCACGGTCACGCTCGAGGACAACCCGGGCGGCGGCGCGCGCTTCGTGGTGCGCGTGCCGCGAATCGCGCGCCACGTGCCGAACGTGGGTCGTATCCTCGCGGCACGTCCAGGAAGCCGCACCAATGAGTCCTGATGCGCCCACCGCAACCGCCGCGCCGGCACGGTGGAAGGTGCTGCTCGTCGACGACGAGCCGGCGGTGCACGAGGTCTCGCGCCTGATCCTCGCGGGGCTGAGCTTCGAGGATCGCGAAGTCGAGCTGATCGCGGCGGCGTCGGCGGCGCACGCGCGCGACCTGCTGGAGCGCCATGCGGACGTCGCGCTGGTGCTGCTCGACGTGGTGATGGAAACCGACGACGCCGGGCATCAAACTCGTGCAGCACATCCGCGAGCAGCTGCGCAACGTCGACGTGCAGATCGTGCTGCGCACCGGCCAGCCGGGCGTCGCGCCCGAAGCCGACCTGATGCGCAGCTACGAGATCAACGGCTACTTCCTGAAGACCGAGATCACGGCGCAGCGGCTGCGCTCGATCGTGATCAGCGCGCTGCGCGGCTACCGTCACGCGCGTGCGCTGCGCGTCGCGCATGCGCCGGGGCCCGCGGGCGCGACCACAACGGTGCGCGTGCGCGACGCGGCGCGCGAGGCGCTGGCGAGCGAGCTGGCCGCGCTCGTCGAGGACGAGGCGGTGCGCATGCAGGCCCAGCCCGAGGTCGCGCTCGCATCGGGCGAGGTGGTCGGCATCGAACTCGTGCCGCAATGGAAGACCTCGCTCGGGCTGGTTCCGGTCGGCCGCGTGGGCGACGCCTGGCCCGACGCCGAGGTGATCGCGCGCATGGTGCGCTGGATGCTCGCGCAGGCGGTGCAGCTGGGCAGGCGCGTGGCGCGTCGCGATCGGGCGGCCACTGAAGGTGTCGATCCCGCTCGTCGGCGAGCATCTTGGTGACGACGAAGGGCGCACGCTCGACGCCGTGCTGACCGCGGCGCGGCGACGCGCGGTTGCCGCACGGTGCGCTGGACCTGCTGGTGAGCGAAGCCGCGCTGCTGCGCGACGTGCCCGCGAGCCGCGCAGCGCTGGCCGCGCTGCGACGCGTCGGCGTGACGGTGACGCTGGTCGACTTCGGCGCGCGGACGATCTCGCTGCCGCAGCTCCATGAATGTCGTGCCCGACCGCTTGAAGCTGCACCGGCTCTTCGTGCGCGGCGTCGTGCACGAACCCGAGCGGATGGCGCTCGCGCGCTCGCTGATCGCGCTGGCGCAGACGCTGAACATCGTCTCGATCGCCGACGGCATCTCGTCCGACGCCGACGCGCAGTTCTTCAAGTGGGAAGGTTGCGAGCTGGGCCAGGGCGATGCGCTGGCGCCGGCGTGCGCGCCGTCGGACGTGGCGGATGTTTCTTCGGCATGGGCGGCGCGCGGCGCACTGAGGGCCGCGGCGCCTTGAAGTCTCAGCGCGAGTGCGCGCAGCCGATGCCGCACCCCAGCCCGCAAGCCTTGCGCCACGAACCGCCCGCGCGCGGCGCGGCGCCCGCGCGCGGCAGCCAGCTACGCGCTGCCGTCGCCACGCCCGACAGGTACGGCGTCGTCAAGCTGCGCACCGCCGCCGCGCCGCAGCCCGGGCAGGGCTGGGCACGGTCGGATTCGGCCATCGGCCGGAAGGCGCGGAACGGCCCGCAATCGCTGCAGGCGTAGTCGTAGAGCGGCATCGCGCGGGCCTTCGGAGCAGCTACTTGATCATCCCGCTCAGCAGCATGAACCCCGGCAGCCAGCCGGTCAGCACGCCCTCGGCCACGGTCAGCCCGCCGACGAACTTCGCGATCGGCTTCTTCAGCGCCAGCAGCACGAAGAACAGGAACCACAGCACGCCCCACGCGGCCCAGCTCAGCCCGAACCAGTAGTCCCAGTTCGACTTCGCGCCGCCCAACGTCTGCAGCGTGACCGGGATCGCGGTGATGGCCACGAAGAGGCTGAACCAACCCAGGCCGCGACCATCGGCACCGTTGCTGCGGTTCCACGCGACCCACAGGTACGTGAACGAGAACAGCAGCGTCAATGCCGCCGCCTTGATCGAGCCCGCATCCGCGCCCGGCCCGAAGGCGAGGTACAGGCACGCCAGCAGCGTGATGCCGCCGACGAGCCAGTTGATGATCGAGATCTCGTTGTCGCCGATGCGACCGAGCAGCCACAAGCCGTTGAGGCACAGCACGGCCCCGACGAAGAACAGAACCAGACCGAGCATGATGTCTCCTCGATTCGTGTTGTGCACGCGCCCGCCGCGCGACCCCTTGGCAGAGTCACGCGGGCGACGGCGCGGACGTGGCTTGCTCAGTTGCGCGCCTTCGGCACCTGCATGCCCTGCTTCACCTGATGCGGTGCGCCCTTGGCGGACGGGCGCACGTCGAAGTCGAAGATCGCGCGCGGGATGTAGATCGTCGAACACGCGTTCGGGAATATCGACCACGCCCGACAGCCGCCCTTCGACCGGCGCGGTGCCGAGAATCATGTAGGCCTGGATATCGGTATAGCCGAACTTCATCAGGTAATCGATCGCGTGGTTGCATGCGTTCGCATACGCCAGGCCCGAGTCGAGGTAATGCTGCTTGCCGCTCGAATCGACCGACACGCCCGAGAACGCGATCCACTCCGAGTACTGCGGATCGCGGTTGCCCGGCAGGAAGACCGCGTTCTCCTTCACGCCGTACTTCGCCATGCCGCCCTTGATCAGGTCGACATGCAGGTCCATGAAGCCGCCCATCTCGATCGCGCCGCAGAACGTGATCTCGCCGTCGCCCTGCGAGAAGTGCAGGTCGCCGAACGAGAGGTTCGCGCCCTTGCACGAACACCGGATAGAACACGCGGCTGCCCGCGGTGAGGTTCTTGATGTCCTGGTTGCCGCCGTTTTCGCGCGGCGGCGCGGTGCGCGCGGCTTCCTTCGCTACGCGGTCGAAGTCGGCGCCTTTCAACGACCCGAGGATCGCGCTGTCGGGCAGTGGCGGCAGCGCCAGCGGCGGCACACGCATCGGGTCGGTCGCGATCAGACGCGGTTTCGCGCTTGGTCCACTTGCGCCAGCAGGTCGTGCGACGGCGCGGTGCCCATCAGGCCCGGATGGTGGATGCCGGTGTAGGACAGCTCGGGCACATGGCGCGAACGTTGCGATGTCGCCGCGGAAGTCCCAGATCACCTTGTACGCGTCGGGAAAGCGCTCGACGAGGAAGCCGCCGCCGTTGCTCTTCGCGAAGACGCCGGTGTAGCCCCAGCCCTGGCCCGAAAGCGGGCCCGAGTCCTCCTGGTCGCAGGCGTCGATCTCGAGGATGTCGACGATCAGCAGGTCACCGGGCTCGGCACCTTCGACATGGAAGGGGCCCGACAGCACGTGCACGCCGGCCAGCGGCGCATGGCGCACGTCTTCGGCCGAGTCGTCGTTCTTGATCGCGCCGTCGAACCACTCGCGGCAGTCGGCGCGAAAGGTCGTGCCGGGCTTGATCGTCACCGCGGCCGGGATGTCGGGGTGCCAGCGGTTGTGGCCAACGTGCTTCTGCTGAGTGAACTTCTTGGTGTTGTCGAGGGGAAAGAGGTTTTGGGGCATGACCAATCCTTTCGTGCATCGAGATGCAGACCGTTCCGGAAGGCGGAACACCTGGTGGACCGCGCGCGTGTCGCGGCCCGCTCCCTGGCGAGCCGTCGCGACGGTTCAGGGCCGCGGCAGATTCAGCATCGCCGGATGGAACGCGCCACGCCTCGTGCCTGGGCCCGCGGCGGGCAGCGACGTCACGACCTCCGGCTCGTAACGACTCTTGTCGGCGTGTCTCGATCGCCGCGTGCCACGCGCTGCGCGAGGCGTTGCGGATCCGGGCCGCTGTGATCACGCGCGACGGCGGGCTTGCCGCAAAGCTTGCACGGCACCGTGTCGGGCGCAGTGCCGAGCGGTCGCATGATCTCGAAGGGATCCGTCGGACGGACACCGGTATTCGTAGAGCGCCATGGGGCTGTCCTTTCTTCTGCGGTCGGTGCAGCCACGCGCCGGCCATTCTTCCGGCAGGTTCCTCGATGCGACTCTTGGCCGGAAGATGCAGCAATGCTCGGCGCATGAGGTGCGCGCCGAAACCCTCACGGTGATGAAGAAGGCATCACCCTGTTGGGTGAGCACGACCTCATCCTGATGGGTGAGCGCGGCTGGCAGGCGAGAGCAACGCGGTGCCGTTGGTGACACGACGGAATCATGAGTGAGATGAAGCCGCAACGATGGTCATGAGCCGGCTCCGAAAACGTTTCCCGACGGGAAACAGCGCCGCGCTTTCATCAGAACCGATGACACGTCCTACCGATGGTGGAAGACGATGTCCTGTTTGCGTGCCTCAATCCGTCCGTCCTGATGGATAGCGCAGCAACGTCCCGTCGATGTCCGATGGGTGCGCGAAGGCTGGCTATGCAGCGTCAGGATGAAGGGAACGCCCAATGAACAGCCACACGTCCAATCCGCTCGACCTTGCCGACGAAGGTCGTCGAATGACCGGTTCGCGCGCGCGTCGCGTCGACCGGCCTGCCAACACGAAGTCGCTGGCAGCACGCAAAAGCAGCACGGTCTGGTTCGTCGCCATCGCCGCGCTCGTCAGCCTGGCGAGCGTGGGCATCGTGGCCATGGTGCAGGAAGAGATGCCGCGCAGCAAGGCGGCTGCGGTCGCGACGACTGAGGCAACGAAGGACAATGCGCCAGCGTTCATCCCTGCCGCCATCGACCACGGCGTGATCGCGCCTGACGCACCCTCGGCGGGCGAAGCCGAGACGGTGGAGGCGTCGATCGGGGCTTACGAGCGTTAAGGCATCAATACTGAACCCGCGCGTACTGCGACTTCTTCGACGCCTCGATCGCCTGCCCCAGCGTCGTGATGCCCTGCGCCTCGAGCAGCGGGATCATCTTCAGGAACACCTCGGCGGTCACCATCGCGTCGCCTAAAGCGGTGTGACGGCCCAGCACCTCGACACCCAGGCGCTGCGCGATGGCTTCGAGTTTGTGCGTCTCTTGTTGCGGATGCAGGATCGGCGACAGCAGCAGCGTGTCGAGCACCGGGTGTTCGAAGCGCACGCCGGTGCGCGCTTCCTTCAATTGCAGGAACCGCATGTCGAAGGCGGCGTTGTGGCCTACCAGCACGGTGTCTTCTGCGAAGGCATGGAAAGCGGGCAGTACGGTGTCGATCGTGGGCTGGCCCTCGAGCATCGGCGGCGTGATGCCGTGGATGGCGATGCCGGCTTCGGGCAGGCTGCGTTTGGGGTCGACGAGTTGTTCGAAGACTTCTTGTCGGCGCAGCTTGCCGCCGACGATGCGCGTGGCGCCGATCTGAATGATCTCGTCGCCTTCGCTGGGTTGCAGGCCGGTGGTTTCGGTGTCGAAGACGGTGTAGGTCAACTCGGCGAGGCGGCGATCGGCCAGGGCCAGGGTCTGCTCGGTGGTCTTGAAGAGGTCGAAGTCGTAGTACTCGGGGCGACCCTCGGGCAGGTCATGTAGGTCCGTGCGCGATGCGGCATGCGCTTCTTCGCTGACGTCGGCCAGCGGCAACAGGAAGCGGAAGAACGCGGCTTGGCGCACGCGTTCGCGCTCGAACCAGAAGGCGCCGCCATGGCGCTCGACAACGTCGCGCACGGTCACGGGGATTGATTCGGCGCCCACGCGCAGGGTGTCGGTCTCCCAGCCGATGACGGTTTCGGTGCTCATCGATCGGCCCAACCACAACAGGTCAAGCCGCGCGCGTACGCTTTGCGCCTGCCGCTCGACGCCAAGCCGCAGCCGCACGTGATCCACGTCTTGTTCTTCACGCAGGCGCTGCGCCAGCGCGGCCAGGACCTCGACGACGGAGAAGCTGTCGACGTTGACCCAGATCGCGTTGTCGACGTCCTCGAGGCCAGCCTTCACGCCCGACGCGGCTTCGATGCGGCGCGACGCGGCCTCGACCAGGTCGGCACCCAACATCGGCTCGAGCGGCCAGCGCGTCTTCATCGTCTGCGTGGTGTGCGTGGCCAGGTCGCGGATGCGCTGCGTCATCGTCGCGGCTTCGTCGCGCACCACGGCCTGGAAGCGGCCGCGCGTGTCGACGTCGAGCGCCGGGTCGTCGAGGATCTCGACGGCGGCCTGCAGGTTGCCCAGCGAAGCGCGGCTGGCTTCGGTCAGCGCGTGCAGCATGCGGTCGCGGCCGATTTCGTCGGCGAAGTCGCGCGTGATGTTGTCGAGCATGAGCACGAAGCCGGCGATCGAGGTTTCGCTGTTTCGGCGATGCCGACCGCGCGCACGGGCGGCGAGTTGCACCCGCAGCAACTGCCCACCTTTCGTGCTGGTCACGAACTGGGTCTGCGGATGCGCGGCGCCGCGCGCGATGCGCTGGCGCAAAGCTTCGAGTGCATGCGCGATCAAGCGTCGATCGAGCACGGCGTAGATCGAGCGCCCCAACCCGATCAGCTCGGCACCGCCGGACACGTCGGGGGCATCCGACAGCAGGCGGAACTGCAACCGCGCGCGGTTGTTGTAGAGCAGGACGCGGCCGTCGAGGTTGCACACCACCACGCTTTGCGTCAGCTCGCTCATCAGCGCGGCCAGGCGCTCGCGTTCTTCGCTGACATCGCGCGCGGCTTCGGCAACCTTGGCGTCGAAGCCGGCCTTCATCGCGATGCGCTGCGCGATCAGCCCATTGACTGCACCGGCCAACGCGCGTTCGCCGCCGCTGCCGGCCACCGGCAGTTCGCGGTCGACGCCGCTCTTGACCATCACATCGACTTCTTCGGCCAAGCGGCCGATCGGCGCGGCGTAACGCTGCCACGCCCAGCGCGCGAGCGCGCCACCCACGAACGACAACCCCATCCACGCGAGCACCACCGGCGGCAGGTGCGGCTCGATCTGCGGCCACAGCGCGGCGCGTGCGGCGTCATCGAAGTTGCCCCACAGGATCGCGCCGGCCGCGACGAGCACGATCGCCAGCAGCACCGCTGGCGCGAGCATCACCGCGATCGCACGTATGTCGATCTTCATGAGTCGAGCTTCATGCAGCCAGCATCTCGCGCACCTTCGCCGCCAGTTCCTGCGTCGCGAACGGCTTCGTCATGTACGCGTCGGCGCCCACGCCCAGGCCCTGCGCCACATCGGTGTCGCGGCCCTTGGCGGTGAGCATGAGGATCTTCACGCCCGCCAACGACTTCGTCGGCGCGCACCGCCTGCGCAACCTCGAAGCCGGTCTTGCCCGGCATCATCACGTCGAGCAACACAAGGTCGGGTTTTTCGCGGCGGATGGCATCCAGCGCTTGAACGCCGTCGCGCGCGACGATCACCAGGTGGCCTTCGCGCTTCATCAGGTATTCGAGCGAGATCAGGATGTTGGGTTCGTCGTCGGCGACGAGTACTTTCTTCTGGCTCATGACGCGGTCTCCTTCTGGCTCGCTTGCGTGGTTGCGACGGCGTCGTGCGTCGGCTTCGGCACCTCACGGTGCTGCCATGGCAGAAAGAAGACGAAGCAGCTACCCGGCCCCGGCCGCGAATCGATCCACAGCTGACCCCCGAAGTGCTGGACGATCTGCCGGCTGATCGGCAGGCCCAGCCCCGTGCCCTGCGGCCGGTGCGACGCTTCGCCGCCCTGGCGAAACTTCTCGAAGATGACCTCGCGCTGCGCGGGCGGCACGCCGGAGCCGTTGTCCTGCACTTCGACCGTGACGCCGTGCGCGTCATGCAGCAGGCGCACGTTCACCCGCCCCTGCCCCGCCGGCACGAACTTCGCGGCGTTCGACAGCAGGTTCATCACGACCTGCGTCAGGCGGTCTTCGTCCGCACGCAGCCGCGGCACATCGCCCGACGGCAGATGCAGCTCGACGGTCGCGCCCTTCTCGCGGAACAGCTCGCCGGTCGCGGTCACGGCCTGCTTCAGCAGCGCGCGCAGGTCGATGTCGTTGTTGCGCCACTCAGCGTGGCCCGACTCGATCTTCGCCATGTCGAGCACCTGGTTCACCAGCCGCGACAGGCGCTGCGTTTCGGCGACGACGATGTCGAGGAACTCGCTGCGCTGCGCGGGCGGCATTGCGGGGTCGTCGCGCATCAATTCGGCCAACGCGCGGATCGACGTGAGCGGCGTGCGCAACTCGTGCGTCACCGACGACATGAAGTCGTCCTTCAGCTTGTCGATGCTCGCCAACTGCTCGTTCAGGCGGCGCAGCTCGCTGGCCTCTTCGACGATGTCGATCACATCGCGCATGTCCAGCGTCTCTTCCTCGGCAACGCTGCCCACCATCACACGCGCCGACGCGCTGCCGATGGCGCCGGCCAGTTGCCGTTCGGCAAACTCGACCAGCCTTGCATCAGCGGGTGCGTCGTCAATGCGTGCATAACCCAGCCGCTGCGCGTGTTGCGCGAAGACGGCCTTCGCGCGGTCGGCGCCGAGGAAGCGGCCGACGAGCTGACGCAGCCGCACCGCGTCGACCTTGCCACGCCAGAAGAAACGTTCGCTGGCCGCGCGCTCGAACACGTCGACAAACAGGTGCGCCTGCCCGGCCTCGCGCGCCGACGGCGGCCGCGCCAGCGACACCAGCACGTACAGCCCGCCGTTGGCGAGCAGCGTCCACAGCAGCGCATGGCTGAGGTTGTCGAGCCCGATCAGGCCGAACAGCTGCTCGGGCTTCGTCCACGCCAGCCCGAGCAGGCCTTCGCGCACGAACGCATCGGAGATCCACCCCGACTTCGCGATCGACGGCAACATCAGCGTGTAGGCCCACAGCAGCGCGCCGGCAGCCAGCCCGGCCAGTGCGCCGTTGCGCGTGCCGCCCTTCCAGAACATGCCGCCCAGCAGCGCGGGCGCGAACTGCGCCACCGCGGCGAAGCTGATCAGGCCGATGCTGACCAGCGCATAAGCCTCGCCCGCGACGCGGAAGTACACGTAGCCCAGCAGCAGCAACACCACGATCACCGCGCGGCGGATCGCGAGCAGCACACCGGTCAGTTCGCGGTCGTGTCCTTTGACGTGCAGGCGCTCGAGCAGCAGCGGCAGCACAAGGTCGTTGCACACCATCGTCGACACCGCGATCGCTTCGACGATCACCATGCCCGTGGCCGCCGACAGGCCGCCGACGAAGGCCGCGAGCGCGAGCCACGATGCGCCTTGCGACAGCGGCAGCGTCAACACAAAGGTCTCCGGGTTCGCGCGACCGACGCCGAACAACAGAAGGCCACCGACGGCGATCGGCAGCACGAAGACGTTGATCGCCAGCAGGTACGCGGGGAAGGCCCATGACGCGCGGCGAAGGTGGCGTTCGTCGACGTTCTCGACCACCATCACCTGGAACTGCCGCGGCAGCAGGATGACCGACAACGCGGCCAGCAACATCAACGCGAACCACTGCGCATAACCAAAGGTCTGTGTCGGCGCGTTCAACACGCGCGCGATGTCGGGCACCGCATTCGCGCGCGCGAACAGATCGCCCGGCCCGGCATAGATGCCCCAGACGACGAAGGCACCGACCGCGACAAACGCGATCAGCTTCACCACCGACTCGACTGCGATCGCCGCGACCATGCCTTCGTGTCGCTCGGTGCTGTCGAGGTGGCGCGTGCCGAAGGCGATGGTGAACCCCGCCAGCAGCAGCGCGATGTAGAGCGTGGTGTCGCTCCACCACGCGCCGCCGCTGCTTTGCGCACCGGTCAGCACTTCGTAGCCGCTGGCGATGGCCTTGAGCTGAAGCGCCACGTACGGCACCACGCCCACCAGCGCGATCAACGTCACCAGGCCCGCCAGGAGACGGCTTTTGCCGTAGCGGCTGGCGATGAAGTCGGCGATCGATGTGATGCGGTAGCGCCGCGCGATGCGGACCATCTTGCGCAGCACCACCCACGCCAGCACCATCGCGAGCGTGGGGCCGAGGTAGATCGGCAGAAACCACAACCCCGTGCTCGCGGCGCGGCCGACGCTGCCGAAGTAGGTCCACGCCGTGCAGTACACGCCCATCGACAACGCGTAGACCCAGGCGTTGCCGATGACCGACCGGCCGGCGGCAGCGCGCCGGTCGGCCCACGCAGCGATGGCGAAAAGCGCGGCCAGATAGAGGAACGACGCGGTGATGACGACGCCGGGCGCGATCGTGGTGGGTGCGGTCATGTCGACGCCTTGTCCTGCGGCGCCGCATCGGCGCGGGACGCATCGACATCCACATCGTCGTCATCGTGCGAGCCGCCGCGGCGCTCGACCACCACAGCCAGCAGCACGATCAGCAGTGCCCACCACGCGAACACCAGCGGGGCGTTCGACGACCACAAGGCCAGCAGCGGAAAGTCGAACAGCATCCAACCCGCGAATGCGAGCGCGATCAGGCGTTGGACGCGCAGGGTCATCGGCGACGTTCCGGGCGCAACCGCATCAGTGCTTCCATCCGCGCAAGCCGCGGCGCTCTTCGAACGCCTGGAAGTCGCGGTCACGGTGCAGCAGCAGGTAGTCGTTGCGGATGCAGAACGTGGCGACGAGGACGTCAATGCCGCTGCGCACGGTGATGCCGCCCTTGCGCAAGTCGCGGTAATGCTGTGCGGCCTCGAGCGCGCAATCGGCGTCCGAAGCCACTTCGATGTCGAGCCTTGTCATCAGCGCTTGCGCCTGGCGCAGATCACGCTCGTGGCGAAAACCGCGCAGCACTTCGAACAGCACCAGATCAGGTACGACGATGCGCGTGTCGCCTTCGTAGAGCATGCGCCGCAGCACATCGCGCGCCGGGTTGGCGTTGCCGTTGAAGAAGTCGATCCAGACGCTGGAGTCAGCGACGACCACGTTTGGTCCCCTTCTGCGGTTCCGGCTTTGCTCGATACGGCGGTGGCGCGGGTTGCGCCGCCAGTCGCGCGTTAGACGGTCGCTCGGACGCCGCGCCCTTCGTCCAATCGATCGATTCGCTGCCCTCCCACTTCAGCTTGCCTTCCCATTTCAGGACTTCGCGGTAGGCGGCTTGGCGTGCGAGCAGCTTCAAGCCGGCCTCGACGGCGTCCTTCTTCGTCGTGTAGGGCCCCGCCGCCATCGCCTTGATCATCAAGTCGTCGTCGATATCGATGTTGGTGCGCATGATGTGTTCAGTACTCGCTATTCACACACATCATACACAAAGCGATCACAGCCCGCCGAAGTGGAACTCCTCGCGCAGCCAGGCGCGAAAGCCCTTCACGATGCCCAGTACGTGGTCGAGCGGCTCGCGCTCGAGCGGCGACAACTGCGATGGACGCACGCCGTTGCCGGGCACTTCACCCGCACGCTGCGCCGCGACCTGGTGGCGCAGCCGCAGCGTCACCAGGAAGTGCAGCGAGTCGAGCAGCTCGCGCGCCATGTTGTCCTTCATCACGCCCTTCGCGTGCAGCACCTCGAGACGCTGCGCCGTGCCGTGCTCACGCACGCCGTGGCGCAGGCACAGCGCGCGCACGCCGTGCACGATCGGGAAGATGCCGAGCTTCTTCAGATCGACCGGGTCGTCGCCGTGCCCGGTCAGACGCTTGAACCACGTGTTGCCGTCGTGAAAGCGGTCGGCCGCGGCCGCGAACTGTGCCAACTGCGCCTGGCCGGCGAGCGCGCAGCGGTCGAGGTGCGCGCGCAAGTCGTCGAGCAGCCCCGCGTCGCCAGCGACGACCGAGGCGTCGAAGAAGATCGCGAGGTTCATCGAGCCTTCGGGGTCACCGCTGAAGAACCAGTGGTGGATCACGTCCTTCAATGCCGCGACCGGCTGGCGCCACAGCGGGTTCGTCACCATGATGTTGCCCGGGCACGGCGGGTAGCCGAACGACGACAAGGCTTGCGAGAACCGCTGTGCCGCCGCCTCGATGCCGTCGTGCATGAAGCCGTCGCGAATGATCAGCGCGTTGTCCTGGTCGGTCTTGAGGATCTGCTCGCCGCGGCCCTCGCTTCCCATCACGACGAGGCAGGTGTTGGCGACCACCTCGGGCGGCGCGATCAACTGCCACGCACGCGCGAAGAGGCGCATGTTCAGCTCGCCCACGAGCCGCGCGATGCGCTCGACGGCGATGCCGCTGGCCTGAAGGTTGATCACGGTGTGCTCGAGGCGCCGAGCCGCCTGCGTCAGCACGTCGAGGTTGTCGGCGTCGTCGATCTGCACACCGATCAGGTGCGAGTGGTCGGCAAAGAAGCTCACGAGGTCAAGCTGTGACAACACGCCCAGCACCCGATCGCCGTCGCGAACGATGATCCGATGGACGCGGTGGCGCACCATGCGCCACAACGCCTCGAAGACCTCGGCGTCGGCCTGCACGTCGATGAGATCGAAGTGCGCGCAGTCGCGTACGGCGATCTGCGACGGTGCGCGATCCAGAAGCACGGCTTCGCGCAGATCGGTTGTCGTGAAGATGCCCAACCGATCGCCGTCCTTCACCAGCAGGTGAGCGGTCTTGCGGTCCTTCATCACGCGGCAGGCGCTCGCGATGTCGAGCGCGCCATCGACGGTGTGCGCCGGGCGGATGTGCGTCTCGCGAACCTTCGCGGTCGCGATCGCGACGGTTTCACCCGACCGGTCGCCGCCTTGCTCCATGTCGTGGTCTGCTGCCACGGGAACCTCCTGGTCGATCAAGCCCGTATCAGGCCCTGATCATGTGCCCAAAAACGAAAGGACCGCGGTCTAACCGGCGGTCCCTTCGATTCGGCACGACAGGCCCGACTTTCTCGCGTGCGTTGGGTCAGTGCCCCGACGCCTGCGTCGCGCCAATGCCAGTCTCGGACCGCACACGTTGCGCGGGGAACCCCGCACGGTCGATGCGGGCGCGTTCACCGCGGTCGAGCAGCGAGAAGATCCAGATGCCCGCGAAGCCGATCGCCATCGAGAACAACGCAGGCGAGGTGTACGGGAACCAGGCCGAGCCCTTCGGGTTGCCGAGCGTGGCTTCCCACACCGAAGGCGACAGGATCGTCAGCACCACCGACGAGATCAACCCGAGGAAGCCACCGATGACCGCACCGCGCGTGGTGCAGTCCTTCCACAACACGCTCATCAGCAGCACCGGGAAGTTGGCCGACGCCGCGATCGCGAACGCCAGGCTGACCATGAAGGCGATGTTCTGCTTCTCGAACGCGATGCCCAACGCCACCGCGACAACGCCCAGCACCAGCGTGGTGATGCGCGACACGCGCAGCTCGCTGGCCGAGTCGGCCTTGCCCTTCTTGATCACGGTGCCGTACAGGTCATGCGACACAGCCGACGCACCTGACAGCGTCAGGCCCGCCACCACCGCGAGGATGGTCGCGAACGCCACCGCCGAGATGAAGCCGAGGAACACGTTGCCGCCCACCGCGTCGGCGAGGTGGATGGCCGCCATGTTGCTGCCGCCCTTCAGCACACCCTTGGCGTCGAGGAACTCGGGGTTCGTCAGCACGAAGGCGATCGCGCCGAAGCCGATGATGAACGTCAGGATGTAGAAGTAGCCGATCCACGTCGTGGCCCACGCCACCGACTTGCGCGCTTCCTTCGCGTTGGGCACGGTGAAGAAGCGCATCAGGATGTGCGGCAGGCCGGCGGTGCCGAACATCAGCGCCATGCCGAAGCTGATCGCGCTGATCGGGTCCTTCACGAAGTTGCCCGGCCCCATGATCGAGAAGCCTTCCTTCGCCGCCGTGGCCGCGTCCTTGCCACCCTTGGTCGCGAGGTCGGTCTTGATCCGGACCGCTTCGGCGAACATGTTCTCGACCGAGAAGCCGAACTTCGCCAGCACCATGAAGGCCATGAACGTCGCACCGGCCAGCAGCAGGATTGCTTTGATGATCTGCACCCACGTGGTGGCCGTCATGCCACCGAAGAGCACGTAGACCATCATCAGGCCGCCCACGATCACCACCGCCATCCAGTACTCGAGGCCGAACAGCAGCTTGATGAGCTGGCCCGCGCCGACCATCTGTGCGATCAGATAGAACGCCACGACGACGAGCGTGCCGCTGGCCGCGAACACGCGCACCGGCGTCTGCGCGAAGCGGAACGACGCCACGTCAGCGAAGGTGAACTTGCCCAGGTTGCGCAGCCGCTCGGCCAGCAGGAACGTGACGACAGGCCAGCCGACCAGGAAGCCGATCGAGAAGATCAACCCGTCGAAGCCCGACGCCATCACCGCGGCCGAGATGCCGAGGAACGACGCCGCACTCATGTAGTCGCCCGCGATTGCCAGGCCGTTCTGGAAGCCCGTGATACCGCC
The DNA here is from genome assembly GCA_963738615.1 of uncultured beta proteobacterium. GTDB lineage: Bacteria > Pseudomonadota > Gammaproteobacteria > Burkholderiales > Burkholderiaceae_C > CAVTWY01. Next base: position 1,766,752 of record CAVTXI010000012.1, read on the forward strand.
GCCGGCGGTGTAGAAGTCGGCCGCGCTTTTGGTCTTGCCCGCGGCCCACTTGGTGATCCACAACGTGAAGGCCACGAAGACCGCGAACATCGTGATCGCGGTCCAGTTGGTGGCTTGTTTCTGCGCCTGACCGAGATCGGCGCCCGCAGCGTAAGCAGCCGCACCGATCGTGGAGACGAGCCCTGCAACCAGGGCTGTACGAAGGACGCTGGGACTGTTCATTTGACGCCCTCCTTCTGGATCTGTGCGGTCAGCGCGTCGAACTCGCTGTTCGCGCGGCGCACGTAAATCACCGTGATCACGACCGTGAACAGGATGACGCCCAGCCCGATCGGCATGCCCCAGGTGGTGACGCCGCTGCCGACCTTGGTCAGCAGCAACTCCTTGTTGAAGGCCACGAGCAGGATGAAGCCGTAGTACACGATCATCATCATGGCGGTGAGGATCCAGCCGAAGCTCGATCGTTTTGCCGTCAGCTCTTGGTAAGCGGGTAGTCGCGCGATGCGCGCGGTAAGGTCATCGGCCAACACGGTCTCCTTAGGGTGTGACGTTTGGCGCAGTGTGAGCACGGCAACTGACCACGCTCTGACACTCCGTTGACGCTTTGCTGACAAGCTCAGCCGCGTCGTTCGACCCCGGGCCGCGCGCGTGCGGCCGTGTCCCATGCGCCGTCGCGATCGAACCATGCATCGCCGCGCATGCACGCCGCGAGCATCGGCAGGCCATCGACACCGAAGAACATGCGGCCCTCGCAGGCGATCGTCGGCACGCCGAACACGCCTTGTTCGATCGCGTCGCGCGTGTTGTTGCGCAGCTCGTCTTTCACCTCGGACGATTGCGCGTCGCGCGCAGGTGCCAGCGCCGCGCGCAACGTGTCGAGCCGCGCCGCGTCGACGGCGTCACCACCACCGTGCCACACATGCTGAAACGCCAGTTCCACCGTGCGCCGATTGGCACCCGCGGCCACCAGCAGCCGCAAGACGGCGAGTGGGTTGAACGGATGTTGCGCCGGCAGGTCAAGTCGCGTGCCCTGTTGTGTTGCGAGCCACGACACCTGCCGATAGGTCCAGTCGCGCTTGGGCGCAATCTCGGCCGGCCCCTTCTGGCCCCAGTGCTGCAACAACCCCGCGAACAACACGGGTCGGTACTCGACGCTGTACGTCAGACCCTCGAGCGCCTGCGGCAGACGCTCGAACGCAAGGTACGCGTAAGGCGAGATCACGTCGAACCAGAACACGAGGTGCTTCATGTGGGGCGCACTCCGGATGCTGTCGCGACATGCTCATGACGCTGATGACGCTCGGGCAGCAGCACCCACACCGCGCGCTTGTCGTCGTCGCTCATGACCGACCACGCGCCGATCTCTTCGATGGTGCGCGCACAGCCTTCGCACAGGCCGGTGACCGTGCTCATGCGGCAGATGTCGACGCAGGGGCTGGGCACGGCGGCGCCGTCGGCCATGGTGGGAGAACCTTTCATCTCGATATCAACCCTGCGCGACATCGCTCGGCGCGGCGCCCGTCAGCCCTTCGATCTGCGAAGGCGACAGCTCGAACACGCCGCGCGGGTGGCCCGCGGCGGCCCAGATGACGTCAAAGCGGAAAAGCTCGCGATCGACCAGCACCACCGGCGGCGTGGCGTGCCCCACCGGCGACACGCCCCCGATCGAATACCCGGTCTTCGTCTTCACGAAGTCGGCCCCGGCGCGCGCGATCCTGCCGACCAGCGCAGCCACCTTCTTCTCATCAACGCGCTTGTCGCCCGACGCCACCACCAGCACCGCACGGTCGTCTTCCACGCGCCGGAAGATCACGCTCTTGGCGATCTGACCGACCTGCACGCCCAGCGCCTGCGCGGCTTCGGCGCTGGTGCGTGCTGTCCTGCAGCCAGACGGGTGCGTGCGGGTGGCCTGCGGCAGCAAGCGCGCGGGTGACGTGGGCGAAGCCGTCGTTGGCTTCGGGGTTCACCTCGCCGGACGCCATCACGCAGCCTGCCGCTTCGTCAACAACGCCTTCGCCGCGCGCGACCCCGTCGGCCGGCCCAGCACGTCGCTGATGAACGCGCCTGCATCGATCAGCTTGTCGAGGTCGATGCCGGTGTCGATGCCCATGCCGTGCAGCATGTAGACCACGTCCTCGGTCGCGACATTGCCGGTCGCGCCTTTCGCGTACGGGCAGCCGCCCAGGCCGGCGACGCTGGCGTCGAAGATGTGCACGCCCATCTCGAGACACGCGAGCGTGTTCGCCAGCGCCTGCCCGTAGGTGTCGTGGAAGTGGCCCGACACCTCGTTGATCGGGTAGTGCTTCAACGCCCGCTGCATCGCCGCCTGCACGCGCTTGCGGCGTGCCCACGCCGATGGTGTCGGCGATGCCGACGTGCTGCACGCCGATTGCCTTCATCTTCACCACGACATGTTCGACGCGGTCGGGGTGGATGTCGCCTTCGTACGGGCAGCCTGCCGATGGTGGAAATCGCGCCGCGCACCTTCAGTCCCGCGGCGCGCGCCTTCTCGACCACCGGAGCGAAGCGCTCGATGCTCTCGTCGATGCTGCAATTGATGTTGCGGCGGCTGAAGGCTTCGCTGGCGGCGGCGAACACGACCACCTCGTCGGGCCGCGTCGCGGGGTCGGCGCAGCGCCGCCTCGAGGCCCTGCATGTTCGGCACCAGCACGCTGTAGCGCACGCCCGGTTTGCGAGCGATGCCGCGCATGACCTGCGCGTTGTCGGCCATCTGCGGCACCCACTTCGGGCTGACGTAGCTGGTGACCTCGATCTCGGTCAGCCCCGCGTCCTGCAGGCGATGAACCAGGTCGATCTTGGCCTGCGTGGGCACAGGCTGACCCTCGTTCTGCAGGCCGTCGCGTGGGCCGACGTCGACGAGGGTGACGTGGGTGGGGAGGGACATGGGCGGAGTATGTCGCTTAGGGACAGCCCCAATCACGAGTAGGCGATTTGCGGACGCTCCCAGCTTGTGGTCATCACCTGGGAGGCTTTGAATCGACGGCGAGCCGCCATGGCTCTTTCCACGGGCAGCAACGACGATGACCACCACCAGCGTTTCGAGCGCGGCTCCATCGGCCCCACCAGTTCCACCGGCGTCCTCGCCCCCGAACGCCTCGTCGAGCCCGGCACCCGCGGGTGCTGCGTCGCACGCGCAATCGAGCGCGACTTCGCAAACGCATCCGCTTGCCCAATCGCCCACCCAAGCGCAAGCCCTGGCAACAGCGCAGACCCCAGCGGATGCGCTGACGAACGCCGCGACACCCGGGGCCGCGCTGGCCGCCGCACCGACCACGTGGCACTCGATGGCGCAGGCGGCGAACCGGATCACCACCGAACAGTTGCAAAGCATCATGCCCGGCGCGGATGCCCAGCGCTGGGTCGGGCCTGTCAACGATGCGATGGCCGCCCACGGGATCACGCAGCCCGAACAGAAGGCGGCCTTCCTTGCACAAATCGGTGTCGAGTCGAACCAGTTGAACAGCACGTCCGAGAACTTGAACTACAGCGCGAGGCGCTTGACTGAAGTCTGGCCAAGCCGCTTCCCGACCCTTCGCTCCGCTCAACCCTACGCGCGCAACCCGGAGGCGCTTGCGAACCATGTCTATGCCAACCGCAACGGCAACGGCAATGAAGCGAGCGGCGACGGCTGGACGTTTCGTGGCGGCGGCTTGATGCAGACCACGGGCCGCGCCAACTATCGCGCCGCCGGGTTCGAAGCCAACCCCGACCGGCTGCGTACCAGCGATGTGACCGCCGCTGATTCAGCCGCGCAGTTCTGGGATAGTCATGGCTTGAACAGCGACACCACGACGGTGTTGAACCGCGGCGATTTCAACGACGTGACGCGCACCATCAACGGCGGTTTGAACGGTGCCCAGGATCGGTGGGACATGTACCAACGGGCGCTCGGCGTGCTGAACCCTTGATGCGCGCTTTGCTCGCGATGGCGCTACTTTGCGTTGCCGCGCCGGTGGCCGCAGAGCACGCCTGCGCTGCGGCCGCGCGCACGCAGGCGAAGAAGCTGCTCGAGTTGCACATCGGCCCGGACGACCGCATCAGCATCGAAACACAGGTGCGGCGTCTGGCGCCGATCCGCAACCCGGCGAACCGGCGACAGACGTTCGACGTGCTCGAAGTCTGGGCCGATGTCTACAAGGGCCGATACCGCATGCGGTTGATCTATGCGCAGGCGCCGCAGCAGTGCCTGCTGATGGGCCAAGAGGTCCTCGAGCACGCCCGTCTTTAGGCCGCCAGCTCCAACCTCAGCAACTCACCCCCCTCGCCCACCGTATCCCCTGCCCCATACATCACCTCGGCCACCACGCCATCACGCGGCGACGAGATGGTGTGCTCCATCTTCATCGCCTCCATCACCGCCAGCGCCTGCCCGGCCCTGACGGCGTCGCCGGCCTTCACGTGCACCGCGACGATCTTGCCGGGCATGGGGGCGGTGAGCGATCCGCCGGGGGCGGCACCCTCGCCTGCGTGCGCGATCGGGTCGACAAGAAGCACGATGGCCGAGCCTTGTGACGTGAAGACGGCCAGGCGTTCGCCTTGCGCGTGCACCGTCAGGTCGAGCCGACGTTCGCCCAGCGTGACGTCGTGGCGGCCGTCGCCGAGCGCGTGCACCTCGAGCGCATGACGTGCGCCGCCCGCGGCCAGATGCAGCGCGCCGTCGTGATGGCGTTCCAGCACCACGCGCTCGCGTCGGCCGTCGATGTCCAGTTGAAGCTGACGCCGCGCCGCGCCGTGCAGGCGCCAGCCGTCGCGGCGTGACCAGGGGTCGTTGTCTTCCAGTGCGCGCTCTTGCGCGATGACGTGCGCCGCGGCCGCGGCGCCCAGGATGTCGAGCGCGAGCGGCGGCACGTCGAACAGCGCGGCGCGTTCGCGTTCGATCAACGCGGTGTCGAGATCGGCCGTCGCGAACGCCTTGCTGTTGATCACGCGGCGCAGGAACGCGACGTTGGTGTGCAGGCCCACAAGCCGTGTCTTCGCCAACGCCGCGTCCATGCGCGCCAGCGCCTGCGCGCGGTCGGCGCCCCAGACGATCACCTTCGCGATCATCGAGTCGTAGTGCGGCGTGATCGCATCGCCTTCGTCGAAGCCGCGGTCGATGCGCACGGGCGCGGGGTCGTTGGCGCTGTTGGCGTCGGCGTTGCGCACGAAGGCCACGTGCGCGGGCCAGCGCGCGACGTCGATCGGGCCGATGGCGGGCAGGAAGTTGGCGTCGGGGTTCTCGGCGCAGATGCGCGCTTCGATCGCGTGGCCGTGGATCATCACGTCGGCTTGCGTGGCGGGCAACGGCTGGCCGGCGGCGACGCGCAGTTGCCACTCGACGAGGTCGAAGCCGGTGATCGCCTCGGTCACCGGGTGCTCGACTTGAAGCCGCGTGTTCATCTCCATGAAGAAGAAGCGCACATCGCCATCCGGCGTGGGCTCGGCGATGAACTCGACCGTGCCCGCGCCGACATAGCCCACCGCTTTGGCCGCGGCGACCGCGGCGGCGCCCATCTCGGCGCGGCGCTCTGCGCTCATGCCTGGCGCGGGCGCTTCTTCCAACACCTTCTGGTGGCGCCGCTGCACCGAGCAGTCGCGTTCATTGAGGTGGATGCAGTGGCCGTGCGTGTCGGCGAAGACCTGGATCTCGATGTGCCGCGGGCGCGTGACGTAGCGCTCGACCAGCACGTGGTCATCACCGAAGCTGGCCTTGGCTTCGCGCTGGCACGACGCGAGCGCGGCGTCGAAGTCTTCGCCACGATCAACGCGCCGCATGCCTTTGCCGCCACCGCCCGCGCTGGCTTTGATCAGCACCGGGAATCCGATGCGCTGCGCCTGCTGCGCCAGGAACGCGGCGTCGTTGTTGTCGCCGTGATAGCCGGGCACCAGCGGCACGCCGGCCTTCTCCATCAACGCCTTCGCGGCCGACTTGCTGCCCATCGCCGCGATCGCCGACGGCGGCGGGCCGATGAAGGCCAGGCCCGCATCGGCGCAGGCCTTCGCGAAGGCTTCGTTCTCGGACAGGAAGCCGTAGCCGGGGTGCACGGCCTGCGCGCCGGTCGCTTTGGCAGCGTCGAGGATGCGTTGCCACACCAGGTAGCTGTCGCGCGGCGCGTCACCGCCGATGGCCACCGCTTCGTCGCAGGCGCGAACGTGGCGCGCGTTGGCGTCGGCGGTGGAATACACGGCGACCGTGCGAATGCCAAGACGACGCGCGGTGGACGCAACGCGGCACGCGATCTCGCCGCGGTTGGCGATCAGGATCTTGTTGAACAAGGACGGGCACCTCCGCCGATCAGTCTACGGCGGCACCCTGCGGCTAGGCGCGATGCACTCGGCACCGCCGCCGCGTTCAGACCCGACGCTCGACCTGGATCTCGCCGCTGAATTTCGTCGGCACGAAGTGGTTGTGCAGCTTGCGCCGCAGCCCGCGCACGAAGCGGAACAGCACCACGATGGCCGCGACCATGATCACCAGCGCGATCGCCAGCGCGACCCAGAACGCCATCGGGTGTTCGACCGACAGCCACAACATGCCGGGCACTGCCATGTCACCCGCGAACGACAGCGCGAGGTTCGAGAACGGTTCGGGCGACGCGTTCGCAGCCGCGCGTGTCGTGGTCTTGGCGGCGTGCGACGTGGCGGCCAGCGTGCCGCCCATCAGCGCGGCCAGCATCGCCCATTGCGACTGGTCGCCGCCGAACACGCCGTAAGCCAGCGCGGCACCCGCCGGAATGCGCACGAAGGTGTGCGCGGTGTCCCACAACGAATCGACCCAGGGCACCTTGTCGGCCAGGAACTCGGCCGCCAGCATCGCGCCGCTGCCCCACAGCACCACCGGCGACTCGAGCAGCGTCAGCCCCTTGGGCAGCGGCACCCAGCCCATGTAGCCCGCCATGCCGGTGAGAAAGACCACCAGGTACAGCCGCAGGCCGCTGGCCCAGCCCAGCGCCGCCGCCATCGCGAACAGGTGCGTGGTGTCGAAGTTCGACAGGGTTGCAGGCAGGTTCAGCGTCGAAAGGTCAGGAATGTTCATGGTGTGTTCCACGCCGTCACTGTCGAGGCCCGGCGTTCCACGCCGGGGTGCGCTTCTCGAGAAAACTGCCGACACCCTCGCGACCCTCGGCGCTGGCGCGGATGTCGGCGATGCGGCGCGCGGTGTCTGAACGCAGTGCAGCATCGATCGGCTGACCGGCGATGTCTTTCACCAACTGTTTGCAGGCGCGCACCGCCTGCGGGCCGTTGGCAACCAGCGTCGCCACGGCCGCGTCGACTGCGCTGTCGATCTCGGCGGCGTCGACCACCCGGTGCACGAAGCCGAAGGCCGCCGCGGCGTCGGCGTCGAAACGTTCGGCGGTGACGAAGAAGCGCCGCGCTGCCTGCTCGCCCATCGCACGCACCACGTACGGCCCGATGGTCGCGGGCAGCAGGCCGATCTTCGCTTCGCTGAGACAGAAGTTCACCCCGCGCGCCGCGATCAGCACGTCGCAGCACGCCGCCAGCCCCAAGCCGCCCGCATAACAGTCGCCATGCACGCGGCCGACCACCGGCGCCGGGCACGACCAGATGGCCCACAACATGTCGGCCATCTTCTGCGCGTCAGCGCGGTTGTCGTCCCAGCCGTAGCCGGCCATCGACTTCATCCAGTTCAAGTCGGCCCCGGCGCAGAAGGCCTTGCCGTGACCGCCCAACACCACGGCACGCAGCGTGTCATCACGCGCGAAGCCTTCGAAGGCCGCGGTCATTTCAGCGATCACGCCTTCGTTGAAGGCGTTGCGAACGTCGGGGCGGTTCAGAAACACGCGCGCGACGTGCGGCTGGCGCTGGATGTCGAGGAAGGTGGGCATCGTGGCGCTATCGTACCGAAGCGTACCGACGCGAGATGACCAACGTCAGCCCGTCGCTCGCTCGCGCTTGACGCCCTCGGAAGTCGCGCCCAGACTCGCGGCTCTTGTCTCCATCAACCCACGCAACGGAGGTGACCATGGCCGCACGCCCTACCCGCGATACGCCCCTTTCACCGGACCGTGCACGCGCAGGCGCCTTGCAGCGCTGACGCCTGGGTTGTCGTCGGCTGAACGCCGACCTTCCTTATCGATCTTTGTCGATCCCGTCGAGCCCGCCGCCCGGCGCGCATGGTCCGTTCTCCTTCCCAAGCCAGTGCGCCAACGCGCTGGTGCTGAGAACGAACCGACCACCATGATCGACACCGATCCGAATCCAACCGCCCCGACGCTCGACCTTCACGTCACCTGCCTCGAGCGCATCGGCCTGAACCCGGCGCTGAAACGCAGCGTCATGCAGGCATTGATCGAAGACGCCCGACTGCGACCCTTCCGCGTCGTTGAGGTGCAACGCGCACAAGTGATGCTGCACGACGGCCAAGCCAGCCACGCGGCGCGCCTTGCTGCCCGAGTTGCCGCGTGAACTCCACGACTGCCGACGACGCCCTCGCCGTCGGCGACTGGGTGCTGGCCGCACCCGATGCGCAGCACGAGCTGTGGGTGCACCGGCGCGTCGCTCCCCTCAACCAGATCGCGCGGCGCCTGCACGACGGCCGCGACAAGGTGGCGCGCGCCGTCATCGTCGCCAACGTCGACACCGCGCTTCTCACGATGGGGCTGGACGCCGACTTCAACCTGCGCCGCCTCGACCGCTATCTCGCGTTGGCGCGGCTGGCGAACGTCGAGCCGCTGGTGGTGCTGACGAAGGCCGATCTGTGTCCCGACGTCGACCTGCGCGTCGACGCCGTGCGCGCGATGCTGCCGCCGTTGGCGCAGGTGATCGCGGTCAACGGGCTCGAACGCCGCAGCCACGCGCGCCGCGCTGCTGCCATGGCTGCAACCCGGCCGCACGCTGGTGCTGCTGGGCTCGAGCGGCGCCGGCAAAAGCACGCTGACGAACGCGCTGCTCGGTGAACCAGCCCAAGACACCGGCCCCGTGCGCGCCGGTGACAGCCGCGGGCGCCACACCACCACCGCGCGCACGCTGCACCGCCTGCCGGGCGGCGCCTGCGTGATCGACACGCCGGGCATTCGCACGCTGCGGCTCGACACCGACGAAGCCGGCCTGCAGGGCGCCTTCGACGAGGTCGCCACAGCTGGCCGCGCAGTGCCGCTTCCGCGATTGCCGTCACGAAAGCGAACCCGGCTGCGCGGTGCGAGAAGGCGATGCCGCCCGATCGCTTGAAGACCTTCCACAAGCTCGCCCGCGAAACATCGCGCGACACCATGACGCTACTCGACCGCCAGCGGCAGCACGCGTTGTGGCGGCAACGCTCGCGGGCGTCGCGGGCGTCGCGGACGTCAGCGAAGGCGCGTGAAAGGCCGTGAGCAAAGAACAGGCGCGACATCTTGGCGCGGCGCCGCGGCGCCATACTGGCGCCATGCCCGACACCCCCGTCCCGCTGTCGCGTCGCCTCCAACCGCCCGTTGCGGACGATGGTGCGCCGCCCTGGTCACCCGCGCGGAAGTTCGCGTTGATGATCGGCATCGCTGCCGCGGCACTGGGCACTGCGGCCGTGCTGGCGCTGCGCTGGTTCGACGACACAAGCGCGCGCGATCAGGTGCAGGTGCTGCAAACCCTGCCGCAGCCCGACGCGTCGAAAACCGCCACGACGTCGGCGGTAACGTACCCCTTCGCCAAAGACGGTTCGTCATTGGCCGATGGCGCGGTGCTGACGTCGCCGACGACTGCTGCGCCGGAACGAGTCACGCCCGCGAAGGCCGCGCGACCGGTGCCGCCAGGCTTGACAGCGCAGCAGTGGCAAGCGCTCGTGAACGATCTGACAGCCAAGCCCGACGGCGCGCGCGAAATCGCGCGGCTGGAAACCTGGTTTCGCTTCGCCGACACCGTGCGCCAGTTCCGCGACCTGAACCGCGCCGCCTCGGGCGAGCCCACGCCCGCGCTGGTGGCGCTGGCCAAACAGATCGACTCCGAACTGGACGTGCACGTCGCACAGCGCGAACTGAGCGGCACCGAGGCCCACGACATCAAGGCCACGTTGCTCGAAGTGCTCGAGCCCGACGCCGACACGGCCGACGAGACGCTCGAGCGCTGGGCGCGCACGCTGCCGCGCGAACGAACCAACGCCGCGCCTTCGTCAACCGTTCGCCGCTGAACAAGCACCTCGAGCATGATGCGCTACGGTGTCATCTGCGTTCTTCCTTCGGAGTGGTCTGCATGAATGTGATCGAACTTCGCCACGGCCCGATGCGCGCCGCACTGCGGCCGGACCTTGGCGCCAGCATCGCCGGCCTGTGGTTCGACGGCGTGCCGGTGCTGCGCAGCACCGACGACCCCGCCGCGCTGCAAGGCCCGCGCGAGTCGGGCTGCTTCCCCTTGGTGCCGTACTCGAACCGCATCGGCTGGCGCCGCTTCGACTGGCAAGGGCAAACCTATGAACTGGCGGCCAACGCCGGTGCCGAGAACCCTGAGTACCCGCACGCGATACACGGCAGCGCCTGGCTTCAGGCGTGGCACGTCACGCATGCCGACAACACGCACGCCACGCTGCGCTACACACAGGCGCCTGATGCCGCCTGGCCCTTTGCGTTCGAGGTCGAGCAGCGCTTCGATCTGCAACCGACCGGCCTGCGTGTCGAGATGGACCTGCGCAACACCGACGCCCGGCCGCAGCCCGCCGGCCTGGGCTGGCACCCCTACTTCCCCAAACGCGCGTCGAGCCGCATGCATGTGGAATGCGCAGGCCGCTGGGAGCGCGACGCCACCACGCACCTGCCCACGCACCGTGCACCACAACGCGGCATCGACGCCGAGTTGCGACACCTTGATTTCGATCACGTCTTCGAAGGCTGGCCCGGCAGCGCACGCGTACGCGACGAAGCGCTGGCCGTGACCGTTGCTTCGTCGCTGCCCTATGTCGTGATCTACACACCGCCCGACAAACCGCACTTCTGCATCGAACCCGTCAGCCACGTGATCGATGCGATTCGTATGGACACGCCCACCGCGCACGGCATCGTGGCGTTGGCGCCGGGCGAAACGATGCGCGCGTGGATGACGCTCGACGTGGCCCCGCGCTGAGTGCAAGCGCCGCGATCCATGGCCCCGACGATCGACGCCCTGCCCGGCGTCCCTGCAAACCAGCTCGGCGAGTCACCCTGCTGGCACCCGACACAGCAGGTTCTGTACTGGTGCGACATCCCCGGCCACGCGCTGCACCGCTTCGACCCCGCGACTGGCGCGCATCGCCAGTGGGCTTTCGATACCGACGTCGCTTGCTGCGCTCCGCTCGTGGTGCAAGGCCGCGGCGAAACCACCCTGATGCTGCTGGCGCTGCGCACCGGCCTGGCCATCTTCGACACCGCAAGCGGCAAGCTCGAACCCATTCCCGACACCACACCGTACAACCCCGCCATCGAGCGCTTCAACGACGGCAAGGCCGACCCCGCGGGGCGCCTGTGGGTTGGCAACATGTACGAGCCGCGCACGGCACCCAACGCCGCGCTGTTCCGCTTCGACGCGGCACATGGCCTGGTGAAGATGGCCGGCAACGCCACGATCGCCAACGGCCTGGCGTGGACACCCGACACACGCACGCATGTACTGGACCGACACCACCTCGGCGCGCATCGACGCCTTCGACTTCGACCTCGACAAGGGCGCCATCACAAACCGCCGCACCTTCGCGACCTTCCCGCCCAAACAGCCCAATCAAAACCTCGCCACCTACGGCGGCCGCCCCGACGGCGCCGCGATGGACACCGAAGGCTTCTACTGGGTCGCGATGTTCGAAGGCGCACGCCTGCTGCGCCTGGCCCCCGACGGCCGCATCGACCGCGACGTGAAGCTGCCGGTGCGCTGCCCCACGATGCCGTGCTTCGGCGGCGCGGACCTGAAGACGATCTACGTCACGACCGCCAGCCACAGCCGGCCCGCCGAGGAACTGGCGCGCGAGCCGCTGGCGGGTTGCGTGCTGCGGCTGCGGGTCGACGTGGCCGGGTTGCCGTGCAACGCGGCGCGACTTTGACGCCGACTACTTCTTCGCCCGAATCGCCGCCAATCCGTCCATCATTTCCGTTGCCCAACGCGCCGCTCGTAAGCCCCGATCGACGCCGCGATACGCCATGCGGGCGCAGGCTCGCCCGTCGCCCAGACCTCGTCGATGCCCGTGATGCGGCCATCGGCACCGAAGCCGAAGATCGACCGCGCGAAGAACGTTTGCGCGCCGTGCGTCACCGTCACAGTCGAAACAACGCGGCCATCTTGCGTTGCCAGCACCTCGCCGATGTCGATCGACCAGCCTTCGGGATAGATCGTCTGTACGCGCACGATGGCATCAGCGTCCAGGAACCGTTCGCGCGTCGCGGGCCAGTGCATCGTGCAGCCATCGGCCAGCGCAGCGCGCATCGCGGCCCAGTCGCGCGCCTGCACGTGGGCCCACAGTGTGCGCACGGCCGCGCATCGGTGTTCGGGGTCGGCCGCCGTGGGCACGGTTTCGCCCAACGGCTTGCACATCAACACGCTGCGGTAGCGCTTGCCGGGCCACTGCACCTCGTCGATGTCGTGATACCCCAGCCGCGCATAACGTGACCGCAGATGGGTTGCGGGCACCGCGGTGTCGAGCGCCATGGCGCGAAAGCCGTGTTGCACCGCCCACGCCTCACAAGCGCCGACGAGGCGATCACCCCAACCCTGCCCCCGCAGCGACGCATCGACCGCAAGCTGGTGGAGGTGCGCGACATCGCCGCGGTAGTACCACGGCGAAGCCCGCGCCCATGGGTCGCGGTTGGCGTCGTAGCCACCGTTGACGACGATCGTGCCAACGACCGTTGCGCCGTCGTCGAGCACGAAGCAGTGCCCACGTTGGATGCGCTGGCGCGTCACGTCGAGGGGCTGGTCGACGGCGGTGTAGTTCAGTCCCATCGCACCCAGACGCGCGTACGCGCGATGCAGCAGCGCGGTGATGGTTTGCAGCGAATCGGTGGCGGCCAGGGAACGCAGGTGAATGGTGGTGTGCATGGCGGCGGCAAGCATAAGTGGGTATGCGCAGCATGCGCAACGTCGATGCGATGGCATGCTGCGCGCACGATGTCTTCATTGCTTCACCATCGCTTCACCGCCCAGCAAGTCGCCTTCATGTCGGCCTTGGCATGCGCACTGGTGCCGTTGCCTTCATGGTCGCAAGACGGGGCACGCTGCGCGGCCGAGTCTGACCCGACCCAACGCCTGGCGTGCTACGACCGCCTGTTCCGCCCCGACCCCGACGCAACCGCAGCGCCACCCCCGCGCGCGGCATCCGCGCCGACGGCAGCAACCGCTGCGCCACCACCACCACCTCCCCCGCCCGATGCCGGCGCCACGGGTTCGATCATGTCGAAGCTGTGGGAGCTCGAGCCCGCCGACAAACGTCGAAAGTTTGTCGTGCGCACCTACCTGCCCAACGCGCTGCTGCCGCTGCACTACACCACGCGCTTGAGCCGCGCGCCGCAGAGCCCCACGCGGCCCGCGCTGGCGCCGAACGAGCGCTACCGTGCGATGGAATCGAAGCTGCAGGTGTCGCTGCGCGCGAAGGCGGCAAGCGACGTGCTGCTGCCCAACGCCGACCTGTGGCTTGCCTACACGCAGCGTTCGTTGTGGCAGTTGTGGAATTCGCAGGAATCGGCGCCGTTTCGCAGCACCGACTACCAGCCCGAAGCGATCTACGTGGTGCCCGTGCCGGCCGAAGCGCGCGAGTTGCCCTTCGGTTGGCAGTGGCGCATGGTGCAGCTTGGCGCGGCACATCAGTCCAACGGACAGTCGCTGCCTCAATCGCGCAGTTGGAACCGCGTGTACCTCGGCGCGGGCTTCGAGCGCGGCGAATTCGGCCTGCAGGTGCGCGCGCATCGCCGCCTGCCCGAGTCGAAAGAAGACGACGACAACCCCGACCTGACCGCCTACATCGGCCGAGGGGAGATCCTGGCAACGTGGCTGCCGGGCGTGGCGACGGCCGCGCTGTCGTGGCGCACGAACCTGAAGTCGCTGGCACGCGGGTCGATGCAGCTTGACCTGACCTACCCGGTGTACGGCGCCGAACCCGCCGGCCTGCGCTGGTACGTGCAACTGTTCAGCGGTTACGGCGAAACGCTGCTGGACTACAACCATCGGCAGACGACGATCGGGCTGGGGTTCTCGTTGTTCCAGTTCTGAGACGCCGTGAACGAACCGTTCTCCTTGCGCCGCATCGCCGTGCCGGCCTTCGGCCCGTCGCTGCTGTTCGGCATCGGCGAAGGCGCGATCCTGCCGGTGGTGCCGCTCACGGCGCGCACGCTTGGTGCGTCGGTGCCCGAAGCCGCGCTGCTGATCGCGCTGATCGGGCTGGGGTCGATGCTCGGCAACATCCCCGCGTCGATCGTCACGATGCGCCACGGCGAACGCTGGACGATCGTCGCCGCTGCGATGGGTTGCGCGGCGGCGATGGCGCTGTGCGCGTTCACCTCGAGCCTTGTCGTGTTCGCGCTGGGCGCGTTCGTCATCGGCATCGCGCAGGCGGTGTTCAGCTTGGCGCGTCAGAGCTGGATGGCCGAAGCGGTGCCGATCGACTACCGGGCCCGCGCGATGTCAATGCTGGGCGGGATGATGCGCGTGGGCATGTTCATCGGTCCGCTTCTCGCTGCGGTGGCGATCAGCTTCTGGGGCCTCGCGGCAGCGTATGGCGTCGGCGTGGTGGCGTTGCTGATCGCCGCGGTCGTGTCGTCGCGATTGCCGGATCTGCAGGGCAACGCCGTCGCTGCCGCCGCTGCCGCTGCCGCTGTCGGTGCACCCTCGCCAGGCAGCGCGGGTGCACGCTCGTCGTGGCGCGCGATCATTCGCGATCACCGGCACGTGTTCCTCACGCTCGGCATCGGCGTGATGCTCGTCGCCGCGGTGCGCGCGGCGCGTCAAGCCGCCATTCCGCTGTGGGCCGACCACCTCGGACTGGACGCCTCGGTCACGTCGTTGATCGTCGGCATCGCGGGCGGCGTCGAGATGCTGGTCTTCTACCCCGCGGGCTTCGTGATGGACCGCAAGGGCCGGCTCGCCGTCGCGCTGCCGTCGCTGCTGATCATGGGCGCGGCGCTGCTGTTGATGCCGCTGACGCACAGCGCTGTCACGCTGCTGATCGCGGCGAGCGCGGTCGGCTTCGGCAACGGCATCGGCTCGGGGTTGATCATGACGCTGGGCGCCGACCACGCGCCGCCCACGGCACGTGCGCAGTTCCTGGGGGTCTGGCGCTTGATGACCGACATCGGCGCGGCGTGCGGGCCGGGGCTGCTGTCGCTGTTGGCGTCGGCGGCGTCACTGGGCGTCGGCGTCGCAGCGGTCGGGCTTCTTGCGTTCGTCGCAGCGGCGCAGTTGGCTTTCTGGATCCCGCGACGCAGAACGTGACGCCCGACCTTCCGCCTCGAGCACACTAGCATCCACCGATGCCCAAGAAGCGCTCCACCGACTCCGCGCGTCCGCGCCCCGACCCCTACGAATTCGTCGACATCCACGGCCGCCGCATCGGCGACTTCGAATCCCTGCGCCGCGGCGCGCAGCAGGCCGCAGCCGAGAAGGCCGACGAGCAAGCCGCGGCGAGGCTCGAGCCCGCGGATCTCGAGACGGTGTTCGACGGCCTTGTGGTCGCCGGCTGGCAGCGCAGCAAGACGGCGTTGCTGCAGCTGCTGCGCAACCTGCACTTCCGCCGCGCGGACGGTGCGGCCTTCACCGGCCACGACGTCGGCCCTGCATTGCACGCGTTGGCGCAAGGCCGACGCGTCGAACGGCATCAGGGCGAGAGCGAAGGCTGGTCGGTGGCCGAATCCCGCGCCGAGGATCGCCTTCGCGTGTTGCTGGTGCGCCCCGAGGCCACACACTGGTGGAAGGCGTGGCTGCACGCCGCGGTCGGCTACGGCAACCTCGAGGGCTACGACGCGAACCCGCCGAGCTTCACGCCGCGCAACGTCGACGAGGCGGCGGCGCTGCTGCGGCTGCTGCTCATCGCCGGCATCGACCTCGCGAACTTCAAGCGCTTCATGTCGCGCTCGTTCTACAGCCTCGTCACCGTCGAAACCGTGCTGCGCGCGCTGCGCCAGCTCGAGCGCCTGGGCCTCGCCGACCGCATCGATACAGGCCTGCGCTGGTACCTGCTGATCGCGCTCGACAACGGCGGTGCGCTCATGCGCGCGGGCGCCTTGATGTCGTGGGTCGAAGCGCACCTGGACGACGCGCCGCGCGAGATCGACTCGGGCGGGCTGCGGTTGCACGTGGCCGAAGTTCGCCTGCACCGCGGCGACCGTGCCGGCATGGCCGCGGCGATCAGCAACGACCAGACGGTGCTGCCGTTTCGGCCGCTGTTCGACGCGCTGTGCACCGCTCGCGAAGGCCGCTGGGCCGACGCCGCGGCCGCCTTCCCGCCCGCATGGAAGGGCCTGTGCACGCACCTGGGCAAGCGGCGCGGCATTGCACCGCAGCGCGTGCTTCAGCTCTACCCGCTGGCGTTGATGGCGCAGCCCGACGCCAAGGCGTGGTCGACGGCGCACAAGTTCTGCATCGCCATGTCGGGTTCACGCAGTCCGTCGTCGAGTGACGATTGGGGGCGCTGGGCGCACGTGCTCGCGTCGCGCCTGGGCGATGCGCGGCTCGAGCCCAAGGCGCTCGATTCGCCGCAGGGGATCGGCGACCTGGTGCGCGTGGACGTCGACCTCCTCGGCGACCGCCTGATCCTCGCCGCGTGGGTCGGCCAGACGCCGAAGGGCTGGAGCAAGGAGTTGCTGGCGCACGTGGTGGTCGAGCTCGTACGCATGGGCATGACCTGGAAGGCGGCGCTTGTGCTCGAGGCGTTGGCGCGGCTGGGCCGCGAGGCGCCTTCCTTGCCCGATGACGTGCAAGCCGTGTTGCAGGCCGAGCGCGCACGGACTGGCCCTTCGATCGGCTCGGCGCAGACAGACGTTGGCACGGTCCCTTCGACTCATCTGCGGGCCGGCTTCTTCGCGCCGCGGCGCGACGCCTGGCGCGACGCACTGGCTGCGATTGCAGCGCTGGGCGGCGGCAGCGGCGCCGAGGCCGCGGCCGAGCGGCCCGCCTCGTGCCTCACCTGGCGCCTCGAGCTCGACCGTGACGGCAGAGTCTTCGACCTCGAAGCCTTCGAACCGTCGGCCACCGGGCGCGGCAAACCGAAGCTGCTGTCGCTGGGTGCGCTGAAGAAGCGCACGCGGCTCGACGCGCGCGACGCCGCGGTGGCGCGCAACCTGCGCGCCTCGCGCTACCACGCCAGCAGCCTGTCGTTCGATCTGCCCGGCGCCGCGGCCGCACTCGTGGGCCATCCTGCCGTCGAGTTCGCCGACACGCCAGGCACGACGATCGAACTGACCGAAGGCCTGCCGATGCTCGAGGTGCGTCGCGAACGCGAAGCCGAAGGCCGCGAGCACTTCGTCTTCCGCCTGCACGATCCGCTGATCGCCAAAGACGAGCCCAAGCTCACAAACCACTTCCACGACTTCGACGCGATCGAGGCCGAGCAGACCAGGCGCGACAGCGTTCGCGTCGTGCGTGACGCACCCGATCGCGCGCGCTTGTTGCGCCTGACGTCGGCGCACAAGCGCGTGGCCGAGCTGATCGCGCAGCGCTGGACGGTGCCGGTCGACGCCGGCGCCGAACTCGACGCCGCGCTGCGCGTGCTCGCCGGCCACTTCGTGCTCTCGAGCGACGCTGAAGCCGGCGAGCCGGTGCCCAGCGACGCGCGCCTGGTCGCGCAGCTTCATCCGCGCGGCGACGGTTTGCGCCTCACGCTCGTCGCGCGCCCCTTCGGCGACTTCGGCCCCGCGATCGCGCCGGGCCACGGCCGCGCACGGCTGATGACGATGAACGCAGGCATCAGCCTGGCGACCGAACGCGACCTCGCGGCCGAGCGCGAGCACCTCGCGACGCTGCTCGAAGCGATGCCGTTCCTCGCCGGTGCCGACGCGAGCGGCGCGGGCGACGGCATCTGGCAGCTCGACGATCCCGAAGACGCGCTGGCCGCGGTCGATGCGCTGGGCCGCGTTGCCGCCGACGCCACGGCGCTGCGAGCGATCGAGTGGCCCAAGGGCCAGTCGTTGCGCGTGATCGCGCCCGACGCGAACGCCTTCACGACGACGCTGAGCAGCGAGCGCGACTGGTTCGCGGTCGAAGGCGAATTGCGCCTCGACGAAGCGCGCGTGTTGTCGCTGCAGCAGTTGCTCGGCCTGCTGCACGAAGGCCGCTCGAGCCGCTACGTCGCTTTGGGCAACGGCGAATACCTCGCGCTGGCCGATCAGCTGCGCCAGCGCCTGGCCGAACTCGCGGCGATCGGTGAAGCCGCGGGTGCGGGCGTGAAGCTCGGCGCCACGTCGGCCGCGTGGCTCGCGGACGCAGCGGCGGAACTGGGCGTGAAGGGCGACGCTGCATGGCGCAAGCGCGCCGCACAGCTCGAGGCCGCTGCCGCGCTCGAGCCCGACGTGCCGCATGGCCTGCAGGCTGCGCTGCGGCCTTATCAACGTGATGGCTTCGTCTGGATGACGCGGCTTGCCGAAGCCGGCTTCGGCGCGGTCCTGGCCGACGACATGGGCCTGGGCAAGACGATCCAGACGCTTGCGCTGCTGCTTACGCGCGCGGCCGCAGGGCCCGCGCTGGTGGTCGCGCCGACCTCCGTGTGCAGCAACTGGGCCGACGAGATCGAGCGCTTCGCGCCGGGCCTTCGCGGCGCGATCTACGGTCATCAGGCCGATGCCGACCGCGCGTCGCAGCTTGCCACCGCGCAGGCCGGCGATGTGCTGATCGTCTCGTACGCGCTGCTGCTGCGCGACGCCGAAGACTTTGCCCGCAAGAAGGACGGTTGGGCCACGCTGGTGCTCGACGAAGCGCAGGCGCTGAAGAACGCGGCGACGCAGCGCGTGCAAGCGGTCGCGGCCCTCGACGCGGGCTTCAAGCTCGCGCTGTCGGGCACGCCGGTCGAGAACCGCCTGGCCGACCTGTGGTCGATCATGAACCTCGTGAACCCGGGCCTGCTGGGCGGCAGCGCGCGCTTCAACGAACGTTTCGCGAACCCCATCGAGCGCCAGCGCAACGAAGGCGCACGCGCGCGCCTGCGGCGGCTGGTCGGCCCGTTCCTGTTGCGGCGAACCAAGGCACAGGTGCTGACCGACCTGCCGCCGCGCACCGAGATCGTCCAGCGCATCGAGCCGAACGACGAAGAACGCGCGTTCCTCGAGGCGATGCGCAGGCAGGCGCTCGAGCGCATCGCGCAGCTCGACACCGACGACCAGAAGTCGCGCTTCAACGTGCTGGCCGAACTGACGCGCCTGCGCCGCGCCGCGTGCGACCCGCGCCTGGCTGCACCCGAGCTCGGCCGCATCGGCGCGAAAGTGCAGGCCTTCGAGCGGCTTGCAACCGAGCTTGTCGAAGGCCGCCATCAAGCGCTTGTCTTCAGCCAGTTCACCGACTTCCTGAAGCTGCTGGCCGAGCGCCTGGACGCCGCGGGCCTTCGCTATCAATACCTCGACGGCAGCACCCCCGCTGCGGCGCGCGGCGAACGCGTGGCCGCGTTCCAGCGCGGCGAGGCCGATCTTTTCCTCATCAGCCTGAAGGCCGGCGGGTTCGGGCTGAACCTCACCGCCGCCGACTACGTCGTCATCACCGACCCGTGGTGGAACCCGGCCGCCGAAGACCAGGCGATGGGCCGCGCGCACCGCATCGGCCAGCAGCGCCCGGTCACGGTTTATCGCCTCGTCACCGCGGGCTCGATCGAAGAACGCATCGTCGGCCTGCACCACGACAAACGCGAACTCGCCGAAGGCCTGCTCGCGGACCAGGACACAAGCGCGCCGTTGGCGGCGCAGGAGTTGGTCGACTTGTTGCGGGGCTGAGGAGCGACCGCGTGGCCGTCAACCGCGAACGGCTGTGCGACATTGAGGGCCCGCCGTATCCCGCGCTTGGCGGCACATCGACAGGAGGTCTTGCCATGCTGCGCTGGTTGGCTCGCTTGCTCTTCGGACGTCGCGACCGCACTGGAACCTCGGGAAACGCGAGGAACGCACCGCCGCGCGCTGACACCGCGTCGACGCAGCCGCGTGACCGCTGGGGGCCTTCACCGTGGCTGCTGGGCGGCGCACTGTGGGGCGGCTTGTGGGCGTCGGTGCTCGGCCACACGCACCCGGACCCCATGCTCGAACGCGACGTTGATCGCCAACAGCCCACACCTGACCCGAACGATTGGCACGGCGTCGGCCCCGGCACCCTAGCGGACGGCGGCCAACCGGTCGAAGGCGGCAACGAGGGCGGCGGCGGTTCCTTTGACGGCGGGGGTGCAGGCGGCGGGTTTGATGCTGGGGGAATGGATGGCGGTGGGGGCGACGGGGGCGGTAGCGGCGAGTAGCCGACGCAGCCCGTTCAGATCCTGTCGAAAAACCTTACAGTGCGCCCTCGAAAGACTGCTGAATAACGATAAGTTGTTGATTGCAGAAGGGTTCTGCATGAAGGCATGAAACATGCTTACAACCAGGCATCAAAAGTGTTCTGGAGGACGCATGAAGAGTTTTATCAAGTCTCTGGCGGTTGTAGCTGTCGCCATCGCAGGCGCGGTCAGCACCGCTCAAGCCGCGCCGGTAACGTGCGGCTCTGCGGGTTTCCCGCAGCGCCAAGTCACGATTGACGACGCCGATGGGTGCTCGCTCGTTGGCACCGGTTCACCGACAAACGACACCATCCTGACGCAACTGGGCATCGCAGGTGCCGAACGCAACGATATCGAGCGTGACACGCGTCCATCAGCGACTGTTCTCGGGACCACTGTCCCCATTGGCACGACCTGGAGCAACACCAGCGGCAACTTGAACGTAGGCTTCAGCAGCCTCTCGCCGACCCAGTGGTCGATCGCCCCATCCCTTTGGGGGTCAAACCAGAACCTCTGGTTGTACGTGGGCCTGTACACCACCGGTTTTAACCCTGACTACTTCGTCTTCCAACTGACGCACGGTGACACGAGTGGGCAATTCGCTGGTGGTGTGTCGCCGTTGAACTTGGGGCCGGCCGCCTTGTACCAAGTCGGCATCGTCGGGCAAGCACCCGAGCCCGATTCACTCGCTCTTGTTGGTTTGGCTTTGGCAGGGCTTGGCCTGAGCCTGCGCCGTCGCAAACAGCGGAAGTGATTGAGTGAAAGACCAGGAACCACGCTCAACGGGAACCACGCTCAACGTAGGGTTCTGGTCAGCCTGGAAAGCCTGCTTCGGCAGGCTTTTTTTGTTCCGCGGGTCACCCCAGCCGCGCCTGCTCGCCTTGCAACATGGTGACCAGATCCAGTTCCGGCGCCGGTTGCCCTAACGAGGTGAGCGCCGCGCTGATCTGGCCGCGATGGTGCGTGCCGTGGTTGAACACGTGGCCGAGCGTGAGCACGCGGCCCTAAATTACTCAGGCGCCGCCAGTGCCTTGAAGTGCTTGCTGAGCTTCACGCCCTGGCCCTGATAGTTCGACCGCCCGCCTTGTCCGTACAACTGGGTGGGAATCGACGTCAAGCGCTCGTAGGCAAGACGACCGACCAGTTGACCATGCTCGATGACAAACGGAACCTCGTAGGACCGAACCTCCAGCACCGCTCGCGAGCCCTCTCCGCCAGCGTCCGAGTGACCGAAGCCGGGGTCGAAAAACCCTGCGTAGTGCACGCGAAACTCGCCGACAAGCGTGTCGTAGGCGATCATTTCAGCCGCAAACCCGGGAGGCACGCGCACGGGTCCCTGTGAGGCAAGGATGTAGAACTCGGTTGGATCAAGGATCAGGCCGCCACGCTTTGGAGCAAGCACCGGCTCCCAATAATCGAGTACTTCGTATTCATTGACCTTGTCGATGTCGACAAGCCCGGAGTGCGAGCGGGCCTTATACCCAATGACGCCACCGGACTGCCGTCCCTCGAGATCGACCCTGACCGCCACGCCATTCGCGACTTCGTCGGCGGACGTACGGTCGGCCGGTATTTCAACCAGTTTGTGCTGATCCTGCAGCCGCCGCAGCAGACCATCGCTGGTTGGTGGCTTGCCTCGCCTTATGCGCAGTTGACTCAGGCGTGACCCCTTTCGAACCAGGACGCTGAACGTTCTTGGGGACACCTCGGCGTACAACCTCCCGTTGTATTGCTCTCGCACCTGATCGAACGCGGCCCCCGCGTCTGTAATCAGCCTCGTGAAGACATCGAGGCGCCCGGTCGAACTCTTGGGATTGCCCATCGCCGACATCCGATGCTTCAGATCCAACGTCTCGAGCAGCGGGATGATGTAGACGCAGCCTCTTTCCAGCACGCCACCGGACGTGATGTCCATCTTGTGCATCTGCAGTGCATCCAGCTTGTCTTGGACCGAACCGGACCCAGGAAGAAAGCTTGCACGGACACGGTAAGCAGTTTCACCAAGCCGCAAGTCCAGGCTGGCAGGTTGAAACTGATCGTCGGTGATTGTTTCGATCCCGACAATTTCCCTGCGCTGAACCATGGCCCTCAGGTCTTGCGAAGGCACGATACCCGTCGAATGCTGTTCGCCATCGTCGGCGAGCGCACCACCCTCGCGGTCAATCGGACGGCTCGCCTGTTCCACCAGGTCCGGCATTGCGTGCGATAAGAGGTCCATGGTATTTCGTGAAGCAGTCGAGGCTACAAAAGCCGCCATCCATTCGGACTTTCGATGCCGCCGGTGCAGTCTAGACGAACGACCCGCGCGCCGCTCGTTCACCAGCACTACATCCTGAACACCCCGAACGCCGGCCGCTGCGGTATCGGCGCGTTCAACGCCGCCGACAAACCAAGCGCCAACACGCGCCGCGTGTCGGCGGGGTCGATCACGCCGTCGTCCCACAAGCGCGCGCTGGCGTAGTACGGGTGGCCCTGGTGTTCGTACTGATCGCGGATCGGACCCTTGAAGGCGTCTTCCTCGTCCTTGCTCCAGCTGCCGCCCCTGGTCTCGATACCGTCGCGCTTCACGGTTGCCAGCACGGCGGCGGCCTGTTCGCCGCCCATCACGCTGATGCGTGCGTTCGGCCACATCCAGAGCAGGCGCGGTGAATACGCGCGGCCGCACATGCCGTAGTTGCCGGCGCCGAAGCTGCCACCGATGATGATCGTGAACTTCGGCACCGTCGCGGTGGCCACGGCGGTCACCATTTTCGCGCCGTGTTTGGCAATGCCTTCGTTTTCGACCTTGCGCCCGACCATGAAGCCGGTGATGTTCTGCAGGAACACGAGCGGAATGCGGCGCTGACAGCACAGCTCGATGAAGTGCGCGCCCTTCATCGCGCTGTCGCTGAACAGCACGCCGTTGTTCGCGATGATGCCCACCGGCATGCCTTCGATGTGTGCGAAGCCGGTGATCAGCGTGGTGCCGAAGCGCGCCTTGAATTCGTCGAAGTCGCTGCCGTCGACAACGCGCGCGATGACCTCGCGCACGTCGAAGGGCTTGCGTGCGTCGGTCGGGATCACGCCGTGCAGTTCCAGCGGGTCGAACTTCGGCGCTCGCGGCGGCTGCAGCGCCTGTTCGTGCGTCTTCGTCCAGTTGAGGTTGGCTACGATAGAACGTGCGATCGCCAGCGCGTGCGTGTCGTCTTCGGCCAGGTGGTCGGCCACGCCCGACAGCCGCGTGTGCACGTCGCCGCCGCCCAGGTCTTCGGCGCTGACCACCTCGTTGATGGCGGCCTTCACCAGCGGCGGGCCAGCCAGGAAGATCGTGCCCTGGTTCTTCACGATCACGGTCTCGTCGCTCATCGCGGGCATGTACGCGCCGCCGGCCGTGCACGAACCCATCACCACCGCGATCTGCGGAATGCCTTGCGCGCTCAGGTTCGCCTGGTTGAAGAAGATGCGGCCGAAGTGCTCGCGGTCGGGGAACACGTCGTCCTGGTTCGGCAGATTCGCACCGCCGCTGTCGACGAGGTAGATGCACGGCAGCCGGTTCTGCATCGCGACTTCCTGCGCGCGCAGGTGCTTCTTCACGGTGATCGGGAAATAGGTGCCGCCTTTGACGGTGGCGTCGTTGCACACGATCACGCATTCGACCCCGGCCACGCGGCCGATGCCGGTGATGATGCCCGCGCCGGGTGCGGCGTCTTTCGTCACGCCCGCGGCGTCCTTCTCGGGGTACATGTTCAACGCCGCCAGCGGCGCGAGCTCGAGGAATGGCGTGTCGGCGTCCAACAGCATCTCGACACGCTCGCGCGGTGGCAGCTTGCCGCGTGCGGTGTGCTTTGCACGCGCCTTCTCGCCGCCGCCCTGCGCGATGACTGCGAGCTTCGCATTCAGGTCATCGACCAGCGCGCGCATCGCCGCAGCGTGCGCTTTGAACTCGTCCGAGCGCGGATTGAGCTTGCTGACCAGCGTGGGCATCGACGGTCTCCAAAGAAAAAGATTGCAGCGGACAGATCGTTCGAACGACGTGCGCTCACGCTGTCAATGTGCGCGCGATTCTAGGGAGCGAGTCATTGCGCTGGGTCGGCGTGCGTTCACAGAATCGACGTGCGAAGGCCGACCGTCCCGGGAGACCGACGCAACCACTCTCGAACAGGAGGCCCTCATGTATTCGAGAACCATCGCTCGCACCTTGCTGCCTTGTGCGCTCGCCGCTGTTTTGGCCAGCGCTTCCACGTTCGCGGTCGCCGACGACGACGATCACGACCGCGACCACAACAACCACAAGCACCACGCGACCCAAGCCACCTTCGGCCGCGGCTTGAACACGGCGCAGCCAGGCAACGCCGTCAACCACGTGGTGCTGCCGAAGTGGATCCAGGTCAAGGCTGGCGGTGTTGTCGATTTCGGCGTGGCCGGGTTCCACGACATCATCATCTTCAAACCCGGCTTCACGCTCGACGACCTGGTGGCCGCTGGCTCGGGTCAGTACCCGACCTTCCCGCCAGCTTTCGTGCTGCCGCCCGACCCTGCGGCGCCGCTGCCGGCCGCACTCTCGTTCCTGGCCGAGAGGATTTACTACCGCGGCCTGAACCCCGCGGGTGGCCCGCTCGCGACGGCAGCAACGGCCAACCCGGCGAACGGTTCGAACCGCCACGAACCCGTGGCGTTTCTCGACAAGGGCACGTACCTCGTGATCTGCAACGTGCGCCCGCACCTGCTTGACGGCATGTATGCCTACGTCAAGGTGAACTGAAACATCCAACGCCCGGCGGCCCGACCGGGAGGTCGCGCCGTCGTTGCACAGGCCATGAGTGAACGCGTCCAGCGGTGAGCATGCGTTAGCAACATGCACTTTCATGCTTACCGCAAAGCGCACGCCACGGCAGGCAGACGCACTCACTTCAAAACGTTCACGCGCCGCTGCGTCGTGAACCTTGGGTGACCACTTTCACATCGAGTCGCGGCTTCTGCCGAAAGCGATTGCACCATCCGCCCCGTTCGACCGAGTTCGCGCAACGGAACTCGGTACGAAGCGGGTACGCAGGCAGGGCGGCCCGCTCGAGTTCGATAGGACCTGTCGTTGGGAATCATCTTGAAAACAAGCAGCAGCAGCTCGCCTGTGTCGAACCGCGTGCGGTCGGCATGGACCCTGGTCGCGATCGCAGTCGGCACGTCGTTGACGGCGTGCGGGGGTGGAAGTGACGACGCCGAAAACGCCGGCTCTTCGGTGTCGGCCGTGGCCGACGTGAACGACGCTGCAGATCGCAGCGTCGGCCTCGAGAAGAGGCGCAGACCGCGCACACCTCAACCGGTACCGGTACCTTCGCCGGCACCGGCCCGGCACCGGCACCGGCACCGGCACCGGCACCGGCACCGGCACCATCACCAGAACCGGCGCCACCCCCGCCCGCACCAGCACCAGCACCAGCACCAGCACCAGCACCAGCACCAGCACCAGCACCAGCACCAGCACCAGCACCAGCACCAGCACCAGCACCAGCACCAGCACCAGCACCAGCACCAGCACCAGCACCAGCACCAGCACCAGCACCAGCACCAGCACCAGCACCAGCACCAGCACCAGCACCAGCACCAGCACCAGCACCAGCACCAGCACCAGCACCAGCACCAGCACCAGCACCAGCACCAGCACCAGCACCAGCACCAGCACCAGCACCAGCACCAGCACCAGCACCAGCACCCGCACCTGTGCCTTCACCTGCCCCGACACCAAGCCCGGTACCCCCGGGCGCGGTCGACGTCAGCACCCCCACCGCTGTCATCGGCACGGGCTCGCCGGCGTCATGCACCGAATCGGCGCTGCGTTCCACGGTTGCTGCAGGCGGCGTGATCGTGTTCGATTGCGGCAGCGCGCCTCACACCATTCGGCTCGGCTCGCCACTCGTGGCTCCGACCGAGACAGACACGGTGATCGACGGTGGTGACCGCATCACGCTCGACGGCCAGGGCACGACGCAGATTCTGCGCAGTTGGCGCGGGAACTTTCGCGTCAACGACCGCTTCGTCGCCGTGCAGCGCCTGACGATGATCAACGGCCGCGACGCGGGTTCGAACTTCGCTGCACGCAACGGCTCGAGCGTCTGCGCCTGGGGCTACAAAGACGGCGGCGGCGGCGCGATCTACACGCGCGACGTGAACGTGAAGGTCTGGGGCGTGACCTTCGAGAACAACCGCGGCCCTGACATCGGCCCCGACGTCGCGGGCGGCGCGATCTACATGATGGGCGCGAAGACCCTCAGCGTGATCAACAGCACCTTCCGCAACAACACGGCGTCCAACGGCGGTGCGATCGGCGTGCTGCACGTGGCCTCGACCATCACCTCGAGCACCTTCGAGAACAACCGCGCGATCGGCCAACTCGCCAACTTCGCCAACGCCACCGAACCCGGAGGCCCGCGGTGCCCGGTGTTCAACCACGAGGGCCAAGGTGGTGCCGGCGGCCTGGGCGGAGCCTTCTACTCCGACGGCTTCGACGAGGGTGACACCTTCACCGACGTACGCATCGCCAACAACGCGTCCAACCACCTCGGCGGCGGCGTGTTCCGCTCGGCCTTCTGGGGGCTGATCCCCAACGTGGCGCGGCAGAACATCACCTGGACCAACACCACGCTCGAGGGCAACACCAGCCCGATCGGCGGCGGCGGCGGCGCCTACGTGAACAACAGCTTCTTCACGCTGAACAATGTGACCATCAACGGCAACAGCGCCGGTGCCGGCGACGGCGGCGGATTGAAGATCACCGGTGCAACGGTCGCGGTGTCGGACACGCGCATCACCAACAACACCGCCGCGTGGGGCGGTGGCGTGGCGCTGTGGGGGCCGGGACCACAAGGCGTGGGCAGCGCGGTGCGCGTGACCTACAGCGGCAACCAGCCACAAGACGCGGTCGGCGACTTTCCTCGCTGATCGGGTTCGGGGCGTCTCCCTTCTACTTGGCAGCCCGCCTTTCTTACTTGGGCACCGCGCTGCTGCCGTACTGTGCCGCCAACGCCTGCACCACACGACCGATCAGGTCCATGGGCAGCGGTGCATCGTGCGGGAACGCCAGGTTGCCTTTCGGCCCACGGTACAGCGTGGTTTCGGCCACCAGGGCCACGTCGTCGGTCAGCGGCGGATAGATCCCCACGTGTCGCTTGAATGCCGCCACGTAGAAGAAGATGCGCCCGCGCCGATACGCCGGCATGTTGTAGCTGATGACCGGCTTCGCGTCCGGCACGCGCTCGATCACCTCGTGCAGGATCGCGTCGAGGCGGTCACGGTGTTCGGGTACCGTCACCAGATAGTCTTCGTGCGACGTGTAGCGCTCGCGAGTTGGCACGGTCATCCTTTGCTGGTCTTCGACTTGCGATCGAGAAAGAAGGCGTTTGGAGTCGACCATGCCTGACTCGTTCGCGAACGGCATTGCAAAGTTATGAAAATCGTGCAGGCCGAGGTGACGAAAAGCTTCTGACTTCAGGGCCGTAGTCGATGACGGCGCGTCGTAACGCCGATTGCAGCAAGCGCGTGTCGCCGGCGCCGTCGCG
The DNA here is from genome assembly GCA_963738615.1 of uncultured beta proteobacterium. Classification (GTDB taxonomy): domain Bacteria; phylum Pseudomonadota; class Gammaproteobacteria; order Burkholderiales; family Burkholderiaceae_C; genus CAVTWY01. The sequence continues at coordinate 1,794,658 of CAVTXI010000012.1, forward strand.
GTCGAGTGCGAGTTCGAGCACACGAATCAGATCTTCGATCGGCCCGGGTTCGACCGGCTGCAGCCGCGCGATGCGCAGCCGGTCCACCGATGTGGGCAGGGTCGACTCGGCGTCAGCCAGCAATTCCTCGTAGAGCTTCTCGCCCGGACGCAGGCCCGAGATCTGGATACCGATTTCGGCTTCGTTGCGGCCCGCAAGGCGGATGAGGCGGCGCGCGAGGTCGACGATCTTCACCGGCTCGCCCATGTCGAGCACCAGCACCTGACCGCTGTCGCCGACCGCCGCGGCCTGCAGCACCAGGCGCGCGGCTTCGGGGATGGTCATGAAATAGCGGATGACGTCGGGGTGCGTCACGGTGACGGGGCCACCCCGTGCGATCTGTTCTTTGAAGCGCGGGATCACGCTGCCGCTGGACTCGAGCACGTTGCCGAATCGCACGGCGACGAAACGCGTGCATGGATGCTGCGCAGCGAGCATCGACACGCACTGTTCGGCCGCGCGTTTGCTCGCACCCATCACGCTCGTCGGGTTCACGGCCTTGTCAGTGCTGACCAGCACGAAGCGCTCGCACATCGCTTCGGCCGCCGCCAGCGCCACGTGGCGCGTGCCCAGCACGTTGTTGCGCAGGCACGCAAGCAGGTTCGCGCCCTCTTCCATCAGCGGCACATGCTTGTAGGCCGCGGCGTGGAAGACAACCGCGGGGCGCCATGCGTGCGTGATCGAGCGCAGCTGCGCAAGGTCTTTCACGTCGCCGATCAGCGGCGCGACGGGCAGCGCGGGGAAGCGCTCGGCCAACGTTTGCGTCACCGTGTACAGCGCGAACTCGGACAGCTCGAGCAGCACCAGGCGCTGCGGCATGAAGCGCGCGACCTGCACGCACAACTCGCTGCCGATGCTGCCGCCTGCACCCGTGACCAGCACGGTTCGCCCCTCGAGCACCGCACCCATACCGCGTTCGTCGTGCTCCTCGAGACGCACCGGCTCGCGGCCCAACAAGTCCTCGGCCTCGATGTCGCGCAGGCTTGTCGTCTGCGCACCTTCTTCGAGTTGTGTCGACGACGGCACCGTCAACACCGGCACGCGAGCCTGCGCGGCAAGGTCGAACACCTCGAGCCGCCGCGTGCCGCGCAGCGACGGTATCGCCATCACCACATGCGTGGCGCTGTGCTGCGCCACCACGTCGCGCAGTTGCGCCAACGTGCCGACCACCGGCACGCCGGCCACGCGCGCGCCCTGCTTGGCGGGGTCGTCGTCCAACAACCCCAACACCGACCAGCCCTGCCCTTGAATGCCGGCCACCAGGCGCCGCGCGGCTTCGCCCGCACCCAGCACGATGGCGCGTCGAGGCGCTTCACGCGCGCCGCGCAGCGCCGCGCGCATGTGCTCGTACACCATGCGATACAGCATGCGCACGAGCACCCAGACCCATCAGCACCATCACCGGGTGAAGGCCCAGCACCGCGCGCGGCACACCCGAAAGACCCAGCGCGAACACACCCGCGGCCGCCAGACCGCCGGCCACCAGGCACGCCAGCACCAACCGCCGGGCGTCACCAAAACCGACGAAGCGCCACATGCCGCGCGGCACGCGCAGCGCCCACAGCACCACCACCCACAGCAGCACCACACCGGCCAGCACCCCGGTGTCGTAAGGCGGACGCGCCGTCATCCAGCGGTCGAAGCCCAGACGGAAGAGGTATGTCGCGTTCCACGCCAGCACGATGACGATCGCGTCGATCAGCAGCGACAGCGGTTCACGGTGCACCCGCAGGCGCCGCAGCACACGGTTCACGCGAGGCCAGACGCCGTTGCCGTTGGCGTCACCGTTGACGACACCGCCGTCTCGGCCAGTGATGCTCGAATCGAACCCGCTGGACGCAGGACCCGCGTGGGCCGCGTCGTCACGTCGGGCTGCGTCCCGCGAGCGATTCACGCGGCTCATCGCCTGGCCGCCAACAGCGCGATCGAACGCATCAGCACACGCGCATCACTGCCCAGCGTGGCGCCCTCACCGTAGGCCACCGACGCCTGCACCTTCGCCGGAAGAATCTCGCGCACGTAGGTCGCTTCGGGGTCGGGCGAGCGCGCCAGGCGCTGCGGCTCGTCGGCAAAAGCCAGCGATACCGGGTCGGTGATGCCGGGCATCAGCGCGAGCCAGCGGCTGCGCAGCGGTTCGCTCACGCACTCGACGTAGCGCGGCAGCTCGGGCCGCGGGCCCACCAGGCTCATGCTGCCGGCGATCACGTTCGCCAGTTGCGGCAGCTCGTCGACATGCCGCGCGCGCAGCCACGCGCCTGCGCGCGTGATGCGTGCGTCCGCGCCGACCGTCAGCGCCGGCCCGGTGTCGGGTGCATCAACGCGCATGCTGCGGAACTTGACGATGCGAAACATGCGCCCATCGCGGCCCACGCGGGTCTGGCGAAACAATGCCGGGCCGGGGCTGTCGAGCTTCACCATCACCGCAAGGCACACCAGCAGCGGCAACAGCACCACGAGCGCCAGGGTCGCGAAAACCAGGTCGAACACGCGCTTGGCCATCGGGTGATGCGTCGTGAAACTCAGCCTGCCGACGCGGTGGTCATCGCGCCGCGCGCCGCATGGGTCAGCACGTCAACCGTCGCGTCAATCACCCGCTGCACGTCGGCGTCGGTCATCGCCGGGTAGATCGGCAGGCTGACGCTGGCTTCGTAGGCGCGCTGGCTTTCGGGGAACATCGCGGCCTCGAGCGCATAGCGGTCGCGCCAGTAAGGCTGAAGGTGCAGCGGGATGTAGTGCACGCTGCAACCGATGCCGCGTGCGAAGAGCTGATCGACGAACGCGTCGCGCGACACCGGCGCGCGCCCGCGTTCAGGCGCACCACATACAGGTGCCACGCGTGCAGGTCGCCATCGTCGGCGTGCGGTGGGCGTTGCAACGGCAAGTCGGCGAAGGCGTCGTCGTAGCGCTGCGCGATGGCGGCACGTGCGTCGCGAAAGGCCTGCGGCCTGCTTCAACTGGTGAATGCCGATCGCGGCGGCGATGTCGGTCAGGTTGTACTTGTAGCCCGGCGCGACGATCTCGGTAAGCCCACGCCGGGCACGTTCGACGTGAAGCGGTCGAAGGCATCGCGGTTCATGCCATGCAGCCGCATCGTGCGCGCGCGTGCCGCCAGCGCCGCGTCGCGCGTGACCAGCATGCCGCCTTCGCCGGTCGTGATCGTCTTGTTGGCGTAGAAGCTGAAGACGGTGGCGGCGCTGTGCTCGAGCGTGCCGATCATGCGTCGGTCTCGACGTGCACGGCAGCGCGTGCGCCGCGTCTTCCACGATCGCAAGCCCATGGCGCTGCGCCACGGCAGCGATGGCGCGCATGTCGGCCGCGCGACCGCCGAAGTGCACCGGGATCAGCGCCTTCGTACGGGGTGTCACGGCAGCGTCGATCGCGCGCGGGTCAATGCACAACGTGGCGGGGTCGATGTCGACGAACGTCACGTCGGCACCGAGGTAGCGAACGACCTCGGCGGTGGCCGTGAAGGTATGCGTGGTCGTGATCACCTCGTCGCCCGGGCCGACGCCCAAGCCTTCGAGCGCGAGGTGCAGGCCGGCCGTGGCCGACGAGACGGCCACGCATTCGACGCCGTCAACGCCATCGACGCCGGTGACGCGAGCCACGCAGCAAAGTTCTTCTTCGAAGCGGCGCGCCTTCGGCCCGGTGGTGACCCAGCCCGCGCGCAACGTGTCGACCACCTCGGCGATCTCGGCCTCGCCGATCGAGGGCCGCGCGAAAGGGATGAAGGGCAGCTTGTCGGTCATCGCGCAGCCGGTTCCGTCGACCACGGCTTTTCGATCCAGACCAAGCGATGGCTGCGCAACCACGGCAACTTGTCGAGCGCGCCGACCAGCCGCGGATGCACGCCAACAGCCACCCGCGCCAGCGGCGGCGCAAGCGTGACGCGATCGACGTGACGCAGCACACCTTGCGGAAACAACGCGCGCAACTCGCGCAGCCGCAACCCGCGCACCAAGGCGCGGCCCGGCGCATGCGGCGGGCCCAGAACGAAGTCATAGCTGAGCACCGCGCCACCGGGCTTCAGCCAGCGCCACATCGCGTCGGCCATCGCGCGGCGCGTTCCATCGTGAAGCAACGAACTGAACACGGTGAACTGCATCACCAAGTCGACGCTGCCCGGCGCGAGATCGACGTGTGCGGCGTGTGCGGCGTGTGCAGCATGTGCGGCGTCACCCACTTCGAGCCTTACCTCGGGCGGCAGCGCCGCGCGCGCGGCGACGATGCGCTCGCGCAGCAGGTCGATGCCTACGAGGTGATGCGGCGCGAAGCCCGCGTCGATCAGCAGTTGCAGGTTGCCGCCCGCGCCGCAGCCGACCTCGACAGCGCATCGATCGCTGGGGTTGGCCCAGCCTGCGCGCTCGAGCATGCGCGCCAGCCCGACGCGGCGTTCGTTCAGCCAGTGCTGCACTTCGGGCCTCGATGCATCGTCGCGCCGCGCCTCGGCCACCTGGCGCCGAGCGTAGCGCGACGCCATCGACGCCGCGTCGTCGGGTGGCGTGGTCCGCAGCGGCGTCCGTGGGATCGTCACGCGACGCTCTCGCTCTGGTTCTGGTTCTGGCGTCGGCGCATGGCCTCGCGCACCGCGTCCAGAAAACGTTCGGCCAGCATCGGGTAGGTGTGGCGCGCCAAAACGTAATCACGCCCCTGGCGGCCCATCGCCGCACGTTCGCGCGGGCCGGCCATGGCCAGTTGACGCAAGCCACGCGCCAGCGCCTTGGGGTCTTCGGGTTCGACCGTCACGCCGCAGCCGGCCTCGCGCACCGGGTCGTTGCCGGCGTCCACCGAGTGAAGCACCACGCAGCCGGCCATCATGTAATCCATGAGCTTGTTCGGCGCGATGCCGAAGCGGTACAGCGGCGAGCGCTGCCAGCCGATGTAGGCGATGTCGATCGAACGCAGGAACGAGGGGATCTGCGCCTTCGGCACCGGCGGCAGGAAGATCACCGACGAGAGCTTCTTCTCGCGAACCAGGGCCTCCAGGCGCCCGCGCTCGTGGCCGTCGCCGACCAGCACGAACGCGAAGCGCTCTTCGCGCAGTTGTTCGGCAGCTTCGATCAGCACATGCATCGCGTTCGGCAAGCCCATCGAGCCGGCATAGCCGACGATCGTGCAGCGCTTGGCGCGTGCACGGTCCAGCGCGGCCTGCACATCCTCGCGCATCGCGACCGGCGGTTGCGCCCAGTCCTCGGGGGCCGTGCCGTTGGGCACAACGTGCAGCTTCATCAGGTCGAGCCCGCGTGAGCGCAGATGGTCGTGCACCTTCGGCAACATCGACACCACCAGGTCCGCGTTGCGGCAAGCCGCGCGTTCGGCCGCGCCGCACCACAACACGAACGGATGCGCGCGAGACATGCCCGACAGCTCGATCAGCGACAGCGGCCACAGATCGTGAACCTCCCACACCAGCATCGCGCCACAGGCCCGCGCGATGCGGCGCGCGACAGCGACATCGAAAGGGTAGGTGCTGGACGCGATGACGATGTCGGGCGTGAGTGAGCTGCCCAAGAATTCGGCATCGCGTCGCAGCGCCGCCAGGAACGCGCGCACGTTCGCCAGGCGCGCCAGTCCGTTGCCACGGTACGGCGGCGTGGCGTACCAGCGGTAGCGGATGCCGTCGATGGTTTCATCAGCAACGCCGGTGACCGCGTCGACACCTTCGGGCTGCGCGTGCCGCACGTGGCTGAACGACGCTGCCGCGATCGTCACCTGGTGCCCCGTGCGGACCCACTCGCGCGCGAAGTGGTAGGGGCGATGCTCCATGCCCCAGCGCGGGCCACCGGCGTAGTGGTTGATCAGCAGAATCTTCATCTGGATCGGCCGCCGACCTCGTGTTTACCGATCGCATGATCGCCGACTGCGAGAAGACGTTCGACGAACGCGGCCACCGACACATCAAAACGTGCGTGCACCTCGACCCACGCGCGGTTGGTCCGCGCCACGTCGGCGGCGCGTGGGGCCAGCGCGCCGAGCATCGCCAGCATATCGTCGCGTACGTGGTCGTTCACTGCTTCGATCACGATTCCATTCTCACCGTGGCGCACCACCTCACGGTTGGCGGGCAGGTCCGACACGATGGGCACACAACCGTACGCCATCGCCTCGAGCAGCGACACCGATGTCGAGTCGCTGTGGGGCAGGCTGACGAACCAGCGCGCGCGGCGGTAGTGAACTGCCTGCGCATGCGCGTCCAGGTGGCCGACGAAGCTCACGCGCGACGCAAGGCCCAGGGCCGTGACCCGCGCCTCGAGCGCCGCGCGCATCGAACCGTCATGCGCAACAACCAGCCGCGCGTCGTCGCGCCGCGCGGCCACGCTCGCAAAGAGGTTGATCACCCGATGCGGCGCATACAGCGGCTCGAGCGCGCGGTTGGCGTAGAAAAGCCAAGGTTGTTTGACGGCTTCGTCGGCCGCCGCAGGCATGTCACGCAGGCCCATCGGAAACACCATCACGTCGCGCGCGCCGAAGTCGCGCATGCGCTGCGCCATGTGCTGCGAATCGCTGGTCGCGACCGCGCTCGCCGCCAGCACACGACGCAACAGCCAACGCGCGACCACGTTGCGCTGCGGCGTGTGCAGCACGTCCGAACCCCAGGCCGACGAAGCCAGTTGCCCGCGCACGCGACCCACACGCTGCGCCAGCCACGCCAGCGTGCCGTGCGACGTCAGGTAGTGCGCGTGAATCCAGTCGGGTTCGACGGCGCGCAGCCAGCGCGACAGGCGCGGCAGCGTCGTCAACACGCCGACGTTGCCGCCGCCGTGGCGCGGGTGCGTGTCCAGCGCCAGGCGGTGCGACGCGGGCAGCACGCTGTCGAAGCCGGGCAGGAAGCCGCGGCTCGACGCAGCGTGGAGCTGGACGTTGCCGCGATGCACCGCCAGCGCGCGCGCCCACTCGAGCAGATGCGGGCTTTCGCCGTCACCGAACAACACGAGCTTCATCGGTCGCGATCACCCGTGTGGTGGCTTACCTGTTTACTTGCATGCGCCCACGCAGCACGCAGCGGCGCCAACACCTGCGCCAGTTCCGGGTGGGAAGCGAAGAAGCGCTCGTCCGCATCGCGCGTATCGCCAACCACTTGCGCCGGGTTGCCAGCGATCACCGAGAAGTCGGCGAACGTGCCGCGCACCACGCTGCCGGCACGCACCAGACAGCCACGGCCCAGCGTGCAGCCGGCCTCGAGCACGCTGTGCGGCCCCACAAAGGTGTACGCGCCGATGTGCACCGGCGCGCTGACCCATCCCGGGCGCTCGTCCATCCAATGCACGAACTCGCGGCCCAGCAGGCGCTGCGCGCGGTGCGAGCTGTGCGTGACGATCGCGCAGTGGCTGGTGATCTGCACGCCTTCGTCGATCGTCACGCCATGGCTCGCATCGATCACGTTGAAAGGGCCGATATAAACGTGGTTGCACAGCACCAGGCGGTCTTCGTGGTCGATGCAGTTCGACGGCGAGATGCGCGTCATCGGCAGCTCACGCCCCTGCGAGGTCTCACCAAAGACGATGCGAAACGCCAGCGCGTGCAGCAGGCGGCGCGCAACGCGGCGGCGCAGACGGTTGATGCGCGCGATCATCGTGATGCCGCGCGAATCAGCCGCCCACCGCCCATCGACGCACCGCGTCGATCACGCGCGCCTGATCCTGCGCGCGCAAGTCCGCGCTCATCGGCAGGCTGATCACCTCGCGCGACAACCGCGCCGCCACGGCGCAGGCGGCGGCGTTCGCGTAGCGCGCGTAGGCCGGCTGGTGATGCAGCGGCATCGGGTAGTGAATGGCGGTCGGGATGCTTTGCGCGTGCAGCGCGGCAGCCAGGGCGTCTCGGCGTTGGCCTTGGCCTTGGCCTTTGCTTTCGTGTACGCGCAGCGTGTACTGCGCGTGCACGCTCGTACGACGAGAACGCAGCACGGTCGGCGCAACGTTGTTCAGGCCCGCGAACGCATCGTCGTAGCGCGCGGCAATCTCGCGCCTGCGCGCCAGCTCCCAATCGAAACGCGGCAACTTCGCCAGCAGCACCGCGCATTGCAGCGTGTCCATGCGCCCGCCGACGCCGACGCGCACGTGGCGGTAGCGCTCGCGCTGGCCGTGAATGCGAATCTCACGCGCGGCCTGCGCCAGCGCGTCGTCGTTGGTGAACAGCGCGCCGCCGTCGCCATAACAACCCAGCGGCTTGCTCGGAAAAAAGCTCGTCGCGCCGAACGCGCCGAAGCTGCCGCTGGCGCAACCATCGAACAGCGCACCAAAGCTTTGCGCTGCGTCTTCCACCAACGCAAGCCCATGCCGCGTCGCGATGCCTTCGATCGTGGCCATGTCGGCGCACTGGCCGTAAAGGCTCACCGGCATCAACCCACGCGTGCGTGGCGTGATCGCGGCTTCGATGAGCGTGGCGTCGATCAACGTCGTGTCTGATTCGACGTCGACGAACACCGGCACGCCGCCCGCAAGCACGATCGCTTCGGCCGTCGCGGCAAAACTGAACGGCGTGGTGATCACCTCGTCACCGGGTGCGAGGTCAAGCGCCATCAGTGCAATCAGCAGCGCCTCGGTCCCACTGGCCACCGTGATCGCATGGCGCACGCCCACACGTGCGGCGAGCGCGGCTTCGAGCTCGGCGACTTCGGGGCCCATGATGTAGCGGCCGTGCTCGAGCACGCGCTTCATGCGCGCGAGGATGTCGACCTCGAGCGCGGCGTACGGAGTCTTCAGGTCGATGAACTCCACGGTTCACGCGGCGCGCAGCACGCCACCCCTCATCACGTACCGATCCCCGGTCACCGGGCACGTGGCCTCTGCGTCACCAGTCAATGGGAGCGCGAGGCGCTCGCCGTGCCGGCTCATCCAACCGGCTGGACGCGCTGGCACACCCATCACCAGCGCGTGGTCAGGCACGTCGTGGGTGACGACGGCACCCGCGGCGACAAAGGCGTACGCGCCAATCGTGGTGCCGCAGACGATGGTGGCGTTCGCACCGATCGTGGCGCCGTGCTTCACGCGCGTCGGCGCGAACGCATGCTTGCGTTGCACGGCCGCGCGCGGGTTGCGCACATTGGTGAAGACAGCGCTGGGGCCGACGAACACATCGTCTTCGAGCGTCACGCCTTCGTAGATCGACACGTGGTTCTGCACGCGCACGCGCTGGCCAAGGTGAACGCCAGGGCCGACGTAGACACCCTGCCCCAGCACGCACCCCGCGCCGATGCGCGCGCCGCTGCTGACGTGCACGAAGTGCCACACCCGCGTGCCCTCGCCGATGCCCGCGCCTTCGTCGACGACGGCGCTGGGGTGGACGAAGCAGGGGTTCATCGCGCCGCGAACGATGAGTGTCAGTCGCGGCCCAGCGGCAACGTGACCACGCGGCCCTCGTGCGCACTTTGGTACGCCGCCGCCAACACTTCGAGTGACCGCAGGCCTTCGGCGCTGTCGACGGCATCACTCGCCCGACCATGCAGCGACGCCAACACCTGCGCATACACGCCCGCATGGCCGCGGCTGTCGGGCGAGGGCGGCGCGTCGTTGTTGGCGCGCATCGCCGCGTCTTCGGGCTGCGCCTCGTCGAAGGCCCAGTGCTCGACGCGGTTGACGGCCGCGCCGCCCACGCGCACCGTGCCGCGCTCGCCCAGCACGGTGATACTGCCTTCGAAGTTGCGCTCGTGCGCCAGCATCGTGACCGCGATCGACGCGAGCGCGCCACTGGCCAGTCGCAGCGACATCACGCCGGTGTCTTCGGCTTCGATACGCCGCGCCAGCGTGGCGGCGAAGGCATGCACCTTCGCGACCGGCCCGACCAGCCAGTCGACCATGTCGATGTAGTGGCTGGCCTGGTTCATGAAGGCGCCCCCGTCCAGCGCCCACGTGCCGCGCCAGGGCGCCGCGTCGTAGTAGCTCTGCGGGCGCGTCCAGAACACGTTGACCGACACCATCGCAATGCGACCGAAGCGGCCCTGATCGACCGCACGCTTCAACGCCACCAGCGGCGCCTCGAGCCGGGTCTGCTTGACGACGAAGAGGCGCGTGCCCGCGGCCTCGAAAGCGCGCACCATCGCCAGCCCGTCTTTCCAACGCGTGGCCATGGGCTTTTCAGTCAGCACATGCAGCCCGGCGCGCGCGGCCGCGATGGCCTGCGGCGCATGCAAGCCACTGGGTGTGGCGAGCACCACAAGATCGAGTTCACCGCGCAGCGCATCGATCATCGACTCGAGCGAGGTGAAGCGTGGGACATCGGTGCCCAGCACACCAGGCGCCGCCACGGCCGAGGGGTTCGAATCACACAACGCGACGAGTTGCGCCTGCTGGTCGTGACGCGCGATCGCGTCGAGGTGTTGACCGGCGATACGCCCGCAGCCGACCAGCGCGATGCGCACGCGACGACCGGTGATGGCGGGGCTCGAACGGCGGGGCGCATTCATCGATTGGCAGTGTAGGCGGCACCCCGCTGACGCAGCGGGTCAGACCGATCGTGCAAAGGCCGCCTCCTACAATCGCGCCCCCTCTCGAAAGCCGCGCCATGAGTCAGACCCCGCCGCCAGCGTCGCCACCATCGCAACCTCACGACGGCACCGACGAGAACAAGCTGATTGCCGAGCGCCGCGCCAAACTCGCAGCCCTGCGTCAGCGCGGCGGCACCGCGTTCCCGAATCACTTCAAGCCCACGAATCACGCGGCTGATTTGCATCGTCGCTACGACCAGGACGACGCTGCCGCGCTCGAGTCCAAGAAGGTCGCCGTGTCGGTGGCCGGGCGGCTGATGCTGATGCGCGATATGGGCAAGGCCAGCTTCGGCACGCTGCAAGACACGTCGGGCCGCATTCAGGTCTACGTCAAGCGCGATGCGATCGGCGAGGCCGCGTACAAGGACTTCAAGCACGGTGACCTGGGCGACATCCTTGGTGCCCAGGGCACGCTGATGCGCACCAAGACCGGCGAGCTGACGGTGCACGTGACGCAACTGGAACTGCTGACCAAGAGCCTGCGCCCGCTGCCCGACAAGTTCCACGGCATCGCTGATCAGGAGCTGAAGTACCGCCAGCGATATGTCGACCTGATCACCGACGACGCGGCGCGCGCGCGTTTCGTGGCGCGCAGCAAGGCAGTAAGTTCAATCCGCGGCTTCATGGTCGAGCACGGCTTCCTCGAGGTCGAGACGCCGATGCTGCATCCCATTCCCGGCGGCGCGAACGCGAAGCCGTTCACCACGCATCACAACGCGCTGGACCAGCAGATGTTCCTGCGCATCGCGCCCGAGCTGTACCTGAAGCGCCTGGTCGTCGGCGGCTTCGACCGCGTGTTCGAGATCAACCGCAACTTCCGCAACGAGGGCTTGAGCGTCCGCCACAACCCCGAGTTCACGATGATGGAGTTCTACGCGGCCTACTGGGACCACCGCGACATGATGGACTTCACCGAGCAGGTCATCCGCCACGCCGCGCGCGCCGCGGTGGGCAGCACGCGCCTGACCTACGACGGCAAAGACGTCGACCTCGAGTCACCTTTCGTGCGCATGTCGGTGCGCGAGTCGCTGGTGAAGGTGGGCGGCTTGTCCGAAGCCGATGCGGTCGACGCGAACGTGCTGCGCGCCAAACTCGTCGCAGCGGACGCGAAACCGATGGCGCATTGGGGCCTGGCGCAGTTGCAGTTCGCGATGTTCGAAGCGAAGGTCGAACACCAACTCTGGCAGCCGACCTACATCGTCGACTACCCCGTCGAAGTCAGCCCGCTTGCCCGCGCGTCCGACGCCGACCCGACGATCACCGAACGCTTCGAACTGTTCTGCACCGGCCGAGAAATGGCGAACGGGTTCTCGGAATTGAACGACGCCGAAGACCAGGCCGCGCGCTTCAAGGCGCAGGCTGCGAACAAGGAAGCCGGCGACGAAGAGGCGATGTATTACGACGCCGATTTCATCCGCGCCCTCGAGATCGGCATGCCGCCGACGGCGGGGTGCGGGATCGGGATCGATCGGTTGGTGATGTTGATGACGGACAGCGCGAGTATTCGCGATGTGATTTTGTTTCCGGCGTTGCGCGCCGAGGGTTGAGACGGCGAGGGACGCGGTACTAGACTCGACGCATGGGCGCGCTCGATCAGGTTGATCAACTGCCAGCACCGCTGAAGCGGCATCGCATGAAGGCCGATGACTATCAGCGGCTCGGCGAGGTCGGCGTGCTGGCGCCCGACGCACGAGTCGAGTTGCTCGACGGGGAGATCATCCAGATGGCACCGATCGGCAGCCGGCACTTCGCGATGGTGAATCGGCTCGACGTGTTGCTGAAGCAGGCCGTCGGCGACCGCGCGCTGGTCGCGGTACAGACGAGCTTCCGTCTCGACGACTACAGCGAGCCGCAACCCGATGTGGCGTTGTACCGGCCGCGCGCCGACTTCTACGTCGGTGCGCTGCCGACGCCGACCGACACGCTGCTCGTGGTCGAGGTCGCCGACAGCAGCGCGCGCTATGACCGCCTGATCAAGCTGCCGCAGTACGCACGGCGCGGCGTGCCCGAACTGTGGATCGTCGATCTCGATGCCGGCCTCTTGCGCATGCATCACCAGCCGCAAGGCGACGACTACCTGCACGCCAACGCCACGGCGGCGCCGGGTGTCGTCGGTATCGTTGCGCTGCCGGGTGTGGCGCTCGACCTGACGGGGCTGTTCGGCTGAGTGGGTCGGGCATGGCACGACTGGGTACCGATGCCCGCGCATGAGCAGATCGACGTGGCGGCCCTGCATCCCAAGGCTGAGATGCGGCGAAACGCGGGCAGTCCAGCGAAAAGGCGATGACCACAGCGCTGCAGCCGGTCATTCAAAGCCGCATCCTCTCGTTGCGCGAGCGCGCGTGATGCTCGACGCCGACCTGGCCGCAGCTCTACGGGGTCGAGACCCGGTGCTGGTGCAGGCGGTCAAGCGCAACCTGACACGTTTCCCGGGCGACTTCATGTTCCAGCTCACGCGCCGAGGAGTTCGCGGCTTTGAGATCACAGTCTGTGATCTCAAACGCTGAGGGCCGCGGCGGTCGGCGCACCGCGCCCTACGCCTTCACCGAGCAGGGCGTGGCAATGCTCTCGACGGTGCTGGGCAGCCCGCGCGCCATCGCGGTGAACATCGAGATCATGCGTACCTTCGTGCGCGTGCGCGCGCTCGCCGCGACGCATGGCGATCTGGCCAAGCGGCTGGCCGAGCTCGAGGAGAAGACCGAGGCGCTGACGATGAGCCACGACACCTTCAGCCGCAACACCCGCGCTCAGTTGAAGCAGGTGTTCGACGCCCTGCGCGAACTCATGACGCCGCCCGATCCGCCCAAGCGGCCCATCGGGTTCGTGACGCACGAGGACAAGGGGAAGAAGACGCAGGCCAAACGCAAAGGGTGAAAGGCGGGTGGAGGCAAAGGCAAGACCTGACCCTGAGACCTGAAGCATCGAACGAGTTCGCGACAACGGCAGTTGAAGCAGGTGTCGACGCGTGCGCGACATGACGCCGCCGATCTACCCAAGCGACCCATCGGGTTGGGCGACAACGGTCGGTCCAAGTTAACCTCGTTCGAGCCGACGGCGCCGCCCATCTGGCTCAAGGTCTGTACCGCAAGCCTTGTCCGTGGGTGCTGCGAACCTAGCGCGCTCAGAAGCCCCTCGACAGCCAGCTCCTGCATGCGGAGGGCAGGCACCGCGGAAGCCTAGAGGAGCCCACCAAGTAGCAACGAACGTGCTCCGTGCTCTCACAGCACGCGCCTGCCAACCACCGCCGCCTCTTGCAACCGCCTCGCGCCGGGCAGATCGCCTTGGCTCCGCAGCGTGCTCGCCAGGTTGTTCATCGACGTCAACGTGTCCGGGTGCTCCTCGCCCAGCACGCGTTGCTGACCTCGAGCACCGCCTCTTGCAGCCGCCTCGCGCCGAGCAGGTCACCCTGGCTCCGCAGCGTGCTCGCCAGTTCGCACATCGACGTCAGCGTATCGGGGTGCCTTCGCCGCCGCGCGTTCTGCCTCTAGCACCTGCCTCTTCCAAGCCGCCTCGCGCCGCCCAGGTCATCCAGGCTCCGCAGCGTACTCGCAAGGTTATTCATCGACGAAGGTGTCCGGGTGCTCCTCGCCCAGCACCCGCCTTCTGACCCGCGAGCACCTGCTCCTGCAGCCGCCGCGCGCCGGCCGAGGTCACCCTGCTTCCCCAGCGTGTTCGCGAGGTTGTCCATCGCGTCAACGTGTCCGGATGCTCGTTGCCCAGCACGCGATCCTGACCTCCAGCACCACCTCGTACAGCCGCCTCGCCCGGGCAGGTCGCCATGTTCCGACAGCGTGCACGCAAGGTTGTCCATCGACGTCAGCGTGTCTCGGGTGTTCTTCGCCCAGCACGCGCTTGCTCACCGCCAGCACCTGCTCTTGCAGTCGCCTCGCGCCGGGCAGGTCGCCCTGATTGCCACAGCGTGCTGGCGAGGTTGCTCATCGACGTCAGCGTGTCTGGGTGCTCCTCGCCCAGCACGCGCTCGCTGACCGTCGAGCACTGACTCTTGCAGCTGCCTCGCGCCGGCCAGGTCGCCCTGGTTCGAAGCGAGCGGCCAGGTTCTCATCGAACCAACGTGTCCGGGTGCTCCTCGCCCAACACGCGCTTGCTCGCCTCGAGTTGCTGTTCGTAGATCGCTACGGGCGAGCGGGTATGCCCCCCGTTCGAAGTCGAAGCGCCCGACCCACCCTAGGAGACCGATCGTCGGTCGGTCGTTCCCGGGGGCCGCTCAGCTCACGCGCATGCTCGACCCAAGCGCTCGAGGCGGGCGTGTCGGCGGATGTCCTCGGCCTGCTTCATCTCGACAACCAGCACACGCACAGCGCGTTCACGCCACGGGGCCAAGGCGTCGGTCGATCGCTCGCAAACCGCATCGTTCGCGATACCAACGTGTGGACCGTGATCGCGCCGTTGGCCCGCGTCGTCGGCCAGGCTGCTCGACAGCAGGTGGTCGGCGGCGAGGTCGGTGCGGTCTTGCGCGTTGTCTGCTTCGATGCCCGCAGCGGCAGCGACGCCGCGCACCAGCAGCAGCCTGGGAATCGGCGCGGCGGCAAGTACGGCGGCCAGGCGCAGCAGGTCGCGTGATGGGTCGTCGAGTTGCCGGATGCTTTCGAGGAACGTGGCGGCGATGTGGCGTTGGTGGCCGTTGGGTAGCGCTTCTTCGAACTGGGCGGCGAGGTCCAGCACGTCCTGATCGGTGCGCTCGAGCGCCTTCAGCGTGCCTTCGAGGCCGCGCCGATTGACCAGCGCGGCGGTGACGTCGACGGCCAGCGCGTGATGGCCCAGCGCGGCGCAGATCGCGTCGGCGACGCGGGCTTCTTCGGCGGTCAACGCGCTTCGGCGCGTGAGCAGGCCGCGGGCTTCGTCGGGGTCGAGCTGCGGCAGCTCGAGCGTCGCCACGTGCGTGAAGCGACGCGTGCGCGACGTGAAGAGCGTGCGGCCGAGTGGATGCGGGGCGAGCCAGTCGCCCAGCGCTTCGGTGCCCAAGTCCGGCGGCAGGTCGTCGACGACCCAGAGGAAGGGCTTGGCTTCGTGTTCGAAGCGGCGCGCCATCGCGGCGTGCACCTGCGCCTGCTCGAGGCCGCCGATGTCGATACCGAGAGCCCAATGCGAGGTCCAGCACCTGCGCGTCGCGCAGGTTCGAGCGCTGCGCGGGCGCGATGGGCGTGCCGCCATCGGGGTGACCGTAGGCGCGGACCCAGAACACGCCGCCGGGATACGCCGCGCCGAAGCGCAGCGCGTATTCCTCGGCCATCAGGCTCTTGCCGATGCCGCCCGCGCCGCGCACCAGGGCCAGGCCGGGCTTGCCGCCGGTGCCGGTGAGCATCGCCGCCTGCCCTGCGAGCAGTTGGCCGTGCAACTGCCACATCTCGCGCAGGCGGCCGACGAAGCGCGTGGAGCCCGTGCCCATCGACGGCAGCCAGCGCGGCGGCGTCAAGGCGCGCAGGTCGCCCAGCGGCGTGGCGGGCACCTTGTCGCGCAACGCGGCTTGGATGCGATCGGCCAGCTTGCTGACGGCGCTGCGTCGCCGGGCACGCCCTGCCCGCTGAAGTGAAGCTGATCGAAGAGTTCCGGCAGGTGCACGTGCGCGTTGCCGGGCTCGGGGTTCACGACCAGGATGCGCTGGCGTGGGTCGCCTTCGGCCTGCGCGGCGCAGTAGGCCGCCGTCAGCTCCCATTGGCACGCGCGCGATTCGTTGTAGCGGAGCGAGTACCACGCCAGCAGCGCACGTGCGCCGGCCAAGCCGGTGGCGACGGCGCGCTGGATGCTGGCCATGTCCTCGACCTCGCGCGCGTCCTGCCACACGCGCACGCCGCGTGCGCGCAGCGCCGCCAGCAGCGGCTCGACGCTCGCCTTGTCGGCCCAGCGGTAGCTGAGGAACAGGTCGTTCGATGCGCCCATGAAGACTTCGACGCGGTGCGACGATGGTGGCGGGCGAGTATCGGCCGGGCACCGTTCGCTCGACCGCTCGGCGGATTGCGGCTTATCATCGGTTTCGATGATGACGGACGCAGAAGGTTCGCCGCGCGCGAAGGCGAGCAACATCGGGAGGGGAGAAACGGCATGGGAATCGTCCAACCGCAATGAACATCGTCGGCCCTTCCTTGAAGCGCGAGCGCGAGTGCGATGAAGTTTTGCGCTCGATGCCGATGTGGCTCGGCATCGAAGAGTCGGCGCAGATGTACGCGCCCGACCGGCGCGGTTGCGAGTTCGCTGCGGAGGTCGACGATCGCCTCGTCGGCTTCGTTTCGCTGCAAGAGCACTTCCACGAGTCGTGGGAGGTTCATTGCATCGCGGACATGCCGGCAGCGCGATGCGGAATCGGGTCGACTTTGCTTAAGCAAGCCAGTCGTGGCTGGCCCACTGCGGCGTACGTTTCGTGCAAGTGAAGACATTGCCGAAACGAGCCCGAGCAAGGAATACACCGAGACAAGAGAGTTCTATCGGGCCAGGGGCTACACGCCGCTCGAAGACTTTACAACGCTGTGGAGCCCGCGCAATCCGGCCCTTAGCTGGACCAAGTGCTGCCTGCACTCGGCCGCGGTTCTTGAAGCAGCTTCCATACGTCGGCATCGTTGCGCTGCCGGCCGTGAGCTCGATCTGGTCGGCTGGTCGGCTGATCATTTCGGCGTCATCCTCACGCAACGAACCTTGCGTGCGCATCAAGTCCGCAAGAGAACGTGTCTTCCAGCGCGTAGACACCCCTTCTGCGGCCCGCCACACGAGCGCCTTCTCCTGGAGGGCGGTCAGCGCCTGTTGCACGTTGCTGGCGTCCGGGACCACCTTCGTCTGGGGCTCGATGGCGACCAGCGTGGCGCGATAGAGCGCCATCGTCTGGGCCTCGAACGGCGCATACGCCGACCCCGCCTTGACCATGACGCGCAGCACGGCCGACTGGAGGGGCGTGAGGCTGTGGACGACTCGCAGCGCTTCGTCGTTGCTTGCCTTGACCTGCTCGCGCACGAACGCTCGAAATTGCTGCGCGTACCCGCACTTCTGGACAACAGGTCGAACGCGAGCGCATCGACGGCGGCGGCGATGTTACAGGGCGGCACGCCGATCGACGAACCACGCATAGACCTGGTCGACCTCGAGCTCGTCGGCGAACGGCAGCTTCGACGTGAACCATGCGATGAAGTCTTTTCCCAACGGCGGAATGGCGATCAGGGTGCGCCGAAGAAGGCCTGGTCCTTGCTGTTGCGCAGCATCGCGAGCTTGTCCTGATTGGAGCCGGTGGCCACGATGCGAAGCCCTTGGTGGGCGCTGGAATTCAATTCATCGCGCGCGGCCTTGAGGGCAAAGAGCGCATCCGCGCCGGCCGCACTCGCGATCGCGTGCTGGGGCTCGTCGATGATCAGCACGATGAGTTGCCCGGTCTCGTCCGACAGCGCCGCCAGGGCCGCCGTCAGCGACACGCCCTTCGACAGACCCACCTGCCGAGCGAGAAGGCGACGCCCCCCACGGCAACCTTCTCCAGACCGCTGCTGCGCGCCGGGGCTCAGGACATCGTCGCGTCGGGTAGGCCGCCGGAGGCGTGACGCTCGACCGGGTCGGACTGCGGTCCTCCCAAAGGTTAACGTAGATCACCAGCGCACCAATCGCCTCGAGCGCGGGCCGAAGATCCTCGCGCAGGAACGGCGACTGCCGGTGCGACGCGGCGCCGCCAGAAACAACCCCGAGCCCGAGGCCGACGTGAATGGGCGCCGGGAGCAGCTTGCCTGCCATGACCTCGGCGAGCTTCGTTCGATGAAAGACCAGCACTGGGCTTGCGTAGCTGAAGTGACTTGGTGAATGACGATGGCCGAGGGAACCGTCCGAAATGGTCCTTTATAGTGAATTATAGTCAATTATATGAGGCCGGTTAAGTCACCGGAACGGGGCCCACCAACCCCCGCTGCGCCCGCGCAAACCGCACGATGCCCAACGCGCGCGCCAGGAACAGCCCACCCAGCGCACCCAGCAGCCCCGCCATGACCGGCGCATACGCCGCGTTCGCAGCCAGCGGCAGCTTCGCGCCGGTCACCACGCCGTTGACGAAGCGCAGCAGGAAGATGCCCATCATCGCCACCATCGGCACCCAGCTGCCCGGCACCTGGACGCGCCCGGCAGACGGCGATGCGCAGGCCGTCCGACGCGACCAGGCGGGCGCCAAGGACCAGCGCCACAACCAAGCCCGCGGCCCATGCGAGCAGCGTCTGCGCATTGGTGCCGAAGTCGCCCACCACGCCCGACAGCGACAGCGCCAGCAGGCCGAGCGACACCGCCATCGACACGGCCGGGCGGCTGGTCGTCGGGCGGCTCAGGCGCAGGCCCACGACGAGCAGCACGACGAAGACCGCCCACACCCACACCGGCACGCGCACCAGGATGTCGGCCAGGCCCGGCGCGCGGCGGCACGCCGCGTCTGCGCCTGGGCCTGCACGTCGGGCGCGGCGGCGGCGAACGCGAAGCCCGCGCCGAGCACCAGCGCCAGCTTGCGCCCCAGGCGCTTTTCGATCTGCCGGCGTTCCCACTCGGGGCCGAAGACGCGGCCGCCGCCGAAGACCGACAGGCCATGGGCCAGGATGCCGATGCCCCAGCCCAGCGCCGGGCCCAGCACCCACAGGCGCTCGGGCGTCTTCCACAGGTTGAAGATGGTCAAGGCCGGTGATCACGATGACGTAGATCATCAGGTGGTGTAGGAAGCCGCGCAGCTTGCGCACCTCGCGGAAGGCGCGGACCTCGTCGTCGGACATCGCGAGGAGGCGGTCGCGGTGACGGTGCTCGCGGTGCGCACCGTGGCGGCGACGGCGGGACGGGGTTGACAGGGTCGGGTGATGGGGTCGACGTTCATGGCAGCAGGGTCCGGTGGCTCAGGCGGGGCTTCGGCCGCGGGCTCGGGCTGCATGCCCTCGTCCACGGCCGCACGAAGCTCCTGGAACTCGACCTCGAACACCGCAGCCAGCGACTTCAACGATTCGGCCGTGGCCTTCTGCCCGCTTTCGATCCGCTGGACGGTGCGCACGCTCAGGCCGCTGAAGTCGGCCAGCTGCTGTTGGGACCAGCCGCGCTGAAGGCGCAGCTTCTGGATCACGAGGGACATGGTTCGAGGCTTTCGTAAGGAGCAACGGCACTGTGTCCGCATGATGCCCGCCAGCGCCACGACGGCGCCCCGTCAAGGGCGCCACGGGCACGCCGTGAACCCGCCAGCGACCCGCCAACGCGGGCGACAGCATGGCGACATTGCGCATGGCGGGAGCGGCACCAACGTGATCGATGCTGCAAGTTCGCCACGGCCATGGCCGCGCAGATGTGAAGGCGGTCACGGCCGGGGATGGCTGCAGCCGCCCAACCGTGACATGCGCCGCGCTGCCGCGCCGGGTCACTCGTGACAATCTTTCGGTGAGCGCCAACCCAACGCCCTTCAGGCCGACCGAGTTCGCTGCCGAGCACGACCTCTTCGTGACCGGCGCGGCCGCCGCGCTGCGCGCCACGCTCTATCGGCGCACGCACGCGGGCCGCGACGGGGTGGCTCGCGGGCTTCGGGCTGCTGACGTTCGCGCCGCTCGCGATGAGCTCGCGCAACGGCTGGGCTTTTGCCGGGCTGATGCTGTTCGTCATCGCCTGCATCGCGCGCTGGGTCGCCGGCTTGATGTTCGAGCGCGAACCCGCGCAGGCGCAGCCGCTGGTGATGCTGGGGCTTCACGCGGTGATCGGCGCGGGCTGGTCCGCCGCCGGCCTGGCGACGATGGCCGACGCCTACGGCCACGGCCCCGCGCTGGTGCTGGTCGCCACCGCGATGGTCGCCGCGGCCTGCGTGCCGATGTTCGAGCGCCATCGCGACGCGTGCTGGTGGCTGCTGGCGCCGCTGGCTGCGCTGCCGATGGCGGTCGCCTTCACGTCGCAGCCCTGGGCCTGGCCGCTGGCGGCCGTCGCGGCTGGGTGGTCTGGCCGCGGCGGCGTGGCACGCGCAACTGTCGCAGGCGCTGGCGCTGCGCAGATCGAAGCCGGCCTGCGCCTGAAGTTCGTGCAGGCCGAATGGAAGAAGGAACAGCAGGCCGCCATCGCCAGCGGCCACGCGGCTCGAGTCGCGTGAGCGCGACCTGAATGTGCTGTTCGAACACGCCGCGGTCGGCATCGCGCGCGTGAACGGCTACGTGATCGAAGGCGTGAACGACCACCTGGCGCGGCTGCTGGGCAAACCGGCCGACCACTGGGTGCGGCACGACGTGCTGTCGCTCTTCGCGAAGGACTACCACGCCGCGCTCGACGCGATCGTCAAGCGTCAGGGCGGCACGCAGACAGCGCCCAGGCCGGGCCCGCGCCGCGCGAGCGCGTGGGGCTGGCGGCGCACGACGGCTCGGTGCGGCTGGTCGACATCGTCGTGCCGCGCGCCGACCGCGCGGGCTTGTGGCTGGTGTTCGACCCGGTCGA
This sequence comes from uncultured beta proteobacterium, assembly GCA_963738615.1. Lineage (GTDB taxonomy): Bacteria > Pseudomonadota > Gammaproteobacteria > Burkholderiales > Burkholderiaceae_C > CAVTWY01. The sequence continues at coordinate 1,815,590 of CAVTXI010000012.1, forward strand.
CGCGGCAGCCCCGGCGCACGACCGCAGCGCCGAAGGCCAACAACGCTGCGCGCACGGGCCTGCTCGACCGCGCGGGTTTGCAGCGCCGCTTGCAGGCGCACGCCGATCGAGCGGCAGCGCATCACCGTCGTGACGGTGGCGCTGACCGGGTCTGGACGCCATGGTTCAGGCCCACGGCGAAGACGCCATGCAGCGCGTGCGCGCGGCCATCGCGCTGCGGCTCGAGGCGGTATGCCGCACCGACGACGGCGTGGCGATGCTGGACGACGCGTGCTACGCCGTGTTGATGGCGGGCGACCCGAGCGACCTGACCTTGAGCCTGATGTGCGACCGCGTGCACAGCGCGATGGCGACGCCGCACACGCTGGCGCGCGTGGGCGCGCCCGGCCGCTCCGAAGCGCCCACACCGGAGCAGCGCGGAGGTTCCTTGACGAGCGTGCAGTTCGGCGTCAGCGTCGAGTCGCTGCGCTGCGAGCTCGACTGTGAACAAGGCCAGCACGGCGCTGGCGCAGATCGACGAGTTCGCCGCGCTGGCGCGTGCCGCGCGGCGGCGTGCTGCCGCCGAACATGCAACGGCGACGGGCGGTGCCACGACCTCGAACGCGCCCGCACAAGCACAAGCACAAGCACAAGCACAAGCACAAGCACAAGCACACGCACACGCACGACGCACACGCCCCAGCGCCCAAGATCGTGAACAAGCCCGATGCCAGGCCGCGACACAAGCCGCGCGCCTGCCGCAACGTTCGTGGCCAATGATCGGCCCGCGCCGTCGTTACTCGCGCTGCCTTCGTTGCCGGCCGTGCCCGACTTGCGCGAAGACGCCGAAGTGGTGTCGCGGCAAGCGCGGCGTGCCGCACCGCGGCGAACGCCGAGCCGTTGGTGATCGATCGCATCCAATCGACCCTGGCCCCGATGACGCGTGACGACGATGCGTGACGATGTCCAGGACTCGGTCGGCGAACCGTCGCTGCTGCCCAGCCGCTTCGACGCCGCCGCCTGCGCCGAAGACGCTCCGGCCACCGACGGCAGCGCGAGCAGATCGAACGATCGCTGCAGTGCACGCTGGGGCCGGCGGCCGACGGGCTGGTGCACGCGGTGCGCCAGGCCGGACCGTGCGCGACCTGCTGGACGTGATCACGACCGCCCAGAGCGCCATCGCCAACGCCTGCGGCCGCGCCCTGGCCGATGAATTCGCGTCGCGCTACGCGGCGTGATCGACGACTAAGGGTACCGAGCGTCGCATGGCCACCTATCGCAAGACGGCCAAGGGCTTGGCTGAAATTGCCACTCGCGCCAACAAGTTGCCGCCGCGCTTGCGGACCGCGTTGATCCTGGTGGACGGCCGCAGGACCGACGACGAACTCAGCTCGATGCTGCCCAAGGAGGCCGACGAGACACTGCGTTGGCTGAGCGACTCGGGGTTCATCGAAGTCGACCACAGCACGGCCAACGCCAGCCAGTCGAGCGACGATCGCGCCCGGCCCGGACGGGTCCGAGACCCGCCACCCCGGGTGATGCGCCACCCGCCATGCGCAAGCCGATCGAGCAGATTCAGCGCGACGCCGTGCGCGAGCTGACCGAACGGGTCGGCCCGATGGCCAAGGCATCAGCATGAAGATCGAAAGGCGCGCTCACGCGAAGAACTGGGGCCGCTGCTCGAGATCGCCTTCCAGGTGTTGTCGAACACCCACGGGTCGGCTGTGGCGCAGACCTTTCGCGCCAGGCACATCGACGGGCTCGTGAGCTGCTCGGCTTGCATAGCGGCGCGCTGTCGAGCTTCATGTCGATGAAGTTGTCGGCGTCCTGATGAATCAGGATGCGCACCGGCAGGTACTGCAGCGACGGCGCATACCAGGCCTGCGCCACCAGTTCGCCTTGCCGCGGTGACTCGCGCCGCGGGCGCACGTGGAACGTGCGCAGGTCGCCGATCGGCGTGGCCAGCGTCTCCTCGCCGACCACGTCGTAGATCCAGTTGTCGAGGCGCCGCGGCAGCGCCACCGGCAAGCTGACCGAGCGGCCGGGCTGCAGCAGCGAGGGGTTGGTCGTGAACAGGTACGAAAGCTGTACGAACTGGCTCGACGCGTCCTGCATGCCTGCGCGCATGGGCACCGTCGCACCGTTCGCCAGCACCGCGCGACCATCGTCGAACGACATCGCGAACTGCCGCACCGAAAAACCGATGCGCGTGCGCTCTTCGTAACGGCGCGGCACCAGGCCAGATCAGACAGATCGCCCTGGCTGATCATCTGGCGCGACATCAGCGGTGCGAATGACGGGCCGATGGCGACCTCGAGCTGCACCTGGTAGCGCGTGCCCTTGCGAATCCACTGCACGGTGGCGCTGCCTTCGACCTTGCCGCGGTAGTTGCCCTTGAGCCGGTAGCGCAGCTGCGTCGATGGCGGCCAGCCGAACGGTGTGCCTGCCACGGTCGCCGTCGATGATGCGGTTTCGCCCGTCGCGGTCGCTTCGGCGGATGCGCCAGCGCATCGATCCGACCCCGGCCCGTCGGTGCGTCGGCATCGGCGTGTCGCGGCCCTGGGCGTGGGCTCCGCCGGGCACGGCCAGCGCGCGTGTCGGCCACAGCATGCGGTGGGCTGGCTGCGCCCTTCGTCGACGCCCTCGCCTCGAGCGGCGAGCGTCGACGGCGCTTCGCGAGCGGCAGCGCATCATCGCCGAAGCGGTCGGCGGCTTCGCGACGCGTCGGGCGGGCCGGCGCGGCCTGCGGCTTGCACCGGCTGCACGGCCTCGCGGCGCCGACGCGGCGCGGCTCCGGTGCCGGCCGGTGCCACCGGGGGCGGCGGCGCGGCGGTGCTGCGGGTACGACGCGGGTCCGGCCGACGGGTTTCAGCTCGCGCACGAAGGCCACGTCCATGCGCTGCAAGCTGCGAGCCCTCGGGTGCGAACGCGCGCAGCCGAGTCGGCAAAACCCGTGACATGGCGATCGCGTGCAGGCCCGCGACCAACAGCGCCAACAGTCGCGAGCGCGCAGCGGCGGCGCGATCGCTATGCTGTGTCAGCCGCCATGCAGCCAGCGTGCCGCCGGCGCCGAGGGCGGCGTCGCAGCGCGCGCCGGCGTCAGCGCCACGGGGCGCGCGGCTGACGCCGCCGCTTCGAGCGCGCGCGGCCCACGCGCAAGGTGCGCAGGCGCTGGTCGCGCACCAGGTCAGCTCGAACGGACGCGGCGCCGTCCACCACAGCAGGCGTCGTCGAGCTTGCGCAGGCGCCAGCCGTCGAACGCGAGGATCTCGTCGCCCGCGGCCACGCCCGCGCGTTGCGCCGACGCCGCCGTCGAGCACCTGCTTAGACGATGCACGCCGCCGACCGGCCTTCGGCGACGCGCAGGCCCAGCAGCGCGGCCAGCGTCGGCGGGCTCTCGTGCGACGTGCTCACGCCCATCGCTCGAAGCAGCGCGGCCCACGGCAGGTCGTCGGTGCCATGCACCCAGGCGCGCAGCTCGCGCTCCATGCGGGCGGCCGGCCACGGCGCGCAGCGCCTGCGCGATCGCGGCTTCGTCGATCGCGCCTGCCGTCGATGCACCCGCGCGGCGCCGCTGTCGTGCCACAGGCGGCGCATCACGTCGTCGAGCGTGCCCCGGCCTTCGGCGCGCAGCGTGAGGTCCAGCGCCAGCGCCACCAGCGAGCCCTTGGCGTAGTAGCTGATCGGTCGCGTTCGGCGTGTTCTCGTCGGCGCGGTAGTACTTGACCCAGGCGTCGAAGCTGGCCTGCGCCACGCTCTGCACCTTGCGGCCCGGCGGGCCGAGCACGCGCGCTGATCGTCTTGGCCGACGAGGCGCAGGTAGCGCGCCGTCATCGATCAGCCCGGCGCGGCGCAGCAGCAGGTCGTCGTAGTAGGACGTGAAGCCTTCGAAGAACCACAGCAGCTCGGTGTAGTTCTCGCGCGTGTAGTCGTAGGGGGCGAAGTCGGCCGGCCTCAGGCGCTTGACGTTCCAGGTGTGGAAGTACTCGTGGCTGATCAGGCCGAGCAGGGTCGACGTAGCCGTCGCTGGTCTCGGCCTTGCCGCGTTGCGGCAGGTCGCGGCGCGACGGCCAGCAGCGCGGTGCTGGCGCGGTGCTCCAGGCCGCCATGGCCGTCGTCGACCGTGTTGAGCATGAACACGTAGCGCTCGAACGGCGCGTCGGCGCGCTTCGTTGCGCGGCTGCCGTGCCAGAAGCGCGATCTGCGGTCTCGCAGATGCGCTTCGTGTCGGCCAGCAGGCGCTCGCCGTCGAAGTCGGGCCAGCGCGCCGGCGACGACGAACTCGTGCGCGCACGCCGCGCGCCTTGAAGCGGCCGCGCCAGAACGTGCCCAGCTCGACCGGGTGGTCGACCAGCTCGTCGTAGTCGGCCGCCTCGTAGAGGCCCTTGCCGGCTGCGTCGACCTTCGGCGGCATCGCGGTGGCCACCTGCCAGCCGCGCGGCAGCGCGCCGCAGTCGCAGGCGTGCGGCTCGCCCTCGCGGCCTTCGACCCGCAGGCACACGCCGGTGCCGTTGAAGAAGCCGCGGTCGGCGTCGAGAAAGGCCGCGCGCACCGAGGTGTCGAAGGCGTAGACCAGCGTAGCTCACCGTCAGCGCGCGCGCGGCCGCGTGCAGCGCGGCCAGCCAGCGTGGCCTTGTCGAGCTGCTCGAGCGGCACGGCTTGCCGCCCTGCGTGGCCTCAGGCCGACAGGTGGCGCGCGAATTCGCGCACCAGGTAGCTGCCGGGGATCCACACCGGCAGGCTGACGATCAGCTCGTCGCCGTCGCCTCGGGCACCTCGACGTCGAGCTCGACGCCGTAGCGATGGGCGTGGGCATCGGCGATCGAGATCGGTAGTCGGGCATGGGGCGGATCGTCGCCGCGCCCCTCTGGTGCAGGGCGCCTGCGCCCGCACCGCGGCTGTCGGCCGTGGACACGGTGGCATCAGCCGTTGTTCTGCAGCGCGGCGATGCGTTCTTCGATCGGCGGGTGAGTCGAGAAGAGGCCATCACCCCGGCGCGGTCGCTGATGCCCATCGCCTCGATCGACTGCGGCAGTGCGCCGGCTCCAGGCCGCCCAGGCGCGCGAGCGCGTTGATCATCGGCTGCGGCGTGCCGAGGTAGCGGCCGAGCCGCGGTCGGCGCGGAACTCGCGCTGGCGCGAGAACCACGCGACGATCATCGAGGCGAGCAGGCCGAACACGATCTGGCACACGATCACGGTGATGAAGAAGCCCGGCCCGGGCCGCGCTCGGTGCGGAACACGGTCCGGTCGACGATCGTAGCCGACGATGCGCGACAGGAACACGACGAAGGTGTTCACCACGCCCTGGATCAGCGTCATCGTGACCATGTCGCCGTTGGCGACGTGCGCGACCTCGTGGCCGAGCACCGCCTCGACCTCGTCGCGCGTTCATCGACTGGAGCAGCCCGGTCGACACCGCGACCAGCGCGGAGTTCTTGAACGCGCCGGTGGCGAAGGCGTTCGGCGCGCCCTCGAAGACCGCCACTTCGGGCATGCCGATGCCGGCCTTCTGGGCGAGCCTGCGCACGGTTTGCACGAGCCACGCTCGTCGGCGTCTGGCCGGTGCCGTCGATCACCTGCGGCGCCGGTGCGACCACTTCGCCATCGGCTTGGACATCAGCAGCGAGATGATCGAGCCGGTGAAGCCCACGACCGCCGAGAAGACGAGCAGCGGGCCGGTCGGTTCGAGGCCCCCTGCGCGGCGAACCGATCGATCCCGAGGACGCGCAGCACGATCGTCAGCACCACCAGCACGGCGACGTTGGTCAGGACGAAAAGCACGATGCGTTTCATGGTCGTGAAGTTGCGGTGGACGTGCCGCGTGAGATCGGGACGGACGGCGGGAAAGTTCAAGCGCCGAGTGTGCCCGCGTCGGTGCGTATCCGGCTTGCGCAGCACCTCGCAGAGCCACGTCGTGAACGAAGGCACAGAACGCGCGTCGTGACCCGACACGAAGGCGTCACCGCTTATCCACGGGCCCGGACCACTCGTCCCGGGTGGGTTCGCAGCGTGCAGGCGATCACGCGTACCTGACGAGACAGCGACGCATCATGACCATGTCGTGATGAATCACAGGGCTGCCGTATACGCGAGCAGGCCCACGAAGGGGAACACATGACACGTCGATCGGCCCGCCATCGCCCGCGCATCGCGCAAAGGCTCGTGCACGGCTTCACGCTCATCGAGGTGATGATCGTCGTGGCGATCATCGCGATCCTGGCAGCGGTGGCAGTGCCTTCGTACCGCGACTACATCGTCCGCAGGCGGCTCGTCCGATGCGCGCCATCAACTGTGCGATGCTCGCGGCGCGGATGGAGCAGCACTACCAGGACAACCGGTTCTACACGACGACGGCGGCCACGACGACCTGCGGCATCACGATGCCCTCGGCGACCGAAAGCCCGTACTTCAGCGATCACCTGCGCGCCCGCGGGCGCCACCAACCAGTCGTACACGGTTGACCGCGATAGGCAGCGGCGCGCGTGACCGGCTTCACGTTCACGATCAACCAGAGCGGCACGCGTGCCACGACCGCCGCGCCACAGGCTGGGGCACCAACGCGGCTGCTGGATCACGCGCAAGGGGGCCATGTTGATGCGCGCGACGCCCGGCGCGCGCGCGTGCGCGCGGCCTGACGCTGATCGAGCTGCTGACGGTGCTGACGATCGTCGGCATCATGTTGGTGCTCGCGATGCCGGGCTTCGGTACCTGGACCCGCGACGCACGCGTTCGCACGGTCAGCGAGGAGATCGCCAACGGGCTGCGCCTGGCGCAGGCCGAGGCCGTCGCGCGCAATCGCCAGGTCGCCTTCGTGCGCACGATCGGCAACCCGGCGCGCAACTCCACGCCCTCGCGCGACCGGCTCGAACTGGTACGTCCAGGTGCTGCCGCTCGAACTCCGAAGAGGCCGGTAACACCGACTTCCAGGCCCTCGTACGTCAGCGGCGGAAGCTTCACCGCCAACGACGGCGCGACGATTTCCGGCAGCGCCGTCGCCTGCTTCAACTCGGTCGGCCGCGTGGTCTCGCGCACTGCCGACATCCCCGGCCGGCTCCAATGCACTGCGCCCACATCGGCCACCGACCCGAACGACTTCAACGTGACGTTGTCGGGGTCGAGTTCACCGCCGCGGGACCGCGATGCGCGTCGAGCTGTTCCTCGGCGGCCGCACGCGGCTGTGCAAGCCAACGCCGCGGCCACCCAACCCAACGCATGCACACCATGAACGCCCTATCCAACCGCCGCCGCCGCGCGCGCGGCTTCTCGCTCATCGAGGTGCTGGTCGCGATCGTGATCTTCTCGGTCGGCATGCTCGGTGTCGTGGGCCTGCAGGCCCGCGCGATCCAGCTGTCGGTCGACTCCGAAGACCGCAACCGTGCCGCGCAACTCGCCGACGACATCGTCGCCACGATGTGGACGCAGGGCACCACTGACGCTGCCCTCGGCCACGGTGACGGCATGGCAAGACAAGGTCGTCGGCACCGCGGCACGGCCGGCGCGCTGCCGGGCGCGGCCGCCACCGTCAGCGCGCCCGCGCGGACGGCGTCGTCACGGTGACGATCACGTGGCGTCCGCCCGGCCGCAAGACCGGCGAGGCCGACAGCACCTACACGACCAAGGTGGCGATGCCATGACGAACGCACCGCCATCGCATGGCCGCGCGGCGCACCCGCGGGCTGTCGCTGATCGAACTGATGGTCACGCTCGTGATCGGCGCGGTGATGGTGCATCGCGATCTCGACCGTGATGATGCAGTTCGAGGCGCGCAAGCGCCGCACCACGGCGGTCAACGACGCGAACCAGTCCGGCAGCTACAGCCTCTACCTGATCGACCGTTGGGTGCGCAGCGCCGGTTCGGGCTTTGCGCAGGCCGGGCCCGTACCCGACCGGCGGAGGCGGGCGACCGCGAGGCGATGGGCTTCGGCTGCCGAGTGCTGGCGGCCAAGAGCGGCACCACAGGTGCTGCCCAGCACGGCGCCGCGTTCCCGGCGCCCTTCGACCGCCTGCAGCCCGTCAGCGGCTCCACCGGCACGATCCGACTGGCGCCGGCGCTGATCGCGTCGGGCCAGTCGGGCGTGCAGGGCTTCGACGGCACGTACTCCGACGCGCTCGCTGGTGATGGCGGGCACGTCGGGCTACGCCGAGGTCTACACCCAGTTGACCGGCTCCGGTGATGGCCTCGTCGGTGCCGCGTGCAGACCACGGCGTCGCTCACCGGCAACGACCTCGTGATGCTGATCGACGAGCGTCGGCCGGCGGCGTGCAGGACTGCATGGTCCAGCAGGTGGCCGCGGCGGTAACGTCGCCCGTAGGCCTGAGCGGCACCTACGCACAAAGCACGATCGCCGGCTTCGCCGACAGCAACTACGACGACAAGTCGGTGATGGTGCGCCTGGGCAACCCGACGACGAACCCGCCGAACTTCTTCGCCGTCGGCGTCGGCGGCAGCGCGACGCTCTACGCCTACGACCTGCTGCAGACGCGCAGACCCGGCCCTGCAGGCGATGGCCGACAACGTGTTCGAACTGCACGCGGTCTACGGCGTCGACACCGACGAGAACAGACACCGTCGACAGCTGGGTCGACCCGACGCCGACCACGAGCGACTACCACATCCACCAGCTGATGAACGGCACCAGCACCGCCGCCAACCGATCGCCACCATCAAGGCACTGCGCGTGGCGCTGGTGTTGCGCTCGCCGCTGATGGAGAAGACGACCGACGCCGTGACCGCCGAGCACGCTGACGGTCTTCCCCGGCGAGGCCTTCGCCCGCACGCGAACCCTTTCGACCACCGACCAGCGCTACCGCTATCGCGTCGTCGACTCGGTCATTCCCCTGCGCAACCCGCTGCTCGCACGATGAAACCGAACCCGAACCTCCGGCGCCAGCGCGGCGCGACGCTGATCATCGCGTTGATCTCGCTCGTGATCCTGAGCATCGGTGCGCTCGCGCTGATGCGCTCGACCAGCACGTCGCTGTTCATGGCCGGCAACCTCGCCTTCAAGCGCGACGTCGCGAACCAGGCCGAGCGGGCGATCGCCGCAGGCGCTGCAACGACCTGCGCACGGGCAACCTCGCATCGGACACGAGCCGCCAGTCCAACGCGACCTCGCGGAACTACTCGGCCACCGTGCTGGCGACGTCGGCCGAGGGCATCCCGTCGGTGCTGCTGAGCAACACCGCCTACACCGCCGCCGGGTTCACGCTCGCCGACATCATCGACAGCGCCGTCGAGCGTGACGGTGCGCTACGTGATCGACCGGCAGTGCAGCGCGACCGGCGCCTTCGATGCCGCCGTGTGCCAGAACATCAGCCGGCAGCCGCAGCCACGGGGCGCGACACCACCAACGCCGACAAGAGCCCGGGGCGGACCGCCGGCCCGCCTACCGCATCAGCGTGCGCATCACCGGGCCACGGGGCATCCAGACCTTCGTGCAGACCACGGCCGTGCTTTGACAACGAGATCGAGGGAGAGATCCATGCGTCTTCGAACCATCCATAGCGTCGTTCGCCAAGCGCGCGGCCGTGAGCGTCACGGCCGCCGCGCTGGGCTGCACTGTCGCCGGCACGGTCTTCGCCCAGACCGTCGACCTCGCGGACAAGCCGCTCTTCTCGTCGACCAACGTGCCGGGCAACCTGCTGCTGGCGCTGTCGGTCGAATGGCCCACGGCCAGCACGCCGGCCTACCTGAGCACCGACGGCGTACGCCAACACGAACGAGTACCTCGGGCTACTTCGACCGGCGAAGTGCTACCGCTACGTCTACGACTCGACGACGCCGGCCAACAGCTACTTCACGCCGCACGGCGCCGCCAGCTCGCGCAAGTGCACCAGCAACAGCACCAACGCGCTGTGGAGCGGCAACTTCCTCAACTACGCGACGATGCAGTCGCTGGACATCTTCCGCTGGGTGCTGACCGGGGGTGACCGCGCCGTCGACACGACGACCTCGACCATCCTCGAGAAGACACGCCACAGCGGCCAGGGCGGCTCGGGCATCTTTCCGGACAAGGAGCTGTCAGGCAGCGCCACCGTGCGCGAGGTCTCGCCGTTCCGGTGGAACCGCGTGACGACCACCGTGCAAGGCCAGGGCACTGCGGTCTACTTCTCGGACACCGAGGCGAACACGACCCCGTCGGGCGTCACGAACTACAACGGCACCTACAACGTCAGCAGCACCTCGGGCGGCAACGCGGTTTTCTACCGCGTGTACATCCGCGTCAAGGCCTGCGACTCGACGATCGGCGTCGAAAGCAACTGCAAGCAGTACGGCACCAACTACAAGCCCGAAGGCTTGATGCAGAAGTACGCGATGCAATTGCGCTACGGCGCCCTCGGCTACCTGAACGACGGCAACCTGCACCGCGACGGCGGCGTGCTGCGTGCGCGCCTGAAGGCGGTCGGCCCGCAGACGCCGGTGCCCGGCAGCACGCCGGTCGACGAACACCAACGCCGAGTGGAGCAGCACGACCGGCATCTTCGCGACGAACCCCGACCCTACCGACGCCACAGCCACTACCACCGACACGACGTCGGCGGGCTACACGGTGACCGTCAACCAGAGCGGCGTCATCAACTACCTGAACCGCTTCGGCAAGCTGGGCGCCACCGACTACAAGGGCTATGACCCGGTCAGCGAGCTGTACTACGCCGCCACGCGCTACCTGAAGAACCAGGGCAACGTCTCGTCGTACTCGAGCTTGTCGGGTGCCGGCAGCACGGCGACGATGACGCAGTGGGTCGACGGCTTCCCGGTCATCCGCAACTGGGGCGACCCGTTCCTAAGGACAGCGGCAACAACCCGTACACCTGCCAGCGCAACTTCATCCTCGGCATCGGCGACATCTACGCCTGGGCCGACAAGAACCTGCCCGGCTCGACGATCACGTCGAACAGCGCGGCCTGGTACACCGGCGCGACCGAACCGACGATGCCCTCCGAGGTGAGCGGCGACACGACCGTGAACGTCACGACGGCGACCAACATGGTCGGCCAACTCGAGGGCATGGGCACGCTCGGCACGGTCTCGGATCCCAACCGCGCCAACTCGAAGTTCATCGCCGGCCTTGCCTACGACAACCACACGAAGGACATCCGGTCCGACCTGACCGGCACCCAGACCATCGACACCTACTGGCTCGACGTGCGCGAGGCCCAGACCTACGAGAGCAAGAACCAGTACTGGCTGGCGGCCAAGTACGGCGGCTTCAAGGTTCCGTCCGGCTTCGACCCTTATGCCGTCGACCAACGGCACCGCGACGCTGAACAACACGATGTGGACGACGACCGGCGAGACCGTCGGCAGCGACCCGCGCCCCGACAACTACTTCATCGCATCGGACCCGGCGGCACTGCGCGACGGCTTGAGTTCGGCCTTCGAGGCGATCGCCGCGGCAAGCGCGGCCACCACGTCGACCGCCTTCTCGACCACCACGGCCAAGGTGTCGCGCACCGGCACGGGCAGCTACGCCACGAAGTACAACCCGGTCAACTGGACCGGCGACCTCGAGGGCTCGGAGATGACCTTCAACGCGCTGGGCGTGCCGTCGCTCACGTCGCGCTGGAGCGCGCAGGCCAAGCTCGACGCGACCCGCACGGCGACCGCAAGATCATCACCTGCTGCACGTCGGCCAATGCGGCGATCCCGTTCCGCGCAGCGAGCATGACCGGGCTGCACACGCGCACGAACTACACGTCGTTCGGCAACGTGACCGGGGCGAGCACGCAGTCGCAGTCCGCCTACCTCGACTACCTGCGCGGCGACCGCACGAAGGAGCTCGGCCAACGGCGGCGTCTACCGCACACGCGGCAGCGTGCTCGGCGACCTCGTCAACTCCAAGGCCAACCCGGTCGGTCGGCCCGCGTTCCCGTACTCGGACCAGTTCAACGCCGGCTACAGCACGCTTCAAGAGCACGCACGTCAACCGCAAGACGGTCGTCTACGTCGGCTCGAACAACGGCATGCTGCACGCCTTCGACGGCGACATCGCCGCGTCTGCACCGACTGCGGCAACGAGCTCTTCGCCTTCATGCCGAGCTTCGTCTACGGCGACACGACCACCGCGGCCGACCACGGCCTGGCGTCGCTGGGCAACAAGAGCTTCACCCACCGCCCGATGGTCGACGGCTCGCCGAAGCACTTCGACGTCGACCTTGTCGAAGACCTCGGGCTCGGGCACAACGACGCCCAACTGGCGCACGATGCTCATCGGCGGCCTGGGCAAGGGCGGCAAGCGGCTACTACGCGCTCGACATCACCGACCCGACGCACGTGGACCAGCGAAACCGCGGTCGCGGGCAAGTTCATGTGGGAGTTCACCGACACCCGCATGGGCTACACCTACGGCGAGCCGGTCGTCGCCAAGACCACGAAGTACGGCTGGGTGGTCGCGCTGCCTTCGGGCGTCAACAACAGCGACGGCAAGGGCTACCTGTTCCTGGTCAACCCGCGAACCGGCGCGCTGCTCGAGGCCATCGCCACGCCGAAGGCACGCACCACCGCACCGATCAACATGTCGCAGATCAACGGCTTCGTGCCGTCGTACCGCGACTTCACGCTCGACACGATCTACGGCACCGACTTGCGCGGCAACGTCTGGCGCTACGACCTGACCGCGGCCAGCGGGCCTATCCGGCACCGACCAAGATCGCCGAGCTTAAGGACGCGGGCGGTACGTCGCAGCCGATCACGGTGCGCCCGACCATCGAGGTCGACCCGGCAATCGGGCAAGCGCTACGTGGTGGTCGGCACCGGCAAGCTGCTGGCGGACAGCGACATCACCTCAGCCAGACGCAGAGCGTCTACGCGATCGTCGACGGCACCTCGGGCGCGCGGCGGCTTCTACACGACCGAGCACGTTGCCTGCGGGCTTCTCGACATTCCCGGTCAGGCGTGCCAACCTCGAACGCCAACACCAACCCGCTGGCCGGGGCATCGGCAGCCGCCGGCAAGGTGATGGGCTGGTACTTCGACCTCGGCGTGACGAACAACATCGCCGAACGCGTCAACCTCGACATGGAAGCGACCAGGGGGTCGTCACCATCGGGGCGAACCTGCCGAACGGCGCAGGCCTGCAACCCCGAAGGCATCGGGCCGGGTCCTGAGCATGCGCTGTCGGACGGCCGTCGGTGCTGGTGCAGTCCGTCAACGGCGTTGACACGCTGGTGATCAGCGCGCCTCGGCGGGCATGATCACGACGATCGCGTCCTCAGCGTCGCCGGCCAGAACCGCATCTACTACGGCACCGCGAAGGGGTCTGGCAGGACTGGCATGGTCTGGCAGCGGATCTGGCGCGGGACTGGCAGCGGGTCTGGCGGCGGCGGCAGCGCTGGTGCGGCTACGTGAGCGGCAGACCCGTCAATTGTGAGGACACCCTATCGGAAGGCGTGTGCGCCGACTGAACTGGCGCGAGGTTCAGCCCGCGAACTGATGCAACCGCCGCCCGGGCTCGAGCCCGGGCGACGCGTCGCGCGCGCTCAGCCGCGCGCCGCCAGCCGCACCCGCGACGGCCTGTCCGCGGGCTCGAGAATCACGTCGCCCGCGAACTGCCGCAGCAGCTTCATCGACGAGCCGCTCTTGCTGAGCAGCCCGGCGGCGCGAAGGCGCTGACCGACATCGTTGAAGTTGAGCGTGGCGCCCTGGACCAACTCGGGCAGCGCGCGCAGCACCGCGTCGAGGCGTGGCGGATGGCGCGCGCGCCGCGCCCACCGGCTGGTACGGCGTCGCGGTCGCGGTCGCGGTCACGGCCTGGTCGCGGCCTGAGTGTCTTGGTAACGATCCTGGCACGCTGCGGGACTGCGCGCACGGTCTTCTTCGACGCCCTGCGCGCCGACTTCCTCGGGGCGGGCGTGGATTCCGGGGTCCGACCGGTTCGTCAACCGGGCGTCGATGGGGCGGCGGGGCCGACGAGCGCCGAGGGTGCCGAGGGTGTGCCAGCTGCGGGCTTCTTCCCTGCGGCTGTCTTTCTCGGCGTCTTCGTCGCAGCGGCCTTGGCCGGCGGTGGTCTTTTTCGCCGCTGGCGGGCGCTTTGGCCGCCGTCTTCTTCGCCGCGCGTACGCGTGCTCGTCGGTGCGTGCGGCGGTGGTGCGCCTTGCGCGTGTGCGCGGGGCCGGCGCCGCGTCGTCGCCGCCACGATGTTCGAACACCTCGTAGTCGTCGTAGATGCCGCGTGTCTCCTGCCCCACTTTGCCCTGCTGGCCCAGGCCCACCACGCGGCAGCCGCGTTCGCGCAGGCGCACGACCACGGGTGCGAAGTCGGAGTCTGACGACGCGATCACGATCACGTCGGGCCGCTCGTTCACCGCGATCTCGATCGCGTCGACCGCCAGCGCGATGTCGGTCGAGTTCTTGCCCGCGGCCAGGTTCACCATCGGCCGCACCGACAGGCGCTTGAACGCGTCCTGATGCTTCACCGCGGCTTCGGGCGTGCAGTACGCGCGGCGCAGATGCGGGCCGCCGTAGTGCTTCGCCACCCAGGCGACGGCCTGCTCGATCACGTCGATCGACACGTTGTCGGCGTCGATCAACAGGGCCACGCGGTCTTGCGTCATGCGAGTTTCCAGTGTTGTTCGACGCCGGCCTCCATCGGCACCAGCGCGGCGCCGGGTGCGCGTCGCCGAAGGGGACGGACTCGGGCACCGTCCACGTCGCGCGCTCGAGCGTGACCGTGCCGCGGTTGCGCGGCAGGCCGTAGAAGTCGGGGCCGTGAAACGACTGCGAAGCCCTCGAGCCGGTCGAGCGCGCCGGCGCTGCTCGAACGCCGTCGGCGTACAGCTCGAGCGCGGCGTGCGCGGTGTAGCAGCCGGCGCCGCCGCACGCCGCCTCCTTCGCGCCGCGCGCGTGCGGCGCGCTGTCGGTGCCGAGGAAGAACTTCGGGCTGCCCGAGGTCGCGCCGCGGCCAGCAGCGCGCGGCGATGCGTCTCGCGCTTGAGCACCGGCAGGCAGTAGTGGTGCGGCCGCATGCCGCCGTGGAAGATCGCGTTGCGGTTGTAGAGCAGGTGGTGCGCGGTGATCGTCGCCGCGACGTGCGGCGCCGGCGTCGGCCACGTACTGCGCCGCCTCGCGCGTCGTGATGTGCTCGAGCACCACCCTCAGTTCCGGGAAGCGCTGGCGCAGCGGCAGCGAGCACCTGGTCGATGAACACGCGCTCGCGGTCGAAGACGTCGACCGCCGGGTCGGTGACCTCGCCGTGCACCAGCAGCGGCATGCCCGCGCGCTGCATCGCCTCGAGCGCGGGAAGCGCGCTGCGAGGTCGCGTGACGCCGGCGTCGCTGTTGGTCGTGGCGCCGGCGGGGTAGAGCTTGACGCGCGCACGACGCCCGCGTCGCCTGCGCGCGCGCGATCTCGTCGGGCGGCAGGTGTGTCGGTGAGGTAGAGCGTCATCAGCGGCTCGAAGTCCGAGCCCGCGCCGATGCGGGACGCGCGGCGAGGATGCGCTCGCTGGTAGGCCAGCGCCTGCGCCGCGGTCGTGACCGGCGGCTGCAGGTTCGGCATCACGATCGCGCGCGCGAACTGGCGCGCGCTGTAGGGCAACACCGCCGCCAACGCGGCACCGTCGCGCAGGTGCAGGTGCCAGTCGTCGGGGCGTGTGATGACGAGCGTCGAAGGCAGTTTGGCGGCTTCGTTCATGGCCGCCGATTGTGGCAGCGGGCGCGCGTGCCCGCTACCGAATCAGGCGGCAGGCGCGCCGGGCTGCTTCAACGGGTGTGCATTCGCGAACGCCGGCAGGTTCTGGCACGCAGCCTGAATGCGCAGTGCGGTCGGGTAGGCCGACGCGTCGACTTTGAAGAAGACCATGGCGAGCAACTGCGAACACAGGCAGATGTCGGCCAGCGTGGGCGCCTCACCGTGGCAGAAGGTGCCGGTGTGCGGTGAGCACGCGAGGTTGGTTTCGATCGCGTCGAGCCCGGTTGTCAGCGCGCGCGCAAGCCAGCGCTGCACGGCCGCGTCGTCGAGGCCCGCGTCTTTCTGCAGATGGCTGCGCACGCGTGGCACCAGCAGCGGGTGCACGTCGGCGGCATGGATCAGCGCCAGGCCACGCACGCGCGCGCGGCCTGCGGGATCAGCCGGCAACAACGGCGGTTCCGGGTACGTCTCGTCCAGGTACTCGACGATCGCGAGCGACTGGAACAGCACCGTGCCGTGCCCGTCGTCGAGCGCGGGCAGCACACCTTGCGGATTGATCGACTTGAAGCGCTCGCCTTGATGCTCACCGCCAGCCATGTCGATCGCGACGACCTCGTGCGCGATGTTTTTGAGCGCGAGCGCGACACGGACTCTGTAGGCGGCGAGTGATCGCCAGTTGCTGTAGAAGATCATGGGGTCAGGGTCCGAACGGAAGAACGTAAGTCAAGTTCGGGTCGTCGAAAAAGGAGAACCCCTCGCAGCTCGCCGATCCGTCCGTGAACAGCAGACAGCCGCCGGCGACTCGCCTGACCTGCCGGCCGGCGATCCGACCCGACAGCGACACGGGGCCTTGACCCAACCCGAACGCGTGAGCCGTCCCGTCGCTGGTCATGGCATAGACCGTCAGGCCCGAGAACCAGGGCGCCTCGGACGACACCTCGACGACTCGCCCAGGCAGTTGTGCGAACCATTGATCGAGGCCCAAGAACGTGAGGTCGTCGGTGCAGCGCACGCCACCGCCGACCAACTCCCCGCAGCCTGGACCGAAGAGCCTAGAGAAGGGTCCCGCGACGGTTGTTCGCTCGACCGAGTCCTCCTCGAGCGGGGCGTTCACATTGGTGGCCCAGCACTGCATATCGCCTTGCGCCAGCAGTGCGCACAAACCTTGGCTCGCGCCGTTGCGATGCGTCACGATCTGACGCACTCCCGCCAGGGCCGCGACTTCGGCAGCAAGTTGTTCTTCCGCGGGCCTGCTCGCGCCGCCCCAACACCGAACGGCACCCTCGGTCGTCATGGCGCAAGCACGGTCGTACAGCGAGAACAACGTGCTCACGGGGCGAGTCTTTATTTCCGCCGGCAGCGTCCTCTCGAGTACACCGTCGCCCCAGCAGGCCAGTGTGTTGCGGTCGGACAGCGCGCAAGCGCTGGCGGTTTCGGGGGCGCCCAACCCGTTTGCGAAGGCCAGGCTGCGGACATCGACGAACGGCAGTGCTGTGAAGAGCCTTCGACGATCACCGAGCGAGAACGGATCAACGCTCGATATCAAGGGCAATTGGGTGTAGCGAGATCCCCAGCAGTGGACGGCGCCGTTGCGCCCCACGGCGCAGTCGGCACCGACGGCGCGAACGCCCGTGACGCCGAACACTTCCGGCCCTGCCCCGAAGGGGTCCGAAGCTTGCGAGCCCAGGAAGCAACTCAGGGCTCCGTCGAGCGTGAGCGCACAAAGCCTGCTGCCGTCGGACTCGATCCGCGCGATCCGGGTCAACGCTGGCACGCCGTCGCCACCGTCGCCCGCACACGCCATCGCGCCCGTGCGCCGCAGGACGCAATACAACGAGGCGCTTCCCAAGCCGTCTTGGCCCGGGGACAGGATGGAAGCCGAGACGACATAGCGCGCGACCTGACTCACGTCGGTCACCCCGGGAACCGGCTCGAAATCGGCAAAACCGAGCAAGCCGCAAAGCGCGGTGCCATTGCGCCGGATCACGCAGGCAGTACTCAACGTTGCGGTCACCGAAACCGCATCGTCGATCACCGGCATGGTCAGCACCCGCACGGGTTCCTGGCAAGCCAGCGTCCCCGATGTCGACACAGCACACACCCAACTGCCATTGGTCGCGAAGCTCGCCACGGGGAAGTTGAATCGCAGCGTGGTGTCCTCGACGTAGCCGCCGCCGGTGGCGAGCCTGAAGCAGCGCAGCAGGCCCGTGCCCGTCAGCGCGCAAGGCTTGGACAGTGTCACTTCCGTGACATCGGCCAAGGTCGCGAACGCGGCGCCGACCCCGCTGTTGCCGTAGCAGCTGACGCGCCCAGCGACGACTGCGCACACTTCGTTGACGCCGACGACGAGCGCCGATACACCGGGAATCGAGGCGGGGACCACGGGCGTCGGCGACGTGAAGGCGCCCCAGCAACGAACGCGGTCGTCCTGGTAGGCGACGCAGGTGTTCGCAAGGGCGCCAGCGCCGCCGATCGCCAACACCTTGATGGCGTCTGGCGATGACGGCGGTGGTGGTGGTGGCGGCGTGCCGGTGACGGTGAGGGCCACCGTCACGCTGTCCCAGGTACCCGGCGTCTGCGCATCGAGGTCGGGCGACCGCGTCGCGTACTCGATCACGTAGGTGCCGGGCGCGGCGTAGCGATGCGTCGTGAGGAAGTCGGGCGTCAGCGTGCGCCAGCCGTCGGCAATCGTCTGCGACGACCCGTCACCCCAGTTGATGACGCTGCTGAGCGCGAGATCGCTGGTGGGGATCAACCGCACCGGCGTGTTCACGGCAACGGTGGGCGGCGCGGACAACGTGGCTCCATTGCCGGTCAAGGTGAAGCCGCGTGTGAACGACGCCGGCGGCCCGGCCGGCGGGCCGCCGACCTCGATGACGGCCACGCGGTCGTCCCAGACGCCTTCGGGCGAGAGCGTCGCGTACTCGACGCGGTACACACCCGGCGTCGTGAAGATCCTCGAGGTCACCTGCGCGGGCGTGGTTGGCTTCCAGCCCCCGTTGATCAGCGTATAGGTGTTGTCGCCCCAGTAGATGACGCTCGTCTGGGCGAGGCTGCTGGCGGGGACGATCTGGATGGGCTGGTTGGTCGGCACCCTGATCGGGGCGGCGAGCGTCAATCCGTTGCTGGTGACGGTGAACTCGCGGCTGAATGTGGCGGGTGGCGGAGGCGGAGGCGTGAGCTGCTCCACCGTCAGCGTCACGAGCTTCGAATCCCAGCTTCCACGGGGCGACAAGGTCGCGTACTCGATGAGGTAGGCGCCCGGCGTCGCATAGCTGCGTGTCGTCAGGCTCGGCGGGGTCGTTGGCTTCCAGCCGTCGGCGATCGCCGAATACGTCCCATCGCCCCAGTAGATGACGCTCGCCAGCGCATCTTTGCTCGCGGGCACGATCGTCACCGGTTGATTGGCCGCCACCGTCGGCGGTCCGGGCAGCGTCAGGCCGTTGCTGGTGATCGAGAAGTCGCGCGTGAACGCACCGCCGACGGGAGGCGTGTCGCCCGCCGTCACCGAAACCGTGATGACTCTCGAGTCCCAGCCGGCAAACGCACCTCCCGTGGGGCTCAGCGTGGCGTACTCCAACCGGAACGTGCCGGCATCCTCATAGGTGTGCGTCAGCGCGGGCGAGTTGGCGTTCCATCCGCCGTTGATGACCGTGTACTCGCCGTCACCCCAGTGCACGACCGACACCGCAGCGCCTGTGCTGACCGGCTGCACGCGCAGCACCTGGCCGGCGCTGATCGCGTAGGGCAACAACAGTTCGGCGGCGTCGACGAAGACGGAAAAATCTCGAAAGGTCGCACCGGTGGGCGCCTGGCGAACCGTCGCCCGGCCGAGCTCGCGCGTGGCAAGCACTGCCCCCAGCCCTGCTGGAGCGGCCGCTGCGGCTTCCGTGGCACGTGCCGAGGCGCTTGCTTGTGCCTCTTGCGCGCTTGTCCCGGGTTCACCGCCGCCGCAGGCGGCCATCAAGACCACCCCGACAACACCAAGGAGCCACGTGTTCAGGCGCTTTGCAATCGAGGCGCGGCCACCGACGACGTGGGTGCCGAAGTGGGCGTATCGCATGCTTGCCATCCCCTGTCAGTGCTGCAGGATCTTCGACAGGAATTCCTTCGCCCGCGGCGTGCGCGCGTTCGGGTCGCCGAAGAATTCGTCCTTCTTGCAGTCTTCGACGATCTTGCCCGCGTCCATGAAGATCACGCGGTGGCTGACCTTCTTCGCGAAGCCCATCTCGTGCGTGACGACCATCATCGTCATGCCCTCTTGCGCCAGCTTGACCATCACGTCGAGCACCTCGCCGACCATCTCGGGGTCGAGGGCGGAGGTCGGCTCGTCGAACAGCATCACGATCGGGTCCATCGACAGCGCGCGCGCGATCGCCACGCGCTGCTGCTGGCCGCCAGACAGCTGGCCGGGGAACTTGTCCTTGTGCGCCATCAGGCCCACGCGGTCGAGCATCTTCAGCCCGCGCGCGGTCGCGTCGTCCTTGCTGCGGTTCAGCACCTTGATCTGCGCGATCGTCAGGTTCTCGGTCACGATGAGGTGCGGGAACAGCTCGAAGTGCTGGAACACCATGCCCACGCGCGAGCGCAGCTTCGGCAGGTCGGTCTTCGGGTCGGCGATCGAGATGCCGTCGACGACGATGTCGCCCTTCTGGAAGGGCTCGAGCGCGTTGACGGTTTTGATCAGCGTCGACTTGCCGCTGCCGGAAGGGCCGCAGACGACGACGACCTCGCCCTTCTTGATGCTGGTGGTGCAGTCGGTCAGCACCTGGAAGGCGCCGTACCACTTGCTGACGTTCTTGATGTCGATCATGGGCGGTCCTGGTGGTCCTAGCGAATGATCGCGATCTTCTTCTGAAGGCGCTTCACGATCATCGACAGCGTGAAGCAGATGATGAAGTAGACGACTGCGGCGACCAGGTACGTCTCGACCGGCCGGTTGAAGTTCTTGCCCGCGACCTCGAAGCCCTTCAGCAGATCGTAGGCACCGATGGCATACACCAGCGATGTGTCCTGGAACAGGATGATCGTCTGCGTCAGCAGCACCGGCAGCATGTTGCGGAAGGCTTGCGGCAGCACCACCAGCTTCATCGTCTGCGCGTAGGTCATGCCCACCGCGTAGCCGGCCTGCGCCTGCCCTCGCGGCACGCTCTGGATGCCGGCGCGCATGATTTCGGAGTAGTAGGCGGCTTCGAACAACGTGAAGGTGACGATGGCCGACCACTCCGCGCCGAGTCGGCTTGCCGATCAACAGTGGGATCAGCAGGAAGAACCACAAGATCACCATCACCAGCGGAATGCTGCGCATGGTGTTCACATAGGCCGCCGCCGGAAGCTCGAGCCACTTCTTGCCCGACAACCGCATCAGCGCCAGCAGCGTGCCGATGACGATGCCGCCGATCATCGCGATGACGGTCAGCTGCAACCGAAAACAGCAGCCCCTTGACGATGAAGCTGCCAACAACACCCCAGTTCAGGAAAGCGAAGTCGAGGTTCATTTCGACGCTCCTGACGTGCCCGGAATGCGCATCCTGTTTTCGATGAACAGGGCGATCCGGTTGATCAGCGAAGGCCGAGACGAAATACAGCGCCGTCACCGCGAGGTAGATCTCGACGCCGCGCGAGGTTTCTTCCTGCGCCTGCATCGCGAACATCGTCAGCTCGGCGATCGACACCGCGAAGGCGACCGACGAGTTCTTGATGATGTTCATGCTCTCGCTGGTCAGCGGCGGAATGACGATGCGGAAGGCGTTCGGCAGCAGCACGTGGCGATAGGTCTGCGCCAGCGTCAGCCCCATCGCCAAGCCGGCCATGCGCTGCCCGCTGGGCAGACTCTGAATGCCCGCCCTCACCTGCTCGGCGATGCGCGCGCTGGTAAAGAAACCCAGCGCGAAGACCACGAGGATGAAGCTGGGGAAGTTCTTCAGCGGCGTGATGATCGACGGCACCACGTGGTACCACAGGAAGATCTGGACCAGCAGCGGGATGTTGCGGAAGAGCTCGGTCCACGCGTCGCCGATGAACGCGAGCTTCTTGTTCGGCAGCGTGCGCAAGATGCCCATCAACGAGCCGACCAGCAGCGCGACGATGAGCGCCAGCACCGCCACCGACAGCGTCCAACCCCACGCCGACAGCATCCACTGAAGGTAGGTGGTGTCGCCGTCCTTGCCGAAGCAGCCTTGCGCCACTTCACTCGAAACGGTGTCTTTGCAGAAGACTTGCCAGTCCCAGGCCAAAGGTTCAGCTCCTCATCAACGTGCAGCGGACAACAAAAAAGCGCGTCACCTCTCGGTAACGCGCCCGCAGCCTAGGCCGCCCCGGTTCCGCTGTCATGCGGGTAATCCGGGGCGCAGCAGGGTTTACTTCTTCGCGTAGTCCTCGGCCGGCTTGTCGGTCGGGTTCATCCACGCGTCCTTGGTGGCCGCGCTCAACGCCAGGCCCACCTTGGTGTTGGTCGGCGGGATCGGTTGGTTGAACCACTTGTCATACAGCTTCTCGAGGTCCCCCGACTTCATCATTGCCTTGATGCTGTCGTCGGCGGCCTTCTTGAACGCTGCATCGTCTTTACGCATCATGATCGCGATGGGCTCGACCGCGATGACTTCGCCCACGATCTTGTAATCGGCCGGTGCCTTCGACTTGCTGATCAGGCCGGCCAGGATCGCACCGTCCATCACGAAGGCGTCGGCGCGGCCGGATTCGAGCAGCAGGAAGCTGTCGGCGTGGTCCTTGCCGAACACTTCCTCGAAGTTCACGCTGTTGGCTTTCTCGTGTTTGCGCAGCAGCTGAACCGACGTCGTGCCGGTGGTCGTGGCGACCTTCTTGCCCGCCAGTTGCGCCAGCGAGGTGATGCCCGAAGCGCCCTTGGCGGCGATGCGCACTTCCTCGACGTAGGTCGTGACGGCGAAGGCCACGTCTTTCTGGCGCGTGGCGTTGTTCGTGGTGGAACCGCACTCGATGTCGACGGTACCGTTCTGTATCAGCGGGATGCGGTTCTGCGACGTGACGGGCTGGTACTTCACGTCGAGCTTGGCCAGCGCCAGCGACTTCTGCACGTCGGCCAACACCCGCTGGCAGACCTCGACGTGATAGCCGGTGAACTTGCCGTCGCCCAACGTGTACGACAGTGCGCCCGACGACTCGCGAACGCCCATCGTCACCGCCCCCGAAGACTTGATCTTCGCCAGTGTGTCGTTGGCCTGGGCATGGGCCAGGCCAGTCGCGAGCAGGGCGCCAGCGGCGAGCAAAGTAAATTTCATGAACGCTCCTCGATGCAGGGCACATGCGTGCCGGAAGAATGACAACGGATTCTAGGAAACCAAGGCCTAAGGGTAGTTACCAGCATGGCGTACGTCTCCGCCATGACTCCTTGTCGACCCACACACTGAAGTCTCGAGCATCACTTGCCGCGGCGCATCGCATCCAGATCACCTTCCCAGATGATCTTTCCACGAAGCTTCTTGATCTCGGACTGCTGCCCAAGCCGCGGGGCTCAAGCGGCCAGCGCGACTTCCTCTTCGCGCGCGAGAAGCTTGCGCACGACGCCGAGCAACTGCCCGTCGGTGTAGGGCTTGGTGAGGTAGTGGCTCACGCCCGCGGCTTGGGCACCGGCGCGGTGTTTGTCCGAGTCGCGCGAGGTCAACATCACGATCGGCATTTGTGAGCCGTCGGTACGCTCGCGCAACTGGCGCGTCATTTCCAGGCCATTCAGGTTCGGCATTTCGAGGTCGGTGAGCACGATGTCGGCGCGACGGCGCGTCAGCGCTTCGATCGCCTCGAGCCCGTCACGCGCGGTGCGGACTTCGTAGCCGGCGTCGGCCAGCAGTTGCGACACGGTCTTGCGCACCGAGTGGGAGTCGTCGACCACGAGCGCGCTCTTGCGCCCGGCTTCGGCGCGTCGACGCAGCGACTGCGCCGCCTCGTCGCTGACCTGCACCGGCCGCGCCGTCAGCGCGTCGATGTCAAGCACGAAGATCACGCGGCCGTCTGCAAGCACCGCGCCGCCGGCAACGCCGGTGGCCCGTTGCAGCAGTGAGCCCGTGCCCTGCAGCACCAGTTCGCGCGTCTGGATCACACGGTCCAGCTCGAGCGCAATCTCGCCGCCGGAACCGCGCACCACCACGGTGGGACGCGTGGCGCCTTGCGCTGCGGCGTCGTCCAGTCCGACGAGCGAAGCCAGCGAACGAGCGCGCCAGCGAGCGTCGCCGTTGACGAGCATCTGACCCTCGCGCCGCAACGCCGCGGCCGGCAGTGCCTCGACGACGCGATCCATCGGCAACGCCCAGGCGCAACCGCCGGCTTCGACGATGAGCGCGTGGGCAACGCCGGTCGAGGCCGGCACGCGAATCGTAAAGACCGAGCCGGCGAAGGCCTCGGTCGAGATCTCGAGTCTGCCTTTCATCGCGCGCACGCGTTCGGCCACCACGTCCATGCCCACGCCACGGCCCGACACATCGTTGACGGTTTCTCGCGTGGAGAAGCCCGGCAGCAGGATCAGGCGCGCGATTTCGTCGCCTTCGGGCGAAGCCTCGGCGTCGATCAGACCCAGGGCCACCGCCTTGGCGTGGATCGCGGGCAGATCAAGTCCGGCGCCGTCGTCGCGGCACTGCACGCGCAGCATCGGGCCTTCACGCGCGATGTTCAGGGTGATCGTGCCGCGTGCCGGCTTGCCCAGCATTTCGCGGTATTCGGGCTCTTCGATGCCGTGATCCACCGCGTTGCGCAGCAGGTGCAGCAAGGGCTCGGTCAGGCGGTCGAGAACGCCAGTGTCCACGCGCGTGAGCTCGCCTTCGATGACGAGGTCGACCTGCTTGCCGGTGGCGTCGCACGTCTGCGCGACGTTGCGTTGCAGGCGCGGCGCGATGTGTCCGAAAGCCAGCAGACGCGTCGCCATCAACTGCGCGTGCTGTTGCTTCAGCGCGCGTTCCTGATCCAGCAGCACCGAACCGATCGCCTGCACGTCGGCACGCGCCGACTGTGAAAGGTCCTGGCCGTCAGCCAGCATCTCGGTGGTCAGGCGGGCCAGTGTGTTCAGTTCGTTGAAGCGGTCCATTTCCAGGCTGTCGAAGCTCACGCCTTCGCTCTCGGCCTTGCTTTGCAGCGTCACGCCCTGACGGTCGATCTGCGCATGCAGCTCGCGCATGCGAACGTCGAGCGCGCGCTGGCTCGAGACCAGCTGGGCCAGGCGCGCATCGAGGCCGCGCAGCTGTTCGTTCACGCGCGCCTGCTGCACCAGGCTCTGGCCCGCGCGACGCATCAGCGTTTCGACGTGCGCTTCGTCGACGCGAATCTGCTTGCCAACGTCCGCAGTCTCACGCGGCGCCTCGGCGGCGCGCGATGGCGCCGCTGCCGACGCCGCGACCGATGGCGAAACCGACGGCGCAACCGATGGCGCAACCGGCGCCGCACTCGCCACCCGAGACACCGGCGCGGCCTGCGCGACACGATCGGGCCACGTGCCGTCGTCGATCGCACGCGCCCACGCGGTCAGCGTATGCAGATCGGCCAGCGCGTCGGCCGGGGCGTCTTCCTCGCCACGCAGCGCATACACCATCTGGTCGAGCGTCGCGGTCGCACGCGCCAGGTCGCGTGCCATCGGTGCGGGCAACTCGCACCCGTGCGCCTGCGCGAAGTCGATCAGGTCTTCGATCCGGTGCGCGAGCTTGCCCACACCGCGGATGCCAATGATGTTGCCGCTGCCTTTGAAGGTATGCGCAACCCGTTGGGCTTCGGTCAGTTCGGCGGCGTCGACCGCGCCCTGCGTCAGCGCGCGCACCATCCCTGTCAGCCGCGCCATCTGATCCGGCGCGTCGACGAGGAAGGTCTCGAGGAGGTCGGGGTCGACATCGCCAGGCACGTCGATCGACACGTCCTCGGGCTGCGGCTCGGCGAACTGCTGCACGCGGCTGGCGTCGTCGTCACGCGGCAACTCGGGCAGCGTGCACAGCTGCCGCCCAAGTTCTTCGCCAAGCTCGGGCGACAACGGTGAGGGGCCCATGCCGATGTAATCCACCAGCCCCGCCGCCGCGTCGGCATCGCCGAAGGTTTCGAATACGGCAACGAAGGGATCGCGCCACAGCGCCAGCCAACCCAGGCCTGCGGCCATTTCGTCCGCATCGGCCAGCGCCAGCATCAAGGCGGCGTCGCGCAGTTGCTCGGTCGCCAGCGTGTGGCCCTCGAGCCCGACCATGCGCGACACCATGGCCAGTCTGTCGAAGGTCTCGGCGATCGGTGCCGCGTGTGTTTCACCAGCGGCCGGATCGCCCGAGGCCACCCACTGCGTGATCGCTGCGTCCACGTCGTCGGCAGCCTGCGCCACTTCCGAGCGCAGAACCGCTAGCAGGTCGTCGAGTTGCATGGAGAAGACCGCTGTGTTGGGACTGCTGCCGAACGCTGCCGAATCAGGCCGCCACCGGCAGTTTGAATTGCGACACCGTATGCGCCAGACGGCGCGAGGTGTCCACCAGCACGGCCGTCGATCGCGTCTGCTCCGTGACGACCGACACCGTTTGTTCCGAACCCTTGTTCAGCTTCAACACCGACAGCTGCAGTTCGCGCGCCAACAGCGACTGCTGCTCCGAGAAGCCCGCGATCTCGCGCACCATCTTCACCAACTCGGCCGTCGTCTCTTGCGTCAGCGTCATCTGCTCACCCGCACGCTGCGCCTGCTCGGACTGCGCGACGACCTGGGTGATCAGGCGGTTCATCGTGTACAGGGTCTCGTTCGTCTCGAGCTGGATGTTGTTGACCAGCTGGCTGATCGTGGTCGTCGCTTGGCGCGAGCTCTCGGACAGCCGCTGCACTTCCTCGGCCACCACCGCGAATCCGCGGCCCGCCTCGCCGGCCGTGGCCGCCTGCATCGAGGCGTTCATGGCCAGCATGTGCGTGCGCTCCGAGATCGTGTTGATCAGGCCCACCGCGGATGAAATTTCCTGCGAACGTTCGCCCAGGCGCTTGAAGCGCTTTTCCGTCTCCGAGATCACCTGTCGCAGCTCGTCCATGCCGCGCACCGTGGTCGACACCGTGCGCAGCGCGCTTTCCGTGGCGGAGGACGCGCGCTCGGCCGCTTCGTTCGACCGCTCCGAAAGGTTCGCGACCTGGGTCATGTGTTTCGACGCCCGCGCCAAGTCCAGCGACATGCGCTCGAGAGCTTCGCGCTCGCCCTTCGCGGTGGTGTCCACCTCGCCGGCCTGCCGGTTGACCGACTCGCTGGCCGTACGAACCTGCTCGGCGATGCCCAGCACCTCGTTCAGCGTGGCGCCGGTGGCGTCCGACAGCTGGTTGATCGACGCCGACAGCGTGCCAATCAGGTCCTCGGTGACCTCGGCGCGCACCGTCAGGTCCTTGTTGGAGAGCTGGAACACGGTCTGCAGCAACGCAATCACCGAGTTATTCAGCGTTTCGTTTTCCTTCGAAGCCTCTTCGAGCCCGGCGATGCGCTCGTCAAGCAGCTTGTCGAAGGCCCGACCCAGTTCGCCGACCTCGTCGGCCTGCTCGAGGCGGCTGCGTGCGTCGGTGCGGCCTTCGGCCACCGCGGTCACGGTCGCGTGCAGCGTATCGATCGGCTGCATGAAGCGGCGCAAGAACAACGACATCAGACCGCCCACGGCCGCCAGCACCACGATCGCGATCACGGCCGAGCGAACCAGCGTCGAACGCGACAGCTCCGCCACCGGCGCGTCGGCTTCGGCCTGCGAAATGGCGGTCACGATGCCCCAATTCAAACCCTCGATCACGAGCGGGGCATAGGCGCCCAACATCGGCACGCCGCGGAAGTCGACGAAACGCTCGACGCCGGTGCGGCCGGCCAGCGCTTCCTGCGCCGCGGTCGAGTCCGCCTTGACGGTACCAATGGTGCTTGACTTCTTGTCGATGAGCGCGCGCACGTCGGAGCTCGCAAGGTCACCCAGGCGCTGCACGAACTCGGCCTTGGCCGTCAACACATCGCGCAGGTCGGTGCGCAGCATCTTGTCGGGGCCCACCAGATAGGCGTCGCCGCTCTCGCCCAGACCGATCTTGTCCCAGGCCTTGTTGGAGTTGATGGTGGCGGTGATCTTGTCGATCGGGTACTGCATCGCCAGCACGCCGACCTGGCGGTCGCCGTCGAACAGCGGCACCGCGGCAAACGCGGCCTGGTCGTTGTACGAGGCCAGATAAGGCTCGAAGTCCGTCAGCGCGAAATCGTCGCGGCTCTTTGCGTTCTTGACGCGCAGGTAGGCCTCGGCCAGCTTCGAGCGCGCGGCGATGCCATCGGTCAGGCGCGTACCGAAGTCCAACTCCTTGAACACCGTGTAGACGACTTGGTCCGTGGCGGTGTCGATCAGGAAGATGTCATAGAACCCGAACAGCTTCTGCGCACGCTCGAAGCTCGGGTGGAACTGCGCGTGCGCGGCGTGGTAGGACAGCGCGCCCGGCGCCGCCATCAGCTTGTCCTTCTCGCCCAGCGCATTCGGGTTGGCGATGATGTATTCGTGCTGCAGCACGGCCGCGTTGGCGTCCCGGGCGTCGACCAACGCCGTCAGGTCGGGCGACTTGCCGGGGTTGCGACGCGCGAACTCGGCGCCGAACGTACTGTTTACATAGTCGAGCATGGCCTGGCGCTGGGCGGCAGGGTTCGCCGTTTTGGCGCCTTCGCGCGCCGCGCCCTGGAACGTGGTGCCCAGTCGCGCCATCGCGTCGACGCTGCTGCGAGTCGCGCCCAGCGCGCGCAGCGCAGCGACGCGGCCTTGGATCTCGTCGCGCAGTTGCTGCGACTTCTGGTCTCGCAGCGCCGAGAGCTGCGTCTGGAATTGGGCTTCCACGGTCTGGCTCGACAGCGACGTCGCGCCTTGCCACAGCAGGCCGGCAGTCAAGGCCAGCGGGACCAGAGTCAGCGCCGCAGCGCCGACCAACAGCTTTTGTCCGATCTTCATGGTGTGGGGTCGCCGGGCGCGGCGCGTTCAGTTGTGGGTTGATGTTGCGAGTTCAGATCTTGGGCAATCGCCGCCAGCAGCGCGGCACCGTCCAGCACGGGCGTTTCGGGTTCATCGAGGACGCCGCCCATCGCCACCGCGGCCAGGCGCGGCGCCAGCGCAGACACGTCGGCTGCGCGCACGCGCACCAAGCGCGGCAGGCCGCTGAACAACAGCGCCAACGTGTCGCTGCCTTGGCCGCCCAGCAGCAGCTTCAGGTCGCGCCGCGCAACGCTGGTCATGTCGCCCTGACCGCACCACGCGGCCAGGTCGACGACCGGTGTGATCGCACCGTCGACGTTGGCGGCACCGGCCAGCCAGACGGGCGCCTGCGGCACCGGGGTCAGGTCCGGGCAGTCGACCGCGGCGCGAGCCCACCCGTGCGGCAGGGCCACGCGCAGGGCGCCGCACTGCACCGCCAGCGCGCGCGGCAACGCAGCCGCGGCGTCGCCCCTGGGTGCCGCGACCAGCGCATCGATCGTGGCGGTGTCAGTCATGGCGTCAGAGCAGCGAGACGATGTCTTGCGCGGCGTAGGGTTTCGTGACGTAACCCTTGGCGCCAAGCATCTGTGCGAAGACGCGGTCTGCCTTCTGCCCCTTGCTGGTCACGAACACGATCGGGATGCCCTTCGTGGCAGGGTCGGCGCCGAGCTGGCGCGCCGTCGAGAAGCCGTCCAGGCCGGGCATGTTGACGTCCATCAGGATCAACTGCGGCTTGACTTCGCGAGCTTTGGTCAGCGCTTCGCTGCCGCTGCAGGCGGTGACGACCATCGCGCCGGCATCGCTGACGATGCGCTCGAGGTTCTTCAGATCAACATGGGCGTCGTCGACAACCAGCACTTTTTTCATGGCAAGGGTCCTTCGTGGGGTGATGTTTAAACCGCAGAAGTCGTCTGCAGTCTTCGTCCGGGTATGCGCTCGCCGACGACCTTCATCAGGTCGTCCTGACGCAGCGGCTTGGTCAGGTACAGGTCGCATCCCGACAGCGTTCCGCGCATCTTGTCGACCATGCCGCCGCGGCTGGTGAGCATCGCAACGATCGGTGCCTTGCGCCCGCGCGGGTACGCGCGGCGCTTGATCATCTTGCAGGTCTGGTAGCCGTCCAGGCCGGGCATGTTCACGTCCATGAAGACGATCGCGACGTTCACTTCGGCGACGCGCAGGACCGCCTCGTCGCCACTGCGCGCGAGGTGGACGTTGAAGCCGTAGCGTCCGAGGCACTTGGCCATGAAACCGAGCGCGACGTCGCTGTCGTCGACGACCAGGATGTGGTCGGCCTGCTCCAGGGGGTCGGCGCTGTCGGGCACGTCGGCCTTACGCGGCGCGCTCGGTTCGACGCGCACGGCGACGGGCGGCGGCACGATCGGCGGCGTCGTCGAGGGACGGAAATCCCGCGCCGCAAGGTTGTCCAGCAGCTTCAGCAGCGCCAGCATGTTGATGGGCCGCGGCAGATGCGCCAGCGCACCGGGCGCGGGCGCGGCACCGATCGACACCGAACGCGTGAGGTACGTGCGCGCCTTCGCAAGAACATCCGCGTCGTCGGCATTCACCAGGACGACATCGCCCGACGCAGGATCTTCGATTCGCTCGTAGACCATCGCCGCCGCAGCCTGGCCCGACGCCAGTGCACGTTTGGCGCGTTGTTCGGCAAGGCGCAGGAATGACTCGAGCGAGGCACGTTCGAAGGTGCCGAAGCCGACCATGGCCACTCGATACTGATTGTTCATAGTGTTTGCGTTTCGGGGTTGCGCGATCGACTCGTCGAACTTGTCTCTCGCGCCTATTGACTATCTGCCTCACCGCCGGACAGCGCGAGCGCGAATCCTTCGGCTTGCCACGGTCAGTCGCGAAGTCGTACGCAACGGCCGCCACCCGTCGCCACGAAACCGGGCCAACCGTGAAAAAGTGGCACGCCCTGTTTCGGTGCCGGCATGCACTCGAGCGGGGACGGCTGTGCTAGGGGCCCTCGAGCCCGTGCGGCTCGCGAATGGCGAATGGCGAGTGGCGAATGTCTCGTGCGGCTGGAGCATCATTCGGGCGCGCCCGCTCACCGCCCAGGCCTCGCGCACGAAACCTGCTTCACCGAGGGAGTGCACATCATCGACCCCACCTCCAGCGCCCAGGCGCGCCGCTTCTTCGACGAGATGAAGGGCCCCGACGGGGCCACCCGCGCGCACTACCGCGGCTATGAGCAATGGCTCGGCTCGCAGTCGGCCGACGGCATGGCGCGCAAACGCGCCGAAGCCGACCTGACGTTCCGCCGCGTCGGCATCACCTTTGCGGTCTATGGCGAAAAGGACGAAGCCGGCGCTGGTACCGAACGGCTGATCCCGTTCGACCTGCTGCCGCGCATCATCCCCGCCGCCGAGTGGCGCATGCTGCACAAAGGCTTGGCGCAACGGGTGCGCGCGCTCAACCTCTTCATCCACGACGTCTATCACGACCGCCGCATCATCAAAGCTGGCGTGGTGCCCGCCGATCAGGTCTACACGAACCAGCAGTTCCGGCCCGAGATGATGGGCATCGACCCCGCGGGCGGCATCTACTGCCACATCGCCGGCATCGACCTGGTGCGCGCGGGCGAAGGCGAGTACTACGTGCTGGAAGACAACCTGCGGGTGCCCTCGGGCGTGAGCTACATGCTCGAGAACCGCAAGATGATGATGCGGCTATTCCCCGACTTGTTCGAGCAGGTGCGCGTGGCGCCGGTGATGCACTACCCCGACCGCCTGCTCGAGAACCTGCTGGCCGTGGCGCCGTCGGGCGTCGACATTCCCAACGTCGTGGTGATGACGCCGGGCATGTACAACTCGGCCTACTTCGAGCACGCGTTCCTGGCGCAGCAGATGGGCGTGGAGCTGGTCGAAGGCAAAGACCTCTTCGTCAACGACAACCACGTGTGGACGCGCACGACGCAGGGCCCGCGCCGCGTCGACGTGATCTACCGGCGCATCGACGACGACTTCATCGATCCGCTGTCCTTCCGCGGCGATTCGGCGCTGGGCGTCGCGGGGCTGCTGTCGGTGTACCGCACCGGCCGCGTGACCCTGGCCAACGCCATCGGCACGGGCGTGGCCGACGACAAGTCGATCTACCCCTACGTGCCCGACATGGTCCGCTTCTATCTGTCGGAAGAACCGATCCTGAACAACGTGCCCACCTTCCAGTGCCGCAAGCCCGACGAGGCAAGCCACGTGCTGGCAAACCTCGAGCAGTTGGTGGTGAAGGAGGTGCACGGCGCCGGCGGCTACGGCATGCTGGTCGGGCCGGCTTCCACCCGGGCCGAGCGCGACGCGTTCGCCGAACGCATCAAGGCCCACCCCGCCGGCTACATCGCACAACCGACGTTGGCCCTGTCGACCTGCCCCACCTTCGTCGACGCCGGCATCGCGCCGCGCCACATCGACCTGCGCCCCTACGTGCTCTGCGGCAAAACCATCGAAAGCGTGCCCGGCGGCTTGTGCCGCGTGGCGTTGCGCGAAGGTTCGCTGGTCGTCAACAGCAGTCAGGGCGGCGGTACGAAAGACACATGGGTGCTCGAAGACGACGAAGCCGAACCGACGAAACCCGTGCCGGCGTCGCCGAGCGGCGTCGCGGAGGTGGCCTGAACATGCTTTCGCGCACCGCCGACCACCTCTACTGGATGGCGCGCTACACCGAGCGCGCCGAGAACACCGCGCGCATGCTCGACGTCGAACTGGCAGATGTCGTTGCTGCCGCAGCCGCGCGACGTCGCCGCGCGAAGCTGGCGCGCGATGCTCGACATCAGCGAACTCAGCGCCTTCTACGACCAGCGCCGCAGCGAGACCACCGCGCGCGGTGTGCTCGATTTCATGGTTCGTGACGAAGGCAACGCGTCGTCGATCGCGTCGTGTCTGCATCACGCGCGTGAGAACGCGCGCGCCGTGCGCGGCAGCCTGACCACCGAGGTCTGGGAAACCGCCAACACCACCTGGCTCGAGCTGCGCCGGCAGTTCGACGATGGCCTCGACCGCAACGACCCCAGCGCCTTCTTCGAATGGGTGAAGTTCCGCTCGCACCTGTCGCGTGGCGTCACCGTGGGCACGATGCAGCATGACGAGGCGCTGTACTTCCTGCGCATCGGCACCTTCCTGGAACGCGCCGACAACACCGCGCGCATCCTCGACGTGAAGTTCGTCGAGGCCGCCGAGACGTCCGACGCAGCCGATGCCGACGACCCGCAGCGGGACTTCTATCACTGGACCGCGCTGCTGCGCTCGGTGTCCAGCTTCGAGATCTACCGCAAGGTCTACCGCGACGTGGTCACGCCCGAGCGCGTGGCCGAATTGCTGATCTTGCGGCCCGACATGCCGCGTTCGCTGCTGGCGTCGCTGATTGCACTGGAAGACAACGTAAACCACGTGCGCAACGCGCGCTCGGATGAAACGATGCGCCGGCTCGGCCAGTTGCGTTCGCAGATTCAGTACGCACGCGTCGGCGACATCCTCGACCGCGGGCTGCACGTCTTCCTGACCGAATTTCTCGAGCGCATCGACGAGGTCGGCAGCCGCATCAGCCGCGACTTCCTGGTGCCGCTGCAGTCAGGCTGAACAGCACAGCCCGAGCAACGCAGCCCGAGCAACGTCTTTCGAGGTCAAGCGCCGATGAAACTCGCGATCCGCCACGACACGGTCTACCGCTACACGCACCCGGCCATCTACACGATCCAGCTGCTGCGCCTGACGCCGCGGCTGGACGCGCACCAGCGTGTGCTCGAGTGGAACATCGACACCCCCGGGCGCCGCACGCGCCACGTCGACGCCTACGGCAACGTGACCCACACGCTGGTCGTCGACCAGCCGCACGAGGGCCTGCGCATTCGCACCGAAGGCGTGGTCGAGGTGCTGCCGTTGACCGACGGGCGCCTGGCCGACGACGCGGGCGTGCGCGCCACGCTGCCGCGCGAATCATTCCTGGTCGCCACCTCACTGACACAGGCTGACGCGCCGGTACGCGCCTTCGCCAACGAGGTCGTGCCGCGCGGGCTGCACGGCCCGGACGACGCGCTGTTTCTGGCGCGCTCGATTCGTGACCGCGTGGCCTACGAGGCCGGCCACACCGACGTCACGTCGCCCGCCAGCCATGCCCTCGAGCTCGGCCGCGGCGTGTGCCAGGACCACACGCACCTGATGGTCGCCGCGTGTCGCCTGCTGGGCGTCCCTGCGCGCTACGTCAGCGGCTACCTTCAACCCGGCAACACCAAACACGCCGCCAGCCACGCCTGGGCCGACGTTCGGTTCCCCGCCAGCGGCTGGACCTCGATCGACGTGTCGCACGGCATGTTCACGCATGAACTGCACTGCCGCGTCGCCGTCGGCCGCGACTACGAATCAGCGTCGCCGGTGCGCGGCTTGCGTACCGGTGGCGGCGAAGAGGAAATGGACGTGAGCGTCGTCGTGGTCGGGCAGCAGCAGTAGTCGATCGAGAACCCGGACCCCACCGCTCTAAACTGAATCTCATATGACTTACTGCGTCGGCATTCGCCTCAAAGCCGGGCTCGTTTTTCTGTCGGACACGCGCACCAACGCCGGCGTCGACAACTTCAGCTCGGCACGCAAGATGACCGTGTTCGAGCAGCCGGGCGACCGCCTGATGGTGCTGATGACCGCGGGCAACCTCGCCATCAGCCAGGCTGTCAAACAAATCCTGTGCGAGCGCGTCGACGGCACCAAGCCCAACCTGTGGACCGTGCAGACCATGGCCGAAGCGGTTCAGATCGTCGGGCGGGCCGTACGCGAAGTTCACACACGTGATGCCGAAGACCTGAAGCAGTTCGGCCTCGACTTCAACGTCTCGATCGTCTTCGGCGGCCAGATCGGCACCGAGCGCCCTCGCCTGTTCACCGTCTACGCCGCCGGCAACTTCATCGAAGCCCACAGCGAGAACTGTTTCTTTCAGGTCGGCGAATCCAAATACGGCAAACCGATCCTCGACCGCGTGATCACCCCGCTGACCTCGCTGGACGAAGCCGCCAAGTGCGCGCTGATCTCGATGGACTCGACGCTGAAGTCGAACCTGTCGGTCGGCCTGCCGCTGGACCTGCTGGTCTACGAACGCGACAGCCTGCGCCTGACGCACTTCACGCAGATCGACGAGCACAACCGCTACTTCGCGATGATCCGCAACACCTGGGGCCGCCGGCTGCGCCAGATCTTCACGGAAATCGAAGACCCCAGCTGGGAAACCGCGAGCGACGCTCTGGTCGAAGACGGCGCCTTGTCGATCGCCGACGAGGCCCGAACCAAACCCATCCGCGCCAAGCCGCCGGTGATGGCGCGCAGCCGTCCCGGCGCCACCGTACAAGAGCCTCAGCCCACGAGCGTGCAGGCCCTGGCGCAAGCACCGACGCCGACGGCGCAACCTGCGGGCGATACGCCGACGCCGCGCTGAAGCGTTGACCTCGAGCCCCGGCGCGGACAGACTCGGGCGCCGCGCGGCGCTGCCAAGCGGTGAACAACTCGACCACCAACAGGAGACATCGAATGACCTCGTTCACGATCGCTCGCGCCGCGTCGGCGCTGCTGATACCCACCGCCCTGATGCTCGCGTCCGCACCGTCGGTTGCGGCCGACGCGCCGCGTGAGGCCGTGGTGCCCGCGTACGCCTACCCCATCGCGAATGTGCCCGGCAAGTCGATCACGACGCTGATCGTGAACTACCCGCCCGGGGGCAAGACGCCGTCGCACCGCCACGGCAAGTCGTTCGTGGTCGCCTACGTGCTCGAGGGCACGGTGCGCAGCAAGCTCGACAACGGTGAGGTGCGAACCTACAAGGCCGGCGAGAGCTGGACCGAAAACCCCGGGGCCGTGCATGCGGTGAGCGAGAACGCGAGCAGCACCGAGCCGGCCAAGATCCTCGCGGTGCTGATCCACAAATCCAAGGCGAAGGACCTTCTGACCTTCGATGCACCGGCAGGCAAGGTCGTGAAGGTGCCGCGGCAGTGATGACGGCGGTCAGGCGGCAGAAAGCGTAGCCGTGTGCTCGGGGAAGGCCTTCAACAGCTTGGCATCCATGGTCACCACCTTGACGCCGAGTCGCGCGGCCAACACGACGAATTCGCAGTCGTACGCAGTGCAATTGCTGTCGCGAACAAACTCGAGGACGCGTCTCGAATCAACCTCATGCTCGTTGCCGGCAAGCAGCAACTCGGCCTCCGCCTGGACCCTCACGACCTCGTCGAACGACAGGTTCTTCCGTCGCAACTCACCGGCCAAGAGGTTTCGAAACTCGCTGCGCCACAAGATCGGCGCAACCCACTCGGGGTCACGCTTGAACAATGCGTCGGCCTGTACGCTGTACTCGTAGGGCAGCAAGAAGTACGCGAGGACATTGGTGTCCACAACGATCATGGGCGACCTTCGCGCTTGAGGGCATCTATGTCTTTCGCCCGAAGCTTTCCTTGCGGCAACGAGGCACGCAGAGTTCGTGCTCTGGCCAAGCGCTCCGCGGGTGCCATCTTTCCGGCTAGCAACACAGTCTCCAAGCACACGATCGCCTCGCTATTGAGGCTTCGCCGGTGCACCTCCGCCGAAGCCTTCAGGCGCTGGTACACCTCATCGGGGATGCTCTTGAGTGTGAGCGTTGTAGGCACGGTGACCTCCAAAAGTCACCATTTTGGTTGACGCCTTCGGCTGCGTCAAGCCGAGTGCCGCTGCGGTGTCGGGAGCAAATGAGTTGTCCGGTTCTTAGCAAGTAGTCTGTCCGGTTTGTGGACGAGCGATGCAAGCTCCCATAAGCCGGACCCGCTGCATGCAGGAGATCCGTCGGCGGGTCTGGTCACGCTGCCTCGCGCCGCGGCGGCCTTTCGAGCATGTTCAGGACGCATGGCAACTGAAGTGTCGCGGCGCGCCGCCCCGCTTCGAAGAGGTACGGCAGCGCCTGCGTTTCCCACAGCCCCACCTTGCGGTCCAACTCCAACTCGAGGCTCACGATGCACTGCCCACGCGCGCGCGCCGCATCCAACCGTGCACGCATCAAGTTGTTGATCAGCGACGTGGTGGCCTGCGCCGCCAGGCGCGAAGCGCGGTCCACGCGGCGCGGCATGGCACCTTCAAAGCCGAGCGCGATCACCACATCGGCGTCTTGCGCAGCGTCCACTGGCAGCGGGTCGGAGATCACGCCGTCCACCAGCCGGCGGCCTTCGACTTCGACACTCGGAAAGATGAAGGGCAGCGCCATGCTGGCCAGCAGCGCCTGGGTCACCAGGCCCTGCGTCAACACCACCGCCTCGCCGGTGCTCGCATCCGTGGCGGCCACGCGCAGCGGTGTGCGCAGCGCCTCGAGCCGCAGGTTGCCGAACGCGCTCTGCAAGCGTTCGGCGATCAGGCTGTTGTCTCGCAGCGCGAAGTCGGCGTCGAAGCCCGCCAGCCTGGGCGCCACGATCTGCGGGTACGAGCGCCAGCGCGGCTGCTGTGTCAGTTCGGCCGACCACAGCGTGGTGGCCGCCTGCAACGCCTTTTCGGCGGGCATGCCCATGGCGATGGTGGCGCCGAACAGCGCGCCCGAACTGCAGCCCACCACCAGGTTGGGCCGAATGCCTTCGGCCGCCAGGCGCTCGACGACGCCCACGGCAGCGATGCTGCGCACCCCACCGCTGCCCAGCACGAGGGCCACCCGCGGTCGGTGGGCAGGACGAGATGCGTGCGCTTGCGTGGCAGCCAGATGCGAGGCGGCTCGAGCATGGGCGTCGTGTGGGCGCGCGGTGTGTGCGGTGTCGAGGATCATTTCCAAACTCCATGTCTGTCGATCAGTTCATGGATTGTTCGCACAAGGGTTCGGCGTGTATGCACCCATTGCTTGCCGGCAAGGGCCTGGCGTGTCGCGCATGTTGGGGACAGCGTTCAGAGTCGTGAGTCGGCGCGGACGGTCACGGGCTTGTCGCCCAGGCCGGCGCTGGGAAGCCACGCGAAGACGGAATCGACCGTGACGGTTTCGATGCGGTCGGCGTAACGCTTGCTGTTGGGGTGATCGTCGAAGGCGATGTGGGCCATGCCCGCGCGCGCACCCAAGCGCTCGAACGTGCCGATGTTCAGCGTCGTCGGCTGGTATCCCTTGAACTGCAACCAGCGCTGCGCCTGCGTGCGGCTCGAGGCCGCGGGCTCGAGTGCCATCGCCAGCGTTTCCATCGCCCACTGGTTGCTCTGCTGGTACCGCGTCGACCAGGGGTAGGCGACCATGCTGTAGTTCGGCGTGTTCAACGTCGCGACACGGAAGTTGTCTTTCAGCAGCGGCAGCAGCTCGGCCTGCGCGTCGCGGTTCAGGACGACGAAAGCAGCTTCGTATCGATGGGGCCGGTCGAGAAAGAATTCACCCAGGCCCTGGCGATACAGCGCACCGTGCGCGGTGCCGCAATGGTTGAGCTTGTGCGCGACGCGCCAGACGGTCTTGCCGTCACGCTCATCGCGATAAGCGAAGCCAAGGTGCGACCACTGCAAGCGCCACCGCCCCAAGTCCTGCCCCGCTCGCGCCAGCACCACCACGTCGGCACCGGTGTCGTCGAGCCGGCGCTTCACCTTCTCGGCCAAGGTCATGCCGCGGCTGACCTCCTCGGTGGACATCTGCGTTTCTTCGCACGGCCGGCCTGCGTGTGCGGCAGGATGGGCCATCGCAGCCGCGAGCACAACGCACGCGGCGCCCAGCAGTCGGGCCGCGCTCACGGCGTCACGCGCTCGTTGTAGAGCAACGATGCGCCGACCTCGTTGGGGATGAACAGCACGGCTTTGCCCGCCTGCGACAACACCCAGCCCGAACCGATCACGCTGACGGTCACGAGCGTGCCCACGACCAGCGACGCGCCACCAGCCAACTCGAGGCTCATGCGTGAAGCGTCGGACGCACGCTCGAGCATCAACACCGTGCCGCGCGCCGACGCGTCGACCGCGACGACGGTCAGTGCCGCACCGCTGACAAGCACCGCGGCGGGCGCGACCACTGACATCGCCACCGGCAGCATCGACAACGCACTGCTGGCCGTCGATGGGTCGGGACCATGAGCGCGCGCCGCGGGTGCCAGTGGCAGCAGCATCGCGAACGCGCAGGTCAGTGCGCAGGCGCGCAGCGAGACACGACGCAAGGTGCGACGCGTGTGGGTCTGGGCGGTGATGTTGAAAAGCAGGTTCGAGGTTTGCATCTGATGACTCCGTTGCGGTGTTGAAGAACCGGACGCCACGAGGATGCGCGTTGGTCACTCGCACCTGGGCACTGCCGTGCGACGTGGCGGCGTCGAAGACGCGCGGTACCTGGTCGCGATACCCGATCGCAACGCCGGAACGCGTCAGCGCGAGGTCGGCACCAGGCTCGAGGAATCGACCGTGACGAAGTGCCGCCGCGTGTCGAACACCTCGGGCGCGAAACCCGCACCGCCATGCCGCAGCACGCGCTTGGCGACCAAGTCCGCCAGCAGCGGGTTGTGCGCGCGCAGCTCATCGATGCGCCGCGCGGTAGCTTCATCGATCAAGCCGGCCTTGACCCACTTCAGCGACCGGTGCAGCGGCATCAACCCCGGCAGCGGGTAGTCCGAACCGTGCAGCAGACGTGAATGCCAATCGCGTCGAGACAGCAACGTGCGCCACACCGACGCGTCGCGGTTGGCCTGGAACACGGCCGACACGTCGGCCAGCAACACGTCGGCGTGCGCGCGTTCGTCCATCAGGCGCGCGAAGAGTTCGAATGACGACTTCTTGCGCGGCCGCTGCTGGTCGAGATCCATCGCATGGCCCAGCGACGCAGCGTGCGCCGCGATCACGTGCACGCCGCGCTCGAGCGGCACGCGCATCAGCAGCGGGTTGCCCAGATCGTCGCGGCCTGCGCCGGGCACGGCCTTCTCTTCGCCGGCATGCACGATCAGCGGCAGCTTGGTCGCGGCCAGGCGGTCGTAGAACGGGCGGATGCGTG
The DNA here is from genome assembly GCA_963738615.1 of uncultured beta proteobacterium. GTDB lineage: Bacteria > Pseudomonadota > Gammaproteobacteria > Burkholderiales > Burkholderiaceae_C > CAVTWY01. The sequence goes on from CAVTXI010000012.1 coordinate 1,855,063, forward strand.
GGTCGCGCAGGTCGATGTTCATCGCGCTGGGCAGCCACTTCACCGCCAACGCACCTTGCGCGATCGCAGCGTCCAGCCGCTCGATCGCGCGTTCGCCGTAGGGGTGAATCGACGCAACCCAACTGAAGCGGTCGGGGTAGGCCTGCGCGGTCGCGGCGGCGTACGCATTCGGCACGTAGAACGTGCTCTGCTCCGGCCGTTCGCGGCCGTTGTCGCCATGCGCGTGGTCGAAAGCGAAGAGCAGCCAGCGTGCACCCGCCGGGAAGGCGTCGGCCAGGCTGCGCAGTCGGGCAACGTAGGCACGGTCGACCGAGGGTGCGTCGCCCGGCACGCAGGCCGCGTTGAGGATCGCGCGATGCCGCCCGCGCTCGAGCAGGTTGAAGCCCTTCACCAGGCTGCTGTGCAGCGTGCAGCCCGACCCGCCGTCGCCGTTGCCCAGCAGGTGCACGTGCACGTCCCACAACGCCGCAGCGTCCAGGCCCTCGAGCGCCGAGGCCGCGAAGTCGCGCGCCTGCGTGGGCAGCGCCGGTTCTTTGCAGTCGTTCCAAAGCGCCGCGCGCGCGGGTGACGGGACGATCGACGTGAAAAGCCCCGCCACGGCCGCGCCGCAACAGCCCAGCATGTGACGCCGTGAGGGGTTTGGAACGCCGCAGCGAGGGGCGGCGCGGGTTTGTGGAAGTAGCGGCATCGTCTCGAAGACCCGTCGTGGATCAACGCGAATGATCGCGCATCGCCGGACCGCTTTCCACATCGCTTTCCACATCACGTGCCGTGTCTCGTGCCACATCACGTGCCGTGTCTCGTGCCATGTCTCGAGCAAGCCGCCACGCCATCCACGCCAACAGCAACACGGCCGCCACAAGCGCCGCCCACAGCGCAAGCCGCTGGCCGGGAATGTCTGTCCATGCCCATCCACGACGGTCCGGGCGCACGTCGATCATGCCAAGGTCGGCCAGCGGCAGCCGGTGCTCGTCGTCGTTGCGATAGCGCGGGCATCAGCGTCGCGAGCGGCACACTGCGGTCGACGGCGCCCGCGCGGCCCAGCACCAGCCGATACGGGCCACCGCCCGACGCGACGAACACGATCTGCGGCGCAAGCCACTGCACCTTCACCTCGCTCGGCAGGCTCGGCGTCTGCGGCAGCGCCACCACGCGCCAGCGACGCGCGGCGCTTGCGTCGACGTCAACGGCGTCCGACCGCATCCATGCATCGCCGCGCTTCATCTGCCAACTGGTGCCCTGCGCCGCTGTCAACCAGTGCGGCGACATCTCACGCTCGAGGCGCCAGCCCACGACGGTGCTGCCTTCGGGCCATTCGAAATCAATGCGCCGCAGCGCAAGCGCTGCACCCAGGTCGAAGCCTTCGGGGCGGATCGGAAAACGCGCGCTGTCGAACGCTTCGGCCCGCACGTTGTCGACGGGTGCCAGAAGTCGAACCTCGGCTGTGAGGGCGGTCAACTCGAGCGAGCCTTCGGCCTGCACGCGCAGCCAGCGCGTGCCGGCGGGCAGCGCTTCGAGCGCGACCCGCCGCTGCAGCACCTGCCGCGCAGCACCGTCCGAGCGCGATCGGCCCGGCCTGCCACTCGACCAACGTCGCGCGGCCAACGTCGTGCCACTGCTGCGCATCCCGGCTCGCAGCGACACGCACCGCGCGCACCAGCCCGTGTTCGGCGGGCGACCAGTCCAGGCTCAGCGCGTTCGCGCGGCGTTCACCCAGGGGTTGCAGATCGACCAACCACGTCGGCGCGGCATCGGCCTTCGGCGGCGACGGCGTGTCGACCGTCATCGCGCCCGAGGCCTCGCGGCGGATGCGCAGCGTGCTGCCGTCACTGGTCCACTCGATCTGCGTCTGCGGCCCACCCGTCGGCGCCGGCCGGTCCTTCGGCCACGCGACGTAAGGCAGCGCGACAGTGTCGACCCGCGGCAGCCACGGCGGCGCCGTGTGCACCCACGCCATCGGCAGCACCTGGCCGCGGGCGTCGACGACACGCAGATCAGCGAAGCCTTCGGTACGGCTGCGGCGCAGCACCTCGAGCGGCAGGCGCACGCGTTGCAGCGCGTCCGTGCCACGCGCGTCGATGACGACGGTGGTGTCGTAGCGGTCGATGCTGTCGCTCGTGGCGTCGGCTGCGGCAAACGAAGGCGTGATCGGGAGCGACAGGCACGCGGCCAACAGCGCGCGGCAGACGATGGCCATGGTCATGGTCGAGGGCGACATCGAGTGCGTTCATGCCGGCAGCCCCTGACGAAGACTTGCGCGGTCCTGCGGCGGCAGCGGCGCGAAGTAGCCGATCACCAGCATCAGCACACCCACGCCGATGAACGACACGATGCGAAGCGCCGCTGCCGTCTGCGACATGTCGACCAGCAGAAGCTTGACCACCACGACTGCGAGCAGGCCCGCGCCGACCATCCACAACGTGCGCATCCCGCGACGCGTGGCCAGCGCCATGGTCGCGAGCGCCATCGTCGTCCACAGTACCGACAGCCCGGTGTGCACCGTGCTGCTGGCAAGCGCACCGTCGAGCCACAGCGGCGAGCCGGCCCCGTGGTGAAGCGTGCGCACCAGCACGGAGCTCAGCCACACGAAACCCGCGCCGCCGAGCAAGATCAACAGGTGCTTCGTGTCGACCAAGGCCGGCCGCATGCGGATGCCGCACGAGGCGCAACGCCATCACAGCCAGCGCCACATGCATCAGGTCGATCGGGTTCAGCAGCGGCAGATAGGGCAAGGGGCGCATCGATGCGTCGCTCCACAGGTTGACGAACATCAGCCAAGCCAGGCCCAGGCCGAGTAGTGGCCACGCCAAGCGCTGGTGCCAGACCGACGCGTGCTCGGTGAACGGCCAGTGACCACGGCGTTGTTGCATGAGCATCCATGCCATCAGCGCCATCGGCGCGGCCAGCACCATCGCCGCAGGCCACGACCCATGCCGCTCGACGAAGGCCATCGTCAACCCCAACGCCAGCACCGCCGCGTGGACCAGTAGGTGCGCACCCCAGGCGATCACTTCGACCGGCAGCAGGCGCGTACGCCGCATCAGCCATAGCACCGCTGCGGCCAGCGTGACCGCGGTGACCGCACCGCCGTCACGATAGATGCGCCACACGTCGTCGCCTGCACGGTCGAATCCCTCGAGGCCCATGCGCGCGGCCCAGACCACGGCCGCCGTCAGCGCCATGGCACGCGCGACCGGGCCGAGCGCGGGCCAGTGCAGGCGCGGGCGCAGCGTGTCGAACCCCAGGGCCAGCACCACGGCCCACAACAAGGCCACCTGGAGTCTTCACGTCCGACGGCAACACGTGGTGCGCAATCTCGACCCACACGCCCAAGAGCAGGCTTGCAGTGGCAAGGGCCAACGTCAGCGCATGCATGCCGGCAATCACGTTGCTGTCCAGCTGGACACGCCCGCCGTGACCCACCACGCGGTCGCCGTTGCGCGCCAGCAGCCAGGCGCTGACGAACGAGGCCACGCCCACAACCATCGCTCCGACCAAGTCCAGGCGCGGCACGGCCTTGGCACCCAGCGCTGCAGCGGCCAGCAACAACAGCAGCACGCCAAGCAGCAACGCGACGGGGCGACGCTGGCGCAACGCCATCCACACCATGCCCGCGGCCTGCAGCGCCCAAGACATCGCGATCCACGGGCCCTCGAGCGCGTAGGGCGCAACCAGCGACAGGAACACCACGCCCAGCACGAGCATGCCCTCGGTCAGCAGTCGCTGCTGTTCGCCCTGGCGCTGCCATAACCAGCGCGCCAACACCAGGTACACCGCGGCAAACGCGGCCGCGCTGCCGGCGACGCCGTACTCGAGGTGACGCAGCATCGCGACCTGCATGCCGAACGCGGCCAGCGGCACGCCGAACAGCAGACCGGCGTCGACGATCGCGAGTTGCGTTCGTTCGCTCGAAGCGATTCGTCGCGCGTACTGGATCGTGATGAAGAGGTACAGCGCCAGATGCAGCAGCAGGAACGGCTCGGTCGACGGCAGCAACGCTGGCGTCCAGCGCGACGCGCCCCAGGCCAGCGCGACACCCGACGTGCACACGAAGCCCAGCGTATTCAGCAGCTTCCATGGCTTGCGCGTCGCCAACCACGCCACCGCGATATTCACGATCGTGTAGTAGCCGAACAGCGCGACATGGTTGCCGTGGCTTGTCGACGCAAGCACCGGCGCAAGGAACGCACCGGCAAGGCCAAGCACCGCCAACGGCAACGCGTTCTGCCCACTGGCAAGAAACGCCGTCAGCGCCGCCAGCCCCGCCATCAACACGAAAGCCGGCCCGGCGTGCAGCAGACCGTAAAGGCGGAACGCCGCGAACGCGACGATGAACACGATCGCGATGCCGCCACCCTGCAACGTCAACGCGTAGCTGCGGCGCTGCTCGCGCAGCCACCAGCCAACGAACGTGCAGGCCGCGCCGCCCAGCGCCGCGCTGGCCAGGCGCAGCTCGAGCGGGAACCAGCCGCGCTCGGCCGCGTAGCGAACCAGGAAGCCCACACCGACCAGCAAGATCAGCATCGCCACGCGCACGATCATGTTGCCGCCGGTGAACCACGCGCGCAGGCTCGCTCCGAGTGAGCTCGTGACGGCGAGGCTGCTTTCGTCGACTTCGAGTTCGTGACGACGAGGCGCTGATTGATCGATGTGTTCCGCCCGTTCGATGGGTTCGACGTTTTCGTCATGCTCGAACTCGAGCACCGGCTCGGGCTCGACCGGCGCCGCCTCGACAGACTCGTCCGGCGCGGATGACACCTGCAGCGGTTCGGGGCTTGCCACGCGCCGTCCGAGCACGGCGACCTCGCCCTCGAGCACCAAGACGCGTCGCCGCAATCCCAACGTCACCATCGCCGCCGCGCCCGCCATCATGGCAAACAACACCAGCAGCACCATGAGCACCATGCCCATCAAGTCCATGTCGCCTCCGTCGATCGAAGGCCCCTGCGTTCGCGCGGTGGCGCGGGTCACGAAAGGCCTTGCGGCGGCGATCTTGTGCGCGGCCACCGCGTGCGCCCCCGTCGACACCCTTTGGGTGGCATCGCGTGCAACGCCCGGTGGCGTGCGCCGATACCGATACAGACACCGACACCGATGCCGGGACCAACACCCGCATGCAGGCACCGACCCAAAGGCCGGGGATGCCGCAAGCGTGACGTGCGCGACACCATTCACGTCTCATGAGTTCGAGCCCGATGAGCCCGCCGGCCGACCCCCAGGCGCTGGCACCGCAACGCGTCGGCACGACGCGCCGCCCCACCCCTGTCTTGGCGGCGCCACCCCCGCTCTGGGGATTGGGCTTCAACGGTCGCATCGGCCGAATCCAGTGGTTGACCGGTGTGCTGATGCTTGCCGTTGCGCTGGCCTTCGTTCAGGTCGTGTCGCTCAAACATCCCGACCCGGCGTGGGTCCACGGCCGACGAATGGCCGTGGGCATCGCGTGCATCTTGCTGCTGCGGCTGAGCGCGCTGCGCTTCCACGACCGCTTGCGCACCGGTGCCTGGAGCCTTTCGCTGCTGGTGCCCGGGCTCAACGTTGTCGCGCTGCTAGAGCTGGCGCTGTTGCCTGGCAGGGACGAGACGACGCAACACGGCTACAGGGCGGACGAAGGCAGCGCGGCTGAACTGGCGCTCGCCACGGCCGTGCTCGGGCTCTTCGTCGGACTGGGGGTGCTGAGCTTTCACCCCACGCATGCGGTCGACGCGCTGAAGTCCCAGTCGATGATCGACGCGCTTCGGCCCTACGGGTCGAACGATGCTAAGTCGGCCTTCGAGACCCAATACCGCGGCGCCCCGCGGCCCAAGGCCTACGCAGCAAACGGCCGCGGGGCTTTCGGCTGGGTGGCATCGGACGGGTTCTCCGACGAAGCGGTGGGCCGGGCCCTCCAGGCATGCGAGGCACGTCGACGCTGGGCCGAGCCGGCATGCGCGCTGATCGACGTCAACGACATCACCATCACGACGATCCACCCCGACTCGCCTCGATAATGGTCGGCGATCATGAGTACGCCCCTGCAGTTGGTATTTTTCGGTGAGCTGATCGAGGGATTCGGCATCGACGAGGTCCGTCGCAACCTCGCGCAGTCATTCAAGCTCGGCGACGAGCAACTCGACCGCATGTTCGGGGGCCACGCGGTCGTCCTCAAGCGCAACCTTGGCAGCGACGAAGCCGCGCGCTACGTCGCGCACCTGGCCGGCCTGGGCGCACGCGCGCAGATGCGGCCGATGCCCGGCGCGGCGAACACGCCGAACTTCAAAGTCGAGCCGTCGGTGCTGTCACCCCTGCCGACGTTGATCGTGTCCGACGGGCCACTCGACAGCCAGCCGTTCCCACGAGACACGTCACCGGTCGAACCGTTCGTGCCGCTTCGTGCGGCGCTGTTACCCACGCCATCAGCGTCGCCGCCACCGCCGATACCGGCCGAACCGATGTCGCTCGCGCCCGCGCAACCGCACCGGGCCGAAGTTGCCTGCCCCAAGTGCGGCGAACGCCAGCCGATGGTCCTGCTGTGCCGCAACTGCGCCACCAACCTCGAGATGGCGCTCGCGGTGCGGGCCGAGGAAGAAGCCGCGACGCGCGCCGAACGCATCGACGCCACGCGCGCGCGCCACGGCCTGCCGCCGTCGGGTTATGGCAAGTCGGGCTTCGGCACCAGCGGGCACGCGCATTCGCGGCAACGAACCGGTGCAGGCGATCCGCCGTACCTGTGGGGTATGGGTTGGGACGGTCGCATCGGGCGGCTGAACTTCGCCACCGGCATGTTCGCGCTGTGGGCCGTCCTGGTCGTCGTCGACATCGTCACCCACCGCATGCCCGCTGCCCTCGCGGGCACGCTGTTCGCGCTGGGGAACATCGCTGTCTACGCGATGTCGCTGCGACAGACGGCGCTGCGCTTCCACGACCGGGGACACTCGGGCTGGTGGAACCTGCTGTGGGCGCTGCCCTATTTGGTGTTCATGCTGGCGATGGCGTCGCCGCGCGTGGGCATGCGTTTGCTCGTACCCGCGGGCCTGGTGATGATTGGCGTGCTGCTGTATGTGTTGTTCTTCCGCGGTGACGAGGACAACAATGCATGGGGCAACACGCCGCGAGACGGGAGCGGTGGCGCGTTTCTGGCATCGATCGTCGCGTTCATCACATTCAGTGTTCTCGCACCCGACGATTCCGCACTCGCGCGACGAATGCGCAACGTCGGACAGGACGACACCACGGTCGCGCAGCGCCTGCGCTCGGTCGAAGCAAAGCGGGCCTACATGACCGAGTACCTGCTTGCGCGAGACAGCCGGGCCTTCGCCGCGTCGCCCGACGGCAGCTGGGGGTGGGTGGCCGAAGCGCGCTCGGACGACGCGGCCATGAACGAGGCGATCGGCATCTGCGACAAACACCGCCCGGTGACACAGCGCGCCTGCGAACTGGTCAGCGTCAACGGCCGCCCCGTGGGCACGAACTGACCCCCCCGCACGGATCGCCTCATGTCCACGACCCAAGCCCTCGTCGATCAGATCAAGCTCGAGCTCAAGACCGCCGGCATCACCTACGCGATGTTGTCGCGCGAGCTGGACATGGCCGAGTCGAGCATCAAGCGCATGTTCAGCAAAGGCGAGATGCCGCTGTCGCGTGTTGACGAGATCTGTCGCGCGCTCAAGCTCGACTTCGCCGAACTCGCGCGCAAGGTCGCCGACGCGCAGCCGCTGCGGCGCGAACTCACGCTCGAACAGGAACGCGGCGTCGTCACCGACCGCAAGCTGCTGCTCGTGGCCATCTGCTGCATGAGCCAGTGGACGTGGGAACAGATGCTGAGCACCTACCGGCTGAGCGAGCCCGAGGCGGTGAAGTACCTGGTCGAACTCGATCGCCTGGGCATCATCGAGTTGCGGCCGATGAACCGCTATCGCCTGCTGCTGGCCAAGACCTTCCGCTGGCGCCCGCACGGACCGGTGATGCAGTACGTGCGCGAGCACGTCGTCACCGACTACTTCCAGGGCGGCTTCGACGGTGACGGCGAGATGGTGATGCTGGTGCACGGCCAGATCGGCCTGTCGCTGGCGACACTGTTCAACGAGCGCCTCGAGCGCGTGGCCGCCGACTTCGCGCAGCAGCACCTGGCCGACCAGCGGTTGCCGGCCGATCAGAAGCGGCCCTACACACTGATGATTGGCATGCGCTCGTGGCTGTTCGCCGAGTTCCGTGACCTGAAGCGAAGCGGCGTCAGCTGAACGGCTTCGAACACGCGCCGCTCGAATCGAGGGGCGCAGCGGCGGACGAGCGGTGCGCCACGCTCCGCGAGCGGCAGCCCTGCCCCCTCAGCAGCGTGCCAGCCCCTGCGACAGGTGATCCACAACAACACCACGCTGCGGACAATCCCACTCCATGACGAACGCACGACTCCAGCTGGTGTTCCTGGGCCAACTCATCGACGGCTCGACCGACACGGTGCCCCGGCCAGGCGCGATCGTCGGCGCGCCCATCGCCACCGATCATCAGTCAGAGCTGGTGCTGTGGCACGAACTCGACGACGACGAGGCACGTCGTGTGGCGTCGTGCGTCCAGGATCTCGACGGCCCAGTGCGATCGGCTGACGAGCCTGCTGACGACCTCGCCGTTGCGCAGTCCAGCCCGTCGGTCAAGGCCGCGGTCTTGACGCCGTTCCCGGTGCTGGAATCCATCGCCGACGAGCCGCCGCCGCGCAAGCCGGCTTCGGCCCAGCCCGCACGTCGCCGGCCCTTGCCGGCCGCGAAGACCCAGTCAAGAAGCCCGGCTGGTGCGAGTGAAGTCAAATGCCCCAACTGCAATGAACGCCAGACCATGCGCGTGCTGTGCCGAGGCTGCGCAAGCTTCCTCGAACGTCGCGCTCAAGGCCAGGGCCGAGCGTGATGCGCAGGCCAAGGTCAGGGCACGTTCTGGCGGTCTGCTGGCGATGCTGGGCCTCTGAGAAACGCAGACCCTCGAGCCTGCTTCACACCGGTTACCCGGGCCGCCGCTTCGCACGCGGATGCGCCGCGTCGTACACCCTCGCCAGGTGCTGGTGATCCAGTCGCGTGTAGACCTGCGTCGTCGTGATGTTCGCGTGGCCCAGCAGTTCCTGCACGGCGCGCAGGTCGCCACTGGACTGCAACAAGTGGCTTGCAAAGCTGTGTCGCAACATGTGCGGATGCACATGCGCCGGCACACCCGCCTCGACGGCGTGGCGCGACAAGCGCACGCGCAACTGCGACGCCGATAGCCGGTTGCCGCGGCGGCCGACCAGCAGCGCGGTCTCGCCCGGCCGCGCCACGTCGCCGCGTATCGCGATCCACGCGTCGAGCGCCTGGCGAGCAGCGCGGCCCACGGGAACGCTGCGGCGCTTGCCGCCCTTGCCCAGCACATGCGCGGTCGCATCGTCGCGTGCCACGTCGACCCACCCACGCGCGCCGTCACTCGCGCGCATGTCCAGCCCCAGCAGTTCGCTCACGCGCAGGCCGCAGCCGTACAGCAGCTCGACGATGCAACGGTCACGCGCGACCAGCGCGGCGTTGCCCGCGCCGACGTGATCGGCCAGCGCCACCGCCTGGTCGACCGGCAAGGCCTTCGGCAGCGGCCGTCCCGCTTTGGGCGCACGCACGCCGTCGACGGGGTTCGACGTCACCTTGCCGTCGCGGCCCCACCAGCGATAAAGACCACGCCACGCACTGAGCACCAGCGCGAGCGTGCGCGGCCCCTGGCCCGCGGCGTTCAGACCGGCAACCCAACGGCGTACGTGCGCCGACTGCACTGCGCGCAAATCGACGCCCGCGTCACGCGCCAGGGTCGAAAGCTTGCGTAGCGCGGCTTCGTACAACGTAAGGCTGCGCGCGGCGAGGCGACGCTCGACACGCAGGTGTTCGAGATAGGCCCGCAGATCGGGCTCGAGATAGGCCCGCAGATCGGGCTCGAGGTTCACACCGTGTCAGCCGGGCGGATCAGCCGGGCCACCGCAGCGCCAGCCGTCTCGCCGATGCGCGCCAACATCTCGGTGCCCATGTCGGCGCTGAATCGCGTGGGGTCGGGCGAGCCCAGCACCAGCACGCCGATGACGCCGCGCGCGTGGTGCAGCGGCAGCAGAGCCAGCGATGCGACGCTGGCACCGCCATCGTCGAGCCACGACGCGGCCTCGAACCCGCTGTTGGCGCCGCAGTACGGCGCGCCCAGGTTCGCGACGAAGTCTTTGAACTCGCGTCCCACGTCTTGTGCGAAGGGCGTGCCGTGCAGTTGCTTCAGCACGTGCGGCTCCACGTCCCACAGCCGCACCGAGGCCATCGGGATCATGAATTCCTCTTTCAGCCGATCGACCATCACGCCGGGCACGTCGGCACTTTGGCGCACCAGCATCAACGCGCGCGTCCAGCGGTGCATCCGCTCGACGATCGCGACGTTCTCCTGGCCGTGGCGGATCATCTCCATGATCTTCGACTCGAGGCCGCGGATGCGCTCGCGCAGGATCTCGAGCTGGCGTTCCTGCAGCGACACCGCGCGTTTGCCGTGCGGGCTGGTGATCTGCACGCGCGAGAGCAACTCGGCGTGACGCTCGAAGAAGGCAGGCGTACGCGCGAGGTAGTCGGCGATTTGTTGTTCGCGCGCCTGCGGGTCTTGCAGCATGTGTTCGCTCACAGGGTGATCTCTCCTTCGAAAACAGTCTGCGCGGGGCCGGTCATCAGCACCGACGACACGTCGTCGCCGTTCCACTCGATGCCGAGCAGACCGCCGCGCGTGCGCACGTCGACCTTGTGGTCGAGCAAGCCCATACGAATGCCGGCCACCACCGCGGCACAGGCGCCGGTGCCGCACGAAAGCGTCTCGCCTACGTCGCGCTCCCACACGCGCAACTTGATGGCATGGCGCGACATCATTTGCACGAAGCCGACGTTGACGCCACGAGGAAAGCGCGGGTGCTTCTCGATGCGCGGGCCCGCGGTCGCGACGGCCGCGTGTTCAACGTCGTCGACGAGTTGCACCGCATGCGGGTTGCCCATCGACAGCACCGCCACGTCGACCTCGACATCGCCGTCCAGCCGCCACAGGTCCATCGCGCCGACGCCGCGCGCAACAAGGCCTTCGGTGTCGAAGGGCACACGCAAGGGGTCGAAGACGGGAAGGTTCATGTCGACACTCACGCGGCCGTCGTCCTGCATCGCCAGCTCGAGCCGGTTGTTCACCGTTTCGACACTGATGCGCGATTTGTCGCTCAAGCCGTGCTCGCGCACGTAGCGAACGAAGCAGCGCGCGCCGTTGCCGCAATGCTCGACCTCGTCACCGCTGGCGCCGTTGAAGATGCGATAGCGGAAGTCGACGCCCGGCGTGGCAGTCGACTCGACGACGAGGATCTGGTCGGCACCCACGCCCAAGCGCCGGTCACCAAGGTGCCGAAGCTGCTCGCGCGACAAGGCAAGCGGCGCACGCGTCGCGTCGATCACGACGAAGTCGTTGCCGGCGCCGTGCATCTTGGTGAAGCGCAACTGCATGCGCCGAATTATCGGCGGCGGGCCGTCCACAGCCCGGGCCGACGGGGTCAATACAACGCCGCCTCGCCTTGCGGCCTTGTCTTGAACCGCTTGTGCACCCACAGGTACTGCGCCGGGTTCGCGAGGATCTCGCGTTCGATCATCGCGTTCATCGCCGCGGCGTCGGCCACGGCGTCGTCGGTGGGCCAATGCTCGAGCGGCGGCTCGAAGCGCACGCGCCAGCCTTGCGGCGTCATCTCGGTGATCACGGGCTGCACGATCATGTCGAGCATCTTCGCCATGCGCGATGGCGCCAGCAGCGTCGCCGCGGGGATGCCGAAGAAGGGCACGAACGCGGCGTCCTTCATGCCGAAGTCCATGTCGGGCAGGTTGAAGAACGCGACGCCGCCCTGCCGCAGCGCACGTATCAGCGCACGTGCACCGTCGTGGCGCGAGAACAGGAGCGAGCCACCGAAGCGCTCGCGCCCACGGCGCATCGCGGCGTCGAACACGGGGTTGCTCTGCGCCTGGTAGATCGTGGCGCCGCGCCGGCCCTGGAAGTGCTGGATCGCGGCAGCCGCCGCCTCGAGCGCGACGAAGTGCGGCACCAGCCACATCACCGGACGGTCGCTGCGGTCGGCCAGATGCACGTCGCCTTCGACACGGATCATCACCTTCAAACGATCGGCGCTCGCATGCCAGAACACGCCGCGCTCGAGCAAGCTGCGGCCGACCCACGCGAAATGCTCGCGCACGATGGCATCGCGTTCTGCCGCGCTGCGTTCGGGCATGCACAACTCGAGGTTGCGCTGCGCGACGCGCCTGCGCGACCCGGCGACGCGATAAAGCACGTGCCCCAGACCGCGACCCAGGCGATGCAGCAGCGGCCACGGCAGCACGTGCAGAGCCCATACCAGCGCGAGCACCGCTCGTGCCACGAGATTCATGCGACGCGCCTCATGCTGCCTCGACCACGCCCGAAGCCGCAGCGAGTCGTCGCGGCTGTTTGTAGCGGTGGTAGCCCCAAAGGTACTGGCCGGGTTGCTCGCGCACCAGCGTCTCCATCGCGCGGTTGATTGCCGCTGCGCCATCGCGCTGAAAGGCAGCTTGCGCGACCTCGTCGCGCGCATCGGCAGGCGGGCTCGGCAGCGGCTCGGGCAACGGCCGCAGGCGCACTGCAAAGCCCTGACCGCGTGGCAGGCGCTCGCACACCATCAGCAGCACCTGCGCACCCGTCTGCTGCACCAATCGCGCAGCAAGCGTCATCGTGTAGGCATCACGTCCGAAATACGGCACCCACACGCCCATGCCTTCGGGTGGCACCTGATCGGGCAACAGCCCCACGGTGTCGCCGCGGCGCAGCGCCTTGAGCATGTGGCGAATGCCGGCCAACGACGCGGGCGCGGTGAGCAGGCCCGGGCGATCACGCGCGACGAGTTGCACCTCGCGCAACCACGCCTGGCGCGCCGGGCGGTACATCGCCGTCATCGGGTGGGCCGCGCCGAAACGTTCGGCGTAGGCCTGTGCACAGACTTCGAACGCACCGAGGTGCGGCGTCATCAGCACCAGCCCGCGGCCAGCGGCCAGCGCGGCGTCTATGCGTGCCGCTTCGGTGTCGGGGAAATGCAACCGCGCGCCCAGGGGTTCGTCGCGCGGGCGCAGCCACAGGTACGGCAACTCGGCCACCATGCGGCCCGCGTGAGCGATCGACGCGCGACGCACCCGCGCGTCGTAGCCTGCGGCGGCCGCGTTCTCGCGCAGGCGCCGACGGTACGACGGCGAGGCGGCGTAGACCACCCAGCCGAGCCACGCGCCCGCGGCATGCACCACACTCGAGGGAAGTTGCGCCAGCCCGCGCAGCAGGGAGAGCATCTTTATAATCAATCCCGTCGCCGAGTTATGAACTACTTGCAGGGCGACGCGGGCGTCGAGTTCGTGTTGATGCTCGCAGGGCCAAGAGGCCCCCAAATGCTGCTAAAGCGTTCGCCGCGTCCCCGTTGATACGCCGGCAAACGCCGGAATCACATCAACGTTGGAGTTTACAAAGTGGCGAGCGACTTCCTTTTCACCTCTGAATCCGTTTCCGAGGGTCACCCCGACAAGGTGGCCGACCAGATTTCGGACGCGATCCTCGATGCGATCTTCGCGCAAGACCCACGCAGCCGCGTGGCCGCCGAGACGCTGACCAACACCGGCTTGGTCGTGCTGGCCGGTGAAATCACCACCAACGCGACCGTCGACTACATCCAGGTCGCGCGCGACACCATCAAGCGCATCGGCTACGACAACACCGAATACGGCATCGACTACAAGGGCTGCGCGGTGATGGTCTGCTATGACAAGCAGAGCAACGACATCGCGCAAGGCGTCGACCACGCGAGCGACGACCACCTGAACACCGGCGCCGGCGACCAGGGCCTGATGTTCGGCTACGCCTGCGACGAGACGCCCGAGCTGATGCCCGCGCCGATCTACTACGCGCACCGCCTCGTCGAGCGCCAGGCGTTCCTGCGCAAAGACGGCCGCCTGCCGTTTCTGCGCCCCGACGCGAAGAGCCAGGTGACGATGCGTTACGTCGATGGCAAGCCGCATTCGATCGACACCGTGGTGCTGTCGACGCAGCACAGCCCCGAGCAGAGCGACGGCAAGAAGATGAAGGCCAGCTTCGTCGAGGCCGTGATCGAAGAGATCATCAAGCCGGTGTTGCCGAAAGAGTGGCTGAAGGACACGAAGTACCTCGTGAACCCGACAGGCCGTTTCGTCATCGGCGGCCCGCAGGGCGACTGCGGCTTGACCGGCCGCAAGATCATCGTCGACACCTACGGCGGCGCGTGCCCGCACGGCGGCGGCGCCTTCAGCGGCAAAGACCCGAGCAAGGTCGACCGTTCGGCGGCCTACGCGGCGCGCTACGTCGCCAAGAACATCGTCGCGGCCAAGATCGCAAGGCAATGCCAGATCCAGGTCGCCTACGCGATCGGCGTCGCGCGGCCGATGAACGTGACGGTCTACACCGAAGGCACCGGCGTGATCCCCGACGAGCAGATCGCGAAGCTCGTCAACGAGCACTTCGACCTGCGTCCGAAAGGCATCATCCAGATGCTCGATCTGATGCGCCCCATTTACGAGAAGACCGCGGCCTACGGCCACTTCGGCCGCGAAGAGCCCGAGTTCACGTGGGAGCGGACGGATCGAGCGGCAGCCCTGCGGGCTGCGGCCGGCCTGTAAGTCGCCCGAGTCTTGGCGCGAAGTATCGGTGCATGATCGGGCACACGACAGGAATCGATGCTCTCTCGCCTTCCCCGTGAGCACGCAACCGTCACTGGACGACCTGCGCCGCTACGCGGTGGCGCGCAGCCTCTTCGCCGCGACCACGCTGCCGCGTGCGATCAACAAGCTTGGTTTCGTTCAGGCTGACCCGATCCGTCACCCCGCGCGTGCGCAGGACCTGATCTTGCGTCATCGTGTCGCCGACTACCGCGCAGGTGACCTCGAGGCAAGGTACCCGCGGCTGGCGATCGAAGAAGACTTCTTCGTCAACTACGGCTTCGTCCCGCGCGATCTGCATCGGCTGATGCATCCGCGCACGGCGCGTCGGGCCTGGACGAAGACGATGTGGAACAAGGCGCATGCGGTGCGCGACTTCGTGCTCGAGCGCGGCGTGGTCCACCCGCGCGAGGTCGACGCGCACTTCCAGCATGGCCGCTCGACGAACTGGTTCGGCGGAACGTCGAACGCGAGCACGCAGTTGCTGGACGGCATGCACCACC
This sequence comes from uncultured beta proteobacterium, assembly GCA_963738615.1. GTDB lineage: Bacteria > Pseudomonadota > Gammaproteobacteria > Burkholderiales > Burkholderiaceae_C > CAVTWY01. The sequence goes on from CAVTXI010000012.1 coordinate 1,870,286, forward strand.
GCGGCCTGCTGCGCGTGGCGCGGCGCGAAGGCGGCACGCGTTGCTACGCAGCGCGCGAACCGCACGCAGGCGCTGTCGACGCGCCAGCCACGATGGACCACCTGATCGATATCGCAGCGGCTCTCTACGCACCCTTGCCAGTGCGCACGCTGGGGCAACTCGTCGCATGGGTCGCGATGGCCGCGGTGCCACAGTGGCAGCCGCAGCGACGCGACGCACTCGCACGCGCCAAGGCCCGACTGCCGCAGGCCACGGTCGAAGGCACGTGCTGGTACTGGCCGCCGGGCGAGAACCCAACGTCAAAGCGCCATCAGCCCGACGACAGCGTCGTGAGGTTGCTTGCCCCGTTCGATCCGATCGTGTGGGATCGCGCGCGCTTCGAGGCCTTCTGGGGTTGGGCGTATCGCTTCGAGGCTTACACCCCGGCGCCGAAGCGGCTGCGCGGCTATTACGCGATGCCGATGCTGTGGGGCGACCGCGTGATCGGCTGGGGCAACCTGGTCGTGAACGACGGTCGGCTCGACGCCGACTTCGGCTATGTGGCCGGGCGCGCGCCGCGAGACGCGAGCTTCAATCGCGCACTCGAGGCCGAGCTCGAGCGCATGCGCTACTTCTTGCGCGCCAACTGATCAGCAAACAAATCAACGCGCAACCGGGCGCTGCAGCAGCCCGATCACCGACCCCAGCGCAAGCAGGCCCGCGCTGATCACGAAGCCACGCACCAGCCCGCCGCTGCCGTCGGCCACCCAGCCCACGAGCCCCGGGCCCACGATCTGCCCGACCGCGAACACGATCGTGAAGGCGGCGATCCCGCGGCTCCACGCGGCCGGGGCGAGGTTGTGTCGCACCATCGCCGTGGTCGAAGCCACAAGCGACAGGAACACCGCGCCGAAGAGCGCGCCCGACACAAACACCGGCACGAAACCGCCGCGCCCGAGCACCGGCAACGCCGTGGCCATGGCGAGCAGCGCTTGAAGCACCGCGATCGGCAACCCGCCCCGATGGCGTTGCAACAAGCTTGCCCAGATCCACGGCGAGGCCATCACGCCGATGCCCAGCACAACGTAGAACGCGATCGACACCGCGTTGCTCGCACCCTGCTCGCGCAGCAGCATGATGATGAAGGTCATGTAGCCGATGTAGCCCAGCCCGAACATCAGGTACGACAGCAGTCCGAAGCGCAGCACACGCCAGTCGAACGCGGCCTGCGACGTCGACGTGCCCGGCGCTTGCAACAGCCCGCGTGTGCCCCGCCCCGCGATGATCGATGCTGCAAGCGCCGCAGCGCCGAGCAGCACCCATGCGCCTCGCCACGGGCCGGTCACATCGACGAACAAGTGCGACGTCGACGCGGGCACCAGCAGCGCCGACGCGACGATGCCCAGACCCGTGCCGCCGTAGTACAGGCCGAGCACCAGGCTCGCGGGCAGCGCGGTCGCCCGCGCTCCGAGCTGCGCCGCCAGCAGGCCGCCGCTGACGAAGGTGGCCGCACTGGCGATGCCAGTAACAAGGCGCAGCGCCAGCAGCGACGCATCGCCCCACGTCAGCGCATGCAACGCCAACAGCAGCGCCGCCGCGAGCATGCCGGCAAGGAACACGCGGCGCGCGTCGTGACTTGCAAGCCAACGCGGCGCCAGCAGCGCGCCAACAAGATAGCCCGCCGCGTTGGCGGTGTTCATCGCGCCAGCAGTGAAGTAGCTCCACTGCAGGTCGGCGCGCATCGGCGGCAGCAGCAACGCGTACGAGAAGCGCGCCAACCCCAAAGACACCGCCGCACCCAGCGCCAGCGCCAGCGCCGTGCGCATCGAATCCGAACTCACGGTGGCGTCGCCCGCGCGGCCAGCACAGCGCGCGCCACCTCGGCAAAGCCCTCCCCGCGCTCGCCGTCGGTGATGCAGCGCGGCCAATGCTCGAGCTCGGCCGCGAAGCGCCGCAGGTTCGCCACGCCAACCGACCAAGCGAAGCGTTGGAACATGATCTGGTCGTTCGTCGAGTCACCCACGTAGACCCAACGCTGCGCCTCGTCCTCGAGCTGTCGGCCCCACAACTCGCGCACGATCCAGCACGCACCGACCCACTTGTCGTGCGTGCCGAACCAGCCGTTGATGTGAATCGAACTCACCGTCGCCTGCATGCCCTCGGCACGCATGATCGCGACGACGCGGTCGATTGCCGCGGCATCGAGCGACACGAACTCGCTATGGTCCACCGCGATGTCGGTGACGCGCCCGGCGCTGTCGCGCGCGAGTTCGGCGCCCGGCACCTCGCGAACGATGCGAGCCGCGACCTCGCCGAGCCGACGTGCATTCGCCGCGCGGACGGCATCGTCCTGAAGGTAGCGCCGCGCCCAACGTGCATGCGGGTCGCGCACCATCGCGACGCCGCCGTTCTCGGCCACCACGGCAGCCACAGGCCACGGCGCCGCGATGTTCTCGCTCCAGCCGATCGGCCGCCCGGTGACGGCGATCACTGGAACCGAAGCGCGAGCAAGTTCGTGCAGCGCGGCCAGTGCGGTGTCTTCGATGCGGCCGTCGCGTGTCAGCGTGTCGTCGATGTCGGTCATCACGCCCGCGCCGTGGCGCAGCATGGTGGGGTCAACGTCACGCCAGGAACACGGCGCCTTCATGCGCCGCGATGCCCAACCCGGAAGTCGTTTCGCCCCGTGCGGTCGACACCGCGCACAAGCCACAGCGGCCTGCGTGCGAAGTCGACCGGCACGCCGGTCTTGCCGTCGACCGGCCGCAGCGCACGGTCGAAGTGCAACGTCGCCGGCATGTAGCGCAGCGCCACGCCGGTGCGCCGCTGCGTCGACGTGTTGGCTCGTGCGCCGTGGATCATGTAGACATCGTGCAGCGACATCTGGCCGGGCTCGAGCTCGATGTCGACCGCTTGCGACTCGTCGAACGAGCCCGCCACGAGCCGCTGCGTCAGCGTCAGATCGTCGCGGTCTTCGTGCAGGTGGTCATGCAGCGCTCGCGCCCGGTGCGACCCGGGAATCACGCGCAGGCAACCGTTGGCCGTGGTCGACGGCTCGAGCGCAACCCATACGGTGCAGTTGGCCAGCGGCCGGATCGGCCAGTAGTGACCGTCCTGGTGCCACGGCGTCTCGTAGCCTTCGAGCGGCGGCTTGCAGAACACGTGGCAGCCCCACAGGATCACGTCGGTGCCGATGACGTCGGACACCAACTCGACGATCTCGGGGTCGCGCGCAAGGTCCAGGAAGTCGGCGACTCCGCGCACGCCTTCGCCGTTGTCGCCACTGCCGCTGTCTTCCACGTGCGCCGACACGAGTTTTTCGGGGCGCACGCCGGGGTTGCGTCGCAGCAATTCGCCGAGCGCCTGCGCCATCGTGCGCACGCGCGCCTCGGGCAGCCGCCAACTCGGCACCACCCAGCCCTCGCGCGTGTAGTGGTCGACGTGTTGCGGATCGAGTCTTGCCATGGTGTTCCTCAGCCCGCGCGTTTCATGCCCTGCACCCAGGCGGCCGCGCTCATTCGGCGTCCCCCTGGCTTTTGGAGCTCGACCAACTCGAGCGCACCTTCGCCGCACGATACGACGACACCCGAAGGCGACACAACGATCCGTCCGGGCGCTTCGTCGGCTACGGCCACGGCCTCGATGGCGCGACCGCGCCAAAGCTTCAGCGTCTGGCCCTCGAATTCGAAGGTGCAGCCCGGCGCGGGGTCAAAGGCGCGCACGCGACGCTCGATCACGGCAGCGCTGTGGCGCCAGTCGATTGCGGCTTCGTCTTTGTTGACCTTCGACGCGTACGTCACACCTTCGTCGGGTTGCAGCGTCGCGTCGATTTCAACGTGATCGCCGTGGGCACCAAGGTCGCGCATGCGCATCAACGCATCGGCAACGAGCCTTGCACCCACCGGTGCCAGCCGGTCATGCAGCGTCTGCGTCGTGTCGTCGGGTGCGATCGCGACCCTCTCGCGCGCCAGCATCGGCCCGGTGTCCAGGCCCTCGTCCATGCGGATGATCGTGATGCCGGTATCGGCGTCGCCCGCCTCGATCGCCCGGTGGATGGGTGCCGCGCCACGCCAGCGTGGCAGCAGCGACGCGTGGATGTTGACGCACCCTAAACGCGGCAACGACAACACCCATGCCGGCAGGATCAGACCGTAAGCCACGACGACCATCGCGTCGACCGCGGCGTCCGACAGCGTTCGTTGCGCCATCGCAGCATCGTCCGCGTAGCGCCCGTCGAGCCGCAGGCCCCGCGGCTGCACCACCCGCAAGCCTCGCTCGGCAGCGATGTGGCGTACCGCCGACGCTTGCGGCTGCTGGCCGCGGCCAGCCGGACGGTCGGGCTGCGTGAAGACGAGCGCGACGTCGAAACCCTGGTCGAGCAGGTGCGACAGAGCAACAGCCGCGAACGCGGGCGTGCCGGCGAAAGCGATGCGCATTCAGGCCGTGTGCATCAGGCTGATCAGGCTGTCGCGGGGCGGCGCGTGGCTTCACGCGACTTCTTGGTCATCTTCGTGCGAATGCGGTCGCGCTTGAGCGCGCTGAGGTATTCGACGAACACCTTGCCCTCGAGGTGATCCATCTCGTGCTGGATGCACACGGCCAGCATGCCGTCCGCTTCGCGCTCGAAGACCTTGCCGTCACGGTCGAGCGCGCGCACAGTCACGCGGGTGTGGCGCGGTACCTTGTCGTAGATGGTGGGCACCGACAGACAGCCCTCTTCGACCAGCCCTGTTTCGTCACTGCGCGCGACGAGTTCGGGGTTGATCAGCACCAGCGGTGCGTCGCGTGATTCCGAGACATCGATCACGATCACGCGCTCGTGCACGTCGACCTGCGTGGCCGCCAGGCCGATTCCATCGGCGTCGGCCATCGTCTCTAGCATGTCGTCGATCAGGCGCCGGACGCGATCGTCCACGTGGGCAACAGGCACCGCCACGCGATGAAGGCGTTCGTCGGGGTATCGGAGGATGTTCAGCAGTGCCATCGCGAAAGTCGGTCGAATGTCGGAATGTCAGTCGAAGTGTTGGCGGTCTGTGACCTCGAGGCAACGCCCCATTTCGTGAAGGCTGGCACGCGCCCGGAAGCCCACGTTGCTGCGGCGGCGGCTTTGACGGCAGAATCCTTGTATCCAAAGCCTGCGCGAGTCACAAGGGACAAGATTTTGCATCGTGCGCCCCTGCCGTGTGACTCGTCCCCGAGGGAGCCCCTGTTGAATACCCGATCACCGGCCCTGAGCCTGCCTTTGCGTTGTCTTGCCGCGACTTGCGCGGTGGCGGCCCTGGTCTCCACGGCACTCGACGCGAAAGCACGCGAACTTACCGTGACGCCGCAGCAGCGCAGCACCGCGCAGCAGGTGGCGCAAGGGGGCGTGGCGTTGGCTGATCTGGCGGCGAACGCCCCCGATGTCTACACGATCAAGCGCGGCGACACACTCTGGGACATCTCCAAGCTTTTCCTCAAGACGCCGTGGCGCTGGCCCGAGTTGTGGGGCATGAACCTCACCGAGGTGCGCAATCCGCATCTGATCTATCCCGGTCAGACCCTCGTGCTCGAGAAGACCGGCGGCCGTGCGCGGTTGCGCATGGGTCAAGCGGCTGGAGACGGCGGTGAGGGTTCCACGGTGAAGCTGTCGCCACGTGTGCGCAGCGAGGCCGCGGTCGAACCCATCACGACGGTGTCGCTCAGTCTGATCGCGCCCTTCTTCCAGGAGGTGGGGCTCTTCAACGCCGACGAGCTGGCCCTCGCACCGCGCATCGTGGCTGGCCCGGACGAGCGGGTGATCCTCGGCAAGGGCGACAACGCCTACGTCGTGGGCACGATTGCCGCCGAGCGCCAATGGAGCGTGTTCCGCTCCGCGCGCCAACTGATCGACCCCACCACGAAGGAGGTTCTCGCCTACGAGGCCCGGTTGCTGGGCGGTGCCGAGTACACCCGCGCGGGCGAAACGCGCACGGCCGCTGACGGTACAACCCAAGTCGTGCCTGCCACCTTCCGCATCAACAACATGCGCAGCGAGATCGCGGCCGGTGACCGCCTGCTGGCCCGCACGGGGATCGACCCCGACGTCAATTTCGTGCCACGCGCACCGGGCAAGGCGGTGTCGGGCCAGATTGCGTCGGTCTACGGCGACAGCCTGATCGCCGGACAGAACCAGATCGTCGCGCTCAATCGTGGTTCGAACGCAGGGATCGAGCGTGGTCACGTCCTGGCCGTGCTGCGTGACGGACGTTTCGTCACCGACCGCGCCGATGGTCGCTCGACGCAGGTGAAGCTGCCCGACGAGCGCCAAGGCCTGATGTTGGTCTTTCGCGTCTACGAGCGCGTGTCTTATGCGCTGCTGCTGAACGTCGAAAACCCGGTGCGCGCGGGCGATAGGTTCGAGCAGCCCTGACGCACGACATCGACGACCTGCGGCGCATGGCTGCGCCTGCTGGCCACGCCCGGCGTGGGCCGCGGCACCGCACGTGCGCTGCTGGCGCGCTTTGGTCCGCCGATGCAGGTGCTGGATCAGCCGCTTTCAACCTTGCGCGACGCGGTCGGTGCAACACTGGCGCAGGCGCTGCACTCCGAGCCCGAAGGATGGGCCGCGAGCGTCGCAGCCACACGCGCATGGCTGGGGGCCGACGCCTCGCGCCACATCATCACGCTCGACGATGCTCGCTTTCCGCGCAGCCTGCTCGACACCGCCGACCCACCACTGCTGATGTATGCACAGGGCCGACTCGAGTGGCTTGATGCCCCATCGATCGCGATCGTCGGCAGCCGGCATCCGACACCCCAGGGTCGGGAGCACGCACGTGCCTTCGCGCGCGCACTCGGCAACAGCGGCTACACGATCGTGTCGGGGCTGGCGATCGGCATCGATGGCGCCGCGCACGAAGGCGCGCTCGAGACGCCGTGCGCGACCATCGCCGTGGTCGGCACCGGCATCGACCGCATCTACCCGGCGCGGCACGAGAAGCTGGCGCGGCGCATCGCCGTACAAGGGCTGATGCTGAGCGAATTGCCGCTCGGGTCGGCGCCGCTGCCGGAGAATTTTCCGCAGCGCAATCGCATCATCGCGGGCCTGGCCCACGGCACGCTCGTGGTCGAGGCAGCCGTGCAGTCGGGGTCGCTGATCACGGCACGGCTGGCCAACGAATGTGGGCGCGACGTCTTCGCGATTCCGGGCTCGATCCACTCGCCGCAGTCACGCGGTTGCCATGCGCTGATCAAGCAGGGCGCGAAGCTGGTCGAAGATGCGCAGGACGTCCTCGACGAGCTTCGCGGCGCAGGGGCGCGCATGATGCCGATCGGCACAACACGCACGCCCGACAACGACAACGACATCACCGAAGCCGGCGCATCCCAAGCGCGCGTCGACAACACCGGCCCCACGCTTGCGCCACGCGACGCGGCCATCATCGACGCGATGGGTTTCGACCCGGTCAGCCTCGACACCGTCCTCGACCGCACCGGACTCGACACCGCCACCGCGCAGGCCAGGCTGCTCGACCTCGAACTCGAGGGTCACGTGCAACGTCTACCGGGCGGGCGGTTCCAGCGCCGCAGCCGCAGCTGAATCCGCGTCGAACGTCTCACCCGAGCCACCTTCGTCACGCAGGGTGCTGCGCTATAGTGATTCGGCCATGTTCGAAGTGCTGGTCTACTTGTACGAAAACTACGGGCGGCCCGATGCCTGCCCCGAGCACGACCAACTTGCGCGCAAGTTGTCCGCGGTGGGATTCGAGTCCGAAGAGATCGAAGACGCGCTGTCCTGGCTCGACGGTCTGGCCGACGTGGCCCAGGGCCAGGCCATGCGGCAGCGCGATGGCAGCATGCGCGTCTACAGCCAGCTCGAGCGCGAGCGGATCGGCGACGAGTCGATCGGTTTCATCAGCTTCCTCGAGTCGGCGGGTGTGCTGTCATCGACGCAACGCGAGTTGGTGATCGACCGTGCCACCGCGGTCGGCGCTGCGCCGATCGACCTCGAAGACCTGAAGGTCATCGTGTTGATGGTCTTCTGGAGTCTGGGCGAAGAGCCCGACGCGCTGATCCTCGACGAATTGTTCGTCGTGCCCGAGGACCGGCTCATCCACTGACCTGGCTTCACCCGTCGGCCGACCGAAGGGTAGCTCGCGCGAGAAGCCGAACCTCAGGCCAGCAACCGCTGCGGGTCGGCCTCGATCTTTTCCATCGCCGCGCGGGTCGCCTTCGTCGTCAGCGACTCTTCCTGCGCCGGCACCAGAAGCCCCGCCTGCAGGAACGACGCCAGGCGCGGCTGCTGAAACAGCACACAGCGCCCGCCCGCCGAAACGAACAGCGACAGGTGACGGCGCAGGCCCGTCCACGCAAGCTGCATCGGCTCGTTGCGGCCGTTGTAGTCGAGCATGTACCAGCTGCCCACCTGCAGCTCGCGGGCCCATTGCAGCATCGCCGGTGTGGGCATCGAGCCGCCGTCCTGCACCACCTCGAGGTCACTCGAGTCCTGGCCCGACAGGTCGAGCATCAGCGTGTGATCGAGTTCGACATCGGTGGCGTCGGGCAGCAGTTCCTCGAGGGTCTCGAGGTTCTCGCGCAGTTCGTCGAAACGCGCGGTCGGGATCGCCGCGGCACGCGCACTGAACGCCGCGGCCAGCGACTCGTTCAGCGCCTGGATGTGTTGGTCCTGCTTGTCGACCGAGTGCCCGGCCGAAGCCATGCCCTCACGCAGCGTCTTCAGCAGCGGCGGCAGACGGCGGATCACTTCCGCTCGTTCCTCGCGCGACACCTTCGCGCCGGCCGACCAGACAAGGTCGGCCGCCGCCAGGCGCATGGCTTTCGTCGGCTCGACTCTGGGGGCCGTGCTTCACCGCCGACAGTGCCAGCACGTCGGCCCAGACGTGGAACAGGAAGCTGCGGATGCCTTCCTGCACCGGCATCTCTTCGAGCATCTTGCGCAGCTCGATCGTGTACTGAATCGCGAGGGTCTCGCGCTGCTCGACCTGCTGCGCCAGCGACACACCCTTGCGGCTGGCCTCGTTCTCGCTCTGGAAATAGTGCTCGAGGAAACGCTCGAACTCGACCAGCACGGTCGAGAACACGCGCCGGCCGGTGTCAGGGTAGGCCTCGATCACCTGAACGACGCGCTTGATCTCGCGATCGAGCGCCTCGCCGATGCTTGCGGTGGAAGCCGGCGAGAAGCCCATCACGCAGGCGCCCATGCGGTCGATCAGGCGACGCGCGGGGTGATCGGTTGCGGCAAAGAAGTCGGGTTCGCCGACGGCCACGCGCAGCACCGGCATCTGCAGCCGGGCAAACCACACACGCACCGCAGGCGGCAGCCGCTCTTCGGTCAGGATCGCCTGAAACATCAGCGCGACGATCTCGATGGTCGCGCGTTCGACCTGGGTGGTCGCCGATTCCTTCAGCGCCGCCTTGCGCTGGTTCAACGCTTCGAGCAGCGCCGGTGTCGCCGCCATACCGCCTTCGCTGTTGCCCGGCACGGGTTGCTGCTGCGCTCGCCCGATCGCTTCCTTCAACCGCGGCGAGACCTCGCGCGGCTGGCCCATCACCTGCGTGGCGACGAAGTTCGGCACCTGCTTGGCAACCAGACTGTTCAAGCGCGAGATCACGACCTCGGACTTGTCGGCCAAGCGCTGGATTGCCGCGACGCGCGTCATCAAGCGGGTCTCTTCGCCGCTGCGACCGTAGGAGGTGGCGGGCCCTTCGGCACCGCCGCCGTCGCCTCGCATCCCCGTTGCACCGGCGTGACCCGTTGCACCCGCGTGGCCCGTCGGGCCGGGCCCGGCATCGAGCGTCGTGTCGAGCGTCTGGCGCGAGCGCCGCACCAGCGGACGCAAGTCGACGCTGGGCAGGATGCCCGCTTCGAGCAGAAATCGGTTGACCTCGTGGTACGCCTCGAGCACCAGCACCGAGAATTCGCGCGCCAGCACCGGCTCGACTTCGGTCCACGTCGCCTTGTCGAGCCCGGCTGTGCCCCAAGCCTCGGCAGCGACGCGCGCGACGTTTTGCGCGCGCATGATGTCGTGCTTCTCGAGATCGTCACGACCTTCGAGCGCCGCGATCCGCGCGCGGATGTCGGCGTACTCCCATTGCGTCTTGTCGATGATCGCTGCGGCGAGTTTCGACGCCAGGATTTCGAACTCGATCGCCTTGTTGTCGACCAGCGTCAGCCCGCCACCGGCCGCTGCCGCACGCATCAGCGAAGACCCGGGGCGAAGCGCACCAGCGAAGGCGTCTATCAGCGCCTGATGCCAACCGGCACCGTTGCGGTTGAGCTGGAACTGCGCGTCTTCGCGCCGCTGCCGGTAGCCCGGCCGCTGGGCCTGCGCATCGTCGACGCGGGCGAACGCGGCGGCGTTGACCATCGCGGCGAGCGTCGCCATGCCTTCCAGAAGGTCGTTGACGAAGTGCCGGCGCGCCTGACTGGCGACGGATCGTCTCTCCTTTTCGGGAACGGTCGCCATGGGGAAATTCAGAACCTCGAAGCTCGATTCACTCTACACCACGGCCCCTGCGTTCGGGTCGCGAGGGTCGCCGCCTTTCGACGCCCCTTTCACCAAATCTTCACGCTTGACGCCCAACCACATCGCGATCGCGGCAGCGACGAACACCGACGAGTAAATACCGAACAGGATTCCGATCGTCAAGGCCACCGCGAAGTAGTGCAGCGTCGGGCCACCCCAGATCAGCATCGCCAGCACCATCATCTGGGTCGAGCCGTGCGTGATGATCGTGCGGCTGATCGTGCTGGTGATCGCGTGGTCGATGACCTCGGGCGTGGTCATCTTGCGGAACTTGCGGAAGGCCTCGCGAATCCGGTCGAAGATGACCACCGATTCGTTGACCGAATAGCCCAGCACCGCAAGCACCGCCGCCAGCACCGACAGCGAGAACTCCCACTGGAAGAACGCGAAGAAGCCCAGGATGATGATCACGTCATGCAGGTTCGCGATGATCGCGGCCACCGAGAACTTCCACTCGAAGCGAAAGGCAAGGTAGATCATGATGCCGATGATCACGAAGGCCAGTGCCTTCGCGCCGTCGGCGGCCAGTTCCGAGCCGACTTGCGGGCCCACGACCTCGGTGCGCTGAAGCGTCAGCGGCTCGACACCGGCTGCGGTCTTGCAAACCTCACGGCTCGCGGCCACACCCTTGTCGCTGACGCGGTTTTCGCGCGACACGGTGCCGCCTTCGGCTTTGCACAGGCTGACGAAGACCTTCGCCGTGTCCTCGCCGGCCTTGGCACCCTTCGTCGTTGGCAGGCGGATCAGCACGTCGCGAGAAGTGCCGAAGTTCTGCACCTGAACCTCGCCAAATCCGAGCGACTCGACGTTGGCGCGCGTCTTCGGCAGGTCGGCGGCGCTGGCGTACTGCACCTCCATCACGCTGCCGCCGGTGAACTCGATCGACAGGTGCAGCCCGCGCGTGACGAGGAAAAACACCGCTGCGGCGAAGGTCAAGAAGCTGATGATGTTGAACACCAGCGCATGCCGCATGAACGGGATGTCGCGCCGGATACGGAAGAACTCCATGTGCCTAACCTCGTGGGTGATCTCGTGCGGTTGCGTTCAGCGAACCTCGCCGGGGGCGAGTCCACGTGTTTCGCCGGGGGCGAGTTCGTTGCGTTCGAGTGGGTCGCCCGGCTTGCCATTGCCCTCGGCCGGCTTCCAGATCTGGCCGATCGACACCGACTTCAACTTCTTCTTGCCGCCATACCAAAGGTTGACCAGCCCGCGCGAGAACATCACGGCCGAGAACATCGACGTCAGGATGCCCAGGCAGTGCACGACCGCGAAGCCGCGCACCGGGCCCGAGCCGAAAGCCAGCAGCGCCACGCCCGCGATCAGTGTCGTGACGTTCGAGTCGAGGATGGTGCCCCACGCGCGTTCGTAGCCGGCGTGGATCGCCATCTGCGGCGACGCACCGCCGCGCAGTTCCTCGCGCACGCGTTCGTTGATCAGCACGTTGGCATCGATCGCCATGCCCAGCGTCAGCGCGATCGCGGCAATGCCCGGCAACGTCAACGTGGCCTGAAGCATCGACAGCACCGCCACCAACAGCAGCAGATTGAAGCCGAGCGCAAGCGTCGAGAACACGCCGAACAGCAGGTAGTAGCCGCACATAAAGATGGCAACCAGCGCGAAGCCACCCACCAGGCTCCTGAAGCCCATCGAGATGTTCTCGGCGCCCAGGGTCGGGCCGATCGTGCGCTCTTCGATGATCTCCATCGGTGCCGCGAGCGCACCCGCACGCAGCAGCAGCGCAGTGTCGGTGGCTTCCTGCGGGCTCATGCTGCCCGAGATCTGGAAGCGCGCACCCAACTCCTCTTGAATCACCGGCGCGGTGACAACTTCGCCCTTGCCCTTCTCGAACAGGATGATCGCCATCCGCTTCTTCAGGTTCTCACGCGAGGTGTCGCGCATCGCGCGCGCGCCTTTCGAATCAACGCTCACGCTCACGATCGGGCGCTGATCGCGCTGGTCGAAGCCCGGCTGAGCATCTGCGAGGTTGTCGCCGGTCAGGATCACCTGGCGCTTGACGATGATGGGGCGCCCGTCGCGTTCGAGGAATCGTTCGGTGCCGAACGGCACGGGACCCGCACCGGTCAGGGCGGATGTGGCTTCGGCCGAGTCGTCGACCATGCGCAACTCGAGCGTCGCGGTGCGGCCGATGATGTCCTTCGCGCGTGCCGTGTCCTGCACGCCCGGAAGTTGCACCACGATGCGGTCGGAGCCCTGCTGCTGGATGACGGGTTCGGACGTACCCAATTCGTTGACGCGGTTGTGCAGCGTCGTGATGTTCTGCTTCAGCGCCTGGTCCTGCACGCTGCGCAGCGCCTCGGGCTTGAGCGAGCCGCGCAGTTCGGGGTCACCGCTGCCGGCCGTGGCCTCGCGCCAGTCGAAGTCGGGCACCGCTTCGGCCAGCGCCACGCGTGCCGTGTCGACCACCGCCTTGTCGCGCGAGCGCACGACCACGTCGTTGCCTTCACGTGCCAGGCCGCCGTGGCGCACGTTCTTGTCGCGCAGCAGCGTACGTGCGTCGCCGATCGTGGTGTCGACCTTCTTCGACAGTGCCGCCTTCATGTCGACCTGCATCAGGAAGTGCACGCCACCGCGCAGGTCCAGGCCCAGGTACATCGGCAGCGCGTTGATCGTCTTCAGCCAGGCGGGCGAGCGGCTGACGAGGTTAAGCGCGACGATGTACGAGGGGTTGTCACGGTCCGGGTTCAGTGCGCGGTCGATCGTGTCGCGCGCCTTCATCTGGGCGTCGGTGTCGGCAAACCGTGCGCGCACCGATGTGCCCTCGAGGCCCACGAAGTCCGGCGCGAGCCCTGCGGTCTTCAATGCGTCGCCGACGCGGCCGACCAGCGGGCTCTCGACCTTGACCGTGGCCTTGGCGCTGGACACCTGCACCGCCGGCGCGTCGCCGAAGAAGTTGGGCAGCGTGTAGAGCAGCCCGATCAGCAGCGCAACCGCCAGCAGCACGTACTTCCACAGGGGATATCGATTCATGCGGACGTCCTCGTGCGCGGGTGGGCCGACAACATGTGGGCCGTGGAACTTGGAGCGAAGCCGAGGCCGCGGGTTCGCGGCCGGGCCGCGAACCGCGTACCCGAGCCTGTCACTTGAGCGAACCCTTGGGCAGAATCTGCACGATCGCCGAGCGTTGCACCTGAATTTCGGTGTTGGAGGCGATCTCGAGATGGACGAAGGCTTCACCGAGCTTCGCCACGCGCCCGACCATGCCGCCCGCGGTCACGACTTCGTCACCCTTGGCCAGCGCTTCGATCATCGCCTTGTGTTCCTTCTGGCGCTTCATCTGCGGCCGGATCATCAGGAACCACAACACACCGAATGTGACCAACAAGAAGAAGAAGGACGACATCGTGCCGCCCAACGGGTCGGCGGCCGCCGCGGGCGCGGTCTGGGCAAAGGCTTGGGAGATGAACACGTCGATGGATTCCTGCGTAGGGGCGCGCAAGACGCGGCCAAGCACAAGATTCTAGTCGTGGGCACCCTCGCGCCGAGGGGTCAGCCGAGGCGGTGTGAAGTCAGCGCAGACGGGCGTTCGAAAGCGACTTCATATGACGCCGCAGCCGTGCGTGACGACCTTGCATGCACAACAGGATCGTGTCGCCGGGCAGGCTCAGGTTGGACTGGATGCGCTGCAACGTGTCGTCGATGCGCCGCGCGTGGCCCCCACGCCACGCCATCCACCAGGGGCGTACCGTGAAAGCGACCACGTAGCACGAGCGGTGGGGCAAGTGCACAACGCGCTTGCGCGCGACGTACGCAACGTGCACGCCTTCCAGGCCCTCGAATTGCCGCCGCAGATCCTGGACGGCTTCGGCCGGCAAGTCGTGATCGATCAACACGTCGCCAGAGCCGAAACCATTGCGCTCTTCATGCGCGCGCGCCTCGAGCCGCGCCCGTTCGGTCTGCCTTTCGCGACACGCCAGGGCAGCTTCTTCGTCATGCGCGCGCACGTAGAAGTCTTGCAATTGCTCCAGGGCATGCACGATCGCGAACTCGTCGAGCACCATCGCGCGCTCCATGCAGGCCACCCCATCCCCGTCGTCGCGGGCAAGCAGCCTCGTACCCAGGGCGTAGAAGGCCGTGACGTCGTGCTCGTCGGCTTCGATCAGCGTACGCAGTTGCGCAATGGCGCCATCGTCGTCGTGGCCGATGTCGGCGGTGAGTTGTGCACGTTCGAAAGCTTCGTGGCGCGTCAACGGCTCGCCCGCGATGGCACGTCGGTCAAGCTCGGCCAGGCTATCGCGCCCGGCACGCGCAGCGTTGAAGCGCTCGGTCCACGCGGCAGCGATCGACGCTTGCCAGCGCTCGTCGAAGGCCTGGACCAGTTCGGGCAGTGCCGCACCCAGCAGCCGGTCGGCAGCATGACCCTCTCTCGGCAGACGCAGCCGCGCCTTGTGGCCCAGCGCGTGCAAGCGGTCATGCAGGGACGGGTGCGTGTCGGCCGTGCCGGTGCGCCCGGCGAGCGCACGCTGCAGGTACTGTTTGATCGAGCGCGGGTCCAGTTCCTGCACCAGCGTCGTCCCCATCTCGGCATGCGGCGCGAAGGCCGGCATCGGCTGATGGTCGGCGTGGCGCACGATGTCGCGCCAGTAGCGCTCGCTCAGGTAGCTGCCCACCACGGCCACGCTCGTCAGCGCGTCAGCAATGGCCGACTTGGACGTGACCCGCGCGGCCGCCGCATCGGCAAGGTATTCGTTGGCCCGGGCCAGAGGGAACGAGTAGGCGTTGAAGTACGGCGCGAAGCGCTTCAGGAACGGCTTGAACAGCCACGCGGCGCCGCTGCCGTGCTGGTCGACCGCACCCATCAGCCGGCCCCAGCGCTGGCGCTGGCTGTAGACCCAGTTGGCCACGCGGCCGTGTCCGTGCGCCAGATGGCCCAACTCGTGCGCGACCACCGCCTCGAACTGCTCGACCTTCATCGCTTTCAACAGCGGCAGCCCCACCAGCAGGACGTTGATGGACCATCCCGGCACGCCGAAGCGCGGCAACTGCATCACCGACGCATTGAACTCGTCGGTGAGCAGAACACGGTGGAACCGCGGCGCGCGCATCTCGCGGCGCAGGCGATCGATCGACGTGAAAAGCTCGGGCGAAGCGCGGCGCGACAGCGTCGTGCCACGCGGCGCCTCGAGGCGCACCCACAACGAGCGCGCCATGGGCACGAGCACCAGCGCGAAGACGATCGCGAACTTGACCGCCACGGCGCTGAATGCCGCGACCGACGCCATGGCCACGAGCAACGCGGCAGCCAACACAGCGACCACCCCGGTGAGATACGCATTGCCCAGCAATGCGAGTCCGACGACTTTCCACTGATAACGCGTCGGTGATCGACGCGCTTCACGTTCGAGCCGCGACACCAAGGCTTCGAAAGCCTCGTCCGTCATGCGAACGCCCCCCAACATTTTTGTTTTCGGCGCGAGCATCCTTGTGCCCGTTGCCGAGATTTCGATGTTGCGGATCGTGTCACGCCGTGGCGCGCGGCGCTGCGCAGTTGTGCGCGACCGCGCGGGCCAGGTTTTGCGCGCATGCCCCGTCTGCCAAGGCGTGCACGACCGGCATGGTCGCAACGTTGGACGTTGACGACGCGCGACCAGCCGCTGTCGCGAGAGGCGGGTCCTGCCGACGCTCGGGCCACGTCGCGCGGGGATACTTCACGCACGCCGCGACCAGACAATCGCGACGGCTAACTACCGTATCGAGGAGTT
Source organism: uncultured beta proteobacterium (assembly GCA_963738615.1). Lineage (GTDB taxonomy): Bacteria > Pseudomonadota > Gammaproteobacteria > Burkholderiales > Burkholderiaceae_C > CAVTWY01. The sequence goes on from CAVTXI010000012.1 coordinate 1,886,490, forward strand.
CCAGACATGGCGAACACAAACCGCGCGATCCTTTGCACCGGGCTGGCGGCGTTGGCATTGACCGCCGCCGCACCGCTGCGGGCCCAGCAGCTGCCGCCCGAGGGGTTTCTTTGCTGCAACCTGCGCAGCGACGGCTCGTGGGCCAGCGACGCGAACTATCAGGAAGGTGGCAAGCAGGTCATCCCTGCCGGCACGCCGGTCAAGCCGACGGGCTTCGGTCGCTACCGCGTCAACATCGAAGTCAACGGCAGCAAGCAATCGATCGGCAACGACTACAGCCGCAACCTGCCGATGGAGCAGTTCGCGGCGCGCTGGATCGTCGCCAGCGACCCGAAGGTCGAGATCGCCAAGTGGCCTGCCAAGGTGCAGCAGGCCGTGAAGAGCGCACGCGTGATGACCGGCATGACGCGCCAGCAGGTCTTCACCGCGTTGGGCTACCCGATCGGCGACGAGAACCCGAATCTCGACGCGCCGCTGTTGCGCTATTGGCTGTCGAGCTTCGCCGAGATTCAGATCCTGTTCGACGACAAGGGCGTGGTGAAAGAGATCCAGACCGATCCGATGACGAAGAATGTCGTCGTGATGCCCTGATGCAGGCAGACACGGGAGCGCACGCCTTGGCCCAGACCAGCCCGTTCGACGCCGCGCTCGAGCATGAAATCGCCGCGCTGATGGTGCAGGCGTTGAACCTCGACGCGACGCCGCAGACCATCGACCCCGAAGCGCCGCTGTACAGCGACGGGCTGGGCCTGGACTCGATCGACATTCTCGAAGTCGCACTCGTCGTGTCGAAGACCTACGGCTTCCAGCTGCGATCCGACGACGAAGACAACGTGCGCACCTTCTCGTCTCTGCGCAGCCTCGCGGCGCACGTCGCGCGGCATCGGAAGATCTGAGGCAGGCACCGGCCGTGGCATCGGCTTCATTCCTTCCGCTGCTGGACGCGCGTGATCTCGACGCCCCGCTGGCGTGGCGACACGGCAAGCCGGTGTCGGCGCGGCGCTTCCTGGCTGACGCAGCGATCGCGTCACGACAGATTCCGGCGTCGGCACAAGGCGTGATCGACCTGTGCACAAGCCGCTATGACTTCGCGGTCGTGATGGCGGCAGCGCTGATGCGCGGTCTGCCGACGCTGATGCCGCCGAACGCAATGGCGTCGACGCTGGCGCTGGTGCAGCGCGAACATCCCGGCTCGTGGATCATCGACAAGCTCGATACGCACGCGATCGCACAGCAGGATGCCGCGGTGATCACCGAGCCGCCGCTCGTCGACGCGCAGCAACTCGCCGCGGTGCTGCTGACCTCGGGCTCGACCGGCGTGCCGGTGCCGCACGGCCGCAGCTGGGGCTCGGTGGTGCTGAACGCCCAGGCGCAGGCCAGCCGCATGGCCGAAGTGCTCGGTCGCGACAACCTCAGCGGCCTGACGCTCGTGGCAACGGTGCCGGCACAGCACTCCTACGGCTTCGAGTCGTCGGTGACGCTGGCGCTGTTGGGCGGCGCGGCCTTCGATGACTCGCGCCCGTTCTATCCGGCCGACATCGTCGACGCGTTGGCGCGCGTGCCGCGTCCGCGCGCGTTGGTCACCACACCGTTTCACCTCAAGACGCTGCTGGCCGCCGGCCTCGGTGCACTGCCGCCGCTCGACGTGATCTTCAGCGCCACGGCACCGCTCTCGCCGCAACTGGCCGCGCAGGCCGAAGCCGCGTTCGCCGCGCCGCTGTTCGAGGTCTACGGCTGCACCGAAGCCGGCCAGGTGGCCACGCGCCACACCACCGTGTCGCCCACCTGGACCACCTACGGCGACTTGCGCATCACGCGGCACAGCCAGGACCATGACAACAACGACAACGACGTTGGCGTCAGCAACGAGATCTACCGCGTGCACGGTGGCCACGTCTTCGAGCCCACGCCGCTGGCCGACATCCTCGAGCTCGACGACGACCGCCACTTCCGCCTGCTGGGCCGCAGCGGCGACCTGATCCACGTGGCGGGCAAGCGCAGCTCGCTGGGCCACCTGAACCATCACCTCAACAGCATCCCCGGCGTCGACGACGGCGCGTTCTGGATGCCCGACGACGACCCCGCAGGCGGTGTCATGCGGCCGGTGGCCTTCGTCGTCGCGCCTGGCCTCGAGGCCGCCGCGATCACACGTGCGCTGCACGAACGCATCGACGCCGTGTTCGTGCCGCGTCGCATCGTGATGCTCGACGCCCTGCCCCACAACGAAACCGGCAAGATCACCGCTGGCACGCTGCGCGATCTGGCGCGCCAACACGGTTTGCGCGGTCTGAGCGGCGCGCGTTGATGACCACCACCGTCGCCATCGACTGGCGCGTGCCACTCGACCACCCCGCCTTCGCCGGCCACTTCCCGGGGCAGCCGATCGTGCCCGGTGTGCTGCTGGTTGCGCAGGCGCTCGAGGCCGCGGCGACGCACGTCGACGCGGCGTGGCTGCGGGAACCGGTACAGGTCGCCCAAGCGAAGTTCCTGGCGCCGCTGCGGCCGGGCGATGCCTGCACGATCGAGTTGCACGGTGAAGCCTCGCCAACCATGCGCCTGCGCTTCGACATCCGCCGCGGCGACGTACTCGCGGCCACGGGCGTGCTTGCGCGCAAACAAGCCCTATGACCACCGTGCAGCCGACACCGCGCGAACCGCGTCCCGACGACAACGCGCCAGCCGCCGCGACTCCCGCGAAGGCCGGTTGGGCCAAGGCCCCCGAGCGCAGCAACGCCGCCCTGCTGCGCACGATGGCGTGGTTTGCCGTCACCTTCGGTCGGCGCCTGGCGCGCCTGCTGCTGGTGCCCATCTCGATCTACTACGTGCTGTTCTCGCCGAGCCAGTCGCGCAACTCGCGCCGCTTCATGAAACGCGCGCTCGGCCGCGACTCGAACTGGGTCGACGGCTACCGCCACATTCACACCTTCGCGTCGACGATCCTCGACCGCGTGTACTTCCTGCGTCAAGGCGTGACGCCTTTCGACCTGACGATCAACGGCCACGACGACGTGGTCAACGCCGCGCGCGACGACCCCGGCGCCTTCCTCGTCGGCGGGCACCTGGGCAGCTTCGAGGCGCTGCGCGCGGTGGGCGACCACCTGGGCGGGCTTGACGTCGCCATGGTCATGTACCCCGACAACGCGCGCCATATCAACGGCGTGCTGAACGCCATTGCCCCCGACCGCCCCGTACCGGTGATCGCCCTCGGGCGCATGGGTTCGATGCTCGCGGTGCGCGACTGGCTGGACAAAGGCGGCCTGGCCGGCATGCTCGGCGACCGCGGCCTCGAGGCCGACCCGCAGGCTGCGCGTTCGATCCGCGTCGACTTCCTCGGCCGCGGCGTCGACTTTGTCGACGGCCCGATGCGCCTGGCCGCGCTGCTGAAGCGGCGCGTGTTCTTCATGGCAGGCATCTACCGCGGCGGCAACCGCTACGAAGTGGTCCTCGAGCCCCTGGTCGACTTCCGCGGCGTCGACCCCAAAACGCGCGAAGCGGCGATCCGCGAGGGCGTGCTGGCCTACGTGCGCGAGCTCGAGCGCCAGGCCCGCAGCGCGCCCTACAACTGGTTCAACTTCCACGACTTCTGGCTGGAAGACGTTGCCGACGATCAACCCGCAGCCGACGGTCCGCGTTGAAGCGCGCATGACGGCATTCACCACGTCCCGACGCCAGTTCCTCGCCCACGCCGCGGCCGTCGCGCTGGGTGCGTTGGTACTCCCCGCGCACGCGCAAGCTTTCGACGTGCCCGCCCTGATGTCGCTGCTGTCCAAGACAAGAGAGGGCCGCGCCACCTTCACCGAAGAACGCCACGTCAACGGCTTCGACGCACCGATGCGCACCAGCGGCGAGCTGTACTTCAAAGCCCCTGACGTCTTCGAGCGCCGCGCGATCAAACCCGCCGCCGAAAGCATGGTCGTGCACGGCAACCAGATGACGCTGGCACGCGGCAGCACCAAGCGCACGATGGCGCTTGACGCCGCCCCCGAAGCCCAAGCCATCGTCGGCGCCATTCGCGGCACGTTGACAGGCGACGCAGCCACCCTCGACCGCCACTTCAAGGTCGGCCTGTCGGGCAAGGCTGATGAATGGCTACTGGACCTGCAGCCACGCGACGCACAACTTCAGGCCAACGTGCGCAACGTGCAGATGCGCGGAAAGCAAGGCGTGGTCGGCAGCATCGAGATCTGGTTTGCGAGTGGGGATCGATCGGTGATGGTGATCACGGCGGCCGGCAGCTAGGAGGCTCCCTCGCAGTGCGCCGCCGCGCGCACGCCCTACTTCCCCGGCACGGGCATCGCCCCCATCAGCACCTGCACCGCCATCCCGATCGCCACCAACCGACGATCACTGCGGGCGGGCCCGTCCAGCTCGAGCCCGACCGGCAGCTTGCTCGACGCACCCAGCCCGATCGGAATCTGCACGCCTGGTAGGCCGGCGTTGCTGCCCGGGTCGGTGTTCTGGATCACGGTCATGAAGACGGGCACGCTGCTCGACTCGGGATTCGCAGGCATCGCGACCTTGGGCACGGTGGGGAAGACGAGCGCGTCGAGGCGATGCTTGGCGAAGGTGTCGGCGTAGAGCTTCTTCAACGCGGGTCGGCTCGTCTTCATCGCGGCGTCATACGCCGGCTTGGAATCGACGAGCGTGTTGTTCGGCCCCGGCAGCTTGCGCGGGATGACCAAGCCTTCGTACGTGCCTTTCACGTCGGGGCTGGCGGCTTGCGCGGCGAGCTGGGCGATCGTGACGCCGCTGCCGGCGGCGCGCAGGTAGCGCACCATGTCGTCGTACGCCTCGTACATCGCGATGGGGAACGACACCGCGCCGTTGAGTTCCATCAGCTTCGGCATGTCGACCTCGACCAGCGTCACGCCCGCGCCCTTCAACTTCGACAACGCGGCATCGAATGCGACCTGGGTGTCGGCGTCCATGTTCGCGAGCAGTGGTTTCGCCAAGCCAAGCCGCACGCCGCGCAGGTTGGCAGCGGTGACCGCGGCCGCATCGGTGATCACGCGGTCGAGCAGTTCGACGTCGCCCATCGACAGCCCCATCGGCCCGGCGGTGTCGCGCGTGTGCGAGATGGGCGCGATGCCGCGCGACGGGTAGCGCCCCACCGTGGGCCGCAACGCCGCACAGCCGTTGAATGCGCACGGCACGCGCACCGAGCCGCCGGTGTCGGTGCCCAGGCCCGCGACGACGATGCGCGCGCCGATCGCCGCACCGGTGCCCGACGACGAGCCGCCCGCGCTGCGCGTCGTGTCGTAGGCGTTGCGCACACCAACCTCGGGACCGGTCTTGAACGCCGGGTTGTAGCCCGAGATGCCGAAAGCCAGCTCGTGCATGTTGGTCTTGCCGACGATCACCGCACCCGCGTCACGCAGCTTCCTCACCACCGGCGCGTCGACCTTGGGCACGAGCTTCGCCAACGCAGGCGTGCCCGCGGTCGCCGGCAGGCCGGCGACTTCGATGTTGTCCTTCACCACGATCGGCACGCCCTCGAGCGGCCGGCAGGCGCGCCTGCCCGCCACCGCTTGATCGATGCGCTTCGCCGCGGCGACCGCGCCTGCTTCGTCGAGCGTGATGAAAGCGTTCAGCTCGGCACGCGCCTTCGCGCGTGTGATCGCGGCGGCGACGAGTTGCTGGCTGGTGTCGCCGCCACGGCACACCGCACGCGCCTGTAACGCTGCGTCTGCGGGGGCTTGCGCCAGCGCCGGCGCGAACCACAGCGACAGGCAGGCCGCAGCCACGTTCGTCATGGCAGGACAGCGTTGGGTTTCGTGGGTCGTCGCCATCGTGAACCTCTTAAGGGGTAAAGACGCTCATGCTGAAGCCATCGCGATGATCTGTCTGTGCTGGTTGTCGATGAGTCCAGCGATAAGGACCAAGGACCAAGGACAGCACGAACAGGCCTTGGGTTGGCTCGGGAAGCCAAGCCCGTTCGCTGCGATCATCCACGCCATGACCAAGCACCTTGATCTGGGCTGCGGCCCCAAGCCCCGCAACCCCTACGCCTGCGACGAACTTTTTGGCGTCGACCTCGGGGTGGCTCAATCGTCAGCGCACTTCAAGCAGGCCAATTTGGCCGTTCAAGGTATTCCATTTGCCGACGATCACTTTGATTCGGTGTCGGCGTATGACTTTCTGGAACACATACCCAGGGTGCTGCCGACGCCCGACGGGCTGGGCACGCGCGCGCCGTTCATCGAGCTGATGAACGAGATCTGGCGCGTGTTGGTACCAGGCGGGCGTTTGTATGCCCAGACTCCCGCGTTCCCCCACGAAGCAGCGTTTCAAGATCCAACCCACGTCAATGTGATCGCTTGGGATACGTACGCGTACTTTGCGCAGCCGCTTCTGGCGGCCAAGCACTATGGATTTCACGGGTGCTTCGACGCGATCAGAGTGTCTTGGCTCGACCCCACGCGCGACTACGAACCACCGCGCGCGACCTTCTTTGACAAGCTGCGACACCGGCTCAGCGTGGCGACCCATCAACACAGCCACCTTTTGTGGGAGCTCGAGGCCGTCAAGCCTTGACATCGACCCAAACTCGCCAGCGCGGCCTTGGGTGTGGCCTCGGGGTTCACCCGGGGAGCGCAACATGTTCGCTGCCGACTTCGCGACACGGGCGAAAGCCATCGACAAAATGCTGAAACCCGCCGGATCGGCCCTGAGGTTACACAGACGCGTTGTACGAAGGCGCCTTGGCGCGCCTCTGTCGTCCTTGTGGCCGCTGTTGTCCACCGTTTTCATCTCAACCCGAACCCGATCAGGAGCTTCACGCATGCGTACGTCCACCCGTCACGTTGTCCTTACCCTTGGCGCCATCGGCGCTGCCGCCGTGCTGTCCGCGTGCGCGAACCAGCCTTCGTCATCAGCCACCGGCCCGATGAGCTTCTTCATCACCAGCGCAGGCAGCGGCAAAGGTGCCGACCTGGGTGGCATTGCTGGCGCCGACGCGCATTGCCAGCGCCTAGCCGGCGGCGCGAATGCCGGCGGCAAGACGTGGCGCGCGTACCTCAGCGCACCCGGCAAATTCCCGTCGGCCGCCACGGCCACCGCACCGGCTTCGCCCGGCGAGCCTTCGGTCAATGCGCGCGACCGCATCGGCAAAGGCCCGTGGTTCAACGCCAAGGGCGCGATGGTTGCGCGCAACCTCGACCACCTGCACAACGGCAACAACCTGAGCAAAGACACCGCGCTCGACGAAAAAGGCAACGTGATCAAGGGCCGTGGCGACGCGCCCAACGAGCACGACATCCTGACCGGCTCGCGCGCCGACGGCACCGCCTTCGCGCCGCAGACCGACACCACCTGCAAAGCCTACACAAGCAGCGGCGACGGCTCGGTCATCGTCGGCCACCACGACCGCAGCGGCCCGCTGCCGGAGAACTGGGCCAAGAGCTGGAACTTCTCGCACCAGTCGGCCGGCTGTAGCCAAGAGGCGCTGGTGCGCACGGGCGGCGCGGGCAAGTTCTATTGCTTCGCGTCGAACTGACCCCTGGGGCACCACCCTCATCCCTTCCCTCTCCCGCGCGCGGGAGAGGGGGTCAATCAGGTAGGCGTGATGGCTCGCGCCAGGCGTTGATCGCGTCGCGCATGCGCACGCGCGGGAACTCGGGGTGCAGCGCATAGCGCAGCTTGTATTCACCGACGAACATCGCCACGAGTGAGGTCGGCGTGACGAACGTTGCAAAGACGTTCCACGCGGCGAAGGGTGCGAGCAGGTAGGTCGCGATCGACAGCGCCGCCAATACGATGAAGTAGACGACCCACGCGCGCGTGACGTTCGTGGCGTAGGCGACCATCGGCGGCGACATCGCATGCACACGCCGCGCCACGCGCACGATCAGCGGCACGGTGCCCAGCGTCGATGCGAACCATGCAGCCAGTGCGGCGTGAATGCCGGCGTGTTGCGCGACATACAGCCATTCGGCGCTGATGCGGCCGTGGCTGAAGCCCCAGGCGACCGCGGCCAGCAGTGCCACCAGCCCCAAGGCAGGCAGTCGTCGGCCCGACCCCCAAAGCCACCCCAACGTCACCAGCGCCATGGGCCCCAGCATCGCCAGCACCGTCCACGACGACTGCGGCGCGCGCGCCATCAGCACGTAGCCCGCGACGGCTCCGGCCAACCCGATCGCCGCCAGCGCAACGAGCTTGGCCGTGGTCAAGCCGCGGCGCGCGATTCGCGATGCTTCGCGATGTGCGCGGCCAGCGAGCGCAGTGTCCCGAAGATCTGCATGTTGTTCTCGTCGTCGGCGCGAAGTTCGATGCCGTACTTCTTGCTGACGACCAGCGCCATCTCGAGGATGTCGATCGAGTCGAGGCCAAGGCCGTCGCCGAACAGCGACGCATCGAGGTCGATCGTGGCGGGATCCTCTTCGAGGTTCAGCGCACCGACGACGATGCCAGCGACCTCGCGGGCAAAGGAGTCGTCGACGTGTGTATTGGCGGCCGTCATGAAATCGAAGGTCCCTGGGTGCTGTGGTTTGTGGAGATCGGGGATCGAAGGGCGAGGATTTTGCCTGCCCTACAGCGCGGCCAGCAGCGCGTCGCCCTCGACGTCGGCCTGGGCAGCGCAGGTCGGCGCGTCGATCGACGGCGGCATCGCCTTCAGCGCCGGGTGGAACGCGGCAGCCTGCGACTCGATTTCGCGCGCCAGCCGCGCCAGCCGCCGCGCGGCACCCTGAAGCGTCGCCAGCACCGCATCGGCATCGTGCGGCTGTGTCAGTTGGTGGTTCATGTCGGCAAACCAGTCGAGGCGGCACTGGTCGAACATCACCGGCGCCCCACGTTTCTCGCTGCGGGTGTTCTGCGTCGACCAACGACGAAAGTACGCCTGCATTTCGTCGTTCAGGCGTCTGCTTTCGTTCATCGCGCCGACCGCGCGCGCCAGCAACGCCACGTCGGTGAGACGGTTGTGGAAGAACAGCGGCGCCAGCACGCTCCAGTAGTAGGTGTAGTCCCAGATCACCTTCACCGGCATCACTTGCGCGTCGCCGAACAGGCCGTATTGCCCGGTGTAGATCGACAGCATGCTTTCGTAGAACGAACGCATCGTGCTGTCGTAGATGCGCACCTGACCGCGGATGTCGCGGCCGAGCATGTCGTCGGCGATCAGTTGCGTGACGTAGGTGTTGCCGAATGCGATGAAGTCGCTTCCCGGTGAATAGAACGGGTCGAGAAACCGCCCTGCTTCGCCGACCAGCGCCCAGCGCTTGTCGCTGAACGTGCGTTTGCAGCCGTACGAAAAGCGCTTGAAGAATGCGAAGTCTTGAAGCGTGTGGCGCACGGGATCGAGCTCGTCGAACAACCGCGGCTGATGCGCGCGGATCCAGTTCATCGCCTTGTCGAAGGTGTCGAACTGCTCGAACGGCTGAAGCTCGGGGTCGAACACGATGCCGACGGAATGCGAGCCCGAGGCCAACGGGATGAGCCACAACCAGTAGCCGTCACCGCAGAGGTGGTTGGTCGACAACCAACGCTCGGGCGCGTTCACGCGCGCCTGCCACGCGGCATCGTTCGACCAGGCGTCGACGTTGATGCGGTGCTCGACGCGAAACCAGACCGAGCCTGCGGCGTGATCGTTGGCTTCTTCCAGGCCCAGCTTGCGCTTCAGCAGGCCCGCGCGGCCCGCGGCGTCGACGACCCAGCGACACGTGTCGGTGTGTTCGACGCCATCGCGGCGCCACGTCACGCGATGCGATTCGTCCGCGCCGTCGGCCATGTCGATCGAACGAACGGTCGCGTTGTCGACGAAGTCGATGCCCGCGGCCTGCACCACGTGGCCGAGATGGTTCTCGAAGATGCCGCGGTCGATCTGATAGGTGGGCACGCTCAGGTAGCGGCTGGCACCGAGCTCGGTGCAGGCGTCGATGTCGCGGCGCGCGTCGCTGAAGAAGAACCGAAAGCCGAACTTGCGCAGGTGCTCGCGGTCAAGGTGGTCACGCAGGCCCAGCACGTGGGCAAAGTAGTGCGCGCCGATCTCGACCGTCGACTCGCCCACCTTGTGCGCGGCCACCGGCACCGGGTGCGCGCGGCGCTCGAGCACGCGCACACGCAACGTGGGCACGCGTTGCTTCAGTTGCAGCGCGAGCGTCAGGCCCGCGAGTCCACCGCCGACGATCACCACGTCCCACGAGGCGTGCTTGTCGTGCACTGCATTCATCCTTGACGGTCCCTTTGCCACTCGATGTGAAGCACCACGCTGTCGTCGACCACGCTGTCGTCGACCACCCCGCCGTCGAGCGCGCCGGAGAGCGGCAAAGCTAGCACAGGCGGCGCGTTTTCATCAGCATGCGCGAGTGCATTCAGCCACACCAGCGCGTCGGCCAGGTGGTTGCGCGACAAATCGTCGAGCGCGCGCGGCAGCGATGACGCGGCTACACCCTGTGAAGACGGCGCATCGGCGACCCTCCAACGCAAGGTGGTCGATGACGTTGACGACTCGCCTTTGGCGACGAAAGCCGGAGCACCTTGTCCGGCTATCGACGCGGCGGTTGGTGCCAATACAACTGCGACCGCCATGCGGCCTTCGGTCCCCGTGAGTTGCGCCGTGGCGCCTTGGGGTTGCGTTTCGTAGGCCACCAACAGCACAGGCTCGCCACTGCAAACGGCCTGGGTCGCGGCTTCGAGCAGGCCGGCAGCGAAGGTATGGCGCCCGGCGGCAACGGCGGTGCTGGATCGCACGCAACGCTGTGCGATGCCCCAGTGCCCCGACACCACGTTGTGCACCGAGTGCATGAAGCGCGTGGGTGACGTTTCGGCCGCGTCGCGCGCCAACGTTTCGCACATCGCGTGCGTGACGCCCAGGTCGCCGTGCGGTGACGCGAACACGGTGAGGAGCGTGGACGCGTCGAGCCCCGCGTGCTGCACCGCTTGATGCGCGACATGCAGCGCGATCTGCACGCTTTCAGGCGCGCGCCGACGTTCGGCGGCGCTGAGCAGCGTGCTGGACGGCAACCGTTGCGGCTCATCGAGCGGCACCGCTTCCCCGCGACACACCGCGCGCAGCCGCGCCCAATCGGGAACACATTCAGACCAGAACGCGACCGAGCGCACGACGAGGGTATGCGTCGACGTGAGCGTCATGACGGCGATGACGGCGATGACGGCGATGACGGCGATGACTGACCAAACACCAGCACCGCGTTCGTGCCGCCAAAGCCAAAGGCATGCGACACCGCGTGGCGCACGCGGCCGTCCGCCGGCTGCGCTTTGACGAGCCCGCCGCAAGCCGCATCGGGCTCGCGCAGGCCCACGGTGCCGGGCCGAAAACCCTGCTCGATCGCCAGCACGCACACAACCGCCTCGACGATGCCGGCCGCGCCGAGCGTGTGGCCAGTGCAGCCCTTGGTCGAGCTGGCATGCAGCGCGTCATGACCGTCGAACACACGCGCAAGCATCGCCGCTTCGACCCCATCGTTCTGCGGCGTCGCGGTGCCGTGCAGGTTGACGTAGTCGACATCGCGCGGCGCAAGGTGGGCGCGCGCCAACGCTTCTCGCAGCGCCGCCTCGATGCTGGCGCCGTCAGGCTGCGGCGCCGTCAGGTGATGCGCGTCGCTCGATTCACCGACACCGAGCAGCCGGACGGCATCGGACGGCGCATCGTCCGCGCGCACCATCAGCGCGTAGCCCGCCGCTTCGCCCAGGCTGATGCCGCAGCGATGCACATCGAATGGCCGACAGGGCTCACCCGCCACCAGCAGCAGCGACGCAAAGCCGTGCAGCACGCTGCCGCACAGGGTGTCGGCGCCGCCGACCACCACCGCGTCGCACACACCCAGGTGCAACCAGCGTTGCGCGACGGCAAAGGCCTTGGCGCTGGACGAGCACGCGGTCGACACCGTACTGACCGGCCCCGATACGCCCAACGCGCGCTGCACGAAGTGCCCGATCGCGCCCAGGTGATGCAGCTCGTTCACGCACAGCGCGGCGGGTGGTCGGCCATTGCCATCCACTTGCCGATACGCCGCTTCCGACGCTGCGATGCTCGAGGTGGTGGTGCCCATCACCACGCCCACGCGCGCCGCGCCCACGCGGCTTGCCTTGTGCGCCACCGCCGCCGCAAAGGCATCGCCCTGAAGGCCCAGCCATGCCAGGCGATGGTTGCGGCAGTCGAGCCGTGCCAGATCAGCAGGCAGGCGCACGTCATCCAGGCCGGCAACTTCGCCGACGAAGGTGTCGATGACCTGCGGCCCGTGCGTGTTGCGCACCAACGCGCAACGGTGTTCGCGCAACGCACGCGCCAGCGCATGGCGGCCGATGCCGGCAGCGCACACCACCGTGTTGGCCACCACCGCGATGGGTTGCAGCGGCATCGCCGTGTTGCTGGCGTCGCGTTCGTTCCGGTTGTCGTGGTCGTCGAGGTTCTTCATCGTGATCGCCGATGCTAAGCTGCCGCGCCCTTGCGATGCCCTCGCGACACCGGAAGCCCGAAAACCGTTCGGGCTGAGCTTGTCGAAGCCCCAGCGCAACGTCTTCGCACCGCGACCCACCATGACACTTCACGCGCTGCGCGCGTCGTCCCCCCCGTCACGCTGCTGCTGTTCGCGCTGGCGATGGCCGCGGGCATCGTCGTCATTCTGCGCACCCACTACAGCGCCGACCTCTCGGCGTTTCTGCCCTCGGCGCCTGACCCGCAGCAGCGCCTGCTGATCGACCAGTTGAAGCACGGCGCCGCCGCGCGCAGCTTGATGCTGGGCATCGAAGGCGGTAACGCCGACAGCCGCGCGCGCGCGTCACGTGAGCTGGCGGCAGCGCTGCGAAAGTCCGGCAGCGGCAACAGCAGCGACAACAGCAGCGGCAACGAATTCAGCAGCGTCAACAACGGCGAGCGCGGCGACTACGGCACAGCAGGCGAGCGCCTGCTGGAGCACCGCTACGTGTTGAGCGCGGCCGTCACGCCCGCCCGCTTCGAGCCCGAAGGCCTGCGCGCCGCGTTGACCGACACCGCGTTGCGCCTGGCATCGCCCGAAGGCGCCGCGTTCAAACCGCTTTGGCCGCGCGACCCGACCGGTGAGATGCTGAACGTAGCCGAATCGCTGATCCCCGCGCAGGGCCCACGCATGGACCGCGGCGTGTGGGTGTCGCGTGACGGCGAACGTGCGCTGCTGTTGTTGACGCTGCGCGACGCCACCGACGACATCGACACGCAGGCGCGCACGGTCGGCACGATCGAACAAGCCTTCGAGTCCCTGCGCCGCGCGCAGCCAGCCTTGGCACCGCTGACGCTGGCGGTGACAGGCCACGCGGTCTTCGCGATCCAGAGCCGCGAGCTGATCGAGCGCGAAGCCAAGAAGCTGGCGATCCTCGGCGCGGTCGGCGTGGCGCTGATCCTGCTGTTGGCGTTCGGTCGACTGTCGGCGCTGGCCATCGCGACCGTGCCCGTCGCCAGCGGCGTTGTCGCGGGCATCGCGGCCACGTCGCTGGTGTTCGGTCGGCGTGCACGGCATGACGCTGGGGTTCGGTGCGACGTTGATCGGCGAATCGGTCGACTACGGGATCTACTACCTGATCCAGGCGCGGCCCGACGCATCGGGCAAGTCACGCTGGTGGGCTGACGGCTGGCCGACGGTCAGGCTCGGCCTGTTCACGTCGCTGATCGGTTTCGCGGCGCTGGCGCTGTCGGGCTTTCCGGGGTTGGCGCAGTTGGGCGTGTTCTCGCTCGCCGGGTTGATCGCGGCGGCGCTCGTCACGCGCTTCGTGCTGCCGGTGCTGGCGCCGCAAGGTACGCCGGGCGTCGGTTCGCGGCGTATGTTGGCGCGCTGGACGCAGCGTTTCGCGCGCGCCCTGCCACGCCTGCGCTGGCCCTTCGTCGCGCTCGCGCTCGCCGGTCTCGCGTTGCTTCTGGCGTGGCCGCGCGCGATCTGGCGCGGTGACCTGCAGTCGCTGTCGCCGGTCCCTGCACGCACCATCGCAACCGACACGCGCCTGCGCGCCGACATCGGCGCCAGTGATGCGCGCACGCTCGTCGTCGCGCAAGGTGCCACGCGCGATGCCGCGCTGGCCGCCGCCGAAGCCGCAGGCGCGAAGCTCGATGCGCTGGTCAACGAAGGCGTGCTTGCCGGCTATGAATCACCGGCGCGTCTGCTGCCCAGCACAGCCACGCAGGCAGCACGCCGCGCAAGCCTTCCCGACGCCGCCACGTTGAAGGCACGCGTCGCCGACGCCGTGCAAGGCCTGCCCTTCAAGGCCGACGCCATCACGCCGTTCATCGACGACGTCACCACCGCGCGCACACGCTCACCACTGACCGCCGCCGACTACGAAGGCACACCCCTGGCCGTCGCCCTCGAGTCCATGCTGCTGCGCCGCCCCGACGGCACCTGGGCCGCGCTGTTGCCGCTGCAACTCGCCGACGCTGCCGCCACCGGGCGCGCCTACGAAGACCCCGCGCCGCGCCTGCGCCAAGCGCTCGCACCGCTGCCCGCTGTCACCGTGCTCGACATCAAGCAATCGATCGACGCCATCTACGCCCACTACATGCGCGAAGCGCTATGGCAGTCCGCCCTCGGCGCCCTCGCCGTCGTGCTGCTGCTGGCATGGGTGCTGAAGAGCCGCCAGCGCCTCGCCCGCGTGGTCCTGCCGCTGGCGATGGCCGTCATCCTCACCCTCGCCCTGCTCGTCATCCTCGACATCCCATTGGGCGTGCTGCACCTGGTGGGCCTGCTGCTGGTCGTCGCGGTGGGATCGAACTACGCGCTCTTCTTCGACCACCTGCGGCACACGGGCCAGGACGACGACGACACCATGGCGTCGCTGGCACTGGCGAATCTGACGACGGTGTTGAGCTTCGGGTTGATGGCAGCGTCGGATATTGCGGCGCTGGCAGCGATCGGGGTTGTCGTCGCGCCGGGGGCGTTGCTGGCGTTGGTGTTGTCGGCTGGGGTGGGGGCGAACCAGACGGTGAGCAACCTGTCTTGATCGTCCTCGAGCCTCACACAAGCTCGCACCACGCCCCGCGCCGCTGCCGCTGCCGCTGCCGCGCGGCCGACGCGATCAGTGCGCCGGCTGCTCGCGGTAGGCCACGCCCAGGTCTTCGGCCGCGGCCCGCAATCGTCGATCACGCGTCCACAGCCGGGCGTGGTGCGTCAAAGCAACCGATGCCAGCAGGTGGACGTTGACGTAGCCGACCCCTCGGCCCCACAAACGATGCCGGTCGACGAAACCGAGCACTTCGTCGGGTGACGCGACGGTGGCGGTCGGCAAGTCCTGAAGTAAGCCGAGGACGACGGACCGCGCGGCCAGACTGCCGCACGCGATCTCGCCGGTGACGAAGGGGTGCACCAGCACCGACGCCGACTCGAGCAACGCCGCCAGGCGCGCGTCGCCGCGGCGCAGGTGGTCGACCCACACCGAGGTGTCGACCAGGATCAACGCGCGGCCTTCCGCTCGCGACGCCGAGGGACGACCTTCGCGCCGGGTTCGGTGCCGCCCAGGCGAGCCAGTCGCCGCGCGCTTTCGCGCTGGATCAGCGCTCGCAAGCCTTCATGGATGACGGCCGTGCGATCGAGCGGCTCGACCAGCCGTGCAGCCATGGCGAGCAACTCGTCGTCGATGTTGAAGGTGGTGCGCATGGGGCGTTTCCGAACGATCGGGAAGCATCGATTGTAGCATCATTTGATGCTCGATGGAGTGCCGCCGAGTGCTGTCCGCAGCGATCGGGCCTCAGGCCGACAGCGTCATCACGGCCGCACCCAGCAGCATCAAATACCGTCAAATCACTCGATCACCCGACGACGACACCCACGCGGGTCGATCATGGACATCGCTTAAGCGCACACGGAACGTCTGCAAAAAAGGCAAGACGCGACCCCCAAGCACGGATGGGTCGACTTCCAGCTCGCGTTGCACCTAGACGCACCGTTGATATCATGCCATCAACGACTACGGAATCGAGCATCCCATGGCGCAATTCACCGTTCGCAACCTCGAAGACGACGTGGCCCTGCGCCTGAAGCAGCGCGCGGCGAAACGTGGTCGCAGCATGGAAGAAGAGGTACGGCGCGTGTTGCGCGAGTCGGTGCGCGACGAGCTTGTCAGCGTCCCTCTGGGCAGCCGCATCGCCGCGCGCTTCGAAGGTCTGGGCTTTGCAGGCGACCTGCCCGAATGGCGCGGCAGAGAAGTCTCGGCGCCCGACTTCGGCGTCGTCGAGAAACCGCCGCGCCCGGCGTCGAGGCGAAAGCGGTGATCCTGCTCGATACCAACGTCGTCTCGGCGTTGATGGCACAAGACGACGTCGTTGTCGCCTGGCTCGACACCCAGCCAGCCGAGTCGATCTGGCTGACCAGCATCACCCTGTTCGAGACCGCCTTCGGCCTGGCGCTGCTGCCAGCCGGCAAGCGCCGCCGCTTGCTCGAAGCAGCCTTCGCCGAGTTGCTCTCCGATGACCTCGGTGGTCGGGTGGCCGGGTTCGACGCCCAAGCCGCGCAAGCAGCCGCCGTACTGGCGGCGCAGCGGCGCCGCGCCGGGCGCACGGTCGACATGCGCGATACGCAGATCGCAGGCATCGCCATCGCGCGCCGCGCGTCGCTGGCGACTCGAAACGTACGCCATTTCGAAGGCGTGCCGAACGTCGTGAATCCTTGGGGTTGATGGCTGCGCGCTGCGGCCAGCCCGTGACTGTCGCAGCAAGCAGGCGTGGATTGACCAGCCGACCCCGTGTGAGGCCTGCAAGGTCGACCCGGGGCCGGCGATTCACAGCGTGCCGTCGTACCCGAGTTCGCGCTGATGCCGAATCGCCAGCACCAACACCGCATCAGCTTGCGCCTCGTGGCTGTACAGCGCCACATAGCCGGTCTTGCCGCGCGAGATCACCAGTTCACGCAGGCCCGCTTCCACGGGGCGGCCGATCAACGGATGACGACGCAGGATGTTCACGGCCTCTTCGATAACTTCGGCCGTCTGAATAGCAGCGGCAGGGTCGGTGGCGAGCAGAAAGTCGCCGACGCGCGCCAGATCATCGAGCGCGCGCTGCGAGTAGCTCAGCCGCGCCACGACTTCGCGCGCGGCTTGCGAGCTGCCTGGCCTGCGGCGCGCGCGCAACCACGCGTGCACCTCATCGGCATCGAAGCCCTTACCGGACTCGATCATCTGCGCCCGCGCCCCCAGCGCTTCGGCCACGAACGAGGCGCGCTGCTCGGCGACAGCCGTGGCCACGGCCATCGCTTCGACCATGAAGGCATGCGGGGTGACGCCACGCTGGTGCGCGACGGCCGCAGCGCGTGACTTGAGTTCGTCCGGCAGCTTGATGGATGTGGTGGTCATGAGCAAGCCGTCAACACGCTGGTGACACCATGGTAGCACCCACGTGACTCGGGGCGACGAGCATTCACCCGCACCTTGCCTGCTCGACTACGCGGCGACTTCGACGTACTCGACCTGACTCGAAGGAGCTGGAACGATGTGTCCGTCCTCGCGCATGCCTTCCAGATGAAAGGCGATGGCTTCTCGAATTTCGACCTCTCGGTCGTGAAACTTCGGTACAGGCTGGCGATGAACCAGCGTCATCACACCGCCAGCAAACACCGTGTCGCACCGTGCCTATCGGCGGAGAAAGGGTGGATCTCGAGGAACGCCACGACCCAGATGCCGATGAGCAGCAACAACGCGAAGAAAAGGCGGAGGCAAAGGCAAGACGCGACACCACGGGCGGCGCGCCATTCGAAGGCGTGCCGAACGTCGTCAACCTGTCGATGGGTCGTTTTGATGGGTCGTTGCAATGAAGTACCTTCCGTGGTACGTTCCGCTCTCGAATGAGTCATGGCCGCGCACGCACCTCGAAAGACACCGCTTGTCTTCTACCGAAGCACCTCCGGCAAGGAGCCCGTGCGTGAATGGTTCTTGGGACTCGACGCGGGCGATCGCTCGGCGGTTGGCCAGGATTTGATGCGCGCTCAGTGGCGCTGGCCGGTCGGCATGCCCCTGTGTCGGCCCATGGGACAGGGCTTGTGGGAAGTGCGCACGGAGTTGCCCAGCAGCCGGATCGCCCGAGTCCTCATATGCCTGGACGAAGGCGTGCTCGTGGCTTTGCACGCTTTCATCAAGAAGACGCAGAAGACACCCGACGACGAACTGGCCCTGGCGCGCAAACGAATGAAGGAGTTGAAGTCATGAGCAGGAAGAAGCATCACGGATCGAGCCTCGACGATTTCCTCGCGAACGAAGGCGTCTTCGAGGAAGCGCAGGCACTGGCCGTCAAGGAAGTCGTCGTCTGGCAATTGACCGAGGCGATGCAGGAACGCGCGCTGACCAAGACGCAGCTCGCTGCCTTGCTGAAGACAAGCCGGTCGCAGGTGGATCGGCTGCTGGATCCGACACGTGACGTGACGCTCACGACGTTGTTGCGTGCCGCTGCACTGGTTGGTCGAAGAGTCCAAATCGAACTCGTGTGACTCGGCAGGTGGGCAAGGGCAAGACGCGACACCGGTCGCGACCCCGGTCGCAGACAGGTGGGCAAGGGCAAGACGCGACACCGGTCGCAGACACGACACCGGTCGCAGACACCGGTCGCAGACACTGCGTCGTGCTGCGCAAAGGGCAGACGCCCTTGCCCCTGCCCTCGAATCAATACTCGTTGGGCCCATCGACCATGACGAGATTGCCGAATCCCGTCGCGGTCACCCCTTGCACAGTCGGCGGACCATCGCTTCCCGGCTTGGGAATCTGGATCTCCGTCGTGAAGCCTCGGTCCAGGCTGGGAATCGACAGCGTCATCTTGCCGCCGCTGGGTACCGCCTCGAAACGCGTCGCGCCTTGCACGAGCACCTTCTTTCCCACGGCACTCGGCGGAAACTGAACCGTCAGCGTGACCTTGGACAGCGCGTTGTTGGCAATTCCGGTGTGAGTCACCCGAAGCCACGCGGCATCGAACGACCCGTGGATCACGTCCGACGCGTCGGTGACGACCTGCACGCGAACGACGGGCTTCGGGCCGACATCGAACTTGTGCAGGAAGTCTTTGCTGCTCAGCAGGCGGTCGGGGCTTCAGTTGCCGAAGAGATCCCATACCGTCCCATCCCGGAAGCGGACGTACCGGAGCATGGTGTTCACTCCATACAGGCTCCCGTCTGCCGACAGGAGGATGAACTGACCAGGGAGACTCAGGCGACCAACTGACCGGCTGACATCCGCCGGGAAAATACCGTCCCCGAATTGCAGAACGTTCGTGCGCGTGGGATTCGCAACATCGGTTCGAATAGTCACGCCTGCACTATCCCCGCGATCGATGCAGACGGTATCAGTTCCTTCGCCAACAACGTACGTATCAAAACCCCCGCCGCTCACAAGATAGTCGTCGCCCGCCCCACCGCGAAGCAACTCGCCCCCTATCCCGCCGTAGATCCGGTCGTTGCCCCCAAGTCCGTCGAGGGTCAACCCAGACGTGGTAGCGATCAGTACATCGTCTCCTTCGGTTCCGACGCTCGAAGTGGCCGGCGGCCGATCCCGTTCGCAGGAGGCCAGGGTGACCGACCCCGGTGCGGGAGCTGTAGGCAGTGATCCGCCCGGATCGAGTCGACCGTACTGAATATGGTCAACGCCAAAAGACCCGCCTCGAATCGTACGAATCCCTTGCGGCGCGTAGAAGCTGACGAATACACCCGCGTCCGCTTGGTTCGGCACTTGTACTGTTGCGACCGCGGCAATCGAATTCCCGGCAGCGTCCAGTGCCTCGTAGTTGCCGATACGCGTGACAAAGCCGACGTAGTCCGGAAGCACACCGAGCACTCGGACATCGAACTCCAATCGAAACTCGCCTGTTTGCGCGTACCCCGAGGCGTAGCTGCACAAGAGTTGGACGCCGCAAGTGCCGTCCACCGTCCCGTCGTCTGCGTCCACGCTCGGGTCGCGAGACTGGTTCCCACCCGACGCAGGCCGCCCTGTCCCAATGAAGATCTGCCCGGCGGTCAGCGTCAGCCCAGGCGTATTGACCCTTCCGTCATTGACGTCCTCGAGGTGGAAGTATGAAAACAGCTTCCCTTGGAACGGGCTGTCGGCAAACGAGCGATACGGCGCCGCTCCGACGATGACCTCCGGCGCAGGCGGAGGCGGAGGCGGCGGTGGCGGTGGCGGTGGCGGTGGCGGTGGCGGCGGCGGCGGCGGCGGCGGAGGCGGTGGCGGTGGCGGCGGCGGTGGCGGCGGCGGTGGCGGCGTCCCACCCACCTCCAGCACCTCGCACCGCTTCACCACCCCGACCAGCGGATCCACACCGAAGAAGTCGTTCGTGCACATGGCCTGCCCTGCTGGCAGGTCACGTTCGATCCACGTCGTCCCCTGCCCGTATCGCACCCGCCGTGGCGTGTCCAGGCGGAAGGATTGCCACTCGTCGGCGAGGTAGGTCCATGACCCCGGTGGCGGCGCGGGCGGCATGGCGGTGGCGTCCCAGGCTTCGCAGCGCTTGACCGTGCCGACCAGCGGGTCGTTGCCGAAGAAGGCGTTGGTGCACAGCGCCTGGCCTGCGGCCAGGTCCAGTTCGATCCACGTCGAGCCCGCGCCGTAGCGCACGCGCTGGGGTTGCGCCAGGGTGAAGGCTTGCCATTCGTCGGCCACGTGCACCCACGCGCCTGGGCCTCCCTGCGATTCGCAGCTCTTGACGATGCCCGGCAGCGGGTCGATGCCGAAGGAGCCGTTGGTGCAGGACGCGATGCCCGCGGGCAGATCGAGTTCGACCCATGTGGTGCCCGCGCCGTAGCGCACGCGGGTGGGCGCAGCGAGGAAGAAGGTCTGCCATTCGTCGGCGACCTTGACCCACGTTGGCGTTGCGGCGGTGGCCGCCTCGAGGCGCGGCGCGGCGCGAACCACCTGGGCGGCGGCTGCCGAGAGTGCGGCGCCTTTCGTGGTGTCGGCGGACGACGTGGCGTCGTCATCGACGCTGCCGCCACCGCAGGCGGCCAGGGCCAGCACGGTGGAAGCCAGTACGAGGGCGGCACGGTTCCTTGTCTTCGTCTTCGCTTGCGACATCTGCGACTCCTCTGTCTTGGTTGGGCACGACACGTCTCGCCTTTAGCGCGACGGTCGTTCGAGGAAGGGTCGACAACATCACCCACCGCCCCCGCCGCAAACCACGCGCTTCGACTTGCCGACATCGTGGCGACCGCGGGCATACGGATGGCATACGGCCGCGGTCCGGGATTGCCCGTGTGGCGTCGCCACCGAGCGAGCGGTTCTGGGGGCTTGTTCGTCGCGGCCGACCAATGCAGCAAGCCGGCGAGCATCCGGCGTCAGTGGGCTGGCGTGTCGCGATGCGCAAGACCGATCGCGTCGGCCACCGCGAAGTGGTTCGACCTCATCGGTCGGACACCAAACGCAGATCAACGATCAACCCGCGAGCGTACTCAGGCGCTCGGCCAACAGGTCGTGTTGCGCTTCGAATCGCACGTCGCATTGCCGCTTCAGCTTCTCGAGGTTCATCAACCTCCAGCGGATCGCGGGCAAGTCGCGCAGGTGTCGCATCGGCATCAGATCCCATGCGGGCTCGCATCGGACCAGCGACAGCAGGAACGCATGATGTTCGGCAGTCAGCTGTCGAGGCAGTTCATGCAACAGCCGCTCCTGCACGTCCAGCAGCGACTCGACAGCTATTGGCACTCGCGTCATGCCTGCGAACTCGTTGCCGAAGATCGGCTCGAGGGGTTTGGCTTTGGCAAACAAAACTTCGTGAACGGGACGGTGGTGGCCCGCAGGTAGACCACGAAGCAGTCGACGATCGATCGGCAGCAGTGCACTACGGCTGCGTTGGGTCCCCACATCGTCAAACCACCCGGACTTCGTCCAACAGCTCGGGGTGACGGTCGAGCACCTTCAGCAGCTTCACCAACGCCAGCGGTGGCTTGGTCTTTCCGTTCTCGTAGCGAGAAAACGCGTTGACGCCGCCGCCGAATATTTCGCCGGCCTCGCGTTGATCGAGATCCAGCTTCTTGCGCACGCTGGCGATGAAGTCCGGATCGACGATCGACGCGTTGACCTGCTTGTTGAAAGCCAGCATCAGGTTCATCGTCCGACGCGACTCGGCCGCGTCGAGGACCGATTCGTCGCAGGCGGGGCAGAAGTCGCCCGTCACCTGCGCCAGCACGGTCGACTCGCCCTTGTAGGTGTACGCAACATCGCGGGTGTCATGCACCAGCTTCCTCGCACCGCAACTGGGGCACTTCATAGTCAAAGCTCCTTGAACGACACGATGAGCACGTCATCGACCACCGTCAGCTTCAGGTACACCTCACCCGCCGAGGTCATCGGGCGGTACACGTCCTGCCACACCCGGTGATCCGCATGCGTGGTCATGCTCTTGGAGAAGTCGGCCCTCGTCAGCGCCATGATCACGGCGAGCATGCCGTCGAAGTCGAACCCCAAGGCCACCGCACCTTCACGTGCCGCTCTCGTGGTTCGCACCTGGCCCGCCGCGACCAAGCCCTTGACGACCGCCAGCTTGCAGTGAGGCGTGCCTTTTTCCACCGGCAGCAATCTAACCTACTGGGTCAATATTGGCAAGTAGGTTAGTCGCCCTCTAGAACGCCTTGCCTCACGCTCTGCAACGCACTGCGCACGCCGCAAGCGCGACCACTTACGTCCATTCGCCGCACCCAATCATCGGCCTCGCTCCGCTCGGACGTAGGCAAAGGAAATCCGTAGGCAAAGGCAAGACGCGACCCCAGAGCTGCCCCAGAGCTGCCCAAGGCAAGACGCGACCCCAGAGCTGCCCCTCAGAGCAGCCCCGCAGCGAGCGTATTCAAACGCTCGGCCAACAGGTCGTGTTGCGCTTCGAATCGCACGTCGCGCTGCCGCTTCAGCTTCTCGAGGTTCATCAACCTCCAGCGGATCGCGGGCAAGTCGCGCAGGTGTCGCATGGGCATCAAGTCCCATGCGGGCTCGCATCGCACCAGCGACAGCAGGAACGCCCGATGCTCCGCGGTCAACTGTCGAGGCAGTTCGCTCGACAACCGTGCCTGCGTGTCCAGCAGCGACTCGACTTCGATCGGGTCTCGCGTCATGCCTGCGAACTCGTTGCCGAAGATCGGCTCGAGGGGTTTGGCTTTGGCAAACAAAACTTCGTGAACGGGACGGTGGTGGCCCGCAAGGTAGACCACGAAGCAGTCGACGATCGATGGCTGCCAGCCCAACGTGTGCAGCATGTGCATCACGTCGAACAGGTCACGCGGATGTTGGCGGTCGAGTGCGGCGACCAGCTTGCTGCCGTAGAGCTCGGTCGTGGCAAGGACCGGAACGGAAAGGTCGGTGGTGAACAGCTCTTGGGCGGCGGGAACAAGAGAGCGAATCTCGGTCGGCAGCGCCGTGCCGCGAAAGACGACATTCACCTCGACCTTGACCCGCACCACGCCGTTGTCGACCACGAGCTTGACTTCGTCACCGTCACCCCCCGCCGACGCGCGAGCCCGAAGGCCCCGGCGCTCGAGCGAGCCCCGGACCTGCGCCAGATCGCGTGCGATTTCCGTGGTCGCGGCCTTCCGGTCGAGGTGATGGTCGACGAAGACCAGGTCGAGGTCGACCGACAGACGTGGCGCGTCCTGGACGAAGAGATTCAGCGCCGTGCCGCCCTTCAGCGCGAACCGACCGGGTTCGAACACGGCGGGAGCCACCGCAAGCAGCAGCCGAACGGTGTCGACGTAGCCCTGATTCATGACCGCCGCAGGTCCAGGCGTTCACCGGTACGGCCGACCGCAACCCAACGTGCACCACCACCGATGCGGTCGCGGTGCTTGGCGGCAAGCGGTGCCCAGGCCAACTTCGCGCCGGTCGCCAAACTCGCCGCCAGCCGCACGACCTTGATGCGCATGGCGTGACCGAGCAGTTCGTCGAGAACCTTCGAGCGCAGGTCCGGCAGGCTTTCGACCAGTTCCGTCGCCTCGCTCAGCGACACGCTCTTGCCGACGTCACTCAGCAGCTCGAGCATCGCCCGCTCGGGCACCGAAACCAACACACGCTTGTCGCCCGCGGGCAGCGGCTGCAAGCCCAGCCGCGTGCGCATGGCGTCGTCGAAGAGTTGCGTTGCCTGGAAGTCGGCCGCGAAGCGCTGGGTGAACCAATCGGGCAAGCGAAGCGGCGCATCGCCCCACAGGCCCACGCGCTCGCGGAAGGCGACGTTCTGGCTTACGCCTCGCCACGCCAGCGCCGTCTTGCCGCCGACGTGCAGGCCCGACGCCCGGTGCGACAGGAACGCCAGGCAACCGTCACGCGTGAGCGTGTCGCCCGGCAGCATGTAGACCCCGCGCGCCAAGTGAACGAGCCAACCACTGCGGGCCAGCGCCGACGCGCGGAACGCGCTCAGGCCGCGCGACTGCAGGTCAGCGGTGCTCAGCGGCTCGCCACGGGGAAGTGTGGCGAGCAGGGACTTGAATGATTTTTTCTCTACAGTAAAGCTCACACGTCAACTCTACGTGCATTTTCATTCCCTCGGAAGACTCACGGCTGGCGGTGAGCCCCGTCGTGTGTCGCCGCACGCCGGCGCCGTGCAAGTGCGCCGGTTGCTCGCCGGGCGTTGTGCGTCAAGGCCCCCGAGGCCAGCGACCGCCGCCAAGATGACCTTCAGTTGTAGCGCGTCAGCGTGTCCCTGTAGCCCCCATCGGTCACTCGATAGCGCAGTTGGATCTGCCGGTAAGACACACCGTCGGCCGTCAATGCGGGGAACATCTGCCCGCCCGTGCAGCCACCCTCGCCCGGCACGTCGGCCACCGCGCTGGTGGCCCCCCGCGTCACCGCGACCAGGCCCTGCGTGACTGTTTGCCCGCCACCCAGCGAGTAGAAGCCACCCGACAGGATGGTCTGCGCGTAGGGGTTCGATGCCCACGAAAAGTCGATCGTCGTCTGCGGTGCCGCCAACGGCGACAGCGGATCGAGGTAGGCGTACATGCTCGGGCTCAACGACACCCACTGCAGCTGTGCCGCATTGGGCGCCGGCATCACCGGCGTCAGGGTCGACTTGCGGATGGTGTGGCGCGGCGCCACTTCACCCTCGTAGAAGATCTCGAGTGTGTATTCGGCCCCTGCGTGCAGCTTGGTGAAGTCGATGTAGTCACTGGCACCCACCGGCGCGCCGTAGTCCAGCGGATGCGCCCACGTCAATTGCGTGGTGTTTGCCGAAGTCGTCGCGTTTGGGTTCGCGCGCACCGTCGTGGCCGCGGCGCCCGTGACTCCTTGCGTGCGATGCAAGCGAAAGAAGTTGCCGTTGCCTGGTGCGGGCGAGGCCGCCGCTTCATCGGTCAACCCGTCCTTGCGGCGGATGTTCATCCAGTTCTGTTCTGTGCAGAGGTTCGGGTCCGGCCTTGTCAGCACCACCCCTGCGGTCGGAAGGCCCGGGCCCTTGTAACGCGCCGCGCGCATACCTTCGCTGCCGGGGCCGTCCTTGCCGACGTAGAGCACCAGCCCGGTCTCGAAGCGGCTGGCCGCAGCGTTGACGAACGGTGCGGTGCCAGGGTTGGGCAGCACCTGTTCGAAGCGCCGCAGATAGGCCGAAATTCGTGAATCGACCGGGTCTTGATTTCCGAAGAGCCACCAGTCGGTTGGCCGTTGCGGTGACTGCGTGCCGGGAAACTTGCGCGCAACGGTGATGACGTTGCCGGCCACGCCCTGGGCATCGGTGTAGCGCAGGTTCACGACGGCTTCGTCGGCGTCGGCGGCGCTGGTGTCTTCGGTGTAGCGCATCACCTCGGGTGGCGAGAACTTCGCCCCGACCATCGCGGCGTCGTTCAGCGGTCGATGGATCCACTGCCCGAAGCCGAAGCCGTTGTGCCGGAAGCTTGCGTGGGCCAAGCCGTCGCAAGCTGGCGCCATCTGCGTCACCGAAGGACCACCTCTGGTCGAAGGAATGGACGTGTCGGCGGCGACAACCCGTTCGGCCACCGGCAGTGCGAAGCATCGGTCGAGGGTGTTGGCGATTTCGCGCAGCGCGCTCGAAAGCGTGCCGACGGTTGACGACGGCGGTGCCAGCACCATGCCTGCAGCATTCGGTCCCGCCAGCGCGACCGCCGCGCCCGGGTTGTCCACGGTGGCCACACTGGGAACGCCGTTGATGCTGCTGAACTTCAACGTCTCGAGCACCAGGTCGGCGGTGTTGCCGCTTTGCGTGCCGGTCGCTGCGGATATGGGCGTGGCAAACGGGTCGTAGTCGGCGGCTGCGCCAATCGCAGCGAGCGCTGGACGCAGCTGATTCAGGACGTTGGTCGTCGCGGCCTGCAAGGCAACAGGGTCGATCAACGACGGCTGCGCCAGCAGGGCCAACGGATCGCCATTGGGCGCAACCCGCGCCACGATGGCCGTCGTCAAAGGGGTGGCGTTCACCACCAGCTCGGCGCCTGCGTTCGGTGCCTTGGTGGCGACGCTGACCAGCGGCGGCTGGGCGCCGCTGGGGTCGGTGACCACGACGAGAAAGGGCGGCGTTGCACCCGCCACCACCTTGCACGTGAATGCCCCCGTGCCACTGGTGAAGATGGGCTTCTCCAAGCATGCCCAGGCCCGACTGGTGTCGGTGATGGACACCTCGGCGTTGGGCATGGCTGCACCTACGGCGACAACGCCGGTCAGGGTGCCTGTTCCAAGCTCATCGTTCACGGGGGATGCGGTGGGGGCGTCGTCCCCACCGCAGGCGGCCAGGGTCAGCAAGGTGGAGAACAAGACCGGGGTTGCGCGATGCTTCACGGCAGATTCCTTAGAGGGGATTGCGAGGTCGATGCAAGTCGCGCCGTTGACGGGGGTCGCAAGGCGCGGTGGCCAAACCAGGACACACCCTCGCGACGCGACGACTCAGCGCTTGACGCGAATGCTCTGCGCGGCGCACGTACGGATGGCATACGCGTGCGGTGGGGGATAACCCCGTGTGGCGTCGCCACCGAGCGGGCGGTTCTGGGGGCTTGTTCGACGCGACCGGATGATCGAACCCGCCGACGCAAGCGCGGCGTCAATGCGCTCGCGTCTCGAGATGCGCCAGACCGATTGCTTCGGCCGCGTCAAGCGTCCATGGCCGGGCGCGGTGAGTCAAGCCGGTGGACGCGAGCAGGTGCACGTCGAGCAGCGCCAAACGCGGGCGTCACCGCGGCGCAAACTCAGAGAGCGCCGATGGTTTCGACCGCCACGGCCGCCGAGACGGGGACCTCAGTCGCGAATCAGTCGTGCCAGCGCAGCATCACGCGCCACCAACTGACGCAAGAACTCATCGGCATGCGCAGCGTCGGTCGCGCCACGCAGGCGAGCGACAAGCTGGGTTGCCATGGCCACCACTTGCGTCTGGATCTGCTGCCGGAACACGGCTGCGGTGTCGCTCAAGTCATAGGGCACGGCAACCGGGCCGAGATAGCGGCGCAGCAGATCGTCGCACCACGCGCGCAGCGTGGCTACGTCGTGCACCGTCGGCGAACGCAACTCACGGTCCATCCACTCGAGCCACACCTGAAGACGTGCCGTGTCGATGCCCACGAAAGCGCGGTTGAGCGTGAGTTCGCCTTGCGCCAGCGTGATGGCCTCGGGGTCATCCAACGCCTTGCGCGCGCGGTGCAGGGTGGCCTCGAGGCTGCCTTTGGCAAGGTCGCCTTGCGCATCGGGCCACAGCGGGTCGACGATCTTGGCAACCGGCACCGACCGATGCCCTGCCAACGCCAGCAGCGCAACCAACTCCACCGCGCGTTTGGGCAAGCGGCCCGCACGCCACGCCGACACGCCGTCGATCAGGATGTCGAACTCGCCCAGCAGTTGCACCTGGATGCGGTGCGGCCACGCGACGACACCCTCCGGTGCCGGCACGCGTTGCTGGCGCACCAGGGTCGTGAGCCACTCGGTCTCGAGGCCGATGTCGAAGGCCCGCGCGAGCAAGGGCCGGAAGAAGGGGATGGATCCCGCGCGCGTCGGGTGCAGGTGGCGGTGCGACGCCTCGCGGGCCGTGGTGACCGCATGCCGCAGATGCCGGTCACCGATGCGACCATCGCCTTCGCGATGGTGCAGCGCGGCCAGGACGAAGCTGCCCGTGATGTCGAGGTAGTGGTTGCCTTGCGCGCGAGCGAGCGCCATCGGCGCTTGCACCAAGTCTTCGACGCGCGCCTTCGGCATGCCGATCATCGTGCCCGCCATCGCCAGTTGCAGCGCGATGTAGTGCTTGCCCAGGACATAGCCGGCCAGGTCAGCGCTCTTCTCGAGCGCGGCCTGCGCCTTCCGCGCAGCCTCATGCCATTGGCCGATCCCGTTGAGCACCATCAACTCACGCATCAGCAGCAGCATGATGGCGCTGCGCCTGCCGTTGCACAGGGCACGGCACTGGGCCAACGCCTGCTCGACACCCGCCACGTCGTCGGCAAACAGCCGCTCGGCGCAGCGCGACAACCAGCATTGAAACGCCCACACCTGCAAGTCGTGGCGCTCCACCAGTTCGAACGCGTGATCGAGGAAACCTTGAACGCTCGGGTCTGCGGCGCGGCCATCGTTGTATGCAGCCATCGCGATCGCCAGCGCCGATTGGATCGCCACGGTCGGCGCCGCGGGCACGTTGTTGTTCATCGCGGCGGCGGCAATGATCGACACCTCGCGAACCACGGCTGCCTTACCCGTCCAACTGTTGTAGCCGATCAGGAAGGCCGACAGCGCAAGCTGCTCGTTCGCATCGGCACTGTGCTTCACGATCTCGAGCGCCAGCCCCGCCAAGCGCGCCAGCACCGGATGCTCGAAGCACGGGAACATCATGCTGGCGCACGACGACAGCACGCGAACGAGAAGCGGCCTGGGTAGTTGGTGTCCGACAAGGTCGAACAACCGCTCGAGTTCGTCGGCCCATTGGCCGGCATCGGACCATTGCTCCCACAGCAGGAAGTACGCCTCCATGCGCGCCGTCACGGCCAGCAGCGCCTGCACAGGCTGCCCGCGCTCGAGGTGGCCACGATGCGAACGCTCGAGCCAGTCGAACGCTGCGACATCGCGTTGCAGCGCAAGCAGCGTGCCGTGCCAGCGCTCGAGCGCCGGGCGCACGTCGTCCAGCGCCTGCGGCGGCGACACCGCGGCGAACTTGCGCAGCCATTCGGCGATGGTGGCCATGCGTCCTTGCTGCAACCACGGGGCAAAGCGCACTTCGGCCAGCGTCGCAACCTCGCGCCAGGCACTCACCGCCTCATAGGTCGAGATGGCGGCATCGATGTCGCCGGCATCGGCCAAGAACTGCGCGCATCGACGCACCCGGCGGACAAGCTCGTGTTCACCCCAAGCGTCGCGCGCACGCTCACGCAGGAACGCCAGCAGCAGCGGGTGACCGACGTAGTCGCTGCGGCCGGCTTCGGTCGCGCGCCGCTCGAGGAAGAAGTAGCGGCGCCACAAGTCGTCGAGCGCGTCACCGATGTCGATGCCGATGTCGTCGAGCAGGCCCTCGGACGCGAGCACGGCGGTCAGCGCCTGCGTATCGAAGCGCGGCATGAAGGCGCCCAACGACAACACGCTTTGATGGGCGTTCGACAGGCGCGCGAACGTGCTGCCCGCAAGGGTGTCGAAGACACGCGCCGGGTCGGGCAACGCCTGTGAACCGGCGTCGGGCACCACGTGGGGGTAGCGCAGCATGATCAACAGCGCTGCGACCCAACCCCCAGCCAGCGCCAGCACCTGGGGCGCAGGCGCGGCCACGCCCAGGACGAGCGCCATCTCTCGCGCCTCGTCGTCGGTGCAACGCAAGTCGGCCCAGCCGATGGCTGCGAAGCGTGGGTGTGCCGTGATGAGCAACAGTGCGTCGACGGGCACATGGCGGCTGGTCAGCACCACCGTCGTCGATGCAGACTTGGCTTTCACCAGTTCATGCAGCAACGCGCAAAAGAGCGGCGAGCCGGCCGCGTCGTGCACGTTGTCGAAGACGAGCACGGCATCGCCACCATCCGCGCAGAGTGCATCGGCGTAGGCGCGGAAGAAGCGCTGACCGAAGCGCAGCGGATCGATCGCCTGTTCCACGGACCATCGAGGCAACCCGCTCGATGCAGGCTCGCCCACGCTGCGCGCAAGCCATGCGAACAGGCTCGCCGGATCGGTGTCGTCACCATCGACGTGAAACCACACGACGCGCGTATCGACCAGCGACTGGCACCACGTCGCCACGAACGATGACTTGCCGCCGCCCGCCGGGCCGCTGACCCACACCACGCCGCTGCGGCGCGAGTCGGCAAGCTGATGCAGGCGCTTGCGCGCGATCAGGCCCGACGTGTCGGGTGGGGTCAGCTTGGTCGGCCGCGCGGGGTCAGGTGGGGCGACGCGTGGCGTCGATCGATCGTGGCCCGATTCGGCCCGGCGTGCGCCCATGCTGCCTCCTCCTTGTGCCGGCCCGTCGGGTCACTCGCAAATTGGCAACGACCTCGTAGGTGGCGAATCGACTATCCCACATGGCTGCGGCAGCGAGAAGCGTTTGCGCTCGAGACCCCATGTGAAAATTCGGCGACGTTGCATGTTGCCCTTGTAGGCCTTGACAACACCCGGCCCGCCCCATGACCACCCTTGCCCTGAACGACCCGAAGCCATGGCGACCGACGCCCTTTCTGTGGTTGAGCGTGGGTGCGCACGTGGGCGCGCTGGCAGCGGTGTTGATCGATCGCAGCCTATGGCCCTGGGCGCTCGGCGCACTCGTGCTGAACCACGCAGCCATCACCACCGCCGGCCTGCTGCCACGCTGCGCGTGGCTGGGCGAAACCATCACGCGCCTTCCCCCCGCGAGCGCCGCGCGTGGCGAATGGGCGTTGACGATCGATGACGGGCCTGACCCGGAAGTGACGCCGAAAGTGCTCGACATCCTCGATGCGCATCGCGCCAAAGCCACTTTCTTCTGTATTGCCGAACTCGTGCAGCGGCATCCGCATATCGCCGCGCAGATCCTGGCGCGCGGGCACAGCATTCAGAACCACAGCCACGCGCATCCACATGCGTTTTCGGTGTGGGGTACGCGGCGCATCGAAGCCGAAGTGCGGCGCGCGCAGGACGTGTTGGCTGCTCATGGCGTGCAGGCGCGCTGCTTTCGTGCGCCTGCGGGGCTGCGCAACATCTTCCTTGCGCCGGCGCTGCATCGCATGGGCCTGAGGCTGGTGAGCTGGACTCGGCGCGGCTACGACACACGCGAATCGCGGGCCGACATTGTCTTCGCGCGGCTCGAGTCGGCGATCCACAGCGGCGCGATCCTGCTGCTGCACGACGGGCACAGTGCACGCAACGCTGCCGGCCGCCCAGTGATCCTCGACGTGCTGCCCCGGCTTCTCGAGGCTGCGCACGCGA
Source organism: uncultured beta proteobacterium (assembly GCA_963738615.1). GTDB lineage: Bacteria > Pseudomonadota > Gammaproteobacteria > Burkholderiales > Burkholderiaceae_C > CAVTWY01. The sequence goes on from CAVTXI010000012.1 coordinate 1,917,711, forward strand.
AGGGCCTGCGCAGCGTGACGCTGCCCGAGGCGTTGGGCTGACGCCATGCCCAGCGCAACCGCGACGATGCCGCCGCTGGCCGTCACGCACGCCACGGCGGCGAGCGCGTTGGGCATCGGCCGCGCCGCGCACACCGCGGCGCTGCGCAGCGGTACCACCGGCCTGCGCGCCGAGCCTTGGGAGACCGCGACGCTGCCGACGTGGATCGGCCGCGTCGACGCCATCGAGCATGCGGCGTTGCCTCCGTCGCTGGCCGCGCACGACTGTCGCAACAACCGGCTGGCGCAGCTTGCGCTCGGGGCCGATCAGTTCGACACCGCGGTGACGAACGCAGCACAGCGCTGGGGCGCGCACCGTGTGGGCGTGTTCGTCGGCACCAGCACGTCGGGCATCTTGCAGACCGAACTCGCCTATCGCGCGCGAGCCGCCGCTGGGGGCGGTGCACTGCCTGCGTGGTTCGACTACGCGCGCACGCACAACACGTATTCGGTCGCGGGTTTCGTGCGCGAAGCGCTGCGGCTGCAAGGGCCGGCTTTCGTGGTGTCGACCGCGTGTTCGTCGGGCGCGAAGGTTTTCGCGAACGCGCAGCGCGCGATCGATGCGGGGCTGATCGACGCGGCCGTCGTCGGCGGCGTGGACAGCTTGTGCCTGACCACGCTGTACGGCTTCAACTCGCTCGAGCTGCTGTCGAGCGACATCGCACGGCCCTACGACGCGAAACGCAACGGCTTGTCGATCGGCGAAGCCGCGGCGTTCGCGCTGCTGGAGCGCACGGCGCACGATCGCGACGCACCGGTGTGGCTGTGCGGTTATGGCGAAACCAGCGACGGCCATCACATGAGCGCGCCGCACCCTGATGGCGCGGGCGCGGCCATGGCGATGCGCGACGCGTTGGCGCGTGCCGGCGCGCAAGCGCACGACATCGACTATGTGAACCTGCACGGCACCGCGACGCCGAGCAACGACGCCGCCGAAGACCTGGCGATGACGAGCGTCTTCGGCGCAGGTGGCGTGGCCTGCAGCTCGACCAAAGGCGCGACCGGCCACACGTTGGGCGCAGCCGGTGCGCTCGAGGCGGTGATCGTGATGTTGGCGCTCGAGGCGCAGTGCATGCCGGGTGGCTTGAACCGCCGCGAGCCTGACCCCTCGTTGCACGCCGCCTATATCGATCACGCGGACGGCAGGGCGCACGACGCAACGTTGCGACTCGTGATGAGCAATTCCTTCGGCTTCGGTGGCTCGAACGCGTCGCTGATCTTCGGGACCGAACGTGGCTGAAGCGGCGGCACTGGTCGTCGACGTGCTGGGCATCGGTGTGCTCGGGCCCGGCCTGAACAGCTGGCCACAAACGCGCGCGGTGCTGCGCGGCGACGTGCCCTACGCGCACGCAACCACGGTGGTGCCGCCGCCGCAACGGCTGCCGGCCACCGAACGACGGCGCGCGGGCGCGCTCATCAAGGTGTCGATCGTTGCTGCCGACGAAGCGCTGGCGATGAGCGGCTGCAACGCGCTCGAGGTGGCCACGGTATTCAGCGCCAGCGAAGGCGACGGCCGCAACTGCCACGAGATCAGCGAGGTGTTGACGTCGCGCGAGCGACTGGTGTCGCCGACGCGTTTCACGAACTCGGTCCACAACGCCCCCGCGGGCTACTGGCACATTGCCACTCACAGCATGGCCGCGTCGACCAGCCTGTGCGCGTACGACGCCAGCTTCCCGATGGGGCTGCTGGAAGCGGCTTTGCAGGTGCGCCAGCACGGCGAGCCCGTGATGCTGGTCGCCGCCGATGCGCCCTACCCCGAACCGTTGCACGCGACCCGGCCGCTGCCTGATTCGATGGCGATCGCGCTGGTGTTGGGTCAAGCTGGATCGGCAGCCGCGCACGCGCGCCTCGAGATCGAGGCAAGACAAGTCGGCGACGCGGGTGGTGGCGTGCTCGGCCGGTGGGCGGCGCTGGACGCGTTGTCGCGCACCCTGCCGGTGGCGCGCGGCCTGCCGCTGCTCGAGGCCTTGGCGCGCGAAGGCCAGTCAGCCTGCGTCGTCGACTGCTTCGACGACCTGAGCCTTCACGTGCACGTGCACGTGCGCGTAAAGGCCGCCTGATGACGGCGCCCGCGACGCTCGACCACGAAGGCATCGCGCGCCGCGTACCGCATGCGGGCCGCATGTGCCTGCTGCACACGCTCGACGTCTGGAGCAACGACCACATCGCGTGCACCGCCATCGATCACATCGCCACCGACCACCCGCTTCGCACCGCGAGCGGCCTGCTGGCGCCGTGCGCGATCGAATACGCGGCGCAGGCCATGGCGTTGCACGGCGCCTTGTGCGCCGAAAACGCCGAGGGCGCCGACCCGAACGCGAGGCCGACGCCGGGCTTTCTGGCCAGCGTGCGCGCGGTGACGCTGCACGTACCCAGGCTCGACACGCTGCCGACTGCGTTGGTGGTTCAGGCGCGCTGCCAGGTGTCGCAAGGCACGAGCGTGCTGTATGACTTCAGCGTGCACTCGGGCGGCCACATCGTGGCGGAAGGCCGCGCGACGGTGGTGTTGAACACGCCACTGGCGGCGTAGTAAGCAGGAGCACCACAACATGACACAGACCGCCGCCAACAACTCCGCACGCCGCGCCCTCGTCACCGGCGCCAGCGGCGCGCTTGGCAGCGCGATTGCACGCGCACTGGCGCGTCACGGTGCGCACGTGATCGCGCACGCGAACACGCGCCCGCAGGCCGCGCAGGAAGTCGTCGATGCGATCCGCGCCGAAGGTGGAAGCGGCGAAGCCGTGGCCTTCGACGTCACCGACGCCGACGCCTGCACCGCCGCGCTCGCGCGACTGACCGACGAAGGCACGATTCAGATCGTGGTGAACAACGCCGGCATTCACGACGACGCGGTGTTCCCCGGTATGCGCGCGGCGCAATGGCAGCGCGTGCTCGCCACGAACCTCGACGGCTTCTTCAACGTGACGCAGCCGCTGACGATGCCGATGGTGCGTACGCGCTGGGGTCGCATCGTCAACGTCAGCAGCATCGCCGGCATCATGGGCAACAAGGGCCAGGTGAACTACGCTGCCGCCAAGGGCGGGCTGAACGCGGCGACCAAGGCGCTGAGCCTCGAGCTGGCATCGCGCGGCATCACCGTCAACGCGGTCGCGCCCGGCATCATCCAAAGCCCGATGGCCGACGCGGTGTTCGACGCCGACACGATCAAGCGCATGGTGCCGGCGCAACGGGCGGGGCGGCCCGACGAGGTGGCCGCGCTCATCGCGTTCCTGTGCAGCGACGCGGCGGGGTATGTCACGGGGCAGGTGATTTCGATCAACGGCGGCATGGTGTGATGCCGCGCTCGGGAACGCGGTCGTTACCGCACGGTCAATACCGGCGTGGCGATACCGGCGTGGCGATACCGGCGTGCTAGCATGTGTACATCGCAGCACAGGATCCAGCCATGTCCACGACCATGACCCTTCGCCTCGAGGATGACGTCAAGGACCGCCTCGACAAGTTGGCCTATGCCACGCATCGCAGCAAGTCGTACCTCGCGGCCGAAGCGATCCGCGAATACGTCGTGACCAATGAGTGGCAGATCGGCGAGATTCAGGCGGCGCTTGCCGAAGCCGACGCCGGCGACTTCGCCAGCGACGAAGAGGTCGCCGCGTTGGCAAGCAAGTGGAAGTCGACCAGCACCAGCGCGACGGCAGGCAAGGCCCGCAAGCAGGCGGTCGGCAGGAAGACTCGTGCGCGTTAAGTGGTTGCGCACGGCGCTGCGCAACCTGGCCAACGAGTCGTCGTTCATCGCCCATGACGACCCGGCAGCGGCGGACCTTGTCGTCCAGCGAATCCTCGACGCAGTGGCCGCACTCGAGGCGCAACCCGCGCTGGGCCGGCCAGGGCGCGTTCCCGACACGAGAGAGTTGGTGGTGCCTAAGACGCGCTACATCGTCCCGTACCGCGTCCGCGGCGACACCGTCGAAGTGCTGCGGGTGTTTCACACCTCGCGCCGACAACCAAAACACTGGTGAAGGACCCCACACCATGATCGAACATCACCTCGACATCCCCACCGCCGACGGTGCGATGAACACGTTCGTGGTGCATCCCGACGAAGGCGGCCCGCACCCGGTGGTGCTGTTCTTCATGGACGCACCCGGCAAGCGCGAGGAGCTGCACGACATGGCGCGGCGGATCGCAGCGGTCGGCTACGTCGTTGTGCTGCCCAACCTCTACTACCGACGCGTGCGCGACTACTTCCTGAAGGAACGTACCGAGCCGTTGATGGCCGAGATGTTCGAGCACATGAAGTCGCTGAATCGCGTGACCAGCGAATGCGACACGCGCGCGCTGCTGGCGTATGTGGACGCACAACCGGCGGCCACCGACGCATCGCGCATCGGCGCGGTGGGCTACTGCATGAGCGGGCCGATCGTGATGTGGGCCGCCGCGGCGTTCCCGGATCGCATCGCGTGCATCGCGTCGATCCACGGCGCTGGCATGGCGACCGACGCGCCTGATTCACCGCACCGCATCGCGGCCAAGGTCCGCTGCCCGAGCTACTTCGCGTGCGCCGAGATCGACAAGTGGGCACCACCGGGCGACATCGCGAAGCTGCAAGCCGCGCTCGAAGACGCGCGTGTTGCGCACCGCATCGAGTGGTACCCGAAGGTGGAGCACGGCTTCGTGTTCCCGCAACGCACGGTGTATGACCGCGCGGCGTCCGAGCGGCACTACGAGCGCTTGTTCGAGTTGTTCGGGCGGTGTCTGCGCCAGGCGGGTTGACGAGGCCCCACGGACTGCCGAATCGTGACGACCGCCGCCCGGCGCACCGGGCGGCGGATCAATCAGGCGTCAAGGTCGCGCCAGGTTCAGCAGCAGCGTGTCTATGCCGTTGGAAAGGCTCAGCTCGAGGCGTCCGCCGGGGGGCAGGTCTTGCAGCGTGGCCGTGGGGATGGTCCAGCGACCACCCTCGGCGTCGACCGCGAGCACGCGGCGTGACGTGCCGATCACCAGCGTGAGGCTCGCGCGTGGGTGGTCTGCCGCGCCCCACGTCATGACCCAGCCGCCGCCGGTTGTTCGTACCCCCGCTGCGGTGCTGCCGACCGCGGCCTTGGCACGTGTGTTCACCGGCGCGGCTTCGGTGTCGCGCGTGAAGACCACCTTGCCTTGGCGCACGATTTCGATGCGTTGCAACGGCCCGGGGTTGGCGACGCGCAGCGTGAAGTGCGACTCGCCATCGACGTGGTCGACCTCGATGGCGTCGATCGCATGGTCACTCACCGTGCCGGCACGCGTGGTCAGGCGCAACGTGTGGCTGCCGCTGCGACCCCCGCGCTCGGGCGGCTGTGTCGTGTCGGTCACTGCACGCACCGTGCGGACCCTGGCGCCGTCGGCATCCACCGTGCCGCGGATCACCAGCCACTCGGGCGCGGCGTCTGCCTTGTCCGCTTGCTTGGCTGCCGTCTTCATGGCCATCGGCCGTGCCTCGAGGAAGTTCTTGACGCCCGACAAGTTGTAGTCCGAGAAGAACGTGCCGCTGCAGTAGCCCATGACGTCGTACTGCCCGGCAATTCCACCGATCTGGTCGGTGCCAGGATCGAACGCGGGGTTGGGCCCGATCGATCCGTCTGCATACGGGAACGCCGGGTCGAAGCTGCTGACGCCGCCACAAGGCGCGTGCGAGCGACTCAGGTTGTGGCCAAGCTCGTGGATCATCGTCTGCGACCACGCAGCCCTCGAAGCGTCCCACCCCAACGAGCTCAGGGCCGGGAACTGCGACCCTACGCTGTTCACATAGCCGATCCCTGCAATGCCCCCGCCCACCCGTGGTTGCACCAAGCCGTAGTAGACGACCGTGGGCGCTTCCAGATCGCGCAGCGACTCGAGCTCCGACAGCGCGTTCGACCATTGCGACGAGGTCTGCACACCGCTCGTCACGGACGTGAGGGCATAAGGCGCGCGGATGCTGACGCTGATGCGATCGGCTGCAACCGGGAAGCGACTGGCAACGAGTTGCTGCACGGTGTCGGCACCGGGTAAGGCTGGACCGTACGGGCCCGACCACAGCGGCACCACCACCACGCGCAGCCCGCCGCTGTCGACGATGCTCGGGTTGGCGTCCACGATGGTCGACGGGTCCTCCGATTCACCAGCCTGCACGCGGATCTGCAGCCCCAGCTGCACCCAGGCGGCCGGCAACTCGGCGCGGAACGTGCGGCTGTCATCCACACGCAGGCTGTCGGGAACCGCCGCGCCGGACGCCAACAGCGGAAGCACCGATGGGCCCGACATGACCAGCGACCCGAGCAGGTGGCCCGACGCGTCGGTGCCTTGCACGCGAACCTGCGGCGCTGGCGTGCCTGCGTTGCTGCTGACGACGAAGGCGCGAACCCAGGTCTCTTTGCCAGCGGCCAAACGCAGCCGCGGGTCATCGGTGCGCTGCGACAGCAGCTGCGCGAATTCGACGCCGGCCGACCTCAGGCCACAGTCGCTACCCGTGATCACTGACCCTGCAGGCACGCTGCTGCCGTCGTCGAGTCGAAGCACGATGTCGGCGCAGACCACGCCGCCGGGCACCACGAACGAAATCGAGTTGGCACTGCGCGCCGCGATGCCCACATTCGTTGCGCCGAGCAGGATGCTGCTGACGCGCTCGAGCCCGGTGCCGGTCACGGTGACCGTGCCGCCCACGCCCACGCGATGAACCTGGGTCACGACGGTGACCGGATCGATGATGGTGGCGTCACTGCCCGAGGTGACCTGATCACCTCCATTCGCGATCAACGTCACACGGCCACTGGACGCGGCGGTCGGTACCGTGACCGTGATCGACGTGCTGCCGTTGCGCGAGGCCACCGGCGCATCGGCGCCAACGAAGCGCACGGTCGTCACGCGGTCGAGCCCCTGGCCGGTGATCGTGAGGGTCTGGCCTCGCGTCACGGTGGTCGGCGAAAAGCCCGACACCGTCATCGGCACCAGTACCTGGATCGTCGCGGCATCGCGCGCCACCCCGGTGCGGTCCACCAGCACCAAGGTGCCGGACACGGCCGTCGGGGGCAGCGCCAGCACCAGGCTGGTCGCCGTCTGCGACACGATCGTGAGCGTGACAGAACCCAGCCGCGCCGAAGCAACTTCGGTCAACGACGTTCCCGACACCGTGATCTGGCCACCCGGCGCAACCGTCGTCGGCGTGACCGATGAAACCGTCGGCACGGAAGCCGGCTGCGTGACGGTGAAGTCGCCGAGCGAAACCGTGGCAGCACTACCCGCGGTCAGGGCGATGCGCCCGCTCGCAGCGCCCGCCGGCACACGCACTCTGACGAGGGTCGGCGAGACGAGTTCGAACGTCGCCGTCACGCCACCGACGCTGGCACCGGTGACGAGGTCGAACCCGGTGCCCGAGATCGTGACCACGGTGAACACCGGCCCCGAAATCGGCGTGAAGCTCGTGATCACAGGCGGTGCCGGCGGTGGTGGCGGTGGTGGCGGCGAACCCGTTTCCTCCCAGACCTCGCAGCGCTTCACGACGCCGGGCAGCGGATCGGACCCGAAGAAGGTGTTGGTGCACGACACCTGCCCAGCCGGCAGATCCCGTTCGAGCCAAACGCCGTTGGCACCGTAGCGCAGGCGGCGGGCTGCTGAGAGCGTGAACGCCTGCCCTTCGCTGCCGGCGAGCACCCACGACCCGGTCGGCGGGGGCGGCGGCGAAACCGACTCTTCGAAGACCTCGCAGCGCTTCACGATGCCGGCCAACGGATCGGTCCCGAAGAAGGTGTTGGTGCACAACACCTGCCCGGCCGGCAGATCGCGCTCGAGCCAGGTGCCGTTGGCGCCGTAGCGCACGCGTCTGGCCGACGTCAGCGTGATGGTCTGCCACTCGCTACCCGCGAACACCCATGAACCGGCAGGCGGCGGCGGTGGCACATCAACGCTGTCGACTTCACAACGCTTGACCGTTCCTGGCAGCGGGTCCGTACCGAAGAAGGCGTTCGTGCACTCGCCAGGCCCTGCCGACAGGTTGCGTTCAACCCAAGTGTTGTTGGCGCCGTAGCGCACGGTGACAGCAGCAGGCAGGCTGAATGCGCCCCATTCGTTGGCCAGCGGGACCCAGGCCGCGGCCTCGACGAGGGTACCCATGCCGGGTGCCTCGCTGGAAGACAACGGGGCCGCGACACGCGTTGTACCTGCATCGGCAGCGGCAGCGGCAGCGGCAGCGGCAGCCTGTGCGCTTTCAGGGTCGGCTTGTGTGCCGCCACCGCAGCCAGCCAACGACACGGCTGCGAACAAAGCGGCCAACGCCTTGCGCTTGCTGCGGGTCATGCGGCCGCCGGTGTCGTTGGTGTCGTGGTTGACGTTGGTGTTGTTGTTGGTGTTGTTGTGCACGGATGGTGGCCTATTGATTGTTTTGAAGAGCTTTTAGGTCGTCACTGAAGTGATGCTATTCGAGCCAATCGAGGCCCATGGAGAGTGGCATCGTTTGGTTTCGTTTCATCAGCGTTATCGACGTTCGCCGATCAACAACACATTCGCGAACGGCGTGCCTTCGCTCTTGGGCACCGCATGCACCACGAAGCCGATCGACTCGAGCTTCGCAATCCAGTCCTTCAGCGGCCGGCCCCACGTGGGTGGCGCGCGATGGCCGCGGATGTTGGTGACGATGCGGTCAACCCACTGGCTGGCCGCGAAGCCACGCGCGCTGTCCTGGTCGCCGATGCGCAGCAGCAGCCGCCCGCCACCCGTGCGCAGGCAGGCGTGCACGCGTTCGAGCACGCGGTCTTGCGCGGCGATGTCGACGTAGTGCAGCACGTCGAGGATGACGACGAGGTCGCTGGCCGGGTACTCGACATCGCACATGTTGCCGTTGACGAGCACGGGCGCAGTCGGCAGCGCGGCCAGCGCGGCGCGCGCACGCGTGGTGTCTTTGGGCATCAGCTCGATGCCGGTGTAGTGCAGTTCGTCGGCAGGGGGCGCGGGCCAGTCGGTGGGCCAGCGCGGCGTGGCGTGCAGACGGCGCATCTGATGCACCAGACTCGCGATCAGGCTCTGGCCGCTGCCGATGTCGAGCACACGCACGGGGCCTTGCTGCGCGGGCGGCACGAACAACCCGCGCTCGACAAGATAGCGGAACACCGGGTCGCGCCCGAGCTTGCCGCGTGCGAAATGCCAGCCGAAGCGGCCGCTGGCGCGATACGGCGCGGTGGTGGCGTCGAGCAATTCGCGCCACGCGGCCTGCGCATCGACGGTCTTCGGCACGCTCATGTCGCGTGCCGCAGCCCGCGCACGCCGAGACTCGCGGCCTGCGGGATCCAGCGGCGCAGAAACGGCGCGGTGATCACGGTGGAAAAGATCGCCATCAACACGAGCATCGTGAACACCTCGCGGCCGATGACGCCGAGTTCGAAGCCGACGTTGATGATGATGAGTTCCATCAGCGCGCGCGTGTTCATCATGACGCCGATCATCTTCGCCTCGGCGCGCCCCTGACCTGCCCAACGCGCGGCCAGCCAGCAGGCGCCGAACTTGCCGACGGTCGCCAGCGCGATCAGCAGCAGGCACCAGCCCCACGCGCTTGCGCCCGACAGCGACCCGACGTCGGTGCGCAGCCCCGTGAAGGTGAAGAAGATCGGCAGGAAGAAGACGTTGACGAAGCTGCCGACGCGGTCGTTCCAGCGCGTGACGAAGTCGGTCTTGCGATGCAGCAGCACGCCCATCATGAAGCCGCCGAAGATCGCGAAGATGCCGAGCTTGAAGGTCGTCATGCCGGCCGCGAAGATCGCCGCGATCAGCAGGCCCAGCAGCGTGGGCGGCATCTGGCCAGGCATGGTCGGGCGCAGTTGATGATCGACCAGCCGCTCGAGCAGCGGACGCACGAGCCACCACGACACCACGCCGAAGGCCGCGACGCCCACCACCTGAAGGCCGAAGGTGGACGGCGACCAGGCTGACGTGGTCAGCATGGTGATCAACGCCAACAGCAGCCAACCGATCACGTCGATGATGGCTGCGGCGCTGATCGCGATCACGCCGACCGCTTCTCGCGTGAGGTTGAACTCCATCATGATCCGACCGAGGATCGGCAGCGCGGTGATCGCGAACGCGGTCGCGACGAAGAGCATGAAGCCCGCGCGGTTGTCGGTCGGCGCATAAGCCTCTGGCGCGACCGCGGCCCACAGCAGGCCCAGCGCGAACGGCACCACCAGACCCGCGGTGGCCACGGCCAGCACGGCACGGCGGTTGAGCTTGTCGGTGAGGTGCGAGAAGTCGAATTCGAGCCCGATCTGGAACATCAGGAACAGCAACCCCACCTGCGACATGATCGTCATCGGCAGCGGTGACGACGAGCGGAACACCGACTGGAACAGCTCGGGTGCAACCGCGCCGAACAGCGACGGCCCGAGCAGGATGCCGACGATGATCTCGCCGACCACCGCGGCCTGGCCCACGCGCACCGCCAGCGCGCCAGCCGCGCGCGCCGCGATGACGATCACGCACAGTTGCAGCAGCGTGTGGAAGAGCAGTTGCTCGGTCGCGTGCACGCCGGTGTCGGCAGCGCCCGCTGCAGTCAGGGCAAAGACGACGCCGGTCATCGGGTCGCCGTCACGCGGCGCTGCTGCGCTTCGTGAACGGCGGCTGCCCCGTCACGCGCTTCCAGATCGTCAGCGGCGAACGCAGCAGCGCCTCGACGAACAGGCGCAGGTGCATGCCCGTCAGCAGCACGTTGTCGCGGCCGTAGCGGAAGTGCGAGACGCCGCCTTCGTCGGCGTCGAAGTACCTGACCGGCGCGTCGAGGTTCACCGGCGTCAGGCCGCGCCAGACCAACCTCACCGCGGCCTCGGGGTCGAAGTCGAAGCGGCGCATCCACGGCGTGGCGCGCATCACCGCGACCAGGTCGGCTACGGGATAGACGCGAAAGCCGTAGAGCGAATCGCCGATGCCGGCGAAGCCGGTTTCCAGGTTGGCCCAGAAGTTCGAAATGCGGCGACCACGAACGCGCAGCAACGGTGCCGACGCGTCGAAAACCGGCTTGCCCAGCACCAGCGCGTGCGTGGCGCGCTGCGACGCGGCCATGAACGCAGGGATCAGCGCGGCGGGGTGCTGGCCGTCGGAATCCATCGTCAGCGCGTGCGTGAAGCCCGCGGCCAGTGCTGCCTGCATGCCGTGCAGCACGGCCGTACCCTTGCCTCGGTTCGACGGCAGCACGAGTACGCGCAGGCCCGAGTCGTCGACGGCCATCGACTCGAGGCCTTGTGTGGTGCCGTCGTTGCTGCCGTCGACGATGACCCACACGGGGTTCCACTGCGCACGCGCGCCGCGCACGGTGTCGTAGACGGCCGGGCCGGGGTTGTAGCTGGGAATCAGCACGAGATGTGTCGTGCTCGATGCAGTCATGGTCACTTCGTCAAGCCCGATTCGCGCGAGCCCGATTGTCCACGACGTTCGTGCGGGTTCCTTCCACGATCAGGCGCTCGAGTTGCGCCAGCTGCGCGTCGGCGTCGCGGTCCGGCGCCAGACGCGGCCCCAGGCGCACCGTGATTCGCATCGGGTAAGGAGGCAGCCTCCAGATCGGCCAGCCTTTGCCCAAGTACGGCGAGTCGGTGTCGATGAAGACGATCTGAATCGGCACCTTGGCGTGTTTGGCAATGGTGGTCACGCCCGGCTGAAAGGGGTTGATCGGGTGTTGCGTCGTGCGCGTCCCCTCGGGAAACAGCACGAGCTGGCCGCCGCGCCGCAGGTCCTTCACGCAGGCCCGGATGGCGCCGATCGCGGTGTCGTTGGGCAGGTAGCGCGCCAGCTTCGCCCCCGGGCCCAGAAAGGGGTTGTGCATCAGGCTTGCCTTCATCAGGCAGGCCGAGCGCGGCAGGCGCGACACCAGGATCAGCGCATCGAGCACACACGGATGATTCGACACGACGATGAGCCCGGGCTCGTCGCGCAGCACGTCGAGCGCGGTGGCGTCCGCTTCGAGCAGACCGAAGGCGCCGCAGGTGCGCCAGAACATGCGATAGGTGGACGAGATCACGCGCCGGCCGAGCGTCAGGCCGGCTTCGCGCGGCAGGAACGGGTACAGCACCAGCGCGATCAGGTTCCACGCCAGCGATACCACCCCCAGCCCCAGCGCCAGCAACTGCAACGCCAGCGTCTGCAGGGCCCGCAACACGAAACTCATCGGCCGGCGTCGACCGCAGGCCGATGGGACTTCCAGAAGATCCACGACGCGCCCACGCCGAAGGCGAAGGTGGTCTGGCGGCGCACGATCGGGCTGTCATCGAACACCGCGCCGCTCAGGTGATCAAGCTTGCCGAAGGCGCCGAGCCACACGTCGCCGAAGCGGCGCGAGGTGCCGAAGACGAACTGCGAGCCTGCGTAGCCGGAACGGCTGCGGTAGATGGGGCGGTCGGGACGCGCGTCGGCCTCGGACACGTCGTACGTGTAGCCGTTCTGGCGCCGCGAGCCGAAGACCGGGCCGACGTAGGCGCCGACGTCCCAGCCGTGCACGACAACGTCGAGGTTGAGGTTGGGTGACAGCACCGTGCCGGCGAAACGTGGGGATCGCTCGAGCGTGACCCCCCCGCGCAACGGCACGCGCGCCTCGAGCGACCAGCCCGGCCCGCGTGCAGCCGTCCACACGAAGCTGGGGCCGAACTCGAGCGTTGGTGCAAGGTCGCGCATGCCCTCGCGCGCGCGGCTGTCTTTGCTGTTGGCGGGTGCACCGGCGGCCACGCTGATGTCGAAGCGCCAGGTGTCGGATTTCAGAAACTCGGCGCGTGCGCCGTCGCGGTCGGCCTTGAAGATCTCGCCGCGGTACGCCACGTACGGCAGCGGCAGCAACCACGCACGGCTTTGGTCGGACCCGCGGTAATGCGGCAGATGCATCAGGCCCGCGCCCATGCCGACTTCCCACAGCGGCAGGGCCGGCGCCGAAGACACAACGGCCGGCTTGTTCGAAGGCGCAGCGTTGCTCGCCTGCGCGACGATGGTGGTGGGCACCTGGGCACGGTTCGACACCCGCACGCGAGTGCACGCCGGGTCGACGATCAAGTGTGTGAGCAGGGGCTTATCGGGCACAGCGGCTTCGCGCCAGCAGTGCGTGATGACGGTGGCGGCTTGATCGATCGGCGCGTCGTAGGGCATAGCGGCGCATTTTGGCCCCTGAGTCCCACGGGGCGCGGCGCGTCAGGCTTACTGGACGTTCTCGCCGCGCAAAGCCCCGACGTCGCGGATCGCGAGCTTGCGCCGCTGACGCGCACGCCAAGCCTGCGGCAAATTACGTGCGAGGCCAGCGAAATAAATGCCCTTGAGCACACGCAGCGACGCCCCGATCGGCGTGCGGCCGAAGATGTCGCCGGCCAGCAGCGAGATCATCGCTTCCTTCACCCGCAGCGGATTTCTCGGGTGCAGCAACAATTGGCGCATCACCGGGTTGGTCATGCGGAAGATGAACCACGAGAAGTCTTTCGGACCTTTGGCCATCACCTTCTCGAAGCGCTTGCGCGCGGTTGCAGCCTCGGTAGCGCGGCCATCAAGCGTCGCGTTGACCATGTCGACGGCGGCAAAGGCGCTGTTCATCGCCAGGAACACACCCGAACTGAACACCGGGTCGATGAAGGCATAGGCATCACCCAGCAGCGCATAGCGTTCGCCGCTGGAGTGGTTGGCACCATAGGAGTAGTTGCCCGTGGCCCAGACACGGTCTTCGACCAGGGCCGCGCCTTCGAGCCGTGCGGCCAGCTTGGGCGCCAGCGCGATCGTGTCCTGGAAGAAGTCTTTCAGGGGTTTGCCGCGGCTTTGCAGGTAGTGCGGCCAACACACCGCGCCGACGCTGGTGGTGCCGTCCTTCAGCGGAATGAACCAGATCCAGCCGTGCTGGAACCAGTAAATGGTGATGTTGCCTTCGGCGCAACCTTCGTGGCGCCGCGCACCGGTGAAGTGGCCGAACAACGCCGAGCTGGCGTGCTGCTTGTACTTTCGCTTGGCGCCGAGCTTGCCGGCCAGGAACGTGTCGCGGCCCGAAGCGTCGATGACGTAGCTGGCGCGCCAACGACGCGGCGCGCCTTCGTCGAATGTGGCGTGCACCGTCGCGCCTTCGTGGTCGAAGTCGACCGTGCGCACGCGGCAACCCTCGAGCGTGGCCGCGCCGTGCTTGCGCGCGTTGGCGAACAGAAGCGCATCGAGGTCGGCACGCCGCACCTGCCACGCGTAGGGCATCGACTTGTCCCAGGCCTCGCCGAACTGGATCGTACCCACCGCGTCGCTGTCGGTCGCGATGAATTCGGCGCCCCACTTCTGCAGCCCGATGCGTTCGACCTCCTCGCGCACGCCAAGCTCGTCGAAGAGACGGGCATTGGCCGGCAGCAGCGACTCGCCGATGTGGAAGCGCGGGTGATGCGCCTTCTCGGCCATCACGACACGGCGCCCCTGGCGCGCCAGCAGCGTCGCGATCGTCGAGCCGGCCGGCCCGCCGCCGATGACGAAGACGTTGCATGTCTCGGCCGCGACGCTGATATCGGTCGTCATCATCAAGCCGGCTTGATGGCCGTGTACTCGCTGAAGATGCCCAGCTCGACGTGACGCTGCACCTGCACGAAGCCTGCGGCTTCGAGTGCGGCGAGCACCTGCGGCGGCGCGATGCAGGCTTCGATCGTGTCCCAGTAGTAGCGCCACAGTTGCGACGTGTGACGCTGCTGGCCGACCACGCGCGCGATCAACGGCACAGCGGTGCGCATGTAGCCACGCAGCACGCGCGTGCCAAATGCCGTATTCGGCTTCGAGATCTCGAGGATGCACAGCCGCCCACCCGGGCGCAGCACGCGGCGGAATTCGGCGAAGGCGGCAGCCACGTCGGCCACGTGGCGCAACGCATAACCCATGGAAAGGAAGTCGGCGCTGTCGTCGGGCCGCGGCAGACGTTCGGCGTAGCCGCGCACCAGCTCGACCCCGTCGATGGCCACCTGCCCCATCATGCCGGGTGAAGGGTCCACGCCCGTGAGGCTGCCCTGGGGGCCGATGATGTGCATCGCCTCGCGCGCGACCAGCCCCGTGCCAATGCCGACATCAAGCACGCGGTCTCCCGCTGCAAGGCCGCCGCGAAGCAGCGCCTGGCGCCGATACCACGGGCCACTACCCAGCGCGAGGATCTTCTCGATGCGGTCATAGTCGGGCGCGGTTTCGTCGAACATGCCCTGCACGTACGACGCACGCTGCGCGTCATCGCCGTAGTAGTCGCCCAGCGTCGCGTGGGGCGCCAGCGGGCGATCGGCGGCGTTCGGCACCGGGCCGGGCGGAGGTACAGCGTGCAAACTCATCGTCGAAATTATGCCAACCGACTCGACCCTGCGCCGACGACTGGTCGACCTGCCCGAACACGCGAGCTACGACGTGGTTGTGCTCGGTGCCGGCGGCGCCGGCATGGCCACGGCGCTGTTCGCGGCCATCGACGGCGCCCACGTGCTGCTGGTCGAGTCGACCGGGCTCGTGGGCGGCACCACGGCTTACTCGCAGGGACTGGCCTGGATACCGGGCACCCACCATGCCGGCTTCGTGAACCCGGCGGAGTCGATCAACGACGCTCGTCGCTACCTCGAAGCCACCGTCGGCAGCCGCGGCAGCGCGCGTTTGCGCGAAGCCTTCCTGCAGCGCGGTGCCGCGGCCGTGCACCGACTCGAACGTGATTCACTGGTGTCGCTTCGAGTCGCTTCGGACCAGGCCGACCATCACCCCGAAAGCGACGGCGCCGTCGGGGTCGGCCGCGTGCTCGAGCCCAACCCTTTCGGCGCACGAGTCCTCGGCAACGACTTCGATCTTGTGCGGCCACCCCCGCCGGAATCGATGCGGTGGAACGCGCTGGGCGGCGTGATGCTCGACGCCGACGATCTCGCACATTTGCAACGCTGGCCACGCTCGATGCGGTCATCGCGGCACATGTTTCGGCTGGGCCTGCGACACGCGCGCGACCGCATCAGCCATGCGCGCGGCACGCGGCTGTTGCGCGGCAACGCGCTCGTCGCGCAACTGCTGGCGTCGCTGCAGCGCCGCCAGGTCGAACTGCTGACGAACGTGCGCGCGATAAGCCTGCTCGAGGGGCCGCAGGGCGTTGTCGGCGTGGTGCTGGTGCACGACGGCTGCGTGCGCCACGTCGGCGCGCGTGGTGGCGTTGTACTCGCGACAGGCGGGTTCAATCGCCACCCGGTTCAGCGAGCCGCGCGACTACCCGACATCGACACCGAGTGGTGCCCCGGCGCACCGGGCCATACGGGCACAGCCTTGTCGCTGGCCGAGGCCCGAGGCGCGGCCTGGGGAACCGGCGCGGTGGCCAACGCGTATCTGGCACCGGTGTCGCTTCGGCGGCGACGCGATGGCAGCCTGTGCGCCCACCCTCACCTCGAGCGCGTGCCACGGCACGTGTTCGTCGACGCCGATGGCGACTGCGAGATCGACGCCGGCGTGCCGCACCACACCGCTGCGATGGCGATGCACGACGTCATGACGATGCCCGTACACCTGATCACCGACGCCCGAGGCATGCTCGATCACGGGTTGGGCAGCGTTGGTGCGGGTGGACGCGGCTTGCAGGCCGCGCTCGCCGATGGGTACCTGCGGCGCGCGCATGACCTGCGCGAGTTGGCGCACGAGCTTCAGGTTCCTGCCGCGACACTCGAGCGTCAGCTCGGGCGCCACCTGAGCAAGTCGCTGGTGGGTTTCGCGACCGCAGAGTTCACGCCCCCCTATTACGCCGTCGAGGTCGTACCCGGCGACGTCGCCGCCGCCTGTGGTCTGGCGACCGACGAAAACGCGCGTGTGCTCGACCCGCGCGGTGACCCGATCGGCGGGCTGTACGCCGTGGGCGCCGACATGCACTCGATGATGGGCGGTGTGCTGCCAGCGCCGGGCTGCATGATCGGTCCGGGCCTCGTGTTCGCGTCCATCGCCGCCGACGACGCGATGGCCCGGGCCGGCCGCAACGGCTCGCGTCGCCACTCGCTTCAGCGCCCGCCTTCAGGGCGTTAGACATCGCACTGACACGCCGTTACAGTGCAAAGCGCTTGTTGGGAGGAGATCGATTTGAGCCCGTCGCGCTCTGTATTGCTGGTCGAAGACAACGTGTTGCTTGCACAAATGCTGCGCAGCGCATTGGAGAGTCGCGGCTGCCATGTGTCGCACGCCGTCACCGCACGCGACGCGTTGCATTGGCTCACAGCCCACGAGCCCCAGCTGGTGGTGCTGGACGATGAACTGTCCGATGGATGGGGCGTGGACATCGCGCGCGCACTGCGCGTGCACGCGCGCCGTCGAATGGAAGAAGGCGAAGACGTGCGCCCGCTGCCGATCATCGCGATGCGCACCGACCTCGATCGCGAGCCGGTCGAGCCGTGGGTGCCTGATCGACAAACCGTCATCATCAACAAGCCGATTCAGATCCAGGCTTTCGCGGCGCTCGTCGGACAATATCTAGACGCGTCGGCGCTGCCCGAACCCGTCGACGTCGATCTGGAAGAACTGGAAGATGCGGACCCGTTGAACGCCTACGCGACGAGCGACGAAGACGATACCCCCGTCCCATGACAGCTATCGCCCCGATCCTCTCTCCGGCGGAATTGCTGCAGGCCCTGCGCGTCGACACCTCGAACGAAACGCGACCCGCGATACGGGACGACGAGTTGCGATCGCGCGCGGCCCGCGCGCCTCGCTGGCCACTGGTGGCACTGGCCGCCGCAGCCGGGGTTGTCGCGAGCCTGCTGCTGGTGCCCAACGGTGGCGAAGGCGACGACCCGAGCCGCGTGCCCGTGCTGACCAAGCTCGAAGCGGCGCTCGCTTCAGGAGACCGGTCGCCCGAGACGGTCATCGCGCTGGCGCGTGAGCGTCAGCGTGTGGGTCAGACGGCGTCGGGCCTCGCGCTGCTGCAAGATCTGGTCACGAACGAACCTCGTCGGGTGGCCGCGTGGCAGGCGCTTGGCGACATGCTGCACGAACAAGGGCGCCGTGACGATGCGCTCGCCGCCCTGGAGCGAGCGCAACGCCTGGCTCCCACACCCGATCGCGAGCGCCTGATCGCTTCGCGCCGCGAGCCGGCCCGGATCGCCGGGCCTGCCAGCCCGCGGTTCTCTGCGGCGCCGGCCGTCGGTGCAACACATGAGAGCCTGCAGCAGGCCAGCAGCCTGCTGGCCTCGGGTCGACCTCGCGAGGCGCTCGACGTGCTGGACGGCTTCGCGCGCCGACGCCCCGACGCTGTCGACACCGGCGTTGTCGCCCTTCAGATGCAGGCCCTGCTCGCAATCCGTGTACCCAACGGCGCATCGGCCAAGGCACGTGCCGCGGTGGGACCCGGCGCGGCGCAGGCCCGCGCAGTGGCCTGGTTGAAACAGCGCCCGCAAACCGCGGTCAACGAGGTCGCGACGTTGGCAACGACGCTGGCTCGCGACGGGCAACACGGTCTTGCAGCGCGCGTGCTCGACCCATGGCTGGCACAAGGCGGCGAAGACCTCGTCGCGGTGTGGGCACGATCGATGCGCGCCAGCGGCCAGGGCGGCGCGGCGCTCACGCGGCTCGCGCGGCTGGGCACGCCAAAGGCATCGGCCGAGGTGCTGCGCCAGCGCGTCAGGTTCGCAGTCGAAGCGGGCAAGGTCGATGCGGCGCTCGACGCCGTGCGAGTGCATGGGCCGCAGCAAGCGCCGCCCGACGTGCTCGTGATGCTCGTCGAGGCCGCCACGCACGACACCAACCGGCTTCAGGCGCGCACACCGCTGCTGCGCGACCTTTGGTCACGCGCCGGCAAACAGCTGGAGCGACATGACCCGCTCACCGCCGCACGAGCCGCCTGGGCCGCGGGCGACCTGCATGCGGCAGCTGGGCTGGCCACAGCCGCGGCACCGTTATGCAAGGGCAAGGCCGACTGCGCGGTGCGCTTGGCCTGGGTCAACCACCAACTCGGCCGTGGGCCCGAAGCCGCGGCGGCGCTCGAGTCGGTTGAGGGCCCGATCGACGACGCGTTGGTGTCCGAATTCGCGCGGCTTTCGGTGCTGCATAGCGTCGCATCCGATTCGCTTGTCCGTCTCGAACGCCAGCGCCGGCCGGTACCCAGCGCCGCCTTCGACGCAGCATGGGCGTTGTTGGCCACGGTCGCCGGACGCCAGGCCGATGTGCTGCGCTGGATCGACACGGCCCGGTCCGACCACGTCTCACCCGCGACCGTGCGCGAGCTGTTCGACGCGGCCACGCAGGCCAAGGCGCATGGGTTGACGATGGCGACCGGCCTGAGGCTCGATCCACGCGCGGTTCGTCCGGCCGATCGCGTGCTGCTGGCCCAAGCCATGATGGACAGCGGCCGCACCGCCGAGGCACTGGCCCAGTGGCGCCAGGTTCGCTCGTCTTCCAAGGCCTACGACGATGCCTACGTCAGCGCACTACGGGTCGCGCTGTCGCGAGGCGTTGGCACCGAAGCCCGGCAGGAATTCGCCAAGGCGCAGTTGGTGACGCTGCGTCGCGTGCCCAGCCGCGACCCGCGGCGAGATGCCGTCGTGCAGCAACTCGTCGACCTCGGCGCCCATGGCGAGGCCTTCCCCTCGGTCGAATCCTTGGCGCAGTCCGACCCCGGCCGCTGGCTCGCGACGTACGAGGACATCGCACGAAAAGTTGGCCGCACCGACCGGCTGCCGGCCATGTGGCGACGCGTGGCGGTGCATCCGGCGCTCGAAGTCGATCAACGCTTGCGGGTGGCCGACGCGCTCGCCGCCGCGGGTGATGCGCGCGCGACCGAGCCGGCGCTGCGCATCCTGGCGGCGGACGCGGTGCCCGGCGACCCGATCGCGCAGCGGCTGATTGCCCTGTGGGGGCCGACGTTGAGCCTGGATCAGGTCGACTGGATCGAAGCCCGCGCACTTGCGTCGGGTGCGCGCGGCCGCGCCCCCGACGTGGCGCAGCAGCACCGCGCGGCTTGGATGCAGCAGCTCAACGAGCACGGTGCAGCTGCACGCACGGTGGCCCTGTACCGGCGCTTGCAGCCACGGCCCCCATCGGGGCCTGTTTTCGACGCCCATGTCGACGCATTGCGGCGCCTCGGCGATCAAGCCGCCGTGGACCGCGCGTTGGCCGAGGCAGGCCGCAGCGCGCCGTAACCCCCCCAGCCCTAGGTGCTGCATGTACCCTACAACCTTCTGGTCAGGCCCGAAGCATGGCTGCCGCTGGCCCCAACATGCGGGCTGGCTCCGGCCAAACCCTGTCTTGAAGGATCGCTCGATGATCGACGCCCCGCTAGGCTGATGACATCGAGCCACGACAGGTTGCCGCGCGACGCAGCCGCCAGGATGGATGGTGAACGACACCGTTGCGCCGTCCTTCTCACGACAACACGAACGACTCGTACCAGGGAGCCACGAGCAGCCATGCATACGTTGACGCCGATCGCCTCGCAGGCATCCGCCACCTCCATGGGGCGGCTGGCGGCGCTGCACGCGCGCGCCAGCCACCACAAACTGTTCGGCATCCGGCTGAGCGCGATCGTCGAGGTTATTGCCTTCCTGATCGTCGCGCTGCTGGTCGACGCGCTCTGGGGCCGCGGACAGCGCTTCGTCGGCGTGGCCCCGCATCCGTTCTGGATCGCGGTGCTGCTGGCGGCTGGCTACTACGGGCTGCGCGAAGCGCTCTTCGCCGCGGTGGCGTGCTCCTTCGTCATGCTTGCTGGCAACGTGCCGGCGCAACTGCCCGGCGAAGGCGGCTACGGCTGGTTGATGCGCGTGATGCGCGAGCCGCTGCTGTGGCTCGTGGCGGCCATCCTGCTGGGCGAGATTCGCGACGCGCTGCGCCGCCACGCGCAGGCGCTGCGCGAAGAAGTCGCGATCGCACAGGACCGCACCGACGGCCTGATCAAGGCCTGCGATCGGCTGATGCGCCAGAAGGAGAGTCTGGAAACCCGCATCGCCGACCAGACGCTGACCGTGCACGCGATGTACCGCGCCTCACGCGCCATCGAGCGCGATGGCGTCGGCGACGTTCTGGTGGGCGTGGGCGACCTCGTACGCACGAGTCTGTCGCCGAAGAAATTTTCGTTGTACCTGCTGAACGGCCAGAAGCTCGAGGCCGCGGTCAGCGAAGGGTGGACACAGCACGACCGGTACGCGCGCGTGATCGACGCGGCTTCGCCGATGTTCGAGGCCATCGTCGCGTCGCGTCGGCACCTGGTGGTGGCCAACACCGACGACGAGGCGTTGCTGCGCGACGAAGGTCTGATGGCAGGTCCGATCGTGAACACCGAAACCCACGCCGTCGTGGGCATGCTCAAGATCGAGGCGATGGACTTCATGGACCTCACGCCGTCGAGCGTGCAGAACTTCAAGACGTTGTGCGAGTGGATCGGCGCGGCGATCTCGAACGCGCAGCGGCTCGAGCGCACGCGTCGGCCGACCGCCGGCTCGACAGGCCGGGTTGCACCCGCATCGATGTTGGCGCCGCTGACGGCCATGTTCCATGACCTGGTGCTGCGTGCGCGAATCGATGTCGCGATGATCCATGTCGAACTGATCGCCGACAACCCGACACGCGACCCTCAAATCAACGCCGCCCTCGCGGCGGCGGTCGACCAGGCCGTGCAACGTGCCTGCGAGCCAGGCCAGCTTTGCATTGCCTCCGAGTCCGGATCCAGCTTCGTGCTGCTGTTCCCCTACATCACCCCTGACAACGCCCGCGGGCCCGCGCTGCGCTTCGTGAACGCGCTGCGCCAGACGCTGGAAGAGCGAGGTCTGCACGCGATGGTGCGGCATCGCATCGGCCCGCTGGTCGACACCCGCAAGGCCGCCTGAGTGAGTACGTCATACGCCGACGACGCCGTCGACGCTGAACGTCGACCTCGAGGACGAGCGCGCGCTCGACGACGACCCCGTCGCCGACGAGCGGCCCGGCCTGTCCGATCCTTCTCTTCGACCGGACGCGGCGCAACATCACCCCGGCCGCGCGCTGGTCATGGCCGCTGCCGCCTTGGCGGTCGTCAGCGCGCTCGTGCTGGCCATGCTGGGCGCCGGTTGGGCAGCGGTGATCCTCCACGCGATCGCTGCGGCGTTGGCTGTGGCGGGCTGGGTCCACATGCGCACCGACGACGCGCCCGGCGACCTGTGGCGACTTCTGGCGTTGGCGGTGGCCGCGCTCGGTCCGATCGGTGTGGTCGGCACCGGCGCGCTGGTGCTGTTGGTTCGCGGCTTCCACCGATTGGACGCCCTCGCGCGCGCATCGTCGCCATTGCGGCCGGGTCGACGAAGACGACCTGCTGCCGTTCGAACGCGCCGATGCCAACGTCGAAGCAACCCTGGGACGCCGTGCGGCCGTCGTGCCCTTTGCCGACGTGCTGGCGCAAGGCACGCCCGAGCAGAAGCAGGAGATGGTTTCGATCATCTCCGCCAACTTCCAGCCGACCTTCGCGCGCGCGCTGCGCGGCGCGATGAACGACACCGAACCGTCCGTGCGCATGATGGCCGCTGCCGCGGCCGCGCGCATCGAGAGCGGCTTCCTCGATTCGTCGATGACGCTCGAAACCAAGTGGGCCGACGAGCCGGGCAACGCCCACCGCGCGCTCGAGCTGGCGCGCCACTACGATGCTTTCGCGGCGACCGACCTGCTCGACGAAAGCCGCGCAGACGAAGCACGCACGCGTGCGCTCGAGATGTACCAACTGGCCGCGCACGACAAGCCCCGTGACGCCGGCATTGCGCAGGCCACGGTGCGCCTTCTGCTGAAACTCGGCCGCGAGGACGAGGCGATCGGCCTGTACCACCAACGCATGGAAGACGGCAGCGCGCCGCCTGCGTTGGCGAGCTGGTATCTCGAGTGCCTGTACCGACGACGCCGCTTCTCCGAGTTGCGACGGCACGCGGCCGCGCTGAGCCAGCGCGTGCGCGACCTCGACACGCTGCATCCGCGCAGCGTCGATGCGATGCAGTTGTGGGCGCTGGGACCACCGCGGTACGCGATGGTGCCCGTCGACGTGTTCCTCGACGACGTGGACGAAGCCCCGCCCCCCGCGCCACCGTCCACGCGCGAGGAACGGCGCCAGCGCGTCAAGTTCGAATTGCCGTACTTCCGACCGAACTACCCGACATGAACTACCCGTTGGTCGATGCCCCGGCCGAAGAAGCCGATGTCTGCCTTATCGTCGAAGGCGCGTACCCATACGTGTGGGGTGGCGTATCGCACTGGGTGCAGCGCCTCATCCGCGCGCAAAAGCGCCTGACCTTCCACGTGGTGGCGATCACGGCCGACGATCGCAAGCGCAAGGTGCTTTACCGCGTGCCGCCGAACGTGCAAGGCATCCACAACGTGGCGCTGCAGCGGCGCGCCGAACCCGAACGTAAGGTGCGAGGCACCGACGCGATGGTGCGCGCGATCGAGCCCGCGCTGGCAGCCCTGCTGCAGGGTGGTGGCCGCGAGGAACTGCAACAACTGTGCGACGCCTTCGGGCGCCACCACGTCGCCGCGACCCTGTCTCAGCTGATGAACAGCGAGGCCGCCTACCAGATGGTGCAGCGCATGTACGAGCGCAGCGTGCCGGGTACGTCGTTCCTGCACTACTTCTGGACCTGGCGCTCGCTCGTCGGGGGCCTGTGCGCGGTGATGCTCGCCAAGCTGCCGCCAGCGCGCGTCTACCACGCGGTGTCGACCGGCTACGCGGGCCTGGCGATGGCGCGCGCGAGTCTCGAGACCAAACGCCCGGGCATGTTGACCGAGCACGGCATCTACACGCATGAGCGCCGCATCGAAGTGGCCATGGCCGACTGGCTGCGCGACCCGCAGCCGGTGTCGCTGGCCGTCGCCGACCGGCCGACAGACTTGCGCGACATCTGGATGTCGGCCTTCAGTTCGTATTCGCGTGCAGCCTACGAATCGGCGAACCGCATCGTCACGCTTTACGGTGGCAACCAGACCGTGCAGCAGCGCGAAGGCGCAAGCCCGACGCGTATGTCGATCATCCCCAACGGCGTCGACGTCGAGCGTTACGCCGCGGTGCGCCGCGGCGCGCGCATCCACCCACCGACGGTCGCACTGATGGGCCGCGTGGTGCCGGTGAAGGACATCAAGACCTTCGTGCGCGCGGCCGCGCTGCTGCGCGACCTGGTGCCTCGCCTTCGCGTGCAGATCTTCGGTGCGCGCGACGAAGACCCGGCCTACGCGCGCGAGTGCGACGACCTGGTCGAATTTCTGGGCTTGGGCAACTGCGTCGAGTTCAAGGGCCACGTCGACACCCGCGAGGCGTTGGCGCAGATCGACGTGCTGGTGCTGACCAGCCTGAGCGAAGCGCAACCGTTGGTGCTGCTCGAGGCGGGCGCCGCAGGCATCCCCTGCGTGGCGACCGACGTTGGCGCCTGCCGCGAGATCATCCTCGGGCGCCCCGGCGAGTACCCCACGCTGGGCGCGGGCGGCTTCGTCACGCCGCTGGCGAACCCACGTGCGACCGTGCAGGCGGTGGCGCAACTGCTGCGCGACGAGGTGCTGCGCGCGCGCTGCGGGCGCGCATTGCAGACGCGCGTGCGCCGCTACTACAACCGCCGCATGGTCGACACCGCCTACGCCGAGCTGTACGCGAAGCAGATCGCGATGTCGGTGCCGGTGCCGGTGGTCGCGCCACACGACGCCCTTCAGGCCTGACCACCCGAGGAACCCGCATGGCCGGCATCGGTTTCGAGTTGAACAAGATGATCCAGGAGGACCGCCTGAGCACGAACCTGCGCGGGTTCCTGCACGCGGGGGTGATCGCCGCGGGGCCGTGGCTGCTGGCCTGCGTGGCGCTGGCGCTGATGCAGTCGATGGTTCGCGACGTGGCGAACCCGGCCGCGCTGCTGCGCTTCAACAGCGTCGCGGTGTTGGCCTTCTCGATCTCGCTCGTCGTGGCCGGGCCTTGGGTGCTGGTCGTGTCGCGTTGCCTGGCCGATGCCACGTACACCCATAACGTGCGGCCGGTTCGGGCCATGCTGCTGGCGGCCCTGTCGCACGTGTTTGCGTGTCTTGTGCCGATCGGTCTGGTGATCTTCGGCCTGGTGACACAGTTGCCGGCCGCCGACCGCATGCTCGGCTTCCTGCTGCTGATGGCCTGCGGCGGCGTGTGGGTTGTGGCGGGCATGCTGTCGGCGTTGCGCAGCCACGGCGCGGTCACGTCGGCGTTTGTGTGCGGTGTCGCGGTGGCGCTGGGGACCGCGCGTGCCACCGTCGGCACGTGGCACGAAGTCGGGATGCTGGGCGCGCTGCTGATAGGCCAGGCGGTGATCTTCTTCGTGCTCACGGCGCGGCTGCTGGCCGAGTTCCCGAGTGCACCGCGGCACGAGGCCGAATCGACGTTCGACCTTGGCGCCGCAACGGTGCGGTTCAAGCATTTGGCGTGGGCGGGCTTGCTCTACAACGCGGGCCTGTGGGTCGACAAGTGGCTGATGTGGCTGGCACCCGGCGCCGAGCGCGCGGAAGGTGGCGTGTGGTCGCACCCGACATACGAAGGCGCGATGTTCCTCGCGTTCCTGGTGATCGTGCCGGTGCTGGCGATCTTCCTCATCGACGTCGAACCGCGCTTCCATCGCGCGTACCAGCGCTACTTCCACGCCATCGACCGCCGTGCCACGTTGCGCGCCATCCGCCGCAACCACGGCGTGATCATGCGCATCACCACGTCGAGCTTCAAGCGTCTGGCGTTGGTGCAGGCCACGATCGCGTTGATCGCGATCCTGGCGTCGCCTGCCGTCGTCGCGTGGGCCGGCGGCAGTTGGGAAATGGCGTCGGTGTTCCGCTTCGGGGTGCTTGGCGCAGCCTTCCACGTGATGCTGGTGATCGCGATGGCAGCACTGGCGTACTTCGACCAGCGCCGCTGGTTGCTGGCGGTGGCGGCGACGTTCTTCGGCCTGAACCTGCTGCTGACGCTGGTGGGCATCGCGCTGGGCACCTCCTTCCATGGCTGGGGCTACGCCATGGCCGCGTTGTTGTCGTTCGCGCTCGCGTTCTACGCGGCCGGGCGGTCGATCGCGAAGCTGCCGTTCATGACCTTCATCGGCACCAACGCTTCGGTGCGCGAGCGTCGCGAGCGTGCCGAAGTCAACCCGCTCGCACGGCGCCCAGCGTCGGTGCTGGCGCACGGCGCCGCGAACCGCCCCGCCTGATCGCAGGCCACGATCACTTCAGCGCGTCGATCTGCGCCCGCAACGCGGCGCGGTTCATCACGCCGACGTGGATGCGACGGATGCGCCCCTGCGCGTCGACGAACACCGTCGTCGGTAGACCGCTCGACGCGACGGCGCGGCCGAAGGTCGACTCGCGGTCGAGCCACACGTGGTCCAGTGCAGGCAGCTTCGCGAGATAGCCGCGCACGCGCGCTTCGTCCTCGCCCTGGTTCACGAACACGATCGGCACCTGCGGGCGGTCGCGCTGCACCTGCGCGAACGCGGGCATCTCTTCGCGGCAGGGCGCGCACCACGTCGCCCAAAGGTTGACGACGAAGGGCCGGTCCGCGAAGGCCGGGCCGAAAGCCTCGGCGCGCGCTGTGCCCAGACGCTGCAACGTCAGCTCGGGCAGCTGCGACACCTGCCTCGACTGCAGCCACGCCAGCGCGCCGAACCAAACCGCCAGACCGAGCACCGCCCCCAGCATCAGAGCGAATGACGGCGCGCGCTCACGCCACGCCGCCCAGCCCAACCACGCCAGGCCCGCGGCCACCCCGGCCCAGGGCATCCAACCACCGTCGCGGAAGTCGAAGATCGACGAAGCCGGCCCCTCGAGGTACAGGTCGCGGTTCGCGATCACGTAGGCCGCGCGCGCCGCCACCAGGCCCACGATGCCCGCCGTGCTCACGGCCCTGGTGGCGCCCTCGCGCGCGTCGAGCGGCGAGGTCTGGGCCGCGACCTGCTGCGCGGCCAGCCAGCAGGCCATGAGCACCCACGGTGCGATCGGCATCGACAAACCGAACAGTTGAAACGACATCAAGGATGCGTCCTTCGCGCGCAGTGGTGGTGCGCCATCACGCCAACCGCTCCAGCGCCTTGTCGAGCCGCACCGCGGACGCCGCGTAGTCCTGCCACGGCCCGTTGCCGATGCGCAAGCGTTCGTCGACGTCACGCAGGCCCCAGTGCGCGCCGCCGGTGACGCGCGACAACTCGTCCCACGCGATCGGCACCGACACGCCCACCCCCGGCCGCGCCCGCGGCGACCACGCGCACACCGTGGTCGCTCCGCGGCTGTTGCGCAGGTGGTCGATGAACACCTTGCCGATGCGATTGCGCGCGCCGCTGGTGGCCGTGAAGCGCTGCGGCACCACGCGCGCCATGTGCTGCGCCAGCGCCTGCGCGAAGCCATGCGCCGCGGCCCAGTCGTGCACGCGCTCGATCGGTACCACCACGTGCAGGCCCTTGCCGCCGCTGGTCTTCAGGAACGCGGGCAGCTCGAGCTCGTTCAGCATCGCGCGCACCAGCAGCGCGGCTTCCTGCACCAGCGGCCACGGCAGGCCATCGCCGGGGTCGAGGTCGAGAATCACGCGGTCGGGATGCAGCAGGTCGTCGCGCTTCGCATTCCACGTGTGGAACTCGATCACGTTCATCTGCGCGGCACCCGCCAGCCCCTGCGCATCGACGATCTCGATCAGCGGGTCGACAGATCCGCCGGGGCCAGCAAACGACTCGACACCCGGCATCGTCATGCGGTCGTTGTGCTTCTGAAAGAAGGTCTGGCCAGCGATACCGTCGGGCGCACGCAGCCACGACACGGGCCGCGACGCCAGATGCTCGAGCATCAGCGGCGCCACGCGCTGCATGTAGCGCACGAGTTCGATCTTCGTGATGCCGCTCGACGCGTCGACCACGCGCTCGGGGTTCGTGACGGTCACCGCCAGGGGCGCTGCCGCGGTCACGGCCACGACGCCGGGGCGTTCGCGTTCGACCTCACGTGCCGACTTGTCTTCGCGCAGGCCGCGGAACACCGCGTGCTTCACGCGACCGTCACGAGAAAAGCCGGCGAAGCTGATCTGCGCGACCAGCTCGGGCCGCACCCAGATCGTGGCCTTCAGGTCCTTGTTCGGGTTGTCCAGCACCGGACGCTTCACGCGCAGCGGACGCAGCAGCGCGGAAAGCGCTTCGAGCGTGTCTTCGTCGAAGCCGCTGCCGACGTTGCCAGCGTGGCGCAGCAGCCCGTGTTCGTCGTGCTGCGCCAGCACCAGGGCACCGAAGGTCTTCTCGCGCATGCCTTCGCCGAGCGTAAAACCGGCGATGACAAATTCCTCGTGGTGGCCGTGCTTCAACTTCACCCACGCGTCACTGCGACCACCGCGGTACGGCGCGTCGATGCGCTTGCCCATCAGGCCTTCGAGCCCCGCAGCCTTTGACGCGGCCGCAAGCTGCGACGGCGGCGCATCGAACGTTTGCGACAGGCGGATGTTGTCGTGCGGATCATCGACGATGCCTTCGAGCCGCGCGCGCCGTTGGGACAACGGCAACGCACGCCAGTCCTCGCCGTCGATGAAGGGAAGGTCGAACGCGAAGTAGACAAGCGCGCCGGTGTCGCTGCTGGCAATCGCGCGTTGCAGTGCCTCGAAGCTGGGCAACCCACGCGAGTCGAGCGCGACGAGTTCGCCGTCGATCCACGCCTTGCGCTGTCGCAGGCCCTCGAGCGCACGCACGAGCGCCGGGAACCGCGCGCTCCAGTCCTGCGCGTTGCGCGTGTGCAGCGTCGCCTTGCCTTTGTCGTCGATGCGTGCCATCAGCCGATAGCCGTCGAGCTTGATCTCCCACAGGCGCTGGTCGGCGTCGGCTGGCACACCACTGACCGCCAGTGCGAGCTGCGGCTCGAACGTCGCGGGCAGTGGCGCGGCGCGACCCTTCGCCGGGGCGATGCGCGTCTTGGCCGGCGTGGCAGCCGACGCAGACACCGCGCCAGCGTCGCCAAGCGCAGGCACCGCATCGGGCATTGCTTCGAGCACGTCGTACTCGTCGCGGCTGCGCACGTAGGCGTCGCGCTCTTTGATGAGCAGCCATGTCGGCTTCTTCTCGCCTTCGCGCGGCTTGGTGCGCACGAGCACGAAGCGGCCACGCAGCTTGTGGCCCTCGAGCTCGAACTTCAGGTCGCCCTTCGCCAAGCCTTCGTGCGCATCGCCCACCGGCTTCCAACGCCCGTTGTCCCAGATCACGACGCGACCCGCGCCGTAGTGCCCCGCGGGGATCTGACCGTCAAAGCGGTTGTAGTCGATCGGATGGTCTTCGGTCGCGACGGCCATGCGCTTGTCGCGCGGGTCGAGGCTGGGGCCTTTGGGCACGGCCCAACTCTTCATCACACCGTCGAGCTCGAGCCTGAAGTCGTAGTGGAGCCGCGTCGCCCAGTGCTTCTGAATCACGAACGTGCCACCGGTGGAACTCGATTCACCCGACACACCCGACGTACCAACGATGCCTGTGGGCTCGGGCGTCTGCGCGAAGCGGCGCTTGCCACGGTAGGTGGTCAGCGCATCGTCGGGCGTGGTGGCCTTGGGGGCCGCGATGGTGGTCGCAGCCGCGCCACCGCGACGGGGCGATGTGGAAGGCTTGGAGCTTCGGGCCGCAGGCATGCGCGACGATTGTGCCGAACGGCCGTCGCTATGATGCGCACCGCTGCGCATCGCTGCGGCTCAACATCTCTTTCACCGGGAGTTTTCGATCGTGATTCTTCGCCCTCGCGCCACCGCTGTCTTCACCTTGCTTGCTTTCGCCCTGTCGACCTCTGCGCTCGCCCAAAGCCCCGCACCCGCCGTGAAGCCAGCCCCGGCGGCCACACCCGCGCAGGTCCCGATGATCGAGAAGCCTGCCGTCACGCCAGCACCCGCTGTGGTTGCGCCGGGTAAGAAGGGCGTGATGATCGACGAGCCCGCGCCGTCGGGCAAACCGCAGGGTCCTCGTTCGTCGGCCGAAGAGTCGGGCCTGGCCGCCGTCTACAGCGACAAGCTGCACGGCCGCAAGACCGCCAGCGGCAAGCGCTACGACCGCAACGCGCTGACGGCCGCGCACAAGACGCTGCCGTTCGGCACGCAGGTGCGCGTGACCAACACCAAGAACAAGAAGAGCGTCGTGCTGACGATCAACGACCGCGGGCCGGTGCAGCCCGAACGCATCCTCGACATCTCGCCGCGCGCAGCCAAGGCGCTGGGCATCCACCGGCTCGGTATGGGCGACGTGTTGATGGTCGTGATCGGGCGCGGCAAGGCCTGACGCCGCGCGCGCGGTGGGCCATGGTGGTCAACCGCGCCGCCCGACAATTGTCAGCAGCACACCCCCCAGCACCAGCACCGACGCTGCAGCCAGCCGCGTCGTGATCGGCTCGCCCAGGCCCGCCGCCGCGACCGCGGCCGTCACCGGCGGCACCAGCAGCATCGCCACGCCGGCCGTCATGCGCGACAGGCGCGGCAGCGCCGCGTACCAGATGGCATAGCCGATGCCCGACGTGAGCGCGCCCGACAGCACCGCCAGCATCACGCCCGCAGGCTCGACCGGCGCAGACGGCGCCAACCACCACGCGACCACACCCACCGGTGCGGCGCCGATGAAGTTGCGCGCCGTCATCGCGAGCGCGTCGGTCGCACCGCGTCCCACCAGCGTGTAGACCCCCCACGCCGCGCCCGCCAGCACCATCAGAAGCGCCGACAGGGCCTGCGGCGTTCGCAGGTCGTCGAACAGCAGCCACGCCAGCCCGGCCATCGCGAGCACGCTGCCGAGCGCTTCGAGCAACGTCGGCTTCAGGCCCGCGAGCAGCGACGCCGCGACGATCGTCAACTGCACGCCCGCGAAGAGGATCAGCGCGCCCGTGGCGGCGCCGAGTTCGATGTACGCGAACGTGAACCCGAGCATGTAGACGGCGAGCGCGACGACACCCTTCACATCAGCGCGTGTCGGGCCAAACCCGCGCGCCGCGCCAGCCGGCCAGCGCCGCCAGCAACCCCGCGCCCGCAACGAGACGGATCGCCGCGAACGACGCCGCACCGATCAACCCCGTGGCCAGCCCTGCACGCGTGAGCAGCGAGTTGCCCGCGAAGGCGAGGATCGCGAGCGTGACGAGCAGGGCCAGCCGCATGCGAGCGTCAGTGCTCGAGCACGCCGCGCAAGTCGCGCAGTACCGCCACCGGCGCAAGCGCCGCGTACTCGTCGGGCAGTCCCGCGCGGTTGACCCACAGCGTTCGAAACCCCGCCGCGGTCGCACCGGCCACGTCCCACCGGTTCGACGACACGAAAGTCACGTCGGCCGGCGCGACGCCGAAGTGGCGCGAGACGAGTGCATAGACCTCTGGCGCGGTCTTGAACACACCCACCTCGTCGACCGACACGATCCGATCGAGCAGCGCCACAAGCCCCGCGCTCGTGAACGCGGCGTCGAGCATCGCCGCATCGCCGTTGCTGAGCACCGCGGTGCGCGCGCCGCGCTCGCGCAACGCGCGCAGCACCTCGGCTGCTTCGGGGTAAGCGTCGAGCGCGCGATACGCCTCGAGCAGCGGCGCGCGCACCGCCACCGGCACCGAAGGCAGCCGCGCCATCGCGTGATCGAGCGCACGTTCGGTCAAGGTCCAGAACGGCTCGTATCGCCCCATCAGCGACGTGACCCAGGTGTACTCGAGCTGCTTGCCGCGCCACAACTCGGACAGGCGCGCCGCGTCGGGGCCGACGGCCTGCGCGTGCCGCGCCACCGCGGCGTTCACGTCGAGCAGGGTGCCGTAGGCGTCGAAGACGACGAGCGTGTTTCGTGGGTGAGCGACATGATGTGGCGATTGTGCGGCGCCACCGTCGTCGTTGTCGCTTCGACTGCCGCGACACAATCTTTCGCCTCCCGTTGACACTTTCGTGATGATTCGCGGCCACATCGCGAGCGCAATGCGTGCGGCACCGTTGCCTTGCTCATCGAGAGACTCGCCATGACCTTCCGACCCACGCGCACACCCGCCTGCACCCTGCTTGCACTCGCCACGCTGATGAGCCTGGTTGCTTGCGGCGGCAGCGACGAATCGCTCGGGCGACGGCGCCCAGGCCGTGAAGGCCGAGGCCTCGACAAGCGGTGACGAGAAGCGACGTCGTCCGCCTCCTCCGCCACCGCCTCCCCCGCCGCCACCTCCCCCACCACCGCCACCTCCGCCTTCGCCACCAGTCGACAGCACCATCGTCGGCGCGCTGGCGCTGGCGTCGTCGAACGCCGCAGGCCAGGCCGCGGGCGGCTTTCCCTGTGGCCTCTCGGCCGACGGCAACCTCGTCGCCTTCAGTCCACGTCCGCAACATGCTGGTCGCGGGCGACATCAACAACGCGAACGACGTCTTCGTGAAAGACCTGCGCACCGGCGCCGTCCAACGCGTCAGCGGCTGCGGCGGCGCCGGCTGTCGGCAGATGACGCCCGACGGACGCTTCGTGCTGATGGGCGCTAGCGACCGGCGCCGTGCAGGTGCGAGACCCGACCACCGGCGCGCTCACCCAGGTTTCGCCCGCGGCGAACTCAATCCCGAACAACACGGGCTTCAGCGCCGCGTCGATCTCGGATGACGGCACCAAGGTCGCCATCGTGACCATCCCGACGACGATCTACGTCGGCGCGTACAACTACGTGAACACGGTGCCCGCGCGCATCATGGTCGGAACCTGGTCGACGGCAGCCTTGGTCACGCTGCCCACCGACAACGGCAGCGTGGCGCAAGGCGAGATCGTGCTGGGCCACCTCAACGCCAGACTTTCGCCTGATGGCAGCCGAATCGCCTTCGTGTCGTCATCGAGCACGCTCGTGGGTGGCGACACCAACGGCCAGGCCGACGTGTTCGTGCGCAACCTCGCCACCGGTGCGACGATGCTGGCGTCGAGCAACAGCAGCGGCATGCCCGCCACGCTGTCGGTGTGCTGCTTCCAGAACTACTACAAGGTCGAATGGGCGTCGAACACGTTGCTGCAGTTCGTACCCGATCAGCTCAGCAGCCTTGGCGAGAGCGGCGAATACGTGAAGAACGTCGCCACCGGCGAGCTGCGCTTCCTGCTGAGCCCGGGCAACGAGACCGGCGCCGGCGGCGCCTTGCTCTCGGCCGACGGCAGCAAGTTCGTCTATTCGCGCTTCTACGGCAGCGGCTTCGACCGACGCATCTTCGTGCGCGACATTGGCGACGGGCGCGAGCAAGTCGTCAGCAGTTCATCCACCGGCACGGCGAGCAACGGCAACAGCAACTCCGCGCGCGATTTCGCGCGACGGCGCGCGCGTGGTGTTTAACTCGAACGCGACCAATATCTTCAGCCCTGCACCGCCGGCGGGCAGCTTTCCGGTGTACGTGAAGACGATCGACACGCCGTGAGTCGTGGCTCGAAGCACGGCAGGCACCGTGCTTCGAGTTCCCCTTCGATCCGCCACCCGCGTCGTGCCAGACTCGGCACCACTCGCGGCGCGCGCCGCATCGAAGGGACGCCGACCCATGTGCCGCAACATCCGCACCCTCTTCAACTTCGAGCCCCCCGCCACCGAACTCGAAATCCGCGACGCATCGTTGCAGTTCGTGCGCAAGCTCTCGGGCTTCACGGTGCCGTCGAAGGCGAACGAGGCCGCTTTCGAGCACGCGGTGGAACAGGTGGCCGCGACGGCGCGCGAACTGATCGCCTCGCTGGTCACGACCTCGCAGCCGCGGAATCGCGATATCGAGGCAGCGAAGGCACGCGCGAAAGCCGCGGCGCGCTACGCGCACAACCCATGACGAAAGCCGCGCGAGGGGCTCGAAGGGGCCCGCTACGCCGACGTCGAACACTTCGCGATGTCGCTGCCCGAGGTGACGCAAGCGCCGCACCACCACTTCGGCTCGTTTCGCGTGCGCGGCAAGATCTTCGTCACCGTGCCGCCGGGCCAGACGCATCTGCACGTCTTCGTACCGGACGAGCGGCGCGACGAGTATCTCGAACTGCACGCCGGGTTCTGCGAACGGCTGCTGTGGGGCGGCAAGGTCGTCGGGCTGCGCGTCACGCTGGCAACGGCCGAACCCGGTGTCGTGCGCGCGATGGTGCGGCTGGCGTGGGAAGCGAAGGCGCCGAAGGGTCTGCTGGCACCGCAGTGAATCGTTGATTCAGCGGGCCGCGGCGAGGGCACGCATCCACGCCGCCACCGACGCGGCAACCGTCGCAAGCTTTGCCTCGGGCGTTGCACCGTCCACGCTCTTCATGCGCGTGAAGCCGTGGTCGGCGCCTTCGATGGCGTGAAGCGTGGCGTGTTCGCCCAACGTGCGCACGCGCGCGTCGATCAAGTCAAAGCGCGCCAGTGCGTCGCGCGTTCCCTGCACGAACAACATCGGCAACGACACATTCGAAAGGTGGTCGCTACGTTCGGTCGCGGGCGCGCCGGCCGGGTGCAGAGGGAAGCCGAAGAAGACCAGCCCGCGCACGCCCGCAAGCGTTTCGATGGCCTGCGCCTGCGAGGTCATGCGCGCGCCGAATGACTTGCCGCCCGCGAACAACGGCAGATCTCCGGCCTCTTCTCGCGCCAAGCTCACCGCAGCGCGCACGGCAGCGTGTGCGATGGGCGCACGGTCGACCTGCTTCTTGCCGCGCTCGGCATAAGGAAACCGGAAGCGCAAGGTCGCCACGCCATGCGTCGCCAAACCGCTGGCCATGTGCTGCATGAAGGTGTGGTGCATGTCGGCACCTGCGCCGTGTGCCATCACCAGCATCGACTCGGCGTTCGCGGGACGCACAAGCAACGCCGATACGTCGATGTCGGCCTGCGGCACAGGCACGCGAAGCGACTGTGGTGTCGCGCTCACGCCGGTTCAGCGCGGCGACACGCCGATCAGCCACGCGTGGCCCTGCACGAAGAACCAGCCGAAGAGCGCCAGACCGACGGCCACGGCGATCAGGTCTTGCGCGAGGCTGGGACGCGCGATGACCGGGTCATTGCCGCGCTTCTTCACCGACACGCGATCGGCAATCGCCCACGCCAGGAAGCCGCCGAAGAGCAGCACGTCGGCCAGCGAACCGTTCGACAGCAGGTGCGCGAAGGCCCACAACTTGGTCGCGAGCAGCATCGGATGCTTCACCGCGGCCTTGATGCGGCCTTGCGTGTAGACCGCTACCAGCAACGGGAACACGGGCACCAGCAGCAACAACGACACGTGACGCAGCCACACCGGCGGCGTGTACAGCACCACCGGCTGCTGGCGCGCCTGGCCGTAGCCCCAGACGATGAGCGCGAAACCCAGCAACGACACCAGCGTATACAAACCGCGCCAGGCGTTGCCGCCCATGCGCGCCACCATCGCGTCGCGCGCGGCACGGTTGACGATCGAGATGCTGTGCACGCCAAGGAAGATGGCGAGCCCCAGAACGAGGTAGAGCATGGCGTGCGGTGTTGATGGGTGAGCCGCGGCCGACATGGCGCGCAAACCAGTCTAGCCCGCTGCAACACAGCAGGAAGATCGGCAAACGGCGTGATCAGGTTGGGTCAGACGTGATCACGCGGCAGGCGCGTCAACGCGTCGAAGCCATAGCGGTTCATGCTGCCGAAGGCGGGCGATGCCGGATGCGGCTCGAAGCGGGTGCGGCAGTCGAGCACCGCCGGCAGCCCGGATGCGCGAGCACGTGCCAGGGCCGCAGCGATGTCTTGCGCGTCGGTCACGGTTTCGCCCCAGCAGCCGAAGCCGCGCGCGATGGCAGCGTAGTCGGTGCCCTCGAGCGAGGTGTGGAACTCGAAGTCGAGGCCCTTGCGCTGGCCCGCACGGATCACGCCCCACGACGCGTTGTTATGAATCACGCTGACCACCGGCAGCTTCAGTCGTCGGGCGGTGTCCAGTTCTTGCAGGGTGAAGCCGAAAGCGCCGTCGCCGGTCACGTTGACGACGAGCCGCTGCGGGTGCAGCAGTTGCAACGCCAGCGCGTACGGCAGGCCGAAGCCGAGGTGGCTCATGCCGGGGTCGTGGAAGCGCGTGCGCACCGCGTGTACCGGCGTGAGGTCATTGCTCCAGAACGTGGTGTGGCCACCGTCGTAGACCGCGAGTGCATCGTGCGGCAGTGCCCGCCCCAGCGCTTGCGCCAGCGCGGCCGGGTGCATCACCGGCTGTGGATCGGCCGCCAGCGACGCAAGGCGTTGGTCGTAGGCGGTGCGTATCGCACGCAAGCCGTCGAGCCACCCTGATTCGGTCGCGGCGCGATGTTCTTCGCTGCCTGACATTGCAGCCAACAGATCGTCGAGCGCCTGCGCGGCATCGGCATGCATCGCCACCGTGTGCAGCGCCGGGCTGCCCAGCGCCGAAGGGTCGATGTTGATGTTGACCAGCGCGTGCTCGCGACGCACGAAGGGGCCGTGTTCGTCCCACATCCACGACGAGAAACGGCAGCCGATAGCGACGATCACATCGGCCGCTTCGAAGGCATGCCGCACCGCGTCACCCGCGATCAGCCCGCCGTGCCCGATGAACGCCGCATGGTCGCTGGCGACCACGCCCAGCGCCATCTGCGTGGGCACCACCGGCGCGTTCAAGCGCGCCGCCAATTCGCGCACCTGCGCGTCGGCCCCGGCATGCACCACGCCGCCACCAGCCACGATCAGCGGGCGCTGCGCGCGACCCAGCAGCTCGGCCGCGGCCTTCACCGTGTCTGCAGCCGGGCGCGGTCGTGAGGTCGGCCGGTAGCGAGCGGGCGCGATGTCGAACTCATCGGCCCGCCATGTCGCGGTCGCCGCCAGCACGTCCTGATGCACATCAAGATGCACCGGGCCGGGTCGGCCACTCGTGGCTTCACGAAACGCCGTGCGAACCAGCTCGGGCACACGCCGCGGGTCGTTCGCCACGGCGTTCCACTTCGTCAGCGGCGCAAGCACGGCGCGCGTGTCCATGTCCATGAACATGCCCACGTGCGGATACGCCGCCGCGCGATGCTGGTTGGTGGTGATCAACAGCGCGGCAAGGTTGTTGTTGAAAGCCACGCCCGCACCCGACGCCAGATTCAAGCCGCCTGGCCCCATCTCGCCGACCGCCACGGCCATGCGTCCGGTCGACGCGAACACCGCCGCGGCCATCATCGGCGCCGACGCTTCGTGGCGCGTGCCGTGAAAAGGAATGCCCGAAAGCGAGATGGCGTGCAGCAGCGGCGCGAGCTTGCCACCGACGATACCGAACACCGCCGGCACGCCTTCGGCCTGCAGCACGCGCACCAGGGCCTGCGCGCCCGTCAGCGTGACTGTTTTCATCGCTTAGTTCTCCAACGTGCCTGGCGCGGCCAGCGCCTCGGCCAGTGATTGCGTCAGCTTCGGCGCAGCCTTGCGCAGCCGCGAGTCTTCGGTCACCAACTTCGCACCCAGCCCCTGAGCAGCCGCCAGAAATCGGGCGTCGTAAGCCGAAACGCCGAAGCTCGAGGCCAAACGCAGCGCCTCGGCATGCGGAACCTCGGCCGTTGCCGTCACGGCGGTTTGCGCGCGGTCGAGCAAGGCCAACGCCTGGGCCAGAGTCAACGCCTTGGCGCGCACCTGCGTGGCCAGCAGGTTGCTGAATTCGACGCGAAAGAAGGGCTCGCTGCACCAGTCCGAATCGGCCTGCCAAAGGGCCTGCGCCTGTTTCGTTGCATCCCCCGCGATCAGCAAGTAGGCAATGACGTTGGTGTCGACGACACGCATCGCGCTCGAGCCTCAGTCGCGGCCGTGCGCGATGGCGCGTTCGATGTCGGCAGCCGTCAACGGTCCGCGGCCACGCAGCCGCACCGGCTCGGGCGCAGGCACCGCCGACCGCGGGGCCGCTGACTCGACGCGCAAACCGGCGTCGAGCAACACGGCCACCATGTCTTTCAACTTGCGATCGGACTGCACGGCGCGCATCTTCACGCGGCGTACCAGCTCGTCGGGCAGATCGAGTGTTGTCTTCATGCTGCATTTTGATGGTTAACCAGTTTGCTGGCAAGCTGGGTGACCGGCACGGCGCGGATACGATGGTGCTGCGCGTCGACAGCCGCGCCGATCTCGATCAGCCGAAGGCGGATCCTGCCGGCGCTGATCACGCGCCGACCTGCCGTTCCCGTTTGGTGCATAATCTTGGGTTCTGACGCGGAGTGGAGCAGCCTGGTAGCTCGTTGGGCTCATAACCCAAAGGTCGCAAGTTCAAATCTTGCCTCCGCAACCAAAATTCTTATAGTGCCGACAGGCATTTGCGAAGCCCGCCTTGTGCGGGCTTTGTCGTGTCTGGGGCTCTGTGTGCGCGCTGCGGCCGTGATCACGGCCGCAGCACGACCTTGGCGGCGGCACAAAGCCCCTGATCGAGATCGACGAAAGCCTGGGCGCCGTCAACGAGCGGCCTTTCCTCGACCCAACTCAGGTCACCAAACAGGCCGCGATGGAGTGCATCAACGGTGGCGCGCAGGTCGGCGGTGGTGTAGGTGTAGGTGCCCAGCAGCGTGATCTCGGCGAGGGTGAGCCTGCGCATGTCGATCTCGCTGGCCCACTCCTGCAGGCCCACATGCATGATCACGCCGCCTGGTTTGATCGCCACGAAGGCTTGGGTGCGGGTGGCCTTGCTGCCGACGGCGTCGAGCACGTAGTCGAATGCTGCTTCGTCTAAGGGCTGCTCGCGCGGGTCGACGGCGTCGCAGCGCACCGCCGTCTGGATGGCCTGCCGTCGCAACGGATTGAGCTCGGTGACGACGAGCGCTGCGACGCCCAGGCGCGTCATCATCAGGGCCGCCAGCATGCCGATCGCACCACCACCGATCACCAGCACGCGGCACTCATGCAGTGGCCGGGTCAACGCGCGCATCGACAGGTTCAGCGCATGCCACGCGGTTGCAGCGGGTTCGGTCAGCGCAGCAGTCAGCGGCGGCATGTCTTGCGGGATGGCGATCAGCGACGCCGCCGGGATGCTCATGTATTCTGCATAAGCGCCGGGGCGCGTCATGCCGACCATGGTGCGGTTGGCGCAGAGGTTGTTGCGGCCCTGCACGCAGTACTCGCACGTGCCACAGGTGATCAGTGGGTTGCCGGTGAAGCGCGTGCCGACCGCGAAGCCCGTCGCGGCCGACTGCTCGATGCGGCCGACGAACTCGTGGCCGAGCACCAGGCCGGGCTTGCGCCGCGGGTCGTGTCCGTGCCAGGCGTGCATGTCGGAGCCGCAGATGCCGACGGCCTCGATCTTCAGCACCACCTCGCCTGCCATCAACTCAGGCATCGGCCGGTCTTGCAACTGCACTTCTTTCGGCTGGGTATAGACAAGGGCTTTCATGATGCTGGGGCCGAGGTGTCGGTGATCAGCACGGCGCAAACCGTCGGCCATGCGTTGAATGTCGTCGGGTGTCGATACGAAAGGCGGCGCAAGGATCAGCGTGTCGCCCGGCGCGCGTGTCAGCACGCCATGGTCGAAGGCGGCGGCTTGTGCGCGTGCGCCTCGCAGGCCGGGCCCGGCTGCGTCGGGCGCCAGCTCGATGCCTGCGGCCAGGCCGATGTTGCGGATGCTGACCACGCCCGGTGCATCGGCCAGTGAATGCACGATGGCTTCGAAGCGCGGCGCCAGTTCGCGCACGCGTTGCGGCAGTTGCTCTTCCTCGATCACATCCAGCATCGCCAGCCCCGCCGCGCAAGCAAGCGGGTGGCCCGAGCAGGTGTAGCCGTGCATCAGTTCCGCAAGATGCGCAGGGCCGTGCATCAGCGTGTCGTAAAGCTCGCGCCTGACGATCACGCCGCCGAGTGGCGCAGCGCCGTTGCTCACGGTCTTGGCGAAGACGATCATGTCGGGCACCACGCCCAGCGCCTGCGCCGCGAACATCGCGCCCAGGCGGCCGAAGCCGGTGATGACTTCGTCGAAGATCAGCAGCAGGCCATGGCGGTCGCAGATTTCGCGCAGGCGTTGCAGGTAGCCGCGCGGTGGCACCAGCACACCGGTCGATCCGGCCACAGGTTCGACGACCACGGCGGCGATGTTCGATGCGTCGTGCAAGGCGATGATCCGCGTCTCGAGTTCGTCGGCCATCTCGGCGCCGCTGTGCGGGTTGACCCCGTGCGAAAGCCTGCGTCGCCGGGTCCCAGGTCGCGCGCAGATGATCACTGCGCAGCAGCGCGGTGCCGAAGGCGCGGCGGTTGTTGAGCATGCCGCCGACCGAGATGCCGCCAAAGCCAACGCCGTGAAAGCCACGCTCGCGGCCGACAAACAGGTTGCGTTGGCCTTCACCGCGCACGCGCCACACCGCCAGCGCGATCTTCATCGCGGTGTCGATGGCTTCGCTGCCGCTGTTGACAAGGAACACCCGGTCCATGCCCGGCGGCGCGAGCGCGCCGATGCGCTCGGCGAGTTCGAAGGCACCGGCATGCCCGACCTGAAAGCTCGATGCGAAATCAAGCGTGTCGATCTGCCGCTTCATCGCTTCGGCAATGCGCGGGTGACAGTGCCCTGCGCCCACGCACCACAGGCCCGAGGTGCCATCAAGCACCTCACGGCCTTCGGGCGTGCGATAGGCGATGCCTTTGGCCGAGGCCACAAGACGCGGCGATGCCTTGAACTGCCGGTTCGGCGTGAAGGGCATCCAGAGTGAGTCGAGTGATGAAGTCATCGTGCGTTCATCGTGCGTTCATCGTGCGGTATAGCCGCCATCAACCATCAGCGTCTGGCCGGTGATGTAGCTGCTGGCGTTGCTGGCAAGAAAGACGGACACGCCGTGAAGATCAGCGAGTTCGCCGTTGCGGCCGATGCAGGTTTGCTGCGCATGCCGGTCGGCCAGCGCCGCATCAGCGAAAACAGGCGCGGTCAGCGCGGTCGGGAAGAAGCCGGGGCCGATGGCGTTGCATGTGATGCCCTTGGTGCCCCAGGCTTGCGCGATGGCGCGCGTCAACTGCACGATGCCGCCTTTGCCGGCGCCATACGGCGCGCTGTCGGGGAACGCACGCTAGCTTTGCAGCGACGCGATGTTGATGATGCGGCCCCAGCCGCGCGCCGCCATGCCGGGCGCCAAGGCCTGCGTCAAGAAAAACGGTGCGCTTAAGTGCAGCGCAATCTGCGCCTGCCACGCTTCGGGCGTGACGTCGGTGAACG
Source organism: uncultured beta proteobacterium (assembly GCA_963738615.1). GTDB lineage: Bacteria > Pseudomonadota > Gammaproteobacteria > Burkholderiales > Burkholderiaceae_C > CAVTWY01. The sequence continues at coordinate 1,958,662 of CAVTXI010000012.1, forward strand.
CTTGGCGCAGATTGATGCCGGCCGCATTCACGAGGATGTCGATGTCGCCGACAGATTGCGCTGCCGCAGCGCAGCGCTGACATCGTCGGCCAGGTCCACACTCAGCGTATCGGCATCAATGCCCTCAGCTCGCAACTGCCGCGCCGCGACGTTCAGTTCGGCTTCGCGCCGCGCCACGAGCAGCACGCGCGCGCCGGCCAAACCCAGCGCGCGCGCCATCGCCGCGCCGATGCCCGAGTTGCCGCCGGTGATCAGCGCGCGTCTGCCGCTCAGGTCGAACAACGAGGCAAGCCGGCTCATACCTTGACGGGCTCCCCACGCTCGAATGCTGATCAGGAAAGTACTTCGCCAAACGGTCATCGGCCGTGCGCGCGTGCGCCTCCATGCCTTCGAGCCGCGAGATGCGCGCGGTGACCTCACCGATGTCGCGGGCCGCTTCGCGCGTCATGCGCTGCCACGTCAGCGTCTTCATGAACTTGTGCACCGACAGGCCACCCGAGTAACGCGCCGCACCTTTGGTCGGCAGTACGTGGTTGGGGCCGCTGGCCTTGTCGCCATACGCCACGGTGGTTTCTTCGCCGAGGAATAGAGAGCCGTAGCACGTGAGGTTCGCAAGCCACCAGTCGAGGTCCCGCGTGTGCACTTCGAGGTGTTCGCTGGCGTACTTGTCCGACACGGCGGCGACCTCTTCGCGCGTGTCGCAGACGACAACTTCACCGTAGTCGCGCCAGGCTGCACCCGCCGCATCACGCGCCGTGGGTGGCAGCGCGTCGATCAACGCGGCACACGGCGCATCACGTCTTCGGCCAGGGCGCGTGAGGTGGTGAAAAGCCACGCCGGTGATTCATGGCCATGTTCGGCCTGACCCACCAGATCACTCGCCACGATGGCCGCATCGGCCGTGTCGTCGGCAATCACCGCCACCTCCGACGGGCCTGCAAACACATCGATACCCACCTTGCCGAAGAGCGTGCGCTTGGCCTCGGCCACGAACTTGTTGCCCGGCCCCACGATCACGTCGGCGGGTTTGCCGCTGAAGAGGCCTTCGGCCATGGTCGCGATCGCCTGCACACCACCCAGCGTCATGATCACATCGGCGCCGGCCTTGTTGAAGGCATACAGCAGGTACGGATGCATCGGCCCACCACGAAAAGGCCCTGAGCAGGCAACGATCGTCTTCACGCCCGCAGCCTTGGCCGTGGCCACGCCCATGTAGGCCGATGCGATATGGGCGTAGCGCCCCGCCGGCGCATAACAACCGGCCACATTGACCGGCAGCACGCGCTGACCCGCCGTCACGCCCTTGTGCACCTCGACCGAAAACTCGCTCAGCGACTTGCGCTGCGCATGCGCAAACGCACTGACCTGCGCAATCGCGAAGTCGATGTCGCACTTCACGGCCACCGGTACCTCGGCGGCGCGACGATCAATCTCGGCGCGCGTGAGCACGATGTCGCCGTCCCACGCGTCGAGCTTCTTCGCGTAGGCACGCACCGCCGCCTCGCCGTTCATCTCGATTTCGGCGAGCATCTCCGACACAACCTTCTGCGCGGTGGCGGTCTCGGTTTCTGGCGTCTTCGCCGCCTTCTTCAGGTAAGTCACGCTCATCGCAGGCTCACTTGGCGTTGTTGGCAAAGTCACGCAATTTCGCATCGGCCATCACGCGCTTCATGTAGACGTCGGTGATGAAGTCGGTCGGCTGCGGAATGGTCTGCACAGCGCCCGTGCCACGCATGAAGACCGCGATCTGGCCGAACCATGCGTCCATGTCCGAGTTGCCACGGCTGCGGTCCATGCGCGCAACCTGGCTCGCCAAGTCGAACGTCGGCCGCGTATCGAACTCTTTCTTCATCGACGCTTCACTGATGCTGACGCCACCCTGGTCGTAGAACTTCTTCATCATCGCAATCGCCTCGGGCTTGTGCGCGTTGGCCCACTTCCACCCGCGCAGATAGACCGCCAGGAACTTGGCGACGTTCTCCGGGTTCTGCTCGGCATAGTCGCCGCGTGCGATCAGTGCACCGGGCACGACGACGCCGCCTTCTTTGCCGCTGCACAAGCACTTTGGCACCGGCCTTTTCTTCGAGCGTGTAGATGTTGGGCGCCCACAAGCCGGCCAGATCAGCGTTATTCGATGACACCGCCGAGATGATCTCGGCTTGGCCCATGTTCTTGATGGTCACGTCGGCTTTGGCCAAGCCGTACTTCTTCAAGCACGACTGCACCGCATAGTCGCCGGTGGAGTTGGCGGTGAGCACGATCGTCTGGCCCTTCATGCTCTCCGGAGACTTGGTGAACTTGTCAGCCACGTCTTTGCGTACCAACAGCGCGTTGCCGGCCGATTCGTCGTTGGTGACACCGATGGTCTTGATGCCGAAGCGCACGTGGCCCAGCACGGCGGGCACCGAGCCCGTACCGCCAACATCCCATGACTTTGATGCGGCGGCTGCGATCTGCGGCACGCCTGCCGGGAACGTCGAGAAGACCGGCTTCAGACCGACCTCGGCCCACCAGCCTTTCTCCGTGGCGATGTGGAACGGCAGCGCCCAATAGAGCGCCGGCTGGTAGCTGACCTTGATCTCGGTGAGAGTGTTGCGCCTGCGCGGCACCGCCAATCGATCAACGCGGCGCAAAGCAGGCTGGTACGGAATACGGTTTTCATCGTTGTCTCCTGGGGTGGTTGAGTGAGGATGGACTGACTGATTCAATTCAGTGTTCGTCGCCAAGCTGCTGCTCGCGCAACAGCTTCCAGACATGGGTGCGCAGGTGCACGAAAGAAGGCAGGTCCATCACGTCTTCGATGCGCTTGTGCCGATCCCAATCTTCGGCATCGCGGATGGTTTTCACATCGATAACTTCGCGGATGGTTCCCGGCCGGCGTGACATGACGACGATGCGGTCGGCCAGATACACCGCCTCTTCGACGGCGTGCGTAATGAACAGCACCGTGCGCGGGTTCTTGCGCGCAAGGCGCACCAGTTCTTCCTGCATCACGACGCGCGTTTGTGCATCGAGCGCGCCGAAGGGCTCGTCCATCAGCAGCACCTTCGGGTCGAGCACGTAGGCACGTGCGATGGCCACACGCTGCTGCATGCCGCCGGACAGTTGGTGCGGGTACGCCTGCTCGTAGCCGCCCAGGCCCATCAATCCGATGATCTGTTCGATGCGGCGCTTGCGCTCGGCCGCATCGACCGACAGCGAATGCAGGCCGAACTCGATGTTGTCCCACACCGTCTTCCACGGAAACAGCGCAAAGGCCTGGAACACCACGGCACGGTCAGGGCCGGGCCTGGTGACCACCTGACCATCGACGCTGACCTGCCCACCGGTGGGATGCTCGAGCCCTGCGGCCATGCGCATGCACGTTGTCTTGCCGCAGCCCGAAGGCCCGACGATGGCGACGAACTCCCTGTCTTTGACCTCGAGATTGATGTCCTGCAGCGCGACGAAGTCCTTGCCGTTCTGGTGGAACACGCGCTGCACGTTCTGGAACTGGATGATGGCCATGCTGTTGTTCTTTTCTTCTCAGAGTCCGCGCCGCCGCTCGATGACAAGCTGCACACGCCGCAAAGCCACATCGATCAGCAGGCCGACGATGCCGATGGCGACCATGCCGCACATCACGGTCGTCGTCGACACCGCCGCCTGCCCCTTGACCATCATGTTGCCGACGCCGCTGGCCGCGACGATCAATTCGGCACCCACGAGCGACTGCCAGCCAAGGCCCGCCGAAATGCGCAGGCCGGCGACGATGGACGGCACGGCTGCCGGCAGCAGCACCTCGGTCATCGAACGCCACGCACTCGCACCCAGCATCTGTGACGCCTCGATGTACTTGCGGTCCACCTGCTTCGCGCCGCGGTAGGTGTTGATAAGCACCGGCGGGAACGCGCCCATGAAGATGATGAGCACCGGCCCGCCGATGCCCGTGCCGAACCACAGTGCGGCGAACGGCACCCAGGCGATAGGGGCGACGAAGCGCACCGCCTCGAAGGCTGGCGAGACGATGCGATCCACCCACTTGAACCAGGCCATCAGCAGGCCAAGCGGAATGCCGATCAGCACGGCGAGGCAAAAGCCCATCAGGAAGCGCTGGAGGCTGGCCAACAAATGCTCATGCAGCACATGGCCGGCGAAGGGTTCAACGAGTAGTTGCGCAAAGCGACCCACAACTTCCCATGGCGCGGGGAAAAAGGTTCGCGAGGTGATGCCCGAAAGCGCAGCCACAGTCCAGAACGCGAAGAAGCTCACCGCACCGGCAATGGACAAGCGCCAGAAGCGAGCGGGTTCAAGGCGGGCCGATCATGGGATGACCTCCCTCCCCCTTGACGGGAGAGGGAGCCATTCGAAAGACAGGACCGATTGACCGTGACCGTCATATCGTCTTCCAAGGCATCACACGCTGCTCGAGCCAGCCCAGCGCGTGCGTCATCAGCCAGCCGCACAGCGCCACACTGACCATGCCCACGAGAATCATCGCCGGATAGATATCTTGCGCGGCTTGATTGAGAATCGTTCCCAGACCTGCTACCGCACCCACAAGCTCCGCCGCCACCAGCGTGGTCCACGAAGCCTGCAACGACAACCGCAAGCCGGTGAAGATACTCGGCAGCGCGCCCGGAATCAGCACCTCGCGCCAGTAGCGCCAGCCCTTCACGTCGAGCATCGCCGCGGCTTCGAAGATCGGCCGGTCGATCTGGCGTACGCCGGTGTAGCTGTTGATGACCGAAGGCACGAAGGCCGAGACGAAGATCACCATCATCTTGGCCGCATCACCCAGACCAAGCCAGACGATCGCCAACGGAATCCACGCCAACGGCGGGATCGGCCGCAGCAACAGGAAGATCGGGTTGATGAAGGCCTCGGCCACGCGGCTTGCACCCATCGCCAAGCCAAGCATCACGCCGACCGACGAGGCCACCACAAAGCCCATGGTCACCAACAGCACGCTTCGCAGAACATGCTCGTGCAGTCGAGCGTTGCTGTAGCCCTCGACCACGATCTGCTGCGAGCGCCAGCCGACTTCGGCGGGCGTCGGGAAACGTGTCGGCGAAATGAAACCCGTGACGGCTGTCAGCACATGCCACAGCGCAAGCACCAACAGCAAGCCAACCACGGGGTTCGACGACGCGGGTGAGCAAGGAGCGCGAGCGGGGTTGTGGCGATCATCATGCTGGCTGTAAACGTTTTCAGTTTGAAGGCGACATGCCGCAAGGTCAAGCGCTCGTGCATCGACGAATCGCAAGGATTTTCCCTAGGGCGAATGCGCTGATCCAGTTGGATCAGCACGGTTGCAAACGAGTACATTTTTGCCATGCCAGCCCGCGACACGACACCGACCATCGAAGACGTAGCACGCCACGCGGGCGTTTCCACCGCCACGGTGTCGCGCGTGCTGAACCAGACCGACGCGGTGCGCGCCGCGCCGCGCGCCAAGGTCGAAGCCGCGGTTGCTGCGCTCGGTTATGTGCCGCACGCCGGCGCCCGCACGATGAAGCTGCGCCGCAGCGGCACCATCGGCGCGATCTTTCCGACGGTGGACAACGCGATCTTCGCCAAGGCCATCGACGCGCTGCAACGCCGCCTGACCGAAGTGGGCCACCAGCTGCTGATCGCCACCAACGACTACGACCTTCGCACCGAAGAGCGTCCAGGCGCTGACCCTGCTTGCCCGCGGTGTGGATGGTCTGCTGTTGTGCGGCTGCGGCCAGACGCCCCGAGTTGATCGATCGACTGCGCCAGCGCGCGGTGCCCGTGGTGCACGTGATGACCTGGCCCGCGCCAACCGACCGCATCTGCGTGGGCTTCGACAACGCGCGTGCGATGAAGCAGGCGGTGAAATACCTGATCGACATGGGGCACCGCCGCATCGCGATGCTGGCCGGCATCACGCACAACAACGACCGCGCCGCGGCGCGCGTGCGCGGCTTTCGTGAAGCCTTGGCCGCGGCGCGCATCACGCTGCCGGCATCACGCTTGGTCGAACGCCGCTACAGCCTGGATCAGGCGCGCGACGGCATGCGTGAATTGATGGCCACCGGCAAGCCGCCCACCGCCATCGTCTGCGGCAACGATGTCCTTGCCTTCGGTGCGCTGCTGGAAGCGCAGCGCCTGGGCTGTGGCGGTTCCGCAGCAACTCTCGATCATCGGCTTCGACGATCTCGAGATGGCGCGCCACCTGCAACCCGCGCTCACCACCGTGCAGGTTCCGGCTGAGGCGATGTGGCGCACGGCTGCTGATCGCCTGATTGCAGCGCTGAAGGGTGAAGCCGCTGCCACGCGCGGTCGAGGTGGAAGTTGAGCTTGATCGTGCGCGACTCTGCAGGCCCGGCACCGCGCCGCTGAATCCGCGGGTGCAGGTGTTTCAGGTCACCACCGACTGCTGCGCAATGCCAGCATCCACCAGCACATGCTGCCCGGTCATGCCGTCGCTGTCGTCGGCTGCAAGGAACAAGGCCGCACGCGCGACGTGCCCGCTGTCGAGGCGGATCTTCAGGCACTGCGCGTCAAGAAACTGCTGATCGGCCACCGGGTCACGGTGCAGTGCGATCTGCCGCTCAGTGACGATGGCGCCCGGCACCAACGCATTGACGCGGATGTTTCGCGGCCCGAGTTCGCGCGCCAACGTGCGCGTCAGGCCCAGCACGCCCGCCTTGGCGGTGGTGTAGCCGACCATGCCCGGGCGCCCGCGCATCCAACTGACCGAGCCCATGTTGATGACGCTGCCACCCCCGGCGTGCTCCATCCCGGGTGCAACGGTCTGAACCGCGAAGAAGTAGTGCTTGAGGTTGAGCGCGAAGCGCTCATCCCAAAACTCGGACGTCACGTCCTCCATGCTGTGCCGGTCGTCGCGACCGGCGTTGTTGATCAGCACGCGCACCGGGCCGAGTTCATTCGAAACGCGCGCCAGCAAGGCTTGATAGGCCGACACATCGCGAACGTCACAGGCCGCATACCACGGTGCATGCTTTGTGGCTGCCGCACACACTTGATCGATCAGCGCCTTGCCACCCTCGGGCTTGGTTCCGCAGAACGCCACCTTGGCGCCCTGCACTGCAAAGGCGCGCACCAACTCGGCACCAATGCCCGAGCTGCCGCCCGAGATGAAAACAACGCGGTCGCGCAGGCTGTCGTAGCGCGTGTAGTTCATGGAAGGATCTCGGACAACGCAACCATGCGGCCTTCGTCGATGCTCTTGTGCGCTGCCAAACCCGTGGCAACCGCGCGCAGGCCTTCCTCGAGCGGAATCTCTGGCGGCAGACCGTCCCTCACGGCGTGCGCGAATTTCTGGTGCTCGATGTAGCTGGCACCGAAATGCTGGCCGAGGTATTTGATGTTGGTGTCGCGGATCTGGCGCACGGCCACACCCTTGGCGGTGCCTGAAGGCTGGCCCCAGACGTCGCGCCGGCCCCAATCCTCTCGACGACCGTGGCGCAGCACGCCCGAAGGCAGCAGCGACTCGAGCTTGCCCTCATCCCCGACGATGGTCACGTGTTCGTTGTCGATCGAGTTCTCGGCAAACATGCACAGATCCAGCGACGCACGGGCGCCGCTCGGGTATTCGACGATGACGAAGGCGCTGTCAAGGATGTCGGGGGTCTTTCCGCCATAACTTTCGTTCAGGTGGTTCACCCGCTGGCCGCCGGAGGCAAACACGCGCAGCGGCCGCTCCTTCAAGATGAAGTCCATCAGGTTGAAGTAGTGGCAGCACTTTTCCACCAACGTGCCGCCGGTATTGGCAGTGAAGCGGTTCCAGTCACCCACCTTCGGGTAGAACGGCTCGCGGTGTTCGCGGATCGCCACCTGGTGCAGCGTGCCGACACCGCCTTCGTGCGCGATGCGGACCATCTCGGCGACGGGCGGCATGTAGCGGTATTCCTGCGCCACCCAGACGACGCCCTTGCGCGCTTTCGCCCGCTCGATCAGGTCGAGGCCATCGGCGATCGTCGTCACCAGCGGCTTCTCGCACAGGATGTGCAGATCGGTGGCGAGCGCGTCGCGCATCACCGCGGCGTGGGTGAAGTTGGGGCTGGCAACGATCAAGGCATCGCACAGGCCGCTGTCGAGCAGTGCTTTGTGGTGCTCGAACAGCTTAGGCCGGCCATCGAGCAATGCCGATGCGTGATCACGGCTTGCAGCATTGGGGTCGCTGATGGCAGTCACGACCGCGCCACCCATCGCGCGCAGGTTCTCGATGTGCTCGCGGCCCATGCTGCCGCAGCCGATGATCCCGTAGCGGATCGTGTCCATGCTGCCTCTACCCCTTCAAACCACCTTGCGTCAGGCCGCCCACCACGCGCTCTTGAAACACGGCAATCAGCACCGCGATGGGCACGATGGCGACGATCAATGCCGCCGAAATGATCGGCCACGGAAACGTGAACTCGCCCTGGTAGAGCGTGATGCCTACCGGCAGGGTGCGCATCGACGCGCTGCTGTTGAGCGACAGGGCCAGCAAAAACTCGTCCCAAGCGTTCACGAAAGCGAGGATGCCTGCGGTGAAGACGCCAGGCGCCGCCAGCGGTACCACCACCTTCCACAAGGCACCCATGCGCGTACAGCCGTCGATCATCGCGGCGTTCTCGAGGTCCTTGGGGATGCTCTGGAAGAAGCTCACCAACACCAGCGTACACACAGGCAGGTTGAGCACGATGTAGGGCAGCACCAGTGCGGTGTAACTGTTGAGCAGCCCGAGGGCGCGCATGGTTTCGAAGATCGGCACCAGCAGCGTGACCAGCGGGAACATGCTCGAGGCGACGATGCAGGTCAGGATCAACTGGCGGTTCTTCAGGTTCAAACGCGCAATGGCGTAAGCAGCCAGCGCCGACACCAGCAACGAGAACACCGTGGCCAGCAGCGCCACCGCCATGCTGTTGCCCAGGTACTTCAACAGCGGCTGGTCAGTGAAGGCCTGCACGTAGTTGGCCAGCGTCGGGTTGTGCGGCCAGTAGGTGATGGGTTTGCTGACCAGTTCAGCCTCGGTCTTCAGCGAGGTCAGCAGGATCCACAGCGCGGGGAAGAAGCCGTTGATCACGACCACGCCAGCTGCGATCAGGCGTAACGACTTGGCATCAAACAAGGTCCTCACGCGTTTCTCCCGATGCGCCGCAGATAGAACGACGTGACCACCAGCGACAACACGAACATGCACACCGCCAGCGTCGAACCGTAGCCAACGTCGAGGTAGTCGATGGTTGTCTTGTGAATCAGCATGGCGAGCGTCTCGGTGCTGTTGCCCGGGCCGCCCTTGGTCATGGTGTAGGGAATATCAAAGGTCTGAAGCGCGGTGATGGTGCGGAAGATCAACGCGACGATGATCGACGGCATCAGCATCGGGATCGTGATCTGGCAGAACTGCTGCCACTTGCTCGCGCCATCCACCTCGGCGGCTTCGTAGAGCGACTTCGGGATCATCTGCAAGCCTGCCAGCAGGATCAGCGCCATGAACGAGCTGGCCTTCCAGATGATCGTCATGCAGATCGCGGCGAAGGCCCAGTTGGGACGCAACAACCACATCGTCGGCTCGGCAGGCGCACCGACCGTGGAAGTCACCCTGCGCGCCACATCGTTCACGACGCCGTACTCGGTGTGGAAGAACCACGCAAAGATGAGACCCGCAAACGCCAGTGGCAAGGCCCAAGGCAGCAGCAGTGCGAGGCGCACCGGCCATTTGCGTTTGAACGGCAGATTGGCCAGCATCGCCAAGCCCAGACCGACCACCAGCGCGCCGGGCACGGTGATGAGCGTGATCAGCACCGTGTTCTTGGCGGCGTTCCAGAAGTCGGGGTCTTTGAAGACGAGCGCGTAGTTCTCGAAGCCAACGAACTTGATACCACTGCCACCCGACAGGCGCAGATCGTAGAAGCTGTTCCAGATCAGTTTGCCGATGGGATAGACGACGATCAGCGCCAGCAGCACGAAGGCCGGCGCCAGCAGAAGGAACCCGAGCGTCTTTTCGCTCGGGTCCCGAAGTTTGTCGAAGGCTGTGGGCGCGCTCATGTTGGAGGGGGCATCACGTCACCGCATGACTCGGTTCAATCGATTTTCGATTTCAGCCACGCCATCGGCTGGCGTTTTGGTTCGTGCCAGCACCGCACTCGTCGTCGTGCGGATGATGTCGCTGACCTGGCCGTAGTCTTTGCTCATCGGTCGGCTCTTGCCGGCGATCACGACGTTGGCGGCGTCTTTGAACCACGGCACGGCTTTGGTCACGTCGGCGTCGGTGTAGACGCTTTGGATAGGTGGCCAGCAACGAGCCTTCAACCGCCAGGAACTTGCTCGACTGCGGGCTGGCCAGATGCTTCACCAGATTCGCCGCGGCCTGCTTGTTCTTCGAGAACGCGCTCACCGCCCATTGCCAGCCGCCGACGCAGGTGGCGCTCTTGCCGCCGGCCATCGCGGGCAGCGGCATCACGCCGACCTTGCCCTTGACCTGGGAGTTCGGATCGTCCTTGAAGCGGTCCCAGGCGAAGCCCCAGTTGATCGCGAACACGACCTGGCCGGCCATGAACTCATTGACGGTGTCGGGCGTCTTGACCTCGGCCACGTTCTTCTTGATCACGCCGGCATCGACCATCGACAACCACTGCGTCAGGCCCTTGGCGGCCGCGTCCTTGTCGAGCGTCATCTTGCCGTTGGCGTCGTTGAACTCCTTGCCCTGACCCCAATACGGCAGCAGGAAGGTGCAGACCGCTCCTTCGATCGGCGCGCCCTGAATGCTCAGACCCTGAAGGTTGGCATTGCCCTCGGCCTTCTGGATCTTGGTGGCCGCAGCGCTCAACTCGTCCCAGGTCTGCGGTTCCTTGATGCCGTGCTTTTCGAGCAGATCCTTGCGGTAATACATGAACATGGCGTCGGCAAAGGCCGGCATCGCGGCGACCTTGCCGTCGACCACGTTCGAGCTCGAGTACACCGGCAGATAGGGCTTCAGCGCGTCCGCGGGTTTGCCGACGTAGGCGTCCAGTGGCTCCAGCCAACCGGCGCCGTAGTACTGCGCCGGGTTGACGATGTCGATCAGATAGATATCAATCGCCGCGTCTTTGGCGTTGAGCACCGTGGAGAGGTACTGGCGCTGAAGCTCGCTCGTCGCACCACCGGTTTCGATCTCGATCTTGACGTTGGGATTGCTGGCCTGGTACTGATCAAAGAGTTTTCTCATCAGATCAGGGCGCTGATTGGTGCCGCCCGAGAAAACGCGCAGCGTCGTTTGCTGGGCATAAGCCGCTGTGGTGCTGGCCAGACCGGCCATCACAGCAACCGCGCCCATCAGGGCAGTGAGTGAAGTGCGACGAAACATGATCCAGTCTCCTTGCGTAGGGTGGGCAGAGCCCGATTAACGTTCTTGCAAACCGTTGTCGATGACGATCTTCTTGAAATTCTCGAACTCGGCCGAGGCAAACCGGTCGAAGCTTGCGCCGTCGCGATAGACCAATGGACTGCTGGCAGCCTGAGCGCGCGCCTTGTACAGCGTGCTTGCCGTGGCGCGCTCGCAGGCCGCCTCGAGCTTGCTGCGCACATCAGCGGGTAGCCCCTTGGGCGCAACCAAGCCGCCCCAGACAGTGCCTCGCACGGGCACGCCGAGCTGTTTGGCGGTCGGCACGCTCTCGAAGCCAAGTGCGGGCTTGTCGGACAAGGCGACCAAGGGCCGAAGCTGGTGTTGCGCGGCCACCGGTGGTGTCTCGTTGAAGACTTCGATCTCGCCGTTCTTCAACGGCACCACCATGTCGCCTGTGCTGCGGTACGGGACATGCGTGCCTTCACTGCCGCCATGCTTCAGCAGTTGCAGCATGCTGATGTGCAGCGCAGTGCCGATGCCGGAGCTTCCGTAGTTGAACTTGCCCTGATTGGCCTTGGCCCACTTCAGCAGGTCGGCAAGGGACTTGTGGGGCGAGTCGGCTCGCACCATCGTCATCAGTGGCACGTCGTAGGTGCCACAGAGGTAGTCGAAGCTATCCGGTGCGTAGCCGGTGTTGCTGCGTCGTGCTGGCTGGATCGTCAGCGGGCCGACGGTGGTCATCGAAATCGTATAGCCGTCGGGCTTGGCCCGCGCCACGTTGGCCATGCCGATGGCGCCGCCGGCGCCAGCCGTGTTGATCACGACCACTGACGTGCCAAGCACGCGGGCGAACTCATCGGCGAGCAGCCGCGCCATGATGTCGGTCGTGCCCCCGGGGCCAAAGGGGACGACCATCTGGACCGGCCGCTCGGGAAAGGTCTGCGCAGCAGCGGGTGCGACCGCCGCCAGAACCAGCGTCATCAGGCTGATGCGCTGCATCGTATTCAGGGTGGTCATCATGATCATGTATTTACAACGCTGCTCCGCTGGCGGCATCGAACAAACGCATGTGGCGCGGATTGAGGTGCACGGTTAGACGTGTACCCGGCGCCTCACGAAACGACGCCGGGCAGCGCGCGATCATTTCCGAAGCGCCGACCTTGAGCGTGGCCAGCGTCTCGGCGCCCAGTGGTTCGAGCAGCGCCACTTCAGCCGGCAGCACGATGTCGTCGCTGGCCTGCGCGGCCAGGGTCAGGTTTTCCGGGCGCACGCCGAACTTCACCTTGGACGTACCGCTGGCGCGCGACGCAAGCGCCGCAGGCACGACGATCTGCGTGCCCGCGCCCAGATCGGCGCGCGTGCCACTGAGCGTGCAATCGACGAGGTTCATCGCCGGCGCGCCGGTAAAGCCAGCGACGAAGAGCGCGGCGGGGTGGTTGTAGATGATGTCGGGCGTGTCGTACTGCATCTTGCGGCCGGCACTCAGCACGGCGATGCGGTCGGCCATCGTCATCGCCTCGACCTGGTCGTGCGTAACGTAGATGATGGTCGCGCCCAGGCGCTGGTGCAGGCGCTTGATTTCGCTGCGCATCTCACCGCGCAGTTGTGCGTCGAGATTCGACAGCGGCTCATCGAAGAGAAATACTTTCGGCTGGCGCACGATAGCGCGGCCGATGGCTACACGCTGGCGCTGGCCGCCCGACAGCGCGCCGGGGCGGCGGTCCAACATGTGATCAATGCGCAGCAGCTTGGCCGCGTCCATCACGCGCTGCTTGATTTCGGCTTCATCGGTGCCGCGCAGGCGCAGACCGAAGGCCATGTTGTCGTAGAGATTCTTGTGCGGGTACAGCGCGTAGTCTTGAAACACCATCGCGATGTCGCGGCTGCGCGGCGGCAGGTCGTTAACCACTCGATCACCGATGCGGATCTCGCCGCCGGTCATCGTCTCGAGCCCGGCGATCATGCGCAGCAGCGTGCTCTTGCCGCAGCCCGAGGGACCGACGAAGACGACAAATTCGCCGTGCCGGATGTCGAGATCAATGCCGTGGATGACGTTGGTCTTGCCGTCGTAGCTCTTGATCACGCCCTTCAGGTCAACGGCTGCCATCAATAGCCTCCCGAAGATGTTGGCTTGCCGCCGGTCGCTTGCCCCTGCGCCTCGCCTTCGGGTGTGGTTAGCGCCTTCACCTCGGCCAGTGCGCCACGCATCAGCAGACCCAGATCGCTGGCGACGGCGACATAGTCGAAGCCCATCGCGCGGTATTGCCTGACCAGATCGGCCGTGCCGCCCACGGTGCCGACCGGCATGCCGATCGCATTGCATCGACGCGCTGCGTCGGCCATCACCGCCATCACGTCGGGTTGCGTGATGTTGCCCGTGTGGCCCATCGATGCCGACAGGTCACCGGGGCCCATGAACAGCGAATCAACACCGGGTACGGCGGCAATGGCCTCCAGATTGGCGACGGCTGTGGGGGTTTCGAGTTGCAGCACGGCGCCGACGGTCTTGTTGGCGGTCTTCGGATAGTCGGCCACGGTGCCGAACTTCGAGCCGCGGCTCATGCCGGCCAAACCGCGGAAGCCTTCTGGCGGATAGCGCGTGGCCGCGACGGCGCGGCGTGCTTCGTCGGCGTCTTGCACGAAGGGGATCAGCAAGGTTTGCGCGCCAGCGTCCAGCACGCGTTTGATGATCACGCTGTCGTTCCACGGCACGCGCACGATCGGCACCATGCCCGTGGTGCCGGCCGCTTGAAGCAGATGAATCACGGCCATCATGTCCAGCGGCGAATGCTCCATGTCGAGCACGCCCCATTTGAAGCCGGCATGGCCCATCGCCTCGGTGATCAGCGGGCTGGCCGACATGATCCAGGTGCCCAGTGGAGCCTGCGGGCCAGCGGATGCAAGCAGTTGACGCAGCGGGTTCATCTTGGTCTTCTCGAGGAATCCAGTCAGTAGATAACCGGCTCGGCAACCGGCTCGGCGCCTTGCAGGAAGTCGAAGTCGCAACCTTCATGGGCCTGCGTGACGTGCTCGCGGTACAGGCGCACATAACCACGCACGTTGATGTCGTTGGTATTCACGCTTGGTCGCCAGACTGCACGGCGGCGCGCGAGTTCATCGTCACTGACATCCAGGTGCAGGCGACGCGCATCGACATCGACCTCGATCACGTCGCCGTTGCGCACCAGCGCCAGCGGGCCGCCGACAGCGCTTTCAGGGCTGACATGAAGGATGCAACTGCCGTAGTGCGTGCCGCTCATGCGCGCATCAGAAATGCGCAGCATGTCGCGCACGCCTTGCTCGAGCAGCTTCTTCGGAATTGGCAGGTTGCCCCACTCGGGCATGCCGGGCGCACCGACCGGGCCTGCGTTGCGCAGCACGAGCACGCTGTTCTGATCACAGTCGAGGTTGATGTCGGCGCAGGCGGCATTCATGGCGGCCGGATCGTCGAAGACGACGGCGCGGCCACGATGCTTAAAGAACCGCGGGCTTGCGGCGCTGGCTTTCATGACGGCACCTTCGGGTGCGAGGTTGCCGCGCAGCACGGCCAGCGCGCCGTTGGCGCTGACGGGATGGGTCAGTGGACGGATCACGGCGTCGTCGAGCACCTGCACGCGTTCGAGGTTCTCGCCCAGCGTCTTGCCGTTGGCATTGCGTTCGTCGAGACACAGGTATTGGGTGATGCGCGACATCAACGCAGGCAGCCCGCCCGCATAGTGAAAGTCTTCCATCAAGCGGTCGCCACTCGGGAACAGGTTGGCCAGCACCGGTACGTTGCGCCCCATCGCGTCCATGTCGTCGAGCGTCAACTCGACACCGGCACGCCGCGCCAGTGCGATCAGGTGCACCGCGGCATTGGTCGAGCCACCCAGCGCCATCTGCACAGCGGTCGCATTGAGGAACGCGCCACGCGTCAGCAGCACCTGCGGCCGCAGGTCGTCCCAGACCATCTGCACGACGCGCTCGCCACAGGTGGTGGCCATGCGGGTGTGCGCGGCGTCCATCGCGGGTATCGCGGTCGAGCCCGGCAGCGCCAGGCCCAGGGCTTCGATGATCGAGGTCATCGTGCTGGCCGTGCCCATCGTGTTGCAGGTGCCGGGGCTGCGCGTCATGTGCGCCTCGAGGCCGACCCACTCGGCGTCGCCGATGCGCCCGGCTTGGTATTCGTCCCAGAACAACCGCGTGTGCGTGCCCGCGCCAACCTGCCGCGCGGGTTCACCGGGTTTCAGGTAGCGGTCATTGAGCATCGGGCCGGCGGGGCAGAAGAGCGTGGGTAGGCCCATGCTGATCGCGCCCATCACCGTGCCCGGCGTGGTCTTGTCGCAGCCTGCCAGCAGCACCACGCCGTCGATGGGCAGCGAGCGCAGCAATTCTTCGACCTCCATCGCCAGCAGGTTGCGATAGAGCATCGTGGTCGGCTTGACCATCACTTCGCCCAGGCTGAGCGCGGGCAGTTCGAACGGCAGGCCGCCGGCCATCAACACGCCGCGCTTGACGGATTCCGCACGCTCCCGCAGGTGCGCATGGCATGGCGACAAGTCGCTCCAGGTATTGATGATGGCGATGCAGGGCCGCTCAAGCACGTCTTCACGGCGCAGCCCCATTTGCTGCACGCGCTGGCGGTGCGCAAAACGCGCGCATGCCGCCGGCGTCGAACCAGCGTCGGCTGCGCAAATCCGCGAGTGACTTTTTCGGCATCATCAGATCGGTGTTACCGCTAACATTAGTGCTCGGCGTTCTCATGGCACCATCCCCGCAAACCCGCATGTCTTCGCCGAACCAAGAACCCCTCTGATCGCCCGGCAGCGCGACAGCCGCGCCGCGGTCACGGCCGCGCCACGCTGGCCGACGTGGCTGCCGCCGCCGGGGTAACCGCAATCACGGTTTCGCGCTATCTGCGCGAACCGCACCGCGTGGCCCAACCCACCGCGAGCGCGGTCGCCAAGGCGCTGCGACAAACGGGGTATCTGCCCAACAAACAGGCTGGCGTGCTGGCCAGCGCGGCGAGCTCGGCGCCTGGCAGCGCGCGCATGGTGGCCGCGCTGATCCCCAGCATCGCCAATTCGATCTTCGCCGAGACCGTGCAAGGCCTGGCCGACGCGCTGCAAGGCTCGGGCTGCGAGCTGATGCTGGGCGCCACCGGCTACTCGACCGAGCGCGAGGAAGCGCAATTGCGCGCCCTGCTCGGCTGGTTTCCGGCGGCGCTGGTCGTCACCGGCCGCCAGCACAGCCCCGGTGCGCTGGCGCTGTTGCGGCAGGCTCAGGCGCGCGGCACACCCGTGATCGAAATCTGGGACCACCGCGCCAGACGCGGCGCTGAGCGCTTCACGCAGATCGGCTTTGACCACAAGCAGGTCGGCCGCGCGATGGCCGAGCACCTGATCGAACGCGGCTACGCCACACTGGCCTATGTTGACAGCGGCGTGGCCGAAGACTTTCGCGCCCACGAGCGCGGCGACGGCTTTCTGGCTGCAGCCAAGCTGCGGCGCGTGTCGGCCGAGCGGATCACCGTACCTGCCGGCGAAGCCATCGAGTCCGGGCGCCATGCCCTCTTCACGCTGTTGCGCCCCAACGGCCGACCCCGTGTGCGCGCCGCCGCCTTCGCCAATGACCATCTCGCATCCGGCGCGTTGCTCGAAGCACGCCGCCGTGGCCTGGCCGTGCCGCAGGATCTGGCGCTGCTGGGTTTCGGAGATTTCAGCCTCGGCCGCCAACTCGATCCACCGCTGTCGAGCGTACACACCCCACGCTTCGAGATTGGCCAAGCCGCTGCGCGCGCGCTGCTCGAGGCTTTGCAAAGTGGTACCGCCGCGGCTGACAAAAACTTGCCCTGGACACTGATTGCGCGCGCAAGCACGTGAGACAGGCTCACGAGACGACCTGGTAATACAGGTTCTGCGGATGACGCGCCTGCGCGAAGAAGAACCACCGCTCGGCAAGCAGACCGATGAATTGCAAAGGCGGCACCAGCAGCCACACGAAGCCCGGTCCACCGGCCAGCGCCCAGGCCAACAGCGCACACGGCAACGCAAAGCCAAGGACAATGAAGCCCAGCTTCATATTCCTGAAAGCAGACAGCGTGGCATGGTGAAAGAACTCACGCGTGTTGTAGGCGCCGCCCGTCATGCCCATCGACACCTGCACCACACGCGCCGCGTTGATACCCGTGGCTGATTGCAGCGTTGACTTTGGCTTCAGGCGCGCATTTCGTCGCAGCGACAAGCCGCGCGTGAACCAGGCGGCAAGCGTCGCAATCAGAGCGGCAGGGCCAACGACGCGCAACAAGGCTTGTTCGCCACCAAGCGCCGCCATGGCCGCCGCCAGCACCAGACCCGAGCACAAGCCAATCAACGTGTAGTTGATCGGCGTCAGCGCGTGCGCCCACTCCTGAACGAACCGCAAGCAGCCGTAGATCATCGCCGTGCAATACCACAGCACAACAGCAAGCACGATCACCATCAGTGGCAATACATGCAGCGCGTACGCGTCGACCCCACGCACCACCGCCAGCCACCACAGACCCAGCACCGCGATGAACGCAGGCAGCGCAATCACCTCGCGTGACATCCACGACGTTCGCCACATCAGTACTGCACGCCACGCACGTGCAGGTCTCCCCAGGTGCAGGAACGACGCGCCCAGGCCCAGAACCATCAGCACGATGGCAACGCCAATCGTTCGCGCCAGGAATCCATCGGCCATCGAAACACTCAGCGAGCACCGCCACCGCGAGCGCCACAGCCAGGCCCTGCCCCACGCCAGCCAGCGTGGTGAAAGCGATGATCGACAGCGCCGGATTCATGGCGTCATGACTTTTCGGTGACAGCGCGCGGCAGGTACCGGTTGGCTGGGTTGGTCTCCCATTCCGGCATCAGCGCGTAGCCACCGCGTTCACGAATCGCTTGCGAAACCTCGGACTGCGGATCGTTGACATCACCGAAGAGCCGCGCGCCGGTCGGGCAGGCCTTCACGCACGCGGGCTTGCGATCCTGCGGCGGCAGTTGCTCGTCGTAGATGCGGTCAACACACAGCGTGCACTTCGTCATGACCTTGCGCTCTGGGTCAAGCTCGCGTGCACCGTAGGGGCAGGCCCAGGCGCAGTAGCCGCAGCCGATGCACTTGTCGTAGTCCACCAGCACGATGCCGTCTTCCTTGCGCTTGTAGCTGGCGCCCGTGGGGCACACCGGCACACAAGGTGCGTCCACGCAATGCAGGCAGCTCTTCGGGAAGTGGATCGTCTCGCGTGAGAGGAAAGGTATTCGCCTCGTAGGTCTGTACGCGGTTGAAGAAGGTGCCGCTGGGCGCTGCATCCTGGGTATTGATATCGGCCAACGGGCCGGCCGAGCCGGCGGTGTTCCATTCCTTGCAAGAGGTCACGCAGGCGTGGCAGCCGACGCAGACGTTGAGGTCAATGACCAATGCCAACTGTTTGGCCAGCGTTTCGGTGGGCTTCATGTCTGTCTTCGACCCACGGTTGCCACCTGCGGATAGCTCTCGGCCGCATCATCAGGTTCGGCCGGGCGAATACGAACACGCACGTCATACCAGCCGGCCTGACCGGTGATCGGGTCGGAGTTGCTGATCTGACGCTTGCCAAACGGCAGCGCGTCGGTGATCAGGTGGTTCAGTAGAAAACCCTTGCGCGACTCGTCGGCACCCGGCGCGAGTTGCCACGCGCCACTGGCCTTGCCGATGGCGTTCCAGGTCCACACCGTGCCCGGCTCGACGGCTTCGCTGGTGCGCAGCATGCAGCGCACGCGGCCCCAGCGGCTCTCGACCCAGCACCAGCCGCCATCGGCAATACCAGCAGCCGCGGCCGTCCGCGGGTTGACGTGCAGATAGTTGTGGCTGTGAATCTGGCGAAGCCATGCGTTCTGCGAATCCCACGAGTGGTACATCGCCATCGGACGCTGCGTGATCGCGTTCAGTGGATAGGCCTCGAGGTCCGTTGCTGCATCCTCGAGCGGCGCATACCAGAAGGGCAGCGGGTCAAAGTAGGTGGCGATACGCTCACGCAGTTCTTCGGGCGGCTGCCGCCCGTCTGTCTTGCCCTGCGCCGCGAGACGAAAGCTTTGCAGCGTGTCGGAGTAGATCGCCAACTGCACCGGGTCATTGCGCTGCCGCCAGCCCTTCGCTTTGGCAAAGTCAAGGTACGACTGGTTCCAGTTGCGCATGTACTGCTGGCCGGGCTGCAAGTGGTACTGGAAGACGCAGTTGTTCTTCGCGTACATCTCCCACTGCTTGGGGTTGGGTTCGCCGCGCAGGTGTTTGCTGCCGTCTGTACCGCGCCAACCCATCAGGAAGCCGATGCCCGGCTGCGCTTCGAAGTTGACGATGAAGTCGGGGTAGTCCTTGAATCGGCGGTTGCCGTCGGCGGTGGTGAAGGCCGGAAACTTCAATCGCGACGCAAGCTCGATCAATACCTCCTGGAAAGGCTTGCACTGACCGGTGATCGGCAGCACCGGCACGCGCACCGAATCCACCGGGCCGTCGAACTCAGAGATCGGCCGGTCGAGCATGCTCATCACGTCGTGCCGCTCGAGGTACGTCGTGTCCGGCAGCACCAGATCGGCAAACGCAACCATCTCGCTCTGGAACGCATCGCAAACCACGAGGAACGGAATCTTGAACTCACCCGCGTCGTCGCGCGCATTCAGCATCTCGCGCACCGCCATCGTGTTCATCGTCGAGTTCCACGCCATGTTGGCCATGAAGATGAGCAGCGTGTCGATCGTGTACGGGTCACCGCGCGTTGCGTTGGTGATCACGTTGTGCATCAGCCCGTGCGCGGCCAGCGGGTGCTCCCAAGAGAAGGCGTGGTCGATGCGGATGGGCGAGCCGTCGGGGTTGATCGCCAGCTCTTCGGGGTTGGCAGGAAAGCCCAGCGGCGCCGCGTTCAGCGGCGTGTTGGGCTGAATCATTTCGGGTGAGTTGAAGGCCCGGTAGTTCGGCACGATGTGGCGCGGGTAAGGCGCCTTGTGCCGAAAGCCGCCGGGCGCGTCGATGGTGCCCAGCAGGCTCATCAGCACCGCCAGCGAACGCACGGTCTGAAAGCCGTTGGAGTGCGCCGCCAGGCCACGCATCGCATGAAATGCAACCGGGCGCGCCTGCGTGCTTGCATGCTCGCGGCCCCAGGCATCGGTCCACGGAATCGGCAACTCGAAGGCTTGCTTCAGCGCGGTCTCGCCCAACTCGCGTGCGAGTTTGCGAATGCGCGCGGCCGAAATACCGGTGATGGCCTCGGCCCACTCGGGCGTGGTCGTCGCCACACGCTCACGCAGCAGTTGAAACGCAGGTGCCACGCGCGCGCCGTCGGCCAACTGGTAGTGGCCTTCCAGCGCAAGATTACGGCCCGCTTCCACGCCCTGCGGATACGCGGCGACGACGCTGCTCGTCGCTTTGTCCCACGCCAGCTTGTTGTGCGGGTGGCGGCCATCCCCCGGCGGGCCGGCGGCAGGATCAAACGCGAACAAGCCTTCGCGCTCACCTTCGTCCAGCACCACCAGCTGAGGCGCATTCGTGAAGCGCTGAAGGAAGGGCCGGTCGATCAGGTCGTTGTTGATCAGCTCGTGCAGCAGCGCCATGAAAAGCGCGCCGTCGGTGCCCGGCTTGATCGGAATCCATTCGTCGGCAATCGCCGAGTAACCGGTACGCACCGGGTTGATCGAGATGAAGCGGCCACCCGCGCGTTTGAACTTGCCAAGCGCCATCTTCATCGGGTTGCTGTGGTGGTCTTCGGCAGTTCCGATCATCACGAAGACCTTGGCGTGGTCGAGATCCGGGCCGCCGAACTCCCAGAAGCTGCCACCGATGGTGTAGATCATCCCGGCGGCCATGTTGACCGAGCAGAAGCCGCCATGCGCCGCGTAGTTGGGCGTGCCGAACTGGCGCGCGAAGAGCCCCGTCAGCGCCTGCATCTGGTCGCGCCCGGTGAACAGCGCAAACTTCTTCGGGTCGGTCGCGCGGATCTTCGCCAGCCGTTCGGTCAGAAGCTCGAACGCGCGCTCCCACGAGATCGGTTCGAACTCACCAGCGCCACGTTCTGCGCCAGGCTTGCGCAGCAGCGGCTGCGTCAGCCGCGCAGGCGACTTCTGCTTCATGATGCCGGCGCTGCCCTTCGCGCAGATCACACCCTTGTTGATCGGGTGATCGGGGTTGCCGTCGATGTAGCGCAACTCACCGTCGCGCAAGTGCACCCGTATGCCGCAGCGGCAGGCGCACATGTAGCAGGTCGTTGTCTTGACTTCGTTTTGCGCGCTGGGCGCCGGGTTCTGCAGAGGGTCGTGCAGCGGCGCGTTGGACAAAAACTCGAACATCGGCATGGGCCTTCGGTCAACCGACGACAGAACCAACGCGCACGTTGACGCGCGCGAACGTTCACAGGCTTTGCCACTGCGCGAGCAAACCGTCGGCAACCTCGATGCCATTCGCTTGCGCTGCACGGCGCAAGGCTTCGCGGCGCGCGCCGGGCAGGCGTACACCCTCGTCGCTCAACATCTCGGTGATCAGGATTTCCACACGCTCGAGGTAGCTTGCCGATCCCGCCATCGCTGCAGGGTCGATCACCAGAAAGGCCTGACCGATGCGCGGCCGGTTGCCAGCGTCGACGAAGAAGCTCGACGCTTCGAAGCCGAAGTTGGCGCCGATCAGCGCGGTGACCAGCAGCTCGACGGTCAGCGCGAGCATCGCGCCCTTGGGGCTGCTGATCGCGCCGATCGGCAGCATCGAGCCTTCCATGCCGGCTTTCGGGTCCGTGGTCGGCTGGCCGCTGGCATCAAGCGCCCACCCGTGCGGAATCGGGCGGCCCTCTTTGGCGGCGACCATCAATTTGCCCCGCGCAACTTCGGACAGACTCAGGTCGATCAGCAGCGGATCGGCATTCAGGCGCGGGAAGATCGCTGCCACCGGATTGGTGCCGAAGATCGCGTGGCGCCCACCAGCCGCTGGCATGGCCGCTGGCGAATTGGCGAAACCCATGCCCACCATGCCGGCCGCGGCAACCGGGCGCAGGTGATCGACCAGCACGCCGCCATGGTGGCTGTTGGTGACGCCGGCAAACGCCACGCCGAATTCGCGCGCGCGCCCGATCGCTTCTGCGACGGCCAACTCACAGGCCGCGAAAGCCAAGACCTTCATGGGCATCGACCAGCACGGCACCCCCCTTGGCGTGACGCACGCTGGGCACCGCGTTGCCGGCGACGCGACCGTTGCGAAGGTGCGCGGCGTATTGCGTGACGCGGCTCAGGCCATGCGACGCCATGCCCTGCGCTTCGGCCAGCACCAGCGCGCGGGCGGCGGCCCGTGCCATGCCAGGATGGGCGCCTGCACGTTGCAACGCAGTCGCCACGGCGTCGGACGCAGCGATCAGACTCATCGTGGTCATCCGCGCAGCGCCTCCAGCACCTTGGTTGCGATGACGCTGCTGACGCGCTCATTGGATTCGTGCGTCACGCCGGCGATGTGGGGCGTGAGCAGCAGGTTCGGACAGCCCACGAAATGGGCCTGCGCCGGCAACGGCTCGAGGCCGAACACATCGATGGCGGCGCCGCCCAGGCGCTGGGCGCGCAGCGCCTGTGCCACCGCAACTTCGTCGACGATGCCACCGCGCGCGGTGTTGATCAAGACCGCACCGGGCTTCATCGCAGCGATGCGCCTGGCGTCAAACAGGTTGCGCGTTGAATCAACCAGTGGCACGTGCAGGCTCACCACGTCGGCGCTGGCCACGAGCTCATCAAGGCCAACGCACGCCACGCCACTCGCAGCAAAGGCCGGATGGTCACGATCCATCATGGCGTCGAACGCGATCACCCGCATGCGCATCGCCCGCGCCATCCCCGCCGACAACTGCCCGATGGCGCCAAAGCCCACCAGGCCGAGCGTCTTGCCCGCCAGTTCACGGCCGTTGGAAAGCGCGTTGCGCGGCCAGCCACCGGTGGCCATGGCAGCGGTCGATTGGTACGCGCCGCGCAACAGCAACATCGCCGAGCCGATCACGTACTCGGCCACGCTGAGTGCGTTGGCGCCGGTGGCGGGAATGACCTTCATGCCGCGCGCCTCACAAGCAGGCACGTCGATGTTGTCCAGGCCGACACCGAGCCGGCCGACCACCTTGCAACGGCTCAGGGCCGCAAGCAACTCGCCTCGCACCTGGGTGCGGTTGCGCACGATGATCGCGTTGGCGCTCGCTGCTTCGGCCAACAGACGCGGCGTATCGTCCACCAGCGCCGGGTCATACACGACGTCATGTTCTGCGCGCAGCGCGGGCAGCGCGCTTGCGTCGATGAATTCGGCAGATCAGGATGCGCATGGTGGACCTGGAAAGCGTGCTCGGCGTGACCTCAGGCGCTTTCGTACAGCCGCGTCATCACGAACTCGCGGTGGCCCAGTGCCTCGGCCGCGGTGAATCGCC
Organism: uncultured beta proteobacterium; assembly: GCA_963738615.1. Taxonomy (GTDB): domain Bacteria; phylum Pseudomonadota; class Gammaproteobacteria; order Burkholderiales; family Burkholderiaceae_C; genus CAVTWY01. The sequence continues at coordinate 1,982,346 of CAVTXI010000012.1, forward strand.
CGTTGGCCGTGCGCAGCATGCAGTCCAGCAGCTTGTCACCGGCTTGGTCGAGCGTGATCTCACGCTGAAGCAGGCCGCTCACGTCCACGTCGACGTGTTCGCTCATCGTGCGCACGGTGCGCGGGTTGGCGCACAGCTTGATGACCGGCAGGATCGGGTTGCCGATCACGTTGCCCTGCCCCGTGGGGAAGAAGTGCACCGCGTAGCCCGATGCCGCGCACAGGGTCACCATCTCGGCCGCAGCGGATGAAGAATCCATGAACCACAGGCCCGGGTGCGAGGGAATCTCGGCCTTGTCGATCACGCCATCGACCGTGCACTTCTTGCCGATCTTCTGGATGTTGCCCAGCGCCTTTTCTTCGATCGTCGTCAGGCCCCCGGCGATGTTGCCCTTGGTGGGCTGGCTGTCGGCCAGATCACTGGTCTTGTGGCGATTGATCACGTCCTGGTAGCGATTGAACATGAACATGAACTGCTCGCGCACAGCTGTCATTGGCGCAGCGCGCGGCGACGATCTGCTCACCGCCTGTCAGCTCGGTCGTTTCACCGAAGCAGAGGTAGCTGCCCAGCGGATGAAGCTTGTCGAAACGCGTTGCCCACCGCCGGGTTGGCGCCGCAGCCGCTGGTGGTGTCGCTCTCGCCGCATTTGGTGCTGACCCAAAGCTCGTGGATCGGGCAGACCTCGCGTTGCTTTTCGCTGGCCCATTGCACGTACTCGCGTGCGACTTTGCTCGCGCGCATGATCGTGTCGTGGTCGCCATGCATCTCGATGCCGAAGCCGACGACCGGTTTGCCGGTGGCCTTGATGCCATCGACGACCTTCTGCGTCCAGCCGTCTTCGATGCCGATGACGACCACCGCAGCGACGTTGGGGTTGCAGCCCGCGCCGATCAGCGTGCGGAAGTGCAGATCGAGGTCGGCGCCGAACTGAAGGCGGCCGTAGGGGTGCGGAATCGCCATCGCGCCCTTGATGTTGTGCGCCACGGCCTCGGCGGCGGCGTTCGACAAGTCATCGAGCGGCAGGATGATGACGTGGTTGCGCACGCCCACGCGGCCGTTCTCACGCCGATAGCCCAGGAAGGTGGTGTCTTTGGAAATGGCGGACATGGGATAGATCCTTGGTGACGTTGTGGCTCAGCGTTGAGGCTCAGTGTTCTGCTTCAGCCCGGCTTACCAGCGCTTGGTCTTGATGTTGTGCACGTGGGCGTGTTCGCCGGCCTTGATCGGCGCGACCACCTTGCCCATGTCGATGCCGTACTTCCACACCGTGTCGCCGGGCGCCATGTCCGCGAGCGCGACCTTGTGGCCGATGGGGATGTCTTGCTTGGCGACGACGCTGGTCGTCTTGTCGTCGTCCATGATCCAGCCCTGGAGCGTCATACCCGCCTTCACGCCTTCGACGACCACGACCGCCACCGTGTCCTTGGTGCCGTGCAAAACGAAATGAATCATGGGTCTGCCTCCTATCCGCTCGGAATGACGATGCGGGCAGTGTGGTCGCGACAGACCTGACCGTCAAACAGGTCATTTATATGACTTGAATGAGATGGTCCGTCCGCATCAGAATGCGCCGCCATGGCAAGCCCTGGCTGCTTCGCAAGTCTTCACGCCCATCGCGCCCGCCGACGGCCGGGGCCCCGCTGTACCGCGTGGTCAAACGCTCGCTGCTTCACGCCATCGAGAACGGCCTGTGCCCGGCCGGCGCCGCGCTGCCGAGTGAGGGCGAGCTGGCTGCCGCCTTCGGTGTGTCGGTCGGCACGCTGCGCCACGCGGTGGATGAACTGGTGGCCGAGCACATCCTTGCGCGCCGCCAGGGGCGAGGCACCTTCGTGATGCTGCACAACGCCGACCGCTTCCTGTTCCAGTTCTTCCACATCGAGCGCAGCGACGGCCTGCGCGAGGTGCCTCGGGTGGAGCTGGTCGCCTTCGAGCGCGTACGCATCGACGAAGAGGCCGCGCAGGCGCTGCACGTCAAGGTCGGCGAACCCGGCATCCTGGTCGACAACCGGCTGCTGCTTCAGGGCCGCGCGGTGATCCATGACCGGCTGACGCTACCCGCGGCGCTCTTCAAAGGCATGACCGAAAAGCGCTTCAGGGAACGCGCCAGCACGATCTATCACCTCTACCAGACCGAGTTCGGCATCACCGTGACGCGCGCGCTCGAGCGTGCCCGTGCCGCGGCGGCCGACAGGCTGGCTTCACGAATCCTGGGGCTCGCCCCCGGCGCGCCGGTGATGCACGTGCGCAGAACCGCGCTGACTTTCGGCGACAAGCCGGTCGAGTACCGCGTGTCAACCATCAACACGGTGCAACACGACTACGTGCGCCAGCTTTCGCCGCCAACCTGAACGCGCCCTGCGCGTCGGACCGCCCTACTTCGACGTCGGCATCGCAAACTCCGCGCCTTTGCCGATCGATCCCGCCCAGCGCTGCATCACGCTCTTCTGCTTGGTGTAGAAGCGCACGCCTTCTTCGCCGTAGGCATGCATGTCGCCGAACAGCGACCGCTTCCAGCCACCGAAGCCATGCCATGCCATCGGCACCGGGATGGGCACGTTGATGCCGACCATGCCGATCTGCACGCGCCGCGCGAATTCGCGGGCGACGTTGCCATCGCTGGTGAAGCACGACACGCCGTTGCCGAATTCGTGATCGTTGACGAGTTGGAGCGCTTCGGCGAAGTCCTTCGCGCGAAGACACGCGAGCACCGGGCCGAAGATTTCTTCCTTGTAGATGCGCATCGTCGGCTTCACGTGGTCGAACAGCGTGCCGCCGGTGAAGAAGCCGCCCTCGAGGCCTTTGACGTCGAGGCCCCGACCGTCGACGACGAGCTTGGCGCCTTCTTTCACGCCGACGTCGATGTAGCCCTCGATGCGTTCGAGCGCTTGCTTCGTGACGACCGGGCCCATCTCGGCGTCGGGCTCCATGCCGCTTTTCACCTTCAGCGACTTCGCGCGTTCGGCCAGCATGGGCACGATCTTGTCGCCGACATCGCCCACCAGCACCGCCACGCTGATCGCCATGCAGCGCTCGCCGGCCGAGCCGTAGGCGCTGCCGATCAGCGCGTCGACCGCCTGCTCGAGGTCGGCATCAGGCATCACCACCATGTGGTTCTTCGCGCCGCCCAGCGCCTGCACACGCTTGCCGTGTTGCGCGCCGGTTTGGTAGATGTAGTGCGCGATGGGTGTCGAGCCGACGAAGCTCAGCGCCTGCACGTCGGGGTGCGCCAGCAGCGCGTCGACTGCGACCTTGTCGCCCTGCACGACGCCGAACACGCCTTCGGGCAGCCCGGCCTGGTGCAGCAACTCGGCCATGAAGATCGACGCCGACGGGTCGCGCTCGCTGGGCTTCAGGATGAACGCGTTGCCGCACGCCAGTGCCACCGGAAACATCCAGCACGGCACCATGCAGGGGAAGTTGAACGGCGTGATGCCGGCGACCACGCCCAGCGGTTGGCGCAGCGTCCAGTTGTCGATGCCGGTACTGACCTGGTCGGTGTAGTCGCCCTTCAGCAATTGCGGAATGCCGCAGGCGAACTCAACGATGTCGATGCCGCGCGTGACCTCGCCTTGTGCGTCGCTGAACACCTTGCCGTGCTCGGCGGTGATCATCGCGGCCAGCGTATCGCGGTGCTGGTTCAGCAGCGCGAGGAACTGGTTGAGCACGCGCGCACGGCGGATCGGCGGCGTGTCGGCCCATGCGGGGAACGCGGCTTTCGCGGCGGCAACGGCGGCGTCGATCTCGGCCTTGCCACCCAGCGACACCTGGCGCGCGACGGCGCCGGTGGCGGGGTTGTAAACGGGCTGCCTGCGGCCGTTGGCGGGGCCGGGCACGCGCTGGCCGTTGATCCAGTGGGCGACGTCGGTGGTGGTGGTGAAGGCTTCGGTGGCACCCATGATGGTTCTTTCCATTGGCTTGCGCTCGGTACACACGGGCGCGCATGGCGCTCTCCGGTGCTGCGGCTTACCTCTGAGTATCCGTCGCCGGTCTCTTGAAGTGGCCGCGACCATGGCGCGCCCGCGCTTACGCGCGTTGCGTCTGGATGCAACTCGATTGGAACGCCCCTACTGACGGGTTCGCTGTCTGCGCGTTCAGACTCTTCGGGTTCTCGTTCGGAGATATTCATGCTCGACAAGTCTTACGCGGTATCGCCGCCCCCGCCCCCTCCGCCGCCCCCTCCGCCGCGTCCTGCGACCAAGTCCGTTCCGTCCACACCGTCCGCGGGCGTGGCCGCGATGCCACCGCCCGGCAAGGATGTGCACACCGCGCTTCAGCAGCATCCCGAGCAGCGCGACGTGGTGTATCGGCAGCTCACGAGCACCGACCCGGGGCTGATCCATCACCTCGAGACTTGGCGCCAGCAGGACGAACAGCAGGCGGGCGACGGCGGATCGCGCGCCACATCGCTACCGCACACAGGCACCAACCCGTGGGAAGGGTTGCCTCGCTGGACCGAGCCGACAGGCAGTCGAGCCCTGCAATTTCGCAGGACCACGCAGGCCGCGCCGATCGATGCGGGCCTGGAAGACGTTCGGTCGGCCCGAGACAAGCTCGAGAAGCTCGAAGTCGCGTTGCCGCCGGCAGGCAGCGGCGGGCCTGGCGAGGCGGCGTTGGCGGCGCAGCGCGCCGAGTTGCGCGACGCCATCCAGGCTGACCTCGAACGCGCCGATGAACAGGGCCCGTCCTACCCGGGTGATCCGCTCACGGCCGAGCAACGGGTTGAGGGCCGCGCAGCGGTGATCAAGGCGTTGGCGCCGGGCGACGCGTCGTTCACGGCCCTTGTCGACGGCGTGAAGACACAGATCAACGAGAACCGCGCGGTCGATGCAAGCTCGGCCGAGGTTCAACGCGTGTACGAGCAGGACGGCGCCGTGGCCGCAGCGCGGGCGCTCGACCGCCTGACCGCCGCGAACCCCGAGGTGGCAGGGCGCATCGTGGCCGAGTCTTCCGACACGATCGACGCGATCACTGCCGACCTGGGCCGCTTCGATCGGTCCGACGAAGGTGCAGCGCGTGACGTCATCACCGCATTGGGCGCCGCCGCCGAACTAGGCGGTGCCTCGAGCATCGAGCAGGTTGCGGCATCCATCGCCAACGGCGCTGCCGATTCCGACTTCGGTGCCTACGCGCTCGGCCCGCACGGCAACCCGGCGATTCCGACGTACGCCGGACTGAACGGCGTGCTCGGCCAGGTCATCGAAGCCGGTGGAAGCACGGCGCTGGCGGTGGCCACTGCCGACGCGCTTCGGGCGGGCGGGCGCACCGAAGCTGCGGCCAAGGTCGACCAGGCTGTGGTGAACGGAGTCGACGGGTTGCGCGCCGACTTCGAGGACATCTCGGCGCAGTACGCGCAACGCGAGATCCAGCTGCAGAAGGACCTGGCCGCCTTCGGCCCGGCCCTGACCGCCGACGAGCAGGCGGCGTACATCGAAGCGTACTGGGCCGACGAGTCGACCATCGAAGCGGGTGACGACGGCACGCTTGCGTCCAACGCCGAGGTGCGGCGCCGGGTCGCGGCCGGCGACGATCAGCTTGCCGCGGCCCTCGAGGCGGCGACGCCGACGCTCGAGCGCCTGGCGCTCACGGGCGACGAGAACGCCGACGAGGTGATGCTCGACGCTTACGAGTCGCTGGCACGCACGCCTGCCTATGCCGAGCGCGCCACGGATTGGGCGCAACGGGTCGAGAACAACCCGGCGCTGTTCGAGAAGCTCGACGGCTTCGTCGACGACGATCTGGCGACTCGTCTGCAAGACGGCATTCGAGCCGATGCGCTCGAGAGCATGGCGTCGCAGTTGCTGGTGAACATCGCCGCGGCCGACCCGTCCGAACGCCAGGGCCTGATCAGCACGTTCATCGACAAGGCGCGGCTGCTCGACAGCTCAGGGGCTTACCTCGACGACATCGAGAAGATCACGCAGATCAACGACGACTGGCAGGAGTTCCAGCGCCTGAGCGCGCTGCCGGCCGGCCACCCTGATCGGGCAAAGATCGCGACGTTCGAGGCACGGCTTGCGGACAACGCCGAAGGGTTGGTCGACGGTTGGGGCGACAAGAACGGGTTTGGCAAGTCGCTCGCGGTCGTCGGTCTGGTTGTCGGCTTTGCGGACACGGTCGAGTCGTACCGCAGCGGCGACCTGCCCGGCGCGGTGCTGGCGGCCATCGGCACCGGCAAGGACGCTGCCGAAATCGGCATCGGCATGTTGGGCGTCATCGGCAAGGGCGGGCGTGTGATCGGGCTCGACGCCGCGAACTTCGGCAGCGATGCGGCAAGCGTGGCGCGGCTGGGCGCCAAGGCCGCCGACTTCGGCGCGCGGTTCTTGCCGCTGGTCGGGTTCGGGCTCGACGCGGTTCAGCTCACCGACGACATCGATCAGCTGCGGACGAACCCGAACTTCGGCGAGGGGATCGCGGCGGTCGGCACCGTGCTCGCGTTGGGCGGCGATGCGCTCGAGGTCATTCCGCTCGCCGGCACGGTGCTGGGCGGTGCGCTGGGCGCGATCGGGTCGCTGATTCACGGCGTGGGCGGCTTCATCGACGGCCTGATCGAAGGCAGCGACGTTGAGGACGCGTTGCACGCGCGTCAGCGCAGCTACCTCGAGGCCGCAGATCTCGACAAGGAGAGCGCGCGCAACCTCGTCGAGAACCACCAGCAAGTCGCGCTGCTCGAGAACTTCGGTATGCGGCCCGAGTTCGTGCGCGAGTTGGTGAATCGCGGCGCATCCGACCCGACCGACAGCGAGGGTTTGCTCATGCGGTTGGCGTTCGATTCGGCCGCGGCGCATGGGCTGACCGGCGCAGTGGCCGAGCGGTTCATCGGCGACGTGCTCGCGTCGCCGAACGGCGCCGACGTGAGCTGGGCAGATGTCGGGTATTCGAATGCCTTGCTCGGCTTGATCGACCTTGCCCAGATCGTGGATGGCGCGGGTACCTACAACACGCTCGACCAGACTCGCGGCGCACAGATCGAATGGTTCAGACAGAACATGCCTGACATCTACGACAAGTACTTCGCACCGATCCCCGGCTTGCCTTCGTCAGCGCAGCCTGGGAACTACGCTGGCCCCGGCAACAGCGGCTACTTCGATGACGTGCTGGCGCTGGTCACCGGTTCAGATCCCGACATTGCAGGCACTGAGCCCAACGAACGTTGATTCATGACGGTTGCAGCATCCACTCGTGCGCCGGGTCGTTCTTGAAAACCCAGAAGCGGTTCGGCCCCGCCATCACGTTCAGGTAGTAGAGGTCGTAGCCGTGCGGCGCCGTCACCGGGTGGTAGCCGCGCGGCACCATCACCACGTCGTGGTCCTCGACGGCGCAGGCTTCGTCCAGGCTGCGGTCGTCGGTGTACACGCGCTGGAACGCGAAGCCCTGCGGCGGGTTCAGGCGGTGGTAGTAGGTTTCTTCGAGCTGCGTTTCGGTGGGCGGGGCTTCGATGTCGTGCTTGTGCGGCGGGTAGCTCGACGAATGGCTGGCGGGGGTGAGCACTTCGACGACCAGCAGATGCGCGGCGGTGGGGTCGTCGTGCGGCAGCACGTCGCAGATGTAGCGTGTGTTGGTGCCTTGCCCGCGCACGCTGCGGCGCATGGTGGAAGCGTCGATCACGCGCACATCGCGCGCCTTGTCGCCGCCCGGGGCGGTGCAAAGCGCAACCTCGCTGGCGCGGCGAGCGCCGATCGTCACGCGGCGGCCGGGCGGCACATAGACGGCGGCGGGCGACACCTCTTCGAACACGCTGTCGCGTGTGCCCAGCGAATCGAACCGCGTGCCATCGACGACGATGTCGACCGTGCCCGTCAGCACCACGATGCAGAGCTCGCGCGCACCGGTGTCGAGCGTCTCGGTCTCGTCGGTGGAAAGGCGCAGTGCGCGAAAACCCACGTGCGTCCAGCCCGCGCGTTCGGGCGTCACGTTGACGATCTCGCGGCCTTCGCGCGCGGCCTTTGCCAGAAGCTTGCTGGTCATGACAATCGCTCCACGATGCGCTTCAACGTGTCGAAGCCCTTCTTCGCGTAGGCGTAGCTGGGCGCCACGGCCGGGTCTTGTTCGGCCTCGACCACCAGCCAGCCTTCGTAGCCTGCGGTGCGCAGCGTGGACAGCACGGCGTCGAAGTCGATCACGCCGTCGCCCGGTACGGTGAAGGTGCCGTTGATCACGCCGGTGAGGAAGCTCCAGCCGTCGTTGCGCGCCTTCGCCACCACCTGCGCGCGTACGTCCTTGCAGTGCACGTGCACCACGCGCGCCACGTGCCTGCGCAGCAGCGCCGCGGGGTCGGTGGCGCCGCCGTAGTAGGCGTGCCCGGTGTCGAACAGCAGGCCAACCTTCTTGGGGTCGGTCTCGGCCATCAGGCGGTCGATGTCGGCGGGCGATTCGACATACGCACCCATGTGGTGGTGATAGGCCAGCGTGATGCCGTAGGTGGTGCGCACGTGTTCGCCGAAGGCATTCAGCTTCGCTGCGTAGGCCTGCCACTGCGCGTCGGTGCGAAAGCGCGGGCGCTTGGCCAGCGGCGTGTCGATGCTGCCTTGAATCGAGCCCGCGACTTCGCCGTAGACGACGACCTTGCAGCCGTTGTGCTGCAGCTTCGCCATGTGCGCCTTGCAGTCGGCGATTTCGACGTCGAGTTCGCCTTCGGCCAGCCGGCCCGAATACCAACCGCTGACGCACGCCACGCCGTATTCCGCCAGCTTGGCCTTCAGCACGGGGCCGTCCTTCGGGAACTTGTTGCCAAGCTCGAAGCCTTGATAGCCGATCTGCGCGCCTTCGGAGAGTGCGGTCTCGAGCGGGGTTTCACCGCCGAGTGCGGGCAGGTCGTCGTTGCTCCACGAGATGGGGTTGATGCCGATTCGGATGTTCCAGGTCATGGGGTGGTCCTTCGATCACTTCGCGCAGAGCTGGAGGTCACTTTGCGCTTCTTCCTTGGTCGGTAGTGGAGAGGTCCCCAGTCGTAGTGGCTTCACCAGACGCTTGACCTTGAAGCCGAATTGCAACGCCTACCACCTTGCCCACAGAGTCTCTTGAGTACTTGATCGTGCCAATCGACTCGATCCCGCGAATCAGCATTTCATGTTGACGAGCGCGTTCCTCACCTTCCGCGCGCATGTCTTCGATAGAGCGCACGTAGTAAGCATGCGAGATCAGCCAGCCCGCGAGCGCTCCCAACACGGTAAGAACGACGTCCCTTTGCTTGGCTATTGAGCGAATGCGTTGCCAGACGACGAGGAGGTTGGGCATATGTGGCGGCTCGAATCAGAGGCGAACGATACGAATACGTGCTTAGTACCGCCGCTGCCCAGCCTTGCCCTCGACCGCCCGTCGGTGCGCGTCGAACACCTCACGCCGCTGCGAGGCCTCAGGCACTGCAACTTCCCACCACCACCCGCCTTCATCTGTCGTTCGAGCGTGCGTCGTGTCGATCACGATGACCTGCGTGCGCGTAGCGGCACGAGCCTTGTGCATGGCGTCCTTCAGCGCGGCGATGTCGCCGACGTGAACCGCTTCGGCACCGAGTGATCGTGCATGCGCGGCAAAGTCGATCTTCACGTCCTGGCCGCCCTCGGGCACGCAGTCGTCCAGCATGTTGTTGAACCGCTCGCCGCCGCAAGCGATCTGCAGGCGCTGAATGCAGCCATAGCCCCGGTTGTCGAGCACGACGATGATCAGCTTCTTGCCGAGCATCACCGACGTCGCGATCTCCGAATTCATCATCAGGTACGAGCCGTCGCCGACCATCACGATGACTTCGGCGTCGGGGCGCGCGATCTTCACGCCCAGGCCGCCGGCGATTTCGTAGCCCATGCACGAGTAGCCGTACTCCATGTGATAGCCGCCCGGCGTGCGCCGCGCGCCACAGCTTGTGCAGCTCGGCCGGCAGCGTGCCCGCGGCGCAGACGACGATGTCGCGCGCTGGCGAGTCGGCGGCCGAGTCGCGCACCGCGCCGATGACTTCGGCGTCGTACGGAAGCTCGTCCTTCGGAAGTGCGGTCGTCGATTCGGTGACGCGGCGCGTTCCACTCCGCCGCAAGCTGCTGCGCGCGAGCGGTCCACGCATCGTCGGCGCGCCAGACGCCCGGCCGCAGCGCGGCGAGCACGACGCGGGCATCGGCCACGAGCGACTGCGCCGCACCACTTCGCCGCGTCGATCGGCTGCACGTTGATCGACACGATGCGCGCCTGCGCGAAGACGGTGTGCGAGCCGGTGGTGAAGTCCTGCAACCGCGTGCCGATCGCGATGACCAGATCGGCGTCGCGCGCCAGCGCGTTCGCCGCGGGCGAGCCGGTGACGCCGATCGCGCCCGCATTCAGCGGGTGGTCCCACGGCACGCTGCCCTTGCCTGCCTGCGTCTCGGCCACCGGCACGCCGTGCGCCGCGGCCCAAGCCGCGAGCGTCGCGCCGGCGCGGCTGTAGAGCACGCCGCCGCCGGCCACCACGAGCGGCCGGCGCGACGCGGTCAGCGCGTCGTTGGCCGCGGTGAGTTCACGCGCATCGGGCGCCGGGCGCCGGATGTGCAGCGTGCGCGGCTCGAGGAACGACTGCGGGCAGTCGAACGCCATCGTCTGCACGTCTTGCGGCAACGCTAGGCACACCGGCCCGCACGTCGCCGGGTCGGTCATCAGCTGGATCGCGCGCGGCAGCGCGGTGAGGATCTGCTCGGGCCGTGTGATGCGGTCGAAGTAGCGCACCAGCGGGCGAAAAGCGTCGTTCGCCGAAATGTCGCCGGCCGCGAAGTCTTCGACCTGCTGCAGCACCGGGTCGGGCGCGCGCGACGCGAAGACGTCGCCGGGCAGCAGCAGCACCGGCAGCCGGTTCACGTGCGCGAGCGCGGCGGCGGTCAGCAGGTTGGTCGCGCCGGGGCCGATCGACGTGGTGACGGCCATCACGCGCTGCCTGAAGTTGGCCTTCGCGTAGGCGATCGCGGCGTGCGCCATCGCCTGCTCGTTGTGCGCGCGATAGGTCGGCAGCGCCGCGCGCTGCTCCCACAACGCTTCGCCGATGCCCGCCACGTTGCCGTGGCCGAAGATGGCCCAGGTGCCACCGCAGTAGGGGACGAGCGAGCCGTCGTCGAGTTGGATGCGCAGTGCGGCCAGATGGCGCACCAGCGCTTGGGCCATCGTGATGCGAGTGGTCGTCATCGACACAGAGGTGCTCATCATGCCGCCTCCTGAAGCCGCTTGCGGCTCGCGCGCCACGCATCGACCAGTGTCGCGAAGTTGCGTGCCACTTCGTCGACCAGCGCGTTGTCATCGATCTTGCCCTCGAGCCAGCGTTGGCTGGGTGCGGCCCACAAGGTGCGGCCGACCATGAAGCCTTTGACGATGGGGTGCGTGGCCTGCGCGAAGCCGGCGGCCAGGGCGTCGAGCGGTTGGTTCAAACCCAGGATGACGGCGCCGCGGCAATGCGGGTCGCGTTCGCGATCAACGCTGCGAGCGCTGCCCACGACGGTGGCGCCATCGGCGCGAGCTTCCACCATTCGGGCTTCAGGCCCAGGTTGTACAGGCGCGTGATCGAGCGCAACACGGCGGTGTCGACGCTGTCACCAACCGGAGTCGCGCCGCGCGGCGGGATCACTTCCAGCAGCAGCTCATGCCCCGTCTCGCGCGTGGCGGCCCACAGCTCGAGCAGCGTGCCTTCCTGTGCCAGCCGCAGATCGACCGCGTCGTCGGGGTGGTAGTGCACCAGGCACTTCAGCACCTGCTCGCGCGGCCAGTGGTTCATCGCCGACGCAAGCGATGCGCCGGCTTCGAAGCGCAGCGGGCGCGAGCCGGGCAACTCGACCGGGCGGCCGACCCACCAGCCGCGGCCGGTGGCGGCGTGCAGCGAGGCTTCGCCATACGTACCGTCGATCAGCACGCCGACCTTGCCTGCGAGGCCGCGGCTGCGCTCCACCTGCTCGGCCGCACGCAGCAGCAGCGCCTTCAACGCCGGGATGCGCGATTCGCTCGCACCCGCATCGCGCGCCAGCTCGAGGAACTGGCTGCGGTGGTCGAACGCCATCACGTTCAGCTCGCTCCAACTCGGCCGCGGCGCGGTCACGCGGTGCAGGTGCGCAAGCTGCACATCGGCGTCGACCTTCGGGTTGCGCGTGCCCGAAAACCAATGCTCCAGCTCGGCCGGCGTGGGCATCGCGGGTGCGCACGCGTGGCGCGACACCACGATGGCGCCGCATGCGTTGGCGATGCGCGCGGCGTCTTCGAAGCTTTTGCCGCTGAGCAGACCGGTCATCAAACCGGACGCGAACGCGTCACCCGCGCCCAGCACGTTCAGCACCTCAACGCGTTCGCCCTGCACGGTCAACGCGTCGTCGATCGAATCAGGCACCGCGCCAGGTACGAAGCTGCAACCCATGGGCCCGCGCTTGACCACCAGCGCCGCGTGCGTGACCTTGCGCACCGCGCGCAGCGACCCCACCAGGCTGTCGGCCACGCCACCGGCGATGCGGAACTCTTCCTCCGTGCCGATCAGCAGATCGAAGTGCGGCAGCACCTCTTGCAGGCTTGCCGTCACCTGCGCCGAATCGACAAAACGGTTCTCGCCGTCGCCGCGTTTGGTCAGGCCCCACAGCACGGGGCGATAGTCGATGTCGAGCACGCGCACCACACCGTGCTTCTTCGCGTGCTTCAACGCCGTGATCGACGCGTGGCGCACGGTGGGCTGCGACAGATGCGTGCCCGTGATGAGCAGCGCGCGGCATTGGGCGATGAAGTCTTCGCGGATCGCGTCGGCGTCGATCGCCATGTCGGCACAGTTCTCGCGGTAGAACAGCAGCGGGAAGGTGTCGCGGTCTTTCAGGCCCAGCAGCACCAGGCCGGTCAGGCGCTGCGGGTCGACCTGGATCATCGAGGTGTCGCAGCCCTCCTTCTGCAAGGTCTGCACCAGGAAGCGGCCCATTTGTTCGTCACCCACGCGCGAAATCATCGCCGCGCGCAACCCCAGCCGTGCTGCGCCGAAGGCGATGTTGGCCGAGCTGCCGCCGAGGTACTTGGCGAAGCTGGTCGCGTCTTCGAGCGGGCAGCCGACCTGCTGCGCGTACAGGTCCACCGCCAGACGGCCCAGGCAGGCAAGGTCATGTGTGCGCCCGTCGGGAAACGGCAGGTTATTCATGCGAAAGACGTCCTTCGGGCTGATCACTCGAGCTGGTGATCCGGGCGTGGACCCGAGTCTAGGTGAGAAGGAATTCCACTTCCGTCATGGTATGTACTCAGAAATCCCTTTCCAATTCAGCTTCGACGTGGCTAAAGTGCCGATGTGGATGAAGACTCGAACCGCCGCCACCGCGGCACGCGCGCAGTGATCACTGGTGGCACCCAGGGGCTGGGCCTGGCCGCGGCCCGGCGCATCGCGCGCGAAGGCGCGTCGGGCATCGTGCTGGCGGGACGGCGCGCCGACCTGGGCGAAGCCGCCGCCGTCGGCGTTCGCGCGCTGGGCGCCGAATGCTTTTTCGTGCAGGCCGATGTCGGCAAAGTGGAGGACTGCACGCGCCTGATGGCCACCGCGATCACCAAGCTGGGCACGGTGAATGCGCTGGTGAACTCGGCCGCCATCACCGACCGCGGCACGCTACTGGATACCTCGCTCGAGATGTGGCAGGCGCAAATGGATATCAATGCGCGCGGCCCTTTCCTGTTGATGCAGGCGCTGGTGAAGCACTTGGTCGACAAGAACGCGCCGGGCTCGATCGTCAACGTGCTGTCGCAGTCGGCGCACTGCGGCCAATCATTCCTGGTGCCGTATTCGGCGTCGAAGGCGACGCTGGCCAACCTGACGAAGAACGTGGCGCAGTCGTTTCGCGCGCAGCGCATTCGCTGCAACGGCGTGATGGCCGGCTGGATGGACACGCCGGGCGAAGCTGCGATTCAAAAGAAGTGGCACCACGCGTCGGACGACTGGCTGGCCCAAGCCGAAGCCGCGCGGCCGATGGGGCAGCTTGCCAAACCCGATGAACTGGCGGGGCTGATCTCGTACATGCTCAGCCCGGAATCCGGAGTGATGACGGGTGCGCTGGTCGACTATGACCAGTGGGTGCCCGGTGCCCAGCCTGAGTGACTCTCAAGAATAGTCGAACCTCTCTTCGTGTTCCGGTCGTGGCGCGAGCCGGAGAATCCCAAGCATGCCTACCGTACCCGCGAATTCCACCGTCGAACGCCTGCTCAAACAGATCTCGACCGAGTATGAGCAACTGTCGAAGCAGCTCAAGCTGATCGCCCGCTATGTCGAAGAGCACCGCGACCATATCGGCCTGGACGGTATTCAAGACGTGGCGCAGCAATGCGGAGTGCAGCCGTCGGCGGTGGTGCGATTCGCGAAGCATTTCGGCTTCTCGGGCTTCTCCGAGATGCAGAAGGTCTTTCGCGACGTGTTGTCGCGCCAGATCGCACCAAGCCGCAACTACAAGGCGCGCATCCGCGAGGTGATCGAGTCGGGTGCGGGCACGCTCTCGAGCGTCGAGATCGCAGGCGAATTTCTCGGCGGCGTGATGGCCGGCATGCAAGAGCTTGCCAACGGCCTCGACGCACGTGCCTTTGGCAAGGCGGTGGATTTGCTCGCCACGACCGAGTCGATCTGGGTGGTGGGCTCGCGTCGCTCGTTTCCGGTGGCCGCCTACCTCGACTACGCCTTGCAGCACACCGACAAGCGCATTCAGCTGGTCACCGCGCTGGGCAGCATGCACGAGGGCCAGGTGCGCTCGACGCGGCCGGGAGACGTGGTGATTGCGGTCTCGTTCGCGCCGTACGCCGAAGAGACACTCGCCGTCGCGCAAGCGGCCCTGGCGCGCCGCGCGAAACTGATCGCGATCACCGACAGCCGCATGAGCCCGCTGGCACGCGACGCTGCGGCCGTGCTGCTGGTGCAAGACCACGCCACCTTCGGGTTTCGCTCACTCACCAGCACGATGGCGCTGGCGCAAAGCCTGTTCATCGCGCTGGCGTATCGGCTCGAGCTCGACTATCAACCGAGCGCCTCGCTCGCCACCTGAAAGCTCGCCCATGACCCTGCGCATCGGCATCGCCGGCCTCGGAGGGCTGCCTGAAACCGTAAGGTCGACGGCCCTCAGCGCCCCATCGTGAACCCCCATCCACCACTGCCCGGCCGCCGCGATCAAATCGAAGCCTTCTGGCTCGAGTACCAACGCGCCGGTGCCGTGCAGGTCGAAGGTTTCTCAGCCACGGCGTTCGGTCACTCGCGCACCGTCGCCGATGATCTTGCAGCGCTGATCCGCAGCGGCGACAAGCGCGCACACGCCACGTTGGAGCGTGACTTCGAGGCGGACGGTGATGACCTGCCGCGCCCGGGCGAACACGTGGTGGTGCTCGACGGCCACGGCACACCGCAGGCCATCGTTCGGCTGACGCATGTGGAAAGACGCTACTTCAACGACATCGACGATTCATTCGCCTTCGAGTGCGGCGAGGGCGACCGCAGCCTCGCGTGGTGGCTCGTGGCCTACCGGCAGGAGTTTGCGGAGCGCGCCGAAGCAAGGGGTTTTCAGGTGGGTGAGCGTGCCGTCCTGATCCTGGAGCACTTCGAGCTGGTCTGGCCGCAATAGAAGGCGCTCGAGCCTGATTGCCGACGAGGGCTGGCGTGGGCATTGCTAATCGTTGCGACGCTCCCAGCCGGTGAGCTTCACCGCCATCGCCGTCAGCAACCCATAGGCCACCATCGCCGCGGCCACCAGCATGAAGAGCGCCTGCGCCGACGCTTGCCCTTGCGCAAGCCACCAACCCACCCCGACGACGAGCAGCAGGCGCACCGCGCTTGCCAACACCGGCCCCAGCACACGGCCCGCACCTTGCGAAGCGAAGTAGAGGGTCAGGCCCAGACCGAACAGCGGAAAGGCCAGGCCGACCGTGCGCAGGTACTGCCGCGCGTGCGCCAGCGCGTCGGGGTCGGACGTGAACAGGCCGGCCCACAGGTCCGGCCACAACGCGACGGCCGCGCCGATCACCGCCAGGTTCACCGCCGAGACCGCGCCTGCGGTCCATGCGACACGTCGGGCGCGGGCCACATCACCTGCACCGATCGCCATGCCCACCATCGGTACCGACGCCACACCAATACCGAACGCGATCGGGATCAACAGGAACTCGAGCCGCTGCCCGATGGCATAACCCGCCAGCGGCAACACGCCCAGCCGGGCGACAAGGCCCGTGAAGACCAGCACGGTCAACACCGACATCACCGGTGACAGACAAGCCAGCGCGCCCACGCGCAAGATGTCGGCCAGCAGCGCAGCCTCGAGCCGCGGCCCGCGCCATCGCAGCCGCACGCGCGCCTTGTCACTGGCCAGGAACCACCACAGCACCAGCACCGAGATCGTGGTCGCGATCACATGGCCCAGTGCCACGCCCACCATACCCAACGAAGGCACCGGCCCCGCACCCAGGCCGAGCAAACCACCCAGCGCGATCTGAAGCAGTGAGGCGGCAACGATGATGATCGACGGCACACGCATGTTGCCGGTGCCGCGCAGTACCGACGCGAGCGTGTTCGACAGCCACACCATCAACGCGCCGCTGAAGATCACCGCCGCATAGGTTCGCGCTTCGGCCAACACGGCGCCTTGCCCGCCCAGCCAGGCGTAGAAGGTCGGCCCGAAGGCCAGAAAGACCGCGCTGTACGCAACGCCGATGGTGATGCCGATCACGACGGCGTGGCGCGCGAGTGCGGCCGCACGCTCGACATCGCCCGCACCCAGCGCGCGGCTGACCGCCGACGATACGCCCCCGCCCATGGCGCCCGCTGACATCATCTGCGTCAGCATCGCGAACGGAAACACCAGCGCCATCGCTGCCAGCGGCGTGGTGCCCAGCCGACCCACGTAGTAGGTCTCGGCGATCCCCACCAGCACGGTCAGCCCCATGGCCAACACGTTGGGCAGGGCCAGGCGCAACAACGTCGGAAGGATCGGGCCTTGCGTCAAAGGGTGCATGCCGCAGGATACCCAGGGGGGACCGGGGCGCAGGTCAGGACATCCAAGTGGATGGCAAGTGGCGTATAGTCATGCGATGCCGATCACCCGACGCAGCGCGCACAACGCGTTGGTTCCCACCGACGAGAAGATCACCATCAACCTGGGTCTGATCGATCTCGGGCAGGTTGATCTGCTGGTCGCCGAAGGCTTCTACGCCAGCCGCTCCGACCTGATCCGCACCGCCATCCGGCGTCAGCTTGCCAAGCACGAGAGCGCGGTGCGCCAGGTGGTCGAGCGCAAGGCGTTGGCACTGGGCGTGCGACACATCACCGCGGCGGAATTGAAGGCCGCCCGCAGCGCCCGCAAGCGCCTGCACATCTCCGTGCTCGGGCTGGCCGTGATCGCTGCGGACGTGACGCCCGAGCTGGCTGCGGCCACGATCGAAACCATCGAAGTCCTGGGTTCGCTTCAAGCGAGCGCGGCCGTCAGGGCCGCCCTCGCAGACCGCACGCGATAGCAAATAGCAACTGATGACAACAAGGTATCCATGCTGAATTCGTCTCAACCGATCCTGTCCACGTTGCTCGAACGCACGGCGCAAATCCTTCGATCGCGCGGCGTCGTCGTCGAAGGACCGACGCACACCGATGCCAACCACATCGAAACCTCGTTCACCGCAGGCACGTTCGAGCACGCCTACGGCAAGCGCGACTACAAACTCTTCGTGCCTGCCAGCGCGGATATCACCGGCCGTTCATTGGTCGTGATGCTTCATGGCTGCACCCAGCATCCCGATGATTTCGCTGCCGGCACGCGCATGAACGAGGCCGCACAGACGCATGACTTCCTGGTGCTGTACCCGGCGCAGAGCACCAACGCCAACCCGCAGCGTTGCTGGAACTGGTTCAAGCACAACCATCAGTCCAAGGGCCGAGGCGAGCCCGCCATACTCGCCGACATGACACGTCGCATTGCCGATCAACAGGGTGTGGATTCGAAGCGAATCTATATCGCCGGCATGTCGGCAGGCGGGGCCATGGCGGCGATCCTGGGCCGCGAGTATCCCGACGTGTTCAGCGCGGTCGGCGTGCATTCGGGCCTGGCGCCGGGTGCGGCCAACGATCTGCCGTCGGCCCTGGCGGCGATGAAATCAGGGCCTGCCAGTGGGGCCGGTTCACGCCTCGACGTGCCCACGATCATCATCCACGGCGATCTCGACACGACGGTTCACCCGGCCAATGCCGCGCACTTCCTGAAATCAGAAACGGATGTGACCCTGGAGGGGCGAGGTACTTCGCTATTCACGCGCAGCCTTGCGCGCGACGCCGCAGGCAAGGTCCACAAGGAACTGTGGATGATCAAAGGTGCCGGGCACGCGTGGTCGGGCGGCAGCGCAGCGGGCAGCTACACGCACCCTGCGGGGCCCAGCGCAACCGACGCGATGGTCGACTTCTTTCAGCGGCAGACGGCGCGACGCGACGACGAATGAGCGCTGGCCGCAGGCGCGTTCACTCGAAACGCGTGCGCGGCAAGCCAGGCAAACCAAGGCTGGCCGACCAGCCTGCGGGCGTTGCGTGCGTGGTGAGCGAGGCCACAAACGCGGACGCGACATCGGCGGGCGAGGCATCGGACATCCACACCGTGGCCATGTTGCGCATCGCGGCGCGAGTGCTGCGCGACAACGCACCTTCGATGGGGGCATCGGCTTCGGCGACAAGTTGGCCGCAGTAGAGGTCGCGCGCGGTGCGGTCGGCGTTCACGAGTTGAATCACGGCCTGCGCGCCATGCTCGAACTCGCGCTGCACCAGGTGGTTCATCACATCGCCCTGCCCTGCCCATGCGCACAGGTATTCCAGCGGCCCCAGGCTGCGGCCGCGGTTGACTGATCCGATGGTGGACGTGGCGCCCCACGCTGCACGTCGGCCACTGGGCAGGCGCCCGGTTTGCAGCGCGTGCACCAGCACCTGCGCAACCGCGGCGCGGGCGTCGTGGTCACCGTTGTGGCCCACTTCGGCCAGCACGCGCAGGAACGCGGGGTAGAGCTCGTCGCCCAGCGCGCGGCACACGGCTTCGAGCAGGTTGACCTTGGCGTCGAGCTCGGGCAGGTCGATGCAGCCGCTGATCAACGCACGCGCCGCGAGGGTCCAGCGGGGTTCGGCCAAAAGTGCGGCGGCCATGCCTGCGCGGCGCGGCGCGCCTCAGCTGCTTTCGATCAGATGACCGAGCACACGCTCGGCATGCTGCGTGGCGCTCATGCCCTTGGCCAGCGGTTCAACGTCGGCGTGCAGTGCCGCCGTCGAGCCTTCACCCCAACCCTGGAACCAAGCGCGACCCGCGGTATCGGCCGGTCCTGATGCAGCACCAGTACCAGCACCCGAGCCAGAACCAGCACCAGCACCAGCACCAGCACCCGTGCCGGAAACAGCACCTGCGCTGGCTGCGTCGAAGAGGGAACCCAGGGGCGACATGGAAGAGGGTGAGATGGTGTCGAAAGGTAGGAGGCGAGCTTATCGCCAACCAGCGCCAGAAGCGATTGCGGCCGTTCCTAGTCGTCGACGGGTTGCACACGGCATTGGGAGTCTTCCTAGCTAGGACCTGCACTCGCTGGGAAACGTCCCGGCTTGTCGCCATGCGGGAGAACGCGCCGAATACGGCACGGTCGCAGCATGAGTTCCATCAGCGCACCGACTTTCTGGGCAGCAATTCAACACGCGAAGGGTCCATCATGAACATCGCAGGCATCGCACAAACAGGCTTGAATCTGGCCTTCCAGGGCTTACAACAAGGATTCCAGCTCGGCGCGCAGGTCACTTCGGCCTTGCATGCAGGGCTCGGGTTGTCGCCCCTTGGTGGTCAAAGTGGTCAAGGCGGCCACGGCTGCCAACCGGACCCCGACCGATGCGGCAACGGCGGCTTCGACCGGCAGCCACCGTCGTGCGATGACGGCAGGCCCGTAGGCCCACCCAAGGGCGAAGGATGCGAGCCGCGCAAGCCGGTGTGGGGCGACGGCGACGACTGCGCGACCGGCCGTCGGCGCGGTGTGACAGGGCCTGATGGCGACGTGCACGGAACCTCGGGCGACGACACCGTGCACATCTCGCGTGCCGACGGCTTGGCCGGGCAACTTGGCATGTACGAGGTGAACGTGAACGGCGAGTGCCAGCTGATGACCAAAGATCAGCTCGAGTCCACCAAGTTCAACCTCGGGGACGGGAACGACAAGCTGACCGTCGACGACGACGTTTGCGCCGACATCACCGCCGACGGCGGCAAGGGCCATGACGTGATGGTCGGCGGCGCGGGCGATGACAAGTTCTCCGGTGGCAAAGGCAACAACGTCATCAGCGGTGGTCGTGGCAACGACAAGCTCGACGGCGGCAAGGGCAACGACAAGATCGACGGTGGCTGCGGCGACGATGTCATTACCGGTGGCAAAGGCAACGACTGCATCAGTGGCGGCGGTGGCAACGACAAGATCGACGGCGGCAAAGGCAAAGACCGCATCGATGGCGGTTGCGGCAACGACAAGATCGACGGCGGCAAGGGCAAAGACCACATCGACGGTGGTTGCGGCAACGACAAGATCGATGGTGGCAAAGGCAACGACCACATCCGCGGCGGCCGCGGCAACGACTGCATCGATGGCGGCAAGGGCAACGACCGCATCGATGGTGGCCGCGGCAACGACCACATCCACGGTGGCAAGGGCAACGACCACATCCGCGGAGGCCCCGGCAACGATCGCATCAGCGGTGGCCCTGGCAACGACAAGATCGATGGCGGCAGGGGCAACGACAGGATCTCCGATCTGCTTCACTGGGTGATGCACCAGACGCAGGCGGCGCATGCCTGATGCAGTAGCGCACACTGCGTGAGAACGCAGCAACGAGGGCGAGCCGCGATCTGGGGGCTCGCCCTTCTTCATATCTGCACATCACCATGAACCAACCCAAAAGCACCAACCTGATGCCGCTGGCCCAAAAGCCCGGGCCGTGGCAAGTCGAAGTCGCGCGAGCGCTGCGCAGCGCGATGCAAGACGGTTTGCGCGCGTCGGCACCAAGCTGCGACAGCGGTGCATCGCAGCCAAGCGCGCAGGCAGCCGAGCAACCAGCGCCGCCGACGGCTTGGCGCACGGCTCGGGTCGACATCGCCGAGGTGTCGCGGCGCCTCGCGCCGGCAGCGTCGATGGCGCCGCTGTACCTGAGATGCTTGACGCACTACCGCGACGATCTGCGTCCGCAGGACATCGATCAAGACGACGCGGGCGTTGCGCTCGCCTGCATGCTCGCCGCGAGCCTGCAAGCGCTCGAAGCGCACGCGGTCACGCTGTCGCGTTGGTCGCAACTCACGACCTGGGTCGTCAGGCACGTGATGCCCACCGTGGATTGGACGCGCGCGACGACAGCCGAACATCAGCAGTTCTTCGCGCGCATGGCGCTGCTGGCCGTGGCGCTGGGCGAGTGGTCGCTCGAGGCGTCGAAGCGCGGCTCGACCGCGCAGGACACGGCGCGACTGATGGCGCGCCAGCATCTCGACTTCGAGTTGGGGCTCGACGCTGAACTGCTGCTGAAGTCGATGCGCTGGCTCGATGTGATCCCGACTGCGTGACCCCAGCTGCGTCATGCCACCTGCGGTGATGCCAACCGTTGTTCACGGCGCCAGGACGCGCTTCAGCGTCTGGATCACGAGCGGTTGACGTGCAACCAAGTCTTCGAAAAGCGCGTTCGACAGGATTGCGACCTGGGCCCACAGGATCCACACCGTCGCGATCGTCTTGATCGACATCGACAGGCTGAACACGTTCGAGCTGCTGCGCGAAACGGTTCACCAGCCCGAGCACGCCTTCGATCAGGTGCAGCAGCACCAGCGCTGGCGCCGCGATCAGCAGCGTGAGCAGCATCACGCGGCCGAACTCGGCCTCGAGCCAGCCGGCACGTGAAAGCTCGAGCGCCGGCATCGGGGCATCGAGCGGCCAGACGGCGTAGCTCTCGATCAGCGTGGCGACCATCAGCATGAAGCCGCCGCCCGCCATGAACACCCACGATGCCAAGCGCGCGAGGAACGCACCGGTCAGCGACGTCTGGTGGCCCGACAACGGGTCTTGCAACTGCGCCATCGACGAGCCAACTTTGGTGTCGATGATCTGCCCCGCAGCCTCGAAGGCCCACATCATGCCGGCGAACATCAGGCCGATCACGCCGCCGACGAAGGCTTCCTTGGCGAACAGCACCGTCCACTGCATGCCGGTCCATGCAGCGACGTCGGCCGGCGGCGCTTGCAGCAACAGCGACAACAGCGCCATCGACGCGAACAACGCGTTGCGGATCGTCGCCGGGATGATTTCCGCGGTGATCAGCGGCACCAGCAAGAAGGCCACCGCGACGCGGGTGGTGCTCATGCCCAGCAACAGTGCCAGCGACGACAGCGAATCGATCCCGCGGCCCAAGCCGCCGAAGACGCCCGGCAGTTGCAACGCATCCATCGCTTGCCTTCAGCGTGTCACGCGCAGCGCGTCAGCGCCGCCCCGACGTGGCCAGGTTCGAGAAGACGTTGTCGGTGAACTGGTACAGCCCCGCACCCGAGCATCGAAGCCGTGACGAAGATCGTGAGCACGACCGCGAAGAACTTCGCCACGTACTGCAGCGTCTGCTCCTGCAACTGCGTGGCCGCCTGGACGAAGGCGATCACCAGGCCGACGACCGCCGCCAGGATGATCGGCGGCGCCGACAGGTAGCAGCACGATACCACAGCGCCTGCTGCGTGATCTGGATGACGTAGCTGTTGTCCATCGGCGCGCCTTCAGAAGTAGGTCAGGACCACGCCATGCGTCAGCTTGACCCAGCCGTCGACCAGCACGAACAGCAGCAGCTTGAAGGGCAGTCGAAATCGTGGTGGGCGACAACATCATCATGCCCAGCGCCATCAGGATGTTGGCGATCACGAGGTCGATGACGAGAAAGGGCAGGAAGATCAGGAAGCCGATCTCGAAGGCATGCGCGAGTTCGGTGACGGTGAAGGCCGGCACCACCACCAGGAAATCGCGCTCGCTGAGCTTGTCGGCTTCTTCGGCCTTCAGCGCGCGCTTCGCGGTCTTCAGGAAGAAGGCGCGCTCGAGGTCGCGGCTGTGCTTGAAGAGGAAGTCGCGCAGCGGCTCCTTCGCCGCATCGGCTGCCTTGAAGATGCTTTGCGTGTCGTTGAAACGCGCGCCGGTGCCCATCTTTTCCTGCATCGCCAGGCCCACCGGGAACATCACGTAGACCGTCAGCACCAGCGCCAGGCCGTTGAGCACCACGTTCGGCGGCACCTGTTGCAGGCCCAGCGCGTTGCGAAGCAGGCTCAGCACAACCACGATCTTGGTGAACGACGTCACCATCACCGCAACGAACGGCGCCAGCGCCAGAAGGATCACCGTCAGCAGGGCCGACGCGGGCGAGAACGTCGAGAGATCCATGAACTACTGACCCAACAGCATCGCAACGCCCCGGCCCCACGGCATCAGCCGCCCGGGCATGGTGGGGCGAGGGGCCAACCCGGCGCCGCAACGCGCCAGTTCCAATTCGGTGAACAGCGCCCGCGGCCACGGCGCCTCGGGTGGCGCCCATCCGCACAGCACCGGCACGGACACGCGCACGGGGTGCAGGCTGCGGATCTCCCAGCCTGCGGCGATCGATCCGACGCTCGGCGGAATGAACCGGCGTGGCGACGATCGCGACGCCACCTTCGGCTGCAGCAAGGTCGAGCACCAGGCCGGCGTCATCGGCTTCGCCCGCGCCGCGCAGTGCGCCGCGCCACGGTGCACCCAAGCTGGGAGCGATCAACACAGCGCCACCGGGTTCGAGTCCAGCTTCGCTTTCGGCGTCGAGCGTCAAACGATCGAGCACGCACGCGGCCCACGCCTCGTCCCATCGCAGAGCAGCTTGCAAGTCGGGCGGGGGCGCACCCAGTCGACGCAACGCGGCCCACGGTGCGCCGAAAGTGATCCCGGTCGCATCGCCAAGCCACCGCGCGCGCGCCGCGCGCCCGTGGTCGCCGACGTCGCTTTGTCTTTCAGCGATGGCGGGCCACGTCCACGCCAGCGTGCTCAGGCCGGCATGGACGCACCACGTGTCCAACGCCAGCAGCAGATCCTCGGCCCGCAGCAACGCCTGTGCTGCAACCGCGGCGCTGTGCGAAGCGCCGTGCGCATCATCGAGCGCGAGTCGCAGCCGCCAGGTTCCCAGTTCGGTCTGCGCCTCGTAGCGGACACACGATCGCTGCGCTTGCAGCGGCACGGGAGCGTCCGGTTGCGTCTGTAGATTCACCCTGGCGTTCATCAGTGCAACTCCCGGCTCATACGCGGCGGTTCACCATCAGGCGCGTCAACTCCGCGACCGAGCGCACCTTCATCTTTGCCAGGCCGCGGGCGCGGTAGAGCTCGACGGTTTTCACCGACAGGCCAATGCGGTCGGCGATGACCTTGTTGTAGGTGCCGTGCGAAACCATCGTCAGCACTTCGAGTTCACGCGGCGTCAGGGATCGCTCGCGCCCCAGGAATTCGATGTGGGCTTCGTCGCCGGCTTCGTCTCCCGGGTGCAAGTCGTCGGCTCCGGCGGACGAATCGCGCGCCGACGCAAACAGTGTGTTCGGCGAATACGTGTGCTGCGACTGTGCGTCCGACGACGCTCGCGGCCCGCTGGCGAATGCGCGTTCCATCGCGGCGGTCAGCGCATCGTCGTCGAAGGGCTTCTCGAGAAACGTCACGGCCCCTTTCTGCATCGCCTGCACCGCCAGCGGCACGTCGGCGTGCCCACTCATGTAGACGATCGGGATGTCGACGCTGCGCCGCGCCAACGCATCGTGCAGGTCCAGGCCCGACATCTGCGGCATGCGCACGTCCAGCAGCAGGCAGGCGTGTTCGTGCGTCGGGCGCGAGGCCAGCGCGTCCAGCGCCTCGAGCGGGTCGCCCCACGCCTTCACCTGGTAGTCGGCACCGCGCAGCCAGAAGCAGGCCGATTCACGGAACTCGTCGTTGTCGTCGACGATGTAGACCACACGCTCGCTCACGATTGACGCTCCTCGGTTCGGCCGCCAGCGGCAACCTGAAATGGAAGGTGCAGCCGCCCGTGTCGTTGCGGCTGAACCAGAGGCGTCCCTGGTGCAGTTCGACGAACGAGCGGCAGATCGACAGCCCGATGCCCAGCCCGGTGGGCTTGGTCGACGTGAAGGGCACGAACAGACGCTGCTCGGCCTGCGGCGACATGCCCGCGCCGTTGTCGGCGATGCCGACGATCGCCTCCCCGCCTTCCTGACGAAGCGAGAGCACGACGCGCGGCGATGCGGGCGGGTTCTCGCGCAGCGCGTCGAGCGCATTGCGCATCAGGTTCGCCACCACCTGCTGAAGCATCGTCGCGTCGCCGCGAACCTGGATGGGGCCCGTCGGGATGTCGAGCCTCAGGGCGACGCCGGTGCGCTGCCAGTCCCAATCGAGCAGCGACGCGCTGCCATGCAGAAGCGGCACCAGGTCGAGCGCTTCCAGCTTCGGCGCGCGCGCATGGGTGAATTCGCGAATGCGCTGGATCACGCGTGCGGCAAACATCACCTGATCGATCGCGCGGTCGATCGCTTGAAGCTCTTCTGGCGCCCCGTCGTCGCCCTTCGCGCGCCGCGCCAGGCGCAGACGCAGCCCGCGCAGCAGGTTGGCGACCGCGCCGATGGGCTGGTTCAGCTCGTGCGCCAGCACGCTGCCAACTTCGCCGACCGACACCGCGCGCGACGTGAACAGCAGGCTCTCGCGATCATGCAACTGCCGTCGCAGCGCCTCGCGCTGTTCGCGCCGATGTTGTCCGTCGTCGCGCAGCCTCAGCAGCAGCCACTGCGCATCGATCGCGACGGCCTCGACCTCGAGATCCCCGGCCGCGCCGCAGCGCCAGCGGCTGGGTGCATCACGCGACGTCTGCATCTGCCCAAGACCTTCGGCCAGACCGGGCAGCGCGGCACCCCAGTCCGACAGCGGCGCCGGGCAGGCTAGGCCGACGCCCACGGCTTCGAGCAGCCGCGACAGCAACGTCGTGACCGCGATGACCGTTTGCCGGTCCACATCGACCCAGGCAGCGGCGTCGCCCAGCGCTTCGAAGGCCGCCAGCGCAGCCATCGGCGGCTTCGCGTCCATGACGTGTTTGCGTGCACTTCGCGTCCTTCGCGTTCGGACCGGGCTTCACGAGGCGCGGCGCGGCAGCAGGCTTGCCAGCAGAGGCGGTGCGCATCACGGTGTCGACTCCGCCGTCTGATTCGACTGCGCGGCCCCAGGCTGCGCTTCGGGCCACGACTGGAGCACGCTGATGCCGCCGGCCGTCACACCCAACATCCAGCGCGCGCCGCGGTAGTCAATCAGCACCACGCGTTCTTTCGGCCCCAGCGGCAGCGCGCGCACGAAGCTCAGCGAGTCGTCCTGACCGCCCGAGCGCCCCTTTCGCTCGAGCAAGGGCCTTCGCAGCACGCGCAACAACGCGTACGCCAACGCCAGGACGACGATCAGGGCCAGCACCGTGCTGGCGAGGCTCAGAAGCAGCGATTCCATGTCGATGGCAGGTCAGTCGTAAGAGGCCGCAGCGCGCTGCAGATCGTGGATGTCGGGATATCGCGTCAGGTCTTCGCCCGGCGCCGACGCCTTGCGCGCGGGGCGCTCGCGCGGGGGCGCTTCGCCGCGCGCGGCGGCGTTTGCCATCGCTTCTTCGTAGGCCCACTGCTCACGTGTCTCGCGAGCCCACAGCACAACCTCGGCGATCACATCGAAGAGGTCCGGCGGAATGATTTCGCCTTCTTCGGCGCGGGCCAGCATGTCGCGCGCCAACGGCACGTTGCGCACGATGGGCACGCCCGCCTCTTCGGCCGCCTCGCGCATCGCACGCGCCACGTGGTCCTCGCCCTTGGCACTGACGGTCGGCACCGGGCAGCTCTCCTTGTCGTACTGAATGGCGATGGCCACGTGCGTCGGGTTCACCACCAGCGCACTGGCGGTGCGCGCGGCACTTTGGGCATTGCGCTGCGACCACTCGGCGTGCGCCTGTCGGCGCTGCTGTTTGACGTAGGGGTCGCCTTCGCTCTCTTTCATCTCTTGCTTGATGTCGCGCCGGCTCATGCGCAACTTGTGCTGGTAGCGGTAGCGCTGCCACGCAACGTCGATCGCCGCGATCATCGCGAAGACCGCCACCGTCCACATCACGGTGCGGAAGGTGGCCAGCCACGCGATCTCACCGAAACCCAGCACCGAGTGGGTGGAGCTGCTGGCCAGGATGCCGATCTGCGGCATCAGCGACGCAATCACCAGCCATCCGATCAGCAACAGCAGCGCCGCCTTCGCCACCGCCTTCAACAGCTCGACCAGGCTGTCCACCGAAAACATGCGCTTCAGCCCTTCGGCCGGGTTCATGTGCTCGGCCTTCGGCGTGACCTTCTCGAAGCTCAGCACCGGGCCGGCCTGGAGGAACTCGATCAGCATGCCGATCGCCGCGGCGGGGATCAGGAACATGGCCACGAGCGACATCAGGATCACGAGCCACTCCCACCCCAGGCTGGCTGCCAACATCGCGAACTGACCGCGGCCCCAACCCCGGCCGATCACGTCGACGATGTGCGCAATACCACCGGCCAGGCGCTGCGACGCGTAGCCCAGCCCGATCGAGCCGATGACGAGCCACGCGAGCAGCGTGGCGACGCTCGTGAGCTCTTTGCTCTTCGCGACGTTGCCCTTCTTGCGGGCGTCCTTCAGGCGCTTGGGCGTCGGCTTTTCGGTCTTGTCGCCGTCGTTGGCTTCAGCCATCCGACCAATCCTTTATTGAATGGGCACAAAAGAGCATGCCTCGAGCATAAGTTTCATTTCAAACACGTTGATGACCACAAGCAAACCAAGGCAACGGTAGGTAACAAGCCTTGGCGCTGACATCGTCAACTAACAAAACTCAAGCAAAGTCGGCGTTAGCGAAGCTTCTTCGCATCGCGCTCGCGACATGAAGAAAAATGAACAATGAACTCACACGCTCTTGCCGATGATTCGGCATCAGGAACACTGCCCTATGCCGGCGATTTGTCTTTCGCACCCACACGCCTGAAGGTCATCTTGCGGTGGACGGCACTGATTGCCGCTCTGGGCGTGATAGCCGGGCCCGCAGTGGCCGCATGCGAGCGCGAGGTCGATCTGGCCGCACTGGTGATTCACGCTGGGCGCGGGCACGCGGGTTCGGCCACTGACAAATTCGCGCTGGTACGAGAGCAGTGCGGCGACGTGACGCAAGTCACTACCTCCGCCGCTGCTGCGGGCGCACGCGAAGCCCGACAACTCTCTTTGTACTCAACGCCTGCGCACACCACGCCCTCGACTGGTGCGGGTGACTCGACGCCTCGTAGCCATGGGCCCTCGTCAATGGCGTCTGTTCTAGGGGGTGGACAGCGGCGTCAAACCGAATTGGGTTTGATACCGCCGCATAGGCCATCGAAGGTCGCGCTGCGGGTACAGGCCCTTGCCGACACGGTGACGCGCGCCGCAGCGCGGTATCGGCTGGACCCGCTGTTACTACATGCAATCGCGTCGGTGGAGTCGAATCACGACACGTCGGCGCGCTCGTCGGCCGGCGCCCTCGGCGTGATGCAGGTGATGCCGCACACCGCGCGACGTTTCGGCGTGCAACACCCCGAGCGAACGCTTCACGATCCCACGGTGAATATCGATGTCAGTGCGGCGTATCTCAGCGCCCTGCAGGAGAAATTCGAAAATAACCTGCGACTTATGCTTGCCGCCTATAACGCCGGTGAAGGCGCGGTCCAACGATATGGAAACAGGGTCCCCCCGTACGCCGAAACGCAAAACTACGTAAGGCGTGTCCTCGATACCTATACCCATTTGCAGCGCAGGGCCGGGGGTGTGGCGCTGTGAGTCTGTTCGGCCGCTACTTCCGCTCGGTCGAAGGCAAGCCCGAAGGGCTGCTCGCGCGCTACAGCGACCTGTTCCTCGTCGCGGGCGTGGTGATGATCGTCGCGCTGATGGTGTTGCCGTTGCCCCTGTGGGTCATCGACTTCCTGGTGGCCGTGAACATCGCGTCTGGATTGATGTTGCTGCTGATGGCGATCTACATCGGCGGGCCGCTCGAGTTTTCGGTGTTCCCGAGCGTGCTGCTGATCACCACGCTGTTCAGGCTATCTCTGTCGATCGCCACCACGCGGATGATCCTGCTGGAGGCCAATGCCGGCCACATCATCGACACCTTCGGCCGCATGGTGGCCGGCGGCAACTTGGTCGTGGGCCTCGTGGTGTTCCTCATCATCACCGTGGTGCAGTTCATCGTCATCGCGAAGGGCGCCGAGCGTGTGGCCGAGGTGGCAGCGCGTTTCACGCTCGACGCGATGCCCGGCAAACAACTGTCCATCGACTCTGACCTTCGCTCGGGCTTGATCGACAAGGACGAAGCCAAACGCCGCCGTCGCGTGCTCGAGCAGGAAAGCAAGCTGCACGGCAGCCTCGACGGCGCGATGAAGTTCGTGAAGGGCGACGCCATCGCCGGCATCGTCATCATCATCATCAACCTGCTGGGCGGGCTGGCGATCGGCGTGCTGCAGAAGGACATGAGCTTCGCCAGCGCGATGTCCACCTACTCGATCCTCACAATCGGCGAAGGCATGGTGGCGCAGATCCCGGCATTGCTGGGCGCGATGGCGGCCGGCCTGATCGTCACGCGCACGACCGACGAAGAGAACGACCGCCACCTGGGCGACGCGATGCGCAAGCAGATGTCGGGCAAGCCCCGCGTGCAGATCGTGGCCGGCGGCATCTGCCTGTTGATGGCGCTGGTACCCGGGTTCCCGGCATCGGTCTTCGTGGCGCTGGGCCTGGGTTCGTTGCTGATGGGCTTGGCACTGTTGCCGACATGGCGTGAGCGCTTCCAGCAGCACCTGCCGCAGGTGCTGAAGCGCGCACAGCACCGGCGCGACGAAGGCCGGGCCAAAGTCGCGACCACCGCCACCCTGGTGCCGCGCCCGTCGGTGCCCTTGCTGCTGCGCGTGCCGCCCTCGGCACTGCAAGACGAACATGCCGCAGAGCTGACGCGTGCGATGGAAAACATGCTCGACGAATTCCAGATCTCGCTGGGCCTGCCCTTGCCGCGCATTTCGATCTATGGCGACGCCGAGCCTGAGTTGGGCTGGCAGCTGCTGGCCTACGAAGTGCCGCTGTCGCAGGGACCTTGGCCCGAGGTCCAGATCGGTGAGGCACCGGTGCAAAGCGCCGACGCCATCGCCCGCGCCGTGCGCGAAGTGCTGCGCCGCCACGCACCGATGTTCCTGGGCGTGCAGGAAGCCACCGCACTGCTGACGCGTGCGTCGGCCGAGCTGCCCGACGTGATCAAGGAAGTGCTGCGCGCGCTGCCGATGCAGAAGGTGGCCGAGGTGCTGCGGCGTCTGGTGGCCGAAGAGGTTTCGATCCGCAACCTGCGCGACATTCTCGAAGCCCTGGCCGAAGCCGGCCAGCGCGAGAAGGACGTGCAGGCGTTGTCCGAATTCGCGCGCATCGCACTCAAGCGCCAGATCAGCCACCGCGTCGCCGACAAGGACGGCCGGCTGAAGGCGATCCTGCTGCGTCCCGAAGTCGAAGACCTGCTGCGTCAGGCGGTGCGCACCACAGGCGGCGTGTCGCAGTTGGCGCTCGAGACGGAAGTGTCACAAGCGTTGGTGGCATCGATCAGAAGCATGGTCGATCGCCATCAGCCGCACGCTGTGGTGTCGTCAGTCGACGTGCGTTGGCACTTGCGCAAGCTGATCGAACCCGACTGTTTCGACGTGCCCGTGCTGTCTTTTCATGAACTTGCCGCCAGCCTGCGCGTGGAGGTTGTCGCGCATGTAGGCATACCCAACTCGAGCCTGCTGGAGGCAGCATGACATTGGATTCACACCGCAAACACGACGGTGGTCTGGGGAGGTTGGCGAAGGCCCTCGTGGCCGCCGCGCTTGGTCTGACGATGGCCGCCGCGGCGCTCGCCGCGCCGGTGCCCAACGCGACGCGTGACGTGCGCATCACCGCGCGTGAAGAAAACCTCGACCGGTTCATAGAAGAGATCTTTCGCGTCATCGACGTGCCGGTCGCCATCAGCCCGAAGTTCCAATCGCAGAGCGGCCAGCGCAAGGTCAACGGCGACTTCGCGCAACCGGCCGACATGCTGCTTCAGGACTTGGCGCGCACCTACCAGTTCGTGAGTTACTACGACGGCAACGTGATGCACATCGTCAGTAACAGCGAGGTGGTGTCACGCAGCTTTGCGGTCGGCGCGCCGATCACGCAGCAGATCGTCCAGACGGCCAGTTCGATGGGCATGACCGACGCGCGCAACACGCTGCGGCGCAGCTTTGGCGGCACGCTGGTGGTCACGGGCACGCCGCGCTTCGTGCAGCAGATCGATGAATTGACGCGCCAGGCGCAGGCCGGCGGGCTGGCCGACAGCGCGGCCACCGTCGTTCGCACCCCGCTGCAGGACTACCGCGTCTTCTACCTGCGGTACGCCTGGGCGCAAGACACATCGATCAACTTCGCCGGCCGCCAAGCCGTGGTCCCTGGCGTGGCGAACATCCTGCGTTCGCTCGTCGACCAGGCGCCCAGCGGCACCGGCCGTTCGATGCGCGCACGCGCCACCGTACCCAGCATGCGCGAGCAAAGCGGCATGCGCTCGCGCGACCTCTACGTGCTGCCCACGGTCGGCGGCCGCGAAGGCCCCGCGGGCGAGGTGGCGAACGCGCTGATGGATACCGGCTATATCGCCGGTGCAGCGGGTACCGCGGGTGCAGCAGGTGCGTCCGCCGAATCGGCCGAGTCGGGCGGTCGATCACCGGGCCCGCGCATCGAAGCCGACCCACGCCTGAACGCCGTGATCGTGCGCGACACGCCCGACCAGATGCCGAAGTACCAACGTCTGATCACCGCACTCAACGTCGAGCCGCAGTCGCTCGAGATCGAAGCCACGATCATCGACGTCGACACCGACCGCATGCGTCAGCTGGGCGTGAATTGGCGTTACAACCGCGGCCTCAACAGCGCGTTCTTCGGCAGCGGGCCTGACGCGCGCGGCAACGTTGATCGCGACCGAGGGCTGCTTGGTGACGTCGACCCCACGCCCTTCGGCCTCGGCGGTTTTGCGTCGGTGATCCTGGGCAACCGCAACCCCTTCGTGCTGCGCATCGCCGCGCTGCAGGCCGAGGGCGCCGCCAAGGTCGTCTCGAGCCCGCAGGTGGTCACCCTGTCCAACGTCGAAGCCGTGTTCGACAACAGCACGACCTTCTACGTGCGCACCCAGGGCGGGCAGCTCGGCGGCAGCGGCGACCTGTACAACATCACCGCGGGCACCAACCTGCGCGTGACGCCGCACGTGTTCAAAGACGAGACCGGCACGCGCATCAAGCTGCTGACGCAGATCGAAGACGGTGAGATCGTCCCCACGTCGACGGTCGAAAACCTGCCTACGGTCAAGCGCTCGTCGATCAACACCCAGGCGCTGATCAACGAAGGCGAGAGCCTGCTGATCGGCGGCATGGTGCGCGACAGCACCTCGGTGCAGGAGCAGAAGGTGCCGTTGCTGGGCGACATCCCGTTGCTGGGCAACCTGTTCAAGACCACGACGAAGGAAGGATCGCGGCTCGAGCGGTTGTTCCTGATCACGCCACGCCTGGCGTCGGGCCGCAGCACGCGTGACGCGCAAGAACGAGTGAACCGCCCGCTGGGCTCACCGCCGATGCCTTCGCTGAATCCCGAGCCTGCGCCAGTGCCAGCGCCCGAAGGTGCCCCTCCCGGCCAGCGGCCGCAGTAAATCCACGCAGCCGTACCTCACATGCAACCTCAAACTGTCGAGCAAGACCGAGCACTCGAGCTGCGCGTGCAACGCGGCCCGCAAGCCGGTGCCCGCAGTCCACTGCCGGCGATGGACGACACGCGCGGGTTCGAATTGCACATCGGGGGCGCACCCGGTTACGCACCCAGTCCCGCACCCGGGACCGCCGCCGGTCAGCGCAGCAGCAGCCACCACGACTTGATGCTGCACGGCACGTCGTGGGCACGCCTGCGTGCCACGCCAGCGCGTGACGGCAGCCACATTCAGCTCGAATTGCTCGAGGGCATCGCCAGCGTGGATGGTCGCCCCCTGCCCGCGGCCATGCCCGTGCCGTGGCCGATGTACGCGAGCCTTCAGGTGGCCGACGTGGCGTTGGCCTTCGGCTCGGCGCTCGAGCCGGTGTGGCACACGCAAAGCGACGATCACGATCACGACCACAGGCACAACGACGCGCAGCACAACGATACGCAGCACAACGATACGCAGCACAACGATACGCAGCACGACGGTGCGCAGCACGACGAGCGCGAAGGGCCCGTGCGCTCGCAACCAAACCCCGACGCTCAACACGTGGCCGACGGCGCCGCCCTCGCCGCAGCGTCGCCCCACGCATTGCCATGGCCGCGCTGGCTCGTCATCGCAGGTGCAAGCCTGCTTGCCGGCAGCATGCTGTTGTTCGGCCTCGTGAAGCTGTCGGGCTTCGGTGGCAAGCCGCACAACGTGCTGCTGGTCGAGCAGGCGCTGTCAGCCAAGGGCTTCACGCAGTTGAAGGCGCAACCCGATGCGGCCGGCATGCTGACCATCAGCGGCACGTTGCCTTCGCAAGCCGACCAGCAGGCGCTGGAAGATCTGCTGAAGCGGCTGGGCGCGCAAGCCAGGCTGGACATCCGCGTGCCGGACCTCAGTGATCAGGTGAAGACGTTCTTCGCGCGCATCGGTGTTGACGGCGCACGCGTCGAGAACCTCGGTGGCGGTCGCATCGCGGCCTCGACCAGTTCGCCCCGGCTCGGCACCACCGAGCAACGCGACGAAGCCGTTGCCGATGCGCGGCGCGAGATCAGCGGGCTGGTGCAACTGACGATCGACAACAAGCTGCCGGACGTCGTGGTTGCCACCGCTTCGACCTGCCGCAAAACGATCGACGACCCCGGCAAGCAGCCGACCTCGATCGTGTGGCACCCGCGCACGCCATCCCTGAACACCGCCGACGGATCGCGCTACACGATCGGCAGCCTGTTGCCCGGTGGTTACCGGCTGAAATCGATCGACAAAGACAAAGCCGTGACGCTCGAGTGCGACGGTCGGATCATCTCTTTTCACCTGTGACAAGCGGATCTCGTGCCGCGCGTCACGTTCCTCCACCGAGACCACTGAAGACCATTGAAAGGCCCATCATGAGCAATCGAAATCCTGACCGTCGCGATGCAGCAGCAGCCCATGGGCAGCGGCAAGAAGAGCTGGTTCGAAGCGATGGCCGACGCCTGGGGTCGCGCGCTGGACGACCAGGCCGAACGCATCCGCATCAAGTCCGAAGAAGTGGCCAACGCCGAAGACACCACCGACGTGAACAAGGCCAAGGACTCGCCCGCCGACATCACCGAGTTGACGGCGATGTCGCTGAAGATGAGCTTCCTGTCGAGCAGCTCGCACACGGCGATCTCGTCGGTGGGCAGCGCGCTCGAAACCATGGCACGCAAGCAGTGAGCGCGGCATGACCGGCGCCGAATCTCTCAACATCGCCGCGTTGATGGCGGCCCAAGGTCCACAGGCCAACCCGCAACTCTCGCCGACACCGGGCGCCGCCCAGCCGGTGCAGCTTGGCTGGGGTGCCTCGCTGACCGATCTGGGGGCGTTCGATCAGGCCCTGCAGAGGGCCACGATGCGCATCGACGCACCCTTGTCGACATCGCCGTCATCGTCATCGTCACCGGCAGCCCAGGCCGTGATGCGCGCGTTCGATTCGATTAACGGCGAAGCCGCGCAGTTGTCGAAAGACGCGCAGGCGGCGCAGCAGTCCAACCGCGAGCTTTCGCCCGGCGAGCTGGTGAGTCTGACCGTGCGCTGCCAAGAGTTCATGTTCCATTGCCAGCTCACGTCTAACATCGCCAACCGCACGTCCGACGGCTTGCAGCAGCTGTTCCGTCAACAGTCTTGAGTCTCGAGGTTTCCCCATGAACCGTCGGTTTGACCGCCTTCTGCCGATGCTGGTCGCGGCGTGCCTCGCGGCCTGCTCGCAGCAGACGTTGTATTCGAAGCTCGAAGAGCGCGAGGCCAACGAAGAGGTCGCGCTGCTGCGCGACGCCGGCATTCAGGCGAACAAGGTCGCGCGCGAAGGCGCCTACGCCGTCACCGTGCCCGATGCAGACCTCTCGCGCGCCACGCAAATCCTGCGCGAGCAGGGGCTGCCGCGGCAGGGCTTCGGCAGCCGCTGCTCGGTGTTCAAGCGCGAAGGCTTCGTGACGACCACGCTGCAAGAGCACGAGCTGCGCCTGTGCGCGATCGCGCAGGAGATCAGCCACGCGCTGATGGCGCTGAACGGTGTGCTCGACGCGCGCGTGGTGCTCGACGTGCCGGTGCGCAATCCGCTGATGGACAAGGTGCAGCCACCCAAGGCGTCGGTGGTGGTCAAGTTCCGTCAAGGGGCCGACGCCGATGCGCTGAAGTCGAACGTGAAGCGCGTGGTCGTGCACAGCGTCGACGGGCTGCACCACGACAACGTCTCGGTCGAGCATTCGATGGCCGACGCCAAGCCCGTCGCGTCAGCCCAGGCCACGACGACAAGCACCTTCGCGCAGGGCATGCCGTGGCCGCTGGCGCTGAGTTCCGGCGTGGGCCTGGCTGCCCTGTGTCGGCGCGCTGGCCTTGTGGTGGAACAACCGCCGCAGCGCGCGTTGGGCCGCCGAACGCGGGCCGGCGACGGGCAGCATGTCTGCGTCGTCGACACCGACACCGACACCGGGCCGCAACGCGTCACTGAGCGCGCGCGTCACGG
Organism: uncultured beta proteobacterium; assembly: GCA_963738615.1. Lineage (GTDB taxonomy): Bacteria > Pseudomonadota > Gammaproteobacteria > Burkholderiales > Burkholderiaceae_C > CAVTWY01. The sequence goes on from CAVTXI010000012.1 coordinate 2,018,087, forward strand.
GCAGCCTGGCACGCAGCCCCGGCCATCAAACGGGTAGCCCCACGGCTGCCAACGCCGTTGACCATTGATCGTTGACCATGGACGCACCCGCTCATCAAGCCGTCGCTGACGCCGCAACCCGGCGCGCGCACCGCGCGTCGGTAGCCAAGGCACTCGAAGCCCGCGCGCCACAGCAAGCGGCCATGCTGGATTGGCAAGCGCTCGAGCAGGCGCCGCCCTGGCTTGCGCTCGACCCGACCAGCCTGCGCGTGTTGCAACGCCGTGTCGGCTCGGTGCTGCTGGCGCCGGCGTTGCGCCTGTGGATCTCGGCCGCCAGAGTCAGTGCGGCGCGCGCGGCCGTCGGCGATGCCTGGTGGCGTCGTCTGCTCGAACATGCCACGTGGCCCGACTGGTCGGGCGAATTGGCGCAGTGGGGTGACTGGCCCGAGCCCGACGGTGCATCCAGCTCGGGCGAAGCCGTCGCCGCGGTGCTCGACGAGGCCGGCGCTGCCGTGCTGCAAGCCACCGTGCCGCCCGGGGTACTGGCGCACGTGGCGTCGCAGGTGCTCGCGACCATGGCATCGACAACCGAGCCGACTCAAACGGTCAACCCGAGCTTGATGCCGCAGTCCAAGGCCCAGGCCGTGCTGGCAATCACGCTTCAGTTGCTGCGGGAAGAGGCCGTGCAGGCGGACGCGCCATGACCTTCCTGCTGTGGCAGACCGCCGCACTCGACCAGGCCGATGCGTCGAGCGTGCATCTGGCGTCGACACGCCGTGTTCTGCGCGCGGCCGAAGTGCCGTTGTGCCGCGACGCGGCCGACGTGATGCGGCAACTGCACGAGCGTGCGCAGGTGCAGTCGCACAAGCTCGACGCGGCGGTGAAGGCCGCGCGCGAACGGGGCCACACCGAGGGGTTGGCGCAGGGGCTTCACGCCGCGCGTGACCAGGTGGCGCAGCGGCTGCTCGAGCCTCGACCGTGACGCGCGCACGCACGCCGATGAACTGCGCGGTCAGGTCGCCGTGCTGGCCGTGGCCGCGGTGCAAAAAATGCTGGGTGAACTGCCCTTCGCCGAAGGCCTGACAGCGGCCGCGGCGCAAGCGGCGCGCCACGTGCTGCCCGACCAGCGCGTCGCGCTGCACGTGCACCCTTCGCGCGTCGCCGACGTCCGGGCTGTTCTTGCCCAGCCGCAAACCAACCCTTCGTTGCCCGCTGACACCGAGGTCCTGCCCGACCCGCTGCTGGGCACCGACGACGGCCGCCTCGAGACCCGCACGGCAGCATCCAGGTGGGCCTGGGGACACAACTCACGCGCCTGGCGCAGGCTTGGGGCGTCCAGGGCGCGGCATGACGAAGCCGGACACCCCGCGCGACGATGCGCTGAGCACACAAGGCCTGGCGCTGCTGCAGCGCCTGCGCACCACGCGCACGGTCGAAGAGCACGGCCAGATCGTGCAAGCCAGCGGCACCTTGCTGCGCGCCACCGGGCTGCACGCGCGCATCGGGCAGCCGTGCCGCATCTTCGACACCGACGCGCCGCACGACACGTCGACCCACCTGCGCGCCGAGGTCGTGGGCTTCACCGGCAACCAGGTGCTGTTGGCGCCGTTCGGCCCGCTGGCCGGCGTGTCGGTCGGTGCGAGCGTGGTCGCGTTGACGCAGGAAGACGCGCTGCCTTGCGGCCCCGACCTGCTGGGCCGTGTGCTCGACGCATTCGCGCGGCCGATCGACACCGGGCCCGCGCTGTCGCAGGCGGTGCAGACGCCGCTGCAACGTGATGCGCCGCACCCACTCGCGCGCCGGCCCATCGACCGTGCCTTCGCCACCGGCGTGCGCGCGATCGACGCCGGCTTGACGCTGGGCGAAGGGCAACGTGTGGGCATCTTCGCGATGGCCGGCGGCGGCAAGTCGACGCTGCTGGGCATGCTGGCGCGTCAGGCCAGGGCCGACGTGAACGTGATCGCGCTGGTCGGTGAACGCGGCCGCGAGGTGGCTGAATTTCTGGAAGACGCGCTGGGGCCCCAAGGCCTGGCGCGTTCGGTCGTCATCGTGTCAACGTCCGACCGCCCGGCACTCGAGCGCGTGCGCGCCGCCTACACCGCCACCGCCATCGCCGAGGGCTTTCGTGCGCAAGGCAAGCGCGTGATGTTGCTGATGGATTCGGTGACGCGTTTTGCGCGCGGCCTGCGTGAGATCGGCCTGGCCGCGAACGAACCGCCGGTGCGACGCGGCTTTCCGCCGTCGGTGTTCGCCGAACTGCCGCGCCTGTTCGAGCGCGCGGGCAACGACGCGCACGGGTCGATCACCGCGTTCTACACCGTGCTGCTCGACGACGAAGACGGCGGCGACCCGATCGCCGAAGAAGTGCGCTCGATCCTCGACGGCCACATCGTGCTGTCGCGCAAGCTCGGCGCAGGCGCACCACTACCCGGCGATCGACGTGCTGGCCAGCGTCAGCCGCGTCTTCACACGGGTGACCAGCCCTGAGCATCGCGACGCCGCGGGCCGCCTGCGCAGCCTGATGGCGCGGCACGGCGAAATCGAATTCCTGTTGCGCGTGGGCGAATACCAAGCCGGCAGCGACCCGCTGGCCGACGCAGCCATCGAGCGCATGCCCGCGATCCGCGAACTGCTGGTGCAACGCGCCGACGAAGCCGCCGACTTCGCCACCACGCTGCGCCGCATGCAAGAGGTGGTGACATGACACCGCGCCCGCTGCACGCGCTGGAGCAAAAGCAGTGGCTGGCGCTGCGCGCATTGCGTGTCGAGCGCGCGCGCGAAGCCCTGCAGGCGGCGCGCGCACACGCCGACGCCTGCGCGCGTGCGGTGCAGGAACGGCGTGAACGCATCGCGGCCACGCGCGCGCAGGTGCGCGACCTGGCCACCGCCGTGGTCGACCGCTGGGCCACGCAGATGTCGCGCTGGGCCACGACCGTGCAGCGCCATCGCGACGTGCTGGTCGAGCGCCTCGAGCGCGATGAATACGCGTTGATCGACGACGAGCGCAAACTCGAACAGGCGCAAGAACAGATGCGCATGCGCGGGTCCGACCTGGCGCGCGCGATGAACCGCGAAAGCGCGGTGCAGACGATGGTCACCGCGATGCGCCGCGAAGTCGCCGTCAAACAAGAGCTGGCGGCGGAACGTGAAATCGAAGACCGCCCTGCGGTCGTGTCCGGCACGCCTGCCCGCCACGCGCCCTTCGGTCTGGAGGCTGGAGCACCATGATGACGAACCCAAGCCACGACACCGCCGGTGCAGCGTCTGCGTCGTCGGGGGCAACCAAACCGTCGGTATCGGCGTTGGCGTCCGGTGATCGCGACCTGCAAGCGCTGGGTGAGCGCTTCGAGAAGGCGCTGCGCGACAGCGCGCAGCGGCAGGTGCCACGCCGTGACCTTGATGACGATGAACTGCGCGAAGACCTTGTCGACCAACCCGCCGTGGTGCAGGCCACGGCCGCGATGATGCAACCGCAGCAGTTGCAGCAAATCCCCTTGCACACGGCAGGCGCAGCCATCGCGTCGACCACGACCGGCAACGCTGCAGCCGACGCGCCAAGTGCAACCCAGGGTGCGATCGGCGCAAGCCTGAGCGCGAGCATGGCCACGAGCATGACCACGAACGGCGCCGCGCCGCTGCTTTCGACGTTCGAACGAAACGCAGACTTCGTGGTCGTTGACGCTGCCCGGCATGCAAGCCTGGGCTGTGCATGCCACCCAGGCGCAACCCGGTGGCGTGTGGGCGCTGGACTTGGTGGCGCCGGGCACCGCCGACACAGCGCACGCCTTCGCGACGGCGAACACCACCCCAAGCACCGTCGGTGCGATGGCCAACAGCGGCACGCCATCGCCATCGCCATCGCCATCGCCATCGCCAACACTCGCGGCCCAGGCGCAGGTGCTGGCGCATCGCCTGGGCACGCGTGACATTGCGGTTGACCGCGTGACGCTGCGCCGCCGCGGCGTCGGCGACGGGCCCGGTGAAGACGACGGTGCAGCCGTCGATGCGGTCGATACCGATGCCGCACGGCCGGCCCACGTCAACGCCATGCACGGCCACCGCGGGCGCGGCTGACACCGCCGCTGCGCACCCTTCGAGCATGACGCATGGGCGTCGACCTCAACCCCGGCATCACGCCCGCCATCGGCGGCGCGAACGCTGCGCAGCCGGTTGACGCGGGCGGGCACGTCCTCGACCCTTCACAAAGCGAGCCGACGGCCGAAGCCCCGGGCAGCACCGTGCCCGGCGTGTGGAGCCAGCTTGCCCAGTTGATGGCCACGACCGGCTTGCAAGGCACCACGGCCGTCGACGGGCCCGAGATCGCGGCCGAACAACACAGCGGCCAAGCCGGCGCCGGCCAAGCGACCGAGGCGAAGTCGGGCCTGTTGGCGCAGCAAAGCCTGGGCAACCTTGGTGCTGCAGCCTTGACGCGCGACCAACAAGCCGCGGTGGCCGATGCGGCGCGCGATCAAAACCTGGCCAGCCGAATCCAGGTCAGCGCCGCCGAACTGAGCCTGCCCACCGCGGCCGCAGCCGCGCAGGTCGGCACGTTGGCCCACGACGCCGTCGCGCCCCGAACACTCGAGCCCGGCGTGCTGAGCTCACTGGTCAACGGGCAGCCGCAGCCGATGTGGCCCCTGGGGCAAGGCACCGACGAACCCAGGGTGCGACGCCGCCAGTCGCGCGATCCGCATTCGCAGTCGGGGCACGACGACGACGACACGCTCTTCGAAGACGACGTACCCGAGCAGCGTGTGCGTGAGCGCGATGCACACGCACACACCGCAGGGCACGACGACGAAGCGCAGCGCGGTGGCGACTGGTGCGCTGCGCTGGCGCGGCGCCTGGCACGCTTGCAGACTCGCGACGCGCAAGGCGAATCACCCGCAGCCGGCGCCGCGGCGCTGTCACTTGCCCTGGCGCAATGGACGCAGGGCCGCGCGGTGTTGATCGTCTGCCCGCAGCGCGCGCCGATCGACGAGACCGGCTGGGCCTGTCTGGTGTGGGGTGCCAACACGAACGACAACGCTGCCCACCATGCGCAAGCCGTGCCGACGTTGCGCGGCCAGCGCTTCGTCGCACGCCTGCATTGGAAGAACGACGCGCTCGACGATCCAACAGCGTCGGCCGCGCGCTGGTGGGCCGTGCGCACCGCCAAGCAGCACGGCGTGGCCCTGGGGCGTCAACTGCGCACGATGAACGAGCGCGCGCAGGATGCGCGACAGAACGCTCGACAAGACGCTGCGTCACCCACCGGGCAGCACAGCGCACTGCACACGCAAGGCTTGGCCGTTCAACTTGGCCCGGTGCTGCTGCCGCAGGCACGCGAGTGGGCACTGCGCGCGCGCATCGACGCCGTCCAGCGCCTGTGGGCCGCGCTCGACGGCCAATGGAGTCTGCTGGTGATCGGTTGCGACGAGCCGCTGTTGCCTCTTTAGCGCAGGCCGCAACCGCTAATCGCTAGTCGCCACCCCATCGGAATATCACGTCGGCCCTTGCCTTCGTCGCGTCGATCAACCGCGCATTGGGCTCGTCGGTGCCGGCAACCCACGCCAGCGCCGCTTCCTGGCTGCGGCCGAAGTGCTGATGCCGCTTCACCAGTCGGTCGCTGCGCAGCCCGTCATCGACCTCGACATACCAGACCTCGTCGAGCAGCCCCGCCACACCCGCCCAAGGGCCTTCGTCCAGCAGCAGGTAGTTGCCTTCGGCGATGATCAGTCGCGTCTGCGCATGAATCGCAATCGCCCCTGCGATCGGCTCCTCGATTTCTCGGCGGAACTCGGGCGCATAGACGATTTCATCGCCACGTTGTTCACGCAGCCGCTCGAGCAAGGCTGCATAGCCCGCGCTGTCGAACGTGTCTGGCGCCCCTTTGCGATCGGCACGGCCCAGCCGCTGCAGTTCGACGTTCGCGAGGTGATAGCCGTCCATCGGAACGATTTGCGACACCGAAGAAAACGCCTCCTGCAACGCCGTGGCCAAGGTCGACTTGCCAGCGCCGGGTGGCCCGACAAGCCCCAACAGCTTTCGCTGTCCGTTGGCCAGAAGGTCATGGACGCGCTTCAGGTAGCTGGGTGGTATGGCTGGTTTCACTCGAGCAAAATTGTGAACTAGCGCGAGCCGTGTGCCGCGCGCAGCAGCGCCTCGGCCTGGCGCACGCTGTCGAGCGGCGCCTGGACCAGCGATGCACGCAGACGCCGCGAGCGATCGGCATCGAAGGCCCACGAGACGTTGGCGCCATTGCAGCGCAAGACGATCGGCCAGCGAAAGCGCTCGCCCGAAGGCGGGCGCATGGGTACGAGCGCGATGAACTCGGGACAGCGGTCGCCATCGAGGTCGACCACGCGCAGCTCGGGCTCGCCGTCGCAGGACCACGCCAGCGCGCTGGGTTCGCCTTCACCTTCGAGTACGTCGACGACGGCCCGCACCTTGTTGCCGCTCGAGGCCGCGAGCACGCAGCGTGCAGGGCCACCCGCGTTGGGCTGCCACGCAAGTGACAGCAGTCGCCATTCGCGGCTGCCGACACGGCCGCGAAAAGCCTGGTCGCGATGGAAGTCGACGCGCATCGGCGTTTCCGGCGCCTGCCTGCGAACGCGCGTCTCGGCCTCGAGCGCGGCAGCGTTGTAGTCGCGGCCGGTCAGACGCGCGGGGGTCGCCAACACCGGGCAGTCGAGCATGAAGGTCTCGAAGGCCCAGCGCTTCGCGGCGTCGGCGTCGGCCCGCCAGTGCAGCGTCTTGGCGTTGATTTGCTTGGCACCGACCGGGCTCGAGCAGGTGTCGCTGTACACCTCGGTCAGCGGCAACAGCACGCGCGCCTGTCCGTCAGCGAGCGACAGCACACCGATACGAATCGACGAGATGCCCATGTGATAACTGTCGGTGCGCAGCACGATCTCTTGCGTGCCGTCGCCTTCGAGATCGACCACGCCTTCGATGGCGTTCGGATGAGGTTCGGGCAAGGGCCAGCTTCGTGCATCGCGGCCCAGCCCTGTGCGAAGCATCGGCGCCGCATGCAACGCGCCTGCATGCGCGAGCGGCTGCACCAGGTACACCGTGTCGCGCGCACCGGCGGCACTGAAGCTGCCGCCCAGCCTGCCCTGCACCGTGAAGGCCGGTGTGCCGCCACCCGCGTTCGCCAGCATGTCGCGCTCGGCACGCAGCAGGGTCACCTGCTGCGGCAGGCTCGGCTTCCTGAAGTCGGCGACCAGGGTTTCTTGCGCCGCGCTGCTGCTGCTCGACCACGACACAGCGAGCCAAGCACACAGCAGCCACGGGTACGCGAGGGGCATGCTCGGCAGCGCGAGGCCTTTACGCAGCAGTACCGAACAACGCGCGACCGGTTTGCTCGTCGAGCAGCCCGGTTCGTGGCAGGCCACTCTGAGTCTGGAAGCGGCTGATCGCCGCCGAGGTCTGCGTCCCGAACTGCCCGTCGGCAAAACCCGAGCCCGATGCGGCGCCGACCGCGACCAAGCGTTTTTGCACCGCCTCGACCCCACCGAACAGGCGCGACGCCACCGCGGTGGTGGCCTCGCCAGAGGTAATGCGTCCGTCACGGTTGAAGTCCAGCCCTCGGTTCTGCGAATACGCGAGTGTGCCGCTGCTGAAGAGCGTGGTGCCCGGGTCGGGCCGGGCCTTGCCACTCAACACCGCGGTATACGCTCCCTCGAGCGTATCGAGCTTGCCTTCGAAGGGCTTGAAATACGCCTCGACATACTTCAATTGCTGATCCGCACTCATGGCCTTCAGCGCTGCGGTCGACGTACCAAGGCCCTTCGCGGTGGCGGGCATAAATTGAATCAGGCCGGTTGCGCCGCTTTGCGGGTTCACGGCGCCGGGCTTCAACCCCGACTCGAAACTCATCACGGCCATCAGGTATTCCGCCTTGGTACCCAGCCGCTGCGCCATCGCTTCGACCTTGCCGATGAAGGCCGGCGTCACGTTCGGGTTGCCCTTGACGTTCTCGATGCGGTTGTAGTCGGGCTTATCGCCAGCGACAGGCTTCGTCGGCGCGGCGCTGGCATCACCGGCGCCGGTCCCTGGCGGTCGACGAACCGCGACCACGTCGTAGTTCGAGAAACTGTAGGTCGATTCCTTGACCTGGTTGCTCTGATTGCCGCCGAGCAGCGTGGCGCTGCCCTCGCTGCCCTTGACGAAAAAGGCCACGTGCTCCTGGCCACTGCGCTTGTTGCGCAGCACGACCACGTCGCCTTCGCGCGCCTGTCCAATGCCGCCGACCTTGTCGCCCCAGCCCGCCCAACTGACGGCGGCAGCGCTGTCGGTCCCTTTGAATCCGGCCTTCTCGACCGTCCAATTGACAAACGACGCGCACCACGGTGTTTCGTCGTCTTTGGCGCGCAGCGAGGTCGTGCCGTGATATTCGACGATGCGCGCGTTGTCAGCGGCACCCGCAATTTCCCGCTGCCCCATTTCCTTGCGCGCGATGTTCATCCAGCCGGCTTGGCCGCCACCGGTTGTGCTCTCCGTCTCCGTCTCCGTCTCCGTCACCGTCTTCGCTGCACCGCCACCTGGGTTCGTCGAACCATTGCTTGCTAAAAAGCGCGGCCCGGCACGTTCAACCGGTCGCCGACGAAAATCAGGTCTGCATCACGAATTTGCGGGTTGGCGCGCATGAACGCGTCGACCGTGGTGCCGTACCGCGCGGCCAGTTCCGACAGCGTGTCGCCACGCTCGACGCGATGGGCGCCGCTGCTCGAGACGCCCGCCGCATCGACACCAGGAAGGCTTCGGCTGGACTCTTCGACTCGCATGGTGCACCCTTCATCAGGACCGCGGCCAATCGCCATGTCCATGCGACATTCAAAGACGACGAGGCCTGCGCAGCCAGTTGGGAATAGCCGCAATCGCGAGCCTCGACCGAGGGTGATCCCTTTGCGGCTACTACCTATGTCCGCAGCCGGCGCGGGTTCATGCGAGGCAAAAGTCAGGGCCAAGCATGTCGCGGACCGCCGTATCGGCCACATCGCTGCGCCAACGGCTCAGCGAAAACGGCAGTGGCACTCGTCGGCATCCTTTTCCACCAAGGCTTTCGAACAATGGGGCTACGGCAACCAGTGACGGCTGCGGTTCTTCGGACAACACGACATTGGCCTGTTCGTAGAAGAAGAGCTCGTTGCGCTGAACATAGGTCACGTGGTTGATCACGAGACTCTTGCGCCAATAGGGTAGCCACGCACTTGCACCTTCACACACGACTGTCGTCGCGTCGTATTTGTCTATCAAGTGCTGGAAGCATGCATCGACCTCGCGTTGCCCGAGCTGCGGTGTCGATGCAAATCGCAAATCGCGCGTCTCGAAGCTCAGCGAATCATCCATACCGATAAGGTAGAGCAAACGTCGATAGTCTTCGCGGGCTTCCAACGCCAGGCCCGCCGGCGTCTTGATGAAGCGGGCACCACCCGCCATCCGGGCACCGACTCGGGCCAAAATGGGTTGCTCGAATTCCGGGTAATAGAAGAGGCATGATCGGTTGAACAAGATCGGCATCGTCCGCCGAAAGCAGCGGCGACGCATCGATCAACTTCGCCCCGTCGCCGCTGAACAATCGCGCAGTGGTCATGTCGCGGCGCTCGAACATCAAGTCGACGACGTCGATGAACTTTCCACCGCTGTAGGGCTTGAAAGCCACCACACGCTGCCCGAGCGCCGAGAGTGCACGCACCAGGGCGGCCGCCACGGTGGTCTTGCCAACGTTGGTGCCCTGGCCAACCACCCAGTGAATATCGACGCTATCGGCACTCATCGATAACTGGGTCAGCGAGCCGAGCCCACCAGTTCCGTCGACTCGGCGGAGAGCATCCGTCCCGTGACGCGACCTTGTGAACGCACGACCTGACCGCTGGCGCGATCGACCCAGACCACGAGGTTGACCTCGTGCGGGATCCTCGTGCTGCCGGACGAGGAGAACGGGCGCTGGGTCGTGCCGCTGACCCGCACGCGCCATGCGTCGAAGGAGCCGGCGCGCGTGTCGATGCGGTCCTGCCCCTCGACCACGCCTGCGAGCGAGGTGCGGACCTGATCGGGGCCGAACGGCGCGTCGAAGGTGGCATTCCACGTCGAGCCGGGCTGCGCGGGGTTGGGCAACCAACCCGCGGGGGGCTGCATCGCACCGATATCGCCGAGCAGGATGCGGGTGCCGACGTCGGCGTCGCGCGGGACCGAAACCGTCCGCGTGTTCTTCGTGAACGTGTCGGTCACTTCGAAGGTGAGCACGGACCCGAGCGCCGCGCTCGTGCGAGAGCCCGTGGTGGCCACCTGCGTCGGCGCGTCTGCCTTGGCAGTTGTCACTGGGGCAGGCGGCGGCGTCGAGGATGGTGCTCGGTTCGCGTTCGATGCAGACGGCACCGATGGCGAAGGCGCGACGGTGGCCGCCGCGCCCGGACCCTGAGGCAGGTCTTCGACGATGTTGCGCACGACGATCGTCGTCGCCTGCCGGATGGCCGCGCGCAGCAACTCGGGTTGCTTGGCGAGTTGCTCGACGTCGTAGGCGTTGGCGTTCGCGGAAGACAGCGCCGTCACGAAGTCGGACTTGCGCCAGAGCACCCTGCCGTCGGTTGCGGTCAACGTCGCGGTCAGGTTCAGCAGCGGTTGCACCTGCGATGCCAGAAGGTGTGAGCGCCCGAATCCGTAAAGGTTGACGGTGAGCTCGAGGCGGGCTGCGGACGCTGAGCCTGATGCTTGTCCATCGACGAACTCGATACCCGAGCGTTGCGAGGCTGCGGTCACGAATTCGGTCTTCACGACCTCTTTGAGCAGCGCGTGATCGGGCCCGATCGCACGTGCCAAGGACGTGGCCTCATCGGGTGGAGCCGATGATCGTGCGGCCGATTCGGCCACGGCCCCGAGGATGCCGAAGGCGGCACCGAAGCCCGCGCCCTTGGCCTGATAGCTCAGGGGCTGCGTCACCTTGATGTCGCCGACTTGCGCGCTGCGCACCGCCGTCCGATCGGCGGCGCTCAGCGATTGGCCAGGGCCCCCGGCGCACCCCGACAGAAGCGCGAACGATGCAGCGAACCCAATCGCCGCGACCCATTCACGCGCGGCCCGTCGCGCTGATTGGTCGTGGATCGAAGTAGTCAAGTCAGTACCTCATGTATCGGTTGGCGACGCGCCCACGCGCCACGCATGCGGTCGAGTTTGTACGCTCGAATCCAGTCGCCATCAGGGCACGCCATGGTCGTCGAGGTAACAAAGGGAAAACTCGTCGAAGCATGCGCAGGCTCGAACCATGGGAATACTCCCAATCGGCGCACGCGTGCCGAAGCTTCGATTGCGGCTGCTCCCAACTAGCGGCGCCCGGCCAATGCCGGTGCAATGCCTCATCGGCCAAGCAAGGAGTTCACGATGGACGGTGCATCAGGCGCTTCGTCTTCCGGGCCCGCGAGCAGCGCAGCGGCGACAAGCGGCGCCAGCGACAGCAACGGCGACAGCAGCACGAGTAGTTCGACCTCGAGCGGCATGACGGCCGATGCGTCGTCCTCGTCGTCGAGCATCTCCTCGACGGGCGCGGAACTATCGACCTCGTCGTCCAGTGCGATCTCGGGCCCTTCGACCGGCAGCACGTTGGCCAGCCAGCCGACCACGGCCGACTTGCTGAGTCAGGCATCCACCCCCGTGAGCACGCTGGCCGCACAACCGACCCAGGCCGAGGTGCTCGCACAAGGTCCCGCACCAGGAGCGGTGCCTGCCGCGACGGCCGCATCCGATCCCACGGCGGACAACGCCGTGCCCGGGCCGTCGATCACCGGTGCCGCGCAGGGCGTCGCACAGGCGGGCTACAACACGCTGGTCGACAACCCGAAGCTGTCGGTCCAATGGGAGTCGACGCGCAGCGCATGGACCGGCAAGGTCGGGTTCACGCCCGGACTCACCGATGTGCTGAACCAGAACGGGCTGGCGATCAACCCGTCGAACATGAGCCCGGCGCCCGGCAGTTTCGGCAAGAGCTCGGGCCTGACATTCAACGAGGCCAACCCGCGCAACGGCATCGCGGCGGACAAGGCCATCGAGTCGCGACTCCAGAGCCAGGGCTATGTCACCGACCGCCAGGTGACGGTACAAGACGGACGCCGCGTCGACGTGGTCGGCATCAAGACCAACGCCGACCCGCGCCTGAACGAGCGCGTCGAGATCGAATCGAAGGCCTTCCGCGCAGGCGTCAATGATCGCCATGTGTCCGAAGCCGTGCGCGACGGCCAGCGCCTGGCTGACAACGTCAGCCTCCGTGCGGCCGGCAACCTGCTCGAGGGCGTTGGCCGCGTCGCGCGACCGGTGGGCATGGTGATGGATGCCGTCGAAGTCGGATCGGCTTTCAGGGCCGACGGCAACCGGGTCGGCGAGAACACTGGCCGTGCGATTTCGGGTTTGGCCGGTGGTGCCGCGGGCGGCTGGGGAGGCGCCATGGCGGGTGCCGCGATCGGCACCGCGATCTTGCCGGGCATCGGCACGGTCGTCGGCGGGCTGATCGGCGGCATCGGTGGTGCGTTTGCCGGCGACGGCATCGGTCGTTCCGCCTTCAACGCGGTGCGCAGCTGGTTCTGATCCTCGACGTGTCGGGCACGTGATCGTCGGCTCGCGGCTATGCTGATTGCATGACGAGTCTCTTCGGCAAGCTCTTCGGCCAACGCGGCGGCGGCAATGACCCACCGCCATCGGACCCCGTCGCGGCATCGATGCGGCAAGGCTTCCTCGCGTCGCTCGAGTTCTACCCGCCGCGGGTCATGCCCCACGCGGGCCTGCCGGCATCATTGACCGATGCGCAGGTCGACGAGAACCACGCGTGGTTCATGCGCACGCGCGACGAACGGGTGGGCGGCTTGGTCAACCTGCTCGGCGACGCCGAGGTCGACGTGACACCGCTGCTGGACGCGCAGGCCGACCCGGCCGAAGCGATCGGCGCACTGCGTGAATGGCTTGCACGCTGCCTGCCCGACCGCAAGGCCCTGCCGCACGGCGACCAGCCCAACTCGCCCGAGCGTGACTACGTCGGTCACCCGCACATCGGCCCGCGCATCTTCTATGCCTTCGCCGCCGACCTGGGCACGCTCTACGGCGAAGCCATCGTTCGCCGCCGCGGTGAATTCGCGTGGGGTGTCGACCGCTTCCGAGACTCGGTCGGGATGGCGCATCACCGCCGCACCGCCGTGCTGCGCCCGCCCACCGGCGGCTGGGCGGCGACCGTGCTCGACATGGAACTCGACACGCTCGCTCGGCTGTACGCGATGCGGGGTGGCGGCCCGGGCGTGCAGCCGATGGTCGGTGGCATCGTGATCGAAGTCATCTCCGGCGGGCTCGATCCGCGCTGAGGCGCCGGGGCTCTCGGTGCCGCCGACCGCGCCCGCAACGCTCTTGTCGGACCTACCGGGCCGCTTCAATCGAACACGACTCTCAGGCCCTGAAATTCGCACGCGCGACGAAAATTGTCGGCAATTCGAGTTTGATCACCGGGGAGAGTCGAAGAACCATCGCGCCACGAGCCGAATGCGCCTCGAGAGACGTTTACCGCCGGCTTTCCGTCAAGAAAGCCATCCTCGATTGCAACCACCATCACCTTGGTGCCTTCTCGGTACTCTGCGGCGAACCGTCCGACGAACTGGAACGAAAAACCCTCGTCGCTCTGCACGCCTTGCTTATTCAACCAAGTAAACATCTTTCAGTTCCCGAAGGTGTATCGAGGTCGGAGATAGATCGCGTCGAGGCCTGTCACGTTCGGATTCGTAGAGAGTGCCGGCAGCTCGATGGATTGGTACCCGCTGGTTGGACGCAAGGAGCCAAGCACTGCACGCACTTGGCCGCTCGCTCGCTCCGCAGCCGCACGAGAGGTGTTCCCCCAAATCTCCGTCGCCTCAACGCGAGTAAAGGGAGAGTTTGCTCCGAAGAGCTGCTGACTATCGGCCTCATCGCCGCGCCCAACCCAAAGTAGACGAGGCGTTCGTCCAGGCTGTTGTTCGTGTTGGCGAATCCCGCGACGGCTACGGCGTATCGTTGCCCGAAGAAGCCAGGGACCATGTTGGGTAGCGACTCGCTCAGGCGTTGCCCGCCCGATGGCGTGCCCGATCCGTTCATCGACGTCGCCACATCGCCGTAGTCGATCACAGCAGGATCTGCAGCGGCATTCGCACCGAACGTCATCGACGCTGCCCGAGCGCCCGCCGTAGCCCATGTAGACCCGATACGCCTCGTCCGGGCTCATCCCCTGCGGTGCGGTGGCTTCACCGCTGGTCGCGGATGTCGAACGATTGGCAAGGCGCGCGAGCTCAGACTGATTCGCCGCCGCCTCGCGCTCGACGCGAGCGTTCTCGAGGCCAACGGTGTTGTTGGCCGTGATGCGCCCGCCCGGTTCAGCCCGCGCAGTTGATCCTCGGAGACCGGTGCCAGATCCGGCAGCGCCAGGGACTGGCCGTCGCGGATCAGGGGGCCCTTCGGCGTTGGTGCGCAGGCCGTTGACGACCATGATCGCGGCCTGGCCGGCGCGCCAGTTCTCGCCGTAGTGCTCGCGGGCGATGCGCTCGACGCTGTCGCCGCGGTGCACCTGGTGCGCCGAACTGTCGGGGGTGAGGTCGCTGCGCGCACCGGCAGCGTCGTTCTGCTGCGCAATCTCGCTTTGGCGGAAGGCTTGGCGGGCGGCGGCACGTTCGGCCGCGGCACGATCGCTGTCGCTTCCTCCCGCGCTGTTGTCGGTGCTGTCGGACAGCGCGCTCGCGTTCGAGCCGACAAACATGTCGATGGCCGCCAGAGGGATCCAGGGCAGATCGAAGTCGAGCGGCGTGGCCTCTTGGGGCGTCTCGTCCACCGAGGGTGGCGCGTCCACGCCATTCGTTGGCTGCGATGCCGGTGCGGGCGTGGCCGGCGCAGCGTCATCCGGTGCACGGCCTGGCACGTTAGCTGAACACGCCGGCCTAGTCGTGCAGACGACCTTGACCGTGACCGGCATCAGCCAGCGTTGCGCGAACGACTCCCTGATCGCCTACCGGCAGGTCCGTGCGTTGTGCGTCTGAAGCGTCGCTGGCGCTTTGCCGTCATCCTGAAGAAGCTCGACATTGCAGGACTCGCCCTCGAAGCGATGCCGCATGCGGTACTTCGCGCCTTCCGTGGGCACGAAACTCACCAGATTGATGCAGCTTCGCAGAAGCGGGAAGACCCGGGTGTTACCCAGTCCTGCCCTGATGAACTGCCGAGTTCCCACCGGCAGGAGGCGACTGGTGGACCGCTCACTCGACATGGGGTGGAAGCCCGCCAGGGTGGTCGCATTCGAGCAGTCTTCCCCCGAGACAACGGAAAAGGTCTGTTGCAAGCCGAACATCTCTTCGGCTGGCGCAACAAGGACGATCGTTGTGGTCGCGCTGCCTGCCGGTGGGGTGTACTGGGTGGCGCAGGCAGATAGAAGCAGGCCGAGGGCGAGAATAGTGATGATCTTCATGACGTTGGACTTGATACTTCGAGAGTTGACAAATGGAGGAATCCAGGCGGTCGATCATCACTCCGCCGTGCGAATAAAGCACCCAGCCACCACATGCTCGAGGCCGTTCCCAGAAAGAGAAAGTGCCGCAGTGACACCATGCGGTACTTGCGGCAATTCCCTATGCATAACATCGATCTTGTCGACGACCAAGTCGATCGGCGAACTGTTCAGGCGCATCGCGTTCGTTACCCCGTGAAGAACATCGTCACGATCGAGTTCATATCTCGTTGCGAACCGATCTCCAACCGAAACTGCTTCGCCGTTGTTCGGAACTCCGACAACCAGGATTTCACCTGTAGCGGCTTTCAACACGTTCCGAACGTAGAACTCGACGCTACTCATCACGGCCTCTCGTTGATTATTCGCCGAAGAAACTCGGCAATTTGCTCGGGTGTCATTCTAGGTGCTGCATCCAAAAGCATGCTGCGCGCGCTCGGGCTCGCCACGGTGGAAGGTAAGTCAGGTAGCCCCATTTCCGCCAGCACTCGTCGAGCGACATCTGCAGAGACAGCGTTTGGAGCGCGTTCGGCGAATTCCGTCGCAGTCATCAGAACGCCGACCTCCCGCTCTTGTGCGGCCATCCAGTTGCCGACATCGAACGTTCCGATGCTCGTCCTGGGGCCGAATTGAACGATGGCCTGCCCAGACTGCCCGCGAGCCTCCAGTGCGAAAACGGTCGCGATGTACGGGTCGGTCGTCGCGGAAACAGCCGTTGCCTGGGCACCCGGCGAACCAGCCCAGCCGGGAGATGTGCCGCGGAAGAGAAAGACATCGCCGTTCAGCGAGACCTGCCGCGCAATCTCGACCTCCGACAGCCCAGCGGTTCGCAATGCGTCCAATTCAGCTGTGCCGAACGATGCCGAATAGCTCGCCGCGGTTCCGCGAAGCGCGTTCACTCCGCCGGTGCCATCTGCCAGAGCCACCGCAGGCGCTATCTGGGTCGACGCAGTTGCATACGTTGCGCGCGACGCCGCGCTTGCCTCAGCCCCCGGGAAGGCTCGCACGGCCAACTCCTCGGGAGTCTGCATCAACGGCCCCGTCATCCTGCTGGCCGGAACCAAAGGCGCGAGGCCGACGATCCCGAACGACAGGTCACGCACAGCCGTGAGGCCCGCCGCGATCGCGTCTTCTGCCGTTGGCGCGGTGAAGACGGCTGCCGCGTTCTCTGCGCCCGACACCAGTTGGCGCGGCGCATTGATCAGGCCACGACCGCCCTCTTCGAGCAGCATCATGGGACTCATCGCCGTGCCCAAACCGAGGTAGCCGAGACGTTCGCCCAGGCTGTTGTTCGAATTTGCGAATCCCGCGACGGCCTCGCTGTATCGCTGCCCGAAGAATCCAGGACCCATGTTGGGAAGTACTTCGCTCAGGCGTTGCCCGCCCGATGGCACGCCTGATCCGTTCATCGCCGTGGCCGCATCGCCGTAGTTGATCGCAGCAGGATCTGCGGCAGCGTTCGCACCGAACGTCACCGGATCAGCCCCCGAGCGCCCGCCGTAGCCCATGTAGACCCGATACGCCTCGTCCGGGCCCATGCCCTGCGGGACGGTGGCGTCACCGCTGGACGAGGATGTCGAACGATTGGCGAGTCGGGCCAGCTCCGCCTGATTCGCCGCAGCCTCGCGTTCGAAGCGCGCGTTCTCGAGGCCAACGGTGTTGTTGGCCGTGATGCGCCCGCCCGCTCGATTCAGCCCACGCAGTTGATCCTCGGAGACCGGTGCCAGGTCGGGCAGCGCAAGGGACTGGCCGTCGCGGATCAGGGGGCTGCCTTCGGCGTTGGTGCGCAGCCCGTTGACGACCATGATCGCGGCCTGGCCGGCGCGCCAGTTCTCGCCGTAGTGCTCGCGGGCGATGCGCTCGACGCTGTCGCCGCGGTGCACCTGGTGCGCCGAACTGTCGGGGGTGAGGTCGCTGCGCGCACCAGCGGCGTCGTTCTGCTGCGCGATTTCGCTTTGGCGGAAGGCCTGAAGGGCGGCGGCACGTTCGGCTGCGGCGCGTTCGCTGTCGCTTCCCCCAGCGCTGTTGTCGGTGCTGTCGGACAGCGTGCTCGCGTTCGCGCCGACAAACATGTCGATGGGCGCGAGAGGGATCCAGGGCAACTCGACATCGGGCGGCGTCGCCTCTTGGGGCGGCTCGTCCACCGAGGGTGGCGCGTCCACGCCATTCGTTGGCTGCGATGCCGGTGCGGGCGTGGCCGGCGCAGGGCCATCGCCGATGTCGGGTGCGCGGCCTGGTACTTCGACCGGTGCGGCGGCGTCGCTTTCGACATCGGAACCGTTGCGCTCATCCGCCGCGCGGCCCGGCTCGGGCTGCGGCAGCGGCGGCGCATACGACACCGCCAGGTTGACCATGTTGTTCAAGAACGTCTGGTCGCCGTCGCCGCCGAGCGTGTCGACCACGGTGGCCCCGACACCCGCACCGACCACACCACCGACGAAGCGTGAGACGTCGGGCGACATCACCTCGCTTGCCCCCAGCGCGCCTGCGACGCCACTGTTTGCAGCTTGCCCGGCCACGCTGCCCAGCCCGGCGATCAGTCCGTCGCCGAAGTCCCCACCGCCCAACTCGCTGCTGATGCCGCTTTGCACCACCGTGCCCACCGTGCGCACGGTGGTGAAGGTCTGCTGCGCACCCTGCACGAGTTGCTGCTGATCGCGCCGCTGACCACCGCCGTGGTGGCACCGACCACCGCGCCGGTGATGACGGCCGCGCCAATGGTGCCCGACGTGGCGCCCAGCGTGCCGGCGCTGACGTACGACACGATCGTCTCGAAGAGTCGCGCTTGAGCAGGCGCAGCGGGTTGTTAAGGTTGATGGCCCGGCAGTCACGGCGGGCCTGAGCGCGCGGCGGTGAACACCGGCACTGCTCGACAACGACGCCGGTCCCAAGATGCTGCGCAGCGTCAGTCGTCGATCGAACGAGGGAAGCTGGCTGGTGGAGACAAGAGGCAAGACGCGACCCCGGCGCCGACGACCCAGCGCGCGATCGTGGTCTCGGCGTGAGTCGCAGTGTCCACCGCGAGTTTCTTACCGCGCAGACTCAGGAGATGTGTCTGCCTCGATCTGGGCGATGCTCTTTTCGACCGACTGGGAAGACGGCAAAAAGACAGTCTTCCCCGTTGACTTCAGGACAAGTAGTGGACCGTTTCCTGCCACAGAATTTGACCAGTCGCGGGTTGCCCAGTAGGCCTTGGCGTTGTAGAAATAGACAAAGCCTAAGGAGTGATGCTCTGTCAGATCGAAATTTATCTCCAATTCAACCGAGGCGTGCTTGTTCAGCTCCACCAGAGTTTGAATCGCTATCTCACGAGACTCGAGTTCAATCATGGGTCCGCCCTGGATTCGTCAGTAGAAATCTGAAGTCGGTGAAGCCATCGAAGTTATGAAGGCCGGGCCCAGCTCTGGAGCCTGGCTGACTATCAATAAAGTGGACGATTCCATTGTCAAGTCTGACGTTCCAAACATGACCAAATCCGCGCGTGTGGTCTGCCCCAAAGACTATACCTCTAGCCCCCTCACCACTGCTGCTCAACATGCTGCCGATCTGCAAGGGCCCCGCTACTTCTTGAAACGACCCTCCAAATTCATCTGCAATTCGGGAAATCGGCAAAGGGCCGCTGGTCGGCTGTGCCGTATTTCCCACTTGTCCACGAAAACGATTCTCGGTCGCGATTACACACTCAACACAATTCTGACCATACCCAGAAGCTGGATAGTTGGGGTTAATCGTGCGAACAGAGCCAGCGTTTGGCGAGCCAGCAGCCGCTATCTCGCGCAAGTCGACTGCGCCATCCACCTGCCTCAGCCCGACAGCCGGCCCGCTCCTCAGACGCCCACTGATAGCGCCACCCGCGATCGCAACGCCGATCCCCGTGCCCTGGGCCGTTGCTTCACGAATCGCCGCGGGATTGTCACCCGTCAGGTTGTTCCACCACCATTCGACGGTCCCGGACGGATCGCTGACGAACTGCCCAATGCCATCGACCGTCGCCTCCGCCGTACGCACGGCCCACGCGGCGCGGCTTTCCGGCGTGCCCACCACGCCGAAGCTGATGCCTGCCGATTCGACGATGCCCGCACCGGCGTCGTAGACACCCATCGCATGCGCTTGTGCGCGTTGCCCAGTCGTAAGGGACCCGCCCGACGGCGCACCCGATCCGTTCATCATGGTCGCCGCATCGCCATAGTTGATCGCAGCAGGATCTGCAGCGGCATACGCGCCGAACGTCGCCGAGCCAGATGTCGAGCGCCCACCGTAGCCCACATACACCCGATATGCCTCGTCCGGGCTCATGCCCTGCGGCACGGTGGCTTCACCGCTGCCCGCGGATGTCGAGCGATTGGCGAGTCGAGCCAGCTCCGCCTGGTTCGCGGCAGCCTCACGCTCGACGCGTGCGGTCTCCAGGCCGGCGGTGTTGTTCGCCGTGATGCGCCCGCCCGCCCGGTTCAGACCACGCAGTTGATCCTCGGGGACCGGTGCCAGATCGGGCAGCGCGAGGGACTGGCCTTCGCGGATCAGGGGGCTGCCTTCGGCGTTGGTGCGCAGGCCGTTGACGACCATGATCGCGGCCTGGCCGGCGCGCCAGTTCTCGCCGTAATGCTCGCGGGCGATGCGCTCGACGCTGTCGCCGCGGTGCACCTGGTGCGCCGAACTGTCGGGGGTGAGGTCGCTGCGCGCACCAGCGGCGTCGTTCTGCTGCGCGATTTCGCTTTGGCGGAAGGCCTGAAGGGCGGCGGCACGTTCGGCTGCGGCGCGTTCGCTGTCGCTTCCCCCAGCGCTGTTGTCGGTGCTGTCGGACAGCGTGCTCGCGTTCGCGCCGACAAACATGTCGATGGGCGCGAGAGGGATCCAGGGCAACTCGACATCGGGCGGCGTCGCCTCTTGGGGCGGCTCGTTCGCCGAGGGTGGCGCGTCCACGCCATTCGTTGGCTGCGATGCCGGTGCGGGCGTGGCCGGCGCAGGGTCATCGCCGATGTCGGGTGCGCGGCCTGGTACTTCGACTGGTCCAGCCGCGTCACTCTCGATATCGGACCCGTTGCGATCACCCCCCGCGCTGCCCGGCTCGGGTACAGCCGACGACGCAGGCGGCAGGAACCCCACCCCGGTGTCGATCAGGCCGCTCATCAGCGCGCGATCACCGTCACCGCCACTCGCATTGACGATCACGCTGGACACACCCGCCGTGACCACGCCGCCCACCACGCGCGCCATCGACTCGCCCACCACCTGGTTGGCCACCAAGCCCTGCGCCACCTGGTTACCCACGCCCCCGGCCACCATGCTGCCCAACGAGCTGAGCACGCCGTCCCCGAAGTCCCCACCGCCCAACTCGCTGCTGATGCCGCTTTGCACCACCGTGCCCACCGTGCGCACGGTGGTGAAGGTCTGCTGCGCACCCTGCACGAGTTGCTGCTGGAGCGCGTCGTCGGCCATGTCGATGACCATGTCGCGGCCGATGCCGTAGCTGGTCTGCGAAGCGCCGGTGGTGACCGCGCCCGGCTCGAGGTAGGTCACGCTGCCGCCGTTGGCGACCACGTCGTTGGCCAGCTGCGTGTTGGCCGTGCTTTGCGCGAGTTCGCCCACGCCGAACGTCAACGCCCCGCCCACACCACCGAGCACCATGCCTTGCAGCACGTTGCGCCAACTGAAGTTGCCGCTGATCGCACCACTGACGATCGAGGTGGTGGCGCCCACCACCGCGCCGGTGATGACGGCCGCGCCGATCGTGCCCGCCGTGGCACCCAGCGCCCCGGCCACCGCCGGGCCCAGCGTGCCGGCGCTGACGTACGACACGACCGCGATGATCGCGATCGTGACGATCGTCTCGAGCCAGTTGCGGCTTTGCTTGATGTTGGTCTCGTGCGTGCTCCAACCCAGCAGCGGGTTCCAGAACACACCGGCCTGGTCATGCAGGCGCGGCGGATCGTTCAGGTTCACAGCCACGAAGTCGCGCTGCACCAGGCGGTCGCCTTGCAGCGTGAGTTCGTGCTGCCGGTCGCCCATCTGCACCGTGAAGCGCACCTCGCGCTGCTCCATCGATTGCCCCGACTCGTCGGTGCCCTGGTTCACCACGACTTCGTGTGCGGCGCCGTACAGCTGCGCGAAGGCCATGCGGCTGAGCAGGGCAGCGTTGCCGGCGGCCGCGGGGTTGGCCTGCAGCGCCTGCAGCTCTTGCGGGCTGGGCGCCCGGGTGTACCACTCGCTGAAGCGCTCGACGCTGAATTCGCGCCGGGTGATGGTGCGCGTGACGGTCGGGCCGGTGGCATTGCCGCTTTCGTCGACCGGGGTTTCGTGCACCTGCTCTTGCACCTCGTGCCAGCCCACCGAGTTCGGATCGGCCCTGGCGGTCTCGAGGGCGCGCGCGAAGTCGCCCTGGATGTGGGCCTGAGCGCGCTCGATGCGCGCCATCTGGTCGTAGCGCGCCTGGCCGTAGCGGCGCAGCTGTTCGCGCGCCAAGTCCGTGCGCGGGGGCTCCACCGGGCCCTGGCCGAACTGCGCGACGAGCACGCGGTTCATGTCGCCGTAAAGGATGCCGTCGAGCCCCTGCAGCTCTTGCGCGCTGCTCATCGCGTGGCCGGCGGGGG
Source organism: uncultured beta proteobacterium (assembly GCA_963738615.1). Taxonomy (GTDB): domain Bacteria; phylum Pseudomonadota; class Gammaproteobacteria; order Burkholderiales; family Burkholderiaceae_C; genus CAVTWY01. Next base: position 2,040,128 of record CAVTXI010000012.1, read on the forward strand.
GCGCGCCTTCGTACAGGCCCACGCCCGCGCCGCGGCCCAGTGCCAGGTCGACAACGTCGTGACGTTGCGCGATCAGCGTCTGCACGTCGGCCATGCCGTACAGACGTGCCAGGGTCGCAAGCCCCGCGTTGCCCGCGCCGCTGCCGGTCGCGAGCCACGCCTGCCTGAAGCCGGCGTCGTCGAAGGTCACCACGTCGCGGCTGCCGCTTTCGTCGGATTCAGTGACCGTGGTCAGGAATTGGCCCGCGGCTTCGGCCTGGGCGCGTGCGGCTTGATAAGCCTGTTGCGCGTCGCCCATCGCGCTGCGGCGCTCTTGCGCCCAGGCGTCGTCGATGCCTGGTGCGGGAGGCGTTGCCGCCGTTGCCGCGGCGGTGGGCGTTGATGCTGGTGTTGTTGCCGGTGCTGCTGTCGGCGTTGCCGGTGCTGCTGTCGGCGTTGCCGGTGCTGCTGCCTGGGTCGCCGCCTGCGTTGCCGCCTGCGTTGCCGCCTGCGTTGCCGCTCCCAGAGCGGCAGCCGCGCTTGCGCTGACCGGCGGTGACGCTTGCATGGCTGCCTGTGCCGCCTCTGCCGCCTGCGCTGCCGCTCCCAGGGCGGCAGCCGCGCTCGTCGCCGCCCTGCCGTTGTTGGTCGGCGTCGGCTCGTCGAAGACCGATTGCGCGTCGTCGATCCAAGCACCGCGGCCCTGCGTTGGTACTTGGCCGTAGTGGCCCATCATGTCCGGCGAGTCGCTGTTCACGCGAGCCGTGATCACGGTCGGCGTCGGCACGCGCACCTGACTCGCATTGGCCCCCGATGGTTGCATGGCCGCGGCAGGCGCGTCGCGACCGTTCGAGCTGCCGCCGCCTTGGCCGCCACCACCGGCATCACCACCACCCGCACCGCTGCCACCACCGTCACGCGTCTCGCGCTGCACCGTCGGCGCCGACGGCTTCATCGCGAAAGCGGGAGAGTCGATCGCCAACGGTGGCATGCGCTGCTGCCAAGGAATCACTGCCTGAGCCGCCGCGGCGCCTTGTTGCGCCCGTTGCGCCGCGTCATCGTCGGCTGAGGACGCGGCTGGGTCGGCCGCATCGGCCAGCGCCTGGTCTGGCGCCTCGACGGGCTCGAGCAGCGCTCTGTGCGCCAGATCGGCCGTGCCGCTGAAGGCGATGGACATGGACAGCTCCCTCGAATTGATTCGTCGACTCGACTCGCGTCAAAGCTCGAGTCGCGCAAGACGGTACTTCGGGGCGTCGCGCGCCGTAAGTTGGGAGTGCTGGCATTTGGGAACGCTCCCAGCTAGGGGCGTTCCTAGGGTCGCCCGCTTGCCGTTGCCAGCCGTTTCCTTTGTATCGCCCTGCTGCAACCGATTAGGAGCACCCCCATTAGGACGATCAGCAAATGCCGACACTCCCAACTCGACGCCCGCCAAACCCGGTCCTGTAATGGCTTCGTCCATCCCGCCAGCCTCGAGCTTTGGAGGAGCGGTGAAGACGGTAGGCCGACACAGCAGCAGATTCGTCAGTCGCTGTGTCGGGGTTGTAAGGTCAAAGGACGGCGGGCTCGCAACACAACAGTCGAGCCGCTGAGTCCGCAGCAAGGAGAACGGTCATGGATATCGGAAGCTTGGTCGGCGGCGGTGGCGGCGGTGGGATCTTCGGCGCGATCGGCGGCATCGTCGGCGGCATCTTCGGCGGGCCTCTGGGGGCGATGATCGGCAAGGCGATCGGCAACATGGCCGGTGAGGCCGTGGGTCAGGCGATGAACGAGGTCGCAGACACGCTGCAGAAGGAAAACGGCATGCCCGGCTTCCTGAAAAACGAGATCCAGCAGATGGTGAAGGACGAAGTCGCCAAGCTGAAGGACGACAGCGTTGATTGCGAGTGCCAGCAGCAGGTCAACGACGACATGCAGAGCGCGCGTGAGGACTTCGTCAAGGACTTGGTGAAGATGATCCTGGACTTCGCGCAGGAGGCGATGGGCGAGCAGGGTGGGCAAGAGTCGGGTGCTGCTTCCGGCAGCTCCGGCGGTGGTAGCCAAAAGCCGGGCGCGGCCGGAGGAAGCCAAGGTTCCGGCAGCGCAGGCAACCTGATGAACCAGATTGCCACGGATGGCGCGGAGGCGATGGGGGAGTCCGCGGAAGGAAAACCGAAGAGCTGGTTCGAGGCGCTGTCCGCGGCACTCGGCAAGGCCTTGGATGCGCAAGCCAAGAAAATTGAGGATTTGTCAGCGAAGGTCAATGGCATGGGCGCGGAGGACACGGACAAGCCGAGCGTGATGACCGAGTTGCAATCGGCATCGCAGAAGATGAGCTTCATGATGAGCGCGGCCAACGATGTCCTGAAGACCATCGGTCAGGCGCTTGGTGAAATGGCTCGCAAGCAATAACTTGCGCAGATCGCGGGTTCGGCCGGCCGTTGTGGAGCCGGCCGCGAAGGGCAGTGGAGGGCGGTGGCTCTCTGCTGCCTTTCTTGCGTCTCGGCTGCGCGACTGGCGTACTCCGATGCGGTCAATTCCGTTTCGGGCCTGGTCCGACACATGCGGGGCGGATAGTGTCAAATACGGGTGGAAGTAATAGCGAGGAGCCAAGGAGCCAACAACCCTTGGCGTGGAACGAATGAATCTCTTGATTAGAAACCGCGTAGCGGTTGGCTCGGCTCAGCGGAGGGTTGCTGTTCTGACGATATTTGCCGCCCTCGCGGCAGGCATCATGTCCGCAGCTTGCGGAGGCGGCGGAGGGTCGACGGACGAGGGCGGCGGCGGCGGTGATACTTCGGGTAGTGCAAGCGGTACGCTGTACTGGATCTCGGGGTTTGATGGAGTTACGTTGAACCTTGCCGCCGGTACGAAGGAGCCAACTAAAGTCGCAAGGGTGTCGCTCGACTCGAAGGGTCAGCTAGGCTACGGCGGCGGCATGTTCACCGAAGTCGAGGAAACTGACGTCAGCCCGAGCCGTGTGACTGTGAATGTGCGAAGTGTGTTGCCGAATCTGTACACGCTGCGCAGCAAGCTCGGTCCGTTCCCGATCGCCGGCTTCGTTAACGGTCCAGTCCAGCCGTCACCCGACGGCCGGCTGTTTGCGATGCACACGACGGAAAGTCCCAGTCTCGGGGCAGAGTTTGTACCCTATGTCTATGTCTTCGATGCGGCGCTGAACATCGTCTTCAAGCTGGCGGGATATAAGTCGAGATCTTGGCTCGGCAACGACCGGATCGTGGTAGTGAAGGGCAGCAACCTATATACAGTCACGGTCACCAACTCGCCTGTCGTCACGCGCATCGGTCCCGATGGACTAGGGCTGCCGAACGAGACCGTCGAACAGCCATCAGTGTCGCCGGACAGCCGCTCGATCGCGTACGTCCAGGGCTCGGCGATCTGGCGCATCAACGTGGACGGCAGTGGCCTCACGCAACTGACCACGCCCTACTTCGATGTGGCCTGGCCATCATGGAGTCCCGACGGATCTCGTCTGGTGGTATCCAGCAACGAGTGCTCGACCTTTGGGGGGGACTCCCATCGCCCGCCGAGATGATCGTCATCTCCGCCACGGCAACCAACCAGGATCTCGCGACGATCGACTTCGTCACGTCGAGTTGCGGTCCCGTCTACTGGCTCCCATCATGATCAGCGCCTTCTCGGACTTCTCGCTGCGCGTGGTCTACGAGGCGATCGAGCGGTGGGAAGAGATCGTGGACGACGCCGAAGCGGCTGGGGTGAGCACGCAGGCGCTGGAGTCGGCGTTGGAGGAGGTGGTGGCATCCGATCGTGCGACGAACGCGGCGGCCACCGTCGAGCTCGTCGGCCTTCTTTCGGAAGTGGCTGCGGCGACGGATGACGCGTCGGATGCCGCCAGAAACACGCTCGACGCCGCTTGCGAGACGATCGATTGGGTCGCCACCGAGGCAAAGTCTGAACTCGCTGTCCAAGTGCTGATTGCCGCTGCAACGTCCGAGGGTAAGGCTGGGGAACCAGCGAAAAAGGTCGAGGACGTGCGCCAAGCCGTGAAGCGAGTCTTCAAAGGGTACGACTGGATTGCGAAGTACCAGGCGATACCTGGGCCGAGCATGGGTTGGCAGCACCATGTCGATACACGGTGCGAGCAGGCGCGGCGAGAGCGCGATGCGCGCGCGCACGTGCAGGTGGTGCAGTCGGCAGTCGACGACTGACTGACCGACCCTCAGTCGGCATTCGTCGTTCGAAGGCACAAACGATCGCGGATATCCAGGTATCCAGGGCTCGGCGGTCTGGCGCATCAAGATCGACGGCAGCGGGCCTACGGCCTACCCAAGTCACGAGACCCAACTTCGGCGTGGCTTGGCTTTGTCGGGCAAGGCTCAGCGTTCCCGGAACACTTCCTGAACGATCCAAATTCGACGCCACAACGTGTGGCCTGCAGCGACCTGCGTCCATCCCGCCAGCCTCGAGCTCTGGAGGAGCGGTGAAGACGGTAGGCCGACACAGCAGCAGATTCGTCAGTCGCTGTGCCGGGGTTGTAAGGTCAAAGGACGGCGGGCTCGCATCACAACAGTCGAGCCGCTGAGTCCGCAGCAAGGAGAACGGTCATGGATATCGGAAGCTTGGTCGGCGGCGGCGGTGGCGGTGGGATTCTTGGCGCGATCGGCGGCATCGTCGGTGGCATCTTCGGCGGGCCGATGGGGGCGATGATCGGTAAGGCGCTCGGCAACATGGTTGGCGAGGCGGTTGGCGATGCGGTCAGTCAGGTGACCGACCAACTGCAAAAAGAGCAAGGCATGCCGAGCTTCATCGCGAACGAGATCAAGCAAGCTGTGCAGGAAGCGGTCAGTCAGCAGAAGGACAACAGCGTCGATTGCGACTGTCAGGAGAAAGTCAACGACGAAACGCAAGGTGCGCGCGAGGACTTCATCAAGGACTTGGTCAAGATGATCCTGGACTTCGTGCAGCAGGCGATGGGTCAGCAGCAAGGCGGGCAAGAGTCGGACTCGGCTGCCGGTGGCGCTGGTGCCAGCGGTGGTAGTCAAGGGGCCGGCGGGGCTGGCGCCGCACAGGGAGCCGGTAGCTCGGATAACCTGATGAATCAGCAGGCCACCGATGGCGCCGTGGCGATGGGTAGCGCCAACAGCAAGGGCAAGGCGGGGCAAAGCTGGTTCGAGGCCTTGGCGGAAGCGCTTGGCAAGGCACTGGACGCTCAAGCCGACCTCGTCAAGGAGCTGGGAGAAAAAGTCAACAAGATGGGCGATGACATCAAGGCGGATGCTGCAGCTGTCAAGGCTGGAGGTGAGAAGAGCGAGGCAGGCACGGCTGCGGAGACCGACAGGCCGAGCGTGATGACCGAACTGCAAGCGGCATCGCAGAAGATGAGCTTCATGATGAGCGCGGCCAACGATGTGCTGAAGACCATCGGCCAAGCTCTCGGCGAGATGGCGCGTAAGCAGTAATCCCGACTGTTGCGACGAAAAGGCAGCGAAGGGGCTTCTCCTTCGCTGCTCATTTGTTTGTGGGCGTTTCGGGCGGATACGTTCTTCGTTACGCGCAACCCGAGACGTGGGTGTCAAATTGGAGTTGTGAGAGGGTGTCAACTACCCTTGGAGACACTCGAATGCACGGTCTTGTATTTATGCGCAGCTCATCGGCCTTTGCTCGTTGTATTTCTGCCGTGGCGGTGCTTGCGAGCGGCCTACTCCTCGTCGCGTGCGGAGGTGGTGGTAGCGGAAGCAACGAAGAGCAGCCGCCGCCGAGCAGCGCCTCAGGCACTTTGTACTGGGCCGATGGCCTCAGCGCGAGCACATTGGACGTCGCCTCGGGTCAAGAGAGGAATGTGGCGAGCTTGTCGTTCGACACCCAAGCGCAGCTAGGCTATGGCGGCGGCATGTTCACCGAGGTCGAGGTCACTGGTCTCTTGCCGAGTCAGGTGAAGATCAATCTGCGCGAAGTGGCGCCCAATCCGTACGCGCTGCGCAGCAGCCTAGGGCCCTTCCCGCTTTCCGGCTTTGTGCTGGGCCCGGTCCGCCCATCCCCGGACGGAAAGCTGTTCACGATGAACACGACCGAAGGCGAGCCCAAGTCGAATTTCGTTTACGTCTTCGATGCGTCGCTGGATATCGTCTTCAAGATCAAGGATTACTACCATCCGGTATGGCTGGGCAACGATCGCGTCGTCGTCGCCCGCGGCGCTAGCTTGTATACGCTCACCATGGCTGCGTCCCCAATCGTGACGCGCATCGGGGTCGATGGGCTTGGCCTGCCGGGTCAGGGCATAGCCGTTCCTTCGGTCTCGCCCGACGGCAGGTCGATCGCGTTCGTCCAAGGCGAGGCCGTCTGGCGCATCAACGTGGACGGCACGGAGCTTGCCCAGCTAACAAAGCCTTCTTCGGGCATCAATTGGCCGTCATGGAGCCCCGACGGATCACGTCTCGTCACGACGAATCGATGTACTTCCAGTCAGAACAATTTCGTCATCGTATCGGCCACCGCAACGAATCAAGACCGTGATGCGATCAGGCCCACCACGTACGCTTGTGGGCCGGTCTACTGGTTGCCTTGATCGTGACGAGCGCGGGTATCCCTGAAAGAACGCCGCCATGATCTTCGGATTCTCGGACTTCTCGCTGCGCGTGGTCTACGAAGCGATCGAGCGCTGGGAAGAGATCGTCGACGACGCCGAAGCCGCTGGCGTGAGCGCGCAGGCGCTGGAGGCTGCGCTGGTGGAGGCGGTGACGTCCGATCCTTCAACGAACACGGAGGCCACCGCCGAGTTCGTTGATCTTCTTTCGGAAGTGGCCGCGGCGACGAATGACGCGTCGGACGCCGCCAAGAGCACGCTCGACGCCGCTGTCGAAACGACGATCGATGCATTCGCCGCCGAGGCAAAGCCGGAACTCGCACTGCAAGTGCTGATCGCCGCAGCAGCGTCCGAGAGCAAGGCTGGCGAACCAGCAAGTAAAGTCGAGGAAGTGCGCCAAGCCGTGAAGCGAGTCTTCAAAGGCTACGACTGGGTCGCGAAGTACCAGGCGATACCGGGCCCGAGCATGGGTTGGCAGAGCCTGATCGATGCTCGGCATGAGCAGGCACGGCGCGAGCGCGATGCACGCGCGCATGTGCACAGCCGACGATCGACGACTGATTGACCGATCTCGTTCGGCATTCGTCGTTCGAACGCACCACCGTCGTGTATATCCAGGGCTCTGCGGCGTGGGTTGGCGGGCTGCTGGCTGATGAGCTTCCTGAACGTCCGGACGAGTGCGGCCAACGATATTCTGAAGACCATCGGAGGGGCAATGGATGCAGCCGCTCTCTGCTGCCCCTTCTTGTGTGGCGGTGGCCGCCCCCAGTGAATTCCAAGGAGTCGCCAAAGTCCCAGGGCCGTGCGCGTCCATCCCGCCAGCCTCGAGCTCTGGAGGAGTAAGGTCAAAGGACGGCGGGTTCGCATCACAACAGTCGAGCCGCTGAGTCCGCAGCAAGGAGAACGGTCATGGGCGAGCAGCTAGAACCGCATAGCCGGCACAGCCGACCTCGCGCACCTGGCCGTCGAGGCACGCATCGCGGACGGGCACTCGAACATGCGCGGCGGTCGACCACCAGTCGTTTCCGATTCAGGTATGAGCCTGGAGCGGTCTGAGAACGGCGACGCGAAGCGAGTCGATCCGTTGTAGACGAGGGCAGTGTATGGATGCCCTGGTTTTGGTTTTGGGCTTCATCGATCGTAGTGGTCGAAGGCTGTGGGCATGTGGGCGAAGGACCGGGCGGTGGACAACGTGTACTCGCGTTGTCCACGGACCGGGCCGGTGCGCGCCAGCGCATCGTCCACATGTGCACATAGGCCAGCACGCTGCCGCGATCAGCGCGCCCGAGCTGCCGGTACGACAAGCGCAACAGCACCAACTCGATCCATGCGTAGCGACCCTCGTCGTCCTCGGCCCGCCGGAACTCCAGCGACTGCGTCCCTTCCAGCACCTGACGCACCTGCTCCAAGCTGCGTACCAGCGCTTCGTTCATGTCGATCACCATCGGCTCGATGATCGACACGCCGCGCCGGCGCGCTGCCTTTCCGCCGCCAAATCGCCAATCCCGGACCTCCTCCAGGCTCATTCCTCATTGGAATCACGAGCCCGGCTCCAGGCTCATACCTCGTTGGACAAGACTCCACC
>CAVTXI010000013.1:0-19620 GCA_963738615.1 uncultured beta proteobacterium
AAGGGCGGGCGCGCAGGCCGCAGCGGAGCGCAGGGCCAGCGCGCTTGCGCGGGGGCCGAGTACCGAAGGGGCGATCACCGGCGAAGCGAGGACCCTGATCCTGATCGGCAAGCGGCAATCGCAACGCTGTTGGCGGGTGGCAATTCATTTGGATCTCGAGTCTGGTGCTGTCGGCGGTTCGGTCGTTCGGTCGTTCGGTCGTTCGTTCGTTGGTCGTTAGTCGTTCGGTCGTTCAGTCGTCCGGTCGTCGGTGTTCCGGCGGTGGCGGTCGCGGTCGCCAGGCTTCCGCAGGTGCCGCCAGCCGTGCGCCAGCCGGTGATGCAAAATGCAAACGGGCGTGACCTGCGTCAAGTCCACCCGATCGATGCGCGCCCAGCACTGCGCTGCCGAGCCGTGCCGTGGCATCCTGTCTCGGCCTCTCTTGTCTGTTGCCCACCTCAACGACCAGCCCTCTGCGCATCTGCGCACGCCACATGACTGACGTTTTCGGGCTCGATGCTTACTCACCGCGTGAAATCGCGGCGCGGGTGCGTGATGTTGGCGTCACCAAGGCGGGGTTGCCGCTGTTCACGCAGTTGCTTCTCGGCGTGCTGGCTGGTGCCTTCATCGGCTTCGGCGCGCTGATGTTCACGTTGGTCGTGAGCGACGCAAGTCTCGGTTTCGCCGTCTCGCGTCTCGTGGGCGGTCTGGCGTTTTCGCTCGGCCTCTTCATGGTCGTCGTCGCGGTGCAAGCTCTTCACGGGCAACAACCTGCTTGCGATGGCCTGGGCCAGCGGGCGCATCACGTCGATCGAGCTGCTGCGCAACTGGTTCGTCGTTGCGCTGGCGAACCTGGCTGGGGCGGTCGGCTTGCCGTGCTGGTGTGGCTGGCCGATCACGCAGCGGCGAATGACGGTGCGGTGGCGCGCGCGGCCGTACGCATCGCGACGGCGAAAGTTCAGCTGTCGTGGGAGGTCGCGTTCTTTCGCCGCGCTTTGTGCAACGTTCTGGTGTGCATGGCGGTGTGGATGGCGATGGGCGCGCGCAGCGTCACCGACAAGTTCTGTCGCGGTCGTGCTGCCCGTCACCGCGTTCGTGGCCGCAGGCTTCGAGCATTCGATCGCCAACATGTATTTCTTCCCGCTGGCGATGCTGCTGGGCGCGCCGATCAGCGTGGCCGACGCGTTGCGCAACCTCGTGCCCGTGATCGTCGGCAACATCGTCGGCGGCAGCGTGCTCGTGGCGCTGGTGTATTGGTTGATCTACCTTCACCCGAGCGAAGATCGCGACAGCGGCTGAGTCGCAGCGTCCGGCGACGAGGCACGATCGTGCGTTCGATCAGCGTCGATCACACGCCGCCGACAACGACAGCAGCGTCGTCAGCGTGTCTGCCTCGAGCAGCGCCTTGTCGCCGCGCAGACGCAACATGCGCGGGAATCGCGTGGCGACGCCGCTCTTGTGGCGCGTGCTTCGCTGGATGCCTTCGAAGCCCAACTCGAAGACCATCGTGGCACCACGCTGCGCACGGGGCCGAACTTGTCGACGGTGTGGCGGCGAATTTCGCGGTCCACCGACTTGAACTCTTCGTCCGACAAGCCCGAATACGCTTTCGCGAACGGCACGAGTTGCAGCGCGCCCTTGCGCGGTGGCTCACGCGCGCGGATCGCGTCGAGCACCGCCGCCACTTCGTCGTCGCTCGCCGGCGCGCGGTTCCACACCGCGAAGGTGTAGTCGGTGTAGACGTTGGCGCGGCGGCCGTGGCCGGCTTGCGCGTAGACCAACACAGCATCGACCGACAGGGGATCGATCTTCCACTTCCACCAGGTACCGTCGGCTTTGGTGCGCCCGCTGCCGTAACGCGACGTGCGGTGCTTGAGCATGAAGCCTTCGACGCCGCGTTCGCGTGACTGCTGGCGCAGTGCCGCGTACGCGTCCCAATCCGTCGCGGCGACGAGCGGCGAAACGCGCACCGGTGTGCCCGAACACACCGCCTCGAGCCGCGCGCGTCGTTCGTGCTGCTCGCATGCGCGCAGATCGACACCGCCGTCTTCGAGGATGTCGTACGCGACGAAGCGCACCGGCGCGTCAGCCAGAATCTTCTTGCCCGGCGCCAGGCGGCCGATGCGCTTTTGCAGCAGCGCGAAAGACGATGGGTGATCGTCGCAGTCGCGCCAAACAAGGATCTCGCCGTCGAGCACGGTGCCGTCGCGCAACGTCACTGCCAGCGCCTGCAACTCGGGGTAGCGGTCGGTCACCAACTCTTCGCCGCGCGTCCACACCCACGTGTTTCCGGCGCGGCGCACAAGCTGCGCGCGGATGCCGTCGTACTTCCACTCGACCAGCCAGTTTTCGACGGGACCGAGCATCGAAGGCGCAGCCTCGAGCTGGTGCGCCAGAAAGAACGGATAAGGCTGACCGTCGTTGCGCGGCGCGCCATCTTCGACAGCAACCGCCGCGGCCATCAGCGCACCGAAACGTTCCGCCGTCGGCAGCGCCTTCGCATCGGTGTAGCCCATCATGCGTTGCGCGATCAGCTTGGCGTCGAGCCCTGCGGCCTGCGCCAATGCGCGCTGCACCAGCAGGCGGCTCACGCCCACGCGAAATCCGCCGCCGATCAGCTTCACGAAGATGGACCGTTCGTGCACGTCGAGCCGCTGCCATGCGTCGACCACACCCTGCGCCTGCGCGTCACGCTCGATACCACGCAGCGGCAGGATCGTGTCTTCCACCCACGATGCCAGCCCGCGATCGTCGACGTGAAGCGGCGCCGGCAACACGTAGGCGATGGCTTCGGCCAGGTCACCCGTCACCGCATAGCTTTCGTCGAACAGCCACGGTTCGATGCCCGCCTGCGCGTAAGCCAGCTCGCGCAGCAGCATTGTCGGCACCACCTCCCGCGGCTTGCCGCCGGCTAGGAAGTACGCCGCCCAAGCTGCGTCAGCCACGGTGCTTCGCGGAAGTAGGCCACCATCGCCGCGACCTTCTTCGCCGTCGACGTGCTCGCGTCGATCGACTTGTACAGCGCCGTGAAGCGCTTCATGCGGACGGCTCGACTGCCGGTGCGGATGGGTTCGACGCAACGTCATCGTCGACCTTGTCATCGCCGTACTCGGTCGCAAAGCTCGACGCGTCGAGCCCCTGCGCACGCAGGTGGCGCACCATCACGTCTTCGTATCCGTGCGTCACGATCACGCGCGGCGCGCCGGTCGCGGCGATCGCACACATCAGGCCGGGCCAATCGGCGTGGTCGCTGAGCACGAAGCCGCGATCGACTGCCTGCCGCCGCCGCGCGCCGCGCAAACGCATCCAGCCGCTGGCGAAGGCGTCGCTGGCATCGCCCAGCCGTCGCGCCCACGCACTGCCCAGCACGCCCGGTGGCGCGATGACGAGCGCGCCATCGAGATCGGCCGCCTTGACCTCGGCATGCAGCAGCTTGGCGTCGGGCAACGCAACGCCTGCTTCGCGGTACGCGCGCGTGATGGCGTCGACCGCCGGGTGCAGCCAGATCGGCCCGATCGATGGATCGACCCCCGCCAACAAACGCTGCGCCTTGCCGAAGCTGTAGCCCAGCAGCAGTGCGTTGCGGCCTTCGGCGCGCGTCGCGGCCCACCAGCGATTGATGTCGGCATAGACCTCACGCTGCGCGCTCCACCGATAGATCGGCAAGCCGAAGGTGCTTTCGGTGATGAAGCAGTCGCAGTGCACCGGCTCGAAGGCCACGCAGGTGAGGTTGACGTCATCATCGATACCGCTCGTGAAGTAGTCACCCGACGCGACCCAGACGGCGCCGCCGTGCTCGACGCGCACCTGCGCCGACCCCAGCACATGCCCCGCCGGGTGCAAGCTCACGTTCGCGCTGCCGATGCGAACCGTCTCGCCATAGGCGAGCCCCTGAAAGCGGATGCCCGCGCCCAACCGCGTGCGCATCACGCCTTCGGCGTCGCGCTGCGCGAGGTACGCACCGTGCCCTATGCGTGCGTGGTCCGCGTGTGCGTGCGTGACCACCGCGCGTTTGACCGGTCGCCACGGGTCGATGAAGAAATCGCCCGCGGGGCAGTACAGGCCCTCGGGCCGTCGAACAATCAGCTCAGCGGTTGGTTGCAGAGCACTCACCACCGTGGCGCGATACGTTCACCCGGCAGGATCTCGTACGGGTCAGCCCAGAACGGCAACGCCTTCAGCCGATCGCGCCACGCCGCAATCGCCGGGAACTGCGTATCGACATCGATCGCCGATTCTTCGCGCGGATAGAACACGTAGCCGCTCAACGAGAAGTCGGCGACCGTCGGCCCATCGCCCACCAGCCAGCGCCGCTTCGCCAAGTGCTTGTCAACGATGCCCCACGCGCCGTCCAGCCTCGCGCGCAGGAACGCCATCACCGCCGGGTCGGGCGCGGTGGGCGCGAAGGCCTTCATGAAACGGTACGTCGCGAAGTAGCTCGTGAACTTGTGGTTGTCGAAGAACAGCCAACGCAGCACCTCTTGCTGTTCGCCGCCGGCCGCACCACCCCATGCGTCGCCGTGCGTCTTCGACAGGTGCAGCAGGATCACGCCCGACTGCGTCAACAGCGTTCCGTCCTCGAGCTCGAGCACCGGCGCTTCGCCCATCGCATTGAGGCTGCCGCGCCAATCGGGCGTGCGCGTCACGCCGTTCATGAAGTCGACGTTCACGGCCTGCCACTGCAGCCCGAGAGCACGCAACATCAGCGCCACCTTGAACGTGTTGCCTGATTGGCAGAAACCGTGCAGCTTCAGCATCGCCATGCTCCTTGGGTTAGGGCGCTCGCGTCAGGAACGGCAGCGCCTTCGCCAACAGATGGTCGGGCGCTTCTTCCGGGATGTAGTGGCCGCACGGCATCGGCTCGCCGCTGACGTCGCCGGCAACTCGGCGCCATTCAGCCAGCGGCTGGAAGTGGCGGTGCACGACGCCGCGTTCGCCCCACAGCACAAGCAGCGGCATCGCGAGCTTGCGGCCTGCATTGCGGTCGTCGCGGTCATGCTCGAGGTCGATGCCCGCGGCGGCGCGGTAGTCCTCGCACATGGCGTGCGCGGCGCCGGGTTGGGCAATGCAGCGTTCGTATTCGGCCAGCGCGCGCGCATCGAATGGCGCAAGCCCTGCGTGCCGGTTGCCCATCAGGTCGCGCAGGTAGGCGGCTGGGATCGGCCTCGATCAGCCGTTCGGGCAGCGGCGCGGGTTGGATCAGGAAGAACCAGTGCCAGTACGCGCGCGCGAAGCCTTCGTTCGTCTGCTCGTACATCGCCAGCGTAGGCGCGATGTCCAGCACCACCAGCCGCGTGACCGCTTGTGAATGGTCTGCGGCCAAGCGATGCGCCACACGCGCGCCGCGGTCGTGCGCCAGCACCGCGAAGCGTTCGTGCCCAAGCTGACGCATGACCACCAACATGTCGTGCGCCATCGCGCGCTTGCTGTAGTTGGCGTGATCTGTGTCGCCCTGCGGCTTCGACGAATCGCCATAGCCCCGCAGGTCGGCGAGCACGAGCCGGAAGTGTTGGCCCAGCACCGGTGCCGTGCGGTGCCAGATCGCGTGCGTCTGCGGATGCCCGTGCAGCAACAGCAGCGGCAGGCCCATCGTCGCGCCCACCCACGCGCACGCGAATGCGCAACGCCAGGTGCGGTGTCGATGTCGCGCAGCGGCCAGCTTGCGGGGAACAGTTCGCCGGTCATGCGTCGGTCTCCAACGTCGTCGTCGCCATGTCGTTAGGCCACGGGATAACGCCGCGTGAGCATCTGCGCCACGCATGCGGGCTTGCTCGAACCTTCGAGCTCGATCGTCGCTTCGAACTCGATCTGCATGCCGCGGCCTTCTTCGACAGGCTCGCAGCTCATCAGCTTGAACACGCCGCGCAGTCGGCTGCCCACCGGAACCGGCGCCGGAAAGCGCACGCGGTTCAAGGCCGTAGTTCAGGCTGTGCGCCAAGCCGTCGATGACGAAGGTGCGCTCGCCGAACCACGACATCAGTGACAACGTGAGGAAGCCATGCGCGATCGTCGACTCGAACGGGCTGCCAGCGGCGCGCGCGGGGTCGACGTGAATCCATTGCATGTCGCACGTCGCGTGCGCGAAGGCGTCGATCCGCGCCTGGTCGATGGTGATCCACGGGCTGGTGCCCAGCACGTGGCCCACGCGCTTCGCCAGATCGGCCAGCGTGTAGTGCGGCGTGCTCGCGGGCACGGCGAGGGTCGCGGCGTCATTCAGCGAGGCGAAGGCGGTCATGGCGTGGTTGTGGGTAACGATGCACCGATGGTGCCATCATCGCGGCGTCGATGTTGCGCGCCGAACATGCGCGTGGAGAAGGGGCTGCGATGCGACTGCGACCTTCACTGCGGCGTCATGCCGTGGCGCTGACGTTGGGCCTGACGTGCCTGATGGCTGCACTGCCCGCGCGTGCGCAGGCCGACACCGAGCGCCGTGCCGCCACCGCGGGTACGGCCGTCACCGCAGAAGCGCTCGACAAGGCCGCCTACGCCTTCGCCGACCGCTACACCACGCAGATGGTCGCGGCGGCCGACGCGATCCTCGACGGCAACCCGCAGGCCGACCAACGCCGCGCCGCGCACGCCATGAAGGTCGTGAGCATCAGTGGCGTCTACGACATCGTGACCAACAACGACCCGGTCGCGAAGATCATGGACCTGCTGATGGTCGTCACGCTGCAAAGCACGCGCTGGATCGACGAGGACATGGCTGATAAGACCTTCGGTGCGCGCAGCGCGCCGCTGATCAAGGCGATCCGTGACCTGCGCGTCGACGTGTGGAACGTCGCGTCGCGCGTGCTCGAACCGCAGCAGCTGCAGCAGCTCGACGCGTTGATCCTCGACTGGCGCCGCCGCAACCCGCACATCGACGTGCTGGCGTACCTGCGTTTCGACGAGGTGAACGCTCAGCGCGGTGCTGGCAGCGCGCTCGAAGAGATCAAGGCCAGCGGCCTGTTCGCCGAGATCGCCAGCGCGACGAAGGTGGCCGACGACGCGCGCCTGCTGGCCGAGCGCGCGTTCTATCAAGCCAAGCGCATGCCCTTCCTGATGACATGGCAGGCCGAAGCGCTGATCGACAACACGCTCGAGCGAACGCAGGTTGCGCAGTCACTCGACATCGCGAAGAGCGTCGCAGCCTCGGTCGACCGCACGTCGAAGGTCGTCGAACAACTGCCCGCGCGCATCGAGAAGGAACGTGACGTTTTGGTCGGCCTGCTCGAAGACCGGCAGGGGCGTTTGGCGAAGACGATGGGTGAAGCGCGCACGACGATGGGTGCTGCCGAGCAACTCGCACAGCGCGCAGAGAAGGTTGCCGAAGTCAGCGAGCGCGTCGTGGCGAACCTGCGCGACTCGGCGCAAAGTTTCACGCAGACATCGCAGGCGATCGATGCGCTGCTGTCGAAGCACTCACCACCGAGCGTGCCCGGTGCCGCAGCGTCGAAGCCCTTCGACATCGAGCCCTACGCGAAGGCGTCGGCCGACATCAACCAAACCGTCGCGGGCCTGGTCACGCTGGTTGGCGCCACCGACGGCCTGATGACGAAGCGTCCGTGGGCCGCGCCGATCGACGAGGTCGACGCCCGCGTCGCCGCGCGGATCGACCAGATCTTCGTGCGCGCGTTGTTGTTGCTGCTGGCGGCCTTTGTGCTGGCGCTGGCGTATCGATGGCTGTCGTCGCGGTGGGCGCGATCGGCGCAGCGAGGTGCGACGTGAACGAGCCGAGCGACCCCATGGTGTGTGACAACCGGGTATGCAACGCCCAACGTCGCGCATGGTTGGGTGCGGCCGGCGGTGCGTTCGTCATCAGCGGCTGCAGCGTGTGGCCAACGGCGTTGCGCAGCGTAACCAGCGCGGTTCGCCCGGCCGGCGTCGACAACCCGGTGCCGCTGGCAACGCTGCTCGTCGGCGATGCGACCGTGCTGCCCGCGTATCGCCGCGCAGGCGCCGCACGCGGTGCGTTGCGGCTGTCGGGTTCGTCGGCGATGGCGCTGCTGGTGCGCGCATGGGCCGGCGCGTTCTCGCGTGTGTTCGCTGACGTGACCATCGACGTGGTCTCGAAAAGCTCGGGCGCCGCGATCGGCGACATGGCCGCCGACGCCGCGACGATCGGCATGACCTCGCGCGCGCTCAACCGCGCCGAGCGCGAGGGCCACGCCGCGCGCACCGGCCGCGCACCGCTCGAGATCAAGGTCGCGATCGACGCGCTCGCGATCGTGGTTTTCAAAGACAACCCACTTGCATCGATCTCGATCGAGCAGATCGAACGTGTGTTCGCCGCAGCGCCGCGCAAGGGCGACGCGATCGAACGCTGGGGCCAACTCGGCGCAGGGGGCGTGTGGGCCGAACGCCGCGTGCGTCCAGTGGGCTTCGCGTCGGGCCGCGGCGCCTACGACCTGATGCGCGAACTGGTGCTGGGCGGCGGCGACTTCGCGGCCGACGTGCAGGCCGAGCCGGTCGCCACGTCCGTCGTGCAGGCCGTTGGTGTCGAGCCCGGCGCGATCGGATATGCCAGCGCCAGCCTGCGCACCGCGCGCACGCGCCTGCTGCCGGTGCACGACCGCCAGGGCACACCGGTCGCACCCGACGAAGCCGGCGCGGCCAGCGGGCGCTATCCGCTGGCGCGCCACTTCTACCTGCACCTGGGCGCGGGTGCCGATGCGGGGCAGCAGGCACTGGCCCGCGAATTCCTGCGCTTCGTGTTGTCGCGCGAGGGGCAGGAGCTGACCGCGTCGGCGGGTGCGTTTGCGTTATCAGCGGGGGTAGCGCGTGAGCAACTCCTAGCGCTGGGCTGACAGGTAACGAACGTCATGTGCAGAGCACCGCGTGCGCACGGTGCAGGTTGACTTTCGTTCGTGACACGGCGTGTGTGAACGCAGACCATGCATCACCGGCGGCATTCGTCGCCATTGCACTGCGCTGGTGGCGACTTGCGTCTGTCATCACACGATCCACGCGATCTTCTTGCAACGGAGCTCCCATGACCCCACGCCCTCTTGTTCGCGCGGCCTGCCTGGCCGCATCGGCCCTGCTTAGCGCCTGTAGCGGCGGTGGCGACGATGAAGCTGGCGACGGCGCGGACGCCGCGACGATCGTCGCGAGCGCGAGCTGCGACACGCTCGGCGCCACGAGCGCCGTATCGGGCGTGCGGTTCGACTGCGTGCGCGTCGGCGCGTCGCTGCAGTGGCAGCCGCGCGGCAACCGTTTGAACCCGTTCGCCTGGGGCGAGAAGGCCCTCGTCGCGACGCAGTTCGCTTTGTGGGAGATCACGGTGACGAGCGTGACTCCCGACGTCACGGCACGTGTGCTGGCGGTTGACGCTCGCAACCAACCACCGGCGGCAGGGGCCCAATTGGTGGGGCTGAACCTCGAGCTTCGTTACGTAGGCAGCCAAGCCGACGAGCGCGTGCGCCAGGGTGCCAACCTTCTCGGGACGAACGCCGCGGTATCCCGGCTTGACCGTTGGGTGGGCGGTGCCATCACCGAAGACGACTGCTGGTCCAGTGAGACCGTGGCACGCAACAGCACGAAGGTGTGCATGCTGCCGTTCGAAGTCGCCACCAATGAACTCGCCACGCTCGACTTCTTCGCGTCCGATGCTGCGGGCGCACCGCTCGTGTACTTCAAAGGCGCGTCGCGCTGAGCGCACACCCCATACAAAGGAGCACCCATGGTCGCCACCGTCGAACAGCGCAATGCCTTCATTGACCAAATGATCGAGTTCGCGGCCCCAGTGGCCGTGGCGAATGATCTGCCGGCAGCCGCGCTTGTCGCGTGTGGTGGGATCGAGTCGGGTTATGGCACCAGCAAGATCTACGACAAGCACACGCACTGCCCGTTCAACCTGCAGAAGCCGAAGAGCTACGACAAGTGGGTGCACTGCGACGTTGTGTGGCTGACCACCTTGTCGAAGATGGATGCCAGTGGCCACCAAAGCAACGAAGTGAGGGCGCCGTTTTGCAAGGCCGTTGGCGACTCCGAGCAAACCTGGCTGGCCGACGCTGCGCGTATCTGGTGCGAGTGGATCCTTGGTTGGCCGGACCCCGTCAACAACGCGGCAATGAAGGCGTTGCGCCAAAAGCCGCTCGAATTCGCGAAGAACCTGCACCGCGTGGGGTTCGGTGACAGGAAGGTCGCCAACCTGACGGCGAAGACCTACGAAGACGTATTCAGGGAGCAGCGGCTGATCGAACGGTGCGCGGGCGCGAAGCCGAAGGCCGCGTCGATGCCCGTGCCGGTGTGGTTGCCGGGCTGGTGGGTCGTGACTTGGCGCGGCCAAACGTACTACTACCACTTCGACAAACTTCTGGGCGCGGCGTGGACGCCGTTTCCACCGATCAACGCCTTGTTCGCCGTGGTGGGCGCGCGCGACCTCGGCCGGGTGACCGTCACGTCACCATCCGAGGTGTCTGTGGTGTGGAACGGCACCGGTGCAGTCGAGAAATTCGTCGTGCAACCCGGCACGCCACAAGCCATGGCGGGAACGTGGCGGGGCGTGGAGCCGCTGAAGGCACAGCGCTGGGGTTGACGCACGTACGGGGAAAGAAGTCTTCGTCCATCATGGAAGTTACTTAGAAATATACTTCCATTTCAGCCTGGCGAGCGTCGCTGGCAAGCTAGAGTCACCGTCATGGACGACCTGACCTCGGGCGTGCGCAACAAGCGCGGCGACTGGACGCCGACACAGCCAGTCGCGATGGCGCCGGTGCTCGTGTTTCCGCCCAAGCCGCTCGACTTCCTGAAATGGTTGCCGGGCTACTTCCTGCCCTACAACCTGCTGTTCGCGGCGACCGCGGTGGCGTGGTGGCACTGGGTGTTGCCCGACGTGGAGGTGATGAAGACGCTTGCGCCGGGTTGGATCGCGCGCCTTTTCGTCGTCAATGTGGTTGCGGTGTTTGCGTTCTTCGGCCTGTTCGAGCTTCGGCTGTACGTGCTGCGCCGCCAAGGTACGCGCTTCAAATACAACGCGCGGTGGCCGGCCGAGCAGCGCAACACGGCGTTCATGTTCGGCAGGCAGAACGTCGACAACGTCATCCGCACGTTCGCAAGTGGGCTGCCGATTTGGACGGCGCTCGAGGTGGCGATGTTGTTCGCGTATGCGAACGGCTACGTGCCGTGGCTCACCTTCGCGGACAACCCGGTTTATCTCTTGGTTCTGGCGTTGTTGGTGCCGGTCATCCACGAAGCGCACTTCTTCGTGCTGCATCGCGCGCTGCATTGGGCACCGCTGTACAAGTGGGTGCACAGCGTGCATCACAACTCGGTGAACCCGTCACCGTGGTCGTCGCTGTCGATGCACCCGGTCGAGCAACTGGGGTATCTGGGCGTGGCGCTGTGGCACGTCGTCATTCCGTCCAACCCGATACTCGCGCTGTACCAGTTGCACTATGCCGGCTTCGGTGCCATTCCGGGGCATATCGGCTTTCATCGGATCGAGGTCACGGAAAACACCGTGCTCGATTCGCAGGCCTACATGCACCACCTGCATCACAAGCACTTCGAGGTCAACTATGGCGCGGGCCTGATTCCGTTCGACCAGTGGTTCGGCACGTTTCAGACGGCTCGGTGGAGGGCGAGGCGCGGCTGCAGGCGCGATACCAGCAGATCAAGGCGCGAGTCAATGCCAAAACACGCGGCAGCGAAGAAGCGAAGAGAGGTCAATGATGGCGAACTGGATCGACGTATGCCCGTTGGAAGCGATCGACCAAGAAGACGTGATCCGCTTCGACCACGGCGGCAAAACCTATGCGGTCTACCGCTCGTCCGAGTCACAGGTGTTCTGCACCGACGGCTTGTGCACGCATGAGGAAGTGCATCTGGCCGACGGTTTCGTCGAGGGTTATCAAATCGAGTGCCCCAAACATCAGGGCACGTTCGACTACCGCACCGGCGAGGCCAAGCGGCTGCCCCCTTGTGTGAATCTGAAGACATACCCGGCACGTGTCGACGCTGGGCGGGTCAGCGTCGATCTCGGCTGATTGATCGAAAAACAAGGAACCCACATGTCGTTCACCCTCGCGGCGTGCGCCGAAACTCTCTGGCGAGACCGACCGATTGAATGGCGTTGCTCGCGCTTGGCCGAGCTTGGTTTTCAGGTGGGTCTGTGGAATTGGCCTGCCCATGACCTCGCGAAACTCGAGAAGTCCGGCGCCACGTTCTCGATCATGAACGGCTACCTGCGCGGCCGCCTGGCCGACGACGAAGGCGCCGCCGAGTTGCTGCGCTCCGCGCACGAGACCGCGCAAGTGGGCAAGCGCCTGGGCGTGGCGCGGTTGAACCTGCACGGCACCGGTCTGGGCGACGGTGGTATCCCGTCGCGGCCAACACCGGTCGTCACCCCCGCGATGGTCCTGAAGGCGCGCGACACGCTGCACCGCATCTGCGACCTGGCCGAGAAAGAAGGCGTGACGTTCACGCTCGAAAACCTGAACCTGCGTGAGCACCCGGGGTGCCCGTTCAACACCACCGCCGACGTGCTCGCGCTGGTGTCGTCGGTGAACCGCCCGCAGTTGCGCATGAACCTCGACCTGTACCACACGCAGATCGGTGAGGGCGACCTTGTCCGCTGGTGCGAGCGGTGCCTGCCGTGGATCGGTGAAGTGCAGGTGGCCGACAACCCCGGCCGGTGCGAGCCGGGTACGGGGGAGATCAACTACCCGCAGGTGGCGCGTGCGTTGAAGGGCATGGGCTACGACGGGCCTGTCGGCCTGGAAGCATTTGCGGCGGGTGATGCCGAGGTGGCGCTGGCGGCCTTCCGGGCTGCGTTCACGGTTTGACGATGCCATGCGCCAGTTGGCATTCAAGCGCTTTTTCGCAGAGCGCACTTGATATCATCGGCATCACTTCACTCCAGGGGCACTGACCATGGCCGACATCGTGCTGCGCAACCTCGAGGACGAGCTCAAAGAGAAGCTGCGCCGGCGTGCGGCAAGCAACAACGATCGATGAACGCCGAGTCGTAATCTCAGCCGGCCTATGCAGCCCCGGGCCGGCCATTAAGAACGGCTGCCGATATCGTGCCTGAGCGCGGGCCCCCCCTTCAGACCCCTAATAAACCCTTCCCCCCCCCCCCTCCCCCAACCCTTCCCCCCCCTTTTCCCAGGTAAAAAATCAAAACCCCCCCCCCTTTCCTCCTCCCCCCCCCCCCCCCTCCCCCCTCCCCCCCCCCCCGAGGCGGCGTTTTAATGGCTCACGCGCGTTGCTGCGCTGCGCGTCCCGCAATCGCATCAGCAAACCGCGCCACCGCCCACCGCTTCTTCAACGCTCGCCCCATCAACGCCTGCTGACTCTCAGGCGCAAGCCCACCCACCGGCGGGTCGCGGTCGAGGTTCGTCGGGAACGCATAGCCCTCGGCACACGCAGCGATCGTGTTCTGCACATGCTCCACGTCGAACATGCCCGCGGCAACGCCCTCGAGCAGTGCGGGGTAGATCGCCAGACTCATCGCCACACGATCCACCGCTTCCATCGCGCGTCCGAACGCCGAGGAAATTTGCAGCAGGTTGGCGATGCGCCGCGTCGATGTCGACTTGTTGCTGCCTGCGGCATGCAGCATCGCGGGGTTGAAGAACATCGCGTCGCCTTTGCGCAGCGGCGGCTGCACGTGATGCGCTTCGAAGCAGCGGTCGAAGTCTTCGCGGCCCGCGATGAGGTAGCCGGCCGGGTACTTCTGTGAATGCGGCAGCAGCAACGTCGGGCCGCTTTCGACCGGCATGTCGACGTGCGCGACCGCGCCTTGCAGTGTCAGGCGTGGTGACATGTGATGCACCGCCAGCGGGTACGCCGCTGCTTGCGCGGGTGTGCAGAAGCCCAGGTGGTAGTCGCGGTGCGGGGTTTGCGCGGCGCCGCCGGGGTTGACGCAGTTGACCTGTGACGTGACCTGATAGCCAGGGCCAAGCCATGCCAGCGCGGGCAGCGCCAGGAATGGGTTCCCGTAGTAGGCGCTGAACGCAGCGGGGTTTCGCAGCGCCAGTTTTTGCAACGCGTTCCAGACACGGCTATTCGCGCCAGCCTTGGCGAAGTGGTCGCCGCCGCTTCCTCCGGCGGCGCGCTCGTCGTCGATCATCGCGAAGAACTCGGCGGTGACGCGCTCGACGATGTCGGCGTGCGAACACGCGCCGTCCAGCAGCAGCACACCGGCGCCGTCGGCCAGCACGTGGTGCCATTCGGTTATCAATTGCGCGCGCGACGCGGGGTCGGCAAGGCGGGGCGCAGCGCCGGCAGTCGTAGACGGGGATGCCGACGCGCATGTCGGCGGCGCATGGTGGGCGCGGCCCGTTACGGCCGGTTTCGAGAATCGACTCGAGGTCGGCCACCCGACAGGCCTTCGGGTCCAACCACATCGCCCGGGCGTCACCACTGTTCATCCTTCGAGTCTAGGAGCGGGGAATTGCACTTCCGTGCTGGAAATTACTTAGAAACGCATTTTCATTTTGGGGCGAGGTCGCTAGACTGCCATGCGGCGTCACGACACGAACGAACGGCCGTCTGGAGGATCATCCTTGTCGCTGCTCGAGATCCGCAACGTCGCGAAAAGCTTTGGCGCCATTCGGGCCGTCAACGGCATCAGCCTGAGGGTCGATGCGGGCGAAGTCGTCGGCCTGATGGGTGACAACGGCGCGGGCAAGTCGACGATGGTCAAGCTCATCGCGGGCAATTTCCCGCCGACCGAAGGCGAGATCGTCGTGGGCGGCAAGGTCTGCCACTTCCATAAGCCGATCGAGGCGCGCGCGATGGGCATCGAAGCCGTCTACCAGGACCTTGCGCTGGCCGACAACCTCACGGCGTCGCAGAACGTGTTCCTGGGCCGTGAACTGAAGAAGGGCTTCTGGCCGTTCCGCGTCTTGAACAAGCAGGCCATGATCGAGCGGGCGAGCGAGCTGTTCGAAGAACTGAAGTCCGAAACGCGGCCGCGCGACCTGGTGCGCAAGATGTCGGGCGGCCAGCGGCAGGCGGTCGCGATCGCGCGCACGCGGCTGTCGAATGCGAAGCTGGTGCTGATGGACGAGCCCACCGCCGCGATATCGGTGCGCCAGGTCGCGCAGGTGCTCGAACTGATCCGGCGCATGAAGGCGCAAGGCGTTGCGGTGGTGCTGATCAGCCACCGCATGCCGGACGTGTTCGCGGTGTGCGACCGGATCATCGTGATGCGGCGCGGCGGCAAGGTCGCCGACAAGCGCACCGCGAAAACGTCGCCGGAAGAAATCACCGGCCTGATCACGGGAGCGATCCGTGCCGCCTGACACCGCCGATGCACGCCGTCGCGGCCAGCCCACGCGCAGCGGACGATCACCGCGTTCCGCACCGACTACGCGCACATCGCCGATGTCGTCGACCAGAAGAGAAGGGCTGGCTCTGCCAGGGTCCTCTCGAGCCAGCCGTTCTGGGTCACGGTGGCGCTGCTGGTGCTGGTGGTCATGATGTCGTTCAAGGAGCCGAGCTTCGCGACGGCGGACAACGTCTCCAACATCACGCGCAACTTCGCGCCCTTCGGAATCATGGCGCTGGGCATGACGGTCGTGATCATCACCGGCGGCATCGACCTGTCGGTCGGTTCGATCATGGGCCTGGTCGCCATCGTCGCCGGCCTGTTCCTGACGTGGGAGTACCCGTGGTACATCGCCTTCGGCATGGGCATGCTGGCGGGCGCTGGCGTGCGGCGCGGTCAACGGCTTTCTTCGTCGCCTACGTGGGCATGCAGTCGTTCGTCGTCACGCTGGGCATGCTGGCGATCGCGCGGTCGCTCGCGGTGGTGGCTTCGCAGAACCAAATGCTGTATCAAGTTCGGCCCCGATGCGCCGATGGTGAAGGCGATCGGCCAGTTCAAGTGGCCGCTGCGTGAATCGTCGGGCGGGTGGGCGCCGGAATGGATCCCGAGTTGTCGGGCCAGTTCTGGGTGATGGTCGTGCTGGGCCTGATCGTGGGCGCGGTGTTCATGTTCTCGGCGTGGGCGCGCCACCTGTTCGCGATCGGCGGCAACGAGAACGCCGCGCGGCTGACCGGTGTGCCGGTCAACCGCATCAAGTTGCAGGCCTACATGTTCTGCGCGTTCTGCGCGTCGCTGGCTTCGCTGCTCATGCTGGGCTACAACGGGTCGGCGATCAACGCGATGGGCGCGGGGTACGAATTGCGCGTGATCGCGGCGACGGTGATCGGCGGCGCGGACCTGCTGGGTGGCGCGGGTTCGGCGTACGGTGCCATCATCGGCTCGGCGCTGCTCGAGGTGATTCGCAATGCGCTGCTGATGGCGGGGATCGATTCGAATTGGCAAGGCGCGTTTGTCGGCGCCTTCATCGTGCTGGCGGTGCTTCTGGGCATGCAGTCGGGCGGCAAGTCGATCTTTGCCGCGGCGTGGGACCGATTGAGGAATCGATAGTTCGCGTATTCGATGTATTCGATACGAAAAGACGGTGCCACTGCCGTCGAACAGTGGTGGTGAATTGAAGGAGACAGAAAATGTTGAAACACGCTCTGACAGCCGCGGTCGCCGTTTGTGCGATGCCGGTCGCCAGCTCGGCGATGGCGCAAAAGAGGGTGTTCGCGCTGGTCGAAGAACATGAACAACCCATTCTTCGACCAGGCCCGTGACGGCTGCAAGAAGGCCGAGAAAGAATCGAAAGGCGCCTCGAGTGCGTGTACATCGGCCCGGGCGAACACGGCGGTGGTGAAGAGCAGATTGAGGTCGTTCAGGACCTGATCACCAAGAAAGTCGACGGCATTGCCGTGGCGCCGTCGAACGCGGCTGCGATGGCCAAGGCGTTGAAGGCGGCCAAGGCGGCCGGGATCCCTGTGATCACGTGGGACTCGGATTTGCTGCCGACAGACAAGGGCCTGCGTGTAGCCTAATCGGCACGCAGAAGTACGAGATCGGCGTCAACCTCGCCAAGTCGCGAGAAGGTCAAGCCGAAGGGCGGGTCCATGTGCATCCAGTCGGGTGGCCCTCGGCGGCCAACCACAACGAGCGCATGAAAGGTATCCGCGACACCATCGCCGGGGAGAAGTCCAACACGTCGCCGGGCAACCGCCTGACGGGTCAGAACGGCTGGAAAGAAGTCGACGGTTGCCCGGCCTATACCAACGACGATTTCCCACGTTCGGTCCCGCAGTTCGGAGAAATCCTGGCGAAGATCCCGAACCTCGATGCCTTCGTGCCGACCGGCGGTTTCCCGCAGTTCGTGCCCGATGCCAACCGCGCCGCGGTGGACAAGAACAAGGCGAAGATCGCGAAGAAGCCGCTCGCGCTGATCGTGGCCGACACGCTTCCCATGCAGATGGACCTGATGAAGGCCGGTCTATAGCTCGGCCGGGTCGGCCAGCGCCCGTTCGAGATGGGCGACAAGTCGATGAACGCCCTGGCAGACATGGCCGCTGGCAAGCCGGCGCCGAAAGACCCGACCTATACGGGCCTTGATGTCTGCACGCCGGAAACGGCTGCGACCTGCATCGCGAAGTAGTCAGTCGCTGGTAGGCGGGCGGGGTGTGCCCCGCCCGCATCCTTCTTGGAGTTCATCGATGACTGTCAGATTCGGTGTGATCGGCGCGGGCCGCATCGGCAAGGTGCACGCGAAGACCATCGCGAGTAACCCCAAGGCCAAACTGGCCTACATCGCCGACGCGCTACCGAAGGCGGCGCAAGACCTTGCGGCCATGCACGGCGCCAAGGTTGCATCGGTCGACGACATCATGAATGCGAAGGACGTCGACGCCGTGCTGATCGGCTCGCCGACGGGCTTTCACGCGCCGGGCAGATCCAGGCTGCGTCGAAGGCCGGCAAGGCGATCATGTGCGAGAAGCCGGTGTCGTTGTCGGTAGAAACAATACAAGCCACGCTGAAGGTGGTGGAGGCGAACAAGTCGATCTTGATGATCGGCTTCAACCGCCGCTTCGACCTCAACTTCGCCGAGGCCGAACGCCGAATTCGTCGCGGTGATATCGGCGCTATCGAGATGGTGACCGTCATCAGCCGCGACCCGAGCGCCGCCGCCGGCCGAGTATGTGAAGGGCTCGGGCGGCCTGTTCCGCGACATGATGATTCATGACTTCGACATGGCCCGCTTCCTGATGGGCGAAGAGTTCGTGGTGGTGAATGCGCTGGGCTCGGCGCTGGTCGACAAGGCGATCGGTCTGGCCGGCAACGTCGATACCGCCGCCGTGCAGATGCAGACCGCATCAGGCCGCATCGCCGTCATCACCAATTCGCGCCGCGCCACCTATGGCTATGACCAGCGCCTCGAGGTGCATGGTTCGAAGGGCATGATCCACGCGAAGAACGTGCACAACACGACGGTCGAAGTACTGAGCGAAGAAGGGTATCGCGCCGACCCGATCCAGAACTTCTTCCTCGAGCGCTACGGCGCGGCTTACGCCAACGAACTCGACACCTTCATCGCCGCCGTGGAATCCGGCAACCGCGAGCCACGGCCGAGCGGCTTCGATGGATTGCAGGCGCAGAAGCTGGCCGAAGCTGCCACGCATAGCTGGAAGACCGGACAACCCGTGAAGCTCTGAGCGTGAAGAAGGTTCGCTACGCGGTTGTGGGCGCAGGCTGGATCAGCCAGGAAGCGTTCCTGCCTGCGGTCGAACAGACCGGCAACTCCGAAGTCACCGCCATCGTCAGCGGCAACCCCGACAAGGCGAAGCAACTCGCGGCCTTCTACGGCATCGAGCAACGTCTACTCGTACGAGCAGTTCGACGCGATGGCGCGCAGCGGCACGGTCGATGCGGTGTATATCGCGACGCCGAACTCGAGCCACGCGCACTACGCCGAGCAGGCTGCGAAGCACCGGCTGCACATCCTGGTGCGAGAAGCCGCTGGCGACCACTGCCGCGCAAGCCCAGGCCATGGTCGCCGTGGCGAAGCAGGCAGGCGTGTATCTGTCCACGGCCTACCGGCTGCACAACGATCCCGGCACGATCCGAGGTCATGGAGTCTGATCCGGCAGGGCGCGATCGGGGACCCGAGATTCTTCTCGAGCACCTTCTGCTTCCAGGTCGGCGCGCAGGAATCACCGCCTCGCGCAAGGATCATTGGGGCGGGCCGCTGCAGGACATCGGCGTGTATTGCGTCAACGCCGCGCGCCACGTCTTCGGCGGCGAGCCCATCGAGATTCAGGCCATGACGGGCAGCGACCGCAGCGATCCGCGCTTCGCCGAAGTCGACGCCGGCATCCACGCGACGATGAAGTTCGACGGCGGCCGCATCGCGAGTTTCTACGCGGGTTTCGGCAGCGAAGCGACCGACGTGTTCCACGTCGTCGGCACGCAAGGCTCGCTCGAGTTTCAGCATGCCTATCTGTTCGGCACCGACGCGCACGATCCTGCTGACGGCGAGGCTCCAAGGTCGAGCGGATCGACGTTCCCGCAGACCGACAACTTCAGCGGCATGGTCGCCTACTTCTCCGACTGCATCCTCGAGGGCACGCCGCCGCGTCGTGGACAGCACCGAGGGCTTGGCGGACATGCGTGCGCTGCTGGCGATCGAAGACGCTGCTGCGCGCGGTGCATCGGTCGAGCGCTCGAGCCGAGCGGTTCTTCACACCGCTGCAGCCGTCGATGCGGCGCAGCTTTGCACCCGCGTCTCGCAAGTTGCTGCTGCCGTGAAAAGCCTTTCGTGCGGAGGTGAGCCATGACAAAACGAGTAGCCGTGA
>CAVTXI010000014.1:0-67362 GCA_963738615.1 uncultured beta proteobacterium
GGTCACGGCTGGCATCGGACCTGGATCTGGGCAAGCTCGAAAAGATGACCACCACCATCCCGTTGGAAGGCGTGATGCCGTTGCTTCCTCAGATCCTGGCAGGGAAGGTTCGCGGGCGCACCGTGGTCGATCTTCAAAGCTAGCCCAATCGCGCCGCTCAACGGGCGGCGCGAACTACAACCTTGATCAACGACGAAGGAACCACGATGACCAGCGCAACGACCGTCGAAACCAAGCACCTCCAAGTGGGAGATGTGAGCTTCGCGTACCGCGAACTCCGCCCGGCCAAGCTTGTGGATCCCACGCCCGTGGTCTTTCTGCACCGGTTCCGTGGCACGCTGGACGACTGGGATCCCGGATTCGTGGACGAACTGGCCAAGACGCGTCACGTCATCCTGTTCAGCGATGCCGCGGTGGGTTCCTCGACCGGCGTACCCGCCAAGGACTTCGACGAGAAGGCACGCAATGCCGCGTCCTTTGCTCGCAAATTGGGCCTCGCGCAAATCGACGTTCTGGGGTTCTCGATGGGCGGCTTTGTCTGCCAGTCCATCGCGATGCAAGAGCCCAAGCTCGTCCGCAAGGTGATCACGATCGGAACCGGGCCTGGCGGTAATGCCGAGACGGCACCGCCGACCGATATCGTGTTCGGCATTGCCTTGAAGGACAAGTACACGTTCGAAGATTTTCGATACCTGTTCTTGGCCGAGGGACGTGAACAGGAAACGCAAGCCTCCATAGACCGCATCGCCATCCGCAAAGATCGCGAGCCGGTGGTGGGCGCTCAGGTCATCGGCACGATGGTCGAGATCATTTCCGCCTTCATGGGAGGCAAGACCGACCACTATTCGCGTCTGGGGCAGATCAAGCAGCCGGTTCTCATCATGACGGGTGACAGAGACCCGTTCTTTCCCTTGAAGAACGCCTGGCTGTTATATCGAGGGCTCGCGAATGCACAGGTGGCCGTATACCCGCTGGCCGGCCATGGGGTTCACCAACAGCACCCCATCGAAGTTGCGGCGCAAATCGAAAGCTTCCTTTCGAAGAAGTGATCTGACCAGTACGGCGCCGTCTGCGCCGGCCCGTCACGCTGGCTTCAAAGCAAAGCCAGCGTGCGCCCGCAGTTCGACTTCAAGGAGACAAAGTCATGAAAGAGCTTCCATCCAAGCCGGCGATGCGCAGGCTTCCCGCGCGCCCCGCGGTTCACCGCAGAGGCTTCCTGGGCCGCAGTGGATTGGCGGCGATTGGTGTGACGGTCGTTCCCGTTGTCGCGTTGACGACGGCACCGGCGGACCTGTACGCGCAAACCTTCAACGTGCTGGGCGCCGACGTTGGCAAGACACTGATCCGCCTCGCCCGCGACGTTCTTCCGCACGACAAGCTTGCGGATAAGTACTACGCGGCCGCAGTGGCCCCCTACGAGAGCGCCTCTGCAAAGGATCCGAAAGTCAAGAGCCTGGTCGCTGAAGGCGTGGTGGCGCTGGATGCGAGTGCGACAAGCGCCCATGGACAGCGCTATGCGGACGTGCCCGAGGAGGCACGGCGCGTTGCGCTTCTTAAGAAGGTCGAGTCGACGCCGTTCTTCCAGCGCATCAGGGGCGATCTCGTGATGAGCCTGTACAACAACAAAGAAGTGTGGCCGTTGCTCGGCTACGAAGGCTCCTCCGTCGAGAAGGGCGGTTATCTGAAGCGCGGACTCGCCGACATCGACTGGCTCTAGGCACCTCGGTCGCAACTAAAACAACGGATGGAGACAAAGACGTGGCAAAGACGTTCAGCAAGGACGACGACAGCGTCGTTGTGATCATCGGATCCGGCGCTGGCGGCGGCACCCTGGCGCACGAACTCGCGAAACGCCAGGTCAACTGCGTGGTGCTCGAAGCCGGCAAGCATTTCACGCCGGCAGACTACGAGAACGACGAATGGAACATGTTCGGCAAGATCACTTGGTTCGACAAACGCCTTGCCGTAGGCAGCAATTGGGATGTGGTCAAGGTTATGCCAAACCTGCCTGCTTGGATGGTTAAGGGCGTGGGAGGCACGACCATCCACTGGGCAGGTGTGTCGCTGCGATTTCAGCCTCATGAATTCAAGGTCCGCACCACTTACGGCGCAATTCCCGGGGGCAATGCGCTCGATTGGCCGCTTACCTACGGGGAGTTGTCCCCGTTCTACGACCTGGCTGAAAAGAAGCTGGGCGTTGCTGGAACAAAGGCAAGCGGGATGCCGGCGCTGCCGCTCAGCAACCACTGCAAGGTCATCGAAGCCGGCGCCCGCAAGGTTGGCTATAAAAAATTCGCACGGCCGCTGGCAATCAATTCCAAGGCGAATGATGGAAGACCCGGCTGCCAGCAGATCGGTTTTTGCCTTCAAGGCTGCAATATCGGCGCCAAGTGGTCGACGAATAATACGGACGTCCCGCGCGCCATCGAAACCGGGCGAGTAGAACTGAGGCCCGAGTCGATGGCGTTGAAGATCGAGCACGACAAGTCCGGCAAGGCGACCGGGGTGCTGTACATCGACAAGGACGGCAACAAGCAGTTCCAGAAGGCGCGTGTTGTCTGCGTTGCGGGCAACGCGATCGAGTCGCCCCGCCTCTTGCTGAACTCGGCATCGACCATGTTTCCGCAAGGCTTGGCCAACTCCTCCGGTCAGGTCGGGCGCAACTACATGAACCACTCCGCCGCCTTCGCGTTCGCGGTCCACAAGAATCCCGTCTACATGTATCGGGGCAACTCGGCGGCGGCAATCATCTCGGACGAAGCGCGCAATGACCCCAAACGCGGTTTTGCAGGTGGCTACTACATGGAAGGCCTGTCATTCGGCCTTCCCTTCGTCTCGGCATTCATGAAGCCGGGCGGCTGGGGCCGTGACGTCACTTCGGCTCTGGACATGTACGACCACATGAGCAGCATCATCGTCGTTGGCGAGGACCAAGCGGTCGAAGCCAATGCCGTGACCTTGCATGCCACGGAAAAGGACCAGCACGGGTTGCCTATCCCCGTCGTGACGAAGAACTACACGTCGAACGACACCGCCATTGCGGCCCACGGTATCAAGCAGTGGACAGCGCTTTCCGAAGCGATGGGGGCGAGCCGCATCGTGCGGATGCCAGCGACCCCGGCTGCGCACAACATGGGAACACTCCGAATGAGCGCGAACAAGCGCGACGGCGTTGTCAACAAGTGGGGCCAGACCCACGACATCAAGAACCTGTTTATCTCCGACGGCAGTCAATTCACCTCGAGCGCTGCCGCCAATCCGACGCTGACGATCGTTGCCCTCGCCATCCGTCAAGCGGGCCACATCGCCGGTTCGATTCAGCGCCGAGAAATCTGATGGGGCTTCGCGCTGTTCGAATGACCTTGGAACACAGCGCCTTGCAGAGTCATCCCGCCTCGGATTGGCCGGCGAGTTTGAACGCCGCGCGGGCAGCCTGCAGCACTTCGTCCGAAAGGTCTGCGTCATCCACCGCACGCGCAAGCATGACCGTTCCCACGAGAGTGGCCAACGTCACCAACGCCCGCTCGCGCTTCGCCGCTCTGGATCGCCCGGCGGCACATCGCGTCAGGAAGTCGATCATCGGTCGCAGCCCCGCGGTGAAGGCTCGGCGCACCGAGGGTCCTTGCCGACTGACTTCACCACCCAGCGCCGCAATGAGGCAGCCGCTTCCCGGATCGTCGCGGTGGTGCTTGGACAAGTAGGTCGAGATGAATGATTCGAAGCCGGCACAGTCGTTGCCCACCTCGGCGAGGTCAGACCAAGCGCACGTGGTTTGCTTCAGGACGTGTTCGCTGACGTCGCTTGCAAGCGCGTCCTTCGACTCGAAGTGGTTGTAGAAAGCACCGTGCGTGAGCCCAGCACTCTTCATCAGATCTGCGACCCCGATTCCATCGAATCCGCGCTCGCGGAAGAGCTTCCCGGCCACTTGCAGAATGCGAGCGTGCGTCTCCGCGGTTTGTTTGACCGACATCCTCACTTCGAGTTTTCCCTTGTCAAATGAGATCGTCAATTGTATGACGCCTATCACTATTGCATAGACCCGTCCGGTGGCTGCTGACCTCGCAACGTCAGTCGATCATGTGGCGCGTGAGATAGGTCCGGGCTCCGAGGATCCCGGCGGCGGCACGCGCAAGAATCGGCATCACGTTGAGAGCGACGTGCTCAGTTTTCGCGCCGTACCCTGTCCTTGCGACGACCCCGGACTTTGGATCGAACCCCCATCGAAGCCGCCCAACGGGTGGTTGCTGTGGCGGCAGACGCTTCGGCGTGCGTTCGGTCCGCACCCAGCCCGACAACCAGATTGACACAGGTTGGCATCAGCACCTGCGATGCCGGGTCGGCCACGGCCGCGAAGTAGCCGCCGAGCTCCAACATGATGAATCCGTGCAGGGCGCTCCACAGTTGCGCGGCCAAAAGGTCGGGCGCCATCTTGCGGATCCGTTCGGTTTCCATCAAACGTGCGCACTGCCCGAGTAGCTGCGAGTAAGACGCCATGAACGCGGCGGACGACTCTCTTATTGCCAGCGCCGGGGTACCCCGAGAAGGGCTGTAGCGGCCATGGATCGACAGCCCGAACATCAGGTCGTACAGATGCGGGTTGCTCCGGGCGAAGTGCCTGCACGCCAAGGCCATCGCGCACAGATCGGTCATGGGGTCGTCGGTGTTTGCAACCCGTTGAAAGAGTGCCGCCTGACGTTCGAAACCCTCGTCGGCAACAGCCTGCAGCAGTTCCGGCACGCCACCAAAGTACGTGTAGACGCCCATGGTGGACAGGCCCGCCTGCGTCGACACCGAGCGCGCCTTGATTTCGGAAGGCCCGCCAGCAGCGAGCAGGTGAATCGCGGCCTCCACGAGGCGGGTGGGTGCGTCAGGGTTTTCGCTTGCAGTGGTCATCTTGCGCGACTTGGATAACAACGTTATTCTACGCATAACAGTGTTATTGAAGCCGAGCGCCTACACGCTCGCCGCAGATCGGGAAAGAAGGGATTCATGCGATGAAGAAGAAACCGGCGATGCCCGGCCGCCTAGACGTGGAAGCACGCGGCCACGTTCTGATCGCACGCCTCGACGGCGGGCCGCACGCGTTGATGGGCCTGAACATGGCCAACGCACTGGCGGACTTGGTGGGCAAGGTGGAGCCGACGAGAACGTCAGGGCGGTCGTGCTCACAGGCACCCATCCCGAGCGCTTCATCGGCCATGCCGATGTGCGCTGGCTGCAAGAGGGTGGCAAGGCCATCCCCAAGGTCGGGCGCGGTGCTGCGTCGGCGATTGCGCGTGTCGCCAAGACCGTGCGCGCGATCCCGCCTTTGGCCGCCGCAGCCTCCGTCACGCCCCTGGAAGGCGGTATGGAACTGGACAAGTTGCACGACACGTTCCTGCGCATGAACCGCAGTGGCGTGCTGTTCATTGCGGCGCTGAACGGGTCAGCGCTCGGCCTGGGCAGCGAGCTCGCGCAAGCCTGTGACGTGCGCCTGATGGCGGACGGCGACTTCTTCATCGGCCAGCCCGAGGTGCTGCTCGGCATTCTTCCCGGCGGCGGCGGCTCTCAGCGCCTGACGCGGCTGGTGGGCGCCCATCGTGCGCTCATGATGATGCTCGAGGGCCGGCCGGTGTCGCCCGCCAAGGCGCTCGAGATCGGTCTCGTCGACGAGGTCGTGCCGGCGCAGGCTCTGCTGGACCGCGCCGTCGAGATGGCCACGTACTTGGGCTCCCGCCCCCGGGGCTCGATCGCGGCCATCAAGCGCGCCGTGTACCTCGGGGGGTCGATGACGCTCGACGAGGGCCTGCACCTGGAGCGCACCGAGTTCATCAACCAGGCGCCGACCGACACGGCGCAGTCGTTGATGGTCGGGTACCTCGATCGCACGGCGCGGGATGGTGACCTGCCGCTCTATGCCCCTGCCGTCTACGACGAAGCTCTCGAGAGCGGCCGCTTTCCCCTGCAGGGTGGCGGAGCCCGGAAATGAACACCCCACGCCAAACCCCCGCCGCTGTCGGTACCTTCACCCGGCAGGACGTCCGCTTCGACTCGGGCGAGACCTACTGTTCGGCCTGGCTCTACCTGCCCGTCGGGGTGGAGCGGCCACCACTCGTCGTGCTCGGCCATGGCCTGGGTGCGATTCGCGAGATGCGCCTCGACGCTTTCTCAGAACGCTTCGCTGCCGCTGGCATCGCAACGCTGGCGTTCACCTATCGCTACTTTGGCGACAGTGGCGGTGAGCCCCGGCAACTGATGTCGGTCAGTCGGCAACTCGCGGACTGGGATGCGGCGCTGGACTTCGTCAAACGCCGCCATGATGTCGATGGTGGCCGCCTGGCCGTGTGGGGCAGCTCGTTCGGCGGCGGCCACGCGATCACCGTGGCCAGCCGACACCCTGAACTGCGCGCTGCCATCAGCCAGTGCCCGTTCACCGATGGCCTGGCATCCACCGCGGCCCTGGGCCTGAAGGGCACCTTGAAGGTGACGCCCGTCGTCTTGCGTGATTTCGTGGCCAAGCTGCTGGGACGCCCGCCCGTGCCGATCGCTGCACCGCCGGGCCAACTGGCTTAGATGAACGCGCACGACGCGCTGCCGGGCTATCAGGCCCTGATGCCCAAGGGCATGCGCTTCGTCAACCACGTGGCCGCAAGAGTGATCCCTGAGATCGGCCTCTATCGCCCGGGGCGGTCGGCCGCCAAGGTGAAGTGCCCGATCCTCTTTTGCGTCAGCAACACCGACACGGTGACGCCGCCGGAACCCACCGTGGCCTTCGCGCGCCGCGCGCCGCGGGCCGAGATCAAGCGCTACGACGCAGGCCACTTCGACTTCTACATGGGCGCCGCCTTCGAGCAGCTGGTGTCGGACCAGACGCGCTTCCTGACTCAGCACCTGCTCGGACCTGATTGATCGGATGCCACGGCATTCACAAACCATGGTGATCGCTGCAACCGAGCATTCGTTGGACTTCGACTGGCTGGTGATCGGCTCCGGCTTCGGCGGCAGCGTCTCGGCGCTGCGCCTGGCCGAGAAGGGCTATCGCGTCGCCGTGATGGAGCGCGGTCGGCGTTATCGCGACGAGGACCTGCCCGAGTCGACATGGCAACTTGCGCAAGTTTTTCTGGGCGCCTGCGACTGGGTCTGAACGGCATCATGCGCATGACGGTGTTCCGCCACGTGTTCTTCCCCAGTCAGTCTGCGGTCGGCGGTGGCAGCACCGTCTACGGCGGCGTGCTGTACCGGGCCCGACCGGAGTTCTTCGTGAATGCCGCAGTGGCGCGAACTGGGCGACTGGCGATGCGCTGCTGCAGCCGCACTACGACACGGCGGAGCGCATGCTCGGCGTCAAGACCGTGCCCTTCGATTCGACCGATCAGAAACTGCTGCGCGAGATGGCACGGCACTTCGGCAGCCCGATGGCATTCACGCGTTCGCCTACCGGGGTGTTTTTCGGCGAGCCGGGCAAGACAGTCACGGACCCTTACTTCGGCGGTGAAGGCCCTGACCGCACCGGCTGCACGCGCTGCGGCGCCTGCATGGTGGGCTGCCGCATGGGTGCGATGAACTCGCTGACGAAGAACTATCTGTGGTTCGCCGAGAAGCGCGGCGTGCAGGTGCTGGCGCGAGCGCGAGGTTGTCGACGTCCGCCCGCTCGGCGCGCAAGACGGCAGCGAGGGCTACACGCGTGACCACCGCAGCGGCCCGGCGCCTGGTTTGCCAAGAAGCGCCAGAAGCCATACCGCGCGCGGCGTGATCTTCGCGGGCGGCGCGCTGGGCACCAACGAGCTGCTGGCGAACTGCAAGCTCGGCGGTTCGCTGCCGCGCATCAGCGACCGGCTCGGTGAACTGGTGCGAACCAACAGCGAATCGGTGCTGACCGTGCGCTTGCCCGACGACGATCTGAAGACCTGGAACGACGTCAGCGCCAGCAGCTGTGTTCACGTCGATCAGAACACGCAGATCGAGTTTCTGACCTATGGGCGTCACGCCGATCTCATGGGCTTGATGTACACCGTGCTGGTCGGCAAGGGGAACCGCGTGACGCGGCCGTTGAAGTGGCTGGCCAGCATTGCTGCGCACCCGCTGCAATGGCTCAAGACCCTGTGGCCGGTGGGCTGGAGCCGACGCATGGTGATCCTGCTCGTGATGCAGGCCTTGGACAACGCGCATTGCCCTTCGGCCACGCAAGCGCTGGCTCGAGTCGCGGCTATCGCCTCGTCACCGAACAGAACCGCGACAAGCCCAACCCGACCTTCATCGCCGTGGCCAACCAGGCCGCCGAGTGGCTGGCCCGGCGCACGGGCGGCATTGCTCAAAGCAATGTCTTGGAGGCACTCGCAGACATTCCAACCACGGCCCATGTCTTGGGCGGCGCCGTCATCGGCGCCGACGCCGCCAGCGGTGTGATTGACGAGCAGCTGCGCGTGTTCGGCTACCGCAACCTCTTGGTCTGTGATGGCGCTGCGATGCCAGCCAATCCCGGCGTGAACCCGGCGCTCACGATCACCGCGCTTGCGGAGCACGCGATGGCGCAGATTCCGGCGCGGGGCTAGGCGGCTAGGCTGCCGCCTTGGCGACGCTCAGCAAGGCTTCGCCGGTGGCGACCAGCCTTTCTGCTTGCGCCGCGACAGCGAAGAGTTCGCAGGCCGTGAAGACTTGCGTCTTGCCCGCCCGGACGACTCTGGCCCGCGCGATGAAGTGCTCGCCCTGGGCCGGCCGCAGGCAGTTCACCGAGAAGTGCGCCGCCAGCACGCCAGGGCCCGCCACCGTCACCGCCGCAAAGCCGCAGGCGGTGTCGATCAGGGCAGCGATCAGCCCGGCGTGCAGGAAGCCGCTGTATTGCCCGAACTCGTCACGCCAGGGCAAAAAGAGTTCGACCTGCCCTGCTGATGCCGACTTCACCTCCAACCCGCACCAGCGATTGAACGCGGCTGATTGGCTGATGGCGCGGAGTTGGGCGTGTACATCTCGACCGCCTGTCATGGAGAGCCTCCTTTCAGGCCGGGTCGGTGCGATTCAGCGCCAGCAGGCGGTCGCGCACCGACTTCAGCAGCGCGTCGGACTTCTTCGGGTCGGTCTGCACCCGTGCCAGCAGCACGGCACCGACCATCGCGCTCACCGCCAGCATGGCGTCGCCTTCGTCCTGGCTGTGCAGCGACTGCGCAAGCTGGCCGATGAAATCGTCGATGTGCGCCGACATGACAGCGCGTGATGCTGCGTCCGCGCGAGCCACGTCCGATGCCAACGCCGCGATGGCGCAGCCGCTGGTGCGCGCGTCCCGGTGCGCGCGGCTGACGTAGCCCCGCACCCGCGTCTCGTAGCTGCGCGGCGCGTCTGCCGGGCTTCATGCTGGCAGTGGCCGACTTGGCGCCTTCGACCAGCGCCCGCTCCAGCGCCTGCGCCAGCAGGTCGGACCGCGATCCGAAGTGGTTGTAGAAGCCGCCGTGCGTCAGCTCCACGCTGCGCATCAGCTTGCCGACGCTGACCGATTCCAGGCCGGTGTCGCGCACCGCATCGGCCGCCTTGCGCAGGATGCGCTCGCGGCTCTGGGCCTTGTCGGCTTGTGAATGTCCCATGCTGGTTTCCCGCGTGTTGACCATCTGAATGGTATTCATCATACTGAAAGATGATGCTCATCATTCTGAAAGATGACCCTCGCCGCTGAAGGTCCGGCGCTGGCTGTGACGCCGGCCACTCGATCCGAGACGCCATGCCCTGAACGAACCATGTCCGACAAAGCCATCCTCGTCATCGGTGCCGGCGACGCCACCGGCGGCGCCATCGCCCGCCGCTTCGCGCGCGAGGGCTATATCGCCTGCGTCACCCGCCGCACCGCCGACAAGCTGCAGCCGCTGGTTGAGCAGATCCGCGCTGACGGCGGCGAAGCCCATGCCTTCGGCAGTGACGCGCGCAAGGAAGAGGCGATGGTGTCGCTGGTCGAGACCATCGAGCGCGACATCGCGCCGATCGAGGTGGCGGTGTTCAACATCGGCGCCAATGTGCGCTTCGGCATCACCGAGACCACCGCCCGCGTCTACCAGAAGGTGTGGGAGATGGCCTGCTTCAGCGGCTTCCTGATGGGGCGTGAGACGGCCAAGGTGATGCTGCCGCGCGGCCACGGCACCATCATCTTCACCGGCGCCACCGCCAGCGTGCGCGGGCGCGAAGGCTTCGCCGCCTTCGCCGGCGCCAAGCATGCGCTGCGGGCGCTGGCCCAGAGCATGGCGCGCGAGCTGTGGCCGAAGAACATCCACGTCGCCCACACCCTCATCGACGGCGCGATCGACACCGAGTGGATCCGCAGCAACTTCCCCGAGACGCTACGCGATGAAGGACCAGCAGGGCATCCTCAGCCCGGACAGCATCGCCGAGGCCTACTGGCAGATCCACCAGCAGCCGCGCGACGCCTGGTCGCACGAGACCGAGCTGCGGCCGTGGATGGAGAGCTGGTGAGCCGCGCCGCCCGCTGCCCTGCCCGTCCCACCCCACGACCGGAGCCCCTGATGCAACCCGTCCATGTCCAGTTCCTGTTCGACTTCGGCAGCCCCAATGCCTACCTCTGCCACAAGGTGATCCCGGCCATCGAGGCGCGCACCGGCGCCGTGTTCGAGTACGTGCCGATCCTGCTGGGTGGGCTGTTCAAGCTGGCCAACAACCGGGCGCCCATGGTGGCCTTTGCCGGCATCCCCAACAAGCTGGCCTACGAGCGGCTGGAGCTCACCCGCTTCGTCGCCCGCCACGGCTTGTCGAAGTACCGCTTCAACCCGCACTTTCCGGTCAACACGCTGAAGATCATGCGCGGCGCCTGTGCGGCACAAAAGCTGGGCTGCCTGCCGGCCTATCTGGACGTGGTGTACGCCGCGATGTGGGAGGACGGCAAGAACATGGACGACCTGCCCACCATCACCGCCACGCTGGACGCCGGCGGACTGGACAGCCGGGCGATCCTGGCCATGTCGCAAGACCCGGAAGTCAAGGCCATGCTTGGTGGCCAACACCCAGCGGGCGCACGACCAACGGCGCCTTCGGCTCGCCCAGCTTCCTGATCGGCCGCGAGCTGTGGTTCGGCAAGGACCGGCTGCGCGATGTGGAGGAAGCCATCCTCGCCGGGGCAGCACGATGAGCGCCGCGGACACGCTCACCTGGCACAAGTCGGCCTGCAACCTCTGCTACATCAACTGCGGCGTCGAACTCGGCGTCAGCGGCGACGGCGCCGGCCAGCGCATCGTCAAGGTGCGCGGCGACGCCGACAACCCGCGCTCGCAGGGCTACCTGTGCAACAAGGCCCAGGCCATCCCCAGCTACGTGCACCACCGCGACCGCCTGACCACGCCGCTGCGCCGGCGCGCCGACGGCAGCCACGAGGCGATCGACTGGGACACCGCGGTCCGCGAGATCGCCGAGCGCCTGGGCGCGGTGGTGGCGCAGCACGGCGGCAAGACCGTCGCGGCCTTCGGCGGCGGCGGCCAGGGCAACCATGCCGGCGGCAGCTATGCCTTCGGCTTCCTGCGGGCGCTGGGCTCGCGCACGATCTTCAATGCGCTGTCGCAAGAGAAGACCGGCGACTTCTGGCTCAACGGCCACCTCTTCGGCTCGCAGATGTGCCACACCGCCGAGGACATCCACCACTGCGACCTGCTGCTGGTGCTGGGCGCCAACCCGCGGCTGGCGCACGGCTTCACCAACGCGCGCGACCAGCTCAACGGCCTGCGCAAGGACCCGCAGCGCAAGCTGGTCGTGGTCGACCCCCGGCGCACCGAGACCGCCGACGCGGCCGACCTGCACATCGCCCTGCGCCCGGGCACCGATGCCTTCCTGCTGGGTGCGCTGCTGGCCGAGCTGATGCGCCGCAACGCCTTCGACGAAGCCTTCCTGGCCGCGCACGCGGTGGGCGTGGACGAGGTCAAGGCCGCGCTGGCCACGGTGCCGGTGGCCGAGTGGCTGGCGGCGGCCGATGTCGGCGCCGACGCCTTCGCGCAGCTGGTGCAGATGGTGATCGACGCCAAGGCCATGGTGGTGCGGGTGGAACTGGGCATCCAGCAGGGGCTGAACTCGACGCTGAACTCCTACCTGGAGAAGCTGCTGTACCTGATGACCGGCCACTTCAGCCGCCCCGGCACGCACGGCCTGCACAGCTGGCTGGCGCCGCTGTGGGGCAACACGCCGGGCGCGCGCCACTTCGCCACCCAGGCCGAGGTGATCTGCGGCCTGCTGTCGCCCAACGTGTTCCCCGATGCGGTGCTCAGCGACCACCCCGACCGTCTGCGCGTGCTGTGGGTCGACAGCGCCAACCCGGTGAACACCGCCGCCGACACCGCCCGCGTGCTGCAGGCGATGGCCGCGCTGGACCTGATGGTGGTGGTCGACGTGGCCTACACCGAGACCGCCGCGCAGGCCGACTACGTGCTGCCGGCCTCGTCGACCTACGAGAAGTGCGAGTTCACGCTCTTCAACTTCGAGCTGCCGACCAACTACTTCCACGTCCGCGCGCCGGTGCTGCCGCCGCTGCCGGGCACGCTGCCGGAGCCCGAGATCTACGGCCGGCTGGCGCGCGCGATGGGCCTGATGCCCGATGACGCGGTGCTGGCTGCGCTGCGCGCGGCGGCCGGCGATCCGGCCCGCTTCGGCGCGGCGTTCGCCGAAGCGGCCGCGGCCGACAAGAACGTCGGCAAGCTGGCCGGCCAGGTGCTGTACGAGACCCTGGGCCGCACCCTGCCGGACGGCACCGCGGCGGCGGCACCGCTGTGGCAGGCCTGCCACCGCCTGGCGCGGCTGCGGCCGCAGGCCGTGCGCCAGGCGCTGCAGGCGGGCGCCAGCGGTGCCGCGGCCGATGCCATGCCCGAGGACGGCCCAGCGCTGGGCGAGCGGCTGTTCCGCACCGTCGTCGGCGCCCGGTCGGGCGCGGCCTTCTCGGTGCACACCTCGTCGTGGGACTTCATCGAGCATGCCGACCGCAAGGTGCACCTGGCGGTGCCGCAGATGCTCGACTGGCTGCGCACGCTCGACCCGAAGACGGCCGGCCCGGACCCGGCCTGGCCGTTCGTGCTGTCGGCCGGCCAGCGGCGGCTGAACAACGCCAACCAGATCCTGCGCGACCCCGGCACCCGCGCCAGCGATCCGGACGGCGCGCTGTACATCCACCCCGATGACCTGGCCGCGCTGGGTGTGGCCGACCGCGGTGCGGTGGTGGTGGAGACCGCACGCGCCCGCATGGTGGTGCGCGCGAAGGCCACCGACTCGATGCGCCGCGGCCATGTCGCCTTGCCCCACGGCTACGGCCAGCGGCACCCGGCGGCCGACGGCACGCGACAGGTGGTCGGCCCGCCGATCAACTGGCTGACCGACGGCGCGGCGCGCGACCCCGTGGCCGACACGCCGCACCACAAGCATGTGCCGGTGCGCTTGCACGCAGCGCCAGCCGATGCGGTGCTGAACACGGTGCTGCCGGCGCCTGCAGCCGCACATTGACCTTCCACCAGCAAAGGAACACACCATGGGCACACCCGACACCGGCCGCGTGACGATGGACATCGACGGCCACGTCTGCACCATCACCGTCGACAACATCGCGAAGAAGAACGCCTACACGCCGGCCATGCTCGACCAGGTGGCCGAGTTCATGACCAGCTTCGAGGACGACGACGACCTCTGGGTCGCCATCTTCTGCTCCGCCGGCGAGCACACCACTGCCGGGCTGGACATGCCGCGCTTCTTCGGCCCCACCGCCGAGCCGAACCGCCGCCGGCCGGGGCTGGTCGATCCCTTCGGGCTGGAGCGGCGCTGCACCAAGCCGGTCATCGCCGTGGTGCAAGGCATCACCTACACCGTGGGCATCGAGATGGCGCTGGCGCAGGACATCGTGATCGCCGCCGACACCGCCCGCTTCCAGCAGCTGGAGTCGCGGCGCGGCATCGCCCCGCTGGGCGGCGCGCACTTCCGCTACCTGTCGCGCACCGGCTGGGGCAACGCCATGCACCTGCTGTTCACCTGCGAAGAATTCGGCGCCGAGCGCGCGCTGCAACTGGGCTTCGTGCAGGAGGTGCATCCCTTCGGCCGGCACATGGAACGGGCGCGCGAGCTGGCCGCCACCATCTGCGAATGCGCGCCCATCGGCCTGCGCGCCACCAAGAAGGCCGCCATGGCCTACATCGAAGGCGGCGAGCAGGCCGCGATCGCGTGCATCCCCGCGATCAAGGAACAGGTCTTCGCCACCGAAGACTTCAAGGAGGGCATCCAGTCCTTCGTGGAGCGGCGCAAGGCCAGGTTCACTGGCCGTTGAGAAGCCTGCTTCCCGAAGGGTTCAAAGGCGCAGGCAATCAGAGCGGGCGACATGGCGCTGACCTACACCGCCACGGTGTAGTTCAACGTCATGCGTCCACCGTCGACCAGCACGGTTTCGCCGGTGACGTAGCTTGCGGCGTCGCTGAGCAGCCAGGCGACTACATCGGCGACTTCGGCGGGTTCACCCAGGCGCTTCATCGGTGTGCGAGACAGGATGCGTTGCCTGGCTTCGTCGCTGCCCAGCACGGCTTTCGCCGCGAGTTCGGTCGCGATGGTCCCTGGCGCGACGCCGTTGACGCGGATGCCATGGTCGGCCAGCGCCAGCGCCATCACGCGGGTGAGTTGATCGACGCCACCCTTGCTGGCGTTGTAGCTTGCGATCGTCGGGATGGTCAGCCGCGCGTTCACTGAGCTCATGTTGACGATCGCGCCGCCGTGGCCGCGTGGCGACGAGCTCGCGCGCGACCGCCTGGCCGACGAGGAAGCTGCCCTTGAGGTTCACGGCGATCACCGCGTCCCAGTCGGCTTCGGCGATGTCGAGGAAGGGCGCGGCGCGGAAGATGCCGGCGTTGTTGACCGCGCCATCGATACGGCCCAGTGCAGCGATCGTGGCTGCGAGTTGCGGCGTCGACCTGCGCCTTGTTCGATACGTCGACCGTGCAGGCGCAGACGCTGGTCCCCGCTTGGCGAAGACTCTGCACCACGGGGTCGAGCTTCGTTTCGTCGAGGTCCCACAGCGCGACGGCGGCGCCGTCCTTCGCGAGGCGCCTGGCGCAGGCTTCGCCGATGCCTTGCGCCGCGCCGGTGACGATGTAGGCGCGGCCGCCGAATGCGAAGTCGACCATCGCGCGCGGCCTATTCAGCGGGCCGCGTTGCGCGACTCGCGGTCGAGCCAGGAAGCCATGCCCTGGGCGTTCAGTTCGATGTCGATCTCGAGCAGGTCGCCTGCGTCGGCGCGCGATGCACCGTGTTGGTCCAGGCTGGCGGCATAGATCTTCGTAAGCCCTTCGCGCAGCTTGGTGTGCCGGTCACCCGCGTTCTGTTGGCTGCGGCCCAGCGCCTCCATCTCGTCCAGCAGCGACAGCATCAACGTTCCCATGCGCCTGAACGTCACCCACACGGCCGAAGTGCGTCAGGTACATCCACTGCGGATCACGTT
Source organism: uncultured beta proteobacterium (assembly GCA_963738615.1). Classification (GTDB taxonomy): domain Bacteria; phylum Pseudomonadota; class Gammaproteobacteria; order Burkholderiales; family Burkholderiaceae_C; genus CAVTWY01. The sequence continues at coordinate 15,419 of CAVTXI010000014.1, forward strand.
CCAGCAGCCGCTGCACCGATGACCGCAGCAACTCGGGCTCGAACTGCACCGGCGTCGACGTGGGGATGACCCAGGCGCCGCGTGTCGGGTGGTCGAACTCGCGGTAGCTCAGGCCGAACGTGTCGCCAGTGAACCAGCCGCGCGAGGCTTCGTCCCAGATGCAGTGGTGGTGGCGTGCGTGGCCGGGCGTGTCGGCGACGTGCAGCTTGCGGCCTGCGAGTTCGATCGTCATGCCGTCGGTCGGTGGCGCGCACGCGCGATGCGTCGACCGGCACAAGCTGGCCGTACGAGCGTTCCATCTCGGCCTGGCCGTACACCGCAAGCGCACCCTGGTAGAGCGCGCTGGGGTCGACCAGATGGCGCAGCCCGCGCTCGTGCACCCAGCACGTCGCGTGCGGCAGCGCCTGCATCAGGAGACCCACGCCGCCGGCATGGTCGAGGTGCACGTGCGTCGGGATCACGGCGTCAACGTCCGCAGGCGCGAGGCCGAGCGCCGCCAGCGTGTCGAGCAAGCGCGGCACGCCGAAATTCGTGCCCGTGTCGACGAATGCTGCGTGCCCGTCTTCGACGATCAGGTAGGCCGCATCGAAGCGCGGACGATGAAAGCCGGTGTCGATGCAATAGATGCCGTGCGATAGCGCTTCGGCGAATGCGGGCAGCGGGGACGATGCCATGGCAAAGGCTCCCGAATGATCAACCGCCCTCGAGGGCGCGAAACGCTTCAGCCGCCGATCAGCCAAAGACGCGCCACGTCAGCGGTGCCGTCTTTGGCATCGATCGCGCGCAGCGTCTGCGTACCTTTCGCCTTCAGCGCCGGTGTCATCAACTGCGCCAGGCCCAGGCGCAGCTTGGCATCGTCGGGACGTTTCAGGTTGCCCTTGGCGATACCTTTCTCGATCAGATCGGCCGCCTTTCGCGCCTTCGCCGCGTGAGGCGAAGACGGTGCCGGCCTTGACGAGATCGTTGCCGTCCCTCTGAGTCGCGGCGTCGCTGGCCAGCTTGTCGAGGTTGCCATTCACCTCGGTCTCGGTCTTCGCGATCAGGTCGCTCAAGCGCTTGTGGCGCTCGGCCTGTTCACCGGTGCCCAAGGTGCCAGCGGCGTAGCCCTTGGCCATGATGTCTTTCGCCTCGGCAGGCAACCCCGCCTGCAGCGCCAGCTGCGACATCTCCATGTAGTCATCGGCGGTGGTGATGAGCCCGTGACGCAACTTCAAGCGCATCAGGTCCAGGCCCAGGCGGTCGGAAAAGCCCGGCTTGCGCTGCAGGTTCACCAGGTGCGCGGACCAGTAGTCCTTCTTCGGATAGAACGACGACCAGCTTCTCGAGCGCCGTCGCGTAACCCGGCTTGTTGTCCATGCGCTTGTAGGCGTCGGCCAGGCGCAGCAGGTCGTCCTCTGCGGGCTTCTTGCCGTCTTTCTCGGCCGCAGCAACGGCGGCTGCGGCGTCGCGCGCGATGGTGCTGTAGTCACCGCTTTGTGCGCGCACGTAGTCGAGCAGTTGGTTGAGTTGCGCGCTGCCGCCGCCCAACTGCTTGGCGCGCTGCGCCCATTCGGTCGTCTTCGCGAAGTTCTTCTGCTGCGAGTAGGCGAACGCCAACGATTCGGCGATCTGCGCCTGCTCGGGGTTCGTCAGCTTGCCCGTCGCGAGCGCGGCTTCGAAAGAGGCGATGGCTGTGGGGATGTCGCCGGCACGTTGGGCGGCCGAGCCGCGCATGCGGTGAATCAGCAGTTGCTCGGCCGGGTTCTTGTTCGGGACTGCGTCGGCTTCCTTGATCTTCTGCAGGGCCACCGCGGTTTTGCCGGCCTTCAGCGCATCGCCGGCCTGCTGCATTGCCTTGGCGACCTCGGGCCTTAGTTGTGCGTGCGCCGAGACGGCGACCGCACAGAAGGCGGCCGTGAAGAGCAGACGTTGGAGGGTGCGCATGTGATGGGTGCTCTACAGGAACTGCTCGTTGCCGACCAGGCCGATCTTCGTCACGCCCAGCCGCTGCGCTGCCGCCATGACGCCGGCCACGTGCTTGTAGGTCACAAGCTTGTTCGGCCGCAGGTGAACTTCCTGCTGATCAGGTTCGGCCGCGATCTGCATGAACTTCTGATCCAGCTCTTCGCGCGTGACGATCACCCCGTTCCAGCCGATCGTGCCGTCGAAGTCGACCACGATCTGCACCGGCGGCTTGGGCGGCGTTGGCGGTTGCTGCGTGCTGGGGATCGGCATGTTCATCTTGACCGCGTGGGTCTGGATGGGAATCGTGATGATGAACATGATCAACAGCACCAACATCACGTCGATCAGCGGCGTGGTGTTGATGTCGACCATCACGTCGTCTTCGGCGCCTGGGCTGCCCACTTGCATTGCCATGGTGTGTTCCTCAGCGCGACCCGCCCTTGGGCGGGGGCTCGGTGATGAAGCCGACTTTCAGGATGCCAGCGCGCTGGCATGCGACGACCACCCGGCCGACCGATTCGTAGCGCACCTCGAGGTCACCGCGGATGTGAACCTCGGGCTGCACGGGTTTGACGGCTTCGACCTTGAGCCGGTTCACCAACGCCTCGATGTCTGCCAGGCGCTCCATGCCCCAGTAAACGTCGCCCTCGCGATCGACGTGGATCACGATGTTTTCGGGCTTGGTCTGCGTCGGGACGTTTTCCTCCTTGGGCAGCTCGAGGCCACGGATCGTCTGCGTCGACCACCGGGATGGTGATCAGGAAGATGATCAACAGCACCAACATCACGTCCACGAGGGGCGTGGTGTTGATGCTGGCGTTCATCTGGTCGTCGCCGCCGCCGTCGTCGGCGGGACCCAAGCTCATCGCCATGGCGATCTCCTGCTTCCGAAACGAAATCAGCGCTTGCCGGCCAGCAACACGTTGTGCAGGTCACCGCTGAAAGTGCGCACGCGTTCCATCACGCTCTTGTTGCGGCGAATCAGCCAGTTGTAGCCCATCACCGCAGGCACGGCCACTGCCAGGCCGATGGCCGTCATGATCAGCGATTCACCCACCGGGCCGGCGACCTTGTCGATCGATGCCTGGCCGCTGATGCCGATGGCGGTCAGCGCGTGATAGATGCCCCACACCGTGCCGAACAGGCCGACGAAGGGGGCGGTGGAGCCGACCGTGGCCAGGAAAGCCAGGCCGTCCTGCAGGCGGTTCTGAATGCTCTCGACCGCGCGCGCGATCCCCATGCCGACCCAGGTGTGGCGGTCGATCGTCTCGTGCATGCCGCCTTCGTGATGGTCACTGGCCTTCAGACCCTGTTCGGCGATGTAGCGGAAGGCACTGCTGTTGTCGAGCTTGTCGACACCGGCTTTCACTGTTCCGGCGGACCAGAAGTTCTTCATCGCCGCTTCGGCGCTGCGCATCAGCTTGCTCTGCTCGAACAGCTTCGTGAAGATGATGTACCAGCTGCCCATCGACATCAGGATCATGATGATCAGCGTGCCCCTGGCAACCCAGTCACCTTGCTTCCACACGCGCTTCGAGGCCGTAGGGGTTGTCGAGCGTTTCCTTTTCTACGACGACCTTGGGCGCAGCCGCGACTGCCGTCGCTGCAGGGGCCGGCGCGGCTTGGGTTGCGGGCGCAGGCGCAGGCGCAGGCGCCTGCGCCATGGCCGCGGGTGCCGTGGCACTGGCCGCGGCGATCAGGGTCGCGGCGAAAATCGCGCGCAAGGTACAGAGCATCGACATGGTTTCTCCAGAGTGCGATGAGACGCGATCAGGTCGCGCCCGGTACGAACAGATTCAGTTCTCGAGCTTCCACACGTAGGTGACGCTGCCCTGCAACTTCTCGGGCTTGCCGTCGAGCGTGCCGGCGCGTCCCTTGCAGGCTTGCACGGCTTCGATGGTGGCGCGATCAAGCGCTTTGTGTTCCCGCGACGGGCCCGATGACTTCTGCACCGAAGACTCGACGATGGCACCGTTGGTGTCCATCGTGAACACGACCACGGTCGTGCCTTCGGCCTCGGTACGCCGGGCTGCGCTCGGATATTCGGGTTTCGAGCAAGCGTTGAAGTTCAACTGCGGCGCGGTGCGTGCGGGTGCCGCTGGTGGCGCCACGGCCGCGACAACCGGTGGCGCGGGCGGGGCTTCGGGAGCGACCGGCGCAATCACAACGGGTGCCGCGGGTGGCGGCGCCTCTTGCGTGACGGTGATCGTCGGTGCCGGTGTCGGCGGCGGCGTCACGACCACTTCGGGCGGCGGCACGAACGATGGCGGCGGCGGCAGGGTCTTCGGCGGCGGCGGCAAGTTCTCGGGAGGTGGCGGGGGTGGCTTCACCTCTTCGATGATCTTGGTTTCGATCGGCGCCTTGATGATCTCGACGACCTTGCGTGCAAGCCCACTCACCAGCGCCCAACCGAGCAACAGGTGCATCAGCAGTACCACGCCGATACCAACGAGGTGCTTGGCCGGTTTGCGTTGTTGCTGCGCGTAGTCCACGTCGATCCTCCGGGCGCTTGCTGGTCGAACAGCGCCATATTCTGTACGGCCACGGCCTCATGGAGCCATGACGACCCAAGGCTCTGGTAAGGATAAGCAGAAAGCCCAGGGGGACGATGGGGGCATCACCCTATCGGCATCTGCATGTGCCCGATGCGCGCTCGAGTGGTGCGACCCCAGGTGCGACGCAACGAGTCAAACGCAACGAGGCAGATGGTGGAGACGAGGAGGATCGAACTCCCGACCTTCGCATTGCGAACGCGACGCTCTCCCAGCTGAGCTACGTCCCCACGAGGGCGCGGAGTCTAGCACCGCAGCTATCCACGAAGCCCCGCGCGCGCCTGCGCGATCATCGAAGAGAAACGATCGCAACCTCGGGCCGTCTACTTGACACTCATGATCCAGGCCGCCAGTTGCTTCGCTTCGGCCTTCGACACATGCGGGTTCTCGGGCATGGGCACGACGCCCCAGGAACCCGAACCCCCCTTCATGATCTTGACAGCCAACTTCTCCGCCGCGTCGTTCTGACCAGCGTATTTGGCAGCCACTTCCTTGAAAGACGGAAACGCGCCCTGCCTTTTCTCGACGGTGTGACAGCCGGTGCAGTTACTCTTGTCTGCCAAGGCCTTGTCAGCCCATGCCGGCGATGCCAGCAAGGCCACCGCGGCAGGTACAAGGAGCAGAGCTTTCATGAATTACTCCCGTTTCCGGTTGGCAGGGGGCGGATACAGTCTGCGAGCGCGAATTTTAGGCCGGCGTTGATGACGGGCCTTTTCCTTCCGTTCAGAAGGGCCACCAGGTGTATCTCGTTCTACTCGGCGTTTTCCTCGTGCTGCTCAAGTTTCTGGACGTCGGTCCGGTCGGTGGGTGGTCGTGGTGGGTCGCGCTTGCACCCTTCGCCGCAGCGGTGGCGTGGTGGGCGTTTGCCGACGGCACGGGCATGACCGCACGGGATCAGTCCAGGAAGCTCGACGAACGTACGCAGCAGCGGCGACAGAGGAACCTCGAGGCGTTGGGCACCTCCCAGAAGCATCGGCGCTAAGCCGGGTCTCAACCGGCATCCAGAACGGCACCGCTGCTGGCGCTCGAGGCGTTGCGCGCGAATTTCGCCAGCACACCGCGCGTGTAGCGGGGCGCGGGTTGCCGCCATGCCGCGCGGCGGCGCGCGAGTTCGGCGTCGTCGACATTCAGTTGCAGCAGCAGCCTGCGGGCGTCGATCGTGATCGCATCACCTTCGTTCACAAGCGCGATCACACCGCCGTCAAAAGCCTCGGGCGAAACGTGGCCCACGACCATGCCCCAGGTCCCGCCCGAGAAGCGACCATCGGTGACCAGGCCAACGCTTTCGCCCAGGCCCTGGCCGATCAGGGCTCCGGTTGGCGCCAGCATCTCGGGCATGCCGGGGCCACCTTTGGGGCCGAGGTAGCGCAGCACCATCACGTCACCGGCCTTGATCTTGCCGGCCATGATCGCGGCCATCGCCGACTGCTCGTCGTCGAACACGCGCGCAGGGCCCGTCACCACCGGGTTCTTCAGCCCCGTGATCTTCGCCACGCAGCCTTCGGTCGCCAGGTTGCCGCGAAGGATCGCCAGGTGACCCTGCGCGTACATCGGTTTCGCCAGCGAGCGGATCACGTCTTGATCAGCGCGCAGCGGTGGCACATCAGCCAAGTTCTGCGCCACCGTCTTGCCGGTGATCGTCATGCAGTCGCCGTGAAGCAACCCACCGTCCAGCAGCACCTTCATCACCGCAGGAATGCCACCGGCACGATGAAGGTCGACGGCAAGGTAGCGCCCGCTGGGCTTCAGGTCACACAGCACCGGCACCTTCTTGCGGATGCGCTCGAAGTCGTCGATGGTCCATTCGACGCCGGCCGCGTGCGCGATGGCCAGGAAATGCAGTACGCCATTCGTCGAGCCGCCCGTGGCCATGATCACCGCAACCGCGTTTTCGAGGCTCTTTCGCGTGACGATGTCGCGCGGCTTCAGGTCGAGCTTCACCGCTTCCATCAGCGCCTGCGCCGCACGCGTCGTGCTGTGCACCTTCTCGTCGTGAACGTTGGCCTCGGTCGACGAGTAGGGCAGGCTCATGCCCAACGCCTCGAAGGCCGACGACATCGTATTGGCGGTGTACATGCCGCCGCACGAACCGTTGCCCGGGATCGCGCGCTTCTCTATCTGGTTGAAGTCCTCTTCGCTCATCTTGCCGGCGCTGAACTGGCCTACGGCCTCGAAGACGCTGACGATGTTGAGGTCCTGCCCCTTGTAGGTTCCTGGCAGGATCGTGCCGCCGTAGACGTAGATCGCCGGCACGTTGGCCCGCACGATGCCCATCATGCCGCCGGGCATGTTCTTGTCGCAGCCGCCGACCACCAGCACACCGTCCATCCACTGGCCGCCGACGCAGGTCTCGACGCAGTCGGCGATGACCTCGCGCGACACCAGCGAGTACTTCATGCCCTCGGTGCCCATCGCCATGCCGTCACTGATCGTCGGCGTGCCGAAGATCTGCGGGTTGCCGCCCGCGGCCTTGATCGCATCGACCGCAGCGTCGGCCAGCCGCTGCAGGCCCGAGTTGCACGGCGTGATCGTCGAGTGGCCGTTGGCCACGCCGATCATCGGGTTCGCGAAGTCGCTTTCGCGATAGCCCATCGCGTAGTACATGGAACGGTTGGGCGCACGTGCGACGCCTTCGGTGATGGTCTTCGAGCGGCGGTTGTGGGCCATGGTGTCAGCGCCTCGTGTGGGGTCGGATGGGGCGCGCAAAGTATCGCGCAGCCGCCGTCGGCGAAGCGGTTGCAGCGACAATCGCGCCCCAATCACGAAGACCCCTCGGGAGGGCCACCACGATGCTCGTGCATCCACAGTTCGATCCGGTCGCGTTCGCGATCGGGCCGGTGAAGGTCCACTGGTACGGCATCTCGTACCTCGTGGCCTTCGCGGCCTTCATGCTGGTGGCGCGCATGCAGCTCACGAAGGCGCACTGGCGCGCGCGCAACTGGTCCGCACGTGATGTCGAAGACCTTCTGTTCTACGGCGTGCTGGGCGTCATCATCGGCGGGCGTCTGGGCTACGTGCTCTTCTACAAGCCGGTGTTCTATCTGTCCAACCCGATCGAGATCGTGAAGGTATGGAGCGGCGGCATGGCGTTCCACGGTGGCCTGATCGGCGTGCTGGTCGCACTGGCTTTGTTCGCGCGTCGACGTGGGCGCCCGTTCCTCGAGGTGGGCGACTTCGTGGCCCCTTGCGTGCCGCTGGGCATCGCCGCGGTGCGCGTGGGCGGCAACTTCGTCAACGGCGAATTGTGGGGACGCGTCGCTGATGCGTCGCTGCCTTGGGCGATGGTGTTTCCGCAGGCGGGCCTGCCCAACGTGCCGCGGCATCCGTCGCAGCTCTACCAGGCCGGCCTCGAAGGGCTGACGCTCTTCGTCGTGCTGTGGCTGGTGGCACGACGCGGGCAACCGCTCGGGCGTGTGTCGGGTGTGTTCCTGCTGGGCTACGGCGTGCTGCGCTTCATCGCCGAGTTCTTCCGCGAACCCGATGGCTTCCTCGGTCTGCTGGCGCTGGGCATGTCGATGGGCCAGTGGTTGTGCGTGCCGATGATGGCGGCCGGGCTGTGGCTGATCATGTCGGCACCGGCACGCGAAGCCCGGCGTCCCGCGCCGGTCGCCGCCGACCTTGCGACATCGCGATGAGACAAATCTTCCTCGACACCGAAACCACCGGCCTGAGCCCCGAGTCGGGCGACCGCATCGTCGAGATCGGCTGCATCGAGATGCTCAACCGCCGCCTCACCGGCAACAACAAGCACTACTACCTCAACCCCGGTCGCGCGAACGCACCCGACGCGGTGAAGGTGCACGGCCTGACGGACGAATTCCTGGCCGACAAGCCGCTCTTCGGGTCGATCGCCGACGAGTTGATGGCGTACCTCGAGGGCGCGGAAGTCATCATCCACAACGCCGCCTTCGATGTGGCGTTCCTCGAGCTCGAACTCGAGCGCACCGCGCGCCGGCCCTTCCGCGAGGTTGCGGGGTCGATCACCGACAGCCTGTCGATGGCGCGCGAGATGTACCCCGGCAAGTCGAACTCCCTCGACGCGCTGTGCCGCCGGCTCGAGGTCGACAACTCGGCGCGCACCACGCACGGTGCGCTGCTGGACGCGGGCTTGCTGGCCGACGTCTACATCTGCATGACGCGCGGCCAGGAGTCGCTGGTGATCGACCACGACACCGCCGCCGACCGCACGATCGAAACAACGTCGATCGACCTGTCGACCCTCGAGCTGATCGTCGTCGATGCGAACGACGACGAGCTTGCTGCAACACGAAGCGTGGCTGGCCGTGCTGGACAAGGCCAGCGGCGGCAAGACGGTCTGGCGCGCGACGGCGTGAGTGATCGTTGATCGCGTGGGCGGCGAGGTGCCGCTGGCATAATCCGCGGTCCGGTTGAAGCGACAGCAACCCGCGGCCGGGCGGTTAGCTCAGTGGTAGAGCACTGCCTTCACACGGCAGGGGTCGCAGGTTCGAACCCTGCACCGCCCACCAGAAGAATCAAGGATTTGGCGCCGCCCTGTCGTGCTGCCGTTTAGCGGTACGGAAAGAGTACGGAAAAGTGCTCGCTGGCTTGGGATCGAGATCCAGGCCACAGGCGCCACGGATCCGCTGCTAGAGGACGTACGTAGCGTCGAACGCGAGCCGTACGCGCGCTTCATGGCGCACGCGACCGTGCTGACGGCGCTCGAGGCGGTCGCCGCGCGACATGCCGAACGCACCGCGTTGACCGCGATCGACGTACCGGCGCTCGAGGCACCGGTGCGGCGCTGGACCTACGCGCAGTTCACTGCCGAAGTTCGCCGCGCGGCGAACCTCTTCACACGTCTGGCCGACGGCGCGAAGCCGCGCGTCGCGCTGCTGCTGCCACCGATTCCCGAGGCGCACTTCGCACTGTGGGGCGCCGAGGCGGTTGGGCTGGTGTGCCCCATCAACTACCAGCTCGATGCCGAACACGTGGCCCGAGCTCGTGCGCGCGGCCCGAGCCAACATCGTGGTTGCGCTCGGGCCGGTCGACGATCTCGACGTTCTGGTCGCGCGTGCAGGGCTTGCGCGAGCGCTCCCCGACGTGCGCCACGTGCTCGCGGTCGGCGGTCAGACAGGCGCAGAGGGCGCAGCGGATACAGACGGCGCGATCGACTTCAGCGCAGCAAGCGCGGTCGACTTCAGCGCCGCCCGTGCGTGCGAGGACGGCGCGCGCCTCGACCCGCGCGCCGACGCCGCGCGGGTCGCCGACGGGCAGCGCGTCGCCGCACTCTTCCACACCGGCGGTACCACGGGCGCGCCGAAGCTCGCGCAGCAGACGCAAGCCAGTCAGCTGCACGCCGCATGGGGCGCGGCGCAGATGTACGGGGCAAGCGAGCACGACGTCATCCTCAACGGCTTTCCGCTGTTCCATGTCGCCGGCTCGTTCGTCTACGGGCTGTCGGTGCTGCTCGCCGGCGGTGAGATCGTGCTGCCGACGCGGCTGGGGTTGCGCAACGCGGCGCTGATGGCGCAGTACGGCGAGTTCGTGCAGCGCCATCGTGTGAGCCTGCTGGCGACCGTGCCCACGGTGATCGCTGCGCTGCTGTCGCTGGAGTCGTTGAAGCCGGAACAACTCGCGGGCGTTCGTGCGCTGCTGACCGGCGGCTCTCCGCTGCCCGATGCGTTGGCCGCCGCGTTCGAGCAGCGCCACCGCATCCCGGTGCGCAACATCCTCGGCATGACCGAGTGCGCCGGCGTGATCGCCATCGAACCGCTGGCCGGGCCGCGCACGCCGGGCTCGTGCGGCCTTGCGCTGCCCTACAGCGAAGTGCAGGCGATGCGTGCCGACGGCACACCGGCGGGTGTGGCACAAAGCGGCATCCTGCGCGTGCGCGGGCCCAACGTCGGCCCCGGCTACACCGACGCACAACGCAACCCCGGCACCTTCGAGGGCGGGTGGTTGATCACCGGCGACATCGGCCATGTCGACTCGCAGGGGCGCGTCTTCGTCACCGGCCGCGCGAAGGACGTGATCATCCGCGGCGCGCACAACATCGACCCCGGGATGATCGAGGGCGCGCTGTTGATGCACCCCGACGTGCAGATGGCCGCCGCGGTCGGTGAGCCCGACGAGTACGCCGGCGAGCTGCCGGTGGCGTTCGTCACGCTGAAACCCGGCGCGCGCGCTGACGCCGCATCGATCGCGGCTGCGATCGAGCCGCACATCGCCGAGCGCCCTGCCGTACCGCGACGCATCGACATCCTCGAATCGATGCCGATGACCGCCATCGGCAAGGTCTACAAGCCGGCGCTGCGGGCGCGCGCGACACAGCGTGCACTCGACGAGCGCCTGGCCCGCGCCGGTCTCGCCGGCCTGGTCAGCGTGCATGTCGAAGACGGTGCGAGCGGACTGATGGTGCGATTCCACCTGACGGACCGGACAGCAGATGGAGCGGCCGATGCGACGCTGGATGAGCGTGTGCGGGAATTGATGAAGCCGTTTGCGTTGGCCTACAGCATGGAGCGTGGTGGGCAGCTGTAGGGCGTCAACAAGTCGAGCACGACGTGCGTCAACGAGGCGGGTTGGCACGTGCAAGCGGAACGCCGCCGCACGTGCCTCGAGCCTCGAGCGTTGCGGTGATGTGCCAGGTATGCGATGAGCCCGCGCAACTTGGCCTTGCCTTCCGGCGGCACCTGTCGGAGCCCTTGCCCGGCGGTTGGTGCCGGCCATGAGCGCCGTGCGGCAGGGGGCCGTGCGACAGCTCGAGACTGATCCGCGGACGATCAGGCCAGAAGCGTGAAGAGTGAAGAGCTGATGTCGGACCCAACCAGCCATTCCCCTTCCTGATTAGTCATGAACCTCAGCCACCCCAGCCATAGCCCGAATCTGGCGCTCACGCGTGGGTACTGCGGTAGCGACGTGGCCGAGCAGGTTACGCAGAAGAGCTTTCAGATCGAAGCGCCGGTTGAAGCGGTAGGAGAAGGCGCCGAGGTACTGGCTGGCGTACTTGTCGAACTTGAAGGCTTTGTGTGCGCCGCTGATCATCGTCTTGAGGTTGCCCAGCACCGTATTGACCCAAGTGAACTGCGGCAGATCGCGGGGCTTGCGGGTACCCACCACGATGTACGAGTGCGCACAGCCCGCATCGATTGCGCCGGCAAAGCAGCCCAGGCCGTCGCTGCGCACATCGCAGCCCGGCTCGAGGTTCACGCGAGCCCAGGCCGTGATGGCCTCGCGGGAGAAGCTCGCCAGAGGCGCCAGTTTGACGCACTGCGGATGGCCCGCGTCGTTGGTCGACACGGCCGCAACGACGGGCACCTTGTTGGTCGAGCCGCGCCCAACCACGCCCGGGCGCTCGCCGCCGAGATAGGCGTCATCCATCTGCACCAGCCCCGTCAGCGGCTGCTCGCCGTCGCGCTGCGACATCGTCTTCATCAGCTTCTGGTGGATGAGCCAGGCGGTGCGGTAGCTGGTGCCGAGCTGGCGCATGAGGGCCAGGGCCGACAGACCCGTCTTGGCCTGGCTGATCAGGTAGATCGCCAGGAACCAGGTGCGCAACGGCAACTTCGTGCTGTCCATCAACGTGCCTGCCGTCAACGAGGTCTGGTGCCGGCATTTGCAGCACTGGAAGAGCTTGCGTTCACCGTGACCGACCATGTAGTGCGCGCTGGACGCGCAGCGCGGGCATCGAAATCCGTCCGGCCACCGCAGCGCTACGAGCGCCGTCGAGCACTGCGCTTCAGTGCCGTAGCGCTCGAAGAACTCGGGCATCGACACGCCACGTTGGAACTGGATTCGGTTCATCGGCATCGCTGTTCTCCTGGTGTTGGTCGGAGACAGCGTACGGGCTCACAGGCTCACCAGATGAGCCTGGCTGAGGTTTGTGACGAATCAGGTTCCCCTTAGTCCTCGACTTACCATCCCGCCCAAGCTCGCTGCATTCCCGCCCCGATGTCAACCACCGCTTTCAACGCAATCACAACCGGCTATCGTCGGGTCCCGTCACGCGCAATTCTCAAGGACGCTGGTGGCAGCTCTTTCGCCGAATGGACGGGTAGGCGTTCCGCAGAAGCGCGGTCCACTAACGCCGGTGCGGATGCCCTACCGTTCCAGCGTTGGCACCGTTTCAAGGAAGCGTTCTCCCCGGAGTTAGTTGCGGACGCTGTGCAGTCCTCGCCTGTTCCGGTACGGCGCCTCGCTGACCCGTTCGGAGGTTCAGGCACTAGCGCTTTGGCTGCGCAATTCCTTGGGATCGAGCCGGTGACCATCGAGGTCAATCCGTTCTTAGCCGATCTAATCGCGGCGAAGCTCACCAGTTACCGTGTACCTGCTCTCCTCACTGCACTGAGCCGCGTTGCGCGGAAAGGCTCCCGTTCGCGCACGCGCGGCGCTGCATTCATTCAGATGCTCCCCGATACCTTCATCGAGCTCGGAGTTAACGACCGCTGGCTGTTTGATCTTCCTGTTGCGGCGGAAATTTTCCGCCTGCGCCAGGCGATCGAAGAAGAATGTGATCCGACTATCGTACGGTTGTTGCGTGTGCTGCTCGGCGGTCTGATTGTCGACTTCAGCAATGCGGTGGTTAGCGGAAAGGGGCGCCGCTATCGGGGAAACTGGCAGGAGCGACGGGTTGACCCGAAGTGCGTGATTCCGACGTTCGCCAACGCCGTTGCCGCCGCAATCGTGGAGATAACTGCCTGCGCCAGGCGCCCCGTGCGCACCGCCACGGTGTTTCAAGGGGACAGCCGTGCGCTGTTCGCCGGTGTGGGTCCGGTGGACCAGATTGTGTGTTCGCCGCCGTACCCAAATTCCTTCGACTACACCGACGTGTACAACATGGAACTGTGGATGCTGGGCTATCTGAAATCGTCGCGAGGCAACGCATCATTGCGTCGCTCCACATTGAGTTCGCACGTGCAAATTTCGCGAGACTTCGACAAGGCCCCGCGGACCCGAACATTGGACAAGGCGCTGCGCGCCCTGAATCGCGTGGCCGATGAACTGTGGGACGCGCGGATTCCCGCGATGGTCGGCGCCTACTTTTCTGACCTGCAGAAGCTGCTGCAAGTCAGCGCGCAGCTATTACCTCCGAACGGCCAAGCTTGGTTCGTTGTAGGCGACAGCCAGTACGCCAACGTGCAAGTCCAGGTGGCGAATATCCTCGCCGAACTGGCGCCAACTGTCGGCCTACGCGTCGAGCGCATTGCTCCGTTCCGTTCCATGCGCGTGTCGCCGCAACAAAGCGGTCGTCACATGCTCAGCGAGGACTTGGTGGTCTTCTCACGCACGTAGTGCCCCGGCGACCGCGCATTTTCTCCAATGGTCTGAGGAACGATACAGGAACCAGTAGCGCAGATCGACCTTGAGCTTCTTGGCCTCCACATCAAGCGGCGCCATCACCTTCTCCTCCCCAGAGTTTGCCGAACGCATGTCAAAGCAGCACAACATTTGCTCGCGGAAGTTGCGGCGGGTCCCGTAGTGATGGGCTTGTTCCAAGCCGTCGTGCATGTGCGTAGCGATCTGGGTGTCGGTGTACTTGTTTCCTTTTGATCCCATTTCGCGGAGCACCTTCAGCTCAAGGATGGCGTGATTCACCACCTGATTTTTCGGGCTCTCTTGATCCTCCACGATCTCTAAATCGGTCCGCCCATCTTTCCCCGACTGTTCCCCGCGAATAGTGCAACGGCGGAACGCGCCGATCAGCGCCAAGCGGACCATGTGCTGCACCCGCGCCTCAGCTTCGTCGTGAGCCCAGCCCTTCGCCGCGTCTTGCCAGAGGTGCAGCGACTTCTTCGTTTGATCCGGGGTAATCAGCTCACCCGAGTGTGCTCGGTCTATAACTTCAGTAATCCGCGCTACGACGGGCTGGTCGTCGACTACGCTCCACAGTTCGACGTTGTCTTCCGCCTCAATTCCGCCAGGAAACCAGCTAATCGTCGAGGTGCCCTGCTTGGGCGAGTAAACCAAAGTCGGAAGTGTCTGGACTCCGACCGTGGTGAGGGTTTCGAACAGATCGCCCGTGTCGCCGCTGTACGCGAGTGAATGACCGTTGGGCACGAGGTTGACGAAATGAATCTGCCCCGTCAGAGGCTGATGGCCGTTGTGCAGTAGCGGGCGTCGGATGGTGCCCAGGGGGCGTTGCCAGTCTCTTGGGACAAGCACGAAAGCTGCTGGACGATCGTACTCGGCGTCGGCTTGCTGCTCGCGGCGTGCGACCAGCTGCATGACGGCACGCCCAAAGCGCACAGGATCAGGGGCATCTGCATCGCTGCCACGGCCAGTCAGAGGAGCAATCTCCAGCGCGGTGCGTTCCGCGTCCCAAGCGCCCAGACCCTTATCCGCCATGGGCCACCCGCTGCTGCAAATGGTCGAGATATAGGTAGAGGCGCTCGGCCGGCGCCAAATGCCTACCCGGGGCAAACGTCATTGCTGCATTGCGCGAGAAGTTCTTCTCCGCACTGGCCCATTCGCCGAAGTCGATGACATTGTTAACGTCGACCGAGACATCAGCATAGCGCGCGTCTCTTACTGCCACGTGGCCTTGCTCAGCATCGGCAAGGGCACTGTAGGCGGCCGCCAGTTCATCGAGAAACAGCGCTTCAACCGCCCAGAGCTCGCGGTAGCGGCGTAGGGCTGCGCCTACCTCTGACCGGCGCAGAAGATAGGACGCGCTGATGCGATACCGCTGCTCAATCTCATCCATCTCGTAGCGCAGTTCCTGCGCTTCGACCAAGCCACGGCCCACGAGGCGATCGATACTCTGCTGCAGCTCCGGGTAGTAAGGACCCGATTTGCGCTTGAGCAGGGTAGCGTCGAGCGGCGGCAAGTCGAACACCGGCGCCAGCACGTTTGCCAGGTAGGCCAGTTCATGCAGAGCGCGCGAGGAAGAGGGCGCAAGTCCCGCGGCCGCCAAGGCATCGAGCAGCGTGAGCACGCGCACCGTCTGCGCAATCGCGCCAGGAACACGCGTGTTACTCATCCGGCTGACCTTCGACTCTTTTGCGCAGTTCGGTCCAGTAGTGGTCGTAAGCGTCCTTGGATGCCTGCATGGCGCGCGTGGGCACGCCGGCGGCAAACAGATCGATCAGTGGATCCATTCGGTGGCCAGGGTCGGCTGCGGCGCGCAGCAACTGCGGCACGAGCTCGCCGGCCCCCAGGTTAGAGGTGATGATCAGCCGGCTGCCGTTGCCGGAATTGGCAAACTGGCTGAGCACCTGGGCGGCCTTGTCGACAAACACGGCGTCCAAGGACGATTCGGGCGCATCGATGGTCAATGTCGAGGCATGATCTGGCGAGGCGACCTCGATCAGCGCCATGCGAAACGCAAGGTCAATAAACTCGCGCTGGCTTTCGGACACCTGATTCGGCGAGGTGCGTCGTTGCAGGCCGACAAAGTCGCTTCCCGACAGATCCACGGCAAAGGCTGGGTACTCCACCGGCTCCATCCCGCCGGCCTGGCCGACACTGCGTCGCTCCGGTGCCCAAGTTAAGCCGCTCTCTTCGAACAGGAAACCATTGGCGACCTGCTCGAAGTGCTGCTTGATGGCTGCGGCCCTAGACTGGATCTCGGAGCGATACGAATCCAAGGATGCAGAAAACTGCGCGCGTTCGACTTGCAAGTCTGCCCGCAGCTGCACAACGAGCTCGTCGATGGCCTGCAGCTTGTTCTGTTGTTCGCTGACTTTGCGCTCGTCCGGCGGCAACTGGCTGATCAACAAGCGGATGTTGTCCTGCACGTCGTTGCGCTCAATCGCACATTCACTCAGGGACTCGTTGTCGGCTTGATACTGCGCATTGACTTCGTCGCGTAAGCGCGCCTGTTCCAGCGCCCGCACGAGAGTGGACTCCACTCGGTCCTGCAGCTCCTGGATTCGGCGGTCACCAATGTCCACGACGGCATCATCGGCTGGCGGCAGCGTCGACTCGCAGACCAAGCACTGACCCTTCGTCAGGGCCAACGCCAGTTGCTTGCGCTTCGCGCTCAGGCCGTGAGTCCCGCACGCTAGGCAAGTCTCATCCGACATCAGGCGCGCGTACAGGAATCGCATGGATTCCTCCGCCTTCGGAAGATGGGCTTCAATCGCAAACAGTCGGGCTCGCTCCAGCTCGCGCAGGGCTTGGTCGTGCTCACTCTGCGCGCGCAGCGCGTTGAGGCGCACTTTCTGCCTCTCGTCCTCTCCACTCTCAACGCGCGCTACGAAGTCTTCGTGCCGCCTGTTCAGTTGCTCCAAGCTGGATTCGGCAGCAGTCAATGCCGAGCGAATGTTGGAAGCGCCTTGGATCTTAGCCACGGTCTTCTTGCGTTCGCGCTGCTCTCGGCGCAACGCCGCCTGCAGATTGCGCATTCGGGAGTCCAGCCCGAGGATGGAGCGCTCCTGCCGAGTCCATTCTCCAGCTTGGGCGGGGGGCAGAAATAAGCAGCGCAGCAGTTGGCGCTGCGCACCCGGGTCCCAAACCAGGGCGCGGCGATCTTCGAAGAAGAACACGAGCGTGCGCAGTATCAGCAACCAATCCGCGTACGTGCCCAGACTGGAAGCCTTAAGGATGGCGGCGTGATACGCCTCCTCATCGGCCGGCTGGGCTTTTCCGCCCACTTCCAGCCGCACAAGCGCGAGCTCGGTGAGTTCGCGTTCGACTAGAAAATCGACATCGCTCAACGTGAAGCGAAGCGTCGCGCGTGCCTGCTGCGCACCGTCGTTGACGCGGTCGGCAAACTGTCGCTTTGTGGCCCGATTGAGTTCGTGGTTCTCAAGGTTCGAATTGCCTACTTCGTCCGGCAGGCTCAGGTCGTGGGTGCCCGCGACCAAGCGGAAGATCAACGCCATCAGCGTGGTCTTGCCTAGACCGTTCGCGCCCAGAATCAACGTTAGGCCGGGTTTGAAATCTAGCTCAAAGTGGCCATTGCGTTGGGGACCGGGATAGAGCCCGTAGTTCTGAATCTTCAGATTGCGAAACAGCGGGAAGTAAACCATGCGTCATTTGCTCCCCGTTGCGGACAGCGACCAGCGCCAAGACTTGACCGGACCTTACCCCATTAGCTAGCGCTTGTGAGAACCGCAACCTCGGTCCAGGCGCTCTGCTACGGGCGAGCAGGCGCGCCAGTTCTGGAGCCGAGTCAGTGACTGGTTCCGCCCGACAGCAGCGGCTGATTCGCCTGGCTGGCAGTCGGCAATCGCTGCAAAGCCGGTCTGCTGCAGACTGGCTGGTGCCGTTCGACTCTCGCTGGCCAAAGACGGCTGCCGCGCGAAGCGGCCGCTCGCAGTTCACGTGCCTCGCGGCGGCCCACTGGGGTTTTGGCATCAGCGCCCGAAGTCTCGACCGCGGCGTTTGCCTCCATCGATCACCTTCGCGTGCATGACGAGTAACGTGTGCGGCCGATGGTTCCCGGTCGGCGAGCCCGACGAGTACGCCGGCGAGCTGCCGGTGGCGTTCGTCACGCTGAAACCCGGCGCGCGCGCGGACGCCGCGTCGATCGCGGCTGCGACCGAGCCGCACATCGCCGAGCGCCCGACCGTGCCGCGACGCATGATGCGCACCTCATCAGAGCCGCTGTTCGATCATCTCGACCAGCGCGCGCGCCGGCGCCGACAGCGTGGCGCGGTCGCGCATCGCCGGCAGCAGCCGGCGCTGCGAGGGCATGCCTTGCAGGCGCACGATGCGCAGGCCCATCGCCGCGGCATGCGGCGCGGCGCTGGCGCGCGGCATGATGGCCACGCCCAGCCCGGCGGCGACCATGCGGCACATCGCGTCGAAGCTGCGCGCCTGCACGCGGATGCGCAGCGGCCGGCCGGCGGCCTCGGCCGCGGCGCTGACCTGGCGCATCAGCGACGTGGCACGGCCCAGCGCGACGAAGTCGTACTCCAGCGCCTGCGCCAGCGGCACCGCGTCGGCCCCCGCCAGCGGGTGCGCGCCGGGCAGCAGCAGCACCAATTCGTCGCTGTGGCAGACGAAGGCCTGCAGCCCGTCGGTGGGCGTTTTCTCGCCGATCACCGCCAACTCGGCCGTGCCGCGTGCCACGGCGCGCGCCGCGTCTTCGCTGAGCGCGTCTTCCAGGTCGATCATCACCTTGGGGTGCGCGGCGGCATAGGTCGCCAGCAGCGCCGGCAGGAAGCCGCCAAAGGCTTGGCATTCCGGTGCTGTCGGCGGCGGTATGCACCACGCACCAGATGCTGGCGACGCTGGGGCTGAAGACCGTGGCGCCGAATGCCGGAGCGCTGCTTTCAGGCCGTTACTGAGCGGCCTGGGCCAAAGACGGCTGCACCGCGAAGCGGCTGCTTGCAGCGACTGAGCGCCTGGCCCGCGCCGGTCTCAAGCCTTCACTTCGACCACCTGTTCGAAGCCGCCGAAGATCATACGTTTGCCGTCGAAGGGCATGGGCGGGTTGCCGGGTGTGGACGGATCCATGCGCGGGTCTTCCATCATCTTCTTCATGCCAGCGTCGCGTGTGGCCTTGTCCGGCCATTCGACCCACGAAAAGGCCACCGTCTCCTCGGCCGTGGCCTGGACTGCGCGGCGGAAATCGGTGACTTTGCCGTCGGGGACGTCGTCGCCCCAACCCTCGATCACACGAATGGCGCCCAGCTCGATGAACATCGAGTCGAAGTGGCGCGCGTGCTCGATGAACTTCCGCTTGTTGGCGGTGGGGACCGCGATCACGAAACCATCGATGTATGACATGTTTTCACTCCTGTGGGGTTGAACCGATCGGTCGGCGCGCCCGCCTGAGGCCGCCTCGTATCTGGCCTGCAGGCGTCGCGGCAGAGGCGTTTGATGAGAACCGGTTCGCGTCTCGGTTGTTGCGTTGCTGGTACAGAAATCTGTATCATCATCCCGATGAAAACGACCCTCGATCTCAACGATCAACTTCTTGCCGATGCTAAAGCGCTTGCGGCCCAGCAGCGAACGAGCCTGACGCGCTTGATCGAGGAAGGGCTTCAGCTGCGACTTCGCGCGCAGGCATCCGCGACGCAGCGTCCGGTCCGCCTGCCTGTATTCAAGGGTCGCGGCGGTCTGGTGGCGGGTGTGAACCCGCTGAGCAACAAGGCCTTGCTCGAGGCCCTGGGTGATGACGCCTGATGTCAACGTCCTGGTCGCTGCGTCGCGCACCGATCATCCACATCACGCCGTGGCGCGCGCCTGGCTCGAAGACGCGGTCACTGCATCCGGGGCAGGCGCGGCTTTCACGCTGATGCCGATGGTGCTGGCCAGCTTTCTGCGGCTGGTCACCAGCCCGAAGATCTTCCAGCTGGCAACCCCGATAGAAGACGCCGTTGCATTCGTCGATGCGCTCCTCGCGTCGCCCGGCGTGAGACTGGCGCCCTTGGGCCCGGAGTGGTCGAAACTGCGGCAGCTCTGCCTCGACAAGCAACTTGGTGGCAACGATGTGCCGGATGCCTGGTTGGCGGCGGCCGTAGACCAGATGGGCGAGCACCTCGTAAGCTTCGATCGAGACTTCAGGAAGTTGCTGGCGCGCCGCCAATTCACGTTGCTTACACCCACGTAGTGCCCGTCGATGCGACGGTTTCACGGTGAGCCAGTTGGCCGTCGGGCGTCGCTCGCGGGCCGGTACTTACCCATTGCCTGCGACTATGGGCTGGCCGTGGGCTTGGGCTCGAAGATATGCACCGTCTCGCCGCGCGCCTTGGCGGCCTCGATCTGCGCGTGACCCGGCGGCTGCATTCGGCCTGCATCGATCAGTGCAGCCTGGAAAGGGGATTGAGATGGGTGCGGTGACGATCACGGTCGATTCGACCGAATCCTTCGAGCAGCGCGTGAAGGCCGCGTTTGCGGGCAAGCGGCAGCAACAACGGATCTCGTTCGAGTCGTTCGAACTGCTTTGGAAGGTGCTCGCGCCCAACCGCATGGCGCTCGTGCAGACACTGACTGGTGCCGGGCCGGTGACGTTGCGCGAAGCCGCGCGGCGCGTCGGCCGCGATGTGCGCGCCGTGCATTCGGATGTGCACATGCTGCTGCAGGCCGGCGTGTTGCACAAGGATGACCGGGGCCGAATCGAGTTTCCATACACCGCGGTGCATGTTGACTTCATGCTGAAGACCGCGGCGTAGAAGTCGCCGCACCAGGGGCGAACGAGCCCGGCGCCAGGTCAGAAGAAGCGGTCGTAGTGAATCTGCGAAAACAGAACACCACGCTGCACATCGAAGTACCCAGCGTGGCCTTGACCATCGGCGGCGGGCCCGCGAGGTAGATCTCACAACGGCTGAGGTCATCGAGCGGCGCCAACAAGGGTGCGGCCGCGCTCGCGATCGACAACATGGGTGCGAGCCCCGAGCCGCCGGCGATGCAGACCACGTCGCGGGCGATGGGCCGAAGCGACGCGAGCCCATAGGGCGCGTCGAAGGGCGGGTCGCGATGACGACACTGGCGTCTGGATGACCGCCATGCGGCCGACACCGTGAGTTCAGCTCACGTCTGGTGGGCCCTCTACACGCTCTGTCGTGGCGTCAACCGGTCGCGCGAATCCGCGCTCTGCGCGTCGTCGGCGAGCTCACCGGCAACCTGCGTGCACACCGCCCTGCACAGCGCGGAGACCCGCTCGTTCACCAGCCGGTAATAGACCATCGTGCCCTCACGGCGTCGCCCGAGAACGCCGGCCCGATAGAGGGTGGCGAGGTGCTGCGACATGTTGGGCTGCGTCGTCTCGATCTGCGACAGCAGTTCCGAGACGGTTTTCTCTCCGTGGCAGACGGCGCTGATGATCTTCAGGCGGATCGGCGTCGACAGGACCGAGAACAACTCGGCGACGGTCTCGAAGACCAGGTCTTGTTGTTGCTGCTGCGGCTGCGGCTGCGGCTGCGCTTGTCGATGGGGTTGCGATTGTGGTTCACTCATCGATCGCTCATTTGAAACGATAGTGATCTCGATTGAGAACGGCCGCGACCGCCGTGACTTCTTCGGGAAACAAACCCAGGTTCATTTCGGTGTTGCAGTACTCGACCATACCGCGCAGGGGGCCGGGTGCGTTGATGCGACCGGCGGGGCGATAGATCGAACTGCCATCGCCACCGACGCGACGGATGTGGCAGGCGTCGCACTTGTGCTCTTTCACGAGCTTGTCGCCCAGCGCGAGATCGGCATCTTTGAAGAGCGCGGTGGTCGAGGTCTGCGCGTGGGAAGCCCAAGCGACCGTTGCAAGCACCATGGCCTGTAGCAGCATGCTCAGAGTGGCCCACAGTCGGTTCGCGTAAGGTGCTTTCATGCGCCGATGGTACGTGCCTTGACGATGACGATCAACGTGCCGCAGGTTGCCGCTCCATCAAGAGGTAAGTGTTGTAGGCGTTGATCCGGTTGGCCGCCTGGAAGAGCGGCAGATGTTTGAACTTCGACCAGTCCGCCCGGGCATACGCTTCCTCGAAAGGCTCGAGCTCGCGTGCGGCGGCGCCCATGGTGTGGCGCAGGTAGGTGAGGTAGTCGCGCGTCAACGCGAGGTCTTCGCGAGGGGACGTCGACACCGGGCCGTGGCCGGGCACCAGCACCTGCGGTGAGCGCTCTGACAGGCGGTCGAGCGAGGCGATCCACGCGTGGCTGTCGGCTTGCCCGACAAAAGGGATGCGGCCTCGATAGACCAGGTCGCCGCAGAACACGACCTTGGCGTCGACGACTTCGACGGCGAGGTCTTCGGGCGTATGCGCAGGCCCGACATGGTGGATGCGCAGTCGCTTGCCACCGATCTCGAGGTCGGTGCGTGGCTGATCAACCCAGCGATCGGCAGGAATCAGCCGCGTGTGCTCGTCCACCCAGGGGAACAGTTCGTCGCGGCTTGCCTGCAAGCGCAGCCGCGCCGTGTCGGACTGAAGGTACTCGAGCGCCGCCGGATGTGCGATGACCTGCGCACCCGCCTGCTTCAGCACCTGCAAGCCGTAGATGTGGTCGGCGTGATAGTGCGTCACGATCACGTGGCGCACCGGCAGCGGCGTCACGCGCTTGATCTCGGCCAACAGTTCTTCGGCCAGGCCGGGCGAGCCCAGCGCGTCGATCACCACCACGCTGCTGCGCGTGATGACGAACCCCGCGTTGGAGATGAAGTTGCGGTTGGCCGACGAGCCGAGTGCTGTTTCGCCTTCGACGACGTAGATCTCGTCCTTCACCTTCTTGGCTTTGACCACACGGCCGGCTGCCTTCGCGTGCTTTGCGAAGGCCAGCGCGCCGACGCAACACCATGCGGCGCCTTGCCTCAGTACGTACCGCCGATACATCGGTCGCTGACCGTCGAGGGAAGGGTGCTGGACATCAACATGTCGACCAGCCTGGGTTGGCCGCCGCATCGAGTCCGGGCAGATTGAGCTTGCGCGGCGCGACGCGCCCGCCGGGTTGTGACTTCAACCAGGCCTCGACCAGTTCCCACGCCGGCTTGCCGCCCGCCTTGCGTGCGTCTTCCGACACCGGCGCCCAACCAGCGACCTTGTACGTCTTGCCGGCTTCGATCGGCTTGTCGCCCAAACGCATGTCGCTGATGCGCTTGCCCATCGCCGAGGTCGGGTCGCAGCGGTACGCAAGCCCACCCACGCGCACCATGTCGCCGCCTTGCTGGTAGTACGGGTCGGGGTTGAAGAGGTTGTCGGCCACGTCCTCGAGCACCGTCTTGATGGTCTCGCCGCTCATGTCGGTGACGGTCGCGTAGGGGTACGTGATGGCCAGCTGGTCCATCAGCAGTTCACGCGTGATGGTGTCGCCCGGCAACAGCGTCGTGCCCCAGCGGAAGCCAGGCGAAAACGCGATCGGCGCGCCTTGCGTTGCCATCAGCGCGTCGCAGATCAACTGGTCCCACGTGCCGTTGAAGTTCCCGCGGCGGTACAGGAAGCCGTCGGTCACGGCGATGGTCTCGGCCAGCTTCGCCTCGTAAGGCTTGCGTACGCGGTCGATGACGGCGTTCATCGCCGCGTCGGCCGGCAACTGGTTCGCGAAGACGGGCAGCAGCCGGTAGCGGAAGTCGGCGACCTTGCCGCTCTTCACGTCGAAATCCATCACGCCGAGAAACTTGCTGTTGCTGCCGGCGTTGGTGACCAGCGTGATGCCGCCCGCGTTCTTCACCGGCACCGCCACCGGAATTCCGTCGTGCGTGTGGCCGCCGAAAATCGCGTCGATGCCGCGCACGCGCGTGGCCATTTTCAGGTCAACGTCCATCCCGTTGTGCGACAGCAGGACCACGACCTGCGCACCCTTCGACCGGGCTTCGTCGACGGTCTTCTGCATGTTGTCGTCCTGGATGCCGAAGCTCCAGTCGGCCACCATGTAGCGTGGGTTGGCGATGGGCGTATACGGGAATGCCTGGCCGATGATCGCGCAGGGTATGCCGTTGACTTCACGCATCACGTAGGCCTTGAAGACCGGGTCGCCGAAGTCGGTGGTCTTCACGTTCTGCGCGATGAATTCGATCTTGCCGGCGAGTTGCTTGTCGACGATCTCCTTCACGCGGTCCATGCCGTACGTGAACTCCCAGTGGCCGGTCATCACGTCGACGCCCAATGCCAGCGTGGCCTCGACCATGTCTTGTGCGTTCGTCCACAGCGCCGTGGCCGAACCTTGCCAGGTGTCACCACCGTCGAGCAGCAGCGCGCCCTTGCGGCTGGCCCGCAACGACTTGACCAGCGTGGCCAGATGCGCAAAGCCGCCGACGCGGCCGTACGCGCGCGCTGCCTTTTCGAAGTCGAGGCAGGTAAAGGCGTGTGCAAGGTCGCTGCCCGCGTTGATCTTCGCGGCCTGCATGAAGCGGTCGCCGACAAGGTGCGGCCACTGCCCGTTCATCGAACCGATACCGAGGTTCACGCTCGGCTCGCGGAAGTAGGTCGGCTTCAGCTGCGCGTGGCAATCGGTCATGTGAAGGAACGACACGTTGCCGAACGCGGGCAGGTCGTACAGACCCTTCAACGCCGTCTGAGCGTCGGCATCGGCGTGTCGTGCCAGCGGCATGCCGGCGGCGGCAGCGGCGCCGAGCACTTGCAGGAACTCGCGCTTGTTCATGGCGTTGACACTTTCATACTTGCGTCATCACTGATATTCAGAGGGCGAGAAAGCCCGCGGCGATGCGGGCTTCGTTTGGCGGTCGCTCGCTACTTGGGCTTCACTGGTTCACCGGTGACCTCGGGTCGAGCAGCAACGCCATGATGTCGCGCAGTTGTTTCTCGCTGAGCATCGCACCCATGCGCGGCATCTCGGAACACGCGACGTACGCCTTGGCGTTGTAGAGCTTTTTCCAGGTGTATTCGACGATCGGTTGGGATGCCTCGCTGCCCGGGTCTTTGACGCCGCGCAACTTGCCGTAGTTGTAAAGGCTGGGGCCGATCGTGCCGTACGAGATTTCGGCCTTGCCGATCTGGTGGCAGTTGTAGCAGTTGCCGCCGTTGTCTTTGGAGTCGGCCGATGGGTCGGTCCATGTCATGCCGCGGCCACTTTGCGCGAGCTTCTCGCCTTCTTTCCAGTCACCGAGAAAGACGCCGTTCACGGGCATCTTCACGGCCGCGAGGTTTTCGGCTTCGATGGCCGCGGCCAGCGCTTCGGGCAGGGACGCCCCCATCACTTTCGAGCAAGCGTCGTTGGAACGGTCCTGGTTCAAGCGGTCGACCTTCGCGATGCCTTTGTCGCGAAACCCGGCCTTCATCATGGCGGCGACCTGGTCGTCGATCGAGCCCGAGCCCATCGAGGCGCAACCGACAAGCGCGATCGAACCTGCAACCGCAGCGAGTGCCATCTTGTGGAGGTGTTTCATTGTTCGGCCTTCTTCAGCGCTTGATGGATGGCGCGATCGACTTCGCACCTTTGGCGTTGACGCCCATGTACGAAGCCAGCGCGATCGTCACGTCGGAGCCGAAGCCAGGGTAGGGGAAGCGCTGCTGCCGGTAGCAGTCGTTCAGGCGAAGTTGCATGCCCCACATCTGGCCGTTGCTGACGCGATAGGCCGGCCAGGCCGCGAAGCCGACGCCGTCGCCGGGGTTCTTCGTCAGGTTCGGCAGGTCCTGCATTCGGATGCGCTTGCCGTCACTGCTGTGGCACGACGCACACGAGAAGTCATGCGAGCCGCCGCGGAAGAAGAAGGCGCGCTTGCCTAATTCGAAGAAGCGCTTCTCCTCGGCATGACCCTGCGGTAGGTTGAACTTCATGTCACGCGACTCGCCAGCGATCCAGGTGGCCAGGGCGGTCACGTTCGCCATCTCGCCTTTTCCGAAGTCGGTCTTGGCAATCTCGGCGCCGTTGAAACCCTGCAGCGCTTCCATGCACGTCACCAGGCGAGATTCGAGGTCTTGCACACGGTTGGTGTCGGCGAAGTACCTCGGCAATTCAACGAACGTACCCTTGAATACACCCGGCCCCTTGCCAAGATCACACTTATCGAGCGTGGCCGCTTTCGGGCCGCGCTTCTGTTTCCAGAGGCCTTCGCCCTTCGCCTCGAACAACTCGGCCGGGTTGCCGTCTTCGAGCATCTTGCGGTATTCGGCAATGCCGTCAGCGGCCGATTTGTTCTGCGCGGCGGCGGTGGCGGCAAGACAGAAGAGCGTGGCGGCAAGCATCAAACGCATAGTGAGTGGCTTTCGTCCTCGGTTGCAAAAAGTGCGCGACACCCGAAGCGGCGTCACGCGTAGGTCACGTACGAAGAGGGTCAGGACACCGTCGCCTCGTCAGTCCGCTTGTCGCCCTTGTTGTCGGTCCAGGTCACGCTGACCTTGTCACCGGCTTTGGCGCCCTTGATCGTGAACTGCATGAACGGGTTCTTCGAAACCGCGGGGCCCCACTGGGCGGTCATGACTTGCTTGCCGTTGAGCGAAGCGTTGACCTGCTGGATGAACCATGCGGGCACGATCTGGCCGCTCGCGTCTTTGCGCTGGCCGGTTTCCATCTCGTGGCTCATCAACACACGCACGGTGGTCTTGTCGCCGGAGGATTGAGCGCGGATGCGCATGGGATCTGCCATATGGATAACTCCTGAAAAGACATTGGGTAGGGGTCGGTGCCGGGTAAGAGACGATCAGCCGCCGCAGCCGCCGAGGGTGACCTTGACTTCCTTCTGCGCGAAGAAGGCCTTCCCGTCGTTGGTGATCGCCACCGCGTAGACGTTGGAGGACTGCCCCATCTTCACGCGCGTCTGGAAGTTGGCTTCGACATCGGGCGTGACACCGAACGACGCGGTGAGCGCACTCGGGTTCTTCTCGACGAGGATCATCAACTGCTTGACGTTGGCCATCGACGTCGCCACGCCGAGCGGCACGACGGCGCCGTTCTCGGCGATGTCTGGCGCGGTGAGGGTGATCTCCTTGCTTTCGACCGGAGCCCCCGCGCCGAAGGCCTTGAGGGCGTCGGCCATGGTCTTGGCGTCGAAGGCCGCGGTGTTGAACGCGCCGTCCTGCGCTTGCACGAGCAAGGGCATGACCCCGACGCTGGCAAGCAAGCCGGCAACTTTGGCGGAATGGGAGAGAAGCTGTCTGCGTGTGGTCATGGGTTGAAATTCCTTCGAGTCGGATGCTAGGACGGTTGTACGGAAAAGGCGTGGAGGGACTATGGCTTGGCGCCGCGGGCAATCCACTCGGCGACGGCCTTCGCATCGGCATCGGGCAACGTCTGCGGCGGCATCGGGACGGGCCCCCAGACACCACTGCCACCTTTTTTGATCTTCTTCTCGAGCTCCGTGGCCGAACCCTCACCGTACCTGGCCGCGATCTCACGGAAGCCCGGCCCCACGATTTTGCTGGTGACACCGTGGCACGCCGTACAGCTGTGCTTGGCGATCAACGCAAGTGCGGCCGCGTCGGCCGACGCGTTGGCCGCTGCGACCACGGGCTTGGCATCCTTTGCGGGTGCGGCGGGCGCTTGGGCGGTTGCGCCACCAACGGCTTGCGCTGTGTCTGCGCCATGCTGCGCGCCGACGGCGCGGTTCTGCTCGGCCAGGTTGCCGTGTGCGTTGCGCGCAAAGTCAGGCAGGAACGAGGCGACCGCAGCCTCGGTCACGCAGTTGCTCATGCAGGCGCTGACCTTGGTGTCGACCTTCCCGCCGGCCAGACCCTTGCCCGGCCACAGGCCGTGGTCGAGGGTCATGCCGTTGCGGTTGGGCAGCAGCGCTTGAACTTGGGCGATGTTCCGGTCCGAGAGCTCGAAGTTCTCGGGCACGACGTCGGCCAGATTCAGCATGAAGGCCGTGACGGCGTAGACCTCATCGGGCTTCAGCGACTTCGGCTGCGTCCAGGGCATGGCCCGGTAGATGTAGTCCCACAGTGTCGACACCGTAGGGACCTTCATCAGGGTCGTGCGCGCAGGGAAGGCCGGGTCGTTCAGCCGCGCCACGTGCCCGGTCTTAACGTCTGCTTTCGTCGTGCCGCCGATCAGCGGGCTGAAAACCTGGTTGCTCTCGCCGAAGACGCCGTGACACGACGCGCACTTCGCCTCCCATACGTCCTGCCCCTGGGCGACGGTGCCGCGCCCCGCGGGCAGGCCTTTGAAGTCGGGACGCACGTCGATGTCCCATGCCGCCAGTTCGCTGGCCGTGGCGGGCCTGCCGATGCCGGGGTACTTCGCCTGGGCCCATGCGGCGCCTGGGACGGCCAGCAGCGCCAGCGTAGTCAGCGCCGTCAACGCGACGAAGCGCGCGCGGCGCGAATCAGGAGAGCTGAACATTCGACACCTCACCGCTCTCGCGCACGAGCCACGTCTGGATGGCGTTGTTGTGATAGATCGAGCGGGTGCCGCGCACCGAGCGCAGTTGCTTGTAGCCGGGCTGCACGTAGCCGGTCTCGTCGGTGGCGCGGCTTTGCACCAGGGCGGGCTTGCCGTCCCAAGACCAGTCCATGTTGAAACGCGTGAGGCACTTGGACAGCACCGGCGTTTCGAGCCGCGCTTGGCGCCAATGGCGGCCACCGTCGGCGCTCACGTCGACGCGCACGATCTTGCCGCGCCCCGACCACGCCAGACCGCTGACGTTGTAGAAGCCCTTGTCGAGCAGCACCTGCCCGCCCGAGGGCGTGGTCACCACGCTCTTGCACTCCTGGATGCTCGTGTACTGCCGGTGCTGTCCGCCGGGCATCAGGTCGATGTAGTGGATGGCCTCGTCCTTGGTTGCCCACGGCTTGTCGCCCACCTCGATGCGTCGCAGGTACTTCACCCAACTGACGCCTTGCACGCCGGGAACGACCAGACGCAGCGGGTAGCCGTTCTCGGGTCGCAGCATCTCGCCGTTCTGGCCGTAGGCGACCAGAACCTCGCCGCTCTCTATCATCTCCATCGGGATCGTGCGCGTCATCGACGAACCATCAGCACCTTCGGCCAACACATAGCGCCCGCGCTTGGCGTCGACCCCGCACAGATCGAGGATCGTGCGCAACGGTACGCCGGTGAACTCGCTGCAACTCAACATGCCGTGCGAGTACTGGCAAGTCGGCACCGCGACGTTGCCCCACTCCATGCCCGTGTTGGCGCCGCACTCGATGAAGTGGAACCGTGAAACCGAAGGCAGCCGCATCAGTTCGTCCATCGTGAACACGTGCGGCTTGCGGACCAGCGTCTCGTCCGAGCCGTTGACCATGAAGCGATGCTTCGAAGGGTCGACATCCCACCAGCCCTGGTGATGGCGCTCGAAATGCAGGCCCGCCGGCGTGACGATGCCGAAGAGCGATTGCAGTGGCGCGAATGAAACCGATGACTGCGTCGTCTGCGTCAACCCTGGGCTCATGCGGCGCTGCACGTTGGCCTCGAACGTCGAGGGTTTTCCGTAGCCGTCGTTCGCCACGGGCCGCCCCAACCCTTTGCTGTGCGCAGGCAATTCGAGGATGTTGGGGTCGCCCCCGGCCGCCGGGACCGGATTGCCCGCTGCTGCGGCGTGGCGCGTGGTGCCAACGGCGCCGGCCGCGCCTGCCGCCGCGAAGGCGGCCCGGATGAAGTCACGGCGGCCTTGCTTGGCCTGTGAACGGACATGTTCGACGCCGGCCGCCGAAACGAAGTTTTCCGGCGCCCGCAGCAGGCGCCCGGGGATCGCAACGTTGGTCAATGGCATTGTGTTCGCGCTACGGAGAGAGAAGAGAGAAGAGAAGAGGATAAATATAAGTAAATGCTGATATGAAGATAAATAGGGGAGATCACCCATGCTGTGAGGGCGCGCTCCAAGGGGTCGATCCCGTGTTCGCACGGCAGCAAGGCCTACCCAGCCAGGGGCGCCTGCGCCAGAATTCACGGAAGCGCCGCTGGCCTGCCCTATGCCCAACAAGGAAACTCCCCCACCACAGCCCGGTGACCTGAGCGCGATTGAGTTCGAGCTCATCGACCTGACGGTGGCGCGCAAGTCGCTGGACGAACTGCCTCCGGGTATCGAAGAACGCAAGTTCCTCGAATCGGGCTACTGGGAGAAGCGGCGCCGCAGGCAGTTACCGAGCGACCGGGCGCTGACAGGCGTCGCGATCGACTGGCTGCTGTCGTTGCCCGAGCCGGTTCGGCCTCAGCGCCTGTGTCAGGCCTTCCCCCGCGTGGCGAACACGCTGGCAGAAACGTGGTCTGACCGCAGCCTTGCGACCATGACCGTCGAACACCTTCTGAACGACGACCGCGGAGGCAGCCGTCGCGGCTTTCCCGACGACGTGAAGCCCGACCTTGCTGTGCTCTACCGCTACCTCCAGGGGCTGCTCCGCAGTTGAGCGCGGGGCAAAGCGTGGCTGTCGCAGACGGGCCGAAACAGCATGAGCAAAGCCTTCACGCGAGAGCCGGATGGGCCTGCTGACGATGATGGCGACGAAGAGAATTCGCCGCCCGCACTGCCGGCCGGTACCCGCAACTATCTGACGCCCAAGGGATATCAGACGCTGCGAGGCGAGTTGCTGAGCTTGATCGACAACGAGCGCCCCAAAGTGGTCGAGGTCGTGTCCTGGGCCGCCGGCAACGGCGACCGCAGCGAGAACGGCGACTACATCTACGGCAAAAAGCGGCTGCGCGAGATCGATCGCCGTATCCGTTTCCTGACCCGTCGGCTCGACATCGCTGAAATTGCCGACCCCAGCTTGCACCACGGCAGCGACCAGATCTACTTCGGTGCCACGGTCACGGTCGCCGACGCGAAGGGCCAGGAGCGCACGCTGACCATCAAGGGCATCGACGAGGTCGACCCGCTGAAGGCCGAGGTAAGTTGGGTGTCGCCGATCGCGCGGGCGCTGTTGAAGTCGCGGGAAGGCGACGAGGTGGTGGTGCAGACACCCGTCGGCCCGCAGCGACTCGAGGTTGTCGCCGTCAGCTATCCCGCGCCGGACCGGTAGCCGGGCGCACGCGCGCCACCTTCAGCACCAGCGCCGTGCGCTTCAGCGCGCGCAGCACGTCAGCAAGTTGCTGCCGATCACGCACCGCGAGCGTCAGGCGCATGCCTGCCACCTCGGGGTCGCGGTGCTCGTCCATCTCGATGTGGGTGATGTCGGCTTCGGCGCTGCTGACCGCTTGGGCTACGCGCGCCAGCGCGCCCTGGGCGTTGCGAAGCACCACCGCCACCATCGTCTCGAAGGGCCGCGCCAGGTCCTCGGCCCACTCGACGCCCAGCCAACGTTCGCTGTCGCGCTCGTAAAGGCGCTTGCCGACGCTGCAATCGGCGGTGTGAACCGTCAGGCCCTCGCCGCGGCCCAGGTAGCCGACGAGCTCGTCGCCTGGAATCGGTCGACAGCACGTGGCCAGCTGAACGGTGGCACCTTCACTGCCATCGATCGTCACCAGCCCCTGCGTCGGCGTCGAATCGTCTTGCCCGTAGCGGCCAAGGGTCATCGTGACGGCGTCGCGGCGCGCACCGTGATCGATCATCGTCTGGGCGATGCGTTTGGCGACGATCGTCGCGATCTTGCGACCGACACCCACGTCGGCCATCAGTTCGTCGCGCGAGCGGCTGCCGCTCCAGCGCGTGATGATCTGCCACAGCATCGCGGCTTCGTCGTTCGTGGACTCGGGCGGCGGCAGCGGCATGCCCTCGGCGCGCATGGCCTGGCCGAGGAGCTTCTCGCCCAGGGCCCGCGCTTCGTCATGCGCCATGTTCTTCAGGTAGTGGCGGATCTTGGATCGCGCGCGCCCCGTGCGTACGAAGTTGAGCCAACCCGGATTGGGCTTGGCCGTCGGCGCCGTGACGATCTCGACCTGATCGCCGCTCGCGAGCGCGTCGCGCAGGGCGACGGGCTCGCCATTGACGCGCGCCGCAACGCAGCGATCGCCAACGTCGGAGTGGATCTCATAGGCGAAGTCCACCGGCGTGGCACCGTGCGGCAGCGCCAGGATCTTTCCTTGCGGCGTGAAGACGTAGATCGCGTCGGGGAAGAGATCGATCTTGACGTGCTCGAGAAACTCGGCCGAGTCGCGCGTGTCGTCCTGAATGTCGATCAGAGACCGCAGCCACATCGCGCCCAGCCGCTGCGCCTCGTCAACGCCCTTCGGGTCGCGCGATTTGTACATCCAGTGCGCAGCGATTCCGCTTTCGGCGATCGCGTCCATCTCGTCGGTGCGGATCTGGAACTCGACCGACGTGCCCACGGGGCTTGCCAGTGCGGTGTGCAGCGACTGGTAGCCGTTGCCCTTCGGGATCGCGATGAAATCCTTGAACCGCCCGGGCACCGGCTTGTAGACCTGGTGCAGCACGCCGAGCGACACATAGCAGTCGTTCAGCGACGGCACGATGATGCGAAAGCCGAACAGGTCGTTCACCTGGGCGAAAGTCGCACGCTTTTCGCGCATCTTGCGGTAGATCGAGAAGACCGTCTTCTCGCGGCCGGCCACCTTCACCTTCATCCTGCGACCCGCGAAGGCGCGTTCGACCTCGGAGCGCACGCGCTCGACGATGTCGCGTCGCGTGCCGCGCGCCTTCTCGACCGCCTTGGCGAGGATCTGGTGGCGCCACGGGTGCAGGTGCTCGAACGAGCGACCCTGCAACTCGCGGTAGATCTGGTTCAGGCCCAGACGATGCGCGATCGGCGCGTAGATCTCGAGCGTCTCGCGCGCAACGCGCGAGCGCTTGTCGGTCGGCATCGCCGCCAGCGTGCGCATGTTGTGCAGCCGATCTGCCAGCTTCACGAGAATCACGCGCACGTCGCGCGACATCGCCAGCAGCATCTTGCGGAACGACTCGGCTTGAGACTGTTCGCGCGTGGAGAAGTGCAGCTTGTCGAGCTTGGTCAGCCCGTCGACCAACTCGGCCGTGGGTGCGCCGAAGCGTTCCACCAGCGCCGACTTCGTGACGCCGCAGTCTTCCATCGCGTCGTGCATCAGCGCCGCCATGATCGCCTGCACGTCGAGCTTCCAGTCGGCGCACAGCCCAGCGACGGCGATCGGGTGCGTGATGTAGGGCTGGCCGCTGGCGCGGAACTGCCCCAGGTGGGCCTCGTCAGCGAACTTGTAGGCGTCGCGCACCTTGCGCTGATCAGCCTTGGCCAAGTAGTCGAGCTTGCCGATCAGCGCGTCGAACGACGTCGCTTCGGGTTTCGTGGCAGCGCGCATCGACGCCGCGCGCGAGCCCAGAGATAGCGCGGAAGGCAGGAACTCGGCGGCCAGCGAGCGGATGCCCATGACCACGAATGTATCAGGCGAGGCGCGGTGATGAGGCGCGTTGATGCGCGGCAGTTGGCGCGATCGGCCCTCGGGTGGCGCTCAGCGGGCCCGTTGAGCGCGGGCGGCGAGGTGCCGCAACGGTCAGATCGGTACCTTGCGGAGCATCTCGATGCCCACTTCCCCCGCGGCGACTTCACGCAGCGCGGTGACGCCGGGCTTGTTCTTCACCTCGACCCGTGCGGCGTGTCCCTGGCTCAGCATGCGCGCACGGTACGTCGCTGCGAGTACGAGCTGAAAGCGATTCGGGATTCTCGCAAGGCAGTCTTCGACGGTGATGCGGGCCATGGTGTGACTTGGTGAAGCTGCGGCAGAAGGGAGTTTTCGCGGCGGGCCTCAGGCGAGGCCGAGAGCGACAAAAACCTGTGAGCGGTTGCGGCGCTGCGCCGCATACGACAGCCGCTGTGAGTGCACGATCGTTTTCAGATCGAAAAGCGCTGTCTCGAACAAGCGCGTTGATGATAACAAAGTCGAAGTGGGAAGCGTGCGCGACCTCGTCGCGGGCATTCGACATGCGCTGCTCGATCACCTCGTCGTGATCTTCTCCACGCCGCTCGAGGCGTTGGCGCAGTTCCTCCCAGCTGGGCGGCAACACGAAGATCAGCACCGCATGCGGGAACGCTTTGCGAATCTGCAGCGCGCCTTGCCAATCGATTTCGAGCACCAGGTCGTCGCCGCCACGCAGGCGCTCGCCGATGGCTTGCCTGGACGTACCGTAGAGGTGGCCGTGCACCTTGGCCCACTCGACGAAGTCACCGGCGTCGACCATCTCGCGGAAGCGCGTTTCGTCGACGAACCAGTATTCGCGACCGTCAACCTCCTGCCCTCGTGGCTTGCGCGTGGTGTGCGAGACCGACACCGCGAGATGCGAATCGAGCTCGAGCAACGCGTTCACCAAGCTTGACTTGCCAGCACCACTGGGTGCGGCGACGACGAAGAGGTTGCCCGGGGCGTTCGGCGTGGTCTGGGCCATGGTCTATTCGATGTTCTGCACCTGCTCGCGCATCTGCTCGATCGCCACGCGCATGTCCATCGAGATCGTGGTGAGCTCGATCGACTGCGACTTGGCCCCCAGCGTGTTGGCCTCGCGGTGCATCTCCTGTACCAGGAAGTCCAACCGCTTGCCCAATTCACCGCCTTTGGCTAGCAGTGCGTCCAGTTCGTCCAGGTGTGCGTCGAGTCGAGTCAGCTCCTCGGCCACGTCGATGCGCAGTGCGTACGCAGCCGCCTCTGACAAAGCGCGGTCACGTGCGGCGTCGGCGCCGACTTCGGGCGCAGCGCCCGTTGCCGCCAGCGCCTCGCGCCAGCGGTCGAGGAACCGCTGCTGCTGACGCTGCACGACGCTCGCGAGCAGCGGGCGCGCAGCGGCCGCCAGCCCGCGAACGCGCTTAGCCTGCGTGCGCAGCGCCTCGACCAGGCGTTCGCCTTCGCGCTGACGAGCATCGATCAACGCATCGAGCGCCCGTTTGGCGACGTCGAGGGCGGACGCGTCGGTTCGCGCAGGCGGGTCAGCCTGCCGGCACCACTGAAGGATCTCGTGCACGCTGAGCGCTCCGGCCTTCGGGAAGAAGCCCTGCACGATGTCTTCGACCCGTGCCAAGCGCATCAACTGTTCGGGCGCTGCATCGGGCAAGCCACCCGATGCGTCGCGCGCGAGGGACACTCGCACCTCGACTTTGCCTCTTTTCACACGCCCGGCGACGAGTTCGCGCAGGGATTGCTCGAGGCCGCGGGTATCGTCGGAAGCCTTGATGGTGAGGTCGAGAAAACGTCCGTTGACGGACCGCATCTCGACGCTCAGCACAGGGGCCGACACGTCGGAAGCGCCCTCCGCAGAGGCGCTGCCGTAACCGGTCATGCTGTA
Source organism: uncultured beta proteobacterium (assembly GCA_963738615.1). Taxonomy (GTDB): domain Bacteria; phylum Pseudomonadota; class Gammaproteobacteria; order Burkholderiales; family Burkholderiaceae_C; genus CAVTWY01. Next base: position 50,288 of record CAVTXI010000014.1, read on the forward strand.
AACTGGCATGGATGTTGCGCTCGGCGCACGAGCAACCACTTAATCGCCGATTATGTCAAAGCCAAAACCCGCGCCGTTGCCGGCGGGGACCGTGGTCGGCGGCTACCAAATCGTCAAGAAGCTCGCAGCCGGTGGCTTCGGCGTGGTGTACGTCGCCGAAGACCAGAACCGACATCTTGTCGCGGTCAAGGAATATCTGCCCGCGTCGCTCGCCGAACGTTCACCCGGTGAACTGTTCCCGCGCGTCAAGCCCGACAAGCAGCCGCTGTACCGCTTGGGACTGAAGAGCTTCTTCGAAGAGGGCCGCTCGCTCGCGCAGATCAGCCACCCGAGCGTGGTCTCGGTGCTGAACTTCTTCCGCGAGAACGAAACCGTCTACATGGTGATGAACTTCCTTCAGGGCGACACCCTGCAGGATTTCATCGTCACCGCGCGCGACCTGAAGCGCGACAAGGTCTTCCGCGAATCGACCATCCGCTCGCTGTTCGACGAGGTGCTGCGCGGGCTGCGCATCGTGCACCAGCACAAGATGCTGCACCTGGACATCAAGCCGGCGAACGTCTTCATCACCAACGAGAACAAGGCGGTGATGCTCGACTTCGGCGCCGCGCGCGAAGTGCTCAGCAAGGAAGGCAACTTCATCCGCCCGATGTACACGCCCGGCTTCGCTGCGCCCGAGATGTACCGCCGCGATGGCACGCTCGGCCCCTGGACCGACATCTACGCGATCGGCGCGTGCATCTACGCGTGCATGCAGGGCTACCCGCCCAACGACGCGCCGCAGCGCATCGAGAAAGACCGGCTGACGTTGTCGCTCTCGCGGCTGCGCAACGTCTACAGCGACAACCTCATCGAGGTCACCGAGTGGTGCATGTCGCTCGACCCGCTGTCGCGCCCGCAAAGCGTCTTCGCGCTGCAGAAGGAGCTTGCGCGCGAGACCGAGCGGCGCTACACGAAGCTGAGCTTCGGCGAGCGGCTGAAGCTGCAACTCGAAAATCTGAAGACCGGGGCGAAAGCCTAGGCGGGCGCGATGAGGTTCTCGGTTTATCAGGTCAGCCGCAGAGGCGGGCGCGAGAAGAACGAAGACCGCATGGGGTATAGCTACACCCGTGAGTCGGGCCTCTTCGCGTTGGCCGACGGCATGGGCGGCCATCCCGAAGGCGAGGTCGCCGCACAACTGGCTCTGCAAAACCTTGCCGCCGTGTTTCAGCGCGACGCCAAACCGAACCTGAGCGAGCCCACCAAACACCTGCGCGAAGCGATCCTGGGCGGGCATCAGAACCTGCTGCGCTATGCGACTGAGCGCGGGATGGTCGACACGCCGCGCACCACGGTGGTCGCGTGCCTGATCCAGGGCCACTCGGCGTATTGGGCGCATTGCGGCGACTCTCGCCTGTACCTCGTGCGCGACGGCAAGATCGTTGCGCGCACCCGCGACCATTCGTACAGCGAGCTGCAGGAGGCGTTGAACCAGGTCGTGCCGCTGCGCGAAAAGTTCAACCGTAACGTGCTCTTCACCTGCCTGGGCAGCCCGGGCAAGCCGGTGATCGACGTGTCGGGACCGCTGCCGCTGCAACGCGGCGACCGGTTGATGTTGTGCTCCGACGGCCTGTGGGGCAGCGTGGCCGACGACGAGATCGCGATGTTCCTGACCGGACGGCCGATCTCGCAAAGCGTGCCCGACCTCGTGGAGACCGCGCTTCGCAACGGCGGCCCGAAGAGCGACAACGTCACCGTGTTGTGCATCGACTGGGAAGGCGAACGCGAGAACGCGGGCGGCGTCGACTCCGAGCAGTTGGCCGACGAAGTCTTCGCATCGACGATCCATCCGCCGGTCGGTGACGCACCTGACGCCGAGCTCGACGACGACGAGATCGAGCGCACCATCGACGAAATCAACGAGGCCATCCGCCGCACGGGCAAGAAGAAGCCGTGACGTCGGCACGACGGCTCCTTTTCGAGATCCCCGAGGTTTTGATGACGAATGACACGCGTGCCGCAGGGCGCGCCGCCGACATCCTGCGCGTGGTGTCCATCCAGCGCGGGTTACACCAAACATGCCGAAGGCTCGGTGCTGGTTGCTTTCGGCGACACGCGCGTGCTGTGCACCGCGTCGGTCGAAGACAAGGTGCCGCCGCACAAACGTGGCAGCGGCGAAGGTTGGGTGACGGCCGAGTACGGCATGCTGCCGCGCGCCACGCACACGCGCGGCGACCGCGAAGCCGCGAAGGGCAAACAAAGCGGGCGCACGCAGGAAATCCAGCGGCTGATCGGCCGCTCGATGCGCGCGGTGTTCGACCTGGCAGCGCTGGGCGAACGCACGATCGCGATCGACTGCGACGTGCTGCAGGCCGACGGCGGCACGCGCACCGCCGCGATCACTGGCGCGTACGTCGCCGCACATGACGCGGTGACGTGGATGCTCGAGCGGCAGATGATCGCGGCCACGCCGATCCGCGACGCCGTGGCGGCCGTCTCGGTGGGCATCGTCGGCGGCGTGCCGATGCTCGACCTCGACTATCGCGAGGACTCGGCCTGCGACACCGACATGAATGTCGTGATGACGGCCGCGGGTCACTTCGTCGAGGTGCAGGGCACCGCCGAGGGCGCGGCGTTCACGCGCGCCGAGATGAATCGTCTGCTGGACCTGGCAACACAGGGCATCGCGTCGCTGGTGGTCGCGCAGCGCGCCGCGCTCGCGGCCAGTCTCTGATCGAGAGATCGACGACGTCGAATCGAGCGGCGCCGTTGCTCATGCGCCTTGATCCTCGCGTCAAACAATGCGAAGAAGCTCGCGGAGTTGCGCGCGTTGTTCGCCGCGCTGCCGGTGCAGCTCGAGTCGCAGGCGTCGCTGGGCGTTGTCGAAGCCGACGAGCCGCATCGCAGCTTCGTCGAAAACGCGCTGACGAAGGCGCGCCATGCCGCGAGGGCCGCGCCGGGCGCGGCCATCGCCGACGACTCGGGGCTGTGCGTCGATGCGCTGGGCGGATTGCCTGGCGTCGATTCGGCACACATCGCGCCCGCGAACGTCGATGCTGTTGTCGAGCGAGAGGCGCGTCGCGCGATGCAGGACAGCGCCAACAACGCGTGGCTGCTCGAGCGCCTGCACGGCGTGGTTGATCGCCGCGCGCACTACGTGTGCGTGCTCGTCGCGCTGCGCCACGCCGACGACCCAGAGCCGCTGATCGCGGCCGGCCGTTGGTTCGGCGAGGTGCTCGAGGCGCCGCAAGGCGAGGGCGGCTTTGGCTATGACCCGCTGATGCGCATGCGCGGTATGGATGTGTCGGTCGCTCGACTCGACACGGCGACGAAGAACCGGGTCAGTCATCGGGCGCTGGCGGCGGCGCAGATGGCGGCGCTGATGCGTGACGCGTTGGCACCTCGGCGCAGCAGGCCAGGACACGCTTGGTGGCTGAGCAGACCGTCCGCTTCGTGCGCGCCGCCGCCGCGCGCGGCAACAAGACCGTGACGCTCGAGGCGCTGCCGCCGCTGTCGCTGTACGTGCACCTGCCGTGGTGCCTGAAGAAGTGCCCGTACTGCGACTTCAACTCGCACGCCATGCGCGGCGACGGCGCGTCGGCCGAGCCCGACTTCGACCGCTACATCGACGCGTTGATCGCCGACCTCGAATCGGCCCTGCCGCAGGTGTGGGGCCGCGCGGTGTCGAGCGTGTTCTTCGGCGGCGGCACGCCCAGCCTGTTCGATCCGGCGCGCATCGACCGCTTGCTGGCCGCCATCCGCGCGCGCCTGCCGCTCGAGGCTGGCGCCGAGGTCACGCTCGAAGCCAACCCCGGCACCTTCGAGCGTGAACGCTTTCGCGGTTATCGCAGCGCGGGTGTCACGCGTCTGTCGATCGGCGTGCAGAGCTTCGACGATGCGATGCTTGCCGCGCTGGGCCGCGTGCACGACGCGCCCAGGCACGCGCAGCGGTCGACGAGGCGCGCGAGGTGTTCGACACCTTCAACCTCGACCTGATGTACGCGCTGCCGGGTCAGACGCTCGAGATGCTCGATACCGACCTCGACATCGCGCTCGCCTTCGAGCCCCCGCACCTGTCGGTCTACCACCTCACGCTCGAGCCCAACACCTGGTTCGCGACGCATCCTCCCGTGCTTCCCGATGACGACACCGCGGCAACCATGCTCGACCGGCTGGTCGAACGCACGGGGCAAGCGGGGCTCGAGCGCTATGAAGTTTCGGCCTTCGCGCGGCCGGGCCACGTGTGTGCACACAACCGTAACTACTGGCGTTTCGGCGACTACCTGGGCATTGGCGCAGGTGCACACGGCAAGCTGAGCTTTCCCGATCGCATCGTGCGCCAGCAGCGGTGGCGCGAGCCGAACACGTACGTCGAACACGCGCTGGCGGGTCAGGCGGTGTCGAACCAACACGAGGTCGACGCGGCCGATCTGCCGTTCGAGTTCATGTTGAACGCGCTGCGCCTGCGCCAAGGCGTGCCGCTGCGGCTGTTTGCGGAACGCACGGGACAATCCTGGGCTGCCGTCGATGCCGCCTTCGCGCGTGGCGAGGCGCAAGGGTTGCTCGAGCGCGTGGGTGACCCGTTGCAACCGACGGTCCGTGCGACGGCGCGCGGCTTCGACTTCCTGTCCGACGTGCAGGCGCTCTTCCTGCGTAGATCTTCGTGGCGACGAACTCATGACGCGACGACACATCTCCTCGGGCTCGACCTTCGAAGCGCAGATCGGCTATTCACGCGCCGTCGTCGACGGCCGCTGGGTGTTCGTGTCGGGCACGACGGGCTTCGACTACACGACGATGACGCTCGCGCGCGGCGTCGTCGCGCAGGCACGGCAGGCGCTGGCGAACATCGCGGCAGCGTTGGCGCAGGCCGACGCGAGCTTCGACGACGTGGTCCGCGTGCACTACATCCTGCCGCGCGCCGCCGACTTCGAAGCATGCTGGCCCGCGCTGCGCGATGCCTTCGGTCGAGCGCGCCCGGCTGCCACGATGATCGAAGCGCGGCTGCTGGACGCGCGCATGAAGATCGAAATCGAAGTGACGGCGTTGCGGCGCTCGACCCACCGCAAAACCCGGGCTGCGCGATGAGCGACGACAACACAAAGTCAACGAAAACGACAACGACGACCTTCACCGCCTACGAAGCCGTCGGTGGCGAAGCCAAGGTGCGCGCACTCGTCGACCGCTTCTACGATCTGATGGAACTCGAGCCGGCCTACGCCGTCATCCGCAAGCTGCACCCCACGCCCATCGACAGCTCGCGCGACAAGCTGTACTGGTACCTCTGCGGCTGGCTGGGCGGGCCGCCGTTGTACGAACAGCGCTTCGGCCACCCGCGGTTGCGCGCGCGGCACCTGCCGTATGCAATCGGTATCGCCGAGCGCGACGCGTGGATGGCGTGCATGAAGCAGGCGATGCACGAACAGGGCGTCGACCCTGCGTTGGCGCAGCGGCTCGAGGCCGCCTTCTTCGGCACAGCTGATTGGATGCGCAACCAGGGCGCGTAACCGCCATCCATCGTCGGATGAGCTGCGAGTAAGTCGACCTGGGCCGCGTAATCGAGTGCGATCCCACGGGTTCTTAAGTCAGCAGCACCAGCAGCGCGCCGTGCCCGCCGCGCGTCGGCGTGGCTTGCACGAAGGCGATCACGCGGTCGTTCTGCACCAGCCACGCGCGCACCTTGCTCTTCAGCACCGGCATGCGGCCAGGCGAGCCGATGCCTTTGCCGTGCACCACGCGCACGCAGCGTGCACCGCGCTGCGAGGCTTCGGCGACGAACACGGCCAGCGCTTCGCGCGCGGTCTCGCGCGTCAGGCCGTGCAGGTCGATCTCGGCCTGCAACGTCCAGTGGCCGCGACGCAGGCGGCGCAGCACGTCGGGGCCGATGCCGGGGCGGCGGAAGCTCAGGCTGTCGTCGGTGTCGAGCAGCGTCTCGACGTCGAAGTCGTCACTCATCGACTCGGCCAGCGCTTCGCGTTCGTCGCGCATGCGCTGCTGTGGCACCGGCTCGGGCCGGGGCAACGCATGCGCTACGCGTTCGGGTGCGCGCAGCGGCGCCACCGGGCCGACGTGGACGCGGAAGGTCTCGGCGTCGGTCGTGGTGGTCGTGGTGGACGCCGGGTCATCCGTGGGCGTCTGCGCATCGCGCTTGGCTTGCGCAGCGGCACGTTGCTCCTGCAACAACACGCGACGCAGCCCGGACAGGTCGCCCAGCTTCACACCAGCCCCCGCTCGGCGAATGACACGATGCCGTCACGGCCCACCACCAGGTGGTCGAGCACGCGAATGTCGACCAATGCCAGCGCTTGGCGCAGCGTCTGCGTCAGGTGTTCGTCGGCGCGCGAGGGTTCGGCCACCCCTGACGGATGGTTGTGCGCCAGGATCAACGCTGCCGCGTTGCGCTCGAGCGCGCGCTTGACCACCTCACGTGGGTACACCGCGGTCTGCGTCAACGTGCCCTGGAACAGCGTCTCCATCGCGATGAGCCGATGCTGCGAATCGAGGAAAAGCGCAGCGAATCGTTCGTGCGGCAACTCGCGCAGATGCAGCGCCACGTAGTCGCGCACGGCCTGCGGGTTGTCGAACACGGGTTGATCCGTCAGGCGCTGTGCCAACGCACGGCGCGCGATCTCGAGCACCGCGGCAAGCTCGGCGCGTTTGGCCTTGCCGCCCAAGCCCTTGATCGTTGCAAGGTCCTCGAGGCTGGCGTTCATCAGCGGCGCGAAGCCTTTGAAACGATCGAGGACCTGTCCTGCAAGCGTCAGCACGTTCGTGCCCTTGATCCCCGTGCGCAACAGCAGGGCCAGCAGTTCGGTGTCGGACAACGCGGCCGGCCCGCGTGCCATCAGCTTTTCGCGCGGCCTTGCATCAGCGGGCAGATGGTCGAGCGGCATGGGGTGGCTCGTAGAATCCGCGGCAGTCTAAGGCCGTGTTTGCGCGTGCCCGAGCATCATCAGCAGACCAACCACGGCGTTGTCGTGAACCTTGCCGCCCTCCATCACGATACGAACGAAATCAGGCCCGTTGTCCATGCGGGCTCGTTCCTCACACTTCACTATCGCTTGTCGGGGCCCGACGGCGAGGTGATCGTCAGCACGTTCGATGGTCGCCCGGCCACGCTGTCGCTGGGCGGCGGTGAACTGTCGCCCGCGATGGAGCAGCGCCTGGTTGGCATGCTCGAAGGCGAGCGACGCGTTTTTGACCTGCCTGCGGGCGAAGCCTTCGGGCCGCGCAACCCGCAGCTGGTTCAGCGCGTGGCCGCCAAGCTGCTGCGTGAATGGGGTGATGCCGACGCGCAATACCACGTTGGCGACGTGGTGCGTTTCCCCGCGCCTGACGGCGGGCGCGCAGCGCTGTCGGGCGTGGTGAAGGAAGTGGGCGACGACGCGCTGATCTTCGACTTCAACCATCCGCTGGCCGGCCGCGCCGTGAGCTTCGAAGCCTTGATCATCGGAGTGCTGTGATGACGAAGAACGCAGGCATCGAAGAAGTGGTGCTGGCCGAGCCGCGCGGCTTTTGCGCCGGTGTCGACCGCGCGATCGAAATCGTGGAGCGCGCGCTCGAGAAGTTCGGCGCGCCGATCTACGTGCGCCATGAGATCGTTCACAACACCTACGTCGTCGACGACCTGCGCGCAAAGGGCGCGATCTTCATCGAAGACCTGGCTGACGTGCCGCCCGGCGCCACGCTGGTGTTCAGCGCGCACGGCGTGAGCCAAGCGGTGCGACGCGAAGCGAAGGCGCGCGGCTTCGACGTGTTCGACGCCACCTGCCCGCTGGTGACGAAGGTGCATGTCGAGGTGGCGAAGCTGCACCGCGAGGGCTACCAATTCATCATGATCGGCCACAAGGGCCACCCCGAGGTCGAAGGCACGATGGGTCAGCTCGACCCTGGCGCGATCCATCTGGTCGAAGACGTCGATGACGTCGCACGCGTGCAGCCGCGCGGCGACAAGCTCGCGGTCGTGACGCAGACCACGCTCAGCGTCGACGACGCAGCCGAAATTGCAGCGGCGGTGAAGGCGCGGTTCCCGCATGTGCGCGAGCCCAAGAAGCAGGACATCTGCTACGCCACGCAGAACCGCCAAGACGCGGTGAAGATCCTGAGCCCGCAGGTCGATGTCGTCATCGTCGTCGGCAGCCCCACCAGCAGCAACAGCAACCGCCTGCGCGAACTGGCGCAGCGCCTGAACACACCGGCCTACATGGTCGACGGCGCAAGCGATCTGCGCCCCGAGTGGTTCGACGGCAAGTCGCGCGTGGGCTTGACCGCTGGAGCATCGGCCCCCGACATCCTGGTGCAGCAGGTCATCGCGCGGCTGCGCGAACTGGGCGCCGTGTCGCTGCGCAACCTCGACGGTGTGAAAGAGACGACGCACTTCCCGCTGCCGATGGGGTTGGGCGACAAAGCGATGGGGTACCCGTCGTCGGACTACGCCGAGCGATCGTGACGCAGCGCTGCCGACTGATCTCAATCCCGCCCGCCGTGCGAGGTCGGCTTTCGATCACGCATCTGCTTCGATCCCACCATGCTCGACATTCAACTTCTTCGCCGCGACCTCGACGCCGTGGTCGCTGCGCTTGACAAGCGCAAGAACCCGCAGAACGTTTCTTGGATCTGGCCGCGCATGCGTATTTGGAGACTGTTAGAAAGAGCGCTCAAGTGGCTGCCGAGGCGGCACGCGCAGAGAAGAATGCTCTGCAGCGAAGGATTACGAATGAATCAATGGATATCATCATCCAACGGTCTGCGGAGGCGACGGCAAAGCGTGAGCAAGAGATTGCAAACCTCGGGTCTGACACCTCGCTGGATCCCTTCACAAGAGGCGAGCGCATAAATCAGCTTCGCCGGTACCTTGGGCCGGCCGGAAGATCTCTGGCGAATGCGGCCTTCTTGGAGGTCGCAAGGAAGTACGCGGCAGAGCTATCTGGGATTGAGTCACGTATTGAGGAGCAGGGACTCAAGGAGACGAACGTCTCCGAGCAGTTGCAGCAGTTGCTCCTCGCAGTCCCCAACCTGCCGCACGAATCCGTCCCTGTCGGCTACGACGAACATGCCAACCAGGAAGCGCGCCGATGGGGCGAGCCGCGCCGCTTCGACTTCACGCCGAAGGATCACGCTGCGATTGGCGCGCCGCTGGGCTACGAACCCGACACCGGCAGCCTGCTCGCGGGTTCGCGCTTCGGCTTCCTGCGCGGCCCCATCGCGCGGCTGCATCGCGCGCTGGCGCAGTTCATGCTCGACGTGCAGACGCTCGAGCACGGCTACACCGAGTGCTACGTGCCCTACATCGTCAACCGCGAAATCTACGAAGGCACGGGGCAGCTGCCGAAGTTCAAGGAGGATATGTTCTGGGTCACGCGAGGTGACGACACATCAGCCGAGCAATACCTGATCTCGACCTCCGAAGTCCCTCTGACCAACACCGTGCGCGACCGCATCCTCGAAGCGTCGCAGCTGCCGATCAAGCTCACCGCGCACAGCCCGTGCTTCCGCAGCGAAGCCGGCAGCGCCGGCAAAGACACGCACGGCATGATCCGCCAGCACCAGTTCGACAAGGTCGAGATGGTGCAGATCGTTCATCCCGCGAAAAGCTACGACGCGCTCGAAGCGATGACGGGCCACGCCGAAGCGGTGCTGCAAAAGCTCGAGCTGCCGTACCGCGTGATGCTGCTGTGCACCGGCGACATGGGCTTTGCTGCCGCCAAGACCTACGACCTCGAGGTGTGGCTGCCGGGGCAGAACGCGTACCGCGAGATCAGCTCGTGCTCGAACTGCGAAGACTTCCAGGCGCGGCGGATGATGGCGCGGTTTCGCGAAGACAGCGGGGGCGGGGGCAAGGCCAAGCCGCAGCTCGTGCACACGCTGAACGGCTCGGGCCTCGCGGTGGGCCGTGCGCTGGTTGCGGTGCTGGAGAACCACCAGCAGGCCGACGGCAGCGTGGCGATTCCGGCGGCGCTGCGGCCTTACTTGGGTGGGCTCGAGGTGTTGCGCTCGGCGTGAGCGTGCCGCGTGGCACTACAGGTCGGCACTGCGGATCGGCGACACGTGGCGCTTCACATCAGTGCTAAACCTCGAACGCCGGCAACTTCTTCGCCACCGCCACCAACTTCGGCTTTGCGTACCTCGGCAGGCCGTTGCGATACGGCGGGTAGTCCTCCCCGGCCATCAGCGGCTCGAGGTAGCGGCGGCACTTGTCGGTGATGTCGAAGCCGTCCTTCGTGATGAAGTCGCGCGGCATGAACTTCTCGACGTTCGCGACGTTCTCGAGGTCGGCCGTGGCGATGCGCCACTTGTAGGGCTTGTCGCTGATGCGTTCGATCGCCGGCATCACGCGCGTTGCGGCCCTTCAGCGCCAGTTCGACCGCGGCCTTGCCGACAGGCGTAGGCCTGGTCGACGTCGGTCTTCGACGCGATGTGGCGCGCGCTGCGCTGCAGGTAGTCAGCCACGGCCCAGTGCATCTTGAGCTTCAGCTTGTCTTTCACGAGTCCGGCGATGACCGGCGCCGCGCCGCCAAGTTGCGCGTGGCCGAACGCGTCGCGCGTGCCCTGGTCCGACAGGAACTGGCCCTGCGCGTTCTTCACGCCTTCGGACACGACGACCGAGCAGCAGCCGTGCCGCTTCACGTTCGCGTCGACAGCGCGCAGGAACGCCGCTTCGTCGAACGGCACTTCGGGGAACAGCACGATCACCGGCAACGGCCGCTCCTTCGTCGACGCCATCGCGCCCGCCGCGGCGATCCAGCCGGCGTGGCGGCCCATCACCTCGAGCACGAACACCTTCGTCGACGTGCGCGCCATCGACGCAACGTCCAGCGACGCCTCGAGCATCGACACCGCGACGTACTTCGCCACCGACCCGAAGCCCGGGCACGCGTCGGTGATCGGCAGATCGTTGTCGATCGTCTTCGGCACGTGGATCGCCTGCAGCGGATAGCCCAGTTCGGCGCCCAAGCCGCGACACCTTCAGGCACGTGTCGGCCGAATCACCGCCGCCGTTGTAGAAGAAGACGCCGATGCCGTGCGCGCGGAACACCGCAATCAGCCGTTCGTACTCACGCCGGTTCGCGTCCAGCCCCTTCAGCTTGTAGCGGCACGAGCCGAACGCGCCCGCCGGCGTGTGGCGCAACGCGGCGATGGTCGCCGACGGTTTCCTTCGACGTGTCGATCAGGTCTTCGGTCAGCGCGCCGATGATGCCGTTGCGCCCCGCATAGACCTTGCCGATGCGGTCCTTGTGTTTGCGCGCGGTTTCGATCACGCCGCACGCCGACGCGTTGATCACGGCCGTGACGCCGCCGGACTGGGCGTAGAAGGCGTTGGTTTTGGTCATGGCATTTCCTGGGGTGCACTTGCCGCACGATACGACGGGTCGTCGCTGATTTCGCGCGGGACCGCCGGGAGCTCGATCAAAACCACCGCAACGGCGCCAACGCCAACGCAGGCCAAGCGATCAGCGCCGCAATCGCCAGCAGGTTCGCCACCAAGAACGGCATCACGCCGCGGAAGATCGTGGGCAGGGGGATCGACGGCACCATCGTCTTCAGCGTGAAGACGTTCATGCCCACCGGCGGTGTGAGCATGCCCACCTCGATCATCATCGTGACGAAGATGCCGAACCACACCGGGTTGACGCCGACCTCGACGGCCACGGCGGTGAAGATGGGCACCGTCAGCAGCATCAGGCCCATCGACTCCATCAGCGCGCCCAGCACCAGGTAGATCACCACCATCGACAGGATCACGCCCAGCGCACCGAACCCCTGGGCCTGGATCCACGCGACGAGTTGCCCGGTCATGCCGCTCAGCGTCACGAACTGCGCGAACGCCAGCGCGCCGAAGACGATGGCGAAGATCATCGCGGTGGTTTTGCCGGTTTCGGTCAGGCAGTCCAGCAGCGCGCGCCACGTCATGCGCCCGCGCGCCCACGCGATGGCGAACGCGCCGAACGCGCCGATGCCGGCTGATTCGGTGGCGGTGAACACGCCGCCGTACAGCCCGCCCATCACGCCCGCGAAGAGCACGATCACCGACCACACGCCGCGCAGCGCACGCAGCCGCTCGGGCAGCGGCAGCTTCGGCCCCGGTGGGCCCAGCTTCGGGTTCAACGTCACCGTGACCCACACCGCGCCGATGAACAGCAGCGTCAGCAGCAGCCCGGGCACGACGGTGGCGATGAAGAGCTTGCGGATGTCGGTTTCGGTCAGCAGCCCGTAGATCACGAGTGGCACCGACGGCGGGATCAACACGCCCAGCACGCCTGCCGATGCGACCGACCCGCTGGACAGGCGGTCGTCGTAGCCCAGGCGGCGCATCGGCGGGATCGCCACCTTGCTCATGGTCGCGACGGTGGCGATCGAGCTGCCCGAAATCGCCGCGAACATCGCGCACGACGCCACCGTGGCGTGCGCCAGGCCGCCCTTCAGGTGGCCCAGCCACGCGTTGGCGGCGTCGTAAAGCTCGTTGCTGATGTCGGCCTTGTGCACGAACAGGCCCATCAGGATGAACATCGGCAAGCACGCTCATGCCGTAGTTGGCCGACGAGTCGATGACGATCTGCCCCAGCATCGACAGCGCCGGATCGAGGCCGCGCAGCGCCGCGAAGCCGCCGATGCCCACCAGCAGCATCGACCACGCCAGTGGCACACCCAGGAACGCGAGCAGGAAGACGACGGCGAAGCCGATCAGTGCGGTCGTCATGGTGCGGGGTGCGTCATGGATGCGATCTTGTCGATGCGTTCGTCACAACGGCGCGGCAGACGCGCGGCACGTCTTCACCGCGCACGCTGCCCCACAACAGCCGCGCCATCACCAGTGTGGCCACCGCGGCGAAGGCGCACATCACCCACGCCAGCGGCGCCTGCGGCAGGCCCAGCACGACGGTGCTCGTCTGGCCCGCCAGGTCGCTGGCCGCTTGTTCCCACAGCCGCCACGTGATCAGCGCCAGCGCCAGCAGCGACAACGCGTCGCACGCGATGCGCTGCACGCGTTGCGGCGCCGCCCTTCATGAAGCGGTCGACCAGGCTCACGGTGATGTGGCCGCGGTGGCGCGTGACGATCGGCAGCGCGGTGAAGATCACCAGCGCCATCGCGTACTGGATGATCTCGACGCTGCCGCGGATGGGGCGCGCGAAGAGGTAGCGCGCGAACACGTCGGCGAACGTCAGCAGCACGATCAGCGCAAGCGGCATCGCGCTCAGCACGCCCAGCACGCGGTCGAAGCGGTCTTCGCGCGTGCTCGCGGCGCTGTCCGTAGGGTCGATCGGCGGGAAGTTCGCTCACTTCTCGTTCTTCTTCGCTTCCTCGCGATAGAACGCCAGTGCCGCAGCGCCGTCCACGCCCGCGGCCTTGGCGTCGGCGATCCAGGCGTCTTCGAGCGGCTTGGCAGTGTCGGTCACCTCGGCGGCCAGCGCGGGCCGACGCCGGTTTGAACGTCACGCTGCCCGCCGCGTCGGCGCGCACCTTGGTCTCGATCTCGTCGTACAGCGCCGCGCGCGCGGCGAACGCCTCGCCGCCCAGCTTGGTGATCACGTCGCGGTCCGGCCTGCGACAGCGACGTCCCACTTCTTCTTGTTGATGAAGACCGCGAACGACGGTGACGTGAGCCCGCCCGGCACATCGACGACGTGCTTGGCGTACTGCAGCGTCTTGAACGCGTTGGCGTCCATCACCGAGTAGCCGGCGAATGCGTCGACCGTGCCGCCGGAAATGATTTCGTGGCTGCGCACCGCGGGCGCCGACGACCACGCCGGCACCGGCGCCCTCGAGCACCTTCGACGCCGGGCCCGGGCAGGCCGTAGATCTTCAGCCCGTTCAGTTGCGCGGGGTCGTCCATCGCCCCCTTCATGGAGTAGATCGGGCCCTTGCAAGCCCACCCACATCGCGATGAGGTGCACGTCCTTGTACTCGCTGGACTGCTTGAAGAACTTCTCGTACGTGCGCCACAGCGCGATCGAGCTGCCCTTGGACGTCGTGTTCACGCCCGGCAGCTGCGGCAGTTGCGACAGCTTGGCCTGGGCATCAGGCCGTGGAACTGGTAGGCCATGTCGAACACGCCCTTGACGACGCCGTCCATCTGCTGCGGCGGTGCGGCCAGGCTGGACGTGGGGATGTCGAACTTCACGCGGCCGTCGGTCGCCTTCGTGATCTCGTCGGTCCACGGCTTCATCATCCGCGTGTTGACCGGGTGCGTGGGCGGGATGAAGGAGTTGAAGAGGATGGTGGTCTGCGCGGCGGCGCCCAGCGGCAGGGCGGCGAGCGCGGCGGCGGCGAGGGCGACGGCATGGCGGCGAGTGGCATCGAATGTCTCCTGGGTGAATGTCTGCGGTGTGGATGCGTGCGGTTGCGGGTCATCGGGTCGCTCAGGCCGCCGACGACACCGGCGGATCGAACACCACGCCGCACGCCGGTGCCATCGCGGTTGCCTTGCCGGGGTGGCCGACGTTGTGCAGCTTGCGGTACAGCTCCACCAGCCGGCCCGCAGGCGTGGCCCAGAACAGCGCGTTGACGGGCTTGCCGGTGTTGTTGAAGAACGCGTGCACGATGCCGCGCGGCAGGTGCGCCGACCTCACCCGGGCTGCAGCACGCGGCGCTGGCCGCCGAGCATGATTTCGATGTCGCCGTCCAGCGGCATCAGGTACTCGTCCTGCTCGGCGTGGGTGTGCGGCGGCACGAAAGTTTCTTCGGGGAACACCGCGTACCACGTGAAGCGTTCGTCGGTGATCTCTTTCGGGATGTAGACCTGGCCCAGCACGTTCCATGCGACGCCGTCCAGGCCTTCGGGCGTGCGCGAGACGTTGGGGATGAGGTGCTGGCTCATGGCGTCTTGACTTGGTGGGGCGTGTGGGTCGTGTTGGCCGTCGTTGCAACGTCTTCGTGCCGCCCGGTCAGCTTGTCGAGCGTGATCTTGACCAGCGGGTTGGTCGATGCATATCGGGGCTTGAACCGCTGGCGCTGCGCGGCCAGGTCGGCTTCGTCGGCATAGCCGATCAAGATGCCGGCTTCGGCCACGCGCGCCTGGATTTCAGTGGCTTCGATCAGGTCGTCGGCAATCGTCACGCGCTGGCGCGGCTGGCGTGCCCAGCGGAACAGCGCTTCGTGCAGCCGCGCGCGTGCGTCGGCGTGTTCGGGCAGTCGTGCTGGCGCCCAGGTCACGCAGCTCCTTCGGGTCGGTGTCCAGGTCGAACAGCATCGGCCGGTGGCCTTCGGTCAACACGTACTTCCAGCGCCCGTCGAACGCCATGCGCATCCACGCTTCGCGCGACGGCGTGCCCAGTTCGATGCGTGAATCCTGGAACGCGTAGTCGCACTCGCACACGGCGATCTCGCGCCAGCGCTCGGGCGGTTTGACCAAACAGCAGCGGGCGCAGCGAGCGCCCGTCCATGATGTGCGGCAGCGGCTGGCCTTCGTAGACGTCGAGGAAGGTCGGCGCCAGGTCGATCGGCTTCGACCAGCGCGTTGCTGCGCGTGCCGCGCGTGGCGTCGGCGCGTGGGTCGGGGTCGGCATCGTGCTCGTGCACCGTGTCGGCAGCTCCTCGAACTCGGTGAGAGCTCCATAGTCACGGCCGTTTCCGCGCCGCACCCGTCCGAGGCCTTCGCCGCGGCACGGTTCGCGATCGACGCTCTGAAGGTCTCCGTCCCGGTGTGGAAGCGGGAGGTCTGGCGCGGCGGTGCCGACTGGGGCACCAACGGCGGCCGACCTGGTTTCGGCCGCCGACGTCCCAAGCGACGCTGCGGGCGAAGGCCGCTGACATGTCGTCGAACGCCTGGGTCGTCCTCGTCATCGCGGCGGTCGTCGTGGTTGATCACGGTCGTGGTCGTCGAGCGCAACCAGGTCGACGCAGAACAGCGTCGACTTTTCCGCCGTCAGATCGATGCACTCGGCCCGGCGGCACGGCGCACCGTGGTCGACCAGGTGCAGCAGACGGCCGCCAACCGCGACGGTGACATCGACGGCGACGGCGACGGCGATGCTCCCACGCGTGCCGAACCCCGCCCGACGCGGCGGGCCAGGGTGGGCCCTGGCACGCGACCTGGCCATCGACCTCGGCACCGCCAACACGCTCGTCTACACGAAGGGCCGGGGCATCGTGCTCAACGAGCCGTCGGTCATCGCCCTCAACCGCCAGACCGGTGAGGTGCTGGCCACCGGGCACGAGGCGTGGCAGATGATCGGTCGCACGCCCGGCTACATCGTCGCCGTGCGACCGCTGCGCGGCGGCGCCATCACCGACTTCGAGATCACCGAGCGGATGATCCGCCTGCTGCTGCAGCGGGTCGGCGTCAGCCGCTTCAACCGGCCCAAGGTGGTGATCTGCGTGCCGTCGGCCATCACCGAGGTCGAGCGGCGGGCGGTCACCGAAGCGGCCCGGCGGGCCGGTGCCGCCGACGCCCAGCTGATCGAGCAGCCCATGGCCGCGGCCATCGGCGCCGGCCTGCCGATCGACGAGCCGGTCGGCAACATGGTCATCGACATCGGCGGCGGCACCACCGAGACGGCGGTCATCTGCCTCGGTGGCATCGTGGCGCTGGAGGCGGTGCGGGTCGGCTCGTTCGACATCGACGCCGCGATCCAGAACTACGTCCGCCGCGAGTACGGCATCGCCATCGGCGAGCGCACGGCCGAGGAGATCAAGATGGCGATCGGCTCGGCCGACCCGACGCCGGACGAGATCCAGGCCGAGGTGCGCGGGCGCGACCTGATGACCGGCCTGCCCAAGACCGTCGTGCTGTCGCCCGACGAGATGCGCTCCGCCATCGACGACGTCGTGTCGCCATCGTCGACTCGGTGATCCGCTGCCTGGCCAAGGCGCCGCCCGAACTGTCGCAGGACTTCCTCGTCCGCGGCATCTACCTCGTCGGCGGTGGCGGGCTGCTGCGCGGGCTGACCAGCGCATCGAGCGGGAGACCAAGGTGCCGGTGCGCATGTCGAACGTGCCGCTCGAGGCGGTCGTGCTCGGCGCCGGCCACTGCATCGAGCACTACGACGCCCTCAAGGGCATGTTCATGGGCGCCCGCCGCTGACGGTGCGCGGCGATGCGGTGTCGCGGCGGCGGCGATGGCGGTCGGGCTCGACCGCATCAGGGCCGATGCCGGGAT
>CAVTXI010000015.1:0-134124 GCA_963738615.1 uncultured beta proteobacterium
TGTCGTCGCGGATGCGTTGACGGATGTCGGCGGGAGCGGCGGGCAAGGCGATCTCGGTGTCGACCGATGGTCGGTGGATCCGCTGGCCACTTTTGATCAATACATGGGCATGACTAGCCAGCGCCTCCCTCTCGGCACACCATCATGCTAAGCATTGTTTGATCAAAGTTGGACCGGGATTTCCCGGCTCGTTCCACGTCGGGCAGGCGCGCAAGCCTTCAACCTTTCAACTTTCGCCCCGCCAGCACCTTCTGATTGACATTCCCCACCGCATCAGCGGTACCCGGCACGTCGAAGGTGACACGCTGGTTGACGCGGTGGTGCGGCCAGTAGTCGGCCACCGCGTAGTGCTGCGTGCTGCGGTTGTCCCACAGCGCAATGCCGCCGGTTCCCATTGGTGATGCACCATGAACTCGGGCTTCTTCAGCCACTCGAGCAGGAAATTCAAGATGCCACGTGCCTCTTGTCTGTCCACGCCCTGAATGTGGCGCGTGAAGTCGGCGTTGACGAAGATGCACTTGCGGCCCGAGTCGGGGTTCTTGCGGACCACGGGGTGCACCACCGGCTTGAACGCTTTGATGGCGCCGACCAGCGCATCGTCGCCGCGCAGGCCGAGCACCTCGCGAAAGGCCGACAGTTCCCAGGTGTGCAGCGCGGTCAATCCTTCGAGGTACTTCTGCATGCCCGGTGACAGCCAGTCGTAGGCTTTGCTGGTGCTGATCCAGCAGGTATTGCCGCCCGCAGGCGGCGTCACGGTGATCTGGATCGCGGTGCCCAGCGGTGGGTTGGCCTTCCAGCTGATGTCGGTGTGCCAGTTGTCGATCGCGGGCGGGCGGTCCCGGTCGACTGACGATCATTTCCATGTCGGGCGCTTCGGGTTGCGCTCGAAGTACGAACCGCCCGACAGCGGGCCGAACACCTTGGCGAGCGCCACGTGCTGCGCTGCGTGATCGTTTGCGGTCCGAAGAAGATGACTTCGAAATCGAACAAAGCCTGGCGCAACTCGGCTTGCACCGGCGCCGACAAGCGGCTGCGTCAGGTCCACGCCCTCGATCCACGCCGCGAAATTCGGCATGCGCGGCACCGGTCTGATGTGCTTGTAGCGCCGCGCGATGTTGATCAGCTTCAGCGGCTTGGTATTGGCCATCGTGAATCTCCGTCGATCGAAGGTGTCGCAGGTATCGAAGGTATCGCAGCACCGACTACTGCCAGTGCAACAGTCGCTTCTCGAGCCAGGTCATGGCGCGCACCACGCTCACGCCCAGCATCGCCAGCACCAGCAGCAGCGCGAACACGCCGTTGATATTGAAGGTACTTCCAAGGTAAGCCAGCGATTGGCCCAGTCCTTTCTCGCTGGCAATGATTTCGCCGCCCACCACACCCAGCAGCGAGTAGATGAGCCCAAGGCGCAAGCCCGAGAACAACACCGGCACAGCACCCGGCAGCGTGACCTGGAAGAACAACTGCGACGGTTTGGCACCCAGCGTGCGGCACAGCGTGACGTGGTCCGAGCTGACACCGCGCACGCCCGCCACGGTGGCCGACAGCACGATGAAAAACGCTAGGCTGAAGCCGATGGCCACCTTCGAACCCAGGCCCAGGCCAAACCACAAGATGAAGAGCGGCGCCAGCGCGATGCGCGGCATCACGTTCATCGCGCTGAAGTAAGGCTCGACGAACCGTTCGAGCGCCGGGAAACGAACGAAGGCCAGGCCCACGCCGATGGCCGAGCCCGCGCCCAGCGTAAAGGCGATGACGGTGCCGGCCAAGGTCCAGCCAAGGTCGGTCCACAGCTTGCCGTCGGCGACGTCGTCCCACAAGAAGCGCGCGATGCCGCTGGGCTGGCCGAAGAAGGTGGCCGACAACCAGCCGCGGGTGCTGGCGTACTCCCAGGTGCCCAGTGCCAGTGTCAGGAATACCGCATGCGCCAACCACAAGGCGCCGCCGTGCAGTCCACCGCTCGGTCGCGCGCTTCGAGATGCATCAGCCTTCATGCGCACTCCAACCCTGTTCGAGGTGGCCCCAAAGCTGCGCGTACAGCTCGTGAATCGTGGGTTCTTCTGCAGCGCGCGGATCGAGCGCGGGCGCGGCAGATCAACCGGCACGTCGGCCACGATGCGACCCGGCCGCGACGACATGACGACCACGCGGTCGGCCACGGCCACGGCTTCCGACAGGTCGTGCGTCACGAAGACGACGCTGCGTTGCGACTCTTGGCACAAGCTCAGCAGCAGGTCCTGCAATTGCAGCTTGGTCTGTGCGTCAAGGGCACCGAAGGGCTCGTCCATCAGCAGCAGCTCGGCATCCAGCGCGAAGGTGCGCGCCAGGGCCACGCGTTGGCGCATGCCGTGCGACAGCGCCTTCGGGTAGGCGCCTTCGAATCCCTTCAGGCCCACGCGCGCCAGCATCTGCCGGGCGGTCTCGCGGCACTGGTCTGCCGACGTTCCATGGAGCTTCAGGCCAAAGGCGGCGTTGTCTTGCGCCGTCGCCCAGGGCAGCAGGCTGTCAGCGCCAGCATGTAGGCCGACCGTCGGCTGCCCAATTCACCGGCTCGCCGCACACTTCAAAGCTGCCTTGCCCGGCGCGGCGATCAGTCCCGCGCACAGAGTCAGCAGCGTGGCGGGGCGCCGCTGGGGCCGACCAGGGCGACAAATTCGCCCACGGCCACCCGAAGGTTGACCCGGTCGAGCACGTTGAGCACGCCGTCGAAACTGAGCGACAGGGAGACGTCCACCGCCGCCGGTTTCGCATGCGGGCTTGACCCGCGGCCGGTCACCGCGTCGCCGACGGTACTCACCGCACGTGCATCAGGCGGCTGGTATCGAAGGCCTTCTCGATCTGCTTGGTGGCAAGCAGGTAGTCGGCAGCCGCTTGCACGGCCTTGGCGTCGATCGAGAAGCGGTAGAACGGACGCGATGTTTTGTATACCGACGCCACCACCTCGGGGCCTTTAGGCATGTCGAGCTTGAACGTTTCCATCGCAACCTTCAGGCCGGCGTCGTAGTTGGCCGGGTCTTGCAGAAAGGCTTCGGCCTCGGCCATGGCTGCCGCAAAACCGGCCGCGGCGCGTGGATTCTTCTGCAGCATGTCGCCGCGAATACTCAGCACCGACCCCGCACCGGCCACCGCCAGCAAATCGGCGGGGCCTTCACCCTTGCGGGGGTCGACCACCACGCGACACGCCTTCAGCACCTCGCAGAAACCACCCATCGGCTCGAATGCCATCACCGCATCGACCTGCTTGTTCGCCAGCGCCGGCAGCGCGGTATTCGGCGCACCCACCGCCACCAGCGTGACATCGGCAGCCGTCATACCCGCACCCTTGAGCAGGTCGACAAACTGAAACTCGGCACCCAGCCTCGCGAGGTCACGCCGACTTTCATACCCTTCAGGTCCTGCATCACGGCGGGGTAGCCCTTGGCCGCGTTGGGCGTTTCGATGTGGTTACCCGCCGCGACGAAGAAGATCGACCCGCGAGCGCCATTGCCGACGATGCGAACGTCGGCCCCCCGGTTGGCTGCCTGGATCACGACCTCGGGCGGGCCGAAGGCCACGTCGATGTCACCCGCCAACAGCGTCTGCATGCCCAACGGCGCCGCCGGAATCGTGCGCGCTTCGCACTTGATGCCGTGCTTCTCGCAAAGCTTGTGCGCGATCGCCACGCGAAGCATCAGGTTTCCCAGCCCAGGGTAGTCCTGCACGCGAACCCGTCCTGCGCAACCGCGGTGCCGTGGCAGGCAAAACCAAAGAGCGCCAGCGCGACCACGGCGCGGCAACGGACGAGGAACGTCGGCAATTTGTGCATGGCTGTCATCGGTGTCTGGTTATCCGGATCGTGAGGATATGTGACACCGCTGAACGGCAAGATGACGATGCAGGATGTCGGGGGATGACCCGCATAGCACTTACCCCTGGACGCGTGAACCGCTCGCTACGGCTTGGGCGGCTCGGTCTTGCAATCAAAGTCGCAGCGAAGGTCAGTGGCAGTGATGAACCGCGCTCTGACAAAACATGCGCCGTGCGGGCGTGGCTCGAGGTCGCACGACGTCACGGTTGCAGGAGGCATGGACAGCGTGGCCGTAATCCGAGTACCGCGCCGAGAGTCCATGAACGAATCTACACGAGTCTCGGTCGCACGTGAAAGCGGCATCGCGCGCGTGGGCGTCGATCTGGCCAAGCGTGTCATCCAGGTCCACGCGGTTGATCGGCACGAGCGCTTGGTCACGAACCGTGCCTTGCCGCGTGACAAGTTCTTGACCTGGTGCGCGCAGTTGCCCGCCGGGTGCATCGTGGCGATGGAAGCTTGTTCCAGCTCCCACCACTGGGCCAGGCACTTGCGCGCCATGGGGTTCGACGCGCGCATCATCGCTGCGGACCTGGTCAAGCCTTACCGCAAGCAAGGCGCCAGCGGCAAGAACGACGCCAACGATGCGGCCGCCGTCTGCGAGGCCGCATCGCGCCTTCAGATGCACTTCGGCCCATCAAGAGCATCGAGCAGCAAAGCATGCTGTGCGTGCATCGGCTGCGTGAAGGCTTCAAGGCCGACCGTGTTGCGTGCATCAACCGCGTGCGAGGCTTGCTGGCCGAATTCGGCCTCGTCTTCCCCCAAGGCCCCAAGCAGCTGCTCTCGATCCTCGAGGACGTGATCGAAGACGCCAGTAACGAGTTGGGGTATCTGGCTCGCCTGGTCCTGCAGCGCGCGCTGTCCCAGTGGCGCGAGCTTGATACCCACCTGGCCTGGTGCGATGAGCGCATTGGCGCACACATCAAGAGCAGTGACGATGCGCAGCGCGCCCTCGCACTCCAAGGGGTGGGGCCGATCACCGCTTCCGCAGCGGTCGCCACCGTGGGCGACTTCAAGCAGTTCAAGAACGGTTCGCAGTTCGCGGCGTGGCTGGGCTTGACGCCTTCACAGCATTCCAGTGGCGGCAAGGCGCGCCTGGGCGCGATGACCAAGCGCGGCGACATTTACTTGCGCACGATGTTGATCCAGGCCGCCAAGTCCGCCGTCTTCGTCGCCCATCGGCGCAAAGATCCCATCAGTGCTTGGATCACACGGCTGCGGGACCGCGCGGGCTGGCAGCGTGCTGCTGTTGCGCTGGCCAACAAGAACGCTCGCATCCTGTGGGTGATCATGACCAAGGGCGAAGCCTTCGACCCCAAACACATCAGCGTGACGCCAGGTGCAGCGCCCACTGCGCCTGCTTGACGCCACGCCCGAATCTCCACGCAGCAGACATCCCTTGAAGATGCACTGACAGGTCAGACCGGCGGCGGGCAAGCTCGACTAACCCCTGGTGATGATGCGCGCAAGCGCTGATGCACGCAGAGTGAATGGAGCCCCGCCGAGCGGTTCGTATCTGGGTCCGCGTCGCTCACTCGTTCTTCGCGATGCAACAAGGCCGTCACCAGAGATGCAGTCTGTTCCTCGTCTTGCCTTCAACTGTCGCTGCCCGCATCCAACCAGCCAACATCAACACGACATGAATACAGGCTGATCAAGGTAGAAATCAATACTCAATCAACACGGCGCTTGACTTCACCACCATGTGCCCCGCTGGCCCTACTCGACCTTGGCGCTGTGCACCCACCAGTACAGAGGCGCTCCGAGAGGCGCAACGAGGACCAGCAAAATGACCCAGACGCCGCGTTGCAGCAATGCGAGAGAGTGATTCCTTGCCACGTGTACTACAAAGTAGGCGATCTGAATCAAGACTGTCACGCCGAACGCCAAGTACCAGTACTCAACAACCGCTGGAACGGCCGGCAAGGGCCAGGGGACTGCGTTGGCTGTGTCCTCCGGCAGAACCACCGACACATAGATTAGCCCCGCGAGCGGGAAGAGCGAAAAGAGCGCCCACGGAACGCTACGACGCATAGCCGTTCTCCTGTTCTGTCGCCGCCATGCGCAAGATCAGATTGGTGAGGTCTTAGTCGAGCGCGCTCATCGAGCGTCGAAGATCAGCCCAGCAGGCGGCAACCAGCTTCCACCGCTCGCGCCGCAATTCAATTATCGCGTCAACCAACTCTAGCCCGTCCTTGCGCGAATATCTAAGGAGGTTAGAAGAGTGCGCGTCCATCTCCGCTTCCACCAATCTATCAGCATAAGAAAGAAGCTCGGACCGGAATTCGCGCCGCTGAAGGACAGTGATCGCGGCGCGGACGGCTCGAAAATCGCTGAACACACTGGGGTTATGCTCTTGCGGCCATTCGATGGTGACGCGGAAGCCACTGGAAGATGCGATCGAATCTAGCTGCTGCTTTATCTGGGATGCGGAAGCTTCAAAGTAGTCGTGTACCGCTGCAAGGTACTGTTGCTCAGGTACGTGCTGGGCGTGGGGAGTGAGCGCTGAAGTCTCGATTCGCAGTGTCAGGCGTAGGGCTGAGTGACGAGAAGAGAGTTTCTGCAAAAGTTGGCCGAACTTGTATCGCTCATCGGTTGCCGAGTCACTGGGATCGCGTTCGCACGCAATCCCTTCCCGAATCGCAGTGAAGGCGGCTACATAGTCATCGTGAACAAGGGTCAAGCTCTTGTGGAGTGGCTCGAGATTTTCACGAAAGAAGCGCCGTCTCCTATCGACGCGTAGACGGAGGAACTGCATGGCGCGGTCGACGACGGCTAGGAAGAACTGCAGCATGAGCGTGTGCTTGATGACGCCTAGACAAGATGGCTTCCTGAACTCAGGCGGCCCGCCACCCTCGATCCCGTAGGTTGCAGGCACAGGGCCTGCCGAGCTACACCAATGCACCGCCGCGATGGTCACGGCGGGCGTTGCAAGTTTGCGAGGAGACGGGCCATGAGCCAATCTATCACCGTGTACGTCGGTCTGGATGTTCACAAAGACAGCATCGACATCGCCACCGCGGACGCCGGCCGCGACGCCGAGGTACGCCACGTCGGCAGCATCGGCGGCGACCTGGCGTCGCTGGACCGTTCGCTGCGCAAACTGATCAGCCGCGGCCATGCGCTGCACATCGTCTACGAAGCCGGCCCCTGCGGTTTCGTGATCTGGCGCCATCTGACGGCCCAAGGTCTGGCCTGCGAGGTCGTGGCGCCTTCGTCGATCCCCAAGCGCTCGGGCGATCGGGTCAAGACCGACCGGCGCGACGCGATCATGCTGGCGCGTCTGGCGCGCGCCGGTGAGTTGACGCCCGTTCGAGTTCCCGACGCTGCCGACGAGGCCGTGCGCGATCTGGTGCGTGCACGCGAGGACGCGGTGCGCGAGTGCCGCAACGCCCGCCACCGGCTGAAGGCGCTGCTGCTGAGCAACGGCATCACCTACGCGGGCAAGAGCGCGTGGACGGCGGCGCACCTGCGCTGGCTGGCCACGCTGAAGATGAACCACCCCACGCAGCAGATCGGCTTCCAGGAGTATCTGCACGCGATTACCGAGGCGACCGCGCGGATCTCCCGGCTCGAGCAGGCGATGCGCGACGCGCTGCCCGAGTGGGGCTTGCGCCCTTTGGTGCAGGCGCTGCACGCGCTGCGCGGGGTGCAGTTGATCGCGTCGATGACGCTGGTGGCGGAGTTGCAGGACTTCGAGCGCTTTGCCAACCCGCGCCAGTTGATGAGCTACGTGGGCCTGGTGCCGGGCGAGTATTCGTCGGGTCCGAAGCGCCGTCAGGCAGCATCACGAAGGCCGGCAACAGTGCGGCTCGGCGCATGCTGGTCGAGATCGCCTGGCATTGCCAGCATCCGCCGCGGGTGACGCCGATCATCGCGACGCGCCAGGCCCACCTGCCCAAGGCCGTGACCGACATCGCCTGGGCGGCGCAGTTGCGGCTGAACGCTGAACATGACCATTGCCGCGAACGCAGCTCGCAAGGCCGCGGCGGGCCAGGCGGGTTAGACCATGAGTACATGGTCAACCGAGACGGCCTCCGGCGGCCCCTGCGGGGGGCTGGAAGAAAGAAAGCCGAATACCAAGAAGTCAGCCATCAACACCGGACTGACTCAAGCCAACCGGCCTCCACGAAAGCCGGGGTGGTTCACAGTGGCTGCTCCGTCATGTTCGATACGGCACCCGCGACCGCTTCACTTCTACTTCCGGCAGGTTGCTCTCAAGCAAGAACTCTCGTACGCCTCGCTCGAGAGTTGCGTCTGTCCCAGGGCCTAAAACAATCTCTCGAAACCGCAGAGGTCGGCCGCCATTCGCCATGATCGGCTGAAGCTCATCGGACATGACGTACGGAATGATTCGCTCACGGGAGATTCGAAATCGCTTAGCTGAAGACTTAATACCAAGCGACGGCATAAGCTCCGGATGCTCGATGAAGGCAAGTCGATACTCTTGCTCCGCGGCGAAGGCTGGATCCTTAAAGAAGGCGATCAGCTCAACCAATCGATCAGTCTTGTGATAGGCGTCGGAGATCCGATCGAGCCGACCACTGTGGAGATCCACTAAGAAGGCCTCAACCGTGTGATGAAGATGAAGGTCGACTAGAGAGCGCTGTCTCTCTCTCCGATACTCAACTGCGCTGAGCTTCGCTCGGTATGCGTGCAGCGATATGTCCAGTGGTTCGAACCCGATGGCTATGGCGCCATATGCCCGCCACTGACTCAAACTATCACCCAACTCGGAGAACGAGGTCACGCAGACACGGTGGACCGGGGCCTGCAGATCGGCAATCCATCTACGAAGCAGGTCGATCGCCTCGGGTCGCTTTTCTGTGACCACACGAGCAGTTGCCACATCGACGACGAGATCAGCACCATGCGACAGCTCGCGCGTGTCGTTGAGATAGGAATAGTCAGAAAGCCAGAGCTGCCCACTCTGCACAATTCCGTAGAGGCCTTGGACGTTTGTGTAGTGATAGATGAGGTCAGGCCAGCGAGTGTCCAGAAGACCTTGCCGCCGTGCTTCGTTCGAGACGACCTTCGCGACACCAAACCAGTTGGGAATCTTGGCCTCATCCCATGTGAAGTAGGGTTCACCAGACAATGATTCCCACTGCCGCCGGGTGTAAACGTCTGGTTCTTTGCCCTCGATTAGGGGCACAACGTCGAAGTGGTCCTCGGGCAACCCGTTCTTGCAGTGGGGCCAGGGGCATGGCCAGAACGTCATAGACGCCGTGCTCATGGCACTTGAGATCGGCGTGGATTGTGTTCCGAAGAGTGCGCATGCGTAGCCTGCCGCGCCTAACGAATGAAAGGGACTTCCCCGTCCCGAGGTGCCCGCACTGAAGCGCAGTACGGCATCAAAGTGCCACGATGGGAAGCGTTCATTTCCATCCACCACCTTCGGAAGGGGAAGTCATGGCTATCGTATTCGTCGGCATCGACCTTGCCAAGAACGTGTTCGCTGTCCACGGTGTGGACGAGCACAGCAAGCCCGCGTTGGTTCGGCCCGCGATGGCCCGGGCCAAGCTGAACGAGTTGGTGTCGTCGCTTGCGCCGTGCACGGTGGCGATGGAGGCGTGTTCGGGCGCGCATCACTGGGCTCGGCTGTTTTCGGCTGCCGGCCACACGGTGCGGCTGATCGCGCCGAAGTTCGTGACGCCGTACCGCATGAGCGGCGTGCGCGGCAAGAACGACGCGGCCGATGCGGCGGCGATCTGCGAGGCGGTGCAGCGGCCTTCCATGCGCTTCGTGCCGCCGAAGTCGATCGACCAGCAGACGCGGCTGATGGTGCATCGGGCCCGGCAGGGGTATGTCCAGGCGCGCACGGCGTGCATCAACCGGCTGCGCGGGTTGATGTCGGAGCTGGGGGTCGTGCTGCCGCTGAAGGCGGTCACGGTTCGGCGTGAGGCAAAGCGGCACAGGAGAACGCGGGGAGATGCCTGCCGGCAACCGCCGCGAGAGAGCCGCTCAGCGCGGCGTCACACATCCCAAGCCGGCGTACTGCGCAGCACCTCGTCCAGCGTGGTCGACCCCTCGGCCACCTTGATGACACCGGCCATGCGCAGCGGATGCATGCCGGATTCGATCGAGCGCGCGGCGCAGTTTGTCGACGTCGACCGTCGGGATGGATCGCCTCTCGCGCGGCTTCGTTGATGACGAGCAGTTCGTACAGGCCTGCGCGGCCGCGGAAGCCCGTGATGCGGCAGTCGAGGCAGCCGACCGGCTTGTACGGTCGCGGGTTGCCGTCGAGCCTGAAGGGCGCGACGACTTCGGCCAGGCGCTCTTTCGTCACCGACGGGTCGGGTTGCTTGCAGGCCGGGCACAAGGTGCGCGCCAGGCGCTGCGCCAGCACGCCGATCAGCGTGGCCGAGATCAGGTAGGCCGGCACGCCCAGGTCGACCAGGCGCGTGATGGCGCTGGCGGAATCGTTGGTGTGCACGGTGCTGAAGACCAGGTGGCCGGTCAGCGCCGCCTGGATCGCCATCTCGGCGGTTTCCAGGTCGCGGATCTCGCCGACCATGATGATGTCGGGGTCCTGGCGCATCAGCGCGCGCACGCCTTCGGCAAAACCGAAGTCCAGCGCGGGCTGCACCTGCGTCTGGTTGAGCGCGGGTTCGATCATCTCGATCGGGTCTTCGATCGTGGTGATGTTGACCTCGTCGGTCGCCAGGCGCTTCAGCGTGGAATACAGCGTGGTCGTCTTGCCCGAGCCCGTGGGGCCGGTGACCAGCACGATGCCGTGCGGTTGCGCGATCAGGTCGGTCCAGCGCTGCGAGTCGTGCGCGCCGAAGCCCAGTTGCTCGACCGTCTTCACCGCGTTGTCGGGGTCGAAGATGCGCATCACCATCTTCTCGCCGAAGGCAGTGGGCAGCGTGGCCAGGCGCATCTCGACCTCGCTGCCGGGCAGGCCCTGCGAGGCTTCGGGGCGCACGGTCTTGATGCGGCCGTCTTGCGGGCGGCGGCGCTCGACCACGTCCATGCGGCCCAGCAGCTTGATGCGCGCGGTCATCGCGTTCATCACCGTCAGCGGCACCTGATACACCGTGTGCAGCACGCCGTCGATGCGAAAGCGGATCGCGCCCATGTCGCGCCGCGGCTCGAGGTGGATGTCGCTCGCGCGCTGGTCGAAGGCGTATTGCCACAACCAGTCGACGACCTGCACCACGCCCTGGTCGTTGGCGTCGAGCTGCTTGTTCGTCTTGCCCAGCTCGACCAGCTGCTCGAAGCTCGCGATCGCGTTGGCCTCGCCCGACTTCGCCGCGGCGCGCACCGACTGCGCCAGCGTGTAGAACTCGGTCGTGTAGCGCTGAAGATCCAGCGGGCTCGACACCACGAGCTTCACCGGGCGGCGCGTGTGCGCCTCGATCTCGGGCACCCACGCGATGTCGAAAGGCTCGCTGGTGGCGATGGTGACGTCGCGTGCGGTCACCTTCACCGGCAGCGCGCTGCGCAGTTCGGCATAGCGCACCGACATCACGTCGGCGACGCGGCCCACGTCGACCTTCAGCGGGTCGATGCGCAGGTACGGCAGGCCGGCGCGCTGCGCCAGCCATTCGGTCAGCAGCTTCGGTGTCGAGCGGCTTGCCGTTGCGCGCGTGCACCAGGCCTGCCGAGCCCAGCCGCACCAGCGGATGCTGGCGGCTGGCGCCGGCGCCGAAGCGTTGCGCCACGCTGGTGGCGTCGTCACGCGCGATCACGCCGTCGGCGACCAGCCACTGGAGCAGCGCGCGCCAGTCCAGGCGCCCTTCGACGCGAACCTGCGCGGCGAGCGGCGGCGGTGCGGCTTTGGCAGTCATGGCGATCTCGAGTGCAGCCGCAGCGGGCGCACCATGTGCAGCCACTGCGACGCGGGCAAACCAAAGGAGCGTTCGATGGTAGCGGCCCGTGCTTCGAGGGTGTCGCGATCGGGCACCACCACGCCGCGCCCGGCCACGACCACCGTGTTTCCTTCACGCGTCGGGGTCAGGTGCCACACCTGGTCGCGGCCGAACGCGGCGGCGATGCGACGCGCGCTGGCGGCGAAGCTGGCCTTGCGGCCGAAGAGGTTGACCGACATCACGCCGCCGTCGGCCAGCACGCGCCGGCAGGCGGCGTAGAAGGCTTCGTCGTCGATCACGGGGCGCGCGGCGTCGTGGTCGTAGAGGTCGACGCAAAGCACGTCGACCGTGGCGGCGTTGGCGTCGTCTTCGACCCACGCGCGCGCGTCGGCCAGCACCACCGGAAAGCTTCGCGTCGTCACGCGGCAGGCGGAACCACGTGCGGTTGGCGGCGATCGACCTGCGGGTTGATCTCGACCGCGGTGGTGCGCATCTTCATCACCTGCCGGCGTGAAGCGCGTGATCGCGCCTGCGCCCAGGCCCAGCTGCACCGCGTGGCCGCTGGCGAGGTCCGCGCTGCGGGCGCCACAACATCCACGCCATCATGCGGCGCACGTACTCGAGCTCGATCGCCTTCGGGTCGTCCAGGCGCATCGCGCCCTGCACCCAGATGCTGCCCAGGTGCAGGTAGCGCACGCGGTCGTGCTCGGACATGCGTGACGCTGGGCAGCACGCAGTTGCTTGGCATGTCGCGTCCGAAGAGTTCAGGTGGCTCTTTTGTCGTCGGACTGCGTCGGTCCAGTGATCAATCCCGCGGCGACAAAAGCTTCGCGCCAGGCCGCGAGCTTGCGCTCGAAGCTCCAGCTTGCGTTGGCCGGGCTGGTCGACGGCAGGCGCCAGCACCTGCAAGCCCAGCGCGCGCGTCACGCGCATCGACCGCGCCGACTCGCCGCCGTTGTGCGCCACGGCTACGAGCTGCGGCGCGCGGCGCTCAGCGAGGCCAGGTCGTTCGGCTGCGCATCTTCGATCGCCGCATCAAGGCTGCCCTCGCGGCGGCACGACGCGTACACGTCCCACACGCCCAGCCCGCGCGCGCGCAGCACGCGCGACGCGCTCGCGCATAGCGCATCGTCGCGAGCGGCTCGCCGAGCAGCGTGCCGACGATCGGCCAGAAGTGGTTGCGCGGGTGCGCGTAGTACTGCTGCGCCTCGAGCGAAGCGACGCTGGGAAAGCTGCCGAGGATCACGAGCCGCGTGTGTGCGCGAGACGATCGGCGCCAGACCTTGCAGCAGCAGCTTCGCTCATCGTGCGAGCTCGCACGTCACGCAGCATCCGCAGCATCAGCGCCGACAACTTCGGCAGCGCCGCGCAGGCGTTGTGCGTGGTCAGCGCCGCCACTTCGGCAGCGAAGCGCCGCGCAGCTCGACCAGCGTCTGCGCGATGCGCGGCAGTTCGGCCGGCTCGTTGCGCATCGTCGCGCCGGCATCGCGCTGCTCACGCGTGCGGTAGAGCCACTGCGGCGCGATGTCGGGCGAATCGGTCTCGAGCACGATGGCATGCGCAGGCAGCGTCGGCGCAAGCCGGCGCAACTGCAACGCGCGCTCGAACGTCATCGCCCCGCCGAAGCCAAGCCGAAACCCCATCGCGACGAAGACCATCGCCTGCTCGCGGCTGCCGTTGAACGCATGGGCGATGCCGCCAGGCACGTCGATGCGGCGCAGCGCCGCCAGCACCTGATCCACCGACCGCCGCACATGCAGCACCACCGGCAGCGCGAAGTCGCGCGCGAGCTTCAGTTGCGCGCCAGAAAGCGCTGCTGCTTCGCCATCGCGTCGGGTTCGGTGCAGTCGGGCTCGAAGCCGTCGATGCCGATTTCACCGACCGCGACCAGGCGGGGATCGTTGCGATGCGCCGCGAGCGCGTCACGCAGCCGATCCACGATCGCCCTCGTCCGCGCTCAGGCACGGCCATCGGATGGATGCCCAGCGCATAGGCCAGCGCGATGTTCATGCGCCAGCGCGCGCACGGTCGCGAAGTTCGACACCGCCACCGCCGGCAGCACCTGCATCGTCCACACCCGCCTCGCGCGCACGCGCGCACCATCGAGTCGCGATCCGCGTCGAACTCGCTCGCGTCGAGGTGGCAGTGGGTGTCGATCCAGCGAGGCGCCATGCGCCGATCTGCGTCGGGCGGTGTCACGATCGGCAGTACGCGCCCGATTGCAGCGACGGTCGATCTGCAGGCCGCTGCTGTCGTTCAATTCACCAGCCGCAGGATCTCCAGCTGCTCCGGCACCGTCTCGAACGTCCCTGCCCCGCTGGGCATCTGCATCAGCGGCTTGCCGTCGGGGCGAGCAGCCAGACGTTGGGGTAGGTCAGCACGCGGGTGCGTTCGTCGCCGATGCTTTGCTGGAAGTCGGTGTAGGGCAGGTGCAGCTGCTCGGTGCGGATGACGACCTGTTTGTCGGTGGCGCGCAGGTCGCCGCGCAGGTCGACACCACGATAGTCCTTGGCGAAGTGCGGCACCAGCTCCTTGGCGTTGGCGCTGAGGAAGGCCTCGTACTTCTTGCAGTAGCCGCAGTTGTGCGCGCCCAGGTAAACGTAGAGCGACTTCTTCTTCTCGCGCGCCTTGCGCCTGCGCGGCGCGAAGGTCGAAGGTGTAGATGCCGCCTTTCGACGTGGGCTCGACCACCATCGGAGAATAGGCTGCGGGGAAGTTGGCGAGGGCGGGCACAGTCGTCAGAGCGAACAGCGCCACAAGGGCAAATCGCCAGACCCTGGCGCATCGCCGCCGGCAGCACTGAACGTCATGCTTGGCGCTCGTCGGGTCCAGCCGCCCCTGGAAGCGCTGGTCTTTGCTGTCTTCGATTTCGGCGACCAGCACGCCCGACTGCGCGCTGGCACGAAGTTGAAGCGCCAGCTCGGGTTCTCGCTGATCGAGAAGTCCTGGTCGGCATCGAACAGCAGCTTGTCGCCGTAAGTCACCTTCACGCGGCGCACGAAGTGCGGCGGGATGAACATCACGGTGATGTTGTTCAGCTCGAAGCCGGTGTCGTTGGGGTGCACGACCGTCACGTCGGCCACGGTGGGCTCGCCGCGCTTCAGGCCCTCGGGGATGCGCAGGCTGGTTTTGCCCAGCAGGTGCATCTGGTCGCGGTTGGGCGGCGCGCTGCAGCCGCCCGACACCTTCACGTAGCGCGACGCCATGTGCAGGCTGCCGTCGTTCATCTCGCCGATGGCGCGCACGTGGCTGTATTCATTGACGCGCAGGCGGGTCTCGAAATTCGCCTGGCCGAGCTCGGGCGTCAGGTCCAGCGTGGCGGCGACCTGCGTCGGGTTCTTGTCGACGACGAAACGCACCTGCTTCAGGTACCGGTCGGCGGATTGCGGCACGCGCGTCAGGAACTTCACCGGCACCGACGCGCCGTAAGCCGCGCGCAGCGGAATCACCAACTGCACCAGGCTCGAGTCGCCGGTGACGATGGGGCGTGCGCCGTAGAGCTTGCCGCGCAGCTTGTCCCATGGCGGCGACGGGTCGTCGTGGCCTGTGTTGGTCGGCAGGCCCCTGGTGCGTGGGCCCGGGGCAGCGCCGTCGCGGCGGCGGCCAGCGCCGCGGCGCGGCCGATGAAGCGGCGGCGCGCGTTCGTGTTTGTCGGTCATGTCGGTCATGGTCGATCTCCAATCCATCTTTCGATGCACCCGCGTCATCCGCCGCGAATGATCAATTCCCGCTCACGCCGAAGATACAGGATCGACGCGTTCCTGCGGTGGGTGGTTTCATAGCGGTCCCAGGCGGCGAAGCGCGGAAGCTCGATTGCGTCGGCCACGTCGCTGAGCGGCCGGCCGGCCTTCACGAAGGCGTCGACGCTGGTGTTCAACTCGCGCAGGTAGGCATCGACGTCGTCGACGATGCGTGCGTCGCCCACCGGCCCGCGGCCGGGCACGATGCGCTTGGCGCCCATCGCGCGCAGGCCCTGGCGCGCGGTCTGCCACGCATCAGGGTCGGCGTCCTGGATGTCGGGCACGGTCTGCGCGTCGAGCAACGCCCCCGCGAAGAGCGTGCCGCTGGCTTCGTCGAACAGCGCGGTGGCGCCGGGGCTTGCGGTCTGCGACTTCGGCTCGGCAAACACCAGGCGCAGCGCGCGGCCGATGTCGGGCAGCAACGCGCGCGCTTCGGTTGCCGTGCCGAACACGCGGTCGGCCTTCGGTACGCGGGTGCCGACCATGGCGGCGTCGCCCAGTTCGCGCTTCAGCGTCTTCAGGCAGGTTTCGCAGCGCGCAGTCATCAGCAGCGCGGCGTCTTTGTGCATCAGCAGCGGGATGCCTTCGGCCTGGAAGGCGGAGGCGCCGAAGATGAAGTCTTGCATCGCGTGTGTCAGCAGCACGCCGAGGATGGGTGCGCGGGTCGTGGCGCGGATGGCCGCGAGCCGCTCGAGGCCCTGCGCGTGCGACACACCGGCGTCGATCACCAGCACGCCCTTGGGGCCGACGACGAAGCCGCCGTTGCCGTGACGCGCGCCGGTGTCAGGGCCAACGTCGCCAGACACGCCGCGAAAAACCCACACACCATCGGCCAACGGTTGGGGCTGTGAGCCAGGCGCGCCGACCGCACGCGCGGCGCTGTTGCTTGTTATGCCTCCAGGTGCAGCGCAGCCCGTCGCGAGGCCACCGCCCACAGCGGCCGCGAACGCAGCCAGAAACGCGCGACGCCGCGGGTTCACTTGGCCCCGACGATCTTCTCGAGGTTCGCGAGACCCGACTTGTAGACGCCCGTCACGGCCTTGACCGCGGCTTCATCGTTCTGGTCGGGCGGCGGATCGTTGTTCGGGTAGCCGCGATAGAACGCGCCGCGCCACTCGACCTTCGCCTTGCCGCCCTGGTCACTGACACTGATCGTCGAGGTGTAGTTCGTGACGGGCAACGCGCCGCCATCCTTGGCGCGGTAGGTGTATTTCATCGCCTTGTCGTCGTAGGCCTCGAGGCTTTCGACAAGCGCACCGCCGCCCTTCAGCTTCACGTTGCGCACGGCGCCAACCTCGTTGCCCTTGGTCGACGCGCTTTCGGCCACGGCCGGGTGCCAGTCTTTCAGCGCTTCGAAGTTCTTGATCTTGGCCCACACGGCTGCCGCGGGTGCGGCGATGGTGATGGTCTCGACAACCTTCTGGCGCGTCGGGCCGTGTGCCCATGCGGCGGGCGACCCCACAAGCGCGGGCAACACCGCGGCGCAGGCCGTGGTCATGATGGTTCGGCGAAGCATGTTTCGGGTTCTCATCGGTGGTTTGAAGTCGAAGGGCGTGAATGGTTGGCCGTCACCGCGGCGCGGGCTTCGCCACGGTGCCAACGAAGGCGCCAAAGCCGCGCGGGTTGCGGCCGGTGTCGATGGTGGCAACGCGCTTGCCGCTTTCGGCATCGAGCACCGCGAGGTTGTCGTCCATCCAGTTGACGACCAGCACCTTGTCGCGCCACGCGGCGATGCCTTCTGGATAGCCGAAGCCGTCTTGCGTGCGCAGCAGCGCCAGCGTGTCGGCGTCGAAGACCGACACGCTGTCGGCGTGCTGGTTCGTCACGTACAGCCAACGTCCACCGCCGGCCAACGCTGCGCCATAGGGAGCCTTGCCGGTGCGCAGGGTGGCGATGACCTGCTGCTTGCGCGTGTCGACGACCGACAGGTCGTTGCTCTGCACGTTGAGGGCGTAAAGGCGATCACGCCGCGTGTCGAGCACGACGGCAAAAGGATGCTCGCCGACCTTCACCCGCGCGACCACCGCCTGCTTGTCGACATCGACCAGCGCCACGCGGTCATCGTCGCGCTCGGCCACCCAGGCGCTGCGGCCATCAGGCAGTGCGGCCACGCCCGCTGGCGCCTGGCCCAGCGGCACGCGGGCGATGCGCGCGCGCGTGGTGGTGTCGATGACGACCAGCGCCGCGCCGTGCCAGTCGACCACGAAAAGCCTGCGCCCGTCGGCACTGGTGTCGATGCCCACGTTGCCCTGCCCGCCCGGCAGCGTGGCAACGACTTCGCTGCGCGCCATGTCGACGATGCTCACATCGTTGCTCTGGGCATTCGCGACGTAGACCTCGCCGCGCGCGCTGGACGCCACCACGCCGGCCGGCGCTTGGCCCACGGGCACGGTGGCGACGACCGCGAGCCGCTCGAGGTCGACGATCGACACGTCATGGCTGCCCTGGTTGGTGATGTAGGCGTAGGCCGAAGACGGAGGCTGCGACGCCGGCATCGCAACGCAGCCGGCGAGCAGCAACAACAACAACGCCTGCCAACGCAACGTGCCGAAGGCCGACACCATCACCATCGCATCAGCGAATGTCTTCGAGGCGCGAACTGCCGGCGAAACGCTTGTCGCGCGTGTCGGCGGCTTCGGCTTTCAGCGGCGCGGTGCCTTGTGGCACGAACTCGAAGCGCAGCGTCGGGTTCTCGCTCAACGCGAAGTCAACGTCGGCTTCCAGCAGCAGCCGGTCGCCTTGCGTGAAGCGAACCGAGCGCAGAAAGTGCGCGGGCGTGAACTGGCGCGTCAACTGGTCCATCGCCATGCCCGAGTGGTTGGGGTGGGAGAGCGTCCATTGAACCGCCATCGCGCCGCCGGCAACTGCTTGCGTCTCTGCGCGGAACAGCATCTTGCCCATCGACGCTTCCATCGCCGCAAGGTCACCACCGGGCGGGGCCGCGCAGCCACCCGACGCCTTGACGAAGCGCGTGGCCATCAGCAGCTTGCCGTCGCGTGTTTCGGCGATGGCGCGCACGTAGCTGTATTCGTCGATGCGCACGCGGGTTTCGATGACGGGCCGGGCGCCGCCTTCGGGGAAGTCGAGGATCGCCGCGATCGGCGACGGGTTGTTGTCGATCACGAGCGTGATGCGCTTGATGCTGCCGGGCTGGCCTGCCGCAATCGTGCTCTTGATCGCAATCGGAACGAACGCCGGGTCACCGGCGCGCTTGGGCGCCCCCACCGAGAGCTGCGTTTCGGTGGCCGCGGCGATGGGCTGCGTGCCCCATACCGACTTGCGCACCGCCTTCCAGCGCGGGCTGGCTTCGGCGTCTTCTTCGCGGCTGGACACCGGCAGGTCACTCGCGACCTTGGCTGGGTCGGCTTTCTGCGCCCACACCGGAGCGACGACACCGATGCCGACGAGGCACAAGAGCACGGCGCGAAGGAGACTGACTGACTTGGACATGGAACGTCCTTTCGGGCGGCGAGGTAAAGGCGAGGTAAAGGCGAGGTGAAAGCGAGGTGAGAGCGAGGTGAGAGCGAGGCAAAGGTATTGCCACAAGCGTGCCTGAGTGTGAATCAACCAGGCGCCTGATGCATCACGGAATGACGAAGCAGGCCTTCTTGGCCTTGGCCTGCACTTCGCGGTAGCGCTTGGCCATGCCCTGCACTTGTTCGGAGTCCCGCATCGAGCCGCCGCGCTCGCCGCCGATGGTGATTGCGTTCACCGAGGTCGACATGCTGGTGTAGTCGTCGAAAGTCAGCACGTTGGCGATTTCGTCGATGGTGCAGGAACACTTGCTGAGCATCTCGTGCCGTGTGCCGGGATGGTCATTCATGCAGGTCAGCACGTAACTGACGCGGTCGGCAGTCGGATAGACGTGCGCCTTGGCGTCGCGACGCGGCTCTTGCTTGCGCGCCAGCGCGGGCGATGCGGCCAAGCCAAGCGCGGCCAGCGCGAGGATCGAAGCGGAAGCGATCCGCAGAAGGGCGCACGGAAAGGTCATCGTGTTCATGTTTTAGCGGGAAGGCACCGAAGCGGCAGGGGCGGCGGACGCCGCGTCGAGGGGTTTCATGACTGGCATCGGAGGGGGCTGCACGCCCTGAAGCACCATGTCTTCGCGCAGCACCGCAGCGTCACCACTGGCCGCGTGGATCACAGTCCGGATCGCCGCGACGGCGCCCGGTACCGCATCAGACAGCGTGAAAACGTACTGCTTGCGAACCATGTTTTCGAAGCGCGCGCGGTTCGGGTCGTCGCGATAGGGTTCGACCACGATCTGCCGCCCGGCGACCTGCTTGCCCTGAAACGCGAAGCTCACGTCGTCGATGCGTGCGCCTTCGTACAGCGCCATGCGGATGCGCTTGCGGAAGTAGTTGGAGGCCCCCTTGGTCAGCCGCTTCATCTCGCGGATGTCGTGCTCGAGAAAGTACAGCGTGACCGGGTTGCCGGTGGCGTCTTCGATGGCGGGCAGTTCGACCTTTCGCTCGCCGCTCAGGAACTGCGCGTCGGCCACGCAACAGGCCTTGGACTTGTCACCGGGCTTGGTCTTGTCACCCGGCTTGGCCTTCAGGCGCAGGGTCACGCTGTCGTCGAAGCCGGCTTCGAGCGAGCCCGCGTGCTTGAAGTCATACACCAGCTGCATCGGCTGCTTCAGCTTGCCGAGTTGGTCGGTCATCAGCAGCAGGCGTTCGGCGGGTGAGAAGTCCTTCTTGTCGGTCTCCTGGGCCGGGACGGCGATGCAAGCCGACGCCACCACAACCGCGCCAACTCCGCGCGCAACGCCGAAGCCAATCGAAGGAACGAAGTGGGGATGGTCATGTGGAGGATCTTGGGATGGTCACGACAGACACGCGGTCAGCGCGGGTGACTTCGATGCGGATTCTCGCGCGCAGGCTTTCGACAACGCGACGCGCAGCCGCTCACCCGCGCCGCTGCGAAGCGCCTGCAGGCGCGACAGGATGTTGCGCGCCGCCTGAGGCCGGCCACGCTCGAGCTCGCCAAGGCCCAAGGTCTCGAGCGGTGCGGCCCAGCGCGGCGCAAGCTCGACCGCGCGCTCGAGCGGACGCACCGCGTCGTCGAGTCGCGCCAGCTTCTGCAGCGCCAAACCATGCCAGTAGTGACCGTGGGCAGAGCGGTCGTCTTCACGCGCCCAGCCCGTGGCCAAGCCGAGCAGGCGGTCCCAGAAGCCGCCATGCGCGAGCGACACGGCGCGCAGGAAGCGAGGCTGTGCGTCGTCCGCCAATTCCCAGTACGTCAACGTTCGCGGCAGTGGGGCCACGGGCTCGAAGCGCGAATCATCTTTCAGCAGGGGCTCGAGCCAGGCCACGGGTGCGGCGAAGTAGTGCGCGTCGCCGCCGCGCAGGCGGAAGGTCAGGATGCCGGCCAGCGCGCCGCGCGCATCGAACAGCCCGCCGCCACTGGCCCCGGAAATGAAGCCCGTCGACGACTGGATGACGTCGGCGCCCTGGTGACGATGCAGGTCCAGCACGACACCATCGCTGACCGACGGTGTCGCCATGCCGCCCATGTAACCCATGGCCGCGACGGGTTGCCCGACTTCCAGGCCGGTCGCCAACGGGATGGGCGTGCCGACCAGGCTCGGGACACGCAGCACGCACACGTCGAGTTCGGGCAAAGCGGCCTGCGCGTCGGCCAGCCAGCGCGCGCCGCCACGCAGCACGTGCACCGCAAGAGCGTCGCGGGTGACGTGGCAGTTGGTGACGATGCGCTGCCCGGGCAACACGACACCCGAGCCGTAGCCGTAACCGCCCTGCGCGCGCCGAACTTCGATGCGCAACACGCTGCCGCTCAAGCCCACCAGACGCTCACGACTGACGATGTCCGAGACGGCTGAACGCTGGCCCCACGAAGGGGTTGCCGTCAGTGTCGCCAGCGCAGCCAGCGTGGCGACAAGGGCGGCGACGACGATGGCACGCAAAGTCACGTCGGTCAGCGTCGGTCAGGCGTCGGTCAGCGCAGCGGCAAGCCGCCCTCGCCCACCAAAGGCACGCCGAAGTCGCGCAGCACCGCCTGCAGGTCGTTGCGATGCGTTTCGATGAGCTTCTCGATCTGGTCTTTCCATTCGCGCTCGCCGTAGCGCACGCCCATGGCCATCTCGAAGTCGAAGCGCACGCCGGGTTCCGATTGCAGCGGCACGACCATCATCGCGGGCGAGGTGATGCGCTTGGCGAAGTAACCCGCAATCGGGCCCCACATGATCGCCACGTCGATCTTGCCGCCGGCAAGTTCCTTCTCGACGATCTCGCCCGGGTACTGCACCGGGTCGGCGTTCATCATCAGATACGGCACGCCCTGCTCGACAAGACCGTGCTTGGCCAGCCATGTCGACGCCGGTGACTTGTCGATGATGCCGATGCGCAGCTTCTTCAGTTGCGCGGGCGGCAGCGCCAGGAAGTCGGCGCCACTCTTCACCGCATCGAGGCCCTTGCCGGCAGCGAAGACCAACGCATAGGTGGACCGATACACCGGCTTCGTCACCGATACCTGGTCGAAGCCGACAGGCACGCCCATCACGATGTCGCAACGGAAGTCTTCACCAGGGATCTTGAACCGAAGCGTGTTGCGGATGAAATTCATCCGCGCCGGAAATTCGTAGTAAGTGACAGGTACGCCGAGCGCCTTGCCGAAGACGTCGGCGAAGCGGTTCTCGATGCCTTCTTTGGCGGCGTTCGAGAACGGCATGTTCCCAGGGTCCTGGCATACGCGCAGGGGCTTGCGATCGGCTGGCTTGGCGTCTGCGTCTGTGCTTGCGTTTGCGATTGCGTTTGCGCCTGCAACGAAGCCGGCACGACGATCGCGGCCACGGCCACGGCCAACGCCGCAGCGACGGCCTGGTGGAGGAACGTCATGCCTACTTGCCGATCTCTTCGACCTTCGCGCGCGTGATCGCGCCGTCGGACCGGCCCTTCAGGTACGCATAGAGCTGGTCCATGTTCTTCATCACGACCTCGCTCGTGCCGAAGCTCTGCATGCCCTTTTCGAGACGGCCCTCGCGCACGACCTTCACGAATTCATCTTTCGTCAGCGTCTTCAGGTTGGCGATCAGCGACGGGCCGACCATGCCTTCCTGGTTGGCACCATGGCAACGGTCGCAGGCAGCCGCACGCCACGTACGAAAGCCCTTCATGGTTTCAGCGTCGACCTTGTAGCCCTCTTGGACGGTGTAGAGCTGGCCTTGCTGCGCTTGGGCAGCCGTGGCGGACAACAGGGCGAACATCACGCAGGCAATAACCTTCATGGGAAATCTCTGGTCGGATGGATTCCCTCGCGGGAAACCAGGTTTCGTTAAACCGACTGGCGCCCAAAGGCGCCAGTCGGGCGGGCTGCGCGCGTTCAACGCAGCCCAGGGTTCATGCGTCTAGGCGTTAACCCGACACATATGCGGGTCACTTCTCAGGGAAGCGAGAAGACCGTCAGCGAACCGCCCAGATCCGTGTACTGGTTCAGCTCACGATAGCCACCCACCGCGCCCAGGCCGTCGGTGTCTTTCTCGAGGCCAGCCGCCATGCCGATGCCGGCCCAGCCACCAATGCCCGAGAACACGCCGAGGAACTGCTTGCCCTTGTGCTCATACGTGAACACGTTGCCGATGATTCCGGAAGGCGTCTTGAACTTGAACAACTCTTTGTTGATGTTCTTCGCGTCCACGCACTTCAGGTAACCCTCGAGCGTGCCGTAGCAGCTCAGGCCGCCCGCGGTGTTGAGCGAACCGCTCCACACCGAGAACTTCTCGGCCTTGGTCTGCACGATCTTGCCCGTACCCGCGTCCCAGGCGATGTAGTTGCCCATACCACCGTGCGAACCCGGCGCCGGGAACATCGACAGCGTGGCACCCACGTACGGCTGACCTGCGGTGTACTCGACCTTGAACGGCTCGTAGTCCATGCAGACGTGGTTCGTCGGCACGTAGAAGAGCTTGGTATTCGGGTCGAACGACGCCGGCTGCTGGTCCTTGGTGCCCAACGCCGCCGGGCAGATGCCCTTCGTGTTGACATCAGGACCGTTCTTCGCCGTCGAGTACTTCGCAAGCACCTGCGGGCGGCCCGTCTTCATGTCGACGTGCGAGGCCCAGTTCACCTTCGGATCGAACTTCTCGGCCACCAGCAACGCACCGGAGATGCGGTCCATGGTGTAACCGAAGCCGTTGCGGTCGAAGTGCACCAGCGCCTTGGTCGGCTTGCCCTTGACGTTGATGTCCGCGAGGATCATCTCGTTGATGCCGTCGAAGTCCCACTCGTCGTACGGCGTCATCTGGTAGACCCACTTCGCGGCGCCGGTGTCGACGTCACGCGCGAAGATGGTCATCGTCCACTTGTTGTCGCCCGGGCGTTGCGCCGGGTTCCACGTGGACGGGTTGCCAGTCCCGTAGTACATCAGGTTCGCGGCCTTGTCGTAGCTGAACCAGCCCCAGGTGGTGCCGCCACCGATCTTCCACTGGTCACCCTGCCAGGTCTTGAGCGACGAGTCCTTGCCCACCGGCGCCATCTTGCCGTCGGTCCAGGTCATGGTCTTGGCCGGGTCGATCAGCATTTCGGCGTCGGGGCCCACGCTGTAGCCCTTCCACGCCGGCTTGCCGTCCGACAGGTTGTACGCCGCGATGAAGCCGCGCACACCCCATTCGCCGCCGGAGATGCCGGTGATGACTTTGTCTTTGAAGATGTGCGGTGCGTTCGTGTTCACCGCGCCCAGCTTCGGGTCACCGTTCTTGACGTCCCAGACCTTCTTGCCGGTCTTGGCGTCCAGTGCCACCAGCATCGAGTCGGCCTGTTGCAGGATGACCTTGCCTTCAGCGTAGGCCAGACCGCGGTTGACGGTGTCGCAGCACATCTGCGGAATCACCGCCGGGTCTTGCTTGGGCTCGTACTTCCATTTGATCTTCTGCGTGTCGAGGTCGACCGCGAAAACCTTGTTGGGGAACGGCGAGTGCAGGTACATGGTGCCGTCGATCACCAGCGGCGAGCCTTCGTGGCCGCGCAGCACGCCGGTGGAGAAGGTCCAGGCCACGCGCATCTTGCCGACGTTGCCCTTGTTGATCTGCCCCAGCTTGCTGTAGCGCTGGTTGTACATGTCGCCGGCTTGCATCGCCCAATTCTTCGAATTGGCGATGTTCTTCTCAACGTCGGCATTGGCAAGGGCCAAGACCGGTACGGCGAGCATCGACACGCCGATGCAGCGCGCGATAGGACCAAGTGACGTCTGTCTCTTCATTGCGATGTCTCCTCGTTGGAAGGATTCACTCTTGGTGGTGGGATTTGCGGGGGCCGCGAGCACGCCACCATGCTCGACCGGCCTCGTTTCACATGCCAGTGTAGGAACCGGGAGCAGTCACGAAGCCTCGGGGCTTGCACGATGGAACGCGCCATGGCGCCACATCGGACGACCGGGTTTGCGATCACCTCTCGACTCCGACACGACTCACTTCGCTGCGAACGGGTGCGCCATCGAGCCCTTCTTCGCGACGACCGTCGCCGCGCTGGGCTCGCGATTGACGGCGCGCTTGAGCGCTTCTTTCGTGGCCGCGTAGTTGTAGTCCTGGATCTTCTTGTCGTCTTCGGCCTGCCAGTGGATGAACACGCCGACGCTGATGAACAGGTCATCGGCCTCGGCAGCGGGGATCGTGCCGTCTTCGACGCAATCGGCCACCGCCATCGCAACAGCGCGCTGCGCCGGGCCGAACATCTGCACGGCCTGCTTGGCACCTTTGATCGTGACCTTGTTGAACATGACCGTGGCCGGCTTGGTCAACAGGTTCGGCGCCACCACGGCCAACAGCGACGTGAAGCCATCTTTGTTGTTCGTCAGCGCGTTGGCGAAAGCCGACTCGGCCGGCGTGCCCCGCGGGCCAATCATCAGGTCGATGTGGGCGACCTCATTTCCGTCGCCGACCAGCGACTCTCCGACCAGCATGCGATCGATCTTGGGCATGTTTTTTCTCCGTACGGTTGTCAGGGGTGTGTGATCCCCACGCGGACACACTCCGGCGCGATGTGGATTGATTCACGAACCGTGCCCGGTGGGATCAGGGGGATCACCAATACGGCTTACGGCATAACCCGCGGACGTTCGCGCAACGGGACAACGATCGACGGCTCGAGCCATGCGGCCACCATCGCACCAGCCACGCACAGATCGGCCGTGGTGCCGGGGTTCAAGCCCGATTGCTTCAGCGCCGCATCCCATCGGGCAAGCCCTTCGTCGCCCTCGCGCAGCTGACCTTGTATCCATGCGTGACGCCAGGCAAGGGTTTGCGCCATGACAGTGTGTGCGACCTCGAGACCATGTCGCCGCGCAATGTGTGAATCGGGCACCCGCGCCAGCAGTTCGAGATACAGGCCC
The DNA here is from genome assembly GCA_963738615.1 of uncultured beta proteobacterium. Taxonomy (GTDB): domain Bacteria; phylum Pseudomonadota; class Gammaproteobacteria; order Burkholderiales; family Burkholderiaceae_C; genus CAVTWY01. The sequence continues at coordinate 25,743 of CAVTXI010000015.1, forward strand.
AGCATGGCGTGGCGCGCCGCTGCCGCAGGGTCGATACCGAGTCGGTGGGCGGCGTCGAAGCCTTGCGTCAGGACCTCGATGCCAACGCCGAACACGTCGTCGTAGGCGCTGGCGTACTGATGCGCGACGCGGTCGCGCCCGGCCGCCAGCACCATGGCCTCGAGCAGCGTGATGGTGGCGGGCTCTGCAACGTCATGCGCCTGCACGCGGCCCAGGCCACCGGGTTGCGTCGCGGCAATGGCCCGAAAGGCAGCCGCGGCGTCCTCGACATCAAGGTCATGCAGCACGTGTTCCACCGTGGAACGCAACCCATGCGCCCCTCGAGACGGATCGGCCTGCTCGAACGCGACGGCCAGTGGCGCAGCCAGCAGCACGATGCCGAGGTTGGTATTGCAACCAGCCACGCCCAGAGATGCTTCCATGGCTGCCTCGACACGTGGCCCCACGCGGGCACCGTCGGTGAACAAGTTAGGTGCGGCCGCTTCGGCGCTGGCGATGAACATCGCCGCCTGCATGCCGTGGCCCTCCGCAGCGACGCTGACGTTGCCTGGCTTGAACGTCGAAACGTCGAGGTCGCAGGCCCACAGGAACGCCGTGCGGCCGCGTGTCTCGCGTTCGTTGCGTGCGTCGCGCACGTTGCTCGTCAAGCCGCCCCCGACACCGACACCGCTCGAGCGGGAAGGCGACGGTCGATCAAGTCATCGACCAGTGCGCGAGCGATGTCGACAGGCGTCACCCGCTGAAGGCCGCGCCACGCGGCCACACCATTCACCTCGATCACCATCGGCCCTTCGGGCGTAGGCATCAGATCGACGCCGGCATAGTCCATCGACAACGCCGCGGCGGCGCGTTCGGCGGTGCTCGCCAGTGCCGTGCCCGTGTCGTCGTGCAGCGCTTGTGGCTCGCAGCGCGCGCCCTGCGCCACGTTGTGCACCCAATGCTGACTCGACCGGCGCATCGCTGCGCACGCCCGACCGCCGACGACCAGCACGCGCCAGTCGTAGCCCGGTCCGGCCGTGCCAGGTACGGGCGGCACGAAACGTTGCAGGTACGCGAGCCCACCGAACGGCGAGGCCTCGCCCGCCAGCGACGGCAAGGGTACGAAGGCTCCATCGACCCAACCCGCACGGACGACGCCGTTGCCCTGCGAACCGAAGAGCGGCTTGAGCACCACAGCGTGCCCCGCCGCAGCCTCGCTCGCCACGCGGGCTTGCGCCACGTCGACCGACTCGGTCACCCACGTCGGCGGCGTGGGCACGCCCGCGACGTGCAGCAGCAGGCTGGTCATCGCCTTGTCGACGCTGCGCTCGATGGCGCGCGCGTCGTTGTAGACCACCACGCCCAACTCGCGCAGCATGTGCAGGACCGACAAGCGCTTGGTCACCTGCTCGAAGCTGCCCCCGGCGATGCCACGCACGATCACGGCGTCGGGCAGTTCCGCACCGAACCCCGGCAGCACCAAGCCGTGCGCGTGCGCGGTGGTGTCAACGTGGCAAAGCTCGAGGTCGACGCAGCGGCCTTCGGCGCCCCGCTCGCGCAATGCGCGCTGAAGGCGGCGCGTGTGCCAGCCGGTTTCGTCGGTCATGATCGCCACGCGCAAGCCCACCGACACCGTCACGGCGCCGCCTGGGCCAGCCACAGGTCCAGCAGCAACGCCATGTTCAGCCGCCCGGCCTGCCAGGTCTGGCCGCTGCCGATGTGCGTGACCCACACCTGCGCTGGCGCGAAGAGCGCACCGTCGAGCTTGTAGAAGTCGTAGCCAGCCGCGGTGAACAGATCGCCGAAAGAGCGCCCGTAGTCGCTCGAGTTCGACGACGGCATTGCCAACGCCAACGCGCGCGCCTTGTCGGCATCGCCCTTCACCGTCAGGTGCACCCGCCCGCCATACAAGATGGCGTCGTTGGTACGCCCCATCGCCATGACGGGGTCGGCACCGGGCGCAGGCAGCGGCGCGCTGGCCGAGCCTTCGACGATGTCACCCAGCGCGAAACCCAGTTCATGCGCGCGGTGCAGCGCGACCTCGAGCACACGCGCGACCACCTGCGTGGTGCCGGCGAGGCTCTGCGTTGGAGTCAGCACGATCGACAGCGCCTGCGGTGCGAGGCCGCAGTCGCGCAGCACCTTGTCGACGACGATGGCCGGCGGCGCACGGTCCACCTCGAGCACCAACACACCGGTGTCACTGCGCTCGACGTGGCCCAGGCCCTCGCCGTCCTTGATCTCCTTGATCAGATCTTCCTTCGCCGCGAGTGCGCGCGCCGGGCCTGAACCGAGTGCGAAGAACTTCTTGCCGCCAGTTTCTTCCTTGCTGGCAGCAAGGCTCCAGCCCGCGTACTGCGCAGCCAGGCAGGCCAGCACCGGCTGCGAGCTCGAGACTTCGAGCCACGTGGGCCAGCCTTCCTGCGGCGACGGCGCCAGGCGCACGCGGCCCAGGCCGCCCATGCAAATCTCGGCGATACGCAGCCCCGCTTCGACGCTGCCGAGGTGATGAATGCCGGCATCGATCACGCGCACACCGCGTTCGCCACGGACAGCGTCGATGCGCAGCCGCGATGCGTCCGCGACCAGCGCCTCGACCAGCGGGGCGGCGTTGCGGTTCAGGCTCAGGGGGTGTGGGGTCATCGTCGCTATCGTCGCTGTTGTCGTCGAATCGTGGATACAAGCCGCACCGCCTCGGCGGCCCTTTGATCGAGCGCATCGACAAGCGCTGATTCGTCGCTCGCCGTGGCGCTGACGCTGCACAGCGGCTCGTGTGCACCGATGTTGGTGCCGGGCATCGGCACGTCATGACACCACGGATGCTGCGCCAAAGCGCTGGCGTGCGCAGCGTCGATCGTGACGGCTTGTTCGACGAAAACGACGCGATGCCCGGCCACGCCGTCGATGCACGCAACGCTGTCGGGCAGGCGGTCGGCACAAGCTTGCACGTGCGCGTGCATCAGTCCCTGGGGCCACGCATCGTCGTACAGCAGCATCGTTGCCGAAGGCCGCGGGTTGATCTCGAGCCACAGCAGACCTTGCGCGGTCGACAACACGTCGGCGCTGGCCAGGCCGACGATGCCGAACGCGGGGACCAGCGAGTCGAGGCCGCGCTGCAACCGCTGCAACCGCGCGGATGTCACGTCGTCGTTCACCGGGCCAATTGCACCGTGATAGACGAACGGCAGCCGCCCGAGCGGGCGAACGTCCTGCGCGCTAACGCCGACGATGCGCGCGCGCGAACCATCGGCAAGAAACAGCGCCGACATCGACCGCCCTTCGACGCGCCGCTGCAGGTACTCGCCCTCGGCCAGCGACATGCCGGGCTGCGCATCGCGGATATGCCAGCCACCGCTGCCATGCGCGTTCTTCACGAGCCAGCCGCCGCCCAACGTCTGCGGCACGCGTTGGTCGAACGCAACCGGCGGGTGCTCGAGATCGAGTCGATCGAACGTGTCGAACCAGCGCACGGGATCGCGCACTGCAGCCATGCGCGATGCGTCCATGCCGATCAGCTCGACGTGCGACCGCACCTCGTTCACGAGATCGGGGCGGCCTTCGAAACCGCTGCCGAGCACGCAACCGATCACCCCGGGCCGCGACGCTGCGCTGCCGATGGCATCGCGCAGCGCCGCTCGATCAATCGTCATCGCCGCGGCATTGCCGATGCGCCGCCAGTCGACGCATGCGTCGCGCGTGTCGCGGTCGCCGTAGAGGTCCAGGCCGATCACATTCCAACCCGCACGCCGCGCGCTTTGCGCCATCGGCCTGACCCACAAGCCAGCGACGACCAGCGTTTCGCCCGGCACGATCACCCTTGCTTCGCGCCCTTCTCGGCCAGCACCTCGCGCGCGACCGCGAAGGCATCGGCGAAGTCGAAGGCCACCGGCTTGGTCGCCTCGCGCATGCGCACCAGCAGGCGGTGCTGCGTCTGGTACTTGACGTTGCCGACCGCCAGCGCGCCGATGCCGACGGCTTGCGTACCGGCGAGCGGCTTGCCGTCGTCCATCGGCTTGCCGTCGTCCATCACGCCAACACCCGCCAGACCTTCGGGCGGCACGGCGTTGACGTCGGCCGCGACCTCGAGCTTCGGCGCGTGCGCGCGGTCGGCTTCGGTCATCACCTGCACGCCGGCCGCGGCGGCGCCGAAGACGAGGTGCGCGTCGGCGAGTGCGGCGTGCAACTCGGCTGCGTCTTTCGATCCGGTGCCCTTCATCGTGACGCCGAAGCGCTTGCCGGTCTCGTCGGCAGCCGCTTGTGCTGCCGGCGCGCCGCGGTGGCTGGCCAGATAAACGTCGGCGCCAAACTGCGCCGCCAGCACGCCCGCGATGCGGCCGACGGTGCCGGTGCCACCAAGAATCAGCAGCTTGCGGCCTCTCATCTCAGCGCCATGGTGCTGCTTCAACGCCGCTTCGGCACACGCGACCATCGCCGCGGCGGTGGTGTACGAGCCGCTGGGGTCAGCGAAGACCGACACGGCGAAGGGCGGCACCATCGCTTTCTTCGCGCGTTGGAGCATGTCGGCGGCCAGCATGACGTCACGCCCACCGATGAAGATGCCGGTGCGCGCCACACCTTTGGGCCCGCGTGAAAAGATCGCGTCCTGCGTCAGCCCGCTGATCGCATCGAGCCCTACGCCGCAGTACGGCGTGATGATCTGCCAGCCGGCGTCGGCAGCCATGTTGACGTCAAACGGGCTCATCTGCGCCCCGGGGGTGAACATGTGCAGGATGTACGGCCGTTCCATGAAGGTCTCGTGTTTTGGGGGTGTTCAGGAAAGGCGGGCAACGACCGCGCCGCGCGCGCGCGGTTGCACCAAGCGACAGTGCAGCGCCGCATCCACCAGGCCTTCGGCGCGTGCGCGGTCGAGCCATGCCTCGAGCCCGTCGGCACCCGGCACGATCGCGAAGCCAGTCGGGCCCCACGACGATTGGCCGATCGCCGCGGGCCGTGCAGCCGCCAACGCTTCGAGCGTTCGGCCCACCGAAGCGCTGGTGTAGGCACAACCGTCTTGTGCCGGCGCGAAGTGTTCGCCCAGCGTGCGCTGCATTCGGTTGATGCCGCTGGCGAAGCCGGAGAAGTCACCTTCCATGGCACCCGGCAGGACCTGCATCAACGTGTCGTGGCACAGGGCCGCGGCCTGCGTTCGCGACAGCGGGGCGAGTTGCGCGAGCGCAGCGCGTTCGGCGTCACCGTGCAGGCCGGTCGTGCGTGGGTCAAGGACCAGCAGCACGCGCCACGCGGCCGGCAGCTCGACACGGGCCACCAGCGGTGCGGGGCCACCCGTCGCACCCGGTCCGGCGTCGACCAACAAGCCGCCCACGTCGAAGCCTGCGATGCCCACGCCCGAACGCAGGCCACGCCCGCCGATGCGCGCCAAGGCCGGCGTTTCGAGCACCAACTCGTGCAACGTCGCGAACGCACGGCCGATGGCAAGGGCGAGCTGAGTGCCGGTGCCAAAACCCGCGTGGGGTGGCGGCACCTGCTCGATGCGCAGCGTCAATGCATCACGCGCGCCGGTCGCGTCGCGCAGTGCGGTCAGCACGGCGTGCGCGCGCGGTGCCGCCTGCGTCTCTTGCGGACCAACACCCACGACCTCATCAACCTCACGAGGCGCACGTGCCAGCGTGACGATGGTGTCGAAGCCTTCGACCACCAGACCCAGGCTGCCGAACCGACGACCGAGGCTCGCGCCGGGGTCGAGGAAGCCCAGGTGCAGCCGCGCTGGCGCGCAGACGCGAACCGAAGTCACGCGAGGCGCGGACGGCGCACGGATGCTGTCGACGTGCACCACGTCGGCTGCCGGTCCTGCGGCCTGCACCATCGTCAACGGCCACCTGGCACCAAGCCGGCACCCAGCAGATTCAGCACGGCATGCGGTTGAGTGGACGCAGTCGGCGCACTGGCCACCGGCTCGAGAGGCAGCGCGCGCCGCCGCTCGATCATCACGCCGACCGCCTGCACGTCGTCGAACTTGCGCGGCTTGGCCACGCGCACGCGCACCCACTGCGCGCGAAACTCCTGCAGCAAGATGTCGGCAATCTGCTCGGCCAGCGCTTCGAGCAGGCGCACCTGGTGTTCGGCTAACAGGCGATGCAGGCGTACGCGCACCTCGCCATAGTCGATCGTGTCGTCGATGCGGTCGGTGTCGCAGGCACGTGCGCGCGACACGCCGGCCTGCACGTCGACCACCAACGGCTGCGGCACGTGCAGCTCGCTGGTGTGGATGCCGATCACCGTGTCGCCTACCAGGCCTTCGATGAAGATGATGTCCAGCGGCTGCGCCTCGGTTCGCGAGGCGGCGTTCGGGTGGGGCCAGGGTGTGGGCAGCGCATTCATAGAGACCATCACCTTACGCCAGCAACTTGCGCGCCACGCTGCTCGAACCCAACCCCCGGGGAAACCCCCGGCTTCGCGAGCGGCGCAGAATCGACTGAACGAAAGAAGATCGAGACATGACGCCAGACCGGCTGAGCCCCCAGGACCACGCGCATCGCATCTTGAGCGTCGTACGCGACGGCCGCGCGGACCTCACATCCAGTGACGTGGTCGCGCATTCGTGGGCACGCTGCCTCGAGGTGTACGGGCTTGACCCCGCGCAGCAGCGGCGCCCCCCGGTGCTGGCGCGTGCCGAGTTCGAAGCGCGGCGCTCGCGCATGGCCGACGTGATCGAGTGCGCGCGCTACGAGATGAGCACCCTGTACCAGCAACTGGGCGATCCAGAGTCGGCGGTGCTGCTCACCGATGCACAAGGTGTCATCCTGCACATGCAGGCTTCGGCTGACTTCGAAAACCGCGTGCGCCCGCTGGGGCTCGAGCTGGGTGCGGTTTGGTCCGAGGCCGAGGCTGGCACCAACGGCATGGGCACCTGCGCGGTGGCCGCGCGGCCCATCGCGGTCTGTCAGGAAGATCACTTCCTGGCGCAGTACTCGCAACTGACCTGCTCGGCCGTTCCGGTGCACGACCCGTCGGGCGAGATGTGTGCGGTGCTTGATGTATCCAGCCGCTCGACGCTGCCGCAACAACACCTGCTGCTGTTGCTGGGCATGACCGCGCGCATGGTCGAGAACCGCCTGATGGACATGCGCTACCCCGAAGCGCACCCCATCCATTTCCACAGCCGGCCCGAACTGGTCTACACACTGCATGAAGGCAAGGTCATCGTCGACGACGACGGCTGCGTGCTGTCGGCCAACCGCAGCGCGTTGTTCCAGCTGGGCCTGAGCGGCGTGCCCGAGATCCGCACGCGCAGGCTCGACCAGATCTTCCAGACGTCACTGACTCAGTTGCTCGAGCGCAGCCACCAGGCGTCGTTCCACCCTGTGGTGACGTATCGCAGCGAAGCCGCGCACCGCTTCTTCGCCGTGGCGCGTGAGCCGGCGCGCCGTGCCGACACCACGCGCACCACGGACGCGTCGGGTGCCGTGCCAGCGCGGCGCGTCCATGCGGTCGGCCGGCCGACCTGGGCTGCGTCGTCGAGTCATACACCGACGATCACGCCGGCGAACGCACCCACGATCACGCATGCCGCGGCCATGTCACACGGCCGCGCGACGATGGGTGACGCACGTCTGCAATCGCACTTGGTCACGGGCACGCGCGTGCTGTCCCGCGGCACGCCCCTGCTGCTGCGCGGCGAGACCGGCACTGGCAAAGAAGTGCTTGCCCGCGCCGTGCACGCGGCCAGCCCGCGCGCTGGCGGTCCGTTCATCGCCGTCAACTGCGCGAGCCTGCCGGAACAACTGATCGAGGCCGAGCTGTTCGGCTACCGCGCCGGTGCCTTCACCGGCGCCGAGCGAAGCGGCCGACGCGGGCGCATCGCGCAGTCCGACGGCGGCACCCTGTTCCTCGACGAAATCGGCGACATGCCGCTGGCGCTTCAGGCACGCCTGCTGCGCGTGCTGGACGACCGCATGGTCACGCCGCTGGGCACCGACGACGCTCGCCCGGTCGACTTTCAACTCATCAGCGCCAGCCACCGACAGCTCGACAAGCTGGTGGCCGAAGGCGGCTTCCGGCAAGACCTGTACTTCCGCCTCGCCGGCCTCGAACTGGCGCTGCCGCCGCTGCGTGACCGCGATGATCGAGCGCAACTCATCCGCGACGTGCTGGCCGACGAAGGCGCAGGCGACAGCGAAATTCACGCGCAGGCCTGGGACTTGCTGATGCATCACCCATGGCCGGGCAACGTGCGACAGCTTCGACACGCGATCCGCAGCGCGGTGGCGCTGGCGGAGGGTCAGACGCTGACGCTCGCGCACTTCCCGACGCTGTCGACAACACGGCTGCCCGGCGAGGCGATCGGCGTGCTGACCACGGCCGGGCTGATCGGTGCCGTCGACGACGCCACGGCAGCATGGCAGCCGCCCGAAGTCGCCGAAGCGCCGCAAGCCCTCTCACCAGCCGACGCGCAGGCGAGGCACGAACTGCTGGACCTGCTGGGCTCCCTGCGCTGGAACGTCAGCCACGTTGCGAAGGCGCTGAGCGTGAGCCGCAACACCCTGTACCGGCGCATGCACAAGCTGCAGATTCCGGTCACGCACGCGCAGTGAGTCGGCGTCGCTGACGCTGTTGCGCGTCGGCGAGGCTGCGCAAGGCCTGCGCACAGAATCCACCGCGCCGTCGCGCATCGTTGCATGGCGTCAAGCACCCCAACCTAGGGACTGCCAGGCAACCTTTACTTGCGGCTATGCCATGACCCGCGTGGCAGCATCGTCCGATGGACTTCTCGCTGCCCCCGCCCGTCGAATCCCTCCTCGACTTCTTCACCCCCCTCGACGACGCCCGGCGCCTGTACCGCCTGCAAGGCGAAGGTGAACTGCAAGCGCTGAAGGTCCAGGCCTGGAGCCAACGCGAAGACCTGAGCGCGCCCTACGACCTCGAGATCCTTGCCTTAAGCCTCGACGCGCGCCTGAACCTCGACGCCATCCGCGGCGCGCGCGTCAGCCTGTACTCGCGCCTAGCCGACGGCAGCGAACACCACCGCGGCGGCACCATCCTGCGCGTCGTCTCCGAACACGCCGAAGGCGGCTTCGCGAGCTATCGCCTGCACGTCGGCCCGTGGTTCTCGCTGCTCGCCTACGCCACCCACAGCCGCGTCTGGCAAGACAAGTCCGTCATCGACATCATCGACTCGATCCTCGGCCTGTATCCCCACGCTCAGTGGCGCTGGGCCGACGACGTGGCTGACCACCTGACGCAAAGCCCGCTGCACAACGCCGCAGGCCAGCGCAGCTACTGCGTCCAGTATCGAGAAACCGACCTCGCCTTCGTCGAACGCCTGCTCGCCGAAGAAGGCCTCGTCTACCGCTTCGAAGCTGCCAGTGTTGGATCTGCCGGTGATGGATCTGCCGGTGATGAATCTGCGAGCGCCCCAGACGCGTTGGTCATCCTCGCCGACACCACCCGCGCGTCGAGCTGCCCCGAAGACCCGTGCAGCGTCAGCCCGGCTGGCGGCCCCGGCATCCGCTTCCACCGCGACGCGGCTGTCGAAGAGCAAGACGTGATCCTCGCCTTCGGTGAGCGCAAGCGCCTCATCCCTTGCACCGCCACCATGGTCGGCTGGAACGACCAGACCAAACGCGCCGTCGCCGCCATCATTCCCACCGTCGCCAAGTTCGGCGCCAACACCCCGCGGCTCGAGGCCTACGACCCGGGCCACCGGTACCTCGACACCTCGACAACACCAAACACCAAGGCCCAGCGCGCCGCCACCTTCGTGATGCAGACCCACGAAGCCAGCCACCACGTCTGGCTCGGCCGAGGCAGCGTGCGCAGCCTCACCTGCGGCGAACACCTGCGCCTTCAAGGCAGCCCTCTCGACGCACTGACCGATCGATTCGACGTCGACCCCGGTGTTGGCGAAGCCCTGCGCGAATTCCTCGTCACCCGCGTCATCCACGCCGGCATCAACAACCTGCCGCAACAACTCAGCGAGGCCCTCGCCAACACCGGTTTCGACGAGAGGGACTACTACGCGGTCCCGATCCTTCCCGCCTGGATCGACGACGAGCAACGCGCCCAAGCCGCCAAGAGCGGCTACGCCAACCGCTTCGAAGCCCTGCGTCGCGGCGTCCCCTGGCGCGCGCCCGTCCTCGACGACAACGGCCGGTGGATCCAACGCCGCCCTCGAGCGACGATGCAGATCGCCACCGTCGTCGGCCCGAACGGGCAGAGCACGCCCCAAGGCGCCGACGAGATCCACATGGACCGACAGGGCCGCATCCGCATCCAGTACGAGTTCCAGCGCCAACCCGGCTTGCCCGCCACGAGCCCCATTACCAGCATCACCAGCACCTGGGTGCGCGTGCTGCAGAGCTGGGCCGGCGCGGGCATGGGCTGCCAGTTCATCCCGCGCATCGGGCACGAAGTGCTCATCGACTTCCACGACAACGACATCGACCGGCCGTATGTGATGAAGGTGCTCTACACCGGCCGGGGTGAAGGGGGAACACCGGCAACGCCCGGTGGCAAGCATGCCCACACCAACGCCACCGACGCCGCCGTCTACGGCACAAGCAGCGATCACCGCCCGAGCGGCCAAGGCAACCTCAGCGGCGGCCACAGCCCGGCGTGGCACGGCGCCAGCCCGGGCAGCCTGGACGCGAAGGGTCAGGCCAACGCCGCGGCACTGTCGGGCATCAAGACCAAGGAGTTCGGCGGCACGGGCTACAACCAGCTCGTGTTCGACGACACCGACAACCAGCTGCGCGTCCAACTGCACACCAGCCAGCACGCGAGTCAGTTGAATCTCGGGCATCTGATCCATCAGGCCGACAACCACCGAGGCGGCTTGCGAGGTCAAGGGTTCGAACTCAGGACCGATGCCTACGGCGCGATCCGCGCCAAGCAAGGCGTGCTGCTCAGCAGCTACGGCCAAAGCCCGCAAGAGCCCGCGGGCGACAACACCGCGGCACTGGCGCTGCACGCTCAGCTATGGACGATGTCGAAGGCGATGAGCGAACTCGCGAAGACCCACGAGACTGTGACGCTGGCGGCCGTCGCGGGCAGCTTCTACGCCGACGGCAGTCTGGCCATCGGGACCTACGCGCCGCTCGAGGCGATGGACAAGATCCTCAAGGGCATGGTCGACCCGTCGAGCCTCGACCAGGCCCTCACCGACGCGGCCGCGCACAACACGTCAACGACCAACAAGCTGCCCCACAGCAGCGAACCCGTCGTCGTGATCGCGGCCAAGGCGGGGCTGGTGCAGGTGGCGGGGCAGCACATCGAGGCTGCGGCCGGCGACACGCTGTCGCTCGGAGCAGGGCAAGACATCCATCAAGCCGCAGGGGGCGCCTTCCGACTGCACACCGGTCAGGCGATCGGCATGCTGGCCGGGGCCACGAAGCCGGGCGATCAGGCCGCCGGCAAAGGCATCACGCTGATCGCGGGCGCGGGTGACGTCGACGTGCAAGCGCAGTCCGATGCGATGCAGATCGCGGCGAAGGGCGATGTGAGCATCCAGAGTCAGAGCTCCCACATCGACTGGGCGGCAGCCAAGAAGATCGTGTTGGCGACCGCCGGTGGCGCGAGCGTCACGATCGAGGGAGGGAACATCGTGTTCGAGTGCCCGGGGACGATCACGATCGAGGCGGGGAAGAAGAGTTTTACGGGGCCGGCGACTTATGCCCATGGGATGAACGCGATGCCTGGCGGAGGCAAGTTCGACGAAGAAATGGTTCTCGCTTGGTTTTACGACAAGAAGCCTGTCGTCAACCGCCGCTTCGAGATCACTCGCGCCGACGGCACTGTCGTTCGAGGTGTGACCGATGACGCAGGCAAGACAGGCTTGCAGAAGAGCGAGTTCTTCGAAGCACTCGAATTCAAACTGCTGGACGAGGTGTGATTGCAATGGTCGACGCAGTAGATACCACCAAGGCCCGGGTCATCGAACCCAGCTACGACAACAGGGGCAACCCACGGTGGCGCATGCGCATGTCGCCGCCGGACGATACGTTCGCGCTGCTTCCGATGGTGCCCGACCGGATCGTGCCGGTGATCTTCGTGCCGGGGGTGATGGGCAGCAATCTGATCGAGAAGGACAAGAACAATCCGCGGGACCGTAAGGATGCGGTGAAGTGGCGCCTGGACAGCGCCGGCACCGCGGTGGTATGGGCAAGCCCGACGCACAACGCGGCTTATCGCAAGCGCTACCTCAACCCTACCGTGATGGAGGTCGACGCCGGAGGCATCGTCCCGGCGCAGCGTGTCGTCAACACCGGCACCCCGGAGTGGCCGATGGAAGACATCGTCACCCCATCCCCTGTGGCGCAGTCGCCCGAAGAGCTTCAGCGACGCGGCTGGGGTGAGGTCGGCAACCTGAGCTACGGTGAATGGCTCGTCTGGCTCGAGAACGCGCTGAATGACTTCTCCGACCCGGCGCAAGGTGAGCGCGTGAAGCTGATGCGCGACTCGCTGCAGGCGCTCGTCGGCGAAAGCCTGCTGACCGACAACGAGGTGGGTCTGAGCTATCGCTACCGATTCCCCGTCCACTCGTGCGGCTACAACTGGCTCGACGACAACAAGAATTCAGCCGTCAGACTGACCGGGCGAATCAAGGACATCCTCGACCGCTACACGAAGGAGAAGAAGCGCGTCGACAAGGTCATCCTCGTCACGCACAGCATGGGCGGGCTGGTCGCGCGCTACTGCTCGGAGGTGCTTGGTCAGAGTGACAGGATTTACGGCATCGTCCATGGCGTGATGCCCGCCTTCGGCGCCCCGGCGGTGTACCGGCGCATGAAGTCCGGAACCGAGGACACGACGTCATGGTGGAACGTCAAGGGCGCCGTGGCTGCCGCCGCGCTGGGCAACGACGCTGCGGAGATGACGGCGGTGCTGTCGAGCGCGCCGGGGCCGTTGCAACTGCTGCCCACCGCAGAGTACGGCAGCGGTTGGCTGCAGATCGTGGACGGCGGCAAGACCCTCGCGCTGCCGAGCCCGGGTAAGGACGGCAGTCCCGTCGATCCCTACGAAGAGGTTTACACCGTCAAGGACAGGTGGTGGAGCCTGTGTGAGAAGGACTTGATCAATCCGCTGAATGAGGAGAGGGATCCCAAGAAGCGGGAGGCGTTGATGGAGGCGGCTTGGCTGGTTTACGTCAAAATCATTCGTAAACAAGTCAAAGCGTTCCACGAAGACCTTTTTGAGAAGTACCACGCCAACACCCACGCCTTCTTCGGCAGCGACGACCACCACAAAGCGTATGGGACGATCAAGTGGACGGGAACTGGGGGTAGCTGGCTGCGCGGTCAACGCGACGCCGACGTGCTGAGCGCGCGCGACGTACGCACCGGCGAGCTTGGTGAATCGCGTACCGTGGCAGCGCCCCTGGGTGGCAAAGGCTGGCTGAAAGCCGAGCATCAGGTCTACACGATCAACGAACCGGATGTCCCGGGCGACGGAACGGTGCCGCATCGGTCCGGCGTCGCACCCGAAAAGCGCTGCAAGTCCTTCATGAAGGTGAGGGTCGAGCACGAAGGCGCCTTCAGGGCCAGCGGAGGCGACGAGTACGTGCGAGCCTGCCGCTTCACCTTGCGGGCGATCGTCAAGATCGCGCAAACCGTGGCCGCTTCACGTTCGATGAAGTACGAATGAACCCTCGTTCGCACCACCGGGCAAGGGCATGGGCCCTGCTGGCCTGTCTGTCCGTTCTTACTGCCTGTCAACCCAAGGTCACGCCCGTGGAACCGCTCACCGCCGAAGAATCCCGTCGCATCGACGCGCTCACCCAGCGCATGACGCCACGCTGCGTGGGCCGCTACCGGTTCGAACTGCCGTCGGCGTTCGTGCCGGCCGCGCGGCTGGAGTCACATCGCACCGAGGTGGAGGGCGTCACGCTGCAGGCGATACCGATGTCGCTGTCTCGGTTCGAGGATGCGTTCGAGGTTCGGCGGATGGAACTCGCGAAGATGACGCAGGTTGGCAGGCACAGCGGCCTCCCGCACCTGCGCGCCGTCTTGCCACTGCCGAACGCGGGCAAGGGGGGTGTATTCGATCGCGCAGAGAGCATTAACGACCGCGGTGGAAGAGCGATCGAGCTCTTGTCTTGGCGCGACGGTTTTGAAGTCAAGGCGCTCATCGAGGCTTTGGATTTGAGTTTTCCGGAGGTGGCGAGCGATTCCTTGAGCAAGAAACTAAAGAGCGACTTCAACGAGAAACTCGCCCACCTTCTCTCACTGCATGAACGCATCCGCGGTCGCCGCGACGACGAGGTACCCGACGAACCCGGCTTCTGCTTTCTGAACGGTTTTGTGCGCGGACAGCAACTCGAGCATGAGATGGCGACCGTAAGCTACTCTCACAAGGAGGTCGAGAGCGACACCAAGTTCACTGCGGTGAGATTCACCCATGCCAACGACGTCGGACCCGACAAGACGCTGCTCGAACGCAAAGCAGCCTTCGAGGATGAGTTGAAACGATCGCAAGGCGCGACCTTGCGTAGAGGAAGCCGCGAAGGTCATGGCCTGAAGTACGAAGAGTGGTTGATGTCGAAGGTCTCGAGCGAGCGCGGAGAAGAAGGCGTCACGTACTTCGACCTGCGTGCGGAAATGAACTCCAGGCATGGGAATATTCAGGCGCCACTATTCATGATCGAGGCAACCAGCCAACTGACTTTGACTGCGGCCGAATCCGTCGCACTGTGGGACCGAATCACCGCGACGCTCCGTCCCCAAACGAAAACCAAGTAGAGCCACGGTGCGACGGGCGTCTTGGGATCGACGGTGAAACGAGGCCGTGCGAAGTGCCAGCGCCCCTGCCAGTCTGGTTCAGTGCACAGTGCACAAGCCACCGGTCCCGTATCGAGCGTTCCCGATGCGCCGTGACAGCTGCCCCGAAGACCCCTGCAGCGCCAGCGCCACCCTGGTCGGCTGGAACCCCGACACCAAGCGCTGCATCAGCGCCGTCGTGCCCACCATCGTCGACATCAACGGCGCGACACCGCGGCTCGAGTCCTACGACGCGTCGAACGTCTACCCCTTCCTGGACGGCGCAAGAGCCCAGCGCGCGGCCACCCTCATCCAGCAGACCCACGAAGCCAGCCACCACGTCTGGCTCGGCCGAGGCAGCGTGCGCAGCCTCACCTGCGGCGAACACCTGCGCCTTCAAGGCAGCCCTCTCGACGCACTGACCGATCGATTCGACGTCGACCCCGGTGTTGGCGAAGCCCTGCGCGAATTCCTCGTCACCCGCGTCATCCACGCCGGCATCAACAACCTGCCGCAACAACTCAGCGAGGCCCTCGCCAACACCGGTTTCGACGAGAGGGACTACTACGCGGTCCCGATCCTTCCCGCCTGGATCGACGACGAGCAACGCGCCCAAGCCGCCAAGAGCGGCTACGCCAACCGCTTCGAAGCCCTGCGTCGCGGCGTCCCCTGGCGCGCGCCCGTCCTCGACGACAACGGCCGGTGGATCCAACGCCGCCCTCGAGCGACGATGCAGATCGCCACCGTCGTCGGCCCGAACGGGCAGAGCACGCCCCAAGGCGCCGACGAGATCCACATGGACCGACAGGGCCGCATCCGCATCCAGTACGAGTTCCAGCGCCAACCCGGCTTGCCCGCCACGAGCCCCATTACCAGCATCACCAGCACCTGGGTGCGCGTGCTGCAGAGCTGGGCCGGCGCGGGCATGGGCTGCCAGTTCATCCCGCGCATCGGGCACGAAGTGCTCATCGACTTCCACGACAACGACATCGACCGGCCGTATGTGATGAAGGTGCTCTACACCGGCCGGGGTGAAGGGGGAACACCGGCAACGCCCGGTGGCAAGCATGCCCACACCAACGCCACCGACGCCGCCGTCTACGGCACAAGCAGCGATCACCGCCCGAGCGGCCAAGGCAACCTCAGCGGCGGCCACAGCCCGGCGTGGCACGGCGCCAGCCCGGGCAGCCTGGACGCGAAGGGTCAGGCCAACGCCGCGGCACTGTCGGGCATCAAGACCAAGGAGTTCGGCGGCACGGGCTACAACCAGCTCGTGTTCGACGACACCGACAACCAGCTGCGCGTCCAACTGCACACCAGCCAGCACGCGAGTCAGTTGAATCTCGGGCATCTGATCCATCAGGCCGACAACCACCGAGGCGGCTTGCGAGGTCAAGGGTTCGAACTCAGGACCGATGCCTACGGCGCGATCCGCGCCAAGCAAGGCGTGCTGCTCAGCAGCTACGGCCAAAGCCCGCAAGAGCCCGCGGGCGACAACACCGCGGCACTGGCGCTGCACGCTCAGCTATGGACGATGTCGAAGGCGATGAGCGAACTCGCGAAGACCCACGAGACCGTGACGCGGGCGAGCTGCCTGCCCAGCTATTGCGGCAGCGGCAGCGTGACCCTGGAGTCGCCGCTGCAAGTGATGGACACGATCCTGAAGGGGATGGTCAGCCCGGTGAGCCTCGATGAAGCGCTGGCCGATGCGGCAGCCCACAACACCTCCACCACGGACAAGGTTCCCCACAGCAGCGAACCCGTCGTCGTGATCGCGGCCAAGGCGGGGCTGGTGCAGGTGGCGGGGCAGCACATCGAGGCTGCGGCCGGCGACACGCTGTCGCTCGGAGCAGGGCAAGACATCCATCAAGCCGCAGGGGGAGCCTTCCGACTGCACACCGGCCAGGCGATCGGCATGCTGGCCGGGGCCACGAAGCCGGGCGATCAGGCCGCCGGCAAAGGCATCACGCTGATCGCGGGCGCGGGTGACGTCGACGTGCAGGCGCAGTCCGATGCGATGCAGGTCGCGGCGAAGGGCGATGTGAGCATCCAGAGCCAGAGCGCCCACATCGACTGGGCCGCGGCCAAGAAGATCGTGTTGGCGACTGCCGGTGGAGCGAGCGTCACGATCGAGGGTGGGAACATCGTGTTCGAGTGCCCGGGGACGATTACGGTGAGGGCGGGGAAGAAGAGTTTCTTGCCAGGGCAGTTTGCGAGTGTCGACTTGCAGAACATGCCGCAAGCAACGCTGGCGCTGGACCAGGAAGTCGTGCTCTTCCTCGCCAACAGCGAACCGGCCGACAGGCGCTGCTACGAATTGCACTTCGAAGACGGCGGCATCGTTCGCGGTGCGACCGACTCGAGTGGACGCACCGGTCTGAAGAAGTCGGTGCTGCCCGACCGCTACCGCATTCGCGTTCTTGGGCCAGCGGCATAGCCAAGCAGCCTCGACCATCGCCCTCCTTGCCACCGCCACGAGCGAGAACACCACGAACACTTGATTCAGCATGGCTGCCGAGCAAAACCCCTTCGACACGTACCACGTGACGCCCTTGACCTACGACGCCAAGGGCATCCCGACCGCCGACGTTCCCTTCACGCCCAAGGAAGACACCAAGCGCTATGCGGTGATCGTGCCGCCAAGCAAAGTGATCCCGGTGGTGTTTCTACCGGGCATCATGGGTTCGAACCTGCGGCTGAAGGGATTGCCGGCAGGCTTCGAAGACAAGCGTTACACGACCAAGACCGGCCGTGAGGGTTGGGGCGACAGGGCATGGCGACCCGACGATGACATCGACTTCATGGCCCAAAGGTTCTGGCCGCTCGAAGCTGCCGAGCGCCGCGCGCTCCTCGACCCAAGCAATACCGAAGTCGACGATCGAGGCGAATTCCCGCCCGAGCTTCTCGACGGCTTCGTCTTTGACAGCCCGGCCGACGGGCGTGATCGAGAGGCCCTCGGCAGCCTGCGCCGCAACGGCTTCGTCAACGAGATGAAGCGCCGGGGCTGGGGCACCGTCAGTCTGAAGAGCTACGGGCCCTTGCTTGCGTACCTCGAACACAACCTCAACCAGATGTTCGATCGCGGCGAACTCAACTGGTTCTGGCAGACGAACATCATCGATCGTCTGGACCGGGGCTGGGGCATCCAGCGCGGCGACAAGCCGGTGACACGGGACCACGTGAAGAAGGCTGCTCGATACTGGCTGCCCGTGCACGCGATCGGCTACAACTGGCTGGAGTCCAATCGCGTCAATGCGGCGAAAGCCGTGGAGAAGATCACGTCCTTCGTCGACCATTACAAGGCCATGCAGTACGAATGCGAGCAGGTAATCCTGGTGACGCACTCGATGGGTGGGCTTCTCGCGCGTGCGATGGTGCATCCGCAGATGGGCGGCCTCGCCGGCAACGTGCTCGGGGTCATCCACGGGGTGATGCCGACCCACGGAGCGCCTGCGGCGTATCGGCGATGCCGTGCAGGGTTCGAGGGTTCGGAGATCGTCAGCAGAGTTCTTGGTCGCGATGGCCCCGAGGTCGCCGCCGTCTTCAGCAACAGCCCCGGCGCACTTCAGTTGCTGCCAAGCAAGCTCTACGGAACGAACTGGCTGCGCGCCGTCGACGAGAGGGGCAAGGTGATGATGAGTTTGCCCAAAGCCGATCCGTACAAAGAGATCTATCAGGAGCGCGATGCCTGGTGGCGGCTGATGAATCCGGCTTGGTTGAATCCGAAGAAAGGAGCTAAGCCGTCGGATGCCAAGCAGGCATGGAGCACGTATCTAAAGAATCTTGACGAGGCATCCGATTTTCACGAAATCATTGCCACGACGTGCCATTCGCACACCTTCGTTCAATACGGCGTGGACGCAACCAACTATGCCGCGTTCGGAACGATCAGTTGGCAGTTCAGCGGCGGCGACAGGCTCTCAGGCGATCCGTTGACAAGCACAAGATTCGTCGACGATCCACGTGGCACGGTGGCACTGCAGGACGTCATTTCATCTACTGCCTACATGCCGAGATTCAAACTCTCTGACAAGCGTGACGAGGCTGGCGACGGTACGGTGCCCGTCCGATCTGCCAAGGGTCTGAACGGCCCCGTCGAACTCGTCGCCGAGCAAGACGGGTACGACCACCAAAACAGCTACGGCAATCGGCGGACGCAGGAACTCACCGCATACTGCGTGGCACGCTTGATCGCCGACTACGCGCCGGATTGAGCATTCATGGCCGTAGTCGACTCCGTGCCACGCTCCGCGAGCCGACTCGTTCACCTTGCAGTTGCTCTGCTGGTCGGCGCCGCGCTGGCGGCTCCCTGGCGCTCAGCGCTCTCACAGACATCTCGACAACGACACGCCATGACAGCGCTGACCTCTCGCATGCAGACTGTGTGCTTCGGACGCTACCTCGCGAACATTCCGATCGGAGCGGACTTTTCCATCGGCGGCGCGTACTCGGAGTCCGTCAAGTTCGAACTCACTCCGTCTTACGCTGATGAACAGGCGTATCGTGATCATTTGAAGGAACACGAGCAGCGCCTCCGGACGAGCAAACACGTCACCGAAGGGACGTTGCTCCGATCGACCGCCTTGTCGAGCGATGGCAAGCAAGTGATTTTCATGTCGAGAACCGACATGAGAGACAGACGAACGACTCTGGTGGAGTCGTTTGTCATGCGTCCACCGTATCGGTTGAGCTATGTCGCGGCTGATGAAGATGTCCGTGAAATCACTGATGAGATTTCCAAACTAACACAGCGGTTGGCGAGCCGCGACGCGACGCCTTCGCGCCCGTCGGGCGCTTGCATCGCAGACGGCTTGCTCGACTTCACTCCCACTTACAACGAGAGCTTCTTTGCAAGCGCCGGTATGGATTCCCCAGCCTGGATCATCAACTTCAGCACGAACACCGATGGGCCCACCGATCCCGGCAAGGATTTGCACTCGCGTGTCGATCAAGCCATCGAGATGATCGGCCCCGAGGGCGCCAAGATCAGAAAGCTGCGTCGCGGATTCGTGACGGTGGACGGCCGCAAAGGGCGGGAGTATCTTGGGATCTACCCCGCTGACCGCAATGGACCCACCGAGAGTTTCGATGCCAAGCTGGAGGTCGAAGGCAGCGGCAAGGCGCAGCAACCCAACATCAAGCTGCACATGGAAACGGTGTGGCCCCGCAAACGCGATCCGTCGGACCCGACGAAGTACCTCAGCCAGGACGACGCGCTGGCGCTGTGGGACGCGGTGGTCAAGAGCGTGCGCCTTCGGCCGGGCGCCTTCTGATCCGACGTGGCGCCGCGATGCCCTTCGTCGTGTTCAACATGGGATCCGGCGGCAGCCATCTCGACGAAGGCCTCGCCCGCCGCGGCGCTCCGGCGCTCAGCGAGGCACAGGCCGTCGCCCTATGGGACGCGATCACGGCAACTCTCAGGCCCCGGCCAGGGGCGTTCTGACGACGCTGACTAGACGCCACCGCCGTGGCATCGCACTCGGTCTACATCGATCGCGCTGATGACGCGTGGCTCTCGCCTCGTCATCGCCGGGTTGGAGCCTGCGCGTCGACACGTGCGACACTCGTCGCAGTCGAGGCAAAGATGAACCTCAGCACTGATGACAAGAGGCAGGCCTCGCCACGCTTCGCGTGGTGCGTGACCGGCTCGGGGCACTTTCTCGAAGAGTCGCTCGCGATCGCCGCACGTCTGCCCGACTGCGACCTGTACCTCTCGCCCGCAGCCGAAGAAGTGCTGCCGATGTACGGCTACAAGCTCGACGAACTGCGCACGCGCTTCAGGCTCTTTCGCGACAAGACCGCCAGCTCGGTGCCAGTGGGCGGCCTGTATGCAGGCGCGTATCACACCGTGGTGATTGCGCCGGCCACCAGCAACACGGTCGCGAAGTGCGCGCTGGGCCTGTCGGACACGCTGCCGACGAACATGTTCGCGCAGGCGGGCAAGCTCGGCATCCCGAGCCTCGTGTTCGCGTGCGACACCGAACCCGTGGTCGTGACCAAGGCGCCGCACGAGTGGGTCACTCTGCGGCCGAGGCGCATCGAGTTCGAGAACGTCGCGCGACTGACGGCCATCGACCACTGCACGGTGCTGCGCTCGCCGGCCGCGCTCGAAGCGGCGTTGACCGCGCGGATCGTCGAACGTGGGTTGGCGTGGCTGGTACCAGCCGCATCGTCTTCGTCGTAGCGCTGTGGACCACGTGCTCTTCCTGACGGGCCGGCTCGCCGAGCCGGCGCTGAAACGCGTGCTGGGCGGGCTGAACACCGCCGAAGGTGCATCGCCCTTCACGTGGGAAGTGCGCGAGCTGGGCGTACAAGTCGCCGCGCTGATGACCACCGACATGGTCGCGCGCCGCCTGCCGAAGCCCGTCGCGGCCCATCGCCTAGTGCTGCCCGGGCGCTGTCGCGGCGACGTCGATGCGTTGTCGGCCACGCTGGGCCTGCCGGTGCAACGCGGCCCCGAAGAGTTGAAAGACCTGCCGCGTTACCTCGCGCGCGAAGCCGCCCCGATCACGCTCGACGACAAGGGCTTGGACATCTTTGCCGAGATCGTCGATGCGCCGCGCCTGTCGATCGACGCGATCGTGGCGCGTGCGCGCGAACACGTCCGCGATGGCGCCGACGTGATCGACCTCGGTTGCCTGCCGCAGACGCCCTTCGCACACCTGGAAGACAGCGTGCGCGCGCTGAAAGGCGAAGGCATGCTCGTCAGCGTCGATTCGATGAACCCCGACGAGCTGCTGCTTGGCGGCAAGGCTGGCGCCGACTACGTGCTGAGCCTGGCAGCCGACACCGCGTGGATTGCCGACGAGGTCGCGAGCGTGCCGGTGTTGATCGCGCGCGAGCCGGCCGACGAAGCATCGCTGCACGCGCTGATCGAACAATTCCAGCGCCGCGGTAAACCCTTCCTGGCCGACAGCATCCTCGACCCGATCCCCTTCGGCTTCACCGCATCGGTCGTTCGCTATCAGCGCCTGCGCGATCGTTTCCCCAGCGCGCCGATCATGATCGGCGTGGGCAACCTGACCGAGCTGACCGAAGCCGACACGACCGGCATCAACGCGCTGCTGCTGGGGATCTGCGCCGAACTGAACGCGGCGGCGATCCTCACCACGCAGGTCAGCGCGCATGCGCGCCGCGCGGTGCGCGAGGCCGATCACGCTCGTCGCATCATGGCCGCCGCGGTCACGAACCGCATGCTGCCCAAGGGCCTGAGCGACGCGCTGATGACGGTGCACGCCAAGCACCCCTTCCCCGACACCGACGACGAAATCGCGGCCATCGCCGCGCAGGTGCGCGACCCGAACTTCCGCATCCAGGTGTCGGCCAGCGGCCTGCACGTCTACAACCGCGACGGCCTGCGGCGCGACGTCGATCCCTTCGCGTTATGGCCGCAGTTGAAACTCGAGAACGACGCCGCGCACGCGTTCTACATGGGCGTGGAACTGGCACGCGCGCAAGTCGCGTGGCAACTGGGCAAGCGGTACGTGCAGGACCAGCCGCTCGATTGGGGCGCAGCCGTCGAACAAGCAAGCGACAACCTCGATACGCAGTGCGCACCAGGCACGACGCTGACGCATCGCGCCACGCCCGTCACACCAAACGACACCACCGACGACGATGCCTGAACTCATCCACGAAACTGTCGTCACCACATGCAGCGCTGACGGCCGCGTGCACGTCGCGCCGATGGGCGTGCGCTACTCCGACGAGCGCACCGTCGTCCTGATGCCCTTCAAACCCAGCACCACGCTCGACAACGTGCTGGCTACCCGAAGCGCCGTGCTGAACTGGCTGACTGACGTGCGCGTCTTCGCAGGCTGCGTCACCGGTCGCCGCGATTGGCCCACCGTGCCGGTGACCCCAGCGACGCAAGGCGCACCGGCCGTGCGCCTGGCCACCGCGCTGGGCCACGTTCCGCTGGCGCTGGCCGAGGTGAGTGACGACGTGCAGCGCCCGGTGCTGCACATGACGCGCGGGGCGGCCGTTCAACACGCGTCCTTCACCGGCTTCGTGCGCGCGCAAGCCGCGGTGCTCGAAGGCGCGGTGCTGGTCAGCCGCCTTCACATGCTCGACAACGACAAGATCGACCGCGAGTTCGCGTACCTCCAGATCGCGATCGACAAGACCGCCGGGCCGAACGAGCTCGAGGCTTGGGGATGGTTGCGCGATGCAGTTGCGGCGCATCGCGCGCGGCGGTAGCGTCAAAGCGACGAAGGCACGTTGCACATGTTCGATCCCGAACTTCACTGGGTCATCGGCATCGAGCCGACACGACTCGCGTTGACACCTCGTCCCCGCGGCGGCGACGACGCGATGCCGGACACTGCGGCCCAGGCCGCATGGGTCGAACGCTGCACTCGCCGCCCGCGTGCCTGACCAGCGACCCCATGAACACCATGCGCATCCTCGTCAGCGTCCGCAACCTCGACGAAGCCCTGCTCGTCGCTCGTGAAGGCGCCGACTTCATCGACCTGAAGGACCCGGCTGCCGGCGCACTGGGCGGCCTCGAGCCCGAACGCATCACCGCGATCGTTCGCGTACTGCGTGCCCTGCCCGGCTTTCGCGGCCGCATCAGCGCGACCATCGGCGACTGGCCGGTCGGCGCGGTGCACGACATCGTCGCGCGCATCACGGCCGTGGCCGCCACCGGCGTCGACGACGTGAAGGTCGGCGTCTCACCGATCGGCGATGCAACCGCGCTGATCACGGCGCTGCGCGCGATCGAAGCGCCCGTGGTGCCCGTGCTCATCGCCGACCACGGCGTGCCATACGCGCTGCTCGACCGCTTGATGACGGCGCGGCGCTACGCGGCCGTGATGCTCGACACCGAAAACAAGCGCGCCGGCAGCCTGCTGCAACGCCTGCCGCACGACGCGCTGAGCAACTTCGTCACCGACGTGCGGACCACGGGCGCGTGGGCTGGGCTGGCGGGGGCACTGCGGTTGGAGGACGTGCCCGCGCTGATCGCGATCGACCCGGACTTCGCGGGTTTCCGCAGCGCGGTGTGTTCGGGTGACCGTGCGCAAGCGATGGATCCGCAGCGGCTTCGGGCACTGCGGGCCGCGGCCATCGCCACCACCCGAGATCACGACACATGACGCGCCCCATCTCGCTGGCCGCCCTCACGGTGCTGGAACTGACGCCACCGCAGATGGTGACGTGCGCCGCCGACGCGGGTTTCAGCCACGTCGGCATCCGCCTGCTGCCAGCCACGCCGACCGAGCCGCAGTACGACATCGTGGGTGACACGCCAATGCTGCGCGAGGTCGAAGCTCGGCTCGCGGATACCGGCGTGAAGGTGCTCGATGTCGAAATCTTCCGCATGAAGCCCGACACCCGCGTCGCCGACGACGAAGCCGCGATCGCCACTGCGGCGCGGCTGGGCGCGACACAGTTGCTGGTGGCCGGCAATGATCCCGACGAAGCACGGCTGATCGACACCTTCGCCGCGTTCTGCGAACTCGCCGCCCGCTACGGCCTGGGCGCCGGCCTCGAGTTCATGCCGTGGACCGACGCGAAAGATCTGCCGCAGGCCGCGCGCATCGTCGAGGGCACGGGCCGCGACAACGCCAGCGTGCTGATCGACCCCTTCCATCTGAGCCGCTCTCGCAGCCGCATCGAAGACATCGCCTCGATCGCGCCATCACGCTTTCGCTTCATGCAGTTCTGCGACGTGCCCGCGGCGATTCCGCCGACGATGGAGGCCATCTTGGCCGAGGCGCGGGGCGAGCGACTGTTCCCCGGCGATGGCGACGTCGACCTGCTCGGTCTGCTGCGCGCGGTGCCGCGCGACATTCCGCTGGGCATCGAGGTGCCGACGCACACGTTGGCCAAGACGGTCGGGGCGACCGAACGCGCGCGGCGCGCATTGGCGGCGACGCGGAGCGTGCTGGCGCAACTCGACGCGTCGAGGTAGAGGATATGAACACGTCGGCACCCGTGCGCATCGCCGTGGCAGGCGCGGGCGTGATCGGCCTGGCGCACATCGCGGTCATCAACGCCGACAAAGACTGCGTGCTCGGTGCGATCGTCGATCCATCGCCCGCCGCCGCCAACGTGGCATCGACGGCGGGCGTGGCGCTGTACCGCACGCTCGACGAACTGCTCGCCCGCGACCGGCCCGACGGCATCATCCTCGCCACGCCGAACCCACTGCACGTGCCCCAGGCGATGCAATGCCTCGACGCGGGCGTTGCCATCCTGCTGGAAAAGCCGATCGCGACCACGGTGCGCGAAGCATTGGCGCTGGTCGATCGCGTCGAGCGCACGAACGCCCGTGTGTTGATCGGCCACCACCGCGCGCACAGCCCGATCATGGCGAAAGCCAAGCAGGTGGTGGATTCCGGCCAACTCGGGCGCCTGGTCGCGGTGATGGGCAGCGCCACGTTCGCCAAGCCCGACCCGTACTTCGCCGAGGCCCCATGGCGCAGCGAAGCCGGCGGTGGCCCGATCCTGATCAACATGATTCACGAGGTGCACAACCTGCGCATGTTGTGCGGCGAGATCGTGGCCGTGCAGGCCCTCGCGTCGAACGCCGTGCGCGGCTTCTCGGTGGAAGACACGGTGGCGATCAACCTGCGCTTCGCCAACGGCGCGCTCGGCACCTTCATGCTGTCGGACGCCGCCGCGTGTGCGCGCAGTTGGGAGCAGACCAGCCAGGAGAACAAGGTCTTCCCGACCTACGCCGACGAAGACTGCTACGTGATCGCCGGCACCATGGGCAGCCTGTCGGTGCCGACGATGCGCATCAAGTCCTATTCGCGGCCCGAGAACCGCTCATGGTGGAAGCCATTCGAGGTCGGCACCGTCGACATGGTGCGCGAAGACCCGCTCGCCCGCCAGATCGCCCACTTCGTCGACGTGATCCGCAGTCATGCCAAGCCTTTGGTGAGCGCACGTGACGGGCTGAACAACCTGCGCGTGACCGAAGCGATCAGCGACGCAGCGAAGAGCGGCGCGGTGGTCGAACTGGCTGCTGGATGATGCAGTGCGACCTGCTCGTCATCGGCTCGGGTGCATCGGGCTTGTCAGCCGCCGTCACCGCCGCACACCACGGCCTCGAGGTCGTGCTCGTCGAGAAGGATGCGGTTTTTGGCGGCGCCACAGCGTGGTCCGGCGGCTGGATGTGGGTGCCGGGCAACCCGCTCGCGCAGCGCGCCGGCATTCATGAAGACCCGCAGCAGCCGCGCACCTATCTGAAGAACGAACTCGGCGCGCGCTACGACGCGGCGCGCGTCGACGCATTCCTCGACCACTGCGGGCCGATGGTGGCCTTCTTCGAACAACACACCGAACTGAAATTTGTCGACGGCAACGCGATTCCCGACGTGCACGGCAACGTGCCGGGTGCTGCGACGCAAGGGCATCAGGTGGCGGCGGCGCCTTACGACGGACGTGAGGTCGGGCCACTGCTCACGCGCCTGCGCAAGACGATGCGCGAGACATCGTTCATGGGCATGCCGATCATGGCGGGTGCGGACCTCGCGGCCTTCCTCGGCATGACGCGGTCGTTCGCGTCGCTGCGGCACGTGACGCGGCGTTTTGTTCGGCACCTGTTCGACCTGGCCGTGCATGGCCGTGCGATGCAACTCGTCAACGGGGTCGCGTTGGTGGCACGGCTGGCGAAGTCGGCCGACAAGTTGCGCGTGCAGTTGATGGAGTCGGCTCCGGCCAAGCGCCTGATCATCGAGAACGGTGCGGTGCGCGGTGCGGTGGTGGCCACCCGCGTCGGTGAAGTCGACATTCGTGCGCGCAAGGGCGTGGTGTTGGCCGCGGGTGGCTTTCCGAACGACGTGCAGCGGCGCAAGGCGTTCTTCCCGCGCACGCCGACGGGCGAGGAACATCTGGCGCTGCCGCCAACCAGTTGCTCCGGCGACGGCATCACGTTGGGCGAATCGGCCGGTGGCGTGCTGGTGACCGACGTTGCGTCACCGGCCGCATGGGCACCCGTGTCGCGCGTGCGGCACGCCGACGGATCCATCGGCCACTTCCCACACATCATCGACCGCGCCAAACCGGGGCTGATCGGCGTGCTGGCGAACGGCAAGCGCTTCGTCAATGAAGCCGACGGCTACTACGACTACACCGCCGCGATGGTGGCCGCCGTGCCTGCGGGGCAAGAGGTCGCGTCGTGGCTCGTCTGCGACCACCGCTTCCAGCGTCGATACGGCCTGGGCTTCGCGAAGCCGTTCCCGTTGCCGGTTGCGTCGCATGTGCGCAGCGGCTACCTCGTGCGCGGCGCAACGATCGAAGCACTGGCGCGAGCGTGCGGCATCGACGCGCAGGCGTTGGCCGCAACCGTGAACGCATTCAACGACCACGCGCGACGCGGCGAAGACCCCGAATTCGGACGCGGCACGACGCCCTACAACCGCAAGCAGGGCGACCCGCTGCACAGCCCCAACCCGTGCGTGGCGCCGATCGAGCACGGCCCCTTCTATGCCGTGAAGGTGCTGCCCGGCAGCTTCGGCACCTTCGCCGGGCTGAAGACAAACGGCTTCGCACAAGTTCTGGCACGCGACGACACGCCCATCGCCGGCCTGTATGCGGTGGGCACCGACATGGCGAGCGTGATGGGCGGCTTCTACCCATCAGGCGGCATCAACCTGGGGCCGGCGATGACCTTCGGGTACATCGCGGGGCTTCACGCCGCCCGCCGCGCATGCCGCGAGCGCGTATGAATCGTCATTGATTGCGGCCGTCCGCGCTGCTAGGCTGGCAACCGGTTCACACACCCCGGGGGAAATCGAATGACGCTGAACGTATCGAAGTTGGGCGACGAAGAAGCCCAGCGTGTTCTGGTCGAACTGTTCGATCTGCTCCCCGGCGCCGAAAGCCGGCGTACGACGAGATGGCGTCGATGCTCGGCGACCGTCGCGACTGCGCCGCCGCGGCATGAAACGCAGGCTCGACCGACTGGAGGATCACGCCGAACTGAAGGGCGCCTTCACCAGCAGGCGATCGGGCTCGCCGCCCACCCGGATCTGGCACCCCTGGTCGACCAGGCAACCGAGCGGGCTAAACGCACACACATGTCTGCCCTGCCGGAGCTCATCGCCGGCGTGCTGGTCGTGCTTGCGGTCATTCCGACGCAGATCGAGACCCGGCGTGGTCACAAGATTCAATGGAACCAGCTGCAGAACCTGGCCAAAGTGCTCGAGCCACTGGGTGAGATCGTCAAAGGCCTGCCAAAGTCCTTGCTCGACAAGTTGACCTGACCCAACCGTGCCGTCGATCGCGAGCAGCTGCAGGGCCTGCAGCAACGCCTGGCCGACGTCGCGACACGCAAGAGCCAGGCGTTGATGCACCTGAGCGCCGAGCCGACGCTCGGGCTGTCGATGCACGATGCGCTGCTCGCCGAGCTACCGCAGCATCGCGCATCTCGAGGCCACATCGCCGCCTGGACTGCCGACGCGCAGCCGTCGCGGCCGTGCCGGCCCAGGAACGGCTGCGCGGCTGGCTTCAAGACCATCATGCCGATCTCGAGCTGTCGACGGCGATGGGGCATCACCGGGTCGGCGACAGTGCCGCATGCGCACGCCACCTCGCGAACTACCTCGATTTGTCAGCGGGCACACGCGTCCCGTCGCGCGCCACCGCGCTCGATCTGCTGGCACGGCTGGAGCTCGAGGCTGGCAGGCCCGACCGGGCACGCGATCACGCGCTGCAGCTCGACGTTCGAGGCCCGCCACTGGACACTGCCTGCCTCGTGGCGGGACTTGGTTGCCGAAGGCGATGAGGACGAGCAGGCGCGCCTTGCCTGGCGCAATATCGCGGCGGCCCACCGCCGCTGGCCGAGCCCTTTGGCCAAGGCCGGTCAGGCTTTCGTCGAGTCGAGCCGCGAGGCCCAGGCTTTCGCCGAACGCGCGGGTGCCGACGACATGGTTCGACTGCTCTGGTGGGCACGTGCCACCTACGAGCTGACGTGGGACGCCAGCGGCAGCCGACTCGACCAGGCCGAAGCAGCACTGCGAAGACCGCGCCCCAGGCGGTACGCGGGCAGCCCGACTTCAAGCAGCGGCGTGCAGGCGCGCGCGCAGGTCTGGACCGGCCGCACGCCAGCGCGCCCTGCCCCGGCTCGAGCAGCGCTGGCCACGGTGTGGTCGTAGAGCACTGCTGCGACCGGTCGCTGCATCTTGACTTGGCCGAGCTGCACGCAGCCGGTGGCGAGCACACCCAGGCGCTGCGCCACGCCGATCTCGCCGTCAGTGCCGCCCGCGACATGCGTCGGCGACGGTGCTGCGGCAATGCCTCGAGCGCCGTCGTGGCATCCGGCGCGGCAGCGGTGATCGCGAGGCGATCGAAGCCGCGTTGTCCGAACTGCGGCCGAGCACGGCGACGGCGAACCCTGAGCGACACGGCCACGCGCCTGCAAACGCAAGCATGGCTGCTGTTGTCGTTGAAGCGACACGACGAGGCACTGGCGAGTCTGGCGCGGCTCGCGGCGCTGCCGACGGCAGCCTTGAACATGGCCGCGGTGACGCAAGCGAGCATCGCGGGCCTTCGCGCGGGGATCCTGCGCGATGCCGGTCGCGTCGCCGACGCAGTGTCGGTACTCGTGGCCGCGGGCGAGGCATTGGCACCCACGGCGGACGACGACCCATGGCGCGACCGCGACGTGCAGTGGCGCACGCTGGCGTTCGGTGCCGCGTTGAATCTCGCTGAATTGGGTCGCATCGACGAAGCATTGACGTGGAGCGAACGTGGTCACCGGCACACCTGGGCGCGCGCCCTCCGGCGCCATGGGCGCGGCAACGCTGCGATCGATATTCCGGCGACGCGCCGGGAACTGGCACAGCAAGGCTGCGCGCTGGTCGTACCGATGGCGGGAACGCGTCGCACGAACGTCGTCGTGGTGCCCGCCGAGGTCGTGAACCAACAGTTCGACAGATCGACGCCGGTCGCGGCGACTGGCACCGACGCTTCGCCATGCTCGAGGCTGGAGCCGCACAGTGGAACCCCTGCTTCCTCGAGAACATCGAGACCTTCTCGGCATGGCTCGGGCGGAGCCTGGACACGCTGAGCTGGCGCGCGCCGAATCGTCGTCGTCCCCGAAGGCGTTTTCGCGCTCGTTCCTGGCGGGTCACTGGCGGGAGGCGAGCGGCTGGCTCAGGGGTTGCCATGGTGATGGGCCTTTCGCGAATCGAGCGGCGGACAAGAACCACACGGCGCGATGAAGCTGTTGAGCGTCGGCGCCGGCACCACGGGCGCGCCACCCGACCTGCACGACTTCTCGGCCATGGCCGAGGACATTGCCAAGCACTATGCCCACGGCTCAGCCATCGGGATCCGCAACGCGTCGCGCCAGGACTTCCTCGATCGCGCGCCAGCCCACGACGTGTTGCACCTGAGCGTGCACGGAACCGTCCAGCGCGGTCGACTCGACCCGCTCGCCGCGTCGACCCTCGTCTTCGCCGATGGCATTGCACTGAGTGCGCGCCAATGGCTCGAAGCGTGGCCCGAGGGCGCGCGCCACGAGGCCGTGTTCCTGAACGCCTGCGTTTCCGGCGGCTACGGCGTTCGACCGCGACGCTGACGCGGGCGGATTCGTGAAAGCGTTCCTCGAGGCCGGTGCGCGCCAGCTCATGACGACGCTTCCTTATGTCGACCCGCGCGAAGCCCAGGCCACGCCGTCGCCTTCTATCGCGCGTGGGTTCCGGGCGTGGACGTGGCCACAGCGCTGCAACGCGCGCAACTCGCGCGTATCGCCGAAGGTGCTGCGCCGGACGCCTGGGCCACCCACGCGGCCATCGCCGCTGGATACGCCGGTCAACCGCTCGACGAGGGCCGGAACCGCATCACCCCAGCCTGCGTACCCTCGCCACGCGACGGTTGAGACCACGCGACCACATCACTCGCCAACGTTCGACGACCGCAGCCACTTCGCGAGGCGCACGCCGTCGATGGCGCTTGCGTACATGCGCCGCTCGAGCACCTGCTCGTGGTAGCCGTGTTCGTTGTAGAAGCATCGCGCCGCACGTTCTCGTGGCGCGCTTCGACCACGATGCGGCGGAATCCCGGCGGCACGGGCAGCGGCCTTCGAGCCAGCGCAAGATGTCGCTGCCGATGCCTTGGCGCTGATGCGCTGTGGCGACGGCAAAGAGCAGCAGATGCGCATCCTCGTCGGCGTACTTCATGATGCCGAAACCGACAAGCGCCGCTTCTCTGCGCACCACCGCGACGTTCGTGTCCGGGTCACGAATCGCCCTCGCGACGCGCGCGGGTCGCCAGCGCCACTCGAACCCGTACTCGATGAGATCGCGAGACAAGACCGCGATGGCCGTCGCGTCGTCGGGTCTGGCGAGACAGACGGGGGGATCAGCGGTCACGCAGATTCCTGCTCGCGGCGCGCAGCAGCAGCCGCGAGTACAGCCGGTGGAACCCCAGCAGCAGATCGAACTGCCAGCCCATGCTGGGCTTGGCCCCATGCGCGCCCGGGCGCGCCACGACGGCGGAACCGAAGTAAAGCAGCGTGCCCGCCGGATGAGACGCAGACTGAGCCGGGGACGCCATGAGCCAGGACCTCGTTCGCCCGGTCATATCCGCGAGCAGCAACTCATGAGCGGACTGTTGCTCCACTCGCCAAGCCGAAAAGGCCCCAACCTCACCGGCCGCGAGATGCTGCGCGTCGCGATCGGACGCAGGCTTCGATGCCAAATACTGCAGCAGCATCCGCTCGACCTTGAACAGCGTCGATGTGTAGAAGGCCTCGATGAACATGGCTTGCGTAACCGTTGCGCGCACCTCGGTGACATAGCAGTCCGCGAAGCCAGGGCCGTCCTTGTACACCCGAAGCAGCGACGTTAGCGGGACTTCGCAGGGGCGGATGTGAGCCATGGTGAACCTATAGAACCCGCTACCGCAAGCGTTGTCGTCGAATCTGCGGCGTGGCACCAACCTCACTCACCCCCAACAGCCGCTGCCGCAGATCCTCGAGCGCATCGTCAGTTACCACGTCGATTTCGAAGTCGGCGTCGCGCGCCCACAGTGCGAAGCGTGCGTCCAGCACACCGTCATGCACCAGCGCGGGCAAGCCGTGCCCACGCTCGACGTGGCAAGACTTCACCACCACCAGCCGTTCGGCGTGCAGACCCTTAGCCAGGTGCAGCGCGAGGCTGTCGCTGGTGACTTCCCATGTGGTGGTGTCGTCCAGCCGCTCGCGCAGCGCGGCGTAGGGCATCCACAGCGCGGTCTGGCCGCGGCGCAGCACGCCGCGGATCTCGTCTTCGGTGATTGCCGTCACCAACCGCGGCTCGAGCGCGCGCAGCAGGTAGGCACTTTGCACCATCGCCAACACGGCCATGTTGTGAGCGGCAACCTCGTCGATGCGCCACTGCGTCTGCACCTCGCGGGCCACGTCGGCAAAACCACCGCCACCAGCAACGATCGCGACACGTCCGCCGCCCAGGTCGGCGAGTGCACGCAGCCACGCGACAAGCCGTGGGTTCGCGTTGAGACTGCCGCCGAGCTTGACGACCCACATGGTTCAAGCCCGGTCAACAGCCACTGGTTGGGCCCGCGGATGCACGATGGACGATTGCAACGACTGTGCCGACTGTGCCGACTGTGCCGACTGCGCCGACTGCGAAGCCAGCAGGGCCACCGCCACCGCCGGTGCGGCCACCTGCGCCCAGCGCGCCACGGTCGACGACGCTGACGAAGCCGCTGCGCCGGGCACAAGGTCAGCAAAGCGCAGCACCGGCCGGCGCAACGCACGCCCCAACGCTTCGGCCAAGAAGTCACCGCATCCGGCGCTGACCACGGGCGCGTCGGCAGCGAGCGCGTGGCGTTCGACCACACGCTGCATCTGACCGGCGATTTCGTGGCACTGAATGCGCCGCCAGGCTTGGGCCAGCAAAAGCCAGGCACCTTCGTCGGCGTCCGCAGCGTCGCGGCCGATCATGCGGGCCAGGCGCTGGCGGGTGGCGTTTATGTCTTTCGGCTGACCATCGGCGCTGGGCTGCTGGTCGTGTTCGGGCTCGAGCTCCTGCGTCAGGCGGTACACGTCAGCCGTGGTGGCGAAATACTCGTTCATCACGTTCACCGTGTGCCCGCCGAACGGCACACGCGGTGCCAACGCGCACAGCGGCGTTCGCACCACGCCCTGATAGACCAGCGAGCCGTCCGCCAGCCGGGCGCCATCGTCATAGACGAGTGAACCGTCGGCCACGCGCACGGCGTCGTCGTCACAACCGGCGCATGCCGAACCTTCGCGCACGGCGATCAGGTCGGTGGTGGTGCTGCCGATGTCGACCAGCAACGCCTCGGGCAATCGGCTCGCGACCCACGACGCGGTGGCGCGCCAGTTGGCCGATGCCAGCTCGCGCCACAAGCGCGCGGCTTCATGCGGTGCGACCCACGGTCCTTGCGCCACACCACCCAGTTGCGGCACGCCCGTGTAGAGCACAAGCTGCGGCCCCAGCGCTTCGGCCAACTGCGCCGCCAGTTCACGCACGCCCGTCGCGCGGTCGGGGAACAGGTCGACCATCTCGCCCGTCATCGTCGCCGCGTGCCGCGTGTGCGCGGAACCGACGGCGTCGGGCCATCGGGCGCGGGCCGCGTCGAGCGCCTGCTGAAGCTGGTCGATCCCCTTCCACAAAGGACATGGCCACTGCGCCACGTCGACGACATCATGGGCCACCACCAAGCACGCCTTGAGGTGCGCGCCGCCCACGTCCCAACCGATCCATGTGGACGAGTCTGCGATCATCGCGGCGCCTTCTGTGTGGTCATGCTGTTCTCATGTTGTCGTCATCGTGGACCGATCCAACCCCGTACGTGTCATCCCCGT
This sequence comes from uncultured beta proteobacterium, assembly GCA_963738615.1. Classification (GTDB taxonomy): domain Bacteria; phylum Pseudomonadota; class Gammaproteobacteria; order Burkholderiales; family Burkholderiaceae_C; genus CAVTWY01. The sequence goes on from CAVTXI010000015.1 coordinate 59,223, forward strand.
CATCGACCTGATGGACGGTTTGGTCGTGCGCGCGCAGCGGGGTGACCGCGCGTCGTACCGGCCGATCGTGACACCGTTGGCCGACGGCAGCGACCCGGTTGACATCGCGCGCGCGCTGTTGGCGCGATGTCCGACGCCGCCGGGCGAAGCGCCGCTGCTGTACGTGGCTGACCTCGACGCGCTGACGGGGCAGGGGATGCAGCTCGACGCCATCACCCGCCTGATCGATGCGCTGCCTTCGCTGGTGCTTTGGCTCGACGCGGGCTTCGACGGGCCTGCTCAGGCGGCACAGGTGCGTGCCACGTTCGGCGCCGGGCGGGTGCAGCCGGTGATCGCGAGCGAATCGCTGGCTGGCGTGCGCGCGCTCGAAGCGCTGGGCGTCAACGACCACGCGATCCTGTCGCTCGACTCGCGCCTGTCGACACCGATGGACCCGGCCGGCGTGTGGCAGCGCCCGGACCTGTGGCCAGCGACGGTGATCGTGATGACGCTCGACCGCGTGGGCGCCGATGCCGGCCCTGACGTCGACGCGCTGCCCGCGCTTGCGGCGCGTGCACCGCACGTGCGCCGCTGGGTCGGTGCCGGGGGTTTGCGTCATAGCGGCGACCTGACCGCGGCAGGTCGAGCTGGCGCGCACGCCTGGCTTGTGGCGAGCGCGCTGCATGACGGCAGGCTCGACCCGCGCACACCCAACCCGGGCATCGAACCATGATGCGGCGAGCGGGCGGACAAGCAGCGGAATTTCACAGGGCGCGTCCACTCACGATCCGTGCCACCGCCGTGCGCCGACCCGCGCGAAACATAGTGTCCCGGTTGCACGCGCGGCGCGGCGCATCGGCGGCGACACACTGGCCCATCGCCAGCGACACGGCGAACGTAGTGCCACGCTCATCGATGTCGACGCCGCGTGGCACGTGCCTTGCGGGCGAGGCCATTCGATGACTGTTGCCGCGATCGATCCACCGGCCTGGACCTGTCCGTTCTGCGCACTGTTGTGTGAAGGCTTCGCGGGGCCCGTGCAAGGCGCGGCGCGCTGTGTGCGCGCACGCGAGCGGCTCGAGGCACTGGGTATGCACGCAGATGCACCACCCGCCAATGCTGGCGCGCGCGTGACGCAGGCCATCGCCGAAGCCGCATCCAGGCTCGCGACGTGGCGCCAGCCGCTCTTCGGCGGCATGGGTACCGACGTGGCCGGCGCACGCGCGTTGTTCCGTCTGGCCGCACGCACCGGCGCGATCTGCGACCACGCCGACGGTGACGCGCTGATGCGCGGCGTTCGTGCCGTGCAGGACCGCGGCCAGTACATCGCGACGCTTGAGTGAGGTTCACGCACGCGCGCACACGATCGTCTTCGTCGGCACCGACGGGGTGACGCGTTACCCGCGGCTTGTCGAGCGCTTCGGCCTCGACCACGACAGAGACGACGGCCCTTGCCGCAAGGTGGTCTTTCTTGGTGTGCCGCCGCCGGCCGCGATGCAAACCCGCGCGGCGACGCAGCATCTGCCCGCCAGCGGCGATCTGTTGGCTGACGTGCAACAACTGGCGGCGTGGGTCGCACGCAAGCCCTCATCACGCCCTGCATCGGCCGACGCAACGCTCGCGTCGCTGGCCGACGAGTTGCTCGCGAGTCCTTACGCGGTGTTGGTCTGGGAAGGCGGCGCGCTGCCAGCGCACGGCGCGCTGATCGTCGAGCGACTGAACAGCATCGTCGGCACGCTGAACCAGACGACGCGCGCCGCGACCTTTGGCCTTGGCGGCAACGACGGCGCAGCCAGCGTGAACCAGACCTTCACGTGGTTGACCGGCTTGCCGCTGCGCACGCGCGTGTCTCAGGCGCGTGGTCTCGAGCATGACCCGCATCGCTTCGGCACATCACAACTGCTGGCCGATGCAGCGGTTGATGGTGTGCTGTGGGTGCACAGCTTCGACGCCACGCGTGTACCACCTGCAACCGCGCTGCCGCGCATCGTGCTCGGGCCGCCCGCGATGGCGGCGAAGCTCGATGCGAACGACATCTTCATCCCCGTCGCCACGCCGGGCCTGAACGCCGACGCCCATCTGTTCCGCACCGACGGCCCTGTGATGCTTCATCTTCACGCCGCTCGAGACGACGGCCTGATGACGGTGGCCCAGGTCGCCACCGATCTGTTGCGCGCAATGGAGTCAGATTGATGACCACGCTGCGCATCAAGGGCGGCAAGGTCGTCGACCCGCTGCACGCAGCGAACGGTGCGGTCCGTGACATCGGCATCCGCGACGGTCGCATCGTCGCGCTCGACGCGCGTGAAACCGTCGACCACGCCATCGACGCAAGCGGCTGCGTCGTGCTAGCCGGCGGCATCGACCTGCACTCGCACATCGGCGGCGGCAAGATGAACCTTGCGCGGCTGCTGCTGCCCGAGGACCATCGCGCAGGCCTTGCGCCGTCGCCGCTGCCGAGCAACCCGCTCGAGCTGCCATCGTGCGGCACGTGCATACCCGGCACGCTGGCGACCGGCTATCGCTATGCCGAGATGGGCTACACCGCGGCGTTCGAGCCGGCGATGGTGGCCGGCAACGCGCGCCACGCGCACATGGAGATGGGCGACGTGCCCATCCTCGACCACGGCGCGTACGTGATGCTCGGCAACGACGAGTTGTTCCTCGAGCTGCTGCACAAGAACGCGGGCGCCAACGCGATGCGCGATTACGTGGCCGCAATGATCCACGCGACGAAGGCGATGGGCGTGAAGGTGGTGAACCCCGGCGGCATCTCGGCCTTCAAGTTCAACCAGCGCAAGCTCAACGTCGACGAGCAGCATGTGCATTGGCAAGTCACGCCGCGGCAGATCGTCGCGACGCTGTCGCAGGCAATCGACGAGCTGGGCCTGGCGCACCCGCTGCACATTCACGCCAGCAACCTCGGCGTGCCGGGCAACATCAAAAGCACGCTCGAAATCATCGATGCGCTCGAGGGCCGGCGCGCGCATCTCACGCACGTGCAGTTCCACGTCTACGGCACCGACGGGCCGAAGAAGTTCTCGAGCGAAGCCGCCAAGCTAATCGACGCATTGAAGGCCAACCCCAACGTCAGCATCGACGTGGGCCAGATCCTCTTTCAGCAGACCGTCACCGCATCAGGCGACACGATGCGTCAGCACGCCAACAGCGGCCTGGCCAACCCGCGCAAGTGGATCGGCGCCGACATCGAATGCGACGCTGGCTGCGGCGTGGTGCCCTTCCGCTATAAGCGAGCAGAGCTACGTCAACGCGCTGCAGTGGGCGATCGGCCTCGAGCTCTTCCTGCTGATGCCCGACCCGTGGCGCATCGTGCTGACCACCGACCACCCCAACGGCGCGCCCTTCACCAGCTACCCACACCTGATCCGGCTGCTGATGGACAAGGCGTTTCGCGACGAGCAACTCGCGAAGCTGCACCCCGATGTCGCGGCGAACTGCGCGCTGAAGGAGATGAAGCGCGAACTCACGCTCGACGACATCGCGGTCATGACGCGCTGCGGCCCGGCCAAGCTTCTGGGCCTGCGCGACCGCGGCCACCTGGGCGAAGGCGCCGTCGCCGACGTTGCGATCTACCGCGAAGCCGCCAACCCAGAAGCCATGTTCACGCAGGCCGCGTGGGTGCTGAAGGACGGCGTGGTGGTCGTGAAGAACGGAGACATCGTCGCCACGCCCGCGGGCGGCGTGCACTTCGCGCAGCCTGGGTATGACGACGCCATCCACGATGTGATCGATCGCGGCCTGGGTCATGCGCGCGGCACGTTCAAGCGATACACGATGATCGGGCGCGACGAGCTTTGCACCTGCGGGAATTTCGGGCGGCTGCTGCCCGCAGGCAGCGCCACACATCAATGATCCGCGACAAGGTTGGCCCATGACGCTTCTGCTCATCGGAGTCCTGCTCTTCGGCCTGCCGCATCTGGGGTCGATCATTGCGCCGAACGCGGCCCGAGGCCTCGAAAGGCAGATGGGGCAGAAGGCCTACAAAGGTGCTTATGCGCTGGCATCGCTGCTGGGCATCGTGCTGATGGCATGGGGCTACGCACGTGCGCGCGCCACCACGCCGCTGCTCTACGAGCCGTGGACGTCAGGGCGCCACGTCGTGCTGGCGATGATCTTGGTCGCCTTTATCCTGATCTTCTCGAACCAAAGCAAGGGCTACATCGCCAGGCTGACTCACCACCCCTTTTCGCTCGGCATCGTGTTGTGGTCGACGGCGCACCTGCTGGCCAACGGTGAAGCGTCCGTGGTCTGGATCTTCGCCACCATGTTGGTCATCGGCCTTGCCGATGTCGTGTTCAGCCTGATGCGGGGCAAGCGGGCGACGCACGTGCCAACCTTGAAGGGCGACCTGCGCGGAGTTGCGGCTGGCGTGGGGCTGTATCTGGTGTTCGCGCTCGCCTTTCACCCCTATGTCGTCGGCATCAAAGTCATGCCGTGACGTCATGATCATCAACGGCATCACCATCGACGACACCTTCGCCGAAGCCTTCCCGATGAAGGCAACGCGGATCGTGATCACCGCGCACAACCCGACGTGGGCGATGCACGCGGCGGTGGCGGCGACCGGGTTCGCCACGTCGGTGATTGCCTGCGGCTGCGAGGCCGGCATCGAACGCGAGGTCCCCGCAACCGAAACACCCGATGGCCGCCCCGGCATCGCGATCCTGATCTTCGCGATGAGTGGCAAGGAGCTTGCCAAGCAGATCGAGAAGCGCGTGGGCCAATGCGTGTTGACGTGCCCCACCACCGCCGTGTTCGCCGGCATGGCGGACGGCGAAGCGGTGGCGCTGGGCAAGAACCTGCGCTTCTTCGGTGACGGCTGGCAGACCAGCAAGATGATCAACGGCGTGCGCTACTGGCGCGTGCCGGTGATGGACGGCGAGTTCGTCGCGCAGGAAACCACCGCGATCACGAAAGGCGTGGGTGGCGGCAACCTGCTGCTGCTGGCGCGCGATACCGACGCCGCGCTCGGTGCCGCCGAAGCCGCCGTGGCAGCGATGCGCAAACTGCCCAACGTGATCATGCCGTTCCCCGGTGGCGTCGTCAGGTCTGGGTCGAAGGTCGGCAGCAAATATCCGGCGTTGATGGCCAGCACGAACGACGCGTTCTGCCCGTCGCTGGTCGGGCTGGCGAAGAAGACCGAACTGGACGACGGCGTGAACTGCGTGCTCGAGATCGTGATCGACGGGCTGACCGACGCCGACGTGGCCGCAGCCACACGCGCCGGGATCGAGGCGGTGACGGCGCGCGGCGCAGCGTCTGGCGTCAGCCGCATCAGCGCCGGCAACTACGGCGGCAAGCTCGGACCGTTCCACTTTCACCTGCGCAAGCTGATGCAGGCGCCGGCATGACAGTCCTTGTGCAACGCGCGACTCCGCCGCTGCGCATCGATGCGCGCGCGCTGCGGCCGAACGCCGATGAGGGCGAGGCGATGTTGAAGCAGCGGCTGCCGCTTGGCCGCGACGAGATCGAAGTCGGCGAGTTGTTCACCCTGAAGTCCAGCCTCGCGGCCGATGTGCCTACGCTGACGATCGAGGGCGACCTCTCACGTTTCGACAACCTGGGGCTGGGCCTCGACCAAGGCGAACTGGTGCTGCGCGGCCCCGTGGGCCACGGCGTCGGCCTCGGTCAATCAGGCGGTCGCATCGTCGTGCACGGCCACGCGCTTGACCTGGCCGGATGCAGCCTGCGCGGCGGCGGGCTCGAGGTGCACGGCAACGTCGGCGACTTGGCTGCGAGTGCACTGCCCGGCGACATCGACGGCATGCGCGGCGGCACCTTCGTGATCCACGGCCGCGCCGGGCAACGGCTGGGCGACCGCATGCGCCGCGGCACGCTGGTCGTGCACGGCGACGTGGCTGACCTCGCGGCGTCGCGCATGGTCGCCGGCACGATCGCGCTCGGCGGGCACTGCGGCGCGCACCTGGCGTGGGGCATGCGACGCGGCAGCGTCGTGCTGGCCGGCACCACGCCTTCGTCTTTCGCACCGACCTTTGTATCCGTGCGTGGCAACGCCGATGCGTTCTGGCAACTGCTGGCGCGTGACCTCGCGCGTTTCGGCGGTGCGTTCGCCTCGCTCGCGTCGCGTCGCTTTTCACGTATGACTGGCGACCTGGCCGTACAGGGCAAGGGCGAACTGATCCTGCTGTCATAGAGACGCGACACGGCGCAAGCGCCGTGTCCGTTGTCCTGTCAACCCGACTCAACTCACAACGCACAGAACCCATGAGCAACAACGACTTCCTCTTCCACGCTGGCGAAGCCACAGTCATGGCGAAAGACGGCCAGTTCACCGACGCCATGCCCGAAATCCTGATCGGGCGCGTCGACGGCCCTGTCGGCCAGGCCTTCGCGAACATGCTGGCGCAGAGCAAAGGCCACACCGCGATGTTCGCGATCCGCGCTTGCAATCAAATGGTGCGCCCGGCGACGATCACGGTGCCGAAGGTGACGCTGCGCGACATGGCCAACGTCGACCTTTTCGGTGGCGTGGTGCAAAGCGCGACCGCCGACGCCGTGCTGGATTGCGTGATCGAAGGCATCATCCCCAAGAGCCGCGTGAACGATCTGTGCATCGTCAGCCTGGTATGGATCGACCCGCGCTGCGCGACCGACCCGAACCTGGACAAGAAGGACATGTACCGCACGAACTACGAAGCGACGAAGCTGGCCTTGAAACGCGCGCTGCGCCACGAGCCGTCGATCGAAGAGCTGATCGCCAACCGCAGCACGATCCGTCACGACATGGATGATTGGTCATGACGAACATGGCGAACGATGGGTCCTGAGCCCACGGCAAAATAGCGCTGTGCAACTCGCCCTTTTCGACCTCGACCACACCCTCATCCCCTTCGACAGCGGCTCGGTCTTCACCCGCTTCCTGATCGAACGCGGCGTGCTGCCGCCGACCTTCGAAGCGCGCTACCTCGAGCACTGCCACGCCTACGCCGCGGGCAACGTCGACATGGTCGAGATGCACCGTTTCACCGTCGGCGCGCTGGCGCTGCACCCACCCGAGCGCCTGCAGCACTGGCTGGACGCGTTCTCTCGCGAAGTGCCTGCGATGGTCCCCAACGCGGCGCGCGATCTGGTGACCAAACACCGCCTGTCCGGTCACGTCTGCGTGATGGTCACGGCCACATCGCGTCTGGTGTCGCAGGCCTTCGCCAACGCGCTGGGCTTCGAGCACCTGCTGGCCACCCAGCCACAGTTCGACGCGCGCGGGCGTGTCACCGGCGAAATCATCGGCGTGCCGTGCTTTCGTGAACACAAGCGCACGCATGTCGAAGACTGGCTGCGCGGACAAGGCTTGGTGTGGCAGGACGTGTCGCGCAGCTGGTTCTACAGCGATTCGCACAACGACCTGCCACTGCTGGAATCCGTGACTGACCCGGTTGCAGTGAATCCTGACCCGGTGCTGCTGACGCACGCAGCCGAACAGGTCTGGCCGATCATCGAGTGCCGCTGAACGAACGGGCTGATCGAAGGTCGATCGAAAGGTCTGTACCGCAGGCCGGTCATTTCCAGACGAGGTATGAGCCTGGAAAACAGAGGGTTTTCAGGGGCTGCTGACGCAGCCAGGGGCAACGCAGGTCTCACGGCCGCCGAGCCTTGATCCTGATGGGTGACTGGTGCGCTGCGGCGCAACCAATGCTCGAGAACCAAGTGTGCGGCAGCTCGACGGCACGGGAATACCAATACCGCTTTCCAAAAGGAAACGCACGGGATGGCTGCGCTTGCTCTTGTTCGCCCTGTTGACGGCGCTCGGCTAATGGGTGACCCCGGCGCCCCTCCGGCATAGGCGAACTTCCGAAACGGACGACTTAGTCGCTCGCACAAAGCTGCCGAACGGGCTCTTCGTCCACTCGCTTTAGCTGCCGCATCCACGCAAGCTGAACCGACCGCAGTCTCTCCTCTCTGAACACCAACCACACGTCGGTCGCCTCGTCGCGGATCAAGTGCGTTACATAGGTGCGCGGCGGATCCAGCGCGACTACGCGTCGCTCGCTCACTGCTTCTACCTCCTTGGGAGTCATGCCGCACCGCAGACGATCCGGAAGTTGCACGGCCCATTGCGCCGGACTCGTTGCGCAGCCAACCATGACACAACAAAGAATCCCAAGTCGAATGCCAACGTAGCGCATCTCAGCGCCGAGGGTTGATGGTCGGCGGCCGATACGGCTCGCCCGGGCGTTGCGGTGCAGGTCCATCGTCCCACCCAGGTGTTGCAGGCTGCCACAGGTCAGGCCGTGGAAGCCTGCATTTCCTCGCAATGGTTCCAGCAAACGTGTTGCTGTTGGGCCCCGTGTAGAGGTATTGGCTTGGATTCGGATAGAAGTCGGACTCATCCTTCACGCACTGGTCTGTTGTGCACTCGTCCACCCACTCGCCGCATACACCGCCAACGTCGAACCCGTTGTTGATGAAGATGCTGCCCGTGAACGATGGCTGCCCTGACAGCGAACCCCCGATAAGACCGAAGGTCGTAGTCGAGCCGCTCCTTCCAAGCGTCTCGACATAGCAATGCCGAAAGCCGAAGACACCGATACCTGGTATGTCTCGACAGCAAACCCTCGACTTCAAGCCTGTCGGATCGGTCCACTTCAGCGGGTTGGCACCAACGTATGCGTAGGTATTAATTCCTCCCGCAAGCCCGATGGGATCCGATTGCACATACCTGCCGATCGTGGCGTCATAGTCCCTGAAGTAGTTGTAGAACAACCCTGACTCCGCATCGGCGTACTGCCCCGGGTGTCTGAGGTTGAACGTGAACGCCCCTTGCCACGCCGGGTTGGTGTTCGCCGCCGTCGTCCCGAACGGCTCGCCCATCCACGTCCAGCGCAGCACGCCGCTTTGGTTCGTGACGACCCGGGGCGTCTGGATGTGGTCGTTGTGCACGTAGAACACATTCGGCGGGTTCGTCCCGTTGGGGGTGAACACCGCCATCGGCTCGCCGTCGAGCCACACCAGCTCCCGGATCGCGGTGCCGGCGCTGTTGTACTCGCCCAGCAGGCGCCCCTGGGGGTCGTAGACGAAGATCACCGTGAAGGCCGCGCCCGAGGAGCTGAACTTTCTCGTGCGCTGCCCCAGCGCGTCGTAGGCGTAGGTGGTGGTCACGGTGCCCACGCGCATCGTCGCCAGGCGGTTCTCGGCGTTGTAGGTGGCCGTGGTGGGGCTCGTGGTCGTGGTGGTGAGCGTGTTGCCGGCGTTGTCGTAGCCGAAGCCCCGGGTGGGGTTGGTGGTGCCGGTGAGCCGGTTGCTCGTGCTCGGCGTGGTGTAGACGCCCGTCAGGCCGTTGAGGGTCAGGCTCGTGCGGTTGCCGTTGGCGTCGTAGCCGATGCCCCAGGTGGCGGTGGCGGTGGTGATGCTGGTGAGTCTTGCGAGTTCGTCGTAGCCGAAGCTCTGGTTCAGGCTGGGCACGCTGGCCGCGCTCACGGCGTCGTAGTGGGTGTAGGCCACGATGCGGTCACCGGCGTCGTAGGTCAGGTCGCGGATGGTGTTGCCCAGACGGTAGCGCACGATCTTGCCCCATTCGTCGCGGCTGCGCTCGTGGGGTTGGTTGGCGCCGCTGGCAGGACGGAGTCAAATAACTCCACATCAAAATACTCTATCGTAGAGTATCGTTAAGCCAGCAACGCGCCTCCACCCACTCAGCCAGACCTATCCTGATGAGCACTACCACCCACCCCTCACTGGCCGTGAACATCGGCGCTGGCGCAGCAAGGGCACTGAGCAGTTCGAGGAACAAGCAAGGAACAAGGGGAATGCGATGACCGCAATCGAAGTTCAGTTGATCGAGCGGCTGAAGAAGCTGCCTCCCAGCCGCGTGGCTGAGGTGGTGGACTTCGTGGAATTCCTTAGCCAACGCGAGGAACGCGCCGCAGCGGCGCAGCGGCTCACGCAAGGGCTGGTCAGGCTCGATGCCTTGAACCTGCCACCTGTCTCTGAGGATGAGGTCGAGGCGGAGATTCAGGCGGCGCGGCAGGAACGGCGCGCCAGGCAGGATGCCTGATCAGTGCGCTTCGTCCTCGATACGAATCTCCTCGTCTCGGGAGCAAGACCTGAGGCTCGCATGACCCGAGGCTCGCATGCTGACGCTGCGTGAGCAGCGCGTGATGCTCGACGCCGATCTGGCCGAGCTCTACGGCGTGCTCACCAAGGTGTTGGTGCAGGCGGTCAAGCGCAATCTGGCTCGTTTCCCCGCCGACTTCAAGTTTCAGCTCACCACCGAGGAGTTCGCCAACTCGAGGTCACAAACTGTGACCTCGAGTGCTGGTCACGGCGGCCGGCGCATTGCACCCTATGCCTTCACCGACCCATCGGCTTCGTCACGCATGACGACAAGGGGAAGAAGACTTCGTCGAAGGCAACACGCAAGACCTGACTCCAAAGCCCACCAAAGCCTGCGCGGAAGCAAAGGCAAGACCTGCCCCCAAGGCGTGGCCAGGCTGCCAAGACCAAGCAGCAGTTCGTCTCGCAGATGCTCGACACGGTGCTGGCGCAAGCCGGCCGCTGAACGCCACCGATCACCGATCACGACACAGCCCCGATGACCAGCAAGACCAGTTCCACCACGCCCGCGCTGCTACCGCGCATCGAGAGCCGCATCGTCGTGCTGCGCGGCTCGCGCGTGATGATCGACGCCGACCTGGCCGCGCTCTACGGCGTGAGCACCAAGCGCCTGAACGAGCAGGTCAAGCGCAACGCCGATCGCTTTCCGGGGGATTTCATGTTCCGGCTGACCACGCCCGAGAAGGCCGAGGTGGTCGCAAATTGCGACCACCTCGCCAAGCTGCGCTTCTCCAAGGTGCTGCCCTTCGCCTTCACCGAGCACGGCGCCATCCAGGCGGCCAACGTGCTGGCTTCACCCCAGGCGGTCGAGATGGGCATCTTCGTCGTGCGCGCTTTCGTGCGCATGCGCGAACTCGCCGCGGTGCACAGCGACCTGGCCAAGCGGCTCGACGAGCTCGAAGGCAAGACCGAGGGACTCGCGCTGTCGCACGACACCTTCAGCCGCAACACACGGCTTCAGCTGAAGCAGCTTTTCGACGCCCTGCGCGAACTCATGACGCCGCCTGATCCGCCCAAGCGACCCATCGGCTTCGTCACGCATGAGGACAAGGCGAAGAAGACCCAGGCCAAGCGCAAGGGGTGAGTGGCGCGCCAGGCCTGTGGGGGCAAAGGCAAGACCTGGTACCAGCTTCTGGTCGGTACCAGCCTCTGGTACTGCCTGGTATTGCCGGTGGCGTCTTTCTAGGGCATCGCGTATCGGCGATTGACGCAGCGCGCCGTCGGGGACGGAGGCACTTTGGACCTTGGACCAAGCCAGACTTGACCAGACCTGGACCTGCCTTACCTTGAACGAAGACGGCCCGAGGCCTCATGTGGGTCAGCGCTAATCGCGATCGGATGCCCTACGCCATGACGAGCACGACTCCAGCCGCCAAGCCCGCCACCGCTCCGTATTCATAATAAGTATAAGCAAATATGCAAGCTCCTACGACCTGGCAATCGAGACGTGTCAAATTTGCGCATCTCTGACAATTCGTCAATCCATCGTCGGGGGCGCCTTCTGGCAACTCCCACCGCTCACGCGGTCTATACGGTCGCGGGTCTCTCGGTTCTCGGTACCATGGGTCTAGTCCGTTCGGATCGGTATATGTGAGCGGGCTTGCGTTCGCGTACAGGTACGTATTGATCCCTCCCGCGAGCCCGATGGGATCGGACTGCACATACCTGCCGATCGTAGCGTCATAGTCCCTGAAGTAGTTGTAGAACAGCCCCGATTCCTGGTCAGCGTACTGCCCCGGATGCCGCAGGTTGAACGTGAACGCCCCTTGCCCCGCCGGGTTGGTGTTCGCCGCCGTCGTCCCGAACGGCTCGGCCATCCACGTCCAGCGCAGCACGCCGCTCGGGTTCGTGACGACTCTGGGCGTCTGGATGTGGTCGTTGTGCACGTAGAACACGTTCGGCGGGTTCGTCCCGTTGGGGGTGAACGCCGCCACCGGCTCGCCGTCGAGCCACACCAGCTCCCGGATCGCGCTGCCGGCGCTGTTGTACTCGCCCAGCAGGCGGCCCTGGGGGTCGTAGACGAAGATCACCGTGGAGGCCGCGCCCGAGGTGCTGTACTTCCTCGTGCGCTGCCCCAGCGCGTCGTAGGCGTAGGTGGTGGTCACGGTGCCCACGCGCATCGTCGCCAGGCGGTTCTCGGCGTTGTAGGTGGCCGTGGTGGGGCTCGTGGTCGTGGTGGTGAGCGTGTTGCCGGCGTTGTCGTAGCCGAAGCCCCGGGTGGGGTTGGTGGTGCCGGTGAGCCGGTTGCTCGTGCTCGGCGTGGTGTAGACGCCCGTCAGGCCGTTGAGGGTCAGGTTCGTGCGGTTGCCGTTGGCGTCGTAGCCGATGCCCCAGGTGGCGCTGGCGGTGGCGATGCTCGTGAGTCTTGCGAGTTCGTCGTAGCCGAAGCTCTGGTTCAGGCTGGGCACGCTGGCCGCGCTCACGGCGTCGTAGTGGGTGTAGGCCACGATGCGGTCACCGGCGTCGTAGGTCAGGTCGCGGATGGTGTTGCCCAGACGGTAGCGCACGATCCTGCCCCATTCGTCGCGGCTGCGCTCGTGGGGTTGGTTGGCGCCGCCCGCGAGCCCCCACTGCCAGGACTTGACGGCGCCGAACGGCTCCCACTGGATGGCGCTGAGCAGCGTCACCGGGGTGGCGGTGGCGTTGGCCTCGAGCGTCACGTTGTCGATCTGGCCGTCGAGGTAGCCGTACGTGACGACGCGCCCCGAGGGGATAGGTGATGGTGGCGGGCTTGCCGGCGTCGTTGTAGGTGTAGGCCACCGTGTGGGTGCGCGCGGCGTTGTTGGCGCCGGTTTGGCCGTTGACGACCTGGGTGGCGCTGGTGATGCGGCCCTCGTCGTCGTAGGCGTAGCGGCTGGTGCCGGTGGGCGCGGTGGTGCTGGTGAGCTGGCCGACTCCGTTGGTGAAGCCCGCGTCGGTCTGGTCGTAGGTGTAGGTGTAGGCGCGCGCCGCGGCGGTGCCGAGCTTGTGCGACGCCGAGCTCAGGCGGTTGAGTTCGTCGTAGGTGAAGGTGGTGACCTGCTGATACGACGCTGACGGTTGACTGGTTGACTGACCGATCGAGGCTTGGCCTCGACCGCGCCCCGTCGATCAGCTCGGTGTCAGAGTTTCGTCAGGCCTTGGTCTGGATCGGTGAAGTACAGCTCGACCAGGGCCGTCGTCCAGGTGGCCACGCCGGTACCGAAGAAGTCCCGGTCCTCGGTCCAGATCGGGCAGTTCAGCAGCAGGGCGCAGGCCAGGACCGGCCAATCGTCGGGATCACGCGGGCCGATGCGCGCCAGCGCTGTCGACTTCATGGTTTCGTACTCGGTTTGATCCACGATCTGCACCGCCGTTTGCAGCGCTCCCAGCTTCTCGAGCGACGCCTGCAGCGCGCGCAAGTCACCTCGTTTCGTCAGCACAGCGGCCAAGTGCTCGCGCACGTCGTCGAACGCCACGTCCGGCGCCAAGAAGGCCACCTGCGGTGCAAAGTCCTCGAGCAATCGGGCCGCCCTGCGGCCGAGCACGGCGCGCATCAGCACATTCGCGTCAAGGACGATGGTGCGCGGTGTCACGTCCGTGCGCGTCGGCGTGCTGCTGCGCCTTTGCGCAGGGCATCGAAGTCTTGAACGGCCGCTTCGACATCATCCTCGGTCAGCGACATGATGGATTCCAGCTTGTCGGCGGCATCACGCAGCGCCTGCAGATCGGCCAGCGCCGGGCGTGCGGTGGGGATGAAGTAGCCTACCGTTTGGCCGTGCCGCGTGACCGCAACAGGCTGCTTGTTGTCGATGAACTCGGCCAGGCCAGCGCGGAACTCGCGGATGCCGACAGACTTGGTTTCCATGGAGTGCTCCAGGCAGTGGGCGACAGTCGCCGGTGCAGGAGTGTGAATCATCGTGTACACAAAAGCAAGGGCAGGGTCGTACAGGACCTGGGCCCACGGCACCACGCCACCACGCCACGCATCACAACGCGCGCCTCCTCATGCAAAAGAGCCCGGCGCACCCTGAGCGGCACGCGCGCTTGCTGCAAAGCGCCGCGTCGCGGCGCGTCCATTCGGTCCATTGACGAGCCTCCCTTGACTACTCGGATGCTTCTGCACTTCTGCATCTCGGTTCTCGGCCCTGCACGCCCCGACAACCTGGTGAAGTCGGTCGGCTCCAATCCGGTTCCGGTAGGGCCGGCCGCAATACCCGCGCCCAGTTGAAGCCGGTGTTCGACGCCCTGCGTGAACTCATGACGCCGCCCGATCCGCCCAAGCGACCCGTCGGCTTCGTCACGCACGACGATAAGGGACCAAGCACAAGGGGTGAGTGGCCCGTGGCCCGCCAGGCCTGTGGGGCAAAGGCAAGACCTGGTACCGGCCTCTTCGGGTACCGGCCTCTTCGTGGTACCGGCCTCCTCGGTACCGGCCTCCTCGGTTGAAGCAGGTGTTCGACGCCCTGCGCGAACTCATGACGCCGCCCGATCCGCCCAAGCGATCCATCGGGTTCGTCACGCACGAGGACAAGACCTGGTAAAGACTGGTCGAGCGTGGCTGCGGCGTGCCGGTGGGGATGTCGTGGGCGGGCGGACCGATCCGGACCAATCCCCCTTCTTCCGCGATCGGTCACTTAGTCAAATACTGCAGAAAGCTGCGCACGGAACCAACAAGTGCGCGGAGAAGAAATGCGTATCCGATTGAAATTAGAACACACTCGAAAGTACCAGCTCGCTCGCTAAGAACTAAGATATTAAGTGGGGATGGATCGCGCCACTGGAATATCGCGTTCATCACGCAGGCAATTACAATCCAAGAGACACCAATTTTCGCGGAGAAGGTGATGTCTTGCCTGGCAGCCGGAATGCCGAGCGAGACAAAGGCGATCACAACGATTAATCCCAGGATCGCAGGGTGCAACTCACTCACTATGGTGCTCCAAAGTCTGAGCTTCCGTGTCCGTCGCCTGGGCAGTATGGATCGCACTCACGCTTACATGTCAGGTAAATGCCGAAAGCAGATGCCGGTATGAAGTAGGGCACCCAATAGTTAAACCAAGCCCAACCATAGGCGGCGCCGACATATCCTCTGCTGGCTACACCTTGCGCTATGCCTTCGGCGGCCGCTGTTTTCACGCCCCCTAAAGCGCCACCATAGATGAGGCATTTCTCCATGCAACTCAGAGGCTGCGGCGGCGCTGGTGGTTGCTTGGAACACCATGCGTCTAGGCCTGCTGCGGCGCACATGTAGTACTGCTCTCCGCGAGGATCGACGAAGCTTAGTGGGTTGCCGCCAACATACGCGTACGTGTTGATGCCACCTTCGAGCCCTATCGGATCGGATTGGGCGTACCTGCCGACGGTGGCGTCATAGTCCCTGAAGTAGTTGTAAAAGAGCCCCGACTCGCTGTCGGCGTACTGCCCCGGATGCCGCAGGTTGAAGGTGAACGCCCCTTGCCCCGCGGGGTTCGTGTTCGCCGCCGTCGTCCCGAACGGCTCGGCCATCCACGTCCAGCGCAGCACGCCGCTCGGGTTCGTGACGACTCTGGGCGTCTGGATGTGGTCGTTGTGCACGTAGAACACGTTCGGCGGGTTCGACCCGTTGGGGGTGAACACCGCCACCGGCTCGCCGTCGAGCCACGCCAGCTCCCGGATCGCGGTGCCGGCGCTGTTGTACTCGCCCAGAAGGCGCCCCTGGGGTCGTAGACGAAGATCACCGTGGAGGCCGCGCCCGAGGTGCTGAACTTCCGCGTGCGCTGCCCCAGCGCGTCGTAGGCGTAGGTGGTGGTCACGCTGCCCACGCGCATCGTCGCCAGGCGGTTCTCGGCGTTGTAGGTGGCCGTGGTGGGGCTCGTGGTCGTGGTGGTGAGCGTGTTGCCGGCGTTGTCGTAGCCGAAGCCGCGCGTGGGGTTGGTGGTGCCGGTGAGCCGGTTGCTCGTGCTCGGCGTGGTGTAGATGCCCGTCAGGCCGTTGAGGGTCAGGCTCGTGCGGTTGCCGTTGGCGTCATAGCCGATGCCCCAGGTGGCGGTGGCGGTGGTGATGCTGCTCAGGCGGGCGAGTTCGTCGTAGCCGAAGCTCTGGTTCAGGCTGGGCACGCTGGCCGCGCTCACGGCGTCGTAGTGGGTGTAGGCCACGAAGAATGAATCTCGCGAAAGCCGCTTCAAAAGCGAAACCCCAGCGCTCGCGAGCCAGGTTTTTCAACAGCCTGCTAAGCGCGCGGACGGCGAAGACAAGACCGACGACTATTGAAAGGGTAGCAATTGCGCCTTCCGAGAAACGGAGACCCCAACACCGGCGCCCCGACTTTCCTCAGCGGTCTGGGGACTTCACGGTGACCTGTTCAGGTTGTATCTTGCCCAATCTCTGACACTGGGATTGGAATCTCGGGAGAGTCTACGGAGTGTTTTCGTCGCAGCATCGTTGTTCAGAAAATGTCCTAGGCTGGCAGCAACCGACTCTCGGACTGTTGATGAATTATGGCGAGCAAAGCTGATAATCAATTGAATAGACGCAGTACTTCGAAGATGACCGAGGGCAGCGATGGCCGTGGCGATAACAGTTATCGATCGATCAGTCATGAGACACTGCTCTAATAATGGAATCGACGCCGATTTATACGGTAATTTTGGCGTCCCTAATTGACCTAACACAAACGCCGCGATCTCTCGCTCTCTCGCCGAAGCACCTTTGAGCAACTGTACACAATAGTGGAGAGTATCAATTTCACCCCGCATCTGTGTTTCTCGTGCGGCGGCTGACCGAACAGTATTACTCGGATCTGAAAGTAGGGGAAGCAAGGCGCTCGATGAGTATTGTTTCAGTGCTTGATAGACGAGCACACCAAGCGTCGAGTCGTCAGCCGCGGCAATGCCGATCATGTTTTTCAGTTCCAGCGTGAGTGCCTGCATCCCCAAGCTTTCGCGTGCTTTTTTACGCGAGCCGGTGGATATTTATGCCCATTCTGTTCGAGCCATTCACACTTTTCGGGAGGCCTTTGCCCGCACAGTATTGCAGCGCTTTTATCTTTTTCGTAATCTTGTTGAATTTCCGTGTCCACCTGTCTCCCCGGGGCGACAAGCATCGGCTCCGGGAGCGTCGGCTCTGCAGTTGACGGCGGGACAACTAGCGGGGGCAGCAGTGGATAGGTTCTTGGTGGCACTACCGGGGGCAAGTCTGGATTCGGGATTGGATCTGGTGCCCATCGGCAGCCCCCAAAAGGAAAATAGCACACCCAGACGAGACCAGACGGATCGATGTAGCTTAGAGGATTCCCGCTGACATACGCATATGTATTGATCCCCCCCGCGAGCCCGATGGGATCGGATTGCACATACCTCCCACTCGTCGCATCGTAGTCCCTGAAGTAGTTGTAGAACAGTCCCGATTCTTGGTCAGCGTACTGCCCCGGATGCCGCAGGTTGAACGTGAACGCCCCTTGCCCCGCCGGGTTCGTGTTCGCCGCCGTCGACCCGAACGGCTCGGCCATCCACGTCCAGCGCAGCACGCCGCTCGGGTTCGTGACGACTCTGGGCGTCTGGATGTGGTCGTTGTGCACGTAGAACACGTTCGGCGGGTTCGTCCCGTTGGGGGTGAACGCCGCCACCGGCTCGCCGTCGAGCCACACCAGCTCCCGGATCGCGCTGCCGGCGCTGTTGTACTCGCCCAGCAGGCGGCCCTGGGGGTCGTAGACGAAGATCACCGTGGAGGCCGCGCCCGAGGTGCTGTACTTCCTCGTGCGCTGCCCCAGCGCGTCGTAGGCGTAGGTGGTGGTCACGGTGCCCACGCGCATCGTCGCCAGGCGGTTCTCGGCGTTGTAGGTGGCCGTGGTGGGGCTCGTGGTCGTGGTGGTGAGCGTGTTGCCGGCGTTGTCGTAGCCGAAGCCCCGGGTGGGGTTGGTGGTGCCGGTGAGCCGGTTGCTCGTGCTCGGCGTGGTGTAGGTGCCCGTCAGGCCGTTGAGGGTCAGGCTCGTGCGGTTGCCGTTGGCGTCGTAGCCGATGCCCCAGGTGGCGGTGGCGGTGGTGATGCTCGTGAGTCTTGCGAGTTCGTCGTAGCCGAAGCTCTGGTTCAGGCTGGGCACGCTGGCCGCGCTCACGGCGTCGTAGTGGGTGTAGGCCACGATGCGGTCACCGGCGTCGTAGGTCAGGTCGCGGATGGTGCTGCCCAGGCGGTAGCGCACGATCCTGCCCCATTCGTCGCGGCTGCGCTCGTGGGGTTGGTTGGCGCCGCTGGTGAGCCTCCATTGCCAGGATTTGACGGCGCCGAAGGGTTCCCACTGGATGGCGCTGAGCAGCGTCACCGGGGTGGCGGTGGCGTTGGCCTCGAGCGTCACGTTGTCGATCTGGCCGTCGAGGTAGTGGTAGCTGACGACGCGCCCCGAGGGGTAGGTGATGGAGGTGGGCTTGCCGGCGTCGTTGTAGGTGTAGGCCACCGTGTGGGTGCGCGCGGCGTTGTTGGCGCCGGTTTGGCCGTTGACGACCTGGGTGGCGCTGGTGATGCGGCCCTCGTCGTCGTAGGCGTAGCGGCTGGTGCCGGTGGGCGCGGTGGTGCTGGTGAGCTGGCCGACTCCGTTGGTGAAGCCCGCGCCGGTCTGGTCGTAGGTGTAGATGTAGGCGCGCGCCGCGGCGGTGCCGAGCTTGTGCGACGCCGAGCTCAGGCGGTTGAGTTCGTCCCAGGTGAAGGTGGTGACGACGCCGCGGCTGTCGGTGCGGGTTTTGAGGTTGCCGGCCGCGTCGTAGGTGTGGCTGGCCGTGCCGGTGTCGGGGCTCGACAGGCTGGTGCCGTCGCCCAGGCCGTTGCGCGGGTACTGGGTGACGAGCCGCTTGGGGTCGGTGACCTTGGTGAGGTCGTCGCGGCCGCTGTATTCGAGGTCCGTTTGTCCGTTCTTCGCATCCACGGTGCGGATGCGCCGGTCCAGCCGGTCGGGGGTGTGGGTAATCACGAGAAGATCACCCAGCCCGACGCGAGCTGGATCGGCTACGACTACGACGACGCGCACCGCCAGATCGCCGCCTACGACAACCGCGGCAACCGCATCGGCTACGTGCTCGACAACGCCGGCACCGTCACGCAGCAGGTCCATCGTTTCGAGTTGAGCGCGTCGCCCTCGCACGACCGGGCTCGGCAATGCGCGCTTCGGCACGCCGAACCCAGTGACCTCGGCGCGCCGAAACTCCAACGCCTGCGCGCCGGCTCCCCACGAGCCGGCCACATCGCCGATTCAGACCCCTCCCAGGCTCTATCCTCGTTGGAGTCTCGCGCCCGGCTCCAGGCTCATACCTCGTTGGACAAGACCAGGCCGCGCAGAGATGGCTTTGGCGTGCTACCTTGCGTCTGCGAGGGGCACCGTCGCACCCCAGGAGAGACCATGGCCAACCCACCGCGCCGGCAGGCTCTGTACGCATCACGCTCGCCCCGTCCGGCGGGCGGCCCGGCATCGACCGATGCTGTGGGCACCGTTGTCAACGGCGCTTCCCAGTGGTCGGCAGACAAGCCCTCGCCCGGTGTGACGTCGGCCAGCGTCACGCCAACCGAGTCACAAGCGCGTCGCAGGTACCGCGGGCATACCACGATGTCGTCGCCGCTGGCCCGGCGCTGGTTGCTGCTGGGCCTGCTGCTCGCGGCGACGGCGGCCTACTTGATGTTGCCGTGGCGCCAATGGGTGCCGCAGCGGCTGACGCAAGAGATTCTCGAGGGCGCTGTGATGCACACCCTCGAAAAGAACCCCACGCCGTCGCCCGCCGCGAAAGCTTACGCCGCCGTCATGCCGTCGACCGTGCGCGTGATCGGCGTGCAGGACGGTGATGACGACAAGCTGCCTGACTCGAAGGAAGTGCGCCCGCCGAACAAGCGCTTGCTGCCCGGCCCGCCCACGGCCGACGAGGACAAACCGAGTTCGAAGGACAAAGGCACCGACAAGGCCAAGCCCCGCGGCGACAAAGACGCCGACAAGCAAGGCAAGTCCGACAAGCCCGATGACAAAGACGACGACAACACGGTCGGCACCGGCGTCGTCATCATCGACAACGGCACCATCCTGACGAATATGCACGTGGTGCTGGGCGCCAAACAGGTGAAGGTGGAATTCGCCGACGGTCTGGTCAGCGACGCCGAGGTGGTGGGTGTGCGACCCGAACACGACCTTGCGGTGCTGCGCGCCAAGCGCATCCCCGACGACCTGATCGCCGCGACGATGCGCTCGACCGCCGATCTGAAACCCGGCGACCGCGTCACCGCGATCGGCTTCCCGTTCGGCATCGGGCCGTCGGTGTCGCACGGCGTGGTGTCGGGGCTCAAGCGCGACTTCCGTTCGCCGAAGGGCGACAAGGTGCTCAGCAACCTGATCCAGTTCGACGCGGCTGCCAACCCGGGCAACTCGGGCGGCCCACTCATCACCGACGACGGCGCGGTCGTCGGCATCGTCACCGCGATCTACAACCCGGGCCAGGGGCGCTTCTTCGTCGGCCTAGGGTTCGCGGTGCCGATCGAGGCCGCCGCACAGGCGGCAGGCTTGCCGCCCTTTTGATCCCACCGGCCTGCCCCCGTTCTGAACCTTCCATCATCACGAGGATTCCGACAACCATGAGCATCGAACCCCGCACCACCGCCGAGTCCATGCAGAAGCTGCTGTACGAGGTCAAGCGCATCGTCGTCGGCCAAGACCGCTTCCTCGAGCGCGTGCTGGTCGCCATGTTGGCGCAGGGCCATCTGCTGGTCGAAGGCGTGCCGGGGCTGGCGAAGACGCTGACGGTGAAGACGCTGGCGAGGGCGCTGTCGGGCAACTTCAAGCGCATTCAATTCACGCCCGACCTGGTGCCCAGCGACCTGGTGGGCACGCGCATCTTCAACCAGAAGACCGGTGAGTTCAGCACCAACCTGGGCCCGGTGTTCACGAACCTGCTGCTGGCCGACGAGATCAACCGCGCGCCGGCCAAGGTGCAAAGCGCGCTGCTCGAGGTGATGCAGGAGCGCCAGGTCACGATCGCAGGCGAAACGCACAAGGTGCCCGAGCCCTTCCTGGTGATGGCGACGCAGAACCCGATCGAGACCGAAGGCACCTACCCGCTGCCCGAGGCGCAGGTCGATCGCTTCATGATGAAGGTGCTGGTCGACTACCCGAACGAAGAAGAAGAGTTCGTGATCGTGCAGCGCGTGACCGGCACGCCAGCCGAGGTGAACGCCGTGACGACCACCGCCGAGCTGGCCGAACTCCAGCGTGAGACGCGTCGCGTCTACTGCGACCCTTCGCTGATCGGCTTCGCCGTGCGCGTCGTCGCGGCCACGCGCGACCCGGCGAAAGCTGGCCTGGACGATCTTTCGCGCTTCATCACTTTCGGCGCCAGCCCACGCGCCACGATCTCGATGATCGAAGGCGCGCGCGCGCTCGCACTGCTGCGCGGGCGTGCGTACGTGTGGCCCGAAGACATCGTCGACCTGGTGCACGACGTGCTGCGCCATCGCCTGTCGCTCAGCTATGAAGCGCTGGCCGAGGGCGTTGACGCGCAGGCTGTGATCGATCGCATCATGAAGCAGGTCGGCGTGCCGGCGCGGCCGCTGGAACATCGCGATGAAGTCCGTACGGCAAACGCCTGAAAACATGTCTGCGGCTGGCGGCGCGAAGCCCACCGCTGACCTGCGCGCCGACGCGCGCCTGCAGCGCCTGGAGTGGACGGTCTTCAAGCGCCTGGACGGCCTGCTGCAGGGCGACTGGCGAACCTTCTTCCGCGGCCACGGGCTGGACCTGGCCGAGCTGCGCGAGTACCAGCACCACGACGACGTGCGCCGCATCGACTGGAACGTCACCGCACGTCTAAACCAACCGTTCGTGCGCGAGTACCTCGAAGACCGCGAGGCCACCGCGTGGTTCCTGCTGGACCTCAGCCCGTCGATCGACTTCGGCACCCGCGCGCGCAAACGCAGCGTCGCGGTCGACCTGGTGGCGGTACTGGCGACCGCGCTCGTGCGCAAGGGCCACCGCGTGGGCGCGCATCTGTACGGGCGGCGCGTGGAACAACGCACCGCGCGCTCACCCGCCGGTGCCATGCGCGCCGAAGCGCCGGTGCCAGCGCGCAGCGGCCGGCGCCAGGTGCTCGAGCTGATGCATCGCATCGGCGAGCGGCCGCGCCCTGCGCTTGTTCGCGACACCCGCGACGCGCGCGGCAAAACCGGCGAAGGCACGCGTCTGGACCAGATGCTGCATGCAGCGCAGGCCAACCTGCGCGGGCGCTGCGTCGTGTTCGTCGTGTCCGACTTCATCAGCGCGCCCGGCTGGGACGCGCCGCTGGGTGCGCTGGCAAGGCGCCATGACGTGGTCGCGGTGCGCATCGTCGACCCCGCCGAGCGCGAGATGCCCGACGTGGGCCTGATCCCGTTGGTCGACGCCGAGACCGGCGAGCGCATGCTGGTCGACACCAGTTCGGCGAAGTTCCGTCAACGCTACGCGCAGGCTGCGGCGCGGCGCGAGGCGCAGGTGCACGAGTCGCTGGCGCGTGCCGGCGTCGACACGCTCGAGATCGACACCGGCGACGATCTTGCCGCCTCGCTGCTGCGCTTCGTTCACGCGCGTCGCGAACGCGCTCGCCTGTCAGCCGGCGGCGCGGCGCGCGCGGCACGTCACCGGCAACCACCGTCGTCGTCCCCCACAAGGGCCATGCCATGAACCGATCGCCGATCAACTTCCTGTGGCCCGACATGTTGTGGCTGCTGCTGCTGCTGCCGCTGCTGGTCGCGTTGTATGTCTGGCTGCTGAAGCGGCGCAAGAAGTCGGCCGTGGCGTGGAGCAACCTCGACATCGTGCGCGAGGCCCAAGGGCCCGGCACCGCGTGGCGCCGGCACGTGCCGCCGCTGCTGCTGTTCCTGTCGCTGGCGGCGATGCTGTTCGCGGTGTCGCGGCCGTCGGCGGTGGTGACGCTGCCGCTGGTCGACCAGACCATCATCCTCGCGATCGACGTGTCGGGCAGCATGCGCGCCACCGACGTGCTGCCATCGCGCATCGTCGCGGCGCAGAACGCGGCCAAGGCTTTCATCGAGGGGCTGCCTCGGACGGTGCGCGTGGGCATCGTGCAGTTCGCCGGCACCGCGGCCATCGTGCAGCCGCCCACGACCAGCCGTGATGACGCCATCGCGGCCATCGACCGCTTCCAGCTCCAACGCGCGACCGCCACCGGCAGCGGCATCGTGCTGAGCCTGTCAGCGATCTTCCCCGACGCCGACATCGACCTGTCGCAGATCACCGGCCAGCGCAACATGGCGCGACCGCTGGGCGAGCAGAAGTCGAAAGACACCTTCACGCCGGTCGAGCCGGGTTCGTACGATTCGGCGGCGATCATCATGCTGACCGACGGCCAGCGCACCACCGGCCCCGACCCGATGGACGCGGCCAAGATGGCCGCCGACCGCGGCGTGAAGGTCTACACCGTGGGCATCGGCACGAAAGAAGGCGACACCATCGGCTTCGAAGGCTGGACGATGCGCGTGCGCCTGGACGAGGCTGCGCTGAAGAACGTCGCCGCGGCCACGCGCGCCGAATACTTCTATGCGGGCACGGCCGAAGACCTCAAGCGCGTGTACCAGTCGCTGGGCATGCGCATGACGGCGCAGAAGAAGGAGACCGAGGTGTCGGCCCTGTTCGCCGCGCTGGCCGCGCTGCTGGCGATCACCGCGGCGGCGTTGTCGTTGTGGTGGTATGGGCGGGTGGTCTGACGGTCAGAGCTCGAGCGGCCAGCGGCTGTCTTCGCGTTCCCCGGCGGCGTCGAACACCTTCGTGGCGCCGTCATCGGCCACGATCCAGACCTCGGCCGCTCCCGC
The DNA here is from genome assembly GCA_963738615.1 of uncultured beta proteobacterium. Lineage (GTDB taxonomy): Bacteria > Pseudomonadota > Gammaproteobacteria > Burkholderiales > Burkholderiaceae_C > CAVTWY01. The sequence goes on from CAVTXI010000015.1 coordinate 83,058, forward strand.
TTCGAGGTACAGCCGCGTCTTCAGCGCCATCTCGTCTTCGGTGTTCGACGGCGAGCGGACCTCAATGCAGAGTTCGGGCGCCGAGGTGAACGGCGTTTGCTCGCCCTGGCGCTCGAGGAAGGCAGCCGAAGCCCAGGCCACATCGGGCACACGCACGCCGTCGGTCGTGGCGACCGAGCACTCGACCAGCGTGCGGCCCTCGGCAAACTGCTGCCTCAGCGCCCCGGCCAGGTCGCCTTGCTTCAGCGCATGTCGGTTGCTTGCCGGGCTCATTTCGATCACCCCGTAGCCATTGAGCTCGATCTTTCCGGGAACGTCCCGAAGCAAAGGGTCACGGCAAAGCTCGCTCCACCGCAGCGCCAGCGTTTCGTAGCTGCCGAAATGTCCCATGCGTCGGAGTCTACGGCGTGCCCTATGCTCGCGCCCCATGCCCGGCAACAGCCCCGTCATCACCTACCTACTCCTGGGCATCACCTGCCTGGTGTCGTACCTGGCGTGGAAGTCGCCGACCCTGTTGCAACGCCTGATCCTGTGGCCCCCGGCCGTCTCGCGGGGCAACGAGTTCGACCGGCTGGTGACGCACGGCTTCATCCACGCCGACGCCGCACATCTGATCTTCAACATGGTCACGCTGTACTTCTTCGGCAGCGCGGTCGAGTCGCGTGCTTCGTGGCGCGCATCGGGTACGCGGGGTTCCTGGCTTTCTACCTCGTCGCGATCGTGGTCGCCATCCTGCCGACGTACCTGCGTCATCGCAGCGATGCCACCTACCGCAGCCTGGGCGCGTCGGGCGCGGTGTCGGCGGTGCTGTTCTCGTTCATCCTGTCCGCACCCTGGGCGATGATCTTCGTCTTCTTCATTCCGGTGCCCGCGATCCTCTACGCGGTGTTCTACGTCGGCTACTCGATCTGGATGGACAAGCGCGGCGGTGACAACGTCAACCACAGCGCGCACCTGTGGGGCGCGCTCTTCGGCATCGTGGCCACGTTGGTGATCGAGCCGCGGGCTTGGGCGGTGTTTCTCGATCAGTTGTCCAAGCCGCGGTTCGGCTGAACAAAGCCGCTCGACCGTTTCGCGCCGCGGTCAAAGCTTCAGCACCCACTGGATCACTGACTTCATCACGAAGCCGAAGATCCCGAAGGCGAGCACGAAGAACAGCACGAAGGTGCCGAACCGGCCGGCTTTCGATTCGCGCGCGGTCTTCCAGATGATGAAGAGCATCAGCGCGATGAACAGGCCCACGCCCCAGGTGACGCCCAGTTGCGCCATCTGTGCTTCGGTCATGCCGAAGACGGTGGGCTTCATCGCGCGGCGTCGGTCACGTGGTCGCGCCTGCGTCGTCGCGCGGAGGGACGCCGCGCGCGTCGATCAGGTCACGATACGCGTGCCACGTGGCATGGCCGATCAGCGGCACCGTGAACACGAAGCCGAACATGCCGGTGGCCATCGACGCGCCCGTGGCCAGCATGATGATCACGGCCCAGATCGCCATCGGCACCGGGTTGTCGCCGACCGCGCGCACGCTGGCGAGCATCGCGTCGCGCACGCCGATGCGCCGGTCCAGCAGCAGCGGGGCCGACACCGCAGTCGCGGCGAAGACCAGCGCGGCGCCGAGCCCGCCCGCGATCAGCCACATCCAGAACAGCAGTTCGCCCTGCTCCGCGACCGCGTAGCGAAGCAGGTCCAGTGGCCCGGTGATCGGCGCATGAACAAAGAGCGCGAAGATCAGCGCCGAGAACGCAACCCACGCCGTGGCCGCAGCGAAGAGCACCAGGCCCAGCGCAACCAGCGGCCGCGTGCCGCGCCGCCAGGCCGCGATGGCGTGGCCCAGCCCGGGCGCCGTGCCGGCCTCGCGCACGCGGCTCAGTTCGTAGAGCCCGGTCGCGAGGATCGGCCCGACCAGCAGAAAGCCGCTGAAGGCGCCCGGCAGCAGGATCCACACCCGCCACGCCAACCACAACACCCCCCAGCCGCCGACGGCCACCACCACGCCATGCAGCAGGCTCGCGCCGGGCGCAGCGGCGATGTCGCGCAGCGCCAGCCGCAGCCAGCGCCACGGGGCGCTGGCGTCGACGGTGCGCACGCGAAGGTCAGGGCTCGTCATGGTCCGGCTGCGGCGTGGGCGAACACGCTGCTGGCGTCGGTGTGCGGCGAAGGGCGGGCGCTGAGTCGCGGCTCAGCCCTGCGCCGCCGCCAACGCCGCGTTGAACGTCGCGCTGGGCCGCATCACCGCCTTCACCTTCGCGTCATCGGCCATGTAGTAGCCGCCAATGTCGACCGGCTTGCCCTGCACCGCACCCATCTCGGCGACGATGTGCGACTCGCTGGTGCTGAGCGTTTTCGCCAGTGGCGCGAAGTGCGCCGCCAGCGCGGCGTCGTCCTTCTGGTTGCTGAGTTCCTGCGCCCAGTACATCGCGAGGTAGAACTGGCTGCCGCGGTTGTCGAGTTCGCCAGTCTTCGGTGATGGGCTCTTGCGGTTGTCGAGCAGCCTGCCGGTCGCGGCGTCGAGTGTGGTTGCCAGCACCTTGGCCTTCGCGTTGCCGGTCTTCAGGCCCAGGTCCTCGAGGCTGACCGCGAGGGCGAGGAATTCACCGAGCGAGTCCCAGCGCAGGTGGTTCTCTTCGACCAACTGCTGCACATGCTTCGGCGCCGAGCCACCGGCGCCGGTCTCGTACATGCCGCCGCCGGCCATCAGCGGCACGATCGACAGCATCTTCGCGCTGGTGCCCAGCTCCATGATCGGGAACAGGTCGGTCAGGTAGTCGCGCAGGATGTTGCCGGTGACGCTGATGGTGTCCAGCCCGCGCACGACGCGCTCGAGCGTGAAACGCATCGCACGCACCTGGCTCATGATCTGGATGTCCAGGCCTTTGGTGTCGTGGTCCTTCAGGTAAGTCTTCACCTTCTTGATCAGCTCGTTCTCGTGCGGGCGGTACGGGTCGAGCCAGAACACCGTCGGCGTACCCGAATTGCGCGCGCGCGTGACCGCAAGCTTCACCCAGTCGCGCACCGGAGCGTCTTTTACCTGGCACATGCGCCAGATATCGCCGGCTTCGACGTTCTGGCTCATCAGCACCTCGCCGTTGGCCAGGTCAGTGATGTTGGCGACGCCGTCTTCGGTGATCTCGAAGGTTTTGTCGTGGCTGCCGTATTCCTCGGCCTGCTGCGCCATCAGGCCCACGTTGGGCACCGTGCCCATCGTCTTCGGGTCGAACGCGCCGTGCCATTTGCAGAAGTTGATCATCTCCTGATAGATGCGCGCGAAGGTGCTTTCGGGCATCACCGCCTTCACGTCCTTCATGCGGCCGTCGGCACCGTACATCTTGCCGCCGTTGCGGATCATCGCGGGCATCGACGCGTCGACGATCACATCGTTCGGCGAATGGAAGTTCGTGATGCCCTTGCTCGAATCGACCATCGCGAGTTCAGGGCGGTGCTCGTGGCAGGCATGCAGGTCGCGGATCACGGCTTCGCGTTGGCTCTGCGGCAGCTTCTCGAGCTTGTCGTAGAGGTTGACCATGCCGTTGTTGACGTTGACGCCCAGCTCGTCGAACAGCTTCGCGTGCTTCGCGAACGCTTCCTTGTAGAAGATCTTCACGCAGTGGCCGAAGACGATCGGGTGCGACACCTTCATCATCGTGGCCTTGACGTGCAGCGAGAACATCACGCCGTACTTGCGCGCGTCTTCGATCTCGCGCTCGTAGAAGGCACACAGCTCCTTCTTGCTCATGAACATCGAGTCGATGACTTCCTTGTCCTGCAGCGCCACCTTGGGCTTGAGGACAACCGTCTTGCCGCTCTTGGTGATCAGCTCCATCTTCACGTCACGCGCGCGGTCGAGCGTCATCGACTTTTCGCCATGATAGAAATCGCCGCCGTGCATGTGCGACACGTGCGTGCGCGACGCCTGTGCCCACTCGGCCATGCTGTGCGGGTTCTTGCGCGCGTACTCTTTCACCGCGCGCGGCGCGCGGCGGTCGGAATTGCCTTCGCGCAGCACCGGGTTCACGGCCGAGCCGGTGCACTTCTGGTAGCGCGCGCGTATGTCCTTCGCTTCATCGGTTTTCGGGTCTTCGGGGTAGTCGGGGATCTTGTAGCCCTTGGCCTGAAGCTCGCGGATGCAGGCGATCAATTGCGCCACCGACGCACTGATGTTGGGCAGCTTGATGATGTTGGCGTCGGGCTCGAGCGTCTTCTTGCCCAACTCGGCCAGCGTGTCGGGCACGCGCTGTTCGGCAGTCAGGTGCTCGGGAAACGTGGCCAGCACGCGCGCGGCCACCGAAATGTCGGCCTTTTCGACCCGAACACCGGCAGGCGCGGTGAAGGTGCGGATGATCGGCAGGAAGGCGCAGGTCGCCAGCAGCGGCGCCTCGTCGGTGAGGGTGTAGATGATGGTCGGCTGGCTGGGCGTCGTCATGGTGTTCTCCTCGGGGGCGCGGGCTGGTCCGGCTGCGGACTGTGTTGCGACAGTTTGACGTTGCGCTGACGCGTCGGTGCGCGTCGCGGGCAAGGGGATGCAAGGGGACAGTATCCAAGAGCACATGTGCGGTCGGATCAGTCAGCAAGAGCGCCGCGTCGCCGCGTCGGCTACACTACGCGCACGTGTTGCGTCTGTGCTCTCTGCACGCGACACCTGTTGCAGACAAAGATCGTTGCCCGCCCCCGACGCGCCGCGACCCCCCGACCCAGACCGCCGATCCCCAGCCGGATCGAGCCTTCGCAGCGGTCGTCGGCCACTTCCAGCGGCGAGCCTCAACCATCCGCGTCGGCCGGGCCCATGCCGGTCTCCGGCGCGTGTTCGTTTGGCAGCCCAGGGGGGCCACTTCAGCGTTAACCGCGCGCGAACCCAGAAGGACCCCAAAAAAGGAACCGATTCCATGGCAAAAGAAGACCTCATCGAGGTGCGCGGCAAGGTCGACGAAATCCTGCCCGATTCGCGCTACCGCGTCACGCTCGAGAACGGCCACACGCTGGTGGCGTACACCGCGGGCCGCATGAGGAAACACCACATCCGCATCCTGGCCGGCGACAGCGTCGCGCTGGAGCTGTCCCCTTACGACCTGACCAAAGGTCGCATCACCTTTCGGCACCTGGAGCCCCGGTCAGGCGGCTCCCCTCGGCCGAATCCGCGCACGCGTCGATGAGCTTCATCGCTCATCGGCCATGCATCGCCTGACACTTCAACTGATTGATCACTTCTCATGTCTAACCGTATTTACGTCGGCAACCTTGCCTACTCGATCACCGACGACTCGCTTCAGCAGCAATTCGCTGCTTTCGGCACCGTCGTCTCCGCCAAGGTCATGATGGACCGCGACTCCGGCCGCTCGAAGGGCTTCGGCTTCGTCGAGATGGAGTCCCCCACCGCGACCCAGGCTGCCATCCGCGGCCTTCATGGTCAATCGGTGGACGGTCGCGCGCTGGTTGTCAACGAAGCCCGCCCGCGTGAAGATCGCCCGGCCGGCGGTGGTGGTGGCGGCTACGGCGGCTCGCGCCAGCGCTACTGATTCAAGATCGGCGGCGGGCAGCAGCCTGCCGTCGGCCGAATCAAATCGCAGGCACCGCGTCCAGCTGTGCCTGCCACCGCGCCTTCGTCGCCACGTCGACGAAGCTCGCCTCGAAGCTGTTGCGCGCCAAGTCGCGCGCCTGCGCCAGCCCCATCGCGGGGTGCGCCGCAAACAGCGCCGAGAAGTTCGCATTGACGTATCCACCGAAGTAGGCCGGATCGTCGCTATTCACCGTGACGCATAGGCCTCGCGCCAGCAATTGCGGCAGGGTGTGGTCTTCCATGCGCGCGAAGACCTTCAGCTTCGTATTGCTGAGAGGGCAGACGGTCAGCGGCACACGCGTGCGCGCCAAGCGCTCGACCAGCGCGTCGCTTTCGACGCAGCGCACGCCGTGGTCGATGCGTTCGACCTTCAGCATGTCGAGCGCGCTCTCGATGTAGGCCGCCGGCCCCTCCTCGCCCGCATGCGCCACCACGCGCAAGCCGAGCTCGCGGCACTTGGCGAACACGCGCGCGAACTTCTCGGGCGGATTGCCGCGCTCGCCGCTGTCCAGGCCCACGCCGATGAAGTGCTGCCGATGCGCAAGCGCCGCCTCGAGCGTGTCGAAGGCGCTGGCTTCGTCGAGATGGCGCAGGAAGCACAAGATCAGCGCCGTCGACATCCCCCACTGCGCCTGCGCCCGCTCGCACGCTCGCACCAGGCCGCGGACCACCGTGCCGATGTCGATGTCGCGCTCGGTGTGCGTCTGCGGGTCGAAGAAGATCTCGGCGTGCACCACGTTGTCGTCGTGCGCACGCTCGAGGTAGGCCCAGCACAGGTCATCGAAATCCTGCTCGGTGATCAACACGCTCGCACCGGCGTAGTAGATGTCGAGGAACGACTGCAGGTCGCTGAACTCGTAGGCGGCGCGCAGCGCCTCGACGCTCGGATACGGCAGCGTCACGCGGTTGCGTTTGGCCAGTGCGAAGGCCAGCTCAGGCTCGAGCGTGCCTTCGATGTGGACGTGCAGTTCCGCCTTCGGCATGGCGGCAAGGAACTGCTGGAGCGCAGGCGTCACAGGATCACTTCCCCGTCGGAACCTTCCCTTCCACGCCCTTCACGTAGAAGTTGATGCCCAGCATGAACTTGTCGTCGGGCGTCTGGTCCTTCTCGACCATCGTCTTGCCGTCCTGGTCGACGACCGGGCCCTTCCACGGGTGGAAGCTGCCGTCCTTCAGTCCGGCCTTGATCTTGTCGACCTGCGCCTTGGTCTCGGCGGGTACCTTGTCGCTGACGTTGACCATGTCGATCGCGCCTTCCTTGACGCCCCACCACACCTGGTGCGTCTTCCACGTGCCGTCCAGCGCCGCCTTCACCGCGCTCTTGTAGTACGGCGCCCAATCGATGATCGCGCTGCCCAGGTGCGCTTCTTTCGCCAGGTGGCTCATGTCGCTGTCCCAGCCGAACGCGAGCTTCTGGTTCTTCTCGGCGGTCTGAAGCACCGCGCCCGAGTCGGTGTTCTGGAACAGGACGTCGGCGCCCTGATTGATGAGGCTCTGTGCGGCTTCACCTTCCTTCGGCGGGTCGAACCACTTGCCGATCCAGACGACCTTGGTCTTGATGTTCGGGTTCTGCGTCTGCGCACCCATCGTGAAGCTGTTGATGTTGCGGATCACCTCGGGGATCGGGATCGAGCCGACCACGCCGAGCGTGCCGCTCTTCGTCATCTTGCCGGCGATCACGCCTGCCATGTACGAGCCTTCGTAGGTGCGGCTGTCGTAGGTGCGCATGTTCTCGCCGGTTTTGAAGCCAGTGGCATGCTCGAACTTCACGTCCTTGAAGTCAGGTGCGACCTTCAGCATCGGGTCCATGTAGCCGAAAGTGGTGCCGAAGATCATGTTCGCGCCGTCGGTCGCGAACTGGCGGATCACGCGCTCGGCGTCGGCCGATTCGGGCACGTTCTCGGCCATCACGGTCGTGACCTTCGCGCCGAACTCGGCTTCAATCGCCTTGCGGCCTTTGTCGTGCGCGAAGGTCCAGCCGGCATCGCCGACCGGGCCGACGTAAGCGAATGCGATCTTCAATGGCGCAGCAGATGCTGGTGCAGTCGCAGCCGGTGCGGCCGCTGGTGCAGGCGCCGCCGCCGCGGGCTTGGCCTCTTCCTTCTTGCCGCAGGCCGACATGAACAGCAACGCGGTGGCTGCCAGGGCAGTCACACGCCACGACGAAGGAAACGGGTTCATCCAATGAGCTCCGATTTGTTGCAAGGGGTGAGGAAGCAATCATTATGTGCGGCTGGCCCAGCACGTTCCCGATCGTGGACACGCTTTCGACCATGCCGCAGGCATGCCCGCGTTCAGGGGCTACGGCTGCGAGCTGCGAGCTAGTCGACTCCTACACTTCGCGCCCCCGACCTCATCGTTACACGGAAGACGACACCATGAACAACCGCATCGCCGCGCGTATCGCCGCAGCGCTCCTGGCGAGCGGCACAGCATCGCTGGCGCTCGCCGAAGCCAGGCTCACACTGACGCCGACATCAACACGCTGCGTGACGATTCGCGACGACCGTGGGACCGTGACGCAAACCGTGGCCGACTGCGCTCCAGGTCCGTCTTTCACGGTCTTCTCGTCCGTGGGCACCTCGGGCAGCGCCCGCAGCTTCATCGAGCTGACCTACCAGTTCAGCTACCAGGACGACGGGCTCGCGCTGCCATCAGCAATCACGCTCGACACCGCGGACTACATCGCGCAGGGGGGCACGGTTTCGGGCCTGCCCCCACGGGTGACGTTCGAATCCGCCACGGTCGCGGTTGACGTCACGTCGAGCTTCGGCCCGAATCCTGCCGGACCGGGTTACGCGATCAGCGCGATTGGCACGAACGCCCCGGCCGGCAGTCTGAGCATCGTCGATGGTTATCTGATGTTCGGTCTGAACAACCGCGCTGACAACTTCTCGGGAACGCTCACCGTGAACGTTGGTGTCACGGCGTTCGCGTTCTCCGACACGGCGACGGTCACCGCTGTATCGATCACGCCCGCCCTCGCGGCGATCCCCGAACCGTCGACCTTGGCACTGCTGATCGGTGGCCTCGTGCCGCTGGCGCTGCGGCGGCGGCGCTGGCGACGCGCGGTGCCGCACTGACCGGCCGATAGCCGGACGCAGGAGGTCGTCGTTGCTCGATCGCGCCGCTCGGCGAGGGTTGCGCCGCACCGTCAGCCACCATCGCCTGATTGATGATGCTCAATCACGGCGCCCTGTGTTGCGAACACCATGGATCTTCTTGCAGGAGAAAGCATGGGCACCCAAACATCGATCGCCGCTGCGCTCGCACTTGCGGCAATGCTGGGAACATGGACAAACGCGAAGGCCGATGCCAGCCTGACGCTGACGCCGGTCTCGTCGCGGTGCCACTCGTTCGAAGCGGGCGTCCGCTGGGGCGGCCGCCCTGGCGAAGGCTGGGTGCCGTACACGCAGACCAGTTCGCGCGATTGCGATCCGGGTTCGGCGGGTGCGGTCTGGATCGTCAACAGCCGGTCGATGTCGATCCCCGGCGCCTTGCGCAACTGGATCGAGGTCGTCTACGACTTCACCTATACCGACGACGGGTTGCCCCTGGAGGGGCCGACGAGATTCGAGTTCGGATCGCTCGAGGTCCAGGTGGACGGCCATGGCTACAACTCGAGTGGCCCCGGCATCATCGTTGCCATCAGCGCGTCGGGCGACTCCTTGCCGCCCGAAGGTCTCGAGTGGTACCCGCCCTGGTGGCAACCAACCTCCGGGGCACCGATCTGGCACCCGGAGTACTCTGCGCATCTTGGCCGCAACGACCATCCCGATCAAATCTCAGGGCGCCTCACCATCAATGTCAGCGTGACGCCGTACGCCACGCAGGATATGGCTTACATCACTGACATCGACGTGCGCGGCAGCGTAGCAGCAGTCCCCGAGCCGGGCACCTGGGCGTTGTCGCTCGCCGGCCTTGCCGTCTTCGCTCTCGGTGCGTGGCGGCGCCAACGCACATCAGACGCCGCGCCTTCGCCGGCTACGGCGTGAACGGCTTGCCCAGCGACGCCGGCATGTTCGCCCGGATCCACGCCGCGTTGCTCGAGATCAGCACCAAGCACGACGATCGTGGCGACGTAGGGCAGCATCGTCAGGAACTGGCTCGCGCACCTGCACGCCCTGCCCTTGCAGGTGGAACTGCAGCATCGTCACGCCGCCGAAGAGATACGCGCCGAGCAACACACGCAGCGGGCGCCACGTCGCGAAGGCCGTCAGCGCAAGAGCGATCCAGCCCTTGCCGGCCACCATGCCTTCGACCCACAAGGGCGTGTAGACCACCGACAGGTACGCGCCCGCGACGCCGCACAACGCGCCGCCCACCATGATGGCCGCCATGCGGATCATGCGCACCGGGTAGCCCAGCGCATGCGCCGACTCGGGCGATTCACCGACCGCGCGCAGCACCAGGCCGCTGCGGCTTTTGCCGAGCCACCACGCGACGGCGACGGCCAGCGCGACGGCGATCCACACCATCGGGTGCTGCTTGAACAGCACGGTGCCGACGAACGGAAGGTCGCCCAGGCCGAACAGGTCCGGCGGCGCACGCGAGCCGAGCTGTTCGCGCGTGTAGGGCTGCCCCACGAACGCCGACAGCCCCGCGCCGAAGATCGTCAGCGCCAGCCCGGTGGCGTACTGGTTGGCCGTCAAGCCAGACCACGAGCACACCGAACGCCGCCGCCAACAGCGCACCGACCAGCGCGCCAGCACCGAACGCCAGCACGTCGCTGCCGGTGTGCACCGCAGCCGCGAAGCCGGCAACCGCGGCGCACAGCATGATGCCTTCGGCGCCGAGGTTCAACACGCCCGCGCGTTCGTTGATCAAAGGCCCAGCGCGGCGATCGCGAGCACGGTGCCCGCCGCCAGCGTCGACCCGAGCAGCAGTGCAAGTTCGTTCATGCCGAAGTCACCGCGCGCGGCACGCGCCGCAGCCGCTGGTGGATGAAGGTGTCGCACGCCAGCAGGCAGAACAGCAGCAGGCCCTGGAAGACGCCCGTCACCGACTTGGGCAGTTGCATGCGTGACTGCGCGAGTTCGCCGCCGATGACGAACATGCTCATCAGCACCGCCGCGAACACCACGCCCACCGGATGCAGCCGCCCGACGAAGGCGACGATGATCGCCGCGAAGCCGTAGCCCGCGGGCACGTACGGCGTGAGCTGCCCGATCGGGCCGGCAACTTCGAGCGCACCCGCCAGGCCCGCGAGCCCGCCCGACGACAAGCAGCACCGTCCACAGGTTGGCGCGCGCGCTGAAGCCCGCATACGTTGCCGCCGCCGGCGCCAGCCCGCTCACCTGCGCCTGGAACCCGCGCAGGCTGCGGAACAGGAACAGCGCCATCGCGACCACCGCCGCCAGCGCGACGAACACGCCGACGTTGACGCGCCAGCCCTGCACGAGCCTGGGCACCTGCGTGCTCGCAGGGAAGGTGATCGACTGCGGGAAGTTGAAACCGGCCGGGTCCTTCCACGGCCCATAGACCAGATAGCCCAGCAGCATCTCGGCCACGTACACAAGCATCAGGCTGACGAGAATTTCGTTGGCGTTGAAGCGATCACGCAGCAACGCGACCAACGCCGCCCACGCCATGCCGCCGATCACGCCGGCCACGAGAACCACCACCACGATGGCGCGCGATGTGTCGGCCCCCGCCTGAATCGCGATGCCGCCCGCGCAGACAGCACCGAGGATGTATTGCCCTTCGGCACCGATGTTCCACACGTTGGCGCGGTAGCACAACGAAAGGCCCAGCGCGATCAGCACCAGCGGCACGGCCTTCATCGCGATTTCGCTCCACGCATAGCCGCTGCGGATCGGCTCCCAGAAGAACATCGCCAAGCCCCTGGCCGGGTCTTTGCCCAACGCGACGAAGAGCAGCGCGCCGAACAGCACCGTCAACGCCAACGCAATCAGCGGCGACGCGATCACCATCGCGTTCGAAGGCGTGCCGCGGGGTTCGAACCTAAACACGCGCAGCTTCCTTCTCGTCGCCCACGCCCGCCATCCAAGCGCCCACCCGCTCGACCGTCGCGTCGGCACGCGCCAAGCTCGGGCTGAGCCGCCCGCGCGCCATCACGACCAGGCGATCACTGATCTCGAACAACTCGTCGAGGTCTTCGCTGATGACAAGCACCGCGGCGCCGGCATCGCGCAGCGCCAGCAGCTCGGCGCGGATCTGCGACGCCGCGCCAACGTCGACGCCCCAGGTCGGCTGCGCCAGCACCAGCACCAACGGCTTCGCGTCGACTTCGCGGCCGACGATGAACTTCTGCAGGTTGCCGCCCGAAAGACTGCGCGCCGCAGCTTGCGGCCCGGGCGCCTTGACGCGAAAGCGCTCGATGACGCTCGCAGCCAGCGCATGCGCCGCGCCGCGGTCGATCCAGCCGAAGGCGCGCACGGGGCTCACTGCGCGTCAGCAGCGTGTTCAGCGCCAACGACATGCCGGGCACCGCACCCTTGCCCAGCCGCTCCTCGGGCACGACATGCAGGCCGCGTCGACGGCGTCGCGCCGGGCCTTCACGCGTCACGTCGATGCCGAACAGGCGCACCGACGCGGGCGGCGCGCGACGGTCCTCGCCCGCCAGCGCAGCCAGCAGCGCCTGCTGGCCGCTGCCCGACACGCCAGCCACGCCCAGCACCTCGCCCGCGCGCAGCTCGAAGCTGATGTCATGCAGCGCCACGCCGTGCATGTCCTGCGGCGCGAGGCTCAGGCCTTGCACCGACAGCGCGGCCTCACCCGCGGTCACGTCGCGGTGCACCAGCGCCTTGGGCTCCTCGCCGATCATCAGCCGCGACAAGGACGCGTTGCTTTCACTGCGCGGGTCGACCACGCCGGTGACGCGGCCCGCGCGCATCACCGTGCAGCGCTGGCACAGCGCGCGGATCTCGTCGAGCTTGTGGCTGATGTAGAGGATCGAGCAACCTTCGGCCGCGAGTTGCCGCAGCGTCGTGAAGAGCCCTTCGACCGCCTGCGGCGCGAGCACCGCGGTGGGCTCGTCGAGGATCAGCAGGCGCGGGTTCGCCAGCAGCGCACGCACGATCTCGACACGCTGGCGCTCGCCGATCGACAGCGCGTGCACGGGCCGGTCGGGGTCGAGGTCGAGGCCATAGGCCTTGGCTTTGTCACGCACCAGCGTCGCCATGTTGGCGAGCGTGGTGCCGGGCTCGAGGCCCAGCCACACGTTCTGCGCAACCGTCAGCGATTCGAACAGCGACAGGTGCTGGAACACCATCGCGATGCCGTGGCGGCGCGCGTCGTGCGGGTTGCGGATCGCGAGCGGCGTGGCCGTCGACGAGCATCTCGCCGGCATCGGGCTGCACCGCGCCGTAGACGATCTTCATCAACGTCGACTTGCCGGCGCCGTTCTCGCCCAGCACGGCGTGGATCTCGCCCGGCGCGACGGCCAGGCTCACGCCGTCGTTGGCCACCACCGACGGATAGCGCTTCGTGATGCCGCGCAGCTCGAGGCGCGGCGCTGTCACGCCGTCACGCCTTCGCGCCCACGCGAACCACCGTGCGGCCCTTGACCTTGCCCTGAATGAAATCGTCGAACACCGACGGCAGCGCGGCAAGGTCGATCGTCCGCGTGACTTCGGCAAGATGCCGCGGCCGCAGATCACTCGCCAGACGGTCCCACACGCGCTGGCGCAGCGGAAAGTCGACGTAGCCCGAATCGATGCCCAGCAGGCTGACGCCGCGCAGGATGAACGGAAACACCGTCGTGTCGAGCTTGATGCTGGCCGCGTTGCCGATGCTGGCGACCGTGCCGGCCTGCTTCATCGTCGCCAGCACCCAATGCAGGATCGGCCCGCCGACGTTGTCGACCGCGCCGGCCCACTGCGACGCTTCGAGCGGGCGCACTTTCGTGTGATCGATGCTCGACGTGAGCTTCACCTCGGCAGCACCCAGGCCGCGCAAGTAGTCCTGCTCGTGCTTCCTTGCCGGTGAGCGCGACCACGTGGTAGCCGCAGCCGCGCCAGCATGTCGACCGCCAGGCCGCCGACGCCGCCGGTAGCACCGGTGACGATCACGGGACCCTTGTCGGGTGACAGGCCGTTGTCTTCCATGCGCACGATGCCCAGCGCTGCAGTGAAGCCGGCGGTGCCAAGCGCCATCGACTCGAAAGCGGTCAGCCCGGCCGGCAGCTTCAATGCCCACTTCGCGGGTACGCGCGCGTACTCGGCATAACCGCCGTGGTGCGCGACGCCGATGTCGAAGCTGGTGGCGATGACGGTGTCGCCGGCCTTGTAGCGAGCGTCGCTGCTGCCGACCACCTCGCCGACCATGTCGATGCCGCCGACACACGGGAAGCGCCGGATGATTTTGCCGGTGCCGGTGGCGGCCAAAGCGTCCTTGTAGTTGATGCTCGAGTAAAGCACCCGCAGCGTGATCTCGCCGGGGTCGAGCTGCGAGGCGTTCAAGCGCGCGAGCGTGCCGCGTGCTTTGCCCTCGGCATCCTTGTCGATCACGAGGGCCTGGAAGCTGTCGGGAATCATGTGCATGTTCCTTGTCAGGGGCTGACGACGATGTCGTTGCGCACGTCTTTCACACCCGACGTGGCGCGCGCCACTTCTGCGGCGCGCTCGCGTTGCGCCTGCGTCTTCACCGTGCCCGTCAGCCTGACGACGCTGGCGAGCGTGTCGACGCGAAGCTGGAACGCGCGGATGACGTCGTCTTCGATCAGACGCGTCTTCACGCGCGTGGTGGTGGCGGCGTCGTCGACGTATTCGCCCACCGACTGCTGGCCGCGCGACGCGCAGCCCGCAGCAACAAGAGCCAGGGCCGCAGCGACCGACGCGGTCGCCCTTGGGATGAAGATTCTTCGCGTGAACATCGGGGCTCCAGTTGTCCGTCAGGTCGTGGATCGTGAATCAACAGGCAGCGCCGACGAGGCGTCCGCCGTCACGGGGATGGTCGCCGTCAGCAGCGTGTCGCCACGGTGGCTGCGCACGACCATATGGCCGCCGAGCGATTCGACACGAAAACGCATGCCCGACAAGCCGTGGGCGCCGACGTCGATGCTCGCGGGGTCGAAGCCCACGCCGTCGTCGTGAACCGCGACATCGATGTGTCGGTGGCTCGACGACAGCGACACCCGCGCATGACGTGCCTGGGCATGCCGGGAGACGTTCGTCAGCGCCTCTTGCACGAAACGATAAACCGTCAACGCCGCCTCGGGCGACGCTTCGACCGGCACCAGGTCGGCTTGGATCGGCACGCCCAGGCGCTCCTGGGTCTCGCGAACGAGGATCTCGATGGCCGGTACCAGCCCCAGGTTGTTGAGCGCCGACGGGCGCAGGTTTTCGATGATGCGGCGCTTCAGCGCGATGCCGTCGTTGAGCATCGCGTTGAGGTGGGCGATACGCGCCTCGAGGTCGGTGCCCGTCGGCAGCTTGGGCTTCAGCCGCGCCACATCGAGCTTGGCCGCGGTCAGCAGTGCGCCCAATTCGTCGTGCAGTTCGCGCGCCAGCATCGCGCGTTCGTCCTCGACCGCGGTCTGCAGGTGGCTGGCCAGCGCGCGCAACTGCCGCGTGCGCTGCGCCACGGTCGACTCGAGCCGCTCGCGTTCACGCTCGAACGCCTGACGCTGCTCCTCCTGCTGGCGATGCAGGCGCATCGACGCTTGACGAAAGGCGCCCGCGCCGATCAGCGCGGCCAGCGTCATGACGATCACACCCGAGCGCCCGAAGGTCAACGCTCCGAAAAAGCGGTCGCGTTCATCGCGCAGGCTGGCGGCTTCGCGCGTCAGCAGCGCACGTGCGGCGGGGTCGGCCTCTTCCACGAGACGCCGCGCGACTTCTTGGTCGAGCAGGGTGTTGGCCCCCTGGACGTCGCCGGTCTCGCGTACCTGCATCACACGCACCATCTGTTCGATGCGGGCGGCATAGATCCGCTCGAGGCGGACGAAGTCATCGCGCACGTTCGCGTCGGCGAGCGTGTAGCGTGAGCGCAGGTCATCCATCTCGCGGTTCATGGCCCGGCGCGCCGTGTCGAATCGCTCGCGGAAGTTCTGGTCGCCCGTCATCACAACGCCGCGATAGCTCAGGTCGAGATCCGCCGCCGCGAGCTGCAGGCGGTGAATCGACCAGCGTGCGGTGTTGATCTCCACGGCCTGCGCCGCGCTGGTGCGCGCGACGCGGTACGCGATCTCGCTGGTCAAGATGGTCAGGACCGCGAAGCCGATCGCGATCGGCCAGACCAGCCGGCTGCGGATGAGGCGATTGACGAGATGGGTCATGAGGCGCCGGCTCGGGCGCGAACCTACAATCGTTTGAAATCGGTCTCACGACGTTTCCGAGCGCCATGATCAATGTCGCCATCATCGACGATCACGCGATCGTTCGGGCAGGGTTGAAGCAGTTTCTGTCGGAGCAGATCGACATCCGTGTGGTCGCCGAGGGCACCAGCGGGCGCGACGCGGTCGACATCGTACGCGCGGGTGACGTGTCCGTGATCCTGCTCGACGTGTCCATGCCCGACCAGAACGGCGTTGATGCGCTGGCGGCGATCCGCGCACGCAACGCCAACATCCCCGTACTCATCCTCAGCGGCTTCCCGGCGCAGCAGTACGCCACCGTCTTGCTGCGCCAAGGCGCGTCGGGCTACATCGGCAAGGACTGCGACCCTGACGAGCTGGTGGCGGCCATCCGAACCGTGGCGCTGGGTCGTCGCTACATCACCGCGCCCGTGGCCGAGATGCTGGCTTCGTCGCTCGGCGATGACGCCTCGCGGGCGCCGCACGAGCGGCTGTCCGAGCGAGAGTTGCAGGTGTTCCTGCGTCTGGCCCAGGGCGAAACGATCGGGCAGATCGCCGACAGCCTGTCGCTGAGCGTCAAGACCGTCAGCACCTTCCGATCGCGGTTGATGGAAAAGCTGAAGCTGCACACCAACAGCGACCTGACCTACTACGCCCTCAAGCACGGGCTGATCAAGTAGCGCACCAAGTAGCGCACCGCAGCGCAACCATCAGACGCCGATGTCGCCTTCCCGCGCGGCCGGCACGTTGATGCGCCCGAGCAGGTTCTCGCAGAAATCGATCAACGCATCGATCTCGCCGGACTTGTCGAAGACCCGTGATGCACCCAGAGCTCATTGCGCGCGAACGCACCTCGGCCGTGGCGAAGTTGCTGAGCACGACGAAGTGACGCCCTGCCCGCTTGAGGTCGGGCCGGCGCAGTACGCCCAGGCCGGTGCCTTCGCGCAGGACCACGTCGACGATGACGAGGTCCACGCGCAGCGTCAGGTCCGACAGCACCCGCACCGCCTCGGCTTCGGTATCGGCCACACCGACGACCTTCACCGACGTCAGATCCTCGAGTGTCGACACGAGGTTCTGTCGAATGACCGGGCTGTCTTCGATGACGAAGGTGTAGAGCGTCTTCACGGCAATCGGATGGTGGCACGCGACCGGGGTGGGCGCTGTCGGTGACACCACGCATTGATCGTAGGTGCAGTCCCACATCACCCTACCGTGAGGCCGTCACGCTATGAAACTCGGCGTCACCGAACGCGGGTAGGATCGCGGCTCTTTTCACTCACGGGGGCTTTTTATGGGACTGATGTCATTCATCAAGGAAGCAGGCGAGAAGCTGTTCGGGCTGAAAGAAGCCAAGGCTGCCGAGGCAGGGACGGCAACGCCCGAGCAAGCGGCGGAACTCAGCGATACCGCCAGTGCCGCGATCGAGAAGTACATCATCGCGCAGGGCCTCGAGGTCAGCGCACTCAACGTCGACTTCGATGCCGCCAGCGGCTCGGTCACGGTTGCCGGCGGCGTACCCGACCAGGCGACGCGCGAAAAGGTGCTGCTGTGCTGCGGCAACGTGGCCGGTGTGGGCGGCGTGAACGACATGCTCGTGGTCAACACACCCGAGCCCGAGTCGCAATGGCACACCGTCGTCAGCGGCGACACGCTGTCGAAGATCGCGAAGAAGTTCTACGGCGACGCCAACAAGTACCCGGGGATCTTCGAAGCGAACAAGCCGATGCTGTCGCACCCCGACAAGATTTATCCGGGGCAGATGCTGCGCATCCCACCGGTATAGAAGGTGGAAACAGGGCCCTTCGGGCCCTGTCCGTGAGGGCCCGCTTCGCGGGCCCTTCGTTCGTCTGGGCGGCCCCTCACTCTACGCATGCGTCATCAGCCGCGACTCGCCGATGAGGTGCGGGCGGTGATTGAAGGCGTCGAGCTCGAGGCCCTTCGCGGTCGACACCAGTTCGACCCACGCGCTGTTGGCCAGACGCATGTTCATCGCGATCGCCGTCGCGGGTGGCGCGTCGAGCACCATGGAAGCGGCGACCGAGATCGGCCCGCCGCTCGACACCACCAGGACATCGCCGTGTGCAGCCGCCTGTCGTGCGGCCGCGAGCACCGCAGCCACGCCCTCGCGAAAGGCGACGAAGCTCGGCATGCCGTGCGGCACGATCGATGCGTCCATCCAACGCGTCAGCGCCTCGCGCAACGTGCGGAAGTGCGCCTTGATCTGATGCGCATTCTGCGGCGGCGACAGCGGGCCGGGATGCAGCGCGCGGATCAGCGCGTCGCCGTCGTACTCGTTCAGGCCCACGTGTTCCTGCGCATCGGGCAAACCGTCCAGTCGCCGCGTGATCGCATCGAGCGTCTGGCGGTGCCGACGCAACGTGCCGCGAAACACCGCGTGGAAACGCTGGCCTTCTTGCTGCCAGTGCTTGCCCAGTCGCTCACCTTGTTCGACCCCGATGGGGCTCAGGTTGTCGTAGTCGACACTGCCAAGCGACGCTTGCCCGTGTCGCACCAGGATCACGCGTCCCATGGCGTGCTCGAGATCGTCGGCGCCAAGCTCAGCGCAGGACCGACCCGCGCATCGAGCGCGCGATCGACTCGCCGAGGCTGGCACCGAAGCGACGCGCCAGCCGCTCGGCCACGTTCTCGCGGCGCGTGTAGTCGATCACCTCTTCGGCCTTGACGACCTCGCGCGCGACCGAGTCGACGCTGCCGAGTTGATCGGCCAAGCCCAGACGCAGCGCTTCCTCGCCGTTCCAGAACAGGCCCGAAAAGGTGTCGGCGTGCTCCTCGAGCCGCTGACCGCGGCCGTCTTTGACCGACTTGATGAACTGCTGGTGAATCTGATCGATCATCGCCTTGGCATACGCCGTGTGCTGTTCGTTCTGCGGCGAGAAAGGGTCGAGCATGCCTTTGTTCTCACCCGCGGTGAGCAAGCGCCGTTCGACACCCAGCTTCTCCATCGCACCAGTGAACCCGAAGCTGTCGATCAGCACGCCGATCGACCCGACCAGGCTCGCCTTGTCGACGTAGATCTCGTCGGCCGCGACGGCGATGTAGTACGCACCCGAGGCGCACATTTCCTCGACGACGGCATAGACCTTCTTCGCGTGTTTGGCTTTCAGCCGCCGGATCTCGTCGTTGACCATGCCCGACTGCACCGGGCTGCCGCCGGGCGAGTTGATGCGCAACACCACCGCCTTGGCCCCGGTCGCCTCGAACGCATGACGCAGCGATTCGTTCAACGCATCAGCGCTGGCTTCGCCGCCCGACGCGATCTCGCCGCGAATGTCGACCAGTGCCGTGTGCGCCATGCCGGGCGCGTTCTGCCGACCGACGGGCAACAGCAGCATCATCAGTGCGATCGCGAGGAAGGCGAGCCACATCAGGCGAAAGAAGATGCGCCAGCGCCGGTCGGCGCGCCGCTCGCGCACCAAGCTCGCGTGCGATGTCGTTCAGCGCACGTTCCAGCGCCGCGCCACGTGCGTCGCCGGGGCGGTCGCTCAAAAGCGGCGCCGAATCACGGTAGGTATCCTGGGTCATGGTGGGCTCGATCACTGAGGCCGAACAACGGGCCTGATAGAGGGGGAAGGATACCAACGCACCCGCCCTTGCTCTTCGCGCACCTCGAGCGCTTCGAGTGCACCGCGCCCGCAGGGGCCGCCGAGACATCGGCCACGTGCGGGCTCGTAAGTCGCGCCGTGCAGCGAGCAGACGATCGTCTGCCCCTCGTGATCGAGGAACTCGCCAGGGTTCCAGTCCATCTCGGCAGCGACATGCAGGCAGCGGTTCACGTACGCGACCACGCGGCCGTCGATGCGAAGCGCGAAGGCGGTGGCTTGATCACCGCGCAGGTCGATGTCCCACACGTGGGCGCGCCCGCGTTCGGCCAGCGCACCCGCGTCGCACAGGTCGACGCTGTCGTCGCTGTCGTCTTCGCGCGCGGCGCTCATGCGCGCGCCGCGAGCCAGTCGTGCAGTTCGCGCATCGAATGCGCCACCGCCAGCGGTGCGTGGTGCGCGAAGGCGTCCGTCTCGTGCGCGCCGTAGCTGACCGCGACACTCGACACGTCCGCGCGCCGCGCCATCTCGAGATCATGCGTGGTGTCACCGATCATCAGCGTGCGCTCGGGCGGGGTGCCGGTCTGCGCCATCAGCTCGTGAAGCATCAGCGGGTCGGGCTTGGACGCGGTTTCGTCCGCGGTGCGCGTGGCATGGAACACGTGCGCCAGCTCCGCATGCGCCAACGCCTGGTCCAAGCCGCGCCGCCCCTTGCCGGTCGCCACGGCCAGCAGGTGCTGGCGCGCGGTCAGCGCCGCCAGCATCTCGAGCGCACCATCGAACAGCGCAAGGTTGTCCTGCCGCGCAAGGTAGTGGTGCCGATAGCGCTTCGCCAGCGCGCCGTACTCCGTCTGGGCAAGCGACGGCGCCACATGCTGCAGCGCCTCCTCGAGGCCCAGGCCGATGACGTAGGACGCGTCGGCCACGCTGGGCACGGGCGTGCCGACGTCGCGGCAGGCCTCTTGGATGCTGCGCGCGATCAACGCCGTGGAGTCGAACAGGGTGCCGTCCCAATCGAAGACAACGAGATCAAAGCGGCGTGTCATGGCTGGGCTTTCGTGTTGGGCCCAGCGAGTGCGTCGACCAACAGACGGCATTCGTCGGGCATGGACGATTCGAGCACGAGACGCCGCGCGTCGGCCGGATGGTCGAAGGCGATGTGGCGCGCGTGCAGGAACATGCGCGAAAACCGCAACGGCCCGCGCGCCAGCGCACGGTTGGCGGGGAAATCGCCGTACTTCGGGTCGCCCACGATGGGCATGCCCTCGTGCGCAAGGTGCACGCGGATCTGATGTGTGCGGCCGGTCTCGATCGTCACGTCGAGCAGCGTGTGCTGCGGCAATTCACGCTCGATGCGCACCCGCGTGATCGACCGCCGGGCGTCCTCGTGCCCGGGCTCGACCCGCACCATGCGCGCGCCCTGCGCGTCGTGCCCACGCACCAGCGCCAGGTCGATGACCTTGCGGTTGGCAGGCCAGCGGCCGATGACCAGCGCGGCATAGATCTTTTCAGTGTGGCGGGCACGAAATTGCGCTTGCAGGTTCGTCAGCGCCGAGCGCTTCTTCGCCACCAGCACCACGCCCGAGGTCTCCTTGTCGAGCCGGTGAACCAGCTCGAGGAAGCGAGCCTGCGGCCGCGCGCGGCGCATCTGCTCGATCACCCCGAAGGCGACGCCGCTGCCGCCATGCATGGCCACGCCGGCCGGCTTGTCGATCGCGAGCAACCAGTCGTCTTCGTGGATCACGTCGAAGTCGCGAGGCGGCGCGTTCGCCGCGGGGTGGTCCCGAACCGCGATGCGCACCGGCGGCACGCGCACGCGGTCACCGGTATGCAGGCGCGTGTCGGCACCCGCGCGGCCGGCGTTCACGCGCACCTCGCCCGAGCGGATCACACGGTAGACGTGCGTTTTCGGCACGCCCTTCAGGCGGCGCAGCAGGAAGTTGTCGAGGCGCTGGCCGTCGGACTCGTCGTCGACGACGACCTGCGTAACAGCTTGTTGTTGCGCCTGGGCGAAAGAAGCAGTCGAAGGCGCTGTCGTCATCGCACGGCCACCTATAATGCGCCTGCTCGTCAGCGCGTAAGTACTTGATTCATCAAAGTTTACCTGGGTGTCGACCCCGACACTGGGCAAGGACTGGCGCGACAGGCATGCCGGGTGCGAACCCGGCGATCCCGTGATGCAACGCGGCGCACACGGCAGCGAGCAAGACCCCGATGCGGTCTGGCAGCACGCCGATGCCCACGAAAGAAGCCACGGGCGATGAACCACGCGCTGGTGCCTCGTCGCAAGTTGCGATGCACCGGTGGCAAACACAAGGTCCCTGGCGGCAGACGGACGTTCCAACGTTTCGGCTGCCGCCCGTGTCGAAGTCAGAAGAACGAGAAGCGAGACAGCCTTGGTCCTGATGCGACCCCTACCGCTGCTGCCCGAGAGCCCGTTGCGCCTATCCGCGCGCGGTGCGGCCGGGCGGCGAGCGCTGCTGTCGACGGTGCGCTTCCTGATGCGATTTTCTGGTAACGGCACACGCGCCAACCTTCATCCCATGCCGCCACTGCAGCTCGCGCCGCAGCGGTCGCGCCTGCGCTGAAGCCAGGGCGGTCCTTCCCTCGGTTCGTCGTCCGTCGTTTCGTGCGTCACACCGGTGGACGGTGTGCGAAAGCCTGCCGTCTGTGGCTCGAGTCGAACCGCAGGGACAAACGCGATGAAACGCATGTTGATCAACGCCACGCAGCAGGAAGAGCGGCGCCTGGCAATCGTCGATGGGCAAAAGCTCCTCGACTTCGAAACCGAGATCGAAGGGCGCGAGCAGCGCAAAGGCAACATCTACCGGGCCGTCGTGACGCGCGTCGAACCGTCGCTCGAGGCCTGCTTCGTCGACTACGGCGAAGACCGCCACGGCTTCCTGCCGTTCAAGGAAATCACCCGGGACTTCTTCAAGGAAGGCGTCAACGTCCGCGACGCGAAGATCCAGGACGCCATCTCCAACGGCCAGGAACTGCTGGTCCAGGTCGAAAAGGAAGAGCGCGGCAACAAGGGTGCGGCACTGACCACCTTCATCAGCCTGGCGGGCCGCTACCTGGTGCTGATGCCGAACAACCCGCGCGGCGGCGGCGTCAGCCGGCGCATCGAGGGTGAAGACCGCGAAGAGCTGAAAGAGAACCTCGACCAGCTTGACTACCCCAAGGGCATGAGCCTGATCGCCCGCACCGCCGGCATCGGGCGCACCGCTGCCGAGTTGCAGTGGGACCTGAACTACATGCTCAAGCTGTGGGACGCGATCGATCAAGCGTCCAAAGCCGGCAAGGGCGCGTTCCTGATCTACCAGGAAAGCTCGCTCGTCATCCGCGCGATCCGCGACTACTTCACGCAGGACGTCGGCGAGATCCTGATCGACACGGACGACATCTACGACCAGGCGCAACAGTTCATGAACCACGTGATGCCCGACCAGGCATCGCGGGTCAAGCGGTATCGCGACGACGCGGCGCTGTTCAGCCGGTTCCAGATCGAGCACCAGATCGAGACCGCCTTCAGCCGCACGGTGAACCTGCCTTCGGGCGGCGCGATCGTGATCGACCACACCGAGGCGCTGGTGTCGATCGACGTCGAACTCGGCGCGTTCCACGCGCGGCAGCGACATCGAAGAAACCGCGACGCGCACCAACCTCGAGGCGGCCGACGAGATCGCGCGCCAGATGCGGCTGCGCGACCTGGGCGGGCTGATCGTCGTCGACTTCATCGACATGGACGAGAGCAAGAACCGCCGCGAGGTCGAACAGCGCCTGCGCGACGCGCTGCGCCAGGACCGCGCGCGGGTGCAGTTCAGCTCGATCAGCAAATTCGGCCTGCTGGAACTCAGCCGCCAACGCCTGCGCCCGTCGTTGAGCGAAGGCAGCCACATCACCTGCCCGCGCTGCAACGGCACCGGCCACATCCGCGACACCGAGTCGTCGGCGCTGCAGATCCTGCGCATGGTCCAGGAAGAGTCGATGAAGGACAACACCGCCGCGGTGCACGTGCAGGTGCCGGTCGAGGTGACCTCGTTCCTGCTGAACGAGAAGCGCAAAGAGATCACGATGATCGAGCTGAAGCAGCGCGTCAACGTGATCCTGGTGCCCAACAAACACCTCGACACGCCGAACTACAAGCTCGAGCGCCTGCGCCACGACGACCCGACGGCTCGAGAGTTTGCAGGCCAGCTACACGATGATCGAAGAGCCCGACGACGAAGTCAGCGTGACCCGCCGTCGCGATGCCAACGAACGCAAGAACCGGCAAGAGCCGGTGATCAAAGGCATCTTGCCCGACACCGCCGCGCCCGTGTCGGTGCCCAAGCCCGCAGAGCCTGTCGCTCCTGTCGCGGCGACCTCGGCGCCACGCACACCGGCCCCGGTGGCGCCCGCGATCGCACCGATCGTCGTGCCCTCGGCCACCGCTGCGAAAGCCGGCGGCGGCTTCTTCGGCTGGGTGCGTCGCATGTTCGGCGGCCAGACCGAACCCGCCGCTGCGCCATCGGTACGCGCGCTGCCCACGGCGCCGATCGCCGGTGCCGACCAACCGAAAGCCGCGGGTGACCGCACGGAGCGCGGTGAACGCCAGGGCCGCAGGGATGGTGGTCGCGAAGGTGGCCGCGAAGGTGGCCGAGAAGGCGGTCGTGACGGCAGGCGTGGCGAGCGCGCAGGCCGCGGTGATCGCGGCCCGCGCGGCGAACGCGACGGCCGTGGCGGTGACAGAGCCGAACGCAGCGGCGCAGAGCGCAGCGAGCGACCGGACCGTGCTGAGCGACCGGACCGTGCTGAGCGTCCAGACCGAGCTGAGCGTCCGGAGCGCAGCGAACGCCCGGGACGCGGCGAGCGGCCTGAGCGCGGCGATCGTCCCGAACAAGGCGAACGCCCTGACCGCGGTGATCGTCCTGAACAAGGCGAACGTCCTCGCGGTGAGCGAAGCGCTCGCGGCGACCGTGGCCCGCGCGGTGACCGCGATGGCGCCGATGCGCGCAGCGAGCGCCCACGCGAGCGTGTCCGCGATGACGCGGCGCCAACCACACCGTCCGAGGACGGAACCGGCGCCGCACCAGGTGCACGCGAGGCTGGCGAAGCAACGAGCCGCCGTCGTGGCGGACGCGGCGGTCGCGATGGACGCGAGGGACGTGACGGTCGCGAAGCACGCGAGGTCGACCCCGATCAACGCAGCGACGGCGATCGCGCCGCCGGCATCGGCGCGGCCGCGCTTGCGGCCGCAGCGGTGGGCACGGCACTGCGCCCTCTCGCCCCCACCGCCGCGGACGCCGAAGGCTCGAGCCATGACCTTGCTGCCGACACCGTCGATGCGCAGGCATCAGGTGATGTGACGGTTGAAGGCGACGCTGATGGGCCGCGCCGCCGCCGCCGTCGTGGCGGTCGCGGTCGCGGAAGCGAGGCACGCCAAGCGTCCGACGTGCAAGGCGACGTTCTTCGACCAGCCGCAAGAAGCGTCGTTCGACGAGCCGCGGGACGTGCCAAGTGACGTCGGTCGCGAAGTGCAGGCCAGCCTTCTCCAGGAGAACGAGACGGGCATGTCGAACGCACGCACCGTCGAGTCGCCAACGCACGGTGACCGTCGGCCTCGGGCCGAACCCATCGACGAGCCCACGGTCGAAGAGACGAAGGCAGCGTGGGCACCCGAGCCGCGCATCGAGCCGCGCATGGAGCCCGTGCCGGCACCGCGGCCCCAGCCACAACCCCAACCTGCGGTTGCATCGTCGACGCAGCGGGCGGCTACGCCAAGCGTCGAGTCGTTCGTGCTGCCTGCAGAGTCACTCCGCGGCGTGGCCGAGAACGCGGGCCTGACGTGGGTCACCACCGATGTGGACAAAGTGCGCGCGGCGCAAGACGCCATGGCGCATGAACCGAAGCCCGTGCACGCGCCGCGTGCGCCACGTGCACCCGTGGTGGCCGACGATGGTCCGCTGACGCTCGTTGAAACGAAGAAGGATTTGTCTGGTTGGTTCGACGCGCGTTGACGGGGCGTCCGATGGGCGCTGACACGCTCCTGCTCGTGACCGGCGCGGCCATCGCCGGTCTCGTGCAGGGGGTGTCGGGCTTCGCGTTCTCGATGGTCGCGATGTCAATCTGGGCCTTCGGGCTCGAGCCGCGCGTTGCGGCGGTGATGGCGGTGTTCGGCGGCATGACGGGGCAGTGGCTGTCGGCGCTGACGCTGCGCCGCGGGTTGCACTTTGACCGCTTGTGGCCCTTCCTCGCTGGTGGCGCGATCGGCGTGCCGTTGGGCGTGTGGCTGGTGCCGCAGGTGTCGCCGCGCATCTTCCTGAGCGTGCTGGGCAGTGTGCTCGTCGTCTGCTGCCCGGTCATGATGCTGTCGCGCCTGCCTCGGCTGCATCACGGTGGCCGCGCGGCGGATGCACTGGCCGGCGCGGGCGGTGGTGTGATGGCGGCGCTGGCCGGCTTCGCCGGTGTGCTGCCGACGCTGTGGACCACGCTGCGCGGGTGGGACAAAGACACGCAGCGCGCCGTGGTGCAGAACTTCAACCTCGTGATGCTGACGGCGACGATGGCGACTTACGTCGCGTCTGGCACGGTCACGCCCGACATGCTGCCGATGTTCGCGCTGGTGGCACCCGCCCTCGTGATCCCTTCGCTGCTGGGCACGCGGGTGTACCTGGGCCTGAGCGAGGCACGGTTTCGCCAGATCGTGCTGTCGCTGCTGACCGCGGCGGGCAGCAGCCATGCTGTTGAAGGCGATGGCCGCATCAGCATAGGGCGCTGGCCCGGCCGCTCAGCGCGGTTCGTTGTTCGCACGCTGCACGCGCCTCAGTGCGCGCCGCCGGTTCGCCCATGCCGGTGTACCAACGTAGCGAGCACATCGTCTGCGATCACGCGGTCGACGCCGACGGCGCGCATGTGGTCCAGCGAATGGAAGCCTGCTTCCTCGAGCCGCTGCACGACCTCGGCACCAATGCCGTTGGATTTCAGCAGCACACCGCGTTCTTCAGCCGAAAAATTCATGACGATGTCGAAGTGACGGTGGAGTTGGCGCCGACGCCCGCGCGTACGAAGCAGCGCAGTGCGTAGGCACGCGCACCGGATCCGTCGTCGCCGTCGACAACGAGCGTGCGCGCGCGCACGTCGACACGCAGGGATAGCCACGCTGCGCCGTGGCGCCAAGTCAGCACCAACGCGTGCGGGCCTTCGGGCTGGAACTCGAATCCACCAGCAAGCGCCGGGTGGGCGTTGCGCAGGCGGATCAGGTCGAACAGGTCCTGCACCACGGGCCGCTTGGCGGCCGCGTCGATCTCGGTACGGCGTGTAGCGATGGCGGTTGATGTCACGTCCGTTGCCGGTGCGCGCCAGCAGCGCCATGTCGTTCTCACCGGCCAGCAAACCGACGTAGTAGACCTGCGGCACGCCCGGCAGGAACAGTTGGACCGCACGCGCGATCAGGTAGGCGCGGTCGTCGCGCGCCAGGGCGTCGTAGTAGGTGCAGTTGACCTGGTAGAGGTCGAGGTTCGACGCCGCCGCGCCGGTCGCCTTGGCGGCTTTGCTCGCCGCTGTGCGCGATGAATCGCATCGACCAGATGGTCCAGCGCCTCGGGCTCGATCAGCCCCGGGCTGCCGTCGCGGTCGTGCGCATCGGCACCCACGTCGATGATGCCGATGCCGTCATGCGTATCCAGCACATTGAGCGCGTTCACGGGGCGGATGCCAACCCAGTGCGCCGAGCGGTGCCACGTCTTGCTGCAGCAGCGCGTGCAGTAGCAGCGGCGGCAGCGCGAAGTCGTACACCCAGTCGACGCGCTTCGCCAACTCGACCTGCTGGCGGTAGTACGAATGCACCTCGACCAGCACCTCGATGCCGAGCGCGCGCGCCTTGCGCCGCCAGATCATCGATGAAGGCGAAGGTCTCGGGCAGCATGAAGCAGCTGGTGCCGGCGCGCTTCACGGCATAGCCCACCGCGTCGAGCCGGATCATGCGTGACGCCGTTGGCCGCGAAGCGCGCGAGGATGGCGTCGAGGTACGCCTTGCCGCGCGGATGATCGATGTCGATGTCGACCTGCTGCGGTGTGAAAGTCGTCCACAACAGCTTGCGCTGGCCGTTGGCGAGCGTTGCGACCGTGAGCGGAACGCCGGGGCGCGGGCGGTAGATCGCCAGCAGGTCGGCCTCGGTCGCGCCCTGCGGGAACACTGCGTCCAACGTCAGGAACATGCCGGCGTAGTCCGACGCATCACCGTGCGCCGACCAGTCGAGGAACTGCGGCGACGACGATGAGACGTGATTCACGATCACGTCACCCATGACCTCGAGATTCGCAGCCAGTTCGCGCACGTCGCGCCCAATCGCCAAGCCGCGGGTCGACACGCAGATGGTCGATCGGGTCGAAGCCAGCATCGGCGCCGTCGATCGGGTGGAAGAACGGCAACAGGTGCACGCCGCCGAACAGGCCCACCAACGGCGACGACGGTGCCGTCAGGCATTCACGCAGATCGGAAAGCCCCCCACTGCCGAGGCGGTCCACGTACGTGATGAGCTGGACTTGGTTCTTCATGATCCGCCGAAGTTGGACACCTGACTTGCAATCGATTGCGGCATCGCGGGCCGAAATGTACTTCGGCGCCCCTAACGCGCGCGACACTGGTTTTCCCGGGGCTGCAATCGATTGCGGCGATCGAGCTCGAAGTCTATTCTTCCGTCGTCGCTCGAAGTCAGAGTCCGTAGAAGGCTCGCGCATCCGAGCACGTCACCAACCGTCGCCAACGACCCTCGCGAGGAGCCATCCAACATGAATGCCCAAGACCGAAGCCGCGCTCGTCTTCCACGCCTGACCCCGATCGCCGCGCTGCTGGCAACGTCGTTCGCGGCCATGCCGGCCTATGCCCAGAGCAGTAACTCCCAGCCAGCAAAGTCCAGCGCCGAAACCGACGCGAACCTGAACCGCGTGGTCGTCACCGGCACCAGCCAGAAGAAGTCGAAGATGCGCAGTTCGGTGTCGGTCACCGACATCGACCAGGACCAGATCAAGGACTTCGCCGGCCGTACCGAAGCCGAAGTGCTGCTGCTGATCCCCGGCGTTCGCACCGACTCGAACGCAGGCCCGGCAGGCAACGCGAACATTACCGTGCGCGGCCTGCCCATCGCGTCGGGCGGCTCGAAGTACGTGCAGCTGCAGGAAGACGGCTTGCCGACGGTGCAGTTCGGCGACATGAACTTCGCGAACAACGACTACTGGATCCGCTTCGACAACAACGTCGACAGCATCCAGACGCTGCGCGGCGGCTCGTCGTCGGTGTTCGCCTCGCACGCGCCGGGCGCGGTCATCAACTACATCAGCCGCACCGGCAAGGAAGCAGGCGGCAGCATCGGCCTGACGCGCGGCCTCAACTATGACGAGAACCGCTTCGACGGCAACTACGGCGGCAGCCTCGGCTCGGGCCTGTACTTCCACGTCGGCGGCTACTACCGCGAGGGCGAAAGCAACCGCAACTACGGCGAGAACGCGCTGCAGGGCTACCAGCTGAAGGGGAACCTGACGAAGGAGTTCAACGGCGAGCAGTGGTTACGTGCGCGTGAACTTCAAGGTGCTGGACGAGCACGCACCGACCACGCCGCAGACCTTCTCGAACGCCACGCGCAACGGCACATCGATCGGCGGCTTCTCGCCCACGGCGGGCTACGACGCGTCACGCGACTCGCAGTATTCGATCTACAACGGCTCGTACACGAGCATCAACCCCGCCACGCGGCAGATCCAGACGTCGAGCCTGCTCGACGGCATCACGGTGAAGTCGAAGTCGGTGGGCCTCGAGTTCCACAACGAAACCAGCAACGGCTTCACCATCGACAACCGGTTCCGCATCTCGTCGAACTCGGGCGCGTTCCAGGCGCAGTTCTGGGACGTGCAGACGCTGGGCAACCTGATCGGCACGTCGACCAACGAAGCGCGCTACTACAACGGGCCCGGCGCGGGCACCGTCGTCACCGCAGGCAACCTCGCGGCCGGCCTCGTGTCGAAGGGCGCCGCCATCAACACGCAGTTCCCCGACATGGGGATCATGGTCAACGACCTGAGCGTGTCCAAGCAGCTGAAGTTCGACCCAGTCACGCTCGACATTCGCGGTGGCCTCTTCCATTCGCGCCAGAACGTCGTGCAGACCTGGGCCATCAGCGAGCGCATCGTCGAAGCCGCGGCCAACGGCCGCGTGATCGACCTGTACGACAGCACCGGCGCCGCGCTGACCACCGCCGGCCTGACCGGCTACAACAACCAGTGGGGCTGCTGCGCGCGCGACATCAACGCCAAGTTCACGACCACGGCGCCGTACGCGGCGCTGAGCGCGGCGGTGGGCCAGTTCGACTTCGACGCCGGCGTGCGCCGCGAAACCTTCAAGGCGAACGGCCGTTACGCCGGCCCGAGGCTGCTGGGTGACACCGACGGCAACGGCGCGATCAACGGCACCGAAGTCGGCGGCATGGACATCAACGGCGACGGCGCCATCAACGGCGCCGAGCGCAACGTCTTCGTTGCCAACACCGCCAACCCGAGCCTGGTGAACTACAAGATCAACTACACCAACTACTCGCTGGGCGCGAACTATCGGATCAACAACGACCTGAGCGTCTTCGCGCGCCACAGCAAGGGCTATCGCGCGATCGCCGACCGCCTGCTCTTCTCGGCCAACATCGACGGCGTGACCGGCCTGCTGACCAACCGCACGGCTGCGCTCGCGCCGGTCGAGCAAAGCGAGCTCGGCGTGAAGTTCAAGGGCAACACCGACATGTTCGCGTACGGCGTGGCCGCGACGCTGTTCCATTCGACGAACACCGAGTTCGACTTCGACCAGACGCGTCAGGACAACCCGAACCTGCCGAACTACGCCGGCCCGAAGCTAAACATCATCGGCTACAAGGCCGACGGCCTCGAGCTCGAGACCGGTGCGACGTTCGGCAGCTTCGGCCTCGTGGCCAACGTGGTGTATTCGAAGGAAGTGATCACCGAGAACCTGGGCCAGCCCGGCGTCATCGGCAAAACGTCCGCCGGCGTGCCCAAGCTGCGCTACAACATCTCGCCGCGCTACACGTTCGGCGGGTTGACAGTAGGTGCCACGATGCGCGGCAACTCGAATGTCTTCGCGGGCGGCGACAACGTCGACACGATCAGCGGCCACTTCATCGTCAACGGCTTCGCGAACTACGATTTCGGCAACGGGCTCATTGCGTCGTTGAACGTCAACAACCTGCTCGACAAGTTTCACCCGGCGGGCGGCGGCGGCTTCGTGGCCGGCAGCAGCACGGTGTACGGGTCAGGCATTCAGACCGGGCGCACGATCAGTGCGGGTGTGCGCTACAAGTTCTGACGCTCGACTGAGCCTGCGCTCTTACGAGGGCGGACAAGCCGGGCTTGTCCGCCCTTTTTCTTGTCGCCGTACGATGGCGACGCGAGGTGTCACGTGAACGCTATTCAAAACGCTGTACCTGACAGCCGAACCCTGCGCAGCATCGTCATCGTCGGCGGCGGCTCGGCCGGCTGGATGGCCGCAGCCTGCCTGTCGGCCGCGCTGAAACCCGAATGCCGCATCACGCTGATCGAGTCCGAAGAGATCGGCACCGTCGGCGTCGGTGAAGCCACCATCCCACCGATCCGCACCTTCAACCAGTCGCTGCGGATCGACGAAGCCGAGTTCGTGCGGCGCACGCAGGGCAGCTTCAAGCTCGGCATCGAGTTCGTGAACTGGGGCCGACAGGGCCATCGCTACTTCCACCCCTTCGGCCCGCACGGCGTGGCCTTCGACTACGCGCCGCTGCACCAGCACTGGCTCGCGCACCGCGAGCGGTCGAACCTGCCGACGATCGACGAATACTCGATGGCGTGGGCCGCTGCAAGCCGTGGCCGCATGGACCGGCCCAACAACGACGCACGCTCGGTGCTGTCGAGCTACGAATACGCCTACCACTTCGACGCCGGCCTGTACGCGCGCTTCCTGCGCGAAAAGGCCGAGGCGTGCGGCGTGCAGCGCACCGAAGGCAAGATCGTGCGCGTCGATCTGCATCCGGAAAACGGCTTCGTCACCTCGGTTCGCGTGGCCGATGGCCGTGACATTGCGGGTGACCTCTTCATCGACTGCTCGGGCTTTCGCGGCCTGCTGATCGAAGAGTCGCTGCACACCGGCTACGAAGACTGGTCGCACTGGCTGCCCTGCGACCGCGCGATGGCCGTGCCCTGCGACTTCCGCCGTGACGCCAACGGCGCCGCGCTCGATTTCACGCCCTACACACGCTCGACCGCGCGCGAGGCCGGCTGGCAGTGGCGCATCCCGCTTCAGCACCGCATCGGCAACGGCTACGTCTACTGCAGCCGATTCCTGTCGGACGACGAAGCCGCGTCGGTGCTGCTGGCCAACCTCGACGGCACCGCGCGCGCCACGCCGCGACCACTGCGCTTCGTCACCGGGCGACGCAAGCAGTTCTGGAACCGCAACGTCGTGGCGTTGGGCCTGTCCAGCGGCTTCATGGAACCGCTCGAGTCGACCAGCCTGCACCTGGTGCAGTCAGGCATCACGCGGCTGCTCGCGTTGTTCCCCGACCGCGACTTCGACCCCGGCGTCATCGCCGAATACAACCGCATCGGCATCGAAGAGTTCGAGCGCATCCGCGACTTCCTGATCCTTCACTACAAGCTGACAGAGAGCGACGACACCCCGCTGTGGCGCTACTGCCGCGGGATGAGCATCCCTGATTCGCTGCAATGGAAGATCGACCACTTCAAGCGCGACGGTCGGCTCGTCACCGCGGGCTTCGAACTCTTCGGCAACCAGAGCTGGCTGGCCGTGCACGTGGGCCAATTCAACACGCCACGCAGCCATGACCCGCTAGTAGACCTGCGCAGCTTCGACGGCGCCGCGATGCTCGAGCGCCAACGTCAGGCGATGATCCAGTGCGCGCAAGCGATGCCCACGCACGCCGAGTTCATCCGCCGCATCGGCGCCGCCGCCAACGCACCCGCAACGGCATGAACGACCCCTGGCGCCCGCGCGTGCACTTCACGCCCGCGCGCAACTGGATCAACGACCCGAACGGCCTGATCTGGCACGACGGCGAGTACCACCTCTTCTACCAAGCCAACCCGCACGGCGACCAGTGGGGCCACATGAGCTGGGGCCACGCAGTCAGCCTCGACATGTTGTGCTGGCGCGACCTGCCGCTGGCGATTCCCGAGACGACGGACCGCATGGCGTTTTCGGGTAGCGCGGTCGTCGATCACGGACGAACCAGCGGTTTGGGGAGTGGTGTGCGTGGTGGCAAGCACGCGCCCCTGGTCGCCGTCTACACGGGCCACGCGAACGCAACCGACCCGGCCCGTCGCATCCAAGACCAGCGCCTGGCGTGGAGCGCCGACCGCGGGCGCACCTGGACACTCGTGAAGGACCCCGTGCTCGACATCGGCTCGACCGCCTTCCGCGACCCCAAAGTGTTCTTCCACGAAGCGACGCGGCGCTGGGTCATGCTGGTGTCGCACGCCGATGAAGGCAAGCTCGCGTTCTACACGTCGCACGACCTTCGAGCGTGGACGCACTCGAGCGACTGGCGCATCGACATCCCCGGCGGCAAGACGTGGGAGTGCCCCGACCTGATGCAGGTGCCCATCGAAGGCGAACCCGGTGCGACCGCGTGGGTGATCAAAGTCGACGTGTTCGACGGCCACCCCGCGGGCGGGTCGGGCGCGATCGTCGTTGTTGGTGACTTCGACGGCGCGCGCTTCACGCCGAAGCAGCCTTTGCAGTGGGTAGACGGTGGTCGTGACTTCTACGCGGCCATCGCGTTCGCCACGATGCCGCCTGGCGATCGACGATGCGTCTGGCTCGGCTGGATGAGCGACCACCGCTACGCGAAAGACACACCGACACCACCGTGGCGCGGAGCGATGACGATCCCGCGCGAGTTGCGACTGGTGCGGCGTGGGTCCGAACTGGCGCTGTGCCAACGCCCGATCGCCGAACTCGACGCGATGCGCGGCAAACCACGTTCGATCGCGAACCCGGGAGTCGGTGCGGGCGTCTCGCCGGTCGAACTCATCGCTCCAGGTACGTTGCCTGCTGCGCACGACATCGACGTCGAGGTCGATGCCGCGACCGCCAAACGCTGGCGACTGGCCGTACGTTGCGGCGGCAACGAGGCCACGTTCGTCACGGTCGACCGCGAAGCCGGCACCCTGGGCATCGATCGCCGCGCCGCCGGCATCGACCTGCCCAGCGGCAATTTCGCGGGACACCACACCATCGCGTGGCCCGGCGCGCGCGCGCCGTCGGCGCGATTGCGCATCGTCGTCGACGCGTGCTCGGTCGAAGTGTTCGCGGCCGACGGCAGCGCGGCGGTCACGTCGCTGGTGTTCCCACAGCCAACGTCGACCGGCATCCGCATCGATGCCGAAGGCGAAGCCGTGATCAAACGCATGACCGTGTGGCCGCTGGCGGCCGCCATGAAGCGCTGAGACGGCCCACAAGCTATGACCACAATCGCCCGATGAACGCACCTCAGACACCTCTACGCATCGGCATCCTCGGCTGCGCCAACATCGCGCGCCAGTTCGCGCAGCACGTCGCACCCAGCACCACGGTGCGCATCGTCGCCGCCGCCAGCCGCGACGCCGCGAAGGCCGCGGCCTTCGCAAGCGAGTTCGGCATCGCACGCCACCACGGCAGCTACCAAGCGCTGCTCGACGACGACGGCGTCGACGCGGTCTACATCCCGCTGCCCAACAACCTGCACGCGCCGTGGGCCATTGCCGCCGCTCGACGTGGCAAGCACGTGCTGTGCGAAAAGCCGCTCGCACTCGGCCGCGACGAAGCGCAATCGATGTTCGACGCGGCTCGCCAGCACAGCGTGTTCCTGCTCGAGTCGTACCCCTGGTGGTTCCAGCCGCAGACCGCGGCGCTGAACGCACTGCTGCGCGACATCGGCGAGGTCCGCGCCATGCAGGCCGCCTTCACCTTCACGCTGTCGAACCAAGCCAACATCCGGATGCGACCCGAGTTGGGCGGCGGCGCGCTGCTCGACGCGGGTTCGTATCCTGTCAGCCTGATTCGCCTGGTGATGGGCGAAGCGCCGCAGCGCGTGCAGGCCACATCGACGTGGGCCGACACCGGCGTCGACATCGCCACCATCGCGACGCTGTACTTCGGCAACGACCGCACCGCCCAGGTGACGTGCGCGATGAACGCCGCGACGGTTCGCCAAGCGCTGATCTGCGGCACACGCGGCGTGATCGACACCGAGTTCCTGAACCACACGGGCACAGGCTTCCAACCCAGCCGCCTGCGCGTGCGCCGCGGCACGGCCGCGACCATCCCCTTCGAAGACGTGCCCTCACCCACCGGCAGCGGCTTCCGCTTCGCCGCCGAAGCTTTCGCGGATGTCATCGCCGAGCGTGACAGCGCGGCGATCGAACGTGCGGCGCGGGCCAGCCTGGACATCGCGGCGACGCTCGAGGCGATGGCGCGCAGTGCGCGCGCGGGCACGGCGGTGGACCTGTAGACGCGAGCCGTGAAAACGACGCGCGCCCGAAGCGTCAGGCCTCGACGCGCGCAGGTACCCCCTCGTCCTTCGGCACCTTCACCAACAGCACCATCACCGCCGCGATGATCAGCATCGCGCCGCCGAACATCACCGCGTGGCGCGCGTCCTTGCCCAGGAACGTGGAGTAGATCCACTCGAAGGTGACGTTGAAGATCAGCATCGGGATGACGATGAACATGTTGAAGATGCCCATGTAGACGCCGGTGCGCGCGGGCGGGATGCTGCGCGCCAGGATGATGTAGGGGTTGCCCATCGTGCTGCCCCACGCCAGGCCCATGCCGATCATCGGCAGCAGCATCAACCAGCGGTCGGTCATGCGCGGCATCAGCAGCAGGCCCACGCCGCCCGCGACGAGGCACGTGGCGTGCAGGTACTTCGCGCCAAAGCGGCGCGCCAAGGGGATCATCGCGATGGCCGAGAGGAACGCGACGAAGTTGTAGAAGGCGCCGTTCTGGCCGTTCACCAGGCCCGCGCTGCGAAAGCCGTCGGTGGTGGGGTCGCTGGTGCCGAACAGCCCGCGCGCGATCGCGTGGTGCACGTAGACCCAGTAGCACATGAAGCCGAACCACTGGAACAGGCTCATCCACCACAACTGGCGCATCGTCGAGGGCATCTCGCGGATGGCGACCCAGATGTCGCCCAGCCAGCTGCCGCTGCGCTTCTTGTCTTCGATCTCGGCGACCTGCTGAGGCGTCAGCGGCAACTCGCGCACGCTCAGGATCGAATAGAAGATCGTCACCACCGACAGCACCGCACCGATGAAGAACGACACCTTCACGGTCAACGGAATGTTGTTGGCGTCGACCATGTTGCGGTCCATGCCGAACCACACCAGCAGCACCGGCGCGAGGTACGCCAGCGTCTGCGCCAGGCCGGTGAACGCGCTTTGCCACAGGAAGCCTTGCGCCTGCTGCTCGTGGCGCAGGCGGTCGCTGACGTAGGCGCGGTACGGCTCCATCGTCACGTTGTTGGCGGCGTCGAGGATCCACAGCAGGCTCGCCGCCATCCAGATGGTCGAGCTGTACGGCATGGCGAACAGCGCCAGCGAGCAGAACACCGCGCCGATCAGAAAGTACGGCGTGCGTCGTCCGTAGCGCGACAACGTTCGGTCGCTCAGCGCGCCGATGATCGGCTGCACCAGCAGGCCCGTCATCGGGCCGGCCATGTTCAGCCAGGGCAGCTCGCCTTCGTTGGCGCCCAGGTAGGCGTAGATCGGCTGCATGTTGGCCTGCTGCAGGCCGAAGCTGAACTGCAGGCCGAGAAAGCCGATGTTCAGCTTGATGATCTGCGAGCAGTCGCAGCAGCGGCTTGTGGGCGTCGAGGGTCATGGTCTGGTGCGTGGGTCAAGCACGCGTGATGGTTGCAAATAGGGTTCGTCGAGGCGGCCCGACCCGGTGTCATCCCGGCAACGCCACCGTGCGTCCACGCGCCATGCCCTGCGCGTCGAACAGATGCAGCGCCTGCGGCCGCAGCGACACCGCCACGTTTTCGCCAACGCGCGTCTGCGCGTGCCCTTCGACGCGCACGGTCAACGCATGGTCGCCGGGCAGTGACAGGTACACGATCGCGCTGTCGCCCAGTTGCTCGAGGTGCGTCACGCGGCCCTCAAGTACCGCCGCACCGTCGACGCGCCCGAGTTCGACGTGCTCGGGACGAACCGCGAGCGATACGTTGCTGCCGGGTGTGATGCCGCGCGCGTCGACACAAGCCACCGCGGCGCGACCGACCACGTCGACCGTCGCTTGCCCCTCGCCCGCGTCGCGCAACACCGCTGGCAGCACGTTGATGCGTGGTGAGCCGATGAACTCGGCGACGAAGAGGCTGGCGGGGCGGTGGTACAGCGTCATCGGCGAGCCGATCTGCGCGACGCTGCCGTGCTGCTCGATCAGTTCGCCCGCGTGCAGCAGCACGATGGTGTCGGCCAGCGTCATCGCCTCGACCTGGTCGTGGGTCACGTAGATCATGCTGGCGTTGTCGACCTCGCGATGCAGGCGCGCGATTTCGACACGTGTTTGCGCACGCAGCGCGGCGTCGAGGTTCGACAGCGGCTCGTCGAACAGGAACACTTTCGGCTGCTTGACGATCGCGCGGCCAATCGCCACGCGCTGGCGCTGGCCGCCCGACAGCGCCTTGGGTTTGCGATCGAGCAGCGCTTCCACTTGCAGGATGCGCGCGGCTTCGCGCACCTTGCGGTCGACCTCGCTTTGCGCCGCGCCGTTCACGCGCAGGCCGAAGGCCATGTTCTCGTACACGCTCATGTGCGGATACAGCGCGTAGCTCTGGAACACCATCGCCACGCCGCGGCGCGCGGGCTCGACCTCGTTGACGCGTTGGCCGTCGATACGCAGTTCGCCTTCGGTCACGGTCTCGAGCCCGGCCACCATGCGCAACAGCGTGCTCTTGCCGCAGCCCGACGGGCCGACGAAGACGCAGAACTCGCCCGGCGCGACGTGCAGGTCGACGTTCTTCACCGACAAGGGCAGGCCCGGCGCGTAACGCTTGCCCACGCCTTGCATTTCGATGCGGGGAGGTTGCTTCGTCTGATTCGTCATGGTTTGCCTGCGAGCGCGCGCACGCGCGGCGCCACATCGCCGAAGACCTGTTGCGCATCAGCGCCGCCGTACAACACGCGCTCGATCGCCGAGCCCATCAGGTCATTGATTTCGGCGCTGCGCGCGACGATCGGCGCAAGGAAGGTCGTGCCTTGCACGGCCTCGACGTAGACCCGTGGGTCGACGCCGCGCCGCGCCTGCACGTCGGCCGACACCTGCCCGAGGCCGCGCACCGCCGGGTACACCACACCCTGCTCGGCGATACGCGACTGGCACTCGCGTGAGCCGACGTACTTGACCCACTGCCACGACGCGTCCTGATGCTTCGATCCCGACCACACCGACAGCGCGAGCGAATTCAACATCGACGTACTCGCACCGACAGGCCCCACCGGCAACGGCACGTACGCGAACTTCACGCGGGCCATGCGTTGGAAATGGCCGATCATCCAAGAGCCCGAAGGCAATATCGCGACGCGGCCTGCCAGGAACATCGCCTCGGCGCCGATCTTGCCGACCTGGTCGCGCGACGGTGACACGCCCTTGCCCGGCAGCGACGCCAACCAACGCATCGTGTCGACGAAGCGCGGGTCGTCATAGCGCAGCTCGGCGTCCCACGGTTCGCGGTGATAGCGCCAGCCCGTCGACGCGGCGAAGTGGCTCCATTCGCTCTGGCCGAACATGCCGCCGTGACCCGGCGTCATGTAGCCCCACACGCGCACACGCTTGCGGTCGAAGCCGACGTCGCCGGGGCGCTTGCCCTGCTCGTCGACCGTCAGGCGCTCGATCGCGCGGCCGAAGCTGCCGCCGTCTTTCGGGTTCCAGTCGAGCTTGCGCAAGTCGTCCAGCTCGAGCCCTGCGGCCTCGACGTGGTCGAGGTTGACCAGCATCGCCAGCGAGTCCCAATCCGTTGGCAGCGCATATTGGTGGCGATCGTCGTGGCGCCACATCTGCGCGAGGTTGGGTTCGTAGATGTCGATGTCGACGCCTTCCTTCGCGATGCGCGGCGCCAGGTCGCTCATCACGCCGTTGAGTACGAAGTCGGGGTACCGCATCAGGTGGTTGGTGAAGACGTCGGGTGCGGTGCCCGACACGAACCCGGTCGCCAGCCCCGTCCAGTAGTCGTCCCAACCGAGTTGCTGGAAGCGGATGCGCAGCGTCGGGTTCGCGGCTTCGAAGGCCTTGGCGCACATCGCGTACAGCGGGCGCTGGTTCGCGTCCCACAACGCATGGCGGATGGTGGTTGCATTCGTATCAACCGCTTTCGGCGCGCATGCAGCGAGGCCGAACAGCGCAGCGGCAAACACAG
This sequence comes from uncultured beta proteobacterium, assembly GCA_963738615.1. GTDB lineage: Bacteria > Pseudomonadota > Gammaproteobacteria > Burkholderiales > Burkholderiaceae_C > CAVTWY01. Next base: position 121,851 of record CAVTXI010000015.1, read on the forward strand.
CCACGATCCTCGCGAACATCATTTGCCCCCGCTGAACTGAACCGACTCGACCACCTTGCGCCCCGCCAACAGCAGCAGCACCAACGTGGGCACGAGTGCGATCGTGCTGGCGGCCATCAGCCCGCTCCAGTCGATCGCCCCTTGCGGCGACTGCGCCTTGAACGACAGCAGCGCCACCGGCAGCAGTTGCTGGTCTTCGTCGGGCGCCACGATGTAGGGCCAGAAGAACTCGTTCCACGCGCTGATGCCCGTCAGCATCGCGATCGTCGCCAGCGGCGTGGTGTTCAGCGGCAGCGCGATCTTGCGGAACGTCATCCACGGGCTTGCGCCGTCCAGCCGCGCGGCTTCCTCGAGGTCACGCGGCATCGCAAGGAAGAACTGGCGCAGGAAGAAGATCGCGAAGCCCGACATCAGCGCGAACGGCGCGACCATGCCCGCCATCGTGTTCAGCCAACCGAGGTCGCGCACGAGGATGAAGTTCGGGATGAACAGCACCACCCCCGGCAACATCATCGACGCCATGAACAGGCCGAACAGCACGCGCTTGCCCGGGAACTCGAGCCGCGCGAAGGCATACGCCGCCATCGCGCACGACGCCGTCTGCAATACGACCACGAGCGTGGTGAAGATCAGCGAGCGGCCGAGTGCGCCGACGAAGTTGATCTCGCGCGCCCGAGCCACCGAGCGCCAGGCTCTCTTCGTGCGACACGCCCCCAACCACGCGGCGAAAGTTGATCAGCGTCGCGTCCTGCATCCACCACCGCTGCGCGGCTTCGACCACCGCGCGCGGGGTGCTCGAGCGCGGTGCGCAGCATCACCAGCAGCGGCACCACGGTCACGACCAGCATCGCGACCAGCGCGGCCCACGCGACGACACGCCCCGGGCTACGAAAGATCATGCTGGTCCGCCCGCAGCAACCGCATCTGCACCGCCGTATAGACGAGCAGGACGGCGCACAACACGATCGACATTGCCGACGCGTAGCCCATCTTCAAATAGCCGAACGCGTTGTCGACGATGTAGGCCACGACAACCTTCGTGCTGTCTTCCGGCCCGCCCTTCGTGGTCACGGCCACGGTGTCGAAGATCTGAATCGCGCCGGTGACGCTGGTGACCAGCACGAACACCATCACCGGCCGCAGCAGCGGCAACGTGATGCGGCGGAACACCTGCCATTCGCTGGCGCCCTCCATCGCCGCGGCTTCGTACAGCGACCGCGGAATGTGCTGCAGGCCGGCCAGGAACAACATCGCCACCAGCCCCATGTTTCGCCAGATGTTCACCGCCGCCACCGTCGCCAGCGACTGATCGGGGCTGGCGAAAAACGGCTGGCGCTCACCGCCCACCGCTGCGATCAGATGGTTCAGCGCGCCCAACGTTGGGTCGAGCATCCACAACCAGATCATCGCGACGAGCACGTTCGACAGCAGGTACGGCAGCAGCAGTACCGACTTCACGAACAGCGACCTCGTCAGCCGGTCCATCGCCACCGCGAGGCCCAAACCCAGCACCGTCTGCAGCGGAATGTTCAGCAACGCATAGATCGCCGACAGCTTCAGCCCCTGCCAAAACCGCTCGTCATGCCACAGCGCAACGTAGTTCGCAAATCCCACGTCGCGCGGCGGTCGCAGCAGGTTCCATTCGGTGAAGCTGATCTGAATGGCGCGCAGCGCGGGCCATGCGTAGAAGGCGATGAAGCCGATCAGCGCGGGCGTGACCATCAGCCACGCGACGAGCCATTCACGTCTGTTCGACGACACCTTGGCGACGCATGGGCATGGCATCGTAGCGACGAGGCACCGCCTTGCGTGCCTGCCTCAGGTGATTCCCCGGGTCGAAATCGACCTGGCGGCACCGCGATGATCCACGCCGTCGCGAATACCATCATGCGCAGCCATGACGTACGCCCCTCTGCCCTCGAGCCCCGCCGAATTCATCGTGCTGCACGGCACGCAGTCGTCGCTTGTGATCGAGGCCCACGCCGACGAGGCGCCGCTGTGGCGCTACTGGGGTCCTCGCCTGACCGACGGCACCACGCCCGGCGCTGCGTTTCGCGACACGCGCCCGCTGCCGTCTTTCATGCTCGACCACGACCAGCCGCTGACCGTGATGCCGGGCTTCGGCGTCGGTTGGTTTGGCCAGAGCGCGCTGCTGGCGCACCGCGGCGGGCGTGACTTCGCCTTCGCGCCGCAGCGCTGCACGTGGCAGCAGAAGCTCAGCGGCGATGACCACGTAGTCGACATCGTGCTGCACGACGACGTGGCAAAGCTGCGCGCCACGTTGCGCTTCGTGCTCGACACCATCACCGACGTGCTGCGCGTACGCACCACGCTCGAGAACCTGGGCGACCGCGCGCTCGAGGTGCAGTGGCTGGCCGCTGCCACCCTGCCGCTGCCTGACCGCTGCGTTGCTGTTCGCAGCTTCGCAGGCCAGCACAACGAAGAGTTCGTGCTCGAGGTCGATGCACTGTCGCGCAGCACGTGGCGCCGCGAAAGCCGCCGCGGACGCACGTCGCACGACTGCTTCCCTGGTGCGGTGGTCACGACCGATGGCACCACGCGCACCGAAGGGCTGGCGTACGGCGCGCACCTCGCGTGGTCTGGCAACCATCAGCAGACGATCGAGTGGCTGCACGACGGCAGCTACCAGTGGCAGCTCGGCGAATGGCTCGCGCCGGGTGAACTCGAGCTGGCGCCCGCGGGTGCACCAGGCGATGCGGTCACCACACCCGAAGTCATCGCGACGTTGTCGCTCGAAGGCCTGGACGGTGTCGCCGCGAACTTCCACGCCGAACTGCGGCGCCGCATGACGTGGCCGGGCGGGCGCATGCGAGCACGCCCGGTGCACCTCAACACCTGGGAAGGTCTGTACTTCGACCACGACGAGGCGCAGTTGATATCGCTGGCCACGGCCGCGGCCGGCGTCGGCATCGAGCGTTTCGTGCTCGACGACGGCTGGTTCCACCGCCGCGATCACGATCGCGCAGGGCTGGGCGACTGGTGGGTCGACGTACGCAAGTACCCGCAAGGGCTGCTGCCGCTGGCGCGCCACGTCACCGCGCTGGGCATGGAGTTCGGTCTGTGGTTCGAGCCCGAGATGGTGAACCCCGACTCCGATCTGCACCGCGCGCATCCCGACTGGGCGCTGCAACTCGACGGCCGGCCGATGCTGACGGCGCGCAATCAACTGGTGCTCGACATCGCGCGGCCCGAGGTGTCGGCCTATCTATTCGACAAGATCGACGCCCTGCTGCGCACGCTGCCCATCCGCTACATCAAGTGGGACCACAACCGCGACCTCACCGCCGCAGGCGGTTCGACGGGTTCCGCGGGCGACGCACGGGGCCACGCCGCATGGCGCGTGCAGGTCGCGGCAGCCTATGCGTTGTTGGACCGCCTGCGTGTCGCGCACCCGGCGCTCGAAATCGAAAGCTGCTCGGGCGGCGGCGGTCGCATCGACTTCGCGGTGCTCGAACGCACGCACCGCGTCTGGACCAGCGACAACATCGACGCGTTGTCGCGCGTGCGCATCCAGCGCGGCTTCCTCCAGTTCTTCCCGCCCGAAATCATGGGCGCGCACATCGGCGGCGCGCCGTGCCACTCCACCGGCCGCAGCCAGTCGATGGCGTTGCGCGGCGCCGTCGCATTCCCCGGCCACCTGGGCGTGGAGCTCGACGTGCGCAAGCTCGACGCCACGACCAAACGCGAACTGGCCGGCTGGATCGCCTTGTACAAACAGTGGCGCGCCCACGTGCACGCCAGCCGCACGTGGCAGGGCGACGCGGGCGACCACGTGGTGTGGCAACTGCATGGGCAAGCCGACGGACGCGACTGGCTCTTCCTGGCCTACCGCACCGAGCCGAGCACCCTTCGCTACATGCCCGCAGTGCGTCTGCCGATGCTCGACCCACATCAACGCTACCGCCTACGCGTCGTCACGCCCGACGCGTTGCCCGAAGGCGCGCTGTACTACGGCAGCTCGCCCTTCTTCGACGCGCTGCGCAGCGCCGACGGCGTGATGGTCGACGGCGACTGGCTGCGCCACGCGGGCTTGCCACTGCCACGCGCGAAGGGTGAGACGGCGTTCATCGTGCATCTGCAGGTGGTGTGAACGTGGCCGCCTTCGACCCCGCCGAACACCCACACCGCAGGCGCAATGCGCTGACGGGTCAGTGGGTGCTGGTGTCGCCGCATCGCTCGAAGCGGCCGTGGCAGGGTCAGCAGGAGCAAGCGGCCACGCAGGCGCTGCCGTCATACGACCCGCAGTGCTACCTGTGCCCCGGCAACACGCGCGCCGGTGGGCATCGCAACCCGGATTACCGCGGGCCCTGGGTGTTCGGCAACGACTTTGCGGCACTTCTGAGCGATGTTCCCTTCGAGCCTTCTGCCTCGTCATCCGATCTCTTCGCGGCACAACCGACGCGGGGCGAGTGCCGCGTCGTCTGCTTCTCACCCGACCACGCGCGCACCTTGCCGCAGTTGACGCACGACGAGCGCCGCGCCGTCGTCGACACCTGGTGCGCACAGACAGACGAATTGGGCGCGCGCTGGACCTGGGTGCAGGTGTTCGAGAACAAGGGTGCGGCGATGGGGTGTTCCAACCCGCACCCGCACGGTCAGGTGTGGGCGTGCGACTACTTGCCCGGCGAAGCTGCGGCCGAAGACCGCGAGCAGCGCGCGTGGTACGCCGCGCAGGGTCGCGCGCTGCTGCTCGAAGTCGCCGAACGCGAGGTACAGGCGCGCGAACGAGTCGTCGTCGAAACACCGCACTGGCTTGGCGTGGTGCCGTATTGGGCGACGTGGCCGTTCGAGACGCTGCTGATGCCGCGCCAACAACACGTCGCACGCCTGAATGAATTGGGCGACGACTTGCGCGATGACTTGGCGCGCGCGGTCGGTGAGCTGACGGCGCGCTACGACGCGCTTTTCGCCTGCTCGTTTCCGTACTCGATGGGTTGGCACGGCGCACCCTTCGACGGGTCGGACACGGCGGCATGGCAACTGCACGCGCACTTCTATCCGCCGCTGCTGCGGTCAGCCACGGTGCGCAAGTTCATGGTCGGCTTCGAGATGCTGGCCGAAGCGCAGCGCGACCTGACGCCCGAGCAGGCGGCGCAGCGGCTGCGCGAAGTCACGCTGCCGACATCGTTCACATGACCACCACAGACGCCCTTCTGCAACGCGTCACCGAAGCGTTCGACCGCAGCTTCGGTGGCAAGCCGGCGCTGGTGGCGCAAGCCCCCGGCCGCGTGAATCTGATCGGCGAGCACACCGACTACAACGACGGCTTCGTGTTGCCGTGCGCGATCGGCTTTCGAACGCTGGTGGCGATACGGCCGCGGCGCGACGCGGTCGTCAACGTGGTCGCCGCCGATTTCGGTGGGCAGACCGACACCTTCCGCGTCGATGCGCCGATCGCCCGCATGGAAAGCCCGCCCGCGCCTTCGTGGCCCAACTACGTGCGCGGCGTCTTCGCGATGCTGGCCGAGCGCGGCGTCGTGCTGCAAGGTGCCGACCTCGCTATCACGGGCGACGTTCCTTCGGGCGCAGGCCTGTCGTCATCGGCATCGCTCGAGGTCGCACTGGGCACCGCGATCACGCGCGTGCAAGGCGACACGACGTTGTCGCTGACCGATATCGCGCTGGTCGGCCAACGTGCCGAGCACACCTACGCCGGATGCCTGTGCGGCAACATGGACCAACTGGCCAGCGCGCACGGCGTGCAGGGCCACGCGCTCTTGATCGACTGCCGCAGCCTCGAGGTGACGCCGGTGCGCGTACCCGACGACATGGCGATCGTGATCGTGCATTCGAACGTGAAGCGCGGCCTGGTCGACAGCCAATACAACGCACGCCGCGCGCAATGCGACGCCGCCGTCCGGCACCTGGGCGTGAAGGCCCTGCGCGACGCGACCTTCGACCAACTCGAGGTCGCGCGCGCAACGATGGACCCGCTGGCGTACCGCCGCGCCCGCCACATCGTGACCGAAAACGACCGCACCCTCGCCGCCGCGCAGGCGCTGCGCGAAGGCAACCTCGAAACGATGGGCCGCCTGATGGCCGCATCCCATGCGTCGATGCGCGACGACTTCGAAATCACCGTGCCCGCCGTCGACCAACTCGCCGACATCCTGCAAGACGCGGTCGGCGCGCAAGGCGGCACCCGCATGACCGGCGGCGGCTTCGGTGGCTGCGTGGTGGCGCTGATGCCGCAGGGGCGTGTCGACGCTGCATGCGACGCCGTGGCGCGGCGTTATCGCAGCCCGGATGGCGCGCAGGGCACTGTGTTCGTATCGAAGCCTGCCAGTGGGGCCGGTGCCATGCAGGTGCTGACCGGCTTCGCATAGCGCTCAACCCCCGCTCGCCGCAAAAACTCGCAGACTCGCTCGCGCGTGTCCGATCTCCGACGGTGCATCCGATCGGCCTTCATGTCCAGCCAAGCGGCGTTTCTCGTTCCTCGCGGCAACCTCGACCTCGACGCCGGGAACAGTCAGGCGCAGCTTTGAAGCACGGAGTCGGCAGGAACATCCTTCGACAGGTCAGACCGGCGGCGGGCAAGCTCGACTAACCCTTTGGGGTGCCCCTGGCAGCCCCGTGATCGGAATGGAGCCCCGCCGAGCGGTTCGTATCTGGGCCCGCGGCGATGTCGACCTCACGGTCGACTCGTTCCGCAACAAGGCCGTCTGTAGAGTGGCAGTCTGTTCTCTGTTCTGCGCTTCGCCAGGTCGTCTCGAATACCGAATACCCAAATACAAATACCGCTGATCAAGGGAATACATCCATCTTCTGCCACGGCCGGCGCTTGACGGCACATTGGCCGCTCAAACTTGAGTCGACACCGCAAGCACAGCCTTCGGATTGACTCGAGCAATCTCCAGCAGTGTGCGCGCAGCACCACTCGGCTGTTTGCGCCCTTGCTCCCACCCCTGCAGCGTTCGAACTGACACACCGAGCAGACCAGCGAACTGGGACTGCGACAGACCGGTGGCAGTTCTTGCTTCAACCGCCGGCGAAAGAACCACCTTTCCTTTTCCAGCCTTCATGTCCTTCACAGACTGCAAGATTTCAGCACCGATGTCGCGCTTCGCCTCGAGTGCCGCGATGGCCCGGGCCGAGAGCTTCTTAGACTTCAAGGACACGACGAATCTCCTTAAGAACAGCAAGAGGAATGTTCTCACTCTTCGCCTTTGCATAAAGCGTCAGCAGGTAGACCTCGCCTTGCTCGTTACGCACCAAGTAAACCACCCGCACGCCACCAGATTTGCCGGTGCCTGAGCGGGACCATCTGATTTTGCGAACGCCGCCGGAGCCCCGGATGAGGTCTCCCTCAATGGGGTTCGCAGCAACGTGTGCGGCGAACTCTCCCCTTTCCTCTTCGCTCCAATAGATGGGCCAGAGCTTCTGAAAGATGGGGCTCTCGATGACGGTCAGCACGCAGAGACTATACTCTTAAGGCGTAGGCATATCAAGGCGCTTTTTTGTGACGCCGAACGTTGGCGTTCACCTGCGGGCGACAGGCGGCGCAGCCGTCTGGCGTACGTCAGGTGGAATGGAATACGAAGGGACTTCCCACCTTCGGGCCACGGCGTCGAAGCGCCAAGATGGTGGTTGTCGTCATCCATCTGCAGCCTTGTGAAAGGGGAAGCCCCGTGAACGAATCTACACGAGTACAGCGTCTTGGTGAAGTGGTCCGTGTCGGCGTCGACCTGGCCAAGCGCGTGATCCAGGTTCATGCCGTCGATGGCGCCGGGCGCGTCGTCGCGCGGCGCAGCTTGCCGCGCGACGGCTTCATGGCCTGGTGCGTTCAGCTGCCCGCGGGCTGCATGGTGGCGATGGAGGTCAGTTCGTCGGCACATCACTGGGCGCGCAAGCTCATCGGCCTCGGGTTCGACGCACGCATCGTCGCGGCGCACCTGGCCGCGCCGTACCGCGCCGAGGGTGTCGTCGGCAAGAACGACGCCAACGACGCCGCGGGGGTGTGCGAGGCTGCGGCTCGGCCGCACATGCGCTTCGTTCCGGTCAAGAGCGTCGAGCAGCAGTCGATGCTGACGGTGCACCGGTTGCGCGAGGGTGTGAAGGCCGATCGCACCGCCTGCATCAATCGCATCCGCGGGCTGCTGCTGGAGTTCGGCGTGGCGATCCCTGCCGGGGTGCGTGACCTCGAGCTGGCGCTCGACGACGTGCTCGAGGATGCCTCCAACGAGATGAATCATCTGGCGCGCGTGACGCTGCAGCGCGCGCAGGCGCAGTGGCGCGAGTTGGATGCGCATTTGGCCTGGTGCGACGAGCGCATCGCCGCGCACGGCTCGGGCAACGACGACGTGAAGCGTGCTGGTGAGTTGATGGGGGTTGGTCCGGTGGGCGCATCGGCGGCCATCGCCACGGTGGGCGACTTCAGGCAGTTCAAGAGCGGCGCGCAGTTCGGCGCCTGGCTGGGGCTGGTGCCGCGGCAGCATTCGTCGGGCGGCAAGACGAACCTGGGCACGATCACGAAGCGCGGCGATGCGTATCTGCGAACGCTGTTGATCCAGGGCGCGAAGTCGGTGGTGAATTCGGCTCACACGCGCACCGACCCGATCAGCCGATGGGTGCTGGCGCTGAAGACGCGCTCGGGCTGGCAGAAGGCGGTGGTGGCGCTGGCGAACAAGAACGCGCGCATCTTGTGGGCGATCATGACCAAGGGGACGCGCTTCGAGCGCAACCACCAGAGCACCAAGCCCGTGGCAGCTATGGTTGCACCGACACCGGCGGCGTGCGCCCAGGTCGTGCCCGCGAGTTGACGCCGCGCACGCCGACTCGCTCGATCCCAAACTGTTCTCACTTCTCTCTTCCTCGCAAGACGACGCTTCCGAAGATGCATCGACAGGTCAGACCGGCGGCGGGCAAGCTCGACTAACCCTTTGGGGTGCCCCCGGCAGCCCCGTGATCGGAATGGAGCCCCGCCGAGCGGTTCGTATCTGGGCCCGCGGCGATGTCGACCTCACGGTCGACTCGATCCGCAACAAGGCCGTCTGTAGAGTGGCAGTCTGTTCTCTGTTCTGCGCTTCGCCAGGTCGTCTCGAATACCGAATACTCAAATACAAATACCGCTGATCAAGGGAATACATCCATCTTCTGCCACGGCCGGTGCTTGACGGCACGGGAAGTCCCTGTAAGGGGTTAGGCATCACCGTGCAGCAAACGACGTACCCCACCGTGCAAACGCTTCGTCGTCAAGGACCTTGAGCCACATTGCTTCAGTTGCGCCGTGGTTTGTGTCGTCGGCTTTGTGCAAGGAGCTCTTGGGCACCTCTGAAGGCAACTTGTCAGCGTCCCACGCGCGCCCGACGAGGGCGATGATGTTGCCGGCGTTCAGGCGACTGAGCAATCCGCTGCTGGTGTAGACGTTTACCCATGGAGCAGGGGTCGAAGCGCGCCCTCCTGAGTAGTACGAGCATGGACGCGTAGTCCAGGAAACAGGGTCAAGGGTGACTAGGAGGTCAGGGGCACGCTTAGCCGAGAGAGTGCAGGCAAGTTCGTACGCCGTGGCGCCGCCATTGCTCCAGCCAAAGATGGCTACCTGTGCCGACGGGTTGCCACTCAAAACGCCACGCATAGACTTCTCAATCCATGCGGAGCCTCCCGTGATCCAGCTGCTATGGCTAGGAAACCAAGAATTTCTCTGGCTCTCGTCGTCTCCGGTCCAGGAGAAGTAGTAGGTCGCTATGTCTGACCTCGCCAGCTTCGTCTTGGCCTCTAGGTTCTTCAGTAGGGTGTACCGCTCATCGGTATGCAATGAGCCTTTGTAGAGCTTCCAAAGGCCGCCATCATGGATGGCCTCAGAGTTTCCGCCGACCAGAATGAGTATCAGTTTGGGTGGCGATACCGGCAGCGCGGCCGTCGTCGGCGTTGTTGCGCAACCGGTGAGCAGCAAGGAACACACAATGAATAGAAGTCGGGTCATCTTGATTTCCTTCGGCTGGAGGCTCATCTACGCTGGTTGTTTGTGATGCCTAACGTTCGAGCTAACCTGGAGACAACGGCGTGACGCAAAGCCCGCGCCACAGATAATGCACACCTGCACTGTGGCGCGGGCTTTGTGGCATGCCGTTGGCTCTCAGGTTGAGCGGAATACGAAGGGACTTCCCACCTTCAGGCCCCGGCGCCGAAGCGCCAAGATGGTGTGTGTCGTCATCCATCTTGCAGCCTTTGCGAAAGGGGAAGTCCGTGAATCAGATTACACGAGCAGTATCGAGTGGGGAAGTGATGCGTGCCACCATCGTGCGCGTCGGCGTCGATCTGTCCAAGCGCGTGATCCAGGTCCACGCCGTCGATGCCGCTGGGCGCGTCGTGACCAATCGCGCCTTGGCCCGCGACGCCTTCATGCCCTGGTGTGCGCACCTGCCCGCCGGCTGCATCGTCGCCATGGAGGTCAGCTCGTCGGCGCACCACTGGGCACGCAAGCTGGTCGCGATGGGGTTCGACGCGCGCATCGTGTCGGCGCAGCTTTGTGCACCGTATCGCTCCGAGGGCGCGTCGGGCAAGAACGACGCCAACGACGCCGCTGCGATCTGTGAGGCCGCGGGGCGTCCGCACATGCGCTTCGTGCCGGTGAAGAGCATCGAGCAGCAGAGCATGTTGACCGTGCACCGGCTGCGCGAAGGGTTCAAGGAGGACCGCACCGCCTGCATCAACCGCATCCGCGGGCTGCTGCTGGAGTTCGGTGTGGTCATCCCGAAGGGCGTTCGTCCGCTCGAGCTGATGCTCGACGACGTGCTCGAGGATGCCTGCAACGAGATGAATCTGCTGGCGCGCATCGCGTTGCAGCAGGCTCAGGCGCAGTGGCGTGAGCTGGATGCGCACGTGGCCTGGTGCGACGAGCGCATCGCCGAGCACGCGAAGAACAACGACGCGGTCAAGCGCGCCGGTGAGTTGATGGGGATCGGGCCGATCGGCGCGTCGGCGGCGATCGCCACGGTGGGTGACTTCAAGCAGTTCAAGAGCGGCGCGCAGCTTGGCGCTTGGCTGGGGCTGGTGCCCAAGCAGCGTTCGTCGGGTGGCAAGAGCAACCTGGGCACGATCACGAAGCGCGGTGATCCTTATCTTCGGACGCTGCTGGTGCAGGGGGCGAAGTCGGTGGTCAACAGTGCCCATACGCGAAGTGATCCGATCAGCCGCTGGGTGTTGGCCTTGAAGCTGCGCTCGGGCTGGCAGAAGGCGGTGGTGGCCATGGCGAACAAGAACGCGCGCATCTTGTGGGCGGTGATGACGAAGGGCGAGCGGTTCGATCGGCGGCATGTGAGCGTCAAGCCGAATTCGGCGGTCACGCCTGCGACAGCGTCGACAACATCGACGACGCCGCTGCCCGCTGCGGCCACGTAGCTGCCGTTCTTCTCGACCCTCTCCCTCTCTCCCAGATTCTTCTTCCGTGCACGACGACATCCCGAAGATGCTCTGACAGGTCAGACCGGCGGCGGGCAAGCTCGACTAACCCTTGGTGGCGCCAACAGGCGTCCACGTGAACGGATTGGAGCCCCGCCGAGCGGTTCGTATCTGGGCCCGCAGCGTCGCCTCATCGCTTCGACTGCAACAAGGCCGTCTGTAGAGTGGCAGTCTGTTCTCTGTTCAGCGCTTCGCCAGGTCGTCGCAAATACTTCAACCATCCCACTATTGCCATCCATCCATAACCAATACCACACACAACCAAATACCCAATGCTTCGTCTCACCGATCGCGGGGGCACATCTCACCGGACCCGTTGACATGGGGGCGCGCCCCCATCCCCCGAGGGGCTTCGCCCCTCCCACTTCGTGGGCCCCTCCCCAATACGCTTCCAAACGGGGCTGGGATCAAGTCACCAGCGTCTTCAGCGAGCCACCGGCTACAGGAATCCGTCTTCCGCCACGATCGTGCTTGACCGCGTGGGAAGTCCCTGTAAAGGGTTAGGCCTCTCTACGCTGGGAAGTGCAAACTCTTCAAGGCTCGACTCGCGGAGTAACGTCTCAAACTCATCCGCAGGAATCTTCTTCTTGCCCCTAAGGTTGTTGATGAGTGGTCCAATTTGAAAACTACCGCTTATCTGAGAGTTCTTTCCTGCACCTGCAATTAGTCTTCGTCTTTGCGTGATCTGGCGTGAAATCGCTAGTATCGGACGAGCATCTGCTTTGCCCAAGAATTTGCGTCATCGAAGGACTCGGCCGTAAGGTAGATGGCAATGAATCTATCGGCAACTTCATCTGGCATCTCCCAGAACAGCGTCTGCGCGAGCTCCTTCTTTGTGGCCACCAACACCCTA
>CAVTXI010000016.1:0-24099 GCA_963738615.1 uncultured beta proteobacterium
TTCATCTTCAGCGCCGGGTTCTGATCTGCTTGCGCAGGACGCAGTTGCCGACCGCGAGCACGTCGAGTTCGGTGCCCATGAAGCAGCGGAACGCGTCCTCCGGCGTGCAGACGATCGGCTCGCCGCGCACGTTGAAGCTGGTGTTGACCAGCACCGGGCAGCCGGTCTTGCGCTCGAACGCGCGACAGCAGCGCGTGATAGCGCGGGTTGGTGTCGGCGTGCACGGTCTGGATGCGCGCCGAGTAGTCCACGTGCGTCACCGCCGGAATGTCGGAGCGCGGCACGTTGAGCTTGTCGATGCCGAAGAGCTGCTTTTCCTCTTCGGTCATCGCGCGCCGCCGGTCGTGCTTCACGTCGGCCACCAGCAGCATGTAGGGGCTGTCGCCGTCGATCTCGAACCAGTCGGCGACCTTCTCGCGCAGCACCGAAGGCGCGAAGGGCCGGAAGGACTCGCGGTACTTGACCTTGAGGTTGAGCGTCTTCTGCATCGTCGGCGAGCGCGGATCGCCGAGGATCGAGCGATTGCCCAGCGCGCGCGGGCCGAACTCCATGCGGCCCTGGAACCAGCCCAGCGCCTTGCCCTGCGCCAGGTCTTTCGCCACACGCGTCGGTCATCGCGGCATCGCTCATCACCTCGAACTGCGCGCCGCACCGCGGTCAAGCGCGCCTCGATGTCGGCCTGGTCGAACGACAGGCCCGAGGTACGAGCCGCGCATGGCGTCGCGCCCCGACTTGCGCGGCTGCTTGCCGTGCATGTGATAGCCCACCAGCGCCGCGCCCAGCGCGCCGCCCGCGTCGCCCGCGGCCGGCTGGATGTAGATCCGTCGAACTGCGCGTCGCGCAGGACCTTGCCGTTGGCGACGCAGTTCAGCGCCACGCCGCCGGCCAGGCACAGGTCTTCGATGCCGGTTTCCCGGCGCAGCGAGCGCGTGAGCCGCAGCACCACCTCTTCCGTCACCGCCTGAATCGAGGCCGCCAGGTCCATGTGGACGGTTCGAGCCGGTCTCTGTCGGTGCGCACGCGGCCCGCCGAACAGCGCGTCGAACTTGTCGTTCGTCATGGTCAGGCCGGTGCAGTAGTTGAAGTACTGCAGGTCGAGCCGGAACGAGCCGTCGGCCTTGACGTCGATCAGGTGCTCGAGGATCTTGTCCGCGTACTTCGGCTCGCCGTAGGGCGCCAGGCCCATGACCTTGTATTCGCCCGAATTGACCTTGAAGCCGGTGTAGTAGGTGAAGGCCGAATACAGCAGGCCCAGCGAATGCGGAAAGTGGATCTCCTTGAGCACCTCGAGCGTGTTGCCGCGGCCGATCGCGGCCGAGGTCGTGGCCCATTCGCCCACGCCGTCCATCGTCAGCACCACCGCTTCCTCGAACGGCGACGGGAAGAACGCGCTGGCCGCGTGGCTCAGATGGTGCTCGCTGAACAGCAGCTCGCCGTTCCAGCCGACTTTCGCGCCGTCGAGCTTGCGGATCTCCTTGTTCAGCAGATCCTTCAGGAAGAGCTTTTCCCGCAGCCACAACGGAATCGCCATGCGAAACGACTGTGAAGCCCCGCGGCGCGAACGCGAGGTAGGTCTCGACCAGGCGCTCGAACTTCAGGAACGGCTTGTCGTAGAAGACGACGTGGTCGACGTCCTTCCAGCCGATGCCGCCCTGCGCAAGGCAATAGCGCAGCGCGTTGGCCGGGAAGCCGCATCGTGCTTCTTGCGCGTGAAGCGCTCTTCCTGCGCGGCGGCGACGATCTCGCCGTCGTCGACCAGCGCCGCGGCGCTGTCGTGATAGAAGGCGGAAATGCCGAGGATGCGCATCGAGCGATCGCATCTCAGAACAACGTGTAGATGAACGGCGCGACCGCCGAACCCTGGGCCAGCACGATCAGCCCGCCGACGATGCCCATCACGATGAACATCGGCCACAGCCAGGCCTTCTTGCGCGCACGCAAGAACGCAACGATTTCGCGAATGAAAGACATTCGTATCCCTCTGGTATCTCGTCGTCAGAACTGATTGTTCAGCGATTCCGGCGGCGGCCCGGGCGGCTTGCGTTCGACCAGTACGTCGTCGCGGCCGGGTCACGCTCCAGTCGCAACGGGTCTTTGCCCATCGCGCGCAGCACCCAACCCATCGGCGTGAAGACTGCGAAGAACAGCAGCCCCAGCACGATGGGGCTCACGATGCGCCCCATCAGCATCCCAGCTCATCGAACGCGGTTCGGACGCCAGACGGTGCTCGCGAGGAGAGGTCTTCGGTGGCGACATCGTGCTGCCATTGCGGCACGTGCGCGAAAAACGTCACACGATCCGAACGCCGACGCTCGGCCATCGACCTTCGCACTGGCATGGCCCCGGGGACACGTGTTCGCACTGCGCAAAAAGTCACATGGCCGGGCTCCACGTCCTCCGACGTCCCGGGAATCGGATCGCACCTCGGCTGGGATACACGTCACCGATGAACGCCGCACCCCGACGCGCCACCCCGGCACCCGGCACCTCGACGCTCGAGCGCCGCGCTCGTGCGGCCACGGACGACGAACTCGCCGGCATTCCATGGTGGAAGCTGCTCGATGCCGACCGAACGCGACCGACTGGTCGTTGATCTTCGCGTGGTCGAAGCCGACGTTGGCGAGCGCGTCTGCCGCTTCGGTCGCCCCGCGACCTATTGGTTCGGGGTCGTCGACGGCTTGTTGAAGATGAGCAGCGACACCTCCACCGGCGCGCCGATGACGTTCACGGGCCTGCCGGCGGGGGCGTGGTTCGGCGAAGGCACGCTGCTCAAACGCGAGCCGTACCGGTACAACATCGAAGCGCTGCGTCGAAGCATCGTCGCGGGCATGACGATCGACAGCTTCCATTGGCTGCTCGAGCGCAGCATCGCCTTCAACCGCTACGTGATGAACCAGCTCAACGAACGGCTGGGGCAGTTCATCGCCGCGCGCGAGATCGACCGCAGCACCGACCCCGACCTTCGCGTCGCGCGCAACCTCGCGGTGCTGTTCCATCCGGTGCTGTACCCGGGCGTGGGTGAGGTGCTGCGGATCACGCAGGAAGAGCTGGGCTACCTTGTGGGGCTGTCGCGGCAGCGAACCAACGAGGCGCTGCGGCGTCTGCAAGCCCGCGGCTTGATCCGGATCGAATATGGCGGCGTGCGCGTGCTTGATCTGGCGGGGCTGCGGCGGTAGCCCGCAGCGGACACCCCGCGGCGCCGAAGTCTTCGTGATCTCGGGCTGATCGAGTCTCGTGTCACCGCGCGAACGCGGCGCATCGAGGTGACTCGCTCTCCGTGCGCACACGTGTCGATACGTGTGAACGGCGCTGTTACGCGCGCACGCCTAGGACTAGGGGGCGCAGCGCGAGCCGACGACGCCTAAGGTCGGTGCTCGCATGCCGGGCATGTCGCTCGGCGTGTGCGAATGAAGCAGTACCACGATGTCGAACGTTGGGCCTCGAACCGCGGCGCAGCTGCAGTCGGCCTTCGCGCGCCTCGACGCGCTGATCGCCGCTGGTGTCGCGGCGGCCGACAAGCTCTACGCATCGGGTGACCCGTATCGCGGGTTGCACATCGATGCCCAGGAAGTCCAGCGCCTGCTCGGTCGGCCGCCGGGCACGCCGATCCTTCATGGGGTCGATGCGACGCCGCTTGCACCCGGCCCCATGCCCACGTTGCATCGCCTGCAATCGCACCTGGGGCTTTCGGCGTTCGATCTCAACGTCGTTCTGATCGCTCTGGCGCCGGAGTTTGATCTGCGCTACGAGCGGCTGTACGCCTATCTGCAGGACAACGTCACGCGACGCCGACCGTGCGTTGACCTGGCCTTGAACCTGCTCTGCTCGAGCAGTGAAGACAAGCTGATGAGCCGCGCGAGCTTCCTGCCCGACGCTCCACTGCTGCGCCATCGGATCGTCGAGCTCAGTGACGGCGACGACGCGATGGCCGGTCCGTGCCTTGCGCGCGCGATTCGGCTCGACGAGCAGGTCGTGAGTTGGCTGTTCGGCCGCGACGGGCTGCACCCCGTGTTGGAACCGTCGTGTCGGCTCGACTCGCCGACGACCGATGCAGCCGATGAAACCGAGATGTCATGGGCCGGCCCTGAGCAGCGCGAGATCGCGACATGGGCGCACCAGGCCGCGTCGATCGACACCCCGCTGATCCTCCACGTGCAAGGGCCGAAGGGTGTCGGCAAGTGCAGCGTCGCAGGGCTGTTCGCGCGCAAGCGGGGCGGCACGCTGCTGGACGTCGATCTGGCGCGACTGCTTTCGTCGCCATCCGGGTCCGCGCTTGCCGTGGTGCTGGTGGTGCGCGAGGCCGTGCTGCGGCAGGCCGTCGTCCTGCTGCGCAACGCCGATACCCCGCCCGAACCCCGCTCGGGCGATAGGTGCCTCACGCTGGTCGAACGACTGGTCCGGGACGGTGTCACTGTCATCGTCGCGGGCGCGGCGCCGTGGCTCGAGGGCAGGCGCCTTGGTGCGGACGTGATGGCGCTGCACCTCGAGATGCCTGGTTTCGACGCGCGTGCCCGTGCCTGGCGTGCGGCGCTCGATGCCGCGTCGCTGAACGTCGCGGCCGACGAGGTGCAGACGCTGGCAGGTCGATTCCGTCTGACGCCGGGCCAAGTCTCGCGTGCCGTGAATCATGCTCGCGCCCAACTGCGCCGCCCGGGTGCGGTGCAGGCCGTCGACGCTGCCCCGCTGGCGGTACTGATGCAAGCCGCCCGCGCGCAAGCCGGCGGTGGCCTCGCGCGCCTGGCACACAAGCTGCCGTGTCGCCATCGCTGGGACGATCTCGCGCTGCCGGTCGATGCGCAGGCTCAGTTGCGCGAACTGTGTGATCAGGTCGTGCACCGAGCGATGGTCTTCGACACGTGGGGCTTCGACCGCAAGCTGTCGACGGGCCGCGGCATCAGTGCGCTCTTCTGCGGCCCGCCGGGCACCGGCAAGACGATGGCCGTCGAGGTCATCGCGGCGGAACTCGGCCTGGATCTCTACAAGATCGACCTCTCGCGCATCGTCGACAAATACATCGGAGAAACCGAGAAGAACCTCGACGCCGTCTTCACCGCCGCCGAGGACGCGAACGTGATCCTCTTCTTCGACGAGGCCGACACGCTGTTCGGCAAGCGATCGGAAGTGAAAGACGCGCACGACCGTCACGCGAACATCGAGGTGGGGTACCTGCTGCAGAAGATGGATGAGCACGAAGGCGTGGTGGTGCTCGCAACCAACCTCCGGCACCACCTCGACGACGCCTTTGCGCGCCGCATGCAGGCGATCGTGGAGTTCCCATTTCCCGACCTGACGCAACGCCATCGGATCTGGGCGGGGGCATTTCCCGCCGACGCGCCGCTGGCAGGAGACGTCGACATCGCCGCGCTGGCGCGCGACGTGGCGCTGGCTGGTGGCCACATCAGGAACATCGCGCTCGCCGCGGCTTTCCTCGCGGCGCGCGACGGCCACGCCATCATGCGCGCGCACGTCATGCACGCGGTGCGCCGCGAATACCAGAAGCTCGGTCGTGCGTGGAGCGACCCGGCGGGTGTGCCGGCATCGGCGCAGCCGGTGTTGCGTCAGGCGGAGGCGGCGTGATTCGCGACCTGAGCCTCACGCTGCGCGCCTTGTTCGCGCGCGCGGACGTGCCCGATGGCCTGGCCGGCGTTGACTGCTCGTTTGATCACCCGACGGAATCGTTCACGCCTTCGCGCACGACGCTGAACCTCTTCCTCTACGACGTGCGCGAAGACCTGGAACTGCGCCGCAGCGACCTCACGATCGTGCGCGTGCCCCAAGGCAACCCGTCGCGGCAGGCCGACACCGCGTTGCTGCGACCGCCTCCGTTGCGCGTCGTGTGCAGCTACGTGCTCACGGTCTGGCCAGTCGGCGGCGAGGAACCCGCGCTGCAGGAACATCGCCTGCTCGGCCAGGCGCTCGCGCTGCTGCGGCGTTTTCCGATCCTGCCGCCCGACGTGCTGCAAGGCGAACTCATGCAGCAGGACCTGACGTTGCCTGTGACGGTGGCGCAAGCGCCGCCCGGCGACGACCGCGGCGAGTTCTGGACCGCGGTCGGCAACCGGTTGCGTCCGTCGATCACCTTGCGCGTGACGCTGGCCATACCGATCGCCGAACCCGCGCCGCTGGCGGCCCCGCTCGTCAAGGTGCACGAGTTGCGCGTCGGCGAGCGCACGGCCCCGCCCGCCAAGACGCTGAAGGCGGCGCCGGGCACGCGTGCTGCGCGCCGCGGCGGCGCGACCGGCCGGCGTACCGGCCGAACCTCCCCGGGCTGAACCACCCGTTCGCGCCCAGGCCCACCACGGAGTCCATCGAGATGCCTACCTACCTGTCACCCGGTGTCTACGTCGAAGAAGTCCCGTCGGCGATCAAGCCGATCGCGGGCGTCAGCACCAGCACGGCCGCGTTCGTCGGGGTGGTGCCCGACCGCATCCGACAAGTCGCGCCCGACCCCGCGGCCGACGGTTCGGGCGCGACGAAGTTCGTCGAGTTCGCGCTTCCCGCCGCGTCGAAGATCCCCGTGCTGGTCACCAGCTGGGCGCAGTTCGTTCGCCGCTTCGGCGACCTGACCGGCGACCCCGCCGCGCCCGCCGTCGCCGAAACGAAGAAGCCGCCGCTGGCAATCGACGAAGGCCATCGGCGCCTCGCGCACGCGGTCTACGGCTTCTTCGACAACGGTGGCAGCCGCTGCCACGTCGTGCGCATCACCGACATCGGCGAACTCGACGCCGCGCTGGCTGCTCTCGCGACGATCGACGAGATCGCGATCGTCGCCGCGCCGGGAATGGTCGACGCGGTCACGCGCGACAAGATCGTCGCGCACTGCACCGCCGTCGGCGACCGCTTCGCCATCCTCGACGGCCCGCCGAGCGCGCCCGAACTCGACGCGCTGACGCGAACTGGTGCCAACGGCCTTGCCCCCAAGCGCAGCGACTTCGCGGCGTGGTACTTCCCGTGGATCGAAGTCTTCGACCCCGCCACGCGCCTGCAGGACCGCCAGAGCGAAGGTCGGCTTGCCGTGCCACCCAGCGGGCACGTCGCGGGCATCTACGCACGCGTCGACACGCAACGTGGCGTGCACAAGGCGCCGGCGAACGAACCCATCCGCGGCGCGCTCGGCCTGACGCAGGCACTCTCCCGTGCCGATCAGGACGGGCTCAATCCGTCGGGCGTGAACTGCCTGCGCACGTTGAACGGCAGCATCCTCGTGTGGGGCGGCCGCACCGTCGGCGGGGATGCCAACGGCGACGTGAAGTACGTGAACGTGCGCCGCACGTTGCTGTTCCTGCGCGAGTCGATCGACGAAGGCACGCAGTGGGTCGTGTTCGAGCCCAACACGCCCGATCTGTGGCAGAAGATCACGCGCAACGTCTCGGCGTTCCTGACCAATGTGTGGCGTTCGGGCGCGCTGTTCGGCGAAACCCCGCAGCAGGCGTTCTACGTCAAGTGCGACGCCGAGACCAACCCGCCGGAGCTGCGCGAGCTTGGCCAGGTGGTGACCGAAGTCGGCGTGGCGATCGTTCGGCCGGCCGAGTTCGTGATCATCCGCATCAGCCAGTTCGCGGGCGCGGGCACGGGTACGTAGCGCACACGCGGCGCATACGCACAACACACGTCCAGACCACGCCCATGGTCAACACGCTGTTGCGCAGCCCCGGTGTTCGCATCCGCGAGCTGGTCATCGATCCACCCGCTGTGGCCCCGACCGGCGTGCCCGGCTTCGTCGGCTTCGCGCGTCCGCGCTCGGCAGCGGACGCGGCATTGCCCGTCGTCGTGGTGCAGCATGCAGGCGGGTTCGCCGAGCGGTTCGAGACCGACACCGACGGCTACCTTGCCGATGCGGTCGCCGCGTTCTTCGACAACGGGGGCACGGTGTGCCATGTGGCCTGGGCGGACCCGCGCGAGCGCAGCGAAGGCGCCTTGGCCGCGGCGCTCGAGAACCTGCGCGCGATCAACGAACCCGACCTCGTGGCGATGCCCGACGCGATGGCGTTGCGTGCGGGTGCCGGTGCGGGTGCCGGTGCAGGCGAGATCGACCGCGACGCCGCCATGCGCCTGCAGCAGCGCGTCATTGCGCACTGCGCGGCGCGCGGCGACCGCTTCGCGATCCTCGACGCGTTGCCCGGCAGTTCGGTGCAGACCGTGCTGGCGCAGCGTGAGCGCATCGTGCGCGGCGCGCCCGAGCCGCTGGATGCGGCGCTCTACTGGCCGTGGCCTCGCGCCGCGACGCAGCGCGTGCTGCCGCCATGTGGTCATGTGGCCGGCGTCTACGCGCGCCGCGACGCCCAGGCCGGCAGCTTCCGTGCACCGGCCAACGAAGAACTGTTGGGCGTGCTCGACCTCGACCAGGTTGTCGGCGACGCGGTGCAGGACGTGCTCGCGCCCGAAGGCGTGAATTGCCTGCGTGCGCTGCCCGGACGCGGCATCCGCGTGTGGGGCGCGCGCACATTGAGCCGCGACCCGGCGTGGCGGCACGTCAACGTGCGTCGCCTGGTGATCGAGCTGAAGCGCTGGATCGACCGTGCGCTGGCCTCCGCGGCGTTCGAACCCAACGGCCCCGCGTTGTGGGCGCGCATCCAGCGTGACCTCGAGATGCACCTCGACGAGCTGTGGCGCGCCGGCGCGCTGCAGGGCGAAACGCCGTCGCTCGCCTACTTCGTCGAATGCGACGCGCAGACCAATCCGGTCGAGCGCCGCGAACTCGGCGAGCTCGTCGCCGAAATCGGACTCGCGCCCACTGTGCCGGCCGAGTTCGTGCTCGTTCGCCTGGTCCGTCGACCCGGCTCGCGTGAGTTCGAGACCATCGAGTAACACCCTCTGCAAGGAGAAGACACCATGACCACCGGCACCCGGGCCGACCCCTACCGCGGCTACAACTTCCTCGTCGAGATCGACAACATCACGCAGGCCGGCTTCCAGGAAGTCACGGGCCTCGAGGCGACGACCGATTCGGTCGACTACCGCGAAGGCGGCGACCCGAACCACGTGCGCAAGCTGCCGTGCCTGAACAAGTTCGCGTCGATTTCGTTGAAGCGCGGCATCACCGATTCCGACGAGCTGTGGCGCTGGTATCTCGGTGTGATGGACGGCAAGGCCGAGCGCCGCAACGGCTCGATCGTGCTGCTGGACGACCGCGGCAGCGAGAAGCTGCGCTGGAATTTCGCGAACGCGTGGCCGTCGAAGTGGACCGGGCCGTCGTTCAACTCGACGAGCAACGCGGTCGCGATCGAGTCGCTCGAGATCGTGCACGAGGAAGTGCGCAAGGTTTGATTCCGAACCCGCGCACGCGCGCAACGCGGAGGCCGCCATGCTGCAGACCGAATTCGCCTTCACCCTGCCGAAGGGCCACATCGACACCGACGGCACCCTGCACCGCGAAGGCGTGATGCGCCTGGCGACCGCGTTCGACGAGGTCGCGCCGCTGAAAGACCCGCGCGTGCAGTCGAACCCCGCGTACCTGCTGATCATTCTGCTGTCGCGCGTGATCACGCGGCTGGGCCAGCCTCGAGGTGATCAACCCGCGCACGATCGAAAGCCTGTTCGCCGCCGACCTGCAATACCTGCAGGACCTGTACCGGCGCCTCAACGAAAGCGGCAGCGACCGCGTGCATGCGCGCTGCCCGCACTGCGACAAAGCCTTCGACGTGGAGTGGCAAGCCCTGGGGGAGTCTGGCGCTACCCCGTAGAGCGGCTCTACGACGAGGTGGCGACGATCGCGTTTCACTTTCACTGGCCGCACGAACAGATCATGACGCTCGAACATGGCGAACGACGGCGCTGGGTGCGCCACATCGCAGCGCTGGTCGAACGCCGACACGACGCGCGCTGAGGCTGCACCATGGCACGCACCGGCGAACGCGTCGACCCGTATCGGGCCTTCAACTTCCGAGTCGAACTCGAGGGCCTGGTCGCGGGCGGGTTCAGCGAGTGCAGCGGCCTGCAGGTCGAGATCGAGACCAAGGAGATTCGCGAAGGCGGCGTCAACGACTACGTCGACCACTTCGGCGGCCGCGTCAAGCACCCGCCGTTGATCTTGAAACGCGGTGTGTGCGACATCGACGAGTTGTGGGAGTGGTACCAGGACGCCGCGCGCGGGCGCGTGCGCCGCAGGAACGGCACGATCCATCTGCTCGACGCCTTCCAGTCGCCGGTGATGCACTGGGACTTCAAGCAGGCCTTCCCGACGAAGTGGACCGGCCCGGATCTGCGCGCCGACGCGAATAGCGTCGCGTTCGAGAGCATCGAACTTGTGCATCGGGGGCTCGAGTGGAAGAAGAGCTGATGAAGGTCAACGCTGATGCGTTGCTCGCGCGGCTGCTGCGCCGCGCGCACGCGCCGCTGGGCGTGATCGACACGCGGCCTGAGCGTCGCGCGGTCGAGCGTTGGCGCGATTGGAGCGAGCGGCGCCAGGTGTTGAGCACGCGGTTGCTCGCGCGGCGCGGCGACGACAACGAGGCGGCAGTCGGCGCGACGGCGGCTGCCGTGCATCGCTTCATCGACGCCGAGGCTCGCGCGGCGGTTGCTGCCGCGCCGCCACCTGCCGCGCCCGCGCAAGGGCCAACACCGTCGAATGCCGCGCGTGCCGACGGCCCCGCGGCGTCGGATTCGCCGAGCTTTCGGCTGCGGCGCATGCCGCTGGGGGCGATCGAGGCCGACGCGCCGTCGCGCAGCGCCGCCGCGGCACCCGCGATGACGGCGATAACGGCGATGCACGCTGCGCACGAGCGCACCTCGTCGCGCGATGCACCGTCTGTGCCGATGGCGCCGATGGTGCCGCGCGTACGCGCGGTCGATCGACCCGTGGAGGGGCGCGCGACGCATGACGACCGCCGCGCCGCTGTCACGCCGATCGTCGCCGCGGTGCGCGGGCCAACGCATTCGCCGAGTGCCGAGTGGGTTCACGGGTTGCCCACAACGTCGCAACACCCGGCGCGCACGCCATCGGCGCAACGCACGCCGCTTGTCGAGCGACGCGCACCAGCCGAGCAGCGCACGCTCGTAATCCGTGAGCAACGTCGGACCGACGCCGTCGCGAGCCTCGCGCCAGGCGATGCCGTAGCACCGCTCGCACCGGCGACGGCGGTCGCCGCGCTGGCGACCGTACGCCCGACGCGACCTTCCACGCAGGCGTCGTCGACCGCCGGAGAGCCGTCGTCGCCACCCACGGCCGCTGTTGCGAACCCGACAGCGCCGCCGACCCCCGCGCCCGCCGCCACGGCGCGCCGGGATCTGCCGACGCACCAACTCGTCGACCGCGTGGCACGCGTGGTCCTGCGACGCCTGGCCGACGACCTCGAACGCCGCGGAGGCAAACCATGGCGCTAGCCAAGCTCGAGATCACGCCGCTCGACCAACGTGGCAACCGCCTGCTGCGCAAGCGCATCAAGGTGCAGTTCAACCCCGACTCGTACTCGATCTCGAAGACCGTCGGCTGGAGCGACCTGCGATCCGAAGGCGACGACACGAGCACGCCGAACCGCAAGCTCAACGCGCCGCCGCTCGATTTCGACGGCGGCCATCGCCGCAGCCTGACGTTGAACCTCTTTTTCGACGCGACCGAACCCGTGAAGGGCAAGCGCATCGGCGACGTGCGCAAGCTGACGAACCCGGTCGCCGCGCTCGCGCGCATCGAACGCACCCTGGAGCATCCGCCGATCGTGCGCATCGCATGGGGCCACGCGCCGCGCGGGTCGGACTTCCCGTTCACCGGCGTGATGACGAGCCTGACGCAGAACTTCACGCTCTTCTCCGACGAAGGCAAGCCGCTGCGCGCCGACCTGGCCGCGACCTTCGTCGAGTTCCTGATTCCCGACATGGACCGCCGCGAAACCGACCCCGAGCTGACGACGCGCCAGCTGCGCCGCGGCGACACGCTGGCGTCGATTGCCGCCGAGGTCTACCAGGACCCGCGCGAGTGGCGCCGTATCGCCGACGCGAACCAGCTCGACGACCCGCGCCGGCTCGACGCCGGCCGCACGTTGTCGATTCCCGATTGACGCCGATCGATCCGACCAAGACCCACCAAGGACCCGAACACATGCCGGTCGTGCCCCTCTACCGCTACCTGATGCCGGACTTCCGCATCACGATCAACGGGTTGTCGCTCGGATTCTTGAACGATGCGATCTCGGAAGTGTCGGTCGACGAGAACCCGCGCTGGCCGAGCATGTTCGCGTTCACGCTCGAACCCGGCGCCGAGGGCGCAACGATTCCGTGGCTCGACAACCCCAAGCCCTTCGCGGTCGGCCACGTCGTGCTGGTCGAACTTGGCCTTGCCGGGCAGTTCGGCGAGCTGATCGAAGGCGAGATCACTGCGCTCGAGCCCGAGTTCAGCATGCGCAGCCGGCCGCGTCTGGTGGTGCGGGGCTTCGACCGCGGGCACCGCCTGCGCCGCGGGCGCAAGACGCGCAGCTTCGCGAACCAGAAAGACAGCGACATCGCGCGCGCGATCGCGTTGGGTGCCGGCTTGCAGCCGCGTGTCGACGACAGCGAGGTCGTGCACGAGTTCCTGATGCAGGCGCAGTGCAGCGACTGGGAATTCCTGGCCGAGCGCGCGCGCTCGATCGGCTTCGAACTGCGCGTCGACAAGCGCACGCTCGTCTTCGAGTCGCGGCGCATCGACGCCGCGCCAGTCAGGGAGATCGAACTCGGCCAGGATTTGATCGAGTTCAGGCCACGCCTGTCGACGGCGACGCAGATCACCGAGGTGAACGCGAGGGGCTGGGACCTCGACGCCAACGAGCTGCGCAGCGCGACCAGCGCAGCGGCGAAGGTCGCGCAGGGCGGCGCCGAACGACCGGGCCCGAGCGTCGTGAAGCGCGCGTTCGGCGCCGCTGTCGAGACGGTCGCGCTGCCGCCCGCGGTGCGCAACGACGCCGAGCAGCGCCAGATCGCGCAGGCGCGGCTCGACGACGCGGCGCTCGGCCTGGTCGAGGGCGAAGCCTTGTGCGGCGGCGACCCCGCGCTGCGCGCCGGGCGCTGCGTCGAGGTGAAAGGCGTCGGTTCGCGCTTCGGCGGCGCGTACTACATCGCATCGACGCGCCATCGCTACGACGGTGACGGCTACTCGACGACCCTGCAACTGCAACGGAGCCATGCATGATCGATTCCGATCTGGCTGCGGACCGCGCCGCCGCTGATGCCGTCGATGCCGGTGCCGCGGCGCGCTGCCCCTACGTCGTCGTCGCGGTCGTGACGAACAACCAGGACCCGAAGAAGCTCGGCCGCGTGAAGCTCGAAGTTCCCGTGCTGGGCCGACGATGTCGAAAGCGCATGGGCGCGCATCGCCACGCCGATGGCCGGCGAGCAGTACGGCGTGTGCTGCTTGCCCGAGGTCGATGACGAGGTGCTTGTCGTCTTCGCGCACGGCGACGTTCGCTTCCCCTACGTGCTGGGCGCGTTGTGGAACGGCAAGGCCAAGCCGCCCGAGACCAACGACGATGGCAAGAACCACCGCCGCACGATCACTTCGCGCAGTGGCCAAGCGGTGGTGTTCGACGACGAGCCCGGCCGCGAATCGATCTCGCTGCGCACGAAGGGTGGGCACATGGTCGAGCTCAGCGATGCGACGGACAACGAACACATCGAGATCCGCGCCAAGGGAGGCCACCTTGTGCGCCTGAGCGACGACAAGGCGACAGGTCGAAGGGTCGAGATCGGCAACCCGGACGACGGCACGCAGGTCGTCATCGACCTGAGCAAGCGCTGCATCCGCATCGAGTCGCCGCAGGACATCGAGCTGCGCGCGCCGAAGGGCAAGGTGCGCATCGAGGCGCGCGAGGTGCAAATCGCATCGACCGGTGTGGTCGAGGTGCAGGCCGGCGCGACGTTGGACTTGAACTCGAACGCGCCGATGCGGCTGAACGCGCCGCTGATCGATCTCAACTGAGCGCAGCGACATGGGCCGCCCCGCAGCCAAACTTGGCGACAAGGTGTTCGCCGTCGACACGCACGTCGTTGTGATCACGGACGTGCCGCCGCCCTCGGTCACGGCGCTGCTGCCGCACCCGTTCAACGGCTTGATCGACGGCCAGCTCAGCCGCAACGTCAGAGTCATGGGCCGCGCTGCGGCGACCGTCGGCAGCACCGCGACGAGCGTGCCGCCGCACATCGCCGCCGGTCTCCGCTTCATGACGCCGCCGACGAACCGAGCGACGATCGTTCGCGGCAGCGACAAGGTGCGCATCAACGGCAAACCCGCCGCGCGCACCGGTGACACCGCGATGACCTGCAACGACCCGGGCGACCTGCCGATCGGCCAAGTGATCGCGGTGGGCAGCGTGAACATCGGATAGGACACAGCGGCATGACCAAGGCCTTCCTCGGCGTCGGCGTCGGATTCCCGATCCGCCCGGAAGCGAACGGTGCGCTCGCACTCGCGGCCTACGAAGACAGCGTGCGCCAGTCGATCCTGATCATCCTCGGCACCTCGCCGGGCGAACGCGCGATGCGGCCCGACTTCGGCTGCGGCCTGGTCGACCTCGTGTTCGAGCCCAACGACGCGACGACAGCGGGCCACATCGCCGACACCGTCAGCGAAGCGCTGCTGCGCTTCGAGCCGCGCATCAACGTCGTCACGGTCGACGTGCGGCGGGGCAGCGAAGCCGAGGTGCTGTTGATCGACATCGAATACCAGGTACGCGCAACGAACAACGTGTTCAACCTCGTCTATCCGTTCTATCTCGAGCAGGGGGCCGCGTGACGACGACGAGTCAAAGCATCGAGCCGCCAAGCATCGATGCGCGCACCACCGACGACATCGCGGCGCAGACGCGCGCGCTGCTCGCGGCGTATGTGCCTGCGACGCAAGAGGGCCGCGGCGTCGACGCAACCGTGCCCGGCGCGGCGGCGGCGATCGTCGGCGTGTTCGCGCATGTCGCAGGGCTGGTCATCGAGCGCATCAATCGCGCGCCGCAGAAGAAGCAGCTCGCGTTCTTCGACCTCTTGGGCGCGGCGCCGCTGCCGCCGCAGCCGGCGCGCGTCGCATTGACCTTCGTGCTCGCGGCCGGCAGCACGCAAGCTGCTCGAGTGCCGGCAGGAACACGCGTGACCGCGCCGCCACCTCCGGGGCAGGACCAGCCGGTGGTCTTCGAGACCGAGCGCGAGTTGTCGGTCAGCGCGGCAGCACTCGACGCCGTGTTCACGCGTGACCCGCTTGCCGACCGATTCGCCGACCATCGCGCGCATCTGCTTGGGTTCGGGCCGCGCGCGGTGTCGATCTTCGAAGGCGACGTGGCGACCGAGCATGCGCTTTACCTCGGGCACGCTACGCTCTTCGCGCAGCAGCCGGCGCTCGACGAATGGCGCGTGCTCGTTCAGCTCGTTCGCGACGTCGCGACGCCCGATGCCCGCGTACTCGCGTGGGAGGTGTGGGACGGCGCGAACGGCGTGCCCCTCGCCGTCGCCGAAGACGGCACGGCGCAGCTCACCAAGTCAGGCACGGTCGTGTTCCGCAGCCCACCCGAAGCGCCGCTTCTCGAGCTCGAAGGCCGCGCGAGCCGCTGGCTGCGCTGTCGGCTGCTTGCGCGCATCACGACCGACGCGACTGCACAGGACGGCATGGTGCGCGCGAGCAGCTTGCCTGTGCTCGCGAGCCTGGCGCTGCAAGGCAGCAGCGATCGGCTCGGGCTCGAGCCGGCGGCGCTGCTGGCGAACACGCGCCCGCTCGATGCCGACGAGCCGATGCTGCCGTTCGGCGAACGTCCGGCGTTCGGCGATGCGTTCGTTGTCGGCCTCGAACGGGCCTTTGCTTTGCCCGGTGCTCGAGTGACGCTGCACATCGCGCTGGCGAACGCGGGTGGCGCGGCCCCGTCCGGCGTCACGGCTGCAGGCGCGTCGCCGGACCTTGTCCTCGCCTGGGAGTTCTGGGACGGGCGCGCCTGGACCTCGATCAAACCTTCGACCGACACCTGCGATCGCCTGACGAAGTCGGGTGACATCGTGCTCACGCTGAACAGCGCACCGGCGGCGCGAGCGCTCGGCGGCGTCGAGGCGTGCTGGCTGCGCGTACGCATCGCGGCCGGTAACTACGGCAAGGCCGGCGAATTCAAGCTCGTGACCAAGGATGGCAAGCAAGGCTTCGACGAAGTCGCGTCGACGTTCGCGCCGCCGATCGTCAGCCGCATCGTGATCGACATCGCCGTGACGCTGCCGGAAGTTGCGCCCGAGGCCTTGTTCGCGCGCAATGACTTCACGGGGACGGCGGCATCGAGCGGCGCGCCGTTCGAACCCTTCACGCCGATGGCCGAGCGCGAGCCGGCGCTGTATCTCGGCTTCGCGCCGCCGTCGGCTCGACCGACCCGGCCGACGCTGCCTACCGCGCCGATCAGCTTCTACGTCGACGCACCCGAGCTGCTCTTCGGCCGCCCCCCCGACAACGCCGCAGCCCGCACGACGGCGCAACTGTCTTGGGAGTACTGGAACGGGCACGGCTGGCAACGCCTCGCGGCGCGCGACGACAGCGCCGGCATGACGCATGCTGGCGTCGTCGACTGGCTGCCGCCGCTCGACATCGCGTTGCGCGCCGACTTCGGGCTTGCAACGCACTGCTGGATCCGCCTGCGCTGGGCCAGCGGCGACTTCCGCCATCTTCCGATCGTCGAGCAGTTGCGCCTGAACACGACGATGGTGACCCAGGCCGTGACCGTCGTCGACGACGTGCTCGGTTCGAGCGACGGCAACAAGCACCAGCGCTTGCAGACCAGCCAGCGCCCGGTGCTGCCCGGCGAACGGCTCGAGGTGCGCGAGCGCAGTGCGCTCGCCATCGTCGGTGTGCCCGCCGAACCCGGCAGCGACGAAGGCTGGCTCACGTGGACCGCGGTCGACGACTTCCATGGCTCGCTCGCGCGCGACCGTCACTTCGTGCTCGATCGCGAACGCGGCGAAGTGCGCTTCGGCGACGGCGTGCGCGGCCTGATCCCGCCGATCGGCGCCGGCAACGTGCGCATGGCGCGTTATCGCGCTGGCGGGGGCCGCGGCGGAAACGTGGCGGCGGGTGCGGCGAACAGCGTTCAGAGCCCGATCGCATCGATCGACCGCGTGTTCAACGGCGACGCCGCGAGCGGCGGCACCGACGCCGAAGCCTTCGACGACTTCGTCGCGCGCGCACCGCGAACGATCCGCCACCAGGGGCTCGCGGTGACGCTCGACGACTTCGAAGACCTTGCGAGCCTGGCGTCGCCCGAAGTGATGCGCGCGCGCGCGGTGGCGCTGATCGACCTCGCGCGAGACCCCGATGGCCGACAGCCGCGCAGCGGGCTCGTCAGCGTGATCGTGGTGCCGCGTTCGACCGCGCTGCAGCCGACGCCGAGCCTCGAGCTGCTGGAACGCGTGCGCGCGTATCTCGATGCACGGCGTTCACCGCTGGCCGAGCTGGCGCTTGTCGGGCCCGAGTACCTGCGCGTCGACGTCGCGGTCGAGCTCGCCGCCGTGTCGCTCGACGCCGCAGCCGCGCTGGAAGCTCGCGTAGTGGCCGAACTCGCGCGCTTCCTGCACCCGCTCACCGGTGGACTCGACGGCCGCGGTTGGAGCTTCGGCCGCAAGCCGCACCGCTCGGACCTGTTCGCGCTGCTCGAGCGCATCGACGGCGTCGACCACGTGCGCGCGCTCGAGGTGGTCGAGAAGGAAGGCCGGCTCGGCGTCGGCGACACCGGCCGCTTTCTGGTTCATTCGGGCGTGCATCGTGTGCGCCTGGTCGCCGCTGCGTGACCACAAGGAACGACCATGCCGCTGACCCTGCCCAACCTCGACGACCGCCGCTTCGACGACCTGGTCGAGGAAGCGCGCACGTTGATCCCGGCGCTCGCGCCCGAGTGGACCGACCACAACGATGCCGACCCGGGCATCACGCTGATCGAGCTTTTCGCGTATCTCAGCGAGCTGATGATGTACCGCGCCAACCGCATCACCGCGACCGACACGTTGGCCTTCGTTCGTCTGCTGCGCGGCCCCGACCGGCAGCCGGATGCGCGCCTGTCGCTCGACGACGAGGTCACGCAAGCGGTGCTCGAGCTTCGCCGCCAGGAGCGCACGGTGACGCTTGCCGATCACGAGCGTTTCGCCCTCGCCGCAGCGCCGCGGTCGATCGCGCGCGTGCACGCGCTGGCGCGGCGGGACCTCGACGCTCGCGTCGATGGTGATGGCGCCTCTGGTCGCGAGGCACTGCGCGACGCGCCGGGGCACCTCAGCGTCGTCGTCGTGCCCCACGCGGCGGCAGGGGAGAAGCGCCCGCAGCCGAGCGCGGCGCTGATCGCGCAAGTGCTTGCCGAGCTCGAGCCGCGGCGGTTGCTTGCGACGCGGCTGCATGTCGCCGGGCCGCGCTATGTCGGCGTCGACGTTCGCGTGGCACTCGCACCGTGCGCCGATGCGCTCGACGACCGGCTGCGTTCCGACGCGGGGGCGGCGCTGTCGCGCTTTCTCGACCCGCTGCGCGGTGGTGCCGACGGCAATGGCTGGCCCTTCGGCCGCGCGGTCTACGTGTCCGAGATCTACGAATTGCTCGAGACCGTACCCGGCGTCGACCACGTGAACAAGCAGCGCAAGGGCGCGGCGTTCGTCGACGAGTTGGGCGTCGACGACAACGCCAACGACAAGGCGCGATTGCAGCGCAACGCCGCAGGCGAGTTGATCGCCGTGCGGCTCGACGCCGACGAACTGGTCGATGCGCGCATCGATGCGGCAACGCTGACGATCGTTCGTGAATAGAGACAGGGACCCACGCCCATGGCCGCCACCGATCGCCTGCCCAGCAGCCTGCTGCGCAACCTGCCGGCGATCTACGCCGACGACCCGTACCTCGGCCAGTTCCTGCTCGCCTTCGAGAAGATCCTGCTCGGCCGCGACGACGACGTGCCCTATGCGCACCGCGGCCTCGAGCGCACGATTGACGGGCTGACCGACTTCATCGACCCCCAGCGCGCGCCCGAAGCCTTCTTGCCTTGGCTGGCGAGCTGGACCGGCTTTGCGCTGCGCGCCGACCTTGACACCGCAGGCCAACGCCGCTTCCTCTCGAGCATCACGCAGCTGTACCGTTGGCGCGGCACGCGGCGCAGCCTCGAGGCGCTGCTGAAGATCTTCACGAACAGCACGCCGACGATCGTCGAGCCGCGCGAACGCCCGTTGCACGTCGTCGTCACGATCGCCTTGCCGCAGCGCGAGGCGGCCGTGGTGCAGCGCCAGATCGCGATCGCCAACGCGCTGATCGTGATGGACAAACCGGCCCACGCGAGCTTCGAATTGCTGGCCGACTTTCCGTCGATGCAAGTCGGCGTCTCGAGGGTCGGCGTCGACACGCTGTTGGGAACCGGACATCAGGAGCAATAACCATGGCCGACAAAGACCCGAGCGGCCCGAGCCGCGTCCACTACTTCAACGGGCAACTGCTCGACGCCGGCGACTTCACGGCCGAGCAGGACTACCACGTCGGCATGCGCCGCCGCCTCAACCAAGCCCTGCACGGAGCCGGCGTCGCGGGCGACGTGGGCTTGCGCGTGCGCAAGGAAGGCGACCGTCGGCTGCGTATCGGCGCGGGCGTGGCGATCGACGCTCAGGGCCGCGAGATCGTGCTCGTCGCCGACCGGCTGATCGACCTCGACGCGGTGAAGGCCAAGGCGGGCACGACGGTGTTCCTGACGCTCGCTTACGGCGAGGCGTTGGATGTCGACGTGAACGACGCCGGCACGGGAAGTGCGGTCAACCACCGCCGCATGGTCGAGGGCCCTCGCGTCGACTTCGTGGACAAGAAGCCGCCTGATGGCGGCAACGCGCTAGTGATCGCGGCGATCACGATCGACGCCGGCGGCAACGTCGCCGAGATCGACAACACGGTGCGCGGCTTTGTCGGCAGCGTGATCGATCCGAAGAGTGAGCCGACGGTGCGCAAGCTCACCGTCACGGGCGATCAGAAGATCGGCGGCAGGCTCGATGCGGGTGCGGACGTTGAGGTCGGTGCGAACCTACGCGTCGCGGGCAACGTCGAGTTGCGCGGCGTTCGCGCGAACACGCTCGAAGTGACGGCCGGCGCCACCATTGTCTCGGGCCTGCAGGTGCAAGGCGTGTGCGACCTTCGCTCGAACGTTGCGGTTGGCGTCGACTTGAATGTCGCCCAGCGCTTGGCCGTGGCGGGCAACAGTACCCTTGGCGCGGACCTTACCGTCAAGGGCAGCACGACGTTCCTGGGCGCGGCTCGCATTGGCGCGAACAACCTACCTGTCACGTCCTCGATCGAGGATCTGCGCATCGTGCGCGGCGTGGTCCGTGCCGATGCCCAGCGCGGAAACTTCGTCGCCGAAGGCGGCTTCATCGTCGATGCATTCGGCGGCTACACAGTCTCCCGATTCACGGACGGGATTTATGTGATCACCTTCGCGCCGGCTTATCCAGTGCGTGCGCCCCTGCCCTGCGCGACCGTCACTGCCCTGAGTTTTGCGCCCGGACCCAAACTCAAGCCGGGAGTCAACATGGGCGCTCTGGATCAGTTCGCTGCGCTCACCGCCAATGTATTCGGCATCGACAACGAACGGCTCCTCGTGCGCATCTTCGATTCGACGACGAATGCAGCCAGGAATGCGGCCTTCTCCTTCATCGTCATGGGCCCGCGGCAATGAACACCCGCGCGCAGCCGATGGTGACAAGAGCGCTGCTGTTCGAGGCGAAGACCGCTGGTCACGCGCCGCGCGCTGCCCCGCGGCGGGCGCGGCACCCGGTGCAGCGCCTGCAACGACTGGTCGGCAATCGGGCCGTCGAGCCGCTGCTTCGGGACGGCGCCACGGCCGCAGGCGCCTTGCATCAGCCGCAACGCGTTCTCCACGCGGCGGCACGCGGCATCACGGGTGCGGGCACGGCCTTGCCCCACGCCGACGTTATTCAGCGTGCCTTCGGGCACCACGACGTCACGCGCGTCCGCGCCCACGTCGACGCGCACGCGGCGCACGCTGCGATGTCGATCGACGCCGAGGCCTACGCCTTCGGCGAACACGTCGCCTTCGGCCGTACGCCGAGCCTGCGCACCGCGGCACACGAAGCCGCGCACGTCGTGCAGCAGCGTGCCGGCATTCAGCTCGATGGGGGTGTGGGCACCGTCGGCGATGCGCACGAGTGCCACGCCGACGCGGTCGCCGAGCGCGTTGTCACGGGCCGCTCCGCGGCGGCGTTGCTCGACGCCTATGGCGGTACGGCTGCGCACGCACCCACCCGAGCGGTGCAGCGCCTTCTCTTCGTGGCGGGGCGCGAGATCAAACCCGGCAAGGTTGGCCAGGAACTCGAGGCGGCACGCAAGGGTGGCGAGATTTCCGATGGCGGAGATCCGCAGGCGGTGCTGGCGCGGCTGCAGGCCGAGGCGGGCGAAAAGAAGAACGTGCTCCGCTACACGAACTGGCAAGCCGCGTTCGACGGGACGACCACGTTGCACGGCATCCTTCCCTTGACGATGGCGAAGTCCGACGAGGACATCGTGAAAAGGCTCGATGCGCCCCTGCTCAACCTGTTCAACACGAACAAGGCCAAGAACAAGTGCAACCTGCCGGACAACTGGTTCGACGAGATCAAGGCCATCGCTGCGCAGGCAATCGTCTTCAAGGACCGCGGGTTGATGCTGAATCTCGCTCGCCGCTTGAAGCAAGACCTGCGACTGCCGATGCCCATGACGGGCGCGTTGTGGTCCGACGCGAACGTGGGAATGGTGAAGGCGCGAGAGGAACTGAATCTGCAGGCGGGCAAGGTGCTGGCCGACACGCGTCTGGGCGAGGTCGGCAGCGATTTCAAGCTGTCGCCACAAGGCGCGACATCCAAAGCCGGCGTCGTCACCGAGCCGCTCGAGGAGTATCAGCAACGCAATGCCGGCGCGCTCTTGTTCTGGGGTGCGCTCTCGGCGGTGTATGCCGAGGGCCTGAAGGGGACGGTTCACGTCTGGCTTCCCAAAGGCTTGACGATGGGCAGCATCATGTGGAACGACGAGTTGCCCGCGTTGCGCGCCAGCCAGGAGGCCGGCGAAGTCACCGCGATCAAGTACCACGTCAAAACCGCCGCCGGTGCGTGGTCGGGCGACATGGAGTTCGATGATTTGACGATCGTCGACGCCTACCTGGCGGATGCGAGCGGCGACCTGGCGAAAGGCGACGGCGTCAACAAGGGCGGGCTCTCGCTCTATGACTTCAAGCACGCAGCAGGGGCTGTGGCACCGTCGAAAGGCGCCGAGCGGCTCGCGAAGGTCGACGAAGGAAAGATCGCCGCGACGCTGGACAAGAACTACTACCACCTCGAGTTGAAAACGCCCATCAACGTAGGCCGACTGAAGGCCGCCTTGGCGGGCGCGGTCGAAAGGTGGCGCGCCGTCTCCATGGCACGCGCGATCAGCAGCAAAGAAGGAAACGCGAAGGAACTGCTCGAGCAGTACCGAAGACGAAGTCAGGCGCGATCCGAGGAGCCCACGAAGGGGAAGTGAACAGACGCACCTGCGACGATCTGGTCGAGGGGCACGGGCTCGAGCGCGGTCCGAAAGAACGCATCGATCGCCCAGAACGGTGGCAAAGGAGCAACTCATGGCCTTTCACGCAGCGAACCTCGGAAAACACGCGGCAAGCCTCGACGGTCTTCGAGACATGTCCTCCGCGTCGCCCCGACGAGCGCGCCCGTTCGATCATCCCGTCATGAAACTTCAAAGGCAGATCGGCAACCGGGCGGTTGACCGTCTCGTTCAGGCCAAGCTCATCGTGAGCCCGCCCGGCGATGCGTACGAGCTCGAGGCCGACAGGCTCGCGGACGGGGCCGTGAGGTGCTTCGGTTCGCCGGGCCTGCACGAATCAGTTCAGCGCCAGGCTCTGGCAGACGATGCCGCTCGGCCGTCGATGGTCAAACCCATGCGGCAGCCGGAGGTCGGGCGCCACGGCTTGGCGGTTGCGCCGGAGCTCGAGGCGCGCATCGACCGGGCCCGTGGCGCAGGGCACGCTTTGCCCGCGCAGGTCCGCAGGCCGATGGAGCGCGCGCTGAGCGCCGATTTCAGCGACGTCAGGATTCACGCCGACTCGACCGCCGACGAACTCAACCAAGCCATGCAGGCGTGGGCGTTCACCACCGGGCACGACATCTTCTTTCGCGCCGGAGGCTTCGATCCCGCAAGCCGTTCTGGTCAGCACTTGCTGGCGCACGAGCTCGCTCATGTCGTTCAGCAGACCGGGCCGGGAGGCTGGGTGCAACGTTACCCTCGCTACCTCACCGCGCCGATTTGGGGCGCTTCCACGCCGTACGCAGGGGCCACCTGGATGAAAGTGGTCTTGGGTCCGGATGCCTGCGAATCCACGAACTTCGGCACCGTGGCAGACAGCAAAAAGCCCAAGGCGATGAAGACGCTGCGGAAGAACTACAAGGAGTACAACTGGAAGTCCGGGCACCTGTTGAACAACAACATGGGAGGAACGGGAGACGAGGCCTACAACCTCACGCCGTTGACGGGCAAGGCAAACGCCAAGCACACAGGCTTCGAAGGCCGCGTCAAGAATGCCATTGCGTTTGCTCACGGTCGCGCCTACGGCCATTCGAGCGACTCGCATTGGTATGGCGTCGAGTACGAGGTCAGCGTGGGCGGCAACAAGTGGAGCACCAGCCCGACTGACCCGAGACGTGCGGTGGACGAGCAGATCATCGTGCATGCCAAGTCGGTCGTGCGACCGAA
Organism: uncultured beta proteobacterium; assembly: GCA_963738615.1. GTDB lineage: Bacteria > Pseudomonadota > Gammaproteobacteria > Burkholderiales > Burkholderiaceae_C > CAVTWY01. Next base: position 23,663 of record CAVTXI010000016.1, read on the forward strand.
AGCTGGCGGGGGTTCGGTGCCTCCGGATTTGACGCGAGAGGTGCTCGTGGCTTCCACGTTCGACGAGTCGGTGGACAACTCGCCTGCGCCCTACGCGTGAGGCGGATTCGGATCGAAGCGCGGCCGGCTACGCCGCGCGCATGCGGCTCGCGCTCGAAGCCGCTGGCACGCTTGGGCACGTGGAACGAATATGCTTGCCGTCTCTCAGACCAGACCCTGCCGCAAACCATGCGCGGCTGGAAGAGGACTCACGGTGATGAAGACGTTTCCGCGTGCGTGCGCGAAGTTCTTGTTGACGGCCGCGGCCATGACCACGTTGATGGCTACGACGGCCTGGCCGCAGGCATCGGACGCGGCCAAGACCGTGCCGCCGGAATCCAAACAGACGCCACCCCCCGAAGGCGCGCCACCCAAGGGCTTGCGCCTGGCCACCACCG
>CAVTXI010000017.1:0-9825 GCA_963738615.1 uncultured beta proteobacterium
GGGATAGGGATAGGGCCGGGCGTGCACTGCGACGCTGGACAGACGTAACGCAAACGCAATACACTCCGACGCATGAAATCAGCCGTCATCCCACAGGTCCGAGTCGAGCCCGAGCTTCGCGCCGAACTCGAGGCTGTCCTTCGTCAGGGCGAAAGCCTTTCCGAGTTCGTCGAGACCTCCGTACGCAATGCCGTCGAGTTCCGGCGCGTGCAGACGAACTTTCACCAGCGCGGGCAGGCCGCATGGGAAAGGTACCAACGCACGGGAGTTTCCGTGCCTGCTGACGAAGTGCTCGCGAAGCTTCAGGCGAAGCTGGACGCCAAGCGCAAGAAGCTCGGTTGAATGAATGACGTTCGACGTTCGATTCAGCGTCGAGGCCGAAGATGACTTGGTGCGCCTCTTCGACTTTCTTCTCGACAGGGCGAAGAGCGCGGAGGATCTCGAGTCGGCTGTGGTGGTGCTCGACACGATCCGCGCAGTCGTCGTGAATCAGCTGTCAGTCACGCCGTTCAGCTTCCGCAAGGCCGAGAAAAGCTCGACACGAAGAGAACTCGTCATCCCTGCCGGCGCCACCGGGTACGTGGCGCTCTATGAAATCGTCGATCCTTCCAACGTGCTGGTGCTGGCGGTGCGGCATCAGCGCGAAGAGGACTATCACTGAAGCTCGCGCGAGCCGCCGAGCGCGACGGTCAGCGCATCGACCATCGCGGGCGAGTCAGCCAGATCACCAAACACGGCCGAGAACCGCAGCGCGATCTCGGCGCGTTCGCGAGGGTCCGAAGCCGCGCGCATCCGCTGCGCCAGCGCCGATAACTCCGCAGCCATCGGATCGTCGATCGTGTACGCACGACCCGCATCGTCATGCCCGCGCAGATGGTGCAACCACGCCGCGATCGACACCGCCAGCCGCGTCACCGGCTGCCCCTTCGCCAGCCGATCACGCACGGTGCCCAGCAACCTCGGCGGCAGCTTCTGCGAACCATCCATCGCGATCTGCATCGTGCGGTGCGCGAGTGCCGGATTGGCGAAGCGCGCCAGCAGTTGGGCGCGGTAGGCGGCGACGTTGAAGCCGGGCAGCGCGGGCAGCGTGGGTTCGATCTCTTCGCGCATCAGCGCTTCGACGAAATTGCGCAGCGTGGGCTGGGCGATGGCTTCGTCGACTGTGGCCCAGCCGGCGGCCACCGCCAGGTAGGCGATCGTCGAGTGCGCGCCGTTGACCATGCGCAGCTTCAGCGTCTCCCACGGCGCGGCGTCGGGCACCACGCGCGCGCCGGGTTGATGCGTCCACGCGGGGCGGCTGGCGGCGAAGTGGTCTTCGACGGCCCAGTCGAAGAAGGCTTCGGTGACGACGGGCCATGCGTCGTGCACGCTTAAGCGCTGCGCGACGCGCGCGCGGTCGGCGTCGGTGGTGCGCGGCACGATGCGGTCGACCATGCTGCACGGGAACGTGCACGTGGCATCGATCCACGCGGCCAGCGCAGGGTCGAGTGCGCGTGCGAAGTCGAGCACCAGCGCGCGCAAGGCGCGGCCGTTCGACGCCAGGTTGTCGAGCGACATCAGCGTGATGCCAGTAAGGCCCGCGGCGCGGCGGCGCGCCAGGCCGTGCACGATGAAGCCGGCGGCGCTGCGCGGCGCGGTCGGCGCGTGCAGGTCATACGCGTGCTCGGCCGTGTCCAGCCGCGGCTTGCGCGTGGCGGGGTCGAGCCCGTAGCCCTTTTCGGTGATCGTCAGGCTGACGATGCGTGTGGCCGGCGCGGCGATGGCGCCGAGCACGGCCTGCGGATCTTCGTCTGCCACGATCACGCGCTGCACGCAGCCGATCACCTGCAACGTTTCGCGCACGCCGCCCGCGCCGTCGCTTTCTCTCACGGCGACTGTGTACAGCCCATCTTGCGGCGTCAGCGCATCGCGCGTGTCGGTTTGCCGCAGCGACACGCCGACGATGCCCCAGCGCAAGTCACCCGTCGCATGAATCGCGGCTTCGGTCGCGACCGCGAGGTGCGCGCGCATGAAGGCACCGATGCCCAGGTGGACGATGCCGGGCTGCAGCGTGGTGCGGTCGTAGCGAGGGCGCGCGATGGGGGGCGGCAGGTGGGCCAGCGTGGATGGGATCAGGTGGGGCATGTGAAGCGGTCCGGAGCACGAACAGGATCGCGCAGCATGCCACCCTCGAACGGTTGGCAGATGACGTTGAGCGAGTCTGAGGTCTGAGACACTTGCCGCATGTTTTCGCGAATCCAAGCGCGCGGGTTCCGCAGCCTTAAGAGCATTGACCAACGGGTCGGCCGAATGCAGGCCCTGGTTGGACCCAATGCGAGCGGAAAGACCACGTTCCTCGATGTGATCGGGTTCATGAGCGAATTGGTTCGCAACCGTGGAGACGTGCGGCAGACCGTCCTCAGCCGCAGTGGATCATTCGAGAAGCTCGTATGGCAGGGCGCCCAGGACCGGACGTTTTTCGAGCTTGCTGTCGAGTCGCCGATACCGAAAGCCGTTCGGGCGCGCATGTCTGACGACAAGCAACAGTTCACGCACGTGCGGTATGAAATCGAGGTGGGGCTGGACACGCAGGCCAATGAGATCGGGTTGAATCACGAGACGCTTTGGCTGAAGACCGCACCCGCGGACACGCCGGATCCCCAACGTGAGATGTTCCCCGACGTTCTCTCCAAGCCGCGCACACTGCTCACGCCGACCGGGGCTGGTCGTCGAGTGGCAATCAAGAAGACACCCGGTGGCAACGACAACTACTACCCTGACGGGGAGGAGTCCTACAAGCCGTCGTTCAAGCTGGGGCGCTCCAAGGCGGCACTTGCGCATATTCCGGCCGTGGAGAAGAGCTTCCCGGCTGGTATCTGGTTCAGGGATCTGCTCGAGCAAGGCGTTCAGAACGTTGTTCTCAACAGCCAGATGATTCGGCAGCCGAGCCCACCGGGGCTGGGTGTCCGTTTTCAAACAGACGGTTCCAATCTTCCTTGGGTCATCGCCGAGCTCAAGCGCGACAAGCTTCGGTATGAGCGCTGGATCGCTCATGTGAGAACAGCGCTGGAAGACATTCGCGACATCGATATCGTCGAGCGCGACGAGAATCGGCATCGATACCTCGTCGTCAAGTACGTCACGGGCGCGGAGGTGCCTTCGTGGCTGGTCTCGGACGGGACCCTTCGATTGCTGGCGTTGACGATCCCGGCCTATCTCAATGGCCTTGATGACGTGTTTCTCGTCGAAGAGCCCGAGAACGGCATTCACCCTCGCGCCATCGAAACGGTGATTCAGTCGCTTTCCTCGATTTACGACGGACAAGTCCTCATCGCGACGCACAGCCCGGTTGCGCTGAACATGTTGGAGGCGCGCGAGGTGCTTTGCTTCGCCAAGGACCGTGGTGGCGCGACCGATGTCGTGGTTGGTAGTGCCCACCCTGCGTTGAAGGAGTGGAAGCGAGGCCAACCGGACCTTGGCGTCTTGTTCGCAGCCGGCATCCTGAGTTGACAGCGAATATGCAGGACTTGGTTGTTCTGACTGCCGACAAGAACATTCACTTCGCGCTTCGAGGTGCGTTGCCACGGTCCGAAGCGCTTGGCATTCGGCCGATCACATTTGACTTTCGTGTGCATGCGGGCCGAGATGGAGGCGCCAGGTCCTCCGGACCCGAAATCCTGCGCAGCCAGCGACGGCAGTTCGGCCACGCGTTGCTTATCCTCGATTTCGAAGGTTGTGGCGCGGCGGCTGGGCAGACCGCCCTCGAGGTATGAGTCGATCACGTCGACAATCAGCTTGGCAAACTGTCAAGACGAGGGATACAAGCGGCTGAGAGAAACCCTTCAGAGGTGGTTTCCGCCGGGTCGGTCCGAATCATCTTTGCCGCTCAACGCTGCCCCATCCAACCCCGAACAGCAAACGAGTCGCGAGCGGGGATGAAGTAGGTGCCGTCGGCCCGAAGCGTCGCTGGCAGCGTCACGTAGGCCTTCGGCGACCAGTTCTGCTCCCACAGGCGTATCGCCGTGTCGGTGACGTCGATCACGATGGCCACATGGCCGACCGGTTGGGTCGGCGTGCCTTTGAACACCACGATGTCGTCTGGCTGCGGTCGCTCGCCGTGCACCTCGCCGTTCGCGAAGCGCGCCAGCCCCATCGCCGCCGCGTGGTGCCATAGGCCGACTGCGTGGTCGCGTGGCCATGAGTCGTTGTGGTTGCCACGGTGCGGCCCATCGTTCGTGGCGTAGAAGCGCCTGACGAGTTCGACGCACTGGTAGGCGTAGCCATAGGAACCGCGATGGTGGTCCTCGTCGCCCCCGCAGGACACTGGCTTGCCCTGCCACGGCGTATTCGAGTACGCCTGGACACCTCGATAGGGTTGCCCCACCTCGCCACCGCTGCACTGGTGCAGCAACGGGCCCGAGCAGCCGGTCGCGAAAACAGATGCGGCGACGACGATCACCGCGCGCAGGGCCCCCACCCGTGCGCCCCGTCAGAAGCGATGGTCCAGGCGCAGCCACGCGGCGCGACGCGGCCCCTGGTACACGTCGTCGAGCGCCGTCACCGCTTCGATGTAGCGCTTGTCGAAAAGGTTACGCACCCCCAGAGCCACCTTCGTCGTCGGCGCCAGGGTGATCTCGGCCCCCACATGCGCCAGGCCGTAGCCGGGAAGGAACGTCGTGTTCTCGGCATCGGCAGCGCGACGGCCCACCCACGACGCCTGCACGTAGCCGCGCGCGGCGAACGGGCCGACGGCGAATGGCGCCGACGCTTGCAGCCCGGCGGTCTGCCGTGCGACGCCGGGTACGTCCTCACCTTGCGATGCCGTTGTTCGCACCAGCCGACGCATGCGCAAGACGTTGGCATGCGCGCCGAAGTCGAAACCGGCAGCACGCACGTTCACACTGGCCTGAATCCCGTCGACGCGGCGTGCACCCGCGGCGATGAGGGCGGTGCGGTCGAGTGGGTCGGTCATGGCAACGTCGCTCAGGTCGATGCGGTAGGCGGCAACCGAGGTGGATGCTGCCGACGCCGCGCCCACGCGCAGTCCAACTTCGGTCTGCCTCTGTCGCTGCGGTGGCAACGGGGCACCGGCACGATCGAACCCACGGTTGGGCTCGAAGCCTGTGGACAAGGAACCGTAGGCCAACCAACGTGGCTGCAACTCGACCGTCGTGCCCACGTGCCACGCCCTTGCATGCGCGTCTGCGACGCTGCGTAGGCCCGCCCCGGTGCGGTCGAAATCGATGCGGTAGACCGTGTCGCGCAGACCTGCTGTTGCGTACCAACCTTGCGCCAGCGTCACGCGGTCGGCCAACCACGCGGCCCGTTCACGCGAGTGCTCGTGAAGCAAGCGTGGCGACAGCACCAGCGCGTACGGGTCGACGCCACGGAAGTCGGGGTTGGCAACGTCGAGTACGAAGCCCGCGATGTTCTGCACGCCCGAGAATAGGAATCGCTGCCCCAGATACTCCGCGCCGAAGGCTGCCTGATGCCGCATACCCGCGGCGGTGAACGCTCCGTCGACCCGAACGTTCACGGCCGACTGCGACCATGTGTCGTGATATTCGGTGAAGTATCCCGATAACTCGGTATCCGATTCGACCGTCCAGAACCCGAACAAAGCCTCGTCGCGCGAACCGCGTGCGGCCGACACGCGAGCGGACACGGCCCAATCAGGCGCAAGGACGTGGCGGCCATCGACGGCCCACCGCTGCATCGTGCGCGTGGTGGGCCCGCCGCCTGGCACCACGTACAGCCGGTCGTACTGCGGCTGCGCACCCGGACCCTGACCGGTGATGACGGTGCCGAACACGTACGGTGTGCGGTTCACCATGGCCTCGGCCTCGAACGTCAACCGATCGGCGGGTGACGGCGACCACGTCAGCGCACCCAGCAAGGTGGACCGGCGTTGCGGCAAGCTGGCCGGGGGCGTGTCGCCGTCGCGCAGCGACAGCACGGCGCGGTAGGCCAGGTCGGGTTTCAGCGGACCGGTCGCATCGAGCATCACATCAGCGACGCCGAACTGATCAACGCCCAGCCGCAGCGCGCTCGAGGCTTCGAACCGCGGCTGCTTGCCCGTGTAGTGCACCACGCCACCGGGCGACGCCATGCCGAAGAACAGCCCCGCCGGGCCGCTGAGTACATCCACGCGTTCGACCGTGGCGAGGTCGCGCGCGAACAGGCGCTGCACGTCGGGTTGCCCGTTCAAGTACATGCGCGTGGACAAAAAACCGCGAAGGCGCACGGCGCTGGACAGGCCGGCGCTGCTGACGTCGGCTTGAAAGCCCGGCACCAGCCCAGCCAGGTCTTCGACGCGTGTGGCGCCGAGCGCAGCGAGTTCATCGCCGGACACCGATGTGATCGACTGGGCCAAGGTCGATGCGGGCACCGCGGTGCCCCATGGGCTGGTTGCGCCGCCTTCGCTGCGCGTGCCAAGCACGGTCACGGTTGGTCGATCGCTGCCTGGCTCGAGTGTCTGCGCCGCGGCGGGTGCGATGCTCGAGGTTGCTGCAGCCAGCCATGCAAGTGCTGGCGCCCATGCTTTTGTCTCCATTGGTCCCCTCCTTCGATAGCGTTCTTGCTCGCCGACACGTCGTGGCTGGCCCGCAGCGGAGTTCTACCAGAGGAAGCTGGGTAGGACGAGGCTCACCATCTCACCGACGTTGCTCACCGGCGTTGCGCAAAGACGAGTCAACCAGCCGGGCGCGATCGAGCCATGGGGTCAATGCGCCGTCGAAAACCGGGCCAGGAAGGCGTCGACCTCGCGCTGCGCGTCGGCCGCACGTGGGCAGCGCACCATGGCCCATGCCCTCAGTGGTGCCAGTTGCGGGTACGTGGACAGGGCGCGGCGGTCAGCCAGTGCCGATTCGGCCAGGCAGCCGCAGAACGTCGTCAGCTGGTAGTCGAAGCGCGTGCCTGTGGCCACGGTGATCATGTTGTCCATCGCCGGTAGCGCGAACGCAAGCGCCGCCTCGATCACATCGTGTGCGCTACAGCCTGCATACCAGGCCGAGTACTCGCGCAGTGCGCGGTGCAGCTCTCGCCAGGTGGCGTGGCCGCGCGCGTAGCGCGCAATGGTCAAAAGGAATGGCCCCGACCACAGCGTTTCCAGGCCTGCGTTGAGTCCGCGCGTCAGGTCCTCGCCCAGGCCCAGCCACCGAACGGCGTCGGCCCATACCGTCGGTGAACCGTTGCACGCGCCATCGATCAACGTCGCGCCAGCCAGCTCGGCCAACAGCAGCGCACGGTTCGACATGTAGTTCGCCAAAAGAAGCTGGTTGCCGCCCAGGCTGGCCAGCTGCATCGCTTCCTGGTTGAAGTCGAGGCTGCGCGTGGCCCATTCGCGTCGCTGCGCCGGCGGCGCGGCCTCGTCGCCAACCGCCATACGGCGCAACGCCAACGCCATCAGGTTGTAGCGGTCGCACTGCATCCACAGGCTGTTCGCCGACAGGCGCATCGATCCCATCGGTTCGAGCCGTTGAAGCAGCGACGCGTATGAGCCTGGCTGGCCGGTACGCACGCTGTGGTACTCGAGCCATCCGGCGCTGATGTCGGCCGCCGCTTGCAGCGTCTCCTTGTGCTCGGCATCCAGCTCGGCTTCACGCTTGACACGCAGGCGCACCCGCTGCACCGCACGCTTCAGCGCGCCCCACTCCTCACCCAGCCGCAACAGCCGCAGTTCCTGAAGCGACGCCCACAGCCGCAACGGCCCGTGCCGCCGTCCGGTCGCCATCGCGTGAAGGTCGCGCACCGCTTGGCTGCTGGCCTCGAGCGAGCCGCTTGACACGCTCAGGTCGGCCTGCACCACGCTGCGCAGGCACGCGACAAGGTCGCCCTCGACAAGGCGTGGGCGGTGCACACCACGGCGGGGCCGCTCGAGCCGCAGGAACGCCGCCAGCCCCGCTTCGGTCACGGGCTGCCCGTGCTGAGTCAGCACGATGCGGTGCGGCCCCGCCAGGGCGATGCGCCCGCTGCGGCCATGCTTCTCCCACACCAGGCTGCCCGCGGGCAGCAAGGTCTCGAGTCGCTCGCGAATCCGCTTGATCTGCATCGACGGGTTCGACGTGCGCTCGATGCCCAGCCGGGAGAACACGTCCGCATAACCCAGCCAGCCTTTGCCTTCGGCGAAGTGCAGCTCGTAATACAGCAGGCCGAGCACGCGTGCCGCCTGCAGTGGCGGCAGGGCAGCGATGTCCTCGAGGGCGATCCGACTCAAGCCGTCACCCTCGCGCCGATCAACCTGACCCCAGGCGCCATCCGCAGGCGCCATCCGCAGGCGCCATCCGCAGGCGCTATGTCTGTTATGCCTGTTAGGTTTGTTAGCCATTATCTCGAGTAATTGGAGTGACCGTGGGTCGAAAGCGACGGGCGCCACGAAGTGCCGGGGCCGGGTTTTGGAGCGCCGCATACCTTCGCTGCAACCTCCCACATTCGATTGGACGCACGCGCCGGGGCTGCCTGGATCAACTGAAAGGCAGCGCGTCGGGCCCACGGGTGATCAGGGCGATTGTGCCGAGCGACGCACCCGGGGCGATGCGCGCACGGTTAGGTGAGTTAGGTGATCGAAGAGCCCATCCGCGTCGGGCGACCGTTTCGCGCGGCTAACCTCGCCCGCCATCCCGACAGGGCAACGCCGTCGACCCATGACTTCATCCACACGACCCACCATCGGCTTCACCAGCCTTGCCCTGACAACCTCCTGCTTTGCCCTGCTGCTTGTTGTAGCTGCCTGCGGCGGTGGCGGCGACAGCGGCAGTACCGCCCCACCGACGACACCGGCCACACCGACGACACCGACGACACCGACAGCGGCCGAAGACCGCTTCCACCGCGTGCTTGCCGCCGAGGGCGACTATCAAGTCTTCGATTCCACGGTGACGACAACGCTGCCAACCGGCGTCGCCCCAGCCAACACCACGACCGTGCGCTGGTATGTCAACGTCGACGCCGATGCGTCATTTATGCGCGTCGACACCTCGTCGTTGGCGAACTCTCGTTTGCGCGAGCTCGGGTACGTTGGTGGGGGCGCGCTGGAAACGACCGCGACCGGCGGCTTACCGGGCGAGTGCCGCTACGCACCTGCCGCCGTCGTGACGCCGCCCGAGGGCACGCTCGCGGGTGCCACCTTCGGTTCTGACTCCACCGTCACCTGCACCGACGGCGCCGGCACCGTGACCAGCACGTTCACGTACAAGTTCGAAGGCGTGGCCATCGGCACCGAAACCGTGACCGTGCCGGCCGGCACGTTCCAGGCCTTCAAGTTCACGCAGAAGGCGACAACGCAGACCGCCACGTCCACGACGGTCACCGACGGCGCCGTCTGGGTCGACAAGGCCAGCGGGCGCACGGTCAAGGTCCAGAACCTGAACACGAGTACGCCCGTGTCCGGGGCCACCTCCAACTCCAGCACGACCCTGCTCGAGATGCGCGCGTACAAGTCCGGCACCACCGAAGTCGGGCCAGTCGTCGGCCGCTTCGTCGGCACGTGGAGCGTCGAGCTTCGACTTCCGAGCGGCGTCCCACTGAAGCCCTGCGGAATGACGGTCTCAGCCACAGGTGCCGTCACGGTGCAGTGCACCTCCCCCGACGGCAGCATGCCGTTCACGCTCACCGGCACGGTTGCTGCCAATGGCGCCGTCTCCATGTCCTCGACCACCGGCATGCAGGCCACCGGCACGCTGGGCTCGCCGCTCGGCGTCGGCACGACAGGCCTGGCCCCCAGCGAGGGGACATGGACCGAAGGGGGCAATTCGGGGATCTGGGTGGCTTTTCACCAATAGGGCGCGGGCGACGGCAGACCGCGCAGCCACGGTGCGCGGGCGCCGAGGTTGTGGATCGAGACATCTG
>CAVTXI010000018.1:0-8184 GCA_963738615.1 uncultured beta proteobacterium
GACGACGCAGGCTCGTTGACGCGCGCCAATCCTCACGATACCTGTGGCCGCCTTCGATACCGCGGCCACGTAGTAACGCGCCGCGTGAGTCCGCTTAGTGTTATTGGTGCGCTGCCGCTTGGCGGCGAACGGCCTCCCGAGGATTCAATAGCCTCGGGCCAGGCACCCACCGCCTCGTAGGTCGAGATGGCGGCTTCGGCATCGTCGGCCTGCGCCAAGTGCAGCGCGTAACCTCGCACGCGATGAACGACCCCGCGTTCACCCCAGGCGGTGCGCGCACGCTCGCGCAAAAACGCCAGCAACAGCGGGTGGCCCACGTGGTCGCGGCGGCCGGCGTCGTTCGTGCGCCGCTCGAGGAAGAAGTAGCGCCGCCACATGTCGTCGAGCAAGTCACCGATGTCGATGTCGATGTCGATGTCGATGTCGATGTCGATGTCGACGTCGACGTAGATGTCGATGTCGACGCCCTGCGACCCCAACGCCGCGGCAAGCGCCTGCACGTCGAAGCGCGGCATGAAGGCGCCCAGCAACAACACGCTTTGATGCGCGCGTCGGCAAGCTCGTGCAGGCGTTTGCGTGCGACCAGACCCGACGTGTCGGGTGGGGTCAGCTTGGTCGGCCGCGCGGGGTCAGGTGGGGCGACGCGTGGCGTCGATCAATCGTGGCCCGATTCGGCCCGGCGAGCGCACATGCTCGCCTCCTCCTTGTGCCGGCCCGTCGGGTCACTCGCAAATGGCGACGACCTCGTAGGTGGCGAATCGACTATCCCACATGGCTGCGGCAGCGAGAAGCGTTTGCGCTCGAGACCCCATGTGAAAATTCGGCGACGTTGCATGTTGCCCTTGTAGGCCTTGACAACACCCGGCCCGCCTCATGACCACCCTTGCCCTGAACGACCCGAAGCCATGGCGACCGACCCCCTTTCTGTGGTTGAGCGTGGGTGCGCACGTGGGCGCGCTGGCAGCGGTGTTGATCGATCGCAGCCTGTGGCCCTGGGCGCTAGGCGCGCTGGTGCTGAACCACGCCGCCATCACCACCGCAGGCCTGTTGCCGCGCTGCGCGTGGCTGGGCGAGGCCATCACACGTCTTCCACCTGCGAACGCCGCGCGCGGCGAATGGGCGTTGACGATCGATGACGGGCCTGACCCGGAAGTGACGCCGAACGTGCTCGACATCCTCGACGCGCATCACGCGAAGGCCACGTTTTTCTGCATTGCAGAACGGGTGCAGCGGCATCCGCACATCGCCGCGCAGATTCTGGCGCGCGGGCACAGTATTCAGAACCACAGCCATGCGCATCCGCATGCGTTCTCGTTGTGGGGCACGCGGCGAATCGAAGCCGAGTTGCGGCGCGCGCAGGATGTATTGGCAGCGCATGGCGTGCAGGCGCGCTGCTTTCGTGCGCCTGCGGGGCTGCGCAATATCTTTCTTGCGCCGGTGCTGCACCGAATGGGGTTGCGGTTGGTGAGTTGGACGCGGCGCGGGTATGACACACGTGAGTCGCGTGCGCAGGTTGTGTTTGCTCGGCTCCAGCCGGCGATCGAAGGCGGCGCGATCCTGCTGCTGCACGATGGGCACAGCGCGCGCAACGCCGCGGGGCGGCCCGTGGTGCTCGATGTGCTGCCGATGCTGCTGGACGCCGCGCACGCGAAGGGTCTGCGCAGCGTGACGTTGCCCGAGGGGCTGGTGTGACGATGCGCGCGATGCCGCCGCTGGCCGTGACGCATGCCACCGCGGCGAGCGCGCTAGGCATCGGCCGCGCAGTGCACGCCGCGGCGCTGCGCAGCGGCACCACCGGCCTGCGCGCCGAGCCTTGGGAAACCGCGACGTTGCCGACGTGGATCGGCCGTGTCGACGCCATCGAACATGCGGCGTTGCCTCCGGCGCTGGCCGCGCACGACTGTCGCAACAACCGGCTGGCGCAGCTTGCGCTCGGGGCCGATCAGTTCGACACCGCGGTGACGAACGCCGCACAGCGCTGGGGCGCGCACCGTGTGGGCGTGTTCGTCGGCACCAGCACGTCGGGCATCTTGCAGACCGAACTCGCCTATCGCGCGCGAACCGCCGCCGGGGGCGGTGCACTGCCTGCGTGGTTCGACTACGCGCGCACGCACAACACGTATTCGGTCGCGGGTTTCGTGCGCGAAGCGCTTCGGTTGCAAGGGCCGGCATTCGTGGTGTCGACCGCGTGTTCGTCGGGTGCGAAGGTTTTTGCGAATGCGCAGCGTGCGATCGATGCGGGGCTGGTCGACGCGGCCGTTGTTGGTGGCGTGGACAGCCTGTGCCTGACGACGCTGTACGGCTTCAACTCGCTCGAACTGCTGTCGGCCGACATCGCGCGGCCCTACGACGCCAATCGCAACGGCCTGTCGATCGGCGAAGCCGCGGCGTTCGCGCTGCTGGAACGCACAGCCCACGATCGCGACGCACCGGTGTGGCTGCGCGGTTATGGCGAAACCAGCGACGGCCATCACATGAGCGCGCCGCACCCTGATGGCGCGGGCGCGGCCATGGCGATGCGCGACGCGTTGGTGCGTGCCGGCGCGCAAGCGCACGACATCGACTATGTGAACCTGCACGGCACCGCGACGCCGAGCAACGACGCCGCCGAAGACCTGGCGATGACGAGCGTATTCGGCGCAGGTGGCGTGGCCTGCAGCTCGACCAAAGGCGCGACCGGCCACACGTTGGGCGCAGCCGGTGCGCTCGAGGCGGTGATCGTGATGTTGGCGCTCGAGGCGCAGTGCATGCCGGGTGGCTTGAACCGCCGCGAGCCTGACCCCTCGTTGCACGCCGCCTATATCGATCACGCGGACGGCAGGGCGCACGACGCAACGTTGCGACTCGTGATGAGCAATTCCTTCGGCTTCGGTGGCTCGAACGCGTCGCTGATCTTCGGGACCGACCGTGGCTGAAGCAGCGGCACTGGTCGTCGACGTGCTGGGCATCGGTGTGCTCGGACCCGGCCTGAACAGCTGGCCGCAAACGCGCGCGGTGCTGCGCGGCGACGTGCCCTACGCGCACGCAGCCACGGTGGTGCCGCCGCCGCAACGGCTGCCGGCCACCGAACGACGGCGCGCGGGCGCGCTCATCAAGGTGTCGATCGTTGCTGCCGACGAAGCGCTGGCGATGAGCGGCTGCAACGCGCTCGAGGTGGCCACGGTATTCAGCGCCAGCGAAGGCGACGGCCGCAACTGCCACGAGATCAGCGAGGCGTTAACGTCGCGCGAGCGACTGGTGTCGCCGACGCGTTTCACGAACTCGGTTCACAACGCGCCCGCGGGCTACTGGCACATTGCCACCCACAGCATGGCCGCGTCGACCAGCCTGTGCGCGTACGACGCCAGCTTCCCGATGGGGCTGCTGGAAGCGGCTTTGCAGGTGCGCCAGCACGGCGGGCCCGTGATGCTGGTCGCCGCCGATGCGCCCTACCCGGAACCGTTGCACGCGACGCGGCCGCTGCCCGATTCGATGGCGATCGCGCTGGTGTTGGGTCAAGCTGGATCGACAGCCGCACACGCGCGCCTCGAGATCGAGGCAAGACAAGTCGGCGACGCGGGTGGTGGCGTGCTCGGCCGGTGGGCGGCGCTGGACGCGTTGTCGCGCACCCTGCCGGTGGCGCGCGGCCTGCCGCTGCTCGAGGCCTTGGCGCGCGAAGGCCAGTCAGCCTGCGTCGTCGACTGCTTCGACGACCTGAGCCTTCACGTGCACGTGCACGTGCGCGTAAAGGCCGCCTGATGACGGCGCCCGCGACGCTCGACCACGAAGGCATCGCGCGCCGCGTACCGCATGCGGGCCGCATGTGCCTGCTGCACACGCTCGACGTTCTGGAGCGACGACCACATCGCGTGCACCGCCATCGATCACACCGCCACCGACCACCCGCTTCGCACCGCGAGCGGCCTGCTGGCGCCGTGCGCGATCGAATACGCGGCGCAGGCCATGGCGTTGCACGGCGCCTTGTGCGCTGAAAACGCCGAGGGCGCCGACCCGAACGCGAGGCCGACGCCGGGCTTTCTGGCCAGCGTGCGCGCGGTGACGCTGCACGTACCCAGGCTCGACACGCTGCCGACTGCGTTGGTGGTTCAGGCGCGCTGCCAGGTGTCGCAAGGCACGAGCGTGCTGTATGACTTCAGCGTGCACTCGGGCGGCCACATCGTGGCGGAAGGTCGCGCGACGGTGGTGTTGAACACGCCGCTGGCGGCGTAAAGACTGCCCCAGGTTGATCGTTCGGCCGGTGTTGTGCATAATGGTGAGTAATTTTACTCACCATAAATCTGATGCAGACGCCGCCCTACGAACGCCCCGTCGGAGCCCTGCTGCGAGCGCGGCTGAAGGAGGGGCCGCGCTTCATTCAGATCCTTGCCGGCCCTAGACAGTGCGGCAAGACCACGTTGGTCGAGCAGATCGTCTCCGAGCGCGAAGCAGCCTCGTGTCGGCTGTACCGGGCCGACGCCGAATCTGCGCAAGCAGCGTCTGATTTCTCGGCGCCGACCCGGCCCGTCGGGACCCAGGGCTGGCTGCGCGACATCTGGCGTCACGCTCGCAAGTTGGCGGGTGATTGGAGCAAGCTGAGCCCGCACGCCAGCCGCACCCCGTTCTTGCTGGTCATCGACGAAATCCAGATCGTCCCGCAGTGGTCCACGGTCGTCAAAGGTCTCTGGGACGATATGCGCCCTGCTGGCGTCGACATGCACGTGCTCCTGCTCGGCTCCTCGCCCTTGCTGATGCAGAAGGGTCTGGCGGAAAGCCTTGCCGGTCGGTTCGAGTTGATCCGGGCCACCCATTGGTCGTTCGCCGAAATGAACGAGGCTTTCGGGGTGTCGGTCGACGAATTCGTGTACTTCGGCGGCTACCCGGGCAGCGCCGAGCGATTTCGTGACCAGACGCGATGGCGCGTCTACGTTCAGGGCTCGCTCATCGAGCCGAGCATCGCCAAGGACGTTCTCGCGATGGGCCGCGTCGACAACGTCGAACTGCTGCGCCGCCTCTTCGAACTCGGCTCGAGGTATTCGGCCCAGGAACTCGCCCTCATCAAGATTCGCGGCGAGTTGGGCGGGCATACGAATACGCTGGCCGACCACTTGGTGCTGCTGCGGCAAGCAAGTCTGCTCAGCGGAATTCAGAAGTACGCGGGGCAAGTCGTCAGGCAGCGAAGTTCGGCGCCGAAGTTCCAGGTCCACAACAACGCACTGTTCACGGCGAATGCCACCTACTCGTTCGAGGACGCTCAGGCCGACCGCAGCCATTGGGGCCGGCTGGTCGAGAGCGCCGTGGGAGCGCACCTCATCAATTCGGCCGCTGCGGATACGAAAGTCTTCTACTGGCGCGACGGCGACTTCGAGGTCGACTACGTTGTCGAACACCGGGGCAAGCTCGTCGCCATCGAAGTCAAGTCGGCGGCCAAGACGACCTCGCACCGCGGCCTCGACGAGTTCTGCCGACGCAACCCTGGCGCGATGCGGCTCCTTGTCGGCACGCCGGCGCTGCCCTTGGGCGAGTTCCTTCGCTCGGAACTCGATAGCTGGTTCGAGCGGCGATCGTGAAACGAAAGGCGGCACCTAACGCTCCCGCGACGTGGCATGTGCCGCGGCGAGCGACGCTGGCCGACGACCGCTCGTCAACGAAGCCGTTGTCCGAGTGGCGCCACCTCGGCGCGTATGTCTTGCTCGGCGATCCCGGAGCTGGCAAGACCGAGGCTTTGAAGGCAGAGGCGGCAGGGTCCGGAACGAACGTCGTCAGGGCAGCCGATTTCGTCATCGGGGACCTGCCAACCTCCCCAGATGGCACCTACTTCATCGACGCCATCGACGAGGAGGTCGGCGGGCAAGCGATCTTGTCGAAGCTGCGCGAGCGCCTCATCGCGATGGGTCGACCCCGCATTCGGCTGAGCTGCCGCGAGATCGATTGGAAGGGACAAGTCCACGCCGAAGACTTCGCCGTGGTTGCGCCCGATCGTGCGATCACGGTCCTGCATCTGGATCCGCTCAGTGATGAAGACATTCGCTTGATCCTGGACGCGCGGCTCGACAGCCCGCCCAAGGTGAAGGGTTTCCTGGAAGCAGCCGACAAGAAGGGCTTCGACGAGTGGCTCCGCAATCCGATGCTGCTGAACCTCCTGATCGAAGCCGATGCCGGAGAGGGTTGGGGCACGACCAAGCGGGATCTCTACGAGGCGGCATGCAGCAAGTTCGCGGTCGATCCCGACCAACGGCGCAGAAAGACGCCGTCGCAGGGACAACTCGAACAGGCGCTTCACGACGCTGGGTTGCTGTCGGCACTGCTGCTGCTGGGAAACAAGCCCTTTGTCTCGGAAGAAGAAGCGGCGGGCGGACTGCGCATCTCCGAACTCCCCGATGAACTGCAGCTGAAAGACGCGCGCGCCGCGCTGTCGACCAACCTCTTCACCACACACGACGGACGATCGGCCTGGCTTCACAAGACGATCGCCGAGTACCTGGCTGCCCGCTCGATCGCCGCATTGATCGACGCACATCGGGTGCCGCTCGGGCGCGTGCTCGCACTGACTCGAGGTATCGACGGCAAGCCCGTTGCAGCGTTGCGCGGCCTCTTCGCTTGGCTCGCCGTTCATCGGGTCGGCGACCGACAGCGCATGATCGCGATCGACCCGCTGGGCGTGGTCATCAACGGCGATGTCGGCGCGTTCACAACCAGCGAGCGCCGCGACGTGCTGGATCGTCTGCGCGAGGAGGCCGCCGCCGACCCTTGGTTCCGAAGCGGGAACTGGGTGTCGCACCCGTTCGGTCCCCTCGCCACGCCGGAACTCGAACAGGAGTTCCAGGACCTCCTCAGCGCGCCGGTAGAAACGTCGGGTCAGCAGGTCTTCATGAACTGCGTGCTCGACGCGCTTCAGCATGGTCAACGGATGCCGGCCCTGGCGGTTCACCTCGAGCGGTTGATCCTGGATGCCGACACCGACGAGTCAATCCGATGGCGCGCCTACGACGCGTGGAAGCACAACGCAGGGTTCGACCCGACGAAAGCTCGAGCATGGCTGGACATGCTGGACGCCAGAAGCAGCAACTGGGTCGATCGCGAGGTAGCCTTTTGCATCCTGGAGGATCTCTATCCCGCTTACATCGGGCCACGAGACGTGTTCGCCTACAAGCGCCCACCGATGCACAAGAACGTCATCGGTAGCGAGTTCCGCTTCTGGTCTGACTCGCTCCTGCGACGGTCCCGTGCCGAACACATCGCCGATCTGGCCGATGCTTGGCTGGCGGCACAGCCGAAGTCCGAAGAACGCGACCACAACTCGGACCAGTTCTCGTCGGACCTGCTGGCCCGCGTCCTCGACTGCGAGGGTGATCGCGCATCGACACAACGCCTGCACGACTGGCTTGGCATGTGCCTGGACGAACACGGCTTCTCAAGGCTCAGCGGCGAGGAAGCAGGTCGGAAGACCCGCACTTGGCTCGAGCAGCGACCTGAGCGGATGAAAGCAATCATGGAGTACGCCTACCCGCTCGTCGCAGCGGGGGGCGAGCGGCGACGCAACTTCTTTTGGGCTGAGCAGCGGCTGCACGGCGCACGCAGGCCTCACGACTGGTTGCGCTGGATGCTCAGAGTTGCGGAAGCGACCGACGACGAAGCGATGGCACAAGACTGCTTCAGCAACGTCGCGGTGACTGCAACTCGCCGATGGGGCGACTGGGACATTCCGTCAGTGAATGAGATCGAGGCGTGGGTCTCGCGGAACACGGCGAAGTGGCCACGGGCGCACAAGTCGTGGGAAGAGGTCCGACAGCCAAGCCCCGAAGAGAAGTGGCGCCGCGAAGAGCAAGCACGCGCCAAGGAGCGCGGCGCGCAAGCAAGCCGAGGCGCGCACGAAGCGCAAGTCGGCGCTGGCACCGTATGTCGCTGCGCTCATGGACGGCACACCCAGCGATGGGTTCCTCGCGCGCATCGCGCAAGTCCACGAGAAGGACGCGTTCGTCGATATCGTCGGCGACTCGCCAGAGCAGAGAGTTCAGGACTTCCTTGTCGACGCGGGCATGACCGTTCACCTTGCACTGGACGCAATTGATCGGGTTCTTTCACGAACTGACCTACCGGAGGTCGAAGACATCCTCGCGAAGGACCGAGAGAAGCAATACCAGCCGATTCAGCCAGCGGCGCTGCTGGCTGCGAAGCGCGCCCACGCACGATCACCTGACGCCGCGC
>CAVTXI010000019.1:0-7500 GCA_963738615.1 uncultured beta proteobacterium
CTCGAGCAAGCCCGCATGCGTGGCGCAGATGCTCACGCGGCGTTATCCCGCGGCCTGACGACGTGGCGACGACGACGTTGGAGACCGACGCATGATCGACGGACTGTTCCCCGCGAGTTGGACTCTGCGCGACATCGACACCGCACCCGGTTTGCACATCCGCGTGCGCGTGGGTGGGCGCGACGATGGGCCGCCGTTGCTGCTGCTGCACGGCCACCCGCAGACGCACGCGATCTGGCACCGCACGGCGCCGGCGCTGGGCCAGCACTTCCGGTTGTGCTCGCCGACCTGCGCGGCTACGGCGATTCGTCGAAACCGCCGGGCGACGCCGACCACGCCAACTACAGCAAACGCGCGATGGCGCACGACATGCTGGCGGTCATGCGCACGCTCGGCCACGAACGCTTCGCCGTGCTGGCCCACGACCGCGGCGCGCGTGTGGCGCACCGCCTGGCGGCGGACCATTCCGAGGCGGTCACGCGGATGGTGGTGCTGGACATCGCACCCACGCTGGCCATGTACGAGCAGACGAACGAAGGCTTCGCGCGCGCGTACTGGCATTGGTTCTTCCTGATCCAGCCCGCGCCGTTGCCCGAGCGCTTGATCGAAGCCGACCCCGTCGCCTACCTGCGCGACCTGATGGGCAACCGGCACGCCGGCCTTGCGCCATTCGATCCGCGCGCGCTGGCCGAATACGAGCGCTGCGTCGCGCTGCCCGGCGCCGCGCACGGCCTGTGCGAGGACTACCGCGCCGCCGCCGGCATCGACCTGGAGCACGACCGCGCGGACCGCGAGCAGGCCGCAAGCTCGCGATGCCGCTGCTCGCGCTGTGGGGCGAACGCGGCGTCGTGCACCGCTGCTTCGAGCCGCTGGACGAATGGCGCCGCGTGGCCGATGACGTGCAAGGCGAGCCGCTGCCGTGTGGCCACTACATCGCGGAGGAAGCGCCCGACCATCTGTTGGCGAAGGCGCTGCCGTTCCTGACGCGAGCGCCCTAACCCAAGGAGCATGGCGATGCTGAAGCTGCACGGTTTCTGCCAATCAGGCAACACGTTCAAGGTGGCGCTGATGTTGCGTGCTCTCGGGCTGCAGTGGAAGCCGTGCACATCGACTTCATGAACGGCGTGACGCGCACGCCCGATTGGCGCGGCAGCCTCAATGCGATGGGCGAAGCGCCGGTGCTTGAGCTCGAGGACGGCATGCTGTTGACGCAATCGGGCGCGATCCTGCTGCACTTGTCGAAGACGCACGGCGACGCTTGGGGCGGCGCGGCCGGCGACGAACAGCAAGAGGTGCTGCGTTGGCTGTTCTTCGACAACCACAAGTTCACGAGCTACTTCGCGACGTACCGTTTCATGAAGGCCTTCGCGCCCACCGCGCCCGACCCGGCGGTGATGGCGTTCCTGCGCGCGAGGCTGGACGGCGCGTGGGGCATCGTTGACAAGCACTTGGCGAAGCGGCGCTGGCTGGTGGGCGATGGGCCGACGGTCGCCGACTTCTCGTTGAGCGGCTACGTGTTCTATCCGCGCGAAGAATCGGCGATCGATGTCGATACGCAGTTCCCGGCGATTGCGGCGTGGCGCGATCGGCTGAAGGCGTTGCCGTTCTGGGCTGACCCGTACGAGATCCTGCCGGGTGAACGTATCGCGCCACGGTGGTGAGTGCTCTGCAACCAACCGCTGAGCTGATTGTTCGACGGCCCGAGGGCCTGTACTGCCCCGCGGGCGATTTCTTCATCGACCCGTGGCGACCGGTCAAACGCGCGGTGGTCACGCACGCACACGCGGACCACGCACGCATAGGGCACGGTGCGTACCTCGCGCAGCGCGACGCCGAAGGCGTGATGCGCACGCGGTTGGGCGCGGACATCCGCTTTCAGGGGCTCGCCTATGGCGAGACGGTTCGCATCGGCAGCGCGAACGTGAGCTTGCACCCGGCGGGGCATGTGCTGGGGTCGGCGCAGGTGCGCGTCGAGCACGGCGGCGCCGTCTGGGTCGCGTCGGGTGACTACTTCACGAGCGGTATCGATGATGACGTCAACCTCACCTGCGTGGCCTTCGAGCCGGTGCACTGCGACTGCTTCATCACCGAAAGCACCTTCGGCTTGCCGATCTATCGGTGGAGCGCGCAGCATGAGGTCTATGCCGACATCAATCGCTGGTGGGCCGCGACGCGCGCCGAAGGCCGCAACGCACTGCTGCTGGGCTACAGCTTCGGCAAGGCGCAGCGTTTGCTGGCGGGGGTCGATCCATCGATCGGGCCGATCTGGCTGCACCCGGCGGTCGACGCCATCACGCGCGCGTACCGCGAAGCAGGCGTTGCGTTGCCCGACGCCAAGCTGCTGCATGTCGAGGTCAAGGCGGCCGATCTCGATGGCGCGCTCGTCATCGCGCCACCGGGCGTGCTGGGCAGTGCGTGGGCGCGACGGCTGGGCGATGCCAGCGACGCCTTCGCCAGCGGCTGGATGCGTTTGCGCGGCGCGCGGCGGCGGCAGGCAGTCGATCGCGGCTTCGTGCTCAGCGACCACGCCGATTGGCCCGGCCTGATGTGTGCGATCGCCGCGACCGGCGCGCCGCGCGTGATCGTGACGCACGGATACGAAGACGTGATGGTGCGCCACCTGCGTGCGCAGGGGCTCGACGCGTCGAGCTTTGCGACCGAGTACGGCGATGACAAGGTCGACGATGACGTTGCGTCGAACCCATCCGCACCGGCAGTCGAGCCGTCCGCATGAAGCGCTTCACGGCGCTGTACAAGTCGATCGACGCGAGCACGTCGACGGCGAAGAAGGTCGCGGCGATGGTGGCCTACTTCCGCGAAGCACCCGTGGCTGACGCAGCTTGGGCGGCGTACTTCCTAGCCGGCGGCAAGCCGCGGCAGGTGGTGCCGACAATGCTGCTGCGCGAGCTGGCTTACGCGCAGGCGGGCATCGAACCGTGGCTGTTCGACGAAAGCTATGCGGTGACGGGTGACCTGGCCGAAGCCATCGCCTACGTGTTGCCGGCGCCGCTTCACGTCGACGATCGCGGGCTGGCATCGTGGGTGGAAGACACGATCCTGCCGCTGCGTGGTATCGAGCGTGACGCGCAGGCGCAGGGTGTGGTCGACGCATGGCAGCGGCTCGACATCGACGAACGATTCATCTTCGTGAAGCTGATCGGCGGCGGATTTCGCGTGGGCGTGAGCCGCCTGCTGGTGCAGCGCGCATTGGCGCAGGCCGCAGGGCTCGACGCCAAGCTGATCGCGCAACGCATGATGGGCTACACCGATGCGAAGGCGCTGCCGACGGCGGAACGTTTCGGTGCGCTGGTGGCTGCGGCGGTTGCTGTCGAAGATGGCGCGCCGCGCAACGACGGTCAACCTTATCCGTTCTTTCTGGCGCACCAGCTCGAGGCTGCGCCTTCGATGCTCGGTCCCGTCGAAAACTGGCTGGTCGAGTGGAAGTACGACGGCATCCGCGCGCAGCTTGTGCGCCGCGCCGGAAACACGTGGGTGTGGACGCGCGGCGAAGAGTTGGTGACCGACCGCTACCCCGAGTTGCAGGCGCTGGCAGTGACATTGCGCGACGGCACCGTGCTCGACGGCGAGATCCTTGTTTGGCGCGACTGCGACGATCACCCATCGTCTTTCGCGCTGCTGCAAAAGCGCATCGGCCGCCTGGCGCCGAGCAAGAAGATTCTGGCTGACGCGCCGGTGCGCTTCGTCGCGTACGACATCCTCGAAGACGGCGGTGTCGATCTGCGCGCATGCGAGCAGCACGAACGACGCGTGCGGCTCGAGGCGGTGTGTTCGGGCACACCGGTGCGCGTTTCGCCGCTCGTCGCCGCGACGGATTGGGACGCGTACGCGGCACTGCGCCAGCAGTCACGCGAACGCGGCGTCGAAGGCTTCATGCTCAAGCACCGCACGTCGCGCTACGGCAGCGGGCGCACCAAAGCCGACGGTACCTGGTGGAAGTGGAAGATCGATCCGCTGTCGGTCGATGCTGTGTTGGTCTACGCGCAAGCCGGCCACGGCCGCCGCGCCAACGTCTACACCGACTACACCTTTGCGGTGTGGAACCGCGCGCCGGCGAGCGAAGACGAAGTGGCGGCGGTGCTCGACGCGATCCGCGCGCGTGAGCCACCGCGCAACGGCGCGCTTCAACTCGTTCCGTTCGCGAAAGCGTATTCGGGCTTGTCGGACGAAGAGTTCAAGTCGGTGGACCGCGAGATTCGCCGCCACACCGTCGACAAGTTCGGCCCCGTGCGCAGCGTGGTGCCAACGATGGTGTTCGAGTTGGGCTTCGAAGGCATCCAGCGAAGCACGCGCCACAAGAGCGGCGTGGCCACGCGATTCCCGCGCATGTTGCGTCTGCGCGGCGACAAGGCGCTGCTCGAGGCAGACACGCTGACGACGCTGCTGTCGTTGGTCGGCGGCGTGTGATCGACGCTGATCGAACGCACGATCGTGCCTCGTCGCCGGACGCTGCGACTCAGCCGCCGTCGCGATCTTTGCTCGGGTGAAGGTAGATCAACCAATACACCAGCGCCACGAGCACGCTGCCGCCCACGATGTTGCCGGCGATCACGGGCACGAGGTTGCGCAACGCGTCGGCCACGCTGATCGGCGCGCCCAGCAGCATCGCCAGCGGGAAGAAATACATGTTGGCGATCGAATGCTCGAAGCCTGCGGCCACGAACGCGGTGACAGGCAGCACGACCGCGACGAACTTGTCGGTGACGCTGCGCGCGCCCATCGCCATCCACACCGCCATGCACACCAGTACGTTGCACAAAGCGCCGCGAAAGAACGCGACCTCCCACGACAGCTGAACTTTCGCCGTCGCAATGCGTACGGTCGCGCGCGCCACCGCACCGTCATTCGCCGCTGCGTGATCGGCCAACCACACCAGCACGGCAAGACCGACCGCCCCAGCCAGGTTCGCCAGCGCGACGATGAACCAGTTGCGCAGCAGCTCGATCGACGTGATGCGCCCGCTGGCCCAGGCCATCGCAAGCAGGTTGTTGCCCGTGAAGAGCTCTGCACCCGCGACGACGACCATGAAGAGGCCGAGCGAAAACGCCAGACCGCCCACGAGACGCGAGACGGCGAAACCGAGACTTGCGTCGCTCACGATCAGCGTGAACATCAGCGCGCCGAAGCCGATGAAGGCACCAGCCAGCACGCCCAGAAGCACCTGCGTGAACAGCGGCAACCCCGCCTTGGTGACGCCAACATCACGCACCCGCGCCGCGATTTCACGCGGTGAGTAAGCATCGAGCCCGAAAACGTCAGTCATGTGGCGTGCGCAGATGCGCAGAGGGCTGGTCGTTGAGGTGGGCAACAGACAAGAGAGGCCGAGACAGGATGCCACGGCACAGGCTCGGCAGCGCAGTGCTGGGCGCGCATCGATCGGGTGGACTTGACGCAGGTCACGCCCCGTTTGCAATCTCCCGGCGGGCGCACGGCTGGCGCGCACCTGCGGAAGCCTGGCGACCGCGACCGCCACCGCCGGAACGACCGAACGACCGAACGACCGAACGACCGAACGACCGAACGACCGAACGACCGAACGACCGAACGACCGAACGACCGAACCGCCGACAGCACCAGACTCGAGATCCAAATGAATTGCCACCCGCCAACAGCGTTGCGATTGCCGCTTGCCACGATCAGGGATCAGGGTTCGCTTCGCCGGTGATCGCCCGTTCGGTACTCGGCCCCGCGCAAGCGCGCTGGCCTGCGCTCCGCTGCGGCCTGCGCGCCCGCCCTTGACCCCGAATCTCAGCGAAGGGGCGCAGCGGCCGAGCCCACTCGAATTTCAAGAGAGGCCAAACAACTTGAACTCTTCAAATCTTCAGCGAGATACTCGAAGTGCGCATGCGTTGAACCGTTGAACCCAGAAACAAGCCGTTGAGACTCGAAACCATCGAGCTCAAAACAACAAAACCCCAGTCGACGAATCGACCGGGGTTCTGGATAACTAGCCTGACGATGTCCTACTTTCACACGGGAATCCGCACTATCATCGGCGCTGAGGCGTTTCACTGTCCTGTTCGGGATGGGAAGGAGTGGGACCACCTCGCTATGGTCATCAGGCTTGACTTGTCGCCTACAACCGGTATTCCGGTAGCAGGCCAAACCATAGAATCGAATTAGCTGATTGCGTCGCCTCGACAATTACTATTAACTCGCACAACCTCGTTGCGTCAAAGTTATAGGGTCAAGCCTCACGAGCAATTAGTACTGGTTAGCTCAACCGGTTACCCGGCTTCCACACCCAGCCTATCAACGTCCTGGTCTCGAACGACTCTTCAGGGGGCTCGAGGCCCCGGCAAGACTCATCTTGAGACGAGTTTCCCGCTTAGATGCTTTCAGCGGTTATCTCTTCCGAACATAGCTACTCGGCGATGCCACTGGCGTGACAACCGATACACCAGAGGTTCGTCCACTCCGGTCCTCTCGTACTAGGAGCAGGCTCTCTCAATCTTGCAGCGCCCACGGAAGATAGGGACCAAACTGTCTCACGACGTTTTAAACCCAGCTCACGTACCTCTTTAAATGGCGAACAGCCATACCCTTGGGACCGGCTACAGCCCCAGGATGAGATGAGCCGACATCGAGGTGCCAAACACCGCCGTCGATATGAACTCTTGGGCGGTATCAGCCTGTTATCCCCAGAGTACCTTTTATCCGTTGAGCGATGGCCCTTCCATACAGAACCACCGGATCACTTTGTCCTACTTTCGTACCTGCTCGACTTGTCAGTCTCGCAGTCAAGCACGCTTATGCCAATGCACTATCAGCACGATTTCCGACCGTGCCTAGCGTACCTTCGAACTCCTCCGTTACGCTTTAGGAGGAGACCGCCCCAGTCAAACTGCCTACCATACACGGTCCCCGACCCGGATAACGGGCCTAGGTTAGAACCTCGAACACACCAGGGTGGTATTTCAACGTTGGCTCCATCCAATCTAGCGACCGGACTTCAAAGCCTCCCACCTATCCTACACAGATCTGTTCAAAATCCAATGTAAAGCTACAGTAAAGGTTCATGGGGTCTTTCCGTCTTTCCGCGGGGAGATTGCATCATCACAAACATTTCAACTTCGCTGAGTCTCTGGAGGAGACAGCGTGGCCATCGTTACGCCATTCGTGCAGGTCGGAACTTACCCGACAAGGAATTTCGCTACCTTAGGACCGTTATAGTTACGGCCGCCGTTTACCGGGACTTCAATCAAGAGCTTGCACCCCATCATTTAATCTTCCGGCACCGGGCAGGCGTCACACCCTATACGTCGACTTTCGTCTTTGCAGAGTGCTGTGTTTTTAGTAAACAGTCGCAGCCACCGATTCTCTGCGGCCCGTTCATGCTCCGCTGTTCGCTTCACACTAATAGGGCACACCTTCTTCCGAAGTTACGGTGTCAATTTGCCGAGTTCCTTCTCCAGAGTTCTCTCAAGCGCCTTAGAATACTCATCACGCGCACCAGTGTCGGTTTGCGGTACGGTCGCGTGC
>CAVTXI010000019.1:12500-2049913 GCA_963738615.1 uncultured beta proteobacterium
CGCAGACGCCGAAGGCGGGCTCGTTCGAGCGTGCCCTCCCGCTGACGGAAACGGTACTCCTCGAGGACGATGGGAGAAGGGTCGACGATGACGACGCCCGCATCGCCATCGATGATCAGCCAGTCGTCCTGTCGGATGATTCGGCTGGCCTCACGCGCGCCCACCACGGCAGGAATATCCATGCTGCGTGCGACGATGGCCGTGTGCGAGGTCTTGCCGCCGACATCGGTGACAAAACCCTTGAACACGCTGCTCCTGAAGTGCAGCATGTCGGCTGGCGAGATGTCGGACGCCACGAGGACCAGATTGGCCTCTTCGCCGCCATCGACTAACACCGGCACGCGCAAGGCGAGAGGGGGACCACCCCCTACGGGCCCACGCGCCAGCGAACGCAGCATGCGTTCGGTCACCTGCTCGAGGTCGGCCTTCCGCTCGCGCAGGTAGTCGTCCTCCATCTCGTCGAACTGGCGCGCCAGCACCTCGAGTTGGGCCGACAGCGCCCACTCGGCGTTGTAGCGACGCTCGATGACCCAATGCTTTGTGGCCGCCGCGAGCGTCTCGTCGCGCAACAGCATGAGATGCACGTCGAGAAGCGCCGACAGTTCGGGCGGCGCGTCACGAGGCAGGTCGCGCTGAAGGCCGGAGAGTTCGGCGGCTACGGCGTCCCTCGCGCTGCGCAGTCGGGCGATCTCCGATTCGACGTCGTCCAGCGCAATGAAGTAGTGCGCGACGTCCACACGACTCGACGCGACGAGGACAGCCCGGCCAATCGCGACACCGCGCGCGACTGGCAGGCCGAAGATCTGAACGGTCACTGGACAAACCTCCGCGCGCCACGAATCACGATGCTCATGCAGTCTCTCCCGTCGGCGGCTGCGTCATCGCTCCTCGCCGAACTTGTCGTCGATCAGCTTCACCAACTCGTCCATGGCGGCCTGCTCGTCGGGCCCCTCAGTGTCGATTTCGACGTCACTGCCGACGCCGGCCGCCAGCATCATGACGCCCATGATGCTCTTGGCATTCACGCGTCGCCCCTTGCGCGACAGGTGCACATCGCTGACGAAGCTGCCTGCAAGCTTGCTCAGTTTGGCCGAGGCACGGGCGTGCAGGCCAAGTTGATTGGTGATCGAGATGCTGCGCTTGATCATTCGGGATGGCGCTGGTCGTCGGGTTCGGCATCGACGCCGACGATGCCACGTTCTTTGGCGAGGCTGGCGAGCGCATCCAACGTTTGATGCGCTGCCCACAGCACGCGCCACATCATCGGCACGTTGAGGCCCGCGATCACGCGCACACGCGCACCGGAGCGAGCGAGGCGGCAGGCGCCGTTGTACGGGGTCGCGCCCGGGACGTCACACAGCACCAGCGCCTCGTCGTCGCCCAGCGCCTGGCAAAGACGCCGCTCGACATCGTGGGGATGTTCGTTGGCCGTGACATCGAAGGCCTCGACGCGGTCCAAGCCGTCGGGCACGAGGTGCGCCGCCACGGCCCTGAAGGCGCTGGCCAGCGGCGCGTGGGCCACGAGCATCAGTCTTGTCATGGCGAAGGATTATCAGCAGGCCGGGTCCGCGCGAGCCGCCGGTCATGCGCGAGGTACCAAAGATAGGCGCCCACGCTCAGTGCCCAGAACACACCGAGCGCCCCGCGAAAAGCCGCGACGTTGTCCCAGCCGAGCGCGGCAAAGCGATCGATTAACGCACCCACGCCCGACTGCACGACGAAGATGCCGACGAAAAGCACGAGGTTGTAGGCCGACAGCGCCCGGCCGGCGACATGCGGTGGGAACTCTTGCGCAACCAGCGGCTGACTCAGGGTGATGACGCTGCACGAGACGCACCACAAGGCCCAAACCGCAGCCCCCGCGCGGTCGCCGAGCACCAGGATGCCAGGCAGGATCAGCAGCGGCAGCAACATGCCGCGCCGCATCAGCCGATGCGAATCGACGCCCACCCGGCTCAGCCTGGGCATCACGATGCCCCAGGTGAAGAACGTCAGCAGCATCGCGGCATTGACGGCAAACAAGCCCGTCGCGGTCTGCGCGGACGACCATCCGGCGACCCGCGAAAGCCACGGCCCGACCCACAGCGCCTGCATCGCGATCATGCCGCCGTAGATGAACAGTCCCGCCGGAATGAGCTGCACGAAGCGAGGATGCGAAAAGATGCGCCCGTAGCCGATCGGCTCCGCGGGAGCGTCAGTGCCAGACCCGGGCTTGGGCACCTCGGCCGGCACGAATGCGAACAGCACCCCGATGGCCCCGACGATGGCGATCGAGATCGCATCGGAGATGCCTCGCCACCCCCACACAGGCAACAACCAATGCAGCGGCAGCGTCGATGCCAGCATGCCAAGCGATCCCGTCATCAACATCCACGCGTTCACACGCAACTGGTGGGCGGGCGACATCGTCAGACGAAACGCGGTCAGGGGCGCCATCAGACACGCTGACACGCCCACGCCAATCAGCGCCCTCGAGGCCACCAGTTCGCCCAGCCCACCAGCGCGCGCGAACCACGCGCAGGCCAAGGCCGCCAATGCAAGCAGCACGACCAGCACGCGTCGCGGACCGTAGCGATCCAGCGCCTGGCCTAGCGGCAACTGCGTCAGAGAGAACCCCAGAAAGTACGCCCCGGCAAGCAGCCCCAGGTCACCGGCAGAAAGCCGCAGCTCCGATGTCAGTGCCTCGGCCATCGTCGCTGGCGACGCGCGCAGGAGTGTGGACAGAAAGTACGCAAACGCGAACGCCAGAAACATGGGGCCGACAGACACCGGCGCGGAGGAATGCTTCATGGTCAGCGCGCCTGGGTCTGCCATCTCAGGCTGGCGAAGAACGGGTCGGCACGCAGGCCGTCGAGGGACGGTGCAACCACGCTGACCTGATAGACCCTCGTCCCGCGTGAGAACACCGCACTCTGCTGCTTGACCTCGCGCCCGTCGGGCAGACGGCCGGACCACTGCCATCGGCCCGCGCCCGGTTGGGGCGTCGCGCCCGCCACGTCGTGCGTCATCACTCGTCCTTCGTCGGCCGCGGCCATGTTGCCTCGCGCGGCAGCTGCAAGCGCCCGCAACGTTGCGTCGACGTGTGCTGGCGCAGAAACATCGACCCATGCGACGCCGTAGAGGTGATCGGCTGCGCGACAGGTGTGCAGCGTCATGCGGCGCGGCGAGCCGGCCAGAACAACATCGCGCGCCTGCGTCGACGGCTTGCACGGTGTCTGAACACGCAGACCACTGTCATCGGGTTGCCACTCACGCCAATCGTCCGGCGGTGAGCATGCACCCACGCTCAGCAACAAGACGGCCCAAGCCGTGCGTCGAGCGGTTTCGAGAGCGTGCGGGTGCGCCACGCGAAAACAACCGCGCGCGGCCTGACGAACTAGCCAGCCCGGGTGTCGGTCGCCAGAACAGCTCGCAGCCGCTGCCCCGGGTCGTCGCCCTGGAGACCGTTCAGCGCAGGGGGGTCGAGCAAGCAGCCGCGGATGATCGCGAACGACGAGTCCTGCACCGTCTGGATATGTCGGCGGCGCGCCACGGCCCGCTTGCGTGCTTTGGCATCGAGTTCATCCAAAGGCGTCATGCGCATCGGCAGGGAGATCAGGTGCCCATAGGGCGAGACTCTGCGCCCGCCCAGTGATTCCCAGAAATCGGTGTAAGCCGTCTGCAACCGGCCTTCGATTTCCGGGGTGCTGGACGGATGTACGTCCGGCGCGATCCCGACGACGCGCGCGTACCCTTGAGCGAGCGCCAGGCCGGTCAGCACAGCGAAGCAGAAGTGGCCCGGCGTACTGCGATCGAAGGCTTTGTTGAAGGACTTCTGATAAAGCGCGTGATCCCACGTGAGCTGCTTGCGGGTCACGAACACCAGATTCGAGCCGAGCGGCGCCTCGTCCGCCGACGGTGTGTATCCGGGAAGGAAAACGTCGGCTGACACGTTGGCATAGGACACCACCGCGATGCGAATTCCGTTGAAGAACGCGACGATGCTGACACCGCCTTCGTACAACACGTCGTTGCCCGGAAGGATGCGAATGTCAAAAACGTCGTTATCGACTTCTTGTCGCCACACGACGAGACCCTGACCGCAGTAAACGGCATCGAAGTAGGCTCGATCGAACGCACACACCTCATGCTCATAGTGGTGCAGCGCGGTCCGTGCACGCTCCTGCGGCGACAGACCTTTCGCGAGGTAGTGGCGGTGCGACAGAAAGAACACCGTATCGTCCCTCGCCACACTTGCGACGTGGTGCTGGTAGGCGGGGTTCTGCCGCAGATGACGGCGCACGGCACCCATGCCCAGAATGCGCGACGCGCGCAGCGCACGCAGCACTGCGACCGGCGGCGACATGCCATGCCAGTCAGAGATGAATCCAGAGGTCAGGTTCGAGATCACGCCCAGCCGGTCGAGGTACGGATGACAGGCGATTCTCAGGCCATCCCACCGCTGTTATTTCGTCAAAGAGCGACTCTAGCGTTCACCCAGCAGACTACCAACGACCGCAAGTGGGGCAAGCCGGCATTCGTGGCCCTGCAACAGAATGGTTCGTGTCGCGTTGTTACCGGTCGAAATTAGAGCCCGGCAGCGCGCGCCTGTTCGTCGGCGTGGTAGCTTGATCGCACCATCGCGCCGACGGCCGCATGGCTGAAGCCCATCTCGTTGGCACGCGCTTCGAACATCGCGAACGTGTCGGGGTGTACGTAGCGGCGAACCGGGAGGTGGTGTCCTGAAGGCGCCAGGTACTGCCCGATCGTGAGCATGTTGACGCCGTGCAAGCGCAGATCGCGCATGACCTCGAGGATCTCGTCGTCGGTTTCGCCCAGGCCCACCATCAGGCCGCTCTTGGTGGGAACGCCCGGCACATCGGCTTTGAAGCGCTCGAGCAGCCTCAGCGAGAAAGCGTAGTCCGAACCGGGCCGCGCCTCTTTGTACAGACGCGGAACGGTCTCGAGGTTGTGGTTCATCACGTCCGGCGGCGATGCCTTCAGGATGTCGAGCGCGCGGTCCATGCGTCCGCGAAAGTCAGGCGTGAGGATTTCGATGCGCGTGGCAGGCGAACGTTCACGCACCCGGCGGATGCACTCGACGAAGTGCCCGGCACCACCATCGCGCAGGTCGTCGCGGTCGACGCTGGTGATCACCACGTACGCGAGCGCGAGTTTCGCGATCACCTTGGCCAGGTTGTCGGGCTCGTCGACATCGAGCGGGTCCGGCCGTCCATGCCCGACGTCGCAGAAGGGGCAGCGGCGCGTGCACTTGTCGCCCATGATCATGAACGTGGCGGTGCCCTTGCCGAAGCACTCTCCGATGTTCGGGCACGAGGCCTCTTCGCACACCGTGTTCAGCCGGTGCTCGCGCAAGATGTTCTTGATTTCGTAGAAGCGTGTCGACGGTGAGCCGGCCTTCACGCGAATCCACTCGGGCTTGCGCAGCACCTCGTGCGCGACGACCTTGATCGGGATGCGCGCGGTCTTGGCCTGAGCCTTCTGCTTTTGGCTCGGGTCGTAGGCGGCGAGGGGCTCGGCTTTCGGGGTGGTCACTGGGGTACTTTCGGGCGGTGTCATGGAGAACTCTCCGGCAGCGCCAGTTGCCTCGTCAGCCGCAGCGCCAAACCGGTCGCGGCCGCGTCCCAACCGAGCTTCAATCCCAGTGTAGCGAGGTCAATGGTCGCCAGCCCCTCGTAGCCGCAAGGGTTGATGCGCGAGAAGGGCTCGAGGTCCATCGCGACGTTGAGTGCCAGCCCGTGATACGCGTGATGGCGGCTGACCTTGACGCCGAGCGCAGCAATCTTGCCAAGCCCCTCGAAGCGCCGTGCTGCGTCGATGTGTGTTCCCTGATCCAGCACGGCATGACCGAAGGGGTCGGCTAGGCGCACAAAGACTCCCGGCGCTCCGAGAACGCGATGACCAGTCACGCCCTCACTCTCGAGAAACCGGATCACAGCGTGCTCGAGCCGATGCACGTACGTCTTCACGTGCAGCCCCAGACGCTTCAGGTCGACCAGCGGATAGGCCACCACTTGCCCCGGTCCGTGGTACGTGACCTGTCCTCCGCGGTTGCTCTGAATCACCGGGATCGAGCCTGCCTCGAGCACGTGCTCGGCGCGACCCGCAACCCCTTGCGTGTAGACCGGATCGTGCTCGCACAGCCACAGCTCGTCGGGTGTAGCGTCTGTGCGCGCGTCGCTGAAGCGGCGCATGGCCTCGAAGGTCTCGAGGTAGTCGCAGCGACCAAGCACCCGTGTCTTCAAAGCACCACGCGCACCATCGGATGCGTCGACAGCGTGCGATACAACTCGTCGAGCTGCTCGCGACTCTTCGCCGTGATCGTGATCGTCAAGCCAAGGTACTTGCCGCCGCTGCTTTCTCGGCGCTCGATCGTCGCCGGGTCGAAGTCCGGGTCGAACTGCCGCGCGACCGCGATCACGGCCTCGACGAAGCCGTCCGCGTGCGTCCCCATCACCTTGATCGGGAACGCGCTCGGGTACTCGATCAACGACGGCGCTTCGGGGGGATTCATTCAGATCGACTGCGTCGCCTTCGCGCGCTGGTAAGCCTCATACAGCCGCGCGTAGACCGGGCCGGGCTTGCCGCGCAATGCACCATGCCCCACGCCTTCATTGTCGATACGCGTCACGGGCAGCACCTCCTTCGTGGCCGACGACAGCAGCACCTCGTCGGCAGCAAGCAGGTCGGCCTCGCTGATGGGTCGCAGGTTGTAGGCGATGCCGCAGTCCTCACACAGCTCACGCAGCAATTCGACGCGGATGCCCTCGAGCATGTGTTCGCTCTTCGGCGGGCCGAGCAAAGCACCCTCGTGCACGATCCAGACGTTGCTGGCCGACGCTTCGGTCAGCCACGGGCCGCCGTGCGCGCCGTCGCGCAGAAGGATCGTCTCGGTCGCCTGATGGTCAGCCGACAGTTGGCGCGCCATCACGTTACCCAGCAGCGACACGCTCTTGATGTCGCCGCGCTCCCAGCGGAAGTCGCGCGCGGTCACGCAGGCCACACCTGCGTGGCGCTGCTCGGCCGTGGGCGACTTCATCGGCGTGGACATCATGAAAAGTGTGGGCTCGATGCCGGTGGGCATGACGTGGTCGCGCATCGCGACGCCGCGCGTCACCTGGATGTACAGCAACTGGTCGGCAGCGCCATGGTTCTGCGCCAGCGCGGTCACCAGCGGGCGGATCGTCTCGAGCCATTGATCGAGGGCCTGCAGCGGCGGCGTGATGCGCACCTTCTGCAGGTTGCGCGCCAAGCGCGCCATGTGCTCGTCGAAGCGAAATAGCCGCTGCCCGTAGACGGGCACGACTTCATAGATGCCGTCGCCGAAGACGAAACCGCGGTCAAGCACCGACACACGGGCGTCGCACAGGCGCTGGTAGCGACCCTCGAGGAAGCAGAGGTAGTCCGGGATCGCGGTGGGGCTGCTGGCGGGGCTGCTGGCGGGGCTGGTGGCTTGGCTGGTGACGTGGTTGGTATTGACCATGCGGTCAGCTTACTTGATCCACAGCCTCAGCGAGTCCCACAGTCGGCCGACGATGCCGGCCTCGGGCACGTCTTCGAGCACCACCAGCGGCACTTCAGCCACCTTGGCGCCGCCGGTCGACGTGACGATGAGCTTGCCCAGCCGTTGCCCTTTCGTCAGCGGCGCGACCAGCGGGTCCGGCCGTTCGATGCGCGACTGCAGCTTCTCGGCCTCGCCCTTCGGGATCGACACCATCAACGGCCCTTCGCCGGCCGGGCCGATCTTCACGGTCTTGTCGCGGCCTTTCCAGACGTTCGGGCGTGGCCAGCGGCTTGCCGGCGTCGGCAAGCTTGTAGGTCTCGAAGGACAGAAAGCCCCAATTGAGCAGCTTCTGGCTTTCGCTGGCCCGCGCCTCGCGTGACGCGGTGCCCAGCACCACGCTCAGCAGGCGCCGCGAGCCGTTCGGGAAGTCGCGCTTGGCGCTGGCCACCAGGCAGTACCCCGCCGCGTCGGTATAGCCGGTCTTCATGCCGTCGACCGTCGGATCACGACGCAGCAGCAGGTTGCGGTTGTCCTGGCGGATCTTGTTGTACGTGTACTCCTTGATCGAGTAATACGGGTAGCGCTCGGGGAAGTCTTTGATGACGCGCGCGGCGATCATGGCGATGTCGCGCGCCGACGCGCGATGGCCGGCTTCGCTCATGCCGGTCACGTTCTTGAACGCCGCGTTCTTCAGCCCGAAGGCCTGCGCCTGCTTGTTCATCAGCGCCACGAAGGCTTCGACCGAACCCGCTACGCCTTCGGCCAGCGCGACCGACGCGTCGTTGCCCGACTGCACGATCATCCCGTGCAGCAACTCGTCGACCGTCGGGCGCATCGTGGTGTTGATGAACATCAGCGACGGGTCGCCCTTGCGCTCGTTCCACGCCCGCTCGCTCACGACCATCGGCTGGTCGAGTGCGATCTTCTTGTCCTTCAGTGCCTGGAAGACGACATACGCCGTCAACAGCTTCGTCAGCGACGCCGGGTCACTGGGGGCGTCAGCGTCGCGTTCGCCCAGCGTCTGGCCGGTGCTCAGGTCCAGCACGATCCAGTGCTTCGCCGCGACCTCGGGCGGTTGAACCTGTGCCGCGGCCGTCATCCATGTCAGCGCCACGAACAGCGCCATGCACCAGCGTTTGATCATCGTCATCTCGGGAAACTGCATTGAGGAACGTCAGGCGACGCCAAGGTGCCGCAGCACGATCGCCTTCAGTAGTGGCAACTGACCGTGGAAGAAATGCCCGCCACCGGGCACGACCACCACCGGCAACGACTGCGGCCGGGCCCAGTCGAGCGTGGCCGAAAGCGGCACGACGTCGTCGCTCTCACCATGAATCACGAGCGTGCCTGCGGGCACCGTGGCCACATCGAAGTTGCCAGTCGCCGGCGCAACCAGCACCAGTTCACGCACCTTGCGACCTGCAGCGGTCACACGTGCCGCGACCTGCGACGCGACGTAGCCACCGAAGGAAAAACCGGCAACGGCAAGCTCACCGTCTTTGGCTTCGGCCTCGAGAACCGCCATCGCATCGTCGATCTCGCCGCGTCCTTCGTCCCAGGAACCCGCCGAGCCGCCGACGCCACGGAAGTTGAAGCGCACCGCACGCCAGCCGGCCTGCACCCAAATGCGCGCCAGCGTCTGCGCCACCTTGTTGTCGAGCGTGCCGCCGTGCACCGGGTGCGGGTGGCAGACCAGCGCAGTGCCGCGTACGGCGGAGTCACGCGGCTCGTCGATCGCAACCTCGAGCGGCCCGGCAGGGCCGGCCACCGTGCGGCGCAGGGTGTTGGCGTTCAAGGTGACGGTACTCAGCGCCCGACGTTGTCGGGCAGCACCAGACGTTCGACGACACGACCATGGCCGAGGTGTTCCTCGACGATCTCGTCGATGTCGTCCTGGTCCACGTACGTGTACCAGACCGCTTCGGGATAGACGACCATCACCGGCCCACCGGCGCAGCGATCGAGGCAGCCGGCGCGGTTGACCCGCACGCCCCCCTTGCCAGCCAGCCCCGCGGCCTTGACGCGCGCCTTGCAGCGGTCGAAGCCGACATCGGGGCCGTGGTCGGCGCAGCTGGCCTCGCCGTTGTCGCGACGGTTGAGGCAGAAGAAGACGTGTCGCTCGTAATAGCTCATCGCACGAATTGTAGGAAGCCACCCGCTTGCGTCGCGGCAGATCAACGACGAAGCCCGGCCGCGCGTGGCAACAGCCACACGATGGCGGCGAACGGCCACACCCACGCGAGCCATTGCACAACACCGTGGAAGCGCACGAAGCGTCCCTGTTCCCAAGTGGATAGGAACTCGGCGTAGTAAGGGTCCGACGGTGCCCGTGCCAACAAGACTACCAGCGTGACCAATGCGGCCAGC
Source organism: uncultured beta proteobacterium (assembly GCA_963738615.1). Classification (GTDB taxonomy): domain Bacteria; phylum Pseudomonadota; class Gammaproteobacteria; order Burkholderiales; family Burkholderiaceae_C; genus CAVTWY01. Next base: position 22,372 of record CAVTXI010000019.1, read on the forward strand.
GCGGCCACGGCTGCGACCCGCTCGCGCAACGCCAGACACGCTGCGGCCGCAGCCACGCCAACCACCAGCCCAACGCCGACGCTGGGCGTCAACCAGGCCAACGCGTGATCAGGACCGAAGCCGAGCAGCGTCGACAACGTGGTCACCACCAGCGCCAAGAGCAGCGCGCCGGCCGCAAGCACGGCGCGTCGCCGGACATTCGGCGTGAGCGCGAAAGCCAGCAGGCACGGGCACAGCAAGCCCAGCGCGACTGCTGCGCCTTCGCCGCCTGCCGACGGCTGGCCGCTCGGCTGGTGGATCGAATCGATCCACGCATCCACCTGTGGCGCCACGGGCGTTCCCTCGACCAGGGCCGACACCAATTCCGTCAACGGGCCCGACACGTGGCCAAGCCCCAGCGGTACGGGCAACGGCACCAACAGGGCGACCGGCCACAGCAGCAGCAGCGCGAGTGCGAAAGCGCTTCGCCGTCCGAACCAGCGGTCGCGAACGCGCTCCCACGGCTGGATCAACCCGCTTCGGCCCAGCACCGAGGCCGCCACCGCGCCGATCGACGCTCCGGTGATGTTGAAGGCGGTGTCCTTCAGCGATGGCACCCGGGTCGGCAGCAAGTGCTGCACAACCTCGACTCCGTACGACAGCACCGCCGCGCCGATCACGGCTTGCGTCAGGGCCCGCGTTGCACCGCGCCCGCGCCGCAGCGCCACGGCACAGGCCAGCGCGCCGAAGGGCAGGTAACCGAGCAGGTTGGCGACCTCGTCGAAACGATCGCGCCACGTCGGCCACGGCAGCGATAGCAGCCGCAGCGGCGGCAACCCCTGCGGCAGAAGCCAACCTTCGAATGGAAAGAGGCTCGCGTAGACGACAAGGAAGGTCCAGGCCCACAGCAATGGCAGCGCGGTCGTCGCCGTGCCGCGCTCGCCCTCGTTCACCAGGCTCACCAGGGCTTGACCACCGCCAGCACGACGATGGCAGCGAAAAACAACACCGCCACTTCGTTGAAGGCGCGCAGGCCGCGTTCGGAAAGCGACGTGCGTCCCTGCTCGAACCGGCGAAGCATGACAAGGCAGACGTGCTGATAGACCAGCACACCGAGCACGAGCAGCAACTTCACGTGCAGCCAACCCTGCCCGCGACCGACCCCGTAACCCAGCCACAACCACAGGCCGAGCGCCAGCGCGACCGTCATCAGCATCATGCCGAACCGATGCAGGCGCCGCGCCATGCCCAGCAGGCGGTCACGCTCGGCGCGGCTGTCGGGCGCGACCTGCACCAGGTTCACGAAGATGCGGGGCAGGTAGAAGAGCGCCGCGAACCAGCTCGACACGAAAACGATGTGGAACGCTTTGACCCACAACATGCGTGCGATTGTCCGTGTCGACGAAGGGCTCGAGACCAGCTTGCGCCGGCAGACAAGAAAAAGCCCCGGCCTTGCGACCGGGGCTGCAAAGCCTTGCCGCGAAACCGCGCCAAGACACCTGCTCAGGGAGGAAAAGCAGGGGACGACGGCCTTGCAGCTATCATCCAGCGGGCACTTTATCAGAGCACCCCCCGCGTGAAGCGTCATAACGCTGCACACAAGGGATTGTCCCGACATCGTTGCGCAGCACCTCGCGGCCAGGCCCCGACGACTGCCGTTTGTCTGCCAAGCTGTTGCGTCGACCCACCGCGCGCGGGCACTCCGGCACCCATCGGATGCGAACCTCGAACGTAGGTTGTCTTGTGAGCCATCCTCTGCCCCCGCTTCCCCCGTTTCCCGCAAGCCGGCCGCGTCGCCTTCGCCGCGATGCGTTCACTCGCGACCTCGTGCGCGAGCACATCCTGACGCCGAAGGACTTCATCTATCCGGTGTTCGTGCTCGACGGCAAACGCAAGAAGCAGGACGTGGCCAGCATGCCGCGCGTGCAGCGCCTGTCGGTCGATATGCTGCTGCCGAAGGCGCAGGAGTGCGTCGAGCTTGGCGTGCCGGTGATGGCGTTGTTTCCGGTCATCGACCCCGCGCGTGAAGACACCCGATGGCCGCGAAGCCTTCAACCCGGAAGGCCTGGTGCCGCGCGCGGTGCGCGAGTTGAAGAAGCGATTCCCGCAACTGGGCCTGCTGACCGACGTGGCGCTGGACCCCTACACCAGCCACGGCCAGGACGGCCTTCTCGACGATACCGGCTACATCATCAATGACGACACGGTCGCCGTGCTGACGCGCCAAGCGATCACGCAGGCGCAGGCGGGCGTGGACATCGTGGCACCCAGCGACATGATGGACGGCCGCATCGGCGCGATCCGCGACGCGCTCGAGGCCGAGGGCCACGTGCACACGCGCATCATGGCCTACAGCGCTAAATACGCGAGCGCCTTCTACGGCCCGTTCCGCGATGCGGTCGGTTCGGCGAAGAACCTCGGCAAAGCCGACAAGAAGGTCTACCAGATGGACCCGGGAAACAGCGACGAGGCGCTGCGCGAGGTGCAACTCGACATCGCCGAGGGCGCCGACATGGTGATGGTCAAGCCCGGCATGCCGTACCTCGATATCGTTCGCCGCGTGAAAGACACGTTCCACATGCCCACCTTCGCCTACCAGGTCAGCGGCGAGTACGCGATGCTCGAAGCCGCCGCGGCCAACGGCTGGCTGGACCACGACGCGGTGATGATGGAGTCGCTGCTGGCGTTCAAGCGTGCTGGCGCCGACGGCGTGCTGAGCTACTTCGCGCTCGACGCGGCGCGCCTGCTGGCACGCCCCTGACGGCCACGCACACCACGCGGATCCACTCGATGCCGCCGCGCGTCTTCCACATCCGCGCCGACGGCGTCATCGAACTCGACGGCGTGCCGTCCGTGATGCCGGCGCAGGGTTTCGTCTGGATCGGCGTGCCGCGCTCCGAATTCGAAGCCCGCCACGCTGCCTATCAAGAGCATCTGGCGCAGTTGGCGGGCGCGCCGCTCGTGGACCTGCACGTCTCGGACCTGATCAACGGCCAGTTGCCGAGCCACTTCGACAGCACCTCGCGCTACGACATGCTGATCGTGCGGCGCCTGCTGGCCCTGCCCGGTGAAGAAACCGACCCGCGCACCTTGCCCGCCATCGACACCAGCCCGGTCGGCTTCGCCGTCTTCGACCGCGTGTTGTTGTCGGTGCACCCCGAAGATTGCGCCGTTCGCGACTTCTTCGCGCAGCGCATCACGCACACCTACGGCGCGACCACCACCCCCACCGAGGCGGTGCGCGGCACGGCGCGGCTGCCGCTTTCGCCGGCCGACCTGATGCTGCGCATGGTGAACCACATCGTCGACAGCTACCTCGACCTGCGGCGGCGCCTGACGCGTCAGCTGACCGAGCTTCAGCAAGAGCTGCTGAGCCCGCGCACGCAGTTCCACGACTGGTCGGTGCTGCTGGACGCACGCACGACGCTGCACGTGCTCGAGGACGGTTGCGAAGACCAGCACGGCGCGGTGCAGGAATGGATCGACGCGCTGGACGAATGGCCGGTCGAGGCGACCGAAACCGCGCGGCGCGAGCGCGAGTTGCTGCGCGTGCGCTCACGCGACGTGCTCGAGCACATCGAACGCGTCTTGACGCACGTACGCCGGCTCGAGCAGTCGGCCGACGCGGCGGTGCAGATGCACTTCTCGGCGCTGAGCCACCGCACCAACCAGATCATGCGCACGCTGACCGTACTGACCGCGATCTTCCTGCCGATGAACCTGATCACGGGCTTCTTCGGCATGAACTTCGACTCGATGCCGCTGATCCACGACAAGACCGGCATCTGGTTCACGCTCGGCCTGATGTCGCTGGTCGGCGTGGGCCTGGGACTGTTCTTCTGGCGCAAGCGCTATCTGGGCACGCAAGGGCGTTGACGGCTAAGCTGGCCGCATGTCTGCGCGGCCTGTGCGGCACGCTGCCGCCCTCGGCAAGCTCGCGAGCCCGAGGTTGGGCCGCGTGTTCGATCGCGAGCGCTTGTTCGGCCTGCTCGACGGTGCATCCGACGCCCCGGCGCTGTGGCTGGCCGCGCCGCCCGGCGCCGGCAAGACGACCGTAGCGGCCACGTGGCTGCGGCGGCGCGCCAGACCCACGCTGTGGATGCAGCTCGATGCCGACGACGCCGACCCCGCCACGTTCATGCAATCGCTCGATGCTCTGTGGAGCAGCTTGTTGGCCGCCCCGCTGCAGTTGCCCGCGCTGCGCGCCGATGACCTGACGGACCTGCCCGCCTGGTTGCGGCGGCGCCTGCTGCACGTGCTGCCGCTGCTGCCGCCGCGCTGGAGTCTGGTGTTCGACAACCACCAGGAGTTGCCCGCCGGCTCGCCCCTGCAGGACGCGCTGGCGCGCGCGTTGGTTCATCTGCCGGCCGGCGTGCAGTGGGTCTTCGCCAGCCGCGAGCCGCCGCCCACCGCGTTCACGGGCGCGCTGGCCAAGCAGCAACTGATCCTCATCGGCGCTGAGCCGCTGCGCCTTGACGACGCCGAAACGCGCACGCTGATCCGCCTGCACGGACGTGACGAGTCGATCGCTGCATCGCTGGCTGCCGCACAGGGCTGGGCCGCGGGCCTGACGCTGATGTTGCTGGGCGCACCCAGCGATGCGAGCCTGCCCGCGCTCGACGCTCGCGATCGACTGTTCGACTACTTCGCCAACGAAGTCCTCTCACGCATGCCGGCCGATCACCAGCGCGCGCTCAGCCGGCTAGCCTACCTGCCGAGCACCACCGCGGCGCTCGCGGTGGCGATGAGCGATTGCGCCGATGCGCCGGTGCTGCTCGAACAACTGGCTGCATCGAGCCTGTTCACCGACCGCCGCGAAGGCCCGCCGGCCGCCTTCGTCTTTCACGCACTGTTCGCGCAATTCCTGCGGCGGCGTTTCGAGCGCGAAACGTCGATCGAACAGCAGCGGGCGATGCTGCTGCGCGCCGGCCGCCTGCTCATCGCCGCAAGCGAGACCGATGCCGGCCTGCAACGGCTGATCGAAGCCCAGGCCTGGGACGAAGCCGCGCAGGCCATCGCGCAATGCGCGCCGCGCTATGCGGCCGACGGCCGGGTGCAGGCGCTGCGCGGGCACATCGGCGCCTTGCCCGCGGCGCATGCCGAACGCCTGGCGTACTGGCGCGGCTGGTGCGACCTCGACATCGCACCGGCCAGCGCCTTGGCCGACATGGCACACGCCGATCGCGACGCTGCGGCGGCCGCAGACACCGGTGCCCGACTGGCCGCAGCGGCTGCCGCCGCGACGGCTTTGGTGTCCACGGGCCGCGTGCGCGAGCTCGATCCGTGGATCGAGTTGCTGACCGCGCACGCCGATCAGGTGCTGGCCGCGCACGACGACGACGCGCAGATGCGCTTGGTGCCGGGCTTGTTGTTGGCGCTGGTCTATCGCAGGCCGTGGCACGCGCTCACCGACCCGCTGGCCGAACGCGCCGAACGCCTGCTGCACCACCCTTCGGCGGCCGGGCAGCGCCAGCTGATGGGCGCGTTGGTGTTCCACCTGTTGTGGCGCGGCCATGTCGATCGGCTCGAACGCATCGTGGTGCGCATCGATGCGCTGTGCATGCAGGGCCTGGCTGCACCGGCGACGATGCTGCGTTGGTGGAGCGTGGGCACGACCGTCAAGACGCTGCTCGGCCACACCGAAGCCGCGCGCGCCGACGCGCGGCAGGCGCTGGCGCTGATCGAAGCCGAACCGGTGCTGGCGCCGCAGCGCGCGGGCACCGAGCTGCAAGCCATGTTCGTGGCACTGGCCTCGGTCGATGCCGCGGCGGCTCGGCGGCACATGGAGCGGGCTGCGTTGGTGCTGCACCCCGACAACGCCTTCGACCGCACGACCTACGAGCACCAGCGCGGCATGCTCGCGCTGCTCGAAGGCGACGCGCCGACCGCCGTGCGCCTGATGCGCGCCGCGGTCGCCAGCGCGCGCGCCAGCGGTTTTCAGATGCGCGAACACATCGCCCTGATCGCCAACGCGCTGGCGGCAGCGCAAAGCGACGAGCACGCCGAAGCTCAGCGCCTGCTCGACGAGGTGTTCTCGCACCCGATGTTCGCCGCCTGCCGCTGGCACCACTGGGTTGGCGGCTGCGTGGCTGCGTACGCAGCGCTGCAGCGCGAGGATGAAGCTGGTGCGCAGGAGCATTTGCACACGACGTTGCGCGTGGCCCGCGAGTGCGGCTATCGCCATGGGCCGATGTTGTTCCTGTGCGGCGACATGATGGCGCGCCTGTGCGCATTGGCGCTGACGCGAGGCATCGAGCCCGAGATCGCACGCGACATCGTCGTGCGCAATCAGTTGAAGGCGCCGCCGCAGGCCGACGAAGCGTGGCCGTGGGCCGTGCGCGTGCGTGCGCTCGGCGCGCTCGACGTCCAGATCGGCGGCGCCCCGATGGCCTCGTCGCGCAAGGAGAGCCGGCGCCTGCTCGAGCTGCTCGGCGTGCTCGCCGCGCACGGCCACACGCCCGTGCCGCAAGACCAGGTCGCCGATGCGCTGTGGCCCGACGCCGACGGCGACGCCGCGCGCAACGCACTCGACAACGCGTTGCACCGCCTGCGCAAAGCACTCGGTGGCGACGACCGCATCGTCTTGCGCCAGGGCGCGTTGGCGCTGAACCCGCAACGCTGCTGGACGGACGTGGGCGCACTCGAACGTTTGCTGATGCAGATCGACACCGTGCCGCGGTCGCAACGGCAGGCGCTCGTGCAACAGGTGCGGCGGCTCTACCGGGACGACGTGCTGCCGGCCGAAACGCTGCCGATCGTCGCCGCGCGGCGCGATGCCTTGCAGCGCCGGTTGCGGCTTCTCGAATCTCTACCCGATCTCTAAGCGGCGGCGCGGCAAGCTGCGTCACCCCTTCTTGTTCGGAGACCGCTCATGGAAAGCACCACTCGCTCACGCCGCCTGTTTCTGCGCACCGCCGGTGCCCTGGCAGCAAGCACCCTCGCGCCGCGCCCCTCCTGGGCACAAACGGCATCGCTGCGCATCTTGTGCACGAACCCCGCCGGCAGCATCCCCGACTCCGTCGCGCGCCGTTACGCCGATCAACTCGGCGCACGCTACCCCGGTGGCGTGTTGGTCGACAACCGCCCCGGCGCGGCCGGCCAGATCGCTGTGGGCGCACTGAAGCAAGCCGCGCCCGATGGCGCCACGCTGCTGCTGGCGTCAGGCGCCATCGCCACCGTCTACCCCTACCTCTACGCCAAGCTCGGATATGACCCCGCGGTGGATCTGAAGCCGGTGTCGGTGGCTGCCGAAGCAACGCTCGCACTGGCTGTCGGCTCGACCGTGCCGGCCAGCGTGCGCACGCTGGCCGATTTCATCGACTGGTCGCGCGCCCACCCCGCACTGTCGAACTACGGCTCACCCGGCCCCGGCACGCTGCCGCACGTGCTGAGTGCGATGCTGTTCCGCGAAACCAAGGTCGAAGCACAGCATGTGGCCTATGCCGGCGGACCGGCGGCGATCGTCGATCTGATGGGCGGGCGCATCGCCTCGCTGGTGTTGGCCGAAGGCGTGTTGCGGCCGCATCACGCCACGGGCAAGTTGCGCGTGCTGGCCACGTCGGGCTCGACGCGCAGCACGTTCATGCCCGACGTGCCCACCTTCGTCGAACAGGGCCACCCCCGGCTCGCAATTCGCGAATGGTTCGGTTTCTTCATGCCCGGCGCGGCCTCGCCGTCGGTCGTGGACGCCACGTCGCAAGCGCTGCGGGCCGTAGCTGACAACAAGGCGTTGGGCACGGTCTTGGGCGACATGGGCATGCTCGCGAGTACAGGTACGGCCGCGGCGATGAGCGAACGCATCGCGACCGAGCAGCGCTACTGGCGAGACGTCATCGACGCCACCGGCATCCGGCTCGAGTCATGAGCGCACACGCTGCGCGTTCCGCGGTTCAGGCGTGGGACGACGATGCCGTGGGCTGGCACCACAACCGCGCGCTGGTCCGCCACTGGCTTCGCGATGCGACGCAACGCCTGCTCGACGCGGCTTGTCTGGCGCCCGGCGCGAAGGTGCTCGACGTGGCTGCCGGTGGTGGCGACCAGACGCAGGACATCGTGCAGCGCGTGGGCGCGAAGGGCGAAGTCTGGGTCACCGACGTGTCGCCGCGCAGCCTGGCGCTGGCACGAAACGACCTGCGCAACGTCGCCGATACGTGCCTGCACTTTCAGGTGGCCGACGCGCAGGCACTGGGCATGGACGGCGCGAACTTCGATGCTGCCGTCTGCCGTTTGGGGTTGATGTTCTGCACCGCACCCGGCCAGGCGCTGCGCGAGGTGCGGCAAGCGCTGCGGCCCGGTGGTCGCTTCGCGGCCTTGGTCTTTTCCACGCCTGAGGCCAACCCCTGCATCGCCATCACGATGCGCACCGCGCGCCAGCACGCCGGCGCGCTGCCGGCAGACCCCCTCGCACCCGGATCGCTGCTGAGCCTGGGACATCCTGCGGCGTTGGCGCAGCTGCTCGACGAAGCGGGCTTTCGATCGATCGAAGTCACTCCGCTGGCTGCGCCGTTTTGCTTGCCGAGCGTTGACGACTACGTGGCCTTCGTGCGCCTGAGCGGCTCGCCGGTGATCGAACTGCTGCGCACGTTGCCCGCCTCGAGGCAGGCCGATGCCTGGGCCGACATCACGGCGCAGCTCGACCGCTTCAGCACCGCGAACGGCTGGGAAGGCCCGAACGAGCTGCTGCTGTGCAGCGGCGCACGGCATCTACTTTGTTAGAGGCGCTATCGCCGGTAGGGGTTGGCGACGCCGAGCGCGGCGAGCAACTCGACTTCGCGCGCCTCCATCACGTTGGCATCGGCCGCGCGCTCGTGGTCGAAGCCCTGCGCGTGCAACGTGCCATGCACGACCAGGTGCGCGTAGTGCGCTTCGATCGATTTGCCCTGCTGGCGCGCTTCGCTTTCGACCACGGGCGCGCACAGCACGATGTCGGCGATCACGACCGGCGCGCGCTGGTAGTCGAAGGTCAGGACGTTGGTGGCGTAGTTCTTGCCCCGGTAGCCTTGGTTGAGTTCGCGGCCTTCGACTTCATCGACGATGCGCAGCGTGATTTCGGCCGGCGCGTCGAGCGCGGCGCGCACCCAACGCGCCACGCGGGCACGCGTCAATACCAGGCGATGGCGGCCGTCGGGCTGTTGCAGCGACAGCTTCAGGTCACGGTTTGGCCGCACGCTCGTAAGCCTCGACGATGCGCGCCACCAGCGGATGACGGACCACGTCGGCCGCCGTGAAGCGCGTGAACGCGATGCCCTTGACGCGCTTCAACACCTGCTCGGATTCGACCAACCCGCTGACCGTGCCCTTGGGCAGATCGATCTGGCTGGTGTCGCCCGTCACCACCGTCTTGCTGCCGAAGCCCACGCGCGTCAGGAACATCTTCATCTGCTCGGGTGTGGTGTTCTGCGCTTCGTCGAGGATGATGAAGGCGTGGTTCAGCGTGCGCCCGCGCATGAACGCCAGCGGCGCAATCTCGAGCATGCCGCGCTCGAAGGCGCGCGTCACGCGGTCGAAGCCCATCAAGTCATACAGCGCGTCGTACAACGGCCGCATGTAGGGGTCGACCTTCTGCGTCAGGTCGCCCGGCAGGAAACCCAGCCGCTCGCCGGCCTCGACCGCCGGGCGCGTGAGAATCACGCGCTGCACCTGGGCGCGCTCGAGCGCATCGACCGCGCAGGCCACTGCCAGAAAGGTTTTGCCCGTGCCCGCCGGGCCGATGCCAAACGAGATGTCGTGGTCGATGATCGCGCGCAGGTAGCGGCGCTGGTTGGGCGTGCGCGCCTTCAGGTCGGCGCGCCGTGTGTGCAGGACGACATCGCCTCGGTCGCCACCGTTGCCGTCCCCGTCGGCTTGTGCCGCAGCGCCCTGCGGCGCCAGACCCGGTTCAGCCACCGGCAAGGCGGTCTGTCGTCGTGCCGCCGACGCTGTCAGCGGTGTCGCCGCCGCTTCGGTCAGCAGCAGTTGCACCGTCTGCGGCGACACCGGCCGCGTCGCGCGTGCGTGCAATTGATCGAGCACCGACAGCGCCCGTTGGGTATCGGCCTTGCGGCCTTCGATCTCGAAGTTGCCCCGGCGGCGCCGGATCGTCACCGTCAACGCCTCTTCGACGCGACGCAGGTGTTCATCGAGCACGCCGCTCATCGAGGCCAGTCGCTCGTTGTCAACGGGCTCGAAGCTGTGGCGAAGAATCACTGTGACAGGGTGCGCGACTCGCGGCGCCGAAGTGCAGGCTGCGCATTGTCGTCGCGATGCGTCCGGCACAATCCCGCGGGCCATGGACGTTGGTCGCCGTTTCCTTTCGCTCATCCCTTCCGTGGTGGTGGCGGCTCTGCTTTTGGTGGCGACGTGGTTCACCGGCAGCCCACCAACGCCCGATGGCCTGATGCTCACGCAGGCGCTGGCTGCCGACGACATCGGCGAAGGCTCCGTGCCGCCGCCTGGCAACAGTGAGATGCGGTTCTCGGTCGGCGCCGACACGCGCCCCGTGGCACTGCCCGACGACTGGTCGGTCTCCAGGCCCTGGGCCGACAAGCCCGTGTGGTACCGCCTGCGCTTCGACGTCCCGGCGCCGCTGCAAGGACAGCGCCTCGCGATCCTCGTCGAACGCGCCTGCTCCAACGCGACGGTGTGGCTGAACGGCGAATTGCTGCACCAGATCGGTCGGATGGAAGAACCGATCTCGCGTCGCTGCCGCCAGCCGATCCACCTGCCGGTCACGATCACCCAACTGCGCAAGAGTGACAACGTGCTCGACATTCGGCTCGCGGGCCACCCGATCCAGAAGGTCGGTTCCGACGACCGCACGGGCGGGCTGTCGGTCGTGGAACTAGGCCCGGTCGAGGACATCGCGGCCAAGGCGGCCAGAACCACGACCGCGCGCGTGGACTTGCCGCGCACCACGTCATTCGTATTCCTGCTGCTCGGCACCGTGATCCTGCTGCTGGGCCGCGTCCACCGGCGCGAGAGCCACCTGCTGTACTTCGGCCTGCTGATGCTGGCGATCAGCCTGCTCCTGACGCGAGCGTGGTGGTTCGACGTGCCGCTGGGCCACTACGCGACCGAGATGCTGCACGCGTCGCTGTGGCCGATGATCGCGTTGGCGACGGTGATCTTCTTCCTGCGCTACGCCGGGTGGCGTTCGCAGCCGATCGAGGTCGCCTTGTACGCACAGTGCCTGATCATGCCCGCCAGCCTGCTGTTGGGCGGGCCGTGGCGCATTCACACGCTCGCCAGTTCGTGGATCGTGCTGCTGACCACCGAAATGATGATCGCGATGGGGCTGTACTTGTGGACGATGTGGCACCGCGACCGGCGCCAGTTCGTGCTGATGACGCTGGTGTGCGGCACAGGCACGGTGGGCAACATCGGGATGGTGATGCTGCAACAGGACCGGGACGCCGCGGTTTCAGAGACCTGGATGCAGCTGGGCCTGACGGTGGCCTTCATCGTCATGTGCCTGCGGCTGGTGCAGCAGTTCGCCCGCGAGCTTCAGCTATCGGAGGCCAACCGCATCGCCACCGAAGCGCGCGTGCGTGAGTCGACGAACGAGATCGAACGCAACTTCGCGCAGTTGGCCGAGTTGCGCGTCGAGCAGGTCACGGCGCAAGAGCGCAAACGCATCGCGGGGGACCTGCACGATGACCTTGGCGCCAAGCTGCTGACGATCGTCCACACCAGCGACAACGACCGCATCTCGACCCTCGCGCGCGAGGCGCTCGAAGAAATGCGGCTGTCGGTGCGTGGCCTCACCGGCAAGCCGGTGAAGCTGGCCGATGCCATCGGCGACTGGCGCGCCGAGTTCGTCTCGCGCCTGTCGCAGACCGGCCTCGAGGCCGACTGGACAAGCCCGTCGGACGAAGAGATACCACAAACATTGTCAGCGCGCACCTACGTGCAGACCACGCGCATCCTGCGCGAGGCGGTCAACAACATCATCAAACACGCCGGCGCGTCGCGCTGCAGCGTGACCGTCACCATTGCCAGCGGCGACTTCCAGCTCAATATTCAGGACAACGGCAAAGGCATCCAGGAAGTCTTCGACGGACGCCTCGACCGCGGGCACGGTATGGCAAGCATGAAACAGCGGGCCAAACAATTACACGGTCAGTGCCTCGTCGAGTCGTCTCCCGGCTACGGAACCGTGATACGCCTCACGCTTCCGCTGGATCGTCAGGTCGAAGCGGCCTGATGCGCGCTAGCATCCTCGTCCATTGGGTGCGCATTTGCATCTGGAGACCGTAATGAAGACTGTTCTGCTGCTCGAAGATCTGCCCGAGATTCGCGCCTGGCTCAAAACTCTCGTGTTGCAGGTATTCCCCGGCAGCCAGATTTCCGAGTCTGCCCGGGTGCATGACGCGATCGAACTCGTGTCGGCCATCAAATTCGACCTCGCGTTGTGCGACCTCGGTCTGCCCGACGGCACTGGCGTCGACGTGGTCGAGAAACTGCGCGAGACGCAACCCGACTGCCAGTCGGTCGTCGTGACCATTCATGAAGACGACGACCATCTCTTCCCCGCGCTTCAGGCCGGCGCCTTCGGCTATATCTTGAAGGAGCAGCCGCGCGAACTGATCACCGAGCAGCTTCAGCGCATCAGCCAGGGCGAGCCGCCGCTGTCGCCGTCGATCGCGCGCCGCGTGATGAAGTACTTCGCCACGCAGGCCAAGCAGCAGCGCGAGCCCGACCTGATGCCGCACGTGCAACTCACCGAGCGCGAGAGCGAAGTGCTGCTGCGCGTCGCCAAGGGCTTCACGCTGCCCGAGATCGGCGTGCAGCTGGGCCTGTCGCGCCACACGATCGCCGACTACGTGAAGCAGATTTATCGCAAGCTGAACGTCAGCTCGCGTGCCGAGGCCGCGCTCGAAGCGCAGCGCCTGGGTCTGTTCCGCCGCTGATCGCGTTTCGGACGACCGCACAAAAGGGCGCCGCGAGGCGCCCTTCTGTTTTGGCGCACGCCATCGACGGCCCACCATAATCGCCGCCCATGATCGGCCGGCTTGTCGGAACCCTCGCGCACAAGGCACCGCCGCTGGTGCTGGTCGACGTGCAAGGCGTCGGCTACGACGTGTCGGTGCCGATGAGCACCTTCTACCAACTGCCGGGCATCGGCGAGCGCGTCACGCTGCTGACGCAGCCGGTGGTGCGCGAAGACGCACATCTGCTCTTTGGATTCCTCACCCACGAGGAACGACAGACCTTTCGCGAAGTGCTGAAGATCAGCGGCGTGGGGCCGCGCACCGCGCTCGCGATCCTGTCGGGACTGACGACGCAGGAACTCGCGCAGGCGGTGGCGCTTCAGCAGGCGGGTCGGCTCACGTCGGTGCCCGGCATCGGCAAGAAGACCGCCGAGCGCCTGCTGCTCGAACTGAAGGGCAAGCTCGGCCCGGCACTCGCAGCGTCGAGTGCGCCGGCCGACAGCGCCCAGGCCGACATCGTGCAGGCGCTGGTGGCGCTGGGCTATTCCGAGAAGGACGCGTTGGCGGCGCTGAAGAAGCTGCCGCCGGGCGTGGGCGTATCCGATGGCATCAAGCTCGCGCTGAAAGCGCTGAGCTGACGACGACGCCCAGTCAGTGCTTGTGGCCCTTGTGGTCGTCGTGACCCTCGTGGCCCTTGCCCATGCCGCCCGCGAGCGGGCGCACGGGCGCTTTGACCTCGACCGACTCGCGTTTGCCGTCCTTGCCTTCGACGACCAGCGTCACCGCCACGGTCTCACCGTCCTTCAGCGGCTGCTTCAGGTCCATCAGCATCACGTGCAAACCCCTCGGCGTCAGCTCGACGACCTTGCCGGCCGGCAGATCGAGCGATGGCACGGCGCGCATCTTCATCACGTCGCCGACCATCGACATCTCGTGGACCTCGACCACGCCGGCGACCGAGGACGACGCGCTGACGAGCTTGCCGCCCTGCACGGACGTGATGCGCGCGAACATCGCGGTCGCTTTCTGTTGTGCGACGGTGCTGCGAACCCAGGGGTCTTGCACGGTTGTCTGGGCAACTGCGGTCCATGAAGCGGTAACGAGGGTCGCGGCCAGCGCGGCGTGACGAAGAACGGACATCGGAAGAACTCCAAGAGAAGAAGGCTGGCGAAACAACGCCTGCGACGGTGCGATGGTGCACCGGCGCGCACGCGAGGCCGATCACGTCACCGGCCAGGTTGCAACCAAAGGCTGCGCCCCATCCAACCTGCGCACGCCACTGGATGCATGTCCAGCCTCGCCGCGATAATCGCGCCATGGCCATCCACACCGACGACCCTTCGGCCCTGGGTGCACCCGGTTCGCTCGGTTCGCCCGGTGCAGCCCACCGGATCGTGAGCCCAGCGCCGGCTTCGCCCGCCGAAGACGCGATCGAGCGAGCCCTGCGCCCAAAGCAGCTCGGCGACTACGTCGGCCAGGTCAAGGCGCGTGAGCAGCTCGAGATCTTCATCGGCGCCGCGAAGATGCGCGCCGAAGCGCTGGACCACGTGCTGCTGTTCGGCCCGCCGGGTTTGGGCAAGACCACGCTGGCGCACATCATTGCGCGCGAACTGGGCGTGAATCTGCGCCAGACCAGCGGCCCCGTGCTCGAGAAGCCGAAAGACCTGGCGGCGATCCTCACCGGCCTCGAACGCCACGACGTGCTCTTCGTCGACGAGATCCATCGCCTGCCGCCGGTGGTCGAAGAGATCCTCTACCCCGCCCTCGAGGACTACCAGATCGACATCATGATCGGCGAAGGCCCCGCCGCGCGATCGATCAAGCTCGACCTTCAACCCTTCACGCTCGTGGGCGCGACCACGCGCGCGGGCATGTTGACCAACCCGCTGCGTGACCGCTTCGGCATCGTCGCGCGGCTCGAGTTCTACACGCCCGAAGAACTGGCGCGCATCGTCGCGCGGTCGGCGGGCCTGCTCGAGGTGCCCTGCGACGCCGACGGCGCGATGGAGATCGCACGGCGTTCACGCGGCACGCCACGCGTTGCCAACCGGCTGCTGCGCCGCGTGCGCGACTACGCCGACGTGAAGGCGAAGGGCCGCATTGATACACCCGTGGCGCAGTCGGCCCTGTTGATGCTCAACGTCGACCCGCTGGGCTTCGACGTGATGGACCGCAAGCTGCTCGAGGCCGTGATCCACCGCTTCGACGGCGGCCCGGTCGGCCTGGACAACGTGGCCGCCGCGATCGGCGAAGAGAGCGCGACGATCGAAGACGTGATCGAGCCTTACCTCATCCAGCAGGGGTACCTGCAACGCACCCCGCGCGGGCGCATCGCGACGCTGGCCGCGTATCGGCACTTCGGGCTCACGCCGCCGGGGCGGCTCGAGGGCGACTTGTTCGGCGAGCGTTGAGCCTCGCGTGGTCGACTCATCAGTTCACGAATCTCGGCCAGCGCGTTGACGGTCCAACGGCGGGCTTGAGCGCCGCGCTGCGGTTCACGAGCCTGCCGCCAGCAACGCGTTGACGACGTAGGCTGTCATCGGCAGGTGATCACCGTTCATCGCGGCCCGCGCGGCTTGCACATAGCCGCCCTCGGGCCGCGGGCGCAGCGCTAGCACCGGCGGCAGGCCGTAGCGCACGAGCATGGCGTTGCCGATCAGGCGTGCCGTACGGCCGTTGCCGTTGGCGAAAGGATGGATGCGCACCCATTCGCTGTGCGCCCAAGCGGTCGCTTCGGCAACCGCCCGCAGATCGTCGGTCTCGAGCGCATCGAGTTGATCGGCCGGAACCCGTTTGTCGAGGGCGCGGAGAAGCACTTGCAGCGTCCCGATGAAGCGCTTCGTCTGCGCTGCAACGTCTCTCGACAGCGTTCCACGGTGCGCACCGATGCGCGCGCCGATGTCTGCGAGCTTGGGCGGACCGCGAAACTCGCCAACCAAGTCTTCGGGCGTCACACCGAGTTCGGCCGCTTCTTCGATGTCGAGACCCTGCATCGTCACGCGGTGCCAGGCCCTGATGTCATTCAGTGCCAAACTGCGCCGTGCCAGCGCATGCTCGATCGCCATACGCTGGGCACGGACCAGATTGGCGGCCAGCTCGGGGCTGTCCTCGTCCCAGCCCGGCACGGCCGCGACTTGCGCCGGTTACTTCGCCGCGGCGACGACGCGGCGCACCATCGCCACGGCCGACATGGGCTTTTCGCGGAAGGCCTTGCCCTCGACCGGATCACGCTTGCCATGTTTGGCCTGGGCCACGGCGATGGCTTCGAACGCTCGCGCGAACGTCGGGTCGGCGCGACGCAACGCCTTGATTTTCTTCAGGGCCGCTTCGAGTTCGGCTTCGACGTGCGCCGCCTTGGCCGCGACAAAGTCGGCCACGGCCATGTTCACCAGCTTGTTGAGCGGCGTACCGAGCGTGGCCTGCAGCAACTCGAGCCCTTCGTGCAACTCGGGTTCGAGGCGCAGCGTGGTCTGCACGCGTGCCGAAGACACTGCCGACTTGGCCCAACCCTTGGGTCTGACGCGGGTGGCAGAGGCGGTGGATGACGAACGCGGCATGTCAGAACCTTAGCGCAGGACGTTGGTGATGTCAAAACAGAAAAAAGACATCGATCATGCAACGCACCGATGTCTTGCAGTTCATCCTGAACGTCAACCTCCGCGCGCAGCTTTTGCGACGATCAAGCGGGCCACGAAGAAAGATCTACGCCTTGCCGGTACGGGACGCTTCGTAGCGTCGCCGCTGGTCGAGCGCGGGCACCGAGCGCCCACCGGTCAACGCACCCACGCCCCACAACATCGCCAAGACCGTGAGTGCGAGGACGACCTGCGTTGCTACGGGCAACTCGTGCGCGCGCCACAGGAACACCGTCGTAACGCCCATCGCCGCGAAGAAGAGCGCGGCCGCGGCGAGCAGCGCTGTCTTGCCGACGTTCGTGTCGAAGAGCGCCACCGCGGCGATGTCGAACGGCGGCTGCGGATCCGCCGCGGCCACGTCGGCCGGCCGCCAACCCGGCGGCATGAACCACACGCGCAGCTTGTCGGCCCATGACCGTGCGCGCCACGCGTCCTTCGCCAGCGCCGCGTACACCTCGAGGTTCGCCCACAGCGGGTTCCAGCTTCGCAGCGGCTTGCGCGTGCCGTAGATGCACGGCTGATCGTGCAGCTCGTCCTGGAACGTGCCGAACAGACGGTCCCACACCATGAAGATGCCGCCGTAGTTGCGGTCGACGTAGACATCGTTCACCGCGTGGTGCACGCGGTGGTTCGACGGTGAACAGAACCAGCGGTCGAACCAGCCCAGGCGCCCGACCTGCTGCGTGTGAACCCAGAACTGATACAGCAGGTCAATCAGCGCGACCGTGCCGAAGACCAGCGGCGGCACACCGGCCAACGCCATCGGCAGATAGAAGATCCAGCCCGCGAGCCAGCCGCTGCCGGTCTGGCGCAGCGCGGTCGACAGGTTGTAGTCCTCGCTTTGGTGATGCACCACGTGCGACGCCCAGAACAGGGCGACGCGATGGCCCGCACGGTGGAGCCAGTAGTAGAAAAAGTCGTAGGCGACCAGGGCACCAACCCACACCCACCACGCATCGGCCGGCAGCTTGGTGACCGCGATGTGGTCGTACAGCAGCGTGTAGATGCCGACCGTCAGGGCTTTCGCGAAGACACCGGTAACCTGCCCGAGCATGCCCAGTCCGATGCTGGACATCGCATCGGCCGCGCGGTAGGTGTCGCGCCCGCGCGCACGGCCCACGATGTATTCGATCGCGATCAGCAGCAGGAACACTGGCGTGGCCAGCACGATGATCTGCGCGCCTTTCATCGCGTCCCCTGCGTCGGTTCAGCGAACCGTCACGTCGTCGCTGCTGTCGTCGCGAACCTCATCGAGATGGAACTCGTCGTTCCAGCCGACGATGCTCCAGCCTTCGGCCGACAACATCATGCGATGGATGCTGGCGTTGCCGATGTGCCAGCTTCGCGCCTGCTCGAGCGGCACGCGTGAACCCGCGCGGTACATCGCGTCGAGCACGCCGCCGTGGCTGACGACGGCGATGTGATGGCCGGCGTGGCGGCGCGCCAGGCGCGTCACGGCGTCGACGCTGCGCTGGTTGAAGTCGATCAGCGATTCGCCGCCTTCGGGCGCGAAGCCGGGCTCGCGCGTGCGCCAGCGGCGTGCGGCATCGACGTGGTGTTCGTCGAGCTCGGCAAAGGTCAGGCCTTCGAAGGAACCGAAGTGGCGCTCGCGCAGGCGCGAATCGGTCTCGAGCGGCACGCCCAATGCATCCACCAATGCCTGCGCGGTGTCGGCCGCGCGCGCGAGGTCGCTGGTGTAGACGATTGCGATGTCTTCGCCCGCCAGCGCCTGGCCCATACGCTGCGCCTGCCAGCGCCCGGTGTCATCGAGCGGGATGTCGGTCTGGCCCTGGATCCGCGCGATGGCATTCCAGGCCGTGCGGCCGTGGCGCACCAGCGTGACGCGCGTGACAAGGTGGGCTTCGTCGGTGTCGTGCACCCCGCAAGTTACATCGATACCGTTGGCGGCGTTCACGTGCGCAGCCGTCGGTTCAGCGAGTACGTGCCGGTCCACGATGCCGACGCCAGCACATGCCCCTGCATCGCCGCGCGCAACGGCGCGCCGGTGAAGTGGCCTTGCAGCGGCAGCTTGGGCGTGTCGAGCGCGAAGACGGTGAAGACGTAGTGGTGCACCAGCGCGTCGTTGAACGGCGGGAACGGGCCGTCGTAGCCGAAGTAGTTGCCCGACATCGCGTCGTCACTCGCGAACCAGCCGGTGTAGTCGTTCAGGCCGTGGCGCGCACCGTGGAAGGTGTCGGGGCCGGGCTTGCCGCGCGTGGTGAAGCCGCGGCTGAATTCACCTTCGGCAATGCTGATGATCAACGGCGGCACGTCGATCAGCAGCCAGTGGAAGAAGTCGACGCGTGCCAGGCTCGCGGGCACTTCGCGGTCGGGCTTGTTCACGTCGTCGCCCTTGCTGGGCACGTCCGGGTCATGGCAGATCAGCACGAATGACTTCGTGCCCACGGGCGCGTCGCTCCAGGCCAGATGCGGGTTCAGGTTGTCGGAAAAACCGACCCCCGTGCCGTCGATCTTGCCGGCGGCAAAACGCTCGGGAATGCGGGCACCGTTGCCGAAGCTGTCGCTGTGGATCTTCATGGTCGTCGTGGTACTGCGTTGGTCGAAGTTGAAGAGATTCAGACGCCCCAGACGACCGCTTCGTTGGCCGCCTGAGCGCGACGCATCATGTCGATGAGAGGCCACACCCGCGCTTTCATGCCGACCAGCGCGCCGCGGTCGTCGTCGTTCTTGCCGGGTTCGGGCACGGGCGGCGGTTCATCGGCGACCGCGGACTCGAGCCTCGCGATCAATGCGCCGATGTCGCGCGCTTCGAAGATGCCTTTCGCAGCCGGTTCGCGTCCCAGCAACGTCATGACGCGGTCGCCATGTTCGCCGAGCATGATCAGATCGCCAGTGGCCTTGGAGCGGAAGGTGTAGATCATCGTGAAGTTGGTTCGTGTGGATGTTCTCGCCGTGCGCGGTGTGAGCGCTTGCCGGTCATCGTGAGCCCGGGTGCAGATGCTCCCGGACGGATCGGCTAAGAAGATTGTGCGCTTCGCATCGGGCCGAACCGCAGGCCGTTGGATCGCGAGAATGCGGCCCGATGTTGTGCGCTCCTTCTTACTACGGCCCCGTCCCGGGCCACTGCTTCAGGCAGATCGTGTTCTGGGCCCTGTGGTTGCTGGGGCCGCTGCTGCTGACCCTCGTGGTGCTTGCGTGGCGGCGTCGACGGCACTGGGACGCGTGGGCGTGGGCCGCGTGGGCGCTGACGACGCTTCCCGTCGCCGTGGGCATCGACATGCGGTTTATCGAGCCCCAGCGCCTGGTCGAGCGCCACACCACGCTCGAGCTCGGCTTCACGGCGCGCATCGCGTTGATCTCTGACCTGCACGCGGGCCTGTACAAGGACGAGGTGTTCACGGCGCGCGTCGTCGACCGCTTGAACGCGCTCGATGTCGACATGGTGCTGGCGGCCGGCGACTGGACCTACGAGCCGACGCGGCCGCTCGAAGACCTGCTCGCACCGTTCAAAAGGCTGCGCCACAAAACCTACTCGGTGCCGGGCAACCATGACGAGCAACGCCCCGGCCCGCCGCTGCAGAAGGCGCTTCGCGACGCGCTGATCGGCGTGGGCATCGAGCCGATCGAAGGCATGCACCGGCGCTTCCCGACCTTCACCCTCGTGGGCCTGGGCGACCACATTGCCGAGAAGGACCATCCAGCGCCGGTGCTGGCGGCGCCGCGCGACAAGCCGATCGTGGTCCTGACGCACGAGCCTGACAGCGCGGTGCGCCTGCCTCCGGGGTCGGCCGCCGTGCTGCTGGCCGGTCACACGCACGGCGGGCAGGTGCGGCTGCCCTTCATCGGCTGGATCATCAATGCGTCGAAGCTGCCGTTCGAAACCGGCATGAACAAATCGATCGCGCCGGTGCCGACGTTCGTGACCTCGGGGCTCGGCGAGTCGATCCTGCCGGTCCGCCTGCTGAACCCGCCGGTGATCGATGTCTTGACGATCCGCTGAGGCTCGCGGCCGCGGCTCAACGCGCGATGCGCGTCGACAACACGATCGCCGACGTGGTGCGCTCCACGCCGTCGAGCGCGCCGATGCGGTCGATCGCGAGATCAAGCTCACCGATCGACCGCGCTGCCAGGATCGCCACCAGGTCGAACGGCCCGCTGACCGAATGCAGCGCGCGCACCTCGGGCATGCGCCGCAGCGCCACCTCGATCGACGCGCCGGTTTTCGGGCCGGCGACGATCATCACCAACGCGCGCACCAGCGACACCTCGGCCTCGTCGGGCACCACCACCGTGTAGCCCAGCACCGCCTTGCTGCGCTCGAGGCGCTGCAGGCGGCTTTGCACCGTGGTGCGCGACAGACCCAGCTTGCGCGCCAGTTCCACCACCGACGCACGCGCGTTCTCGCGCAGCAGGTTCAGCAGCGCCTGGTCGGTGTCGTCCAGCTCGGTCGCCATTCAGTCGAAGTCTATCGTCACTTTGACGAAACATACCTGAGCTTTTCGTCTGATCTGCCGATGCAATTTGCGCCGAAGGATTCGATGATTCGGGTCATGGCGGCGGTCGAAAGACGCGCCGTCTCTATCCGGATGTGAACGAGGACGGCAGACATGAGCAGCTCAGGGATCAAAGAGGTGGTGGTGGTAGGCGCCGGCAAGATCGGCCAGACGGTCGCGGCGCTGCTGGCGCAATGCGGCGACTACACCGTCACGGTGGTCGACCGCAGCCGCGCGGCGCTGGACCACCTGCCGCAGGCGATGGACGCGGCGAGTGCGGCGCGCGTGCACACGCAAGTCGTCGACGTGCATGACGGCGAAGCACTGCGCCGCGTGCTGAAGGGCCGCTTCGCGGTGGCCAGCGCGGCGCCCTTCCAGCAGACCGTCGCGATCGCGCAGGCCGCGCGCGACACCGGCGTGCACTACTTCGACCTGACCGAGGACGTGGCCAGCACGCGCCACATCCGCCAACTCGCGCAAGGCGCGCCCACCGCGTTCGTGCCGCAGTGCGGCCTGGCGCCGGGCTTCGTATCGATTGCCGCGGCCGACATCGCGTCGCGCTTCGACCGCCTGGACAGCGTGCGCCTGCGCGTGGGCGCGCTGCCCGCCTACCCAAGCAACGCGCTGAACTACAACCTGACGTGGAGCACCGACGGCGTCATCAACGAATACATCGAGCCGTGCGAAGCGATCGTGGAAGGCCGCCGCACCGAAGTGCAGGCGCTCGAGGAACTCGAGGAGTTCAGCCTCGACGGCGTGCGCTACGAAGCCTTCAATACCTCGGGCGGCCTGGGCACGTTATGCGAAACGCTCGAGGGCCGCGTGCGCACATTGAACTACCGCACCATCCGCTACCCCGGCCACGCCGCGATCATGAAGGCGCTGCTGCATGACCTGCGCCTGAAAGACCGTCGCGACATCCTGAAAGACATTCTCGAGAACGCCCTGCCCTCGACGATGCAGGACGTCGTCATCGTCTTCGTCACCGTCTCGGGCATGCGCGACGGCACGCTTCAGCAAGACACCTTCGCGCGCCGCATCTACAGCGGCGTGGTCGCCGGCAAGATGCGAAGCGCCATCCAGATTACGACCGCGTCGAGCCTGTGCGCGATGGTCGACCTGACGGCGCAGGGCGTGCTGCCGCAGCAGGGGTTCGTGAAGCAGGAAGGCCTGGCGCTGGAGACGTTCCTGGGCAATCGATTCGGCTGCGTGTACGCGGACGCGCGGGCGGGGGTGAATGCGGCTTGAAGGCGTGAAGGATTGAAGCGCAGCGTGCGGCGTATGCTCGAGACTCCCTCCACCCCTCGAAGGAAGCGCCATGACGCTGTGCCCGATCGCTCTCGTCGCCAGTTGCAAGCAGTGCCCGGCGTTCTCGGTGTGCCCGCTGAAAAGCGTCATCGGCGACGTGCCGAAGCCCGATGCCAGCAAGACCGCCGGCAAAGCCGAGTCGAAGGCTACGAAGGGGAAGTGAGCTTCGGCGGCAAAGTCAGAACGAAGCTCTCGCAGTGCCTGACCCAGAAGGTCAGGTCTGCGTCTTTCACCAGCCCCGCCGGCTCGACGTACACGTAGCCGGTCATCGGCTTGCCGGTGAAGTCCATCGGGCTGACGTGCGCGCGCGCCAGCGACGCGGCGTGGTTGTCTTTGCCCACACGCGCCATCAGCCGCCGGGTGCCCGAAATGCCGACGAACATGTGGCCGTGCTTCATGAACGCCAGGCCACCGAACATGCGCTTTTCGGTGATGCCGGGTGAGCCTTCCAGCACCTTGCGCACGCGCGCGGCGAGTTGTTCGTCGTAGGCCATGTCACACCTCTCGGCGGCGTCGTCGCTTCAACGACAGGAATAATTCGCCGCGAGCTTCGGCGAGCCCTTTCCGTCCCACGTGGTCTTCTTCGGATACACGCAGACCGGATAACTGACGCTGCCGTCGCGCGACGCGATGACGATGTCGCCGGGGGCCTTGCCCTGCTCGACCCAATCGACCAACGCGGTGAAGAACGTGTCTTGTTCGCGCGTGGGCGTCTGGTTGGTGTTACCCGGCAGCCGCGGCAACGGCACGGTTGAGGGGTTGCCGGCGGCAGCGTAGGGGCGCCCCTGCGAGCTGTGCGCGGAACCCGGCAGCAGATACATACGCATGAAACTTTGCACCTGCGCGTGCCCGCCCATCGCGGCGGCCACCTTCTCGTGATAAGCCACGTTGCCCGACACCGGAATCGCGTCGTCGGCCAAGCCGCTGTAGACAATGACCTTGCGGCCCAGATCGCGCAGGCGCTTCAAGTCGGCGTTGTCGCTGCTCAGGCCATCAAACTGCGCGTCCTGCGCGAGGTTGCGCCGCTGTACATCGGCCAGATTCGCGAACTCGAGCTCGAGCCACTTGTTGCGCTCGCTCGTCGACGTGTTGAGGATCGGAATCCCTGAAGCGGCGGTGGCGTGCTGACGTAGCGCACGTCATGCATCGCCAGCGCCACCTGGTCCGCACCCGCGCCGGTGATGCCGCCGACCGTGGTGCCTTTTGCGAAGCCCCACCAGAGTTGCTTCGCACCCAACGCACGGCCGGCGCGGCCGTCGTCGGACTGGCCGGCGTCCCAGCTGCCGTCAATGGTCGCGCCATACCAGATGCGATTCAGCGCGTTTGCCTCGACGAGCGACATGCATGTGGCGGGGTCGGCGCCACGCCCAGCCTCACCGCCTGCGCCCGTCACACCAGTACATAGCAGCTGAGCGTCTTTCGCCGGGTCGTAGTTGCACGCGAACGGGTCGAGCAGAAAGCCAAGACCGGTTTTGTCGCACACCTGCACCGCGCGCTTCGTCGCCTCGGCGACCTTCTTCGCGAACGCCGCGGCCTTGGGCTTGTCGACCGCGGTGAAACCCAGGTCCTTCTTCATCACCAGCTGCGGGTACAGCCCCACCGACCCGAAGCGAGGAATACTGATCGCCGGCTGCGCAATCATGTAGCCGTCATACAGCTCGGGATATTCCTGCGCGACTTTCAAACCCTGCCGACCGCCTTGCGAATGACCGTCGAAGTACGTGTGGCGCGCTGGCTTGCCGTAATACACCGCGGCCAGCGCCTTGGTCTTCGTGGCCTGCTCGACCATCGCGCGCACCGAGAAGTCACGCATACCCTCCACGTTCACGCGGCCGTCGGACAAGAAGATAAACGACCCGTCCTGATAGTGCGGCTGCCCCGCGTCGGTGGTGCCCGACACGTACCCCATGTTCGCGTTCACGATCGCAGGTACTTTGCTGCCGATCTTCACCGGGTCACGATGACCGCCGCCCACCCAACCGCCACCGCCGTAGTCGCGGATGCGCTCGTTCCACTGCGCGTGCGCGGGCAGCCACACCTCGATGCCGATGCCTTCGGAATACGACCGCGCGTCCTTGTTCTTCTCGGCCGTGAAGCCCGGGCCGACCAGCAGCTTGACCAGGCACATGTCGATCGCAGCGGTGACGGGTGTGGGCGCGTCGACGGCCGTCAACGTTTCACCCTTCTTGATCGCGCGGACCGCGACCACGCGGGTGGCGGCGTCGGGTTTGAATGATGTGCGGATGCTGTCGTCGCAAGCCAGTGGCGCGGTGGAGCGCGTCGAAGGTGTGCCCGCGCACGCGGCTACGACAGTCATGGCGACAACAACAAGCGTGAAAGGGAGAACTCTCATCAATCGAATCTCCTCGTCAACCTACTTCAGCGCCCCGAAGACCCGCCGCAGAATCGCGCTGCCGGTGCCGACGGGGTCAGCGCGGATCTTCATTTCCTGCTCGCCGATCATCAGGAACAAGCCGTCGAGCGCCTTGCCCGTCACGTACTTCTGCACATTCGCGTCTTCGGCCTTCATCAAGCCCATCGACGACGCGCGTGACGCGAAGCGGTTGTACTTCTCGGCCAGCTTCACGCGTTCGGTCGCGCGCGTGACGATGGGCAGGAACTTCACGCCGATGGGCTCTCGCGTCTTGCGCTCGAAGTACTGGGTCGCCGAACGCTCGCCACCTTTCAGCACGCCGACCGCGTCGTCCAGGCCCATCGACTTCACCGCGCTGACGAGCAGTGCCTTCGCTTCAGGCACCGCAGCCTCGGCGGCGCGGTTCATCGCAACGATCAACTCATCGACGCGTTTGCCCTGACCCAGGCCACGAAGCAGCTTGGCCGCGTCTTCCAGCACGCCGGGCAGCGGAATCTTCACTTTCGGGTTGCCGAGGAACCCGTCGTTGCGCCCCAGCAGCCCGACGGCGGCGACGGCGCCGCGCTCGAGCGCGGTGCGAATGCCGCTGGCCGCGTCGGCGTCGGTGAGGGAAAAGGCGTGTGCGGGCCAAGGGGCGACGGCAAGGCCGGCAACGGCGCCGAACGTGAGGTCACGGCGGCTGATCGTGGGACGAGGTGACATGGGTGCGGTCCTTCAAAAGCGTTGCGCTGATTGTCGGCCCGCGGGTCACACCCACCTGGGCTTGTGCTCGTCGGTTCGCTTCAGCAGTGCGTATGCACGTTGCTTGTTCGATGCGCCGAGCGCAACACGATCGCGAATGCCGCGGCCGCCAATGCGGCGCTGCCAGCAGTGATCCATGCAAGGGCGCCTGCAGGCGACAGTGACAGTGCACCTATGAGACCCGTCGCCACCGCGGCGCAAGTCATCTGGAGAAACCCCAGCAGTGCGGAGGCAACGCCGGCGCGGTCCCCGAAGGGTTCCAACGCGATCGCTGTTCCGATCGGATTGACAAGCCCCATGCCGGCCAGGAACAGCGTCACCGCCGCCATGAAGGTCGCAGGCTCCGGCGTGCCGCCCAGCATGACAAGCCACAGCCCGCTCGCCAACGCCATGAGGATGCCGGTCATGCCGACCTTGGCGGCGCCGAAGCGCGGCGCAAGCCGCGACGCCAGCAAGCCGCTGGCGAACACGACGAAGACGGTGCCGGCAAAGAATGCGCTGAGTCCGGCGGCGGTCACGCCCATTCCGGCCATCAGGATAGACGGCGCTGCGCCGAAGAAGCCGTAGAGGCAGCCGATCACGAGGCTGACCGCAAGCGCGGGTGCGATGAAGCGCGCATCGGTCACGAGCGCGGCGTAGGCACCCACGGTCGCGAACGGATGCGCCGGGCGCCGTCGCGCCGGTGGCAGGGTTTCGCCCACGCTGACGCGGTAGTGCAGCGCCACCAGCGCCGCAGCCAGGGCCACCAGCACGAAAACACTGCGCCAGCCGAACCACGCCGCCATCAAGGTACCCAGAGCCGGAGAAAAGCCCGGTGCGGCGGCCATCGCGATCATCACCAATGCCAAAGCACGGGTCAGCTCCGCGCCGTGATACAGATCCCGCGCGATGGCGCGCGCCAGCACCGATGCCGCGCAGGCGCCGATCGCCTGGATCGCCCGCCCCGCGATCAGCATGCTCAACGAGGATGCAAGCGCACAAACGATGCTGCCGCCGATGAACACCGCCAGCCCTGCGAACACAAACGGCTGGCGGCCGAGCGCGTCGGCGTACGGTCCAACGAACAGTTGACCGACCGCGAACACGACGAAGAACACGCTGAGCGTCAGCGCCAGCTCGCGCGGATCGACAGCCAACTCTCGCGCCATCAGCGGGAAGGCCGGCAGCATGATGTTGGTCGCCAGCACGCCAAGGGCGGCCAAACTCGCGAGCAACACCAGCCTGCCCGCAGTCAGGCGCCCATCCGGCGCCTGTGCTTCGTTGTTCATGGTCGCTTCGGCAGGATGGCCGAACGGCAGGCTTCCAGAATCTCGTCGGCCAGCAGTGAATCATCGGGACATGCCCGCGACAAGACGATCGCGCCAACCAGATGCGCGAAGGTGCTGAGCCTCTGGGCACGGTGCTCGCGCCGTGCCCGTGATCCTTGCTCCTGGTCGTCACGCCCGAGGGCCGACAGCAGATCCTCGAGGCCGGCTTCGAACGCCGACCTGACCTGGACCGGTTGGCGTGCTGCGTCTGCGCCCAGCGCCGCGAACGTGCACCCATCGCCCGGTGCGTCGCGGTGCTCTCGGGACAGGTAGTGCCGCACGAATGCGGCTTTGTCGGCGCCCTCGCTCAGACTCGAGGACCGGGCCAGACCACAAGCCGCGGCTTCTGCCATCAGGTCGGCCTTGGACCCGAAGTGCTTGTAGAAGCCGCCGTGGGTGAATCCGGCGGCCGCCATCAGGTCGGCCACACCGATGCCGTCGAAGCCGCGCTCGCGAAAGAGCGCCGATGCCGTTTCGAGGATGTGCGCGCGGTTCGCGTGCAGTTGCGCCTTGGTGACCTTCATTGCTGGAAGCCTCTTGCTGGATGCCAGTCCGGTGACGTTGACTGTGCATTGATGATAACCAACCTCAAACCGCTTGACGTCAAAGATTACATCCATCATCATTACATCCGCGGACCAATCCCACGCTTCAGTTGCGCTTTCCGAATGACCGCCGCCGACAACAACCACGACTTCGACTACATCGTCATTGGCTCAGGCTTCGGCGGCAGCGTATCGGCGCTGCGCCTGGCTGAGAAGGGCTACCGCGTCGGCGTGTTCGAGATGGGTCGGCGATGGGCGGCCGAAGACTTCCCGAAGTCCGACTGGGATGCAGGACGTTTCATGTGGCGACCGGGCCTGCGCTTGTTCGGCTTCTACAACATGCGCGTGTTCCGCCACGTGGTGGTGATGTGCGGCAACGCGGTCGGTGGGGGCTCCATCGCCTACGCCAACGCCCTGCTGGTGCCATCGCCCAAGGTGTGGGACCAGGGCTCGTGGGCCGGCCTGAATGCCTGGAAGCAGGTGATGCCACAGCACTACGCCACGGCGCAGCGCATGCTGGGCGTCAGCGACAACAAGCTGCTCGGCGACGCTGATCACCTGCTCAAAAGAATGGCCGACATGGCCGGGGTGGGCGACTCCTACTACCCGGGCCGGGTGGCCACCTTCTTCCCGCCTGCGGGCGAGGCCGGTGGCAAGACCTACCCCGACCCCTACTTCGGCGGCGAAGGCCCGGATCGTGGCACGTGCGTGGGCTGTGGTGGCTGCATGGTGGGCTGCAAATACAACGCCAAGAACACGCTCGACAAGAACTACCTCTACTTCGCTGAAAAGCGCGGCGCCCAGGTCTTCGCCGAGACCAAAGTGATCGATGTACGCCCGCTCAATGGCAAACCGGATGGCAGCGACGGCTACGAAGTCCACACCGAGTCTTCCACCGCGCTGTTGAACAAGCAGCGGCGCAGCTTTCGCTGCCGCGGCGTGGTGTTCGCCGCTTCTTCGTTGGGCACCGTGGAACTGTTGTTCCGGCTCAAGCAGGGTGGCTCGCTGCCACGCATCAGCGACGACCTCGGCAAGCGGATTCGGACCAATGCCGAGTCCCTCCTGGGTGTGCGCTTCCCCGTCGGCAACCACAACATGACCCGCGGTGTAGCCGGTGGCGCCGCCATCCATCTCGACGAACACACGCACATCGGCGTGGTGCGGTACCCCGAGGGTTCGGGCGCAGCCAGCCTGTTGCTAACACTGATGCGCAGCGGACGCACGGGGTGGGGCCGCATTCCCTCGTGGCTGTGGAGTCTGGTGCGCCATCCGCTGAACGCGCTGCGTGTGCACAACCCTCTCGACTTTGCACGCCAGACCATGTTGTTCGTGGTGATGCAAACCATGGATGCCCATATCGACCTGCGACTCGAGCGCCGCTGGTACTGGCCCTTCAGCAAGCTGCTCAGCAGCGAGGGCGCACCCATACCCACCCACATTCCCCATGCGAATCAGTTTGTCGAACGCGGGGCCAAGGCACTGGGCGGGATCCCGATGTCCTTGCTGACGGAAATCCTCTTCGACATCCCCACCACCGCGCACTGCATGGGCGGCTGCGCCATGGCCGACTCGCCGCAGCGCGGTGTGATGGACGCGCGCAACCGTGTCTTCGGCTACCAGAACATGCTGGTCTGCGACGGCTCCATGCTCAGCGCCAACTTGGGCGTGAACCCGAGCCTGACGATCACTGCGCTGACAGAGCACGCCATGTCCCACATCCCCGCGAAGACCGCCCTCGAAATCCCCTTGCCAGGAAGCACCATGTCGAAGCCCCACTTGTCGCAGACCAACCTTCTCGCCCAGCCCTTGCCTCTTCCCAACGGTGCCGTGCTGCGCAATCGCCTTGCCAAGTCGTCCATGAGCGAGACGCTGGGCTCCTACGACAACCATGCCACGCCCAAGCTCGTCGCCTTGTACAAACGATGGGCCGCGTCGGGTATCGGCTTGCTGCTGACTGGCAACGTCATGATCGACCGCCGCGCACTGGGCGAGCCCGGCAACGTGGTGATCGAAGACGAAGCCGATCTGCCCATCCTGCGGCAATGGGCACGCGCGGCAACCGACCAGGGTGCAGCGTTGTGGGTGCAACTGAACCATCCCGGAAAGCAGTCGCCCAAGGGGCTGAACGTCTGCAACCTGTCGCCGTCAGCCATCCCGTTCCGCGAAGACATGAAGGCGTTCTTCGCGACCCCACGCGAAGCCACCGCCGCCGAGATCCACGACATCATCCAGCGATTCGGCCGCAGCGCGGCCATCTGCAAGAAGGCCGGCTTCAACGGCGTGCAGATCCACGGGGCTCACGGCTATCTCGTCAGCCAGTTCCTCTCACCGCATCACAACCAACGCAGTGATGAATGGGGTGGCAGCCCGGAGAACCAACGTCGCTTCGTGATGGCCGTGTACGCCGAGATCCGCCGTCAGGTGGGGGCCGACTTCTCGGTGGGCATCAAGCTCAACTCGGCCGACTTCCAGCGCGGTGGCTTCACCGAAGAGGAGTCGATGGTGACCATTCAAGCACTCGTCGAAGTCGGCATCGATCTGATCGAGATCTCGGGCGGCACCTACGAAACACCCGCGATGAGCGGCGCCTTCCATCCACCGCAGAAGGCCACAACGGCGGCGCGCGAGGCCTACTTCCTGGACTTTGCGGAGAAGGTGCGCGCGGCCGTGCCGGTGCCCCTGATGGTCACCGGCGGCTTCCGTACCGTTGAAGGCATGAATGCTGCGTTGCGCTCCGGTGCGCTCGACATCGTCGGCTTGTCGCGCCTCTTGGCCATTGACCCGGACGCTCCAGCCGCCTTGCTGCAAGGCCGCGACAGCCTCCAGCGCGTGCGGCCCATCACCACCGGGATCAAGCCGGTGGATCGCCTGGGGATCATGGAGGTCCTTTGGTACACGCGACAGCTCGAGCGCATCGCAGAGGGAGGCAACCCTCGTGCTGATGAAAGCGGCCTGGCTGCGTTCCTCAAGACCTTCGTATCGAGCCAATGGGGAACTTATCAGACCAAGCGCATGCGCGCCTGAGCTCGAGCCCACATTCACCAACTGAGTCGACCGCCGCGGAATATTCCGCAATTCACCATTCGCACCATTCACACCCTTCATCCATCAAGTCGAAAACCTGGAGTTTCATACTGTGCGCAATCTACTGAAAACGGCTGTCTTGGCATTCGCTCTGGCGGCAGCGCTCGCGTCATGCTCATCGGGTCCGCCCGCTGCCACGAAGGCGAGCGCACCACCGATCGATCAAAAGTCGGGGCTCAACTGGACGACCGTTCCAACACAAACCATCACGGCCGGTGGCGTGGCCTTCGCGTACCGAGAGCTCGGCAAGCACCATGGCGGCACGCCGGTCGTGCTGCTGGTCCACCTGGCCGCCGTGCTGGACAACTGGGACCCGCGGATCGTCGACGGTCTCGCGGCCAAGCATCACGTGATCGCCTTCGACAACCGAGGCATCGGTGCATCGAGCGGATCACCGTCAAGCTCGATGGAGCAGATGGCCGACGACGCCATCACCTTCATCAAGGCCAAGGGCCTTAGACAAGTTGACCTCTTCGGCTTCTCGATGGGCGGCATGATTGCCCAGGAAATCGTGCTGAAGGATCCGCAACTCGTACGCAAGATGATTCTTGCGGGAACAGGCCCAGCGGGCGGCGAGGGCATCAGCACCGTGGCGGGCGTGACCTACTACGACATGCTGAGGGGCTTGTTCACGGGGCAAGACCCGAAGCAGTTCCTGTTCTTCACCCGAACGCCCGGCGGTATCGAGGCTGGCAAAGCGTTCCTGGCGCGCCTGAAGGAGCGGGCGCAGAACCGTGACACGGAGATCAGCGTGAGTGCGTTGTTCGCCCAACTCGAAGCCCTGCGCGTCTGGGGTCTGAAGGCCCCGGCGGATCTGTCGGTTGTCAAGCATCCCGTGCTCGTTGCCAACGGGGATGCCGACCGCATGGTGCCGACGACGAATACACACGACCTGGCGCGGCGCCTGCCCAACAGCTCGCTGATCATCTACCCCGACTCCGGCCATGGCGCCGTCTTTCAGTTCCATGCCGACTTCGTTCCTAAGGCACTTGCTTTCCTGGCGCGATAGACGCACCGAAGGTAGACCACGTCATGACCGACACCCACCTCACCGCTTCGACCCGCTTCGTTGAAATCAACGGCGACAGATTTGCCTATCGCCGCTGGGGCAACAGCACGACCGACCAACCGCCACTGTTTCTTCTTCAACACTTTCGCGGCGGCATGGACCATTGGGACCCGCTCATGACGGACGGCCTGGCTGCCGGGCGCGAGGTGATCCTGTACAACGGCCGCGGTGTCGCGTCCTCGTCCGGCAAGCCGCGCACACGCATCGAACACATGGCTGACGATGCGGCAGCGGTGATCCGTGCGCTGGGTCTGCGCAGGGTCGATGTCCTGGGGTTCTCGCTCGGCGGCTATCAGGCGCAGGACCTGACGCGGCGTCACCCTGACCTGGTCCGCAAGCTGATGCTGCTGGGCACCGGGCCGCGCGGTGGCAACCCTGATTCGGACCCGGGCGTACTGGAAAGGGCACCCCGGCCGGTTCCTACGGTGGACGACTTCCTGTTTCTGTTCTTCGGCCGATCCGAAGCTGCTCAGCAGGCCGGGCGCGACTTCTGGAAACGCCGTCACCAGCGGGTGGACCAGGACCCGCCGAGTTCACCTGAAGTGATTCAGGCGCAGATCGAGTCGAACATGTACTACCTGCCGAAGCTGGACTCGAAGGATCCGTTCGCTCATCTTCGCGAGATCAATCAACCGACGTTCATCCTGAACGGCGTGAACGACGTGATGATTCCGACCATCAACTCCTGGTCCATGGGGCAGAACATTCCGAATGCGCAACTGTTCGTCTACCCCGACGCCGGCCACGCAGCGCAGTTTCAATACCCCGAGCGGTTCTTGAAGCACGCGATCCAGTTTCTCAGCGAGTGATGATCATGTTGAAGTTCAAATTCCTGCTCTGGATGATGCCCAAGCTGCTGCAAAGAGCCATCAACACCAAGCCCGCCTGCGCGCGCTACGTGGCCGGGAAGACCCTGGAGTTTCAGATTCAGACGGCTGACAAGGTGGGGCGCTACTTCCGCATCCAGGACGGCAAAGTGAAGTCCTTTGCCGGCTTGACCAAGACGCCAAAGTTCACGCTGACCTTCAGGAATGCGAACAGGGGCTTCAAGATCTTGTCGGCCAAGGACGGCAAGGAAGCCTTCCTTGCCGCCCTGCATGACGAAGACCTGGTTATCAGCGGCGATTTTGTCGAGGTGCTGTGGTTTCAGGGATTCACGGAGTATTTGCAGCCCGACAAGTAGGCTCACTCTCTGGAGGTTCCATGAAGATCGAAAACGCTGTCGCGCTTGTCACGGGCGCCAATCGAGGCATTGGCCTGGCATTCGCGCGCGAGCTGCTTGCGCGCGGTGCCCGCAAGGTTTACGCCGCCGCGCGTGATCCCTCGGCCGTCACCCAGCCCGGCGTACATGCCCTGCGGCTTGACGTCAACAAGCCCGACGAGGTGGCGGCTGCCGCAGCGCTGGCGTCGGATGTGACGCTGGTGATCAACAACGCCGGCATTGCGCATGCGGGAGGTTTTCTCGCGGCCGACAGCGAAGACGTCGCGCGGCGCCTCTTCGAGACCAACTTCTTCGCGATGCTGCGCATGTGCAAGTCGTTCGCACCGATTCTCGGGCGCAACGGCGGCGGCGCATTGCTCAATGTCCTGTCGGTCGCCTCGTGGGTAAACGGCGGCGAGTTGGCCGCCTACTCGGCAAGCAAGTCGGCCGCCTGGTCGCTCACCAACGCCCTGCGCAGCGAGCTGGCGGCGCAAAAGACGCAGGTGCTGGCGCTGCACATGGCCTACGTCGACACCGATCTCACGCGCGGATTCGATGTCCCGAAGTCGAGCCCGCAGGACATCGTCCGGCGTGCGCTGGACGGGCTCGAGTCAGGCGCGCACGAGGTGCTGGCCGATGAACGTACGCAGCAGATCAAGCGCGGCATGACGGCGGCAACGCCCAGCTACCTGCCCCAAATGCCTTGAACCGGGATGCACACGGATTTCCCCTCTTTGGAGCCTTCCATGGATCTGCACAAACAACTGACGTTTCGGTCGATCAACGTCAGACCCGTGCTGGTGCCGCTTGCTCGTCCTGTCGTGTCGAGGGTCGGCCACTTCGATCTCTGGCCACTCATCCTCATCGACCTGCAGACCGAGGAAGGCATCGTGGGCAGGAGTTACCTCGAGCCTTACCTGAAGGACGCGGCACGCTACATCGTCCCGGCCGTGCACGACCTGGCCCGGCAGCGCGTGGGCAAGCCGATCCGACCGCTCGACGACTTCCAGAGTGCGCGCAAGTCGCTCAACTTGGTTGGCTACGAGGGGCTGACGATGATTGCCATCGCGGGCCTCGACATGGCAGCGTGGGACGCCCTGGCCCAGGCTGCGGGGTTGCCCCTGGCCGAGTTCCTGGGAGGCAGCATCGGGCCCGTGCAGGCCTACAACAGCAATGGCCTTTGGTTGACGGACGTGGCGGGTCTGGCGCGCGAGGCGACCCAGCTCGTCGCCGAAGGTGCCTTCACCGCGCTGAAGCTGCGCCTGGGCCGCGAAGCACTGCACGATGACCTGCAGGCCATCCGCAGCGTGCGTGAAGCCGTCGGCCATGACGTGAAGCTGATGGTCGACTTCAACCAGGGCCTCTCGCTCGGCGATGCGCTGCACCGCTGTCACGCGCTGGATGACGAAGGCCTGTTTTGGTTCGAAGAGCCCATCACCTACAACAACCTGCAGGGCTACGCGCAGTTGGCGCGTGAACTGAAGACGCCGGTGCAACTGGGCGAGAACTTCTACGGGCCTCGCGAGCTGGCCCGCGCGTTGGAGATGAAGGCCGGCGACTACGTCATGCCGGACTTGATGCGCATCGGTGGCGTGTCGGGCTGGCTGCGGTCGGTGCCGATCGCCGCGGCGCTTGGGGTCGAGGTGTCGACGCACCTTTACCCCGAGGTGTCGGCGCACTTGATGCGCGTGACGGAGACCGCGCATTGGCTCGAGTGGCAGGACTGGGCGAACCCGATCCTCGAAGAGCCGTTCCGCGTCGAGAACGGCCGGATCATCGTCCCGGATCGCCCTGGGTGCGGTATCGCGTGGGATGAAAAGGCGATCTCGAAGTACAGCTACGGGATTTGAGGCTGCGTCCGTCGAGGGTTAACTCCTGAGCCCTGGCCGACGATGGCGCGCTACTACGCGCAGCGTGCAGGTGCAGTTTCGCGACGCGGCGGTGCGCGCGATGGACGCGGGGTTTGACGGCGTGGAGGTGCACGGGGCGAATGGGTATCTGGTGGAGCAGTTTCTGCGCGACAGCCTCAATACCCGCAGCCGCGCGACAGCCGGCGCGCGCGACCATTTCCTTTCGACTACGACGCGCTGCGCCGCATCTACAAGGCAGCCCATCCCCGCGGTCGGCTGGATCGTCAACAACGGCTACACGCGGGCGATGGCGCTGCAAGCCGTTGCCGAGGATCGCGCGGATGCGGTGTCGTTCGGGCGGCCGTTCATCGCCAACCCCGACCTGTCGCGCCGCCTCGAAGTGGACGCACCGTTGAACGAGCCCGACCGGGCGACGTTTTATGGCGGCGGTGAAAAGGGGTATGTCGACTACCCAGCGATCTGACGGGTGTTCAGCGGCGGCGCGTCCGAAGCAAGACCTGCGCGAGGATGAAGCGCTGCATCGGCGCCGTATCGCTGCGCATGCCGAGGGTGGAGGCGATCACGTAGGAACCTGCGGGCCGGGGGCGCGTGCGCAGCACGGGTGGCAAGCCATAACGCTCGAGGATCGAGTTGGCGAGCAGCCGCGCGGTGCGTCCGTTGCCGTTGGCGAACGGGTGGATGCGGACCCATTCGACGTGCGCCCACGCCGAAGCCTCTACGACAGCGAGCAGGCCGTCTTCGTTCAGGTCATCCAGGCGCTCGAGCGACCACAGCGCATCGAGCGCGTCGAGCACTGCGTTCAGCCGCGAGAAGAATGCATCACACGCTTGGGCCACCTTCAATGACGGCGTGCCGTCGTGGAAGCCAACACCGTTCTCCACGCCAGGCAGCACCGGCGGCCCGCGAAAGTGGCCGACGAGCAGCGTCGGGTCAATGCCGAGGTCCTCGGACTCGGGGATGTCAAGGCCGTGCATCAGGATTCGATGCCATGCGCGTAGATCGTCGGCGGTCACGCGCTGTCGCTCGCGCGCATGGCGCGACGCTGCATCCAGAGCCCGCAGTACGTTGGCCTGCAGGCGCTCGCCGTCGGCGTCCCAGTCGGGCATCAGCGGGCGCTCAGCCGCGATTCAGGATGTCGGCGACGACCTTCTGTGACGGCCCGCGCCGTGCGCGATAGGGCCGACCTTCGACCGGGTCGGCGCCGCGCGTGGCAACCTCGTCGCGTGCGATCTCGAGGTGGTCGCGCGCGAAGGTGGGATCTTTTCGACGGTACGCCTTGATGCGCGCGAGCGCGGCCTTCATGTCGGTCTCGACCGCCGCAGTGCGCATCGCGACGAACTCGGCCAGCCCTTCGTTCATCAGGCCGTTCAACGTACCACCGACCGACTGTTGCAGGGCCTCGAGGCCGCGACGCACGTCGGGCTCGAGCCGCAGCGCGGTATGCACGCGTTGCGGCTGGGCGTTCGAACGGGTGCGCTTGCTCGGCACGGGTGCAGCAGGCGTGGTTGCAGTTTTAGACCATGGTTGGTGACGATGATGTCAATGCGCGAATTTGACATGAGTTCACGCCTTCGCGTCAATCGCACCGACATCTCACCGGCGCTCTATGCTCGTCCCTTGACCGCGCCCCTACGGCAAGGACCGCCATGCCCGCCATCGAAGCCCCCATTGCCCGCATCCTTGCGCTTTACGCCGCGGCCGTCGATGCACGCGATGTCGACGCCCTGATGCGTCTGTACGACCCGAAGGTCCGCGTCTTCGACGCTTGGGGCCTGTGGTCCTACGAAGGCGCCGAGGCTTGGCGCGTGGCGGTGGAAGGCTGGTTCACGTCGATGGCCAACGAGCGCGTGAAGGTGAGCTTCGTCGACGTGCAGACCTCGGGCGGCAGCGACCACGCGGCGGTCACCGCCATCGCGCGCTACGCCGCCTTCTCGCTCACCGGCGAACCCATACGCTCGATGGACAACCGCATCACCTGGGTGCTGCGCACGTCGGGGCACGTGCTGCGCATCGTGCATGAGCACACGTCGGCGCCGATCGACTTCGACAGCATGAAGGCGATGCTCGAGCGGACGGAAAAGTGAAGGGCCAGGCCGGCAACGTCGTCGGCACCGAGCAGCATCGGGTAAATCCCTCTGTATCGCTCCATCCGATCGCGCCAGACTTACCCCAACTGGTCAGGCCACTTGACCTTCTGGCAATCTGCCGCTTCCCGCTTCCCTCATGCCCCTGCACCCCGTCGAACCCAAGCGCCTGTACCGCCAGATCGCCGACCAGCTTCGTGCGTTGATCCGTGCGGGTGAGTTCGGTGTGGGGTCGCGGCTGCCGGCCGAGCGGGACTTGGCCGTGCGCATGGGCGTGTCGCGGCCTTCGGTGCGTGAAGCGTTGATCGCGCTCGAGGTCGAGGGCCTGGTCGAAGTGCGGCCGGGGTCGGGCATTCACGTGGTGGCGCGTGAACCGGCGCCCAGTGCGCGGCGGCTCGAGGCCGATGCGGCGGGGCCGTTCGAAATCATGGGTGCGCGCCACTTGATCGAAGGTGAATTGGCGGCGCTGGCGGCGCAGCACGCCACGCCCGCGCAGGTGCATGGCCTGCGTGACGCGCTGGCGCAGATGGACGCCGAGGTGTCGGCCGGCGCGATGCCCATCGACAGCGACCGCCTCTTTCACCTGCGTGTGGCCGAAGTTGCCGAGAACGGCCTGCTGCTGCGCGCGGTGACGGGCCTTTATGACCAGCGCAACAACCCACTGTTCGATCTGATGGGGCAGCACTTCGAGAACGAGAAGACCTGGCGCCTGGCGCTTGCCGAGCACAAGGCTGTCGTCACCGCCATCGCGGCACGTAAGCCCGACGCGGCGCGCGCGGCGATGCACCGTCACCTGCACCGGTCGCAGGAACGTTTTGCCGACGCGTGGCCCGGCGCCGACGTGGTCAAAGACGTACGGCGCAAGGCCGCGCCGCGGGTCGCTGCGGTCAGGTCGAAGCCCAAAGCCACCGCAGCCGGTTGAACAACCGAAGCACGAAGAGAAGGAACCTCACCATGTCACTCGCCTGCGTCATCCACGCCGCGCAAGACCTGCGCCTGCAAGACGAAACCCCGCGCGAACTCGGGCCCCACGACGTGATGCTGAAGCTGGGCGCCGGCGGCATCTGCGGGTCGGACCTGCACTACTTCAAGGAAGGGCGCGTGGGCGCCTTCGTCGTGCGCGAACCGTTGGTACCCGGGCACGAAGCGTCGGGCGTGGTCGATTCCGTGGGTTCTGCGGTCACGCGCGTGAAGCCCGGCCAGAAGGTTGCGATCAACCCGTCGCACGCGTGCGGCAAGTGCGACTACTGCCGTTGCGGGCCGCGGCAACCTTTGCCGCAGCATGTTCTTCCTGGGCAGCGCCAGCGTGTTCCCGCACGCGCAGGGCATGTTCCGCGAACGGTTCGTGATGGGCGAAGCGCAACTGACACCGATCGACGAACCACACATCTCGCTGGGAGAGATCGCGTGCGCCGAACCGCTATCGATCGGCCTGCACGCGCTGCATCGCGCCGGCTCGGTGCTCGGTGAAACCGTGCTGGTCACGGGCGGCGGCACCATCGGCTGCATGAGCATCATGGCCGCGCGGCTGGCCGGGGCGGCGCAGGTGATTGCATGTGACGTGCATGACCGCGCGCTGGAATTGGCGAAGACCGTCGGCGCCGACCGCACCGTGCGCACCGACAAGCTGTCGCCCGAAGAATTTGCTGCCACGCTGGCCGACATCGCCGACGTGAGCATCGAAGCCGCCGGCAGCCCTGCGGCGCTGGGCACGTGCCTGAAGGCGACGAAACGCGGTGGCCGCATCGTGCAGGTGGGCACGTTGCCGCTCGAGATTCCTTTCCCCGCGAACAACATCATGTCGCGCGAACTGGATTACCGCGGCTGCTTCCGCGCGCACCTTGCCTTCGACTGGGCAGTGCAGGCCATTCGCAGCCGGCGCGTCGACGTGCGCCCGCTGATCAGCGCGCAGATCCCGCTGTCGAAGTCGCGTGACGCGTTCGAACTCGCACTCGACCGCACGCGCAGCACCAAAGTTCAAGTCATCGCCGACTGAGCCTTCTTCTCACCAATCAACGGAGACCTCACCAATGAAACGCCTGACCCTGAAAACCCTGCTGGCCGCGGCTGTTGCCGTGGTCGTCTCGGCCCCCGCACTGGCGCAAACGAAGCTCAAGTGGGCGCACGTCTACGAAACCAGCGAGCCGTATCACACCGAAAGCGTGTGGGCCGCCGAAGAAATCAAGAAGCGCACGCAACGGCAAGTTCGACATCCAGGTCTTCCCCGCGTCGTCGCTGGGCAAAGAGACCGACATCAACCAGGGCATGACGCTGGGCACGGTCGACATGATCATCAGCGGCCCGTCGTTCGCGGCGCGTTCGTATCCGCGGCTGGGCATCGCGTACTACCCGTTCATCTTCCGCGATGCCGACCACCAGGCGGCCTACAGCAAAAGCGACGTGTTCAAGGAGATGGTCGACGGCTACCGCGAGAAGACCGGCATCCAGATCCTGGCCTACACCTACTACGGCGCGCGCCACACCACGAGCCAGACGCCGTTCACCGACTGCGCGGGCATGAAGGGCCTGAAGATCCGCGTTCCCGACGTGCCGGTGTACCGCGCCACGCCCGAAGCGTGCGGCGCGAACCCGACGCCGATCGCCTTTGCCGAGGTCTACCTGGCGCTGCAGAACAAGACGGTCGACGCGCAGGAGAACCCGCTGACGACCATCGAGGCGAAGAAGTTCTATGAAGTGCAAAAGCACATCATGCTCACCGGCCACATCGTCGACGGCCTGACCACGCAGGTGGCGCCGCATGTGTGGAGCAAGCTCAGCGACGCCGAGAAGAAGATCTTCTCCGACGTGGCGCTCGAGGCCGCGGCGCGCGCCACCGCGCAGATCAAGAAGCGCGAGTCCGAGCTGGTGGACGAGTTCAAGAAGAAGGGCATCACGATCCACACCGTGAACCGCCAGAGCTTCGTCGACGCCGTGACGAAGGCCAAGCCGGTGGCGGTCGATGGGCTTCGACCCGAAGGACTACGACCGCATCGTCGGCATCAAGTCAAGTCGGAGCCGCGCGTGGACATCGATTCCGGCCCCAAGGTGATGGGCGACGACGGCGAGTTTCACGCCGTCGACGAAGCCATCGACTCTGGGCAAGACGCCGTACGAAGCCTGGCTGTCGGTGCTGCTCTTCTGGGCGCTGGCCGGCGTGGTGTTCACGCAGTTCTTCACGCGCTACTTCCTCAACAACTCGGCCAGTTGGACCGAAGAGATCGCGCGCTACCTGCTGATCGGTGTGGTGTTCGTCGGCGCGTCGATCGGCGTGGCGAAGAACAACCACATCCAGGTCGACCTGCTCTACCGCTACCTGCCTGCGGGCTGTCGCGCGTGTGCTGGCGGTCGCTGGTCGACGTGATCGCGCGTGCGTTCTTCGGCCGCGATGACGTTGCTGACGGTGCAGATGATGCAGAAGATGGGCAACTACCAGATGACCATCGTCGATCTGCCGATGAACATCGTCTACGCGGTGGTGCTGTTCGGCTTTGCGGCGATGACGCTGCGCTCGCTGTGGGTCGTGAGGGTGCACTGGCAGCGCGGCTACACGCGTGCTCGAGCGGCCCGAGTCCGACGATGGAAGACCGGTACGCGCCGCGATGCTGAAAGATCTTCTTCCTCTTCCTCATGGTCGGCGGCCTGCCTGTCGCCATTGCGATGGCCGGCGTCGGCGCTGATCTACATCCTGATGTCGGGCAACCAGCCGCGCGCTGACCGTCGTGCACCGCATGATCGGCGGCATCGACTGCGTTCCCGCTGCTGGCGGTGCCGTTCTTCATCCTCGCCGGCAACCTGATGAACAACGCCGGCATCACCAACCGCATCTACAACTTCGCGCTCGCGCTGGTGGGCTGGTTGAAGGGCGGGCTGGGGCACGTGAACGTGGTCGGCTCGATGATCTTCGCGGGCATGAGCGGCACCGCCATCGCCGACGCCGCGGGCCTGGGCACGGTCGAAATCAAGGCGATGAAGGACCACGGCTACGACACCGAATTCGCCGTGGGCGTCACGGCCGCAAGCGCCACGCTCGGGCCCATCATTCCGCCGTCGTTGCCCTTCGTCATCTACGCGATGATGGCCAACGTGTCGGTGGGGTCGCTCTTCCTGGCCGGCATCCTGCCGGGCGTGCTGATGGCGACTGATGATGATGGCCACCGTCGCCTACTTCGCGCACAAGAACGGCTGGGGCGGTGACGTGAAGTTCAGCGCGTCGCGCATCGTGCGCGCGTTGATCGAGCTGGCGGTGGTGATCGTATGGCCGCTGGTCACGTGGTGGCTGGTCGACAAGGCGGAGCTGCCCGCGCAGCCCGTGGTGCTGGTGCGCCATGGTCGTCGCTGTTCGCCTGCGACCGCTTCTTCAAGTGGCAGGCGGTGCTGCCGATCATGACGCCGGTGCTGCTGATCGGCGGCATGACCACGGGCCTGTTCACGCCCACCGAAGGCGCCATCGCGGCCAGCGCGTGGGCGCTCTTCCTGGGCCTGGTGTGGTACCGCACGATGAGCTTGAAGATGTTCGTCAAGGTGAGCCTCGACACCGTCGAGACCACCGCCACGGTGATGTTCATCGTCGCCGCCGCGTCGATCTTCGGCTGGATGCTCACGGCCACCGGCGTCACCAGCGACATCGCCAAATGGGTGCTGGCGGTCACGAACGAGCCCTGGGTGTTCCTGCTGATGGCGAACCTGCTGATGCTGTTCGTCGGCTGCTTCCTCGAGCCCACCGCGGCGATCACGATCCTGGTGCCCATCCTCGTGCCGATCGCGCAGAAGCTGGGCGTCGACCTGGTTCACTTCGGTCTGATCATGGTGCTGAACCTGATGATCGGCCTGCTGCACCCGCCGATGGGCATGGTGCTGTTCGTGCTGGCGCGGGTGGCGAAGCTGAGCGTCGAGCGCACGACGGTGGCGATCCTGCCGTGGCTGGTGCCGCTGCTGATCGCGCTGGTGGTGTTGACGTACGTGCCGGCGATCAGCTTGTGGTTGCCGCGGCTGGCGATGGGTTGACGACAACGCGCGACCACCGAGCTGTCGATCATGGCCCGCATCACCGCCGTCGAACTGCTGCGCGTCGATCTGCCGCCGCCGGTGGCGCGCAGCGACGCGATCCAGAGCTTCGTGACGCAAGAGACGCCGATCGTGCGCATCACTTGCGACGACGGTTCACAGGGCACGGGCTACAGCTACACGATCGGCACCGGCGGCTCGTCGGTGATGGCACTGCTGCGCGACCACCTGGCGCCGAAACTGATCGGCCGCGATCCCGCGATGATCGAAGCGACGTGGCGCGAGCTGATGTTCCACACCCACGCCACCACCGTCGGCGCGATCACCAGCCTGGCGCTCGCGGCGATCGACACCGCGTTGTGGGACTGGCGCTGCCGTCGCGATGGTCAACCGCTGTGGCTCGCCGCGGGCGGTGCCAAGGCAAAGATTCCTGTCTATACAACCGAAGGTGGTTGGCTGCACCTGTCGACCGAGACGATCGTGCGCGAGACCGTCGCGGCGAAAGAAGCCGGATTCAAAGGCGCGAAGATCAAGGTCGGCTTGCCGCACGTGGCGGACGACGTGGCGCGATTGAAGGCGGTGCGTGCTGCGGTCGGCGACGCGTTCGAGATCATGGTCGACGCCAACCAGTGCTTCACGCTCAGCCGAAGCGCTGCGCCGCGCGCCGCGTTATGCCGACCTTGGCATCGCCTGGTTCGAAGAGCCGCTGCCAGCCGACGACATCACCGGCCACGCGCGATTGGCCGCCGCCAGCAGCGTGCCGATCGCGGTCGGCGAATCGCTGTATTCGCCCACGCAGTTCGCCGCGTACATCCAGCAGGGCGCCGCATCGATCATCCAGGTCGACGTTGCCCGCATCGGCGGCATCACGCCCTGGCTGAAGGTGGCGCACATGGCCGAATGCCACAACCTGACGGTGGCGCCGCACTTCCTGATGGAGCTGCACGTGTCGCTGTGCGGCGCGGTGCCCACCGCGGCGTGGGTCGAATACATCCCGCAGCTCGACGCGGTGGCCACCAGCCGCATGGCGATCGACGACGGCCACGCGGTCGCGCCCGACACGCCGGGGCTGGGCATCGCATGGCGCTGGGACGAACTGCGGCAGGCGCGCCGTCGAGCACCATGAGATCCGCTGACTCTTTCTTCTCTCCATCGCTCTCACTGAACTCGACTGACATGGCGATCGATCTCGCGCCCGCCCATCGCTACCTCGACTTCATGTCGCCGATGTCCTCGCATCGTGCCGACGAAATCGCGCGGTTTGTCGCTTCTCGCGCGAATGGCACGGTGGTCGATATCGGTTGCGGATGGGCCGAGTTTCTGCTTCGCGTCCTTTCGGCGAACGACAAGCTTCGCGGCCTTGGCATCGACCTGAAGCCCGCTGGCTTCCCGCATGCGATGCGCCTGGCAAGCGAGCGTGGCGTGGCGGACCGACTCGAACTGATCGCAGGTGATGCGAAAGATCACCTTCCCGACTCGAGCGCGGCCGCCATCTGCATCGGCGCCAGCCAAATATGGGGCGCTGGCGTCGAGGCTGGTTTGCCGATGGACTACGTCGCGGCGCTCGGTGCGCTGCGCAGAATGGTGAAAGTGGGCGCGCCGGTCGTCTACGGCGAAGGCATCTGGCGTACCGCGCCCACCCAAGCCGCCACGGCGCCGCTCTCCGGTCGGTCCGACGAATTCGTCTTCCTTCCCGAGCTCATCGACCTTGCCTGTCGTTGCGGCTTCGCGCTGGTGCAGGTGCACGAGGCAA
The DNA here is from genome assembly GCA_963738615.1 of uncultured beta proteobacterium. Taxonomy (GTDB): domain Bacteria; phylum Pseudomonadota; class Gammaproteobacteria; order Burkholderiales; family Burkholderiaceae_C; genus CAVTWY01. The sequence goes on from CAVTXI010000019.1 coordinate 65,689, forward strand.
ACCAGGACGAATGGGACCACTTCGAGTCCGGGTACACGGCGGCGTATGCCGACTGGCTGGCCGAAACAACCGATCCGGAACATCCGACCCGCGCGGAAGTGCTTGCGCGCGCAGAGCGCCAACGCAAAGCCTACTTCCACGGCTACCGGGGCGTGCTGGGTATGGCTTACCTCTGCATGCTGGCGGTCTAGCGCGGCCCAAGCTTGCCTTCTTTCCCCCTCGAGTACGAAACAACCACCACCATGACCAACCGACTTCAAGGCAAAACCGCTTTCCTCACCGCCGCCGGCCAGGGCATCGGCCGCGCCACCGCGTTGGCCTTCGCGGCCGAGGGCGCACGCGTGATCGCGACCGACATCGACGCGAAAGCGCTCGACGCGCTGAAGGCCGAGTGCGGCTGCGACACGCTGGTGTTGAACGCGCTCGACCCCACCGCGATCGCCGACGCCGCGAAGCGCTACCCGCAGGTCGACATCCTCTTCAACGCCGCGGGCTTCGTGCACCACGGCATCGGTGCTCGACTGCACCGAAGAGGACTGGGACTTCGCGTTCGACCTCAACGTGCGCAGCATGTACCGCACGATCAAGGCCTTCGTGCCCGGCATGCTTCAGCGCGGCAACGGCTCGATCATCAACATCGCCTCGGGCGCCAGCAGCGTGAAGGCCGCGGCGAACCGCTTCGTCTACGGCGCGACCAAAGCCGCGGTGATCGGCCTGACCAAGTCGGTCGCGCTCGACTTCATCACCAAGGGCGTGCGCTGCAACGCGATCTGCCCCGGCACCATCGAATCGCCGTCACTGCGCGGGCGCATCGACGCGTTGGCGAAGGAGAGCGGCAAGACCACGAAGGATGTCGAAGCGATGTTCGTCGCTCGCCAGCCGATGGGCCGCCTTGGCACCGCCGACGAAATCGCGGCGCTGGCGGTCTACCTCAGCAGCGACGAATCGCGCTTCACCACCGGCACGGCGATGCTGGTGGATGGCGGGTGGTCGTTGTAGGGCCGCGGCGCGCATCCAGCAGTACATCGCCGACATCGAGCACTTGCCGATCCCGGGCACCTTGCGCGCGGCCTCCCCGTATTGCTTCCATGCCTCCTGGTCGACGACTTCAAACTCGACCACCAGATAGGCAGGCGGCGTCGGCGTTGTCTGTGCGAAGGCTGAGGTGGCAAGCAACAGGCCAGAAATTGCAACTGCGAGGACTCGTTTCGTGGTCATCGTGATCTCCTTGCATCGGTCTGCGACTCCACCCCACGCCAGCGCCGGGCATGCGGCAACGGCCTGCCACAACAAGCACCGACGCGAGTTGCCGTGAGACTGGGTGGCGCTGTTCATGCCCGGTATTGCAGCATCCGAGCGTGCGCTCGCCCAGAGGAGCTTGGTCGGTGTGGACCGGCCCGAAAGGGCAAGGGAATGGACAGGATCGAAGTACGCATCCCGGGTGACGGCGACGCTGGGTGATGGCGGACGGTTGCGGTAAAATTGATTCTCATTTTGTACATTCATAAATAAATGGATAGAATGAGAAATGCCCGCAGCAGCGCCGAGCCTGCCCAGTCACGCCGCCGAGACGCTCGCGGCGCTGGGTCTGCGCATCCGTGCCGCGCGCAAGGCCGAGGGGCTTGCGGCGGCGAGCGTGGCCGAGGCAGCGGGCATGTCGCGGGTGACGCTGACGCGCATCGAGCGCGGCGAGCCGTCGGTGACGATCGGTGCCTACGTCGGCGTCATCGCCGCGCTGGGGTTGGAGCTTCGCGTCGCGGGGCCCGACGCCTTCGACAACGCCGCGATCGGCAGCGAGGCGACCGCGCGAGTGACGGGCGACGCACGTGCGACGGGCGACGCACCCGCACGTGCGACGGGCGCGGCAGACCGCATCCGGATCGCCGACTACCCGCAGCTCGCCGCCGTGTCATGGCACGTTCCCGGGCTGACCGAGCTCACGGTGCAGGAGGCGCGCGGCATCTACGAGCGCCATTGGCGCCATGTCGACACGGCATCGATCGGGCCTTCCGAAGCCGCGTTGCTGGCGCGGCTCGGTCTGCCGGTGACAGGCTGACGCGCGGCGCCGCCGCCATCGCGGTCTTCATGTTCGAACGAGACCACCACCGCCGCATCGCCATCGTGCTGGCCGCGCTCGACGGCCCCCGGCTGCTCGAGCACCGCTGCCTGTTCGGTGGCGGCACCGCCATTGCGCTGCGCCACGGCGAATTCCGCGAGTCGGTCGACATCGACTTCATCGTGTCCGATGAACAAGGCTGGCGCGACCTGCGTGCAGCGCTCACCGGGCCCGACAAGCTCGCGCCGATCTGGCGCGCCACGCACGCCGCCCTGCCGACTTCGGAGATCCGCGCCGACACGTACGGTATTCGCACCCGCATCGACGTGGGCGGCGCGACCGTGCGCTTCGAGATCGTGCGCGAGGCCCGCATCGACATCGACGCGCCGGAAAGCGACGATGTGGTCTGCGGCGTCGCCGCCCTGACGCGCCACGACATGATCGCCACGAAGCTGATGGCCAACGTCGACCGTTGGGCCGACGACGGCGCGTTCAGCCGCGACCTGATCGACCTGGCGATGATGCAGCCGGCCGGTGCGCGCCTCGAGCGCGGCCTCGACAAGGCGCGCGCTGCCTATGGTGACGCCGTGCGTCGCAACCTGGCGAGTGCGGTCGGCTCGCTGCGCGGCAGGCCGGGCAGGCTCGATCGCTGCATGCAGGCCATGAAGATGCGCCTGCCGAAGGCGGTGTTGTGGGACCGCATTCGCAAGCTCGAGCGCGTGGTCGCTCGGCGTGCATCGGCATAAAAAGCGCGTCCCGTCGTCAGCAGCCAGAAGCCGCACACCTCTTTAGAGTACTGGTCTGCACACGCAGTCCTTTTGCCGCGTCGACTGACCCTTCTTCACGCAACACCAACCCACGAGGTCATGACATGAAACTCCTCCGCCACGGCCCCAAAGGCCAGGAAAAACCCGCCCTTCTCGACGCCCAAGGCCGCGTGCGCGACCTCAGCGCGTTGATCGGTGACCTGACACCGCGCCACCTCTCGCAGCAAAGCCTGGCTGCGCTGCGCAGCGTGAACCCCGAGACGTTGCCCATCGTCCCGCAAGGACGCCTGGGCGTACCGTGGACCGACATCGGCAAGTTCGTCGCGATCGGCCTCAACTACGCCGACCACGCTGCCGAGAGCAACCTGCCGATCCCGAAAGAGCCGATCGTCTTCATGAAGACGCCCAACTGCGCGCAGGGCTGCAACGACGTGGTCGTACTTCCGAAAAAGAGCGTGAAGAGCGACTGGGAAGTCGAACTCGGCGTCGTCATCGGCACCACCGCGCGCTACATCAGCGAGGCGAATGCACTGGCGCACGTGGCGGGTTACTGCGTCATCAACGATGTGAGCGAACGCGAATACCAGATCGAACGCGGCGGCCAGTGGGACAAGGGCAAGGGCTGCGACACCTTCGGCCCCATCGGCCCGTGGCTCGTCACCGCCGACGAGGTGGGCGACCCGCAAGCCTTAGGCATGTGGCTCGACGTGAACGGCAAGCGCTTCCAGACCGGCAACACCAAGACGATGATCTTCGGCGTGGCGAAGATCGTGAGCTACCTCAGCGAGTTCATGACGCTGTACCCCGGCGACGTCATCACCACCGGCACGCCGCCGGGTGTGGGCATGGGCGTGAAGCCGAGCGCGGTGTTCCTGAAGGCGGGCGACGTGATGAAGCTTGGCATCGACAAGCTCGGCGAGCAGCAGCAGAAAGTGCACGCGTGGGACGCGTCGCTTTTCGACTGACCTTGACATGAAACCGCCACGCTCGAAACCGGTACGCGGGCTACGTCGTCGCCGGTGATCCGCATCCACCCCGCCGACAACGTCGTGATCGCGCGCCGCCAGTTGCTGGGCGGCACACCGATCGAAACCGAAGGCATCACGGTCGTCGGCCTGGTGCCGCCAGGCCACAAGATCGCGACGAAAGCCATTGCAGTCGGCGAGGCGGTGCGCCGCTACAACCAGACCATCGGCCACGCCACGCAGGCCATTGCGCCGGGCCAGCACGTGCACACGCACAACCTCGCCTTCGCCGACTTCGAGCGCAAGCATGAAGTCGGTACCGACGCGAAGCCGGTGGCCTACGTCGACACCCCCGCCACCTTCGACGGCATCGTGCGTGCCGACGGCCGCATCGCCACGCGCAACTACATCGGCGTGCTGACGAGCGTGAACTGCTCGGCCACCGCGGCGCGCGCGATTGCCGACCACTTCCGGCGCGACATCCATCCCGAAGCGTTGGCGCCGTACCCCAACGTCGACGGCGTCGTCGCGCTCACGCACGGCATGGGCTGCGCGACCGACAGCGAAGGCGAAGAGCTGCTGGTGCTGCGCCGCACGCTCGGCGGCTACGCGCGCCACGCCAACTTCGCCGCGGTGCTCGTGGTCGGTCTGGGCTGCGAGACGAACCAGATCAACGGCCTGATGGCGCAAGAAGGTTTAAGCGAAGGCGCGAAGCTGATCAGCTTCAATATTCAGGACACCGGCGGCACCGCGAAAACCGTGGCGCGCGGCATCGATCTGGTGAAGAGCCTGCTGCCCGATGCCAACCGCGTGACGCGCGAACCCGTCAGCGCCGCGCACATCATCGTCGGCCTGCAATGCGGTGGCAGCGACGGGTACTCGGGCATCAGCGCCAACCCGGCGCTCGGCGCCGCGGTCGATCGACTTGTGCGCCACGGCGGCACCGCGATCCTGAGCGAGACGCCCGAGATCTACGGCGGCGAACACCTGCTGACGCGCCGCGCGGTCAACCAGACACGTCGCCGACAAACTGATGACGCGCATCCGCTGGTGGGAGGCCTACACCGCGCGCAATGCCATGCGCATGGACAACAACCCCTCGGCCGGCAACAAGGCCGGCGGCTTGACCACGATTCTCGAGAAGAGCCTCGGTGCGATCGCGAAAAGCGGCACCACCCCGCTGGTCGATGTCGTCGAGTTCGCGCAACCCGTCGGCGCGCACGGCTTCGTCTACATGGACACGCCCGGCTATGACCCCGTGTCGGCCACGGGCCAGGTTGCCGGCGGTGCGAACCTCATCTGCTTCACCACCGGCCGCGGCAGCGCGTACGGCTGCGCGCCGTCGCCGTCGCTGAAGCTGTCGACGAACAACACGTTGTGGCAGCGTCAGCAGGACGACATCGACATCAACTGCGGCGACATCGTCGAAGGCACCGAGACGGTCGACGAAGCCGGCGAGCGCATCTTCCGCACGATGCTGGCCGCGGCGTCGGGGCAGCGCACGAAGAGCGAGCTGCATGGCTACGGGCAGAACGAGTTCGTGCCTTGGCAGTTGGGGGCGGTGATGTGAGCCATGGGCAAGCGGGCCTGTTTTTCTATTCATCATCTATTCATCCAACGGCCAAGCAAACCCAGAACATAGAGTAAGAATTCGGTCGGCAAGCTAGACTTTAGCTATTCATGCCGACGGTGCCGAACGACACTATCCAGGCCCTGCGCCGCGTTCTCGAGGACCGTGGCGCGGCGTCTTCGGTCGATCTTCAGCGGGCGCTCGGGCTCAGCCAACCGAGCGTGTCGCGGCTGCTGAACGCCGCGGCGACGCAGGTGATGGTGTTGGGCCGTGGGCGCGCCACGCGCTATGCACTGCCCCAACGCATCGGCGGCGCGGCGGCCGAGCAGCCGCTGGCTTGGGTCGACGAAGCCGGTGTGGCGCACCCCTTCGCTCGCCTGGGCTTCGGCCACGGCGGCTGCGTGCACGTTCAAGCCGGCACGTTGCTGCTGCATACCGTCGGCGCCTTGCCGTGGTTCATGGCGCCGCTGCGGGCCGAGGGCTTTCTGGGCCGAGCGTTGGCGCGGCAGTTGGCAGCGCAAGGGTTCCCTTCCGACCCGTCGGTGTGGTCGATCGAGCAGGTGCTGATGGCCGCGCTGCACATGCCTGACGCACCGGGTGCACTGCGGCTGGGTGACGCACCATTCGGCACAGCCGGTCTGACCACGGAACTGCCCACGCTCGAGGGCGCGAGCGCCACCAACAGCGCAACGCTGCTGGACGTGCTGGCCGATCAAACCGCGAAGGGATTGCCGGCAGGCAGCTCGGCCGGTGGCGAGCAAGCCAAGTTCCTGCTGCGCGACCACGACGGCCACCCGCTGCTTGCCAAGTTCAGCCCGCCGCGCGGCACGCCGTTCGGTGAGCGTTGGAACGACCTGTTGCACGCCGAAGCTTTGGCTTTGGCACTGATGGCTGCGCATGGTGTGCCGGTGGCCGAGGCGCGCGTGGTATCGACATCACGACGCACCGTGCTGCTTTCGCGCCGCTTCGACCGCGTGGGTCGCCACGGGCGCCGCCATGTGGTGCCCCTGTGGGCCGTGCACGAAGCTTTCGTGCCAGGCCCGCCGCGCCACTGGGCTGCCACTTGCGATGTGCTCGAGGCGCGGCGCAGGCTGCCTGTTGGCAGCGCGGCCCGGGTGCTGGCGCTTCAGCAGTTCGGGCGCCTGATCGGCAACACCGACATGCACTTCGGCAACCTGAGCCTGTGGGTGGATCGCGAGCAGATCATGGGTGGCCGTTTCCGGGTGGCACCGGTGTACGACATGCTGCCGATGCGTTGGCGCCCCGATGTCTCCACAGGCGAGATGGGCCTGCTGCCCTTCGAGCCTGACGCGGGTGATGTGGCATCAGCGGCGCGCAAGCTGGCCAGCATCTACTGGGGTCAGGTGGAAGCGTCGGCAGCGATCAGCCGCGGCTTCCGCAAGCTGGCGGGCGAGCAGGCGCGACGTACGTGAATCAAGCAACGGCTGCTCGAGCTCGAGCGCGCGACTTGCCGGACTTCTTCGCCGCGCTCTTCTTCGCCGCGCTCTTCTTCGCCGCAGGCTTCTTCGCAGCAGGCTTCTTCGCCGCAGGCTTCTTCGCCGCAGGCTTCTTGCCCGCGGCGCCCGTGCCCACCGATCGAACAACATCGGGCTTGAAGATCTTGTCCAGCACGCCGCCCCTCAAGCCGCCCAGACTCGTCAGCGCCTTCGCGATGTCGGCCTTCAACGCCTGACTGCCGAGACTGCCCAGCAGCCGCAGCACATCGTCCAGCGCCTTGGCCTCGCGGTCGGCGATGGGCTTGTCGCTGCGGGTCGCCAGCAGGCTCGCCGACCGCAGCGCAGCGCGCGCCGCCTCGAGCGCACGCTGGTTGGTCGACAGCAGGCCCACGACCTCACCGGCGTGACGACGGAAGTCGTTCTCGATGCGTCGGCCCTTGGCACTGCGCAGCATCTGCTGGTCACGGAACTTGCGGATCGGCTCGAGCGCGAAGGCCTCACCCTTCGTCATCACCTCCACCGCCTCGGCGGGGCAGACGTTCTGCAGCAGGCACTCCATCAGGCCCGCCTGGGTCTCGCGGATGACCTCGGCCTTCTCGGCGTCGCTGGGTTGGAACTGGCGCGCGGTCTCGAGCGTGAAACCCAGGATGCGCCGACGCCCGGTTTGCACGAAGTGACGTGAGTACGCGTAGTCGTGCCAGGTACCTGTCGTCGGATACAACGAAATGCTCTGCTGCACCGTGTAGCTGCGCCCGCGCACGGCCGCAATGCCGTTGCGCATGCGCACGCCCATCGCCTGGTGTGCACTCAGGTCGCCGGCCGGCATGTATTCGCGATAGCCACTGCCGACCACGCCGCGCTGGCCGTTGAAGGCCGGGTTCTGGAAGTTCTGGTTCGGGTCGGTGGTTTGCAACTCGTCGTCGCCCCACGGGAACAGCACCAACTCGGAGTAGGAGTGCACGTCGAGCATGCAACCCAGTCGGGGGTATGAATCGATCAGCCAGCGCACGTTGCGCGTCTCGGGTTCCGAGAACGCGCTGGGGCCTTTGAAGACGTCGCTGCACGAATCGGCGCTGGTGCCGATACCGCTGCTCCAAAGGAAATTCGCGTTGCGGTTCAGGTCGACGCCGCGGCACGGCTTGCCAGGATTCAGGGCGCGGTTCTTGCGCCACATCAGGTTCGCGGACGACGCCTGACAGAACAAGCGGCCATCGGGATTGGCCATCGGCAGCACGATGATGTCGAGCGTGTCCATCACCAGGCGCACGTCGGCGCTGGTGTAGGTTTTGGGGCCGAAGGCCAGACCGGTGTTGGCCGCACGCGCGGCGCACAGGCGAGTAGCGAACTCGACCAGCGTTTCGGGGTTGATGAACTCACGCGCGTGAATACCGCCGACAAGCAGAACACCGGCGCGCGTGCTGCCGGGGGCACTGCCGCCCAGGCGCAGCGCCTTGATCGCGCGGCCTTCGACCGACGACTCGGGCAAGTTGATGGTTTTCGCCAGCGCTGGAAAGCCGCTGGCAACGTTGGCGGTCGCGGTTTCGATGGCAGCAACGGTCATGTAGGGCATGGTTCCCTCCGTACGGGCTTGGGTTCGCGGCGGCGAGGGCGTCGCGTCTATTTCACAGCGCGGTCTTTGGCGATCTGTGCGTCGAGTTGGCGCTGCCAGGCGTCGTAGTCCAGCGTGGTGGCCGCGTCCGATGCGGCGGCGCGCGTTTGCGCGTCGTCCTTCACCTCGACGCCGTAGCCTTTGGCGCTCAGCTGATCGATGTCTTTGCGGCTCAGCAGCCCGTCGATGCGAAAAGGCTGTTTGACGCGACCCTTTTCGCGCCGGGCCGTGGGCGCGAAGAGATCAAGGCCGCGGGGTTGCAGGGCCCGAAGGTCGTCGGCCTTGGTGGCCATGACCGTCACGAAGTAGCGTGGGGCTTGGTCGGCATCCATAGAACTTCATCCCCCCGCGGTGAACATTCGCGGTAGAACGATCTTGCGCGCCTGTGCAGCCGCACGCAAGCCTTCGTGCAGCCATCATCACCGCCTTGTCCATCAAACAGATGACCAGGCGCGCCACCCGACCGACGTGCCTGCGCGCCTGCGCGCCTGCGCGCCTACGTGTCTACACGTCCACGTCGACCTGTTGCCAGAACTCGCGGCATCGAGCATTGAAGCGCTGCGCGTGCTCGATCTGCGGCACGTGACCGCAGCGCTCCCAGACTTCAACGTCGACCCGCGGCATCAGGCGTTGCAGCACCTGCGCGTGATGCGCGGGTACGAAGCGGTCATCGCGGCCCCAAAGCACGAGCGTCGGTGCTTGCACTTTCGGAAGCGCGGCATGCAGTTCGGCGACGGTGGCGGGCAGAAACCCCTTCACGTCGAGAAAGTGGCGCAGCGTTTTCAGGAACGCGACCTGTGCGCCGGGCTGTGCCGCCAACGCGACCTTGGTGGACACCAGTTCAGGTGTGACGAAGGGCGCGGGGTCGAAGAAGGCTTTGCGCCACAGCATGCGCAGACCCATCGGGCTGGCGCGCGTCAGCAACTCGCCCACCACGGGCAGCGTCGCGACGCGGAAGTCGAGGATGGGGCCCAGACGGTCCATGCCCGCGGGGTCAACGAGCACCATCGACGCGACGCGCGCGGGCGCCATCGCCGCGCAGCCCAAAGCCAGCCGGCCGCCGAGCGAGTTGCCAGCGATGTGCACACGGCCAAGGCCCATCGCGTCCATGAACGCCAGCACGAAGCGCGCCAAGCCGCCCAGCGAGTAGTCGGCGTCGGCCGGCTTGTCGGTGCCGCCGAAGCCCAGCAGGTCGACGGCAATCACGCGATGTCGCGCGGCCAACGCGTGCACGTTGCGTTCCCACTCGAGTACCGAGCAGCCGATGCCGTGCAGCAGCAGCACCGGCGTGCCGGGCTTTGCACCATGTCCGCCCACCTCCCGGGCCACGTCCCAATATCGTGTCCGGACGCGGCCGACGTTGATGGTCTGGTCTTGGGGTCGCAGCATGGTGGTTTGCATGTTGTCTGCATGATCGGTCAGGTCAGCTCAGCGCGCGGCGCGCGACCAGGTCGCGGATCGGACCGGGAAGCAGCGGACGAAGGCGCGCGCCGATCGTGGCCTCGTGCCGTTGCCAGTAGATGCCTGCCGCGATGACGGCCAGCCCGATCGCCGTCAGCGCCAGCGGAAAGAGCATGCTGTCGCGGAAAACGCGGTGCGAGAGGTCGCCAAGGTAGAACGCCACGCCCAACCCGCCGAAGACCGCGAACACGCGCCGCGACAGCGCGGCGCCGATCGCGATCATCGCGAGGTTGATCAGGCAGTAGACAAATTTGCCGAGCTCGCTGCCCGAGTTCATGCTCGTCAGGCCGCCCCAGAACGTCAGCACGCCGAACAGGTAGAGCCAGAACGCGAAGTCCTGCCTGCCTTTCGAGCGCAGGTCGACGACGAAGGCCAGCGCAAGCATCGCAAGCCCGAAGCACGTCGAGATCACCTTGCCCCGGTCGGAGAAGAACGACGAGACCCGGCCGTCGAGCAGCAGCGGCACCAGGTCCATGCTCATGTACCAGAGCGTCACCGCCAGCGGCATCACGAGGAAAGGCAAGCGATATCGCCACAGCGCAAGGGCGCCGGCGAGCAGCGTGGCGAGCTCCATCACGATCCAGCGCCAATCGATGTGCGTGTGGTACTCGCGGTAAGTGCGGCTGCCCTCTTCGGGCCAGTAGGCGAGCATGTGTTGTGCGCCGTACACCGCCAGCGGCACGAGCACGATCGCGAGCACCGCGGTGATGCCGGCCGGTATGGGCAGGCGTTTGCGATGCAGCAGAAATTCGGTCAGCGCCAGCGCGCACGCAGCGTAGGCGCAGGCAATCACGACCAAGCCACCGCCGCGGAAACGTTCCCAGCCCAGATTCATGAACAGCGTCATCGCACCGATCGCGATCAGGCCGCCGAGGTAGTAGAGGATGTGCGCCGGCTTGAAGCGCGGCGTGTCTTGGTCATCCGCGGCGAGGAAGTCCCACAGCGGTTGCGCCTGGCCGGGTTGCAGCAGGCCGCGCGTGGTGGCGTCGTCGAGGGATTGCCTGGTCAGGAGCATCGCGTAATCCGGATTGATGAAGTGGCGCGCATTCTGGTTGAATGACTTGACCCGCTTTGCAAAGGCTCGCGATGGACGCACACCGATCCCGCCTGGTACGACAGGCAATACAACAACCGCGCACAGATCCCCGAACACCCGGCGATCTTTCAGCGTTGGGACGACGGGTCGCAGCGCGTGCGCGAACGCCTCGCCGACCGCGCCGCGCTCGACGTGCCCTACAACAACGCCGGCCGGACCGACCCGTCGCAGCAGCTCGACATTTTCCGCCCTGCGCCGTCGTCGTCATCGTCGTCGTCATCACCCGCGCCAGTGCTGGTCTTCATCCACGGCGGCTACTGGCGAGCGCTCGACAAGCGCGACCTCAGCTTCGTGGTCGAGCCCTTCGTCGACGCGGGCGCAGTGGTCGTGGTGCCGAACTACACGCTGTGCCCCAAGGTCACGATCGATCAGATCGTGATGCAGATGGTGCAGGCCGTGGCTTGGACATGGCGGCACGTGCATGAATACGGCGGCGACACGTCGCGCTTCGTTGTCGCGGGCCATTCGGCTGGCGGCCATCTTGCGGCGATGCTGATGAACTGCCGCTGGCGCGACGTGGCACCCGATTTGCCGCCGAACCTCGTCACGCGGGCCATGTCGATATCCGGCGTGTTCGACCTCGAGCCCCTGCGCCACGCCGAATTCGTCGCAGCCTGATCTGCGGCTGACCGAAGCGTCAGCCGCGAAGGTCAGCCCCGCGTGGATGCCTGCGCCCACGGGCAAGCTCGTCGCGGTCGTCGGCGCCAACGAGACCGACGAGTTCCGCCGCCAGAACCGCCTGATCCGCGAACAGTGGGGCGCGCGCGCGGTGCCGGTGTGCGAAGACGTGCCGGGGCGCAATCACCTCGACATCCTCGATGACCTGATCGATCCGGGCCAGCGGCTGCAACGTCTGACGCTTGACTTGCTGGGGCTGCCGTCATGACCGCATCGACGGCGCGCTTCATGCCCCCACTGGGCCTGGGCACTTGGCACATGGGTGAGCGTGGTGCGACTGCGAAAAGCGAAACCGCCGCGATCCGTCACGCAATCGAACTCGGCTATCGCCTCTTCGACACCGCCGAGATGTACGCCAGCGGCGGCGCCGAGACCGTGCTGGGCGAAGCGATCGAAGCAGCGGTTCGCGCAGGGGACGTGACGCGCGACGAACTGATCATCGTGTCGAAGGTGCTGCCGTCGAACGCCGACGCGAAAGGCGTTGTCGCCGCGTGCGAGCGCAGCCGCACGCGCCTGAAGCTCGATGTGATCGACTTGTTCCTCTTGCACTGGCGCGGCGGGGTTGCGCTGGCACACACACTGCGTGGCTTCGAAGCACGCTGCTGCAACGCGGCTGGATCCGCCGCTGGGGCGTCAGCAACTTCGACGCCGAGGACATGCGCGAACTCGAAACGCTGGGCAACGTCGCCGGCCAACGCTGCGCCGCGAACCAGGTCTGGTACTCACTGGGCCAACGCGGCCCCGGCTTCGAATTGCTGACGTGGATGCAGGCGCGCGGCGTCGAGCTGATGGCCTACTGCCCGCTCGACGAAGGCCGCTTGGCGACGCATGGCGGCCTGCAGGACTTCGCGCGCACGAAGGGCGCAACCGCAAGCCAGATCGCGCTGGCGTGGTTGGCCACGCAAGACGGCGTCGCCGCGATCCCGAAGTCGTCGAACCACGATCGGCTGCGCGAGAACCTCGGCAGCCTCGAGATCGAACTCAACGCCGACGATCTGGCGCAACTCGACAAGCTCTTCCCGCCGCCACGCAAGGCGTCGGGGCTTGCAGTGGTGTAGAGGTCAGCTCGAGGGCGCAAGCCACGGATTCAGCAGCCGAACACCCGACCTCTCGAAATCGACGGTGTTTCGGGTAACGACGATCATGCCGTGGTGCAGCGCGGTGGCCGCGACGATTGCGTCGTGATCGCTCATGCGATCGGGCACGTGCAACTCGGCACAACACAGCGCTACCTCGGTGTCCAACGGAAGGACGCGCCCCTTGAACGCTGGCAGCACGTTGCGGTCCATCCAATCGCGCAACGCCGCGCCCTGGGCGGCGTCGCGCCTGAGCATCGACCGTACGCCGACCTCGAGTTCGAGGATCGTGATGGCCGACACATACAGGCTTGCCTGCGGCACCGACCGAGCCCAGGCCTCGACGCGCCGATCGGCTCGACCCGCACGCGCCTTGCGCAGTTCGGAGACGACGTTCGTATCGAGGATATGCATCAGTCGAAGTCCACGTCGCGCACCACATTGCGCACTCGATGCGGTGTAAAGCGCACAGCCGCGGCACCGGCGTGAGCCAGCAAGTCGACGATGCTCGCGCCGGGTCCCACGAGCGCCTCGTACTCTTCGATGCTTAGCAGCACATGTGCAGGACGCCCGCGATCGGTGATGAAGACCGGCCCCTTGCTTGCAGCCTTCTTCGCTTTGCCCGTGTCTTGGTTGAACTCGCGACTCGTGAGGGTGGTGATGGCGGACATAACTTCTCCTGCAGTTCGATGTCAGGTGCAGCAGTGTAGCAATGTTCCTACATTTAGGTATGCCCCTGCCGAATGAAGTCACACGAACTCCACACTCTTGCTCATCGGCAACTCCCGCACCCGCTTGCCAGTCGCATCGAAGATCGCATTCGCCAGCGCCGGTGCGGCCGGCGGCACGGGCGGCTCGCCGATGCCTTTGATCGGGCCGTTCTCGAGCGCCTTCACCACGATCACCGGCGTCTGGTTCAGGCGCAGGCTGGGGTACTGGTGGAAGTTGGTCTGCTGCGCCATGCCGTCGTCGTAGGTGATCTCGGCAAACATCGCGTGGCCCAGGCCCCAGATCACGCCGCCTTGCATCTGCGCGTCGAAGTTCACCGGGTCGAGCACCTTGCCGACTTCGGCGACGACGTAGACCTTGTCGATGCGGATGCCGCGCGCGGTGGCCGTGACTTCGACGACCTCGGCCGTCGGCACGCCGAACGACAGCGTGAACGCGAGCCCGCGGCCGCGCTTGCCGTCGGGCGACGTTGCGAGCGGCTTGCTCCAACCCGAAAGCTCACCGACCGTTTGCAGCACGCGGCGTGACGGCTCGTGGTTGCACAGGCGGATGCGTTCGGCCAGCGGGTCAGCACCCGCGGCGCGGATCAACTCGTCGAAGAAGCTTTCGTGCATGAAGCCGTTGATCGACGCGCCGACCGAACGCCACGAGCTGATCGGCGCGAGTTCGGGCACGCGATGGCCCGTGACGCGCAGGTGCGGGATCGCGAACGGCTGGTCCCAGGCGCCGGCGACGATCGCCACATCGGGCCCCGCGGCCGGAAAGCCCAGGCGCCCGACCTGCGATGCGTTGACCGACGGCGCTGCGATCGCGAGATCAAAAGCCTGCACCTGCCCATCGGCAACCGTGCCACGCCCGCGCGCCATCGCCAGCGGCCGCGGGAAGTCGTGCGTCATGTCCTCTTCGCGCGTCCACGTCATCTTGATCGGCACGCCCTGATGCGCCTTCGCCAGTTCGACCGCTTGGCGCACGTAGTCGTCTTCGAGCCGCCGGCCGAAACTGCCGCCGCTGATCAGCACGTGCACGTGCACCTTGTCTTCGTCGATGCCCGCGACCTTGGCACCGGCCGCCTGCACGAAGCGCGGGATCTGCGTGCCGGTCCAGATGTCGAGCCGGCCGTCCTTCAGCTGCACCACGGCGTTCATCGGCTCGAGCGGCGCGTGCGCGAGGTACGGCACGCGGTACTCGGCTTGCACTGCCTTGTCGCCGGCGGCCTTCACGCGCTGCATCGACGTCGCCATCGTCTTTGAAGCGGCTGTCCTTGCGCTGCTCGGTGAACGACTTCGCGACCTCGTCGAACATCGCCGCACTCGTCAGCGGGTAGGGCGCGGGGCCCCATTCGACGTCGACCAACTTGGCCGCCTCGAACGCGCGCCAGGTGTTGTTCGCGATCACGCCAAAGCCGCCCGCGATCGGCACGACCTTCAACACGCCTTTCGCGGCCTGCGCCTTCTGCGTGTCGAGCTTCTTCACGCCGCCGCCGATGCGCGGGTTCGTCTTCACGGTCGCGTAGACCATGTCGGGCAAACGCAGGTCGATGCCAAACATCGCACGGCCGGTGGACTTCGCCTCGATGTCGATCCGCTTCATCGGCTTGCCCAGCAGGCGCCATTGCGCCTGCGGGCTTCAGCGTCACGCTCGAGGGTGGCGACTGCTTGCCGGCCGCGGCGGCGAGCGACAGATAACTCAGCCGCTTGCCGTCGGGCGTGATCACGTGCGCGTCCTGCGTCTTCAATTGCGCGATCGGCACACCCGTCTGCTGCGCCGCGGCTTGCAGCAACATCTGCCGCGCCACCGCGCCAGCCACGCGCAGCTTGTCGAACGCGTCGGGCACCGTGCTCGAGCCGCCGGTGATCTGCATGCCGACCAGCTTGCCCACCACATCGCCCGCGCCGCGGCCCATGCGCGCGAAAAAGCTTTCGCTGGTCGCCGCGATCGGCATCGCTTCGGCGGCGACCACGCCGTTGTAGTAGGCCGCGCTGGGCGGTCCGTGGTCGACGTTGAACTGCCCCCACGCAAGGTCGAGCTCTTCGGCGATCAGCGCGGCCTGCACCGAGTACGCACCCTGGCCGATGTCCGCGCGCGGCGTGATCAGCGTGATGCCGTCTTTGTCGATGCGCACGTAGGGGTTGAAGGCGGTCGCGCCGTCGGGCAGTTCATCCAGCAGCGGGTTCTTCGGGTCGCGCTTGTAGAAGTAGGTGCCGACGGCCAGGCCCGCAGCGACGGCGCCGACACCGACGATGAAGGTGCGGCGCGCGAGGGTGGCGATGCGTCCCATGGTCATCAACCTTTCGCGAGCGACGCAGCCGCCGACTTCACCGCACTGCGAATGCGCGGATACGTTCCGCAGCGGCAAAGGTTTGCCGACATCGCTTCATCGATCTGCGCGTCGGTCGGCGACGGCGTTGCAGCGAGGAACGCAGCCGCGGCCATGATCTGCCCGCTCTGGCAGTAGCCGCATTGCGCCACCTGCTGTTCGATCCACGCCTTCTGAACAACATGCAGCGCGTCAGGCTGACCCAAGCCTTCGATCGTGACCACCGGCGCCTGCACGCTGCCCACCGGCGTCACGCACGAACGCACCGCCGCGCCGCCCACGTGCACGGTGCACGCGCCGCAGATCGACATGCCGCAACCGTACTTCGGGCCGGTGATTCCCAGCTCATCACGCAGCACCCACAGCAGGGGCATATCGGGCTCGACGTCGATGTCGTGGGTCTTGCCGTTGATCTGGAGCTTCATGCCTGGATTCCTCTATGGCCGTGGATGCACAGCGTCGAACTTCGCGAGCGTCGCCTCGTCAGGAAACGCGAGGATGTTGTCGTACGAACGATGCTCGGGCTGTGTGAAGCGCTCGAGCACCGGCCGGCCGCAGCGCTCGAGGTGCCAGCGCAGCTTGTCGAGCGGGCCCGCGTCGGCCGGCGCATGGAACGGTTCGGTGAAGACGTAGCCGCCAAGCACCGCGGCGATCACGTCCCACTCGCCCGGCGGGCGTTCGGCGGCGTGGAATTCGAACGCGATGATCGGGCCGTGCTGTGCGATGGTCTGGCGCAGGCCAGTGAAGACCGCCAGCTCGTGGCCTTCAACGTCGACCTTCAGCAGGTCGATCTTGCCCTTGCCGTTGCCGATGACCGCTTCGCGCACCGCATCGTCGCCAACGACGATCGGCACCGCCTGCGTGTCGGCGTCCGGCGTGTCCGTCAGAGCGCTCGCGCCGAGATTCCCGTCGCGATTGACCTTCAGGTGCAGCGTCGATGTTGCGTCACCCAGCCCGACGGTGCGGATCGTCACGTTGCCGATTCGGTTTCGCGCCACGTTGGCCTGCATGCGCGCGGTCACGATCGGGTTCGGGTCGAACGCGTGCACCGCACGGAAGCAATCGGCCAAGAAGCAACTGTGGTTGCCGATGTTGCAGCCCACGTCGAGCATCACGTCACCGGGGTGCTGCGTGAAGTAGGCGTGCAGTCCGTCGAGAAAGCGGCGCTCGAAGATGCCTTCGACATAGATGTGCTGGTCGACGTATTCGCCGGGCACGAGTTCGAACCGCAGGCCGTGGCGCGCGGTGTGCACGAACGGCGAGCGCTGCTGCGTCCATGCATGCAGGCGCGACGGCATATGGAAGCGCCGTTCGGTGGCGTGCGAGATGGCCCACATCAGACCGGAGAGCTTGGACATCAGCGCCATGGTAAGGCGCGACACGTCGCGACCGATCGCGACCGATCGCGACCGCGAGTCGTGAAACCCGTCACGCGCCCGCTGGCACGCGGCGGCGCAATACCGCAACAACCACCGCGAGCACGGCGCGCGTGTCATCCAATCGAACAGTGCAGCGCCTCACGGCGCGCCTTTCGTCCACCCACCTGCATCACACACGAACATCACGAACATGAAGAAGTACCTGAAGCCCCTGCTCGTCGCCCTGCCCCTGGGCCTTGGCACCACGGCCGCATCGGCTGTCGAGGTCTACGGCACCGCCGGCTTCCTGGGATATGGCCTGGGCGTTGCGCAGCCGCTGGGCCCGCACCTGGGCGTGCGCGCCGACATCGCGACCGCGGGCAACCGCAGCGAACGTCGCACCGAAGAAGGCATCGACTACGACGCGAAGGTCAAACTCGACCGCACCAACCTGCTGCTCGACTGGTTCGTGATGGGCGGCACCTTCCGCGTCAGCACGGGCCTGACGTTCGCCAACACCAAGCTCGTGCTCGACGCCAGCGGCGCGGGCGGCACGCTGAACGTGGGCGGCAACAACTACACCACCACCGCAGCCGACGGCTTCAACGTCAGCGTCAAGTACCCGTCGACGATGCCGTACCTGGGCATCGGCTGGGGCCACAACATGCAGCGCGACAAAGGCTGGCGCTTCGCCTTCGAACGTCGGCGCGGCGATCGGCAAGCCGAAGGTGAGCGTGATCACGCGCGGCCAGCTTTCACAAGCCGCGGCGCAGGCCGACGTGGACCGCGAGACGCAGGAGCTGCGCGATGGCGTCGGTGCGGTGAAGCTGCTGCCGCAGGTGATGTTCTCGATCGGCTACAGCTTCTGATCCGTGGCCCAGCGGGCAGGCCGCGACCGGTCTGCCCCACTTACTGGCGCGCGTCGTCGAAAGCCAGCTGGTCGACGGTGGCGCTCGCGTTCTTGCGCCCGGGGTACGACAGCCACGTCATCGCCAGGTTCAGCTCGCGCACCACGTGATCGGCTTCGATCGTGGTGCCGTCATCGAGCGGCATCGACCCGGTGGTGTGGCCATCGGCCACCAGCGTGAGGTCGTAGCCGCGGTCGAGCGCGCCATACGCGGTGGCGCGAATGCACCAGTTGGTCGCAGCGCCCGCGCGCAGGCCGCGGGATTTTGCGCCGCGTGCACGAAGATGAGGCCCCGGGAACCATCGGAGCCCCACGTGTACCCAGGAACCCACGCCCTTCGCACCCCTGACAAGCCAGCCATCGTGATGGCATCGACCGGCCGCAGCGTGAGCTACGCGCAACTGGACGATCGATCGCTGCGCCTGGCCAATTGGATGCGAGGCGTGGGCTTGCAGCGCGGTGACGTGATCGCTTTGATCTGCGACAACGATGCGCGGGTGTTCGACGTGTATTGGGCCGCGCAGCGCGCCGGCCTGTATCTCACGGCGGTGAACCATCGACTGCATGCCGACGAGATGCGCTACATCCTCGAGAACTCGGGCTCCAAGGCGCTGTTCCTCGGCGTTGTTCCCGAGGTGTCGACGCAGGCTTGGGAGGGGATCGACACGCTCGAGCATCGGGTGTCTTTCGACGCCGCGCCCACGGCGGGCTTTCATCGCCTGGAAGATCTGATCGCGCAAGCATCGACCGTGCGCCCGGATCGCGAGCCGCGGGGCGGTGACATGCTGTATTCGTCCGGCACCACGGGGCGGCCGAAAGGGGTGCGGCAACCGTTGCCCGAGCGCGCGGTGTCGGATGCCGGCGACACGACGGTCGCGCTGTTCAGCGCCGCCTTCGGTTTCTCGTCGGACACGGTGTACCTGTCGCCCGCACCGCTGTATCACGCGGCGCCGTTGCGCACGTGCGCCACGGTGCAGGCGCTGGGCGGCACCACGATCGTGATGGACCGCTTCGACCCCGAAGCCGCGCTCGCGGCCATTCAGACCTGGCGCGTCAACGCCAGCCAATGGGTGCCGACGATGTTCGTTCGCATGTTGAAGTTGCCTGCGCCAATACGCGCGCGCTACGACCTGAGCAGCCTGACGATGGCGATTCACGCGGCAGCGCCCTGCGCCGTGGACGTGAAGTGCGCGATGATCGATTGGTGGGGGCCGGTGCTGCACGAGTACTACTCGTGCACCGAACTCAACGGCATGACCGTGATCGGCCCGCAGGATTGGTTGCGCAGGCCCGGATCGGTCGGCAAGCCGGTACTCGGCAAGCTGCATATCTGTGACGACAACGATGCGGTCGGCGTAGAACTGCCGACGGGACAGGACGGGTTGGTCTACTTCGAGCGCGACACCCTGCCGTTCCAGTACCACGGTGACCCCGAGAAAACGGCCGCGACCCAACATCCGCACCACCCCACGTGGACCGCGGTCGGAGATATCGGTCACGTCGACAGCGATGGTTATCTTTTCCTCACCGATCGCAAAGCCTTCATGATCATCTCGGGCGGCGTGAACATCTACCCGCAAGAGGTCGAGAACGCGCTGACCCTGCACCCCGCCATCACCGACGTGGCCGTGATCGGCGTGCCCGACGCCGAGATGGGTGAGCAGGTGAAGGCCATCGTGACGTTGGCCACCGGTGTGCAGCCAAGCGTCGAACTCGAGCAGTCGATCATCGACTTCGCGCGTGCACGCGTGGCGTCGTACAAAGCGCCGAAGAGCGTCGATTTCGTACAGTCGCTGCCGCGCACGCCGACCGGCAAGATGTTGAAGGGGCCGTTGCGCGCGCAATATTGGGGTGCATAAACTGTTCGGACTGGGCTTGTCGACATGCGATTCACCGGAACGCTCGTGAAATGGAATGACGAACGGGGTTTTCAACCACCGGTGCTGCTGACGTACGTCATCTTCAGTCTGGTGGCATTTCTCGCCTACGCGCTCGACAAGTCCGCCGCCGTCGCGGGACGCTGGCGCACGCCGGAATCGACGCTTCACCTCCTCACGCTTGCCGGGGGCTGGCCGGGCGCACTCCTTGCGCAGCAACTCCTTCGGCACAAGACGACGAAGGAGAGTTTCATCGTCGCCTTCTGGCTGTCGGTACTGCTTAACGTGGCGGGCTTCGTCGCATGGCACGCGGGGCTGCTGCCGCTTCTCGGCGGCATCGGCGGCGTCCGTTGAGGGCGATGTTGGCAGTGCGCTATTTTTTCGTACCGCCGCGTGTTCAACTAAGGCACATGGAATTCGAACCTGCCGTGGTGCACGACGGTGAACCCAGCCCAACCGCTTGGTCATTCGCGTTCGTGGAAGGCAAGCTGCTGCTGCCCGAGAACGACGCACCTTTCGCGCCGGCCGCGCCGATGCCGTCGACGACACGGCACTACCTCGGCCGCCTCGACGGTGTAGACGTGTGGGCCCTCAGCACCGACAACGCGCCGCCCGGTTGGCGCCAGGTACCCCTGCGTGACGCGATGATGGCGCTGCCGGCCGCGCAGGCCGGTGCGGCAGCGCGCGCATTCCAGTTGGTCGAGTGGGACCGCACGCACCGCTTCTGCGGCGTCTGCGGCACGCCGACCGAACGCCTGACGCACGAGCGCGCACGCCGCTGTGCCACATGCAGCCACATCGCCTATCCGCGCGTCACGCCAGCCATGATGGCGCTGGTGTGGCGGCCGGGCGAAGTACTGCTGGCGCGCGCGCCGCGCTTCGCCAAAGGGGTCTACAGCGCCCTGGCCGGCTTCGTCGAAGCCGGCGAGACGCTCGAGGAATGCGTCGCGCGCGAGACCGCCGAAGAGGTCGGCGTGCGCATCGCCGACCTGCGCTACTACGGCAGCCAGAGCTGGCCGTTCCCGCACAGCCTGATGGTCGCGTTCACTGCCCGTTGGACGGCCGGCGAAATCGTGCCGCAACCCGGTGAGATCGAAGATGCGCGCTGGTTCGCGCTGGACGCACTGCCGCCGATCCCGCCGCGCTTCAGCATCTCGGGGCACCTGATCCGGGACACCGTTGCGGCGCTCAGCGAGGGCCGCCTCGGTTAACTGATTCGTCGGCGCCCTGGTCAGCCTGGCCGACCTACCGAAGCTCTTTGCGCACCACGAGCTTCAGCCCCGACCAGACCTCGCTGACCGCACATACCTTGATGTCGACGAAGCCCAGCGGCAACGCGACCTCGCGGATCACGTCTTCGGTGATGTCGGTCGCCACCTTCGACGCCTTCTTCGGCCACGACACCCAAACCGCGGCGGCGGGGTCGAGCGACTTGCGCAAGCTGCCGAGGTACTTCGCCAACGCAGCGCGTTCCGTCACGAACAGATGCACAAGGTCGGTCTTCGGCGTCGGCGCGCGTTCGAACACAACGCCTTCGGGCAATGGATCCACCATCGCGGCGTAGCCCTCGGGTGCGCCGACGAGCACCGCCCGAGTCGACGCCTTGTAGCCCAGCTTCTTCGCGAGTGGGGTACCGGAATAGCCGGCGGGCGGCGCAGCGGAGGTCGCCATTCGATGTCGCTTGCGCCGTCAGGCCGCACCCGCTGACAAGCGCAGGCTCATGAACACGCTGTGCGGGTCTTCCAGATCCAGCGCGTACACCTTGTCCGCTGGCGTCAGTCCGTACATGTTGGCCAAGTGCTCACGAAGTAGATCGTGAACAACGGGGCGGGAAAGATCGTCGAGCTCGATGTGCATGCTGGCGGGACTGTACTTGCGCGGCTGCACAGCCACCCCTGTGCAGGCAAAACCGTACAGTGCATGCACTGTTCACAGCGAGGTGACGAAGATGGCCATGGTGACGGTCTGAAACCTTTCCGACGAGGTGCACCGTGCACTGCGTGCGCGGGCCTCCCGTCGAGGCCACCGCATGGAGCGACCAGATGCGCAACAAGGCCCCGGCAGGCGGCTTGCTCGTGCCGATACGATGCGCAGCCACAGTCAACCCGGAGCGACGTTCATGAATGGCCCGATTGCCCGACGCATCGCGATGGCCGCCGCAGCAGCTGTCGTCCTCGCCAGCGCTGCACCGTTGGTTCACGCGAAGACGCTGCGCTTCGCCAGTCAAGGCGACGCGCTGTCGATGGATCCGCATTCGCTGAACGAGGCGGTGCAGCTTGGTCTGCTGAACAACGTCTACGAGGCGTTGGCGACCCGCGGGCGTGACCTGAAGGTCAGGCCCGCGCTTGCGGTGCGCTACGCGGCCACGTCGCCCACGGTCTGGCGCTTCGAACTGCGCCGCAACGTCGCCTTTCACGACGGCACGCCGTTCGATGCCGACGACGTGGTGTTCTCGCTCGAACGCGCGCGCGGCGAAGGCTCGGACCTGCGCTCGCAGACAGCGTCGATCAGGCAGGTCCGCAAGGTCGACGCCCACACCGTCGAGATCGAGACCTCCGCGCCGAACCCCATCCTGCCCGACTTGCTCACGAACGTGCTGATCATGAGCCGCACGTGGAGCATGGCCCAGCAGGCCGAACGGCCGGTGGACCGGCGACGCGGCGTCGAGAACGCGGCCTCTTTCCGAGCCAACGGGACGGGGCCCTACCGACTGCGCGAACGCGAGCCGGGCGTTCGCACGGTGCTGGCGCGCAACTTTCAGTGGTGGGACAAGGCCGACGGCAACGTCGAGACAGTTGTCTTTCGACCCCTGAGCAATGACGGCACCCGCGTGGCCGCGCTGCTGTCGGGCGAGGTCGACGTGATCGACCCCTTGCCGCTGCAGGATGTGCAACGCGTCGCCGCGCACCCCGACCTTCGGGCGCTGCAAGGCCCCGAGTTGCGCGTGATCTTCCTGGGGTTCGACCAAAAGCGCGACGAGCTGCTCTTCTCGAACATCAAGGCACGCAACCCGTTCAAGGACAAGCGCGTGCGCCAGGCCGTCTACCAGGCCATCAACGTCGACACCATCGTCAGCCGCGTGATGCGCGGTGCCGCACAAGCCACCGGCGCGATGGTCACCGAGGGCATACGCGGCTACGACGCAGCGATGGCACGGCGACTGCCCTACGACCCCGAAGCAGCGCGTCGGCTGCTGACCGAAGCGGGGTATCCGAACGGCTTCGAAGTGACCCTCAACTGCCCGAACGACCGCTACGTCAACGACGCGGAGGTGTGCCAGTCGGTCGCCGCCTATCTCGCACGCGTGGGCGTCGCGGTGCGGCTGCAGGCCGAACCGAAAGCGACGTACTTCCCGCGTGCGCTCAAGCGGGAGACAAGCATGTTCCTGCTGGGTTGGACCCCTGCGGGCCTGGATGCCCACAACGTGCTCTTCACGGTACTGGGCACACCCGGCACCGGCGACCGCAGCGGCCAGGGGCAGTGGAACTTCGGCGCCTACAGCAATCCGGCGCTGGATGCGTTGGCCGTGAATATTCAGAGTGAACTTGACGAAGGCCGTCGAAACACGATGATGCGTGAAGCCTTCGCGCTGCACGCAGCCAACGTCGGGCACGTTCCGCTGTATCAGCAGAAGCTGTCGCTGGGCCTGCGCAAGTCGGTCGACGCGTATCAGCGCCCGGACGGGTTTGTGCTGTTCAAGTGGGCGAGCATGCGCTGAACGCACGGGCGGCAGCGAGGGTGCGCCTTACGCACTTAGGCGTCGGTAGATCGCTCCTTCGGAACTCCAGGCGCAGGGGCGGGACGTGGTGAGAGCTTGGTGCCTTTGCGCGCAACAAGCAAGACCTGCCCCAACACGCCTCGGGAACGCTGAAACTCCGCCGGTTAGGCGTCACTTCTGACGGTCGAGTGCAAGGATGGAAACGCCAGCCGCAATGAACGTGAAGCCGGCTCCCACATTGGCAGCCGTGACGACCTTGGGCCTGCGAGCCAGCCAGCCCGAGAGTTGCGCCGAGAAGCAACCCAGCACGGTGAAAATGACCGCGGTGACAACGGCAAAGATGGCTCCGTAGGCGAGCATTTGAACGTGCACCGGTCCGCGGTTGACCGACACGAACTGCGGAATGAACGCGACGACGAACAGCCCTGGCTTCGGATTCAGGACGTTGGAGAGCAGGCCGGTGAGGAACACGCGCCACAAAGGCTGTTGGTCGGTGGGCGAGAAGGAAATGAGGCTGCGTGACGAGATGGCCTTGTAGCCAAGCCACAGCAGGTAGGCAGCACCCGCGGCTTTGACCGCCCAGAACGCCAGCGGCGACGCTTGCAGCGCGAGCGCGAGGCCGAGCGTGGCGGCCACCGTGTGGAACATGATGCCCAAGCCTGCGCCAACAGAGGACAGCGCGGCGGCTGCGCGACCTTGGCTGAGGCCGCGACCCATGGCAAGTATGTTGTCCGGGCCTGGCGCGATGACGACGACCAAGACTGCGGCGAGGTAGGCAACAAGGATTTCGGTCGGAAACATGGCAGTGCGCGTGTTCGTGACGCTTCTAACGAATAGGGTTTATCTGACGCCAGCCAGTTACCGCGTCGCCGGCCACCACGCTTTGCGCGGCCAGCAGGTTGATCAACAACGCAGCGATGGCCGCCGCGCTCCATCTTCCGCCACGGCCGGTGCTTGACGACACGGGAAGTTCCTGTAGGGGGTTTTAGGCGTCAACGCGGGCTTGAACACTACGAACCTCAACTGAAGAGCTTAGGCCCTTGCTCTGGTGCCACTGCCCCAGCGACATACTGGGATAGTGCTCGAAGCGCTGGTCATTAGGACCGCCCTCGATTTTCACCCACGACACCTTTGAGCCGACCAAGCAGTGCACGTTCTCCGGTGGAACTGGTAGAGGCGTGTCGATCGCGCTGGCGTGCGGGTGCACAAGTTCAGGCCACGTCGGATCCCACGCCCAGAGTGCGCTGCCGCAGTGGGCACAGAAGTAGCGCCGCGCGCTACTGAGACGTGTTCCCGTGCGACCGTCGTTCGTGAGCCGGGCTCGATAGATGCGTAGGTAGCGCTTGCCGGTGACTCTCATGCTGCGCGCGGCGGCTCCGAGATTGATCGCGTAACCGCCAGCGCCTGCGGTCTTGCGACAGATCGAGCAGTAGCACCGCATGAAGGGGACCGGTTCCGCCGACTCGACGCTGAACTTGACCTTGCCGCAATGACACGAGCCATCTAAGTGCACAGCGCTCTCCTTGGCGTTCGTGATATCGCAGCGGTGGCCTTTGACGGCTAGACAGGATGGCTTCGCGATCTCGGGCGGCCCGTCCCACGCAACACCGTAGGTTGCAAGCACAGGGCCTGCCGAACTACACCAATGCACCGCCGCGATGGGCGCGGCGGGCGTTGCGAACTTGCGAGGAGACGGGCCATGAGTCAATCTATCACCGCCTGCCTGTATGTGGGGCTGGACGTGCACAAGGACAGCATCGACATCGCCGTGGCCGCGCCGTACCGCGCCGAGGGTGTGGTCGGCAAGAACGACGCCAACGACGCCGCGGGAGTGTGCGAGGCCGCTGCTCGGCCGCACATGCGCTTCGTTCCGGTCAAGAGCGTCGAGCAGCAGTCGATGCTGACGGTGCACCGGTTGCGCGAGGGTGTGAAGGCCGATCGCACCGCCTGCATCAATCGCATTCGCGGGCTGCTGCTGGAGTTCGGCGTGGCGATCCCTGCCGGGGTGCGTGACCTCGAGTTGGCGCTCGACGACGTGCTCGAGGATGCCTCCAACGAGATGAATCATCTGGCGCGCGTGACGCTGCTGCGCGCGCAGGCGCAGTGGCGCGAGTTGGACGCGCATTTGGCCTGGTGCGACGAGCGCATCGCCGCGCACGGCTCGGGCAACGACGACGTGAAGCGTGCTGGTGAGTTGATGGGGGTGGGTCCGGTGGGCGCATCGGCGGCCATCGCCACGGTGGGCGACTTCAGGCAGTTCAAGAGTGGCGCGCAGTTCGGCGCCTGGCTGGGGTTGGTGCCGCGGCAGCATTCGTCGGGCGGCAAGACGAACCTGGGCACGATCACGAAGCGGGGCGATGCGTATCTGCGAACGCTGTTGATCCAGGGCGCGAAGTCGGTGGTGAATTCGGCTCACACGCGCACCGACCCGATCAGCCGATGGGTGCTGGCGCTGAAGACGCGCTCGGGCTGGCAGAAGGCGGTGGTGGCGCTGGCGAACAAGAACGCGCGCATCTTGTGGGCGATCATGACCAAGGGGACGCGCTTCGAGCGCAACCACCAGAGCACCATGACCTTGCCCCTGGAATCCGTATCCCTTAACTCGGCTCATGCACTGGCGTGCCGAGGTTGTCCGGTCGCCCAGTTTTCTTCGAACCGCATCGGGCTGACATAGGCCAGCGTCGAGTGCAGTCGGGTTCGGTTGTACCAAAGCACCCAGGCGATGACTTCGTCCTTGGCCTGTCGGCGCGTCTCGAAGCGTTGCCCGTGCAGCCGCTCGACCTTCAACGACCCGAACAACGTCTCGCTGCACGCGTTGTCCCAGCAGTCGCCGCGACGGCTCATCGAGGCGGTGATGCCGTACTCGTCCAGCACGTCGCAGAAGTCCTTGCTTGCGTATTGGCTGCCTCGGTCGCTGTGGAAGATCAGCCCAGCGTGCTTGCTTGGGCGGCGCTTGAACCACGCCATGCGCAGGGCGTCGATCACGATGTCGCGCGTCATGTCGGCCCGCAAGCTCCAGCCGATGACCTGGCGGCTGAACAGATCGATCACCACGGCCAGGAACAACCAGCCCTCGTCGGTCCAGATGTAGGTGATGTCGCCCACCCAGACCTTGTCGGGCTCATTGACCATGAACTCGCGCCCGAGCAGGTTGGGCGCGATCGGCAAGTCGTGGTTGCTGTCGGTGGTGACCTTGAAGCGCCGCTTGCCCTTGGCGCGGATACCGTGCTGCTGCATGAGCTTTTGCACGCGCTCCTTGCCCACGCCGATGCCGCGCGCGAGCAACTCCCTCCAGATGCGCGGCCAGCCGTAGCTGCCATGCGTCTCGATGTGGATGGCCTTGATGTGCACCAGCAGCGCCTGATCGCTGAGGTGGCGACGCGGCGCGCTGCTGGCTCGGCGCACGATGTGCTCGTGGTAGCCCGCCACGCTGACCCCGAGCACTCGGCACTGCACCGAGATCGGCCACACCCGTCGATGGTCTCGGATGAAGGCGTACTTCACGTCGCTGCCTTTGCGAAGTACGCCGTCGCTTTTCCCAGGATGTCGCGCTCCATCTTCACGCGCGCCAGCTCGGCACGCAGCCGGCTGATCTCCATTTGCTCAGCGCTCACAACCTTGGTGTCGGCGCCGGTGAGCTTGCCGCCGCGGTGAGCCTTGACCCAGTTGAACAGCGTCTGGTCCACCACACCCAGCGCGCGCGACACCGCCGCAATGGACTGTCCACCTTGCACCAGGCGCACCGCCTCTTGCTTGAACTCGAGCGTGTAGCGCGCTCTCGGCTTTTTCGTCATCTCGTTCTCCTTGCTTGGATTGGATCACCCAGCAAGGGATACGTTTTCCGGGGGCAAGGTCAAGTCACCAGCGTCTTCAGCGAGCCACCGGCTACAGGAATCCGTCTTCCGCCACGATCGTGCTTGACCGCGTGGGAAGTCCCTGTAGCCCGCTGCGGCCACGTAGCTGCCGTTCTTCTCGACCCTCTCCCTCTCTCCCAGATTCTTCTTCCGTGCACGACGACATCCCGAAGATGCTCTGACAGGTCAGACCGGCGGCGGGCAAGCTCGACTAACCCTTGGTGGCGCCAACAGGCGTCCACGTGAACGGATTGGAGCCCCGCCGAGCGGTTCGTATCTGGGCCCGCAGCGTCGCCTCATCGCTTCGACTGCAACAAGGCCGTCTGTAGAGTGGCAGTCTGTTCTCTGTTCAGCGCTTCGCCAGGTCGTCGCAAATACTTCAACCATCCCACTATTGCCATCCATCCATAACCAATACCACACACAACCAAATACCCAATGCTTCGTCTCACCGATCGCGGGGGCACATCTCACCGGACCCGTTGACATGGGGGCGCGCCCCCATCCCCCGAGGGGCTTCGCCCCTCCCACTTCGTGGGCCCCTCCCCAATACGCTTCCAAACGGGGCTGGGATCAAGTCACCAGCGTCTTCAGCGAGCCACCGGCTACAGGAATCCGTCTTCCGCCACGATCGTGCTTGACCGCGTGGGAAGTCCCTGTAAAGGGTTAGGCGGCGCTTTCGCTACCTGTCGGCGCTTTCCCACTCGCGGCAGCCCTCAACTGGAAGCAAGGAAACTGAGGCTGGCGGAGTGTTGCCAGAGTCAAATACAAGGAACAGTTCTGCGACGCGAGCCCACTCTCGGCTTTCATTGCCTAGTCGAACACGGATTGTGCGCTCGGTAGCCGTGCGCCACTCGTTCTGTGGTGCGGCTGAGAACCAGCCAAGTTCCTGGCATTGTCCGTTGGGACACCACGCCTGTTTGGACACGTGCGGCCCATTGGCGTTCGAGACGCGAAGAAGGACCTGCCGGAGTGGCGCGTTGCCCGGCTTTACTGAAATGCGAACGCAGGCCAGCGAGGGGGAGGGCAGGGGCGCTACAACCTTGTGTACTTCATGTCTTCCTCCATTGATTGCTGAATTGAGCCGTTGATCACTTTGCTCGACTGGCAAGTAGTGAACGGTGGGGACATCGGGGAGCGGCGGAGACGGGGGGCCTACGTTGCAGTTGCCCTTCGTATGTCCGGCACAGATGCCGCCAGTCTGGACGGCCCTGCAGCCTATTCCACAGTCGCCGGCTGTGGCCGCGCATCCGGCAAACGTACTTCCCTCGCCCCCAGTTCGAGGGCACGAGCAGACTACTTCCGTCTTTATGCACGCTTGCGCGAAAGAAGACCCGCAGAACAGTGCAATGGCGAGCAGCGAACTGATATTGATGGCGACTTGATGCAACTGAGTTCCGAACATGTCCGATCTCCTTCTAGGAAAACTGTCGAGCACGGCTTGCCTGCGCCGCCTAACGTTTGAGCTAACCGGACCGTTGCGGCGTGACGGCATTTGGGCTACGGTGTTTGTAGCCCAAATGGCGGCACGCCGCAATGGGTCCGGTTGAGCGAAGTGTTGGACGAAGCCGCTACGCGGAGCAAGCAGCCGCCGATCGGTCCCGTAAGGTGGAGATTCACGCGCTCGATTCTGACGCGTGCATCGCAACCACTCAACGAGGACTTTTCATCATGGCGACCTTGCCCGAGCAGTCGAACTTCCCGCAGCCTTTCGAGCGGCAGTACCAGTCGCACCTGAAGCACCTCAAGCTCAAGGGCATGCAACCCAAGACGATCGACGCCTACGCGCGAGGCATGCGGCGCATCGGCAAGTACTTCTCCTACGAGGTCGCCGACCTCAGTGAGGATCAACTCGTCGAGTACTTCACCGAGCTGATGGACTCGCACTCGTGGAGCGGCGTCAAGCTGGACCTCTACGGCTTGAAGTTCTTCACCGAACACGTGCTGCGCAAGCCCTGGGCGATGCCCAAGTTCATCCGCCCGCCCAAGGTCAGCCGGCTGCCCGACATCGTCAGCGTGGCCGAGGCGCAGGCGCTGTTCGCCGCCACCCGGGTGCTGAGCTACCGGGTGTTCTTCTTCACGCTGTACAGCCTGGGGCTGCGGCTGGGCGAGGGGCTGGCGCTGACGGTGGGCGACATCGACGCGGCGCGCATGCGCGTTCATGTGCGCGACGCCAAGGGCAATCGCGACCGCCTGGTGCCGCTGCCGCAGCAGACCCTGCAGGTGCTGCGCCGCTATTGGGGCGTGCACCTGCACCCGAGGCTGCTGTTTCCCAACCGCGCCGGCGGTCTGCGTGGCGCCCATGCGGCCACCAGCCCGCTCGACCGCGGCGGCGTGCAGCGCACACTGCACTTGGTCGCGCGCAGTTGCGGGCTAAAAAAAACATCACCCCTCACAGCCTGAGGCACAGCTACGCGACGCATCTGATCGAAGCCGGCGTGGACCTGCTGGAGGTGCAGAAGATTCTCGGCCACCACAGCATCCTCACCACCAGCCGCTATACCCACCTCACCAGCCATACCGCCGAGCACAGCAGCGCGCGCATCAACTCCCTGATGAGCAGCTTCACGCTGCAGTGGGGGACGGTGCTGTGATCGCGCTGGCCGAGTTGATCGAACGTTTCGAGCCGCAGTTGCTGCAGCACTACGGCGATCGGCTGCTGCCCAGCCACCGTCAGGCGCTGGCGGCGATGAAGCGCTGTCGCACCCGCTTTGCGCCGCGCATGCTCGCGCAGTGCGCGGCCTGCGGCGAGCAGCGCAGCGTGCCCCACTCGTGCGGCCACCGCGCCTGCCCGCATTGCCAGCACCACGACAGCCAGCGCTGGCTCGAGCGTCAGCTTGCGTCCCAGGTGCCGGCCACGTACTTCCTCGTCACCTTCACCTTGCCGGCCGAATTGCGCGGCTTGGCTTGGCAGCACCAGCGCGTGGTTTATGCCCTGTTGATGCAGTGCGCGTGGGACACGCTCGACACCTTCAGCCGCAACGACCGCCAGTTGCGCGCCAGGCCGGGTGCGGTGGGCGTGCTGCACACGCACAACCGCCGGCTCGAGTTCCATCCGCACGTGCACATGGTGATGCCGGCGGCGGCACTCGACACCAAGCGCAAGCTGTGGCGGACCAAGAGGCGTCGAGCCAGGCCCAGGCGCGACAAGGCCGGCACCACCTCCTCCTCCACCATCACCACCAAGCACGCCGCCGCCGACGCCGCCGATGGCGGCGGCGGCGGCGGCGGCTACCTGTTCAACCACAAGGCGCTGGCCAAGGTCTTTCGCGCCAAGGTACTCGATGCGATCGATCGCGCCGGGCTGACGCTGCCGGCACAGTTCCCCGCCACCTGGGTGGTCGATTGCAAGGCGGTGGGCGACGGGCGCAAGGCGCTGCTGTATCTGGGCCGATACCTGTACCGGGGCGTGATCCAGGAGCGCGACATCGTGCGCTGCGACGACGGGCATGTCAGCTTCCGGTATCGCGACGCCAAGACCGGCAAGATGGCCGCGCGCACGCTCGCCGGCGCGGCCTTCTTGTGGCTGGTGTTGCAGCACGTGCTGCCCAAGGGGCTGCGGCGGGCGCGTAACTTCGGCTTCCTTCACCCCAACAGCGCCGACGCCGTGCGCTTGTTGCAGCTGCTGCACCTGCGCGCGACGCCGACGACAACATCGACAGCACCGACACGGCCCGCCTGGCGCTGCGTGTGCGGCCAGCCGATGCGCGTCGTGTGCCGACGCATGCCGCCGCTGCAGCCCGATGTCGCTGGCCCGGGCCAGCCCTCGCGCGTCGTGCGTCCCGACAAGCCCGATCGCGCGCAAGCCCGCACGCACTGAGCACCACTCCACCACCATCCGCCATCGCCACCGCGCTGCACGACAGCACGGCGCATCCGTTCGTCTGAATATCGGTCCACCATCGGAGAAACCGTAGGTGCCGATACTCGGCGCCAAACGGCAGCACCCTCGGCGCACTCGCCGCCGTCTCCAGCCCTGTTCTTGCGGCTGCATCCATCCGTAGATATTTGCAGCTTGCAGCAGCTCCAGGCCGCAACCAGCGCGCCGGCCCGGGCTCGTCCAACAAACGGATCAGATCGCGGCTTCGCGCGATCTATCCTTAATCGTTGGACGAAGCCGCTACGCGGAGCAAGCAGCCGCCGATCGGTCCCGTAAGGTGGAGATTCACGCGCTCGATTCTGACGCGTGCATCGCAACCACTCAACGAGGACTTTTCATCATGGCGACCTTGCCCGAGCAGTCGAACTTCCCGCAGCCTTTCGAGCGGCAGTACCAGTCGCACCTGAAGCACCTCAAGCTCAAGGGCATGCAACCCAAGACGATCGACGCCTACGCGCGAGGCATGCGGCGCATCGGCAAGTACTTCTCCTACGAGGTCGCCGACCTCAGTGAGGATCAACTCGTCGAGTACTTCACCGAGCTGATGGACTCGCACTCGTGGAGCGGCGTCAAGCTGGACCTCTACGGCTTGAAGTTCTTCACCGAACACGTGCTGCGCAAGCCCTGGGCGATGCCCAAGTTCATCCGCCCGCCCAAGGTCAGCCGGCTGCCCGACATCGTCAGCGTGGCCGAGGCGCAGGCGCTGTTCGCCGCCACCCGGGTGCTGAGCTACCGGGTGTTCTTCTTCACGCTGTACAGCCTGGGGCTGCGGCTGGGCGAGGGGCTGGCGCTGACGGTGGGCGACATCGACGCGGCGCGCATGCGCGTTCATGTGCGCGACGCCAAGGGCAATCGCGACCGCCTGGTGCCGCTGCCGCAGCAGACCCTGCAGGTGCTGCGCCGCTATTGGGGCGTGCACCTGCACCCGAGGCTGCTGTTTCCCAACCGCGCCGGCGGTCTGCGTGGCGCCCATGCGGCCACCAGCCCGCTCGACCGCGGCGGCGTGCAGCGCACACTGCACTTGGTCGCGCGCAGTTGCGGGCTAAAAAAAACATCACCCCTCACAGCCTGAGGCACAGCTACGCGACGCATCTGATCGAAGCCGGCGTGGACCTGCTGGAGGTGCAGAAGATTCTCGGCCACCACAGCATCCTCACCACCAGCCGCTATACCCACCTCACCAGCCATACCGCCGAGCACAGCAGCGCGCGCATCAACTCCCTGATGAGCAGCTTCACGCTGCAGTGGGGGACGGTGCTGTGATCGCGCTGGCCGAGTTGATCGAACGTTTCGAGCCGCAGTTGCTGCAGCACTACGGCGATCGGCTGCTGCCCAGCCACCGTCAGGCGCTGGCGGCGATGAAGCGCTGTCGCACCCGCTTTGCGCCGCGCATGCTCGCGCAGTGCGCGGCCTGCGGCGAGCAGCGCAGCGTGCCCCACTCGTGCGGCCACCGCGCCTGCCCGCATTGCCAGCACCACGACAGCCAGCGCTGGCTCGAGCGTCAGCTTGCGTCCCAGGTGCCGGCCACGTACTTCCTCGTCACCTTCACCTTGCCGGCCGAATTGCGCGGCTTGGCTTGGCAGCACCAGCGCGTGGTTTATGCCCTGTTGATGCAGTGCGCGTGGGACACGCTCGACACCTTCAGCCGCAACGACCGCCAGTTGCGCGCCAGGCCGGGTGCGGTGGGCGTGCTGCACACGCACAACCGCCGGCTCGAGTTCCATCCGCACGTGCACATGGTGATGCCGGCGGCGGCACTCGACACCAAGCGCAAGCTGTGGCGGACCAAGAGGCGTCGAGCCAGGCCCAGGCGCGACAAGGCCGGCACCACCTCCTCCTCCACCATCACCACCAAGCACGCCGCCGCCGACGCCGCCGATGGCGGCGGCGGCGGCGGCGGCTACCTGTTCAACCACAAGGCGCTGGCCAAGGTCTTTCGCGCCAAGGTACTCGATGCGATCGATCGCGCCGGGCTGACGCTGCCGGCACAGTTCCCCGCCACCTGGGTGGTCGATTGCAAGGCGGTGGGCGACGGGCGCAAGGCGCTGCTGTATCTGGGCCGATACCTGTACCGGGGCGTGATCCAGGAGCGCGACATCGTGCGCTGCGACGACGGGCATGTCAGCTTCCGGTATCGCGACGCCAAGACCGGCAAGATGGCCGCGCGCACGCTCGCCGGCGCGGCCTTCTTGTGGCTGGTGTTGCAGCACGTGCTGCCCAAGGGGCTGCGGCGGGCGCGTAACTTCGGCTTCCTTCACCCCAACAGCGCCGACGCCGTGCGCTTGTTGCAGCTGCTGCACCTGCGCGCGACGCCGACGACAACATCGACAGCACCGACACGGCCCGCCTGGCGCTGCGTGTGCGGCCAGCCGATGCGCGTCGTGTGCCGACGCATGCCGCCGCTGCAGCCCGATGTCGCTGGCCCGGGCCAGCCCTCGCGCGTCGTGCGTCCCGACAAGCCCGATCGCGCGCAAGCCCGCACGCACTGAGCACCACTCCACCACCATCCGCCATCGCCACCGCGCTGCACGACAGCACGGCGCATCCGTTCGTCTGAATATCGGTCCACCATCGGAGAAACCGTAGGTGCCGATACTCGGCGCCAAACGGCAGCACCCTCGGCGCACTCGCCGCCGTCTCCAGCCCTGTTCTTGCGGCTGCATCCATCCGTAGATATTTGCAGCTTGCAGCAGCTCCAGGCCGCAACCAGCGCGCCGGCCCGGGCTCGTCCAACAAACGGATCAGATCGCGGCTTCGCGCGATCTATCCTTAATCGTTAGGCCGCACTGCGCTGACCTGAGGCGGCTTCTCGAAGCTGCCACAAGAAGTAACCCTTCTTGTCGCTGAGCTCACCTGATTCCTTGAGTTGCGCAACCCTGTCTGCTATCAATGCGGCCGCACCAGCAGCGAGACCCGTTACGAGCGTTGTTTCGGGGATACCGACAAGAGCTGCTGCGTTAAGGCCGAGTAAGCCAGCGAGGATGCCCTTCTTTCGAAGGGCGCTCGACTGCTTCACGCGGTGCAGCATCTTCTGGACATCGTTGAGGGCAGCGTCTACATGGTTCCTCTGGATGTTTCTAACCTCTCGAATAAACCCCTCAGTTCCGGCTGCTGACTTCACGCCATTGACAGATTCAAGGTCGTACGGCTGAAAACTGAGAACGCGTCGTAGTTGTCTTCCTTGATCTGGAGATTGTTGAGATATCGAGGCCGTCTAGCAGGTTGTTGAAAAACCCGGCGCGCGAGCGCTTGGTTTTCCTCTGAAGCGGCTTTCGCGAGATTCATCCAGCGGTCCGGATCGCGTTGGGCTCCGTGATTACCCCGCTTGTCAGCGCATTGATGGCGCTTGGCATCGCAATACTGCATGCCGCGGCCCTCATTGCGCACCTCGCAAGCTCGATTCATGCAGCGTTCGCATTCGAGTTAAGTTGTACGCCGCCATCGTCAGCGTCAAGACCTGGTCGACCTTATCCAGTCCTCGCACCATCACTTGCGCCAAGCCCCCGACCGTCTTGCCCCACCCGAAGCACTGCTCGATGCACTTCCTCTTGCGTTGGCTCATCTCGTAGCCGACGTGCCTCGTCGTTCTGCCGTCGACGGCGCTGCCGCCGGAGCGGTTGATGTTCTGTGCCACGTGCGGCGTGACGTTCATATCCCGGCACGCCTTGACGAAGCCTCTTGTGTCGTACGCCTTGTCGGCTCCGACGGTGATGCGCTTGCCGGGGCTGGCGGTCTCGGCGAGCATCTGCGCGGCAACGTCGCGTTCGGCGAATCCATCGGCCTGGCTGGCTCGCACGTTCACCACCAGGCCGTGCCGGTTGTCGGTGAGTACATGCCCGAGAAACGCGGGCACCGCGCCGACGCCATTGCTCTTGCGGTACAGCCGGGATTCGGGATCGGTCTTGGATTCGTGGGTGTCGTTGCTGCGCTTGTCGCCCCGCCAGTCTTCGGGCGGACGATCGTCGTCGCTGCCGTCCTTGCGCTGCACGCTCTTTTGGCCCGCCCAGGCTTTGATCAGGGTGCCGTCGACGCTGAAGTGTTCCCCTGAGAGGTGGCCCGCGTCCTTGGCCATCTGGACGGTGGCGTTGAAGATGGCGGTGACGGCGTCGTGCTTGATGAGCCGGTCGCGGTTCTTGCTGAACACCGAGTGGTTCCATACCGCGTCGTCGATGCTCAGGCCGACGAACCAGCGGTACAGCAGGTTGTAGTTAATCTGCTCGACGAGTTGCCGCTCGCTGCGGATGCTGTAGAGCACTTGCAGCAGCATCGCGCGCATGAGCTTCTCGGGCGCAATGCTCGGACGCCCACCCAAGATGTCGTCCTCGTACATCGCCGAGAACTTCGTGTCCATCGACGACAGCGTCTGGTTGAACCACTGGCGCATGGGCCGCAGCGGGTGGCTCTGCGGCACGAAGTCCTCGAGCTTTACCGTCGTGAACAGGGACTCGTTGTAGCTGTCGGCTCCTCGCATCCTGCTTCTCCTGGGCTTGCGTCAATGCCCCTATCGTCCTCGAGCTCCACGCCTTGCGCTACTGGGGTTGACTCGAGGTCGGGCGAGGTTCTTCAACAGCCTGCTAGGAATGGAACCTTCAATGACAATAGTGCCTGCAGCCTGTCATCGCCGAGCCATTCGTGCTGTTGATGAAAGAGTGACTGTGCGCCGAACTGCGCAGGCAAGCTGACCTGATGCTTCTGCAGGAACTCGAGCTCCATCTCAAGTGATGGGATGAACGGCGCATAGACGACCTGCCCAGTGGAAAGATACTCTCGGCCTGAATTGGCTATCCATTCAAGAGCGCCCGCCGGAATGCCATGGTGTCCGCCCATCGTTCTCGCATAGCCGACATCCAAGCCATTGTTCAAAGTCTTGCGGGAGCTGCTCCAGAAGAGCCCCGGTTCATAGAGAAGCGTCAGAGGAGAAGGTGTTAAATCCCTGAGATCTTCGAGCGCGGATGCCAGGAAGCCAGGCTCGTACTGGCCTGTAGGTGAGCCGGTCGGCATAGGGATCGTGCGAGATTCATTGTCTTCGCGCGCCCAATCTCTTGTGTCGCGAAGAATGAGAGTATCGGCTAAGAGAAAAAGGCGCTTCGCGAGCGACTCGAAGTTCTGGAAGGAGCGTACGTTCAGTATCAGGTTGATGCCGGGGTGCGCTGAAAGTGCAGCACTGAGTGCTGCACTGTTCGCCATGTACCAGAACTCAACTAGGCCTGAGTGGTCATCGGGATCCTTCTCGGTGAAGTCGAGTAGATCTCGCTGAATTTTTGCCACGAGCGTCACGGTGTCTCCCTGTGCGGCCTAGACAAGATGGCTTCGTGAACTCAGGCGGCCCGCCACCCTCGATCCCGTAGGTTGCAGGCACAGGGCCTGCCGAGCTACACCAATGCACCGCCGCGATGGGCGCGGCGGGCGTTGCAAGTTTGCGAGGAGACGGGCCATGAGCCAATCTATCACCACCACCGTGTACGTCGGACTGGACGTTCACAAGGACAGCATCGACATCGCCACCGCCGACGCCGGCCGAGACGCCGAGGTGCGCCACGTCGGCAGCATCGGCGGCGATCTGGCGTCGCTGGACCGGTCGTTGCGCAAACTGATCAGCCGCGGCCATGCGCTGCACATCGTCTACGAAGCCGGCCCCTGCGGTTTCGTCGTCTGGCGCCATCTGTCGGCCCAAGGCCTGGCTTGCGAGGTCGTGGCGCCGTCGTCGATTCCCAAGCGCTCGGGCGATCGGGTCAAGACCGACCGGCGCGACGCGATCATGCTGGCGCGTCTGGCGCGCGCCGGCGAGTTGACGCCCGTTCGAGTTCCCGACGCTGCCGACGAAGCTGTGCGCGACCTGGTTCGCGCACGCGAGGACGCGGTGCGCGAGTGCCGCAACGCCCGCCACCGGCTGAAGGCGCTGCTGCTGCGCAACGGCATCACCTACGCGGGCAAGAGCGCGTGGACGGCGGCGCACCTGCGCTGGCTGGCCACGCTGAAGATGAACCACCCCACGCAGCAGATCGGCTTCCAGGAGTACCTGCACGCGATCACGGAGGCGACGGCACGGATCGAGCGGCTCGAGCAGGCGATGCGCGACGCGCTGCCCGAGTGGGGTTTGCGCCCCCTGGTGCAGGCGCTGCACGCGCTGCGCGGGGTGCAACTGGTCGCGGCGATGACGCTGGTGGCGGAGTTGCAGGACTTCGAGCGCTTCGCCAACCCGCGCCAGTTGATGAGCTACGTGGGCCTGGTGCCGGGCGAACATTCGTCGGGCCCGAAGCGCCGTCAGGGCAGCATCACGAAGGCCGGCAACAGCGCGGCGCGGCGCATGCTGGTGGAGATTGCCTGGCATTACCAGCATCCGCCGCGGGTGACGCCGATCATCGCCGCGCGCCACGACGGGCTGCCCAAGGCCGTGACCGACATCGCCTGGGCGGCGCAGTTGCGGCTGAACGCGAAGTTCAAGCGGCTTGTGGCGCGGCGCTTGATGAAGACGAAGGCGGTCGTGGCGATCGCGCGCGAGCTGGCCGGGTTCGTGTGGGCCATCGGGCGCGAGGTGCAGCGCTCGGGGTGGAAGGGCGTGCCGCTCGAGGCGAAGGCGGGCTGATCGATCAGGGGCCTTCGGCCCGACATCACGAGATCGGGGGAGCCCCCTCCCCCGGACCCCCTCTCCCAACAACGTCCCCATAAACCATGAACGCTTGGGCCATTCGAATACCGGACACCCGGTAAGCAGATCTCGAGAGAGCCAAGAAAGGAGGCACGCACCGACAAACCGCACTCACGGCCGGAGGGGGAACGCGGCGCAGCCGCGGCCACTGGGGAATCCTCGTCAACGTTATTGGGCGCCTGCGCGCGAAAGCGAGCAGCGCGATCCCAGACCCTAGAGCGAAGGCAGCCCCGCGACGTAAATCTGTCTTGAGGTATCCAATCCTCGAATATCAGCATGAACAACCGTCGCACATCCTTCACGGGTGGCAACCAAGGCTCCGTCGCGTTCCCCGTCCGGCAACGGGTTCGATTTGATATCTGCTACGCCGCAGAGGGCTTTCTGTCGGCGCTTGACAGGAAGAAGCCATATCAACGTTCGAGGTGAGGCGGGACCGACGGCGAGGCGCCAGGCCCGCAGGACGGAAGATGCGCATGCCCGGCTGGCGGGCCTGGCGCCTTGCCGTTGGGCCTCGCCTCGACCGGAATACGAAGGGACTTCCCACCTTCAGGCCCCGGCGCCGAAGCGCCAAGATGGTGTGTGTCGTCATCCATCTTGCAGCCTTTGCGAAAGGGGAAGTCCGTGAATCAGATTACACGAGCAGTATCGAGTGGGGAAGTGATGCGTGCCACCATCGTGCGCGTCGGCGTCGATCTGTCCAAGCGCGTGATCCAGGTCCACGCCGTCGATGCCGCTGGGCGCGTCGTGACCAATCGCGCCTTGGCCCGCGACGCCTTCATGCCCTGGTGTGCGCACCTGCCCGCCGGCTGCATCGTCGCCATGGAGGTCAGCTCGTCGGCGCACCACTGGGCACGCAAGCTGGTCGCGATGGGGTTCGACGCGCGCATCGTGTCGGCGCAGCTTTGTGCACCGTATCGCTCCGAGGGCGCGTCGGGCAAGAACGACGCCAACGACGCCGCTGCGATCTGTGAGGCCGCGGGGCGTCCGCACATGCGCTTCGTGCCGGTGAAGAGCATCGAGCAGCAGAGCATGTTGACCGTGCACCGGCTGCGCGAAGGGTTCAAGGAGGACCGCACCGCCTGCATCAACCGCATCCGCGGGCTGCTGCTGGAGTTCGGTGTGGTCATCCCGAAGGGCGTTCGTCCGCTCGAGCTGATGCTCGACGACGTGCTCGAGGATGCCTGCAACGAGATGAATCTGCTGGCGCGCATCGCGTTGCAGCAGGCTCAGGCGCAGTGGCGTGAGCTGGATGCGCACGTGGCCTGGTGCGACGAGCGCATCGCCGAGCACGCGAAGAACAACGACG
This sequence comes from uncultured beta proteobacterium, assembly GCA_963738615.1. Classification (GTDB taxonomy): domain Bacteria; phylum Pseudomonadota; class Gammaproteobacteria; order Burkholderiales; family Burkholderiaceae_C; genus CAVTWY01. The sequence goes on from CAVTXI010000019.1 coordinate 105,019, forward strand.
CGGTCAAGCGCGCCGGTGAGTTGATGGGGATCGGGCCGATCGGCGCGTCGGCGGCGATCGCCACGGTGGGTGACTTCAAGCAGTTCAAGAGCGGCGCGCAGCTTGGCGCTTGGCTGGGGCTGGTGCCCAAGCAGCGTTCGTCGGGTGGCAAGAGCAACCTGGGCACGATCACGAAGCGCGGTGATCCTTATCTTCGGACGCTGCTGGTGCAGGGGGCGAAGTCGGTGGTCAACAGTGCCCATACGCGAAGTGATCCGATCAGCCGCTGGGTGTTGGCCTTGAAGCTGCGCTCGGGCTGGCAGAAGGCGGTGGTGGCCATGGCGAACAAGAACGCGCGCATCTTGTGGGCGGTGATGACGAAGGGCGAGCGGTTCGATCGGCGGCATGTGAGCGTCAAGCCGAATTCGGCGGTCACGCCTGCGACAGCGTCGACAACATCGACGACGCCGCTGCCCGCTGCGGCCACGTAGCTGCCGTTCTTCTCGACCCTCTCCCTCTCTCCCAGATTCTTCTTCCGTGCACGACGACATCCCGAAGATGCTCTGACAGGTCAGACCGGCGGCGGGCAAGCTCGACTAACCCTTGGTGGCGCCAACAGGCGTCCACGTGAACGGATTGGAGCCCCGCCGAGCGGTTCGTATCTGGGCCCGCAGCGTCGCCTCATCGCTTCGACTGCAACAAGGCCGTCTGTAGAGTGGCAGTCTGTTCTCTGTTCAGCGCTTCGCCAGGTCGTCGCAAATACTTCAACCATCCCACTATTGCCATCCATCCATAACCAATACCACACACAACCAAATACCCAATGCTTCGTCTCACCGATCGCGGGGGCACATCTCACCGGACCCGTTGACATGGGGGCGCGCCCCCATCCCCCGAGGGGCTTCGCCCCTCCCACTTCGTGGGCCCCTCCCCAATACGCTTCCAAACGGGGCTGGGATCAAGTCACCAGCGTCTTCAGCGAGCCACCGGCTACAGGAATCCGTCTTCCGCCACGATCGTGCTTGACCGCGTGGGAAGTCCCTGTAAAGGGTTAGGCCGCACTCTTGCCGAACGCACGACTTGAGCCCCAGGCCAAACCGACAGCCAACAAGAGCGCGACTAGGCTGCCAAGGATGAGCCCTGCCGAAAGCGCCGTGGGGACGGCAATGAGTGCGGCAAGCAGAACGTAGATTGCACCTCCGACGGCGGCCACCTTCAGCGACGAACGGCGCCCCGCTGAAGGGAGCAGAAAGCCGGCGAAGGAGCCTATGAGTGCGACGAACGCAAGAACCGCAACCAGCGCAATGTGCAGGGAGAGCCGTTGTTCCCAGATGGCAGAGCCGCCCTTGGGAGGCATCTCAAACGTAAGTACTTCGAAGGCAATGACGATGAGCAACCCGGTTGCTGCAAAGACAAGTGCCTGGAAGAGCGCTGTGCGCATTTGTGCGGCCTAACGTTTGAAATAAACGGCAGCCGTAGGCTGTCCGGTTGATTGAAGGGTTGGGCCACTTTCACTGGCAAATCCAAGCGTGAAGGTACCTCGGCCCGCCACGGACGAATGACGTACGGCGAGCCCGGCTGATGCCCTGCGGCTGCGAGCGCTGGCAAGGCACGGACTGCAGTTAGTCTTGGTCTTCATGTCTTTGCCAAGGTCAGTTCTCGCACTCGGCTGGCTTGAGAAGCGAGCCAAGGCTGGTGCAGCGGAACTTCTGTCTTCAGCACTCATCCGTGTGCTGCTGCGTACCTGAGACCAGCATGGCGCTGACCCTTGAATTCGCCTTCGAGTTCTGGCTCTTCCGAGCCGCTGAGGCTGCTAGCTGACACTGACAAGCATTTCAGACTGCCGGCTAATCTGAGCCGAATACCGAGAAGACTTCCGCATGTGGCCCAACGTTAGCAGCTGAGCGGCAGCCAACGGCATTGCGCGTTGGGCTGGCCGCTTGAAAGGAGCGGAGCGATGCAGCCAGACTAGCTTGCAATGCGGTTGGATGTCCGACTTGGCGAGGGTTATAGGTCGCTTTCATACTCGCGAGAACGTCTCTGACCGCAAAGTGCTCCGCCTTCCTGTACTCGGCTTCAAGGCCTTTCGGAAGCAGCGAGAGCACCACACGCTTCAATGCTGAACCGGCGATGGCGACGCCCTGCCTGTCGCTAAACGACCAAGTGGGATCGGTGTCATCCGCAGCCTCGGCGAACCGGAACACAGATTCGAAGAACCTTTCCACGCTTTGAATCGCTTGGTCGGACTTCATTAAGTCGAGTTGGCAACAGACCAAAGATGTGAAGTCAAGGCGAACCTCCTCCGCTTGAGGCTCGAAGTAAGCATTGAGAAGCAGGAGTTCCGCACTACCACTGTGTTTCCATTTGGAGCGTGCTTCGAACTCTTCGCGGAAGGCGTCGAAGCGCTGGGAGCTGTAGTCCCATGGATTGAACCCGGGAATCGAGACCTCAATGTAGCCAGGAGCTCCGTCGCTTGATGCCGTGTAGCCTGCAAAGTAAAAGTCGATGTGATCGCCTGATCGGTAGTGCCAATCATTAACTTGCGGAAGGATTTCCGCTTTGGTGATGGGCGAGTTGGGTCGAGCAAAAATAATGCCGACCATCCGGACGTGCCGACTGGGTTCGTCATCGTACCTGTACTCAAACCGTTCTTCGATGCGATGAAGCAGTTCGTCGTAGTCAATGGCGTGTTGCATGGCGTAGGTGCGCAGCGGAGGTGGGTTGCGACGTATAACCCTGATATCGGGCGCTACGGCTGCGCCCTAACCATGGCTCCAGTCGCCCTAACTCATTGGATGAACTCCACCCCATGCCGTTGATTCGCATCGACTTCACCCTCTTGACTGACGTTTCGTACAGTACTACTCTCCTGCGAAGAGCAGCACCTGTGCCTCGGCATTGACTTTGCCCGCCATCCGGGCGTTTGGCAAGCCTGGGGCGCCGCTTTGACCGAGGGAGGCCACCGTGGAACACAACCTGCGCCCGGCATCGGCGCCCGGGCCCGATCGCGCCCAACTGCGGCCCGCCAAGTCCGGGGACGACAACCTGCCGCCCCTGCGCTCGGTGCGCCTGCTGGATCAGGTGCGCGAGCGTATTCGCCTTCTGCACTACAGCCTTCGCACCGAAGAGGCTTATGTGCACTGGTGCCGCGCGTTCATCCGCTTTCACGGCCTGCGGCACCCGCGCGAGATGGGGGGCGCCGAAGTCGAACACTTCCTGAGCTGGCTGGCGTGCGAACGCGGCTTGTCCGCCTCCACCCACAAGCAGGCCCTGTCGGCGCTGCTGTTCCTGTATTCGCGCGTGCTCGGCGTCGACTTGCCATGGCTGCAGGAATTGGGCCGCCCACGGGTGCAGCGTCGGCTGCCCGTGGTGTTGACGCAGCAGGAGGTGGCAGCGGTCTTCGGTCGCATGCAGGCAGAGCACTTGCTCTTGGCGCAACTGCTGTACGGCACGGGCATGCGCATCTCCGAAGGCCTGCAGCTTCGCGTGAAGGACCTTGACTTCGAGCATCGCACCGTCATCGTCCGTGCCGGCAAAGGCGGCAAGGATCGAGCCCTGATGCTGCCCGAGCGGCTGGCGCCTGCCTTGCACGCGCAACTCGCCCACTCGCGCGAGCTGTGGTTGACGGATCAGGCGCAAGGCCGCGGCGGGGTCGCGATGCCCGATGCGTTGGCGAGGAAGTACCCGCGCGCCGGCACGTCGTGGACCTGGTTCTGGCTGTTTCCGCAGGCCACCCACTCCACGGATCCGCGCAGCGGCGTCGTCCGACGCCATCATCTCTTCGACCAGACGTTCCAGCGTGCCTTCAAACGCGCCGTGCAGGCCGCCGGGATCGTCAAGCCCGCCACGCCGCACACCCTGCGGCACGCTTTCGCCACGCACGTGCTTCAGGCGGGCTACGACATCCGCACGGTGCAGGCACTCCTTGGGCACGCGGACGTCGCCACGACGATGATCTACACGCACGTGCTGAAAGTCGGCGGCGGCGCGGTGCGCAGCCCCCTGGACGCGCTGCCCGACGGGCCGCCGCGCGGCCGGCTCGAAACTCAGCCCGTTGCCGCGTCGACGACGACGCCCCTTACCTCACGTGCTACTCCTCGTCCTTGACCTTGTACCCACCCACCAACTGCTGCTGCGTCGTCGGCGGCACCGCCTCGTAGTGCGACAGCGCGATGGAATACCTGCCCTGCCCGCTCGTCATCGCATTCAACCGTGACTGATACCCGCTCAGTTCCGACAGCGGCGCCTGGCCCTTCACGACCAGGCTGCCGCTGGGGCCGTTGCTGGTGCCGTTGACCAGCCCGCGCTTGCTCGACAAATCCCCCGTGATATCGCCCATCGCCACGTCCGGCGCGGTGATGTCGATGTTCACGATCGGCTCGAGGACGATCGGGCGGGCTTCCTTGATCGCCGCCACGAACGCCTTGCGCCCCGCGGTGGCGAACGCGATTTCCTTGCTGTCGACGCTGTGGTGCTTGCCGTCGTACACCGTGCACTTGATGTCGACGACCGGATAACCGGCGATGGCGCCGGTGGTCAGGACCTCGCGCACGCCTTTTTCGACGGCGGGCATGAACTGGGTCGGGATCACGCCGCCTTTCACGGCGTCGACAAACTCGAAGCCCGCGCCGCGCGGCAAGCGGCTCGACGCGCAGGTACACCTCGCCGAACTGGCCGGCACCGCCGCTTTGTTTCTTGTGGCGGTGGTGGCCTTCGGCGGGGGCGGTGATGGTTTCGCGGTAGGCGATGCGCGGCGGGCGGGTGTCGACTTCGAACTTGTAGACCTCACGCAGGCGCTCGAGCAGCACGCGCAGGTGCAGGTCGCCCAGGCCGTAGATGATGGTTTCGTTGGTGACGGCCACGTGCTCGACCTTCAGGCACGGGTCCTCGGCAACGAGCTTGTTCAAGATCTCCCACATGCGCTGCTCGTCGCCGTGGCGCTTGGGCGCTGATGGCCAGGCCGTGCACGGGTACGGGGAAGTCGAGCGGCTTCAAGTGGATGTGGTCGTCTTCGGCGGCGTCGTGCAGCACGGCGTCGAAGTGCAGGTCGTCGATCTTCGCGACGGCGCAGATGTCGCCGGGCACGGCCTTGTAGACCTCGATCGTGTCCTTGCCCTGAATCAGGTACAGGTGCGCCACCTTGAAGGGCTTGCGGCCGTCGCCGACGTACAGCTGCATGCCGGTGGTGACGGTGCCCTGGTGCACGCGGAAGATGCCCATCTTGCCCACGTACGGGTCGATCGCGATCTTGAAGACGTGGGCCAGCACGTGCTTGCCGGGCTCGGGTTCGGCGTGCATCACCTTCGCGGCATCGCCTTCGCCGTTCAGGAAGTCGGGCGGGTTGCCTTCGGTGGGGTTGGGCAGCAGCTTGACGATCACGTCCAGCAACTCGGCCACGCCGGCGCCGGTGCGGCCGGACGTGAAGCACACGGGGATGAGGTGGCCTTCGCGCAGCGCTTGCTCGAGCGGCGCGTGCAGTTCGCCGGCGTCGATGTCGCCGTCGTTCAGGTAGCGGTCGACGAAGTCGGCGTCGACCTCGACCACCTGCTCGACCAGCGCGCGGTGCGCCGCGTCGACCGCGCCGAAATCGCTGTGGCCTTCGCGGTTGTAGAAGCAGTCGACAACCTTGCTGCCGTTCGCGTCGGGAAGGTTCAGCGGCAGGCATTCCTTGCCGAAGGTGGACTGGATCTGCGCCAGCAATGCCGGCAGGTTGATCTCGGGTGCGTCGATCTTGTTCACGACGATGACCACGTCGAGATGGCGCGCCTTCGCGTGTTCCATCATGCGCAGCACCATCGGCTCGATGCCGGCGGCGGCGTTGATCACGATCGCGACCGTTTCCACCGCCTCGAGCGCGGGCAGCGCCTGGCCGACAAAGTCGGCGGCACCGGGCGTGTCGACGAGGTGGATGCGCGTGTCGGCGTGGTCCAGATGGAGCAACGCCGCATGGAGCGAGTGCTGCATGCGGCGTTCGAGGGGGTCGTAATCGCTGACGGTGCTGCCCCTTTCGACACTCCCCTGGGCGGGGACCGCGCCCGCTTGGTGGAGGAGGGCCTCGGCGAGGGTGGTTTTGCCGCCCGCCTGGGCCCCCACCAGGGCCAAGGTGCGGATGTGGGCTACGTCGCGTTCGGGGCTTCGGCTGAGTGCCATGAGTTCTCCTTTGCGTGTGGTGGACGTGGGTGGTTCGCCCCAGCCTACGCCCGGCGCGCGGGCGTGGCAAGGCGGGCGAGCTATCCCTGTGCCGCCGCGGATCTCCGCTGACTACACTGATTTGATGCTCCACCCGGTCAATATCGACACGGCCTTCGATCCAGCGCCAGCGGCGACGGCGGTAGCCGCGCACCACGTGCACGAGCTGCGCTTTTCGCTGCTGTGGCCGCTGCGTGTGATCGCCGGTGACGCCTCGCGGCGGCAGCAGCGCGCGTGGGAGCACCTGACCACCGGCGGCGATTCGCCGTGGCGCCGCGAGCAGGACGACGACGCGCCTTTCGACGAGGCGCGCTACAACGCCTTCGTCACGTTCCTGCCGTACGTGCAGCGCTTCCTGTACGGCGAAGGCTCGGGCGCGTCGCGTGACACGCCGATGCGCTGCTTCGTGCGCAGCGACATCCGCCACGTGCGCATGGTGCCGAAAGCCGGCGATGCCGCGATCGTGCTCGACGTCGACGAGATGGCGCTCGCGTTCTTCTACGACGTGGACGTGATGCTGCTGAAGGTGTCGGTGCACGCCAACGACCTGCCACTGGACGTGGCGCAAGACGTGCTCTATCGGTTCGGCCGCGGCTACCCCGGCGGCTGGAACGACGACGGCAGCGCGCAGCACTGCATGCATGACGTGCAGTGGCTGGATGCGCAAGGTCAAGTGCTGGCGTCGTCGGACGCGCAGGACCGCGACACCTTCCTTGCGCACGTGGGGCAGCACCGCTCGCCGCGCTTTGCACGCCATTGGGCCTACGTGCTGGCGCCGCTGGTTTGCGGGCCAGTTGAAGTTTCAAACGGTCGTGCGACCGGTGGTGCGGCCAGCGGCGCAGGCGGTGGCGTGCGGGTGCGGCAGATCGAGTACTACCGCATGCCGGTGATGGCGTACCTGGCGGTTCAGGACCCGCTGGCGCTGTCGCGGCTGGACTTCATGCGCCTGGCCTTCGTGTCGGGCGCGGGCACCGCGGGCAGCCGCGGCGCCTACGCCGAAGTGGAAGACGCGCAGTTCGAAGCGCACTGCTGTTATGACCGCTTCTGGTGCGACACCGGGCGCGCGCCGCACACACGCTACCTTGCCAGCGGGCACGCGCTGGTGGTCGTGGGTGATGCGAAGTCGGCGTTCTTCCGCGACGCGCAGCGCGGCGTGCGGGCGCAGTTCGAGCACCAGCACTTCACCGGCTTCCTGATCGCGCACTTCCAGAAGGCGGCACTGCTGACCTTCTCGGACCGGTTGTCGCAGTCGATGCGCGCGCTGGACGTGAGCAGCGCCGAAAGCGTGCGGGTGTTCAAGCGCACGATCCGCGCGAACTACGAAGCGTTTCTGCGCTTCACGCACCGCTACTGGTTCCATGATGTGAGCGAGCAGGCGCAGATGCGCGGCCTGCTCGAGCTGACCACGCGCCACCTGCAGCTTGACGCGCTGTACAACGAGGTGAAGGTGCGCATGACGGATATGAACGAGTACCTCGACGCCGACAGCATCCGCCGTCAGGCGAACACGATCGTGCGGCTGACCGTGGTGACGATCCTCGGGTTGATCGGCACCGTGACCACCGGCTTCCTGGGCATGAACCTGATCGCGGCGGCCGACGAGCCCGGTTGGTGGCGCATTACCGTGTTCGCGCTGCTGCTTTGCGCGACCATGGCGTTGACGGTGGCGACCATCGTCAAGAGCCGACGCTTGTCGGACTTTCTCGACACGCTGAGCGACGAGCGCAAGACTTGGCGCGAGCGCGGGCAGGCGCTGTTGGGGGTCTGGCGCGGCTGAGCGGCTGAGCGACCTGCGGCTGAGCGGCTGAGCGACTGAGCGACTGAGCGACTGCGCGGCTGAGCGGTCGAGCGACCGTGCGGTCGCGTGGGTTAAGCCCGCAGTTGCTCGAGCGCCAGCGCCGCCCCGCTCAGCGCGGCTTGCGTGTCGGTGATCAGCGCGGTCGGGATGCGCGCGAGGTAGTCGGCGAATCGGCCCTTGGCTTCGAAGCGTTCACGAAACCGCGACGCGAAGAACCGCTCGCCCAGCCGCGGCGCGATGCCGCCGCCGATGAACACACCGCCGCGTGCGCCGATCGTCACCGCCAGGTTGCCCGCCACGCCGCCGAGCATCGCGCAGAAAACATCGATCGTTTGCGCGCAGGCTACGTCGCTGCCGCTGAGCCCACGCTCGATGATGGCCGGTGCAGCAAGCGGTGCCGCCACGGGTGTTCCCATCACCGCCGCGACCGCTTCGTGCAGCGTGGGCAGACCAACGCCCGAGAGATAACGCTCGGCAGACACATGCGCGAACGTGCGGCGCGTGTAGCGCAGCAGTTCGGCCTCGAAGTCATCGGCAGCCGCAAGCGTGACGTGCCCGCCTTCGCCCGGCAGCGCGACCCAGCCGCTGGCCGAAGGCACGACGCTGCCCACGCCCAGGCCGGTGCCGGGGCCCAGCACGCCCATCGGCGCCACCACGGCCGTGATCGTTCGATCCGTCTGGCCGAACACGCGTTGCTGCGAAGCTCCAAGCCGCGGCAACGACAGGGCCAACGCTTCGAAGTCGTTCAGCAGCAGCAGCGCCTCGAGCGCCAGCGCAGCCTGAAGGCCTGCGCGCGAAAAGCCCCACGCCGAATTGGTGAAGCGCACCGCATCCCCGCCGATGTCGGCCGCCATCGCCAACGCGGCGCGGCGCGGCGCCTCGCTGCCGAGCACGTCGGCAGACGTGCCCAGATAGTGCCGAATCGCCTGCTCGAGCCCGGCGTGTTCGCGCACCGGCAGCGAGCGCACGTGCTCTGGGCCGCGCGCCGGGTCGGCCACCCACGCGAAACGGGCGTTGGTGCCGCCCAGATCGGCAACAAGCCAGGGCAGGCCGAGGGCGTGGGGGTCGGGCACGGTCATGACGGCAGAGGCGAATTCTGCGGCGAAACGCTGGCCAGTTAACCGGGCGGAGCCAGCGGCTGATCCATTCCTGCGATTCCGTGCCTTCACCTCGTGATCACGGTCGGGTCGGGTCGGGTCTTGTGATACTGTATATTCGTACAGACTGATTGCAATCACAGCAACAGCCCGTCAGCAACCTTCCGCGAGGTCCTCATGCGCTATGCCATCCACCACAGCCACCAAGGCGGCTTCTTTGTCATCGACCGCCGTTGCCCGCTGCACCCGGTGCTGGCCTGCAGCCGGCTAGGGCAGGCGCTGGGGTTCGCGCTGCGGATGTCATTCCGCTCGGTCTGGGGTTGGTAGGTCCGGGCGGGTCGGTCGGTCTGCCGCCGGCAACTGCTACGCTGCGGCTTTTAACCGGGAGACACACCCCATGAGCCTGCTCGACATCCTTAATCAAGCCCTGACCCGCAACGATGTGAAAGACGACGACTTCGATCGGGTCGTCGACAACGCCACGCCCACCGACCTGGGACGCGGCGTCGGCGAAGCTTTCCGCTCCGACAAGACGCCGCCGATGGGCGACATGGTCAGCCAGATCTTCGGCAAGTCGAACGGCGTGCAGCAGGCCGGCATGCTCAACCAGGTGATCTCGGCGCTGGGCCCGGTGGTGGTGGCGGGCCTTGCGAGCGGCGCGCTGTCAAAGTGGCTCAAGCCTGGCCAGACGCAGATCACGCCCGCACAGGCGCAAGAGCTGCCGCCCTAGGTCGTGCGCGACGTCATCACCGAAGCGCAGGCGAAGAGGCCCGAACTGGCCGACCAGCTCGGCGAGTTCTATGCGCAGCACTCGGGGCTGATCAAGACGCTGGGCGCGGGTGCGCTGCTGGTCGCGCTGGCGAAGATGAAGCAGAACATGGACAGCGGCCGCGGCTGACGCAAGCGGCTTGGCTGTCGGCGCTTCCTTGAGCGACCCCGCCCGAAGAGGCGGGGCGCGCGCGGGTCAGTCGTCAGTCTTCGGAGGCGCCGGGGCAGCAGGCACGTCGGCCGTGCGCTCGACGAACTCGACAAACGCCATCGGCGCGTTGTCGCCGACGCGAAAGCCCATCTTGAGGATGCGCGTGTAGCCACCCGGGCGGGCCTTGAAGCGTGTGCCGAGATCGGCGAACAGCTTCGAGACCGCGGCATCGTCGCGCAGCCGGGCGAATGCAAGGCGCCGGTTGGCGACGGTCGGCTCTTTGCCGAGCGTGATCAGCGGCTCGACCACGCGGCGAAGCTCTTTCGCCTTGGGCAGCGTGGTCTTGATCGCCTCATGGCGAATCAGCGAGACGCACATGTTGCGCAGCATCGCAGCGCGGTGCGCGCTGGTGCGGTTGAGTTTGCGAAGGCCGTGGCGGTGGCGCATGGTGACGATTCCCTTCTTGATCTGCGGGCAGCCGTGTCAGGTACTGCCGGTGCTGCCGGTGAGATGGATCACCGACAAGCTTATGGACAGGGCGCTAGCGCCCTGTTTCACCTAGCTTTGTCCAGCCCCGAGGGCGGCCAGTTCTCGAGCCTTGCGCCCAGCGTCAGCCCACGCGAGGCCAGCACTTCTTTGATCTCGTTGAGGCTCTTGCGGCCCAGGTTCGGCGTCTTCAGCAGCTCGGTCTCGGTGCGCTGGATCAGGTCGCCGATGTAGTAGATGTTCTCGGCCTTCAGGCAGTTGGCCGAACGCACGGTGAGCTCGAGCTCGTCGACCGGACGCATCAGGATGGGGTCGACCGGCGCGCTGCCCTGCGCCTTCGCGCCAGACGGCTTGGTGCCGAAGATGTCGGCCACGTCCTGGCCCTCGAGCTGCGCGAAGACGCGCAGTTGCTCGACCAGCACGCGCGCTGATTCGCGGATCGCTTCCTCGGGGCTGATCGCGCCGTTGGTCTCGATTTCCATCACCAGCTTGTCGAGGTCGGTGCGCTGCTCGACCCGCGCGTTGTCGACCGCGTAGCTGACGCGGCGGATCGGCGAGAACGACGCGTCGAGCACGATGCGACCAATCGACTTCGTGGGCTCGTCGCCCACGCGGCGCAGGTTGCCGGGAACGTAGCCGCGGCCCTTCTCGACCTTGATTTGCATGTCGAGCTTGCCGCCGTGCGCCAGGTGCGCGATGACGTGGTCGGGGTTGACGATCTCAACGTCGTGCGGCGTCTGGATGTCGGCCGCGGTGACCGGGCCCTCGCCTTCCTTGCGCAGCACCAGCGTCACTTCGTCGCGGTTGTGCAAGCGGAAGTACGACGCCCTTCAGGTTGAGCATCATGTGCACGACGTCTTCCTGCACGCCGTCGATCGTCGAGTATTCGTGCAGGACGCCGGCGATCGTGACTTCGGTGGGCGCGTAGCCGACCATCGACGACAGCAGCACGCGCCGCAGCGCGTTGCCCAGTGTGTGTCCGTAGCCGCGCTCGAAAGGCTCGAGCGTCACCTTCGCACGGTGCCCGCCCAGGGGCTCGACGTTGACGGCTTTCGGCTTCAATAGGGTGGTTTGCATGTGGGTCCTAGTTCCTGTCAATACCCTCGGCTCGTTACACCGATAAGGCTGATGAACGTGGGGTAGCTGCTGGGTATCTGCGGGTTGCTGATCGCTGCTGGTTATCTGCGCTTTAACGGCTGTACAACTCGACGATCAGCGATTCATTGATCTCGGCGCCGAACTCGTCGCGGTCGGGCGCCTTCGTGAACACACCCTCCAACTTCGTGCCGTCGACCTTGACCCAAGCGGGCATCCCGATCCCATCGGCAAGCTTGAAGGCGTCGGTCACGCGGAGTTGCTTCTTCGCCTTCTCGCGCACCGCCACCGCGTCACCCGCTTTCAGGATGTACGAGGCGATGTCGACGACGACAGCGTTGACCGTGATACCGCGATGCGACACAAGCTGGCGCGCTTCGGCGCGGGTGCTGGCGAAGCCCATGCGATAGACGACGTTGTCGAGCCTTGACTCGAGAATCTCGAGCAGGCGCTTGCCGGTATTACCGCGCTGACGCTGGGCGTCCGCGAAGTAACGACGGAACTGACGCTCGAGCACGCCGTACATGCGCTTGACCTTTTGCTTCTCGCGAAGCTGCAGGCCGAAGTCGCTGGTGCGGCTACCGCTGGTGCGCCCGTGCTGGCCGGGCTTGGTTTCGAACTTCGACTTGTCGCTGATCGGGCGGCGTGCGCTCTTCAGGAACAGGTCGGTGCCCTCGCGACGGGAGAGCTTGGCCTTGGGGCCGAGGTAACGTGCCACTTTGGTCTTTCCTTTGTCGATTCGTCTGACGCGAGCAGTGATCGCTTGAAGCAATCACCTCGCGCAAGTCCGGCGGAGTCTTGTTCTTAGAAACCGGACAAAGCAGCTGAGGACGAAACACGGTGACTGCGTCACCGTGTCCGTATGTGTTAGATGCGGCGCCTCTTCTGAGGTCTGCACCCGTTGTGCGGTACCGGCGTCACGTCGGCAATCAAGTTGATGCGGATGCCGACCGAAGCCAGCGCGCGCACCGACGACTCGCGCCCGGGGCCGGGGCCCTTGATGCGAACGTCGAGGTTCTTGATGCCCTGCTCTTGCGCAGCGCGGCCTGCATTTTCGGCAGCAACCTGTGCGGCGAAGGGCGTGCTCTTGCGCGAGCCTTTGAAGCCTTGGCCACCACTGGACGCCCACGCGAGCACCCCACCTTGGCGGTCGGTGATCGTGATGATGGTGTTGTTGAACGAGGCGTGCACGTGCGCGATGCCATCCGCGATGTTCTTGCGGATTTTCTTGCTGACGCGGCGCGCGGCGGTATTGACGGGGGGCTTGGCCATGGTCGATCGAATCCTCTAGTTCACTTCTTCAGCACGGCACCCGACTTGCGCGGGCCCTTGCGGGTGCGCGCATTGGTCTTGGTGCGCTGACCGCGCACGGGCAGGCCGCGGCGATGGCGCATGCCGCGATAGCAGCCCAGGTCCATCAGACGCTTGATGTTGATCGACATCTCGCGCCGCAGATCGCCCTCGATGGTCAGGCGCCCGATCTCTTCGCGGATCTTCTCGAGATCGGCGTCGTTCAGGTCCTTGATCTTCTTCGAGTACGGAATACCGACCGCAGTGCAGATCTTCTGCGCAGTCGAGCGCCCGACGCCATAGATGGAGGTCAGGCCGATCTCCGCGTGCTTGTGCGGCGGAATATTGATGCCGGCAATACGTGCCATGGGTATTTATCCTTGACGCTGCTTGTGACGCGGGTCGGTGCAGATCACGCGCACGACGCCGTTGCGACGGATGATCTTGCAGTTGCGGCACATTTTCTTGACCGATGCCGAGACTTTCATGAGCTTCTCCTGAACCTTCGATCGGGCCTACGCGGCCCGGGACAGATGCGCGCTTATTTGCCGCCCCCGCCCTTGTTGAAACCTTTTTTCAGCAGCGACTCGTACTGCTGACTCATCACGTAGCTCTGAACCTGCGACCAGAAGTCCATCGTCACCACGACGATGATCAGCAGCGACGTGCCGCCGAAATAGAAGGGCACGTTGTACTTCAGGACCAGAAACTCGGGAAGCAGGCACACCAAGGTGATGTAGATCGCCCCGGCCAGCGTCAGGCGCGCCAGGATGCGGTCGATGTAGCGTGCGGTCTGGTCGCCCGGGCGGATGCCGGGTACGAAGGCACCGCTCTTCTTGAGGTTCTCGGCGGTCTCTTTGCTGTTGAAGACAAGCGCCGTATAGAAGAAACAGAAGAACACGATCATGCCGGCGTACAGCAGCACGTAGATCGGTTGCCCCGGCTGCACTGCCGCCGACACATCTTTCAGCGCGCGCGTGAACCAGCCGTCGGCCTGGCCAGCGGCGAACCAGCCGACGATGGTCGCGGGCAGCAGGATGATCGACGACGCGAAGATCGGCGGGATCACACCCGACATGTTGAGCTTCAGCGGCAGGTGCGTAGATTGCCCGGCATAGACCTTGTTGCCGACCTGCCGTTTGGCGTAATTGACGAGGATTTTTCGCTGTCCGCGCTCGACGAACACCACGGCGTAGGTCACGAACGCCACGGCCAGACGTGATCAGGATCGCCACCACGATACTCATCGCGCCGGTGTTGATCAGCTCGAACAGGCCCGCAATCGCGCTCGGCAACCCCGCGGCGATACCCGCGAAGATCAGGATCGATATGCCGTTGCCCAGGCCGCGTTCCGTGATTTGCTCGCCCAGCCACATCATGAACATCGTGCCCGCCACCAGGCTCGACACGGCGGTGACGCGGAACATGATGCCGGGGCTGATGACGAGACCGGGCGCCGCCTCGATCGCGATCGCGATCGACAACGCCTGGAACAGCGCGAGCCCCAGCGTGCCGTAACGCGTGTACTTCGTGATCTGCCGGCGCCCCGATTCGCCTTCCTTCTTCAGCGCCTCGAGCGACGGGACCACGTAGGTCATCAACTGCATGATGATCGACGCGCTGATGTACGGCATGATGCCCAGCGCGAAGATCGAGAAGCGCGACAACGCGCCGCCCGAGAACATGTTCACCAAGCCAAGGATGCCCGAGCCCTGCTGCTTGAACATCTCCTGAAGCTGCCCAGGGTCGATCCCCGGCACCGGGATGTGCGTCCCGATCCGGTAGACGACCAACGCCAACACAAGGAAGATCAGGCGACGCTTGAGGTCGCCGTATTTCCCGCTGCGGGCGAGTTGTTGGCGTTGGCTTGGGTCAAAGGCTGGTGCCGTCAGAAAGGTTCCTCGAGGCGCCTTGCGGCGGTGTTCTTCTTCGGCAGTTTCTTCGGCGGCGGCACGACTTCGGTCACAACGACCTTGCCACCTGCGGCTTCGATCGCAGCTTTGGCACCCGCCGTAGCACCGAGACCCTGCAGCGTCACGGCACGCTTCAGCTCACCGGTCTTGATGACCTTGACACTGCGCACGCGGTCCCCGACCAGCCCGGCCGCCTTCAGGGTCAACAGCGACACCTCGGGGGCGTCGAGCATCTGCAGATCGCTCAGCGTGATCTCATCGACGTAGGGCTTGGCCTGCGACTTGAAGCCGCGCTTGGGCAGCCGACGCTGCAACGGCATCTGGCCGCCTTCGAAGCCGACCTTGTGGAAACCACCGGCGCGCGACTTCTGCCCTTTATGGCCCCGGCCTGCGGTTTTGCCCAAGCCCGAGCCGATACCGCGGCCGACACGGCGACGCGGCTTCTTGCTGCCCGATGCAGGCTTGATCGTGTTCAGTTCCATATCGATTTCCTGAGCCGGATTCAGAGGACTCGGATGAGGTACGCGACCTTGTCGATCATCCCGCGCACGGCCGGCGTGTCTTCGAGGGTGCGCTCGCTGTTGAGCTTGCGCAGGCCCAGGCCGCGAACGGTGTCGCGATGCGACTGCTTGGTGCTGGCGACGCTGCGCACGAGCTTGACGGTGACGGTCTTCTTGTCGGACATGGCGCTCATCCCCCGGTCAGCCCAGGATTTCCTCGACCGTCTTGCCGCGCTTGGCGGCAATTTCGGCGGGCGTGGTCGAGTGGCGCAGCGCGTCGATCGTCGCGCGCACCATGTTGTACGGGTTGCTGGTACCCAGGCTCTTGGCGACGATGTCGGTGACACCCATCACCTCGAAGATCGCGCGCATCGGGCCACCGGCGATGATGCCGGTGCCGGCCGGGGCCGGCGCCATCAGCACCTTGGCCGCGCCGTGCTGACCGCGCACGTTGTGCTGGATCGTGCCGTTACGCAGCTGCACACGGATCATGTCGCGGCGCGCGGCTTCCATCGCCTTCTGCACGGCCACGGGCACTTCTTTCGCCTTGCCCTTACCCATGCCGACGCGACCATCGCCGTCGCCCACGACCGTGAGCGCGGCGAAGCTCATCGTGCGACCGCCCTTCACGACCTTGGTGACGCGGTTGACCGCAATCATCTTTTCCTTCAGACCGTCTTCGTTCGCTTCGGTCTGCGCGCGGGGTTGAAACTTGGCCATCGTCGGTTGTCCTGATCTTGCTTAGAGCTGCAGGTCTTGCTTAGAACTGCAGGCCGGCTTCGCGTGCCGCTTCGGCCAGCGCCTTCACGCGGCCGTGGTACGCGAAGCCAGCGCGGTCGAACGCCACGCGCTCGATGCCGGCGGCTTTCGCCCTCTCGGCGATGCGCTTGCCGACCATCGCGGCTGCGGCTGCGTTGCCGCCCTTGCCCGAACCACCCAACTGCGCGCGCACGTCCTTTTCGGCCGTGGACGCGCTGGCCAGCACCTTGCTGCCGTCGTCGGAGACGAGGCTGGCGTAGATGTGCAGGTTGCTGCGGAACACCGAGAGCCGCGCCACGCGCGCCAATGCGATGCGGCGGCGCGTCTGCTTCGAGCGGCGGATGCGGGCGACCTTCTTGCTTTCCATCGTGTGGTTCCTCGTGGACCTTCTCGTTAAGCCCGATTACTTTTTCTTGGTTTCCTTCAGGGCGACACGCTCGGCTGCGTAGCGGATCCCCTTGCCCTTGTACGGCTCCGGCGGACGAATCGCCCGCACCTCGGCTGCGACCTGACCGACGGCTTGTCGGTCGGCACCCTTGATGACGATTTCAGTCTGCGTCGGCGTCTCGACCTTCACGCCCGCGGGCATGTCCTTCACCACCGGGTGCGAGAAACCGACCTGAAGGTTGAGCTTCGTGCCTTGTGCCTGAGCACGAAAGCCAACGCCAACCAAAGTCAGCTTCTTCTCGAAGCCCTTCGCGGTGCCTTGCACCATGTTGTTGACAAGCGCACGCATCGTGCCGCTCATCGCGTTGGCCTCGGCGGAATCGTTGGCCGGCGCGAACTTCAACTCGTCACCATCCTGCTTGACGGTGACGAGCTTGTTCAGCGCCATCGTCAAGCGTGCCCTGGGCGCCCTTGACACTGATTTGATCGGTCGTCAACTTGACCTCGGTGCCTTTCGGAACCGGGATCGGCATCTTTCCTACGCGTGACATGTGAGCCTCGTATTGTTCGAGCGACGACGGGTCAAGCGACGACGCAAAGGACTTCGCCGCCGATACCGGAAGCGCGCGCCTTGCGATCGGTCATCACGCCCTGCGGTGTCGTGACGATGGCGACACCCAGTCCGTTCATCACCTGCGGAATGCCATGGCGGCCCTTATAGACACGCAGGCCCGGGCGGCTGACGCGCTCGATGCGCTCGATGACCGGGCGGCCGGCGTAGTACTTCAGCGCAATCTCGAGTTCCTTCTTCGCGTCACCCTTGACGGCGAAGCCCTCGATATAGCCCTCGTCCTTCAATACCTGGGCGATGGCCGCCTTGATTTTGCTGGCGGGCATGCTGACCGTGGGCTTCTCGACGCTTTGTGCGTTGCGGATGCGGGTCAGCATGTCGGCGATCGGATCACTCATGCTCATGGAATCTGCTCCTCGAACCGCCGGTTACCACGACGCCTTGACGACGCCGGGGATGTCGCCCTTGAAGGCGAGCTCACGGATCTTGCTGCGCGCAAGGCCGAACTTGCGGAACGTGCCACGCGGGCGGCCGGTGATGCCGCAACGGTTGCGCAAACGCGTGGGATAGGCGTTGCGCGGCAGTCGCTGCAGCGCCAGACGCGCTTGGTAGCGGTCTTCGTCTTTGCGCTTGGCATCATTCGCGATAGCGCTGAGTTCGGCGTGCTTCTTCGCGAACTTCGCCACCAGCGCCTCGCGCTTGGCTTCACGTTGAATGAGCGAAAGTTTGGCCATGGCCCGGCGTCCTCAGTGCTTGAACGGAAAACGGAAGGCCGTGAGCAGCGCCTTGCTCTCGTCGTCCGTCTGTCGCGGTGGTCGTGATGCTGATATTCATTCCGCGGATCGCATCGATCTTGTCGTAGTCGATCTCGGGGAAGATGATCTGCTCCTTGACGCCCACGTTGTAGTTGCCCCGGCCGTCGAACGCGCGGTTCGAAATGCCGCGGAAGTCGCGCACACGCGGCAGGGCCACGGTGACAAAACGATCGAGGAATTCATACATGCGCGTGCCTCGCAGCGTGACCATCGTGCCAATGGGCATGTCCTCGCGCACCTTGAAGTTCGCGATCGCCTTGCGGGTCTTGGTGACCACCGGCCGCTGACCGGAAATCTTGGTCAGATCGCTCACCGCGTTGTCCATGATCTTCTTGTCGGCGACAGCCTCGCTCACACCCATGTTGAGTGTGATCTTGGTGATGCGCGGAACCTGCATCACCGACTTGTACGAGAACTGCTTCATCAGTGCCGGCACGATCTTGTCGCGGTACTCGGTCTGCAGGCGCGCCACGCCGGCGCTGGCCGCGGGCTTCTCGACGCCACCGACGGGTTTGACCCTCGCGGTTTTCTTCTCGACGACCGGCGCCTTGCCACCGGCTGCGGCCTTGGCGCCGCCTTTGACGGCGCCCTTGTCCGCCTTCTTGTCTTGGGCTTTTTTGTCAGCCATCGTGATTCCTCGAAAGCCCTTCAGACCTTGATCTCGTCGCCGCTGGATCTGAAGACGCGCGTGCGGGTCACCTTGCTGGTCTTCGAGTCCGTGCCCAGCTTGATGCCCACGCGATCAGCCTTGCCGGTGGCGGGGTTGAAGATCGCGACGTTCGACTGATGGATCGGCAATTGCTTGTCGACCACACCACCGGCGATACCCTTCATCGGGTTGGGTTTGACGTGCTTCTTGACGGTGTTGACACCGTCGACGATCAGATGGTCGTCATCGACACGACGCGACACGGTGCCGCGCTTGCCCTTGTCACGGCCGGTCAGCACGATGACCGAGTCGCCTTTGCGGAGCTTTTTCATCTCAGAGCACCTCCGGCGCGAGGGACACGATCTTCATGAAGCGCTCGGTGCGCAACTCGCGCGTGACCGGGCCGAAGATGCGCGTACCGATCGGCTCGAGCTTGGCATTGAGCAGCACCGCGGCATTGCCATCGAACTTGATCAGCGAACCGTCGGCGCGGCGAACGCCCTTGGCCGTGCGAACGACGACGGCCGAATAGACCTCGCCCTTCTTCACGCGCCCACGCGGCGCCGCTTCTTTGATCGAGACCTTGATGACATCACCGATGCCTGCATAGCGCCGCTTCGAGCCGCCCAGCACCTTGATGCACATGACGGTCTTAGCGCCAGTGTTGTCCGCGACGTCAAGCCGCGATTGCATTTGGATCATGTGTTCATCCCAACTTGCCGGTCACGCCTTTCGACGCACCACCGGCAGTCTTGGTCCCGAAGATTGGGAACACCCTGGACCTGCACCTGCTGCGAAAGCGGAGCGGCCCGAAGCGAAGCGCGGATTATGCACGAAGAACGACGCATGCCAAGCGCGCGGGCGACGACGCCACCGGCGATCGTGTCGCCGGCCCGCGGACGCACGCCCGCTCGATCGGCCCCGAGGGCTTTGCAGCGAAGGCCGCGCGTTGCGCTTGGCAGACGTTCCCCCGACGATCGGGGGCGCAAGGCCGCGCGCTGCAGGCCTACATTCGACCGCCTCGAAGATCGTTTGAAGAGGGTGCGATGCGAAGCGTCAATTTCTTGTCGGCCAGCATGATTGCAGCGCTCGTCGCCGGCTGCGGCGGCGGTGAGGACGGCGCGCAGAGCGCGCCAACCGCATCGATGTCCGACGTTGCGGAGTCGCCTCGCCTGGAAGCGCCTGGCGACACGTGGACCTTGATCGCGCACGAATGGCAGACGTTCACGCTTGCGGCCGCAGGCACGGTACGTTACGGCAGCGGCGACACCTGGGTCGAGCGCGCGCTGCAGGCCGGGTCGGTGAACTGCACCAACAGCTTCTTTGGCGACCCCTTGCCCGGCGTCGTCAAGCGCTGCGAGACGCTGCAGAGCCCACCACCACCCACGACGCAGTGGACCTTTGCGGCCGACGAGTGGCAGACGTTCACGCTCGCCGCCGCGGGCACGGTGCGCTACGGCAGCGGCGACACCTGGATCGAGCGCGCGTTGCAGGCCGGATCGGTGAACTGCACCAACAGCTTCTTCGGCGACCCCTTGCCCGGCATCGTCAAGCGCTGCGAGGTCCGCAGTGACGGCGCACCACCACCACCACCTCCTCCTCCACCACCTCCTCCTCCACCACCTCCTCCTCCGCCAAGTGGCGCGTGGTCGTTCGTCGCCGACGAGTTGCAAGCGTTCACGCTCGACCAGCCGCGGCTCGTGCGCTACGGCGCGGGCACGGTCTGGCTGCAGCGCGACCTGCCCGCTGGCCCTGCTGCGTGCACCAACAGCTTCTTCGGCAGCGACCCGTTGCCAGGCATCGTCAAACGCTGTGAGGTACTCGACGTCGAGAGCAACCCGCCTGCTCCCCCTGTGCCGTTCACGCGCGACTTCGTTCTTCAGGCGCAGGACGGCATCCCGTTGCCCAAGCCCTATCGGCAGTTGCCCGTCGGGTTCGTCGTCAAGGTAGCGCCCCTCGACGAACGCGCGCTCGACTCCGCGATCAGCTGGGGCGACGGACGCACGAGCACCATTCCCGGCGGCTGGCGCAGCACGACCGCGCTCGAGCTCGTCACCCATGCCTACACGGCGCCGGGCTTCTACCAGATCGAGTACGCGGCCCAAGCTCCGGGTGGAGAGTGGGCGTCGGCATCGGAGTTCATCGAGATCATCGATGCCGACGCGGTGCCGCCGGCGACGTGGCAGGTCGCTTCGTGGCCGGGGAACCAGCCCTCGCGCAGCTTCACGATCGCCAGTGGTCTCGAGCTTCGTGGGACCGCAGTCGTCGGCCAGGACATCACCGTCGTGCCCACCGTGGTCCTGGGTGCGCCGCTGCCTGTCGAGGGTGTGATCCATTGGGGCGACGGAAACACGACGCCGCTGCCGACCGGCTGGAGTCCGGACACGCACGGGCATCGCAGACCTCGCACCGCTACGCCGCGCCCGGCAGCTACCGGATCGAATACGCGACACGATTCGCGGATCAGTTCTGGAACAGCGCGACGACGAACGTGTCCGTGGTCGACGGCCCGCTGCCGCCGCCTGCGTCCACCTTCACACCCGTGCCCAGGCCGACGTACCCGGCAGCGTCCTCGAGCCACGCCCTCGTCGGCAGCGCGAGATTCACCGTGACGGCGCTCGAGTCCAACCAGGCGGGTGTCGTTGCGTCGCGCGATATCCTGCTTCAGGAGCCGATCTCGAGCCACCTGGCGTTCCATCCCACCGGACGCGTGGCGTACCGGGCCTCGACCTCATTCGACTCTTCGCTGTACCTCGTGCGCACCTACAGCGTGGGCAGCCTCACGCTGGAGCAGCAGGGAGAGCCGCTCGTCTTCACCTCGCCCGTCTACCGCATCCTCGTCGCGCCCACGGGCCGCGCGATGTACGTGTCCGTGCCTGGCGGCGTCACCGTGATCCGGCTCGATCCCGAGACCGGCGCGGTCGGCGAAACGGTCGGTACCTATGCGGTCGGCGGGTCGATCTCCGACGGACCGCTGACAATTTCGGCCGACGGGCAGTGGCTGTTCGTCACCGACAAGCTGCATCGACTCGATCCGACGAGCGGTGCGGTGATCGGCCTGTCGCGCGTGCATTGGCCGCCGAACATGAATTCGGGTCAGGGCGTCGAATCCAACTGGACGATGCAGCCGCAGGGACGCTGGCTGGCCTTCGCACGCGGCATACCTGGAGGAAACGCCGATCAGTTCTCGCCCCCGAGTACGCTGAACCTGGTGCGATTCGACCAAGCCACGGGACAGATGACGCCGGGCGCGGCCTTTCAGGTTTCGTTCCCGTACCAACTCCGGCAAGCCGTCTTCGGGAACAACGACATCCTCATGATCGCCGAGGCGCGCGTGGCAACCGGCAACAGCAACGACAGGCGGTTCAACACCTACCTGATACGGCAACCGTTCGATACGGCCACAGGCTCGTTGGGACTGGCCGGCACGCAGGTTCTGATCGAAGGCTTGTCCGCAACGGACAGCGACTCCATCGGTTCGATCCACCTCGACCCAAACGGCAGGACGCTGCTGGTGTGCATGGCGCGCAGCTACCTCGTCTACGCGATTGCCGAGGACGGGCGCGCGGCGCCGACGTTGCTGGTCTCGAGGGCACGCGACGAACCGGGGCCGTGCGCGCTCGGGCGCTGACGCGAAACGGCTGCTTCCGGCAAGGGGCCTGTCCCGAGCTTGTCGAGGGCCCGCTGCCCCGTCGAGAGCTCGCTCGCGCGGGCTGCCGTAGCAGCGCCCGGCCGCCAGAAGCTTGCCGACGCGCCCGCCCCCACGGGGCCGCGAGCGCCAGCGCGCGTCGGGGCCCCCGCGTCAGGCCTTCGCCTGCGCCAGCATCGTCGCGCCGTCGGAGACCTCGAACTTGCCGGGGCCTTCGACGTTGAGCGTCTTGACCACGCCGTCTTTGATCAGCATCGAATAGCGGTTCGACCGCAGGCCCATGCCGCGAGCCGTGAGGTCCAGCGTCAGGCCAGCGGCCTTCGTGAACTCGGCGCTGCCGTCGGCCAGCATGCGCACCTTGCCTGCAGTCTTCTGGTCGCGGGCCCATGCGCCCATCACGAAGGCGTCGTTGACCGACACGCACCAGATCTCGTCGACGCCGGCTGCCGTCAACTCGGCGAAGCGCTCGGTGTAGCTCGGCACGTGCTTGGCCGAACAGGTGGGCGTGTAGGCGCCGGGCAGCGCGAACACGGCGATGGTCTTGCCGGCCGCGGCCTTGGACACATCGACCGGGTTCGGGCCGATCGAGCAACCGTTGCCCTCGACCTCGGCGTACTCCTGCAGCGTGGCCGCGGGAAGCTTGTCTCCTACCTTCAGCATGATCTTCTCCTTCGTTTCAGAGGCGAGAAAGCCCGACGCCAGTGTTGCTGCGATCGGGCTTCCGGGTACGGGCGGGACGCGGCCCTCGTCCTTAAACGGTTTTGGCTTTTTCGACCAGACGCGTCACGACCCATGACTTGGTCTTCGAGATCGGTCGGCTTTCGATGATCTCGACCGTGTCGCCGAGCTTGTATTCGCCCTTCTCGTCGTGGGCGTGGTACTTGGCCGAGCGCGCGACGATCTTGCCGTACAACTCGTGTTTGACGCGGCGCTCGACGAGCACGGTGATGGTCTTCGCACGCTTGTCGCTCACGACCTTGCCGACGAGCGTGCGCACGACCTTGGCGCGCACGGGCGCGTCCGCGGCGACTTGTGTGGGAGTGTTCGTTTCGGCAGCGCTCATTTCGCGGCCTCCTTCTTCTTCTGCGCAAGGATCGTGCGTGCGCGGGCGATGTCACGGCGCGTGCGACGAATCTGCGAAGTGTTGTTCAACTGTTGCGTGGCCTTCTGCATGCGCAGGCCGAAATGGGCGCGCAGCAGCTCGGAAATTTCTTTCTCGAGCGCGGGCGCGTCCTTGGTCCGGAGTTCGGATGCTTTCATCTCGATGTCCTATGTCTTCGGCTCAGCTGCCGACCTGGCGGGCAACGAAGATGCACTTCAGCGGCAGCTTGGCTGCAGCCAGCGTGAAGGCTTCGCGAGCGAGCGGTTCGGGCACGCCATTGATTTCGTACAGCACCTTGCCGGGCTGAATTTCAGCGACCCAATACTCGGGGTTGCCTTTGCCGTTGCCCATGCGGACTTCGGCTGGCTTCTTCGAGATCGGCTTGTCGGGGAATATGCGGATGAAGATGCGGCCGCCACGCTTGATGTGGCGCGAGATGGCGCGGCGCGCGGCCTCGATCTGGCGTGCAGTCAGGCGGCCGCGTTCGGTCGACTTGAGGCCGAACTCACCGAAGGACACCGCGGCACCGCGCGTGGCGATACCGGTGTTGCGTCCCTTTTGTTCCTTGCGAAACTTGCGTCGTGCGGGTTGAAGCATGAATCAGGCTCCTTTATCGCCCGGCGTACTGCCGCCGGGCGTGGGCGCGGCGACTTTGCGCACGCGCTTGATGGTCGTCTTCGGAGCGCCGGTTCCGCCGTCAGCGGGTTTGTCGCCACTGCCTTCGTGAGCGCCGCCGGGGGCACCACCACCGCCGGGACCGCCAGAGCCAGCGGAACCGCCGAAGCCACCAGGACCACCACCGCGCGGGGCACGGTCACCACCACGCGGGCCACCGGGGCCGCCCGGGCGCGGGCCGCGACGCTGTCGACGATCGTCCTCACCCGGCACGTCCTTGATCTGCGGCGCTTCGCCAGAGGCCAGACGGTCGCCACGATAGACCCACACCTTCACGCCGATGATGCCGTAGGTGGTCTTGGCTTCCGAGAAGCCGTAGTCGATGTCGGCCTTCAGCGTGTGCAGCGGCACACGGCCTTCGCGGTACCACTCGGTGCGTGCGATCTCGATGCCGTTCAGGCGCCCGGCGCTCATGATCTTCACGCCCTGCGCGCCCAGGCGCATCGCGTTCTGCATCGCGCGTTTCATCGCGCGGCGGAACATGATGCGCTTCTCGAGCTGCTGCGTGATGCTTTCGGCGATCAGCTGCGCGTCGATCTCGGGCTTGCGGATCTCTTCGATGTTGACCGCGACCGGCACGCCCAGACGACGGGTGAGTTCGGCCTTGAGGTTCTCGATGTCCTCGCCCTTCTTGCCGATGACGACACCAGGGCGCGCCGAGTAGATCGTGATGCGCGCGTTCTTCGCCGGGCGCTCGATCAGCACCTTCGAGACCGCCGCATTACGCAGCCGCTTCTTCAGGTACTCGCGAACCTTCAGATCCTCGGCCAGCATGGTGGCGAAGTTGCGGTTGTTCGCGAACCAGCGCGACGACCACGCGCGTGTGACCGGGAGTCGAAAGCCGATCGGGTGGATTTTTTGTCCCATATATGCTCTTTCGACCTCAGTTGCCCACGGTGACGTAGATGTGGCAGGTGCCCTTGCTGATGCGCGCGCCGCGCCCCTTGGCGCGGGCCGACGAGCGCTTGAGCACCGTGCCCTGCTCGACGTGGATCGAGGTGATCTTCAAGTCGTCGATGTCCGCGCCGTCGTTGTGCTCGGCATTCGCGATGGCGCTGTCCAGCGCCTTCAGCACGATGCCCGCCGCCTTCTTCTGCGTGAACTTGAGGATGTCGCGGGCCTGCTCGACCTTCTTGCCGCGCACGAGGTCGACCACGAGGCGCCCCTTGTCGGCCGAGAGGCGAACGCCGCGAACGATAGCCTTGGTTTGCATGGCTTCGCGTCCTTATTTCTTGGCCGCTTTTTTGTCGGCGGGGTGGCCCTTGAAAGTCCGCGTAAGCGCGAACTCGCCGAGCTTGTGACCGACCATCTGATCGCTGACGTACAGCGGCACGTGCTGCTTGCCGTTGTGAACGGCGATCGTCAAGCCGATGAACTCGGGCAGGATCGTCGAGCGCCGCGACCAGGTCTTGATGGGCTTTTTGTCCCTGATCGCCGAAGCCTTCTCGACCTTGGCCATCAGGTGATGGTCCACGAAGGGACCCTTCTTGAGTGAACGTGTCATGGCAGTGCCCGTCTTATTTCTTGCGACGCGAGACGATGAAGGTCTGCGTACGCTTGTTCTTGCGCGTGCGGTAGCCCTTCGTGAGCGTGTTCCATGGCGACACCGGTGCGCGGCCTTCGCCGGTACGGCCTTCGCCGCCGCCGTGCGGGTGGTCCACCGGGTTCATGGCCACGCCACGCACCGTCGGACGAATGCCGCGCCAACGTGTGGCGCCGGCCTTGCCGTAGTGCTGAAGGCTGTGCTCTTCGTTGCTGACCTCGCCGATCGTGGCGCGGCAGTCGATGTGGATCTTGCGAACCTCGCCCGAACGCAGCCGGATCTGCGCGTAGGTGCCTTCGCGTGCCATCAGCGTCACCGCGGTACCGGCCGAGCGCGCGATCTGCGCACCCTTACCCGGCATCATCTCGACGCAATGGATCGTCGAGCCCACGGGGATGTTGCGGATCGGCAGCGCGTTGCCTGCCTTGATCGGCGCTTCGGCACCCGACAGCACGGTCGACCCAACCTCGAGCCCGCGCGGCGCGATGATGTAGCGGCGCTCGCCGTCGGCGTAGCACACAAGCGCAATGTGCGCGGTGCGGTTCGGGTCGTACTCGATCGTCTCGACCTTCGCGGGAATCGCGTCCTTGTTGCGGCGGAAGTCGACCACGCGGTAGTGGTGCTTGTGCCCACCGCCCTTGTGGCGCATCGTGATGTGGCCGTTGTTGTTGCGGCCCGCCTTCTGGATCTGCGGCTCGAGCAGCGACGCTTCGGGCTTGCCCTTGTGCAGGTGCTTGTGCACCACCTTGACCACGCCACGGCGGCCAGGCGATGTCGGCTTGACTTTGACGATGGCCATTTACGCCGACTCCCCGGAGAAGTTGAGTTCCTGGCCCTTGGCCAGCGAGACATACGCCTTCTTGATGTGGTCGCGACGGCCGATCGTGCGGCCGAAACGCTTGGTCTTGCCCTGCTGATTGATCGTCTGCACCGCAGTGACCTTGATGCCCTGCTTCTCGAACATCAGCTCGACAGCAGCCTTGATCTCGGGCTTGGTGGCATCGCGCAGGACCTTGAAGGCGACCTGGTTGCGCTTCTCGCCGAGCATCGTGGCCTTCTCGGAAATGATCGGTGCGACGAGGATCTGGGCCAGGCGCCCTTCGTCGAATTTCTGAGGTGCGCCGCTCATGCGTACATCTCCTTCAACATGTCGAGCGCGGCCTTGGTGACCAGCACCTTCTTGTAGAACACGAGCGACAGCGGGTCGGCGTAGCGCGGCTCGGTCACGAACACGTTGGCCAAGTTGCGCGAAGCCAGGATGAGGTTGTCGTCGACCTGGTCGGCAGATCACCAGGACCGAATCGAGACCCATCGACTTGAACTTCTGCGCCAGCAGCTTCGTCTTGGGCGCATCAACGCTGATCGAATCGATGACCGCCAGGCGCCCGTCGCGCGCGAGCTTCGACAAGATCGACGCCATGCCCGCGCGGTACATCTTCTTGTTGACCTTGTGCGAGAAGTTCTCGTCAGGCGTGTTCGGGAAAATACGACCACCCCCGCGCCACAGCGGCGACGCAGTCGAGCCCGCGCGCGCATTGCCGGTGCCCTTCTGGCGGAACGGCTTCTTGCGTCGAGTGATTGACTTCGCTGCGCGTGAGTTGCTTGCGCGTGCCCTGGCGAGCGTTGGCCTGGTACGCGACGACGACCTGGTGCACCAGCGCTTCGTTGTACTCGCGGCCGAAAACGGTGTCGGGCGCATCGACCTTGCCGTTGCGGCGCACCTTGCTCGTTCAATACGTCGAGTTGCATCACGCGGCTCCTTTCTTGGCGGCCGCGGCCTGCTCGGCCTTGCCGGCAGCGCGCACCGCAGGACGAACGACCACGTGGCCGTTCTTCGAGCCGGGCACCGCACCCTTGACCAGCAGCAGCGAACGCACTTCGTCGACGCGCACGATGTCGAGGTTCTGCGTCGTGACGGTGTCGTCACCCATGTGACCCGTCATCTTCTTGCCCGGGAACACACGGCCCGGGTCCTGCGCCATCGAAATCGAGCCCGGCACGTTGTGCGAACGGCTGTTGCCGTGCGACGCGCGCTGCGACTTGAAGTTGTGGCGCTTGATCGTGCCTGCGAAGCCCTTGCCGATCGATGTGCCCTGCACGTCGACCCGCTCACCGACGGTGAACAGCGTAACCGGCAGCGTGGCGCCAGCCTGGTATTGCCCAGCAACGTCCGCGGTGACGCGGAATTCCCGGAGGATCGTGCCGGCTTCGACACCAGCCTTGGCCAAGTGCCCGGCTTCGGGCTTCGTCACGCGCGACGCGCGACGCTTGCCGAAGGTGACCTGAACGGCTGCGTAGCCATCGGTCGCATCAGTCTTGATCTGGGTGACGCGGTTGTTCGACACGTCGAGCACCGTCACGGGAACGGCCACGCCGTCGTCCGTGAAGATGCGCATCATGCCCACCTTGCGACCCAGCAAACCGAGACGGTTGCTGCTCATGTTTCTACTCCATGCCCCTGTTGGCAAGGGCCGGTTGACGACGCCCGACATCGATTGGTCGGGCTGACGGAAGGCGTTTGCCCGAATGGTGTCGGGTATCCGTCTTCGGAAAAGCCGCAGATTCTAGCGGCATTCGCAGGCGGGACGGTTGACCGACACCGCCCGCGCTCGAGTCACTGCAGCTTGATCTCCACGTCCACCCCCGCCGGCAGGTCGAGCTTCATCAGCGCGTCCACGGTCTTGTCGGTGGGGTCGACGATGTCCATCAGGCGCTGGTGCGTGCGGATCTCGAACTGGTCGCGGCTGGTCTTGTTGACGTGTGGCGAGCGCAGGATGTCGAAGCGTTGCATGCGCGTCGGCAGAGGCACGGGGCCTTTGACGATGGCGCCGGTGCGCTTGGCGGTTTCGACGATTTCCTGTGCCGATTGGTCGATCAACTTGTAGTCGAAGGCTTTCAGGCGGATGCGGATCTTTTGTTTGCTCATGGGGTCCGCCTTACTCGATGATCTTCGCCACCACACCCGCGCCGACGGTGCGCCCGCCTTCGCGGATCGCGAAGCGCAGGCCTTCTTCCATCGCGATCGGTGCGATCAGCTTCACTGTGATGCTGACGTTGTCGCCCGGCATCACCATCTCTTTGTCTTTCGGCAACTCCACCGCGCCCGTCACGTCGGTCGTGCGGAAGTAGAACTGCGGGCGGTAGTTGTTGAAGAACGGGGTGTGGCGGCCGCCTTCTTCTTTGCTCAGCACGTAGATCTCGGCTGTGAAGTGGGTGTGCGGCTTGACGCTGCCGGGCTTGCACAGGACTTGGCCGCGTTCGACGTCTTCGCGCTTGGTGCCGCGCAGCAGGATGCCCACGTTGTCGCCCGCCTGGCCTTGGTCGAGGAGCTTTCTGAACATCTCCACGCCGGTGCAGATGGTCTTTTGCGTGGCGCGGATGCCGACGATTTCGATTTCTTCGCCGACCTTGATCACGCCGCGCTCGATTCGACCCGTCACCACGGTGCCTCGGCCCGAGATGCTGAAGACGTCTTCCACAGGCATGAGGAAGGCGCCGTCGATGGCGCGCTCGGGCTGGGGGATGTAGCTGTCGAGGGCTTCGGCAAGTTTGAAGATGGCTTGTTCGCCCAACTCCCCCTTGTCGCCTTCCATGGCGAGCTTGGCGCTGCCGTGGACGATGGGAGTCTTGTCGCCAGGGAATTCGTATTTGTCGAGGAGTTCGCGGACTTCCATCTCCACCAGCTCGAGGAGCTCGGCGTCGTCGACCATGTCGCACTTGTTCATGAAGACGATGATGTACGGCACACCGACCTGACGGGCCAGCAGGATGTGCTCGCGCGTTTGGGGCATGGGGCCGTCGGCCGCCGACACGACCAGGATGGCGCCGTCCATCTGGGCGGCTCCGGTGATCATGTTCTTGACATAGTCGGCGTGCCCGGGGCAGTCGACGTGGGCGTAGTGGCGGTTGGCCGTTTCGTACTCGACGTGGGCGGTGTTGATGGTGATGCCGCGCGCTTTTTCTTCCGGCGCCGCGTCGATCTGGTCGTACGCCTTGGCTTCGCCGCCGTACTTGGCCGCCAGCACCGACGTGATCGCCGCCGTCAACGTGGTCTTGCCGTGGTCCACGTGCCCGATCGTGCCCACGTTCACGTGCGGCTTCTTGCGTTCGAATTTGGCTTTTGCCATGTCATATCTCCGAGAAAAGAGCTGTTGCCGGTGGGTCGGTTTAAGGTTTCCGAAACTCGTGTTGTTCAGGCGCCGCCGGCAGCACCCGCACCAATTTCGAAGACCGTCATGGACAGGGGCGCGTCAGCGACCCGCCCTGGTCATTTAGTTCTCGCGGAAATGATCGCTTCGGCCACGTTCTTCGGCGCCTCGGAGTAATGCTTGAACTCCATCGTGTACGTCGCACGCCCCTGGCTCATCGAGCGCAGCGTCGTCGAATACCCGAACATCTCCGACAGCGGTACTTCGGCCTTGATGACCTTGCCTCCGCCCGGAATGTCGTCCATACCCTGCACCATGCCGCGACGTGACGACAGGTCGCCCATCACGTTGCCGGCGTAGTCTTCGGGCGTTTCCACTTCCACGGCCATCATCGGCTCGAGCAGCACGGGGTTGGCCTTGCGGCACCCGTCCTTGAAGCCGAGCGACGCGGCCATCTTGAACGCGTTTTCGTTCGAGTCGACCTCGTGGTACGAGCCGAAGGTCAGCGACACCTTGATGTCCACCACCGGGTAGCCGGCGAGCACACCCGCGGGCAGCGAATCTTCGACGCCCTTCTTCACCGCGGGAATGAACTCGCGCGGCACGACGCCGCCCTTGATGGCGTCGACGAACTCGAAGCCCTTGCCGGGCTCTTGCGGCTCGACCGTGAAGACGACGTGGCCGTACTGGCCCTTGCCGCCCGACTGACGCACGAACTTGCCTTCGACGTCGGTCACGGTCTTGCGAATCGTTTCGCGATACGCCACCTGCGGCTTGCCGACGTTGGCTTCGACGCCGAACTCGCGCTTCATGCGGTCGACGATGATCTCGAGGTGCAGCTCGCCCATGCCGGAGATGATGGTCTGGCCGCTTTCTTCGTCGGTGCGCAGACGGAACGACGGATCTTCCTGAGCCAGGCGGCCCAGCGCGATGCCCATCTTTTCCTGGTCGGCCTTGGTTTTGGGTTCGACAGCCTGCGAAATCACGGGCTCGGGGAACACCATTCTCTCGAGCGTGATGATCGAGTCGGGGTCGCACAACGTCTCGCCCGTGGTCACGTCCTTCAGGCCAACGCAGGCGGCGATGTCGCCAGCGAGAATCTCCTTGATCTCTTCGCGCTGGTTCGCGTGCATCTGCAGGATGCGGCCGATGCGCTCCTTCTTGCCGCGGATCGGGTTGAAAACCGAGTCGCCGCTCTTCAGCACGCCCGAATACACGCGCACGAACGTCAGCTGGCCGACGTAGGGGTCGGTCATCAGCTTGAACGCCAGCGCGGCGAACTTCTCGTTGTCTTCGGCCTTGCGCGACGTCGGCTTCTCGTCGTCGTCCATCCCCTTCACCGGCGGAATGTCGATCGGCGACGGCAGGAACTCGATCACGGCGTCGAGCATGCGCTGCACGCCCTTGTTCTTGAAAGCGGTGCCGCACAACATCGGCTGGATCTCGGAGGCGATCGTGCGCAGGCGCAGCCCCTGCTTGATTTCGGCCTCGCTCAATTCGCCGCTCTCGAGGTACTTGGTCATCAAGTCCTCGTTGGCCTCGGCCGCGGCTTCGATCATTTGCTCGCGCCACTTCTGCGCCTCGGCCACGAGCTCGGCCGGCATCGGGGCCGTACTCGAACTTCATGCCCTGCGAGGCTTCGTCCCAGATGATCGCCTTCATCTTCACGAGGTCGACCACGCCCTTGAAGTTCTCTTCCGAGCCGATGGGAATGACGATCGGCACGGGGTTGGCCTTCAGGCGCGTCTTCATCTGGTCATAGACCTTGAAGAAGTTGGCGCCCGTGCGGTCCATCTTGTTCACGAAGGCAAGACGCGGCACCTTGTACTTGTTCGCCTGACGCCAGACGGTCTCGGACTGCGGCTGCACGCCGCCCACCGCGCAATAGACCATGCACGCACCGTCCAGCACGCGCATGCTGCGCTCGACCTCGATCGTGAAGTCGACGTGGCCCGGGGTGTCGATGATGTTGAAGCGGTGCTCGGGGAACTCGTGGTCCATTCCCTTCCAGAAGCAGGTGGTCGCGGCCGACGTGATCGTGATGCCGCGCTCCTGCTCCTGCTCCATCCAGTCCATCGTCGCGGCGCCATCGTGCACCTCGCCGATCTTGTGATTCACACCCGTATAAAAAAGGATGCGCTCGGTGGTCGTGGTCTTGCCGGCATCGATATGCGCCGAGATACCGATGTTGCGGTAGCGCTCGATGGGTGTTTTGCGGGCCATGGTGCGGGCTCCAAATGCACGGGCCGCCGGCGGGTTGGTGACAACCCGGAGGCGGCCGAAGGGTCAGTGATTAAAACCGGAAGTGCGAGAAGGCCTTGTTCGCTTCGGCCATGCGGTGCACTTCGTCGCGCTTCTTCATCGCGCCGCCGCGGCCTTCGCTGGCCTCGAGCAACTCGTTGGCCAAGCGCGCGGCCATCGACTTCTCGCCGCGCTTGCGCGCCGACTCTTTCAGCCAGCGCATCGCCAGCGCGACGCGGCGGATCGGGCGAACCTCGACCGGCACCTGGTAGTTCGCGCCGCCGACGCGCCGGGACTTCACCTCGACCATCGGCTTGACGTTGTTCAGCGCGGTCAGAAAGATCTCGAGCGGATCCTTGTTGGCCTTCTTCTCGACCTGTTCGAGGGCACCGTAGATGATGCGTTCGGCCACGGCCTTCTTGCCGGACTCCATCACCACGTTCATGAACTTCGACAGATCGACCGAACCGAACTTCGGGTCGGGCAGGATGTCTCGTTTGGGGACTTCGCGACGACGCGGCATGGCTGACTCACTTTCCTGGTTTCAGTCGACGCAGCGCTTTCGCAACGCACGTCACGGGCCCCCATACGGAAGGCCCACTTACTCGGTCGTCGCCCGAATGCGACGACCGCGGTGGCAGCTTGGAAGAAGCGCTGCCGGGCTTCGGATTCGCAGCGAGAGGATCAGGTCTTTTTCGGACGCTTGGCGCCGTACTTCGAACGCGACTGCTTGCGGTCTTTCACGCCTTGCAGGTCGAGCGAGCCGCGCACGATGTGGTAGCGCACGCCCGGCAGATCCTTCACGCGGCCGCCGCGCACCAGCACCACGCTGTGCTCTTGCAGGTTGTGGCCTTCGCCGCCGATGTACGAGATCACTTCCTGCTGGTTCGTCAGGCGCACCTTCGCCACCTTGCGCAGCGCCGAGTTCGGCTTCTTCGGCGTCGTGGTGTAGACACGAGTGCAGACGCCACGGCGCTGTGGGCCGTTCTGCAGGGCAGGCGACTTGGACTTGATGATCTCGACCTGCCGGCCTTGGCGAACGAGCTGGTTGATGGTGGGCATACGGGGTAGGGCTGATCGGCGTCGGGAAAAGCCCGCGATTCTATGCTGCTCGTCACGGTGCGGCAATCAAGAGCGAGGAGAACATGCCGAGCGAGGCGCCCCGACATGCTACGCCCTGCCGCTGATCCACCAACCTCAAAGTCAGTGAACACTACCGACAACAACCCTGCAATTGCTGTCGTCATCGACACGAACGTGGTCCTGGACCTGTGGCTCTTCAGGCGATCGGGCCTGGACGCGCTGCACGCGTGCTTCGAGCACCTCACGGTCATCGGCACAACCGCGATGCGCGAGGAGCTGCGCGACCGTGCTGCATCACAGCGCCGCTGGCAACGGGCCGGTCGCGTCAGCGACACATGTCGCCAGACGCCGCCACGACCACGCTCGCGTCGTGGGATCGCCACGTACGGATCGTCGAGGCGCCGTCTCCTCAGCGCGGGCCTGCATGGCCACGATGTCGCGACGAAAGCGACCAGAAATTCGTCGACCTCGCGCTGGCGCAGCACGCGGGCTGGCTGCTGACGCGCGACCGCGCGCTGCTGAAACTGGCGCGACGCTGCCGGGCCTATGGCCTGCTGATCGTCGTGCCCGAATCCGCGACCTTCGCTTCGACCTGAGCAAGCCCTTGTCGCACGCGAGCCGCCGGCACCCGCACGCGGAACGTCGATCCGCGGCCGAGTTCGCTGTCGACAAGCAACTCGGCGCCCAGCCGCTGCGCCACGTGCTTGACGATCGACAGCCCCAGCCCCGTGCCTCCGGTCTCGCGCGAGCGGCTGCCGTCCACGCGGTAGAAGCGTTCGGTGATGCGCGGGATCAGCTCGCGGGCAATGCCGATGCCGGTGTCGCGAACGACCAGTTCGCCCTCGCCGCGGTCCGTGACATGCCAGCGCACGTCGATGCGCCCGCCCTGCGGCGTGTAGCGGATCGCGTTGCCGACAAGGTTGGCGACCAGGCTCGTGAATTCGTTCGAGTCACCCGCGAGTTGCGTGCCTGCGTCCAGGTCGAAGTCGATCTGATGGCGTTGCGCCGACAGCGCCGTCGCGTCCGCGCGCGCGTGCTGCCACACCGTATCGAGGTCGAACCAGTGGTCCGGCGCCGGCCGCGGGCTGCCCTCGAGGCGTGCCAAGGTCAGCAGGTCGTCGACCAGCGACTGCATGCGGTCGGTCTGCTGCTTCATCAGCTCGAGCATGCGCTGGCGTTCGGACTCGGACAGCGGCAGCGACACCAACGTTTCGAGCGAGCCCGCCACCACCGTCAACGGCGTGCGGATCTCGTGCGAGACGTTGGCGACGAAGTGGCGCCGCATGGCCTCGTTTCGCTCGGCTTCCGTCACGTCCTGCGTCAGCAGCATGCGCATGCCCGGCCCGTACTCGCGCACGATCATCGACAGACTGGCGTTCACGCCGCGGGTCGGCGAACACCACCGGTTCATGCCCCGCGCCGGACGCCAGCGCCGCGAAAAAGGCAGGGTCACGCACGAGGTTCGTGATGCGCTGCGCCTGGTCGCGTCGCGGGTCGATCGCGAAGTGGTCGCCGGCCACGGCGTTGCACCAGACGATGCCGTCGCGCCGATCGATCAGCGTCACGCCGTTGGGCGACGCGTCGATCGCCGAGAGGAACTGCGTCAGCTTCGCGCGCTCGTCGTCCAGCGCCTGCTCGCGCACGCGCAGCGCCTTCTGGATGCGATAGCCCGCTTCGCCCCACAAGCCCGCGGCGATCGGCACCGGCTGGTCGGGCCGGTCACGCAGCCACCGCAAGATGCGTTGGCCGCGCCACGTGTCCCAGGCGACCGTGACGCCGAAGCCCAGCGTCGCGCCAAGCGTGACCCACCAGGCCAGCCACTCGGACGAACGCCCGAGCAGGAAACCGATCAGGGCGCCGAGCCCCGTGAGCAGCAGCGGGGCCACGACGCGTGGCCACCACCAGTTCATGTCGCCGTGGTCGCCGTGGTCTGTCGACGTCGTCGTGGTCGCCGCGGTCGTCGCAAGCGGCGCCGAAGCCCGCGCAGGCACCTCGGCGCGCGAGCCGATAGCCCGCGCCGCGCACGGTTTCGACCATGGCCGATCGGCCCGTCGGCTCGAGCGCGTCACGCAGGCGCTTGATGTGCACGTCGACCGTGCGCTCTTCGATGAAGACGTGGTCGCCCCAGACGCGGTCGAGCAGTTGCGCGCGCGAGTGCACGCGCTCGGGGTGCGTCATCAGGAAGTGCAGCAGCTTGAATTCGGTCGGCCCCACGCGCACCTCGACGCCGCCGACACGTGACGCGCCGCGCCGCCGGGTCGAGCACCAGGCCGGCGACGGACACGGGCTCGTCGAGCGTCTGCGGCGCGCGTCGGCGCAGCACCGTGCGCACGCGCGCCAGCAGCTCTTTCGTCGAAAAGGGCTTGGTGATGTAGTCGTCGGCCGCGTCCAGCCCCGACAGCTTGTCTTCCTCGGCCGCACGCGCGGTCAGCATGATGATCGGCAGCTGCCGCGTGCGCTCGGCGCCGCGCCACGCTCGTGCCAACTGCAGGCCCGAACGTCCGCCGGGCAGCATCCAGTCGAGCAGCACCAGATCGGGCAACTGCGCGTCGACTTCGACCTGCGCCTGCGCGGCATCGGGCGCGATCGTCACCTCATGGCCGCCGTGGCGCAGGTTCACCGCGATCAACTCGGCGATCGCGGCTTCGTCTTCGACGATCAGGATGTGGCTCATGGCAGCGTCGCGATCTTCATGTCATTGCCGCGCCGCGAACTCCGCCGCCTCGACACCGCCGTGGCGCACGTCGGCACCCTTGACGATGTAGATGATCGCCTCGGCGATGTTCTTCGCATGGTCGCCCACGCGCTCGATCGCCTTGGCGACGAACACCAGGTCAATCGACGACGAGATCGTGCGCGGGTCTTCCATCATGTAGGTGATGAGCTTGCGCATCAGGCCGTCGAACTCGCGG
Source organism: uncultured beta proteobacterium (assembly GCA_963738615.1). Taxonomy (GTDB): domain Bacteria; phylum Pseudomonadota; class Gammaproteobacteria; order Burkholderiales; family Burkholderiaceae_C; genus CAVTWY01. The sequence goes on from CAVTXI010000019.1 coordinate 140,819, forward strand.
TCGATCTGCGTCGTCGGCCTTCAGCACCTCGATCGCCGCGCCGGTGTCGAGCCGCGCGAAGGCATCGAGCACCTTGCGCAGTTGCGCCATCGCAAGGCCGGCTTCGACGTTCAGGTCCTGCACCGGCACGCGCATGCGGCTGGAGACGCCGCTGTTGATCAGGCGCTGCACCGTGCGCGCAATGCGCGCGGCTTCGTCGCCCACCCGCTCGAGGTTGGCGATCGTCTTCGACACCGCGATCAGCAGGCGCAGGTCACGCGCGGTGGGCTGCCGGCGCGCGATGATGGTCGACAGGTCGGCGTCGATCTGCACCTCCATCGCGTTGACTTCCTCCTCCTTGCGCAGCACCTGCGCGGCGGTTTCGCCGCTGAAGTTCGACAGCGCATACATCGCCTGCGCGATCTGCGACTCGACCGCGCCGCCCATCGTGAGCACGCGGCTCGAGATGCCGCTCAGTTCGGCGTCGAATTGACTGGAGAGGTGTTTGTCTGCCATGGGTTCACCCGAATGTTCGCCGAACGTTCAGCCGAATCGGCCGGTGATGTAGTCCTCGGTCTCTTTGCGCTTGGGCTTCATGAAGAGTTCGCTCGTCGGGCCGAACTCGATCAGGTCGCCAAGGTACATGTAGGCCGTGTAGTCCGACACCCGCGCCGCCTGCTGCATGTTGTGCGTGACGATCGCGACGGTGTAGTCCTTCTTCAACTCGATGATCAGCTCTTCGATCTTGCCGGTCGAAATCGGGTCGAGCGCCGAACACGGCTCGTCGAGCAGCAGCACCTCGGGCTTGACCGCGATGCCGCGCGCGATGCACAGCCGCTGCTGCTGGCCGCCCGACAGCGACGCGCCGCTCTGAGACAAGCTTGCCGCGCACCTCTTCCCACAACGCGGCCTTCTTCAGCGCCCACTCCACGCGCTCGTCCATCGCCGAGGCCGACATCCGCTCGAACAGGCGCACGCCGAACGCGATGTTGTCGTAGATCGACATCGGGAACGGCGTCGGCTTCTGAAACACCATGCCGACCTTCGCGCGCAGCAGCGACACGTCTTCCTTCGACGTCGAGGATGTTCTCGCCGTCGAGGTTGACCTGGCCTTCGGCGCGCTGCTCGGGATACAGCTCGTACATGCGGTTGAACACGCGCAGCAGCGTGCTCTTGCCGCAGCCCGACGGGCCGATGAAGGCGGTGACCTTCTTCTCGGGCACGTCGAGGTTGATGTTCTTCAGCGCATGGAAAGCGCCGTAGTAGAAGTTCAGGTCGCGCACCGAAATCTTCGCCTTCTCGCCATGCGCGGTGGTGCGGCCTGCGCGCTAAGGTGAAGGGGCGTTCGAGGGTTTCGACCACGTCAATGCCTTTTTCGGAAGAGGACACGCGCCAGGATGTTCAACGCCAGCACGCCCATCGTGATGAGGAACACGCCCACCCACGCGAGTTGCTGCCAGTTCTCGTAAGGGCTCATCGCGAACTTGAAGATCGTGACCGGCAGGCTCGCCATCGGCGCGCCCAGGTCGGAGGTCCAGAACTGATTCGACAGCGCGGTGAACAGCAGCGGCGCGGTTTCGCCCGCGATGCGCGCCACCGCGAGCATCACGCCGGTGATCACGCCGGCACGCGCGGCTTTCAGCGTGACCGACCAGATCACCTTCCACTTCGGCGTGCCCAGCGCATAGGCGGCTTCACGCAGCGCGTTCGGAATCAGCTTCAGCATGTTCTGCGTCGTGTTGATCACGACCGGGATCACGATCAGCGCCAGCGCCAGCACGCCCGCGAAGCCCGAGAAGCTCTTCATCCGCGCGACCACGACCGCGTAGATGAACAGGCCGATCACGATCGACGGCGCCGACAGCAGGATGTCGTTGATGAAGTGCGTGGCCCGGCCCAGCCACGTGCGCTGCCCGTACTCGGCGATGTAGATGCCCGCCAGCACGCCGATCGGCGTGCCCAGCAGCGTGGCCAGCGTCACCATCACCAGCGAGCCGAAGATCGCGTTGGCCAGCCCGCCGATCGCGGCCTGCGGCGGCGGCGTCATCTCGGTGAAGACCGACATCGCCAGGCCGCCGACGCCCAGGCGGAACGTCTCGAACAGGATCCACAACAGCCAGAACACGCCGAACGCCATCGCCGCCAGCGACAGCACCAGCGCCAGCGCGTTGATGCGCTTGCGCGCGCGGTGCATCGCCAGGCGATCGCGTTGCTGGGGCTCGGTGAAACCCGACGGCGCCGTCGCTGCGGTCATGTCTGTCTTGCCTTCGCCCTTCTGCAGGCTGCTCAGCAGCCACTTCGACAGCGCGAGCACGACGAAGGTGATGAAGAAGAGCACCAGGCCCAGGTAGATCAGCGACGCCTGGTGCAGGCCCTCACCGGCTTCGGCGAACTCGTTCGCCAGCGCCGAGGTGATGCTGTTCGCAGCTTCGAACAGCGACAAGCGAGTCGAGCTGGTTCATGTTGCCGATGACGAACGTGACGGCCATCGTCTCGCCCAATGCACGCCCCAGCCCGAGCATGATCCCGCCGACGACGCCGGCCTTGGTGTAGGGCAGCACCACCCTCGACACCACCTCCCAGGTCGTCGAGCCCAGCCCGTACGCCGACTCCTTCAACATCGCCGGCGTGACCTCGAACACGTCGCGCATCACCGAAGCGATGAACGGGATGATCATGATCGCGAGGATGATCCCCGCCGACAGGATGCCGATGCCCACCGGCGGGCCCGCCACCAGTGCGCCCAGCAGCGGCACGCTGTGCAGCAGCTTCTGCAGCGGCTGCTGCACCCACGTGGCCAGGATCGGCCCGAACACCAGCAGGCCCCACATGCCGTAGACGATCGACGGCACCGCGGCCAGCAGTTCGATCGCGATCCCCAGCGGCCGTTTAAGCCAGCCCGGCGACAGCTCGGTAAGAAAGAGTGCAATGCCGAAGCTGACCGGCACCGCGATCAGCAGCGCGATGAACGACGTGGCCAGCGTGCCGACGATCATCACCAGCCCGCCGAACTTCTCCTGCACCGGGTCCCATTGCGCGCTGGTCAGGAAGCCCAGGCCGAACTCGCGGATCGCCGGCATCGCGCCGACGAACAAGCGACACGATGATGCCGGCCAACAGCAGCAGCGTGAGCCACGCGGCACTGTGCGTCATCCACGAGAACAGCCGATCGGCCCACGGGGCGACGACGCGGCGTTCAGGTGGGCGGCTTTCCGGGGTGGCGCGCTCCATGCGGCGATCGTTCTCGAGAGAAGTCGTGGTCAGTGTAGTCACGCCCGATGCTCTCTCTTCGCGCCGCGCTGTGCTTACTTGAACGCCACGACCTTGCCGCTGCCGTCCTTGATCTCGGCGGCCCACTGCTTGCGCACCAGGTCCTTCAACGTCGCAGGCAGCGCGACGTAGTCGAGTTCCTCGGCAGCCTTGTCGCCGCTGGCGTAGGCCCACTCGAAGAACTTCAGCGCGGCGGTCGCCTTCTCGGGCTTGTCCTGCAGCTTGTGCATCAGGATGAACGTCGCACCGGTGATGGGCCAGCTGTCTTTACCTGGCTGGTCGGTCAGCACCTGATAGAAGGTCTTGGCCCACTCGGCACCGACCGCGGCGGCCTTGAAGTTGACGTCGTCCGGGTTCACGAAGACGCCGTCCTTGTTCTTCAACTGCACGTGCGCCATCTTGTTCTGCTTGGCGTAGGCGTATTCAACGTAGCCGATCGAGTTCGGCAGCCGCTGCACGAAGGCCGACACACCTTCGTTGCCCTTGCCGCCCGCGCCCGCGGGCCAGTTCACCGCGGTGCCCTCACCCACCTTCTCTTTCCATTCGGGGTTCACCTTCGACAGGTAGTTCGTGAAGATGAACGACGTGCCCGAGCCGTCGGCGCGGCGCACCACCTGGATCTGCGCGTCGGGCAACGCGACGCCGGGGTTCAGGCCCGTGATCGCGGCGTCGTTCCACTTCGTGACCTTGCCGAGAAAGATGTCGCCGAGCACCGCGCCCGTCAGCTTCAACTGACCGGGGGTGATGCCCTTGACGTTGACCACCGGCACCACGCCGCCGATCACGGTCGGGAACTGCACCAGACCATCCTTGGCAAGTTCGTCGTCCTTCAACGGCGCATCGGACGCGCCGAAGTCAACCGTCTTCGCCTTGATCTGCTTGATGCCCGCACCCGAGCCGACCGACTGGTAGTTGATCTTCGCGCCCGTGGCCTTGTGATACGAGTCCGCCCACTTGGCGTAGATCGGCGCCGGGAACGACGCGCCCGCACCGGTCACGTCCTGGGCTTGGGCTGGGAGCGCGAGGGCTGCAACGAGGGCAGCGACGGCGAAAGGCAGATGACGCAGCGACATGGATATATCCCTTGATGGCTTGGTGTCGATGCCAGCACTCTAGGCACGGCGTGTGACGGCTTCGTGACAGGCTTGGCGGCCGTGCGCGGGCCCGCCACAGAGTGGAAACCGACATCACCCGGCGCGTGCGTCACGAAACCGTCATGGCGATCGGCCGATACTTCACGCAGCATCTTCGTCACCGTCTTCGTCACCGTCTTCGTCACCGTCTTCGTCACCGTCTTCGTCACCGTCTTCGTCCTGCATGACCATCCACGTCCTCATCCTGTGCACCCACAACTCGGCGCGCAGCGTGCTGGCCGAGGGCATGCTGAACCACTGGGCGCAACGGCTCGACCGCGACGTGCGCGCGCACAGCGCTGGCAGCGCCCCCAGCGGCCGCATCAATCCCTTCGCCCTCGAGGCGCTGGCCAACACCGGCATCGACACCAGCGGCTTTCGCAGCAAAAGCTGGGACGCCTTCACCGCCCCCGATGCGCCACCGCTGTCGATCGTGATCACCGTGTGCGACGCGGCGGCGGCCGAGTCGTGCCCCGTCTTCCACGGCCGTGCGGGTGACGCCCCCGTCAAGGTGCACTGGGGCTACCCCGACCCGTCGAACGCAGATGGCGGTGAAGAGGGCCGACGCCGCGCCTTCGAGCTGACACGCCAGGCGATCGGCTACCGCATGCTGCAACTGCTGGCAATGCCCATCGCGACGATGGACCGTGGCGAGCTGCAGGCTGCGCTTGCGCGCATCGGCGCAAGCTGAAAGCACCCGTGAGCGAGCACGCGGCGTCGCGCGCCGATCCGCCTGCGCACACCCTCGCGCAGCGGCTCTTCGCCGAAGGTCTGGGCACGATGGGGCTGCTCGCCGCCGTGATCGGTTCGGGTGTGATGGCCGAGCGACTCGCAGGCGGCAACGCAGCGATCGCGCTGCTGGCGAACACCCTCGCCACGGTTGGCGCGTTGGTCGTGCTGATCGAGATCTTCGGCCCCGTCAGCGGTGCGCACTTCAACCCGGCGGTGTCGGCCGTGATGGCGCTGCGCGGCGCGCTCGGCGTGCGTGACTTCGCGGCGTACACCGTCGTGCAGTTGCTCGGCGCGATGCTCGGCGCCTGGCTTGTGCACCTGATGTTCGATCTGCCGCTGTTGCAGTGGTCGACCCACGCGCGCGACGGCTGGCCGCTGCTGCTGGCCGAAGCCGTCGCCACCGGCGGGTTGTTGCTCGTGATCCTGCGCGCGCCGAACAACCGCGCTTCGGTGCTGGTCGCGGCCTACATCGGTGCGGCGTACTGGTTCACGGCGTCGACGTCGTTCGCGAACCCGGCCGCAGCGTTCGGCCGCATGTTCAGCGACACCTTTGCAGGCATCGCGCCGGCCAGCGTGCCCGGCTTCGTGCTGGCGCAAATCGTGGGGGCTGCGCTCGCCGTCGTGGTTGCGCGCGCGCTCGAGGCGCGCTGAACGGCACGCACACCGGACGCGGACGCTTCATCGTCTCGTGATCGTCGCGTCATCGGCATGTCACAGCGCATGACGACCATGCGCGAATGAACACCTCCACCCTCGACCGATCCGCAGTTCCTGTCCGTAGAGGCCGTGAAGCCATCGCCGACGCCCTGCGTGTCGACGAGCAGGGGTCGCGGCCCCATCTGCAGGCCTATTGGGCCCGCCACGCCGACGAGGTTCGCGAGGCGCAGCGGCTGCGCTGGCGCGTGTTCGTCGACGGCATGGGCGCGCGCAGGGTGGGCGCGAACGACATGCCGCCCGAGGGCACGCCCGACGGGCACGACGCCGACCGCTTCGACCGCCACAGCGAGCACCTGATCGTGCGCGCCTACGAACACGAAGGCGACCACCGCGGGCGCGTCGTCGGCACCTATCGCGTCATGACGCCCGACGCCGCGCTGCGCGCGGGCGGTTTGACCAGCGACGACGCCTTCGACCTCGAGGCCGTGGACACGATGCGCGCGTCGATGGTCGAACTGGGTCGCTGCTGTGTCGACCCGGGCTACCGACAAGGCGCCGTAATCATGCTGTTGTGCAGCCGTCTCGAACAGTTCATGCATGACAACGGGCTGCGCTGGATGATCGGCAGCGCCAGCGTCACCATGACCGACGGCGGCGCCTACGCGGCAAGCCTGTGGCAGTCGCTCTTCGTGCAGCACGCCGCACCGGCGTCATTGCGCGTCACGCCGCGCCGGCCGCTGCCGGTCGACCGGTTGTGCCAACCGGTTCACGTCGAGCCGCCGCCGCTGATCCGCAGTTGGCTGCGCTGCGGCGCCGTGATCCTCGGCGCCCCTGCGTGGAACGCCGCCTTCGACTGTGCCGACCTGCCGATGCTGCTCGATCTGCACGCCATGCCGTCGCGGCAGCCGTCGCGGTTCGTGGACGAATGATGGACAGGTCGCGCCTGAGGGGGCGCGTCAGAGGGAAGGCCAGAGCTGCGTCGGCACATGCTGCGATAGGACTCTTCCCAGCTGGGACCATCCCGCACTAGGAGCGCTCCCAACTTGGCCTGCGCGTCGCGCCCGGCTACGTTCGCGCCGCGGCAGCAGTTGAAGGGAGCGTCACATGAGCAGCATCGGAGGATTCCAAACCGGCGGCTACGTCAAAACAACGGGCCGCCAGGAACACCTCGACGACTTCGACCCACAAGACGCGAACGCCGGGACGCAAGACGCGGACGCCGGAACGCAGAACGACGACCACGCCGCCACGAACGGCCGCGCCGCGGCGTTGCCATCGGCAACAGCGGTCGTCGGGGCCGCGGCCGAGGCCCTTGCTCAGGCGTCGCAGGCGCAGGCGCCGCCAACATCGTTGCTCGACCGCATGCCGCCGGCTCCGGTGACGGTGCTGTACACAAGCACGCCATCGCCCGCATCTCCCGCATCTCCCGCATCTCCCGCATCTCCCGCATCTCCCGCATCTCCCGCAACGACCGCATCAACCACCGGCACGCAGGTCAGGGTGCCGAACACGCCACCGGCCGCCGTGCCGCCGGTCAGCCTGCTGCCCTCGAGGCCCGCTCGCCCCAGCGCCGCAACGAGGGGCACGGTCCTCGAACCCGAATTCGAGCCCGCACCTGCAGCCACGCCACCGGCGTCGACCAACGGCACTCAGGTACGCGTGCCGAACACGCCGCCCGCCGCCCCGGCGCCCGCTCCCACGCCCGCGACCCCGAATCAAGGCAGCGCTCAAGAGCAAGCCGAAGTCACATCGAACTACGCTGGCGAGCCCGCGGCCGACCCCGCGTGGCTCGAGCAGCGCGAAGCCGCGCTGGGCGTGCTGCGTGCCGACTTCGACGCCCAGCGCGAGCGCGCCCGCACCGGCCAAGGCAGCGGCCCCGGCTGGGTGGAGACCATCGTCAGCGCCGATGAAACCGGCAACGTGCGCGTCATCGCACCCGACGGCGCGTTGATCGCTTCCGACAGCTACCAGGGTCGCGCCTGGTACTTCGACGACGCAGCCTTCATCGCCCACTACCGTCGCCATCTCGCCGCGACCACCGCAACCGTGCACACGAACTCCGCGGCCGACGCCCCGGTGCCGGCTGCCGTGCAGACCCTGGCGCGGCTGTACGGCACCGACGCGGCGGGCCTCGCAGCGAGGTCCGAGCTGTTCAACGGCCTGGTCGACGTGGCGGTACGCGACCACGCGATCAACGCCGGCCCGGCACCGGCAGGCCGCGCAATGGGCGGTGCGCGCCAGATCGCGATGGTGGACTTCTATCTCGCCGACCCGCAGATCCGCGGTCTGATCGAAGCCTATGGCGGCAGCGTCACCGCACCGACGAGTGACCTCGCGCGCGAGCAGGTGCGCCTGTACGGCCTCGGGCGCTACGAGCAGCTCACGCGGCTGTCCAACGCGATGGCGCACGTACGCGGCGCCTACACCGAGGCGCTGGCGCAGACGCAGCAGCGCTGGGGCGAAGGCCCCGGGTGGATCACGCGCGAAGTCATGCCGCAGTTCATCTCGCAGCACGACGGCGACTCGTACTGGACGCCCTCGGTCGTGTCCAGCTTCGACCCCGACGCCTTCACCGCCTGGTACATCGCGCAAGACGGCGCAGCCAACCGCGCGTTCGCCGACCTTTACGGCGCCAGCCACACGAGCTCGGTCAGCGAATCCAGCGAGACCTATGGCAGCACCACGAGCACCACCACGCGCTTCGCCAACCCCGCCTGGAGCATCGTCAACAGCGGCGCGATGACGCATCACGAGCTGGTGGGGTTGAACCTGGACGCGCCGCCGCGGCTGCACGACGCCAATGAGGTGGGCTTCGACTTCAACGTCGGCTGGGCCACCGCCGCTGGCAACGTGCGCGTGGAGCAGGACTTCGTCGATCGAGCGTTTCCGATCGTGATCGTCGTGGCCTCGTCGTTCCTCTTCGGCGTGGGCGTCGCGGGCTTCAACAGCCTGGCCTCGGCCGGCGCTGTGGGCGCCTGGAGCGCCGGCATGAGCGGCGCGGTCAACGGCGACTTCACCTTCCGCGACATGTTGCGCGGCGCGTTCAGCGCGGCGCTGACGGCCGGGCTGCTGGGCCAACTCGACGGCTACATCGCCGAAGCGGTCAACACCGCGGGCATGACGCCCGAAGCCGCAGCGGCGCTGCGCGTCGCGGGTCGCATGACGGTGCAGGGCGGCATTAACGCGATGATGGGCGGCAGCTTCAGCGAAGGCGCGCTGGCGGCGCTGGCCTCGGCGCTGGCCGATGCAGCCGGCGCGGGCCTGGACGAGGTGATCAAGGACGCGGGGCTGACGCCCGAGCAGGCGTTCGCCGCGCGGGGGTTCGCACGCGTGTTCACGTCGGCGGTGCGGGCGTTGGGTAACCCGGATGATCCGAACTACGCTTTTGCGCGCGAGCTGGTCAGCAGCGTGACGGGCGGTGTCGTGGGCGGGGTTGTGCCGCCGAGCGGGGGGACGGGCGCACCAGGCGGCTCGTCGGGATCGCCTGCCGTGACGCCGACCGTCTTCGACGACGACGGCAACTTGATGCCCGGCATGGTCGACACCGGGGCGCCATGGGATCAGCAGATAGCAGCGATCGACGCTCACCTGCGCGGTCAGGGTCTCGATCCCGCTGCCGCTGCGGAGGCAACACAGGCATACGCACAGCGGGTCGAGAACAGCGCTGTCGCGGCGTTCCTCGTCGCCGAGCCGGCCCCTGAGTTTTTGGCCGGACCGTGGACACCCGATGTCCAGGATGCACGCAGCTTCATCGTGTCGATGGAGGACCGCATCTTTCAGGGGGCGATCGCCGGCGACGATATTGGCCGCGCGATCACCGATACCTACGAGCAATACCTCCGACTCGCTTCCCATGCCGACGCACAGGGCTACGCGACGGTCGATCAGGAGAGAGCAGCCTCGAGGCTGATATCGCTGATCGGCGACCTGGGTCACGTGGCAAGCGAACAAGGCGCGCAGCTGACGCCTTCGCAGCAGGCACTGGTCCAGCAAAGCCGAGCCTTCGAGGGAAGCCGGCAATTGGTGGATCTCTATGGCGGAGGTGCCGCTGGCGCCGGTGGCATCCTCGCGGCACGAAGCCGCCTTGGTCCGACGCGGCCGACGGGCACGTTGGGCGGACGGCCGAGTGGGGAGCCGGAGGCAGCGCTGCCGAATGCGAGCTCGGAAAGCAGGCGTGGCCTTCGCCTTCAAAACGAGGCCTCGGATCGACTTGCCGGCGCGGGCTATCGGGTTGAGCGACTGCCGCGCTCCGACCACGAGAGCAGCCCTGACTTGAGAATCGAGGGGCGTATCTTCGACGTGTACTCGCCGCAGGCGGGGACGTCGGCCAGGAATATCGTAAGCCGCATGGGGGACAAGCACGGCGAAGGGCAGACGGACCGCATCGTGTTGAATCTTGCAGACAACAACATCAGTCGCCACGAGTTGCGCGCAGCGTTTGCGGCCAGTAATACAGGAGTCAGGGAAGTCATCGTCCTCGCGCGAGACGGTACGATCTACCGACTACCATGAAGATGTTACGAGTATTGTGAGGTGACCTATGGCCATTGACTACGAACTCGCCATCGATATGTCGATGACTGTTCCAGCGTGTGTGAAGCTCCTCACGCACGAGTTGGGGCTCGAGGCCAGGCTGGAGGCTGTGAGGGAAGGTGCCCGTCCCCTCAATCGGCTGTACAACAGCGGCCTTCGATCGATGATCGTCGCAGAAGGCGACGCGAGCCCTCATGGCTTGCGGCTATGTATCGAGACCTTCGGCTTCACACCCGCTGTGCGCGTGGCAATGCGCCCGTCGTGGGATCACAAACTCTACGAGCGCGGAATGGAAACGATGATGCGCACAGTTGATCTCGTGCTTCGATCGACTGGCGGCGATGTCGGTTTCTCCTATGAGTTCGAGCGTGTTCATATCCTGCGCAGGAACGGCGGCTTGTACGTGCGCGACGATTTCGAGAAACACCTGAGGGCACAAGACTTGGCTTTCATTCGCCTGCCCTATCAGCGCAAGGCCCTGCGGCCATAGCAAGTCGACCCCTACGGCCGCAGCGTCATCATCGGCGGCAGCGGTCGCCGCGGCCGAGGCCCTTGCAAAGGCGTCGCAGGCGCAGGTGCCGGCATCGTTGCTTGGCCGTATGCCGCCGCGGCCACGATGGCGCTGGCGCGCATGGGGTGTCCGCGTCGCGTGATGCGCGAATGGACCAGCTTCGTGATCGCCGCGACGTGACGAATCGCTGGTTATCACGACAAAGTCGCGATGCACACGTCCGCATGGCGCGCGTGGCAACATCCGCTCCCCCCCTCGAGGAGCCGTTGCCGTGATCGATCGTCGTACCTTCACTGCCGCGGGCATCGCGAGCACGTTTTCGTTCACCGCGGCCCCCGCGTTCGCGCAGGCGCGCCCGTGGGCAGACATCCTTCAGGAAGCTCGCGGCCAGACCGTGTACTTCGCCGCGTGGGCCGGCAGCGACAAGATCAACGACTACCTCGCCTGGGCGAAGGATCAACTTCGCGCCGACTTCGGCGTGACGCTCGAGCACGTGAAGGTGAACGAGACCGCCGAGGTCGTACGCCGCGTGCAGGCCGAGAAGCAGGCCGGGCGCAGCGACGGCACGGTCGACCTGATGTGGGTCAACGGCGAAAACTTCGTGCGCATGAAACAAGGCGGGCTGCTCTTCGGCCCCTTCGCCGAGACGTTGCCGAACTACCGTTTCGTCGACGTGCAGGGCAAGCCCACCACGCGCATCGACTTCGGCGAACCCGTCGACGGCATGGAAGCGCCGTGGGGCATGGCGCAGCTCACGTTCTTCGGCGACCGCGCGCGCGTGGCCCAGCCGCCGCGTTCCGCGCGCGCGTTGCTGGCGTGGCTGCGCGCCAACCCCGGGCGCTTCACCTACCCGAAACCGCCGCAGTTCCACGGCACGACATTCGTCAAACAACTGCTGGTCGAGCTCAACCCGGACGATGCGTCCGTGAACCAGCCTGTGGGCGCGCAGGCACTCGAGCGCGCGATGAAGCCGGTGTGGGCGTGGCTGGACGAAGCGCGGCCGCTGCTGTGGCGCAAGGGCAAGAGCTTCCCCGCGAATGACGCCGAACTGGCGCGCCTGCTCGGCGACGGCGAACTCGCGATCGCGTTGACGTTCAACCCGAACGCCGCGGCCAACCTCGTCGCGACGAAGGCGCTGCCCGCCACGACCTACGCGTGGCAGCACGAGCGCGGCACCATCGGCAACACGCACTTCGTCGCGATTCCGTTCAACGCGCGCGCGAAAGCCGGCGCGCAGGTGGCGGCCGACTTCCTGCTGTCGCCGCGGGCGCAGGCACGCAAGGCCGACGTCACCGCGTGGGGCGACCCGACGGTGCTGGCGCCTGCGGCGTTGTCAAGCGAAGACCGCGCCCGGTTCGACGCCAAGGTGCCGGGCGCGCTGGCCTACCCCGCACCGGCGCTGCGCGAGCCGCACGTGTCGTGGGTCGAAGCGATCGAGAAGGCCTGGGCGCAGCGCTACACCGCCTGACGCGCAAGCTGCGGCTCGATGACGAAGACCTTCGCAGGCGCGCCGCCGCTGGCGTGGCTGATCCGAGCGTCGGTCTTCGCTGCGCTGGCGCTGCCGATCCTGTATGCGGCGCTGGCGAGCGCGGCACCCGCGCTGAACGCACGTGCCTGGGTCGATGCGTTCGCGACGCCGGGCATCTTTCGAGCGTGGGCACTGAGTGCACTCGTGGCCACCACGTCGACGCTCGTCGCCGCCGCGCTGGCGTGGCACCTCGCGGCGCGCTGGGTTCAACCGAACGTGCATCGATCACGTCGGCACCAACGCACGGCGCGCGACGCGCAGTCGTGGCTCGGCCCGATGCTGGCGCTGCCGCACGCGGCTTTCGCCGTCGGCGTGATGGTGCTGCTGGCGCCCGCAGGCATCGTCTCGCGCGTGTTGGGGCAGGCGCTGGGCTGGACCGCGCCGCCGGACTCGGGCCTCTTGATCGATTCGCCGCTGGCACTCGTCGTCGTGCTCGTCTTGAAAGAGTTGCCGTTCCTGCTGTGGAACGCGCTGTCCATGCTGCGCCGGCCTGACGTGCAGCTCGCGCTGACGGCGGCCGACCGACAGGCCGCGCTGCTGGGCCATGCGCCCGTGCGTCGCTGGTGGCTGGTGCACGCACCGATGCACGCGCGCAAGCTCGCGTGGCCCGCGCTCGCGGTGTTGGCCTACGGCTTGGCGGTCGTCGACGTGCCGCTGGTGACCGGGCCAACCTTGCCGCCGCCGTTGGCCGTGTTGGCGTGGCAGGAGATCGTCGACGCCGACCCTGCGCGGCAGGCCGCGGGCGCGGCGATGGCGTGGCTGCTCGCGGCAAGCCTCGTGGCCATCGCCTTCGTGCTGGCGGGTGTTGTGCGATGGGTCGAGCGGTTGGCTGCTCGATGGGCCGCGCGTGGCCCCGCGCTGCACGCGCACGCACACGCACACGCACACGCACACGCACACGCGCACGCGCACGTGCACGCGCAGCGGCGCCCCCCGGCCCTCGTGGCTTGGAACGTGCTGCTGGTTGCCTACGCCGCGGTCGCTTGCGCGCTCGCGCTCGCATCGGTCGCGGGGCCGTGGCCCTTCCCCCGACTCGCGCCGCAGGTCTGGACGCTCGACGCGTGGCAGCGCGCACTTGCAAGCTCGACGCGGATCGTCGACTCGTTTCTACTCGCGGGCGTTTCAGCAACGCTGGGCGTGCTGCTGACGACGGCCTGGCTGGCAGCCACGCCCGCACGTTGGGATCGCGCTTCGATCGCGGCCGCGATGTCGACCGTGTTGTTGCCGCAGTTGCTGCTGGCGATCGGCCTGTACGAACTGACCTTGCACGCGCGACTCGACGCCACGCACGTCGGCCTGCTGTGGGCCACGCTGCTCTTCGCGTCGGCGTACGCACTGCTGGTCACGGCGGGGCCGTGGCGCGCGCTCGATCGGCGTTACCTCGACACCGCCAGGCTGCTGGGCCACGGGCCATGGTCGACGCTCGTGCGCGTGCAGTTGCCGCTGATGCGCGCGCCGCTCGCCGCGGCGTGGGCCGTGGCCTTCGCGGTCAGCATCGCGCAGTTCCTGCCGACGCAACTGATCGGCGCCGGCCGCATCACCACGCTCGCCACCGACGCCGTGACGCTCGCGTCAGCCGGCCAGCGCAGCGTCGCCGCAGCGACCGCGCTGCTGTTGGCGGTGCTGCCCTGCGTCGTCTTCGTGCTGGCCGCCCGCGGGCGAACCAAGGCGAGATCGGCGAGATCGGCGACGCGATGAGCGCAGCCTCGAGCCGCGGCCTCGTACTGCAGGACGTGACCATCCGCCTCGAAGGACGCACGCTCGTCGCGATCGATCACATCAACGTCGCCCCCGGCACCGTCACCGCGGTGATGGGCCCCAGCGGCAGCGGCAAGAGCAGCCTGCTGGCATGGATGACGGGCCTGCTCGAGCCGCCGCTCGAAGGCGCGGGCGCGATCAGCGTCGCGGGGGTCGATCTGTCGGCGCTGCCGACCGAAGCGCGCAAGCTGGGGTTGATGCAGCAGGACGCGGTGCTGTTCCCGCATCTGAACGTGCTCGAGAACCTGCTGTTCGCCCTGCCTCGTGATCGCACCGTCGCCGCGAACCGCAGCGACCGCCATGCGTTGGCGCTGCAAGCGCTGGAACAGGTTCACATGCGCGACTTCGCCACGCGCACGCCGCGCGCACTATCCGGCGGCGAAAGCCAGCGCGTGGCGTTGGCGCGCACGCTGCTCGCGCGCCCGCGCGCGCTCCTGCTTGACGAACCCTTCTCACGCCTGCACCCCTCGCTGCGCGCCGAAGTCCGCGCGCTGGTGTGGCGCTTGGCCGCGCAGGCAGCCGTGCCGGTGCTGCTGGTGACGCACGACCCGCAAGACGTGCCCGAGGGCGCGGCCGTGCTGCGCCTGGGCGACGATGGATGAACGGGGAGGCGCGTGCGACGACGGCGCTACGACCTCGCAGGCCAGACCCTGCGCGCTCAGGTGGCGAACATCCAGACCGACATGCACGGTGATAGATTGGCTCATGGCCCGTCTCCTCGCAAACTTGCAACGCCCGCCGCGACCATCGCGGCGGTGCATTGGTGTAGCTCGGCAGGCCCTGCGCCTGCAACCTACGGGATCGAGGGTGGCGGGCCGCCTGAGTTCGCGAAGCCATCTTGTCTAGCCGCCATGCCCCACATCGCAACGTTGGAATTCACAGAGCCTCTCCTGCGAAAGGCTGTGTTCGCGTTCTGGAGGCGCACGGTTGGTATTGGCTTCTTCGTTGCTCTTGCGCTTCTTCTGGGCTCGCTCGCGTTCCTGGTCTGGCGCGGCGATCGGTCGTGGTTTGTGGGGGCACTCGGCGCGTTCTTCGTCCTTGGGCTTGGGTTCGTCTTCGTCGTCTACTTCGTTCACCTGCGCAATGCGATGACCAAGTTCCGGGGAATGGGCGCGCCTATCGCCACGTTGTCGCTCGACGATTCGTCGTTCAGCATGTCTTCTGGCCTCGGGAGCACTTCGCTGCACTGGTCCGCGGTCACGGAGCTTTGGCGCTTTCCGTCGTTCTGGCTGCTCTTGTTCTCAAAGGCTCAGTTCGTAACGGTCCCGCTTGCCACGGTCTCCTCGGAGGCGCAAGCATTCATCCTCAGTCGCGTCTCGGCAGCCGGTGGCAAAGTTGTCGGCTAACCGGGGAGTTTCAGCGTTCGCGGAACGCATTCTTAACGTCGAGGTGACAGAGTTTCAGCGTTCCACGAATACTCATCGAGTATCTTGGAATGGCCTGTCCATCCGCTCGTATAGGCCGTGCCTTGGGCAGGTACTGGCGGATCAACCCGTTGATGTTCTCGTTGCTCGCGCGCCGCCAGGGCTGTGCGGGTCGCAGAAGTAGAACGTCGATTTTCAGCCGCTCGGCCAGCGCCTCGTGAAGTGCCATCTCGCCGTGCCACGCGAAGATATGCAGTGGCGTTCCTCGTAGATTGGGTTCCCCTTCGTGCCGAACGTGGGCGTGGGAACGATGCTCTGAAGCAGTGACGCTTGCCACGCGAGGAGCCTAGCCAATCGGCCGTGACCGGTTTCGAATGCGACTTCCGAGCCCAAGAACAAACCGACTGCGACGATCGTGCCGTATAGAACTGCGCGCCTCACAAGCGCCATAGGCCGCGCTCAGGCGCAAGGGCGACCGCGCACTGCGGGCAAGCACCGTGACGGCAACGCGTAAGCGCTGTGCATGCGTCGCAGAACCGTCATCGAATCTGCACGGTCTTGTCACATGCGCGGCCTAGCCTCGAAGGCTTGCATTCCCACCACGACCCAACCGACACATGAAGCACATCCCATCGCCCGGTAACACCACCTGGAATGACGAAGACTCCAACACCAGCGACAACGTTTCGTTCGACCACGTGCTGCGCGCACGGCTGCAGCGCCGCTCGATCCTTCGCTCGGGCGTCGCGGGCGCCGTGGCGGTCGCCGCGGGCGTGCTGCCGTTGGCCGCTTGCGGCGGTGACGACGACGATGACGTCGCAGCTACACCGACCGACACCGGCCCGATCGACAAGCTCGGCTTCGCAGGCGTCGCGAAGTCGCTGGCCGACACTGTGACCGTGCCGGCCGGCTACACCGCCAGCGTGGTCTACGCGCTGGGCGACCCGCTGACGGCCGCAACCGCCGCCTACAAGAACGACGGCACCGACGACGCCTACGACCGCCGCGCGGGCGACCATCACGATGGCATGGAGTGGTTCGGCCTGGCCACCGATGGCACGCCGTCGGCCACGTCGAGCGAGCGCGGCGTGCTGGCGATCAACCACGAGGCGACCACCGACCAGACGCTGTCGTCGTTCTTCCTGCATGCCAACGGCGGCACGACCACGTTGCCGCGGCCGGCCGCCGAAGTCGACAAGGAGTTGATGATTCACGGCGTGTCGGTGGTCGAGATGCGCAAGACCAGCGCAACCTGGGCCAACGTACCGGGCTCGACCTTCAACCGCCGCATCACCGCGGTCACCGAGGTCGACATCACCGGCCCGGCGCGCGGCAACGGCCTGCTGAAAACGCTCTATTCTCCCGACGGCACCGTGACTCGCGGCACGCTCAACAACTGCGGTACCGGCAAGACGCCGTGGGGGACGTTCCTGACCGGCGAGGAGAACTGGTTCGGCTACTTCACGCGCCCCGTCGGTGACGACGCCGCCCGCAGCAATGACAAGAGCGTGACCGCGCTGCGGCGCTACGGCCGCGCCGAAGGTGCCGCGTCGCGTCACGGTTGGGAAAGCGCCGGCAGCCAGGACATCTACGCACGCTGGATCAACGCGCGCACCGGCACCAGCAGCGACGGCAGCGACGACTACCGCAACGAGCTCAACGGCATGGGCTACATCGTGGAGATCGACCCCTACAACCCGCAAAGCCGCGCGAAGAAGCGCACCGCGTTGGGCCGCTTCGCACACGAGAGCGCCGTGTTCTCACTGCCCAAGGCGGGCGAGAAGCTCGCGGTCTACATGGGCGACGACTCGCGCGGTGAGTACATCTACAAGTTCGTGTCCGACACCGCGTGGAGCAGCGCCGACGCCAACGCCGCGGACCGCCTTGCCACCGGACAGAAGTACCTCGACACGGGCAAGCTGCACGTGGCGCGCTTCGACGCCGACGGCACCGGCCGCTGGCTCGAGCTGAGCGTGGCAACGATCCCCCCGGCCTACACCGCCTACACCTTCGCCGACGAAGCCGACGTTCGCGTGAACGCGCGCCTGGCCGCCGATGCACTCGGCGCCACGAAGATGGACCGCCCCGAGTGGTGCGGCGTGCACCCGACGACGGGCGAGATCTACTACACGCTGACCAACAACAGCAACCGTCGCGTGGCGCCCGGCAGCAGCGCGCAGATGCCGGTCGACAGCGCCAACCCGCGCGGCTACAGCGACACCCGCGGCACCTCCACGGACAACGTCACTCAGTCGGGCAACGTCAACGGCCACATCATCCGGATGAAGGAAAGCACCGGCAGCGCAGCCGCGACCGCCTTCACGTGGGACGTCTACCTTTTCGGCGCGCAGTCCGACGCCGACGCCAACCTCGTGAACCTGTCGGCGCTGACCGCGCAGCAAGACTTCTCGAGCCCCGACGGCTTGGCATTCAGCCAAAGCACCGGCATCTGCTGGATTCAGACCGACGACGGCGCCTACACCGACGCCACCAATTGCATGATGCTCGCGGCCATCCCCGGCACGGTGGGCGACGGCGCGAAGAAGACGCTGACGCACGGCGCGAGCGTCAGCGTCGACACCTACGTCGGCAAGGCGCCCACGACCGACACGCTGGCGCGCTTCCTCGTCGGCCCGAAGGGCAGCGAGATCACGGGGCTGGCCGAGACACCCGACGGCAAGACGATCTTCGTCAACATCCAGCACCCGGGCGAAGCGACCAGCATGGCCGACCTCACCGATCCGACGAAGTACCAGAGCCGTTGGCCGTCGAGCGCTGGCTATGGCGCGGGGCAACGGCCACGGTCGGCCACGATCGTGATCACGAAGGACGACGGTGGACGCATCGGGCGCTGAACGCCCGCGGCTTCACGGCCCCTATAAGGCACACGGCAGCTTCAGGGGCGACTGAAGTCGCCCTGGAGCATGAGGTGCCAGCGCGCGTGCAGCTCGCGGTCGATCCACGGCAGCCGCTCGAGCGGCTGCGCAAACCAGCGCCCGAAGTCGGCGCGCATGCGCTGCGGCGATGCCTCACCGGTCAGACGCCGCAGGTCTTCGAGTGCCACCGCGGCCCAGGCATTGGCGATGGCGCGGTCGTGCGGCGCTTGGCGATGGGCGCTGCATGCTGCGAGGTAGGCGAAGCGATAGTCTTTCGACCAACCCCCGAGCGTGCCGCGCACACGCGACGCAAGCTTGTCCTGCCAAGCCTTGGGTGGCTCGCCGAGCAACGGCAGCGGTTGTGACTCGAGCGCGCAGAACGTGGCTGCGTCGCGCGGGTTCACGTGACGGTCGGCCTGCACGTGGATGAAGCCGCGCGTGTGGCCCCAGTAGTGGTGCACCACGTCCTTGCACGTCGCGAGCTTCGTGCGCTGGTCCAGCACCACGCCGAACGCGAACTGCTCGACGTTGAAGACCGGTGCGCGGTCATAC
Organism: uncultured beta proteobacterium; assembly: GCA_963738615.1. Taxonomy (GTDB): domain Bacteria; phylum Pseudomonadota; class Gammaproteobacteria; order Burkholderiales; family Burkholderiaceae_C; genus CAVTWY01. The sequence continues at coordinate 159,712 of CAVTXI010000019.1, forward strand.
AGCGCGTCGAGCAGCGCCAGCGCCTGCTTGACCAGCGGCGCGTGCGATGGCAACACGCCGACGACGCCCGAGTTGAACATCGGCGTGGCGGCGGACATGTGAAAGCCTTCGATCTCGACGCCGTGGCGAATGAACTCGACAACGTCGGCGCAGTCGGGGTCGTCCGCGATCGCGGGCACTTCCTGCTCGTGCATCACCGTCGCATCAGGGCCGATGCGTTCGAACAGGCGCCGCGGCGACGCGGTGAAGAAGGTGTCGGTGTCGACCAACGCCACCGGCTCATCGCCCGCGTGCCGCATCGCGTCCAGCAGCGCCAGCACTTTCACGCGGTGGTTGTAGCTGCGGCCGGGTGTGCTCGTCCAAGCGCGCATGGTGTCGGGGTCGATCACGCGCACGTCGAACGGAAAGCTTTTGTCGAAGCGCGGCCGGTCGCTGATCAGTTCGATGCGGACTGCGTCGCTGCCATCGTCGCCTCGTTGGTCGCTCCGCAGATGGATGCGCGCCGACAGCGCACTGAGCAGGAATTCGAGCTCGTAGGTTTTGTTGTCGCCGTAGAGCAGATAGGTCAGGACTGCCATGCCGCTCAGCCGAAGTGCTTGTCGCTTGTCGCTGGCCACTCGTGCGGCGCGATGTCATGACCCGCATCGGCAGGCCGCGCGGCCAGCGGGATGCGTGCCCCATGGCGCACGAAGAGCGGCAGCCGCGACAGTGGCGCATGCACCGCGTGGCGACGTCCCGAGCCGAACGCGTCGCCGGTGTCGAAGGCATGCCAAGGTTTGTTGTCGGGCAGCGGCGGCAGAAACACCTCGCGCTGCTTGGCGCCTGCCTCGACCACCGGCGCCACCAGCAGATCAGGTCCGAGCATGAAGTCGTCGCTGTCGTCGAAGCACGCGTCGACATCCGGGAAGTCGAAGAACGTAGGGCGGATGATCGGCTCGTGGTGCGTGTGCGCGCGTGCGGCCAGCTTCCACAGGTACGGCATCAGCACGTATCGCAACTCGATCGCGCGACGCACGTCGTCGACCACCTCGGGGTGCATCCACGGCACGCTGCTCACATTGCCGGGCTTCCAGGAATTCATCACCATGCGCGGGTTCAGGCAGCAGGCCTGCACCCAGCGCAGGAAGAGCTCGGCGTCGGGCAACGGCCCGTAGAAGCCGCCGACGTCGTGGCCGACGTGGAACATGCCCGACAAGCTCATCTGCAAGCCGGTGCGGATGTTCCAGCGCAACGTGCGCCAGCTGGTGGTGTTGTCGCCCGACCAAGTCTGCGCGTAGCGCTGGATGCCGGGCGGGCCGGCGCGCGTGACGGTGAAAGGCTCGGCGTGCGGCGACCCTTTTGCAGCGCGCTCACGTTGCGCTTCGATCGTGGCGCGTGTCATCAGCAGCGCGTGCAGCGGGCGGCAGCGATGCAGCGGGATCGGCTTGCCGAAACCGTCGCACTGCGCGGCTTCGTCGAGCACGGCGTATTCGTTGTTGTCGTTCCAGCCCGCGTCGATGCCGTACTCGAGCACCTGCGCGTCGAGCTTGCGTTGCCACCACGCGATCGTGCGCGGATGCGTGAAGTCGAGGTGCGCGCCCATGCCGTCCCAGAAGGGCTCGAGTACCGGCTCGCGCTTCGACGCGTCATGCACGAAGCCGTCGAAGCCGCGCACCTCGTCCCAATCGGGGTGGTCGTCGAGCAGGCAGGGCTTGAGGTTCGCGACAAGCTTCATGCCCTGCGCCTCGAACTTCGCGTTCAGCACCTTCGGCTCCGGGAACTTGCCTTCGTTCCAGGTGAAGACATAGCGGCGCGCGCCGCGTGACGAATAGCCCGAGCCGTAGTGGAACGCCGAGATCGGAATGCGGTGCTGCGCGATGCGGTCAATGAAGTCCGACAGCCGCGCCTGCGCGTCGGGCGCATCGGCCAGCCCCATCGCGGTCTGCGCAAAGCCCAGCGACCAGCGCGGCGGCAGCGCCGTGCCGCCGATCAACTTCATGAACTGCGCGATCACCTCGGCGGGCGAATCACCGACCATCATCCAGATGTCGAGGTCACCGTCGTCGATCTCGACATGGCGATACAGGCCGTGGTAGTTGTCGTGTTCGCAGCCCAGGTCGAAGGTGCAGGCGCACAACGTGTCGTGAAACTGGCCGTACCAGGTGCCGTCGGCCGCGCGCACGAGCAGGAAGGGCCAATGTTTGTACAGCGGGTCGCCGTGCTCGGGGTCGTAGCCCAAAGCGTCCATCGCAATCGTGCGCAGACGACGGCCGCGCAGGTTCAGTGGTCCCGTCTTGTCACCCAGGCCGTAGTAGCGGTCGGCGGCGGAGCGTTCGACGTAGTGCCGTGCTGCGCCGGTGCGCGTTTCGCGAAGGTAGGCGCTGGTCGCGCGGTCGGCGCAGAAGGGGTCACGGCCGCCCGTGGTGCGCCACTCGAGGCGCAACGGGTTTGTATGCAGCGTGGCGATCAGCTTCGACGTGCCGAGCGTCGGTGCATGCGGCATCGTGGGTTCGCCCGCGTGGTCACCCGCCGCTGCGGCCCTGACACCCGCGACCCTCGCCGTGACCGCGGGTACCGCACCAAAGCCCGATAGATCATCGCGGTCGCGCCCCTGCCACGGCGAATCGGCCGCGCGTTCGCCGTCGGCCATCGGTGCAATCGACCAGGTGCGCGGCTCTTTGTATCCCGATGCCGGCTTCAACGTCACGCGCGCCAGCCGCTCACCCACGAAGCGCAGCGTCATCGTCGCGCCGTCGTCGAGTTCGACGCGTGCGGTCGAGCCGTCGACGATCCACTTTGTGCGCGCGGTCCAGGGCGTCATGATGTCGAAGCTCCGATGTCCAGACGCTGACCTTGTGCGTCGAATGCATGCAGGTGCCGCAGGTCGGGCGCAAGGTTCACGCGCTGCCCGCGCTCGAGCACCGGCGCGTCGGTCAGCAGCGCCTCGAGCCGCGAACCGTCGGCCAGCGTGCCTTGCAGCAGGCTCTGCCCGCCGAGGAACTCGACGCCGGTGATGTCGACAGGCAAACCCGCAGCCGAGCCGTTCGCAAGCCGCCAGTGTTCGGGGCGCAGGCCCACGGTGTTGGTGTTGCCCGGCAGGGCCCCCGCCAGCTCGTGATGCGCCGCCACCGCCGCACGCGGCAGCAGGTTCATGCGCGGGCTGCCGATGAAGCCGGCGACAAACGTGTTGGCCGGGCGTTCGTACAACTCGCGCGGCGGGCCGATCTGTTCGACGCGCCCGTCGCGCAGCACCACGATGCGATCGGCCATCGTCATCGCCTCGACCTGATCGTGCGTCACGTACACCATCGTCGCGCCGAGCCGTCCGTGCAGCTCGCGCAACTCACTGCGCATCGACACGCGCAACTCGGCGTCGAGGTTCGACAGCGGTTCGTCGAAGAGAAAAATCTTCGGCTCGCGCACGATGGCTCGGCCGATCGCGACGCGTTGCCGCTGCCCGCCCGACAACTGCGTGGGCTTGCGATCCAGCAGCGTGTCCAGCCGCAGCATCGCCGCCGCCTTCTCGACCCGCGGGCGGACCTGCGTGCTCGGCATGCCCGAGTTCTCGAGCCCGAACGCCATGTTCGCGTACACGCTCATGTGCGGATAAAGCGCGTAGCTTTGGAACACCATCGCGCAGCCGCGGTCGGCGGCCGACACATCGTTGACACGCTGCCCGTCGATCAAAACGTCGCCCGACGTCGGCGTCTCGAGCCCCGCGATCATGCGCAGCAGCGTTGACTTGCCACAGCCCGACGGACCAACGAAGACAACGAACTCACCGTGCGGCGCCGACAGATCGACGCCGCGGATGACGTCGACCTGGCCGAAGGTCTTGGTGATGGAGGTCAGGTCGAGCGAGGACATGGGGCTACCTCGCGGCTTGATCCGGCTCGCGCCGACTTCTCGGGATCTGATCGCGTGTGATCAGCCCCGCGGTCAATCCATTCATGATGACGTACGGCTGCATCAGCGGGTTCACGAATCGGAATCGGTAACGGCGCTTGATGCCGCTGCGGCTGAGGATGGGCCCGCGATCGGGTTCGCAGAACGCTTTCATGTGTTGCGAGAAGGTCGGGATTTCGTAAGGACGCCCCATGATTTTCGACATCGGCTCGCGCACGCTGCCGGCGTAGAAGAACCCGAGCGAGTCGGTTTCGGACATCGCGCAGGCCAGCAACACTTGCGTGTACAGACTGTCTTTGCGCGGGCTCGTCACCGCCTTGTGATAGCCGCTGACCACGCTGTGCTGCGCGGTCCTGAGCGCGCGCCGGATGGCGGTGTCGACGTCGCGAACCTCGACTTCCGGCCCGCCTCGTTCGACGGCGTCTTGAAACGCGTTGAGCGCCAGCAGATGCGTGTAGTGCGGCAGCCCTTGCGATAGCGCAAGTACCTGGTTTGCAGCGTCCGCGGTAATGTCCATGCCGCAGATCGCCGACCCGGTCGAGACAACCTCCATCAACTCGGTGTCGGACATCCGGGGCATCGGGATCTGCTTCAGGTTTCGCTCGATCGACACGTGTTCGGCAATCAAGGCGTCCACTGATTCGGCGACGCCGACGAGGATGATCGTCGAGTCGATCCCATGGTCGGACAGGTTCTTGATGCAGTCCGCCAGCTTCGTCGTTGCACTCCGGTCGCGCAGGCGATCGACCTCGTCGAAGACGATGACCGTCTTCTTGATGTTCTGCAGGATGTGCCTGATGTCGTCGGGGCGGATCTCTTTGGGCGCCAGGTCGTCCATGGTCCTATTACCGTCCAGGTGCATTTCGCGGAAGGCGGCGTGCCAAAGCGAGGAGAACGACATCGACTCGTCGCAATTGATCGGCCCGCAAGCCGGCTTGTTGACCTGGTCGCCGAACGTCTCGTAGACCACGTTGGCAAGCGAGGTCTTGCCCACGCCGCGCTCGCCATAGATCACGGCGTGCTGACCCTTTTGCGAAACGGCCGTGACCGCGTCGCGAAGCTGTTCGAATCGGCCTGCGAACAGGGTGCGCTTGTCGATCGGCGCGCTCGGCGTGAATGCGGTGCCGATCTTGGCGATCTTGGCGATCTTCTCGATGGTTGCCACTCGTGCTCCTTCGCTGTCGGCTAATGCAAATATAAGCTCATCGACTCACAATATGACATTCAGCGCCGCCACACCGGAGCTAGAACGGGCATCAAAACGAGCTACATGCCCCTAAGTTTCCGCATAGCGGGATATGACTGTGCCAGCGCTACCCTTCCCTCCACCCGGCTACATCGCCGTCGCATCCGCCGTACCCGGCATCGAGGTCTACGCCCCCGCGAAATCCGACACGGACAGCGTCGAGGGCGAAGCAAGGCGCGAAACCGTCGAGTTCCACTGCCCACAGTGCGGCGCCGGCACGGCCTACAGCGCGACCCACGGCGCGTTGGCATGCACACGCTGCGGCTACAAGGAAGCGCCCAAGGCCGACACCGTCGGCCAAGCCGCGCAGACCTTCGAGTTCAACGTCGACACGCTCGAGCGCGCGGCGCGCGGCTGGGGTCAGTCGCGGCTCGAGATCGCGTGCAGTGGTTGCGGTGCGCACGTCACGGTGCCGGAAGGTGCGCTGACCGCAGCGTGCCCGTATTGCGCGTCGAACAAGGTGGTGCCGCGGCAGGCGTCGCAAGACACCATGCGCCCGCGTTTCGTCGTGCCGTTCACCCTCGACGCCCAAGCGCTCGAGCCCGTGGTGCGTCAGTGGCTGGGCAGCAGTTGGATGACGCCACGCGCGCTGGCCGACTCGGTGAACCCGGGCCGGCTCGAGCCGGTGTACGTGCCCTACTGGACCTTCGACGCGCGCGCCGACGCGCAATGGCAGGCCGAGGTCGGTGTCGATGAGACCCAACATCGCTTCGACGGCAACACCAAACAAATGCAGACGCACACGGTGACGCACTGGCACAACGAGACGGGGCAAGCGACACAGCACTTCGCCGATCTGCTCGTCGTCGGCACCGACAAGCTGGGCGAGCGGCGCCTGAACGAGATCGGCAACTTCGACACCGCGGGTCTGGTCGCCTACGACGCAAGCCTGCTGGCCGGCACGCATGCGCAGGCGCACGACGTGGCGCTCGAGCCCGCGTGGGCCGCCGCGCGACATCGCATGCGTGAGGCCACGCGCAACACGTGCCGCGCGTCGATCCGCGGCGACCACGTCGCCAACTTCGTGATGTCGCTCGACTTCGCCGACGAGCGTTGGCGCAACGCGCTGCTGCCCGTGTATGTGGCCGCGTACCGGCATGAAGGCAAGACGTACCGCGTGCTCGTCAACGGCCAGACCGGTGCCATCGCCGGGCAGCGGCCGGTGGACCGCAAGCGCGTGCGCCTGGCAATCACCGCGCTGCTGGCACCAGGTGCGGTGTTGGCGCTGGCAGGGCTGGTCACGCTGGCCATGGGCTTGGGCGCCGTCCTGATGGCCGCGGGCCTGGTGCTGATGTTCTTCGGCGGCGTGATCGCCTCGGGCATCCGCGACAAGGCGCGGTCGATGGACGATGACTGAGCACGCACGCCCGATGCCCGCCCCGATGCCCACCTCACGACGAAGCCTGCATTGCGTCGCCTGCGGCTGGTCGTTCGTCGGTGACGCGAACGGCGCAGCACCCGGCCCGTGCCCGCACTGCTGGCGTGCCGAACTGAGCCCTGCGGCCGACACCTCGGCGCTGCCCGTCGAGAAGCTCGTGCCTTTCGCGTTGTCGCAAGCGCAGATCGATGCCGCCATCACGAGCTTCGCGAAAGGCATCCCCCATCCACCCACCGACCTCGAGGCTTCGACGCTGCGCAAGCGCAAGCGCGCGATGGCGCTGCCGGTGTACCTGGTCGACGCCGACGTGAAGGCCACGTGGCAGGCGCAGGCGGGGTTCGACTATCAGGTGGTGAGCCATCGCGAGCAGAACGCAGGTGCCGGCTGGCAGACCGAACAGATCGAAGAAACGCGCGTGCGCTGGGAGCCGCGCGTCGGCAGGCTCGAGCGATCGTTCCAGAACCTTCACGCGCCCGCACTGGAAGAGCACGATGAACTGATGCAGCGTCTGAGCCACTACGACACCAGCAAAGCCGTGGACGCACAACCTCGAGGCGCCGATGCAGCCACGCTGATGCGCCTGCCCGATCGTCCCACCACCGACGCCTGGCACGAGGCCACCGCAAGCCTGCACACCGCCGCAGCCGACGAATGCCGCAAGGCCGCGGGCGCGCAGCACATCCGCGAGTTCCACTGGCAACCGACGTGCGACAACCCGAACTGGACCCTGCTGCATCTGCCGGTCTGGGGCACGCACTACACCGACGACGACGGCAAGCCGCAGCCGGTGCTGATCAACGGTCAGACAGGGCATCTGTGGGGGCAGCGCCGCGGCTCGATGAAACGCGCACGCGGTTTCGCCTTCACGCTGCTCGCGATCGGCGCACTCGTCTTCGCGCTCGCCATCGTGATCGCGCTTGTTGCGCTGGCGTTGCCGTTGCTGATGCCGGTGGCGGGCACGGTGGCGGTCGTGGGGCTGGCCATCGCGGCGGGCTCGGCCGTGCCGGTCGGGCGGGTGTGGGGCTTCAACCGCGAGGAGCGGCGCCGTGAGCGCCCTCTCGACGCACGCCGCAAACTGGACAAAAATACAGCCCGCTCTGACCGCTGACCGCCATGCTTCTCGATCGATGGAAGGCTGGGGGTTTCGCCTTCTCCCGCGTGGAATGCACGGCCTACGAGATCGATGCCGATGTGCGCGCGCATCTCGCGGCCACCCTAGCCACCTACTCGCAGCCCCGGCGCCTGGCATCCAAAGTCATGGGCGCTGACTTCATCACGACTGCTGCACTCGACATCGTCGAGGGTCAGGTCGGCCGACCCTACACGCATGCGATCCTCAACCCGCCCTACAAGAAGATCAACAACGACAGCGCACATCGACGCGCGTTGAGCCAGGTCGGCATCGAGACGGTGAATCTCTACACCGCCTTCGTCGCGCTCGCGATCGAGCAGATGGCACCGGGCGGCATCGTCGTCGCGATCATTCCGCGATCGTTCTGCAACGGTACCTACTACAAGCCCTTCCGCGAGTTGATGCTGGAGAAGACAGCGCTGCGCGCCGTGCACCTGTTCGACAGCCGCGACTCGGCCTTCAAGGACGACGCCGTGCTTCAAGAGAACATCATCATCGTGTTGGAGCGCGGAGGAACGCAGGGCGATGTCGTGGTGACGACATCGACCGACGACTCGTTCACCGATGCGCGCACCTTCACCCACCCCTTCGACCGCATCGTATTTCCGGGCGATGGTGAACGATTCATCCACGTGCCGACGACCGATCGCGAAACGGCGCTCGAGCGCGTCAACGGGGTGCGCTTGACGCTCGACGAGATCGGCGTTCGCGTGTCGACAGGCCCGATCGTGGACTTCCGGCTGAAGGACCACCTTCGCTTCGATACGGAGCCCGGGTCGGTGCCGATCCTCTACCCGATGCATTTCTCCTGCGGAAGTGGCGTGACCTGGCCAGTTGTCGGCGGCAAGAAGCCGAACGCGATCGTCGTCAACGACGAGACGCTGCCCTGGCTGATGCCCAACGGCTTCTACTGCGTCGTGCGTCGCTTCTCGTCGAAAGAAGAGCGCCGCAGGATCGTTGCCAACGTCATCCGCCCGCAAGATTTCCCCGCGGGAACCGAGTTCCTCGGGCTCGAGAACCACATCAACGTCTTCAACGATCGTCGACGCGGCCTGCCCGAGTCGATGGCCCACGGCCTGGCCGTCTACATGAACACGACCGCCGTCGACGAAGCGTTTCGGCGCTTCAGTGGACATACACAAGTGAACGCCGGCGACCTGCGGACGATGCGCTACCCCAGCCGCGACATGCTGATGAAGCTCGGCGCCTGGGGCAAAGCGAACCCATCGGCCACGCAGGACGCCATTGATCGCGCATTCGAATCGCTGACGGCATGACGACCCGCAAGCGCCATCTCGCGGAAGCCTTGCGCATCCTCGCTGACCTTGGAATGCCGAAGGCCCAGCAGAACGAGCGTTCGGCGGTCACGCTGCTGGCCTTGGCGGGGCTGCGCCCGGGGCTCGAGTGGCGCGACGCGAGCGCTCCGCTGGTGGGCATCACGCCGATCATGGAGTGGGCCAAGGCGCACTACGGCAAGGCCTACGCGCCAAACACACGTGAGACGTTCCGCCGTCAATCGATGCATCAACTGGTGGCAGCAGGTCTTGCGCTCTACAACCCAGATGAGCCGCAACGTCCGGTCAACAGCCCCAAGGCATCTACCAGATGGACGAGCACGGCAAGATGCCCGATGTGGTGCTGTGGTACGAGGAGAAGAACTGGCTGCTGTTGGTGGAGTCGGCCACCAGCCACGGGCCGGTTGACAGCAAGCGCCACGGTGAGCTGTCGAAGCTCTTCGCTTCGGCCAGGCCCGGGCTCGTCTTCGTCACGGCGTTCCCGGACCGTCGGACGATGGGTCGCTACCTTGCCGACATGGCTTGGGAAAGCGATGTGTGGATCGCTGACGACCCGTCGCACATGGTCCACTTCAACGGGTCGCGGTTTCTGGGGCCATATGAAGCGCACTGAGCGCTATCCCATGGGGGAGGCCGCGGGCCTAAACTCACGAGACGATCGAGAGGCAATGCATGACCAACGAAGTCATCGAAAGGCCGCTCAGCGCCGAGGCGTTGGGTTCGCTGTTCCGTGACCTATGTGCCGACCCGCGGTTCGGCAATTTGCCGGGCAAGCTCGAACTGGACCCGTGGGGGCGAATCCTGATGAGTCCTGCGAACAATCGTCACAGCGTCATCCAGACGCTGCTTGCCATGCGTCTGGGCGCCCTCGTCGGCGGCCAACCGATCGTCGAGGCTTCGGTGGTCACACCCGCAGGCCTCTTTGTCGCGGATGTCGTGTGGGCGTCGGAGGCGTTCATGCGCACCCACGGCGCGCAGACGCCGTTCGAGCGCGCGCCCGAACTTTGCATCGAAGTCGCGTCGCCGTCGAACTCGCGCAAGGAACTTCGCGAGAAGGTCGACGCCTACATCGCCACGGGCGCGAGTGAAGCCTGGATTGCCTACCCTCAATCCAAGCGCTTCGAGTTCTTCGGCGCGGGCGGTCAGCTGGCGCGGTCGCAGTTCGCTGTCGATCTCGACGGGCTGTTCGACTAACCGCGACAAGCGCAGCCCCACTACTTCACCCCCGCACTCGCAATCCCCGTCGTGATGTAGCGCTGCAAGAACGCAAACACCAGCGTCACCGGCAACAGCGTGATCACGGTCATTGCCAGCAGGTAGTGCCACTGGGTATTGAGTTCCCCCTGGAACGCGTTCAACGCCAGTTGCAGCGTGAACACCTCGGAGCGTGACAGCACGATCAGCGGCAGCAGGAAATCGTTCCAGCGCCACATCACCGAGAAGATCGCGAGTACCGCCAATGCGGGCGCGGTCAGCGGCAGGATGATTCGCCAGTAGATGCGCCATTCGCTGGCGTGGTCCATGCGCGCGGCCTCGAGCAATTCGTCGGGGATCGTCAGCATGTATTGGCGCAGCAGGAACACGCCGGTCGGCGTGGCGATGGCCGGCAGGATCACGCCCCACAGGCTGTTGAGCAGGCCCACCTGGCCGATGACCAGAAACACCGGCACGAGGATGATCGTCGGGGGGATCATCAGCGTGGCGATGATCACAAGAAACACCGCCTTGTCGCCCTTGAACGAATACTTCGACAGCGCGAAGGCAGCCATCGAATTCACCAGCAGCGTCAGTACTGTCGCGATCACGGTGATGAAGACGCTGTTCCAGAGGTAGCGGCCGAACGAGAACTTCGCGAACAGGTCGCTGTAGTTGTTCCATGCGAACTGCAGACGGCTGATCGGCGTGCGGTCCCTGATATTCACCTGCACCGGCGCCGCTGTCGGGTCGGCGGGGTCGACCATCGTCGCCATGATGCCGATGCGGCGCAGTTGCGCCATCGGTTTGACGCTTGCATCCGCGAGCTTCGTTGCGAAGAGCGGCAGCGGCTGCGCCTGACCTTCCACCTGGACCGTCGCCTGCGAGTACGGCAGGAAGCTCGGCGGGAAGACGTTGATCGCGCTTTCGGTCTTGAAGGACGACATCACCAGCCACAAGATCGGCGCGAACATCGTGATCAAGCCGATGAACAAGTACGCGTAGCTGGCGACGTCGGTCCAGTGCAGTCGGGTGCCGCCGCGGCTGGCAGTGAGCCACGCCAATGACGATGTGCCTTTTGTCATGCGCTGCGCTTCATAGGGGGCCTATCGAGGCTCGCGCCGAGCGTAGCATTGCCGCCCCTCAGGACGAGCCGTCGTTCCGCCCAACAGAGAACCTTATGAAGAAGATCATCATCGGCGCCGTCGTCGCGCTGCTCGCGCTGGCTTGGCCGGCCGCAACCTGGTGGACAGGCAAGCAGGTCGAAACGCGCCTGGCCGACAACGCCAGGAAGCTCGAAGACATGCCTTTCATGAAGGTCGTCAAACGCGACTTCAAGCGTGGCTTCGGCAGTTCGACCGAAGACGTCACGATCGAGCTCTTCGGTGGCTTCCAGCGCGCGATCGAACAGTCTCGCAAGGACGACGCAGCCGCGAACGCCGCCGCCGACATGCTGCAACCGATGCAACTGACCTTCCGCTCGACCATCCAGCATGGTCCCTTCGCGGGCGGCAAGGTCGCTGCGGCGGTCGTCGATTCCGAAATGATCTTGGACGCCAAGACCAACGAGGCGCTGACCAAAGCCTTCGGCGGTAAGAAGCCGCTGACCGCGCGCACGGTCTTCGACTACGGCGGCGCGGGCCGCACGTCGATGCAAAGCCCGGCAATGACGACCACGCTGCAGGGCGAAGACGGTGAGCCGGTGTCGATCGCATGGGACGGCATGACGGCGGATGTGGAATTCAGCGTCGACATGAAGCGTCTGGTGATGAGCGGCAAGGCGCCGAAGTTCGAGCTGAAGGGCGCCAAGGGTGAGCAGATGGTGATGTCGGGCATGCAGCTCAGCGGCCAGCAGACGCGCGTATTCGACGACGAGCCCCTGCTGTATGGCGGCAAGCAGCGGCTCGAGATCGCGCGCTTCGAATTCAGCGCACCGAAAACCCAGCAGGTCGGTGACGCGAAGGCGACGGTGATGAGCATCGAGAACATGGTCTACGACGTCGACACGCCCATCGCGGGTGAGTTCATCGACATCGTCGCCAAGATGGGTGCCGCCAAGTTCGTGATCGACCAGCAGGACTACGGCCCGGCGAACTACGACACGTCGTTCAAGCGCATGCACGCGCGCACCGTGGCCGGGCTCTACCGCGACATGATGAAGATGTACGCCGACCCGGCGCTGCTGGCCGGCAAGCCCGACCCCGCCATGATCCTCGGGCCGATGATGCAACGCGCGCAAGAGCTGCTGAAGCACAACCCCGAATTCGCGATCGACCGCATCAGCTTCAAGAGCCCTCAAGGCGAAGGCCTGGTGTCAGCACGCGTTGCGCTGAAGGACGTGAAGCCCGACGACTTGTCGAACGCCGCAGCCCTGATCCCGAAGATCGACGCAACCGCAAAGGTCGTGCTGCCCGAAGCCATGCTGGCAGAGATGAGCGCCTCGAGAGCGGAAACGCCTGAAGAGAAGAATGCGCAGCGCCAGATGTTCACCATGCAGGTGCAGTCCTTCAGCGACCAGGGTTACGTGGTCCGCAAGGGCGCGATGCTCGAGTCGACGATTGTGTTCAAGGACGGCCAACTCACCGTGAACGGCAAGCCGCTGGGGCCGATGGGTGCGATGGGTGCGCGGGGCCAAGGAGACCCGCAAGGCCAGCGCCCAACGGGGCCGCGCGGCGCGCCACGCAAGCGTCCTTAAGACTTCTTCGGCGGTGTTGACGGGGTGCGCTTCCCCGCGTCACCCGCGCGCGTCAGGCGCAACTGCACCAGCGTCAGCACCACCAGGAACACCGCCAGGATCAGCGACCCCGCCGCCGCCAGCCCGTACAGGTGGATCTGCTCGGCGAAGCCCGTCTGGTAGATGAACTGCACCATGAAGGTCGTGGCCGATCCGGGGCCGCCGCCGGTCAACACGAACACTTCGTCGAAGACCTGCACCGCGCGGATCATCGCCAGCACCAGCACGACGATCAGGTTCGGCATCAACAGCGGCAGCGTGATGCGCGTGAGCGTGCGCCACGGCGATGCGCGGTCCATCAGCGCGGCTTCGTACAGGTCTTTCGGAATCGCCTGCAACCCCGCCAGCAGGATCAGCGTGTAGAACCCCATGTGCGCCCAGATCGACACGAACACGGCCCAGAAGAAAGCCCAGCCCGCGTTGGTCAGCCACTCCACCGGTTGCGCGCCCGCGGCGACCAGCCCGGCGTTAAACGCGCCCTGGCTTTGCAGCAGCCACTTCCAGATCAGCGCGACCACCACCGGCGACAGCAGCACCGGGTAGAAGAACACGCCGCGCCAGAAGCCGCGGCCGATGATCTTGCGGTTGAGCACCAGCGCCGTCACCATCGACAGCACAACCATCAAGCCGACTTGAATCAGCGCGAACTTCGCGGTGTTGTAGATCGCGCGCCAGAACACGTCTTTGCGGCAGGTCTGCACGTCGAAGTAGTTCTTGCACTCGAGCAGCGTCTGGAAGTTCTCGGCGCCGACGTAGGGGCGCTCGGTCGGCAGCAGCTTCACGCCGCCGGTCGCGGCGTACCAGACGTTGATCGCGATCGGCAGGAAGCAGAAGAGGCCGAAGACGATCAGGTTCGGCCCGACGAAGAGCCACGCCAAGCGCTGGATGCCGAAACGGCGCTGCACCCAGCCGAACAGCGGCTCGAAGAGGCCGAAGAACGGCGCGAGCAGGCGGGAAGCCGCCATCATGAGGCCGCTGCTACTTCTGCGCCTGCTTCACCGCATCCGCCATGTCGGCGTTGATCTTCGCCAGCGCGTCGTCCACGCTGATCTCGCCGACGATCGCCTGCGTGACGCGTGCCACGGTGGGCAACATGATCGCGCGGTTGAAGCGGTAGCCCTGGAACTGATAGGCCACCGGCGACAGCGCCTCGACGCCCTTGCCGAACGTCGACAACGCCGCCTTCGCCGCGGGCTGCGCAGTCTTGTAGTCGACGCCCTTCTTCGCCAGCCCCGCGTGCGCCGGGATGTTGTTGGTGCGTGCGGTGAACTCGGCCACGTTCGCTTCGCTCGCCATGAACTCGAGGAACGCCGCGGTTTCTTGCGGCGACTTCGCTGGTCTTCAGCGCCACCCACGCCGCGCCGCCGGGAATGCCGGTGCACGCCGCCGGCCCGCAGGGGTTGGGCACCGCGACCCAGTCGAAGTTGTTGCCGACGTCCTTCTGCAGCCGGTTGATCTGCCACGAGCCCGACAGCACCATCACGACGCGGCCGTTGGTGAACTCGCCGATCGAGTCGGCGTAGGTGCAGCCGCCCGAGCCGGCCCACACCTCCTTCAACATCGTGCCGTCCTTGTGCCAGCCGACGAACTTGTTCACCGCGGCCTTGTAGCCGTCGTCGAGCGCGAGGTTGCCGCTGCCGTCGAAGATCTTCGCGCCGTAGCTGATGGCCGGGCCGGCGAAGCGGTGGCCCGAACGGTCCCACGCCATCGCGGCCTTCGTCTGCGTGGCCTGCGCGACCTTCTTCGTGGCGTCGGCCCACTGGTCCCACGTCGCCTTCGCGTCGGGCATCGGCACCTTGGCCTGGTCGAAGAGCGTCTTGTTGACGTACGGGCCGGTCATCGTCAGCTGCGACATGAAGCCGTAGATGCCTTTGTCGGCCGCGCCGGGCCGCAGCCACGGCAGCGTGGCGCCGAAGTTGGTTTCGAAATACGCGGCGTCCTTCAGGTGCGGTCGCACGTCGAGGTAGTGCTTGGACAGGCCGCCCAGGTCGGTCACGCGCGCGATGTCGGGGCCCTGGCCCGCGCCGAGTTGCACCGGCAACTGCTCGACGATGGTTTTGTAGGGCACGACGTCGAGCACGATCTTGATGTTCGGGTTCGCGGCTTCGAACTTCTTCGCGATCTCGGCGGTGACGTCGCACTCGACGCCGTCTTGGTAGCACATCACGCGGACTTCGCCTGCGACGGCGGGTGCGGATGACAGCGCGGCGAAGGCCAATGCAGCCAGTGCCGCGGGGGTGCGAAGAAACGAAACAGAAAGCGAAGCGGACATGGTGCGGTTCCTCATCGACAGGCATGAGGCCCGTGGGGCGGGCGAATGGCGGGACTTTAGGCGAAGGCCTTTCGCTGCAACGCCGGGGCGGCTCGCGACAATGCCCGGATGAACCCCAACCCGGCGACGCAGCCCACGGCGATTCCGGTGGCCGGCACCAACGCCGCCTTGCGCGCGTTGGTCGATGAAGTCCACGGCCCGATGGCTGCGCCGCCATCGCACGTGACGACAAGCATGCTGCACCGCGCCGTCGTCGCGCGCTGGGGCGACGCGACGCTCGAGACATGGCGCGTGGCGTGGGGCGAACGTCTCGGTGAAGGCTTCTCGATGATGCTGATGCGCCCCGCGGTCGCGGCGCCGTGCCCGGTGCTCGTCACCGGCGACGCATGCTGGGCCTACTGGATCGTCGATGACGTGATCGCGGCCGCGGCGCGCGCAGGCGTGGCGCTGGCGTGGTTCAACCGCACCGAGGTGCACGCCGACCCACCGCCCGAAGACCGCGCGGCGATCGACGCGCTGGTGGCGCAGCCGCCGCACGGCATGGCGGCGCTGGCGGCGTGGGCCTGGGCGCTGCACCGGGCGGTCGACGCGCTGGTCACCCTGCAAGGCATCGATCCCGCGCGCATCGGCGTTGCCGGCCACTCGCGCGGCGGCAAGGCCGCGCTGCTGGCCGCGGCGCTCGATGCGCGCATCGCACTCGTCGCAGCCAACAACGCGGGACGCTCGGCGCGGCGGCGTCGTTCGTCGGCGGCGAAGGCAGCGAGACCGTGGCTGATCTGGTGCGGCGCTTTCCGCATTGGGTCGGGCCACGGCTGCGCTTTGCCGTGACACGCGACGTGAAGGCCGTGCCGGGCATCGACCAGCAGTGCTGCTCGACGTCGATCGCGCCACGCGCGACTGCTGGTCACGCAGGCGACCGACGACCGTGGGCAAACCCGGAAGGCACGCGACATGCGGTCGAGCGGGCGCGCGAGTTGGCCGTGGCGGGCTCGCTGAGGCTCGTGGAGCGCGATGGGGGTCACGCGCAGACGACGCGGGACTGGCTCGCGGTGATCGACGCGCTGAGCGAAGCATTCGTGCCCGCGGCGTGTGCGTCGAAACTCGGCGAAGAAACCGATATCCGAGAGGAAGGGAAGGAACGATGAGCGAAGACGGCAACCATCACGGCCGCTCGGTGGCCATCTATTGGGACTTCGAGAACCTTCACGCAGGCCTGCTCGAGGGACGTGACGGCGAAGGGGCCTACACGAAGCCGGACACGCGCTTCAAGCCCCAGGAGCCGCTCGTGGACGTCCAGGCGCTGGTCGAAATCGGCGCATCGTTCGGCCCGGTCGCGATCAACCGGGCGTACGCCAACTGGCAGTTCTTCGGCCGCTACCGCGACGCGATGCTGCGCAGCGCGGTCGAGTTGATCCAGCTCTTTCCGCCCGGCCCTTCGGCCAAGAACGGCGCCGACATCAAACTGTGCCTCGATGCCGTGGAGGACCTTGCGCGTTTCGGCCACATCGGCACCGTGATCATCGTCGGTGGTGACAGCGACTTCATGCCCGTGGCGCAGAAGATCAAGGCGGCAGGTCGCACGTTGATCGGCATCGGCAACCGCAAGAACACGAATCGGCACTGGGCGAAGAGCTGTCACGAGTTCCGCTATTACGACAGCCTGGTCGAGCCCAAGGCGTCTGATGCTGCGGCGCCTGCGCAAGCGAAAGACGATCTCGTCCCACCCCCGCCGTCCGACCCCGCCGCCGAGGTCTTGCGCCGGGCCATGCACCTACTGTCCGAATCGAAAGGCGATCCCTGGGTCAACAAGGCGAGCATCTTTCCGATGATCAAGCGATTGGATCCGACCTTCGACCCCAAGGACCACGGCCACGAAAGCTTCGTCGACATGCTGAAAGCGCTCGACAAGATGGTCGAAGTTCGAAAAGGGCAGACCGATCACGAATTGCGGCTCCGGTAGCGACGCGCCAGCCCCCAAGCACCATGAACAAGCCCGACCTGAAGAAGAAGGACCGCGACGAACTCGTCCGGCGCCTGGAAGCGGATCTGATCGACGGCTACGACGAAGAGCTCGAGCTCGAGATCGAGGACCGCTACTACGAAGGTGTCGAGGACGCCGACCCGAAGATTCCGCGCGACCCGTCGGCAGCGGCCGACCGCCTGGCGCGGCAGACCTACTTCCGCGAGCTGTTCCGCCTTCAGGGCGAACTGGTGAAGCTTCAGGACTGGGTGGTCGCGACGAAAGCCAAGGTCGTCATCCTGTTCGAAGGCCGCGACGCCGCGGGCAAGGGCGGCATGATCAAGCGCATCACGCAGCGCCTGAACCCGCGCGTGGCGCGCGTGGTGGCACTGCCGGCACCCAACGACCGCGAGCGCACGCAGTGGTACTTCCAGCGCTACGTGCCGCACCTGCCCGCGGCCGGCGAGATCGTGCTGTTCGACCGCAGCTGGTACAACCGTGCCGGCGTCGAACGCGTGATGGGCTTCTGCACCGCGGCCGAGGTCGAGGAGTTCTTCCGCTCGGTGCCCGAGTTCGAACGCATGCTGCATCGATCGGGCATCCTGATCGTCAAGTACTGGTTCTCGATCAGCGACGAAGAGCAGCACTTGCGCTTCCTCGGCCGCATTCATGATCCGCTGAAGCAGTGGAAGCTCAGCCCGATGGACCTCGAGAGCCGCAAGCGCTGGGAGGCCTACACGAAGGCGAAAGAGGCGATGCTCGAACGCACGCACATTCCCGAGGCGCGCTGGTGGGTCGTGCCAGCGGTCGACAAGAAACGCGCGCGGCTGAACTGCATCAGCCACCTGCTGTCGTTGATGCCGTACCAGGAGATTCCGCGCAAGAAGCTGCAGCTGCCCAAGCGCGACCGGCACCCGGACTACACGCGCGGGCCGGTGGCGGACGATATGGTGGTGCCGCAGCAGTATTGACGGATCGGGATTCGCCACGTTTGGCGAACCTCTTCGCGCCGCTCGGCGCGCGCACGTCAGCGCGGCGCGGCAAGGCCGGCGAGCAGTGGCGCGTAGCCCGGCGCCATGTCGATCGTGTTGTGCCCCGCGCCCGCGATCACGTGCACGAGCGTCTTGTCGCGAGGCAGCGCGGCCACGAGCGCGTCGCTGTGCCGGCGCGCAATCACCTCATCATGTTCCGCGATGACCACCGTCGTGGTCGCCTTGATCTTCGGCGCGTACGCGATCGAGTCGAACCGGTCCTCGAGCAGCCACCGCACCGGCACCCACGCGAACTGAACAGCGGCCACCGACGCCAGGCTGTCGTACGGCGTGACGAGCACGAGCCGCGCGACCGGCCGCGACGCCGCGAGTTGCACCGCGACACCGCTGCCGAGGCTGCGGCCAATGACGGTGACGTTCGCGTGGTCGCGCAGCACGCGGTCGAAGAGCCGTCGCGCATCGTCGACGAGAGCCGCTTCCGACGCCTTGCCGCTGCTCGCGCCCCAGCCGCGGTAGTGCATCAGGTGCAGCGCGTGCGCGGGAAAGGCCTGTGCCAGCACCGGCAGGCTTCCTGCCACGTCCTCGGCGTTGCCGCCGAAGTAGAGAACCGCATCAGCGCCTGGCATCGGCCGCGTCGTCACCTGCACCGACGCGCCGTCGGCTTCGAGCATGAAGAAGGGCGTCGACGGCGGTGCGCGGCGCGGCTGGGGGTGGTAGATCAGGGCGCGCTGGAAAACGTAGAGGGCCAGGCAGAGCAGCGCGTAGGCGAGCGCGAGGAACACGACGAAGGACATGACGCGGCGGGCCATCGCAACCCAAGCGCTCAGCGCTCGCGCAGCCGCTGCCAGAGCCGATCGAACTGATCCTGGAACGCCGCCACCAGTCGCGGATCGTTGCTGACGACGAGGTTTTCTTCGTTGACCTCGCTTGCGCTGCGGGTCCAGTTGTAGCTGCCGTTGAGCAGCCGCGTCGCCGTCGATGATCGCGAACTTGTGGTGCATGTGGGCGCGGCTGCGATCGACGACGGTCGCGATGCCGGCGACGCGCAGGCGCGCGATGTCGCTGCCGGTGTCGTGCTCCTTCTCGTTGTCGGTCAGCAGACGCAGATTCACGCCGCGCGCGTGCGCCGCGAGGATCTCGGCGGTGATGCGGTCGTCGGAGATCGTGAACACGCACAGGTCGACGCTGCGCCGCGCGCCGCGCAGGTGCGAGCAGATCGTCGACAGGCAGTCGTCGCCGGGGCTGAAGCAGGCGTTTTGACGAAGCTCGCCCGCAGGTGCGCGCACCGCATCAAGCGAACGGACCACGCCCTCGAGCCACTGCAGCAGATCGAGCTGACCGGCGTCGGTGGTCTTCGCACGCGCCATCGCGAAGGCACGGTTGCGCAGCTGCCTCAGGCCGTCTTCGGGCGGCGTGGCGTCGCGCACGGCGGCGACCAAGTCACGCTTCTCGTCGTCGGACAAGCGTGCGTCTTCGAGCGTGTGCGCAAGCTGCTCGAGCAGCGATGCGGGGTCGAACGTCATCGCGATCCATCCGTCCAGGGATCGACGAGCGCCACGCCGCACCCACGAAAGTCAGCTGTGTTGCGAGTGGCGAGCGCGAGCCCGTGCAGCCGCGAGATCGCCGCGATCTGCGCGTCGAACTGGCCGATGGGCCGGCCCGCGCGGCGTCGTGCCGCGACGATCTCGACATACACATCGGCTGCGGCGCCATCGAACGGCAGCACGCGCCCGGCGAAGTCCTGCTCGAACATGGCGCCGATCGCGGCGTCGAGCGCGTCACGCCGCTTGCCGGTCGGCAAGAGGCGCGCGCCCAAGCGCATCTCGGCCTGCGTGATGCCGCTGACGTAGAGCGTACGAGGCGACTGCGAACCGAACCACGCCGCGACCGACGGCTCACATCCCACGCGAATGACTTCGGAGAGAACGTTCGTGTCGACCAGCGTGGCCATCACCGGCGGCGCTTGGACGATGTGACAGGCCCTTCGACGTTGCGCTCGGCAGGCTTGCGCTTTCGAGGCGACGCCGCGGATGCCGCGAAGACGGGGGGCGGGCGCACGGGCTCTCGCGCCTCGACCACCAGGTGCACGTCACCGAGCCCGGCGAAGCGTGCCCGGATCCTGGCGCCAAGATCCTCGACGGGCGTGGTGGGCGCTTCGAGCGCGGCGCGCAGGATCTGCCGCGCCTCTTCCTCCATCGATCGGTTGCGCGACGCCGCGCGGATGCGCAGGCGCGTCTTCAGCGGCTCGTCGAGGTTGCGGATCGTCAGCGTGGCCATGGTGAGTGCATTGTAGGCATCGCTAGCATTGCTTTCATTGCTGGAAGTGGGCGGCACCAAGCGCCAAGCGGCATCGTCCACGGCCACGGCAGAACGGCAGAACGGCGCGGCCACGCCGAGGCCGCTACGTCCCCGCGGCATCCTTCTCGTCGGCGTCCGGCCTACCACGCGTATCGAGCGTCGAGTCGCGCAGGCCGCGCGCTTCGAGCAACCGATTCGCCTGCTCCAACTGCCTGCGGATCGAGTGATCGAGCTCGAGCCGACGTTCGGTCGCCGCAATCAGCGGCATCAGGATCTTGCGGTAGGTGATGGCGATCTCGAGCAGCGCGTCGGCGATGCGTTCGCCTTCGCCGGTCGGCGGTGGCGGTGGTGGTGGTGGTGCGGCAGGCTCGTCCACCGGCTTCATCGCATCGAGCGCGCGCGCCACGTCGAGCACCGACGACGCGATGCGCATGCTGCCGTCGGTATCGTCACCGCCGAGCTTGTTGCGCCGGACGAATTCGTCGCACAGCGACTGCCAGCGCGCCACCTCCTCGGCCGTCGCACTGCCCAGCAGTTGCGCGAGCGCGAGCAGGTTCTCTTCGGCGCCGCTCGTCAGCGTCTGCGCCTCGCCGCGGTAGTGGTCGCGCAGCAGCGCATCCAACTCGTCGTCGCGCATCTGCGGCGTGATCCGCGCCGCCAGCTTCGTCATGTTGCGATAGCTGCCCTGGAGCTTGAACGGCGGCTTCGTGCGGTACGCGTCCTGCTGCGCGGCCGACTCGATGTAGGCGAGGTTGACCTTCATCAGCACGTCGCGTGCTTTGAACAGCCGCTGAACCAGCGCGCGCAACTCGTCGAGCTCGGCCGCGCCGTACGGATGCGCGAACTCAGCTCCCGGCACGTCGTCGCCCTGCGCGAGGCTTACCAGGCGATGCACGTCGGCGGGTTCGCGCGAGGCCAGCGGCATCAGCACCGGGTTCGCGGTCAGCGCGTTCTCGAGGTACGACAGCGCGAAGAGAGCTTCGCGCCCCGCGAGCACGTCGCCCAGGTTGTAGACATCGGCACGGTTGGCGAGCATGTCGGGGATTTCGAACACGTCGCCCGACTCGGTGTAGGGGTTGCCGGCCATCACGATCGCGAAGCGTTTGCCGCGCAGGTCGTGTGTGTGTGGTTCACCGCGCCACACGCCTTCGATGCGGCGCGTGCCGTCGGCCAGCGCGATGAACTTCTGCAGGAACTCGGAGGACGTGTGCTGGATGTCGTCGACATACAGCATCACGTTGTTGCCCATCATCAGGCCGAGGTTGAGCTTCTCGAGCTCTTGCTTCGCGGCGCTTTGCGTTGCTGCCGCGGGGTCGATCGACACAACGTCGTGGCCGAGCGCGGGGCCGTTGATGCGCACGAAGGTCATGCCCAGTCGGTCGGCGACGTACTCCATCAACGTCGTCTTGCCATAACCCGGTGGCGAGATCAGCAGCAAGAGGCCCATGCGGTCGCTGCGCGAGCCTTCGCCTGCGGTGCCGAGTTGCTTGGCGAGGTTGTCGCCGACCAGCGGCAGGTACACCTCGTCGATCAGGCGGTTGCGCACGAAGCTCGACAACGGCTTGGCCTGGAATTGCGCGAGGCGCAGGCGCGCTTTCTCGTCTTCGACGAGCGACAGGCGCAGCGCCTGCAGCGACTGGAACGCGGGCACGATCTGCGTGGTGTGGTGGCGTACACGGCGCGCGAAATCGTTGAGGTTCAAGCGCAGGCGGCCGTCGACGATGCGCGAGTGTTCGCTGCGCAGGCCCGCGACGTTGACCTCGAGTTCGACGTTGTGGCGCTCGCGTTCGAGCTCGAGCGACAGCACGCTTGCGGCGTCGTCGACCCAAACACGGGCCTCGCGAGCATGAGCCTGCGTATAGGCGACGAGCCAAGAGCGCGCGAGTTGCCAGCGTTCGGCTGGCGCCGCAGCGACGAGATCGTGGCGCCACTCGCGCGATACGTCGCGCGCATTCAGCTCGCGTTCGAGCGCCGCCGCGAGGTCAGCGCCGGCAGCAGACACCACCCAGCGCACGCCGCCGCGCTCGGCCGCGAGTTGGCGCGGCAGATACGCCGCCGCACCCGCGCCGAGGCTCGCGTAGGCCGCCTCGTCGGTGGCGAGCGTCGGCGTGAAGTCACGGCCGAAGCGCAGCAGCGCGGCCGCGAGTTCGGCTTCGAGTTGGCGCCGTGCCGCGCTGTCGCCGAAAAGAGCCTGCATGCGCAGCGCCGCACGCGACTTGCGCAGCCACGCGTCGCGGGTCTCGACCAGCGTGCCGTGCTGCCAATACAGCAGCGCCAGCGCGCGTTCGCTCGGCCCGTGCGCGAGCAGGCCCGCGGCTTCGTGCATCCGAACAAGCGGCGCCGAGCAGCCGCGCCGCATCGTCGTCGTGCACGCCCTTCTGGTAGCCCTCGGCGTAACGCGGCGCGGCGAAGCGGCGTACGGCGTCGAGCATCGGCGCCAGGCCTTCGTCACCCGCCACCGCCCACGCGACGAGGTCACGCCACGGCCACTCGGTGCGGCCGTCACGCGTGTGCTCCATCACCTGCGCGGCGAGGTACTCGGCGCGGGCAAGCTCGGCGGTCTCGGACACCAGCGCCTGGTCCCACAACGCGCGGTGTGCCTCGAGGCGCGCATCGCGAACCGGCGCGAAGTAGTCGCTGCCGTTGACGTGGAAGTGCGGCTCGCCGTCCTTCACGACCAGACTCAGATCGAGCGCCTGACGGTTGACGGTGAAGCGATGGCGCCCCAGCCGCAGGCTCGCACCGTCGTCGGCACTCAGCTCGCGCTGGTCGCGCACCGCGCGCAAGGCGTGGTCGCGCGCGGTTCTCGAGCGCGTATCGAGTTCGTCGGCAGCGACCGCGGCGCCAAGCTTGCGCAAGTCGTCGATCAGGCTGCGCAGCTTCGCGATCAGCGGGTCGGCGGCGAAGAAGCCGTGCACCTGCGCCGCATCGGCCAGCGCCGACACGCGCCGCGGCACGCCCTCGAGGATGCGCCCCGCCGCGTCGCCCACCGCTTGGGCGCGGCGCTGGCGCGCGGCGACCAGTGCCTGGCGGCGCGACGCCAGCGCTTCGTAGACAGCCTCGCGGCGCGCGGCGATGTCGCCCAGGAACTGATCGTGTTCGGCGAAGCGCCCTTCCAGTTCTTCGATCTGCGCGAGCAGCCGCGTCAACGCCTCGTCGCACTTCTCGGGCGTGTCGGCGAACTCGACCGCGTTCTCGACCGCCTGGCCGAAAAGCTTGAACTGCGCGCCGAATTCGGCCGCAGCTTCGGTTGCGCCGAGCGACTTGCGGCGCTGACGCGCATCGGCGCGCAGGCGGTTGATGTCGGCATACAGCGCAGACACGCGGTCGAGGATCGCGGTTCGCGCGACCGCATCGCCGCCGGGCAGGTTGCCGAGCTGTTCGGTCAGCAGGTCGAGCCCGCCCGCGTGTTCGTCGAGTGCGCTCAGGTGCGCGATCAACGCGGGCGAGGTCGACGCCTGCGGCAGTTGCGCCGCGATCGTGTCGACCGCGGTGCGCGGCCCGTCGAAGGCTTTCGCATCGGACAGGAACCCGAGCGCGCGGACACCGACGCGCTGCTGCTCGTCGGCCAGCTCGGTATCCATGCCGTCGATACGCGCAGCATCCGCATAACGCAGCTCGCGCAGCAGTTGCATCTGGCCGCGGCGCTCACGCAGACGGCCCAGCGCGTGCATGAAGTCGTCGCGGCTCGCGCCAGATCGTGCTGGCGATGTCGGTCAGCAGCGCGCGCTGCTCGCCTTGCGCCTGGCGCAGCGCACGTTCGGTCTGCGTGCGGATGCTGTCGACCTTTTCGAACTCGGCCAGCGTGGCGCGCGCCGAATCGGCAATGCCGCGCAGCGCGGGCTGCACCCCACCGGCCTCGGGCTCGTCGAGCCAGCCGCGCGCGTCGACGATGCGCGTGCACTGGCGGATCAGGTCTTCGTACGCCGCGCGCGTGGGCACCTGTTCGGCGACTGCGCGGCCCACCGCCATCAACTCGGACACGCCACGCACCAGCTCGGCATTGCCGACGCGCGCGAAGAAGCCTTGGCCCACCGGTTGCGCGGCCGCGTGTTCGTCGCTGGCGAACGGTGTGCGCCACAACTGCATCGGGTGCACGCGCGTGGGCTCGTCGCGTTCGGCCTGCACAACAAGGACGCGGCCATCGTCGAAACGCGCGTAGCCGTTGGCGACGATCGGCGCGGCGAGCGTCTTGTCGATCAGGTTGTAGGCGAACAGCGCGTAAATGCCGCCGTCGGGTTGGTAGAACACATACAGCACGTCTTCGCCGTTCGGCGAACGCAACACACGTTTGAACCGCAGGCTGCGGACCACGTCCGGCGGAAGGTCGAAGCGTTTGAACTCGCCCGATTGCAGGTAGCAGCCGCCGGGGAAGACGATGCCGTGATCCTCGGGCAATTGCACGCAGGCGTCGCCGATCGCGTCGATGCGTTCGACCTGCTGCGTGCGCCGGTTGTAGACGAGGTAGCGCGTCGCTTCTTCGCGGTACGGCCGCACGCGCAGCAGCACCAGTTGGCCGACCTGCGCGAAGCCGATGTCGGCGTCGGCGAGCGATTGGTTCTTGTCGTCGACCGGCTCGCTGTAGATGCCCAGGCCCGATTCGGTGTTGTTCTCGATCTTGACCGTGAGGTCGCCGCCGACGGTCTCGACGAACACGGTGTCGAGGATGTTGACGTGCGGGTGGCGGCCGGCCACCTGGTGCTCGCGCGTCGCGATCGTCCACTCGAAGTCGTGGCTGGGCGGCAGCGCCATGTCGCGCTCGCCGCGGTTGTCGAGGTAGCGCGGAATGCCGTCGCGGCCGAGTTGCCAGCGGAAGACGCGAACGTCGTGCAGTTGCTGGCCGATACGGAACGCCGCAAGCAGCTTGTCGTGCGTGACGCGCAACTGCACCAGGCTCGCTTGCTTGTAGTAGGCGTGCAGCTCGCGGAAGTCGGACGCGAAACGCGCATCGTCGAGGAAGCTGCCGGGCAGCGGCACCGCCTCGAGCTCGCTGCCGGCGTGCTTCGGCGGCATCGGCGTTCAGGCGGTAGAGCGCGAAGACGTCGGCGATCGACGTCTCTTTTCGCAGGCCGATGAAGACGTTGAAGCCGAAGAGCAGCAGCTCGCCGATGCGCACCAGGTCGCGCGCAACGCAGTTGTTCTCGGTGCGCGCGCGGGTGCGCAGCACGAGGGCCGAGTCGGAGCGGCCGAACTGCGCGATGCGCGCGTCGTTCAACGCACGCGCTTGCGCGAGCAGGGTTTCGCCTTGCGCGGCCAGGCGCTTCTTCAGCAACTCGTAGCTGCCGCTGTCGGCGACCATGCGCTCGGTGGCCGAGGCTTCGGTCACCTGCGTGCCGGCCGCCGGTGAGTCGACGGCCCCTTCGAGCTGTGGATCACGCGTCACGTCGCCGCTTCACTTCGCCACATCACTTCGCTGCTTCGCCGAGCAGCGTCTTCAACGCCGCCTTCTGCGCCCCGCTGCCATCACGCGCGATCTTCTGCACGAAGGCCGCGACCGACAGTTGCTGCATCTCGCCGGCCGAGCCGCCCAGCGCGCCAAGCAGATCCTTCAAGTCGCCGACCATGTCGCGTTCGCCGCTCAGGTGGTCCTTCAGCCCGACCTGCAGCGTGCGGCTGCGGTCGATCACACCGTCGATACCACGGCCGATCGACAGCGCTTTGACGAAGCGGTCGAAGTAGTCGCCCTCGCCGCCGACGATGTCGATCTTCGCGTTGGCCATCGCCTTGCCCAGCACCTCGGCCTGCTCGCGCGCGATGCCGGCCTGCGCGTCGATGCCCTTCATCGTCTCGACGTGGTTGCGCTCGAGCGCCATGCGGTATTCCTCGTGCTGCCGCGTCTCGGCGCTCATCGACTTCATCGACTCGAACTTCTCGCGCAGGCCCTTCGCCTCGGCGCCGAACGCGCACTTCGATCTTGCGTGCTTCGGCTTCGCCCTGCTTGACCACGGCGTCGGCATCGGCCGCACGCACGTGCACGTCGGCCAGGCCGATCTTTTCCTTGCCTTCGGCTTCGGCCAGCATGCGCGCTTGCAGCACCTGCGCTTCGGCGGTGCCGACCTTGTGCTTGCCAACCGCTTCGGCTTCGCTGAGCGCCAGCTTCGCTTCGGCGCTGGCCTTCTGAACCTTCGCTTCGGCAAAACCAGGCGCGGCAGCGATCGCCTCGACACCTTCGGCTTCGCGCTTCTTCGCTTCGGCGTCGCGCTCGGCGACCTTGAGCTTGGCGTCGGCCAGCGTCACCTCTTCGGCCGCCTTGTGACGCGCGCGCTTTTCCGATGCTTCGGCGGCCTTGACGTTCGATCACCATCTTTTCTTCGGCCTGCGCTTCGGCGTGGATCACCACGGCCTTGCGCGTGCGATCGGCTTCGGCCACCACGCGCACTTCCTTGATCGCCTCTTCCTGTTCGGCGACCGTGCGCTCGACGACGATGCGCTCGCGGATCACGTCGGCGATCGCCTTCTTCTGCACCTCGACGGCCTTGTCCTTCTCGATGCGTTGCAGCGTCACCTCCTTCTCGCGGTCGACAATCTCGAGCTCGCGCGCCCGCGTCACCTTCTCTTCTTCGATCGCGACCGCGCGCTTGCGGTTGTTCTCGGCCACTTCCTTCTCGCGCAGCACGTTCTCCTGCTGCACCGTCACGAACTGCTCGGACTGCAGACGCGCGAGTTCGGCCTTGGTCTTCTCCTCGGCCTGGACCTTCTTGGTCTCGGCGTCTTCACGCGCGCGCACGGTCGCGATCTCGCGCCCCTGCTTCGCCTGCGCGTCGGCTGCCTGGCGCTCGAGCTCGAGCATCGTTTCCTGTGTCTCCACGTCCTTCTTCTTGATCTGCATCTCGCCGTTGCGGCGCAGCTCGTTGGTGCGCACGTGTTCGGTCGCGGTCAGCTCGGTGATCTTCCTGATGCCTTGCGCGTCGAGGATGTTGTTGGAGTCGAGCTTGCCGATCGGCGTCTGCTCGAGATAGTCGATCGCCGCGTCTTCGAGCACGTAGCCCGAAAGGTCGTCGCCGATCTGGCGAATGATTTCGTCGCGGAAACGATCACGCGCACCGTAGAGGTCGACGAAGTCCATCGACTTGCCCACCGTCTTCAGCGCTTCGGAGAACTTGGCCGAGAAGAGTTCTTCCAGCGTCTCCTGGCTCGACGCGCGTTCGCAGCCGATGCCCTGCGCCACCTTCAGCACGTCTTCGGCGGTTTTGTTGACGCGCACGAAGAACTTCACCTTGATGTCGGCGCGGATGTTGTCCTTGCAGATCAGGCCCTCGTTGCCCGAACGGTCGATCTCGACCGTCTTCAACGAGATGTCCATCAACTCGGCCTTGTGGATGATCGGGTAGACCATGCGGCCGGTGAAGGTCACCTCGGGCTCGGCGCGCAGCGTGTTGACGATCAGCGCGCGGCCCTGCTCGATCTTGCGATAGAACTTCGCGAACATCGCGAACAGGCCGAGGATCAGAAACGCCAGGATGCCGGCGGCGACGAAGACGGTGGTGGTCATTGGGGGGGATCTCCTCCGGAAGGCGATGTGTCTCTTGGATATTGGGCACGCGCGCTGCGTCGCCTCAGCCTGGGTCGGTATCGATGCGGTCGTCGATTCGGTAGCGCGCGGTGGCCGCGTCGTACTCGACGAGTCGCGCGCTCGAGCCGCGCGTGAAGGTGTTCGGCGTCGGCGCCCACACGCGCACGTTGATCGCGGTGCCGCGCTGCTGCACTTCGGCGCGGCCGACCTTGTCATCGACGCTGCCGGTCACGACCTTGCACGCCAGGCCGACGAGCGACGCGTTGGTCTTCGCGCCGTGGGTGACGAAGAGCGGGCGCAGCGGGCGCACCGCGCGCGCGGTGAGCACGATCGACAGTGCGACGGCGGCGAGCGCGATGCCGAGCCCGGCGGCGACTTGCAGCACGGTGGTCGGAATCATCGGCATCAGCCACGCACTCGCGATGCAGGCGAAGGTCCACGCGAAGAGCACGATCAGGCTCACGACGACCGAGAACGGCACGCCGTTCAGGCCCATTGCGACGACGTAACTCGCGAGCGTGCTGATCTCGCCGGCATCGCCGTCGACGTGCGTGTGGACGTCGGCATCGACATCGAAGTCGAGCCCGTGGTGCGTGAAGTCGACCAGGCCGATGATCGCAAGCGCCCAATAGAACAGCACGACGCCCAGCAGCGCCGTGAAGATGACCGTCGGGAAACCGAAGGCCGCAGCCAGAAATTCGCTCATCGTTCAGCGCCTCTCGGGCATTGGACCAGACGGGCAGAGCAAGCGCCCACCCTGGCGGTGGTCATGCGCGGGTTCGTGCGATGGATCACGATCGGCCACCTCGCTTCATCGGTTCCCCCACGCTCGCTTCGCTCGCTGCCCCCGAGGGGGCTGGTCCGCCTTGGGAGCGGCCCGGCGGCGGACCGACCGGCGTGTCGCAGCCGCCGCAGCGGGCGCGGCGCGTGCGGCCTTCGCCTGCGGCGCTGCCGCCTTCGCGGCCTGCTTGTTCGCGAAGCGGATCAGCTCGTCGGTGACGCGCTCTTTGATGCCGAGGCGATCTTCAGCCGGCATGCGGTAGCGTTGGCCGAGCACGTCGTAGTCCTGCGCGGACAGCGTCACCGTCAAGCGGGGCCGCTTCGCCTTGTGAACCGTCGGCAGGCCCAGCAGCAGGCGGATCTGGTCTGACGTTGACACATCGTTGAGGAAGGCCGCGGCGCGCACGGCTTCCATCACCGCGGCTTCGACGTCGAACGCGACCTGCACCGCACGCAGCGCTTCGTCGGACCCGGTCCAGCGTGCCGGCTTCGTTCGCAACACGGTTTCAGGACCCGGTCTTGCCCGCCGATGCCTCGTCGCCGCCAGTGGGTGCCTCGCCCTTCGCGGCAGATGCGGCAGATGCGGCACGCGCGCGAATGCGGTCGAGCACCTGGCGCTTGCGGTCGGCGTCGGGGCCGATGCCGGCGTCGTGCAGCTTGCGCTCGAGCGCTGCCGAGCCAACTTCTTGTTCCAGTTCTTCGGCCGCGGCCATGCGGTCGGCCAGATCGATGTGGCGCTGGCGGATGCGCTCGAGCGATTCCTTGGCGCTGGTCAGCTTCGACGTGCCGCCGACCAGGTTGTCGGAGATCGACTGCGTGGCGCGGTAGACGCTTTCGGTGGTCTGCGCCATGGCCAGTTCGCGCTCGTGTTCGCGGATGCGTGCTTCGGCCGCCTTGATCAGGTCCTTCAGCCGCTGCACTTGAACCGAATAGCTCGCGTGCGCCTTGGCCTGCTCGTCGAGCTGGGCTTCGACTTCGGCGACCTTCGCCGCGACCTCTTCGGCCAGGCTTTCCTTCGACTTGTCGAGCGCCTCGATCGCCAGCGCCTCGTAGCGCGCGGCTTCGCCCTTCAGGCGTTCGATCTCGCGTGCGCTTTGCATCTGCTTGGCCATCACGGCGGTCAGTTCGCCGCGCGCCTGTTCGATGTGGTGCTTCGCGTCGAGGATCTCCTGCTCGTAGATGCGCGCGCTGTTGGCGTCGACGACGCTGTCGCCGATCTCGCGCACGCTGCCGCGCAGCAGGGTCACCAGCTTCTTGATCACGGACATGGGGTTCTCCTGGAACGTCGGAAGTGGGTCGGGTTCAGACGAGGAATTCGGCCATCGCCTCGAGCGCGTCGATCGCGTTGTCGCTCAGCACGGCGATGTCCTGCGCGACATCGGCCGCCGACGCGTCGCGACGCAACGCGCCGTAGAGCACGTAGCGGTCACCGACGCGGCCGAAGGACGACAGCGGCACCGCGGGGTTGAGGTCGAGCAGCGTGGACTGAAGCTCGGCGCGGCGCGCGGGCTGCACTTCGGCCTCTTTCCAGAGGTGGCACAAGCACAGGATCTGCATGTCGGAGCCGGTCACGAAGATCGGCAGTTCTTCACGGCCCTCGATGCTGAGCTGCACCACCGGCACGCGCCCGGGGATCGGCTGCAACTGCACCTGAAGGCCGCCCATCGCCTGGCCGACCAGCGCGTCGAGGCCGTTCAACTGCTCGAGCAAAGGCTTCATGCGTCACCCTCCTTGGCAGCCGCCGTGCGCCCGAGAGTGGGTCGCCGGCATCGACATATCATGTCGATATCGGCATGTTATGTCCGACGGACATTTCATGTCAAGCGGTGTCGAGCGGTCGCAGCAGCATTCGTCCCGCAAGCGGGCGAGGGAGCTGACCGCTCTACCGGATCCGCCGCGCCTCGACGTAGAACCGCTTCTCGTGCGCCTCGCCCATCGAGAAGGTCTTGCGCGGCAGCGGCCCTTCGCGCACGACCATGCTCAGCAGCTCGCGCTTGCCGATCGGCGCCAGGTGGATGCCGACGCATCCATCCTGCATGGCCAGGCGCTCGAGCACGTCGTCGCCGTGCACGTAGTCGACATGGGTTGCGCCGCCCTGCCCGATCAGCTTGTCGACGACCGGTTGCAGCGTGCCGACCGCGAGGGTGGACGGCGGCTCGGCGATCTCGATCAGGGTGAAGCGCGGGCCCGGCCCGATCAGCCCGGCGGCGTGATGCGTGCCACCCGCCGCCGCCAGCACGCGATCGCGTAGAGCGCTGGCCGAAGGCACCTCGGTGCACGTCAGGCGTGCGCCGAACGTGTCGGCGAACGCGCGGCGCACGTCGGCGTGCACGCCGAACAGCACGCGATGGATCGGCTCGAACTCGAGCGCCGGGTCGTGGATGTTCTCGACTTCGACGAGCGCCCAGCGGCTGGGGTGCTGCATGCCCACCGTAGCCTTCACGCGCTCCCAGATCGCCTTGGCGGTGGCGAGCGAATGGTTGCCGTCACCGACGGCGAACAGCATCGGTGGCGTGTCGGGCGGCACGCCGTAGCGCGCTGCGAAGGTCGCCGCATGGCCCATTGCCCGCAGCGCCTGCATGGCGCGCTCGATCGGCGCGCTGTCCACGGCGTAGCCCGCGACGTGCCCGCCGCCCTGCATCAGGTCGGTCGCATAGAGCCGCTTCAGCGCATCACGCCCCGCGGCGATCGGCTCGATCACCGTTCGATCGGGGTCGTCGATCAGCACCAGGATGTGCGGCAGCTCGAGCTCGGCGCCGCTGCGCACGGCCATCCGCGGCGCGAGCCGCTCGACGATCGTGCCTTCGGTCGGGCGGATCAGGCTTGTCGACCCGGGACGGAAGTCGTAGTGCTCGAGGTCGAGCTCGAGCATCAGGCCGCGGCGGGTTCGACCGCCGAGCGTGCGCTCGACGAGGATCGCGCCGTCATGCTCGACCAGCAGCCCTTCGTCGAGGTACCTGCGCATCGTCTGCTGGATGCGCGCGATGCGCGAAGGTGCGTCGGCCGCCCCGAGGAACGCTTCGGGGAAGATCAGGCGCAGGGTCGATGGCGCGCTGCCAACGTCACGCTCGACGCGGTGCCAGTAGTCGGGCTCGGACGTGTACTGGTCGCACGCCACGACCGCCCACTTCGCGAGGTCGATGCCGGGCCGCGGCAGGTGCACGCGCGGGAGGCGAAAGCCGGTTGTTTCCATAGCCGATGCTATGCCGGCCACGCGCGATGACCGAACGACCCGACCTGTTCGCCGCCGTCGTGCCGCAGCTCGGCGCGCTCGACGCGGTACGCGATGATGCTCTGCATCACGCGCGGCGCTGACGAGCGGCACGCCGAGCGTGACCGGGTTGACGACGGCGGGATGCACGATGCGCACCAGCTCGCGCTTGGACTGCTTCAGCAGCAGCAGTCGGGCCGATCTTGATGCCGCCGCCGGTCGAACCCGCGCAGGTCGCGAAGCGCCCAGCAGGATGATCAGCAGCGACGCGAACATCGGCCAGCGGCCGTAGTCGTAGGTCGTGTAGCCGACGCGGCCGGCGCCGAGGATGACGATGTTCATTGGGCCTTGCGCGCCGTCCGCTACTCGAGCTTCTGCGCCGCCGACGGCGTGTCGGCCGCCTCGTACGGGCTGTGCAGGTCGACCACCTTCTTCGCGCGCTTGCGCATGCTGATGTTCAGCATCTCGACCCCGAGCGAGAACGCCATCGCGAAGTAGACGTAGCCTTTGGGCACGTGGTGGCCGAAACCTTCGGCGATCAGCACCACGCCGACGACGACGAGGAACGACAGCGCGAGCATCTTGATCGTCGGGTGGTCGGAGACGAAGCGGCCGATCGGGCTGGCGAAGAGCATCATCAGGGCCACCGACGCGATCACCGCGGCGATCATCACGCGCACGTCGTCGACCATGCCCACCGCGGTGATGATCGAGTCGAGCGAGAAGACCAGGTCGATGATCATGATCTGAAGGATGACCGCACCGAAGGTGGCCTTGACCGCCGCCGCAGCGTGGCCCTCCTCGCCTTCCATCGAGCCGTGGATCTCGGTCGTGCTCTTCCACACCAGGAACAGCCCGCCGAGGATCAGGATCAGGTCGCGGCCCGAGATCTCCTGCCCGAACACGGTGAACAGCGGCTTCACCAGCCCGACGATCCACGCCAGGACGAGCAGCAGGCCGATGCGCATGAACATCGCCATGAACAGGCCCAGGCGTCGCGCCTTCTCGCGATGCTCTTTCGGCAGCTTGTCGACAAGGATCGAGATGAAGATGATGTTGTCGATGCCCAGCACCAGCTCGAGTAGGGTGAGGGTGGCGAAGGCGATCCAGGCTTCGGGGGAGGTCAGCAGTTCCATCGTGTGCTCGGGATGTGGCCGTTGGCCGGGTTCGAACGGACCGTGATGTTCGCCTTGGAACGCAACCGCGTTTGTAGGCGCAGTCCGATTCCCGCAGGCGGTGTTGGGGCTTGCCGTATCAGGCCAGCACCTAAGATCGCGACACGATAACGGAGACCCCCGATGACCTCAGCGCTCGCGACGAATCGACCCGACCAAATGATCAACGCCAGGGCGCACCCGCGCCCTGGACTCGGCACCAGCACACGGCGCGACTGGTTGCGTCGCGGATGCGCCGCCAGTGCGGCCGTCTTCGGCACGCTGGCACTGAGCGCGGGTTGCGCGATGGCGCCGACGGCCCGCACCGGCATCGATGCCGCGCCGCTGGACGCGTTCATGCGGCGCGTGGAACAGGACGTGCAAGCCGGCGTGGTGCCGGGCGCGGTGCTGCTGGTCGCGCGCGACGGTCAGGTGCTGTATCGCAAAGCCGTGGGTCGCCAGGACCCGGGCGGCAGCGCGCCGATGGCGGCGGACTCGATGTTTCGCATCTACTCGATGACCAAACCCATCGTGTCGGTCGCGGCGATGAGCCTGATCGAGGAAGGGCGCATGTCGCTCAACGACCCGGTGTCGCGCCACCTGCCGCAACTGACGAAGCTGCAGGTCGGCGTGGAGAAGCCGGGCGCCGACGGCAAGCCTGT
This sequence comes from uncultured beta proteobacterium, assembly GCA_963738615.1. Taxonomy (GTDB): domain Bacteria; phylum Pseudomonadota; class Gammaproteobacteria; order Burkholderiales; family Burkholderiaceae_C; genus CAVTWY01. Next base: position 193,418 of record CAVTXI010000019.1, read on the forward strand.
GCTGGAACGCGTGCCTTCGCAACGCGACATGACCGTGCACGACCTGATGCGGCACATGTCGGGCATGACGTACGGCGCGTTCGGCCGCTCGCTGGTGAAGGACGAATACAACAAGGCCGGCGTATCGCCAGGCGGCCCCGACATCGACTACGACAACGCCGAACTGGTGAAGCGCGTGTCGCAGCTGCCGCTGTCGTATCAGCCGGGCAGCACGTGGGAATACAGCATCTCGACCGACATCCTCGGCGCGCTGGTCGAGAAGGTGGCTGGTGCGCCGCTCGACGAGGTGCTGCGTCGGCGCGTGCTGGGGCCGCTGAAGATGAACGACACGTCGTTCTCGGTGCCGGCCGACAAGCAGGGCCGCATTGCCGAGCCCTTCGCGACCGACCCCGACAGCAAGCAGGCGGTGAAGCTCTTGGACATCCGCCGCGTGCCGAAGCTGCTGGCCGGCGGCGCGGGCCTGGTGTCCACCGCCGACGACTACGCGCGCTTTGCGCAGATGCTGGCCAACGGCGGCACGCTCGACGGCACGCGAGTCTTGTCGCGCCAGTCGGTGCAGTGGATGACAAGCGACCACACCAGCGGCGTGCGCGGGCCGGCCTACGCACCCGGCCCGGGCTACGGCTTTGGCCTGGGCGTTGCGATGCGGCTGGACAACGGCCAGTCGGTCTTGCCCGGGAACAAGGGCGACTTCCACTGGGGCGGTTACGCCGGCACCTTCTGGTGGCACGACCCGGCCGAGCGCCTGGTGGCGGTGTGGATGATTCAAGGGCCGGGGCGCAGCGCGTACTTTCGGCCGCTGATGCGCTCAGCGGTGTATTCGTCATTGAACTGATGCGCGCACCGAGCACACGAGAATCCGGCCTACCGAAGCTTCGGGAGCGACCATGACGATCACGCTCTTGCACGATCAGCGCGAAACCGCACACGCCGACAGCGCCGCCCACGGCGATGAACTTTGGCTTGACGCCGCGGCCGTCGAAGCGGCGACGGGTTGGTTGTGGAAGCCCCAGGGCTTGTGCCACGGCGACATCTGCGTGCCGTTGCCTGCAGGGTCGAAGCACGAACTGGTTCGCGACAACCAGTTGAACATCGCGGCCACGTGGCGCCGCAGCGGTCAGCCCGTGGTGCATGACGCCGCTTCGCGCGTGTGGGTTCTGGGCACCGGGGCCGCGCAACGCGGCGCGGCGCTCGCGACGTTGATCGCACCCGACTTCGAGTTACCCGACCTCACAGGCCGGATTCATCGGTTGTCGCAATACCGAAGTCGCAAGGTCCTCTTACTCACCTGGGCCAGTTGGTGCGGGTGTCGCCTGGATCTGCCGGTGTGGCAGTCGGTGATGGAAGAACTGCAAGGTGAGCGCGCCAGCGAGGGCTTCACGATCGTCGCCGTGGCGCTGGACCATGCCGACGCGGCGCGGCCGTGGATCGAAGCCGCCAAACCCACCTACCCCTGCCTGATCGACCGCGACCATCACGTTGCGGACCTCTACAACATCGTCAACGTGCCGCAGGCGGTGTGGATCGACGAAGCCGGCCGCATCGTGCGGCCTCCCGAGACGGCAGGCTCGACCGACAGCTTCCGCTCGATGGACCGCACGACCGGCGCCATGCCCGAGGCGCAGAACGTCGAACGCGCGCGCACGAAGGCGCTGTACCTGGACGCCGTGCGCGATTGGGTGCGGCGCGGCGCGGCGAGCGCCAACGCGTTAAGTGCGCATCAAGCAGCGGCCAAGGTCGAGATTCCCGACGACGCGATCGCCGAAGCGCACGCGCGGTTTCGTCTGGGCCAAGTCCTCGTGGGACGAGGCCAAGCCGACGAAGGCCGGGCGCAGATCGCACGCGCGACCGAGCTGCATCCGGACTCATGGGCGATGTGGCGAATGGCGGCGGCGAAGAACGAGCGTGGGCTCGCAGCGTCGGAGGCGTTCTGGGAGCGGGTCGATGCGCTGGGTGGGCGGCCGTACTACCGCTTGGCGGAGGTGGTCGGGTCGTAGGGGTAGCGGACGAGCAACCGGTCTGTCGCCCGCCGTGTGCGGTCAATCGAGTGTCTTGCGCCGGTTGACCCAGTTCTGAAACTCTGCGTCCTCGAAGCGATAGACGCCGTGATCGAGCTTGGCCATCACCAGCCGCGCTGGCGAGGTCAGCCGGCGCAGCGCGTTCCGCGGCGTGCTTGGCACAACGCCGGGCTCGCCCAGGATCGACGAAAGCTGCTGCAATGTGGCGGCGCTGAAGAAATCCTGGGTTCCGCGCGCTGCCAACAGCAGGACCGCGCGGTCGGCACGATGCAGTTGCCTCCACAGCTTGCCGTACCCGGCGTCATCGCTGACCGTCGCTCGGGTGTACTCGAGGGCTTCGTCGACCCCCTGCTGCTGGTACATGAGATAGCGTTCGAGGAAGCGGCGGAAGAACTCAGGGGTCTCCTCGAGTGCCTTGAACGCTGCCAGAGCTGCGTCCACCGCCAGCGGCCGTTTGGCCACGGCTGCGGTCTGTTTCACCATGGCCTGGACGAACTCGGCACCGAGCAACGGGAAGGGTTCGAGCGGCGCCCAGTTGAAGAAGGGTGCGGCTGCGCGAGAGAACATCTCTCGCAGCGCCGCCTCGGATGAACCCGCGAACAGCACCTTGATGAATGCCTTGCGGGTATCCAACCCGGCACGCAACGCGCGGGCTACGCCTTTGTGCTCTGGCGCCGTAAGTACCTGCGCTTCGTCGATGACCAGCAGGAGAGGCTTCTTCTTCGACTTGTCGGCGGCCTGCAGGGCCGCCTGGATCGCCGGCACCGCGAGTTTCTCCTTGTCGGCGAGGTCGATCTCCAGCGACCCCTCCAGTCCCAGAGGAGCGACCTTTCCGCCGCCCTTCAGCTTCTTCACGGGCGCGTTCAGGCTCTGCCAGAACTTCGCAACTCCCCGCGCCGCAACCGCCTCGACGAGGGCTGCGGCGATCGCCTGGCCCGGGTGATCGGCGTCTTCCCACAGGTTCACATAGGCCGTCCGGTAGCCCGCGTTGCGAGCGGCCGGCAGCATGTCGCGGCTGAGGAACTGCGTCTTTCCCATGCGGCGCCGGGCGAACAGGCCGCGCGCTGACGTGAGGCCAAGCGAGAAGCCCTGGAGATAGGCTTGGGCGAGCTCGGGGCGCGCGTAGTGCCAGGGGTCGTCGCTCTGCATCATGTGCCGATTTTGGCACTGATTTCCAGATCTTTGCTAATTGGCAAAGTGGTGGAAAAGAGTGCCAAAACTCGTCTCGGCTCGTGTCAGACGAAGCGAGGTGCAGTCGCGATCAACAGCGCAAGCCGCTGGAAGCGGGCGACCTGGGCGTTGATGCGTTCGAACTGCGCGTTGCGGTCCGGGTGCACGGTGCCTTCGAGCGTCTTGCGGTTGCCCTGCCGCCTAAGGTGCTCATGCACCTTGATCCTTACGGCAGTCTGCCGTAAGATTCCCAGCGGAGGTCATCATGGCAACCGATCAGATCGCACGCCTCGAAGCTCGACTGCCGGCCAGCGTGTACGCCCTGCTGAAGCGCGCGGCCGAGCTGAAGGGGCGCAGCATCACCGATTTCGTCGTCAGTGCGGCTCAGGACGCAGCCCAACGTGCGATCGAAGACGACGGGATCATCCGCCTGTCCGCGGAAGATCAGCGACGCTTCGCCGAAGCACTCATCCGGCCGCCGGCACCGAACGCGGCATTGAAGCGTGCCATGCGCCGCCACGCCAAGAACGTCGAGGTGCGGTGACAGCTTTCTTCTCGGAAGCCCTCGGCAAGCAAGATCGTTCCGCTTTCGCCAGCGGCAACGATCGCATCGACACCTACTTCGGGCAGACGGTCTCGCAGGACGTGAAGCGCGACTACGCCGCGTGCTACGTGCTCATCGAAAGGGCGAGCGCGAAGATCGCCGGCTTCTACACGCTGTCGTCGCACAGCATCCCGCTCATCGAACTGGCACCTGACGTGGCCCGCAAGCTGCCGCGCTACCCGAGCGTGTCGGCCGTGCTGATCGGCTGGCTCGGCCGCGACGCGAGCTTTCGCGGGCAGCATGTCGGCCCCATGCTCCTGGCCGACGCGATCACGCGGCTTGCCGCGGCGCCGATGGGCCTGCACGCGATCTGCGTCGACGCCATCGACGACGCGGCCGCGGCCTTCTACCGCGAGCACCAGTTCCAGCCCTTTGTCAGCCGACCGAACGCTTTCTATCTGTCGATGAAGACGGCGCTTTTGCTGGTGGCGAAGGGGCCGCGCAAGTCGTGATGCGAACCCAACGCGCGCCGGAGCGCGCCTCTCACGCATGAAAAAGCCGGCCCTCTCGGGCCGGCTTTGCGCTGATGGACGCGACTCGTAGCGTCGCGTTGGACATCAGCCCTGCGAATCGTCGTTCGGATCGCCGCCAGTCGGCGCTGGCCTCTCGATCGTCGCCACGTCGCTGCCCTCGTCGGTCGCAGCCTCGTGCTCGGTCGTACCGCTCGAGGCTGACTGCGCGTCGACCGCCGCCAGTTGCGCCGCCGCCAGCTCCTGCGCTTCTTGCAGCGTGATCGCGCGGCGCTCGCTTTCGTCCATGTCTTCCTTCGCCTTGCGCGCGATGTGGAAGGCCATGCCGGTGCCCGCGGGGATCAGGCGGCCGACGATGACGTTTTCCTTCAAGCCGCGCAGCTCGTCGCGCTTGCCCATGATGGCAGCCTCGGTGAGCACGCGGGTGGTTTCCTGGAAGGACGCGGCGCTGATGAACGAGTCGGTCGACAAGCTCGCCTTCGTGATGCCCAGCAGCACGTCGGCGTGCGTCGCTGTCATCTTGCCTTCGGCGCGCATCTTGTCGTTGGTGTCGAGCAGTTCGCTGCGCTCCACCTGCTCGTCGGCGATGTACTTCGTGTCGCCCGGGTTGGTGATCTGCACGCGACGCAGCATCTGGCGAACGATCACCTCGATGTGCTTGTCGTTGATCTTCACGCCCTGCAAGCGGTACACGTCCTGCACCTCGTCGACGATGTAGCGCGCCAGCTCTTCGATGCCCAGCAGACGCAGGATGTCCTGCGGATCGGCCGCGCCGTCGACGATCAGCTCGCCCTTGTTCACGACCTGGCCTTCGTGCACCAGGATGTTCTTTTCCTTGGGTACCAACTCTTCGTGCACATGACCTTCGGGGTCGGTGATCTGCAGGCGCACCTTGCCTTTGGTCTCCTTGCCGAAGCTGACCGTGCCGGTGATCTCGGCCAGCATGCCGACATCTTTCGGTGAACGCGCTTCGAACAGCTCGGCCACACGCGGCAGGCCGCCGGTGATGTCGCGGGTTTTCTGGCCTTCCATCGGGATACGCGCCAGCACTTCGCCCGGCGCCAGGTCTTGCCCGTCGCGGATCTGGACCAACGAGCCGACCGGGAAGCCGATCGTCACGCTGTGGTCCGTGCCGGGGATCTTCACTTCGTTGCCGGCAGCGTCGAGCAGCTTGACCTGCGGACGCACGACCTTGATCGCGCCGCGGCGCTTGGGGTCGATGACGACCAGTGTCGACAGGCCCGTGACCTCGTCGAGCTGCTTGGCAACCGTCACGCCTTCTTCGACGTTCTCGAACTTCGCGCGGCCGGCGAATTCCGTGATGATCGGGCGCGTCAGCGGGTCCCAGTTCGCCAGCACCTTGCCTGCCTTGAGCGACTGGTCGGGCTTGACCGCCAGCGATGGCGCCGTACGGCACCTTGTGGCGCTCGCGCTCGCGGCCGTGGGTGTCGTGGATCACGATTTCGCCGGAACGCGAAATCACGACCAGTTCGCCCTTGCCGTTGGTCACGTAGCGCATCGTGGTGTTGAAACCGATGATGCCGTCGCTCTTGGCTTCGACACTGTTGGCCACCGCCGCACGCGACGCCGCACCGCCGATGTGGAACGTACGCATCGTCAACTGCGTGCCGGGTTCACCGATCGACTGCGCCGCGATCACACCCACCGCTTCGCCGGTGTTGACCAGGCCGCCGCGACCGAGGTCTCGGCCATAGCAGCGCGCGCACAGGCCGTAGCGCGTCTCACACGTCAGCGGCGTGCGCACCTTCACTTCGTCGACACCCGCGACTTCGAGCATGTCCATCACGTCTTCGTCGAGCATCTCGCCCGCATTGATGACGACCTGCTGCGTTTCGGGGTGCATGACCTCGATCGCGGCGACGCGGCCGAGGATGCGGTCGCGCAGCGACTCGATCACCTCACCACCTTCGACCAGCGCGCGCATCGCGATGCCGTTCTGCGTCTGGCAGTCGTTCTCGGTCACGACCAGGTCCTGCGTCACGTCGACGAGGCGACGCGTCAGGTAGCCCGAGTTCGCGGTCTTCAGCGCCGTGTCGGCCAGGCCCTTGCGCGCGCCGTGGGTCGAGATGAAGTACTGAAGCACGTTCAGGCCTTCACGGAAGTTCGCCGTGATGGGCGTCTCGATGATCGCTGCCGTCGGGCTTGGCCATCAGGCCGCGCATGCCGGCCAGCTGACGGATCTGCGCCGCGGAACCCCGCGCACCCGAGTCGGCCATCATGTAGATCGAGTTGAACGACTCCTGATCCACCGTCTTGCCGTGGCGGTCGACGACCTTCTCTTTGGCGAGCTGGTTCATCATGACCTTGCCGACTTCGTCGCCGGTCTTGCCCCAGATGTCGACCACCTTGTTGTAGCGCTCGCCCGAAGTCACAAGGCCCGAGACGTACTGCTGCTCGATCTCCTTGACTTCCTTCTCGGCGCGCTCGATCAGGCCCGGCTTCTCTTTCGGCACCAGCATGTCGTCGATGCCGATCGAGATGCCCGCCTTGGTCGCGAGCCGGAAGCCGCTTTGCAGCAGCTTGTCGGCCAGCACCACGGTCTCTTTCAGCCCGCACTTGCGGAAGCTGGTGTTGATCAGGCGCGAGATCTCCTTCTTCTTCAGCGTCTTGTTGATCGTCGAGAACGGCAGGCCCCGCGGCAGGATCTCGGACAGCAGCGCACGGCCGACGGTGGTGTCGACCAGCTTCGTCACCGGCACGAGCTCGTTGGTCACGCGGTCCTTCACCCATTCGGTCAAGCGCACCGCGCAACGCGCGGTGATCTCGATCTGGGCGTTGTCCAGCGCACGCAGCATCTCGGAGATGTCCGAGAAGATCAGCCCTTCGCCCTTGCCGTTGATGCGCTCACGCGTGGCGTAGTACAGGCCCAGCACCACGTCTTGCGACGGCACGATCGACGGCTCGCCCGAGGCCGGGAAGAGCACGTTGTTCGTCGCCAGCATCAGCACGCGCGCTTCCATCTGCGCTTCGATCGACAGCGGAATGTGCACCGCCATCTGGTCGCCGTCGAAGTCGGCGTTGAACGCCGCGCACACCAGCGGGTGAAGCTGGATCGCTTTGCCTTCGATCAGCTGCGGCTCGAAGGCCTGGATGCCCAGACGGTGCAGGGTCGGCGCGCGGTTCAGCAGCACCGGGTGCTCCTTGATCACCTCTTCCAGGATGTCCCAGACGATCGGCGTGCCCGATTCCACTTCCTTCTTCGCCGCCTTGATCGTCGTCGCAATGCCCATCGCCTCGAGGCGGCTGAAGATGAACGGCTTGAAGAGCTCGAGCGCCATCAGCTTCGGCAGGCCGCACTGGTGCAGCTTCAACGTCGGGCCCACCACGATGACCGAGCGGCCCGAGTAGTCGACGCGCTTGCCCAGCAGGTTCTGGCGGAAGCGACCGCCCTTGCCCTTGATCATGTCGGCCAGCGACTTCAGCGCGCGCTTGTTGGCGCCCGTCATCGCCTTGCCGCGACGGCCGTTGTCCAGCAGCGAATCGACCGATTCCTGCAACATGCGCTTCTCGTTGCGCACGATGATTTCGGGCGCCTTCAACTCGAGCAGCCGCGCCAGGCGGTTGTTGCGGTTGATGACGCGGCGGTACAGGTCGTTCAGGTCACTCGTGGCGAAGCGGCCGCCGTCGAGCGGCACCAGCGGACGCAGGTCCGGCGGCAGCACGGGCAGCACGTCCATCACCATCCACTGCGGCTTGATGCCCGACTTCTTGAAGGCCTCCATCACCTTCAGGCGCTTGGAGTTCTTCTTGACCTTGAGCTCGCTGCCGGTCATGTCGCCGCGCAGCCGCTCGATCTCGACGTCGAGGTCGATGTCCTCGAGCAGCTTCTTGATGCCCTCGGCGCCCATGTGCGCGACGAACTCGTCACCGTACTCGGTGCGCTTCGCGTCGTAGTCGTCCTCGGTCATGATGCTGAACTTCTTCAGCGGCGTCATGCCAGGGTCGACGACCACATAGGCTTCGAAGTACAGCACGCGCTCGATGTCGCGCAGCGTCATGTCCAGCACCAGGCCCATGCGCGAAGGCAGGCTCTTCAGGAACCAGATGTGCGCGCACGGTGCGGCCAGGTCGATGTGACCCATGCGGTCGCGCCGCACCTTGGTCTGCGTGACCTCCACGCCGCACTTCTCGCAGATCACGCCGCGGTGCTTCAGGCGCTTGTACTTGCCGCACAGGCACTCGTAGTCCTTGATCGGCCCGAAGATCTTGGCGCAGAACAGGCCGTCACGTTCCGGCTTGAAGGTCCGGTAGTTGATGGTTTCGGGTTTCTTCACCTCGCCGAACGACCAGGAGCGAATCTTTTCGGGAGACGCAAGGCCGATCCTGATGGCATCGAAATGCTCATCCGGGGTGAACTGCTTGAAAAGGTCGAGTAGTCCCTTCATGGTCTTTCCTCTTTCCTTTGATTAGTTGCGCTCGAGTTCGATGTCGATGCCCAGAGACCGGATCTCTTTGACAAGGACATTGAACGATTCCGGCATGCCGGCTTCGATGGCGTGTTCGCCCTTGACGATCGACTCGTAGACCTTGGTGCGGCCGTTGACGTCGTCGGACTTGACGGTGAGCATTTCCTGAAGCACGTAGCTCGCGCCATAGGCCTCGAGTGCCCAGACTTCCATCTCGCCGAAACGCTGGCCGCCGAACTGCGCCTTGCCGCCCAGCGGTTGCTGCGTGACCAGGCTGTACGGGCCGGTGGAACGTGCGTGCATCTTGTCGTCGACCAAGTGGTGCAGCTTCAGCACGTGCATGTAGCCCACCGTGACTGGGCGCTCGAAAGCGTCGCCATTGCGCCCGTCGTACAACGTGGCCTGCGTGCGCGTGGCGTTCAGCCCCTTGGCCTGGGCAATGTCTTCCGGGTAGGCCAGCTCGAGCATGCCGCGGATCTCTTCTTCCTTCGCGCCGTCAAACACCGGTGTCGCGAAGGGCACGCCCTTCGCGAGGTTGCCGGCCATCTCGAGCACGTCGGCGTCGGACAGCTTGTCGAGCTGCTCGGCATGACCGCCGCTCTTGTTGTACAGCTGGTCGAGCAGCGATCGCAACTCGGCCGTGCGCGCCTCCTGTTGAAGCATGTTGCCGATGCGCTGGCCGATGCCCTTGGCGGCCCAGCCCAGGTGGACCTCGAGCACCTGGCCGACGTTCATGCGCGAAGGCACGCCCAGCGGGTTCAGCACGATGTCCATCGGCGTACCGTCGGCCATGTAGGGCATGTCTTCGACCGGTACGATCTTCGACACCACGCCCTTGTTGCCGTGGCGGCCGGCCATCTTGTCGCCGGGCTGCAGGCGACGCTTGACGGCAAGGTAGACCTTGACCATCTTGAGCACGCCAGTGGGCAGCTCGTCACCCTGCGTGAGCTTCTTGCGCTTTTCTTCGAACAGCTGGTCGAAGCTGGCGCGCGTCGCGTCGAGCGAGTTCTTGATCGACTCGAGCTGGTTCGCCAGGTCTTCGTCCGCAGGGCGGATGTCGAACCAGTGATAGCGCTCGAGGTTCTTCAGGTACTCGGCCGTGATCTTGTCGCCCTTGACGATGCGCTGCGGCCCACCGTTGACGGCCTTGCCGACCAGCAGCTTCTCGATGCGGTCGAAGGCGTCGGCCTCGACGATGCGCAGCTGATCGTTCAGGTCGAGGCGGAAGCGCTTCAGCTCGTCGTCGATGATCTGCTGTGCGCGTTTGTCGCGCACGATTCCCTCACGGGTGAAGACCTGAACGTCGATCACGGTGCCGTTGGTGCCCTGATCGACGCGCAGCGAGGTGTCCTTCACGTCGGACGCCTTCTCGCCGAAGATCGCGCGAAGCAGCTTTTCTTCCGGCGTCAGCGTGGTCTCGCCCTTCGGCGTGACCTTGCCGACCAGCGTGTCGCCCGGGTTCACTTCGGCGCCCACGTACACGATGCCGCTTTCGTCCAGGCGCGCGAGTTGCGACTCGGACAAGTTCGGGATGTCGCGCGTGATTTCTTCGGCGCCCAGCTTGGTGTCGCGCGCCATCACCACCAACTCCTCGATGTGGATCGAGGTGTAGCGGTCGTCGGCGACGACACGCTCGCTGATCAGGATCGAGTCTTCGAAGTTGTAGCCGTTCCAGGGCATGAACGCGATCAGCATGTTCTGGCCGAGCGCAAGCTCACCCAGGTCGGTACTGGCGCCGTCGGCGATCACGTCGCCACCCGCGACGTGGTCGCCGCGCTTGACGATCGGCCGCTGGTGGATGTTCGTGTTCTGGTTCGAGCGGTGGTATTTGATGAGGTTGTAGATGTCGACGCCGACTTCGCCTGCCACCGTCTCGTTGTCGTTGACGCGGATGACGATGCGGTTCGTGTCGACGTAGTCGACCACGCCGCCTCGACGCGACGTGACCACCGTGCCCGAGTCGATCGCGGCAACGCGCTCGACGCCGGTGCCGACGAAGGCTTTCTCGGGCCGCAGCGTCGGTACCGCCTGACGCTGCATGTTCGCGCCCATCAGCGCGCGGTTGGCGTCGTCGTGCTCGAGGAAGGGCACCAGCGACGCGGCCACCGACACGATCTGCGCCGGCGCCACGTCCATGTACTCGACGCGTTCGGGCGAGAGGAGCACGGATTCACCCTTCTCACGCGCCGACACCAGTTCGTCGACCAGCTTGCCTTGCGCGTCGAGACCGGCGTTGGCCTGGGCAATGACGTACTTGCCTTCCTGGATCGCCGAGAGGTAGTCGATCTGATCGGTGACCTTGCCACCCTCGACACGGCGGTACGGCGTCTCGAGGAAGCCGTATTCGTTCAACTGCGCGAACAACGCCAGCGAGTTGATCAGGCCGATGTTCGGGCCTTCCGGCGTCTCGATCGGGCACACGCGGCCGTAGTGCGTCGGGTGCACGTCGCGCACCTCGAAGCCGGCGCGCTCGCGCGTCAGACCGCCCGGGCCCAGGGCCGACACACGCCGCTTGTGCGTGATCTCGCTCAGCGGGTTGGTCTGGTCCATGAACTGCGACAGTTGGCTCGCGCCGAAGAACTCCTTCAGCGCTGCGCTGATCGGCTTGCGAGTTGATCAGGTCGTGCGGCATCAAGGCTTCGGTCTCGGCCTGGCCCAGACGCTCCTTCACCGCCTTCTCGATGCGCGCCAAGCCGCTGCGGTACTGGTTTTCGGCCAGTTCACCGACACAACGCACACGACGGTTGCCCAGGTGGTCGATGTCGTCGACCTCGCCGCGGCCGTTGCGCAGCTCGACGAGGATCTTCACCACGTCGAGGATGTCCTCGTTGGACAGCGTCATCTCGCCTTCGGGCGACTCGCGGCTGACGCGCGCGTTGAACTTCATGCGCCCGACGCGCGACAGGTCGTAGGTGTCGGGGTTGTAGAACAGGCGCTGGAACAGGGCCTGCACGGCGTCTTCGGTCGGCGGCTCGCCGGGACGCATCATGCGGTAGATGGCCACGCGCGCGGCGAGTTCGTCGGCGGTTTCGTCCATCGCCAGCGTCTGGCTGATGTAGGCGCCTTCGTCGAGCTCGTTCGTGAACAGGCAGCGAATGTCCTTCACGCCCGCGAGGCGCAGCTTCTTCAGCAGCGCTTCGGTCAGTTCGTCGTTCGCCTTGGCAACGATCTCGCCGGTGTCGGCATCGACGACGTTGTGTGCGACCACGCGGGCGACGAGGAAGTCTTCGGGCACCGTGATGGCGGTGGTGCCGGTCTGCTCGAGCTGGCGCAGGTGGCGCGCGGTGATGCGCTTGTCTTTCTCGACGACGACAGCGCCGGTCTTGTCGACGATGTCGAAGCGTGCAACCTCGCCGCGCAAGCGGTCGGGCACGAAGGCCATGTTCGCGCCCGAGTCGAGGATCTGGAACGTGTCGAAGACGAAGAAGTGCGCGAGGATCGTCTCGGGCGTCAGGCCGATCGCCTTCAGCAGGATCGTCACCGGCATCTTGCGGCGACGGTCGACGCGGAAGTAGAGGAAGTCTTTCGGGTCGAACTCGAAGTCGAGCCACGAGCCGCGGTACGGAATGATGCGCGCGCTGAACAGCAGCTTGCCCGAGCTGTGGGTCTTGCCCTTGTCGTGCTCGAAGAACACGCCCGGCGAGCGGTGCAACTGCGACACGATCACACGCTCGGTCCCGTTCACGATGAACGAGCCGTAGTCGGTCATGAGCGGCACCTCGCCCATGTACACCTCTTGCTCTTTGACTTCCTTGACGGTCTTCGGCGCCGCGGCTTCGCGGTCGTAGATGATCATCTGAAGCTTCGCGCGCACGGCGGCGGCGTAGGTCAGGCCGCGCAGCTGGCATTCGCGCGTGTCGAACGGTGGCTTCGCGATGTTGAACTCGAGGAACTTCATCTCGACGTACCCGTTGTGCGACACGATCGGGAACGCGGAGATGAACGCCGCCTGCAGCCCTTCGGGCTTGCGCTTGGTCGGTGCGATTTCGGCCTGCAGGAACGCCTTGTACGAATCCTTCTGCATCGTCAGCAGGTAAGGAACGTTGAGCACGCTCGCGCGTTTGCCGAAGCTTTTGCGGATGCGCTTGCGCTCGGTGAAGCTGTAGGGGGTGGTGGTGTTGCTTGCGCCATGGATGGATCACTCCGTCTCGAGAAGCTTCCCTGTGGCCGCAGGGTCGCTTCGTCGGCGACTGGCTGACTCACGCGTCGCCGGTGCGCGGCGCGTGACAGCTTGGCGGCTGGCCACTACCAGCCTCTGGCGGACAACCGTGAATCGCGAACATGCCTGCCGGCATGGGCTCACGGCCCGACCAAACTCGGTTCTCTGCAGTCGGGTCAGAGAACACTGCGAAACCCGTTCGCGCCGGGCTTCGCGGTGTGCTCTCCCTCTGCCGCGGTAGCGGCAGAGGGATGCGTGAATCACTTCACTTCGGCTTTCGCGCCAGCATCGATCAGCTTCTTCAGTGCGGCCTCGGCATCGGCCTTCGGAATCGCTTCCTTCACGGGCTTCGGCGCGCCATCGACCAGGTCCTTGGCTTCCTTGAGGCCCAGGCCGGTGATTTCGCGCACCGCCTTGATGACGGAGACCTTGTTCGCGCCGACCTCGAGCAACATGACGTTGAACTCGGTCTTCTCTTCGACGGCAGCCGCGGCAGCACCGCCGCCACCGCCCGACGGAGCGGACATCGCTGCGGCGGACACGCCGAACTTCTCTTCGATCGCCTTGACCAGGTCGTTGAGTTCCATGACCGACATGCTGTCAAGCGCGGTCAGGAATGCATCTTTGTCGAATGCCATTTGAGATTCCTCGTGGTTCTATGAATGTGTGATGTCGAAATCGATCGTCGGTTCGCTGGTTCGGTTCAGGCCGCCGGGGCAGCGGCGACTTCGCCACCACCACCTTCGGCACCGCCGCCCTCAGCACTGCCGCTGTCAGCACTGCCGCTGTCTGCGCCGCCACCCTTCTTCAGCGCCACCTGGCCCAGGGCCACGGCGATGCGTTGGATGGGTGACTTCAGCAGCCCGGCGATCTGCCCCAGCAGCACTTCGCGGCTGGGGATGGCAGCCAGCGACAGCACGCCCTTGGCATCCAGCACCTTGCCGGCAAACGCGCCGGCCTTGACGATCAACTTGTCGTTGCCCTTGGCGAAGTCGGCCATGACTTTGGCCGCCGCCACGGCGTCATCGGAAAAGCCGTAGATCAGCGGGCCGCTCATGGCGTCGGCGGCAACTTCGAAGCTCGTGCCCTTGACGGCACGGCGCACGAGTGTGTTCTTCAGCACGTGAAGATAAACACCCTTGCTCCGCGCGTCGACGCGCAGCTTGTTCAGTTGCTCGACCGTGATGCCACGATATTCGGCCATCGCCAGCGTCTGTGCCTTCGCGGCTTGCGCCGACACATCCGCGACCACGGCAGCTTTCTCGTCGCGAGTAAGACTCAAGGTCTGCTCCTTTCGATAACGCGGATCGGCATCTCGGCCTTTCCGCACCGGTTTCGGCGACCTTCTGCATCCGAGGACTTGCGTCCACCATCACACAGCGGGTTCGCCATCTGCGCTGGCCACCTTCACCGATCAAAACCGGTTCGGGCATTTAGGAAACCTCGTGGCGCGAGCCCTTCGGTTTCACCAGCGGTCTTGGATGGCCCGCAGGAAGCGCAACGACTCCCCGCAGCCCACCATTCCTAACCTATTGCGCTGCGGCCTGAGCCGCCAGCGTCGATACGTCCACGCGTGCGCCCACGCCCATCGTCGAGCTGAGCGCGACCTTGCGCAGGTAGATGCCTTTGCTCGACGACGGCTTGGACTTGTTCAGCGCTTCGAGCAGCGCCTTCAGGTTGCCGACCAGCTTCGCGTCATCGAACGAACGCCGACCGATGGTGGCGTGCACGATGCCGGCCTTGTCGACACGGAACTGCACCTGACCGGCCTTGGCGTTCTTCACCGCCGTGGCAACGTCGGGCGTGACCGTGCCGACCTTCGGGTTCGGCATCAGGCCGCGCGGACCGAGGATCTGGCCCAGCGTGCCGACCACGCGCATCGTGTCGGGCGACGCGATCAGCACATCGAAGTCGATCTTGCCGGCCTTGATGTCGGCGGCCAGGTCGTCCATGCCAACGATTTCGGCGCCCGCGGCCTTAGCCTCTTCGGCCTTGGCGCCCTGGGCGAACACCGCCACGCGCTTGGTCTTGCCGGTGCCGTTGGGCATGACGACAGCGCCGCGAACCACCTGATCGGACTTCTTGGCGTCGATGCCGAGCTGCACCGCCACATCGATCGATTCGTCGAACTTCGCGGTGGCGTACTGCTTGACCAGCGTGACGGCTTCGTCAATGGCGTACAGCTTGTTGCTGTCGACCTTGCCCTGTTGGGCCTTGGCCTTCTTGGTGAGTTTGCCGGCCATGATCAGACTCCCTCGACCGTGACACCCATCGAGCGGGCGGAACCAGCAACGATCTTCACCGCGGCGTCGAGGCTCGCGGCGTTCAGATCCTTCATCTTGATCTTCGCGATCTCTTCGAGCTGCTCGCGGGTGATCTTGCCGACCTTGTCCAGGTGCGGCTTGCCCGAGCCCTTCTCGAGCTTCAGCGCCTTCTTGATCAGCACCGTGGCGGGTGGCGTCTTGAGGATGAAGGTGAACGTCTTGTCGGCGAAGGCGGTGATCACCACGGGCAGCATCAGCCCGGGCTCCATGCCCTGGGTCTGGGCGTTGAACGCCTTGCAGAACTCCATGATGTTCAGGCCGCGTTGGCCCAGCGCCGGGCCGACCGGCGGCGAGGGGTTGGCCTTGCCAGCCGGAATTTGCAGCTTGATGAAGCCGACGATCTTCTTTGCCATGTGGCGAAGCTCCTAGTTGAGTTCAAACGCCTTGCCGATCACGGATCGGTTCGGCTCCTCGTTGCCCTGTTCGATCTGCCTCGCGCCGCCGGGCATCCGCGGCGCGAGCGTTGTTCAATTCAAATCTTCTCGACCTGCGCGAAGTCCAGCTCGACCGGAGTCGCACGACCAAAGATCGTGACGCTGACGCGCACCTTCGACTTCTCGTAGTTCACGTCTTCCACCGCGCCGTTGAAGTCCGTGAACGGACCTTCTTTCACGCGAACGAGTTCGCCGACCAGCCACTCGACCTTTGGCCGCGGCTTGTCGACGCCTTCTTGCATCTGGTTGTGGATCTTCATCACCTCGGCTTCGGACACCGGCGCCGGCCGGTTCTTCGCGCCGCCAACGAAACCGGTGACCTTGCTGGTGTGCTTCACGAGGTGCCAGGACTCGTCGTCCATGATCATCTCGACGAACACGTAGCCGGGGAAGAAGCGCCGCTCGGTGATCGCCTTCTTGCCGTTCTTCAACTCGCCGACTTTCTCGGTGGGCACGAGGATTCGGCCGAACTTGGCCTGCATGCCCGAACGGTCGATGCGCTCGCGCAGGTTGCGCTCGACGGCCTTTTCCATACCCGAGTAGGCGTGCACCACGTACCAGCGCAGGGCGCTGGGCGCGGCGGTGAGTGTGGCGTCGGCGGCGGTGATGCTTGTATCAGTCATGACTCATCGCTTCCAGCGCAGGATCAGGTCGTAGATCAACCATTCGACGGTCTTGTCCGTGGCCCACAGGAAAAGCGCCATCACGACGACAAAGGCGAAAACGTAGCCCGTCATCTGCATCGCCTCTTGCTTGGTCGGCCAGACAACTTTCGTGACTTCGCGGTACGAGTCGCGGCCGAAGGCGATCAGGCGCTTGCCGGTTTCGGAGGTGAAGAACACCGCCACGCCCGCTGCCAGCAACACGACCAGAGCCGCGACGCGTTGCCACAAGTCGCGGCCGCCCAGCGCGTAGTACGCGACGAGCGCAGCCACCACAAGCAACGCCGCGGCAGCGACCTTGGCCTTGTCGGCACCGGTGCTGACGTTTTCGACGGCGGTGTTGGAGGTGGACATGAATTGCTTCTGAATCCAGGATTCGTCGCCGCACGCGCCGGGGAAACCGGAACGTGCGGCGACTCACGTGTTGGCAGGGGCAGAGGGGATCGAACCCCCGACCTTCGGTTTTGGAGACCGACGCTCTGCCAGTTGAGCTATGCCCCTACGGTTCGCTTACTCGATGATCTTCGCCACCACACCCGCGCCGACGGTGCGGCCGCCTTCGCGGATCGCGAAGCGCAGGCCTTCTTCCATCGCGATCGGTGCGATCAGCTTCACCGTGATGCTGACGTTGTCGCCCGGCATCACCATCTCTTTGTCTTTCGGCAACTCCACCGCACCCGTCACGTCGGTCGTGCGGAAGTAGAACTGCGGGCGGTAGTTGTTGAAGAACGGGGTGTGGCGGCCGCCTTCTTCCTTGCTCAGCACGTAGATCTCGGCTGTGAAGTGGGTGTGCGGCTTGACGCTGCCGGGCTTGCACAGGACTTGGCCGCGTTCAACGTCTTCGCGCTTGGTGCCGCGCAGCAGGATGCCCACGTTGTCGCCCGCCTGGCCTTGGTCGAGGAGCTTTCTGAACATCTCGACGCCGGTGCAGATGGTCTTTTGCGTGGCGCGGATGCCGACGATTTCGATTTCTTCGCCGACCTTGATCACGCCGCGCTCGATTCGACCCGTCACCACGGTGCCTCGGCCCGAGATGCTGAAGACGTCTTCGACCGGCATGAGGAAGGCGCCGTCGATGGCGCGCTCGGGCTGGGGGATGTAGCTGTCGAGGGCTTCGGCAAGTTTGAAGATGGCTTGTTCGCCCAGCTCCCCCTTGTCGCCTTCCATGGCGAGCTTGGCGCTGCCGTGGACGATGGGAGTCTTGTCGCCAGGGAATTCGTATTTGTCGAGGAGTTCGCGGACTTCCATCTCCACCAGCTCGAGGAGCTCGGCGTCGTCGACCATGTCGCACTTGTTCATGAAGACGATGATGTACGGCACGCCGACCTGACGGGCCAGCAGGATGTGCTCGCGCGTTTGGGGCATGGGGCCGTCGGCCGCCGACACGACCAGGATGGCGCCGTCCATCTGGGCGGCTCCGGTGATCATGTTCTTGACGTAGTCGGCGTGCCCGGGGCAGTCGACGTGGGCGTAGTGGCGGTTGGCCGTTTCGTATTCGACGTGGGCGGTGTTGATGGTGATGCCGCGCGCTTTTTCTTCCGGCGCCGCGTCGATCTGGTCGTACGCCTTGGCTTCGCCGCCGTACTTGGCCGCCAGCACCGACGTGATCGCCGCCGTCAACGTGGTCTTGCCGTGGTCCACGTGCCCGATCGTGCCCACGTTCACGTGCGGCTTCTTGCGTTCGAATTTGGCTTTTGCCATGTCAACCTCTGAGGAAATGAAGTGCGCCAGCGACGCGATCGAAAGGGTTCGAGCGGCGAACCCGGTGCCCGTCCGGGATGGTGCCCATGGCGGGAATCGGACCCGCGACCTCTCCCTTACCAAGGGAGTGCTCTACCACTGAGCCACATGGGCGTCGACAAAGGTTTGGGCCAACCGACCGCGGACTCAAACCCTTGGCGACAACGAATCGCGACAACGAAAACAGACTTACGCGGGTTGGAGCGGGAGACGGGAATCGAACCCGCGTCATCAGCTTGGAAGGCTGGGGTTCTACCATTGAACTACTCCCGCAAAGCCCCTCCCGCGCCTCGAACCACGGCCCGACGCCGATCGCTAATCACCCTGTCGGACCAAACTGCATCGAGGTGACTTGGTGGAGGAGGCTGGATTCGAACCAGCGTAGGCGTAAGCCAACAGATTTACAGTCTGCCCCCTTTAGCCACTCGGGCACCCCTCCAAGGCGAGCCCGCGAGTATATCCGCATCCGCGTGCCCCGAAGCCGTCGCGCAACTGATCGCTTCGACAGCGGTGCAGCGCCGAAACATCTCAGGTTAGCGCTCGCCAACTTGTCATCGGATGGCTGGCGCCCGCGGTCACGCCCCGTCGTCGAACAGCGCTGCCAGCGCCATGCCGGGATCGGGTTGCCGCATGAACGCTTCGCCGACCAGGAACGTGTGGACACCGCGCGCGCGCATTCGCGCAACGTCCTCCGCGCTCGCGATGCCGGACTCGGTGATGACGATCCGTTCGGCAGGCATGTTCTCGAGCAGCGACAGCGTGGTGTCGAGCGATACATCGAACGTGCGCAGGTTGCGGTTGTTGACACCCACCAGCGGTGTCGCGAGCCGCAGCGCGCGCTCGAGTTCGGCCGCGTCATGCACCTCGACCAGTACCGCCATGCGCAGCGTATGCGCGTGCGCCTCGAAGTCGGCCATACGCGCATCGTCGAGACACGCAGCGATCAACAGGATGGCGTCGGCGCCCATCGCGCGTGCCTCGTCGATCTGATAGGCATCGACGATGAAGTCCTTGCGCAGCACCGGCAGGCTGCAGGCGCCGCGGGCGGCTTCGAGCGCCCATTGACCGCCTTGGAAGAAGCGTTCGTCGGTCAACACCGACAGACACGCAGCGCCGTGGCGCGCATAGCTCGACGCGATGGTGGCTGGGTCGAAGGGGTCGCGCAGCAGGCCTTTGCTGGGGCTGGCTTTTTTGGCCTCGGCGATGACGGCGGCCTGGCCGGCGCCAAGCTTGGTGCGCAGCGCACCCACGAAGTCGCGCACGTCCGTGCGCTCGCGCGCGCGAGCTCGCATGCGAACGGCGTCGACCTTCGCCTTCGCCGCGACCACCTCCTCGTGCTTGACGGCGACGATGCGTTCGAGGATGTCGCTCGACATGGGACGTCAGGCCGCCGCAGGCGCCAGCGCACGCGCTGCCGCCACGAACTGCTCGCGCTTGTGGCGCGCCTTGCCCGATGCAATCGCGTCGCGCGCCATCGCCACACCTTCGGCCATCGTCTTCGCGATGTCCGCCGCGTAGAGCGCCACGCCGGCATTCAGCATCACGATGTCGCGTGCCGCGCCGGGTTCATTGGCGAGCACGGCGTCGATCAGCGCCTGGCTTTGCGCCGCATCGTCGACCTTCAACGAACGGTTCGACGCCATCGACAGACCGAAATCCTCGGGGTGGATCTCGTATTCGGTCACCTTGCCATCTTTCAACTCACCGACCATGGTGGCCGCGCCCAGCGACACCTCGTCCATGCCGTCGCGGCCCCACACCACCACCGCGTGGCGCGCGCCCAGTTTCTCGAGCGCGCGCACTTGAATGCCGACCAAGTCCGAGTGGAAGACACCCATCAGGATGTTCAGCGCGCCCGCCGGGTTGGTCAGCGGCCCGAGGATGTTGAAGATCGTTCGCACGCCCAGTTCCTTGCGGATCGGCGCGACGTTCTTCATCGCCGGATGGTGATTCGGCGCGAACATGAAGCCAATGCCCGTCTGGTCGATGCAGCGCGACACCGCCTGCGGCGACAGGTTCATCGGCACGCCCATCGCCTCGAGCACGTCGGCGCTGCCGCTCTTGCTCGACACACTGCGGTTGCCGTGTTTGCTGACACGCGCGCCGGCGGCCGCAGCGACGAACATCGAGCAGGTGCTGATATTGAAGGTGTGCGAGGCGTCGCCGCCTGTGCCGACGATGTCGAGCAGATTCGCCTTGTCGGCCACCTCGACCTTGGTGGAGAACTCGCGCATCACCTGCGCTGCCGCGGTGATCTCACCGATGGTTTCCTTCTTGACGCGCAGGCCGATCAGCAGCGCCGCCGCCATCGCGGGCGACATCTCGCCGCCCATGATGCGGCGCATCAGCGCCAGCATCTCGTCATGGAAAATTTCGCGGTGCTCGATGACGCGCGTAAGCGCCTCGGTGTTGCTGATGGGCATGGCGACGCTCGCTGGCGGGAAGGCCAAGGGGCCGCGAGTCTAGTTCACGGCATCCGCGCTACACCTCCGGCGCTGCGGGCGAACCCGTCAGAAATCGAATGTCAGCCCGACGTTGAGCGCCATGAGTCTGGCCTTGTCGTTAGAAGCCACGCTGCCGTACTTCGCACGCGCGACGTCGAAGCTGCCGTCGAGTGACAAGTAGCGCGTCAGGCGATAGCCGATCCCGGCGCCGAAATAGGGCTGCCAAGAGGCTGTGACGCCTGTTGCTTTGCCCGTCGTGACAACCGTGTTGTCCGAGATCTTGTAGGTAATCTCGGTCGTGCTCTGCTTCGCTTGGACCGACACGAGACCAGCACGACCGACAAAGTGCAGCTTGTCACCGGCAGGAAACGTGAACGCGACGCCGAGTGCGGGTCCGGCGGCGTCGATAGACGCAAAGCGTTCGATTTCACGGTCAGGGACTGGTGTTGGTTCTATCGCGCCCGGGAGGGTTTCGAGTGGTACGTAGCGCACAAAGGTCTTCATCTTGCCGAAGCCGATGTAGCCGCCTTCGATCGCGATCCACGAATTGAAGCGATACCCGAGAACGGCGCGGTACGAGGTGTCCTCGCGGTCGCAGACCGAAACTGCGACGCACGCGCTGTCGTTGCCTGACCAGTTGCTGACGCCCAATCCGAGGCTGCCGTAGACCTGCGCGGAAGCGGCTGCGGACATCGACAACGCGGCAAGGGCGAACGCGATTTTCTTCATTTGTGGGCTCCTGAAATGGACGATGGAAGACGGATCTCGGCGGCGAGCGGCGCCCTTCCTGTTCGCCCCCTTCGCGATGCGGTATTGGACCAGCCTCGACAACAGGGCGCAGCCCGCAAGTCGCACATTCTTCACGTGATCGGGCGTCGCGTTGTGAGAAGTTGACGAATTCGCCGAGGCCTGCCGCCGCGCTTTCAACGCATCACGAACTCGCGCACCGCCTCGATGGCGTGGTCGACGCCGGCCGCGTCAACGTCGAGATGCGTGACGAAACGCAGGCCCACAAGGCCGGTGACAAGGACACCGCGTGACTTCAGATGCTCGACCAGCGCCTGAGTTCGCGCGCGCGCGTCGTGCCCGGCACCGGCGGCCACCTGCGCGAAGACGATGTTGGTGTCGGGCGGCGTCACGCTGATGCCCGGCACGTGGCGCAGCGCGTCAGCCAGCCGTTTTGCGTTCGCGTGGTCGACGGCGAGGCGGTCGATATGGTGGTCCAGCGCATGCAACGCCGCCGCCGCGAGAACGCCGACCTGACGCATACCGCCTCCGGTCATCTTGCGCCAGCGGTGCGCTCGCGCGATGAACTCGCGGCTGCCGACGAGCGCTGACCCGGCCGGCGTTCCAAGCCCTTTGCTGAAGCACACCGACACGCTGTCGAAGCACTGCGCGATCGCGCGCGCGCTGGCCTTGGCGTCGCCGCCGCTCGCAACCGCGGCGTTGAAGAGCCGCGCGCCGTCGAGGTGCGTCGACAACCCGCGCGAGCGCGCCAGCGTGGTCGCTTCTTGTAGATAGTGAAGCGGCATCACGCGCCCGCCGTGCGTGTTCTCGAGCGCCAGCAACCGCGTGCGCGCGAAATGCGCGTCGTCAGGCTTGATATTGGCTTCGATCGCCGCCAACGGCAGCGTACCGTCGGCCGCGTGCTCGATCGGCTGCGGCTGAATGCCGCCCAGCACCGCAGCACCGCCGCCCTCCATCCGATACGTGTGCGCGTTCTGGCCCACGATCACTTCTTCGCCGCGCTGGCAATGCGACAGCAGCGCACACAAGTTGCTTTGCGTGCCGGTAGGGAAGAACAGCGCGGACTCGAAGCCCAGCATGTCGGCGATGCGCTTGTGCAGCCGGTTGACGGTTGGGTCATCGCCGAAAACGTCGTCGCCCAGATCGGCCTTCGCCATCGCCTCGCGCATCGCGGGCGTGGGCTTCGTGACCGTGTCGCTGCGCAGGTCGACCACAGGCTTCACGACTTCGCGCTCCCCATCTCGAGGAAATTACGCAGCATCGCGTGACCGTGCTCGCTCTCGATCGACTCGGGGTGGAACTGCACGCCCTCGAGCGGCGTGGTGGTGCCAGCCAGCTCACGATGGCGCACGCCCATGATCTCGTCGTCAACGCTCGCGGTCACGACCAGTTCCTTCGGCAGCGTCGCGCGCTCGATCACCAGCGAGTGGTAGCGCACGACCGAGAAGTCTTTCGGCAGCCCGCCGAACACGCCCTTGCGATCGCAATCGATCGTGCTCGCCTTGCCGTGCATCGGCACACGCGCGCGCACGATGCGCCCGCCCAGCGCCTCACCAATCGCCTGGTGGCCGAGGCACACGCCCAGGATCGGCAGCTTGCCCATGAAGTGGCGAATCGCGTCGAGGCACACCCCGGCCTGCGGCCGGTGCACAGGGCCGGGCGAAAGCACCAGATGCGTGGGTTGGAGTGACGCGATGCCGGCGACGTCGATGGCGTCGTTGCGCACGACCTTCACCTGCGCACCCAGCTCACCGAAGTACTGGACGAGGTTGTAGGTGAAGCTGTCGTAGTTGTCGATCATCAGCAGCATCGCGCGCTTCCTCTGAATCGCCACTGCATCGCGGGCGGGAGGAAATTATGTCTGCGGCGGCGCCTAGCCCTTCACCGCCCCCGCCGTCAGCCCCGTGATGATCTGCCGTGCCGCGACGAAGGTGAAGATCAGCGGCGGGATCGCGATCAGGCTGCCCATCGCCATCACGCGGCCCCAGTCGACGCCGATGTCGGTGATGAAGAGCGACTGGCCGCGACCGGCAGCGTGCGGGTTTGCGCGGTCGGTCAACACCAGCGCAAGGATGAATTCGTTCCAGGCGATGCGGAAGGTGAAGATCGACGCCGCGGCCAGGCCCGGCGCCATCAGCGGGAGCAGCACCTTGGTGAACACGCGCAGCGGCCCGCACCCGTCGATCGCGGCGGCTTCTTCCAGTTCGACCGGCACTTGCAGCACGAAGCCGTACAGCAGCCAGATCGTGAACGGAAGGTTCACCGCGACGTACAACAGCACCAGGCCCCAGAGGCTGTTGACGAGCTTCCACTCGCTCCAGATCAGGAAAACCGGAATCGCCAGCACCGCCAGCGGCACGGTGCGCAGCAGCAGCGTGGTGTAGGCGATGGTGCCGCGGCCTTTGAAGCGAAACCGCGCCAGACCGTACGCCGCCATGCAGCCGAGCACGAGCGTGATGACCGTGGACACGACGCCGACGAACAGGCTGTTGCCGAGGTAGCGGTCGAACTTGTCTTCCTCGAGCACCGCGCGGTAGTTCTCGAGCGTGGGGGTGAAGAGGAAGTTCAGCGGCGACGCGAAGATGTCGACCTGCTGGCGCAGGCTGGTGGCGAAGATGACGAGGATCGGCGCGATGCACAGGAACGCGAGCACGCACAGCATCGCGTAGTGGCCGACGACAAGCCACATGGAGCGCTTCACCGCGGCTCACCCTTCATCGGGTTGCTCAGGCGCAGCGCGCGCCAGGCTCAGCAGCGCCACCACCGCCAGCAGCAGCAGGCTGATCGCCGCCGCGACGCCGAGCTGCTGGCCGACGAACGCGGTCTTGTAGATGTGCAGCGCCAGGATCTCGGTGCTGTCACCCGGGCCGCCGAAGGTCAGCACGTAGATGACTTCGAGCACGCGGAAGGCGTCGATCAGCCGCATCATCAACGTGATCGCGATCACGTGCATCACCATCGGCAGCTTGACCAGGAAGGTCTGCTGCCACCAGCGCGCGCCGTCGATGCGCGCGGCTTCGATCACCGACCCGTCGACGCCCGCCAGCGCGGCGATCATCATGATGAAGACGAAGGGCGTCCACTGCCAGATGTCGGCGATGACGATCGCGATGAACGCGAGCGTGGGGTCAGCCAGCCACGTCTGCGCGTTCAGGCCCACCGCCTGCAGCGCGGCGTTGATGAGTCCGAACTGCGCATCGAACATGTAGCGCCACGCCAGGCCCACGGCGATCGGCGCGATCATCATCGGCAGGATGAACAGCGTGCGGAACACCGCCATGCCGCGCACCGGATGCTCGAGCGCCAGCGCAAGTGCGATGCCCAGCACCATCTCGGCGGCGACGCACACCGCGGCGAAGAGCAGCGTGGTCCACAAGCTGCTCCACACCCGCGGGTTCGAGAACGCCGAGACGAAGTTGTCCCAACCGACCCAACGCGCACTGGACCATGGCGTGCCCATCGACCAGTCGAAGCCCGCGAGTTGGAACGCCGACAGCACCGGATACAGGCACGCCGCGGCCATCACGACGACCGCGGGTCCGACGTAGAAGAAAGGAATCCAGCGCGGGATCTTCATGCGTTTGGGTTTCTTCGACCACCCTCACCCCAACCCTCTCCCGGGTACAGGAGAGGGGGCAGATGCAAGTCAGACCTTGTAGCCGCCCTCGCGCATGATCGCTGTCACCTGCGGCACCAGGTCGTTCAGCGCTTGCTCCGCGGTCTTCTTGCCGGTCAGCGCTTCACTCAGGCCCACGCCCAGCGCCTGCACGTTGATCTTGTCCCACACCGGGATGATCGGGCGCCAGTCGGGTGCGCTGTACTTCAGCGCTTCGACGAAGGTGATGAATTCGGGGTACTTGCGCACCGCGTCGGCATCACGCAGCGTGCTGATGCGCATCGGCGCGCCGCCAGCCATGGTCACGGCCTTGTCCTGCGCCTTGCTTGTCAGCCACTGCATCAGCAGGAAACCGGCTTCGGGGTTCTTCGCGTTCTTCGGAATCGCCAGGCCCAGGCCACCGGATTGCGATGCGCGCTTCACACCTTTGGGGTGCAGCGCCCAGCTCACGTTGCCGACGACCTTGCTCTTCGTCGGGTCGTTCACCAAACCCGCGAGCGACGTGCAGTCGAGGTACATCGCGGCCTGCCCTTGCAGGAACGCGGTGTTGCTTTCGCCCTGGCCGTAAGCCGCAATGCCGGCCGGGCCGGTGGCGACCACTTCCTGCAGGAACTTCAACGCCTCGACGCCAACCTTGTCGTTGAAGCGCGGTTTCCACTTGTCGTCGAAAACGCTGCCGCCGAGCGGGTTCAGGTGCAGCAGCCATGCGTGCACGACTTGGTGGCCGGCTTGCCCGCGACTGGTCAGCGCGCCGATGCCGGCCTTGTCTTTCACGGTACGCAGCAGCGCTCGGAACTCGTCGTAGGTTTCGGGTACCTTCAGGTCGTGCTTGGCGAAGATGTCGCGGCGGTAGGCCAGCACCGAAGTCTCGGCGCCGTAGGGCAATGCCGTAGAGCTTGGCCCCCGCGCCCGCGAGATACCCCTTCGGCCCGCCGACCAGCCCGAGGTTCTCGAGGTAGATCGGCACGATGTCCTTCATGTCGTACGCCGGGTCGGCCAGCGCAGGGTTCGTGAAGTACGGATCCAGCGGTTGGATCAGATTCTTCGCGACGTACTCGCCCTTCCACATCACGACGTAGCAGCCCAGGTCGTAGTCGCCGCTGGGCTTGGCCATTTCGAGCAACTGCTTCTCCTTCATGCGGCCCATCGCGAGCTTGTCGGTCTCGACCTTGATGCCGGTTTCCTTCGTGAACTCCGGCAGTATCTTCATCATCGCGTCGTAGTGCGGGTGCGCCGGCACGCTGAACACAACCGTCTTGCCGGCGTACTTGGCGTAGCGGTTTTGCGCGCGAACGCCGCTGAAAGGAAGGCCGGCGCCGAAGACGGTGATGGCGCCGGCTTCGAGAATCTTGCGTCGTGTCGTCATGAAGCTCTCCTTTGAGGGACTGTTGATTCGGATCGAGTTCGCAGCGACTGCCCGCTGCCGGCATCGAAGACGTGAACGGCCTCGACATCGGCCGTGAGGGGAAGGGTCTGGTGAAGCAGCGACTTGGCATCGCCGGGCACGATCACCGAGATACGTTGGGTAGCGCTTGCCGGTCGCGTCGACCAGATGCCCGACGACGTGGCTTTCGGTGCCCAGGTACTCGACCACATCGACCACGATGCGCAGGTCGCCACGATTCGCGTCGGCCGGTGCCAGGCCTTGCGGGCGGATGCCGAGCACCAGCGGCTGATCGGCCCGCGCTTGCGCCTCGAGCCATGGCGGCGCGCGCAACTCGATGCCGCCGCCGCGCAGCCGTTGCGCGACCGCCGTCGTGCACCAGCCGCACGTCGAAGAAGTTCATCGTCGGCGTGCCGATGAAGGCAGCGACGAAACGGTTGGCCGGGTGGTTGAACACCTGGGCGGGCGTGCCCACCTGCTGGATGAGGCCCTTGTCGAGGATGACGATGCGGTCAGCCAGCGTCATCGCTTCGACCTGATCGTGCGTGACGTAGACCGTCGTCTTGCCCAGCCGCTCGTGCAGCAGCGCCAGCTCGGCGCGCATGTGCCCGCGCAGCTTCGCGTCGAGGTTCGACAGCGGCTCGTCGAATAGAAACACGCGCGGCTCGCGCACGATCGCGCGGCCAATCGCCACGCGCTGGCGCTGCCCGCCCGACAGCGCCTTCGGCTTGCGTTCGAGCAGGTGCCCGATCTCGAGGACCTTGGCCGCCTTCGCGACCTTGGCGTCGATCTCGTCGCGCGGCCGCCCCGCCATGCGCAGCGCGAAAGACATGTTCTGCGCCACGTTCATGTGCGGGTACAGCGCGTAGTTCTGGAACACCATCGCGATATCGCGCGCCATCGGGTGCGCGTCGGTCACGTCTTTGCCGCCGATCAGGATTCGGCCTTCGCTCACGTCTTCCAGGCCAGCAACCATGCGCAGCGTCGTGCTCTTGCCGCAGCCCGATTCGCCCAGCAGCACGACGAACTCGCCATCGGCGATCTCGAGGTCAAGCTGCTGCACGACCGTCACGTCGCCGTAGCGCTTGACGAGCTTGTGCAGTTCGAGGCCGTTGGTCGTCATCGCCCCTCGCCCGATGACAGCGGTCTGCGCACGCCCCACCCCACCGGCGCGATGCGGTTGCCAGGATGTCGTGGGTCAGGTCCCCAGATCGCCTGATAAGTGTCGACGCAGCGGCCCTGCAGTTGCCAACGCCACGCGGCAAGCGCAAGCGCGATCCACCATGCGACGAGCACCAGCGCCATCCAGCGCGGCGCATCGGCGATGACCAGACCAAGCGCGATCACGAGCATCGACAGCAGGACGGCGACCCAGCCGAGGCTCTTGTGCAGGCGCTCGAACCACCGCCGATACGGCGTCATGTCGTAGTGATCGCCACGATGCTGCGCGCTCGTCGGCCCGCCCTTGCTGCCGCGCGCAATACCCGCGACGATCTGAAGCCAGCCGAGCACGACAACCGACCAGCCAGCCCACGCGTGCGCTCGCGCCGCGGCGGTCGCACCCACCGCATGGCCCCATGCCACGCCGAGCCCGACGCTCATCACAACGATGCCCGCCCACTGCAACGTGCGGTGCGTGTGCCACCAGCCCTGGTTGTCGAGTTCGTGCGGCCAGCGCTGCCGCGGCGTGACCTTGAAGTAACGCGCCGCGAGCGCACCCACCGGCAGCAGCACGCCCCACGCCAGCACCATCAGCCGCGCATGCCACGAGGCCCAACCCTCGATCGCGTGCGCGGCAGCGCCGCTCAGGGACGTGGCGAGCCAGTCGAACACGATCACGACGCCCGCTTTACTTCACTTTGCCCCAGATCTTCTGGTATTGCTGGCGATAACCGTTGCCTGGGTCGTAGATATTGCCCTTGCCGCCGTCGCGGTCGACGTTGTCGGACGTCACCAAGTGAACCCCGGGCACGTAGCCCGACCACGCCACCTTCGCAAATGCGCGGTTGAGCTCGTCGACCACCTGCCAACCCTGCATGTTCAGCGGCCCGGGCACCGTGGCCGATTGATGGTTCTTCGCGCGGATGCGTTGATACGCCGCTTCAGAACCGTCACCCGCCGACACCGCGCGCGGCGTGTCGCTGCCCTTCTTCCCCGCGGCCTTCAGCGAGCTGCCCATGAAGTCGAAGTACAGGTCGTTGATCGCGAGCGAATGCGTCCACTTGGCGCCGAAGCGTTGCAGCAGTGACGTGGTCAGGCCGGGCATGCGCGTGGCGCTGTCGGCGATGGGGCTGTCTTCGTAGCTCAGCACGGTGCAGCCGGGGCACTTCTTGATCACCGCTTCCATCGCCTTGGCCTTGTAGACGGCGATCGAGTATTGGCTGTCGGTGAAGATCACCACGCCGGCTTTGCCACCCGAATCGGCCACGGCCCACAGTGCCGCGGCTTCCGAGATGTCGTCGGCCGTCGTCGTCACGTTGGCGAAGAGACCACCTGCCGCATCAGGGCCAGGCTTGGGCCCTGCGTTCCAACCCACCAGCGGAATGCCGCCCTTGGCAGCGTTGCCGAATGCGACCTTCTGCTCGGTGGTGTCGAAGCCGCCAACGACGATGCCGGCCGGGTTCAACGCAAGTGCCTGGTTCAGAGCAGCGGTTCGACCGCTGACGCTGCCTTGGCCATCGATCACTCGTACGGTCCAGCCGATCGCCTTGCCGGCTTCTTCAACGCCCTTGCTTACGCCAAGGATGCCGCCGTTCTTCATGTCGGCAGCGACGAAGACGATGGTCTTGCCTGCGGCGGCTTTGGGGCCGGTGGTCGGGCCGTCCCACTTCGACTTGGCGCCGGTCATCGCCGCGACCTTGGCCTTGGTGTCGCTGAGTGCGTCGGCCGCAGCCGGCAGCGCAAGCGCGGCAAGGCCTGCGCCGATCAGGGCCGCGAGCAGACGCGGGCGGATGCGATGAAGGTTCTTCATGATGTCGATGTCTCCTGGTTGGTGCCGTGGTTGGTGTCGTCGTGAATACCGCGTCATGCGGCGTGATGGCCGGCGTCAGGTGCAGGCGCGTTCGCCTGCACCAGTTGCCGTTCTGAAATGCGCCGACGAATCGACGCGTTGCGCCTTTGCTGGGCCCAGCCGGCGATGCCGATGGACACCAGGAGCGTCAGGCCGTTGAAGAGCGGCTCGACGTAGAACGCGCCGCCGAACTGTTGGATGCCCGAGATACCGATCGCGAGGATCGCCACGCCCACCAGCGTGCCCCAGACGTTGACGCGACCCGGCCGGATCGTCGTGCTGCCAAGGAACGCGCCGACCAGCGCCGGCAACAGGAACTCGAGCCCCACGCTGGCCTGCCCGATCTGCAGACGCGAAGCCAGCAAAACACCAGCGAAGCCGCTCAACAGGCCCGACGCGACGAAGGCGCCCATCACGTGGCGGCGCACCGAGATGCCGTTCAACTCCGCAGCTTTTGGATTCGCACCGATGACGTAGAGCGCGCGGCCCAGGGGCGTGTATTCGGTGACGAGCCACAACGCGATAGCAACGGCGGCGACATAGAACGCAGCGACCGGAAGCCCCAACAGATCAGCACCCGCAAGCGCCACGAAAGCGTCGGGCAGTTCACCCACCACCTGCCGGCCACCGCTGTGCCACATCGCCACCGCGTACAACACGGTACCGGTACCCAACGTGGCGATGAAGCTGTCGATCTGCGCCAGCTCGACCAGCAGGCCGTTGAGCATGCCGAAGACCGCAGCGCAGGCCAGCACCACCATCACCGCCACGGGCCACGGCATGCCGTAGCGCGTTTGAAGGCTGATCGCGAGGATGTGCCACAACACGATGCCGTAGCCCACCGTCAGGTCGATCTTGCCGGTGACCATCGGGATCATCGCGGCCAATGCGAGCAGCGCGATGATCGATTTGTCGGACAGGATCGCGCGCAGGTTGAAAAGCGTGGGGAAGGTGTCGGGCAACAGCACGGTGAAGAGCAGCGCGAGCGCGACCGTCAGCACGACAAGACCGTAGGCGGGCATCGCGCGAACGATGCGTTGGGGCCAGGTCGTGGCCTCGCCGTCGAAGCTTGGGTCCGGCTCGAGCGCCGTTGACTTGATGCTCGACGTCACGCTGCCACCATCTCTTGCCCAACGTGCGCCGCCGTGCCGGCCGACAACGCCAGCAGCCGCGCGATGCTGATCTCACTGCCCACGAGCTCAGCCGCGATGCGTCCGGCACGGAACACGAGCACGCGCGTGCACACCGTGGCGACTTCTTCGTAGTCGGTCGACACCACGACGATCGCGCCGCCCGCTTGCGCGCGCTGTCGCAGCAGCGCGTAGATCTGCCGCTTGGCGCCGACATCGACGCCGGCCGTAGGCTCTTCGAGCACCAGCACCGGTTTGTCGAGCGCATGCCAACGCGCCAGCACCACCTTCTGCTGGTTGCCGCCCGACAACTGCTGCACCACCGCGTCGGGCGCGCGTGGGTTCACGTCATAGCGATCAACCAGTTCGCGTGCCCGCGCCGCTTCGCGACGACGTCGGCCCAGGTCGAGCCCGCGCTCGCCGTGCAGGCGCGGGTTCGGGAACAGGTTCTCCTGCACCGACATCGACCCGGCCAGGTTCTGCTCGAGCCGTTCGCCCGCGGTGTAGCCGATACCCGCGGCAATCGCGTCGCCGGGGTTGCGCAGCACGTGCGCGCGACCTTGCAGGACAAGTGTGCCGGCCGACAGCGGCTCGCAGCCGAAAAGCGCGCGGCCGATCGCGTCTTGCCCCGCGCCACGCAGACCAACCAGGCCAAGGATCTCGCCGCGGTGCAGTTGCAGGTCGATCGGGCCGGCGTTCGCCGCCGCGGCGCCGCGCAGTTCGAGCAGCGGCACCGCGTCGCGAGGTCCAGCGCCTGCTGCCTTGCTGCCTTCCGCCACCAACGGCTGGCCGACGATCAGCGACACCAGTTCGGCTTCGTTGGTCTCGGCGGTCGGCCGCACCGCAACCAGTTTGCCGTCGCGCATCACCGCTGCGCGGTCCGAAATCGCCAGCACCTCGTCGAGCCGATGCGACACGTAGATCATGCCAACGCCCTGCGCGCGCAACTCGCGAAGCACACCGAAGAGCCGCTGCACGTCGACCGCCGGCAAGCTCGCGCTGGGTTCGTCCAGCACCAGCAGCCGCGCCTTGACTTCGAGCGCGCGACCGATCGCGAGCAATGACTTCTCGGCGCGCGTGAGCGAGAACACGCGTCGCGCCGGGTCGATGTCGCAGCCCACGCGCGCCAGCACGCGCTGCGCGGCGGTGTCGGCGGCACGCCAATCCACAAGACCAAACCGTCGCGGATAACCCATACCCAACGCGACGTTCTCGGCCACCGTCATCCATTCGACAAGGCCCAGGTCCTGGTGGATGAACGCGACAGGTTGGCTGGAACGGTCGCGGCTTCGCCATTGGCTTTCGGGTTGACCGTCGAACAACATCTGCCCCGCGTCGGGTTTGTAGATACCCGCCAGCAGCTTGATCAGCGTGCTTTTACCGGCGCCGTTTTCGCCTAGCAGCGCAAGAACCTCGCCAGTCACCACGTCGAGCGTGACGTCGTCGACCGCCTGCGTTCCGCCGAAGCGTTTGCTGATGCCTTCGAACCGAAGGAGCGCAGTCACGCGGTTGCTCCTCGCGTATTCAGCACGATGCGATACAACGACGTGCTCGCGCAGATATAGAGCTGATCGCCGCGCTCGCCACCGAACACGACGTTGCCGACCTTCTCGGGCACCGGAATGCGGCCGATGCGCGTGCTGTCGGGGTGATAGACCTGCACGCTGTCTTCGCTGCTGGTGTAGACGAAGCCGTGCACGTCGACGCGCAAGCCATCGGCCAAGCCTGGTTCCACCACCGCGAAGATGCGCGGGTTGGTGAGGTCCTGGCCGCCGATCACGTCGAAGGCGACGATGTGATGGTTGCCATCACGGTGCCGCGCCGCCGAGGTGTCGCTGACATAAAGCACCGACTCATCAGGCGAGAACGCCAAACCGTTGGGGTCTTCGGCGAAGTCGCTCACCACACGCAACGAGCCCATGGCAGGGTCGAAGCGGAACACGTAGCACCGCCCGATTTCGCTGTCGGCCTTGTGACCCTCGTAGTCGGACACGATGCCGTAGGGCGGGTCGGTAAACCAGATGGTGCCGTCGCGCTTCACGACCACGTCGTTCGGCGAGTTCAGGCGTCGGCCCTGCCAGCGGTCGACGACGATCTCGTCTGCGACGGCATGACCCTTCGCGTCGATGCGCGTGCGAACCAGCGCGCGCTGCCCGTGCGAGCAGTGCAGCAGCGCACCGTCGGCCTCGCGCACATGGCCGTTGGTGAACTCGACCTTGTCGCGCCACACCGTCATGCCGCGCGCCTCATGCCAACACAGCATGCGGTTGTTCGGGATGTCGCTCCACAACAGCGCACCGGTCTCGAGCATCCACACCGGCCCTTCGCTCCAGATGGCGCCGGTGCACAGCCGCTCGAGCTGCGTAGCGCCGTCAGCGATGGGGGCAAAGCGTGGGTCCAGGACCTCGATCGGGTTCATCGACCGGCAGTGTCCGGCGCTCATGTGTTACCGGTATCTGGTATTTACCCACCCGGGCGGTAGACGCGATCGGCATTTATGATTTTCTTTGCTCGCACACTAAACGCGACCGGTAACCTCAATGGAGTGAGTCTCGTTGCCAGCCCCGAAGAAGAAGCATTCGCCCAAGCCGGCGAGCCGCGTCACGATGGCCGATGTCGCCGCCCGCGTGGGCGTGTCGAAGATGACGGTGTCGCGTGCGCTCGCGCGCACGGGCACCAGCCCACGCAGCACCAGCGAGTCATTGCGCCAGCGCATCCTCGCGACGTGTCGGAGCATGGGCTATGTGGTCGATCAAACTGCGCGCACGTTCTCGACCAACCGCTCGGGCTTTGTCGCCGCATTGATTCCGGCGCTGAACAACTCCAACTTCTCCGACACCGCGCACGGCCTGACCGCAGCGCTCGAGGGCAGCGGCCTGCAAGTGTTGCTGGGCTACACCGACTACGACAGCGCGACCGAAGAACACCTGCTGCGCGCCATGCTCAGCCGCCGCCCCGAAGGCGTGGTCGTCACCGGCGGCAGCCACACGCCCGCCGCGCGCAAGCTGCTCGAGGCGGCCGGCGTGCCGGTGGTCGAAACCTGGGATCTGCCACACAAGCCGATCGAGCACAGCGTGGGTTTCTCGAACGCCGAAGCCGTGGCCGAGCTCGTGCGGCAACTGCACGCCAAGGGCTACCGCCGCATCGCGTTCCTCGGCGGCGTGCCCGAAAGCGACGCCCGCGGCGCCGACCGCAGACGCGGCTTCGAGCAGGCGATGCGCACGCTGGGCTTGAACCCCAAGCGCAACCTCAGCGTCGGCCACGCCCCCGTGTCGATGGAGCATGGAGCGCAAGGCGTGACGCAACTGATGCAACGCTGGCCCGACACCGACGCGCTGGTCTGCGTGTCAGACCACCCTGCCTTCGGCGCGCTGGCCGAATGCCAACGGCACGGCTGGCGCGTCCCCGGCAAGCTGGCCATCGCCGGCTTCGGTGGCTTCGAGGTCGGCGCCGCCTGCCACC
This sequence comes from uncultured beta proteobacterium, assembly GCA_963738615.1. GTDB lineage: Bacteria > Pseudomonadota > Gammaproteobacteria > Burkholderiales > Burkholderiaceae_C > CAVTWY01. The sequence continues at coordinate 227,219 of CAVTXI010000019.1, forward strand.
CACGGCTCACGACGGTGGCGGTCGACTGCACGGGCATCGGGCGCGCAGCGGGTGAGTTGTTGCTGCGTGCGATCGACGCGGCGCGCAGCGGACGACGCTTGGCGCCGGAGACGATCTTGATGCCGTATCGGGTGGAGATGCGGGGGAGCACATGAGGAACGTCCACGCGGTGCTTCGATCGCGCGCTCTCGACGGTTCAGGGTTCGAACGTCGGCATCGCCCGCCGCATGAATCCGTCGAACAGCGGCACGGTGAAGGCCATCTCACCGTGCGAGGGGCTGTAGACCATCCCCTTCTTGATCAGGCTCGCGCGCAGCGGGCCTGATGTGCTGATCTTGATGCCGAGCTTGTCCGCGATGTCCGCCGTTCGATACGGGCCAGTGCCCAGCTCCGCCATGGCGCGCAGGTAGGTCTTCTCGCGCGGCGTCAGCCGGTCGAAACGCACGCGGAAGAAGTTGTCGTCTAGGCGCCGCGACACGAGCTCACTCGTCTGGCGCACAACGGCTGCACTGATCGGCGAGGACTGCGCCTGATTCCACGCCTGGTAGCCCCACTCCTGCAGGAAGTACGGATAGCCCTGCGTGAGTTTGAAAATTTCGCGTAGCGCAGCCGGCGCGAACTCGACGCCCTCGGCACGCACGGGATCCTGCAACGCCCTCGCGGCATCGGCTGCGGGCAGCGGCCCGACTGCCGGAAAGCCGAACAGCCGCTCGGCGTATGACTTCGATTCGCCCGCGAGTCCCGGGAGGATCGGCAAGCCGGCGCCCACCAGCACCATCGGCAATTGGCGCTGCTGCATTCTGTGCATCGCCATGATCAGCGCGCTCAGCTCGTCAGCGCTGAAGTACTGGATTTCGTCGATGAGGATCGCGACCGCCACGCCTCGTTCCTGCGCGGCCTCGCCCACCGCCACAAACAGGTTCGGAAGGTCCGACTCGAGATCGCCGGTGTCGGCCGAACCCGCTTCAGGCTCGATGTCGAGACCGACGTCGAGGTCGCCGACTTTGACCTTGATCGCGCCGACGAAGCTACGCAATACGCCCAGACCCCGGCGCACCTTGTTGCCAGCACCTTTCAAGCGGTCAAGGTCGAAGAGCAGGCGACGCAGGTGCGGCGCCAGCAGCACAGCCAGCGGTTTGCCTTCATGCGCTTCGACCAGGATCGTTCGAAAGCCTTGGTCGATGGCGATGCGTTCGATCTCGTTGAGAAGCACCGTCTTGCCCACGCCGCGCAGACCCGTCAGCAGCAGGCTCTTCTCGGGGCGCTTGGCCAGGATCCGGCCGAACAGCACCCGCGCCTGTTCGAGCACACCTTCGCGGCCGGCCAATTCAGGCGGTGGCGAGCCGGCACCGGGCGAGAAGGGGTTGCGGATCTTGTCCATGGCGGCGCGGAACTATAGCAATCTATATGCATGTATAAGACAAAAGCCGTATACATGCATATAAATCGCTATAAACGCTCCGGGCGATCGGGCGATCGGGCGATCGGGCGATCGGGCGATCGGGCGATCGGGCGATCGGGCGATCGGGCGAACCGACCCCTACGCCGAGCCTTCGTCGCCGCCCCCACCCTCCTGCCGCTTCCTCTCCTCGCGCTTCTTGCGCTCCCGATCCAGGTCACGCAACTGCCACCACCCGAAGGCGAGGACGCCGCCGAAGACGAGGACGACCTCGACGAGGATCAGGGGCAGGTGTTCGCTCAACCCTGGACCAGGCCGCGTTGGTGAAGGTCGTCGAGGTGATCCGCCCGACGCAGTGCCTGACGTTCGAACAACGAGACCACGCGCAACGTGCGTTGGTAGAACGTGCGCTGCGGCAGGTCATCCGCGGCAGCGGCGTCGACGAGGAATTGCACGGCGGGCAGCGGCGGGCTGGCGGCGCCTGCTTCCATCGGCCGGCCGGGCGGTATGCACCACGCCGTCGCGCCGCGCAGCATCAGGGCGAGCTTGCGGCCGCGGCCGACGACCGTGCGTCGATGCACGGCGTTGTGACCGTCACGCGCAAGCGCGTGGCCGATTTCGGCGTACACCAACCGTGCTGATTGGATCGCCGGGCGGCAGTCGCGCGGCAGTGCGGCGACACCGCATTCGCCGCGTGCGTACAGCCGGTCGGCTTCGGCGAGCAGCCGTGCGATCACGCTCGCCACACGGTGGTCAAAGAGCGGGGCTGCAAGCCATGCGTCGGCGTCGAGGCCCGCTTCACGCATCCACGCGAGCGGCAGGTACAGGCGGCCGTGGCGCGCGTCTTCGCCGACGTCGCGCGCGATGTTCGTCAGCTGCATCGCCACGCCGAGTTCGCACGCGCGGGCCAGCGCGCAAGCGTCGCGCGTTTCCATCAGCAGCGCCATCATCACGCCGACGGTGCCGGCCACGCGCGCGGCATAGGCATGGAGGTCTTCGATGGTTTCGTAGCGGCGCACCTGCGAGTCCCACGCGAAGCCGTCGAGCAAGGCGTCGAGCAGCGGGCGAGGGAGCGACTGCGCGGCAACCACGGCGGCCAAGGCGCGGTCGGCGGGTTCGGGGCCGGCTGCGCCGCGATAGATCGCGTCGAGCCGGCGATGCAGCTCGTCGAGCGCGCGGGCGGGTTGATCGCTGTTGTCGATGGCGTCGTCGGCGACGCGGCAGAACGCGTAGAGCGACCGCGCCTGTGTGCGCACGCGCGGGGGCAGCAGCAGCGACGCGAGGAAGAACGACTTCGAGCCGCCGCGCATCAACTCGCGGCAGGCTTCGTTGTCGACAGCGTCAACGACCTGCATACGCCGCCACCGACGGCAGTACCGTCTCCAGCGCCTTCGCCGACATCAATACGCCCGGAATACCCGCGCCGGGGTGCGTGCCCGCGCCCACCATGAACAGGCCCGGCACGTCTTCGCTGCGGTTGTGCGGTCGGAACCACGCGCTTTGGCGCAGCAGCGGCTCGAGGCCGAAAGCTGCACCTTTGTGCGACAGCAGGCGGTCGCGGAAGTCGAGCGGGTTCATCGTCTTCGACGCGACGATGTGCTTCACGAAGCCCGGAAGCAGCGTTGAATCGAGCCGCGCCTCGATCGCGCGGCGATACGGCTGCGCCTGCGCGTTCCAGTCGGTGCCGCTGTCGAGATGCGGCACCGGCGACAACACATAGAACGCATCGCAGCCACTGGGCGCCATCGATTCGTCGCTGGCGGTCGGCCGGTGCAGGTACAGGCTGAAGTCGTCGGCAAGGTGATGGCGTTTGAAGATGTCGCGCAGCAGCCCGTCGTAGCGCGGGCCGAGCGCAATCGTGTGGTGCGGCACGTCGTCGTAGCGACGGTTCAGGCCGAAGTACCAGACGAAAAGGCTCATCGAGTAGCTGGCGCGGTCGAGCTTGCGGTCGGTCCACACGCGACGGTGTTCGGGCGCCACGAGTTGCCGATACGTCCAGGCGGTGTCGGCGTTGCTGATGACGATGTCGGCGTCGATGCGCTCGCCACCTTCGAGCAGCACGCCGCGAGCCTTCACGCCACCAGGCCCGTCTTCGACCACGATGCGCTCGACCGTCGCGTTGCAACGAAGCCCCACGCCCAGATGCGCCAGCAGACGCTCGAGCCCCCGCACCAGCGCACCGGTGCCGCCCATCGCCCAATGCACACCGAAGTTGCGTTCGAGCTGGTTGATCAGGCTGTAGGTGCACGTCACCGACGACGGGTTGCCGCCGATCAGCAGCGGGTGGAACGAGAAGACGATGCGCAGTTTGGGGTCGCGGAAGTAGCTGTTGACCATGCCGCGGATCGTTCGCCACGCACGCATGCGCAGCATGCCGGGCAACGCGGTGACAAGGTCGCCGACGGTGTCGAACGCAATCGCGCCCATGCCCGCGAAGCCGATGCGGTAGCAGCGCTCGGACTCGGCCATGAAACGCTCGTAGCCGTCCACGTCGCTGGGGCAGAAACCTCTCGACTTCGGCGCGCATGTGTGCAGGGTCGCCGTTGTAGTCGAAGTGGGTGCCGTCGTCGAAACGGATGCGATAGAACGGATCGAGCGCCTTCAACGTCACATCGTCTTCGAAGCGGCGGCCCGCCAGCGTCCACAGCTCTTTGAACAGGTGCGGCACGGTGATGATCGTGGGTCCCATGTCGAAGGTGAAGCCGCCTTCGCGATGCACGCTCGCGCGGCCACCGGGTGCGTCCAGTCGCTCGATCACCTGCACGCGCCAGCCGCGGCAAGCCAGCCGCACCGCCGCGGCCAAGCCGCCGAAGCCGGCGCCGATGACGAACGCACGCGGGCCGGAGCCTTCGTTCCAGCCCTGCGACGCGTCACGGTTCAGCAGGATTCCGGGGATATCGGGTTTCATCGGCAGCTTGTCCGTTGTCCGTCTGTTCGTCTATCCGTTCTGCGTCGCAGGCGCACGCACCGCCCAACGCCACAACGCCAGCGCCGACATCGGCGTGACCATCAGCAGGTGTTCGACGAGCGCAAGCACAAGCATCGACGCGACCAGCAGCAGGCCCACGCGCGTGGCACCGCTGGCATCGACGGCCGCTCCGATCATCAGCACCGCCACCGCGCCGCCGACCAGCATCGACAACGGCAGCAACGCGTTGCTCTTGCGCGCGCGGAAGTAGCTGGCAAGGTAGAGAAGGTGCGCAGGCAGGAACTCTTCGCCACGGTTGCGTACGCCCAGGAAGAGATTCAACTTCGCCGACAGCCGCATCACCCACAACAAGCGCGAAGGTCCACGTCGCCACCTGGTTGACGCCGCCCCACGTCAGCGCGGCGATGCCCAGGCCCATCGCGATGATCGCGAGTTCGTGCCACAGGATCACCTGCACTGCTTCGCGAAAACGCGTGGGGCCGTGCTGCGGCGCGCTGCACGCGTGCTTGCGCGGGCCGGTCAACCACCCAGTCAGGAACGCGAGTTCATGCCAACCCCACACCAGCACCGCGCAGGTGAAGGCACCGTAGGCCGCGGCAACGTTGGCATTGTGAGCACTGCGATGAATGCAGATCAACGCTGCGAAGGCGATCAATGTCGAACTGGCAAGGCTCCAGCGGAAGGTGTCGCGCGGCAGCCCGTCGAGCAGCATCACAACGCCGGTGCCGAACCACCAGACGAACAGTGCGAAGAGGGGTGCAAAGACGAAGTCCAAGTGCGCCTCACCAGGCCGGGGCAACCCGCATCTGCGTCGGCAGGTCATGCCGCTTCACCGGGTGAACGTAGAGCTTGACGAACGTCGTCAACCCCACGGCCACCCAGCCCGCGCGCTTGACCAAGCCGCCAATACCACCTTGCGCCTTCGCACGTTCGATGCCCTGGCTGGCTTCGAACAGCCGCTCGAGCCCGGCGCGGAACGTGGCGCCGTTGGTGTCGAGCGAGATCGGGAACACCTGCTTCGAAATCTCGGTCGTGATGTCGAAGACGCGGTAGTCGTAGTCATCGATGTCGATGCCCATCGCCTCGTGCAGCATCGGCCGCGTGTGGTCACGCACGTACATCGTGGCGTAGACGGCGAGCAGGAAGAAGCGCACCCACAGCAGGTTCGCGCCGCGCAGCAGGTGCGGGTTGGCGCGCATCAGCAGCGCGAACGATTCGCCGTGGCGGAATTCGTCGTTGCACCAGCGCTCGAACCACTTGAAGATCGGATGGAAGCGCAACTCGGGGTGACGCTCGAGCTGGCGAAAGATCGTGATGTAGCGCGCGTAGCCGATCTTCTCGGACAGATACGTCGCGTAGAAGATGTACTTGGGCTTGAAGTAGGTGTACTTCTTCGTCGCCTTCAGGTTCGCCAGGTCGACGCCCAGGCCGTAGTCGCGCAGGCTTGCGTTGATGAAGTTGGCATGGCGCGATTCGTCTCGCGTCATGTACGTCATCAGCCGCTTCATGTCGGGGTTTTCGACGTTCTTGCGAATCTCGTTGTAGAGCACGCAGCCCGAGTATTCGCTGGTGATCGAGCTGACCAGGAAATCGAGAAACTCTTGATGCAACTCGGGCGGCAGCGGCTTGGCCTCGTCCGTGAACGTGGCGTCACGCTGAAAGTGGTCGTGGTTGTTGTCGCCTTCGTATTCGGCGAGCATCGCGTCCCACTCGGCGCGCACCGGCTCGAGGTCGAGCGCGTCGAGCGCCTTGAAGTCCGTGGTGTAGAAGCGCGGCGCGATCAGGTTTTCGCTTTTCGCGGCCTGCATCACGTCGTCGCGGGAATGGATGGCCTGGGCACTCATGTCTACCTCACAACAGAAGTTGGTCCAAGCCAGCGCGCGTACACCGCGACGTTGCTCGGGCCGAAGGATTCGAGATCGATGCGTTCGCCGGTGGCCGCATCGACCAGCGTCAGCCGGCCGTCGGCGCGCGCGATCAGTTGCAGCGAGATGCCCGATGCGTCGGCAAGCCCGCGGCGCTTGCGCTCGCGCGCCAGGCCGCGCAGCGAGCCGCGCAGGAAGCCTTGTTCGCCTTGCATCACGTCGAGCGTCTGGCCGGTGACGGCGTCACGTACTTCGATGCCGCCGTCGGCGCGGTCGGTGAAGCGAAGCTCGCGTTGCTGCACTGCGCGCGCATCGGGCTCGCGGATCGACGTGCCACCGCCGCGCCACGCGGCGAGGCCGACGAAGAGCAAGCCAAGACCAACCAGCGCGCCGTTGACCACGCGGCGCGGGATCACCTCGGCCGGCGGGTTCGTCGTGGTGGTCGTCGAAGGCATCGCCGTCAGTCCGTCGTCGAGGGTCGTCGTCGCGCGTTTCAGCTCGACGCGACAAGCCCGCGACCGCGGATGCCGCTCGCTTGCGGCGAGGTCGAAGCCGCCGGTTGTGCAGCTTGCGACGCAGGCATACCGTTCACGTCGACCCACGCCTGCTGAAGCATCGCCGCGACGGCCTTCGCGTCGTCCAGCCCGCGCAGCATCGGCTCGGCCCGCTTCACGCGCCACGGCCGCACGTGTGGCCACAGTTGCAGCCACGCGATGCGTGTTTCTGATTCGAGCGCCAGCACGATGTCACCGCGCCCGTCCCCGACCCCCAAGCTCGCTCCGCTCGCTGCCCCCCGGGGGGGTTGGTCCGCCTCGGGAGCGGCCCGGCGGCGGACCCGGCCTGCTCGCAGGTGCGCGCCTTCGATGCGCGACAGCGGCAGGTTGTACGTGACGGTCAGCACGATGCCGATGCGCATCACGACGCGGCGGTTGGTCAGCGTGTAGGCGGTGGTGCGCGCGGTCAACCAGCCCATCAGCGCCAGCAGCCCGAGCGCCAATGCGACCAGCGGCAGCAGCAGCTTCAGCGACACCAGCGCTTCACCTGCACCGCCGTCGTTCCACTGGCTGGCGACGCGCCACGCGAGCAACAGCGCGAAGTAGATCGCGACCTTGTCGGCGTGGAACACCTGTCGCGCGACAAGCTGCCAGTTCGGCGCACCCTGCCACAAGATGCGCTCGCCATCGGGCAGCAATTCGGGCAGGCCGTGCTGCGCCTCGAACTCGTGTTCACGTGCAACGTAGGGCTTGGTGGTCATCGTGAAGCCTTCGTTACATCAGACGATCGGCTCGGCGCGCTTCGGCTCGGCGTACAGCATGCCTGCGCCGTAGTACGCCGTGATGCGCTCTTCTTCGTTCAGCGTGATGCGGTCAGCCGCCGCGATCGCCGGCACACCGGCGAAGTGCTCGGCCATCAGCGCCTTGACGAACACAACGCGGCGCGTAACGCTGGCAAAGGGCATCGGCACCATCACGCGGCGCATACCGCCGCCGGCCTGCGGCACGTCGGCCTCGAGGTAGCGGAAGAGCATTTCGCCCTGGTCGAGCCAGAGGTCGCGCACCGTGCCGGCCACTTCGCCGCGCGCGTCGAACAACGTCATGCCGCGTGGGTCGGGGTCGCGGTCGCTGACACCGCACGCCGGCAGTTTCGACAGCGGCATGATCTTCGGCTGGCCGTGGTGGTCCAGGTCAGGGCGCTCGGGGCGCGGCGTCCAGGCGCCGGGGCCAACGCCAGCCGTGAACGGGTTGCCCACGGGCTCGAGCGGCGCGGAGTTCAGGTTGCTGATGCGCACCGCGTTCGGCGTGGGGTGCGGCGCTTCGTCGCGCGGGATGGCGATTTCGCTGCCGTCGGCCATGCGGTAGGTTTTCGGGTCGGGCGCGCGCGGCCAGCCTTCGATGATGCCGCGGTCGGTATCCATCGGATAACCCTCGCGATGGCCCTCGCGAATCAGGTAATAGATCAGGCCGAAGAAGAAGATCCAGAACGCGTACAGCACGAGCTGTGCGACGTCGATATATGAGGTGATGGCTCCTGTGCCCATGCTTGTCTCCTGGTGTCCTGGTGAACGGTGAGCGGTGACGGGTCAATGAGGCAACTCGGCCAGGCCGAAGTTGCCGATCGGTGGTGATGTCGAAGAGTGTCGAAGCTGCTGTGCGGCGTTTGCCGACCAACGGACCGAGCACGATCAGCGTGGCGAACAGCATCGCCAGCTCGAGGTGGTAGACGGCGCTGTAGCCGGTGGCCGGGTGTTGCAGCACCTCGCCGAACCAGCCTGCGTTCGCCGCACTGGATACAACGTCGCGCAGCGCGCCGCCGAAGGCAATCGCCACGCCCGCGCAGGTGGCCTGCACCGCACCCCAGGCGCCGAGCACCAGGCCGTGCATCGCGTCGCCTTGCTTGCCCACGTCCATGCCCATCGCGGCGCTGAGGCTGCCGACCGAGAACAGCCCGCCGCCGAAACCGATCGCGATCACGCCGAGCCTGAACAGATGTGCACTGCCGGTGTGCTCGGCAAAGATCACGAGCGACATGCCGACCACGCCCGCCAGCACGCCCGTTGCGCACACGCGTTGGGGGTCACCGCCGCGGCTGAGTTGTCGTGCTGCGAGCGCGAATGCAAGCAGCGCGCCGCCGGCCATCAATGCCGTCAGCTGCGTGGTCGCGCCGACACCCAGGCCGAGGATCTCGCCGCCATACGGCTCGAGGATGATGTCCTGCATGTTGAACGCCGCGGTGCCCAGACCGACCGCAAGCAGGAAGCGACGCACCTGCGGCTGCGCGGTGTAGCGCCGCCAGTGCACGACGAAACTTTCGCGTGTCGACGCCGCGTCCGCAGTCGGTTTCACACGACGATGGCTGCGTGGCTCCTGCTTCCACAGCGCCACCGCATTCAGCAGCACGCACGCCACCGCCGTGCCCTGCACCACCTGGACCAGTCGCGTGTGCGAGTAATCAGCCAGCAGCACGCCGAACACGATGCTCGCGCCGACCATGCCCAGCAGCAGCATCACGTACAGCAGCGCCACCACGCGCGGCCGTGACGCTTCGGGCGCAAGGTCCGACGCCAGCGCAAGGCCCGCGGTCTGTGTTGTCTGCAGGCCCGCACCCGCCAGCACGAACGCCAGCGCCGCCGCGACGTGGCCGGCGACGAGTTGCACTTGGGTTTCGCCAGCCAGCAGGATCAGCGCGAACGGCATGATCGCCAGCCCGCCGAACATGCCCAGCGTGCCGAACCAGACAAACGGGACGCGCCGCCAGCCCAGGAAGCTGCGGTGCACGTCGGAGCGAAAACCGATCAGCGCACGGAACGGCGCGGCCACCAGCGGCAGGGCGACCATCAACGCTACCAGCCACGCGCCCACACCCAACTCGAGAATCATCACGCGGTTGAGCGTGCCGACCATCAGGGCCGTCGCCATGCCGACCGCGACCTGGAACAGCGCCAAGCGAACCAGACGCGGCAGCGGCAGATCGGGCGACGCGGCGTCGGCAAAGGGCAGGAATCGCGCAGGGACTTCCGCCCAGTTGATGCCGGGCAGCAGGCCGCGACGCGTGATCAGGCTCATTCAGCCTTCCTCGCGCTGACCAGCTCGAACGCCTGCGACGTGTAGAAGCCGCTGCTGACGCGTTGCGTGCGCGCCGGCTGCCACAACGCCAGGCCGTCATCGGTGGCCAACATGCGGCGCAAAGCGCCTTCCGCCACGGGCTCGATCGCCGGCGCGCGGTCGGCGCGTGGGAACAGGCGCCCAACCGTGTGCATCGCCATCAGCAGCGGGTTGCTCGGCGCGAAGGTGAACAGCAGCGACTTCGCTGTGCGCTGCGACCAGCCCTGCAGCACGCGCACCGCGTCTTCGGCGCTGTAGTGAATCAGGCAATCCATCGCGACCACGTGGTCGAAGTTGCCCAGCGCCGCGTCGGTCATGTCGCCGCTGCGGAAGTCGATGTGCCCGCCGTTCTGGAACACGTCGGGGTGCTGCGCGACGCGGCGCACCGCCACATCGACAAGCGACGGCGACAGGTCGATCGCGACCACGCTTGCACCGCGTTGTGCCGCGGCCATCGCGAAGGCGCCCGTACCGCAGCCGGCGTCGAGGATGCGAACGCCGTGCAGGTCTTGCGGCAGCCAGTCGAGCAGCGTTTCCCGCATGCGGTCACGCCCGGCGCGCACCGTCGCGCGAATGCGGCCCACCGGCGCGGTCGACGTGAGCTGCTCCCACGCGGCCATCGCCGTGCGGTCGAAGTAGGTCTCGATCTGGCTGCGGCGGGTTTCGTAGTTGCCTTGCATCGCTTTCAATCGCCTCTCAATCGAACCCGAGCAGATCGAAAATTTCGCGGTCCTTCAGCGCTTGCGGTGCGATCGGATCGGTGCCGGCCCAGAGCTTCGCGGCCAGTCGCAGGTATTCCTGCTGCACGGCGATCAGTTCGGGCGTGTCTTCCAGTTCGAACAGCGTCGACTTCTTCAGCCGGCTCTTGCGGATCACGTCGAGCTGCGGAAACCGCGCCATCGTCTTCAGGCCGACGCGCTCGTTGAACTTGTCGATCTGGTCGGTTTCGTCCGACCGGTTCGCGATCACGCCGCCAAGCCGCACGTTGTAGTTCTTCGCCTTCGCGCTGATCGCCTGCACGATGCGGTTCATCGCGAAGATCGAATCGAAGTCATTCGCGGTGACGATCAGCGCGCGGTCGGCGTGCTGCAACGGCGCGGCGAAACCGCCGCAGACCACGTCGCCCAGCACGTCGAAGATCACCACGTCGGTGTCGTCGAGCAGGTGGTGCTCTTTCAAGAGCTTCACCGTCTGGCCGACGACGTAGCCGCCGCAGCCGGTGCCCGCGGGCGGGCCGCCCGCTTCGACGCACATCACGCCGTTGTAGCCCTCGAAGACGAAGTCCTCGGGGCGCAGTTCTTCGGCGTGGAAGTCGACCGTCTCGAGGATGTCGATCACGGTGGGCACCAGCCGCTTCGTCAGCGTGAAGGTGCTGTCGTGCTTCGGGTCGCAACCGATCTGGATCACACGCTTGCCGAGCTTGCTGAACGCGACCGACAGGTTCGACGAGGTCGTGCTTTTGCCGATGCCGCCTTTGCCGTAGACGGCGAAGACCTTCGCGGTGCCGATCTTCAACTTCGGATCCAGCTGCACCTGCACGCTGCCTTCGCCGTCGGGGCGTGAGTCCGGCCGCGGTCCTCGGCGGATCTGGTCAGGGGTGATCGTGGCGGTGTCCATCATGCGGCTACCTTCTGTTGACGATAGGGTTCGTTCGTTGGCACGAAGACGCCTTCGAGCCGGTCTTCGAGTTCTTCGCCGGCACGCTCGAGCGCGGCCAGCGTCGCAGCATCGGGCTGCCAGTAGTTGCGGCGATGCGCTTCGAGCATGCGGTTCGCGACCTTGGCCGTGGCGGTCGGGTTCAGCGTGGCCAGGCGGTCACGCATCGCGTCATCCAACACGAAGGTTTCGCTGATGCGCTGATAGACCCACGGCTGCACCTGGCCCGTGGTCGCGCTCCAGGCAAAGGTGTTCGTCACGTGCGCCTCGAGGTGGCGCACACCTTCGTAGCCGTGGTCCAGCAGCGCTTCGAAAAACTTCGGGTTCAGCATGCGCGTATGCGTTTCCAACGCCACTTGCTCGGCCAGCGTTCGCACCACGCCTTGCCCCAGGTCGCCGCGCGTCTGGTCGCCGATATAGACCGGCGCCACATCTGCCCCGGCGCCTTTGGCGCGCTGCACCGCGCGGCTGATGCCGCCCAGCGTGTCGAAGTAGGTGTCGACCGAAGTCACGCCGAGTTCCACCGACTCGAGGTTCTGGTAAGCAAGCTCGACACCCTTCAGCACCGCGCCCAGCAGTTCGGGTTGTTTCGCCGCGTGGCCGTTGCGGCCGTAAGCGAAACCCTTGCGACGCGCATACGTTTCGGCGATTTGTGTTTCGGCGTCCCAGCGGCTGGAGTCGATCAGGTGATTGACGTTGGCGCCGTAGGCACCTTCGGCATTGCCGAACACGCGCAGCGCCGCCGTCTCGAGGTCACCACCATGCTCGCGCTGGAAGGCCAGCGCGTGCTTGCGGATGAAGTTGCGGTCTTCGGGTTCGTCGGCACTGGCGGCCAGGAACGCCGCTTCGGCGAGCAGCTTCGTTTGCAGCGGCAGCAGATCGCGGAAGATGCCCGACAGCGTGATCATCACGTCGACGCGCGGGCGGCCCAGGGTTTCCAGCGCGATCAACTCGGCCCCGGCCAGGCGGCCGTAGCCGTCGAAGCGCGGCTTGGCACCGATCAGCGCCAGCGCCTGCGCAATCGGCGCGCCTTCGCTCTTCAGGTTGTCGGTGCCCCACAGCACCAGCGCGATCGATTCCGGGAAGCCGTGGCCGTCGGATTGGTGGCGGGCCAGCAGGCGCTCGGCCTGCTTGGCGCCGTCGCGCACGGCGAATGCGCTGGGCAGGCGGAACGGGTCGAAGCCGTGCAGGTTGCGGCCGGTGGGCAACACGGCGGGCGTGCGCAGCAGGTCACCGCCGGGGGCCGGGCGAACGAAGCCGCCGTCGAGCGCGTGCAGCAGGCCCTGCATTTCGTGGTCTTCGCACAGCAGGCGGTCGGTCGCGGCGAGTTCTTTCAGCGCGTCGCCTTCCACCGAATCCGCACGCACATCACCGCGCACGATCGCTTCGATGGCAGCGCGCTCGGGCGCGGCGCCGTGCATCGATTCACCCATCGCCATCAGCATGTCGACGCGCTGCACTTCGGTCGGCGCCTGGCCCAGCACGTGCAAGCCGTGCGGGATCAACGCGTGTTCGACTTCGGACACGCGCAACGACAGCGCATGCACCGCATCGTGCGACTGCGCGTGCCACGCCGGTTTGGCGTCGGCCAGTTCCACCGCGGAAGCCTGCGCCTGAATCAGCACCGCGAGTTCTTCGCGCTCGCGTCGATTGAGTGCATCGGCCGGTGGCATGCCGCGCCAGCGATCGATGCTCGCTTTCAGGTCGGCCAGCCCGCGATACAGGCCAGCCTGCGACACCGGCGGCGTGAGGTAGCTGACCAGCGTGGCCGCGGCGCGGCGCTTGGCGATCATGCCTTCGCTGGGGTTGTTCGACGCGTAGAGATAAAGGTTCGGCACGTCGCCGATCAACCGGTCGGGCCAGCATTCGCTGCACAGCCCCGCCTGCTTGCCCGGCATGAACTCGAGTGCGCCGTGGGTGCCGAAGTGCAACAACACATCGGCGCTGAAGTCTTCGCGCAGCCAGCGGTAGAAAGCGCTGAAGGCATGCGTGGGTGTGAAGCCGCTTTCGAACAACAGGCGCATCGGGTCGCCTTCGTAGCCGAAGGCGGGTTGCAGGCCGACGAACACGTTGCCGAAGGTCGCGCCCAGCACGTGGATCGACACGCCGTCGGCTTGTTGGCGGCCAGGCGCCGGGCCCCACTGCGCTTCGATCTGCGCCAGGTGCGGCTCGTTGCGCACGTGCGCGTCGGTCGGGATGCGCACGTGCACGTTGGCGCCCGCGCCATGGGTCGCTGCGTTGCCTTGCAACAGTTTTTCTCGCAGTGCATTCACGTCGGCGGGCACGTCGACCGTGTAGCCATCGCGCGCCAGTGACTTCAGCAGGTTGAAGAGCGACTCGAACACGCCTAGAAAAGCCGCGGTGCCCGCCGCGCCCGCGTTCGGCGGGAAGTTGAAGAGCACCACGCCGACCTTGCGCTGCGCGTGCGTGCGCTTGCGCAATGACACCCACTTCGCGACGCGCGACGCGAGCATCGCCGCGCGCTCGGCGGCCACCACCATGTCGTGTGCTGCGCCTTGCGCGCTGCCTTCGCCGCGCCCGCCGAAAACCATCGAACCCGTTGCCCCATCGAGCTCGGGGATCGCAACCATCATCGTCGCTTCGACCGGCAGCAGGCCGCGTGACGAGCCCTGCCATTGGGTCAGGCTTTGGAACTCGACCGGCATCGCGGCGAGGTACGGCACGTCGAGCCGCGCCAGCAGTTCTTCGGCCGCCTTGGCATCGTTGTAGGCCGGCCCACCGACGAGCGAGAAGCCGGTCAGCGACACCACCGCGTCGACCTTGGGCTTGCCGTGCGCGTCGAGGAAGAACCGCTCGACCGCGGGCCGTGAATCCAGCCCCGACGCGAACGCCGGAACCACGTTCAGACCACGCGCTTCCAGCGCCGCGATCGCGCCGTCGTAGTGGCCGCTGTTGCCCGCCAGCAGGTACGAGCGCATCAGCAGCAGGCCCACCGTGCCCTGCTTGCCTGAAGTTGGCAACGCGTGCGCGTCTTCACTCATGCGATCGCGCATGGCGGGGTGATACACGCCTACCTCGGGATACTCGATCGGTGGCTGCGCCTTCACCACGTCGCGCAGCGACTTGCGCGGCCCGTCGGCGTAGCGCTCGACCAGCATGCGCAGCAGGTTCGCGATGTTGTCTTCGGAGCCGGCCAGCCAGTACTGGAGCGTCAGGAAGTAGGCGCGCAGGTCCTGGGCGGTGCCGGGCACGAAACGCAGGATGCGCGGCAGGCGGCGCAGCATCTTCATCTGCGCGGCGCCGCTGGTCGATGTGGAACCGCCTCCGGCGGGGGGTTGTGCCGGGCCGCCGTTAGCCGAGGGTTGAGGCTTGCCGCGCAGGCGCTTCAGCAGCCCCATCATGCCGCCGGGTTTGGCGTCCATCGCGAAGCGGCCCATGCGCGTCAGCGCGTGACCTCGCCGGCCGACATGGCGCAGACCATCGCGTCGCAATGGTCGCGTCGGGCCTTCAGCGCCGGCAGCACCGGCAGGAAGTGCTCTTCCATGAAGAGCATGGTCGCGACCACGATGTCGCCGCGGGCAATGTTGTCGACGCAGGCTTGCAGTGCGCCAGCGTCTTCGCCCCACTCGCTGGCGGCGTGAACATCGAGCACCAGGCCGGGCAGTTCGCGACGCAAGCGCTTTTCGGCCCGCGCGGCGGCGCCGGCCACGTGCCCATCGAGCGTGACGAGCACGATCCGCAGCGGCACGCTGGCCGTGGCGTCAGCGGCTGAAGTGCGCTTTGGCATCGTAGAGAGTCTCGACAGTGATGGTGTGCAGCCCGCGCTCGCGCGCGAACCGCTCGGTGTTGCGGCGCGCTTTGCCGCGAACGAAGAACGGGATCTTGTGGAGTTCGCGCTCGGCTTCGGCGGCCCAGTCGGCCAGATTCGGTACGGCGGCGTTCGTCGCGACGACGGCTTCGGGTTCGGGCGTCACGGCCGGCGCTGGCTCGACGTCGGCGGCCTGATCGTGTGCAGTCGTTTTCGTCGCGCCCAGATGCGAAGCGGCGGCCTCGGGATGGAACTCGAAGTCATCCCGGAACATGTGCAGCAGGTGTTCCTCGAGGCCCATCATCAGCGGCTGCACCCAGGTGTCGAAGATGACGTTGGCACCTTCATAACCCATCTGCGGCGAGTAGCGTGCGGGGAAGTCCTGCACGTGCACCGGCGCCGAGATCACCGCGCACGGGATGCCCAGGCGCTTGGCGATGTGGCGTTCCATCTGCGTGCCCAGCACCAGTTCGGGCTGCAACTCGGCGACCTTCGCTTCGATTTCGAGGTAGTCGTCGCTGATCAGCGGCTCGACACCGTAGATCGCGGCAGCCTCGCGAATCTCGCGCGCGAATTCGCGGCTGTAGGTGCCCAGGCCGACCACGGTGAAGCCCAGTTCCTGCGTGGCCACGCGCGCCGCGGCGACCGCGTGCGTGGCATCGCCGAAAACGAAGACGCGCTTGCCGGTGAGGTAGTTCGCATCGACCGAACGCGAATACCACGTGGCGCGGCAGGCTTCGGGTTGCGGCGCGTCGATGCCGGCGAGCGCGCAGACCTCGGCGACGAACTCGCGCGTGGCAACCACACCGATCGGAATCGTCTTTGTGCACGGCTGCTTCAACGTGCGCTGCAACCACTGCGCGGCGGTATTCGCGATCTCGGGGTAGAGCACGACGTTGAAGTCAGCGTCGGCGAGGCGCGCGATGTCGGCGGGGCTGGCGTCCAGCGGCGCAACGACGTTAACGACGATGCCGAGTTGTTCGATCAGGCCGCGAATCTCGTGCAGGTCATCGCGGTGACGGAAGCCCAGCGCGGTGGGGCCGAGGATGTTGCAGCGGGGCGCACGACTGTCTTGGGTACCGCATGCTTCGCGCGCGGTGCGCGGCGTCGTCCCAGGTGTGGCTGGGCACAACGTACGCACGATGCGATAGAACGTTTCGGCCGCGCCCCAGTTCTCCTTGCGCTGATATGAAGGCAGGTCGAGCGCAACCACCGGCACCGGCAGGTTCAGCGCCGCGGCCAGGCCGGCGGGGTCGTCCTGAATCAGTTCGGCGGTGCACGACGCGCCAACCAGCATCGCCTGCGGCTTGAAGCGCTCGTACGCGCCGCGGGCGGCGTTCTTGAAGAGCTCGGCCGTGTCGCCGCCCAGGTCACGCGCCTGGAAGGTCGTGTACGTCACCGGCGGGCGGCGGTCGCGGCGCTCGATCATCGTGAACAGCAGGTCGGCGTAGGTGTCGCCCTGCGGCGCATGCAGCACGTAGTGCACGCCCTTCATCGCGGTGGCGATGCGCATCGCACCCACGTGCGTGGGGCCTTCGTAGGTCCAGAGCGTGAGTTGCACCCTGGAGCTCCTAGGCGACGAGGCGCGCACGCCGTTGAAGTGGCCGCGCGAACAGCGCCGCGAGGTCGGCCGCCTGTTCGAAGCCGTGGATCGGCGAGAACACGAGTTCGATCGACCACTTGGTGGTGATGCCTTCGGCTTCGAGCGGGTTCGCGAGCCCGAGGCCGCAGACGACGAGATCAGGCCGCGCGGCGCGGCAACGGTCGAGCTGAAGTTCAACGTCCTGGCCTTCGGACAGTTGGACGCCGCTGGGAAGCAGGGGCAGCTCCTTGTCGAGCAACGTGCGGTGCAGGTACGGCGTGCCAACCTCGATCAGCTTCATGCCCAGCTCGCGTGAGACGAAGCGCGCCAGCGGCGGCTCGAGTTGCGAGTCGGGGAAGAAGAACACACGCTGGCCTTGCAGCTCGATGCGCCAGCGCGCCAGCGCACGTGCCGCACGTTCGCGAGCAGCACCGACCACCTTCGCGAAGCGCGTCGGCTCGCCGCCCCACGCGGTGAAGGCCGCGCGCAGCCATTCGGCCGTGCCTTCGGCACCCAGCGGGAACGGTGCGGCCAGCCGCGTCGCGCCACGCGCTTGCAGCGCCGTGAGCGTGTCGCCAAGGAAGGGTTGCGCGAAGAGCAGCTGCGTGTTGCGCCCCACCGGCGGCAGCGCGATCGAGCGGCGCGGCGGCAGGAAGTCGACCGGGCCGATGCCCAGGTCAGCGAAGAGGCGTTTGAATTGGTCTTCGACCACATCGGCCAGCGCGCCGACGACCAGCAAACGGCGCTCGTCGGTCGCAGGCAGTTGCGGCACCAGCGAAGCAAGGCACGCGTCTTCGCCCTGCGTGAATGTCGTCTCGATGCCGCTGCCCGAGTAGTGCAGCACGCGCACCGCGCCTGCATGCACCTGCGACAACCGTTGCGCCGCGCGCGACAGGTCCAGCTTGATCACCTCCGACGGGCACGAACCCACGAGGAAGAGCATGCGGATGTCGGGCCGGCGCTCGAGCAGGCGCTGCACCACGCGGTCGAGTTCGGCGTTCGCGTCGGCAAGCCCCGCGAGGTCACGCTCGTCGATGATCGCGGTGGCGAAACGCGGCTCGGCGAAGATCATCACGCCCGCGGCCGACTGAATCAGGTGCGCGCAGGTGCGTGAGCCGACGACGAGAAAGAACGCGTCCTGCATCTTGCGATGCAGCCAGACGATGCCGGTCAGGCCGCAGAACACTTCGCGCTGGCCGCGTTGCTTCAGCACGGCCGGCGGCGCGCCGCAAGTGGCGTCGTTCACGGGTACGAGAGGGATGACGGGGCTCATCACGCAACCTCCGCGCTGGCGCGCTGCGGTATGAGCGCTTCGGGGCGGCCGGGCGCGCTCATGCCAGCACCTCGGGGGTCACGGACGTTGCGCGGCAGGCGCCTGCCGCCGCGCGGCGCGCAGCTTCAGCAGGAACTGCGCCGCGTTGACCACGTAACTTGCATACGCGGCAAGCGCCAGCAGCATCTGCGAACGCGCGTCGAGCCAGCCGGTGAACATCGCGACCAGGCAGGCGGTGTGCAGCGCCAGCACCAGCATCGACACCACGTCTTCCCAGAAGAAGGCCGGCGCGAAGAGCCAGCGGCCGAAGACGACCTTCTCCCAGACGCTGCCGGTGATCATGATCGTGTACAGAAGCACCGTCTTCACGACGAACGACACCTGCGCCGCGTCGAGCCCGTCGCCGGTCCACAGGTACCGCAGCACCAGCACGATGCTGACGGCGCACACCAGGAACTGAAGCGGCGCCAGCACGCCTTGCACCAGCGTCCACGGCGAGGCGTCGCGGCGACGGCGCTCTTCGGCGGTGTAAAGCCCGACCGGCTCGAGCATGGTGGATCGGCTGCTCCTGGAACTCATGCACAGCAGACTAGAACGCGATCCGCTTCGTGTCAACTCGTATAGACGTAAATCCAAGTTGACATTTTAGGCATGGCGCGGATGATCGGCGTCACTAGCGAGTCAAACGACGTGCATCGGGCGGGAAAACACCGTCAGCTTTTTTTGACGCGCTTCCAAACGAGGAGTAAAAACCGACCGCGCTGCCCCGCTCCTGACACTGACGGCCCACCCGGGCGACTGAATATCGACTGGCAGCATCCGTTCTCGTTGTCCCCACACGCCCCTGGTCGGCACGTATCGGCCAGGGACGAAACGGAGATCGCTCTCATGCAGTCCGGCTCATCGAGGGAAAGCACGCCGCAGGCGTGCGAAGTCCCCAGCGCCCCGTGGCCCACGTCGGCTCGCGACGTAGGCTCTTCATGGCCAACCGCGCGCGCCGAACGCGTTGACGCGAAGGCGCGTCTGACGCAATTGGCGCGCACGCTCGAATCCGACGTGATCCCGCGCCTGGTCGGCGCGCACGGTCAAGACGAGCGTCGCCCCGTGCACCTCGAGGCGCGAGAGATCGAGGCCTTCGTGGCGTTGTTGCGCAACGCGACCGACAGTCAGCTTGCCGACGCAGTCGAGCACGAGCGCCAACGGGGCCTGACGGTCGAGGCGATCTTCCTCGAGCTGTTCGCACCCGCGGCACGCCACTTGGGCGAACTGTGGAGCGCCGATCGTTGCGACTTCTCGACCGTGACGATCTGCCTGGGTCGCCTGCAGGGCCTGATGCGCCTGTGGAGCCCGGCCTTCGGCACCGAGATCGAACATCCGCCCAACGGCCGGCGCATCCTGCTGGCGCAGCACATCGACGAACAGCACAGCTTCGGTCTGTCGATGGTGGCCGAATTCTTCCGGCGCGACGGTTGGGAGGTGCTGGGCGGCGTGGGCGGCGCGGTGCCCGACCCGTCGGCGCAGGTCTCGCGTGAGTGGTTCGACGCTGTCGGTTTTTCGATCGGCAGCGAGACGCGGATAGACTGGCTGCGAGAACGGATCGCCAAGGTGCGCGCGGTTTCGCGCAACCGGTCGGCGGTCGTGCTTGTGGGAGGGCCGCTGTTCGTGATGGCGCCGGACTGGGCGGCGTCGGTCGGCGCCGACGCTTCGGGCCACGACGGCGGTAAAGCGCCGCAGTTGGCCGAGGACCTCCTTTCAGCACGACTGCGCCAGCGTTGACCTCGCGTCGGCGGCCGCCTCGAACGGACAAGTCGTTCTGCCGCCGAAACCGTGATGGTGCTTCGGGGGCCTCGTGTCATGACCCGGCCCTCGAAGACCTCAAAGGAAGCGCACCCCCCATCTGACCGCGGCCTCGACGCCGAGCAGACGCGCCGTCTCATCGAATCCGTCGGCGACGTGGCATTGATGCTCGACGGCAACGGCGTCGTGCTCGAGGTGCATGCGCACGATGCCGAGTTGCTGACCGTCATGCGCCGCGATTGGCGCGGCCGGACCTGGGCGCAGACGGTCTCGGCCGATAGCCGCGACAAGGTCCAGGCGCTGATCGACGCCGCGATCACCGATGCCGAGACGACACCGCGGCAGGTTAATCACCCCGACAAATCCGGGCCCGACCTGCCGATGCTGTACACCGCGATGCGCCTGTCGGGCCAGGCGCGTGCACGCGACAGCGCACGCCTGGTGGCCATCGGCCGCGACCTGCGCGACACCTTCGCGTTGCAGCGCCGCCTGGTCGACGCGCAGCAGTCGATGGAACGCGACTACTGGCGCTTTCGCGAAGCCGAGACGCGCTACCGCAACCTGTTCCAGTCCTCGGCCGAAGCAGTGCTGATCGTCGACGGCGCGACGCTGCGCATCGTCGAAGCCAACCCCGCGGCGGTGACGCTGTTGGCGCAAGGCGCCGCCAAGCCGGCCAAGGCCGTCGGGGCCACGCTGGCGTCGCACTTCGCGCCCGAAGCCGCCGAGCCGCTGGCCGCCGCGATGGCCGCCGCGCGCAGCGTGGGCAGGCACGAACGGCTCAGCGTCGCCCTGCCCGGCACGCGCCGCAGCGTGGGCGTGAGCCTGTCGTCGTTCCGGCAAGACCAGGCTTCGTTCCTGCTGGTACGGCTGGTGCCGCTGACCGACGGCGACGAGCCCCGTGCCCGCTCCGCTGCGGCAGGGCGAGGCAAAGCGTCAGCCAACGGCGTCGACCACGACGCGCAGGCCGCGGCGTCGTTCGTTCGCGGCACCAGCGACGCCCTCGCCTTCACCGACACTGCGGGCCGCGTGCTGGCGGTCAACCGCGCCTTCGTGCGCATGGCGCAGTTGTCGAGCGAAGAACAGCCCCAAGGTCAGACGCTCGACCGCTGGCTGGGCCGTACCGGCATCGAGCTGTCGATGCTGCTGGCCAACCTGCGTGAAGGCGGCGCCACCGGCCTGTTCACCACCGAGCTGCGCGGCGCGCTCGGCCTGGTCACCGACGTCGAAATCGCTGCCGCCGCGCTCGAGCCCGGCGCGAATGTGGCGGGTCGCCCTGCCGCCTATGCGTTCTCGATCCGCGATGTGGGCCGGCGCCTTGCACCCAGCGAGAGCGCACTGCCCACCAAGGTGCCGGCGTCGGTGCAACAACTGACCGAACTGGTCGGTCGCGTGCCGCTGAAGCAGATCGTCGCCGAGACCAGCGACCTGATCGAGCGCCTGTCGATCGAAACCGCGCTGACGATGACGAAGGACAACCGCGCCATGGCCGCGCAGCTGCTCGGACTATCGCGTCAAAGCCTGTACGTGAAGCTGCGACGCTTCGGAATGGGCGGGCTCGAGGCGTCGGACGAAGGCTGAACGACCTCTCATTTCGACCCGAGTGTAAATTTGAGTTGACGTATTGAAGTGTCAGGCGCACGATGCAGTCATGCTGCTGCCTGCGCCTTCGGCGGTCGCCGAACTTCTGAAACCGATCACGTGGTTCCCGCCGATGTGGGCTTTCGCCTGCGGTGCGGTGGCTTCGGGCGCGTCGGCGGACGGACGGCTGGGGTTGGTTGTCGCCGGTGTGGTGCTGGCGGGGCCTTTGGTGTGCGCGACCAGCCAGGCCGTCAACGACTGGTTCGACCGTGAGGTCGACGCGATCAACGAGCCGCAGCGGCCGATTCCTTCCGGCCGCATGCCGGGGCGCTGGGGACTGGGCGTGGCCATCCTGTGGACCGTGTTGTCGCTGGTGGCAGCGTGGGCCATCACCGCCAATTCAGGGCCGTGGGTGCTGGCCGCTGCGGCCGTCGGCCTGGCGCTGGCCTGGGCCTACAGCGCGCCGCCGTTGCGCTTGAAGAAGAACGGCTGGTGGGGCAACGCCGCCTGCGGTGTCTGCTACGAAGGCTTGGCGTGGGTCACGGGCGCGGCGGTCATGGCCGGCGGCGCGCCGGGTGTCGAGTCACTCGCGCTGGCGGCGCTGTACAGCGCGGGCGCGCACGGAATCATGACGCTCAACGACTTCAAGTCGATCGAAGGCGATCGACAAATGGGCATCGGCTCGCTGCCGGTGCGCCTGGGGCCGCAGCGCGCAGCCGTGGTCGCCTGCTGGATCATGGCCCTGCCGCAGTTCGTCGTTGTCGGCCTGCTGATCGAGTGGGGGCAGCCGATGCACGCCGCAGCGGTCGGTGTTCTGCTGACCTTGCAGTTGATCCTGATGCGGCGCTTCCTTGCGTCGCCGCGCGAGCGCGCCGTCTGGTACAGCGGGCTGGGCGTCACGCTTTACGTGCTGGGCATGCTGGTGGCCGCGTTCGCGCTGCGGGCGATGGAGCAGGTCCGATGAAGACGCTCACGTGGTTTGGCATTGCGCGGCTCGGGCTGGTGCAGGCGATGCTCGGCTCGGTGGTCGTGCTGACCACGTCGACGCTGAACCGCGTGATGGCGGTCGAGTTGATGTTGCCCGCGCTGATCCCCGGCCTGCTGGTCGCACTGCACTACGCGGTGCAGCTCACGCGGCCACGCATGGGCTTTGGGTCTGACGTCGGGTCGCGGCGCACGCCGTGGATCATCGGCGGCATCATCGTGCTGGCCAGCGGCGGCTTCCTCGGCGCGGTGGCGACGGCGTGGATGGGGCAGGCCGTTTCGCGCGGCGCCGGCCTTGCGCTCGCGGCGCTGGCCTTCGTGCTGGTGGGTCTGGGCGTCAGCGCGGCGGGCACGTCGCTGTTGACGTTGCTGGCCAAGCGTGTCGACGAGCCCCGCCGCACAGGCGCCGCCGCGCTGGTGTGGACGATGATGATCATCGGCTTCGCCGTCACGGCCGGCACGGCAGGCGCGTTCCTCGACCCCTACTCGCCGCAGCGGTTGATGTTGGTGTCGGGCACGGTGTCCCTGATCGCGGTCGTGGTGACGATGATCGCGGTGTGGCGCCTCGAAGGGCACGGCCCTTCGATCCCGCACGGCGAACAGATTCATGACGGCGAACGGCTCGCCGACGAACCCATGACGGCTTCACGGTTTCGCGTTGCACTGGCCGAGGTGTGGCGCGAACCGCAGGCGCGGCTCTTCACGATCTTCGTCTTCGTGTCGATGCTGGCGTTCAGCGCGCAGGACCTCATCCTCGAGCCGTTCGCCGGCCTGGTTTTCGGCTACTCGCCGGGCGAGTCGACCCAACTGTCGGGTGTGCAGCACGGCGGCACACTCGCCGGCATGTTGATGGCAGCGCTTGCGGGTCGCCGCCTCTTCGGCGTGGGTTTCGGGTCGCTGCGGGCGTGGACGGTGTGGGGCTGCGTCGCATCGTGTGTCGCGCTCGCCGGCCTTGCCTTCGCAGGGTTCGGCGGCAGTGCCGTCACCACCAACTGGCCCCTGCGTGCCAACGTCTTCCTGATGGGCGTGGCCAACGGCGCGTTCTCGATCGCCGCGATCGGTTCGATGATGGCGCTGGCCGGGCAAGGCCGCGAGAAGCGTGAAGGCACGCGCATGGGCCTCTGGGGTGCGGCGCAGGCGATCGGCTTCGCGGGCGGCGGCGTCATCGGCACCAGCGCCAGCGACCTCGCGCGCTGGATCATCGGCTCGCCCGGCGCCGCCTATGCCTGCGTGTTCGCGGCCGAGGCCCTGCTTTTCATCGCGTCGGCGCTGCTGGCGCAACGCATCACCGTGCCGCAAATCGTGACCGGCAGCGACGCGCTGCTGCAACCTCAACCTCAACCACAACCACTGGCATTGCCGACCCACGCACGCACGGCGAAGGAGACCACGTGAACGACCAACCCTCGAGCATGGACCACAAAACCTTCGACGCCATCGTCATCGGTGGCGGCCCGTCGGGCGCCACCGCCGCGCACGAACTGGCCCAACGCGGCCACCGCGTGCTGCTGCTCGACCGCGCCGGGCGCATCAAGCCGTGCGGCGGCGCCATTCCACCGCGGCTGATTGCCGACTTCCAGATCCCTGCCGACCTGCTGGTGGCGCGCGCCACCTGCGCGCGCATGATCTCGCCCGCGGACAAGCGCGTCGACATTCCGATCGAAGGCGGCTTCGTGGGCATGGTCGACCGCGAACACTTCGACGAGTGGCTGCGCGAACGCGCGGCGCAGGCCGGCGCCTTGCGTGTCACCGGCCGCTTCGAGAAGATCGAGCGCGACGCCGACGGTTGCGCGGTGGTGCACTGGCACAACGACGACGCCACACCTCACATGCATTCCCACGCGCGCACGCGCTGCGTGATCGGCGCCGACGGCGCGAACAGCGCGGTCGCGCGCGAACTGCCCGGCCACGAGCGCGGCCGCTTCGTCTTCGCGTATCACGAGATCGTGAAGAAGCCCGACGCGCCGCCCGCGGGCTACGACGCCTCGCGCTGCGACGTCATCTACGACAGCCGCTACTCACCCGACTTCTACGGTTGGGTGTTCCCGCACGGGCAGACGTTGTCGATCGGCACCGGCAGCGCCGACAAAGGCTTCGGCCTGCGCCAGGCCACCGCGGCACTGCGCGAGTCATGCGGCTTAGGCGGCGCTGAAACGTTGCGCCGCGAAGGCGCGCCGATTCCGATGAAGGCCCTGCCGCGCTGGGACAACGGCCGCGACGTGCTGGTGGTGGGCGACGCAGCAGGCGTGGTCGCGCCGGCGTCGGGTGAAGGCATCTACTACGCGATGGCGTGCGCGCGCATGGGCGCACAAGCGGCGTCGAGCTTCCTGGCCACCGGCGACGCGAAGCACCTGCGCAGCGCGCGCAAACGCTTCATGAAGGAACACGGTCGCGTGTTCTGGGTGCTGGGGATCATGCAGCGCTTCTGGTACGTGAACGACAAGCGGCGCGAACGTTTCGTCGACATCTGCCGCGACAAAGACGTGCAGCAGCTCGACCTTCGACGCCTACATGCACAAGCGTCTGGTGCGCAAGCGCCCGATGGCGCATGTGCGCATCTTCCTGAAAGACATGGCGCACCTGCTCGGTCTGGTGCGCGTGACCTGAGGGCAACCGTGCGCGATTCGACCGTGGCGGCTTTGTGCGCGGCCGGAGGGGCCAGCCTCGTCGCAGGCCTGGGCATCTGGGTGACCGACTTGGGCCCCTGGTACCGGACGCTGCGCCAACCGTCGTACCAACCACCCGACGCCTGGTTCGGCCCTGCATGGACGTTGATCTACACCTTGGCCGCAACCGCCGCCGTGCGCGCGTGGCGCGCCAGCCCATCGCCGCGGCAACGCCGGATGCTGCTGGGCGCCTTTGCATTCAACGCCGGGCTCAACGTGCTGTGGAGCTGGCTCTTCTTTCGCGCGCGCAGGCCCGATTGGGCGCTGGTTGAAGTGGTGGCGCTGTGGCTGTCGATCGTGCTGCTGATCGTGCTTGCGTGGCGCAAAGAGACCGTGGCGGGACTGCTGCTCGTGCCCTACGCGGCGTGGGTCGCGTTCGCCGCGGCGCTGAACCTCGGGGTGGTGCTGCTCAATTCACCGTTCAACGCGCCGTTGTGACCATGACCGAGCCGCAACCCCAAGCACCCGCAGGCGATCTCGAAGTGCTGGCCGCCTGGGCGCCCGAGCTGGCCGACACCTTCGTCGCGCTGGCCTGCGACATCGCACTGGTGATCGACGCCGAAGGCCGCATCGCCTCGTTCGCGCAGCACGACGAGCGGCCGATCGCCTCGCGCGCATGGATCGGCAAGCCGTGGTCGCAGACGGTTGTCGCCGACTCGCGCGCCAAGGTCGAGCAGATGCTGGCCGACGTGGCCGAACACGGCCGGGCCGGTCGGCGAGAAATCAACCACCTCGCCGGCCGACATGCGGGCGGCGACGGCATGCCCGTGGCCTACAGCGCAGCGCGACTGGGCGTCCGTGGACCGACGCTGGCCGTGGGGCAGGACTTGCGCGCGCAGGCAGCGCTGCAGCAGCGATTCG
Source organism: uncultured beta proteobacterium (assembly GCA_963738615.1). Classification (GTDB taxonomy): domain Bacteria; phylum Pseudomonadota; class Gammaproteobacteria; order Burkholderiales; family Burkholderiaceae_C; genus CAVTWY01. Next base: position 253,180 of record CAVTXI010000019.1, read on the forward strand.
TCGCCGCGCAAGAAGCGCTCGAGCGCAGCTACTGGAACGCGCAGCGGCAACCGCGCGAGCCCGACGCGCCCGCCGGGCCCGTGGAGAACGAGAACAAGGGCATGACCGTCGGGGAGAAAGAGGCGCTTGGCCTCGAGCCCCCTTGGGCGCCGAACACGCACGACCTGGGTGACAGCGAACTGGTGCGTGCCCTGGGCCGCTTGGTCGAACGCATTGACCACGAGGCGCTGCCCGGCCTGCTGCGAGACGCCAGGCGCCTGGCTGAAAGCCATTTCCTGGCGCGCGCGATGGCCCGCGCGGGCGGCGCGGATGCGCTGGCGGACACGTTGGGTGTCAGCCGGCGCACCCTGGTGCGCCGCAAGAAGCTCAGGCCTTCTTAGCCCACACGCTGCACCAGCCCGCCGCCGTCACATGCTTGCCCGCGAAGATCGAGCAGGGGCCGCTGGCTTCACCGGCTTTGCCCGTGTAGAGCTGGCAGTTGCCGCACTTCTGGTCGGCGGCAAACTTCGGGTACTTCTTCGCGTCGACCTTCGTGGGGTCGGCGAAGTAGCCCAGCGCACCGGCTTGTGGGTCTTTCTCGTCGACCATGGCAGGCTTCTGTGCCTGGGCACCGAAGGCAATCACGGCGGTGCCGCCGGCGACGACCTGGGACAGGAAGACTCGGCGTTGAATCGGTTGTTGACTGGACATGGCTTCGCTCCTCGCGTGGCTGGGTTGGAATGGGCGTAACGGTAGCGCGACCCCATGCGATGACGCATCCGTGTGAACCAATGAATAACAGAGAGTTTCGTGTGGCCGGTGTTGCTTTCCCTTTCACGGCGATCGTCGCGCAAGACGGGCTGAAGCTCGCGCTGCAGGTCTGCGCGGTCGATCCCGGCATCGGTGGCGTGCTTGCGTTCGGCGACCGTGGCACCGGCAAGTCGACCGCAGTCCGTGCCCTTGCCTCGCTTTTGCCGCCGATGAAGGTCGTCGACGGCTGCCGCTACGGGTGTGACCCCGCGGCGCGCGACGCATGGTGCAGCGAATGCCGTGCGCGGTTGGGCGAGCACGCCAAACCGAAGACACAGCTCGTGCCCGTGCCCGTGGTCGACCTGCCGTTGGGGGCGACCGAAGACCGCGTGGTCGGTGCGCTGGATCTCGAGCGTGCGCTCGCGCGCGGCGAGAAGGCTTTCGAGCCCGGGCTGCTGGCCCGTGCAAACCGCGGATTCTTGTATGTCGACGAAGTGAATCTGCTGGAAGACCACCTGGTCGACCTGCTGATCGACGTCGCCGCGTCGGGCGAGAACGTGGTCGAGCGCGAAGGCTTGTCGGTGCGCCACCCGGCGCGCTTCGTGCTGGTGGGCAGCGGCAACCCCGAAGAGGGCGAGTTGCGCCCACAGTTGCTCGACCGCTTCGGCCTCGCGGTCGAGGTGCGCACGCCCAATGACGTGGCCACGCGCGTGGCGGTGGTCAAGCGCCGCGATGCATTCGAACGCGACCCGGCCGCCTTCACCGCGCAGTGGCAGGCGGCGCAAGACAGCGCCCGCAAAGCCATCGTGACCGCACGCAAGCGGCTGCATAACGTGGTGGTGCCCGACAGCGTGCTCGAACGGGCCGCCAACCTCTGCATGGCGCTGGGCACCGACGGCCTGCGCGGTGAACTGACGCTGGTGCGCGCGGCGCGCGCGTTGGCCGCATACGAAGGTGCCAACGAAGTTGGTGACGCGCAACTGAAGCGCCTTGCCGGCCCCGCGCTGCGCCATCGCCTGCGTCGCAATCCGCTCGACGACAGTGACGCATCGGTGCGCGTGGCACGCGTGGTGGCGCAGCAGTTGGGGCCATGACTCGCCTGACGTTGGATGCAGCCGACGCTGCATTGCTCGTTTTCGCCGTCGCGCCGGGCGCGCTGGGCGGCGTACGTCTGCGTGCCTACGCAGGGCCAACGCGCGAAGCCTGGCTTGCGCGCCTGCGCTTGTTGCTGCCCGAGTCGACGCCATGGCGGCGCATGCCGTCGCACATCGGCGATGAAGCGCTGCTGGGTGGGCTGGACCTGACGGCCACCCTGACGGCGCAGCGGCCTGTGGCACAGGCCGGCTTGCTGGCGCAGGCTGCGGGCGGCATCGTCGTTGCAGCGATGGCCGAACGCATGGGTCCGGCGCTGGCAAGCCGACTTGCCGCGGCGATGGACAACACAGAGAACGTGAAGGCTTCGCCCGCGATCGTGGCGCTGGACGAAGGCTGCGATGACGACGAGCAACCACCGGCCTCGCTGCTCGACCGGCTTGGGTTGCACGTTCGGTTTGATGCCGAGGGCCTTCGACGCGCCGCGCCGGTGGTTCCGCCGCCCGCAAACCTCGAACACGCCCGCGCCACATGGCAACAGGTGCGGCTGAACGACGATCTGATCGAAGCCCTGGTCGCCACCGCCACGAGCCTGGGCGTCGATTCGATCCGCGCGGCGTGCCATGCAGTCACGGTCGCGCGCATCGCCGCGGCACTCGAGGGGCGCAGCGAAGCCACATCGGACGATGCGGCGCTGGCCGCGCGCCTGGTGCTTGCACCACGCGCCACGCGACTGCCACCGGTCGCCGAGTCGCCGCCGCCTGAAACCGAAGCGGACGACGACAAGGCTGATGCCGAGCCTGCCGAGGCGCGGGCCGATGAGCGCCCAAACGACGATGACGTGAACGACGATCGGCAAGACGGTCAGCAAGACCATCAGCAAGACGATCAGCAAGGCGACGACCCGCGTCGCAACGACCAGCCGCTCGACGATCGCGTGATCGAAGCAGCCGTAGCCGCGATCCCGCCGGGCCTGCTGGCGCTGCTCGTCGCAGGCAAAGCTCCAACCCCGCGCCGCGGCGACGCCGGCCGCGTGGGGCAGGTCGCACGCTCGAACCAGCGCGGCCGCCCCGTGGGCAGCATGCGTGGCGAGCCGCGAGGTGGCGCGCGGCTGGCGTTGATCGACACGCTGCGCGCCGCGGCGCCGTGGCAACGCGTGCGCCGCGCGGGTGCAGGAACGGGTGCAGGAACGGATGCCGGAACCGATGCCGGAACCGATGCCTCAACCGATGCCGGAAAAGACGCGGGCCGCGTGATCGTCACGCGCGACGACATGCGCATCCAGCGCCGCGTGCAACACCGCGCCACCACCACCATCTTCGCGATCGACGCGTCGGGCTCGCAAGCCATGCACCGCCTGGCCGAAGCCAAAGGCGCAGTGGAACTGCTGCTGGCCGACTGCTACGCACGCCGCGACCGCGTGGCCGTGATCGGCTTTCGCGGCGCAGGTGCACAACTGCTGTTGGCGCCGACGCGTTCGCTGGTGCGCGCGAAGCGTCAGTTGGCCGGCCTGCCCGGCGGCGGTGGCACACCGCTGGCCGACGGCATCGACGCCGCCACCGCGCTGGCCGGCAGCGTGCAGCGCGCCGGTGCCACGCCGCTGGTGGTGCTGCTGACCGACGGCCGCGCCAACCTCGCGCGCGGCGGCAAGCCCGGCCGTGCCGAAGCCGCGGCTGACGCGTTGTCGGCGGCGCGCGCGTTCGGCGCCACCGGCACGGCGGCGATCTTGATCGACACCTCACCGCAGCCGGGCGATGCCGCGCGCGGCGTGGCCGACGCGATGCATGCACGCTGCATCGCGCTGCCGCATGCGCAGGCGCAGGCGTTGTCGAGCGCGGTGCGAAACGCCCGCGGCACCACCGGACCAGCGTCATGACAGAGCGACGAGCCCCGCCCGCCTGGTGGCCACATCGCGACGCCAGCACGTTCGTCGACGCGGGCGGCTTGCGGTGGCACGTGCAACGGTTCGGCCCTCGTACGCCTGCTGATGCTTCGGCGGCACCGGCGATGGTTGCGCCTGCGGTGGCGCTGCTGCTTCACGGCACCGGCTCGGGCGCGCATTCATGGCGTCACCTGGCACCGAAGCTGGCCGAGCGGTTCGTGATCGTGGCGCCCGATCTTCCCGGCCACGGGTTCACGCACACGCCCGCGACGCAGGCGCTCGAGCTGCACGCTGTCGCGGCAGCGTTGGGCAAGCTGCTCGACGCGATGCAACTGCGCCCGACGCTCGTGATCGGCCATTCGGCCGGCGCAGCGATTGCACTGCGCATGGCGCTGAACGGCCTGATCGCGCCCGATCTCATCGCGTCGATCAACGGCGCGATCCTGCCGCTGCAAGGGCCGGAGCGGGCGCTGGTTCATGCCGATGGCCCGGCTGATGGCTGCCAACACGCTGGTGCCCCCGGCCTTCGCCGCCTGGGCAAAGCTGCCCTTCGTCACGCGAAGGCTGCTCGACAGCACGGGTTCGCGCATCGACACGCTTGGCGAGCGTTGCTACGCACACCTGGTGCGTGACCCCACGCACGTGGCCGGCGCGTTGCGGCTGATGGCGTCATGGGACCTGCCCGCGCTCGAGCCTGATTTGCCGAAGGTGCGAACGCCGCTGTTGCTGATCACAGGCGAGCGCGACCGCACCTTGGCGCCGTCGTATGCCACGCGGGTTGCGCAGCGAATGGCCACGGCGCGCAACGTGTCGCTGCCGCGGCTGGGGCATCTGGCGCACGAGGAAGACGCGCAGGCCGTCGCCGACGCGGTGCTCGCGTCGCTTGGCGCCGAGGCTCGACCTGCGGGCCCCGAGCTTCGCGAACGTCAGGTGCCGCCTTACCGTGCCGCAGTCGAAGCTCGGGCGGCGTCGAGCTGAACCCGGGCGCGGGCCGCGTGCACCGCCTGGCCCTGTCGCAACCGCCTCGTCGTCACGAACTGCGGGCTGCGCCGCATCCATCGCACCCTGCACCACCGGCATGCTGCCGAACGCCACCAACGGCAACCAGCCTTCGCCTGCGCAGGCGAACCGCGAGAACCACAGACCCGATCCGGACATGAACGTTGCTCCTCCAAGGGGATACCCCGGGACAGCGACAGATTGACTCGCGTTTCGATGACTGTCTATACTGGTTTACACATTCAGGTGACAGGCTGCATTGACGTTCTTGTCTTGCTGTGGCCCGCACCGAAGCGATCGACCGATGTTCGGCCGATGTCCGACACGAGGAGCAGCGCGATGCAAGCCAAGGTCCGGATTGATCAAACGCTGGCGGGCGCGATGTCGCGCGGTGAGCACCGCGGGGCACCACCGCGCCTGGCAGCCGCGCTTCATCACGCCGTGTGGCCCGGCGGTGCGCGCATCCGGCCGCACCTGTGTCTGGCCGTGGCGTCGGCTTGTGGTGACGATGACCCGGCGCTGGCCAACGCCAGCGCAGCGGCAATCGAACTGCTGCACTGCGCGTCGCTCGTGCACGATGACCTTCCCTGCTTCGACGACGCGCCCATGCGGCGTGGGCAGCCGTCGGTGCATGCAGCCTACGGCGAACGTTGCGCCGTGCTGGCCGGCGACGCACTGATCGTGATGGCTTTCGAGACCCTGGCGGCCGGTGCCGCGCGGCACACGATGCGCTTGCCCCGGCTGATGGCGGTGCTGGCGCAACGCGTGGGCATGCCCGGAGGCATCGTCGCGGGCCAGGCGTGGGAATGCGAAGACTGGGTGGCGCTGCCCGACTACCAGCGCGCGAAGACGGGGTCGCTGTTCGCTGCCGCGACCGAGATGGGCGCCCTGTCCGCGGGCGCCGACCCCCAGCATTGGCGCGGCTTCGGCGAAGGGCTGGGCGAGGCGTATCAAGTCGCCGACGACATCCGCGACGCTGCCTGCGAAGCCAACGACATCGGCAAACCGGTCGGTCGTGATCGCAGTCTGGGACGGCCCAGCGCGGTGCACGAGTTCGGGCTGGCGGGTGCGCTCGAGCACTTCGAACACCTGGTGGACCACGCCGGGCAAGCCGTGCCCGAGGGGCCAGGTGCGAAGCCGCTGCGCGCGCTGTTGCAGGCCGAAGCGCATCGACTGCTGCCACCCAAAGTCAGGGCTCAGGTTGCCGCATGACGCAACACGTCCTCGGATGGCGCGAACGCTGGCTGGCCCAGCGTGATCGCTGGTTGACGAGCCCGGGCTTTCGCGAAGCCGCGAGCCGCTTCGCATTCACGCGGCCCGTCGCGCGTCGACGCGCGCGCGAGCTGTTCGACGTCGTCGCGGGCTTCGTGTATTCGCAGTGGCTGGCCGCGTGTGTCGAGCTCGACCTCTTCGACCGTCTGGCCGCATCGCCGATGACGGCGGCGCAACTCGCCAGTGAGTCACGGCTGCCGATCGAGTCGGCGCAACGGCTCTTCGACGCGGCGACGTCGCTGGGCCTGACGCAGATTCGAGGCGACGACGCGCAGGGCCGCACGCACAACGCGCAGCGTGACACGCACAACGCGCAGCGTGACACACACAACGCGCAGCGTCACACACGCTATGGCTTGGGGCCGCTGGGCGCCGCGATGGTCGGCAACGAAGGCGTCACGGCGATGGTGCGGCATCACCGCGCGCTGTACGCCGACGCCGCCGACCCGCTGGCGCTGCTGCGCAGTCAGGGGCGCGACGCTCGTCTTGCCGGCTACTGGGCCTATGCCGGCGGGCATGCCGACGACCGCGCGCCGGGTGACCTGCCCGATGCGAACACCGCGCCCTATTCGGCGCTGATGTCGGCGACGCAACCGCTGGTCGCCGGCCAGGTGCTCGACGCCTACCCGATCGCGCGCCACCGCCGCCTGCTCGACCTGGGCGGCGGCGAAGGCGTGTTCGCCGCAGCCGCACTGGCGCGCGCGCCCGCGCTCGAAGCCACGGTCTTCGACCTGCCTGCGGTGGCCGCGTCGGCACGCACGCGATTCGCGCGGCTGGGCCTGGCTGATCGCGCACGCGCCGTCGGTGGCGACTTCCATCGCGACCCGCTGCCGCAAGGCGCCGACGTGGTGTCGCTGATCCGCGTCGTATACGACCACGACGACGCGCCAGCGCTCGCCATCCTTCGCGCCGCGCGCAGCGCGTTGCCAAAAGGCGGCACGTTGTTGCTGGCCGAGCCGATGGCCGGCACAGCGGGCGCCCAGCCGATGGGCGCCGCGTACTTCGGTATGTACCTGCTGGCGATGGGCAGTGGCCGGTCACGCAGCGCCGCTGCGCTGCGCGCACTGCTGGAACAGGCTGGCTTCGACCGCGTGCGCGAGCGCCGTACCGCGCTGCCGCTGCAGGCGGGGCTGCTGGTCGCCCGGGCGAACTGATGGTTCTCCCGCCCCCTCGAGAGAGGGGCAATGGGTACAGGTGTAATTTCTGCTTGACACTCAAAACAGTAAGTCTACGATGACACTCATCGACTCCCGCTGCATGTCGTGGGTCGCCCGCCGAGGAGGCGAGACCATGAACCGCTTCAACACTGCCACCGCCGTCGTACTCGAGAAGCCCGAGCACCTGTCACTGCACGAGCTGGACCTCGAAGAGCCGCAAGACGCCGACGTGATCGTCGACATCGAGTGGAGCGGCATCTCCACCGGCACCGAAAAGCTGCTCTACACCGGCGCGATGCCTCCCTTCCCTGGCATGGGCTACCCGCTGGTGCCAGGCTACGAATCGGTGGGCCGCGTGCGCGAGGCCGGGCCGGCGTCGGGCCACGAAGTCGGCGAACGCGTGTTCGTTCCCGGCGCGCGCTGCTACGGCGACGTGCACGGTTTGTTCGGCGGCGCGGCGTCGCGAATCGTGGTGCCCGGGCAGCGCATCTTCACCATCAGCGACGAACTCGGCGAAGACGCAGTGCTGCTCGCCCTGGCAGCCACGGCCTACCACGCGGTGGCAGGCGGCGGCAAGCGCGACCCGATCAAGCCGCCCGACCTGATCGTCGGCCATGGCGTGTTGGGCCGCCTGCTGGCGCGCATGACGGTGCTGGGCGAATACCCTGTCCCCACCGTATGGGAGACCTGCCCCGAGCGCCGTGGTGGCGCGCGCGGCTACCCCGTGATTCACCCCGACGAAGACGATCGCCGCGACTACAAGGCGATCTACGACGTGAGCGGCGACGCGCAGATCCTCGACCGTTTGATCTCGCGTCTGGCCCCCGGTGGCGAGATCGTGCTGGCCGGCTTCTACAGCCAGCCGCTCTCATTCCTGTTCCCGCCCGCATTCATGCGCGAAGCGCAGATCCGCGCCGCCGCCGAATGGAAGCAGGCCGACATGCTCGTCGTGCGCGAACTGGCCGAGTCGGGTTTCCTGCCACTGGACGGCCTGATCACCCACCACGCCGCGGCCAGCGATGCCGAACGCGCCTACCGCACGGCCTTCGGCGATGTCGACTGCCTGAAGATGGTTCTCGACTGGAGATCGCGCGCATGAGCACAACCGGCACAAGCGGTCAGGGCACATCGCCCGTCACGTTCATGCCGCGCGACGTTCACGCGCAGCGCCTGCGTGCCGAAGCCGCGATCGAACCCGACGCGCCCGCCACCGGCCCGGTCACCAAGACCACGCAGATCATCGCGATCTACGGCAAGGGCGGCATCGGCAAGAGCTTCACGCTCGCGAACCTGAGCTACATGATGGCGCAGCAGGGCAAGAAGGTCTTGCTGATCGGCTGCGACCCGAAGAGCGACACCACGAGCCTGCTGTTCGGCGGCAAAGCCTGCCCGACGATCATCGAGACGAGCTCGAAGAAGAAGCTGGCGGGCGAGTCGGTCGCGATCGGCGACGTGTGCTTCAAGCGCGACGGCGTCTTCGCGATGGAACTGGGTGGCCCCGAGGTCGGCCGCGGCTGCGGCGGGCGCGGAATCATCCACGGCTTCGAAACCCTCGAGAAGCTCGGCTTCCACGACTGGGGCTTCGACTTCGTGCTGCTCGACTTCCTGGGCGACGTGGTCTGCGGCGGTTTCGGCCTGCCGATCGCGCGCGACATGTGCCAGAAGGTCATCGTCGTCGGCATCGAACGATCTTCAGTCGCTGTACGTCGCCAACAACGTGTGCAGCGCGGTCGAGTACTTCCGCAAGCTGGGCGGCAACGTCGGCGTGGCCGGCATGGTGATCAACAAAGACGACGGCACCGGCGAAGCCGCGGCCTTTGCGAACAACGCCGGTATTCCGGTGCTGGCAGCCATTCCTGCGCACGAAGATATTCGTCGCAAGAGCGCCAGCTACGAAATCATCGGCAAGCCGGGCACCGAGTGGGCGTCACTGTTCGAAACGCTGGCGCAAAACGTCGCCGACGCGCCGCCGGTACGGCCGAAGCCGCAGACGCAGGACGAGTTGCTCGGTCTGTTCTCGGCCGAAGTGACCGGGCGCGACTTCAAGATGGAACCGGCGTCGCTGTTCGACATGGTTGGCAAGAACGAGCTGATCAAGCCGACGCTCGAAGTGGTTTACGACGCTGCGTAGAAACCATGGACCGCGCCGTGATTCCCATCGCCAACGCGCCGGCTCCGGCCGCGGGCGGTTGCCACGGCGGCAAGGAACAGATGCATGCAGCCGCCGCGGCAGCAGGCAAGAGCGAAACGTTGGCGCAGTACGCGAGCGACTACCCCAAAGGCCCGCACGACCAGCCGCAGAGCATGTGCCCGGCGTTCGGTTCGTTGCGCGTGGGCCTGCGCATGCGCCGCACGATGACGATCCTGTCGGGCAGCGCGTGCTGCGTCTACGGGCTGACCTTCACCTCGCACTTCTACGGCGCACGCCGCAGCGTCGGCTACGTGCCGTTCAACAGCGAAACGCTCGTCACCGGCAAGCTGTTCGAAGACATTCGTGAGGCCGTGCACGCGCAGGCCGACCCGGCGAAGCTGGACGCGCTGGTGATCATCAACCTGTGCGTGCCCACCGCCAGCGGCGTGCCGCTGCAACTGCTGCCCAAGGCGATCAACGGCGTGCGCATCATCGGCATCGACGTGCCGGGGTTCGGTGTGCCGACACACGCCGAAGCCAAAGACGTGCTGGCCGGTGCGATGCTGCGCTACGCGCGTGGCGAAGCCGAACAAGGCCCGGTCGCGGCGCCGCGCGGTGCCGTCAGCGACAAGCCCACCGTCACGCTGCTGGGTGAAATGTTCCCGGCCGACCCGATGACGATCGGCATGATGCTCGAGCCGATGGGCCTGGCCGCCGGGCCGGTGGTGCCCACGCGCGAGTGGCGCGAGTTGTATGCAGCGCTGAAGAGCGAGGTCGTCGCGGCGATTCACCCGTTCTATACCGCCAGCGTGCGCGAGTTCGAAACCGCAGGGCGTGCGGTGGTGGGTTCGGCGCCGGTCGGGCTGGACGGTACTGCCGACTGGATCGACGCGATCGCGAAAGCGGCGAATGTCGATGCGGCCCGAGCCGGTGCGGCGAAGCAGCGGGTATTACCGGCGATTCAGGCCGCGTTGGCCCGTTCCCCGATCCGCGGGCGCATTACGCTGTCGGGCTACGAAGGCTCGGAGTTGATCGTCGCGCGGCTGCTGGTCGAATCGGGCGCCGATGTTCGGTATGTCGGCACCGCGTGTCCGAAGACGCCGTGGTCGGCGAGCGATCTGGCGTGGCTGGAAGCCAAAGGCGTGCAGGTTCAATACCGCGCTTCGCTCGAGCAGGACCTGGCCGCGATGCGCGAACACAAGCCGCAGCTCGTGATCGGCACGACACCGGTGGTGCAGGCCGCGAAGCAGGCGAAGACGCCCGCCCTGTATTTCACCAACCTCATTTCCGCGCGCCCGCTGATGGGCCCGGCCGGCGCTGGATCGCTTGCTCAGGTGATCAACGCCGCGCTCGGCAACCAGGCGCGCTTCGATGCGATGAATGAGTTCTTCGGCACCACCGGCCACGGCGACCGCGCCGGGGTGTGGGAAGACACGCCCAAACTGCGCCCCGAGTTCCGCGCCGACACGCGCCGGCAGCTCGAGAAGGCGGCGAAGAAGCGCAAGGCCGAGGAGATGATCTGATGAACGCCGCCCGGCCGCTCCGAAGGCGTTCGCTCCCCCCTGGGGGGACGGCGCGCAGCGCCAAGGGGGCCTCATGCTGATCCTCGACCACGATCGAGCCGGCGGCTACTGGGGCGCGGTGTACGTATTCACCGCGATCAAGGGCCTGCAGGTCGTGATCGACGGGCCGGTGGGTTGCGAGAACCTGCCGGTGACGAGCGTGCTGCACTACACCGACGCGCTGCCCCCGCACGAGTTGCCGATCGTCGTCACCGGCCTGGCCGAAGAACAGCTTGGCCGCGAAGGCACGGAAGGCGCGATGAAGCGCGCACACGCGACGCTGGACCCCGAGCTGCCGAGCGTGGTCGTTACCGGCTCGATCGCCGAAATGATCGGCGGCGGCGTGACGCCCGAAGGTACGGGTATTCAGCGCTTCCTGCCGCGCACGATCGACGAAGACCAATGGCAATGCGCGAACCGCGCGCTGTTCTGGCTGTGGACGCAATACGGCCTGCGCAAGGTACCAGCGCGCACGCCGCTGGCAGAACGCAAGGTCGACGAGAAGCCCCGCGTCAACATCATCGGCCCCGCATACGGCATGTTCAACGGCCCGAGCGACCTGGCCGAAATTCGCCGCCTGGCGCAAGGCATCGGCTGTGAAGTGAACATGGTGTTCCCGCTGGGCAGCCACGTGATGGACGTGGCGCGGCTGGTGGAAGCCGACGTGAATATCTGCCTGTACCGCGAGTACGGCCGCATGTTGTGCGAAGCGCTCGACCGCCCGTACCTGCAAGCGCCGATCGGCCTGCACAGCACCACCGCCTTTTTGCGCGAACTGGGCAAGCTGACGGGGCTGGACCCCGAGCCTTTCATCGAGCGCGAGAAGCACACCACGATCAAGCCGATCTGGGACCTGTGGCGCAGCGTCACGCAGGACTTCTTCGGTACCGCGAGTTTTGCGGTGGTCGCCAACGAAACCTACACCCGCGGTATTCGCCACTTCCTGGAAGACGAACTGGGCATGCCGTGCCGCTTCGCGGTGCCGCGCAAGCCGGGCGCCAAGACCGACAACGACGCGGTGCGCAAGCTCTGCCACGAACAGGCGCCGCTGGTGATGTTCGGTTCGTACAACGAGCGCATGTACCTGGCGGAAACCACCGCAGGACACGGGCCGCGGCCGACCTACATCCCCGCATCGTTCCCAGGTGCGGTGATCCGCCGCGCGACCGGCACGCCGTTCATGGGTTATGCCGGCGCAACATATTTGGTGCAGGAGTTCTGCAACGCGCTCTTCGACGCACTGTTCCACGTGCTGCCGTTGGGCACCGACCTGGACAAGGTCGACGCAACGCCATCACGCATGGCCGAAGCCGAACTGGCGTGGGACGACGAGGCGCAAGCGCTGCTGGCGCGTGCGGTCGAACGTGAGCCGGTGCTGGTGCAGATTTCGGCCGCCAAGCAATGGCGCGACCGCGCCGAAGCCGCGGCACGCCGCGAAGGTCTGACGCGCGTCACGCGCGAGCAGGTCGCGCGCATCACAGGACTTGGGCAGGAACTGGTGGAGCAAGCATGAACGCTCTGCCCCGATCAGCCACCTGCAACCCGAACGTCGTGGTAATCCGCCACGAGTGCCCATATTGCGCGGGCCGTGCGCAACAAAGGCCAGAGGGAACGTTCCCAAGGCCGATTCGAAAGAGGAGTGGTTCACATGGCTGAACGTAGAGGCTCGATCTCGGGCCTGAGTGACGACGAGGCCCAGGAATTCCACCGGTACTGGACGCAAGGATTCATCGGCTTCACGGCAATTGCCGTGGTGGCGCACATCCTGGTCTGGATCTGGCGGCCCTGGTTGTAGCAACCAAGTCGGAGCGAGGACTGTCATGACTCACCTGGTGAAGCAACCCGCGATGACCGTAGCGCAATCGCAGCAGGAGGACCGCAAGTCTTTCCGTCTGCTGTTCGTTTCGGCCTTCACGGTGTTCCTGGCGATTGCCCTCGTCGGACAGACGCTGGGAATGCCATGGCGGTCCTGGTTACCCGGAGCCGAGGGTGTTCGTTCGGTGACGGGGGGCGTGAAGGCGGCTGTGTACACCTTCATGTCGCATCTGCAATAGGAGGTCACGTTATGTGGCGCATTTGGAAGTTGTTCGACCCGCTTCGCGCGATGGTGGCGCAAGGCATTTTCCTGTTTGGGTTGGCAGTGATGATCCATCTGGTTCTGCTGTCGACGCCAACCTTCAACTGGCTGGATGGCCCCAGTGCCAATCAGACAATGAAGCAAAACGCTGCGATGCCCAAGAAGTAGCTCGAGGACATCAAGGCAAACCGACGGAGACGGGGCCGGCCCTTACCGGCCGAACCCCGGTCTCTCTCCATTCGAATAAACGCCTTTGAGGAGCCGGCGATGGCCATGCTCAGTTTCGAACGTAAGTACCGCGTCCGCGGCGGAACCCTGGTCGGTGGAGACCTGTTCGACTTCTGGGTCGGCCCGTTCTACGTCGGGTTCTTCGGCGTCACGACCATCTTCTTCACCTTCGTCGGTGTCGCGATGCTGCTTTACGGCGCAGCACTCGGGCCGACGTGGAATCTCTGGCAGATCAGCATCGCGCCACCCGACCTGAAATACGGTCTGGGGCTCGCGCCTTTGAAAGAAGGTGGCATCTGGCAGATCGTCACCATCTGCGCGATCGGTTCGTTCGGCAGTTGGATGTTTCGCGAGATCGAGATCAGCCGAAAACTCGGCATCGGCCTGCACGTGCCTTTCGCCTTTGGCATGGCGATCTTCGCTTACGTGACGCTGGTGGTGATTCGTCCGGTGCTGCTGGGTGCCTGGGGCCACGGTTTCCCGTACGGCATCTTCAGCCACCTCGACTGGGTGTCGAACGTCGGCTACCAGTACCTGCACTTTCACTACAACCCGGCGCACATGATCGCCATCAGTTTCTTCTTCACGACCGCGCTGGCGTTGTCGCTGCACGGCGGGTTGATTCTGTCGGCAACGAACCCCGGTCACGGTGAAGTGGTGAAGACCCCAGACCACGAAGACACGTTCTTCCGCGACTTCATCGGGTATTCGGTCGGCACGCTCGGTATTCACCGGCTGGGTCTGTTCCTCGCGCTGGCGGCGGTGTTCTTCAGCGCGGTCTGCATCGTGATCAGCGGCCCGTTCTGGACGCGTGGCTGGCCCGAATGGTGGAACTGGTGGCTTGCGCTGCCGATCTGGAAATAAGCAGGAGGCGCGATGGCCGAATACCTCAATCTGTTCACGCGCGTACAGGCCACCGGGCCGGCGCATACGGGTGTCGACTTGGGTGCGGGCAACAGCCCACGCAGTTGGACACCGTGGTTCTTCCACCTGCTGGGGCGCCTGGGCAATGCGCAGATCGGACCGATATACCTCGGTGGACTGGGCATCGCGTCGCTCATCCTGGGCACGCTCGCGTTCAACATCATCGGCTTCAACATGCTGGCGTCGGTCAACTGGAGCCCGATCGAATTCATCCGTCAGTTGCCGTGGCTTGCGCTCGAGCCGCCCGCGCCCGGCTACGGCCTGCGCATCCCGCCGATGAACCAGGGCGGCTGGTGGTTGCTGACCGGCGGGCTGCTGACGACGTCGATCCTGCTCTGGTGGACGCGCACGTATCGCCGCGCACGTCAGCTCGGCCTGGGCACGCACGTCGCGTGGGCCTTCGCCGCGGCGATCTGGCTGTTCCTTGTGCTCGGCTTCTTCCGCCCGCTGCTGATGGGTTCGTGGGGTGAAGCGGTGCCCTTCGGCATCTTCCCGCACCTGGACTGGACGGCGGCGTTCTCGCTGCGCTATGGCAACCTCTTCTACAACCCGTTCCACGCGCTGTCGATCGCGTTCCTGTACGGGTCGGCACTGCTGTTCGCGATGCACGGCGCGACCATCTTGGCCGTGAGCCGCTACGGCGGCGACCGCGAGATCGATCAGATCCTGCACCGCGGTACGGCCAGCGAACGCGCGGCACTGTTTTGGCGCTGGACGATGGGCTTCAACGCGACGATGGAATCGATCCACCGTTGGGCGTGGTGGTTCGCCGTGCTGTGCCCGCTGGTCGGCGGCATCGGCATCCTGCTGACTGGTACGGTGGTCGACAACTGGTTCCTCTGGGCGGTGAAGCACGGCTTCGCGCCTGGATATCCGAGCGTGGGGCCCGCTGTGCTCGACCCGGCTTTGGTGCAAGGGGTGAAGCCATGAACACGAAGCTTCTCGTCGCTCTCCTGGCGGGTGCAAGTCTGCTCGCCGCGTGCGAGCGCCCGCCGATGGAGAACAAGCAGTACGGCTATCGCGGCACGGGCATGGGCCAGACCGACAACCCACGCACGCTTGCGGCACAGAAGGCCGCGACTGCGCCGGTACCCGATTTGCCGCCGCCCGGGCCCGCCGAAGGCCCGAAGGCCAAGGATATCTATCAGAACGTGAAGGTACTTGGCGACCTGTCGATTGGCGAATTCACGCGTCACATGCTGGCGATCACGCAGTGGGTGGCGCCGGCCGAAGGTTGCAACTATTGCCACAACCCGGCGAATCTGGCCGACGATTCGAAGTACACAAAGGTTGTCTCGCGCCGCATGATCGAGATGACGCAGCACCTGAACGCCGACTGGGGCAAACACGTGGGCGCCACCGGCGTCACCTGCTACACCTGCCACCGCGGCAACGCCGTGCCGTCACAAATATGGTTTACGGCGGAAACGCCGAAGAACAACCGCACGGGCTCGGGCATGGGCAACGACGCGGGGCAGAACAAGGCCACGCCGTCGATCGCGCTTGCCTCGCTGCCCTACGACCCGTTCTCGGGCTACATCGGTGGCGGCAAGACCGGGGCCGACGAGATCCGCGTGCAGGGCACGCAGGCGTTGCCGCAAGACGATCACCGCACGTCGACAAAGCAGGCCGAGTTCACGTACTCGCTCATGAACCACATGAGCAAGTCGCTGGGCGTGAACTGCACGTTCTGCCACAACACGCGGTCGTTCCAGTCGTGGGACGGCCCCGCTCAGCGCGTGACCGCGTGGCACGGCCTGCGGCTTGCACGCGACCTCAACAGCGATTACCTCGTGCCGCTCACCAAGACCTTCCCTGCCCACCGGCTCGGTCCGACGGGCGATGTCGCGAAGGTCAATTGCGGCACCTGCCACCAGGGCGCCAACAAGCCGCTGGGTGGTTTGGCGATGGCCAAGGACTACGCCGGCCTTCAGAAGGTGGCCGCCCTGGCACCTGGGGCGGCGGCGGTGGCGGCTGCACCCGCGCCGGCAGCGGTTCCTGCGCCTGCCGCAACACCGGCCGCGGCGCCTGCACCCGCTGCGCCCGCACAAGTTGCGATGGCCGCACCCACCGCTGCGGCACCGACGCCTTCGGCCCAGGCGTTGCGTTCGATCGTGTACTTCGCGGTGGGCTCGCCGGCCATCGACGCCAAAGGGTCGGACGAGTTGTCGAAGGCGATCGACGCGTTGAAAGCCAACCCCGGCGCCACGGCGACGATCTCGGGCTTTCACTCGGCCAGCGGCACGTTGGCGCAGAACCAGGAATTGGCGAAGCAGCGTGCCTTCGCGGTGCGCGACGCACTCACGTCCGCGGGCGTCGCCGCATCACGCGTCGTGCTCGAGAAGCCACAGCAGACCGAAGCCAACGTGTCCGGCGAGGACGCCAGTTCGCGTCGCGTGGAAGTCACCGTGAAGTGACTCCGCGGGAGAGGGTGCCAGCTGCCGTTGCGCTGCTGATGCTGGCGAAGCTCCCGGCGAGCGCGGTGCCATGGGGTCTGGCGCGGCTGGTGATCGGCACGCGAGCGCTGCGCACGGTGCCCGGCCTGCACTTCGCGCGCGTGTTGGGCAGCGGCCGCGGCGGTGGCTTCGGGCTTGCACCGGGGTTCGATCACCAAGGCTTCATCGGGTTCTTCGACGACGCCGAGCGGGCGCAGGCGTTCGCCGCCGATTCGCCTGTGATGCTCGGCTATCGCCGACATGCGCGTGAATCGCTGACGGTGTTGATGCGCGCCACGTCGTCACGCGGTCGCTGGGGCGGCGTCGACTTCGCGGTGACGGCGCGGCAGGCGAACGACGCGCCCGTGGCCGCGATCACGCGCGCGTCGATCCGCTTGCGCCACGCCGCGCGCTTCTGGCGCCATGCGCCGGCGACGCATGACGGCATCGTCCGCGCCGAAGGCTGTCGTTTGGCGATCGGCCTGGGCGAAGCGCCGTTGTTGCGCCAGGCGACGTTCAGCCTCTGGGACAACCGTGATGCGCTCGAGGCCTACGCGCGCGGTGGCGCGCACTTGGCTGCTTCACGCGGCGCGTTGCAACAGGGCTGGTTCAGCGAGTCGATGTTCTTGCGGCTGGTGCCGCTGTCGATCACGGGGCAATGGCACGGCCGGACCTATGGCTGAGAACACATGCGTCGTCGTCGGCGCGGGCATCGGCGGGCTGGTGTCCGCGCTGCTGCTGGCCGCGCGCGGCCTCGATGTGACGTTGATCGACGCCGCCCCCGAACCCGGCGGCAAGATGCGCGCGCTCGAGGTCGACGGCGTGCGCATCGACGCCGGGCCCACGGTCTTCACGATGCGTTGGGTTTTCGACGAGATCCTCGCGCAGGTGGGCGCGTCGCTCGACGAGTTGGTGCGGCTCGAGCCGCTCGACGTGCTGGCGCGGCATGCGTGGCGCGACGGCTCGCGGCTGGACCTGCACGCGGACCTCGAGCGATCGGTCGACGCCGTCGCGCGGTTTGCGTCGCCCGCCGAAGCTCGGCGCTACCGCACCTTCTGTGACGAGGCGCGGCGCGTGTGTCGCACGCTCGAAGCACCGCACATTCGGTCCGCGCGGCCCGGCTTCATGGGCATGGTCGCGGCGCTCGGGCCTTCGGGGCTGGCGACGCTGACCAAGCTGGGACCCTTCGCGACGTTGTGGCGTTCGCTCGGCCGTCACTTCCAAGACCCGCGCATGCGCCAACTGTTCGCGCGCTACGCCACGTATTGCGGCGCATCGCCGTTCGCGGCGCCGGCCACGCTGATGCTGATCGCACACGTGGAGGCCGAAGGCGTGTGGGCGGTCGATGGCGGCATGTCGACCCTGGCGTTGCGTCTGGCTGATCTGGCGCAGCGACGCGGCGTGAAGCTGCGCTTGGGCCAACGCGTGAAGCGCATCCGCGTCGAGAAAGGCCGCGCATGCGGCGTCGTGCTGGATGCAGGCGGCGGTCGTGATGGCGAGCACCTCGACGCCGACGCCGTGATCTTCAACGGCGACATCGACGCGTTGGCGTCGGGCCTGCTGGGCGCCGACGTCGCCGATCGGCTGGGCAGGCGACCCCTGCGCACGCACGAGCGATCGCTGTCGGCGCTGACATGGTTGATGCACACGCGCACCGAAGGCTTCGAGCTCGCGCGTCACAACGTGTTCTTCGACGACGACTACGCCAGCGAATTCGACGATGTGTTCAGACAGCGCCGCCTGCCGCGACTCGGCACGGTCTACGTGTGTGCCCAGGACCGATCGACCGGTGCCGAGGCACCGCGCGGACGCGAGCGGTTGCTGGCGCTTGTCAACGCGCCGGCCACCAGCGCACACCACCCACTCGAGGCTTCGGAGATTCAGTCATGCGAACAACGCAGCCTGAAGCTGCTGCAGAACAGCGGCCTGCACCTTTCGATCGAGCAGCCCGATCGGCAAGTTCTGCGGCGCACGCCGACGGACTTTGCGCACCTGTTCCCGGGCTCGGCCGGCGCACTCTACGGGCCGGCGACGCACGGGTGGATGGCGCTGTTCAAACGCTCCGGCGCGACGACGGCGCTGCCGGGGCTGTTCCTCGCGGGGGGCACGGTGCACCCGGGGCCGGGCGTGCCGATGGCGGCGATGTCGGGCCGGCAGGCGGCCGCGACGCTGCTGGCGCACCTCGATTCGACCAGCCGGTCGCGCCGGGCGCGTACCTATGGTGGTACGTCGACGCCGTCAGCGACGACCACCGCCACGCGCTGACGATCATCGCCTTCGTCGGCAGCGTCTTCTCGCCCTACTACCGGCGCGCGTTCGCGCGCGATGCGCACACGCCGGCCGACAACCACTGCGCCATCAACGTGTGCTTGTACGGCCCGGCACGGCGCTGGACGATGACCGAGCGCGGGCAACGCCATGTGCACCGCGACGCGCGTTCCTTCACGATTGGACCCAGCCGCGTCGAATGGACGAACGACGCGCTGGTCATCGACATCGACGAACGCAGCGTGCCCTTCCCGCACCGCGTGCGCGGCCGCGTGGTCGTACATCCGCAGGGCCTGTCGAGCTTCCACACCGCGCTGGACGCGCAGGGCAACCACCGCTGGGGGCCGATCGCGCCGTGCGCGCGCGTCGAGGTCGACCTGGGGCAACCCGGTCAGCGTTGGCAAGGTCGCGCCTACCTCGACAGCAACGAAGGCGACGAGCCGATCGAGCGCGCCTTCACGCGCTGGGACTGGATGCGCGCGCCGCTGGCCAACGGCCGCTGCGCCGTGCTGTACGACGTGGTGACGCGCGACGGTGAACCCCACTTGATCGGCGCGCGCTTCGCGCCCGACGGCAGCCATACGCCCTTCACCGAGCCCTTCACGCTGCGGCACCGCCAGCGCCTGCCGCTCACGCGCTGGTGGCGCATCGACCGCCACGTGCCGGTCGGACACGGCGCCCGTCTTCTTGCAGCAGACCCTGGAAGACACACCGTTCTACGCGCGTTCGCTGCTGCGCGTGTCGCTGCAAGACGAGCCCACCGATGCGATCCATGAAACGCTGGATGTGACGCGTCTTGCGTCGCCCGTGGTGCAATGGATGTTGCCTTGGCGCATGCCGCGTGTGGCATGAGGGCGGCCGTCGACGACCGATCCTGAACTAGCATCTCTCGAACGGGAGACGTCTTTGTCTTTGGATTCGCAAGCAACCCTGCCGCAACGGTTGAGGGTCGCCACCCACGAACTGCACGCCCGCGCCGAGCGCAGCGGCGTGATGGCCGATCTTCTGGCGCGCCGGATCAGCCGCGAGGCCTATGTTTCGCTGCTGACGAACCTGCATGCGATCTACGCGGCGATGGAAGACGCGCTCGACGCCACGAACCGCCCGGGGCACTCTGCGGCGCTGGCGCGGTCGACAGCGCTCGCATCCGACTTGCGCGCGTTCGGCGCAGACCCCAACGCCGCCCTCGCGCCTGTAACGCGTGACTACGTCGCGCGCCTTCGCAGCCTGCGCGGCCCGCAAGCGCATCGCCTGTGGGCACATGTCTATGTACGCTACCTTGGCGACCTGCACGGCGGCCAGGTCCTGAGCCGGTTGGTGCGCGACCTCTTCCCGGTGGTGGTGGACGGCACGCGCTTCTACGACTTCGGCGCAGACAACGACGTGCTGGCGCTGCGCGAGTCGCTGCGCAGCGACCTGAGGTTGGCGAACCTAGACGCCAGCCAGGTCGACGAGGTGGTGGCGGAAGCGGTTTGGGCCTTCGAGGCGCACTGCGGACTGTTCGAGCAGATCCGTGAGGGCGCGCCGATGGTGGCGAGCGAGCGCAGTGGTGTCCTGTCCCGCAAGTTGCTGCCGCATGACGAGCCGTGAACAAGGATGGGCTGCGTTAACCTCGGTACGCCATGAATACCGACGAACCATCGTCGCTGACGCGGGAAACCATCCTGCGCGGGCTCGAGCTTTTGTCCGACCGCCTTGGGCAACAAGGAGTCACGGGAGAGGTTTGCCTGTTCGGCGGTGCGGTGATGGTGCTTGCGTTCACCGCCCGAGTCACGACGAAAGACGTGGATGCGCTGTTTCAGCCGGCGCAGGTCGTTCGCGCCATCGCGCGTGAATTGGGCGACGAGTTGCGTCTGCCTCCCGACTGGTTGAACGACGGCGTCAAAGGCTTTGTTTCCAGCCGCCACGAGACGACCACGGGCGGTCTGCCGCAGTTCGAACACTTGCGCCTGACCATGCCGGTGCCGCAGTACCTGCTGGCGATGAAGTGCATGGCCGCGCGGCTTGGCGGCACGGCGGACGAGCCATCCGACGTTGCCGACATCGTTTTCCTGACCCGCCACCTGAAGCTGCAATCCGCCCAAGATGTTCTGGAGCTGGTGGCGCATTACTACCCTTCGAGCCGCATCCCGATCAAGACTCAGTATCTGGTCGAAGGCTTGTTCGACGAGGGCAGCGTATGAGACCGAAGACTTTGGCCGAGGTGGCGCGACTTGCTCTCGCCGGTGATTCGTTCGACCTGTGCCTGGCGAACTTTCTCGACGAATTCAAGTCCGCGCCGAGTGCGGCTGCTTGGGCCGCCGAGCCCGTGCCTCTCGAGCCCCACGCCGGTGGGCGGGGTGCGGTGCAGGACGCCTACCTCGCTGCAACGGCCGAACACCTGGCTTGGCAACACGGGATGCCCGTCCCTGCCTGGGTGTGGGCCGACAACCGCAAACTTCGTCGCCCCTGGTTCGCTTCGCAGCTCGCGGCGTTGAGAGCCGTCTTGATTCTAGAAAGTCCGGCGGCATTCCGTTCGCGAAATCTGTTCGTGAGCGAGAACGCGTTGGCGCGCGCATAAAGCCAGATAATTTATCGGCCTCGCGATAAATACCGATAAACGCACCTACGGCGCAGCCTTCATCCTGCGGATCTGCGCATACAGCGCCGCCGCACGCCGGGTCGAGACCTCGACCTCCTCGAGCAAGCCGGCGACGGGCGGGCCACCGGGTGCTTCGGTGATGTCCATCGCCGCGAGGCTGGCGTTGGCCAGGATGGCGCTCACCACGTCGTCGGTCTCGAGCGGCGACAGCCGTGCGGCCTGGCGAAGAGACACCTCGAGATGTTCGCGCGCGCGCGCAGCGCGGCGGTTCTCGCGCAGGTCGGTCAGCACGAAGATGAACCCCAGCCGCAAGCCGTCGCGGCCCGTGACGACCTCGGCGCGCGCGCTCACCGGCAGCGCGCCTTCTGCACCCACCAGGTCCAGTTCGCGACGCCAGGGTTGAGGCGCGGTGCGCAGTTGTTCGATCGCAGCGCGTACCAAACCGGGCTGGGCGAAGCGGTCCGCCACCAACTCGCCTGGCACCAACGGGCTTGGGCTGAGCGCAAGCAACGCGTCGTTGGCGAAGATCACGCGGCCTTGCATGTCGGCCACGACGACCGGCTCGCGCGCACCCGCCACAGCGCCGCGGACCTGGTTCAACTGGTGCTCGGCGATCAGCAGGCGCACCGCCTGCACCTGCACGATGATGTCGACCAGCGCCACGCCGATCGCGCGCGCCAGCGCGAGTTCGGTAGACGACCACGGCACCGCGGTGCCGCGCACGATTTCGGACCAGGCCTCGAACGAACGCCGCGGTGACAGCTCGAGCGGGTTGTCACCCAGCACCGGCTTGCTCGGGTTGCCCGCCCACGTGACGGTCAGCAACTGTTCCTTGCGCAGCCACACCAGGTAGTCGGGGCGCGTCGACGACAGCCGCATCGCGAGCACGCCGCTGGCGGTGGGCGTCAGGCTGGCCAGCGCGGGCGCGGCCTTGGCGATCGACGAGCAGGCGAAGGGTTCGTCACTGGCGTGGCCGTGCACCCAGTCGAGCAGCGCACGCAGTTCGGGCGTGGACGGCACCTCGCCCGTGGTCAGCAGTTCGCCGTCGTGGAAGAGCACGGCGCCGGTGGCTTCCAGCGGTTGCAGCAGCGTGCGCGGGTTGCGGAAGATGGCGTAGCGCCAATCGCCCTCGGTGGACGTGGCTTCGACCAATCGCTGCTCGAGCCTGCGCACCATCAATGCGACCTGTGCGTGGGCGTAGTTCTCGATCGCTGTCAGGCGCGTCGACGCAACCTCGGCCAACAGGTCGGCCGCCGCGCGCACCGTGCGGCGCAGGCAGCGCGGCGCGTAGTGGTGCGCCGCGACCAACCCCCAAAGCTGCCCTTCGCGCACCAGCGACGCCGAGAACGACGCCATCACGCCCATGTTGCGCAGGTACTGCACGTGGATCGGCGACATGGCGCGCAGGGTGCACATCGACATGTCCAGATGCTCGCCGCCGGGCCGCAGCAGCGCGGGCTCGAGCGGCTGCGGCTCGTCGTCGATGCTGACCAATTGGCGCACGCGGTTGCGCAGGTACAGCTCACGCGCGCGCTGCGGAATGTCGCTGGCCGGGTAGTGGTGGCCCAGCAGCGATTCCAGCCGCGGATGGCGTGATTCGGCGATCACCTTGCCGTGGCCGTCGGGGTCGAAGCGGTACACCATCACGCGGTCGTAGCCGGTCAGGTCACGCATGGCTTGCACGATGCCGTCGACCAGCGTGCCCACCGACGGCGCGGCGCTGAAACGCTGCACCGCCGCCGACAACGTGCCGGCGATCACGTCGGGCGCAAGGTCGGTCGGCTCGGGCCGGCCGGGTTGCGCGTCGAGTGGCTCGAGTTCGACCACCAGCACGCCGCTGGCCGAGCGATGCACCGCACCTTCGAAGCGGCGGCGGCGGCCTTGCACGACAAGCGCGCACTGCAGCGTCACCGGCTCGAGCAGCGGGCCGACGCGCGCAAGGTGTTCGACCTCACGCGCAAGCTCGACTCCCAGCGTCACCAGCGGTTGGTCGATGACCCGTGCCAACGGCAACCCCAGCAGGTCTGCCGCGTTGCGGCTGGCCTGGACCACGACACCGTCGCCTTCACGCACCGCCAACAACAAGCCGAACGGTTGCACCGCCCCGATCAGTTGGATCGGTTCGAGTTCGCAGTTGGTGAGGTTGACGCCGCCGGGCGCCGCTTCGGTTTGCATGGGGCCGAGCCGCGTTCAGTTCATGCGGCGCGGCGCGGCGGGTGTCGGCTCGTCGTCCGACCCGCTGGTGTCGTCTCCATCAGAACCGTCAGCCCAGAGGTCGAGCTGCTGCATGCGCGCGCTCAGCACCTGCACATCGACGCACAGCAGCCTGGCGGCCACGCTGACCTGGCCCGCGGCCTGTCGCAGCGCCGTGCGAATCATCTGGCGCTCGACCGCACCCGCGGCGTCGTGCAGCAGGTGCGCCAGCGGCACCAACCCAACCTGGGCCCGCAGCGCATCCAGCTCGGGCCAGGCTTGCACCGAGTACATCGGTCCGACGGGCCGGGGCGGCTCGACCGTGCGCAGCGTGAAGCCCAGCAATTCCTGATCTCCATCGGTCAGCACCGTAGAGACGACTTCGACGCCGATGCCGAAGTCGCCGTCGCGCATCACCGTCAGCGCCGTGCGCGGGCACAGGCCCTCGAGGCGCGTGCGTGCCAGCGTGTCGCGCCACGATCCGTCGCGGTCACCGACGACGTCGGCCAGGCCCTGGCCTTTGACGCGCGCCTCGCTCGGCTGCTGCACCAAAGTCAGGAACGCGGGGTTGGCCATCTGAATGTGGCCCGCCGAGTCGGTGATGACGATGGCATCGGTGGTTGATTCGACCAAGGTGCGCATGATCGCGGGCTCGGCGTCGCTGCCATCATCGTGGTCGCGCGCACGCAGCAGCAGGTTCTGGCGCTCGCCCATGATGAACGGCGTGGCCGATACGTCCCACGTCGGGCCGACGGTCGCCATGCGCAGCCGGATCTCGCCGCCGCGCCCGCTGGTGCGCGCGGTGCCCAGCAGTTCGGCCAGCGGGGCGCGCGCCACCTCGGGCACCAGGGACGTCACCGGCTGACCCGACGCGATGGGCTGCGACTCGGGCGCACGCAGCAAACCACGCGCAGCCTCGTTTGCCTCGATCACGCGCAGGGTGTCGGCGTCGAGCACCATCACGGCGTCGCGCGCCACGTTGAACAGCGTGCGGTAGCGGTTGTCGGCGTGGCGGCGCTGCCAGTAGTCAAGCTCCATCTCGTGCTGCGAATCGAGGAAGCGCCGCTGAATCGCCGCCACCGCGCGCAGATCGCGGCCCACCGCCACCACCGGCCCGTGTTCGCCCAGGCGGATCGCGGTCCAGGCCATCGGCACCGAGTCGCCGTCGCCGGTCGGGTGATTCACTTCGCGGCGCTGCGAAATCGCGGAGGAGCCGACTTCGTCGAGCAGCATCTCGATCTTGCGCCGTGTGTCGGTGCTGACCGTGTCGACCCAGCGCCGACCGACCCAATGGCTGCACTCGGCGGGCAACGGCGAAGCGCCTTCGGCCACGCTGCGAATGACGCCGTCGCGGTCGATCACCAGCGCAATGTCGCTGGCCACCCGTGCCATCGCCTGCGCCACCTCTTTCGCCACAGGCGACAAGGCATCAAAGTTCACGGGGCTGGCAGTGTCTGGGGCCATGGTTGTCGTCGGCCGGACGAAGGCCGCAGGAGGACGAGAAAGGTAGCACATGCCCGCCCAGGAATCCCCTGACGTTTGACGATGTTGCGCTCGGCCACAGTGCAGCGCATGGACGCCCGCTCAGCCTTGCACCTGGCCTTGCACCCGGCCTTGCACCAGTCGATACATCAGCGCACATCGGCGCTGACGCTGGGTTTGGCGTCCGTGCTGCTCGCGGCGATGGCGTTGGTGGCGTTCGGGGATGTCGCGATGCGCGTCGCGGGCCGGCCCGTCACGGGCGCCTACGAACTGACGGGCCTGCTCGTCGCCGCGGTGGTCTACGCCGGGCTGCCGGGCGTGACGCTGGCCGACGAGCATGTGCGCGCCGGCATCTTCGCGGGTTGGGTCGGACAGCACCCGCGGCTTGCGGCCACGTTGCGGTGGCTGCGACGCATCACCACCGCGCTGACGATGGGCGTGCTGGCATGGTCGATGGCGCGCTACGCGTGGAAGCTCGCGGCAGTCGGCGACCGAGCGCCTTTCATCGAGCTGCCGCTCGCGTGGGCCGCCGCGTTCGGCGCCGTGCTGCTGGCGCTGGCCGCGTGGCTTGCGTTGCTGACCCGCCGTCCCACAACGCCGCAGGAGCCGCCGGCTTGACGACCGTCCTGCTGCTGCTGGCGCTGATGCTGCTGTTGGTCGCGCTCGAGGTGCCGATCGCGGTCGCGATGGCGCTTCCAGGCATCGCCGGCTTCATTTCGATCGTCGGGATCGAGCCCACGCTTTTCATGATCGGCGAGACGACCTTCAACACCGTCGTCAGCTACACGTTGTCGGTGGTGCCGCTGTTCATCCTGATGGGCAACCTTGTGAACGGCGCCGACATCTCGCGCGAGCTGTACATCGCGGCCTATCGCTGCGTGGGGCATCTGCGCGGCGGGCTCGCGATCGCGACCGTGATCGCCTGCGCCGGCTTTGCTGCGGTGTGCGGCTCGAGCCTCGCAACCTCGGCAGCGATGACGCGCGTGGCCTACCCCGAGATGAAGCGCTACG
Organism: uncultured beta proteobacterium; assembly: GCA_963738615.1. Lineage (GTDB taxonomy): Bacteria > Pseudomonadota > Gammaproteobacteria > Burkholderiales > Burkholderiaceae_C > CAVTWY01. Next base: position 279,203 of record CAVTXI010000019.1, read on the forward strand.
GCTACGACGACGCACTGGCCACCGGCTGCATCGCGTCGGCCGGCACGCTCGGCATCATGATTCCGCCCAGCGTGGCGTTCATGATCTACGGCATCCTGACGCAGACCGACATCGGCAAGCTCTTCATCGCCGGCGTGGTGCCGGGGCTGCTGGGCGCGCTGCTGTACATCGGCGCGGTGATGTTCACGACGTGGCGCCGGCCGGGCTCGGGGCCGGCGGGCGAGCGCAGCAGTTGGGCCGAACGTTGGCGCGCGCTGCGCGGCGTCGGTTCGGTTGCGCTGCTGTTCGGGCTGGTGATCGGTGGCCTGTACGGCGGCTGGTTCACGCCGACCGAGGCGGCGGGCGTGGGCGCGGTCGGCGCCTTCCTGATCGCATGGGCGCGCGGGCGCTTGACGCGCGCGATGCTGGCGCAGGCGCTGCTGGACACCGTGAAGACGACGACCACGCTCTTCTTCATCCTGATCGGCGCGCTGCTGCTGACCAAATACATCACGATCGCCGGCTTCACGCCGTGGTTGACCGAGTGGTTCTCGGGGCTGGCGATGGGCAACGTTGCGTTCCTGCTGCTGGTGTGCGGGCTCTTCCTGGTGCTGGGGTGCTTTCTCGAGAGCATGTCGATGATCCTGCTGACGCTGCCGATCCTGTTCCCGCTGGTGGTCGCGCGCGGGATCGACCCGGTGTGGTTCGGCGTGATCGTGGTGACGATGATCGAGGTTGCGCTGATCACGCCGCCGGTGGGCATGAACGTCTATATGCTCGCAGGGCAGTTGCCGAAGGTGCCGTTGGCAACGGTGTTTCGCGGTGCGGCGTCGTTCGTCGCGGCTGACCTGGTGCGCGTGGCGCTGCTGATTGCGTTTCCGGCGCTGTCGCTGTGGCTGCCTTCGGTGATGTGAGCTTGTTGATTCCACGAACAACGGAGACATGACGATGATCTTTCGCTCAGTTCCAACGCGCACCCTCGCTTGCGCCTTCTTCACCGCCACGCTCGCCGGTGGCGCCTCGTTCGCCTCGGCGCAGACGGTGCTGCGCTACTCGAACTGGTTGCCGCCCACGCACCACGTCGTCACCGAGATGGTCCAGCCCTGGGCCGCCAACGTCGAGAAAGCCACCGAGGGCCGCGTGAAGATCCAGGTGCTGCCTGCCCTCGGCGCACCGCCCGCGCACTACGACCTGGTGAAGAACGGCGTCGCCGACATCGCCTTCACGGTGCACGCCTACACGCCCAACCGTTTCAAGCTCACCGAGCTGTCCGAGCTGCCGTTCACGACGGATCACGCGGTGGTCAATTCGCTGGCCTACTGGCGCACCTATCAGAAGTACTTCGCGAAGCTGAACGAACACGAAGGCGTGGTGCTGCTGGGGCTGTGGACCAACGGGCCGTACCAGCTCTTCACCAAAGCCAACGCTTTCGAGAGCATGGACGCGGTCAAGGGCATCAAGATTCGCGTGCCTGGCACCACGGTCGAGAAGATCACGAAAGAACTGGGCATGACGCCGATCTCGAGCCCGCTGACCGAGGCGTACGAGCAGATCTCACGCGGCGTGATCCAGGGCATGTTCCAGCAGAAGGAGACGGCCGTCGCGTTCAAGATGACGCAGCACCTTCAGACGGCATCGTTCGTGCCTGGGCGGCTTCGCGCACTCGAGCCAGTACATCGTGGTCAACGACGCGAAGTGGCAGTCGCTCGAGGCGCGCGATCGCGACGCGATCATGAAGCTGTCGGGCGAGGCGATGGTGCGGCGCTTCTCGACCGTGTGGCAGGCGAAGGAAGACGAGGCCGTTGGCAAGCTGAAGGAAGCCGGCGTCAAGGTCACCGAAGTGCAAGGCCCGCTGCTCGAGGAGCTTCGCAAGCGCCTCGCGTTCGTCGAGCAGGAGTGGCTGGCCGACGCGACGAAGAAGACACCCGACGCGAAGGCCGCGCTGGACGAGTACCGCGGGCTGATCAAGAGCTTGTCGAGCGAGATGGGTGTGAAGTGATGGGCGTGAATAACAGCGTGAGCCGACGTGAGCGCGAACGACGATAGCTTCGATCTGTACGACCTGCGCGTCGAGTGGGTCGGCGACGGCCCCTGCTGGTGCAAGGCCAAACCCGGCGACCATTTCGAGCTGCACGGAGAGCAACTGCACTTCCCGCCGGGGCAAAGCTGGTCGATCTACACCTTGGCGCCGCTGCTGCCGATCCTGCCGGCCAAGCAACGCATGACGCACCCGAACGACTGGATGAGCACCGACGCGCGCATCGCCTGCCCCGACCCGAACTGCAAGGCGCACTTCCGGATCACGCGCTGCGGCAAGCGCACGTTCAGCCATGCGGCGGTGACGGCGGTGCCGGTCGAGGGCAACGGCGACGGCAAGACTCGACGATGGCGATCCGGAAGACTGAACTCGCGTCCGGCTACCGCTGCTCGCGCCTGATCAAGGGCTGCTGGCACCTCGCGGGCGGGCACGGCGCGGTCGACGCTGATCAGGCCGTTCGCGACATGGCGGTCTTCGTCGATGCCGGTCTGACGAGTTTCGATTGCGCTGACCACTACACCGGCGTCGAAGAACTGATCGGACGCTTTCGGCGCGAGTATCCCGATCATGCCAAGCGGCTTCAGGTGCATACGAAATGTGTGCCTGACTATGACCGGCTGACGAGCTGTGATCGTGCGTATCTCGAGGCGATCATCGACCGCTCGCTGCAACGGCTCGGCGTCGAGCAGCTCGACCTCGTGCAGTTCCATTGGTGGAACTTGGGCGTGCCCGGATGCGTCGACGCGCTGGGCGTGCTGGCCGATCTGCGCCGCGCCGGGAAGATCGCGCACCTGGGCCTGACCAACTTCAATACCGCATCCACGCGCGAGATCCTCGACGCCGGTATTCCGATCGTCTCGACGCAGGTGCAGTACTCGCTGCTCGATGACCGGCCCGAGCGTGGCCTGATCGAGCTGTGCCGCAAACACAGCGTGAAGCTGTTGTGCTACGGCACGCTGGCGGGCGGGCTGCTCAGCGAAAACTGGCTCGGCCGTGAAGAGCCGACGGGCGCGTTCGAGAACCGCTCGCATACCAAATACAAACTCATCATCGAAGACGCTGGCGGCTGGGCGCACTTCCAGGCGCTGCTCGGTGCGCTGCATCGCGTGGCCGCGCGCCACGGCACGGGCATCGGTGAAGTGGCGACGCGCTGGGTGCTCGACCAACCGCAGGTCGCCGCGTCGATCGTCGGCTTCACGTCGACGCACCATCTGCAAGCGGCGCAGCGCACGTCAGCGCTCGGGCTCGACGCTGATGACGCGGCCATCTTCGCCCCGGTGCTCGCGAACCGTCGCGGCCCGCCCGGCGACTGCTACGACGTCGAGCGCGACAAGACCGGGCGGCACGGCAGGGTCATGCGCTACAACCTCAACGACGGGCGGTACTGACGGGTACTGACGCGCCAAACCTGTCGAGGGTTGACGCGCGGCTGTCGCGTTTGTCCAGCCCCCGTCGCGACGTTTCTCGATGTGAGGCGCGCAAGCGAATAACGCGGCAACGCGGCCATCGTCGGCAATTTAGTTGCAATCCTTTCCGCCGCTCGATCTTTCGCGATTGACGCCGCGGTGCGTATGCACGCGAATCGCGCCCACACAGAACGAGGAGTCGTCGGGATGAACAAGCAACATCAATGGGCTGTTGCGACAGCCTTGGTCGTCGCAGCCAGCGCGGGCGTGGCAGCGCCTTCGAGCGTCACGCCGCACATTCACGTCGACCAGTTCGGCTACCTGCCGGCGATGCGCAAGTTGGCGGTCATCGCTGACCCGCAGGTGGGCTTCAACGCTGCCGAGTCCTTTGCCCCCGGCACCGGGTCCAACCAGTACCAGGTGCGACGCTGGGGTGATGACAGCGTCGTGTTGTCGGGCACGTTGCTGGCGTGGAACGGCGGCGCCACGCATTCGCAGTCGGGCGACCGCGGCTGGCGCTTCGACTTTTCGAGCGTGACCAGCCCCGGCTCGTATTACATCTACGACACCGTGCGCAGCGCGGGCTCGGGCCGCTTCGAGATCGGCGACGGCGCCTACGACGCCGCACTGCGCGCGGCGATGCGCGTGTTCTTCTACCAGCGCATCGGATCCGCGAAAGCGCCTCCCTTCGCCGATGCGCGCTGGACCGAAGGCGTGTCATACGAAGGGCCGAATCAGGACACGCAGGCGCGCAGCCGCTGGGCGAAGACCGACGCATCGACCGCACGCGACCTGCGCGGCGGCTGGATGGACGCGGGCGACACCAACAAGTACACGACCTTCGCGCACACCGCCGTGCTGCCGCTGCTGCACGCGTATCGCAGCAACCCCGCGGTTTTCGGCGATGACTTCGGCATCCCCGAATCGGGCAACGGCATCCCCGACCTGCTCGACGAAGTGAAGTGGGAACTCGACTTCCTGAAACGCATGCAGGACGCGACCGGCACCGGCGGCTTCGTGCTCAAGGTCGGCCTGGATACCTACGACGGCAAAGCATCGCCGCCCAGCAGCGATGCAAGGCCGCGCTACTACGTGCCCGAGTGCACGTCGGCGACGCTGGCCGGAGCCAGCATGTTCGCCGCGGCGGGCGTGGTCTATCGCGGCGTGCCAGCGCTCGCGGGTTACGGCAACGACCTGGTCGCGCGCGCCGAAGCCGCGTGGTCGCGTGCGCAGGTCACGACAAACAACTTCACGAGCTTCGAAACGAACTGCGACGACCAGGACGTGAAGGCCGGCGACGCCGATCGCGCGTCGGCCGATCAACTCAGCGACGCCGTGATGGCGGCCATCGGCTTGTACGAAGCCACCGGCAAGAGCACCTACGCAAGCTTCGTCGCCGCGCACTACCTCGAGACCTGGCCGATGAGACTCAGCTGGTGGGGCCCTTACGAGACGCCGGTGCAAGCCGGCCTGCTGCGCCACGCCGCGCAACCCGGCGTGTCGCCGACCCTCGCCGCGGCGATCCGCAACCAGAAGGCGGCGCAGGCCGTGTTCTCGATCCAGGACCTGGCCAGCGACCGCGACCTGTATCGCGCCTACATGCACGAAGACCAGTACCACTGGGGCAGCAACACCGTGCGCGGTCACGTCGGCACGATCAATCTCGACTTCATCGAATACGGCATCAACACGGGCCAGGCTGCCGCGTACCGCGAAGTCGCCGAGCAGCACCTGCACTGGTTGCACGGCGCGAACCCGCTGCGCAAGGTGATGCTGTCGAACATGGGGCCGGCGGGCGCCGAGTCGTCGGTCGACGAGTTCTATCACGCGTGGTTCGACGACGGCACGGTCTACGACAACGTGCAGACGTCGTCCGTCGGCCCCGCGCCGGGCTACGTTGTCGGTGGCCCGAACAAGAACTACACCGGCAACGTCGCAGGCATCACCAACCAGCCGGTGCAGAAGGCCTACAAGGAATGGAACACCAGCGGGCCGGAAATCTCGTGGGAGATCACCGAGCCGGCGATCTACACCCAGGCCGCGTACGTGCAGTTGCTGGCGCGCGTGATGACGCGCGCGCCCGTGTCGACCGACACGCAGCCGCCGACCACGCCGACGAACCTTGTCGCCGGCAACGTCACCGCGACGTCGGCCACGTTGAGCTGGACGGCGTCGATCGACAACGTGGGCGTCACGGGCTACGACGTGTTCCGCAACACCGCGCGCATCGCGACCAACGCGGCCGGCACAAGCTTCGCGACGACCGACCTGGTCTGCGGCACGCGCTACGACTTGGCCGTTGCGGCGCGCGACGCCGCGGGCAACGTGTCGCCGACCAGCGCGCCGCTCGCGGTCACCACCAGCGCGTGCAGCAGCGGCAACGCCTTGATCTACGACGAGGTGCTCGACGCGAGTTGGAGCGACTGGTCATGGGGCAGCACCCGCAACTTCGCCGATGCGACACGCGCGCGTTCGGGCAGCGTGTCGATCCGCGTCGACTATCAAGGCTGGGGCGGGCTGTCGCTGGCAGGCGCTCAGCCGGTGACCGTCACGTCAACGTCGAGGCTGCGGATGTGGCTTTACAGCCCGAACGCGGTGTCGCTGCTGGTGTCGGCCCAGGCCGATACGGCGTCGCCGCCGCCGGCCACGGTCACGGTGAGCCTGCGGGCCAAGCGCTGGACCGCAGTGGCGCTGTCGCCTGCGCAACTCGGCAACCTGAATCGCATTCAGCGGATCAACGTGCAGTTGAACGGCGCGGGGGCGGCGAGCTTGAACGTGGATCAGGTGCAGGTGACGGCGCGGTAGGCCACAGGTCAAGGCGCGTTGAGTCGCCCTACGCCCACGCCTCACCCAACGCCTTCGCCTGCTGCAAGACCAGCTCGACCGCCGCGTCCTGCTGATCCGGCGGGTTCTGGTAACGCTGCACCACGTCGCTCAGCATGGTCGAGAACTTCTTGTGCTGCGCCACGTTGCTGGCGAAGCGTGACTTGATCTCGCCTTCGAGCAAGCGCTCGAGCAACTCGACCGCCAGATTGCGTTCGGGCAGCATGCGCACCTCGGCCAGGAACGCGTCGTCGAGGATGCCGATGTTGGGTTTGTCCAGGCCCACCGCGTCGAAGATGTCGACAACCGCTTCGGACACCACGGCCGCGCCGATGATCTGGCGAATCGCCAGCTCGCGCGCTTCGTCGGTCTTCTTCTGCTGGCTGATCTCGCGTTTGGTCAGGATCACCTTCACGGCCTGGAAGAAGGCGACCTCTTCTCGTTGCGCCTTGGCCTCGTCGAGCGTGCAGCACAACGTGAACGCCTTGCTCATCGCCAGTGCGAGATCGGCAAAGCGCTTCTTGCCGTCCTCGAGACCCAACACGAAGTTGGCGGCGCCGGCCAGCGTTTTGTGCCCGCCGGTGAGAAAGCCGCTGTAGTCGAAGCCGTGGCCTGAAGTGGTGTGGTTCGTGCCGGCCAGCATGCCGCGCAGCGCGTCGTGCGCACCGCACGCAGTACGGCTTCGAAACCCGCGGTGACTTCGTTCGCTTGATCGACTGGGCCGTACCGGTCAGCAGCACCTGGCGGTAGTTGCTGCGCTCGGGCGTGCTGCCGTCCGGCGCGAGTTCGGGCCCGTGGCGGTGTTGATAGCCGACCTCGGCCAGCCAGGCCAGGCACTCCTGTTCCAGCTGGTCTTCCGTCATCGTGCGGCCTGCGGTAGCCGAGCCTGGGCCGGCGGGGTTTGCAGCACCGCATTCAACGCCAGGTTGATGTAGTAGTTGCCGCGCCCCATCTTCTGCTTGCGCACGAAACCGCCCTCGGCAAGTGCATCCAGATACTTGGTGGCAGTCACACGCGAGACGCCCAAGTCCCGTTGCACGTACTCGATCTTGGTGTACGGGTGCGTGAACAGGTTGTTGATCAAGTCCTGGCTGTAGAACTTGAAACCGTTGCGGATGCGGTGCTTGTAGTCGAACAACGCCGCCTTGATGGCGTGGATGGTGGCAATGGTGTGGCCGGAGGTGACCTCCACCGCCTCGAGCATGTACAGCACCCATTCTTCCCAACGGTCCTGCTCGCGCACCGTCTGCAGCAGGCGGTAGTAGTCGGCCTTGGTGCGCACGATGTGGCTGCTGAGGTAGAGCACCGGGATGTCGAGCAGGCCCTCCTTCACCAGGTACAGCACATTGACGATGCGCCCCGTGCGGCCGTTACCGTCGTAGAAGGGGTGGATGCTCTCGAACTGGTGATGGATCAGCGCCATCTTGATCAGCGGGTCAGCCGAGAACAGCTCGGGCGTGTTGATGAAGCGTTCCAGGCCGCCCATCAGCCGGATGATCTCCGCCGGGTCTTGGGGCGGCGTGTACACCGTCTGTCCGCCTCCGTCCTTCAGCGCGGTGCCGGGCAGCTTTCGAAAGCCGGCGTTGTTGCGCTCGAGTTCGCCCTGAATCTCGATGATGTGGTTGGCGGTGAGCAAGCCGCTGCCGCGCACCTGCTCGAAGCCCACGCGCAGGGCCTGGCGGTAGCGAAGCACCTCCTTGGCGGCCGGGTTGGCGAAAGCCTCGGGCAGCACGTCGTCCTTGAACAGTTCGTCATGCGTGGTGACGATGTTCTCGATCTCGGAGCTGTCCTTCGCCTCTTGCAGGCCCAAGGTGTTGATCAGGATGCCCTGGTTGGGGATGGAGGCCGCAATGCCCTTCAGCTCGGCCAGCGCACGGCTGCTGCTGGCCAGCCGCTTGAGGATGGCCGGCGCGTCAAAGCGCGCCGGGTTCAGTTGTTCGAGCGGGAGAAGCGGGGCGAGCGCAGGCATGGGCGGAGCTTGCCGTGGTTCGACGTGTACAGAAAACGCGATTTTCTATGCATGTCGGCCCTCATGTGCATAGAAATCTCGACTTCTTTGACGGCCTCGTGGCTGGAACCGGCTGGCGTGCCGTCGCTACGCGCGCCAGTTGATCGACTCGCGCACGGCAAGCACCAAGCACCGACAACTGAGTCAGCGCGCAGTGGATGTTGTGACGCGCCCGCTCGGTCGATCAGTCGGCAGACGGTCGTCATCGAGCGCCTTCGATGCCGAGAGCGTGCGTGCGGTCGATCAGGCGGGGGAGCAGGGTGTCGCGGAGGGCGGCGAGGGTTTGGGCTTGCCCTTCGTTCGCCACCAGCCGAGCAAAAAGCGGCGAGACGACCGTTTGGTCAATCCGCAAGTGCTACGGCGTCGGGCAGGCGCAGTTGGCCGGAGTAGCGGCCCGGCGCGAGCACATGCCCGTGCTCGGCTATCTCGGCGAGCTTCACGCTGCGGCAGTAGCCGGTGATATTTTGGTAGCTCGTTGCACCCTCACCCCTGCCTTCTCCCGCGAGCGGGCGAGGGAGCAATGCACCGCGCCATGCGGCTACGGTGCTGGCGATGCGGGCGTCGACCATCGCGGCGCGGATCTGGCCTTCGTTGTTCTGGCTCGAACTCATGCTGCCGTTGGCCAGCACGATGCCGGCGCGGCCGCTGGGTTTCAGGTGGTGCAGCATGTGCTGCAGCCAGGCGTAGTTGGCATTGCCTTGCGGCGGATCACCGTAGTGCCAGCGTGCATCACCCGTCAGACTGGCGTGCCACCAGTCGCTGATGTTGAAGGGCGGGTTGGCCAGGATGAAGTCGGCGCGCAGATCAGGGAACTGGTCGCGCGTGAAGCTGTCGGCAGGCTCGCGGCCCAGGTTGAAGTCGATGCCGCGGATGGCGAGGTTCATCGCCGCGAGGCGCCAGGTGGTTGGGTTGGCTTCCTGGCCGTAGATGGCCACGTCGCCTCGCTTGCCGCCATGCGCTTCGATGAACGCCTCGCTCTGCACGAACATGCCGCCTGAGCCGCAGCATGGGTCGTAGACCTTGCCGTGGTGCGGCGCCAGCACGGCCACCAGGGTCTTGACGATGCTTCGCGGCGTGTAGAACTGGCCGCCGCGCTTGCCCTCGGCGCTGGCGAACATGCCGAGGAAGTATTCGTAGACCTGGCCCAGCACGTCGCGCGCCTCGCTGGCCGTAGCGCCAAAGCCGATCGTGGACACCAAGTCCACCAACTCGCCCAGGTTGCCGTCGGGAAGCCGGGCGCGGGCGAAGCGCTTGTCGAGGATGCCCTTCAGCTTGGGGTTCTCGGCCTCGATCAGCGAGAGCGCGTCGTCGATGCGCTTGCCGATGTCGGGCTGCTTGGCGGCCGAGCGCAGCGCCTCCCAGCGCGCGGCTTCGGGCACCCAGAAGACGTTGGCCTCGCGGTAGTAATCGCGGTCTTCCAGTTCGCCGGCCAGCAACTCGGGCGTGCTGTCGACAACGAAGTATTCGTCTGCGGGGTCGGCAAAACGTGCAGTCAGCTCGGTACGCTTCGCGCTGAAGGTATCGGAGATGTACTTGACGAAGATGAGGCCGAGCACCAGGTGCTTGTACTCGGCTGCGTCCATGTTCGCGCGCAGCTTGTCGGCGGTGGCCCAGAGGGTCTTCTTCAGATCCTCGATCATGACTAGAACCCCTCTTCCACCAACTCCGCCGCCCGCAGCAACGCCCTTGCCTTCGCCTCGGTCTCGCGCCATTCCATCTCGGCCACCGAATCGGCCACGATGCCCGCGGCCGCTTGCACGTACAACGTGCCGTGCTTGACGATGCCGGTGCGGATCGCGATGGCCACGTCCATGTCGCCGCTGAAGCTGAGATATCCGCAGGCGCCGCCGTAGATGCCGCGCTTCACGGGCTCGAGCTCGTCGATGATTTCCATCGCGCGGATCTTCGGCGCGCCGCTCAACGTGCCCGCGGGGAAGGTGGCGCGCAGGACGTCCACGTTGTCCATGCCGTCGACAAGCAATGCTTCGACATTGCTGACGATATGCATCACGTGCGAATAGCGCTCGATCGCGAAGGCTTCGGTGACCTTCACGCTGCCGGTCTTCGCGATGCGGCCGATGTCGTTGCGCGCCAGGTCGATCAGCATCAGGTGTTCGGCGCGTTCCTTCGGGTCATTGCGCAGTTCTTCTTCCAGCGCGGTGTCACGTTCCGGCGTGGCGCCGCGCGGGCGTGTGCCGGCCAGCGGGCGGATGGTGATCTTCTGGCCTTCGGTCGTGGTTTCTTGGCGCACCAGAATTTCGGGCGACGCGCCGACGATGTGGAAGTCGCCCATATCGTAGTAATACATGTACGGCGACGGGTTCAGCGAGCGCAGCGCGCGATACAACGCGAGTGGTGACGCGTCGAAGCGCTTGCGCAGGCGCTGGCCGATTTGCACCTGCATCATGTCGCCGGCGGCGATGTATTCCTTCGCGACCGCCACGGCCTCGAGGTAATCGGCCTTATCGAAAGGGCGCTCGACCGGTTGCGCCGCGCTGCGCTCGACCTTCGGCGCCGTCACGCCTTGGGCGAGTTTGTCAATCAACTGCGCCATGCGCTTCTTCGCGGCGAAATAGGCCTCGGTCACCGACGGGTCGGCATAGACGATAAGGTAGAGCTTGCCCGACAGGTTGTCGATGACCGCGAGCTCTTCGGTCTGCAGCAGCATGATGTCGGGCGTATCGATGCCGCCAGCCTTCCACGTGTGCGCGAGTTTGTCTTCGATGTAGCGCACGGCGTCGTAGCCGAAATACCCGGCCAGCCCGCCGCAGAAGCGCGGCATGCCCGGCGGCAGCGCGACTTTGAATCGCTGCTGATACGCCTGCACGAAGTCGAGCGGATTACCGTCGTGGGTTTCGACGACATGTCCGTCGCGCAGTACCTCGGTGCGGAATTGGTTTGACTGCAGCAGCGTGCGCGCCGGCAGGCCGATGAATGAATATCGCCCGAAGCGCTCGCCGCCGACGACCGATTCGAGCAGGAAGCTGAACGGCTTGCTTTCGGCGAGCTTCAGGTACAGCGACAGCGGCGTCTCGAGGTCGGCGAACGCTTCGGCGACAAGGGGGATGCGGTTGTAGCCCTGCGCGGCAAGGCTCTTGAATTCGAGTTCGGTGATCATTGACAGGCCTCCAGCCCGGGAGTCGACGGCGGCCATGGTGGCATCGGCGTCGTGCATAGCGTGTGATGCATGTGGCCGCCCTGATGCAGGTGCGGCGCGCGGCGGATCAGATCAACGCCAGCGACGCCAGGGCCAGGCTCCCCGGTCGAAACCAGACCCGAGGCGGCGGTTGTGCAGGAAGGGTGCAACAGACATGACGCAGCGAGTGTATCGGCACTCAGGCGCGTGCCGAAGCCGCGTGCAGCGCCAGCAGCGTCGCGGCGTAACCCGGCGCCGTCGGCTCGTGCATGAAGTACACGTGCACCTCTTTCCAGCCCGTGGCCGCCACGCGCTCGAGCCAGCGCGCGAGGTCGCTGTCGTCGTAGTGTTCGAGCCGCAAGCGCAGGTAGCCCCATGGCGCGGTCTGGACCAGCGGTGGCGGCGCGTTGCTGCCCTCGCGCTCCGACGCGACGAGCACGGCACCGGCTTCGCGCAACGCGGCGTAAACCTCGTCGTCGTGCCAGCTGTCGTCGCGGAACTCGAAAGCGGCGCGGTGGCCTTCGGGCAGCACCTCGAGGAAGGCGCGCAGACGCGCAACGTCCTTCTTCAGAAACGGCGGCAGTTGGAACAGCACCGGCCCGCGTTTGTCACCCAACATAGCGAGGTTGCGATACAGGTACGCGAGCGGGTCGGCCGCCGCTTCGACCTTCAGCCGCGCGTCATGCGTGATGCGCCGCGACGCCTTGATGGCGAAGCGGAACTCGGGGGGCGTTTCGGCGGCCCAACGCGTCAGCACCTCAGCCTTCGGCAGTCGATAGAAAGTGTTGTTGATCTCGACCGCGGGCAGACGCTGCGCGTACCAGGCGAGCATGGCGTCAGCGTCGATCTTGTCGGGGTAGAAGCTGCCTTGCCATGCCTTGTAGGCGTAGCCGCTGGCACCGGCCCAGAGTTTGAAGATCGTCATCGGGTGGACCCTCCGTGGCAAGTGAATCGCCGTCATCGTCCCACGCACGCTACCCTACGTGCACCCACCGTCGCCAGCCAGCCAGGAGGTAGCCCATGCCCCACATCCGCACCACGCTTCGCCAAGGCGCCACCGCGCTGACGCTGGCCCTCGCCTGCACCGTCGCTGCGTACGCGCAGGACAAGGTCGTCTATCACATCGACGACGCGGCGACGCAGGCCACCAAGGGCCTGCGCAACATCCGCAACCACCTCGACACCCTGCCGCAAACGCAGATCGTCGTCGTGACGCACGCCAACGGCGTCGACTTCCTGATGGAAGGTGCGAAGGACGCGAAGAACCCCGACATCCAGTACGGCGCGCTGGTCAATGCGCTGAAGGCGCGCGGCGTCAAGTTCGAAATCTGCGAGATCACGCTGAAGAACCGCAGCCTGAAGAAGGACCAGTTCGTCCTCGACGCGGACTACACGCCGTCGGGGGTGGCAAGGATCGGGAGCCTGCAGGCGCGCGAGGGGTTTGCGTACATCAAGCCGTAGGGCTCGTGATCGCAGTTCGACGGCTGCGGGCCATCATCGCGACACCAAGATGTGTCGCGATTACGTCTTTCGCGACAAATAAAGTGGCGGGATTCTGGGAATCGCGACATATTAAGTGTCGCGATACGCCTGAACCCGCGACATCACCGTGCGCAAGACGATCACTTCCGACGAACTCGACGCCATCGTGCTGACGGTGGCGAAGCATCCTTCCGGCATCCGCATCGCCGCGCTGGCCGAGGCCCTCGCGTCCGACGCGTCGGCCCGCACGCTTCAACGCCGCGTGGCTTCGCTCGTGCGCGACAAGCGGCTCGAGGCGCTGGGGACGGGGCGAAGCACTAAGTACCGCTTGCCGACCCTCGTCGTAAACCTGGAAGCGGCCGGCGTCTCCAGCGCCACCAGCCTCTCGCGTCCCTCCATCGAGGTCTACGTCCCCGTCTCGCCCGAAGGCGAATCGATCCGCGAGTACGTGCGCCGGCCGATCCAGCAACGCCATCCGGTGTCCTACGACATCGCCTTCCTCGAAGCCTACGAGCCCAACCACACGCACTACCTGCCAGACGTCGCTGCGGCACCAGCTTCACGGGCTGGGCCACGCGGACGTCGACCCGGGCGCAGCGGCAGGCACCTTCGCGCGCGACATCCTTCGACGCCTGCTGATTGATCTGTCGTGGGCGTCGTCGCGGCTCGAAGGCAACACGTACAGCCGCCTGGACACCGAAAGGCTGATCGAGCACGGACGCGTCGCAGAAGGCAAGGACGCGGTCGAGACACAGATGATCCTGAACCACAAGGCAGCCATCGACTACCTCGTGCACGCGCCCAGCGTGGCCGTCGACACCCGCACCGTGATCGCACTCCACGCCCTGCTGTCCGACGGCCTGATGCGCGACGCGGCCGCCAGCGGGCGGATCAGGCGGCGGGTCGTCGAGGTCTCGGGCAGCGTCTATCACCCCCTGGGGTTACCACAGCGCCTCGAGGAACTCTTCGAGATCGTGTTGCGCATGGCCGCCGAGATCGACGACCCCTTCGAGCAGTCGTTTTTTCTGATGGTTCACCTGCCGTACCTGCAACCCTTCGAGGACGTGAACAAGCGCACCTCGCGTCTGGCGGCCAACATCCCGCTCGCACGCCACAACCTCGCGCCGCTGTCGTTCGTCGACGTGCCGCCTCAGGCCTACATCGACGGCCTGCTCGGCGTGTACGAAACCACGCGCGTCGACCTGCTGCGCGACGTGTTCGTCTGGGCCTACGAGCGGTCATGCCAGCAATACACCGCCGTGAAGCAGCAGCTTGTCGTACCCGACACCTTCCGCCTACGCCTTCGCCCCCAACTCGCCGCGGCCATCCAGAAGATCATGCCGCACCGGATCCGCGTTGGACGATCGCACGTTGAAGCGCGCCATCCCCGTCGCCGTCGACCGCAAGGACCGAGAACGCTTCGCAGCGCTGCTGCGGTCGGAGTTCCAGACGCTGCACGCAGGCAACGCCGTGCGTTTCGGCTTGCAGCCTTTGGAATTCGAGGCGTGGCTGGCGCAGCACTCGGCATCCGCGCCAGGGCGAAAAACGACGAATCGAAAGCGATAGAGATGACATTGCCCTCCATCGTCGAAACCTTTGTCACCCTCGTCGAAACCGGCCACGGCGTCGAAGCCGTCGAGCGCTTCTACGCCGACCACGCGACGATGCGCGAGAACCAGGGTGCGCCACGCGTGGGCAAGCCCGCGCTGATCGCGTTCGAGCACGCCGCGCAGGCGTCGGTGACGAACCTGCGCTCGTCGTGCAAGCGACCGATCCTGATCGACGGCGACATCGTCGTGATCCGCTGGGTGTTCGAGTACACCGTGCGCGCCACCGGCAAGGCGGTGCGCTTCGAGGAGTTGGCCTGGCAGAGGTGGGAAGGCGACTTGATCGTCGAAGAGCAGTTCTTCTACGACCCCGCGCAGACGCGCTGAACGGCCGAGCTACGAAGCCCTGTTGATCAGCCGCGCGAAACGCGCCGCGTCGACGTTCCCGCCCGACAGCATCACGCCCACGCGCTGCCCCGCGAAGTGCTCGCGGTGCGCCATCACCACCGCCAGCGCGCACGCGCCCGACGGCTCGACGACGAGCTTCAGGTGGTCGAACGCGAGACGCATCGCGTCGGCCACCACGTCATCGCTCGCGCTGCGCACCTGCACGCCGTGCGCGCGAAAGATCGCGAAGGGGCGCACGCCGATGCATTTCGTCTGCTGGCCGTCGCAGATCGTGTTCGGCACGTCGGGCAGCTCGACGATGCGGCCTTCGCGCATCGACTGCTCACCATCGTTGCCAGCAGCGGGTTCGGCGCCGACCATGTGGATGCTGGGTCGCAGCGCCTTCGCGGCAACGGTGCTGCCGGCCAGGAAACCGCCGCCGCCCACACACACGACGATCGTGTCGAGCGGGTCGGCGGCTGTGTCTTCGCACAGCTCGAGCGCCGCGGTGCCCTGCCCGGCGATCACGTCGTCGTGGTCGAAGGGTGGGATCAGCGTGCGGCCTTCGCGGTCGACATAGGCGCGGGCGATCGCGGCGCGGTCTTCGCGCATGCGGTCGAACGTGACGACATTGGCGCCGCAGCGGCGCGCGCCTTCGATCTTCGGCGCGGGCGCGTCGGCCGGCATCACGATGACCGCGCTGGTGCCCGTCAACTGCGCGGCACGCGCGACCGCCAGGCCGTGGTTGCCCGAGGTGAACGCGACGACGCCGCAGCGGCGCTGAGCGTCGTCGAGCCGACTGATCGCGTTCCACGCGCCGCGGAACTTGAATGCGCCCATGCGCTGGAGGTTCTCGCACTTGAAGACGAGGCGCGCACCCAGCAAGTCGTCGATCGCGTCGGCGCGCAGCACTGGCGTGCGCACCGCCACGCCTGCTAGGCGCTTGGCCGCGGCGCGAATGTCGTCGATGTCGATCCGCGCGCTCGAGTTGTCCATCATGTCGCTCATCGTCGAAAAACCCATCCGTAGGGATGGACATTGTCAGCGGTAGGTTCGGTAGGTAACGGCTTATCACCATGTTCGGCGGCCAGACTGAAATACTCGGCGCGGACGAGGCTCGACGACCCTCTCTCGATCCGAAGCCTCGCTCGACATCACAACGACAGGAGACAGGCATGCGCGTGATCCCGATTCATCCCGACGCCGCGATCGACTTCTCGGACTGCGAGGAGCCGTCGGGCGATGTTCCCAAGCTCGATTTGCCGCTGGTGCGCCGCGGCTTTCTGAAGGGCTCGGGTGTGCTGATGGGCACGCTGGCGCTCGGCAGCCCGCTGCTGGCACTGGCGCCGTCGCGCGTGTGGGCGGTCGAGCTGAAGTCGCTGAGCAAGGACGAAGGCGCGGCGATCTTGAAGATGGGCCGCGCGCTCTTCCCGCACAAGAAGCTGCCCGACGCGGTGTACGCCCTGCTGGCCAAAGACATGGACGCCGCCGCCGCGGGCGATGCGAAGACCGCGACGATGCTGAAGGAAGGCGTGGCCGGGTTGAACAAGGCCGTCGGCGGCAACTTCGCGAAGGCGTCCGCGGCCAAGCAGGCCGCTGCCGTCAAGGCGATCGAAGGCACGCCGTTCTTCGGTGCCGTGCGCGGCAAGTGCATCACCGCGCTGTACGACAACGACATGGCCTACAAGATCTTCGGCTACCCCGGCTCGTCATGGGACAAGGGCGGCTACATCACGCGCGGCTTCCAGGACCTGAAGTGGCTGCCCAACCCGGGCGCGGATGCCAGCCCGAAGCCCTACATGGGCTGACGCCACGCGCACACACACACAACAACCACGGAGACATACCCATGGCCACCATCGGATTCAACGACGACAGCGCCGTCGTCATCATCGGTTCGGGCGCAGGCGGCGGCACGCTTGCCAACGAGCTTTGCCAGAAGGGCATGAAGGTCGTGCTGCTCGAAGCCGGCGCACTGCAAAGCCCGGCGACCTTCATCAACGACGAGTGGAAGTCGTTCTCGCAGCTCGCGTGGCTCGACCCGCGCACGACCTCGGGCACCTGGCGCGTCGCGAAAGACTTCGCCGGCCTGCCCGACGTGGATCTGCAAGACCGTCGGCGGCAGCACCACCCACTGGGCCGGCGCGTCGCTGCGCTTGCAAGAGCACGAGTTCCGCGCGCGCACCGTCTACGGCGACATCGCCGGTGCGTCGCTGATGGACTGGCCGGTCACGCTCGCCGACATGGACCCGTGGTACGCCAAGGCCGAAGACAAGATGGGCGTGACGCGCACCAACGGCATCCCGGGCCTGCCGGGCAACAACAACTTCAAGGTGATGCACGCAGGCGCGACGAAGCTGGGCTACAAGGAGGTGCACACCGGCCGCATGGCGATCAACAGCGAGCCGCGCGACGGCCGCGGGCGCTGCATGCAGATCGGCTTCTGCTTCCAGGGCTGCAAGAGCGGCGCGAAGTGGTCGACGCTGTATGTCGAAGATCCCGAAGGCCGAAGCCACCGGCAACCTCGACCTGCGGCCCGAGATCGCACGTGGTGCGCATCGAGCACGACGACGCCGGCAAGGCGACCGCGCGTCGTCTATCGCGACAAGGCCGGCGCCGAGCAGCGGCAGAAGGCGCGCGTGGTCGCGGTGGCGGGCAACTCGATCGAGACGCCGCGCCTGCTGCTGCTGTCGGCGTCGAGCAAGTTCCCCGACGGCCTGGCGAACAGCTCGGGGCAGGTGGGGCGCAACTACATGCGCCACATGACGGGCTCGGTCTACGCGGCGTTCAAGCAGCCGGTGCACATGTACCGCGGCACGACGATGGCCGGCATCGATGCAGGACGAAGCCAAGCACGACACCAAGCGCGGCTTCGCGGGCGGCTACGAAATGGAGACGTTGGCACTGGGCCTGCCGTTCATGGCCGCGTTCCTGAACCCAGGCGACTGGGGCGCCAACTTCGCGTGGTGGATGGAGCAGTACGCGAACACCGCCGGCATGTGGCTGGTGGGCGAAGACATGCCGCGCGCCAACAACCGCATCACGCTCAACAAGGACGTGAAAGACAAGTGGGGCAACCCGGCGCCCAACGTGCACTTCGACGACCACGACAACGACATCGCGATGCGCAACCACGCCTTCAAGCAGGGCGAAGAGATCTACAAGGCCGCGGGCGCGATCAAGACCTTCCGCACGCCACCGTACCCGTCGACGCACAACCTGGGCACCTGCCGCATGGGCAAAGACGCGAAAAGCAGCGTGTGCAACGCCTTCGGCCAGACGCACGACGTGGGCAACCTGTTCATCAGCGACGGCAGCCAGTTCACGACCGGCGGGGCCGAGAACCCGACCCTGACGATCGTGGCGTTGGCGATCCGTCAGGCCGACCACATCGCAGGGCGCATGAGCCGCCGCGAGCTGTAAGGGGCGTCAAGCCATGTGCGAATACTTCGTCAAGGCCGACCCCATCCAGTACGAGCAGCGCTCGCGCACCGTGCGCATCCACGGCGTGCTGACAAGCATCCGGCTCGAGAACCTGGCGTGGGACACGCTGGCCGAGATGGCCGAGGAGGAACGCTGCACGACCAACGCGCTGATCGTGCAGTTCCACGACGAGATCCTGGCGCATCGGGGCGAGGTGCCGAACTTCGCGTCGTTCCTGCGGGTGACGTGCATGCGGTATCTGCGACGAAAGCTGACGGAGGCTGAGCGCGAACTCGACCGGCGGGGCGGCGACGGCGAGGTCGCCGCCCCACCGCGGCTGGTCGCGACGGGGCGCCGGCACTGAGCTTCGCGTCAGCCAAAACTGTCAAATCGTCAGCGGGCATAGCAGAACGCTGCAACCTGATCGCTTCAAATTGATGCGACCCACCGCGAGACTGGCGGCATCCCTGAACCGAGGAAGCCGACCATGTCCCACCAGCTCCGTTATCCCAAGACCGTCTACCTCAGCGCCCGCCACCTGATCACGCTGGTGCGACGCAAGGGCCTGTCGGCCTGCATCGCAGGCGTTGCCGAGCGCATCGAGGCCGACTACCTGCGCTGGAACGAATTCGACAAGACCGCGCGCGTGGCCAGCCACTCGGACGTGGGCGTGATCGAGCTGATGCCGATCGCCGACGCAACGCAGTTCGCCTTCAAGTACGTCAACGGCCACCCGTCGAACCACCGTCACGGCCTGCCCACGGTGATGGCCTTCGGCGTGCTGGCCGACGTCGACACCGGCGCGCCGCGCATGCTGTCCGAGCTGACGCTGACCACCGCGATCCGCACCGCCGCCATGTCGGCGTTGGCCGCTCGTGTTCTGGCCCGCCCCGACAGCACCAGCATGGCGCTGATCGGCAACGGCGCGCAAAGCGAGTTCCAGGCGCTGGCGTTCCGTGACCTCGTGGGCATCCGCGAGCTGCGCCTGTTCGACACCGACCCCGCGGCCAGCGCCAAGCTCGCGGCCAACCTGGTGGGCCAGGGCATGCAGGTGCGCATCTGCGCCAGCACGGCCGAAGCCGTAAAGGGCGCACGACATCGTCACCACCGTGACCGCCGACAAGACCAACGCCACCATCCTCACGCCCGACATGATCGAGCCCGGCATGCACATCAACGGCGTCGGCGGCGACTGCCCCGGCAAGACCGAGTTGCACCGCGGCGTGCTCGAAGCGGCGGCCGTGTTCGTGGAGTTCGAGCCGCAGACCCGCATCGAGGGCGACATCCAGCAGATGCCGGCCGACTTCCCGGTGACCGAGTTCTGGCGTGTGCTCGCCGGCGCGGCGCCGGGCCGCACGAGCGACGAGCAGGTGACGGTCTTCGATTCGGTCGGGTTCGCGCTCGAGGACTACTCGGCGCTGACCTTCATGCGCGACACGGCGGCCGAACTCGGCATCGGCGAGATCGTCGAACTGGTGCCCGAAGCGGCGGATCCGAAGAACCTGTTCGGGGTGCTTCGCGACGAGCACAAGCCGGTCTCGTCTCAACTCGCCGCGCTCGTGCGCCGCGCGACCGAGACCGTCTGATCCAACGAGCCTCCGCCGGCCAGCCGGCTCGGACGGGTCGGTCGTCAGCAGTCGGCGTCAAATCAACGCAGGCGCGACCCCTTCGCGCCGGCACAGGACATTGCTATGAACGGATCCCGCGCTGCGCTCGCTCCGAGCGAACACGCCATGCCCTTCGGCCTGACCACGGCCCTGAAACGTTCGCCGCTGCGCGACGCCATCAGCGCGCTCACGCGCACGCCCGAGCCCGACCTGCTGCCCGGCCTGGTCGAGCAGGCACGGCTGTCCGCGCCGCAAGCGGCCGCGGTGCAAAGCCTCGCGCTGCGCATCGCCCGCGGCGTGCGCGAGCACAGCCGCGCCGGTGGCCGCGCCGGCCTGGTGCAGGGCCTGCTGCAGGAATTCGCGCTCAGCTCGCAGGAGGGCGTGGCGCTGATGTGCCTGGCCGAGGCGCTGCTGCGCATCCCCGACGCCGACACGCGCGACGCGCTCATCCGCGACAAGATCGGTGAAGGTACCGGGGTGGATTGGCAGCGCCACCTCGGCCAAAGCCCCTCGCTCTTCGTCAACGCCGCCGCGTGGGGCCTGCTGCTGACCGGCAAGCTCGTCAGCACGCACAGTGACAACGGCTTGGCAGCAACCCTGCGCCGGGTCGTCGCGCGCGGGGGCGAGCCCTTGATCCGCAAGGGCGTGGACATGGCCATGCGCATGATGGGCGAGCAGTTCGTCACCGGCGAAACCATCGAGCAGGCGCTGGAACGTGCGCGCGAGCGTGAAGCACAGGGCTTTCGCTACTCGTACGACATGCTGGGCGAAGCCGCGATGACGGCTGCTGATGCGAAGCGCTACTTCGCCGCCTACGAGAACGCCATCCACGCCATCGGCCGCGCATCGGCCGGCCGCGGGCTCGTCGAGGGGCCGGGCATCTCGATCAAGCTGTCAGCGCTTCATCCACGTTATGCACGCGCCCAGGTGGCGCGCGTGATGGCCGAGTTGTCGCCGCGCCTGACGCAACTGGCCGTGCTCGCGCGCCGATACGACATCGGCCTGAACATCGACGCCGAAGAATCCGACCGGCTCGAGTTGTCGCTCGACCTGCTCGAGCAGCTGTGCTTCGAGCCGCAACTGGCCGGCTTGGAACGGCATCGGCTTCGTCATCCAGGCCTACCAGAAGCGCTGCCCGGCCGTGGTCGACTTCCTCGTCGATCTGGCGCGCCGCAGCGGCCACCGGCTGATGGTGCGTTTGGTCAAGGGCGCGTACTGGGACAGCGAGATCAAGCGCGCGCAACTCGACGGCCAGGACGGCTACCCGGTCTACACCCGCAAGCCCTACACCGACCTCGCCTACATCGCCTGCGCCCGCAAACTGCTGGCCGCACCCGACGCGGTGTTCCCGCAGTTCGCCACGCACAACGCGCAGACCTTGGCGACGATCCAGACCCTGGCCGGCCCCGACTGGCACGCCGGGCAGTACGAGTTCCAGTGCCTGCACGGCATGGGCGAGCCGCTGTACGAGCAGGTGGTCGACGCAGGCGCGCAGGCCCGGCCGTGCCGCATCTACGCCCCGGTGGGCACGCACGAAACGCTGCTGGCCTACCTGGTCAGGCGCCTGCTGGAAAACGGCGCCAACTCCTCGTTCGTCAACCGCATCGCCGATCCCGACGTCCCGCTGGAAGACCTGGCCGAGGATCCGGTGCGAACGGTCGAAGCCATGGCGGCTCGCGAAGGCGCGCTGGGCCTGCCTCACCCGGCGATCGCGCTGCCGCGCCAGCTCTTCGGATCCGAGGGCACGGCCCGGACCAACTCGCGCGGCCTGGACCTGGCCGACGAGCGCACGCTGGCCGCACTGGACCGCGCCTTCGCGGACGCCGCCACCACCGCCACCAACCGCACGCCCTGGCGCGCCGAACCGATGCTGGCGCGAGGCGAGCCGCAGGGCGAGTGGACAGCCCTGCGCAACCCCGCCGATGCGGGCGACGTGGTCGGTGAAGTGCGCGAGGCCACCGCTGGCCGACGTGCGTGCCGCCGTGACCGCCGCCACGCTCGCGGCGTCGTCCTGGGCCGCCACGCCCCCGAGCGACCGCGCCGCGCGTCTGGAAGCCGCCGCCGATCGCATCGAGGCCGACACCCTGCATCTGCTGCCGCTGCTGGTGCGCGAAGCCGGCAAGACCTGCGCCAACGCGGTCGCCGAAGTGCGCGAAGCGGTGGACTTCTTGCGCTACTACGCGGCCGAAGTGCGGCGCGACTTCGACAACGCGACCCACCCGCCGCTGGGGCCGGTGGTCTGCATCAGCCCCTGGAACTTCCCGCTGGCCATCTTCACGGGCCAGGTTGCGGCAGCGCTGGCAGCGGGCAACGTGGTGCTGGCCAAGCCGGCCGAGCAGACCCCGCTGGTGGCGGCTGCGGCGGTGCGCGCGTTGCATGCCGCCGGCGTGCCCGTCGGCGCGCTGCAGCTGCTGCCGGGGCGGGGAGAAACCGTGGGCGCCGCGCTGGTGGGCGATGCTCGCGTGCACGGCGTGCTGTTCACCGGCTCCACCGAGGTGGCGCGCCTGTTGCAGCGCAGCTTGGCCGGGCGTCTCACCGCGCAAGGGCAGTTGGTGCCGCTGATCGCCGAGACCGGTGGCCAGAACGCCATGGTGGTCGACTCGTCGGCACTGGTCGAGCAGGCCGTGGCCGACATCGTGTCGTCGGCCTTCGACAGCGCCGGGCAACGCTGCTCGGCGCTGCGCCTGCTGTGCGTGCAGGACGACGTGGCCGATCGTTTGCTGGCCATGCTCGAGGGCGCCATACAGGAGCTGCACGTCGGCGACCCGCGCGCCCTGGCCACCGACGTGGGCCCGGTCATCGACGCCGACGCGCGCCGCACGATCGAAGCGCACGTGCAGTCACTGCGGGCCAAGGGCCGCAAGGTCT
The DNA here is from genome assembly GCA_963738615.1 of uncultured beta proteobacterium. Taxonomy (GTDB): domain Bacteria; phylum Pseudomonadota; class Gammaproteobacteria; order Burkholderiales; family Burkholderiaceae_C; genus CAVTWY01. Next base: position 301,907 of record CAVTXI010000019.1, read on the forward strand.
GGCAACCTCGGCCCGACGCCGCAGGCGCTTCCAGTGCCGCCGACGCTGCCGGTGTCGCAGGCGCTTCCCGCAACGCAGGCGCCTCCCGCCTCGCCAAGGGTTGCTTCGTGATGCCGACGGTGATCGAGCTGGACAGCGTGGCCGACCTGGGCCGCGAGGTGTTCGGCCCGGTGCTGCACGTCGTGCGCTACCGCCGCGAAGGCCTCGCGGCGCTGCTGGAGCAGATCAACGGCACGGGCTACGGCCTGACCCAGGGCGTGCACACCCGCATCGACGAAACCGTGGCACAGGTCGTGGACGCGTCGGCGGCCGGCAACCTCTACGTCAACCGCAACATCGTCGGCGCGGTGGTGGGCGTGCAGCCCTTCGGCGGCGAAGGCCTGTCCGGCACCGGGCCCAAAGCAGGCGGCCCGCTGTACCTGCTGCGTCTGGTGGCCGAGCGGCCGGTGCAGGCCGCCCGCCACGCGGTGGCCCACAACGGGCAGGCGGCCGCCGAGCCGTTGAAGGATCTGGGCGGCACGGCGCACGCAACACACGCCCCAGGCGCTCTGGCCGCGCTGCGATCCTGGGCGCAGGCCAAAGGCATCAACCTTCTGGCCGCCCAATGCGATCAGGCCGCGGCCGAGTCGCCGGTGGGCCCGTGGACGAGCCTCACGGGGCCCACCGGAGAAACCAATGCCTTCGCGGTGCGGCCGCGCGAAGCCGTCTTGTGTCTGACCGACGACCACGCGGGTGCCGAGGCCGACCGCCTGGCGCAACTGGCCGCCGTGCTGGCCGTGGGCAGCCGCGCGCTGTGGCCGGCGTCGGCGCGGGCCTTGCTGGACCGTCTGCCCGCCGACGTGCGCGAGCACGTGAGCCTGGCCGATGACTGGACGCAGCCCAACGTCGCGTTCGACGCCGTGCTGCACCACGGCGCCGCCGCGTCGTGGCTGGCGACGGCCGCCGCGGTGGCTGCGCGCCCCGGCCCGATCGTCGGGGTCACCGGGTTGGCGCCCGGTGAGGCGCGCGTGCCGCTCGAGCGCTTGGTGATCGAGAAGTCGGTGAGCATCAACACGGCTGCGGCTGGGGGGAACGCGAGTTTGATGACGCTGGGTTGACCGTCATGCCTTGTGATTTCAAGCCGTGCTCGGTCACCGCCGGCCTGACGCAGGTCGAGAGCGTGGGCAACCTCGTCGTGCCGCCGATGTCGCTGGCCGAACTGGACCGCATTTACGAGTCCGAGATTGCCCGCTACCAGGCGATCGCCAAGTCGATCAACCTGCAGCCGCAGCAGTGATGTCGTCGTCGTGATGTCGCCGATGTCGCCGCTGAACTGATCACACGCACCTGATCGCACTCACGGAAGACCAGCATGTCCGAACCACTCTGGCGCCTGGGCGCCGTCGAATTGGCCGCGCGCATCCGCGCCAGGCAGGTCAGCGCGCGCGAGGCCGCGGTGAGCGTGCTGGCGCGCATCGCCGAGATCAATCCGCGGATCAACGCGTTGCCCGAGGTCATGGCCGACGAGGCCCTGGCCGCCGCCGACGCCGCCGACCGCGCGTTGGCCGCCGGCTTCGCACCCGGCGCGCTGCACGGCGTGCCGGTGACCATCAAGGTCAACGTCGACACGGCCGGGCATGCCACCACCGACGGCATCGTCGCCGCCAAGGACAACATCGCCAAGGTCGACTCGCCGCTGGTGGCGCACATGCGCGGCGCGGGCGCGGTGATCGTCGGGCGCAGCAACACGCCTGCCTTCAGCCTGCGCTGGTTCACCGACAACGACCTGCACGGCCGCACGCTCAACCCCTTCGATGCATCGGTGACGCCCGGCGGCTCGAGCGGCGGCGCGGCAGCCGCGGTGGCGATGGGCATGGGGCCGATCGCGCACGGCAACGACTACGGCGGCTCGATCCGCCATCCGGCCTGGGCCTGCGGCGTGGTCGGGCTGCGCACCACGCCGGGCCGCGTGCCGTCGTACAAGGCGAGTGCGCCCAACCGCGTGATCACCAACCAGTTCATGTCCGTGCAGGGGCCGCTTGCGCGCAGCGTGCGCGACGCACGGCTGGCGCTTCAGGTGATGTCGCAGGGCAGCCCTTTCGATCCGCAATGGACGCCGGCGCCGCTGGAATACCCCGCCCCGAACCGGCCGCTGCGCGTCGCGGTCTTCACGCGCCATGCGGCGTACGACGCCGACCCGAGCGTGGTGGCCGCGGTCGAGCAGGCTGCGCAGTGGCTGGCGGCCGCGGGCTGCGAGGTGCAGGAGGTCGAGCCGCCGCACTTCGAGGAAGGCGCGCACCTGTGGCGCCAACTGGTGATGGACGACATGCGTCGCGGCGGACTTCCCGCGGTCGAGTCGATGGGGGATGCCGGTGTGCGCTCGGCGTTGCGCGGCTACCTGAGCGGGCTGGCTGCGCTGGATGCCAACGGCTTGATGGAAGCGCAGCAGCGCCGCTACAGCATCTGCCGCGACTGGGCCGTGATGCTCGAGCCCGATGCGGGCGGCCACGACGTGCTGCTGATGCCGGTGAGCTGGCAGCGCCAGTTCCCGGTCGATGCCGACGTCGGCGAGCCCGCGCGCGTGCATCGCCTGCTGGCCGCGCAAAGCCCATTGCTGGGCACGGCGATGATGGGCCTGCCGGGGCTGTCGGTGCCCATCGGCATGGCCGACGCACTGCCCGCGGGCGTGCAGATCGTGGCCGCGCGCTTCCGCGAAGACCGCTGCCTGGCGGTGGGCGAGCGGGTGGAGGCGGCCGCCCGCTTCTGCGCGCTGGACGTGCTCGCGCCGCGCTGACCGGCGGTCACAAGGACGCGCCGCCGTGGACGACATCGATCATCGGCCCGCGCACGCTTCGATTGCAAGCCGCTGCATCAACCCGCCAACCGCTCACGCATTGCGTCGATCACCGCCTTGTAGTCCTTCTGCCCGAAGATCGCGCTGCCGGCCACAAAGGTGTCGGCGCCGGCGTCGGCCACGCGGCGGATGTTGTCGGTTTTGATGCCACCGTCGACCTCGAGGCGGATGTCGCGGCCGCTTTGGTCGATGAGCTTCCTCACGCGCTCGATCTTCGCCAACGTGCCATCGATGAACGCCTGCCCGCCGAAGCCCGGGTTCACGCTCATCAGCAGCACGAGGTCGATCTTGTCGAGCGTCCACTCGAGCACGTCGAGCGGCGCCGCGGGGTTGAACACCAAACCCACCTGCTTGCCCTGCGCCTTGATCAACTGGATGGTGCGGTCCACGTGCGTGCTGGCGTCGGGATGAAAGCTCACCAGGTCGGCGCCGGCCTCGCAGAACGCCACCGCCAGCGCGTCGACCGGCTCGACCATCAGGTGCACGTCCAGCGGCACGCGGCTGTGCGGGCGCAATGCGGCGCACACCATCGGGCCGATCGTGAGGTTCGGGACATAGTGGTTGTCCATCACGTCGACGTGGATCCAGTCGGCACCGGCGTCGACCACCGCGCACACTTCGTCGCCCAGGCGCGCAAAGTCGGCCGAGAGGATCGATGGGGCAATGCGGAAGCGGCGATTCATGGGCGGGATTCTCCGGGAACATGTGCACCAAGGCTCCATAGAATCAGGCCATGTCACGCCCCGGATTCACCATCAGCGTCAAGGTTCAGCATCTGCCTGACCGGTCAGACGCCCAGAACCACGCCTACGCCTACACGGTCACGATCCGCAACACCGGCAACGTGAAAGCGCAGTTGGTCGCGCGGCACTGGGTCATCACCGACGCCGCCGGCCACGTGGACGAAGTGCGCGGCTTGGCTGTGGTGGGGCACCAACCGCTGCTGTCGCCCGGCGAGCAGTTCGAATACACGAGCTGGGCACGCATCGCCACGCCGCACGGCTCGATGCGCGGCACGTTCTATTGCATGACCGAGGACGCGCGGCCTTTCGACGCGCCGATCCCCGAGTTCGCCCTCGCGCGCACCGAAGCGCTGCACTGATGCGCCGGTTCGGCGTGATCGACGCGGCGCGTCAGTCGTCGTCTCGCCTGTCTTCTTTGCCGCGCCCGCTGAACATCGTCCACCAGACGATGAAGATCGCGATGCCCAGCACGGCAAGCACTTCCAGCAGCAGCAGTCCCATCGGCGAAGGATACGGGCAAGGTGCATGGGCACGACCGCTCGTGGCGGCGGCTGGTGCAGCGCTGCTGCTGGCGCTGGCGATCGGCTGCACCGCGCCAGGCGACACGACGCGGCCGGGCGCATCGACGCCACCCCCGGCAACGCGGCCTACAACGTCAGGCGTGACCGCGCCAGCGCCCGCTGCTGTGATCGCACAGCAGGGCGCGCGTTGGGTCGCTGTGCCCTGGACCGATCTGCCAGGCTGGCGTGATGACCGGGTCGCGCAGGTCTTGCCCGCGCTGCGGCGCAACTGCGATCCACGCCCGACATCGGCAGCGACGTCGTCCTCGAACGTTGCGTCCGCGGGCTGCGCCGAACTGGCGCGCGTGCCCGACACGGTCGACGACACCACGCTGCGCACGTGGCTGATGCAACGCTTCGATCCCTACCGCGTCGAGGCACTCGACGGCCGCGTCGAGGGCCTGGCCACCGGTTATTTCGAGCCCATGCTCGACGCGAGCCGCGTGCCGAAAGGCGCCTACCGGTACGCGCTGCACCGCCCGCCGGTTGGGCTGGTGCCAGGGCAACCGTGGTCCACGCGCAAAGACAGCGAAACCCAGCCCGCGGCGCAAGCGGCACTGCGCGGACGCGAGATTGCGTACGTCACCGACCCGCTGGACGTGCTGGTGGTGCAGATCCAGGGGTCGGGCCGCGCCGTCATCCACGAGCCGGACGGGCGTCGCACCCTCGCGCGGCTGGCGTTCGCCGCGCACAACGACCGGCCGTATCAATCGGTGGGGCGCTGGCTGATCGACCAGGGCGAGCTGAAGCGCGACGGCGCGTCATGGCCCGCGATCCGCGACTGGGCACGACGCAACCCAGGGCGCGTGAACGAGATGCTGTGGGTCAACCCGCGGCTGGTGTTCTTCCGCGAAGAGGCACTGCCCGACTCCGGCGTCGGCCCGCGCGGTGCGCAGGGTGTGCCGCTGACGGCCGAACGCTCTATCGCAGTCGACCCGCGCGCCATGCCTTACGGCACACCGGTCTGGCTGGACACGACCGAGCCGTCGAGCGCGCGCCCGCTGCAGCGGTTGGTGGTAGCGCAAGACACGGGCAGCGCCATCGTCGGCGCGGTCAGGGCCGACTACTTCTGGGGCGCGGGTGAACGGGCCGAGCGCGAGGCCGGGCGCATGAAGCAACCGCTGCGGATGTGGGTGCTGGTGCCCCGCGGGGCACCGGCGCCCTGATTCGCCTAGCGCGACATCCGCCGGTCGACGTCCGCCGCGATGGCTGCGGGCAGCTTCGACAGCAGCCAGCGGATGGCCAACGGCACGACGACCAAGTCATCGAGCACGCCGATGATCGGCAGCGCGTCGGGAATCAGGTCGATCGGCGACAGCAGATACAGCACGATCAGCGCCGAGCCCGCTTTCAACCAGCCCGGGGCCATCGGGTGGCGCAGCGCGATCCAGAGGCGGCGAGCGTCTCCGCGAACCACGGACCACAGGGCGGCGATGCGTTTCCACATACGGCAAGTCTCCTTCGACGATCCAACCGAGCCTACGCGGCGCGAGGCTCACAACGCAGGTCAGGCCTCGCGGGCTGACGGAAGAGCTTACGGGTTTTGCGCCGCGCGACCACTGATCTGGCGCCGTCTTGCCCGAACGCAAGGCCGCGCGATCAAGCCGAAACCACCGCGTTGCGTCCGCGCGCCTTGGCCACGTACAGCGCGTGGTCAGCGCGCGACAGCACACGTTCGTACGTCTCGTCGTCCAGCGGCTCGGCGATGCCGACCGACATCGTCACCGTGATGCTGTGAGCCCCGACGGCCATGGTGTGCGCAGCGACCGCCTCGCGCAACCGCTCGAGCCCGGCCTGCGAGGCGGTCAGCCTCGAGTTGCCCAGCAGCAGCACGAACTCCTCGCCACCCCAGCGCGCCAGCGTGTCATGGTCACGCGTGGTCTGGTTGGCCATGTCGGCGAATCGCTTCAGAACTTCGTCGCCGATGCCGTGACCGAACCGGTCATTCACGTGCTTGAAGTGGTCGATATCGATCACCGCCACGCAGTACGGGCGCCCGGTGCGCTCCCACGCCATCTGAGCGCGCTGGAGCAGGATGGTCATCTCGCGGCGGTTGATCAGCCCCGTGAGTTCGTCGCGTGACGCCAAGGTCTGCACGCGAAGCAGGTCGTGCTGCTGCCGCTCCTGCCGTGCCCGCGCTTCCGCAAAACGGATCCCGAGCACCGGCACGATCGGAATCATCACCAGGAACATCAAGAAGTGCCCGAACTCGACAGCGGGCGTGTAGACACCCGGGTCCTGCTGCGCCTTCGCGAACATGACGCCGCCGAACAGCACCACGGCGTAGAGGGCCACGAAGGCGATCACCCTGGTGGGAAGCGCATACAGGCCGAAGATCATGATGACCATCAGCGGGAGGAAAACCGCAGCGCGCATCGGCCCGACGAATGCGTACGCGACTGCACCCATGGTGACCGCGTAGACCAGCTGCGGTGTCGTGATCCCGGGATCGCGCCACGAGCGCGTCACTCCGGACCGGATCGCAAGGTAGGCCACAAGCTGTCCAGCCACCATGGCGACGGCCCACCCCCGGGCCAGTCCGGCGGGCGCGCCGGCCAGCGAAGCCGCATAAAGCCCGAGCCCGGCGCAATACACCATCAGCGCCAGCCCGAGGAATGTCAGCTTCAGGTGCGCGCGGCGCACCGGTTCCTTGCTGAAAAGCAGGCCGGACCAGAACGAGAGCATGTCGTTGTCGTGCTGTTCTATGGCGGCGCCAACTCCGCGCCGCCGTACACCGAACGATTGTGACTTCGCCATCCCGCACAAACACCTTGTTTCCGCTTTGGTCGGCCCCGTCATCTCATCCTAACGGCGCGCCTCGCCACCTACACTGCGCAATCAACGACGATGTTCGGCGCGGCCCGGGCCACAGAGTCGGCCCGCGACCGACTTCAGGAGACCGCTGATGAACGCGCCCCTGCCCGAGTCGATCCGCAAGGCCCTCGAGTCCGCCACGCTCGACGACAAGTACGCCCTCGAGCGAGGCCGCGCCTTCATGAGCGGGGTTCAGGCGCTGGTGCGCCTGCCAATGTTGCAGCGCGCGCGCGACCAGCGCCACGGTCTGAACACCGGCGGCTTCATCAGCGGCTATCGCGGCTCGCCTTTGGGCACCTACGACCAAGCCCTTTGGGCGGCGAAGAAGCACCTCGAGGCGCACCACATCGTCTTCCAGCCCGGTGTCAATGAAGAGCTCGGCGCAACGGCCGTGTGGGGAACGCAACAGCTTGACCTGTACCCGGACAAGAAGAAGTTCGACGGCGTTTTCGGCATCTGGTACGGCAAGGGGCCGGGCGTGGATCGTTGTTCGGACGTGTTCAAGCACGCCAACATGGCCGGCACCTCGAAACACGGCGGCGTGATCGCGATCGCCGGCGACGACCACGTCGCCAAAAGCAGTACCGCTGCTCACCAAAGCGACCACATCTTCAAGGCCTGCGGGCTACCGGTGTTCTTCCCGTCGAACGTGCAGGACATCCTCGACATGGGCCTGCACGCGTTCGCGATGAGCCGCTTCGCTGGGCTCTGGAGCGGCATGAAGACGATCCAGGAGGTGGTGGAGTCGTCGGCGTCGGTCGAGGTCGACCCCGAGCGCGTGAACATCGTCCTGCCGCAAGACTTCGAGATGCCACCCGGCGGGCTGCACATGCGCTGGCCCGACGGCGCGCTCGAACAGGAAGCGCGGCTGATGGACTACAAGTGGTACGCCGCGCTGGCCTACGTGCGCGCGAACCGCCTGAACCACAACGTGATCCAGAGCGGCGCTGACCGCTTCGGCATCATCGCCAGCGGCAAGGCCTACAACGACACGCGCCAGGCGCTGGCTGATCTGGGGCTTGACGAAGCCACCTGCCGCGCGATCGGCGTACGGCTGCACAAAGTGAACGTGGTGTGGCCGCTCGAGGCGACGATCACGCGCGACTTCGCGCTCGGGCTGCAAGAGATCCTGGTCGTCGAAGAAAAGCGCCAGGTCATCGAATACCAGATCAAAGAAGAGCTCTACAACTGGCGCGCCGACACGCGCCCCAACGTGCTGGGCAAGTTCGACGAATCCGGCAGCGACGAACTCACTGGCGAATGGGGTCGCGCGAACCCGAGCCAAAACTGGCTGCTGCGCCCGAACGCCGACCTGACGCCCGTGATCATCGCCCGCGCGATCGCCAAGCGCCTGAAGAAGCTCGGCGTGCCCGACGACGTGGCCGCACGCATGGACCACCGCATCGCCGAGGTCGACGGTCGCGAGCGCGAACTCGCGGCGATCCGCCTGGACACCGGCGACCGCGGGCCGTGGTTCTGCTCGGGCTGCCCGCACAACACGTCCACGCGCGTGCCCGAGGGCAGCCGCGCGCTGGCCGGCATCGGCTGCCACTTCATGGCGGTGTGGATGAACCGCAGCACGTCGACCTTCACGCAGATGGGCGGCGAGGGCGTGACGTGGGTGGGGCAGGCGCCGTTCTCGAAAGACCAGCACGTGTTCGCGAACCTGGGCGACGGCACCTACTTCCACAGCGGGTCGCTGGCGATCCGCCAAGCCATCGCCGCGGGCGTGAACGTCACCTACAAGGTGCTCTACAACGACGCCGTCGCGATGACGGGCGGGCAGCGCGTGGGCGAGCGCCCCGAGGGGCACAGCGTGCTGCAGATCATGAAGAGCCTGATCGCCGAAGGCGTGGCCAAGCTCGTGATCGTGACCGACCAGCCCGAGAAGTACGACGGTGCCGCCTTGGAAGCCAACGTCACGGTGCACCACCGCGACGAGCTCGACCGCATCCAGCGCGAGTTCCGCGAGATCAAAGGCGTCACCGCAATCATCTACGACCAGACCTGCGCCACCGAGAAACGCCGCCGCCGCAAGCGCGGCACGATGGTCGATCCGACCAAGCGCGTCGTCATCAACGAACTGGTGTGCGAAGGCTGCGGTGATTGCAGCGTGCAGAGCAACTGCCTGTCGGTCGAGCCCATCGAGACCGAGTTCGGCCGCAAGCGCCGCATCAACCAGAGCACGTGCAACAAGGATTACTCGTGCGTGAAGGGCTTCTGCCCGAGCTTCGTCACGGTAGAAGGCGGCGTACTGAAGAAGGCGAAAAAAGAAGCGCGCGGCGATCTGTCGACGCAGCCCGAATTACCCGAACCGACACTGCCACTGGCCGAAAAGCCCTGGGGCATCCTCGTGGCCGGCGTGGGCGGCACCGGCGTCATCACGATCGGCCAACTGCTTGGCATGGCCGCGCACCTCGAGGGCAAGGGCGTGGTCGCGCAGGACGCGGGCGGCTTGGCGCAGAAGGGCGGCGCGACCTGGAGCCACGTGCAGATCGCGGAACGCCAAGGTGACATCCACACCACGAAGGTCGACACCGCGAAGGCCGACCTGGTGATCGCGTGCGACGCGATCGTCGGCGCGTCGAAGACCACGATGGCCGCGATGCGCAAGGGCCGCAGCTTCGTCGCGCTGAACACCCACGGCACACCGACCGCGCGTTTCGTGCAAGACCCGAACTGGCAGTCGCCGGTCGGCAACTGCGAAGTCGCGCTGGCCGACAGCGTGGGGGCGGATGCGGTCGGCGCGTTCGACGCCGAAGAAGCCGCGGTGCAGTTGCTGGGCGATTCGATCTACACCAACCCGCTGCTGCTGGGCTATGCGTGGCAACAGGGGCGTGTGCCGCTTTCGAAAGCGTCGCTGCACCGCGCGATGGAGCTCAACGGCGTGCAGACCGACAAGAACAAGGCCGCTTTCGAATGGGGCAGGCACTGCGCGGCGGACCCGCAGCGCGTGAAGGCGTTGTTCGCGGCGCAGCAGGTGATCCGTATCGTCAAGAAGCCTTCGGTCGACGAGTTGGTGTCACGCCGCGTCGAGTTCCTCGAGGCCTATCAGAACGCGGGCTATGCGCAGGACTACAAGGCCTTCGTCGACAAGGTGCGCGCGGCCGAGGCGAAGGCTGCCGGCGGCGCGCGGCTGTCGGAGGCGGTTGCGCGGTACCTGTTCAAGCTGATGGCGTACAAGGACGAGTACGAAGTCGCGCGCCTGCACACCGACCCGGCGTTCACCAAGCAGGTCGAGTCGATGTTCGAAGGCGACTACAAGCTGGTGCACCACCTCGCGCCGCCGCGTTTCGCCAAAACCAACGAACGCGGCGAGTTGATCAAGCGCCCGTTCGGCCCGTGGATGCGCATGGCTTTCGCTTGGCTGCCAAAGCTGAGGGGCCTGCGCGGTGGCGCGCTCGACCCCTTTGGCCGCACCGAGGAACGGCGCACCGAACGTGATCTGATCGCGCGCTACCGCGCCACCGTCGACGAGTTGCTGGCTGGGCTGTCCGCCGAACGCCTCGCGCTCGCCGTCGAAATCGCGAGCCTGCCCGAAGAGATCCGCGGCTACGGCCACGTGAAGGCACGCCACCTGAAGGGCGCGCTGCCGAAGTGGGACGGGTTGATGGCGCGCTGGCGCGAAGGCAGGCTGGCGGACACCGGCCGGGTTTGACCCAGTCCCGACGGCCCACCACGCGTCGGATAGTGCGCCTTGCATGCACCGCCCTGGCGCGAGCGTGCAATCCATTCGACATGCCTTGCCCGCGACTTTCGAGGAACCTCTCATGACGATTCAGCCCACGTCCGTCGATTCACCAGGCGACCCTCAGCCGGCACGCCGCCGGTTCCTCGGCGCGGCGGCTTCCGGTGCCGTCGGCGCCGCCGCGATGACCGCGCCGATGATCTCGGTGGCTCAGTCGCCGATCGTGCTGAAGATGCAAGGCTCCTGGGGCGCCAAGGACATCTTCAACGAGATGGCCGAGGAGTACGTCAAGCGCGTCAACGAGATGGCAGGCGGGCGGCTGCGCATCGACTATCTGGTGGCTGGCGCGGTGGTCAAGCCCTTCGAGGTGATGGACGCGGTGTCCAAGGGCGTACTCGACGCGGGCCACACAGTGCCGGTCTACTGGTACGGCAAAAGCAAGGTCGCGTCGCTTTTCGGCTCAGGCCCGATCACCGGCTGCGACGCGCCGCAGACGCTGGCGTGGATCTACCGCGGCGGCGGTCTCGCGCTGTACAACGAGCTGCTCGCCAAGCTGAACCTGAACGTTGTCGGTTTCTTCGCGATGCCGATGCCGACCCAGCCGCTGGGCTGGTTCAAGAAGCCGATCACAGACGCCAAGGAACTCGCCGGCCTGAAGTACCGCACCGTCGGCCTGGCGGCCGATCTGTTCCAGGCCATGGGCGCCAAGGTCACGCAGCTGCCGGGCGGCGAAATCATGCCGGCGCTCGAGAAGGGCGTGATCGACGCATTCGAGTTCAACAATCCGACCTCGGACATGCGCTTCGGCGCCCAGGACGTGATCAAGAACTACATGATGGGCAGCTACCACCAGGCGATGGAGTTCTTCGAGATCTCGTTCAACAAGGCGAAGTGGGCGACGCTGCCGAAGGATCTGCAGGCCATCCTGCAGTACAGCGTGGAAGCGGCCAACTCGTCGAACTGGTGGACGGCGATGGACAACTACTCGCGCGACCTTCAGGTTCTGCAGGAAAAGCACAAGGTCAACGTGATCCGCACGCCCAAGAGCGTGTTCGTCGAGCAGCTGAAGGCGTGGGACGTGTTGGCCAAGAAGCTGTCGGACGAAGATCCGTTCTTCAAGAAGGTCGTCGACTCCCAACTCGCCTGGGCCAAGCGCGTCGCGTACTACATGTTCGTCAACGAGGCCGACTACGCCCTCGGCTACGAACACGTTCACAAAGTCAAGCTGCCGACCGCCTGAGGCCCACGGGCCGGTCCTTTTTGCACGCGGGGCGGCCCTCTGACCGCCCCGTTTTGCGTTCCCTTCAGCCGAGGCGCTCCCCGTGAAACGACTCATTCTCGCCATCGACCAGCTCAGCAAGACGGTCGGCCACGCCTTCGCGTGGTGTGTGCTCGTTCTGACGCTGGGCACCTGCTACGAAGTGGCCGTGCGCTACCTGCTCAACGACCCGACGAGCTGGGCCTTCGACCTGAGCTACATGATGTATGGCGCCCTGTTCTACATGGCCGGCGCCTACACGTTGTCGCGCGGCGGCCACGTTCGCGCCGACATGTTCTACCGCAAGTGGTCCGAGCGCACCCAGGCCAAGGTCGAACTGGCGCTGTACGTGCTGTTCTTCTTCCCCGGCATGCTCGCGCTGGTGGTCGCCGGCTCGGCCTACGGCCTCGAGTCGATACGCATCCGTGAAGTCAGCGTCAACAGCCCGGCGGGCATGCCGATCTGGCCGCTCAAGATGATGATCAGCGTCGGCGCCGCACTGATGGTCCTGCAGGGCTTCGCCGAAGTGCTGCGCTGCTTGGTCTGCCTGCGCGAAGGCAGCTGGACAGCGCGCCTGCACGACGTCGAAGAACTCGAAAACCAGATCCTGGCCCAGCACGCAACCGCAGCCACCGCGGCCACCCAGACCGCCACGGCCACCGGGCCCGCACCCCAAGGAGCCGCGCGATGAGCGACCCCGCAGTCGCCCTCGTGATGATGGGCATCCTGGTGTTCATCATCTGCATCGGCTTTCCGGTTGCCTTCACGCTGATGGCGCTGGGCGTCGGGTTCGGCTTCTACGCCTACTTCCAGCCCGGCCAAGCGTTCTTCGACAGCCGCGTGTTCTACCTGCTGACGCAGAACACGTTCACGGTCCTCAACAACGACGCCCTGGTGTCGATACCGTTGTTCCTATTGATGGGCTACCTCGTCGAGCGGGCCAACATCCTCGACGGCCTATTCAAAAGCCTGCAAATCGCGCTCAAGCACATCCCGGGGTCGCTGGCCGTGGCCACGCTGGCCACCTGCGCGTTGTTCGCCACCGCGACCGGCATCGTCGGCGCGGTCGTCACGCTGATGGGGTTGCTGGCCTTCCCGCAGATGATGAAGGCCGGCTACGACACGCGGCTTGCCGCGGGGGTGATCTGCGCTGGCGGCTGCCTCGGGATCCTGATCCCGCCGTCGATCATGCTCATCGTTTACGGCGCGATGGCCGGGGAGTCGGTCGTCAAGCTGTATGCCGCGGCGTTCGTGCCCGGGTTCTTCCTGGCGGGCATGTACATCGTCTACGTGATCGTGCTGGCCAAGCTGAAACCCGAACGTGCGCCGCCGTTGCCGAAGGACGAGGGCAACATTCCGGCCTTCAACGTCGCGGTGCTGCTGCTGAAGGCGTTCGTGCCGCTGACGCTGCTGATCCTGTCGGTGCTGGGCGCGATCATGTTCGGCATCGCCACGCCGACCGAAGCCGCCGCCGTCGGCGCGCTCGGCGCGGCGCTGCTGGCGGCGGCCTACCGCTCGCTGACGTGGCAAGGCCTGCGCGAATCGGTCTTCCTGACGGCGCGCACCTCGGCCATGGTGTGCTGGCTGTTTGTCGGCTCGGCGACCTTCGCGTCGGTGTTCGCCTACCTCGGCGGCAACCAGATCATCAAGGAATTCGTGCTGGCGATGAACCTGAACCCGCTGACCTTCATGCTGCTGGCGCAGGTGATCATCTTCGTGCTCGGCTGGCCGCTCGAGTGGACCGAGATCATCATCATTTTCGTGCCGATCTTCCTGCCGATGCTGCAGCACTTCGGCATCGACCCGATCCTGTTCGGCGTGCTCGTGGCGCTGAACCTGCAGACCGCGTTCCTGTCGCCACCGATGGCGATGTCGGCGTATTACTTGAAGGGCGTCAGTCCACCCTCGGTGAAGCTGACGCAGATCTTCAGCGGCTGCATGCCCTTCGTCTACGTCGTGCTGGTGACGATGCTGATGGTCTACGTCTTCCCGGGCATCGCTCTGTGGCTGCCCAACCTGCTGTACGGCCGCTGAAGGTGATGGACGTTCGCGCCCCGAAACGCTGAGCGCGACCGACGCGGCGCGCGCCATTGCCGGCGGCGCGATCAGCTCCGAGCAGCTGGTCGATGCCTGCCTGGCGCGCATCCGCGATCTCGAGCCCGCGGTCCAGGCTTGGCAGTTCATCGACGAGGCGCATGCGCGCACCCAGGCGCGCTCGCGCGACCTCGACCGCGCCGAAGGCCGCGCCGTCGGGGCGCTGCATGGCGTGCCGGTCGGCATCAAAGACATCATCGACACCGCCGACATGCCGACCGAGGACGGCACCGTGCTCCACGCCGGCCGCACCCCGGCGCGCGACGCCACCGTGGTCGCGCTGCTGCGCGCGGCGGGCGCCGTGATCCTGGGCAAGACGGTGACGACCGAGTGCGCCACCTACACCGCGGGCAAGACGCGCAACCCGCACGACGCGACGCGCACGCCCGGCGGTTCGTCCTCGGGTTCAGCGGCAGCCGTGGCCGCCGGCATGGTCCCGCTGGCCATCGGCACGCAGAGCAATGCGTCGATCGTGCGGCCGGCGTCGTTCTGCGGTGTCTATGGCTTCAAGCCCAGCCACGGCCTGATGTCGCGCCACGGCATCCTGAAGCTGTCGCGAACGCTCGACACGGTGGGCGTGTTCGCGCGCAGCCTCGACGACATCGCGCTCGTCGCCGAGCAGCTCACCGGCTTCGACGAAGCCGACCCCGACACGCGGCCGCGGGCCCGCATCCCCTTCGTGCAGACGATGGCGAGCGAGCCGCCGCTGGCGCCGCGCCTGGCCTTCGTCGGAACGCCGGTCTGGGACCGCTGCGACGAAGACACGCGCGAGGCCTTTGCCGAGCTGGTCGCCGCGCTGGGCGCGCAGTGCGAGGAACATGTCCTGCCCGAGTCGGTGGCGCAGGCCTGGGCCTGGCATCGCACGATCATGGAAGCCGAGATGGCGGCCAACCTCGACCTCGAATGGGAACGCGGGCGCGAGCAGCTGTCTGCGTCGCTGCGCGAGCAACTGGCGCGCGGGCGCGAGACAAGCGCGCTCGACTACCAGAAGGCCCTCGCCAACGCGGCGCGCTTGGCCGATGCCTTCGGCGAGTTGTTCACCAACTTCGACGCCATCGTCACGCCCGCCACACGCGGAACGGCGCCGCCGATCGAATCCACCGGCGACCCGGCCTTCGGTACGCTGTGGACGCTGGCCGGGTTGCCCTGCCTGTCGATGCCGCTGATGACCGGCGCTGGCGGCTTGCCGTTGGGCGCGCAACTGGTCGGCGCGCGCGGGGGTGATGCCCGCCTGCTGCGCACTGCCCGCTGGTTGCACGCGCATGTCCAGGTCGCCTGACCACCAACACCACGAGGAGATTGCGCCATGCCCATGAAACTCTTTGCCGGCCTGGTGGCGGTCGTGCTGATGCTGGCTTACCTTGTGCCGTTGGTCTTCAAGCTGAAGGAAGTTTCGCTCGGCGTCGTGGTGGGGATCGCAATCACGATGATGCTGGTCGATCTGTGGCAGTCGTTGCGATCGGGCGAGGATTGACTCGATGTGAACCGGACGTGACCCCGCCTAGCCGCCCGCGCCGCATCTGACTACCCGCCGAAGCGGGTGACGCCGTGCGCAGGGACGGTCGAAGGGCGGGGCTATCCTCGTCTGATGCCCTTGCGCCTGAGCCTCACCGGTTCTCCGCATGTCGCGCGCGGCAACGATGGGCCCACCATCCCGCTGGCGCCGCGTGACGCCGTGATGTTGACGTGGCTGATCATCGTCGGCCCGACCACGCGCGCGCAGATGGCCGCGATGCTCTGGCCCGACCGCGGCGAAGATCAGGCCCGCAATTCGCTTCGACAGCGCCTGTTCCAGCTTCGCCGCCAGGTCGGTGCCGATCTGGTGTTGGGAACCACGACGCTCGAACTGGCAAGCGAGGTCACGCACGACCTCGACGTTGGGTCGCCCTTGTTAGGCGAGATGGGCCTACCCGAATGCCCTTCGCTGCATGCATGGCTGCAGGCGATGCGCGAAAAACGGGCCCGACAACAACGTACGGTGCTGATCGAAAGGCTCGATGCACTCGAGGCTCAGGGCGACTGGAACGGCTCGCTTCCGCTGGCCGAGGCGCTGGTCGAAGTCGAGCCGCTGTCCGAACACGCGCACCGGCGCGTGATGCGCCTGCACTACCTGCGCGGCGACCGCGCAGCGGCGCTGTTGGCCTTCGACCGGCTGGAGCGGCGCCTGAAAGACGACGTAGGCACGCGCCCCGACGCTGCCAGCCTCGCGCTGCTGCACACGATCGAACAATCGCAGCCGCTGGACACCGGCCCCGTGCGCCAGGCCCGCCCGGTGCCCGCCAGCCTGATGCGACCGCCGCAGTTGATCGGCCGCGACGCCGAGCTGGCGCGCATCCGCGGCATCTTCGACCAGGGCCGCACGGTTGCGTTGGTCGGCGAGGCGGGCATCGGCAAGTCGCGGCTGCTGCAGGCGCTGGTCCACGACCGCGCCGACGTGATGTTCTGGTCGGGCCGCGCAGGCGACGCGATCACGCCATACGCGACGCTGGCGCGTGGGCTCGGTGGGCTGCTGCGAAGCCTGCCGCCCGAGCTGAACAAGCGCTTGCCGGCGGATGTTCGCGCCGACTTGGCGCGCGTGATGCCCGACCTGGCCGATGCGCGCACGCCGCTGCGCTCGCCGCGCGGCGGCATGCCGCTGCAGGCGGTCAAGCACATCCTGCGTGCGGCGTGGCCGCAGGGCGCGACCTTCGTGCTCGACGACCTGCACTTCGCCGACGACGCCAGCACCGAGCTGCTGCAACAGTGCATCGACGACGACGACCGCCCACTCTGGCGCGTGATCTTCACGATGCGTCCCACGCCGCGGTCGGCACACACGCAGCGCTGGGTGCAGCAGCTGATCGGCGCCGGCCAGTTGGTGCCGGTCATGTTGCAACCGCTGGGCGAGGACGACCTTGCACGGCTGCTCGATTCGCTCGAGCTGCCCGGCGTGGCCGGCCACGATCTCGCCGCCGCGTTGCACCACCGCACCGGTGGCAACCCGCTGTTCGCGCTCGAAACACTGAAGCTCGCGTGGACCGAATCGACCACCGTCGACGCAACGCGTCTGCCGCGGCCGCGAAACGTCACACAACTGATCGAACAGCACATGACGATGCTGTCCGAGCCCGCCCTGGCACTCGCGCGCGTGGCCGCACTGGCGGGCGTGGATTTTTCGCTCGAGCTGGCCGAGGCCGTACTCGACAAGCACGCGGTCGACCTGTCCGACGCCTGGCGCGAGCTCGAGTCGCACCAGGTGATGCGCGGCGAGGGCTTCGCGCACGACCTGGTGGCCGAGTCGGTGCGCGGCGGCGTTCCGGCGGCGATCGGCCACGCACTTCATGCCCGCATCGCCACCTGGCTCGAGGCTCGCGGCGGCGAACCCGCGCGGGTGGCGTCGCACCACGAGGCTTCGGGGCGCAGTGACCTCGCCGTGCCAGGCCTGCGCGCCGCGGCCGAACGCGCGCACCTGGCGATGCGCGAACCCGAACGCATCGACTTCCTGCTGCACGCCGCTGACCTCGCGCAGACCCAGGCAGACCGCGCATTGGAATTCGAGTGTGTCTGCGAAGCCATCGAGGCGCACTCGCACTACGTGCGCGACGACACGCGTCTGCACTTGCTCGACCGGCTCGACGCGTTGGCCGCGACCCCGCGCGAACGCGCCGTCGCCGCCCATGTCCACTGCTACTACCACGGCAACCTCGGCGACTGGCGACTGGCTGTCGAAGACGGCAAGCGCGCATTGGACCTGGCGCAACGCGCAGGCGACACCGACGTGCAAGTCACCGCGCGCCAGCGCCTTGGCACCGCCTACGCGATGGTCGGCCAGTGCGACGATGCGCTGTCGAACCTGCTGTCGATCCGCAGCTGGATGGAGTCGAACGCGCAGCCACCCGCGCTGCGCGATTACTTCGGCAACCTGGCGGTGGTGATGGACAACGGCGGGCGTATCGACGAGGCGCGGCAGATCCACGAAGCCGCGCTCGCCGAGGTCGAGCACACCGACGATCACCCGCAGCGCGTCACGAACCTCGGCAATCTGGCCGTCAACCGGCTCAACGCAGGAGACGTCGCGAGCGCGCGCGAACACCTTGCCGTGGCGCAGCAGCTTGCATCCACCCACGCGCTGGCGGGCACGCGTGGCGCCTTCATCGCGCTGATGCAGGGGCGCTGCGCGCGCACCATCGGCCGCTATGCCGAGGCGCTGGAACGCTTCGAGCGCGCACGCGCCGGGCTCGGGCCGAAGTCGACGTTCGATGCGGTGGTGCGTCTGCACGAGGCGCAGTGCTGGCTCGAACTGGGCGTGCACGACCGGGCGACGCAGGCGCTGCAAGGCGCGTTGGACGACCACATGCCGCCCCGCTACCGAGCCCCTGCGCTGGTCATGAAGGCGCGGCTGGCGCGAGCCCTGCGGCAGCGCAGTGACGCCTACATCGAAGAAGCGGTGCGCATCGTCCCGCTTGGCGGTTGGTACGAGTTGCAGTTCCTGGTGGGCATCGAGGCGGCCCAGGTGGCGCCGCCGGATCGGGCGCTCGACGAACTCGCCGCAATCGTCAAGCGCAGCCAGTCCATGGGCTTCCACGGCATGGCGCTGGCAGCACGCCTGCGCGCCTGCGACATCGCCGTCACCGCCGACCCGGCACGAGCCGCGCGGCTGGCGCGTCAGGCGCTGCTGTCGGGCATGCATGTCGAAGCCGAGTCGCTGCCGCGTGTCGAGCGTTGGCTGCAGCCCGCGCGTGCGCTCGAAGTTGCGGGCGAGCTCGAAGACGCGGCCGACGTGGCGCGCCTGGGCGCAGCCTGGCTGCACGAAGCCGCTCGCCATGTGCCCGAGCGCTGGCGTGACAACTTCCTGACACGAGCCGAGCTGAATCAGCAGATGCTGGCCCTGGCGGCACGGCTGGGCTGATACCTAGGGAGTGCTCGGCAGCAACGCAGCGTTAGGGGCTAACGGGTGCCTAACGCCCGGTTCGTTGTAATGCATCGCATCGGAGCACGAAGTGATGTGCGCCGGTTCAATGAGCACCTATCGAAGAAGGACGGCTCCGATCATGAAACAGGCCCTTCACACCGCGCCCGCCTACCCCGACCAAGCGCACGCGCGGCGCCGCTCGGACGACACCCGCTGGTCGCTGGTAAGGCTGCTGCTTGCGGCCATGCTCACGGTGGCGGTGCTCGCGGCCGCGACCGGTCTCGCCAGCTAGTCCGCTGCGTTGCTTTCTAGAGTCGTCACCCTTGGCAAGCTCATCACGCTTAATGATGTCAGCCGCCATGTCAGCGCGCACGATACGAGTCATGGAACACATGACGACACTCACCTCGCCGCCGCTGGCGACCCATGCTTGGGCTTCCCAGCCTGCGCGCGATGCCTACCAGCAGATGTTCGGCCAAGAGGCCAAGGACTGGAGCCTGCTTCGGCTGGTGCTGGCCGCCAGCCTGACGGTTATGGCACTGGGCGTGATCGCAGCGGTTTACCCCTGACGGTCGCCGCCGCGCGACCGATCGCGTTCTGACCGATGGCTCAGGCGACCAACGCCTGCACCGCCAGGATCATCAGCGTCAGCAGGCCCACCGCGGCCTGAACAAGTCGCTGCTGGTTCATCGGAAACACTCCCTCGAGAAATTTGTAGTTCGAAACAACTGGCGCCGGTCAACGCGGCAGCCCGTTGCCGGGACGACAGCGTCGGATCAATCTCTGAAGCGCCGCTTGCGCCCGATGAGCCCGCTGCGTATCGCTCGCAGTCGCAGGCCGTCGCGCCATCCGGTGAATCGTCGCAAGTCGCATGCCGGTCACGGGCTGACGTCTAGAGTCATGTTCGTCCATGAACACGCCCGCCTCCTCTCCTGCCGGCAACGTCCGCGCCACGACCGAGCGCCTCTTCGCTTCGCTGCTGCGCGCGTTCCACCAATACGCCACATGGCTGGTGGGCATCACGTGGAAACGCTTCCTCCTGCTGTCGCTGCTGCTGCTGGTGCTGGCAGGCATCCTGTCCGAATTGCCCCCGTTTGCCTGGAAAACGACCGAGACCGTGGTCGACGCGGGCAGCCCGAGACCCGCACGTGATGCCCCCGCCAAGGTGCGCACCGACCGGCAGAAAAGCGACAAGGGAGTCGACATCAAGATCAGCGCAGAGGGCATCCGCATCGTTAAAGCGCCCGCAGCAAGGGCATCGGAAGCCGCCGCCCCAGACCGGCCAGTCTTGCCCGCGCCGCCCGCACCACCACCTTTGGCCTCGTCGGAGGAAGAGCTCCGCAAGCAGATCACGATCGTGGTGCCGGAGAACGCCATTTCGGACGACGTGCGCCGCGCCGTCGACGAAGCGCGCGACACCATCGTCGAGGCGATTCGCGAGGCACGAGACGAAGAAGACGGCCGCGACGCCCGCGCCACGACACCGGCCAAGCGCGTGCGCACGACCCGCACCAGCTTCGGCGGCGACTCGCTGCCCGAACTGGCGTTCTTCTGGATCATCGCGTCGGCGATCACCAAGGTGACCTACAAGGGCCAACTGCGCGCCGAAGCGCGCGCCGCGGTTGCCAGCGAAACCGCCGAGGCCGAAACGCTGAAGCGGCAGGTGGTCGAAGCGCGCATGGCGGCGATGCAGGCGCAGATCGAGCCGCACTTCCTGTTCAACACCCTCGGGTCGATCGACCACCTGATCGAGACCGACCCTCAACGCGCCAGCAAGATGCAGAAGGACCTGATCTCGCTGCTGCGCGCCAGCATGCCGACGATGCGCGAAGGCGCGGCCACCGGTCTGCGCGACCTGGGCAGCGAACTTTCGGTCGTGCGTCCGTATCTCGACATCCTGAAGGTGCGCATGGACGAACGGCTGGACGCGCGCATCGACATCCCCGACGGCCTGAAATCGGCCGCCTTTCCCCCGATGATGTTGCAAAGCCTGGTCGAAAACGCGATCAAGCACGGCCTCGAGCCCAAGCCCGAAGGCGGCACGCTGAACGTCAAGGCCGAGGTGATCGACGGCGCGCTGGTTGTCAGCGTGGCTGACACGGGGCTCGGCTTCGGCGCCGCTGCCGACACCAAGGGCACCGGCGTGGGCCTGGCGAACATCCGCGAAAGGCTCGAGCTGCTGTACGGGCGCGACGCCAGGCTGACGATCAGCGCCAACAGGCCGAGCGGCACGGTGGCGACCGTGACGGTGCCGTATCGCAGTGTGGCGGCGGCCAGCAGTACAGGCACGACTGGAGCACCGGCATGACATCGGCAACCGAACAGGCACCACGCGCCGTCATCGCCGACGACGAACGCCTGATGCGCGACCAGTTGCGCGCGCGCTTGGCCGAGGTTTGGCCCGAACTGGCGATCGTCGCCGAGGCGCGCAACGGCCACGAAGCCGTGGCGCTGACCCGCGAGCACCGGCCCGACCTCGTCTTCCTCGACATCCGCATGCCTGGCATGACCGGCGTCGACGCCGCGCGCGAGATCGCGCAATTCGACGACGACGAGCAGGCGCTTCCGCTCGTGGTCTTCATCACCGCCTACGACGAATACGCGGTGCAGGCTTTCGAGCAGGGCGCGGCCGACTATGTGCTGAAGCCCGCCGAACGCGAGCGCCTCGCGATCACGGTGCAGCGGCTGCGCGCGCGCCTGGCGGCGCAGTCTTCGTCGTCGTCGAACGATGCATCGCCGGCCGGCGCGGCGTCGACCGTGCACATGCAGCAGTTGCTGCACCAACTTCGCCACGCTGGCGGCGCGGCGCCGTCGTATCTGCAATGGATCCAGGCCAGCGTCGGGTCCGACATCCGCATGATCGCGGCCGACGAGGTGCTGTTCTTCATCAGCGACGAGAAGTACACCCGCGTGCAAACGCCAACCGTCGAGGCGCTGATCCGCAAGCCGATCAAAGAGCTGGTCGACGAACTCGACCCACGGCACTTCTGGCAGATCCACCGCAGCGCGATCGTCAACGTGCGCGCGGTGGCGGGCGTCGCGCGCGACATGCGCGGGCGCCAGATCGTCGCGATCAGGGGCCATTCGCAGAAGCTCGAGGTGAGTCGCAGCTACGTTGGGTTGTTCAAGGGGATGTAGCTCCGGTCGGCGAGGGCGATCAGTCTGTGGCGGCTCCAACTGCTATCCTCGATCGCAGTCATGGCCGGATGCCCGGCCTCGAGGACCGTCATGGGTGCAGGTCTTGTTTATCAACCGCTGGCCCCCGAAGCGCTCGCGCAGCGTTGGCGCGACCTGGGCGCGCAGATGGGCTTGCCCGATCGGTGGGAGTTGGACGAGTACGGGGAGATCGTCGACATGAACCCGCCTGCCGGGCCGCACCAGCGCATCGTGACCGCGCTTCTCGTGCAGCTGCGCGAGCAACTCGGCGGCGATGCCCTTCCGGGCGTGGGCGTTGTTACGCGAATCGGGATTCGCGTTCCAGACGTTTGCTGGAACCCCCAGCCGCATACCGAAGATCCCGTCGTTCCCGCGCCGGCGATCTGCATCGAGGTGCAGTCCGAGAGCAATACCCGCAAGGAACTCGACGAAAAGCTCAGCCGCGTACCTCGCTGCCGGCGCGCGCGAGGTAGTGCTCGTCGAGTTGAGCGGTCGAATCCGCTGGTTCGATGCCAACGGTGAACGCGCCGACAGCGCCTTCGGGCTGAAGCTCGCGCTGCCTGCGCACAGTTATCCGTCGGCGAAGCGCGGCTGACGCCATGCGGCAGCAGGTCTCTGCCTGCGTCGATGGACGCGCAGCCCGAAGCTCGCTCAGGCGCCCCCCATACCGAAGCTGACGTGGCGTCCGCGCCGCTACCGCCTCCATCGCCAAGCGAAACACGGCAAAACTTCGCACGCCATTCGTAACCGGTCCGCCGACGCCGAGGTGCACTGAACATACTGGCCCCGCGGTCGACCGAACCTCGGGCCTTCCGCGTTGTTGTTGTGTCGTCGCGGGAGCGCCCTTTCGTGGATCAAGTAGACCAGGACCATCAACCCATCATCGCCGACCGCGCCGAATTCGCCGAGGCGCTGCACCGCCTGCGCCGCGGGTATGTGATGGTGCGCGCAGGCGAGGTCAGCTCGGGCTGCAGCATCGACGGCGCCCAGTGCACCACTCGTTCGGCACGCTGCGCGACTACGGCCTGATCGAACCCTTCGAAAACCGTCTCGGTTTCCCCGGCATCGAATACTGGCGCATCACCGAACGCGGCCGCCACTTCGCCGACCGCGTGTGGAACCACTGGCGCGCAAGGCCGCGGCTCGAGCGGATGGTGGTGCGGTTGACGGGTTGACGGCTCGGGTTCGGCCTGCGTGAAGCAAGGAAGCCGGCCGCACCTTGCGGTGCAGCCGGCCTGATCAACCGACGCCCTTGCTACGAGTACCAGCGATGCCACATCGCGTGGTCACCACCGATCGCGAAAACGTCGATGCGGTTCGAGATCCACGATACCGCGGCCGGGTTCGAGTAGATGTTGCCGCCCAGGTCCTCCCAGCCGCTCCAGCCACCGCTGAACCACTTGTGGAAGAGGTGCCGGTCGTTGCCGACGACGAAGCAGTCGAGCCGCCCCGGTGCCCACGACGACACGCCCACACCGTCGGTGCAGAAGCCGCCCAGGCTCTCCCAGCCTCTCCAGGCGACGCCGTCCCACCAGCGGTGCCACATCGCGTGGTCACCGCCGATGGCGAAGACGTTGATGCGGTTCGGCCCCCACGACACGGCTGTCGGGTTCGAGTAGATGTTGCCGCCCAGATCCTCCCAGCCGCTCCAGGCGCCGTTGAACCACTTGTGATAAAGGTGCCGGTCGTTGCCGACGACGAAGCAATCGAGCCGACCCGGTGCCCACGACGACACGCCCACACCGTCGGTACAGAAGCCACCCAGGCTCTCCCAGCCCCTCCAGGCTGCGCCGTCCCACCATCGGTGCCACATCGCGTGGTCACCGCCGATGGCAAACACATCGATTCGGTTCGGCCCCCACGACACCGCCTCCGGGTTGGAGTAGATGTTGCCGCCCAGATCCTCCCAGCCGCTCCAGCCGCCGCTGTACCACTTGTGGAACATGTGCCGGTTGTTGCCGACGACGAAGCAGTCGAGCCGCCCCGGCGCCCACGACGACACACCCACGCCGTCGGTGCAGAAGCCGCCCAGGCTCTCCCAGCCTTTCCACGACGACGCCACGTTTACCGCGGTGTAGGCGGCGCTGGCGCGGATGATCCCGGCGCCTGAATGCTGGTCGAAGCCGGCCGGGCCGATGTCCTTGGCCGTGGACCTCAGCGCCGCCTTCATCTGGTCCTGCGACAGCGACGGCTTGGTCTGCTTCAGCAGCGCGACCACGCCAGCAGCGATCGGGGTCGCGGCCGACGTTCCGCTGTCGCTGGTGAAATAGCCGGTGAAGTGCGTGATCGAGCAGAAGTCGGGTTTGTTGGCGTCGAGTGCCGCCGGGCCCTGGCTGCTGTAGCCGACGAACTGCTCGTTTCGATTGACCGCACCCACCGTCATCACGCGCGGGTGGCCGTTCGCACCCCAGATGCTCTTGCCCGGCCCGTTGTCGGTGCTGCAGCGCCCGTCGGGACAGGTGCCGCCGCAGTTGCCCGCGGCGAACAGCACCAGGATGCCTTCGTCGATGGCTTCCACCACCTTGCGCGTGAACGGGTGGTTCGCGTCGGTCGTGTAGTCGGGTGCCCAGTTCTTCTGGAACATCCCCCAGCTGTTGGACAACACGTGCGGCGTGCCGTCGGCGCGGTGCCGGTCGATCGCCCACTGGAATGCGGACAGTGCCGTCGACAGCGTGGCGTCGTGGCTCGATGCGCCGGAGATACGCAGGTCGTACAGCTGCGCGTCGGGCGCCATGCCCAACACGTCGGTGCCGCACATCATCCCGTGGTCGCTCCAGGCGGCAGCCGTGGTTCCCCAATCGGCCGCCGGGAAGCCGCCGATCACGCGGCCCAGCAGCGGACGGCCCGCCTCGGATGGCTTGATCGCGCGCCCGCTGGCGCGGATGCCGCCGTCGACAACGCCGACCACGATGCCCTCACCGCGCTTGCCGGCGGCCCAGATCGTGTTGACGCCAAGGTACGTGGCAACCTGGGCGATCGTTCCCTTGGGTGTGCCCGAGTCGCAATCGCAGGTGCCGATCGGGCAGACCGCCATGCCCTCGAGCAGCTGTGTCGGTGGTGGCAGCGGACGCTCGGGGCTGGCTTCGGCAACGATCGCTTGCTCGTCGTCGAGCACGGCGCCGAAGGGCTCGATCTTGCCGTCGGACCAGACCGCCACGACGTTGGGGTCGGCCTTCAGTTCGTCGATCCGGTTCGGATCAACGAAGGCCCTCACGATGACAGTCTGCTCCTTCGCGGCTGCCGCTTCGCTGCCGACGCTGCTCGCACCCGAGGATGCGGCTGGCGCTTTCATCGGCACGGCATCGAACGTCGGATCAACGGTCAGGCCGGGTAGTGACGCAGCGACATCGGCTGCCGCACGTGCGGTCGGTTCGGCTGTGCGCAATTCGACCAGCACTCTTGTGCCCTGCCCACCACCATCGACGGTTGCACCCGACCCCATCGCGCCGCCCGGCATGTCGCCGTATGCGGCCGTTGTGCCCGAGGTCTCTTGCGGCATCCCCACAGATGCATTCATCTCGCCCGAAGGCATCGGTTGGCCCGCGGTTCCGGCACCCATCGCTGCCGCAGGCATGTCTGTCTTGCTCATATCGAACTCCTGTTGACAGATACGTGCCTACGCGAAAGCGAAGCGTCGGTGTATGGGCTCGGGCGCAGGCCACGGCGGGGGTACATCCACCCGCGCGCCCACCGTGCGCCCCGTGGGGCAGCGCGTCAACACCCTTTCTCCATCAAGTTGATGAGTCGCCCCTTCGCCCCCCCAACTTGTTATCCCCGTCGCGTGCGCGCCGCGTGGTCAGGCTCGACGCGATCAGCACCTGCGCGAGCCAGTAGGTCGCCAGCACGATCACCGGCGCCGCCGGCAACGGTTGCATGAACTTGTTGATCGCGAGCGATGCGTCCGACACCATGAACAGCGCGCCGCCGAGTGCAGCGCGGCCGGCGTAGCGGGTCAGGGGCGACGGCTTCGCACGTTCGTGCATCCACCACGCGGCCGCCTGTGCGGCCATGCACGCCAGGCACACGACGTAGGCCAGCACCGGCAGCTTCAACGGCGCGCCGATGTGCGGCCACAGAACGACCAAGCACCGCGGCGGCCACGCCGCATACGCGACGAAGGGCAGCTTGCGGCGCGCGAAACCGACGCCGCGTGTGAACGCGACGATGTAGGCGAGGTGCGCGAGAAGGAACGCGATCAGCCCCGGGATGAAGCCCTGCGGCCACATCAACGCCACGTCGCCGACCAGCGACAGCGCAAGGCCAACCTGCACCCAGCGTCTGCGCGCAAAGTCGTCCCCTTCACGTGTGCGTGCCCAGCCCCAGATCGCGATCGTGGTTGCTGGCTTGGCGGCGGCGTGCAGCGCCCATAAGCCAGCCATCTGCGCCGCAATCGCCACCGCCGCGCAGACCAGCGCGAAGGCGAGCCATGTGCGGCTGTGCAGCTTCACGTTTCGTCGACCTTCTCGGCCGCATCGACCTTGGCCTTCAACTGCGCGCGCAGCGCCGCCAGCTTCGCCTTCGGGTCGACGTGCACGGCGCCTTCGTGCAGCTTCATTTCGGCGATGAAGCGGCTGGGCACCGCGGCGACCATCTGGCGGCCGCGCTTGCGGCGCTTCAGGCACGACACCACCAGCGTGCGCCGCGCGCGTGTGATGCCCACGTACATCAGGCGCCGCTCTTCGAACAGGCGCTCGGGCGTGATCGGTTGCGCTTCGGTCGCGAAGGGCAGCAGGCCTTCGTTGACGCCGGCCAACATCACGTGCGGCCACTCGAGGCCCTTGGCGGCGTGCAGCGTCGACAGCGTGACCACGTCGCCGTCGTCGCGATCGGCCAGGCTGGCGATGATCGATATCGTCTGCGCCGCGTCCCTCACGCTGCGTTCGCCCGCGGTGCCGCCTTCCCCTTCGTCGGGGCCCGCGCAACGGCGCGCGATCCAGTCGACGAAGTCGAGCACGTTGGTCCAGCGCGCGGCGGCAAGCTTCTCGCTGTCTTCGCCGTCGTGCAGGTGCTGCTCGTAGCCGATGGTCTTCAGCCAGTCGAGCAGGAAGCGCGTCGCAGGCTCTTTGCCGACCGCGTGCCGCGCGCGCAGCTCGAGGTCGTTCACCTCGCGGCCGAATTCGTGCAGTGCTTCGACCGAACGTTTGGGAAGCACGGCCGCCAGGCTGGGCATGAAGAGCGCTTCGAACAGGCTGGTCTTCGACTTGCCTGCGAACGTGCCCAGCGTGGCCAGCGTCTGGTGGCCGATGCCGCGCTTGGGCGTGGTGGCCGCGCGCAGGAACGCGGGGTCGTCGTCGTTGTTGACCAGCAGGCGCATCCACGCGCACAGGTCGCGAATTTCGGCGCGGTCGAAGAAGCTTTGCCCGCCCGACACGCGGTAGGGCATCTGCGCGGCGCGCAGCTTCTGCTCGAACACCCTCGACTGGTGGTTGGCGCGATAAAGCACCGCGAAGTCGCGCCACGCCACCGCGCCACCTTCGGCGCGTTTGCCCTGGATGAACGCGACCGCGCGTTCGGCCTCGTGCTCTTCGCTGTCGCCGTCGACCACGCGCACCGGCTCACCGTCGCCGAATTCGCTCCAAAGCTTCTTCTCGAAGAGCTTCGGGTTCGCCGCGATCACGTGGTTCGCCGCACGCAAGATCGCGCCGGTGGAGCGGTAGTTCTGCTCGAGCGCCACCAGCTTCATCTGCGGCCAATCACGGCGCAGCGATTCGAGGTTGTCGAGCGTGGCGCCGCGCCAGCCGTAGATGCTCTGGTCGTCGTCGCCCACCGCGGTGAAGCGGCCACGCTTGCGGTCATCGTCGTGGTCGACCAGTTCTTTCAGCAGCGCGTACTGCACGGCGTTGGTGTCCTGCATCTCGTCGACCAGCACGTGGTCGAAGCGGCCACGCCATGCAGCGCGTGCATTCGGGCAGCGCCGCATCATCGCCAGCGGCAGCAGGATCAGGTCGTCGAAGTCGACCGCTTGGTACGCGTTCAGGCGTTCGGCATAGCGCACCCACACACGCGCGGCGACAAGCTTGTCGCCTCGTTGACCCTCGCGTTCGTCGTCGTTCGCTGCGGCCGCGGCTGCCTGTTCGGGCTCGAGGCCCTGGTTCTTCCAGCCGCTGATGGCCCACTGCCAGCGCCGCGCGAGGGCCACGTCGGTGGTGCCGCCCGCGTCGCGTAACACGCCCAGCGTGTCGTCGGTGTCCATGATCGAAAACGTCGGCTTCAACCCGAGCTCGCTGCCGCTTTCGCGCAGCATGCGCACACCTAACGCGTGAAATGTGCTGATCGCCAGCGGCTTCGCGGCCTTGGGCCCGACGAGCGCGGCGATGCGCTCGCGCATCTCACGCGCGGCCTTGTTGGTGAAGGTGATCGCGGCGATGCGGTTCGGCTCGATGCCGCTTTGCATCAGCCGCGCGATCTTGTGCGTGATCACGCGCGTTTTGCCCGACCCCGCACCCGCGATCACGAGGCACGGGCCGTTCAGGTGATGCACGGCTTGCAGTTGCGCGGGGTTGAGGGTGTCGTGCATGACAAGGGCCGTTGCGAACGATCATAGGGTTCGCTCGGCCCGCGATCACGGCCTGCGCGTGTGGTATGAAGCTCGCGCATGACGTTGTCGCCTCCCTTTCGTTGACCAACCGCCGCGACGCTGCTGCATCGGTGCTGGGTTTGATTGCCGCGCCCTGGTTCGTTCGCGATGCGCGCGCCAACGGCAACGTCGACCGCTTCGCACTCGGCGTCGCGTCGGGCCAGCCGCGACCCGACAGCGTGGTGCTGTGGACGCGTCTGATTCGAGGGTCGGGTGAAGGTGACTTGCCCGACCGCGTGCCCGTGCACTGGCAAGTCGCCGACGACGAAGCCTTCACGAAGGTCGCGATGCAAGGCGAGTTCACCGCCGAAAGCGCGTGGGCCCACAGCGTGCATGCGCAACCGCGCGGGCTGGCAAGCGACCGCTGGTACTGGTACCGCTTCCAGGCGCTGGGCCAGCGCAGCAAGCCCGCGCGTACGCGCACCGCGCCCGCCGACGATGCGAAGGCGGCGGCGTTGCGCTTCGCGATCGCGAGCTGCCAACGCTACGACGCCGGCCACTTCGCCGCCTGGCGCCACCTCGCGGGGCTGCCGCTCGACGCGGTGATCTTCCTCGGCGACTACATCTATGAGTACGGCTCGCCCGCGCATGCGATTCGCGCGCACGAAGGCGGCCTGACCGAAACACTCGACCAGTACCGCGCGCGTTACGCGCAATACAAGCGCGACCCGCTGCTGCAGGCCGCGCACGCCGCGTGCCCGTGGTGGGTGGTGTGGGACGACCACGAGGTCGACAACGACTACGCCAACGACCGCGACCAGCGGCTCGACGCGACATTCCTGCGCCGTCGCGCGTGGGCCTACCAGGCGTATTGGGAACACATGCCCTTTGCGATGGCGCAGCGCCCGCGCGGCGCCGACATGCGCATTCACGAGCGCTTCCGCTGGGGCGACCTCGCCACGCTGCACCTGTTGGACGATCGCCAGTACCGCGACCATCAGGCCTGCCCCGCGCCCGGGTTTGGCGGCAGCCGCATGGTGCGCCGCGGCGAGTGCCCCGCGATCGACGACCCGATGCGCACGCTGCTCGGTTTCGAGCAGGAGCAATGGTTCGCCGACGGCCTGGATACGCAGCGCCCTTGGAATCTGGTCGCGCAGCAGACGCTGATGGCGCGCTTCGCGTGGCGCAACGCAGCGCGCGAACCGGTGCCCCCACGCTCGCTGCCCCCCGAGGGGGCGGGTCCGCCTTGGGAGCGGCCCGGCGGCGGACCAACCTTCTGGACCGACGGCTGGGACGGCTACCCCGCTGCGCGAACGCGCCTGCTGAAGGCGGTCGCCGAACGCAAGCTGCGCGGCACCGTCGTGCTGGGCGGCGACGTGCACACGCACTACGTCGCTTCGCTGCTGCGTGATTTCGATCAACCCGACAGCGACGTGGTCGCGAGCGAATTCGTCGGCACGTCGATCACGAGCCCGAGTCAGCCGCAGGCACGCCTGGATGCCGCGCTGGCCCTCAACCCGCACGTGACGTACGGCCGCGGCGACCGGCGCGGCGCAATCGTGTTCGATGTCAACGCGAAGACGCTGCGCGCCGACCTGCTCGGTGTCGACGATGTGTCGAAGCCCGACAGCGCGGTGTCGTCGCTGGAGCGTTTCGTCGTCGACGCGGCGAGACCCGGGCCGCAGAAGGCTTGAAGGCGCCACGCCGAGTTCGCTCCCTCGCCCGCGTGCGGGACAGGGTTGGGGTCGCGGGTCGTGGCTCGACGAACGCGGGCCGACCGCTTGCGCCGGCTCGACAAGAATGCATGCATGCAGCGTCGCCATCTCGTCATCCCCCTCGCGGCCGCCATCGCATTGGTGCCGGCCTACACGCCGCTCGAGGGTTCCATGGCGACTGCGGCCACGGTGCTGGTCGCCGTCGCGCTGATCGCGGCCGTGTTCTCGGCGGTGCACCATGCCGAAGTGATCGCGCACCAGGTGGGCGAGCCCTTCGGCACGTTGATCCTGGCGCTGGCCGTGACGGTCATCGAAGCCGCGTTGATCGTGTCGATGATGATGGCCGGCGGTGACAAGGCCGCGGCGATCGCGCGTGACGCGATCTATGCCGCGGTGATGATCATCGTCACTGGCGTGGTCGGCCTGTGCATCGTCGTCGCCGGGGTGCTGCACCGCGAACCGACCTTCAGGGCCGACGGTGCGAACGCCGGCCTGGTTGCGCTGATCGCGTTGTCGGTGCTGGTGCTGGTGCTGCCGAGCTTCACGACGTCCTCGCCCGGGCCGACATACACGACGTCGCAGCTCGTGTTCGCGGCGACGGCGTCGCTGGTCGATCTGGGGGCTCTTCGTCTTCGTGCAGACGGTGCGCCACCGCGACTACTTCCTGCCCCCGCTGGACGGGCACGACGATGCCGCGCACGCGCCGCCGCCCGGAACCCGCGCGGCGTGGACGAGCTTTGCGCTGCTGATGGTGGCGCTGGTCGCGGTGGTGGGTCTGGCAAAGTCGCTGTCGCCGCGCATCGAAGCAGCAGTTGCTGCGGCGGGCGCGCCGCAAGCCGTGATCGGCATCGTGATCGCGTTGCTGGTGCTGATGCCCGAGTCGCTGGCTGCCGTCAATGCGGCGCGCGCCAATCGCCTGCAGACCAGCCTGAACCTCGCGTTCGGTTCGGCGTTGGCCTGCGTGGGCTTGACGATTCCGGTGGTGGCGGTCGTGTCGATGGTGCTCGGCTTGCCGCTGGCGCTGGGCCTGGACTCGAAATCGATCGTGCTGCTGAGCGTGGCCCTGGCCGTCAACGCGATCACGCTCGCGCCGGGACGCACGCACGTGCTCGAGGGCGCGGTGCTGGTCGTGCTGTTCGCCGCCTACCTGTTCCTCGCCATCGTGCCCTGAGGTTGGCGACCTTGCAGCCTGTCATCAACGTCACGTTGCCGTTCTTCGCGCTCGTGTTCTGCGGCTGGCTGGCCGCGCGTCGGCACGTGTTGCCCGAGTCGGCGATTCCCGGCCTGAACGCCTTCGTTCTCTACTTCGCGCTGCCGGCCCTGCTGTTCCGCTTCGGCATGAACACGCCGATCGCGCAGCTGCTGAACCCGTCGGTGCTGGTGGTGTGGTTCGTCTGCGCCGCGCTGATCGTCGCCTTCACGATCGGCGTGACGTTGAGCCGTCGCGTACGCCTGAAAGACGCGGCCTTCGGCGCGTTGGTTGCAGCCTTCCCGAACTCGGGCTTCATGGGCGTGCCGCTGCTGGTGGCGTTGATGGGTGACGCCGCGGCGGGGCCGATGATCTGCGCCATCTTGATCGACACGCTGTTCACGACGTCGCTGTGCGTGGGGTTGGCGCAGGCGCATCCGGGAACCACCGGGCACCATGATGACGGCGGCGCAGCTGCGGCCGTGAAGCGCGCGCTGAAGGGCGCGCTGTCGAATCCGATGCCGTGGAGCGTGGTCGCGGGCGCCTTGTGCTCGGTGACCGGCACCAAGCTGACGGGCCCGGCCTACACGGTGGTGTCGATGCTGGCCGACGCCGCAAGCCCGGTGGCGCTGTTCACGATCGGCGCGGTGTTGTGGCGCGCAGGCCAGCACGCGCACACGCGCACGCCCATGTCACGCGTGCTGCCGGTCGTCGGCATCAAGCTCGTGGCACATCCGCTGCTGGTGCTCGCCGCGGCGCTGCTGGCGCGGCGCATGGGAGCCCCGCTGCTCGACGAGGTCATCACCGTGCTGGTGCTGACGGCCGCGCTGCCGAGCGCCAGCAACGTGTCGATCCTGGCCGAGCGCTTCGGCGCCGACAACGGCCGCATCGCACGGATCATCATGCTGTCGACCGCACTGGCTTTCGTGACATTCACCCTGCTGGCGTGGGTTTTCGGGGTAGGTAGAACGCGCTGAGCGCGACAAGTCGTTGCACGATGAGCGTCAACGCGACGCGCGAACGCGCCGTTGCCCGAAGCATCGCGGCCTGGAAGGCTTCAGGCCGCCGCCTGACGAGGAATCTCGACATGACGACCCACGATGCGCGCACGGCCGCGCGTGCCATCGACCCAACAACGCATGCGCGCATGCTGCGCCGCCTGGCGCTTCACTTCATCGTGCCCGCGGCGCTTGTCGCCACGAGCATCGCCGCTTCGTCGTCCGCGCACGCGGAACTGCCGCGACTGCCGCCCTTGCCGCCTTTGCCCCACTTACCTGACATCAAGATCAACCCGCCAGGTGTGTACGGTCGCATCGTCCTGGGCAGTTTGCCCTCGCCGCCTGTGCTGTTTCCGCAGCCGGTGATCGTGCAGCCCGCGCCGGTGGCGATGCAGGCGCAGCCGCTGTACCTGTACGTGCCGCCGGGCCACGCGAACAACTGGTCCCGCCACTGCCACCGCTACCAGGCGTGCAACCAGCGCGTGTATTTCGTGCGCGAGGAATGGGTCCGTGAACGGCACGCGATGCCGCGCGGGCATCACCCTCATCATCACGACGGCTACAAGCCTGCGCCTGTCTATCGCGGCCACGTTGACCGCCACGATCATGGCCGCGGACACGGTCATGGTGGTCATGGCCGGGGGCGCGGGCACGACAAGGACCGGGGCTGAGCGGTCCGGCCGCTCCCGCGTTCGTTCACCGTCTTCGGCGACGTCTTCGGATGGTCGCCGAAGGCTCAATCGATACGGCGGCGTCGCATCAAGGCACCCAATACCGCCACGCCAGCCAGCATCAGCGCCCAGGTGCCCGGCTCGGGTATGGCGGTGACTGGTGGGGGCACGCCCGGGCCGGAGACAAACTCAACTGCGGCGTTGTCCAAACCGATGTAGTTGGCGCCCGCGCTGCCTTGCAACACCACCACGGTGCTGGCGGATGTCGCGACGAACTGCATCGTCTCCTGAGCCCAGTCGTTATTGCCGCCCGTGGTACCCGACGAAAACGTAG
The DNA here is from genome assembly GCA_963738615.1 of uncultured beta proteobacterium. GTDB lineage: Bacteria > Pseudomonadota > Gammaproteobacteria > Burkholderiales > Burkholderiaceae_C > CAVTWY01. Next base: position 335,368 of record CAVTXI010000019.1, read on the forward strand.
CCGACGTACCGCCCGCACTGGCAACGACCGCACTCGGGCGGCCCCAAAAGTTGGACGAACCGAGTTCGAAGGTCAGCGAGTAAGTCGCTCCCGGGGTTGTCGCAATCGTTTGGGACAGGCCTGCAAACGGAGCGCCGGACTGGTAGTTGGTGAGGTCTAGAAAGAAGCTGCCGTCACTGGCGGCAAGGCCCCACGGATTACCCGCTCCGATCCACGCGGTCGTGTCGGTCACGACGGTCCAGCCGGTGATCAGCGTCGAGCCGGCCGCGACCTGCATCGTGACGCTGCCCTGGTTCACGAACGCACCACTCTCGAAGCTGCCATTCACGAGCAGGTTGGCCTGCGCGCCAGCTGCGCCAGCCGTACACAGCGCAGCACTTGCAGCGAACGACTTCAACCCGGTCAAGAATTTGCTCATACGAACCTCCGCAAGGCGTTGAGAAATCACTCTACGCTCGGCACCAGCGAAAGGGCGACGCTTCTAGGGGGCGCGCGTGATCGCGTAGAGGCAGTGCCTGCGCAGCGCGCTGCCCTCGGGTACCGCGGGATGATCGAAGTCCTTGCCGGTGTTGTGCATACCGATGCGCTGCATGACGGCGCGCGAGGGCGTGTTGATCAGCGACGTGAACGACACCACCTCGCGCAGCCCCAGCTGGCCGAAGCCGACATCGAGCGACGCCCTGGCCCCTTCGGTGGCATAGCCGTTGCCCCAGAAGCGCCGAGCCAGGCGCCAGCCAATCTCGACGCACGGCGAGAAGGGCAACTGGCGTCGCGGAATCGACAGACCGATGAAGCCGATGAACTCGCCAGAGTCCTTCAGCTCGACCGCCCAATTACTCCATCCGCGCTCGTCGAACTGCGCGCGCCACATCTCGACGCTGGCACGCGTCTGCGGTTCATCGACGGTCGATGCGAAGTAGCGCATCACCTCGGGGTCGGCGTTCATAGCCGCGAACGGCGCGATGTGGCGGTCTTGCCAAGCGAGCAGACGCAGACGGTCTGTTTCGAATTCGATGAGGTCGGGCATGAGTTCCTCAAATCCCCGTCGGATCCACATCCACCGCATACCGCAGCACCCCCTTGTGCCGCCCCTTCACCTCGCGCAGCTTCGGCGACCACGCCGCAAGCAGGCGTTGCAGCGCGGTGCGCGATCTGGATTCGACAAGCATCTGCATGCGCTCGACATCCGCCACCCGCGCCACCGGCAGCGGCACCGGCGGATAGATCGCGATACCGCCCTCGTCGGCTTCGCGCAGCGCGCGCGCGGCTTCACCAGCCTCTTCCAGAAACGTTCGCACTTGCTCCACTTGCTTCGCATCGGCGCGCAGCAACGCCAGGCTTGCGAAGGGCGGCAGGCCCGCACGTCGCCGCTCTTCGAGTTGCGCGGCGGCGAAGCCTTCGTAGTCGTGCGCCTTCAATGCAGCGTACAGCGCGTGCGTTGGGTGCCAGGTCTGAACCCACATGCGACTCACGGCCGTTTGCGCGGCGTCGCGACCGGCACGGCCCGCGGCCTGCATCAACAGGGCGAACAAACGTTCGGGTGCGCGGAAGTCGCTGGTGAAGAGCGCCGCGTCGGGGTTGACTGCGACGACCATCGTCATGCGGCGGAAGTCGTGGCCCTTGGCGACCATCTGGGTGCCCACCAGCACGTCGACTTCGCCGGCATGCACGGCCGCCAGTTGCGACTCGAGCGCGCCTTTGTTGCGCACGCTGTCGGCGTCGATGCGCAGGATGCGCGCACCGGGCAACGCGGTGGCGAGTTGTTCCTCGAGCTTCTGCGTGCCACGGCCCATCGCGGAGATATCGACGTCGCCGCACTCGGGGCACGCACGCGGCACGCCCGTGGCGAAGCCGCAGTGGTGGCAGCGCAGGCTGCGGTCGGGCTTGTGGAACACGCGCCAGGCGCTGCAGTGCGGGCACGCGCTTTTCCACGAACACGACGGGCAATGCAGTGCGGGCGCGTAGCCGCGGCGGTTGAGAAGCACCAGCGTTTGCTCGCCACGCGACAGCGCTTCACGCATGGCATCGAGCACGGGTGGGGCGAGCGGTGACGCATCGAGCACCTCGCGCGGCAGGCGCAGGCGCAAGGCTCGCATGTCGACGAGCTTGACCTGCGGCAGCGGCGCAGCGCCGATGCGTTCGTTCAGGTCCACCCGCGCGTAGCGTTGCGCCGCACCGGGCAAGGCGCGGTGCCAGCTTTCCAGCGACGGCGTGGCCGACCCCAGCAACACCGGCACACGCTCGCGCTGACCGCGCCACACCGCGAGGTCACGCGCCGAATAGCGCGCGCCTTCCTGCTGCTTGTACGAAGGGTCGTGTTCCTCGTCGACGACGATGAGGCCCAGGTTGGGAATCGACGCGAAGATCGCCAGCCGCGTGCCCAACACCAGGCGCGCATGCCCCAAGTGCGCGGCCAGCCAGTTCGACAGACGCTGCGCGGGCGTCAGGCGGCTATGCAGGCTGGCCATGCGCTGCGCGCCGAAGCGCCGCGCGAAACGCGCCTCGAGTTGCGGCGTGAGGTTGATCTCGGGCACCAACACCAGCACCTGTTGGCCTGCATCGAGTGCGAGCTGCGCGGCGCGCAGGTAAACCTCGGTTTTGCCGCTGCCGGTCACGCCCCATAGCAGCGTGGTGCCTGCCTGGCGCGCAGCGATGGCGTCGAGCGCGTCGGATTGCGCCGCGGTGGGCAGCACGTCGGCGTCATCGGACGGCGTCGCCGAAGCCAGGGCCGAGTCGTCGGCGGCGCCCGTCAGCTTGGCCGCGTGATCACGCTTCGCCCGCAGCTTCACAAGCACCCGCGCCAGTTGATCGTCGTCGATCAACCGCAGTTGCGGCGGCAGGCTTGCCATCGCCAACTCGCCGACGCTGCGCTGGTAGTAGCTGGCCGCGAAGGTCACAAGGTCGCGCCACGCGGCCGACAGCGGCGGCAGGTCTTCGGCAATGCTGGTCAGCGCGCGCAGTTCCACGCTTGGCTGATCGCCGTGCCCCGGGTCGGGCCAGACCAGGCCGCGCACGACCCGCTTGCCCAGCGGCACGCGCACCAGCGTGCCGGGCGGCGGCGCCAGCTCGCTTTTGTAAGTGAGCAGGTCGCTCAGGTCGCCGTGGCGCGGCAACTCGACCGCGACGACGACGTTCACGGCCCGGCGGCCGGGCGGGCCACCGATGTCAACCCATTGGTCGAAGAAATAACTCCAAGTCTTTGATCGTCAAAGAAAAACAGGCAACCCCGACGTTTCTGTGCATAACTTTGTGAAGATCGTGCTCGCGGGTGCGCTAAGGCCATGATTTCGCTGGGTTTGTCATGGCTTTGTCATTTTTCAGACAAGTCCAAAACATCAATCAAATCAAACACTTGGACAGAAGACCTTGGCGTCGCAAGGTTAGACCCCACGCGAACGAGTGTGACTTCTGTCGCAGCAGCATCCGTGGGGATAAGTCAAGGGTAGAGGCCGAAAATATTGTTCGCACCAGCGCCCGGGCGAGCCCTATCGGGGGCCTTGACGTAGGCGCGTGGAGTAGGTCCGAACCTCGTCGACCAGCGCCGAAACCGCTTCAGGCGGGGTGAGCTGGTGAATGCCGTGGCCGAGATTAAAAACGTGCCCATCGCCAGTACCGAAGTCGTCGAGCACGCGGCGTACGTCGGCGCGTACGGCAGCTTCGCCGCCGAACAGCACCGCGGGGTCGAGGTTGCCCTGCAGCGCCACGCGTCCCTGCGTGCGCGCACGGGCCTGGCGCAGGTTGACGGTCCAGTCGACACCGACCACGTCGGCGCCCGAATCCGCGAGCTCTTCCAGCCAGGCACCACCGCCTTTGGTGAACACGATCAGCGGGATGCGCTGGCCGTCACGCTCACGCGGCAGCCGTTCGATGACGCGGCGCATCGGCTCGAGGCTCGAGCGCTGGTAGGCGCCGTCGGCCAGCGCGCCACCCCAGCTGTCGAAGATCATCAGTGCCTGCGCGCCCGCCTGCACCTGTGCCTCGAGGTACGCGGCGACGGCCTGCACGTTGATGTCGAGGATCCGCGCCATCAGGTCGGGGCGGCTGTACAGCATCGACTTCGGCAGCCGCCAGTCGTCGCTGCCCGAGCCTTCGACCATGTAGCACGCCAGCGTCCAGGGGCTGCCCGAAAAGCCGATCAGCGGCACGCGCCCCGCCAGCGCCTTGCGGATCGACGTGACGGCGTCGAACACGTAGCGCAGCTTGTCCATGTCGGGCACCTCGAGCTTCGCCACCGCAGCCTCGTCACGCAGCGGCGACGCGAAGCGCGGCCCTTCGCCTTGCGCGAACGTCAACCCCATGCCCATTGCGTCGGGCACGGTCAGGATGTCGCTGAACAAGATTGCTGCATCGAAGCCGTAGCGGTCGATCGGCTGCAACGTCACCTCGGTCGCGTAGTCGGGGTTCGTCGCCAGCCCCATGAAGCTGCCGGCCTTCGAGCGCGTGGCGCGGTATTCGGGCAGGTAGCGGCCGGCTTGGCGCATCAGCCAGACGGGGGTGCGGTCAACGCTTTGGCGCAGGCAGGCGCGGATGAAACGGTCGTTCTGGAGCGGCGGGTGGACAGGCATCCAGCGATGATAGGCGGGCACCTTTGCCCACCCTGCACGGCATTGATCTGCTACATCGTGAACTCGTAGTACCGCGCCACGCTGGCCTGGCGGCTCACCTGCTTGATGTGGCCCCAGTTCGTATTGCCGTCGATCGTGGTCAACGCGGGCGACGCGGTGCTGGTTTTGGTCTCGACGATGAAGTGGTGGTTGTTGGCGCCGGTCACGCCGATGTCGCCCGGGCGCATCGCCGACGGCACACCGGCACTGATCGGGCGCAGGCGCAGCGGGCCGTCGGGTCGGCCGCCCGCCCACCGGATCGGCACCCCGGCCTTGCGATAGCAGTAGATCGCGAAGACACCGCACCAGTCGATTCGCCGGCTGCCTGCAGCGCCGCTGTACGGCCGCCACTCCCAGCCCGAGCCGATGGGGCTCTTGAAGGCGCTCTCGGGGAAGCGCACGCCGGCCGCGTATTCGAACATCTCGATCAGGAAGTCGAGCCCGTGCGGCTTGCCGCCGTTGAACCTGGTGAAGTCCACGCGTCCTTTGTGTTGCTGCGCGATCGAAATGATCTGCGGCCGAAGGGCGTCGAAGACCGACGTGCTCGCCACCTGCTCGGAGCCGGTGTTGGCGAGAGCGGTGCCCGTCACCGCGGCCACGACGCCGCCAAGCGCAGCGATCAACGCGTTCCACGTGTTCGGCCCCACCACCCCGTCGGCCATCAACTTCTGCCCGCTCTGAAACGTCTTGACCCTGCCCGACGTGAGCCCCCCGAAATGGCCGTCGGTGGACAGCGGCGTGTAGCTGGGCAGCGCAGCGTTCAGCGCCTGCTGCAACGTCGAGACCGCAGGGCCGATCGACCCCATCTGCAGGACGGTGCTGCTCGCGGATTCGGGGATGGACATCGTGGCCATGGCGTCGGGGGCCTGTGGTGGACGGTGGCGCATCGTGCCGCTGCGAGAGGCGTCAGCCAACTGACGGAGGTCATTGCCGTGCTTCGGACTCGAGCCGCCCTCAGTCAAGCTCGCAGCAAAGCGACGAAACCAGCCTGCTCGAAGTGCTGGTCGTGCGCAAGTGCCTCGGTGATGCTTCGAGCCTCCATCACTTCAAACGACGCGCAGTCGGTGAGACTCCACTCCTTGTCCGCGCGACGCTTGTAGAGATCAAACGCGTGGGCAAACTGCAAGGATGTCTGCGGCACGACCTCTACGTTCGGATTGGCACGAATGCGATCGACACCGGCGATCACGTACGACCGCACAGGCAACCTGGACAACGCGGCCAACAACTCCGACAGCACCATCTCAGTGGTGACAAGCCTCGTCTTGCCCAGTGCAGAAGAGGCAGCTCGCGCTCGCTCATGCAGCCGATCGTTCGGGTTCAGCACTGCTTCCCAGTAGCCTGTGTCCGCGAACACTATCCTCACGGATTGCCGCTCCCCGCACCATAGACGATCTCGTCGATGCGAGTGGAGAGGTCGCTGGGCACCGCTTCCCACGTGCCAGCGGGCGCAGCCTGGCCAATCGCGGCCAGCTCTTCCCAGATCGGCTTCGCCGTCTCGTCGAAGGCGACGACTTCACGCGGCGAGACTTCGACTCGGTCCACACGCACGATCCGCTTCATCTGACGATCACGGGTGGAGAACTCGGCGATACCGACCACGCGAAGCTGCGTGCTGCGGTGAGCCCTCAGCGCTTCCAGCACGACCGACTCGTGCACCGCATCGAACCACCCATCGATCATCGGACCACCGTCGGGCAACTGCAACTTAAACGCGCCGGGGCCGACGTTGGCCATGCGCACTTCACCCACAAGACTGACGGCATCCTCGAATGTGGGATCCACCCACTCGGCCAGCAGCAGGCGCGCTCGCTCACCGTAAGCGGCTTCCGTCGCACTGCGGCCGGACCGAATGAAGAGCGTTTCCTCAGGTTGCAGGGTGCGGCCGAAATCGCGGAACAACGGCACGACGTTAGCCGGGAACGCCTCCGGCAGAAGGTCGTCGCGATCTGCAGCGGCGATCGACTGGTCGATCAGCGCGGCGGCCTCGTCGAACTCATCCCCGAAGTCGAATCCGCCCTGGACCACGTCGCGCACTCGACGCAACGGCAGCGCAGCAGAGCCCGGTACGACACGATCGAATTCAAGGCGAAAGCCGTCCTCGAAGCGCTTGGGCAGTCGCACACGATCGGGGTACTTGCGGCGCCAAAGCTCCTTCGCACACTCGAGTACCAGCGTCCGATAGGCGAGCAGTTCCTGTGTGCACTCGACATCGAGCGCGTGCCCTTCGAAGCGTTTGCCGTCGAAGCGCAGCGTCGCCAGTTCGACTGCGTGTTCAGTGGTCATGGTGTTGCCTCTAGCGGGCGATTGTCGTGCACCGCCTCGTGGCGCGAAAGCCCGTGTCAGTGCTGACTGCCGGGTGCCCGCACCTCACATCCGCGGCACCTTCGGCGCCTCGAATTCCGGCAACGCCTCCCCCCACAACCACGCCCTCACCAACCCATCCACATCCTTCGTCTGCGCCGCCTGCCAGATCAACGCCGTCGGCAACACGCGTGTAGCCCTGGGCGCCGTCGGCAGATGCAGCGCCAACGCACACGCCACTTTCGCGACCGTCGTCAGGCGCACGGGTTGTTCGGTGCGCGGCACCAGCCAGTGCAGTTGCGACAGCATCCAGTTCGCCAGGCGCTGTGGTGCGCTCACGCCGTCACCGTCGCCTGACGCTGCGTCTTGCGCCATGCGCATGAAGGCAAGTTGCGCAAAGCCGATCGACGCGACGTCGGCTTCGTTCAGCGATGCCAAGCCCTGCTGCAACGCGGCCGACATCAGCGTGGGTGCGTGCGGCATCACTACCACCAACGACATGATGCCCAACGCGTGCAGGCGTCGCGCCAACAAGGGCAGGTCTTTCGGCTGCGGCTGCACGAAGGACGCTTCTTTGGCCTGGCTGGGCTGTGGGCGGTCGAAGGCGATGACGGCGGTGTCGGCGGCGAAGCGTGTGATCTGCGCGTCGTCGTCGGCCATGGGGACCAGCGCGCGAAACGCGGTGTGCACGTTGTGGTGCGCCAGCGTGCCCACGCGTTCGAAGCGGCCGTTGGCCGCCAGCGTTTCGATCACGGCCCAGCCCAGGCGGCCGTGCGCGCCGATCACCAGCACGCGGCGCACGTGCGTTGATGCTCGCGGGGGAACGCGTTGCGCGCCCGCGAGCGCGTGGGTCGGATCGAGCATGCGCCTATCATCGCCGGGCCTTTCTGAACGCATCAACTTCTGCACGGATCGACACGTCATCGCATGGCCACCACGCGCCCCGCCATCCTGATCGTCGAAGACGAGCCCGGCATCGCCGACACGTTGCAGTACGCGCTGCGCACCGACGGCTTCGAGCCGCAGTGGGTGACCAGCGGCGAAGCAGCGCTGGCGTGCGTGGCGCAGCAGGAACCCGCGCTGGTGATCATGGATCTGGGGTTGCCCGACATCCACGGGTTCGAGCTGTACAAGAAGCTGCGCGCCACGGGCAGCGACGTGCCGGTGCTGTTCCTGACCGCGCGCAACGCCGAGATCGACCGCGTGGTGGGGCTCGAGTTGGGAGCTGATGACTACGTGACCAAGCCCTTCTCGCCGCGCGAGATGGTGGCGCGTGTGCGCACGGTGTTGCGGCGCACGTCGCGCGCGGCAGTGGCGCCAACAACAGGGACCACAGCGACGATGACGACGGGCGCTGCGAACCCTGCCGCAGCGACACAGCAAACCACACGAACGCCCTTCGACATCGACGAAGGCCGCCGCGCGATCCGCTACTACGGTCAACTGCTGGACCTGTCGCGCTACGAGTACGGCCTGCTGAAGACGTTGGTCGCGCGCCCGGGCATCGTGTTCACGCGCGAACAACTGCTGGCGCTGGTGTGGGACGACGGCGCAGACAGCTTCGACCGCACCGTCGACGCGCACGTGAAGACGCTGCGCGCGAAACTGCGCGCCATCGCGCCGCCAGCTCGACGCGATCCGCACGCACCGCGGCACGGGCTACGCGCTGGCCGAAGACCTGCCGGCCACGCTGCCGGCACGATGAGCGCGCGCAACCGCATCTTCGTCGGCGTGCTGCTGGTGTACGCGGCGGGCGTGGCGGCGCTGTTGTGGCAGTTGCTGAAGGACATCGACCCGCGTTATCGCGAATCGGCCGAAGAGTCGTTGGTGGAGGTCGCGCACCTGATGGCCACGCTGGTCGAGCAGAACTCGCCCGACGGCCAGACGATCGATGTCGACGCCCTCGAGCCGCTGTTTCGTGCCGCATACGCGCGGCCGGTCGACGCCGACATCTTCGGCTTTCACAAAGGCGGCGTCGAACTGCGGCTGGTGGTCACCGACCGAAAGGGCATCGTGTTGTATGACTCGATGGACCGGCACGTGGGCGAGGACTATTCGAAGTGGCGTGACGTGGCGCGCACGTTGAAGGGCGAATATGGCGCGCGCACGTCGCCCGACATCGACGACGACCCGGCCACGTCGGTGATGTACGTCGGCGCGCCGATCCGCCTGGGCAACGGCATCGCGGGTGTGGTCAGCGCGGGCAAGCCGGTGCAAAGCCTCAACCAGTTCATTCAGGCATCACGCCGCAAGACGTTGATCGTCGGCGGCGCGTCGGCTGCGGCGATGCTGCTGCTGATGACGCTGGTGGGCGTGTGGCTGGCGCGGCCGTTCGGACTGGTGCGCGACTACCTGCGCTACGTGCGCACGCAAGGCCGCTTCAGCCTTCCGCGGTTGTCGCGCCGCGCGGTTGCGACCGTGGGCGCGGCCTACACCGAGATGCGCGACGCGCTCGGCGGGCGCAACCACGTGGCCGACTACGTGCAGACGTTGACGCACGAGTTGAAGAGCCCCCTGTCGTCGATCCGCGGCGCGGCCGAGCTGCTGCAGGAAAGCGGCATGCCCGACGCCGACCGCACGCGCTTCCTGGGCAACATCACGCGCGAGACGCAGCGCATTCAGGAAACCGTCGACCGCATGATGGAACTCGCGTCGCTCGAGTCGCTGCGTTCGATTCAAGACCCGAAGCCCGTGGCTTTGCGAGCGCTGCTCGAGGAAGCAGCGGCCAGCACGCAAGCCGCGAGTGCGCCGCGTGGCATCACGATCGCGACCGACATCGACCGCGACGCCACCGTCATCGGCGACGTGTTCCTGCTGCGCCGCGCGGTGGGCAACCTGCTGGACAACGCACGCGACTTTTCCCCCGACGGCGCACGCATCGAGCTGTTGCTGCGCATCGACCCGAAGACGGCGACCATCACCGTGCGTGACCACGGCCCGGGGCTGCCCGACTTCGCCGGCGACAAGCCGTTCGAGAAGTTCTTCTCGCTGGCGCGCCCGCACACGAACAAGAAGAGCACCGGGCTGGGGTTGCCCTTCGTCAGGGAGGTCGTGGCGCTGCACGACGGCAAGGTCACGCTGGCGAATGCCGAAAGCGGCGGGGCGGTGGCAACGATCACGCTGCCGCGAGCCGACTGAGGTTGCGATCCGGGCGCCGCAGCCCCTGCATTCGAGGGAGCGGGAAACACGCCGACACGCCTATGCCATCGAGCTTCGTCGCACGGTGAGCGTCGACGGCGCAACATCCGCGCAGGCCTTCTAAACGAGGAGTACGGCGTGAACAACAGCAACACCTCCCGGCGCGACAGCGCCCGCCGCGCGCATCGGCAAGCACCCCTGGCCTACGCGACCGCCATGGCCTGCTTCGGCTTGCTGGTGGCCGCGTGCAACGGCGACGAGCGAACGTCGACGCCGCCCGCGGCAGGCACCGCGGCAGCCGAACCCAAGGCGGCCATCGAACGCGCCAAGACGGCCGCGGTCGCTTGGAACAACGCGCCCGGCGGCGTGGGGATCGCGCTCGACGGCGCCGAGAACGTCTACACCGTGACGTGGAACGACGTCGCGGGCGGCGACATCGCGTTGACGCGTCGCGACGCCGCGGGCAACGTGCAGTGGACGCGTAGCTTCGGCAACCCTGCCCCCGACCGCGTAGAGGTCGCGAGCGCGGTGGCCGTCGATGCGCGCGGCAATGTGTTCGTCACCGGCACCGTGCGCGACGTGGCGGCGCAAGCCGACGTCGGCGGCGTGTTGATGAAGGTCGCACCCAATGGCACGTTGACATGGCGCAGCGACTTGTCGGCATCGAACGTGATCGCGACACGCAAGGTCGTCGCCGACAGCGCCGGCAACGTCTACGTGCTGGGCATGGGCGTGGCGCCGGGCGGCGCGACGCCGGTTGCGTCGCTGACCAAGGTGGCGAGCGACGGCAGCGCGGCATGGACGTGGTTCGACCTTGCGGGTATCGGCAGCGCGCGCAACCTGGTGTGGAGCGGCAACGGCCGGCTGATCGTGATTGCCGGAACGCCGTTCAATCCCAGCGTCGCGAGCGGCTTCGCCATCGTCGATCCCGCGTCCGGCACCGCGGTCCGGTCGCAGTTCCTGTTCAGCCGCACGTCGATCGACGTGGCCGGCGACGCCGCGGGCAACGTCTATGCGGTCGCCGGCAACTTCGGCAACAGCACCTCGTTGGTGAAGTACGCGAGCGACGGCACGGTGGCGTGGCAGATCACCCTCGGGCTGGCGATGCTTCAGATCGAGCTGGATCGCGATGGCTTGCCCGTGGTCGGCGGCGTGATCGGCGGCGCGGGCTACTTCGTCGCCAAGTACAACGCCGACGGCAACAGCCAGGTGTGGCAGGCGTTCGGCGCCAGCGGATCGGGCTCACTGCTGCCATCGATGCTGCTCGATGCCGACGGCAACGTGGTGCTGGGCGCGAGCGTCGGCCCGACGGCGATCACGATGTCGAAGATCAGCGCGACCGGCGAGGCACTGTGGACGACGACGCTGCTGACCGCTGCCAACGCCGACACGTCATCGCTGGCGTTGGGCAGCGCAGGCGGCGCGTTCGTCACGGCGAACGGATCGCTGACGGCGCGCGTGAACGAGGACGCGGAACCTCCGCCACCGCCTCCGCCACCGCCACCGCCTCCGCCTCCGCCTCCTCCAGGCGCAGACGTGCAGATCGTGTCGCTGACCGAATCGAAGGATCCGGTGCGCGAGGGCGGCAAGGTTTCCTACAAAGCCGTGGTGCTGAACGCTGGGCCGTCGGTCGCGAGCGCGGTCAACGTCGCGGCGACGCTGCCTGCGGGCTCGAGGCCGCACGACGTTGAATCATCGCAAGGCACCTGCGCGCACAAAGAGCCCGTGTGCAACCTGGGCAGCCTGGGCATGGGTCAGAAGGCAACGATGACGTTCACGGTGAAGCTGCGCGCGCCGGGTCCGAACGTGATCACGGTCGACGCGGTCGCACCCGAGATCGACCCCGACACCAGCAACAACACGCGCACCGAAACGACCGAGGTGAAGAACAAGAAGGGGCACCACCAACCGCACCACTAACCGCCGCAACCGCCCGGCTTCACCGCGTACCACTTGCCGCCTGCGCCCCACAGCGTGACGCGCGACAGGCTGTCCCACGCGTAGCCGATGTCCTTGCGGTCGCCCGTGGTGATCGCGCGGCTGTAGAACAGGCCGCCGTACACCGCTCGCGCCGACAAGACGTGCTGGCGCGGCGACGCGTTGGCGCTGGTGCAGGTGGGCGTGTTGTCAACCACGTTGACGGCGCGCGATGCGGTGGTGACGTTGCCCGCGCTGTCGCTCGCGCGGTAGCTGCACGCATAGTTGCCGACCACGTTGATGTTGACGCTGCTGCAATCGGCACTGACCGGCACGCTTCCGTCTTCGGGGTCACTGGCGGTCGCGCCGGGGTCGGTGAAGGTCTGGCCGCGCACCAGCGTCATCGGGTTGGCGCCGGCCAGCACGATTTGTGGCTTTCCCCCCGTGCCGCCGCCCGCCGTCACGCGCGTGGCGCGCGAAGAAGTCCCACACGATGTCGGGGTAGCTGGGGCCCTGGCGGACCGACCACTTGCCGTTGCCACCGCCTTCGCCGCCGATCCAGTAGTGGCCCTTGTCGGTGTCGCCCGTGTTGGGCGTTTCGAGCGGGCCCGAGAAGAAGACCGTTTCCACCCGCGAGCGCGACGCCGTGGTGCCGTCGGCCGTGTAGCGCGTGTGCACGCAGCCGTGGTTGCTGCCGAAGTAGGGTGCGCACGGTGCCTGCGAGGCTTGCGCTTCGGCGGGCGTGTCATGCGCGGCGTCGCCGAACACCAGCAGCTGGGCGTCGCGCAAGTTGCGCCCGGCTTGCGCCAACACCACGCAGTCGCGCTCGTTGGCCAGCACCATCAGCGGTATCGGATAGGTGTCGTCCAGTTCGGTGCGCATGTCGCTGGCGACGCGGCTGGTGGTGTGAAACGTCGCCGAGCCGGGGCAGGCCGAGAACGAGACCGAGCCTGAGTCTTCGCCGTATGGCAGGCCCGCCGCGCTGGCCGCGGCGGCCCAATACTCGTTGTGCGCCACCGCGGCGATCACGGCCATGCCGCCGCCCGACGACAAACCGGTGATGTAGCGCCGGTTCGCGTCGATGGCCCAACGCGCTTCGACGGCCTGGCCGATGCGGCGCAGGTCTTCGGGTTCACCGCGGCCTTCGTGGCGATGCTGGTCGAGCCAGAAGCCCCAGCAGTTGGTGTTGCGCAGGCCGTCGTACGTGGTGATGAAGGGTGCGACGAGGATGAAGCGAAAGCGATCGGCCGCGGCCTTCAGGCCCCAATCGTTCAGCACGTCGTCATGCGTCTGTTCGCAGCCATGCAGCGCCATCACCATCGGCGCGCTTGCGGTTAATCCGTCTGGCACGTAGACCTTGACCTGGCGCGCGCGCGAGCCGCTGACGCCGGCGTCGGCGGGCACCGTGAGCGCCGTGGTGGTGCCGGCGATCGCCGCAGGCGCAACGGACAGCGCAGCGCCGAGGACCAAAAGCGCCAGCGCAACGCCGACCTTGGCGTAGCAGCGACGCAGCCGTGATGGATCGATCAACATCTTCGTTCAACCTTCCCTGGGACGAAGCGCCGATCCTTGTTCGCAAGCGCGCCGCGGTCAATCCGAACGAACGAGGCCGGGCCCTTGCCGGCGACCACCGGCGTCGCGCATGCGCGTCACCTGTTCTTCGATGCCTTGCGCCTCGATCAGCGGAAGCAGCCGCTGCTTCAAGCCGTCGTCGAGCAGGGTGTCCAGCAACTCAACCACATACGAACGCGGCTGCTGACCGCCGAGGGCGTAGTGCGCATAAGCCACGCGCATGTCGGTGTTGTGCAGCACGCTGTCCAAATGCACGAAGCAGTTCTCCACGGCCCGGTCGACCGCGTTGGCAAGCTCGATGCGTTGCCTCTCGGCGTCGGGGTGGGTGTCGTGTTGCAGTGTGGCCCACGCCGCCAAGGCGTTGGCCGCGCCGTCGACTTCATCCAGCAACGCTTGCCTGCATGTCACGGCCGCGTGGTCGGACTGCGCAACGTGCGGCGGCGGGCCGGGGTGGTCGGGGTGGCCGGAGTGATGCTCACCAACGCCTGCCAGCGCAGCGCGCAACGACCGAACGTAGCCGCGGTATTGAACGCCCACCATCGCCACCCACACGCAGGCCACCAGCAACACGGCGACGCTGATGCCCGTCGCGCCCAGGCCCAGCGTGTGCAACATGAAGAACAGCAGCAGGCCTGCCACGCCACCCGCCAGCGGCTCGACGATGCTTTCCAGACCGGCCTGCACGCGCAGGCGCTGGCGGCCAGGCAGGGGTTGCAGAAGCGTCACGAACGTGGTCTTGTCGACCGTGTAGCGCACCGACTGGTCGATGACTTTGCTGCCCACGACCAGCAGAAACAACACGTCGGCCGCGCCGGCAAGCGACGAAGTCAACAGAATCGCAAGTGCAGCCGCCAGCAGCAGCGCGGGCAGCATCAACATGCCGGCACTCACGCCGAAGCGCCGCAGCAGCCAGGGTGCGAGCAGCGCACCGCACAGCAAGCTGACGCTGCCCATCACCGCCGAGTACAAGCCCAGAAACGCCGCGAGATCCTCGGCCGCCGGAAAACGCCGATCGGCTTCCAGATAGAACGCGTTGTCGACGAAGAAGTAGGCCAACTGGCCCACCGCGACCAGCACGACCATGCTGACGATGGTTCGGTTGCTCCACCACGGAGGCGTGGCTACCGACACGGCCGATGGCGCGACCCCGTCTTCATCCGGCGCCGCGACGGGGTGCCAACGGTGCAGGATGAACCACACCAGCACGATGCCCAGCAGCGCAGCGCCAGCCGAGAGCAAGAACAGGTCGGCCGGCGCCAGCTCGACCAGAAGCGCCGGTGTGGTGAGCCCACACACGATCACCGCGACGGGTTCGCCCGCACTGACCACGCCGAAGCGGCGCTTGCCCTGGCGCAGCGTCATCAACTGTCCGGCCAAGCCCCACACGAGCAGCGACGACAACACGAACTCGATCTCGAAGTAGACGACGCTCATGGCGGCCACCAGCGGCGTGTTCCACGCCAGGCCGGCGCGCAGCGCGCACAACGCCAGCACCTGCGTCACCAGCGTGCCGGCCAACAGTCGGCGCAGGCTGAATCTGTGCGTGGCCGCGATGTAGAGCGCACCCGCCAGCGGCACGCAAGCGGCCTCGGCGAGGTAGGCCCACGGCAGCGCGGCAGCGCCATGGGTGGTGATGAAAAGCGTGTGTGCGGCTGTCTGGGTGTAGACGCGCGGCACGCCCAGCACCAGAAACGACAGGACGAACAGCAGCCACGTCAGCCGCACTTCATCGTTGCGTGGGCGTTGGCATCCCACGTGTTCACGCCGCGGCGCGTGCCGCCAGTTGCCGTGCGCGCGACTTCAGGTCTTGCAACAGGCCTTGGACGTGCACGAGTTCGGCACCCGGATTGAGCAGCGTGAACTTCAGGCACGTGCGGCCATGCACGCGCGTGCGCCCGATGACGGCGCGGCCTTCCAGCAGCAGTTGTTCGCGCACGTTCGCGTTGACGCGGTCGGTCGTCGCGTCGCTCCAGGCCTTGTCGACACACCGGAACACCACCGCGTTGATCGCCGTCGGCGCCGCGCGCTCGAAGAACGGATCGACATCGATGTACGCCGCCACGGCCGCAGCCAGGTCCACCGTCTGTTCGATCAACGCCGCGAAGCGCCTGCGCCCGAGCGTGCGCAGGCTCACGAAGAGCTTCAGGCTGTCGAAGCGGCGCGTGGTCTGGATCGACTTGGTCACCAGGTCGAGCGTGCCGGCCTGCTCGGCATCTTCCGGATTCAGGTAATCCGCATGCAGGCGCAGCAGTTCCCAGTGGCTGCGCTCGCGCAGCAGCAGCGCGCTGGCGCTGATGGGCTGCCAGAAGAGCTTGTGGAAATCGACCGTCAGCGAATCCGCGCGGTGGATGCCATCGAGCAAGGGCCGCAAGCGCTGCGAGAACACGAGCGCGCCGCCGTAAGCCGCATCGACGTGCAGCCACAGATCTTCGCGCTCGGCGATGTGCGCCACGGCCGATAGCGGATCGATGCTGCCGAAGTCAGTCGTGCCCGCGGTGGCCACCACGGCCATCGGCAGCAGGCCCTCGGCGCGCAGGCGCACGACCGCGGTCTCGAGTGCTGCGGCATCCATGCGCATCGAGGCATCGACGGCCACCAGCGCCACGGCGTCGTGCCCCAGGCCGAGGATCGCCGCCGATTGCTGCACCGAGAAGTGCGCGACCGACGAGCACAGGATGCGCAGTCGGCAGGCTTGCGGCGGCAACCCCGTGTGTTGCACCGACACGCCGAAGTGACGCTGGCAGAAACGGTCACGCGCCAGCAGCAGCGCGAGAAAATTCGATTGCGTGCCGCCGCTGGTGAAGATGCCGTCGGCGCCATCGGCGTCATCGGCGTCATGACCCAACCCGAACTCACCGCACAGCCACTGCACGATTCGCTGCTCGAAGTGGCTGGGTGCCGGTGCCTGATCCCACGAGTCCATCGACGCGTTGCTGGCGCTGATCATCACTTCGGCCGCCAGCGCCGGCAGCAGTGGTGCGCAGTGCAGATGCGCCATCGTCATCGGGTGGCTCACGGCGATGCTGTCGGCCAGCACATGCTGGCCCACCCAGCGCAGCACGTCGTCGAGCGGCTCGCCGTGTTCGGGGCAAGGGTCGAGCGTGGCGAAGCGTGCGTTCAGTGCTTGCGGCGTGGCGCCGCTGTAGGCCTGCGGCAGAGGCGCGAAGCGTTCGAGAAGCACGCGCTGCGCGCACGCCATCGCCGCGGCGTAAGCGTCGTGACTGGCCGGCTGCGCGTCGAGGAAGAGCGGCGCCGCGGCAGCGCGCGTCATGCTGCCGCCGCTGTCGCCGCTGTCGCCGCTGGCACCGCCGCGGCAGCCGGCGTCTTGGCAATGGCTGCCCGCAGTCCGTCATGAAAGATGGATGCGATCACGTCGACATCGTCGGCCGTGACGATCAACGGTGGGATGAAGCGCGCGACGCTGCTTTGCCTGCCGCCCATCTCGATGATCAAACCCCGCGCCAGGCACTCCTGCTGCACTCGCCTGGCCAGCGCACCGTCGGGCAGCGGCCGGCCCAGAGCATCGAGCGGACCGTTCGGGTCGACCATTTCAGCACCCAGCATCAGGCCGCGTCCGCGCACGTCGCCGATGCACGGCAGCTCGGTGGCGATCGATTCGAGATGGCTGCGCAGCCGCGCGCCCATGCATGCGGCATGTTGCGGCAGGTTCTGCTCGGTCAGCACCTTCAGCGTCGCCAGGCCCGCGACCATCGCAAGCTGGTTGCCGCGGAACGTGCCGCAGTGGGCACCGGGTTTCCAGACGTCGAGCGCACCGTCGTAGACGATCACCGCGAGCGGCTGGCCACCGCCGATGGCCTTCGACAGCACCAGCACGTCAGGCTCGATGCCGGCGTGTTCGAAGGCGTAGAGCTTGCCGGTGCGGCCCCAACCGGTTTGCACCTCGTCGATGACCATCGGCACCTGGTGCGCCCGAAGGATGGTGCGCACCTCGCGCACCCACGCGTCGGGCGCCGGGATCACGCCGCCTTCGCCTTGCACCAGTTCCATCACGGCCGCGGCGGGCAAAACACCCGATTCGACGTTGGCCAACATCGTGCGCAGCATCGCCGCCGACAAACGCGCGGTGTGTTCACCGCCGGCTTCGAAGGGGCAGCGATACGCGTAGGGGTACGGCAGGAACTGCGCGCCCGGCGCGATGCCGGGAACCTGCTTGGGCCCCAGGTTGCCCATCAGCGCGAGCGCGCCTTGGGTCATGCCGTGGTAGCCGCCCGCGAAGGCGAGCACGCTACTGCGGCCGGTGGCGGTCCGCGTGAGTTTCAGCGCGGCTTCGATCGCGTCGCTGCCCGAGGGGCTGCAGAACTGGATGCGCGCGCGGTCGGCGAACGCGCGCGGCAGGCTGTCGAACAAGGCCTGCGTGAACGCGTCTTTGGCGGGCGTGGCGATGTCCAGCGTTTGCCATGCGATGCCGTCGTCGATGGCCTGGCGCACCGCGGCACTGACCTCGGGATGGTTGTGGCCGAGCGGCAGCGCGCCGGCAGCGCTGAGGCAGTCGTAGTACCGGCGCCCGTCGGCGTCGACAACCCGTACGCCGCGCGCGCTGACGATCGACAGCCGCAGCCTGCGTGCGTAGGTGCGTGCGTTGGACTCGCGCGCATCGAGCCGCGCCAGGGTTTGGGCAGTGCTTGGCGCGCGTGGGTGGTGCATGGCAGGCGCGGCGTGCGCGGTGTGCATGTTGTTCGCGGCCGAATCGGAACCATCCGACCAGGTGTCAAGCGGCGTGGTCGACTGGGTGTGCATGGAATACCTCCAGGAATGCATGGCTACGGTTGAAAGGTGAAAACAGTGAAGGCCGTGAGCGCCACGGCGTCAGCAGCACGTCGTGCCACCGGCCATCACGCTCGCCGACGGCCAAGATGTGTCCTTGGTCATCGATGTGCCCGCCGATCGGGTGCTCGTCCGCCACGCTCACGTGGTAGCCGCGCGAGGCAAGGAGGTCGCACGCGACGCGTGCGCTCGGCACGGCGGCGCGGGGGTGACTCGTATTCATGGCAAGTAGGGGAAAGCAGGAGCGAGCGGCTGTGACGACTTTGGGCCCCGATCGACTCGTGCGGCAGTGTCTAAAGCAAGGCAGCAGGCGTCTTGGATGTTCGCAACGTCCTGTGCGGCCGAGGGCGCGGACGCGACGGGAGTGCTAACGTGGACGGGGCGTCGCGCAAGGAGGCGATGCCATCGACTCGTCCAAGGAGTGGTCATGCCCGAGACGCCCCCCGCCGCGCAGGACGCGCTGAACAAACTCTTCCCGTGGTTGGCCGTTATGCCCAGCTGGGCACCGCAGCAGCGCGATCAGTCAATCAACCAGGGCTGGACGTTCGGCAACGTGATGATCACGACGCAGAACTCGAACGCGCCCGATGTCGAGTACGCGATCACGAGCAAGGTGAGCTACGGCCGCCAGATCGGGCGGATGATGGATGCGGTCGACGTGCTGGCGCGCTTGCAGAAGCTGCCTCCCGGCGCAAGCAAGGACGACGCAAAAGCCATCGCCGACTTCGTCGAGTTGACGAAGGAGGTGCGCAAGGCCAAGGACGAAGCGCAAGCGCAGCGGCTCGACCGATTGAAGACCGATCTCGAGGCGCTGAGGCGCCAAGACCCCGACGGATGGAAGAACCTCGTGAAGGGACTGCGGCCATGACGACCAGCACGAATACGCTCGCTTCGCCCCTGCTTCGTCGGCGTCGGGCCTGGGGCCGCGGCTTGGCCCTGGCCCTGACGCTCGGCAGCACCATCGCCATGGCGCAGGAACCCGCCGCCCCCAAGGTGCGCCCGCTGCTGGCCGCGGGTATCGTCGGCGGCGGCGACAAGTTGTCGACGATTGACGTGCAGATCGGCCGAGCAACGACCACGCAGAACGTCCGAGCCGGTGGCCGCACCGAGTTCCGTTTCGGCGCCGAGTTCGCCTTTCACCCGCAGTGGTCGCTGCAGGCCAGCGCCGGCTACGTCACCGACGGCGTGCGCGCCGAAAACGGCAAGGTCACCTTCACCGCCTGGCCCGTCGAAGCGCTGGCGCACTACAGGATCGTCGACGCGTGGCGCGTCGGCGCAGGCCTGCGCGCGCCGCTGAAGGCCGCGTACGAAGAAGGTGGCGTAGGCGGCAACGTCAACACCGGCTTCACCGCCAAGGTCACGCCCGTGGTCGAAGTGGAATGGCTCGTGACCCGCAGCATCGGCATCAAGCTGCGCGGTATGAAGGAGACCTACAAGGTCAAGGGCAGCTCGGCGAAGGTCGACGGCAGCAGCGCCGGTTTGATGGGGACGTATTACTTCTTCTGAAACGACCGCCCCCGGCCTTCTTTACTTGTCGGTCTTCAGCACCGTACCGATCGCAAGCGACTTCACGTGGTACTTGCCCGTGACGTCGTCAAGGCGCTTCAAGCTGTTGCGCGCCATGATGATCCCCATGCCGAGCTCCTGCTCGATGAAGACCACCTCGCCGGCTTTGGCCGACACCGCGATCTCAGCCCAGTTCTCGGCCTTCGAATAGATCTTGTATTCGCCCGGCGGCACGTTGAAGTGGATGTATTGGCTGCTGCGCGTGTAGCCCATCTCAGACGCGGCTTCCTGGTCGCCGAGAAACACGTTGAACCGCACCAGACCACCCATCGGGGCAGGCCTGACGATGTACACGATCGCCTTGTCCGCCGGTGCGGCCTTGGGCAATTGGTAGTTCGCGACTTCGGCGCGCATCACCTCGGGCGAAGGCAGTGATGCGCAGCCCGATACGACGACGAGCGCGACCGAAACAAGCGCGAGATGAAAACGGCGGCGAGACGACATGACAACTCCTCCTCGATACGAATACAACGGGGGCGCAGTGTAGGAATCCGGCGGCGCGATGGCTGTAGGACATGCGGCGCGCGAGGCAGCTCAGACGCAACGATTCGCTACAGCGACCGCCAAGGAGGCGGCGGCACGCAGGGTGTTTGTCATCGTCCGACGCCGGTCACCATACAGCTTCGAACGCCAGCGGATCGCATGCCACCTCTTCAGGCCTCACCCCTCGCGGCCACCGCCACACGCCAGCAACCCGACCCGGCTTCGGCCACGTCGAACCGCACCGGCAGGAACGCCTCGATCACGCCGATGTTGGTCTTCGAGTGATCGGTCATCTCGGTGCAAGTGAATGCCGCCGCGCCGCGGTGTGCGACGACGGCGAGCGCGAGCGGCAGCATCCACTGGTCGGCCAGGTGCGCGCCCAGCGCGCCGGTCGCGGTGCGATACGCCTCGAACTCGGCCAGCGCGGTGTGTGCCACGGTTTCGCTGGTGGTGCCCTTCTCGCCGAACGCGGTGACGACCTCGCTGACGTGTTCGTGCACGGCGGTCAACATCAGCGCGTTGCCGGGGCCTTCGTTCTGGCGCGCGGGCGGCGTGCGCAGTTGGTCGCGCGACCAGTTCAACGCCTGGCCTATCACTGAAAGTTCGCGTTCGGCAACGCGGTGCGGCACGCCGGGCACCAGCGCTTCGGCGAATGCGTCCATCGACACGCCGCGTTCGACGATGTCGACAGGCGCGGCCAGCGCATCGGGCGGCGTGATCGTCGCCGCGAACTCGCCACCGCCTGCTGGGTAGAAGCCCAGGCGGCGCAGCTCGAGCTCGAGCCCGACGCCCAGCTTGCGCAGCAGCGGCGCGAAGCAGCGCTCGAGAAAGTGGAACGGCGGCGCCATCGGGTTGTGCGTACCGCCGCCGAGCAAGATGCGGCTTGGGCCGCCGGCCGTGGGCAGCATCAACGGTGGCAGCACGGTCTGAAGCACCAGCGAGCAACTGCCCGCCGTGCCGACCTTGAACACATGCTCGCCCGCGCGCACAACGCCGGGTTCGAACACCAGTTCCTGCGAACCGAGTTCGGCGCCCGCGACCTTCGCGCCGCTGATGGCCACCGCCGCGTTCACGCACGCGAGGTGCTGGCGCATCAGCCCCGGCTTCGGGCGACGCGCGCGAATGCGTTTGATGCGCAGCGGCTTGCCGGTGCACATCGACAACGCCAGCCCCGAGCGCAGGATCTGTCCGCCGCCTTCGCCGACGGCGCCGTCGAGTTCGATCATGGTCATGTTGTCCTTCACTTTCGAGTTGTTGTGTTGTGCGTCACGTCATGTTGAACACCGGCTTACGCGTCGGAAACGGCAAGCGCATACCTGGGCTCACGAGGAACGCGTGGTCGCGCGCAACGCGCAGATCGCTTTCGCACAAGCCGTCGGTGATGACGAGGATCGGGCTGTCCTTCGGAAAGTCGGTGCGCGTCTCGAGCAGATTCACCGCCGGCTGAAGCACGGTGCCGCCACGCCCGCGCACCTGCACGCGCGACGCGAGCGAATCGATGTCGACAAAACCCTCGTCGTACGGCTGCGCGTCGCAATACACCAGCCGCACCTGCTTCACCCCCTGCACTTGCGAATACGCGACGACCGCACCAAGCGCCTTGCCGAGTTCGTCGCGCTCCATCGACCCACTGGTGTCGATGATCACGCCGAAGGTGCGCGTGGCGCGGTCGTCTTCGGGTTCGACGAAACGCGGGCGCGGCGTGTCGGGCGTAGTCGACTGGCGGCGCGACGGGCGCGCGTAGCTGCGACGGCGCTGCGGCAGCGGGAAACGTTCCGCGATCCAGTCGGCGAGCTTGGCCTGCCACGGAATCGGCGGCTGGTTCAGCGTGCGGATCGCTTCGACCAGGCCTTCGGGAAGCAAGCCGCGGCCGCATTGCTGGTGGAAATCCAGGCCCTGCATCAACGCGCGGCGGCAGAAGTCTTCGCGGTCGGTGAAGAACTTGCCCGGGCGTTCGTCGAGCATGTCAACGTCGTCGCCGCGCAGCGTGCACAAGCGGCGGCGCACGCGCAGGTCGGCTGCCAGCCGCAGGTAGATGTCGTCGGCCGACCAGCCGCGCAGCTCGTCGTCGTAGAGCATGCCGAAGGTCGGCGCGGTGCCGACGTTCATGCCGACCAGCCAGTCGTTGATGACGAAGTCGCAGGCCACGTTCCACAGGTACGCATCGCGGCCCTGGCGCCGGCTCGAGTGGTTCAGGCCCGCGTGCAGCACCTCGTGCGCGACGACGAACTTGGCCTCTTCGATGCCGAGCGCGCGGCGCGGGTTGATGAAGATCTCGCCGGTGCTGATCTGCACCGCGGCGACCGCGATGTTCATGCGCTGGCAGACGCCGGCGTCTTCGACCAGTTCGAACTGCGTCAGCAGACCGCCCAGCAGCGGGTAGTGCGTGATCAACCAGCGCTTGGCGCGAGCGGCGTTGCTGTGCGGGTTGCTGCCAGCGCGCGACGGGTGGTTGGCGTCGTGGCGCAGTTGCAGCGCCTGCTTGGCGTTGTCGACGAGCGATTGGGCGAAGATTTCCTCGAGGTCAGGCGCTTTCGTGTTCGGTCCCATCTGCCATCGTTCGGGTTTCGGGCCGGCGACCATCAACGGCTCGAGCGAGCGGGTCAACGTCCACGCGCCATCGAGCACTTCGTTCGGCGGCTCGGCGCGCAGGCGAGTGGCGATGTCTTCGAGCGGGTTGCGGCCCCACTGGATGAATTCGGGCGGCAGCTCGAAGTGCTCGGGCAACTCACCGATGCGCAGTTGCTGCCACCAGTGCAGCGCGGCCAGTTGCGCGGCCAGGTCCGTGACGCGCGCCGGCACGGGCAGCCGTCGCGGACCACCCACCGCCAGCGCCAGCACGGCGAACGAGAGCACACCGAGCCATCGCGCCACGTCGAGCTTCATGCCGTCGGCGTAGATGAGCGTTGCGCCGACCTGGGCTTCGCAGGCGATGCGGCAGTAGGCGCCGGGCGGTACCTCGATCAACGTCACCTTCGACGCCGGCAGGAAGCTGACGCGCGCGGCGACCGGGCCGAGCAGGTAGTGCTTCTTCAGCGTCTCGATCGCCTCCTCGTGCGGTTTCGGCTTGCGCAGCGCGCGGCTACTTTTGGTCATCGGCGGCTTTCTGCTGAACCAGCCGCGGCAGCTCCTTCGCGATCTCGAGCACGAACCAGTCGGGCACACGATCACCCGCGTCGTTCTCGGTGATCACGAGTTGCGCCAGCTCGCCGTCGATGCGCGCCAGCGCCTTCAGCGCGCCCTTCGCCGCTTGCGCCAGCTCACGGCCGTCGCGGCCGAGCTGGTTCTCGCGCTCGGGCAACTCCTTCACCAGCATGTCGCGCAGGCTCTGCGTGAGGAAGTAGGTCAGGTCGCGGTCTTCGGGCGCGCTCGGCCAGGCCTCGTCGCCCTTCAGGATTTTGTGCACGGTGAACTGGTTGCGGATCTGCTTCAGGAACGCCTTGAAGCCGACTGCGTGGTCGCGCGTCAGGCTGCCGAAGAGGATCGCGTCGAGATGGTCGGGGCCGATGTGTTCGCCGAACGCGTGCAGCGCGTCGCTGACGGCGTGCCAGCTGCGCGGCGTCGAGAACGGTTCTTCCTTCACCGGCGGCACCTCGGTCGCAAGCTGTCCGGGACGCGCGCGAACGTAGTCGAGCACCCATTGGTGAATGTGGTTGGCTTGCGCCCACTCGATCCACTCGCGGTGCGACGCCTTCAGGTGCACGTGCACCATGCGGTTGACCAGCGCGCTGGGCATCGGCTTGGCCAGCGCCGCGTCGTGCGCGCGGTTGCCGGCGCCGATGATGATCGAGCCCTTCGGCAGCCGGTATTCGCCGATGCGTTGGTCGAGGATCAGGCTGTAGAAGGCCTTCTGGATCTCCTGCGACGCGATGTTCAGCTCGTCGATGAACAGCACGAACCCACGCTCGCGCACGATCATCGACGGCGGGTAGAAGCGGCTGACGTTGCCTTCGATCTTCGGAATGCCGATCAGGTCTTCGGGCGCGAGCTGCGAGCCAAGCAGCGCCACGCACTCGAGGCCGAGCGACGCGGCGAACTGTTCGACGAGCGAACTCTTGCCCACCCCTGGCGGACCCCAGATGAACACCGGGCGCACGGTCGCGACCTCGAGCAGAAGCTCGTGGATCTGGCGGATCGACAGTGTGATGTGCGAATGCATGTTGTTCTCCGCTCCTCTGCTGTTCTTCTATTCCTGTGCTTTGACTTCATGCCCTGCGCGCAGCCGCGCCTCGGCGACGCGCTCACGCTCTTTCACGCGGCACGGACGGCAACGCACGGCGAAGCTGTCGAGCCGCCCCTTAGCGATCTCGTACCACCACTTCTGCTGCTTCGCCGTCCAGAGTTCGCGCGATCCGCAGTCGCGGCAGACAAAGGGGCGGTCCACGTAGAACTCAGGTGGGCTCACGCAGAGGTTGTTGTGCGCCAGTTGCGCAGGATCGACTGCTACCGTCCCTAGCGGAAGCCGATGCAGCTGCAACGTGCGATCGAGACCATGCAGCAGCGCAGCTCTCTCGAGCCGACGCGCCTTGATCTCCTCTCGTCGTTGTTTGCCGCTCTTCACATTCAGACCCTAGCCTCCGTCAACTCCTGGTCAGGCAGAAGCGTCCACTCCTTCGTCGACGCGGCCGTGAAGTGATCAATTGCGACCTCGTCGCTTGGCGACAGGCACCCGGCGAGAAGGCAGCGCAAGGCGTCTAACAGCGCGTCGATCGAGGTCAAGATACGTCCTTGGCGTTGAGTCGAGGTAAAGCTTCGCGGAACCAATCAGGAAGGCAGCGCAAGGCGTCTAACAGCGCGTCGATCGAGGTCAAGATCGTCCTTGGCAATGCCTCGATGTAAGGCTTCGCAGTGATTTCCAGTCTCCCATCACGCGACCCAAACATCTCGTCGAGCGCGATGACCGAAGGATGAACGTGGAAGCAGAGGCTTGTGTATGCGGTCTGGTAAAGACCATGCTTTCCAGCCCATCTAGCCATTTGCTCTGCCGAGAGCGGCCGAGCGCCGGCGGGAATACTGGCTTTTGCGCGCGCCAAGAGCTCGTCAGTGACTCGGTCGCTGCGCTCTTCTTTCGCCATGTTCATCAGCTTGTTGATCGCCTTGACTCTCCGATGTGCGATGCAGGATGCGGCCACGTAACCACGGTTTTCTTTTCATGTCGACCGATATACACGTAGGAAACAGCAGCCGTTTACACAACCTGGTCGCTTCTTATTGCGCTTTCGTTTTAGAGATGGACGCGAAGCGCAGCACAACTTTGGCTTCCAAGCACTTCAACCGACTGTCAGCCGCTCCGCCGAGACGATATCCGTCTCGGCAGGCAGCGAAGTACGTCCAACATGACGCTGGAGGATGCGACCAGCGTTGCCGCAGAGATCGATAACGTCTGGCATTGCCGAAACGACATAGCTCATGCGGCACTGACTTTAGACCATTCTTGCTCACGGCGGACAGCGATGGATGAACGTGCGCCGAGAGGGTTGCGTACCAAGTCACATACATGTCGCTGAGCCCCGCCCACCGCGCCACATCCGCGATGGCAAGTCGGACCGCGCCTGACCCAACACTCGTCAAGAGCTGCATCAATAGTCCCATCAGTCACCTTGGAGCCACGTGAGTTGACTGGCAGGGACTTCAGCTTGCCGAAGCGACTTGGTCCGCTCCTACTGTGCGAAGCCTCTTCGAGACGCTTCCAACGACGGTGCTTCTCGACTTCGTTAGGCGCCCGTGCGACTCCGGCTAAGGCGAAAAGCTGCTCGAGCAGCGATCGAGCAACACTCGACGCAGCGTCAGGCAACGGTTCACTTGCGCAGCGGATCACGCCTTGAAAAAGACCAAGTGATCGGACAGCCATCGCAAAGACGGCGAGATCCGTTGCTCCTTTCGGTCGGAACCCTGTTCGACTGAAGAGCTCGACAGCGCTACGTTCGAGCGCGCGCGCCAGATTCAGCGCCGCATCCAGATGATTCGTGCTCATAAGTTCGCCCTACCCCTTCACGCACACCACTTGCTTCAACGTGTGCACCACTTCCACCAGATCCTTCTGCGCTTCCATCACCGCGTCGATGTCCTTGTAGGCCATCGGAATCTCGTCGATCACGTCCTTGTCCTTGCGGCACTCCACACCTTCGGTCGCCTTGATGTGGTCGTCGACCGTGAACATCTTCTTCGCCTTGGTTCGGCTCATCACGCGGCCGGCGCCGTGGCTGCATGATTCGAAGCTTTCGGGGTTGCCCAGGCCGCGCACGATGTACGAACGCGCGCCCATGCTGCCCGGAATGATGCCCAGCTCGCCTCGCTTGGCGCTCACTGCGCCCTTGCGCGTGATGAACACGTCTTGCCCGTAGTGACGCTCCTGCTGCACGTAGTTGTGGTGACAGTTCACCGCCTCCACATGCGTCTCGAAGGGCTTGGTGATCACCTTGCGCACGGTCGCGATCAGGTTGACCATCATCACTTCACGGTTCTTCGCCGCGAAGCGCTGCGCCCAGCCCACACCACGCACGTAGTCGCCGAAGTACTGCGCACCTTCTTCGAAGTACGCCAGGTCCTTGTCGGGCAGGTTGCGCTGATTGGCTTCCGCGTCCTTCTTTGCCAGTTCGATGAAGTGCGTGCCGATCGCGTTGCCCACGCCGCGCGAACCCGAGTGCAGCATGAACCACACGAAGCCTTCTTCGTCGAGGCAGACCTCGATGAAGTGGTTGCCGGTACCCAGCGTACCCAGGTGCTTGCGGTTGTTCGTGTTCTTCAAGCGCGGGTGCAGTTCGCACAGCGCATCAAACTCTTCCGCCAGACCCGCCCACACCTGATCCACCGTGTCGGGCGGGTTCTCCCAGCTGCCCTGATCACGGCCACGGTTGCGCGGCGACGAGCCGTGCGGCACGGCCTTTTCGATCGCCGCGCGCAAGGGCGCCAAGCTGTCGGGCAGGTCGTTCGCATGCAGCGTGGTTTTGCACGCCATCATTCCGCAGCCGATATCGACGCCCACCGCTGCGGGAATGATCGCCTTCAACGTCGGAATCACCGAGCCCACGGTCGCGCCGATACCCAAGTGCACGTCGGGCATCGCGGCGATGTGCTTGAAGATGATCGGCAGACGCGCCGCGTTCGCGAGCTGCTGCTTCGCTTCGTCTTCCACCGGCACGCCGCGCGTCCACATCTTGATGGGGACGCCGCCTTCGGGGTGTTCGTGGTTGTAGTTGATGTCCATGATCGTTCCTTGTGATCGTTCCCTGTGTGGGCGCCCCGTTGCGACAAGGGTTTGGTGAAACATTTTCGTGCTCTACCAGACTGAGCTACGGTCCCCCTGTATGGGACCGGCGGGATTCGAACCCGCGACCACGAGCTTAAGAGGCTGTAGTTCCACCAGCATTCGCAACGTGACAACCAAAACGATGAATAGGTGACGCGACGAGGGATGGCAAGACTTGCCGCCCCGGTTGCCCGGAGTTGGGATTTGAACCCCGGCGAACCATGTAGTCCTGCCTGCATTCGCGTCGAAACCTGTTGCTCCTTGCTTGCGTGAGGACGCCCTCGCGTGGCGACTAAGAATTCTGGTGTGACATTGATCAGGAAAGGATGTAGTCACACCAGGCATTCGCCACGCGAAGACGATTCGTGAATTCGTTCGAGGTCGGCGCCGCGGGCTTCCGCCCGCGGCACCTTCCTTACTTCTCTCTCTGTCTACTGCCGGGCGATCGAAACCTTCTCGATCTCGTTCACCCAGTGCTCGCCGCCGCTGTTGCCGTCGACGAACTGCTTCGTCATCGTGAACACCGCATCCGAGAAGCCGCCGACATTCATGATGTCGGCGCGCTCCGCCGCCTGCGAAGTCGCATGCGGCTGAATGTCGATGCACACCAGCTTCGCCTTCGGGTTGCGCTGCTTCAGCGCTTCCCACTCCTTCATCGTCTGCGTCGCGCCACGATCGAATCGACGCGATTGGGCATCGACCCACGACTCGTTGTCCGAGACCAGGATCACCACGTCCACCGCGGCACGCTCGCGGTTCAACAGCGCCAGCGGCGCGCTGCAGTTCGTACCCCCGCCGCCGATCGACGCCAGCGCCTTCGCGTTGGTCATCACGGAATCACGAGCGTTCAGTCGCAACTTCGTCACCACGTCCTGCTCGAACGGCAGCACTCGCGCCTGCGCGTTCTGACGCAGCACCGCCGCCGCGACCAAAGCCGCCACGTCGATGCATCGCACCGCTGAAGTCGCCGAGCCGCGCGCGCCCGTCACGGGCGAGCTCATCGAACCCGAAACGTCCGGGCACACCATCACGCGACCTTCGATCGCCGGCACGTTCGCCACCGACAGCTCCAGCGCGTCTTGCAGCGCGTCACGGACGACTTCGGGCACACCCTCGTCGCTCGCCTGGTACGCCGCCAGCAACTGGTACGGAAACGCCCGCGCCTTCGCCACCGCCACCGGGTCACGCAGCTTTGCCGCGACCACTTCGGCCATGCCGTCGATCAGGAACACACCGTGCCGCGCGAAGGTGTTCAGGTTCTGCCGCACCATCTGCCACGAACCCGCTCGTGCGATCTGAGCCCACTGCTCCTTCGACAACGGCAGCGCCGTCAACATCTGGAACGGCACATCCGGCACGGCCATCGCAGCCACGCCCGCCGCACCGTCGGCATCGAGCACACGCTTCCACTGCACGAACGCCTGCGTGATCGGCGGCAGCGCGGCTTCGTCGTACGACTTGCCGAGCAACCACGCGAACCACGCCGCACGCCAAGCCTCGGTTGCCTCCGTCGCCGGCTTCGGGTGAACCATCTTCACCACGTCGGCCAGCGACGGCGTTGCCCCCACCGCGGCGTTCAGCAGTTGCTTTTCGCTCGCGGCCAGCAGCCACGCCTGCACCAACTTCTTCGGACGCGAGCCCAGCGACTTGCGACCCAGCGCGCCGCTTCGCACCATCTGCACGAAGGCACGCAGCGTCTTGCCGTTGTCGATCACGCGGTCGAACACCTGCGCCAGCAAGGCAACGTCACGCACCGCCAACGACGCCGCCAGCAGCACCGGCATGTCCTTCATGTGCCCGGCCTGACGCGCATACACCGCGGTCTTCGCGACGAAGTCGGCGTCGACTTGCGCGGCCAACGTCTTCACCGCGTCGAGTTGCGACTGCGCGTTCGCGTAGAAGGTCTGGCTCAGGCAACCGGTGGCCGCGAGTTGCGCCAACTGGTGCTTCGCGCTCATCGCATACGCCGGCGCAGCTTCGTGGTTCAGCACGTTCGGCTGCGGCAGCAGCTTGCCCTTCAGCGTGTTGAACAGTTGGGTGTTGACCATGGTGTTGCTCCTTGCATTCAACGTCTTGTGTTTGGTACCTCCTCTATTGCAACGGCTGTGCCAGGCCCGTCGCGGTTGGACCTTCGGGCGGCAAGTGCTTGTGGCACAAGGCTTTTGCGGCCCACATGGTCTGGTGTAGCGCAGGTGCTCTACCGCGATTGCTAGAATCTTGACTAGTCAAGTAGCAGAAGGGATATGAACGAGACGACCACCGTTTTTCGACTCGAGCGACAGTCAGCCCTCCCGCCAAGGCGAACAGCTCTGCGCTCGGCGAGTACCCGTGGCGAGAGCAGCAAAGGTCCAGGCGTATCGACCAGCGCTGCAAAGGCATTCGGCATGCCGACCGTTGGCTTCGTCCAGCGCGGCCACGGTCCGCTCGTGTCGTGCAGCGTCAGTCCCTGCCGAAGCGCTCGAGAGCGCAGTCCACCTCTTCCGACAGGTCGGGCTTGCCGCTCACGAGCAGTGGCAACCGTGGCCGCGGGGGCATTGCCTGCGCCGTGAACACGCGTAGCGCCTCGAGCACGATCTCGGCTTCGGTCACGCCGCGTTCGACTGCCAGCCGACCAAGCGCGCGCTTCAGATCTTCGGGGATGTCAATGTTCATCTTTGCCTCGCTATGCATCATGACCCTATCGTGAAGAAGACCACCGTCATCGGCTTCCTCGGCAGCCAACTCGACGGCGGCCTGGGTGCCGGCCGCTGGGAGAAGTGGCGCCCCACGGTCGCGTTGACCCAATACCAAGACACGCAGGTCGACCGCCTCGAGCTGCTTCATTCGCGGCAACACGAGGCGCTGGCCCGGCTGGTGCAGAAGGACATCGCGACCGTGTCGCCCGAGACCGAGGTGCACCTGGTGCCGATGGACGTGAAGGACCCGTGGGACTTCGGCGAGATGTATGGGCTGCTGTACGACTGGGCGCGCGGCTAAGCCTTCGACACCACGCGCGAGCAGGTGTGGGTGCACATCACCACGGGCACGCACGTCGCGCAGATCTGCCTCTTCCTGCTGGTCGAGTCGCGCTTCATTCCCGGCGTGCTGCTGCAGACCGCGCCGCCGAAGAAGCAACGTCAGGGCGACGCGGGCAGCTTTACGTTGATCGACCTGGACCTGTCGCGTTACGACGTGATCGCCCAGCGGTTCGCGCGTGAGCAGCGCGATGCGCTCGCGTTCTTGAAGAGCGGCATCGCGACGCGCAACAAGGCGTTCAACGCGCTGATCGAGGAGATCGAGCGCGTGGCCGTGCGTTCGCGCGCGCCGATTCTTCTGACAGGGCCTACCGGCGCCGGCAAGTCGCATCTGGCGCGGCGCATGTACGAATTGAAGAAGGCGCGCCATCAGGTCAGCGGGCCGTTCGTCGAAGTGAACTGCGCGACGTTGCGCGGCGACGGCGCGGCGTCGACGCTGTTCGGGCACAAGAAGGGCGCGTTCACCGGTGCGGCCGCCGACCGGCCGGGTCTGCTGCGCAGCGCGCACGAGGGCGTGCTGTTTCTCGACGAGATCGGCGAATTGGGCCCCGACGAGCAGGCGATGCTGCTGAAGGCCGTGGAGGAGAAGCGCTTCCTGCCGATGGGCAGCGACCGCGAGGTGACGAGCGACTTTCAGCTGATCGCCGGCACGAACCGCGATCTGCGGATTGATGTGGCGCAGGGGCGGTTTCGCGAAGACCTGTACGCGCGCATCAACCTGTGGGCCTACACGCTGCCGGGGTTGTCGGGCCGGCGCGAAGACATCGAACCCAACGTGGAACACCTGCTGGCGCGCGACAGCGCCGAGAACGGCCGCGCCGTGCGTTTCGCGACCGAAGCCAAGGCGCGATACCTGGCCTTCGCGCAATCGCACGACGCGCAGTGGAGCGGCAACTTCCGCGACCTGGCGTCGAGCATCACGCGGCTGGCGACGCTGGCCGACGGCGGGCGCATCACCACGGCGCAGGTCGACGGTGAGATCGAGCGGCTGACGTGGATGTGGCAGCGGTCATCGGGCGACGACAACCGAAGTAATGACGACATCGATCTGGCCGCGCTGCTTCAAGAGGAGTTGCTCGAGCAACTCGACCTCTTCGACCGCGTTCAACTCGAGTCCGTGATCCGCGTGTGCCGCCAGTCACGCAACCTGTCTGACGCCGGCCGCAAGCTGTTCGATCGCTCGCGCGAGCAGCGCAGCGTGATCAACGATGCGGACCGGCTTCGGAAGTACCTGCAGAAGTTCGGGCTGGCGTGGGACGCAATCACGCCAGCCTGACCACACAACAATCCGACGACGCGTCAACGCCCCGTCGTCGCCTCGAACGGCGCCCGCCGCAAATCAAGCGCCGGATTGCGGTCGAAGAAGTTGAACGGCCGCAGTTCGAACTTCGTCTTCTTCATCGACATCACCGGCCAGTCTTCGGCCTGCGTGATGTGGTGGTGACCCATCGTGATCCACAACACGATGTCGCGGTTGACCAAGCTCTCGCGGTTCGCTTGGTACTGAGGTAAACCGGGCGAGCCAGGGTGCTGGTTGGGCGTGTCGCCCGCAGCGAATCGTTCGTCGGGGTGGTAGGCGGTGACCCACAGCGGGTGGCCGATGAAGGCGGCACGTTCGTAGTCGGCCGGGGCCATCAGCGGCTCTTCGGTATCGTGGCTCTCGAGCACGTAGCTGACGGGTTCACCCAGGCTGTTGCTGCGGTTCGGGTTGGTCACGCGCCACATCGCGTGATCGTGGTGCTCGACCCTGCCGTGCGACTCGTTGTCGACGACTTCGTCTTCGCGTGTCCACACGGTGCGCCGCGGCCCCGGGGCGTGGGTCTTGCGCATGTGGCCCAGCACGAAGCTGTTCGCTGCGCCATCGACGTCGACGTCGAGCCTGAAGTTGAAGTGGTGGCTGTGGTACGGCGCCACGAGGTACGGCGCGATCGGCGCGCTGGTGCGGCGGTCGCCCTCGCCACCCATCGCGTTGGGCACAGCCTTCGGTGCGTCGATGCCGGTCAGGCCGACCTCGGCGCGCACGATGCCGTTCTGCGTGAACACCCAGTCGATCAGGTAGTCGTAGTTGCCGACCTGCGAGATGCTGCGCACCACCAGCTCGACCGCGGCGCGGCCTTCGTAGGCGGCGCGGAAGCTTTCGAAGTGGCGCCACGAGGGGTCGCCGGTCAGGCGCTCGAAGATGCCGACCACGCGCGGCAGCGGCAGCGGCACGACCGGCAGGCTTGGGTCGGGAAGCGCCGCGGAGATCAAACCGTCGAGCAGCACCGCGTTGTCGGGCACGTCGAGCCCCGGCACGAGCGGCGAGCCGAACAGGCCCATGCCGTATTCGCCTTCGTCCATGTAGGTGCGGTAGAACCAGTTCTGACCCGGGTCTTGATACGGCACGAAGACCTCGGACAGCGAGCCCTGGTACAGCACCGAGCGACCGTCGTACGTGACCAGCGAAATAACCTGCCCGGCGCGGCGCTCGTAGCGCACGTGGAAGCGCCACTTCTGCCATTCGACGAAGTTGCCGTTGACCGTGAAGTTGGCGCCCTGCGGCTGCACCATGCGGATGGGCTTCAGCGCGGGCCGCAGGCCCGTCAACGCGCCAACGGTCGCTTCGTCGAACTCGTGCGAGGCGGTCGGCACCGGCACGACGCCGGTGTCCAGCACCTGGATCACGCGCTTGTCGTCCAGGTCGATGATCGCCTGAATGCCTTCGATCGGCTTCGCATACAGGTTGATGTTGCCGCCGGTGGTGTCGTACATCTGCGCCTTGACGATGCGCCTGCGCTCTTCGGGCAGGCCGAAGCTGCCGGGGGTGAGCGGCGTGACCAGCACGTTGCGCAACTGATCCGCGGTGCGGATGCCGCGCTTGGCCAACGCGGCCAGGAACGCCGGGTCTTCGAACGCGAAACTGAAGTCGAGAACTTCGTTGATCGTGATGCCAAGCTGGCCCTGGCTGCGCGGTATCAACTGCGGCGCGGTGTACGTGCGCGTGCTCAGATTCACCACGCTCTTGAAGCTGCGCTTTTCCTGGCGCCAATAGACATAGGCCTGACGATCGCCCGCACGGCCGCTGGCGACGGCGGCTTTGTCGGGCTCTCGAAGCTCCACGGTCTGGAACACCGCGCCGGTTTTCGCTGCGCCGCCTCGCAGCAGGATGTTCGCGGCACCGACGATTTCGTCGGCATTCAGCGGGTCGAGTGGGTGCGCGATGGTGGCCACCGCCGCGAAGGCCAGTGCCAGGGTGGCCCCGGTGCGTGCAAGGGCCGATGGAAGGGACGAGCGCATCGATGTCTCCACAGTGGTTGTTGTGCCCTCACGCTACCCCGTGCGACCCCTGGTGTCCACCGTGCTTGCGCCACCAGCGCCATCCCTGGATCTCACCCCACGCGCAACTGCCGCGCCACCTCTTCCAACCGCGCGTCCTCGATCTCACGCAGCACACCCGACAAGTCCACCGCGCCGCGCTTGGGCTCGTAGCGGCCCGTTAGCGGCGTGTCGATCTCGAGCATGCCGCTGGCGAAGATCGACCAGATCTCGGGGCCGTACTGCGTGCCGAGCAACTGCGGCGCATGGCGGCCGAAGTAGTTGCGCAGGTTGTTCACGTCGCGAATCAACATCCGCGGCGCGTGGTTGTTGCCGGCCGCGTCTACAGCCTGCGGCAGATCGATGATCACCGGGCCGTCGGCGGCCATCAGCACGTTGAACTCCGACAGGTCACCGTGAATGACGCCGGCGCACAGCATGCGCACCACCTCGCCGATCAACGTCGTGTGGTGCTGCATGGCCTGCGCGGCGCTGAACGACAAATCATTCAGCCGCGGGGCGGCATCGCCCTGTGCGTCGGTCACCAGCTCCATCAACAACACACCATCGTGAAAGACGCTGGGCCGCGGCACACGAACACCGGCCTCGGCGAGCCGATACAAAGCATCAACCTCGGCGCTGCGCCATGCGGCCTCGCGTTCTTCACGCCCGAACTTCGTGCCCTTGGCCATCGCCCGCGCTTGGCGGCTGTTCTTGACTTTGCGGTTCTCGGTGTAGTCGACCGCCTGCCGAAAGCTGCGCTGATGCGCTTCCTTGTAGATCTTGGCCGCACGAATCTCGTCGCCGCAACGGACGACGTAGACGTTGGCCTCTTTGCCGCTTTTCAGTTGGCGCACGACGCTGTCGATCAGGCCTTCGGACATCAGGCCCTGCAAGCGGGCGGGGGTCTTCATCGACTCAGCGCCCCCGCACCGCGCGCAGCAGGCTGTCGACGTTGCTGCTGGCGTCGAATACCGCCACCGCGCCGGCTTTGATCATCGCCTCGCGGTCGGCGACGTGCGCTGCATCGACCAGTCCGACGATGCGCAGCGCCGGGCGTTCCTGGGACGCGCGCCGCGCGGTCTGCACGCCGCCCAGGTCGCGCATCGTCAGGCACAGCAGCAGCGTGTCGGGCTCGAGCAGACGCGTCAGCGCCAGCGCCTCGTGGCCACTCGACGCTTCGCCGACCACCTTGATGTCGCTGCGCGTGGTCAGCAGCGCCGCAAGCGCCTTGCGGGTCAGCGCGCGGCCGTCGGCGATCAGCACGCGCACCTGCGGCGCGGCGCCGCCCGCTTGGGCCGACGCGGCGCGGCCATTCGACGGCAGCAGCTCGCCGTCCACCGGCACCAGCAGCGTCAACCGTGTGCCCTGGCCGGGCGCACTTTCCAGCTCGACCCTGCCGCCGAGCAGTTCCAGCCGCTGGCGAATGCTGTCCAGGCCGAAATGCACGACCCCACCGCCGCGCAGACCCTCCTGCGGCACGCTGTCCGCATCGAAGCCCATGCCGGCGTCGTGAATGCGGATGCGCAGGTGTTCGGCGTCGGCCCAAGCGGCGTCGATGCTGGCGCACGGCACGCCCGCGTGCTTGACGACGTTGAACAGCGCTTCGCGGATCGACTGGAAGACCAGCACGCGCACGTCTTCGCGCTCGATCACGCAGCTTGGGTCGACGTCCAGCGTCACCGTCAGCCCGTGCGTGTCGTGCATCCATCGCGCCAGCCACCGCAAGCCGTCGAGCAGGCCGGGCTCATGCAGCATCGCCGGGTGCAGCTCGGCGACCAAGGTGCGCGTGATCTCGATCGCACGTTGCACAAGATCCGCCAGTCGCGCTTCGGCTTCATCGCGTGCACGGCCGCCGACGGCCATGTGCAACTCGTCGAGCCCGAACTTCGCGCCGACGAGGAACTGTTGAAGCTCGTCATGCAGCACCGTCGCCAGGCGTTCGCGCTCCTGCTGTTCGGTCAGCGTCAACACGCTCGCCAGGCGCGTGAGCTGTTCGCCGCGCTGGCGCAAGACCGCTTCGCGAACCCTCGCGCGCCGACGCAGCGCGTCGCGCGCGGCTTGCAGGGCCAGTTGGGTCTGCTTGCGCTCGGTGATGTCGAAGTCGATGCCGGTGACGCAGATGGCTGCGCCGGCCGCATCGCGTCCGACGTGCCGTATGCGCTGCCGCCACACGATGCGGCCACCCGGCAGCACCGCACGGAACTCGATCGTGACCGGCTCGTCACCGGGCAGCGCCATCAGACGGCCCAGACGGTCCCGATCGTCGGGGTGGATGCGTTCGAGCCAGGATGGGAGGTCGCGCGGCGCGTCGTCGTCGTCGTCGAAACCGTACAGGACGCGCAGGCGCTCGTCGGACGTGAGCACGCCGTCCTGCGCGTTCCAGGTCCACACGCCCGCACCCGCAGCCGCCAGCGCCTCACGCAGTTGCGTCTCGCCGCCCTCCTGTGCCGGCTCGCCCGGTGCTCGCTCCACTTCCGCCACCTGTTGCTCCCTCACGTGCCGACACGGCTCGCGTTGATGACCCGCCGCTCTGGACAGCGATGACACGCGAGTCGCCGAGCGCAAACGATCCTAGTTCGATTCATCGACGCACTGGGTCACCATCGGCAACGGTCCGATCGGCGGGCAGGTTCGGGCTTGGCGGCGCCGGCAGGCGGTGACGACGCCCTGACTTGTGAAGGCTCAATGACGCACGGATTCATGCGCCTAGGCTGTCGCCATCACCTTCGCCATCACCTTCACCTCGAGGCCTGACCATGAACACATTGACGAAGCTCGCCCTGGGCCTGATGGGTCAGCTCCAACCGCGACCCGTGCCCAGCGCCGCGGCCATCACGCTGCCACCGCCACGGCGCAGTGGCGGCATGGGCTTGATGGACTCTTTGCAGCGGCGCGCCTCCACCCGCGCGTTCGAGCCGGCCGAGTTGGACGATCAGACGCTTGCCGACTTGTTGTGGGCCACGGCCGGCATCAACCGGCCCGAGCTCGGCGGGCGCACCGCACCCAGCGCGCTGAACGCGCAGGAAGTGCTGCTGCACGTCGCGACGGCCAAAGGTCTGTTCCGCTACGAGCCGGCGGCGAACGCGCTTCATCTGGTGCAGGCCAGCGACGTGCGGCGCGTCACCGGCTACCAGGACTTCGTCGACACCGCCCCGCTCGACCTGATCTACGTCGCGGACCATGGCCGCATGAAGCTCGTGCCCGCCGCACAACGCGACCGCTATGCCTTCGCCGCCGCGGGCGCGATGGCGCAGAACGCCTACCTGTTCTGCGCCTCGAACGGCCTGGGCACCGTGGTGCGCGCATGGTTCGACCAAGCGGCGCTGTCGGCAGCGATGGGGCTCGACGCCGATCAGCAGTTGCTGCTGTGCCAGACGGTGGGGCGGCTCGAAGCGAGGCAGGGCTAGAGAGACCTCACCGATACATGTGTTCGCGCGTGAACGGGTAGTCCGAATGTGCGGCCCAGCCGCTGCTGCTGCTGCCCGCATCGCCACCGACCTGTGGCCGTGCCGCCAGCACCTGGTACAGCGCGAGCCAGCCGCGCTCGAAGCTCATCGCCGAGCCCGCCAGGTACAGACGATAGGCGCGCACGGTGGCTTGGCCGGCCAGCGCCTGCGCCTCGTCCAGTTGCGCTTCGAGTCGCGCTGACCAGTCCCACAGCGTGCGCGCGTAGTGCGGCCGCAGGTTCTCCGCGTCCAGCAGCTCGAGCCCGCCTTGGGCCAAAGCGCGCAGCGCGTGCGACACGTGCACCAACTCGCCGCCGGGGAAGATGTGGCGCTCGATGAAGTCGCCGATGCCGGCGCCAAGCTGGGCATGGTCGAGCGTCGCGGCGGCGATGCCGTGGTTCAGCACCAGGCCGCCTGGCCGAAGCAGCTGCCGAAGGTGCCCGAAGTAGCGCGGCAACTCGGCGCAGCCCACGTGTTCGAACATGCCCACCGAAGCGATCCGGTCGAACTGGCCTTGCGCGGGCAAGTCACGGTAGTCGAGCAGCTTCACCTCCACACGGTCCGACAAGCCGGCCTCATCGACCAGGCGCTGCACATAAGCATGCTGATTGCGTGACAACGTGACGCCGGTGGCGCGCACGCCGTAGCGGCTGGCGGCCCACAGCAACAGGCCGCCCCAGCCCATCCCCACGTCGAGAAAGCGCAGGCCCGGTTCGAGCTGAAGCTTGGCGCAGATGAGATCAAGCTTGGCTTCTTGCGCCTGCGCCAGCGTCATGCCGGGCTGAGCGTAATAAGCGCACGAGTACACACGCCGCGGGTCGAGCCACAGCTGGTAGAACGGGTCGCCGACGTTGTAATGCGCGCGCACCTGCTGCGCGTCGCGTTCGGGCCGGTGGCGCCAGTGCGATTGCCACTCGCTCAGGCGCCGACGCCACCCCGACGACGGCCACGCCTGCCGTGGGTCACCGGCGAGCGTGCCGGCCACGGCCATCACGTCGGGCATCGCGCCTACGATGTCCAACCGCCCTTCGACATACGCCTCGGCGAGGTCACCGATGCGCCCTTGCGCCAAGCCGTGCGCGATGTGCCCCAGCATGGCGGGCTCGCGCAGCTCGAGCCGCACCAACGCCGCTGCGCTGCCCGCGCGTCCGCCGGGCCACTCGACAGCGAGGTTGCGAGCCAGGCGCGCGAGCTGGGTGTCGAGCAGGGTGGCGGCAAGGCTCATAGGCTCACAAGCGGGCGTACCCGCGTACTTACTTGGCCGCGCCCACGCGGTTGACGTTTTCCATCCACGATTGCCCCAGGGTGGTGGCCCGCTCGCGCATGCGCTCGGCCCATCGCACTTCGGCGCGAGCGACTCGGCCCAGTTGTGCAGCGCCTGCGCGTTGAAACGCTGCATCTGCTCGACCAGGTCGGCCGGTGTCGTTCATGGTGATGTCTCCTTCGGCGCTTGCAAGGCAAAGGAAAGAAAAGATCAGCATCTTGTGCACGACAGGCGCGCGCCCGATTGATCACGATCAGCGTTGCCGCACATAGCGCCCCGGCGCCGCCTGAAGCGGTGGCAGCCCCTGACCCGGTGCGCCCATCGGCGGCGGCTTGCGCCACGCGCTGCTGTGCGCGCGCAGCCAGCCGAACCATGGTGTCCACCATGAGCCATCGGTTTCGGGCGTGGCCTCGAGCCACTGGTCGGGCGTCAGCAGCGGCTCGCCGGCGCGCCAGCGGCGCAGGCGGTGGCTGGTCTTCACGTGAGCATCCGTGGATGGTGGCGGGTTCACGATGCCGACGTTGTGGCCGCCGGCGGTGAGGCAGAAGGTCTGCTCGGCGTCGGTCAGCGCGTGCAGTTTGAAGACCGAGCGCCAAGGTGCGACATGGTCCTGCACCGCGCCGACGACGAAGATCGGCACGCGGATGTTGGCAAGGTTGATCGGGTCGCCGTCCAGCCGCGCCTGGCCACGCGCGAGCGCGTTGTCGAGGAACAGCGTGTGCAGGTATTCGGAATGCATGCGGTACGGCAGCCGCGTGCCGTCGGCGTTCCACGCCATCAGGTCGGTCATCGGCGCACGCTCGCCCAGCAGCACGTTGAAGAGCCGATACGACCACACCAGGTCCTGCGAGCGCAGCATCTGAAAGGCGCCCTTCATCTGGCCTTCGCCAAGCACGCCCTGGCGCCACATCATGTTGTCGAGCATGTCGACCTGGCCTTCGTCGATGAACAGGCCCAACTCGCCCGGGTCGCTGAAGTCGGTCTGCGCCGCCAGCAGCGTGATGCTCGCAAGCGCCTTGGGCCGCCGGTGCGCAAGCGACGCCGCGGCCATCGCCAACAACGTGCCGCCCAGGCAGTAACCCACCGCGTGCACCGGCGCGCCCGGCAGGACCATGCCGACCGCATCGAGTGCGGCTTCGATGCCGAGGTGGTGGTAGTCGGCAAGCGTGGTGTCGCGGTCCTCGGCCTTCGGGTTCTTCCACGACAGCACGAACACCGTGAAGCCCTGGTCGCACAGTGCCTTGACCATCGAGTTGTGCGCCGAAAGATCGAGGATGTAGTACTTCATGATCCACGCCGGCACCAGCAGCACCGGCTCGGGCCGCACCTGTTTCGTTGTCGGCGCGTACTGGATCAACTCGGCCAGACGGTTGCGCAAGATCACCTGCCCCGGTGTGACCGCGACGTTGACGCCGACTCCGAAAGCGTCGGCGCCCGCGGGCGGCAGGTCCGACACGTCGCGCCACAGGTCTTCGGCTGCATGCATCGCGCCGCGCACGAGGTTGAGCCCGCCTTGCGCCAGCGTGCGTTGCAGCACCACGGGGTTGGTGCAGATGCCGTTCGACGGCGACATCATGTCGAGCAGCTGGCGCGCGCCGAAGTCGACCATCGCCTCGTGATGGCGATTGACGCCGGGCACGCTTTCGGTCGCCAGG
Source organism: uncultured beta proteobacterium (assembly GCA_963738615.1). Classification (GTDB taxonomy): domain Bacteria; phylum Pseudomonadota; class Gammaproteobacteria; order Burkholderiales; family Burkholderiaceae_C; genus CAVTWY01. The sequence goes on from CAVTXI010000019.1 coordinate 375,662, forward strand.
CGCCACGCTTCCTGCGCGAACAAGAAGCCTTGGGCGAAGGCGCTGAAGGGCAGCGCCTGCCACGCCGGGTCGGCGAAGCGTTTGTCCTGCGGCAGCGGTCGCGGCGCGGCGAGCTTGCCGCCATCACGACCACCACGGCCATCACCGATCGCCGTCGGCGGCAGCAGCGCCTGCATCATCTGCGGCCATCCGTGCGCGGTCCATTGCAGCACCTCGAGCTGCTTCGCGGGTGACCCCAGCAGGTGGATCCACCAGTCGTGCAGCGCGCCGATCTGCGTGGCGGCGGAAAGGCCGCCGGTCCACCGGCCGATCGTCGACATCAGCAGGCGGTCGAGATCGCGGTAGTCCTCGAACGCCGCCGTCGGCGGTTCGACGCGCCCGAGCCACGTGCTGCCGCGGCGCTCACGCGTACCGCGGTGGGGGTGTCTTGGGTCGATTCTTGGGGCGATCAACGGCTCAACTCCCGTTCTTCTTCCGGCAGCGTAGTCACCCGCGTACCGTAGGGACTTGAGCGCGGTCAATGCCGCGAGAACGGGGCGGCATGATCATGGTTTCGATCATGAGTTCCACCGACGCCGTCCGCCCCCTGCGCATCCTGATCGCGGATGACCATGCGATCGTGCGCGAGGGACTCAGGCGCGTGCTCGAAAACACGTCGAGCGAGTGGTCCGTCGTCGAGGCCAGCACCGGTTTCGAAGCCCTCGAGCAACTGCGCCGCCAGTCCTTCGACCTGGCGATCTTCGACCTGTCGATGCCGGGCCTGTCGGGCCTGGATCTGCTGCGTCGCGTGCGCGGCGACAGCCAGCGCCTGCCGGTGTTGATTCTGAGCATGCACAGCGAGGACCAGTACGCGCTGCGCGCCCTGCGCGCGGGCGCCAATGGCTATCTGACCAAGGATTGCGCGACGCGTGAACTGGCCGATGCCGTGCGCAAGGTCGCGGCTGGCGGCGCCTACGTCAGCGCGACGCTGGCCGAGCACATGGCACTCGAGCTCAACGGCGGGCGCGCGCCTGCGCGCCACAGCAGCCTGAGCGACCGCGAGTTCGAAGTCCTGCGCCGGCTCGTCGCCGGCCACCGGCCCGGCGACATCGCGCAGGCACTGCACTTGTCGGCCAAGACCGTCAGTTCGCACAAGGCCCGCATCCTGCAGAAGCTCGAGCTGTCGACGACCGCGGCGCTGATCCGCTACGGCATCGAGCACGGCCTGAGCCTCGACGAGTCCGGGGCCGAGGCGCCGAACAAACGGCCCTGATAAGGCCTTAGCGGCCTTAGGGGCCTGAGGGTCAGTTCTTCAACCCCATGCAAGCATCACGCCGCGGTTGCGCCGGCGGCTTGGCGCCGCGTTCCTTCGCGCGCGATGCCATCTGGTCGTGGTGCTGTTGCTGGTAGGCCTTGCACTCGTCGTGGCTCTTCATCGAACGCATCTTGTCGCGATGCTCCTTGCGCTCGCGCCCCGACATCATCGACCAGCCCGGCGTCGCGCCCGGGCCCCACATGGCGCGCGCTGCCGGCGGCGGCGTGGCCTCCTGCGCCAGCGCTGCGGCGCTGCCAAGAATGGCCACGGCCAAGGCCGCGGTGATCAGCAATGCGGTTGCGGTTCTGAGCATGAACTTCATGATGCTTGCCTACATGGTCGTGAACAAAGAACAAGGCTAGGCCGACCCGCCGCGCTGGCAATTGAGCGCGCGCAAGCCGGGCGGCTTCACGAGCCGAAAGTTGCGCCGCAACCCCATGGCGAACCGCTGCCTTGATCTGGAACAAACCTCGAGCGTGGGGACAGGCCTTACCGGCAACTTTGGGAATTTTCTGCACGCGACCTTCAGTCGCGCCTTCAGCCGATTCGCGCTGCGCGCCGATGGTTCTGCGGCCGCGATCGATCGATGCTGTGGCCCAGCAGGTACGGATGTCGACCCCGCGTTTCGCGTGGCACGTACCGAGGAGTGCAACGATGAATCAGCTCTCAGCCGCCAGGGCCACCCACCACGGCATCGCCGTCCTCGAATCGCGCCAGCGCGTGGCGCCGATGGCGCGTGCCGGTTCGATTCACGATATGTTGTGCCACATGGGCGTCGATGGGCCTTGTTCGTGCAACGGCGTGGTCGGCCACGACGCGGTGCCGATCTGGCGCGTGCAGCAGGGCGCCGTGCTGCTGCACGAAGGGCAATCCGCGTGCACGCTCTACGTCGTGCGCTCGGGCAGCTTCAAACGCGTGCGTGCGCTCGAAGACGGCTACGAGCAGGTGCTGGCCCTGGTGCTGCAAGGCGGCCTGCTTGGCGTCGAAGCCTTGCACGGCGATACCCATCCCAGCAGTGCCGTGGCGCTCGAGGACTCCACGCTCTACGCCTTGCCGGCGCAAGCGCTGCCATCGATCCAGCAGCGCTGCCATGAGGTGGGCGAGGCCTTGTGGCGCGGCGTGAGCCGTCAACTCGCGCAGGCCGCCGAGACCGCCGAGATGATGGCCCCCGTGGCGTCCGACGCGCGCCTGGCACGCTTCGTCCTCTGGTTGTCGCGCCGCATGGCCGAGGCCGGGCAATCGCCGCGCCACCTGCTGCTGCGCATGGGCCGGCGCGACATCGCGAGCCTGCTGGGCGTGGCGCACGAAACCGTCAGCCGCTCGTTCTCGCTGCTGGCCGACCTGGGCTGCCTGCGCGTGGCCAAGCGCGAGGTGGAAATCCTCGACCCGCAGGCACTACAGCAGCGCGCGCGCTGCACCCGCGGTTGGATCGGCGCGAACGACAGAGCCGCGACGCCGCAGCACGCGCGCGAGGCTACGCCGATGGCGGCGTGACGATGCCCAGCCGTGCGAGCAACGGCGTCCAGTCCACACGCGACGGGCTGACGTCATCGCACGGCGCGGCCGCGTAGACGAAGCCCGCTTCGTCGGGCCGCAGCGGCTCTTGTTGCCTGATCTGCAGCGCCAGCACCTTCTCGTCGGCTTCCGACGCATCGCGGCCAAGCGCGGCGCGCTGGCGCAGGCGTTCGCGCAAGACGTCGGGCGGCGCTTCGAAACACAGGATGGCGAAGGGCACGCCATGCGCCGCAGCCAGGCGTTGCGCTGTCGCGCGATCGGCGTAGCGCAGGAACGTGGCGTCGAGCACCACCGACCGGCCGCCGTCGAGCACGGCGGCAGCAGCGTCGAACAGCCGCGCGTAGGTCGCCGCGTTCATCTGCGGCGTGTACGAGCCGCTGCCCGGGGAGCTGCCGCTGGATGGCAGGGCAGCGAGCCCTGCCAGGCGCTTGCGTTCGAACGTCGGCGCGCACACGTACCACGCCCGCGGCTTCGACCAGGCCGATGCTCAGCGTCGTCTTGCCGCTGCCCGACAGGCCGTGCGTGATCAGCAGCGCACGCGGCTGGGGTTGCGCCGTGCGTGATGCCAGCTCGAGATAGCGCCGCGCGTTGACCAGCGCCTCGAGCCGCGCCGCGCCCGCGGTCTGCGCCGCGCGCATCTGCGCCACCTTGGCGCGCACCAGCGCGCGATAAACCACGTGGTAGCCGAGCACACGCACGCCGTCGTAGTCACCGTTCGCTTCGAGGTAAGCATTGACCAGGCGATGCGCCAGCACCGGCAGACCATGAGCCTCGAGGTCCATGGCGATGAAGGCCAGGTCGCTCATCACGTCGATCCAGCGGAAGCGTTCGTTGAACTCGATCCCGTCGAAGACCAGGCAATGCCCGTGCTCGCGCGCGACGTTGCCCAGGTGCAGGTCGCCGTGGCATTCGCGCACACGGCCTTCGGCGCGGCGGCGCGCCATCACTGGCGCCAAGCGCGCATACGCCACGTCGGCCCACACGGCCAGGTTCGCCAGCGTCGCGCGGGCCGCGGCGACGGGCCCCCAAGCTCGCTTCGCTCGCTGCCCCCCGTGGGGGTCGTCAGCGCCTTCGGGCGGCCGGGCGGCACTGACAGGCCACGCTCCGTGCGACGCGGGCGCGCGAAGTTCGTTCAGCGTCTCGGTCAGGTTCGCGTGCTGGTTCGCCGACGTACCCAACGTGCCGCCGTCGGTGACGACCGCCGCGTGCATGTGAAAGCGCGCGAGTACCTCGGCCAGCTCGTCGACATCCGCGGCGCGCAACTCGCCGCGTACGGCCAACCGGTCCCACAAGCCGGCCTGGTCGAAGGCGCGCATCTTTACCGCCACCTCGAGCGTGCGCCCCTTACCGTTGATCACGGGCCGAGCGCGCGTGCCCGCGATCGCCACCACGCCCAGGTACAGGTCCGGCGCGAGGCGGCGGTTCAGGCGCAACTCTTCGGCGCAGGCGTGGCGTCGCAATGCCAGGGTGGACTGGTCGAGAAACGGCGTCGCAAGCGCCTTCTTGATCTTGTAGGCGAAGCCCCCGTGCAGCAGCACGTGCGAGATGTGGGTCTCGAGGTGACGCGGCTGTACGCCGTCGTGCATCTCGAGGCTCGCGGCCAATGCGTGCACCAAGCGGCCCTGCCGCGCCAGCGCCCGCGCGGCGGGGGTGGACGAAGGTGCCTTCGTGCGATTCATCGGATCACACCTCGCACCGTGCTAATCGACGGATGGACATGCGCGAAGCGTTCCACGCACCGGGGTTGCGCCCGTTGCGCGAAATCATGTGTCCGTTCGTGAGGCGCTTTCGCCCCAGCCGCGCATGCGGGTTGACGCGGCGCAACTCCACGTGCGGCCGTGTGTCTAACGTCAGTTGATGAGAACGGGCTGAAAGGGCACGCCATGTTGAAGCTGCTGATTGCCGTTGACGGTTCGCCGCATGCACGCCACGCCATCGAAGCCGCGGCGCGCCTGCAGCGCGAGGGCGTTGCCGTGCAGGCCGTGCTGGTGCAGGTGCGCGAGCCGGCGGTGTTCTACGGCGAGTTGGCGCCGCTCAATCTCGACCAGATCGAGCAGGCGATGCGCGAGCATCAGGCCCGGGTGCTCGAAGACGCCGTCGCCCACGCCCGCGCATGCGGCCTTCACGGCGTGAGCAGCGAGGCTGCGATGGGGACCGCGGCACACGAGATCGTGCGCGTGGCGAACGAACGCGGGGTCGACCAGATCGTGATCGGCACGCATGGGCGCGGTTCGCTTGGCGGCTTGTTCATGGGCTCGGTGGCGCAGCGCGTGGTGCACCTGGCGACGGTCCCGGTGCTGATGGTGAAGTAGATGAAGCATGCATACGCTTGGCGATACGGAGCCGTGCCGGCCGTCGGCGCGTTCTCGATCGTTGTGGCGCTGGCCGCCGGTGCGATCTCGATCGCCGCAGCGCAGAGTCCGCCGCCCGAGCCCGGAAACACGTCCACATCCACGTCCACGCCCACGTCCACGTCCACATCCACGTCGCGGTCCGAGGCCCGGGCCATCAGCGGCCCCAACGTGTATGCCGCTGGCGCGCAGGTGCGCCCCGGTGCTGATGTCGACGGCGACTTCGTCGCGGTCGGCGGCCGCGTGATCGTCGACCGACCGGTCAAGGGCGACGCGAACGTCGCGGGCGGCACCGTCGACGTGCGCGCGAGCGTCGGCGACGACCTGCGCGCGGCCGGCGGCGACGTGACGATCGACGCCGAAGTCCGCGGCGAGGTTTTCGCCAGCGGCGCCAACATCAGCGTGGACCGCAACGCGCGCATCGTGCGCTCGGCGCATCTCTATGGCGGCAAGGTCACGATCGACGGCCGCGTCGACGGGCCTGTGCGTGTGGGCGCGCAAACCATCGTCATCAACGGCGAGGTCGGCGGTGATGCCCGGCTGGCCGGCGAACGCATCGAACTCGGACCAACGTCGAAGCTCGCCGGCGCGTTGCGCTACGCGTCGCCCAACGAGCTGAAGCGCGCCGAAGGTGCCGTGATCAGCGGTGCCGTCACGCGCGAGGCTACCCCCGAGTGGGCTCGCGACCACGGGCCGATGCACGAGTCGCGCGAGCGCGGCTGGGGCATGCGCGGCTGGGGCGGCGGCTGGTTCGCCGCAAGCATGCTCGGCTTCGTCGCGATGCTGGCCAGCGGCGCGCTGCTGTTGCTGGCCGTCCCGCGTTTCGCTGCGCAGGCAGCCGAGCGCGTCGGCTCGACGCCGCTTCAGGCCTTCGGCGTCGGCGTCGCGGCACTGGTCGGCGTGCCCGTGCTGGCGGTGCTGCTGTTCGTGACCATGCTCGGCATTCCGCTGGGCCTGGCGCTGCTGGCCCTTTACCCGTTGACGCTGCTGATCGGCTACCTGGTGGGCGTGCTTTACATCGGGCAGCGCGCCCACGCGGCGCTGCGTCCGCAGGCAGCCGTGTCGTACGCGACGACGTTCGCCTTCTTCGCGCTGGCACTGCTGCTGGTGGCGCTGCTGGGCAACCTGCCCTTCATCGGCGGCCTCGTGTTCGCGGCAATCGCGGTGATGGGACTGGGCGCCTGCGTGATCGAAGTGAACCATCGGCGCGCGGCGCGCGCGGTGGCTGTACCGACCCCGGCCGCGCCGGGCAGCGTCGCCTGAACCTGCGGATGGTCTGGGAGGGCAAGCGATGTTTCTGGACCGCACCGACGCCGGCAAGCAGTTGGCGCAGGCCCTGCGCCGGATGCCGCTGAAAGACCCGGTCGTGCTGGCGCTGCCACGCGGCGGCGTGCCGGTGGCAGTCGAGGTCGCCAACGCGCTCGATGCGCCGCTGGACCTGCTGTTCGTGCGCAAGATCGGCGCGCCATACCAGCCCGAGCTGGCGCTGGCCGCGGTGGCCGAGGGTGGCTTCGTCAGCGTCAACGACGCCATGCCGGAGTTCGGCGAGGCGACGCAGGACTACATCGAGCAGCAGACGCAGCACCAGTTGCAAGAGATCGCGCGCCGTCGGCAGCTCTACCTCGGCGGGCGGCCGCCGCTGCCGCTCGAGGGGCGCACAGCCGTGGTCGTCGACGACGGCATCGCCACCGGCGCGACGGTGCGCGCGGCGCTCGAGCTGCTGCGGAACAAACGTCCGGCGCGCATCGTGCTGGCGGTGCCAGTCGCGCCGCGTCGCACCCTCGAGGAACTGCGCCCCTGGGCCGACGACATCGTGTGCCTGGAAACGCCCTCGATCTTCGAAGCCGTGGGGCGCCACTATCACCTCTTCGGGCAGGTCGAGGATGAAGAGGTGGTGGAGCGGCTGGGTGGCAGGCGCGGGGTGAGTGGCAGCGGCGCGTAGGTGGCAATTCACCGCTTCGATGTGGCTCTGGAAGTTTTTGTGCAGCACGGCTTTTGTTGGCTTCTTGGTTCGAATCGTCGGCTCTTCATGAGCACCTGCGCCAAGGCCAAAGCCTCAGCACAGGCGCGAGTTCTTTCGGCAGGCGCGCGGCCAGCCATTCGTGCACGTCGGCGCGGATCGCGCGGCCTTCGAGCAGAAAGTCTTCGAAGCGGCTGGGTACGTACGGCAGGTACACCAACGGCATGCGCGCCTCTTCCGGCGTGCGGTCGGCTTTCGCAAGGTTGCACGGGCCACAGGCGGTGACGAGATTCATCCACGTCCAGCGGCCACCTCGCGATTCCGGCAGCACGTGTTCGCATTGCAGTTCGCGTTCCTGAAAACATTGGCCGCAATACGCGCAGGTCATGCGATCGCGACGAAACAGCTTCTCTTTCGCGAACGCCGGCACCACGTCGAATAGGTTCACCTTCGACGCGCCGTGCAGCGCCATGATCGGGTGCACGTCGATCAGCGACTGCCGACCACGCGCAACGTTGAAGCCGCCACGCAGCGTCGCCAGCGGGCCATCGCCATCGACCCACGCCACCGCATCGCGCGCCACATGCGACGCCGCCTGCTCGAGCGAGATCCACGCTTGCGGCGTGCCCTGGATGTCGAGTTGCAGCACGTGAGTGTGCGAGATGAAACGTTGGTGGTGCATGGGTGGCCTCCTTTCTACGGGCCTTGGCGTGGTGATGGCAGCGGCGGTTGGATTTGAACCAACGTCCCCTGCTTCAAAGGCAGGTGTCTGAGGCCTCTCGACTACGCCGCAACTGAAGTCATGGTGCGGGCGCAGGGAATCGAACCCTGGCCTGCCGGTTAAAAGCCGGCTGCTCGGCCTCTGAGCTACACCCGCGTGATTCGGCGCGAGGCGCGATCCTCAGCGCCGATAGTGATGACGATTCGCTCCGTCGAAGGCAGCCGCTGCGCATGCAGCAGCGCTTAAAACGACCTCCGAGATCCGCACGGGCACGGATCGTTGCGACCGAGCTTCTCGCTAAGTTCCTTCGTGCCGTGCACGATGCGGTCGCCGCGCTTGACGCGTGCTTCCGATGGGAAGCCACTTCTGCGTTTACTCGTGACCGTGAAAGCAGTGCTGATCGTCGCTCTTGTCGTCGTCGATGAATGTCTTCATGACAGCCTCCGTTGGTGGTGTTGGACGGGTCGTCCGGGGTGGGCACGATCCACCGACCTTCGCCTTATGAGGGCGTTGCTCTTCCGCTGAGCTACCGGACTGCATTCAAGTGAATCGATGGTCCCCTCGGTCCGAGTCGAACGGACACGCCCGTGGGCGCCGGCTTCTGAGACCGGTGCGTCTAGCCAATTCCGCCACGAGGGGTACGAATCAATTGGTGCGTCGCCGGGGGCTCGAACCCCGACAAGCCGGCTTAAGAGGCCGGTACTCTGCCGCTCGAGTTCGCGACGCACGGAAATGCGCATGCGCTTGGGGGTGACCGATCGGAATCGAACCGATGTCAGCGGGGTCACGTCCCGCGGTTCTGCCGTTGAACTACGGCCACACCCAAACGCACACGCTGGTGAAGTGGTCTCGGTGGCAGGTTTCGAACCTGCGACCTCGTGCTCCCGAAACACGCGCGCTGCCTGCTGCGCTACACCGAGACAGAAGAGAAGCTGGTTCCCGCGGATGGACACGATCCACCGACCCCCGCCTTATCAAGACGGTGCTCTACCAACTGAGCTACGCGAGAACGGAAACGAAACAGGTGGCTCCCCGACGTGGACTCGAACCACGGACCTCCCGGTTAACAGCCGGGCGCTCTACCTACCGAGCTATCGGGGAACGGGAAATCGAACACCGGCGGACGTGGCGGACGTGGAAGGATTCGAACCTTCGTACCGGCTCGTCGCCGGCCATCTGCTTTCCAAGCAGTGCCGTTGGGCCTCTCCGGCACACGTCCTTTGGGATATTCGAGATCTGGCGGATGCGGAAGGATTGCTCGCTTCGCTCGGCCTTCGGCCCGCGACTTCGTCGCGTCCAACTCGCTTCGCTCGTTGAGCGAACCCGGGTATCGGCTCGTCGCCGACCGTCTGCTTTCGAGGCAGCGCCGTTGGACCGCTCCGGCACTCTTCCGATGAACACATTCGTGGCGCAGGCGCGGGGGCTCGAACCCCGACACCGCACAGGCGTGCGGTCCTTCTGCTTTCAAGGCAGGGGCCTTACCGTTCGGCCACACCTCCATTCGTCACGTCGTCACAGGCAGCCGCAATCGACCCCTCTGCCACACACCCATGATCGTGGTGCCTCGTGCACGATTCGAACGTGCGGCCTCCGGTTTCGAAGACCGGCGCTCTTGATCCAGCTGAGCTAACGAGGCATGGACTCGACGGTCGGGTTCGAACCGACGCGGGCATACGCCGTCGGGTTTGCAGCCCGATGCCTTCGACCACTTGGCTACGTCGAGATGACTGGTACCTCGTGCACGACTCGAACGTGCGGCCTCCGGCCTCGTAGACCGGCGCTCTCGATCCTGCTGAGCTAACGAGGTTCTGTTTATGGTGCCGAGAGAGGGCTTCGATCCCCCGCCGCACGCGCCTTCAACGCGCCGCTCTACCAGCTGAGCTATCTCGGCAAGAAATGCTGGCGCCTCGTGCGGGATTCGAACCCGCGGCTTCCGACTAGACAGGCCGGCACTCTGACCGCTGAGTTAACGAAGCGAAAGGAACGAACAACTCGATCTGGTCAGGAGGTTCCGGCGCCGCCCAACCTGCGGCCATTGCCGCTTCGGGGCCGAGGGAACACTGATTGGCTACACCCGCTCGACGAAGGCTTCTGGTTGCTGGTATCGCGTGCGGGGTTCGAACCCGGCGTTCCCGGATTGAAAGCCCGGTGTCCTGAGCCAACTAGACGAACGCGACATCGCTGCAAGTGGTGCCCCCGGCGACGATTCGAACGCGCGGCCTGCCGCTTACAAGGCGGCTGCTCTGCCTGCTGAGCTACGAGGGCGAAAGAAGGAGTCCACTTCGGCTGTGCCCGCCGCGCGAGCATCCGGTCGGATGTGGTCTCGCTGCACGAAGCCGGGCCACGGCCGCGCACATCCCACGCCACAGGCGCACACGCGCATGCGTTCGTGGAGTGCAGGGGCACACCCGAAGTGGAGCGGATGACGAGTCTCGAACTCGTGGCCTCGGCCGTGGCATGGCCGCGCTCTTCCTGCTGAGCTACATCCGCAAAGGTGCAAGGCGAGCCCGCGGCCAGTACCGCGGCTGCCTTGCGGCAACTTGTTAAAGAGCTCCGCCATCGCTGGCGGCACGGCTTGCGCCGATGCGCGAGCCTGGTTAAGTGAATGGAGTGACCAAAAACAAAGGCCCGGAACCTTTCGGTTTCCGGGCCTCTGCTGACAGAGTTTCGAAGGGGGTGCGCCTACGCGCTTCCTTCTCCCGGAATGGACCACCGATCCTCGCGGCGACCAAGGCTCGAGGCCTTCGGCGTATGCAAGTGACATCGGGATCACTAACGCGCCACCACATGGCGCAAACGCGACCAGCCCCTGGTGGGGTCGGTTATTTGTTTCGTTGCGCCGTGAGTTCACGATGGTTCCTGTGGTGGACGTGGTGGTTGTGGGTCGTGTCGGTCGTGTCGGTCGTGGAGACGGGCTCGTCTTTCGAAGAAGGCGTACTGTAAAGACTCTTTACCCCACACGTCAACCCCCCGCATGGGTATATGTCAGGCAACACCGGCTTGACGAACGTGAAGGCGTTGAAGGAGGCCCGCCGTGGGCAGATCCATTCACGGCGCGCGTGGCTGACTTCGAGGAGTTCGCCATGCGTGACGACATGAGCAAGGTTCTGGTCGAGTCGCTGCGCATGGGGCGTGGGTCGGCCCACGCCCAGATCGGCAGCCGACGCCTCGAGCGCAATCGACTGGACGTTGATGACGAAGGCGCGAAGGCGCGCTTCGGCATGAAGCAGAACGGCTGCAAGCACTTCGGCGAGCACCTGGGCCCGCTGTACCGCTACCTGCGCGCGCAGGTGAATCGGCCGTGGCGCAAGGTTTACGGCGAGCTGTGCACACAACTCAACCGCCGAAACGTCGTGCAGAACCACCTGTTCCAGCACATCGACGATCGCGTCGCGATCAACACCGTGTGGCTGGACGGTCAGGTGTGGGTGCGCAGCCGCCGCGGCCTCGAGCCCCTCAACGAGCGCCATGAAGCGATGCTCGTGCACCCGCGCACCGGCATCCTGCTGGTCAACCGGCACCGCGCCACGGTGGCGCAACGGCACCACCAGCGCACGTCGAGCGCAACGCCACGCGCGACGCCGACCGCCGGTGCGACCTGCCCGGCATGGCAACCCACGTCGGCATGTTGGGGTACATCGCGATGTACTCGGCGTGTGGCTCGCAGTGGCCGCCGTGGGCGCGGCCGGCGTGCTCGCGTTGTGGTTCGGTCTGCGGGTGGTCGGTGCTTTGATGTTGGCAGCGTACGGCGCGCTGGGCATCGACGGGTTGGCGCACTACACGCTCGCCTTGTGTTCACAACACCCATGGATCAGCAACGCGTCGATCTGGTTCGAGGTGCTGACCGGCAGCGCGCTCGCGTTGTGGATCGGCTCGAGGTTGGCCCGGCATGGCGTTGACGTCGCCATGCACGGGCGCACCCGCGCTCGAGGCTAAGGGGCTGCTGGCGCGCTTGTCGCCGAACCCGCGCCCGCCCCCATCCGATACCAGTCCAGCTTGCGCGTCAGCAGCATCACCGCGGCCAGCGCGAGGAAGAGCCCGATCGAGCCGATGACCAGCGCGGTCTGCTCGCGCAGCAGCAGCATGTACAGCAGGCCGTACAGCAGCGCCATCCCGGCGCCGAACACCACGCCGCCGCGCGGGCGGCCGAGCATCGAGCGAGCGTACACACCCAACAGCGCACGCAAGCCGACGCCGCGATGGCGTAGGCGGTGCCGAACGCAAGGTGCTCGGACAGGCTCAGCAGCAGCAGGAAGAACAAGCACAGCGCCGTGCCCACCAGCGCGTACTGCACCGGGTGCACGCGCTTGACGCGGTCACGCGCCAGCGTTTCCGCGAACGCGACCGCGGCGAAGGTCAGCAGCACGAACAGCAGCCCGTACTTGATCGCGCGGTCGCTGAGCGAATAGGGGTTGATCGGGTCGATGAAGTCGACCGACAGCATGTCGAGGCAGCGCACGCGGTTGTTGCTGCGCTGATGGCGCTGATTCGGGTCGCCGAATTCATGCGCGCCGCACATGCTGCCTTCGCCCGCGGCCACGTCGCGCGGCGCCGACGTGGCCAGCGCATTGAGCGTCCAGATTCGCATCGAACCCCTGCTCGCGCACCTCACGACGGTTCGGCAGGAAGCGCCCACCGAACGACGGATGCGGCCAGTCGGACTTCAACTGCCACGTCGTCGCATCGGCAGCCGGAACGATCGCGAGCTGCTGCGTGCCCAGCAGGTCGACCTCGACTTGCGCGGTCAGCGCCTGATCAGGTACGTTGCCCAGCGCGTCGAAGGTCGCAAGCACCACATGAAGCCCCTGCGGATGCGCGTCGTGCCGCGTGCCCGGCTGCACCGGCAGCACCTGCCCGTCGACGCTGGCCTGCGCACTGCGCAAACCGCGCACATCGCTGGCCGCAAGCCACATCGTCGCGGGCTCGCACGCCATGGTCGACCTCGGCTGCACGCGCTTGGGCTGCAGCGGCGAAAGACTCGACCACGACGCCAGCAGGTTCATCTTCGCCACGTAGCCATTGACCTTGAACAGCCCGCGGTAGCGCGGGTCGGCCGTCGTCGACGCGTCGACGCGCAACTGCGTCGGCGTGGCGTGCATCGCATGCTCCACGCGCTTCAACTCCGTGCGCCGCTCTTTGCCTTCGCCCGAGCTGACTTCCCACGTCTCGACGCACAACCGGTTCAACACCGGCCCGACCACGGTTTGCGCGCCCGCCTGCGACTGCTGCACGCTCGCCACCGCCTCGCGCTGGCTCTGCTGGCGTTCGCTCACCAGGAAGTTGATGCGAAACAGCGCGATCGACAGCAGCAACACCGTCGCCCCGATCGCCAACAGCTTGCCCGCCCATTGCCACTTGTTCATCGCTGCTCCTCGTCCCCGAAAGATGAGCGGCGAGTCTGGCGATGCCGGGTGAAGCCGCGACGCGGGAAGCGTGAAGTCGGTGTGAAGCAATTCGATCGCGACGCCGTTCGCTGCGTCGGTCGGCAAGCCAATGAGGCCGGGGCACGAAGCCCCGGAATACGTCGAGCGGATAGGCGCGGATAGGGTCGGGGCGCTCGCTTCAATGAGGCCGAGGCACGAAGCCCCGGAATACGGCGCCCTCGCAAACGCAGCGCCGACAGGCATTGTGGACTGCCCTTGCGAGAGGTCGGCGGTTCGAAGGCGAATCGACCGTTGCTCGGTTGCACTTTGCTTGCGCCATTCGCAAATTCCTTCGCATTTTGAAAGGAGCTGCGCACGTGCGAGCGCTCGTGAGCGATGGCTTCACCACCGCAGCGCTCGCGCCGCACGCGGGAGAGGGGGCATACAGGGCGGTCGGGCGGTCGCAGCGCACTTCACGAGCACTTCACACAACCCCTCGCCACTTCTTGCAGCCTTCCAACCCCCATCGCACGCGCCTTCGATGCTCCACACCGTGCCGCGACGCACATGCCCAGGACAAGCGAGGACTGCATGCGAAAAACTCTTCACCCCGACGCCGGCCGCGATGACCGGCGTCTCGAGTTGCGAGGCCATCGGCCGCACTTCACGCCGACCGTGACGCCCTTTGTGCGGTGGAGCCACAAGGCACGTACCGACAACCGCAGCGCTGACAAACACCGCGTCAACGATCGGCGCAGCGCCCGCGCGTTCGACCGCGTGCTGATCGCGTTGATGCTCGCCATCGCCGCGACGTTGTTGTTGATCTTGTGGTCACCGCCCGCGTTCGCAGACGACATCGACGCGAAGAAGGCCGGCAGCCCCTACTTCCACGTGCAAGGTGCCGACCCCGGCGTCGACGCGTTGCCGCTGAAGGCCACGCAGGTCGACGTGCGCATCGCCGGCGTGATCGCCGACGTGACGGTGACGCAGAAGTACCGCAACGAAGGCCAACGGCCGATCGAGGCGCGTTATGTGTTCCCCGGCTCGACACGCGCTGCCGTGCACGCGATGAACGTGCGCATCGGCGACCGCTTGATCGCGGCGCAGATCCGCGAGAAGCGGCGCGCGCAGATCGAATACCAGGCCGCGAAGCAGGAAGGCAAAACCGCGGCGTTGCTCGAGCAGGAGCGGCCCAACGTCTTCCAGATGAACGTGGCGAATATCCTGCCTGGCGACGACGTGGCGGTGGAGTTGCGCTACACCGAACTGATCGCGCCGACCGAAGGGCGCTACGAGTTTGTGTTCCCCACCGTCGTCGGCCCTCGGTATCAATCACCGAACAACGCCGGCCGCGATACCGGCGGTGCCGTACTTGCGCGAAGGGCAACCGTCGAACACTGCCTTCGACCTCGAGCTGCGCTTCGCGTCGCCGCTGCCGGTCAGCGACATCCACTCATCCACGCACGCGATCGAGGTCGCGCACGAAGGTGGCCGCGACGCGGTGGTGCAACTCGAACGCCAAAGACAGCGAGCCGCGCAACAACCGCGACTTCATCCTGCAGTACCGGTTGGCGGGCGACAAGACGGCGACCGGCCTGGCGCTTTACAAGGGCACCGACGAGAACTTCTTCGTCGCGCTGGTCGAGCCGCCCAAACACATCACCACCGACCAGATCAACCCGCGCGAATATGTCTTCGTGGTCGATATCTCGGGGTCGATGGGCGGCTATCCGTTGGACACCGCGAAAACGCTGCTGCGCAAACTGATCGGCCAACTGCGGCCCAGCGACACGTTCAACGTGTTGCTGTTTTCGGGCTCGAGCCAGGTGCTGCACGACCGCGCCGTGCCGGCGTCGGCCGCGAACATCGAACGCGCGGTCTCGACGATCGACAACGTGCGCGGCGGCGGCGGCACCGAGATCGTGCCCGCGTTGAAGCGCATCGCCGCGCTGCCGAAGAACGACGACGTGTCGCGCACGGTGATCGTGGTGACCGATGGCTACGTCGCGGTCGAGCAGGAGGTGTTCGCGCTGGTGCGCAAGAACCTGGGCAACAGCAACGTGTTCGCGTTCGGCATCGGCCATTCGGTGAACCGGCACCTGATCGAAGGCATTGCGCGCGCCGGGCAAGGGCGAAGCGTTCATCGTGACCAAGCCCGAGTTCGCGGCGCAACAGGCCGAGCGGCTGCGCAAGATGATCGACTCGCCGGTGCTGACGAAGCTGCGCGTGGACTTCAACGGGCTGGACGTGTACGACGTGGAGCCCGGCATGTCGAACCTGCCCGACGTGCTGGGTGGCCGGCCGGTGGTGCTGTTCGGCAAGTGGCGCGGCGAAGCCCACGGGTGCGATGGTGCTCGAAGGCCAGGCCGCCAACGGTACGCATCGCGAGGTGGTCCCCGTGCCCGCGCCCGACGCGCAGGCCACCGCGCTGCGCCACCTGTGGGCACGCGAGCGTATCGCCGCGTTGTCGGATCAGGAAGCGCTGGAAGGCGGCAACGCGAAGCGCGAGCCGATCCTGGCGCTGGGTTTGAAGTACGGGCTGCTGACGCAATACACGAGCTTCCTCGCGGTCGACAAGGTGGTGCGCACGAACGAAGCGTCGCGACCACGGTCAATCAACCCTCGCCGCTGCCCAAGGGCGTGAGCGATGCCGCGGTGGGCGCCGACGGTGAAGGGCAGAAGACGTTGACGGCCTTCGTGCCCAGCACGCCCGAACCGGCGGCGTGGATCGCGATGTTGATGACGTTGGTACTGCTGGGCTTCGCCTTGCGTCGAGGTGCGGCTGCGCGCCGGCACCACGTCTGACGAGCGCGGACGATGAGCAGCCTGGCTTCCCCGTCGTCGCTGCGCACGCCGCACGCGTCGCATGCTTACCGGCCGCGCTGCCACCACTCGCGTGGATCGGTCTGCACGCCCTGGCGTTGTGGCCGCACGGCGCGTGGGCGTGGCAGCGCGCGCGCGACGGGTCCGACGATCCGCTGGGCGTGATGGCGCTGGTGGTGCTGTTGTGGTTGGTGGGGCGTGAGCGTTCGGCGATGCGCATCTCGCCGCGGCCGCCGTGGCTGGTCGCCGGCGTGGTGCTCGCGCTTGCGGCCACGCTCGCCTTGACGCATCTGCCTTCGCTGGTCGCAGCGTCGATCGCGGCGTTGTCGATCACCTGCACGATCGTCGCGTGGCTGCCCGGCGGCACGCCGCGGCTGCCCTACGCCGGGCTCGCGCTGCTGTCGCTGCCGTTGGTGGCGTCGCTTCAGTTCTACGTCGGCTATCCGCTGCGCGTGGTCACGGCACAGCTCAGCGCGTGGCTGCTCGAGGTTGTCGGCATCGACGCCACGCGCAGCGGCGCGTCGATGACGGTCGAAGGCCGGCTCGTGATCGTCGATGCGCCGTGTTCGGGCGTTCAGATGGCGTGGATGGCGTACTTCGCCGCGTGCGCGGTGGCGGCGCACGGCGGGCTGCGCGACGCCGCGTTCCTGCGCCGCTTGCCGTGGGTCGGCGCGATCGTGCTGGCGGCTAACGCGCTGCGCAACAGCGTGCTGGTTGCGCTCGAGGCGCGGCCACAGGGGTTGAGCAGCGCTGCGCACGAGGCGATCGGCCTGGTTGTGTTGGCGGCCACCACGTTGCTGGTGGTGCGAGCCGTCAACACCGGAAGCACACGATGAATGCAATCACCCGCCACTGGCCGCGCCTCACCGCTGTGATGCTGGGCGCCTGCGCACTGCTGCCGCTGGCGCGCCCGCAGGCCGACACCGTGCCGGTATCGAACCCCATCGAGTGGCCGATGCATTGGGGCGGCGCCGCGCTGCGTCCGCTGGCGCTGTCGGACGTGGAGCATCGTTTCGCTCAGCGCTTCCCGGGGCAGATCGCGCGCTTCACCGACGGTGACGCGCGCGTGTTCGTGATGCGCCATGTCACGCAAGCCACGCGCATGCTGCATCCGGCCGCCGACTGCTTTCGGGCCACCGGCTACCGCATCGAGCAGGCGCAGCTCGAACTCGACGACCAGCAGCGGCTGTGGCGGTGTTTCAACGCACGTCGCGGCAGCGGACACGGTGACAGCCACGTGGCGCAAGACCTGCGCGTGTGCGAACGCATCGAGGGCACGCAGGGCGACGCCTACACCGACGCGTCGTCATGGTTCTGGGCCGCCGCGTCAGGCGAAAGCCGCGGGCCGTGGCAAGCCATCACGGTCGTGGAGGCGCTTTGACACTTGCTCTGCATTCGCGCGGCCGTCGCATCGCCGTGGTGGCGCTCGCAGTGGCGCTCGTGTTGGCGATGACCTCGGTCGCGGTGATCGCCTTCATCGGTATGGTGGCGCTGCGCGCGGCCAAGCCGCAGGACGGCGAATGGTCGACGCGCGTCGGCCCGTGGCAGCACGAGGTCAGCGTGCCGGTGCTGCTGCGCTGGGCCACGCATCCGTTGGCGCTGCCGCTGCTGGACGGGCGGCGCGTGCGCACCCGCACCGGAACGTGGCAACTCGCGGCACGCGGCAACGGGTCGATGCACGCCACGTGCGAACCCTGCGTGCTGCGTCTGGCCGAACTCGGCCCTGCGCCGTTGGTGTTGCGGCGCGTCGCGGTGCACGCGCGTCGCGCCGGAATCGAGGCGTGGGCCGGCACGGTCGAACTCGCGACCGACACCAGCCCGAACGCGGCAGGCACTCGCGCGACAAGCACTCGCGCGGCCGAAGGCGTGTTGATCGCCTGGAGCGCGAAGCTGCAACGCGACGGCATCGCGTGGCAGGCGCGCCTGGAGCCCACGCCGGTGGTGGACCTGCTGGCGACGCTGGCCGACGGCGCCGTGCCCGAAGCCCGCCTCGCCCGCGTCGACGGCACCTTCGGCTTCGATGCGTCGGCGCTGGTGAATCAGCATGGATCCACGCAACCGCGCGTGCGCCCGCGCATCGAAGGCCTGGCCGTCGAAGGCTTGGGGACCAAGTTGCTCGCGACCGCGTCACCACCGACGCGATGCGGCCCCACGCGCGCGCGCATCGACGGCTGGTTGCCGCGCGCCGTGGTCGCGGCCGAAGACCAGCGCTTCTTCGAGCACGCCGGCTTCGACCTGGGCGAGGCGCTGCACGCCTGGACCCGCAACGGCCGCAACGGGCACAACACCGCCACCACCCCGCGCGGCGCCAGCACGATCACGCAGCAGTTGGCGAAGCTGGTCTATACCGGCGACGACCGCAGCGCGGCGCGCAAGCTGCGCGAGTGGCTCTACGCGGTGGAGATGGAACGCACGCTGGGCAAGGGCCGCATCCTGCAGCTGTACCTGGCGCTGGCGCCGTGGGGCGCCGAGGTCTGCGGCGGCGAAGGCGCGTCACGCCGCTACCTGGGCAAAGCGGCAAACCGGCTTGCGCCGCACGAAGCCGCGTGGCTGGCGAGCCTGCTGCGCCAGCCCGACGCGTTGCTCGCGCGTTATCGCAATCCCGACGTTGACGCCACGGTCGACATCGACCGTGTCGCCCACGTGATCGAGGCCTTAAGGCCGATGCCGACGTGGCAGCGTGAGCAGTCGATCGACGCGCTGCAGCGCTGGTGGCCGGCAGGTTGTCGTGCCGGGTGCGCCGGGTTGCGTCACCAGTGAATCTGTCGACCTAACCCGCAGTCGGCGCAGCATCCGCAGTGGTCGCCACCGTACCGTCGCTTTGATCAGGCTTCGCTTCGGCCCGCCGCCAATACCCCCCCATCGACCAAGCCTGCCACCCCCACCGCACCCAACGCAGCACCGACGCGGCCAGCCACAAGGCCCATGCGAGCATTGCGAGGCGGTAGAACAGAACGGGCATCGACACCACCGAAACACTGGCAGGTTGGTCGACGAAGCGGTCTTGGTACCAGTGCAGCACGCCTGCGCTGGACCCATTGCCGGTGATCATCATGTCGGGGTAGCCCAGCAGGCCCACACGCACGGCGTTGACGAGCACCAGCACGGCCAGCAGCGTCCACAGCGCCAGCGCCAACTGCACGACGTTGAAGCGCCAGCGCGCGCCGTGGGCGAACCATGGATGTGACGCGGCACGGCGGCGTGCTTCCAGCGCGAAGAACCAACCGGCCACCACAGCCACGCCGATCAATTCGGTCTGCGCCAGGCCCAGGCCCAGCAACAACCATGCGACCACGCCAAGGGGCGTGGGTCGGCTGCGGCCCAAGGCCCATGCAACGGCGGCCCACACGATCAGCACACCCCAGAGCAACACCGCCGGCCCGACGCGAGGGCCGGCAACGGCCAACACCACGCGGTCGCGCGACATGGCGAGCTGCGTGCTGGCGTTGACGCCCGATGCGCCCAGATCGGCGGCTTGCGTGGCGAAGCGCCAGCCCACGCCGCGCGGCTCGCGCCACGTGAGCACCAGTTGATGTTGGCCGGGCGTGATGGGCACGCGCAGCTCTCGGCCTTGCGGCTGGATGGGCAACGACGCGCCATTCAGCGACACACCTTCGAAGTCGACCCCGTCGGGCAGCAGCACCCGGTGATTGCCGCCCTGGCTCGACCGCAGCGTGGTGAGGCTGCGCACCTGCGTGACGCGCAGGCCGGGCGTGACTTCGAGCGCGCTGCGGTCGATGGTGATGGTTTGGCCGGCAGCGCCTGCGGGTTTGCTGATCTTCAAGACCACACGCTCGCCGGGCCATGGTTGCCACAGCGGCGCGAGCTGGCCGGTGCCGGGGTCGATGTACGACACCGGCGCGATGTCAGCGCCCGCAGCTGAACCAGAACCGGCAGCACCAGAACCAGCAGCGCCCCAGTCCACGCGCCATTGCGCCGATGGGTCCAGCCGCCAGCGTTCCACCTGCTGCGGCTGGCCGGCGGCGCTGGTCAACACCAGCTCGGGCACTTCCTTCAAGGTGCTGGTGAAGTTGGCGGACTCTTCGGCGCCAAGCTGGACGATGGCGTGGCCGTCTTCCACGCGCACCACTTCGCTGTTGACCGCTTCGCCGGGCATCAACGCGATGCGCGCACGCACGGGCGCGCGGCTGGGCGCGGCGCGCGTCACGATCGTGTCGACCGTCCAGCGCAGGCCCAGGCGCAGGGTGCGCTCCACGTTCACGAACGGCGGCAGCGCATCGGGCTGCGTGCTGCCATCCCCCTGCGTGGCGCCGCCTGCACCCTGCGCACCTGCGGCTGTGCGGCGCGACAAGCTCAAGGCACCCGTGGCCAGGCCGCGCGCATCCAGGCCGCCTACCGTCCAGCCTTCGGCGTTCACGGTGGTTTCTTGCGGCGGCATCGGCAACGCTATTTCCACCGACCCCGCATCGCCCACGTCGGCCAACACCACCACCTGGCGGATGCCGGGTTGCAGCCACACCCACAACTGCCCCGCTGCGTCGCGACGCACCACGGCTGTTTTGCCGTCGGTGGTGACGGCACCCGAGCGCCAGCCCGCGCCTTGCCCTGGCAGCGGCACCGCCACTGCAGCGAGCGCGTGCAAATCCAAACGCAGTTGAATGCGCGAGCCTTGCGCTTCGACGCGCAAGCGCGCCAGGTCGGCGCAACGCGGCACACACTCCGGCGGCTGCGTCAGGCGCGCGCGCAACTCGTCGAGCAGGCCCGCACTGGGTTCGATGTCGATGCCCACACGTTTGTCAGCGGTGTTGGATGGCGGCGGCGAGGCAGCGTGGCTGATGCCAGGCCACCAGCCGGTCGACAACACGACCGCGGCTGCGATCACCGCCGCAACCGGCGCGATGCCGGACGTGCCAGCGCCCAGGCCGCGATCCGACCCTGCGCGCGGCCACAACGGCAGCGCCCGCGCCAACAACCCCAACGTGGCCGCCATCAACAGCAAGCCCAGCACGCGCCATGCTGCGGTGGCCCACGGCGGCAGCAAGGTCAGGCTCAACGTCTGATCGGCTTGCACGGGGCCCAGCCAGATCAGGCGGTGGGTGTTCCATTGCCATGCGGGCAGGCCAGGGCCGGTTTGCACCTTCAGGTTCGGGTCGACTTCTTTGGCGAAACGCGCTGACTTCTTCGCGTACGTGCTGGTGGCTCCCACGCGATCACGCTGCATCGTTGCTTCCGTAGCTGGGGTCGGTGCAGCCGGGGCAGGCGCTGCCAGGGGATCTCTACTCACCGATGCCGCGTCGCCCTCCATCTTCAGCTCTGCCAGATCGCCACGTCGTGGCGTCATCGCCGCCACGTTGTCGATGCGTTGACCCGAGTCGCTGTGCTCGAGCACCGGATGCAGCGCCAGGCGCACCTGGTCGACCGCATACGGCAGCAGCATGAACAGCATCGCCGCAACGCCCGCGCGCGCCACCCATGGCACCACGACGGCCAGGCGGCCGCGCGAGACACCCGGCAAGGTCGAATCACGCAACACGCGCGCCAGCGCGATCAAGCCCAGCAACAGCAGCCACAAGCCGCGCGGTGCGCCGGGCATGTGCCAGCACAGCACCAGCGCAGCCGCCATCAACAGACCCACGCGCGGCCCGCAAAGCTTGCCTGCTGCCAGCACGGCCAGCAGCACGAAGAAGAAGTCCCACAAGGTCCAGCGCGAAACCCACGAGCCTTCGGCCACGTCGACGCCGCTGGCGTGCAGCAGCCGCCAACCCGGCGGCAGGTTCAGCCGCGCCGACAGCATGTTGACATCGGCCTGCCAACCGCTGGCTGCGAAGCGGCGCGAGCCGCCGTCGATGCGGCTGTCGGCGGTCAACGCGAGCGCGCCGCGTCGAAGCTCGACACCGTCGTTGGTTGCGCCTTCACGGCGTGTGACGGGCTGGTCACCCCCATCGGCGGCCACCCGCCCCAACACGCTGCCGGGCGCCATCTCCAGCCGCCACGAACGCGTGAGCTTGCCGCTGATGGTGTCTTGCACGGTGTAGCCGCCGCCGTCGAAGTCAAGCCAGATCTGGCGCGCCAGCGCCATCTGGTCAGCGCCGGGCTTGGGGTCACCGCGCCGCGTTTCGGTGAGCGCAAGCGTCTGCCCCGCCGTGACCGCGAAGGCCGGCAGGTTGCGCCATGCGTCGGGCATCGGCACCTGCTTCGGGTCAACCGCCGTCAGCCCCGACAGCGTGACCACACGCAAGCCATTGCGCGTGTTCACGGCCCACAACTCGTCGGCCTGCCCCGCGGGCAGCGTCAATGCAGTGGTGGGCTTCATCAGGCGGCTGCGCACCTGAAGCGTGTAGTTGCCGGGCCGCGCTTGCACGCGCAACGTGCCGTCGACCAGCCGCGCGGGCAGGTCGCTGGTGATCGCTTCGACCACGAAGTCGGGCAGCAACGCGGAGGGCAGCACCACTTCACGCGGCTTGCCGGCCACCGCCAGATCGACATGCAGGGTCACGCGCATGGGAATGTCGTCGTCGATCAGACGACTGGTGCGCACCGTCAGCTCGTCGCTGGCCTGCACGTCGTTGCTGGCCGCCTCGAGCAGCACGCGGCCTTGCGCGTCGGGCGCACGTGCCACGGCCTGGCCGTTCAGGTTGACCTGCAAGCTGCCGGTGAAAAGCGGCAGCCGCAGATCGGCCGGCATCGCGGCCCAGCGGATGACGCCGGTCACCACGTGTTGCCCCACGCCCAGCCGCACCACCGGTTGCCCGTCGCGGTTCACCACGGCCAGCGGCGCCGTGCCAGCCGCCACCACGTCATGCGGCCAACGGCCCACTTCGCCCGGCAACTCGACCATCGCGGGCGCGCCAAACACCTGCACGTCCAGCTGGAACCGCGCGCTGTCGGCGGTGGCCTTCAACTCGAGGCGCGACGGCCACACGCAATGCAGCGCCTGGCCGTCGTGCGTGCGCGGACAAGTCAAACCTTCATGTCCATGCAGCACCCATGGCACCCACGGCTTCAGCGGCTCGGGCACGTCGGCGGGGTTCAGGGGTGCGGCGGCTACGGAGGGGGAGAGGCACGACGCTGCGACCAGGGCGGCGGCCATCAAACGGAGGAAACCGCGCCACGCACAACGGCGCGAGAGGAGCACCACCACATCAGGACGATCTTGTGTCTGCATAGTTCCCTCGACTGTTGATGGCACCAAGCTCGACGCGCAGGCGCTTGCGTGTGTGGTGCTTGTAGTCTCTTACGACTTCGGGGCACCCCCCAGTATTCCGTTTCTCGACAGACTTGCTGATGACGACGCCGTGCCCGAAGCGCACGCTGCAACCGCGCATCAAGGGATGCGCAGCGGCGACCACTTCATCCGACGCCTTCGTTCACGCGAGCGTCGACGCCGTCGCGAGTTTGTTTTCATCGGAGTACGTTATGGAACTTTTCTTTGACCGCACGGACATCATCGATGTCGCGCGCAAACCGCTGTTGGAATACGCCAAGAAGCTGCGCTGGAGCCATGCGCACATCCTGGTCGTCGTCGACAGCATCGGGCTTTCGCCGGGCGCGGGAGCGTTCGGCGTCGAACGTGTGATCCGCCTGTTGCGCGAGTCGACCGTCGGCTGCATGCACTTTCATGTCGACTCGGCGGTGCACTCGAACGCCGTCTTCCAGGTCGTCGCCAATCCACCCGGCACCGAGGCGAAGTACCTCGGGTTCAAGTTCGACAGCAAGCTGCCGAACGGCGCCCTCGTCATCGACCAGTACGACGAGGTGTGGTGCTTCGCCTTCTTCGGTCCGAACACGAACGACGACGAACTGGCCGCGCTCACGACCTGGATGAACCAGAAGAAGGGCGGCGTGTTCGCCACCGGGGACCACGAGACGCTCGGCGCGTCGATGTGCAGCCGCATTCCGCGCGCGGGGACGATGCGTGCGTGGACCAACGCGCAGGGCGTTCCGTCGGCCGGCGGAACGGGGCGTATCGACACCAATCGCCCGTTCAACGCCGCGGAGGCGAGTGGAACCGAAGTGATCGAATTCGACCGGGAACGCGACACCAAGCCGCAGCCCATCGATTGGGTCACCTGGATGCACCACCTGCACTTCCCGATCCAGATCCACCGCCGCCCGCACCCGGTGCTGTGCCACCCGACGTTGGGGCCCATCAATGTCATGCCTGACCATCCGCACGAAGGCGTGGTGTTCGATCACGTGGCGCAACCGGACGTGGGATTGGCCGCGATCACCCTTGGCAATTCCTACAGCTTCGCTGGCGTGACCGGCAACGAATATCCGGCGTTCGGTACGGTGCGGCCGCTGCCCATGGTCATTGCCCACGGCAAGACACTCGCCGACCCGCCGCTATGGCATGAGAAGGGCGATGCTCCGGCCAAACGGTTTGCCATGATCAGCGTCTACGACGGACACCGCGCCGACGTTGGCCGGGTCGCGACCGACTCCACCTGGCATCACTGGTTGAATCTCAATATCACTCAGCTCGAAGCCGCCGGTGGCGCGAACTGGGAGAAGATCAAGCGCTATTACTTGAACCTGGCGGTATGGCTGGCACCCCCGCATATCTCGAGGAACTGTTTCCACCTTCACGTGCTGGAGAGTTTCTTCGCGTATCCGGGCATCGAGGAGTTTTCCGCGAAGCGGTCGACGTTCGAGATGGGCGTGAGCTTTCGGCAATATCTGCTGCACTGGCACGGGCCGTGTTGGGTCACGCAATTCCTGATCGACCGCCTGACCGACCTCAGCGTGGCGTATCGCGAGCGCTGGATGGAACGTTACCTGCGTTATCCGCTGTTCGAGAAGCCGTTCCCGCCGCGTCCCGACCCGTGCCTGAGCTGCCCTTCTCCCGACATCTTCGAGGCGGCCGTGCTGGGCGGAATCGTGAAGGCCGCAGCGCAACTCTTCGACTCCGAAGTCATCGAAGACCGCACCAAGCGGCTGGAGGCCACGAAGCCGGAGGAGGTCGAGAAGATCCTGCGGGAAGGCAGCCTGCGCGGTCTGCAGGAGTTGAATGCCATGCACGAGAAGTCGCTCGAGCAGTCGAAGCGGGTCTTGACGGAGTTCGACCGCTGACGCTCCCCAAGCCGGCGCCGCGGACACGAGGCGCCGGATGCCGCGACAGGCGTCACCAAGGCGCGGTGGCGAACGCCCCGAGCGAGTAGTAATAGACGTTGTTGTCGATCATCAGCCCGCGATCGCCGCCGAAGTCGTAGCCCGTCAGGTCGCCCGGCGGCGGCGCGACGGGATTCGGCCGGCGCAGCGTGCGTGCCGCGGTGTCGACCTCGAGACGCTGCAGCCCGCGACTCGAGGGGTCGGGCGGCGCGAATCCCGATCCACCCAGCACCATCGGCAGCGCAACACGCACGACGCCGTTACCCGCATCGAGGAACGTGATGCCGTGCGGTGACGTGTCGAGCGCGGTCGACGCCAACGGGCCGCCGTAAAGCTCGGTCGCCAACACCGATGGCTGCGCCGGGTTGCTCACATCGAACAGCGCGACCTTCACCGCCTGCGTCTGCCCCGTCGTCGCATCGGCTTCGCGGCCCACGCCCAGCAACAGACCGTTCGCCAGCGGGTACAGGTTGCTCGAAAAACCTGTCACCTCGAGCTCACCGGCCTGCAACGGATCAGCCGGGTTCGACAGGTCGAGCACGTACAACGGATCGATGCGCCTGAATGTCACGACATAGGCACGTTCGCCCGCGAAGCGCACGGCCTGCACCTGTTCACCCGGCTTGCCGATCAGCGCCGTGCGGTTCGCATTCGGCAGCTTGCCGATGATGTCGAGCGCGCGCGTCGACGTGTTCTCGCGCAACACCGACAGGGATGCGGGCGACGGCGTGATCGTCGATTCGGCGTCGGCCGGCATGGCCCAGCCGAGGGCGCCGGTGAAGGTGACGACGCGCAGGTCACCCAGGTGTTCGCTCATGTGATAAGCCGAGCGCGCCGCGTCCCAGCCGATGTGGCCGGCCACGCTGCCCGAGGCGCGGTACGTGACACCTGCGGTCTGCGAACCTTGCGAACCTTGCGAACCTTGTGCATCTTGTGCGGCAAGCGCGAACTTGTGAACGTCGAGCGCGACGTCGCCGCCGCTTGGAAACACCATGCGCCCCTGCACGTCGTTGGTCGGTTGCGGCCACCGCGTGGTGGTGAGGTAGACGTTGGCGGTCGACATGTAGATCGACTCGGTGCCGCCGAGGAAGCAGCGGCTGGCGAGCCGTGAACCCCGTGGCGCCGAGGTCGACCGCGGTGATCGTCGTCACCGCGGTGCTGGTCGACGTGTTGCCGGGCTGCACGAAGCAGTCGGTTTCGCTCAACAGCGGCGCAGGCGCTGCCGCCGTCGATGCGCACCGTGGGCAGCACCTGCGACGCCGTCAGCAACGCCAGCGCCTGTGTGCGTTCTTGTTCGGTGCTGGCGAGTTCGGCGCGCAGGTACGGTTGGTGCTGCATCACCAGATACAACGTGCGGCCGACACGGCGGCTGGCGATCAGGTCACCTTGAATCTGCACGTTCGTCTTCGCTGCAGTGATCGCGCCGTCGGCGTCGATGCCCATCAGGTCGAGCGTGGTGGTCACCCCCACCGGGACGCTCGTCAGTGCGAGGCACACGGCGTCGGCCGGGCACGGCGACGCGGCGATGCTGTAGCCGCGGCGCAGCGCGACCAGACGCGCGGCTTCGGTGGCGAGTTGAAGGCCGTGCACGACCTGGTAGTCATCGGGTGCGTCATCGCGAAGCACGATCGACTGCGCCGCGACGAGGCTGCCGTCGCCCTGGCGGCGATGCACCTGCACGGTCGACACGGCAGCCGCGAGGCCCGTGCCAGAGCCCGTGCCCGACGGCGGCGCGCCGAAGCTGTAGACGCGCTGCCCGTCGGTCTTCACCAGATCGTCTTCGTCGACGCCGTCTTCCTGCCGCGTGGTCGTCGAAAACACCTCGGCTACGCTGCCGTCGGCCACGCCCGCGGGGCTGGCCGCCGCCGGAAGGCCCACGCCTTGCCCCCGCGCGG
This sequence comes from uncultured beta proteobacterium, assembly GCA_963738615.1. GTDB lineage: Bacteria > Pseudomonadota > Gammaproteobacteria > Burkholderiales > Burkholderiaceae_C > CAVTWY01. The sequence continues at coordinate 402,656 of CAVTXI010000019.1, forward strand.
CGCGTGCCGCCACGAGCGTGCGCACCTGTTCGACGAATTGGCCGGGCTGTGACACCGGCTTCAACGTGGGGTCGGCTGTGGTCGGGCCGGTTGGGTTGGTCGGGGGCTCGCTGCTGCTGCCGCCACCACAGGCGGTCAAGCCGACCGCGGCAACAAGGCCAAGCGCGGCCGCGGCAAGCCGATAGGACGCAGTGCTCGGGACGGACGACATGTGGGCCTCCTTCAGGTGCAGACGCCGGTACATCACATCGAATGCGCTGGCGCTTGGCAAACGTCGACGAGCGTGGGAGACTCATCGTGTGGGAAACTTTCCCACACAGATTTCGGAGTGTCAAGCGACACTTCGCGTCCCTTCGAACATCCGATGCCGCCCCGCCAAAACCTCACGCTGCGCGCCGTGCTGCGCGTGGTGAGCCCCTTGGTACGACTGCTGGTGCGAGAGGGCGTCACTTACCCGACGTTCGCGGCGGCGCTGAAGCCGGTGTTCGTCGACGCGGCGCGCGCCGAGCTGCAGCGCCAGGACATGCGCCAGACCGCCAGTGCGACCAGCCTGCTGAGTGGCGTGCACCGCAAAGACCTGCGCGAGATGGCCGCGCCTGCGCGTGGTGACCACAGCACGTCACGCAGCACATCACGCAGCACGAAAGGCGGCGACGTCGGTACGCGGCTTCATCTGGTGGGCCAGGTCGTCGCACGCTGGATGAGTGCACGCGGCTGGCAGGCGCGGGGCCGCCCACGCGTGCTGCCCAAAAGTGGCAGCGAGCGCAGCTTCGACGCGCTGGTTGCCAGCATCAGCAAGGATGTGCGCGCCCGTGCGGTACTCGACGAGATGCTGCGACTGGGCGTGGTGCGCGACACACCGGATGGGCTCGTGCTCAGCGAGGCCGCACTGGTACCGCGCGAGGGTTTCGACGCGATGAGCGAGGCGCTGGCCGTGAACCTGCACGACCACGCAGCCGCCGCGGTCGCGAACGTCGGCGAGGGGCGCAACTTCCTCGACCAGGCGCTGTACGTCGACGAAATCACCGACGCGTCGGTCGTGATGCTGAAGCGCGAGGCCGTGAAGGCCTGGCAGGCGGCATTCGCGACGGTGATGGACAGCGCGCAGGAGCGTTTCGACACCGACGCGCGCGACGCGCTGCGCGACACACGCACACGGCGCCTGCGCTTCGGCGTCTATTGCTATGACGCACCGATGGACGAAGCCCAGCCGCAGGCCGCCGAGCCGAAACCCAGCGCGCCGCACGACGGCCCAGGAGGACGCAACCCATGAGAACCGATGATCTCGAGGGCGCGCGCCGCCTCGGCCTTGTGATCGCCGCGCTGCTGCTCGCGATCGTCATGTCGCTTGCGTCTTGCGGCCCCGGTGTCGTGGGCACCGGCAGCGGCAGCGCACCGGTACCGCTGGCAGACGCACAGGTGTGCAGCGCCGACTTCGCCGCGTCGCTGTCGTGCCCGCCAGCCAACGGCAACGCCACCATGGCGGGGACCGATGCCACGACATGGTCCGACGCCGGCAACACCGGGGCCGACGCAACCGTCAGCGCAGTATTCACCGGCAACGACCTCGTGCTCGAGCAGCCCTGCGTGGCCTTGCGCTTCGAAGGCCGCTTCACGCTGCTCGAAGGCGGACAGCGTGCGTTCGCCGGCACCTACGTCGACAGCACCTCGGTGCAGTCGCGCACGGGCTTCGTGTTCGTAACGCCCGAAGCTGGTGATCCCTCGCGGCTGAGCCTTCATCTGGTCGACGCCGAGGGCGTCACGCGCCACGGCCCTTGGGTGCTGCGGCCCGCAAGCGCAGGGCCGATCTTTGCTGCGTGCAGCTCGACGTCCTTCTTGAAATCAACCAGCGATCCCCATCTTGCCCAGCGTCAGGCATCGCCCTGTCGCTGGAGGGGTGCGGTGTAGCATCGCTTCGATTGCCACAAGAAGGAGGATCGTTCTCATGGTCTCGATCAAGCGTGTGATGGCGTGGGCTGCTGCTGTGTTGACGGCGGTGTCGATGACGGGCTGCGGCTACAACGACTTCCAGGGCCTGGACGAACAGGTCAAGGCGAAGTGGGCCGAGGTGGTGAATCAATATCAGCGGCGTTCCGACCTGATCCCCAACGTGGTCGCGACGGTGAAGGGCGAGGCCAACTTCGAGCAAGAGACGCTGACCAAGGTGATCGAGGCGCGCGCGAAAGCGACGTCGATTCAGGCCACGCCCGAATTGGTCAACGACCCCGCGGCCTTCAAGAAATTCCAGGCCGCGCAGGGCGAGTTGTCGGGTGCGTTGTCGCGCCTGCTGGTGGTGGCCGAGCAGTACCCGAACCTGAAAGCCAACCAGGGGTTCCAGGACCTGCGCGTGCAACTCGAGGGCACCGAGAACCGCATCACCGTGGCGCGCAACGGCTTCATCAAGTCGGTGCAGGACTACAACACGCTGACGCGCAACTTCCCGACCAACCTGACGGCCATGGTCTTCGGCTACAAGGTCAAAGCCGAGCTTCGAAGTCGCGAACGAGGCCGCGATCAGCGCGCCGCCGAAGGTCGACTTCGAGAAGGCGCCGGCGAAGTAGGTTCGGCATCTTCTTGTACACGCACACCGTTGTCGCGATGAGTCGTGCCATGACTCTCGCGATGACGCCACGGTTCTTCCTGCGCCTCTGGCTGCTCGCAGCGCTGCTGCTGGCCGCGCCGTGGCTGCGCGCGCAAGACGTGCAGCCGGTGCCCGCGCTGACCGCGCGCGTCATCGACCGCACCGGCACGCTCGGCGCGCAAGAGCGCACCGCACTCGACGCCAAGCTGGCCGCGTTCGAAGCCGAACGCGGCACGCAGATGGTGGTGCTGATGGTGCCCACCACGCAGCCTGAAGACGTGTTCTCGTACGCGCAGCGTGTGTCCGCGGCGTGGAAGATCGGCCGCCGCGAGGTCGGCGACGGCATCGTGATCGTGGTCGCGAAGAACGACCGGCGCGTCAGCATCCAGGTGGCGAAGTCGCTCGAAGGTCCGGTGCCCGACGTGGTGGCAGGCCGCATCATCAGCGACGTGCTGCGGCCGGCGTTTCGCGCCAACAACTACGGCGCAGGGCTGTCGGCGGCCATCGACCAACTTCAAGCACGGGTGAAGAACGAGAACCTGCCGCTGCCGAAGATGGAGGAAGACGGCTGGGACATCCGCATCGGCGGCGCAGACGGGGGCGGTATCGCGGAAGGCTTCGGCGGCCTGCTGCCGTTGGCGATCTTCTTCTTCATCGCCGTGCCGATCCTCGGGTCGGTGCTGACGGCGATGATGGGCCGCAAGCTCGGCGCGTTGGCCACCGGCGTGGTGTCGGGCGGCGTGGGCTGGGGCGTGACCGCGAGCATGGCCGCGGCTGTGGGCGTGGGCTTCTTCGCGTTGCTGCTGGTGGGGCTGTTCGGCATCGGGGCGACGGGCAGCAGCGTGTCGCGCGGCACCCGTCGCCGCGCGCCGCCGATCATCTTCGGGCCAGGTGGCGGCGGCAACTGGGGTGGCGGTGGTTGGGGCGGTGGTGGCGGCGGCGGCGGTGGTGGTGGCTTCTCGTCGGGCGGCGGCGGCGACTTCGGCGGCGGCGGCGCGTCGGGCGATTGGTAACTGGGCGATTGGTAAGCACCATGGCCAACCTCGCACGCATCTTCAAGCATCGGCTCTGGGACGAGACCGACACGCGCCGCGCGCTCGACGAGCCGACGATCGAGCGCCTGACGCAGCGCGTGATGTCCAGCGAGCGCAAGCACAGCGGCGAGATCCGCGTGTGCGTCGAAGCGAGCTTGCCGCTGTCGTACCTGTGGCAGGACCTGACCGCGCGTGACCGCGCCATCACCATGTTCGGCAAGCTGCGCGTGTGGGACACCGCGGCCAACAACGGCGTGCTGGTCTATCTGCTGCTGGCAGAGCATGCGATCGAGATCGTGGCCGACCGCGGCGTCTGCCGCGTGGTTGCCGAATCGGAATGGAAGCGCATCGTCGACGCGATGCGCGACCACTTCCGCGCGGGTCGCTACGAAGCTGGATTGCAAGGCGCGATCGACGCGGTCGACGTATTGCTGACACAGCACTTCGCGCTGTCGGGCGAAGCGCCCAACCCCAACGAGTTGCCCGACCGGCCCTGGCTGCGCTGAACCGTTCGCCCAGCGTCGGTCCGAAGGGCCTACATCTCGAACACCATGTACTGGAACACGCGCTCGTGCGGCGTGATGCCAGGAACCGGCGCCGCGGGTTCGATCTGGAACGCCGTGTAACCAACGCGACCTGCGCCCACGGTCATCACCACGGCAAGCGGATGCGTCTGGAAGACCGTGCCGTCGCTGAGGTTGACGTAACCGGTCATCAGGTTGCGCACAAACGGGGCCCTCAACGAATGAGCGCCCAGCAGCCGGGCATACGAGTCCGGCAGCACCTGGCTGCTCACGCCGTCGACGACGAACGATCCGCTGGCAGGCACGTCGAAGCACGACCCGGTGCTGGCAGCGCCGAGGTAGCGGGTGCACTCGAGCGTCGAAAGCCATGTCATCAGGGCGGCATCGGTCTGGCCCAGCACCGGCTCGAAGTAGGACTCGGACCGCACATTCAGCGGTCGCTCGGGAACGTTCACGGGCGCATCCACGCCAGCCCAGTCGAGGTACTCGGGCCACAGGTCCTCGATCAAATAGAAGCCCGAGCCACCGGTGATCAGACGCCCACCCTGTTGGACATAGTCGCGCAGCGTGTTCATCCGGTTCGGGTCGGCACGAAGGCTCTCGTACCCCCCGCCGTTGAACACAACCACCGCGTGGTCATACAGGTCGGCCTTGCCGCTGCCGTCGCTGTCGATGAAGAGCCGGTCCCAAGCCGGGTATTGGCGAAATGCCTGCACCGAATCCTGGCCGTACTCGGAGTCGAACACCTTGAACGTCTCGGTACCGTAGACCAGTTGCCTCACGGGGTTGAGCGTCCCCATGCCCAGCCGCGCCAGCACCTGATGCATGGTGTCGTTGCCAAGCACGACTGCGATGCGCGCGCCCGCGCTGGCCGCGTCGAGACTGACCGCACCAAGCGCCAAGGTCGCTTGGCCGGCCGGCACCGCGGCCCGATGCACGAAGCCGTTTTTGGCCAGCACCAGATTCGCGCCAGCGGGTACCTGCACCGTCAACGAGAAGCTGCCGTCGCTGCCCGTGCACGTGGCTGGCCAAGTGCTGTCGGGCGGTGTGCCGCATGCCGCCGCGGCGGGTGCCAGGCCGTCTCGCGTCTTGCCGCCTTCGACGTAGACCAGCGCCGACCCCAAGGGCGTTGCGCCATCGGTCGCGACGAAATTGCCGCTGACCACCGTGGTGGGACCGGCTTGCTCCGCAAGCACGTCGGATCCACCAGCGCCGTCACCACCACCACCGCCACAACCGGCGGCCAGCACAAGACATACCGAAGCGAAACACGTAAGCGAGAAACGAACCGACACCATCCCAACCTCCTTCACTTCCGTCCTTCAGAACCCGTCCGCCCGAGGGATTGACGAGAGCGCAGGACTATAGCCAGCGTCAGCACGCCCGTGGGCAGTGATACATGTCCGGACCATCCCGGATAGGTTCAATCGAGAGGCTGCGCCGCAACAGGCCGCTGCCATCATGGTGGCCGGTACGCAACATCGAGGATTGAGTGATGGCCAAGACGAAACACGATTCGGGCACACCGGAAGACGACGGACTGTCGAAGAAAAACTACCTCGAGCGGCTCGCACCGATGCAGCTCGAACTGGTGGCGATGGCGCGCTGGTTGCAGCACACGCGCAAGCGCTTGGTGGTGGTGATCGAGGGCCGCGACACCGCCGGCAAGGGCGGCGTGATCAATGCCATCGCCGACACGCTCAACCCGCGTCAGTGCCACGTCGTGGCGCTGCCCAAACCTGGTGAGCGTGAAGCCACGCAGTGGTACTTCCAGCGATACGTCGCACACCTGCCCGCAGCCGGCGAGATCACGATCTTCGACCGCAGTTGGTACAACCGCGCGGGCGTGGAGGCCGTGATGGGCTTCTGCACGCCCGAACAGACGAAGGCGTTCTTGAAGCAGGCGCCGGTCTTCGAGCGCATGCTGGTCGATGACGGCGTGCTGCTCTTCAAATACTGGCTCACGGTCGATCAGGCGCGGCAGGAAGAGCGTTTCGCCGAACGCATGGACGACCCGCTGAAGCGCTGGAAGCTCTCGCCGATCGACCTGAAGTCACGCGAGAAGTACGAGGCCTACGGCAAAGCGCGCGACCGCATGCTCGAGGCCACGCACACCAAACAAGCGCCGTGGACGTTGGTCGACTTCAACGACCAGCGGCGCGGGCGGCTGACGCTGGTGCGTCATCTTCTGGACGCGCTGCCCGACACGCGCGTGCCCGACGAAGCGGTCGAATTCGCGCCGCTGCAGAACGCGCCGCTCGAGGAGAAGTTCCGCGGGCCGTTGAAGCCGATCAAGCCCCGGGGCTGAGCACGAAGCCGACGCTGGTGCTGCCCGAGGTGCCGTCTGCGCCTGCGCGCGATTGCGCGAACGGCTCGCCGCCGTGCATGCGCGCGATCGCCGCGACGATCGCGAGGCCCAGGCCGAAGTGCTGCTCGTCGCCCTCTTCGCAGCAGCGCGACGCGTCGGCCTTGAAGAAACGCGTGAACAGGCGCGGCAGGTCGTCCTGCGAAACCGGCGGGCCTTCGTTGTGCACCGTGATCCACGCGCGCGCATCGGCGTCGGGCGAGACCTGCACGCGCACGACCGAACCGCGGTTCGCGAAGCGGCAGGCGTTGCCGATCAGGTTCGACAACGCCCTGCGCACCAGCGCGGCATCAACCGCCATGTCGACGTCGCCTTCGATCACCACGCGCGAGCCCGCTTCGTCGAGCGCCGCTTCGTGGAAGTCGGCGACCTCGCGCGCGAGCGACGCCAGCGACACCGGATCGCCACGCCGCGCGGTCGCGCCACGGTCGGCTTGCGACAGGAACAGCATGTCGTTGATCAGCGCCGACATGCGCTGCAATTCCTCGAGGCTGCACGCAAGTGTGTCGCGAAGCTCTTCGGCCGGACGTTCACGCGACAGCGCCAGTTCGGTCTGCATCATCAGCGTGGCCAGCGGCGTGCGCAACTCGTGCGCGACGTCGGCGTTGAAGGCCTCGAGCTGCGCGTACGCCTGGTCCATGCGCTGCATCAGCGCGTTGAACTGATCGATCCACGGTCGCAACTCTTCGGCCGGGTCGTCGAGCTCGAGGCGCTGGTGCAGACGGTCGGCCGAGATCGCGCGCGTCTGCGCCGCGAGGTCATTCAACGGGCGCAGCAGCGCACGCGTACGCCAGCGCGCGCCCAGCGCCACCAGCGCGCCCGCCGCCAAGGTCGTCAACGCGAAGATCAACGCCCAGCGCCTGCCAAAGGCATCTTCGCGCGCGTAGTCGGCGGTGTAGCGGGCGCGAAGGATGTTGCCAGGCACGCCCGACACCGGGATCGTGAAGTCGAGGCTGTGCACATGCTCGGACATCGCGCGCTTGCCGTCCGACGTGTCGGCCCAGCACGTCGTGCCGTCCGCGTACCACAGCTCGAGCCGACTGTTCGCGCGCATCGCCGCGTCGGCCTGCACGCGCGCGCGCACCGCGGCTTCGCCGCCGCTGCGGGCTTCGAGCTCGATGATGTCGGCGATGACCATGCTGCGGTAATGCAGGTCGGCGCGGGTCTTCTCGATGATCGTCGCCTGGACGCTGAACCACGCGAACGTGAACAGCGACGCGAGGATCACCATCGTCAGCAGGGCGAGGTTGCGCGACAGGCGCTGGCTGATCGAGTGGCTGCACGCTGGCGTAGCGCAAACCGACGAAAAGGCTTCGGCCCCGGACAACGGGACCGGCGACGGGGTCGTCGGCGTGGTCGTGGTCGCGGAGGTCGTGGCCGCGGTGGTCGTGGCCGCGGTGGTAGCGAAGAGCGTGCTCACGACCGTTCCTCCAACACGTAGCCCATGCCGCGCACGTTGTGCAGCAGTTTCTGATCGAAAGGATCATCGAGCTTGACGCGCAGGCGCCGCACCGCGACTTCGACGACGTTGGTCTCGGAGTCGAAGTTCATGTTCCACACCTGATCAGCCAGCGTGGTGCGCGACAGGATCTGGCCGCGTCGGCGCAGCAGCAGCGACAGCAGCGCGAACTCTTTCGGCGTGAGATCCAGGCGTTGCTCGCCACGCGTGACGCGGCGGCTGACGAGGTCGACTTCGAGGTCGGCGATCTTCAGCACGGTCGGCGCGGTCACGGTCGCGCCCGTGCCGCCACGGCGCAGCAGCGCGGCCACGCGTGCCAGCAGTTCGGAGAACGCGAACGGCTTGACGAGGTAGTCGTCGGCGCCTTCCTGAAGGCCGCGCACGCGGTCCTCGACCTTGTCGCGCGCGGTCAGCATCAACACCGGCGTGGTGCCGCGCGCGCGGATCGCCTTCAACACGCCGAAGCCGTCGACGCCGGGCAGCATGATGTCCAGCAGCACGAGCTGGTAGTCGCCTTCGGTGGCGTAGTGGCGGCCGTCGATGCCCGTGCGGGCCACGTCGACGACGTAGCCGTTCTCCGTCAGCCCCTTCTCGAGGTAGGCGGCGAGCTTGGGTTCGTCTTCGACAACGAGCAGTCTCATGGTGGCGTCCGTGCGGTGCATCCATCTTCGCAGCATCGGCGTATTGGCTGCATGACAAATTCGTCATCCGCGTGACCACCGATCGTGATTCGCGGTTTCTACAGTTCTTCCCATGCCGCGACCCGGCATGAGTTGTTCAACCACCCGACCCCACCAGGGTCACATGCAGCAAGTAAGCAAGTAAGGACCTTCATCATGAACACCATCAAGACCCTCGCCGCCGTCCTCGTCACCGTTGCCGCCACCGCGGTCTCTGCTCAGGAAGCGACCCCCGACACCTGGATCACGCAAGCCACCAGCACCGCGTCGCGCCAGGATGTGCACAACGAGGCCCGCGCCGCGCTGGCCGCCGGCAAGATCGCTGGCGGCGAAGCGTACGGCTACGACTTCTCGACGTCGTTCAAGCCGACGCTGACGCGTGCCCAGGTTGCCGCCGAGGCGATCGAAGCGCTGCGCCTGGGCCTGACGCAAGGCGGCGAAGTGCTGCGCATCGCAACGCCTGCCGAGGCCGCCCGCATCCTTCGCGCCGGCCAGTTGGCGGTGTCGTCCAGCGTGGCTTCGCGTTGAGTCTGCATCGGGGCCGGTGCGTATCACGCACCGGCTCCAGTCACCTCCACCCGCCCGGCGTGGCGCGTGCACGAGCACGCGGCGCCGGGCTTCTTCATGTGCGTGCGCGTTTGACGACCACCTTCAGCGCTTCACGTTGGGTGAGGGGTGAAAGGCAAGCGTCGTACTCGCGACAGAACGCCTGTACTTCGTCGGGCGCTGCGTACGACCGCTCGCGCAGCGCCCAGCCGATGCCCTTGCGGATGAAGAACTCATCGGCAAACGGTGCGTTGGTGCCTACCGACGGCAGGATCGTTTCGTAGAACAGCACGGCGTCGAAGTGTGCGCCGCGCAGCTTGCGCTGGCAGAGCATCGCCGCGCGACGCAGCCACATGTCATCGCCCTTGGCCCAGCGGCGCAGCAGCGGCTTCACCTCATCGGGGAACGCGCGCAGCAATTCGGCGAGCACGTTTCCCGACAGGTCGTCGACGTGGTCCCACCACGCGCCGGTGACGACCATGTTCTCGACGAGCGGCAGCATCGCGGGCGTGATCAACACACGGTGCGCGCGGCCGCACGTCGGCAGTTCGATCGCGGCGTAGCGCTCCTCGCGATGGCGCGCGTCGCGCCACAACGCGGTCATCGCGTCGATCAGTTCATCGGTGCTGTTCAGCGGGTGCGCTTTCGCCGCGACGACGACGATGCGGTCGAGCGCCGGCCGCGGCACGCCCAGGAACGGCATCGCCGACTTCATGTACGCCTGCATCGCGGGCGCCTTGATCGGGTCGGCCTGCGCGCGCAATGCGAGGCGGATCGTGTCGACGAGCTTCACCTGCCAATCACCCGCCAATCACCCGCCAATCACCCGCCGATCAACCGCCGCTCAGCGCCTGCACCAGGCACAACTCGTCGGCGTCGGTCAACGGCGTGGCAAGGTCGAACACGGCGCGCCCGTTCACGAAGAAACGCATGTGCGCGCGCGTGCGGTCCTGTTCGTCGATGACGCGAAAGCGGATGCCGGGGTACTGACGATCCAGATCGTTCAGCACGGCGCCCAGCGTGTCGCCGCGCGCCTGCACCCACGCCTCATTCGTGTACGAGCGCAGCGGCGACGCGATCAGCACCTTCACGTGTGGCGTCTTTCAGCGCGCCGGCACGGCCACCTCGACCGCGTAGATCTCCGGCAGGTTGCGCGCGGCGCACTGCCACTTGTCGCCTTCGTCGCGGCTGGCCCAGACCTCGCCGCTCGTGGTGCCGAAGTACAGCCCCACCGGGTCGCGCGCGTCGCCGGCCATCGCCTGGCGCTTGATCGTCCACCATGCCTGCGCCTGCGGCAATCCGTCGTCCTGACGCCGCCACGTCTTGCCGGCGTTGCGCGTGACGTAGACCGACGGCTTGCCTTCGGGGCTGGTGCGCGGCCACACGGTCGAGCCGTCCATCGGAAGCACCCACGCGGTTTTGTCGTCACGCGGGTGCACGACCATCGTGAAGCCGACGTCGCCGACCTTCTTTGGCATGCTGGTGCCGATGCGCTGCCACGTCGTCGACGGGCGGTCGATGCGGTAGATGCCGCAGTGGTTCTGCTGGTACAGGCGGTCCGGGTTGCTGGGCGACATGCGGATGCAGTGCGGGTCATGCGTCGCGGGGTTGTCGCTCGGAAAACCTTCGACGACGTTCAGGCCATCGATCAGCGTGCGGAAAGTCTGGCCGCCGTCGACTGATTCATGCACGCCGCCGCCACTCATGCCGAAGTACATGTGCTTCGCATCGCGCGGGTCGATGATGATCGAGTGCATCTTCGGGCCGTCGGGCGTGCCGTCCTGCACCGTGCCCATCCACTCGATGTATTGCGCATCGTCATTGATCGGCGATGCCGACGCCCACGTCACACCGCCGTCGTCGCTGCGGAAGAGGCCTTGCGGCGACGTGCCGGCCCACCACACGTCGGGTTCACTCGCCAGGCCGGGTGTGAGCCAGAAGGTGTGGTCGACGCTGCGGCCGGTGCCGTCGGCTTTCTTCACGAAGGCGGGCGGCTGCTTCGCTTCGCCCCAGGTCTTGCCGAAGTTGGTCGAACGAAAAATCGTCGGCCCGAGGTGCCCGGTCTTCGCGGCGGCGAGCAGCGTGCGGCCGTCGCGAGGGTCCAGCACCATGTGGTTGACGATGTGGCCGTGAAAGTGCGGGCCTTCGATCGCCCACTTCCGGCGCGACGCGTCGCCGCGCAGGAACCACGCGCCCTTGCGGGTGGCAACAAGCAGTACCAGCGACGGCGGCGCGACCTTCTTGCTTACGGTGCGCCGCGCGGTGGCGCCGGGCTTCTTCGTGACCATGGCAGGGCTCCTGAGCAGAGGTGCAGGAATCGTACCGCCGACCCAGCGCGGATTCGTCCCTAACATCGCAGCTATGCAAGGCTGGCACCTGACCGCGGAACTGCACGACTGCGCGCCCAATGCGCATCGCCATGGCGACCTGATGCGCGACCCGCAGGCGCTGCGCCGGTTGTGCATCGACGGCGTCACCGCGAGCGGTCTCACCGCCGTCGGTGAATGTTTCCACCGCTTCGCCGAGCCCGGCGGCGTCACCGGCGTGGTGCTGCTGGCCGAGTCGCACCTGGCGGTTCACACGTGGCCCGAGCAGCAAGCGGTCACGCTGGATGTCTACGTGTGCAACATCGCGCAAGACAACTCGGCGGCGGCCGAATCGCTGATGGCAACGCTGGTGGCAGCCTTCGGTGCGCAGCGCTGCGTGCGGCAGCGGCTGGCGCGCGGCGACGTTGCGCGGTGAGCGCCGCAATGGACCTGCCCTTCAGCCCTGCCGCGGATCGCAACAAGGATGCGATCTTGGTTGAGTTGCAACGATGCTTGCCCCCATCACTGCGCATCCTCGAGATCGCCGCGGGCAGCGGCCAACACGTGCAGCACTTCGCAAGCGCGATGCCGGGGTGGGTCTGGCAGCCGACCGATGCCGACCTGGCGATGCCGCAGGTGATCGACGAGCGTTGCAGAGGCTTGTCCAACGTGCTGCCTGCGGTGTGGCTCGATGTGTTGCAGTCGCCGTGGCCGCTGCCCGTGGCAACACGCTTCGGTGCCGTCTACTGCGCCAACATGCTCCACATCTCGCCGTGGCCTACGTGCCGCGGGTTGGTGGGGGGCGCGGCTGCACGACTCGAGGCGAACGGGCTGCTGCTGCTCTACGGTCCCTACCGTCGGGCCGACACGCCGACTGCGCCAAGCAACGAGGTTTTCGACGCAAGCCTGCGGTCAAAGAACTCGCAGTGGGGTCTGCGTGATTTGGCGGACGTGACACGCGAGGCGGATGCGGTGGGCCTGGCGCTGGAGGAAGTGGTGAGCATGCCGGCGAACAACGTGCTGCTGGTGTTTCGCGCTCAGCGAGCCTAACGAGCGTCAAAGGCGCCCTCGGGCGCGCACGCGTCGACGGCGGCGCGCGGCCAATCGCTGTCGAGCAGGTCGTCGAAGTCTGCTTCGTCGAAGTTTACGTCGTCGAAGCTCGCTTCTTCGTCGTCCCACGCATCGTCGGCATCGGCGACGAGACGTTCTTCGTTCAGCACGTGGTTCATGGTGATCTCCTTCGTCGGTCAGTGCGGTCAGTGCGGTCAGTGCGATCAGTGCAAGGGCTGCACGCGCGGCGCAGCGAAGTCGCGGCCGATGAGCGTGCGGGCGCACAGGTAGTTGGTCAGCGCGCGGGCGCTGAGCGTGTCCATGTCGACATGCCCTTGGGCGTCGCACGGAAAAGCGTAACCGCGGCCCTGGTCGAACAGCGACGCGAATCGCAGTTCGAAGTCGGCGGCAGAGGCGGAGGCTGGGTTGGCGGTGAGGTTCATGACGGGCTCCTGGTTTGGTGCCGGTCCCGGAGGACCGATGTCAATGTCTGTGGCTCGACGGTAGTGCGTCACCACGCGCGATGGCACCGACGAAAGTCATGGGTACCGGTGCGCATCGTCAGGAGTGATGACGATCGTCATCGAGGCGTTGCCGTCGAGGCACAGTCACCTCTCACAGAGGCACGTTCGGGCGACTACGTACCCGAGTGGGCAAGAAGCTGGCGCGCCACGTGCCGCCCGGCTTCGTCGCCGAACGCGAAAGCCTCTTCGAACACCGAATAGCCCGCGAGGTCGGCATGTGCAAGCACCACGCGCGTGCCGGCACGCGGCCGATGCAGCCGCCACGTTTCGAGCGCGTTGCGCACGCCGGGCAAAGGCAGTGCCATCGCATGGCCGTAGCGCATCAGGTCGACGCGGTCGAGCTTGCCCGGCAGGTCCGGGTGCGCACGCGCAAGGTCGGCGACGACGCGCGCGCTCCACGCGGTCCAAGGCTCGTCGAGCAGCGCGCGGCGCTGCGCGCGCATCGCGTCGCCACCGTCACGGCCCAAGGCCCAATACGCCGTGATCACGGTCGCATCGCGATACGGCGACAAGCTCTGATGTGACGCGTCGACGTAGCCCAGCGCGTCACTCGTCCCTGCGTGCGAGAACAGCACGTTGTCCCAGGCGGGCGCGGCACCGGCGCGGTCGTCGAGCGCCGATCGCAACTGCAGGTTCGCGACCAGCCACGGCGCGTGCGGCACGACTGATGCGGCCTGACGCAGGTCAGCCGTCAGCACCGTGTCGTCGGTCACGCGCGCAGCCAGGTGCAGCGGAAGCGCGGCGATGACGTGGCGCGCGACGAAACGGCGCGGGGCGTTGTGCACCACGTCCCACGCATCGACGACCACGTCATTGCGTTGCGTCGCGATGCCCGTGACGACGTGGCCCGTGCGCAGCCGCGGCCCGAGCGGCGCAGCCAGTCGCCGCGACAGGAACGCGTTGCCTTCGGGCCAGGTGAAGACACCACCGTCGTCACGTTCACCGTCGTCGTCGCTCGCGTCATCACCGGGTGCACGAAAACCATGTCGGCTCGCGAAGTAGTGCAGCCCTGCCCACGCCGACACCGTCGCGATGCCCGCGCCGTAGTCGTCGCGGCACGCGTAGTCGAGATAGCCGAGCAGCGCCGTGTCATCGATGCCGTGCTGCGCGAGCCACGCGGCGAAGGTCTGTGCGTCGAGCACGGCGTGCGCCTTCGTCCATGCGCTGCGCGACATCGACACCATCGGCAACGCGAAGCGCGAAGCGCGCGATGCTTCGTCGACCAGCATCGCGAAGCGGCGGTACTGCTGCATGCGGCCGCTGCGTGGCTCGGCCGCGGGCAGCAGGCCTTCTTGCCACGCGCCGTCGATCCACAGGCGTTCCTGCGGCGCGTGGCACAGGTGGCGTTCGTCGGCGCGCCAGCGGCCGTGCGCATGACGCATCAGGCCGATCTCGGCAAGCCATTCACGCAGGTTGTGCTGGTCGTCGCCGGGCACCGGCAGGTAGTGCGCACCGAGCGGACAGTCGATGCCAGCAAGGCGATGACCACGCGCGTTGCCGCCGGCTTCGTCTTCGAGATCGAGCACGACGATGTCTTCGATGCCACCACGCAGCAGCGCGCGTGCGGCGGCCAGGCCCGCGATGCCGCCGCCCGCGATGACAACATCGCGGCGTTCGGCCGCGACGTTGCCGTCGATCGGCACCGTCGCGTTGTCACGCAGCCGATGCCCACGCGTCGTGTCGTTCAACCACCCGCCCGACCAGGAAGGCACCGACGCGGCGCTCGCAGTGACATCGCGCCGACGATCACAGCTCGCGATCCACGGCACCGCGCCGATGGCAAGCGACCCTGCGACGAAGCGGCGACGGTCTTGCATCAGGGCTCGTGCATCAACGCTCTGAATCAAGGCTCGCGCACGCGGCCCCACTCTTTTTCGAAGAGTTGGACCAGCACCTGATTCGACAGCCGATTCACCGGCGCCTCGGCGGCGCTCACGCGGCTCATGTCGGGCGGAAAGTGGCGCATACCCGCCAGGCCCTCTCGCGTGACGAAGCGCAGCCCCGCCGGCAGTGCATCGGGTTCACGCCACGGCCGGCGCGACGCGACGATGAAGCCCCATTCGCCGAAGCTCGGCACATGCGCGTGGTACGGCGTCGTCGTCAGGCCCGCGGCTTCCAGCGTCGCCACCACGCTCCAGTAGCTGCGCCGCGCGACCAGTGGCGATGTCGACTGCACGCCGAGGAAGCCGCTGGCGGCCAGGTGTCGGTCGACCAGTTCGTAGAACGTCGTCGTGTAGAGCTTGCCGAGCGTGAAGTTGCTGGGGTCGGGAAAGTCGACGATCACGACGTCGAAGATTTGATCGGGGTGATGCTCGAGCCACGCGAAGGCGTCTTCGTTGACGATGCGAACCTTCGGCGACTCGAGTGCACGTTGATTCAACGCCGCAAGCGCCGGTTGGTCGCGGAACAGCGTCGTCATCGTGGCGTCGAGTTCGACCAGCGTCACCGCTTCGACGCTCGCCCACTTCAACACCTCGCGCACCGCCATGCCGTCCCCGCCGCCCAGCACCGCCACGCGACGCGGTGCGCCGTGCGCGGCCATCGCCGGGTGCACCAGCGCTTCGTGATAGCGGTATTCATCGCGCGAGTCGAATTGCAGGTTTCCGTTGAGGAAGAGGCGCCGCTGCCCCGCGTCGTTGGCGGTGACGACGATGCGCTGGTACGGGCTTGTCACCGCATGCACGATGCGGTCGCCGTAGAAACGCTGCTCGGCCCAGTCGTTGATGCGGTCGGCGCCGAACGCGACAGCTGCAAGCACCACGCCGACCAGCGCGCACGCCACGCCCCATGCGCGCGCAGCGCGAATGTCATGCCGGAACAGCCACAACGTCCACGCTGCCACCGCCGCGTTTAACAACCCGAAAGCGACGCCGGTGCGCACCAGGCCAAGCTGCGGCAGCAGCAGCAACGGAAACGCGACCGACACCGCGAGCGCGCCGAGGTAGTCGAACGTCAGGACCTGCGACACGAGCTCGCTCAATTGCCAGCGCTCGCTGAACTGCGCCTTCAGGATGCGCATCACGAGCGGGATCTCGAAGCCGACCAGCGCGCCGACCGCGAGCACCATGCCGTAGAGCAGCGCGCGAAAGCCCGTCGTCGAGCCGAGTGCGCCGAGCATCGCGTTGTGCGCCAGGAAGAGCAGCGCCGGCATCAACCCACCGATCGTCGCCACGAGCAGCTCGACGCCGAGGAACGTGGCCACGAGTTGGCGTTGCACGTAGCGGCTCGCGAACGAGCCGATGCCCATCGCGAAGAGGTAGGCACCGATGATCGTGCTGAACTGCAAGACCGAGTCGCCGAGCAGCCAACTCGCGAGCGTGCCGGCGGCCAGTTCGTACAGCAGGCCGCACGCGGCGACGACGAAGACCGACGCCAACAGTGCGACTTCGCCCGGGGCGATGCGCGAGCGCGCTTCGACGACCGTGGGCGCCGCCGTCATGGTTAGCGTTCTAGCCCTGCACCGCCGCCGAGACGATCATGCCGATGGCGATGCACATCGACGCGACCACGATCGCGAGTGCGACGTTGCGGTGCTCGACGATCTCTTCCCAGAGCTTGTACGGTGTGAAGCGATCGATCAGCAGAAAGCAGATCCAGAACAGCACCACGCCGGCCAGGGCGTAGACCATCGAGCCGACGAAGAGCATCGGGTTGAGCCAATCGGTTTTCATGCCGGGGTTCTCCTTCGTACAGCACATGATGCGCCGCGTTGGTGGTGGGGTTGGGTCATTTGTGGCCGCCGCTCGAGCCGCCGCTGCCGCCCCAGGTGCTGCCGCCGGTACGCGAGCTGCGGCTGCTGTTGAGGCACTGCTGGTATTCGACGCTGCTCGAGCCGTAGGCGTTGCGCGTGGGGCCGCAGCGGTCACGCGAGCACGTACTCAGCAACAGCGTCAGCAGCACCAGCACGATGACGATGATCACGACCGCGCGAACGCCGATCGCACTCGACAAGGCCAGCGGCTTCACGTCGCCCGCAACGTCGCTCACCAGCGCGACACCGAAGGCTTTCGCGACCGCCGTCGCCGGGATCGTTCGCCCTTCGGACCACGTGACCTCTTGCCCCTGCTGTTCGCGGTTCAGTCGCCGCGGGCCGCCGGCGTAGTCGGCGTGGCGGGTCCGCTGGTCGCGTTGCACGTTCCAGTAGAACTCGCCCAGCACCCAACTTGTTTTCGACTCGTACTCGTAGCGTTTGGTGTAGCTGCGGTCCTGCCACTTCGCATGCGAGCCCGCGACCGTGGGCACGCCCGCTATCGGCACGGCCCAGCTCCAGCCTTCGCCCGAGTGCACCAGGAACGCGAAGCCGACGGCGCGGCTGTAGAGCAGGTATTCGGTCCACGGCGGCTCGAAGTCCTCGGCGTCAACCTCCTCGCGCACCTGGTACCCGACGACCTGCCACGTCGTCTTTGCGCCGTCGAGTTCCAGGTCACCCGTGCTGCCCAACGGAATCAGCGGCTTGGCCAGCGCCCCAGTCGACGCGACTCGAGACGCGGCCTGTTTGCTGAACGCCATATCGCCGCCCACGCCCTGCGACAGGTCGACAATGGCCTTGCACTGATGGCACGCGATCGACTTCGTGGTGTCAAGGGTGATCTTCAGCGCGGTGCCACACGACGGGCACTCGACGCCGCGCGTCGTGGCCTGCTGCTGCGACGTATCGCGCAGCCCTTGCAGCGCCAGGGTCGCGAGCTCGACGCTTTCGCCGATCGACCACGACACGCGGCGCGCCCCCGCTGCGAGCGTGGCGACGCGGCCGACCGGATCGCGCAGGTCGACCACCGTCACGGCTTCGTCGATCGTCGGCACCTGCGTCAGTTCGCCCTGCGCGGCGGCGATGCGCGCGGCGACGACCGACGCGACCGACCACGGCCGCCCGCCGATCGTCTGGACCGTGCCGGCGCGCCAGTCGAGCAGCGCGTCGCGCACGCGCGCGGCGTCGCCGACATTTGGCACATCGGCCGGCACCGGGGCATCGACCGCAATCACGTAGCGGCCGTTGTCTTCCGACAGCCAGGCACGACGGGCGGGGGCATCGCCCCCGTCCTCGTCCAGCAGCATGTGCCACTCGTTCCACGACGCGTCGGCGGTACGCCATTGCAGGCGGCCGATCACCGTGAACGCGCGGCCATTCCACGTACCGCTGGCGCCGAGCTGCAACGACGAGTAGTCCTCGAAGACCTCGGCCGCCGAGCCCATGCGGCGCAGCGCTTCGCCATCGCGCGCGAGCGTGCTGCGGCAGAAGCCGCACACCGCCACGGCCGTATCGGCCGCGCGCAACTCGACCGGCGCACCGCACTGCGGGCAGGTCGAGCGCCAGAGGCGCTGCTGGGTCACGTCACGTCAAACCAGCTTCTTCAGCAGCTCTGCTTTCTTCGCCGCGAACTCGTCATCGGTGAGGATGCCTTTGGCCCTCAACTCACCCAGCTTCTCGAGCGTCGCCATCACCTCGTCGGGGCGGATACCGGCGGCTTGCGATGCAGCCGCAACCGCTGCCGCCGCGGCTCCTGCACCGGCACCCGCACCTTGAAGCCCGGCCTGAAGGTTCTGCGCCAGCACCTGTCCCAGCGCAACACCCGCACCCAGCCCCATCGCGTCGCCGGCAATGCTGCCGCCACCCGCCGCGGCACCCTTCGCCATCTCGGGAATCGCCTGGCCGGTCTGGTACTGCATGAACTTGCCCATGTCCTGCCCGACCATGCCCATGCCGATGCGCTGATCGAGGATCTTCTGCAGCTCTTCGGGCAGCGAGACGCTTTGCACCGTGACGGTCTCGACCGCAAGGCCCAGCGCGGTGAAATCGGGCGCGACCGCGTCCTTCAACAAGCGCGCGAACTCGACCTGATTCGCCGCGAGATCGAGGAACGCGATGTTCGACGACCCCACCGCGTCGCTGATGTGCTGCACCAGCAGCGCGCGCAACTGGCCGTCAAGCTGCTCGACGGTGTAGCGCTCCTGCGTGCCCGACACCTGCTTGTGGAACGTTGCCGCGTCGGCGATCTTGTAGGCGTAGTTGCCGAACGCGCGCAGCCGCACGGCGCCGAAGTCTTTGTCGCGGATCGCGACCGGCTGGGTCGTGCCCCAGCGCTGGTCAGTCTGAAGGCGCGTGGCGAAGAAGTAGACGTCGCTCTTGAACGGCGACGCGAAGAGCTTGTCCCAGTTCTTCAGGTTCGTCAGCACCGGCAGCGTCTGCGTGGTCAGCTTGTGGCGCCCGGGGCCGAAGGTATCGGCGATGGTGCCTTCGTTGACGAACACCGCCACCTGCGATTCGCGCACCGTGAGCACCGCGCCGGTCTGGATCTCACGGTCCTCCATGGGAAAGCGCCACGCCAGCGTCCCGCTGCCGTCCTCGACCCATTCGATGACGTCGATGAACTGTTTCTTGATGAAGTCCATGAGTGCCATGTCTCGAGCCCTTTCACGATGTCGCGATGAAGACCAACCAACACGGCTGCACCGTTGGGACCTCTGCAGCAGCGTGGGCGGGGATCATACGGCGGGGGTGACACTGCGTGCTCGACGACTCGACCCCAAGCTGCACCATGCCCGACCTCTCCAACTTCCCTGTCACGCGCAAGTGGCCCGCGCGCCATCCCGACCGGCTTCAGCTGTACTCGGCGCCGACGCCCAACGGCGTGAAGGTATCGATCGCGCTGGAAGAGACCGGCCTGCCCTACGAAGCGCACCGCGTCAGCTTCGACAGCAACGACCAGACGACGCCCGAATTCCTGACGCTGTCGCCGAACAACAAGATCCCTGCGATCCTCGACCCGAACGGCCCTGGCGGCCAACCGCTGCCGCTGTTCGAAAGCGGCGCGATCCTCGTCTACCTGGCCGCGAAGACGGGGCAACTGATGCCTCGCGACGACGCCGGGCGCTACGAGACGCTGCAATGGCTGATGTGGCAGATGGGTGGCGTGGGACCGATGTTCGGCCAGGTCGGCTTCTTCCACAAATTCGCTGGCCGCGAGTACGAAGACAAACGCCCGCGTGACCGCTACCTGGCCGAATCGAAGCGCCTGCTGCGCGTCCTCGACCAACGCCTGCAAGGCCGCGCGTGGGTGATGGGCGACGAATACACCATCGCCGACATCGCGATCTTCCCGTGGGTGCGCAACCTCGTGGGGTTCTACGGTGCGGGTGAGTTGGTCGACTTCGCGTCTTTCGCAAATGTGAAGCGTGCGCTCGAGGCGTTCGTCGCCCGGCCGGCGGTGGTGCGGGGGCTCACGATTCCGGCGGCGGGGTAGCAGCCCTTGCATCGCCTCCCGGCTCAATGGTATCGTTGGGTATTACCACTCGCTACCATGCCGTGAGCACTGCGACCACACGCCCTGTGGCAATCAAGATCGACTCGGACATCAAAGAGCGCGTCAAGCGTCTGGCCGATGCGCGCCAGCGCACGCCGCACTGGCTGATGCGCGAGGCCATCCAACAGTACGTCGAGCGCGAAGAGAAGCGCGAAGCTCTTCGACAGGACGCGACGAAGGCCTGGAACGAGTACCAAGCTACGGGCCGTCACCTGACTGCGAAGGAGGCCGATGCGTGGCTCGCGAAGCTCGAAGCAGGTCGAGACGTCGAACCACCTGAATGCCACGGCTGATCTGGTCGCCACCGGCGCTGCGCGATGTGCAGCGCCTCTACCGATTCCTTGCACCGAAGAGCAGTGATGCCGCCAAGCGAGCCGTCAAAGCTATTCGTGAAGGCGTCAAGGTGTTGGGGCGCCAACCGGGGATGGGGCGCCCGGCCGAGGACATGGAACCGGAGTACCGCGAGTGGATGATCGATTTCGGCGACAGCGGGTACGTTGTCCTGTATCGATATGACGGCCGCAACGCCGTGATCCTCGCCGTACGTCATCAACGCGAAGTCGGCTCTTGATCGCAGACGCAAGACTCGCGACTCACCGAGACGCTGAACCGTGAGGTTGGAGTGCTCATGATTGCTCTCGAGCCGAGCGTCAGTCCGCGCCCTCGGGCAACGGCCAGTTGGGATTAAACGCAATCTCCCACAGGTGCCCGTCCGGGTCCTGGAAGCAACCGGTGTGGCCGCCCCAGAACGCTGCCCCGGGGCGCTTCAGGACTTTGGCGCCGGCAGCCTCGGCCTGCGCGATCAGCGCATCGACTTCGCCTGGTGTCGCCACGTTCTGCGCCAGCGCCATCTCGGTCGCGCTCGGTGCGGCCAGCGGCAGGCCGGCATCCGCGGCGAGGCTCTTGCGGGGCCACAACGCGAGCTTCAGGCCAGCCTGCATGTCGAAGAACGCGACGGCGCCGTTTTCGTACTGCGTGCCGATGATGCCTTCGGTCGCCAGGCCGAGGCCGTCGCGATAGAAGGCGACGGCGCGTTCGAGGTTGTCGACGCCGAGGGTGATGACGGTGATGCGCGGTTTCATGGCTTCACGGTGAGGTCGACGCGACCCGGCGCCGCGCAGCGCGGGCACAGGCATGCCCTGCCCTTCATCACCACGGGCACGCGCGCGAGGACGCTGCGGTCGATGACGAGTCCGGCACACCAGCACGGTTGGTCGAACGTTCCGTCAGCTGCCGGCACGCAGCCGTTGGATTCGCCGCACAAGGGGCAGTGCGGCTCACGCTGCGGCGCGGCGGCTGTCGGCGTGGTGGTGGCTGAGGTCATGCGTGGCGGGCTGACGTTGTGACGATGGTTCACGGCGGGTTCGTGCGCATGCTGCATGGCACGTGCTCGCTCGATACTGACGCGCGTCGCCGCTGCCAGTTCACCACCGCACCACCGCCATGATGCGCCTCGACGCCCGCGCCACCGCGCAAGCCCTGCCCGAGCGCGAGCTTGTCGATGCGCTGCTGGCGATGTTCGACCGCGCCGCACGTGGCGAGGTGCAGGCTGCGCCGCGGGTGCACATCGACCTGCAGGAAGGCGTGCCGGGTGGCGGCGTGCTGCTGCTGATGACGGCGCACGGCCCAGACCTGACGGTGCTGAAGACCGTGACGGTGCACGCGGCCAACGTGCGCGAAGGCAGCCGCCTGCCGGCGGTGCAGGCCGAGGTGCTGCTGATGAACACGCGCACCGGCGAGCGGCTGTTGCAGATCGACGGCGCCACGTTAACCGCGCGGCGCACTGCGGCGCTGTCGGCCGCCGGGCTCGAGCGGCTGGGGCGCACGCGGGCCACGCGCATGCTGCTGGTCGGCGCGGGCGTGCAAGCGGCTGCGCAGGCGCGGTGCTTCTTGAAGTTATGGCCGCTGACCCGGCTGACGATCCACGCGCGCAACCCGGCGAAGGCGCAAGCGCTGGCGCAGGCGCTCGAGCGCGAACACCTGCGCAGCGCCGTGCGCATCGACGCCACCGGCGGCAGCGTGGGCGAGCTTCAGGCCGAGGCGCGCCATGCCGATCTGATCGTCACCGCGACCAACGCGACCGATCCCGTGCTGGACGCGCCCGTGAACCCGCGCGCGAGCATCGTCGCGTTGGGGGCGTACCGCGCGTCGATGGCGGAGCTGTCGCCTGCGCTGGTGAAGGCGTGTCGCACGATCGTGGTCGATGCCATGGTCAACGCGTCGCATGAAGCCGGCGACCTGCTTCGGGCGGGCGTCGACTGGTCAGCCGTGACCGAGCTTGCATTCGCTGCGCCGCTGCACGAGGATGTCGCAGGCCCAGTGTTGCTGAAGACCGTGGGCCACGCCCTGTGGGACCTGGCAGCGGCCGAGGTTGCGTGGGGCCAGGTGCACTGAACGGAGCCTGCCATGAACCTCTCGAGACACTTCACCCTCGCCGAGTTGACGTTCTCCCGGACCGCTACCGCCGAGGGCATCGACAACACGCCGGCCGGCGCCGAACGCGCGAATCTCGAAGCGCTGTGTACGTCGGTGCTCGACCCGCTGCGGGACGCCGCCGGGGGGGCGATCAAGGTCACGTCGGGCTATCGCGGGCCGGTGTTGAACGCGCGCGTGCGCGGGGAACGCAAGAGCCAGCACCTGGAAGGCAAAGCCGCCGACATTCAGCCGACGACGATGTCGGTGCTCGAGTTGTTCAAGGCGGTGGTCCGCGCCGCGCTGCCGTTCGACCAGCTGATCTACGAGAACAAGAGCGCCACCTCGAAATGGGTGCACATCTCGCACGACACCGGCACCCCCCGCGGCCAGATCCTCATCGCGCACTTCCTGCCGACGGGCAAGGTCGAGCGCTACGAGCCGGTGACGGCGCAGCAGGTGCTCGAGATGCAGGAGGCGGTGAGCAGGTCGGCACAACGCCTGGACCAACTCGAGTACGACGAGATGGACGACGAGCCGCGCGACGAAGACGAACCCCGGGGCGAGCTGTCGTCGCGTGCGCCAGTCGCAGTTCGCCCCGCCAAGCCCGCGCGGACCGCGGGCAAGAAGGTGACGGCGAAAAAGCCCGCTGCAAAGAAGGCTCCGACGAGAGGCCCCGCGGCGAAGAAGTCGCCCGCGAAAAAGGCCGCCCCGAAGAAGGTCGCGCTGAAAAAGGTCGCGGCACCGAAGAAGTCCGCAGCGAAGAAACCCACGGCCAAGACCGTGAGGCCGGCGAGCCGCAGGACGTCCAAGCCCGCTGCGAAGAAGCGGTCGAGCCGAGCTTGACGTCACACGGCCCCGCGAGAAGTTCTCGATGAGCACCTACGTCCTGGTGCACGGCGCCTGGGGCGGCGCGTGGATCTGGCGCCGTGTGATCGGCCCGCTGAGGCGCGCGGGTCATGACGTGCACGCCGTCACGCTGACCGGCGACGGCGAACGCGCGCACTTGCGTTCACCGTCGATCGACCTCGAGACGCACATCGCCGACGTGGTCGGACTGGTCGACGCCGAAGAGCTGCGCGACATCGTTCTGGTGGGCCACAGCTACGGCGGGATGGTGATCACCGGCGCGGCCGACCGGCTGGCGGCGCGCGGCGCGGGCTTGCTGCGCCATCTGGTCTACGTCGACGCGATGGTGCCGGTACCGGGTGAAGGCTGGGGCCAGGGGCACGCGCCGGAGATTGTCTCGGCACGTCTGGCGGCGGCGAAGGCCAACGGCGGCGCGCTGCCTCCGCCCGACCCGCGCGACTTCGGCATCGAAGGCGACGACCGCGCCTGGCTGCTGCGCCGGCAGGTGCCGCACCCGTTCGGCATGTACCGCGTGCCGCTGCACTTCGACGGCGAACGTTGGGCGAAGCACCCACGCACGTTCGTCGATTGCACCAGCCCCGCGTATCCGACGATCAACGCCATGCGCGAACGCGTGCGCGCGCAACCCGGCTGGAACATCGTGACGATCGCGACCGGGCATTGCCCGATGGTGACGACACCGCAGGCGCTGATCGACGCGCTGCTGGCCGTGGGCTGAGCTGCCGCAAGCGGCTTTGAGCCGCCCGCTCGAGAGAAACCTCGCGACACCCGCGAGCGTACGGCGCGACGCGCTCAGTGCGCGTCGGCGTACTTCACGCTGCACCCGTAGGCGCGCGTCACGGCCTGCGAGATTGGCTTGCCGCCCAGCGCTTCGGTCAGCGCTTGATTCACGTAGTTCGTCGCTTTCGCGATGTCGGCCGGGTTCGCGCTCGGGATGCTGTCGATGCCGCCGGCATAGACCAGTTTGCCCGCCGGGTCGACGATGTACATGTGCGGCGTGGTACGCGCACCGTAGGCGCGTGCGACCTTGGCGTCGGCGTCCATCAGCGTCGCGGTCGGCACCGCGCTTTTGGTCTTCTGCCATGCACCGAGCTCGACCGGCGCCAGGTAATCGCGATGCGACTTCGCGGTGGTGGCGACCGACAGCCACACCACGCCCTTGCCGACGGCCGACTTCTGCGTCGCAGGCATGTTGCCGCCGTCGTAGTGCTTCTGCACGTACGGGCAGCCGGGGTTGACCCACTCGAGCACGACGTGTTTGCCCTTGAAGTCGGACAGGTTCACCGGCTTGCCTGCGGCGTCGGTCGCGGTGAAGGCGGGTGCGGGCTGGCCGACGGTGGCTTGCGCGTGCGCGAGCGGCGCGGCGAGCAAGCCCGACAACACGAGGGCGGACAAGTTGAGACGAGTCATGGGGCGGATTCCTGATGGCGACTGGACGATGGTCAGCGATCAAACGACAGAGGACGCCTTGAGTTTCCTTCGGCGTGGCGCCGTCCCTGATGAAGTCAGGGTCATGTCGCATCGCGAAGCCTCTGCGCGAGATCAAGGCGCCCCGCGCTCGGCGTCCTACGATCGACGCATGGACCGACGAATGCTCGGGTATGCCACCTGCGCCGCGGCGATCGTGCTGGGCGCCGCGATCGGTGCAGCTCGCGCGCAGCCCGATGCCAACGGCGCCGTCATACGCAACCGCATCGATGCCTTCGTGGCGCGCGAAGTGTCCGAGTCCGGGCTGCCCGGCGTCGCGATCGCCGTGCTGCAAGACGGCTTGGCGCCACACGTGCGCGGCTTCGGGCACGATGGTCGCAGCAAGGCCATCAGCGGCGACACGCCGTTCCCGATCGGCTCGTTGACCAAGTCGTTCACCGCATTGCTGGTGCGCCAGGCGGTCGAGGCCGGGCGGCTCGACGTCGACGCTCCGGTTCAACGGTATCTGCCATGGTTCCGTGTCACCGACGAAGCGGCATCCAAGCGCATCACGCTGCGCCACCTGCTGAACCAGACCAGCGGCTTCTCACGCGCTGACGGCATCGCGCCGCTGCTGCGAGGCAGCCGCGCAAGCATCGACGAGTTGGCGCGCGAACTGGGCACCGTGTCGCTGAACCGGGCGTTGGGCGAGCGCTTCGAGTACAGCAACCTCAACTACGTACTGCTCGCCGCGGTGCTTCAGGCTGCGACGGGCCGCTCATGGCGCGAGTTGGTGCAAGAGCGCGTGCTCGAGCCGTTGGCGATGACGCACAGTCATGTCGACCAAGATGCTGCTCGTCGCGACGGGATGACCACGGTGCACCAGATCGTGTGCGGTGTGCCGCGCGCACAAGAAGCACTCGAACTGCTGCCGGCCTTCGAGCCCACTGGAGGACTCGTCGCAAGCGCGAACGACATGGCGCGCTACCTGCAGATGCTGCTGGCCGAAGGCACCGCGGCCACGCCGTCATCGACCCGCGTGCTCTCGGCGGCCGGCGTGGCGCAACTGCTGGCACCTGCGTCGCCGCCCGGGCACTCGACGTTACTGTCCGCCGACTTCGACTTTCGTTACGGCGAAGGTTGGTTCGTCGGCCCGTTCGGCGCCGCGGCTGATGCGCGCTGGCACCTGGGCAGCCTGACGCCATTTGCTGCGTGGATGGTGCTGATGCCGCAGTCGAAGCAGGCGGTGCTGGTCTTGATCAACGCCAACACCGAACTGCCGCTCGGGAACGTGAACGCGGTGATGAGCCGACTGCCGATCGGCGTCGTGAACCTGCTGCGTGGGCAGGCGCCCCCGCAAGGGCCGAGCCTGCGCGCGGCATACGGCCGCTTCGTCGCGGTCGCGGTGATGGTGCTCGCGGCGGTGGCGCTGCTTGCGTGGCGGTCGGCGCGGGCAAAGCGCGCCTGGGGCGGCGCGGTGCTGGCGCTGGTGGCGGCGACCCTGGTCGTGGCGTCGGTCGCGGCCGGCCTCAGACCCGCGTTGTTGTGGGTCTTCGCGCCCGAGTTGGCGATCGTGCTGGCGCTTTTGGTCACGCTGCTGATCGTGCCGCTGCTCTGGCGCGTGCTCGCTCGCCGGCATCACGCATGAAACGTTCGCGCATCGTCGGCTGGGGTGTGCTCGCGGCGCTGTTCGCGACGTCGTGGGTTACGTACGCGCGGTTTCGGCACGACGTGACGCGCGCGACCGCTCGCGCCGCGCAAGGCAGCAGCGTGATCGACACCCGCTGCGGCCCGATCGAGGTGCAGCAGGCCGGTCCGCCGCCAAGCCGCTCCCAAGGTGGCCGCGCCGCCTCGGGGGGCAGTGGGCGTGGGGGCGCGGGCGATGGCCTGCCGCTGCTGATGATTCACGGCAGCGGCGGCGGTCACGACCAGGGCATGGACTTCGCGCGACCGCTCGTGGCGCACGGCATCCACGTGATCGCGGTGTCGCGCTTCGGCTATCTGCGCACGCCGCGTCCGGCCGATGCTTCTGCCGAAGCGCAAGCCGACGCACATGTATGCGTGCTCGACGCGCTGGGCATCGAGAAGGCCGCGGTGCTGGGCGCGTCGGCGGGCGGACCGTCGGCGCTGCAGACTGCAATCCGCCACCCCGACCGCGTGAGCGCGCTCGTGCTTGTCGTGCCGATCACGCCCCCGCCGCCCGTCGCGCAGATCGCGGTGGCACCAGCAGTGTCGGACGCGAACGACGCGTGGTTGCTGCGCCTGCTCGGATCGGACCTGCTGGTGTGGACGATGCTGCACGTGGCGCGCGATGCTTTCTTCGAGCACGTGCTGGCGACGCCACCTGCGCTGGTCCACGCCGCGAGCGAAGGCGAACGCGCGCGCGTGAACGCGATGGCCGAGCGCGTATTGCCGGTGTCGGCGCGCGCGGCCGGGTTGATCGACGACACGCGCCTGGGCAAGAGCCTGAAACCGTATCCGCTCGAATCGATCCGCGCACCGACACTCGCGATCAGCGCGCGCGACGACGGCTTCGGTACCTACACCGGCGCGCAGCAGATCGCCAGCCGCATTCCGGGAGCGAGGTTCATCGGTTACGACAGCGGCGGGCATCTGTTCGCCGGGCACGGCGAGGAAATGGTCCTCGCGATCGTCGATTGGTTGAAGAAGGCCGTGCCCGTGGCGGCGAGCGATCCACGGAGTTGACGATGGCATGGTTCAAGGGGTTGGTGATCATGCTCGTCGCACTGGCGGTCATCGTCGCCACACTCGCGGCCTACGGCGCATTGCGCTGGGCTGCCGCCACGCGCGTGCTGTACAGCCGGCTCGAAGCCGCGCACCAGCCGGTGGTGCCCACACGCTACGACGCCGCGCGGGAACTCGGGGGTTTGCCTGCGCCGGTTCAGCGCTACTTTCGTGCGGCGCTGCGTGACGGCCAGCCGATGATCGACACGGTGCTGATCGAACACGGCGGCACCTTCAACCTGACAGCAGAGGGACCCGAGCGGTGGCGCCCCTTCACGTCGAAGCAGCGCGTGACGATGCGCCGCCCCGGCTTGGTGTGGGACGCACGCGTGTCGATGTTGCCCGGCGCGGCGGTGCTGGTGCACGACGCCTACGTCGCGGGCGAAGGCATCCTGCGCCCGGCGATGATGGGCCTCGTCGTGCTGGCCGACACCCGCGGCACCAGCCCCGAGCCCGGCGGCGTCGCCGAGGGCGAGTTCATGCGCTGGTTCGCCGAAGCCGCGTGGTACCCGACCGCGCTTCTGCCGAGCCAGGGCGTGCGTTGGACCGCGGTCGACGAGCACACGGCACGCGCAACGGCAAGCGACGGTGAGGTGGGCGCGACGCTCGAGTTCCGATTCGATCCGGCATCGGGGTTGATCGACAGCGTGCGTGCCGATGCGCGCGGACGCGCCCTGGGCGACAAGGTGGTGATGACGCCGTGGGAAGGTCGATGGTCGGGCTACGTCGAGCGCGACGGGATGATGGTGCCGATGAAGGGCGAGGTTGCGTGGCTCGCGCCGCAGGGCCGGCGAGCCTACTGGCGCGGCACGATCAGCGCGCTGGGGTTCACGATGGCACGCTGACGATCAGCGCGCCAGCCCTGACGGGCGTGCCCAGGCAGGCGCGATCGCGTCGAGCACCGGCCGCGCGCGCTTGGACCAGCCGCGCAAGAAGGGGGCCACTTCGGCAGCCTCGATCGGCGCTGACATCAGCCACCCCTGCATCAGGTCGCAGCCGTCACGAGCCAGCAGCGCCGCATGCGCCGGCTCTTCGACACCTTCGGCGACGGTGCGCATCTTCAGCGTGCGCGCCAGGCCGACGATCATCTTCACGATCTCGCGCGCATCGCTTCGCGTGGCCAGTTCGAGCACGAAGCTGCGATCGATCTTGAGCGTGTGCAGTGGAAAACGCCGCAGGTACGACAGCGCCGAGTAGCCGGTGCCGAAGTCGTCGAGCGCCATGCGTACCCCGGCACGGTCGAGCGCGCGCAGGGTCTCGCCGGTGGCCCGCGTCTCTTGCATCAGCACGGATTCCGTGATCTCGATCTCGAGGCGCTGCAGTGGCAGGCCCGCCGAGAACGCGGCGTCTTTCACGCGCTCGACGAAGGCCGGCACCATCAACTGCATCGCCGACACGTTCACCGACACCGGCAACGCAACGGGCCAGCGCGCGGCATGGTGGCAGGCTTCGTCGAGGACCCAGCCGCCGATCGCAGGCATCAGCCCGGCTTCTTCGGCCACCGGGATGAACTCGACCGGAGGCACGTCGCCCAGTTCGGGATGGCGCCAGCGCAGCAGCGCCTCGAAGCCGACGATCTGCCAGTCGGCGAATGATCCGAGCGGCTGGAACACCAGCCGCAGTTCGCCCTGCGCGAGCGCCTTGCGCAGCGCCTGCTCGATCGCGACGCGCCGCCGCGACGTACTCGCGAGTTCGGGCGTGAAGAAGCGCACCTCGTCGCGCCCCGACTGCTTGGCGGCATACAGCGCCAGGTCGGCGTGGTTCATCAATGCGTCGATGTCCATGCCGTCTTGCGGCGCGATCGCCACGCCGACGCTCGCGCGCGCGTTGACGCTCAGGCCTCCGATGTCGCACGGCACACGCAGCGCGTCGAGCAGGCGGTTGCACAGCAGTTCGACCTCGACGGGGTTGTTGGCCTGCATCAGCACCGCGAATTCATCACCGCCCAGGCGCGCCACCACGTCACTGCGCCGCATGACCGCCACGAGCCGTTCACCGACGATGCGCAGCAGCGTGTCGCCGGTGGCGTGCCCCAGGCTGTCGTTCACGGTCTTGAAGTGGTCGAGATCGATGCACAGCACCGCCAGCGGGGCGCCGCCTTCGGCCAGGCGCCGCGTCGCAATCTGGCGGAACTGGTGGCGGTTGGCCAGCCCTGTCAGCGCGTCGTTGTGCGCGAGCCAGCGCAGTTGGTGGTCGGCGTTGCGCGCGTCGGTCACGTCGCTGGCCACACCACGCCATCCCGCATGACGGCCTTCGGCGTCGACAAGCGGCTTGGCGCTCAGCGACCACCATCGCACCCCGTCGCCACGGCGCACCGCGATCACGTGGTCGCGGAACGGCGCACCCTGCCGCACGAGGCCACCCAGCCGCTCGAACTGCTGACGCGCCTCGTCGTCGTCGGGCGACAGCATGCTCAGCATCTTCAACGCGGGTTCGGCCGTCAGTTGGTCGATCGGACGGTCGAAGAGGTCGGCCAGCCGGCTCGACACCTGAACCAGGCGACCGTCGGGGCCGGCCTCCCACAGCACATCACTCGCGTGCTCTGCGAAGTCGCGCAACAGCAACCCGATCACCTCGTTCTGGCGCTCGGCCTCGGCCTCGGCCATCAGTCGCGCGCCGAACAACCGTGCGATCGACCACACGCTGCCGATCACCACGGCCGCGTAGCCGACGAGCATCACGCCGACCTCGAGCGGCAGATCCACGGGTGAGAGCCACAGCGTCAGCGCGACGCCCATCGACATGACCAGCACATAGGTCGTCGCGGCCGCAGGCACTGTGGCCAGGATGAAGCCCCCGCCGCCCATCATGCCGGCAACAACGCTGGCAACGAAGATCTGCTGGCCCGCCGAAGCCCCGGGGTACAGCAGCAGCAGCGGCATTGCGGCCCATGCCGCGGCGAGCAGCGCAGCATTCAGCATGGCGTGGCGGAAGGCGCGGCGCGATGCGGACTCGCGCAATCGGACTCGGCGCTGCCGTACCCAGACCCACAGACCACGCAGCAGAAGCAGCGCGAGCACCGCCGCCCACATCAGCGCCCGGTCGCGTTGCGGCGTGGGCAGGAACGTCGTGACCACCAGGGCCCCGTTGACCACGTTCGCGACGATCGCCAACGGCGTCAGCCGTGTCACGGCGCTTAACTGCCGCGCACGAAACCGGGCCGCGGTCGGCTCGTCGACCCGATACGCGGTGAACCATTCGTCTGCACCGATGCGCCGCGCCATGGCGGCGAAGCGGCTGGGCGGGGATGGATCAGGCACGGCGTTGGCTGGGTGATGAGCGCACTGAATCGCGCGAAGCGCGGGCAGACGCCAACTCCTTCTGTCCCAAACTTTCAAGCCGATTCTCGTGCGCAAGCGCTCACCTGCATGGGTGGGTTTGCACGCCGGCAACGGCGGACACGAAGCCAAACGAACGAAAGCCCCGCAGCGCTTGCGCGCCCGGGGCCTTTTTGCAGATTGACGAGGCGCTGCGACCTACTTCTTGCGCAACTTGCTCAACGCCGCGATCTGCGCGGCCATGGCGGCGAATTCGCTTTGCGCGGCGGCGAAGTCGATCTCGTTCTTCGCGTTCTTCATCGCCTCTTCGGCGCGCTTCTTCGCTTCGTTCGCCTTGGCCTCGTCGAGGTCTTTGCCGCGCACCGCGGTGTCGGCCAGCACCGTGACCGCGTGGGGCTGTACCTCGAGGATGCCGCCGGCCACGGCCACGACTTCCTTGGTGCCGTCGGGCCGGGTGATTTCGACCGCGCCTGGCTTGATGCGCGTGATCAGCGGCGTGTGACGTGGCAGGATGCCGAGTTCGCCGTTCTCGCCGGGCAGCGTCACGAAGGTCGCTTCGCCCGAGAACACGCTCTCTTCGGCGGAGACGACGTTGACCTGGATGGTGGTAGCCATGGTTGTTCCTCGGCGCCGCTCAGTTCGCGAGCTTCTTCGCCTTGTCGATCGCCTGGTCGATGCCGCCCACCATGTAGAACGCCTGTTCGGGCATGTGGTCGCACTCGCCGTTGACGATCATCTTGAAGCCGCGGATCGTTTCCTTCAGCGGCACGAATTCGCCCTTGGTGCCGGTGAAGACCTCGGCGACGTGGAAGGGCTGCGACAAGAAGCGCTGGATCTTGCGTGCGCGCGCCACGACCAGCTTGTCGTCGGGGCTCAACTCGTCCATGCCGAGAATGGCGATGATGTCGCGCAGTTCTTTGTAGCGCTGCAGCGTCTGCTGCACGGCGCGCGTGGTGGTGTAGTGCTCGTCGCCAACGACGTTGGGGTCCATCTGGCGGCTGGTGCTGTCCAGCGGGTCGACCGCGGGGTAGATGCCCAGCGAGGCGATCTCACGCGACAGCGCCACGGTGGAGTCGAGGTGGGCGAAGGTGGTGGCGGGCGACGGGTCGGTGTAGTCGTCCGCCGGCACGTACACGGCCTGGATCGACGTGATCGAGCCGACCTTGGTGGACGTGATGCGCTCTTGCAGGCGGCCCATCTCTTCGGCCAGCGTCGGCTGGTAGCCCACGGCGGAAGGCATACGACCGAGCAGCGCGGACACTTCGGTGCCGGCCAGCGTGTAGCGGTAGATGTTGTCGACGAAGAAGAGCACGTCGCGGCCTTCGTCGCGGAACGCTTCGGCCATCGTCAGACCGGTCAGCGCCACGCGCAGGCGGTTGCCAGGCGGCTCGTTCATCTGGCCGTAGACCATCGCCACTTTCGACTCGGCGAGGTTGTCGCTCTTGACGACGCCGGACTCCATCATCTCGTGATAGAAATCGTTGCCCTCGCGCGTGCGCTCGCCCACGCCCGCGAACACCGACAGGCCCGAGTGCGCCTTCGCGATGTTGTTGATGAGCTCCATCATGTTCACGGTTTTGCCGACACCGGCGCCGCCGAACAGGCCCACCTTGCCGCCCTTGGCGAACGGGCAGATCAGGTCGATCACCTTGATGCCGGTCTCGAGCAGGTCTTGCGACGGCGACAGCTCGTCATAGGCCGGCGCCTTGCGGTGGATCGGCGCGGTGCGCGTCTGGTCGACCGGGCCGCGCTCGTCGATCGGGCTGCCCAGCACGTCCATGATGCGGCCCAGCGTCGCCGGGCCCACCGGCACCGAGATCGCCGCGCCCGTGTTGCTGACCATCATGCCGCGGCGCAGGCCGTCGGACGAGCCCAGCGCGATGGTGCGCACGATGCCGTCGCCCAGTTGCTGCTGCACCTCGAGCGTCAGCGACGAGCCCGCCATCTTCAGCGCGTCGTAGATCTTGGGCATCTGGTTGCGCGCGAATTCCACGTCCACCACCGCGCCGATGCACTGGACGATCTTGCCTTGGGCTTGCGTCATTTGATTGATCCTAGAGAGTCTTGATCCGATTGATTCGATGAGGTCGGCCGCAGCTCAGCCGCCGAGCGCGGCGGCGCCGCCGACGATCTCCGACAGTTCCTTCGTGATCGCGGCTTGGCGCGTCTTGTTGTAGATGAGCTTGAACTCGGCGATCAGGTTGCCAGCGTTGTCGGTGGCCGCCTTCATCGCCACCATGCGCGCCGACTGCTCACTGGCCATGTTTTCGGCGACCGCGCGATAGACCAGCGCCTCGACGTAGCGCTCGAGCAGGTCGTCGATGACCGACGGTGCGTCGGGCTCGTAGATGTAGTCCCAGCCGTAGGCCTTCTTCTCGTCGGCGGTCTGCTGCAGCCGTTCGGCCGACAGCGGCAGCAGCTGCTCGACCATCGGCTCCTGGATCATCGTGTTGACGAAGTTCGTGTAGCACAGGTACACGCGGTCAACCTTGCCTTCGGTGAAAGCGTCGAGCATGACTTTCACCGGGCCGATCAGCTTTTCGATCGTCGGCGCGTCACCGAGCTGCACTGCGTGGCTGACCACCGGCACGCCGATGCGGCCCAGGAA
The DNA here is from genome assembly GCA_963738615.1 of uncultured beta proteobacterium. Classification (GTDB taxonomy): domain Bacteria; phylum Pseudomonadota; class Gammaproteobacteria; order Burkholderiales; family Burkholderiaceae_C; genus CAVTWY01. The sequence continues at coordinate 436,346 of CAVTXI010000019.1, forward strand.
GCCGAAGCCCTTGTTACCGATGGCCACCGCCTGCACCGAGCCGCCCGCGTCCTTCGCCTCTTTGATCTTGTTGGTGACGGCGCGAAGCACGTTGGTGTTCAAGCCGCCGCACAGACCCTTGTCGGTGGTGACGACGATGAAGCCGATGGCCTTGCTGGTGCCGTCGGTCTTCATGTACGGCGAGCGGTACTCGGGGTTCGCCTGCGACAGGTTGGCGGTGATGTTGCGGATCTTGTCGCTGTACGGGCGCGCGGCGCGCATGCGCTCCTGCGCCTTGCGCATCTTCGACGCCGAGACCATTTCCATGGCCTTCGTGATCTTCTTCGTGTTCTCGAAGCTTTTGATCTTGGCGCGGATTTCTTTGCCGGCGGCCATGGGGGCTCCTGGTCAGGCGAAGGATTTCTTGAAGGCCTGGATGGCCGCGTCGAGCTTGCCTTCCGCGTCTTTGTCGATCGCCTTGTCGGTCTCGAGCTTCTTCAGCAGGTCGGCGTGGCTGGACTTCAGGTGCTGGTGCAGGCCGTGTTCGAACGCCAGCACCTTCTTCACCTCGACGTCGTCGAGAAAGCCCTTGTTCACCGCGTAGAGCGACGCGCCCATCAGGCTGATCGGCAGCGGGCTGTACTGCGCCTGCTTCAGCAGTTCGGTCACGCGCGCGCCACGATCAAGCTGCTTCTTCGTCGCCGCGTCGAGGTCGGACGCGAACTGCGCGAAGGCGGCCAGTTCGCGGTACTGCGCCAGGTCGGTACGGATACCGCCCGACAAGCCCTTGATCAACTTCGTCTGCGCCGCCGAACCCACGCGCGACACCGAGATGCCGGCGTTGATCGCAGGGCGGATGCCGCTGTTGAAGAGCGATGTCTCGAGGAAGATCTGGCCGTCGGTGATCGAGATCACGTTCGTCGGCACGAACGCCGACACGTCGCCGGCCTGGGTTTCGATGATCGGCAGCGCGGTCAGCGAGCCGGTCTTGCCTTTCACGGCACCCTTGGTGAACTTCTCGACGTAGTCGCCGTTCACGCGCGCGGCGCGCTCGAGCAGGCGGCTGTGGAGATAGAACACGTCGCCGGGGAACGCTTCGCGGCCCGGCGGGCGGCGCAGCAGCAGCGACACCTGGCGATACGCGACGGCCTGCTTCGACAGGTCGTCATAGATGATCAGCGCGTCTTGCCCGCGGTCGCGGAAGTACTCGCCCATCGTGCAGCCCGAGTAGGCCGACACGTACTGCATCGCCGCCGACTCCGACGCCGACGCGGCGACGACGATCGTGTAGGCCATCGCGCCGTGCTGCTCGAGCGAGCGCACCACGTTCTTGATCGACGACGCCTTCTGACCGATCGCGACGTAGACGCAGAACATGTCCTGGCCCTTCTGGTTGATGATCGTGTCGATCGCCACCGCGGTCTTGCCGGTCTGACGGTCGCCGATGATCAACTCACGCTGGCCGCGGCCGATGGGCACCATCGAGTCGATTGACTTCAAGCCCGTCTGCACCGGCTGGCTCACCGACTGGCGCGCGATCACGCCCGGCGCGACCTTCTCGATCACGTCGGTCATCTTCGCGTTGATCGGGCCCTTGCCGTCGATCGGCTGGCCCAGCGCATCGACCACGCGGCCGATCAGCTCGGGGCCGACCGGCACTTCCAGGATGCGGCCCGTGCACTTCACGGTGTCGCCTTCCGAGATGTGCTCGTAGTCGCCCAGGATGACCGAGCCGACCGAGTCGCGCTCGAGGTTCAGCGCCAGGCCGTAGGTCGGCTTGCCGTCCTTGCCGGCGGGGAATTCGAGCATCTCGCCCTGCATCGCGTCGGACAGGCCGTGGATGCGGCAGATGCCGTCGGTCACGGAGACCACCGTGCCCTGGTTCTTGATCTCGTTCGAGGTCTGCAGGCCCTCGATGCGGCTTTTGATGAGCTCGGAAATCTCGGCGGGATTCAGTTGCATGGTTGTTCTCCGGAATGCTTGATCGGGTCAATGCCGGGCCGTGCGCTCAGGCGGTGAGCGCGGCCTTCATGGATTCGAGTCGGGCGCGCACCGAGGTGTCGAGCACCTCATCGCCAACGACGACGCGCACGCCGCCGATCAGGTCGGGGTCGACCCGCACCGTCGCGTTCAGGCGTCGGCCGCCGAAGCGCGGTTGCAGCGTGGTCAGCAGCGTATCGACCTGCGCCTGGTCGAGCGGAAAGGCGCTGACGATGGTCGCGTCGCTGACGCCGCGCGCGTTGTTGACGAGCGCCTGGAACTGCGCCGCGATCTCGGGCAGCGCGTTGATGCGGCCATTGGCGATCAGCGTGCGCAGAAAGTTCTGCGTCTGGCCGCGCAACGCAATGCCCTGGCGGCCGACCACATCGGCCATGACGTTGAAGACGAGGTCAGCGTCGACCTTCGGGTTGTCGGCCAATTGACGCAGTTGCGGGTCGCGCGCGACCGCGCCCAGAGCAGCGATCTGCGGCACGATTTCGGCCCCGCCGTTGTCGGCGGCGCTGGCCTTGAAAAGCGCTTCGGCGTAGGGCCGTGCGATGGTGGCGATTTCGGCCATGGCTCGCTCTCGTCGTTCTTGTGGGTCAGACCAACTCGGACTTCAGCCGGCCCAGCAGATCGGCATGCACCGCGGGGTTGACCTCGCGGCGCAGGATCTGCTCGGCGCCTTTGACGGCCAGCGCGGCAACCTGGTCGCGCAACACGTCGCGAGCCTTGGTCATCTCCTGCTGTGCCTCGGAGCGGGCCGCGGTGACGATCTTCGCGGCCTCTTCGTTGGCGCGTCCCTTGGCCTCGTCGACCATCTTCTGCGCCAGACGCTCGGCGTCAGCCAGGCGCTTCTGCGCGTCGTCGCGCGCGGCCGACAGCTGCTGCTCGACGCGCTTGTTCGCAGCGGCCAGGTCGGCTTTCGCCTTGTCGGCGGCCGACAGGCCATCGGCGATCTTCTTCGCGCGCTCGTCGAGCGCCTTGGTGATCGGCGGCCAGACGTAGGTCATCGTGAACCAGACGAGGATCAGGAAGACGATGAGTTGGATGATCAGGGTGGCGTTGATGCTCACGCGAGTTCCCCAGGAATGGATGGCTCAGACGGCATCGAGGGCGATGCAGCCACGACGACTCGAGGAACTGGCTTTACTTGGCGCCAGCGGCAATCGCACCGGCGATCTGCCCGATGAACGGGTTGGCCGTCGCGAACCACAGCGCGATACCGGCGCCGATGATGAACGCGGCGTCGATCAGGCCGGCGAGCAGGAACATCTTGGTCTGCAGCTGCGCCCATCAACTCGGGCTGACGCGCAGCCGACTCGAGGTACTTGCTGCCCATGATGCCGATGCCGATGCAGGCACCCAGTGCGCCCAGTCCGATGATGAGACCGGCGGCGATGGCAACGAAGCTGATGACGTTCATGGTGACTCCTGGTCAGTGTGGTTTGTGGAGAGGAAGACGAAGAAAAGATGGGGACGAGAGCGAGTTCGCAAAGCGGCCAAGCCCCTGCCGCGGATCAACTCAATCAGTGAGCGTCATGAGCCTGGCCGATGTACACGAGCGTGAGCATCATGAACACGAAGGCTTGCAGCGTGATGATCAGAATGTGGAAGATGGCCCACGCGGTGCCGGCAACCACATGCAGCGCCGCGAGTGCGAGGCTGCCGCCCAGACCAACCGCGCCCCACGCGCCGCCAAGCAGCGCGATCAACAAGAAGATCAACTCGCCCGCGTACATGTTGCCGAACAACCGCATGCCGTGTGACACGGTGCGCGCGATGAATTCAATGATCTGCATCCCGAAATTGATGATGCCCAGCAGGATAGCGATCAGCGGGTTCTTACTTGTACCGAATGGCGCACTGATCGAGCTCGTGCGCCCACCCGCCAATACCCTTGATCTTGACGTTGTAGATCAGCACGACGATCAGCACGCCGAGCGAAAGCGCCATCGTGATCGACAGATCAGCGGTCGGCACGGAGCGCTGATAGGGGATACCCATGCGCTCGGTGATCCAGGGCAGCAGGTCGACCGGCAGCAGGTCCATCGCATTCATCAGGAAGATCCAGATGAACACCGTGAGCGCGAGGGGCGCGACGAGCTTGCGGCTTTGCGCGTTGTGGACGATGCCCTTGGCCTCGTTGTCGACCATCTCGACGAGGAACTCGACGGCCGCCTGCAACCGCCCGGGAACGCCCGAGGTCATCTTGCGCGCGACGAGCCACAGCACCCAGCAACCCAGCGCGCCAAGCACGACCGAGTAGAAAACCGAATCCCAGTTCACGATCGAGAAATCGACGACGGCCTTCTGCTTCCCGTTTTGCAGGTGCGTCAGGTGGTGAACGATGTATTCACCAGAGGTTGGGGCGTGTCCTTCTGCGGCCATGTTTTATTGCTCGAACGAATTCGCTTGCGACTTATCTTTCGCCGGGTGCCGCCACAGCAGCGCCACCCAATACACCTTGATGCACACGACAAGGCCCGCCAACAGCGCGGGCCACGACAGTCCTTCCACGATCCGCGGCGCCAACATCAACATGCCGACGGACACCGCTATCTTGACGCCCTGCCACAACACGTAGCTGACAGCACCGACGCCGGGATTCAATGAAGTGAGTCGGCTGGTCATGCCGCGCGCCATCAGCGCTGCGGGCACCACCACCACGGCCGCGCCGTACAGCGCCGACCACAACCCCTCCACGCGACCCGTGACACCCCACACGACGAGGGCCACGACGATCCCGACGACGAGCTGTACCGCCACCACCGCCCACGGAGAAACAGAAGGCTCACGCGCGATCAGCGCGCGCGCCTCTTCCCGCGAGAGGGGTCGTACAGGTTCGTCACGCCAGCCGTCCTTCCATCGATCGTCGTCATCCCAGCTGACCCTTCTGTCGTGGTCCTGCGCAAGGTTGTGCGGGACGGGCGCCGCGCGGTTGCGCAGGCCAGGGTCAGCCATCGTCAATATCCCGGAAGCCAGTCAGCAAAGCCTCGGGATTATAGGGTGTGGCACAGAGGTGCCGGCAGCCGCACGGTGACGGCCGAGGGAACTCCGGGGAGCAGACCGAAGTCAGTCATGCGCGTGACGAGGACAATCCAACCGTCGGCGACCGTCTGAATCCCTTCTTCCACAGCGCTCTCTTCCACAGCGCTCTCTAGCACGCGACATGCTTTCGCCACTGTTCCTGCTCAGGCTGCGGCGCATCGCGCAGTCCTTCGCGTTGGTGATCTACACGCCCGCGGCCCTGGCCCAGTTTCCCGGCGGTGGCGCCGTGGTCACGACCGATCAGGTGCGCGCGGAACTGATCGCGCACGCGCCCGAGGGCGTCGCGCCGGGCAAGCCGCTGATGCTCGCGCTGAAGATCGAGCACAAGCCCGAGTGGCACACCTACTGGCTCAACCCCGGCGATTCGGGGTTGCCGACAACGCTCGACTGGACCCTGCCCGCGGGCGTCACGGCGGGCGACATCGCATGGCCCACGCCGAAGAAGCTTCCCGTCGGCCCGATGGTGAACTACGGCTACGAGGGCACGCTGTTGCTGCCGGTGAAGGTCGAGGTGCCGTCGTCGTTTTCCGCGTCGTCGTTGCCGGTGAAGCTGCAAGCGCAATGGCTCGTCTGCAAAGACGTTTGCATTCCCGAGCAGGGCAGTTTCGCGCTCGACATCCCGGCGCATGCGGCCACGGGCATCCACGGCGCGCTGTTCGACGCGGCGCGGCGCGCGCAACCGCTGTCACCTGGTGGCATCACCGCCAAAGCAGCAGTGAAGGCCGAAGCCCTCGAGGTCGACCTTGTCGGCATGCCTGTGGCTTGGCACGGCAAGCCGGTCGAGTTCTTCGCCGAACTGGCGGGCGTGATCGATCACGCAGCCAAGGTCGCGGGGCAGTGGCAAGGCGCAACCTGGAAGGCCACCGTGCCGCTGTCTCGCGAACGCACCGAAAGCCCGGCATCGATGCACGTCGTGCTGACCACACCGGGCCAGGCCGGGGGACTGCGCGTGGCGTTGAACATCGACGGCGCGTGGCCGCCCCTCGCAGGTGCACCTGTCGGCGCAACCGCAACCGCGACCGCAAGCGGATCCACGACCACCGTCGTCGGGGCCGCCGCCAGCACCATGTCGACATCCACCGCACCCGCCGCACCGTCGATGACGCTCTGGTTTGCGCTGGCCTCGGCGCTGCTCGGTGGCTTGCTGCTCAACCTCATGCCCTGCGTGCTGCCGGTGCTGTCGCTCAAGGCGTTCGGCTTGGCGAAGCAGGACGACGACGCGGCCCGCGTCGGCAGCGGCCTGGCTTACACCGCCGGGGTGCTGATGTCGTTCCTGGCGCTTGCCGGTGTGCTGATCGCGCTGCGCGGCGCGGGTGAAGCGGTCGGTTGGGGTTTCCAGTTGCAGTCACCGCCGGTGGTCGCGGCGCTGGCGGCGCTGTTCACGCTGATCGGGCTCAACCTCGCGGGCGTGTTCGAGGTCGGCATGACCGTGCCCGGCAACCTCGCCGCGGCACGCCCGAAGCACCCCTGGGTCGATTCATGGTTGACCGGCGTGCTGGCGGTGGCGGTGGCGGCGCCGTGCACCGCGCCGTTCATGGGTGCGGCGCTGGGCTACGCGGCCGGGTTGCCCGCGGCTCAGGCGCTGCTGATCTTCGCGATGCTCGGGCTTGGGCTCGCACTGCCTTTCCTGTTGTTGAGCCTGTCACCGCGCCTGACGCGCTGGCTGCCAAAGCCCGGAGCGTGGATGCAACGCTTCAAGGTAGCCATGGCGTTCCCGATGTTCGCCACGGTGGTGTGGTTGGTCTGGGTGTTGGGCCAGCAGTCGGGCATCGACGCCGCGGCAGCGTTGCTGGCCGTGCTGGTGGCGCTGGCCTTTGCGGCCTGGACATGGGGTGCGCGCACGCAAGGCATGGGGCGCGCGTGGGCTGCGGCGGGTGTGGCACTGACCGCCGTGGCGCTGGTGTGGGCCTGGCCGATGTGGCGTGAAGCACAGGCCGCGCCGCAGCAGGCCGTGGCCGGGTCAGCATGGCAGCCGTGGGCGCCGGGCAAGGTCGAGGCGGAATTGCAGGCCGGCCGCAGCGTCTTCGTCGATTTCACCGCGGCCTGGTGCGTGAGTTGCCAGGTCAACAAGCGCACGACGCTCGAGCGTGCCGACGTGCAACGGGCGTTCGACCAGCACAAGGTCGTGCGTCTGCGCGCCGACTGGACGCGGCGCGACGCGGCGATCGCTGCCGAGTTGACGAAGCTGGGCCGCAACGGCGTGCCGGTGTATGCGCTGTACCGCCCCGGTGCGTCGGCGCCGGTGCTGTTACCCGAATTGCTGACGCCGTCGATCGTGATCGACGCGCTCGCGGCCTCTCACTGACAGCGCTGCTTCGCCAACTAAGGCGACGCGACCGCGATGTCGCGTCGGGCGGTCCGACGCAACAGCACCTCGACGCCGCGCGGTGCGTCGGCCGACGCTGCCCAGGGCAGCGGCAAGGTTTCGTCGAGCACAGCCACCTCGCGCGCGCCTTTCGCAACCCAGGCGAATTCATATCGGCCCTGGCTGTCGGTCTTGACGCTGTAGCGCCGGTCAAGCTGCACCGCCACACCGGGCACGCCTTGCTCGCCAGCGTCCAGCCGCCCGTTGCGGTTGGTGTCGAAGAACACGCGCCCCTCGATCGTGCCGCCGCCGTCCTGCGGCCGGCCACCGAATGGGGCCGTCGACGTGCCGCCGCGAAGTTCGTAGCGCAGGGTGATGTAGGCCGAGAGCGCCTGAGACGTTGCCGCAGCTGCGCTGGTCGGCGGCGGCGCCAGCGGGTCGACTGGGCGCGTCGGGCGCGACTGGCCGCGGTTCACAAGCGCACCGGCTTCGAAGGTCCAGGTTGCCGACAGCGGCCACAACAGCGCCGCATTGAAGCCATGCCGACGCTGGTCGCCGATTTGCTCGGCGTTGAAGGTACCGCGCAGAGACGCCGTGGACTTCACGGGCACCTCCAACGACACCGCCGCGGCCAGCGACGGTTGCGAGGTTTCCGAGCCCGAGGCCGAGCCCGCACGCGCACGCCCGGCCGACACGCTGGTGGCCAACAAGAAGCCGGGCTCGACGTCCCAATCGTGTTGCAGCGTCAGCCGCTGCGCACCGCCGCCTTCGCCGTCTGCGCTGGCGTCGGCGCGCAGGTCGGTGGTGCCCATCGCGTTGCGCCACTGCAGGTCGCTCGCCAAGCTGTGAGCGCGGCCCGCGAAGTCGCGCATCGACAAAAAGCTGCCCCATGAGAGCTTCGATGTCAGGTGGTCGCGCAGGCCACCGACGGCGAACCAGCCACGCTTGCCCGTCGACGGTGAATGCAGCAGGTCGACACCGCCGTCGGCGGTCCAACGGCGCGATTGCCATGCGCCACGCCAGTACCCGCCCGCCACGTCCGACGCCAGCGGCAGGCCCAGCCAACTCAAGCCCTGCCCCAGCGCGTAGACGCCCGCACTGTGGCCCACGCTGCCCTGGCGCCATTGGATGTCTGCCCAAGCCCCGTGGTCGGTGCGCTGACCTGATTGGGTGTCGCCCAGCCGCGTGGACAGCATCTGCGCTTGCCATTGCAGATCGCGGCGTTCACCACCCGCACCAAGCCACGCCGACTGCGCATCGAAGCCCGCGGCCTGCGGGCCCGTCCAGGTCGCACCGTACACGCCGCTCGATGTCAGGCCACGGCCCTGCCCCAGCATCACGGCAGCGCTCCATGGCGCGCGCTGACGGCGAGGGTCTGCGTCGGCAAGGCCCATCACGCCGATCGGGCCACCGCCACCATGCTTCACGCTTGGCTCCGGCTCACTGTCCCATTGCCCACCCATTTGAACGACCGTGCCGGGTTGGCGCTGCACCTGGCTTGCGCCCAACCCGTCGAACTGCATGGGTTGGCCCACCGCCGCCATGGCGGTGACGCGCCGGCGATCGTCGAACCACTGCGACGCAGCGCCCTGCAACCGTGGCGCCGGCAGGTTGACGCGCGACAACACGCGAGCCAGCGGCACCGCGGGCGCAGCGAAGAACCCCAGGTCGTTGTCGAGCGACATACCGTTGCCCAACGGCATACCCCGCTGCCGGATCGCAAGCGTGCCGGGTTGACGCGGCGCCGCGGTGTAACCGTCGTACCCGAAACCCGTGCGCGTACGGGTCTCGTAGCGCAAATCGAGGTCGATCGAGATCACGCCGTAGTTGGGCTTCTCGACAACGCCGAAGACGCTGAACGCGGCGAGCGAACGGCCGCCGACAAGGCTCGAGCGCTCGTGGAGGCCACGGCCTTCCACGCGCAACTGGCGCGGCAGGCCCTCGGGGTCGAAAGGATCGTCGTCGTTCGTGGCCGCTGAATCGGAGCCCATCCTCTCGATCACACGATCCTGGTAGAGCGTCGGCAGAGCTGCGCCCACGCAGCGGCCGTTGCAAGCCAGGCGCACAACGCCATGGCCAAGCGCCTGGGGGCAGCGGCGCGACCGGCGCCGCGGGCTACCGGTGCGCGCGCTGCCCACGTCCGCAGACGAGAGGCAGCACGCAAGGTCATCGGCGGAAGGTCAGGTCGACCGGCAGCTTTGACCTGCCGGCCTCCAGTTCGCCCTTGACCGCCACCGGGAACTTCAGCACCACCGCCGCCTGCCCTTCGGGCACGGCCGGTGCCAGCGCGACGCGCCGCGTCTGGCCGGGCAGGATCGGCAGGTTCGATGGCAGCAGCTCGAACTTGTTGCCATCGGCGTCGACAGCTGCGACCGCGCCATCGAAGCGCCCGTGCGCATTGCCTTCGTTGCGCACGTCGACCACCGGCAGCATCTGGCCCTGAACCTCGGCCACACCGTGTGAAGTCACGCTCATCTTCGGCTTCGCGTCGCCGACGTTGGCATACACGATCACGGCCATGCGTCCGCTGACGGGCATCGCGATGCCACCGTTGTCGACGGTGACCGGCTCGACGCCTTCGATCATCAGCGCGAAGCGGCACTCCCCGGGGATCGCGCCCGGCGGCACGTTGATCTCGAAGCGGTAGCGGTGGCGCCCGCGCGGCTGGATCAGCAGCTCGCTTCTTCTCGATCGCGACCCACGGGCGGCAGCTGCCCATCACGAGCTTGTCGGTGAAGCTCACGCCACCGTCGGGCTGAAGCGCCCAATCGTTCGTGTAGACGCGGTAGTTGCCGGTCTTGGTCCCGCTGTGGCTGATCTCGACGACATGGCGGTGGGTCTGGCCCGGGTTGACCTGCGCCTCGATGCGCGGCGGCGACACGGCCGCCGAGATGCCTTGCGCGCCGGCGCCAGCCGTGCCCAGCGCCGAAGAGGCAGCGACCAGGGCAAGAGCCGGCGATCGCGTCTGGTTCTTGTTCATGTTGTGGTTCAATCCCATTCGATGTCGAAGCTGCACTCGAGCCGGCGCGACTCGCTCATCCACGCCCCGTCGGCCACCAGCAGCAGCGACCAGTGGTCCTCGATCGCCGGGCCGGGAATGCGGCCCTGGAAGACGAGCACGCGTTCGCCGGGCGAGATGCGCCCCGGCATCAGCGGGCCGCGGCTTTGCCAATGCATCGCGAGCGAGCCGCCGATGTCCTGCGGCATCACCAGGTAGATGCGACCCTGGCGGCCGGCGTGCGCGCGCGTGTCCAGCCGCACCACGAGCCGCGCCTGCGCCTCCATCTGGCGCGAGCCGGCCGCTGCATCGCGCCAGGCCATGCGCAGGTTCGGCGGCGACAGATGCGTGCCGGTGTCGTCGAGCTTGACCGGCGCGGCCCGCGACGGCGGGGCCCACGCCGCGAGCGCGACGCTGCCGACGCGGGCCAAGGCCAGCCGCGCGAGCGATCGACGATGCAGCGAAGGCACGCGACGAGCGGCTTCAAGGCGTCGCGATCGTGTAGACCACCTGCCCCGTGTACGTGCCCGCGGCACGCGGCGCGGTATTGGCGAAGCGGAAGGTGTGGCAGTTCTCGATCAGCCGGTTTGCCGGCACGGTCGCCAGCAGTTGCGTCGAGCCGTTGAACGTGCCCGGCGGAATCACGCTGGGCGTGGCGTCGGTCGAGCCGAGCGACGAGACTGTCCAGCTGATCTGCGAGAACGGCATGGTGTCGCCGCTCGGGCTCGTCAGGAACGTCGGCGAGCTGACCTGAAGCACCGCCGACGCCGGCCCGTTGGACGCAGTTGCTGCGCTGGTAGGACGCGGCGACGAAGATCTGCGCCGGCGGGCTGCACACGGGGTAGTTGTCGTAGGGGCTGATGGCCTGCGTGCTGTCGCTCGTCATCGTCTGACCGGCGCCGGTGCGCACTTGCTGCGCCGGCACCGAGACGCTGACCGTGTTGACGATGGCGCTGTTGCCGATAGATGCCGTTGCCGACCTGCAGGTACACGCGTCGCGGCGCCGCCGCGATGCGTCAACGTCCAGGCCTGCACCGGGCCGACCACGCCGGCCAGCGTTGCCGCGAGCAGCAGCGCGAACCCTGGTCGACCCGTGCATCGCATCGCAGGGCGAAGGCGCGTATCCATCGTGAAAACGAGTGTAGGTAGTGCGTCGCCCGTCCTTCGCCGCGGTCGCGACGGCGCGCGCGAACGAGTTCACGCTTCGCGCGTCGCTCGACGCCGCGCGCGACGAGCGCCTACAACAGTGCTGCGGTGTACGTGGCCTGGCCCGTGTACGTGCCGGGCGCGGGCTTGGTCTGGTTGGCGTACCGGTAGCGCCAGTTCGAGCTGCGGTTGGTGTTCTTCGAGGCGCCGTTGGTCGGTGGGTTCACGCGGCGCCGCCCATCACCGGCACCGGAAAGTTGTCGGGTCTTGGCTGGTCGCGAGGATCTGCGTGAACGGGATCGTGTCGCTGCCGCTGACGAGGTTCGCCGGGTGGCTGACGCTGATCGTGGTGGGGCCGGCGTTGCAGTAGATGCGCACCGGCACCGTGGCTGTTGCCGACGGCGTGCCGTTGCCGACCGTGGCGCCGGCACCGGCATAGCTGTAGGTGATGGTCGTGATCGCCGGGTTGGGCGTGCGCGGGCCCGTGGCCCCCGGACCCACCGCGAAATACAGCGTGTAGGGAACCACGACGCGCAGGTTCACCCGCGCAGCAGACGGGCCGCTGCCGGTGGTGAATTGCGATTCCGCGTGGGTGAGACCCGGGCCGCCGAGCGCCAGCCCGAGGGCCAGGCCAGCGAAGGCCAGTCCAGGTCGGTGAATACGCCCACCGGCGCGCCGGGGTTGGGTGCCGAAGGGCACACCCCACGAGGAGCCTGAAGAGCTCGCGCACGATCTGCATGTCGACGCCGGAGGATCAACGCCGCGGACGGCGGCGCTTGGTGGGACGAGAGCACGCTGCATGCGATGCAGCGTGCTGACGCTGGGCCTAACTGAGCCGGTTCAGGGCATCGAGGCGGTGTAGGTCACTTCGCCGTTGTAGGTGCCGGGCGCTGCGTTCACCGTGTTCAGGTAGGTGAAGGTCCAGTTCGCGCTCAGGTCGGTGATCTTGCTGCCGACCGCAACCAGCGACGGGCTGGTGGTGCCGCCGCTGAAGGCGGGCACAGCGAAGCTGGCGTTGTCGGAAGCGCGCGTGAACTGCGTAAACGGAATCGTGTCCGTGCCGCTGAGCAGGTTGGCCGCGTTCGTGGCGGTCAGCGTGATCTGGCCGTTGTTGCCGAACAGGCGCACCGGAACGACGTTGCCCGTGATCGTGGCCGCAGCGGCACCGGTGCCGACCGCGTTGCCGTTCGTCGTGTAGTCGAAGATCGCGTTGCCGACGGTCGCGTTGGTGGCGAAGGGCGTGGTGGTGGCGCCTGCGCCAACACCCATGAACAGCACGCGCGGAATGATCACGCGGAAGTTCAGCTTCGCGGCCGCGGGGCCGCGGTCGACAGTTGCGATTCGGCCGTAGCCAGCAGCGGCGTCGCCAGCGCGACAGCCAGCAGGGCCTTGGTGACGAGGTTCTTTTTCACGGGATATTGCCTTTCTTGATCCGCGAGGATCCCAACGTGGAAGGGTGAACGTGTCGAGCGCCGACAAGAGATCCGCACAACTCGATACAGAGGAAAACTTTAGGGCGCCTTCTTCTTTTCTCCAGCGAACGAATCCACGCCGATCGCACCTGCCTCCGTGCAAATGTCGGAACGCCATCCCGCGATTCGCGCGTGCGGCCTTCGGCGGTCGTGAAGGTGATCACGCTGCGACGCCGCATGTCCAGCGCATCATGACGCGGTCAGCGCAGGCAGCGAGTCAGCGCAGTGCGAGCGAGCGTCAGCGCCCGACCTCGAGCCTCATCCAGGCTTCGATCGACGCAGCAGGCGGCAAGACCTCGAGGCCGTTGGCCGTCGGGCTGCCCATGTGAAAGGCATCGGGTGCGTGGCTGACCGGACCGGCGCGCAGAAAGGTTCGTCGGCTTTCGTCCTGACTGCAAGACGGTCGAGCGACGACGAGAGCCGCAGCGTGCGCGATGGCCCCCGCATGCGCAGCGCCCCGCTCCAGCCTTCGTACGTGTGGTCGAGATCGAGCGACTCGACCAGCCCCGACACGTTCGTGGCCGCCGACTTGCCGTGCGGCAGCCGCGTCATGGCGTCGATGTCCCAGCGCTCGCGGCACGAGAACCTGACGCGCGCGCCGACGGGCGGCGCGAACGCAAGCTGCCAGCCCAGCCCCGCGGGTTGCGGCGCGTCATGAAGATTCGTCAGCACGAGCTGGATCGCGATCGACCTTTCTTTCACTTCGACGATCTGGTGCACGTCAAACGCAAAGGGCCATGCGTCGTCGGCCGCGTGGCAATAGCGCATCTCGGCGGCCTTGGCGCTGACTGCGACGACCTCCCAACGCCGCAGCCACGCCACGCCGTGCAGCGCATGGGTCGACGAGGGATGGCGCTCGAGCTCGTAGGTCTTGTCCATCCATTGCAGCGACGCGCGGCCCAGCTCCTGCGCGAAGGGCGCGCACGGAAAGGCAGCGCAGTCGTCGATCGACTCGAGCACGCGCGGTTCGGTGCCGCGCAGCAGCGGTTCGCCGTCGAACCAAAGGCCCGCGAGCGCGCCGCCAAGGTCGGGTCTGAGTGCGGCGCGCAGCTTGCCGGCGCGAAGCTGGAGGATTTGCATTGGCGCGGCCGGCCTTGGCCGCACCTCTGGAGGTGCATCGTGCTGCGATGCCGCCAGACGGCTGCATCGCGGCGGCTCCCTCACCGCGTCATCCGCGCCATCACGGCGGTGTCGAATCGGTCGATGCCGTTCGCGTGCCCGTGGTCAACGAATGGACGTGGGTTTCGCCATCGGGCGTTCGCAGCGCCGTGATCGCGTCATGTGCGCCACGCATCAGCAGCGCCAGGTCGGACGCGACGGCGATGTAGTCGAAGCCCATCGCACGGTATTGCGCCACCAGCTCGGTCGAGTTGCCCACCGTGCCCACCGGCATGCCGATGGCCTGACAACGTTGCACGATCGTACCCATCGCGCGCATGACCTCGGGGTGGCCCAGGTGCCCGCCATGGCCGAGGCTGGCGGACAGGTCCGACGGCCCGACGAACACCGCGTCGACACCGTCGACATCGCACACCGCCTCGAGCTCGCCGCAATGCCGCCTGCGTCTCGAGTTGCACGATCACGCCCTGCGACGCATCGGCCAGCCGCACGTAGTTGGGCAGCGTGCCATAGCGAGACGCGCGGTTCATCGCCGACAAGCCTCGATGCCCGGCCGGCGGATAGCGCGTCGCCGACACCGCCTTGCGCGCGTCGTCGGCGCTTTCGATCATCGGGAACATCAGCGTCAGCGCGCCGGCGTCGAGCACGCGCTTCACCGTCACCGGGTCGTTGCTGGGCACGCTGACGACCGACACCATCTTCGTGGTCGAAATCGCTTGCAGCGCGTGCAGCACGCCCATCATGTCGATGGTGGTGTGCTCCATGTCGATGACACCCCAGTCGAAGCCGGCGTGACCCACCGCCTCGGCGACGATCGGGCTTGCCGACGTGATCCAGGTGCCGATGGGCACCCGATGGCGCGAAGCCTTGAGTAGTTGTCGAAACGGGTTCATGGCGCGGCTCCTTCCTGACGAACACGACCCTCAGGGGCCGAGCGTCACCGCCAGATAGTGGGCTCCGGGGATCGGGTTGAAATAGTAAGGCGGGATCTCCCTGAAGCCCAGCGAACGGTACAACTCTCGCGCGGCCTCCATGTCGTCGAGCGTGTCCAGCAGCATGCTCGAATAGCCGGCCTGCGTCGCGCGATCGATCAGCGCCTGCGCGACGATGCGCCCGAGCCCGAAGCGCCGGAAAGCACGGCGCACGTACAGCCGTTTCATCTCGCACGCGTTGGCGATGTCGACTTCGGTCGAACGATCTGAACGCGCCGCAACCCGCGAGCGCGCCGTCGACCCATGCCAGCAGCATCAGGCCGCGCGGCGGCGCGTAGTCGCCGGGCAACTCGGCCAATTCGCGGTCGAGTCCCTGGAAGCACAGGTCGACGCCGAGGGCCTGCGCGTATTCGCGAATGATCTCGCGCGCGGCGTCGAGCGCCTCGAGCGTCGCGGGTTCGGCGATGTCGATCGACGCGGTCGCGGCCGACTCGACGTTTGCGTTCATGCGCGCCGAGCGACCACACCCAGCCCGCGAGTGCGATCGACAGTGCCAGCACCGCCAGCGCCGTGACGCGAGAGACCGCATCGTCGCGCGACGCCTCGAGCGCTGCGTGCAGCGGCTTGTCGCCATGCAGCATCGGCGGCAGCAGCCGCTGCTTCTTGACGCTGGCGTAGTAAACGATAGCGGCGACGTGCAGCACCACCAGCGCGATGATCAGCCAACTGCCGACGTCGGCATGCCAAGCAGTCGCACGCGCCGAGGTGGCCGAAGACACAAAGCGGTACAGCGGCCCCGTGGTCGCGATCTCGTCGTCGGCAACCAGGCCCGTGAGCACCTGGACGATCAACAGCAGCAGCATCGCGAAGACCGACAGCGCACCCGTCGGCGAGTGGCCTGCCTCCCAGCGGCCCGACGGGCCGCGCTCGCCGCGCAGGTAGGCCACGAGCGTCGACGGCGCGTAGACGAAATTCACGAACCGAGACCAGTGCCCGCCGACGAGTCCCCACACCAGCCGGAACGCGAGCAGCGCGAGTACCAGGTGTCCGAAACGCAAGTGCCATTCGAGCGCGTTGCCACCCACCTTGCCGGTGATGACGAGTGCCACGATCAACAACGCCAACGCCCAATGGAAGACGCGCGTGGGCAGGTCCCAGACCCGCGTGCGTGCAACGCGCGCACGCTCGTCAAGGTAATTGAACGGCTCATTGATCGACATCGAACGTCTCATCATGTCGTTGTGACGAGCCCCGACGATAAACCCCAATCGCGGCGTCTTCCGAGGAACCGAGACGCACGCATCGATTCAGAATCGGGCACCCGATCGCTGCCGTCTCGGGTGACAACAAATCCCACCGCACCGTATCCAACGAAGGACACGACGAATGAAGTATCACCCGCAAGGCGCTGATGGGCGCCATGGTCACGGCCCTCGTGCTGAGCCTGCCGGCCTATGCGCAGTTCCAGAAACCCGAAGACGCCGTGGCCTACCGCCGCGGCGCGCTCAACGTGATGGGTAACCACTTCTCGCGCATCGGCGCGATGGTCAACAACCGCGTGCCCTTCGACGCCACCGCGGTCCAGATCAACGCCGACCTGGTGCAGACGATGTCGCGCCTGCCTTACGCTGGCTTCATCGACGGTACGAGCAACGTCGGCGGCACCAGCGCGCTGCCCGAAGTCTGGAGCCAGCCCGACAAGTTCAAGGCAGCCGCCGAGAAAATGCAGGCCGCTGTCGGCAAGCTCGCCGTCGCTGCGAAGACCGGCAATCAAGATCAGGTCAAGGCAGCCTTCGGCGACGCCGGCCAGGCCTGCAAGGCCTGCCATGACGACTTCCGCAAGAAGCAGAACTGAGCGATCGCCGATCAGCCCGCCCACGCGCTCGACGCGTGTGTGCGGGCGCTTGAACTGCGGCCCCTTGCTCGTGGGTTTAGCCCGGGCGCGAGGGGCAGCGCGCGTGGCTACGGGGTGTAACATCATTCGCATTCCTGCCCGCCCTCGTCCATCGGTCGACGGCAGCAGCACCATTCGACCGACCACCGATGCAGCACCGGCCCACGCCGCAAGACGAACACGACCTGATGCGCGTCAGCGGCTTTCAACGCTACCTGGACGAACTGACCCGCGAGCAGGGCGACGCCACGCTCACGCGGTTGTCGCAGCTCGACCCGTCGTTGATGCAGGACCTGATGCGCTTCGAGCAGCACGGCCGCCAGACCGAATTGCTCGAGGTGATGGCCGCGTGCATGCGCCACGCACGGCCGCTCGCGATCTACCTTCAAAGCGATGACGTCGTCGTACCGTTAACGGTGTTTCCGCTCGAGCATCTGGCGCATTGCCCGATCCCGATGCAGCGCTTCCTCGCGCTGCCGCTGGCGCACTTGGTCGTGTTGCGCGTCGAACCCGCGGTGCTGCGTCCCCCGGGTGATCCGCAGATCGCGCTGATCGGCGAGCGGCACCTGTACCACCCGCTGGGGCCGGTCGCGTGGGAATTCGCGGTGCGCGGTTCGCGCGAACAACTGCTGCCCGAAATCGGCGGCGCGGCGGCTTACCGCATCTGCGCCGGGTCCAACCTGCGCGAGATACCCATGCCGGGCGTGGTGCGTGCCGCGGTGCACCGGCTGGGGCGCCGCAGCGCGACGATCAAAGACGTATCGCACTGGGCCGGCTTCAACCGCGGCCGTGCCGCACGCCTGCTGAACGCGCTGTATCTGCAAGGCGCGTTGATCGTCAGCCGCACGCATCCGAGCGCTTCGAACGACAGCTGGTTCGGCGCCATTACGCGGTTCTAAGCTTCGACTCGAGCGCGTCGATAAATCGCGCGGCCACGTCGTAACCGGTCTGCTGCGCGATCTCCTGGAAGCAGGTCGGGCTGGTGACGTTGATCTCGGTGAGCACGTCGCCGATGACGTCCAGCCCCATCAGCAATAGTCCACGCTGGGCAAGCACAGGCCCGATCGATTCGGCAATGCGCCGATCGGCGCTCGACAGCGGTTGCGCCACGCCCTTGCCGCCCACCGCGAGGTTGCCGCGGATCTCGTTGCCCTGCGGGATGCGCGCCAGGCAGAACGGCACCGGCTCGCCATCGATGACGAGGATGCGCTTGTCACCTTGCGTGATCTCGGGCACGTAGCGCTGCACCATCAGCGTCTGCTCGCCGCCGCGGTTCAGTGTCTCGATCACGCTGCCGAGGTTCATGCCGTCGGGGCCGACGCGGAAGATCCCCATGCCGCCCATGCCGTCCAGCGGCTTGAGGATGATGTCGCGGTGCTCGGCGTGGAAGTCGCTCACCACCTGCGCGCTGCGCGTCACAAGCGTGGGCGTGATGTGCTCGGGAAACTCGAGGATCGCCAGCTTCTCGGGGTGGTCGCGCAGCGCCCGAGGTTCGTTGAACACCCTCGCGCCTTCGCGCTGCGCCTGCTCGAGCAGGTGCGTCGCGTAGAAGAATTCGCTGTCGAAGGGCGGGTCCTTGCGCATCAGCACCGCCCCACGCGCGCCGTCGAAGTCGCGCAGCGGCACGTCACGCGTCTCGAGCTCGTCGAACCATGTCAGCGGGTCACCGGTCAGCTTGATCCGCCGTGCCCCGCGCGCGGTGACGCAGCCGCCGCTTTGCCACAGGAGCTGCTCGGGCGTGCAGGCCCAGAGGTCATGCCCGCGCCGCGCGGCCTCGCGCATCATCGCGAAGGTGGTGTCTTTGTAGACCTTGAAGTGCTCGAGCGGGTCGGCAACGAAGAGCAGTGCCAGCATCCGGCAAGTGTTGCACGGTCGGGCGATTGCCCGCACCGCGACGCGGGCAATCGCGGCCCGTTAGACGACTGACCGCCGGTCATTTAGAGTACCGGTCTATTGACCCTCGGTCATTTAAGCCTGCCGATGAGCCGACACAACCTGCCCGCGCCGCGCGTGCGCGCGATCGACGCCGACGAAAAAGCCGCGCGCCGCGAGGCGATCGTCGACGCCGCGTCGAGCCTCTACGAACGCTCGCTCGATCTGCCCGGCGTGGCCGACGTCGCCGCCGAGGCCGGGCTGGCGAAGGGCACGATGTACCTCTACTTCGAGACGAAAGAGGCGATCTACCTCGCACTGCACCAGCGCCACACGCAGCGCTTCTTCGACGCACTGATCGCGCACGTCGAGGACCCGGCGCCTTTCGCCCTGGAGGCGATGCTCGCGATCGTCGACGAGCACATGATCCGTGACGCCGCCGTGCTGCCACTCAGCCACGTGTGCCTGGGCGCCGCGCCCGACCGTATCGACGACCGCTCGCACGAAGCCTTCCATCTCGCGCTCGGCGGCTGGATGGAGCGCGCGGGCGCGGGGCTCGAACGGCAGCTGCCGACGCTCGAGCGCGGCGATGGGGTGCGCTTTCTGCACCAGGGTTACGCGCTGCTGCTGGGCCTGTATCAGTTGCTGGGCCAGGCATCGCAGTGCGCGTTGTATGCACGTCTGCGCGCCGTCAGCAACGGCGCGGTGCCGATGCCGGGCGACTTCCGCAGCGAAGCCCACGCGGCGCTGCGCGACCTGTGGCTGCGCGCGCAATCTCATGGCCTGAGCCGGCTGGCTGCGGCACCGGCGTCGAACGCAGCGCGGACGGTGCGCGCGGCACCGAAGCTGCGCACCGGCTCGCGCTCGGCGAAGGCCGGCATCACGAAACCTGGACCTACGAGACGCAAGCGATGAACACCACGCCCTTGTCTACGCGCCTCAGGCGCCCGATGGTTGCCGCGACGATCGTCGCGCTCCTCGCGCTGACCGCATGTTCGAAGAGCGGCGATGCCGCACCCGCGAACGGCGCTGCCGCCGGCGCCACCGCAGGAACAAAGGTCGAAGCACCACGCCCGGTGCGCACGATCCGCATCGCCGCCGATGCGCTCGACGATGTGCTGATCCTTCCCGCCGAAGTTCGCCCGCGCCACGAGCAGCGCCTGGGCTTTCGCGTCGGCGGCAAGATCGCGCAGCGGCTGGTCGAAGTCGGCCAGACGGTGAAGCCCGGACAGACGCTCGCGGTGATGGACTCGGCCGACGTGCTGCCGGCGATCGCCGCGCAGCGCGCGCAGGTCGAAGCCGCGCGCACCGACGAAGCGCTTCAGCAGGCCGAGCTCAGACGCGTCGGCGATCTGCGCGACAAGGGCTTCGTGTCGGGCGCGGCCTACGAGCGGCAGGAGGCGCTGACGCAGGCCGCAACCGCACGCCACGCGGCGGCGCGCTCGCAACTCACGCAGGTCGGCAACGGCCTCACCTTCCAGACCCTGCGTGCCGACCGTGCCGGCATCGTTGTCGGCATCGATGCCGAAGCCGGCAGCGTGGTTGCTGCGGGCCAGTCGGTGGTGCGCATCGCACAGGTCCGCGAGAAGGAGTTGCTGATCGCGGTGCCCGAACGTTCGATCCAGGCGCTGAAGAACACGAAGCGCATCGCAGCCATCGCCGACGCGGTGCCGGGCAGGGTCTACGAAGCGACGTTGCGCGAACTCGCGCCCAGCGCCGACGCGGCCAGCCGGACCTACGCTGCACGCCTGTCGATTCGCGACGCCGATGACGCGCTCGCGTGGGGCATGAGCAGCACCGTGCGGATCGCATTAAGCGAGCAGCCAGCCATCGTGGTGCCGACGAGCGCGCTCTACACGCGCGACGCGACGCCGCGTGTGTGGGTCGTCGACGCGGCGACGCAGACCGTGAAGCCGGTCGACGTCACGCTGGGCGCTAGCCGCGACGAAGGTGTCGTCGTGACGCAAGGGTTGAAGGGCGGCGACATCGTCGTGACCGCCGGAGCGAACCTGCTGCGGCCGGGGCAGAAGGTGCGGCTGGTGGAAGCCGTCACGGGCAAGCCGAACGCGGCGCAGGCGGGCGGGGGCAAGTCGTGAGCTTCAACGCCTCGGCCGCGGCGATCCGCCATCAGCAGCTCACGCTCTTCTTCGTGCTCGCGGTCGCGGTCGCCGGCCTGCTGGCGTACTTCAAGCTCGGCCAGCGCGAAGACCCCGACTTCACCTTCCGCGCGGTGACGATCCGAACCTTGTGGCCTGGTGCGACGTCGAGCCAGGTCGACGACCAGATCACGAACCGGATCGAGAAGAAGCTCCAGGAGATGCCGTACTTCAAGCGCACGCAGAGCTATTCGAAGTCGGGCGAGTCGCTGATCATCCTCGAGCTCGAAGACAACGCGCCCAAGCGCGAGGTGCCGCAGTTCTGGTACCAGGCGCGCAAGAAGATCGGCGACATCCGCCACACGCTGCCGGCCGAAGCGATCGGCCCGTTCTACAACGACGAGTTCGGCGACGTCTTCGGCTCGATCTACGCCTTCACCGGCGACGGCTTCACGCTCGGCGAGTTGCGCGACAAGCTCGAAGACGTGCGCCAGGAGCTGCTGCGCACGCCCGACATCTCGAAGGTCGAACTGGTCGGCGTGCAGGACGAGCGCATCTACGTCGAGATCTCCAACTCGAAGATCGCGAGCCTCGGCGTCGATGCGAGCCAGATCGCGCTCCAACTGCAGGCGCAGAACGCGCTCGCGCCCGCGGGCACGATCCAGAACGACACGCACGCGATTCCGTTGCGCGTGTCGGGTAACTTCGACAGCGTGCGCGAGGTGCGCGAGCTGCTGCTTTCGGTCACCGGCGGCAAGCTGATCCGCCTGGGCGACATCGCAAGCGTCTACCGCGGCCTGGCCGACCCGCCGTTCCAGACCGTGCGCTTCAAGGGCCAACCCGCGATCGCGGTCGCGGTGTCGATGAAGAGCGACGGCGATGTGCTCCAGCTCGGCCGCAACCTCGACGCGGCGATGGCGCGCATCCGTGCCGACTTGGCCCTAGGGATCGAGTTCGAGCAGGTCAGCGACCAGCCGCGCATCGTCAAGCAGGCGGTCGGCACGTTCATGACGTCGCTGCTCGAGGCGATCGCGATCGTGCTGCTGGTGAGCTTCGTCTCGCTCGGCTGGCGCGCCGGCGCGGTGGTGGCGCTGACGATCCCGTTCGTGCTGCTCGCGACCTTCCTCGTGATGTCGATTCTCAGGATCGACCTGCACCGAATTTCGACCGGCGCACTGATCATCGCGCTGGGCCTGCTGGTCGACGACGCGATGATCGTCGTCGAGATGATGGTGCGCAAGCTCGAGGAGGGCTTCGACAAGTTCGCCTCGGCGACCTTCGCCTACGTGTCGACGGCGTGGCCGATGTTGAGTGGCACGTTGGTCACCGCCGCAGGGTTCCTGCCGATCGCGATGGCGAAGTCGGCGACCGGCGAATACACGTTCGACATGTTCAGCGTGACGACGATCGCGCTGGTGTTGTCGTGGTTCGCGGCGATCCTCGTGACGCCGCTGTTCGGGTACTGGATCCTGCGGTCGACCAAAGCCGTGGCAGGCAGGGAGCGGCAACGGCACCGAAAGGAGCGCGCAGCACCACGAGCACTTCGACACGCCCTTCTACAAGCGCCTGCGCGCGCTGATCGACTGGTGCATCACGCACCGCTGGATCACCATCGCCGTCACCGCGGTGGGCCTCGCGTTGGGTGGTCTCGGCATGGGCCTGACCGAGAAGCAGTTCTTCCCCACCAGCGACCGCAGCGAAGTGATGGTCGAGATGTGGCTGCCCGAAGGCTCGAGCTTCAAGGCAACCGAGATCGAGGTCGACAAGCTCGAGGCGTTCCTGCGCAAGGACCCCGACGTGAAGACCTACGTGACGAGCGTCGGCAACTCGCTGCCGCGCTTCTACCTGTCGCTGAACCAGGAGCTGTTCCGGCCGAACTTCGCGCACTCGCTGATCCTCACGCCCGACGTCGCGTCGCGTGACCGCGTGGTTCATCGCCTGCAGGCGCACCTCGACACCGCGTTCCCCGGCGTGCGCGCCCGCGCGATCCGCACGCCGCTGGGCCCGCCGATCTCGTACCCGGTGATCTTTCGCGTCAGCGGCCCCGAGGTCGCGACGATCAAGTCGATCGGCGATCAGGTCGCCGAGGTCGTTCGCCGCCACGACAAGACGCGCGAGATCAACACCGACTGGGGCGACCGTTCGCCCGCGGTCGAGGTCACGGTCGACCAGGACCGTGCGCGCGCGGTCGGCGTGAGCAGCGCGATGGTGATGCGCACGCTCGGCGGCGCCGTATCGGGCGCGACGATCTCGCAGCTGCGCGAGCGCGACCGCCTGATCGACATCGTGCTGCGCGCGCCGGCCAACGAGCGCGTGATGAAGTCATCCGCCGCTACTCGCGCATGCCCACGCTGCAGGTGCGCGCCGACATCGTCGAAGGCGTGCAGGCGCCCGACGTGACGGCGCAGATCCTGCCCGAGCTCGCGAGCGTCATCGCGAAGCTGCCGCCGGGCTACCGCATCGAAGCCGGCGGCCCCTACGAAGAGAACGCCAAGGCGCAGGCGTCGATCGGCGCAGGCGCGCCGTTGATGATCTTCGTGTGGCTGCTGCTGCTGATGCTTCAGCTGCAGAGCTTCTCGCTCGCGGCGATGGTGCTGATCACCGCGCCCTTCGGCATCGTCGGCGTCGCGCTCGGGCTGCTGGGTGCGCGCCTGCCTTTCGGCTTCGTCGCGATGCTCGGCATGATCGCGCTGATGGGCATCATCATGCGCAACACGATCATCCTGATCGACCAGATCAAGCAGGATCGTGCGACCGGTACGCCCGCATGGGAGGCTGCGCGCGAAGCCGCGGTGCGGCGCTTCCGCCCGATCGTGCTGACGGCCGCTGCAGCGGTGCTCGCGATGATTCCGCTGACGCGCAGCGTGTTGTGGGGGCCGATGGCGGTCGCGATCATGGCGGGGCTGGTGGTTGCGACGGTGCTGACGATCCTGGGCGTGCCGGCGATCTACGCGGCGTGGTACCGGGTGAAGCGTGGGCCGGCGACGGTTGACGACGGCCGCAACGTTGGATCAGGGACGTCGACTGCTTTGGCTGCGGGTTGATTTCCGCGTCATCGCGATACGCGACCGACAAGCTCTCGATGCCGGCATCGCGACGCGCGGCCGACAGGCAAGAGCCGATCGTCTGTCAGACGCTCAGGCCTGCGCAAAGGGTGCAGGCCCATCGCCACTCGCGTGGGGTAGCAACCTGCGCAGTCGTCCAGTGCACCGCAAGCGGATGGCGGGCAAGGGGATCGCGGAAGTAGAGGGGCATGGCACCACGCACGCGCCCAGCGCCTCGGCCATCGACAGCCCCTGCGTGCCGGCGATGAGCGCGGCACCCGGTGTGGACCACGCCGTGAGCACCGGCTTGCGATACGCCATCGCCAGGCCGAAGGAGGTAAGCCCCATGCCCATGCCGAGCGCCCAGATCCAGGACGTGGTTTGCGCTGTCGTGGCTTGCAGCGCCTGCGCCGCGGCGAAGACTACCGCGACCGAACTGGTGATGCCCACCAGCACCGTGACGAAGCCGGCGGTGATCGATGCGAGCGAAGTGTCGCGCCGCAACGATGGCGCGCTTCGACCTGGCCCCGGAACCGCGCTCAGATCTCGACCTTCGACCCCAACTCGACCACCCGGTTCGCCGGCAGGTTCAGGAAGTCGGCCGCGCCTGCGGCGTTGCGGTGCATGCTGGCAAAGAGCTTCTCGCGCCAGAACGCCATGCCGGCGCCGATGGTCGGGATGACGATGTCGCGACTGAGGAAGTAGCTGGTGTCCATCGGGTCGAGATGCACGCCGCGGCCCTCGAGTTGTTCGATCGCTTCGGGTACATCGGGGTCGTTCTTGAAGCCGAAGTTCAGCCGCACCGCCCAGCAGTCGTGGCCCAGCGCGTCGACCTCGAGGCGCTTGTCGAAGCCGATCCACGGCACCTCGTGGTGCTTCACGGTGACGAACACGTTCTGTTCGTGCAGCACCTTGTTGTGCTTCAGGTTATGCATCAGCGCGTTGGGCGTCAGGCCTTCTTCGGCTGTCATGAATACCGCCGTGCCTTCGACCCGCGTGGGTGGGTTCAGGAACACCGACTCGAGGAAGCCCTTCAGGTCGATCGCGTCGTCGCGCAGCCGGTCGGACAGCAGCGCACGCCCCTGTTGCCACGTAAGCATGACCGTGAACATGCCGATGCCGATCAGCAGCGGGAACCAGCCGCCCGCGGGCACCTTCAGCAGGTTCGAGCCGAGGAAGGTGGCGTCGATCACGAAGAAGAAGAGCGTCGCCGCGAGCGAGCCGATCAGCGGGTACTTCCAACCGAAGCGGATGACGAAGAAGGTCATCACGGTGGTGATGGTCATGTCGAGCGTGACCGCCACGCCGTAGGCTGCGGTCAGGTTGCTCGACGACTTGAACAGAAAGACCGCGAGCAGCACAAAGACCAGCAGCGCCCAGTTGATGAATGGCACGTAGATCTGCCCGGTTTCGCGCACCGACGTGTGTTGAATGCGCATGCGCGGCAGCAGGCCAAGTTGGATCGCCTGCTTCGTGACCGAGAACGCGGCGGTGATCAACGCTTGCGACGCGACGATCGCGGCCGCAGTGGCCAGCACGAACAGCGGGATCTGGGCCCACGACGGCGCCAGCAGGTAGAAGGGGTTCTTGATCGTTTCGGGCTGCGCGAGCAGCATCGCGCCCTGGCCGAAATAGTTGATGACCAGCGCCGGCATCACGATCGTGTACCAGGCCATGCGGATCGGCTTCTTGCCGAAGTGGCCCAGGTCCGCATACAGCGCTTCGCCCCCCGTAACCACCAGCACCACCGCACCCAAGGCGATGAAGGTCAGCACCTTGTTGGCCCATGCGAACGACAACGCGTGCATCGGGTTCAGCGCCGCGAGCACCGACGGGTTGGCCAGGATGTGTGGGATGCCCAGCGCGGCAATCGTGATGAACCACACCATCATCACCGGCCCGAAGGTCTTGCCGACCTTGGCCGTGCCGAAGCGCTGGAACGCGAACAGGCCCCCCAGCACGATGACAGTCAGCGGGAGGATCGCGTCGTGGTACTGCGGCGCGTAGACGTTGATGCCCTCGACCGCACCCAGCACCGTCAGCGCCGGCGTGATCACCGCGTCGCCGAAGAAGATCGCGGTGCCGAACAAGCCCAGCATCATGAGCACGCTGCGCAGCTTCGGCTTGTCTTTCACCGCGGTGGTTGCCAGCGCCAACATCGCGATCAGACCGCCTTCGCCGTTGTTGTCGGCGCGCAGGATCAGCAGCACGTACTTGACCGACACCACGACGGTCATCGTCCAGAAGATCAGGGAAAGCACACCCAACACGCTCTGCGGCGTCAGCGGCACGGTGTGGAAAACTTCCTTCAACGCATACAGCGGGCTGGTGCCGATGTCACCGTACACGATGCCCAGGGCTGCGAGGGTGAGACCGGCCAGGGCTTGGTTGCTTTGCTGCTTGTCTTTGGAGGTCTTGCTGGCGGCCTGACTCACATGCGTGGCTTCGCAAACCGCGAAGCACCGTTCAAAACGAAGCGGCGATTGTGCGCCGTCAGCGCCGTCAGTCGAGCACCTCGGCGTCTGGGTCGGTGGCCTCGAGTTCGTAGCTGGCCGCCACCAGTGCCAGGCGTGCGATCACGCCGTACATATAGAAACGATTCGGCGGGCTCGCGCCGGGCTTTTCGCCCGCGCGCGGCAGTTGGTGGCTTTCGGCAAAGGCCAGTGGCGCGAACGACGAGCCCGGCGCATTGAGGTTCTCGTCGATGCCCTGGGTGGCATGCACGCGATAGAAGCCGCCGACGACGTAGCGGTCGATCATGTAGACCACGGGCTCGGCCACCGCATCGTCGATGCGCTCGTAGGTCGGCACGCCTTCCTGGATGAAGACCTGCCGCACGCCGGGGGCGATGGCATCAACCTGATCGAGGTCTTTCGGGTCGCGCACGGTCATGAAGCCCATGCCGCCGTCACCCTCGTCGGACTTCACCACGACGAAGGGTTTTTCGCTGATGCCGTAGTCCTTGTACTTGCGCCTGATCTTCGCCAGCAGCGCTTCGGCATTCGTGCGCACGCATTCGATGCCCTCGCCGGTGCCGAAGTCGACTTCGCCGCAACTCGCGTGCATCGGGTTGATCAGCCACGGGTCCATGCCCAGCAGCTTGGCGAACTTCTTCGCGACCTCTTCGTAGCTCTGCGCGTGGCGGCTCTTGCGCCGCACGGCCCAGCCCGCATGCAGCGGCGGCAGCAGGTACTGTTCGTGCAGGTTCGACAACGGCCGCGGCAGGCCCGACGACAGGTCGTCATTCAGCAACACCGTGCACGGGTCGAAGTTCTTCAGCCCGACACGGCCGCGCGTGCGCACGATCGGCTCGATGCGCAACTCGCCGCCGTCGGGCAGGGTCAGCGTGGTCGGCTCTTTCACCGCGGGGTCGACCGTGCCCAAACGCACGTTGAGCCCCGCCTGATGGAACACCTCGACCAGCCGGCGCACGTTGGCCAGGTAGAACGGGCTGCGCATGTGCCGGTCGGGCACCAGCAGCAGGTTCTTGGCTTCGGGGCAGATCTTCTCGATCGCCGCCATCGCCGCTTGCACCGCCAGCGGCAGCATCTGAGGCGTGAGGTTGTTGAAGCCGCCAGGGAAGAGGTTGGTGTCGATCGGCGCGAGCTTGTAGCCGGCGTTGCGCAAGTCCACCGAGCAATAGAACGGCGGCGTGTGCTCCATCCACTCGAGGCGAAACCAGCGTTCGATCGCCGGCATCGAGTCGAGCACGCGCTGCTCGAGTTCGTTGATCGGGCCTTTCAGCGCGGTGATGAGGTGCGGGACCATGGCGAACCGATTCTAGGAAGGCCGTGTCACTGGCCCGGAATGGGCACATGGCGACGCGCGTGCGGAATGCAAGAAGCCCGCGGAGTCGCGGACTCTCGCGGACTCTCGCGGGCTTCGACTCCGAAATGACGCCAGGACGGCCTACTTCGCGTACGCCGTCTCGCCGTGCGAGCGAATGTCCAGGCCTTCGCGCTCGTCTTCCTCGGGCACACGCAGACCGACCAGCAGGTCGACAACCTTGTAGGCCAAAAACGCGACCACGCCCGACCAGACGACGGTAGTCAAAACCCCCTGGGCCTGGATCCACACCTGCTCGCCGATGCTGGTCCAGACGCCGCACTTGTTCTCGACGTAGTTGCACGTGCCCAAACCGCCAAGCGACGGCGCCGCGAACACACCCGTCAGCAGCGCGCCCACGATGCCGCCCACGCCGTGCACGCCGAACACATCCAGCGAATCATCGGCGCGCAGCATGCGCTTCAAGCCATTCACGCCCCACAAGCACGCGATGCCGGCGACGGCGCCAATGACCAGTGCGCCGCCCACGCCGACAAAACCGCAGGCCGGCGTGATCGCCACCAGCCCCGCCACGGCACCCGATGCCGCACCCAGCATCGATGCCTTGCCCTTCATCATCGACTCGCCGGCCGCCCACGCCAGCGTCGCCGCCGCGGTCGCGACGATGGTGTTGATGAAGGCCAGCGCGGCGACGCCGTTGGCCTCGAGGTTGGAGCCGGCGTTGAAGCCGAACCAGCCGACCCACAGCAGCGACGCGCCGATCATCGTCAGCGTCAGGCTGTGCGGCGCCATCGACTCGCGGCCGTAGCCCACGCGCCTGCCGATCACGTAGGCACCGACCAGGCCTGCGACCGCAGCATTGATGTGCACGACCGTGCCGCCCGCGAAGTCAAGCGCGCCCTTGGCCCACAGCCATCCGGCCGCCGCAGTGACCTTGTCCAGCGACGCCTGGTCCGTGATCGCATCGGGGCCGTCCCAGTACCAGACCATGTGCGCGATCGGCAGGTACGAGAAGGTGAACCACAACACCGAGAACAGCAGCACCGCCGAGAAGCGGATGCGCTCGGCGAACGCGCCGACAATCAGCGCGACCGTGATCGCGGCGAAGGTGCCCTGGAAGGCGACGAAGGTCAGTTCGGGCAGCACCACACCCTTGCTGAAGGTGGCTGCGATCGAGTCGGGCGTGATGCCCTTCAGCATCAGCTTGTCGAACGTGCCGTAGAAGGGGCTGTTCGCGGTGAAGGCGACGCTGTAACCGTAGATGACCCACAGCACCGAGATCAACGCGAAGATCGTGAAGACCTGCATCAGCACCGACAGCATGTTCTTGCTGCGCACCAGGCCGCCGTAGAAGAGTGCCAGGCCCGGGATCGTCATCAGGATGATGAGGGCTGTGGCGATGGTCATGAAGGCGGTGTCGCCTTTGTTGGGCACCGGGGCGGCCGGTGCCGCGGTGACCTGGGCCGCAGCGGGGGCTGCGGCAGCAGGCGCGGTGGCTGCGGGGGCGACAGCAGGCGCGGTCTGTGCATGCGCGAGGCTACCGAAGCCACCGAGTGCAAACGCAAGCCACAGCAGCGCCATCGAGAGAAGTTTTCTGATCATGATGTTGTGTCGCGTCGGGATGTGTTGGGCCGCCTCACAGCGCGCTGCTGCCGGTCTCGCCGGTGCGGATGCGCAGCACCTGCTCGAGACTGGTGACGAAGACCTTGCCGTCGCCGATCTTTCCGGTGCGGGCCGATTGCTCGATCGCTTCGATCACGCGGTCGACGATCGCATCGTCGACCGCGACCTCGACCTTGACCTTCGGCAGGAAGTCGACGACGTATTCAGCACCGCGGTACAGCTCGGTGTGGCCCTTCTGGCGACCGAAGCCTTTGACCTCGGTGACGGTGACGCCCTGCACGCCAATCGCAGACAGGGCCTCACGTACCTCGTCGAGCTTGAAGGGCTTGATGACGGCAGAGATCATCTTCATCGTGGATCCTTCGCTTAGAAGTTGTACTTGACGCCGAGCACGACGCCGTTGCGGCCAAGGAACTTGCCGTTGGCGGGCGAGGCGTAGAACGACTTGTCGGCGTCGGTGCCGTAGGCGCCCAGGCTGACGACGAAGCCCGAGAAGTCCTTCGACGCGACCAGCGAGTAGTCGGTGTACGAGCCCGGGTCTTCGAACGGGCCTTTGATCTTCTGGTAGCCCACGTGCGGCGTCAGCGTGAAGCCGCCGCCAACGTCGAAGCCGGCCGACAGGTCAAGGTAGAAACTGCCCTTGCTGTCGACGTTCGCGAACGTGTTCGTCACCGCGTGCGAGTACTTCAGCGTGACCGTCTGGTAGGTCAGCGCGCCGTAGATCTCGGTGGTGTCGGCGTTGGCCCCCACCACACCCTTCATCTTGTTGCTCGGGTAGATGTAGGTGAGCAGGCCGACGTCGTAGCCCAGGCCCTTCACGATCTCGCCCTTGTAGCCGCCGTAGACATCAATCTCGACCTTCGCGTCGCCGCCGAAGTCCTCGATCCATTTGATGGTCGACGCCCACGCGCCGACGTAGATGCCACCGAGCGTGTAGTCCACGCCGCCCTGCAGCGCCGGCTTCAGTCGCGATTGCGAGATACCGCGATAGCGGTAGTCGGTGACGGCACCGACGTTGAAGGCGAGGTCGGCATGGGCGGCGAGCGGCGCGGCGAAGAGCGCGGCACAAGTCAGTGTGCGTGCAAGGGACTTCATGGGTATCTCTCGGGTGTGGATGAATTCAAACGGTAGCGCACGGTGGTGCGTTGCTTTCCCAACGATTCGCAGCTTTCGTGCCAAGTCAACAGAAATGGCCGCGCCGGCACACCGCACCGCGGCGAACACAAGACATGCGCACCAACCAGTGCAGCCACGCCCCTTGGCGGGGCACCGGTGCCGCGCCTTGCACCGTCTCGGCGCACGCACAGGTCCGGCAAGCGGCGCGCTGTCATCCTTCTTTTCGATGACGACAGATGTGGCGTAGCCCTCACAGAATCGCGCTGCGGTTCCGGTTACCAAACAACAACGCTCAGGGACTCTCCAGTTATGGCATTGGCCGTCATCGGCAGCCGCGCTCTCGACGGCATGCATGCACCCGCGGTGCAAGTTGAAGTTCACCTGGCCAACGGCCTGCCCAGCTTCACGCTGGTGGGCCTGGCCGAAACCGAGGTCAAGGAAGCGCGCGAACGGGTTCGCGCCGCGCTGATCCACAGCGGCCTCGGGTTCCCGTTCAACAAGCGCATCACCGTCAACCTGGCGCCGGCCGACCTGCCAAAGGAGTCGGGCCGCTTCGACCTGCCGATCGCCCTGGGCATCCTCGCGGCCAACGGTGACCTGGACCCGGCGCGGCTCGAAGGCTTCGAGTTCGCTGGTGAGTTGTCATTGGCAGGCGAACTGCGGCCGATTCGCGGCGCGCTGGCCCTGGCGCTGGCGGTGTCGCGCGAAGAAACGCGGCGCACCCTGGTCTTGCCAAAAGAAAGCGCCGCCGAGGCCGCGCTGGTGCAAGGCGCCGACGTTCGCGCCGCGGGTCACCTCAGCGATGTGGTGGCGGCGCTGCGGCCGCAGCACGACAAGTCCGCAGCCGCGCCGCCCCCACTGCCGCGCGCGATCGCGCGTCAGCCCGTCCCGCGCGCGGCACTGCTCGACCTGCGCGACGTGCGTGGTCAGGCTGCTGCCAAACACGCGCTCGAGATTGCCGCCGCGGGCGGCCACAGCCTGCTGATGACCGGCCCACCCGGCGCAGGCAAGTCGATGCTGGCGCAACGGCTTGTCGGCATCCTGCCCCCGATGGACGACGACGAAGCACTGGCCAGTGCCGCCGTCGCGAGCCTGTCCAGCGAAGGCTTCGTCGTCGCGCGCTGGCGCCAACGCCCGTGGCGCGCACCACACCATTCCGCCAGCGCGCCGGCTCTGGTCGGCGGCGGATCACCTCCGCGCCCAGGCGAAATCTCGATGGCGCACGGCGGCGTGTTGTTCCTCGACGAACTGCCCGAATTCCCCCGCAACGCCCTCGAGGCGCTGCGTGAGCCGCTCGAGTCGGGGCAGGTGCACATCTCACGTGCGGTACGCAACGCGTCGTTCCCCGCACGCTTCCAACTCATCGCGGCCATGAACCCCTGCCCCTGCGGCTGGCTGGGCGCCGCTGTCACGGGCCAGACCTGCCGCTGCACACCCGAGGCCGTGGCGCGCTACCAGGGGCGCATCTCGGGCCCGCTGATCGACCGCATCGACCTGCACGTCGACGTGCCCGCGGTGCGCGTCGACGAAATGCTCCAGCCCCCACCCCACGCCCGCACCGAAACCTCGGCCATCGTCGCTGCGCGCGTGCGCCTTGCGCGCGAGCGGCAGTTGAAACGTCAGGGCAAGTGCAACGCCCTGCTCGACGGCGACGGCCTCGACACCCACGCCGGGCTCACCAGCGAAGCATCGACCCTGCTGCAACGTGCCGCCGAACGCCTGGGCTGGTCAGGCCGATCGCTGCACCGCGTGTTGCGTGTCGCACGCACGCTGGCCGACCTTGGCGGCAAGCCCGACATCGAGACGCTGCATGTGGCGCAGGCGTTGCAGTACCGCAGGTCGGGTGCGGCAACGGGCGGCTGAGTGAAACCCAGGGTCCAGCGCGTGTTCATGATTGGCTCTCCTGGTCTTGGTGTCAACGCGATCGGCGTCAGCCGGCAGCGTCGTAGGCCGCTCGCACCCAAGCCATCAACGCAGCGTCGACTTCGGCCGCGCTCGACAGCCGCACCGTGTACTGGCACATGCCGCCCGGCGGCTGGGCCTTCAGGCGCGCGTGCGCTGGCAGCGACTTGGCGTTCAGGCCGATCTCGATCTGGTCTTTGGTCGCGGGCCCGACCATCGCGAACTGCTTCTTGCGGCGCAAGCTGACGTAGGTTTTCTTCGGTGCCACGTCGAACGGACCGAGCTTGTCGATCTGCTTCATCACCGCGTCGTGCACCGGTCGCAAGCCGGCCTTAGCACCTGCGTAGATCGCGTCGAGTGGATCGTCACCGGCTGCTTGCTTATCGGCCTTGGCGGTCTTGTCGGTCTTGTCGGTCTTGTCAGCCATGGCGGCATGGGCCAGCGTGTTGGCGTCGCCATAACCGAGCGCAAGACGCTCGATCAGCATCGTGCGCACCTCGCCATGTTTGGACAAGCCGCTTTGGGCAACGAGGTCGCGCAGTTGCGCGAGCGTCTTGCCGGTCTTGGTTTCGATGTTGCGCAACTGGGTGGCGAGCGCGGCTTGGGGGTCGGCCATGGTGGGTTCCTTGGTTCCTGTTCAAGCGACGGCGCTCTTCACCGCATCCACCGCCCGAAGAATCGACTCGCTCGTCGCCGGTGACGTCAGCGGCGGCTGCACGGTATGACCGCCCACCGCCGACACCGCATCGCGGATCGCGAGCAGCACCGAGAACGGCAGCAGCAGCGGCGGCTCGCCGACGGCTTTGCTGCGGTGGATGCTGTCCTGCACGTTGGCGTTGTCGAACAGGCGCACGTCGAAGTGCGGCGGCGTGTCGTTGGCGGTCGGGATCTTGTAGGTCGACGGCGCGTGCGTCAGCAGCAGGCCGGTTTTCGGATGCCAGACGAGTTCTTCCATCGTCAGCCAACCCATGCCCTGGATGAAAGCGCCTTCGATCTGGCCGATGTCGATCGCGGGGTTCAACGAGCGGCCGACGTCGTGCAGCACGTCGGCGCACAGCAGCTTCCATTCGCCGGTGAGCGTGTCGACGATGACCTCGCTGACCGCGGCGCCGTAGGCGAAATAGAAGAACGGGTTGCCGGTCAGGGTCTGCCGGTCCCAGCTCAGGCCCGGCGTCGCGTAGAAACCGTCGGACCAGAGCTGCTCGCGGTCGATATAGGCCTCGCCGACAACGGTGTCGAAGGCCAGCACGCGGCCGTTGACGTGCACCTTGTCGTGTTCGAAGCGCACGTCTTCGGCTTTGCCGCCGTGGCGGCGCGCAGCGCACGCGGCCAGGCGTTCGCGGATCTGTCGCGCCGCGTCCTGCGCCGCCTTGCCGTTCAAGTCGGTGCCGGTCGACGCCGCGGTGGCCGAGGTGTTGGCGACTTTCTCGGTGTCGGTCGCGGTGCAGCGCACGCGTGACGGCGACACGCCGAGTTCGTGCGCGACGACCATGGCCACCTTCGTGTTCAGGCCCTGGCCCATCTCGGTGCCGCCGTGGTTCACCAGGATCGAGCCGTCGGTATAGACGTGCACCAGCGCGCCGGCCTGGTTGTAGTGGTTGACGTTGAACGAGATACCGAACTTGACCGGCGTGAGCGCCAGGCCCTTCTTCAACACCGGGCTTGCCGCATTGAAGCGCGCGACGCTGTCGCGACGGGCCGCGTAGCCGCTGGTGCGCACCAGTTCGTCGGTCAGCTCGTGGATGACGTTGTCGACCACCGTCTGCTGGTAGGGCGTGACGTTGTTGGTGTCGCGCCCGTAGTAATTGGCGCGGCGTACGTCGAGCGGGTCTTTGTCGAGCGCGCGAGCGATCGAGTCGATGATGAATTCGACGGCGATCGCGCCTTGCGGGCCGCCGAAGCCGCGGAAGGCGGTGTTGCTCTGGGTGTTGGTCTTGCCCGAATAGCCGTGGATCGCCGCGTGGGGCAACCAGTAGGCGTTGTCGAAATGGCAGACCGCGCGCGTCATCACCGGGCCCGACAAGTCGGCAGAATGCCCGGCGTTGGAGATCATCGTGATCTGGGCGCCGAGGATGCGGCCATCGTCGTCGAAGCCGACTTCCCAGTCATACGAGAACCCGTGACGCCGCCCCGTGATCAGGAAGTCGTCGTCGCGGTCGATGCGCAGCTTCACCGGACGACGCAACTTCGCCGCCGCCACCGCAGCAATGCACGCGAACTGCGCCGACTGCGATTCTTTGCCGCCGAAGCCGCCGCCCATGCGGCGACACACCACCTGCACCTGGTTCGCATGCCGCTTCAGCGCGTGCGCCACGGCGTGCTGCATCTCGCTGGGGTGCTGCGTCGAGCAATGCACCAGCATGCCGTCGTTGTCTTGCGGGATCGCGTAGCTGATCTGGCCTTCGAGATAGAACTGTTCCTGCCCGCCGACCTCGAGCGCGTCGGCCAAGCGGTGCGGCGCGTTGTCGATCGCCGTGCGCGCGTCGCCGCGCGACAAGTGCATCGGCGGCAGCACGTATTGACCCTTTGCATGGGCTTCGCGTGCAGTCAGCACCGGCGGCAGCGGCTCGATGTCGAGCACGTCTTTCGCCAGCGATGCGGCTCGGCGCGCGGCGCCGCGAGTGGTGGCGATCACCGCGAAGACGGGCTGGCCCAGGAAGCGCAAGTCGTCGGTCGCCAGGATCGGGTCGTCGTGAACGATCGGCCCGCATTCGTTCGTGCCCGGAATGTGTGCCGCGGTCAACACGGCCACCACGCCGGGCAGCGCGCGGATGGCGTCGAGCTTCATGCCCTTCAGGCGACCGTGCGCCACCGGCGACAGCCCGAGCGCGCAGTGCAGCGTGCCTTCGACCTCGGCGATGTCGTCGATGTAGGTGGCGCGACCGGTGACATGCAGGTGCGCCGATTCGTGCGGCAGGCCCTGTCCGACCACGCCTTCGGTTGCAGGTGCGTTCGCGTCATCGAGCAGTGGGCCTTCCACGGGCTTGTTCATCGCGGCATCTCCTTCAGGCCATCGACACTTCAGACCATCGACCAGACGCGGGTCGCGTCGGCGGCCAGCGGGTTCGCGGCGCGCGTTTCGAGCCAGAAGCGCTCGAGCAGGTTGCGCGCAGTCGACATTCGGTATGCGGCGCTGGCACGCATGTCGGTCAGCGGCGTGAAGTCGCGTTCGAGCGCGGCCTGCGCGGCGCGCAGCGTGGCTTCGGTCCACGGCTGCCCGTTGATCGCGGCCTCGGCGTTGGCTGCGCGCTTGACGATCGCCGCCATGCCGCCATAGGCCAGCCGCACGTGGCTTACGTTGCCAGCGGCGTCGAGCGTGATCGCAAAGCCCGTGCACAGCGCCGAGATATCGCAGTCATAACGCTTGCTGATCTTGTAACTGCGCACCGACAGCCCGGGCGTGGGCGGTGGAAGCTCGATCGCCTGCAGCAACTCACCCGGCTCGAGCAGATTCTTCATGTAGTCGACGTAGAAGTTCGACAGCAGCATGCGGCGCACCCGCGCGCCTTTGCGCAGCACCACCGACGCGTCCAGCGCCAGCAGCGCGGGGGCACAGTCGCCGATGGGCGAGCCGTTGGCGACATTGCCGCCCATGGTGCCGGCCCAGCGCACCGGCGGCGACGCGAAGCGCAGGCCGACCTCGCGCAACGTGTCATGGCGCTGCGCCAGCGCGGCCCATGCACGTTCGAGCGAGGCGCTTGCACCGATCGACAACGTGCCGTCGCCGAGTTGTTCGATGCGCCCCATCTCGTCGACCTCGCCGACGTAGATCAACGTGGGCAGCACTTTGAATTGCTTCGTGACCCACAGGCCGATATCGGTCGAACCCGCGAGCAGGCGCGCGTCGGGCTTTTGCTCGACCAACGCGGCCAGATCGTCGAGCGTGCGCGGCGCGAAGAACGTGTGGCGCGGGGCACCCGGCAGTTGTGCGTTCGGCGCTTCGTAGGCGAAGGTGCCCTCCGGCGCGATCAACCCGAGCGCGTCGGCGATCGGCTTGGTGTCGAGGCGCCGCGCGGGCAGGTCGAACATGCGTTCGCCCGCGTCGACGATCGGCCGGTAGCCGGTGCAGCGGCACAGGTTGCCCGACAGGTCATCAGCCAGTTCACGCCGCGTGGGCCGCGTGCCGCGTTCGTGGTGATGTTCGTAGGTCGACCACATCGACATCACGAAGCCGGGCGTGCAGAAGCCGCATTGGGAACCGTGGCAATCGACCAGCGCTTGTTGAACCGGGTGCAGGGCGTCTTTGCCTCCGATGGCTGCCAAGTCCTCGACCGTGAACAGCGCCTTGCCGTCGAGCGTGGGCAGGAACTGGGTGCAGGCGTTGACCGCGTGCAGCGAAAGCCCACCGATCGAGTCAGCCTCATCAGCACGCGCACGCGACGCCACCACCACCGTGCACGCACCGCAGTCGCCTTCGTTGCAACCCTCTTTGGTGCCGCTGCACCGCGCGTGTTCACGCAGCCAGTCGAGCACACTGGTTGTCGGGGCGACGCCGTCGACTTCGACAACAGCGCCGCGATGAAAGAAGCGGATCGGTCGTGGGTTCATGATCGGCCCGGGAGTTTCCCGTACGGTAGCGGTATCGCACGCTCGATGTATACGGGCGCCTGAATAGTCTCTATCGGAGGCGGCGTATGACGCAGCGACCTGGATTGGACAAGATCGAGCTCCACCTCGTCAGAGTCCTGCATGTGCTGATCACCGAACGCAGCGTCTCGCGTGCCGCCCTCGCGCTGCAAAGCTCGCAGCCGGCGGTCAGCGCGCAACTCAAACGGTTGCGTGAGTTGACCGGTGATGCGCTGCTGGTGCGCTCGGGCCACGGCATGGTGCCTACCGACACCGCGCTGGCGTTGCTGGAACCGGCCGCCACGGTGCTGCGCGAAGCCGAACGGCTGTTCACCCCCGGAGCCGGCACGCGCAAGTTCGACCCGACGGCCTGCACCACCACGTTCCGCATCGCCGCCAGCGACTTCCTCGACCCGCTGTTCCTGCCCGAGTTGGTGGCGAGGGTGAAGAAGCTCGCTCCACATGCGGCGCTTCAACTGCATTCGCTGTCGGCCGAGCTCGACTACCGCCGCAGCCTCTCGGTGGGCGCGATCGACCTCGTGATCGGCAACTGGCTCGAGCCGCCGGGTGAGCTGCATCTGGCGAACCTGCTCACCGACGAGGTGGTGTGCCTGGTGGCCGACGGCCACCCCGCGACACGCGCCAGCGCTCGCGGTGCCTGGCGCATCGAGGACTACCTGGCTTGCGAACATGTGGCACCGATGCCGCTGTTTCCGGGCGCGCGCGGCGTGATCGACCAGCACCTGACGAAGCGCAAACTCGAGCGCAACGTGGTCGTGCGCGCGTCTCACTTCGGATTGATCCCGCTGATGGTGGCGCAAAGCCTGCTGGTGCTGACGACCGGGCGGCTTTTCTGCACGCGCTACACGCAGGCGCTGCCAGTGACCATCCTGCCCTGCCCCGTGGCCTTCCCGCCGCTGAACTACTACCAGCTCTGGCATGACGTGACCCATGGGTCACCGGGGATGCGTTGGCTGCGCGAACAGGTCCGTGGCGTCGCCGCTTCGCTCGCGGCTCATGAGCCCCCGCGCCGTGCGGGGTTCGGGCAACAGGCATGACCGCGGCCTCGCCATCGCCTGACGCCACACCGCCTGTTGGCGCGCAGCGCATCGCCATTCGCGGCGACCTGCTCGACATCGACACCGATCCCGGCTTCGACGCCCCGTCGGCAACGCACGCGCGATTCGATGCCGACCACTGGCTGCTGATCGAAGACGGCCGCATCACCGGCCGCAGCGCGAGCGACCCCGGGGACGGATGGCAGCGCCACGACCATCGCGGGCGCCTCGTCACGCCGGGCTTCATCGACACGCATGTGCACAGCCCGCAGCTCGACGTGATCGCGAGCTACGGCACAGCGTTGCTCGACTGGCTCGAGAACTACACCTTCCCGGCCGAGCGCCGCTACGCACACCCCAACGTCGCCGCAGCGGGCGCGGCCATGTTCCTCGACGCACTGCTGGCACACGGCACCACCGCCGCGGCCATCTTTCCGACGGTGCACAAGACGTCGGTCGACGCACTCTTCGACGCCGCGCAGGCCCGCGGCATGCGCGTCATCGCCGGCAAGGTGCTGATGGACCGCCACGCGCCCGAAGGCCTGCGCGACGACGTGGCCCAAGCCGAGCGCGACTGTGTCGACCTGATCGCGCGCTGGCACGGCCGCGCGCGGCTGGCTTATGCGGTCACGCCGCGCTTCGCGCCCACGTCGACGCCGGCGCAGCTGCACATGGCAGGCGAATTGCTGGCCGCGCATCCGGGCACCTACATGCAGACCCACGTCGCCGAGAACCGCGAGGAAGTGCGCTGGGTCGCTGAACTTTTCCCCGACGCGCGCAGCTACCTCGACGCGTACGACCGGCACGGCTTGCTGAACAAACGCGCCGTGCTGGCGCACGGGATCTGGCTCGACGATGCCGACCGCGCACGCCTGGCGGCGACGGGCGCGCAGATCGCGCACTGTCCGAGTTCGAACCTGTTTCTGGGCAGTGGCCTCTTCGACTGGAAGCGTGCGCACGACGCCAGCGTCGCAGTCACGCTGGCCAGCGACGTGGGCGGTGGCACGTCGCTGTCGATGCACCGGACCATGGCCGAAGCCTACAAGGTGCAGGCGATGCAGGGCGTGCGCGTGTCGGCGTGGAAGCTGTTCCACACGGCCACCCGCGGCGCGGCGCGCGCGCTGCACCTGAGCCACGAGATCGGCGCCCTCGAGCTCGGCCTGCTGGGTGACGTTTCGGTGTGGGACTGGGCCGTCGGGCCGGTCGCGCGCCAACGCGACCAACTCGCGCACGATCTGCACGAGCGGCTCTTCGCGTGGATGCTGCTCGGCGACGAACGCAATCTGGCCGCCACCTTCGTGGCCGGCGTGCAGCGGTACGAACGACCACCAACAGCCTGACCCGCCTGACCGGCTTGACAAGGAGAACAAGCGATGAGCGCCTTGAACAACTTCTTCAAACTGCAAGAGCACGACACCACCGTTCGTACCGAGGTGATGGCCGGCATCACCACGTTCCTGACGATGGCCTACATCATCTTCGTCAACCCGAGCATCCTCGGCGACGCCGGCATGCCCAAAGGCGCGGTGTTCGTCGCCACCTGCCTGATCGCGGCGCTGGGCACGGCAATCATGGGGCTGTACGCGAACTATCCGATTGCCCTCGCGCCGGGCATGGGCCTGAATGCGTACTTCGCCTACGTGGTCGTGCTCGGCATGGGCTACACGTGGCAGACCGCGCTGGGCGCCGTGTTCATCTCGGGCTGCCTGTTCCTGCTGGTCACGGTGACGGGGCTGCGCGAGCTGATCATCCGCGGCATACCGCATTCGTTGCGATTGGCGATCGCGGTCGGCATCGGGCTCTTCCTCGCGCTGATCGCGTTGAAAAGCGCGGGCATCGTCGCGCCGTCGAAGGCAACGTACATCACGCTGGGCGACCTGCACCAGCCGTCGGTGGTGCTGGCGGTGTTGGGCTTCTTCCTGATCGTGGCGCTCGACCGGCTGAAGGTGCCGGGCGCGATCCTGATCGGCATCATCGCGGTCACGGTCGCGTCGTTCTTCTTCGCGGGGAACAAGTTCGGCGGCATCTTCTCGGCACCGCCGTCGATCGCGCCCACACTCCTGCAGCTCGACATCAAGGGCGCGCTGTCGGTGGGCATCCTCAACGTCGTTTTGGTCTTCTTCCTGGTCGAACTGTTCGACGCCACCGGCACGCTGATGGGCGTGGCCAAACGCGCCGGGCTGCTGGTACCCGGCAAGATGGACCGCATGAACAAGGCGCTTTTGGCCGATTCGGGCGCGATCTTCGCGGGCTCGCTGCTGGGCACCTCGAGCACCACGGCCTACATCGAAAGTGCGGCGGGCGTGCAGGCGGGTGGGCGCACGGGCCTTACGGCGGTGACGGTCGCGGTGCTCTTCCTTGCGTGCCTGTTCATCGCTCCGCTGGCGGGGTCGGTGCCGGCTTACGCAACCGCACCGGCGCTGTTCTTCGTGGCGTGTCTGATGCTGCGCGAGCTGACTGAACTGGACTGGAACGAGACCACCGAAGTGATTCCCGCGGCGGTCACGGCGCTGGCGATGCCCTTCACCTATTCGATCGCCAACGGCCTGGCCTTCGGCTTCATCACCTACGCCGTGCTCAAGGCCGCGACAGGCAAGGTGAAAGACGTGCACTGGATGGTGTGGCTGATCGCGATCGTGTTCCTGGCGAAGTTCATTCTGGTGAAGGGGCACTGATCGCGCGCGCTGCAGCTTCGCGCAGCTTGTCTTTCTTGCTCTTGCGTCGACCCTTGACTCCACCTTCGCCGGTTGACGCAGGCTCCGCCGCTTCGGCGGAGGCGGGCGCCATCAATTCACGCGGCTCGAAGCCGACGACCTGTTCGCGCGCAATGCGCCGCCCTTGTCGCTTTTCGATGAGCCGTAAATGCGCCTCGGTCTGCGCGCTGACAAAGCTCAGTGCCAGACCGGTGGCACCGGCGCGCGCCGTGCGGCCGATGCGATGGACGTAGTCGACCGACGAGCGCGGCAGGTCGTAGTTGATGACCACGGGCAAGCCTGGAATGTGCAGGCCGCGCGCGGCCACGTCGGTGGCCAGCACCACGCGCAGTGCGCCGCTGCGCAGATCGGCCAGTACGCCCGTGCGTGCGCCTTGACTCATGTCGCCATGGAAAGCGGCCGCCGCAAGGCCGGCGCGGCGCAGCTTGTCGGCCACGTGTTCACTGGCATACCGCGTGGCCACGAAGACCAGGACGCGCGGCCATTCGCTTTGCTCGACAAGGTGTCTCAGCAGCGCCGTGCGCTGCGCCGTGTCCACCTGCAGCGCGCGCTGCTCGATGGCGGGTAGGTCGGCGCTGGCGCCACCGCCAGCGCTTGGTTTGGCCGACACGTGCACACGCACGGGGTCGCGTAGCAGCGCCTGTTGCAGCGCCTGCACGGCCGGCGGGAAGGTGGCCGAGAGGAACAGGCTTTGACGGCCCACAGGCAGCAAGGCCGTGACTTGTCCGAGTTCTTCGGCGAAGCCTTCGTCCAGAAGGCGGTCGGCTTCGTCGAGCACCAGCAGCTGCACGTGGTCGAGCGTGACCGCATGTCGTTCGTGCAGGTCGAGCAGGCGGCCCGGCGTGGCGACGATGACCTCGGCGCCGCCACGCAGCGCGAGCATCTGGGGGTTGATGGAGACGCCGCCAAAGACAACGGCAACCTTCACCGCGTGGTCGAGGTGGCGAGCCAGGTCGCGAATCGTTTCACCGACCTGGGCGGCCAGTTCGCGCGTGGGTACCACCACGAGGGCATAGGTTCAACGTCGTTCGGAACGCTGCGGATGCTCCAGATGCCGTGTACGCGCGGCGTGAACGGCAGCGTCGAGCCGATGCAGCAGCACCAGCCCGAAGGCCGCCGTCTTGCCGCTGCCCGTGTGCGCACAGCCGATGACATCACGGCCGGCAAGCGCGGCGGGGATGGCCGCGGCCTGGATGGCCGTGGGCTCGGCATAGCCAAGCTCGGCCACCGCGCGCAACAGGGCCGCTGACAAGCCCAGCGCCTCGAACGGCGAACTCATACCAGCCAACTCACAGAAGCCTCACCTTCACCGAGCGCCCCTTGACCTTGCCGGCGTTGAGGCCGCGCAAGGCCTGCTC
Organism: uncultured beta proteobacterium; assembly: GCA_963738615.1. GTDB lineage: Bacteria > Pseudomonadota > Gammaproteobacteria > Burkholderiales > Burkholderiaceae_C > CAVTWY01. Next base: position 478,357 of record CAVTXI010000019.1, read on the forward strand.
GGCGATGTCGCTGCGCACGGCCACGTAGGTGGAGAAGTCATTGACATCGATCTTGCCGATGTTGGCGGCGTCAAAGCCGAGGTCCTTGGTCAGCGCGCCGAGCACGTCGCCGGGGCGGATTTTTTCTTTGCGCCCGCCCAGGATCTGCAGCGTGGTCATCGGCGGACGCAATGGCGCAGCCGACGCGTTGTTGCGCGCGGCGTCGGCCTGGAGCTCGGCCAGCGGGTGCCAAACGCTTTCGCTGCCCTGCATCGCGTCGATGCGGCCCACGCGGCCCATCTCGTCGACGCTGGCGAGGCTGAACACCAGGCCCGATTCGCCGGCGCGGCCGGTGCGGCCCACGCGGTGCGTGTGCACCTGCGTGTCGGGCGTGATGTCGACGTTGATCACGGCCTCGAGGCGCGCGATGTCGAGCCCGCGCGCCGCGACGTCGGTGGCCACCAGCACGCTGGCGCTTCGGTTGGCGAACTGCACCAGCACCTGATCACGCTCACGCTGCTCGAGATCGCCGTGCAGTTCCAGCGCCACGATGCCCTGAGCGCGCAGCACGGCCACGAGGTCACGGCATTGCTGCTTGGTGTTGCAGAAGGCCAGCGTGCTTTCGGGGCGGAAGTGGTTCAGCAGCAGGCCCACCGCGTGCAGCCGCTCGCCCTCGGTCACTTCATAGAACCGCTGTCGGATGTGGTCGCTGGTGTGGCGCTCACTGAGCTTCACCTCCTGCGGTTCACGGAGGTAGCGAGCCGACAGCTGGGCCACGTCGTCCGGGTAGGTCGCCGAGAACAGCAGCGTCTGGCGCCGCGACGAAGGCGGGCAGCGCTGCGCGATGGCGGCGATGTCTTCGGCAAAACCCATGTCGAGCATGCGATCGGCCTCGTCGAGCACCAGCGTGTTCAGCGCATCGAGCACGAGTGACGCGCGCCCCAGGTGGTCGAGGATGCGCCCCGGTGTGCCCACCACCACATGCGCACCGTGCGCCAGGCTTGCAAGCTGCGGGCGCATGGTGGCGCCGCCGCACAGCGTGAGGATCTTGATGTTGTCTTCGGCGCGGGCGAGGCGGCGGACTTCCTGCGACACCTGGTCGGCCAGCTCACGCGTCGGGCACAGCACCAGCGCTTGCACGGCAAAGTGGCGAAGGTTCAGGTTGGCCAGCAGCGTCAGCGCGAACGCCGCCGTTTTGCCACTGCCGGTTTTGGCCTGCACGATCAGGTCTTTGCCCGCAAGCGCCAGCGGCAGGCTGGCGGCCTGCACGGGCGTCATATGCCGATAACCCAGCCGCTCGAGATTCGCCAACACGTGCTCGGCGAGGGGAAGCTTGGAAAAGCCGGGGCCGGTGACGAGCGCTTGGGGCGCTTGCGGCGCTTGGGTGGTGGATGCAGACACCGCGCGATTGTCGACCGCTGCTCTGCGCTGTTCGATCAGCCGCGGAATGCGCGTCAGCCCATGAACCCCAGATCCCGAGTCGAGAACGCACCCAGGTTCGGAAACACGCCGTTCAGCACCCCGTCCGACACGCCGAACCATTTCGCGAGCGTGGCGCCGAGTTGGTCGACCGCCACCTCGGGCAGCAACGCGCCGTTCTGCAACTGGTTCGGGCTGGCGTCGAAGTTGTTGTCGTTCGGATTCTTCGCACCCAGCACCGGGAAACTGCCGTAGAGGTCGCCGCCGCGTACCGCGCCGCCCAGCACGAACTGGTGCGATCCCCAGCCGTGGTCGGTGCCGTCGCCGTTGCTGGTGAACGTGCGGCCGAAGTCCGACGCGGTGAAGGCCGTGACCTCGCTGCGCGCACCCATGTTGCCCAGCGCGATGTCGAACCACGACAGGCCGTGCGCCAGTTGCGCCATCAGCTTCGCGTGGTTGCCGTTCTGTTTGTCGTGGGTGTCGAAGCCGCCCAGGCTGACGAAGAAGACCTGTCTGCGCGCACCCAGTGCTCCACTGCGGCCGGCATGGATCATCCGCGCCACGATCTGCATCTGCTGCGCCAGCGGGTTGGTCGCGGTGGCACCCGTGGTCGACGTGGGGTCGATGTACGACAGGCTGCCCGCGAACATCGGGTCGGTGGCTGCCGGCAGCGCGCTGCGCAACATGGCTTCAGCGTCGAGCGAACGAGCGGCCACAGCCGCCAAGTCCTGCTCGAGCATGTGCGTCGATCGCGCGCGGCGCGTGATGCGCTCGAGCGCCGCGGTGACCTCGAGCGACTCGAAGGTCTTGCCGTTCGCGCGCGCGCCCATGCGGATCGCGCCGCTGTTGCTGACTTGGTACTGGCGCACCGTCTCGCCGCTAAGCCAGACCGCGTTGCCCGACGCCGAGATCGACGTGAACATCGCCTGGTTGTTGCTGGCGGCGAGCAGGTCGCCCAGCCGCCCGCCCCAGCCGAGCGTGGCGCCTTCGGGCGCAAAGCTCTGCCAGGTGTTCTGCTGGTCGTTGTGCGAGAAGAGGTTCGCCGGTTTGGGGTGTGACGCCAGCGCGTATTGCGCCTTCGTGGTCGGCGCCCGAAGCGGGCCGACGTTGGCGACGACCGCGAGCCGCTTGTCGGTGTCGAACAGCGTCTGCAACGCGCCCATCGCGGGGTGCAGCGCAAAGCTGCGGCCTTGTGCGCGAGCGGGTGCGATCGGCAGCACGCCGCCCAGGCGCCCGAGCAGGTTGCCCGACGCAGCGTTGCGCGCCGTGCCCGCAGCCATCAGCGCGATCGGGTCCGGCGCCTGGTTGCGCACCGAGGCGTAGTTCGCCCACGAGGCCGTGTCGGTCGGCAGCACCATGTTGAAGCTGTCGTTGCCGCCGAACATGAACACGCACACCAGCGCCTTGTAGTCGCCCGCGCTCTGCGCCGCAGCCGAGCCCATGGCTGCGAGGTTCAGCGCCAGCGGCGCACCCGCCGCGCCCAACGCCGACAGCGCGCCCGCGTGTTTCAGGAAGAGTCGCCGCGAGGCATGGGGCGTCGTCTTGGTCATGTCTTGTTCCGTCGAGCGAACCAGCGTGATCACCGCTGCACTTGGTATTCGGGCGATGCCGCCACAAGGAACATCACGACCTTCACGCGGCGATCTTTCAGTTGATCGATCCACGCCTGGTTGCTGCCATCGGCGGCCAGATTCGGGATCACGATGCTCTCGACCGCGGCTTTGATCTCCTGCTTCAGGTCGGCCGGCACGGGCACGTACAACAGCCTGTCTGTCACGCGGTCAACCAGCGTTGCCGGCTGGTGGGCCAGCGCGCGCCACGGCGCATGGTCGACCACGAAGTCGCCGCGCTCGTTGATCGAGTCCCAGCCCACATTCCATTCGATCAAGTCGCGCATGAAGTTCACGTAGCCGGCGGTGGATGTTTCGTGAACCACCTGCAGCTCGGGCGCAACCTTGCCCATCGACGCCGACACCGACCCTGGCGACGCATAGCCCGGGCGATAGAAGTTGAAGACCGAAGGCGAGCGCAGCGGCGTCTGGCCGAGCTGGGTGCCGGGGTTGTCGGTGTTGTTGACCCAGTAGTAGCCCGACTGCGACCGATACCCGAAGGCGCGCATGAATGCGGCCAGGCGCAGCACCGGTTCGCGCACCTTGCCCGAGGTGTCGCTCATCGCGCGCGCTTCGGGGTGCATCAGGATCGCTTTCACCACCGCCTTCATGTCGCCCTGCGTGGTCGCGAATACACCCGCCACAGCGCTGACATAGGCTGGACTCGGGTTGCTGGAGACAAGCCGCTGGATGAGTTGGCGGCCGATGAACGGGCCGACGTTGGGGTGATTCGCCAGCGTATCCAACGCCAACGTCAAGTCGCTGCGCGGGTTGCCGGGCGACGCCGCGGCGATGGTGCGGCCCAGAAAGGCCTTGTTATCTCCACTGTAAAACTGCAGGTAGCTCATCATCGGCGCAGACCAGTCGGGCTTCGTGTCCGAGGTATCGCCGCTGACCTTACCGCTGAAGAAGCAGGCGTTGTCGGTCCAGTCGGCGCACTGCCAGCTGTATCCGGTGAATACCTTGGCCAGGCCGGCGATATCTTGGTCGCTGTAGGTTTCGATCGGTGCGCCGCCGTTCGTTGTCTTCGGCGTACCGTCTGCGTTCAACTCGTGCAGGCCGATCGAGAACAGCTGCAATACCTCGCGCGCGAAGTTCTCGTCGGGTACGCGGCCGGTGCGTGGGTCAGCCTTGCGGTTCTTCAGGTGCGAAAGGTACGCGCCCATCAGCGGGTGTGTCGCCACGCCCTCGAGCAGGTCACGGTAGCGCCCCGTGCCCTTGTCGGCCAGCATGTCCAGCCAGGCCGAGACGGCCTCGCCGTTGTCGCCGACGGTGCCGTCCTGCATCGAGATCACCATGATCTGCGACAGCGCGTAGGCCACACGTTGGCGCAACTGGTCGTCGCCGCTCAGTGCGTGTTTCCAGAAGGCGTTGATCGTGCCGGTCTGCCAGATCGTCGTGCCCATGCCGGCGCCGATCCATGCCTGATCGAGCGCGCGGTAGGCATTGCGATGGCTGGACACGGGCTTGGCAAACTGTTCGTCGATCCAGGCTGCATAGCCGATCGACATTACGCGGCCGACGTCGGCGTCGGTGGGGCCAAAGGTCGCCTGGGTGAGAAAACGTGCGGCCTGTGCCTTGTCGGCCGGGCGCTCGATCGGCTGCGATCCGGTATTGCCAGTATTGCCGGTATTGCCACTGCTGCCGGTTCCGCTGCTGCCGCTATCGGTCGAACCGGGAGAAGAGGACGCCGAAGCATCCTCCCCTCCCGACCCGCCGCCGCAGGCCGCGAGCAGCATCGCGGTGAATACCGCCGTCGCTGCCCGTCGTACCCGCGGCCCCCCTCCCTGAGCACTCGCCATTTGCGTGGTGGTCCCCAACGACGTACCCCTCGAGGCGTCGCGGCATCGAACTGAACCGATGTCCACGCGCGCCGCTTTTTGCGTAAGGCAGGATTGTTCGAGCAGCAGACCAAAAGGCCGCGTGAACGATGTCCGGTGCGATCCCGCGAGCGTGGGATGACGGAACGCTTTCGGACTTAGCGCACAGAGCGGGCTCGCACCGCCTGTGTCGCTGTCGCGCGCCACATGAACAACGGATCGGTGTGAACGACGCCACGCGGCGAGGCGATCAGACACGCGAAAACCGAAGGCGGGCACCGCGACCTGGGAGGTTCAGGGCCTTCATCGTCTCGACTGGCGCCTGCCCCTTCCCACCAAACCCGTCCTTCGCCATCATGCGCGACGACATGCAACTGCCTATTCACCTCCACGCCGCGTCGCACGAGAGTCTGCAGGCGCAGCTCTTCGACCAGTTCGTGAGCCGCATCATCGACGGGCGCCTGAAGCCCGGCACGCGTATGCCTGCAACACGCCAGTTGGCGTCTGACCTCGGCATCTCGCGCAACACGGTGGTGCTGGCCTACGAACGGCTGATGGCCGAGGGCTACATCGACATGCGGCGGCCGCAAGGCACGTTCGTTGTCGAGCACGGCCACGGCGCGCCGGGCGTGACGAAGGCGAAGGCGAAGGCGGACCCACCACGGTCGGATGCGGCTGCTGCCGATGTGCAGCGAGCACCGATGTGCTTCGACGGCAGGATGCATCACTTGCGTCCGCCGCATGGTGGCGCGCTGGCATTCGACTTCTGGGTCGGCAGGCCCGATCCGCGGCTGTTTCCAGCGCAGGCTTGGCGTAAGCTGGTCGAACAATCGCTGAGCGACATCCAGCACGGTGACGGCAGCTACGGCGAGCCCGCGGGCCTCGATCGGCTGCGCGCGGCGGTGGCCAAACACGTCGGCGCGGCGCGCGGCATCGTCTGCGGGCCCGAAGACGTGGTGATCACCAACGGCATCCAGGAAGGCATCAACATCAGCTGCCGCCTGCTGCTGGCGCACGACACGACGATCGCGATGGAGTGCCCCGGCTACCTCGGCGCGGCCCACGTGTTCAGCAGCTACGGCGCGGGGCTGTTGTCCGTTCGGGTCGACGACGAAGGCGCGGTGCCCGACGGGCTGGACGGCGCCTGTCGGCTCGCTTACCTGACACCTGCGCACCAGTACCCCAGCGGTGTCGCCATGTCGCCGCAACGCCGCCAGGCATGGTTGCGATGGGCCCGCGACTGCGGCGGCTACCTTATCGAGGACGACTACGACAGCGACTTCTACTACGACGGCGCGCCCCAGCCCGCGATGAAGGCCGATGACGAACACGGCTGCGTCATCTATCTTGGAACCTTCTCGAAGAGCCTCTCCGCGGGCCTGCGCGTCGGTTACATGATCGTGCCGCCGCGGCTGCGCGATGGCGCGACCACCGCCAAGGGTTTGATGACCAACGGTTCACCCTGGCTGGTGCAGGCGTCGTTGGCCGGGTTCGTCGACAGCGGTGAATACGCGCACCATCTGCGCCGGCTGCGCAAGCAATACGCGGCGAGGCGCGACATCCTCAGGGCGTCGCTGGCACGCTGCTTCGGCACCGACGAGAGCGCGGGCGCGCAGGCCGGCATGCATGTGTTGTGGCAGGCGCCGGCACATCTGCCGGCGGCCGCCGACATCGAGCACCTTGCCCGTGCGAATGGTGTGGGCGTCTACAGCCTCGAGAGCTGCAACGTGTGGTCGGATCGTGCAGCGCCGCACACCAACCTGCGTCATGCCCTGCTGCTGGGTTATGCCGCGCTGGACGAAACGGAAATCACCGCGGGCATCGAACGCCTGGCTGTCGCGCTCGGGGTGCGAGGCATACACGCCCTACCCGGTTAACCCTCGAAGCCCGTCTGCGCTGCCCATGGCTCCATGCATCGGAGTCGTCATGGCACTTGCCCCTCGAACGCCCGCTGGCAACCATGCCTGCCAGCGGGCAACGGCCCGCCAAGGGGACATGCGATGCGCCGACTGTCGATCCGCGGCGGGTTGATCCTGCTGCTCGCGCTGGTGACCCACCTGGCCCACGCCCAGATCTGGGACACCGTGCCCGATGAACAACTCGAGGCCTTGAAGCTCTCGCGTTCGGCGACCCCGAAGGCCCTATACGACGCGCTCGCCACGCGCTACAAAACCAACCTGAACAAAGGCAAGCTCGCCCAATGGTGGGAGCCGGTACCGATGGATCAGTACCTGGCGCCGAGCCTGTTCTACAAGCCGCCGGACCTGAACATCGACGTGACGCGCGAGCAATGCGTGCAGTGTCACGAGTCGGTCACGCATGGCTGGGTCAAGTCGTGGCAGAAGAGTGCACACGCAAACCTCGACGCCATCCGAAAGCTCGATGCGTCCGACTCGCGCGCCTACAAGCAGGCCATCATCACCGAGGTCGAGCAGGGCTTGCAGTCTCAGGGCCTGTTGCCTTCCGGGCAGGCGCTGAAGGACGTTGGCTGCATCGATTGCCACATGGGCGTCGGCAAGGCGGGCGGCAATCATGGCAAGGACTTGCGCCTACCCTCGCGGGCCGATTGCGGCACCTGCCACATCAAGCAGTTCGCCGAAGCCGAGTCCGAGCGTGACACGCAGGTATGGCCGCAGAAGCAGTGGGCGCAGGGACACCCTTCGCACGCGGTCGACTACACCGCCAACGTCGAGACCGCGACATGGGCAGCGCTTCAACAACGCGAAGTGGCCGCGGGCTGCACGATGTGCCACTACAACCAGACGAAGTGCGATGGCTGCCACACGCGGCACGAGTTCTCCACCGTCGAGGCGCGCAAGCCCGAAGCCTGTTCGACCTGCCACAACGGCGTCGACCACAACGAATACGAGCAGTTCCTGCTGTCAAAACACGGCACCGCCTACCAGGCGCTTGGCCATACCTGGGATTGGACGGCGCAGCTGTCCCAGGCGTTTACCAAAGGCGGGCAGACGGCGCCCACCTGCCAGACCTGCCACATGGAATACAAGGGCAAGTACAGCCATAACGTCACGCGCAAGGTGCGCTGGGGTTTTCTTCCGTTCAAGAGCATTGCCGACAACCTGGATCATCCGTGGTTCAAGGAACGCAAGGAAGCTTGGACGGCGACCTGCGCCCAATGCCACAGCCCTCGCTTTGCAACCACCTATCTCGACATGGTCGACTCGGGTATCAAGGAAGGCGTGAAGCTTGTCGAGGATTCCCGGTCCGCGGTGCAGAAACTCTACGACGACAAGCTGATGGTCGGTCAGAAGAGCAACCGCCCCGCGCTGCCCGAACCCGAGAAGGACGAACCCGGCGCGTTCAACTCGTTCTTCTTCAGCAGGGGAAATACATCCACCCTGGTGGACCGCACGTTCGCCGAGATGTGGGAGCAGCACATCGCGCGCTACATGAAGGGCCTTCAGCACGTGAATCCGGGCGGCTGGACCTACTCCCACGGATGGTCCGATCTGATCAAAGACCAGACGATCATCAACGAGCAGAACACGCTGCTGCGCGAGAAGGCGCAAACCGAGCAGCGCCTTCGCAAGCTCGAGACCAGGGCCGGCGCGCGCCGCACCTCACGGTTCGGCGACGACGATGAAGACAAGCCGGGGCGGCTTTCGCGATGGATCGACGCCGAGCCGCTGAGCGCCTCGGGAACGCTGGCACTTGCAGGTATCGGCCTGTTGCTGGGCGCGGTCCGCGTAGGCCGACGGCGCTTCGACGATGGCAACGTCAGCGACGAAGGTCGCAGCGGTTGAGCTTTTGAATCCCGCTGCCATGGCCGAGTTATCGCGCCCTTCGCCTGCGGTGCTGCACTCGCGGCGGCAGAGCGTGGTGATGGCGGGCATCGGCCTGATGCTGATCTTCGGTGCGGCGTGGGTGCTGTGGCGCGACGCCGCGATGCCCGTGCCGTACCGCTATGTGGCGACAACCACGGGCACGGGGGCGGCATCGGCGCCCGAGGTCATGGACGTCGTCGCGGCCGACGATGGACAACCCTTCGCGCAAGTCGAAGTAGCGCCAGGCGCGCGCGGCCCGGTGCTGCTGCAGTGGCGCGCGCTGGTGGACGATCCGCTGATTCATCTGTCGATACCCAGCGAAGAAACTCGGCAACTCGCGACCGTGCTCGCCCGGCACCGAAAGCCCGACGTGCCGGTGTTCGCGTGGTGGGATACCTCGCGGCAACTCGAGCATTGGGGAAGTAGCGCTGCCTTCTTCAACCAGCATCTGGGTATTCCGCTCTTCGTGCCCGAGCGTTGGCAGGGGCGACGCCGCAGCGTGATCAGCGTCGAGCGGGCGTTCTGGGGCGACCCCGCGGACGCAGCTCAGCGCGAAGCCTTCGACACCTTCACCCGCGCCTTGGTCGCGCCGGAGGCCGAAGGCGTGAAGCTTCTTCGCTCGCTTGCACCGGGCGGCAAGATCGTCCTTGTGCTGCACCTCAGGGACATGCTGCTGCTGGGCCAGCTCCATCCCCAGGCGGTTGGCGTCAGCTTTCGCGATCTGGCCGATACCGGCGACGTGCACCGCTCCGTGCGCGGCGTTCATGGCTGGCTGCGCGAGACCGGGCACGCGGCCTACAGCGTGATCCGATTGCCCCAGAACATGCTGCGGGTCGTGGCCCTGAAGGACGAGGCCAGCGCCAACACCCTGGCGGCAAGGCTGCTTCCCTTTGTCGGCAATCGGCAGGAAGATGTGGCCGGCATCACGCTGGTGTTCAAAAGTGACGGCTACTCGGTCTTCGAGCTCGCCGCGTCTGCCCCCTCGGTGATGCCGCCGAGACCGCAATGACCGCAAGGACGCACTCATCATGATTCAGAACACGGCGTGGTTGGTCAGCCTCGGCCTGATGACGATCGTCACGGCCGTCTTCGTGGTGGTGTGCCTGGGTGCCGGCACGCGAGGCAGCGTCGAGCGGCCGTATCGCGGGCGGCCTCTGCTGATCGGGGCGCTGGCACTGGGCGGTGTCGCCCTGACGATCGCGACCCTGGCGCCGTGGCCGCTCGCGGCCTACGCGGCCGACAAGGCGAAGCCGGGAACAACCATCGAGGTCGTCGGTCATCAGTGGCGATGGCAACTCTCGGCGACCGAGGTACCGGTGGGAAAACCGGTCGAGTTTGTTTTGACCGCCGCCGACGTGAACCATGGTTTCGGCGTCTACAAGGCCAAGCATCACCTGCTGGGCCAGGTCCAGGCGATGCCGGGTTTCACCAACCGATTGGTGATCACCTTCCCAGAACCGGGCGAGTACGAACTGCTGTGCATGGAGTATTGCGGCGTCGCTCATCACGGCATGGTCGCGACCATCACGGCACGGTGAACCCACATGAACACCCCACGCACTCACCCCCCGCCGCTCGGCACCGACGCAGGCTCACGCGCCACCCTGCAGTTCACGATCGTTGTCGGCGTGCTCGTCTTCGCGTTGATGATGATCGTGGGCATCACGATGCGAGCGTCGCAGGCCACCGTCATCGGCCTCGCGCCCGGGATGTTCTACCAACTCATGACGCTGCACGGCGCGGGCATGGTGGGCGCCGCGGGGCTTGGCGGCGCGCTGGTGATGTGGGCGCTGCTGCGTCAGCACGTCAGGCTGTCCACGCGGGTCTTCCAGACGATGATGGCGCTGAGCCTGATCGGTGTCGTGCTGATCATCGGTGCGATTCTTCTTGGTGGGTTTGCTGCCGGCTGGACATTTCTATACCCCCTGCCTGCGAAATCCATGGGCCTGTGGTCGACCGCATCCGCGGCGGCCTTCGTGCTCGGGCTGACGCTGATCGGCGTAGGCTTTCTGCTCTTCTACGGCGACTGCGCACTGGCGGTGATCCGCGCGCATGGCTCGTTGTGGCGTTCGCTCGGCGTGCCTCAACTGATCAACGGGCGCGTCGAAGAAGCCCCATCTGCCGCGGTGATCGCCAGCACGATGGTGATCATCGTCAACGTGGTCGGCATCCTGGCGGGTGCGGTGGTGCTGGTGATGACGCTGGTGAATCTGTTCGTTCCCAGCATGGTGTTCAGCGCCTTGCTGATGAAGAACCTGATCTTCTTCTTCGGCCACGTCTTCATCAACGCGTCGATCTACATGGCGGTGATCGCGGTTTATGAACTGCTGCCGCGCTACACGGGGCGGCCGTGGAAGGTCTCGCGTCTGTTCATTGCCGCGTGGCTGGCCGCCGTGTTCATGGTCACGAGCGTATATCCGCACCACCTTCTGATGGACGGCGTGATGCCGAGTTGGGCGCTGGTTCTCGGGCAAGTCATGTCTTACCTGTCGGGCATCCCGGTGCTGGCCGTCACCGCGTGGGGCACGCTGGCCAACATCGCGCGGTCGGGTATGCGCTGGCAGCTTGCACCCGCATTCCTCGTGCTGGGGGTTTTCGGCTGGAGCGTGGGCGTCATTCCGGCGGTGATCGACGGCATGATCGTCGTCAACCACGTGATGCACAACACGCTGTGGGTGCCCGGGCACTTCCATACCTATTTGCTGCTCGGCCTGCTGCCGATGCTCTTCGGCTTCATCTTGCATACCGTGCAGGCCGGTTCCGACCGGGGGTTGGTGGACCGCGTCGCGTTCTGGATCTACACGCTTGCCGGGTCTGTGTTCTGCCTCGCCTTCCTGTACGGTGGGCTGCTCGGCGTGCCACGTCGCTTCGCTGTGCACGCGCCGCAATGGATGGCGCCGGCAAACATCGGTACGCTGGGTGGTGCGCTGGTCGTGCTTGCTGCGGCGTGGTTCGTGGCGCGCGCGCTGGTTGCGCTGACGCGCGCGCGCATGCCCGCCGTGGCGTGAACACCGCTGCGGTCGTCGCGACGCTGCTGGTCGCTGCGACCGGTACCTGGGCCACCTGCGCCACGACCGACACGCTGCGTGCCTTCACGACTGAAAGTGCCCGCCGGCTGAGCATCGAACGCGCGCCTCGGCCTGTGCCCGACGTGAGGTGGCGCGACGCCACGCTGGACCCGCGTGGCGACGACGGCATCCGGGCACATCGCCCGGTTCGCATCGTCGACTTCATCTACACACGTTGCCCTTCCGTGTGTCAGGCGGCCGGCGGGCTGTACGCACAACTGCAGGAAGACCTCGCCACCGAGATCGCCGCCGGCCGTGTGGAACTACTGAGCGTCGGCTTCGACCTCGAACACGACACGCCCGCGGAGCTGGCCGACTACCGAAGCCGCTTCGGCGGTGGCCGTGGCTGGAGAACATTGGCGCCGTTGTCGAGCGACGATCTCGAGGCGCTGGCCCGGGTCTATGGCGTCATCGTCCGGCCGGACGAAGCAGGTGGCTTCGTTCACAACGCAGCGCTTCACGTCGTCGACACCGCAGGCCGTCTGGTCGCGGTGTTCGACCTCGCGCAGTGGCAGGAGGCCGGTGCCAAGGCCACACGACTCGCGAATCACGGCGATGAGCGCTGAGCGTGTCTTGGTCGATGCGAAGCGCCGCAACGTGGCGCTTGTCGCGACGTTGTTGCTGTGGCTGATGCTCGCGACGCCGTGGGCGCGAACCTGGCTCGAGGCGTCGATGGCAAGGCACATGCTGCTGCAGCTGTCGGTGCTGGTCGGCATTGGTGTTGCACTGTGGTCGTGCCTGCGCGCGCCAGCGCGCGCGACGCGATGGCACGCGCTTTGGCATCGATCGATGCGCGGCGGCGCCGCAGGGCTGCTCTTCGCGGCGTTCGTGTTGACGTTGTGGATGTTGCCGCGGCTTCTCGATGCGTCGGTTCTCGACGCGCGCTACGAGTTTGCCAAGTTCGTCTTGCTGCCGGCCGCCGGTCTGGCAATCGCGTCGGCCTGGGGGCGCTGCCCGCCGCTTGGCCGGCTCGTCGTCCACATCGAAGTCATCGCCACGCTGCTGCGTTTCGGCTGGGGGTATATCGAAGCGCCCGATCGACTGTGTGCCGTCTACCTGCTCGACGAACAGCAAGACGTGGGTATCGCGCTGCTGATACTCGGATGCATCTATGCGCTGGCGGCCAGTTGGCGGGCGTTGTTCGGTGGGCCCTCGTTATCGAAGACATCGACGACCACAACCACGGCCCGATTCGAATCGCGCGCGGTGCAAGAAGGGGCCGGTGATGCATGAGGCCGTGATCGGCAAGCTTGTGCAGACCGGCGCGCAGCGCATGGCGCTGTGGAAGCGCGACCCGCTGGCGTTTGGTGTGTCGTCGATGCTCGCGGGCGCCTACGTCGGCGTGGGGATCGTGTTGATCCTGGTGCTGGGCAGCAGCGTGCCGGTGGAGTGGCGCAAGCTCGTGATGGCGGCCAGCTTCGGGATCGCGCTGGTGCTGGTGATCATGGCCGGCGCCGACCTCTTCACCGGCCATCACCTCTACGGCTCGCTGGCGTGGTTGACCCGTGCGTCACCGCTGTCGTCGTTGTTGTTGCTCTGGGCCGCGTGCTGGATCGGCAATCTGCTGGGTTCACTGGCGCTGGCGCTGCTGGTCACCTTGGGCGGCGGTGCGAGCCTTCACGACAACCCGACCGCGTTGTTGCAGCAGATCGCCGCCCACAAGATGCACTCGTCCGTGACCGAACTGCTGGCGCGCGCGGCGCTGTGCAACTGGCTGGTCTGCCTGGCCGTGTGGATGTCGGCGCGCGTCAGCAGCGAGGCTGCGCGCTGCATCGTCATCTGGTGGTGCCTGTTCGCCTTCATCGCGTGCGGCTTCGAGCACAGCGTGGCGAACATGACGCTGCTGGGGCTCGCGCCCATGGGCCCGCACAGCGCCGAGGTCTCGGTGATAGGGATGGCCTACAACCTCTTCTGGGTGAGCCTGGGCAACGTGATCGGCGGTGGGGTTTTCGTCGGCGGCGCCTACGGGTGGTGTCACGGCAGACGCTCGCGGGCGAGGTCGATCTCCCCGAACAACTCGCGCGATGCGAGGAAGCCGGCAAGCACGACTTATCAACGTGAGCAAACACACGTCGCGCGGCTGCATCCGCGTGGCGAGCACCTGGCAGTGCCGAGAGCCTTTGGACAATGTCGCGCTGTGTTCAATGGAAGCTGTGCCGTCATGCCGAAGCCCTCTCGATCGCTGTCGAAGAAGAACTCGCGCCGCCTGCCTTGGCTGTCGGTGCTGGCAACCAGCGTCGCGCTGGGCCTGAGCGGATGCGGCGGTGGTGGCGGTACGGACACCGCGAGCCAGGAGACAGTGAGCGCGCCTTCGTCTTCCCTCCCCACGGCGCCATCGCCATCGCCTGCATCCACGCCCGCACCCGCAACAGCGCCTGCAACCGCGCCTGCACCTGCAACTGCACCCGCGCCTGCGCCGCCCACATCGCCTCCTCCGCCCGCCACCCCGGTGGCACTGTTGCTCGGCAAACTCGAGCTGGCGCAAACGCACGTGATGCCGCCGGAGGGCCGAACCTGGGCACAACCGAACAACACCACACTCGAGCTTCACCTGACGGCCAAGCGCGCGGCGTTGGCGCTGGTGAACGTGACGCCCGTCGATGCGACGGAGTTGATGCTCGAAGGACGCGTCGGTGCCACCGCGCTTGGCAGCGTTACGCTGGCTGGCAACAACAGCCTGCCGACCACCGAAGACAGCGGTGAGCGCTACTCGGCCACGGCGCGTGTGGCCGACCTGCCGTCTGAATGGGTGCAGCCCGGCCTCGAGCTTCGCGTCAGCGGCACCAACGTGCAACCCACGACGTGGCAGGCCGTGAAGGTCGGCGCCGACACGCAGTTCTCGATTCTGAATATTCCCTTCTACCTCTTCGGCGCGACCGAAGCCCTGGTGCCTTGGGTTTCCGCCAGCACCGTGCCAGCCAAGGCGATGGACGAGATTCGCGCGCAGTGGCCCATGACGACGTTCGAATCGCGCCCTCATGCGATCAACCGCATCGACTGGCCCTACCTGGTGGTGGCCCCACGCGAAGGTGGCGCGGCGTACGTGATGAATTCACGCGACGACCGGCGCGACGGCTTTGCGCCAATCTCGTCGGTGCACACGCTGCTGGGCACGCTGCGCAGGGCCCAAGGCGACGGTGAACTCAACGTGCAGTATTACGGCGCGATGGTGATGGCCAAGGCCGACGGCAGCTTCGGCTCGTCGGGCGGTGGCCTGGGCGGCAGCCACGTCGGCGCCGGTGACCATACCTACTCGGGTATCTTCATTCACGAGCAAGGCCATGCATTCGGTATTCCGCACGCGGGCGAATCATTCACGGCGGGCACCGGATATCCATACCCGGGCGGCAGCCTCGCGGGCTCGGCCTGGGGCTACGACCAGGTGCGCCGGACCTTCCGCTCCACGCTCGTGCCAAGCTCGGCATCGACGGCCACCAGCTGCCTCACCAGCACCACGCGCCAGTTCGATGCGCAAGGCCGATGTATCCGCCAGGACCCGATGCAAAGCGGCTCGGGCGACCAGATCGCCGGGGATTACTACACCCTCTTCGCCGACTACCACGCGGCGCGGATCCAGAACTATCTGGAAGGCATGGCCACGATCGCCGCCAACGGTACCCGCACCTACACCGGCGGGCGAATTTCAGTATCTGCCGTGCACGCCACTGGCTACAAGCGTTGGGACAGCCTGAGCTCGAGCTGGGTCGCTTTCGACGCATCGGTCGACCCGATCAAAGGCCGCTACGGCGCCAACGGCGGTTTCCCGATCGCGCGCGACGTGCCCGTGTACACCGTCGTCTTCACGCACAGCCGCGCGGGTACAACCGGCGCCACGCAGATCTACCCCGTGCTTGGCCCGCACAGCGGCAACCTGCTGCGCGACTTCGACCCGACCAACACTGCCGACGCTGCCACCTTGGCTTCGTCGAGCGGCATGTACTCGGACTACTGCGACGCCTCGGGCTGCGACTTCACGCTGCGCGTGACCTATGCCAACGGCACCACCCGCCACGTCGTCGTGCGCGGCGCCTACCGCCCCTGGTACGCCCCCACGTCAGCCCCCGCTGCCAGCACGAGCGACCCGCTCTCGAGCGACAGCTTCAGAAGCTTCGCGATCAACGTGCCGGCCGACGCTGCAATCACCAACGTCGAACTGCTCGACACGCCGACGGTCGCCTGGAGCGGCATGCCGGTGAACCCGGCGGTGGTGGCGGCGCGGGTGGTGCCGTGAGACGGGGGGGACATTCGCCTGTCGGGGGGAGACAGTCGGCTTGAACATCGATGCAAATAAAGCGACAATCGACGCCTTCAATGCATCAATCGCTGCCCTCCCTGCTGTTCCCTGAGTACCGGCGCCGCGTTCTGGGGCTGCTGCTGCTGCGGCCTGACGAAGCCTTACACGGCCGCGAGATCGCGCGGCGCACGGGCTTGCCGGCTGGGACCATCACGCGCGAGTTGGGCAAGCTGGCGGAAGTGGGGTTGCTCAAACGTGAGAAGCGCGGCAACCAGCAGGTTTACAGCGCCGATACGTCAGGCCCCATCTTCAGCGAGCTGGCCAGCATCCTGCGCAAAACGTCCGGCCTGGTCGACGTGCTCGTTCAAGCCCTGGCGCCGGCGGCGCACAAGCTTCGAGTGGCGTTCGTCTTTGGATCCGTAGCGCAGGGGCGCGAGACGGCCGGCAGCGACATCGACGTCATGCTGATCGGCGATCTCGGCTTTCGCCAAGCGGTGGAGTTGCTTCATCCCACACAGGCCGCGCTTGGCCGCGAAGTGAACCCCAAGGTGTTTGCCGCTGACGAGTTCACCGCCAAGGCGCGGGTTGAGCCCTTCCTGGCCGAAGTGCTGGCCAAGCCCAAGCTGTTCCTGATTGGAAACGCTCATGACGTTGAAGAACTTGCTGGGCATCAGCCTTGACGCGGTGCCGCCAGACAAGGCGTTGGTCGCCAAGCTGCTGGCTGCCGCGCAGCGCAACACTGCAGACGCGCAGCTGAAAGGCTTGAGCGCCGAGAACCGTTTCGATGCCGCCTACAAGTCCGTCATGCAATCGGCCATGGTCGCGCTGCACGCCAACGGCTACCGCACGTTGACCAGCAAGCCCGGGCATCACCAGACAGCCATTCAGACGCTGCCCCTGAGCGTGAACCTGCCGCAACCCAAGGTCATCGTGCTTGACGCACTGCGCAAGCAGCGCAACCTATCCGACTACTCCGGCGACCTGATCTCCGATGCGGCCGCGGCTGAATGCCTGGCTTGTGCGGTCGAGCTACTGGCGCATGTGCGAGCGTGGCTCGGGGCCCATCGGCCCGAGCTGCTCTGAAGGTCGAGGGCCAAGACTCGGGCGCGAGTCAGAGCTGCGTCACCAGCCGCCTCGCGACACCCTCGACCGCCACACCCTCCCCCAGCGCCACCGCCCGCACCTGATCGTCCCCGATGCGCCCGACGTTGAAATACGTCGCATCAGGGTGCGAGAAGTAGAAGCCGCTGACGCTCGCCGCGGGCGTCATCGCCAGGCTCTCGGTCAAATCCATGCCGATCGCGCGGGCGCCGAGCACGTCGAACAGCGGCGCCTTGATCGCATGGTCGGGGCAGGCCGGGTAGCCCGGCGCGGGGCGGACGCCACGGTAGCGTTCGGCGATCAGGTCTTCGATGGATAGCGACTCATCGCCCGCGTAGCCCCACAGCTGCGTGCGCACGCGGCGGTGCAGGTGTTCGGCGAAGGCTTCGGCCAGGCGGTCGGCGAGGGCCTTGAGCATGATCGATGAATAGTCGTCGTGCGCGGCTTCGAAGGCTTGCGCGCGGGCGTCGGCACCGATGCCC
Organism: uncultured beta proteobacterium; assembly: GCA_963738615.1. GTDB lineage: Bacteria > Pseudomonadota > Gammaproteobacteria > Burkholderiales > Burkholderiaceae_C > CAVTWY01. The sequence continues at coordinate 495,855 of CAVTXI010000019.1, forward strand.
GCGGTGACTGCGAAGACGCCGATCCAGTCCGGCTTCGTACCTTTCGGTGCGATGAAGTCGGCGAGGCTGCGGTTGGGGCGCGTCACACCGTCGACGATCGGGCGTTCGGTCTGCATCCGCAGCGGCGTCCAGCGCAGCACCACGTCGCGGCGCGACGCTTCGGCGTAGACCTCGATGGTGTCGTCGTCGACGGTGTTGGCCGGCAGCAGCGCGACCACGCCGCTTGCTTCGAGCCAGCGGCCGTCGATGATCTTTTGCAGCAGCGCGAGCGCGTCGGCGTGCACGCGCCGCGCCTGCTCGCCGACCACGTCGTCGTCGAGGATCGCGGGGTACTTGCCGGCCAGGTCCCAGGTCTGAAAGAACGGCGTCCAGTCGATCACGCGGGCGAGTTCGGCGAGGTCTTGCCGGCGGATCTCGCGGCGGCCTTCGAACAGCGGCTTCGGCGGCGTATACGCGGCCCAGTCGATCGGTGTCTTGTTGGCGCGCGCCTGCGCCAGCGTGACGAGCTTGGCCTGCGCCTTGCCGGCGTGCAGCTCGCGCACGCGCTGCATGTCGGCGCGCAGCTCGGCGATGAACGCGGTTCGGCGTTCGTCGGAGATCAGATCGGCGCACACGCTGACGCTGCGCGACGCGTCGGGCACGTAGACCACGGGCCCGTCGTACTTCGGCGCGATCTTCACTGCGGTGTGCACGCGGCTGGTGGTCGCACCGCCGATCAGCAGCGGTGTGGCGCGTGAGCTGAACCACGCGTCGGCCTGCATCTCGGCGGCGACGTGCTGCATCTCTTCCAGGCTGGGCGTGATCAGCCCCGACAAGCCGACGAGATCCGCGCCGACCTCCTTCGCCTTCGCCAGGATGTCGCGGCACGCGACCATCACACCCATGTTGTGCACTTCGAAGTTGTTGCACTGGAGCACGACGGTGACGATGTTCTTGCCGATGTCGTGCACGTCGCCCTTCACGGTGGCGATGACGACGCGGCCCTTGGCCTTGACGTCGCCGCCCGCGGCTTCGACGTTGCGCTTTTCTTCCTCGATGTAGGGCAGAAGGTGCGCGACCGCCTGCTTCATCACGCGCGCGCTCTTCACCACCTGCGGCAGGAACATCTTGCCGGCGCCGAACAGGTCGCCCACGACGTTCATGCCCGCCATCAACGGGCCTTCGATCACGTGCAGCGGCCGGCCGCCCGTGGCCTTGATCGCTTGCCAAGCTTCTTCGGTGTCGGCATCGATGAATTCGGTGATGCCGTTGACCAGCGCGTGCGACAGCCGTTCGTCGACGCTTCCCACGCGCCAGGCCAGTCGCACCGTGTCGTCCTTGGTCGCGCCCTTGGCCTTGTCGGCGATCTCGATCAGGCGTTCGCCCGCGGTCTTCTGCGCCTCACCGGAGGTGAGCCCAGATTCGTCGGGCGCGGCCTTGGGCTTGCGGTCCAGCACCACGTCTTCGACCCGCTCGCGCAGTTCGGCATCCAGTTCGTCATACACGCCGATCATCCCGGCGTTGACGATGCCCATGTCCATGCCGGCCTGGATCGCGTGATACAGAAACACGGTGTGGATCGCCTCGCGCACCGCATCGTTGCCGCGGAAGCTGAAGCTGACGTTGCTGACGCCGCCGCTGACCTTCGCGCCCGGCAGGTTCGCCTTGATCCAGCGCGTGGCGTCGATGAAGTCGACGGCGTAGTGGTCGTGCTCTTCGATGCCGGTGGCGACCGCGAAGATGTTGGGGTCGAAGATGATGTCTTCGGGCGGGAAGCCAACCTGGTCGACCAGGATGCGGTACGCGCGCTCGCAGATCGTTTTGCGGCGCTCGAGCGTGTCGGCCTGGCCCTTCTCGTCGAAGGCCATCACCACCGCGGCGGCGCCGTAGCGGCGCACCAGCGTGGCCTGGCGCACGAACTCGGCTTCGCCCTCCTTCATCGAGATCGAGTTGACGATGCCTTTGCCTTGCAGGCACTTCAGCCCGGCTTCGATCACGTCCCACTTCGACGAGTCGATCATCACCGGCACGCGCGCGATCTCGGGCTCGGACGCGATGAGGTTCAAAAAGCGCACCATCGCGGCCTTGCTGTCGAGCATGGCCTCGTCCATGTTGACGTCGATGACCTGCGCGCCGTTTTCCACCTGCTGGCGCGCGACGGCCAGTGCATCTTCGAAGCGACCTTCGAGAATCATGCGCGCGAAGGCCTTCGAGCCGGTGACGTTGGTGCGCTCGCCGACGTTGACGAAGAGTGAGCCGCTGCCGAGCGTAAAAGGCTCGAGGCCCGACAGGCGCATCGGCGGTGGGCTGGCTGCGGCCCGTGCGGAAGGTCGTTCGGAATCAGGTTGTGTCGTCGCGCTCATTCACCGTCTCGAGGGTGGATGAGCGCCGTTGTGCAGCGGTGCCCGCCGCGGCCGCGTGGGTTGCGGCCACGCCCGAGCCTGGTGGCGCGATGCGACGTGTGCACCGCGCCCTTGCAGCGCTCCTCGGGCGAGGCCGCGATTCTAGGCGCCACGCTTGACACGCCTTGATACCGCAAGCCCCGCGGGAGCGGGTGGCTCGAACGCCGCATGCGCATCGGCCGCATCGCATACTTGCCCGCTCGCCACGCCATTGCACAACGATCCACGCGACTTCACGTGATGCACCCCACGTCTGCCTGCGACCACAGCCCCAGCCACATCGCGCGCCGCGGCGTCGTCGCCTTGATCGGTGCGGCGCTCGCCGGATGCGCCTCGCGTGCCGTCGACCCTTGGCGCTCCCCGCCGCCGCCGGCCACAGGCTCGGCGGGCGGGGGCAGCACGTCACCATCGTCAACGTCGTCGGCACCACGCGATGCGGCGCAGACGGGCCCGGTCACCGCAACCAAGGCGCCCGCCTCGCTGACCGCCGAACGCAAGTACCTGGCCGAGCGCTTTGCCGGCACGCCGGTCACGATCGACGTTCGACCCCGAAGGCGCGCTGGTCGTTGACGTGCCGCTGAAGTTCGCCTTCGACCCCGGCCGCAACGAGGTCAAGCCCGCGCTGAAGAAGGTGCTGGACTACGTGGCGACCAGCCTGCGCCGCGTGCCGGCAACGACGTTCGCCGTGCAGGCCCCGCCCGATGCCAAACCCGACCCCGCGCTCGCCGAACGCCGCGCGAAGGCCGTCAGCACCTACGTGGTGTCGCGCGCGGTGCCGGTGCAGCGTGCCGTTGGCACAACCGCGGCGACCGGCGGCGGCGTGCGCGTGCTGATCGTCGCAGACAAGCCGCAGCCCTGAAACGAGGCAGCGGCGCCGAGCTGGCCGACCCGCCTCAGCGCATGAAGCTCGGCAACCACAACGCGATCGCCGGGAACGCGATCAGGATGCCCAGGCGCACGATGTCGGCGACGACGAAGGGCGACACGCCGCGGAACAGCGTGCCCATCGACACGTTGGGCAGCAGCGCGTTGATCACGAACAGGTTCATGCCCACCGGCGGCGAGATCATGCCGATCTCGACGATCGTGACGATCAGCACGCCGAACCACACCGGATCAAACCCCAGGCCGACGATCACCGGGAAGAAGATCGGGATCGTCAGCAGCACCATCGTCAGCTCTTCCATCGCCATGCCCAGCACGATGTAGATCGCCATCATCATGATCACGACCATGATCGGCGTGGGACTGAACTGCACGAGGAAGTCGCGCAGTTCACCCGGCATGCTGGTGAAGTTGATGAAGTTGGTGAAGATCATCGCGCCGATCAGGATCGTGAACAGCATCGCCGTCGTGCGCGCGCTTTCCACCAGGATCTCGAGCAGCGTGCGCCACGTCAGCGCGCGCCGCCACAAGCGCGAACAGGAACGCGCCCGACGCACCCACGCCCGCGCCTTCGGTCGCGGTGAACACGCCGCCGTAGATGCCGCCGATCACCAGCGCGAACAGCGCTGCCACGCGCCACACGGCGCGCAACGCGGCCGAAACGCTCGCCCCAGCTGTGGCGCTCGGCGGGTGGCCCGGCCGCAGGGTCGCGCCACGTGACGAACACCACCGCGAGACACAGGCAGATGATCGCGACGATGCCCGGCAGGATGCCGGCGACGAACAGCTTGCCGATGTCGGTCTCGGTGACGATGCCGTAGATGACCATGATGGTCGACGGCGGAATCATGATGCCCAGCGTGCCGCCCGACGCGATCGCCCCCGCAGACAAGCCGTCCTTGTAGCCGTGGCGCTTCATCTCCGGATACGCCACGCGCGTCATCGTCGCCGCGGTCGCGATCGACGAGCCGCAGATCGCGCCGAACCCGCCCGACGCGATGATGCTCGCCATCGCCAGCCCGCCGCGCTTGTGGCCGACGAACGCATTGGCCGCTGCGAACAGTTCGCGCGCCATGCCGGCGCGGGCGACGAAGTTGCCCATCAGCACGAACAGCGGAATCACCGACAGCACGTACTGAAAGCCGGTCTCGAAGATCGTCTGGCTGGTGCCGGCGAACACCGCCGTCCAGCCGCGCATCAGGCCCAGCCCGACGATGCCGACGATCGACATCGCCACCGCGAGCGGGATGCGCAGGAACGCGAGCACGAAGATCGCGACGAACCCGAGCGCGGCGGCGGTCATGCGGTGCGGCTCATGTGGCGCTGCTTTCAGGCGACATCTCGGCCTGGGTCCTGCGGCCGCCGGAACACGAGTACGCAAATGCACCAGCGCCGTCAACGCGAGCAGTGCCGCCATCAGCCACGCGACGGGTGCCATCGCCAGCTGCAAGTGAACGGTCGTCTCGCCGTACTCGGCGAACCGCTGCGCGCGCAACGTCAGCAGCCACGCCATCAGGCCGAAGAGGCCCGCGCAGACCAGGTGCACCAGCCGAAGTTGAAGCTCGCGCAACCGCGGCGGCACGAAGCGATCGAAGGTGTCGAAGACCACGTGCTCGCCGCGCCACGACACCAGCGGCAGCGCGCCGAAGATCACGATCACCATCAGGATCTCGGTGATCTCGAGGCCGCCGGGGACCGAGTTGGTTCAGGAACTTGCGCCCGCTCACGTCCACGAGCGTCAGCGCCATGATCGCGAACAGCGCCAGCGCGGCCAGCAGGCCGCTGGTCCAGTGCAGAAGGCGTTCGATGCCCGTGTGTTGGGGTTGTGACATGTCGGCAGGCCGAACGAAACGACGGGCGCATTGTGGCGCCCGTCGTGGAGGGGAAGGCGCGCCTTGCGACGCTGCGTCGCTTACTTCGCCTTCTTCGCTTCGGCGCGGAACTCGGCCAGCACCGCCTTCGGATCCTTCAGGCCCTTGACCTGCGCGGCCGCGGCCCAGCGGGTCTCGAGGTAGTCCTGCTTGTCTTCGACCGCCTTCACGAACGCGGCGTCGGCCTTGACGCGCTGCACGCCTTGCGTCTTCTGCGCGCCTTCGCGCGACGCGGCGTCGACCCGGTCCCAGCCTTCGCCGAACATGCGCGCGGCGCGCTCGCCCGACAGCTTGTCGATCACGGCCTTGTCTTGTGCCGACAGCGCGTCGTACTTGGCCTGGTTCATCAGGAAGATGAAGCTGGTGTTGTACAGGCCGCCGGGGAAGCTCGTGGCGTGTTTGATCATGCTCAGCTTGAACGACGCGATCGACTCATCGGGGAACAGCGTGCCGTCCATCACCCCGGTGGACAGCAACTCGAACGCTTCGGTCGCGGGCTTGAGCGTGGTGTTCCAGCCCATCGCCTTCGTCAGCTCGTTGATGTTGCCGCCGCCGATGCGCCACTTCATCGTCGCCGCCTCGGCCGCGCCTGTCACCGGCTTCTTGCTGTTGAAGATCACGCCCGGGCCGTGGGTGAACACCGCCAGCGACTTCACGCCGCGGTGCTCGCCCAGCGGCGCGAAATACTTGCTGTAGATGCGCTGGTAGGCCAGCAACGTCGCGACCGAGCTTTCACCCAGGAACGGGAACTCGGCGACCTGCGTCATCACGAAGCGGCCGGGCGTGTAGCCGTCGACCGTGAACGAAAGATCAGCCAGTCCGTCACGCACCGCGTCGAACGTTCCCGGCGGCGCCGACACGGCCTTGGGCAGGATGTTGCACTTCATGCGCCCGGCGCTTTCCTTCTCGAGCGCGTCGCACCAGGCCTTCTGCGTCACGCTCAGGGTGTGCGTTGGCGGCACCCACGTCGACGCCGTGAAGACGGTTTGGGCCTGCGCGGCACCGGCGCTGAGCAACGCCGACAAGGTGGCGCCAACCGTGATGGCGGCGGGACGGAAAGTAGGCTTCATCGGATCTCCTGAGCAGTCGTTGGGGGCCAGCAAGCCGCGCGACACGCGCCGATCGGCAGGACGCGCAACGGTGAAAACGAAGCGCGTGCGAGTGTACGTTCGGCCCCGGCACGGGGTTGACATGGATAACGCAACCCAGCGGCGTGCAGGTGCGCGGTCTCTCGATAATCGCGTCCCCTTCACCCGCCCAACCACCATGATCGACTTCCACTACTCGCTCGCCCCCAACCCGATGAAGGTGGCGCTGTTCCTCGAAGAATCCGGCCTGCCCTACAAGGCCGTGCCCGTCGACACGCGCAAGGGCGAGCAGCACCTGCCGGCCTTCACCGCGATCAACCCGAACGGCAAGGTTCCAGTCATCGTCGACGGCGCGACCACGGTGTTCGACAGCAGCGCGATCCTTCTGTACCTGGCCGACAAAACCGGCCAGTTCCTGCCGTCGGCTGCGCAACGCGGCGAACTGCTGTCTTGGCTGATGGTCACCGCCACGGGCATCGGGCCCTTCACGGGCCAGTGCGTGCACTTCAAGCACTACGCGCCCGAGAAGCTGCCCTACGCGATCAACCGCTACGACTTCGAAGCCTGGCGCCACTGGAAGCTGATCGAACAGCGCCTGAGCGGCCGCACGTGGATGATGGGCGACACCTACACGCTGCTCGACATGGCCGTATGGGGCTGGGCGCGCGCCGTGCCGTTCGCCCTGGGCGAAACGGCCTACGAGCAACTGCCGCAGGTGAAGCGTCTGCTCGACACCATCAACGCCCGCCCGGCCGCGCAACGCGCCGCTGCGCTGAAGGACCGCTACACCTTCAAGACCGAGATGGACGACGACGCGCGGCGCGCGATGTTCCCGCAGAACGAACGGCTGAAGGCGGCTGGCTGAGCTGCGGGGTCAGTAGCCCGTTGCCAGCGCGACCACGGCTTGCACCACCTGCGCCATGCGCGCCACGTCGAGTTTTTCGTGCGTGTCGCTGGCGCGGTGGTAGTGCTCGTTGCGCATGAACGCCGTGTCGGTGACCATGATCGCCGGCATGCCGAGTGCCCAGTAGTTCCGGTGATCCGAGAAGTCGATGCCCGGCACCAGCGGCGGCGCGTTGATCGAACGCACTGGCAAGGGCACGGCGCCGCTCATCAACGCCTTCGCGCGGCGCGTGAGCCCGAAGTCGCCGAAGCGGTTGACGATCGCGATGAAGTCGCCACGGTCGCCGTAGATCAGGCCCATGCCGGGCAGCGGATAGCGCTGACTGCCGGGCGCGTCGCTGAAAGTGCCGATCATTTCGAGCGACACCATCAGCGCCGGCTCGCGGCCGCTGGCACGCAAGCCGCGCGCGTGCCAGGCGCTGCCCATGTGCGCCGTACGGAAATGCGGCGGTTCTTCGAGCGTGTACGCCACGAGTTCGATTGGCCGCGGCGGGGGCTTGGTCGCGAAGAGGCGCGCGAGTTCGATCAGGCCTGCGACACCGCTCGCGTTGTCGTCGGCGCCCGGTGAGTGCGAGTCGGGCGTGTAGCCGCGCGGGTCGCGTGCGCCGGCCGCCGCGTGACCGTGCGAATCGACGTGCGCGCCGATGACGACCAGCGCTCCTTCGCGCGGGCCGAAGCGCGCGATCACGTTCCGGTACGTCGCCTCGTCGACCTTCACCGGCTGCGAGTGCACGTCGGTGGCGCCGACGCGCCGGAACTGCTGTTCGACGTACGCCATCGCGCGCTCGAGCTTGTCGGGGTGGTCGAAGCTGCGCGGGTACAGGTCCACCGACAGATGGCGCACGTGCGCAGCCAGCGCCTCGGCATCCACGTCGGGCGCTCGAGAGGCAACCGGCACCACACCCGGTTGCACGACAAGCGCGAGCAGCACCGCTGCCATCGCGACCACCGCAGCAACCAGCGAGACAAGACTGCGGACGACGCTTCGCCGTCCAGCCGAGGCGCGTTCGCTCAAGCCGCCTGCTTCGCGAACAACGGATCGGCCTTGCTGCGCGGCCGATACGCCGAAACCTTCTTCGCGATCGCCGCGATGTGTTCGGGCGTCGTGCCGCAGCAGCCGCCGACGAGGTTGACCAGCCCGCGCTGCGCGAACGATTCGATCGCGGCGGACGTGACCTCGGGGGTTTCGTCAAAGCCGGTTTCGGCCATCGGATTCGGCAGCCCGGCGTTCGGGTAGCAGCTGATCCACGTGTCGGGCGCGGCCTGCGCCAGCTCTTCGAGGTACGGCCGCATCAGCGCCGCGCCCAGCGCGCAGTTCAGGCCCACCGCGATCGGTTTGGCGTGGCGCACCGAGTGCCAGAACGCAGTGACGGTTTGGCCCGAGAGGATGCGGCCCGACGCGTCCGTGACGGTGCCCGAGACGATGACGGGCAGGCGCTCGCCGGTGTCGTGCATCAGTTCGTCGAGCGCAAAGATCGCGGCCTTGGCGTTGAGCGTGTCGAAGATGGTCTCGACGAGGAAGAGGTCGACACCGCCCTCGAGCAAACCTTCGGCCTGCTCGCGATAGGACGCACGCAACTCGTCGAAGGTGACGTTGCGCGCGCCCGGGTCGCTCACGCTCGGGCTGATGCTCGCGGTTTTCGGCGTCGGGCCCAAGGCGCCGGCCGCGAACCGCGGCCGATCGGGTGTCGCGACCGCATCGCAGGCCTCACGCGCAAGACGCGCCGCGGCCACGTTCATCTCGCGCGCGATGTGCGCCAGGCCGTAGTCGTCCTGCGCGATCGAGGTCGAACCAAAGGTGTTGGTCGAGATGATGTCGGCGCCTGCGCGCAGGTACGCCTCGTGGATCTGTTCGATGACGTGCGGCTTTGTCAGCACCAGCAGGTCGTTGTTGCCCTTCAGGTCCTTCGTGTGGTCGGCGAAACGCTCGCTGCGGAAATCGGCTTCGGTCAGCTTGTGGCGCTGAATCATCGTGCCCATCGCGCCGTCGATGATGGCGATGCGAGATTGCAGCAGCGGGGCCAGCGCGGATCCGCGGGTGTAGGGGCGTGCGTCGGGGTTCATGCGAATATTGTCGCGCCCCTTCAAAGCCTGACATGAAGCACCTCACCCCCCGCGAAACCCACGCCTACCTCGAGCAACACCCGCGCGCGCTGTTCGTCGACGTGCGCATGGAGATCGAATACCTCTACGTTGGCCACCCGCCCGGCGTCGTGCACGTGGCCTGGTACGAATACCCCGAAATGCAGGCGCACCCCGAAGCCTTCGCGCGCCAGGTCGAGCGCGAAGCCGGCAGCGACAAGTCGCGGCCCGTGGTGCTGCTGTGTCGTTCGGGCAAGCGCACGATTGCCGCCGGCGAAGCGCTCGAGGCCGCGGGGTTCGCCGAAGTAGTCAACGTGCTGCACGGCTTCGAAGGCGAGCCCGACGAACACTTCCAGCGCGGCAAGCTCAACGGCTGGCGGCACGACGGGCTGCCGTGGGAGCAGTTGTAGGGCGGCTGCAAGCGCCGACATATGTCCGTCAGTCAGTCGACCCGCACCCCGGCGTGTTTGGCCACGGCCGCCCAGCGCCCGATCTCCGCCTCGATGAACCGGCCGAACTCCGCCGGCGTGCCCGCGATCACCTCACCGCCAAGCTGCGTCAGCCAGTCGACGTAGTCCTTCGACCGCGCGGCGGCGACGATCTCGCGATTCAGTCGCTCGATGGCTTCGGGCGGTGCGCCGACGGGCACGACGAAGCCGCTCCAGCCGGTGCCGTCGATCCCGGGCATGCCGAGTTCGGCGGCGGTCGGCACGTCGGGCAGCCACGGCTTGCGTTTGTCGCCGCCGGCCACCGCCAGCGCGCGCAAGCGGTCGGCCTGCACGTGCGGCATCGAGATCGTCGAGAAGTTGACGCCGACCTCGGTGCGCCCGCCGATCAGGTCGGTCAGCGCGTCGCTCGCGCCCTTGTACGGGATGTGCACCATGTACAGGCCGTGCATCTGCTTCAGCTGCTCCACCGCCAAGTGCTGAACCGAGCCGACGCCCGGCGAGCCGAACGACAGCTTGCCCGGTCGCGCCTTCACGTACGCAATCAGCTCAGGCAACGTGCGCACCGGCAACTGCGGGTTGACCATCAGCAGTGGCGTGGCGCGCACCAGCGCACTCACCGGCGCGAAGCTGCGCAGCGGGTCGTACGGCAGCTTGGCGAACACGGCCGGGTTGATCGCGAGCACGCTGTTGTTGGTATAGAACAGCGTGTAGCCGTCGGGCTTGGCCCTGGTCGCGAGTTCGGCCGCGATGATGCCGCTGGCGCCGGGGCGGTTGTCGACGATCACCGGCTGGCCGAGCGAGGCGGCAAGCTTGTCGCCGATCCGGCGTGCGTGCGCATCATCGATGCTGCCGGCCGGGCTGCCGACGATGATGTGCAGCGGCTGGGTCGGGAACGCCTGCGCGTGGGCCGCCGGAGTCAAGACATTGACCAACACGATCACCAGCACGGTGATCAGTGCAGCGGCGACGACCCGGAATGCGGACTTCACATCGAGGTTCGTTCTCATGGCTGTTTTCCTTGGTGACTTCGTTTCGATGTCCAACACGTTCCGCGGTCGATCAGCCGCGCGGCCGATGGCCGGGCGACCGGATCACTGCGGCTCGAGCCCGATGGCCTTGGCAAGGGCTTGGTATCGGGTGATCTCCGCGGCGTAGAGCCGGTCCAGTTCCTCGACCGAACGGCGAGGCGCGACCCTCGAGCCGTTGGCTTCGGCCCGCGTGCGGAATTCGGGCTCGGCCATGCTCTCGTACACGTCGCGGTTGATGCGTTCGACGACGGCATCGGGCGTCGATCGGGGCACCTGAACGCCGGCCCAGACGTCGAAATTGAAATCTGCAAACGCCGGATGCGACGAGACGGTTGGAACGTCCGGCAGCAACGCGTGCGGCTGCGGCGCAGCGATGCCGACCGCAATGAATCGACCCTCTTTGATCATCCCGAGCACCGGCCCCGAAAACGGAACGACGGCCATGTCGATATGGCCGCCGGCCAGGTCGTTGAGAAGCTGCGCGGCGCCCTTGTAAGGCGCGTGATTGAACGTGGCCCCGGCCTGCTGCGAGAACTTCACCGCGGCCAGGTGGTAGAGCGAGCCGTGACCCACATTGCCAGCGGAACGGGGCCCGGACTTCGCCCAGGCGACCAGCTCATCGAGCGTTTTCACTGGCGCATCCTTTCGCACCACGATCACCATCGACGTGGCGGCGTAAAGGGCCGCCAGGCGCAGGTCTTGCGGCTTGTGCTTCACCGCCGCAAGGCTCAGCGGCGTCAGGATCAACTCCAGCGGGCTGCCGATGAGTTGCGTGTGGCCGTCGGGCGGTGCGTCCAGCACCCGTTGCACGCCGCTGGCGCCGCTGACGCCGACGACGTTGTCGATGATCACCGTTTGATGAAGCCGCTTCTGATAGCCGGGCGCCAGGTTGCGCGCGCCGGCGTCCGACGGCCCGCCGGCGGGGTAGGGCACGATCAGCGTGACCGCCCTGGATGGAAATGCCTGCGCTGCGGCCGTGCCCACCATCAAGGCGGCCCACACGAAGACGATGGCTGCTTTGATCACGCTTGCACGCACGTTCATGACGTTTCTCCAGATCGGCCGGCGTGCAGGGTCCGGCCCGATGCATTGCCGTCGTTTGATTTCGTGGGACCACTTGGTTATCAATGGCCAAGGCATCGACAAGCTGAACCTGCCATTCATCAGCGACGCGTCCGGAAACGTCGCGGGTGTCGTCTCGAAGGATCCGGTTCCCTTCACACCGGCGAAGCTGCCGGTGCCCACGGCACGGCGTAGTCGCCCCGGCTCTGTCCGGGGCCGCGCGCGTTGCCGGTGAAGCGCGCGGTGATCGTCGAGCCGTCCTCGAAGGTGTAGGTGCTGTAGCCGGAGTACGGCCCGGTGCCCTTGCTTTGATCCCGGCTGTAGACGAAGTCCTTCGACGCGACCCGGCCGTCCACAAGTAAGCAACGCAGTGCGCCTTGCCGACGCCGATGCTTTTAGAGAGTTTCTGCATGCCTCGCCCTCGTAGAACTTTCGTTGCGACCGATGGATAGAAACTTCGCCCCAGACCTCACCCCCGACTAGGCCCATTCTCCGCGAGCCCACCTGATGATGTTGACAAAACCAACTCCGCCGGAAGCACAAGACAGTATCTCGGTGCCGGCGACCGTGTCATCTCGCTGGACTCCGCTATGGACACCGACGGCTCTAACGTCGCCGTTAAACCATGCGAACAGCGGAGAGCCGCTTGCACCGCTGGCTTCGTCCGCGTCACTCTCGACCTGAGTCGTGTCGTAGGTGTCGCCGTTGAGGTCGATGTCATCGCCGTCGTCGTCGTCTCGGACGCTGATCCCGGTCTCGCGCGAGAGTGCCCAAAGGCTTCGGTCATGGGGGTAGCCGCACATGGTCCAGACCGCCATATCCTCCCAGTCCGAGTTGTAGCTGGTCGCCCCGAAGTAGCCGAGGTCATCGCCGATCGGGTCGTACAGTTCGCCCGCCATAAAATCGTTGCCGGCATCGGAGTGCCACCATCGCGCGCTACGGACGTAGGTCACATACCCCATGCCGAATACCGATCGCCCACCCCAGCACGCGGGAATCACCTGGATCCGCCAAGCATGCGCAGAGATATTCGGATGTGCATGGCCGGAGGTCATTAGTGTGCGTCGACCGACGAGGAAACCCGTGGCGTGGCGGCGATCACTCCACGGCCCCCCGGGCCGGCTTTGAGACTCGATGTGCAATTTACATATTGCCGAGTACGGATACGCATCAGGATAGACGAAATGCCGTGACTCTCCGTTGATGAGAGTGGCATGTGGCTCCTCGCTGAGCAGCATCTTTCCGCCGCCTGCGAGCCGGCCGACCTCGCGCTTCACGGACGAAGTAATCTTCGGGTGATACGCGACTGGGAACCCGCGTGGTACGTAGGGGTCGACCCTGGTATGCGAGCGGCTCCGAGCCTGCGTTGACGTCACAGTCTCTCCCTCGAGGAGACTTTGGAGCGGCAGTCCGAAGTTGATCGTCGCTGCGGTGGTGAGTTCGAAAGCACCTTCGACCAACGACGACTGGGTCAGTTCGACGGTGTCCTTGCCTCCTCGTCCGCTGTCGAGCCAGAACGACCGTGACGAAAGAGTCGCCTTACCGAAAGGTCGACTGTCGTCCGAGGGAAGGATGTTGTCGAGAGCCAGTAACTCGGCCTGCGACATCGGAGCAACGTACTCGCGATCAGTTTCCTGGTCCATCTAACGTCCTCCCGGTTCATTGATAGTAACCATTATCTTGCTCCGCTTACCAGAATGAATATGGTTATGAAATCGAGTGAAATATATCGCCCTGAACGACGGGCGCGCAGTGCGTGCCGATCACCACGGACTTCAACGCGCCGATCGCGGCGGCCCACTGCTCGGCTGTCGCCGCCGGTCCATCGGGACTGCCGGCGCGCCACGCGCGCCGATCCAGGCGAACCGACACCGTCATCCAGCTTGTCGACATCGAAGCGCTGATACAGCGCGGGCGGCGTGCCGTCCGCGACCTGGGCGCTCGCCGCGGTTGCGACCCACGCGGTGACGCGGCCACGGCGAGACGTCGCGCTGCCCCGAGCCGTCGTTCGTTGCGACCTGTGTGTTCGTTCATGAGGCACTCCTGGTTGCTGATGCTTGTCCAAGGCTCCTGCTGCCGACATGGCAACGTCAGCCTAGGAGCCGGCGTCGTGCGCGCCTATCGCGCCTTCGCGTCACGGCATCACGCGAATGCGCGAGCCGATGCGCTGTTGCGGCGCGGACGGCGAGGCTTCGCGTGGTGCCGAGCCGTTGCTCGCGGCGACCCGCGCGATCGTTCATGAGGCACTCCTGATTGCTGCCGACCACGAGTCTTGGCTGCACGGTCGGCAGGCGCATCGCCCACGAGTCGCACGCGACTTGCGACCTTGGTCGCAGTGACGCTGCGGGCGTGCGGCGCCGTGAGGCCATGCGGGTGTTGCTGTTCTTGCCCCATCAAAGCGCGATCGCGGAGCCGGCGCCTCACCCCGCGGGATAGGTCGGCCGCGCAGTCATCATCAACATTGATGAAGCGCCGCGGGCCGCGCTCACCCACGCGAGCGAATCAGCGCAAGATCGAGCGAACACGCGCGCAGGTGCGCGCCTCGTGCCCGCTCTGTCCCTCTCCTGCCACCAGGACGCCTCGACCATGAACCACGCAGCCGTTGTCGCCAGGGCCGAGTCCCGTTTGCGCCAGCTGTGCTGCCTTGGCCTGCCGGGACCGACGGTCGCACCGATGTTGTTCCGCGAGCTGAACGAAGTGGTGCCGTTCGAGACCTGCTTCCACATGTGGATCGGTACCGACGGGCCGATCGACGCCTACTTCAACACGCCGGAGGCAGGCCCGTGCTTCGCGCTGTACAAGGACAGCTTCTTCGGCACGCGCGAAGCCGAGGTGTGGTCGACGACGGCCGAGGCGGCCCGCACCGAGGTCGGACCGCATCACGTTTACGAGGTGCTGCGCCTGTCGAAGACCGCGTACGAGCGCCATCCGATCTACAACGAGATCGTGCGGCCGTGCGGCGCCGACGTATTCGTCCGCCTGATGGTGCGCGACGGCGACGCGCCGGTGGGCTCGTTCCAGGTGGCCCGCCGCGCGCACGACCGCGACTTCGGGGCTGACGACCTGGGGGTCCTGCGGCGGCTCGAGCCGTTCATCGCACATGCGCTGCGCTCGCGCAAAGCCCTGGCAACGGTGGAGAGCTGCGACGCGGATCGCGCGATCGTCGTCGTCGGTGCCGATGGCGGCATCCGCTGGCGCTCGTCGCAGGCCGACCGCCTTCTTTCGCTGGCGCACGGCCACGCGGCGGCGTCGGCGACGCTGCCTGCCGGTCTTCTCGACGCGGTCCGCGCGCTCGTCGCCGTCGCTGATGCGCGGCCCGACGCACACGCGCCCAACTGGCGCTGCGACAACGCCTGGGGCAGCTTTGTCGCGCGCGCCTACTGGCTCGAGCCGTCGCAGCCGGCGGACTCGCTGATCGGCATCGAGATCGAGCGCCGCGTGCCGCTGCCACTGCGCCTGTACGAGGCGCTGCGCGACGTCGCGCTGCCCGAACGGCAAGCCGAAGTGGGCCTGCTGCTGGCGCTGGGGCGCACGCACGAGCAGATCGCCGGCGACCTTCACGTGTCGCGCAATACCGTCGTCTATCACCGGCGGCAGATCTACAACCGGCTTGGCGTGGATTCGTGTCGAAGGTCTGCGCGACCGATTGCTGGCATCGCCCCGGCATTGACCGGGCAGGCACATCGCTCACGATTGGCACGCGGCTTGCGACCTTGGTCGTCGTGACACCGCGGTGACACGCGCCTAGCCTGGGAACCTCGAGCGCTTCACGGGCGGCAAGCCGTGAACGCAGCGGCGAGCGGCTGAGATCGCGTTAAAAGAATGCGGTTGTATTTTTAACGCTCAGAAGGCACACTCGGCCATGCAATCCCAGCGCTCGAGCGCCAACGCCAGGCGCAAAACCAGACCGAGTGCGAAGGGGCGTCGTCTCGCGTCGAACCGTGGCGATGCGACTTCGCAGCCGCTGCCCAGCATCGCCCAGCAGATCAGTCGGCGCATCGCCAAGGCCGGCAAAGCCAACCCAGCGCGCGTGCACACCCCGTTCGACTTTCTCGATCTGGGTTCGCCCCACAGCGTCGGCATGGCGCTTTTGCGCCTGGTTCGCAGCGGTGCCCTGCGCCGCCTGGCGCGCGGCCTCTACGACGTGCCTCGACAGCATCCACTGCTCGGTGAACTGCAACCGACTGCCGACGAGATCGCGCGAGCGCTGTCGCGCCGCGACGGCACCTCGGTGCAGCCGGCGCAAGCCATGGCGGCGAACCTGTTGAGCCTGTCGGAACAGGTGCCCACGCGTGCCGTCTATGAAACCGATGGCCCGAGCCGCACCGTGAAAGCCGGCGCGCTGACCGTCCAACTGAAGCATCGATCGCCACGCCAGGTGCGCAGCGCCGGCTCGATGAGCAACCTTGTCTTCGCCGCGCTGCGCAGCGTCGGCAAGGCCAACGTCAACGAAGCCCGGGTGGCCCACCTGCGCAAGACGCTGTCGGCGAAGGATCGCGCGGCCTTGCTGAAAGACCTGCCGCTGGCACCCGCCTGGATGCACCCGCACCTGCGATTCATCGCGGCACCCGAACAGCGATTCACGCCGGCAACGAAGGCGGTGCCGCAACGCAAGCTCGCAGCTCGACGACACCCGCCGATGAAGCCCTTCGCGACCTTGCCGCCTGCCGAACGGGCGCTGATCATCAACGAAGCCGCCGCCCGCCTGGGGCTGGTGCCGCTGATCGTGGAGAAGGACTTCTGGGTCTGCTGGACGCTCGGTCGCATCTTCGAGGTCGAGGCCGTCGCCCCGCACGTCGTCTTCAAAGGCGGCACCTCGCTGTCGAAGGTGTTCGGCGCGATCCAACGCTTCTCCGAAGACATCGACCTGGCCGTCGCACCGCAAGCGCTCGGCTTCATGGCGGCAGAACTCGACGAAGCGCCTTCGGCCAGCCAACGCCGCAAGCGCGTACAAGCGCTCGAAGCCGAGTGCGAGCGATGCGTGTCGGAGCGCTTTCGTCCAGCGCTCGAAGCAGCCATTGCGGCCAGGCTCGGTGCTCCGCGGCACGCGAACGCTTGGCTGCGATACGAGATCGATGCACTGGCCGGCACGCCGAACCTGCTGTTCACTTACCCGTCAGCGCTCGAGCAGACCGGCGGCTACATCGCCAAGCAGGTCAAGCTCGAGTTCGGCGCTCTGACCGACCAGCAACCCACCGGAACGCACGGCGTCGCGGCCCTGCTGGTGCAGACACCAGGCGTTGATCTGACGAGCGCCTACGACGATCTTCGGGCGGACGTTGTGGCGCTCGAGATCACGCGCACGTTCTGGGAGAAGGCGACGATCCTGCACGCCGAGCACCATCGGCCGCCGGAACTGCCGATTCGTGACCGATTCGCGCGCCACTACGCTGACTTCGAAGCCCTGTGGCGCCACCCGAGCCGCGCCGACGCGCTGGCCAGGCTCGATCTGCTCGACGATGTGGTGCGACACAAGGGCCGCTTCTTCGCGTCGGCCTGGACCCACTACGAAACCGCCAGGCTGGGGACGTTCAGGCTCGTACCACCGCCGTCGCACCATGCTGCCTTGGCGCGGGACCATGCGACGATGATGCCGATGTCATCTGAGCCCCGATCGAGTTCGGTGTCATGTTGCAGCGCCTGCAAGCTGCGGAGCAGCAGCTCAACGATGGGGAGCTTGCTTGCTGAGGCTCTCGCGAGAAATCCGGTGAAGACAAACTGATATACCGACGCGCGTTCCCACGCGCATGCCCCCAACCGGCGCCGCGACAACGCGTGGGCCTGTGACACCGGCCGCCGTGCAAGATTTGGCTTGTCACCTATTCCTAACTTGGTATATTTCTTGCCGTGACTGAACCGCTGCCCGGCATAAAGCGTGAGAAGGCTCTGCATTGGGTCGGGTCCGCGAAGAAGGACTACCTGGACTTCCCGGTGGAGGTTCAGTCGGAGATGGGCTACGCGCTCGGCTTGGCGCAGCTGGGGGCCAAGCATCCGCACGCCAAGCCGTGGAAAGGTGAAGGCCCCGGCGTCCTGGAACTCGTCGAGGATCATCTCGGCGACACCTACCGGGCGGTCTACACGCTGCGCTTCGCGAGGGTGGTCTATGTCCTGCACGCCTTCCAGAAGAAGTCGAAGTCAGGCATCAAGACGCCGCAGGAAGACGTGAAGTTGATTGGGCAACGCTTGAAACGAGCGCAACAGGACTACGAGAGCAAGGGGGCACCATGAGCACGAAACCGGACATCGCGATCATCCGCGGCACGACGAACGTGTTCGCCGACCTCGGCTATCCCGACGCGGCGGAGCGCCAGACCAAAACGCGCCTGGCGCTTGCCGTCAACAACCTGCTGAAGGGCCGCAAGCTCAAGCAGCGTGAGGCCGCCGAGCTGCTGCACATTCCACAGCCGAAGGTCTCGGCCCTGAAGAACTATCGGCTCGATCAGTTCTCGGTCGAACGCCTGCTGGCGTTCCTGACCGCCTTGAACCAGGACGTGGAAATCATGATCCGGCCACGCCAGACAACCAAGGGTGCTGGGCAGATTTCTGTCTCTGCGGTGCAATAGCGTGGCCGGCTGGAAACGTCGGGGGGCGTGCCGAGCCGTGAACGCACAGCGATGCGAGGCTGAGATCGCGTTAAAAGAAGATGGTTGAATTTTTAGCGCTCGTTGACCGAGGGCGCGTCGCTTCAGGACATGACGGACGAGCGGTTCAGTGCGGTGGCGCGAGTCGCGCCATGCTTTCAAAGGCGCTCGGCCGCTGCCGCCTGTTCCACGCCGCGATCACCGCCTGAACGTTCGCTTCGACAGCTTGCGTCGAGTCGACGTCCAGGTCGTAGGCGCAAGAGACATGTGCGTTGTGGAAGTCGGCTCGCGCTTCACCGATCCTGCGGTCGCCTCGCGCCTGTTCCCGGCGCTCGAGCTCCTCGAGCGGGCAGTGCAAGCCGACGAAGAACACGTCGATGTGCGCCAGCAGGTTCAGCAGCCGGAGCAGCCACTCTTCGGTCTCGACGATGTGTTCGACGATGAGGTTGTTGCCTGCGTCTGCGAGCGCGGGCAGGCAGCGGTGAAAGCCCTCGAAGAACTGAGGCCGAAGATCGTTCCAGGCAAACACGCCACTGCGGATGCGTTGCGCCGGCAGCACGTGGGCAGCCTGTAGGTGGTCGATCGAGAAATGCCAAAACGGCTGCGCGATCGTGGCTTGCAGCGAACGAGCGAGCGTCGACTTGCCGGAGCTGGAGGCTCCGTTCAGGAAGATGATCTTGCCGGACATGCCTGTGCGCTCGCCGAAGCCAGAGATCGACTGTACCGATCACGCACGAGGCAGCGGCCCTGCACGCTGCAACGAGCCTCGAGTCAATCGGCTGGATAGGCAACCCGTGTTGGGCCGCCAGAGCGCGCCGCAAGCGACCGAGGTCGCAGCCCGCCTCACCCATCAGTCGCTGGCGCGCCAACCACATGCGGCCTAGATTGAATGTTTCGTTCACGTCGTTCACGTGAACGTTTCGTTCGCGAGGTCGCCATGGAAGTGCATCTGCTCGAGGGATCGATCAACACGTCCGATCCGCGCGCCGTCCGCCAAGCGGTGGTGATCGGTGCCGGCATCGGTGGGCTCGCGGCGGCCTGCGTGCTGGCTGGCCACTTCGACCGGGTATTGATCCTCGAGCGTGACCGCCTGCCGGACACCGCCGCACCACGTACCGGAACGCCGCAGGCCCGCCACGTTCATGGGCTGCTGGCAGGCGGGCTCGAAGCCTTGAACGCGCTGCTGCCGGGCTTCGATCACGACTTGCGCCGGGCCGGCGCGGTGCCCTTGATCGGCACGCTGAACGTGCGCATCGAACGGCCAGGGTTCGACCCCTTTCCCGCCCGCGATGTGGGCGTGAAGACGTACGCGGCGTCGCGAGCCCTGATCGAGTTCGTGCTTCGGCAACGTGTCGCGAAGATACCGGGGGTCGAGATTCATGCACCGTGCCGCGTGAGCGAGATCCTGTCCAGCGCCGATGGCCGGGCCGTCACCGGCGTTCGCTGTCACGACATCGATGGGCAAGCCCGGGTTTTGCGCGCCGACCTGGTCATCGATGCGTCCGGCCGCGGCGCTTTGACGTTGGCGCTGCTGCGCGCCACGGGCCGCGCACC
Source organism: uncultured beta proteobacterium (assembly GCA_963738615.1). Taxonomy (GTDB): domain Bacteria; phylum Pseudomonadota; class Gammaproteobacteria; order Burkholderiales; family Burkholderiaceae_C; genus CAVTWY01. The sequence continues at coordinate 515,739 of CAVTXI010000019.1, forward strand.
CCCACCCCAGACCACGATCGGCGTCGACATCGGCTATGCCTCGGCCGTCTACGACATTCCGCATGATCCCGCGCGCACGTGGCAAGGTGTGATGACCTTCCCGCAAGCGCCGCAAAGCACGCGCGGTGCGTTGCTGCTGCCGCAGGAAGGGCACCGCTGGGCCTTGAGCGTGGCCGGACGTGGCGCCGACAAGCCTCCAGGGGACGACGCCGGGTTTCTGGACTTCGCACGGCACTTGCGAACCGACTCGATCTACCACGCGATTCGCGATGCCAAGCGCGTGGGCGCGATCCACCGCTTTGTGTTTGCGCAAAGCGTGCGCCGGCACTTCGAGAAGGTGCCGGACTTCCCCGCCGGTTTATTGCCCCTGGGCGATACGGTCTGTGTCTTCAACCCGGTGTATGGGCAAGGCATGAGCGTGGCCGCGCAAGAGGCCCTGCTGCTGCGCCGTCTGCTCGAGAAAGGCCACGGCCAGACCAACACGTCGGCGAGTCTTTCGCAAGCGTTCATCGCCGGCTTGCCGGCCCTGCTGGAAACGCCGTGGGCGATGGCCGCGATCCCGGACTTCATCTTTCCGCAGACCGTTGGCGAACGCCCGCCTGATCTGGCACGCAGGCTGCGACTGGGCTTCGCGATGTTGCGGCTTGCCGCACGATGCCCCGATGTGCACAAGACGATCACCGAGGTGCAGCACCTGCTGGTGCCGAGCAGCGTCTACCGCAGCCCCGTGTTGATGGCGCGGGTGCTGATCGAGATGGTTCGAGGCCGGGCGTCGTGGGCTGCGACGGCTGCGGCGGCTGCGACGAAGGTCTTAGTGACACCGCGGTGACACGCGCCTAGAGTGCTTCACGGTCGGACGGTCGCGCACTTCGGTTGCCCAACGCCGCCCGCAACGAGAGCGCGATGAAGATCCTGATGGTCGACGACCACGTGATGTTCCTGCAGGGCATGCGCAGCCTGCTGGGCGTGCTTGCACCCGAACATCACGTCGACGTCGCGGCCGACCTGGGCGTGGCGCTCGAGCTGGCGCGCCTGACGCCCTACGACCTGCTGCTGCTCGACTGGCACCTCGCCGACCGCGACGGCGACGACTCGCTCGCGAAGTTGCGCGACGAAGGCTGCACTGCGCGCATCGTCGTGCTGTCGGGCGAACACGGCCGAGCGTTGATCGAACGCAGCATCGAGCTCGGCGCCGCGGGCTTCATCCCCAAGACCTACAGCTCCGAGATGATGCTGGCCGCGCTGACGCAGGTGCTGGCCGGGCGCATCTTCCTGCCGGCCGAAGCGACGCACGGCTCGGCGCCGAAGCCCGGCGGCGACGATGCGAACGGCGCGGCGGCGACGCAGGCACGGCTGGCCGGCCTGACGCCGCGGCAGTTCGATGTCTACCGCGCCGCCGCGCGCGGCCTGCCGAACAAGCTGATCGCGCGCGAACTCGGCATCACCGAGGCCACCGTGAAGACGCATCTCACCGCGGTGTACGGCGTGCTGGGCGTGCGCAACCGGACCGAAGCGGCGATCCAGGCGTCGCGTGACGGCGTGTTGATTGCTTAGAGCCATCATGATCCTGCGCGACGCCATCGAAGTGAACGCGCCGGCCGCGGCGATCTTCGCGTTCTTCGAGCGCATGGACGAGCACTACCTCGCCTGGCATCCCGATCACCGCGTGTTCCGCTGGACACGCGGGCGCGGGCTGACCGTGGGCAACCGCGCGTACTTCGAAGAGATCATCGGCGGCAAGCTGATGAAGAAGGAAGTCGAGTACACGCGCATCGAGCCCGGGCGCTTGATCGAGTTCGTGCCGGTGATGCGGCTGATGCGCTTCTTCCTGCCGTCGCTGAGTTTTCGGCTCGAGTCGATCCAGGAAGGCTTGTGGCGCGTCGTCCACGAGATCCATCTGCGCGTGGGGCCGCTCGGCGAATGGGCGAATCAGCGTGAGTTCGCCGCAGTGCGCGAGAACATGCGCGTGAAGGGGTTAAACCTCAAGCGCATGGTCGAAGCGTTTGCGGCGACGGGGCAGTGGCCCGGCGACAGCGCGGCTCGCCCGGCCGTCAGCGCGCAGGCGCGAGACGAACGCGCATCGACCGAAGCCCACGAAGCCGACGTGCAGCGGCGCGTCGACGCGCGCTGCCTGGAGAACATGCTGCTGTGGCTCAGGCGTACCCCATTGCTGATTCCACTCGGCCTGCTGTGGGCCTGGCTGGCCTGGGCGAACGGCGCCGGGGCGTGGGCGCTTGCGTGGTTCGCCGTTTGGACAGGAACGCAGTTCCACGTCTACTGGACGGCAGGGCAGTTGCAAGCGCAGGCGAACGGTGATGTCCGGCTCGGCATCGCGCGCGCGACGCAGCTCTACTGGATCGCGGCTGCCCTGCAAGCTGCGCTGCTGCCACAGTTCTTCTTGGGCACCAGCATCGAGACCAAGCTGGGCGTCACCCTGCTGCTGTCCCAGCTCAGCGGCGCGACGGTCATCTCATGCTCCGGGATTCGTGGGGCTTACGTTGCCGTGATGCTGCCGCTGACGGCAGTGTTGGTGGCCGGCTGGCTCTGGCACGGGAGTGTGCTGGGCTACGGTTTGGCCCTTCTTTTCACGCTCGGCACGGCGGGTGGTGTGACCGCGGTAGTCCAGCAACGCCGCTCGTGGGAGACGCTGATTCGCCTGGCCGACGACCGCGAACGTCTGGCCGCGTCACTCGCCGCCGAACGCGACCGCGCCGAAGCCGCGTCGGCATCACGCACGCGCTTCTTCGCCTCGGCCAGCCATGACCTGCGCCAGCCGCTGCATGCCTTGTCGATCAATGCGACCACGCTCGAACTGCTGACCAAGCGCGCAGGTGATCCGCGGCTGATGGACATCAGCCAGCGACATCGGCCGCTCGCTGGCGCAGAGCAAGGGGCTGCTCGACGCGCTGCTCGACATCTCGCGCCTCGATGCCGGCGCGGTGCAGCCGCATCCCGAGCGACGTCGACATCGCCGAGGTGCTGCGCCAACTGCACGACGAGTTCGCGGGCGTGGCGACGCAGCGGCATCTTGGCTTCGAGCTGGACCTTCCGCGCGCGGCTGCGTGGGCGCACACCGACGCCGACCAGCTGCAGCGCGTGCTGCGCAACCTGCTCGACAACGCCTTCAAGTTCACCGACGAGGGATCGGTGACGCTGAGCCTGCGGCGTGAGCCGAACCAAGGCCCAAGCGGCGCCGAGTGCGGGCGTGCTGCGAATCGGCGTCGCCGACACCGGCTGCGGCATCGCCGCCAGCGACCGCGACAAGGTCTTCGAGGAGTTCTTCCAGGTCGGCAACCCCACGCGCGACCGCAGCCGCGGCCTGGGTCTGGGCCTCGCGATCGTGCAGCGCACGGCGCAACTTCTGGGCGCGCGCGTCAGCGTGCGAGGCAACGGCGCGCGCGGCTCGGTCTTCGAGGTCGAGCTGACGGCGTTGCCCACGGCGACCAGGCCCTCACCTGCGCCCACGCCCGCCGCCGCCGCGACGCCCTGCCACGACTGATCGACGAACCCCGCACAAGCCCTGTCGGTACTGCTGGTCGACGACGAGACCGACATCGTCCAGGCGCTCGCGAGCCTGATGAACGCGCGCGGCTGGCACGCCGTCACCGCCACCAGCGTCGACGACCGCGATGGCAATCGCCGACGACCCCGCATCCACGATCGACATCGCCGTGATCGACCACCGCCTGCCCGGCGGCGACGGCATCGAGCTCGTCGCGCGCCTGCGCGAACGGCGCCCCGACCTGCCCGCGCTGATCGTCACCGGCGACGTCGCCGTGCAGTGGCAGGTGCGCCGCCACAGCCTGCGCGTGCTGCACAAACCGCTCGACGGCGACGTGCTCACGCAAGCCATCGCCGACGAAGCCGCCGCCGCGGCGCGCTGGGCCTCGCGCCTAAAGAGCTTCACTGGCCCGAATGGAGAACCCCCGATGAACATCATCGACGCCATCCACGGCCGCCGCTCGGTGCGCGAGTACCGCGCCGACCCGGTCGACAGCAACGTGATCGAAGACCTGATCTGGCACGCAAGCCTGGTGCCGCGCCCGCCGATCAGCGACGACGCGACCTGGGCCTTCCACGTGCTGGTCGGCCGCGAGCGCCTGGCCGACTTCGGCGCGCGCGCCAAGCAGTACGCCACCGACCACCAGCCCCCAGGCGAGCCGTGGACATGGCCGATGCGCGGCGACTTCAACGTCTTCTGGGGCGCGCCGCTCGCGGTGCTGATCGCCGCGCGCCGCGGCCACCCCGAAGCGCCGTTCGACTGCTGCCGCGCCGGCCAGAACTTCGCGCTGCTGGCGCACGCGCGCGGCCTGGGCACGTGCTGGCTAGGGTCGGCGCTGCCGTGGTTGAACAGCGCGGAAGGCCGCGAGGCGACAGCCCTGCCCGAAGGCTACGAAGTCGCGGTCGCGATGGTGGTCGGGCACCCGGCCGAATCGACCCCAGGGCGCTCGGCGCCGCGGCCGGTGGTGACATGGTGCGAGTGAGGTGGTGAAGCCCCGCTAGGGGGGCCGCTCACGGCCGCTCACCCCGGCACCGCCGCGATCATCTGCGACACCGCCGCGGTCAGCCGTTTTGCATACGGCACGTGCAGGAATTCATTCGGCCCGTGGGCATTGCTCTTCGGGCCCAGCACACCGCACACCACCATCTGCGCGTTCGGGAAGCCCTGCTGAAGCATGCTCATCAGCGGGATCGTGCCGCCCTGTCCGATGTAGCCCAGCGGCTCGCCGAAGGTGCTGCGTGACGCGGCGTTCAGCGCCGACTCGAGCCATGGCGCGACGTCGGTTGAGTTCCAGCCGGTGGCGTGGGCGTCGGGCCTGAACGTGACCTTGGCGTTGTACGGTGCGTTGTCTTCGAGCAGCGCCTTCAACTTCGCGGCTGACTCGGCGCCGTCGACCAGCGGCGGCAAGCGCAGGCTGAGCTTGAACGCGGTGTAGGGCCGCAGCACGTTGCCGGCGTTGCCCAACTCGGGCATGCCGTCGACGCCGGTCACCGACAACGTCGGCCGCCACGTGCGGTTGATCAGCGCCTGCGCCGGGTCGGTCGTGGTCGGCAGGGCAAAGCCACCATCACCGCAGGCCCAGGGGAAGCGCTTGTAGACCTCGTCGCCGAGGATGCGCGAGGCTTCTTTCGCCTGCTCGACGCGCATGCCGGGAATTGCGCAGTGGAAGCTTTGCGGCAGCAACTCACCCGTGGTGCTGTCTTCGAGGCGGTCGAGCAGTTGGCGAACGATGCGGAAGCTCGACGGCACCAGGCCGCTGGCGTCGCCCGAGTGCACGCCTTCGGTCAGGATCTCGACTTTCAGCGTGCCGGTGACGTTGCCGCGCAGGCTGGTCGTAAGCCACAGCTGGTCGTAGTTGCCGCAGCCCGAATCGAGGCACACGACGAGGCTGACGGCGCCCAGCCGCGGCTTCAGCGCGTCGAGGTACGCGGGCAGATCGATCGAGCCGCTTTCTTCGCTGCTTTCGAACAGGCCCACACAACGCGGGTGGCCGATGCCCTGCGCGTCCAGCGCCATGATCGCGGTGACGGCCGCGTAGATCGCGTAGCCGTCGTCGGCGCCGCCGCGGCCGTACAGCAGGCCGTCGTCGCTGAGCTTGGGCGTCCACGGCCCGAGGTCCGAGCGCCAGCCATTGAACTCGGGCTGCTTGTCGAGGTGGCCGTAGAGCAAGACCGTGTCGGTCGACCCGGCGCCTGACGTTGACGAGCGGGTGGTTGACGAACGGGTGGAGGGGATCTCGAAAAAGATCACCGGCGTGCGGTTGCCGATGCGCACGAGCTCGAGCTTCAGGCCGGGGATGCGCTTGGACTCGACCCAGGCGGCGGCTTCGCGCACGACCTGATCGACGTGGCCGTGCTCGCGCCACTGCGGGTCGAACATCGGGCTTTTGGCGGGGATGCCGATGTAGCGCTCGAGGGCGGGGACGATTTCGGCGTCCCAGCGGGTTTCAGCGAACTGGCGCAGCGCGGCGGTGTCGGGCGCTGCTGGCGGCGAGGTGGGCGAGGTCTGCATGGCCGCGATTGTTGATCGGCGGCCGGAACGTGTCAGCGGTATTGCTCGGCCAGCCAGCGCGTCATCGTCGCGACCGGACGGTCGCGGCCGGGCTCATTGAAGATTTCGTGGGCGAAGCCCGGGAAGGACTGCGCCGAAACGAAAGCCGAAGGTGCGTCGGAGGCGAAGTCGGCGCTGCCCCGCGGTGCGACGCAGTGATCGTTCTCGCCCCACATCAGCAGCGTGGGCACCGACCACACGGCTGCGTGCTCACGCACCAGCGCCCCGCTGTCGAGCATGAAGCGCACCAGCCGCGGCGTGACGCGGTCGTGCACCAGCGGGTCTTTGCGGTAGGCGGCGACCACCGCCGGGTCGCTGCTGACCCACGCGGGGTCGAGGCCGTTGTTCACGGCCGCGTCGGGTGAAAGTGATCCCATCAGTGCCAGCAGCACGCGTTGCGCCGCCGTCAACCCCAGGTCGAGCGCGGGCGACGACAACACCAAGCCGTCGACGTGCTGGTACCACGACGGCATACCTCGGTCCCGCACCATGCCTTGCGCCACGAACCGCGCTGCGACCGCGCCGCCCATGCTGTGGCCCAGCAGCAGGACCTTGCCTTCGCGAAACTCGTGCACCTGGTCGATCACCCGGCTGAGGTCGCGCAGCAGGCTGTCATCGCGCGGGATGCGGCCGCGCGAGCCGCCCGACGCGCCGTGCCCACGGTGGTCGTAGGCGCAGACGTGCCAGCCCGCGGCGTTCAGATCGGTGGCGAGTTTTTCGTAGCGGCCCAGGTGCTCGCCCAGGCCGTGCACCATGATCACGGTGCCGAAGGCCGCGCCATGCGTGCTCCAGTGGCGCACGTGCAACGGCACGCCGTCGTCGGTGTGAAGGGACTGCATCACGCGCCAGTTCAGGCGCTCAGGAGCCTTCGCCATGGGCCGCGCAACGAATGACGCATGCGCCATCGTCGTCCCCTGATTCATCGCTTGTCGAGCATTCACCCTGCCACCCTGACCGCCAACTTCGCAGCCCCTAACGACGCTTATGCTGCGCCACCCTCGAATTTGAACACCGCTACACCGGCCAACAGGTTAGGCCAGTGACGAACCCGTAACCCCTTGTGCATGCCGAAGCGGTCGAGGATGTTCAGACCCTGCCTGCGCGCCAGGACCTCGAAGTCGGCATAGGTGCCCACCCGGATGTTCGGCGTGTCGTACCACTGATAGGGCAGGATCTTCGTCACCGGCATGCGCCCAGCCGCTACCCGCAACCGGTTAGGCCAGTGGGCGAAGTTGGGGAAGCTGACGATGCCGATACGGCCGACACGAGCGGTTTCCTCGAGCATGCGCTCGGTGTTGCGCAGGTGCTGCAACGTGTCGAGCTGCAACACCACGTCGAAGCTGGCGTCGTCGAACATCGACAGCCCTTCTTCGAGGTTGAGCTGAAGCACGTTGACGTTGCGCGCGACGCAACGCTGCACGTTTGCATCGGCGATCTCGACGCCGTAGCCGCTGCAGCCGCGCGCCTCGATCAGGTGCGCCAGCAGCTCGCCGTCGCCGCAGCCCAGGTCGAGCACGCGCGAACCCTTCGGCACCAGGGCGGCGATCAGCTTCGAGTCGTCCGTCATGTCGAGCCCCTCATGCCCCAACCTCCTGGGCGATGCGCTCGAAGCGCGCGCGCAGCACGCCGTGGTAGCGCGGGTCGTCGAGCAGGAAGGCGTCGTGGCCGTGGGGGGCGTCGATCTCGGCGTAGCTGACGTCGTGGCGGTGGCGCACCAGCGCGCGCACCAGTTCGCGGCTGCGCGCGGGGGCGAAGCGCCAGTCGGTGGTGAAGCTCACCAGCAGGAACTTCGCCTTCACGTGCGCGAAGGTCGCGGCCAGGTCGCCGCCGTGTTCGGCCGCGGGGTCGAAGTAGTCGAGCGCGCGCGTGATCAGCAGGTAGGTGTTGGCGTCGAAGTAGCCGCTGAACTTCTCGCCCTGATGGCGCAGGTAGGTCTCGATCTCGAACTGCGGGTCGAACCCGAAGGCCTGCGCGCCTTCGCGGCGGCGGCGGCCGAACTTCTCGGCCATGACGTCGTCGCTGAGGTAGGTGATGTGGCCGATCATGCGCGCGATGCGCAGGCCCCGCGCGGGCACCACGCCGTGCTCGTAGAAGTGGCCGCCGTGGAAGTCGGGGTCGGTGATGATCGCGCGCCGCGCGACCTCGTTAAACGCAATGTTCTCGGCCGAAAGGTTCGGCGCCGTCGCCACCGCGATGCAGTGCGCCAAGCGCTCGGGGTGGCGCAACGTCCACGACAACGCCTGCATGCCGCCAAGGCTGCCGCCGATCACCGCCGCGAGTCGCTCGATGCCCAGTTGATCAAACAGCCGGGCCTGCGCATCGACCCAGTCCTCGACCGTCACCACCGGAAAGTCAGCGCCCCACGCGCGACCGGTCGCCGGGTTGGCGTGCATCGGCCCGGTCGAGCCGAAACACGAGCCGGGGTTGTTGACGCCGATGACGAAGAAGCGGTTCGTGTCCAGCGGTTTGCCCGGGCCGATCAGGTTGTCCCACCAGCCTTCGCTTTTGTCTTGCCCGGCGTAGGTGCCAGCCACGTGGTGCGACGCGTTGAGCGCGTGGCACACCAACACGGCGTTGCTGCGCGCGGCGTTCAGCGCGCCGTAGGTTTCGTACGTGAGCCTGACCTCGGGCAACGTCGTGCCGCTGCGCAGCGCTAGCGGCGCCTCGAGTACGAGTGTTTGCGCGACGACGGGACCAAGCGAGGTCATGAAGACAACAAAAAACCGGCACCGCCTTGGAAGCGGACGCCGGTTGCCGGGTCGTCCTCTTTAGCGGCATTTGTTTGGTGAAGCGCCCGCAATTCGGAGAAATCGGCGCTGGGGGCGGCGAGTATAAACAGCCGAACCGGAGGATGGGTCGATGATCACGAACGCCAGCAGCAACGCCGTACACAGCCCGGGCCTCGTGCGCCGCTGGCATGCGTGCGATCGATACGCACTTTCCGACGCGCTACCTGACGTGGCTCGCGTGCGCGGTTGGCGGGCTGATCTGCGCATTCGCGTGGGTGGCGATGCGCGGCGGTTTCGTGGGCTGGATCGCGCTGGTGCTGCTCGCGCTGGCTGTGCTCGGCATCCGCGACGTGCGCCAGACCAAACGTTCGGTGCTGCGCAACTACCCCGTCGCAGGGCACCTGCGCTACCTGCTCGAATCGGTCCGCCCCGAGATTCGCCAGTACTTCATCGAGGGTGACCAAGAGGCCACGCCGTTCTCGCGCCAGCAACGATCCATCGTCTACCAGCGCGCCAAGGGTGAACTCGACAAGCGCCCTTTCGGCACGCAGCTCGACGTGCTGGCCGCCGGCTTCGAGTGGATCAACCACTCGATGGCACCGTCGGTGATCGCGTCGAGCGACTTCCGCGTCACGATCGGTGGGCCCGCGTGCACGCAGCCCTACAGCGCGAGCGTTTTCAACATTTCGGCGATGAGCTTCGGATCGTTGTCGGCCAACGCGATCCTGGCGCTGAACCTCGGCGCCAAACGAGGCGGCTTCGCGCACGACACCGGCGAAGGTTCGATCAGCGGCTACCACCGCGAGCACGGCGGCGACCTGATCTGGGAGATCGGGTCGGGCTACTTCGGCTGCCGCAACGACGACGGCACGTTCTCGATCGACCGCTTCGAGCACAACGCGAAGCAGCGCGCAGGTGAAGATGATCGAGTTGAAGCTGAGCCAGGGCGCCAAGCCCGGCCACGGCGGCGTGCTGCCCGCGGCCAAGGTCAGCGCCGAGATCGCCGCCGCGCGCGGCGTGCCGCAAGGCGTCGACTGTCTGAGCCCCGCGCAGCCACAGCGCCTTCGACACGCCCGAGCAGATGATGCGGTTCATCCAGCTGCTGCGCGAACGTTCGGGCGGCAAGCCGGTCGGCTTCAAGTTCTGCGTCGGCCACCCGTGGGAGTGGTTCGCGATCTGCAAGGCGATGCTGGCCACCGGCATCACGCCCGACTTCATCGTCGTCGACGGCAAGGAAGGCGGCACCGGCGCCGCGCCACTCGAGTTCACCGACCACGTCGGCGCGCCGCTGCAGGAAGGGCCTGCTGCTGGTGCACAACACGCTGGTCGGCATCGGCCTGCGTGACCGCATCAAGATCGGCTGCGCCGGCAAGGTCGTCAGCGCCTTCGACATCGTGCGCGCGAGGGCGCTCGGCGCCGACTGGTGCAACGCCGCCCGCGGCTTCATGTTCGCGCTGGGCTGCATCCAGTCGCAAAGCTGTCACACCGACCGCTGCCCAACCGGTGTGGCGACGCAGGACCTGCGCAGGCAGGCTGCGCTGGTGGTGCCCGACAAGTCCGAGCGCGTCTACGCCTTCCACCACAACACGATGCTGGCGCTGCGCGAGCTGCTTCAGGCCGCAGGCGTTCAGCATCCGCGCGAGATCACGGCGCATCACATCGTGCGGCGTCTCGACGACCATCACGTGAAGCTGATGGCGCACCTGCTGCACTACACGCCGCCGGGGTCGGTGCTGGCGGCTGAACGCGGCGAGGCGTCGTGGCCGAATCGGGTGTACGAGTACTACTGGCCGATGGCGCGCAGCGACAGTTTTGCGATGGCGATGGCACCCGTCTCGATCAACCCGGTGGCTTCGTATCGATGAACGACTGGCGCTGCATCAGCTTCTCGTACAGCACGCCGAGCTTCGGGTGCGAGGAGCGCCAGTCGATGCCCGGGAAGCGGAAGTCGAGGTAGCCCAGCGACACGCCGACCGCGATGTCGGCGAGGTTGAGGTGGATGCCGGTGCAATAGGGTTTGTCGCCCAGGCCCTTGCTCATCGAGCCCAGCGCCGCGTGCACGCGGCTGAGTTGGCGTTCGATCCAGACTTGGCAGCGCTGCGCGTCGGTGCGCCCGGCCCAGGTCTGCTCGAGCCGCACCAGGATCGCGGCGTCGCACACGCCGTCGGCCAGCGCTTCCCATGTGCGCACCTCGGCACGCTCGCGCCCGGTGGAAGGGATGAGCTTGTGCAGCGGGCTCAGCATGTCGACGTACTCGACGATCACGCGCGAGTCGAACACCGCCTCGCCGCCTTCCATCACCAGGCACGGCACCTTGCCCAAGGGGTTCGACTCGAGGATGCGGTCGCTGCCCCAGACGTCTTCGAGCACCAGCTGGTAGTCGAGCTTCTTCTCGGCCAGGACGATGCGGACCTTGCGCACGTAGGGGCTGGTGAGGGCGCCGATGAGTTTCATGATGACGCGCGCTTTCTTTTTGGTCGTCTTGTGAGTCTTGTGAGGCGGCGAATTCTACGAACGCAGGTTCGTGCGCGCGCCACTCAGCATCGTCGTCGGCCGCGCACGGCTTCTACAATTCCGCCGCTTTCGCATGGAACTGTCCCCTCTCACCGCCCTGTCGCCGCTGGACGGCCGCTATGCCGCCAAGGTCGCGTCGCTGCGTGCGCACTTGTCCGAATTTGGCCTGATGCGCTCGCGCGTGCAGGTCGAAGTGGAGTGGTTCATCGCGCTGTCGGACGCCGGCTTCGACAACTTCCCGCCGCTGCCCGAAGCCGCGCGCGGGCTGATGCGCGGTGTCGTGGCGCGCTTCTCGATCGACGACGCGCAAGCCATCAAGGACATCGAGCGCAAGACGAACCACGACGTTAAGGCGGTTGAATACTGGCTGAAGGCGCGCGTCGAATCCATGCCCGGTCTGGTGCACTCGGGTGAGTTCATCCACTTCGCCTGCACCAGCGAGGACATCAACAACACCAGCCATGCGTTGATGCTGCGCGGCGCGCGCGACCAGGTGCTGTTGCCCGCACTCGATGCGTTGATCGCGACGATGAAAGCGATGGCGCATGCCCACGCGGGCCGCGCGATGCTGGCGCGCACCCACGGTCAGACCGCCAGCCCGACCACGCTGGGCAAGGAAGTCGCCAACGTCGCGGCTCGGCTTGGGCGCGCACGCGAACAGGTGGCTGCGGTACGCCCGCGCGCGAAGATGAACGGCGCCGTCGGCAACTACAACGCGCATGTGGCCGCGCGCCCCGATGTCGACTGGCCGGCCTTCGCCGAACACGTCGTGACGCGCCAACTCGGGCTCGACTTCAACCCCTACTCGATCCAGATCGAGCCGCACGACTGGATGGCCGAGTTGTTCGACGCGATCACGCGCACCAACACGATCCTGATCGACTGGTCACGCGACGTGTGGGGCTACGTGTCGCTGGGCTACTTCCGCCAGCGCACGGTCGACGGCGAAGTCGGAAGCTCGACGATGCCGCACAAGGTCAACCCGATCGACTTCGAGAACGCCGAGGGCAACCTGGGCGTGGCGAACGCGCTGCTGGCGCACTTTTCGCACAAGCTGCCGATCAGCCGCTGGCAGCGTGACCTGACCGACAGCACCGTGCTGCGCAACGTCGGCGTCGCGCTGGGCCACACGCTGCTGGCGTGGGACAACCTGCTGCGCGGGCTGGCGAAGCTCGACGTCAACCACGCCGCGATCGACGCCGACCTCGACGCGTCGTGGGAAGTGCTGGGCGAAGCCATCCAGACCGTGATGCGCCGCCACGGTTTGCCCGAACCCTATGAGCAACTGAAGGCGTTGACGCGCGGCAAGACCGTGACGGCCGACCTGCTGCGCGGCTTCATCGCGCAACTGGCGCTGCCCGACGCCGACAAGCAGCGTTTGCTTGAACTGACGCCCGCGGGCTACACCGGCCTGGCGGAGCAACTGGCGCGCAAGCTGTGACGCTGGCTTTCGTTGACCGGCTGCGTGCCGCCGAACGCGCCCACGACACGCTGCTGTGCGTCGGCCTCGACCCCGAGCCCGACCGCTTCCCTGAACCCTGGTGCGGCGACGCGTCGAAGATCTTCGACTTCTGCGCTCGCATCGTCGACGCCACGCTCGACGTGGTGCTGGCGTTCAAACCGCAGATCGCTTACTTCGCTGCGCACCGCGCCGAAGACCAGCTCGAGCGGCTGATCGCGCACATTCGCGCTGCGGCGCCCGGCGTGCCGGTCATCCTGGACGCCAAGCGCGGCGACATCGGCTCGACCGCCGAGCAGTACGCGCGCGAAGCCTTCGTGCGCTACGGCGCCGACGCCGTGACGTTGTCGCCGTACATGGGCCTTGATTCGCTCGAGCCCTACCTCGCCTACGACGGCAAGGGCCTCTTCCTGCTGTGCCGCACGTCGAACTCCGGCGGCAACGACGTGCAGAACCTCGGGCTCATCGCAGATGCCGACGGCAACGCACCGGCGGAACGTGTGTTCGAGCGCGTCGCGCGTCTGGCCGCGGGGCGTTGGCGGCGTGAACAACGCGTGGGCCTTGTCGTCGGCGCCACGTACCCCGACGAGATCGCGTGCGTGCGTGCGATAGCGCCGCACGCGCCACTGCTGATTCCGGGCGTCGGCGCACAAGGCGGCGACGCGCAATCGGCGGTGCGCCACGGCTGGCGAAGTGACGCGCCGATCGCCGTCAACTCATCGCGCGCGATCCTCTATGCCGGCAAGACGCTCGACGACATCGGCGCTGCGGCGCGGCGCGCGGCACTCGCGGCCCGCGAAACGTTGCGTCCTGCGCCAGTGCGCTGAGAGGCTCGTCAGACGACGCGGGCGCCCGACCGGCGCACGATCTCGGCCCACTTCACCATCTCGGCCTTGATGTGAGCCGTGAATTCGGTGCTGGTGCTGCCGCTGAGTTCGGCGCCTTGCCACAGCAGACGCTCCTTCATGCGCGGCGCGATCAGCGCGAGGGTGGCGGCCTTTTGGACGTACTCGACGATGTCGGCGGGCGTACCGGCCGGCGCCAGCAGGCCGAACCACGAGCTGGCCTCGAAGCCCTTGAGCTCGGGCAGTCCCGATTCGGCGATGGTTTGTAGTTGCGGCAGGCCCGTGGCCCGCTTCGCGCTGGTGACCGCAAGCGCCTTGAGCTTGCCCGCGCGGATGTGCGGCAGCGACGACGGCAGGTCGTCGAACATGATGTCGACTTCGCCGCCCTGCAGCTTGGTCATGGCCACCCGGTTGTTCGGGTAGGCGATATGAACCATGAAGCTGTTGGTGGTGGCTTTGAACAGCTCGCCGGCCAGGTGGACCGACGTGCCGTTGCCGCCCGAGCCCATCGTGAGTTTGGCCGGGTTGGCCTTCAACACGCGCACCAGGTCGGCCATGGTGGCGATGCCGTAGTTGTCGGCAGCCACGTTGTTCATCACGACGACGCTGGGCACGCCTGCGACCATCGTCACCGGCGTGAAGTTCTTGACCGGGTCGTAGGCCAGCTTGGCGACCATCGACGCGTTGATCGCGTGGGTGCCCGCGGTGCCCATCAGGAAGGTGTAGCCGTCGGCCGGGGCCTTGGCGACTTCGGCCGCGCCGAGGCTGCCGCTCTCTCCGGGCACGTTATCAACCACGATGGGTTGGCCGAAGATGCGTTGCAACTCGCCCGCGAGCGTGCGTGCCAGGATGTCGGTGGTGCCGCCGGCCGCGTACGGCACGACGAGTCGGATGGGCTTGTTCGGCCACGGATCCTGCGACTGCGACTGGGCCAGTGCCGCGGTGGTTCGGGTGGCCATCGCAAGGGTTGCGACGGTGCACAGGGCGGCGCGGCGGTTGACTTTCATGGGGTGTCAAAAGCAAGTCGAGGACGTCGAGGCATGCTAGTGACGCGGCGCGCACGGTCAGCGTGCCTAATCGACGAGTTGCGGAGTTGGTGCGAAGACCGAGACTAAAAAAAGACGGGGGGCGGGACGTGGAGTGTCGAAGCTCGCTCTCTTAACCTCGACTCGCCCGCCCCCCTTGGACGTCAACCGGTCCGAAACCTGACGTGCCGCCGGAGCCCGAGGGGCTCAGGCCGGCCTTGACGCTCGATCTTGACGCCCTGCGCCACCTTCGTGGAGCCGCCGGTGGCCCTTCGCGGCGACGCCTTGGGCGATTTCGTGACATTCATCGCGGTTTCTCCGGCTTCTGGCGTCGGTGGAAAGCGACGAGCGTCGGGAAACACGGGTTGCAAAGTTGTCGGTCAATGTCAAAGCCACATGTGACGAACTGTTTGATCAGAGACGAACCGTAAACGTTCGCGGCGGCTTTGCAGGCATACAGAAAAGCGACGCTCGTGAACGATTTCACGAATCGGGCGCGGCTGTTGGGCTGGCCGATGTGTTCGAGCGCCCAGGCCGGGCGCGCCGCGGGTGTCAGCTGGCCGTGCGATAGCCGCGCGGCAACGCGGCCAGCAGGCGGCGCGTGTATTCCTCGCGCGGCGCCGCCATCAGGGTGTCGGCACGGTCCTGCTCGACCACCTCGCCATCCTTCATCACCAGCACCTCGTCGGCCAGGAAGCGCACGACGCCGAGGTCGTGGCTGATGAAGACGTACGCCAGGCCGAGTTCGTCCTGGAGGTCGCGCAACAAGTTGAGCACCTGCGCCTGCACGCTCACGTCGAGCGCGCTGACGGCTTCGTCGAGCACCAGCACCTCGGGGTCGAGCGTCAGTGCGCGCGCGATCGCGATGCGCTGGCGCTGTCCACCCGAGAACTCGTGGGGGTACTTGCCCAACGCGCTGACTTCGAGCCCCACCTTGCCCAGCAACGCGGCGGCGCGGGCTTCGCGGTCCGCGCGCGACGCGCCGATGCGGTGGATCTCCATCGGCTCGGCCAGCGTCTGCGCAATCGTGAAGCGCGGGTTGAGCGAGGCATACGGGTTCTGGAACACGATCTGGATGCGGCGGCGCAACACCTGCCGGTCTTCGGCCGACATCAGCAGCAGGTCGCGGCCGTCGAAGATCACCTTGCCGCCGGTGGGCTCGTGCAGCCGCAACAGCGTCAGCCCCATCGTGGTCTTGCCCGAGCCCGACTCGCCCACCACGCCCAGCGTGTGGCCCTTGCGCAACTTGAAGTTGACGTTGCGGACGGCCTTGAATTCCTTCCTGCGGAAGAGGCCCTCGCGCAGGAAGAAGCTCTTGGCCAGCGACTGAACCTCGAGCACGACGGGTGCGTCGGGGTTTTTCGGCTTGGCGGTGACGTTGACCTTGCGCCCGGCCATGTGGTCGTCGATGACCGGCAGGCGCGCGCCGACGTGACCGACGCTGGGTCGGCACGACAGCAGCGCCTGGGTGTAGGCGTCTTGCGGCGCGGTGAAGATCTGCGCCACCGGCCCCTGCTCGCGCACGACGCCCTGACGCATCACAACCACGTGGTCGGCGATCTCGCCCACCACGCCCAGGTCGTGGCTGATGAAGAGCACGCTCATCGCGTGGCGCTTCTGAATGCCCTCGATCAGCTCGAGGATCTGGCGCTGGATCGTCACGTCGAGCGCGGTCGTCGGCTCGTCGGCGATCAGCAGCTTGGGCTCGCACGCCAGTGCCATCGCGATCATCACGCGTTGCTGCTGGCCGCCCGACATCTCGTGCGGATAAAAGCCCAGGCGCCGTTTCGGGTCGGGCAGGCCGACTTCGACGAAAAGTTGCTCGGCGCGCTCCATGGCTTGGCGTTTGCTCATGCCCAGGTGGCGCATCAGCGGCTCGACCACTTGCGCGCCCACCGTGAACACCGGGTTCAGCGACGACATCGGGTCCTGGAACACGCAGGCGATCTCGCGTCCGCGTAGCGCCAGTAGGCGCTCGGTCGACGCCTGCAGCAGGTCTTGCCCTTGCCACAGGATCCGGCCGCGGCGCTCGGCGTTGTCGGGCAGCAGGTTCAGGATCGACATCGCCGTGACGCTTTTGCCCGACCCCGACTCGCCCACCAGCGCCACGGTGCTGTTGGCCGGAATGTCGAACGACACGCCCTTGACTGCCTGAACCACCTGCTGATCGCCCTTGTCATCGCGACCCAGCCGGAACGAGACGTGCAGGTCCTGGATGCTCAGCAGGCTCGAACCGTCACTCATTCCAGACCCCTCAGCTTCGGGTCGAGCGCATCGCGCGCGGCGTCGGCCATCATCGAGAAGGCGGTGACGAACACGCCCATGAAGATCGTGGCAACGACGAGCTGCCACCAGTAGCCCAGCACCAGTTCGCTCTGCGCCTCGGCCAGCATCGTGCCCCAGCTGACCTGGTCGACCGACACACCCAGGCCGAGGTACGACAGGATCACCTCGGACTTGATGCACGACACCACAAGCAGCGCCATGCGCACCAGCACCACGTGGCTGACGTTCGGCAGGATGTGCTTGAAGATGCGCGACCAGGTCGATGCGCCGATCGCTTCGGCCGACCGCACGTACTCGCGGGTGGAATGCTTGATGAACTCGGCGCGCACCTGGCGGTACACGCCCGCCCAGTTCGTCAAGCCCAGGATGATCACGATGATCAGCGCGCCGCGCTGGTTCAACGCTGCGGCGATGGCGAAGATCAGCAGGATGTTCGGCACCGCCTCGGTGACGTTGTAGAACCACTCGAGGGCATCGCCGAGCTTGCCGCCGAAGAAACCGCCCAGGGCGCCGAGCAGCGTGCCGACGACGGTGGCGAACAGCGCGGCGGCCACGCCGACGAAGACCGACACCATCGTCCCCTGCATCGCCTTGCTCAGCACGTCGCGGCCGAGGCGGTCGCCACCGAAAGGCAGCGTGTCTTTCTTGACCGTCTCGGTCGTCTTCATCTGCGCCGCGCGTTCGGCCCATTCCTTGTACTTCGGCGCCAACGGGTCGATGTCGGACAAGTCGACATTCGGGCCTTTGGGCGCATCGATCTGGGTCGTAGCTTCGGGCGCGCGTGGGCCCAGGAATGACGGCGGCGCATTGGGCACCCCTGCCTCGACCTGCCACCGGCTGGCGACAAGGCCAGTCGCCGACAGCAGGATCAGCAGCAGGAAAGCCAGCACGATCACCAGCGAGATCAGGCCCGCGCGGTCGCGGCGGAAGCGCTTCCACGCCGACGCCCAGACGCTTTCGGATCGTTCGGCTGCCGCGTCGGCCTGGGCTCGGGACAAGGCAGTGGTCGTCATCGCGGTTTCGTCACTTCAGTACGACACGCGGATCGACCAGCTTGTAGAGCAGGTCGGTGCCCAGGTTGATCAGCATCGTCAACATCGCCAGATACACCGTGGTCGCCTGGATCACCGGGTAGTCGCCGCGGTTGACCGCCAGCAGCACCTCGCGCCCCAGCCCCGGGATCGAGAAGAACTGCTCGATCAGGAACGAGCCCACGAAGATGCCCGGCAGGTTGTAGCCGATGTTCGTCAGCACCGGGATCAGCGCGTTGCGCAGCACGTGCTTGAACAGCACCGTCTTCTCGGGCATGCCCTTCGCGCGCGCGGTGCGCACGTAGTCATGGCCCAGTTCGTCGAGGAAGAAGCTGCGGTACAGCCGCGTCTGCGGCGCCAGGCCCACCATCACCGCCAGCAGCGCCGGCAGCGGCACGTAGGTGATGAGGTTGGTCCAGAACGAATCGCTCCAGCCCTGCACCGGGAACCAGCCGAGCTGGAAGCCGAAGAGGTACTGACCAACGATGATGTAGACCAGGAAGCTGATCGACAACGCGATCGTCGTGATGATCATCACCGCGCGGTCGGTCAGCGACCCACGCCGGTACGCGACCCACATCGCGATCGGGATCGCCAGCATGGTGTCGAGGATCAGGATCGGCACCATCACCGTCAACGTGGCCGGCAAGCGCGTGGCGAACAGGTTCGACACCGCTTCGTTCGTGGCCCAGCTCTTGCCCCAGTCGAGGGTGAAGATCTGCTTGATGAAGATGCCCAGCTGCACCCACCACG
This sequence comes from uncultured beta proteobacterium, assembly GCA_963738615.1. Lineage (GTDB taxonomy): Bacteria > Pseudomonadota > Gammaproteobacteria > Burkholderiales > Burkholderiaceae_C > CAVTWY01. The sequence goes on from CAVTXI010000019.1 coordinate 534,433, forward strand.
GTTGGTCCAGGCCAAGCTGCTGGCGGATGGCGGTGATCTGCTCGGCCGTCGCGTTCAGGCCGCCGAGGATGATCGCCGGGTCGGAGCCGAAGAACTTGAACAGGCAGAACACCAGCACGATGACGCCCAGCAGCGTCGGCACCATCTGCCACAAGCGTCGGACGATGTAGGCGAACATGAAAGGCTGTTGCTGGAAGAAGCTCGAATGGGCGCGAGTGTAGGCGTGAGCATCCGACGCGATGGGTGGGGTCCGGGTAGGCATTTGCCCCGGGGCGACTGACTTGCGGCATGCTTGGCGTGTGATGACGACAACGCTTTCCGCACGACGTGTACTGGGTGCTCTGGGTTGGCTGGCCGCATGCCTTGTCGCGTTCGCGTTGGCCGCGACGCCGCGCGACGCTGCCGCGGCAACCACCAAGGTTCTGCGCTACGCGTTCCCGGCAAGCGAGACGGGGTTCGACCCGGCGCAGGTCACTGACCTGTACTCGAACACGGTCATCGCCCATATGTTCGAAGCGCCCTATGAAGTCGAATTCCTGGCGCAGCCGGCACGCATCCGCCCCAACACCGCGGCGGCGATGCCCGAAATTTCGGATGACTTCACGCGCTGGGTTGTCACGATCAAGCCCGGCATCTACTTCGCCGATGACCCGGTCTTCAAGGGCGTGAAGCGCGAGCTGACGGCGGCCGACTACGTCTATGCGATCAAGCGCCACTACGACCCGCGCTGGAAGAGCGGCAAGCTCTACCACTTCGAAGGCGCGAAGATCCTGGGCCTGTCGGAGGTGCGCAAGCAGGCGATCGAGCAGAAGAAGCCGTTCGACTACGACCGCGAGGTCGACGGCCTGCGTACGCTGGACCGCTACCGGTTCGAGCTGCGCTTCGCCGAACCCAACCCGCGCTTCATCCACGAGCTGGCCGACCCGTCCGTTCGCGGCCGGGATCGCGCGCGAGGTGGTCGAGCACTATGGCGACACGATCATGGCGCACCCCGTGGGCACCGGGCCGTTCATGCTGAAGGAGTGGAGGCGCAACTCGCGCATCGTGCTCGAGCGCAACCCCGGCTACCGCGAGGTGCTCTACGCCGAGAACCCGCCCGCCGACGACCCGCGCCGCGTCGCCATCGCGAAGGCGCATGGCGGGGCGGCGGCTGCCGCTGGTCGACCGGATCGAGGTCGGCGATCATCGAAGAGCCGCAGCCGCGCTGGCTGTCGTTCCTGAATCGAGGAGTACGACCTGAAGGAGCGCATTCCCGACGAGTTCTGCGAAGGCGCGATCCCCAACAACAAGCTCGCGCCGCACCTGGCCAAACGCGGCATGCAGGCGCTGCGCTACGCGCGTGCCGACGCGTCGTTGTCGTACTTCGGCGATGGAGCACCCGGTGGTCGGCGGCTACACGCCCGACAAGGTCGCGCTGCGCCGCGCGATCTCGCTGGCGGTGGACATCGACCGCGAGATCCGCATCGTGCGCCGCAGCCAGGCGATCGCCGCGCAGTCGCTCGTGCGCGCCCGGCGAATGGGGCTACGACGCGGCCTTCAAGAGCGAGATGAGCGAGTTCAGCCGCGAGAAGGCGAAGGCGCTGCTCGACCTGTACGGCTACGTCGACCGCGACGGCGACGGCTGGCGCGACCAACCCGACGGCAGCCCGCTCGAGATCGAATACGCCACGTCGCCCGACAAGCAGTTCCGCGAGCTGTACGAGCAGTGGCAGATCAACATGGACGCGATCGGCATCCGCATGAAGCCGAACGTGAAGCAGTGGCCCGAGCACCTGAAGGCGTCACGCGCCGGCAAACTGATGATGTGGGGCGTGGGCTGGTCGTCAACGGTCCCGAGGCCGAGTGCCACCTGGCCTGGGCTACGGCCCGAACAAGGGGCAGGCGAACCACGCGCGCTTCGATCTGCCGACGTTCAACGCGCTGTTCGACAAGCAGAAACTGCTGCCCAACGGCCCCGAGCGTCAGGCCGCGATGGACGAGATGAAGCGCCTGCTGGTGGCCTACATGCCGTACAAGGTGCACGTGCACCGCATCTGGACCGACGTGACCCAGCCGTGGGTGAAGGGCTACCACCGCAACGTCTTCGTGCGTGAGTTCTGGAAGTACGTCGATGTCGACATGGACGAGCGCGCGCGGCGCTCGAGGAGTTCGAGGCGGTGATGGGCAACTTCGATCCCCCGGACGACGCGGCTCGCCGACGCTGGCTCGAGGCGGCCGCAGGCTTCACGGCCGGCGCGCTGCTGCCCGCGGGCGTGCTGCGCGCAGCAACGGCACAGAGACGACAACGGCCGCAAGGTGCTGCGGGTGCTGTTCTCGAGCGCCGAAACCAGCCTCGACCCGGCACGCATCTCTGACCTGTACTCGCGCACGGTCACCGCGCATATCTTCGAAGCGATGGTCGCCTTCGACCATCTGGCGCGGCCCGCGAAAGTCGTGCCGTGCACCACCGAGGGCATGCCCGAGGTGTCGGACGAGTTCCGCACCTGGACCTTCCGCATCAAGCGCGGCATCTATTACCCCGACGACCCGGCGTTCAAAGGCGTGCGGCGCGAACTGCTGGCGCGCGACTACGCCTACGCGCTTCATGCGTGTGGCCGACCCAGCCAACATCTCGCCGGTCGAAGCCGTCATCGCCGACCTGGGCATCGTCGGGCTGATCGGAGCGTCGCCGCATGGCGATGGAGTCGAGAACGAAGTTCGACTACGACACGCCGATCGAAGGCTTGCAGGTGCTCGACTCGCACACGCTGCGCATCCGCTTGAAGGAGCCGCGGCCGCGGCTGGTGTCGGATACTCGCGCTGCCCGATGTGCTGGGCGCGCAAGCGCGCGAGGTGGTCGAGCACTACGGCGACACGATCGGCGAACACCCGGTGGGCACCGGGCCGTTTCGACTGAAGTCGTGGCGGCGCTCGTCACGCATCGTGCTCGAGCGCAACCCGAGTTACCGCGAGGTGCGCTTCAACGCGCAGCCTGCGGCCGACGACGTCGAAGGGCAGGCGATCCTCGCGCAGCTTGAAGGGCCGCCGCCTGCCGATGGTCGACGAGGTCGACGTCGCCATCGTCGACGAGTTTCAGCCGCAATGGCTGGCGTTCCTGAACCGCGAGATCGACGGACTGGCCGGTGTGACAGGCAGCCTGCCAAGCCAGTTCGCATCGATCGCGATGCCGGGCAACAAGCTCGCGCCGAACCTGGCCAAGCAGGGCATCCAGCTGGTGCGCAACCTCGCGCCCGACATGACGAAGACGGTCTTCAACATGGAGGACCCGACCATCGGCGGCATGCAGCCGGCGCAGGTGGCGCTGCGCCGCGCGATCGGCCTGGCCTACAACGTCGAAGAAGAAATCCGCAACATCCGCCGCAGCCAGGCCGTGATCGCGCAGTCGATCGTGATGCCGCACTCGCTGGGCTACGACCCGGACTTCAAGAGCGAGATGGGCGACTACTCGCCCGCACGCGCCAACGCGCTGCTCGACACCTACGGCTTCGCTGATCGCGACGGCGACGGCTGGCGCGAGAAGCCCGACGGCAGCCCGCTGCTGCTGGTGGTGAACACCGAGCCCGAGCAGATCTACCGCGCGCACAACGAGCTGATCCAGAAATGCGCGAAGGCGATCGGCATCCGCGTGGACTTCAAGACCCAGCAGTGGCCCGAGAACCTCAAGGCGGTCGAGGCGGGCAAGTTCATGATCTGGAAGCTGGGCTGGCAGGCCGCCTATCGACGGGCTGAACGCGCTGGCGATGTACTACGGCCCGCAAATCGGCAACCAGAACCTGTCGCGCTTCAAGCTCGACGCGTTCGACCGGCTGTACGAGCGCATGCTCTCGATGCCCGACGGCCCCGAGCGCGCCGGCGCTGTTCCGCGAGGCCAAGCGCATCGGCGTGGCCTACATGCCGGTGAAGGTGAACACGCACCGCATCCTGACCGACCTGCTGCACCCCTGGGTGCACGGATTCCGCCGGCCGCTGTTCTGGCTGGAGTGGTGGCATCAGGTCGATGTCGACGTCGCCGCGCGCAAGACGGCGATGGGTTGACCCACGTCATGTCATGAACGCCGCTTCGACAACGTTCGCCCGACGCGCCGTGCTGCTTGCGATGGCGCCGCTGTTGCTGGGCGTGCTGACGTTGCTTGTCAACCATGGTTGCGTCTGCACAGAACAGCGACAACGGCAAGAAGGTGCTGCGACTGGCGTTCGCAAGGTCCGAAACGACGCTTCGACCCGGCGAAGGTCTCTGACCTTTATTCGCGCACCGTCACGCCGCACATCTTCGAAGGCCTGTACACGTGGGACCACCTCGCGCGGCCGGCGAAGATCAAGCCGCTGACGGCCGACGGCATGCCACAGGTGTCGAGCGACTTCAAGGTCTGGACGATCAAGATCAAGCCGGGCATCTACTTCGCCGACGACCCGGCCTTCAAAGGCAGCAAGCGCGAACTGGTCGCGGCGGACTACATCTATGCGATGAAGCGCTTTGCCGACCCGGCGAACAAGAGCCCGGCAAGCGGCTTCGTGCTCGAGTTCAAGCTGTCGGGGCTGCGGGCGCTGCACGAAGCGGCGGTGAAGAACCGCAAGCCCTTCGACTACGACACGCCCATCGAAGGCATGAAGGCGTCTGGACCGCTACACGGTGCAATTCACGCTCGAGGCGCCGCGCCCGCGCTTCATCGAAGACCTCGCGGTCAGCGATCTGTTGGGCGCCGTGGCACGCGAGGTGGTCGAGCAATACGGCTGACGACGTCGGCGCCCACCCGGTCGGCACGGGCCCCTTCCGCCTGAAGAGCTGGCGGCGCAGCTCGCGCATCGTGCTCGAACGCAACCCCACCTTCCGCGAGGTCTTCTACGACGCCCAGCCCGCGCCCGACGACGCGCAGGCGCAGGCGGTGTTCGCGCAGATGAAGGGCAAACGGCTGCCGATCGTCGACGAGGTCGAGGTGTCGATCATCGAGGAAAGCCAGCCGATGTGGCTCGCGTTTCTGAACGGCCAGGTCGATGCACTGGCAACGAACGCCGGCCGCGTGCCGCCTGAATTCCTCAACCTCGCGATGCCTGGCGGCAAGCTCGCGCCGTTCCTGGCCAAGCAGGGCATCGTCGGCATCCGCAACATCAACGCCGACTCGGGCCTCTTCTGGTTCAACATGGAAGATCCGACGGTCGGCGGCTACACGCCCGACAAGGTGGCGCTGCGACGCGCGATCAGCCTGGCGTGGGACGTTGACGCCGAGATCACGCAGATCCGCCGCGGCGGCATGCGCGCGCAGTCGCCGGTGGTGCCGCACACCACGGGGTTCGATCCCCAATACAAGAGCGAGATGGGCGACTACGACCCGACGCGCGCGAAAGCGCTGCTGGACACCTACGGCTACGTCGACCGCGACGGCGACGGTTGGCGCGACATGCCCGACGGCAAGCCGCTGCTGCTCGAAGTCGCGACCGAGCCCGATCAGCTCAAGCGCAAGTACGACGAGTTGTGGAAGAAGTGCATGACGCCGCTGGGCATCCGCGTGGAGTTCAAACCCGCGCAGTGGCCCGAGAACCTGAAGTCGGCCTACGCCGGCAAGCTGATGATCTGGCAGCTCGCCTCGTCGGCGGCGGGCAAGGACGGACAAAGCGCGCTGCGGCGGCTGTACAGCAAGGGCGGCAACGCGAACCTGTCGCGCTTCAAGCTCGAAGCCTTCGACAAGATCTACCACCGCATGGAAGTGATCGAAGACGGCCCCGAGCGCGACAAGCTCTTTCTCGAAGCCAAGCGCATCGCTGCCGCCTACATGCCCTACCGCTACACCGCCCACCGCGCCGAGGCCGACATGCTGCACCCGTGGGTCGTGGGGTTCTACAAGCGCCCGACCTTCTGGCAGGACTGGTGGCACCTGGTCGACATCGACTTGTCCAAGAGAGCCCGTGCACTGACGATGGCGCACGACACAAAAGGTGGTGTGATGCGTGCTTCGGCGCTGCTGCTGGCGGCGCTTCTCGCGAGTGCGGTCGCCCTAGCGCAGAACGGCGACAACGGCAAGAAGGTGCTGCGCCTGGCGTTCACCAAAGCCGAGACCACGTTCGACCCGGCGAAGATCAGTGACCTCTATTCGCGCTCCGTCACGCCGCACATCTTCGAAGGCCTGTACACCTACGACCACCTGGCGCGGCCGGCGAAGATCAAGCCGCTGACGGCCGACGGCATGCCGCAGGTGTCGAGCGACTTCAAGGTCTGGACGGTCAAGATCAAGCCAGGCATCTACTTCGCCGACGATCCGGCCTTCAAGGGCAACAAGCGTGAGCTGGTCGCGGCGGACTACATCTATGCGATGAAGCGATTCGTCGACCCGGCGAACAAGAGCCCTGGCACCGGGACCGTGCTCGAGTTCAAGCTGTTGGGGTTGCGGGCGCTGCACGAAGACGCGGTGAAGAACCGCAAGCCGTTCGACTACGACACGCCGATCGAAGGCCTGAAGGCGATCGACCGCCACACGGTGCAATTCGCGATCCGAGGTGCCCAGCCCGCGCTTCATCCTGAATCTCGCCGAGGGCGACCTGTACGGCGCGGTGGCACGCGAGGTGGTCGAGCACTACGGCGCCGACGACGTCGGCGCGCACCCGGTGGGCACCGGCCCCTTCCGCCTGAAGAGCTGGCGGCGCAGTTCGCGCATCGTGCTCGAACGCAACCCCGACTTCCGCGAGGTCTTCTACGACGCCCAACCCGCGGCCGGCGACGCCGAAGCCCAGGCCGTGCTCGCGCAGATGAAGGGCAAGCGGCTGCCGATCGTCGACGAGGTCGAGGTCTCGATCATCGAAGAAAGCCAGCCGATGTGGCTCGCGTTCCTGAATGGGCAGGTCGACGCGTTGGCGACCAACGTCGGGCGCGTACCGCCCGACTTCCTCGCGCTCGCGATGCCCGGCGGCAAGCTCGCGCCGTTCCTCGCGAAGCAGGGCATCGTCGGCATCCGCAACATCAACGCTGATGCCGGGCTCTTCTACTTCAACATGGAAGACGCGACCGTCGGTGGCTACACGCACGACAAGGTGGCGCTGCGGCGCGCGATCAGCCTGGCGTGGGACGTTGATACCGAGATCACGCAGCTCCGCCGCGGCGGCATGCGCGCGCAGTCGCCGGTGGTGCCGCACACCTCGGGCTTCGACCCCCAATACAAGAGCGAGATGGGCGACTACGACCCGGCGCGCGCGAAGGCGCTGCTGGACACCTACGGCTATGTCGATCGCGATGGCGACGGCTGGCGCGACATGCCCGACGGCAAGCCGCTGCTGCTCGAAGTCGCGACCGAGCCCGATCAGCTCAAGCGCAAGTACGACGAGCTGTGGAAGAAGTGCTTGACGCCGATCGGCATCCGCGTCGAGTTCAAGACCCGCGCAGTGGCCCGAGAACCTGAAGTCGGCCTACGCAGGCAAGCTGATGATTTGGCAGCTCGGCTCGTCGGCATCCGGCATGGACGGGCAATCCGCGCTGCAGCGTCTGTACGGCAAGGGCGGCAACCAGAACCTCGCGCGCTTCAAGCTCGAGGCGTTCGACAGAGATCTACGAGCGCATGGAGATGATCGAAGACGGCCCCGAGCGCGATCGGCTTTTCCTCGAGGCCAAGCGCCTGGCCGCCGCCTACATGCCCTACCGCAACACCGCCCACCGCGCCGAAGCCGACATGCTGCACCCGTGGGTCGTCGGCTTCTACCGTCGCCCGACGTTCTGGCGGGAGTGGTGGCACCTGGTCGACATCGACCTGTCGAAGAAACCCGTGCACTGACGATGGCGAACGACATGAAGGACTCTTCACCGCGGCCACGCAGCCTGTGGAGTCGGCTCTTCCGCCGGGGCCGCGCACCCCAACAGGACGCGGGGCGACGAGCAGGCAGACCTTTGGGCGCCGCCGATCGGCATGGCCACGGTGCCGGGCGCGCTGGCCGACAACCCGCGACAGGCGTTCATCAACGAGGTGCGCCAGTTGCGCGCGAGCAAGCGCACCGACGAGGCGATCTTCAAGCTCGAGCGCGCGCTGCAAGACGAACCCGACGCGGGCGACCTGCACGACGAACTGCACGCGGCGTATCGACGTGCCGGCGATCCTTATGCGACGCTGGCACACGGCCAGCGCTGGGTGGTGGCACTGACCCGGGCCGGCCGCATGCGTGATGCCCTGCAAGCGCTGCGCCACCTGCACGCGATCGACGAAGATTTCCGGCTCGATGACCCGGAAGCTGCGGTGCCGCTGGCGCAGCCTGGCCATGCAGGACAGCGCGCGCGAGCTCGCGGTGGGGCTGGTCGACGGCTTCGACCGGCGCTTTCCGGGCCACGCGGCGATGCCGACGATGTACTTCCTGGGTGCGCGCCTGCTCAGCGAGCACTGGCTTAAACACGAACAAGCCGCGCAAATGCTCCGCAGCATCATCGCCCACTACGGCGACCACGCGGTTGCCGCCGAGGCACGGGCATACCTCCTCGCGCTCGAGGCGCTGATCGACTCTCCACCTCCCTGACCGCGGCTCACTGGACCCGATCGTCGGCAAGCGCGTCGTCGGCAACGGCGTCGTCAGCCAACAGGTCGTCCACGCCCACGCTCGCATCGTCGTCCGACGCGTCGGCACCGATCGCCCGCAGCAGCGCCGCCGACACCTGCGCTGCAACGGCCGTGGTCGACAGCCGCATGCGGAAGTCCTGCATCGCCGTCTGCGCGACATCGTCGCGCAGCGACTTGTTGTCCAGCAATGTCACCACGGCCTGCGCGCAATCGAACTCGTCTTGCACCAGAAAGCCGTTGCGCCCCGATTCGAAGAACAGCGGATGGTCGACGTTGTTCGACGCCACCACCGGCACATCGCCCGCAAGGTAGTCCAGCACCTTGGCGAACGACTTGCCTTCCGAGTAGGGCGAGCCTTCGATGCACGCTGGCTGCAGGCCCACCGCCGCGCGCGCGACCACGTCGAGGTAGGCCGCGTGGTCCATGGTGGGCCACGCCTTGCACCGCAGGCCCGCAGCTTCGAGTGGCGCGAAGAACGCCGCAGCCCGCGCGTCGTCGTGGCTGCCGACGAGCCAGAACTGCGTGCGCGGACGCACGCGCGCGACGAGCGACATCGCCCGCTGGACGTACGTCGCCTCGGCCGGGTAGTCGAACGGGCAGTCGACCGGGCTGCTGTGCGCCCAAGCGACGATCGATTCGCGCTGCGACGGCGCCAAGCGCGCGCGTGATACCGGCGCCGGTGCAGGCGCCGGTGTCGACGTCCAGATCACCTCGACGTTGGGGTTGTGGCGGCCGAGCATGCGGCCCACCGCGCGGCTACCCGCGATGACGAGGTCGCTGCCCTCGCAGCAGCCGACGATGGCGTCGCGCACGCGCGCATCCAGGTAGTCGGCGCCGTCCTGATCGAACACGCACGGAAGGCCGGGGTAGAGGTGTGGGCGGTTCAGCGGGTGGTGGCTTTGCTGAAGCAGCAGCACGTCGGGGCGCCACAGGCGCAGCACGCGCTGACGCTCGGCCAGCGACGCCTCGGGTGTCAGCAGCAGCACGCGCCAGCCCAGACGCCGCAGCGTCGGCGCCAGACTCCACGCTCGCAGGTTGCTCGCCGGGTCCCAGCGCGGGCACGACGGCGCGATCGCGACGCTGCGGCGCGGCGACCGGCTCGACACCAGCGCCGTGCTCCACATGCGCGTGCTTTGCGCGGCATGTTTCAGTTGATCTCTGATGCGCCTGTTGCCTGGTGACACGCCTTCGGTCATCACGCGCTGCGGCGCCGTGGGCGCGAACGCGAGGCCTTGCGATCGGGTGCCGTCAGCGCCGAGCTCGTCGCTGAGTCGCCGTCGCGGCGCGTGGGTCGTGGAATGCATTCGTGGATGATCCACAGCGATTGCAGCAACGCCGCGTTGCCGCCACGTTCGGTTTGTAAGCAACAGTCGGTGTGACATCCGCGCGCATCGCGGCACACAGCACGCCATTAGGCGCTTGTGCGCACTGCTCGCGCAAGGGCCGCTGATATTCTGAATTGATGCCCTCCACGTCGCGGCTGGCCCGCGCGCATCGCTTCGTCGTCGTCACGCTGTTGGGCTTTGCCTCGGGCTTGCCGTTGGCCCTCTCAGGGCAGGCGATGCAGGCGTGGCTGTCGATGGAAGGGCTTGATGTCGCGACCATCGGCTTCCTCAGCCTGGTCGGGCTGCCCTACACCTTCAAGTTCCTGTGGGCGCCGCTGATGGACCGCTTCGACCTGCCATGGCTGGGCCGGCGGCGCGGCTGGTTGGTGGCGACGCAACTGGTGCTGGCGGGGCTGTTGGTGGCGATGGCGGCAACCTCGCCCACCGAAGCCACGCGCAGCTTCGCACTGCTGGCGGTGGCGGTAGCGTTCTTCTCGGCGTCGCAAGACGTGGTGATCGACGCCTACCGCACCGACGTGCTGCCCGGCGCCGAACGCGGCATGGGCTCGTCGCTGTCGGTGATGGGGTACCGCTTCGCGATGATTCTGTCGGGCGGCGTGGCCTTGATCTGGACCGACCCGAACCAAGGCGGCGGCTGGTCGTGGCCCGACGTGTATCGGCTGATGGCGTGGCTGATGGTGGGCGCGGCGGTGTTGTCGGCGCTGCTGCTGCCGCGCGTCGCCGCGAGCGAGACGCCGCACACGGTCGCGCGGCATGACATCGTGGGCTTCGTCGCCGTGATCGCCGCGGTGCTCGCCGGTTATGCCTTCACCGACCGCATCATGGCGCCAGCGATGCGCGAACTGCTGGCGCCGATGTGGCAAGGCTCGACGTTGCCGAAGACGCTGCAGGGGCGCTGGGCCGATCTGGCGACGCTGTTTGTCGGCATCGCGATCACGCTGCCGCTGGCGGCTTTCGCGGCGCGCAAGGCGCGGTTCGAAACCCTGCTGTCGGGGCTGTCGAGCTACTTCTCGCAGACCGGTGCGACGGCATTCCTGGTGCTGATCGTCCTCTACAAGCTGGGCGACGCGTTCGCAGGCTCGCTGCTCACGCCGTTCCTGCTCAAAGGCATGGCCTTCAGCCCGGCCGAGGTCGGTGTGGTGAACAAGGTCTTTGGCCTGTGGCTCACGATCGTTGGCGCACTGGCCGGCGGCGCGTTGATGCTGCGCATCGGGCTGTGGCGCGCACTGTTCGTCTTCGGCTTTCTGCAGCTGCTCAGCAACCTGGGCTTCTGGTGGCTCGCGGTTGCAGGCAAGGGGCAGATCGCGGGCGTCACGATTCCGGCTTTCGATTGGGGCATCGTCGCGCTGGCGCAGCCCACGCCGGTGGACGGCGGGCTGCTGCTGGTCATCGTCGCCGAGAACCTGTCGGGCGGCATGGGCACCGCGGCCTTCATGGCGTTGCTGATGAGCCTGTGCAACCGGCGCTTCACCGCCACGCAGTTCGCACTGCTGTCGGCCTTTGCGTCGGTGGGCCGGGTGTGGGTCGGGCCGCTGGCCGGCGTGCTGGCCGAGTCGATCGGCTGGCCAAGCTTCTTCGTGGTGTCGACGATTGCCGGCCTGCCGGCCGTGGCGATGTTGTGGTGGATGCGGCGCAGCGTGCGCGCGCTCGAGAACTCGGACTAGTCAGAGCCAGCCGCGTCCGTTGCGGCGCCGGTCAAAGCCCACCGGCCCGCGCCAGCACCGACGGCATCACGTGCCGCATGTGCAGCGACAGGCCCAGCGCGGCCATGTGGTTGCTGTTGCGGCCCAGGATCGTCTGCGACAGCGGCAGGAACTCGGCTTCTTCGAAGCGCGCGTGCTCGAGGTAGGTTTTCACGAGGTAGGCGACGTTGCGGCTGTCCAGGCTCGAGTCACGGCCGCGGGCCACGTCCTTCAGTTGCGGCTCGATGTTTTTCCAGATCGCCTCGATCATCCGGTGCTCGCTCGTCAGGCGATCGGCCAGGGCCTGCACACGCGACCGCTCCTCGCCAGCCTGCGCGCTCGCCAGCACGGCTGGGAACAGCTCGCGCTCTTCTTCGGCGTGGTGTTCGTAGACCGCACGGCGGAAGAAGTCGACCGTCTCGCCCGCAATCCGCCGCGCCTTCGCCGCCGGCTCGAGCAGCGTCGGCACTTCGGCCAAGCTGTTCAAGTGGGACGCGATGCCGATGTGGCAGTTCCGGAATTCGTCCAGCGGACGATCGTCGCTTTCGGCAGGCTTCGTGTCCATCGCTCGCTCCTGCGTGCTGTGCAAGGCGCCACCTTAGGCGCGAAGGCAAAGGCCGGCCTTGACCCGCGTCAAGTGCAGCTTCCTAGAATCTCGGCCTCCCCGCCGCTTCGCGTCACCGCCCATGTCGACCCGACAACCAACCGTCTTTGTTCCTGCGCATGCGCCGCTCCAGTTGCCGCTGCGGCTTGCACGGCCGGCGCCTGTTCACGGCTGGCCTGCTGGCCGCAAGCGCGCTGCCGGCCTGGGCACGCAAGGCCCCACCACCGATCGACCCGCAGGTTGCCTGCAAGGACTTCGGCAAGGTGTCGCTGTACACGAAGGCGATTTCGTCCGAGCAGGTCGAGGCCAGCGCGCAGCAGCAGTACGCGCAGATGTTGTCGAAGGCGACGAACCAGCGCGCGTTAGGCCCCGACAGCAACCCGCAGGTGCAGCGTCTGCGCGCGATCGCCGACCGCATCGTGCCCTTCACCAACACCTGCAACCCACGCGCGTCGCAGTGGAAGTGGGAGATCAACCTGCTGGGCAGCCAGCAGATCAACGCCTTCTGCATGCCCGGCGGAAAGATCGCTTTCTTCCACGGCATCTTGGCGCAGCTTCAGCTCGACGACGACGAGGTCGCCGCGATCATGGGCCACGAGATCGCGCACGCGCTGCGAGAGCACGCACGCGAGCGCATCGGCAAGACGCTGGCCACCCGCGGCTTCGCCAGCGTGATCGGCGCGGTGCTGGGCGTGGGCGCGGCGGGCGATGCGCTGCTGACGGTGGGCAGCCAGCTGGTCTCGCTCAAGTTCGGCCGCGACGACGAGACCGAGGCCGACCTCGTGGGCATGGAGTTGGCGGCGCGCGCCGGCTACAACCCCGCGGCCGGCGTCACGCTGTGGCAGAAGATGCTCACGGCCAGCAAGGGCGCGCCGCCCGGGTGGCTGTCGACGCACCCGTCGGGCAAGGAACGCATCAAGGACATCCAGGCCAAGCTGCCGCGCGTGGCGCCGCTGTTCGACGCGGCACCCAAGCCTAAAGAGCGCTTCCAGCCGCCAGAGAAGCCGAAGCCCTCGACGACCACGTCGCGCTGATCGCGAATCGTCGAGCCTTCACCCCTTCCAGACGAAGGGAAATCTCACTTGTTTCCAGAAGCCGTTGGGCACGTAGTCGCCCTGCACGCCGTAACGCTCGGGCCATTCGCGGTCGGCCTTCACGGCGGTGCCGAACAGGTAGTCGAGGAACGCGAAATGCGCGGCGTAGTTCTTGTCGATCGCCTCGTCGTCCTGGCTGTGGTGCCAGTGGTGGAAGTTGGGCGTGACGATGACGTAGCGCAGCGGCCCCAGGCGCACGCTGACGTTGGCGTGGTTGAACACCGCCTGGAAGCCGACGATGACGATGTAGGCGTCGATCACCCCCTTCGAGAACCCGAACACGAAGATCGGCGCCAGCACCAGCGTTCGTGTGATCAGCAGCTCGACGATGTGCTGGCGTGACCCGGCCAGCCAATCCATGCTCTTCACGCTGTGGTGCACCGCGTGCAGCCGCCACAGCAGCGGCACCTCGTGGTACGCGCGGTGCGTCCAGTACTGAACGAGGTCGGCCACGAGCACGATGAGGAAAACCGCCACCGGAAACGGCAGGTTTTGCACCCATCCCTGGACGCCGTCTTTCGCGGCCCAACCAAACAGCCGGTGCACGGCGATGTTGGTTGCCAGCAGCACGAAGCCGACCACCATGTGGTTGACGAGGAAGTGGTGGAAGTCGGTCTGCCACTCGGCGCGGAACACCGGCTGGCCCTTGCGCAGCGGGAACAGCTTCTCGATGAACACGAAGATCAGCGACGAGCCCAGCAGGTCGAGGATGAACCAGTCCAGCCCGATGTAGGGTGTGCCGTCGGCAAAGTTGGGGTCGACTTCGACTTTGTGTGCGCCCAGGAAGACCGTCAGGCCGATGAGCCCGAACGCCGCCGCCGACAACCAGCGCACCCGGCCGAACACGATGTTGAACAGGGCGATCGCGCCCGCCAACACCAACGCCCAGTACAGAAGCTTGCGGATCCACTCGACGTTGTAGCTCTGGCGTAGTTGCGGCGTCGTCAGGTATTCCGGGAAGTGGAATGCCAGCACGCCCAGGAAGCACAGCACCGCAAGCAGCAGCGCAACCAATCCCGAGACCATGCCGCGGCCGGTCTCGAGCTCGCCGTGAGACTCGGCGAGCTTGTTGAGTTTGTCGAACACGCGGGTTCTCCTCTATCCTCGAAACAACCGCGGATTGTCGAGCCGCGCTGGGCCGTCCAGTGACCCCCCACGTCAGTCGATGGCAGGCACGCTTGTTGCAATACGCACTTACGGTTGATCAGTCGGAACACGCGCGAAATCGCTTATGCCCATCCAGGTGCCCGCCCCGGACCTCGCCCGCGACTTCGTGTCTTTCGCGGTCGAAGCCGGCGTGTTGCGATTCGGCTCGTTCAAGACCAAGGCCGGGCGCCAAAGCCCGTACTTCTTTAACGCCGGTCTCTTCGACGACGGCGCCAAGCTGGCGCGGCTGTCGGAGTTTTTCGCAGCGCGCCTGCTTGCGTCGGGCCTCCGGTTCGACATGCTGTTCGGCCCGGCCTACAAGGGCATCACGCTGGCTGCCGGCTGCGCCATCGCGTTGGCGCAACAAGGCCGCAACGTGCCCTTCTGCCACGACCGCAAGGAAGCCAAAGACCACGGCGAAGGCGGGGTGTTGGTCGGCGCGCCCCTGAAGGGCCGGGTCGTGATCGTCGACGACGTGATCACCGATGGCGCATCCAAGCGCCATGCGGTCGAACTGATCCGCGCCCAGGGCGCGCAACCCGTCGCGGTGCTGATCGCGCTCGACCGGATGGAGCGGGTTGGACCCGACGGGGTGTTGTCAGCTCACTCGGCCGTTGAAGAGTTCACGCAAGCATTCGGCATTCCGGTGCTGCCGGTCGCCACGCTCGAGCATCTGCTGGGCTATCTTTCGACTACGGGTGATGCGGCCTTGTCGGCCCACCTGCCCGAGGTGGTTGCCTACCGCCAGCGCTATGGGGTCTGAGTGAAAACTTCGCGACGGTTCGTCCTTCTTCGCAGCACCACGCTGCTCGCCCTGGCGGCGTGCAGCACGGCCGCGGCGTGGGCGCAGTCGCCGAAAGACCCGCGCTACGTGTTCCAGTGCACCACGACACAGGGCCGCAAGCTCACGTCCGACCGCATGATCGTCGACTGCATCGATCGCGAGCAGCACGTCTACTCGCAAGGCGGGGCGTTGGTTCGGGTGGTGCCGCCGGCGTTGACCGCCGAGGAGCGGGCGGTGTTCGACGCCAGGCGCGAGCGCGAACGCGCATTGCGCGAGACCCAGGCCGAGCACCACCGCCGCGACCGCCAGCTGATGCTGCGCTTTGCGAACGAAAAGAGTCACCAACGCGCGCGTTCGCTGGCCCTCGAGCCGGTCGAAACCGCCACGCGCACGATCAACAAGCGGCTCGAGCTTCTGGCCGAAGACCGCGTCCCGCTCGACCTCGAGGCCGAGTTCTATGTCGGCAAGACGCTGCCCATGAAGCTCAAGCGCCAGTTCGACTCGATCGAGGCCACCGAGACCGGGCTGCAGGCCGCGTTGGATACCCAGGTCGAGGAAGTCGCGCGTATCAACGATATGTACGACATCGAACTCGAGCGGTTGAAAAAGCTTTGGGGCGGCGCCGCGCCGGGCTCGCTGGGGCCGCTGCGCGCGCCTTCGGCGATGACGGCCAAGTCAGTACCCAAGGCGTCGATTCAGACCCCCGGTGCCGAGCCACCGGCCCCGGCGCCGAAGCAGGGTGACTCGACACCGCAACCAGCGCCCAACGCCGACGACAAGCCAAGGCGCGGTGGGTCAGGTGGCTCGGGTGGCTCGGCCACGTCCGACATGAAGACCGTGTCGCGCATCGCGCCCGGCGCGAACACAGCGCGTTGATTGGCGCTTGATTGGCGGGCCGGTCAGGCCAACTTCTTGCGCAGCAGCTCGCCCACCTGGCCTGGGTTGGCCGAGCCCTTCGACGCCTTCATCACCTGCCCGACAAGCGCGTTCAGGGCCTTGTCCTTGCCGCTCTTGAACTCAGCCACTGACTTGGCGTTCCCGGCAATGACCTGATCGACGATCGCGTCGAGCGCCGACGAATCGTTCATCTGGCGCAGACCCTTGGTCTCGACGAGGGCATCGACGTCGTTACCTTCGAGCGCCCACAACGCGTCGAAGACCTGGCGTGCGCCGCTGTTCGACACCGTGCCGTCCTGCACGCGTGAAATGACCGCAGCCAGCGCCGCGGGCTTGACCGGCGCGTCGCCGATGTCGCGTGCGTCGGCATTCAGCCGCTTGCTGACCTCACCCATCAGCCAGTTGGCGACAAGCTTGGGCTGCCCGCACGCATCGCGAGCGGCTTCGTAATAACGCGCGAACGCAAGGCTTTGCGTCATCATCGACGCGTCGTAGGCGGGCAGGCCGTCGTCGCGCACGAAGCGTTGGGCCATCGCGCCGGGCAGTTCGGGCAGTGCGGCTCTTCACGCGGTCGATCCACGCCTGCTCGATCACCAGCGGCGGCAGGTCGGGGTCGGGGAAATAGCGGTAGTCGTGCGCGTCTTCCTTGCTGCGCATCGTGCGCGTTTCGCCGCGACCGCCGTAGGCGTCGGGGTCGAACAGCACGGTTGCCTGCTCGATCGAAAGGCCGTCTTCCAGGCGGTCGATCTGCCACTGCACCTCGACGTCGATCGCCTGCTGCATGAAGCGAAACGAGTTGAGGTTCTTGATCTCGCGGCGCGTGCCGAACGCCGCGCCGGGCTTGCGCACCGACACGTTGGCGTCGCAGCGGAAGCTGCCTTCCTGCATGTTGCCGTCGCAGATGCCCAACCAGACCACCAGCGTGTGCAGCGCACGCGCGTAGGCCACGGCTTCGGTCGACGAGCGCATGTCGGGCTCGGTGACGATCTCGAGCAGCGGCGTGCCGGCGCGGTTCAGGTCGATGCCGCTTTGCGCGTGGCCAAGCGTGGGGTGCGCAGGCATGCCTTCGTGCAGCGACTTGCCAGCGTCCTCTTCGAGGTGGGCGCGGGTCAGGTGGATGGTCTTCATGCCGTCGCCGACCGCGACGCGCACCTCGCCGCCCTGCACCACCGGGATCTCGTACTGGCTGATCTGGTAGCCCTTCGGCAGGTCGGGATAGAAGTAGTTCTTGCGCGCGAAGATCGACCGCGGCGCGATCGTCGCGCCGACCGAAAGCCCGAAGCGGATCGCGCGCTCGACCGACCCGAGGTTCAGCACCGGCAGCGTGCCCGGCAGCGCAACGTCGACCGCGCAGGCCTGCGTGTTCGGCTCGGCGCCGAACGCGGTGGGCGCCCCGCTGAACTGCTTGCTCGAGGTCGACAGCTGCGCATGCGTCTCGAGGCCGATCACGACCTCCCAGCCGCGCACGAGTGGGGCCTTGGTCATCGTGGGGCCTTGGTCATCGCTGCGCCTCCACCGGCATGCGCTGGTGCCAGTCGCTCGCCTGCTGGAACGCATGCGCTGCGTGCAACAACCTGCCCTCGTCGAAGTAGTTGCCGATGAGCTGCAACCCGACCGGCATGCCGCCTTCGCCGGTGCCGGCAGGCACGCTCATGCCGGGCAGGCCGGCCAGACTCGCGGGCAAGGTGAAGATGTCGGCCAGGTACGCCGCCACCGGGTCGTCATCCTGGTCATGCCTGTTCCACGCGACCGTTGGCGCCACCGGGCCGGCGATCAGGTCGCATGTGCGGAAGACCGCGGCGAAGTCGTCGACGATCATGCGGCGCAGCTTCTGCGCCTGCAGGTAGTAGGCGTCGTAGTAGCCGTGGCTCAACACGTAGGTGCCGATCATGATGCGGCGCTTCACCTCGGCACCGAAGCCTTCGGCGCGCGACTTCATCATCATGTCGATCAGGTCGTTGTAGCGCGCCGTGCGGTGGCCGTAGCGCACCCCGTCATATCGCGACAGGTTCGAGCTGGCCTCGGCCGGCGCGATGATGTAGTAGACGGGGATCGCGAGCTCGGTGCGCGGCAGACTCACGTCGACCAACGTGGCGCCGAGACTCTCGAATTCGCGCAAAGCGGCTCGCAACGCGCCTTCAACGTCAGCCGCCAGCGCCGCGGGGAAGAACTCGCGCGGCAGGCCGACGCGCAGCCCTGCCAGCGGCCGCGCCGCGGTCGCACTCTCACGCGGCGCACGCATCTGCGCGACGAGGTCCGGCGCAGGGCGGCGGGCGCTGGTTGAATCGCGTTCGTCAAAGCCCGCCATCACCGTCAGCAACAGCGCGCAGTCTTCGGCCGAGCGCGCAAATGGCCCGGCTTGGTCGAGGCTGGAGGCGAAGGCGACCATGCCGTAGCGCGAGCACACGCCGTAGGTTGGCTTGATGCCGGTCACGCCGCAGAAGCTCGCCGGCTGGCGGATCGAGCCACCGGTGTCGGTGCCGGTGGCGCCCGGCAGCAGCCGCGCCGCCACCGCGGCGGCCGAGCCGCCCGATGAGCCGCCGGGCACGCGCGCGCGGTCCCACGGGTTCAGCGCGGGCATGTACGCCGAGTTCTGGGTCGCCGAGCCCATCGCGAACTCGTCGCAGTTGAGTTTGCCCAGCGAGAGCACGCCAGCCGCCTCGAGCCGCCGCACAACGGTCGCCGAGAACGGGCTGCGGTAGCCCTCGAGCATCTTCGAGCCGGCGGTGCAGGGCATGTCGGCGGTGACGAAGACATCTTTGTGCGCGATCGGCACCCCCAGCAGCGGCGCGGCCTCACCTCGGGCGCGACGCTCGTCGCAGGCTTTCGCAGCCGCCAGCGCAGGCTCGTGCGCCACGTGCAGAAACGCGCCCAGCCCCGCCTGCGCGTCGATGCGCGCCAGCAGCGCACCGGCCAACTCGACGCTCGACACCTCGCCCGCGGCCAACGCATGCGCGGCCTGCGCCACGCCAAGATCGTGCAGCGCGCTCACTCGACCACCTTCGGCACGAGGAACAGGCCGTGCTCGACCAGCGGCGCGCTGGCCTGGTTGGCGGCGCGTTCGTCGCTTTCGGTGACGGCGTCGTCGCGCAGGCGCAGCGCGTCGTCATGAATCGCCGACAAGGGTGTGGCCAGCGGTTCGACCCCGCTGGTGTCGACCGCGCTCATCTGTTCGACGATGCGGAAAAAGCCGTTGAGCTGGACGAGCATCGCGGACTTTTCGTCGGGCCCAAGCGCAAGCCGCGCGAGCTGGGCGATGCGCTCGACATCTGCCGGTGTCAGTGCCATGGGTGCGGTCGTATCGGGTTCGTGGCGAAGGCGCGTCGTTCGTGCTGATCTGCAGCCGTTTCGCGTGAACGAATCACGCCGCTGACGAGGCTTCGCACCCCCCTTGTACTCGGGGGGCTGAGTTATTATGACCTCCATGCCGAACCCTCCGGTGCCTCGTGTACTGGCGGGTTTTCTTGCAAGTGCGCGGACACCTTCACCGTGAAGTGTTGGCGCCCACCTGCCAACAACAGCAGCCGCCAACAACGAGCCGACAAGAGCCGCCCCGTACGCCATGTTCGCCTTCCTGCGCCGCTATCTCTCGACCGACCTGGCCATCGACCTGGGCACGGCGAACACGTTGATCTACGTGCGCGGCAAAGGCATCGTGCTCGACGAACCTTCGGTCGTCGCGATCCGCCACGAAGGCGGCCCCAACGGCAAGAAGACGATCCAGGCCGTGGGCAAGGAAGCCAAGGCCATGCTCGGCAAGGTGCCGGGGAACATCGACGCCATCCGGCCGATGAAAGACGGCGTGATCGCCGACTTCACCGTGACCGAGCAGATGCTCAAGCAGTTCATCAAGATGGTCCACCCGCGGTCCATGATGAAGCCCAGCCCGCGCATCATCATCTGCGTGCCGTGCGGCAGCACCCAGGTCGAGCGCCGCGCGATCCGCGAATCGGCACTCGGCGCGGGCGCGAGCGAGGTGTACCTGATCGAAGAGCCGATGGCCGCCGCGATCGGCGCCGGCCTGCCGGTCAGCGAAGCCAGCGGCTCGATGGTCGTCGACATCGGCGGCGGCACGACCGAAGTCGGCGTGATCTCGCTCGGCGGCATGGTCTACAAGGGCAGCGTGCGCGTGGGCGGCGACAAGTTCGACGAGGCGATCGTCAACTACATCCGCCGCAACTACGGCATGCTGATCGGCGACCCGACCGCCGAAGCGATCAAGAAGGAAATCGGCTCGGCCTTCCCTGGCAGCGAAGTCAAGGAGATGGAGGTCAAGGGCCGCAATCTCTCCGAAGGCGTGCCGCGCAGCTTCACGATCAGCAGCAACGAAATTCTCGAGGCGCTGACCGACCCACTGAACCAGATCGTCAGCGCGGTGAAAAACGCGCTCGAGCAGACGCCGCCCGAACTGGGTGCCGACATCGCCGAGCGCGGGATGATGCTCACCGGTGGCGGCGCGCTGTTGCGCGACCTGGATCGCCTGCTGGCCGAAGAAACCGGTCTGCCGGTGCTGGTGGCCGAAGACCCGCTGACCTGCGTCGTGCGTGGCTGCGGCATGGCGCTCGAGCGGATGGAGCGGCTTGGGGCGATCTTCACGTCGGAGTGAGGACGCCGTCGGCGCGCCGACCCGTCGAAGCGCAACAATCCGGCACCCTGGCGAACGCCGAGCGTCTGACCAGGGTCGAAGTCGTTCACGCCCATGCTCGGTACCCTTGACCGAACCCCACCGCCCTTCTTCCGTCAGGGCTACTCGTCGTTGACGAAGCTCGTGTTCTTCTCGGCGCTTGCGGTGTTCCTGATGGTCGCCGATCGGCGCCTGGCCGTGATCGGCCCGCTGCGCAGCACGATCGCCACCGCGCTGAACCCAGCGCAACGCGCGCTGCTGATCCCGGTGAGTTGGGTAACCCACAGCACCGACTACGCACGCAGCATGCACGACGCGGTCGCGTCCGAAGCCCAGGCCCGCAAGGCGCTGGTCGAGCAGTCGCAAAAGGCGCTTCAGGCCGACCAGCTCGTGGTGGAGAACAAGCGCCTTCGTGCGCTGCTCGATCTTCGTCCCGCGATCACGGTCAAGTCGACAGCCGCCGATGTGCTCTACGAAGCCGGCGACCTTTATTCGCGCAAGGTCTACATTGACCGCGGCTCGGCGCAGGGCATCGCGCCGGGTTCACCGGTCGTCACCGAACAAGGCCTGGTCGGCCAGGTCACGCGCGTGTATCCGCTGTCGGCCGAGGTGACGCTGCTGGTCGACAAAGAAGCCACCGTGCCGGTGCTGAATGCGCGCACCCACCAGCGATTTGCCGCTTACGGTGGTACTGGCGTCGACGCGCCGATGGAGTTGCGCTTCGTGTCCGCGTCGTCTGACCTGCAAGAGGGCGACAAGCTGCACACCTCGGGCCTGGACGGCGTCTATCCGCCGGGGGTGGCGGTGGGAACGGTGTCGGACGTTCAACGCGGGCCTGCGGGCGGCTTCTCGCGCATCATCGTCAAGCCCGAAGCTGGCATGGAACGGCTGCACCACGTGCTGGTCCTCGAGCCCACGCGGACGCAGATGCCGCCGCGCCCCGAGCCCGAGGTGGCCGGCGCCAACACGCGCGGCACGAAGGGCCGCAAGTCGGCGGCCAGCACCGCAACACCGCCCTCGGCGGCCAGCGCACCGGCCACAGCGGCCAACAACGCCCCGGTGACGCCATGATCATGCCGCGCGCTGGCGACCAGCTGCTGCTGCCGGTCAACCCGCTCTTCATCGTCATCTCGCTGATGCTGGCCTTCGGCATCAACGTGCTGCCGCTGGGGCGCGTGCCGGCGATGCCCGACATGCTGGCGCTGACGCTGGCGTTCTGGAGCGTGCACCAGGTGCGGCGCGTAGGCCCGGGCACGGCGTTCTTCTTCGGCCTGGTGATGGACGTGCACGACGGCGCGCTGCTGGGCCAGCACGCGCTGGCGTACACGCTGCTGTCGTACTTCGCGGTGGCGCTGCATCGGCGGCTGCTGTGGTTCACGCTGCCGCAACAAGCGGTGCAGGTGCTGCCGCTCTTCGTGGCCGCGCATGCCGTGTCGCTGGTGGTGCGCATGATCGCGGGCGGCATGTTTCCCGGCTGGGACATCTTCATCGCGCCCGTGATCGAAGCCGCACTGTGGCCGGTCGCGAGCTTGCTGTTGCTGGCGCCCCAACGCCGCGCCCCCGATCGCGACGAAAATCGGCCGCTGTAGTCGCGCCGTTCCAGTCGCGCGCCGAAGCCGTGACCGAACTCAAGAACCTCGAACGTGAACTCGCCCGCTTCCGCGGCCGTGTGGTCGCAGCCGCGGCGTTCGTGCTGCTGGGCTTCGGCCTGCTTGCGGCGCGCCTCGTGCACTTGCAGGTCAACAAGCACACCGAACTGGCGACGCAGGCCGAAGCCAACCGCATCGCGGTGCTGCCGATCGTGCCCAACCGAGGGCAGATCGTCGACCGCAACGGCGTCGTGGTCGCGACCAACTACTCGGCCTACACGCTCGAGATCGCGCCCGCGCAGGTGCGCGACCTCGAGGCGACGATCGACGAGCTCGCTACGATGGTCGAGATCAGCACCCGCGACCGCAGGCGTTTTCGCAAGCTGATGGCCGAAGGCAAGACGCTCGACTGGCTGCCGCTTCGCACCAAGCTGACCGACGACGAGGTCGCGCGCGTGCTGGCGCAGCGCTTCCGCTTCCCGGGCGTGGACGTGCGTGCGCGGCTGTTCCGCCAATACCCGCTGGGCGAGACGGGCAGCCACCTGGTCGGCTACATCGGCCGCATCAACCCGACCGAAAAAGAGGCGATGGAGGACTGGGAGGAAGACGTCCAGGCCAACTACCGCGGCACCGACTACATCGGCAAGCTCGGCCTCGAGCAGCGCTACGAGAGCGAGCTGCACGGCGCGACCGGGTTCGAGGAAGTGGAGACCAGCGCCGGTGGGCGCGCGGTGCGCCGCCTGAAGAGCCACGCCGCCACGCCGGGCAACACGCTGATGTTGTCGGTCGACATCAAGCTGCAATCGCTGGTCGAGCAGATGTTCGGTGACCGTCGCGGCGCGCTGGTGGCGATCGACCCGCGCAACGGCGAGGTGCTGGCGTTGGTCAGCAAGCCGACGTTCGATCCCAACCTCTTCGTCGACGGCATCGACGCCGACAGCTGGAAAGAGCTGAACGAATCGATCGACAAGCCGCTGCTGAATCGGGCCCTGCGCGGCACGTACCCGCCGGGGTCGACGTTCAAGCCCTTCATGGCGATGGCGGCGTTGAACACCGGCGTGCGCGGCCCGAACGAGATCGTGGTCGACAACGGCTTCTTCCAGTTCGGCAACCACCGCTTCCGCAGCCACGGCGACCACGGCCTGGGGCCGGTGGACATGTATCGCTCGATCGTCAAGTCGAGCAACGTCTACTACTACTCGCTGGCCAATGACCTGGGCGTGGACCGCATGCACGAGCAGCTGTCGCCCTTCGGGTTCGGGCGTCGCACCGCGATCGACCTCGACGGTGAGGTCACCGGCCTGCTGCCGTCGACGGCGTGGAAGAAGAAAGCCTACAAGCGGCCCGAGCAGCGGCAGTGGTACGCGGGCGAAACCATCTCACTGGGCATCGGCCAGGGCTACAACAACTTCACGATGCTGCAGGTGGCTTCGGCGATGGCGACGCTGGCCGCAGGCGGCAAGCGCTTCGAGCCGCGGCTGGTGCGCGAGATCGAACACGTGACCACGCAAGCGCGCACGCGCGTGTCGGGCCGCGGGATCGAGCCGCTGCCGTTCGACCCGGCGCACGTGGACTTGGTGTTGCGTGCGATGCACGGCGTGACGCAAGAAGGCACGTCGACGCGCGTGTTCATGGGCGCGCCCTATCAGACGGGCGGCAAAACCGGCACCGCGCAGGCGGTGACGGTCAAGCAGAACGAGAAGTACAACGCCGCCAAGCTCGACGAGCACCAGCGCGACCACTCGCTGTACGTGGCCTTCGCGCCGCTCGAGGCGCCAACGATCGCGCTGGCCGTGGTCGTCGAGAACGCCGGCTTCGGCGCCGCAGCAGCTGCGCCGATGGCACGCCGTGTCTTCGACTACGCGCTGATGGGCCAGTGGCCCAGCGAGGCCGACATGCTGGCCACGCGCGCGGGCACGTCGTCAGCGCCGACGGGCGTGCCCCGGCGCGCGGCTGATGTGCCGTTGCCGGGCAGGCCGCACCGGTGGTGGCGTACGAGCTGGTGGGGCCACCGTTGCCCTCGGCCGATCCTTGAAAGCCCCATGAGCGCCGTCTTCGATCAGCCCAGCGTCTGGCAACGCACGATCAAGCCGATCTTCCTCGGCTTCGATGCGCCGCTGGCGCTGGCCGTGTTGATCCTGGCCGCGATCGGCATGACGACGATGTACTCGGTGGGCTTCGACCACGGCACGCGCTTCGTCGACCACGGGCGCAACATGCTCATCGCCGCGGGCATCCTGTTCGTGGTCGCGCAGGTACCGCCGCACCGGCTGCTGGCGCTCGCGGTGCCGCTGTACACCCTGGGGCTGGCGCTGCTGGTCGCCACCACGATCTTCGGCGTCACCAAGAAGGGCGCGACGCGCTGGCTGGACCTTGGCGTCACCGTCATCCAGCCCAGCGAGATGATGAAGATCGCGATGCCGCTGATGCTGGCGTGGTGGTTCCAGCGTCGCGAGGGCGAGCTGAAGTTGCGCCACTTCCTGGCTGGCGGCGGCGCTGCTGCTGCTGCCGGTGGGCCTGGTCGCCAAACAGCCCGACCTGGGCACGGCGATCCTGATCTTCGCGGCGGGCCTCTACGTGATCTTCTTCGCCGGCTTGAGCTGGAAGCTGATCGTGCCGGTGTTCGTCGCGGGCGCGGTGGGCGTGGCGGCGCTGATCCTGTCGCAGGACCAGATCTGCCAGCCCGGCGTCGATTGGCCGGGCCTGCGCGAATACCAGAAGACCCGCGTGTGCACGCTGCTCGACCCGACGAAGGACCCGCTGGGCAAGGGCTTCCACATCCTGCAGGGCATGATCGCGATCGGCTCGGGCGGGCTGACCGGCAAGGGCTTCATGCAGGGCACGCAGACGCACCTCGAGTTCATCCCCGAGCGCACCACCGACTTCATCTTCGCGGCCTACTCCGAAGAGTTCGGCCTTGTCGGCACGATCGGCCTGACGCTGGCCTTCATGTTCCTGATCTTCCGCGGCCTGTGGATCGCCAGCGAGGCACCCACGCTGTTCGCCCGTCTGCTGGCGGGTTCGATCACGCTGAGCTTCTTCACCTACGCGCTGGTGAACATGGGCATGGTCAGCGGCATCCTGCCCGTGGTGGGCGTGCCGCTGCCTTTCGTCAGTTACGGTGGCACCGCCATGGTCACGCTCGGTCTGGGGCTTGGCATCCTGATGTCGATCGCGAAAAGTCGCCGCTTGATGCAGAGCTGAAGCAGGAACGGGACATAGGCGTATGGCAGTCACACGGATCGGCTTGGTGGGCGTTGGCAACATGGGGTTGCCGATGGCGCTGCGCCTTCAGAACTTCGGTTACGCCGTCACGGCATGCGACAGCGACCCGACACGCGCGGCGCAGGCCACGCGCAACCGGCTGCGTCTGGCACCGACGCCGGCCGAAGCCGCGGTTCACAGCCGATGCACGATCGTCTCGGTCGCAACCCAAGAGCAGGTCGACGACGTGTTGTTTGGTGCCGACGGCGTGGTCGAGGTGGCAAAGGTGGGCGACTGCGTCATGTTGTGCACCAACCAACCGGCGCAGACCGTGAAGCGGCAAGCGGCCGCTTTGGCCCAGCGCGGCATGCACTGCATCGACGCGCCGCTGTCAGGCGGCCCCGACCGCGCCGCCTACGGCACAGTGCCCATGCTGCTGGCCTGCGACCCAGCGCTCTTCGAACGCCACCGCCCGATGATCGAAGTGCTGTCCTCGCGCGTGATCCACGTGGGCGAACACGTCGGTATGGCGTCGTACGCGACGATGGTGAATAGCCTGGCAGCGGCGATCAACCTCGCTGGCATGACCGAGGCCATGGCGCTGGCACAGAGCGTGGGCCTGGACCCCTGGCAGGTGCTCGAGATCATCGAGACCTCGAGTGGGCAATCGTGGATCGGTTCGGACCGCTTCGTGCGGGCACAACGCGGCGATCGCTCGCTGCGGTCGCGTGTCGACCAGGTCGCACTCGACACCCGTTACGCGGCGCAGTCCGCGGCGGCCATGGGCATCGACACGCCGCTGGCCGCGGCCACCGCGCGCCTCCTCGACCGGGCATGCGCAGCCGGGCTCGGCAACGCCGACGACAGTGCGCTGTTCCCCTTCGTACGCGACGGCACCGTGGTCGAGGATGTTGCCTCCGCGACCGACGACGGGCAGGAAAAGTCACCTCTGCTGGGCCGACTACCTGCGTTCTGACCCCGTTTCAGTGGTGCCCCCACCGTGCAGGGCCGGGAAGCGCAGCGTGAAGCGCACGCCGGGCATCGGACGCTGTGGTGTGCGCGGGTGTGCGTCGTCCACGGCAATGGTCGCGCCGTGGATCTGCGCGATCTCCTGCACGATCGCCAAGCCCAGCCCCGAGCCCTCGATAAGGTTGTCGCTCGGGCGATAAAAAGGCCGGAACACCTTGTCTCGTTCGGCTTGCGGAATGCCGGGGCCATCGTCCTCGACCTGCAGCACCGCGACCTGTCCGAAGGGGTCGGGCACCACACGCACCGTGATGCGCCCGCCGTCGGGTGTGTAGATGATGGCGTTGTCGACCAGGTTGCGCAGCAGCTCGCGCACCAGCAGCGCGTGTCCGCGGATCCACACCGGCACCAGCGGTGCGTCGGGCTCGGCGCCCTCGAGGCCCAGGTCGATGGTCTTGTCGCGAGCGCGCGGGTAGAAGTCCTGCACGACATCGGTGGCCACGCGCAGCAGATCGACGTCCTGCACGGGGCTGCGCTGCTCCTTGTCCTCGGTCCGCGCCATCGCCAGCAGCTGATTGACCATGTCGGCCGCGCGCTGGCTCGAGCGCGCGATGTGCCGCAGCGACCCGCGGGCCGAGTCGACGTCGCCGCGGTCGAGTTCCCTTTGGGCGAGTTCGGCCTGTGTGCGCAGCCCCGCCAGCGGCGTCTTCAGCTGATGCGCGGCGTCGACCAGAAAATGCTTCTGCTGCCCGATCGAGCTGTCGAGCCGCGACAACAGATCGTTGATCGCCGACACCAGCGGGTTCAACTCCTCGGGCACGTCGTGTTCGTCGATCGGCGACAGATCCTGGCTCTCGCGTTGTCGGATGCGCCTCTGCAGGTCGTGCAGCGGCAGCAGCCCGCGCGACAACGCAAGCCACACCAGCAGCACCGCCACCGGCAGGATCAGGAACTGCGGAAAGATGACGCCCTTGATGATGTCGTCGGCCAGTTGCGAGCGCTTGCCCAGCGTTTCGGCCACCTGCACCAGCGCCTTCGACGAGCCGCCGGGTACCTCGGGCTCGAGCCACATGTAGCTGATGCGCACCTGCTCGTCGCCGACGCGCTCGTCGCGCAGCAGCACCTCGCCGGGCTGGCGGGGACCTTCGGGCACGGGCAGATCACGGTCGCCCGTGACGAACTCGCCACGTCGGCCCAGCACCTGGATGAAGATGCGATCAGTGTCGTCGTGGCGCAGGGCGACCACCCAGGCCGGCTCCAGCCGCGGCGTCCGTTCGCCTGGTTGCGAGCGCTCGACATCGACGACCTGCCGCGCGAGGGTGCGCGTCATCTCACCGAGCTCACGGTCATACGGGCGGTTCGCGATGCCC
Source organism: uncultured beta proteobacterium (assembly GCA_963738615.1). Taxonomy (GTDB): domain Bacteria; phylum Pseudomonadota; class Gammaproteobacteria; order Burkholderiales; family Burkholderiaceae_C; genus CAVTWY01. The sequence goes on from CAVTXI010000019.1 coordinate 562,264, forward strand.
TGCGCCACGGCCCAGGTCAGAGCCACACTCATCGGCCACAGCAGCAGCAGCGGCGCGAGCATCAGATCGAGGATCTCGCCGAAGAGCGAGCGCTGCTCGCGCTGGAACTTGATCATGGAACCGTGGACTGGGCCCTGCGCTACGCCGGGATCTTCTCCAGGCAGTAGCCGAGACCGCGCACGGTGGCGATGCGGATCGGGCCCTGCTCGATCTTTTTGCGCAGGCGGTGGATGTAGACCTCGATCGCGTTGTTGCTGACCTCGTCGCCCCACTCGCACAGGCGCTCGACGAGCTGGTCTTTGCTGACGAGCCGGCCGGCGCGCTGCAGCAGCACCTCGAGCAGGCTGATCTCGCGCGCGGACAACTCGACCATCTGCTCGTTGATGTAGGCCACGCGGCCGGTCGCGTCGAAGCTCAGCGGCCCGTGCTTGATGATCGTCGACGCGGATCCGAGCCCGCGCCGCGTCAGCGCCCGCACGCGCGCCTCGAGCTCTTGCAGCGAGAACGGTTTGGCCATGTAGTCATCAGCGCCGTGGTCCAGGCCCTGAACACGCTGCTCGACGCTGTCGGCTGCCGTCAGGATGAGCACCGGCACGCTCGAGCCGCGGGCACGCAGCTTGCGCAGCACCTCGAGGCCGTGCATCTTCGGCAGCCCCAGGTCGAGGATGACGACGTTGAACTCGTGCGACGCCAGGGCGGCATCAGCCTCGGACCCCGAGGCGACGTGATCGACCGCGTAGCCCGCGGTGCGCAACGACCTCAGCAGCCCGTCGGCCAGCACCTGATCGTCTTCGGCGATAAGAACGCGCATGGTGTCTCCTGCCGCCGCGTTCTTGGCCGGCCCTTGGGGGACCGTTATGCCGCGGCTGGGCGTCTGATTCTAGGGACCAAGGCGGCTTGACGGCGGCCGCATACTGTACGAACATCCAGCACCAACCCTCAATCTGCTGCACGCAGCGCCGGAGCCTTCGATCCATGGACGCACCCGTCAAATCGCTCAACACCGAAAAAGCCAAGGCCTTGCAGGCCGCGCTGGCACAAATCGACAAGCAGTTCGGCAAGGGCTCGATCATGCGCCTTGGCGAAGGCGTGATCGAGGACATTCAGGTCGTGTCCACCGGCTCGCTCGGGCTGGACATCGCCCTGGGCGTCGGTGGCCTGCCCCGCGGCCGCGTGATCGAGATCTACGGCCCCGAATCGTCGGGCAAGACCACCCTGACGCTGCAGGTCATCGCCCAGATGCAGCAACAGGCCGGCACCTGCGCCTTCATCGACGCCGAACACGCGCTCGACATCCAGTACGCCGGCAAGCTCGGCGTCGACCTGTCGGAGCTGCTGGTGTCGCAGCCCGACACCGGCGAACAGGCGCTCGAGATCGTCGATGCGCTGGTGCGCTCGGGCTCGGTCGACCTGATCGTCATCGACTCGGTCGCCGCGCTCACGCCCAAGGCCGAACTCGAAGGCGAGATGGGCGATTCGCTGCCCGGCCTTCAGGCACGCCTGATGAGCCAGGCGCTGCGCAAGCTCACCGCGACGATCAAGAAGTCCAACACCATGGTCATCTTCATCAACCAGATCCGCATGAAGATCGGCGTGATGTTCGGCAACCCCGAAACCACCACCGGCGGCAACGCGCTGAAGTTCTACGCGTCGGTGCGCCTGGACATCCGCCGCACCGGCAACATCAAGCGCGGCGACGAGGTCATCGGCAGCGAGACCAAGGTCAAGGTCGTCAAGAACAAGGTCGCACCGCCCTTCAAAACCGCCGAGTTCGACATCCTCTACGGCGAGGGCATCAGCCGCGAGGGTGAGGTCATCGACATGGGCGTCGAAGCCAAGATCCTCGAGAAGTCGGGCGCCTGGTACGCCTACCAAGGCGAAAAAATCGGCCAGGGCAAAGACAACGCCCGCGAGTTCCTGCGCGAGAACGTCGAACTTGCCCGCGAGATCGAGAACAAGGTTCGCGAGGCGGTCGGGATCCCGCCGATGGCCGCCTTGGTCGGCGCTTCCGAGTAGCCCGGCGGCGCGCTGCGCCCGGCGCTGATGCCGACGCCTTACCGCGGGCCTGGTCAGCGCTCTCTGAAGGCCCGAGCGCTTCAGTGGCTGGCCCAGCGCGAACAAAGCCGCCAGGAGTTGCGTCTGAAACTCCTGCGCGCAGCGCGAAGCGCCGCGGACGGCGCGGACGGCGCGGACGCCGCGGACGCCGCCGACGCCGACGTTGTCGACGAGGCAACCATTGACGCCCTGCTGGACACCCTCGAAGCCGCCGGGCACCTGAGCCAGCAGAGGTTCGTCGAGTCGCGTATCCGCTCGCGCGGTTCTCGGTTCGGCAACCGCCGCATCGAGGCCGAGCTGCGTCAGCACGGCTTGGGGGCCAACGTGGTTGCAATCGAAGCCCTTTCCGGTCCCGAGCATCAGCGCGCTTTCACCATCTGGTCCCGCAAGTTCGGACCAGCGCCGAGCGCTGACCGCGGCGAGCGGGCGCGCCAGGCACGGTTCTTGGCCGCGCGGGGCTTTAGCGCAGACACCGTACGCGCCGTCGTGCTGGGAAAGGCAATCGATCCGGATGACGCCTAAGCCGCGTGATCGCGTGATCGCGTGATCGCGTGATCGCGTGATCGCGTGATCGCGTGGATCGGGCGGTTCAGCCGGGATTGCCGGGCGCACGGCTCGCTCCGGCCGCACTGCGTCCGCCGAAGATCGCCGTGCCCACACGCACCAGGGTCGTGCCCTCGGCCACCGCGGCCTCGAGGTCGGCACTCATGCCCATCGACAGCGTGTCGACGTGCAGCCCGGCCGCCTGAAGCGCTTCGAAAATCTCACGCAGACGCCGGTGCTGCGCGCGCTGCACGGCCGGGTCGTCGCTGGGCTCGGGAATCGACATCAGGCCGCGCAGCTCGAGCCGTGGCAACGCGGCCACCACGCGCGCCAGCGGCTCGACGTCCTGCGGCTCGACGCCCGACTTGCTGGCTTCGCCGCTGACGTTCACCTGGATGCACACCTGCAACGGCGCGAGTGCCGCTGGCCGCTGGTCGGACAGGCGCTGCGCGACCTTGACCCTGTCGACGGTGTGGACCCAGTCAAAGTTCTCGGCGACCTCGCGCGTCTTGTTGCTTTGCAGCGGGCCGATCAGGTGCCAGCACAGCCGCGGGCGCAGGTCGTCGAGCTCGAGCTGCTTGTGGCGCGCCTCCTGGACGTGGTTCTCGCCGAAGTGATGTTGCCCTGCCGCACAGGCCTCGCGAATCGTCCGCGCGCTGTGTGTCTTGCTCACGGCCAGCATCGTGACGCTTTGCACGGGGCGTCCCGCGGCGGCACAAGCCGCCTCGATACGGCGGCCGACGTGCTGTAACTTGTCGGAGATGCTCGACATAATCGACGCAGCTTAAGCGCCCCCATGGACATCACCCAACTGCTCGCCTTCTCGGTCAAGAACAAGGCCTCCGACCTGCACCTTTCGTCGGGGCTGCCGCCGATGATCCGCGTGCATGGCGACGTGCGCCGCATCAACGTCGACCCGCTCGAGCACAAGCAGGTGCACGACATGGTGTACGACATCATGAGCGACTCGCAGCGCAAGCACTACGAAGACACGCTCGAGTGCGACTTTTCGTTCGAGATCCAGGGCCTGGCGCGTTTTCGCGTCAACGCGTTCAACCAGAACCGCGGCGCGGGTGCCGTCTTTCGGACGATTCCCAGCAAGATCCTGACGCTCGAACAGCTGAATGCGCCGAAGATCTTCGGTGACCTGGCGATGCGCCCACGCGGCATGGTGCTGGTGACAGGGCCGACCGGCTCGGGCAAGTCGACCACGCTGGCAGGCATGGTCAACCACCTCAACGAGAACGAGTACGGCCACATCCTCACGGTCGAGGACCCGATCGAATTCGTGCACGAGTCCAAGAAGAGCCTGATCAACCAGCGCGAGGTCGGCCCACACACGCTGTCGTTCAGCAACGCGCTGCGCTCGGCGTTGCGCGAAGACCCCGACGCGATCCTTGTCGGCGAAATGCGTGACCTCGAGACCATCCGCCTGGCGCTGACCGCCGCCGAGACCGGCCACCTGGTCTTCGGCACGCTGCACACCTCGAGCGCCGCCAAGACGATCGACCGCGTGGTCGACGTCTTCCCCGCCGCCGAGAAGGACATGGTGCGTGCGATGCTGTCCGAGTCGCTCGTCGCGGTGATCTCACAGTCGTTGTGCAAGCTCAAGGACGGCTCGGGCCGTGTGGCGGCACACGAAATCATGCTGGGTAACGCGGCCATCCGAAACCTGATCCGCGAGAACAAGGTCGCGCAGATGTACTCGTCGATCCAGACCGGCCAGGGCGCGGGCATGCAGACGCTCGACCAGTGCCTGACCGACCTCGTGCGGCGCAACATCGTGTCGCCGATGGAGGCGCGCTCGCATGCCAAGTTTCCCGAGAACTTCCCCGGCTGACCACGCGATCACGCGATCGATCGACCACCGCCGCGCGTGAAAAAGCTGCTGCACCGCCTCCGCGCGACCGCCTCCGGTGGCGGCGAAGCCGCGACAGCCAGCGGCTTCTTCTCGTCGATGTTCGACGAGGACCAGGGCGGCGCCGCCGTCGCGCGCACGCCCTGGAGCGAGCGCGCAGCCGCGATCGGCGCCACGCCGTTCGACCCCGGCGAAGGACGACGCCTGCTCGAAGCGCTGCTGCTGGCCGACGCGCGCTCGGTCGACCTGGCCCGCGCCGAACTCGACTCGTTGCTCGACGCCTTCCAGTTCGCCGTGGTCGCACCCGCGCGCGAGGTCATCACCCAGGACGAACGCGGCGACTATCTGCTGATCGTGCTCGACGGCGTGCTGTCGGTCGACCGCGTGCAGCTCTGGGGCGACCGCGTCAACCTGGGCGAATCACGTCGCGGCGACGTGCTGGGCGAGATGTCGCTGCTGGACGCGGGGCCGCGCTTCTCGAGCTGCGGCACCTTGCGCGAGTCGCGCTTGGGCGTTCTCGAGGCGTCGAGCCTCGACCGACTGGTGCGCGAGCAGCCGCGTGTGGCCCTGGCACTGGTGACGATGCTGGCGCGGCGCCTGTCGCTGCGGCTGCGCCACGTCAGCACGCGGCTGACGGCGCTGCTGGTGCGCCGCTGAACGCCATCCACACAAGGATCACACGGATCCACAAGATTCCGAAGGACCCTCATGGAACGCGATCAAGCCTCGAAATTCATCAACGACCTGCTGCGCCTGATGGTCTCGCGCAACGGCTCGGACCTCTTCCTCACGGCCGACTTTCCGCCGGCGATCAAGGTCGACGGCAAGATCGCCAAGGTGTCGCCGCAGCCGCTGACGGGCCAGCACACGCTGGCGCTGGCGCGCGCGATCATGAACGACAAGCAGGCGGCCGAGTTCGAGAAGACGAAGGAGTGCAACTTCGCGATCTCGCCCGGCGGCGTCGGGCGCTTTCGCGTCAACAGCTTCATCCAGCAGGGCAACGTCGGCATCGTGATGCGCACGATCCCGCAGACCATCCCGACCATCGATTCGCTGGGCCTGCCGCAGGTGCTCAAGGACGTGTCGATGACCAAGCGCGGGTTGGTGATCTTCGTGGGCGCCACGGGCTCGGGCAAGTCGACGTCGCTGGCGGGCATGGTCGACTACCGCAACGAAAACTCGTACGGCCACATCGTGACGATCGAAGACCCGATCGAGTTCGTGCACGCGCACAAGAACTGCATCGTCACGCAGCGCGAGGTCGGCATCGACACCGAAGACTGGGGGCCGGCGCTGAAGAACTCGCTGCGCCAGGCGCCCGACGTGATCCTGATGGGCGAGATCCGCGACCGCGAAACGATGGACCACGCGATCGCCTTCGCCGAGACCGGCCACCTGTGCATGGCCACGCTGCACGCCAACAGCGCGAACCAGGCGCTGGACCGCATCATCAACTTCTTCCCCGAGGAGCGGCGCGCGCAACTGCTGATGGACCTGTCGCTGAACTTGCGCTCGCTGGTGTCGCAGCGCCTGCTGCCACGTCAGGAAGGCAAGGGCCGCATCGCCGCGGTCGAGGTGCTGTTGAACACGCCGTTGATCGCCGACATGATCTTCAAGGGCGAGGTCGGAGAAATCAAAGAGCTGATGAAGCGCTCGCGCGAATTGGGCATGCAGACCTTCGACCAGGCGTTGTTCGACCTCTACGAAGGCAACCTCGTGACCTACGAAGACGCGCTGCGTAACGCCGACTCGGTCAACGATCTGCGGTTGCAGGTCAAGCTCAACAGCCAGCGCGCGCGCAACCTCGACCTGTCGGCCGGCACCGAGCACCTGACCATCGTGTAGCCTTCGACGCTGCCGTTTGACCACCCCCACGGCCTCTTCGGAGGCCGTTGTCGTTGACGTTGTCGTGTCATGAAAACCTACGAAACCGTGCCTCCGCACACCGTCGCCTTCATCGGACTGGGCGTGATGGGCCATCCAATGGCCGGCCACCTTGCGCGCGCGGGTCACCGCGTCACGGTCTACAACCGCACTGCGGCGAAGGCCGCCGAGTGGGTCACGATGTACGGCGGCGCACAGGCGGCCACACCGCGCAAGCAGCGCGTGGTGCCGACATCGTTTTCACCTGCGTGGGCAACGACGACGACCTGCGCAGCGTGGTGTGCGCCCAGGCCGGCGCCTTCGCTGGCATGAAGCCCGGGGCGATCGTCGTCGACCACACCACCGCGTCGGCCAACGTCGCGCGTGAATTGCACGCCGCCGCCGCATCGCGCGGGCTGCACTTCATCGACGCCCCGGTGTCGGGCGGGCAAGCAGGCGCAGTCAATGGCGCGCTGACCATCATGTGCGGTGGCGACGCCGAACCCTTCACGCGCATGAAGCCGGTCGCGATGGCGATGGCGCGCGCGGTCACGCGCGTGGGCGATGCGGGCGCGGGGCAACTCGCGAAGATGGTCAATCAGGTTGCCATCGCCGGGCTGCTGCAAGGGCTGTCAGAGGCCGTTGCTTTCGGCCAGCGCGCAGGGCTGGATGTGAAGCAGGTGCTCGAAGTCATCGGCAAGGGCGCGGCGCAAAGCTGGCAGCTCGACAATCGCGGCGCAACGATGGTCGACGACCGCTTCGACTTCGGTTTCGCGGTCGACCTGATGCGCAAGGACCTGGGCCTGGTGCTCGACGAGGCGCGACGCAACGGCGCGCGCGTGCCCGTCACCGCGCTGGTCGACCAGTTCTATGCCGATGTGCAGGCCACCGGCGGCGGGCGTCTGGATACCTCGTCGCTGATCAGGCGGATGCGCTAGTAGGCGCGTATCCCTGCTTCAGTCGGGCAATCAGGTCGGGCTATCAAGGCGGCTGATCCGGCTGCGTCGGCTTCGGCAGCGCATCGATCTCGGCCTGCGTGATCGGGTCGAACACCTTGACCACTTTCATCACGCCGCTGACGCTTCGTGCCAGTTCGGCAGCCTTGTCGCCTTCAGCCGTCGTGACGCGCCCCATCAAGTAAACGACGGCGCGCTCGGTGACGACCTTGACGGCGTTGGACGGGAAGGCGCGCGCGTCGATGAAGGTGGCCTTGACCTTGCTGGTCAGCACCGTGTCATTCGTGCGCGAGGAGAACGCCGTGGGCTCGCGCACCGCCAGCTCGTTGACAAGGCCCTTCAGCGCATCGATCTTCGACACCGTGGCCTCGACCGCGGCTTTGTCGGCCTCGGTGGCCACCTCGCCGGTGACCAGCAGCACGCGGTTGTAGCTGGTGGCACTGACGTTGCCGCGGTCGGGCAGCACCTCGCGCACGCGGTTGCGTGCCTTCAGGTCGATCAATTGATCTTCCAGCTGCGTGCCGGTCGTACGCCGGTCGTTCGCCGACAGCGCCGTGCCCACCGCCCCACCCACCACCAGCGCGGCGCAGCCCGACGCCAGGACGAGCGTGCACGCCAGCGCCACCCACGTGGCCGCACCCGGCCTCATGCTTCGAATCATTCCAACTCCTGTTCACCCATCAGTTGAAGGTCCACCGCGTCGCACAGGCAGTGCAGCGCCAGGGCGTGGACCTCTCGAATCCTGGCGAGCCGGTCGTGTGACACCGAAACGTGCACATCGGTTTCACCCAGCGCCATTGCCAGCGTCTCGGTCGTGCGGCCGGTGAAGGCCACGACCGTCATGTCTTTGTCGTGCGCGGCATGGACAACACCGGCCAGCGAGGAGGGCACGCGCGCGGCTACCAGCAGCAACACGTCACCTGGCGCGCCCAGCGCCTGCACCTGCTTGATCGCTACGCTCGACACTTCGCCATCGTCGGCGATCAGGCCCTGCACCACGGCGGCGTCTGCACCGATCGCGAACGCAGCCAGCGACGGGCGTTCGCGCTCGAAGCGCCCGACGAATGCGGCCACCAGTGCCTGCGCGTCAGAGAAGCTGGCGCCGACGCCCAACGCAAGCACCTTGCCGCCCGACGTGATGGCGCCCAGCACCGCAACCGCGGCGTCTGCGATCGGTTTGGCGAGGGCGTCCGCAGTCTGCACCTTGAGGTCGGCGCTTTCGTAGAACTGCTGCTGAATACGCTGCTCGAGCATGGCGCGCGGATCATAGAACCTGGCGAGTGCCTCTAACGACGTGAGATCGTCATCCATGGTTCACGCGGCGTCGAAAGCAGCGGGGATCCACTCGATGCGATCGCCATCGATCGCAACCACATCGAAGCGGCACGGTGGCAGCGCCGACAGTTGGCGCAGGTAGTGCTGCGCGGCGCGCACGATGCGCCGCTGCTTCGTCGCGTCGACCGACGCCGCCGCGCCACCGAACGACGTGTCGCGCCGCGAACGGACCTCGACGAACACGAGCGTTGCCCGGTCGCCATCGCCATCGCGCATCACCAGGTCGACCTCGCCGGCTGGGCGCGAGGGCCCGCGTGCCACTCGATAATGTGTCGCGAGCAGCGTCAGGCCCCGGGCTTCCAGGAAGCGCCGCGCGCGATCCTCGGCGCGATGGCCGCGAACGATCGTCGAGCCACCTTCATCCTGACCCGCACCCTGGCCCGGCGCATCATGACCCGCCACAGGACCCGCGATCACGCGGGTGGTTGCCTTGAACCACGACATCGACCGATCCCGTTCCCTGCTCGAGGCGGCTCGTCTGGCCGCCGGTGCGCAGCAGTATCCGCGAGGCACGCTCTACGTCGTCGCCACGCCCATCGGCAATTTGGCTGACCTGAGCCTGCGTGCGATCCACGTGCTTGCGCTGGTCGACGCGGTGGCCTGCGAAGACACACGCGTCGTCGGCACGCTGATGGCGTACCTGGGGCTGCACAAGCCACTCATGGCCGCGCACGAACACAACGAACGTGAAGCCGCGCAAGGCGTTGTCGAACGGCTGCAACGCGACGAACGTGTGGCGCTGGTCAGTGACGCAGGCACACCCGCGGTGTCGGACCCCGGCGCGCGGCTTGTTGCCACGGTGGTGCAGCAGGGGCTGCGCGTCGTGCCGATTCCAGGGCCCAGCGCGGTGGTCACGGCGTGCAGCGTGGCCGGTGCGGTGTCGAGCGACAGTGGCTTTCGCTTCGCAGGCTTCCTGCCCGCCAAGGGCGCTGCGCGCCGCGAGCGCCTGACCGAACTGCTGCGCGACTCGTCGACGTTGGTGCTCTATGAGTCACCCCATCGCATCACGAGTCTGGCCGATGAGTTGGCCGCTGGCGCATCGACGCGCACGTTGACGCTCGCCCGTGAGTTGACGAAGCAGTTCGAGACCATCGCGACGATGCCTGCACCCGACCTGCCGGCGTGGCTGACAGCCGATGCACAGCGGCTGCGCGGGGAGTTCGTCGTGGTGCTGCACCCGCTGCCTGTGGCAGCGACGCAGGGGCAGGAGCAGCAGCTTGCATCAGACGTGGAACGCCTGCTGACGGCGTTGCTGCGCGACCTGCCGCTGAAGCAGGCCGTGGCGCTGACTGCCGAGGCGACCGGCGCGCCGCGCAACGCGCTGTACGACGCGGCGCTTGCGATGCGGGCAAGCGCGTCGGGTCACATTCCAGACTGACGACTTCGCCGCCGTACTTCGCCGATCTACTTCGCCGATCTACTTCGCCGATTTACTTCGCCGTTTGCGCGTCGTGCTTCTGGCGGTAGATCGCGCGGCTGGTGCGGCGTTCACCCTTGCGCAAGGCCTTGCGCTCCTTCGCGCTCACGCTGCCGTCGGCGGCGGCTTTGTCGGCTGCCTTGTCCTGCGCAGCGTCACGGCGCGCAAGGCGCTTGGTCTCGCGCGCGGTCAGCGCGCCTGACGCCTGGCCCTGTTCGACGCGCCGCTCCTGGCGCGCATCACGCTTGTCGATCTTGGGTGTGTTCGTGCCGGGTGCGGCGGAACCCGGTGCAGCCGTCTGCGCTTGTGCCGTGACGGCAAGGAATGCTGTCGCGAGGACGGCGGCGAAGGATCGCAGGGAAACGTTCATGGGAACCTCGTGTGTTGTCGGACAGGGACGCAGCGACAACGGCCGGCTTCGGCGCCGCGTGCACGTCAGGTGCAGCGCACGGCGCGTAAAGAACCGTGAATCGCGTCAGGTCATTCAGGTCACGTCAGGTCATTCGCGCCATGAACCCCCCGCCGGGGGCCCAGATACCTAGAATCGATCGATGATTTCACGCGAACCCACCCTCGAGCGCATCGCCGCGGCCGAACAGGCGCTGCTGGTTCCTTATGGCATCGACGAAGCTGCGATCAGCAAGGCGCTGGCGGCCATCGCCGAACATCGGATCGACGACGCCGACCTCTACTTCCAGACCACGCGCCACGAGGGCTGGAGCCTCGAGGAAGGCATCGTCAAAAGCGGCAGCTTCGGCATCGACCAGGGCGTTGGCGTGCGCGCCGTCGCCGGCACGCGCACCGCGTTCGCGTACAGCGACGACATCACCGTCGACGCGCTGATGGACGCAGCGCGCACCGTGCGCACGCATCGCCGCAGCGGGGCAGTCACGCCGGGTGAAGGTCGGCGCCGGCCGCGTGGCCGCCAGCCGCCGGCTGTACGGCACGGTCGACCCGATCACCACGCTGGACAGCGCGCAGAAAGTCGCGCTGCTCGAGAAGGTAGAAAAACTCGCTCGTGCGCGTGATCCGCGCATCGTGCAGGTCATGGCGTCGGTGGGCGCCGAGCATGAGCTGGTCTACATCGCCCGCGCCGACGGCACGCGTGCAGCCGATGTGCGCCCGATGGTTCGACTGAACGTCACCGTGATCGCCGAACAAACCATCGACGGCAAGGTGCGCCGCGAAATCGGCTCCGGCGGCGGCGGCGGGCGCTTCGGGCTGGGCTACTTCCAAGATGATGTCGTCGTCAGCTATGTCGACCACGCGGTGAACGCCGCACTGACGAACCTCGAGTCGCGCCCCGCGCCGGCCGGTGAAATGACCGTGGTACTCGGCCCCGGCTGGCCCGGCGTGCTGCTGCACGAAGCGATCGGCCACGGCCTCGAGGGCGACTTCAACCGCAAGGGCTCGAGCGCGTTCACCGGCCGCATCGGCGAACGCGTGGCCGCCAAGGGCGTGACCGTGCTCGACGACGGCACGCTGCCCGACCGGCGCGGCAGCCTCAACATCGACGACGAAGGCCAAGCCACGCAGCGCAACGTGCTGATCGAAGACGGCATCTTGCGCGGCTACATGCAAGACGCGCTGAACGCGCGGCTGATGAAGGTCAAGCCCACCGGCAACGGCCGCCGCGAAAGCTACGCCCACCTGCCGATGCCGCGCATGACCAACACCTACATGCTTGGCGGCGACAAGACGAAAGAAGAGATCGTGGCGAGCATGAAGCGCGGCCTGTACGCGACCAACTTCGGCGGCGGGCAGGTCGACATCACGACCGGCAAGTTCGTGTTCTCGGCCAACGAAGCCTTCTGGGTCGAAAACGGCAAGATCGCCTACCCGGTGAAGGGCGCGACGATCATCGGCAACGGCCCCGACGCCCTGACCCGCGTGAGCATGATCGGCAACGACATGGCGCTGGACACCGGCGTGGGCGTGTGCGGCAAGGAAGGCCAGAGCGTGCCGGTGGGCGTGGGGCAGCCGACGCTGCGCATCGAGCGCCTCACGGTCGGCGGCACCGCGTAGCTTCGGCGCTAACGGCCACTGCGAACCGCACACGCTGGCCGCCGATGGTCACGCTGGCCGACATCGAAGCGGCCGCCGCGCGGATCGCCGGCCAGGTGCTCGACACGCCGTGCGTCGAGTCGAAGACGCTGTCGCAGATCGTCGGCGCGCAGGTCTTCCTGAAGTTCGAGAACCTTCAGTTCACCGCGTCGTTCAAGGAACGCGGCGCGCTGAACAAGCTGCTGGCGTTGGTCGACGAAGGGGTACGTGGCGTCGTGGCCGCATCGGCCGGCAACCACGCGCAAGGCGTCGCACATCACGCGCAGCGCCTGGGCCTGCGCGCCGTCATCGTGATGCCGCGCTTCGCGCCGGGCGTGAAGGTCGAGCGCACGCGCGGCTTCGGCGCCGAGGTCGTGCTGCACGGCGAAACCTTCGACGAAGCGCGCGAACACGCGATGGGCTTGGCGCAGTCGCAAGGCCTTGCCTTCGTGCACGCCTTCGACGACCCGCTGATCATCGCGGGCCAAGGCACGATCGGCCTCGAGATGCTGCGCCAGCAGCCGTCGATCGACACGCTGGTGGTCGCGGTCGGCGGCGGCGGGCTGCTGGCCGGCATCGCGACCGCGGCGCGCGCGCTGAAGCCCGACATCCAGATCATCGGCGTGCAGACCGAACGTTTCCCGGCGATGGTCAACGCGATCAAGGGCACGACGCACCCACAAGGCACGACGACGATCGCCGAAGGCATCGCGGTCGGCCAGCCGGGGCGCATCACGCGCGAGATCCTTTGCGCGCCTGGCCGACGACATGCTGCTGGTCGACGAAGGCGACATCGAGCAGTCGATCGTGATGCTGCTCGAGATCGAGAAGACGCTGGTCGAAGGCGCCGGTGCCGCCGGCCTGGCCGCGCTGCTGAAGCACCCCGCGCGCTTCGCCGGCCGCAAGGTCGGCCTGGTGCTGTGCGGCGGCAACATCGACCCGCTGCTGCTGGCCGCGATCATCGAACGCGGCATGGTGCGCGCCGGGCGCCTGGCGCGCATCCGCGTCGGCGCGCGCGACACGCCCGGCGTGCTGGCGCGCATCACCGCGCTGGTGGCCGACGCCGGCGCGAACATCGACGAGGTGCACCACCAGCGCGCGTTCTCGATGCTGTCGGCGCAGAACGTCGAGATCGAACTGGTGCTGCAGACGCGCAACCCGGCGCATGTGGCCGAGGTGGTGGCGCGGCTGCAAGGCGGCGGGGTTTGCGGCGACGGCTTGTTAGTCCATCACAGTCGTTTGACTAAATTTAGTCGCTTGTCTAACATTAGACAACCAACTAAACGATGCTGTCATGGCCAAGGCCGCCGCAAAAGTCCCTCCACCGCTGAACCCTTTCAGGCCAGGCAACGGCCAGAAGCCTGTCTACATGGCCGGCCGGGACAAAGAGCAGCGGCAGTTCGAGTCGACCGTACGCGATGTAACGGTTGCGCAGAACCTGATCGTCACGGGGCTTCGAGGCGTGGGCAAGACGGTGCTGCTCGAGGAGTTGAAGCCCATCGCGCAGCGCAACGGCTGGCTGTGGACCGGCAATGACCTGTCCGAATCGGCCAGCCTGACCGAGGATCGCATTGCGCGCCGCATCGTGGTCGACCTCTCGACATTGATTGGCCCCATGTTCGTCCAGCGCAAGACCGTGCGAAAGCCGGGCTTTACGGCCACGGGCGAAGTGACCGAAACCCAGGTCGGCTTCGACGACTTCTGGAATCTTTACGAGAGGACGCCCGGGCTTGTCGATGACAAGCTCAAAGCGGTGTTGTCCGAGGCAAGAAGGCTGCTCGAACAAAGCGACGTTCGCGGCGTGATCTTTGCGTACGACGAAGCGCAAAACCTTTCGGACCACGCCGCGGTCAAGGAGTACCCCCTCTCGATCCTGCTCGACGTCTTCGCCTACTTCCAGCGCCACCGGTCGAAGTGCAACTTCATGCTCGTACTGACCGGCCTTCCGACGCTCTATCCGAAGCTCAATGAGGCACGAACGTACTCCGAGCGAATGTTCCACACGATGCACCTCCAGCGCCTGGATGCGGACGCCGCGCGAGACGCCATCGTCAAGCCGATCGAATTGACGAAGAGCACGCTTCGCTTCTCGAGCGAGACGATCGCGAACATCCTCAGAAACTCGAACGGCTACCCCTACTTCATTCAGTTCATCTGCAAAGAAGTATTCGACGCCTGGATCGCGAAAATGACGTACGGAGAGGTTCCAACAGTGCCCATGACGTTGATCCTGGCCAAGCTGGATCAGGACTTCTTTGCTCCTCGCTGGTCAAGGGCGACCGACCGACAGCAGGACTTCATGAAAGTGGTCGCAACGCTCGACAACAGCGACGAGGAGTTCTCCGTGCAAGACATCGTCGCGGCCTCGAGGATGCTGCTGCACAAGGGCTTTACACCCAGTCACGCCACACAGATCCTGCAGGCGCTCGCCGAGAAAGGGCTCGTCTACAAGAGCCGCCGGGGCGGCTACGCCTTCGCGGTCCCTCTGCTGAGCCACTTCATCCACCGACAGTCCTGGAATCCGGACACCCTGAAGGCATCGTAGAAAGGAAGTCCTTCCAGCCACGCACGGTGCTACATTCCCGCTCATGCGTCCCGCACCCTACTTCTTTGCCTACTTCTGGTTCTCGCCCCACCCGGCGGCTGGAGAGGCAAGGTCGTAGACGCAAGCAAAGCGAACACCCCCCACCAGAAACCGCCGGCAACCCCGGCGGTTTTTGTTTTTCCGCGCATCACGAACGAGAAACCGCCATGCCATCACTCCGCGAATCGATTCCCGCTCGGCAGCTACGGCCTCACCGAGAAGACCAGCGACATCGACGACCAACGCATCCGCGACATCGTGCCTCTACCGCCGCCCGAACACCTGATCCGCTTCTTCCCCATCGCCGGCACGGCGGTCGAGAAGCTGGTGGGATCGACGCGCGAGTCGATTCGCCGAGATCATGAGCGGGCAGGACGACCGGCTGCTGGTGATCATCGGCCCGTGCTCGATCCACGATCCCGCCGCGGCGATGGAATACGCCAAGCGCCTGATGGCCGAACGCGAGCGCCACCGCGACACGCTCGAGATCGTGATGCGCGTCTACTTCGAAAAGCCGCGCACGACCGTCGGCTGGAAGGGGCTGATCAACGACCCGTACCTCGACGAGAGCTATCGCATCCACGAGGGGCTGCGCATCGCGCGCCAACTGCTGCTTGATATCAACCGGCTGGGCATGCCCGCGGGCAGCGAGTTCCTCGACACGATCAGCCCGCAATACATCGCCGACCTGATCGCATGGGGCGCGATCGGCGCGCGCACGACCGAAAGCCAGGTGCACCGCGAACTGGCGTCGGGCCTGTCGGCGCCGATCGGCTTCAAGAACGGCACCGACGGCAATCTGAAAATCGCGATCGACGCCATTCAGGCCGCGAGCCGGCCGCACCACTTCCTGTCGGTGCACAAGAACGGCCAGGTCGCGATCGTCTCGACGTCGGGCAACGGCGACTGCCACGTGATCCTGCGCGGCGGCAAAGAGCCGAACTACGACGCCGCGAGCGTGAAGGCGGCGTGCGCCGAGATCGAAGGCGCCGGTCTGCCGTGCAAGCTGATGATCGACTTCAGCCACGCGAATTCGAGCAAGCAGCACGACAAGCAGATCGACGTCGCGCGCGATGTGGCCGCGCAGGTCGCGGGCGGCAGCCGCTGCATCTTCGGCGCGATGATCGAAAGCCACCTGGTGGCTGGTGCGCAGAAGTTTTCACCGGGCAAGGACGATCCGGGCAAGCTGGTCTACGGGCAAAGCATCACCGACGCGTGCATCGGGTGGGAGGACTCGCAGGGCGCGCTGGGGGTGTTGAGCGAGGCTGTACGGGCGCGGCGCAACGGTCAGTAGATGCGTCGGTGGATCAATGAAACGAGTGCTCTTCGTCTGCAGTCAGAACCGCCTGCGCAGCCCAACCGCGGAGCAGGTGTTTTCGTCCTATGCGGGTATCGAGTGCATGTCGGCGGGCACGAAAAACGACGCGGAAACCCCTCTGACGGCCGAACTGGTCGAATGGGCCGACGTGATCTTCGTGATGGAGAAGACGCATCGCGACAAGGTGCGTGCGAAGTTCAAGCAGCAACTCGCGAGCAAGCGCGTTGTCTGCCTCGACATTCCGGACGACTACGAATTCATGGATCCCGAGCTGGTGCGCATCCTCGAGGTCCGGGTGCCGAGGTTCGTTCCGATCGCGCGCCGAACCCGAACTCGATGAAGGATGAAGCAACGCTCGGCGCCCGAAGCCACAACGTCAACCATGCGTGACTGGCAACTCTCGACGACCTTCGCACCCGGCACAACGCGGGCGAGCAGCTGAAGTACCTCTTCTTCTGGGGCCACAAGCCCAGCCCGCGCGGCGTCACCGCGCCGAGGACTCTGCCGTACTCATAGTTCGCGACCTTTTCGCGACTATTGGGTGAAGGGCCGGGCGCGATCTCTGCTCGCAGAACTCTGAATGTTCTCCACATTCGTCACCATGCCGCCGCTGTCGAAGTGGACGAAGATGCTCGAGGACTCCAGAGGGGCGTTGCCAAACGTCGATTGGCGGGGTGACGCCGACCAAGCCCAAACTTCAGCGGATTTGCACCGATCTTTATAGTCAGCCAATACGCTCGGGCACAGCGACTTCCCATTGGGGCGACCGAGGAGCGCCTGAACATCGCCCTTGCTGGATAGTTTGAGTTGCCCTGGGGATTCCGAACTTCACTCTAGTCGGCTGTCAAAATCCACCCACCCCCCCCCCCCCCCAGATAATTCATGGCAGTTCTCTCGTAGAGCCAGCCTCTGGTTGCGAGCGACGTTTGTCTGGGCTTAGAACAGTGCGGCATTAACTTCGAGCGTAGCCCCGCCCCCTTGTGGCAGGTTGACCGTCACGGCACGCGTCGGGGGCACGAGCTTTCCAGTGCAGCTGGAGTCGGAGAACGAGTTGTTGCACCGCGTGAGCTCGACCCGGATGGCGCTTGTCGTTCCGCGAGCGTCGAGGCCGACGACGATGCACTCACCGGAGTACATCTCGGCGCCGAAGGCGAACTGCGGCAGGTACGCCTGGACGCCGGTCGACAGGCTGTTGCGGATGGTCAACTTGCTTGGGCCATCCGACACCACCTCGCAGCCGGAGCCGCCGCCGTCTCCACCGCCTCCGCACGAAGCGAGCAGGGTGCCGCACGCGACGAGGGCGTATAGGCGGCCACGAAGGTTGGTTGCCATGGGTCGGCCTTTCCTATAATGGCGCAGCACTTTCTCACCCCTCCTCCCGCATCTATCGGGATCGTTGCAACCGCTCCACCGGGTCAGACCATGAAGGCGATTCGATTCGACCACGTCACCCGCGCGTTATCATCGCCAGGGCCGCATGGTCGGTCGGCCGGCGGCGCAGGGTCCAGCCTCAGCGCCGGGCACACGCGTTCGGCGCGCAGCCCGGCGCGATCTTCGCAGCAAGCTGCGTCAAGAGGGCCGACGCCGATGGTGACGGCAAGGTGTCGCGCGACGAGGCCGCGAAGGTCGGCATGGCGGGCGACAAGTTCGACGCTCGCGGACGCGAACGGCCGTCGGCATCGCCGAGGTCAGCGACTGCGGTGGCGCCGCGAAGTAGCCAGCAGGGCCGAGGCCCGAGCGGCCGGATCTCGATCCGACCTTGGATTCGAGTCGGGCGCGTCAGGTGTCGCTGCGCGCGAGCTTCTCGCTGCGCCAGTAAACGTCGTCGCCGCCCAGCCCGTCGAGGTTCGCGCGGTTCAGTACCCGCGCCAGCACGAACATCAGGTCCGACAGCCGGTTGAGGTAGTGGCGTACCTCGTCGCGCACCGCGCCCGGCTTGCCCGCAGCCTCGAGGCCCAGCGCGACGACCGCGCGTTCGGCGCGGCGCGCGACCGTGCGTGCCACGTGCGCCAGCGCGGCGCTGCGCGTGCCTGCGGGCAGGATGAATTCCTTCAGCCGCGGCAGGTTGGCGTTGTGGGCGGCCAGCGCGTTGTCGAGCGCCACGACGGCCTCGAGCTTCAGCAGCGCATGGCCCGGGATCGACAACTCGCCGCCGAGGTTGAACAGTTCGTGCTGCACCGTCACCAGCAGCACACGCACATCGTCGGGCAGCGGCTCGGCCAGCAGCACGCCAAGGTGTGAGTTCAACTCGTCGACGTCGCCCATCGCGGCGACGCGCAGATCGGCCTTGGTGACGCGCGTGCCGTCGCCCAGGCCGGTGGTGCCGTCGTCGCCGGTGCGCGTGGCGATTTGTGTGAGTCGGTGGGCCATGCGTGATGCTAGTGCAGCGCTAGCACCACGCGACCGGCCGCGAGCGGGCCTACTGCCCCGTCGTGTCGAACAGGCCGTCGGCCATCGTCGTTGACCAGTCCTGCGGCGGTATGTCGGTGTCGCCCGATTCGGGCTCGTACAGCAGGCGGTCAAGCATCGCCTCGGGTTTGGCCGGGCGCATGAACAGGAACCCCTGCACCGAATCGCACTTCAGCGCGACCAGCGCGTCGAACTGCGCCTGTGTTTCCACGCCCTCGGCGGTGACGTGCAACTCGAGCGCGTGCGCCAGCTCGATGATCGCGCGCACGATCGCGGTGTCTTTTGCGACAGCGGGAACCTCGCGCACGAACATCCGATCGATCTTCAGCGTGTGCAGCCGAAAGCGCTTCAGGTACAGCATCGACGAGTAGCCCATGCCGAAGTCGTCGATCGCGAGCTTGATGCCTGCATCGACCAGCGCCTCGAGCTTGCGCAGCGCTTCGGTCGTGGGGTCCAGCAGCAGGCCTTCGGTGACCTCGAGCTGCAGGCAGTGCGCGGGCACGCCCGCGTCTTGCACCGCGGCCAGCACCTGATGCACGAAGTCGGGCTCGGCGAATTGGATCGGTGAGACGTTGACCGACAACGTCACCGGCCCGGCGCCGCGCGCCATCCAGTGGCGCAGTTGGCGACAAGCCCGCCGCAGCACCCATTGGCCCACGGGCACGATCAGGCCGGTCTGCTCGAGCACCGGGATGAATTCGACCGGCGACACCTGCGTGCGGCGCACCGGGTCGTTCCAGCGCAGCAGCGCCTCCACCGCGTGGATCGATTCGCCATCAGCGCACACGATCGGCTGATACAGCAGTTCGAACTCCTCGTGCTGCACGGCGCGGCGGATCGCGATGTCGAGCGCGAGTTGATGCTGCTGTCCGGCCAGCATCGCTGGTTCGAACAAGCGGATGCGCCCCCCGCCCGACGCCTTGGCGCTGCGCATCGCGGCCTCGGCCCGCGCCAGCAGCTCGTCGGCGCTTTCGACGCTGTCGTCGGCCAGGGCCAGGCCGGTCGACACGCTCACCTGCGCCTCGTGAACCACAGCCTCATGCTCGCCGGCACCGCGCATGCCCACGTCGTGCACATCCAGTTCGGCCGCGGGCTCGATCGCACGCAGCAGGTTGCGCGCCATCGCCATCGCGGCCTGCGTGCCGGCAAGGTTGGCGCTGGCGATCGCGAACTGGTCGCCGCCCAGGCGCGCGGCAACGTCGCCCGGGCCGAGCACGGCCTGGATGCGGCGCGCAACTTCGCGCAGCAGTTGGTCGCCTGCCTGTCGGCCCAGTGATTCGTTGATGAGGCGGAAGCGGTCGAGGTCGACCACCATCACGCCGACACGTTCACGCGCCGCGCCCTGCTGCGCCAGCCCACGCGCCAGCCGCGCGCGAAGCCCGGCGCGGTTGAGCAGGCCCGACAGCGGGTCGACGACCGAGATCGAACGCAGCCGCCCTTCGGCCTTGCGCAGCACGCCGATCGATCGGCGCACGAAGAAGCCCCAGATGAACCACGCGGCGATGCATGACAACACACCGGCCGCGGATGACGCGAGCAAGATGTCGTCCGCCGCCTCGTGAACGCTCAACGTGACGACCTGCCCGGCTGCCGTAACCGGCACGGAATTGCGCAACAGCTGGCACCGCGCGCCGAGGGGTCGCCCCCGGCGGCGATGACGCGCCCGTCGGCCGCCAGCGCTTCGCACCAGTGCACCGCCGGCGTGCAGGCACGGTCCAACAACAACCGCAAAGCCTCCGGTTCGATCGCGGGGTCACGGCCGATGGCCCAACCGATCACATGCGCCTCGGCGCGGGCTTCGTGGCGCTCCATCACCACGGCAGCGACCAGCACGCCCAGCGGCGGCATCAGCGCCAACAGCAACAGGCCGATGATCAGCAGTCGTGTCGCCGAGGCCGAGAACGACGAGCGGCCGCGCGCCGCCGCACGGGCGCATGGGCGCGTCGGCCGCCGTGGCGTTCGGCAACAGGGTGGGGTCGAGCATCGAATCGTTGGACATGGCGTTCACCGTTCGTCCTGCGCGGCCGAGTCGCGCCGGGGCGGTCGCGCCGGTGCGAACAGCGCCATGCCGTCGCCGCCTTCGCGTCGCACGCGGCTCATCGCCTGCGCGGCGCGTTCGACCAGCGTGCCCGCGCCGGGCGAATCGGCCGGCAGCGCATCGATGCCGATGCTGACGTTCAGACGCGGCGCCCCCGGTGCGTCCACCGGACCGGCACCCGCGTCCTGCGCCTTGCTTTGCGCGCGCACGCGCTCGAGCAGGTGCTGCCCCAGCGCTTGCGCACCTTCGACACCCAGCCCGACCGCGACCAGCGCAAGCGTGTGTTCGTTCAGACGCACGAGTTGCGCACCGGCCGGCGCGCCCTCGAGGGCCCAGCGCGCCAGCGTCGGCACGTCACGCGCGTCGGCGGCGTGGCCCGGCATCGCGCCTTGCGCGTCGATCGACATCACGACGCAGCCCAACGTGCGCCCGCCCGCGCGCGCGCGCTCGAGCAACAGCGGGCGCACCAGCGTCCACCCCTCGGGCATCAGTGCGCCGCTGGCGGCGTCGACGTGATGCGGCGCGAGCTTGGCGTCGCGTCTCACGTCGAACTTCACGACGGGCTCGTGGCTTTGCTTGCCGCGGCGCCTTCGTCGCCCGCGCTTTCGTCGGCCGCGACGCGGTTGCGCCCCGCGCGCTTGGCGCGGTACAGCGCCTGGTCGGCGCGATCGATCAGCGCGGCCACCGGCTCGTCGGGCCGTGCCAGCATCGCCACGCCGACGCTGGCGGTCACGCGCAGGCCCGGGGCTTCGCGCACCGCCGCGCCGCACTCGCGGTCCAGGCGCATGCGCACGCGTTCGGCGAAGTCGAGCGCGTCGGCGCGCGACAAGCCGGCCGCGACCAGGCAGAACTCTTCGCCGCCCCAGCGGCACAACAGGTCGGTGCCGCGCGCGCTGTCCTGCAGCCGGCGCGCCACCTCCTGGATCACGCGGTCGCCGATGCCGTGGCCGTGGGCGTCGTTGATGCCTTTGAAGTGGTCGATGTCGATCATCAGGCACACCAGCGGCTGCGCCGTCAGCCGCACCTGCGCCACCAACGTGTCGTAGGCGGCGTGGAAGGCGCGCCGGTTCAGCGCGCCGGTCAGCGGGTCACGCGTGGCCAGGCGCAGCAGCTCGTCGTTCTTGTGCTCGACCTCGCGCTTGGACGTCTCGAGCGCTTCCATCGCCTGCGTCAGCGCTTCGTTCGCGCGATGCAGTTCGGTGATGTCGGTGGCGGTGACCATGCAGCCACGCACCGCGCCGCCCGCGTCGGTGATCGGTGCAGCGTTGACGATCAACAGGCGCCGTTCGTCGGCGCTGCCGGTCTGCAGGGTGGTGCCGGCGTTGGCGGTGCGCTCGCTCATCGCGCGCATCCACGGATGCTGCGCCGGGTCTTCGGGCAGCGCCGGGCCCATCCACGGCAGCATCGCGAGGCGTTGGCCGATCGTCACGTCATGCGCGGGGTGCAGCGCGCGGAACGCCTTGTTCGACATCATCACCTGGCCGCGCGCGTCGAGCACGACGATGCCTTCGCCCATCGCGTCGAAGGCACCCTGCACACGCTCGGGCACGACGGACGAAGGATCGAGGTGTTGCAGCGCGCGGCGCATGTACAGACCGAAGACGATCCACCCCGCGGCCGACATGAACAGCAGCAGCTGCACCAGCGGCTGGCCGAGGAAAACCCACACCGGATGACGTTCGTCGGCGTCGAAAGCGAACTCGACCTGGCCCCATCGGCCCTGTTCGGCCTGCAGCGGCACCGTGATGCGCGACGGCGACGAGCGCTCGTGATCCCCCGTCGGCCATTGCTGCGCGTGCGCGCCGCTGTCGACGACGAGGTTGCCGTCGGCGCGGCGCACGCCGATCGAACGCAGGCCGTCGGTGCGCGTGGCCACGTCGGCAAGGGCCTTCTCGATCACGCGCGGCGCGTCGCGCTCGAGCATGCCGGCCACCTGCACGGCCATCGCTTCGGTGACGGCCTTGCGCAAGCGCCGTTCGCCGGCCTCACGGTCGGGCACGACGTCGAAGAACAGCGACCCCAGCAGCACCAGCGTGCTTGCCAGCGCCACCAGCGCCATCGTCATCTGCATCAAGGGGCTGATTCGCTTCACGGCACGATCTTCGATTCGCCGAACATGCGGCTTGCGTTAAAGAGGCTGGCGACGGCTTGCTCGGGGTCATCGCCCAAGCGCGCGTCGTCGGCGACATCGAGACGGAAGGGCAGATCAGCTGCGTCGACGTCACCGTCGCCGGCATCGTCGTCATCGCGACCGTCGCGCGCCGGTCCCAGCACCGGCAACAAGTCGACGTGACGCCATGCGGGCACGCCCATCAGCATGCTGGTCAGCAGACCGCCACCGCGCGTAAGCCACCAGACGAAGCCGGCCGTCAACGTCGCGCTGGCGACGCGCACCGGGTCTTGCAGAAGCGATCGCAGCACGTCGTCGGCGCTGCGCCTGCTGCCGCCGTCGCCGGCGCGAGCGTCGTCGCCCTCGTCCGCGCCCACGCGCAGGCTCGACACCAGCACGCGGTGAGCGGTGATGTCGGCATCAGCGTCGGGGCTCAGGCTCCAGACATCGCCCAAGTCGACGCCATCGTTCATGAACGTGACGCTGGCGAACGTCGGTGCGGCGTCGCGCGGCAGACGCAGGGTGGGCATCAGGACGCTGTAGCCGTCGGCGCGCGTACCGCTGCGGTCGTCGTCGACCACGCCCTGCGCCAGCTCGCCAGACCCTGCGCCACGGGCGGGGTTCGGCTGATCCACCAACACGGCTGCCACGGCAGACGCAGACGCTGTCGTCGGCGCAGGGCTCGAGGGCGAATCGGTCGCGGGCGGCTGCTGCGTATTGACCGGTGGCGCTGGCTCGGGCGTCGGCGTGGGCAGCGGCGCTGGCGTCGGGCTCGGCGTCGGCGTGCCGCCACCCCCTTCAGCGACGTCCTGAAGGCTGACAACGATCGCCTGCTCGCTGGTCAGGCCCTGCGCGTCGGTGACCCGCAGCACCAGCGTGTGGCTGGTCTGCGCTTCGAAGTCGAGCGCCGCGCCCGGCGCCACCGTCAGCACGCCGCTGGTCGCGTCGACCACGAAGCGGCCGCCGCCATCGCTGACCAGGCTGAAGCGCAGCACCTCACCCGCATCAGGATCGAACGCGCTCACGACCGCCACGAGCGTGCCCGCGGTCGCACCTTCGGCGACCGACGCAACGACCGGCGTGATCGCGCCCGGCGCTTCGTTCACACCCAACACCGCCACATTCAGCATCTGCGTCGACACACCGCCCTGCCCGTCGCTGACACCGATGGCCACCTGATAGACGTTGTCTGCGTCGGCATCGGCTGCGGCTTCGAAGTCGGGCGCGGCGCGCAGCGCCAAGTTGCCGCTGGCAGCGTCGATCGTGAACGCGCCTGCATCGGCGCCACCGACGATGGCGTAGGTCAGCGCCTGCGCCGGTGCGTCGGCGTCGACCGCCGTGACGGTGGTCACCGCGGTGGTGTTCTCTGCCACGTTGATCACCGCGCTTGCACCGCCACCGTTGCTGGTGATCACCGGCGCTTCGTTGGTGTTGGTCACCGTGACGGCGATGGCTTGCGTGTCGAAGCCGCCGTTGCCGTCGGCGACTTGCACCGTCACGTCATAGACGTTGTCGGCGCCTGCGTCGGCAGGTGCTTCGAAGTTCGGCGCGGCGTTGAAGGTCAGTGCGCCGGTCGCGCTGTCGATCGTGAACAGCGCGGCATCGGCACCGCCGCTGATCGTGTAGGTCAGGCGCGCCGCCGTCGACGTCGGTGCTGGTGACGGTCAGTGACGGCTGTCTGGTTCTCAGTCACAGACACCGCTGCGGCGCTCGTGATCACCGGCGCTTCGTTGGTGTTGGTCACCGTGACGGCGATGGCTTGCGTGTCGAAGCCACCGTTGCCGTCCGCGACTTGCACCGTCACGTCGTAGACGTTGTTGGCGCCTGCGTCGGCGGGTGCTTCGAAGTTCGGCGCGGCGTTGAAGGTCAGCGCGCCGGTCGCGCCGTCGATCGTGAAGCGCGCGGCATCGGCACCGCCCGCGATCGTGTAGGCAGGCGCGCCGCCGTCGACGTCGGTGCTGGTGACGGTCAACACGGTTGTCTGGTTCTCAGTCACCGAGATCGCAGCAGCACTCGTGATCACCGGCGCTTCGTTCGCATTCGTCACCGTGACAGCGATGGCCTGCGTATCGAAGCCGCCATTGCCGTCCGCGACTTGCACCGTCACGTCATAGATGTTGTCAGCGCCTGCGTCGGCAGGTGCTTCGAAGTTCGGCGCAGCGTTGAAGGTCAGTGCACCGGTCGCACCGTCGATCGTGAAGCGCGCAGCATCGGCACCGCCGCTGATCGTGTAGGCAGGCGCGCCGCCATCGACATCGGTGCTGGTGACGGTGGTGACCGCGGTCTGGTTCTCGCTTACCGAGATCGCTGCGGCGCTCGTGATCACCGGCGCTTCGTTGGTGTTCGTGACCGTGACGGCGATGGCCTGCGTGTCGAAACCACCATTGCCGTCGTTGACTTGCGACCGTCACGTCGTAGACGTTGTCAGCGCCGGCGTCGGCTGGCGCTTCGAAGTTCGGCGCAGCGTTGAAGCGTCAGTGCGCCGGTCGCGCCGTCGATCGTGAAGCGTGCAGCATCAGCACCGCCGCTGATCGTGTAGACAGGCGCGCCGCCATCAACGTCGGTCGCTGGTGACGGTCGTGACCGCAGTCTGGTTCTCAGACACCGAGACCGCAGCGGCACTCGTGATCACCGGCGCTTCGTTGGTATTGGTGACCGTGACGGCGATGGCCTGCGTATCGAAGCCGCCATTGCCGTCTGCGACCTGCACCGTCACGTCGTAGACGTTGTCGGCTCCAGCGTCGGCTGGCGCTTCGAAGTTCGGCGCTGCGTTGAAGGTCAGTGCACCGGTCACACCGTCGATCGTGAAGCGCGCAGCATCAGCACCGCCGCTGATCGTGTAGGCAGGCGCGCCGCCGTCAACGTCGGTGCTGGTGACGGTCAACACGGCAGTCTGGTTCTCAGTCACAGAGACCGCTGCGCCGCTCGTGATCACCGGCGCTTCGTTGGTGTTGGTCACCGTGACGGCGATGGCTTGCGTGTCGAAGCCGCCATTGCCGTCTGCAACTTGCACCGTCACGTCGTAGACGTTGTCGGCGCCTGCGTCGGCTGGTGCTTCGAAGTTCGGCGCAGCGTTGAAGGTCAGTGCACCGGTCACACCGTCGATCGTGAAGCGCGCAGCATCGGCACCGCCGCTGATCGTGTAGGCAGGCGCGCCGCCATCAACGTCGGTGCTGGTGACGGTCAACACGGTGGTCTGGTTCTCGGTCACCGAGACCGCTGCGCCGCTCGTGATCACCGGCGCTTCGTTGGTGTTGGTCACCGTGACGGCGATGGCCTGCGTGTCGAAGCCGCCGTTGCCGTCGGCTACCTGCACTGTCACGTCGTAGACGTTGTTGGCGCCTGCATCCGCAGGTACTTCGAAGTTCGGCGCCGCGTTGAACGTCAATGCGCCGGTCGCGCTGTCAATCGTGAACAGCGCGGCATCGGCACCACCGCTGATCGTGTAGGCAGGCGCGCCGCCATCGACGTCGGTCGCTGGTGACGGTCGTGACTGCGGTCTGGTTCTCGGTCACCGAGACCGCTGCGCCACTCGTGATCACCGGCGCTTCGTTCGCGTTCGTCACCGTGACGGCGATGGCCTGCGTATCGAAGCCGCCATTGCCGTCTGCAACCTGCACCGTCACGTCGTAGACGTTGTCGGCGCCAGCGTCGGCAGGTGCTTCGAAGTTCGGCGCAGCGTTGAATGCCACCGCGCCGGTCGCGCTGTCGATCGTGAACAGCGCGGCATCGGCACCGCCGCTGATCGTGTAGGTCGGCGCGCCGCCGTCCACGTCGGTCGAGGTGACGGTCGTGACTGCTGTCTGGTTCTCAGCAACGCTGACCGCTGCGCCACTGGTGATGACCGGCGCTTCGTTGACGTTGGTGACGGTGACGGCGATGGCCTGGGTGGCGATGCCGCCGTTGCCGTCGTCGACCTCAACCGTCACGTCATAGACGTTATTGCCGCCTGCGTCGGTCGGCACTTCGAAGTTCGGCGCGGTGTTGAAGCTCAGCGCACCAGTCACCGCGTCGATGCTGAACAGCGCCGCATCGGCACCGCCGCTGATCGTGTAGCGTCGGCGCGCCGCCATCCACGTCAGTACTCGGTGACGGTGATGACGGCCGTCTGGTTCTCCGCAACGCTGACGGCAGCTCCGCTGGTGATCACCGGCGCTTCGTTGACGTTGGTGACGGTGACCGCGATGGCCTGGGTGGCGACGCCGCCGTTGCCGTCGCTGACTTCGACCGTTACGTCATAGACGTTGTTGCCGCCAGCGTCTGTCGGCACTTCAAAGTTCGGCGCGGTGTTGAAGATCAGGACACCCGTCACCGCATCAATGGTGAACAGCGCCGCATCGGCACCACCGCTGATCGTGTAAGTCGGCGCACCGCCATCAACGTCGGTCGAGGTAACCGTCGTGACTGCTGTCTGGTTCTCGGCAGCGCTGACCGCAGCGGCGCTCGTGATGACTGGCGCTTCGTTCACGTTGGTGACCGTCACGGCGATGGCCTGGGTGGCGGTGCCGCCGTTGCCGTCGTCGACCTCGACGTTCACGTCATAGACGTTGTTGCCGCCAGCGTCTGTCGGCCCTTCAAAGTTCGGCGCGGTGTTGAAGGTCAGAACCCCCGTCGCCGCGTCGATGCTGAACAGCGATGCATCGGCACCACCGCTGATCGTGTACGTCGGCGCGCCGCCATCCACGTCGGTCGAGGTGACGGTCGTGACTGCTGTCTGGTTCTCCGCAACGCTGACCGCTGCGCCACTCGTGATGACCGGCGCTTCGTTCACGTTGGTGACGGTGACTGCGATCGCTTGTGTGGCGACGCCGCCATTGCCATCGTCGACCTCGACGTTCACGTCATAGACGTTGTCAGCGCCTGCGTCGGCAGGTGCTTCGAAGTTCGGCGCCGCGTTGAATGTCAACGCACCGGTCGCGCCGTCAATCGTGAAGCGAGCGGCATCGGCACCGCCGCTGATCGTGTAAGCAGGCGCGCCGCCGTCAACGTCGGTGCTGGTGACGGTCAACACAGCGGTCTGGTTCTCAACGACTGAGACGGCTGCGCCACTCGTGATCACCGGCGCTTCGTTCGCATTCGTCACCGTAACGGCGATGGCCTGCGTATCGAAGCCGCCATTGCCGTCAGCCACCTGCACTGTCACGTCGTAGACGTTGTCAGCGCCTGCGTCGACAGGTGCTTCGAAGTTCGGCGCAGCGTTGAACGTCAGTGCGCCGGTCGCACCGTCGATCGTGAACAGCGCAGCGTCGGCACCACCGCTGATCGTGTACGCAGGCGCGCCGCCGTCAACGTCGGTGCTGGTGACGGTCAACTCGGCGGTCTGGTTCTCGTTTACCGAGACCGCTACGGCGCTCGTGATCACCGGCGCTTCGTTAACGTTGGTGACGGTGACCGCGATGGCTTGTGTGGCGATGCCGCCATTGCCGTCGCTGACCTCCACCGTCACGTCATAGACGTTATTGCCGCCAGCATCAGTCGGTACTTCGAAGTTCGGTGCCGTGTTGAAGGTGAGAACACCCGTCACCGCATCAATGCTGAACAGCGATGCATCGGCACCACCGCTGATCGTGTACGTCGGCGCACCACCATCGACATCGATCGAGGTGACGGTCGTGACTGCTGTCTGGTTCTCGGCCGCGCTGACCGACGCAGCACTCGTGATCACCGGCGCTTCGTTGACGTTCGTGACCGTCACCGCGATGGCCTGTGTGGCGATACCACCGTTGCCGTCGCTGACCTCGACGGTCACGTCATAGACGTTGTCGCCGCCTGCGTCGGTCGGCACTTCAAAGTTCGGCGCTGTGTTGAAGATCAAAACACCCGTCGCCGCATCAATGCTGAACAGCGCCGCATCGGTACCACCGCTGATCGTGTAGGTCGGCGCGCCGCCGTCCACGTCGGTCGAGGTGACGGTCGTGACTGCTGTCTGGTTCTCAGCAACGCTGACCGCAGCTCCGCTGGTGATCACCGGCGCTTCGTTGGTGTTGGTGACCGTGACAGCGATAGCCTGCGTATCGAAGCCGCCATTGCCGTCCGCGACTTGAACCGTCACGTCATAGATGTTGTCAGCGCCTACGTCGGCTGGCGCTTCGAAGTTCGGCGCGGCGTTGAAGGTCAACGCGCCCGTAGCGCCATCAATCGTGAAGCGCGCAGCGTCAGCACCGCCCGCGATCGTGTAGGCAGGCGCGCCGCCGTCAACGTCGGTGCTGGTGACGGTCAACACGGTTGTCTGGTTCTCAGTCACAGACACCGCTGCGGCGCTCGTGATCACCGGCGCCTCGTTCACATTCGTGACCGTGATCGCGATGGCCTGCGTGGCGATGCCGCCATTGCCGTCGCTGACTTCGACGGTCACGTCATAGACGTTGTTGTTGCCAGCGTCTGTCGGTACTTCAAAGTTCGGCGCTGTGTTGAAGGTGAGAACACCCGTCGCCGCGTCGATGCTGAACAGCGATGCATCAGCACCACCGCTGATCGTGTAGCTAGGCGCACCACCATCGACATCGGTCGAGGTGACGGTCGTGACTGCCGTCTGGTTCTCAGCAACGCTGACGGCAGCGCCACTCGTGATGACCGGCGCTTCGTTGACGTTGGTGACGGTGACTGCGATGGCTTGTGTGGCGATGCCGCCGTTGCCATCGTCGACTTCGACCGTTACGTCATAGACGTTATTGCCGCCAGCATCAGTCGGTACTTCGAAGTTCGGTGCCGTGTTGAAGGTGAGGACACCCGTCGCCGCATCAATGCTGAACAGCGCCGCATCGGTACCACCACTGATCATGTAAGTCGGCGCACCGCCATCAACGTCGGTCGAGGTAACCGTCGTGACTGCTGTCTGGTTCTCCGCAACGCTGACCGCTGCGCCACTCGTGATGACCGGCGCTTCGTTAACGTTGGTGACGGTGACGGCGATGGCTTGTGTGGCGGTGCCGCCGTTGCCGTCGTCGACTTCGACCGTCACGTCATAGACGTTGTTGCCACCTGCGTCGGTCGGCACCTCAAAGTTCGGCGCTGTGTTGAAGGTGAGGACACCCGTCACCGCATCAATGCTGAACAGCGCCGCATCCGCACCGCCGCTGATTGAGTAGCTCGGCGCGCCGCCATCCACGTCGGTACTCGTGACCGTGATGACGGCCGTCTGGTTCTCCGCAACGCTGACCGCAGCTCCGCTGGTGATGACCGGCGTTTCGTTGACGTTCGTGACGGTGACCGCGATGGCTTGTGTGGCGGTGCCGCCATTGCCGTCGCTGACCTCAACGGTTACGTCATAGACGTTGTTGCCGCCTGCATCAGTCGGTACTTCGAAGTTCGGCGCGGTGTTGAAGATCAGGACACCCGTCACCGCATCAATGCTGAACAGCGCCGCATCGGCACCACCACTGATCGTGTAAGTCGGCGCACCGCCATCAACGTCGGTCGAGGTAACCGTCGTGACTGCTGTCTGGTTCTCCGCAACGCTGACGGCAGCTCCGCTGGTGATGACCGGCGCTTCGTTGACGTTCGTGACGGTGACCGCGATGGCTTGGGTGGCGGTGCCGCCATTGCCGTCGCTGACCTCAACGGTTACGTCATAGACGTTGTTGCCGCCTGAATCAGTCGGTACTTCGAAGTTCGGCGCGGTGTTGAAGATCAGAACACCCGTCACCGCATCAATGCTGAACAGCGCCGCATCGGCTCCACCGCTGATCGTGTACGTCGGCGCGCCGCCATCCACGTCGGTCGAGGTGACGGTCGTGACTGCTGCCTGGTTCTCCGCAACGCTGACCGCAGCGCCACTCGTGATCACCGGCGCTTCGTTGACGTTCGTGACCGTCACCGCGATGGCTTGTGTGGCGGTGCCGCCATTGCCGTCGCTGACCTCAACGGTCACGTCATAGACGTTGTTGCCGCCTGCATCGGTCGGTACTTCGAAGTTCGGCGCGGTGTTGAAGATCAGGACACCCGTCACCGCATCAATGCTGAACAGCGCCGCATCGGCACCACCACTGATCGTGTAAGTCGGCGCACCGCCATCAACGTCGGTCGAGGTAACCGTCGTGACTGCTGTCTGGTTCTCCGCAACGCTGACGGCAGCTCCGCTGGTGATGACCGGCGTTTCGTTGACGTTCGTGACGGTGACCGCGATGGCTTGTGTGGCGGTGCCGCCATTGCCGTCGCTGACCTCAACGGTCACGTCATAGACGTTGTTGCCGCCTGCATCGGTCGGTACTTCGAAGTTCGGCGCGGTGTTGAAGATCAGAACACCCGTCACCGCATCAATGCTGAACAGCGCCGCATCGGCTCCACCGCTGATCGTGTACGTCGGCGCGCCGCCATCCACGTCGGTCGAGGTGACGGTCGTGACTGCTGCCTGGTTCTCGGCAGCGCTGACCGACGCAGCACTCGTGATCACCGGCGCTTCGTTGACGTTCGTGACGGTGACCGCGATGGCTTGTGTGGCGGTGCCGCCGTTGCCGTCGTCGACTTCGACCGTCACGTCATAGACGTTATTGCCGCCAGCATCGGTCGGCACTTCGAAATTCGGTGCCGTGTTGAAGGTGAGGACACCCGTCACCGCATCAATGCTGAACAGCGCCGCATCGGCACCGCCGCTGATTGTGTAGCTCGGCGCACCGCCATCCACATCGGTCGACGTGACGGTGATGACGGCCGTCTGGTTCTCGGCAGCGCTGACCGCAGCGCCGCTGGTGATGACCGGCGCTTCGTTGACGTTCGTGACGGTGACTGCGATGGCTTGCGTGGCGATGCCGCCGTTGCCATCGTCGACTTCGACCGTCACGTCATAGACGTTATTGCCGCCTGCGTCGGTCGGCACTTCGAAGTTCGGCGCCGTGTTGAAGGTCAGGACACCCGTCGCCGCGTCGATGGTGAAGCGTGCTGCATCGGCACCACCACTGATCGAGTAGGTCGGCGCGCCACCATCGACATCGGTCGACGTCACCGTCGTAACCGCCGTCTGGTTCTCGGCAACGCTGACCGCAGCAACGCTGGTGATGACCGGCGCGTCGTTGACGGGCGTCACGTTGATGCCGATCGCCGCGCTGGCCTGCAGGGCGCCACCGCTGCCGGTGTTGCCCTGATCGTCGACCGTGATCGACAGGGTGTCGGCGCCTGTGTAGTTCGTGTTGCCCTGATAGCGCAACCCGGCCAGCGCAGCGTTCACTTCGGCGACGCTGCCCGTGAAGCTGACCGTTGCGGTGCCGTTGCCGCTGAGGCCTGTCAGGCCGGCGACGCTACCCAATTGCAGCGTGCCATTGCCCACCGACAGCGTCACCAGCAGCGGGTCGGCGCTGCCCGCGCCAGCGTCGGGGTCTTGCACCGCCAGGCCGTTGCCGTTGGAGGTCGAGAAGATCAGCGCTGTGTCTTCGGCCACGGTCTGGGTACCGGGTACCGGCGCTGCGTTCGCCAAGGTCTGCCCGGCATTGATGGCGCCGAAGCTGTTGGCCGCTGATGCAACCCAGGTGTACGCCGGGCCGGTGCCCGTCAGCTGCATCGAATTGCCGACCAAGGTGGTGCCGGTTTCGGCCACGCCGATGTCGGTGCTGGTCATGCCGGCTGCGGGCCCACCCGCTGCGGTCACCGCACCTTCGTAGCCGAGGAACTGAACCACGTTGCCGCCTGCGTCCACCAGCGCGATGGCGTCGTTGGGGCCGTTCTGAATGCCGTCGGTCGGGTAGGCGAAGGACAAAACACCCCAGCCCTGGCCCATGTCGGCCACCACACCGCTTAACACGCGTGTGCCGTACACCGTCGCCGCACCCGGCATGGCGCCGTTGTAGAGCACCAGGCTCCAGCCGGCTAGGTTGGTGCCGGCCAGCGCTGCGATCTCGATGCCTTCGCCGCTGTCGGTGCCGTTGTTGTCGTAGTGAATCTCGTTGATGAACGGCGGGGCCGCGGCGCCGATCGTCGGCGCTTCGTTGACCGCGGTGACCGTCACTGCGATGGCCTGCGTGTCGGTACCGCCGTCGCCGTCGTCGGCCTGCACGATCACGTCATAGACGTTGTTCGCGCCGCTGTCGGCCGGCGCTTCGAAATCCGGCGCGGTGACGAAGCTCAAAGCGCCGCTGGATGCGTTGATCGCGAAGCGCGCGGCGTCGGCACCGCCGACGATCGAATACGTGAGCGTCTGCAAGCCCGGAACTTCGGGGTCGATCGCGACGACGGTGGTGACGGCGGCGGTGGTCTCGGCCACGTTGACCGCGGCGTTGCCACCGCCGCCGTTGCTGGTGATCACGGGCACGGTCGTGGCCGCGCGCGCAAGCGAGAACTCCGACGTGCTGCCGTAGTTGCCGCCGCCGAGGTTGACGGTCGCGGTCGCAGTGACGACGTGCCCCGCGGTGACCGAGATGCCGGTGAGCGTGTGGCTGAAGTCGGCGTGGCCGCTCGCGTCGGTGGTCACGTCGACGAACCCGAGGAACACCGCGCCTTCGCCGTAGCCCGACGCGTCGGCAGCGGGCGAGCTGTAGAACTCGATGCGCAGCGTGGTGACGGCAGCGGTGGTGTCGACGCTGCCGCTGACGATCGTGTCGGCGCCGCTGCGCAGCGCGCTCGTCAGCACCGCGAAGTTCTGCAGGTCGTTTTCGCCCCCGTCGGCGTCGTTCGACGTCGTTCGGCGTGACGCCGTCCCAGCCGAGGTCGATACCCATCTGACCGTTGTCGCGGAAGCGGTTGCCCAGCACCGCGTTGCCGCTGCCGCCCAGGCTCACAACCACACCGTTGGCGATGTTGTAGGCGATGAAGTTGCCCGCCCCCACGCCCGTGCCGCCGATGAGGTTGTTGTTGCCGGAATAGATGATGAGGCCGGTACCGTTGCCGAAGCCAACGTCCGACGCGTTGACGCCGATGCGGTTGCCGGCCACGGTGTTGCCGCTGGCGCCCGCGCCGTTCAACTCGATGCCGGCCCAGGTGTTGCCCGCGATGACGTTGCCCTCGCCCGCGCTGCTGCCGCCGATGAGGTTGCCGGCGGACGCACCGCCGATCCAGACGCCCTGGTTGGCGTTACCGAGGGCAGCCGTCTGGTCGGCGCTCAGGCCGACCACGTTGCCTTGCACCGTGTTGTTCGACGACGAGAACAGGGCCAGGCCGTTGTCGCCGTTGCCGCTGATCAGGTTGCCGACGACAAGCGTGCCGGTCGTGTCCTGCAGGAACACACCGTTGCCGGCGTTGGCGACCGCCGCCGTGCCCGCGGCGTTGGTGCCGACGTAGTTGCCGCGGATGACGTTGCCGGTGCTGGTCGCGTCGACCACGGCAATGCCGAAGGAGCCGTTGCCCGAGATGACGTTGCGCTCGACGGCCGTGGCCCCGCCGATCTGGTTGTTCGCCGACCCCGCCATCAGGCGGATGCCCTCGGAGCCGTTGCCGCGGTCGAGCGTGCCGCCAGCGTCCAGCCCGATGGTGTTGCCGCGGATCGTGTTGCTCGACGACGCGACCAGCAGCACGCCCTGGGTGCCGTTGGCCGAGATGACGTTGCCTTCTGTGGCGTCGCCGCTGCCGTCAGCGTTGGTGCCGATCGTGTTGCCGTTCGAACTCGACACCAGCAGGCCTTGCCCCGCGTTGCCCAGTGCGTTGGCGCCGTTGGCGTCAAGCCCGATGGTGTTGCCGGCGATCCAGGTGCCGCTGCTCAGGTACAGGTGGACGCCGCGCGTGAGGTTGGCGGAAATAACGTTGCGATCAGCCGCAGCCGAGCCGCCGATGACCACGCCCGACGTGCTGTCGAGCACGATGCCTTCGTCGTTGCCGCGCGCAAGCAGGCCGGTGGCGTCGGTGCCGATGAAGTTGCCGGTGATGCGCACGCCGCTGCCCGACGTGTAGACCGAAATGCCGTCGCCGGTGTTGGCGCCAATCACGTTGGCGTGGATCGTTGTGCCCGTGCTCGTGCCCGTGAGCATGACGCCGTGCGCGGCGTTGCCCAGCGCCGTGCTGCCGTCTTGCCCCAAGCCGATGCGGTTGTTGCCGACGGTGTTGTTGGCCGACGCGTCGATCAGCACGCCGTTGCTGTTGTTGCCGGCGATGACGTTGCCGCGCGCCGCTGTCGCGCCACCGATGGTGTTGTTCTGCGCGCCCGTGTTGATCGACACGCCGTTGCTGCCGTTACCGCGGTCGAGCAGGCCGCTGGCGTCGGTGCCGATGTAGTTGCCGCTGACGGTGTTGTTGTTGGTGCCGGCGCCGCTGATGTAGACGCCGGCGCCGCCGCTGGCGGCGATGACGTTGCGCTCGAGCGCATCGCTGCTGCCGTCGCCGTTGGTGCCTACCAGGACTCCAGTCGCTGCGCCTTCGATCCACACGCCGCGCGACGTGTTGCCCAGCGCAGTGGTGCCGTCGGCGGCCAGGCCGATCCAGTTGCCCTGGATGGTGCCGCCGGTGGTGCCGCTGGCCACGTACACCCCGATCGAGTTGCCCGAGATCACGTTGCCCGCGCCGAACGCGCCGCCGCCGAACACGTTGCCGCTGCCCGCGCCCCACAGGGAAGCGCCGCCGTTCACGTTGCCCAGCGCGGCCGTGCCGGCGGCGTTGGTGCCGATGTAGTTCCCCTGCAGCAGGTTGTTCTGCGAGCCGGACGTGATTTCGAAGCCGTAGTGGTTGTTGCCCGAGATCACGTTGCGCGCGCCCGCGCTCGTGCCGCCGACGACGTTGCCATCAGAGCCGTTCCACAACACGATGCCGGTCTGAAGCGTGTTGACGGTGAGGCCGTTGACGTCCACCGTGCCGGTCGCGTCGGTGCCGACGTAGTTGCCGCGGATGAAGCTCGCATCGACGTTCGAGAACACGATGCCGCGTTCGCCGTTGCCCGCGATCACGTTGCGGTCGGCCGCACTCGTGCCACCGACCGTGAGCCCGCTCGCGTCGCCCGCCTGGATGCCGCTGACGCCGTTGGCCGACGCTGCGGTGCCCGCGGCATTCAGGCCGATCCAGTTGCCGGCGATGACGTGGTTGTTCGCCTGATAGATCTCGATGCCCGTCGCCGCTGAAGCGGTTGATCACCAGGCCGCGGATCGTGCTGCCGTCGCTACCCGCCACCAGCCGCAGACCGTCGCGGGCGCCGCCGACGTTGTTGCCGTTCAGCTCGACCAACGGCGTGCCGGCATAACCCGCCTGCGTGGAGGCGTCGATGATCAGCGCCTGCGTGATGCTCGGCAGCGCGCTCGCGCCGACCGTGATCGTGCGCGTGCCGCGCCGTCGATCGCGAACACGATGCGGTCGGGCGTGGAGGCGTTGACGTTGGCGGTCGCGTTGGTCGCGAAGATCGCCTCGCGCAGCGAGATGCGGCCGTCGGCGCCGCGCGCGGCAGCCAGGTTCGTGAGCGACGTTGTGGTGCCATCGGCGGCGTCGCTCGTGGTGTCGACAACGACGACGCCGGTGGTTGCGGCGATGGCGTTTGCCGCCATCTCCGACGTGGCGCCGTAGACGCCGCCGCTGTCCACCGTCGCGGTCGCGCTGACGCGGTCGCCGTTGTTCACCCAAGCGTTGGACAAGGTCGCGTTGAAACTGACGTCGCCGCCCGCGTCGGTGGTGACGGTGATGAAGCCGAGGTACCGCTCGGCCTCGCCGTTGCCGCTGGCGTCGGCCGCGCCCGCGCGGTTGGCGAAGAACTCGATCCGGTACGTCGTGACGCTGGCGGTCGAGTTCAGCGACCCCACGATCATGGTCCCGCTCGCAGTCGTCGTCGCGCTGGTCAGCAGCGGGAAGTTCTGCAACCCGTTC
This sequence comes from uncultured beta proteobacterium, assembly GCA_963738615.1. Classification (GTDB taxonomy): domain Bacteria; phylum Pseudomonadota; class Gammaproteobacteria; order Burkholderiales; family Burkholderiaceae_C; genus CAVTWY01. Next base: position 598,494 of record CAVTXI010000019.1, read on the forward strand.
GCGCCCAAGTCGATGTCGTCAAGGTCGTTGCCGGTGACGCCATTGGTGCCGAGGTCGATCGCCAGGCCGGTGTTGGTGTGGATGGCGTTGCCCAGCATCGTCACCGTGCTGTTGGCAGCGACGTAGATGCCGTCACCGCCGTTGAACGCGATCGTGTTGCCCTGCCCCGTGGTCGTGCCGCCGATCGTGGTGCTTGCGACCGTGCCGCCGTTGCCGACCAGGATGCCGTGGCCCGAATTGCCGAGCGCGCTCATGCCGTTGGCCGCGGTGCCGATCAGGTTGCCGCGAATCACCGTGCCGTTGGTGGTACCGGCGTCGCCCAGGTCGATGCCGTCGCTGGTGTTGCCGGCGATCAGGTTGTCGATCACCTGGCCGTTGCTCGCGCCGTTGTCGATGTCGATGCCGTCGTCGTTGTTGCCCAGGTCCACCGTGCCGGTGATGTCGGTGCCGATGTAGTTGCCGCGTACGACGTTGCCGGTCGCGCCGCCCGCCGCACCGCCGAACTGCACGCCGTCGCTGTTACCCGAGATGACGTTGCGGTGCGCCGTGGTGGCTCCGCCCACCGTGTTGTTGGTGGCGTTGTCGACGATAAAGACACCGTCGTTGCCGTTGCCGACGATCGCGGTGCCCGCCGCGTTGAGGCCGATGATGTTGCCGACGATGACGTTGCCGCTGGCGCCCGCGCCGCTGAGCAGCACGCCCTGGCCGGTGTTGCCCGAGATGACGTTGCGGTCGGCCGCTGTGGTGCCGCCGATCGTGTTGTTGGCGCCCAGCACCTGGATGCCGGCGAGCGTGTTCACGTTCGCGGCGCCGGCCGCGGTGCCGTCGTGAAGCAGCGCGCCGAGGTAGTTGCCGGCGATCGTGTGGCCGTCGGAACCCGCCAGGATGTTGATGCCGTGGCCGGCGAAGTTGTTGATCAACAGGCCGCGGATCGTGCTGCCGTCGGCGGTGCTGGCGATCACGCAGGCCGTCGACGGCAAGGTCATTGCCGTCGAGGCGGATGGCGGGGCGGTTGCCGTTGACCGCGAAGCTGTCGTCAGTGCTGGCGTCGATGACCACCGCGCCGGTGATCGTGGGCAACACGCCCGCCAACGCGATGGTGTGCGTGCCCGTGCCAGCGATGTTGAAGTGGATGCGATCGGCCCCACCCGCGCCGTTGGCGGTGTTGTTGGCCGCAGTGATCGCTTCGCGCAGCGAAATCAGTCCATCGGCGCCACGGTTGGCGGCCAGTGCGGCCAGGGACGAGGTGTCGGCGTCGTTCACGAGGCTGTCGCTTGTCGTGGTGACGGTGATCAGTCCGTAGCCGATGTCGTTGTCGCTCGTGGCGCCTTGAACATCGGTCGGGTTCAGGCCGTTGTAGCTGGCGTCAGCGCTGCTTGCAGCGCCCAGCACGATCAAGTAGGGCGCTAAAGCCGTCGGCAAGCGCGTCGTCAACGCCTGTCACGGTCACGGTCTGCGCCGTATTCCAGTTCGCACTGGTGAACGTCAACAGCGCAGTGCTGACCGTCGCTTCAGAGGTGTCGCTGCTGCTGACGGTGATCGTCACGTCGGCGGTCGGTGCGGTTGCGAGCACCACGCTGAATGTCGCCGTGCCGCCGGCTTCGGTCGTGAGCGCGCCAACGGCGGGCGTTACCGTGATGCCGCCGGTCATCGGCGCCGGCCTCAGCGCCACCGCGCCCGTGGCCCACTCGCCCGTACCGCTGCCCGACGAGGTCCACGACATCGTGACCGTCGCGGCGCCCGCCTCCGTGCTGCCGGCGCCAGCGGTGTCGCTTCCCGAGGTCCCTGTCCCTTGCACCCACAGTTGCGTCTGTCCAGCGCCGACGGTTGCCGTGTTTCGGGCGCGGAAAACTGCGGCGTCCACAACCACTTCACCCGCTGCCGACGTGACGTTCACGGTCGGGGCACCGCCACTGCCGGTTGCCGATACGAAGGTGCCGAACGGGGTGGTCTGGTCCACGCCGTAGAAATTCGTGGCGCCAGCAGCGAGGGTGTCGCTTCCCGCCAGCGTGACGACCACGTTCGCAGTACCCACAGCAGGCGCAGCGAGGTACCAGATTTCGGAGGTCACGAGCGAGCCGCCCGGGTTGGTCACCGTGCCCAGCCGCGTGAGAGCCGTGCCGCCATAACTGACCGACGACACGCCGACGTCGCTGTTCACGGCGACGTTAACGATCAGCATGCCGTTCGACCCGCTGGCGACGGTGTGTGACCAGGTCAGCGACGAGGCGCCGGCACTGGAGCTCATCGCGGCGCTGGTGTTGCCCGTGGTGATGCCCGCCACCACGTTGAAGCGCTGCGCGAACACACCGCCGGCGTCACCCGTGCCGTTGCCGCTCCATGCGACGACCACGCGGTTGCCGGCATACGCGACCGAAGGCTGAACCTGCGCGTTGGTGGTCGTGGTGTTCACCAGCGTCTCGGGACCGAGCGCAGTGCCCGCAGCGCTGAACTGCTGTGTGTAGACGCCCGAGCTGCCGCCGTCTTGAAGGTTGCTTTGCCAGGCGACAACGAAGCCGCCGCTGGCGTTCATCGCCACCGACGGAATCTGCTGCGTGTCGGCGGTCGTGGTGTTGATGCGGAACTCGCCGCCCTGCGCGGCGCCGGCGGCGTTGTAGCGCTGCCCGTAGATGCCGGTGTTGCTGCCCGGGTCGGAGGTGCTGGCGTCCCACACGACGACGAAGTTGCCCGCGGTGTCAATCGCGACCGCGACGTTCTGCTCGTCGCCGCCGATGGTGGTGTTGACGCGGAACTCGCCGCCTTGCACGGCGCCCGCTGCGTCGTAGCGCTGCGCGTACACGCCGTCGAGCGTGCCGTCTTGCGCTTCGCTCTCCCACACGACGACAAACGCGCCGCCCGGGCTGACCGCGACGCTCGCGTATTCCTGAACGTTGGTGGTTAGCGTGTTGACGCGCACGTTGCCGCCCACCGCACCGCCTGAAGCGTTGTAGCGCTGAACAAAGATGTCGCCCGAGTTGCTGTTGTAGTCGGTGAAGACGACGACGAACGAGCCGTCGGTGGCCATACCGATCGACGGCGCGTCCTGGTTGCCCGTGGTCGAGGAGTTGACGCGGAACTCGCCGCCCTGCGGGGCGCCGCTGGCGTTGAAGCGTTGGCCATACACGCCCAAGTTCGCTACCGTCCTGGCCGTTGCTGGCCCAGACGACGACGAAGTTGCCGGCCGCGTCCATCGCGACGTTGGCTTCGTTCTGGAGGCCGGAGGTGAAGTTGTTGACGAGCGTGTTGCTGCCCGACGGCGTTGCCAAACGCGTCGTAGCGCTGGAAGAAGATGTCGCCCGAGTTGCTGTCGGCGTCGTTCCACACCACGACGTAGTTGCCGCCGGCAGCCATCGCGACGTTGCCGCCGCCGTACGACGTAAGCGTCTGGGCGCTGGTGGTCGTGGTGTTGACGCGGGTTTCACTGCCTTGCGCGCTCAGTGCCAGCAGGTGCTCCCACGATGCAGTGCTCGCGGCCGAGACGGTCGCATCGCTTTCGATCGCGCCGGTAGCGGCTTCCAGCACCCAGTCGCCGCCGCGCGAGGCCGCGCCGGTGGCGTCGATGCTGGCGGCGACGTCGGCGCCGGTCAATTCGGCCATGCGTGCGATGAACGCCTGGCCAGCGGCGCCCTGGCCGACATCGCAGCCCCAAAGCATCACGTCGGCGTCCGCGCTCAGGACGCTGCGCCACGCGGCCATGGCGTCGGCACGTCGCTCGAGCGCGGCGGCATCGAGCAACGTGCTGCCGAGCCGAAGCCGCGCCGCATCACCGTGCGAGACGATGTGCACCGCATCGACATTGCGCTCGCTGGCGAGCACGTCCTGGATCTGCGCAAGGCCGTCGAGATCGGCGCGCAGCTGCACCACCTCGATGTCGGCCTGGCTGCCGCGGGTGTCGACGATCGCATCGATCAGCGATTGCGCGTCCTCGACCGCGGCATCAACGAAGACGATCTCGCGGCGGCGCTGCTGCTGGTCGACGGTCGACGCAGCGGTGGCGCCTTCGTCGATCGACGAAGCACCGGCGTCAAGCGAGGCGACGATCGCAGTGGACGCGGGGCCGGCGCCGTGCCACACCATCGGGTTCAGGTCGGCGGCGTAGAGGATGCGCGGCTCGAGCTCCTCGACGACAGGACGGCTCGTGGCGGCTTTCGCGCCACGCGCGGCTGCGCCCACGCGCAAGCGTGCAAGCAGTCGATGGAGCCAGGCGCGCATCGGGCTTCGCCTCAGCGGCGCGCCGCGGCCGGGCTGGCAGTGCCCAGCGCAGCGGTTGCGGTGGGCGACACCGTGTTCGATGCGGGCGCCGTGGCGCCTGCGTTCGTCGCTGCGACCGGCGCGCGCGCAGGCGCTGGTGCAGCCGCGGGCAACGTCGTCGCGGGCATCTTGATGCCCAGGTCAACCTTGCAGCGCAGCCCCGCGGGCAACGCACCGCCGGGGTTGGGCAGCTCGAGGCGAACGCGGAAGGTGTTGGTCGCCGCGTCGATCACGCGGTCGACAGTCTTCACGGTCGCGGCGTGTTCCTTGGTGTTGATCAGTTCGGGCACGACCAGTCCCTGCATTCCGGTCTGCACCTGACCGAAGGCCGCGGCCGGCACGAGCACGTCGACGCGCAGCGGATCGATCGCCGCCACGCGCAGGATCGGCTTCTGGTCGACGAATTCGCCGGGTGACATGAAACGCTCGACGACCACGCCCGTGATCGGCGAGCCGATGCTGCGCTGTGCGAGTTGCGCTGCCGCCAGTTCGACTTCGCGCTGCGCCAGGCGCCGGCGCTCGCTCGCCTGGTCGCTGCGCCCGCCGGCCACCTGCGCTTCGGCCCGCTGCTTGTCGAGGTAGGTCTGCGACACGTAGTTCTCGGCGTGCAGTTCTTTCGCGCGCTGCAGCTCGCGCTGCGCCAGCTCGGACGAGCCGGCGGCGACCTTCGACTCGCCTTCCTGCTTCGCGCGCTCGCGCGCCACCGCCAGCGAGGCACGCTCGACGCCGGCCTGCAGTTGCACCAGCACCTGCCCGGCCTGCACGAAGTCGCCGCGGTCGACGAGGATCTTGTCGATCACACCCGGCGCGGCGCTGCCCACCTGCACGATCTGGTGCGGCTGGACCATGCAGTCGAGCCCGGCACGCGCAGGCGCGGCGGTCTGCGCCACGGCGAGCGGGGCACACAGTGCGGCGGCAATGAGCGAAAGGGTGGTCTTCATGGGCTGGGGTGAGGGTCGTCGAGTCGTCGGGGTCGTCGTCACGTGCGTCATCTGCGTCATTCCGTGCCGCCGGCAAAGGCGAAGGTTTCATCGGCCATGCGGTCGCCATAGCGCAGCAGCGCGCGGCGGCTGCGTTCTTGCGCTTCGGCGCGGTGCTGCACCAGCGTTGCGGCGGCGCGTGCCAGCCAAGCAGGCACCACGCCGTCAGCGCGCGCGCTGCTTGCAAGCAGGCGCCGCAGCGACGCCGGGCAACGTTCGACGAACAGATCGTCGTCGAGCGCGAGCATCGATTCGGCCGAGCCGGGGTCACCGTGGCGAGCGGCGCGGCCGATCAACTGCCGGTCGATCCGGCGCGAGCGGTTGCGCATGGTCGCGATCACGTGCAGCCCACCGGCGGCGCGGGCGCGTTCGTCGAGCGCGATGTCGGTGCCGCGGCCGGCCATGTTGGTCGCCACGGTCACCACACCGACGTGCCCTGCACGCGCGACGCACGCGGCTTCGTCGGCGTCTTGCAGGGCGTTGAGCACCTGGCAGTCGACGCCCGCGGCGTGCAGGCATTGCGCCACGCGCTGCGACGCGGCCACGCTGGGCGTGCCGACCAGCACCGGGCGCCCGGCGCGAACCAGGTCGCCCACGCGCGCAGCCAGCGCGGCGTCGCGACGCGGCGCGTCGACAAACAGCGTCTCGCCGAACCAGCGGCGGTGGTCGGGTTTGGCCAGCGGCACGCGGCGCGTGCGGCCGTCGTAAATCACGCGCAGTTCGCGCTGCGCTTCGCGCAACGTGCCGCTCATGCCGCCCACGCGCAGGTAGCGCGGAAAGAAGCGCTGGTAGGTGATCTGCGCCGACACCCGCGTGCCGGGGCTGGGCGCGAGGCCTTCCTTCAGCTCGACCATCGCCTGCAACGGGCCGGTCCACTGCCGGCCGTCGGCGATGCGGCCGGTGACGTCGTCGATGAGTTGCAGCTTGCCTTCGACGACGACGTAGTCGCGGTCGCGCTGCATCGCGTGCAGCGCCGACAGCGCCGCGCAGACGAATTCGTGCGCACGCCGCAGCGGCCGCAGCAGGCCCACGTTCTCGACGTTGGCGCCCAGCGCTTGCACGGCGTCGGACACCGCGCCACGACCTTCGTCGGTCAAATCGCAGCCGCGCCGTGCGGCGTCGAGCGTGTAGTCGCGCCCGCGCCGCAGGCCGCGCGCGATCTCGAGTGCACGCAGGTACGAGCGGCCCTCGACCGCGTCGACCGGCGCTGCGAGGATCAGCGGCACCGTCGCTTCGTCAAGCAGCACGCTGTCGGCTTCGTCGATCAATGCGAGGCACAAGCCCGGCAGGACCGGGCGCGGGGCGTTGTTGGTCCGGCCCGGAGGTTTTGTCGGCCCAGCGATGTCGGGCGTCGTGGTTGCCGTGGTTGCCATGGTCGCCGTGATTCCCGCCGCGGAGACCTCGGCGCTCTCGACATCCAGCGGCATCGAACGCGTGCTGGCGGCAAACAGGGCGTGCAGGTCACCGAAGTCGGTGCCATCGGCAGCGCCACCGCCTTGCGCATCGCGGCCGGCGCGCGCTTCGTCTTCATCGGGTGCGGTGATCGCCAGCGCATGCAGCAGCCGCGGGTCGCGCGCGCCGTCGAGCAGGATGTGGTCGCGCAGGTAGTCGAAGGCCAGTTCGCGCGCGGTGAGCACGACGATGTCGCACGCGTACGCGGCTTCGCGTTGCGGGCGCGTCATCGCTGGCAGCACGCACGCACTGGTCAGCCCGAGGCCCCGGTAGACGGGTTCGAGCTTCTGGCGGTCACGTTGGACCAGGTAGTCGTTGGCGGTGACCAGATGCACGGGCACACCCGCAAGCGCCGCAGCAGCCGCAGCCATGCCGGCGGCCAGGGTTTTGCCTTCGCCCGTCGCCATCTCGGCGAGCTGGCCGTCGAGCATCAACCACGCCGCGAGCCGCTGCGTCGGGTAGGGCTCGAGGCCGAGGCGGCGCTTGATCATCGCGTCGACGAGCCCGAGCGCCCACCCAGCGGACACGCCGCGCAGCCCGGCCGCGCGGATGCGAGCGCGCAGCATCGGCAACGCGCGCGCAAGACCAGCGTCGTCCATCTTGCTCAACCCGGCGCGCGCCGCGGCGAACCCGCGCTCGACCCGATCGGGAAGTTGCGCCTGCGCAGAGCGCCCCAGCGTGGCCTCGAGCCAGCGCGTGGCGTCCTGCAGCCGTGGCCACGCGTGGTCGAGCTCGCGCTGCGGGTAACCCGCCAGCGCCAGCTCGCGCGTGGGCAACACGGCGGTTCGCGCGCTCATGTTGCGAAATGCCGCAGGAAGCTGCGGCGTAGGAAACGTGAGGAGATCTCGGCCAGCGTGGCGTCGCCGTGGTCGAAGCGCACCCAGGCACGCGCGCCGACGTGCGCGGCGGCGCCTTCGGGCAGGCTCAGCTCGACCTCGAATCGCGGCTCGAGCGTGGTGCGGCCTTCGGCGTCTGCGGGGTCAAGCGCCAGTGGGCCGCCGGCCTTGGCACCCAGCGCGGGCGTCAGCAGTTGCGTCGACGCGCGCGGCACGCCGCGCAGCCACTGCGCCGGCAGTGATTCACCGTCGGCGTGCGCCAGCGTCACGCGGATCGCGCCAGGTTGCTCGCGCAAGCGCGCCATGTCGTCGTGTGCCACCAGCGCACGCACGCGCGGCGCCTGCGCGGTCAGCACATGCGCCGCGGTCTGGCCGCGCGCGAGCCATCGGCCCGCGACGACGCGCTGAGGGTCGATCGCGACGCGGCCGGCGATGTCGGCACGCAGGTCGAGCGAAGCGACGCGCGACCCGAGTTCTTGCGCCTGCGTCTCGAGCGCCGCCACGCGGTCACCGGCCTGCGCCGCACGCAGCGGGTCGACGTCACGCTGCGAGAGCTGTTCGATGCGTTGCAACTCGAGCTCGGCACTCACCTGCACCAGCGATTGCCGCAGGGTGTCGTTGTCCAGACGCAGCAACAAGGTGCCCGCGGCGACCTGCTGGCCGTCGCGCACGAGGATCTCGCCGATGAAGCCTTCGGCCTGCGTGCGCACGATCGCTTCGTCGGGCAACCACACCACGCCCGGTGTCGACGTGCGGTCGGGCAGCGGGGTGAAGCACGCGAATGCGAAGGCTGCTGCCGCCGCCACCGCGCCGCTGCCCAGCGCGCGTGCGCGCGCACCGTGCAGGTCGACCGAGACGAGCATCCAGCGCAGCGCCGCAAAGACGGGCGCCGCCAGCATCCACCACGCGCCCAGCAGCAGCACCAGCAAGCCCAGCCAGGGCTGCCAGTCGGCGAGTGCAAGCGCCAGCGCCAAAGTCAACACACCACGCACGAACCACGAGGCCGGCGCATAGAAAACAAGCCAGGCGCGTTCGCGCCCACGTGCGCCTTCGGTCGACGCTTCGGGCCAGCGCCCCAGCGCCAGCCGCTGCAGCACCCCATGCCACCACCGGCTGCTGCGCGCCGCCAGGTTCGGCAGCTCGAACGCGTCGCACAACACGTGGTAGCCGTCGAAGCGCAACAACGGGTTGGCGTTGACGACCAACGTGGAGATGCCCGCGACGACGGCGAAGGCGAAGGCGAGGTCTCGCACGAAGCCGGGTTCGATCAACGCCCACAGCGCCAGCGCTGCGCTCGCGATCAACCACTCGGCCGCGATGCCCGCAGCGCCGACGATCACGCGCTCGTGCCGCGATTCGAACGCCGCCGACGCCGACGCGTCGACGTAGGGCACCGGGGTGAGCATGAGCAGCGCGACGCCGATCTCGGGCACCTCGCCGCCGAAACGTTTGACGGCGAACGCATGCGCGAGCTCGTGAACAAGCTTCACGATCGGATACGCCACCCACAGCAGGATCAGCACCCGCCCTTGGCCGAGTTGCGTCGCGGCTGCGCGCGAGAACTCGGCCGCGTTCCAGATCATCAGCACCAGGCCCGCGAGCATCAGCACCGCGATGGCAAGCAGCCCCGCCGCGCTGAAGAGCGGGCCCACGCGATGCACGTGGGCGTCGAGGAAGCGGCCCGGGTTCCACAGCGGCAGCTTGAACGACAGCGGGTTCAGCGCCAGGCGTCGGCGCTGCGCGCGGCGGCGTCGTTCGGCGCGCATCAGTGCGCGCGCGTCGGCGGCGACGTCGCCATCGAGCACGTTGGCCGAGAAGGCGCGCGCGAAGACTTCGATCGCCTGCGCCTGCGTCGGTGCGGCGTCGCCCAGCGCGTCGACGCGGCGGGCCCAAACGTCGTCGACCGTGGCGCGGCCGTCGCAGGCCGCGACCAGCGCGTAGGCCTGGTCGTCGAAGCGGTGATGCCGCCCCGACACCGCGTCGGTCAGCACGTACCAGACGCGCCCGCGCACGCGCTGGCGCGAGATGCGCACGCCCGACTTCAGGCGCGGGCGCAGGTACGCGACGCGGTACCAGTGGGGCGACAGCAAGGATCCGGTGGTCACGGCGTCAGCCCAGGATCTGCCACGCCAGCTGGCGCCACGCACGCTGCGCGCGTTCCCACCAGATGCTTGCGAGCGGCTCGCGCCCGGCTTCGATCCGCATCACCCCGCGCATGCCCGCGCGCAAGGCGCTCGGCGAGCGCGAAGGCGCGGCTTCAACGTCGAAGACGTTGTGGCCTTCGGTCTGCGTCGCCACGGGCGCGATGCGCATGACCGTCAGGCGCATCGCGTCACGGGTGCCCAGGGCGGCAAACAGCGCCTGCGCCGACTGGCCTTCGCGCACGAGGCTGATCTCTTGCTCGTCGACCTCGGCGACGATGCGAAAGCCCGCATCGGGCGCGATCGTCATCAGCTCTTGCCCGCGCTTGAGCGGCACGCCGACGGATTGCGACAGGTCGCCCGAGAGGATCACGCCGTCCATCGGCGCGCGCAGCGTCGTGCGCTCGATCTGCTGAATCACCAGCTCGTACTGGCTGCGCGCCACCTCGTGTTTGGCGCGTGCGGCCATGATCGGTGCGGCTTCGTCACGCGACAGGGCCTCGCGATATTGCTTGTCGAGTTGTGCCAGCTCGGCCGCCCACTTGTCACGTTCGAGGGTCAGGTCGCGCGCGTCGAGCGTGGCCAGCACTTGGCCCGCCTTGACCACCTCGCCCGGCCGCACCGACACGCTGGCCAGGAAGCTGTCGACCGGCACCGACAGCACCTGCTGCACGCGGCCTTCGACCCTCGCGTTGGACACCACGTGGCGCTGCGTCGGCACGAAGGCCAGCGCCGCGATCACCAGGCCCGCAACGCCGACCGCGGCGCGCCACGGGAAGCGGCGTGCGCTGCCAAAAGGGCGCAGCACCGCCTGCGGCCACAACACGCGCGCGATGCGCTGCCCCACGCCGGTCTGAGCGCGATGGCCCAGCGCCAGGATCGGGCCGACGAACATCGCCGCGTCCTTCGCGGTTTCGCGCGCGGCGACGTCGAAGCCTCCCGCCCTCTCGAGCAGCAGCACGCCCAGCAGTTCGTGCCGCGTGGCGATGGGCACGCTGAAAACGGCAGCGTGTCCGTTGGCGGCGGCCAGCGCCGCGTGCGCGACGGTGATCGCAGGCGTGGCGCCCGCCGGCAGCGGGTGCACGATCTCGAGACGCTGGTCCAGCGCTTCGGCCATCGCGGCGCGGATGCGTTGGACCTCGGCGCTGCGTGCCTCGAGCGCGCCCGCGCCGGTGGTCGCGACCACACGCAGGCGCCCGCCCGCCATCAGGCCCAGGCTCGAGCGGGCGCAACCAAGCTGCGCGGCGAGCTGGTTCATCACCTCGGCCGCGGCGGCGTCGAAGTCGGCGTGCGCAAGCGCGCGCGCCTGCAAGGCAAGCACGGCTGCACTTCGCGAGACGCGGCTTGCAGGCGCGCGCCCAGCGACAGGCTGGGCGTCGGAAACCTTCGCCGACGGGGCGGCGGTCGTGCTCATGCGGAGGGGGCGATCGGTCGGTCGGTTGGTCGGAAACGGTGCAGCGCGAGCCCCGCCGCGCCGGGTGCCGTGCGCACGCGGTCACCTCGGCCTGCTGCGCGGAGCTCGTCTGTCGGAATTGTTCGTGGACGGTCACCCGAGTGGGGGGGCGCCCTCCGCGCCGCGCGCACTAAGGCACGGCACAAAGTCGTTCGAACCCGCGAAGTTGCACCCCTGCTGCCATTCAGAGACATCGCCCATTCCGGCAAGTCCGGTACGCGGCCTTGCTGTGGTTCCTAGAATCCCGGATTCCTGTTGCGCACGAGGAGATCGCCGATGAACGCCCCCCTCCCGACCCATCTCCTGCCCGTCTTCGCCCCACGCGCGATGCCGTCGGCGCTGATCGACGCCTTGAAGTCGTGCTTCGGGGACCGCTGCTCGACCGCCGCCGCGGTGCGCGAGCAGCACGGCCGCGACGAATCGCCCTTCGAAGTGCCGCCGCCCGACGCGGTGGTGTTCTGCGAAAGCACCGCCGACGTCGCCGACGCGGTGAAGCTGGCGTCGGCGCACGGCGTGGCGGTGATCCCGTACGGCGTGGGCTCGTCGCTCGAGGGCCACTTGCTGGCGGTGCAGGGTGGCATCAGCCTGGACGTATCGCGCATGGCCCAGGTGCTGCGCGTCAACGCCGAAGACCTGACCGTGACGGTGCAGCCGGGCGTGACGCGCGAGCAGCTCAACACCGAGGTTCGCCACCAGGGCCTGTTCTTCCCGATCGACCCCGGCGCGAATGCGTCGATCGGCGGCATGACGGCGACGCGCGCGTCGGGCACGAACGCGGTGCGCTACGGCACGATGCGCGAGAACGTGCTCGCGCTCGAGGTCGTGACGGCGTCGGGCGACGTCATCCGCACCGGCACGCGAGCGAAGAAGTCATCGGCGGGCTACGACCTCACGCGGCTGATGGTGGGCAGTGAAGGCACGCTGGGCGTCATCACCGAGATCACGCTGAAGCTGTTACCCGCTGCCCGAGGCGATCTCGGCCGCGGTGTGCCACTTCCCGAGCGTCGACGCCGCGGTGCAGACCACGATCGGCGTCATCCAGATGGGCGTGCCGATCGCGCGCGTGGAGTTGCTGGACGCGAATGCGGTGCGTGCGGTGAACAAACACGACAAGCTCGCCTTGCGCGAAACGCCGATGCTGCTGATGGAATTCCACGGCAGCGAAACCAGCGTCAAAGAGCAGGCGCAGGTCGTGCAGGACCTGGCACGCGACCAGGGTGGCGAAGACTTCCAGTGGGCCACCACGCCCGAAGAGCGCACGACGCTGTGGAAAGCGCGCCATCGCGCGTACTTCGCCGGCATGGCCGCGAACCCGGGTTGCCGCACCGTGACCACCGACGCGTGCGTGCCGATCTCGCGTCTGGCCGAAGCGATCGGCGAGTCGGTGGCCGAAGCCGACGCTGCGGGCCTGCCGTACTACATCGTCGGCCACGTCGGCGACGGCAACTATCACGTGGCCTACCTGATCGACCCCGCCAAGCCACAGCAGCGCGAAGTGGCCGAAGAGCTGAATGACAAGCTCGTCGCCCGCGCGCTGCGGCTCGAGGGCACCTGCACCGGCGAACACGGCATCGGGCTGCACAAGCAGGGCTTCCTGATCGACGAAGCCGGCACGGGCGCGGTCGACATGATGCGCACGTTGAAACGCGCGCTGGACCCGAAGAACATCCTGAACCCGGGGAAGATCTTCGCGCTGTAGCCGCGAGCCCGCTGCCGCACCGATGCCGCGTCCGCTCGTCTCCGCCCTTTTCACCGCCGCGCTGGCCGCGCTGGGCTGCAGTCCCCAGGCGCAGGACGCGGCACCGCCGCGCTCGCCCCCGGCCGCGACCCGCGTTCCTTCTGCCGCGCGCGGTCCCGCCGCGCCGCGCCCGGTTGCGCCACGGGGGCCGCTCGAGGCCGACGAACTGAATCACATCGCGGTCTTCAAGGCTGCGTCGCCGTCGGTGGTGAACATCACCGCGCTCGGGCTCGAGCGCGACATGTTCTCGATGAACGTGCAGCAGGTGCCGCAAGGCACGGGCACCGGCTTCATGTGGGACGCGCAGGGCCACGTCGTCACCAACTTCCACGTGATCCAGAACGCGAATGGTGCGCGTGTGACGCTGTCGGATCAGTCTTCTTTCAAGGCCTCGCTCGTCGGCGCCTTCCCCGACCGCGACCTTGCGGTGCTGAAGATCGACGCGCCCGCGGCGAAGCTCAAAGCGGTGCCGCTGGGCACGAGCCGCGAGCTTCAGGTGGGGCAGAAGGTCTACGCGATCGGCAACCCCTTCGGCCTGGACCAGACGCTGACCACCGGCATCGTCAGCGCGCTCGACCGCGAGATCGACTCGGTGACGCGACGCACGATCCGCGGCGCGATCCAGACCGACGCGGCGATCAACCCCGGCAACTCGGGCGGGCCGCTGCTCGATTCGGCGGGCCGGCTGATCGGCGTGAACACCGCCATCTACAGCCCGTCGGGCGCCAGCGCCGGCATCGGCTTCGCGATCCCGGTCGACGAGGTCAACCGCATCGTGCCGCGGCTGATCCGCGACGGCCGTTTCGTGCGGCCGTCGCTGGGAATCACCGGCTTGTCGCCCGAGGTCGCTCGTTCACTCGGCGCGCCCAAGGGTGTGCCGCTGGCGCGCGTGCAACGCGACGGCCCCGCGGCGCGCGCAGGCTTGCGTGCCTATGCGCGAGGCGATGGCGGCGTCGTGCCGGGCGACGTGATCGTCGCGGTCAACGAACAAGCGGTCGAGAACTTCGACGACATGCTCGCCGCGCTCGAGAAGCTCGAGCCGGGCGACCAGGCAACGTTGACCGTGTGGCGCGGCGGAACCACGCGCAAGGTCAGCGTGACGCTGGCACAAGCCAGCGAGTAGCCAGCGCGCCGCCAGCCAAAAAGCCAGCGGGTTCAGCACGGCGCCAGCCCTGACGGCGGGCGCTTGTTAGGATCGCCTCATGACCCCGGCCACGTGCCGGGTCCAAAAGCAACATCGCGCCAGGAGCCCTCGATGTCTACAGCGCCTGCCGCCCGCCGCCGATGAATCCGGGCCTGTTCCTCAAGCACGTACTGAAAGAGCCGGCCACCGCCGGTGCGTTCTTCCCCTCATCACCGCTGCTGGCACGCGCGATGACGCGCCAAGCAGGCCGCGCGAGCCTGATCGTCGAACTGGGCGCGGGCACCGGCGCGGTGACGCGCTGGCTGCACGACGCGCACCCCCACGTGCCGATCATCGCAGTCGAGGCGCAGCAGGCCATGGCCGACCACCTGCGCGAGACCTTCCCGCGCATCGACGTACGCACGCAGTGGGCGCACGAGGTGCTCGACGAACTGTGCGACGACGCTCCCTTTCGCACCGTGCTGGTGTCGTCGCTGCCATTCCGCTCGCTGCGCCCGTCGGTGCGCGACATCACCGTGCGCGCGGTCTGCCGCTTCCTGCAGGCCGACCCCACACGCCACCTCGTGCAATACACCTACCAGCCGCGCATGCCCTTCGCGCTGTCGCGCCACGACGCCCATGGGCTGAAGTGGACGCGCGTATCGACGGTGTGGCGCAACGCACCGCCGGCGGGGGTTTGGGTGTTGAGGTAGCGGGGGCGTACTCGTGCGCTGCGCAGACCGCGCACCCGTCAGTGATAGTCGTCCTCGAGCTGATGGCGCACCGCCAGCACGGTGACAGTCGACGCTTCTTCGATCTCGAACAGCGCGACATACCCCGAGCGCCCGAACGGAATGACCAGTTCGCGCAGGAACGGGCTGTGCCCGGCTTTACGACACGTGAACGGGGACGTTCGCAGCGTGGCGACGCCGGCGCGGATGCTGTCGATCGCCTTCTCGGCCAGGCTGGAATCGCCGCCGTCACGGCCCAGTTCGCGCTCGAGAACGAAGTCGAACAGGCGATCGATATCCTGCGCGGCGCCGCGTGCGAGTCGGACCCGAAAGCTCACGTCTTCGACTTCGTCGTCGACTTCGCGACCCGGGACCGCGCTGCGTCGAGCTTGCGCTGCAGGTCGGCGATCACGACATCGGCGTCCACGTAGTCCCCGGTGCGCCGCGCCGCTTCACGCGAGCGAAGGCCACGCGCGATGAACTCGGCCTGGACCTTGCGGCGCTGGACATTGGCTCGCACCGAGGCTTCGACGAACTCAGAGAGGGTTTCACCGTCGACGAGCAGCGACTCGACTTCGGCCCGCAGTTCGGGCTCGACTCGAACGGATGGGATGGTGGCAGTCTTCATGGATCCAATGTATCGCAAGTGCGCGACACTCGCCGCCTCCACAGACCGTCCTTGCCGGGCCCTGCGGTTGCGACACGCGCGACCTCGATGTGGCATCATGATGCTTCAACTTTGATGCCTTGATGCGATGCGCACCACCGTCACCCTGGACCCCGACGTTGCGCTTCTCCTGGAAGAAGCGCAGCACCGCAGCAAACGCCCGTTCAAGCAGGTGCTGAACGACGCCGTGCGTGCGGGTCTGAAGCGCCCCGCCGAGCGCGTGCCTGCGTTCAAGCAGCAGGTGTTCTCACTTGGACGGCCCAAGGTCGATCTGACCAAGGCTGGAGCGCTGGCGGCCGAGTTCGAAGACCAGGACATCATGGCCAAGGCCCGTCCCAGCCGGCGCCCATGAAAACGCCGGACGTGAACCTGCTGCTGTATGCCGTCAATGCGGACAGCCCTCAGCACAAGGCCGCGCGCGGCTGGCTCGAATCGTCGTTCGCCAGTGCGGGGGGCATTGCCTTCTGCTGGCCGGTCTTGGTCGGGTTCCTGCGGCTGTCCACGCGCAGCGGCATCTTCAGCCATCCGCTCGCGCTCGACCAAGCGCTGGAACTCGTGGATTCATGGCTGAACCACCCCGCTGCCCGGGTGATCGGGCCAACCGAGCGGCATGCGGCAGTTCTCTCGAGCCTGCTGCTGGCAAGAGGCCGCGGCGGCAATCTGGTCAGCGACGCGCACATCGCGGCCCTGGCCATCGAACATGGCGCCGAAGTCGGCACCTTTGACCGCGACTTCGAACAGTTCGCCGGCCTGCGCATGACCCTGCTGACTTAAGCCTCCGGCGTCTCCGGCGGCTCGACCGACCAGGTGCGCGTCGTCGCCCCCGCGCTATTCACGCTCTCGAGCCGCACGCCGAAGCCCCACAGCCGGCAGATGTGCTTGAGTACCTCTTCGGCGCCGTCTTCCAGCGGCCGGTCGCGGTTTTGGGTGTGGCGCAGGGTGAGTGACCGGTCGCCGCGCAGGTTGACGTTCCAGACCTGAATGTCGGGCTCGCGGTAGGTCAGATCGTATTGCTTCGACAGCGCCTCGCGCACGGCGCGGTAGCCGCTGTCGTCATGGATGGCGCTGACTTCGAGTTCGCTTTCGGTTTCGTCGTCGGTGATCTGGAAGAGGCGGAAGTCGCGCATCAGCTTCGGGCTGAGGAACTGGCCGATGAAGCTTTCGTCTTTGTAGTTGCGCATCGCGTGGTCCAGCGTCGCCAGCCACGGGCGTGCCGACGATGTCGGGGAACCAGGCGCGGTCTTCTTCGGTGGGCGACTCGCAGATGCGCTTGATGTCGGTGTACATCGCAAAGCCGAGTGCGTAGGGGTTGAGCCCCGAGTAGCCGCGGTCGCCGACCTTGGGCTGGATAGACGACGTTGGTGTGCGAGGTCAGCCACTCGACCATGGTGCCGTCGGTCAGGTGGCCGTCGTCGTACATGGTGTTCAGCAAGCGGTGATGCCAGAACGTGGCCCAGCCTTCGTTCATCACCTGCGTCTGGCGCTGCGGGTAGAAGTACTGCGACACCTTGCGCACGATGCGCACGACTCTCGCGCTGCCACGGCTCGAGCAGCGGCGCGTTCTTCTCGATGAAGTACAGCAGGTTCTCTTGCGGCTCGTCGGGGAAGCGCTTGGTCTCGCGCGCGGCGTCGTCCTTGTCGCTCTTCTTCGGCAAGCGTGCGCCATAGGTCGTTGACCTGCTGCTGCGCATAGGCCTCGCGCTCTTTGCGCAGCGCCAGTTCCTGCGTCAGCGACTTGCGGCTGGGGCGCCGATAGCGGTCGACGCCATGGTTCGACAGCGCGTGGCACGAATCGAGGAAGCTTTCGACCGCCTCGATACCCTGCTTTTCCTCGCAGGCCTTGATGTAGTTCTTCGCGTAGACCAGGTAGTCGATGATCGACCCCGCGTCGGTCCACATGCGAAAGAGGTAGTTGCCCTTGAAGAAGCTGTTGTGGCCGAAGGCGGCGTGCGCGATCACCAGCGCCTGCATCGCCATCGTGTTCTCCTCCATCAGGTAACTGATGCAGGGGTTGCTGTTGATGACGATCTCGTACGCCAGGCCCATGTGGCCGCGGCGGTATTGGCGTTCGGTCGAGATGAACTGTTTGCCGAAACTCCAGTGGCGGTAATGCACCGGCATGCCGATGGACGCGTAGGCGTCCATCATCTGTTCGGCGGTGATGACTTCGAGCTGGTTCGGGTAGGTATCCAGGCCGAAACGTTCGGCGGTGCGCGCGATCGTTTCGTGGTAGCGCTCGATCAGCTCGAAGGTCCAGTCGCTGGGCGCGGGCAGCGGCTCGCCCGCGCGCGGCGGTGCGGGCTTGGGCTCTTGAAGCCGCGACGCAGCCTCGCGAAACGGCCGCGAGCGCGGCGCGGCGGCGGGTGGCATCGGATGGTCGACGTTCATCGGGGCCCTTTGTGCTGCGCTCGGGGGGTGGTGCTCGGCTCAGGCGGCCTGCACGCCTTCTTTGCGGAACAGGTCGCGGAACACGGGGTAGATCTGCGAAGCTTCGGTCGCCTTGCGCATCGCAAAGTGCGGATGGGCCTCGGCGATCTGCGAATACTCTTGCCAGAGGTTCTGCTCTTCTTCGGCGACCTGCACGTAGGCGAAGTAGCGCACCAGCGGCAGGATGCGCTGTTCGAGGATTTCTTTGCAGCGGTCGCTGTCGTGGTGCCAGTTGTCGCCGTCACTGGCCTGCGCGCCGTAGATATTCCACGCGCCGCTGGGGTAGCGCGCACGCACGATCTCGTCCATCAGCGTCAACGCGCTCGACACCACGGTGCCGCCGGTTTCGGTGGCGTGGAAGAAGTCGTGCTCGGGCACTTCCTGCGCCTGCGTGTGGTGGCGGATGAAGACGACGTCGATGCGCTCGTAGTGGCGCGTCAGGAACAGGTACAGCAAGATGAAGAAGCGCTTGGACAGGTCCTTGCGGCCTTCGTCCATCGAGCCCGACACGTCCATCAGGCAGAACATCACCGCCTGGCTGGTGGGCACCGGCGTCTTCACGCGGTTGCGGAAGCGCAGGTCGATCGGGTCGAGGAAGGGCATGCGCTCGATGCGCACGCGCAGGGCCTTGGCGCGCTCTCGCAATTCGGCCAGGCGCTGCTCGCGGTCTTGCAGCGTCAGCAGCATCTCGCTCTCGGCCTGCGTCTCGAGCGCTTCGATCTGCTCTTCGATCTCTTTCAACTCGCGCCGCGAGGTAGCGCCCAGCGCCACGCGGCGGCCGATCGCGCCGCGCATCGAGCGCACCACATGCAGGTTGGTGGGCGTGCCGTCGCTGGTGAAGCCGGCGCGGTGGCTCTTCCACTCGGGGGTCTGCTCGAGCTGCGTGCGCAGCAGGCGCGGCAGCGCCAAGTCGTCGAAGAAGACCTGCATGAATTCTTCGCGCGACAGCGTGAACACGAAGTCGTCGTTGCCATCGCCGCTGTCGCTGGCCTGGCTGCCGCCCTGCCCCTGGCCGCCGCCGTCGGGCCGCTTGATGCGGTCGCCACGGACGAAGTCCTTGTTGCCGGTGTGCACGATGTCGCGCACGCCGCCTTGGCCCTGCTGGAACACGGGCTCGTTCAAGTCTTTCTTCGGGATCGAGATCGACTCGCCGCGCTCGATGTCGCGGATGCTGCGCCCGTCGATCGCCCTGCGCACCGCGTCTTTCACGTGCGACTTCACGCGCCGCAGAAAACGCTCGCGGTTGCCGATCGACTTGTTCTTGCCGGACAGCCGGCGGTCGATGACTTGTTGAAGGCGCGGCGCGTCCAAGCGGTTCTCCGTCATGAAGATTTGCGGACCCTGAGATACCACTCGCACAGCAGGCGCACCTGCTTGGGCGTGTAGCCCTTCTCGACCATGCGGTTGACGAACTCGTCGTGCTTCTTCGCCTCGTCGGCGCTGGCCTTGGCGTTGAAGCTGATCACGGGCAGCAGCTCTTCGGTATTCGAGAACATCTTCTTCTCGATCACCGCGCGCAGCTTCTCGTAGCTGGTCCACAGCGGGTTCTTGCCCGCGTTGCTGGCCCGGGCGCGCAGCACGAAGTTGACGATCTCGTTGCGGAAGTCCTTCGGGTTCGCGATACCCGCGGGCTTTTCGATCTTCTCGAGCTCGGCGTTCAGCGCCCCGCGGTCGAAGACCTCGCCGGTGTCGGTGTCGCGGTACTCGTGGTCCTGAATCCAGTAGTCGGCGTAGGTGACATAGCGGTCGAAGATGTTCTGGCCGTACTCCGAGTAGCTTTCGAGGTAGGCGGTCTGGATTTCCTTGCCGATGAATTCCGCATACCGCGGCGCCAGCAATTCCTTGATGTAGCTGACGTACTTCTGCTCGGTTTCCTGCGGGAACTGCTCGCGCTCGATCTGCTGTTCGAGCACGTACATCAGGTGCACCGGGTTCGCGGCGATTTCGGTGCTGTCGAAGTTGAAGACCTTGCTGATGATCTTGAACGCGAAGCGCGTCGACACGCCGCTCATGCCTTCGTCGACGCCGGCGTAGTCGCGGTATTCCTGGTAGCTCTTCGCGCGCGGGTCGGTGTCTTTCAGGTTCTCGCCGTCGTAGACCTGCATCTTCGAGTACAGCGACGAGTTCTCCGGCTCCTTCAGCCGCGTCAACATCGCGAACTGGCTCATCATCTTCAGCGTGCCGGGCGCGCAGGTGGCGGCCGGCCAGCGACGAGCCGCGCAGCAGCTTCTCGTAGATCTTCACTTCTTCGGACACGCGCAGGCAGTACGGCACCTTGACGATGTAGATGCGGTCGAGGAAGGCTTCGTTGTTCTTGTTGTTGCGGAAACGCCTTCCACTCGCTTTCGTTGCTGTGCGCGAGGATCACGCCGTCGAACGGAATCGCACCGAACCCCTCGGTGCCCTTGAAGTTGCCTTCCTGGGTGGCCGTGAGCATCGGGTGCAGCACCTTGATCGGCGCCTTGAACATCTCGACGAACTCGAGCAGGCCCTGGTTGGACAGGCACAGGCCGCCCGAATAGCTGTAGGCGTCGGGGTCGTCCTGCGCGTAGGTCTCGAGCTTGCGGATGTCGACCTTGCCGACCAGCGAGCTGATGTCCTGGTTGTTCTCGTCGCCCGGCTCGGTCTTGCTGATCGCGACCTGCTTGAGGATCGACGGGTAGCGCCTGACGACGCGGAACTTGCGGATGTCACCGCCAAATTCGTCGAGGCGCTTCACCGCCCACGGCGACATGATGCGCGAGAGGTAGCGGCGCGGAATGCCGTATTCCTTCTCGAGGATCGCGCCGTCTTCGGTCACGTCGAACAGGCCCAGCGGCGACTCGTTCACCGGCGAGCCCTTGATCGCGTAGAAGGGCACTTCCTGCATCAGCTGCTTCAGGCGCTCGGCAATCGAGCTCTTGCCGCCGCCCACCGGGCCGAGCAGATAGAGGATCTGCTTCTTCTCTTCCAGCCCCTGCGCGGCGTGGCGGAAGTAGGAAACGACCTGCTCGATCGAGTCCTCCATGCCGTAGAACTCGTGGAACGCCGGGTAGATCTTGATCAGCTTGTTCGCGAAGATGCGCGACAGGCGCACGTCATTGCGCGTGTCGATCACCTGCGGCTCGCCGATCGCCTTGAGCATCCGCTCGGCGGCGCTGGCGTAGGCCAGCGGGTTGCGCTTGCACTCTGCGAGGTATTCCTCGAGCGAGAGTTCTTCTTCGCGGGTGCGCTCGAAGCGTGCCGCGAAATGGTCGATCACACTCATTTCCTGAACCTCCGTGGTGTCCGCCACGGGCATCGCGCGTCGGTCGCGGTCTGCCTGGGGAAGATCTGATGGCGTCCGTTACGGTTCTTGCGACCCTTGGCGGGGCGCCATCAGATGCTTTCCTGGTTCGCTGGGTGTGACTGTCTGACTGTGGCCCTGTTGCGTGAAGTTGTCGACCGGCCGAAGTCACTGTGGCTTGCACCCCTGTTGGTGCTATCGAGCCTGCGCCTTCTCGAGAGTTCCCGCGTTCCGTGGGATCACATCATGACGACAACGGGCACGCGGTGCGCACGTTGACGTTGGTTTCATCGCGACATACGCACGCCGCGCAAACCTTGGGGCTTGGGTTGTCGCCGAGTTGCCACGCGAATTGCGCCCCCCCAAGATGACAACGCAGAAATGTCACCCTAAAAGTCACCCTTCGTGCGACGCGCTTTCGACCCGGTTGCGCCCCTGGCGCTTGGCCTTGTAAAGCGCCCGCGGACACCGTGACCTTTGTCCCTGGCGCGATGTCGGACCAGTCGGTCTTTTCCAGCAAGGCGCGCAGTTGGTCGACCTTGGTGCGCGCCGGCACGAGTGGCGTGTCGTGTCGTTGATCGCTTTGAAGTGATCCACGGCGAACATCGCCACGCAGTAGGCCCAGCACCAGCACGACGAAGCGCCTTTTGCTCAACGCCAGCATCTCGTAGACCAGCGGCGCCATCGACAACAACAGAAACGCCCCGCGCGCAGCGGTGTTGCCAAGTTCGTACATGGCCACCATGCCCGGCACGACGAGGACCAGCCACTGCAGCGGCGCGGCGTCCAGGCCGAACCGCCTGAACAGCCAGGCCGCGAGTGCCAGCAACGTTACGGCAGCGACGTAGCGCACCGGCGCGCCGCCATCGACCATGCCGAGGTACGCTGCGAAGAGCAGCAGCGCCGCGTTGGCCACGATGCCGGCCACCATCAGGCGCGTGCGCCTGGCTGACCCGCGCGACGATGGCGCGCGAGGCCCCGCGGCGGCCGCGCCCGTGGCCGGACCCGGGTTGCGACCGCGCGCCGTCATGGAGGTTCATCCTCCGGCCGGTGGGCCCAGTCGCTGCAGGATGCCGTCGAGCTCGTCGAGCGAATGGAAACCGATCGCGATCTCGCCGCGGTTGCCGCGCTTCATGCGGATGTCGACCGCCGCGGCCAGGCGATCGGCAATCTGCTCTTCGATGCGTAGGAGGTCACGCGACTTCACCGGCGCCGTCTTGTCGGTGACGGGTCGACGGTCGACCGTCGGGCGGTTGGCGACCAGCCTTTCGGTTTCACGCACCGACAGCTTGCGGCTCGCGACCTGATTGGCCACGAGGATCTGCTCGGCGCCCTCGAGCGCGAGCAGCGCCCGCGCGTGACCCATTTCGATGTCGCCGGCCATCAGCATCTTCTGCACCGGCTCGCTCAATTGCAGCAGACGCAGCAGGTTGCTGGCGGCGCTGCGCGAACGGCCCACGGCCTGCGCGGCTTCTTCGTGCGTCAGGGTGAATTCGTCGACAAGACGTTTCAGGCCCTGCGCCTCCTCGAGCGGGTTCAGGTCTTCGCGCTGGATGTTCTCGATCAGCGCCATCACCGCCGCGGCCTCGTCGGGCACCGCCTTGACCAGCACGGGCACCTCGTCCAGCCCCGCGAGCTTCGCAGCGCGAAAGCGTCGCTCGCCGGCAATGATTTCGTAGTGCCGCGGCTCGCCCGCCATCGACCCCAGCGGCCGCACCAGGATCGGCTGCATGATCCCTTGCGACTTGATGCTCTGCGCAAGCTCGTACAACGAGCCCTCGTCCATGCGCGTACGCGGCTGGTAACGGCCGGGCTGGATGCGGTCGAGCGACAACGACGATGGCGCGCGCTCGCTGCGTTCGCCCCGATCGGTGCGCTCATCGGCCAGCGACGCGATGTCCACGTCGCCGGTGGCCGGGCCCAGCAGCGCCTCGAGCCCCATGCCCAGGCCTTTGGGTTTCTTGAATGTCGCCATGAAGGTCCTGCCGAAAGTCCGTTTGCACCAAGCGCCCGCGCCGTCATGGGCTGGGCTGTCGCTCATTGTGACGGCCGTTGCAGCGACGCAGCGGCGTTCGCCGTATCCTCACATCCATCGCGATCTCATCGCGATCTCATCACGATCCATTTTTCGAAGGAACCCGAGCCGTGGCCAGCAAACATGCCGTGTTCGTCGATGGTCAGGAAGGCACGACCGGCCTGCGCATTCATGAATACCTCGCCGCACGCAGCGACGTCGAGATGCTGCGCATCGACCCCGACAAGCGCAAAGACAGCGCCGAGCGCGCGAAGCTGCTGAACGCAGCCAACGTCGCCTTCCTGTGCCTGCCCGACGCGGCCGCACGCGAAGCCGCCGCACTGGTGACGAACCCGAACACCTGCCTGATCGACTCGAGCACCGCACACCGCACACAGGCGCCGTGGGTGTTCGGCCTGCCCGAACTTGCGCTGGGGCAGCGGCAGCGGCTGCGTTCGTCCAAACGCATCGCCAACCCGGGCTGCCATGCCAGCGCCTTCATCCTGCTGCTGCGCCCGCTGGTCGACGCCGGCTTGGTCGCGCGCGACGCCGCGGTCACGGCGTCGTCGATCACCGGCTATTCGGGCGGCGGCAAGAAGATGATCGAGCAGTACGACGCCGCGCGCGCCGCGCCCGACACCGATGACGGCCGCAAGCTCCAGTCGCCGCGGCCGTATGCGCTGAAGCTCGCGCACAAGCACATCCCGGAAATGATGGCGCACACCGGCCTGACGACCAAGCCGGTCTTCATGCCGGTGGTTGGCGCGTTCTACAAGGGCCTGTCAGTCGCCGTGCCGCTGCATCGCACGCAACTCACTGCCGCCGCGAAAGGCGACTTCGCGGCCCTGCGTGCGGCCTACCTGAAGCACTACGAAGGCGAACGCTTCGTGAACGTGCTGCCGATGTCGGACCCGGCCACGCACGAAGGTGGTGGCTGGGACGTGCAGGCCTGCAACGACACCAACCGCGTCGACATCGCCGTGTTCGCCGACGAAGCCGGCGAGCAGGCGGTTCTGATGGCGCGGCTGGACAACCTGGGCAAGGGCGCCAGCGGCGCGGCGGTGCAGTGCATGAACCTGCACCTGGGAGCCGACGAAGGTCTGGGGCTGTAAGCCCCGCCGCTCAGCGAAGCGGCGTCGTCACGCCAGGAATCACCAGCCTGCCGCCGCGTTCCGGGCGGTGCAGCAGGCGGGCGTCCGGCGCGTCGCCCTTGTTGATGCTCGCGCTTCCGCACGTGCTGGTCGTGCGGTGGTTCAGCGCGATCGACAACAGGCGCTCGGCCGGGTCGCCCAGCGGGTGGTCGAAGTCATCGCTGGCCGGGCAAGTTGCCGTGAAGCCGGCTTCGTAGTCGCCGTTGCCCTTGGCGTTCACGCCCTTGAACTCGATCGGAAAGTACGAGATGCCGCAGTTGTCCTTCGCGGTGAACCCGAAGGGCTTGCCGCACGTGGTGCCGCCGACGATGACGACCTGGACGTCGATGCCGCGCAGGCCGTTGATGACGGCTTCACTCGCCGAACAGGTGCCGGGGCCCGAGAGCACGTACACGCGCTCGAGGTCCAGCGACGGCAGGCTGGCGCCGCACGAACTGTCGTTCAGGTTGAGCATGCAGTTGAAGAACGGCGTGGCCGAGCGGTTGGTTTCACTCGCGCGCTTGTCGTTGTATTGGAGTCGTTCGAATGTCTTGTTCGCCGTGAGCGCCTCGCCGGCCACCATGTAGGCAAGCTGGCTGGCGATGAACAGGTAGCCGCCGCGGTTGTAGCGCAGGTCCAGCACCAGGTCGCTCACGCCCTGCGTCTTCAGGCTGGTGATGGCGTCGCGCAACTGGCCCTCGGCGGTCAGCACATGGTCGTTGAAGGCGATGTAGCCGACCTTGGCGCCGCCGCTCGCGGTGATGACGCGCGAGATCGGCACCGGCGTCGACGTGATGTCGCCGGCCGTCGAGCTGCACCGGCGGGCGCGTGATGCTCAGGCGCGAGAACACGAAGGTGTGCACCCCCGCTGCCGACGGGAACAGGGCGGCGTTGATGGTCGCGACGCCGGTGGTGGATGTGTCGTCGATCGGCACGTCGTCCACGTTGACGAGCGTGTCGCCGCGCTGCACCCCGGCGGCCGCGGCCGGCGAGTTCGGCTCGACATAGGCCACGCGCACGCCGCGCGGCGGCGTCGGCGAAGCGGTCACGAATTCGATGCCGTAGCCGAGCGAAACGCCGGATTCGATCAGCGCCTTCCATTGCTTGGTCGGGTAGGTGAAGCTGAACCGGTCTTCGGTCAGCGCGTCCACGGTCAGGGCACTGAAGTACCCGTCGATCGAGTCGTAGAAACCCGAGGATGTTTCGTCGCTGTACGCCGAGAGCGACGCGTTCACGCCGGGCACCTTGCTGTACCAGAGGTAGGCCTCGTTGACGTAGGCGCGTGCCCACTGCTTCTCGATCGTCAGCGACCCCGACCGCGTTGCGCTCTGCGCGTCGGCGCGATAGGGGTTTGTCGACGAGCATTGCTGCGCGTACTGCGACGAGGCGGCGCTGCCGCCACCACCGCCACCAACACCACCACCGCTTGGCAACGGCACCAGCGAAATGTCAGGCACGTTCCCGCCGCCGCCGCCGCAGGCGCCAAGCACGGCGGCTGTGACCAGGATGCCCAGGGCAGGGCGACGGGTGACGCAGAGCAGCAAGCGCGAGAAGTTCATGTCGATGCGAGGCAGCTAAGGGAGGGGACGGTCAGCCTGGGAGTGTCGGCCAGAAGGTGGTTCTGAAAAGGGCGTTGTCGCCGCGGGGCCCCGCGTCAGCGTGACATCCCTGGCATTCCAGGCAGGGGGAGGTCGATCTTGAGGCTGCGTTCAGGCCGCAGCGCAAGCCGTGACGTGACGGGCGGGGTCGGCGAGGCCGACGACGCCCCCGCCGGGCAGGCACCCGTCGCCCGGTGGCCAAGCGCGGTCGCCAGCATCGCCTCGGTGGGATCGCCGAGCGCGTGGTCGTAGTCATCGGCAGCAGCGCATGTCGGCGCGAAGCCAGTCGCGTAGTCGCCGAAGCCTTTCGCGTTGACGCCCTTCGACTCGATCGGGAAGTACGAGATGCCGCAGTTGTCTTTCGCCTTGAAGGTGTAGGGCTTGCCGCAGGTGGTCGCGCCGATCAGCGTCACGTCGATGTCGATACCGCGCAGGCCGTTGATGAACGCCTCGCTGGCCGAGCAGGTGTCGGGGCCGGTCAGCACCCACAGGCGCGACAGCGTGAAGGTGGGTAGGACGTCGCTGCTGGTGCAGGCGAAGCCCCGCGCGGTGTCGGGCACGCACTTGACGTTGAAGAACGGCATGATCGACGCGGTGCCATTGCTCTCGGCCACGCGTTTGTCGCTGTACTGCTGGCGCTCGAAGATCTTGCTCGCGGTGCGGTTGCTGCCGGCCACCATGTAGGCGAGCTGACTGGCGATGAAGGCATAGCCGCCGCGGTTGTAGCGCAGATCGACCACCAGGTCATTGATGCCTTGCGCCTCGAGCCCCTGCACCGCGCCGACCAGCGCGTTCTCGGCCGTCAGCACGTGGTCGTTGAAAAGCAAGTAGCCGACGCGCCCGGTGGCGGTGTTCACGATCACGCTCGACGGCACCGGCGACACCGCGATGCCGGCTGCGGTCAGGCGAACCGAGATGGTGGCCGATGGGGCGCGCGTGAAGCCGAAGTCATGGGTGGCAGCCGACGACGGCAACAGCGCCGCGTTGATGGCGTCGGCACTCAGGCTGGCGATCGGCTGGCCGTCGATCGACGCCACCGTGTCGCCGCGCTGCAAGCCCGCGGTCGCCGCCGGGCCGCCGGGTTCGACAAACGCGATGCGGTAGGCGCTGGCAGTGCCTGTGCCGACCTGCGCGAATTCCGCGCCGTAGCTGATCGCGACCCCGGCCTGGCTCAGCAGCTTCCACGCGCGCGTCGGGTAGGTGGCGCTGAAGCGGTCGTTGGGCGTGTTCGTCAATGCGACGAAGTACGCGTCCAGCGACGGATACAGCCCCGTGGTCGTGTCGTTGCTGAACGCGCTCGCGTTGGCGTCGACCGACCGGCATCTGCGAATACCAGAGGTACGCCTCGTTGACGTATTCGCGCGCCCATTGCTTCTCGATCGCAAGCGTGCCGGGTGACGGGTTGGTGCCGGCGTCCGAATCCCGCCGGTACGGGTTGTTGGGCGCGCACTGCTGCGAATACTGGTTGGACACGCTGCCCACCGGCGAGCCGGGCGGCGTGTCGCTGCCGCCACTGCCGCACGCCGACAGCAAGACGCAGGCGCACAGGGCCGTGGCGTGTCGGGGCGTGAACTGAAAGATCGTGTCGAAGGCAGTGGACGGCATGGCAGATGGGTTTTTCGCGAAGAGGTTGATCATGCCCCCGCCGCATGGAGCGGACCCAGGCGGTAGTGGTAGCGGTAGACGTCGCCAAAACCCATTCGCTGGTAGATGCTTCGTGCCGGCGTGTTGTCTGCATCGACCAGCAGGTAGGCCACGCGTGCACCGTCTTCTGTAGCCGCGCGCGACAGTGCGTACTTACATAAGTGGCTGGCGAGCCCCTGGTTTCGACACGACGGGTCGGTGTTAACGTCATACAAACCGATCAGATCGCCCTCGGTCGCGACCTGCCCTGCGGCAACGCTGCGACCGTCTGACTGTCGCCGGATCACATAGGCACGCCACGTCAGCGGCGACTGCTCGAGCCGCTGCGCATGCGCCTGCTGCTGCGCGAGCGTCGATCCGCGCAAGGCACCCACGGCCTGTGCGAACGCGTGCACGCCAACCGACATGACCACGTGCCCCGGCGGCAGCGCGAGGTCGGCACCTGCCGCCGCGACGGCCGCCAAGTCACGGCAGACCATGACGCGGGTGTCGTCCTGCGGCGTGAAGCCGCGTTCGGCCAACGCGGCTTCGAGCCCGGCAGGTTGGGTGAAGGGCGTGATGCGGAAGATCAGCGGCAGCCCGGCGCGGGCGTAGAAGCGGCCGGCCGATGCGATACGTTCGTCGAGCGAGCCGTGACCCGGCGCCAGCGCATGCACGCAGCGCGCGCGCTTGGCTTTGCCCGGTGAGAACCGCATCAACCAGCCGTCGGCCCAGAGTTGCTGCGGCGTCGCGCTGGCGTTGATGCCTGCGTCTTCGACGCGGGCGTAGAGGCTTCGTTCATCGGCGGTCCAACCCGCCGCGTCCTCAACTCACGGCGCGACCGACCCGACCGTCAGGCCGGCGCCTGGTGTGCGGGAGGTTCCCGCGCGCGGCTCGGCGGCAGCGGGTGCCGCCGCGGGCATCGCCGCTGCGGAGGGCGCTGCGGCGCTCCACGGCGCTGGGCGTCTGGCATCGGACCATCGGCCTCGCCCTCTTTCGCCGCAGCGCTCATCTGCACTTCGCGCTGCACCAATTCGCGCGCGAATGCGGTGTAGGCCTGCGCGCCACGCGACGACGGATCAAACACCACGCCCGGCAGGCCGTAGCTGGGCGCTTCGGCCAGGCGCACATTGCGCGGGATCACGCTGTCGTACACCTTCTCGCCGAAGTGGCGCTTCAGCTGGTCGGCCACCTGCGCCTGCAGCGTCATGCGCGGGTCGAACATCACGCGCAGCAGGCCAATCAGCTCGAGGTCGTCATTCAGGTTCGCATGAACCTGCTTGATGGTGTTGACCAGGTCGGTCAGGCCTTCGAGCGCGAAGTACTCGCACTGCATCGGCACGATCACGCCGTGCGCGCAGCACAGGCCGTTCAGAGTCAGCAGGCTCAAGCTGGGTGGGCAGTCGATCAGCACGAAGTCGTAGGTGTTGCGTTCGACCAGCAACGCCTTCTTCAGCCGCAGCGTGCGGTGCTCGAGCGGCACCAGTTCGATTTCGGCGCCGGCCAACTCGCGATTTGCGCCCAGGATGTCGTAGCCGCCGCGCTCGCTGCGCGAACGCGCCTGGGCGATCGTGGCGCCGCCGATCAGCACGTCATAGACGCTGGCCTCGAGCTTGCGCTTGTCGACCCCCGAACCCATCGTCGCATTGCCCTGCGGGTCGAGGTCGACGACCAGCACACGCTGGCCGACCTGCGCCAGCCCGGCGGCGAGGTTCACCGTGGTCGTCGTCTTGCCGACGCCGCCTTTCTGGTTCGCGATGCAGTAGATGCGATGCATGCGCGATTGTCGCCTTTGCGCGCGGCGCTGCGACCCCGAGGTCAGTCCCGCAACATGCGGATACCAAAGCCGACGAGGAACACGCCCGCCGCACGTTCCAGCCAACGACCCGCCGCGCGGTGGCTGCGCATGCGCTGCGCCAGCGCCTGCGCGAAGGCGCACAGCATCAGGCCGTACGCGGCCGTGATCACCATGATGGTCAGCGCCATCGCAGCGTACGTGGCGAAGCCGCGATGCGTGGCCGGGTCGATGAAGAGCGGAAAGAACGCCATGTAGAAAAGAATCGCCTTGGGGTTGAGCAGCGTGATGAAGAACGCTTGGCGCGCGTAGTGGCGCGGCTGGATGCGCACCGGCGATGCGGGCGCGTCGCCGCGTACGAACAGCAGCTTCAGCCCGATCCACCCAAGGTACAGCGCACCCGCGATCTGCACCCCGCGAAACACCTGCGGATAGGCGGCCAGCAGCGCCGCCACGCCTGCCGCCGCAAGCCACAGCAGCACTTGGTCACCAACGATGACGCCGAAGGTTGCCGCCGCACCACCACGAAACCCGCCTTTCGCGGTCGACGTCAGCAGCGCGAAGGTGCCCGGCCCGGGCAGCGCAAGGAAGAAGAGGATGGCGCCGCAGAAGGCGGCGAAGTCGGTGATGCCGAACATGGTGACGTGCGATTGTCGGAGCCATCGCGAGCGACGCCGAACCATGCCGCCGCACAGGTCGTGTCGAACCGCCACGATGGGTATCGATCGCGGATCGGTAGCGCCACAATCGCGCCCCTATGTCCGTGACGAGTCCCCCCGAAAACGAATCGCCCGCGACGCCGCCGGCTGCCGCCCGCTGAAGGCGACGCAAGCGGCGCGTCGGCCCACTGAAGCCCCGACAGACGCGACGAGGCCGATTCGGCAAATGCAGCAGACGCCGCGCCGGCCGACGTTGCGGATGCGGCACCAGGCTGCGCCAGCCTCCGTCGACGCCTACCGCCGCGGAAGCGACGGCAGGCCCGACGCCCGATGCGGCAGCCGCGGGCGCTGCCGCCGCCCCAAAGGAAGTCGCCAAAGACCTGTCCCCCGCCGCCTGCGCCACCAAACTGGCCGAGCTGTTCCCCGCGCTCTTCGTCGCGCAGCCCGCCGCCGACGGCCAGCCCCCGCTCGTCAAGCCGATCAAGCTGCGCATCCACGCCGACATCCAGGCGCGCGCGCCGGGGTGTTCACCAAGCGCGTGCTCGGCTTCTTCTTCTCGCGCTACACCACCACCACGCCGTACCTGAAAGCGCTGGCGCACGCGCCGCACCGGTTCGACCTCGACGGCCAACCTGCTGGCGACATCGACGACGTGCACCGCCAAGCCGCCGTCGAAGAAGTGGCCCGCAGGCGCGCCATCGCGATCGAGAAACGCGCGGCCGAACGACGCGCCGCGCCGCGCCCCACCATGCGGCACGCGAAGGCCAAGGCATCGGCCCGCAGGCAGGCCCCGCGCCTTCCAGCGAGCAAGCCCCCGGGCGCGACGACCTCAACGTCGGTCAGACACGACGGTCCACACGACGGCCCGCGCCACGGCCCACCTCAGGGCCCGCGCGACGGCCACGCGAAGCAAGGGGCGACACACGCCATCGCGACCGCCCCGTCGGCCCGCCGACAGCAGCAAGGCCCTCCCACGATCGCCCCCGCGATGGTCAACGTTCACCCGGTGCCCCCCGACACGACGGCCCACCGCGCCACCCACGCCCAGACCCCCGCCGTCCCTCCCCCGGCGGCGACACGCCCCAGCGCAGCGACCGCAACGACCGACGTCAGGGCCCACGCCCACAAGGTGGCCATCACGACCCCCGGCGTGATCGTGGCAACGAAACCCACGAAGCGCCGCTACCGCAAGACCCGGCGCAACGCGACCGCGCGCTGCTGCTTCGTGCCTTCGAAAGCAGCCCGCTGAGCAAAGCCAACTTCTGCGCCCTCAAGCGGCTGAACGAAGCCGACCTCGAGGCGCAGTTGGAACTCGCGCGCAAGGAACGGCGTTGAGTGGCCCACGCGGCATTCATGACGCATGAGCCTCACCCCACCCTCCGCAAGGCGAACCTCGCCCGGTAAGCCGCCGGCGCCACACCCGCCACGCGCCTGAACGCGGCGCGAAACGTCTCGAGCGATCCGTACCCGCATTGCGCGGCCACGTCGTCGAGGGTCATCGACGCTTTCGTCTCGAGCAGTTGCCGCGCGCGGCCGATGCGCTGCTGCTGCAGCCACGTGTACGGCGGTGTGCCGGCAGCTTCGGTGAAGCGGCGCAAGAAGGTGCGCGGGCTCATGGCGGCGCGCGAGGCAAGGTCGTTGATCACGAGGGGCTCGTGCAGGTGCGCGCGTGCCCAGTCCATCGCAGGGCCGACGCCGCGGCGGGTGCGTTCGACGACGGGCGCTTCCACGTACTGCGCCTGGCCGCCTTCACGGTGCGGCGCGACCACCATGCGGCGCGCGACGGTGTTGGCGACGGCGGCGCCGTAGTCGCGGCGGATCAGGTGCAGGCACGCGTCGAGACCCGCGGCGCTGCCGGCCGACGTGATGACCTGGCCTTCGTCGACGTAGAGCACGTCGCTTTCATACGTGGCGAGTGGGAACGCGCGCCGGAAGGCGCTGGCGAAGAGCCAGTGCGTGGTGGCGCGCCGGCCGTCGAGCAGCCCGGCGTGGCCCAGCACGAAGGCGCCGCTGCACAACGACAGCAGCGTGGCGCCGCGTCGCGCGGCGACGCGCAACGCGTCGAGCAGGCGCGCGGGCGGCACTTCGTCGACATCGCGCCAGCCGGGCAGCACGATGGTTGTCGCGCGCGACAGCGCGTCGAACGGCGCATTGGCGCGGACCTCCACGCCACCTGAGCCGCGCAGGCGCCCGCGCTCGGGCGTGACGACGATGCTGCGGTACCAGTCGACGCCGAGTTGATCGCTGCGATCGGCTGCGAAGAGGTCGGCGGCGATCGAGTATTCGAAGGTGCGCAGGCCGTTGTAGGCGACCAGCGCCAGCAGGCGGGGCTTTCGTTTCGTCGGGTGCACGGCGGACGGTGTGGTCGCAGGCATTGGCGCAATCCAACCGTACGTTGGCTTTCGCGCCACTGCATATTCGCGCTTCCCCGCCCTATCGTCTTGGCCTGGACTCGCGAGGTATCGCCATGACGGGAAGACACGGCCGACGCACGCACATCACCACGCTGGCCGGCCTGCTGCTTTTCTCGTTATCCAAGAAGGGATCTGCCGTGACCGCTTCATCACCAACCACGCCAGCCACGACGCCGTCACGAGGCTCTGGCCGTGCAGGCGAGTTCGACTTTCTGGCTGGCCGCTGGAGTATCAAGAACCGCCGCCTGAAGCAGCGTTGGCAACCCGTCGCGAAGCAGGAATGGGAAACCTTCGACGGTGATTCGCACTGCTGGACCGTGCTTGGCGGCCTTGGCAGCATCGAAGAGCTGCGCATCCCCGTCGGTCAGCCGCGCGGCATGGGCCTTCGCCTGCTCGACAGCGAGAAGGGCTTGTGGAGCGACTACTGGGTCGCCAGCGGAACCGGCCAGATCGTGCCGCCGCCGATGTGGGGCGAGTTCAAGGACGGTGCAGGTACCTTCATCTCGACCGATGAACGCGACGGAGATATCGCGATTCGCTCGCGCGGCGTATGGGACCGCATCACGTCCAAGAGTTGCCGATGGCACCAGGCGTTCTCACGCGACGGTGGCAAGACGTGGGAGGAGAACTGGTATATGGATTGGACGCGGATCGGGCCCAGCTGAAGCGGTTGCGCCCGCAGTCGTCAGGCGAACAAGCGTTCCGCCAGCTCTGCGAAGTCCCCGGCCTGGCGCCAGTTCTCCGCCGCGATCTGCCCGCGCAGGTTGCTGTAGCGGTGCAGCAGGAAAAGGCGCATCAGCGCAAGGCGGTCTTCCTGCACCGGCCGCTCGCCGTAACCGTCGAAGTAGGCGGCGGTCCGGTCGCGCCGCGCGGCGCAGAGGAACGCAAGGGGCCCGAGCCAGTCGTACTGCCGCGGGCCGACGAGCCCATCGCCGAAGTCGAACATCGCGGCAAGCTGCCCGTGGCGCGTGAACAGGTTCATCGGCGTGTACTCGCCGGTGAGCGGCACGGACGGGCCCTCGGGCAACGGCCCGGCGATGAAGGCTTCGACCTGCGCCAGCAGATGGTCCGGCAGCTTGGTGCGTTGCTGCCGTCCCAGGCAGCCGCTGCGCTGCGAGGCAATGAACTCGTGCCAGCGCAGCGACACCGGCTCGAGCGCGGCGACCGGCAGCGCATGCACTTGCTTCGTCAAGTCGCCGATTTCGCCGAGCACCGCGCAGCGCTCGGCTTCGTTCATCTTCACCCACGTCTCGGTCAGCGGCTCGCCGCTCAACTGCGAGATCACCAGGAACGGCCAGCCGTCGCGCTCACCCACCGCGAGCTTCTCCGGCGTGGGCAGCGACAAGCGCCCGTACACCAACTCGAGCATCGCGCTCTCGTACTCGAAGTGATCGCGCAGGAACGGCGGGAACAGCTTCAGCACGCGCGTGTTGCCGAGCAGCGCCACGAGCGTGGTGCTGTCGCCGACCTGGCGCACGTCGCCGGTCTCGCCGAGTTGGTCGCGGGCAATCGACTCGATCACCGCGCGCCAGCGATCCTGCTGGTCGTGCAGATCGTCGAACGCACGCACGTCGATGTCGCGAGGAAGCGTGGGCGTCATACCGGGGTATCTCCTCGAGCATGTTGTCGAGTCCCGGAGTATGTGGCGCCGAATCCCATGAAGTCCATCACGCCCATCACGCCCACGCCAACGCGATAACTCCCGCAGCGATACACGCCGCGCCCAGCAACCGCACACCCACGTCGCGCTCGGCCAGCAGCGTGCCGCCCATCCATGCGGCGAAAAGCATCGACACCTCGCGCATCGGCGCCACCTGCGACAGCGGCGCGAGCGTGGCCGCATACAGAACCATGACGTACGCCACCGGTGAAATGGTCGAGATGATCAGCGCTGCGCGCCACGTTTGGCGCCATGTGTCGCCCATCGCGGCGCGTGCGGTGTGCCAGCGGCCGCGATGCGTCAGCGCCACCAGCGGCAACAGCATGATCAGACGCGCAACGCTGCCCAGCCAGTCGATCAGTACCGGTGACACGCCGCCGCGCTTGACGGCATAACCATCGACCACGCTGTAGGCCGCGATGAACACGCCGGTCAGCAGGCCGTAGCCGATGCCGGCTTTCAGGCGTTGGTTGTCGACTGCGTCGGCACCGGGGCCGCCGGGTCCGCCGGAGTCACCACGCAGCGAACGCCACAGCGCAGGCCCACCAGCGATCAGGACGATGCCCATCACGACGCCGCCCACACCAAGCCACCCTTGCACACCGAGAACTTCGTTCAACAGCCACGAGGCCGTGACCGCAGTGATCAACGGCCCGGTGCCGCGCGCCAATGGATACACCACCGACAGATCACCCAGCCGATACCCGCGCAGCAGGCACAGGTAATACAACACATGAATCGCGCCGCTGGCAGCAATCAGCCCCCACTGCAACGCACCGTAGCCGCCGGCCTCGCGCCACGCGAACCACAAGCCGACGGGCGACCAGATCACGACGACAGCGACCGTGGTCAACAACGCGAAGTGAATGTCGCCGCCCGTTTTCTTCGCCAAGAGATTCCAGCCGGCGTGAATGACCGCCGCCGACAACACCAAGGCCAGCGCGATCGGGGTCATCAGGCTCGGTGCACCGTCACCACCGCTTCGCCAGGCACCGCACGCGAACGCAACTGCCCGCAGCCCGCGTCGACATCCTGCCCCGCCGATTGCCGCATGCGTGTCAGCACACCACGACGGTTCAACGCATGGAAGATCGCGTCGATACGCGCCTGCGGCGGCCGCTGATACGCGCTGCCGTCGATGCGGTTGAACGGAATCATGTTCAATACCGCAAGACGCCCGCGCAGCAACTCAACCAGCGCTTCGATTTCATCGTCACCGTCATTCACGCCGCCGATCAACGTCCACTGAATTTGCAGCGGGTACCCGCTTGCGCGTGCGTAGCGCTCGGCTTCGTCGACCAATGCCGTCACGGCGACGCGTGGCGCGCGCGGCAACAACGCGGCGCGTTTGCCATCGTCGGTGCTGTGCAGCGACAACGCCAGCGCCGGCCGCACGTCACCCGCACCGCGCGCAGCCAGCCGTTCGAATAGCCGCGCATCGCCCACGGTGGACAGCACCATGTTCTTGTGGCCGATACCACCTTCACGCCCCATGGTGTCGATCGCGTCGAGCACTGCGTCCAGGTTGTGCGCCGGCTCACCCATGCCCATGAACACAACCTTGTTCACTGTGCGCTGGGCGCGCGCCAACGCCAACTGCCCAGCAATTTCGCCACTACCCATCTGCCGCGCAAGACCTCCTTCACCGGTCTTGCAGAACGTGCAGCCCACCGCACAGCCCACCTGCGTCGACACGCACAAGCCATGCGCGCCACGCGCACCTTCGCGCGGCGGCAACAGCACCGACTCGACCGTCTGGCCGTCGTGCAACGTGACGAGCATCCGCGCCGAACCGTCGGCCGCTGAATGGTCGGCATGAAGGCGCGCGCAACCGGCAAGTTCGCCCGCGATATCCGGCAGCGCGTCGCGCACACGCTTGGGCAGGAAGTTTTCGAGGCGGCGACGACCGATGTCGAAGGGTCGTGCGTGCAACCACGCGCGAAGCAGATGCGCGATGTGTTCGTGGTTGGCGCCGAGGGTGTGGAGGCGCTGGCGCAGGTCGGCGAGTTGGAGAAGCGCGTTCACGTCGGTGCTTGGCGATGGGCCGTTCGTGGTTCGTCTTCGGGCGTGTCCCCGACTATTTCAACTCGACATCGGCGAGCACAGCTCCACCAGCGTGCCGTCGGGGCAGCGCAGGTATGACACGGTCTGCCCCCAAGGTTTGGCGCTCGGTGCGCTCAATTCGCGTGCACCCGCGTCCACCGCGCGACGATGCGCCGCCTTCACGTCTGGCGTGACAAGGCCGACCTCCATACCCAACGGCTTGGCGCTGGCGTGTGCCTCGACGTGGCCACCGGCGAAGTTCGAATCACCGAGGGTATGTGCGGCAAACGCCAGCGTGGTGTCACCCGTCAGTAGCTCGCCGTAGGTGCCGGATTCATGCAGGAACTTCGTGCCGATACCAAAGGCCTGGTCGAAGAAGCGCAGTGACGCGGCGACGTCGGGAACGTAGATGATGGTGTAGCCGAATTTCATGATGGGTTCCTTGGTTTCTGTTTCAACCACGCCAGCACACCTTGCCCCGCCGCGTGACCAGTAGCGAAACACGCGGTCAGCAGGTAGCCGCCGGTGGGTGCTTCCCAATCCAGCATTTCACCAGCGCAGAACACGCCTGGCAATTCTCGCAACATCAGGTTTGCATCCATGGCTTCGAAGCGCACGCCGCCGGCTGAGCTGATGGCTTCGTCGATCGGGCGTGGGGCCTTCAGCGTGATGCGCAGGGCCTTGAGGTGCACCGCCAGTTGCGCGGGGTCGTTCAGCGCTTCACGCGGCAGGGTTTCGTAGAGCAGGCCGATCTTCACGCCGGAGAGTTTGAGGCGCGACTTCAGGTACGTCGAAAGCGAACGAGAGCCACGCGGCTGCGCCAGCTCGGTCCGTACCTGATCAATGGAATGCGCTGGCAGCAAGTCCAGCTCGAAGTGGGTGTTGCCGTTGACGGCAATCTGATCGCGCAATGGCCCCGATGCCGCGTAGATCAGGCTGCCTTCAACGCCCGTTTGTGTCGTCACAAATTCGCCTGCCTGTCGCACGCGCAGCCCCGCGCGATCGACAAACGTGATCGCCACCGACTTGACAGGCGCACCGGCGTGGCGAGCTCGAAAGTGCGGGCTCCATCCGACGTCGAAGCCGCAGTTCGAAGGCCGCAGCGGCGCTACGTCGACGCCACGTTGTTGCAGCAGCGCCTGCCAAGCGCCGTCGGACCCCAAGCACGGCCAACTGCCGCCGCCAAGTGCGAGCACGGTGGCAGTGGGTGTCACGATCACGGGGTCATCCGCCGGCGACGCCAAGCGCAGAGCGACACTGCCATCACCAGCATCGGCGAACCCAAGCCATCGATGCCGCATGTGCAAGCGCAGCCCCTGAGCGCGCAGCCGATGCAGCCATGCACGCAGCAGCGGCGCCGCTTTCATGTCAGCGGGAAACACGCGCTGCGAGGAGCCCACGAACGTGGGCACACCCAGCGCCGCAGCCCAAGCCCGCAAGGCATCGGCATCGAAGTTGCGCAGCAGCGGTTCCAGCGCTGACCGGCGCGCCGCATACCGCGCCACGAAGCGATCAAAGGGCTCGGCATGCGTGAGGTTCAAGCCACCCTTGCCCGCGAGCAGGAACTTGCGGCCGACCGAAGGCATAGCGTCATACAGATCCACACCGACACCGGCGCTGACCAACTGCTGGGCCGCCATCAACCCAGTCGGGCCGCCGCCGATGATGGCGACGCGGGTTGTGGGGTTGGGGGGCGACAACATGTGAACGACTCTACGGTGGCCGGCCGGCATCGATCAACGCGTGACCGAGCCCACACACCAGATGGGTTTTGCCCACGTCTAGCGGGCCGAACAGCAGTACGTTGGCGCCGCGCTCGAGCCACTCGTGTCCCTCGGTGAACGGCATTACCTGCGCCTTCGACACACCGGCACCGCCGCGAAGTCGATGCTCGACGGCCGCTTGTCCAGGCTCAGTCTGCGCCTCGGTGCGATGGCGCTCGTTGCTCGGTTAGGCATCATGCTCGCGCTGTACCCAGCGACCCAAAAGTGGAGTCGAGGCAAGCGCAACAACCGGTGCGAGCCAACCCACGAGCCCGAGCCCACGCCAAGATACTTGCGATTGAAAGCGCAGAAGCGAGGAGCAGAAGGGATCGAACAATGCCATGCATAGAAGTCTCGAAGAGACTGCTCCTACTGCTTCTGATAACGAATAGGGTTATCTGACTTCAAGACGATCGCGGCGAGGCAGGACGTGCGACATGGCGTCGGACAACCCTCGTTGGACTGAATCGCCCGCGCGGCGGGGTTGGGTAGTGTAAGTTTCGACACGGTGCTCGGGCAATCAGCCGTTGTGGCGAGCGTCACGTCCAGCGCGTGCAGCGGCCGTTTCGAGGCGCTCGGTAGGGCCGTGTCGGACCGGACGCGAAGGGCCGGCTTTTTGGCAGCGGTCCTTGACACGGCGACGCGCGTGGCGCGGGCTCGGGCTCGACGCGCTTTGGCGCGATCACTTCCACGACCAGCAGCCGAGCGGCTTTGCAATGCGGGCAGCGCTCGACCTCGATGGCCGCCACGCGGCTCATGAACGCCGCTGCGTCTTGGCCGTCGGCGTCATCCGCACCTGCAACCGCTGCTGCGCGAGGTGCTTTACGCGCGGATGAACAGGCAATTCCAAGGTACTCGATGAGTATTCGGGGAGCGCTGAAACTCCGTCACCTTGACGTCAAGAAAGCGTTCGGCGAACGCTGGACCTTGCCCAGTTGAAGGCCGTCATCCCTGTTTCGTTCATTGCACTCGTTGCGTATAGTTCGAGCGATAGAACCGTTCCGCAGAGTATCGAGGTAGGTCGGCACCGGCGCATCCTGTTCGAGGACCTGATGGTGTACCAGCAGGCGCTGCACGAGCAAACCGAAGCGGCGCTGCAGGCCCTGGCCGATCAGGCGCAGGCGCTCGACCTGGACCGGTAAGCGGGTGCTGAGAGGGCCGACTCGGCGGGCTACACGGCCATCCTCGACGCCAACACGTTGACCCGGCGTACCTTGCGGACCTGTTGTTGAGCCTGGCGCGAGCCAGCCTATACCCGAGCGCAGGAGTCAGCGCATCCAGGACGGATGGGGGCGCAGCCTGCTGGCGCGCCGCCCTGGAAGCCGTGGTCCTGCGCTGCACCAGAGAGTTGATGGCCCAGGGCCACCGCGGCCGACAAAGCAGCGCGTGAAGCTTGCGGCCAAGCGCTTGCTGGAGTGATTGGTGGAAGAGCACCAGAGTACTGAAGTGATGCAAGGCTGTTGACATAGAAGCCGTTCGCCTCGAGGTTCCTCAACGAAAGTCCCGCGAACTCGTCGCCAGCGCGCCCAGCCACGCTGTCATATCAACCAACTCGCCTGCGATCAGGTGCGTGACGCCGTCTTCCGAGCGCTGCCATTCACCCTTCACGCCGAGTAGACGTGAGCGCAGCAGTGCGTGGCGGTGTTGTTCGCGCACGTGGCGCCAGACGATGACGTTGATCGAGCCGGTTTCGTCTTCGAGGGTGACGAAGACGACGCCTTTCGCGGTTTCGGGTTGTTGGCGCATGGTGACGATGCCGCAGGCGCGGGTGCGGGTTTTGTCGCGCATCGGAGCCAGTTGTGCCGCGCTGCGCCAGCCCTTGCGCGCGAGTTGTTCGCGCAGCAGCGCAAGCGGGTGGCGGCGCAGGGTCAGGCCGGTGGCGGCGTAGTCGAGCACGATAGCTTCGCCTTCGGGGGCTTCGGCCAATTGAGGTTGATCCTTGACACCTTCGACGACTGGGGCTTCGCGCAACAACGCGCGGCCGACCTCGTGGCCGGAGGCGGTCCATAGTTGTTCGCGCCGGTGGCCGGCGAGTGAGCTCAAGGCGTCCGCACGGGCCAGGGCTTGCAACTCGTGCGTCTGCAGGCCTGCTCGCCGCGCGAGGTCGTCGACGTTGTCGAACGATGCTTGCGCGCGCGCAGCTTCGATTCTGTGTGCGGTCGCTTCGGTGAAGCCGGCAACCATACGCAGGCCCAAGCGCACCGCGGGGCTCGAGGGTGCGGGTGTCCAAGTCGCGGGCGGCGCGTCGGTCGGCAGATGGTATGAAGCGTTGCCGTTAATACCATGTCTGCTGTCATGGCGGGTTAGGTGCGAGGCGTTGCGCTCCTGGACTGAATCAGTCCTCGCCTCGAGGGTGCAATCCCAATTGCTCGCCGTCGCATCCGCTGCGAGTACCTCGACGCCATGCCGCTTCGCGTCTTGCACCAGTTGCGCGGGCGCGTAGAAGCCCATCGGCTGCGAGTTGAGTAATGCTGCGAGAAAAGCTTCGGGTTCGTGGCACTTCATCCACGCGCTGATATAGGCCAACAGCGCGAAGCTGTAGGCGTGGCTTTCGGGGAAACCGTATTCGCCGAAGCCGCAAATCTGTTTGAAGATAGCGTCGGCGAAGTCGGGGGCGTAGCCACGCTGCGCCATACCCTGTTTGATGCGTGTTTCGAATTGGTCGACGTGGCCGTCGCGGCGCCACGCGGCCATGGCGCGGCGCAACTGGTCGGATTCGCCGGGCGTGAAGCCGGCGGCGATGACGCAGATCTGCATGACCTGCTCTTGGAAGATCGGCACGCCCAGTGTGCGGCCCAGCGCGACGTCAAGCGCGGGGTGCGGGGGTGCGGGCAGCGGCTGATGGGTGTCGAGCAGGCGCTGGCGTTCGTCGCGTCGCTTCAGATACGGGTGGACCATGCCGCCCTGGATGGGGCCGGGACGCACGATCGCGACTTCGATGACGAGGTCGTAGAGGCGGCGTGGCTTCAGGCGCGGCAGCATGCTCATCTGCGCGCGGCTTTCGATCTGGAAGACGCCGACGGTGTCGGCGCGGGTGCACATCGCGTAGGTGGCGGCGTCTTCGCGCGGGATGTCTTGCATCGTGTACGGCGCGTATGGTGGCCGCCTGTGCCAGTGACTCATCAGGTTCAAGGTGCGGCGGATGGCGCTGAGCATGCCCAGCGCGAGCACGTCGACTTTCAGCAGGCCGAGTGATTCGAGATCGTCTTTGTCCCACTGGATCACGCGGCGGTCGGGCATCGCGGCGTTTTCGATCGGCACCAGGCGGCTGAGCTTGTCGCGCGCGATGACAAAGCCGCCGACGTGCTGCGACAGGTGGCGCGGGAAGCCGCGGATGGTGGCGACGAGTTCCATCCAGCGGCGTACGACCGGTGCGTCAGGCTGCAGGCCGGCTTCGGCCAGGCTGGTGGCCAGGCGTGACGCGTCGTCGAACCACTGCACCGAGGTCGCGACGGCGTCGATTTGCGATTCGTCGAGCGCCAGGGCTTTGCCGACGTCACGCACGGTGCTGCGTGTGCGGTAGGTCGACAGCGCCGCCGCCAGCGCGGTGCGCTCGACGCCGTACTTGTTATAGATGTATTGAATAACTTCTTCGCGACGCTCGTGTTCGAAGTCGACGTCGATGTCGGGTGGCTCGTTGCGCTCTCTGGAAATGAAGCGTTCGAACAGCAGCGTGGTCTGCGTGGGGTCGACCTCGGTGATACCCAGGCAATAACACACCGCCGAATTGGCAGCCGAACCGCGGCCTTGGCAGAGGATGCCGATCGAACGAGCGTGACGAACCACGTCGTGCACTGTCAGGAAGAAGGCTTCATAGTGAAGCGCTTCGATCAGTTCGAATTCGCGTTCGAGTTGTGCGGGAACGCTCGAGGGCACACCCTGCGGGTAACGACGTTGCGCGCCTTCGTGCGTC
Organism: uncultured beta proteobacterium; assembly: GCA_963738615.1. GTDB lineage: Bacteria > Pseudomonadota > Gammaproteobacteria > Burkholderiales > Burkholderiaceae_C > CAVTWY01. The sequence goes on from CAVTXI010000019.1 coordinate 640,170, forward strand.
AGTGTGCGCAGGTGCGCGATGGCGGTGGTGCCGACGGGGACGATCTCTTCGGGATATTCGTAGCGCAATTCGTCGAGCACGAAACTGCACAGCGACGCCAGGTGCAGGGTTTGATCGAGCCATGCGCGGCTATAAATAGTACCTAACCGAGCACGGGACCTTATATGTTGCTCGGCGTTGGGCTCGAGCGAGGTGCCGCATTCGGCGACCGGTGTTTTCAGGCGGATGGCGGTCAGCGTGTCTTGCACGGGCTTGCGTGAACGGCGGTGCATCAGCACGTCACCGGTAGCGGCAATGGGCAGGCCGCTTGTGTCGGCCGCGGCCTGTACGCGTGCGGCGAGTGCAGCGTCGCCACCTCGCAACAGCAGTTCGACGGAGATTGCTGCGTGCGCGAAGGTAGCGCGAGCCCAGCGGGCTTGGGCAACGAGCGTGACTTCGTCGGCAGACGTGGCGCCGTCTCGTTGCGGTATCAGCAGCACGACGTTGTCGGGCAGGCCGTGCTGCTGGCGTGGTGCGTGGGCCGGGCCTTCGAAGTCGCGGGTGGTGATGCGGTAGCCGCCCTTGGGGCTGCGCAGGCGCGCGCGCGTGATCAGCTCGCACAGGTCGCCCCAGCCGTCGCGGTTGCGGGCGATGACGACGAGGCGGCACGGCGGTGTGGTGGCGCCGTCACCTTCGACGTCGAAGCTCGCCCCTAATAGAAGCTGGAAGTCGACGCCGTGATCGCGCAGGCGCTTGGCTTCTTCGTGCGCGCGTACGGCGCCGGCGACCGAACACTCGTCGGTGATTGCAAGGCCCGCGTAGCCCAGCTCGGCGGCGCGCGCGACCAGCTCTTGCGGATGCGACGCGCCTTTCAGGAAACTGAAGTTGCTGCGTGCGTGCAGCTCGACATAGCTGGGCAAGGCTCTCGCCGCAGCCGACGAGGAGGACGACGGCGACGGCGACGGCGACGGCGACGAAGCATCGTCGACCGGGCGAGGAATCGGAGGCCGGAGCCAAGGCTCCTTCGGGTGCGGCGGCTGGGGCACGGCGTCTTCATCCGAAGATGCCGTGCAGGAACCAGCGGGCGGGGGCGTCGGCGCGGCGCTCGCGGTAGATCCAGTAGCAGGCGTCGTCGCTGGCAGCGATGTGGTAGTCGCGGCTGGCGAGGGCGTCGTCGAACCAACCGGCTTCGATGCGTTCGGCGCGGCTGATGATGACGAGCGGTTTGCCCTGGTGTACGGGGCGGGTGCCGTTTTGGTCGCGCAGCGGAAGAGGCTCGGCGAGCAGCCAAGTGGGGCGCGGGGCGGTGCTTCTTGGCTTTGACGCTTCGTCGGGGTCGGCAGCGACGTGAGCGGGAGTGGCGGGAGCCGCGGCGGGGACCGTAACGTCGACGTTTTGCGCGCTGACCCACCGCATCGCGCGCTCGGGTCGATGGTCGGAGCACAGCAGCACGCGCTGCACCTGGTCGGTGCCCAGTCGAGCGCTCAGTCGATCGACGAGCGCTTTGTCGCTTTCGCGCTGCGTTGTGGGGCTGGCCCAAAGTGCGCCGGCGCTTCCCGCGTGCGAAACCGCATCGTCCAGACGAAGCACGATCGCGTAGACCGGCGCCGTCAAAGTCATGCGCTGCAAGCGCTCGCGCAGCAGCAGCATGATTTGTCCGGCATCTCGCGAGGGCTGAGCCATCGCGATCTCGAGGATCGAGTCGGGCTGCTGGCGTCGGCGTGAGGTTTCATGGCGCAGCTTCAGCGACAGCCGAGACGCCGCCAGCCAGCGCATCGCCAGCCAACCCGCCAGCGGCTGCACCAACCGCTGCGCGGCGAACACCAGCGCACCAGCTTCGTCGGCGCGATGCATCAGCTCGAGGCCGAGCTCGAAAGTTGGCGGCGCCTCGAACATCACCTGCGGATCAGGCTCGTCGCCGTAAGCGCGTGCGACCAAGCTCATCAGCTGACGCCCGCCGCGCCGGGTCAACCCACCGCGCGGCAATGCCCGCAGATCACTCAACGTTCGGCAGCCGATGCCTTGCAGCAGGTCGACCAGCGCGCGCGGTTGGGACCACAACGGCAGGACGATGTTGAGCGGGAGCGAGTCGAGTCGTGTTTGAGTGAGTGCCAACAACGAAGTTGGCGGCCGGCGTGTTTTGCCGTCTCTCCTGAGGTCTGCCCTCAGATCTCCCTGCTCGACCCTGGCGAGTAGCGACGCCGCTTTGGGGCTCGAAGCTTGTGCGAACCGAAGCTGATCGATCCCGCAGTCACCCGCAGTCGCTTCGAGCCGGCGCAGCAAAGCACGTCGACCGCCGAAGAGACGCAGCGTCGCCCCCAGCTCGAGGCGAACGCCGTCGGACTCGATGACGACTGAAGGGGTGTAGCCCGAGTAAGCCAGCGCCAGGCGATGCAACAGCTCGAGTTCGCGCTGCGGCTGGCGCGGCACGGCAATCATCCCAGGGACGAGGGAGCTGACCGCAGCCAGCGTCATACCGACGTGAGCGCCAGCTTGCAAAACTTCCGCCGAAGCCGTTAGAAGTCGACCCTGGTCTAGGACGCCAATGGGATGCTGCTGCCCGACTTTCTGGAAGTCGGGGGCGACCCCATCAACAGCCTCGAGCGGTAAGGTCGGCAGGTACAGGGCGAGCCAGTACATGATCGGCGACGGCCGTTGCTTTGGCCGCCCGGCTGGGCTTGCCAAGTGAAGTGGATGTGAGTGCACGCCATCTGGTGCAGCTAGCCTCATCCAGGAGCTGGTGATCGAGTTCGATCGGCGCATTCATCGAAGGGCCGCGCCTCTTGAAGACAGTGACTGCCAACTTCGATCTCATTTGATTGAGCGCTAACCTCAGGGGGGCTGGAGAACCGCGCTGACGGGCGCTGGCAGGGCTCAGCACAAACACAGGCGTCGGTCGGGCCATGCTCGCGAGGTGAAGACGCCGCAACATCAGCGGCGTGACACCAAGAAAGTTGGCGCCCACCCACCAAAGAATCGCCTGGCAGCTCATGACCTGCAGAGCCTGCTCGCCGGCCCATGCGGTGTCGGCTGCGCTTGAGGCGCGCACCAGCAGCAGCCGCTCGACCGGTATACCAAGCTGAAGCAGAGCCGGTGCGTTGGGTTCGTGCGGTGGTGCAAGGCACACGATCGGGCCGCCGTCAACGACGGGCCGGCGCAGCCAGGGCGCCAGTAGGCTCCACTCACTGCCCACTTCGTGAGCGCCCAGGATTTCGACCATCCCCGCTCGGGGCCAACCGCGTTCGGGAAGCTCGGCATCAAGCGCCTCGTAGCCGGTGGGGTGACCACCTGCCAAGGTTTTTGAGTCCAGACGGTCTGCGCGCCAGATGGGCGCTAGACCGGGGAGACTGACGTAAGTCGGTGACATGGCGGCTGGCAGTGGCAAAGCACGCCAGATACTGTATGAATACACAGTATATGAACGCCACGCTCCATCGACAACTGGCGATGATTTAGCGGGGATCAGATCGTCGACATGTTTGCGCTTACTGTCTTATCAACTTTGTATTCAACGCTGTTTTACTTTTATCTCGACGATGCATCTGGCTGAATTTAGGCCCGGGACCTGAATCGGCTGGACGCTCTGTACAACAACACCGTCAGGCAGATCATTCAACTCGTCCTCAGGCGTTTTGCCCTTCATTGCCGCCCAAGAACCCCCCTCTCTCAAGAGAGGTCGGGTAAGTTCGACAAAGGTTCGGAGACTCGAGAAGGCACGGCTGATGATCAGGTGATATCCCTTGCTCGATCCCGCCGCCTTGGTGATCGACTCCACACGCCCATGAATTGCGCCAAGGTTGGGCAGATGCAATTGACCTGCAACCTGCCGGATAAAAGCTGCCTTCTTCCCCACGGTATCGACACAGTCCACCTGCCACGCTGGGTGGAGGATCGCGAGGATCACCCCTGGTAGGCCACCTCCGCTGCCCACGTCAAGAACCCGTATCGGGCCGGGCGCGATGCGGACGATTCGACGCAAGGCCAGCACGACGGCCATGCAGTCCGCCAAGTGCTGCGTGCGCATCAGCGCGACGTCTCGGACGGCGGTTAGGTTGTAGGTCGCGTTCCAACGCGCCAGTAGGTCGAGGTAGTTCGCCAAGATCGGAACCGCTTCGACATCCCCCTCGAGACCGCACTCGAGAAGGTCTTGCTGAATGAGTTCGGTCCAGTCAGCCACGAGATTGGACGGGGGCAAGGCTGGTCACGCGCAGCGTCGCCAATTGGTGCAGCGTCGTCGATTCATGCAGCGTCGTCGATTGATGCAGCGTCGTTGATCGATGGCAGTGAAGATGTTCGAGGCATGCCTCGCTTCTTGAGATGAACCAGGAGCAAGGCGATCGCTGCCGGCGTGACGCCCGGTAGCCTGGCCGCTTGACCCAGAGTGCCCGGGCGGTGTTGGATGAGCCGCTGCCGAACTTCGATACTGAGCGCCTTGATTTGACCGTAGTCGAAATCGCCGGGCATCGAGAGGTTTTCGTATCCTGCGGCGCGCCCAACTTCTTCGATCTGACGGTCGATGTAGCCCTGGTACTTCACACTGATTTCGATCTGCTCGATCACAGTGGCGGCAAGGTGATCCCCAAGCTCTTGCCTTAACGTTTCACGTGAAACACCGGCTTCAGGGGCAACCACATCTAAGATTTGCTCTAGCACTGCGAAGTCGAGGCCCGGCCTCTTAAGCAGATCCAGAAGACGTGCCTCGTGCTCGAGCGGCTGCCCGATCAACTCGATCGACCGAGCTGCAGTTAGATTCGTCGGATTGACCCAGATACCGTGGAGCCGAGCTGTTTCACGTGAAACAGCGTCACGCTTACGGCAGAATAAATCCCACTGCTGATCGCTCACGAGCCCCAGCAACCGGCCCGCCTCAGTCAACCGAAGGTCTGCGTTGTCCTCGCGCAATTGCAGCCTGAACTCAGCACGGCTCGTAAACATCCGGTAGGGCTCGGATACGCCCTTGCTCGCCAAGTCATCAGCGAGCACACCGAGGTAGGCTTGATCGCGCCGCAGCGTCCACGGGTCACGATCCTTGGCCAGCAAGGCCGCGTTGACTCCCGCATAAAGCCCTTGGGCCGCAGCCTCTTCGTAGCCCGTCGTTCCATTGATTTGCCCGGCAAAGAACAGGCCGCGAATTGCGCGAGTCTCGAAGTTGAGCTTGAGTTCGCGCGGATCAAAGTAGTCGTACTCAATGGCATATCCTGGCCGAACGATGACGGCTTCTTCCAGTCCAGTCATGGTCCGAACGGCAGCCAATTGGATGTCGAATGGCAGTGACGTCGAGATCCCATTCGGATAAATCTCGTGTGTCGTCAGGCCTTCTGGTTCGAGGAAGATCTGGTGGCTCGCCTTGTCGGCGAACCGGTTGATCTTGTCCTCGATGCTGGGGCAGTACCGCGGGCCCACGCCCTCGATCACGCCGGTAAACATGGGGCTGCGATCAAAACCCGATCGGATGATCTCGTGCGTCCGCTCGTTGGTATGTGTGATCCAGCACGGCACCTGCTTGGGATGCATGGCGGCAGAGCCCATCACGCTGAAGACCGGCACCGACCGGTCTGCAGAGCGGCCGTCGGCGAACGCAACGCCGTCGCCTGGCTGCTCAGTCAGCCGCGTGAAATCAATCGTGCGGCCATCGAGGCGAGGCGGTGTTCCGGTCTTCAGCCGCCCTTGGGGGAGCTTCAGTTCCTTCAGCCGGGCCGAAAGCGTCACCGCCGCTGGGTCACCGGCTCGGCCCCCTTGTCCACCTTCAAGGCCAACATGGATTCTTCCATTTAAGAAGGTACCGGCTGTCAAAACCACAGCTTCGGAGCTGAAGTGAATACCAACTTGAGTAACAACACCCGTAATACGATCTCCTTGAACAACCAGGTCATCGACTGGCTGCTGAAAGATCGTCAGTCCCGGCTGTTGCTCCAGCCGACGCCTGATCGCAGCCCGGTACAACACACGGTCGGCCTGAGCCCGCGTCGCGCGAACGGCAGGGCCCTTGCTCGAATTGAGGATGCGGAACTGGATTCCGGCTTCGTCGGTGGCAATCGCCATCGCGCCGCCAAGCGCATCAACTTCCTTGACCAGATGCCCTTTGCCGATGCCGCCGATCGACGGGTTGCAGCTCATCTGCCCAAGCGTCTCGATGTTGTGCGTCACCAGCAGCGTCTGGCACCCCATGCGCGCCGCGGCCAGCGCGGCCTCTGTGCCGGCATGTCCGCCACCAACCACGATGACGTTAAAGCGTTTCGGATAGTGCATGCCCCAATTTTAGGCAGCGGCCACAGCGATGGAGGGCAATCCGCCAGGCACCCGTATGCGCGCAGACCGCGCCGCATGCGCTTTGCTGTGCGGCTATCTCACAGCCGCTCGCTGAATCGATCTACTTAGATAAGTAAGCGCTAACACTGTCACTAGAGCGCATGAGAGCAGCGTTACCCACAAGTCAGTCCCTAAGGATTCCCCCTTCAAGACGCGATTCATCAGCGTGATCTGGCCAAGCGTTGGCACCCACAGGTGCCAGGGCGACTCACCCTCTTGATTGAACATCGACGCCATTGGTGCCAGAGTGATCGCCAACATCACGACTGTGATGTTCGTTTGAGCCTCCTTGAAGGACTTCGCGCGGATCGCCACGGCCATCAAAACTGCGGCGGTCGCCGCAGCAAACGGCAACAGGATGGCGACAAACATCAGCATCTCTCCCGGCCCGAACTGGAAGAGCGCCGTCAGCGTCTCGCTACGCATCAGGCTTTGTGCCGGCAAAAAACTAGCGCACGACAAGATCGCTATCAGCATCCCCACCGTGGCCACCGCGCCCCACTTGCCAAACACCAGAGCTGTACGCGACGCAGGGTTCATCAACAGGGGTTCGAGCGAGCCGCGCTCACGCTCGCCCGACGTGGTGTCCATCGCCGCGGCCATCGAGCCGTACAACACCGCCATCAACACGAAGAAAGGGACCATGGCCGTGAGCTGCGCCGCACGCGCCTGTCGGTTGGCCAGGTCGCGTTCCTGCACGTCGATCGTGGCACTCGTCGGCGCGATGCCCAGCGACAACTGACGCAGCACCGCCCGCTCCTGGGCGAAAGCCAGCAGCAGCGACTGCGCACGGCGCATCGCTGTACCCGACGCCGCCTGACTCTGGTTGCCGACGACCTCGATCGTCGCGGCTTCACCCTGAAGAAGCCTCTCCTCGAAGTCTGGCGACACGACGACGACCGCATCGCCCAACTTGCCGGCGCGCAACGTCACCAGGTAATCGGCGGGCGCGGCCTCGACAGTGAAAGACTGGCGCTCGACGAAGTTGATCAAGGTCGGCGCGTGCTCGGCCCCCTGAACGCGCAGCACACGCTTCTCGGCCTGGCGCTCGAGGTCACCCACCAGCGACGACACCAATAGCAAGACCAGCGGCCCGATCGCGACCGATGTCAGCAACACCATCAGCAACGTACGCCGGTCGCGCAAGGCGTCAATCAGCTCTTTGCGAAACACCACCCACGCTGCGCTCATGACGCTAAGTCCTGCAACGCCCCGGCAACCGATTTGGGCCCGTAAGCCAGCTTGACGAAACTCTCTTCGAAGTCGGCTTCGCCGCCGGCGGCGTTGATTTCGGCGACGGTCCCGGCGGCCACCGCTTGCCCGTGCGCCACCAGCACCACGTGGTCGCACAGCTTCACCACCTCTTGCATGATGTGCGTCGAGAAGACGATGCACTTGCCCTTGTCGTCCCGCAGGCGACGCAGAATTTCGCGCAGCGCGCGGGTGGCCGGCACGTCGAGCCCGTTGGTCGGCTCGTCCAACACGATGTTCTGTGGGTCATGCACCAGCGCGCGCGCCAGCGCAGTTTTCATACGCTCGCCCTGGCTGAAGCCTTCGGTGCGACGCTCGAGCAGCGCGGTCATGTCCAGCAGCGACGCAAGCGTGTCGATGCGGGTTTGCGCATCACCATCGCGCATGCCCTGCAGGCGGGCGTAATACAAGATGTTCTCGCGCGCGCTCAGCCGCGGGTACAGGCCGCGCGCGTCACTCAGCACCCCCATGCGCGCCAGCGCCTCGCGCGGACGTGATGTGACGTCGATGCCGTCGACGACGATCGTGCCGCGATCGGGCACGATCAGCGCAGCCAACATGCGCAGCGTCGTCGTCTTGCCAGCACCGTTCGGGCCCAGCAGCCCGGTGATGCAGCCATCAGCGGCTGCGAATGACACCCCAGCCACCGCGTGCACGTCACGCCGCGTACGCCCACGCCCTTGCGCGAAGCGCTTGGCCACGTCGCGGATCTCGATCAACGGGGTTCTCCGGCAGAGACGACCGGTGCCGGTGGCAAAAAAGGCCGCGGGCGCGGAATGCGGTCGGCGCAAACCAGCTCGGAGCGGGGTGCCGGGACCTTGTCGGCTCGCTCGACGAACTGATAGATCGCCTCGCGTACGCAGGCCAACCCCATCAGGCCGTGCCCCGCATTCGGCACCACGATGTGCGTGGCCTTGTTACCCAGGAGCTTCGCGACACGCTCGCCGTGTCGCGCAGGTGTGGCGGGGTCGGCGCCGCCAGACAGCAGGAGGGTTGGGGCTGGCGCTTGCGGTACCGACTTGAAGTTATCACTAACTTTTCCACGAGGCCAGAATTCGCAGACCTTTGCGTAGAACCGCTCGTAGTCATCACCGAAATCTCGGCCGCGTTGCACTGGTTCTGCACCCCGCACCACGGGCACGTCCTCGGCGCACAGCACCGAGAAGTGCATGCCTTCGAAGATGCGCAAGTTTCCCGAGCTGCCGCTCATCGCAAGCAAGGGCGCGTGACGGCCCTGAGCAGCGGCGTCGATCGACGACGGCAGGGCAGCAGCCAGCGCCGGGGCGTACAGCGCGCGGCGCACGGCACCCAAAACCGCAGTGCGGCTCAACACAAAACCTTCGGTCCGACCCGTCATCGGGTGGGCTTCAGTGATTGGCTTTGGCAAGGAAGTGAGCAATTGCTCCCATTGGGTTCTCAGCTTCGGGTAACGCTGATTGCATGACACGTCGGCGCTGCACGCATCGAACACCGCGTCGAGCGCGGCCTGGTTGTCGGCCGAGAACGAACTTGTCAGCCCCATATCGGGGGGCGCCACACCGTCGAGTACCGCGCTGCGCACGTGGCGTGGAAACAGCCGCATGTACTCGAGCGCGGCGCGCGTGCCGTAGGAACCGCCGACCAGGTTGATGCGCGCAGGCCCCAGCGCTGCACGAACCGCTTCGATGTCGTGCATCGCGATCGTGGTTGTGTAGAAGCGCAGATCGCCATGGGGCTTCTTCTGCAGCTCACGCACGCAGTGCTGTCGGCGATCGATGGCGCGGTCTTCATCGACCGCGTGTGCCAACGGCTGCCACGGATCGGGCTTGTCGCACTCGAGCGGCGCCGTTCGCCCTGTGCCGCGCTGGTCGACCAGCACGATGTCGCGCCGGTTGCCAAAACGCCCCAACATCGACTGGGCCGCTCCGGCCAGGTCAATCGCACTCTGACCGGGGCCGCCGACAAAGAAGAAGATCGGATCGGGGAGCTTGTTGCGCGCGACCGCGGGCAGCACGGCCACATGGACGTCGATCGTGCGCCCTTGTGGCTCATCGGGGTCGAGGGCGCGGGGGATCGACCCGCACTGTGCCTCCTGCACAACCCCCTTCAACCGGCAGCCTTCGAGGCGAAGACTCGTGGCGGCTGCCGCGGTCGTGATGGCCCCCGCGCAGATCCCGCTCGCTGCGATCACGAGCGCTACTGCGACCTTGCACCACTGATCAACCGCCCGCTGCAACATGCGCGCGCATTGTGCCGTCGACATCCCCCCGCGCTGTTGGGCGACGACCCGTTCGCGCTATCGTGCGTCTCCCCTGATCGCTCTGATCGTTCCTCTGTCACGAAAGCGAACCCCATGAAGCTCTACTACAGCCCTGGCGCCTGCTCCTTGAGCCCCCACATCGTCCTGAACGAAAGTGGCCTTGCCTTCGAGCCTGTGCTGGCCAGCACCAAGACGCACAAGCTCCAGGACGGCACCGACTACTACACCATCAATCCGAAGGGCTACGTGCCGCTGCTCGAGCTCGACAACGGTGAGCGCCTGACCGAAGGCCCGGCGATCGTGCAATACATCGCCGACCAGGTGCCCGACAAGAAGCTTGCGCCACCCGCCGGCACGATGGCGCGCTACCGCTTGATGGAGTTGCTCAACTTCATCTCGACCGAGCTGCACAAGAGCTTTTCGCCGCTGTTCAACCCGGCGATGCCGGAAGAGGGCAAGAAGGTCTATCGCGAGCGGCTGATGTCGCGTTACCAGTACATCGACCAGCAGCTCGTGGGCAAGTCGTACCTGATGGGCAACAACTTTTCCGTTGCCGATGCCTACCTGTTCGTCACCGCTTCGTGGGGCAAACACGTGGGCGTCGACCTGTCGGGCTTCGCGAACCTGATGGCCTTCATGGACCGCATGGGCAAGCGCCCCAGCGTGCAGGCCGCGTTAAAAGCAGAAGGTCTGACGAAGTAACGACGCCGCCCGCGGGTGCAGCCCGCGGTCGCGTCAGGCCTTCGGCTTCAGCAGCTCTTCGCAGGTCGCGCGCTGACCGTCGGCCTTAAGCACCTTCGCGCAGGTTTGGGTCAGGCGCGCCTGCAGCCGCTTCATCGCCGCGGTGTGCTGCCCGTCCTTGTTCCACACCGCGAGCTTGGTGCCGACGCGTTGAAGTGAGCGCGCGCTGCGTTCATGGAAGGCGGCTTGGTCTTGCGCGGCCTCGTCGAACAGTTGCGTCACCGCAGCCTCGATGCGCTTTTCGTCGGCGGGCGCCAGTTCGACCAGCGCACTGACGTAACCGGACCCCCACTGCAGACGCGTCGCCGGGCCTTCGCTGCGCTCGAACGCTTGCTGATACCAGCGCAGCGCTTCGTCGGTGCGGCCCAGTTTGCGCGCGTTGCCGCCAAGCTGACTCATCAAGTAGTACGGCGAATGGCTGCGCGCGAGGTTGCCCTTCAGCAGCGAGTCGCTGTCGTCCCATAAACCGGCTTGGCCGAGCATGTAGGCCGCGGCGGTGATCACGGCTTGGCGCTCGTAGCCGTCGGTCACCAAGCGATCGAGATGTTCGGCCGTCTTGCGCACGTCGGACAGCAGCGGCTCGGTCAGCTTCGGCCGGCGCACGTCTTTGCCTTGATCGGATCTGGCGATGCCGACGCGGGCGATCAGTGCCTGGAGTCGGTCGCCGCGCGACAGGGTCTCGTCGGTTTGCAGCCTCGACAGTGCGCTGTCGAACACGCGCGCCATGGCCTCGCGCTGGGGTGAATCTTCGGGTGTGAGCAGGCGCAGGATCTCGGGCCCCCAGTTGCCCAGCACGTCCATATGGGCTCGCGCCTGCGCCGGGTCCGCCAACACACGGACGACGCGCGCGCGCATCGCATCATCGGGCTTGATGCCCTTGCCATCATCGCTGGCAGCCATCGCTTTCAGCCACAGCCGTGTCGCGGTCTCGTCTTCCGACGGGGGGCACTTCGTGGCCAGCTCAGCCAGCGTCGATGCGCGATCGGCGGCACGCACCACGCGGTCTTCGTCGGTGTCCCATGAATAGAACGCCAGCATGCGCCACTCGTTCGGCGAAAGCGTCTTGCCCGTGCGCGCATCGGCCAGCACCTGCTTGATCGGCCGACCGCCCGCAAGGCCGGCCCGCAACACAACCATCACCTGCTCGGCGTCGGCCTCACCGGGCAGACGCGTAATTTCGTCACCCTGCGGGTTGAACAAGATCACCGTCGGATAGCCACGCACGTTGAAGCGCGCGCCAAGCTTCTGCGCACCAGGCCGGTCGCCATCGACATGCACCGCGACGAAGCCTTTGCTTTGCTGAGCGAAGTCATTGCGGTTGAACAGCGTGGCCTTGAGTTGGTTGCACGGTGGGCACCAGGTGGCGCCCCAATAAAGGAGCACCGGCTTGGCTTGTGCGCGGGCCTGGGCAAAGGCCCGATCGATGTCGGCATCGACCGCAGCAGGCACCCACGCCACGTTGGTCGATGGCAGCTTGGGCGCGGCCTGGGCGCTGGGCGCGCCGATGAGCGCGATCGTCACGCACGCGGCCGCGGCCATCGCGCACACGGCTTGGCGCGAGCACAAGGCCGGGTTCGGAGCGCGGATGGATCGGTGTTGCGTCATGGTTCGCTCCTGGTTCGAGCCCTTCGAGCCGACATTGTCTGCCTTGGAAGCACACCCTTCAGAGCAGCCCCTGGGGCTCATCGTCGCCGAAGTCGCACCGGGCTGCACGCGCCAGTGCCATCCATGTCGGGAAGGGCAGTGGCGCGTCGCGCCTGGGCGCCGGCCGCGCGACCTCGAGCGCGGTTGCGGTTGCCACGATGACGCCGCATTCCGGCGGCACGTCGTCGACGCCGCCGATCCCCTGCTTCAACACGTACCAGCACTCGCCGGCCAGCGCCCGATAGGCGGCGCGTTTGTCGGGTCGCCGCACATCAGCAAGCAAGTCACCGCGCCGGACCTTGATCTCATGGATCACCGGCTCGAGGTACGCCTCGACGGTCGTACTGCGCACCGAAAAAAGGTCGGGCATGGCGACCACCCATCGCGGCGGCGCACGTTCTTGCTCGCCAGCATCGCCCGCGATCGACGCTTCCAGCGGCGCGCGCAGGCTTAACCCGCGCCATACCCATCGGCCTGACCGGTGCATGTGCTGCGCGACGCGCGTCACCAAGTCTTCGTGCGGGTCACGCGTGCGCCGGTGCTGCTCGAGTGTGGCGGCCAACACCGCGACACCCGCGTCAGAGACTCGCAGCGTCTCGCGGCCTTGTTCATCGAGGTGCCGCTCGAGAAGCCCGGCCACCAGCAGTTCGACCTCGATCGCGTCGCGGCAGGGCCAACCCGCCGAGCGCCAGACCTCGCGCAGGCGTCGGCGGTGATAGACGGTCAGCTCGGCCATGGAACCGGCCTTCCAGAGCAGCGTCGGTCGACGAGCGCTCAGCCCCCGCCGGGATGGGCGCGCTTACGGACCACGACGCCGTGGGTGATCGCGGGGTCGAGGTCAGTCTCGATCACCCACAGACCCCGGCGCAGATCAAAACTCGAGTCGTACCAACCCCTGGCGAACTCGTCGATGCCCAAACCTGTCATGCCGACCGGCTCGGAGAGGGGTTCGGCAGACGCGTGCGGGTCTGGTTCTGGCTTGGCGAAAGGTGCGGAGGCTGGCATGGAACGTCCGACAGGCGCACGAGTAGTGCGCAGCGGTGGATTGTCTTCGTCGCGCCATCTTGTCGTTCACGAAAGTTGTTACGCCGCATCGGCACGTGACGGAAACGATGCTTGCACTGAATACGAGGCCCGGCAACCCTCTGAAGCTGCCTGTTTCTGAAGCTGACCCTGCGAGTCAACTCGCCGTCGGGCGATGGCGCCCGACGACAACGACGACGCACTGCCTCTAAACGTCGATGTTCCCCGCGCGCAACGCGTTGTTCTCGATGAACGCGCGCCGTGGCTCGACTTCGTCGCCCATCAACATCGTGAACACGCGGTCGGCCTCGATTGCGTCTTCGATCTGGACCCGAAGCAAGCGGCGAACGGTCGGGTCCATCGTTGTTTCCCAAAGCTGCCCGGGGTTCATCTCGCCCAGGCCCTTGTAGCGCTGTCGGCCCACGCTGCCTTCGGCCTGCAGCATCAGCCACGCCATCGCGCCGCGGAAATCGGCCACGGCGCTTTCCTTGCGCTTGTCGCCTTCGCCGCGCAAGGCCATCGCCTTGGAGCCGAGCAGTCCCTTGAACGTGACGCCCGCGGTCCGTAGCGCCTCGTAGTCGGCACCGTGCACAAAGTCTGACGTGAAGGCGCTGCTCTTGACGTTGCCGTGATGGCGGCGGCTGATGCGCAGCAGGCGCTTGTCGGTTCGCGGGTCGGTTTCGGCATCGACCGTCGCGTCGTGCAGCGCCGCCGCCAGGGCCTTGGCGCTGGCCGCCGCGGCTTCTTCGGTGTCGAGATTGATCTCGAGGCCGTCGGTGATGGCACGCAGCGCTTCGACATCCATCCACGCCGACAGGCGATCGACTACCGCGTCGGCGATCACATATTGGCGTGCCAACGTCGCGAGTGTTTCGCCCTCGAGCGCGGGCCTGCCATCACCGGGCTCGACCTTCGCGCCATCGAGCGCCACGCGCATCAAGAACGAGTCGAGTTCACTGTCGTCCTTGAGGTACTGCTCGTGCTTGCCCAGCTTGACCTTGTACAGCGGCGGCTGTGCGATGTAGATGTGCCCGCGCTCGACCAGCACGGGCATCTGCCGATAAAAGAACGTCAGCAGCAGCGTGCGAATGTGCGAGCCGTCGACGTCGGCGTCGGTCATGATGATGATGCGGTGGTAGCGCAGCTTGTCGATAAAAAAGTCCACCGCACCAATGCCGGTGCCCAACGACGCGATCAAGGTGAGGATCGCGTCGCTGGACAAGAGTTTTTCGTAGCGCGCGCGCTCGACGTTGAGGATCTTGCCGCGCAGCGGAAGGATCGCCTGGAACTTGCGATCGCGCCCTTGCTTGGCGCTGCCGCCGGCCGAGTCTCCCTCGACGATGTAGATCTCGCACAGCGCCGGGTCTTTCTCCTGGCAATCGGCCAGCTTACCCGGCAGGCCCAGGCCGTCGAGTTCGCCCTTGCGCCGCGTCATCTCACGTGCTTTGCGTGCGGCCTCACGCGCTCGCGCGGCGTCGACGATCTTGCCGCAGACGATCTTCGCGTCGATGGGGTTCTCGAGCAACCACTCGCCAAGCTTCTGACCCACCACCTCCTCGACGGGTGCCCGCACCTCGCTCGAGACGAGCTTGTCTTTGGTCTGGCTCGAAAATTTCGGCTCGGGCACCTTGACGCTGATCACGCAGGCCAGGCCTTCGCGCATGTCGTCACCTGCGATCTCGACCTTGGCCTTCTTCGCCAGTTCGTGGTCTTCGATGTACTTGTTGATCACACGCGTCATTGCTGCGCGCAGGCCGGTCAGATGCGCGCCGCCATCACGCTGAGGGATGTTATTCGTGAAGCAGAGCACCGACTCGTTGTAGCCATCGTTCCACTGCATCGCAACTTCGACGCCGATCACCGATCCTTGGTCGCTGGCCTTCTCACCGGTGGCGTGGAAGACGTTGGGATGCAGGACCTTCTTGCCCTGATTGATGAACTCGACGAAGCCGCGCACGCCGCCCGCGTAGGCGAAGTCGTCTTGTTTGTTGTTGCGCTCGTCGACGAGGCGAATGCGCACGCCGTTGTTCAGGAACGAGAGCTCGCGCAGGCGCTTGGCCAACACGTCATAGTGAAAGTCGATGTTGTCGAAGATCTCGTCGTCGGGCAGGAAGTGCACGTCGGTGCCGCGCTTGTCGGTGTCGCCACTGACACGCATCGGACTCACCTGGACGCCGTCGCGGATTTCGATCACGCGATCTTGCGGAACGCCCCGTTTGAACTCGAGGCCGTTGACTTTGCCATCGCGCCGCACGGTCAGCCGCAACCACTTCGATAGTGCGTTGACGCAACTCACGCCCACGCCATGCAGCCCGCCTGATACCTTGTAGCTGTTCTGGTTGAACTTGCCGCCAGCGTGCAGTTCGGTCAGCGCAATCTCGGAGGCAGAGCGTTTGGGCTCGTGCTTGTCATCCATCTTCACGCCCGTGGGAATGCCGCGGCCGTTGTCGATGACAGACATCGAGTTGTCGGTGTGGATGGTGACGACGATGTCGTCGCAGTAGCCGGCCAGCGCTTCGTCGATCGAGTTGTCGACAACTTCGAAGACCAAGTGGTGCAGACCGGTGCCGTCGGACGTGTCGCCGATGTACATGCCCGGGCGCTTGCGCACTGCCTCGAGCCCCTCGAGGATCTGGATGCTGCTCTCGCCATAGCTCGATTGGTCACCGCCCGGAGACGCGTTCAATTCACTCATCGTTTGCATTACCACAGGCTGCGATGCAGCCCGCTTGTTCCATCTCTGACTGGAGCCCCATTCGGCCGGGGGTGAGGTATGTTCGACCATCCAGCGCGCGGTGCGTACGCATGCGCGCACCACCGGCGCGCTAGATGCGCATGGGCATGACGACGTACTTGAAGCCAGCTTGCTCCGGGACCGTGAAGAGCGCGCTGGAGCTGGTGTCCTGCAGCTCGATGCGAATCATCTCGGCGTCCATGTTCGACAAGGCGTCGATCAGGTAGCTGACATTGAAGCCGATCTCGATCGGGTCGCCCTGATATTCGACTTCGATTTCTTCCTTGGCCTCTTCTTGCTCGGTGTTGCTGGACGCGATACGGAAGTTGCCTGGCTCGACGTTGACACGCACGCCCTTGAACTTCTCGCTCGTCAAGATCGCCGCGCGTTGCAGGCTGGCGAGCAAACGGCAAGCGACCCAACGTCACATGGAACTTGTGGCCCTTCGGGATCACGCGGTTGTAGTCCGGGAACTTTGCCTTCGACGAGCTTCGTCACGAACTCCATGCCACCGAAAACAAACTTGGCCTGGTTCGGCGCGAAGCGAATCTCGATTGGCTGGTCGTTGTCCTCGAGCAGGCGCTGCAACTCGAGCACCGTCTTGCGCGGAAGGATCACCTCCTGCTTGGGCATCGGCTCGTCGAAGCTCACCTGCGACAGCGCCAAGCGGTGACCGTCGGTCGCAACCAGCGTCAGCGTCTTGCCTTCTGCCACGAAGAGGATGCCGTTAAGGTAGTAGCGGATGTCGTGCACCGCCATCGCGAAGTGCACCTGGTTCAGCAACAGCTTCAACGTCTTCTGCGGCACCGAGAAAGATGGCCCGAAGTCAGCCGACTCGCTCACGAGCGGAAAGTCATTGGCCGGCAGCGTCTGCAACGTGAAGCGGCTCTTGCCACCCTGCAGCGTCAGCTTGTTGTCTTTCGCCGTGACCGTCACAACCTGTTCGGCCGGCAACGTGCGCAGGATGTCGATGACCTTGCGCGCGCCGACCGTCGTCGAAAAGGTGCCCGCATCACCACCCAGCTCGGCATGCGTGCGCACCTGGATCTCGAGGTCGCTCGTCGTGAGTTCAACGTCGCCCCCCTTCTTGCGGATCAGCACATTGGCCAACACCGGGAGGGTCTGTCGTCGCTCGACGATACCCGCAACCGCCTGCAGGGCGCCGAGCAAGTTCTCCTGCGGAGCTTTGAGGACGATCATGAATGTCTCTTCCGATTCTTATCTTTAGAACTTAGTCTTTTAGAACTTAGTGGTAGTGATAGAGCCTTGGGCGACCTGTGCAGAACGCTATTTTCACCTGTTCTGGCAATCATTTACGCTCGCCCCAACACTGTGGGCTCAGGGCTCTCGAGGGTGCTCGCCAAGATGAACATCTTTGCCAAACCGCCTTCGCCTGTGGATGACTGGCACCTTGTTCCAGACTTGTCCCCAACCTTCATTTCGACCAGCTTCGGCGGTCTAGCCTTTCAGCGTCTGTTCGAGCACATGCAGTTGTTGGTTCAGTTCGGTGTTCTTCTGGCGCTCACCGCCGATCTTGCGCACCGCGTGCAGCACGGTCGTGTGGTCACGGCCCCCGAACAACTCACCGATCTCGGGCAGGCTCTTCTGCGTCATCTCCTTGGCAAGATACATCGCGATCTGGCGAGGGCGTGCGATCGAAGCCGGACGCTTCTTGCTGTACATGTCGGCGACCTTGATCTTGTAGAAGTCTGCGACGGTTTTCTGAATGTTCTCGACCCCGATCTGGCGGTTCTGGATCGACAAGAGATCCTTCAGTGCCTCGCGGGCCAGCCCGATGGCGACCTCTTTGTGCGAGAAGCGCGCGTAGGCCAACACCTTGCGCAGGGCGCCTTCGAGTTCGCGCACGTTTGCGCGCACGTTCTTTGCGATGAAAAACGCAACGTCTTCGGGCAACTCGGCACCCTCGGCCTGCGCCTTCTTGATGAGGATCGCCACGCGCATCTCGAGCTCCGGGGGCTCGATGGCGACGGTCAAACCGGCGTCGAAACGCGAGGTCAAGCGTTCGTCGATGTCGACCAGGCCCTTGGGGTAGGTGTCGCTGGTCATGATGATGTGCGCGCGTTTGGCCAGCAGCGCCTCGAACGCGTTGAAGAACTCTTCCTGTGTACGGTCCTTGCCCGCGAAGAACTGAACGTCGTCGATCAGCAGCAGATCCAGCGAGTGGTACTTGGCTTTCAGCTCGTCGAAGGTTTTGCGCTGGTAGTTCTTCACCACGTCCGAGATGAATTGTTCGGCGTGTAGGTAGAGCACTTTCGCGCCGGGACGATCGGCCAACAGTGCATTGCCTACGGCGTGGATCAGGTGGGTTTTGCCAAGGCCGACGCCGCCGTAGATGAACAGCGGGTTGTACATCAGGCCTGGCGCGCCTGCGACGTGCAGCGCCGCGGTCCGCGCCATCTGGTTGGCACGGCCGCCAACAAGCGTCTCGAAGGTCAGCGCCGTGTTCAGGCGGTGCGGGTTGAGTGCCGGCGCCAAAGCCCGGGCGGCGTTGCCGTTGCCATGGGCCGCCGTGCTGTGCAAGGCATCGGCTTCGATAGCCACCAAAGTGCTTGCGAGGGGCCTCAGCGTCGTCGCGGCGGGACGTGGCTCGCGCGACGGGTCGCGCGGGTGGACCGACAGGTCGAGCCGAACGGGCTTGCCGGCCAACTCGCTCAGCACAGTCTCGATCCGGCCGGCGTATTGCGCTCGAATCCAATCCATCTTGAAACGATTCGGAACACGCAGGAACAAGACGGCGCCGCCCGGACCCTGATCGTCGAACCGGGCATCGGGCAAGGGGCGGATCCAGGTGTTGAACTGCTGCTCAGGCAGGTCAGCAGACAAGCGCTCGAGCCCGAGTTGCCATAGATTCGATGTCATGCGGCAGGTGAGCGGTTCGGACTGCGGTGGCCGTTGGGCTGTGGAGAAGGGCTGTGGAGAAAGCGCGCGAAGGAGCGGCATTCTAGTCACGGTCAGGGCCACGAGCGAGCGGTTATCCACATATCGAAGCCGAGCCAGCGCCGGCCTCGACGAGACACGCCGGTCGGCCGACGCGTCGCGCGTCGACCAAGGCGCCGATCCCGACTCAAATTGACCGAGAATGCGCGTTTTGCTGTAATCGCCGGCTTTGCTTTTTCGTCGGCGCCCTCACGGCCCTTAGAGAGTTTGACCATGAAGCGCACCTACCAACCCTCGAAAACCCGCCGTGCCCGAACGCACGGCTTTCTGGTCCGGATGAAGTCCCGCGGCGGTCGGGCTGTCATCAATGCCCGCCGCGCCAAAGGTCGCAAGCGGCTCGCGGTCTGAGACAAGCTGATCACCTGCGGTCAACGGCTCCGGTGGCGTGAGTCTCGCGCCCTTGCGTGATCGCCGGGCGTTCGAGTCTGGCCTTCGCACCCGCCCTGTGTCCAGCACTGCACTATTCGTGCTTCACCATCTGAGTGGCCGGCCCGGAGCAAAGTTGTCAACAGTCAGGGGACAACCCCGGTCGACGGCTGTTGATAACTATGGAAAAGATGGTGCAGATCAAGAACCGTCGTCGGCGACGCCACAGGAACCTACGGCACATCTGACCGTCCTGGGCATGGTGATTCCAAAACGCCACGCTCGACGCGCCGTGACCCGCAATACGGTCCGCCGTCTCGTGCGTGCGGTCATCCGCGAGCTTGGGCCGACCCTTCCGCCGGGGACTTGGTTGGTGCGGCTGCGGGCGGGCATTGGCGCCGCCGATCCGCGTGGGCCAGCGATGACCACCGCGGTGAAAGCTGCACTGCGGGCGGAACTGCTTCGGCTCTTCGCGTCGGCGCTTCTCAAACCCATCGGCCAAGCCGTCAGATAGCTCCTTTGTGTCCGGACAACCTACCGTCGAATCGCCAAGCTGGATGGCCAAGGGAATGCTGGCAGCCCTCGAGGCATACCGGCTGCTGCTGAGCCCCTGGATCGGCCAGTCTTGCCGTTTCGAGCCCACCTGCTCGCGCTACGCACGCGAAGCCATCGAAGCACACGGAGCGGCCGCTGGGGCCTATCTGGGCGCGCGCCGCCTGCTGCGTTGCCACCCATGGTGCGAGGCCGGGTATGACCCCGTGCCCCGCCCTGCACGATTCACGAAAACACAATGACCGACATTCGCCGAACCCTTCTCTGGGTGGTCTTCTCGATGTCTCTGCTGATGCTCTGGGACCGGTGGTCCACGCACCAAGGACAACCCTCTCCGCTCGGCGGGCTTTTCAAACCAGTCGCAACGACCACGGCCACGACGGCGCCGACGCCCGCGCAGGCGGCTTCGGGGGTACCGTCGTCCACACCGCAGGTTGCGACACCCACCAGCACAGCGACCGCGCCACTGCAGGCGGCGCCGGTGGGTGAACTGGTGACGGTGACCACCGACACCGTGCGCGCGAAGTTTGATTCGATGGGCGGGCAAATGGTGCGGCTCGAGTTGCTGCAGCACGCTGATCACGGCAACGGCGGCGCACCAGTGGTGCTTTTTGATCGCAGCAACGAACGGCTGTACCTGGCGCAAAGCGGCCTGATCTCGAATCAGGCGGGCGTCACGCTGCCCAACCACACCACGCCGATGAAGCTCGCGGATGGCCCGCGTGAGCTTGCACCAGGGCAAGACGCGCTGACGTTGCGCTTCGAAGGGGAAGCGGGTGGCGTGAAGCTCGTGAGCAGCTACGTCTTCAAACGCGGCAGCTACGCCGTGGCCGTCAGGCACGACATCGCGAACAACGCCGCCACGCCGGTGACGCCGCTGCTTTACCTGCAGCTGCTGCGCGACGGCAACCCGCCCAAGGGCGAGTCGTCGATGTACTTCACCTTCACGGGGCCTGCTCTTTACACCGACGCGAACAAGTTCCGCAAAATCGAATTCAAGGACATCGAGAAAGGCAAGGCCGAACACGACAAGAGCGCGAACGACGGCTGGATCGCGATGGTCCAGCACTACTTCACCTCGGCGTGGATCTTGCCGCCTGGCCAGGCACGAGAGTTCCGCACCACCAAGGTCGCTGCGAACCAGTACGCCGTCGCGATGGTGACCAACGCAGGCGAACTCGCACCGGGCGCGACCAAAGCGGTGGACGCCACGTTCTACGCCGGCCCGCAAGAGGAGTACAAGCTCGCCGAACTGGCGCCGGGCCTCGACCTCGTGAAGGACTACGGCTGGTTCCGCATCCTCGCGCAGCCGCTCTTCTGGCTGCTCGACAAGCTGCACAGTGTGCTTGGCAACTGGGGCTGGGCCATCGTCGCGTTGGTCGTGCTGCTGAAGCTCGCGTTCTACTCGCTCAACGCCAGCGCGTATCGGTCGATGGCGAAGATGAAGGCGATCAACCCGCGCGTGATGGAACTGCGCGAGCGCTACAAGGACAAGCCGCAGCAGATGCAGCAGGAAATGATGCGCATCTACAAGGAGGAGAAGGTCAACCCCGTCGGCGGCTGCCTGCCGATCGTCGTGCAGATGCCGTTCTTCATCGCGCTGTACTGGGTGTTGTTGTCCAGCGCCGAGATTCGCAACGCACCGTGGATCGGCTGGATCAAGGACCTGTCGGCGCCGGACACCTTGTTCGGTGTGATTCCGTGGCTGAACATGCCGATGGGCCCGTTGCCGATTCTGATGATGGGCTCGTCGGTCCTTCAGGTGGCGTTGGGTGCGAAGCCGCCCGATCCGGTACAGGCGCGCATGATGTGGATGATGCCGATCGCCTTCGGCTTCATGTTCTTCTTCTTCCCCGCCGGCCTGGTGCTGTACTGGCTGACGAACAACATCCTGTCGATCACACAACAGTGGTACATCAACCGCAAGTTCGGCTTGACGCTGAAGAGTTGATGTCAACCGTGGCTGTCGCGTCGCCGGCCGCTCTCCGGGTGTGACCTGGGCCGCCACAGGATCGTGGGGGGCGTCACGAATGCGGGCTTGAGTTGCATCCGCCCTTGGCCCACGATGCCACGCATGCGGGGATGACCGGAACGCGGGGCCGAAGGGCACGCAGCGGCCGCTCGGAGTGGCCGACCAGGCGTCGCTCCCCCCGCGCCACCCCCTGGCCAGGCAGCACCTCGACGACTCACCCGCCAACCATGCTGCCACGTCACCACGAACCCATCGCGGCCATCGCGACTGCTCCCGGTCGCGGGGCCGTGGGCATCGTGCGCCTTTCCGGCCGCCAGTTGTTGCCCATTGCGCAGCGCCTGACCGGCGTTGCGCTCGAGCCGCGCCGAGCGACGTTGGCCACGCTGCGTGACGCCGCTGGCCGCAGCATCGACCAAGGGCTTGTCATCCATTTCCCGGCGCCGCACTCCTACACCGGCGAAGACGTGCTGGAACTGCAGATCCACGGCGGCCCCGTGGTGCTGCGCATGCTGCTCGAGCGTTGCCTCGAGGCCGGTGCCGATCGCGGCCTTCGGCTCGCGGAACCCGGCGAGTTCACGCTGCGCGCCTTCCTCAACGGCAAGATCGACCTTGCGCAGGCCGAGTCGGTAGCCGACCTGATCGACGCCAGCACCGACGCCGCTGCGCGGTCGGCCTCGCGAGCGCTCGAAGGCGTGTTTTCGCGCGAGGTGGATGGGTTGGCGGCGCACCTGATCGAGTTGCGTGCGCTGGTCGAAGCGACGCTCGACTTCCCCGAGGAGGACATCGAAACCCTGCAGCGCCATGACGTGCGTTCGCGCCTGTCACAGACCATTCGAATCATCGACACGACGCTCGAGCGTGCACGCCAGGGGCGCCTGCTGCGCGACGGCATGACGGTCGTGCTCGCTGGGCAACCCAACGTGGGCAAAAGCTCGCTGCTGAACCGCCTGGCGGGGGCCGACTTGGCCATCGTGACTCCGATCGCGGGCACGACGCGCGACCGCATCGAGCAGACGATCCAGATCGAAGGCGTGCCGGTCCACGTTGTCGATACCGCAGGGCTGCGGGCGCCGTCGCAGGCGCGAGACGAGGTCGAGCGCCTGGGCATTCAGCGCAGTTGGGACGCAATCACCAAGGCCGATGCGGTCATCTTTCTGCATGACCTCGCGCTGTCCGACGACGCTGAACATACGGCGGCCGATGCGCGCATCGAAGCGCAACTCGAGGCCCTCGCACCTGGCTTGGGTGATCGTGTGCTGCACGTCCACAACAAGGTCGACGCGCTGGCGGGTGAAGTCGTGGCCGGGGGCTTGCAGGTCTCGGCCCTGACCGGAGAGGGCCTCGACGACCTTCGGCGCGCGTTGCTCGACCGCGCGGGTTGGCAGGCGCTGCCCGAGGGTACGTACATCGCGCGGGCGCGCCATGTCCGGGCCTTGCAGCAGGCACGTGCGCATCTGCAGGCCGCCGTCACACACGCCAACCCGCAGAGCCCGGTGCTGGAACTGCTCGCCGAAGAACTTCGGCTCGCGCACCAGGCGCTGGCGAGCATCACCGGGGACTACACCGCCGATGACCTGCTGGGCGCGATCTTCAGCCGTTTCTGCATCGGCAAGTGATCGCGTCGGTTCGACATCCCTCTAGTGATAATCCCGCCATGGATATTCAGCCCCTCGTTCTGGCCATCAATTCGCTCCAAGGCGACGATGCTTTCAAACCGAGATTGGTGCTCGATCAGTGGCGGCTGATACAAGGCTTCCTGTCGCATCACGAGTTGCGCCCCGGCGATCTCCTCGCGCGGCAGGACGACGTGGATCGCACGGTGTTCTTGCTCGAAGAAGGCACGGTGCAAGTGTTCCGCATCGCCGTGCAGGCCGCAGGCCCCGACGCGCAGGCTCGAACGCGCATCGCGCTCGCTCGGCCGGGGTCGATTCTGGGCGAAGGCGGTCTTTTCGGCCTGGTGCCGCGCCTGGCGCATGTCGAGGCGATGACCGCTTGCAAGGTGTGGGTGCTCGTGCCCACACGCTGGGACGAGTTGTGTATGCGCCAACCGGTGATCGCCGTCGAGATCCTGAAATCCGCGGGCATCGTGTATGCCGCACGCATGCGCATGAACCTGACGAACCACATCGCGTTCAGCTGAACACACCTCACGCCCGTAGCCCAACCGGATCAACGCCGCAACAGCTTCTCTTCAGCCAGCGCCAGCGCCTGGGGAAGCCCTGACAACACGAGCGTGTCCCCCGGTTGCAGAACCGCGTCACCGTGTGCCGGGCCGCTGCGACCCGCGGCACTGCGCAACGACGCCACGCGTGCGCCGACCGCATGCAGTGCAAGGTCATCAAGCTTGTGGCCGACCGCGGGCGACGTGCCCGGCAACGTCACGCTGAGCAACCGCGCCTGCGACAACTCCTCGACCGTGTCGTCGTCAGCGCCGTGGAAGTACCCGCGCAGCAGCCCATAGCGGGCATCACGCGCGTCACGCGTGATGCGGATGACGCGCCGCATCGGCACACCCACCAACGCCAGGGCGTGACTCGCGAGCATCAGCGAACCTTCGAGGGCTTCGGGCACGACCTCGGTCGCGCCGGCGGCTTTCAGGCGGTCGAGATCGGTGTCGTCGACCGTACGCACGATCACCGGCACCTTCGGCGCGTGGGTCTGCACCAGGCGCAGGATCTTCAGCGCCGACGCCGTGTCGTGGTAGGTGACGACCACCGCACTCGCGCGCGCCAGGCCCGCCGCCATCAGGCTCTGCAGCCGCGCGGCGTCGCCGAACACCACGCTCTGCCCTGCCGCCGCAGCTTGGCGCACGCGGTCGGGGTCGAGGTCGAGCGCCATGTAGGGAATGCGTTCCTGCTGCAGCAGCGCCGCCAGGTTCTGGCCGCTGCGCCCATAGCCGCAGATGATCACGTGGGCTTCGGCGCTGATCGAGCGGCGGGCGATCGACGTCAGCGCGACCGACTGCATCAACCAATCGGTGGCTGACAGCCGAGAGACGATGCGGTTGCTGTACATCACCAGAAAAGGCGTCGCCAGCATCGACAACACCATGCTCGCGAGCACGGGGCTGACCCACTGCGGGCCCACCAGCGAGCGCTCGGCCCCCAACGCCAGCAGCACGAAGCCGAACTCGCCGGCCTGTGCGAGGTAGATGCCGGTGCGAAGCGACACACCCGGCGCCGCACCGAACACGCGCGCCAGCAGCGCCACAAGGACGAACTTCGCCACGACCGGCACCAAGGTCAGCAGCGCAACGATCCACCACTTCTCGAACACGATGCGCCAGTCGAGCGCCATGCCGATGGTGATGAAGAACAGCCCGAGCAGCACGTCGTGAAAAGGACGGATGTCAGTCTCGACCTGATGCTTGTATTCGGTCTCGGCGACCAACATGCCCGCGACGAATGCGCCCAGCGCCAACGACAGCCCCGCCAGTTCCGTCAGCCACGCCAACCCCAACGTGACCAGCAGCAGGTTCAGCACGAACAGCTCTTCACTCTTGCGCCGCGCGACGATCGTCAGCCACCAGCGCATCACCTGTTGGCCACCGATCAACAGCACGCCCAGCAGCACGGCTGCCTTGATCAGTGCCATGCCAAGCGCCACGACCATTCGCTCGGGGTCGGAGCCGAGCGCAGGCACGATGACCAGCAGTGGCACCACCGCAAGGTCCTGGAACAACAGCACGCCGATCACGCGTTTGCCGTGCTCACCCTCGAGCTCGAGGCGCTCGGCCAACAGCTTGACGACGATGGCCGTGCTCGACATCGCCATCGCCGCGCCAAGCACGAAGGCGCCTTGCCAGCCGAGATCCCAGTCGATACCCAAGGCTGCGAAGGCCATGCCCAACAACAGATTGCCGACCACGGCGCCGACGATCGTCAGCACCACCTGCGACAAACCCAGCCCGAACACCTGGCGCCAGATGCTGCGCAACTTCGGCAAGTTGAACTCGAGCCCGATGACGAACATCAGGAAGACAACGCCGAATTCAGCGAGCCGCGTCACAGCCGACGAGTCGCGCGCCAAGGCCAGCGCGTTGGGCCCGATGACGACGCCCACGGCGAGATAACCCAGCATCGGCGGCAGCCGCAACGACCGGCAAATCACCACACCCACGACAGCGGCCACCAGATACAGAAGGACGAGCTCGAGGGTTGACGCCATAGAATCATTCGATCCTAAGTCCTTGTGGTGACACGTCGAATATCGAGGCTCGTTCGTTGCTGCACATGACCCTGCCTGCCTTCGACGAGCAACGCGCCCTGGGCCTGGCGGCGCAGACGCTGGACATCGAAGCCGCAGCGTTGACGCGGGCCAAGCGCGGTCTCGACAAACAGTTCCTCCATGCGATGCGTGTGGTGCTCGCGTGCCACGGCCGGGTCGTCGTGATGGGCATGGGCAAGAGCGGGCATGTCGGGCGCAAGATCGCTGCGACGCTGGCGTCGACCGGCACACCGGCGCTGTTCGTACATCCCGCCGAGGCAAGCCATGGCGATTTGGGCATGCTCACCCGCGGCGACGTCGTGCTGGCGATCTCGAATTCCGGCGAGAGCGGGGAGTTAGACGCCATCCTGCCCGTCATCAAGCGCCAGGGGTTGCCCGTGATCGCGCTCACCGGCCGGGCCGACTCGTCGCTCGGCCGGCACGCTGATGCGGTGCTGTTATGCGCGGTCGAGCAGGAGGCCTGTCCGTTGGATCTTGCGCCCACGGCGAGCACCGCGGTGCAGATGGCGATGGGCGATGCGCTGGCGGTCGCGCTGCTCGACGCGCGTGGGTTCAAGGCCGAAGACTTCGCGCGCTCTCACCCCGGCGGCGCGCTCGGGCGCAAGCTGCTGACGCACGTGTCGGACCTGATGCGAAGCGGTGATCACGTGCCGTCAGTCGGCACCGATGCGAAAGGCCCCGACGTGCTGCGCGAGATGAGCGCCAAGCTCATGGGCTGCACTGCCATCGTCGACGCAACGCACCGCCCGATCGGCATCTTCACCGACGGCGACTTACGCCGCCTGATCGAAAAAGGTGCTGACCTGCGTGCGCTCACGGCGCAGCAGATCATGTCGCCGAACCCGAAATGCGTGCGTCAGGACCAGTTGGCCGCGGAAGCGGCCTCGGTCATGGAGGTGGCCAAGGTCACGAGCGTGCTCGTCGTCGACGAGGAGGGCAGGCTCGTGGGCGGGCTCACCTCGAACGACCTGCTGCGCGCGAAGGTCATCTGACGACATCATCTGACGGAAGTGCCGCGATGCCGAGCACCGAAACACCGAACACACCACCTCGATTCGCCCCAGCCTTGTTGTTAAAAGCGCAGGGGCGTGGATTGGGGCCTGCGGCCGCGATCTTCGACGTCGACGGCGTCCTGACCGACGGACGGCTGTACATCGGTGCCGACGGCGAGGGCTTCAAGGCCTTCCACGTGCTCGACGGCCACGGCATCAAACTGCTGGAGCAAGTGGGGATCGTGCCGATCGTCATCACGGGGCGCGACAGCCCCGCGGTGCGCCGCAGATTGGCCGACCTGGCGGTGGTGCATGCTGCTTTCGGTGTGGCCGACAAAGGCGCGGTGGCGCAGGCGCTGCTGGCGGGGCTTGGTGTCGACTGGGACGATGTCGCCGTCATCGGCGATGACTGGCCCGACCTGCCGCTCATCGAACGCTGCGGCTTTTCTTGTGCGCCACCCGGCGCGCACGAGGAAGTGCGTTCCCGCGTCGACCACGTCACACGCGCTGCGGGCGGCGAGGGCGCGGCACGCGAGTTCTGCGACATCCTGCTGCACGCCAGCGGTCGTTATGCCGCGCTGCTCGAGGCGCAACGCGGCACGCTCGACGCGCGTTGAGCAGGCCCCGCAAACCCATGCTTGCACCACCAGCGCCCTCACCCCCCAAGCGCACCCATGCGCACTGGGGCATACGCGTGCGCGACACGCTGTCGACGTACCTGCCGCTGCTGTTGATGTTCTTTTTGGCGCTGGCCACTTGGTGGCTGGCTCGCAACGCGCCTCAGCCCGAAGCGCCGCCGGCTGATCGCGCGCCGCGGCACGAAGCCGATTACGCGATGCGCGGCGTGCTGCTACAACGATTCGATGCCGAAGGGCGCCTTCGCGTCGAGGTCGCAGGCGACGAGTTGCGGCACTTTCCAGACGACGACACCATCGCCATCGACAACGTGCGCATCCGTGCTTTCGGGCGCGACGATCGCCTGACGCTGGCCAGTGCGCGACGCGCGGTCACGAACAGCAAGGCCGACGAGATTCGCCTCGAGGGCGGCGCGCAGGTGCGCAGCGACACACCAGAACCCAACCCACAGAACATCGATTTCGCGAGCGAGTTCCTGCATGTCTTCGTCGATGCGCGGCGCATTCGCACGCACCAGCCGGTGACGCTGCGCGTGGGCACGAACGACGTTCGCGCGGCGGGACTTGACTACACCGAGGAGCCGCAGATGCTCCGGCTTCAAGGGCCGCTGCACGTGGTCGTGCAACCCACGGCGGGCCCCACAACACGCAAGGCCCCCTGACCGCATCCGCCCATGACCTCGGCACCCCTCGTTCTCATCACCGGCGCGTCCAGCGGGATCGGCGAGGCCCTGGCCCAGCGCTACGCAGACGCCGGGTGGCGCATGGCGCTGATGGCGCGCCGGCTCGAACCGATGCAGCGCTGGACCCAGGGCCAGGCCGAAGGGTCACGGCATGTGGGTCTCTACGGCGTCGACGTGCAGAACGTCGACGCGCTCGTGAGTGCGTGCGGCGACGTCATCAAGACGCAGGGAGTGCCCGACGTCGTGATCGCCAACGCGGGCATCAGTGTGGGCATGGACACGGCCGAGCGAGGCGACCTCGACGTGATGCGCGACACCTTCGCGATCAACAACCTCGGCATGGCCGCGACGTTTCACCCCTTCGTTGCGCCGATGTGCGAACGCGGTCGCGGCACCCTGGTTGGGATCGGCAGCGTCGCCGCCATCCGCGGGCTGCCTGGTCACGGCGCATATTGCGCAAGCAAGGCAGGCGCGGTCGCGTACTGCGAAAGCCTGCGTGGCGAACTGCGCGGCAGCGGGGTGAAGGTGGTCACGATCCTGCCGGGCTACATCGCTACGCCGCTGACCGAAGGCAACCGCTACCCGATGCCGTTTCTGATGAAGGCCGAAGTCTTCGCTGATCGGGCCTTCGCCGCGATCGAGGCCGGCGTCAGCTATCGCGTCATCCCGTGGCCGATGGGCATCGTGGCCAAGATGCTGCGCTTGTTGCCGAATGCTGTCTTCGACCGCGCACTTTCTGGCCGCGGCCGCAAGAAGCGGCGCAACCAGTAGGCGCTTCGTTGTCTGTCCGGCACGTCCGAACTGGACGCCAATGAAAAGGCGCTGACGAGCAGCGCCTGTTGCGATGACACCCTGGACAGAGGGCCGAGGCCCGTCCGGCTGGCAGCCGGGGGGCCTCGTCTGGGTCAGTAGCCGCCGCCGCCGCCGCTGCGGCCGCCGCCATCGCCGCCACCGCGACCGCCGTAGCCGCCGCCACCGCTGCCGCCGCCACGACCACCGTAGCCACCACCGCCACCGCCGCCAGAGCGACCGCCACCGCCGCCGCCGTAGGGGCTGCGGCCACCGCCGCCACCACCACCACCACCACCGTAGCCGCCACCACCACCGCTGCCGCCACCGCCGCCGTAGCCGCCACCGCCGCTGCCGCCGCTGCCGCCGCCACCGTAGCCACCACCGCCGCTGCGGCCACCACCGCCGCCGCCAAAGCCGCCCGGACGCTCTTCGCGCGGACGAGCTTCGTTGACGACGATCGCGCGGCCCTCGAGCGGTTGCCCGTTCATGCCGTTAATCGCAGCCTGAGCCTCAGAGTCAGAACTCATCTCGACGAAGCCGAAGCCCTTCGAGCGACCGGTGTCACGGTCCATCATTACCTTGGCCGATGTAACTTTGCCGAACTGAGAGAACGACGTCTCCAGTGATTCGTCGCGCACGCTGTAGGCCAGATTGCCTACGTACAGTTTGTTTCCCATGGGGGGAAGCCTTTCAATGACACATCATCCGATGGAGCTTCAACCCGTCGTGAACCATTCATGAAGGCGCCGCATCCAGAATCAGGCGGGCGCGATTATCCAAGAAGGGCTGCGATGCCGCGTTGTGACTTTCCCCGGTGTGGCTTTTTTTTTCGGCCTGGCGACAGCGCCGTGCCAAGGCGTCACCCGTGACCACGCCGGTTTTCGACGACGTGATCGTTGGCGCCGGCACCGCCGGATGCCTGCTGGCGAACCGCCTCAGTGCCGACCCGCGCCGCCGGGTGCTGCTGCTCGAGGCCGGCGGCGCCGACGACTACCCGTGGATCCACATCCCCGTCGGCTACCTCTATTGCATCGGCAACCCGCGAACCGACTGGTGCTTGAGCACCGATCCCTGCGACGGGCTCAACGGGCGCAGCCTGCGCTACCCGCGCGGCAAGGTGCTGGGCGGCTGCTCCAGCATCAACGGCATGATTTACATGCGGGGCCAGTCGCGCGACTACGACCACTGGGCTGACCTGACCGGTGACGCGCGCTGGCGTTGGGACGCCTGCCTGCCATCGTTTGTCCGCCACGAATCGCATTGGCACGGTGCCGACCCGATGCACGGCGCGGACGGCGAATGGCGCGTCGAGCGCCAGCGCCTGCGTTGGGACATCCTCGACGCCTTCGCCGCGGCGGCGCAGCAGGCGGGCCTGCCGGCATGTGAAGACTTCAACCGCGGCAGCAACGAAGGCGTCGGGTACTTCGAGGTGAACCAGAAGCGGGGCGTGCGCTGGAACGCGTCCAAGGCCTTCCTGCGTCCGGTGAAGCGGCGCACCAACCTCGAGGTCTGGCTGCGAAGCCACGTCCACACGATCGACCTCGAACCCGCCCAACGCGGCGCTCCCTGGCACGCGACGGGCGTGCGACTGCATCGTGACGGTGTCGCCGTCGCGGTGCAGGCGCGGTCCAACGTGATCCTGGCCGCTGGCGCGGTCGCGACGCCGTTGCTGCTGCAACGCTCGGGTATCGGCGCGCCTGACGTGCTGGCCCGCGCCGGCATTACGCCAAAGCACACGTTGCGTGGCGTCGGTGAGAACCTGCAAGACCACCTGCAGATCCGCGCCGTGTTCGGCGTGCGTGGCGCCAAGACGCTGAACGAGAGCGCGGCCACCTGGTGGGGCAAGGCCGCGATCGGCCTGGAATACCTGCTCTCGCGCAGCGGCCCGATGAGCATGGCACCGTCACAGCTCGGCGCCTTCACGCGGTCGTCGCCCGACAAGGCGTGGCCCGACCTCGAATATCACGTGCAGCCGCTGTCGCTCGACGCCTTCGGTGAGCCGCTGCACCGAGCGCCCGCCTTCACCGCCAGCGTGTGCAACCTGAACCCGACGAGCCGCGGCCATGTGCGCATCCGCAGCACCAACCCCGACGACGCGCCGTCGATCCAACCGAACTACCTCGCCACCGACGACGACCGGCGCGTGGCCGCGCAGTCGCTGCGCCTGACGCGCCACATCGTGGCGCAGCCCGCGCTTTCGAAGTACGCGCCACGCGAAATCA
The DNA here is from genome assembly GCA_963738615.1 of uncultured beta proteobacterium. Classification (GTDB taxonomy): domain Bacteria; phylum Pseudomonadota; class Gammaproteobacteria; order Burkholderiales; family Burkholderiaceae_C; genus CAVTWY01. Next base: position 671,489 of record CAVTXI010000019.1, read on the forward strand.
AACCCGGCGCGCAGTTCGAAACCGACGCCGAACTCGCGCGCCTGGCTGGCGACATCGGCACCACGATCTTTCACCCCGTCGGCACCTGCCGGATGGGCCGCGCGGCGGATGACGACGCCGTCGTCGACAGCGAATTGCGCGTGCGTGGCATCGCGGGCCTGCGCGTCGTCGACGCCAGCGTCATGCCAACCATCACCAGCGGCAACACGAATGCACCGACCTTGATGATTGCCGAGCGCGCAGCGACGCTGCTTGGCGCATCCGCGGGTGCGAGTCGTTAGCAAATGCACCAAACGGGGGTTTGTCCGGATGCTGATGCCCAGAGGCGGCTCGTAGATTCCGCGCACTGTTCGGTGGTCCTCGGGCGCACCGAAGCAGGAGTCGAGGAGACAGACATCAGGCTCGCGCGCGCAGACCGCGCCGACGCGAAGCCTCAGCAGACGCAAGGGCGTTGGCTACCCGCCAACGCCCTTGTCCTTTTTGGTGCACGCGTTGTGACTCACGAGCGCTTCGCATGACCGAGTGGCTCATCGTCGTGCTGGCCGCGGGCCTCGCGGGTTTCGTCGATGCGATCGTCGGTGGCGGCGGCCTCGTGCTGGTGCCCGCGCTTTTTGCGGCCTACCCCCAGGTCGCGCCGGCCACGCTGCTGGGCACGAACAAGAGCGCGTCAGTCTGGGGAACGGCGATCGCGGCGACGCAATTCGCGCGACGTGTCGACCTGCAGTGGGCTTCGCTCGCGCCGGCCGCCGTGTGCGCGCTCATCGCCAGCGTCGCGGGCGCCGAAGTCGTGCAGCACATCGACGCGCGCGTGTTGAAGCAAGCGCTGCCGTTCCTGCTGGTCGCGGTGCTTGCCTACACCGTCGCGCGCAAAGACCTCGGTCGATCGCACAAGCCGATGGCGCCGGGCACGCGCCGCACGCTCGCGGCCGTGGGCATCGGCGTCGCGGTCGGCTTCTACGACGGCCTATTCGGGCCTGGCGCGGGCAGCTTCCTCGTATTCCTTTTCGTGCGCGTGCTCGGGCATGACTTCCTGCACGCCAGCGCACACGCAAAGGTGGTGAACGTCGTCACCAACGCGGGCGCGCTCGCGACCTTCGCGTGGGCCGGCCTCGTCTTGTGGCACCTGGCGCTCGCGCTGGCACTGGCCAATGTCGCGGGCAGCTTCATCGGTTCGAGACTCGCGCTTGCTCGCGGCGCCGGCTTCGTGCGCGGCATGTTCATCGTCGTCGTCAGTTTGCTGATCGCGAAGACGGGTTACGACGCGTTCCTGCGCTGAACGCCGCGGCGCGGCGCATCTTCAGCCGGCGCGCGCGCCGTCGATGAACACCGCCAGCTCGCCCGACGCCAGCGCCCGCCAGGGTTCGTCGCGCGTCATCGGCTCGGTCGCAACCACCGCGACACGGTCGGTGGTTTGGGTCAGGCTTCCGAAGTCGACGCTGAGATCCGCGTCGCGAAGCGTCACCGACGTGAAGGGATGACGACGCTCCACCCAGTGCAGCTTCGTCGAGCCGTGCGCCCACAGCGCCTGGCCGTTGGTCAGCAGCACGTTGAAGCTGCCGTGTGACGCGGGACGCGGCAGCAGCTCACGCAGCGTCAGCGTCAGTTCGTGGATGTCGGGCACGCTGGCATGCGCCTTGGCCAATTCCTGCATCAGCCAGCAGAAGGCGCGCTCGGAATCGGTGTCGCCGACGGGGCGGAAGTGGCCGTGCAGGCGCGGCGTAAAACCCTCGAGATTGCCGTTGTGCGCGAACACCCAGTAGCGCCCCCACAACTCGCGCACGAAGGGGTGCGTGTTCTCGAGCGCCACCCGGCCCTGGGTCGCCTTGCGGATGTGGGCGACGACGTGGCGGCTCTTGATCGGGTAGCGCGTGATCATCTGCGCCACCGGTGAATCGACCGCGCTGGCGGGGTCGACGAAGAGGCGCAAGCCTTTGTCCTCGAAGAACGCGACCCCGAAGCCGTCGCGATGTTCGCTGGCGCGTCGCGCCAGGCCGGCGAAGCTGAACATCACGTCAGTCGGCGTGTTCGCGTTCATGCCGAGCAGTTCGCACATGGCAGGAAGCGTCGTGCCCGTCGTCTCGGCGTCAGCGAACCGGCAAGAAGAGCCGCAGCATCCCGCGCATCGACACCAGGTTGCCCGGGTTGCCCTTCTCCTCGAGCACCGCGGCCATGCGCTTGAGGATGCGTGGGCTCTTGCGCGCGCGCCACACCAGCAAATCGATCATCCAGGGATGGTCGTTCACCTTGTTGGCGCGCTCGTACAGCGTGAAGCGCGGCTCGAGCGCCATCACCTGCATCTCGTAGCGCGCGCGAACCAGCGCGTCGACGTTGAGCCCCACGCGCGAGTCCGACGGCAACTCGCTCAGCCCGCTCAGCTCGAGGATGGCCTCGGCGGCCAGCATGCCGGTCTCCATCGCCTTGCCGATGCCCTCGCCGGTGAAGGCATAGGTGCTGCCCGCCGCCTCACCCGTCACCAGCAAGCCCGGCCGTGTGAGCTTCGCGCCCTCGAGCGAGCATCGCAGCGGCGCGCCCTTCAACGGCGACAGCCACTCGCCGCCGTCGACGAGCTGGCGCGCGGGTTCGTGGGCCTTGCAGAAGGTGTCGAACACCTCGCGCAGGTTGACGTCAGCCATCGCGTCGCGGCCGTCGTCTTTCGCGGGATGGCTGTGCGACAAGCCCACGCCGACGTTGAACACCCCGTTGCCGCAAGGAAAGATCCACCCGTAGCCGCGGCCGAGCTTGCGGTGCCACACCACGTCGAGCGACGTGATCGCCTGCGCCATCGCCACGTTCTTGATGTAGCCGCGCATCGCGACACCGCTGGGCGAGCGGCGCTTGCACATGTCCGCAGCCATCAACGCCTGCGGCACCGCGCCGGTGGCCAGCACGGTCCAACGCGCCGCGATGTCGCGGCGCTGCTCGCTGCCCTTGGCGCCGACGCGGAACTTCACGCCGCCGACGCGGCCGCCGTAGTGGTCGGTGACCAGACCTTCCATGCGCGCCAGCGGCAGCCAGCGCGCTCCGGCGTCGATCGCGGCTTGGCGCAAGATCTCGTCGAGGATCAAACGCGGCAGCACCGCCACGCGCCCCGGCACGTCGATACGACTCCCACCCGGAGCCACACAGCCGACGAACGAAGCGGCGTTGGCGCGCGCGGCGACCTTGTCGGCCACGCCCAGCCGCGCGAAGGCCGCGTGCGCGTCGGGGATGAGCCCGTCACCGCAGATCTTGTCGCGCGGGAAGGCGTGCTGGTCGGTCAGGATCACGCTCAAGCCCGCACGCGCTGCTTCGATTGCACAAGCGCTGCCCGCGGGGCCCGCCCCTACCACGAGCACGTCGGTATCGAAAGGCGGAGGCAACAGCGAGTCGTAGGTGGACATGGCGCAGGCGGCGCATTGTGTAGGAAGCCGACGCACGCCCGCGCGGACGTGGCATCGTGGCAGCAGCCGTCAGGGGTTGCGGCCGAAAACCTCGACCACCGCCTGCATGGTCCTTACATCGACGACCTCGAGCTTGCGGGTGGCTGGATCGACGCAATAGTCACCCAACCACTGCGGCGCCATGCTTGCCAAGCCGCGCACCGCCTGCACACGCGGCGCGGCGCCGTGCTCGGCGTGCATCGACTGGGCCATCGCATCGCGTTGCGACGGCGTGTAGGCCTGCGCGCGTGGGTTGCCTTCACCGCGCCCCGTGGATTCGAGCAGGAACATCGGCGCACGCACCTGCGCGACTCGGCCCGTGGTGATCAAGCTGGGTGCCCAGCGGTGGAGGTACAGCAACATCAGTGCACCGATGTGAATCCCGTCGGCGTCGGGGTCCATCAGCAGCACGATGCGCTCGAAGCGCAACACACCAAGCGCGGCTTCGTCAGCGTGCTCGAGCGCGGTTGCGCTGGCGATGCCCAGGGCGACGGCCAGTTGCGCATACAGCGCGTGCGCGCATACCTTGTCGGTACCCGCACGCCACGCGTTCATCGGTTTACCTTGCAGTGGCAGCACCGCCTGGAACCGTGCGCTGCGCACCGCAGCCACCGCGCCCGCGGCCGATTCACCTTCGACGACGAACAACTCGGCGCCTGAACCCGCACCATGCACGGCGCAGTCGATGAAGGTTGCCTTGGTCTGACCGTTGCGCATGCAGGCGTGCTGGTCGGACGGCGATGCGCGTGCCCGAGCGACGCTCAGACCGATGCCGCCTTCACCTTCAACCGCCAGCCGTGCAGCAGCGGCTCGGTGTAGCCGCTGGGCTGCGCTTGGCCCTGGAACACCAGGTCCAGCGCGGCCTTGTACGCGGCCGAAGTCGACACGCGCCCTGCCATGGTTTGATAAGCGGTGTCGCCCGCGTTCTGCTTGTCGACAATCGCGGCCATACGCTCGAAGGTTTCGCGCACCTGCGCCTCGCTCACCACGCCGTGCAGCAGCCAGTTGCAGATGTGCTGGCTCGAGATGCGCAGCGTCGCGCGGTCTTCCATCAGGCCGACGTTGTGGATGTCGGGCACCTTCGAGCACCCCACGCCCTGGTCGATCCAGCGCACAACGTAACCCATGATCCCCTGCGCGTTGTTGTCGATCTCTTGTTGGCGCTCGGCGGCACTCCATTCGGCCTTCTTCACCACCGGAACGGTCAGCAGGCCCTCGAGGATCGTGTTGCTCGAGACGTTGGCGTCGGCGGCGGTGTTGGAGGCCTCCATCTGCTTTTGCAGCGCCGGCACGTCGACCTGGTGGTAGTGCATCGCGTGCAGCGTCGCCGCCGTGGGCGAGGGCACCCACGCGGTGTTGGCGCCGGCCTTCGGGTGCACGATCTTCTGCTCGAGCATCGCTTTCATCAGGTCGGGCATGGCCCACATGCCCTTGCCGATCTGCGCCTTGCCGCGCAGGCCGCAGGCCAGGCCGACCAGCACGTTGTTTCGCTCATAGGCCTGGATCCACGCGCTGGACTTCATGTCGCCCTTGCGCAGCATCGGGCCCGCATGCATCGCGGTGTGCATCTCATCGCCGGTGCGGTCGAGGAAGCCGGTGTTGATGAACGCCACGCGGTCTTTCGCCGCAGCGATGCAGGCGGCGAGGTTGACGCTGGTGCGCCGCTCTTCGTCCATGATGCCCAGCTTCACGGTGTGGCGCTTCATGCCCAGCAGCGATTCGATGCGCGTGAAGAGCTCGTCGGCGAAGGCCACCTCGGCCGGGCCGTGCATCTTGGGCTTGACGATGTAGACGCTGCCGGCGCGGCTGTTGCGCAACGCGCCTGGTTGCTTCTTCAGGTCGTGCAGCGCGATCGTGGTAGTGATCACCGCGTCCATGATTCCTTCGGGGATCTCTCGCGCTGCGCCTTCGCCGTCGTTCCACAGAATCGCCGGGTTCGTCATCAGGTGGCCAACATTGCGCACGAACAGCAGCGAGCGCCCGTGAAGCGACACGGTGCCCGTGCCGTTGGGCGCGGTGTAGCGGCGGTCGTCGTTCAGCGTGCGCGTGAAGGTTTTGCCGTCCTTCGCAACCGCTTCGCTCAGCGTGCCTTGCAGGATGCCGAGCCAGTTCCCATAGGCTTGCACCTTGTCTTCGGCATCGACCACCGCGACCGAATCCTCGAGGTCGAGGATCGTCGACAACGCGGCCTCGACGACCAGGTCGCACATGCCGGCCGGGTCGGTCTTGCCGATCGGGTGACTGCGGTCGATGCGCAAGTCGAGATGCAGGCCGTGATGCACGAACAGCAGCGACGACGGCGCGGCCGTGTCGCCCTGGTAGCCCACCAACTGCTTCGGCGATTCCAGCGTCGAGGTCTTGCCATCGGCCAGCGTCACCACCAGCGTGCCGCCATCGACGCGGTAGCCGGTCGAGCCGACGTGCGAACCGCGCTTCAACGGCGCCGTGCGGTCGAGCACATGGCGCGCGTACGCGATCACCTTGGCGCCGCGCTTCGGGTTGTAGCCCTCGCCACGCGCGCACCCGTCGGCGTCGCTGATCGCGTCCGTGCCATACAGCGCGTCGTAAAGCGACCCCCACCGCGCATTGGCCGCATTGAGCGCATAGCGCGCGTTCGTGATCGGCACCACGAGCTGCGGCCCGGCCTGCAGCGCCAGTTCGGCGTCGACGTTCGTGGTGCCCAGCGTCACCTTCTTCGGCACCGGCACGAGGTAGCCGATCTTCTCGAGGAAGGCGCGGTAGCCCCGGCGGTTCGGCGATCGGGCCGGGGTTGGCCTGGTGCCAGCGATCGAGTTCGTTTTGTAGCCGGTCGCGCTCGGCCAGCAACGCGGCGTTCTTCGGCGCCAGGTCGTGGACGATCGCATCGAAGCCGGCCCAGAAGGCCTGGCGATCGACGCCGGTGCCGGGCAGCACGCGGTCATTGACGAAGGCTTCGAGGCGGGCGTCGACGTGATAGGCGATGGATGCGGTTGTGGGTGGACATGGCGGTGGAGCGGCGTTGGATCGGTTGGTCGATCCGGCGGTTCGTGCGGCGGTACCGGGCGTGGCCCGGCGAGGCGAAGGCGGCACTCTATCGGACGGCGTATCGGGCGGGCGTCGCGATAATCATTCGCGCCATGGACCGGCTCAAAGTCATCGAATCCTTTGTCGCCGTGGCGACCCGCGGCAGCCTGACTGCGGCTGCCAAGCTCGAGGGCATCGCCCCCGCGGTGGTCGGGCGGCGCATCGACGCGTTGGAAGAGCGCCTGGGCGTCAAGCTGCTGACGCGCACCACCCGCCGCATCACCCTCACCCGCGAGGGTGGTGCCTTCCTCGAAGATTGTCAGCGCTTACTCAGCAGATCTCGCCAGCGCCGAAGCCAATGTCAGCGCCGGAAGCCTGAAGGCCAGCGGCACGCTTAGGGTCACCGCTCCGGCCGCCTTCGGGCGCAAACACGTCGCGTCGATGGTGCCGCTGTTCCTTGCCCATCACCCCAAGCTGCACCTGTCGTTGAGCTTGTCGGACCGACTGGTCGACCTGCCCAACGAAGGGTTCGACTGTGCGATCCGCGTCGGTGACGCTGCCCGACTCGAGCCTGGTTGCGGTGCGCCTGGCCGACAACCGGCGCGTGTGCGTGGCGGCGCCTTCTTACCTCGAGCGGGCCGGGCGGCCGCAGCATCCGTCTGACCTGATGCGCCACGAATGCTTGGTGCAGACGTCCGATGCCAGCCAGACGCGCGGCTGGGCCTTTTCGGTCGACGGCGATGTCGCGTATCTGCGCGCCCGAGCGGGCGCATGGACGCCAGCGACGGCCAGGTGCTGCACGCCTGGTGCCTCGAAGGGCACGGCATCGCCTGGCGCAGCGCGTGGGAGGTGGCCGACGACCTGGCCGAGGGCAGGCTTGTCGGCTTGCTCGACGAGTTCGCCGCGCCGCCCGAGCGGCATCTACGCGGTGTATGCCCAGCGCAAACACCAACCGCTGCGCCTGCGGCTTTGGGTCGATTTCCTGAAGCAGGCCTGGAGCAACCCGGCCTACTGGGGCGAGGCGCGCCGTAGCCAGCGCCAAAGCAGGCGCCTGAACCCGGCGCGCTTCAAGGCCTGGCGTCGCACTTGCTCAGGCATTCCTTCATGAAGGCCTTGCGCATGTCGCCCGTCTTGCCTTTCGCGTTGGCGTTGCAGCTCGTCATCTTTTCGCGCTGCGTGGCCCGAGCATCCTTCTTGGCGGACAGGCAGCTCTTCATATGAGCCTTGCGCTCATCACCCTTCTTGTCTTTCGCCTCGACATTGCACTCGCGCATCTTGCTCTGCTGCGCCGTCTGCGCATGAGCCGAGACAGCCAGGGCGCCGATGGCGGCGGCAAGCATCAGTTTCTTCAACATGGTCGGATCCCTTCCTCGTGTCGCGGCCGAACGCCGCCATGGATTGCACCATCACCCACGAGGCAACCACAAGGATCGGATGCGTCGCGTGCTCGAAGGCAAGGCCAAAGATGCGCGCGCGCTACGGCTTGGCGGGCTTGGGTGCTGCACCCTTCGCCGAAGCGGGCGCGGCACCTTTATTCGACGAGCCCGACGACAAACAGGTCTTCATGAAAGCCTTGCGCTCGTCGCCCTTCTTGGCGGCGGCCTTGGCGTCGGCGTTGCAGGTTTTCATCTTCTCGCGTTGCGCAACCTGGGTCTGCGCGGCCTGCGCAGTCAAGGCCAGGCCAAGGCCAACTGCGACGATCATGGTGTGAACGATCTTCATGGTGAGACTCCCTCGGTAGAGTGATGGTTGGATGGTTCGGACAGGCTGCGTGCCACATGCCCGCAGCGAGGCGTATTGCACGTTAGTTTGTGGTTAGGGTCATCCACAAATTCGTGGATGACGCGCGCCGCAGCATGCCGTCCAGGGCCATTCCCTAGAATTCCGCACCATGATCGAAGCCCAACAAGCCCTGCTCGACGCCTTGCATCGCGCCGTGGACCAGATGGCTGCGGGGCACGGCCTGACGCTCGCGTTCGAGTCGCCCAAGCAGGCTGCGCACGGCGACCTGGCCATCACGTTGGCGATGCAACTCGCGCGCGCGCTGAAGAAAAACCCGCGCGAGGTCGCAGCACAACTCGTTGCCGCGCTCGAGGCGCAGCCGGAGACGAAGTTGTACGTCGACGCCCTCGAGATTGCCGGGCCGGGGTTCATCAACTTGCGCCTGAAGGCGGCGGCGAAACAGGCCATCGTCACGACCGTGCTGGCGCAGGGCGACGCCTTTGGCCGCGTGGCCAAGCATGACGGCAAGCTGATGGTCGAGTTCGTCTCGGCCAACCCGACCGGGCCGCTGCACGTGGGCCACGCGCGGCAGGGCGCTTTGGGTGACAGCATTGCAGCGCTCTTCGAAACGCAGGGCTACGCGGTGCAGCGCGAGTTCTATTACAACGACGCCGGTGTGCAGATCGCAACGCTCGCAGCGTCGGTTCGCGCACGGCTGCAAGGCGTGGCGCCGGGCGACGCGGCCTGGCCCGAGACCGGCTACAAGGGCGAATACATCGCCGACATCGCGGCTGACTACCGCGCGAAGAAATCGGTCAAGGCCGACGACCGTGAAGTGGCGGCTTGCGGCGACGTCGACAACATCGACAACATCCGCGACTTCGCCGTCGCCTACCTGCGCCACGAGCAGGACCTCGATCTCGCGGCCTTCGCGGTTCGCTTCGACACCTTCTATCTCGAATCGAGCCTGTACACGTCGGGGCGCGTCGACACCGCGGTGGCGCGCATGCAGGCCGCGGGCAAGACCTACGAGAAAGACGGCGCGTTGTGGCTGCGTTCGACCGATGACGGCGACGACAAAGACCGCGTGATGCGCAAGTCCGACGGTACGTGGACCTACTTCGTGCCTGACGTGGCCTATCACGTCACGAAGTGGGAGCGCGGTTTCGCGAAGGTGATCAACTGTCAGGGCACCGACCACCACGGCACCATCGCGCGCCTGCGCGCCGGGCTTCAGGCGCAAGGCCTGGGCATTGCGATAGGCTTCCCCGACTACGTGCTCAACACGATGGTGCGGGTCGAGCGCGGCGGTCAGGAGGTGAAGATCAGCAAACGTGCCGGCGACTACGTGACGCTGCGCGACCTGATCGACTGGACCAGCAAAGACGCGGTGCGCTTCTTCCTCGTCAGCCGCAAGGCCGACACCGAGTTCGTCTTCGACGTCGATCTCGCGGTGAAGCAGAACGACGAGAACCCGGTCTTCTACGTGCAGTACGCGCATGCGCGAATCTGTTCGGTGCTTGGGCAATACGCGAAGCTGCATGGCAACACCCTTTCGGCCATCGCCGATCTACGTGGCGCTGACCTGTCGCGCCTGAGCGCACCGACCGAAGCAACGCTGATGCTGCAACTCGCGGCCTACCCCGGCATGCTCGCCTCGGCAGCGCGCGACCTGGCGCCGCACGACGTGGCCTTCTACGTGCGCAGCCTCGCGGCGGCATTGCACGGCTACTACGCGGCCGAGCGGTTTCTGGTCGACGACCCCGCACTGGCCCGTGCACGCATGGCGCTGCTGGCCGCCACCGCGCAGGTGCTGCGCAGTGCGTTGGCTGTCGTGGGCGTCAGCGCACCCATGTCGATGCATCGAACCAATCCCCTGGAGTCCGTATGAATTGGCGTGCGCAACATCCCGAACACCGCAGCGCCCAGCGCGGCAGTTTTGCCATTGGCTTGATCGTCGGCCTGTTGCTGGGCCTGGCCGTCGCGCTGGCCGTGGCGCTGTGGGTCACGAAGGTGCCGGTACCGTTCCAGAACAAGGTGCCGCAGCGCTCGAGCGACGCCAGCGAAGCCGAGCGCAACCGCAACTGGGACCCGAATGCGGGCTTGGCCGGCAAAGGCCAGGCGGCCCGCACTCAGGCCGGCGCCGCCAGCACCCCGTCGGCAGCATCAACAAGCCCGGCGTTGCCGCCGTACGTGCCGCCGGTACCGCCGCCGTTGACCAGTGCCGCGCCTTCGTCGACCACGACACCGGCTGCGACCACAACACCGCGCGCCGCGCCGTCGGGCGCGGCCGTCGCCAACGCGCCCGCCGTGCCGGCACCAGCGGCTGCAACTGCTCCGGCCGCCGCCCCCGCGGCCAAACCGGCGGCCACGTCGGGCGACCCCTTCGTCTACTTCGTGCAGGCAGGCGCCTACACCAAGCCTGAAGACGCCGAGCAGCAACGCGCCCGCCTGGCGATGCTGGGCTTCACCGCCAAAGTCACCGAGCGCGAACAGGTCGGCCGCACGATGTACCGCGTGCGTGTGGGGCCGTTCGATGCCAAGGACGGCGCCGAGACCGCGCAGTCGAAGCTGCAGCAGGCCGGGGTGGACGCAGCGCTGGTGCGCGTGGAGCGTTCGCCCACAGCCACCGCGGGCCGTTGAAAGCGTCACGAACTTTTCGTGCGCAAGTGCACTCCATGGGCTTGCCGAGCGTTCAGGCACGAGTCACGACGAAACTGGGACACCGTCGTCACCGTCTACCTGTCCAGCGTTCTTCTGTCTCCGAGGATCCGTCTATGAGTCACACGAACCGCGGCCATGCCGTTTCGCGCCGCCGCTTCAACTTTGGCGCCGTCGCGCTCGCCGCTGCGGCGAGCCCACTGGCGATGGCGCAAGGCGCGCCGATCGAAGGCCGTGATTACCTGAAGCTGCCAGCGCCGGTCAACGTGCCCGCGGGCGGCAAGATCGATGTGATCGAGTTCTTCTGGTATGGCTGTCCGCACTGCTATTCATTCGAGCCAGCGATCGAGGCGTGGGTCAAAAAGCTGCCGCCCGACGTGGTGATGCGGCGCGTGCAGGTCGCCTTCACGCCGATGCACGAGCTGCACGCGAAGATGTTCTACGCGGCCGAGCAGACCGGCACGCTCGAGAGCCTGCACCGCAAGCTCTTCAACGCGATGCACCAGCAGAACATGCGCTTCCTGAAGGAAGGCGAGATCCTCGAGTTCGTCAAGGCCAACGGCGTCGACAGTGGCAAGTTCGGCGAGGCGATGCGCTCCTTCGGCGTTGCCACCAAGGTGCAGCAGGCCAAGCAGCTGGTCGACGGCTACAAGGTCGATGGCGTTCCGGGCCTGGGCATCCACGGCCGCTGGTACACGTCGCCGTCGCTGGCTGGCGGGCCGGCCCGTGCGTTGGCGATCACCGACCAGCTGATCGAGCGCGCACGCAAAGGCTGAATTTCCGCGCGTCGGCGCGGCCGTAACGCCGCATACCCTGGGCAGCGGGCCCTAGAATGGCATGCAAGTTTCATGCCCTTCATGCCCGCGCCCGTTCCTGACCCCACCTCTAAGCCTGCCGCGCGGGCATGGGCTGCCTTCGCAGTGGCCCTGGCCGCGACGCTGGCCATGGCGTTGGCTACCCCCGCGCTGGCCGAGCGGGCCGACCGCACCAAGCCACTGACGATCGACGCCGACAAATCGGGCATCTTCGATTTGGGCAAGAAGATCGTCACGTACAACGGTAACGTCGTCGTGGCGCAAGGCAGCCTGGCGATCCGCGCCGAACGCGTGGAACTGCGCCAACTCGCCGACGGCCGCCGCGTCGCCACGGCCTTCGGCGTCGCGGGCCGGCCTGCGGCCTTCCGCCAGAAACGCGAAGGCCTCGACGAAACGATCGAAGGCACCGCCGAACGCATCGAATACGACGACCGCAGCGACACCGTGCGCTTCGTTGGCACGGCAGCCGTACGGCGCCTGCGCGGTGCGGCCACGGCCGACGAGATCAGCGGCGGTCTCATCACCTACGACAACCTCGCCGAGGTCTTCTCCGTGCAGGGCCGCCCCGGTGGTGCCGCCGACAGCGGCGGGCGTGACCGTGTGCGCGCCGTGTTCACGCCGCTGGAAGAAAAGAACAACAAAGACAATAAGGACGGCAAGGACTCGCAGTCAGCACCCACGCCGTCTTCGCGTTAGGTCCTTCGCAGGTCGCATGTCCGTCGCCCAACGTTCCGAGCCCATGGCGCGAACCGATCTCCCCGGCCACGATGCCGCCCAGCCGGGCACGCCCTTCGCGTTTGCCTCGTCGATGCCGCAGCACACATCGACAGGCGAGAGTCGCCTCGAGGCGCAGGGGTTGGTCAAGCGCTACGGCGCACGTACGGTGGTGGACCAGGCACACCTCGCGGTGTCGGGTGGCGAAGTGGTCGGCCTGCTGGGCCCCAACGGCGCGGGCAAGACGACGACCTTCTACATGGTCGTGGGCCTGGTGCGCGCCGATGCTGGCGAGATCCTGATCGACGGCAAGCCGATTCATCACAAGCCCATTCACCAGCGTGCGCGGTTGGGCCTGTCGTACCTGCCGCAAGAGGCGTCGATCTTCCGCAAGCTCACGGTCGAAGAGAACATCCGCGCCGTGCTCGAGCTTCAGTTCGACGAGCGCGGGCGCCCCTACGGCAAGGCCAAGCTGCGCGAGATGCTCGACGCGCTGCTGGCCGACCTGAGCATCGAGAAGCTGCGCTCGAGCCCCGCTACCGCGCTGTCGGGCGGCGAACGTCGGCGCGTCGAGATCGCGCGTGCGCTGGCGACGCAGCCGCGCTTCATCCTGCTCGACGAGCCCTTCGCCGGTGTCGACCCGATCGCAGTGATCGAGATCCAACGCATCATCGCGTTCCTCAAGTCGCGCGGCATCGGTGTGCTGATCACAGACCACAACGTGCGCGAAACGCTGGGCATCTGCGACCGCGCCTACATCATCAGCGAAGGGCGCGTGCTGGCCGAAGGGCCCCCTGCGGCGATCGTCGAAAACGCCGACGTGCGCAAGGTTTACCTGGGAGAGCACTTCCGTATGTAGGCCCAGGCGGGCACGCGCGACCACACGCGCGCGTTCGCCGGCAACGGAAGACGCACCATGAAACCGACCCTGCAGGTCCGCCTCTCACAGCATCTGGCGCTGACGCCGCAGTTGCAGCAGTCGATCCGCCTGTTGCAGCTGTCGACCCTCGAGCTGCAGCAGGAAGTCGAGCAGATGCTCGGCGACAACCCGTTCCTCGACGTCGAAGGCGACGACGGCGATACGCGTGGTTTCGACCTGACGACATCGGCGCCAGCGCCCGTTGCCGCCACCGCGGCCGACGATCAGGCCTACGCGCGCGGTGACGAGAGCTTTGCCGACACGCCCGCGATCGACGGCGACCGCGCGCTCGACGAGCAGCCGCAGGGCATGACCGAACGCGACGACTGGGCCAACGGCACCGAAGGCGAAGACTTCGACGGTATTCGCGAAACGACAAGCACTCGCCAGACGGCGGACAGTGATGAGTCGCCCGACGGCGCCGAGCGCGTCGGCGAAGGCCCCTCGTTGGCCGAACACCTGCGCGCGCAGATGCTGGGCCTGCGCCTGTCGCCGGATGACGCCGCGGCGCTGGCGTTGTTGATCGACTCGCTCGACGACGACGGCTACCTGACCGACCCGCTCGACGACATCGCGCAGCGCCTGGCCACCGACGCCGACATCATCGACCCAGGGCAGCGCGAGGAGCTCGACCACCACTTGCGCTGCGCGCTGAAGTTTCTGCAGAGCATGGACCCGCCCGGCGTCGGTGCGCGTGACCTGCCCGACTGCCTTGTGCTTCAGCTGCGCCAGCTGCCGCGCAACGAGGCGCAGGCGGTGGCGATCATCGTCGCGAAAAGCCATCTTGACTTGCTGGCCAAACGCGACATGCGCAAGCTGTCGGCGGCCACCGGCGCCGACGAAGAACTGCTCGAACAAGCGCGGCACCTGATCGTCGCCTGCGAACCCAAACCCGGGCGCCCGTTCGCGCGCACCGATCAACTCATCGTCGTGCCCGACGTGATCGTGCGCAAGGCCGGCCGCGGCTTTCGCGTCATGCTCAACCCCGACGTGATGCCCAAGCTGCGCATCAATGACTTTTATGCGCAGGCGCTGCGCGGGGGCAAGGGCTCCGACAAACCGAATGGTGCGCTCGGCGGTCAGTTGCAAGAAGCGCGTTGGTTCATCAAGAACATCAAGCAGCGCTACGACACGATCTTGCGCGTGTCCACGGCCATCGTCGAGCGGCAGAAGGGCTTCTTCACGCATGGTGAGATCGCCATGCGCCCGTTGGTGCTGCGCGAAATTGCCGACGAACTCGGCCTGCACGAATCGACGATCTCGCGCGTGACGACCGCCAAGTACATGTCCACGCCCTACGGCACGTTCGAGCTGAAGTACTTCTTCGGCTCGTCGCTTGCCACCGAAGCCGGCGGCAACGCGTCCAGCACCGCGGTGCGCGCGCTCATCAAGCAATTCGTCTCGGCCGAAGACACGGACAAGCCGCTGTCGGACAACCAGATCGCGACGATGTTGGCCGAGCAGGGTATTCAGGTTGCGCGGCGTACCGTCGCCAAATACCGCGAGGCGCTGCGCATCGCGCCCGCCAACCTGCGCAAGGGCGGCTGATGCGCGGTGACCCTCGCAAGCCGTCTTCACGTGCGCACATGTTCCTGCCCGCCGCGCGCGACTGTGAAGCGCTGCTGGCGCGCGAATGCGTGTCGATCCTCGGGCGCGACCACGGCGTCCACGCCGATCGCTCGGGTGTGTTCGTCGAGGGCGACGCGACCGACGCGATGCGCCTGAACCTCGAGAGCCGCCTCGCGCAGCGCGTGTTGTGGCCGCTGGCCGAAGGGCCCTATCGCGACGAACACGATCTATACGACCTGGCGCGCAGCGTCGACTGGCGCGATTGGGTCACGCCCGATCAGACGTTGCGCGTGGACACCACCGCGCAACGCTCGCCGCTGCAAAGCCTGAACTTCGCATCGCTGCGCATCAAAGACGCGGTGTGCGACCAGTGGCGCGAAGCCACCGGCGCGCGCCCCGGTGTCGATGTGCACGACCCGCATCTGGCGATCACGTTGCACCTCACCGCCGACCGCGCCGCGCTGTACGCCGACACCAGCGGCGAGCCGCTCTTCAAACGCGGCTGGCGCGACGCGCGCATTGCCGGCGGGCGTGAAGAAACCCGCCCAGCGGGTGGGCCTGTCGACGTCCACGGCGAAGCGCCGCTGAAAGAAACCCTGGCCGCAGCGATGCTTGCTGCCGCCGGGTGGACGGGCGAAGGCACGCTGCTCGACCCCTGCTGCGGCGCCGGCACGATCGCGATCGAAGCCGCGCAGATCGCCTGCGGTATCGCGCCGGGCCTGCGTCGCCACTTCGCTTTCGAACACCTGGCGCCGTGGCGCGCACACATGGGTGCATGGCGCGACATGAAGCGTGACGCGCAAGCCCGCGCGGACGAATCTCGCGGCGGCCAGCGCGAACCTCGCGCTGCGATCCACGCCAGCGACATCGAACCGCGCCTCGTCGCCGCCGCGCAGGCGAATGCGCGCCGCGCGGGCGTCGACCACGCCATCACGATCACCCGCGCCGACGCCATGACGCGCCCGCCGCCGCCCCTCGTGGAAAACGCCGCGCCAATCATCATCACCAACCCGCCGTTCGGCCACCGCATCGATGCGCAGGGTGATGCTCAGGGCGACACCGCCGCCTTCGTCCAAGGCCTGGCATCGAACTGGAAAAAGCAATACGCCGGATGGACCGCCTGGATCCTGTGCCCCGACCCCGAGTTCGAGTCGATGCTGCGGCTCAGGGCGAGTGCGCGCGTGCCGCTGTGGAACGGGACGATCGAGTGCCGGCTATTGAAGCTTGTGCTGGTGGCCGGCTCGGCGCGAGGATAGGCGCACGCTTCGAGTCAAGAAGCGCGTTTCTCGACCAACCTCGTCAGGATTTCGTCCAATCGTTTTGCGGTGGCAGCGTCGGAATAAGTCTCACGCGCCGTCTTTTGCGCCTCGGCGCCAAGCCGGGACCGCAGGTTTTCGTCTGTCCACACCCGGCGCATCGTGGTAACCATATCGTCCGTATCGGCGGGATTCACGAACAGCGCGTCGATCCCGTCTCGAGCGTAGTCAACCGTCCCGCCGCACCGGGTCACGATCGTGGCCTTTCGATGAGACATGGATTCAACCAAGGTCACTTGGCCCGACGCAGTTTCGTCGTTGGACAAAGGAATAACGTGAAGTCTTGCCTGTTGCAGCAGCGAGAAACACGCTTCCCTCGACAGGCCTTGTCGAATCTCCGTCTTGCCGGGGCGCGTCAACCCGTCCACGGCGTGCTGGCCTGCAATCACGATGGCTCGATAGTCGAGTTGCGCGAGCGCAGCAAAGAGCGTTCCGTAATCCCGACGCGCGGTACCCATCGCAATCACGAATGGATTCTCGGATTCTTCGCTTTCCGTCACATGCCGTTCGGGTGCCTGCAGCGGAACAAAGACGAATCGATCGACCGGCAGATCAAACCATCGAGCGTAGACCTCACACTCGAGACGGGAATGAACCACGAAAACGTCGACCTCCCGAAGCACGATCGATGCGACGCGCCTGCGCCAGCCCTGGGGCAAGGTGCCGAGGTTGAAGTGCCACGCGACAACCGAAACCCGCCAACGCTTCGGAACCAACAGATTTCTCAGCGCGATGGCAGCCGCCGTCTGGGGAAATAGGGCCACGACGCCATGGGCACGTCGATTTTTGATTTCTGCCAGGAATCGACGCGTGTAGCCCAGGTAGCCCAGCCATCTCCGATAGTCCGTGCGCTTTCGAGAACTATCGTCCGGGACCGTGGACACGACCGGACGCAACACGTGGGAGCTATTCGCCGGGAAGAATCTCCCCAGCCATTCGTCTTTTGCGTCGCGTACACCTTCGCCGGCGAGTATCCAGATAATCTTTGATTCTTTCATCCTCGGCCTCCCGAACGCTCCTTGGAGTTCTGGATCTTCGACGGCTGCGATTTTGGCATGTGGCGATGTCGGCTTTTTGGCGCCACTCGCGCTTTCAACGAGATACGAGGACGAACGCACGAAGCGTAAATTCGTGCCCATGGACCAGCCCACCCGCCTGCACCCCCTCGTGCCCATCCGCCTGCGCGCGGCCTTCGTCGTGGCAGCGCTTGTCGCCGTTGCCTGCGGCGGTGGCAACGATGCAGCGCCCACGCCCACGCCCACGCCTTCCGGTGCGGCACCAACGCCAGCGCCGCCCGCGCCGGGCCCGACGCCTTCACCACCGGCCAACCCACCGCGCGTGGTCACCGTCGCCAGCGGCCTGTCCAACCCATGGAGCCTCGCGTTCCTGCCCGACGGCTCCATGCTCGTGACCGAACGCGTGGGCACGCTGAGGCGCCTTGCGGCCGATGGCACGCTGCTGGGCGGCGTGGCTGGCGTGCCAAGCGTCGCCTTCGCGGGGCAGGGCGGCCTGCACGACGTGGCACTTGCCCGCGACTTCGCGACATCGCGCCGCATCTTCCTCAGCTTTGCCGAAGCCGGCAGCGGCACCGCGTCCGGCACCAATGGCTTGGCTGTCGGAACCGGCGTGCTTTCGGCCGACGGCTCTGCACTTGCGCAGTGGCAGGTCATCTTCCGACAGTTGCCGAAGGTCGCAAGCCAAGGGCACTTTGGCGGACGGCTTGTCGTCAATAACGACGGCACGCTTTTCATCACTGCGGGTGACCGCCAGGCCAACAGCGAACGCGACAAGGCGCAAGACCTGGGGCAAGGCCACGGCAAGGTATTCCGCGTCGGCGTCGACGGCAGCGTGCCCGCCGACAACCCGTTCGTTGCCACGTCCGGCGCGCAACCGCAAATCTGGACCTACGGCCACCGTAACCCGCAAGGCGCTGCGCTGCGGCCAGGCACGTCGCAGCTGTGGACAAGCGAACACGGCCCGCAGGGTGGCGACGAAGTCAACTTCACCCGGCCTGGGCTCAACTATGGGTGGCCGCGCGTGAGCTATGGCTGCGAGTACGGGGAACCTGTCGGCAACTGCACGCCGGTGGGCGGCGCGAGCACAGGCGCGGCGTACGAGCCACCGATGACGTACTGGGTGCCAACGTCCATCGCGCCCAGTGGCATGGCGTTCTACGACGGTGACCGTTTCCCGGACCGTTTCCCCGAGTGGCGCGGCAACCTCTTCGTCGGCGCGTTGGCCGGCATGGCGCTGTGGCGCATCGTGTTGTCAGGCGACACGGTGGTGCAGCGAGAGGCGCTCTTCACGGATCTGGGCGAACGCATCCGCGATGTGCGTCAAGGGCCGGACGGATGGCTTTACCTCGTCACCGACGGCGGCTCGGGGCGGGTGCTTCGGGTCGAGCGCTGACGCAGCGGCCGTAGGGCAGCGGGGCCGATGATGTAATCGATCGATGCCATCTGCATCGCCGCTGTCGTCGCACCCTCGCCTGCTCGCAGCGGCTCCTGCGCTGTTCATCTTCATCTGGGCCACCGGCTACGTCGTTGCCAAGGTCGCCGCACCGCATGCCGAAGCGCTGACGTTCCTGCTGCTGCGCTATGCCGGCGTCGTCGTGTTCATGCTCGTGCTTGCACTCGCCGCGCGCGCGGCGTGGCCGTCGTCGCGCGATGTGGTGCACCTTGCGGTCGCGGGCATCGGCATCCAGGCGATCTACCTGGGCGGCGTGTGGGTCGCGATTCGGCACGGCATGCCGGCGGGGTTGTCGGCGCTGATCGTCAACATTCAACCGGTGCTGACGGCGGCGCTGGGCTTTCTGGTGCACGAGCGCGTGTCGTCGCGGCAGTGGGCCGGCGTGCTGCTGGGGCTGGCGGGTGTCGTGCTGGTTGTTTGGCACAAGCTTCAGTTCGCCGGGCTGTCTTGGCCCACGGTGTGGATGTGCGTGGCCGCGCTTCTGGGCATGACAGCGGGCACGCTGTATCAAAAACGCTTCGTGCCGAAGTTCGACCTGCGCACCGGGCAGGTGGTGCAGTTCCTCGCCGCGATCGCGGTCACGCTGCCGGTGGCGTGGGCGACCGAAAGCTTTCACATCGCATGGAACGCGCCGGTGATTGCCGCGATGGTGTGGTCGATCGTCGTGCTGACGGGGGGCGGCATCTCGCTGATGTTCCTGATGCTTCGCCACGGCAAAGCCACCACCGTGACCAGCACGATGTACCTCGTGCCCGCGGTCACGTCGGTCATGGCTTGGGCCATGTTCGGTGAGACGCTGGCGCTGACCGCTTTCGTCGGCATGCTCGTGACATTGCTGGGGGTTTGGCTGGTGGTGAAGCAGCGATGACCATGAAGTCTCAGATCCCCGCGATCGTTCCCGTCGCCGTGCTCGTCGTCGCGACCCTCGCCGCGGGCGCGACGATGTGGCACGGGTTGTTCATCGACACCGCAGCCAGGAGCAAAGGGCGTGGTGCCGTCGCCATGCCGCCTCTGAAAGCCGCTGTCGAGGCGCCGACGCGAAAGGGGGCGTCGGATGCGCATGCGGGCCATGGATCGAGCCTTCGACCGCCGACGAACGAGGCGCCGCCCAGGTAGCCGCTCGCTAGGGCAGCTTCACCCAACGCAGGTCGAGCACGTCGTTCGGCAACTGCACGACTTCGATGCCGCGCTTCATCACCCAGTTGTGATGGCGCCGGTACAGCGGCAGCATCGGCAGGTCGTCGTGCACGATCGCCAGCGCCTGCGCGACCAGGTCGCGACGCTTCGCGAGGTCGGGCTCGGCCCCCGCGCGTTCGAGCAAGGTGTCGAGCTTCGGGTTGCTGTAGCGCCCGGCGTTGAATGCGCCGCCGACCTTGGCGTCGTGCGTGCGCACCAGCGACTGCATGATCAGCCACGCATCCGTGCCCGGCGTCCAGCCGAACTCGAGGAACGATGCCGTTGCCTGCGTCAGCTTCGGAAAGAAGATCGACGTCGGCGATGGTTGAAACGCCGCGCGGATGCCGACCTTGCTCAGCATCGCCGCGATGGCCTCGCACACCGCCGACCGGAAGGCGATGTTCACGCAGTCCATCTGCACGCTGAAGCCGTCCGGGTATCCGGCCTGCGCCAACAGCGCCTTCGCCGCGGCAAGGTCGAACGCGGGCCGCTTCTCACGCGCGGGGGCATAGCCATCGACCAGCGGCGACACGAACGACGCCGTTGGCGTACCTTGCCCGCGCAGCACCTGGCGCGCGATCAAGTCCATGTCGATCGCTTGCTGCACCGCGCGGCGCACCCGCACGTCTTTGAAAGGGTTGCGGCCCTTCACGTCGCTGCCTTGCAATTCCTCGCGGTGCTGGTCGAACGCGAGGTACTGCGTGCCGATGTCGGTGGTGTGCACGATCGCGAGCTTGTCGTCCTGCTTCAGCCGCGGCAGGTCCTGGAACGGCGGGTCGATCACGAAGTCGACCTGGCCCGACGCCAGCGCCGCCAAGCGCGACGCGTCGCTCTGAATCACGGCGTACTGCACTTCCTCGACATTGCCGATGTCGGCGCCGCCGCGGCCCCACCAGCGTGGGTTGGCGCGCAGCGTGGTGCGCACGTCGGACTCGTAGCGCTGCAGCACGAACGGGCCGGTGCCGTTGGCGTTGCGCACGGCATGGGTTTCCTGCTTGCCGTTGTAGTCCTGCGGGCGCGTCACGCCGTGTTTGTCGGCCCACGCTTTGCTCATCATCCCGACCAGCCACAGCTTGTCGGGCAACACCGCGTCGGGCTGCGCGGTGACGATGTCGACGGTGTGCGCGTCGACCTTGCGCGCGCCGGTCACGCCACGCAGTTGGTTCGCGCGCTGCGAGTTCTTGTCGAGCGCGCGTTCGATCGAAAACACCGCATCGTCGGCGTCAAACGGCGCGCCGTCGTGGAAGACCACGTCGCGGCGCAAGGTGAACCGCCACGTGGTGGGGTCGACCATCGTCCATGACGTGGCCAGCGACGGTTCGAGTGCGAACTTGCGGTCGCGGCTGACCAGGCCCTCGTAGATCTGCGAGTTCACGCGCAGGTGGTAAAGCAGCGCCAGCGCGTGCGGGTCCATCGACTGCGGATCGAAGGCGCTGGCGTAGCGCAGGGTCTTCGTCTGCGCCTGGGCCATGCCCACGAATGTGCCCAGCAGCAACGCGAGGACCAGAGCGGACGCGCTGGCGCGCAGCAGGCGCAGCGCAAGGTGCGGGGGGTGACGATCGAGCATTTCGAGCCTTCGTGCAACGCAGACCGTGACGGCCAAGGCCCATCGACCGAGGGCAGAAACGCCAACGATCGAAAGGGCGGTGTTACCAGAAGCGACGGTACCCCTCGCGCTCTTGGGCGGCAAGGCAGCACTTGTTCTTCGAGCGACAATTAACTACCATCCAAGCCATACTGGCAATATGGGTCACCCATATGAAGACGACGCTCGAGCTCCCGGACGATCTGCTGGAGCGCACACGCCGGGTCGCGCGGCGTGAAGGCACCACACTGCGTGCATTGGTCGAAGAGGGCTTGAAACTGGCCCTGCGCGCGCGCACTGCCGGATCGCGGCGCACGCGCTTCAGCATCGAACCCTTCGAGGGCGAAGGGCTGACGGCCGAGTTCGCCGGCGCGTCGTGGTCGCAGATCCGCGACGCGATCTACGGCCCGCCATTCGGCGTGGGTGCGGCCTCGCGCGAGCGGGACGAGCCGTGATCGCGCTCGACACCAACATCCTCGTCTACGCGCATCGCGTCGACGCGCCTTTTCACGCCGCGGCTCGCGTTGCGGTCGAACAACTCGCCGGTGGCGCTGCTGCATGGGCCATTCCTTGGCCGTGCGTGCACGAGTTCCTGGCGGTGGTCACGCACGCTCGCATCTTCAAGCTGCCGACACCGCTCGAGACCGCTCTCGCGCACCTGCGCGCACTCGCCGCATTGCCGCAGTTGACGTGGTTGGCAGAAGGCGAGGGCTACCTGGAAGAACTCGAGCGCGTCACCGTTCCCGCACGAACGCAGGGCGGCGCCGTGCACGATGCGCGCATCGCGGCGCTGTGCCTGCATCACGGGGTGAGCGAGCTGTGGTCGGCAGACCGCGACTTCACGCGCTTCGGGGCGCTGCGCGTGCGTAATCCACTCGCAGTTTGAACGCAGCGAGTTGGACACGACTCGCCATGACACTCGCGCCGTCACCGCAGCGCGAAAGCACGGGGCTGCAAGGAGTCTTCGGCGTCGTGCTCCAGCCGGGCCGGGCGTGCCGCCCCGGCGGCACGCGCGGTGATCGGGGTCGCCGCAGGGCGTCGACCGCCTGCACACCACAGCACCATCAAGAGCGCCAACAGCGGCATGTTCTTCGCCAGCGGCCCGCAGTGGTCGATCGTCAGCTCGGGCATGTTGATCGCGGCGGTGAGCGTGTAGCCGAGCACGGCAGCGATCTGCACGGCATACGTCCATGGGCCGGGTTGCCGCTGCAGCATCGCAAGGCCCAGCGCCGCGTTGAGCGCGCATGAGGCCACCATCATCACCACGCCCAGGTCACCCTCGAACCCGCAGCGCGCCAGCAGCGCCAGCACGCCGGATGCTTGGGGCAGCAGGGCGGTGATGAGCGCGGTGTACAGCCACAGCATCGCGACCGACCCGCGCAGCAGCCATCCGAGGGCCGGGCTCAGGCTCACACGCAGGTCCACCATCGGTTCGGGCGCGGTCGTGCGCAGGCCATCGGCCAGCGTGGTGGGTGCGCGCCCCAGCAGGGTGGCTGCCGCATTGGTGCGGCTGGTGTTGCCGCGCTCCAGCAGCCGCAGCGTGTCACGGCTGTAGACGGTTTGTGGCAGCGCCTCGGCGATGACGGCGCCAAGCTTCATCAGCGGCATCGGCACGGGCAGCCATAAAGCTTCGGCCAGGCCCATCGCGCGGCGGTAGGTGGCGAGCATGTCGCGCCAGCTGAGTGCGTGTGGACCTGCCAACTCGAAGGTGCCGCCGAGGGGTTCTTTCTGTTCGAGAAGACGAGCCACAGCCTCGGCGACCTCGTAGACGTGAATCGGCTGCACCGCCTGTTGGCCGCGGCCCGGCAGTGAGATCAGCGGCAGGCTCGCCAGCGTGGCGAAGAGCGCTGCGCTGGCGCTGTGCGGGCCGAAGATCAGCGAGGGGCGCACCACGGCGTGCTCGATGGGCAAGGCGCACAGCGCGTCGTCGGCGCGCAGCTTGGTCGCAAGGTAGGGCACGTCGAGGCCTTCGCTGCTCACGCCCAGGGCCGAAATCTGCACGATGCGCGCAACACCCGCGCGCTGCGCGCCGCGAAAGAGCTCGATCGGGCCTTCGGCGTGGATGCGGGCAAAGGATTGCTGACGCGTCTCGATCAGGATGCCGACGCAGTTCACCACCGCGTCGACGCGCGCTTGGTTCAGGCGCTCGGCCCAACGCTCGGGGGCGCAGGGCTCGGTGTAGTCGACGTGCAGGCTGCGGTCGGCGTCGGGCAGCGAGCGCGCGGCGCTGACCACGGTGTGTCCGCGAGCACGCAGTGCCTGTGCCACGGCGCGGCCGATGCAACCGGTACTGCCAACCACCAGGACTCTCATGATGGATCTCCTCGTTGTTGTCGAAGGGTTTGGGGGGCAGGGCAGGCGCCGTCATGGCAGCGCCGCATCTGCTTTTCGATTCGTGCCGTCTGCCGCATCACCTGCCGTGATGTCGATCAGCCGAAGCTTGTCCGCGTGATCGCGCTCCTTCAGGCTGTGCAACTCGAGCCGGCACACGGGGCAAGACCCGTCGTAGAGCAGGCGCAGCGGAAAGATTGAGCTTGTGTTCATGTGCAATCCATGTCTTTAATTTCTGTCAACAAAGAAATGTCAGTTCAAAAAAATGCCTCAGCCTGGGCCGATGAAATCGCTCACTGACATGGGGCGCTGCTTTGAAGCCGCGGCCGGCTGGGGCGCTTCCTCATCGCGACCCATCAGCCGCTTGATCTTGGCGCCCAGCTTCAGCACCTTGGTCAGCGTTTCGGTGTCAAGCCGAAGCATCTCGTCGCTCCATGCGGAAAGGGTTTGCAGTAGTTCCGCCGTTTCCTTGATGCGCAGCTTGGCTTCGGCGGGCTCACGCTGAATGGCGGGATCGACCAGGAGCTGATTCAGAACCTCAATGGTTGGAGCTATTTCACGAAGTCTGCGCTCACGTACAACAGCCCGAAGCAACTCCCAGACATGGGTCGAGGTTTCGAAGTGATCGCGCCGATCACCCGGCAAGTGCACCAACCTCACCAGCTTCCAGCCCTGCAGCTCACGCAAGCTGGTGCTGACGTTGGAGCGGGCGATGCCCAGCGCGTCAGTGATTTCCTCGGCGTGCATGGCTCGTCCGAGGTAGAACAACAGGGCATGAACTTGGGCAACGCTGCGGTTCACACCCCAGCGGGCGCCCATCTCGCCCCAGTGAGTGACGAAGCGGGTGGCGGTGGGGGTGAGGTTCATGGCGGGAAGCGTATGACTTGCGGAAATTTCTGTCAATACAGAAATGAATGCTGCCACGAACCTTGCGCCGGAAGTCCGATTCGGTCGCGTTCACACTTCGGCCATGGGCTTGTCACGACGTTCTCTCATGGCCGCGATGGGCACGCTGCCGTTGGCGGCCAGAATCCGGCGCCACCGGCCGCGCTCGTCCGACCCATCCCGTCGAGTGGCGAGGCGATGCCGGTGATCGGCCTGGGCACCTGGATCACCTTCAACGTCGGCACCGACCGCGCCGCGCGGGAAGCCTGTGTGGACGTCGTGCGCGCCTTCTTCGCCGAAGGCGGCCGCATGATCGATTCGTCGCCAATGTACGGTTCGTCGCAACCCACGATCGGCCATGCGCTCGCGGCGCTGGCGCACCCGAAGGCGTTGTTCTCTGCCGAGAAGGTCTGGATCGGCGACGTGGCGCGCGGCGCGGCGCAGATGGAAAGCACGCGTGCGCACTGGGGCGTGCCGCGGTTCGACCTGATGCAGGTGCACAACCTCGTGGCCTGGCAGGACCACCTGCCGCGGCTGTTCGAGATGAAGGCCGCGGGCAAGCTGCGCTACGTCGGCATCACAACGTCCGAAGGTCGGCGCCATGGCGAGATCGAAGCCGTGATGCGCGCGCAGCCGATCGACTTCGTGCAGGTGACCTACAACCCGCTGGATCGCGAAGTCGAGTCGCGCATCCTGCCGCTGGCCGCCGATCGCGGCATCGCGGTCATTGCGAATCGGCCGTTCCGCGAAGGCGCATTGACGAAGGCGCTCGAGCGCCACGCCGTGCCGCCGTGGGCTGCCGAAATCGGCTGCACGCATTGGGCGCAACTGGCGCTGAAGTGGGTCGCGACGCACCCGGCCATCACCTGCGTGATCCCGGCGACCAGCCGCGTCGATCACCTACGGCAGAACATGGCTGCAATGCGTGGCCCGATGCCCGATGCCGCCATGCGCGAGCGCATCGCGCGTGCGATGGTCGAGCGGGTGTGACGACGACAGCGCCGCGGCGGGGTGCCTTGTGAACGAGTGGTGGACCTATCGCCCCTCGGACTTCCTGATGTTCGCGCCGCGCATTTACTGGCGGCTGTTCGAGTCGATCAACGAAGCGTTCTGGCCCTGGCAGCTACTGATCGCTGCCGCCGTGCTGATGTGGGCCTGGCGCGGGCAACGATGGTGGCGTGCATCAGGCGTCGTTCTTTCGGCGATGTTCGTGCTTGTGGCCTGGGCCTTCTTGCACCACCGCCTTGCGCCGATCTTCTGGGTCGCCGAGTTTTGCGCATGGGCGTTCGCGGCGCAGGCGCTGCTGTTGATCGTGCTCATGGCCAGCAGCGGTGCGCGGTCGCATGAACCGTCGCGCACGGTCATGGTCGTGGCCATGGCGTTGGGGCTGTGGGCGGTTGTCGGCCATCCGCTGCTGGCGCCGATCGCCTCGAGGCCATGGTCGCAGGCCGAATGGCCCGGCCTTGCGCCGGACCCGACGGCGATCCTCGCGATGGCTTGGTTGCTGCGCATGCCGGGCGCAACAACCGGATGGCTGCGCGTGCTGAAACGCGCCGCGTGGGTCGTTCCGGTCGCGTGGTGCGTGTTCAGCGCCGCGACCCTGGCGACGATGGGCGAGTGGCAGGCGCTGGTGATGCTTGCCGCGCCGTCCCTCGTCGTTCTCGCCATGAAGAAAGGCCGAAGCGGCAACCCGCTTCGGCCCTAAGAACGCACGCTGACGAGGAGGTCAGCCCTTGCCCGTCAACGCCCCGAGGATCGACGCGATGTCGCCGAAGCCGCCTTGCGGCGCCTGGCCGTTGGGCGTCATCTTGTCGACCACACCGGGCAGGATTTGCGACAGCTGCGACAGCAGGTCGCCCTGGCTTACGCCGCCGGCTTGCGCCGAGATCTTGCTCAGCACGTCCGGCCCCAACACCTTGCCCAGCGCATCCGCCGAGATCGGCGTGTTCTGCCCCGAACCGATCCATGAGCCGAGCACGTCGCCCATGCCGTTCTTCTGGAACGCCTGTGTCAGGCCACCCAGGCCGCCGGACGCGCCGTTGTTCGCGAGCAGGCTGCCGAGGATCGAGGCGAGCGGCGACGTGCCGCCTTGCTGCCCGCCACCCATCAAGCCGCCGATCAGCCCGCCGAGCGCGCCACCGCCTTGCTGCTGGCCGCCGCCCAGCACGCTACCCAGAACTGCGTCGAGAAGACCCATGTTGATTCCTCCGTTTGATGGACACGCGACCGTCATGAGTGATGGCCGACAAAATCATCCCGGCGTTGTGGCCTGACGATGATGCGCGCTGAGTCTAAGCCACCCCAAAGCCGCGATCAGCAGGGCCATCGGCACCAGCGAACCGAGGTTCATCGACGCCCATCCGCCCGTGGTGACCAGCGCGCCGGAGCTGAACGCGGTGACCGTCATCGTGGAATACACGGCGAAGTCGATCGCGGCCTGCGCACGCGTTTTCTCTTCAGGGCGGTAGGTTTCGGTCGCCAGCGTGGTGCCGCCGATGAACAGGAAATTCCAGCCGATGCCCAGCGCGATCAGCGCCACCAGGAAGTGCATCAGGTCAACCCCCGTCAGCGCGACGGCGACGCACACCAGGTTCAGCACCACGCCCGCGGCCATCACCGGCCAGGTGCCGAAGCGCTTGATCAGGCTGCCGGTGAAGAAACTCGGCACGAACATGCCCAGCACGTGCCACTCGAGCACCAGCGCCGCGTCGCTGAACGGGTGCTGGCACTGCGCCATCGCGATCGGCGTGGCGGCCATCAGCAGGTTCATCACGCCGTAGCCCAACGCGCACGCGGCCACCGCAACGATGAACTTCGGCTGGCGCGCGATCTCTCGCAGCGGCCGTCCCGCGGGTGCGCTGCCCGACGGCACCGCCGCGGCCCGTACCCGTACCCGGCAGCGGCGGAAACGCGATGCGCGACATCACCGCCATCGACAGCAGCGCCACCACCGCCAACGCCGCATAGGCCCCGGCAAACGGCGCCTGCGCGATCCAACCCTTGGCGTGGCTCGCGAGGTTGGGCCCGACCACGCCGCCGATGATCCCGCCGGCCAGCACCCATGAGATCGCGCGCTCTTTCAGCGCGGGCGCCACCACCTCCGTCGCGGCGAACCGATACAGCGCCGCGTTCGCGTTGGCGTACCCCGCCACGAGCGTCGCCGCGACCAGCAGCCAGAAGCTCTGCTGCATGACGGCCAGCATGCAGACCAGCGCTGCGACAAAGGCCACGGCGTTGCCGAGCATGAAGGCCCGCTGGCGACCGAAGCCCCGCTGATGCCGCGCGACCAGCCCGGTCGACAGCGCTGCACCCAACACGTAGCCCGACACCGGCAGCGTCGCCAGCCACGCCGTGGGCGCCAGCGCCAGCCCGACCAGGCCGTTGATGGCGATGAAGGTGACGTTGTGCGTGAGCGCGAAACCCTGGCACAGGGTCAGCAGCAGCAGGCGGGTGTAGCCGGGCCCGGCCGTCGGCGGTGTCGCAGCGAGGTTCACGCGGTGCCTAGGCCAGGGTGGCCAACAGCGCCAGCGGCGCGGTCTCCGCGCGCAGCACGCGCGGCCCAAGCGTCCGTGGCACAAAACCGTACTGGGTGATGCAGCCTCGCCACTCGTCGGGCGACAACCCGCCTTCGGGGCCTGACAGCACGATCAGGTCACGGGTCGCGGCGTCGACACGCGCCTCTGCGGGGGCAGCTGCCACCGCGTCGCCCCCATTCGACGCCGGCAGCGACAACACCCAGCGTGTGGCGCCAGCGCGGGCATCGACGCTCGTCAACCATTGCCGCAGCGCCGATCGGCAGGCCGATTTCGGGCACGCGATTGCGCCCACTCTGCTCGCACGCCGACGTTGCGACCGCCTGCCAGTGCGCGCGCTTCTTCACCGCGCGTTCGCCGATCAGACGCAGCACCGAACGTTCGGTCATCAGCGGCTGGATCGACGCGGCGCCCAGTTCGGTCGCCTTCTCGACCAGGAAGTCCATCCGGTCGTTGCCCGGCATGCCGACCGCCAGGTGCACGGCCACGCCCAGTTCGCGCTCGACTGGCACGTGCTCGATCACCTCGACGATGACGGCATCGGCGCGGGTCTGCTGCACCTTCGCGCGCCACTCACCGCCACGCCCGTCGAACAGCGTCAGCGCCGCGCCCGTGTCCAGCCGCAGCACACGCGCATGGCGCGCCGCGGCATCGTCCAGCGCACGGTGGCCCGTGGCAAGAAGTGCGGGTGAGTGGAGTCTGGGTGGCATGGCGGCAGTGTGCCGCAGCAGCTTTGCAACTTCGCGTACGCGGTGATCAGATCGCGCGCTCGAGCGCCAACGCAACGCTCGCCAGCCGTGCGTCGCTGCCGCGTGTGCCGGCCACCATCAACCCCACGGGCAACGCGCCCGTCGCGTGACACGGCAGGCTGAATGCACAGCCGTCAAGGTAGTTCACGAGGAAGGTGTTCCGCAACAGCAGCGCATTGCGGCGTCGCACGGATTGCGCGGCGTGCCGTGGTGCGGGTTGATGCCGACGCCGGAGAACGCGAACTCGCTCATGTTCGTGCGCCCCAGCAGCACCGCGCCCGCAGCCTCGAGACGCGCGACTGCGCAGGCATGACGCACGGCAGGCGCGTCGCCGCGGCGGATGACCGAGCCCGCAGCCGTGACCTCGCCGACGACGTCGAAGAGGTCTTTCACGCTGACCGGCAGGCCGCGCAGCGCCGCGGTTGCGGGGTGTGCGTCAGCCGCGTGGGCGCGCGCGCGAGAAGCGTCGTCATCGAGTCGCGTGTAGACGGCCTGCGCCGCGGGGCTGCGCGCGCGGGTCAGCAGTTCGTTCGTGAGCGGCAGGCACGAGCCGTCGGCGCGCACGCGATCACGCGCAGCGTCGATGCTCAGACGGGCTTGGTTCACGGCATCACGCGCGTTGCACACCGCTGACGACCCTTGCGGGCGGCCGTTGCCGCAAGAACATCAGGCTTTCGGCTTGTCGCGCAACTCGCGCCGCAGGATCTTGCCGACGTTGGTCTTCGGCAGCTCGGTGCGGAACTCGACCACCTTGGGGCGTTTGTAGCCGGTCAGGTGCGCCTCGGCGTACTTGCGCACGTCGGCTTCGGTGATGGCGGCGTCTTTCTTGACGATGACCAGCTTCACCGCTTCACCCGCCTTCTCGTCGGGCACGCCAACCGCGGCGCACTCGAGCACGCCGGGCATGTTGCCGATCACGTCTTCGACCTCGTTCGGGTACACGTTGAAGCCCGACACAAGGATCATGTCCTTCTTGCGGTCGACGATTCTGAAGTAGCCACGCTCGTCGACGGTGCCGATGTCGCCGGTGCGGAAGAACCCATCGGCGGTCATCACCTTCGCGGTTTCGTCGGGGTGCTGCCAATAGCCGGCCATGACCTGCGGGCCCTTGATCGCGATCTCGCCGGGCTGGCCCAGCGGCACCGCGCTTGCCGTCGTCGTCGATCAGTTCGATCTCAGTCGAGGAAATCGGCAGGCCGATGGTGCCGCTGTAGGCCTTGCTGTCGACGGGGTTGCAGGTCGCCGATGGCGAGGTCTCGGACAAGCCGTAGCCTTCGACGATCGGGCAACCGGTCTTCTCGAGCCACAGCTTCGCAGTCGCGCTTGTCACGGCCATGCCGCCGCCGATGCTGATCTTCAGGTTGCTCCAGTCGACCTTGCCAAAGTCGGCGTGATTCGCCACCGCGGTGAAGAGCGTGTTCACCGCCGGGAAGCTGTGGAACCGGTGCGTCGAAAGCTCTTTCAGCAGCGCTGGAATGTCGCGCGCGTTCGGAATGAGGATGTTGCAGCCGCCCATGCGCATCGACAGCATCATGTTCGCGGTGAAGCCGAAGATGTGATACAGGGGCAGCGCGCAGACGGTGTGGATCTGCTCACCGGCCGGCACCATCTTCAGCGCCGGCGAGTACCAGGCTTCGCTTTGCAGCACGTTGGCGACCAGGTTGCGATGCAGCAGCACCGCGCCTTTGCTGACGCCGGTGGTGCCGCCGGTGTACTGCAGCACCGCGATGTCGTTGGGCCCCATGCTCGGCACCGTGTACGACTTGCCGCGGCCGTTGCTCACTGCGTCGTTGAACTTCACCGCACCCGGCAGCGACCACGTGGGCACCAGCTTGCGCACGTTGCGCACGACGTGGTTGACGACCATGCCCTTCAGGAAGCCGAGCATGTCACCCATCGCCGCGACCACGAACTTCTTCGTCGGCACCTTGTCGAGCACCTGCTGCACCACGTTGGCGAAGTTCTCGAACACGATGATCAGCTTCGCGCCCGAGTCCTTCAGTTGATGCTCGAGTTCGCGCGGCGTGTACAGCGGGTTGACGTTCACGACGACGTAACCCGCGCGCAGGATCGCGGCCACGGTGACCGGGTACTGCGGCACGTTGGGCAGCATCACCGCGACGCGGTCACCGCGCTCGAGGCCTTGCGATTGCAGGTACGCAGCCAGCGCCTTCGACATGTCGTCGACCTGACCGAAGGTGAAGGTCTTACCGAGGAACTTGTACGCGGGTGCGTCGCGGTATTTGGTGAAGCTCTCTTCGACCAGCGCGACAAGCGACGGGTACTGATTCGCCTGAACCTCGGCCGCGACGCCTGCGGGGTAGTGCTTCAGCCAAGTTTTTTCCATGAGGGCGGTCTCCGCAACGATGCGCAGGATTCTCTAGGGTGGTTGGGGGGGGCGTATGAGGGGATTCGAGCGGAAACGAGGCGCTTGCCCCGAGACGTCACGACTCGAGGGTCAGGCGGTGGCCTTGGATCCGATGACCGCATCGAGTTGGGTGGTCATCGTCGTCGGCTGCTTCGTGATCGACACGAAAAGGCATCGCCCGGCGCTGGCTTTGGCCCACAGCTCGCCGACCTGCCGCTTTTCGACTTCCTTCGCCATGCCTTCGATGTGGCCGCCCTTGTACTCGACGAGAAGCACGCGGCCGTCGTCGAGTTCACAGACGAAGTCAGGGTAGAAATTCTGCCGGGACGTGGGCAGCGAGAAGCCGGCGTCGAGGTCGGAGTCGATGTTGCGCACCCACTTGCGCACGCGTGGATGCGCGTCAATGGCCTGGGCGCACAGGAATTCCTCGCCTTTCGACTTCAGGTCGGCGATGACCGGGAAGTGGTGTTTGACGAAGCGGTGCTTGCCGTCGTAGCGCTTGTGCGCGGCGACGGGATAGCCGCTGAAGTGGAAGACCCGCGACGGGTCCAGCGCCAGCGGCCAGCTTCCGTCGAGGATCAGCTGCTTGAACGAGTGCACGGCGGCTTCGTCATGCAGCGTTGACAGCCGCGTCTCGATCGCGAGCACCACCTCGGCTTGATGCTGGGCGATCTGCTCGAAAGGTATGCCCTGCTCGTGCACGTAGTGCTTGACGCACATCGCGACGAAGGCGCGCAAATGCGCAGGCACCACGTTGACCGCCCGATTGCGACGTGGGTCCTGGATGACGCGCGCGATCCAACGCACCAGATCGTCTTCGGACAGTGCACCCTTGAACCCCTCGAGGCCGAGCTGCTCGGCCTGCGTCGCGCCAACGCGCACGCGCTTGCCGTCGATGTACACCTCCCAGCCGCGCACGGTTTGCTCGGCGCGTGTCAGCTTGGGCAACACGATCGGCTGCGCGAGCAGGTCGACCTCGACCCGGTCCAACACCGCCTCGCGCTCGAGCAGTTCGAGCCGCCGCCGCCCTTCCAACCCACCGCCTCGGCATGCGGGCGCGGCACGCGCGTGGGTACGTTCGCGGCGATGCGGAAGGCGGCTTCGCGGTCGAGCCAGTCGAGGGTGGGCATGTGGGCGCGGTCAGTCGACAACCTGAAGCGCGCGCAAGTCGCGGTCGGGCTTGTGCAGAAGGTCCACCAGTTCGTGGGCGACGTACCAGCGGCCCCACTGGCGGCCCGTCATCTCGCGCAGCCAGCCGGCGCCTTGCAGCGCGGCGATGGCCGCGCGGGCCGTGGGGTCCGACTTGTGCATGACGCGCGCGGCGCGCTTGGCGTCGGTGATGGGGTTCTCGAACAGGGCGTCGATCAGCGTGAGCACGCCGGCCTGACCCTGGAATCGGCTGCGGTAACGATCACGCAGGTCGATGAGAGCAGTGACTTGTTCTGCTGCCAGCCGGGCCGTGACTTCGACGCCGTGCAGGAAGTAGTCGAGCCAACCGCGCCAGTCGCCCCGCGTACGCGTGCGCTGCAGGCGTTCGTAGTATTCGGTCTTGTTGGCCTCGATGAAGGCCGACAGGTAGAGCAGGGGTTGCGACAGCCGTTGGCGCTCGACCAGGAACAGCGTGATCAGCAGGCGCCCGACGCGCCCGTTGCCGTCAGCGAAGGGGTGAAGGGTCTCGAACTGCGCATGCATCAGCGCGCATTGCACGAGGTCGGGCAGGACGAAGCGTTCATGAAGGAACTTCTCCCAAGCGTCGAGACATCCAGGCAGACGGTCGGGCGGCGGTGGGACGAAGGTGGCGGTGTCGATCCGGCTGCCGCGCGTGCCGATGAAGTTCTGATGGGTTCGGAACACACCGGGGTTCTTGTCGCCCCCTCGCACGCCGTTCATCAACGTCTCGTGGAGTTCGCGCACGAGCCGCAGCGACAAGGGTAGGTCCGACAGGCGCTTCAGGCCGTGCTCGAGCGCGACGACGTAGTTGCGCACCTCGCGGGCATCGTCCGTCGAGTGCCGCGCGTCAGCGTTCTCGGGCCGAAGTTCGTCTTCGAACAGATCGGACAAGCTGGTCAGCGTGCCCTCGATGCGGGAGGACAGGACGGCCTCCTGTCGCATGTACGGGGCGATCAGCAGGTGCGGGTTGGGCAGCTGGCGGCCCATGCCGGAGAGCTCGGAGAGGCGGGCATCGGCCAGTGAGAGTCGGCGAACCAACTCGGTGTCGAATGACAACTGGGGTGGCAGTGGGGCCGGAACGAACGCAAGGACGCCTTGCGGAGTGTTGACTAACTCTCCATTGAGGGGCTCTTGGAAGGCTTCGCGGCGCATGGATTTGAAGAAAGCGGCCCTTCGCTTTGGAAAGTCGAACTCGATTTCAAGGCAACTTTAATTCGCTTGGAAGCTTTCAATAAAAAGCACCACATTCTTAAAAAGAAAAGGGCGCTTTGCAAGCGCCCTGTGGCGAACTGTCATGCCTTGACCTACTCCACCGCCTTCACCATGTCCTCCACCACCTTCTTCGCATCCCCGAACACCATCATCGTCTTGTCCATGTAGAACAGCTCGTTGTCCAGCCCGGCGTAGCCCGCGGCCATCGAGCGTTTGTTGACGATGATGGTTTTGGCCTTGTAGGCCTCGAGGATCGGCATGCCGTAGATGGCGCTGCCCTTCACGTGCGCGGCCGGGTTCACCACGTCGTTGGCGCCCAGGATGATCGCCACGTCGGCCTGGCCGAACTCGGCGTTGATGTCTTCCATCTCGAAGACCTGGTCGTACGGCACCTCGGCTTCGGCCAGCAGCACGTTCATGTGGCCCGGCATGCGGCCGGCCACGGGGTGGATCGCGTACTTCACCGTCACGCCTTTTTCGGTGAGCTTGTGCGCCAGCTCCTTCACCGCGTGCTGCGCGCGCGCCACCGCCAGGCCGTAGCCCGGCACGATGATCACGCTTTCGGCGTTGCCCATCACGAACGCCGCGTCGTCGGCGCTGCCGCTCTTCACATTGCGCTGCTGCTGTGCGCCTGCCACCGCCGTGGTGGCTTCGCCGCCGAAGCCGCCCAGGATCACGTTGAAGAACGAGCGGTTCATCGCCTTGCACATGATGTAGCTCAGGATCGCACCCGAACTGCCCACCAGCGACCCCGCGATGATCAGCATGCTGTTGTTGAGGCTGAAGCCGATGCCCGCCGCGGCCCAGCCCGAGTAGCTGTTGAGCATCGACACCACCACCGGCATGTCGGCGCCGCCGATGGGGATGATGAGCGTCACGCCGATGATGAAACCCAGCAGGCAGATCATCGCGAAATCAAAGCCGCTCTGCGAAGCCCAGAAGCCGTAGATGAAGAACAGGGCCAGCAGACCGAGTGCAAGGTTGATCCAGTGTTGCCCCGGGAACGTGACCGGCGCACCCTGGAAGAGGCGGAACTTCGACTTGCCCGACAACTTGCCCCACGCGATGACCGAGCCGCTGAACGTGACCGCGCCGATGAAGGCGCCGAGTGCGAGTTCGATCCGGTTGCCGCCGGGGATCTGCCCACCGACGCCATTCACGGGTTTGTCGGTGATCGCGAAGGCCCACGGCTCGGCGACCGCGGCGACGGCGATGAACACGGCGGCCATGCCGATCATGCTGTGGAAGAACGCGACCAACTCGGGCATCTTCGTCATCTCGACGGTCTTGGCGCGCCAGGCGCCATAGCCGCCGCCGACCACCAGGCCGATCAGCACCCACACCAGCCCGCCCGCGTTGCCGCCCGCGAGTTTGATGATCAGGGCCACGGTCGTCGCAATGGCGATGGCCATGCCGGTCATGCCGAAGGCGTTGCCGCGGATCGACGTCGTCGGGTGCGACAGCCCCTTCAACGCCTGGATGAAGAAGACGCTGGCGACGAGGTACAGCAGGGTGACGGTGTTCAAGCTCATGTGGGGGCCCTATCTACTTGACGGCGACGGCTTTGGCGGGCCGTTCCTTCTTCTTGAACATCTCGAGCATCCGCCGCGTGACCAGGAAGCCGCCGAAGATGTTCACCGCCGCCAGCGCGACCGCGGCCACGCCCATCACCTTGCCGAACGCGCCTTCCGTCAGCGCCGCGGCGAGCATCGCGCCGACGACCACGATCGCCGAGATCGCGTTCGTCACCGCCATCAGCGGCGTGTGCAGCGCGGGCGTGACCGTCCACACCACGTGGTAGCCGACGTAGATCGCCAGCACGAAGATGATGAGGTTGGTGACGAGGGGAGAGACGATGTCCATAGCGGCTCCGACGGGGTCAGGTCTTGCGTTTGACTTCGCCGCCGTGCGTCATCAGGCACGCCACGACGATGTCATCGTCCATCGGCACGTGCAGCGTGCCTTCCTTCGTGATCACGAGCTTCAGGAAGTCGAGCACGTTGCGCGCGTAGAGGCTCGAGCTGTCGGCGGCGACCAGCGCGGGGATGTTGGTTTCGCCCACCAGCGTCACGCCGTGTTTGATCACCGTGCGCCCGGCTTCGGTCAGCGGGCAGTTGCCGCCTTGCGGTGCCGCCATGTCGACGATCACCGACCCCGGCTTCATCGACTTGACCATGTCTTCGGTGACGAGCACCGGCGCGGCGCGGCCCGGAATCAACGCGGTGGTGATGACGATGTCGGCCTGCGCCACGCGCTTGGCCACCTCGACCTTCTGGCGGTCGAGCCAGCTCTGCGGCATCGGCCGCGCGTAGCCGCCCACGCCAACGGCGGCTTCCTTCTCTTCGGCGGTTTCATAGGGCACGTCGATGAACTTGCCGCCCAACGACTCCACCTGCTCTTTCACGCTCGGGCGCACGTCGCTGGCTTCGATCACCGCGCCCAGGCGCTTCGCGGTCGCGATCGCCTGCAAGCCCGCGACGCCGACGCCGAGCACGACCACGCGCGCGGCCTTGATCGTGCCCGCGGCCGTCATCAGCATCGGGAACAGGCGCTGGTACTTGTCGGCCGCCATCATCAGCGCCTTGTAGCCGGCGATATTGGCCTGCGACGAAAGCACGTCCATGCTCTGCGCGCGCGTCGTGCGCGGCGCGGCTTCGAGCGCGTAGCTGGTGACGCCGGTGGTGGCGATGCGCTCGAGGCCCTCGCGGTCGAAGGGGTTCAGCATGCCGACCAACGTGCTGCCCGACTTCAGCAGGCCGAGCTCGCCGGTCTGCGGTGCGCGCACCTTCAGCACCAGGTCACTGGCAAACGCATCGGCCTGGCTGACGATGGTGGCGCCGACGGCGGTGTAGGCGTCGTCGGGCGCGCTGGCGCGCACACCTGCGCCAGCCTGCACGCGGATGACGTGTCCTTGCGCGATGAGCTTCTTGGCCGTCTCGGGCGTCACGGCGACGCGTGTCTCGCCCGGCACCGTCTCGTGCGGTACGCCGATGAGCATGGGGGTCTCCTCGAGAGCGTTCTTGTTGAGTCGAGGGAACGCTAACACACCTGCCCATCGTCAAAAAGACGTATGCCGTGGCTCGCACTCTGCGACAACGCGGGCTTGCCGCACCTACGATGCGCGTCATGAACGCGCCTTCGCCCTCACCATCAGCACCTCGCTGGAAGCCCAGCGTCACCGTTGCCGCGCTCGTCGAACACGAAGGGCGATACCTGCTCGTGGAAGAGCACACGCCCGAGGGCCTGCGCCTGAACAATCCGGCGGGCCACCTCGAGATCGGCGAGTCGCCGCTCGAGGCCGTGGTGCGCGAGGTGCTCGAGGAAACCACCTGCAGCTTCGAGCCGCAGGCGATCGTGGGCGTGTACCTGTCGCGTTTCCTGCGCCGCGCGCGCAGCGAAGACGTGACGTATCTGCGCATCTGCTACCTCGGCCGTGTGGGCCCGCCTGATGCGACACGTCGACTCGACGATGGCATCGTGCGCACGGTCTGGCTCACCGCCGACGAACTGCGGCGCGAGGCCGCGCGCCATCGCAGCCCGATGATCCTGCGCTGCCTCGACGACCACCTGGCCGGCAAACGACTGCCGCTGGACGCGGTGGTGGGCGACGTGTCGCTGAAGCTGCCGATCGAACGCTGACAGCTTGCGCGAAGCGTCGTTCACGCGTTTCGAAGTGTCGGCAAGCGGCGGCCCCTAAGATCGGGCGACCACAACAGGAGAGCCCATGGCCGACACCAACCCCACCATCGCGCAAAAGGCGCCCTACCCCGTCGCCGTCGAAGCCGGCAAAGACTACTGGTGGTGCGCCTGCGGCCTGAGCAAGAACCAGCCGTTCTGCGACGGCTCGCACAAGCCCACGAGCTTCACGCCGATGAAGTTCACCGCGGCTGAAACCAAGACGGTTTACCTCTGCGGCTGCAAGCAGTCGGCCAACAAGCCGATGTGCGACGGCACGCACAAGAGCCTGTAGACGAAGCGACCCATCACACGCCGGGCATGCGCGTCGCGGGGCTCTTCGCCGGCATCGGCGGCTTCGAGCTGGGCTTGCATCAAGCCGGGCACACCACCGTTCTGCTGTGTGACGTGCTGCCCACCGCACGCGCCGTGCTGACGGCGCGGTTCCCCGACGTCGACTACCGCAGCGACGTCACCGCGCTGCGCTCGCTGCCGTCGGACGTCGACGTGCTCTGCGCCGGCTTTCCGTGCCAGGACCTGAGCCAGGCCGGTCGCACCGCGGGCCTGCAGGGCGATCGTTCGGGGCTGATCGGCGAGGTGTTCCGCCTGCTGTCGCGCCGCCGCGTGCCCACGCTCGTGGTCGAGAACGTGCCCTTCATGCTGCAGCTCGGCGGCGGCCACGCGATCCGCGCGATCGTCGATGAACTCGAGCGCCGCGGCTACCGCTGGGCTTACCGCGTCGTCGACAGCTGGGGCTTCGGCCTCGCGCAACGACGCGAGCGCGTGTTCCTGGTCGCGTCGCGTGAGGTCGACCCGTCGCTCGTGCTGTTCGCCGACGACGCGCCGCTCGAGCGCCCACGCAGCGCCATCCCCCAACGCCCGCACGGCTTCTACTGGACCGAAGGCCTCAGCGGTCTGGGGTGGGCCGTCGACGCCGTGCCGACGCTGAAGAACGGCAGCACCATCGGCATCGCGTCGCCGCCCGCGGTCCTGATGCCCGACGGGCGCCTGATCAAGCTCGGCGTGCGCGACGGTGAGCGCCTGCAAGGCTTCGACGCCGACTGGACAGCGCCGGCCGAAAGCGTGGCGCGACCCTCGGCGCGCTGGGGCCTGGTGGGCAGCGCAGTCAGCGTGCCGGTGGCCGCGTGGGTCGGGCGCCGGTTGGCGCAGCCGGGGTCGCAACGGCTTGGCATTGATCGACCGTTTGCGAACGAAGGCAAGGCGCCGCGCGCGGCGCGCTTCGACGGGCGACAGCGCCACGCGGTCGACATCGGCTGCGACCCGCTGGGCATCGCCCCGCCACCCCTCGCGCAATTCCTGTCGCCTGACCACGAGCAACAGGCACTGTCGGCCAAAGCGACGCGTGGGTTTCTCGAGCGCACGCGGCGCGCGAAGCTGCGCTTCCAGCCCGGGTTCATCGCCGCGGTGGAACGGCATCTTGCAGCGATGGACGCATCGCCGCTGACAAGCGCGCCCAGCCGCCGCGAAAAGCTCGCGGCCTGATCGCGCGCAGTGATCGACTCACGGTGTTCGATGCGCAGCGCACGCGCAGACGATGCCCGCACCCGGCTTGATGAAGGCGGTGCGCCAGGCGCACACCGAACCCGAGCGCGCCGTGCGCCGCTGCCTGCATGCCCAAGGCCTGCGCTTTGCGCTGCATCGCGCCGACCTGCCCGGCCGCCCCGACATCGTGTTGCCGCGACGCGGCTCGGTCGTCTTCGTGCACGGCTGCTTCTGGCATGGGCACGACTGTGCGCACGGGTCAGTGAAGGCGAAGCGCAACACCGCGTTCTGGATGGCGAAGATCGATGCCAACCGTGCGCGTGACCACCGCAAGGCATCGGAGCTTCGGCGCTTGGGCTGGCGTGTCGAGACGATCTGGGAGTGCCAGGTGCGTGATGCGCGCCGGCTCGAGATGCTGAGCCGGCGGCTGCTCGCGCGTTGAAGGGCGATGGCGCACCTTTGGATAATCGGGCGATGTCCACCACGCGCAAGCAACGCATCGTCGTCGGCCTTTCTGGCGGCGTTGACTCGGCCGTGAGCGCGTTGCTGTTGAAGCGCGCCGGGCACGAGGTGGTCGGCATCTTCATGAAGAACTGGGAGGATGACGACGCCCCGCGGGGTCGGGTGACGACGACAGCGAGTACTGCTCGTCGAATGCCGACTTCGTCGACGCCGCCGCGGTCGCCGACGTGATCGGCATCGAGATCGAGCACGTCAACTTCGCCGCCGACTACAAAGACCGCGTCTTCGCGTCCTTTCTTGCCGAGTACCGCGCCGGCCGCACGCCGAACCCCGACGTGTTGTGCAACGCCGAGATCAAGTTCAAGGCCTTCCTCGACCATGCGATGCGGTTGGGTGCCGATGCGATCGCCACCGGCCACTACGCGAGAACGCGCACGCTGCCGTCGGCAGAAGTCCAACTGCTGCGTGGCCTCGACGCCGGCAAAGACCAGAGCTACTTCCTGCATCGCCTGACGCAGGCGCAGCTGCGCAGCGTGATCTTTCCGGTGGGCGAGTTGCCCAAGCCCGAGGTGCGCCGCATCGCGGCCGAAGCGGGGCTGCCGAACGCCGCCAAGCGCGACTCGACCGGCATCTGCTTCATCGGCGAGCGGCCGTTCCGCGAATTCCTGTCGCGATATCTGAATCAACAACCCGGCGACATCGTCGATGAACACGGGCGGCGCGTGGGTGCGCATGTGGGGCTGTCGTTCTACACGTTAGGTCAGCGACAGGGACTGGGCGTCGGCGGCGTCAAGGGGCGTGCCGATGCGCAGGGGCACCATCAGGCTTGGTACGTCGCGGCGAAGGACCTTGCGCGCAACCGGCTCGTGGTCGTGCAGGGCCACGAGCATCCGCGGCTGCAGGCGACGTCGCTCGAGGCGATCGATGCGAGTTGGATCGCGGGCGCGTCACCCACCGATGGCTCGAGGGGCGTGAAGACGCGGTATCGACAAGCCGACGGCCCGAGCGCGCTTCACGTCAAGCCGAATGGATCGTTCACGCTCGACTTCGGCACGTCGTCCCCGCAGTGGGCCGCCACACCGGGGCAGAGCGCGGTGCTTTACGACGGTGAGGTGTGCCTGGGCGGCGGCGTCATCGACGTCGTGCGCACGGTCGAGGTCGGCGACGTGGTTCGCGAGGCGCAGGCGACTGCACCTCGCGGCTGATCACGTGCGCGGACGACCGAAGTCCAGCGTCCAGTAGTTGCGGTAGCGCGTGGCCTGCGTGCCGGCCACGCAGGCCAGCGCGATGTCCTCGAACTGCGGGTTCATCACGTTCGCGCAGTGGCCGTCGCTGGCCATCCACGCCTGCACCGTCGCTTCGGGCGTGTCGAAGCCCGCGGCGATGTTCTCGCCCAGCAGCAGCCACTGGTAGCCCGACGCGTCGACGCGCACCGCGAGCGTCTGACCGCCGCTGCCGACGTGACTGAAGAGGTTGTTGTCGGACATGTCCCGACTGTGGACAGCCGCGGCGTCTTCGAGTTGAGCGTTCCACGCCAGCGTACCGGCGGGGTTGAAGATTCCGCGCGTGCCACACGACGCACCACGCGCGCGTTCCGCGTTGAGCAGTTGAATGATGTCGCGGCCCAGGTTCGAGATGCCGCAGTCCAGCTTCGCAATCGGCGTGTCTGTGCTCGGTGCGGCGTTGTTGAAGGGGTTGCCGTCGTCGTCGGGCGCCGGCGTACCGGGCGCGGCGCTGCTGACCGGAGAACTCCCTTGCGGCGACGCGGGGCCACCCGAGCTGTTGCTCATGCCGGCGCCCTGCGTTGCGGCACCCGCGACCGCGTCCGACGAAGAACTGTCAGCGTCACCGCCGCCACCGCATGCAGACAGCAGCAGTGTGCATGCAGCAAGCGCCAACCCTAACCAACGACTTGTTCTGTGCATGCCGTCAGCGTAGGGTTTTTGCCCTGCTGACGGAATGTCCAAGCGCGCGTCAACGCGATGAAAACCGCGCTGCTGTTGACCACGTCACGGCCGCGTCGGGGCCGCTGCGCAACGTGACGCGAAGGCGTGTTCTTCGATCGTGCGTTGCTGCCGTGAGCGATTCACGGCGCGATGTCGAGGCCCCGCTTTTGTCAGAACGGAATATCGTCGTCCATGTCGTCGAAGCCGGTGTTCGACTTCGACGATCCGCGTGCTGAATCACCACCACCGCTGCTGCCACCGCTACCGCCACCACCACCACCACCGCCTGACGAAGGTGCGCGCGATGACGAGCCGCCGCCGTAACCGCTCTCGCGACCACCACTACCACCACCGCTGCCACCACCTTCACCGCCTTCGCGGCTACCCAGCAACTGCATTTGCTCGGCGACGATCTCGGTGGTGTAGTTGTCCTTGCCTTCCTTGTCGGTCCATTTGCGCGTCTTCAGCCGCCCTTCGACGTACACGGGTCGGCCCTTGCGCAGGTACTCGCCGGCTATTTCGGCCATGCGGTCGCGGAAGACGACGCGATGCCATTCGGTTTCTTCCTGCTTGTCGCCGCTGGTTTTGTCCTTCCATTGGCGAGAGGTCGCGATCGTCACGTTACAGATCGACCCGCCGTCGGGAAAGGTTCGCGTCTCGGGGTCGCGACCGAGATTGCCGATGATGATGACTTTGTTGACGCTCGCCATGGTCGCGCTCCGAAAGGGTGCAGTTGAAAGGGGAGCGGGCATCATAGCGAGCGGCCTCGCGCGCGCATCATCGAAGTTGTCGATGCACGCTGCTGGCGTGTTAGGTGTCGATCAGGCCGACTGTGCTCGGGGCGCCCGCGTCGGCTCGGGCGACCGCAGCGACGCCACCATCGCCTCGATGCCGCGCGCATACGGTGTGATCTCGAAGTCGGGATAGCGGCGCATGAACTTCGCACTCGAGAAGACGTAGTCGCTGTCGTTCTGATAAAGCATCTCGCGCACCTCGCGCAGGATCGGCATCACGAGGCCGAGCACCGTGACCATCGGCCGCGGCAGCGTCTGGATCGTCGCCGGTGCGCCGAGCAGTCGCGCCGATTGTTCGAGCAGCGCGCGCGTCGTCGGCGCGGGCTCGGCGGTCGGCAGATGCCACGCGTCATGGGCACCATCATCGAGCGCCAGTCGCACCAGCCCGCGCGCAGCATCGACCGTGTAGGTGTAGGTGTGCAGACGATCCGGGTTTCCGATCCACTGCGCGGCCTTGCCGGCCAACTGGCGTTCGATCGCCGTGGCGTAGAGCATCGAGTTGCGCACGCCCGGGCCGTAGAAATCGGCGCTGCGGCCGATCACCAGGTTGACGCCCTCGTCCTTCGCCGCGCGCAGCAGCCGGTCAGCCAGCGCCTTGCGGACCGCACCTTTGCGTGAAGGCGGCTGTTGCGGATGCTCCTCGGTCATCGGCACGCGCAACGGTGCCGGGCCATAGGGGTAGACGTTGTCGAAGAACACGACGCGCAAGTGCCGCACGCGCGCCGCAGCGATCACGTTTTCGATCACTGCCGGCCAGTCGCGTTGCCACGTGCGCAGGTCGTAGCGCAGGCCCAGCGTGACGTACAGGTGCGTCACGCCCGCGGTGGCGGCGATCAGCGCGTCGCGCTCGAGTGCGTCGACGCGGCGGTGCGCAGACGGGTGCGCTGCCGGCGAGCGGCTGGCCAGCGCGTGCGGCAGGCGCAGGCGTGTCAGCTCGTCGGCGACGGCTTGGCCGACCACACCGTCGCCGAGGATCAGGTGCATGGGGGTCTGGGCGGGTTTGGGGTTGGGGTTGGGGGTGGCGGCGCTGTGCATGGTGGTGGACTCCGGCGGTTGTCGATGGGGCCATCGTCGCGCGGCAGGCCGGCGCCAGAACATCAAGAATGAATCGCTACCATTCATTCATGAATCGTCATCCAGCCCATGCAGCGGGGCCGGGCGCGCTTGACTGGGGCCTGGTGCAGACCTTCCTCGCGATCCAGGGCGCCGGTTCGCTGGGGCGCGCCGCCACGCGTCTGGGCACGAGTCAGCCCACACTCAGCCGGCGCCTCGCGGACCTCGAAGCGGTGCTCGGCCAGCCGCTGTTCGAGCGCAGCCGGCATGGGCTTGTGTTGACCGCCGCGGGCACCGAACTGCTGGCGCCCGCGCAGCGCATGCGTGAAGGCGCCGAAGGCCTGCGCCGCGCCGCCGACCATCACGCGCGCAGCCTCGAGGGAAGCGTGCGCATCACCGCCAGCGAAGTCGTGAGCCTGTTCGTGCTGCCGCCGCTGCTGGCACGGCTGCGCGACGAGCACCCGCAGATCCAACTCGATCTGGTGCCCACCGACGCGGTCGAAGACCTGATCGAGCGCCGCGCCGACATCGCGATCCGCATGGGTCGGCCCTCACAGCCGTCGCTGATCGCGCGCCGGCTCGCCGACATGCCGATGGGGCTGTACGCGCACCGCGACTACCTCGGCCGCCGCGGCAAGCCGACGCGGGCAACGATGGCGCGCCACGAATGGATCGGCTTCGATCGCCATGACCGGCTGCTGCGTGGTTTTGCCGCCGCAGGCCAGTCGGTGCCGCGGGAATTCTTCTGCCTGCGCAGCGACAGCTCGGCGCTGCAGTGGCAGCTGGTGTGCGCCGGCGCGGGCATCGGCATCGGGCTCGACGACGTGGCGCGACGCACGCCTGGGCTCGCGCGCGTGCTCGGCGAGATCGTGGTGCCGCCGCTGACGGCGTGGCTCGTCGTGCACCGCGAACTGCGCGGCACGCCACGGCTGCGCGCGGTGTTCGACGCGCTGGCGAAGATGTTGGCGCCGGCGTAGCGTGATCGTGAGTTCACGGCTCGCCTTCCCAGTAGTCGATCGAACGTCGCGCGCCGCCCGATGAAGCCGTGGCCTTCGGCGAAGGCGCCGAGCTTGTCGCTGTCGGGGTAGTAGCACAACTCGGGGCGTTCCTGCGTGCTGATCGACAGGTACTTCAGCGGTGCGTCGCTGGTGTTGACGATGTGATGCGGGTACTCGGGGCCGGGTGGAATCACAATCACGTCGCCTGCGCGGATGGGCAGCATTTGTCCAGCCACGCGCAGGCTCCCCGATCCCTCGAGGACCACGAACATCTCTTCTTGCGCCAGGTGATAGTGATAAGGGCACGCCCGCTTGCCGGGTTCGAGCACGTCGTAGCCGGCACCGAGCTTCTTCGCCACGGTGCGATCGGTCACGCCGCCGGTGCGCGTGTCGTACAACGGCTCGCGCTGCTGGTGTTCGAGCACGACCTCGTCGACATTGCGGATCAGCGCGCGACGCAGGGCTTCGGCGCTTGCGGTGCTGGTGTTGTCGCTCATCGCGGATCTCCTTCGCGCCG
The DNA here is from genome assembly GCA_963738615.1 of uncultured beta proteobacterium. GTDB lineage: Bacteria > Pseudomonadota > Gammaproteobacteria > Burkholderiales > Burkholderiaceae_C > CAVTWY01. The sequence continues at coordinate 716,053 of CAVTXI010000019.1, forward strand.
CATCGCGCGGCCACGCTCATCTTGCCAGCGCAGCACCCGATGCGCGCCCGCGTCGTGAACGCGCTCGAAGGCGGCATCGGCGCGCACGACCCTGCGCTGGGGGTGCTCGCCGAGGTCTTCGGTTACCACGCCTTCCGCGGCCTGCAGCAGTCGGTGATCGAACACGTGGCCGTTGGCGGTGACGCGCTGGTGCTGATGCCCACCGGCGGCGGCAAGAGCCTGTGCTATCAGGTGCCGGCAATCCTGCGCCACCGCGCGGGGCAGGGCGTGGCGGTTGTTGTCAGCCCATTGATCGCGCTGATGCAGGACCAGGTCGGCGCGCTCGAAGAGGCCGGCGTGCACGCCGCGTTCCTGAACTCGACGCAAGACTTCGACCAGGTGATGTGGACCGAAGGCGAGGTCAAGAGCGGCCGCCTGGTGCTGCTGTACGTCGCGCCCGAGCGGCTGATCACGCCACGCATGCTGACCATGCTGGATGCGTTGCATGCTGCGGGGCGCTTGTCGCTGTTCGCGATCGACGAGGCGCACTGCGTCAGCCAGTGGGGCCACGACTTCCGCGAGGACTACCTGGCGCTGTCGCTGCTGCACGAACGCTACGCTGGCGTGCCGCGCATCGCGCTGACCGCGACGGCCGACGCGGCGACGCGCAGCGACATCGTCGAGCGCCTGGCGCTGCAATCCGCGCGCAGCTTCGTCTCGAGCTTCGACCGCCCGAACATCCGCTACGCGATCGTCGACAAGACCGACGCGCGCACGCAGCTGCTGGCCTTCGTGCGCCAGCATCACGCGGGCGACGCTGGCATCGTCTACTGCGCCACGCGCAAGAAGGTCGACGACACCGCCGCGTGGCTGCAAGGCGCAGGGTGTCGATGCGCTGCCCTACCACGCCGGGCTCGACACGGCGCACGCGCCAGCGCCATCAAGACCGGTTCCTGCGCGACGACGGCCTGGTGATGGTCGCGACCATCGCCTTCGGCATGGGCATCGACAAGCCCGACGTGCGCTTCGTCGCGCACCTCGACCTGCCGAAGTCGATCGAGGGCTACTACCAGGAGACCGGCCGCGCCGGCCGCGACGGCGAGCATGCCGACGCGTGGATGTGCTACGGCCTGGCCGACGTGGTCAACCAGCGCCGGATGATCGACGAGAGCCCTGCGGACGAGGACTTCAAGAAGCTCCAGCGGCGCAAGCTCGAGGCGCTGCTGGCGCTGGCCGAAACCCACGATTGCCGGCGCGTGCGGCTGCTGTCCTACTTCGACGAAGCGCGCGAGCCACGGACCGCGGCTGCATGAACTGCGACAACTGCCTCGAGGCGCCACGCACCTGGGACGCGACCGAAGCCGCGCGCAAGCTGCTGAGCTGCATCGCGCGCATCCGCCAGGCCAGCGGCTTGACCTTCGGCGCACAACACCTGATGGATGTGCTGCGCGGCAAGGTCAGCGACAAAGTGCGCCATCACGGCCACGATCGCCTGTCGACCTGGGCCATCGGTGCCGACCTCGACGAAGCGCGTTGGCGCGCGGTGCTGCGCCAACTGGTCGCGCAGGGCCACGTGGTGCCGCTGGGCGAATACAACACGCTGGGCCTGGGTGAGACCGCACGGGCGGTGCTGCGCGGCGAGGTGCCGATCGTGCTGCGTGAACCCACCGAGCGGCCCACGCGCGCGTCACGACCGTCGCGGTCGGCGACGAAGGACACGCCGGGCAAGGCGAGCGCGCAAGGTCTCGACGCCGAGGCCCGCGTGCGCTTCGAAGCGCTGCGCGCATGGCGTGCCGACGTGGCGAAGCAGCATGCGCTGCCCGCCTACGTGATCTTTCATGACGCGACGCTGGCGACGATGGCGCACGAGCAACCGGCGTCGCTCGAAGCGCTGGCCGGCATCAGCGGGGTGGGGGCGAAAAAGCTCGAGGCGTACGGGCCAGACATCCTGACGGTGCTGGCTCGTTGAGTTCGCAGCGCTGGCGGTAGCGGCACGACAAGGCGCTTCCTTCGCGGGCGGTTTGCTTTCGCGGGCTCACAACACTTACGCACAGAACCGGCTGCGGCATCGCCGCGCAACCAAGATGCGGCGCTTGCCGGTCACCGGTTGCGAGAGGAGCAAGAGATGTCGAGCTTGTTTGCGCTTCGAGCGCTTGCGGTCGGTGCAGTCGGTGCAGCGGGCGCCGCGGCACTTGTTGCGTTGCCGGTACGTGCCCAGAGTGGCTTGGTGTGCGACGCGGCCTATGGCGAGGCTCACTTCACCATCGGCCGCCACGCGACCAGCTCGAACTGGCTGCAACTCACCAGCCAGACCGCGAACGTCGGCGGCGTGCGCGTGACGATCACGAGCGGCGTCGGCACCGGACACCAGTTGAAGCTGGCCAACAACTGGAGCCCTGCGGCCGTGTTCCGGGTCATCGACCTCGCGTCCGTCACTTCGACGCCGATCGCGGTCACGCCTGGTTCGGGCGCCTTGATCGGCTTCGTCGCACACTCGAGTGGCTCGTCGGGCATGTCGGCGCGAGTGACGGTCTGCCGCGCCGGACCACCTCCGCCCCCTCCGCCCCCTCCGCCCCCTCCACCACCGCCACCACCACCGCCACCACCACCGCCGCCACCGCCGCCACCGCCGCCGCCGCCGCCGCCGCCGCCGCCGCCGCCGCCGGGTACGAAGCCGCCCGCGCAAGAGTCAGGGCTGCCGCTTGCAGCAGCCTTCATGACCGACCGCGCCGACTACTGGGCCAAACATCCGGGCGTGATCGGAACCTTGTCGAACAACTGCATCCGTCTGCACGACAGTTACTGGACCCAGGGCCCTGACGGCAAGGCTTACCCCACGTGGCATCCGCCGGTCGCGACCGCATCGGGCGAGGCCTGCTACTTCGGTCACGAACACGGCGACGACCCGGGCGCGTCGCCTTTCTACGTCGACGCGAAGTACAAGCAGCAGCGCGACGAGCGAATCATCCCGATCCCCTTCGGCTATGCCAACGAGGTGCTCGCGGCCAACGGCGGCGCGCGGCATGAGGACCATTTCGGCCACAAGATCTACCGTGAGAACTTCCAGATCGCCTATGGCAACAGCGCCACCAACGCCGCGCCCGTGACAGGAAGCGGAACGTTGTGCACGGCGCTGCTCAAGCTGCACCAGGGCACGCACAGCGCCGACGCGCTGACGCACCACCTGCACGAGGCTGTCGCCCACGTGGATTGCACGTCACTGCAGGGCCACCCGCCGTCGCGCGTGCACGTGACCACGCTGGTGCCCATCGGCAGGCCCGGATGGTTCAGCAACAACTGCGGCAGTCACTATCGTGTTCCTGGCCAGACCAATGGCACCCAAGGAAGCGGTGAGAACAACGCGCCGGCTGGCGGGCATTCGCACCTTGGCAACCCGCCGGTGGCGCTTGGCGGGCCGTCGCGCATCGCCGACATCGACACCGTCGATGCGGCCCTGCTCGAGAGTTCGGTCGACGGTGAACGCATCATTCCGGGCGCGGGGTGCCTGCGCACGTACGAACCAGCGGGCAGCGCCAAGGCGAACAAGCTCGAGTTCGGCCACGCACCCAATGACACCTGGGTGCGCCCGTTGATGATCACCGACGAGACCGGGCGCAACCCGCGCATGTTCATCAAGTCGTACTACTCGGTCTTCAACCCGTCACGGGTGTTCTGGATCGACGGCAATGGCAGCGTGGCAACGCGGCCGAGCGTCGAGGCCTGCCGCACGCCCCCGCCGGGTGGGCCCACCAACGTGACCACCTTGTGCCAGCGCGCCATCGCGCAGCCGGGCATCGGCGTGTGGAATGTCGATTCGCCCTACAACGGCACCGTGCGCAACGTGAACTTCAAGTCGCTGCACGTTGGCAACCACACCGGCAACACGACGATCTGGACCGACACCTACGGCCGCACCGTGCGCAACGTCACCGACCCGGCCCGCGTGATCCGGCAGTACGTTTCGAACGGCTACAACGGCATGGCCGGGCTTGGGGTCGACGCCTCCATCGCCGTGCCCGCGGGGGCCTCGTGGCCGCCATCGCTGAAGGTCTGCCGCAGCGGCACCGGCCTCTACCCGTCGCTTTCCGTGGTCGACGCTTGCTACTGGGACGGGGACCTGCTGTTCGCCAAGGAGTGGTGGCGCGACTACCGCGACCCGGCGCTGCGGATTCATGCGCCGAACTGAGCTTGACCGACAAAGGAGTACCCGTGACACACGGTCGCAACCCTGACGACGACGACAGCGCTTCAGGCCGCCGCGATGCCCTGCGTGGTTTTGCCCTTGCCGGCTTAGGCGGCGCAGCGCTCTGGCCGGCGGCCGCGGGCGCGCAAAGCACCAGCGCGGCCTGGGTCACGGTCAAGCCGGGACAGTCGATTCAGGCCGCGCTGGACAGCAGCCCGAACCCGGCCGTGCAACTGGCGCCGGGCGAACATCGCGTCAGCCAGCCCTTGGTGCTGCCGGCCGGTGCCACGTTGCGCGGCACCGGCCGCGGCAGCCGCATCGTGGCGACGCAAGACATGCCGGCGCTGCTGCAACTTCATGGGGCGAAGGACGGCATCTTGGTCGAGCACCTCGTGCTCGAGTGCAACCGGCGCGCCCTCGTCGGTCTGGACGTCGACCTCCTCGACACGACGAACACCTTCTTCCGCGGCGAACCCGACGCGGTCTGCCGTTTCGACAACCTGTCGATCTACGACGCGGGCTCGGTCGGGGTCTGGTATCGCAAGAGGGCCGCGGGCACCGACGTGCAAGCCTGCGTGGCGTCGCGCGTGCGCGTGCGCAACGCCGGCACCTACGGCTTTCACATCGACGGCCCCGACAACTGGTTCATCGCCTGTGAAGCGACGACCAACGCCGTGGCCGACGGCGCGCCGAACGCCGGCTTCCTGGTCGCCAGCTCGAACCTCTTTTTCCTCGGCTGCAAGGCTTGGTACTGCCGCGGCTACGGCTATCACGTCACCAGCACTCGCAACAAGTTCGTCGGCTGCGAGGCCCAGGACACAGGAGGGCACGGCTGGTACATCACGGTTGGAAAGAACACCTACTCGGCGTGCGTCGCCGACACCGCGGCCGCCTATCTCGTCAAGCGGGCCGGCCAGACAGCCGACGGCTTCTACGTGGAGGCGACGTCGAACTCGTCCTTCGTCGGCTGCCAGAGCTTCGCGCGCCACGCCGACCACGGCATGCAAGAGGGGTTCAGCCTAGCCGGGGATTTCGAGTCGAGGGGCAACCATCTGATCGGTGCCAACTCGTGGGACGTCAAGCGGCAGGCAGTGATGTATCGCCCCTGAGGGACGGGCGCGCAGCGGCTTCAGGCGAGGCGCGGCGAAAGGCGCCGACGCGACGGGTGACTCTAGGGCACCACGTCCACCGCGACGATGCTGCTGTCGCTGGACTGGCCCGAGTCATCGACCGCGGTGGCCATGAAATACATCACGCCGCCCTGCGACGCTGGCACGATCACGTCGACGGTGTAGGGGGGCTGGCGCACGGTCGTGATGAGCGAGCCGCGTCCCTGCGCGTCAACGCTGTAGAAGTCGACGTGGTCGATCGCGTAGTCGTCGCTGGCGGCGGCCACCAGACGCACCACGTCGCCGGTGCGGGCTACGTCGCTGCTGGTGACCAGCGACACCGCCGGGCGGCCGTCGTCGTAATAACCGTCGTCGCTGTACTCGTACCCGACGGAGGCACCGCCGCAGCCGACCAGCGATGTCGTTAGAACCATTGCGCCCAAGGCGCGTGCAAGCCAACGTTTCATGGTGTGGGTACGGTCAAACCGACAGTCAGGCGCGAAAGTGCTCCCGTTGCCGAGGAACGCGGGGTCTTCCAGGAGGGTTGACCCCGCCCATCCCTTCGATTGAAACGGCGCGTCTGCCACGTTGCGGGCGGCGGCCTCGCGCTCGAACGGCTGGCTGCCGATAATCCTCGATTGCCCTGCCCACCCCCGCGCCACATGCCATCGCCTGCCCATCCGTCGGCGCCCGCCAGCGAACCTCGAGGCGCGATCCGCGAAGACACCCGCTTCATCCGTGTACGCGGTGCGCGCACGCACAACCTGAAGGCGATCGACCTCGACATCCCGAAACACGCACTGGTCGTCATCACCGGTCTGTCGGGCTCGGGCAAATCAAGCCTGGCGTTCGATACGCTTTATGCCGAAGGCCAACGGCGGTATGTCGAAAGCCTCTCGGCCTACGCGCGCCAATTCCTGCAGTTGATGGACAAGCCCGATGTCGACACGATCGACGGACTGTCGCCTGCGATCAGCATCGAGCAGAAGGCCACCAGCCACAACCCGCGCTCGACGGTGGGCACCGTCACCGAGATCCACGATTACTTGCGCCTGCTCTTCGCGCGCGCGGGCACGCCGTTCTGCCCCGACCACAACGTGCCGCTGGCCGCGCAGAGCACCACCCAGATGGTCGACGCGGTGCTGGCGCTGCCCGAAGGCACGAAGCTCGCGGTGCTGGCGCCGGTGGTGCGTGACCGCAAAGGCGAATTCGTCGAACTGCTGGCCGACCTGCAGGCGCAAGGCTTCGTTCGCTTTCGTGTCGATGGCAGCGTGGTCGACGCGGCTGACCTGCCCGAGCTGAAGAAGAACGAGAAACACGACCTCGATGTCGTGATCGACCGCGTGAAGTCCAAGCGTGAAGAAGCCGAAGACGCCGCGGCGACCGTCAAAGGCTTGCGCCAACGCCTTGCCGAGAGCTTCGAGACCGCGCTGCGCCTCGCCGACGGCCGCGCACTCGCGCTCGAACTCGACACCGGCCGAGAGCACTCGTTCTCGACCCGCTTCGGCTGCCCGCATTGCAGCTACGCACTGCCCGAACTCGAGCCGCGCCTGTTCTCGTTCAATTCACCCGTCGGCGCGTGCCCCGGCTGCGACGGCCTGGGGCAGACGATGGTCTTCGATGCCGAGCGCGTCGTCGCCTTCCCGAGTCTGAGTCTGGCCAGCGGCGCGATCAAAGGGTGGGACCAGCGCAACTCGTACACCCACTCGATCCTCGAAGCCGTGGCAAAGCACTACGGCTTCGACACCGAAACACCCTTCGAGCAGTTGGCCGCCGAACATCGGCACGTGTTGCTGCATGGTTCGGGCGACACCGCCATCGCCTTCACCTATGCGGCCGGTGCCGACAGCGGACGCAAGCGCAGCGTCAAACGCTCGCATCCTTTTGAAGGTGTCATCCCGACGTTCGAGCGGCGTTTCCGCGAGACCGACGCGGCCGCCGTGCGCGAAGAACTGGCGCGCTTGCAGGCCCTGAAACCTTGCCCCGCGTGTGCGGGCACGCGTCTGCGGCGCGAGGCGAGGAATGTGTTCCTGCAAGGCGCCGACGGCGACCGCGGCCCGTCGATCTACGACGTCGAGCATGCAACGCTGGGGGCAACCCACGCGCGCTTCGGCACGCTGCGCCTGGCCGGCGCCAAAGCCGACATCGCCGACAAGATCGTGCGCGAGATCAGCTCGCGTCTGGCCTTCTTGAATGACGTGGGCCTGGGCTACCTCAGTCTCGACCGCAGTGCCGACACACTGTCGGGCGGTGAAGCGCAGCGTATTCGCCTGGCGTCGCAGATCGGCTCGGGCCTGACGGGCGTGATGTACGTGCTCGACGAGCCGTCGATCGGCCTGCATCAACGCGACAACGAGCGCCTGATCGCCACCCTGCGCCATCTGCGCGACCTGGGCAACAGCGTGCTGGTGGTCGAGCACGACGAAGACATGATCCGTGCGGCCGATCACGTGATCGACATGGGGCCGGGTGCGGGCGTGCACGGCGGGCGTGTGCTTTCGCAGGGCACGCCCGACGAGGTGACGGCCGATGACGCATCAATCACGGGCCGCTACCTCGCGCGCACGCTGCGCATCGAACGTCCGCGGCATGGTGATGGCGCTGCTGCCGCGGCCGGAGCGTCCGCTGCGCTGAAGGCCCTGCGCATCGTCGGCGCGCGGGGCAACAACCTGCGCGGGGTCACCGTCGACATCCCGGTGGGCCGCTTCACCTGCGTGACCGGTGTATCCGGTTCGGGCAAAAGCACGCTGGTGAACGACACGCTCTACGCCGCGGTGGCGCGCCAGCTGTACGGCAGCCATGCCGAGCCGGCGGTGTACGACGCGATCGAGGGCCTGGAGGCGTTCGACAAGGTCATCAACGTCGACCAGAGCCCGATCGGCCGCACGCCGCGCAGCAACCCGGCCACGTACACGGGCATGTTCACGCCGATCCGCGAGTTGTTCGCCGAGGTGCCCACCGCGCGCGAGCGCGGCTACGGCCCCGGGCGCTTCTCGTTCAACGTGGCGGCGGGCGCGGGCGGCGGGCGCTGCGAGGCCTGCCAGGGCGACGGCCTGATCAAGGTCGAGATGCACTTCCTGCCCGACGTCTACGTGCCGTGCGACACCTGCCGCGGCGCGCGCTACAACCGCGAGACGCTCGAGATCCTCTACAAGGGCAAGAACATCACGCAGGTGCTCGAGCTCACGGTCGAAGACGCACACGCCTTCTTCGGCGCGGTGCCCGCCATCGCGCGCAAGCTGCACACGCTGCTCGACGTGGGCCTGGGCTACATCACGCTGGGCCAAAGCGCGACCACGCTGTCGGGCGGCGAGGCGCAGCGCGTGAAGCTGGCGCTCGAGCTGTCCAAACGCGAAACCGGCCGCACGCTGTACATCCTCGACGAGCCCACCACGGGCCTTCACTTCCACGACATCGGGCTGCTGCTGAAGGTGCTGCACCAGTTGCGCGACACGGGCAACACGGTGGTGGTGATCGAGCACAACCTCGACGTCATCAAGACCGCCGACTGGATCATCGACCTTGGCCCCGAGGGCGGCGCGGGCGGCGGGCTCATCGTGGCCGCGGGCACGCCCGAGCAGATCGCGGCCGACCCGGCGAGCCATACCGGGCGCTACCTCGGCAAGTTACTCGCCGAGGACGAGACGCCCCGGCCGACATCGGCGCGCGCTGCGTCGAAAGCGCGGTCGACGCAGCGGCGTGCCCCGACCGTGGATTGATGCACGTCGTCGGCGGTTGCACGGCATAACTCGATCTCGGCGCGGGTGATCGCGTGAAATGCAGGGCTCGTCGGCATCGGTTGCGGTTCTCAGAATCGCGGCATGAGGTTAAGACGCCCGCAGTGGCTCCTCGCGCGCGCCGGACGCGCGCGGGTGCTCGGCGCCGCCTTCGTGCTTGCGCTGACCGCCGCGAGCGGCGCTGCGACCTCAACGCTGGCACCGTGTCTGGACGACGAAGGCGCACGGCGTGCGGTCGAGTCGATCAACCTCTTGCGCGCGCGCGGCGCGCCGTGCGCGCCGGGCGATGGGCATGACCGGGGCAAGGCAGATGCGGCGCGGCCGCTGACGTGGCAGGTGCGTCTTGCCACCACGGCCGGTGACCTTGCCGCAGACCTGGCGTGGCGCGACGAGTTGTCGCACCTCGATGTGTACCAGAGACCGCTGGGTGTGCGTCTGACCGAGGCCGGCTACGTCGCCAGGTCAGCCGGAGAAAACCTGGCGGCCGGGCAGCGAGACTTCCCGCAGGCGCTCGAAGCGTGGGCCCGCAGCCCGGCCCACTGCGCCAACCTCATGTCGGCGACGTTCGATGAAGTGGGCTTGGCCTGCGTCGAACGCAAGGGCTCGCGGTTCGAACGCTTCTGGGTGGCGCAACTCGCGCGACGCTGATCGCGCAACGCCGTTCGCGAGCCGACTGATCGCGCTGACCCGCAAAGAATCACGCCCTCCGAGGGAGGGCGTGTCGGGTTCGGTGCCAGGGTTCTTCAGCCGCTGCCGCCGCGACGCCGCGCGAGGAAGCCCACGGCGAGCAGGCCGCCCAGCATCAGCGCCCAGGAGGAGGGCTCTGGAATTGGCGTGACGACTTCGCCGCCGACGGCACCACCACCCCCGCCCGGGCCCGGCACGGTGCCGCCACCGCCACCGCCACCGCCACCGCCGCCGCCGCCGCCACCAACCGTGCCACCAGGAGGCGCAACCACCACCGTGGTGCCGCCGCCCCCGACCGGGAAGCCGAAGCTCGGCGCCTGCGCCACATCGTTGAACGCCGGCCCGACCGCGGTCACCGGCGTGCTCGTGGTGCTGGTGGTCGATCTCGACGGCTGCTCGGGCTCGGGCTCGGGCTTGGGCTTGATCGCCCCATTGGGCTCCCGTGGGGTTTCCGGGACTTTGGCGGTCGTGTCGGTGCGCGTGACGAAGGCGACGTTGCGGCACACCGTGGGCACGATCACGCACGCGGCGCCTTCGCAGTAGACCAGGCCACGCTCGACGGTCGATGCCGTCCACTTCTTGCGCGAGACCGTCTTGCAGACCGTGCCGGCCGAGCCGAAGTGCATCTCGCGGATCTCGGGCGCCGTAGGTGCCCTTGCCGACGATCGAGTCGCGACGGATCTCGACCATGTCGTCGTACTGCTGCATCGCCACGCGCTCCTTCAGCCGCGTGCGCACGTCGGTGGGGATGTCGGTGTAGCGGTCCAGCGCCGCGGGCAGTTCGCCCATGTACGGGTTGGCGTTCGGGCGGTCCCACGAGCAGTGGGCCAGGGTCCTTGGTGCGGGCTTCTTCGCCGCGACCTTCTTGGCAACGGGTTTGGGCGCGGTCTTGGGCGCGCTCGTGGTACTCGCAGCGCCCTTGGCCGGCTGGGTGGCAGCGTGCGCTGCCGAAGCCATCGACGTGACCATCGCGCCCGCCGCGGCAAACGCCAGCAAGGCCATGGACGAACGCGGCAAGTGGCGCCTGATTCGTGACATACGCACCTTATACATGCCTGTAATTGTGGGCGGGCAGAAGCGATTTGTCACAGCTCGACCCTAACTCTCGCAGTGATGAGCCGCGTTCTTTGGCGCCTACGCGACGGAACGGGGGCGGCGGATCGAACCGCGTGACGATTGCGCAAAGACAAAGGGCCGGTGCGAGCACCGGCCCTCAGACGTTCACAGGCGCGCGACGCGCCCGTGGACCTCAGATCACTTGAGGTGACCGTTGATCATCTTCGTCATCTCGAACATCGAGGCTTGCGCCTTCTTGAAGATCTCCTTCAGCTTGGCGTCAGCGTTGATCATTCGCTTGTTCGCCGCGTCCTGAAGCTTGTTCTTCTTGATGTATTCCCAGACCTTCTTCGTGACCTCGGTGCGGGGCAGCGGCTTGTCGCCGATGATCGCCGCGAGGGCCGCGCTAGGCGTCATCGCCCGCATGAACGCCGGGTTCGGCGCACGCTTCTTGGCGGGTACCGCCTTCTTTGCGGGCGCCGCCTTCTTGGCCGGTGCCGCCTTCTTCGCGGGCGCCGCCTTCTTGGCCGGTGCCGCTTTCTTCGCGGGCGCCGCCTTCTTGGCCGGTGCCGCCTTCTTCGTTGCGGCCTTCTTGGGCGCCGCCTTCTTGGGTGCGGCCTTCTTCGCCGCTTTTTTCGCAGTTGCCATTTTCAATTTCTCCATCAAGGTTTGTTGATGCGCCGGGTGTGGGCGTGACTGCATGAGCCAGCGTTCTCTCGTGCACCCTGCGGCGCGAATGGTAATGCGTGCGCACTGTGATTTGAAGCAGTTTTCACTCTGCATTCGCCATTGATCGCACCTGTGTGCCTCGAATGTCGTCCTGAGGCGTCATCGCTCGTGTCGAAGCGAGCGCGCATGAGGTCTTCGCACGAGCGATGACCACGCGTCATCGTCGATGCGCTTGCATGCGAATCGCGCGCGACGCGCGCGCAAGTCGTCGATCAACGAATCGCGAGGGACCCGAGTGCTATGCTGATTTTCATGATCAAGCTCCTCGTGCGATGGGCCCTTCTGGCTGGCGCGCTGCTGCTGGTGGCGCACCTTTACAGCGGCGTCACGGTGACGAATTTCGCCTCGGCGCTGCTCGCCGCGCTGGTGCTGGGGCTGTTGAACAGCGTCGTGCGTCCGGTGCTGCTGCTGCTGACGCTGCCGATCACGGTCGTCACGCTGGGCCTGTTCGTGTTCGTCATCAACGCGCTGGTCTTCTGGACTGCGGCCGGGCTGCTCGAAGGCCTGCACGTCAACGGCTTCGTGGCCGCGCTGATCGGCTCGCTGCTGTACAGCCTGTGCGCGATGGCGATCGACGTGCTGGTCGAACGCAGCTTCGAGCGCTGAGCGTTCCTTCTGAGCTCCGAGCGCCCTTCAGGGGCGCGTGCGCGCGTCGGGATAAAGCTCGCGATGCAGCGCCGACAGCTCGCGCGCCCGCGCATCGATCACCGACGCTTCGATCGCATCGGCCCCACCCGTGCCTTCGCGCGCGAGCCGCTGGCCGGCGCGCAGCCGGTCGATCGCTCCGGTCAAGTCACCGAGCGCCGCGCGGGCTTCGGCGTCGGCGCGCAGGGCGCGCAGGCGCAGGCCCATCAGCTCGCTGACCCGGGCCAGGTGGGACCACGCCTGCGCATCGTGGCGATGGTCGGCGACCCACGCCTGCAGTGACTCGAGGCTCGGACGCAGGGTCACCGCGGCATTGCTGCCAGTGTTGCCGCCGCTGTTGCGCGCAACGTCGGTGGCGACCGCGGCGCGCGCCAACATCGCCGGGCGCGAGCCGTCGTCCTGAGCATCGAGCGCCGCCAGCGCGCGCGCCCCTTCGCCCGACTGAGCCAGCGCCTGCGCATGCACCAGGCGCAAGGCCGATTCGGCGCGCACCTCGCGCCGGGGCAGCGTGCGAAGCTGGGCCTCGGCGGCCTTCGCGGCGTCGAGGGCACGGGGCACTTCGCGCAGTTGCAGCGACGCGAGCGCCGACGCGTAGAGCTGCGCCACGCGCTCGTTGGCCAAAGCCGAGGCTGCTGCTGCGGTGGTTGCTGCGGCCGGTGCCGCTGCAGGGGTGGACACCACCTGCTGAAGCCGCAGCGACTCGACGCCGCTGTCCATCAGCACCCGGGCGCGCGCACGCATCAACTCGTGCTCGACCGACGGCGGCGAAGGCTGCGGCGTGCCTGCGGCTTCGATACGCGCGCGCGCGTCGCCGATGCGCTCGACGTTCAGCGGGTGTGTGCGCAGATACGGAAACGCGCCGTTGTCGTTGAGCCGGTTGGCGCTTTCCAGCCGCTCGAACATCGCCGCCACGCCCGTCACCGGGTGCGCGGCTGCGGTGTAGACGCCAAAGCCCACGCGGTCGGCCTCGCGTTCCATCTCGCGCGAGAAGTTGAGCTGCCCTTGAAGCATCAGCGCTTGGCCGCCGACGATGCCAGCCTGCGCCACGGTCGGGTTGTTGGCGCGCGAGGCCACGGCCACCGCGGCGATCATCGCCGCCAGACCGACCAGCGTCTGCCGCGACGCGTTCGCCATGCCGCGCGCGATGTGGCGCTGCGTGACGTGTGCCAGCTCGTGCGCGAGCACGGCGGCCAGTTCGTCGCGCGACGAGGTCGCCGCGATCAGGCCCAGGTGCACGCCCACGTAGCCGCCTGGCAGCGCGAAGGCGTTGACGCTGCGGTCGCGAATCAGCAGCGCTTCCCATGCGAAGTTGCGCTCGAGGTCGACCCCGATGTCGCCGCGCCGCCGTGCCGCGGACAGCAGCGGTTGCCACACCGATTGAACGTACGCCAGCAGCAGCGGGTCGTCCAGCACGTCGGGGTCGCGGCGGATCTCGCGCATCACCTGGTCACCCAGGCGGCGTTCGGCGGCGACGTCGAGGTCTTCGGACACCGAATCGCCCAGCGTCGGCAGGCGCACCCCGGCACCCGAGCCTGCGTTGGTGCTTTGGGCATGGCCGCCCAGCGGAACGCAGGCGGCCAGCAACAGCGCGACGGTGCGGCGCCACCAAGGAATGCAGGAGGGGCGGAAGGGGGTCGACATGGCTCTCTATGATGATGGCACGCCCACCGAGTTGCATCGGCCCAGGCACGAACCGCCGCAAGACATGAACCCCACCAACGATCTCACCCACTTCGACGCCGACGGCAAGGCCCACATGGTCGACGTTGGCGCCAAGCCGTCGACGCACCGCGTGGCCGTGGCCGGCGGCATGATCCGCATGCAGGCGGCCACGCTCGTGCGCATTCGCGATGGCAGCACGGCCAAGGGCGACGTGCTGGGCGTGGCCCGGGTCGCCGCGATTCAGGCGGCGAAGAAAACGTCAGACCTGATTCCGCTGTGCCATCCGATTGCGCTGACGCACGTCGGCGTCGAGTTCAGGCTCGACGAGCCCGCGAACGCCGTGCACTGCACCGTCACCGCCGAAAGCGTGGGCGCCACCGGGGTCGAAATGGAAGCGCTGACCGCGGTGCAGGTCGGGCTGCTGACGATCTACGACATGTGCAAGGCGATGGATCGGGGGATGGTGATCGCAGACGTGCGCTTGCTGGAAAAACGCGGCGGCAAGTCGGGGCTGTGGCGCGCCGCTACCTGAAGTCACGCCAGGTGTAGGCCCGCTCGGGCGGGCTGCACTGGAACGGTTTGTGGGCCACCGCGGCATCGGCGCACGGCGCGAGGAACGGGGTCGAAGCAGGATTGCGGAATTCGCGCAGGCGCGCCGCGATGTGGCGCGCGCGGTCAACGTCACCCTGTGCAGCCAGGCCGCTCGCCCACACGATCATCAAGCGCGTGTCCAGCAGGTGGTGCGGCGCGCGGTCGAAGGCGCCCGGCAGCGTGTTCGCACCATCCACGGCGGTCACGAGTGCGTAGTCGGCGTGGTGGGCGAAGAACCAGCTGCGGCGGCCCTCGACGATGCGCTCGGCGAGGCTGGCCGTATTGCCGGACGGCGGCGCGTAGATGGCGGCGACGCGGCGGTAGTCCCACAGTGCCAAGGCGGCCGACGCCATCATCGCCAAACCCGCCAGCGCGGTCCATGAGGTCGCGCTCGCGTAGCCGACGTGTTTTGCGTCGCCGACGTTTGTCGCGGGGGATGACATGCACAACCCCCAGGCGAACGCGGTCGGCAGCAGAAAGTGGGCGTACCACAGCGGGTACTCGAGCAGGCTGTGCAGTGCCACCACCAGCACCATCACGAAGGTGGCGCGTCGGGCCGTGCCGTCCCAACCCTCGGCGTGCGCGCTGCGGCGATACGCTTGCCAAAGCCCGCATGCCAGCAGCCCGACGACGAGCAGCCCCAGGGGAACGCCCAGTTCCGCGACAAGCTGCAGCGGCAGGTTATGCGCGTGGTCGAAGAGCGGAGGTGGCCGCTGCGGCATCGGTGTCAGCGACCACGCAAAGTTGAATTCGCCGAACCCCACGCCCACCCACGGCTGGTCGGCGATCAAGCGCAAGGTGTCGCGCCAGATCGCGAAACGCGAGCTCGAGATGTCGCCGCCGCCAAAGCGCGCGGCGGCGCCCAGCGCCGGCATCTCCAACCAGGAAGCAAGCCACTTCAGCAACAGCCCGGTGGCGGCGCACAGCACGGGCGAAGCGATCAACAGCAGGCGCACCGGGCGCGAGAGCCGTGCGTCCAGCAGGCCCCAGGCCGCGAGCAGCGCCACGCTGATCAGCCCCGTGCGCGATCCCGACAGCACCACGCCGAACAACAGCGCCGCCAGCAGCGCCCCCGCCAGCCAGGTGCGTCGGCGCGTCGGGCGCAGCTCGAGCAACGGCACGGTCGCCGCCGCTGCCCACAACAGGATCGTGCTCAGATGGTTGGGCTGCCGCAGGTTGCCCACGGCGCGGCCTTCTGTTGTCGAGCGCGCAATCCAGAGGCCGTCGACCGCTTCCGGCACGAAGACCTGGATGAAGGCGACCACGGTGCTGACCATGCCAACAACAAGCCACGCGGTGAAGAAGGGATTGCGAGCCGAAGCCGAAGCCGCACTGCCAGCGGCCAAGGCCAGCGACGCCAACACCAGCGTTCCCGCGGCGGACAACGCCAACCCGGCGGGCAGCAAGCGCCAAGCGGCCGAGGCTGCGGCAAGCGCCATGCACGCCAGCGCGACCTGCAGCGCAACCGTCTGCCTCCACGCCCCCGCAATCGGCGCTTGCCGCGTCAAAAGCACCAGCGCCAAGCCCCAGGCGCCGATGGCAGCCAGCTGGTTCAGCGTCGTCGCCGACGGCGGCAGGTTGTAGGCGAGCAGCATCGGCAGCGCCGCTGCGACGCCAAGACCGACACTCTGCGCAAGGGTGCCCGGCTGCGTGCGAAGCACTTCCCTAAAAGCCTAAAAGCCTAAAAGCCGTCAACGGGCGCGAAGCCGACAACGTCACCTTTGCTGTTCATCAAGGCGACCCAATCGCCGCGTGCCTTCGTGGGCAGGTAGCGCGCCTGCAGCGGGTCGGTCGCGCTGGCGCGCAGCGGCTCGGTGATCAATGAAGCCTTATCCGGATATCGCTTCAACAGCTCGGCAAGGGGCCGTGCGCGGGCCACGGCTTGCGCTTGCGACTGCTCATAGGGCACCCAGAAGATCGGGCGCTGGCTGGTGTCGATACCTTGCAGCACCGCCATCAAGATGGCGTCGTTGCCTTCCTTGCCTGATTCCACCTCGCGCAGGCCGAGTGACCACGGACCGCCAAGCGGCAGTTGTCGATAGGCCTCCAGCGCCTGAGGCAACTCGGCGCGGTAGACCTCACCGGCGCTGATGACGCGGAAGCGGTCTTTCTCGAACACCAGAGCGACAGGCCGTACGGCGTGAACGGTGTGTAGGCCATAAGCAAGGGCAGCGAGCTGCAGAGCCACGATCACCGCCAGGTCGCGTCGCAAGTGCCGCTGACCCTTTGCTTTGTCGAACACGGCAAAAGTCAACAGCGGACCGAGCACAACATCGACAGTCGCGACCAGCACAAAGAGCTCCCGCCCCCCAGACAGCCAGCGGTAGGCGCCCGGATACCAAAGCAGGAACACGAGCCCCGCTGCCAACGCCGCCACGACCGCCGAAAGGCCGAGGTGCCAAGTCGCTGCGCGAAGCCGCTCGCGCAGGCTCAAGCGCGGCAAGCTGGTGAATCCTGAAAGCGTGGACATGGCTCCGTCGAATCGGGTAGGGGCCAATCAGTGTTGCACAAGCAAAAGGGGGCGCCGAAGCGCCCCTTTTCTTAATCCGTCCGTTCGATCAGCGGCACTGGTTCGGCGCAAAGCGAGCCGGAACCGTGCCGGCAGCCAGCGTCGTGATCGGGTTCAGGACGCCAGGACCGTTCGCCGTCAGGCTGCTGGTCGAACTACAACCCCAGTCGGTGGAACCAACATCACCCGCAGCCAGTCCGGCGGCGTAGGCTTGTCCAGCTGCGTTGTGGCGCATCCACGGGGTCAACGTCAGTGTGGTGCCGGCAGCGGGCAGGCCGGTGTTGGCAGCGTTCATCGTGACGGTGATCAGACCGGTGGCCGCGGTTACCGCAATCGAAGTCACGTACTTGCTGGTCGCACCAAGGCCACCTGCGCTAGCGTTCCAAGTCGCGGCAGCGGTAGCCAAGTCGAGGGGCGTCGAAATACCGACGGTAATGGCGTTCTTGGCGTCGGCAGCAAGGCCCAAACCTTCCGTCAGTCGCGAGCGGATCGTGTAGTCGTTGTAAGCCGGCAGCGCAATCGCCGCCAGGATGCCGATGATCGCAACGACGATCATCAGTTCGATCAGGGTGAAACCGCGTTGGGCGGCACGTAGAACTCTCATGGAAACACTCCTTGGTGGGTGGCGGACAGGACACCTGAACTGAATGCAGGCTGCGTGCCAAGTCGGATGGGCAAGAAACAACGGTTGCATCGTGACGTTGTTCACACGCCCACCGGGCTGCGGTGACCAAACACGTCAAGCTGTGACGAGAAAGGTCAGTCGTCGCCGAGGTTGAAGACTTGGCCGGACCGCAGCGCACCGGCGCGGTGGCGCATGGTCTGGTTGCCAATCTGGTGCATCACGGCTTCGACCTCGCCCGGCTTGATGTGGGTGATATGCACCTGCACCTCACCGCCCAATTGCGCCAGTTCGTTCGCCAGGGTGGTGGGGCATAAGTGCTTGCTGATGTGTGCCAGTTGCTGCTCGTCGTCGCCGAACGCGGTTTCGATCACCAGGTGAGCGATGCGCATGCCGGCCAAGCGCTGCCACAACGCCGGGTTGGGGCCGGTGTCGCCGGTGAAGACCCACGCGCCGCTGCCGTCGCCCTTGGGCATCACGGCAAAACCAACCGCGGGTACGGTGTGTTCGGCCGGCAGCACCTCGATACGGCGGCTGCCCAGGGCTAGCGTCTGCCCGACCGCGAAGGGCTCGAACGTAAGCAGTGGGTGCTCGGGGGTGGGCAGTTGCGTGAAGTCGGGCCAGATCACGCCGTTGAAGATGTGGCTGCGCAGGGCGGCCAGCGTTTGCGGCAACGCGTGCACGCGGATCGGGCCGCGCCCCTGCGGGCCAGCTGACGGCCGCCGTCGCGCCACGCTGTCGGCCAGCAGGCCGATGCCCAACACGTGGTCCAGATGCGAGTGCGTAACGAAGATGTGGTCGATCGCCACCAACTCGTCGAGCGTGAGATCACCTACGCCGGTGCCGGCGTCGATCAGCACATCGTCATCAACCAGGAATGACGTGGTGCGGTCGCCGGCGGCGATGGAGCCGGAGCAACCGAGCACGCGAACTTTCATGGGCCGTCTGTCCTTCGCTGGGGCGCCCGGCTGAATGCGAGCGCTGCCGGCGGCGTGACCATGCGCACGCCGCCCAGGCACGGCCTTAGAGTTGAATGAACTGCATCTGCGTGCCGGCGAGTTCGATCACGTCGCCGTTGCGCAGTTGCGTCGAGTCACCGGGCAGGGCCATGCCGTTCACGCTGGGGCGCAACGAGCCCTCGACGTGTGCCAGCACGTAGCCGCCCGGGCGCTTCGTGATCGAGGCCACCTGCACGCCGGGCTTGCCGACGGTGGTCACGACCTTGGTCAGCGACACCTCGCGGCCGGCGGCCGCGCCGTTCAGCACCTTGATCGCAGCACCACCGGAACTTCCGCCGATGCCGCCGAAGCCGGAGCTGACCGGTGCCGGCATCGTGTGCGCGAAGGCGCTTGCCGACTGGGCCGGGGCGCCGGGCGCGGCGTGCCCTGGGCGCATGACCATCGTCTTTTCCTGCTCGACGCTGTCGTCGGTCAGGTACTTGATCTTGTACTTGCCGATCTCGACCGTGTCGTTGTGCGCAAGCTGCTGCTTCTTGACGGCCTTGCCGTTGATGTAGGTCCCGTTGGTGGAATTGAGGTCTTCGATGAAGACGTCGCTGCCCGCCATTTGCAGCACGGCATGCTCGCCGCTGACGGCAAGGTTGTCGATCACGATGTCGTTGTACGGACGGCGCCCAAGGGTGGTCTTGTCCTTGGTGATCTGCACTTCCTTGATGACCACGCCGTCGAGCGACACGACCAGTTTGCCCATGATTCCCAATCCTTCGAGTGTCGCGGCCTGATCCGCGCCGAGTGTTTGTTTAGCGCCGGAAGGGCGGCCACCAGGATCGCGGGGCCGTGGTGAGCGGTCCGGGCACACGGGCCAGGACCACGGCAATATTATCCTTTCCGCCCGCCTCGTTCGCCGCGTCGATCAACCCACGCGCGGCCATCTCGAGGTCGTTTGGCGAGGCCAGGATCTTGTCGGCGACGGCGCCATCGTCGACCATGTCCGACAAACCGTCGGAGCACATCACGATGAGGTCACCCGGCAGCGCTTCGTGGATGTGAGTCTCGAGCAGCACCGTGTCTTCGACACCGACCGCGCGTGTCACGAGGTTCTTGTTCGCAGACAAACTGGCCTGTTCGTGGGTGATCAGGCCGGCATCCAATTGCTCTTGCAGCAGCGAGTGATCGCGCGTGAGTTGGGAAAGCCGACCGTTGCGCAGCCGATACGCACGCGAGTCGCCGACGTGCCCGACCAGCAGCCTGGCGTCGCGAAAGACCGCGACAACCAGTGTTGTGCCCATGCCCGCGTAGTGCGGGTTGGCGTTGGCGGCATTGAAGATCGCGCGATTGGCGTTGTCCACGCAGATGTCCATCGCGCGGCGCACGTCGGCATCGGTCGCGTTGCCGCCGGCCTCTTGGAGCCAGCGGCCGAGTTCGGCCTTGATGAACGAGGTCGCCATGTTGCTGGCCACCTCGCCGGCGTTGTAGCCGCCCATGCCGTCGGCCAGCACCGCGAGGGCATTGGCCGCGTCCACGCCGACCGAGTCCTCGTTATTGCTGCGAGCGCGACCGGTATCGGTCGCGCTGAAAAACTCGACGGCAGTCATGCAGGGCACTTGAACATCCAGCCTTGGATTGTCCAATGCCCGCGTCCTGTCGCGGAGGCATGCGCGCGACGATCCGCGGTCGGGTGTGGGATTTTGACGGGCGCGGCAGACCGTGAACGGGGGTTCCCCGCATTGGGCTGGTGGGCCTCAGCCCCTGGCGACCGGAATGACCGCTCTTTCCAGGCGCCCCGCCATGGCGAGAAGTGCTTGCGCAACTCGGTCGGCGCTGTCGGGCCGACGCGAGGGGGCCTTGTCGAGCAATCGGTCGACGAGCTGGCTCAGGTCCGGGGGCAGATCGGGCCGCGCGTCGACAAGTCGGCGCACGCGGCCGTGCACGATGGCGTCGGCAAGCTGCGGAATCGTGCGCGCCTCATGCGGCAAGCGGCCCGCCAGCATCTGATAGACCAGCACACCCAGCGAGTACAGGTCGGACCGACCATCAACCAGCCCGTCCGTGAGCTGCTCGGGCGCCATCGACGCCGGCGAGCCGATCACAGGCGCCTTGCGGCCTCGTGGATGTTCTGCGTGCGCCAGGCTCGCGATGCCGAAGTCGGTGATCGTCACGCGGTCGCGACGCGCGTCAAACATGACATTGGCCGGTTTGATGTCACGGTGGATCACACCGTGTGCGTGCGCATAAGCCAGCGCCCCGGCGATGCGCGCGCTGATGCGCAGCACCATCGGTTCGGGCAGCAGGCGTGCGGGCTTCGTGTACCTTGACAGGTTGCTGCCCGACAGCAACTCCATGACCAGGTAGGCCTGCCCGCGCTCTTCACCGATGCGGTAGACACGCACGATGTCCGGGTGCCGCAGGCTGGCCGCGACCTGGCACTCGTGCAGGAAGCGCTTGCGGGCGTCGCTCGCGCCCGGCAGCATCGTCGTCAGGTCGAAGGCTTTGACCGCGTAGGTCTGCGCGGTCACGGGATCAACCGCCGCGAAGAGCTGTGCACCGCTGGCGCCGCTTGCCATGTGCCGGTCGATCCGCAGCCCGGCGATCGTCTCGCCGGGGCCCAGGGCTAGAGGCGGGCCCGGGTTGTCGATGGGTGCAGGCGTGACGGCAGGCGTATGTGCTGGCGAGACCAACAGGCCGGAGTCACTGACATCGGACACCCGGGAGCGAACCCAGGTGAACGCCGAGTCGAGCCAGTCGGGGTGCCGCGAAGCCATGTGGTGCAGTGCGCTGATGTCAGTCACAAACGCTAACACGCGTTTTGGCGACCGTCACTCAACGTCCGCGGGGTTGGAGTGTGGCGTGCCCCGAAGTGATGGGGCCGAGGATCAGAGGGTCAGAGCAGTGACTGAAGCAGCCGCCCCATCTCGGAGGGGTTGCGCGTGACCTTGAAGCCGCACTCTTCCATGACGGCGAGCTTGGCGTCGGCCGTGTCGGCCCCACCGCTGATCAGCGCGCCCGCATGGCCCATGCGCTTGCCCGGCGGTGCGGTGACACCTGCGATGAAGCCGACGACGGGCTTCTTCATGTTCGCCTTGCACCAAAGCGCCGCATCGGCTTCGTCGGGGCCACCGATCTCGCCGATCATGATCACGGCGTCGGTTTCCGGGTCGTCGTTGAACATGCGCATCACGTCGACGTGCTTCAACCCGTTGATCGGGTCGCCGCCGATGCCGACCGCGCTGCTTTGGCCCAGACCGATCTCGGTCACTTGCGCCACCGCTTCGTACGTCAACGTGCCGGACCGGCTGACCACGCCGATGCGACCCTTCTTGTGGATGTGGCCCGGCATGATGCCGATCTTGATCTCACCCGGTGTGATCGTCCCCGGGCAGTTGGGGCCCAGCAGCAACGTGCGCTTGCCGCCGCTGCCCTCCTTAGCCTTCATGCGGTTGCGCACTTCGAGCATGTCGCGGATGGGAATGCCTTCGGTGATGCACACCACGAGATCCAGGTCGGCCTCGACGGCTTCCCAGATCGCGGCCGCGGCGCCTGCAGGCGGGACGTAGATCACGCTGACCGTCGCGCCGGTGGCCTTTTTGGCGTCAGCCACGCTGGCATGGATCGGAATGCCTTCGAAGTCTTCACCGGCCCGCTTCGGATTCACGCCCGCAACGAAGCAGTTTTTGCCGTTGGCGTAGTCGCGGCACATGCGGGTGTGGAACTGCCCCGTCTTGCCGGTGATGCCCTGCGTGATGACCTTGGTGTTCGCGTTGATGAGGATGGACATGGGCTACTCGAGGGTTACTTCACCGCGGCGACGATCTTGGTGGCCGCTTCGGCCATCGTGTTGGCGCCGATTATCGGCAACCCCGATTCGGCCAGCATCTTCTTGCCCAGGTCTTCGTTCGTGCCCTTCATGCGCACGACCAGCGGCACGCTGAGGTTGACCGCGCGGCATGCGGTGATCACGCCTTCGGCGATGGTGTCGCAGCGCATGATCCCGCCGAAGATGTTGACCAGGATGCCCGCCACCTTCGGGTTGCGCAGCATGATCTTGAAGGCTTCGGTCACCTTCTCGGCGGTGGCGCCGCCGCCAACGTCGAGGAAGTTGGCCGGCTCGCCACCGAAGAGCTTGATCGTGTCCATCGTCGCCATCGCCAGGCCCGCGCCGTTGACCAGGCAGCCGATGTTGCCGTCGAGGCTGATGTAGGACAGGTCGAACTTGCTGGCTTCGATCTCGGCGGCGTCTTCCTCGTCGAGGTCACGGTAGGCGACGACTTCGGGGTGGCGGTACAGCGCGTTCGAGTCGAAGGTGAACTTCGCGTCCAGCGCCTTGATCTTGCCCGGCTTGCCGTCCACTGACCCTTCGAGGATCAGCGGGTTGATCTCGGCCAGCGACGCGTCCGTGTCCATGTACGTCTTGTAGAGCTTCTCGAGCACGTCGACCGCTTGGGCGTGGCTGGCTTCGGGTACGCCGATGCCGCGTGCGAGCTGCAACGCCTGCTCCTTGGTCAGCCCGGTCAGCGGGTCGACAAACACCTTGATGATCTTCTCGGGCGTCGAGTGCGCGACCTCCTCGATGTCCATGCCGCCTTCGCTGCTGGCCATCATTGCGACCTTCTGCGTCGCGCGGTCGGTGAGCGCAGCGACGTAGTACTCCTTCTTGATGTCGGCGCCTTCTTCGATCAGCAGGCGCCGCACCTTCTGGCCTACGGGCCCGGTCTGGTGGGTGACGAGCTGCATGCCGAGGATCTGGCCCGCCAAGGTCTTGACCTCGTCGATCGATCGCGCGAGCTTCACGCCGCCGCCTTTGCCGCGGCCGCCAGCGTGGATTTGCGCTTTGACCACCCAGACGTTGCCGCCGAGTTTCTGCGCCGCCTCGGTGGCCTCCTGGACCGTGAAGGCCGGCAAGCCCTTGGGGGTCGGGACGCCGAACTGGCGCAGCAACTCTTTGCCTTGGTACTCGTGGATCTTCATTGTGTTTCCATGGAGGTGCCGCAAGGCGGTTTGCGCAGGGCGGCGAGTCTATCCCAGCGCTTTTTCGCGTGGGTGGCGACCCTGTCGCCTCGCAGGCCGTAGGGGTGGACAGGCGGGTTCGATTCGTACAGTCTGCGCCCCTGGAGCGAAGTCGATGGTGACGATCAACAAGCAGCAATTGCGCTTTGCTCGCAGCCATGACGGCGTGCGGCTGGCGTATGCCGCGTCCGGCAGCGGGCCGCCTGTGGTGAAGGCGGCCACCTGGCTGTCGCACCTCGAGTACGACTGGGACAGCCCGGTCTGGAGCCACCTGCTGCGCGAGCTGTCGGGGCAATGCACCTTCGTGCGCTACGACGAGCGCGGCTGCGGCCTGTCGGACTGGGCCGTCGAAGACCTGTCGTTCGACAGCTGGGTCAGCGACCTGGAAACCGTGGTCGATGCCGTCGGGCTCGAGCGTTTTGCGCTGCTCGGCGTGTCGCAAGGCGCGTCGATCGCGATCGCCTACGCGGTGCGCCATCCCGAACGCGTGACGCACCTGGTGCTGCACGGCGGTTATGCGCGCGGCCGCCTGGTGCGAAGCGACACACCGCAGCAGCGCGAAGAAGCCGAGATGATGGCCAAGCTGGTCGAGCTCGGCTGGGGCAAGGCAGACCCGTCGTTTCGCCAGTTCTTCACCAGCCAGTTCATCCCGGGCGGCACGCCCGAGCAGCACCAATGGTTCAACGAGCTCGAGCGCATCTCGACATCGCCGTCGAATGCGGTGCGCTTCATGCGCGTGTTCGCCGACATCGACGTGACCGCGTTGCTGCCGCAGGTGTCATGCCCGACGCTGGTGCTGCACAGCAAGCGTGACGTGCGCGTGCCTTTCGACGAAGGCTGGCTGCTGGCGACCGCGATCCCCGGGGCGCAGTTCGTGCCGATCGACAGTGGCAACCACCTGCTGCTCGAGAGCGAGCCCGGCTGGCAGCGCTGGATCGACGAGGTGCGCGCCTTCCTGCCCAACGCCTCCCCGCACAGCGCCGACCCACTGTTCGCCGCGTTGACCACGCGCCAGCGCGAGTTGCTCGAGCTGATCGCGCAAGGTCGAGATAACGCGCAGATCGCCGCCACGCTCGGCTTATCCGAGAAGACCGTGCGCAACCACATCACCGGCATCTTCTCGCGCCTCGAGGTCGAGACCCGCTCGCAGGCGATCGTGCTGGCGCGTGAGTCGGGTTTTGGACGCAAGTGAGCCGGTTCTTGTGAATCAGTCGAGCGCCAGCAGCACCGCCGCGTAGCCATCGCGGCCGGCGCGTTGCAGTGCCCGCGCCTGCTCGATGCTTCGCCAGCGGCAGTCGCGCGGCGACGCGGTGGCGCACCAGCCCGCGCTCGAGCCACGCTTGCAGTTGGCCCAGCGCGGCCGCGAGCGGGGCGGCGTCGATCTGATCGATGTCGATCGCGCGCGTGGCGTCGGCAGAGAGCACGCGGTCGATGCCCGCGCCCGCGGTCAGCTCGTGCAGATGCTGGCTGGCGTCGGCCGCGCCGCCCTGCAGCGTCGCGTGCGCACCGTCATCGAGCGCACGGCCGCTCGTGACCGGCGAGTCGACCCGCGCGAGCACCAGTGAAGCACCGGCCAAGCGCGCGAACTGAAGCGCGTAGTGGCCCCACTGCGACGCACCGTCTTCGACCAGCACGCGCCGGCCAGCCACGCCGCCGTCGGCCTGCACCGCCAACATCGCCGCCAGCGCGGTGACGCCGAGGCAGGCGCCAGCGTCGATCGGCACCATGTCGGGTAACTCGATCGCGTGTTCTGATCGCACGACACACCAGCGCGGCGGCTTTTCGTCAACGTCTGCATCGGCGGCGATGTGCCAGCCGGGGTACGCGAGCAGCCAGACTGACATGCCGAACAGGTGTGCGGGCACGCCGCAGCCCAGAGCGTCGATCACGCCGGCGGCGCCCCCATCCGTGGTGCCGCACGCGGTGTCCGGCAGGCGCAGCCAACAAAGCCGCACGCGGACCTCGCCCACGGCCGGTCCGCCGTCGAACCGTTGTGGAGATGGACCAACCGGGCGCGGCGGTGGGAATGTCGGCGGCATTCACAAATTGTGGAATTGCGACACGCGCGCCCCAAGGGACCGTAGCCCCGTGCGGGCACCAACCCGACGAACGCCGAAGGACCGGCGTCCCGAACCACGTCACGCGGCCGTGCTTGCGGCCGTTGGTCAGTACCGCCAGCGCAACCCTACGTTGAACGCGCGCGGCGCGCCGGGCGCTACGAACCAGGCGTCGGCTTCGTTGCCGGTGTAGCGGCCCTGCGCGTCGAAAACCGTTTCGGCCACGGCGCCGTAGCTCTGGTAGCGGGTGTTGGTCGCGTTGGTCACGCGGGCGAAGACCTCGAGCCCCTTCACGGTTGGTGGCTTCCAGCTGGCGCGCAGGTTGAGCACGGCGTAGCGCTCGAGGTCGAGGCCGACGGTGTCGTCGTCCCCGTCTTCGCGCAGCCCGTCTTCGTTGCCCGCGGTGCCGCGCGCCGACAGCGCCTGCACGTCGGCGCCGACGCGCAAGCCGCTGCCGAGGTCCACGTCGGCCGCGACCTTGACCATGTGCCGCGGCAGCCCGGCGATGCGCGTGCCCGGCGTGATGGTCACGTTGCGCTCGCCCTGGCGCAGCACGCCGTTGGCCTCGTAGGTCGCGCGAAGGTGGCTGTAGCCGATCTGCCAGTCGACAGCGCCCTGGCGCCCGCCCACTTCGGCGTCCAGCCCCATGTGGCGCGTGCGCGGGAAGTTCTGGAAGTAGCCCTGCTGGCCGCTGATGCTGACGCTGCGAAACAGGATGTCGTCGCGGTTGTCGCTGCGATAAGCCGTCAACGACCCGCGCAGCCCCGGCATCGGTGCGAACCGCAGGCCGGCTTCGACGCTGGTGGCGATCACCTGCTTCAGATACGGGTCGGCCTGAAGGCCCGCCGGCAAGCGACAGGGTTCATCGGGGTCGGCGCAACCCAGTTCGATCACGGTGGGCACGCGGTTGTTGCGCGCCACGTTCGCGAAGAGCGTCACGCCGCTGCTGCCGAGTTGGTGCGTGATGCCGAGCGCGGGGTTGAGGCTCTTGTAGGTGAAGGTCTCCTTGTCGTGCTGCTCGAACACGCCCCGTGTCGTCGTCGACCGAGCCCAGCGTGTTGCTGACCTTCGAGTGGTTGAAGCGCAGCGTGCCCGTCAGGTGCGTATTCGACGCGAGCTGCCATGTATCGGTGACGTAGATCCCGAACGACGTCGAGCGGCCATCGACGCGCGCGCTGAGCTCGGGCGCTTCGTCCGACGCGATCGCGCCGCGCGTGTCGTCGAACACGCGCCTCCTGCTCGGTCTGCTCGTAGCCGACCTTCGCGTGGTCGATGCTCGTGCCCAGCTGCCACTGGTGCGCGCCATGGCGGCCCGACAACGCGAGCGACGCGCCGGTCGCCTGCTGCTTCGTCGCCGTGCGGTTGATCGCGGCGTTGTTCGGCTCGCCCGGATCGACCTCGTCGGCTTCGTCGCCGTTGAGCGTCGTGCGCTGCGTGTTGCGTTGGTAGGCCAGCGCTTCGATGGTCATGCGGTTGGCAAGGTCGCGACGCCAGTTCAGCGCCAGTTGCTCGACCCGGTTGCGCGTGAGGTCGGGATGCGTGTAGACGGCTTCGCGGCGCGCGCTGCCGATGTCGGGCGCCAGCCCGCCGTTCTCATCGAAGGTGACCAGCGGCACCAGGTTATTGCCGACCAGCCGGCTCTTGCCCAGCAGCACGCTGAGCGACAGCGTCGCCGGCTTCGCCGCTGTGCGCCACCTTGCCGAACACCGTGCCGAGCTTTCCGTCGGAGAAGTCGCGCCAGCCGCGTTCATCGAACAACCCAGCGCCGATGAAGTGCGACACGCCGTTGGCGTGGCTGCCGCCGTGCGACAGCTCGAGCTTCTTGCGCCCGAAGCTGCCGAACGAGACCTCGCCCTGCACGCCCGGCGCCGAACGCCCGGTGGCGGTGGTCATCGAAAGCGCGCCGCCCAGCGTGTTCAGGCCGAAGGCCGGGTTGGCGCCGGGCACGAACGACACCGAGCGCAGCGCGAACTCGGGCAACAGGTCCCAGTTGACGACGTCGCCGAAGGGCTCGTTGATGCGCACGCCGTCGAGATAGACCGACAGGCCTTGCGACGCGCCCAGGATGCCCGACGCGCGATAGCCGCGGAACGTCAGGTCGGCCTGGTACGGGCTGCCCTGGATGTCGTTCACCTGCATGCCGGGCATGCGCCGCGCCAGCAGGTCGGTGGTGTTGTCGGCCTTTGCGGCGTCGATCGCGTCGCGCCGCAACACCTGCGTTGTGTAGGGCAGCTTGTCGCGCTCGACGCCTTGACCGGGCAGCGGCGACGTGCCGATCACTTCCACCTGCTGCGGCTGCGTCGTTCCGGTGCCGGTCTGCGCCCAGGCGTTTGCAGGCGCGAGCATCGGCGCGGCCGCCAAGGTGAGGAAGGCAAAGTCACGTCGCATCAGGTCTCCTGGAGAGCATCGTATTTTTGGTGCCCGCAAGATAACCAGCCGCTGGCCCGACGCTGGCGGGAAAACTTCCCGTCGCTGCTTCTGATGGGCGCGCGCCGATACTCATGTCAATCATTTCCTCCATGACCGCCCTGCACGATCTACCCGCCACCGAGTTGCTGCGTGCCTACGCGCAGCGCGGCCTGTCGCCCGTGGCGGTGGTGCTCGAGGTGCTCGAACGCATTCAGCGCTGCGAGCCACGCATCGCGGCCACCTGGGCGCTCGATGCCGACGCAGCCATGGCAATGGCGCGCGACAGCGAAGCGCGGTGGCGCCGCGGTGAGGCTCGGGAGCTGGAAGGTGTGCCGGTCACCATCAAGGAGAACATCGCCACGCTTGGCACCGCCATGCCGCTGGGCTGCGCCGCCACGGTGTTGGTGCCTGCGGTAGCCGACGCGCCACCTGCCGCGCGGCTGCGAGAGGCCGGCGCCGTGATCGTCTGCAAGACGACGATGCCCGACTGGGGCATGTTGTCGTCGGGGCTGTCGAGCTTTCATGCGCTGGCGCGCAACCCATGGGACACGGCCAAGACCCCGGGCGGCAGCAGCGCAGGCGCGGGCGCTGCATGTGCGGCGGGCTACGGGCCGCTGCACGTGGGCACCGACATCGGCGGCTCGATCCGGCTGCCCGCGTCGTGGTGCGGCGTGGTTGGCCTGAAACCCAGCCTGGGCCGCGTGCCGATCGACCCGCCGTACGCCGCGCGCGTGGCCGGGCCGATGACACGCACCGTCGCCGATGCGGCGTTGATGATGAAAGTGCTGTCGCGCCCCGACACGCGCGACGCGATGAGCCTGCCGTGGAACCCGATCGACTGGGATTCGATCAACGCGCTGAGCAATGACGACAGTCGCCCCGCGCGCGGCCTGCGCGTGGGCCTGTGGCTGGACGCCGGCTTCGGGCTCGAGCCCGCGCCAGAGGTGCGCGCCGCCATTCAGGGTGCCGCGCGTCGCTTCGAAGCCGCGGGCGCCGACGTCACCCCCATCGCTGCGTTCCTGTCGGACGAGATGATCGAAGGCCTGGACCGCTTCTGGCGCATGCGTTCTTGGTTGGAGTACCGGCGCCTGCGGGCGGACCAGCAGGCGAAGGTGCTGCCGTACATCCGCGACTGGGTGCTGCCCGCAGCGCGATACAGCGGCGCTGACGTGTTCACGGGTTACGGCGCGATGGCGACGATTCGCGACGCAACCTTGCGCGCGACCGCGCCCTTCGACCTTGTGCTGTCGCCCGTGGCTGCCTGCACCGCTTTCCCGGCCGACTGGGGCAGCCCGCTCAACAACCCCGAGTTGCCGTTCGAGCACATCAACTTCACCATCGCCTTCAGCATGAGCGAGCAGCCCGCGGTTTCGGTCAACGCCGGCTACGACAACCAAGGCCTGCCGATCGGCCTGCAAATCAGCGGGCGCCGCCACGATGACCTGGGCGTGCTGCGCGCCGCGCGGCTGTGGGAAGGCATCCGCACCGCGCAGCGGCCGTGGCCGATGGGGTGAGCGGCTTCGGTCAAACGACCGCAGCCAGCGCGGCTGGCGCTGGCGCTGGCCCCGCGCTTCAATATCAACCGCCGCGCAGGACCTCGTCCGCGGCGCGCGCACCTGACAGCAGCGCGCCTTCCATGAAGCCCTGGTAGCTGTAGAACGAATCGGTGTGCTCGCCGGCGAAATGCACGCGCCCGGCGGGCTTGGTGTACTGGCCCTCGATCGTCGTGAAGTAGCCAGGCTGGTTGTTCGTGTAGCCGCCCATGTAAAGCGGCGCCTTCGACCAATTCTCGAGGTGCGCGACGACGCTGCCCTGACGATCGCGCCGCGCCAGCGCGGCGCTGCCGGGGTAGACGCGGTCGAGGTCGGCGAGGAAGGCCTCGGCCTCCGGGCTCGGGCGCGTGGGGTCGAGCCGCGCGCCGCGCTCGCCACCGGAGAAGTCGGTGAGCACGCCGCGCTGGCCGTTGCGCGCACGCGAAGGATTGGTTTCCCACGTCGACTGGTGGTTCGGCAGGTCGCTGCTGCTGGCGCCGTTGCTGCCGCTGCGCTCGAACCACGGGCGGCCGCGAAAGCCCACCATCAGCTTGCTGCTGGTGCCGTAGTCAAGGTCGCGGATCGCCCCGAGCTGCCCCACGCTCAGCGGTACACCCGGCGCGAATGCGATCTGACGCACCGCGGGCGCCGGGATGGCGATGATCACCGCGTCGTGGTCGCTGTCACGCGCGCCCGCTGGCGTGTCGAAGCTAAGCCGGACCCGCCCGTTGGCCGGCGTGCCGACCCGCAGCAGGCGATGCCCGAGGCGCACCGGCTGCGCGAGCGTCGCGGCCAGTGCGCGCGGCACGGCGTCATTGCCCTCGACGATGTGGAAGCGTTCGTCGCTCGAGCCGAAGGGCTTGAAGTTCGCGCTGCGCGTGGCGCCGATGAAGAACAGCATCGACAGCGCGCTTTGGCGGTCGATCTCGCGGCCGAATTCGATCGTGTAGGCGGTGTCGAGTACGGCGCGGATCAGTGCTCCGGCGCCGCGGTTGTCGAGGTAGGCACTCAACGGCGTCAGATCGAGCTCGCGGTCGGTGGCGGTGTAGGCCTCGGCGGTGGGTTCGGGGCTCAGCCGGCGCAAGTCGCGTTTGATGGCGGGCACGAAGGCGCGGAATTCTTCGACCACCTCGGCCTCGGTCCAGTGGCGGCCGCCGAAGTAGAAGAACGCTTCGCCCGGGTGTTGGTCCGGGCGATAACTCTCGAGCGTCAGGCCGAACTCGCGCGCAAGGCCGCGCAGCGTGACGTGGCCGGTGTCGATCAACTCGCCGCCGCGCTCGGCCACTTGGCCCGGAAACACGCCCGGCAGCGACCACACGCGCCCGCCAATGCGTGAGCCATCGGCGTCGAACACACGCACGTTCGCGCCCCTGCGTTCGAGGATGCGCGCCGCCTGCAGCCCCGCGAGCCCGGCACCGACGATGCCGACGTTCAGCCCGCCCGCGGGCGGCGCTGCGCGAACGGTGCGAACCGGCGCCAGCGTCAGCGTCAGCGCCAGCCCCGCGCCCGCCGCGGCAGCGAGGACGCGTCGTCGCGTTGCGCTGCGCAGCCGCTCGACAGCTTCGTGCGCGGGCTCGCCGCTGCGCTCGCAGTGCGCGGCCAGACGCAGCGCGCGTTGCACGCGATCGAACAGCGGGGTGCGGGCTCTCATGTCGATCTCCTGGGTCAATGAAGCAGCAGTGAAGTTCGCGTGACTGCCCTGCGGCGCTGTCTTAGGCCGCCGCGGGCAGCGCCGTCGCCTGCGCGACCGCATCGTCCAGGATCGACAGCGCCTGATCAAACTGCTCGGCGGGAATCGTCAGCGGGTACAGAAACCGGATCACGTTGCCGTGCTGCCCGCAGGTCAGCAGCAACAAGCCACGCGCCAGCGCCGCCTGCTGGACCGCGCGCGCGAGGTCGGCGCGGGGGGCGCGGGTCAGCGGGTCGACCCACTCGGCTGCGATCATGGAGCCTAGGCCACGCACCTCGCCGATCGCCGGGCAACGTTGGTGCATCGCGTTCAGGCGCGCGGTCAGCTTCGCGCCCAGTGCGACCGAACGTTCGACCAGCGCCTCGTCGGCGAACGCGTCGAGCACGGCATGCGCCGCCGCCACCGCGAGCGCATTGGCCGCGTAGGTGCCGCCCAGGCCGCCGGGTGCGGGGGCATCCATCACATCAGCACGCCCGCACACCGCCGACAGCGGCATGCCGCCGGCCAGGCTCTTCGCCAGCGTCATCAGGTCGGGCGCCACGCCGCTGTGTTCCATCGCGAACATGCGGCCGGTGCGGCCGAAGCCGCTCTGGATCTCGTCGGCGATGAAGACGATGCCGTGCTCGTCGCAGATGCGCCGCAGGCCCTGAAGCAGCGCGGGCGGCGCGACGTTGAAGCCGCCTTCGCCCTGCACCGGCTCGATGATGATCGCGGCCATGCGCGAGGGCTCGATGTCGCACTTGAAGAGCCGCGTGATCGCGTCGAGGCTGTCTTCGACAGTGACGCCATCGAGCGCGCTCGGGAACGGCACGTGGTAGACCTCGGCCGGGAACGGGCCGAAGCCGGCCTTGTACGGCGCGACCTTGCCGGTCAGCGCCAGGCCCATCATCGTGCGACCGTGAAACGCGCCGCCGAACGCGATGACGCCGCTGCGGCGCGTGTGCGCGCGGGCAATCTTGATCGCGTTCTCGACTGCTTCTGCGCCGGTGGTGAAGAACGCGGTGGTCTTGCGCCCGAGCATCGGTGCGATCACGTTCAGCCGCTCGGCCAGTGCCACGACCGACTCGTAAGGCACGACCTGGTAGGCGGTGTGGGTGAAGCGGTCGAGTTGGTCGCGGATCGCCGCGATGACTTTCGGGTGGCGGTGGCCGGTGTTGAGCACCGCGATGCCAGAGCCGAAGTCGGTGAAGGCGCGGCCTTCTTCGTCCCAGATGGTCGCGTTCTCGGCGCGTGCGGCGTAGAAGTTGCACATCACGCCCGCGCCACGCGGCTGGGCTTCGCGGCGGCGGCGGTCGATGTCGGCGTTGCGGTTCATCGAGCGTGCTCCTCGTCGTCAGTGTTTGATCATCACGTGGCGCGGCACGGTGTAGTCCTCGAGCGCGTAGGCGGACATGTCCTTGCCGTAGCCCGAAGACTTCAAGCCGCCGTGCGGCATCTCGTTGACGAGCATGAAGTGGGTGTTGATCCACGTGCAGCCGTACTGCAGGCGCTTGGCCACGCGCATCGCCCGCCCAACGTCGCTTGTCCACACACTCGACGCCAGCCCGTATTCGCTGTCGTTGGCCCATTCCAGCGCCTGCTCTTCGTCGGCAAAGCGCGTGATCGAGACCACCGGGCCGAAGACCTCGCGCTGCACGATCTCGTCGTCCTGCCGCGCGCCGGCGATCACGGTGGGCTCGAAGAAGAAGCCGTTGCCCACGCGCACGCGTCCGCCGGTGGTGACCTGGATGTGTGGGTTCATCTGCGCGCGCTCGACGAAGCTGGCGACGCGGTTGCGCTGGCGCTCGGAGATCAGCGGGCCCAGCTCCACGCCGTCTTCGTCCTGCGTGCCCATCTTCAGCGAGCCGACGGCGGCCGACAGGTCGGCGACGAGCCGGTCGTGGATCTTCGGCGCGGCGTAAATGCGGCAGGCCGCAGTGCAGTCCTGGCCCGCGTTGTAGTAGCCGAAGGTGCGCACGCCTTCGACCACCGCGGCGATGTCAGCGTCGTCGAAGACGATCACCGGCGCTTTGCCACCAAGCTCGAGGTGCGTGCGCTTGAGCGACCCCGACGCGGCCTGAAGGATCTTGCGCCCGGTGGCGACGTCGCCCGTGACCGAGACCATGCGCACCTGCGCGCTTTCCACCAGCGGCTGGCCCACGCTCGCGCCGCGACCGCACACGACGTTGAGCACGCCCCTGGGCAGGATCTCGGTGGCCAGGCGCGCGAACAGCAGCGCCGTCAGCGGCGTCTGCTCGCTTGGCTTGAGCACCACCGTGTTGCCGGCCGCCAGCGCAGGCGCGGTTTTCCACGCCGCCATCATCAGCGGGTAGTTCCACGGCGCGATCGATGCGACCACACCGACCGCGTCGCGCCGGATCATGCTGGTGTGGCCTTGCAGGTATTCACCGGCAAGCGATCCGGTCATGCAGCGCGCGGCGCCGGCGAAGTAGCGGAAGCAGTCGGCGATCGCGGGGATCTCGTCGGCGAGCGCACGCGCGTAGGGCTTGCCGCAGTTCAGCGACTCGAGGCGCGCGAAGGCTTCGGCGCGCTGCTCGATCGCGTCGGCCAGCTTCAAAAGCATCCCGGAGCGCTCGGCCGGTGTGGTCTGCGACCACGAAGCGAACGCGCGGTGCGCAGCGGCGACGGCGCGCGCGAGCTGCTCGCGCGAGGCTTCGCGCACGTGGCACAAGGTCGTGCCGGTCGCGGGGTCGAGGATGGCCTCGGCCTCGCCTTCGCCCGCGACGAGCTGGTGGTCGATGAGAAGCTCGGTCGGGTAGTCGGTCGTGTCGGTCGTGTCGATCGTGTCGATCGTGTCGATCGTGGCCATGGCGGCGTCCTCGGCGTGGTTGATTGAATCGCGGCGCGTGGAGTCAGCGCCGGTGGCTGTCCTCGTCGGCGCGCGTGAGCCAGTACGCGGCGACGATCGGAATGAAAGTGAGCGCGATCATGAAGACCGCGACGACGTTCGTGACCGGGCGCTGGCGCGGGCGGATCAGCTCTTGCAGCATCCAGATCGGCAGCGTGGTCTGCTGGCCCGCGGTGAAGGTCGTGACGATGACCTCGTCGAAGCTCAGCGCGAACGCGAGCAGCGCGCCGGCCAGCAGCGCCGAGCCCAGCTGCGGCAGCACCACGTGGCGAAAGGTCTGGAAGCCGTTCGCGCCGAGGTCCATCGACGCTTCGATCAGCGACGGGCTCATGCGCCGCAACCGCGCGACCGCGTTGTTGTAGACGACGACGACGCAGAAGGTGCCGTGGCCGATGACGATCGTCCAGAAGCTGAACGGGATCTCCATCGCGTGATAGGCCGAGCGCAGCGCCATGCCGGTGAGCACGCCGGGCAGGGCGATCGGCAGGATCAACAGCAGGTTGACCGCCTCGCGGCCGAAGAACGCGGTGCGCGCGAGCGCCGCGGCAGCAAGCGTGCCCAGCACGACTGCGACCAACGTGGCCAGCAGCGCGATCTGCGCCGACAAACCCACCGCGGCCCATACGTCGTCGCGCCCGAGCGCGACGCCGAACCACTGCGTCGTCAGTGCCGGCGGCGGGAAGACGTAGCTCTTGTCCTCGGCGCTGAAGGCATACAGCACGATCAGCGCGAGCGGCACGTGCAGGAACGCAAGGCCGGCCCACGCTGCGATGCGCAACGGCAGCGCAGCGTGGTCGACGCGGGCTTCAGAGGGCATCGAACGCTCCGCGCCGTTTCGCGAACCACAGGTACAGGATGATCACGACGATCGGCACCAACGCGAACGCCGCGGCGAACGGCAGGTTGCCGGCCACGCCCTGCTGGCGATACACCACCTGGCCGATGTACTGCGTCGAGTTGCCGATGACCTGCGGAATGATGTAGTCGCCCAGCGTGAGCGAGAACGTGAAGATCGACCCCGCCGCCACGCCCGGCATCGCCAGCGGCAGGATCACGCGCCGGAAGGTCTGCGACGTCGACGCGCCGAGGTCGCCCGAAGCCTCGAGCAGTGACGGCGCAATCCGTTCGATCGCGGCCTGAATCGGCAGGATCATGAACGGCAGCCACATGTAGACGAAGACGACGAAGGTGCCCAGCGGCGAGAAGCTCAGTGAGTTGCCGCCGACCGTGGGCAGCGAGAGGACGCCGTCGAGCAGCCACTGAAGGTGCAGCGCCTGCGCGAACCACGAGATCGCGCCTTCTTTAGCCAGCAGGAGCTTCCACGCGTACAGGCGCACGAGGTAGCTCGACCACAGCGGCAGCATCACCGCCACGTACATCAGCGCCTTGGTCGTGCCGCGCGCGTGGCGCGCCATCACATAGGCGATGGGGAAGGCGATCAGCGCGCAGGCGATCGTGACCAGCACCGACATCAGAACCGTGCGCAGCGCGACGTCGAGGTTCGCAGGCTCGAAGATCGCCTGGAAGTTCTGCAGGCCGACCTCGCGCACGATCTGGCCCGAGTAGTCGTCGAGACGCAAGAAGCTGTGCGCCAAAAGGCTCAGCAGCGAGCCGAGGTAGACGACGCCGAACCACAGCAGCGGGGGGATCAGCAGCAGCGCGAGCCACGCGCGCGGGCGCACGAACAACCACGCCGAGATCCGGTCGCCCAGCCCCGCGCGCGGCGGCGCTTGCCGGATCGCAGCAGTGGCGGCCGTCATCCGGGCGCGCTCCCGTCGCGGATCACGTGCACCGCGTCGTCGGGCCAGTACAGGTGCACGAGCCGCCCCGGCACGGGCACCTCGGCCAACGCCTGCGCGGGCACGTCGGCCATGAGCCGCTGGCGACCTTCGTCGTCGGCCTCGACGCTCAGGCGCCAGAAGGCGCCGAAATACTGCGCGTCGACCACCAGCCCCGAGACCTTGGACTGCGACGCGTCGACGAGGTGGATCAGCTCGGGGCGGATCATGATCGCCTGGGCCCGCGCATCGCTGCCGTGGCGTTGTGCCATCACGCCATGCAACACGTTGGCCGAGCCGACGAACTCGGCGACGAATCGCGTCGACGGCCGCGTGTACAGCTCACCCGGCGCGGCCACCTGCTCGAGCCTGCCGTGGTTGAAGATGCCGATGCGGTCACTCATCGACAGCGCCTCGTGCTGGTCGTGCGTGACGAAGACGAAGGTAATGCCGAGCTGGCGCTGCAGGCGCTTGAGTTCCACCTGCATCTGCTCACGCAGCTTCAGGTCGAGCGCGCCCAGCGGCTCGTCCAGCAGCAGCACCTTCGGCTCGTTGATCAGCGCACGCGCGAGCGCGACACGCTGGCGCTGGCCCCCCGACAGTTGCGCCGGGCGGCGCTCGCCGATGTCGGGCAGGCGCACGAGGTCCAGCAGTTCCTGCGCGCGGCGTTTGCGCGTGGGTGCATCGACGCCGCGCACCATCAGCCCGTAGGCGACGTTCTCGGCGATCGTCATGTGCGGGAACAGCGCGTAGTCCTGGAACACGGTGTTCACCGGGCGCTGAAACGGCGGTTGCGCGGTCACGTCCTCGCCGTCGATCAACACCCGGCCCGCGGTCGGCAGCTGGAAGCCGCCGATCAGCCGCAGGCACGTCGTCTTGCCCGAACCGGAAGGGCCGAGCAACGTGAAGAACTCGCCGGCCTCGATCGCGAGCGAGACGCCGTCGACCGCACGCACCACGGTCTTGCCCGCGGTGTGGAAGACGCAGGCGACCTGCGAAAGCTCGACGGCAGACATGCGCGCGCGGTGGGCCAGGCAGCGGTCGATCGTCGCGCGGGGCGGTGGCCGCGGCGCCGACCGGACGCGTCAGGTACGACTCAGCGCCCGCCCAAGACCGCGATGTAGTCCGACACCCACTTGTGATACGGCACGCACTGCGTCGCCCTGGGTCTTGCACTTCGCGGTCGGCGTCTTCCAGAACGCGATCTTGTCGAACGACCCGAGCCCTTGCCGTTGGCAACCTTCGTCGCCGAGCAGCTTGTTGCCCTTGCAGGCGTCGAGCACCGCTGGCACCGAACCGAACCATGCCGCGAGGTCGCCTTGCAGCTTCGGGTTGATCGAGTGCTCGAGCCACATGTAGGCGCAGTTCGGGTGTTTGGCCTCGGTGTGCATCATCGTCGTGTCGGCCCAGCCGCTCGCGCCTTCGTCGGGCACCACGGTCGCGATCGGCGCCTTCTTGCTGCCGAGGATGTTGGCCTGGAACTGCCAACTGCTCGACGCGGCCACGCCTTCGTTGGTGAAGTCGTCGATCTGCACGAAAGCGTCGTGCCAGTACTTGCCGACCAACTTGCGCTGGCCGCGCAGCAGTTCGAGCGCGGCCTTGTACTGCGCCTCGTTGAGTTCGTACGGGTCCTTGATGCCCAGCTCGGGCTTCTTCTTCATCAGGTACAGCGCCGCGTCGGCGATGTAGATCGGGCCGTCGAAGGCCTGCACGCGGCCCTTGTTGGTCTTGCCGTCGGGCAGGTTCTGCTCTTCGAAGACCACGCTCCACGACGTCGGCTTCTTGTCGCCGAAGACCTTTGTGTTGTACATGAGCACGTTCCAGCCCCACTGGTACGGCACGCCGTAGTGGGTGTTGTTCACGTAGTGCCACGGCGCCTTCTGCAGCCGTGCGTCGACCTTGCCGTAGCTCGGGATCAGCGCGGTGTTGATCGGCTGCACGCGCTTGCCGGCGATCAGGCGCATCGAAGCGTCGCCGGACGCAGTCACGAGGTCGAAGCCACCTTCGTTCATCAGCGCGACCATCTCGTCTGAGGTGCCGGCGGTCTTGACATTGACCTTGCAGCCGGACTTCTTCTCGAAGTCGCTCACCCAGTCAAAGTTCTTGTCGGTGGCGCCGCGCTCGATGTAGCCGGGCCAAGCCACGATGTCGACCACGCCTTCGCCCTTGCCAAGGACCTTGCGGGCTTGTTGGGCAAGGGCGCCGGTGCTGGCCAGGGCCAGCGCGCCGAGGGCGAGGCAAGCGATGCGGGCGGTCTTCATGCGTCGATCTCCAGATAGGGAACGGAGGGAAGGCGGCCAGTGTTTCGCATTGACCCGCCAAGTGGAAAGTTCAGAATTCGGTGCCGGGGCGTTCTAAAAAAACGATATCACGGGTTTCCCCTCGTCAAAGACGCACGCACTCGGGACGGCCACGCCTCGAAGCACGGAAGACGCATGCAGCGCCACTTCACGCTCAAGCAGTTTCGCTACTTCCTCGCCGTGGCCGAGTCGGCGTCGGTGGCGCGTGCGGCGCGCATGCTCAACATCGCCCAGTCGGCCGTGACGAAGAGCATTCAGGAGCTGGAAGACACGCTCGGCGCCCGGCTCTTCCAGCGGTCGAGTCGCGGCATGGTGCTGACGCAGCAGGGCTACCGCTTCCAGGTGAGCGCACGCAAGGTGCTGAGCGCGGTGTCAGAGGCGGGCACGGTCGACAACGACCGCGCCGAGTCGCTGTCGGGCCAGCTCGACATTGGCGTCACGAGCCTCGTGGCGGGCTACTACCTTGCCGACCTCTTCGCGCGGTTCGCGCGCTCGCATCCGTCGGTGCAGGTGCAGGTGGTCGAAGACTCGCCGCAGTTCCTCGAGCACTTGCTCGTGAACGGCGAGCTGGATCTCGCGATCATGGTGTCGAACCAGCTTGGCGACCCGCAGGCGCTGGTGGTCGAAGCGCTGACGCGCGCGCCGAATCGGGTGTGGATGGCGGGCAGTCACGCGCTCGCGGCGCAGCAGCAGCCCAGCCTCGCCGATTGCGTTGCGCACCCGCAGGTGGTGCTCGAGGCCGACCGCGTCGAGAGCGTGATGCGCGCGGTGTGGTCGCGCCTGGGGCTGAAGCCGCGGGTGATGATGCGCACCAGCTCGCTCGAGGCCGTGCGCTCGTTGATCGGTGTCGGCGCGGCGATCGCGATCCTGCCCGACTTCCTCTACCGCCCGTGGACCCTCGACGCGCAACACATCGAAGTGCGCAGCCTGCGCGACGACGTGCCCACGGTCAACGTCGGCCTGGTGTGGCGCCGCGGGTCCAGCGTGCGCGAGGTGGTGCAGGAATTCATCGACATCGCCCGCGAACAGGCGCGCGGGCGTGGGCGCTGAAGTGGAGCGGTGCGGCCCGTGAAGCGGCGACACGTCTTGACCTGCGTGCTGGCGGCAACCAGCGCGTTCGTCGGCTGCGGCCGCAAACGCCGCGCGGCGCAGGCTCGAGCGCTGGCGTCCGACGCGACCGTGCTCGCGCTGGGTGACTCGATCACCTACGGCACGGGGGCGACGCCTGAAGCGGCCTACCCCGCGCAACTTGCAACGATCACAGGCTGGACCGTCATCAACGGTGGCGTGCCCGGCGACACCGCCGAGCTTGCGCAGGCGCGTCTGCCCGCGCTGCTGGCCGAGCACCAGCCCGCGCTGGTGATCATCGGCGTCGGCGGTAACGACTTCTTGCGGCGCGTGTCGGTCAACGTCACGCGCGCGGCGATCCGCGGGTCGGTCGAACTGGCGCGCGCGGCCGGCGCGCAGGTGCTGCTGGTCGCGGTGCCACAGCTCTCGGCGGGCGCTGCGCTCGGCCTGGGGCTGTCGGACCATCCGCTGTACGACGAGCTGGCACGGGAACTGGCTGCGCCTGTGCACGCAGGCGGCTGGACGCGTGTGCTGGGCGACGCGTCACTGCGCGCCGATGCCATCCACGCCAACGCGGCGGGATATCGTGTGTTTGCCGAAGGGATGGCGGTGACGCTGCGGCAGGTTGGGTTGTTGCGGTGAAGGGCAGGACCACCATTGCGCCCGGATCGGTTCGGCCTTGGTACCCGCCGGGGCGTTGACGCGATGCTGGCCCGCTTGCTTGCCGACGCGGTACTGCTGCTGCACCTGGCCTTCATCGCCTTCGTCGTGCTCGGCGGCTGGCTCGCGCTGCGTTGGCGCTGGATGCCCTGGCTGCACCTGCCAGCGGCAGCGTGGGGCTTTGTTGTCGAGTGGAGCGGGTCGATCTGTCCGCTCACGTACCTCGAGAACCACTTCCTGCGTCTGGCCGGTGACGCTGGCTACGCGGGTGGGTTCGTCGAGCGCTACTTGTGGCCGCTGATCTACCCGCAGGCGCTGACGCGCCAGCATCAGTTCGCCCTGGGGCTGGTGGTGCTGGTGGTGAACGTGCTGGCCTATGCGGTGGTCTATGCGCGGTGGCGGCGAGCGGCGACCTGACCCCAGAGTTCGAGTGCCTCACGCAGGAGAAGTCGTCCCGCGGGTGTCTGGGTCGGGCAGCGTTTACCGTGAACTTGCAGCAGTTGATGCGCTGATGCGACTTTGATGCCAAGATGCGTCGATGCGCACCACGCTCAATCTCGAAGACGATGCTTTGCTGGTGGCGAAACGCTTCGCGAGTCGCGAAAAGCTCTCGCTCGGTGAGGCGGTATCGCGCCTCGTGCGTCAGGGGGCGCAACGCCCCACCGCGACGGTGCAAAGCGTTGCCTTGCGGGGCCGCTTTGCGCTGCTTCCGGAGCGTGACGAGATTGTCACAGCCGAACATGTGCGCGAGCTGATGGAGCGAGAGGGCATTTGATGGCTCGACTGCTGCTCGACGTGAACCTCTGGGTGGCGTTGTTCGACGATGCGCACGAGTTTTCCGCCGAAGCCAATCAACTGATCGAGCAGCCGCGCGCCATCTTTGCAACCTGCCCGCTGATCGAGAACGGCGTCGTGCGCGTGCTCAACCTGCCGGGCTACGCCAAGCGTGGTCCGCTGGGCATGGTGCGCGTGCGTCAGCAGTTGCGGGTCGCCTGCGCCGCGCTGGATCACGAGTTCTGGGCCGACGACGTGTCAATCACCGACGACGAGCTTTTTGATTTCGACCGAATCCATGGGCACAACCAGATCACCGATGCCTACCTCCTGGCATTGGCCGTGCGCCGCGGCGGCACGCTGGTCACACTTGACCGCGCGATCACGCTTGACGCCGTCCGTGGCGCCAAGCCTCGGCATCTGATGACCTTGTAGCGATGTCGAAGTCGACGACCTGATCACGACCTGATTCCCTCATCGCTATTTCGACAACGTCGAGTTCGTGATCACCGGGTTCCCTGGTGCCGCAAAGATGAAGATGCCCGGCAGGCCCGAGGTCTCGAAGACGGCGCTGGGGTTGGCCGAGAGGGTCGAGCGGTCGATCGACATCGTGCCGCTGAAGTCGTTGCTGACGAAGAAGAACGCGCCGCCGCCTTCGTTGGCGGTGTTGTTCTGCACCAGGGACCCGCACACGCTCGAGTCGAAGGTCAGGCCGTCTTGATAGATCGCGCCGCCGCTGCCGCCGCCGGGTGTGCCGGCACGTTGTGGGTTGGCGCCGTTGCCGATCGCCTTGTTGTGCGAAATCAGCGTGTTGGTCACGTTCAGCGATGCCCACAGCGTGCTCATCGCGCCGCCGTTGCTGCACTGGTTGCCGTAGCCGTCGGCGCCGCCGAAGGTGCTGTTGGCGACGTAGACCGGTGAGGCGCCCGACATGTTGGTGGTGCGCATGGCCGCGCCGCCCAGGTCGGGGCCGGTGGCGTCGCACTGGTTGCGGAAGAAGCGTGTGTTGACCACCGTCATACGGCCACCGCGGGCGAAGACTGCACCGCCGCCGTCGACATCGGCGCGGCCGTAGCTCTGGCCGGTGCTGTTGCCGTCGACGAAGGTCATGTTCTGCAGCGTGGTCTTCGGGTTGTCTTGCAGGTCGCAGCGCGAAGAGGTCCACACCAGGCGCGGGTCGCAGGTGTTCTGGTAGAGGATGCGGCGCGCTGCGCCGCCGCTGAGCGTGACTTTGCCTGCCCCATCGAGCACGAGGTCGGGCTTGTCGTTGTAGACATCGAGCGTGGCGGCAAGGTTGATCGTCACCGGCGCGGGACCGCAGTCGAAGGTGACGACGCCGCCGTTCGCCACCGCGGCCACGACGGCCTGCGAGGTGCAACTTTGCGGCGTGCCGTTGCCCACCACGGTCGTCGGGTTCGACACGCTTTTGGGTTGCGCGGGCGCTGGCACCGGGCAGGCGTTGCCGAACCAGCCTGCCGAGGGCGCGCTGTCGGCGGGTGCGGGTGCGGGTGGTGGCGGCGGTGGCGGTGGTGGCGGTGGTGGTGTGGGTGCCGGTGGTGAAGGCGCAGGCGCTGGCTCTGGGTTGGGTGCGGGCGGTGATGGCGCAGGTGGCGGCGGTGTCGGCGCGGGCTCGGCGGGAGGAGCCGTGGTCGGTGGGGGTGTCGGCTGTGC
This sequence comes from uncultured beta proteobacterium, assembly GCA_963738615.1. GTDB lineage: Bacteria > Pseudomonadota > Gammaproteobacteria > Burkholderiales > Burkholderiaceae_C > CAVTWY01. The sequence continues at coordinate 758,312 of CAVTXI010000019.1, forward strand.
TGCAGGCGGTTCGGGTGTTGGTGTCGGTGTTGGTGAAGGCGATGGTGACGGCGTCGCAGGCGTCGCAGGCGTCGCAGGCGTCGCAGGCGGTGCGTCGACGGGGGCGGGGGCGGAAGGAACGGTGGACGCAGGCGCACCGCTACTGGGGGTCGTCGCCGGCGGCAGTCGCCTCGCCACCGCCGCCGCCACACCCCGAGACTGCTGCCGACGCCATCAGCGTCAACCAGCACAGACGACGCAGACGGCGGTGGGCGCGGCCCAATACCGGTGCGGGCATCAATTCAGTTATGGGTTCAATCATCATCGGGTCAGGCTAGTCGGCCACCCACATCGCCTGTTAGCGCATGTTGCGAGGCCGCATGCGCGCCGGCCGCGACACTCGCCGCCTCACGATTGACCACAATTGCTTGCATCCACGCACCACACATCCCTGCATCGATGAATCCGATCTTCGGCTGGACCCTCGCCTTCGTTGGCATCTTCGGTGGCCTGGCGATCTATGGCTGGCAGGGCCTGGTGTTGGCGGTCACGATCGTCGCGTTCTGGCTGCTGTTGCAGTTCGGCCAGGTTTTGCGCGTGATGCGCGGTGCGGCATCCTCGCCGATGGGCCGTGTGGAAAGCGCGGTGATGCTTCACGCCAAGCTGCATCGCGGCATGCGGATGATCGACGTCGTGAAATTGACGCGCAGCCTTGGGCGTAACAACGACGATGGTCAGAACAACGAAGGCCGCGAGGTGTTCGCTTGGAGCGATGGCGACGGCAACCACGTGATCGCGACGTTCGCCGGTGGGCGTTTGCAGTCGTGGGATCTCGAGCGGCCAGCGTGAAAAAAACACGGCCCGCGAGGGGCCGTGAAAAATGGCTTCGCCCACTGCGAAGCCGCTCCCGAAGAAAAGCGCTACAGATTGCGGCGGCGGCTGAGCGACAGCACGGCCAGCAGGCCCGCGGCAATCAACGCATAAATTTCGTGGTCGACCAGGTGTGCCACGTCGCTGTCCGTGCGCGCCGCCGTGTCTTTGCGTGGGTCGACAGGTCCCGCGCCCAATGCGCGCGTCGCCGTGAGTTGCGTGCGCGCGAGGTCGGTCGTGTCGGGCCGGACGATGTCAGCGAAGCGCTGGCTGATCAGCGCCGTGGCTTGTTTGTCGGGAACGTTCCAGTCAGCGCGCACCGTGGCGGGTTCGGCCAGCGCCCGTGCGGCGGTTCCCGCGTCGGCGACGCGCAAGGCGTTCGCGGCCTCTGTCAAGTGGACGGCCGTGGCCGCCTGCATCGCTGTGCCAAGCGCAAGCCCGGCCAGCCCCATGCGCACAAAGCGCTGAACGCTCATGTCCCAACCTCTCGATGTCGTTCGTGTCTGCTTGGGTCGTCCGCGATACGTGCCGCGTCGATCTGGAAGCTATCTTCGTCGCCGCGGCGCGCCCGCGCCACCCCGGAGCGTGGCATCGAGGCATCGGTTCGAGACTTCCTCACACCCGCGCTCGCAGGTGCCGTGACGCTTTCGACGCGGATAATCCGCGTCCTGCAACAAGCGTTACCCAAAGCACGAGGCCCGTATGTCCATGCATGACCGAGACGGCAAGATCTGGTTCGACGGCCAACTCGTCGAATGGCGTGACGCCAAGATCCACGTGCTGTCGCACACCCTGCACTACGGCTGCGGCGCCTTCGAAGGCGTACGCGCCTACGACGCGCAAGGCGGCACGGCGATCTTCCGCCTGCGCGAGCACACCGAGCGCCTGTTCAACAGCGCCAAGATCTTGCGCATGAAGATCCCCTTCACGCCCGAGCAGGTGATGCAAGCGCAACGTGAAGTGGTGCGCGTGAACAAGCTCGCCAGCTGCTACATCCGCCCGCTGACGTGGATCGGTTCCGAGAAGCTGGGCGTCAGCCCCAAGGGCAACACCATCCACCTGATGATCGCGGCGTGGTCATGGGGCGCGTACCTGGGCGACGAGGGCCTGAAGCGCGGCATCCGCGTGAAGACCTCGAGCTACACGCGCCACCACGTCAACATCACGATGACGCAGGCGAAGGCGGTGAGCAACTACACCAACTCGATCCTCGCGAACATGGAGGTCACCGAAGAAGGCTACGACGAGGCGCTGCTGCTCGACGCGTCGGGCTTCGTCAGCGAAGGCGCGGGCGAGAACCTGTTCGTGATCAAGAGCGGCGTGGTCTACACGCCCGACCTGTCGGCCGGCGCGCTGAACGGCATCACGCGCAACACCGTGTTCGCGATCTGCGAAGACCTGGGGCTGAAGCTGGTCGAAAAGCGCATCACGCGCGACGAGGTCTACATCGCCGACGAAGCCTTCTTCACCGGCACCGCCGCCGAGGTCACGCCGATCCGCGAACTCGACCGCATCGAACTCGGCCGCGGTGAACGCGGGCCGATCACCGAGAAGATCCAGAGCGCGTTCTTCGACATCGTCAACGGCCGCAACCCGAAGTACGCCGAGTGGCTGACCAAGGTATGAAGCGCAGCAACGGCAACGACGACCCCGCCCTCGACGACATCGCGATCACGCGGCCCGAGCGCCGTACCACGCCGGTCGAGATGACGGCCAAAGACTTGCAGGGCCCAGGCGTGATCTTCTGCCCCAACCCGCGCATGCCGCTGTGGAGCAACCACCCACGCGTCTTCATCGACCTGGCCGCACACGGCGAAGGTTCGTGCCCTTACTGCGGCACGCGCTACGTGCTGGCCGGCGGCGCGTTGGCCCGCGGGCACTGACGCGCGCGCCGCATCGATCTCCGACGACCGTGGCCGATCGCCGCAAAGTCCCCGCCGCCGCCCTCGTCGCATCGTGCGACGACGTCGAGGCGCAGTTCTACGAAGCCATGCAGCGAGGTGACCTCGAGCAGCTGATGTCGGTCTGGTCGGACGACGACGAGGTCGTCTGCGTACACCCCGGCGGGCCGCGCCTGGTGGGGCACGCGGCCATCCGCGCGGCGTTCGAGTCGATCTTCTCCAACGGCGCGGTGCAGCTGGTGCCGGTGCACCTGAAGCGCGTGGAGAGCTCGGGCGCGATCGTGCACAACCTGATCGAACGGGTGGAAGTGCGCAACGAAGAAGGCAAAACGCAGACGGCCTGGGTCATCGCCACCAACGTCTACATCAAGACGCCGCAGGGCTGGCGCATGGTGGCGCACCACGGCAGCCCGGCGACCGCACGCGACCCGGGCGAGTTCGCGGCCGACCAGTCCACGCTGCATTGACCAGCACGCACGACGGCGCGGCCGTGTTCGACCATCGCGCGCCATGGTGGCTGCCCGGCGGCCAGGCCCAGACCCTCTGGGCGGCGCGCGCGAGCCGGCAGCTCGACGGTGCACCGCTGGCTTTCACGCGCGAACGCTGGGACACGCCCGACGGCGACTTCATCGACGTTGACTTGCTGCCGGCCGCGCCGGGTGCCGGGGTTGCGAGCGGCGCCACACCATGGCTGGTTCTCTTCCATGGCCTCGAAGGCTCATCGCGCAGCCACTATGCGCAAGCCTTCGCCAGCGTCGCGCGCGATGCGGGCATCACCATCGCGCTGCCGCACTTTCGCGGCTGCTCGGGTGAGCTCAACCGCGCGCCGCGCGCTTATCACAGCGGCGACCACGAAGAGGTCGGCTGGGTCCTCGCGCGCCTGCGTGCGCGTGCCGGGGCGCCGCTGCTGGCCGCGGGCGTGTCGCTGGGCGGCAATGCGCTGTTGCGCTGGGCCGAAGAAGCCGGCGACACCGCACGTGCGACGGCGGCCGCGGTTGCCGCGGTCTGCGCACCGGTTGACCTGACGGCGGCCGGGCACCACATCGGCCGCGGCTTCAATCGGCAGGTCTACACGCGCATGTTCCTGCGCTCGATGAAGCCGCGCGCGTTGGCCAAGCTGGCGCAGTTTCCCGGCCTGTTCGATCGCGAGCGGCTGCTGGCCGCGCGTGACCTCTACGACTTCGACGATGTGTTCACCGCGCCGTTGCACGGATTCGCCGGCGTCGACGACTACTGGGCCCGCGGCTCGGCCAAGCCGCATTTGCACCGCGTGCGTGTGCCCACGCTGGTGATCAATCCCGTCAATGACCCCTTCATGCCTGTCGCCAGCCTGCCGCGCGAAGCGGATCTGCGCGGCAACCGCTGGGTGACGCTGGCGCAGCCCGCGCACGGCGGGCATGTCGGATTCCCGCAAGGGCGATTTCCGGGGCACGTGCTGGCGATGCCGCGCGCGGTGGTGGCGTGGCTGCGGTCGGCGGTGCACGCATGACGCCCACAAGGCTGCGCGCGGCGGCGTAACCTGCGGTTGATGGACGACATCGTCAAGGCCGCGTTGGCCAAGTGGCCGAAGGTGCCGCACTGCTGGGGCTGGCTCGCGCTCGACGCGCGCGGCCAATGGTTCATGCGCGACGACCGCGTGCAGGCCGCCGGCCCGTTCCCGGCGGTGAAGGGCAGCCGCATCGACCACGAGAAGCTGCTCGCCTTCATCCACCGCAACTACGAAAGCGACGCCGACGGCTGCTGGTTCTTCCAGAACGGGCCGCAGCGCGTGTACGTCGAACTCGAGGTCACGCCGTGGGTCTGGCGCATCAACGGTGGTGGCGGCAGTGAACTGTCGACTCACACCGGCCTACGCGCCAACGCGCTGCACAAGGTGCTGCTCGACGAAGCAGGGCGGCTGTTCGCCGTCACTGAGCTCGGCGCGGGTATCGTGCACACGCAAGACATGCATCTGGCGGCCGACCTTGTCGAAGACGGCACCTGGGTGCCCCAGGCCATGGATGCGGCGCTAATGCCGCAGACGTTCGGCTACGTGCTCAGCCCGAAGGCGCGATAGCTCCGACCTACTGCACCGTCGACAACATGTAAGCCACCACGGCCTTGATCTCGTCGTCGCTGCCCGCCGAAGCACCACGCGGCGGCATCGCGCCCTTGCCCTTGATCGCCGACGCGGTCAGACCGTCGACGCCACCGGCACGTGAAGCCCATCCAGCCTTGTCACCCAACTTCGGCGCACCAGCCACGCCCGCGTCGTGGCACACGGCGCAGGCCGTGGTGTACAGAGCAGGTTTGGCGTCTGCTTTGACCGCGGGAGCCGCGGCCGCCAAGGTGATCGGAGCAACAGCTACCGGTGCAGCAGCAACGGGTGCTGCCGCGGGCGCAGGGGCAGCAGCGACCACAGGTGCCGCAGCCGCTGCGCCTTGTGCAGCAGCCGGCGCCTTCGGCTCGTCGAACTTGGCGCCGCCCTGATTGGCCATGTAGACCACGGCGCGTGCGATCTCGAAGTCGCTGTGGTCGCCGCCACCCTGCGCACCCATCGCGCCTTTGCCCTTCAGTGACGAATTCAGCAGCGACTCGTAGCCGGTCTTGACGCGCGCCGCCCAGGCCGTGCCGTCGCCCAGCTTGGGCGCACCCGCAACGCCGGCCGCATGGCAGGCCGCGCACTGCGCTGCGTAGACCTGATCGCCGGTCTTCGCCACGCCGCCCGCGGCGTCGCGCACTTCGACCTTGCCCACCTTCTGGATGCGGCGAGCGACGGCCTGCTCATCATTCATGTCGGTGCCGGCACCGGGCCGCTTGTCGGCTGTGACGTAGTTCGCCAGCATGATGATCACGATCACCGGGATGATGAACGACGCGGCGACCGCGGCAATGAGCTGCTTGGGCGTCTTGATCGGCCCTTCATGGACCTCATGCGCGGCGGCGTGTGGCTGGTGCGCGGAATGCTGAGCTGTGCCCATGAAGTGATGCCTCGATGCTGGTCTGCGCAAAGCCTCGAATTATAGGCAACCCCCCGGCCGCGAAGCCTATGCGCGAAGCCAACAGCGCCTCGCCAGATAATCCGGCGATGGAATTGGTGCGCCGCCTACGGCAGCGGCTGCTCACGCGAGTGCACCCGCACGGCGTGCTGTTCGTTTGTGCTGCAAACCTTTGTCGCTCGCCCATGGCCGAGCAGGTCCTGCGTTCGAGCCTCGTCCGGCTCTTGGGGACACGTCGCACGCGCGGATTGAGGCTTCGCATCGCTTCGGCTGGAACGCATGTCGCAAGGCGCGCCGAGCCGCCGGATCCGCGTGCGATCGAGGCGCTGCTGCGCCGCGGCTACGAAATTCAGGGGCGGGCGGCGTCGCGAGCACTTTGCGTTGCCGATTTCGGCCGTTTCGACTTGCTCCTGGCCATGGACGACGAGGTTCTAGCGACGATGCAAGCGCTGGCGCCCTCGAATCAAGTGCAAAAGGTCCAGCGGGTGCTTGATCATGCCCCGGGCCACGAGAGGCAGGACGTCCCCGACCCGTATTGGGGCGATCAGCGGGGCTTCGAACATGTGCTGGACCTCCTTGAAGCCGCCATGCCGGGTGTTATTGCGGCCATCGAGGTATGCATCGAGTCGAAACGCCGCGCGACCGAGTTGTGAAACCACCCGAGACGGGCGGTATAGCTAGGGGGGCGCCCTAGAAGAGCATGTTCGCTCTTGGCAGTCACGCACGTACACTCTGGTACAAATTTCAGAGGGGTCGCCATGAGCCCATCGAGCAGCAGGGACGAAGTGGTCAGCGCAAGGAGACGACTCCTTCGTGGGACTTTTGCAGTACCGGCAGTGATAGCGCTTCACAGTGGAAGCGCGCTTGCCGCGTCTTCCAGTTTGCAGTGCGTGCAGCAGCAAGCGGCCTCGCCAGTATTTCCCGGCCACACCATAGCCCCAGATCTGTACGTTCGCGTTCAGCTCTATCAGCTATGGCAAGGGATTCCGAACGCGAGCAGCATGCTCGGCTGGTTCCTTTCGGGCAGCGCGGTCGAAGCCGTGCGTTTGGGCAGCGACGATGTCGCGAACTCGCTGCTGCGACCGGGGAGTTGGAAGAAAGTCGACTTGTTGCCTGGCAACTTGGTGAGCCTGTCGCCCAGGCCGCTTCATTCGCCGCCGGGGACCTCCGATCGCCTCGTACTGGGGCCATGCTGGGTGGCTCTGCGAGTTGTTCCGGTTCGAGATAGCGGGTGGCGCGTCGAGATCGTGGGCGTGGTCGACGGCACTTCCGTGGGCACGGCGGTGACAGGATCCTGTTGGACGTCGATCGCGGTCTTGTGACGGCGCTGTACGAGCGTTGCCCGAGCCTGCGTGTCGAGCTTGTCGGTGACGCTTGGGGCGCGTTCAGTCCGCTTTCGGGTGAGACGCTCCTGCTGAACGACGAGGCGGCCGCCCTCCTCGAGATCTTGTCCGACGGCGCAGCGTCGCTTGACAACCTTTGTTCCAGCTTGTCGGTCGATACCAACGTCCCCGCGGGCGATATCCGATTGCGCGTGAGCGAGTCCTGGGAGCAATTCGTTCGCGCCGGGCTCGTGGTGCGGGCGAAGAACGATCGCTGACGCTCGTGACTGCGCAGGCTGATCGCGGCGCTGCGACGACCCTCGGTGCTGTTGGTGTGAATACGGTGCGAGAAGCATTGGCCGGGCGCGGTGTTTGCGTCGACATCGGTGTGGCCACGATGCGAATCCGCTCCAACGTCGCGGATCTGGCAACCGCGCTGCGGGCGGTGTACCGGAACCACGCTTTCGACACCTCTGCCTCCTTCTGCGATCTTCACATCGACATCGCTCGCCCCGCAGGGACTCGAGGCTGGTTACGGCCACAGGCCTTGTTTCGCAGCGACGGCATCGCACCTTTCGAACCGTTCCCCGCGGCCAACGCACTCCCGCTGCTCGAGTGGGGAGCCAACTGGCTGATCGGCCAGCGCTTTCACCACCTGCTGCTCTTGCATGCCGGGGCTTTGGCCAAAAACGGGCGAGCCTTGTTGATGCCCGCGACGCCCGGGTCCGGCAAGAGCACGCTGACCGCCGCGCTTTCGCTGCGCGGATGGCGACTGCTATCCGACGAGTTCGGCGCGTGGGATCCGGCGTCATCCCTGTTTCGCGCCGTCCTGAAGCCCGTGGCCCTGAAGAACGAGTCGATCGCGGTGATCCGGCGCTTCGCGCCAGAGGCACCGATCGGTCCCGAGTTTCCGAACACTCGCAAGGGCACGGTGGCCCACCTTGCCCCCGACGCCGCAGCGATCGCCCAGCGCCACCACGGCGTACGCGCGGGTGCCTTCATCCTTCCCCGGTGGCAGGCCGGCAGCCCGTTGCACTTGGAGCCCGTCGCACCACACGCGCTGTTCGGCACGCTGGCCTTCAACGCGTTCAACTACAAGCTTCTGGGGCAGACGAGCTTCGATGCCGTGGTCGAACTCGTCCGGCAATGCCCTGCGTGGCAGATGGTGTACAGCGATCTGGACGAGGCGGTCGCCGCGATCGACGCCCTGTGGCCGGCGGTTGTGGACCGGACGAGATGAACCGATCAACCATCGCTTGGGTGGCGGCGATCCGCGAGCCCGAACGAACGCAGTCATGGTCGCTCGAGGACTGGGAGCTTGTGGTGCGAGTGGCAAGACGCCTTCGCTTGCTGGCCCGGTTGGCTGAGAGCCTCGATGCTGCCGGCCAACTCGAGAACGTCCCCGAAGCCCCGCGGCGGCACCTGTTGGCCGAGCGGCACGTCTCGAGATTCCGAACCGCGGCGACGAGGTGGGCACTGGATCGAATTCGCTGCGTCGTCGAACCTGCATCGTTCCCTTGCGTCCTGCTCAAGGGCGCGGCGTATCAAGCGCAAGCGTTGCCGATCGCCCCTGGCCGCCTGCCGTCCGACATCGACATCCTCGTGCCGCGCGCCCATCTCGACCAGCTGCAGCGCGCCTTGGTCGGCGACGGGTGGTGCGAAGTGCATCTGGATCAGCACGATCAGCGCTACTACCGCGAGTGGAGCCATGAACTGCCGCCGATGCGCCACGCGCTGCATCCCATCGAACTCGACGTGCACCACAACATCCTGCCGCCGGTGGCGCGATTCCACGTCGACATCGACCGATTGCTGGAAAAGGTGACGGCCTGCAGCTGGGCAGGCTGGCATGTGCTGCAACCGACCGACCAGGTGCTGCACAGTGCCTGCCACCTGTTCTTGGATTCGCAAGCGCACGATCGCTTGCGTGACCTGGTCGATCTCGATGGCCTGCTGCGTCACTTCGGCGCGGCGCCCGCGTTCTTCGACGAGTTGGTCGAGCGTGCTGCCGAACTTGGGCTGGCACAACCGCTCGCACTGGCGGTGCACTTCTGCACGGCTTGGCTGGACACGCCAATCCCCGATTCGACGCGACGCACATTGCGCGGGGCCATGCCCGGCGTCATCCAGCGCTTGTGGTTGACCCCCTCCTTGGCCGCGTTGTTGTTGCCGACGCACCCGGATCTGCCACCGTCCCGAGCGCAGCGCTTGGCCTCGACCCTTCTGCTGGCGCGATATCACGCCCAGCGCATGCCGCTGCCGATGCTGGCAGCGCACCTGTGGCACAAGCTGCGACCGCGTTCTTCGCCACCCTCCGCAACGCCTGGTCCAGGCGCGTAGTCGGCGGTCGACAGCTCAGCGCTGCGAGCCGATCCAGGCGTCGAGGTCGGCGGCGATCCGCTGCGCGGCGTGCCCGTCCCACAGCTCGGGCACGTTCCCGCGCTTGCCACGCCCTGCCAGCACGTCGGCGACGCCTTGCAGGATGGCGCTGCGATCACCCCCGACGAGGGTGTTGGTTCCTTGCTCGACCGTGATCGGTCGCTCGGTGTTCTCGCGCAGCGTCAGGCACGGAACGCCCAGCGCCGTGGTCTCCTCCTGCAACCCGCCAGAGTCCGTGAGCATCAAAGTTGCGGGCGCCATCAGTCCGAGCATCTCGAGATAGCCCTGAGGCGGCAGAGCAGCGATGCGCCGCGGATCCAGCAGCGCAGTCAGCCCGAAACGTTCGATGTTGGCGCGTGTTCGCGGGTGCAGCGCGAAGACCAGTGGCAACTGCGCGGCTGCTTCAGCGCAGGACCGCAGCAACAGGACGCGCAAAGTCTGCGGATCGTCGACATTCGACGGGCGGTGCAACGTGACGACGCCATAGCCTTGCGGCTGCTGCACGATCGCTGCGTCGGCCCCGCACGCGAGCAGCGTCTGCGCCGCGGGGCGCGCATGCTGCTTGTTCTGGAGCAGCGAGTCGATCATGACGTTGCCGACGAAAACCACGCGCTGCGCGGCAATGCCTTCGCGGATCAGGTTGGCTTCGGCGCTACGCTCCGTCGTGTAGAGCAGATCGGCGATCTGGTCGGTCAACAGGCGGTTGATCTCTTCGGGCATCGGCGCGGTCGTAACTGCGCAAGCCTGCCTCCACGTGAGCCACCCGCACGTTCTTCTTCGCGGCCACCAGCGCGCAGGCCAGCGTCGAGTTGACATCGCCGACGACGAGGACCGCGCTCGGTTGATGTTCGTCGATCACGGGCTCGAAGCGGCGCATCACCTCGGCGGTTTGCACCGCGTGTGATGCCCGAGCCCACGCCGAGGTTGATGTCCGGTCGCGGTAACCGCAGGTCCTCGAACAGGCGATCGTTCATGTCCTCGTCGTAATGCTGGCCGGTATGAACCAACAGGGTCGGCAACCGCGGCGCCTGGGCGGCGAAGGCCCGCAGGATCGGCGCCATCTTCATGAAGTTGGGGCGTGCGCCGACGATGCACAGGACGGGCCCCAGACGTGCCGACGCGCCCGACTCAGTCATCGCCACCCCTCATCCGGCCCCGCGCAGAACCGGTCACAACCTGGACCTCAGCGTTTCGACTTCGGCCTGGCGACCGAACTTGGCGCCCAGCGCAGCCAGCGTGTCCAGTTCTCGTCGGGCTGCACCCTTGTCGCCCGCATCGAGGTGGAAGCGGGCGAGGTTCAGGCGCAGTTCGTGAGCCGCGGGGGACAACGTCACGGCCTTCTTTTGGACATCGAGAGCGCGTGTCACGTTGCCCTCGGCGGCCAAGGCAAACGCCAACGTATCGAGGTAAGGCGGCTGATTGGGGGCTATCTCGTTGGCGCGCTCGGCCAACTTCACAGCGCCGGGCTTCTTCTGCGTGGCCCGCACCCACGCCAGATTGTTCAACGCCGGCGCGGAGTCCGGGGCACCGCGCAGCGACTGCTCGAGTCTGGCCGCCGCAAGGTCGTAGTCCTTGTCGTCGATCGCCCAGCTCGCCAGGCTGAACAGGAACACCGGATCGTTGCGGTGGCGCTTGAGCCAAGCCGCCGCGAACGACTCCATCCGAGCCTTGTCACCACTCTGCCGAAAGGCAAGGTAGACGCGTTGCGCAATCAGCGAACTGTCCTTCCTTTGAAGCGCGTTCTGGAAGGCTGCCGCCGCAGCGGACCAGTTGCGACGCGACATCTCGATGTCGCCTTCCAGCATCCAACCGTCGACCAACTTGGGCGCGCGGGTCTGAAGTGCGCGGGCCTTCGCCAGCGCTTCGTCACGGCGCCCGGCAAGCACGTCGACCTTGACGGCCAATGCAACCAGCTCGGCGGCTTCCGGGGCCAGTCCCTGCGCCTTCTTCAAGGCCTCGGCGGCAGCGTCGAACGACTTGGCCTCGACTTGGGCCTGGGCCAAGGCCACCAGAGGCAACGGCGACCGTGGCTGCGCGGCTGCGACCTTCTCGAAAGCGGCGATGGCCTGTTGCGTGTCGCCGCCAGCGCTCAGGACGTGACCCAACAGGAGTTGCAGGTCAATGTCCCCGGGCAGCGCGCTCACAGCCTGCCGCGCGGCGTCGACCGCCAGCGCGTGCTCTTCCTTGCGCACGTAGTACTCGATCAGCACACGCCGCAGCGATGGATCGAGCGGTTTGATGGCGACGGCCTTCGCCAGCGAGGCCACGACTTCTTCCTTGGGCCGGCCAGCGCGCTCATCGAGGACCGTCGCCGCCACGAGCGCGCGCGTCTCATTGGGGTTGCGCTCGAGGAACGCCTTGACGAGCGCACGCCCGTCCTCCAAGTTCTTCTCGCGTACAGCCAACGCGACCAGTCCGTCGACGGCGGGGAAGTAGGCTGCTTCGACCGCCAGTGCCTTTTCGAAGGCGGCCCTCGCGGCCGCCGCGTCGCCCATGCGGAAGCGCACCTCGCCTTCGGTGAACAGCGTCTGTGCCGTGCCGGGCTCCTTCTTCTTCAGCGCATCGACAGCTTTCAGCGCCGCAGTGTGGTCTCGCTGTTTCAAATGAGCTTGAATCAAGGCCAGATCGGCCGCCGTTCCCGCGTCAGCGTTAGCCGCGGACTGCAGTTCTCGCAATCCCGCCGCCACGTTGCCGAGGCCGATATGGGCCGTGGCCAACGCGATCTGGTTCTTCACGTCGTCGGGCTTCAGTTTCGCGGCCCTGGTGAACGCCTCCTCGGCGCGCTTAAGTTCACCCATCGACGCGTAGACTGATCCGGCGAAGGTCAGGGCTTCAAAGCCGGGTGTGCCGCTGTCCACCAGTCCACGCACGGCTCCCAGCGCCTTGAGCGGCTCGCCAGCGCGAAGGTGCACGATGGCCAGGAGCCGGCGACCCTCAACCAACCCGGGCGCCACCCTGATCAGCCTTTCTGCGTGCTGCTCGGCAAACGCGAATTCGCCGTTCTGCAGCGCAATGACGCCCGCAAGGTGCAGGAGTTCGGGATCCTCCGGGGCAACCTTCAGCAGTGGCTGTGCGATGTCCGAAGCTGCCTTGACGTCACCGGTCTGCAGCGCGAGCCGGGCTTCGAAGTAACGCGTGCGCGGATGGCCCGGCCGAGCTTTTCGCATGACATCGAGGTGAGCGCGAATGGCCGCGATGTCGTTGGCCGCAAAGTCGCGGTTGAGCAGGCCGGTGTGGGCAGCGACAAGTCTGGGACTGCTCGCCAGCGCCCGTTGGAACAGCGGCACCGAAGCCTCGCGATCGGTGACTGCCAGCACTTCACCCTTCAACACGAGCGCCTCGGCGTCGTTGGGCGTGCGTCGAAGGACGTCGTCGACGAGGCGTAGCCCAGCCACGGTATCCCGCCGCGACACAAGCAGCCGCGCGCGCAGCATCAATGCCGGTGCGTAGAGGGCGTCGGCCTGCAGCGCCTGGGTTAGTGCGGCGTCGATCTTGTCGTTGCCTTCGCGCAGATCGGCACGCGCGTACGCCAACTGCGTCTTCAGCACTGCGACGGCCGATGGCGCGTCCAGCGAGGACGCTGCATCGAGTTCCAGCACTTTGCGGGCCTGTCCGGACTGGCGCAGGGCGGCCGCAAGCAGCGGCGTGACCTGCTCGGCGGGGTAGTTCTGGGTGGCGGCCTTGGAGAGTTCGATCGCAGCGCCCACCGCGTCTTCGCGCTCGAGCAGCACCTTGCCCAACAAGAACCGCGCTTCGGCAAAGTCGGGGCGCGCCTGCAAAGCATTCTTCAACTCGATGATTGCCGCTGGCCTTTGATTGCGCTCGAGGTGTTGCTTGGCAGCGCTAAGCGACTCATCGGCGTTGCGTCCCGAGCAGCCAACGACCAGGGCGACGACGAGGAGTGCGTTAGCGCATCGCAACATGTGGAGTAGCTCCAGCTACACGTAGGCTGGGATCACGGAAAACGGGTTGCGGCGCCAGCCAGCGCAGCAGCACAAGAACCGGCATTTTTGCAGACGCACTGCAGTGAACCAGTCTCTATGAAAACCCTCACCGGTTGGTGTCGATGTTTTTTACACCTCGAGCTGTGATCATCATCCGATCCGGGTCGAAGGCTCTGTTTAGTTGCGCGAACGTGCAATGAAATCATGCGGTTGGCGTAGAACATCTGCTTTAGGCACGGAGCTTGCTATCACTCAGGTTCACTAAGTCAACGCTTGAGGAGATATCTATGGTCAACATGTCGAAGTCGATCCGCAAGCTGTTGTTGGGCGTAGTCGCCCCGTTCGTGATGCTCTCATCGGCCAACGCTGCAGCGGTCAACTGCAATGGCGCCAATGACTTGCTTGCGTCTACGCCGGCAACGTGGACCCGCACGCTGACCCTCGATGACGCGACGGCCTGCTCGCAGACAGGCTTGGGCAATTTGGGGGATCCGGGCGTTTTGACGCTGCTTCCCGGGTTGACGCTGATCGATCGCGATGCCGGGAACGGGCTGAGTGACGGTGGCTTCCAGATCACCGGTGAAGGAGCACTATCGGGCACGTGGAGCATCACGGGGCCCACGTCCTCGACGATGTATCTCTATTTCCACTTCGGGAATGGTGCGCCGGGCGACGCGCTGAATCCGGATTGGTTCTTGGTTCAGCTCAATTCGTCTGACAGCAGCGGTACGTGGGCGATTACCACCCCAGTTTCGCCGATGGGCAACCCAGCGCTGTCGAACGTGGTCCTTTTGGCCGGCCCGACGACGACAAACGTGCCGGAACCGGGCACGCTGGCGCTCGCCGGCTTGGCGCTGGTCGCAGCGGGCTGGGTGGGCCGTCGGCGCAAGGCTGCGTAGTTCATCAACGCGATTGAATGTTCGAAGGCCCCGCACCGCGGGGCCTTTCTGTTTGGCGGGACAACGCGGCGCCGAGAAGCAGTACCGCGCCAAGCCAGGCGACACGCGGCACATCGAAGACGCTGCTGACCAGGCCCAGCACGCACAGGCCGGCGAGCGACGCCCCCGCGAAAGCTGTCCATGCGTCACCTCGCGCCGACAGCCTGACCACGGCCGGTGCGGCCCGTGCCAGCACAGCGAGCACGATCAGCAGGCCCACCAGACCACGTTCGATGAGCAACTCGAGGTACATGTTGTCGATGTGCCAGGGCACGAAGTGCCCTTGTGCGGCCGGCAGCCAGTGAGCGAGGCCGTCGACGAAGCCGCCGTTGCGCACCAGTTGTCGGCCGTCAGGCGTCTCGAGCGAGACGTTGTCCACCTCCGCGTGCCTGCCGGCCCCGATCACCGACAACGTCAACACGGCGCCCCGTCGCGCATGCCAGTCGCCTGCGTTGAGCGGGGGGCCTGCCAACAGCACCTCGGCGGTGTGCCATCCGGTCCGGGCGGCCGGGGCGGCGGTAATGACGGTTGCCTGGCAGTTGCGGTTGTAGAGCAGGTGCGATTCGCAGACCGATGCCCAGATGACGGCTCCCGCGGGCCGGACGTCCAGGCGCAATCGATAAGCCGACTCCGGCGATACCCGTTGCGTCAGGCCGAAGAGCCCTCGTTGTCTTCCGCCGGCTCGCGGGCCGGCAACGCGAATGTGCGCCGAAGTCTCGTCACCGAGCTAGGTCACCGTACCGGGGAACTCGCCGCGCAGCGCGTCGCGATCGTAGCGGGCGGGCAATCGCCCTAGGCCCACACCCCATAGCCAAGCCTCGGCGCCGACGAGCAACCCAAGCCCGCGCGTCCAGTGCGTGCGCCGACCCTCGTAGTCCAGGCTGCTGGCGGCCACACGCTGGCGCATGAAGGAGTCGGGACCGACCAGGACGATGGCCTCGAAAACCAAGGCCATCGCCAAAAGCGCCATCGCCAGACGCCGTCGGGGCTGCCCTTGGCGTGCGCGCCAGCGCCACCATGATGCCGACAAAAGCGTCACGAAGACCAAGGAAGCGGCCGGGTAACCCCAAACCTCGAGTGCGGTCGCGAGCATCAGCGCCGCGCCGAGCAAAAGGGACAGTGCCCGCGCCAGCAGGCGTGCTCGTGTGCCCTCGAGGGGCAGGAGCAGCCCCAGCGTCACCAGGCTCGCGGCCACACCCAGATAGGCGCCGCGTGCGAACGTGGTCAGGCACACATAGGCCCAGATCAACGAGAAGGTCGCCGCCAGCAACCATTGCCACCACGAGCGCGCGGCCCACAGCGCCCAGGCGACGAATGGCGTGCAGGCGACGACGTAGGCGTCGATCGCTGCGCCGCCGACATGCATCTCCCAGAACAGGGCGACGGTTCGGTAGCGCGCCGAGATGTCGAACAGTCCCGGATACGCCGCCCGCTCCTGAATAACGGCAAGGGTAACGATCACCGCGCCAGTCAGGATGCCGCTCGCAAGGCGCCGCATTGCGTCGTCGCGATCAGCGAGCCAGTCGCGGCGCAAAAGCGGCAGCATCAACAGTGCGAGCAACCAGCTTTTGCCCGATCGCCAAGCATTCAAAGGCTCGGTGTAGCCCTGGAACCAACCCAACGGCAGGCCGCCGGCATCGCCGACGCCCCGCCACAGTCCAATCATCGTCAAGGCGACGATGCCAGACAGGGCCAAGCGTGCCGGACCCGACAGGGCCGGCGGCGGCGATGGCCGGTCGATCGCGATGCGGGCGAACCCCGCAGCCGCAGCGCCGGCCACGGCGATATCGAATTCTTCGATACCGATCCATCCGGTCCATGGCGAGAGGTTGAGCAGTGGCAAGGCCGCCGGCAGCGCATAGAGGTACAGGCCGCGCCACCGCAACGCCGCCAGTACCCAGGCCACCAGCAAGCCAACCGCGCCAGTCGGGCCAAGGGGATGATGCGCGGCCAGATAGAGCGCCAACCCGAACGCCCCGATCGACCCGGCGCACCAGAGACACCGGCCGATGAAGGGAGCCCGGCTGCTGACTGCCGCCTGGGCTGCTGCCTCTTGGTTCACGACCGTGGCTGCTCGAGGTGTGAGACAGCCGCGGCGCCGGGTTTGCATGGCAGCACCAACGCATGCGATGCTTCGGCCCAATGCTTGCAACCACCCACCGTATGTCCCGCGCGCGCCGCCGCATCCTTTGGTCGATGGCGCTGGCCTCGCTGCTGTTGCCGCTGGCGGCCGTCACCTACCTGGTACGCAGCGAACGCTGGAGCGTCGACGTGCTGGAGCGCTCGCCGATGGAGTTCGTGCGCTATGCGGAACGGCGCCTGATCGGCCACCCGCGCCTGCAGTGGTTGTTCGGCCCGGCGTTGGATGGGGTTCGCGCCATGCACGAGCGCGAACCGGCTCCGAATCTGCCCACGCTTGGCAAGGGTCAGCAGTCGCAGGCGCTGTTGGCCCTGGGATACGACGCGGCTGGCCGGCCCAGGCCATCCAGCGGCGCACCGGGTGCTTCGGCAGGCGCGCCGACGGTGATCGTGCGCAACGTCGACTCGTTGGTGTCGGCGATGGCTTCGGCCTCTGCGGGTGAGGTGCTGGAAGTCGCGCCCGGCACCTACACGCTTGCACAAACCCTGCAGACCGGCAAGGCCGGCATGCCGGAACGGCCGATCAAGGTCAGGGCGTCCGCGCCTGGGACAGTGGAGTTCGTGGTGACCGCGCTGGAGGCCGTCAAGGTGACCCAGCCGTACTGGGTCTTCGAAAACTTCGACTGGCGCGGTGCGTGCGCCAACCACGACGACTGCGAACATGCTTTTCATGTCGCGGGGCGTGCCCGAGGCGCGGTCATTCTGAACAACCGCATGCAGGACTTCAACGTCCACATCAAGATCAACGGCGAGGGCGGCGCGTGGCCTGACGACGGGCTGTTGCAGTACAACACCCTGAGCAATGCGACTGCACGCCTGACACGCCAGCCAGTAACTGCGGTCAACATCAACGGAGCCAGCGGCTGGCAGATCGCCGACAACAGCGTCCAGCGCATCATCAAGGGGGAAGGTAACCGTACCTCCTCGGGTATCTGCGTCAAGGGCGCGGCACAGCAGGTGCAGGTCGAACGCAATCTCGTCGTCTGCACGCCCGAGCGTGTCTCGCAGCAGGGGCTGCGGGTGGGCATCACGATGGGATGCGGAGGATCGACCAGCGCGTACTGCCGCGATGGCCGCTGCGATGTCGAGGCTTCGGGCGGTGCAGTTTCCAACAACGTGATCGCGCACTGCAACGACTTCGGCATCGACCTAAGCCGTGTGCGCGGCGTTCTGGTCTCGCACAACACCTTGATCAACACCGCGGGGATTGACGCGCGCCAGGCCTCGACGCGCGCCACCGCCGTGGGCAACCTCGTCGAAGGCCGTGTGCGCGATCGAGACGGTGCTGTTCTCGAGCAGGTCAACAACAAGCAGGTGGGTTCTATGGACGTGCTTTTGAAGGCGCCCGATGCTTTGGATCTGCGCTGGAACGAGCCGTCCCACGATACGAGGGCGACCCCGGAAACCGAACGCGACTTTTGTGGTCAGCGTCGCCCGCCGGTGAGTCCGCCCGGCGCCACCGTACGCCCGCGCTGCGAGCGGTCGCCTGCGACGGGCACAAGCGGGTTGCCTGGAGCCCCGATTCGGCAAGCGCACGCTCGGCAGCCCTAGACGAGGATCTCGACGCACTTCGGATGCCCGAGGAATGCCTGCGGGCTGGCGCTCGCGCCGTAGGCGCCGGACTGGAACACCGCGATGAGGTCTCCCGGCTGCGCGGGCGACAGATCCATGTGATCGGCCAGGAGGTCGAGGGGCGTACACAGCGGCCCGACAACTGATGCTGATTCGCGCGCGCTGCTGTCCATCCGGGTGGCGACGGCCACCGGGTAGTTCTTGCGGATCACCTGGCCGAAGTTGCCCGAAGCCGACAGGTGGTGATGAAGTCCGCCATCGGTGACCAGGAATGTGTGGCCTCGAGAGACCTTGCGGTCGATCACGCGTGCGATGTAGACCCCCGCCTCGCCCACCAGGTATCGGCCCAATTCGATCACCAGGGCGCAGCCCGGCAAATCGGTACGCGCGCGCCGCTCGAGTTCGTGCAAGTTGTCCGCGATCGGCGCAATGTCCAGGCGCTGCTCGCCCGGAAAGTACGGGATGCCGAAGCCGCCGCCGAGGTTGATCGAGCGTACGGGCGCCGGTGCCGCCGCGGCCAGCCGCAGGGCAAGGTCCCAACTACGGCGCTGGGCTTCGCAGATCGACTCGGCTCGCAGATTCTGCGACCCGGCGAACAGGTGGAACCCTTCGAACGACAAGCGATCGTCGTCGCCGATCACGCCCAGCACGGTCGGCACCTCTTCGGCGTCGATGCCGAACTGCTTGGGCCCGCCACCCATCTTCATGCCCGAGCCCTTGAGCTCGAAGTCGGGATTGACGCGCACCGCCACACGCGCGGGCTGTTTCAGATCGCCCGCAATCGCGCCCAGCAGGCCTACCTCGCGCGGCGATTCCACATTCACGAGCACGCCAGCAGCGACGGCGCGACGCAGCTCTGCTTCGGTCTTGCCGGGGCCGGCGAAACTGACTTCGGCAGGCACGGCGCCGGCATCCAAAGCCACCATCAGCTCCCCGGCCGAAGCAACGTCGATGCCGTCGACCAACCCCGCCATGAATTGCACAAGGGCAGGGAACGGGTTCGCCTTCATCGCGTAATGCAGCTTGACCTGCGCCGGCAGCGCGGCGCGCAGCGACGAGACGCGCTCGCGAAGAAGCTGGCGGTCGTAGGCGTAGAAGGGCGTGCTTCCGACGCGCTGCGCCAACCGCGAGACCGGATGTCCGCCGATGCACAACTCGCCGCTCTGTATGACGAAGGGCGGCAGCGGCGCATGGGAGGTTGCGCGCACCTCAGCCAACGGTGGTTCCCTCGGCCCGGGCAACCACAAACTTGGCAGCCAGAAGATTGCGATCGATTTTGCCGTTGGGGTTTCGCGGCAACGGGCTCGTCATCGGATGAACCGCGGCCGGCACCATGTACGCTGGCATGGCTTCGCGGCACGCGACAAGCAGCGCCGCGACGTCGAGTGCATCTCCGCCGGCAGGCGCCGTCGCCGAGAGGTGAATCACCTGACCCAGCACCGGATGCTCCGCTGCGAACGCTGCACACTCGCCGACCATCCTGGTCGCATAGACAACCTCCTCGACTTCGGTCGGGCTCACTCTGTAGCCCGATGTCTTGATCATCTCGTCTCGGCGGCCGACGAAGTAGAGGAAACCTTCCGCGTCGCGCCGAACCGTGTCGCCCGAGAACACGGCGACCTCAGGGATCTGAAGGCCACCTTCGCGCCCACCGACACCCACCGGCAGCGGCCGATAGCGTTCGGCGGTCTTCTGCGGATCGTTCCAATACCCCAGGCCGACAAGTGCGCCTCGATGCACGAGTTCGCCCGGTTCATCGGTTGCGCAACTGCTGCCGTCTTCTCGCAGCACGAGGATCTCGGCGTTGGGGATGGCCCGACCGATCGAATCCGGGCGGCGGTCCACCTCCTCTGGCGGCAGGTAGGTGGACCGAAAAGCTTCGGTCAGGCCATACATCAAGAACGGCTTGGCGTCGGGCACACGCTGGCGCAGTCGCATCAGCGTCTCGCGCGGCATGCGTCCGCCGGTGTTGGCGAAGTACCGCAGGTGAGCGTTGATCGCCGACGGCCACTCGAGCTGCGCAAGCTGGATGTACAGCGGCGGCACGGCTGTGAGCCCCGTCACCTTTTCGCGCGCGAGCGTGTGCAGCACATCGCGAGGCAGCAGGTAGTTCAGCAGCACGACGCGCCCGCCCGCGTGAAAGGCCGTGGTCAGCTGACTGAATCCGGCGTCGAACGACAGCGGTAATGCGGCCAGCAGGGTGTCTTGATCGTTGTTGCCCAAGTAGGACGCGACACTTTTGGCGCCCACGACCATGTTGCGATGAGACAAGACCACGCCTTTGGGCCGCCCGGTCGAGCCGCTGGTGTAAAGGATCGCGGCCATGTCGCAGTCGATCACGCGCGGCCGCGCACGGTGTACCGCCTTCGCGAGCGCCTCCCATGGCGTGGTGCGCGGCAACGCCCCTTCGACTCCGGGCGTCTGCAGGTCATCCGAAATCACGACCAGATCCCTGAGGTCGGGGCAGTTGGGCAGCACCTCGTCCAGCAGGCCCAGACGTTCGGTTGTCGTGACCAGCACGCGCACGTTGCAGTCGGCGAGGATGTGCGCGACCTGATTTGGCTTGAGCAACGGGTTGAGCGGCACGAAAACGCCACCGGCCGCTGTGGCGGCAAAACAGGCCACCACCGTTTCGATACGTTTGTCGAGCCACACCGCCAGTCGCTCGCCTCGACCGAGTCCCAGCTCGATCAGGCCCGAAGCTGTCGCGTCGACCGCAGCGGCGAAGTCCCCGTACGACAGCGTCCGCTCGCCCGAGGTCAACGCTGACGCATCCGGGCGCAGCCACGCGGAGGCTGCGAAGAGCTCATGCAGCAGCATCGATTCGGACACGCGCGATCAGCAGTAGACGATGAGCGGCAAATGTATCCCACGGTCGCATCTGGCCGCTCCTTCACGCGTCCCTACGTCATGGGGATGGGGTGCCCCGCGTACGCTGGCGCCATGCCTTGCCGCCTAGAATCGTTGCACTATGGATGTGCAACAAGCAGTCATTCGCATCATCGACGACGTGTTGAGCCTGCGTGGGCGCGGCGCAAAGTTCACGCGTCAAACCCCGTTGTTGGGCGGTGTTCCGGAGTTCGATTCGATGGCAGTCGTGGCGCTTGTCGCGGCGCTCGAAGAGCAACTCGGCATCTCGATCGAAGACGACGAGATCAGCGCAACGACCTTCGCCAGCGTTGGAGCGCTTGTCGATTTCGTGACCGAGAAGCTGGGCGAGCGCACGCCAACGTCGTGACCACATCGCCTCGCTGCGGCGTGGCTTCACCGTGCCGAATACCTTGGTTTTGCCCCTGCCCATGACACCCGTCCTGGACTGGCCGAGCTTCGCGCCTCGTCCCTCGGCCACGTGGGACAAGGATGCCTCGGTCGAGTCGATCGAACATCGCGTCCTCACGACCAGCGGCCGCGCCGCCCTGCTGCTGGCCTTGATGCATCTACGGGCGGCGGCGGGTCGCCGCGTACTGGTTCCGACTTACCACTGCCCGTCGATGGTCGCTCCGGTGGCGCAGGCGGGGTTGACGCCGCAGTTCTATGGGATCGACAACGACGGCTTGCCTGATCTCGACAGCATCGCGATCGATCCGGCCGATGCACCCGTGGCGTTGATCGCGGCCCACTACTTCGGGCTGCCTCGTTCGATGCGCAAGGTGCGCGCGTGGTGCGACGCGAACGAAGTCGCACTCATCGAAGACTGCGCGCACAGCTTTTTCGGTCGCGCTGGCGAGCGCAGCGTTGGCCGCTGGGGTGACTACGCAGTCGCGAGTTTGACGAAGTTCTTCCCGGTTCCGGAAGCGGGGTTGCTGCTGTGCGCCGAGCGCGCTCTCGGCAGCGTCGAGTTCGATCGTCCGCGCTGGCGAGATGAACTCAAGGGTGTGATCGACGTCCTCGAGCTCGCGAGCATGCACGGCCGTCTGCGCGGCCTGTGTGGTCCCTTGCGCATGATTTTTGCCGCCAAGAACCGCCGCCGCGCCGTCACAGCCAAGGCAGCGCCATCGAAACTAGAAGCCGTCGCTGATTCGGCACCGAACGATTGCGACATGAGTCGGGGCCGCGTCGCCCCACTGCTGGTTTCGCGCGCATTGTTTCGACTTCACGGGCGAGCCCGCCAGCATGCACGCCGTCGCGAGAACTATCGTGCGTACGCCGCCGCGCTGGCTGGTCTGGAAGGTGCCCGGCCGCTGGAGTCGGCCCTGCCCGACAGCGCTGCGCCCTACGTCTTCCCCTTGCTGGTCGACGACGCCGACAACGTCTATCACGCGTTGCGCCTCGCAGGCATGCCCGTCTTCCGCTGGGATCGCGTCTGGGCCGGCACGCCGCGACTCGACGGCGACTGCGCGCCGCTGTGGCGGCAGCATCTGCTTCAGTTGCTCTGCCATCAGAACCTGAGCCTTGCGGACATCAACGTCGTCTGTGGCGCCGTGAAGCGCCTGGTGGCCGATCGTGGCGCCGTGTGCAGCGAGCCTGCCACGGCATGAACGTTCCACGCGAAGCGCCACAGGGCGCCGCGCGCTGGACCGTGCGTTCGGCGAGTGCCCTGTCCGAAGAGGCTTGGCAGCGCGAGTGGAACGCGCTCAACGCCGCCCATGGATCGGTCCCGGTGCTGGAGTGCCCGTTCATCATCGCGGGCCTCGAGAGCTTCGGCGATGGATCGCAGCGGCTGATGGTCGCAACGCGCGACGAGCGTGTCGTCGCGATGGCCGTGATGACACCCACGTCGCGGCTGCATTGGTCCACGTTCCAGCCGTCGCAGTTGCCGCTCGGTGCGCTGGTTGTGGCGCCGGGCGAAAACTTGGAGGTGCTGGGCGCCGACCTGTTGCGCTCGGTGCCCGGCGCGATGGTCGCCTCGTTCACGCAGCTCGACCCTCGTTTCATCGCTCGCGGCGTCGACAGCAAGGTCGCTCGCCACGACGACTACATCGACACGGCCTGGGTCGACATCGAGGGCGATTTCGACAGCTATTGGGCTGCGCGCGGCAAGAATCTGCGGCAGAACCTGCGCAAGCAGCGCAACCGCCTCGCCGCCGACGACACGGCCTTCGAAATGCGCACGTGGCGTCACAAGCCGGATGTGCTTGCTGCGCTCGAGCGCTACGGCGCTATCGAAAGCAGCGGATGGAAGGCGGCCGGGGGAACGGCCATCCATACGGACAACGCCCAGGGCCAGTTCTACCGCGCGATGTTCACGCAGGCGGCCGAACGCGGCGAGGCGCTTGTCCACGAGTACCTGATCGGCGGGAGCACGGTCGCGGTGAATCTATGCATCGGCTGTGCGCGCACGCTCGTGATTCTCAAGACGACGTACGACCAGAGCCTCAAGCAGTTGTCGCCCGCGTTTCTGCTGCACGAGGATCAGTTGCGCGAATTTTTCGCCAGCAACACCTACACGCGCGTCGAGTACTACGGGCGCGTGATGGAGTGGCACACGCGCTGGACCGACCAACGCCGCACGTTGTTTCACACGACGGTCTTTCGCTGGCCCTGGGTCAAGGGTCTGGCGCAGTGGCGTAGGCGGACGGCGCAGCCGGAGTCGGTCGCATCGGCGTCAGCGCCGGCGTCGGACCACGCGGGGTCGGGGTGATCGTCGCTCGATGACTCATCCCTGCGTCGATCCCCGGTTCGTACCCATGCCTGCGAACCGCGGCACTCGCTTGGTCCTATGCCATCGTCCCGCCGTGCCGCCACGCGCGACGGTGGTATTCGTCCATCCGTTCGCTGAAGAGATGAACAAGTCGCGGCGCATGGCCTCGCTTCAGGCACGCGCACTGGCCGACGCTGGGTTCCTGGTCGTGCAGGTCGATCTCTACGGATGCGGCGACAGCAGCGGCGACTTCGCCGATGCCGCGTGGGAAGACTGGGTGAGAGATGTCGTGGACGTGAGTCGTTGGGCGCGGGAGGGTGGCGAGGCACCGCTAATCCTTTGGGGTTTGCGAGCCGGGTGCCTGGTCGCCGCCGAGGCCGTGCGTGAGCTCGATGCCACTGTTGGGCTCATCTTCTGGCAACCAGCGACGCTGGGCAGGACGGTGCTGCAGCAGTTCCTGCGTTTGAAGCTCGCTGCCGACATGCAAGCCCCCGGTGCGAAAGGCGTCGTCGATGCCATGCGCTCCCGCCTCGGGTGTGGCGAGCCGGTGGAGGTTGCCGGCTACACGCTGGCGCCGGCGCTGGCGGCCGGGCTCGACCAAGCACGGCTCGACCCCGTCGCGCGCGCGCTTCCAGTGGCATGGATCGAAGTCGCCAGCCACGCCGGGGCCTCGCTGCTGCCGGCTTCGGAATCCGTGGTCGAGCGCTGGCGGCAGGCTGGCCACCACGTCGAGACCACCGTCGTTCACGGGTCGTCGTTCTGGAACAGCGTCGAGATCGAGGACGTGCCGGCCCTGCTGAGCGCGACGGTGGCCGCCGCCGAGAGGCTGCTTTCATGCTGAACGAGCAGGCGGTCGTGTTCGATTGCCGCGGTGAGGCGCTGATGGGCGTGTTGCACGCGCCCGAAGTCGCGTCCGGCATCGGCGTGGTGCTCGTGGTCGGCGGCCCGCAGTACCGCGCCGGCAGCCATCGTCAGTTCGTGCACTTGGCGCGCGCCGTGTGCCGTGCCGGCCACGCGATGCTGCGGTTTGACGTCCGTGGTATGGGCGACAGCGAGGGGGCTGCGCGCCCTTTCGATGGCGTCGACGACAACGTCGCAGCGGCGATCGACGCACTGCTTGCGCGGGTTCACGGCGTGAACCAGGTGGTGCTGTGGGGTCTGTGCGATGGCGCTTCGGCGGCGTGGCTGTACCTGCAGGCGACCGCGGACCCGCGCGTGGTCGGCGTGTGCGCCGTCAATCCCTGGGTGCGCAGCCTCGAAGGACTGGCGCGCACGCATGTCAAACACTACTACCTGAAGCGCGTGTCGAGCGGGGCGTTCTGGTCGAAGCTGCTGCGCGGCGGCGTCGGCGGGACAGCGCTGCGCGAGCTGGCCGCGGCATTGCGGACGACGTTGGCGCCACCCCCGACGCCGAGCGGGGGATCCGACTTTCGACAGCGCATGGCTCAGGGCTGTGCCCGCTGCAGCCCCGGCAGCGTCTTGCTCGTGCTGAGCGGCAACGACTACACCGCCAAGGAGTTCGACGAGCACGTCGCGAGTTCGCCGCACTGGCAAGAAGCGCTGCGCAAGAGCGGCGCGCAACGTCTCGATCTCGTCGGCGCCGACCACACGCTGTCCCAAAACGTGGCGCGCATCGAGGTCGAGGACGCGACGCTGCGATGGCTCGGCGAACTGACTCGCCGAGCCGCGGCCGCCTCAACGGCCCTGTCGCGCTCAGCGTCCACCGGCGAGGCAGCATGAAGCGCGTCTTGATGATCGCCTACCACTTCCCGCCGATGACGGGCAGCAGCGGTGTCCAGCGCTGCCTGCGCTTCGCGCAGTACCTTCCCGACTTCGGTTGGGAGCCTCTTGTACTGTCAGCGCACCCTCGCGCCTACGAACAGGTCGCCGACGACCTGGAGGCGCAGGTTCCTGCCGGTCTGGTCGTTCGTCGAGCCCAAGCCTTTGACGCCGCCCGGCACTTCGCGCTGCGCGGTCGTTATCCGGGCGCGCTGGCGATACCCGATCGCTGGAGCAGTTGGCGTTTCGACGGGGTACGCTTGGGGTTGGCGATGATCGAGCAACTGCGTCCTGCGGCGCTGT
Organism: uncultured beta proteobacterium; assembly: GCA_963738615.1. GTDB lineage: Bacteria > Pseudomonadota > Gammaproteobacteria > Burkholderiales > Burkholderiaceae_C > CAVTWY01. The sequence goes on from CAVTXI010000019.1 coordinate 783,997, forward strand.
GGAGCACCTATCCGATTGCCACGGCGCACGTCATTGGCGCGGAGTTGGCAAGGCGATCCGGCTTGCCGTGGGTCGCCGACTTTCGCGACCCCATGGCGCAGGAAGGCTATCCGGCTGACCCGCGCGTGCGGCGGGCATTCGTGGCGATCGAGCAGCGCATCGCGGGCGCGGCCAAGGCCTGCACCTTCACGACGCCGTCGGCCGCACGCACCTACGCCGCGCGCTATCCACATGCCGCCCAGCGCATGACGGTCATCGAGAACGGCTACGACGAAGGCACGTTCGGCGGGCTCGACGCCGTGCTGCACGAGCCGCTGAACGACGGCGCGATCACGCTGCTGCACAGCGGCATCGTCTATCCGTCCGAACGCGATCCGACGCAGCTGTTCGCCGCACTGGGTCTGCTGCGGCGCACGAAGCCGGCGCTGATGCAGCGCCTGAGGCTGCGCTTTCGGGGCGCGCAGCATGAGGACCTGCTGCGCCGCTTGGCCGACGAGCATGGGGTGGCCGATCGCGTGGAAACGCTGGCGCCGATTCCCTACCGTGATGCCCTCGTCGAGATGCTGCGCGCGGACGCGCTGCTGATCCTGCAAGCGGCCAACTGCAACGAGCAGATTCCGGCCAAGCTCTACGAGTACCTGCGCTGCCGCCGGCCCATCCTTGGGTTGACCGACCCGGCAGGCGACACCGCTGCAGCGCTGCGCGCGGCGGGCCTGGACCTGATCGCGCCGCTGGATGACGCCCCGCGTATCGCCGCGGCGATCGAACGCCTTGTGACGGCGCCCACATCGGCCCGCCTGCCGGGAATGGCTGCAGTCGCTGCCGCGTCGCGGCGCGGCCGCACTCAGGCGTTGGCAGGCCTGCTCGACACGCTACCTACGTTCGGCACGACCGGAGCGCCGCGCAATGATGGGTGACATCACGAAGGGCGCGGCGTGGATGGTGATGTTTCGCCTGTTCGATCGGTCTGTGGGCCTGATCAGTACGGCCGTGCTTGCTCGCCTACTCTTGCCAGCCGACTACGGACTGGTTGCGATGGCGATGTCGGTCATCGCCCTGATCGAACTGGTCACGGCGTTCAGCTTCGACGTGGCGCTGATCCAGAAGCCCGAGCCACGACGTGCTCACTACGACACCGCGTGGACGCTCAATATCCTCATTGCCGTCGGCTGCTCGGCGCTCACTGCGGCCCTCGCCGTGCCCGTGGCGACGTTCTATGGCGACCCACGGCTGACGCCGGTGATGCTGGCCATCGGCGCGGGGTGGTTGCTTTCGGGTTTCTCGAATGTCGGGGTCGTCGACTTCCGGCGGCGCATGGACTTCAACGCCGAGTTTCGCTACCTTGCCGGCAAGCGCACCATCGCATTCGTCGTCGTCATCGTTGCGGCGCTGACCTTGCGTTCGTATTGGGCACTGATCATCGGGATGATCGCCGGGCGCGTCGCCGGGGTCGTGCTGAGCTACACGATGCAGCCGCTGCGGCCGCGCTTGTCGCTCGAATGTTCGCGTGAGCTGTTCTCGTTTTCCGGCTGGCTGCTGGTCAACAACATCGTGGCCGCCCTGATCAGCCGGGTACCTCACTACGTCGTCGGCAGAGTGTTCGGCGCGCAGGCACTGGGTGCCTATTCGGTCGGGTTCGAGATCTCGCAGATCGCGCACACGGAAGTCATCGCGCCGATCAATCGCGCGATGTTTCCAGGCTACTCGCGCATCGTGGGCGATGCGGAACTGTTCCGCCGCACTTGGCTCGACGCCAACGCCCTGGTCGCGCTGATCACGCTGCCGGTGGCCGTGGGCGTTGCGCTCCTTGCCGGTCCCTTCGTTCGCATCCTGCTCGGATCCAACTGGGGAGAAGCGGTGCCGATCGTCCAGGTGCTTTCGTTCGCGTGCATCGCGATCGCATTGGCCTCGAACACCTTCTCCGCGTGGATGGCTTTGGCACGCAACTACCTGCTGACCATCGTGTGGGCCGTGCGCCTGGTGACGATGGCCGTTGCGGGCTACGCGACCGTGATCGTCTTTGACCTCGGCCTGCTCGGCGTTGCCTACGCCGAACTGCTCGGAGCGTTTGGGTGTCTCCTGGTGGCGCTACCGCTCGTATCCCGCACGCTGAAGGTGTCGCCGCGCAGTTATCTGATGGGGCTGTGGCGGCCGATCGCCGCGGCAGCGCTGATGTCGCTGGCGATACAAGAAGCCGTGTCATGGTTCGGCAGGGGCGATGGCTTGGTTGATGCGGCGTTCCGGTTGGCCATCGGAAGCGTCGTCGGCGCGGCGAGCTATATCTTGGTCATCTGGTTGCTTTGGCGCCTTTGCGGACAGCCCCCCTCGGTCGAAGCGCGCCTGCTCGACAAGCTGCGCCAAATGCTTGCGAGCACCCGGCGCGACACCGTTTGATCGATACTCGATGGCCGCGCACGAGCAGCCCCAGGGTACAAGACGAAGCAAGGCAGCATGAACTTCGAGCACCTCGGCGTGGCCGGCGTCTTCTTGTTGACACCCGAGCGACGCACCGACGACCGCGGCTATTTCGCCCGCATCTACTGCGAGCGTGAACTTGCCGATCATGGTCTCGTTGGCGCGCACTGTCAGATCAACACCGGTTTCAGTCCGCGCCGAGGAACGCTGCGAGGCATGCACTATCAAGTGGCCCCGCATGCCGAAGTCAAGATCATTCGCTGCACCCGCGGCAAGGTCTTCGATGTCGTCGTTGATCTGCGAGCGGACTCACCCACCTACAAGCGTTGGTGCGGCGTCGAACTCAGCGCGGAGTCCGGGCTCGCGCTGTACGCGCCCGAAGGCACGGCGCACGGCTATCTCACGCTCGTCGACGATACCGAGTTGACGTACATGACCAACCGGGCTTACGCGCCGGATGCCGCACGCGGCGTGCATCACGCCGACCCGGCCTTCGCCATCGCCTGGCCCGACGAGGTGCGCGTGATCTCGCAAGCCGACGCCGCATGGCCGCCCTTCGGCGGCTGACGCCGCCTGAACAACCTCACAGGAGATCAGCATGATCATCGTCGACACCGCACTGGCCAAGCGCGCCGCCGCAGGCAACCCGATCAAGGTCGCGATGGTGGGCGCCGGCTACATGGCGCGCGGCATCGCGCTGCAGATCATCACCGCGATGCCCGGTATGCGGTTGGTGGCGATGTCCAACCGCACGCTGTCGCAGGCCGCGCGCGCGTACACCGAGGCCGGCGTCGCCGCCCCTGCCAGCGTGAGCACGCTGGCCGAGCTTAACCAGGCGATCCGCGAGCAGCGCCCCGTCGTGACCGACGACCCGATGCTGCTGTGCCAGGCCGGCGAAGTCGAGGCCATCGTCGAGACCACAGGCAACGTCGAGTTCGGCACGCGCGTCGCCTTCGAAGCGATCCGCAACGGCAAACACATCATCCTGATGAACGCCGAGGTCGACGCCTCGGTCGGCCCGATGCTCAAGGTCTACGCCGACCGTGCCGGCGTGGTCTATACCTACACCGACGGCGACGAACCCGGCGTGGCGATGAACCTGTTCCGCTTCGTGCAGAGCATGGGCTACCGCCCGGTGATGCTGGGCCAGATCAAGGGCTTCCTCAATCGCTACCGCAACCCCGACACGCAGCGGGAGTTTGCTGCCAAGCATGAGCAAAAGCCGGCCATGGTGGCGTCGTTCGCCGACGGCTCCAAGCTCGCGCTCGAAGCCACGATCATGGGCAACGGCACCGGCTTCGTGCCGGCGCTGCGCGGCATGCACGGCCACGCCTGCATGCACGTCAAGGACCTGTTGACGAAGTTCAAGCCGGAGGACTTTGCCGGCGGCGGCATCGTTGACTTCGCGCTCGGCGGCGAGCCGCACACCGGTGCGTTCGTGATGACCTACGACGACCACCCGATCAGGCAGAAGTACATGAGCTACTTCAAGTTTGGCGACGGCCCGCTGTACATGTTCTACACCCCCTACCACCTGGCGCACATGCAGCTGCCGCATTCGGTGGCGCGTGCGGTGCTGTTCGACGACCCGACGCTGACGCCAATCGGCGCACCGGTGTGCGACACGGTGTCGATCGCCAAGCGCGACCTAAAGGCGGGCGAGCGCCTCGATGGCATGGGCGGTTTCACCTGCTACGGCCTTGCGGACAGCTACGTCAACTGCCGGCGCGAGGATGCGCTGCCGATCGCGCTGTCGCAGGACTGCGTGCTGTTGCGCGATATTGCCAAGGACCAGCCGGTCAGTTATCGCGACGTGCGCCTGCCTGAAGGGCGGCTGTGCGATCAGTTGCGTGCCGAGCAGACCGCCTATTTCGCGAATGCGTCGCTGCGCGCGGCGGCTTGAGCTTCGAGCGGCGCGTCGAGCCGCTCGAGCCAAGCCTCGCGCCAGTACAGGAAGTCGTGCTGCTCGCCGAATCCCTGGAACTCGCCGCTCGCGTGCAATCCGTCGAGCGTGATGCAGGGCGTCTTGACGGTGATCATCTTGCCGCTGGCGACATCGATCAGGCGGTCGACTCGACCGCGCACCCGGTAGGACTGACCGGCGTGCTTGAGCATGTCGCGGTCGAACCATAGGCCGCGGTTCTTCGAGTTGCGGTCCATCGCGCGCGACAGCTCGGCGGCGGGCTTGATGCGCACCCAGTCACCTGCGGTCAGCGCCGCGCCGCGGATCGTCTTGTCGTCCGACGCAGTGGGCATGGACGGGTACGTGGTGCCGCCGCGCCGCTGCTGAACCGCGTTGAAGCTGCGCGTCGCCAACGCGGTCAGGAACGCGGCGAAGGTGACGTTGCCGACGACCAGCGGCCCCAACAAGCCGTGCAACTCGAGCGGGCGCATCGGGCGCGACGCACGAGTCAACTCGGTGTACTGGCAGCTCAGGCCGCTGAAGGTGTCAGTCGCAGGCTCATCCGACGCCGACCCCGACCCCGACGGCGCGGTGTGCCCGGCAACCGAGGGTCGAACTGCCGCGTCCCGCTCCAGCCAGGCGCCGCGCCAGATCAGGTAACACTCGGCCTCGCAGCGGTCGTGCGTGCTGCCGTCGCAACGCAAGTCGACCAGCATGACGCAGTCGTCCAGGCGCCGCATCTGTCGCGAGCGCCCGTAGTCGTAGATCTTGTCGAGTACGCGGTAGACGCGAAACGACCGTCCGCAGAAGGGCGCCATTTCGTCCATGAAGGGCAGGCCGGCGAGCCTTCCCTGCGGATCGAGCGTCGCTCGAATCGCCGCCAAGGGCTTGACCTGAACCACGTCGCCCACCATCCACGCATGGCCGAATGCCTTGTGCGCCAGCCAGCGGCGCGCCGCGCTCCAGGCCGGTATCCGGCCGCCACGCACCGCGTCTTCGCAGCGTGCCGCGTTGCGCACGAGGAACAGGTCGGGCAAGCCAGTATCGACGCGACGCTGGCGCTGCAGCGTCAACACGCCGGACAGCGCCAACGCAGCGGCAAGCAGCGCCGCCAGGCCAAGCAAGGACGCGATCAGCGCACCGGCGAGTCCGCCCGCGACACGCCCCGACACAAGCGTCAGCACGCCAGCCCCGATGGCGCTCGCGGCCATCAGCCAGGTGCTCTTTGTCATGCTGCGCAACGCGTTCGACGAGGTCATGGCAGGGTCAAAGTGAAGGGGCGTGTGACCGCCGCCGGTACGGGTGGCGCCGTGGCAGCCGCGATCAGCCGCGCGACGCGCGGTGCCGCACGCTGCCCATCAGTTCCTGCGACAGCGTGTGCCGTGCGTAGCGCGCCCAGCGCGCGACATCGCCGCTGAGTGCGACCTTGTCAACGATGCCCAGCGGACTGCGCCAGACCAGGCCGATCTCGAACAGAAGCCGCCGCCACGCATGCATCCCGGGATCGACTTTGGCCAGCGGGTCGTAGTACTTGCGCTGGTGCTCGGCGTCGTCGCGCGCCCAACTCGAAGACTCGGCGTGGAAACGCCGGAAGAAGCGGACATCGGGCAGCAGCCAGAACTTGCCGCGAAGTGCCATCTCCGCCAGGAAGTCGACATCCGAAGCCTGGTGGCCGGCGATGAGCCGTGTGGTCAGCATGGCCTCGCGGCGTATCAGGCCCAGATGCGCGTTGCAAAGGCCGATCCGCTCGTAGAGCTGGCGGAATCGTATGCGCGGGGACTCATCGATCAGGTGCAGGCGATCGTCATAGGCTGCGATCACGTTGCCGGTCATGTCGATCTTGCGGGTCTTGGGGTAGCACAAAACCACGTCGGGCTTTTCGTCCAGCACGCGCACCGATTCCTCGAGGAAGTTCGGGTGCCAGTAGTCGTCCGCCGTCGACCACTTGTGGTAGCGACCGGAGCAAAGGGAGAACACGTAGCGGAAGTTGCCGGGCCCGCCGATGTTCTGCGTCCGACGGACATAGCGCACGCGCTTGTCGAGCGCCTCGTATCGTCGACAGATCGCCTCGGTGCCATCGGTCGAGGCATTGTCCGAAATGACCAGTTCGAAGTCGCCATAGGTTTGGCCGAGCAGCGACTCGAGCGACTGCGCGATGAACTTCTCGCAGTTGTAGGCCGGGACGGCGATGCTGACCTTGGGCATGCGAGTTCCTATCGACGCAAGCCTCAGCCTGTCAAGCGCTCGAGTGCCTTCTTGGCGGCCGCTTCGCCGCTAACGTAGGCCTCGTCGCTCCACAGATAGCCCCAGTCGCCATAGCGGCCACACCACGCGACGCCGACATCGTCGAGATAGGCGTGCACCTTGGCCAATGCGGCGGGGCGGTCCAGGTCGAAGATGATGTTCGCGTAGTCGATCAGCATCGCCTCTTGGTAGACGATTCGGTCGGCGTCCTTCAGGATGCCGCAGGCTCGCAAGCCGTCGATGGTCGGCTGGATGCAAGCCTGCGGCGATGTCGTGAGCGGCCGATACTTCTTCGAGAAGTAAATCTCGGCCTGGATACTGCCGCAGCCCGACGGCGCCACGTGTGGCGAGAACGTGCGCGGAAAGCTGACGCGACTGAACGGGAACTCCTCGTCGTAGAAGTATGTCCAGCTCGACTTCGAGATGTCCTCGCGGTCGATACCGAGATTGACTAGAACCACGGTGGTGCAGGCAAGGGTCTGGGCGGCCTCGAGCACGTCGCGCGGTGCGCCCTTGATCATCGGCAGCAGGTCGGGCAGCGGAATCGACGAGACGAGTCCGTCGTAGATGGCGGTGCCCCCAGCGCGCGTGGTTACTTCGCGGCGCGCGGGATCGATCGCGACTACCTCCCGGCCCAGCTCGATCCGCGAGGACTGCTGCAGCCCCCGCAGGAACGCGGCAAAGCCGCCGACGCGTGGGTAACGGTAGTCCTGAACGTAGTGGATGTTCGGCGCCTCGGGCGACAGTGCACCGGTCAGCACCTCTTCGAGGGTGGCTTGATACAAGCGCGGGCCGACCCATTCGGTGCTCAAGTTCGATGCTGGCGTCGTGTGGTACTTCGAGGTGTACTTCATCGGAAAAGTTTCGGCGTACGCCCTGCCGTAACTCGCGACCAGCCAGTCCTCGTAGTTACCGATTGTCTGGTTCGTATTCCTCTTCGCCTCGACATAGTCGGCGATGCACTTGACGACGAGCTCGTGCGGTAGTCCGTGCAGATTCGTAATCACCGGGTGGCGCACAAAACGACCCTGCCAGTAGTTGTCGATCTGCGCGTCGATCGACAGATAGTCGCCGTTGACCGCATCGGCAAAGATCTTCTTGATCTTGTCCATCTTCGTGAAGGACACGTGTGGGCCCTCGTCGAAGACGAAGCCGTCGCGGCAGTGGGTGGCGGTGTGGCCGCCGGGATAAGCCTTCTGCTCTAACACGCGCGCCGACGCGCCTTGTGCGCGAAGGTGCGCTGCGGCACCCATGCCGGCCATGCCTGAGCCAAGAATCAATAAGTCGCGCGACATCATTACCTTTCGTCAGCGTCCAATCCCGTCGTAGCGCGCGACCGCGGCAGGCTCGAGCATGCGCCGTCCATCGATCAGCAGCGGTGGCTGCGGCATCGCCGCCAGCAGCGCCGGCAGGCGTGCAAACTCACCCCAGCGCGTGACCAGCAGCGCCGCATCGACGCCTTCGAGCGCAGCCTCGAGACTCGTCGCGAAGCTGACACCTTCTGGCAGCACCACGCGCGCCGCCGCCATCGCGATCGGGTCGTAGGCGGTGACGCGCATGCCCCGCTCGACGAGCAGGCGCACGATCGGAATGGCCGGCGACTCGCGCAAGTCGTCGGTGTCTTCCTTGAACGCGAGCCCGAGCACCGCGACCCGCCGACCGTGCAGCGACGCAAAGTGACGGTCGAGCAGCGCGACCATGCGCGTAGGCTGCGCAATGTTGGTTGCAATCACCGCATCGAGCAGTGGCATGGTCATGCCGTGGGACGCCGCCTGTGCCGAGAGCGCCTTGGTGTCCTTGGGCAGGCAGCTACCGCCATAGCCGCAACCCGCCCAGAGGAACGACGCGATGCCGGCTTTGACGTGGCGGCCGTCGTCCAGTGGCGTGGTGAAGTAGCGCGCCAGGTGTACGCCACGCATCACGTCGGCGACGTCGACGCCGCCGAGCGTGCTGCACAGGTTGCCGATCTCGTTGGAAAACGAAATCATCGTCGCCAGCACCGCGTTGGACGCGTACTTGATCGTCTCGGCGGTCTTGTTGTTCGTCGCCATCACCGGCGTGTCGGCGAACGGCGCGTAGATCGCGCGCAGCGCATCGATGCTGCGCGTGTCCATGCCGCCGATCACGATCCGGTCCGGGCGCATGAAGTCGTCGATTGCGACCCCTTCGGTCAGGAACTCCGGGTTCATGCCGACGCCGAAGTCGGCACCGGCGCGACGTCCCGAGGCCCGCTCGAGTTCGGGTCGCACCACGTCGTCGGTGGTGCCCGGAACCACGGTGCTTTTGACGACCACGACGTGGTAGTCGTCCTTGTCGCGCAGCGCCACGCCGACTTGGCGTGCGGCCTCGCGCACGAACGACAGGTCGATGCGCGTGCCGTCGAACGGCGTACCGACGGCGATGAACGTGACGTCGCTGGCGCGCACTGCCGCGGCGAGGTCGGTGGTCGCGCGCAGGCGCTTGCCGACATGGCGCGCGAGCAGCGCATCGAGGCCGTTCTCGTGGATTGGCGAGTGCCCGCCGTTGATGCGATCGACCTTGGCCGCGTCGATATCCACGCACACGCAGTCGTGGCCGATCTCGGCGAAGCACGCGCCCGAGACGAGGCCGACATAGCCGGTGCCGATGACAGAGATGCGCATCAGGCGTCCTCGGCCACCGGATGATGCGAGTACCACATCAGGGTGCGACGCAAGCCCTCGTCGATCAGGATCGAAGGCTCGTAGCCGAGCTCGGTACGGGCCTTGGTGATATCGGGGCAACGCCGGTTGGGGTTATCGACCAGGTAGTCGGCCTCGACGTTGGCGCGATGCACAACGCGACCGCCGTAGCCGAATAATTCGGCAGCAGTCGCGGTGATTTTCTGCGCCAACTCGGTCATCGAAATCTCGGGCTTCTCGATGCCGATGTTGTACGGCTCCCCAGGGCGGCCGCGCACCAGAACCTTGTAGTAGCCGGTGATCGCATCGGCGGCGTAGCAGAACGTGCGCGTGGGTTTGCCGTCGGAGTACATGACGATGTCGCGGCCGGCGAGTACCTCACGCGCGAAGTCCGGGATCACGCGCTTGTCGCTGATCTTCAACCCGGGACCGTAGTTGTTGAACGGCCGCGCGATCTTCGTCGGCACGCCGTGCTGCTGCGCGAAGACCACGCACAAGGTTTCGCCGAAGCGCTTTGATTCGTCATAGCAGGCGCGCGGACCGGTGCACGAAACCAGGCCGCGGTAGTGCTCGGGCGTCGGGATCGCCTCGGGTGTCGGGTCGCCGTAGATCTCGCTGGACGAATAGAAGAGGAACCCTTCCACGGGCCGGCCGCGATCGGCCTGTGCCACGGCATGGTCGAGCAGATTGCGCAGGCCGTTGATATTGGCGTCGATCGTCTTCAGCGGATGCTTGCGGTAGAACGGCGGCGACGCGATGCCCGCGGCATGGATGATCCACTCGAACTCGGGCATCGGCTGCGGCAGCGGCTCGATCAGGTCGCGCTGCTCGACGTTCAAGTTCGGCGTGCCTCGCAGGGCCGCCAGCCACGTCGGCGTGCCTCGGATGAAGCTGTCCCACACGGTCACGCGGATCGGCTGGTCGCGCCCGGCGCCGCTGTTGAAATGCAGCGCCGCATGCACCAGGTAGTAGCCGAGGAACCCGGCACCGCCAGTGATCAGCAGTCGCTTGCCGGCCATGCGGCCGAACTCGGTGGCGAGGTTGCTGCAGACGGCGTCGAGGTCTTGGCGCAGCAGGTTTTCGAGCGTAGGGATGTCGGGACGATTCACTGGCGGTACCAAAGTTAGATCGCGAGTGTGAGCTTGCGGCCATAGAACGCTTCCGCATACCCCTCGTCGGCGTTGCATTCGATGCCGCGTAGACGCGCGACCGCCTGGAATGTCTCGCGCGAGAACCAGCGTCGGCTGTGCTGGCTCGGGAAGCAATCCCACAGCAGGTCGCACTTGGCCTCGAGCTGCGCGTGGGTCAGTGGAACGTAGACGTTGGGCGTGGCGAGGTCGCCGTCGAACTTGGGGATCTCGTACTCGAGGATCGCGTGGTCGCGAAAGGTGTTCCAAGTCAACTCATGCACGATGCGGTGGTCTTGGTGCAGATCGCCGCGGCAGTGCGTGAAGATCAGGTCGGGAGCGTAGGACTTGAGCGTTTCGAAGTATTCCTTGAGGGCCTCACCGGTGTAGGGGAAGAAGCTGGCACGGAACGGCTCGATCCGGACTACGGCATCGGTCGTTCCCGTAAGAAGTCGCGTCGCCGCACGCCGCGTCTCCGAGGCACGACCGTCTTCCGACGCGAGCGTGACCCATACGAAACGCGCGTGAGGGTGGGCGTGGACAAGGCGGGCGACGGCGCCAGCGCAACCGATCTCGATGTCGTCGCAATGCGCGCCGAGAAGCAGGATGGTGGGTCGACGACCCGGAGCGAATGGGAACGCAAGCATGTTCGGTACGGCAAGAACTCCAGCTTCGATGATGGCGCCCAACGACGCTTTTGGCAGCGTGTACCCCTCAAAAGGGCGTGGAAATAGGTCACTTGCATGCAACTAGAGTTTCACAAATAAGCGCAGGCGGAAAAACAGCCACACGAACACGTAGCACAGACCAAGGTACAGCAACGCGAACACCAGCGAACCGAACTCGCCGTGCAGCACGGGCGCGACCCAATGCTCGTGCATGTAGTGGCGCAGACGCACGGTGCCGCCGTCTTCCGTAGGCACGCGCCCATAGACCAGCAAGCGCTGAAACGCCTGCGAGAAGACGTAGAGCAAGAGTGCATTCGCCCCCGCGACTTGCAGCGGCCTGAGCCACCCTTTGGCGCGGGCCTCGTCAAAGGCATCCAGTGCACCGAAGACCGCCAATGCGATACCACTCATGAGCAACGAGAAAGGAACCGTCCACAGCAGTTTGTTGATCGGCATGAAGTAGCCCAAGACCTGCCCACCCGCAACCAGCACAAGGCCAGCAACCACGCCCTGGTGCAACCCCCGCCGCCGCGAGGGCGCCAGGACCAGCGGCGCGGCCAGCGCGCCGAGCAGGGTGGTCGTGATCGCCCCCAGGGTCGGCAAACCGGGCAGGCACGTGATGCCCGCGGGCAATCCTGGTCTCCAGGCGCCGAACAGCCACTCGTCGATGACGCGCGCAGCGTTGGCCTCGGGCACCATGCTTCCAGCAGGCGCCCCTGGCAGGGGCAACAGCACGTAGGCCGCCCATTGAAGCGTCATTGCCGCAAGCAAAAGGCCGACCTGCGTGCGACGGCGCGTGAACAGCACGATCAATCCGACCACGAGCGAATTCCACGCGATCAGCGCGAGCGTGCCGGTGAACTGGTGCCGCGCCATCAAGCGCCACGGTGCGTCGAAGTACGGGAAGTTGAGGAGCAGGAAATTGAGGGCCATCAAGATGGCAAACCGGCGAAAGACTTTGGTCAGGATCGCGGCGTCGGCGCGCACGGGCACACCCTGAGCGTCGCGCAGCGTCATGCGGATCGAGACGCCCACCGCGAACAGAAAGCCCGGCAAGATGGTGTCGGCAAGTGTCCAGCCATGCCACACGGCGTGCATCAACGGCCCATAGATGGGCAGGTTCGGCGGCGGGTGATTGACCAGCACCATGCCGAGGATCAGCAGTCCACGAAACGCGTCGAGCGCGACATCGCGGCGCGCCAGGTCGCGCGACACGAGCGTCGAGAGGAATCGGCTGCGCATCGTCATGACCTAGTGCGGATCCGTTGCTCGAGCATCAAGGCGCCGGGCTGACCTCGAAGGTGCACGGTGCGCCGAAGGTAGCGGTTCACACGCGCCCCCAGAACACGCCTGTCACTGTCAGGTGGCGCGCTCGCGGATGGCGCGCTCCGGTCGATACCGGGTTACTGCGGCGATATCGTGGGCAACGTACATCTTGTCTAACCAAGGCGCTTCCGCGAAAGGGCGCTCCTTGCGCACCCCGCGCCATCGATCGATACGGACTCCGTCGGTCACTTGATTGAATTCGTCGATTGCCAGCAACTCGCCGGCGAACTGATGGTTGAAAAAGAAATCGATGTCGTCGAAGTACAGCGGGGTGCGCCGAAGCATCTTTCGCTTCGGGCTCGACAACAGCGGAAACGCACTCTGGGTCGACGAGTAGTAGTCGAGGTCGAAGGAGACGAAGCCGACCGGCACATCGTTCTCATCGAGGAACCGTTCTACGTTCCCGGCAACCTCGCCCAGAACAAGTTTCGTGCGCGGCTTGAGCCGCGCTTTCAAGGCCGCGACGTCCATCGGATAATCCTGCGGGATCCACCAGTCCGTGTGGTCTCGATAGTCGAAGGGTACAGCGGGCATGCCCGCACCGGAGTCGAAGCCGACCACCTCGACGAGGATCCCGGTCTCGCGCTCCACGTCTTCGGCGATATCTTGCAGCGCAACCAAGCCGTTGCCTGCCGCAACGCCGAACTCAACGGCCAGGATTTTCGGGATCGATTCTTCTCGCGCCTGGTCAGCGGCTTTCAGAACGCCGATCAGGTAGTTCGGTCGCGGCGAGGTGTCCCACATTGCCTGCAATCGAACCGAGGATGTCAGGTACTTGACGAACTTCTGACCAAAGACCCGGATCGGCGGCTCTTTGGCAAGGCGCGAAAATAGAGAGCCGAACACTGTCATTGTTTGCAATTCCCAGGCTATTCAAAACGAAAGTATCTCAAACCTGCGCGCGATGAACGACGTGGCCGGCTCGACTTTCGTGCTGGAGCCCATTTTGCTCCAGCCGAGCATCTCGCTCATCACGTTACAGAAGATCGCGAGTGTCGAGAGGAATCGGCTGCGCATCGTCATGACCTCGCGCGGATCCGCTGCTCGCACATCAAGGCGTCGGCAGTGAACTTGGCCGCCCAATTCAGGTACGAGAACTTGCCATACGCGCCGTCGATCGGAAAGGAGCCGCGCACGGCCCCTATGACGTTGGGTTGGCCTCGCAGGCGCACGGTGCGCCGAAGGTAGCGGTTCGCACGCGCCGCCGCGTCCAGGTACTCGGACCGTCCCGTCAGCGTCGAAAGGAGCAGCCAGCAAAGCGCAACCTGCGCGGTTCCGGTCAAGCATGCCCAGGGTGTCGTGCCCTTCCAATTCGCATCCAGCGCGCCCGGAAGGAATCCATCGTCCCGCAGTGCACCTCGCAGTCCGTCGGCAGTGCGCATCGCGGCGACAAGCAGCTCCGGACGGTTCGAGATCCGATAGGCCTCGATGACGCCGCGCAGGGCGTAGCCCAGGGTATGCGTGATCGGGTTGCCGCGCGGCCCGAGGCGACACCGGTCGAACCAACCGTTGGCCGGTGTGCCCTCCAGAGCCCAGTCGACGTTTCGCAGGCCGGCGCCGACGTATCCGCGATGAGGGTCGACACGCTCGGCCTCGAACAGGCCCCACGCGACGTGCGTTTCGTATTGCTTCTCGCCTGGCGCAGCAAACGGAGACTCGTGGCGGCGCCATGCACCATCCCGATCCTGGGTCGCCACCAGCCAGTCCGCGGCACGGCGCAGCGGTTCGAGGTACCGGGTGGTCTGCGCCTGTGCGGCCGCCAAGCCAAGCAGGATCTGGCCGGTGTTGAACGTGACCGGCACCACCGGCTTCATATCAACCTTGCCGCCTTGAAAAGCACCGGACGGCAACTGGATGCCGACGAGCCAGTCCGCCATGTGCAACGCTCGCTCACGGTACTCCGTGTCGCCCGTCAGGCGCGCGTACTCGAGGAAAGTCGGAATGATGTAGCCGGTCGTCTCCGGGTAGGACGTCGACCATCCGTCGATCAGGCTGTAGTCACGGGCAACCCCGCCGTCGTGACTGGTGGAGTAATCCTGCGCCCGACAAAGCCACTGCATCACCGCGGGCAACACGCGCTCGGTGCCTGGGTCCTCTTGGGGAAGCCCCATCGCGTCACGACGCGCCTCGGCATGGGCAGCTTGCGATCGGCCGCCGATGCCGAGCAAACGTCCGAATACGCGCTGAATCATGGCTGCGCGATCGGCTCGATCGTCTCTGCGGCGGCATGAAGATAAAGCGCGGCACGGCGCTTCGATTCGATGTCTCGGTAAACCCTCGCGGCTCGATCTGCGTCGATGCCCAGCGCTTCGCACAGATCGGTCGACGGCACACCGTGATTCACCGCCCACAGCGCCAGATCCATCTGCGCGTACGGCAGCGCGAAGTAGAACTCGTCCTGCCCCTGCGGCAGCGTATAGGTATCCGTCGTCGGGACCGCGGCGCAAATCGCCGCCGGCAGCCCCAGAGCTCGCGCCATCGCATACACCTGGGTCTTGTACAGGTGTGCGATGGGCTTGAGGTCCGCAGCGCCATCGCCGACCTTGACGAAGAAACCCTGGTCATACTCCAGGCGGTTGGGGGTGCCTATAACTGCGTAGTTCAAGCGGTCGGCGTGGAAGTAGTCCATCGACTTCCGCACGCGCTGCTTGAAGTTGGTCGCAGCCACGATCTGCAGATACTCGCGCAACGGTAGACGGGCCTCGTGCTGCAGGCCCGAAGGCTCGGCCACGACCAGCTTGAAGTAGTTGATGCCACCCGCGAGGCCACCGCCGATGACGAGCTTGTTTCGCCAGCCGTCGGCGTAAGCCGGGAAGACCCGTCGAATGGCGTCGTCGCGCTGTCGATAGCAGCCCAGAGCCTCCAGCGCCGGTGCGATGTCGAAGACCTCGTGCGCGATGCCCAGGTGTTGTGCCAGCTCGCGGCCGCGTTCCGTGGACTCTTCGCTGGAATCGCGCTCGGGTAACAACAGGCCGTAGACCTTGTCTGCGCCGACTGCGCCGACCGCTAGCGCGGCGCATACCGAACTGTCGATCCCACCCGACAGGGCGACGACGAAGCCCCGACGATGCAGTCGGTTGACCAGCGTGGACCGCATCCAGGCCTCGGTGCGAACCGCCTCGGCAAGGCAGTCACAGTCAAGAACGGCGGGACTAAGCACTGGAGACTTCATCACAGGAACCGCACGACGGTTGCCGCCCGATCCTCAGGCGCGCTTGCGTGCAACATAACCATCGACTGCGGCGATGCTATCGAGGTTCTCGGGCACCATCTCGTCGTCGAGAACCTTGATGCCGTAGGCCTCTTCCAGATGCGTGATCAGTTCGAGAAACCCGGTCGAGTCGAGTACTTGGTGTTCGAGAAACGAGTCGCTATCGCCGAGGTTCGCCGCGGAGCGCGATCCCATCAGGAAGTTGTGTTCGATGTAGTGGCGAAGCGCGCCTTTAACGTCGTCCATCGGTTCGGTCCTTAGCTCCCTGGGTACGGGCCGCGCAGTGCGGCATGCTGCACTTTGCCCGATTCCGTGACCGGAAGGGAGTCCACCACGTCCACGTATTTAGGGACGAAATGACTTTCGCAATGAGCCTGACAGTGGCGCACGACGTCACGCGGCAGGACGCCGCACCCCGGACGCAGGGTGACGAACGCTTTCACCGCCTGCCCTAACAGGGCATCCGGCACGCCGACGACCGCGCAACCGGTGACTCCCTCGATCCGATGGATCCATTCTTCGATCTCGCGCGGCGCGACCTTCTCGCCGCGGGTCTTGATGATGTCGTCCATGCGCGAAACGAAGTAGAGGTAGCCGTCGGCGTCGGTACGAAACAAGTCGCCCGTGTGCAGCACCTGCTGACCGGGGCTTGGCCCCGGGCGCAGGGCCCGCGCGGTCTCGTCGGATCGACGCCAGTAACCCTGCATCACGTGCGCTCCTTGGACGACGAGTTGCCCCATGCCGCCGTGGGGCAGACGCTGTCCCTGATCGTCGACGAGCCAATGGACCTGGTTGGGTATGCCGCGACCGACGCTGCCGGGTCGCGCATCGATGTCTTCGTGTTCGAGGTAGCTGATGCGCTTGCACTCGGTCATGCCGTACATCGCCAGGATGCGCGTGTTGGGCCAGATGGCCCGCATGCGTGCCAGCATGGTCTGAGGAAGCGCCGCCGCAGCGTTGGTCAGCAACCGCAACGCGCCCGTGTCGAAGCTGGCAATCGACGGCAGTTCGATCAGTGCGCTCCACAGCATCGGCACGCCCGGAAGCAGCGTGACGCGCTCGCGCACCAAGGTCTGCGCAAGCTTCACCGGGAATGCAGCTTGGCGTTCCTGCACCACGGTCGCGCCGATGCCCAACCCCATCAGCAGGTGGTACAGGCCATAGCTGAAGACGGGCGGAATCGCTAGCCCGATCACGTCGTCTTCGCGCATGCCGAGATAGGCCTGCACCGACTGCCAAGCGCTGACCATGTTGCGATGGGTGAGCATCACGCCCTTGGGCCGACCGGTGCTGCCGGAGGTGTAGATCAGGGCAGCCAGTTCGTGGTCAGCGCGCACCTGTCGCGGCGCGGGAGAAGCCGAGCCGCTATCGAAGTCGTGCGCCTGAACGATCACGCGCAAGGTCGCGCAGCGCGCGGGCACGTCGGACCAGACGGATGCAAAGCGCGCATCCGTCAGCAAGGCGATCGCCTCGGTGTCGTCGAGGACGAAGGCGAGCTTGTCCTGCTTGGTCGTCGGGGACAGTGGCACGAAGACGCCTGCGCACCGAAGCACGGCGTGCACGGCGACGGCGTACTCAACGTCGTTGTCCAGAAGCAGCACCACGCGGCTGCCGTGCACCACGCCGAGAGCTGCCAGCTTGTCGGCCAAGCGCGTGACCCGCTGGCCGAGTTCCGCGTAGGTGACTCGTCGGCTGCCGCTCACGAGTGCGACCTTGCCCGGCACGCGGGCAACGGTCTGCTCGAATGCATCGTGCAGGAGGTTCATCAGCATGTTCATGCCTGCACGAACTGGCGATGCAAATGCATGGTCGAGACGATGCCGACGAAGGCCATGTTGTCGCCGAAGCCGATGACTCGTCCGGCACGACACTTGTCGACCAGCTTGCCCACGGCGGTCGGGTCGAACAGGCCGGCCTTGTCGAGGCTCGCAGGGCTCAGCAGGTCAGCCGTCTCCTCGCGCAGCGCACCCTTGTCGAAGAAGCATGCGCTGTCGGGCGCGCGGTAGGGTTGCTTGCTGCGTCGTGCGATCGACGCCGGCAGGTCGGCTGCGAACGCGCGACGAAGCAGAACTTTTTCGCGCAACCCGCACAGCTTGAGCCTCGCGGGCATGCGACACGCAAACTCGAGGACGCGATGGTCCAGGAAGGGAAATCGCGCCTCGATCGACGCTGCCATCGCCACCCGATCGCCCTGCGACGACAACAGGTAGCCCGACATGAGGGTGTGCGCCTCGAGGTACTGGTCGCGCGCCAACGGCGGCCACTGGGCCAGATCGATCGGCGCCCAAGCTGCGAGCGCCTTCTCGGGCTCGAAAGCGGCCATGCGCTCGCGCCAATCGACGCGAAAGAACGCCAACGTGCGCTGCGTCGCGGCGATGCGCATCGCATGCGCGAAGCCCGGCGCGTTCGGACGTTCCCGGCCGTTTCCGAAGTAGGCCATCGTCATCGCGCGGCCCGCGGCCGGCGAATGCGTGAGGTACGGGTACAAGCGCCGCAACAGTGCACCGCGCCAACGCGAGCCAGGCTCACGAGCCACGAAGCGCCGGACGGCAGCCTCCTTGAAGATGTCATAGCCGCCCAGTGCCTCGTCGGCGCCTTCTCCGGTGAGCACGACCTTGTAGCCGGCTCGACGCACGCTGTCGGCCAACAGCATCATGGGCACCGCAGCGGTACGAACGACCGGCGACTCGGCGTGCCGGACCATGCGTGCGAAAGCGGCCGCGATGTCCGCAGGCGTGACTTCGATCGCGGAGTGGTCGCAACCCAGGTGCTGCGCGAGGGCTTGCTGGTGCTCGCGTTCGTCGAACTCGGGGTCGTCGAACGTGAGCGAGAAACTTCGCAGCGACGCCCTCGCGTCGCGCCGGACCAGCGTCGTGATGACCGACGAGTCGAGACCACCGGACAGGTAGGCGCCCACGGGAACATCGGCGCGAAGTTGCAGCCGCACGGCATCAGCCAACAACTGCCGCAGCTCGTCGGCCCATCGGTCGTCGGACCAATTCGGCGCGGGGCTCTGCATCGCGGCTGCGAACGGCCAGTCCCAAAAACGATGGGACCGCGTTCCCGATTGATCGACGACCATCAGCTCGCCCGGTGCGAGCGTCTGCACGCCTTCGAACACCGTGCCCGGCGGCAGCACCGACCACAGGCTGAACACCGATGCCAGCCCCGCAGGATCGAGCCGCCGCGGCACGTCGCGCAGCGCGAACAGCGCCTTGATCTCCGAGGCGAACGCGAGCCGACCCTGCACCCACGTGAAGTAGAGCGGCCGGATGCCGACCCTGTCGCGGGCCAGCACGAGGCGTCGGCGCACACCGTCCCACAGGGCGATCGCGAACTGGCCGTTCAAGTGCTCGACGAAGGCCTCGCCATGCTGCTCGTACAAGTGGACCAGCACCTCGGTGTCGGAAGCGGTCGCGAAACGATGACCCTGGGCGACGAGCCGCTCGCGCAACTCGACGTAGTTGAAGATCTCGCCGTTGAAGACGACCTGGATGCGGCCATCTTCGTTGCCCATCGGCTGCGCTCCGCCGGCCAGGTCGATGATCGACAACCGCGCGTGACCCAGCGCGATGGCGCCGTCGATCCATAGGCCTTGCCCGTCGGGCCCGCGGTGGTGCAGCGCACGGACCATCGCTTCGACCTCGTCACGCTCGGGCGGGCGGCGCCCCGACCGGGCCCAAATGCCTGCGATTCCGCACATGGCTCAGGCAGCCGAATCGGGCCTCTCGCGCCGGGGTAGCGTGTCGACATAGTCGACATGCAGAAGCGGCGCGTCGGGATCGAGATCGACCAACGCGGACGCCCATGACAGGCCGACGCCGTACCCCAGCATCATCAACTTCACGCGCTTGTCTCGGTCGGCCGCGATGTGGCGGGTGAGCGCGACGGCCACCGACGGGCCGCCGCAGTTGCCGCAGTCCTCGAGCGTGATCGGCACGCGGTCTTCCGGCAGCCCGCACTTCTTCATCAGGTGCTTGATGATGAAGCGGTTGGACTGGTGGAAGAGGTAGGCGTCGACATCGCCCACAGCGCAACTTCCCTGATCCAGCGTGTCGCGGATCAGCGGCGGCACGCGCTTGATCGTGAAGTTGAAGATCCCTGCCCCGTCCATGCGCAACGCGAGGTCTCTTGGGTCCGCGGGTCGCCGATCGCGGAACGCGCCGCCGCGGATGATCAGTCCTGCATGCCCCGTACCGTCGGTGTGCAGGCAGAAGTGCCCGACGTTGCCCTCGCCCTCGCGCGCCTCGACTGCTGTCGCGGAGCCGCAGTCGCTGAACAGCAGCGTCGTGGCGTGATCGCTCGGATCGACGAATCGGCTGGGCGTTTCGCCATGGAGCATCAGGATGCGCTGGTGACCGCCCGCGCGAAGCATGGTGGCGGCCAGGTACAAGCCGTAGGGGTAGCCCGAGCACCCCAGGCCCACGTCGAACGCCGCGCATGCATCAGGCAGGCCCAGCCATTGGTGCAGCAGGCATGCACTCGACGGCAGGAAGTAGTCCGGACTCTGCGTGACGAAGATAAGCCCGGTGATGCTGTTGCGCGCCCAGCCCAGCCGCTCGAGCAAGGCTTCCGCGGCGTTGAAGCTCAGGTCCGTGGCGGTCGTGCCGTCTTTCACGACCCGCCGTTGCCGCACGCCGGCCATCTGAACGACCTTGCGAATCTCTTCGGGGTCGAAGCCATTGGACGGGTCGAGGTTGTCTGTCACCTCGCCGGGCAGGCAGGTGGACACACCCGCGATGCGGAAACCCGAGATCGTGTGTCGGCTCATGGTCCCGTTCCTTGCAGCGAAGCCTGCCGCGTCACTCGACGATCCGGGCGCCGCCGTCGATCACCAAGGTCTGCCCGACGATGGCTTCGGCCGCCGGGCTCAGCAGGAATTGCACGAGCATCGCGACGTTCTTGCGGTGTCACCAAGCGTCCGAGCGGCGTGCGCGCCACCGCCTCGGCGAAGCGCTGCTCCTTGTCGGGGAAGGCGTCCCAGGCTTGCGTCAACACGCTGCCAGGAGAGACCACGTTCACACGGATGCCCTCGGGCGCCATCTCTGCCGCCATGTGGCGAACGAGTGACTCGAGCGCACCCTTGGACGAGCCGATCGCGGCATAGGCCGGCACGGCTCGTACGGCACCGGCCGACGACAGCGCCAAGACGCAAGAACCCGCTCCCAGTAGCGGGCGCAGCACCTGCACCAGTTCGAAGAACGCGCGCACGTTCAACGCGAACGTGAAGTCCCAGTGGCGCAGGGTCAGGGACGACAAGGGTCGATGCACGCCCGTGGCGGCGCCGTGCACGATCGACAGATCACCCTTGCTCACGTCAGCAACGGCATCGCGGATCGCCTCCATCCCCTTGGGCGTACTCAGGTCCGCACGCAGCGTGCTCAGCGGCAGTCCGGCCGCGGCGGCCTCGTCACTTAGCGCTTGGGCAGCGGCGTCGTTGCGCGCGTAGTTCGCGATGACCCGGGCGCCCGCTCTGGCCAGTTGCAAGGAAACGGCCCGACCAATGCCGCGCGTGCCGCCCGTGACCAGTACGGTTCGCCCCTCGACCCCGAAGGGATGGTTCAAACACGTTCTCCCGATAAATAGGCTTCGAGTTGTTCATCGCGATAGCCCGGCGCGAATTGCTCGATCGGCATGAAGGTGAACATCAGCTTGCACTGTGCCACGGGGCGGCCGCCCACCTCCATGCGGCACTCGGCGATGGCGACGCGGTCTTCATTGCTCGCGATCTCGGCGGTCAGCATGGTGTCGTCGCCAGGACGTACCCAGCCACGAAAGCTCGCTGCGACGATCTTCGCCAGCAGCGCCTTGCCGCGCGGCAGCCGTTGTGCGTCAAGGCACTTCGCGGCGGCCTGTCCCATCATCTCGACCAGCAGCACGCCGGGCATGACGGGGAAGCCTGGGAAGTGATCCTGGAAAAGCTCTTCGTCCACGGGTATGCGGCGGCTGGCCAGCGTGCGCTTGCCCGGCTCGAGCTCGAGGATCCGGTCGACCAGGTGGAACCGCATGACCAATGACCGCCGTGATTGCGCAGGGATCGACGATCAGCCTTCGGCCAACGCGCCGTGTCGCCGCAGGACGGCAAAGATGTCGTCCACCTTGGCCATGTTCTCGATCTCCTGCTCGTCGATGTGGATGTCGAACTTCTCGTCAAGCGCGGCGATCAAGGACAGCGTGCCCAACGAGTCCCACCCCGCAATCGACGTTCGCGCTGTCGACACGGTGATGCGACCCGCGGGCTCTTCGAAGATTTCGGCGATCCAGTTGAGGGCTTCGACTGCATTCATGGAGATCGTTTGTGCTGACGAGACGGTTACTGAGCCACGTAGCCGCCATCGATCGGAAGGTCGACACCCGTGATCCAGCGCGCAGATGGCGACAGCAGGAAGGCAGCCGCATAGGCCACATCTTCGGGAAGGCCATGACCTAGGGGATGGAGGGCCTCGATGCGCTGCGCCTGCTCGGAGGAGCGCCCACCCAGTGACTTCTGCGCCATCGCGGTGAACACCAGCCCCGGCGAAAGGCAGTTGGCGCGAATGCGTCGGCGAGCCAACTCGACCGCCATCGCGCGCACGGCCGCGGCAAGCGCTCCCTTGCTGGCGCAATAGCCCACCTGCCCGGCGTGACCGACGAGCCCGGAGACGGACGAGATGAACAGCAGGCTGCCGCCTTCGGGCGACATGACGTCGCGACGCGCGACCGCCCGCGCAAGTTCGAGGCCCGCCAGCACGTTCACATCCATGAGCTTCTTGATGACATCTGGATCGCTCGAAGCCAAAGGCCGAGTGACGACCACGCCCGCTGCGTGACAGAGCCCGTACAGCTCTCCAACGTCTGCGTGCAACGACTGCACCATGGGCACGATGGCGTCGTGTCGCGTCAGATCGAGCGCCTCGATCCGGTGTCGACCGCCGTCGAGCAAAGATGCTGTCTCGGTCAAACGGTCGCGGTCACGACCGACCAGAACGACCCCGGCGTTCTGCTGCGACAGTTCGATGGCAATCGCTCGACCAAGGCCCGAAGACGCGCCGGATACGACGATCCACTTGCCGTCGAAACCGAGACCTGAGGCGCGGGCTGACATAGTCTCAATGAGGATAGCGGAGTTGTTGGAATCGTCATCCCCGTCGTGTCAGGGAGCTCGTAGCGTCGCCGCGAGCTCGTCATCGGTCATCCCCCTAGTTCATAGAAGAACTCGCCGCGCCGCATCATCGACTGCGTGCATTCGACGGCATCGAGAACCTGAAGACACGACAGGCATGCTGCGCCGATGCGCCGCTCCGCAACCTTTCCGCCTTGGCGCAGGGCGGCGTGCAACCGTTCGGGGCGCCTGCGGCGAATGGCCTCGCGCGCGAAGGCATGGGTACGCACGACGCGGGTCCTTCCATCCTCGCCGATCACCGGCACTTCGTAGATATGCCGCGTGTAGAGCTCGAACGGCAACGCCGGGCTGACAAGGTCTTCCAAGTAGTGAAAGAACGTCAAGGTGTCGATCGGGACATCGAAGAAAACAGCCTTGCCACCGGCCAGGGCCAGTTCGTGAAACGGCGAGCCCCGTCCGCAAGGATGCAGGCATTCGCTGTGCGCCTCGACCAGTTGCCTCGCTCGCGGACCATGGGCGAGGACTGGGTGCGTCGGATGGAGGCTGCGCACGACATCCGGCCTGCGCCGAAACCGCTCGGATACCAGCCCCATCATCGACGGCGTCTTGCGTACGTCGAATCGCCTGCCGCTCTCGAGCCAGTCTATCGACGCGTTCCGGTACGGCATAGACACCATCAGCACATGCCCGGTCGGGCCTACAGCATCCAGGACTGCCTCGATCAGGTCGTCACAGCCACCCCGAAAGCCGCACGCTCTCGAGAAGGCGCTATGCAACATGATCACGTCGCCTTCTCGTACACCCAAAGAATGCAAGGCGGCCGAAAGTTCTGCCGTGCCAAAGCTTCGAAACCGCTGATTGAAGGCGGCGCCCCATCGCTTTCGCGCCGCCTTCACCGCCGCCTTGGCGGAAGCTACCCAGCGGTGGAACGCATCGAGTTCGGTCATGCTCACCGGTCGCGAGTGGTCAGTCGACCTACCTGTAGCGCAGGCGGCTGTCGCTTCTTGCAAAGACGATGTCCATATAGGCGATCGCGCCGCTCCTCTGAAAGTGCTTGATCTCGGCGATGTTCACGACGGAGAAGCCGATGTCTTCCATGAACTTCACGAGGTCGCCGAAGGAGAGTTCGAGGTCGGTCCTTCTCGCGACCGACACTTCCGAGATGATGATCTCCACGTCGCGAAGCGCCATGTTGGCACCGCGCAGAACGTGTGCCTCGAACCCCTCCACATCCAACTTGAGCAGCGCGGGCCCGGCGAATGGCACAAAGTCGTCGAGCGTCATCACGGGGACCGTGGTTTCGGTGAAAGCGCCAAGACGCTCGGCAGCAACACCCAAATACGAACCGCTGTAGCGGGCCATCGACGAGCTGGTTGGATGATCCTCGTTGACGAGGATGCTCATCGAACCTCGCTTCTCGCCGAGCGCGCAGTAGTGCACCTCGAAGTCCCGACCCTGCATCGCTTCTTTAATAGGCGCCTCGAAACGCCTGAGCGGTTCGAACAGCATGAACTTGGCGTCTGGGAACGCGGCATAAAGCCACGGCGTGCCCGGGCCGACCCCGACGTCGATGATCGTCCTCGGGTTGATGCCCCACTGCTTCAAGCGCTCGCACGCACCGACCAGGCCCGCCGGATCCAGTGCGACATCTGCCAAGCGATACTCGAACCGCTTGATCACGGACTCGACAACTTTCCTGGCGACGGATTTCATAGTTGGCGGTGAAGGGCAGTCCGTCATTATGTGGTTCTTCGCCCACTCGAGCCTGCCCCGGCCTTCGCCTAAGTGGCTCACCGACCCGCGCGCCGACTCGACTTCATGACGACATCCTCCGATTCGTTCGCACTGGGTCACCCGCGATTTCGCGATGAGGCGCTGACACGCAGCGCCGAACAAGGCGGCGCGCTCGCGGCCTGGCAGCAGGCACTGCAGCGAGCGCCGCCGGACGTGCTGGCTGGCGTCGGCGGTGACTTCGCGGTGGCCCTGCACGGCGCAGGCCGTTCGACGGCAGCGGTCGATCGCTTCGCGGTGCGCACGCTGTGCTGGCGCGCCGACCGTGGCGTGCTGCGCGTCGCGCCGCGAGCAGACGAACTCGTCGACAGCGCTGCCGAGATCGACCCCCAGGCAATCTACGACTATCTTTTCTTCCATGCGATTCCGTCGCCGCGCACGATCTTTCGAGGTGTGCACCGACTGCCGCCGGGGCACTTCCTCCATTTCGATGGGGAAGCGGCCAAGGTCGCGCCCTACTGGCGACCCGAGTTCCGAGAAGGCAAGCCAGCGTTCGCGGCTCTGCGGGAAGAGTTCCGGGCTTTGCTGCGTCAAGCGGTCCGGCGTTGCCTCGATGGCAGCCGACCTGCCTGCTTCTTGAGCGGCGGCACCGACAGCTCGACCGTCGCCGGACTGATTGGCGAGGTCTCGGGAGCGCCCGCGCTGACCTATTCGATCGGCTTCGATGCCGCCGGCTACGACGAAATGCACTATGCACGGCTGGCGGCCAAGCACTTTGGCACCGACCATCGCGAGTACTACGTCACGCCGGATGACTTGGTGGCGCACATCCCGACGGTGGCCGCGCACTACGACCAGCCGTTCGGCAACTCGTCGGCGCTTCCCGCCTACCTGTGCCAACTGCGCGCACGCGCCGACGGTGTCACGCGCCTGCTGGCCGGAGACGGCGGCGACGAACTCTTCGGCGGCAACTCGCGCTACGCGATGCAGCGCGTCTTCGGTTGGTACCAACAGGTGCCTGGCTTCGCTCGCAGCGGACTTCTCGAGCCCCTGCTGCAAGGAACGGCACTCGGGGGCGCACCGCTGCTGCGCAAGGCCGCGAGCTACATCGCGCAGTCGAAGATCCCGCTCCCCGACAGGCTGCTGACGTACAACCTGCTGCAGCGCCTCGGCCCGGATCGAATCCTGACCCCCGAGTTCCTTGCCGGCATCCACACCGAAGGCCCGGCGCGCCAGCAGCGCGAGGTCTGGAACGCTGCCGGCGGCGACCGCACAAGCGAGATCAACCGCATGCTCGGCTTCGACTGGCGCTACACGCTGGCCGAAAACGATCTGCCCAAGGTCTGCGGCACCGCGGCTTTGGCCGGCATGGAGGTGGCGTTCCCGCTGCTCGACGATGACCTGCTCGACTTTTCATCGCGCTTGCCCACGTCGTACAAGCTGCGCGGGCTCACGCTGCGCTGGTTCTTCAAGGAAGCGCTGCGCGGGTATCTGCCCGATGAGATCCTCCGCAAGCCCAAGCAAGGCTTCGGCCTGCCGTTCGGCGTGTGGTTGACCCAGCATGCCGCGTTGCGCGAACTGGCTGACGGCGCGGTCGAAGGAATGGTGCGTCGGGGGCTTGTGCGCGCAGACTTCGCGAAGTCGCTGCGCTCGACGCTCATGAGCGAACATCCCGCCTACTACGGCGGCTTGGTGTGGGTCCTGATGATGCTCGAGCTGTGGTTGAGGCAGCACGCACCGGGCTGGCGCGCCACGTCCGGTTGAAGACGACGGCGCCGCCTTATTCAGAACCTTATTTACGAGATGAAGTGTTTAGTGCCGCATCGCGGCCGCTATACCGCGCTCGATAAGACTTCTGGCCATTCCCCGTGCCAGAACGTCGTGCCCATGCTCGTTGGGGTGTGAGTCGACGATCGAATTGGTGACCGAGCGCATATCTCGGCCCTGCCACCATGGACTCACATCCTCCGCGGTGATCGACGCGCGTTGTGCAGTCGCTTTGACCAAAGCAAGCAGCGGCGCCGACTCCGAAGGTTGGGCCGGCCGCGCACGATAGTAGAAAGCGTGAAATTGCAGGCCATGGTCGCGGCAGTACGCCGCCATGTTGCTCAAAGCTTGCATCGACCCAGCGACGCCGCGAGCGTTCGGATCGAAATTCTCGGTCCGCCCGGCGCGGACGTACTGGCGCGCGAACAGCGCCAACCGGTAGGTCCAGCTCTTTTCGACGAGAAGGGTCAAGACCTCCGGCGGCGACTTGCCCCGCAGCGAACGCCGTGCCAACGGATCGAACGTGGCCTCTTTGACGTCGATATCGTTCTCGACGTATAGAAGCACCACCGCGTCGGGCGCTATCTCGCGACCGCGTTGCTCTAGAAACGCGAGCTGCTGGACTGTGTTGTAGCTGCCGACACCCGAATTGATCACGGTCACTGGCCGCGCCAGCGCCGAGGCGAGAAGGGCCTCCAAGCGCCGTCCAGCTGTCTTCTCGACCGCGACGCCCCACCCGAAGACGACGGAGTCGCCCAACAACAGCACGCGCATCTCGCCCGGCTGCTTGGGCGCGATCGGCCGCTCGCGCAAGCCGATCTCGTTGGTCGCAACCTCGACGCCCTGATAGCGACGTCGTATACCAGGCTCGTGCTTGTAGACGAGGATGGGATCGGCCACTTTCTCGAGGTGGTAGCGTGATACCTCCTCGAAATATGAAATGCCAGCCGGGTCGAGGATGCGTACGGCAATCTCGACAACAGTCAACGAAGCCGCCACCGAGAACGCCGCGACCGCAATCTCACCCCTGAAGCGTTGCACTTTCCGGCAAAGCGCGCTGCGCTGCAGTGCCAGTCCTGCAACGCCGAGCAGCGCCGGCAGCATCAGGACGGCGAAGTACGCGCGCGAGTACCTGCCGAGCACTTCTGGCGTCGGCGATTCGTGCGTCGCCATCCACAGGGCAAGAGATATCAACGCGACGGAGCATGCTGCCAGTGAGATCCGCACCAACATCAATGATTCCGCAGACTTGCTGATGTTGTCAGCCATGCTTTTGAGTCTAAGCGGACTAGGATCTCGACGTGACGTGGCACGTAGCGATACGCGCGGGCAACCTGTGGCTAGTAAATCTTATGGATGAATTGGCGCCGGTGGTGGCTGCCGTGGTCGGCTTGACCGCTGCGCGTTTCAGGCCGTCGGTGCGTTTCAGGCCGGCGGCGCTGCGGGTGCCGCATGCTCGTCCCAGGCCAGCAGATGCAGATCGGCCGGCCCGCGGGTGCGCAGGGCCTCGATGACCGCGCGCGCGAGCTGCAGGTCGGTGATCAGCGGCATGCCGGCGTCGACGGCGCGCGCGGCGGATCACGAAGCCGTCGGGCGCCCGAGCTCGTCGTACTCGACGCGGGACATTGATCACGAGGTCGACGCAGCCCTCGTTCGATCAAAGCGATCGCGTTCGGCGCGGCACCGGCTTGTTTCTCGACGACGCTGCAAGCGATGTCCGATCTCGGCAAGCATCTCGGCGGTGCCGCGCGTCGCGTAGATGGGCAGCCCGAGCTCCTCGCGCGATCACCCGCGCCTCGTCGGCGAACCAGTACTTGTCGGCCACCGGACCGAGCGACAGCAGCACGCCGCGTCGCGGGAAGCGGAAGCCCGTGGCGAGCAGCGCATGCAGCAGCGCCTCGTGCCAGGTCGTCGCCGAAGCAGCCCACCTCGCCGGTGCTCGCCATCTCGACGCCCAGCATCGGGTCGGCGCCGACGAGGCGCGAGAACGAGAACATCGGCGCCTTGACCGCCGACGTAGTCGAGGTTCAGGCTGTCGTTGCGCGACCGGCCCGCGACACGCCGAGCATGCGGCGCATGGCCTCGCGCGACGAAGTTCTCGCCGCGTCACCTTGGAGACGAACGGGAAGCTGCGCGACGCGCGCAGGTTGCACTCGATGACCTTGACCGCGTTGTGCTTGGCGAGGAACTGCACGTTGAACGGCCCGGTGATCGCGCAGCGCCCGCGCCAGCGCCGCGGCGATCTGCCGCATCTTGCGGATGGTCGCGATGTAGAGCGTCTGCGGCGGCAGCACCAGCGTCGCGTCGCCGCTGTGCACGCCGGCGTCCTCGATGTGCTCGCTGATGGCCCACAGCACGATCTCGCCGCGGTCGGCGACGGCGTCGATCTCGATCTCGCGCGCGTGGGTCTCGAACTTCGAGACGACGACCGGGTGCTCGGGCGAGACCGTCGTGCGCTCGCGCCAGGATGCGCGCCAGTTCGTGCGGCTCGTGGGCGACGCTCATCGCCGCGCCGCTCAGCACGTAGCTCGGGCGCACCAGCACCGGGAATCCGCCGAGCCGATCGACCGACGCGCATCGGCCTCGCCGACGTCCCGTCACGTGCGTCCAGCGCGGCTGGTCGATGCCCAGCTTGTCGAGCAGCGCGCCGAACTTGCTGGCGGTCCTCGGCGCGGTCGATGCTCTCGGCGACTGGTGCCGAGGATCGTGCACGCCGGCCCGGTGCAGGCGCAGCGCAAGGTTGTTCGGAATCTGCCCGCCCATGCTGACGACGACGCCGTCCGGCTTCTCGCGCTCGCACGAGGTCGAGCACGGTCTCGAAGCTGATCTCGTCGAAGACCAGCCGGTCGCAGATGTCGTAGTCGGTGCTGACGGTCTCCGGGTTGTAGTTGAGCATGATCGTCTCGTAGCCGAGCTCCGCCGCGGCCTGGACCGCGTTGACGCAGCACCAGTCGAACTCGACGCTCGAGCCGATGCGGTAGGCGCCCGAGCCGAGCACCAGGATCTTCGCGACGCCTCGACGGCATCACGTCGTCGGCATCGCGTGGTAGGTCGGGTAGAGATAGTTCGTGTCCGCCGGGAACTCGGCGGCCAGCGTGTCGATCTGCGACGATGCGGCGCACGATGCCGACGCTGCGGCGTGCTTCGCGCACCGCTGTCTTGCTCGGCGCCGAGCCAGCCGGCCGATGCCCTGGTCGGAGAAGCCCAGCTCGCTTGGCCTCGCGCAGCAGCGTCGGCGTCCAGCGGCCAGCATCGATCGCGCCAGGTCGCTCGTGCATGCCGACGACGGACTCGATCGCGCGCAGGAACCAGCGGTCGATGCGGGTCAGCTCGTGGATCTCGTCGACGGACATGCCCTCGCGCAGCGCGCGCGCGATGGCGAAGATGCGCAGCGGCGTCGGCGTTCGCGAGCTGCTCGCGCAGGTCGTCGAAGTCGAACGCGTCGGGGTCGAGCCCGTGCACGCCGATGTCGAGCATGCGCAGCGCCTTCTGGATCACCTCGGGAAACGTGCGGCCGATGGCCATGACCTCGCCCACGCTCTTCATCTCGCTGCCGATGCGCGTCGACGCGCCCTGGAACTTGGCGAGGTCCCAGCGCGGCACCTTGCAGACGAGGTAGTCGAGCGCCGGCTCGAAGAAGGCGGTGGTGCGCCGCGTGATGCGCGTTCGGCGATCTCGGGCAGCGCGTAGCCGAGCGCGAGCTTGGCGGCGACGTAGGCCAGCGGGTAGCCGGTGGCCTTGCTCGCCAGCGCGCTCGAGCGCGACAGCCGCGCGTTGACCTCGATCACGCGGTAGTCGCAGCTGTTCGGGTCGAGCGCGTACTGGATGTTGCACTCGCCGACGATGCCGAGGTGGCGGACCGTGCGGATCGCGATGCTGCGGAGCAGCTGGTACTCCTCGTCGTTCAGCGTCTGCGACGGCGCGACGACGATCGACTCGCCCGTGTGGATGCCCATCGGGTCGAAGTTCTCCATGTTGCAGACGGTGATGCAGTTGTCGCGTCCGTCGCGCACGACCTCGTACTCGATCTCCTTCCAGCCGCGCAGGTACTCCTCGACCAGCACCTGCCGCGCGCCGCCGGCGAAGGCGCGCTTGACCGCAGCTTCGAGCGCCTCGCGCGTCTGGACGATGCCGCTGCCCTTGCCGCCGAGCGCGTAGCCGCCGCGCAGCATCACCGGCAAGCCGATCTGCGCTGCGGCGTCGCGTGCCTCGTCGGGCGAGCCGCAGGCGCGGCTGCGCGCCGTCTTGACGCCGATCTCGGCCAGCCGCTCGACGAACAGCTCCCGGTCCTCGGTGTCGCGGATCGCCTCGACGGCGTGCCGAGCACGCGCACGCCGTGCCGTGCGAGGACGCCCGCACTCGTCCAGCGCAAGGCCGCAGTTGAGCGCGGTCTGGCCGCCGAAGCGACAGCAGGATGCGCGTCGACCTCCTCCTTGACGATGATCCGTTCGACGAACTCCGGGGTGACGCGACGAGGTAGACCCGGTCGGCGAGGTCCTCGCTGGTCTGGATCGTCGCGATGTTCGGGTTGACAGGACGGTGGCGACGCCTTCCTCCTTGAGCGCCTTGATGCGCCTGCGACCCGGAGTAGTCGAACTCGCCGGCCTGGCCGATCTGCAGCGCGCCCGAGCCGAGCACGAGCACGCGCTTCGGCTTGCGGGGCAGGTAGGCGCCGTACATCGCGTGCCGGCCTCAGCGCTGGCGCATTGCGCCGGCGACGCGCAGGAAGTCGTCGAACAGGAAGCGCGGTGTCCGTCGGGCCCGGGATGCGCCTCGGGGTGGAACTGCACGCTGAAGTACGGGCTTGCAGCCGCGAGCGGATGCCCTCGTTGGTGCCGTCGTTCGATGTTGACGAACCACGGCTCCCAGTCGGGCGGCAGCGACTCGTCGCGCACCGCGTAGCCGTGGTTCTGGCTGGTGATGTAGCAGCGTCGGCGTCAGCAGGTCCTGCACCGGCTGGTTCACGCCGCGGTGGCCGTACGGCAGCTTGTAGGTGTCGCCGCCCGCGGCCAGCGCGAGGATCTGGTTGCCCAGGCAGACGCCGAAGACCGGGCGCCCACCGTCGGCCAGCAGCGCGCGCACCTGCGCGACCAGCGCGCCCAGGTCCTTCGGATCGCCGGGGCCGTTGCCGATGAGCACGCCGTGCGCCTGCCGCGCGAGCGGCGCGAGGTCGGCGTGCCACGGCGCGCGGACGACGCGCACACCGCGCTCGAGCAGCGAGCGGACGAGGTTGTCCTTGGCGCCGACGTCGACCAGCAGTACCGTCAGTTCGCCGTCGCCGTGGATCACCGTGTCGCCCGGCGCGACGCGGCGGAACACCTCAGCGCGCATCTCGACGGCGTGGGCCGTTGCCTTCGCGTCGTCAACGCTCGATCTCTGCGGGACGAGCCAGCCTTGCATCGTGCCGCGCTCGCGCAGGCGGCGGGTCAGGGTGCGCGTGTCGATGCCAGTGATGGCCGGGACACCCTCGCTCGGCGAGCCAGTCGCGCAGCGAGCGCGTCGCTGCATGGTGGCTGTGGTCGGCGACATGGTGCTGCACCACCAGCGCCCTGGACCTGGATGCGGTCCGATTCGTAAGGCTGTCGCGAGCGAGCCGGCCGGGCGCGGCGCTGGCACGCCGTAGTTGCCGACCAGCGGGTAGGTGAGCACCAGGATCTGGCCGCGATACGACGGGTCGGTCAGCGTCTCGACATAGCCGGTCATGCCGGTGTTGAAGACCACCTCGCCCGCCACCGGACGCTCGGCGCCGAAACCGACGCCGGCGAATGTGGTGCCGTCGTCGAGCAGCAGGCGGGCTTGGTTCACACTGGCTTCAGTCGAGTTCGAACGCGGTCTCGTAGTTCTTGCGCAGCGACATGTCCTGGTTCTCCTTGACGAGGAAGCAGTTGCCGACCGCGAGCGCTTCGATCTCGGTGCCCATGAAGCAGCGGAACGCGTCCTCCGGCGTGCACACGATCGGCTCGCCGCGCACGTTGAAGCTGGTGTTGACGATCACCGGGCAGCCGGTCAGCTCCTCGAAGCGCGAGATCAGCGCGTGGTAGCGCGGATTGGTGTCGGCGTGCACGGTCTGGATGCGCGCCGAGTAGTCGATGTGCGTCACCGCCGGGATGTCCGAGCGCGGAACGTTGAGCTTTTCGATGCCGAACAGCGCCTGCTCGGCTTCGGTCATGGTCTTGCGCCGACGCTCCACCACATCGGCCACCAGCAGCATGTACGGGCTGTCGTCGTCGAGGTCGAACCAGTCGGCGACGCGCTCGCGCAGCACCGACGGCGCAAAAGGGCGGAACGACTCGCGGTACTTGACCTTGAGGTTGAGCACCGACTGCATCGTCGGCGAGCGTGCATCGCCCAGGATCGAGCGCCCGCCTAGCGCACGCGGGCCGAACTCCATGCGACCCTGGAACCAGCCGAGCGCCTTGCCGTCGGCCAGCGCACGGGCGCAGGCATCGACGGTGGCGTCGTCGGACAACGAGTCGAACCTGGCGCCCGCCGCGCGCAGCCGCGCCTCGATCTCCGTCTGCGTGAAGGCCGGACCGAGGTACGACCCTTTCATGCGGTCAGCACCGTTGGCCGTGAGCGGCCGCGGTTGGTCCTTGTACATGTGGTAGGCCACGAGCGCGGCGCCGAGCGCGCCGCCGGCGTCGCCGGCGGCAGGCTGGATCCAGATGTCTTCGAACGGGCCGGCGCGCAGCAGCTTGCCGTTGGCCACGCAGTTCAGCGCGACACCACCGGCCAGGCACAGCTTCTTCTGCCCGGTGGCCTCGGCCACCGAGCGCCCGAGCCGCAGCACGACTTCCTCGGTCACCGCCTGGATCGACGCGGCGAGGTCCATCTCGCGCTGTGTCAGCTTCTGCTCGGGCTTGCGCGGCGGGCCACCGAACAGCGCGTCGAACTTCTCGTTCGTCATCGTCAGCCCGGTGCAGTAGTCGAAGTAGTCGAGGTCCAGGCGGAAGCTGCCGTCGGGCTTGACGTCGATCAGGTGCTCCATGATCATGCTCGCGTAGATGCGGCTCGCCGTAGGGCGCCAGGCCCATCACCTTGTACTCGCCCGAGTTGACCTTGAAGCCGGTGTAGTAGGTGAAGGCCGAGTACAGCAGCCCGAGCGAATGCGGGAAGTGGATCTCGCGCAGCACCTCGAGCCGGTTGCCCTTGCCGTGCGCCAGCGAGGTCGTCGCCCACTCGCCCACGCCGTCCATCGTCAGCACGGCCGCCTCGTCGAACGGCGACGGGAAGAAGGCGCTCGCCGCGTGGCTCAGGTGGTGCTCCGAAAAGAGCATGCGCGCGTCCAGGTCCTTGCGCGTGCCCAGCGGCGCCAACGCCTTGGTGAGCTGAGAGCTTCAGGAACAGCTTTTCCTTCAGCCACACCGGAATCGCCATGCTGAACGACTTGAAGCCGCGCGGCGCAAACGCGAGGTAGGTCTCGAGCAGGCGCTCGAACTTCAGCAACGGCTTGTCGTAGAAGACGATGTGATCGACGTCGTCGAGCGTGATGCCACCCTCGCGCAGGCAGTACTCGATCGCGTGCCGCGGAAATCCGGGGTCGTGCTTCTTGCGCGTGAAGCGCTCCTCCTGCGCCGCGGCGACGATGTCGCCGTCGGCAACCAGCGCCGCCGCGCTGTCGTGATAGTAGGCCGAGATGCCGAGCACTCTCATGCGGCCGGCTCAGAACAGCGTGTAGATGAACGGCGCGATCGCCGAGCCTTGCGCCAGCACCAGCAGCCCGCCGAGCAGGAACATCACGATCATGATCGGCAGCAGCCAGTACTTCTTGCGCACTCGCATGAAACGCCATAGTTGGGCGAGCAGGCTCATCGCGTGTTCCTTCAGAACTGGTTTGGAAGTGAGTCGGGTTTCGGCCCCGGCGGCTGGCGATCGACCCAATAGGTCGGCGCGCCTGCGTCGCGCCGCAGCTTGAGCACATCCTTGCCCAGCACGCGCATGAGCAGCGCTGTCGGCGTGACGACCAGGAAAAACATGATGCCGAGAACGATCGGGCTCGTCACCTTGTGCAGCAGCAGGCCGAAGCGCGTCCAGATCTTGTTGAGCGGGCCGAGCACGCTCGGCAGCGCGAGTGCGATCAGAGCGAACGCCGCCGCCACGCCGAGGCTCCACAGCCGCACGGGCCTGCCGAATACCCACGGATACAGGCCGACGAGCAGGAATACTGCGCCGAAAACAAGGCCCAGCGTCCGGTTGGACGAGCCTTCGATGACATCGCTGCGTTCGAGTGATTCGTGGCTCATGGGCGAAAAAAACAAGGCTGCTGAAGTTGCTTCGGGTTCACGGCGCTGCGACCGCGCCGTCGCGCCGTCGGCACAGCCGGGCTGCGGCCAGATCAGCGGCGGCACGGTGACCCGCAGCATTCCAATGGCCGGTGCCCATCCGCGTGTTCGGGAAACCGTGAAAGAAAACCATGTTGCGCTCTGCGAGCTTGCGCAACTGCGGGGCCAGTAAAACCGTCTCGATGCCATGGCGCGAAGTGGCGGCCTCGATCCGGCGGTCCGGGTAGGTCACGTCGCGACCTTCAGCAGCGGCCTCGAACTGCCGACGCACTTGGGGATCGGGGTGAACCTGAATGCCGCTGGACAAGGTCATGACAAGCAGCCTAGCCCCCGCGGCGCGCACGTCGTTCTCGAGTTGTACGATCAGCCGATCAGTGACCTCCCAGGCCTCGCGCCAAGCCGGTGTCTTTGGCTCGCCATAAACTGCATTGTCGATGCCGGCTTCGAACGCCGCGGCGTCGTTCCGGGGCCCCGCAGGCGACGCTGCTCGGCTGCCCAAACGATCCTTGAGGTAATAACCCCCCTGAACGATGCGCGACACGCGCAAGCCGTCGAGCAGCGAGCGCAGGGCATTGGTGCGCCGCCGGAACTCATCGGACTGTGCAAACGAACGGTCCTCGACCAGCGCGCCGCCCTCGACCACGAAGAACGGCCGGAGCTTGTCCGGCTCCAGCTCGCGCGAGTTGTTTCGAACGTCGTTGCCGGTGAAGACCGCAGCGATGACGAGGTCCGGCGCGTAGCGCGATGAGTGTTCGCGAAAAGTCAGTAGCTGTTGCGCCGTGCCGTAGCTCGAGACCCCGAAGTTCAGCACCTCGACACGCTGGCCAGCGAAAGCGCCGCAGCCGCTCAGCCGACGCTCCAGCTGAGCCGTGAACGTGTCGTCCAGATCGACCTGCAGCGCTTCGATGTAGGAGTCGCCTAGGACCGCGATGCGGAAGACGCCGACCGGCTTTTGCTCGGTTCGGTCGAGGTCGCGAAACCCAGCGGCGTTGATGCGGACGTCGGCATCACCTTCGGCGGTGAAGTGCCCGTGGGCATTGGCCGTCAAGCGCAGGCCGAGACGATCATCGGGCCGGTGGTACGCGACGTTGCTGAAGCCCGCTACGCGCAACCCTACCTCCATCGTGACGGCCAGAACGCCCAAAGTGCCGAGGATCAGCGATGCATTGAGCAGGAGCGATTCGAGGCGACTGGTAGCGACTGTCATGTTCGGAACCCATCGTCTCCGCCTTTCGGCGTGGCTCACCGCGCTCAGCCTCGCAGGGTCGTTTCAGTGTAGATGAGCCCGTGGGTGCGACAACCCCCACGACCAGAGCACGCCGCCGAGATGTCGGTGTCAAGCGTCCAGCATCCGCCGTGCGCGAATGCGGAATACGGCGCGGTGCGCGTTCTCGAAGTGCAGCCGTGTTTTGCCGCTTACGCCTTCGCGCGGGCAACCAAAAACCTCGTCGGCATTGGGACTCGAGACCGACATCGGGTGGCTGTGCAAGTTGGCGAAGCTAGAGGTTGTCGCGACGCGGCGACGCCAAATAGTGCACGGATCACCTGTAACAGTAAACCAGTGATGTCAGTGGCGCGCCCACCTAGGGTCCCACTTCCCGCGAGGTTCCTCCCAGCTACCCGAGTCGAAATTCGCCGCCGTGGCGCGGTTACAACCCCCGCGCCCGGTTACGGGCGGCCTGGAACAGCCTTGTAGCGTACTTCCCTCGTGCAGTCGAGACCTCGCACTGCGGCCCATCTAAGTAAACGAGTCGGTTGGGAGTTAGCATGAAGATGCGTTTGAAGAAGTCCAGGTTGGGCATTGCCAAAGCAATCACAATTCTTGCGTTCGCAGGATGCGGCGGGGCCGATGAGGCTGCTGACATTGGCGGCGAGTCGCTCGAGGAGCCCGCGGGTCGACGATGGATCGACGCGACGCCACCCACTGTCTCGATCGGCCAGGTAACGGTACCGAGTGCGTCGGGCGTCGTCTCGCTGGTCGGAACGGCAAATGACAACTGGCGGCTCGCCAGAGTGACCTGGGTAACAGACGGCGGCGCCCAGGGCATCGCCGTGATTTCTGGGACCAGGACCGCTGTGACGTGGTCGGTTCCCGCCGTGGCACTGCGCGACGGAACCAACGTGATCACCGTAACGGCGAGGGACTACGCTGGCGGAGTAGCGCACTCGAGCGTTTCCGTGGAGTGGAACGGGGCGTCACCCGCACCGACCCCAGCGCCTGCACCGGCCCCGGCGCCCACACCGGCCCCAGCGCCCACACCGGCCCCAGCGCCTGCCCCGGCCCCAGCGCCCGCACCGACCCCAGCGCCTGCCCCGACCCCGGCGCCTACACCGGCCCCAGCGCCGACGCCGGTACCCGGCGCCATGGGCTTTGTCGATCGATGCGCCCAACCCGGCGTCGTCAAATGTGTCGGCTTTGACGACACGACGGACTTCAGGGCCGGCAAGAGCGGCGTGGCTGGCGTGCCTGGCACCAGCTCGGGTATTTTTGCGCCCTACGGCACGAGCGACTTCACGCGCGCCACGCAGGATGCGGCCGTCAAGTCT
The DNA here is from genome assembly GCA_963738615.1 of uncultured beta proteobacterium. Taxonomy (GTDB): domain Bacteria; phylum Pseudomonadota; class Gammaproteobacteria; order Burkholderiales; family Burkholderiaceae_C; genus CAVTWY01. Next base: position 820,980 of record CAVTXI010000019.1, read on the forward strand.
TCGGGAAACAGTTCGTTGAGGTTCACCATCCCGTCAAACTCGGGGTCCGACTCCTCCGGTTCGTACTTCACCAACTTCTCCAACGACTTGTCCACGCAGTTTGGCGAAAACTCCGAGTTCTTCGTCCAGTGGCGCCAGCGCTTCAGCCCTGAGTTCCTGCAGAACATGAGCGGCGGGGGCTGGAAGCAGATCATCATCGGCAGTGGGGACCAGCCCGGCACGTGGTACTCCTCGTGCACCGCGCTGGAAACCGTGGTCACCCACTACGCGTATCGCGGCTTCGCCCAGATGTACAACTCGTGCACCGGCTCGGCCTCGCACGGCCCTTACAACGGCTTCGAGGAGCCCTTCGGCGCCTACGACTTCAAGCTCCAAAACGGCCGCCCCTCGCCTTACTGCCTGTACTCGCAGCGCAACACCTCGTTCTTGTCGCCGGTGGGCAACTGCTTCGGTTACTACGCCAACGAGTGGATGACTTTCCAGGTCCACATCAAGCTGGGTCCGCGCTTAGGCGACGAGTTCGTTAACAGCTACGTCACGCTGTGGATCGCCCGCGAGGGCGAGGCTGCCGAGCCCGCCATCGCCTGGGGTCCCTACAACCTGACCGCCGGCGATCCGGCCACCGACCAGCGCTTCGGCAAGCTTTGGCTGACTCCTTACAACACCGGCAAGAGCTCGGCCTTCGCCCACCCCACCGCATACACCTGGTACGACGACCTCATCATCTCGCGCAGCCGCATTGCAGATCCGACGCCGTCGTCGACCACGCAGGCTCCGGCACCGGCTCCTGCTCCGGCTCCGGCTCCGGCTCCGGCTCCGGCTCCGGCTCCGGCTCCGGCTCCGGCTCCGGCTCCGGCTCCGGCTCCGGCTCCGGCTCCGGCACCGGCGCCGGCTCCCACCAGCAGCGTTAGCCTCTCGTGGACCAGACCGACGGTCAATGTCGATGGCAGCGCGCTGAATGACATCAGCGGCTATCGCATCGCTTATGGGTCGAATGTCACCAGCCTGTCGCAGTCGGTTGATGTCGGCGGCGCGTCAACGACCAGCAAGGTGATCGGCGACTTGACCCGCGGCACGTACTACTTTGCGGTCATGACGATCAACTCCACTGGCACGGCGAGCAGCAGCTCTGGCATCGCCGCCGTCACGGTGCAATGACCGTCTCCTACCAAACCACACTTCACAAACCATGAAACGCAGAACCCTCCTTCTCGCGTCGTCCAGCTTGGCCGGAAGCGGCCTTGTGCAGACGGTCCGCGCTGCCGTGCCTTGCCCTCCGCCGTTGCTCGTTGCCGGCGGCGGAACCTCTGTTGTCTCGCCGATCTGCCCGAGCGGCGCGGGCGGCGCGGGCGGCGGCTCGGCGCTGGCGGCTCTCGCTGCATCGATGTCGTCCGGCCAATGGTCGAGTTTCACCATGGGCGGCATGGGCTTCCCGCTGCTGGACGCTGGCAACGGCCACTCGATCACCGAGTTCGCGGCACGCGGCCACTGGGACCCGGTGCACAACAAGATCCAGTTCTGGGGCTGGGGCCACTACTCGAACTCCGCGCTCATCACATGGGACGATGCTACAAACCAGTGGTCGAAGGGCACCGACCCGGCCTGGGGCGGAATCGGCCACGCCTACTACCACCTTGCTCTGGATCCGCGCACCGGCGATATGTACTTGCGTCAGTACGGCGGTGCCAGAGTGAAGAAGAAGCCTTACGGCGGCGCTTGGGTGGACATTGCCAGCCACCACAACTCAGGCAATCAGGTCGCCGGCGGCCTGGAGTGGTCGTCCAGCCTGAACGGCGGTGCCGGCGGACTGGTCTTCTGCGACGCGGCCAGTGCCGAGTCTTGGAGCCCGAGCAGCAACAGCTGGACGCTACGTTCGACTTCATTGTCCTTGGCCCCTTATAGCAATTGGATCGCCGCGGCCGCAGGGCAGGTGTACTTTGGCGGCGGCAACGGGTCGTCGACCATGTACAGCATGTCGGCCAATGGAGCGGTCAGCGCGGCGCCTTCGACGCCGATCCAGGCCGGTGTGGGCGGGGGCATCGTGATGCGCCATCCCGACGGCAATCAGTTACTGCTGTTCAGCCAAGGCGCTACTGGGGCTGTCTATCGCTTCAACGGCTCGTCCTGGGCCTCGCACGGCTCGCACCAGATCGGCGGCGCCGCCAACCTGTGGTTCGGGGTGCCGATCTCTAACTACGGAGTTGTCCTGTTCGTCGTGCAAACCGCATCGGTCGGCAACCCGACGGTCAAGGTCTACAAGCCTTGACAGATATTTGCAGCCGCTCGACGAAGTGACCGGACGGTCCCTTCTTCGGGGGCTGAAGCGAGCGCCAGTACGCGATACATTCTGTGTCGCATCCCATGTCACGCCGCATGACAACCAGCGCACTGACCCAACGCCGTTTATTTGGTGTTGCTTTGGTCGCCTGCTTGGCGATGGCGCAAGTGCAAGCGCAGCTGATCCCAGGCTACCCGAGCAGTGCGCGCGGCTACGATCCGCGTGAAGTTGCGCTGCTGCCGCCGTACTGCAAGTACACCCAGGAGTTTGAGGAGAAAGTTCCAGGAGGAACCGACAAGGCCGAGAAGGCGAAGTGGCAAGCGACGCTGGGGGCCGCCGACTTCAATGCGCTGCACCACTACTGCCTGGGGCTGATGAACGCCAATCGCGGTATGTTTCTCGCCCGGACGGAGCAGGTGAAGAATTTCTTCCTCGAGGACGCTCTACGAGAGTACGACTACGTCATCGAGCGCGTGCGACCGGACCTTGCCTTGTTGCCCGAGGTTTTCGCGCGCAAGGGAGATGCCTTGCTGCGCCTGGGCCTGGTCCCGGATGGACTCGCCGCGATCGAGCGTGCAATTCGTCTGAAGCCCGACTACTGGTTGCCGTACGCGTATGCGGGCGATTTTTTCAAGCGCACCGGGGATGTCGCGCGTGCGCGCAGTTGGTTTGAGAAGGGCTTGGCCGCCGCCCCCGAGTCGCTGGCCCTGCAGTCGCGAATGGAGTCACTTGGCACCGGAGCTACGAAGGGGCGCTAGAGAGAGGCGACCTCCCGGTTTGCGCAACGTGACGAGGATCCACCCACGCAACCAGCCAAGCATCGGCACGTTCGATATGGCCTTCTCGTAGCACATCCCAACGAAGAACAGGGCCCCATTGAACATCAAGTAGTTGGGGTACTGGCTGAGATAGTCGAACGATTCCACGGTCAGATCGGCTCCGCGCGCCAGACACTTGACGGCGTGACGGGTGTTTGTGCGGTACGCGGTCGGAAACGTATCTTCCTCCGCACGCCCTTCGACGCGTCGTACGATCCCCGCATGAAACTGGTTGGGAACCAGACGGGCAAACAGGGTGCCGTAGTCCCACATGTTGGCTGTCAAGAAGACCACGGCCCCTCCCGGTCGCAGAACGCGAGAAAACTCTCGATAGACGGCGGCCGGATCGGTCAAATGCTCGAACACGCTGCGCGAGGCCACGAGGTCGACGCTGGCCGGTTCGATCGGCATGCCCGAGAGATCCGCGCGGTGAGTCTCGATCCCCGAAGGCACGTCCGTAAACTCAACCACATCGACGCCAATCAGTCGATCTGCCTTGCCGAGATACTTGCGCAGCAGCGGCACGGAGCGTCCACATCCAGCATCGAGAAGGACGGATCCGGGCTCCAGCAGTTGCTCGATCCGCCGCTCGAGCACGCGATAGGGATGCTCGGCGTCCGTGTAGAACCGGTCCTTTAAGCGTTGAGCGGCTTGGCTTGTCAACGACCCTCCGATGGTCTGACGCGTTCCGAGTGCGGCCGAGTCGCGGCTGCTTGTGATGAGTAGGAGAGCATTGGACAATCACTTGCCGCGAAAGGAATGAGTTTTATTCTAACGAGGCTCCGCCTCAGACCGGCAGGTGATAGGGGAGCGATCGTTGCGGTGTGTGGCGCGGCGTAAGCTGGCTCAGGTTGAGCCGGCTGGTCAAGCCCAGAGATGTACGAGCTCGAAGCGCAATGGGGTCACGGAAATGGATTCCACCGAAATGCAAGACCCCGAAACGCCCTCGTTCCGCAAGCTCGCAACACTGATGGTGCTGGCCATCGGCGCGGCGATTCTGCTGCTGCTGCTGGCCGCCGAGGCGGCGGTGCGAGTTCGTCAGCACCTCAAGTACGGGTCGGTCGCCACGTTGGAGGAGCAGTTCACTCTCGATCCCGCGCTTGCACTCCGTGTCCCCGTCGCCGGCTTCAAGCACGGTCGAGTTTCGGTGAATCGCCTGGGGTTCCGCGGCGACGAAGTCAGCTTACCGAAGCCCGCAGGGACGTTGCGGCTGGCCTTCCTCGGCGCATCGACCACATGGTGCGCCGAAGTCTCCGGCAACGAGCATGTCTGGCCTCACCAGGTCGCGAGGGACCTGCGCAGCGCATTGCCCGGCGTGAACGTTGACTATGTCAACGCTGGTGTTCCCGGCTACACACTGGCATCGATGCTGAAGTCGATGCAGGGTCGAGTCGCACCGTTGCAGCCGGACGTGGTCGTCATCTACGAAGGTACCAACGACCTCACTGGCGAAATGCGCAGCCTCGCAGCCCGCAAGGGAGTGATCTCGAGCGATCGGTTTCAGGAGATGAGTGAGCCTAGCCGCTACTCCTTGCTCTGGCATCTTGCCGAAAAGAACCTGCGCGTGCTCGCCGCGGAGCGGGCCATCCAGGCTCCCTCCTCTCGCCTGGACATTGACGCGCGCACGCTTGGCCAGTCGTACCGCGCGGCGCTGACGAAGGTCGTCCGCGAGGCACAGCGCCACGCCAAGGTGGTCGCCGTTGCGACTTTCTCGACACAGCCACGGCACGGGCAGACAGCACAGCAGAAGGTGCAGGCCTCTTCTTCGGCGCTGTACTACATGCCGTTCCTTCAACCCGACACGATCATCGCTGCCTACGAGCGCTACAACGACATTGCACGCGAGGTCGCGCACGAAACGGGCGCGCTGCTGATCGACGGAGAGCACGTTGTCCCCGGCGATGCGCTTCACTTTCACGACACGGTGCACTTTACCGATCGCGGCAGCGCGGCGATGGCGCGACGCGTCAGCCGCGCGCTTCTCTCGAGCGGCCAGCTTCAATCGCTGCTGCAGCAGTGACAGCGGACAGGGCTCTCCAACATCACCAACAGATCCCCTCGTAAAGCGCTCCGCAATCGCGCAACTCGGCGTAGCCCGCAAGGTCGACGAGGCGTCGCCCCGCCGCCGCCGCCGCGATTTCCTGCCGCGTGACCGCGTCCGCATGGCCGACCACGATCACCTGCGCACCGGCCAGCGCGTCGCGCGGCGTCGCCGCGAGCAGCTGATCCAGGTGCGGCACCTCGCGGTCGATGAACTCCTTGTTTTTGCCGAGCAGGCGGCTGACCTCGACGAAGCCGTCGTAGATCGACAGCTCGAAGCCGCGCCCGATCAGCCTCTCGGCCAGCGTCACGAGCGGCGAGTCGCGCAGGTCGTCGGTGCCCGGCTTGAAGGCGAGGCCGAACAGCGCCACCTTGCAGCGTCCTGTGCGCGTAATCATCTGGAACGCCCGCTCGACGTGAGCCGCGTTGCTGTCGAGTAGCTGCGCCAGTGCCGGCACCGCCACGTCCAACTGGCGCGCCAGCGTCAGGAAGCCCTTCACTTCCTTCGGCAGGCACGAGCCGCCGAACGCGAAACCGGGGCGCAGGTACGCCGGCGAGATGTTGAGTTGACGGTCCTGGCAGAAGATGCGCATCACTTCGCGGGCATCGAGGCCGCAGGCCTTGAGCACCGATCCCGCCTCGTTGGCGAAGACGATCTTCAACGCATGAAACACGTTGCACAGGTATTTCACCGACTCGGCGACGCGGCAGGTCGTGCGCACCATGTCGCCGGGCAGTCCGGCGTACAGCTGTTCCATCACCTCATAGCCCGCGGCGTCGATGCTGCCGACCACGGTCTGCGGCGGCTGGTGAAAGTCCTTCACCGACGAGCCTTCGCGCAGGAACTCCGGGTTGAAGACGAGCGACAGCCGATCACCGATCCGGCGCCCAGCCGCCTGTTCGAGCAGCGGGCGCACGCGCTCCTCGGTGGTACCGGGGGGCACCGTGCTGCGCAGCACCACCGTGTGCGCGCCGGGCTTGTCGCGCAGCGCCGCGCCGATCGCGTGCATCACCTTGTCGACGGCACCGAGGTCGGGTGTGTAGTTCGGGTTCGACGGTGTGGCCACGGAAACCAGCGACAGCTCGCTGGCGCGCACCGCAGCGGCGCCGTCGCCGGTGGCCCGAAGCGTGCCGCCTTCGGTCGCGGCACGGATCAGCTCGTCGATGCCTTCCTCGACCACGGGAGACTGGCCGCGGTTGATCAGATCGACCTTGACAGGATTGGTGTCCACGCCGATCACCTCGTGGCCCAGCGCGGGCAGACAGGCGCACGAGACCGCGCCGACATAGCCGAGCCCGAAGACGGATACCTTCACGTGCAAGCCTCCTGCTGTTGCTCCGCTACCGCCGGCGCTGGTAAGCGCCGCGCCGCCAACAGCGTCTGCGCACAGCGCAGGCCGAAGGCCCACATCCGCCGGTCCCACGGCGTGAAGCGCGGCAACTGGTAGGGGTCGGTGCCGCGGTCCGCGGCGCCGCGCGCGGTGGTGACCGCGCAGGCGTAGCCGGCGCCCCTCACGAGCGCGACGTCGCGTGCGCCGTAGTCGCGGCCGGGAACGCCGTTCGGATAGGCGAAAGCCCGAGGCGGCTCGCCCAGCCATTGCGCGAGCTGCTCGCGGCCAGCACCGATCTCGTTGCCCGCTGCGGCGTCGGACAAGCGCGAGAGGATCGGGTGGCTCACCGTGTGGCCGCCGACGTCAAAGCCCATGCCGCGCCACGCGCGCAGCTGCTCGCGCGACATCATCAGCGGCGGCGCAGACGGCACCGCCGCGCGGCGCGCGATTAAGTCCGTGATCGCTGCGCGTTCGTCGGGTGGCAAGGTCTTGAGCTTGGGCAACGCCGTAGCGATCAACCGGCGCCGCGACGCATCGTCATCCACGGCGGCGACATCGAGCCCGAACTCGCGCCAGTCCACCTCGCCCGGCGGCAGCGCGCGCACGGCTTCGATCAGGCTGTCGTTCCACATGCGGCGTCCATCGCTGTAGGCAGTCGCAACGAACACGGTCGCCGTCGCGCCGTGGCGCTGCAGGATCGGCGCCGCCAGCGTCAGGTTGTCGGCGTAGCCATCGTCGAAGGTGATGCATGCAGCCGCAGCCGGAAGTCGGTCGCGCGCCAGCGCCTCGGCCGCATCGGCCAGCGCGAGCACGCGGAACTGCTGCGTCAGGAAGCCCACGATGCGATCGAAGCGATGGGTCTCGGGCTCGCCCGGACGCAGCGCATCCTCGGCCGCGAGAACGCGATGGAAGATGAACACCAGCAGACGGCCGCGAGCTCCTGCCGGCGCCAGCCAACGTAGCGGTCGCGGCACGAACAGGTCGCGTGCCCGTCGGCGCGTCTGCAGGTCAGCGGCTTCCGGCACGCCGCACCCCGACACGTTCGCGCTCGACCACCGGTGCGGCTACCGGCGCCGCAGCCAGTCTGTGCACCAGAACCATGATCACGACCAAGTAGTAATACAGATCCCAGTACCCGATGTTGACGAAGGCGCCCCCGACCGCATAACCGATCAGGCTGACCTGGATTGCGCGTGCGAGTTGCGCTGACCACAACAAATCGTCGCGCCCACGTGCGCGCGCGATCGTGCGGCGCGCGACGACCCAGGTCGAGATGCCGATCGAGACGAAGATCAGAAATCCGACGTAGCCGTGTTCGCCGAGCGTCTGAAAGTAGATGCTATGCGCGGAGTGCACGGCGTCTGGGGCGGGTGAGTAGCGTGCAGATGTGCGCGGGGAGTACATCTCGAAGCCGCCGCCGACCAGCGGCCGGTCATTGGCGACGTTGAACAGCATCGTCCACGTGGTGATGCGACTCATCGCAGAGCCGTCCTCCTCGTAGGTCGAGATCGTATCCATTCGGTCGAACCAGGTCTTGGGCAGCACGCCGATCGCCAGCGGGATCAGCGGCACGACCAAGATCGCAGCCAACAGTTTGCGCGAGCTTTTCAGCCACAGGTAGACCAGCATCACGCACACGGCGAGGAAGCCGCCACGCGAAAAGGTACCGAGCACGGCCATCGCGCTCAGGCCCATCGCTGCGAGCAGGCCGTGACGCACCCACATCGACGTCGCAACCAAGCGCAGGTAGTGCATCAGCGGGATGACGAGAATCATTGCGACAGCGATTGAGTTGTTGTCGGTCAGGTAACTCTTTCCCGGTGGACCGAGCACGCGGCCGCCACCGCCTGTGGCGATGGTAAAGATGCCACCTTTGATCCCGTAGAAGCCGACCGAGATCACGATGACCCACAGCATCCAGTGGATCTGCTGGCGAGTGCGCAGCAGCATCGCGCAGATGTGCACAAACAGAAAACTCTTCAGGACCTCTTCCAAGCGCGTGACGGCGCTTTCCCGCTCCAGAGCGAACAGCGTCGTCACGCAGGTCCACAGCGGCAGCGCCAAGAGCAGCATCAAGATGCCGTTCGAGTCGTATCGCACTTGGTCGCGGTTGAGCGCGATCGAGATCAGCGTACAGACCGCCACGATCAGCACGAACGGGAACTCATGGGCGAAGCCGAAGGCGTAACGGTAGGGCGTCATCAAGCTGAGCCAGGCGTAGGTCAGCAGCCCGATCACGGGCCGGCGCAGGATGAACGGCAAGATGGCCAAGACCAACGCAGTAAACGCGACGTCCCTCACCGCTCCCTCCCTGCGCACTGTGGCGTCGCGTGTGTGCGTGCCTGCTCGTTGTGCGGCTGAGCCAAGCGCTGGAAGATCGCTTCCTGCCCACGTGTCGTGCTTGCCCAGTCGAAGCGTTCGGCATGCCGCCGAACGGCGTCCGGATCGCGCACTCGGGCGCCAACACGGCGCACCGCTGCGGCCAGCGTCGGCGCGCTGTGCTCTGCAAACAGCGCGCCGGCCGCGTCGGCGTCGATCAGGTCAGGAACGCCTCCCACGGCCGCCCCGACAACCGGCGTGCCGCAGGCCAGCGCCTCGAGCACGACGTTGGGCGAACCTTCGCGCGACGAAGGCAGTAACAGCAGGTCCGCCGCACTGTAGTAAGAAGCCAGCTCGCGCTGGTCGACGCGGCCACAGAAAAGCACACGACCCTCGACACCGAGGCGTCGCGCCAGCGCCTGCAGCGCGCCCGCATCAGGCCCGGCACCGACCAGATGCAGCCGGTAGCCCGGCAGCGCCGCCAGCGCTTCGATGGCGAGCCCCTGACCCTTGTTCTCGACCAGGTTGCCCACCACGAGCAGCGTCGGCGCCTCCGGCCAACCAAGGCGGCGCCGTGCATCAGCCTGTGGCAGCGGCGCGAAGCGTGCCAGATCGACACCGTTGCCAAGCACGCTCACGCGTGGCATGCCCAGCTCGGTCATGCGTGCGGCCAGTGCGCGTGACACGGCCACCGACGTGTCGGCGTGCCGCGCGGCCCGCCGCATCAGCCGACGCGGCCAGGCGAAGTCGGCAATCAGGTTGATGTCGCTGCCGCGCGCGGTGATCACCAGTGGCTTGCCGAGCCTGCGTGCGAGCAGCGCGGCCGCCACGCCATCGGGATAGTAGTAATGCGCGTCGATCGCGTCGAAGTCGAAACCTTCGCGGACCAGGCGTCGCAGCGCGCCCAGCGCGCCGGCAGCCATCGTGAATGGAGCGATGTTCATGCCGACCTTGGGCGGCAGGAGGTAGCGTGGATGTATGACGTCGATGTTGTTCCAGGTCTCGCGTGCCGGCGTGCGCGCGATCTCTGCATAGTCGCCCCGTCGCGCAGCGGCATAGGGCACCCAAGGCACCGGCGCCACCACCTTGGCGTCGACCGCGCCGCCGGCCAGCAGTTCGCGCAGGCGCGTCTCGACAAAGACGCCGTGTTGCGGTCGCGCGCTGCTCGGGTACAGCGAGGAGAAAAGCACGATCCGGGGACGCATCCGATTCATCTGACTGCGGGCGGGCCGGATCTCGGGCCGTGCACACATCTTTCGACGATGCGGTCCAGGCGCACCATCGATCCAGCCCAGGCGTGGTGACTCATGACGCGGCGCCGGCCGGACTCGCTGAACCGACGCCGCAGTTCATCGGACTGGACCAGCGACAGGATCGCCGACACCTGCTCGGACGGCGTGTCCGCGACCAGCAGGTGCTGCCCGGGTTGCGCATCGACGCCGCCCGCGGCGACGCTGCTCGTGACCACCGGCACGCCCATCGCCATCGCCTCGAGGATCTTGTTCTGCGTGCCGCGCGCGATGTCGAGCGGCGCGACCATCAGCGCCGAGCGTCGCACGTACGGCCGCACGTCGGGCACCGAGCCCGTGACCGTGACGCCCGGCAGCTCGCCCAGCTGCGCGGATCGCCGGCGACGGATCGGCGCCGACGATCAGCAGCTTCAGCGCGGGCCGCTGCTGCTTGAGCAGCGGCCACGCGTCCTGTGCAGAAGTCGCAACATGCACTCCTGGTTCGGGTAGTAGTCCATGCGGCCGACGAAGCTCGATCGTGTCGGCGTCGTAGCGGCTCGTCGGTCGGCTGCGAAGTACTCGCTGTCGACGCCGTTCGGGAACCAGTCGGTCGCCGCGCCGGTGCCGTAGCCCTCGAGCGTCTCCCACTCGGCGCGCGTCGTCGCGGTGCACAGGTCGAACCGCCGCGCGAGCCGCTTCTCCTCGCGCGAGCATCTTGCGGCCCTCGAGCCAGTAGCCCAGCGACAGCGGGAACGGCTTGTAGCTGCGCGTACTCGAGCCACTTCTGCGAATCCATGTCGCCGAAGTCGAGGATCTTCGGCACGTCGCGCACGTGCTGCACATACTGCGCCACCGACGAGCAGTGCACGAAGATCAGGTCGAAGCGGCTGCTGCGCCAGGCAGCCGGCGCATCGCTGCGGGCGAGATCGGCGCTGTAGAAGTAGCCCATCGACGACGGTGTCGGCGTGCGGCAGCCGCGCCACCATGCGCAGCCCACTGCACCGGCTCGCGCACCTGCGCGATCTCGAACTGCGTCGCAGTACGGCGCGATGCCCTCGCGCCTCGCGCCGCCTCCTGCGTGCGAGCGCGCCAGCGAGCACACCGTGACCTCGATGGCCCTGGCCGTGCAGGTGCCGGATCATGTTGAACGGCCGGATCTTGCCGCCGCGCTTGGGCGGAAACGGAAAGCGGTGGCAGACGTAGAGGATCTTCATGCCGCCGCTCCAGCGACGATGCCTTGCAGCTCGTCGGCCACGTCCTGCGCGCGACGCGCCCGTCGAGGTAGACGCGCGCACCAGATCTCGAGGTTGAGCAGCGCCAGCAGCCGGTCGGTGCCGTCGACTGCGGTTGGCGCGATGGTCGGCGATCAGCGCCGCGCACCGGCCGTCGGGTCGAAGCAGGCCGCGCGCGCGCGACCGCCTCGGCGCCGAGCAGCGCGCGTCAGCACCGGGGCCAGTTCGCGCCTTGAGCCACGCGCCCATCGGCGTGCCGAAGCCGCGCTTCTTGCGGTCCAGGATCTCCGGCGGCAGCACGTCCGCAAGCGCCTCCTTCATCAGCGTGCTTCAGCTGGCCGCCGCGGATCTTGATCGGCTGCCGGCATGCGCGCGGCGAGCTCGACCAGCTCGTGATCGAGCAGCGGCACGCGGCACTCGAGCGAGACCGCCATGCTCATCTTGTCGGTGAGCATCAGCAGGTCGTCGGGCAGCTGCGTCTCGGCATCGACGGCCAGCATGCGGTTGAGCGCGTCGTCGCTCGTCGCCGTGCCGCGAACGCCGCGTCGATCGCATCGCGTCGTCGCCGCGCCGGCTCGCGCAGCAGCCGCGTCGCGCCATCGTCGCGGGAACACCTGGACGTAGGAGCGGTAGCGCTCGTCGAACGGCAGCTCGGCCGCTGCCGAGGAAGCCCTTGGCCAGCCGCAGAGCGTTGAGCAGCGGCGAGTGCCGGTCGCTCGGCAGCTGCTCGCCGCCAGCGCGCGCGCCGCGCGCCGCAGCCCAGCCGGCAGCCGCTCGAAGTACGGCGCTGGTAGTGATCGCCGAGGTAGCGCCGGTAGCCGCCGAACAGCTCGTCGCCGCCCACGCCGGACAGGATCACCGTGACGTCGCGGCGCGCGAACTCGCGACACGAGATAGGTCGTGATGAACGCGCGTGTCGGCGATCGGCTCGTCCATGTGCCACAGCAGCTGCGGCAGCAGCCCGACGACGTCGGGCTTGCACCACGATCTCGTGGTGCTCGGTGCCGAACAGCTGCGCGACGCTGGCGCGCATAGGGCAGCTCGTTGTAGAAGCGTCTCGGCCGCGCCGCCCTCGAAGCCGATGGCATAGGTCTTGACCGGCCGCATCGCTGTGCGCGCGCCATGCAGGCCGACGACCGCGCTCGAATCGACGCCGCCGGACAGGAAGGCGCCGATCGGCACGTCGCTCACCATCTGCATGCGCACCGATTCCTCGAGCCGCGCGCGCACGCGCTCGACCCACTCGTCCTCGGTCGAGCGCGCTGGTCGATCGTCGGCCGGGATGCTGCCAGTAGCGCCGCTCGTCGCACGCGGCCGTCTTCGACCGTCGAGCAGCGTCGCCGGCGGCAGCTTGCGCGATGCCGCGGAAGATCGACTGCGGCGCCGGCACGTAGCCCAGGTGCAGGTAGGCCGGCAGCGCGCGCGGATCGAGCTCGGCGCGCTGACGCCGGGCAGCGCGAGCAAGCGCCTTGGCCTCGGTGGCGAAGGCGAGCCGCTTGCCGTCGCTGCGCCACGTAGATCGGCTTGATGCCGAGGCGGTCGCGGCCGATCAGCAGCCGGCGGCGCCGCGCGTCCCACAGCGCGAAGCCGAACATGCCGTTCAGGCGATGCGACGAAGTCGTCGCCGTCAGCTCGCGTAGCAGGTGCAGGATCGACCTCGCTGTCGGAGCCGGTCTTGAAGCGGTGGCCCGCGCGCCTGCAGCTCGCGGCGCAGCTCGCGGAAGTTGTAGATCTCGCCGTTGCAGACCAGCCAGAGCGTGCCGTCGTCGTTGGACAGCGGCTGGTGGCCGCCGGCCAGATCGATGATCGACAGCCGGCGCATGCCGATGCGCGCACGGGCCGTCGATGTGCATGCCTTCGTCGTCGGGGCCGCGATGCGCGGTGACGCGCGCCCATGGCCGCGAGCGCGTCGCGGCTCGACGGGCGCGCCGTCGAGTTGCAGGATGCCGTGGATGCCGCACATGGCGCTCAGGCCCCGCAGCGCCGCGCACGCACGGCGCGCCGCGACGCGGCCAGCGCCGTCGGTAGACCTCGCGCATAGCGCGCGACGCTGCGCGCCCAGGTGCGCTCGGTCTCGACGAAGCGGCGCGCCTGCGCGCGGATGCGCGGCCAGTCGTCGCGCTGCGCGAGCACCGCTCGATCGCCGGCGCCAGCGCGCTGGCGTCGCCGGCCGGGAACAGGAAGCCGGTCTCGCCGTCGCGGATCAGCTCGCGGTGGCCGCCGACGTCGGAGGCGACGAGCATGCGGCCCTGCGCCATCGCCTCCAGCGGCTTCAGCGGCGTGACGAGTTCGGTCAGCCGCATCGGCAGGCGCGGATAGGCCAGCACGTCGATCAGCTCGTAGTAGCGCTGCACCTCGGCGTGCGGCACGCGGCCGGTGAACACGACGCGGTCGGCAAGCCCGGCGTCGCGCGACCTGCGCGCTGCAGCGCCTGCTCCTGCGGCCCGCCGCCGACCAGCAGCACGCGCAGCTCGGGGTGTCGCGGCGCGAGTCAGCGCGACGGCCTCGAGCAGCAGGTCAGTCCTTCGTAGCCGTAGAACGAGCCGGCGAAGCCGAGCACCGTGCAGCCCGTCCAGCCCGAGCTGGCTGCGCAGCGCCGCGTCGGCCGCGCGCGCCGAAGCGGAAGCTCCGCGACGTCGACCGCGTTGGGAATACCGTGATGCGCTCGTCGGCAATGCCGCGCGCGGCGATGTCGCCGCGCAGGCCCTCGCAGATCGTCGTCACGTGGTCGGCGCGGCGCAGCGCGAAGGTCTCGAGCGCACGCGACAGCGCGGTAGCGCAGGCTGCCTTCGCGTGGTGCGTGCCGTGATCGACCGCCGCGTCTTCCCAGAGCGCGCGCACCTCGTAGACGACCGGCATGCCGTGCCGTCGCCCGACCCGCAGCGCCGGCAGCGCGTTGAGCACCGGCGAGTGCGCGTGCAGGATGTCGGGCGCGATCGCTCGCGACCAGCTCGTCGATGCGCGTGACGCGGTCAGCCGCGCATCTCGCGCCCGGCAGGCCGCGGTGCCCGCGCGCATCGGGCGTGCGGTAGAAGCGCCAGCCGTCGACCATTTCCTCGCGCAACGCGCCAGGACCCTGCTTGGGCGTGGTCAAGGCTGCAAGGTCTCCCAGCCGAGCGCGCGCTGCTCGCGCAGGATCGCGAGCGTGCGGAAGGTGTAGCCGCTGTGCAGCGGCAGCGAGTGGTCGAGGACGTGAAGGATGCGCAGGCCCGTCACGACACGGCCCTCGAATCGCGCACGCGAGCGCACATCGACGACTGGTGGCACCTTCGCGACCACCCGGCTGCACTACGTTGCGCAGGAACGCCTCGAACATCAGCAGCGTCCACAGCGGCGCGCTGTAGTCGCGCGTCCCGACTGATGCTCGTCGACCAGGTGCTGCAGGTAGCGCCGGTTGAAGAAGCCGGTGTCGGCGAGCCGCTCGCCCAGCACGGCGTCGCGCACGCGCTGCTCGCAGCGGGCCGCGGAACCAGCGCGCGAGCGGCACCGCGAAGCCCATCTTCGGCCGGTACAGGACGTCGTGCGGCAGGTGCGGCTCCATCGCCTTCTTCAGCAGGTACTTGCCTTCGCCGCCGCGCACCTTCAGCGACGGACGGCAGCGTCGCCAGCCACTCGACCAGCGGGTGGTCCATCAGCGGCTCGCGCACTTCGAGCGAGTGCGCCATGCTGGCGCGGTCGACCTTGGTGTTGATGTCGCCGACCAGGTAGGTCTTAGGTCGAGGTACTGGATCAGCGCCAGCGGGTCGTCGGTGCCGGCGCGCGCGGCGTGGCGCTCGGAAGACCTCGATCGCGTCGTAGCCGGCCAGCTGCGCGCTTGAAGCTGTCGAGCTGAACAGCTGCTGCGCGCATCGGCGTCGCGCAGGATCGACACGCCGTGGAAGTAGGCCTCGACCGAGTCGCGCGCCAGTGCCTTCGAAGGTGGTCTTGGCGCGAAACACGCGCGGCGCCCAGTCGGCCTTCGGGTACACGCGGCCGAGCAGTGCCGAACAGCGGCCGGCGCAGGCCGAGCGGCAGCGCGGCGCGCATGCGCTCTTCCATCATGTGCAGCCGGTAGCGGCGGTAGCCGCCGAAGCTCTCGTCGCCGCCGTCGCCCGACAGCGCCACGGTCACGTGCTTGCGCGCGAGCTGGCACACGCGGTAGGTCGGGATCGCCGAGCTGTCGGCGTACGGCTCGTCGTAGAGTCGCGCCAGCGTGTCGATCAGGTCGAAGTCGTCGCTCTCGACCCGTGTCGACGAAATGGTCGCGTGCGGTAGCGGTCGGCCACCATGCTGCGCGAACGCGCGATTCGTCGAAGGCCGGGTCGGCGAAGGCGATCGAGCAGGTGTTGACCGGGCTCGGTCGACACGCCGGCCATCGTCGCCACGACCGCGCTCGAGTCGACGCCGCCGGACAGGAACGCGCCCAGCGGCACCTCGGAGATCATGCGCAGCCGGACCGATTCGCGCAGCCGCGTCGACGCAGTTCGTCGCAGGCCTCCTCGCGGCCGATCGTGTCGTCGAGCGTGAAGCGGACGTCCCAGTACTCGCGCGGCTCCGGCAGCGGGCGCGCCGCGCCGGATCGTCAGCGTGTGCGCCGGCGGCAGCTTGCGCGCGCCGCGGAAGATCGTGCGCGGCTCGGGCACGTAGCCGAGCGCGAAGTACTCCTCGACCGCGAACGGATCGATCTCGCGCGGCAAGCCGCCGTGCGCGAGCAGCGACTTGAGCTCGGAGCCGAAGAGCAGCGTGCCGTCGGCAGCAGCGCGTAGTACAGCGGCTTCACGCCGAGCCGGTCGCGCGCGAGGAACAGCGTCTGCGCGGTTGCGGTCCCACAGCGCGAACGCGAACATGCCGCGGAAGCGCTCGACGCAGCGCTCGCCCCATGCCTCCCAGGCATGGACGATGACCTCGGTGTCGCTCTGCGTGCGGAACACGTGGCCGAGCGCCGTCAGCTCGGGGATCAGCTCCTGGTAGTTGTAGATCTCGCCGTTGAAGACGACGACGACGCTGCCGTCCTCGTTGAACAGCGGCTGCTGGCCCGGTCGACAGATCGATGATCGACAGCCGCCGGTGGCCGAGCCCGACGCCGGGCTCGACGTGCATCGCCGCCCTCGTCCGGGCCGCGATGGTGCTGCGATTCGTTCATGCGCGCGAGCACGCCGCGGTCGATGTCGCGGCGACGCGATCGTGTCGAAGATGCCGGTGATGCCGCACATCGCTCAGGCCCCCTGCGCCGCGAAGCGGGTTCGCGCGAGTTGCGTTTGGTACAGGCGTTGATAGGCCGCAACCATGGACGCCAGGCTGAAGTGCTGCTCGACGCGCGCGCGTCCGGCGAGCCCCATGCGTCGAGCCTTTTGCGGATCGTGCGCCGCTGCGACGATCTGGCGCGCCAAAGCCTCGACGTCGCCCGATGGCACGAGCTCGCCGGTGACGCCGCGCTCGACGAGGCTGGCGTTGCCGCCGACGTTGGTCGCGACCACTGGCAGACCGCAAGCCATCGCCTCGAGGATGGTGTTCGAGATGCCCTCCGTCAGCGACGGCAGCGTGAACAGCGAGAAGCCGCGCATCACCGCCGGCACGTCTGCGCGCTCGCCGGGCAGCCAGGCCAGGTCGCGTACGCCGTCCTCGATCAGCAGCGTGTCGCACTGAGCGCGCAGCGGTCCATCGCCGACGAGCGCCAGGCGCAGGCTGGAACGAAGGTCCGGCGCGATGGCCAGCGCGCGTGCGAATGCCTGGGCGAGCAAGGGCTGATTCTTCACCGTCTGCATGCGACCGACCGTGCCGACCAGGAAGCAGCGCGCGGCGTCGAACGGGCATCCGTCGATGGGCGCCGGCCCCTGCGCCACGGGACTGAAGCGTTCGGTGTCCACGCCGTTGCAAAGCTCGGTCAGCGCCGCGTCGGGTACACCGACCTCGAGGCGAAGGTAGTCCGCCAGTTCGCGCGACAGCGCCACGTGGTGCTGGACGAAGGGGCGATGCAGGCGACGCAGCATGCGATACCGCGCCTGCTTGCCGCCGAGTTCGTCGACATCTCGGCCATGCTCGCTGTGGATGCGCACCGGCACGCCCGCCATCCACGCCGGCACCTGCGCTTCGAGCGCGGCGATGTTGCGCGTGTGCACGATCGCCGGGGCCATCCGGCGGAACAGACTGAACAGCCGCGGGTACAGCCATACGCCATGACCCGGTGGCTTGTTCATCGCCACCACCTCGACGTCGGCGTGGCGCACCCGCCGGGCAAAGTCGGTCACCTGCGTCAGCGCCACCACGGCGTGGCGGAACCGATCGGACGGCAGGTGGTTGATCAGGTTCACCACGCCGTTCTCGAGCCCACCGGTGTCGAACCGATAGACCAAGTGCACGATCAGCGGCCGTGGGTCGCATCGTGTGACAGCCAGGGCCACGTCAGCCATCGTGACGGATGCGCGCGAGCGCGCCCTCGATGGAGCGCAGGTGATCGCGTAGGAATGCGCCAAGCCGATGCGCCGCGGCGTCCGTGCCGTCCGTACCTTCTGCGGCGGTGTAGAAGACAAGCACGGCAGCGTCGTCGCCGCGCCCCAGGACCTTTTGCCACGCGCCCCATAGCTTGGCCTGCCAGTCGCTGGCAACCAGCGTGCCGTTGACCCAGTAGACCTGCCACGCAAGCAAGCGCGGAGCGTCGGCCGTGTCGGCTTGCGCCGAGCCGCGAAGCTCGGCGGCGCGTAATCCCAGGGAACGCCCATCGACGTTCGTGACGACACCACCCGACGTCACGCGGCGCCACACCTTGTCGTTGCTGGCGACCAGCGTGTTCTCGGAGCTCACCATCTTGTTGGCGTAGCCCTGGCCCCGCCAGTAGGCGATGTACAGACCCACGACCTCGCCGTCGCTGTGGGCCAGCGACCAGCGGCGCTCCGACGCGGCGCCGCTGAACGAAGGGCGCCAATCGGCGGCGAGCAACGTCGGAGCTGCCTGCCAACCCGACGACCGCAACTCGATCGCCGCGAGCTGGGGCGTCCGCGTCTGCGTTTCGGGTTCGAGTGCATTGACCCACACACGAGGCGCTACCGCGAGCAGCAGCAGCGCCAACGCCACGTTGCGCGCGCCCGGACGCAGGGCCGTGGTGTGTGTCGTTCCCTGCGCGCGAACACCCGAGGATTCCTCACCGGCCAGCGGTTCGGCCCAGATCATCCCGACCGCGAACATGCCTGCGATCACGAGGCCGAAAAAGACCCAGCCGTAGATCAAATGATCGGCCCCGACCGCGAGCTCGTTGCCGCTGAGATGACCCAGCATCACGATCAAGTACGCGCGTACCCAGTTCGCCACGATCGGTACCGCGAACGAGAAGGCCACGAACGCCATGCGTCGGGCTGTGCTGCGGTAGTTCAAGTACGCGAACAGCGTACCGACCATGACCGAAGCGATCAGGTAGCGCACGCCGCTGCAGGCCTCGACCACGGACCACTGCCCTGACGGGATCACGAGCTGCAAGCCCTCGCGGTACACCGGGATGCCGGTCCACCGCAGCGCCGCGACCGTGAAGTCGGCCGTCCACAGCATCATCTGCGGCATCAGGAACTCGCCGAACGGCACCGCAAAGAAGGCGAAGGCCAGAGGAAAGGCGATCACCGCCGCGGCGTGCGTGCCGATCAGCGCCGGCACCGAGAACACCAGCATCGCGACCAGGCCCATCTGGGTCGCCGCATTGACCGACGCCAGTTCCCCCGCGAGCCACAGCAGCGCGGCGCACGCGACAGGAAGCAGCCAGGGCCAGCTCGGCGAAGGTTGGCGCGCGGCCAACTCGTCGCGCCGCTGCCAGATCAGCCACAACACGATCGGCACGACGAGGAACGCGTGCGTGAAGGTCTCGGAGCGGCTCCAGATCGCGACCATCGCTCCTGCGGTGTCGCGGTAGACGACCAACAGCGTCACCAGGACGAGCGCGACGAACGGAGGCCACCCGTGCCCATGCCGGGCGCGCGACGACCGTGGTCAACACAGCACTCATCTCACCCCAGCGCGCGTACGACATAGGGCCCGATCACGTTGGCCATCGCCAGTGGCATTCTTCGCCACGCCTCGATCGCGAGCTTGAACTTGCCGTTGTTCGGGTTGTTCTGGGGGATGCTGTCGCGCTTGTAGAGGCAGTACTCGTAGCACAACGGCTGCGGCTCGAAACCCCAGTTCTTCTTGAACGAGAACGAGCCCGACTCGCGCTTGCTGCGGCCGTAGTCGAACACCTGCAGTCCGCGCTCACAGGCCCTGCGCATCAGCTCCCAGTACTTGAAGTCGTTGGCGGCAAGGTCGCGCGCGTCGGTGCGATCACCGGCGTAGTAGGGCATGACCTCGTCGCGGAAGTAGAAGCTCAGCACGCTGCTGAGCGCGCGGCCATCGGGGCCCACGACCGTGAGCACCTCGGCGTCGGCGCCGAACTCGCGCAACACCATCTCGAACCAGCGCTTGGCGAGCCCGGGCGTGCCATGGCGATGCATGTTGTCCGCGTAGAGCGGGAAGAAGCGTTCGACGTTTTGGTCGATCTCGCTGCGCAACCCGTTCTTGACACCCTTGCGCACCATCGCACGCTGCTTGCGTGGGATCGCCAGCATGTTGGCATCGACGCTGGGCAGGATCGGCTTTCTGAATGTGACGTACAAATCCTGCGTCGGCCAGTCGGCGTGCCGGGGTTGCGTGTTGCGCAGCTCCAGGTGGGTCACACCAAGGCGACGCGCAAGAGCCTGGGCCTCGTTCTCGAGGGCCTGCGCCGCCGGCGCCGTGCGTGCAGCCACGCCGCCGTACACCGTGAACGGCAGGCTGACCAACGAGTGGCCGAACAGGACGCTGCGCACATGCGCCAGCGGCAGCACGCCCTCGATCTGCCCGTCGATCTCGCAATACAGGTAATAGGTGTCGTGCCCGAGGCGCTCGCGCAAGAGGCGTTGCCAGCCTGCGCGATGGAAGAAGGTCGCCGACGGACTCGCGACGACGAACGCATCCCAGCGCGCTTCGACCAGCGCATCCGACGGATTCAGACGCAAGACCGCCGTCATTGCGGCAAAGCTTCGGCCGCGCCGAGGAACACCCGGTCCATACGGCCCCACGCGAAGTCGTCGAGCAGGCGTTCGAGGCGTGCCGGCATGCGCTCGATATTGACGTAGTGGCGAAACCGCGTCATCGCGCCGACGCCCGCGACGCGCGGTTGATCGGCATCGAGTTCCCACGGGTGGAAGTAGAAAACCGCGGGCTGTTGGTCATGTTCGTTCACCCGGCGCAGCATCCAGCGTGATACGCCGTACGGCAACAGCCGGAAGTAACCGCCACCACTGGAAGGAAAGTTCTGTCCGCCCAGGCGCAGCGTTGTTGGTGGGATCTCGACCATCGTCTGCCGACGGTGCGCGAAGCGCGGCGAATCAGGCATGCCGTAGTGATCGTGGCGGATCGGGTAGATGCTCGAGCTGTAGCGATAGCCGGCCCGGGCCAGCGCGTCGAAGGCCCAGAGGTTGCGTGCTCCGATCGAGAAACTCGGCGCGCGGTAGCCTTTCACGTCCGTTCCGCTGATGTCCTGAAGGAGGCGCCGGGCACGATCAACGTCGTCGAAGAATGCGCGTTCACTCAGATCCGAAGCGCGCTGATGGTCGTAGCCGTGACTGGCCAGTTCGTGGCCTCGAGCGACGATGGCCCGCACGAGCTGCGGGTAGCGCTGCGCAATCCAGCCCAACGTGAAGAACGTCGCCTTGGTGCCGCGCGCCTCGAGCATGGCCAGGATGCGTTCGACGTTGGCCTGCACGCGGCACTCGCGGTGGGGCCACTCGCTTCGCGCGATAAATGGCGCGAATGCAGACACCTGGAAATAGTCCTCAACGTCGATGGTCAGCGCATTGACCGTGGTGGTGGTTGTCATTTCGGCCCTCCGCTGGGTGCCCTGCGGCGCGCTGCCTTGACGAGCAGCTTCATCGTTTGCAGCGTCTCGAGGCTGATGCGCTCGAGCCGCAGCACACTGCGCTCGAGGCGCTGGAGGCGGTCGTTCTGCTGCAGGTCGAACAAACCGCCTATTTGCGAGGACAAATCGTCCGCGGAGGCTGCGTCGAGCGCAAGGCGGCCCATGTCGGTGTCGACTGCATCGTGCGCATGGGTTGGCTGCGCCGAAACGCGCCCCGCGGGTGCGTCCATCGTGCCCTCCTCCACCAGTTCCGCGACGGCCTTCTCGACATCAACGTGGGTGATGGCTGGCTCGCCGGCCAGGTAGCCCGCGAGCAGGAGACGATCGCAAAGCGTATTGATCCGTCGCGGTATGCCCTTGCTGGCGGCATGAATCGCATCGATCGCTTCGGGCGAGAACGGCATGACGTCGGTCGCGCCCGCGCGCCTGAGTCGATGCTCGACGTAGTGGTGCGTGTCTTCGGCATCCATCGCGCCGAGGTGGCAGGTGGCCGCCACGCGCTGGCGCAACTGTTCCATTTCGGGCCGCTGCAGCATGCGCTTGAACTCGGGCTGACCGACGAGGAAGCTCTGCAGCAGCGCCCGCGTGCCGACCTGATAGTTCGACAGCATGCGCAGCTCTTCGAGCGCTCGAGGAGACAAGTTTTGAGCCTCATCGACGACGAGCAAACAACGCCGGCCGCGGCAGACCTGGTCGAGCAGGAAGGCCTCGATCGTCATCAGCAGTTGGGCCTTGTCGACGCCGGTCACGTCGATGCCGAACGCGGCTCCGACCATGCGCAACGTGTCTTCGGCGTCGAGCTGTGTGGTGACGAGCTGCCCGACGGTCACGTTGGTGTTGGACAGGCGCTCGAGCAGGTCGGACAGGATCGTCGTCTTGCCGGCACCGATCTCGCCGGTGATGACGATGAACCCCTCGCTTCGCGCCACGCCGAACTCGAGGTAGGCCTTGGCGCGCCGGTGCTGCTTGCTGTTGAAGTAGAAAGCCGGGTCCGGACTGAGCTGGAAGGGCTTGGTGGTCAGCCCGTAAAACGCCTCGTACATGGATCAGAACGCGTAGCGCAGAGCGCCGAAGATCGCGTTCTCTTTGTAGCTTGCGACCAAACTGTCGAACACCGCGTGGCGCGCACCCAAGGCAACAGTCGAACGTGGGCCCAGCGGCGCCGCCCATCCCAGTGCGAACGACTTCAGCGTCGATCCCTGAGCATCGGCATCGCCCTGGGTTCGCTGGTAGCCGGCGGTGGCAGTCAAGGCGGAAGTCGGCGTGAGCCGATGTGCTCCCTCGAGCCAAAGCCCCTGCTGCTTGACGATGCTGCTCCTGTTCAGGTCGTCGTTGACAGACACGATCTCGTCGACGCGTTGGCTGCGTGTACGAGCGGCACGCAGCGTGACGGAGTTGCGTACGCCCACGAGCCCGAATGACGCCGATTGCGTGCGCGTTAGCGTCGCCGCTTGCGCGAGAAAACCGCCCAGGACGGGCGCGTTCGGGTCGATGTTGTTGGTCTGCATGTAGTTGCGGACACGCAAGTCCCTCTTGATCGGATCCGGCTCCTCCGACGCGAACTGGCGGAAGTACAGGTCGTAAGCGCTGCCGAATGCGGCCGTGCCCGGCTGGGTCGCCGACGAAACATCGCGTGTGTCGGCGACGGTCCATGCGGTGCGCGGCGTCCGGTGCGAGAGCTGAACCGAATGGCCGGTGCCGAAAAAGCGCTTCTCGATGCTGGCGGCTAGCAAGGTGCGCTCGGTGGGTGTCCACTCGGCCTCGAGACCGGCAGTGGAAAGGGTCTCGCCATCGAGGATGCGCAGGTTGGTGCGCTCGGCACCCACACTCACGCCGAGCTTCAGTTCGCGCGTGAACAAGTAGCCCACACTGCCCTTCAGTCGCGAATCGAACGTGCGCCTGCCGGCCACGTAGTCCGTGGTGTCGTACTGCGCCAGGGCTCTCCACCGCATCGGTGAGCCAGCCGTATCCCCGTCGAGCGACAGGAGCGCATGGCCCGAATCAACGTCGCCAGCGTCAGTGTCCTTAGCTCGAGTCGCAGCGAAGGAAACACGTCCGTCATAGCGCACGGTGGGGGCCAGTCGGCCGCGGATCCGCGGGGTGATGGAGACCGTGGCGGCGTCGGTCTGGTTGCCGGTGGGTGCCAGCGTGGGAGCTGACTGCACGCCGAACGCCGATACCGCTTGACGTGCGTAGCTGGCCGCCGCATCGACGAATGCAAAGCCACTGATCAGCTCCGCAGTCGCGGCTGCGCCAAGTCGATGGCTCACGTCGCTGAGATCAGAGTCGCGCGCATAAGCGGTGCCGAGTAGCGAGTAGTCGAGAAAACCGCGGATGACCCCCGCATTGCTCGAGATCCGCAAGCCGGCCGTGCCCTCGGTGATGACATCGGCTTCCTTGCTCGACTGCAGGCGCCGGTTGTCCGTCGCCGTCAGCCTCAGCGACACCGACGGTTCGACGGTCCACGCGCGAGCCGACACGCCGCCCTCTTGCGCCGCAGCGCTCGCGGAAAGAGCCGCACACGTACACGCGAGCAACCACGTGCTCGAGCCGGATCGGAGGAGGGGAGAACGAATCGTGGGTTGTTGTCGCATGTCGGGTCACGCCTTCGCTGGAGGGGCCTCGGTCGCCGCGGTCGGGCCTTTGACACCATAGCCGTACCCGTAACCGTAGGTCGTGTCACCGGCATCGCGGGCGCGGTTGAGGACGAGCAGGCGCACCGGACACGATTCGATCAGGGTCAGCGCGCTTTCGACCTTGGCCTGCGGCGTCTTCTCGGCATGGACGACGACGACGACCTGGCCCATGTGAGTCGCCAAAACCCGGGCTTCGGTGGTCAGCAGCAGGGGCGGCGAATCAAAGACGATGATCCGGTCCTGGTAGCGCGAAGTCATGTCGGCAAGAAGCCGCATCATGGTGTCGCTGGCCAGCAGTTCGGTCGCATCCCTTCTGGGCGCGCCGCTCGGGATCAAGGTCAGCTTGTCGATGTTGGTCTGCAGGATGACGTCCGACAGGTCGGCTTGTCCCTCGAGGACGTCGAGCAAGCCAGGTTCCAGAATCGTTTCGTCGTTGGTGTTCAACCCGAGCACGCGGGCAACCGATGGGCGCTCAACGTCGGCATCGACGAGCATCACGGTGTGATCGACCTCCGAGGCCAGACTCATCGCCAGATTCACGGCCGTGAATGTCTTGCCCTCGCCGACGAGCGCGCTGGTGACCATGATCAGGTTCCCGTTGGCCACCTTGACCGGCGCACGGCCTCTTGCGTTGCGAACCAACGGTCGCTTGATCACGCGAAACTGGTCAGCCAGCGCGCTGCGAGGCGCATCGGGCACAAGTAAACCTGCAGAAGCCAGCGCAGCGAGATCGATCTCGATCCTGCGCGAAGTAACCGTGGGCTGCGACGGCGGCAGGCTTGTGCTGGCCGAAGGGCCAGTGCTCTCGACAACTCCAAGGACCGGTCCGGGGGCGGCGGCAGAGGGGCTGTCGACGCCGACACCGGCTCCGGCTCGACGCAATTGCTCGAGGCGCATCGCCGCTTGCTCGATGAGTCCGCTCATAGTCCGCGCATCCTCAGGAAGAACGCCGCGCCGAGGGCGAAGACAAGTAGCAATCCCGTCGAGGCGGTCGTGAATCCGAGCAGGTCGAGCCGTCGGTGGCGAACTGCAGCCGCGTCCATCAGGCTCGAGACGGCACCAAGCACCGGCAGGCCCAGCTTGCTCTTGAGATCAGAGATATCGAAGAAGACCGGCCGGAGCTGCCAGGCCGCCATGGCTGCCAAGCAACCCGCACCCAATGCCGCCAGCGGCACGAGCCCCAGAAGCATCAGCCGGTCCGGCCAAACCGGCTGCGGCGCGACACGGGGCGGATCAATCACTCGGAAATCCGCCATACCCGAGGCCTCGGCCTCTTCCGAGATCGCGGCCGTCTCGCGTCGACCGACCAGGTCCTCGTAGTTCTTCTTGTGGATGGTGTAGTCGCGGTTGAGCTGCGCGGCCTCGGCTTCCACCTGAGGAGCCGTCTTTCGCTGCGCGCGTGCCTGGTTGTACCGGCTCGAGTACTCAGCGACACGTGCCTTGAGCGGCGCCACCTGCACTTCGGCCACGGCCACCATCCGACTGAGCTCCTGGATGGCGGGGCTGGTCGCCGCCGGGCTGGCCGGGGCGGATGCTTGCTTGGCGGCAGCGGCGCGCTTGAGCGCTTGAATCTCGGCGTTGCGCTGTCCTTCGAGATCCGTGACGAGACGGCGCGTAGCGATGACCTCGGGATGCAGGTCGGTGTAGCGCTGCAGAAGGGCATCGAGGTTGCGACGCTGAGCATCCAGCCTGGCATCGATCTCCGGCGTCGCGATGCTCACGCCCGCGTCGAGGACGAGGCTCTGTGTCGACAGCGTCGACGACTGGGACCGCTCGCTTGCCAAGGCGGCTTTCGCTGCGTCACGCGCGTTCTCGGCCTCTCGCAGGTCGAGTCGCGCCTTCTCGAGCTGCTCGCTGAGTTCGCCCAAGCGCACTGTGATGTCTTTGCCGTCGCTGCCAATCTGTGAATCGAGGTTGCGCAGCCTGAATGCCTTCAACCTTGCCTCGGCCTCCTCGAGCTTGCCTCGATAGTTGTTGATCTGCTCGGTGATGAAGGCGCGCGCGCTCTCGGCGTCCTTCTTGCTGGCTCCGAGCCCCGTCTCGACGAAGATCGACACGAGCGACTGAACCGCCCGCTTGGCACGTTCTGGATCGGTGTCGCGGAACGACAGCCTGTACAGATTGTTGGTTCCCGTCGGGGTGATTCGCAAGGTCGCCATCACCTGGTCGACCAACGTGTCGCTGTCGGCCTTCGATGCGCTTTTCAGGTCGAGATCGGCCATCCGCACCAGCTTCTCGACATTGGGTCGGCTGATCAGCGTTCGACTGAGCATGGCCACTTGCTGCTCGACGTTGGGCTGCACGGCCAGCCCGGCCAGCAGAGGCTTGAGGATCGAGTCGGTGTCGACTTGGATGCGGGCGGTGGCCTCGTAGCGATTGGGGATCTTGTAGACGATCGCCGCGCCGGCGAACGCCGTCACCCACGCGAAGAGCATGCCAAGCCAGCGGTGCTTCCACATGCCTCGCAACGCACTCACGACCTGGCGGATCAACTCGTTCATGACGACGGACTTTCGCTTTGACGGGCCTCAGAACGCACTCTGCGGAATGATGACGACGTCACCGGGCTGCATCTCGACATTGGCCGAGATGTCACCACCCTTGACCAAGTCCTTGAGGCGCACCGCATAAAGCTTGTTGCCGTCGCTCGTCCGAAGGATCGTGGCACGGTTACCGGCTGCAAAGTCGGTCAGGCCGCCGACGGCGATCATCACGTCGAGCAGCGTCATCTTCTGGCGGAACGGCAGGAATTGCGGGCGCGCGGCCTCGCCGACGACCCGGATCTGTTCGCTGTAAGAGCCCACGATGTTGGTGACCACGACCGTGACGACCGGATCGCGCACGTATTTACCGAGCATGGCCTCCAACTCGCGCGCCAACTGGACCGAAGTCTTGCCCTGGGCGAGCATTTCGTCGACGAGCGGCGCGGAAATCTTGCCGTCGGGACGCACGGGAACCGACATCGACAACTCAGGGTGGCGCGCGACGATGACATTCAGCGTGTCGCCGGGGCCGATGATGTACGAATAGTTCTCGTTCGCCGCTTTGGCCGGGGCGGGGGGCAAGCCCGCGGTCGGGCCGGCGCAGGCCGCCAGCGTCCACGCGACGATGCATGCGACAACGGTGCCCGAGGTCTTTCGGATCATGCGGGTGACGAATTTCATGACGACCTCGAACTAACGACCAGAAAACGGAAGGCGCGGGCACAGGGCGACGCCCAGGAAACGCCGAGCTGTCGAACAGTTGGACAAGGCTACCGGTGCACGAGGCACGCGCGCAAGGCCATGAATCAATGTCATCCCCATACGTGTGAGGCAAGCGCACGCTCGCGTCGGCCTATCCATCGCTGTGAATCCCCAACCGGTTGATCAGGTCGTACAACGTGGGGCGGCTGACAGCAAGCAAGTCCGCTGCCCGTGCGATATTGCCATCGGCCCTGGCCAGTGCCCGAGTGACGGCTTCGCGTTCGGCTGTTTCGCGTACGGTGCGCAGATCCCAGACGGGTTGGTCGCCATCGGCCAACCCAACGTCAGGCAATCCCAGTTCTTGCAGCCCGATGCGACTACCGTCGGCCATGATGGAGGCTCGCCTGATCACGTTCTGGAGCTCGCGCACATTCCCTGGCCATCGGTGTTGCTCGATTGCGCGCAGCGCTTCGTCGGTAAAGCGCAACGTGCTGCGCAGTTCTTCGGACGCCCGCTTCAGGAACGCGTGAGACAGCAGCACTGCATCACCCACCCGGTCGCGCAGGGGCGGGACTGCAACCACGATCTCGGCCAAGCGGTAGTACAAATCTTCCCTGAATCGGCCGGCCTTGATCAGCGCCGGAAGGTCTTGGTGCGTCGCACACGCGACACGCACGTCGACGGCAATCGCCGTTCTGCTACCCAGGCGCTCGATCGTGCGCTCCTGTAGGAACCGCAGCAGCTTGGCCTGTAGCGGCGCCGGCAGGTCGCCGATCTCGTCGAGGAACAACGTGCCTCGGTGAGCTGTCTCGATTCTCCCGACGGTCGTCTTGACGGCGCCGGTGAAGGCCCCCTTTTCGAAGCCGAACAGCTCGCTTTCGAGGAGGGTTTCCGGGATCGCCGCGCAATTGATCGCAACCAACTTGCCTTCGCGCCGAGAGGCCGCGTGAAGGCCCTGCGCCAGGATTTCCTTTCCGGTACCGCTCTCTCCCAGCACCATCACACTGGCGCTGCTGGGTGCCACCTTCTCGATCGTGCGGCACGCGCGCAACGTTTGTGGGTCGCGCGTAATCAGGCCGGCGAAGGCCTCGTTGGACACCTGCGCCCTCAACCGCGACACCTCGGCCTGCAATTCGTGGACACGCAGCGCACGCTCGACGGTCATCTTCAGCAAATCGGCGTCCAGCGGCTTCGCCAAGAAGTCATACGCGCCGAGTTCGACCGCCCGCACTGCATTGGCGCGGTCACTCTGGCCGGACAGCACGATGACCTTGACCGCAGGGTCCAAACCAAGCAGTGCATCCAGTAGCGCGAAGCCCTCTGACGCAGCGTCGGCGTCGGGCGGTAGGCCAAGATCCATCGTCACGACGGGCATCGGTGAGCGCTTAAAAAGAGACAGCGCGCCAATTCGATCTGCCGCGGCCACCGAGTCGAAACCGTCGAGTGACCATTTGATCTGCTTCTGCAGTGCCAAATCATCCTCGACGATCAGCACCTGGGGCCGTTTGGTCGCGCTCATCGCTCGCCGTGCAATTCGTGGATCGCGCCTTGCCCGGTCTCCAGCAACGGCAAGCTGACGACGACGGTGGTCCCGCGGCCGACTTCGCTTTCGACGGTCAAGCTGCCTCCTATTTCGTGAATGTACTGTCGGCTCTCGTAAGCGCCGATCCCCATGCCCTGGGACTTGGTCGAGTGGAACGGTTTGAACAGTTCCGTCGCAATGAACTCTCGGCTCATCCCATGCCCGTTGTCGCACACCGCGACTTTCGCCTGACTGCCCTCGCGTGACAAAGTGATCGTCACGGTGCCGTTCGGCGCTGTTGCGTCGAGCGCGTTGTCGACGAGGTGACCGATGACGCGTTCGACCCGCTGTTCGGCACCACGCGCAACGACGCGATCCACGAACTGAACAGCGAGCGCGCGACCGCGGGCTTCGGCCGCGGCTCGAACGCGATCGACCACGGCCGGCAAGGCGACCCCGGCGCCAGTGCCGGCCGGCGTGTCGCTCGAGCGAAGTTGGTGCATCAGTCGACGCATCTTCTCGAGGGAGTTCTCGACGGTCGCCAGCATGTCCTCCTGAAACTCGGGGTTGTCTTTCAAGCGTCTCGCGTTTTGCGTCATCAAGGACAACTGAGCAACGACGTTTTTCAGATCGTGCACGACGAATGCCGACATCTTGTTGAAGGCCTCGAATTTGCGCGCTTCCAGCAAGGCTTCAGTCGCATGGATCATCGCCAGGAAGCTGGCCGCTTGTCGGCTGGCGGTTTTCAGCAGGTCGCGCACCTCCCAGTTCAGCGCCGTCATCGCGTGCGGCGGCTCGATCACCACGAACCCGACGAGTCGCGACCCCACGATCAGGGGCACAACCAGCCAGTACGCCTGGTTCTCGAGCAACCATGTGGGGGGCGATACGACTCCAGCGCTTTCGCGACCACCACGGCAGGCCGAGAGATCGACACCCCACTGCCGCTCGAGCAGCAAGCGTGCGAACGCTGAATCCTCCGCTTCACAGTTGTCGTTGACGGGTGAATTCCACCTTGCCGCCTGGACCAGCAAAGCCCGCTGTGAATCCCGATACCACAGCGCGCCAGCAGGGCTGTGCAGCATCTCGGCCAAGCCTTGGACGACCAGGCCGCCGACCTCACGCGGCGACCGTTCGGCACCCAGCCGCGCCGTGAAACGCAACCACTCTGTTCGGTAGTCGTAGCGGTAGCGGAAGAAGTGCTTGCTGACGAACACCCGCAGCCTCGCTCGCATTGCGCCCGACAGCGCCAGCGCGGTCAGCGCCACGAGGCTGACGCTGACCAGGATGATCTGAAGCGCACCGCCCCAATCGCCGCCAAGCTTGCGAACGTAGTAGCCGCTGGCTGAAATCAGCAGCAGGTAGATGCCCACCAGGATCAGCGTCACGGTGTGGAACGCTGCGTCTCGGGAGACACGCAACGAGCCGCGCCAGTTGGCTTGGCGCTGCACGGACACGTAGAGCAGCGCAACCGGCAACGCATGCACGGCGCCACGAAGCGCGGCTGCCTCGTCGTCGGGGCGGCCGAACAGCAGGACGTAGGAGTGCAGGTACAGATCGAACACGAAAATGGCAGCAAGGCCCAGGCACAGCGGCTTCAAGTGCCAGCGAGCATCTTCGGCCGCGCCCTTGGAAACCTGCTCGATCAGCACCAGACCAACGACGGGGAACGCTATCGTCGCAAATGGCAGCGCGCCGGTTGCAGCGCCAGCCGCACCGAACAGCGTTGCCAGGATCACAAGGCCACGGAGCAAAACCATCTGACCGCGCCCGGGCTCTTGTCGTCGCAACAACCAGAGAGTGAACCCAAACCAGGCTGCATAGCGGCTAAGGTCCAGCAGGTTGGCGGCCACGGCCAGTGGCAAGCCTCCCTTCCCGTAAGCGGCGGCAGCGACGCCCCCCCAGGCCGCGCTGACGAGCACGCCAGCAACGAACCAACCCCCGAGCGCCAAGCGCGCGCGGCCGCCGAAGGGACCGGCGAACAGCAAACAAGCGAACACCCCGTACGAAAGGCCCGCCAGCAGATGGCTGTAGACCGCCAGGGTCACGGTGCCGTTTACCGCGCGCCTTTGCCTGTCAGCACGACCGACACGGTCTCGAACACGATCAGTAAGTCAAGCAGCAGCGAGTGGTTCTTGACGTAGTAAAGGTCGTACTGAAGCTTCTGCTTGGCGTCGTCGACCGTCGCACCATACTGGTAACGCACCTGGGCCCAGCCGGTCAAGCCGGGCTTGACGCTGTGCCGGACGGCGTAGTACGGGATGTCCCGGGTGAGTTGTTCGACGAAAACACATCGCTCTGGCCGTGGGCCGATCAGGCTCATCTCGCCCGTCAGCACGTTGAGCAGCTGTGGCAACTCGTCGATTCGCAGCTTGCGGATGACACGCCCGACTCGCGTCACTCGAGTGTCGCGCGCCGAAGCAAAGCGCGGCCCGTCGCGCTCGGCATCGTCACACATGCTCCGGAACTTGGTGATGTTGATCTCCTCACCATTGCGCCCCACCCGCTCCTGCCGGTAAAAAATGGGCCCGCGGCTGTCGATCTTGATCAGGACCATCGTGATCAACATGATCGGTAACGTCAGTGCCAGAAGACCCAAGGCCGCCACGATGTCGAACACCCGCTTCACAGCCGTACGGAAGAACCCTTGCTCAAACCCAGCTCCGAAAACCAGCCAACTCGCGTTGACGTAGTCGAGCCGGATCTGCCCGAGTTGCCTCTCGAAGTGGGTCGACAAGTCCGTGACTCGAATGCCGTTGACCTTGCAGTCGAGCAAGTCGCGCAAAGACATGCTCCCGCTGCGCCGCTCGGTAAGCGCAACGATCACCTCGTCGGCGTGCGCGCACTTGGCCGCAGATGCCAGTGAGTCGTCGGTTTGAAGGATGTGCGCCTCAGGCACGGCATGTTCGCGCTCGTTGGGGCTCGGGAAGAATCCGACGACCCGGGCACTCAGGCCGTGCGCGTGCAGAGACTCGCCAACCTGACGGGCACATTCGCCGGTCCCCAACACAAGGACGCGCCGTTGAAGCAGGTGGCTCTCGCCGAACCGCGCCGTAAGCGACCGATGCGCGATGACAACACCGACCGCCACCATGCCCGCATAAGGCACGATCGATGTGGGCACGAGCACGAACAACACATAGGCAACTGGCAACGCCAGAAGCCCAGCCAACAGCGCACGCGAAACACGCTGCTGCAACGCTCGACCCGCCAGCGGCTCGTAAAGGCCGGCGACGTTCCCGGCCACGGACGTCCACGCCGCGAGCGAAAATGCTTGCGCCGCAGTCGCCGATAGTGAAAGGCCGTGAGCCCCATGCGCAGCCGCGAACCCAACCGTCACCAGCAGCACGACGAGGAAATCCGCGGCCATCTGCAAGGCAGCGCGCAGATTCAAGCGATGATTAAAAATCTTGACCAAATGGTTCCGAGCGAGGTCTGTGGACCGCGCTGCCTCCCGACACAGATCGCTAAATTGACTCGTGCGCTGCTCGTAGTAGTCGCCGGCCAGGGGTCGCACGTTTTTCTACGACTGCTTGCGGTTGTACCAGGACCTAACGAATGCAACCAACCCCTACCTTAGGAAGTCTGTCGCATCGTCGGTCAAATTTGGGTTCTACCCCACGTTTGTAGGGTATCGGCCGTCAGCCTGCGTGCATTGAGCGGGCCTCGCTCGCTCAACTCTTGGACTGAGAGTTACACTTACGGACGCCGGTAACCCAGGAAGCCCTGATCCTGGCTCGTGTCTGACATCCCGCGCCCGTAGCTCAGTGGATAGAGTACTGGCCTCCGAAGCCAGGGGCCGCTGGTTCGATCCCAGCCGGGCGCGCCACACAAGTGCTTGATCCGAAAAGGTTTTGCACTCGAACGTGAAGCCGATGAGGGCTTCACGAGGGCTCTGTAGCCCACCTGTAGCCCTTTTGTAGCCCATCCGTAGCCCAAACGCGCCCAACCGCGGTTGAAGACGGATTCGCCGGGATGGCGAGTTTGACGATCGGGCTGTGTAGCCCAACGGGCTACGAGACCACGGGTCACTTGACGACTGGCGTGCGTAGCCCATCGGCGCGGCAATTCAACCAACGCTCTTGACAGCGACGCGCGCAAGTTGACGACGCGTTGGGCTACGGATTTCGCGGGCCGAATCTCGACCGTTGGCGTGCCTTGACATGCTCGCTTTTGGGCACGACGACTGGTTTTGCGAATTCGGCATGCCCATTCGTCGCCGCAGGGGTTGATCGCGTCCTGACGGGTGATGTCATGAAGAAGTCACCACCCCAAAGGAGAACCCCGTGACTTCCGAACTGCTCACCACGACCGAGCTTTCCGCTCGCATCAAGTACGACGTTCGCACGATCCGCGAGCGCCTGAAGGACAGCGTGCTCATCGAGGGCGTGCACTACTTCCGGCCCTTCGGCGGACGAAAGATCCTCTTCGTTTGGGACCAGATCGTCGAGGACATGGCCAAGGTCTCGCTGGCTGCCTGCCCCGTCATCCCGATGGCCAACGGAGGTGTCGTCCGTGGGTAAGGTCCGCTATCACGCACCGCGCGACGTGCTGTTCCTCGACTTCCGCTTCGCCGGCAAGCGCTGCCGCGAATACACGGCGCTGCAAGACACACCGCTCAACCGACGCAAGTTGGAGCGGCTGGCCGCCAACGACCCCTTCCGCATCCGCGCGTGACGATCGACCAACCACGAACGCTGACCTGGAGAACACGATGAGACCCGACGTACTGAAACTCCTCAACGGTCACGGCGCCGTCGCGCTGGTGCCGACCAAGCCGCGCGGCCAAGCCGCCAACGACGCGCAGCTACCGCTGCCGATCACCGGCGCACTCGACACGTGGTGGCGCATCGACGATCTGTGGCGCCGGGTGTCGGCGCAGATCACGCCATCGGTGAACGTGGCCCGACGCCAAGTAGGCTGGCAGGGCATCAGCCGACTTCCAGCCGACGAAGCCCGCGCACTGGCCCGGCTGAACACCTACCGATGGCACGACGGTGACCATTGGGCGTCCGTGGCCCGCCTGATCGTGGCGGACCCGGACAACGTGACGATCACATTGATCGACGATGTCCGCCTGATGCGCATGCCCGAAGGCCCGCAGGTCATACCGCACCTCGACGCCCTGATCCGCAGCCTGGCCGACCGGGCCGTCGACGAACGCTAGAGCCCGGCGTCGAGCATGAGCTGCGACACGCTGACGCCCAGGGCCGAGGCAATGCGGACCATGGTCACCAGCCCCGCCGCCTGGGAGCCTCGCTCAAGCTTGGACATGTACGCGCGCCCCACGTCGGCGCGAAAGGCCAATTCTTCCTGCGAGATGCCGGCTTCCATGCGCGCCTGCCGGATCGCCTCGCCGAACGCCACCAGCGGCTTCGATCGGGCGTAGGCCGGCGGCGGGCGAGGCATCGGCCAATGGTCATGCGTTGACTCTCATGGGGCCACGCTTCATGATGCACATCAACGCGCGAACTAAGCAGAGATTTGTCCATGCATTTGTCCGCTCCACGCTCCACCGTCCTCGTGATCGTGTCGATCGCGGCACTCCAGGCCTGCGGCGGCGGGTCCGACGACCCACCGGCGAACTACGCCCGCCTTGTCGACTACGCTGTCACGCCCTCGACGATGCGCGCGCCGACGAACACGGCCGAGATCCAGGCCTTCAAGCTTTCCTACAACGTCGACTTCCGGTCCAACACCCAACTGCCGACCTATCGGCTGACGACGCACATCCTGCCGGCAGGGCAAACGCTGGTGTCAGCCGACCAGAGCGCCGGGCGGATCCACTCTCAGAACTGCGGTCAGGGTGGCAATGCGTGCGGCAACCCGCACGAGAAGGCTTGCGAGATGCAGGCCGGCTGGCTCGATGCGGCGCAGCGGCACGTGCGTTGCGATTCGTCGAACCTGGGGCAGGAGTTGAATCCGGGCGTCTACCAGTTCGTCGCCAACGTCTGCGAGATCGTGATCAGCGGGATCGGGAACTGCACGACGAAGACGGTGATGATGATCTTCGAATAGGAGCGCGAGATGGGACTGTTCTCCTGGTTGTTCGGAGCTCACGACGCCCCTGGCCTTGTGTCCAGCGAGTTGGACGCGCCTGACCTGCTGTCGCCCGCCGTCAACCCGGCGACCGGACTGCCGATGCTCGACGAAAGCTTCGACGTCATGGGCAACCCGTACGGTTTTGGCGACGCGAGCGGTGTGTCCACGCAGGACGATCTCATGGGTTTCCACAACGACTGGTAGCTCGCGATGACCGAATGGTTGCTCTCAATGGATCCGCAGACCTCGGAGTGGATGGCCCGAGCGGGGTTTGCCCTGTTCCTGCTGTCGTTCGCGGTGTGGACCGTCCTGATAGGTGGCAGGGAATACGACCGCGAGCGCAAGGCGTTCTTCGAGGCGCACCCCGGGCTTCGCGACGCGTCGAACATCGAGCCTCACAGCATCGTCGACGCGGTGGTGATGTGGGACGTTCGAGCGCGATGTGTTCGTCGCCCGCTGTCCCGAGGTGTCGGACCTGAGCGGTCAAGGCGGTACCGTCGACGACGCGTGCAGGGCGCTTCAGAAGGCGCTGTACGAGCGCGCCCGGATCGGCACGCTGCGACGCGACATGAAGATCGTGACGACGCGCGCTCTCGAGGTCGATGTGAGGCAGGACGTGCCCGGGGCCGACGGCGGTGCAGCTTGCGCGAGTTGCTGAGCAGAGTCTTGGACGATCAGCCTCGAAAGCTCTCGCTGGTCGGTGCGCCACGGCGGCTCACCTTGTCGACACGATGGCGCGTGCGGTGGGAGGTGGTGACGGGCTTTCGTGTTCCCGTCGTCAAGACGGTGGCGGACCTGCAAGCTTATGTCGACGCGTGCAAGGCAGCCCTCGCCAGAACCGCGAGCACCGCCGTACTGCGCAGTGATTTCGAGGAGTTCGACATCTGGTTCGAGATGTGCACAGGCGAGTCGATCCAAGCGTCGCCCCATGACGCGCCGCCGCGGATCGAGGTTCATGTCGAACAACACGGCCCCCTGGCCGTGCATCGTGGCGGGCGTCAGTCGCTGGAAGAGGAGCTTGTCCGGCTGCTGGTGCTGGACGGTGACCCTGCGCGAATAGACGAGATCTGCGCCGTCTTGAAGAAACGAGCGGACGACCTGCGCGTCGTGCGAGACGGAGACCCATGATCACGATCAGCCGCAACGAGACACGTCTTCTCGCTCCTCGAGGCTGATGTGCGGCGCTACGTGTTCTCTCACAGCGGACGCCTTGGGTGACAAGGATCTCACGGCTGCGAAGAAGCTGGTCCGCGCCCACGGTGCGACCGTGCAGAAGGCGCTAGCCGACACCATGCTGATCGAGAGCGCTCCCGATCATGTGCCAGAACTGGCCGGCGCGTTGCCAGGGTGGCGCCACGCGCAAGAACGGAAGACACCAGGGTGCCCGAGCGACATACAGCCCGGCGCCAGCAAGAGCGGCGGACCTCGTTGCGCAGTGAGCCAACCGAGGCGGGGGCGGTGCCTTCCATCATCAAGATTGATTAGGCGCCTTGCCCGTCGACGGCTTCTCAACGGAAGCTCTGTGTGCGACGATGGCTCGAAGCTTTCGTTTCCTAATAGTCACGAAAGCCCGTAGCGCAAGGAGGCATGCGTGCGAGCCAAACGAGAAGAATTCGAGCCTAAGGCGCATCAGCCGCCGCAGTCGGGTGCGCGGAGCGCGAAGAAGACCGACGAGACGCCCTCGCCGGAAGCGAAGAACGCCGAGCGTCCCGCGTTCGGCATGCAGACGCCGCCATCAACCTGCCCAAGGGCGGTGGCGCCATCCGCGGCATCGGCGAAAAGTTCGCCGCCAATCCTGTCACTGGCACCGTCGGCGTGACGGTTCCCATCGCCACCAGCCCGGGTCGCTCGGGCTTCGGCCCGCAGTTCGCGCTGGCGTACGACTCGGGCGCCGGCAACGGCCCGTTCGGCTACGGCCGGAGCCTAGGCCCGCCGGCCATCACCCGCAAAACGGACAAGGGTCCGCCTCGCTACCTCGATGACGACGGGTCCGACGTTGACATCCTCTCGGGCGCGGAAGACCCGGTCCCGATGCTGGACGGGGCCACCGGCCAACCGCTGCGGCGCAAGGGAGGAGGCTACGAACGCTGGCGCCACCGCGGCGCTGGGCGCATCCATTGGCGCTCAATCAGCCGCGACAGCATCACCGCGCTGTACGGGCTGGATGCGAAGGCCAGCGTCGAAGACGCGAAGCTCGAACCCGGCGCGCAGCACCGCATCGTCAGATGGCGGATCCAGCAGTCCTACGACGATAAGGGCAACGCGATCGTCTACGAGTATCTGAGTAAGAGCGACGCCGACCGCGGAGCCGACGCTGACGATTTGCGTTGCGAAGGCGTAGGAGGTCGACAAGCGCCGAACCGCTTGTTCCGAGGCTGGCTGCCACGATCACGAGGAGGGTATTTCGATGCCTTGGAAGTCCCTCAGTGACCCGGAATCTGGCCTAGCGGTGCGGCCGCGCGTGTTAGCCGGACCAATGTTGCGCAAAGTGACTGCGAGCGAGGTGACGGTTTGGGTTGCGTTGCGCATCCCCTGCGATGTCACCCTGACCGTACTTGATACCGTTGGCATGATTGGTTCAGGCCGCACCACTGCGGTAGGGACGAATCTACACATCGTTGCAGTCACCGCCCAACCGGACTCTCCAATGGCGGCGCTTACTGAGGGCAAGGTGTACCGATACGATTTGAGCTTTAGGTTCGATGAAGGCACAAAATCTCTTGCAGAAGCTACGGACAACGCCCCTTTGTCGTACGCGCCATACGACAAACCGAGCTTCTGCCTGCCGCCTGCCGACCTGAACCAACTGCGCATCTTCCACGGGTCGTGTCGTATCCCGCACGGCAACGGCGCCGACGCGCTGCCCATTCTGGATGGCCTGATCGCCCAGGGCGCCGAGAATCCGATGGCGCGGCCGCATCAGCTGTTGCTGACCGGTGACCAGATATATGCCGACGATGTTGGATTCGCGATGTCGATGATGCTGCAGGACGCCGCAAGCGTGCTGCTCGGTTGGGATGAGGAGGTCGTCTGCAATGTGCCGACCTTGAGTACGCGGCGCAGAATAGGCACGATCTACCCGGCCCTGCGCGGCGACATAGTCCGAAATGACGCGCACTTTACGTCGGTTGACTTTAAGGGGCAACTGATTGGCCTGGGCGAGTTCTTCGCGATGTACCTCATGGTTTGGTCCGAGGTGCTTTGGCCTCCGTCTTCGATTTCGCTGCCCACTTTCCGAGAGATTAAAGACTACTTCAATGACCGTCCCATTGAGGGTGATCGCCTGGGGCTAGGTGCTTTGGGATTCGTGGAGGGAGACCAAGAGAACATCGATAAAGCCACGAAGCGTACCGAGGACTTC
Organism: uncultured beta proteobacterium; assembly: GCA_963738615.1. Taxonomy (GTDB): domain Bacteria; phylum Pseudomonadota; class Gammaproteobacteria; order Burkholderiales; family Burkholderiaceae_C; genus CAVTWY01. The sequence continues at coordinate 858,868 of CAVTXI010000019.1, forward strand.
AGACGGAAGGTCAATGATGTGCGGCGCGCCCTCGCCAACATTCCCATCTACATGATCTTTGACGACCACGAGATCACCGACGACTGGAATATGACGCGCGACTTCTGCAAGGGTGTGTACGGCAGCGAACTCGGCCTGCGCATCGTACAGAATGGTCTAACAGCGTATGCAATATGCCAGCACTGGGGCAATGCGCCGGAGCAGTTCCGCACGCCCACCGGCGTTCCACCTGGTGAGAAGCTGCTGACACTGCTCAGCGGCGTGAACAGCGTTGCCACCTACGACAGCGCCAGCGCGTCAATCCGTTCGCTTCTCGGCATCCACGACAACCACGTGCTTAGCCGCCGGCCCCTTAACGGACTCTTTCACGACACCATTTCACTGACTTACAACTACACGGTTGAAGGCCCAAGTCACCAGATCGTTGTGACCGACACACGCACATGGCGCAACTACCCACGCGGCGACTCCGACGGTGGAGTTTTGCTGCCGCTGGCACAGTTGAACGAGCAAATCGCCCTCGCGAAGCCAGACACCGGCGACCGGATATTGCTGGTCGTCCTTTCCACCAACGCGCCACCGGTGCAGCCAATTCGCACCGCCTCTCGCCACCCCAGGCTAACCAAGAAGTTGGCGGGCGACCCCTTTCCCGATCTCTACGAATCGTGGGAAATGTCGCGCAATGCCACCGATCAGCTCTTCCGCGTTATCAGCGACCGAATGCCCCTCGTAGACGGCAAGCGCCAGGGCGCGGCGCTACTTTTGTCAGGTGATGTACATACAACCTTCACGTCGCGCCTGCTGTTCCGCGGCACGACACGCTACAGAGACCCGCTGACCAGGCCGCAGCCGGTCAACATGGTGTTTGCGCAGCTAGTCAGCAGTTCGTTGCGCAAGCAGACCGACAAGACCGAAGGCATGCATGACGACGGCTTCGACTACGCGCCCACCGGCGCCGGCTGGCTGGTGCCGACCAATAAGCCCGAGCTCTACCTCGGTTGGAACCTGCCGCTCAGCACGAGCAAGCGCATCGGGAAACGCAAGAACGGCCCAGGCAGCAGCGCTTCGTTCACTCCGATCACGATCACCGGCCCGCGAAGCTATTCGATCTGGGATATGCCTTTCAACATGGTCGAGGAATTTCCCCACGATTGGAGCTATCGGCTCGACTATCTTCTCGCAGTTCAAGAGGCGGCGTTGCCTGCTTCGCCACCACCGATCCCGCCGATGCCCGCCGGCAACTCCGAGGCCGACCGGCAGCGCGCGATCGACGCGTTCAACGTGGCCACCAGCAATTACCGCAAGTTCCTCAAGGCCAACACCACGAAGCGCGAGATGGTGGGCGTCAACAACATCAGCGAGATTACCTTCGACTGGAAGTTCAGCGACGCGACTCAGCGCTTCGCGTTGCACACCTCGCGCTGGCGCAGCTGGATGCCACCGACCGACAGGTTCACCACCTACGTGTGCAGCCTCAATCCGGACGACTCGACCTACCCTGAGCTCAAGCCACTATGAGCCGCCCGCGTTCCCTGCTGCGTTCTCTGGCCGAGCAGCTCGGCAGCATCCTCGATCCGCTGACGGGCGCGCTGCAGGACCCCGAGCGGATGGAGCAGCTGCTCGCGCGCCTGGGCGTGTTCGATGCCAGCCTCGCCGGCCCGGTCACCGCCGTCCAGGCGATAGCCGCCCTGCGCACGCAGTTGGAGGCGTTGGCCGAGCAGGACGACCTCGACTACGAAGCCGCGCGCAGCGCGCTGCAGGCGGCGCGGACAGCCTTCGAGCTCGCTGATGAGGTGTCTGACCTTGGCGGCGGCGTCGGCGTGATCCCGGGCCTCGGCCGCGACCTGCTCGACTACCTATTCGAGACTTGGCTGCTGATGCGCCATCCTCTCGCGCGCGAAGTGATGGTGCTGCTGACGTTGCTCGACGCCGAGCCCGACCGCCCCGAGCGGCCGCCTGTGATACGCGGTGACGAGGTGGTTCGTGCGCCGACCAAGATCGACCGCATTCGCATGGACCGACTGCCCGCGTTGCTGCGCGATCCGGTGGCAGTGCTGAAGGCTCGCTATGTCAACGCGCTAGCGACCGACCAGGACGCCGCCGCTATGGCGGAACGGCTGTTCCCGCAGATCGTGCAGGTGCTGCGCGCGCTCGGCGTCGTGTGCCACTACGGCGTCGAGCCGGAGGGCGAAGGCTGGCTGGGCAACAGCGCGCCACTGGTGCGCGATGCGATGGTCATCTACGCGGTGAGCGGGCTGCGCAGCGCCGACCCCGAGTCTGGCATCGTCCTTACGCTCTCGCCGATCAGTCGCGGCGATCTCGGCCTCGTTGTCAGCCCGTTCGGCAACATCACCTTCACCAAGCAGCTCGGGCGCTGGCTGCTGCGGTCGACGCTCAGCGGGCGCGTTGACTCCGCGGCCTGGGGCCGTCACGGCCTGACCCTGCTCGCGCAGGACGCCGAGATCGGCGCCGAGGTCACCGCCTCGTCCCCCACCAACGGCGCCACGCCGGCCTATGTACTCGGCAAGGCCGACGGCACGCGCGTCGAACTCGGAAGCGTGATGGTCGCGGCCAAGACCCTGCTCTCGCTGCAGAAGCAGTCGCTCGCGCTGTCGGCAGACGCGTCGCGCGGCGCGATAGTCATCGCGCCCGGCGACGTTGACGGCTTCCTCGCGAGCGTGCTGCCGCCGCAGGGCCTGCGCACCGATATCGACCTCGGAATTGCATGGTCGAGCGACACCGGGCTGACTCTGCGCGGGAGCGGGAGTCTCGAAGCCTCGCTGCCGGTGCAGCTATCGGTCGGCGGCTTGAAGGTGTCGCATGTATACGTGGGCCTGAAGGCCAAGGGTGACGAAGTTCGCGCTGAGGTCAGCGTGACCATGAGCTTGTCGATCGGCCCAGTGAAAGCGGTGGTCGATCGGCTCGGCATCGACGGCACGCTGACCTTCCCGCCGCGCGGCGGCAATCTGGGCGTAGCCGACCTCGCGCTCGGCTTCAAGATGCCCTCAGGCATCGGCCTGAGCGTCGAGGCGCACGGCGTCCTGAGCGGCAGCGGACTCCTATTCCACGACCGCGCGCAGTCCCTCTACGCCGGCGTGCTGCAACTCAGCCTCCGCGACCTGATGACGCTCAAGGCCCTGGGCCTTATCGCTACGCGTTTACCTGACGGCAGTCGCGGCTATTCGCTCCTTGTGTTCATCACCGCGGAGGACTTTCGTCCCGTGCAACTGGGTTTGGGATTCACCCTCTTGGGTATCGGCGGGATGGTGGGTGTGAACCGAACCTTCGACGAGGCAGTGTTGCGTCAGGGCCTCGAGAAGGACGCTTTGGGTCGCCTGCTGTTCCCGCGTGATCCCATCGCCAACGCAACTGAAGTCATTCGAACCGTCGATTCGGCATTTCCCGCACGTGCAGGCAGCCACTTGATCGGGCTGCTTGTACGCATTGGCTGGGGCACCCCGACGCTCATCACAGCGGACCTAGCGCTAATTCTGGAGACTGGTGCGCGCCGCCGGTTGCTGCTGCTTGGCCGCGTACGAGCGATGCTGCCGTCTGAAGACCACGCAGTGCTGCGTTTGCAACTCGATGCGATTGGCGTCATCGATTTCGACGCAGGCACGGCGGCCTTGGATGCGGTTCTTGTGGACTCACGTCTGCTGGATCGGTTTCCGATCACAGGGGCCGCTGCAATGCGTGCGCGCTGGAGCCGCCCGCGCAGTTTCGCGTTGGCCGTCGGCGGCATGCGCCAAGGCTTCACCCTGCCAGCGGACTTCCCTGCGCTGGAGCGTGTCACGCTCAGCCTTACCACTGGCGACAACCCGCGCGTGACCTGCCACGCCTACTTCGCACTCACTTCCAACACCGTTCAGTTTGGCGCAGCGGCACATTTTTACGCAGCCGCCGGCAAGTTCAACGTTTCGGGCGACGCCGGTTTCGACGTGTTGATCCAGATGTCGCCGATGCACTTTCTGGCCGAGTTCTTCGCCAGCATGCAGCTAAAGCGTGGTGGCACGAGCCTCTTCAAGGTCAAGGTGACAGGTGCGCTCGAGGGGCCGGCTCCGCTGACGGTGCGCGCCACGTGCACCTTCGAGATCTTGTGGTGGGACGTTTCGATCCGCGTCAACGCCACGCTTGCGCACGGCACCGCCCCGCCGCAGCCCGCCACGGTGGACGTCCTGCGGCAACTGCTGGCCGCGCTGCGCGACCCGCGCAACTGGTCGGCGGATCTGCCTCCACAGCGCACGCGCGTCGTCACGCTACGCGAGGCGGTCGCGCGCGGTGCCTTTAGCGTGCATCCGTTGGCGCGGTTGACTGTGCGGCAGGCCGTGGTGCCGCTGAACCTTCAGCGTGACATCGACCGTTTTGGCGATTCGCCGGTGGCCGGCGCGAGGCGCTTCACGCTCGGCACCCCGCGGCTCGGCGGCGAGGAGGTACGCGGCACATCCCTGCGCGACGACTTCGCGCCGGCGCAGTTCTTCGACATGAGCGACGACGACAGGCTCGCGGCGCCCCAGTACGAGACGATGGATGCGGGCTATGTTTTGGGGCTGCCGTTGACGGCTTTTGATCTGGGCGTGTGCAAGTCGACGCGTCTGGAGTACGAGACCATCATCGTCGACCGCCAAGGACACGGCGCGCCTGCGCCTCGTTATCTTCCGAGCAACGAATCGCTGGCTCTGCACGCCCGATTCGGCGCAGCTGGTCGCAGCGTGCTGCGCGACGTGCCCCGAAGTGCCCAGCCCTTCGCGGCGCTGCGTAAGCCCGGCTTCGCCGTGGTCGGCGAGAACTTGAGGAGGCTCGACGGCACCGACCTTAGCTTTGCCGAGGCACAACGACGCGCGCGCAGCGCGCCCGTGCGAGCGCGCGCCGTGCCGGCGTTCGAGGTCGTGGGCTGATCGTGGCCGACCTCGTCTTTCTGCCTTGGGTGCGGTCGGGCTTGGCGGCGCGCGTGACCGCGCCCGATCCGCTGAACGCGCCGTTGTCGACGCAAGGTCGCATCGACGCGCGCGTTTCGGTCAACGGCGTCCAGGTAGACGACGGCGCGCAGGGCCCGACCATGTGGCTGACGCTGGCAGCCGCAGGCGATGTCAGCGGCATCGACCCTCGGCAGGTGGTGCGCATGGAACCGTCGCCGGATACCTCGGATTACGAGGCAAACGACTTGGCGGCGGTGGAGTTCGACGATCCCGAACTGCCCTGGCTGTTCACGCCGGCTGGCGCTGGTAACCAGGGTCGGCTGCGGCCCTGGCTGGTCCTGGTGGTCGTGGAGGAGCGCGATGGAGTCCAACTGCGTCGAGCCATCGACGAAGCGCTCCCGGTCCTGCAGATTGCGCCGCCCGCACGACCTGGAGACGAACTCCCCGATCTGGCCGAGTCGTGGGCCTGGGCTCATGCGCAAGTGGCTGCGCCAACCACAACGACTGCCGAAACCGAGGCTCAGCGTGCCGAGGCCTTGCGCACTTTGCTGGCCGGCGCCCCGGAGCGATGCGTCTCGCGCTTGATTGCGCCCAGGCTTCTGCGACCCTTCACGCGTTATCTGGCTTGTATGGTTCCGGCTTTCGAAGCCGGGCGGTTGGCGGGCCTGAACCTGCCACTGGCGGGCGCATCTGCGACTCAACTTCTGCCGGCGTGGGCGAGTGGTCCCCAGGCGCCGGACCAAGTCACACTTCCTGTTTACCACCATTGGCGCTTTGCGACCGGCGCGCGCGACGACTTCGAGGCGATGGTGCGGCGGCTGGTTGCGCGCGATCTTTCTGGAAAGGTCGGGCGCCGCCCGATGGAGATCGCCCAACCCGGTTTCAGCTTCCCTGGTAGTCGGCCGGACGCGTTGGAGGTGGAGGGCGCGCTGCAGCCTAGAGGCGCGGCGCGCGCTATATGGCCAGGAGCCGGTCAGCACGATTGGCGGGAAGCGCTGCGCGGAATCTTGAATGCTGCAGCAAGGCCCGCCGCTGGCACCGGAGACCCGCTCGTCGGGCCACCCATCTATGGACGCTGGCAAGCGCAACGTGACAGGCTCGATCCTGCCTCGACGGTCACTTGGCTCGACGACCTCAACCTCGACCCGCGAGAGCGTGTCGCAGCGGCTTTGGGGACGTGCGTGGTGCAGCAAGCGCAGGAAGCGCTGGTCGCGCAGGCGTGGGATCAGGCTGGGGAGCTTGACCGCGCGAATCAGTACCTGCGCCAGCTTCAGCTAAGCGAGGTGGTGTGCTCGCGGCTTTACGAGCGCAACGTGCGCACGCTGGGCGCAGCCGCCAGTGCCCTCTGGCGGCTGACTGCACCTGTGCATGCGCGGCTTGCGTGGCAAAGCCCCGTAGGCGCACCTCCTCAAAGCCTGCGCATGTTCCTAGCGACGCGCAGCTTGCCGCGAGCCCTGCTTGCGGCGCCCATGCGGCGCCTCATGCGGCCGGGTGGTGAGATCGCGCGCCGCGCCGAGTCCATCAAGCGGCGTGCCTCCGTCGGGACTGCGCGCCCCGAAGTGCCGTCCGTGCACCGGAGCTTCACTTCGTCGGTCATTGACGTGTTTAGCAAAACACTCCAAATCGACAACATCCTTCCGCCACCGCCGTCGATCGGTATGGTCAGCTTCGATGCCGTGACAAGAACGCTGACGGCTCGACCTCCTCGTCTCTACGTCCTTGCCAACAGTCGCGCTGTGGCCGATGCGCCGCAGCAACCACGCTTCCGCGTCACGCCGCGGCCAACCGAGTGGATAGCCCCTGCACCGCCGGCCTCCGCTGTCAGACCAAGGCGCGAGCCGATCGAGCCCATAGACCCGCCCCCTGGGAATCCCCGCCCGCCGGCCGAACCGTCGCCGCCAGATCCGCCAGAGCCGCCAGCCGTGGACAGTGAGGACGCCAAGGCCTTTCGCGTTGCCGCGCAGCGGCACCTCGAGAAGGTGAACCCGGCCGGCTCCGTCGTCGGCGTGGTCAGACCACCGCTCGATGTTGGAGGTGCGAGCAAGGCTCTGGTCCAGCTCCTGGATCCCGCGCCTGCGCTGCTGCGGCGTTCGGCTGCGACTGTGCGTCTGTCAGACGGGAGGACGATGCCCAGCAGGCCACATCCTGTCGGCTTCGCTCCTCGTTTCGAACTGCCTATGAGCGAGCCTCTGGCCGCGCTGTCGCAAGACTGGCTGTTGCCTGGCCTGGAGAACGTGCCCGCGGATACGGTCGCGCTGTTGGAAACGAATCGTCGTTTCATCGAAGCCTACATGGCGGGGGTCAACGTCGAGATGGCGCGCGAGTTGCTATGGCGCGACTACCCTCTCGACAGCGCACGCGCGACCTTCTTCCACCGCTTCTGGCGGGGGGCGTCCGACGACATCAAGCCGATGGCCACCTGGGGCACGCGTCGCTTGGGAGAGGTTGGCGGTGCAGAGACTGCGCCGAGGGCCGTCCTCTTGGTGCGCAGCGCACTGTTCCGCCGTTACCCCGGTGCGGTGGTCTACGCCGTGCGGGCACGGCGCGTCGGGGCGCAGCGCGCTCCCGACGAACAGGCCGTGCATCGGCAGCCCCTCTTCCGAGGTGCGCTACCACCTGATGTTCTCGTTCTTCGGCTTCGACTTGAACTCTGATGAAGCGGCTGCGGACCCTGGCTGGTACTTCGTCATCGAACAGCAGCCCACCGAGCCACGCTTCGGTTTTGATGTCGGGGTTGCGTTCGGTGACGCGCGACATGTGTCGCTGAAGAAGCCGGACGGGCTGACGTTGCCCCCGAACGGGACTTGGATGCACAACGCTGCGCACATGGCTCAGATCACGCTGCAGCTGCCGGTGCGCGTGGCGATTCACGCGTCTGAGCTTCTGTCGAAGGAAGACAAGCGCTGATGCCTACCGTGCGCCTGCCGTTGCCCCCGGACCTGCTCGAGATTGCAAAGCGGGAAGTCCCAGCAGACCTCGCCACGAACCTCGGGGATCCGAACGTGCCGCTCGCGCTGTTGCCGGTGCGACTGGAGACTCGGTTCTTCGCGCAGCCTGACGGCACGCAAGAACTGCGCGTGCGCGTCTACCCGGACCAGATCCACGTCGATTCGCACGAGCCCGGGCTGTCGTCTGCCGAACTCGAGTCGGGCAAGCGCTTCTGGCACGAGGAATGGCGCGCTGGCGGCGATGAGTTGCGCCGCCAAGCCGCTTGGCGCGAGCTTGCTGACCGGTACGATCCGCTGCGCGCCGCGTGGATCGCGAGAAGACTCCGTCCTACAAACGATCCCAAGGACCGACCCGTGTCACCCCTGTCGGGTGACGCCGTCCTAAACCCAGCGCCGATGTTCCCGGCCGATGTTCCCTTGCAGGGCGGCGGCGGCGCATGGCAACGAGCGCCGCGGGCGGGGTTGATGCCGCAGCGTTGGATCGCGGTAGCGCGTGCTGGAGGGCGCGTCGTGGCCCACAAGCTTGGCGCGCCGATCGTCGTCGCACCTGCACTCGGGCCCGAACCGAACGCCGCGAACGTCGCCGCCGATGGTCTCGACGAAGGCATGCGGTGGCTGTCCGATTTCCAGACGGCCGAGAAGGTCGGCATGGCACTAAGGTTCACCCTCGACGCCGCGGTTGCGAAGGCCGGGCTCGACGTACTGCTGGTGTTTGGTGTGTCCTCGCTGGATCCAAAGGCTGGCGCGGTGGCAGTGGCAAAGCTGCTGGACGCGCACCACTACACCAGTGGTTGCTCTTTCGTAGCGCCGGGGACGCCGACGAACAACACGGAGGATGCACCGTCGGGGCTGGACAGCTCGGACTCGATGCGACTTCGCAGCTTCGACGAGGAGTGGCGCCGTTTCGGCCAGCCGCTCGCGCCGACGAGCGACGGTGCCTCGGTTGCTGCCGCACTCGGCCTCGCTGGCATTGACGAGATGGTGCTGTCGATCGCCTCGTTGCCGCGTGCGCACGCCCAGAACGGGCTCAACGCGCGCATGATGGCCGCAGCGCTATGGGCCCCGACCTGGGGATACGCACTGACCAACCTCCTGTCTTCGGGTGGCGTGGTGCCCGCAGACCTCGACTGGGCGCGTGAACACTTCGAGGCGCATGTTCATGCAGCCGGGCCGCTACCCTTTCTGCGCACAGGTCGCCAGCCCTACGGGCTGCTGCCGGTCACGCTACTCGCTGACTGGGAACCGCCCGCGGGCGAAGAAGCGGCGCACACACGCGACGTCAGGCTCAAGCTACTGCTACTCGACTTACGCGAGCGCCTCTGGCGCAGGCGCTTGCACGCAAGCGCGCGCATAGGCCGCAGTACGGATCTCGAGGCCGATCTCGGCGCCGTGCTTCGTGGCGATGGCGTGGCCAACCACTACCGCACGCGGCACCTGATGGGACCGCACTATCTCCAGAATCTGCGACGCTTTCTGGGGGAAGACTTGATATCGAGCGGGTGGCTTGCGGCGCAGCAGAGACTGACAGGCGCGGTTAGTGCGCAGCTTCAGTCGCTTGGATCCAACTGGCGGCCCCGATTGGCGGGCGCGGCGTATGACGAGCGAGTCCGCTCGCTACTTGGCGTGCGGGTACAGGTCGCTGCGGGCGCACTCGCTCCCAACTACATCGACGCTCTTCTGGCTTCGCCGCCAATCCTGACTGGACCGCTGCCTGCGCCAGCGTCGCTCCTACACGTACTGCTGCACCATGCCGTGAGGTTGGAATGCCTTTGGGGCGCCGCTCGACTTTATGTGGGGTATGCACGTGACACCGATCTAGCTGCGCTGATGCGAGATTCCGAGTTGGTCAACTTGGGCGCCTCGATCGCCATCACTTGGCGCACGCTGCTCGGATATCGCAACCCGCCAGCCGGCGATCAGACGATCGCCCAGTTCATCGCCGATGGATTCGCCACCAAAACCTTCAGTGGCCGATTCGCGCCATTGGGCCGGGTCCGTGACGCCATGAGGCACCTAGCCAGACTGGACGCCCCCACGCTGGACCGGCTGCTGGTCAGCACGCTTGACTTGGCGTCGCACCGGCTCGACGCATGGATCGGCTCTTTCGCAGCGAAGCGTCTCGCCAAGATGCGGGTTAAGTCGCCAACGGGCCTCTGCGTCGGCGCCTACGGCTGGGTGGAAGATCTGCGGCCGGCGCCGACGCGCAACCCCTTGCCGACGCCCACAGGCGAGGCAGGGCCGGTGTTCCCGTTGGAGCGCGACGCAGGCTTCATCCACGCGCCTTCAATCACGCAAGCACAGACGGCCGCGTTGCTGCGACAGGCCCACCTGTCGCACGCCCGGGAGGGCGCCACCAACCTCTTCGCGGTCGACCTGTCGTCGCGCCGGGTCAGGCTGGCCGCTGAATTGCTCGATGGCGTTCGCCAAGGGCAGCCGCTGAGCGCGTTGCTGGGCTACCGCGTCGAGCGCGGGCTGCACGAGCACAAGCTGGACCACTTGATCGACGACTTGCGCGCCCGCGCGCCACTGCGCGCAGCCGACATGCCACCGCCCGGTACGGCCGTTGAGGCCTTCTTGCCGCGCAACGTGGTTGATGGGTTGCGGCTTCACGCGCTTTGGGACGCGCAGCGGAAGAACCCGACGGAACCCTTCAAGACCTGTGCGCCGGTGCTGGCTGAGTTGGACGATGCGGTCGACGCGATGGCCGACACGCTGTTGGCTGAGGCCGCGCATCAAGCCGTGCGCGGCAACACCGTACGCGCGGCAGCTACGCTTCAGGCTATGGCAGCCGGGGAACAGCCGCCGCCTGAACTGGAGTTCGTTCGCACGCCCCGCAGCGGTCTCGCGATCACGCATCGCGTGGCCGCGCTGCTTCCAGACAGCGTCGAGCTGCTACGCGGTTGGCCGGGTCCAGCGCAATCGCCACGGGCACTTGCCGAACCGCGCTTGGACGCGTGGGCCGGCCGTCTGCTCGGTGCGGCAGATCGGGTCCGCATCGTGGTCGAGCGCCGCGTAGGCGCTGCAGTGAAGACGCGCCACGAGGTTCGCGGCCACGAACTCGGTCTACGCCCGTTGGATGTGCTGGCCCTGGCGCCGCTCGAGCCAGGAGCGTCCGCGCCCCAACTCGCCGCGCACGCGTTGCGTGTGGTGCGTTCGAAGTTTGGTGGCGAGGCGACTGGCGAGACGCTGCGCGTCGATCCGTTGCGAGGCGCGGATTTCGGGGTGAACGACCTCGCATTCGGTGATCTGGCTACGCTGGGAGCGCTTGCGCGGCGACTACTTGGACACGCACGCGCTCTCGATGGCCGAGATCTGCAGGCCCTGAGCGAGCCCAGCCAGAGCGGCGTCGACGCTACCGAGATCGAATTGCGCGCGTCGCATGCACTCGAGGGCATCGCGTCGGCGACCACTCGACTCGCCAGCGTGCTTGCGGCTCCACAGGCCCAATCACTTGCTCTGCGCGCTGCCATGGATATCCGAACAGACGTGATCCGCGTTCGTTTCGATGGCCCAGCCAGGATGCAGAGCGCGCAGCAAGTCGGCTGCGCGCCTCGTGGCCGCCTCGTCCAGACTGTAGAAGGCAACACTGTAGGAAGGCTCGCTTGCCAAGTCGTCGGCCGGAATGGCCGGGGGCGCCGCGCCCATTGGCTCGAGTTCGAGCCCCGCCTCCTTGACCAAGAGTTGCAGTTGCTGGAGTTGCATTGGCTCGAGGCGAGCACCGAACTCCCGGCAAGCCTGCACAACTGCTGTGAGCAGGCGCAGTCGAGCGTCCGCGTCGCGGACGCGACGCAGCGCAAGCGAGTCACAGACATCCAGCGCCCAGCCGACAGCCTGGGGCGAGCGTACGGCCTCGAAGATCTTGGCAATGGTGTCAACCGCATGCCGGTAGGCTGCGTCGTCTCCGGTCTCGACGATGGCAACCATCGTCTGGTGAAGCAACTCCTGGTCGGTGCGTTGGAAGACGTCGCGCGCACGTAGAGCCTCCAACATCTCTGTGTATAGCGGAACAAGACGGCGGTCCGGATCGGTGCGCTCTATGAAGAGTTCGTGCCAGAGCGGATAGAGCCGCTCGAACAGAGCGGGATCGTCAACGGCCTGGTGCATCAAGCAATCGACGGCAGAGTGGACCATGCCGGCCTCCGCTAGCAGACGTGCGGGTTCGACGCTCCTGGCGAACTCGGTCCAGCGCTCGATGTAGCGTTCAGGCGGTTCGCCCGGCAGTCGGTTGAACTGGTCGCACAGCCTTTCCGGCAACGCAGGCTCGCGATAGCTGGCACGCAGGTTTGTCAGCCGGGTGGCCGAGGCAGACTCAACCGCAGCCCGAATGGGTGCGGCAGTTGCCTCGAGGCGCGAGAGGACTGCCCCCGCTTTAGCCGGGTCGGCCGACTCCCGCGCGCAGGCAATGAGGCCGCGCAGCACATCGACACCATCGGGCAGCGGCCAGTAGAGGGTCCAGGCGCGATCGAATTGCTCGTTCGCCAATGCCTCATTCGCTGGCCCCACGTCGTCAACAGGCGCGTGCGGAGTGCAAGACTGCCGAAGCAAGCGGTCAATGGCACCAAAAGCTCCGCCCGGCAAATCCTGCAAAAGGCGCTCGCAGACCGCCAACTGTGGCTCGGGTTGCAGCAGTTCGTGTAGGACGAACGCCTTGAGCACGGCCGGGCGGCGCGAGGTACGGCGGGTGCGGAACAGCGGCTGAGCAGGAACAGCAACTGTCTCCTTGAACTGTTGGAGCAGTGGTTCGATCTTCGCCGCTGCCTCGAAGGGCTGCACATGAGCCCGGTACAAGGCCTCCATCACATCCCCGTAGGTTTCGGGCGGCAGTTGGAGGTGGAGCAGTTGCGGCAGCAATGGGTGCTCGACGATCGCATCCCAGCGCTCGAAGGCGGCATCCAACCGTGTCTCGAGGAAGCGCCGGTTCTCTGCCGAAACACCGAACCGCTCGCGCATCGTTGCCATCGCCGACCGGGCGTCGGTCTCGTTGCGGGCAAGCAGCGCGCGATCAAACGATGCGCGCAGTTGGTGAAAGGTGCGCGGCACGTACACCGCCACCCGCGGCCTCCGGCGCAGCAGTTGGTCGTAGAGACACCATTGGCGCAAGACCACCTCATCACTGCGTGTATCGAGTACGTCGAAACGGGTCGCGTACCAGCCCGCGCGCTCGATGATCGGCAACGCATACTGGTCGGCTTCATCGGGCTCCCCGCCGACTGGTCGCTCGGAGACAAAGCTCGGACCGAGGAAAGCGCGCATCTCTTCTTGCAGTGCCCGCGATGTTTGCGGTGTGGCTGCGCACGCGTACCAAGCGGTAGGTCCATTGGCGCGGGCGCGGAAAGGCAGCAGCACCGATCGGTCAGTCTCGCCGCTGGCATGGTGGTGCAGGCTGACTTGGTAGGCTCGGCGAGTCTCCTCGTCGCCGCCGATTGCCGGCGTGCAGTGGTTCGGTGCCGCAAAGAATGCGGCTTGCAGGGCTTGAGCCCTATCGGCGCTGTCTTGGCGATCAGGGCTGTCCATAGAGCTCGAAGTGCATGCGAGCAGAAGCGACCGATTCAGGCTCGAACGAGACCGTCACGGACTCGTCATTGAGTGCAACGCCGCTCTCAGTCAGGTTCATCGAGCCATCGATCAGCACTCGGTCGGTGAGCACGCCCTTGGTATGCAGTTGCGCGTTCTTGTCGGACCAGCGCAGTTGATCGTGCAGGCCGGCATCGGTGATTGCCTCGACGATGCGGCGCTTGAAGGTCTTGTTGTGGTCGTCCGGCCTTGTGTGAACGTGTAGTGCCGTCCCATTCGCGGCAATCGCCACCAGCACTTCGACGAGCCGGATCTCGCGCTTCGCCCACTCGGGATTGAGCGTGGCGTACTGGCCAAGTTGGCTGTCAAAGATGATGATGTTGCTTATCCAGGGTGCCACGATGAAAACATCGCGGCTGGGCGTCAGCAGCTCCTGTGCGAACACCATGGACAGCACCTCGCGCACAGCGTGCTGTGAAGTAGCGGCACTCTTGAAGATCTTCCGCGTGCCGCTCATGCCGTCGCCTCCAACTCGAAGTGCAAGGCAATCGTCCCCTGACCGCGCACTACGGACGACAGTCGCGGATACACGTTGAGGTACTCGAGTTGTACCGGCACGGTCGCCGCGAACGCCATGATGCGGTTGAGCAGCGCGGCGTCCGGCGGAAGCGTCACCACCGCCTGCCCCTGGGCCTCGAGTTGTCGATGCAGTTCTTCCAAGGCATCGGGCGCCTCGCCGACGATCGGTTCGACGGCTTCGGACAGCCACGGCGTGAGCAGCAACCGGTCCGTGACCATCGGCGTGTCGGCGAAACGTTCCGAGACCGGCAATGCATGCGTGCGCAGTGCATGGCCGCGGGCCCAGAGGATGCCCTCGTAGAGATTCGTGTACGTGCGCAGAGTCTCGAGATTGCTGGCGTGACCGGCACGGACGCTCATCTCGTTCCACTCCCGTTGCGACTTCACGCCGATGCGGGCAAGAGAAATGAAGGTATGCCGCAGGCTATGAAAGCTGATCAGCGGCTCGCCCGTTCGTTGCTTGAGCAAGTGACTGATCACGTGGACCGTGGCACCCGGCTCGAACGCTCGCTCGGGGTCTTCAGGGGCGGCGAAGACCAGTGCGCTGGGACCCGCCCCTTCTTGCCTGCGGCGCTCGATCCAACGACCGAACGCATCGGCTCCTGGGCCACGCTCGAGCTTGAGCGTGCGTCGCGCATCAGGCGTCTTTCCGTCCACGGGCCCGGACGCGGGTCGAGCGTCACGTACCAGTGGCCGCGGTACCAGTGCACGCCGTCCATCGTGCATCGCCGCCAATCCTGCTCGCGCATCGCGCACGAACTCGCCATTCCGAAAACAGCGGCGAGTTGATCTTCGAATCTTCCGAGCTTCGTTCGCGCATCCAAGAAGATCTGGACATCGGCGATCTCGGCACGGGAGGGTAGTTGTGCTCGCGGCAGGTGGGGCTTGCCCTCGCCGTCGCGGGGCCACGATCGCGGCGGCAGTCCGTACGAGAAGGTCATGTACTCGTAGTACGCGGTGAAGGCCGACGATGCGTGATCCTTGTCTCCGGCAAGTGCGAGCACGCGCTTGCGGACATCCGCCCAATCGACCCCCTCGATGGCGTTGATGTCAATCTCGGCCAGGACCGTGAGCAGCGGGATAACGATCGCGCCAACGTAGTCCGCGATGGACTTCGGCGCAAAGGGCGATGTCCGCAACGTACCGCGATGTACGAACTCGCGTAGCCAATCGAAGATGGCGGCAAACCAGCCGCCAAGCGCGACGGCTTCTTCGTTCAGCTTGGTGAGTTCGTCGTACACCACCTGCCTTTGCGCATGCGGTGTCCCGACTCCGGTGTAGCCGCATGCATCTTTCAAGTCGCGCGCGAAGGCACGTGCACGCTGCTGTTCTGCACGGCCAACGCCCGCAAAGACGGCGTTTGCGAGGCGCGCCCTCGTGCTTGGCGCTGCGGCTTTTAGCTCCGCCGCCAGGTGTGGCTCGCTCCGCCAAGGCTGCCCCCGTCTTCCATCGAGCGAGGCATCGACGATCGACCGCGGTCAGGGGTTGGTAGCCGTTGACATGTGCGGCCAAGTCGCCGGGCAGCACCGACGCAAAACGTGTACGGGCCGCTTCAAGTAGGGCAGCAAGTGGGATGCGTTGTCCTGCAATGCGTTCGATCGCGGACAACAACAGGTCCTTCGCCCGGTGATACGAGGGTCGATCCCGGAACTCATCGAGCCAGATGATCAGCGGCGCGGCGAGGTGCCGTCGCTGCATTCGGCCCTCTTCGTCTACCCACTCGATGGCGTGCGCATCCGCGGTCCGATAGCTCGAGCCGAGGGCTGCGTAGGCAAGCTCCAGGTCTTGCTCGTTCGGGATGCCCTCGAGGATCAGCCAAAACAGTGCGAAGGCAGGACTCGATCGCTCGCAGAGTTCGCCACGGAGAGTCGACCGAACCAGTCGGTCGAAGAACATGTCGCTTGACGCCGGTTCCTGCGGGTAGGCTGACCAGCGAGCGCCCTGCGTCATCCTTGATGACCTTGATGCGGGCACCGATGAACTGAGCCCAGCGGGAAGTCGTCCGCGCTTCCGTCCGCAAGGCCACGCGGGGCAACCACCCCCATCTCGCGGAGCAGGCCGTCCTGGGCGGCGACGATCCTGCGGTGGATTGCCCATCGTGATTCGATCTGCGTCGAACTGCCGACCTCCGATCCCTTGTCGATGTGCCGAGCGAACACCGTGCCGTCCTCGCTGCTCAGCCCTAGCTGCAAGAGTTCGGTCAGCCAGAACTTCCTCCCCCAGTTGCCTTCGGCATGTCGATCGCCGGCAGCCACGCGCAGGTCTTTCGCGGAGAGGGACCGCGCGTACCTGCGAGTCAGCATCCTAGCAGCGGAACGTCGTCATAGCGAAGGGCCGCTTCGGCCCACTCGGTCCACTGCTTGGGCACCGGGCCTGCATGAAGCCTCAACCTGCTCTGCAATTCGCGAATGTGCGCATAGACGTTGATGACGGTTTCTTGTGCCACGCCATAGAGCACAACGTCCATGACCAGACCGACCTCGTTCGCCTTGTCGTCACATTCGACATGAGTCGACGCCAGGCCGCCAGTACCGCGCGGAGATATTGGTCAGCCTGCTGGGGCGCTTGCCCGCGCAGAAGTCGAGCGTCACGCCAGCGGCGGCCATGAAACGGTTGTTGAACCGCATGAGGGTTCGCAGACGGCACCCGGTGGGCGGCCTGCGCTTGATCCGCCGCTGCAACCTGTCGTGGGCCTGCTTGACCGCCTCTCGCGTGGGGACGGTTGGCGGACCGAACCCCACGTCACCAACGTACGCGGCGGGAGTGCCCCATACGAGCATCTCGTTGAGGGCTTCATGCACCCGCCGCAGCCGGTCGGTCGGAACAAGCGCGTAGTAGGGGCGCGAGCGCGGGATCAAGTGCATCGCACCGGTGGCGATAGCCACGTCGGTTCGGTCGAGACCCGCGTCGAGAAGCATCGCCGTCACCGCCGCCCGAAACCGCGCAAGCGTGGCTCGGAGCTTGTACCCGCCGAGATCGGCGACGGCTTGTCCGCCGCTCAGACTCGTCTGAGGAAGCAGGATCCCGATGCGCCGCGCCGTTGGTGCGAGATCTCTGAAGCGACGCAGCGCCGCGCCAAGATGAGCGGACAACGGTACGCCGTGCGACAGCGTCGACGGGCGGTAGCTGTCGCGGTGCGTTGGACTCGCGGCCTGGAAGTCGAAGATGCCGGTGTAGTCCTTGTGCGCACACTGGTCGTCGATGTCGATCCAGACCGGCTCGCCCTCATCGGCACTCAAGGGCCACGAGGTCCACAACCTCTCGGGTGATGCCCAGTTCGACGGCGAGGGCGTCCTTGATGGCCTCCGGTTCGAGCTTTTCGACCCCTTCGCGGATGGCGCGCGCGATCTCGAGCACCTGAGGTTCCGGCGCGGTGTCACGCCCTGCGACGGCTTGACGTTCGCGCGCGCCGGCGTACAGGCTGCGCCAGATCAGGCTGGCGGCAACGGGTGTTCGACGCTTGCGCTCTCCGGGCGAGCGGGAAGGTGCCTGCGCTGGAGCGGCAGGGGAGTTGCGAGAGTCGGGAAGGGAAGTTGGCGGCGCTGAAGATTCAAAGAGGTCAAGCTGGGCGTCCTGCATGCTGGTCTCCATGCCGACGCGCGCACGCGCGCGCGCGGCCACAAGGTTGGTCGGGTGGGAACGAGGGGTGGAGACGCCACGCGGCAGACAGCCGCGGGCAGGCGTGATCGCAGCGATCACGCGAGGTGATCGCCAAAACGATCAGGCAATGCAGCGGCGCAAGCCGCCTGGTCGATCGCGCGGGCGAGGCGCGTGGTGGAGTCGCGGACTGCTGAGCGACTGCCCCTAGATCGGTCCGTTACGGACCTGTTGCGCCGACTGCAATCGGCGCGGCATAGTGTCTGCCTTCAGCTTGCCTTTCGGCTCGCAGGGTCTGGCAGCTACCCACGCGTCACATCGAGCGCGCGCGGCAAGATTAAGACCAATGGTCGCGGAAGGTCAAGCGCGTCACATGCTCACGAGATCGCAACCGAGCCTCAACCTATGGTCCGATCCGAGGTCGATGTGACATGGCTCCTCGATCCCGAATCGCGAGGTCCGAAACGTCACAACAAGGGCTCTATCGTGATCGTTCCAAATCAAGGACTTACGCCGCTTCGTCGACCAAGGCAAACTGACCTACGCAGCATTTGCTGTTGAAGCCCAGCATCTCGCCTAGCCTCCGAAGCCAGGGGCCGCTGGTTCGATCCCAGCCGGGCGCGCCAAGCAAGTGCTTGATCTGCGAAGGATTTCTTCTTCGCGTTGCTTCAGGCACTTGCTCTAAACCTGCTCCGTGGCCCACCGGTGGCCCATCCGTGGCTCAAG
The DNA here is from genome assembly GCA_963738615.1 of uncultured beta proteobacterium. Lineage (GTDB taxonomy): Bacteria > Pseudomonadota > Gammaproteobacteria > Burkholderiales > Burkholderiaceae_C > CAVTWY01. The sequence goes on from CAVTXI010000019.1 coordinate 877,148, forward strand.
CGTGGCCCATTGCATGTTTGCCAAGATGCGCGTTTGACGATTGGCTTGCGGGCCCATAGGCCCTCGCGGATGATGACGAACCGTTTTCAGACGGCGTTCTCGGACGACCGGAAGGGCGGACTCGGATGAGCCTCTACGTCTTCTCGTGCGCCAAGGCGGTCGATGCCAGGCAGTGCGCGGTGGCCGAGCGGGCCGTGGTGGCCGTGGGCAGCACGTCGTGAGGTCGACGGGAAGGATGAAGTCATCGAGCGCCAGGGGTTCGTTGCGCGCTGTCCCGAGGTGTATGTGACGCAGGACGTTGCCGGGGGCTGACGGCGCAGCTTGCGCGAGTTGCTGAGCAGGATCGTTGACGGTCAGCCTTGAAAGCTCTCGCTGGTCGGGGCGCCACGGCGGCTCACCGGTGCACAACTCGAACCACATGTCGAACTCTTCGAAGTCGCTGCGTCAACGTCGGCTCGTCTGCGCGATCCTTGAAGTTGCTCCTCTACTCGTTTACAGGTGAGCGAGCGTGCCGTGCCTTCCGCCGCTTGTCCGACAGGCCTTCGAGTCGGGAGGCGTCGCGTCAGCCGCTTCTACCGGCGCTTCTTGGCTGCGCTCTCCTTGCGTCCGTCAGCTTCGCTTTCCGCGAGATCCACCCCAAGGTACGCCTCTAACGCGAACCGCACCACGTCCGAGCCTTGAAGGTTATCTTTGATCGTCAGCGGCTGATCTGCAGCGAGTAGGCCGCAGCCGCGCCGCTGTAGTAGCGCACACGCACGTAGTAGGTTGCCGTCGTGGTGCCGGTGTTGGTGATGCTGGCGCTGTCGACGGCACCGGTGCCCAAGCTGCTGCGGGCTGCCGCATTGCCGGTCAAGGTGCGGTACAGATAGAGGTCGTAGTCGGCATTGGCCGGCGGCGTCAGCGTGGCGCTGAGCGTTCGACCTGGGGCGACGGTGACCGCGAAGTAGTCGTTGTCACCCGAGGTCATGCTGCCGTTGACGGTGGCCGGATTCGGCGTGACCACCTGCGCTGTCGCGCGGGTGTTGTTGCTTTCGACTTCCGCGACCGTTCCGCCGCCACCGCCGGTGCCGATGGTGATGTAGGTGGCGCTGATCGCGCCCCAAGCGCCGCCGGCATCTTGCGCGCGCACGAACACGATGTGCTTGCCTGTCGCCATGCCGGTGGTGTCGATCGAGCCGGTGAGGCCTTCCGTGGTTGCGTTGAACGCGCCGTCGGCAGCCGCGAGCGTGCGTGCCGTGCCGCCCGCCCACGGCGGTGTGTCGATGTAGTACTCCGCGGCCGCGACGTTCTGCGTCGCTTCGGCTCCGTTGCTGTTGTTGAAGCGCGAGTCCGTGGCCGAGCCCGTCAGCGTGACTGCGGTACCTGCGGGCACGGTGCTGCTCGACAGGGTCACGTTCGTCAGGTCCGGGCCACCCGGTGTGAGGTACGGCGTGCGCACGACCTTGGCTGCGTAGATCAACGCGGGCAGGTTTTTCGGCTTGATGGTGTTGGTGTAGTCGGTGCAGCTCTGAAAGAACGAGGTGCCCAGCTCGAACGTATAGGCCGCCACGCCCAGCTCGCCGTAGCTGACGCCAGAGCTCGTGCCGTCGGTGGCGTACAGCCCGATCGACTGCTGCGGCGTGTAGTCATTGAAGAACGCGAACTTGCGGCCGAGTGTTTGCAGCGCCGCACCGTTGGGCGCCGGCGTGGCGGTGTCGCCCCAGGGCCAGAGCACGAGCTGGCTGTAGCTGTGCACGTCGATGTGGATGCCGCTGGTGTCGCTGGGTGCGGCGTCGGTCTTCGCGGGCCCGCGGCGGTCTGGCCACAAGCTACGCACATAGGCCTCGATGGCTTGTGTCTCCGGTTCGGAGCCCGCGCTGGCACCGCGGTAGGTGAGGTCGCACTGGTTTCCGCTCGAGCCCGTGCCGCCGGTGGCGTTCCAGCCGAAGCTGAAGTTGCGATTCAAGTCGGCGCCGCGCGTGTTGCTGGTCGCGCCGCAGTAGGCCTGGTTGGTGTTCTTGCGCCACGACAAACCGGTTTCGGCTTGCTTGCGGCCGTCGGGGTTGGTGTGCAACATCAAGTGCACTTCGTGGTGGTCGAGGATCCAGGTTGCATCGGCATTGACGCCGTAGCCTTCGAGCAGCCAACGCGCGAACGACAGGTTCAGCGGCGCGGTCGTGTACTCACGCGCATGGATGGCGCTGTTGACGAACAGTTTGGGTTTGTCGCCGGTGAGGCTCTTGTTGGTGAGCTTCAAGACGAAGATGTCGTAGCCGCCGATGCCCGCGCTTTTCTCCCACGAGTTGCCGACGTCGATCCACGCCGCGAGGTTCGGGTAGGTGGTGGTGAAGCCCTGCGCCGCGGCATAAGTCTCTTCCACGGTTTCGTAGCAGCTGAAACTCGGGATCGACTGCACGCCGACCAGGTCGCCGACGGCGCCGGTAACCGACTGGCGCGAAATCGAGTTGCGGTTCATCTGGTCGAGGAAGGTGCGGCGCTGGGCAATGAACTCATCGGCGCGTGCCAGGCGGAAGCCGAACGACTGCAGCTGCGACATTTCCGCCGCATCCAGCTCCATCACCAGATAGCCTTCGGCGTAGCGGCTTTCGAGCACGTTGTGGTGGAAGGTGATGGCGGCCTTGCGCGCCATCTCGGCATTCGGGGCATAGACCTTATAGACGTTCTCGGCCGCGTACTCGGCCTGAAGGTCTTGTTGTGTCTGCGCGGCTGTTTGACGTTGAGCAGGCTGCTGCGCCAGCGCGGCGCTGACCACGGTGAGCGACAGGCACAGGACGAGATTGAAGTTGCGCGGCATCGATACATCTCCGACGTTGCGTGGCGCTCGCAGTGAGCGAAAGAGGCGCGATCGTGCGCACACGCGAGCGCGCCGTCAAGGTGAGTTGCAAATAGTGAGTTGCAAATAGGTGAGTTGCGAATAGTCCTGTTCATGTCCTGTTCGTTGCCCGAGGCTCCGGAGCCGCGTATCGTTCGAATCCGATGCCACGCCTTGTTTCCGCTCTCGTGCGCGCCGCCGCTTCGAAACAGCGGCGCGCACTGGCCACTGCGGTCGTCCTTGCCTTGTCGAGCGCAGGTTGCGCCCAGGCGCAGCCTGGCACTGACACGGCCGCGCAGTGGCAAGCGCTGCGCCCGCTGCGCGGTCACTTCGACGGGTCAACGTGGAATGCCGATGTTGACCGTTGGCAGGGCCGCAAGCATGTCCTGATGCAGACGCTGGCGGCACAAGCGCTCGACGAGCGGCTGACGCGCGACGCATTGATACGGCGCATGGGCGCGCCCGATGCGGTGTGGCGCGCCGGCCAGCCGGACCACGCCATGGCGCTCGAACAAGCGCAATGGCGCGGCGCATCACCGCCCGGCGGCGAGCTGCTGGTCTATCACTGGCGCGGCCAACACGACCGCCTGCTGTTTGCGCTCCACAACGGGCATGTCGTCGCCGCGGGCTGGCTGATGGTGCAGGAGTGATGCGGCGTCCATGAAGCGCGTCCTGGTGCTGGCACCTTCCGCGGCGACCACCGCTTCGGCGACCGACTGACCGACAACTCCGCCGCCGGGCGCGCGGCGCAAGCCGCGGCGACGCAGCGTTGGCTTGCTGAGGCGCGTGCGATCGACCGCGCTGCATTGCCGGCCACCGACCGCCTCGCTCGACCTGTTCATCCGCGACGCCGAACGGCGCATCGCCATGTTCCCCTTCACCGGCTTCCGGTCGCTGGCGATCGGCTCGAACGACGGCGTGCAGACCGCGCTTGCCGGGCTGCTCGCGGTCACCCCGATGGACAGCCGCGAGCGCGCCGAGCAACTGTTGCGGCGCTTGGCGGCGTTTGCGCCACGGATCGACGACGAGATCGCCCGCATGCGTGAAGGCGCTGCGCTGGGTTGGGCGCCGACGCGGCAGGCGCTCGAACGCGCGCTGGTGCAAATCGACCGCCAGCTTGCGCCCGCGGCCGAAGACGGACCGTTCGACGCGCCGTTCAAACGGCTGCCCGCAGCGATGGCGCAGGCCGAACGCAGTGAGCTTCAGGCGCGTGGGCGCGCGGCAGTCGACCAGCAGGTGCTGCCCGCCATGCGCAAGCTGCGTGCGTTCATCGCCGACGAGTACCTCGCGAAGGCGGTGCGCAACGGCGCGTACTCGGCCTACCCAGACGGTGCACGCGTCTACGAGCTGCTGGTGCGCGAGCGGACCACCACGACGCTGTCGCCGCGGCGCATCCACGAGATCGGGCTGGCCGAACTCGATCGCCTGCGCGGGCGCATGGAGGCCACGATGCGCGAAGCGAAGTTCGATGGCGACTTTGCCGCCTTCGTGCACTTCCTGCGGAACGATCCGCGCTGGGCGCGCAAACGCACCTGGGAAGCGGAAACGTTGGTGGCGCACGAGGCCGTGCCGGGTCACCACATACAGACCGCGCGCGCGCGCTCGAGCTGCGCAACCTGCCCGAGTTCCGCCGCAGCGGCTTCTTCACCGCTTACGGCGAGGGCTGGGCGCTGTATGCCGAGACGCTGGGCTTCGAAGCCGGCCTCTACACCGACCCCTACAGCCGCTTCGGCCACCTGCAGTGGCAGGCCTTCCGCGCAGCGCGCCTGGTTGTCGAGACCGGGCTGCACGCCTTGGGCTGGAGCCGCGAGCGCGCGATCGACTTCATGGTCGAACGCACCGGTGTCGCGCCCGAGTTCGTCACGTCGGAAGTCGAGCGCTACCTCTCCACGCCCGGGCAGGCGCTGGCCTACATGATCGGCAGGATGAAGTTCGACGAGCTGCGCGAACGCGCCCGCACACGGCTGGGCACGAAGTTCGACCTGCGCCGATTCCACAACATGCTGCTCGACCAGGGCGCGCTGCCGCTGGATGTGCTGGAGCGCCTGGCCGACGGATGGATCGCGGCTGAAGCGGGGCGGTGATTCGCGCGTTGGGTCTCGAGTGCGCCGCTGCTCAGACCACCGTCCTTCGGTCACCGTCGTACTTCTGTGCCGCGGACGCGGCTTGCGACGGCAAGCGGCATGACCGGATCGATGCCATGCTGCCGTGCCAGCCACGCACCGCCGATGGGGTCTGCAAGCTCCTCCATCGGCGGATTATGAGAAAAATCATTCACGGCAGCTCAAAAACGATGCTTGCCGAGCCATGCCTGCTCAAAAACGGTTACGCGTAACCGTGATGCAGGTGGCGCACCCGGCCAAGCTCGCGAGCTGACCGATCTGGTGGATGCTGGCTTGCTGCTGCGCACGGGGCAGGGCAGGGGGACGCGGTACGAGATGGCCGCGCCCTGAGTTGCCTTCTTCAGCCCGCAGCCTTCAACCCCGCCGCGTTGATGCCAGCCATCACGATCTGCTCGTCTTCGTCGCCCGTGCCGCCCGACGCACCCGCCGCGCCGATCACGCTTCCCTGCGCGTCGAGGATCAACACGGCGCCGGTCTGCGGAATGAACTTCTGCTGCGCGACGGCCGATACAGCGCCGAAGAACGCTGGCATGTCTTTCGCGCGTTGCACCAGCGCGCGGCTGTTGGTGCCCATGCCGACGGCTGCGCCGGTCTTGCCCAGTGCGATGTCCAGACGCAGCGCGCTGGCGCCGTCTTCGCGGCCGCTGACGACGATCTGACCGGCTGCGTCGACGACCACCACGCCCATCGGCTTGAAGTTGGATTGACGCGCGGTGGCGAAGGCGGTGTCGAGGATCGTGCGCGCTTGCGCGAGAGTCAGCTTGGACATGGGTTCTCTTTCTCTTTCTCTCTCTTGCGAGTCGTTGGTGTGAAGGATTCTTCAGCGCCCGCCGGCCACGTCGATGAGCGCGCCGGTGGTGTACGACGCCGCGTCCGACAGCAGCCAGACGATCGCGGCGGCGACTTCGTCGGCGGTGCCAGGGCGTTGCATCGGGATCATGCCGGCCGCTTGCGTCGCGCGGTCGGGTTCGCCGCCCGACGCGTGGATGTCGGTGTCGATGATGCCGGGGCGCACGCCGTTCACGCGCACGCCTTCGGCCGCGACTTCGCGCGCCAAGCCGATCGTGAAGGTGTCGATCGCGCCTTTGCTGGCGGCATAGTCGACGTACTGGCCCGGCGAGCCCAGCAGCGCGGCTTTGCTCGACAGGTTGACGATCGCGCCGCCGGTGCCGCCGTGTTTCGTCGACATGCGCTTCAACGCTTCGCGCGCGCAGACGAACGAGCCGATGATGTTGGTGTCGAACATGCGCTCGAGGCGCTCGACGCTCATCTGGTCGACGCGGGTCTTCGCGTCGACGATGCCGGCGTTGTTGACCAGCGCGCCGAGCACGAAGCCGGCGGCGTCGACGGCGGCGAACATCGACATCACCTGCGCTTCGTGCGCCACGTCGGCTTGCAGCAGCAGCGTGCGCGCGCCGTGTGCGGCGGCGGCGGTGGCGACGTGGCGCGCCGCGGCGGCGTCGCTGCGGTAGTTGATGCCAACGTCCCAGCCGGCGCGCGCGCAGGCCACGGCCACGGCGGCGCCGATGCCGCGACTGGCACCTGTGATCAACACGAATCGACGTGTGGTGTTCATCGAAGCATCATAGGGTTCGTCAAGATTCAACCGACAGATTCAACCGACACCCAGGAGCGACGATGTCCAAAAACTTCGACACGATGGAAGACAGCAACCGCAGCGCGAACCCGAGCATTCATGAGGTGTCAGACCCGTCGCGCCGCGTGCTGATGAAGACCTCGGTCGCGTTCGCCGTAACGTCGTGGTTGGGTTCGCAGGCCGGGTGCGCGGCCACCGCGCAGGGCGGACCGACCAACATCGGCTTCAAGAGCGTGCCCATGGCGAAGGTCGACGCGATCGTCGTGCCCGAGGGCTACGTGGCTGAAGTGATGGCACCCTGGGGCGAGCCCATCGGCGTGGCCGGCGCCATGCCGGCATGGAAGCCCGACGCCAGCAACACCGCGGCCGAGCAGGCGGTGCAGATGGGCATGCATCACGACGGCGTCGCGTTTTATCCGTTGGGCGACGGCGCCGCGGGCAGCGCGCGCGGCCTGCTGGCGATGAACCACGAGTATGTCGATGACGGACTGCTGCACGCCGATGGTTTGGCGACCTGGTCTGCCGAGAAGGTGAAGAAGGCGCAAGCCGCGCACGGTGTGTCGGTGATCGAAATTGCGCAGACGGGTGGGCGCTGGCAGGTGGTGCGGCCGTCGCGCTACGCGAAACGGCACACCTCGGCAACGCCGTTCGTGGTGCAAGGCCCGGCCGCCGGTCATGCCTTGCTGAAGACCGCCGCCGACCCCGATGGGCGCCGCGTGCTGGGCACGCTGAACAACTGCGCCAGTGCGCCCACGCCGTGGGGCACGTACCTGTCGGGCGAAGAGAACTGGGCCTTCTACTTCGATGGTGGCGGCGCCACCGCACCGGCCGACGCGCGGCGCTATGGCGTGCGCGAGAAGAGCCCGTACCGCTGGGCCGAACACGACGAACGGTTCGACTTCGGCAAGCACCCGAACGAATTCAACCGCTTCGGCTACATCGTCGAGATCGACCCGATGGCGCCCGACGCGCTGCCGGTCAAGCGCACCTCGTTAGGCCGCTGCGCACACGAAGGCGCGTGGGTGGCGGTGACGAAGGACGGCCGCGCGGTCGTCTACACCGGCGAAGACGCGCGCTTCGAGTACATCTTCAAGTTCGTCAGCCGCGACCGCATCGCACCCGCACGCCCCGGCGTGACCGCAGCGCAGGCGAACCGCGAACTTCTGGACCACGGCACGTTGTACGTCGCGCGGTTCGACACCGGCGGTAAGGGCCAGTGGATCCCGCTCGTGGCAGGGCAAGGAGTGCTGACGGCCGACAAAGGCTTCCCTGATCAGGCCAGCGTGTGCGTGCGCTCGCGCCAGGCCGGCGATGCGGTCGGCGCCACGAAGATGGACCGCCCCGAATGGCTCGCGATCGACGAGCGCACGCGCGAGGTGTACTGCACGCTGACCAACAACTCGGCGCGCGGCACAACGGGCCAGCCGGGCGTCGACGCCGCGAACCCGCGCGCGAACAACGCCATGGGCCAGATCATCCGCTGGAAGGAAGACGGCGACTACGACGGCACCCACTTCGCGTGGGACCACCTGGTGCTGGCGGGCGACCCGGCGAACGAGCGAGGCGACGCGAAGGGCAACATCAACGGCGACATCTTCGGCTGCCCCGACGGCATCGTGTTCGACACGCGCGGTGTGTTGTGGATTCAGACCGACGCGCACGCGACACAGATGGGTCAGGGCGAATTGAAGAACCTGCCGGTGAACCAGATGCTGGCGTGCAACCCGCGCACGAAAGAGACGCGCCGCTTTCTCACCGCGCCCGTCAACTGCGAAGTCACCGGCATCGCTTTCACGCCCGACATGCGCACGATGTTCATCAACATCCAGCACCCGGGCGAGACGCCGAGCGACCGCTCGGACCCGAAGCAGCCAGACCGCTATTCGAATTGGCCCGAGGGCAAGGCGGGGGCAAGGCCGCGGTCGGCGACGGTGGTGATCAGGCGCAAGGACGGGGGCGTGGTGGGGACGTGAGTCACCCGCTCGTCGAGGGGCAAGTCAGGCTGAGCCCGCGCAACGCATCGTCGACATCGACGCCGATGTGTTCCAGAACGATGACGTGCTGGATAGGGTAAGCAGGCCGTTCGGCGCGCTCGCCTTCGGTGACGTAGCGCAGCAAGACCACGATCGAGCGGCGTGCCACGCGGTCGGTCCAAGCGTGAGTTTGCTGGTGGACCGTGCCGCCGCGCTCCTGACGGCGCTGCCAACCAGACGGCTTTTCGCATGCCAGCCATGGGCGGGACAACTGTTGCGCGTAGTGGCGCGCTGCACGTTCGTCGGGGTACGCGGCTTCGAGCGTGAAGTCGGTCTGGTAGACCCGCCCGGCGGCAGACGCCGTGTGGCTTGCATCGATCGCGTCTCGAGGCAACGACAGCAGGGTCGGATCGCCTAAGCGCGTGCACGCGCACAGGATCACGCCAACAAGTGCTGCGGCGCAGAGGCCAGGGCGACCTGAAAAAACTCGCGAGTCTTTTGCAGTGGACCTTAAAGAACTCGCGCAACCTACGAGGCTGCGTTTCACGGCATCCATGACCAAAGGTGCAGGCGCACGAAGCGCGTGATGACCTGCATGAAGGCCTTCCATGTCGGCATGGTGGTCGACTCGATCTTCGCCTGACCGGTCATGCCGGGGATGAGATACCCGTCCAGGCTGTCGAAGGTGGCGGTGACGCGGATGACGTTTTTCGATGTGACGTTGCTGTCGATGAGGGTGACCTTGCCCCGGAACTCGTCGTTGAACCAGGCCGTTGGACGTGCGCGCACGGCTGCACCGATCTTCACGTGCTGGATGTCGCTTTCGATGATGTCGATCTGTACCGTGGCAGCGCCGGTGTTCCCGACCTCGGCGCGACGTGCCGTCGAGACGACGAAGTTGCCGCTGGGCTCGTAGGCGTACGGCAGCAACAAGAGCAGCGGCAGCGGCAAAAGCCCCAGCGGCAGCGCGCGCTTCCAGTAGGTGCTGCCGCGCGAGGCGGGCGAGGCGGGCGTGGCGGTCGTGTCGGCCCCGGCGGCCTGAGTGAGGCCCAGTGCACCCTGCGCATCCGCGGGCAATTTCGCTGAGGGCGTGGGCTCGCCCGGGGTTGCGTCCACGCGCTCGTTGGCCGTGGCGGTCAGCGCACGCGCTCGTAACGCAGCCAGTACCGGTGCTGATGTGGGTGCGGATACAGCAACGAAGGGCACACCAGGCTCTGCCGCCGATGCGGCCACGGTGGCGGGTGTGGTGCCGCGCGCAAACGGCGCCAGCAGCGGATGCTCCGCGGCCGCCACGCTGAACAACTTCTGGTCGGCCAGATAGGCGCAGAAGCGGTCGAACTCGGCCTGCGTGATTTCGCGCCCGAAGCGTTCGATGAAGGCGAGCTCGATCATGAAGAAGGTATCGCAATTCGCCAGCGCCCTGAGGGTGAAGAACTGCCTGGTGTCGAGCTCGAAGCCGCGCTTGGCCACCTTGTCGCGAATGATGTAGGTGGTCTGGTCGCCCTTGGTGACGCGAAAGCCTTCCAGCCGGTGCAGCAGGAACGCAGGCAGGGCAACTCTGTTGCTCTCTTCGGTCATGTTCGGTTGTGGTGGTGTTCTGGTGTTCAGCGTCGCGCCGACAGACCGTGGGCGACGAAGTGCGGATTTTCGAAGCCCGGTTTGCCGTAGCGCAGCGGTTCACCCCGAAGATCGGTGACGTCGCCACCCGCGGCAGCCACGACGGCGTGGCCGGCTGCAATGTCCCATTCCATCGTGCGCCCGAACCTCGGGTACAGATCAGCATCGCCGCTGGCGACAAGGCAAAGTTTGAGCGACGAACCGGCGGTGTTCACGGCGGCCACCTTGCGCCCGCGCAGGTAGGTGTCCAGCGCCTGAGCGTCACCGTGCGAGCGGCTGGCGATGACGGTCAGGCCTTCGTCGGGGATGTTGCGGCAGCGGATGTCACGCCGCCCGTCGCCATCTTCGACCCAGGCACCTTCGCCGACCACACCGACCCACAGGCGCCCCTGGGCGGGCGCACTGACCACGCCCACCACGGGCACGCCGTCTTCGATCAGCGCCACGTTCACCGTGAACTCGCCGTTGCGCGACACGAATTCCTTCGTGCCGTCGAGGGGGTCGACGAGCCAGAAGCGGGGTGCCACGGTGCATGCATGCCCAGCAGCGTGGGCCTCTTCGGCGACGATGGGCACCCCCGGTGTCAGGCGCGTCAGGACCTGCACGATCAGGGCTTCGGCGCGGCCATCGGCGTCGGTCACCGGTGACGCGTCCGCTTTGCGGTTGACCGCGAAGTCGCTCGCATAGACTTCGAGCACGATGACGCTGGCAGCCCGCACGGCTTCGATTGCGGCGCGAGTCAGCAGGGTTCGGTCGGTGGATGGTTGCATCGTTTGCAGCTCGAACGCTGAATCCTAGTAGTTGGCGCCGCAGGCCGCATGGCCCCCGGCGCGGAACATCCGACATGACTTCCATCACCCGCAACACGCTGACCCATCTGCAACGTCTCGAGGCCGAGAGCATTCACGTCATGCGTGAGGTTGTCGCCGAGGCCGAGCGGCCGGTGATGCTCTATTCGATCGGCAAGGACAGCGCCTGCATGTTGCACCTGGCGCGCAAGGCCTTCTACCCATCGCCACCGCCGTTTCCGCTTCTGCACGTGGACACCACGTGGAAGTTCCGCGACATGTACGCGATGCGCGAGCGCATGGCGCGCGAGATGGGCATGGAGCTGCTGGTCTGGCACAACCCCGAGGCCAAGGCGATGGGCATCAACCCCTTCGACCACGGCTCGCAGTTGCACACCGACATGTGGAAGACGCAGGGGCTGAAGCAGGCGCTGGACCACTATGGGTTCGATGCGGCCTTCGGCGGTGCGCGTCGCGATGAAGAGAAGTCGCGCGCGAAAGAGCGCATCTTCAGCTTCCGCTCGGCGCAGCATCGCTGGGACCCGAAGAGCCAGCGGCCCGAACTCTGGCGCCTGTACAACGGGCGCAAGAAGCCGGGCGAGTCGATCCGCGTGTTCCCGATCTCGAACTGGACCGAGCTCGACATCTGGCAGTACATCCACCTCGAAGGCGTGCCGATCGTGCCGCTGTACTTCGCGAAGGTGCGGCCGGTGGTGGAACGCAGCGGCGCGCTGATCATGGTCGACGACGACCGCATGCGGCTGCACCCAGGCGAGGTGCCGATGATGAAGAAGGTGCGCTTTCGCACGCTGGGTTGCTACCCGCTGTCGGGCGCGGTCGAATCGAACGCCGATACGCTGGTCGACATCATTCAAGAAATGCTGCTGACGAAGACCAGCGAACGACAGGGCCGGATGATCGACCACGATCAGGCGGCGTCGATGGAGAAGAAGAAGCAAGAGGGGTACTTCTAAGCCATGGCCCACGTCTCCGACCTCATCGCGACCGACATCGCGGCGTATCTCGAGCAGCACGAGCGCAAAGGGCTGCTGCGCTTCATCACCTGCGGCTCGGTCGACGACGGCAAAAGCACGCTGATCGGGCGGCTGCTGTACGAGTCGAAGATGCTGTTCGAAGACCAGCTCGCCGCGATCGAGGCCGACAGCAAGAAGTGGGGCACGCAGGGCGGCGAGATCGACTTCGCACTGCTGGTCGACGGACTGGCCGCCGAGCGCGAGCAGGGCATCACGATCGACGTCGCGTATCGCTTCTTCTCGACTGACCGGCGCAAGTTCATCGTCGCCGACACCCCGGGCCACGAGCAGTACACGCGCAACATGGTCACCGGCGCGTCGACCGCCGACCTCGCGATCATCCTGATCGACGCGCGCAAGGGCGTGCTGACGCAGACGCGCCGACACAGCTTTCTGGTCAGCCTGATCGGCATCAAGAAGGTCGTGCTTGCGATCAACAAGATGGACCTTGTCGATTTCTCGGCTGACGTGTTCCGCAAGATCGACGAGGAATACCGCGCCTTCGCCGCGCCGTTGGGCATCGAGTCGATCACGTCGGTGCCGCTGTCGGCGCTGCAGGGCGACAACATGACATCGCCCAGCCCGAAGACGCCGTGGTACCAGGGCCCGACGTTGATGAGCCTGCTCGAGACGATCGAGGTCGCCGACCAGGCCCAGTCGCAACCCGCGCGGCTGCCGGTGCAGTGGGTCAACCGGCCCAACCTCGACTTCCGCGGCTTCTGCGGCATGTTGACCAGCGGCACGTTGTCGCCGGGTGACCGCATCCGCGTGCAGCCGTCGGGCCGCGAGAGCCGTATCAGGCGCATCGTCGACCACCGCCGGGGACCTGCCGATCGCGGTGGCGGGCCAATCGGTGACGGTCACGCTCGACGACGAAGTCGACATCTCGCGTGGCGACGTCATCAGCTCGGCCGACGCACCGGCCGAAGTGGCCGACCAGTTCGAATGCACGCTCGTGTGGATGGCCGAAATGCCGATGCTGCCGGGGCGCCAGTACCTGCTGAAGCTCGGCGCGCGCACCGTCAACGCCACCATCACCGAGCCCAAGCACAAGGTCAACGTCAACACGCTCGAGAAACTCGCGGCGAAGCAGCTCGAGCTCAACGAAATCGGCGTGTGCAACCTGTCGCTCGATCGCGTGGTTGCGTTCGACCCGTACGCGAAGAATCGCGACACCGGCGGCTTCATCCTCATCGACCGGATCAGCAACCACACGGTCGGCGCCGGCATGCTGCATTTCGCGCTGCGCCGATCGCAGAACATCCACCGTCAGGCGGTGGATGTCGACCGCGCCGCCCGCGCGCAGGCGTTGGCGCAGAAGCCGGTGGTGTTGTGGTTCACCGGCCTGTCGGGTGCGGGCAAGTCGACGATTGCGAACCTGGTCGAGAAGCGGCTGCATGCGCGCGGGCGCCACTCGTACCTGCTCGACGGCGACAACGTGCGCCACGGCCTGAACCGCGATCTCGGGTTCACCGAGGTTGACCGCGTGGAGAACGTGCGCCGCGTCGCCGAGGTCGCCGCACTGATGGTCGACGCAGGACTGATCGTCTTGGCCGCGTTCATCTCGCCTTACCGCGCCGACCGCGCGATGGCGCGTTCACGCGTGCCCGAAGACGCCTTCATCGAGATCCACGTCGACACCCCGCTCGAGATTGCCGAGGCGCGCGACGTGAAGGGTCTGTACAAGAAGGCCCGGCGCGGCGAGTTGCGCAACTTCACCGGCATCGACGCGCCCTACGAGGCGCCTCAGAAACCCGAACTGCACATCGACGGCGCGCGCATGACGGCCGAGCAGGCCGCCGATGCGGTTGTTCGCCTGCTGGAAGAGCGCGGACACATCGACGGCTGATCGCATGCGAAGCAAAACGGTGCATGTCGTGGCGGCGCTGATCGCCGCGCTGGCCGCGACCACGCCAGCCGTCCAGGCCCAGGACGATCGACCGAACCTGCGCGAGCGTATGCGCCAGATGCGACAGATCGAAGAGAACTACCCCGAGCCGCCCGAAGGGCCGGCGCGCATCGACAAGGCCGGCGACTACACCTACCGCCTCGAACATGGCGGCCTCGCGCGCAAGTACGTCGTGCACGTGCCGGCTTCATACAGGCCGTCGAGCAGCTCGCCGGTGGTGCTGGCACTGCACGGCGGCGGCGGTTTCGCCGAGTACCAGGCGAAGGACGAACACTACGGGCTGATTTCGAAATCCGAACAGGCTGGCTTCATCGCGATCTTCCCGAACGGCTACAGCCCCTTGCGAAACGGCAAGTTCGCGACCTGGAATGCCGGCACCTGCTGCGCCGGAGCGCGCGACAAGAACGTCGATGACGTCGGTTTCCTGCGCGCGGTCGTCGGCGACCTTGGGCAGCGTCTGAACATCGACCGGACGCGCGTCTATTCGATCGGCATGTCGAACGGCGGGCTGATGTCGTACCGCCTGGCTTGCGAGGCGCCGGATTTGGTCAAGGGCATCATGGCCGTGGCCGGCACCGACAACACCACGCATTGCGAGCCCGGCAAGCCGGTGTCGATCCTGCATGTGCACGCGAAGAACGACGACCACGTGAACTTCGACGGCGGCGCCGGTGTGGCTGCGCGCGACGCTTCGAAGGTGACGGACTTCCGCTCGGTGCCCGACACCATCGCCAAGTGGGTCAGGCTCAACCGCTGCGAACCCAAGCCTGCGCGCGTGCTCGAGGTCCCCGGGGCGACGTGCGACCTCTATACGGGCTGCGCCGAAGGCACGCGAGTCAAGTTGTGCGTGACCGAACGCGGCGCGCACTCGTGGCCCGGTGGCGTGAAGTCACGTGGCAACGAGCCGGCGTCGAAAGCCATCATCGCGAACGACGTGATGTGGGATTTCTTCGGCGGGCGCTGACGGTCCGTCAAGCATCTGGACCACGCTTGCCGATCGCCCAGAAAAATGCCCACCCCGGAGGGTGGGCAGAAAGTCCTACAAGAGGACGTCGTTGGGACCGGATGCCACCCGTTTGGGTGGCGACAAAGTACTTTAGCTCGGTCACCGAAGCACGCACCCCCAGGACCGGGGGCGCGTGAGTCGATCACGACAGCAGTCATGCCATCACAAGAACCCAATGAAGACGACGTGGCGGCCTTGCTACAGGCGCTCGATGCCCTGCCGCCGCATCTCGAACCCCTCGACGCGAGTGCAATCGATGGCTTCCTCACTGGCGTCGTGCTGCAACGACTGCCGCTGGCGCAGTTCTGGCGGCCGATGCTTGACCCGGATGGCCGCGCGCCGACCATCAGGCCTGATGAGCCGTCCATCCGCCACCTGCTGAATGTGCTGGAAAGTCGACAGCGGCGGCTTGACGGTGCGATCGAGCAACGAATTTGGTTCGATCCGTGGATTTTCGAGGCCGATGCCGAGTCGCCAGACTCTATTCGCGAAGCCTGCGCGCCCTGGGCGGCCGGGTTCGCGTTGGCCATGGAGCACGCGCCTGGTTTGATGGCGCTGGGCGACCCGGGGCTCATCGAGGCGCTGGCCCTGATCTACATCCACTTCGATGAGAACGACCTCGAAGACGCCGAGGACATGCTCGCAGCCATCGAAGACATCGAGCCGGCGCGCGATCTTGCCGAAGCGGTCGAAGACCTGGTGACGGCGACGCTGCGTCTGGCTGACATCAGCCGACCCCATCGAACGGCCACGAAACGGCGGGCTGGCAACCCGCGCCGACAAACAGGTTCGGGCCGTCGCCGCTGATCAGCGGCTCGAGGCCCAGGCTTGCGCGCGCACGGTGCTGGACGGGGTGGCCGGATCAGCCAGCGCGGTCCGTGCGGTCGATGACAAATCGGACGGCTTGGCCTGGCGGCGAGCATCGTCGTCGGCCAGTGCGATGGTGCGCATGCCGACTGACCTCGGCGTGTCTTCACGCTTCGAGGCGACACGCTCTTCGATCAGTGCCAGCGCCAGGGCCGAAAGCACCACAGACACCACGGTCGTCCAGGTGGCAAAGCTGATGAGTGGATGGCGCATAGACAGCGTGGCGGCGAACCTGCCCGGGGGAATCCGGCGAAGGTCTCTCGACCGTCCCGTAGCAGCGCGCGGCGCAATGAACATCGTGGAAACGTGAACTGTGCACCAGCGGGTACTCGTTCAAGGCGATGCCAAACATGCCGTTACCAACCACACTCGAAAGCATCGTGTCGACGTGACAAAGGCGATAGACCTCGGTCACGACACGATAGGGAGAAACCGATGCCGCACGTGCCCCATCAGACCATGCCGTTCAGGCGCCCGTTGAACTCATGGCCGCAGGACCTGCGACCTGACCCGGCGGAAGTCGGCACGGCCTTCGGCCTCGAGCTTTGTCTCGAAGGGCGCCCGAGACCTCGGCCAGACGACGGTGTCATGGGCGCAAACGGCACACCGCAGGCGCCGACCCTCTGCCCCTGATCCGCATCCCGAGGCTCGTTCTCAGACCTCGATCAGCAAGTCGGCCTGATAGCCGTTGGTCTCGCCGCGGCGGGCCAGACCGCGGGCCTGGCTGAGCACGCGCGTGGGCCCCAGCCGCAGGTCATGCCGGCTGTGAACGTGGCCGTGTAGCCACAGATCCACACCCGTCATCAGATCATCGTCAGCGTTGCAGAACGACGCCGTGCCGGGCTGCGACCCGTAGCGCGGATCGGCGCAGGCCAGACTGGGCGCAAAGTGCGTGACGACGACGAGCGCGTCGCACGCGGGTGCGGCCGCAACGATCGCGCTTTGAAGCCAAGCGCGCGCAGCAAGCCCCTCGCGGCGGACCGCTTCGGCGTCAAAGGCGACGCCGCCGCGCGTCGAACCCATCACGCGCTGGAAGTAAGACCCTGCACGCAAGCTGCGCTCGAAACGATCGGGCCCGAAGACATCGAAGTCGCACCAGCGCACGGTTCCCAGCACGCGCACGCGGCGCCCGCGGCTGTCGACGACGTCATGCGATTGCTGCTCGAGCAGCGTGATGCCCTGCGCGGCGCAGTGCGCGCGCAGCGCGGGCCAGGCGTCGTCAAGCTCGCGCCGGTCGAACTCATGGTTGCCCGCGACGGCCACCACCGGGACCGGCCATCGCGCAAAGCGTTCGTAGCCGCGCCAGGTCGAGTCGATGTCGCCGGCCAGCACCAGCATTTCGGCCCCGTCGGTGGGACGGGGCTCGAAGTCTTCGGACTCGAGGTGCAGGTCCGACAGCAGTTGAATGCGCACACCAGCCCCTGGCAGGCTCAGGCCGATGCGCCGTGACAAGCCTTGTACTTGCGCCCGCTGCCGCAGGGGCAGGGGTCGTTGCGCCCGACCTTGGGTACCGTGCGCCGAATGGTCTGCACCTCGTAGCGGCCGGGCTCGGTCATCTCCCACAACGACGCCACCGTGCGTACCAGGTCATTAACAGCGCGGCCCGCGTCTTGCTGAGTCGTCAAGTTGCTCAGCGCGGCCAGCGCGGTGCCAACACGTTCGTCGGCGTGCTCTTGAAGATGCGGAAAGCGCTCGAGCGCCAGGCCGAAACCCGCAAGCCACGGGCCCAGCGTGCGCGCCCCGTCGGTCTGCGGCGTTTCGTACTCGCTGGTGGGCGGCGCCGCGTCGAGGTCGACGATCACCGGGTCGAACCACGCGGTCTCGGCCATGTCGGCGTTCATGACTTCGAAGCGCCGCTCGATCAATGATCTGCAGCGCGCAAGCCAGGCGGGGTCATGGTCTTGCGGCAGATCGCGGCGCTGAACGTCGAAGACACCAGGCAGCCACTCGCCGATCGGGATGATTCGCGGCTGTACCGAAATGCCGGCAAGGTAGCCATCGATCATCACGGCGTCCATCGGCTCGAGAGGCGATGGTGTGCGCTCCAAGAGTGAGGTCAGCGCGTCGAGGTCGGCGTTGTTGAGGTCAACAGTCATCGGCGGGATTGTCAATGACAAGGCCCGCGGGAGGCGGGCCTGGGTCATGAGGCCCGCGAGGGGCGGGTACGCGTGATCAGGCTCAGGCCAGTTCGCCCTCGATGCGCTGGCGCACCGCCTTCAACTGCGTCGGCAGGTGATACGCAAGCTGCGCGAACAGTTCGTCATGCAACTTCAATTCTTGCTGCCACGCCGACTTGTCCAGGCCGATGACGCTCGCGAACTGCTCGCGTGTGAACGCAAGGCCGTTCCAGTGCAGATCTTCGTACGCTGGGCTCGAGCCGAAGGCGTGCGATGTGGCGCCGCCTTTGCCGTCGACGCGCTGCAGAACCCACGACAGCACGCGCATGTTCTCGCCGTAGCCCGGCCAGACGAACTTGCCGTCGGCGCCCTTGCGGAACCAGTTCACGCAGAAGATGCCCGGCAGCTTCGCACCCGACGCCTGCAACTTGGTGCCCAGGTCCAGCCAATGCTGGAAGTAGTCGCTCATGTTGTAGCCGGCGAAAGGCAGCATCGCGAAGGGGTCGCGGCGCACCACGCCTTGCGCGCCGAAGGCGGCGGCGGTGGTCTCGCTGCCCATCGTCGCGGCCATGTACACACCGTCGACCCAGTTGCGCGCCTGCGTAACCAGTGGCACGGTCGTCGAGCGGCGGCCGCCGAAGATGAATGCGTCGATCGCCACACCTTTCGGGTCGTCCCACGCGGAATCGAGTGCCGGGTTGTTCGTGGCTGCGACGGTGAAGCGCGCGTTGGGGTGCGCGGCAGGTTTTAGCTTGCCGTTTTCGCCCTTGGCCTTGGCGATCTCGGGCGTCCATTCGTTGCCCTGCCAGTCGATCAGGTGCTTCGGCAATTCGTCGGTCATGCCTTCCCACCACACGTCACCGTTGTCGGTGAGCGCGACGTTGGTGAAGATCACATCGCGGGTCAGCGACGCCATGCAGTTGGGGTTGGTCAGCGTGTTGGTGCCCGGTGCCACGCCGAAGTAGCCAGCCTCGGGGTTGATCGCGTACAGGCGGCCATCGCTGCCGGGTTTGATCCACGCGATGTCGTCGCCGATGGTCGTGACCTTCCAGCCGTCAAAACCCTTGGGCGGGATCAGCATCGCGAAGTTGGTCTTGCCGCAGGCGCTGGGGAACGCGGCGGCGATGTGGCGCTTCTGGCCTTCGGGCGACGTCACGCCAAGAATCAGCATGTGCTCGGCCAACCAACCTTGCTCGCGGCCCATGTTCGACGCGATGCGCAGCGCGAAGCACTTCTTGCCCAGCAGCGCGTTGCCGCCGTAGCCCGAGCCGTAGCTCCAGATCTCACGTGTCGAGGGGTAATGGACGATGTACTTCGTCTTGGCGTTGCACGGCCAGGCGGTGTCTTTCTGGCCCGGCTCGAGCGGCGCGCCGATGGAGTGCACCGCGGGCACGAAGTCGCCGTCGGCGCCCAACACGTCGAGCACCGGCTTGCCCATGCGCGTCATCAACTTCATGTTGACGACCACGTAGGGGCTGTCGGACAACTCGACGCCGATGTGCGCGATCGGCGAGCCCAGCGGGCCCATCGAGAACGGAATCACGTACATCGTGCGCCCGCGCATGCAGCCTTTGAACAGTGCCTTGTCGCCGGTCTGCAGCAGCGTGCGCATCTCGTCGGGCGCCATCCAGTTGTTGGTCGGGCCGGCGTCGTCCTTCTTCTCGCTGCAAATGAAGGTGCGGTCTTCGACACGTGCAACGTCGCTGGGGTCGGTCCATGCAAGGAAGCTGTTCGGCCGTTTGGCCGCGTTCAGCCGCTTGAACGACCCGGCGTCGACCAGTTGCTGGCACAACCGGTCGTACTCGACCTGCGAGCCGTCGCACCAGACCACGTCCTTCGCTTCGGTCAGTGCGGCGATGTTCGCAACCCAGTCGATCAGTCGCGCGTGGCGCACATGACCGGGGACGTTCAGGCGAATGCCTTCCATCACGGGATGGTTCATGGGGGTAGTCTCCGAGGCTATTGAAAGATTCGGGGTGCGATCGAGCAGGGCGTCAGGTTCGAGGCGGGCGGCGTAGGCCGGCGGCAGGTCGAAGGCGGGCGTGGCTCGATGGCGTGGCGCGCGGTGGTTGGGCGGACTCGAAAGTGGACCCGGTCTTGCGCAGCGTGTTGTGGTTCGACACCAGTGAAATTGTGGGCCAGTGTAGCCACCGGGCCCCCTCCCGAAAGCGGGGAAATCGTCGGCACAAACGCACAGCAAACGTCATGGAGCGTCAGCTGTGCGCACGTCACGCGGATGCGCGAAACGGTTTGGTTCGCGAGCGACGTGCGTCGCGCGGGCAACAGCAGCAACTACAGTGCTTGCTCCATGCTCTGCCTATCGCCACGCCTTCCATGCCGGCAACCACGGCGACGTGCTCAAGCACGTCGTTTACGTGGCGGCGCTTCGTTACCTGACCAGCAAGGCCACGCCGCTGGCAGTCCTCGACACGCACGCGGGCGCGGGCGGCTACGCGCTCGACGGCCGCTACGCCGTGCGCACCGGCGAGGCCAGCGAAGGCATCGGCGCCCTATGGCCCATGGTTGATGACCCCGCGCTCGACCCGCTGCTTCGTGACTATCTCGACATCGTCCGCAGCTTCAACCCGCAGGGCCGACTCGAGCAGTACCCGGGCTCGCCCGCGATCGCCCTCGAGCTGCTGCGGCGTGGCGACCACCTTTCGCTGTACGAGCGCCACACGACCGACGAGCGCTTGCTCCGCGCTTTCGTGGCCGCTCAAACCGCCGGCCCGAGGTCGCGCGTGCACCTGGGCGACGGCTTCGAAGCACCCATGCGCGAACTGCCCCCGCCTGCGCGGCGCGCGTTGGTCTTGATCGACCCGTCATACGAACTCGCGGTTGACTACACGCGCACGCTCGCGGCGCTTCGCGAATGCCTGGCCCGCTTACCCACCGCGACGGTGATCGTCTGGTACCCCCACGTGCAGACCGTCGCGGCGCGCCAGCTGCCGCGCCGCCTGCTGGCGTCGGCCGTCGATGCACCGAAGGGTTGGCTGCACGCCAGCCTGACCGTCGCACGCGGCCGGCCCTGGCGGCTTCGGCCTGGGCGGCAGCGGTGTCGTGGTTCTGAATCCTCCCTTCGAACTCGGCCGCCAGCTTCGCGCGGTGCTGCCCGTGCTGGCCGAACGGCTCGGCCGCACACCCGAAGCCGGTTTCAAGGTCGACGAAGGCCAGGCAAAAGCGCCACGAGGGCCACGAGAGCAAGCCCGATGACGATGATGCGGCGTGCGACATGGGTCCGTGTGCTGCCGTTCGCGCTCTTCATCGCGCTGCTGGCGGCGCGCGGTTACGCGCAGGCCTGGCTGCCCACCGGCTGGGACGATCGCTGGCTCTACGCCGTGCAGACGTCACTGGTCGCCGCGGTCCTGATCGTCTTTCGGCGTGACTACGGCGAACTGGTGCGCCAACTCGCGCCCAGCACCCGTCAGGCGCTGCTCGCGGTGGCAGTCGGCCTGATCGTCTTCGCGTTGTGGATCACGCTCGACTCACCGTGGATGGTGCTGGGGCAGGCAACGGCGAGCTTCGTTCCGGTCGACGCACAGGGCCAGATCGACTGGCCCCTCGTCGCCTTTCGCGTGGCCGGTGCAGCGCTCGTGGTGCCGGTGATGGAAGAACTCTTCTGGCGCTCGTTCCTGATGCGCTGGGTCGACGACGCGCAGTTCGAACGCGTGGCCCCCGGCTCGGTCAGCGCAAAGGCCATCATCGTGTCGACGTTCCTCTTCGTGCTGGCCCACACCCAGTGGCTGGCGGCAGCCATCGCGGGGCTGGCCTATGCATGGATCTACAAAAGCACCGGCCGCCTGTGGCCCGCGATCGTCGCGCATGCCGTCACCAATGCAGCGCTGGCGGCGTGGGTGCTGGCGACGGGGCAGTGGCAGTTTTGGTAGTCAGACCCGGCGCCAGCGCGCAACCAGGCGCTGCACGCGCCGCTTCGCAACCCGGCCCGCGCGCCACGGCCATGACGCGCGTACGCGCTCGAAGATGGCCTTCTTCCACACTGACCACCGGCCGTAAATCGTCGCGAACCACTCGAGCGTCATCAGGCTCGGGCGCGTCAGCACGAAGAGGCGTGCGACGAGTGCGGTGCCGATGATCTTTGCCGCCACGATCACGGCGCCGCCGGCGAGCACGTGGCCGCTTGCGATCCATGTCAGCGCGAGGAGCTTGACGGGCAGCAGCGCCAGCGCGGGCAAGGCGAATACGGTCAGCGCGGCATAAGGTGGCAGCGCGCGGATGCGGCGTTCGAGCCATGCCACCAGCGGTAGACGGCCCAGCCACGCGACGGCGCGCTGCAAGGGTTCCCAGCCCCATTCTTCGAACAGGATGACCAGCGCCAGAAGCGCGCTGACCACGCCGCGGATGAAGGGCATCACGATCAATCAGTCAATCAATCAACGCCGCGCGCGCGGTGCGCCGCGAACTGCCGTCGCCAGGGGTCGAAGCGACCCTCGTCGAGCGCCTCGCGAACCTCGCGCATCAGGTTCACGTAGTAGTGCAGGTTGTGGATCGACGCGAGCATCGGCCCGAGCATTTCGCCGCAGCGGTCGAGGTGATGCAGGTACGCTCGCGAGAAGCCACCGGACACCACGCCCGACGTCGTGCCGACGTCGTGCCTGACGCGCTGCCCGTGCCCTTGCAGGCATAACACGTGCAGGTCTCGTCCAGCGGCCTGGCATCGTCGCGATGCTTCGCGTTTCGGATCTTCAAATCACCGAAGCGCGTGAACAGGTGGCCGTTGCGCGCGTTGCGCGTCGGCATGACGCAGTCGAACATATCGACGCCGCAGGCCACACCTTCCACCAAGTCTTCGGGCGTGCCCACACCCATCAGGTAGCGCGGCTTGTGGGCAGGCAGGCGTGAAGGCGTGTGCGCCATGATGCGGCGCATCTCGTCCTTCGGTTCACCCACGCTGACGCCGCCGACTGCGTAGCCAGGGAAGTCGAGATCGGACAGCGCGGCGGCCGACGCTTCGCGCAGGTTCTGGAACATGCCGCCTTGCACGATGCCGAACAGCGCGTTCGGGTTGCCCAGCCGTGCGAATTCATCGCGGCTGCGCGCGGCCCAGCGCAGGCTCAGCTCCATCGACGTGCGCGCTTCGCTTTCGGTCGTGATGCGCCCGCCGATTTCATACGGCGTGCACTCGTCGAACTGCATCACGATGTCCGAATTCAGCAGCGTCTGAATCTGCATGCTGACCTCGGGCGTGAGGAAGAGCTTGTCGCCGTTGACCGGTGAAGCGAAGCGCACGCCTTCTTCGCTGATCTTGCGCATTTCACCCAGCGACCACACCTGAAAGCCGCCCGAGTCGGTCAGGATCGGCCGCCGCCAGTTCTCGAAGCGATGCAAGCCACCGAAGGCTTTCATCACGTCGAGCCCGGGCCGCATCCACAGATGGAACGTGTTGCCCAGGATGATCTGCGCGCCCATCGACTCGAGGTCGCGCGGCATCACGCCTTTCACCGTGCCGTAGGTGCCCACGGGCATGAAGACCGGCGTGTCGACCACGCCGTGGTTCAGCGTCATGCGGCCGCGTCGCGCGAGCCCTTCGGTGCGCAGGAGGTCGAAAGCGAGCATCGGCGCATTATCTCGAGGCCTTTCAAGCCTCAAGCGTTTCATATTCGTGGCATCGAATCTGAAGCCAAGAAGTGTGGCCCTGGGCGACTTCGGAAATCCAGCGCCACTGAAAGCGGACCCGTGGCATCAAGAGCCCGCTCCACTTACTTACTTCCTCGTCCCAAAGATATAGCCAATTATGCCGCCGGCTAGAGTATTCATTGCCGGAAATACAACGGAGAAAATGTCTTTGCCTACTCCTGCGGGTGATGAATAGTACATTATAATAATTAACACGATTAAAGCAAGAAGCCCTGCGAACGTGGCAGCAGCGAAGCGGATCTTCGTTGTCTCTAGCTCATCGGCTGCCGGCACCTTGATCACAACGACTGCACTCACGACCACGACGATAACTACAAAGGCCAGGGCCCCGATCAGCAAATATGTGTTTGTGTCCATATATTTACTCCTTTGGTGGCTGGCCAGCCCTCGGCTGGCCCAGTGAATGATATCGCAGTGCCACTTCCCACGGAGCGTGTGCGCAAAGCTGGCGCGACACCTATAGCCGATCTCTCACATCAGATCTCTTTTATCTCTTTTGGAGCCACATCGCATCGCCGTAGCTGAAGAACCGATACCGCCGCTCGATCGCATGCCGATAAAGCGCACGGACGCGGTCCGTGCCGGCGAAGCGCCGACACCAGCATCAGCAGCGTGCTCTTCGGCAGGTGGAAGTTGGTCAGCAGGCGGTCGACGACACGGAAGTCGTAGCCCGGCGTGATGAAGATGTCGGTGTCGCCGTGCATCGCGCGCAGTTCGCCTGATCGCGCGGCTGACTCGAGCGCGCGCACGGTGGTGGTGCCGATGGCGACGACGCGGCCGCCGTTGCGCCTGTGTTGCGTGCACGGCGTCGACGGTCGGCTGCGGGACTTCGAACCACTCCTGATGCATGCGGTGATCGGCGATGCGTTCGACGCGCACCGGCTGGAAGGTGCCGGCGCCGACGTGCAGCGTGACGCTGGCGCGCTGCACACCGCGTGCGTCGATCTGCGCCAGCAGCGCTTCGTCCAGATGCAGCGCCGCGGTCGGTGCCGCCACGGCGCCGGGCTGGGTGGCGAAGACGGTCTGATAACGGCGTTCGTCGTCGGCCGTGTCGTCGTGCGTGATGTACGGCGGCAGCGGTACGTGGCCGTGGCGCTGCATCAGCTCGAATGGGTCGGATGGAAACCGCAGGCGCACCAGCGCGTTGTCGGGGCCGCCGCGGCCCATCACCTGCGCGTCGAAGGCGTCGGCCAGGCGCAGCACCTGGCCTTCACGCGGTGACTTGCTGGCGCGCAGGTGGGCCAGTACCTCGTGGTCGTCGACACCTGCGTCGGGCAGCACGCGTTCGACCAGCACCTCGACCGCACCGCCGGTCGCTTTGCGTCCGAAAAACCGCGCCTTGACCACGCGTGTGTTGTTGACCACCAGCAGGTCGCCGGGCGCAAGCAACGCGGGCAGGTCGGCCACCGTGCGGTCAACGGGCGTCGAACCGGTGCCATCCAGCAGGCGCGACGCACTGCGCTGTGCCAGCGGGTACTGCGCGATCAGCTCGGGCGGCAGGTCGAAGTCGAAGTCGGCGAGCGTGAGTTCGCTCGGCGAAGGTTCGGGATTCGGTCGGCGGCGTCATGGTGGTGCAGGGGCGGTTGATTGTCGGGTCGCGTTGTTGGTTGGGCTACCAGTCGACACGATTGCAGAATCACCCGCCATGCCCCGGCCGAAGAAGAAGCTCGACGACGACGCGCCACAGCGCGATCACCCCCGCCGAGCGCGCGATGCAGCGCCTGGGCCTCGTGCGCGACATCGACTTCGCGTTGCACCTGCCGCTGCGCTACGAAGACGAAACCCGCGTCACGGCGCTGGCCGATGCACGCGAAGGCGAGGTGGTGCAGGTGGAAGTGACCGTGCAGCGGTGCGATGTGGGGTTTCGGCCGCGGCGCCAGCTTGTGGTGCACGCGCGCGACAACCACAACGATGCGCTGACGCTGCGCTTCCTGAACTTCTACCCTTCGCAGCAGAAGCAACTGGCCGCGGGCGCGCACGTGCGCGTGCGCGGCGAACTGCGCGGCGGCTTCTTCGGGCGCGAGATGGTGCACCCCACGGTGCGCGCTGCCAGCGCGCCGCTGCCCATCGCGTTGACGCCCGTGTACCCCGCCACTGCGCAGTTGTCGCAGCCGGTGCTGCGCCGTGCGGTCGATGACGCGCTGGGGCGCGCACCGCTGCACGAACTGTTGCCCGACGGCACGGTGCCCGCCGCGCTGCCCACGCTGCGCGCAGCGCTGCACGCGCTGCATCACCCCGCGCCCGATGCGTCGGTCGTGGCGCTGCAAGACCACGAACACCCGGCCTGGCAGCGCCTGAAGTTCGACGAACTTCTGGCGCAGCAGCTCAGCCAGCTCGAAGCGCGCCGCAAACGCGCCGGCCTGCGCGCGCCTGCGCTTGGCGCGTGGCGACGCTCTATGCGCGCCTGCTCGCGGTGCTGCCTTTCGCGCTGACCGCCGCGCAGACCCGCGTCGTCGACGAGATCGCGCTCGCGCTCGCACGCAACGACGCCGATGCACCGCCTGCTTCAAGGCGACGTGGGTTCGGGCAAGACCGTGGTGGCGGCGCTGGCGGCGTGCATCGCGATCGACAGCGGTTGGCAGTGCGCGCTGATGGCGCCCACCGAAATCCTGGCCGAGCAGCACTTCCGCAAGCTCGTCGAATGGCTCGAGCCGCTGGGCCTGGGCATCGCGTGGCTGGCCGGCAGCCGCAAGGGCCGCGGGCGCACGCGCATGCTCGAGATGGTGGTGTCGGGCGACGCGCAACTCGTCGTCGGCACGCATGCGGTGATCCAGGACGACGTGCGCTTCAAACGCCTGGGCCTGGCGATCGTCGACGAGCAGCACCGCTTCGGCGTGGCGCAGCGGCTGGCGTTGCGCGCGAAGCTCGAGTCACTCGACGCACTCGAGTCTGCCGAGTCGAGCGATGCGATGCGCTGATGTCGGCCAGCCCACACTCGAACCCCACCTGCTGATGATGAGCGCCACGCCCATCCCACGCACGCTCGCGATGACCTACTTCGCCGACCTCGACCTGTCGACGATCGACGAGTTGCCGCCGGGGCGCACGCCGGTCGTCACCAAACTCTTCGCCGACACGCGGCGCGAACAGGTGATCGAACGCATCCGCGACGAGGTGGCGCAGGGGCGGCAGGTGTATTGGGTTTGCCCGCTGGTCGAAGAAAGCGAAGAGCTGGACCTGCGCGACGCGACGCAAACCCACGCCACGCTGGCCGACGCGTTGCCCGGCCACCGCGTCGGCCTGGTGCATGGCCGCCTGCCCACCGCCGAGAAGTCGGCGGTGATGACGCTCTTCAAGCAGGGGCAGCTGTCGGTGCTGGTGGCCACCACCGTGATCGAAGTCGGTGTCGACGTGCCCAACGCCAGCCTGATGGTGATCGAACACGCCGAACGTTTCGGCCTGGCGCAACTACACCAGCTGCGCGGACGCGTGGGCCGCGGCGCGGTCGCCAGCGTGTGCGTGCTGCTGTATGCGCAGCCGCTGTCCGAAAGCGGCCGCGCGCGGCTGAAGGCGATGGTCGAAACCACCGACGGCTTCGAGATTGCCCGGCGCGACCTCGAGATCCGCGGCCCGGGCGAGATTCTCGGCGCGCGTCAAAGCGGCGATGCGCTGCTGCGCTTCGCCGACTTGCAGGAGGACAGCGCGCTGCTTCAGCAGGCGCGCGCGATCGCGCCGAAGCTGCTCGCGTCGGACCCTGCGGCGTGCGCGGCGCATGTCGATCGTTGGTTGGGCGGGCGCGCCGACTATCTGAAAGCTTGACCCCGTGTTGAAAGCTTGACGCATGACGACCCCGCTCGAATGCCAGCGCGCCGCCTTCGACCTGCCGCCCGACGAAACCTGGTTGAACAGCGCCTACATGGGCCCGCTGCCGCGCGCGGTGCGCAACGCTGGCATCGCCGCGCTCGAGCGGCGGAGCATGCCCAGCCGCATGAGCGCACGCGACTTCTTCGACCCTGCCGAGAAGGCGCGTGCGTTGTGCGCCGCGCTTGTCAACGCAGGCGCGGAACAGGTCGCCTTCGTTCCCAGCGTCGCCTACGGCATGGGCATCGTGGCGCGCAACCTTTCGCCGCGCGCGGGGCAGAACGTCGTGATGCTCGGCGACCAGTTCCCCAGCAACGTCTACCCGTGGCGGCGCTGGCCGGGTGTCGATCAGCGCGTGGTTCGCCCGCCGATGGCGGCGCACACCGATGCCGCACGTCTTCGGGAACGCGCCGTCGCGTGGAATGAAGCGCTTGTCGCCGCGATCGATCGCAACACCGCGCTCGTGGCCGTGGAGCAGGCGCACTGGACCGACGGCACGCTGTTCGACCTCGAGCGCGTCGGCGCGCGCTGCCGCGTGGTGGGTGCGGCCTTCGTCGTCGACGCGACGCAGACGGTCGGCGCGATGCCCTTCGACTGCGAGCGCATCCGCCCCGACGCACTCGTCGTGCACGCCTACAAGTCGATGCTGTCGAACTACGGCCTGGGCTTCGCGGTCTTCGGCGAACGCTTCGCCGACGGCGAACCGCTGGAAGAGCATTGGATGATGCGCGAGGGCAGCGATGACTTCGCGCGCCTGGTTGACTACGCCGAGCCCTACGCCGCCGGCATGCGGCGCTTCGACACCAACCTGCGCGCCAGCCCTGTGATGATCGACATGCTGGCCGCCGCGTGCCAGTTGTTGCTGGCGTGGCGGCCCGCGCGCATCCGCGAGTACCTGCTGGGCATTGAAGCGCGACCGCTGGCGCGGCTCGCGCACGAAGGCTTCGGCGTGCTCGACGCGCCGCTGCGCGCGGCGAATATCTTCGGCGTCGGTTTACCCGAAGGCCTCGAGCCGGAAGGCGTGCGCGCCGCGCTGGCGCAAAGGCGCATCCACGTGTCGGTGCGCGGCAGCTCGGTACGCGTGGCGCCGCACGTCTGCAACGACGAGGTCGACCTCGACCGCCTGGCCGACGCGCTGATCGAGATTCGTCGTGCAGGTTGATCGCGCTGATCACTTTGGTCGTTTTGATCGCTCGCGGGCCGTCCCACAATCCACCCAATGACCTTGACCGAGCTGCGCTACATCGTCGCCGTCGCCCGCGAGAAGCACTTCGGCCGCGCCGCCGAAGCCTGCTTCGTCTCGCAGCCCACGCTGTCGGTGGCGATCAAGAAACTCGAGGACGAGCTCGACCTGAAGATCTTCGAGCGCGGCAGCACCGAGGTGACGGCAACACCGCTGGGCGAACAGATCGTGCGCCAGGCGCAAAGCGTGCTCGAGCAGGCCGCCGCGATCAAAGAGATTGCCAAGCGCGGCAAAGACCCGCTGAGCGGCCCGCTGACGCTGGGCATCATCTACACCATCGGGCCGTACCTGCTGCCCGATCTGGTGAAGCAGGCGATCGAACGGTCGCCACAAATGCCGCTCATCCTGCAGGAGAACTTCACCGCGAAGCTGCTCGAGATGCTGCGCACCGGCGAGATCGACTGCGCCATCATGGCCGAGCCCTTCCCCGAAACCGGCCTCGCGATCGCGCCGCTGTACGAAGAGCCTTTCAAGATCGCCGTGCCCGCCACGCACCCGCTGGCCAAACGCAAGTCACTAAGTGCCGAAGAACTCAAGCGCGAGACGATGCTGCTGCTGGGCACAGGCCACTGCTTCCGCGACCACGTGCTGGACGTGTGCCCCGAATACGCGCACTTCTCGAGCCACGCCGAAGGCATCCGCAAAAGCTTCGAAGGCTCGTCGCTCGAAACCATCAAGCACATGGTCGCGTCGGGCATGGGCGTGACCGTCGTGCCGCTGCTGTCGGTGCCGGCGCACCCGCAGCCGCACCTGCGCTACCTCGACTTCAAGCCCCCGGTGCCCACGCGCCGCGTGGTGCTGGCATGGCGCAAGACCTTCACGCGCTATGAAGCCATCGCGGCGCTGCGCAACGCGGTGTATGCGTGTGCGTTGCCTGGGGTGAAGCGGTTGACGTAGTGGATGCAGGCCGACTACGCTGCCGGCGCCACCGCGCCAAGGTGATGAGCGTCGATCCCTTCGGTGACTGGGTCTTCATCACAGCTTGGGATTGAAGGATCCGATGAACGCAGAAGTTCACCGCCAGTGGCGCTCGCCGACCCGCATCGCGCTCGCCGCATTGGCAGCACTCTTCTTCGCCATGTGGATCGCAAGCTACTGGACCTACACCTCGCTGGGCATCGACCGAGAAACGCTCGAACCGGACGGCACCGTGCTGAATCGTTACGACCGCGTGCGTTGGCCGGGTGACGGCTCGCTTTGGATCGGCAGCGGCTCTTGGCAAGAGGCCTTGGACCCCGCACGAAAGCTCGACAGTTTTGATCTCGGTGGTACGTTTTTCAAGCCGCCGCGACGGCCGCAGACCCGGTCGCTGTGGAATCGGTTGGGCTTTTGGCGTGAACCGTCTAGTGACGCTGTCACCGTGGACCGTGCCGAGAACTGGCTGGGCGTGCCGGGTTGGTTGCCGGCGCTGGTGTTCGGCTTGCTGGCGGTGCGCTGGCGTGGTGCACGGGTCGAGGGCCGTGAGCGGCCTTCGCCGCCGCGGTCGTGACTTTGGTTGTCGTCGCGCGTGTGGCGAAGGGCGTGCGGACCGAGACAATCAAGGCTTGTTCACAGACACGCATCTATCGACCCATGCAGACCCTTTCCTTCCGCGCGGCCGCGCGCCTGCTTGCCCTTGGTGTCGTACTCGTCGGCCCCTACGCAGTCGCGAGTGCGCAGTCCATCAAGCCCGGCCTTTGGGAACACAAAAGCCGCATGAGCGGCTCGCCCGAGATGGAGCTGGCGATGTCGCAGGCCCAGAAGATGCTGGACAGCCTGCCGCCCGAGCACCGAAAGCAGATGGAGGCGGTGCTTGCAAAGCAGGGCGTGTCGATGGTGGGCGTGGGTAAAGACGGCGAGACCGTGACGCGCTCGTGCATCTCCCAAGAAATGGCCGAACGCAGGACGCCGCCTGCCATGCAGCCCGGCTGCACCGCGAAGGCCGGCACCGTCGACGGCGACAAGCAGACCTTCGGCTTCTCTTGCCCCGGCAAGGGATCGGGCGAAGGCGTCGTGACCTACCGCAGCCAGACCGAGGCCCACACGGTGATGACGCTGACGGCTGACGATGCCCGCGTCAAGGGCATGTCGATGAAGGTCAACTCCACCAGCCGCTTTGTCGACAGTGACTGCGGCGGCGTGAAGGCGCCGGTGATGCCGCCGGTGGTGCCGCCGGTGGTGCCGAAGTAGAAAGTAGGGCGGCGTCATCGACCAAGCGCGGCCGAGGCTCGGTCGTGCGCATGCGCACTCGATAATCTGCCTCTTTCGCGCGAGCACGCTGCTCGAAGCGCGCCCACGCCGCCCATGTCATCCGTCATCGCCACCGAGGTGCGCCGCCGCCGCACCTTCGCCATCATTTCGCACCCCGACGCTGGCAAGACCACGCTGACCGAGAAGCTGCTGCTGTATTCGGGCGCGATCCAGATCGCGGGCAGCGTGAAGGCGCGCAAGGCCAGCCGCCATGCCACGTCCGACTGGATGGAGATCGAGAAGCAGCGCGGCATCTCGGTGGCGTCGTCGGTGATGCAGATGGAATACCAGGGCTGCGTCATCAACCTGCTCGACACGCCGGGCCACCAGGACTTCAGCGAAGACACCTACCGTGTGTTGACGGCGGTTGACGCGGCGCTGATGGTGATCGACGCGGCCAACGGTGTAGAGCCGCAGACGCGTCGCCTGCTGCGGGTCTGCCGCGCGCGCAACACGCCCATCATCACCTTCGTGAACAAGATGGACCGCGAGGTGCGCGATCCGCTGGCGCTGATGGACGAGATCGAGCGCGAACTGGGCATGAGCGTGGTGCCGTTCACGTGGCCGGTGGGCATGGGCAAATTCTTCGGCGGCGTGCTTGATTTGCGCGGTGACCGCATGCGCGTGTTCAAGCCCGGCGAAGACCGCGTGTCCACCGACAGCGCCGATGATCTGGTGCAAGGCATTGGCAACCCGGCGCTGCATGACCGCTTCGGTGCCGCGTACGACCAGGCCGCGGGCGAAGTGGCATTGCTGCGTGAGGCCGCCCCCGCGTTCGACGAAGCCGCGTTCCTCGAAGGCCACCAGACGCCGATGTTCTTCGGCTCGGCGATCAACAACTTCGGCGTGCAGGAGGTGCTCGATGCGCTGGTGAACCTGGCGCCACCGCCAGGGCCGAAGGCGGCGATGCAGCGCACCGTGGCGCCCGACGAAACGAAGTTCAGCGGCGTGGTCTTCAAGATCCAGGCCAACATGGACCCGGCGCATCGCGACCGCATCGCGTTCGTGCGCGTGGCGTCGGGCCACTTCGAGCGCGGCATGAAGTTGAAGGTCACGCGCTCGGGCAAAGAGCTCAAGCCCAACACGGTGGTGAGCTTCCTCAGTCAGCGCCGCGAGTTGCTCGACGAGGCGTATGCCGGCGACATCATCGGCATTCCGAACCACGGCGTGCTGCAACTCGGCGACACGCTGACCGAGGGCGAACAACTTCAGTTCACCGGCCTGCCGTTCTTCGCGCCCGAGATGTTCCGCTCGGTCGAAGTGGCCGACCCGCTGCGGACCAAGCAGTTGCGCGCCGGCTTGACGCAGTTGGGCGAAGAAGGCGCGATCCAGGTCTTTCGCCCCGTGGCCGGCTCGGTGCTGCTGCTGGGCGCCGTCGGCCAACTTCAGTTCGAAGTCGTGGCGCACCGCCTCGAACATGAGTACGGCGTGAAGGCGCGCATCACGCCCGCGCGCTACAACGTCGCGCGCTGGGTCACGTGTGAAACCGGCGAAAGCGCACTGGCCGACCAACGCGAGCTCGACCGCTTCATCGATCACAACGCTCACCGCGTCGCACGCGACGCCGTCGACGCACCCTGCGTGATGCTCGAGTACGCGGGCGAGCTGCGCGCGATGCAGGACAACTGGCCGAAGATCAAATTCCACGCGCTGCGCGAGCACGCGGGGTTGGTGTTCCAGAAGCGGATGGAAGGTTGAGTTCGGTCGCCACGGCGACGCGTATGAACTGGCTGCGAATCGCAAGCAGGCGCTGGCGCAGGCATGGGGCGGTCGGCACTGCTGACCACGGTGTCGCACTGCAAGCCGCTCGCGTGAAGTCGTCGCCTCGCGCGCCTGCACTACATTGCCTTCGCGGCCTGCTTCGAGATTGACGCGAAACCAAGGATCTCGATCCGAGGCTTTCGCACCCTGGGGCTGCCCCAGGGTCCGTTCGACGAGGTAGACATCACGGAGCGTGGACCCAACCGCACGGGTGCGGAGCTGTCCACGCATCACCGGAAGGTCGAAGCGGGCCGCCTTCGCTTTGCCGTTGGGTCGTTGGGTCGTTTCGCTGTTTCCTGATCGCTGCTGCTGACCGCCCGCCGCATGTCCAACCACCAAGACGCTGTCGCCTTAGGCATCGCCCGCGCCATGCTGGTCGGCGGGCCGTACGAGCATGAGTTGCGCGCACGCGCGCGCAAAGCCTGCGCATCGCACGCCACATGGATCGACGAACTGGCAAGCGAGGTTGCGAAGACCTGCGCGATGACGTGGCCGTTCCTGCGCGATCACGACCTGGCGCGGCGCATTGCCGACGTGCCGGCTTATCGGCACGCGTGGCTGGGCACACACAAGCCGCGCATCGTGCGCTGGATCCTGCGGCCCGAGCGTCGGCTGCCCGCACCGTTCGCACTCGAGGGTGTCGACCTGCCCGACATCGGCAGCGTCGGCGACCTCGCCGCCTGGCTGGGCATCGATGCCGACACGCTCGACTGGTTCTGCGAGAACCCCGCGCGGCGCCGCCACGCGTCGATGCATCGCCAGCACTACCGCTGGATGGTTCGCCGCAAGCCTTCCGGCGGCGTGCGCATGTTGGCCGCGCCGCAACCGCGGTTGCGCGCGTTGCAGCGTCGGCTGCTCGATGGGCTGTTGGCAAAACTGCCGATGCATGAATCGGCGATGGGCTTCGTGCGTGGGCGCAGCGTGGTCGACCATGCGCGACAGCACGTGGGTCAGGCGGTGGTGGCCTGCTTCGACCTGCGCGACTTCTTCGGCAGCGTGCGCGCAAGCCGCGTGCACGCCGCCTTCGCCACGCTGGGCTACGCGCCCGGCGTGTGCCGCGCGATCACGGCGCTGGTGACATGCCGCGTGCCCGAAGCGCTGGTGATGCGGCTGCTCGACGACCGCCTGATCGACCACGAACATGCACTGCGCATGCGCGATGCACATCTGCCGCAGGGCGCTCCCACATCACCGGCGCTGGGCAACGCATGCGCTTTCGGGCTTGACCTGCGGCTCGACGGCCTGGCCCGCGCGATGCGCGCTCGCTACAGCCGCTACGCCGATGACCTTGCGATCTCGGGCGATCACGTGCTGGCTTCGAGGCGGCGCGACATCGAAGCGATGGTCGGGGCTATCGCGCGTGAGGAAGGCTTCGCGCTGAACCATCGCAAAAGCCGCAGCGCCACGCGTGCGGGCGCGCAGCGGTTGTGCGGCATCACGTGCAACGACCATCCGAACTTGCCGCGGCGCGAGTTCGATGCATTGAAGGGGCTGCTGCACCGCTGCGCACGCGACGGGCCATCGGCCTGCGCCGAGGGCCAGATCGACTTGCGCGCGCATCTCATCGGCCGCGTCGCCTGGGCGCGGCACGTGAATCCGGCCAAGGCGATGCGTCTCGAGCGCGAACTCGCGCGCATCGACTGGCAGCGCTAATCAAGGCCGCGCCGGGCTCGAGCAGCCCGTGCGCGGACTCTTGTCAGTGCAACCGGTCGTGCAAGATCGCCTGCGTGACCTGCGCGGTGCTGATGCGCCAACGCGCCAGCGTGTGGTCGTACAGCAGGCGTTCGGCTTCGCTGACGCGGCCGTCGGCGGTGATCACGCTGGCGGCAAGGCGGCACACCATCAACTGCAACTCGGGGTCGTTGATGCGGTCGATGCAGCGGTCGATCTGGAGCATTTGCGGCAGCGGAAGCCACGGCGCGTCGTGCTGCTGTTCGTCAAGGCGCGCATGGCAGTCCTGCACCAGCCGATGGAAGCGCGATTTGCTGACGCCGATGCGCCGCCACGCATCAAGGTCGTCGAGGACCTTCGTCTTTACCGCTTCGAAACCGCCTTCGGCCGCCATCAGCGACGCCAGGATTCGGGCCGCTGATTCGTCCAGACCTTGGACTGCAGAACTGCTCATTCACTGCTCCTCGGGGGAACTGCTGAGGGGACGCGGAGCATGCCCGATACCCCTGTTTGTGGGGTGCGCGAAGCGTGAATATTTGTCACATCGAAGGTTTGCATTCGACTTCAAACTAGGGGGTATCACCCTCGCACGCCGCTTAGGCTCCGCGGTCATGCATGCCAACCCGCAGGTTCTGCCTCCGCTTCCGCCATCGCCACGCCATCGCCATCGCCGCGCCCAGGTCAGGGGGTCTGGCAGCGTCTGGGGCTGTACCTCGACCTGATCCGGTGGGACCGCCCGGCGGGCTGGCTGCTGCTGCTGTGGCCCACGCTGTCGGCGCTGTGGATGGCGGCGCGCGGCTTCCCGGGCTGGCACCTGACGGCGGTGTTCGTGCTGGGCACGGTTCTGATGCGCAGCGCCGGCTGCTGCGTCAACGACGTCGCCGACCAGGACTTCGACCGCCACGTGAAGCGCACCGCCAACCGGCCGGTCACGCGCGGCGCGATCGGCACCCGTGAGGCGCTGGTGGTGGGCGCCGTGCTGGCACTGGCGGCCTTCGGGCTGGTGCTGACGACCCGCGCGCCGGCCGTCATGTGGTCGGTGGTCGCGCTGGTGATCGCGCTGGCCTACCCCTTCGCGAAGCGGCTGGTGTCGATGCCGCAGGCGGTGCTGGGCGTGGCCTTCAGCTTCGGCATCCCGATGGCTTACGCGGCGGCGCGCGGCGGCCATGAATGGACGCTGGGCGCGATGCGCGACGCCGTGCCCGCGATCGCGTGGCTGCTGCTGGCGTCGAACCTGTTTTGGGTGCTGGCCTACGACACCGAATACGCGATGGTCGACCGTGACGACGACGCGGCGCTGCCGATCAAGACATCGGCACTGACGCTCGGGCGGTTCGATGTCGCGGCAGTGATGCTGTTCTACGTGCTGCACCTCGGGTCGTGGCTGGCGCTGGGCTGGTGGGTCGGCCTGGGCGGCTGGTTCGTCGCCGGCGTCCTGGCCGCAGGCGTGCAGGCGCTGTGGCATGGCACGTTGATCCGCACCCGCGCGCGCGACGACTGTTTTCGCGCGTTTCGGCGCAACCACTGGCTGGGATTCGCGATCTTCGCCGGGACCGCGTTGGACCTGCTGGCGCGCCCGTAGTCAGCCCACGCGGTCCGCAGCCTCGTCGAATTCGTCGCCGAGTTGCTTCGCACGCACGGTTGCCGCAGCCACGGCCGCGATGACCGCGTCGCCCACGCCGCGTGCGCGCATGACCTCGAGGGCGGCGTAGGTGGTGCCGCCTTTGGACGTGACGCGCTCGCGCAGCTGCGCCGGTGTCTCGGCCGATCGCGCAGCGTGTTCGGTGGCCCCCGCAAGCGTGCCCAGCGCCAGCCGCTTGGCTTGCGACGCCGACAGCCCATTGGCTTCGCCCGCAGCGATCAGCGCCTCGAGCAGATAGAACACATACGCTGGCCCGGACCCCGAGAGCGCTGTCACAGCATCGAGCTGCTCTTCACACTCGACCCACAACAGCCGCCCCGTGGGCGCCAGCACACGCTCGGCGATGGCCCGGCCCGCGTCGTCCACGTCGGGCCGTGCGTAGAGCCCGGCGATGCCCTGCCCGATCAGCGCAGGCGTGTTGGGCATCGCGCGCACCACGGCCGGCGCACGCGACGCGCGCGCGATGGCGTCGCTGCGAATGCCGGCCATGATCGACAGCTGAAGCGCCTCGCCCACGTGCGCCGCAGCGGCGGCCGCCGCTTCGCCGAAGCTTTGCGGCTTGACGGCCCACACCACGACCTGCGCCTGCCGTAACGCTGAATCACGCAACGCGGGCCCGGGCTGCGCCAGCACCGTCGCACCGAAATCGCGGGCCAGCGCGTCGCGCAGTTCGGCTACGGGCTCGACAACGACGATTGACGATGCCGTCTTGGCTGCATACAGCCCGCCGATGATGGCGCGAGCCATGTTGCCGCCGCCGATGAAGGCCAGGCGCAACGGTGTTTGCAGGGGTTGAGCGTCCATGCGGGCAACTCTAGCCGTGGAATCCCGAAGCGCGACGGGGTGCGCGCGCCTACAGTTCTTGCCACGTCCGACGCACCGCCGTTGATCGAAAGAACCAACATGTCCACCCCCCGGCTGCCCATGGTTCGGCGCTGTCGGCGCGGGCTTCTGCGCGCGGGCGTGCCAGTCGCCTTTCTCGCGCTGGCTGCGAACACGCAGTTAGCGCACAGCGAGTCCGTGTACCGCTGCAAGGGCACTGGCGGCGCACCAACGTATCAACAGAAGCCCTGCGACGCCGGCTCGAGCCAGGCGACCGTGACGGTGAAGGACCCTTCGCCAGCGGCCATGCACCGCGACCCACAGCCGCACGCGATCAAGGGCGGTGACCTGGCGGGGGCGCGCGTGATCAAGGAGCGCGACCCTTCGTCGATCGTGCCGCCGCCACGCGAGGTGACCACCCCCGGCGGTCAGGCTTGGGCCTCCCCGTCGCCGACGGCATCCACCCTGCCGCGTTGCCGTCTTCCATGGTCGAGCCTTCCCGCGCAGCTCGAGGTCATCGCCGTGACCGCTTACGGGTTCCCTTTGTCGGGCTTTCCGATCGATGCCAGCGGCACCGAGGCGAGTCAGATCGACGCGGTCGTCAACGCGCCGGGGCGCGATGTCGCGCTGATGCTCAGCGCGCGCGGCCCCGCGGTCTGGAACCTGCGCTGGACGCCGACCACACGAATCCACGCGGTGTGGGCCAGCGGGTTCGAGCGCAACGCGGTGTCGGGGCTGCCTCGTGAAGCGCACGTGCTCGAAACACAGCAGTTGACGACGGCGGCGAACAGCTGCGGCTCGTTCGTGTGGTACGGCGGCTCGCCGGAGGGGTTCGCGGGCGCCGACACGCTGTCGCTGATGGCCTTTGGTCGGCCGGTGGCGCGCATGGTCGACCTGCGCTCGCCCCCGCGGCCCACTGCGAGCGGCAGCCCTGAAGAGGCTAGGCCAAGACCCAGCGTCGTGATCGGCCCACCGCTGGCGCCGGACACCCCGACACAGACGTTCGAACGACCGTCCGCCCTCGGCACACGCCGACGCACAAGGCGCCCGCGTGGGCGCGTCGGCGTTGAGTGCCCTGGTCCGCGACGGCACCCTGCGCCCCGCGCGCCGCGCCGACACGCAAGCGTGGCGCAACGCATGGCTTGCGAAGCGCGACCTTCCGCCGGTGCGCGACGGACGGTCTCGCACGACTGCGCGATTCGAGAAACCCGATGACCCCATGCGCGGCGCCTACGTGGTGCAGCGCGCCATGGCGTTCCCGCCGCCCGCACCAGGGGCCATGCTGTTCGCCTCGTTCATCGTCCCCGGGGTGTGCCGATGCCCGGCGGCACCGTTGGGCAGGCCACTGTGTTCGACATGAAGTCACTGAGCTGCCGCGGCCAAGGCTGCCCGACTGAGTACCTGGGACATGTCCATGGCGACATTCCGCGCCTGAAAGTGTCGTGCGTGCTGCCCTGGGCCGACCGCAAGGCGCCCAGTCGCGTCTACGCCGCGATGGTCTGGGGTCGGCCGACGGGCATGCTTCTCGAGGACGAAACGGAGCCAGCCAGCGTCGCCGACGTGTTCGTCAACGACCCGGGGCAGGACGTGGGCCTGATGCTCGTGGCGGCCGACAGGGGGCCGCGCATCTGGAACGTTCGCTGGACACCCGGAACCTGCGTCGTCGCGGTTTATGCGCGAGGTTGGGGCACCAACGTCGTGCGAGGTCTGCCGCCCTCGGCAGCGGTGCTCACGCCGCCCAGTGACGACAAAGCGTGTCCCCAAGTCGATTTATCGGCATACGGTCTGACACGCATCAACACCGCCGTGCGCGCGTTGTTCGGCCAACCAGCCACGCTGGCGGTGATTGGCTTCGATAGCTACGGCGAACTTCACCTGGGTGTGCCGTGGGCTGCAGGGGCCACGCTCGAGGGCGGCGTGCCAGGGTTGCACCGTGACATCCTCACTGGCGGCGTCGCCGACCGAATTCAGGTGGCCCTCGACGACGCGATGGTCCGCGGCCAAATCCGGCGCGCGACGCAGGGTGACCTGAGGGACCACGCCAACGCGTGGCGTCGCCAGCGCGGCCTGACCGATGTGCCCGACGACGGCGAGGACCAACGGGCCGTGGTCCCCTGGTCGTACTTGGTGCTCGGCCGCTATGAGTTGCCTTCGGGCATGAGCGAAAGCCCCCAACACAGGGGAAGCCGGTTCATCGTGCCGCGCGGTACGCCACCTCCCGACGGCGCACGTGGCGGGGTTGTTCTGATCGACTCGAGACAAGAACTTGACGGGAGTCCGCCCGTGCTGAAGGCTCATCTCGAGGCCAAGCGCACATCCGGCTTCCGATGAATCATCCCCCACCTGACTTCCATTTCGACCCTGCCGACCCATCAGCATGAGCTCTGACCTTCGTATCTGGCAACAACCCACAGGCCGCCCCTTGCCCGCGACTGTCGAGGAGGCGGGCAAGGCGATGCTCGAGTTCGAGCGCCACGCGCCTGGCCCCAACCCGAAGTTCGTCGAATTGGCGCGGGCCATGCTGTCGCACTTTCCGGCATCCGACTCGTGGCCGAACGACCCCTTGGCTGAAGCGCGCTCTTGCGAAGACGCGGTCTGGGCGTTTTCGTTGCCTGACGAAGACCTGCCGCAGGTGATCCGGCTCGTGGCGAAGCATGCGACAGCACTCGGCTTGGTTGTGTACGGCGATCAACTGGGTATGGCGTTCCTGCCGGATGGCCGTGTGCTGCCCGAGCACTTGGCTTCGCAGTGGGCTGAACTGGGAGAGCACCTCGACAAGGGGCCAAAGCCGTTCAGCAAGGCGCAGGTCCAGAAGCTCGCGGCGGCTTATCTTGGCGAAACCCTCGAGCGCCATGGGTTTGCCCCGAGTCGAGAGGCGGGCACGAAGGTGACCACGTTTAGACGAACGACGAGCGATGGCGTCCAACGGATCGAGTTAATCGTCCATGGGTACCCTCCCGATTTCGAGTGCGTCGTGATGTGTTGGCATCGCAACGACCAAGCTGAAGCCATCAGCGACGAGCTATTTCCGAATCCTCTTCGCAATACGCTCGGCTTCAACGTCGATGTCTTCAATGAACCGTTTGGTGAATCGGGGCGCATTCCAATCAAGAACATGGAGCAAGTCCGGGCGATGGTCGCGATGGTCGAGGCCTACGGGATGCCAGTTTTAGACACAGCCGCCGCGCCGGGTGGCCTTGACCGCGTGATGAACGAACCGGAGTTGTTTCCCTATCATTACGCGAAGGAGCACCCGCTCAGACCTCCAACGCTCGCAGAGAGTTCTATACGGTTCGGCAGATTCGAGGGACTCAAAGCGCTGATCGTTGCCTGGCTCGCCCATAACCCAAGATTTGAAGAACGAGTGGCTGCGGTTCGCCAGGTCATGAAGCTCCAGGGTGATGAAGCTCATCTGGAACGCTTACTCGAGCATCTGCGGCAGCGTGGTCGGTAAGTTCAACGCCCTCCCAGGGCCAGGCGTGCCGTGGTCGTTCGAACTTGGGTTGCATCGGCGAGATCACGGCCTCGGCCGGATCGATGCGCAACGCCAACAACCTGTCCTGTCCACCGTCCGCATGACCCAGCCTGATGCGCATGGCGCGATTTTTCGAACCGCGCCACGCGTCGACTACTGCACGCAAGCTTTCTCGCGCTTGCGTGCGACGCTCGGGACCGAGGGGCGTCGGTGCGACGAGGACTTTCACACCGATTCCTCGCGCAGACGCTCCTCCCCCCGCCGTCTCGTGGACAGCCGTCGACAGCAAAGTCGGCAGCGGCGTCGTTCGTCAGCGCTTGTCACTCCTTGAGCCGGAGTCCGACGAGCGAGCCGTTGAGCGCATGCACCCAATGCCCTCCTCGCCCGTATCTCCCCTGGTGGAGCGTCCCAAGGCTTGCGCTGCTTGCGCTCACGTCGAACGCACGCGACGCGCAGTCTGCCCGTCCCACTGTCGTGAGCTATCAACACTGCGCGGTCAGTGATCCCCACCCGTTAGGCCTTCGTGCGGCTGTTTGCACGACGCGTCGAGTTCCAGCGCCGACGACGTACCCCGTACCCGGCGCTGCTACCGACAATGCTCACGGCGCACCTTCGAGTCGCTGGCCCAGCGACGAAAAGAGGCGCGCGCATTAGGGCTGCCGATCCACGGCTGAAGCCCGAGAAAAACTAAGAACAGACCGACAAGCGCGAGTCGACGTCTCAGGGAGTTTGTTTTGCGTCCGAGTCATGTCGCCAAGCCATCGGCCTGGTCAGGTTGGTGCGGCCCACTGCAGCTCCGTTCAGCAGCCGGTCCTTGCCAAGGGAGCGCCCGGTGAGTGCGGTGCTGTCCGAGGAAAAGCCGCAGTCGCCTGCGACCGCGAAAGCATTGCCGTCGCAGGCCAAAGCCCCGCCACCGGTGCCGCCAAAAGACCAACCCAAAACGCCGGCGGCCCCGCCTCCAGCGGGCGGCAGCAACAGCGGCCTGGCCGCCTCGCTCGAAGCCTGGCGCCACCGCCTCGAAGGCGCCGGCATCCCCTGCCGCGCGGTCGCGCTGCACGGCGACGATGCAGCGATTTGCCAAGACTTCCCCAAACACGACGCGCGGTGGAACGCGACTTGGCCGCAAGTGCGCCAGCGCGTGTCGCCCACAGAGCCCGTGGCGCTGTGCCGAGCAGGCCCTCGCCCTAGCAGCGCCGCGCTGAGCGCGCGAACGGCTACTTCGACGCGGCGGGTGGCGTCGCGGGGGGCGCAGGCGCTGCCGGCACGTTGATCCCCGGCGCCAGCGGAATATCCGTCGCCACATTCACCTTGTTCACGAAGTGCCGCGTCTCGCCGAAGCACGTCGTCGGAATGCCGACCTTCTCTTCGTAATGCAGTGACACCCGCTTGCCCATCGCCTGCTCGATGTCGCGCGCGACCGCGTCGTCGTGCACCGTGAAGTAGAACTTTTCGGACGCGGCGCCGGGCATCGACACCATCGCCAGTTCGCCCTCCCAGGTTTTGCAGACCCAGCCCTTGTTGGAGAACTTCTGCACCCAGCCGGCGCGCTCGCCCGACGAGTAGTTCCACTTCAGCACCACCCAGACATAGGCGGCAGCGATCGCGGCGAGGATCAGCAGGAAGGCGAGCAGGCGCAGAAGCATGGTGGGTGCGTGTGTTGGCGTGCCGAATCGTCGCATACCGTGCGCGGCACGGGCCCGAGCCCGACAACGCAGCTCAGCCCAACCCGTGCTGCTGCGCGTACTTCAGCAGTTCCACCGCATTGCGCACGCCCAACTTGGCGCGCATGCTGGTCTGAAGGTTCGACACCGTCTTCGGGCTCAGGTGCAGGCTGCGCGCGATGTCATCGATCGCGTGGCCGGCGACGATCTGGCGCATCACGTCGAACTCACGCGCCGACAGGCTGGCGTGCGGTGGCGCAGGCGCTGCCTGGGCGACGACTGCGGCCACGTCGGGGGACAGCACACGGGTGTCGCCGCGCGCCACACGACGCAGCGAGTCGATCAGCACATCGGGCGTGCTGGTCTTGGTGATGTAGCCGGCCACGCCCGCGTCCAGCGCCTGCTGCACCATCGACGGGTGGTCGTGCATCGAGAAGACCAGCACGCGCAGGTCGGGCCAGCGCGCGGCGCAGCGGCGCGCGAAGTCAAGGCCGTCGCGGCCGGGCATCGCAAGGTCCAGCACCAGCACGTCGAGCGCCTCGCGGTCGCTGCGCAGCAACCATGCGTTCGCCGCGTCGGCGTCGGCGTGTTCGCTCACTACGCGCAGCAGCGGCTCGCTGTCGATCAGGCGCCGCACGCCCTGGCGCACCACGGCATGGTCGTCGACCAGCGCGATACGCACCGCAGTGGAAGGCAGGCTCATCGCGGGTTCGGTTCGGCGCG
This sequence comes from uncultured beta proteobacterium, assembly GCA_963738615.1. Classification (GTDB taxonomy): domain Bacteria; phylum Pseudomonadota; class Gammaproteobacteria; order Burkholderiales; family Burkholderiaceae_C; genus CAVTWY01. The sequence continues at coordinate 919,674 of CAVTXI010000019.1, forward strand.
CGGCAGAAGGAACGTCGCAGCAAGTCGCAGCCCTGGGCGGGTTGCGTCGGTCTTGGCATCGGCGACGAAGTGCACGGGTTCGATCGACAACTCGGCCCCATACGCCCACGCACGCTCGCGCATGCCGGCCAGCCCGCTGCCGCGCGCGAACGCTGCCTCACGGTTCGGCAGGCCGACGCCATCATCTTCGACGCACCACGCCAGCGTGCTCGCGCCGCGCTGCTGCCGCAACGACAGCACGATCAACGCGCGCACAGCTTGCGCGTGGCGCGCAACGTTCGTCATCGCCTCCTGAGTCATGCGATAGACCGCGCGCTGAAGCTCCCCCGGCATGACGGCCGGCGGCGACCCAGGCCAGGGTTGCGGCTGCCCCTGCGCATCGAAAGCTTCGAAGCGCAGATGCCAGGTCGGGCTGCCTTCATCCTGATCATCACGCGGCCGCGACCACGACGCCACCAGCGGCACCAGCAGCGCCGTCAGTTGATCCACGCCGTCGGTATCGGGCGTCGACGGCGCCAGCGGGCTCAGGCGCCGCAGCATCGTGCGCAGGTCCTGCTGTACGTGGTCGCACTGTTGCGCCATGCCGTCGACCACATCACGCGCCTGCGTGTCGTCGCCCAGCCGCCGGCCCAGCCAGGCCAGGTCCACGCGCAGCGCGGTCAGCCGCTGGCCCAGTTCGTCGTGCAGCTCGCGCGCCAGCCGCGCGCGTTCGTCCTCCTGCAACGTCAGCACCTTCAGGCTCAACTCACGCCGCTGCGCTTCGGCCGCCGTCAGGCCGTCATCAAGCCGCTGCACCGCTTCGGCCACGACTTGCAGTTCGCGAATCGGCATCGCCGGCAGCCGCTCGCGTGCAACCGCGGCTGCCCCGCGCGGTGTGGGTTCATGTGACGCGAGCTCGTGATCACGCAACACGCGCGGTTCGTTCAGCAGCGCGATGCGCCCGACCAGCAGCCGCAGCGGCGCGAACGCTCGGCGCACGTTCCACGCCATCGCCGCCAGCATCGCTGCCGACGCCAGCGCCAGCACCAGCAGCGTCGAGCCCAGCCCCGCCATCGCCTCGCGCCGTTCGCCTTCACGCGACTCGGTCAGCTCGAGCACCCACGGGCTGGCCTCGGCCGGGCGCGCCACCGGCCAGCGCAGCGTGCGCGGCGGTGCGTCGCCCTTCACGTCGCCTTGCCAGCGCGCATGCAGCGTCATCAACAGGTCCAGCCACGGCCCGGCCTCGTGCGGCTTCTCCGCGGGCGCCAGCCGCGTGACGCCACGCGCGTCGACGATGCGCAGGTCAACGTGCCGCAGCGCGCCATCAGCCCGGGCACGGTCGACCGCAGCGGCAAGCTCGGCGTCACCGAGCAGCGCCGCCTGGCTCAAATCACGCAGCATCGACGAGAGCGCGAGCGCGGCACCGGTTTCCTCTTTGATGTCGCGCCCCGCACGCGCGAAGCCCAGCACCAGGCCGACCACCAGCGCCAGCAGCGCGACCAGCGCCGCGCGCTTCATCACCAGGCGCGGCAGGTCAAGCGGCGCAGAGGGTGACGTGGGGGCAGTCGGGGCCGCAGGGGCGTCGCGAACGGTGAGGGTAGCCATATCGTTTCGCCGCGGAAGCTGTCAACGACAGCAAGCTTATCGGTGCTTGTGGAGCAACGATCGCAACGCCTATTGCCAGATCGGCCCCAGGAAGAGATACAGCGTGCCACTGTCGCGCCGTGTCGCGCCAGCCGCCATGAACAGCGGGCCGAAGCGTGTGTCGACCGACAAGAAGGCGCTGGCGGCTTGGCGCAGCGATGACGAGCGCACCGACTCTTGGGCCGCGAGCCCGCCGCCCAGTTCGAGCGAAAACCCAGCCCGCACCAAACCGCCCAGACCCACCGGCATGGCTGCGATCTGGCGCGCCATCACGACACGGCCCAGCATGACGCGTTGGCCTGCGACCGAATTGGTGGGCGTGCCCGACAGCCGAAGGAAGCCACCGAGGTTGGGGCCCGCCAAACCCGTCTTGGCATACGCCCACTCCGCATAGACATGCCCGGCCCATTCACCGCGACCGAACGCGGCCATGGCTGCCGCGCTTGCGGCCCTCGTGGCACGTCCGTCCGGGCCCTGCGCCGGCAGGCGCTCCCAGGCGGCATTGAGGAACTGACCCCGCAGCGGAAAGGCCAGCGAGTCCAGCGTGTCGATGCGCACCTGGACGAACTGGCTGGTGTGCAGCAGGTCAATCGGCGCGCGGCTGTCATCGTCGGGCACAAGTGCACGCACACGCGTCTGGCCGCGCATCAGGCCGACTCGCAGGTCGCCCCAGTGACCCAACTCCCGACCCAGCAGCACGCTGGTGGTGTTGATCTTGAAGTCAGCGCGCACGGTCCTGCGCCCCTGCTCGAACAGGTTGGTTGCGGTGCCGCTGTGCTGCAACGACAGCGCCACGTACCACGGCGAACCCGGTCCTATCGGTTGCCACCACCGCGTGCCCAACTGACGTTGCGTGCCGATGCGCGCCACCGTGCGCAGCTCGGCCCCCCAGTCATTCAGCGATGACAGCACATGCAGCATGCCGAGGTTGAAGACGTTGCCGTCGCCGAAGTCGCTCGCCAGTTCGACGCCAAGGCGAACGCGGCTGCGGGCCCAGCCGGCCTCGGTGGCCTGGATGGTCACACCGCGCCCGCCTTCGACATCACGGGTCTGGATTTCGATGCGCTCCAGATCGGCGCGGCCGTACAGGCGGCGCACGGCTTGGTCCAGCTGTTCGGTCGTGGCCGGCTGGCCAACTTCCAGCGCCGATTGCACGCGCAGCACGTCGGCAGCGATGTGCTTGGTGCCCTGAACGTCGAGCGTCGAGATCACGAGCGGTGCGTCGGCCACCGCCGGGCCGGCCAGTCGGATGGATTCACGCGCCGCATAGTCCGACACGGTCACCGCCAGCCCCTGCAACTGCGCCGCCACCTGCCGCGCGGCAAGGGCACCTTGCAGCATGGCACGCTCCTTGGCGCCAAAGTCCATGAAGCCGACGCCGGTCAGATCGGGCGCGATCAAGATGTCGCGCGGCCCCAGCTCTTTCAGCGAGCGTTGCACGTTCTGCTCGGTCAAGATGCGCAGCATCTGCTGCGCCACGCCGACCGCGTTGCCGAGTTCACTTTCCGGCGCCAGCGGCGTGCCGACGTTGACCGCGATGATGACGTCGGCCCCCATGGCCCGCGCCAGGTCGATCGGCAGGTTGCGCACCAAACCACCATCGACCAGCAGCCGCTGGTTGACTCGCACCGGAGCAAAAACGCCGGGCACTGCGAGTGAAGCGCGCATCGCCAGGAACAACGGCGTGTCGATCAGTTCGACCAGTTCTCCGGAAACCAGGTCAGACGCCACCGATCGGAAGGGCAAAGGAAGGCGATCGACCGGCCGGCTGCGGGTGGTGCCGGGCATAAGTCGGGCGAGGGCAAATTCCAGAGCCGCATTGCCGGCCGCCGAAGGTGGCAGCGAGACGCCTTGGGCATCGACGCCAAACTCGATCCGTGAGGGCAGCAACAGGTCGTCTTCCCGGCGCCTGAAGGCAAGCTGGTCACGCGCCGGCCGATCGGCAATCACCGCCTCCCAGTCGGTGGTGCGCACGACCATCTCCATGGCTTCGACGGAGTTGCCTGCGGCAAACGCACCGCCCACCACGCTGCCCATGCTCGTGCCGACCACGAGATCGATGGGCACGCGCTGGTCGCGCAAGACGCGCAGCACGCCGACGTGCGCAAAGCCTCGCGCCCCACCGCCTGACAGCACCAAGGCCACGCGTGGAGGATGCCCGTCACTGGATCCAGGTTCCGCAGCACCCGAAGCCGTTGCGGCCAACCCAAGCGACGTGCCGACGATCACGAAGGTCAGCAGACGATGAAGATCGCACCACCACGTGCACCACCACGTGCACCACCACGTGCGCCACCACGTGCGCCACCACGTGCGCCACCACGCGCACGACCACGCGTGCGACCAATCGAGGTCGACTGTGAGCGTTGCTGAATGCTGCATGGTGACCCGCTCAGCGCTTGCGCGCCAGCGCCAACCCGTCACCCACCGTCAACAACGCGTGGTCGACACGCTCGTCGCGTTGCAGCTTCGCGTTCAGCGCCTGCAAGGCCGCGGTGTCGGCGTCGCCACGCGCCGGGCGCGCCACGGCGCCGCCCCACAGCATGTTGTCCAGCGCGATCAGGCCTCCGGTGCGCACCAGGGCCAGGCAGCGCTCGTAGTAGGCGTCGTAGTTCGACTTGTCGGCGTCGATGAAGGCGAAGTCGTAGCTGTTCGCCTCGCCGGCGGCCAGCCGGGCGTCGAGTGTTTGCAGCGCGGGCGCCAGCACCAGCTCGATCTTGTGCTCGACACCGGCCTGACGCCAGAACGGCCGACCGATGCGCGTGTACTCGTCGCTGACATCGCACGCCAACACGCGGCCGTCATCGGGAAGTGCCAGCGCCACGGCCAGCGCGCTGTAGCCGGTGAAGGTGCCGATTTCGATCGTGCGCCGCGCGCCCAGCAGCTTGACCAGCAACGCCATGAACTGGCCCTGGTCGGGCGCGATCTGCATGCCCGCGTGCGCGTGGCTGCGGGTGGCTTCACGCAGCGCGGCCTGCGCGGGGTGTTCGCGCGCGGCGTGGGCGGCGATGACGTACTGGAACAGGTGGTCGTCAATTTGGAGCGTGCGCAGAGACATGGTCAGTCCATCTCGGAGTGGGTGGGATTCTGTGCGGCGGCAGGTGGGTGCGAAGTGGCCTGCGCCCGCTTCGCGCGCATAGGCTGCGAGGTGGCGCTTTTGTAAGGCCCTCGAGATCTCGGGCGCCGTGCGACAGTCGATGTTCGCAACGTCGTATGGAGCATGACCATGCCGGAACCCCGCAAGGAAGAAGAAGTCGTCGAGCTCAGCGGTGAAGATCTCGGCGAGCTTGCCGCGCAGCTCGAGGCCCTCGTCGACATCCGCGACCGAGCCTACGGCTTTCCGCAGCGCAACTACGAGCGCTGTTTTGTCGGCAGCGAGGCGGTGACGGCGATGGTCGCGCGCGGCATGGCCGCCGACGCCAGCGACGCGGTGCGCATCGGCAACCTGCTGCTCGGCGCCAGCATCTTTCGCCACGTGCTGGGCGAACACCCGTTCCGCAACGAGGCGCTGTTCTATCGTTTTGCCGAGGACGGCGGCCACGGCGCGGCGGCCCGGCGCCCCGACGGCGCTGCGGTGAGCTGGGCCGACTTCATCGCGCCGCCGGTGGCCGACGAAGGTGCCCAAAACCTGCAGCCCGCGCTGCCGCCGCGTGATGCCATGTTGGCCTCTTTCGCGCAGGACGAACTCGATGCGATCGGCGTCGCGCCGCTGGATGCGCACAACGTGACACTGCTCGACCATGTGCATCCGCCGCGCTGGACTGATCCGGTGGCCAAGTCGCGCTACAACCTGGTCGTCATCGGCGCGGGCGCCGGTGGCCTGGTCTCCGCCGCTGGCGCCGTCGGCGTGGGTGCGCAGGTGGCATTGGTGGAATCGCATCTGCTCGGCGGCGATTGCTTGAACGTGGGCTGCGTGCCTTCGAAGGCGCTGCTGCGCTGCGCCCACGCCGCAGCGGCGGTGCGCAATGCGTCGGCGTACGGCGTCAAGGTCGGCAGCGTCGACGTCGACTTTGGCGCGGTGATGCAGCGCATGCGGCGGCTGCGCGCGCAGATCGCGCCCAATGATTCGGCCCAGCGTTTCGCTCAGACGTTGGGTATCGATGTCTTCTTCGGCCGGGCTCGTTTCACCGGCAGCGACAGCGTCGAAGTCAATGGCCGCACGCTGCACTTTGCCAAGGCGATCATCGCCACGGGCGCAACAGCAGCGATCCCGCCGATTCCCGGCCTGGCCGAGGCCGGCTATCTGACCAACGCCACCGTCTTCAACCTCACCGAGCGGCCCGCGCGTTTGGCCGTGATCGGCGCCGGGCCGATCGGCATGGAGCTGGCGCAAGCCTTCCAGCGCCTGGGCAGTCAGGTCACCGTGTTGTGCCGCGGCCAGGTGCTGGCGAAGGAAGATGCCGATGCGGCACGCGTCGTCCAAGCCTCGATGCAGCGCGACGGCGTGGTGTTCTGCAGCGTCGACGAATACCTGCGTGTCGAAGGCGGCAACGGCCGGCCGGTAAGGCTCGCGCTGCGTTGCGGCGGCGTCGAGAAGATCGTCGAAGCCGATCACATCCTGGTCGCCGCCGGCCGCAAACCCGCGGTGCACGGTCTCGGGCTCGAAGCCGCTGGCGTGGACTTCGACGAGCGCTCGGGGGTGCAGGTCAACGACCGGCTTCAGACGCGCAACCCGGCGATCTACGCCGTCGGCGACGTCGCGAGCAACTATCAGTTCACCCACATGGCCGATTTCATGGCGCGGCTGGCGATTCGAAATGCGCTGTTCCGAGGCCGCGACCGCGTCTCGCAACTGCTCGTGCCCTGGGCCACTTTCACCGACCCCGAGGTCGCGCATGTCGGCCTGTACGAACACGATCTGGTCGAGCGCAAGATCGAGTTCGCCACCTTCAGCCGCCACTTGGCCGACGTCGATCGTTCGATCCTCGAGGGCGAGGATGAGGGCTTCGTCAAGATCCATGTGCAAAAAGGCAGCGACAAGATCCTCGGTGCCACCATCGTCGCGCCGCATGCGGGCGACATGATCGGCGAGATCGCGGTGGCGATCAGCGCCGGCATGGGCCTGTCGCGGCTGGCCAGCGTGATCCACCCCTACCCGACCGTGGCCGAAGCGATCCGGCAGTGCGGCGACGCGTTCAACCGCGGCCGCCTCACGCCCACGGTGCGCAAGCTGTTCAACCGCTGGATGGCGCTGCAGCGCTGAGCCAAGGCGCGCGGGCGGTGCATCGTCTGCGCGCTCGAGCCTGATTCGCATGGAAGCACCAATGCCACCGCCCAACGCCGATCACTGGCGTGAACGCCTGGGTGCCTTCACCGCCAAGACCATCGACGCCGCAGGCCGCCGACACGCGGCCGTGGCCGTGGTGCTGACCGAAGAAGGCACAGGCGCCGACATCGACGGCCTGCCCGCGCACGTCACGTGGCAAGACGCGCCTGCGCTGCTGCTGACGCGCCGCGCCGAAACCCTGCGCGCGCATGCCGGCCAGTGGGCCCTGCCCGGCGGACGCATCGACGACGGCGAAAGCCCCGAAGGCGCTGCGCTGCGCGAGTTGCGCGAAGAGGTCGGCCTCGCGCTCGACACCACCGCCATCCTCGGCCGCCTCGACGACTACGCCACGCGCTCGGGCTACGTGATCACGCCGGTGGTGGTGTGGGCCGGCCCGGCGCGAGACCTGACGCCCAACCCCGCCGAGGTCGCGAGCATCCATCGCCTGCCGGTGGCCGAACTGCTGCGCGCCGATGCGCCGCTGCTGAACCACGTGAAGGGTGCCGAGCATCCGGTGCTGCGCATGCCGATCGGCACGCGCTGGATCGCAGCGCCGACCGCGGCGTTCCTGTACCAGTTCCGCGAGTGGTGCGTGTTCGGGCGCGAGACGCGCGTGGCGCACTTTGATCAACCGGCGTTTGCGTGGCGGTGAGGCAGCATCATGCGAGTAGATGCCGTGTTATAACAATGTGAGTTCCCTCCAGGAAGTCCCCGCGATGATCACGACCACACTTCGCAAGCTCGGCAACTCGCAGGGCGTCATCATTCCGAAGCCGCTGCTTGCGCAGGTCGGATTGACCCACGAAGCCGAAATGAGAGTCGAGAACGGCGCCATCGTGCTGCGCCCGTTCAAGCGCGGCGCGCGCGAAGGCTGGGCCGAGGCCAGCCTTGCCATCGCTGAGCAGCCCGACGAGGGATTGGCCTGGCCTGAGTTCGCCAACGAAGGCGACAAGGCGCTGCGTTGGTGACCGGCAGACCCGCCCGCCGCCCAGGGCGCGGCGAGATCTGGCTCGCCGCGCTCGACCCAACGATCGGCAGCGAGATTCAGAAGACGCGGCCCTGCGTCGTTATCTCGCCGCCCGAGATGAACGATCACCTGCGCACGCTTGTCGTCGCGCCAATGACGACCGGCAGCCATCCGGCGCCTTTTCGCATTGCTGTCACCTTCCGGCGCAAGAGTGGGTTGATCCTGCTCGACCAAGTGCGAACGCTCGACCGCCAACGTCTGATGAAGCGCCTGGGTGCCGTCAAACCGGAAACACTCGCCGCCATGCTCGGCGCACTGCAAGCGATGTTCGCGCCTTGAGCAGCCCTGAATCATCGTTGGGCAAGAGCACGTAGCAGGCGAGGCTGCCGGACGCTTGTCGCGCACGTTGCTGCGGGTTCCGCGTCCGTCAGCCCTGTCCTGCGCCTGCAATCAGGACGTGGAACACGGCGTACCAGTGCGGAAAAGCGACGAAACAAGCAACCGGCGAGTGTTTTTGTGAACCAAATCGGTTAAGATTCAGCCGTCGTGTGGTGACGAAGAAGGCCCGTCGCCTTCGAGATGACAACCAAAACTAGACACAAAGGTTCAATCGCAACTGATCAAGGAGAAACGAAATGGCCATCACTGAGTTCGGAAAGGCGGTCCGCAAAGCACGGATCGACGCGAACAACGTAACGCTTTCGTCTATGGCAACTGCGCTGCAAACGACACCCAGTTTCCTGAGTGCCCTGGAAATGGGCCGTAAGAAGATTCCCGCCGAATGGGTCAAGAAGATTGAGAGTTTTTTCCACCAGCAAGGCATTGGCATAACGCTCGGCGACCTAGCAGACGTAGCCAACAAGAACGTGTCCCTCGAGGGACTATCGCCAGCACAACAGATGCTTGTCGCTGGCTTCGCACGGGTCAACCTCGATGAGGTTGAAATCGACAACTTTCGCAAGTTGCTCTCGATGTCGAAGGGACCGCAAAAATGAAACCACCGCTTCATGAGGGATTTCCAGTGGCACCGAGCTCGCGGCTCAAGATAAGGGCAGCAGCTCAGCATGCACGGAAGGTATTGGGCCTTCCGCCAGGGCGCATCGACATTGCCCGCATGCTTGATGATCTGACGCGCTTCGGCATCTACTACGACGTGTTCGATCGCGCGAGTGCTCCAGTCCCTCCTGAAGTGGAGGCGTGCTATGTCCCTGAAGACCGCACGCTGTACATCAGGGACACCGTCTACGACGAAATGGTGCGGGGCGGTATGCGTGCAGTCTTCACCCTCGGCCACGAAATGGGGCACGCCGTGCTTGCACACCGCCGCACCCTGAATCGTCAGTCCATCGCGGGTGTACCCGTCTACAGCCAGAGCGAGTGGCAAGCAAATCGCTTCTCGGCTGAGTTCACGATGCCGCTTGACGAGATTCTTCGTTTCGGGCTTCTCGCCACCGACAAGATCGCCGACTTCTTTGGTGTGTCACCAGCCGCCGCCAGTGTTCGACTGAGCGACCTCGAAGAAAAAGGAGAGCTTCTAAAAAGAAAAAGCCCTGAAGCGCTCTCTTAGCGCGCTTCAGGGCCTGTTCAGACGGCATGGAAGTGGTTGCACCCCTCTGCCACCGCAAAGTCTCATGGGGATGAGAGAACCGAAGGCTATCACGGCTTCGGCGTTGCGGATTGATATTGCAGCCGTCACTCGCATGAAGGACATGACCATGTTGTCATTTTTCCGATGTTCCGCGAGTCGTTCGTGTGTGCAGCTACGTGCGCTTCCGTTTCGGGAAGCACGAGCACGTTGTCACCCACCTGCGCTCGCTGCCAGCCTGACGCGCTGAGCAGGCCTGTCGCCTTCGGCGGCAGGCCTCTTTCTGTTCCGCAACTTCTATGAGGGTCATCATGACCAAAGGCAAGCTAACTCCTGGAACGCCCGCTCCTCGTTCGGGCCAATACCTCAACACGATCACCCGCACGGAGATCACTGGCACACGGGACAACCCGTTGCCGCCGACTCCGAAGCCAGGCCAGGGCTACACGCTGGTCGATCCGACCAAGCACAAGCGGTAAGCGAGTACGAACGGCATCACCAGATGCTTTGAGCGTCGGTGGCGGCAACGCGGCTGAAGCCTCCTCGTAAGCATGGGTTCAACGGAATCGGTGGAACGGCGATGAAGGTTGCACTCAAAGAGATTTGCGGCCCCTGGGATGTAGGCTGGGTGCTGGACAAGCACAGCCTTTCGAGCGTGCCCATTGGGGTGTACCCAAACGGACGAACTCAGTTCGACACGAAGCGCACGGACGTGGGCGAGGCGACCTATCAACTCAAGTACCGCACCGACTGGAATCAGGTCATGCCACTCGCGCAGGCCATGGCAGACAACATCTATCCGAAGCTCGATAAAGTCGGGCTGATTCTGCCGATGCCCTCCACGAATGTGCGTGTGCGACAGCCGGTGACTGAGGTTGCTGTGGCGCTTGGCGAACTGGTGAAAAAACCAGTGTTCATGCGTCTCCTGTTGAAGGCGGCCAATGGAAAATCGCTCAAGGATTTGCACACGAAGGAAGAGAAATCTGAGGCGATTGGCGACAGCTTCAGCGTCCATGACGAGATCTCCAACCAAGGGCAATGGAACGTGCTGATCGTCGACGACCTCTTCCACACTGGCGCCTCTATGGAGGCGGCATGTACAGTGCTCCGTACGTACCCGAAAATTGCGAGAATCTACGTGGCAGCGCTGACTTGGAGATAGTGATGACGACGACGGTTTTCATTGCCGGTTCGATGAACATCAAACACCTTGACCCCAAGTTCAAGGAGCGCATCGACAACATCGTGGCGTCCGAGTTCGAGGTCATGGTGGGCGATGCGGACGGCGCAGACGCGTCGGTTCAGCGGCACCTGTTCAATCTTGGCAATTCAAAGGCCACGGTCTATTGCAGCGGTTCGAGCCCACGAAACAACGTGGGCGAGTGGCCCGTTCAGTTCGTCGAGACAAAGCATGCAGAGGGTACGCGCGCCTTCTTCACCGCGAAGGATCTCCGCATGGCGGAGGTTGCGGACTTTGGGCTCATGATCTGGGACACGAAGAGCACGGGCACGCTCGGCAATGTCATCGAGCTGCTAGAGCGGAAAAAGAAGTCGGTCGTGTTCGTCAACAAGGCAAAGGCTTTCAAGAACGTCGGCTCGGTCGAGCAGCTTGAAGAGCTGATCAGTTGCATGTCGGATCACGCCAAACGCAAGGCTGACGAAAAGATCAAGTTGCTTGAGCGGATTGAGTCACTAAAGCGCGACCAGCCACAAACGCAGATGTTCGCCTGAGGGATCGCGGTCGACGGGCACGTCTTCGGGACCGAATCGATCGCCTGACCTGAGCGTTGAGCGTCGAAGGTTCGATCCTTTACCTCCCCCACCCCAACACCATCGGCCCCAACCGCCGCGCCACTTCCAGCAGCCCCGCGCGCACCGCCGGGCTCATCGCCGGAAACGGATGCCGCGGCGCGTCGCACGCGATCACGCCGCCTTCCTTCATCAGCGCCTTGGCGGTCAGGATGCCGCCCTGGCGGTTTTCGTAGTTGATCAGCGGCAGCCAGCGCGAGTATTCGGTGATGGCTTCTTCGCGGTGCCCTGCGGCGTAGGCGTCGATGATGCGGCGGATGCCGTCGGGGTAGCCGCCGCCGGTCATCGAACCTGTCGCGCCGGCGTCCAGGTCGGGCAGCAGGGTGATCGGCTTCTTCGCCGTCCCATGGGCCTTCGATCGCGTCGCCGCCCAGCGCGATCAGGTCGCGCAGTTTGCTGGCGGCGCCTGCGGTTTCGATCTTGAAGTAGCACACGTTCTCGATCTCACGCGCCATGCGCGCCAGGAACGCGGCGGGCAGCGGCGTGCCTGCCACCGGCGCGTCTTGAATCATGATCGGGATGCGGATCGCGTCGGACAGGCGCGCGTAGAACTCGTGGATCAGCGGTTCACCCACGCGGATCGTCGCGCCGTGGTAGGGCGGCATCACCATCACCATCGCGGCGCCCATGGCTTGCGCGCGCTGGCTGCGCTCGGCGCATACGCGGGTGCCGAAGTGCGTGGTGGTCACGATCACCGGCACGCGGCCGGCCACGTGTTCCAGGATCGCTTTCGTTAGTACCTCGCGGTCGTCGTCCGACAGCACGAACTGCTCGGAGAAGTTCGCCAGGATGCACAGGCCCGTGGAGCCGGCGTCGATCATGAAATCGACGCAGCGCTTCTGGCTTGCCAGGTCAAGCTCGCCGGCTTCCGTGAAGGTCGTCGGCACGACTGGAAATACACCGCGGTAGGGACGTTTCATTTGAGGCTCACTCTGACTGCTTCGCCTTCAGCGTGCGGGTGAAAAGGGCCGTAAATCGCGTGGACCGTTCATGCCTTCCACGGGTCGATCACGCGCAAGCCCGTGGCGAGGAATGGCGCAGCGTCCCGAGTTGCCACGGTCAGCGCATGCGCCGATGCGATCGCCGCGATGTATCCGTCTGCCAACGAAACACCGCGCCCGGCAGCTCTCGCCCCCGCAGCGAGCTTCGCGTAGTGATGCGCGGCCTCGGCGTCGAAGGGCAGCACGCGAGCGTCGAAGAGGGACATCCAGCCCTCGAGCGCCACCTTCAGCGCGTTCTTGCGTCGCCCCGCGGGCAAGGTCTCGATGCCGAACTCCAGCTCTGCCAGCGTGACGCTGCACAGCACCAGCGTCTCGCTCGCCTGATCGTTCAGCCAGTCGCGCACGGCCTCGTCAGGCTGCGCCTTCATCGCCTCCGAGACGACGTTCGTGTCCAGGAGGATCACGCGAGCTTCATCGGTTTGGCTGGACGCTTGTCGCGCAGATTGCCGATAGCGTCGAGTTCTGCGTCGGTCAGTCCGGTCTTGCGGCCGAGGGCTGCCAGCGCGTCTCCCATGCGCAGGCGCGACTCGGGCTTGACGGCTGCTTCGAGGATGGCGCGCACTTCGGCCTCGGTACTGCGGCCGCTGATGGCCGCGCGCAACCGCAAGGCGCGGTGCACCTCGTCGGGGACGTTGCGCACGGTGAGGATGGCCATGTCGTTTCCTGTAGGTGCTGTCAATGACAGCAATCTTATGCGAATGACTTCATGCGCACAACGCTCGACACGCTCGGCTTTGCGCCGCGATCTCCGTGGCTCAGCGCATCCGGGTTCTACCGGGCCTATGCGTCCTTGTCGCCATCGAGAGCCTCGAGGTCCGCGAGGTCCTTCGCACGCCCGGTCGCACGCTTGTTCGACTTGAAGTCTTCGCGACCGATCAGCCACAGTCGCGTACCGCCCAGCATCGCTGCCTCGCGCCGCGCGAAGCACTCGGTGAAGTCGACGCCGTCGAGCGTCGTCATCAGGTCGATGCGGCGCGGCGGGTGGCCGAGTTGCACGACGACATCCGGTCCGAAGTCCTTCGCTTCGAGACCCAGCGATCCGAAACCGAAGTGCTTCAGTGCCTCCAGCAGGCGCTCGACGTTGCGGGGGTCTTGCGACACCCAGAAGTCGATGTCGCCCGTGTAACGCGGATGACCGTGCGCGGCCAGCGCGTAGCCGCCGACGAGCAGGTACTCAACGCGGTGCGCGTCGAGTAACTCGGCAAACTCTTTGAAGTCGCGGTTCAGCATCGAGTGAAGGGTCCGCTGCGAAGGCTTCCTGGCGCAGCGCTTCGACGGCTGCGATGCGCTCGGCCATCGGACGCGCGAGCCAGTAGGCGAGGTCGAGTTTGGCCTGTGCCTCGCGGGGGACGACGTTGACCGTGCGCTGCATGTCTGTGATTGTCGTGGTGCGCGGTGAGCCGATTGTTCTCGGCGACCCGAAGGGCCAACCAGCTTCGCGCGATGGAGTTCGTCTTGCGCCCCAGCGCCAAGCTAGGAAACCGCCAACAACTGCTGCCGCGAAGATCAACCCTAGCCCTATGGAAGCTGGCCCCACGAAAGCGTCACGCCTGCCGAAGTAACTCAGCCATACGATAAGCAGCGGCCAAATCACCACGCCGATCCCTGCGGCAAGCGCCCATGCGCCAGCGACCGAGCGGTCACCGCTGCTGGCGGCCATTGCCACCGTCACCGTGACAACGGCGCCCACCGCAGCTGCAATCACGACAACAGCGAGATTGAAGCCGGTCAACATGCTCGTTCTTCCGATCAACGGCGTCGCAAGTGCGAGGACGAGGAAGAAGGCGAGGAAACCGACTCCGACGCAGGCCAAAGACCCCAACAATCTGACGACCTGGCGGAACCGCCAAGCCAAGGTGCGCAGGGCCAAGCTCGAATCAGCTGCTACGTTCGACGGACGGGCGTCAGGCCCGGCGCCTTCCCTCACTGCCAACTCACCCCCGCCATATCGTTCGCAAAAATCGGCGAACTGGCCCACAACCCCTTCAACCCCTTGCGTGACACCGCGATCTGCGAGGGGTTGAAGATGTAGGCGTTGACGCTGTCGGTGACGAGCAGCTTCTGCAAGTCACCGAACAGCTTCGTGCGTTCCTTCGGGTTGGCTTCGGCGGCGTGCTTCGCTGCAAGGTCACGGAAGGCCTTGCTGTCGTAGCCCCAGTAGTAGCCGGTGTTGGCGTACTGCATGTAGTCCAGCGGCTCGACGTGGTTGATCACGGTCAGGTCGAAGTTGCCCTTGAAGGTGCCGCCCAGCCACTGCGCCCATTCCACGTTCTCGATCTTCGCGACCACGCCGACCTTGGCGAGCATCGCTGCGATGACCTCGCCGCCCTTGCGCGCGTACTGCGGCGGCGGCAGCGTCAGCGTGACGTTCAGCGGCGTCGCGACGCCGGCTTCCTTCAGCAGCGCCTTCGCCTTTTCGGGGTCATAGGCGTAGGTGCCGGTCAGGTCGACATAACCGTCGTCGGTCGGCGCGAAGTGGCTGCCGATGGGTTTGCCGTAGCCGTCGAGCACGCCGTCGATGAACGCCTTGCGGTCGATGGCGTGCATCAGCGCGCGGCGCACGCGCACGTCGTCGAAGGGCTTCTTCTTGTTGTTGATCGTCATGATGCCCTTGCCGGCCGTGGCGCCTTCGCGCACGTCGAAGCGCTTGTCGGCCTTGAACTGCTTGGCAGCCTGCGGTGCGTCGAGCCTGGGCACGCCGTCGATGTCGCCGGCCAGCAATGCGGCCACGCGCGCGGCGGGGTCGTTGATGAAGCGGAAGGTCACCTTCTTCAGCTTCACGTTCTTCGCGTCGCGAAAGCCGTCCCACTTGTTCAGCGTGACCGACGTGCCCTTCTTCCACTCGCCGAAGGTGAAGGGGCCGGAGCCTACCGGTTTGGTCGCGGTGTCGGCGGCGGTCTTCGCGTCCAGGATCACCGCGGTGTTTTCGCCCAGGCGAAACAGCAGGTTGCCGTCGGCGTTGTTCAACGTCAGGATGACCGTGTGCGCATCGACCACCGTGACCGACGAGATGTTGTCGAACACCGCCTTCTTCGCCTTGTTGGTGCTCTTCTCGGCCTTCGCACGTTCGAAGCTGAACTTGACGTCGTTCGCGTCGAAGGTTTCACCGTCGTGGTACTTCACGCCCTTCTTCAGCCTGAAGGTGTAGCTCTTGCCGTCGGGGTCCATCGTCCAGCTTTCGGCAAGCAGCGGTACCACCGACCCGTCTTCGCGGATCTTCGTCAGGCCCTCGAGGATGTTGTAGTGGACGATCTCGCCGATCGCCGCGGCGGGCGCGGTCGTCGGGTCAAGCCCCGTGGGCTCGAGCACCATGGCGATGGTGGCCTGGGTTTTGTTGGGCTGTGCCGATGCCGGCAGCGGGCTCAGCGACACTGCCATGGCCGCCGTCGCGGCGACCGTGGCCGTCGTGGCGTACTCCATCGCGCGACGGGTACAGGGAATTGAAGCCTTCGAGTGCATGACGCCTCCGGTGCGTGAACAATAAGTGTGCCGTGATGCTGCCACACCGGGCCGTGGGCCCAACCAAGGAAATCAACGCATGAACGCTCCTACTGCCGCTGCTGGCCTACGCCTGCTGTTCGCCTCGACGGCCGCCGCCGCCACCGTGCTGATGACCGCCTGCACAGCGGTCCCTTTGTCGCCACCTATGGCTGCTGCCGCCGCCGCGCCCACCGCGCCGGTGCGCGCCGCCGCCAGCACCCCGACGCTGGCTGGCGGCTACAAGAAGGTTGCGTCGGCGCCGACCGCAGCGGTCTACTTCGTGAACTTGAAGAACGGCGACTCGGTCTCGAGTCCGGTACTCGTGCAATTCGGCCTGCGCGGCATCGGCGTGGCGCCAGCCGGGGTCGAGAAAGAGGCGACTGGCCACCATCACCTGCTGATCAACGTCGCCGACCTCGACGTGAATCAACCGCTGCCCGCCACCGACAACGTGCGCCACTTCGGCGGCGGACAAACCGAAGTCAGCGTCGCACTGCCGCCGGGCCGCCACACGCTGCAACTGCTGCTGGCCGACCACAACCACATTCCGCATCACCCAGTGGTGATCAGCGAGCGCATCACGGTCACGGTGCGTTGAATGGCGTGATCCGAGGCTGCGACACTTTGCAGCCACCTGCTTTGGACCGCCCTTATGGCGCCACCGAAGCGAAGTAGGCCGCCAGCGCCACACGATCGACATTGGTCAAGGACTTTGCAACCTCCACCATCGGCCCGGCCAGCGCGCCGCGGCGCGCGCCGGAAGCAAAGTCGATCATCTGCCGCACCAGGTAGCTTGGCGAGCGGCCGGCCAGGCGCGGCACGTCGCCCAGGCCTTTGAGGTCAGCGCCGTGGCAAGCCATACACGCAGCGCCGCGCGAGCTGTCGCTGGCCAGTTGGCGTCCTCGTTCGATGCTGCCGGGCGGCACGTGGGCGACATAGCGAACTTCCGGGTCGCGCAGTTCCACCAAATGCGGCTGTCGGGCCAACTCGATGATGCGTTCGCCAATGGGCTCCACGGTGTCGGCCCCGGTGGCCACGAGCATCCAGGACCGTGGCTCGGTGACAGGCACCTCGGCGGATTCGACAACCGACACGAACGAGCGCACCGGCAGCGTCGCAAAGTAGCGCGCCGCGCTTTCCAGTTCCTCGTCCGAGACGTTGACAGCCGTGCGCGCCATGTTGGCCGGTGGGCTCATGGCCGCGATCGAGCTCTTGCGCGCGCCGCTCTTGAAATCGGCCACTTGCTGTTTGATGTATGCCACCGTCAGGCCGGTGAGGTTGGCGTTCTCCGGCCGACCGGTGCCGGTGGGCAGGTGGCAAAAGCCGCAGGCAAACACACCTGGGTTGCGGCCACTGGCCACGACGGTGGGCATCGGTGGATGCGCTGCCGGGCGCCAGTCGGGTGCCTTGTACAGATCGCGTAGCTGGGCCTTGCTGAACTCGACGCTGGAACCGGGCAGCCCTTGTGGGCGGTGTGCGTCGGGCACCTCGGCGATTGGCGGCACGGGTTTGGACACCGGGTAGGCCCAGACGGGCATGTCGATGGCCGAAGGCCCGGCTGCCGTCGATTGCGCTTTTGAGCGCGAGGTCCACGCCAGGCCCGCGCACAGGACCAGCGACGCGATATGCAATTGGCGCATGGTGCTTCTTTCGTCAATAACGTCTTCGGGGTTAGCGCTGCAAGCTCCCAAGCTAGAAGCGGTACCAGGCCACCAGGGCCAGCGTCAGCCCACACATCACGGCGTTGCCGAGCACCACGGCGATGGCGGTATTGCTGCGCCGTTGGTTCTGTTCGTACATCCACGCCGCCATCGTGAGATGCGAGATCAGCCACAGACCCCACGCAAACAGCGAGTGCTGCGCCGAATCACCGCTGGCCACGATGGCCGTCACGACGGGCAAGTAGCTCGCGATGCGCAGCGCGCTGGTGCAGGCGAACAGCCGCGCAAGCCATTTGCGATACAGCGTTTGCAGCTGCCCAGTCGACTTCGCCACAACCTCGTCGAGCGCCATGGCTGGCTCCTCAGCCGAGGTCGCTTGCGACCAAGCAGTTGCCGAGCTGGACATCGCGGTCTGTCTCTGGCAGCGCCATACGCTCGACCTCTTCACGCTCCAGGACCAGCGCGGCGGCCTGTCGCGGCGCGATGTGCATGCTGAACGTCCCCTTGCTGTCGCTGAGCGAGCGGCCGAGCACTCGCCCGTCGGCGCCGACTGCGCGCACGGCAACACCTTCAGAGGGGATGAAGTACTGATCGACCACGCAACCGTCGACCTGGAGGGTTTTGACGGGCGCCGCCTGCTCGGCTGTTCCGCCGCCACAGGCGGCCATCGCCAACAGCGCAACAGCGATGGCCAGCGACGCCGCGAAGCAGCGGCGCGGGGCGCGGACGGTGGGCATCGGGACGGGCATGGGCATCTCCTTCGGTTCCAGCCGGCGGTTTGTCGGCATGGCGAGATGCTGGATTCGGCAGGCTACCGACACCATCCTGCGCTGGTCGCGTCGAAGGCGGATGGCCACGTGGGACCGCCATGACCAAAGTCCCGGGCACCCGGGACTTCAGTCGCGCTTGAACCCTTCGCGCGCAGGCGCGAAGATGGCCGCGCATGAAACCGTCTGCAGGAAAGTCCGTCTTCGCCAAGACCGCGTTGTCGTTCGTGGCGGTGGTCGCTGTGCCACTGGTCTTGCTCGGCGGCACTGGGCTGTGGTTCACGGCGCAAGAGCAGCGCTCGGCGCTGCAGAGCCTGCAACGGGCGCAGGCCGAAGCGGCGGCAGAGCGCATCGGGCAGTTTGTGCTGTCGATCCAGGGCCAGTTGGCCTGGACGACACAGGCCAGCTGGGATGAAGACACCCAAGGCGATGCGCATCTGATCGACGCGCATCGTGTGCTGCGCCAGGCGCACGCGATCACGGATTTGGCGCTGCTCGACGGCGACGGCCGTGAACGGCTGGCGATCTCACGGCTCGCGCTGGACCGCATCGGCTCCGGCAAGGAGCGTGGTGCCGAGCGCGCCTTCGTCCAAGCGTTGTCTCGCCGCGTGTTCTATGGCCCGGTCTCGATCCGGCGCGAGACCGAGCCGTTCATGACGCTGGCCGTAGCCGGTGCCCGTCGCGACACCGGCGTCGCCGTTGCCGAGGTGAACCTGAAGTTCATCTGGGATGTGGTCGGCGGCGTGCGCATCGGGCGCGAAGGCCGCACCTGGGTGGTGGACGAGCCCGGCCGCCTGGTGGCGCACAGCGACATGAGCTTCTTGCTGAGCAATCCGGATGTCGCCGCACGCGCGCAATCGATCATCGGCCAACTCGAACAAGCCCAGCGCTCAGGCTCGGCGTCGATCATCACCGGGCTGCGGGGCGACCCCGTGTTTGCCTCGTTTGCTGTGTCGCGGCCCACGGGCTGGAAGGTCGTGGTCGAGGTGCCGGAGACCGAAGCCATGGCGCCTTTGCGCCAGAGCGCTTGGCGGGCCTTCTGGGTAGCCCTGGCCAGCTGCTCGCTGGCCGTTGGCGTGGCGCTGCTGCTGGCGCGGCGCCTCGTGCGGCCGATTCGTGCGCTTACCGAAGGCGCCGCGCGACTGCGCGCGCGGGCCTTCGAGTACCGGTTGGACGTGCGCACGGGCGACGAACTCGAAACCCTGGCGCATCAGTTCAACCTCATGGCCGGTGAACTGCAGTCGGCCTATGTTGGACTCGAAGCGAAGGTGGCCGAACGCACACGAGCACTGGCCCAGGCCGATGCCGCCAAGACGCGCTTCCTGGCCGCGGCCAGCCACGATCTGCGCCAGCCGCTGCATGCGCTGAACCTGCTCGTGGCGCAGCTGCGCGCCGAGCCGGATGAACGGCGTCGGCAGCACGCCACCGAACGCATCGAGCGCGCGCTGGCCGACATCAACGCGCTGTTCGACGGCTTGCTCGACATCTCGCGGCTGGATTCGCACACCGTGCGCTGCGAGCCCCGGCCGCTGCCGTTGGCCCCGTTGCTGGAGCACGTGCGTGAGGCGCTGGCCGCTGACGCCGCGGCCAAGGGCATCCGCCTGCGCGTCGCGCCGTGCCGAGCCTGGGTGCGCAGCGACCCCCAGTTGCTCGAGCGCGTGCTGTTGAACCTGGTGGGCAACGCGGTGCGCTACACCGCTCGGGGCGGCGTCTTGATCGGTGCACGCCGACGCGACGGAGCCATCGACTTGGAGGTCTTGGACACAGGCATCGGCATCGCACCCGAGCACCAGCAACGGGTGTTCGACGAGCACGTTCGTCTGGGTGCAGCGTCGCGGCTGGGCGGTGAAGGCTTGGGGCTGGGGCTGGCCATCGTGCGCCGCCTCGTGCGGCTACTTGACCATGAGCTGACGTTGCACTCGGACTCAGGCCGGGGCACACGCTTCGTGCTGCGGCTGCCGATCGAAAGCCCGAGAGCCGTGCCCGCGCCGGCGCTGCCCGAGCCTGCCTTCGGCTCGCTGAACGGCGTGCGGGTGCTCGTCATCGACGACGACGAGCGGGTTCGTTCCAGCACTGCGGGTCTGCTGCGGGCCTGGGGCTGCGAGGTCACCACGGCGGAATCCATCGTCGAAGCGATGGCGCAGCTGCAGGACCAGGCCCCGGGACTCGTGATCGCCGATCTCTACCTGGGTGGGGACGCGTTCGGCAGCGACGCGGTGGCGCAACTGCGCGACCACTTCCGCCAACCCCTCATGCCCGCTGTGCTGCTGTCGGGCGATGTGGGACCGGCAGCACGCGAACGGGCGCGCGAGGCAGCACTTGTGCTGCTGGACAAGCCCGTGCGCCCGATGGCGCTTCGGTCTCTGGTCATGCGCCTGTTGATCGATGCGCAGGCGGTCTCGGCATGACCCACCCCCAAGCCGTGACCACCACCACGGCCTCGGTTCGGCTCACCACGCTCAACGCGCGCAGCAGCGCCGTGACGTGGTTCTTCACCGTCGCTTCGGCCAGATTCAGCTCTCGGGCGATCAGCTTGTTGCTGCGGCCCTCGAGCATCAACGCCAGGACTTCGAGCTGGCGCGCAGTCAGGCCCAGCGACTCTGGTGACGGCGCGCCTGGCGCTGCCGACGATCCAGCCGGCGGCGCTGCGGCCGCCAGGCTGTTCAGCGCAAAGCTCGGCACGTACACGCCTCCGGCCATCACCAGGGCGAGCGCGCGCACCAGCACTTCACGGCTATCCGATTTCGAAATGAAGCCGCTGGCCCCGCAGATCAACGCCGCGCGCACGGCCGCCGGATCGTTGCTGCCAGACAGGACGACAACGGCCATCGTCGGCCGCTCGTCTCGCCATTCGGCGAGCAACTCCAGACCATCGCTATCGGGCAGCTGCAAGTCCAGCAGCGCCAGATCGAGATCGGCGTGCTGGACCACGACTGCCCGGGCCTCGGCTGCCGTGACCGCGCACAGCACCTCGGCGCCGGGCTGCTGTTGCTGCAGTACGGCCTGCATCGCATCGCGGATCAGGGCGTGGTCATCGACGACAAGGAACTTCATCACCCGAGTCTCAGGAGAGCCAACACCATGAAACACCCCAAGCGCCGATCGCTGCTCCAGGCCGGAGCGGCTTTGTGCCTATCGTACTCAGGCATCGTGGCGGGGGCCCAATCCGACAGCCGGCGACGCATCGGCGTGCTGGGCATGACCACAGCGGCGGGCATGGCCGAACGTTGGGCCGCGTTTCGCCAATCGCTGCAAACGCTCGGTTGGGTCGATGGGCGGCAGGTGGAGTTCGTCGAGCGCTATGCCGATGGTGACCTCGCCCGGCTGCCAACGCTCGCCAACGAGATCGTCGCGGCGCGCGTGGATGTGCTGGTGACGCATGGCATCCCTGGCACGAAGGCTGCGCGGCAAGCCACGCAGACGATTCCGATCGTGATGGCGACGGTGGCCGATCCCGTGGCCGCTGGGCTGGTGCAGTCCTACGCGCGACCGGGCGTGAACGTCACCGGTACCGCCTTCCTGGCACACGAGATGGCAGCCAAGCGGGTGCAGTTGTTGACCGAGGCCCTGCCCGGCGCCAAGCGGGTGGCGGTGCTGTCCAACTCGCGCAACCCGATCTTCAGCCAGGCGATGTACGACTCGATGCTCGGCGCCGCCCAGCAATTCGCGCTGCAATTGCAGCGCTTCGACGCGCCCGATTCGGCGCAGTACGCTGCCGTCTTCTCCGAGATCGCTGCACAGAAGCCCGACGCGCTTCTCATCACGGAAGAAGCCTCGTTCAACGCCAACGTGGGGCTATTGGCCGAGTTGGCCCTCGGGCACCGCTTGCCGTCCGTCGGGACGAAGGACTACTGCACATCAGGTGGTTTGGTGGGCTATGGCGCTGACTTCAACGCGATGTTCGAACGCGCCGGCCATGTGGTCGATCGACTGCTGCGCGGCGCCCGCGCGGCCGAGTTGCCGATCGAGCAGCCCAGCCGGTTCGAGTTGGCGGCCAACCTGCGAACCGCACGCGCGTTGGGTGTCGAGTTGCCGCGGGCGCTTCAGATGCGGGTGGACACGCTGATCCGCTGACATCGGCGCCGAGCGGGCCGCATAGCGTGCAACACCACACTAGCGTGGCGGCCCCGGTGGTGATCAGTGATCAGTGATCAGCGAGCGCATCACGGTCACGGTGCGCTGAACGGGGCCGATCCGATCGCTACGACGCCTTGTAGCCCAGCAGCTTCGGCAGGAACAGCACCAGGTCCGGGAACAGCGTGATCGCCGCCAGCGCCGCGATCATCACGTAGAGGAAGGGCATGACCTCGCGGATGAGGTCGGTCAGCGGCACGTTGGTGATCTTGTTCATCATGAACAGCAGCAGCCCGTACGGCGGCGTCACCAGGCCGAGCATGATGTTGACGATGCACATGACGCCGAAGTGAACGGGGTCGACGCCCAGCGCGGCGGCAGTCGGTGTCAGCACCGGCAGGATCACCAGGATGATCGTCGTGCCCTCGAGGAAGCAGCCCAGCACCAGCAGCAGCACGTTGACGCACAGCAGAAACATCAGCGGCGAGAGCTGATAGGCCGACAGCGCGGCGCTCAGCGTCTTCGGGATGTTCTCCGACGTGATGACGAAGTTGAAGACCAGCGCGCCGGCGATCAGCATGCCGATCGACACCGTGACCCGCGCGCTGTTGGCCAGCGATTGATAGACGTCACGAAGGCCGACGCTGCGGTACAGCAGCGCCGACACCAGCAGCGCATAGGCCGCGGCCACGGCGGCCGCTTCGGTCGGCGTGGTGATGCCGCTGTACATGCACCCGAGCAGGATCACCGGCATCAGCAGCGCGGGCATCGCTTCCCAGGTCACGCGCGGCAACTCACGCAGCGGCACGCGCGCTTCCACCGGGAAGTTGCGGCGTTTGGCCAGCGTGGCGATCAGCGCGCTTTGCACGACGCCCAGCAGCAGGCCCGGCACCACGCCGCCGAGGAACAGGTAGCCGACCGACGTGTCCGACACCAGCGCGTAGAGCACGAGCGGAATCGACGGCGGGATGATCGGCCCGATCACCGACGACACGCAGGTCAGCGCCGCGGCGAAAGCCGGCGGGTACTTGCCGTCGCGCGTCATCAGCGACTGCATCAGCTTGCCCGACGCCGCCGCGTCGGCAAGCGCCGACCCGGACATGCTGGCGAAGATGATGCTTTGCACCACGTTGACCTGCGCCAGCCCGCCGCGGAAGCGTCCGACGAGCGCGTTGCAGAAGCGCAGCAGCCTGTCCATGATGCTGCCGGCGTTCATGAACTCGGCGGCCAGGATGAAGAGCGGGATCGCCAGCAACAGCTGGCTCGACATCATGCCGTTCAGCAACTGCTCGGCGGCGATGCCCATGTCTTTGCCGGACATGAACAGCCACAGGATCGAGCCGCCGATCATCGCGTAGGCCACCGGCAACCCGGCGAGGCTGAGCACCACGATCGTGGTCACCGCCAGGGCGAACAGTGACGTCACAGCGCCGACCCCGACTTCGTGACGTCACCTTCTTCGGGCGCCTGACCGCGTGCCAGGTTCACGATCGCGCCGAGGTAGCGCACGATGATCGCGAGCGCGAATGCGATGTAGACCGAGTACAGGATGTCGAGGCGGACCTTCAGGTACGAGCTGCTCTCGACCTTCATGAAGGTCACGTAGCTCCAGGTCGCGGGCATCGCCATGCCGAACAACACCACCGCGGCGATGGCTGTGAAGAGGCCAAGCACGCGTTTGCCGCGCGGCCCCAACCGCGCCGAGATCAGGTCGAAGCGCACCTCTTCATGTTCCCGCAGCCAGAACGCCGAGCCGATCAGCGTCATGTACAGCCACGCCACGACCGACAGCTCGGAACTCCAGCCGACGGGGAAGTTGAAGAAGTAGCGAAAGACGATCTGGACGATGAACGCCAGGAACATCACGCCCAGCAGCCCGGCGACGATGTTCTCGGCGCGTCGACGGATCCACTCGACGGCGCGATTCAAGGCCGCGCCCTCACTTCATCGCGTTGATCTTGTCCACCATGCCGGTGGGCCAGGCCTTGGCTTCGTCCGACGTGAGGTACAGCTTCTGCGCGTGCGTGCGGAACGAGGCGGTGTCGGGGGCGTACACGTCCAGGCCCTGCTTGCGGAAGCTCTCGGCCAGTTCGGCCTCGCGCTTCAGGTGCTCACCGGTGCTCCACGCCACGGCCTTGTCGACGGCGGTCTGGAACGCCGCCTGCTTGGCCGGCGCCATCGCGTTCCAGGCCTTCAGGTTCATCGTCAGCACGTCGAAGCCCACCAGGTGCGACGTCAGCACGATCTGCGACATCACCTCGTAGAACTTCATGTTCTGCACGTTCGGCAGCGGGTTGTCCTGGCCGTCGATGGCGCCGGTCTGCAGGCCGGTGTAGGTCTCGGCGTAGGCCATCGGTGTCGGGTTGGCGCCGATCGAGCGGCCCAGCATCTGCCACGCGTCACCCGGCGGCATGCGCAGCTTCACGCCGGCCAGGTCGGCGGGCGTGGCGACCTTCTTCTTGCCCTTCAGCCCGACCTGACGCGTGCCGAAGAACACCGGCGCGAGGATCTTCACCTTGAGTTGGTCCTCGGCCATCTTCTTCATCTCGGCGCCCAGCGGGCCGGCGAAGAACGCGTTGACGTGGTTGGCGTCGCGGAAGAGGTAGGCCGACGTCAGGATCGACCAGGCCGGCACCTGCTTGCTGATGTCTTGCGGCGCAATGTTGCCCAGCTCGAGGTTGTCACGCTGCAAGGCGACCAGCTCGGTGCCTTGCTTGAACAGCGTGCCGCCCAGGTGAGGCTCGATCGTCACGTCGGCTTCCACCTCCTTGGCCAGCATGCGCGCCATCTCGGCGCGGATGTCCTTGTCGGAGAACACCGCGGCGAGGCGCAGCGTGGGCTTGGTCTGCGCCAGCGCGGGGATCAGGGCCGTGGGCAGCGCCTGAAGCGCGGCGAACGCGCAGCCGGTGCGGACCAGGTCACGACGGTTGAAGGGCTTGTTCATGGATATCTCCCAGGGTGGTGTTGAGGGGCGATGGAAACACAGAGGTAATCAAAGCGTGCGTTTGGCCTCGAGGGCTTCGGCAACGGCCCGCACCGCAAGCAGGTAGCCCTGCGGACCAAGCCCGCAGATCACACCCGTGGCGACCTGCGACACCAGCGAGTGCGTGTACGGCGCGGGGCGTTGGTGAATGTTGGTGAGGTGCACCTCGATCAGCGGCTTGCGCAGCAGCTTCAACGCGTCGAGCACCGGCACGCAGCCAAACGAGAAGCCGGCCGGGTTGATGATCACCGCCGCGTTGCGTGTGAACGCTTCCTGGATCCAGTCGACCATCACGCCTTCGTGATTCGTCTGGCGGAAGTCGCAGGCCAGGCCCAGTTCGGCGGCAAGGCTTTCGGTGCGCCGCTGAATCTCGGCCAGCGTGGTCGCGCCGTACAACTCGGGCTCGCGCTGGCCCAGCATGTTGAGGTTCGAGCCGTTGAGGACGAAGAGGGGATGGGTCATGAAGATCCTTGGCCGGCGGCGCGCAATCAGTTCTCGGGCTCCGAATCATCGGGGCCCGGCCCCGCAGGCATGGGCTCGGTGCCCGCAGGCACGCTCAGCGGCGTGATGTGAACACCTGGCGCCACCAACGTCGACAGCACGGGTGTCGATGACGGTGATGACGTTGATGATGAAGATGGCGAACGAGGGGCGCGTTTTCGGCCGGGATCCGCGGTCCCGAAGTCAGGCTTGGGCACGATGACCGGGGGCGACTGTGGTGCGGCGATGTTGGGCATGGCCTGCGCGATGACGCTTGGCGCCGCACGCACGTTGTCCGCCCGCGCGCTGACGACCCGCACGCTCTGGCTGTTCTCGCCGTCAACGTTGCGCACCAGCGCCCAAGCCGCGACCGCGCCCAGCAACACCACCGCCGCCGGGAGCATCCACCAGCGGCTGACCGGTTGGTCCACCGTGAAGACGATCGTTGAAGTGGCGCGGGTCGTCATCGCGCGCGCTCCTGAAGCGGCGAGCCGATCAGCGTGATCGAGCCGTCGGGCGCGCGACGCCACAGCCGCTCGTTGCCACGGCCATCGCCCGCGGCGAAAGCCACGTGCTGCGGGCCCCACGCGGTGAAGCGCGACGCGGTGCCGCCCGGCGGTGCAGCGTGCCGTTCGATGCGCGTGCCCGCGGCGCTGCCATCGGTTGACCACGCGCGGGTCGATGTCGGGCCTTCGGTGGCGGCGAACCACAAACGGTCATGCATGCGGCTCAGCAGGGCCGGCGAAGAACTCGCGGCGCCGGGTTCGATGTCCTTCAGCAGCGTCGTACCTTCGGCGGTGCCGTCCGACGTCCACAGTTCCACGCCGTGTTCGCCGTCGGACGCGGCGAAGAACACCCGGTGGTTCAACACCGCGAGGTGGCTCGGCACCGATGGCGCTGCGCCCGGGCGGATGTCCTTCACGAGCTTCGTTCCCGCCGCGGTGCCGTCGCTCTTCCACAGCTCGATGCCGGCCTTGCCGTCGTTCGCCGCGAAGTAGAGCGTGCGGCCATCGGCGACGAGGTACGCGGGCCGCGCACCGTCCGGGCCGGCGCGCAGGTCAGCGACCATCGTGGTGCCGGGTGCGGTGCCGTCGCTCTTCCACAGTTCGGCGCCGTGCGTGCCGTCGTCGGCGCTGAAGTACAGCGTGTCGCCGACGGCCACCAACTGTTCGATGCGCGAGGCCTCGCGGCCGGGGCGGATGTCTTTCACGCGACGCATGCCGCTGGGCTTGCCGTCGGTGACCCACAACTCGTGGCCGCTGTCGGCGTCGGTGGCGGTGAAGAAGAGCCGCGCGCCGACCGGCGTGAGTTGGCGCGGCAACGCGCGCGGGGTGTCGCTGGGCCCCAGCCTGCGCGTGGACGCGGCATCACCGCGCGTCTCCCAGATCTGCCAGCCGTTCACGCCGTCGTCGGCGACGAACACCAGCCGGTCGCGCCAGACCGTCATCGCTGTGGGCTGCGAACCTTCGCGCCCGGCGCGGATGTCGGCGACGCGCTGCGTGCCGTCGGCCGTGCCGTCGCTCTTCCAAAGCTCGAATCCGGATTCACCGTCGTCAGCGGCGAAGTACAGCGCGCCTGCATACAGCACGTGGGCGCTGGGGAACGAGCCCTGAAAGCCGGGGCGGACGTCCTTGACCATCACCGTGCCGTCGAGCGTGCCGTCGCTTGCCCACAGCTCTTGCCCGCGCATCACGTGGAAGGCCGAGAACAGCAGCCGGTCGCCGACCATCGCGAGCCCAGCGGGCGAGACGAAGGCGAGCGCAGCGCGCTGCTCGTCGAGCACCTGGCGCGGCGGCGCGCCGTCGTCGGCGCCGCCGATGCTGCAAGCCGCCGCCGCCGCGAGGGCGACGACGGCTTTGATGACGTGCCCTCGTTTCATCGGCTTATTGGCAGAACGAGATATTCCCCATCGCCGACAGAATGCCGTTGACCACCATCTTCTTGAACTGCGCTTGCCCGGGAAGGCCCGAGCCGTCGGTGAAGGCCTGCGTGTCGTGGCCCAGCGTCGTCAGCCAGGCACGTCCGCCGTCGTAATACTGGCACCAGGCCACGGGGTGAAAGTCGCCGTGGCCCGGGTGGGTGCTGCTTTTGGTCGCGAGCGATGCTTCGTCGACGGTGGCGAGGAACTTCACGCGCGTGGGGAAGGGCACGAGGTTGTACCACTCGTCGCGGAAGCCGAAGCTGCCGATACCCGCGGTCGACGCGTCACTGCCGACGATATTGATCGTGCCGTTCTGATGCGCGCCGTGGTCGTAGTAGTTGGCGTTGCCCAGCAGACCCTCGTACCAGGGCCAGTTGTACTCGGTGCCGAAGGCGTTGTGGATGCCGACGAAACCGCCGCCTGCGCGGATGTACTGGCGCAGCGCCGTGCGCCCCGCGTCGAGGTGCGCATTGGTGGTGGTATTGACCGCGGCGGTCGGCGTCGCGGCCAGCGTACCGTGTTTGAACAGTGTGTCGCGGCTGGTGCTGGCGAAGATCACCGCCTTGTACTGATTGAGGTTGCTCAGCTGCGTGACGTCTTCGGTCCAGTCGGCGGCCACGCCTTGTTCGCTCAGCCACGCGACGAGCGCGTTCTGCACGACGTGCGCCGACGTGAGCGGCGGGTTGCGGCCGGCCGGCAGCGCGGGCCCCAGATTGGCATGGCGCGGGCCGGCGGTGCGGGTGTAGATCAACACCTTGTTCTGACGGGTCACGCCCCAGTTGTTGTAGCAGCGCTCGTCGGTGCCGCGGCAGACGTTGTAGACGGGGTCGTACGAGTGCGACGCGTGGTGATCGCCACGATCACGATCGCGGCCACGGTGGCTGTCGCCGGCCCAGGCGGCGCCGGTGGTCAGCAGCGCGATGGCTGCGCTCAGGACGGTCTTGCCGAAGAAGTGCGTGGACATGTCTCGGTCTCCTTGTTGTAGCGTGGTTGATCAATACACGACGATTTTTCCGGACGGCCGCGGGCTGAAGCAGTCGTTGTAGAAGTACTCGCCCTTCTGGTCGAACGTGTACTGCGCTGACTGACCGGGGGCGAGGCGGAAGTCGAAGAGCCCTTCGAAGTACTGCGTCGCGCAGTGCGTGTTGACGTTGTTGGTGGGGTTCAGGAAAGTGACCGTGCTGCCCGCGGGCACGCGCATCCACGTCGGCGTCATCCCGTTGACGGCCGTCGACTCGGCGGCGCCAGGCGCGTTCGTCGCCGTCTGCGCGCGCGCGAGGAACACGGTGAACGGCGTGGGCAACGCCGCGCCTTCGACCGCGGCGCCCGCAACCGGCCTGCGTACTTCGGGTGCCGGCGGTGTGGGCGGCGGCGGCACCTCGCCGCCGAGCTTGAACGCCCACACGTAGTCGCCGCGCGGCGCTGAATTGCCGTACGGGATGCCGGTGCCGCCAGCGTAGACGGCGATGTATTGCTCGCCGTCGATTTCGTAAGCGACCGGGCTGGCACTGATGGCGGCGCCGGTCTGGAAGCGCCACAGCTCGGCGCCGTTGTGTGCGTCCATCGCGATCAGGTTGCCGTCGGGCTGGCCGATGAACAGCAGGTCGCTGCGCGTCGTGAGGATGCCGTTGCCGTGCGCCAACGAGTACGGCATACGCTTCTTCCAGCGCACGAGATTCGTCTTCGGGTCGACCGCGACCACCGCGCCGGTTTGGTATTCGCCCGGCGGACGCAGCCCGTTGGCGGCTTCGGTCAGCGAATGCGCCGACGCGACATAACCCATGCCGGTATAGACGAGGCCCGTGCGCGGGCTGAATGACTGGTGGTTCCAGTCGGCGCCGCCGCCGTGGCCCGGGGTTGACAGCAGCGGAATGTCCCAGTGCGCGTCGTACAGGCAGCCGATCAGGTAGTTCGGCACCGCACGGTTCGGGTCACCAGGAATGGCCGTGCCCAGCGGTTGGTCGACGACGCAGGTTTCGGTCCACGCACCCTGGCGCGGGATCGGCTGCGTGGGCCAGGTTGCCTGCCGCGCGTCCTGCTTCACCGGTACCTCGTCGATGCCCAGCGGCGCGCTGCCGTCGCGGCGATCGAGTATGTAGTACATGCCGGTTTTGCTACCGTAGATCACCAGGTTGCGCTTGCGGCCGTGGATCTTCACGTCGACCAGCACTGGCGACATCACGTTGTCCATATCCCAGATGTCGTGGTGCACCGACTGGAAGTGCCACTTGTATTCGCCGGTTTTCAGGTCCAGCGCGACGATCGAGTTGGCGAAGAGGTTCAGCCCCGGCCGTGTCGAGCCGTTCTGCGACGAGCCGCCGCGCGTGTTGCCGAAGGTCCAATAGACCATATTCAGCGCCGGATCGATCGCAGGGTGAATCCACGGCGTGGCGCCGGTGCGGCTGGTTTCGGGCGCGCCGCCCCAGGTGTCGTAGCCCATCTCGCCGGGGCGCGGCACGCCCCAGAAAGAGGTCAACAAGTTGCCGTTGGTGGCGTCGACCGACAGTGCCGCGCCGCGTTGGCCGTCGTTGGTGCCGATGTACAGGCGTTTGTCGTGGTAGACCAGCCCCACCTTCTCGACGTTGCCGACGTAGTTGAGGGTGTCGGTGGCGGGCGCGAACTGCTTGATCCAGGCCACCGCGCCGGTGTCCTTGTTCAGCGCCACCAGACGGTTGCCGACCGCCAGCGTGTACACCAGCCCCAGATCACGCGCCACGGCGACGCCGCGTCGCGTGATGCCGCCGTAGGGCGTGACCCACTTCCACTTCGTCGCGCCGGTCTTGCCGTCGACCGCCACCAGGTTGCCCAGCGCGGATTCGATGTAGATCACACCGTCGACAACCACGGTCGTGCTCTGGTTGGTGCCGGTGGTCAGGCCACCCTCGATCCGGTTGACCCACGCGGCGCCGAGCTTCTTCACCAGGCCCTTGTTGATCTGCCGCAGCTCGGAGTAGTTCTGGTTGCCGAGGTTGCCGCCGACCTTGGGGAAGTCGTGATCGCCCGGGGTGCAGCAGTCCGCCAGATCGGCCGCTTGGCGGTGCGAGCCGCCATGCCCATGGCCGCGTCGCGAACGATCGTCATCGGCCTGGGTGAGGGTGGGTGACAGCATGCCGACGGACAGCAGCAGTGTCGAAACAAGGGTCAGATTCATCCATGTCTCCTTCGAATTGCCTGAGGTTCCAGGCCGAGTCGGCCTATTCTCGAGACGTGCAGGAACCTCGTTCCATGTTGGAAACCAATGCCGGATCGTGAAAACATGAGGTCACGATGACGCTCGCTCTCGATCGGGGCCTGGCGTTGCTCGAGCGCTTGTGCGGCCAGCCCGAGGGTGTGCCGCTGACCACGCTGGCCGACGAACTCGACATTCCGCGCAGCGCCTGCCATCGCCTGTTGGCCGAACTCGAGCGACGCGGCTACGTGCGCCAGATGCGCAGCCAGGGCGACTACCTGCTGACGGCCAAGCTCGCGTCGATGGGCTTGGGCTTTTTGAGCAGCTCGGGCATCGTCGACATCGCCGAGCCGCTGCTCGAACGGCTGGCCACGGAATCAGGCGAACTGGTGCGCTTGTCGATCATCGACGGCGACCGCCTGACGTGGGTCGCCAAGGCGCAGGGCACGCGCAAGGGCCTGCGCTACGACCCCGACATGGGCATGGACGCGCGGCTGTCGTGCACCGCGACGGGCCATGCGTGGCTGCTGACGCTGAGCGACGAGCGAGCGCTCGAACTGGTGACGCGCCAGGGCTTCGGCTCGCCGCAAGAGTACGGGCCCAAAGCACCGACCACGGTGAAGGCTCTGTTGGGCTTCCTGCACGCGGCGCGCGTGCGAGGCTGCGCCATGATCGACGAGGTGTTCGCGCCGGGCATGACCGCAGTCGCGGCGCCGGTGATGCGCGGCGCCGAAGCCATCGGCGTCATCAGCATCGCCGGCCCGCGCTCGCGGCTGACCGTGGCGCGCATGCAGGCGCTGGCGCCAGCGCTGCTGAAGGCTGCGGCCGAGTTGGGGCCGATCAGCCGCGCGTCGACGCTGTTCGGAAGGCCGCCGCTGGGCAAGGCCTGACGAACCCTGACGACTCGAGGCTCGCGTCGTTAGACGACGGCCGGCGCGGCAGCATGCTGGTCAGACCGGGTCGGCCTCCTCGGCCAGTCGCGGCACCGTGAACCGCTCGGGGTGGCGGGCGACCTTGTCGGCATAGAAGGCGCGCACCACATCCATGTCTGCACGCACGTCACCGGTGAGCCGCAGCTCGGGCCCGAAGCCGCCGCGGCGGCGCGCGTAGTCGAGGTAGCCCGGCAGGATCGGCACGTCCGCCAGGCGGGCGATGTGATAGAAGCCCGAGCGCCATGTGGTGCCGCGCTCCCGCGTGCCTTCGGCGGCGACGGCCAGCACCAGGTCGCGCCCGTCCGCGAAGCGCGCCGCGCTTTGCTCGACAACGTTGGATCGCAGGTCGCGGCGGATGGGCATGCCGCCCATCGCCCTGAACAACACGCCGAGCGGGAACACGAAGAGCGACGCCTTGCCCATCCACGTGAGCCGGATGTCGAGCGACCACATGATCGCCATGGTGTAGATGAAGTCCCAGTTCGACGTGTGCGGCGCGGCGATGAGCACGTAGCGCCGACCCGCGGGGACGGTGCCCTCGAAGGCCCAGCCGCCGAGGGCAAGGACGGCGCGGCCGATGCTTCGCTTGATCATGGGGCACTCTGCCACGGCGGGCTCGATGCCCGCCCGTCGGCAGCGCGGCGCTACACGTGCATGCCCGCCGCGATGAGTTGCCGCGTGTATGGATGCTTCGCGTTGCGGAACAACGTGTCGGGGTCGCCGCGCTCGACCACCTTGCCGTGTTGCAGCACCAGGATCTCGTCGCACACCAGGTCGACCACCGCAAGGTCATGGCTGATGAACAGGTAGGCCAGGCCGAAGCGCTCCTGCAACTCCTGCATCAAGTTCAGCACCTGCGCCTGCACGCTCACGTCGAGCGCGCTGACGGGTTCGTCGGCGACGATCAGCTTGGGGTGCGTGACCAGCGCGCGCGCGATCGCGATGCGCTGGCGTTGGCCGCCGCTGAACTGATGCGGGAACTTGTCGAGATCGGCGCGTGACAGGCCCACCGCCTCGAGCATCAGCGCGGCACGCTCGCGGCGGGCGTCGGCAGGCTCGGCCGCCAGCGCTTCCAGCGGCTCGGCGACGGTGCGCGCGACCGTCATGCGCGGGTCGAGAGAGCCGAACGGGTCCTGGAACACCATCTGGAACTTCGTGCGCGCGGCGCGCAGCGCGGGCGCGCTCAGCGTGTGCAGGTCGATGCCGTCCAGCAGCACCAGGCCCGCAGTCGGCGCTTCGAGCGCCATCACCAGTCGCGCCAGCGTGCTCTTGCCCGAGCCTGATTCGCCGACGACGCCCAGGCTCTTGCCGGCGGCGAGCGTGAAGCTCACGTCGTCGAGAGCCTGCACGTTGGGCGGCGGCGTGAAGAGCGACTGGCGCGGCAGCGTGTAGCGCTTGCCGAGGTTGCGAGCCTCGAGCAACGGCGCGGCGTGGATCCTCGCGGGAGTGTCGATCGTGGTCATGCGCGCGCAGCCTGCAATGGCGATGGAGACGACAGCGGCGCGATGCACGCCGCTCGGTGCCCGTCGTCCAGATCTGTCAGCGCCGGCACGGCCGTGCCGCACGACGGCTGCGCGTGGTCGCAGCGCGCGGCAAACGCACAGCCTGCGTCGGGCAACGTCAGGTCGGGCACGCGCCCGCGGATCGTCGAAAGACGTGTGCCGCGCGGCATGCCCAGCCGCGGCCGTGCAGCGAAGAGGCCGCGCGTATACGGGTGAGCAAGCCGTGCGAAGACGGCGTCGGTAGGCCCTTCTTCGACGATGCGCCCGGCGTACATCACCGCCACCCGCTGCACCGTGTGCGCCATCACGCCCAGGTCATGGCTGACCAGCACCAGCGCCATGCCTTCGCTGCGCACCAGATCGCCGATCAGGTCCAGCACCTCGCGCTGCAACGACGCGTCGAGCGCGGTGGTCGGCTCGTCGGCGATCAGCACGTCGGGCCCGCACGCCAGCGCAATCGCGATCACCACGCGCTGGCGTTGCCCGCCCGACAACTGGTGCGGGTAGGCGTCGAGACGCTGCGCGGCCTGAGGCATGCGCACCTTGTCGAGCAGGCGCAGCGCCTCGGCGCGCGCGGCGGTCGCGTCCATGCCGCGATGCAGCCGCAGCGACTCGGCGATCTGCTGGCCCACGCGGTGCACCGGGTTCAGCGCCGACATCGGTTCCTGGAACACCATCGCGAGCTTGTCGCCTCGCAAGCGCTGCATGGCCGTGTCGTCCAGGTTCAGCAGCTCACGGCCTTCGAACGTCACCCGGCCTTCGGCACGCGCGCCTTCGGGCAGCAGCCCCATCACGGCCAGCGCCGTCATCGACTTGCCGCAACCCGACTCACCGATCAGGCCCAGCGTGTCGCCACGCTCGAGCGCGAACGACACGCCGCGCAAGATGCGCGCCGTGCCGCGAGGGGTGTCGATCGAGACGCGCAGGTCGCGAACATCGAGCAAGGGCATGGCGTGCAGTATCGAGGGCAGGGCCAGAATGGCCGCCCCAACACCTGCCCAGGAGGCAACATGTCAGTCGCAAAAGTGATCGAGATCATTTCCGAGAGCAAGGTCAGCTTCGATGACGCGATCAAACAAGGCGTGGCACGCGCATCGGACACGGTCAGCGATGTGTCGGCGGCCTGGGTCAAGGACCAAAGCGTGTCCGTCAGCAGCGGCAAGGTCGTGACCTACCGCGTCACGCTGAAGGTGACCTTCGTGCTGAAGGCGCCGAAGGGCAAGGCCAAGGCGAAGTAACCAGATTGAAGGTCGAGCCGCGGTGGCGCAGGGGGCCGGTATGTCCGACGGCGACAGCGCTGTCACACGCTTCCTCGCCGCCGTGCCCAAGGCCCAACTGCATGCCAACCTGCTCGAGGCGAACCAGACGATGCAAGGCAAGCACTCCCCCAGCGGCGCGGGCGAGCCGCAGCAGCTCGACATCTTTGCCGACAGCCGGAGCGTCGCGCTGCGCAATGACCTCATCGCCGCGGTGGGCGCACGTGACGTGCTGGCGGCCCGCGCCGCATTCGACGCGTTGCGCCGTGAGTTCGACGATGACGCAGCGCTCGGCCCTGCGCAGCGCCTGATCGAGCATCTGCAAGGGGATCGCGGCGCGGCGGTGTCGACCTTCGACGAGCGCGCGGTGATGGCCGCACGGCAGGTGCTGCAAGCGCAGAACGAGCCCGCTGCGCACGCGCTGCTTCCCGGTGGCGATGCGCGGGCATGGATCGCCGCCGAGTGGCGTCAGCTGGCCGACCGTGCCGCCGCGCAAGCGCCGCAAGCCGCGAACTCCGCGCACGCGGCGCACTTCGAGCCCGCCGCTGCCGCGGCGCATCCGGCCGCGCTGTACTTGCGCGCCGCGGCTTGGGCGCAGGCGGCGCAGGCGGTCGAGCGCATCGCATCCTGGCGTCGCATTCCGCAACCGCTTTTGTGGATGGTGCATGCACGCTGGCGCGCGCAGGGTGCCGACGCTGCCTGGCCGCTGCTGGCCGAGGCCTGCTGGCTCGCGTCGCGGCAGGTGCCGACCTTGATCGCCGAGCTCGAGGACCGGCGCTTGACGGCGCTGGCGGCGCGGTTCGAGAGCACCTTCGACGGTGCCGACATCGGGTGGGACGCGCTGCCCGCATGGGCCTTGATCGAGCAGCCTCTGCTGGCGGACGTGTTGAGTGCAGCACAAGCGCCTGCGGACCGCGCCTGCGCCGAGGCCTTCACGACGGTGCTGGCGTTGCTGCGGCTGGAGCGCCAAGGCCGACACCACGAGATCGTCGCGCAGCGACAGCGCCTGCGCGAGTTGTCGGCGCCGTTGTTCGCCCAGTACATGAAGACGCGCTGAAGCACGCACGTTGCGGCCATGTCGAACACGACCGATCGACTGACGCGCTTCATCGCCGCGATTCCGAAGGCCGAGTTGCACTGCCACCTGCTGGGCACCGTGCGGCGGTCGACCTTCGAAGACCTGGCGCGACACGCACACGCACACGGCACCGCGTCGCCTGGCGACACGCCGCCCACAGCCGCCGACGTCGAAGCCTTCTACACGCGCGGCGAAAAGCCCGTCGGCGTGTTGCGCGTGTTGCGCGCGCTCGACCGCTGGCTGCTGACGCAACCCGATCACTTCCATCGTCTGACGTACGAATACCTTCGGGACGCGGCCGCGCACAACGTGCGTCATGCCGAGTTCTTCTGGAACCCGACCGGCACCGCGCGTGTGTCGGGCCTGACGTACGAGCGCGTGCTGCCAGCGATTCGCCGCGCCATCACCGATGCGCAGCACGACTTCGGCATCAGCGCGCGCCTCATCCCGTCGATCGATCGCGAAGCCGGTGCGGATGCGGCAATGCAGATGCTCGGCTGGGTGCTCGACCATCGCTGCGACGAGGTACCCGGCATCGGCATGGACTATCAGGAAGCCGCGGGCCCGCCCGAGCTGTTCGTCCAGGTCTACGCCGCCGCGCGCCACGCCGGGCTGAAGACGACCGCGCACGCAGGTGAATTCGGCCTGCCGGCGCGCAACGTGCGTGTGGCCATTGATGACCTTGGCGTCGACCGCGTCGACCACGGCTACACCATCGTCGACGACGACGCCCTGGTGCGCCGCGCCATCGACCGCGGCCTTGTCTTCACCGTCGTGCCGACGAATTCGTACTACCTGCGCACGCTGCCGCGCGAGCGCTGGGCGCAGGACCATCCGATCCGCCGCATGCGCGCGTTGGGTCTGAAGCTGCACCCCAACACCGACGACCCGACGCTGCACCATGTCACGCCCACCGGCGCGTGGACCATGATGGCGCGCGACTTCGGCGACACGCTCGATGATCTGCGCGCGAGCCTCGATGCGGGGCTGGATGCAGCGTGGGTCGACGATGCAACGCGCAGGCGGTGGCGCGCAGAATGGACCGCATCGTTCGACGCCTTGCGCGACGAGCACTTCGACGAAATCGCCAAGCGTTGACACGCTCCATGCCCACGATGCCCACGATGCCCACGATCAACCGCCGCCGCTTCACCGCCGCCATCATGGTCTGCACGGCCGCACCGCTGGCGCCACTCGCAACGTCAGCGCGAGCGCAAGCCGCATGGCCCTCGCGCCCGGTCACGTTGGTCGTGCCCTTCGCCGCGGGCGGCAGCCTCGACGCGACGACACGCTTGCTGGCGCAACACCTCGCCGGCAAGCTCGGCCAACAGGTGCTGGTCGAGAACGCCACCGGTGCCGGCGGCCTTCTTGGCATGACGAAGGTGATGCAGGCCGCGCCCGACGGTCACACCTTCCTTGTCGCCGGTGATGCACCGCTGAACAACAAGCCCGGTGCCGACGGTTCGTACTACAAACACGACGTGCTGCGTGAGTTGCAACCCGTGGCGCTGGTCAACACCGCGCCGATGGTGCTGGTGGCGCACCCGTCGATCGAAGCGAAGACGCTCGGCGAGTTGGTGGCATTGGCTCGGCGCCAGCCCGGCAGGCTCTCGTACGCCACGTCGGGCGTGGGCACGCTGCCGCACCTGGCCACCGAGATGATCGAGCAGGCCGCGCGCATCCACCTCGTGCACATCCCCTACCGCGGCGGCGCGCAGATCGCCAACGACGTGGCGGGCAAGCAGGTCGAACTGGCGATGCTGATCGCCGCGTCGGCCGCGCCATCGATCAAGAGTGGTTCGGTGAAGGCGATCGCGGTCACCAGCGCGAAGCGCAGCGCGTTGTTGCCCGACGTGCCCGCCGCGGCCGAATCACGTGGCTTCGAAGGCTACGACGTGTCGAGCTGGGCCGGCGTTTACGCGCCCGCGCGCACGCCGGTCGCCATCGTCGAAGGCATGAACCGCGCCATCACCGAGGTGCTGAAGCTCGACATCGTTCGCGAGCGCCTGGCGCAGGCCGGTGCGGTGCCGGGCGGCGGCGCGCCATCGGCCTTCGCGTCGTTCATCACCAACGATCGCGCGATGGTGAGCCGCGTGCTGAAAGACGTGAAGCTCGGCGACTGAGCACCGGGGGTGCGACCCATGCGCAAGATCTGGCTCGACACCGACCCCGGCTTCGACGACTGGTTCGCGATGGCGATGCTCGCGGCCGACCCCGGCGTGCAGTGGGTCGGCACAAGCGTCGTCGCCGGCAACGCAGCGCTGGACCTGACGTGGCGCAACGCGCGGCGCATCGCTGCGTTCCATGCACTCGAGGTGCCGATCTACGCCGGCTGCGGCGCGCCCCTCGTGGCACCGCTGATCACGGGCCATGAAGTGCTGGGTGACGAAGGCATGCGAACGACCGGCGAGCCGCTGCCGGCAGTGCCGGGCGAAAACGAACGGCCCGCCATGCACGCCGTCGATGCTCTGATCAACGCCGTGATGGGTTCGCCCGGCGAAGTCACGATCGTCGCGATCGGCCCGCTCACCAACATCGCCACGGCGCTGCAACGCGAGCCGAAGCTGGCCGCATCGATCGCGGAGATCGCTCTGATGGGCGGCTCGGCCGACCAAGGCAACGTCACCGCGGCAGCGGAATACAACATCTACGCCGACCCCGAAGCCGCAGCCATCGTCTTCGATTCCGGCGTGCCCCTGCGCATGTTCGGCTTGAACGTGTGCCGACAGTTGTGCATCACCGCGGCCGAAGTCGAGCGCGTGCGTTCGTGGCCCGGCGCCAAGGCGCGTTGCTTCGCCGGGTATCTCGACGCCTACCTGCGCATCGCCGACTCACAAGGCCGCAAGCCCATGCCGATCTTCGACGCCAGCGTCACCGCCTGGCTGCGCTGGCCTGAGCTGTTCACGTTTGAGCGCGCACGGGTTGATATCGAACTGCAAGGCCGCATCACGCGCGGCATGACGGTCTGCGAATTCCGCGCGCACCGCGCGAAGCCGCAGGTGCAGGTGGCGGTGTGGGTTGATGGGCGCGAGGTGATGGGGCGGGCGATGGGGGTGCTGGAAGGGATGCTGGAAGTGGGGCGGTAGCCGAGCGCTTCAGTAGTGGTAGCGCAGCTGTGCGATCAACAGGCTGTCGCTATCGACCCGGTACACCATCCGATGTTCATCGGTGATCCGCCGCGACCAGAAGCCGGCGAGGGCGTGCTTCAACGGTTCGGGCTTGCCAACACCAGCGAACGGCTCTCGCTTCACGTCCTGGATAAGGCGGTTGATACGCTCGACCATCTTGCGGTCTTGCTTTTGCCAGTACAGGTAGTCCTCCCAAGCGGCATCGGCGAAGACCAGTTTCACTTTGCCAACTCGCGCTCGACTCCCTTGCCCTCGGCCAGTTGTCCAATCGCGGCCAGCAATCGCCTCGCGTTGGCGGGGTTGCGCAGCAGGTGGGCCGTTTCTTCGAGGGCCTTGTAGTCCGCCAGCGCAAGCATGACGACCGACTGCTCGCCGTTGCGTGTGATGATCAACGGCTCGTGGTCGTCGCAGACGCGATCCATCGTTTTGGCAAGGTTGGCGCGAGCGGCGCTGTAGCTGATGGCGTCCATGACGGTCACTCCAGGTTGTACGCGTTATTGTACAAAAGCCTCGACACCATGAACCATGACATCGTTGTCATCGGCAGCCTGAACATGGACGTGGTCCTGCAGGTGCCGCGTTTTCCAGCCGAGGGCGAGACGCTGCACGCCGCGGGCCTCGCCACAGGCCCCGGCGGCAAGGGTGCGAACCAGGCGGTGGCCTGCGCGCGCATGTCGAGCAGGCGCGGCGCAGGCGGCGCGCGCGGCGCCGTGCGCATGGTCGGCTGCGTCGGCGACGACGTTCACGGCGCCGCGCTGCGCGGTGTGCTCGAGCGCGACGGCATCGACACCGCGCACGTGTGCACGCAGCCCGGCCCGACGGGCACGGCCTTCGTGTTCGTGGAGCCCGACGGCCACAACCGCATCGTGACCGTGGCCGGCGCCAACGCAGCGCTGAGCGAAGGCGATATTGACGAATGCAGCGCAGCGCTGTTCGCGTCGCGGCCGCTGGTGCTGCTTCAACTCGAAGTGCCGCTTGCCACCGTGATGCACGCGGCGGCCGTGGCGCATGCGCACGGCTGCACCGTGGTGCTCAACCCGTCGCCCGTGGCGGCGTTGCCCGACGCGCTTTGGCGCGATGTCGACATCGTGGTGCTCAACGAGGTCGAGGCGCAACAGATCACGGGGCATGCGGTCGTCGGCGCGGGCAGCGGTGAACTCGCAGCGCGTGCCCTGCTGGCGCGCGGGCCGCGGTTGGTTGTGGTGACGTTGGGCGCCGACGGCGTGGTGGCGGTCGGGGCGGCTGAATCCGGTGATGCCGTCGAATGCCATGGTTTGCCGGCGCGCGAAGTGGCCGTGGTCGACACCACGGCAGCAGGCGACACCTTCACCGGCGCGTTGTGCGCCGCGCTGGCCGAGGGCCGGCCGATGCGCGACGCGCTCGAGCGGGGTATCGACGCCGCTGCGATCTGCGTCACGCGCGCGGGGGCGATGGTGTCGATACCGACGGCTGGCGATCTCGGCAAGCGCTGAGGGCGGCGGCTGCAACCAATGGATTCGTCGGCTTGCGGCCCACATCACATCGACGTTGTATGTGTGGACATGAGTGACAAGTTGGTTGCGCCGCCGCCTCACCTCCACCGTCCGTGTAGGCGTAAGCTGCATCGGGCACCCACGATGCCAACGTTCGGCGTTCTGCGTCCACGGGTGCGCATGCGTATCAAACCCGATACGCCTCGACAACCCAACGCGATCGGAGACGACATGAATCGAATCGGCAGTCAGCGCGTTCCAAACTGGCAGGGCGTCGCCGCAGCGGGCGCTTTGGTTGTGATAGTGGCCGCGTGCGGCGGCGACGACTCGGCAGCGCCGGATGTGGGTGCCGCCGCGAAGGCCGCTTCGGCGGCGTGCTCGGCGAGGGTCAACAACACCTTCGACAAGCTGCTGGAATGCGTGACCTTGGACGGCGTGCGCAGCCACCAACAGGCGCTGCAGACGATCGCTGATCAGAACAACGGCATCCGCACGTCCGGCACGCCGGGCTACAACGCCTCGGTGGCCTACGCCGAGAAAACGTTCCGCGACGCCGGCTATCAGGTCGCGATCCAGCCGTTTCAGTTCCAGACCTTCATTTCGCTGTCGCCCAGCGTGCTGCAGCAGGTGTCGCCCGCTCCGGCCGCGACGCTGGCCAACAGCATCATGTCGTACTCGGGCAGCGGTGATGTCACCGCCCCGGTGAGCACACCGTCGGGAGACTTTCGCGGCTGCACCGCGGCCGACTATGCGGGCTTTGCGGCCGGCAACATCGCCCTTGTCAGCCGCGGAACACCCGCCGGCCAACCGGCGTGCACGTTCGCGATCAAGGCGACCACCGCCTTCAATGCCGGCGCGTCCGCAGTGGTGATCTACAACAACGCGGCCGGCCCGCTCGTCGGCACGCTGGGCAACGGATTCACGCTCGACATCGGTGCCGCGGGCATCACGCAGGCCCTCGGCCAGCAACTCGCGGCTACGCCCGGGTTGGTGCTGCGCCTGAAGACCGACACCTTCCGCGGCGTCGCCACCACCTACAACGTGATCGCCGAGTCGACGGATGGTGACGCGAACAACGTGGTCATGGTCGGCGCCCACCTCGACTCGGTCAACGCCGGGCCGGGCATCAACGACAACGGTTCAGGCAGCGCGGCGATTCTCGAGACCGCGGTGCAGATGGCCAAGGTCAAGCCGCGCAACAAGCTGCGCTTCGCGTTGTGGGGCGCCGAGGAATCGGGCCTGGTCGGCTCGACGTTCTACGTCGCCGGGTTGTCGCAGGCCGAACGGGATCGCATCGCGCTTTACCTGAACTTCGACATGGTCGGCTCGCCCAACCATGTGTTCTTCATCTACGACGGGGACAACTCCGACAACGTGGGCGCCCCGGCGGGGCCGGCCGGGTCGGCGCAAATCGAGAAGGTGTTCGAAAACTTCTTCACCGAGCGCGGCATTCCGTTCAAGGGCACCGACTTCTCGGGCCGCTCCGACTACGGCCCGTTCATCGCGGCGGGCGTGGACATCCCGTCGGGTGGCTTGTTCACCGGCGCCGAAGGCGTGAAGACTGCGGAGGAAGCTGCCCTGTTCGGCGGCACCGCGGGCGTTGCCTACGACCCGTGCTACCACTTGGCGTGCGACACCTTCGCCAACGTTAACAACGTCGCGCTCAACGTCAACTCCGACGCGGTGGCGTATGCGACGCTGTTCTTCGCGATGAACACGGAGTCGGTCAACGGCCAACGCGGCAAGGGCAACTTCTCGCGGCCGGCGCTGCAGTGGCCCGAGCATCCGCCGCAAGAGGATTGAGACTGACGCATGCGCTCGCGGCGGCGGGATAAGAACGCCAGTTAGAGAGAGTCCACTACGCCGCCGCCGCCGGCCCCGCCGCCGCGATCTTGCGCAGCGCCTGCACATACTGCTCGCTGGGCTGGCCGCCAGCGATCACGTAGCGGTCATCGATCACCGCGGTGGGCACGGCGGTGATGCCGCGCTGCTGCCACAAGGCCTCGGCTTCGCGCACCTGGCGCGTGTAGGCGTCGCCGTCGAGCACGGCTTGCGCGGCAGCGAGCTCGAGGCCGGCGCGCGCCGTCACGTCAAGCAGCACGTCGCGGTCGCCGGGGTTGCGGCCTTGGCCGTGATACGCCTCGAGCAGCGCGTGCTTCAGGCGCCGCTGCGCAGCGGCGCCGTGCGTGTCGAGCGCCCATGCCAGCAGACGATGCGCGTCGAAGGTGCCCCAGATGCGGCTGCGTTGGCCGAAGCGAAAGCCCGCTGCCGCGCCGCGCTCGTGAATACGCGCCTGGTTCACGCGCAACTGCTCGTCGCTCAGGCCGTACTTGGCCTTCAGGTAGGCGGCGGCGTCGACGCCTTCGGGCGCCATCGTCGGGTTCAGCTCGAAGGGCTGAAAGCGCAGTTCGACGTCGATGCCGTCGTTGCGCGCAAGTTCGGCCACCGCCTGCTCGAGGCCCGCCAGCCCGACAGCGCACCAGGGGCAGGCCACGTCGGAGACGAAGTCGATCGAGAGGGTCTTGCGGTTCGGGTTCATGGTCATGGTCATGGCGTGTGATGGAGCGCCTTCAGCGTCGTTGTGCGAGTTTCGGGTCGAGCAGGTCGCGCAGG
The DNA here is from genome assembly GCA_963738615.1 of uncultured beta proteobacterium. Classification (GTDB taxonomy): domain Bacteria; phylum Pseudomonadota; class Gammaproteobacteria; order Burkholderiales; family Burkholderiaceae_C; genus CAVTWY01. Next base: position 962,441 of record CAVTXI010000019.1, read on the forward strand.
CCGTCGCCCACCAGGTTCAGCCCCAGCACCGACAGGGCGATTGCCATGCCGGGCCATACCGCGAGCATCGGGGATTCCCACAGCAGTTGCTGCGCCTCGTTGAGCATGCGGCCCCAGCTGGGCCGCGGCGGCTGCGTGCCCAGGCCCAGGTAGCTCAACGCCGCTTCGACCACGAAGGCCAGCGCAAACTGCACGGTGGCCTGCACGATCAGCACGCCCGCGATGTTCGGCAGCACGTGGTCGAGCGTGATGCGCCACGGCCCCTTGCCGGCGGCGCGCGCGGCCAGCACGTAGTCGGTGGCCCACACCGCGTTCGCCGCGGCGCGCGTCGTGCGCGCGAAGACCGGGATCATGAAGATGCCGATCGCGACGATGCCGGTGCCGACCCCCGGGCCGTAGACCGCGCCGAGCATGATCGCCGTCAGCAGCGCGGGGAACGCGAAAGCGAGGTCGCTGGCGCGCATGATCACTTCTTCGACCCAGCCCTTGCCGACCGCGCGCTGCGCCGACGCGATGCAGCCCAGCGTCACGCCCAGCCCCATGCCGATCGCGACCGCCATCAGGCCAACCAGGATCGAGTTCTGCGCGCCGGCCAGCAACTGCGAGAACACGTCGCGCCCCAGGCTGTCGGTGCCCAGCCAGTGCGACCAACTCGGCGCGGCGAGCTTGTTCGGGATGTCGAGTTCGGCCGGCGCGTAGGGCGTCCACACCAACGACAGCGCGGCGCCCAGCAGCAGCGCCAGCGTGATCGCCGCGCCGGCCATGAAGCTTTTGTGGCGTCGCGCGGCCAGCAGGAAGTTGCTGCCCTTTGGGCCTGCCGCGGTCATGCCAGTCTCAGCCTCGGGTCGACGACCGCATACAGCACGTCGACGATGAAGTTGACGAACACCACCATCGCCACCAGCAGCAGCACAACGTCGCGCACGACCACCACGTCGCGATTCGCGATCGCTTGGAACACCAGGCGGCCGATGCCCGGCAGCACGAACACGTTCTCGATTACGACCGTGCCGCTGATCAGGAACGCGAACTGCAACCCCAGGATCGTCAACACCGGAATCGCCGCGTTGCGCAGCACGTGGCGCCACAACACCGCGCGGTGCGACAGGCCCTTCGCGCGGGCGGTGCGCACGTAGTCCTCGCGCATCACGTCGAGCACCGAACTGCGCGTCCAGCGCGTCAGCACCGAAGCCTGCGCGGCGGCCAGCGCCACGGCGGGCAGCACCAGCGCTTTCAAACCAAGCCAAACGCCGCCGCCGTCGTCTTCACGCCAGCCGGGGAAGCCGCCGGCATCGAACCAACCGAGCCTCACCGCGAACAACAGCACCAGCAGGATCGCGAGCCAGAAGCTCGGCACCGCGATGCCCAGCTGGCTGATCGACATCACGCCCACGTCGCCCAGGCGGTTGTGGCGTGCTGCGGCATACACGCCCAGTGCGATCGACACCAACAGCGTCAGCAGCATCGAAAACACGGCGAGCGGCAGGCTCACCTGCAACCGCTCGGCGATCAGCTCGGACGTGGTCACGCCGTAGGCATAACTCTCGGCGGTGTTGCCGCTCAGCAGCCCGCCGATCCAGCCCAGGTAGCGGCTGGCGGCGGAGCGGTTCAGACCCAGCTTGTCTTCCAGCGCAGCGATCGACTCGGGTGTGGCGGTGTCACCGAGGATCAGTTGCGCGACGTTGCCCGGCAGCAGCTCGAGCACCACGAACACCACCACCGACGCCACCAGCAGCGTCAGTGCAAAGGTGAAAAATCGCTTGAGAAGAAAGAGGCTCACGCGGCGCGCCGTGACGCGCGCATGAAGCAGCGCACGTCGGCGGCGCGCAGTATCGGCTTACAGCGAGCGATCGGCCGCGGCCAACAGGTCGGCAGCGAGCGACGGGGCGGTGCTGCGCAGGCTTTGCGCCAGGCTGCGCAACTCGAGGGTGTCGCGCTCGAGCTGGCGGCGTGCGTTGCGTGCCTTGCGGGCGGCGCTCAGCTCGAGAACGAAGTCGGCGATCAGGCCGAACAGCAGGGCGCCACGAGGAACCGCGACAGGCTTGGCCGGGACGTTGACGGTGATTTGTGCGACGGACATGGACGACTCCCGATCAGTGTTTGTTGATGGAGTCGATGTTAAGGGTTTACTCTATAAATAAAAGGGTAAACCCTAGGTTGATTCACCTAAGGGTCACGCCAGAACCGTGGCGAACGCCTCGGCCGCGCGGGCCACGTTCGTCGTCGTCAGCCCCGCCATGCACATCCGCCCGGACCGCACCAGGTAGACAGCGTGCTCATCGCGAAGCCGGTCGACCTGCGCCGCGCTCAGGCCTGTGTAGCTGAACATGCCGCGTTGCGAAAGGAAGTAGCCGAAGTCGCGGCCCGGCAGGCGCTGTGTCAGCACCGCGTGCAGGTGCTGGCGCATGTCGAGGATGCGCGTGCGCATGGCGGCAACGTCGCGCTCCCAGGCGGGGCGCAGCGCCGGGTCGGTCAACACGCGCGCGACGATGCCGGCGGCGTGGATGCCGGGGCTCGAGTAGTTGCGGCGCACCGTCGCCTTCAGCTGCCCCAGCACCAGCTGCGCTTCGTCGGCGTTGACGCACACGAAAGACAGCGCTCCGGCGCGTTCGCCGTACACGCTGAGGTTCTTGGAAAACGAATGGCTGACGATGAAGGGCAGCCCGCTGCTGGCCAGCAGGCGCACCGGCGCCACGTCTTCTTCGATGCCGTCGCCGAAGCCCTGATAGGCAACGTCGAGGAAGGGCAGCAGCTCGCGCGCACGCACCAGCTCGACGACGCGTTGCCACTGCGGCATCGACAGGTCCACGCCCGTGGGGTTGTGGCAGCACGCGTGCAGTAAGACGACGCTGCGCGCGGGCAAGCGTTCGAGGGTGGCGCACATGCCGTCGAAGTCGAGTCCGCCGGTCGCTGGGTCGTAGTACGGGTACTCGTTGACCGTGATGCCGGCACCTTCGAACATCGCGCGGTGGTTGTCCCAGCTCGGGCGGCTGAGCCACACCTGCGACTGCGGCAGCCAGCGGTGCAGCAGGTCGGCGCCGACCTTCAGCGCGCCGCTGGCGCCGATGGTCTGAATGGTCGCCACGCGGCCCTGGCGCAGCGCCTCGTGGTTGCCGAACAGCAGCTTTTGAACCGCCTCGCGCATCGGCGGCGAACCTTCGATCGGCAAGTAGGGCTTGGGGTCGGCAGCCGCCAGCATCTGCGCTTCGGCCTGGCGCACACAGTCCAGCACCGGAATGCGGCCCTGGTCGTCGAAGTAGATGCCGATGCTCAGGTTGACCTTGTGCGGCCGCGGGTCGCGATGGAAGGTCTCCACCAGGCCGAGGATCGGGTCGCCCGCGTAGGGCTCGAGGTGCTTGAACATGGAGTGAACGGGAAAAATCGGGCTGGGCGCTCAGGCGGCGGGCACCGGCTTGGCAAGGGCGGACTCGATGTCGCTGCGCAGCGCGGCGGGCGACGTGGTCGGCGCGTAACGCTTCACCACGCGGCCGTCGCGGCCGACCAGAAATTTCGAGAAGTTCCATTGAATGGCCACGCCCAACAGGCCAGGTGCCGACTGTTTCAGCCAAGTCCACAGCGGGTGGGCTTCGGGGCCGTTCACGTCGACCTTGGCCATCATCGGGAAGCTCACGCCGTAGTTCATCTGGCAGAACGACGCGATCTGGTCGTTGCTGCCGCTGTCCTGGCTGCCGAACTGGTTACACGGAAACCCCACGACCACCAGGCCGCGGTCGGCGTAGTCGCGCCACAGTTGCTCCAGGCCCTCGAATTGGGGAGTGAAGCCGCATGCGCTGGCGGTGTTGACGATCAAGAAGACCTTGCCGCGCTGGGCTGCGAAAGCAGCCGGCTTGCCGGCGATCGACAGGGCGTGGAATTCGTGGAGCGTCTTCACGGCGCGGCATCCTAGCCCTACGGCGAGTACCGGTCACGAAGATGACGAGTTGACACAAATGTGCGGCGCGTGGAGCATTCGTGCGTCGTCGTGAGGTGGCTTGCCAGCATCCCGACCGTTCGCAGCCCACGCCCCAGCGGATACGACGCGCATTGGAAGCCGCGCGACCCTCGGCCACCTCATCGGAATATTCGGGAATGACCACGTCAGAAGTACGCTCGCCCTACCTCGTCGCTGCCGTGGGCTTTGGCGGGTTCGAGCAGCAAGTCCTCGATTCATACCTTGGCCTGGCGCTCGCCCGCACCCCGGCCTACGCGCCGTGCGCGGCGGTCGAAGATGCCCAATTCATCATCGCCAACGCAGACCGCGGCGGCGTGCTTGACCTGCTGGCGGCGGGGCAGCGAATGGGCGACACCGTGCTCGTGGGGCAGGTGGGGCAAGCTCAAGTTGCCGGGGCCGCCGCGACGTTGGCAAGGCCGATCGATCCGCTGCACCTGTTTCGTGCGCTCGATGAGGCGCTCGAGCGCCGCTCGCTTGCAGCCACCGCCGCACGCGCAAGCCCGCGCAACGTCACCATGGCCGACATTTCGACGCCGTGGTCGCACGAAGGCCGCGCGCAAGAAGGCCAGCACAGCGCGGCGTTCTACGCCCCGCCGAGCACACGCGCGACAACTTCATCCGACGTGCGACGCCGCGGCGAATGGCCGCCGCGCGCTGATTTCCCGGCGTCGCGGCGCAAAACGTTCGATTGGCCCGTGTCGAATGCGCTGCCGGCAGACCGCTCGATTCCAACCCGGCGCCGTCACGCCGACCGATCGGCACCAGACGCGCTGCTCACCGGTCGGCCTCCCCTGAATGAATTGACGCGTGCACGCGCGCCGGGCGGCCAGCCGGCCGCCTCGATGGCGCTCTTCAGCAATGAAGAGCCAGAAATCAATGCCAACGCCGCCGTGGCGCTGCGTGCGCCGTCGGGCCGCATGCCCGTGCCGCGGCCTGCCACCGAGGCACTCTCTGCGCTGGTCGTCGACGAAGCAGAGGCACAGGCCCTGGTGCCGCTGTTCGCGGCGCAGAACGTCAAGGCAACCTGTGTGGGTAAGGCACACCACGCGTTCGCGATGTTGGACGCCTTTGCCTTCGACGTGATCGTCATCGGCGTTGACCTTGGGTCGACGAGTGAACTCGATGGCCTGCAGTTCTGTCAGGCGCTGGCGCGCCAGCAGCGCGCGCCGGGTGAGTTCTGCCCGCCGATCGTGCTGATGTCGGCGCAGCCCACCGCACTGGAACAGTCGCGCGCCATGTTGGCCGGAGGCAATGTCTACCTCGCCAAGCCTGCGCGACCGGCGACGCTGGCCCAGGCGCTGGTACATGCCGGCTTGCGCCCCGCGTGGACGCTGGCCGACATGGCCGGCTCGGTTACTGCGACCACCGAGCCAATTGAGGCGGGAGCGGCGGGAACGGCGGGAGCGGCGGAACTCGAGCCCGCATCAGCACCGCGTTGAGCTGAATGACGAAGCCTGATCGTACGGCGGCGAGCGCGCCGCCAGCAGCGTTGCGGTCAGGATAAGCCCGCCGCCGATGAGCTCGCGCGGGCCGATGGCGGCGGCGTCGAGCAGCCACGCCGACACCGTCGCGAAGACCACCTCGGTCAGCATGATCACCGCGGTCGCGTTCGCGGTCAGCCGCGCCGCGCCGTATTGCAGCGCGACGTTCGCAAGCAGGAACGCAAACGCCAGCGCGGCGATCACGCTCGTTTGCAAGGTGTCGGCTTGCGGCAGCGGCACGACCCCCGACGCACCGAGCACCACGGCCGCGAAGGCTGCAAGCACGCTGCCCCCGACGAACATCGCGAGCGTTCGCCCCCACTCGCTGCGTTGCCGCTCGCGGCGCAGCATCACGTTGTTGAACGCGAAGGCAGCGCCGCCGACCAGCGCCAGCACGTCGGGCAGCGTCGACGGCCACGGCAGGCTTTGCGGCGACGCACCCAATACGATCGCCGCGCCCGCCAGCGCAAGTCCGACGCGCAGCAACGCTGCTGCGGTGATTCGTTCGCCCAGGATCCAACGCGCCAGCAGTACCGCCCACAGCGGCATCAGGTAGAACAGCAGCACCACCCGCACCACGTCGCCCGTGGCCGCGGCCCAATTGAAGCTCGCGTTCGTCAGCCCGGATGCAAGCGCAATGGCCCACAACGCGCCGTGGCGCATCTCGCCCCACGCGCGTGGTTGCGCCAGACTGACCGCCACGACGCAGGCGCCGTAGATGATCGCCGTAGCAACCAACGGATGCAGGCCCCGCTGGTCGAGCCAGCGAAAAGGCCACCACGACAGGCCCCACACCAGCGCGTTGAACACCAGCGCGAACGTGGCAGGCCAGGCAGAGACGGCGACTCGCACGTCCAGGCGACGGCCGGCTGACGACGCGAGTCAGTGATGCGCGTCGGTGCGCGCAATCACCAGCAGCCGCTCGACTTCGTCGCGGTGCACGACCGTGTTGCGGACGTGCCAGCGGCGGATCAACTCCATCGACGCCGCGACCACGAAGCCGAAGATCGCGATCGCCCCGAACGTCGACAGCCCGAATCGCGTCATCGCCGTGAACAGTGCGCCAAGCCCGAGGATGCACGCCTGCTCGTTGAAGTTCTGCACCGCGATCGACCGTCCGGCACCCATCAGGTTATGGCCGCGGTGCTGAAGCAGTGCGTTCATCGGCACGACCAGATAGCCGCCGAGCCCACCCAGCAGCACGAGGAACGGCGCGGCCACCGACACGTCGCGGATGAAGATCATCACCATCACCAGCAGCCCCATGCCGATCCCCAGCGGGATCACCGACGTGGCCCGATCCAGCCGCATGTAGACCGACGCGGCGACCGCACCGATCGCAGTGCCGATCGCGACCACGCCGACGAGCGACGTGGCCTTTGTGGTGTCGTAGCTCAGCGCGGCGGCTGCCCAGGCCAGCACGATGTAGCGCAGGTTGGCGCCCGCACCCCAGAACAGCGTGGTCGTCGCCAGCGAGATCTGCCCCAGCTTGTCGTCCCACAGGCGCCGGTTGCAACGCGCGAAGTCCTGCACCAGCTCGATCGGGTTGCCGCCGACGGGCTGCAACGGTGCGTCGGTGCGCGGGATGTAGAGGTTGATGATCGCCGCAAGGATGTAGACGAACACCAGCACCACCAGCGCAGCTTCGGGCGCCGTGTCGACCGAGGTGGTCAGCACCGGCAGGTCGAAGCCCAGCAGCGCCGGCGCGATCGTCTTGCCGATGAGCTGCCCACCGAAGACCACGCCGAGGATGATCGACCCGATCGTCAGCCCCTCGACCCAGCCGTTGGCCTTGACGAGCTGCGACGGCGGCAGCAACTCGGTGAGGATGCCGTACTTCGCGGGCGAATACGCCGCCGCGCCCAGCCCCACCACGGCGTACGACGCGAGCGGGTGCGTGCCGAACAGCATCAACAGGCAGCCGACGATCTTGATCGTGTTCGACACGAACATCACCTTGCCTTTGGGCAAGGCGTCGGCGAACGCGCCGACGAAGGGTGCCAGCACCACGTAGAACAACGCGAACATCGGCACCAGCGCCGCGCGCTGCCACTCGGGCGCACCTTCGGACTTCAACAGCTCGACCGCAACAATGAAAAGCGCGTTGTCAGCCAGCGAGCTGAAGAACTGCGCCGACATGATGGTGTGGAAGCCTTTTTTCATGCGGCGTGGCTTGTCGAGCCCTCTGGCGCGGGCGCGTGTCGGCGGAGGTGTCGGCCTAGGTGCGTAGAAATACTGCGTGTGTCGAACCGGCGCGGGTTATAGCACGTGGCCCATGCACAATCGTCCGCATGCCTCGCCCGATCGAAGCGGTGATTCACACGGGTGCCTTGCGCCACAACCTCGACGTGGCGCGTTCGGCGTCACCCGGTGCGCGCGTCTTCGCTGTCGTCAAGGCGAATGCCTACGGCCACGGGATCGAGCGCGTGTTCGACGCCCTGCGTGCCGCCGATGGCTTTGCGCTGCTGGACCTGGCCGAAGCCGAGCGCGTGCGCGCGCTGGGCTGGCGTGGGCCCGTGCTGCTGCTGGAAGGCGCGTTCGAACCGCGCGATCTCGAAACGTGTTCGCGCCTGGGCCTGTGGCACGTGGTGCATTGCGCCGACCAAATCGACTGGATCGCCGCGCACAAGACGCAGCAGCCGCACCGCGTCTTCCTGAAACTCAACAGCGGCATGAACCGCCTGGGCTTCGCGCCGCCACTGCTGCGTGCCGCGTGGGCGCGCTTGTCGGCACTGCCGCAGGTCGGCGACATCGACCTGATGACGCACTTCGCGCAAGCCGATCGCGACGACGGTCTCGAGCCGGCGCTCACGGTTGCACGCACCACGTTCGAGGGGCTGCCCGGCGGCACCAGCTTTGCCAACAGCGCCGCCCTGCTGCGCGCGGGTCACGTCCGCGAGGTGGCAGGTGACTGGACGCGCTGCGGGATCATGCTGTACGGCAGCTCGCCCGACTTTCCGCAGCACACCAGCGTGCACTGGAACCTCGAGCCCACGATGAGCCTGCGCTCGCGCTTGATCGCCACGCAGTGGATCGAACCCGACGACGCGGTCGGCTACGGCGGCACGTTCCGCGCGCAGGTGCGCACCCGCATCGGGGTGGTCGCCTGCGGCTATGCCGACGGCTATCCGCGCCACGCGTGCAGCGGCACACCTGTGTTGGTCGACGGCATGCGCACGCGCGTCGTCGGGCGCGTCAGCATGGACATGGTGACGGTCGACCTGACACCCGTGCCCGAAGCCGGTGTGGGCAGCGACGTGACCTTGTGGGGCCGCGCCGAACGCGGACAGCGGCTCGACATCGACGATGTCGCGCACGCGGCCGGCACGGTGGGCTACGAGCTGATGTGCGCGCTGGCCCCGCGGGTGAGCGTGCGCGTGGACTGACAGCCTCGTCTGACGGGCTCATCGCCACACGGGTGAAGGCTCGAGGCGTTGCGATTCCCGCAAGCCAGGGTGAGCCCTATCGATTGCGGGCGTGATCGTCCGCCTATGATCGTGCTTCTTGGACTCGTTCTCGAGGAGCATTCATGTCACTCATCTTCACCATCATCACCGGCCTCATCGTTGGCGCCATCGCCCGGTTCGTCATGCCCGGCAAGCAGCCCATGGGATGGCTCCTGACCGGGGCCCTGGGTATTGGCGGGTCGCTCGCCGCCAGTTACCTCGGGCAGTTCCTCGGCTGGTACTCCGCTGGTCAAGGTGCGGGCCTGATCGCGTCGGTGGTCGGCGCGCTGATCCTGCTGTTCGTCGTCGGCAAGGTGCGCAGCGGCTCGACCTCGACCTGAACCGTCGACGGTCATCCTTCGGGGGCGGCTTCGGCCGCCCTTTGTGTTTCAACCGCCCCCCGCTCTGTCATGCCGAGCATCCCCTACGAACTCGACCTCGACGAAGTCGACTTCGGCGCCGTGCGCGCGCAGGGCCCGGGCGGGCAGAACGTCAACAAGGTGTCCAGCGCGGTCACGCTGCGCATGGACATCGGCGCGTCTTCACTGCCCGAGTCCATCAAGACGCGTCTGCTCGCGATGGGCGACCGGCGCATCACCAAAGACGGCGTGGTCGTCGTCAAGGCGCAAGACCATCGCAGCCAGCCGATGAACCGCGCCGCCGCGGTCGCGCGGTTGTACGAGCTGATCGACGCCGCCGCGCACGTGCCCATCACGCGTGTCGCGACCAAACCGTCGCGTGCGGCGAAGCGGCGGCGCGTCGAAGCCAAGGTGCTGCGCGGGCGCGTGAAGGTGCTGCGAAGCACGAAGGCTGACGGCTGATCGCTTGATCACACAATCCCCGATGGCGAAAGACAAGTCGATCTACACGTGCATTGAATGCGGCGCGACAAGCCCGAAGTGGCTGGGCCGCTGCCCGGGCTGCAGCGCCTGGAACACACTCGAAGAAGGCGTGGCGCCGAGTGCGTCGGGGGCGAAGACGCATCGTTTTCAGTCGCTGGCGCCGCGCCAGCCGGTGGCGGTGCTGGCGCAGATCGAAGCGGCTGAAATCGAACGTATGCCCACGGGCATCGCCGAACTCGACCGCGTGCTTGGCGGCGGCATCGTCGACGGCGCGGTGGTGCTGATCGGCGGCGACCCGGGCATCGGCAAGAGCACGCTGCTGCTTCAGTGCGCCGACGCGCTGGCGCCGCGCGTGAAGGTGCTGTACGTCACCGGCGAGGAAAGCGGCGCGCAGGTCGCGTTGCGCGCGCGGCGCCTCGGGCTGTCGGGCGCGGCGGTGCACGTGCTGGCCGAAATTCAGCTCGAGCGCATTGCGCAGGCGCTCGAAGACGAGCAGCCCGCCTTCGTCGTCATCGACTCGATCCAGACGCTGTACTCCGACCAACTGACCTCGGCGCCCGGCTCGGTGGCGCAGGTGCGCGAGTGCGCCGCGCAACTCACGCGCATCGCCAAGTCCAGCGGCTGCGCGGTGGTGCTGGTGGGCCACGTCACGAAAGAAGGCGCCATTGCCGGGCCGCGTGTGCTCGAGCACATCGTCGATGCGGTGCTGTACTTCGAAGGCGACACGCACTCGAGCTTCCGCCTCGTGCGTGCGATCAAGAACCGCTACGGCGCGGTCAACGAAATCGGCGTCTTCGCGATGACCGAACGCGGCCTGAAGGGCGTGACGAACCCGAGCGCGATCTTCCTGTCGACGCACGCGCAGCCGGTGCCCGGGTCATGCGTGCTGGTCACGCTCGAGGGCACGCGGCCGCTGCTGGTCGAGGTGCAGGCGCTGGTCGACAGCGGCGGCGCCAGCCCGCGGCGCCTGTCGGTCGGCCTGGACCGCGACCGCCTCGCGATGCTGCTGGCGGTGCTGCACCGTCACGCCGGTGTCGCGACGATGGACCAGGACGTCTTCGTCAATGCGGTCGGCGGCGTGCGCATCGCCGAACCCGCGGCCGACCTCGCGGTGCTGCTCGCTATCCACAGCAGCCTGCGCGGCAAGCCGCTGCCGCGCGGCTTCGTGGCCTTCGGTGAAGTGGGTCTGGCGGGTGAGGTTCGACCGGCGCCGCGTGGGCAGGAGCGCCTGAAGGAGGCGGCGAAGCTGGGCTTCGCGCATGCGCTGGTGCCGAAGGCGAACGCGCCGAAGAAGGCGATCGAGGGGCTGACGATCCACGCGGTCGAGCGGGTGGAAGAGGCGATGGACGTGGTGCGCGGGTTGGGGTGACGGTCGGCTGGCAACGCTCACATGAGGGACCACGTCGACCGTCGCGCCGCCGGCGCCAGCGGACTCCTCCAGGTGCTGCGAGAAGGAGCGAAGAACTGCTTGTCACGAATGAACCATGGACGCGCGATCAGGCACTTATGTAGATTGAGGTCCGATGGACCTCGACGACGACAAAGCTGCGGCACTGTTGAAGCGTATTGCCTCAAAGGACGAGAAGGCACTGCGTGAACTTCATGATGTGATGGCGAGGCCTCTTTACGCTTTCACGATGAACCGCCTGCACGACTCGGATTCGGCACAGGAGGTCTTGTCGAAGACCCTGATGGTGATCTGGACGAAGCCCGCGGCCTTCCGCGCGGAGTCGCGGTTCACCACGTGGGTATTCGGCATCGCGCGCAACCTGATCTCTCGTGAGCTGCGTGATGGCGGGCTCCCTTCCGCAGACCCGCCTGGCCCACCTCCGGAGCCACCGCCGGACCCATTCGCGGATCCCGATGATCCAGACAAACCGACTCATGCACGCGCCGTCCGCGAATGCATGAAGACGTTGCCCATCGCGCAACGCGATTGTCTGCAACTGGTCTTCGACGCCGACATGAGCCTTGCCGAAGTGGCCGCGTTGCAGGGCGTCCCACTGAACACCGTCAAGACGCGACTCTTTCACGCGCGAGAGAAGATGCGGGCGTGCCTGACCAAAGTGCTCGGCTTGGAGGACGGTCACCATGGTTGAAACGCGCGACGCCGACTTCATGCGCCTGCTGGAACTGCTGCCGTGGTACGTGAACGGCACCATCGGGGCCGACGATCGCGCATGGGTCGATACCTACCTTCGAACAAACCCTTCCGCGGGCGGCGAACTGGAATGGTTCCAGAAGCTGCAAACCGAACTTCGCCAGGACAGCGGCCCGGTCCCGGCCGACGCCATATGGGAGAAAACGCTCGTCAAGATTCGGCAGGACGCTGAAGGCTCGTTACCCCAAGGCGGCGCATCGACATTCGGGCGCTTGCTCGCGTGGCTGGGCGGCGCGTCGCACGCGGGTTCCATGCCACGCTTCGCGCCCGTGATGGGTGCGCTGCTGGCAGTGGTGGCGCTGCAGAGCGTCATGCTGGGTGCGCGCGTGTCTCAACCCGACTCCAACGTACGTTCGGGAATCAAGGGCTGGGCCGATGGCCCGCTGCTGCGCGTGAACTTTAGGCCGGACGCGAAGGAAAGCGAGATTCGATTCCTGCTGACCGAGGTGCGTGTGCTCGTCGTTGCCGGGCCGACGCGCCTCGGCGACTACTTCCTCAAAGGTGCGCCGACGGCGTTGCCATCGGCCGAGGAAAGGCTGCGTGCCAGTGACCTGGTGCAATCCGTCGAACCGGTTGCGTCACTGCCGGAGTCGCTGCTCGAGCGGCAGTAAGGAGCCGAGTGTGCTTCGAGCCGTGATCGTCTTGCTTCTGGTGGTGTCGAGCTGTGAGGCATTTGCGAGCGATGCGACACAGCAAGCCCGCGCGGCACTCGTGATCGGCAACGGCAACTACCGTTCGCAGTCGCTGAAGAACCCAGGCAACGACGCTGCGGCAATCAGCGCTGCCCTGGCCCGATTGGGGTTCGACACGAAGACTGTGCGCGACGCGGACTCGCGCGGCCTCGACGAGACCGTGCGCACCTTTGTCGATCGCACGCAGGACCACGAGGTTCGCGTGCTGTTCTATGCCGGCCATGGTGCCCGGATCCAAGGGAAGAACTACCTTCTGCCGGTGGAAACCGCGATCGAACTCGAAGACGACATCAAGCGCCGTGGACTGGATATCGACGAGGTACTGGACCGCATGAGTCGGGCAAGGAAGGGAATCAGCATCCTCATCCTCGACGCCTGCCGTATCAATCCGGCCCTGCAGGTGCAACTGACCGCGAATGGCCGAAAGATCCAGTACCGCGGTACGCCAAACCTTTCGGGAACGCTGGTCGCGTATTCAACGTCCCCCGGGAGCGTGGCCGACGACAACGCCGCACAGGACAACGGGCTCTATACCAAGCATCTGCTGTCGCATCTCGAGACTCCGGGGCTGGCGCTCGAGCAGTTGTTCAAGCGAGTGCGTTCGGGCGTCATCCTGGAGTCGCAGAATCGGCAGATCCCTTGGGAGGCCACGAGCCTGACGACGGATTTCTGCTTTCGAGTCGGGGCGCGGGGTGAGTGCAGGTAAGGCCGCCGACGCCCTGACAACTGCGAGCGCGCTGCGACCCGCGCCATCCGCGCTTGTCATGTTTGGCGCGAGGTTATGCCTACTGCTGGTTCTCGTCGGCGCGGTACTCGGCTCCCGTCCGGGGTACGCGGCGGATGATCGTGAGGATCAGCGCGTGGCGCTGGTGATCGGCAACGCCAACTACGCCACCGGCAGCCTCGGCAACCCGGTCAACGATGCGCGCGCGATCGGCGCCGCACTGGAAGTTGCTGGCTTCAAGGTCATCAAACTCGAAAACGCCACCCTCCAGACCATGCTCCAGGGGCTCGCGCAACTCGAACGCGAGATTCGCCTGGGCGGGATTGGCGCCTTCTACTTTGCAGGGCATGGCGTGGAAGTGTCTGGTGAAAACTATCTCATTCCGATCGATCTCGAAATGAAAAGCGCGGCGGAGATCCGCGCCCGTGGCCTGAGTACGCAGGAAGTGCTCGAGCACATGAGTCGATCACGCGGGCGTCTGAACCTGATTCTTCTCGACGCTTGCAGAAATGACCCGTTCTCGCGACTGGTGCGCGGCGGCCGAGGTGGACTGGCGGCCCTGCGTGCCGGTGCCGGAACCTTCGTATCGTTCGCGACCGGCCCGGGTCAGTTCGCCGAAGACGGCACCGGCGGCAACAGCGCCTACAGCAGGCACTTGGCCGAATCGATCCAGGTGCAGGGATTGGGGCTGGAGGACGTCTTCAAGCGCGTACGAACCAAGGTGCGCGAAGAAACCGAAAACCGCCAAGTTACCTGGGACAGCAGTTCCATCGAAGGCGCGTTCTACTTCCGGCCGCCCGCCGCTGCCGCAGGTATTCAGCACAGCGCGATTGACCAGACCACACCGACGGCGGAACCGCCGGTCACGCAGCGTCAGCCTCGGACGGGCCGGGAAGAGCTGCGCTTGCACAAGGAGCTGGAACGCATGTCGAGGTCACTGTCGGTCGCGGACATGACGCCCGGCATGCGCTTCGGCATCGATTCGCACGCTGGTTTTCTCGACAATCGCGACGCCTACAGCTATCCGGACGAGGAGCTTGTTGCCTACCGCGACCTGATCGGCAAGGTTTTGGTGCTCGAGAGCATCGAAGAGTTCGCGCGAGACGGTTACCTTCACACGCGCTTCGTGTTCAATGCACAAGGACGGCGCTATCAATGGATCAAGCCTAGTTCCCTGCGCAACCTGAAGGAGACACGATACCTGGGCGTATCCAGCAACTTCTATTCGCTCGAGGATCTGGATCGCCAGCGCTCGTTCCTGGTCGGGCGCACGCTCTACACCTTGACTCACGAGTGGCGAGTGCAGCGTCCGGACGGCGCCGTCAAGCAGGATGCCGGCCGAGCGTACGTACCGGTCGTGGTCAAGTCAGTGGAACCGAACGGCAGCTTCGGCTTGCGTCGCGTCACGTTCGAAGACGCTGCCGGCAACGAGGGCTTTGTTGTCGTTGAACTGTTTACGCTGCTGCCTCGCGATCGGTACTCGTACTTCAGCAACCAGCTGTCGCTCGCTGACCCGCGCGCCGCGCATCCGACGGTAAGCAACGAGCGTTGGTTGCAGATGGGGAGGGGCGATGTTGCCCTCGGCATGAGCACCGAAGAAGTGCGGCTGGCGTGGGGTGGGCCGACTTCGCAGTACATCGTCGCAGACATCGATGGCGATGTGATGACGTGGCGCTATGACCACCTCGAAGTCTATTCATGGAAGACCATCGAAGGTTCGACGCTCGGGTTCAAGGGTGGTTTGTTGGTGAAGGTGAGCCTCGTGACCATCCCGCCGAGCGTGGATATCGGCAAGCGCAAGTACCGCGGCTTCGATCCTCGGCCAATCAAGTGATGGACTCTGGGGTGACCCGATGTCCGAGTCGAAGGCGACCGACGGCCGCAACCTGAAGACCTGAAGTTGCGTTGGAAATACCCGGGCCACGAACTTGTCTTCGAGAACGACGTGTTGACGAGCATCGACAAGCTCAGCCGATGACTTGGCGTGGTGCGATTGCGCACACCACGCCTGCGTCATCAAGTCACCGGCAGCCCGCGACGGCTACCACTGAGGGCTTGGGACATCGCCCTCAGCGCCGAACTGCAGAAAGTACTTGGCTGCGTCCGGGCTCGTCAACCGATGCCAGACCCCGTTCGAAGGTCGCCAGACGCTGAAGTCCGCCCTGCCGTCGCCGTTGTAGTCGTTGACCAGGGGAATATCCCCGGCCTGGCCCCACTGGAACGACATGAAGCCGAGCCGAGACATCCTCACGTACCAGGTTCCATTCTTCGGGCGCCAGACTGCGATATCAGCCATGCCGTCACCGTCGAAGTCCGCCGGTACCGGCACGTCCCCGACCTGGCCGAAGGCGACCAGCGAACCGGCACCGGTGCTGCTCGAGATCGTGTACCAACCCCCGTCGCCAGGACGAAACACCCCGAAGTCCGTCTTTCCATCGCCGTCGAAGTCCGCGGGTACTGGAATGTCGCCGGCTTGCCCCCACTGTCGATGTTGTACGCCAGAGGTGCTGGTCAGGACATACCACACGCCGTTGGAGGGCCGCCAGACGGCGCGGTCGGCGAAACCGTCGGCGTCGTAGTCACCGGGCACTGGCACATCGCCGGCTTGACCGAAGGGAATCATCGAAACCGTCCCGGCGCGACTGTTCGCGACATACCAACCACCGTCGCTCGGGCGAAACACGGCAGCGTCCGTGCGGCCGTCCCCGTCGAAGTCGGCGGCGGCCGGAATGTCGCCAGGCGCACCGAACTGGCGAGTGGCGAGTCCGTGCGCGCTGAGCTGTTGATACCAGACACCATCGTTCGGCCGCCACACCACGATGTCCGCGATGCGGTCGCCGTCGAAGTCGCCCTTGACCTTGGCCGTCGGCGGGACGGGAACGAACGGCGGTGCGTAAGGCGCCGCGGGCGGCGTTCCGTCGGCGAACAGCGCGGCCGCCCCATCGGGAACGACCACGATGTCGTCACGCTGATAGCCGTCCTCGTCGAATGCTGCGGCAGTCGTCACGCGCTTGATCGCGCCTTCGATCACGTAGACGGTGCTGCTCGACGCTTCACGAATCAGCGAGCCGTTGTCCGGGATCGTCGCGAGCCCGCGCAGCGCATCGTGCGGCACCGTTCGCACGTCCTCGTGCCGCGAACCTATCGATGCCGGATCGGCAACCGGAATCCTGGCGCCACCGACCATGACGAAGGCGTCCGAGCTCGCGCGCTCCCGGACCAGCAGGCCGTCCTGGGGCGCGGCGGGGAAGGCGTCCAAGGTGCCATCCGGCAGCGACCTCGCGTCGTTCGCCGAGTAGCCCAGCAGAGTCAGTTCCGAGGTGCTGACCTCGAACTTGGCTCCGCCGACGATCAGATAGAACCGTTGGGACGGCACTTCCATATTCAACGACCCTTCCGAGACAACGTCCTCGTCCTCGTGCTGATCTTCGGCGACGGAACCGGTGCTTGTCAGGAAGGAAGCGACGGTTGCCGCAGGGTCGAGCCTCGGAAACCGCTTGACCAACTCGTTGCGCAGGCACTGTGCATGACGCAATCTGTTGGACAGCCGGCTGCCGTCCGTGTTGAGCTTGTAGAGGCCTGCGCCGGAGTACTTGCTCGCAGCGCTGGAGCTGTTGCCCAGCATCCCGAGGCGATCTGCACCAGCCAGAAGTCCGCACGAGAAGTTTCCGCTGAAGGTGGGGCCGTTGTCTTGCGAGATCGAAACGAAATCGATGAAGTAGTTGTTGACGTTGCGCAGCGCACTGTCGCCGGCCGCGTACTGTCGGACAGTGTTCGAGAGAATCGATCGATAGCGTTGCCTTTGGCTCGGCAGTGGCTTTTGGGAGTTGTAGGCCTGGCCGACGATGGCGCGGCAGTAGCGCGCGCAACTGGTCAGCAGCTTCTTGTAGGACGGTCTGCCGGCAGCCGCCAGGTCAGCCGGCGCCAGGCTCAGGATGATGCGGCGCGAATACCGGGGATCCTTGTCGAGGGTTTCGATCACCCGCTGGAATTGGCTGACCGGAAAACGCTTGCGTGCATCCCCGAAGAAGCCGGAGGGCTTGAGTTCGTCGAACAGCAGATAGTGGTTGTGCCGAAGGAGTCCTTTTGCGATCCTCACCATGTCTTGGGTCGACCGCAGCGTCCGACTGTCGCGCTTGTAGAAGAAGACCGTGAGCGGCGAGTTGGGCGCAGTGCCACCGAGCGCACAACCGACGCGGGCAGTGGTTGACGCCTTCGTTCCGTAGTTCAGCCACTGCTGACCGGAAATGAGGTTATCGGGTTTGCCGGCGTCCGTAAGGCCTTCTCGACCGAGCACGACGACGTGTTCGCCGCTGCTGGCTTGGGTCAGAAGTGCCTTCATCGACTCTTCGTTTCCGCTTTCGAGATAAGCGGAGTAGTAGATGAACAACTTGTCGAACGGTCGCTCGCGCCTGATGTCTGCCGATGTCGCCGTGACCTGTGCCTTGCTCGTGCTCTGACAGAACGTTCTCTCCGTCCGGTCGCCGGCCGCTCTGCGGAATCGAGCCGTGGCTTCGTCGATGGCCTGTTCTTCGGCGAGTTCCGCAGCCGTAGGTTGTGCGTGAGCGATGGCCGCGAACAGCAGCGCACATGCCGCAAGCCGGCGAGGTATAGGGCGTACTGGTCGGATGCTCGAAAGTTGCATGGCAATCTCCTCTGCTGGGGTGGATAGAGCTTCGGATCGACGTACCTGCGGTAATCACGGGTGCTCCGGGTTGGCAGGTGCGAGGATGAGTTGTTCTCACCGCGGTAAGTGCCAGCGACTTGTACGTCGGTTCAATTGCACGAGGCCTCGTAGGGCTATTGCGGCGGTTGAACCACGAGCCACTCGACTGGCACTCTTATCCAGTGGTGGCGCGGGTGCTCGATGTCGCCCGTCTGCTTTCGTCTGCTTTCGTCATGAACCGTCTGATCGCCCTTCGCAGGCGTACGAAAGGGACCTGGAGGCCACGGGCGTGATGCGCATCCTCGACCGCGGACGCCTCGCCAAGGACACGAGACTCGTCGAGAGCCTCGCGATCCTCCGGCGAGCGAAGGGGCTCCTTCAGAAGCACGGCAAAAGAACCGGCGAGGTGATGGCGGTCGTTCGAAGCGAGATCGAGGCCAGCGGCGTGAGCCCCATGACACGGGAGGCGTTGCTGGCGGAGTTCGAGCGCATGACTCCGACGATCGAACGTCAGATCGAAGAAAGTTCATCGCTCGAGGCGCAAGTCCTCGCCGAATCGGAGAAGGTCATCCAACTGCTGCCGCGCGGTGCGCCGTGGTGCGTTCCTCGAGCCAGCTTGCGAAGCGGCGCAGCTTGTCTTCGAGCCCTTGCGTGACGAACCCCAGCGCGATCTTCTTATCGACACATGCGCAGCCGGTGCCTGGTTCCTGCGTGCTGGTCACGCTCGAAGGCACGCGCCCGCTGCTGGTCGAAGTGCAGGCGCTGGTCGACAGCGGCGGCACCAGCCCGCGTCGCCTGTCGGTGGGCCTGGACCGCGACCGCCTCGCGATGCTGCTCGCCATCCACAGCAGCCTGCGTGGCAAGCCGCTGCCGCGCGGCTTCGTCGCGTTCGGCGAAGTGGGCCTGGCCGGCGAGGTGCGGCCCGCACCGCGGGGGCAGGAGCGGTTGAAGGAAGCCGCGAAGCTCGGTTTCGCGCATGCGCTGGTGCCGAAAGCGAATGCGCCGAAGAAGGCGATCGAAGGGCTGACGGTGCACGCGGTCGAGCGTGTGGAAGAGGCGATGGACGTGGTGCGCGGCTTGGGATAAGGGTTCTATGAAGCCCGACGGCGCGCGCAGCGTCGTGCGCCGATGCTGTCGACCTGCACAGCGAAGTCAACCTCGATCCTCATCAATTCGGCCGATGCTACCAAGCCAGCGCAAGACTAGATTGGCGCTCAATCGGGCAGTCCCGAATTTCAGCGAGGCTTGATGTGAATGCAATCGCAGACGTGCCCCAGAAACCTCACACTCCATGGCTCGAAATCGTGGGGGCGGTCATAGCGCTTTTCCCCGGATTTGCCGGCAAAGCGGCGACGCTCGCATTGAAGTACTTTGGCGCCAAGCGCGTCGCTGCAGCCCTCCTGGTGTTCCTCGCGATAGTCACGCTACCTCTCTTGTCGGTGTGGGCAATGCAAGGCGTCGCGAGGTTGCTTCCGTTGACGACGGCGCAACACGTCCAATCTTGGGTTAACAGCACCATCCATCAAGGCTACGGTATCGACGCGATCGCCAGCCGACTCGAGCGCTCCGCCTCTGAGAAGGCAGTCAACAGCGTCAACAACAACAACTCGACACTGGACTTCATTCAGCTCGTCGACTTCTATCTCGAGCGGCAAGAGTCGGAAAAGGTCGTGCCGGTCCGGCTCAGGATCGGCCAAGTGGCCGTCCTCACCATTCGCAAGATCGTACCTGTCGCCTTCGGTTCGGGCTGTGGCCTACCCGACGTACCCACGGCACAACCCATCTTGGTGGTTTCGCTCGACCGCATGGAGATCCATCGGTTTCCCAAAATGGAGGATGCCGGTTCGATCGGGAAAGTGAAGCTGTCGCCTGAGTGGTGGGCGACTCACGAGTCACAGGCCAAGTCTCAGGCCATCGACGGGGTGTTCGATGCCGTGAGATTCACGAAGGAGCCACAGTTCGAGAAGGCCATGGCTGATTGCGTGCGCCTGCGCGTGATCGCGGATATCGCCGTTCAGAAGCTTGACTTGGCACTGGCGAAGCCATGAGACCCGCGTCCCTCCTAGCGCTCCCCGGCGTCGCCGCCTTGTCGACGCTGGCATGGGCGGGCTCACTTGACATTGACCGCAGCCAGAGGTTCGAAGACGGGACCGGAAAGCCCGTCGTGGTGACTGTCGTCTCGGCTCATCCGAACCGCGTCAACTTTCGCGCGCTCTATCCACCCGAGCATGTAAACCAAGACTCGGGCTCGCGAACTAGCCTGGTTGCGCTGGCGGCAGCCAAGCCCTTCTCCGGTTTGCGTAGGTCGCCACGGTTCATCGTCAGCGTGAGCCCAAATGGATTCCGCAGCGACGTTCCGATCGGGCTGCTGATATCAGACGGCATCGTCAAGTCACTGGTAGATGGTTCTCCCCCACGCGACGTCGGCGCCGCAACTTGCTCGATCGCGGCAGCCGCGCAGTACCGGTACTCGGGGATCCTGTGCGGCAGCGACATGGCTCCGAGTTGGAGGATCGTCGATGTCGGCGAATATCAGCCCCGAATGTGTCGCAATGCAGTTCAGTCGGGACCCATGCTGGTCGACCCCTCGGGGACGATCGGAGTTTGCCCGTTACCGCGTCTCGACTCGAGGCCGGTATCGCGGCTGGCCGTATGCCTAGACGCGGCAAACGTCATGCACTTCGTCTACACCGCGCCCGTCGATCTTTTCTCCCTGGCCACATGGCTGAAGGAGGGCCGGTTGAAGTGCAAGGTTGCCCTCGGGCTGTCAGGTGACCAGCAGGCGGGCATTGCGGAATTGGCGACGACATCCCGGCCGTTCGGATCACGACATGTCGGGGCTTCCGACTTCCCCCTGGCGTCGGCAATTTATCTGGAAGCGAAATAGGTCCACTGCGGTGAAACGTTGCCGCCCTCGCGAAACGGCTCATCGAAGTCAATGGACGCGCATTCGGTGAGCGCACCACCGCATGAGCGACTCGAGCGCGGTCCGACCTTGCGCGATGCACTGCTGCTGATCCTCGCGGGTGTCTGTGCCGCGCTGCACGTGGGCAAACTCGCGCCCGCGCTGGGTGTGCTGCGCGCCGACCTCGGGGTCGGCCTGGTCGAAGCGGGCTTCCTTTTGTCGACGGTGCAGCTTGCGGGGCTGACGCTCGGGCTCGCGGTCGGCGCGTGGGTCGACGCATGGGGTCACGTGCGCAGCTTGCGTGTGGGCCTGGCGTTGTTGGCCACGGCCAGCATCGCGGGTGCGTTTGCCGATGGCGCCTCGACGCTGCTGGCCTGGCGCGCGCTCGAAGGCTTCGGCTTCCTGCTTGTGGTTCTCGCGGCGCCGACCTGGATGCGTTCGCTCGTCAAGCCCGCGCAGACCGAATCGGTGCTGGGACTTTGGGGCACGTACATGCCGACCGGCTTCGCGCTTGGCCTGCTGGTCGGGCCGGCGTGGATCGACGCTTGGGGCTGGCGCGGCTGGTGGATCGCCTGCGGTGTCCTCAGCGCCGGGGTGGCACTCGTTGTCGGCGCTGCGGTGCGCCCACCGGTCCTGCCGTCGACGTCGGTGAACTCCGTGATCACTCCCTCCGGGCAGGCTTTCGCGGGGCAGATTTCCTGGTGGCAACGCCTGCACGAAACGCTCACGCACCGAGGACCGTGGCTCGCGGCATTGACCTTCGCGGTCTACTCGTCGCAGTGGCTTGCCGTCGTCGGCTTCATGCCCACGATCTACGCGCAGACCGACGTTGGCGCGAGCGTTGCCGGTGCCTTGACCGCGCTGGTATGTCTGGCGAATGCGGCGGGCAACATGCTTGGCGCGCGCCTGCTGCGTGCCGGCCACGCCGCGCCGCGGCTGGTGATCGCGGGCTTTGCGGGGATGGCGCTTGGTGCCGTGGTCGGCTTCGTCGAGTTCGACGGTGCGCCGGTTCCACTCGCGCTTCGCTTCGGCGCGATCTTGGTCTTCTCGCTGGTGGGCGGGCTGGTGCCTTCGTCGCTCTTCGGCCTGGTCGTCCAACTCGCGCCTAATGAGCGCGCGATCGCAAGCACGGTCGGCTGGATGCAGCAATGCTCCGCGTTGGGGCAGTTTGCGGGTCCGCCGCTGGTCGCGTGGATCGCGACGCTGGCCGGCGGCTGGCAACTCACATGGGTCGTGTGCGTAGCGGCTTCGGCGATCGGTGCGCTGCTGGCGCTGGCGATCGAACGCCACACGCGCGATTGATCGGCGTTGCGCTGCCCAAGTGCAGCGCCACTCGGGGCGCCTGTCTTTCCCAAGCAATCAACGAACGCCGCATCGCCGCATCCATCGCTGTTGCCCTACAAATACACCCGCTGCCCCCCCGTCGCAGCGCGGAAAACGCTGCCGATCGGTGATGCGGGCGTGGACACGAGCTGACGTGGCGTCAGTCCGCTGAGCTGGCGCACCACGCGGTTCATGTGCGGTTGGTCGGCGAAGCCTTGGTTGGCCGCGGTCTGTGCGAGTGATGCGCCCGACGACAGGTCGCGCGCCACGCCTTGCAGCCGCGCGATGCGCGCCAGGTGCCGCGGCGATGCGCCGAGCCAGCGGTCGAAGTCGCGTTCGAGCTGACGGCGCGACACGCACTGTTCACCGGCCAGCACCTCGACGCCGACCTGCGGGTCGCGACACACGCGCATCGCCGCACGCGCGGCACGGACGGCGGCGCGCGACTGCGCGCGATGCGCGGTGGCTCGGGCCTCGAGCCAGTTTGCGAAGCGGCGCAGCTTGCCTTCGAGCCCCTGCGCCATCGCGACTTCGCTTTCGAGCGTGCGTGCGATGCCGCGGTCGAGCAGCGCGGCCAGCGGCGCGCGGATGCGCGGCTGTTCGTCCAGGCGCGGGCTGTCCAGCAGGTGCACCACGCCCAGTGGCGTGAGCAGCGCATACAGGCCGATGCAATCGCCCGATGACAGGAAGTGCCCAACCCATTGCCTGAAGCCGGTGACGACCGCGTTTGCCGCGCGCTCACACTTGGCTTCGATCGGGTCGCTGCCGCGGCCCAAGCACAGCCCCAGCACGACCGCACTGTGCGGCAGCGCGGCCCAGGCCTCGGTGCCACAGCCGCGCTCGGTGGCGACGAGCGCGCTGACGTAGTCGCCGAGAGCGCCTTCCACCGCGAGGTGGCAGGCGCCAAAGCGGGCTCGGCGCTGCGTGCCGGGCGGGGGTTGTTCGGCCGCCGGCCCAGTCGTCGCGCCGTAGGTCGGTGCGACTGTCAGCCGGATGGGCGCAACGAGGGACAGCGCGGTGGGCCGTGTCGGGCAGGTGGTGGCTAGAGCGTTCATGACTGCTTGGGGGCGTGGTTGGCGCCAGACGTTCGCACGCGAACTGCGTTGCAGGACTGTGGGCGCCCTGCGCCCCCGTGTCGCGGGCCGAATGTCCCGTATGCACCTCGAGGGCGCCGAAATCAGGCCTCGAGATGGGACCTGTGTCCCGCGGCAGCGGTCGAACCTTTAGGGGGCTCCTGCGTGAACCCCGGCCGGATTCGCCACCACGGTTCAAGAGGCTTCGCGTGCACGCACCCGACGCGGACTCACGCGCCGCGCAAGGGAGGATCGCGTAGGCGCGTCACGCCAGGACATCGGCGGTCCTATGCGCCAGCCGCAACACGTGAGTTCGCGTTGACCGTGGCGGCTCTCCCCTGGTGTGCCTCAGGACGATCGAATCGACCGCCAAGGTGCGGCGTGCGCAAGGCGCTCGCGATCGGCGGCAGCACAGCGGCCATGCGCACGAAGTCTTCGAGTCGGCGCACTCCCAACTTGGCTCGCAGCGCGCACACCTGCGAGCGCACGGTCGCGATGGTCACGCCTCGGCATCGCGCAATCGACTCGACACGCTGCCCGCCGATCAACGCAACCAGAACCGCCCGCTCGGAGTGCGTCAGCTCGCACAGCATGCCGAACATCTCCACCGCCAGGTCCGGCGCCGGCTGGCGCCGCCCCAGCAGTACCAGCGCCCTCTTTTCCAACTGCCCTAGCGGCGTCACGGCCACCATAAGGCGCTGCTTGCCGTCGTGCAGGGCCAACAGCTGGCGGCGGCGCGTGGTCACGGCGGTCCAGAGTGCGGCTCGAAAGTGCGTCGACCCAGCCTCGTTGCTGCCGGCCAGCAGCAACCAGCCGTCGGCGTCCACGGCGAGCGGGTTGCCGCGCTGAAGCTCGCGGCGACCCGCGTCATTCGCCATCGCGATGTGGCCGTTGGCGCTGCACACGAGGACGCCGGTGTCAATCTCTTCCAGCACTTCGGCCAGCGCGGTCGAGTCGAGCGGCGAGCCCAGCAGTTGCTCGATCCCGGGCGGCGGATGCGTCGTGCTTTGCTCGTGGCGCGGGCTTCCGATGTCGCTCGGGGCCTCGAGACTGTCTAAGAGGGTTTGCATGCCCGTACTCCTCATCCAAGTTGTGCATGAAGTCTGGGCATCGGTTCGCCGATAGTCCTTTGTGCGGTGTTAAGCGGTTCTAAGACTTGTTAAACGTGGCGGAGGTGCTGGTCATGACGGAAAAGGAGATACAAGGCCGCTGGGAAGCAGAGCCACCTCCCCGCGAGGCGATCCACATCGAAAAGGTCGTCAACCCCCTGGGCGGCGAGCCTGTGATCGGCTCTGTGCGACACCCCGGACACGCGTGGATGTCCGAGCTGCCACCGGGCACCAAGCTCGAGGGCGACCTCTGGGCGGGGGTTGGCCGTGCTTACCTCGAGGCGCTTTCCCAGGCGGCCGGATTCGTGGGCGGCAAGGACGGGTGGCTCGCCAAAGGCGCGTGGAACCGGCTGATGGAGCCGCTGCCGCCGCAGATTGGGTTCCGATGGTTGGGTTTGACCTGGAGCACCGAAGTCCCGGCCCAAGGGGAGTTCAAACCGTATGGTTCGTTCTGGGTGCCGGGCATGGGGGATGTCGCGAGTGCGCAGGGAACCCTGGTGCTGCTGGCCGGCAACGCCGATGCGAGCCAGAAGGTGCAGTTCCGCCACAACGTTGGGCTTCGCATCGCGATGCACGTCACGGGAAGCACCGCGCGCGTTTTTGGTGTGACGCTCTCTGGCCTAGCGACCGATCGTGCGCTCGGCGAGTCGACGACGGCGAACGATCTGGTCAGACGGGACCGCAAGGTCCACATCGCCATCGGACGGGCGCTGGACTGCAACGAGGCAGGCGTTCAGATACGAGGTATCGAGCGCATTGATGGTGCCAGCGGAATAGACCTGTTCGATGTCCGAGGTACCGTCATGCGTTACCACGGTGATCGCACGAAGTCGAAGCGCAGTTTGGGGCGGAGTCGTCTTTACGACTTCTATGTGCGAATGACCCCCGCACCCCACGTCGAGCAGGTCTATCGCTGCACCTACCTCGGGAGCGCTGCGCGGCCGAGCGAAGACTTGCGCACGGTCGGCACTTGCGTCGCTGGCAATACGGATCTGCAAAAGCGGGCCCGGTCGCCGCGCGCGAGCCTGATCGAACCGGCGTCCACCAACGATGAACTGCGACTGAAGCAGGCTCGCGCAGACTTGAATTTGGAACTCGATGCTGGCGTTCTGGGTTTCGCGCCTGAAGTGGGTGCCATCTCATGGTTCGAAACGCAAGGGGCGTCGCGAATCGGACCAGGCGCGGCTGCAACGACGACAACCTCACGCTCTCGTCCGACGGTCACGATCGGCAGCGAACGCAACGTCATGTCGGACGAGCAGGGCTCCATCGATACTCACGTTCACGCGGCCGAAATGTTCATGCGCATGGACGCCTACGGGCTGCGACCGGAAACCTACTTTCGCTTCGCGCGCCTGCCGCTCGTGCAGCGCGTGCGCCCCCAGATGCTTTGGGCACCGGACGGTGAGCTTCCCAACGCCGAGGCGCGGCCCTTTGTGGATCCTCTCGCGGCAGGCCCGATTGCGGCGAACACCACTCGATCGGACATGGTCCACGACCGACCCCAGCTACTGATCCGCTACGGATCGGCAAGCCCGTGGCATCGGAACAAGTTGCCTTATGCCTACGTCGAGAAGGGCCAAGAACGGCGACGTAAGGCCCAGTACCTCAGCGTCGCGAGCGACCCGCGGTGGGCCTGGCACGAGTTCGGCCATGTGCTTGCCTATGCCAGCACCGGCGAGCTCGAATTCCCGTTTGCCCACAGTGCCGGCGACGCGCTGGCGGCCATCGTTTCAGACCCACGGTCGCCACTGGCCAACGCAGCGGAAGCGCCTGCGCGGTTCGTGACCTTTCCGTGGATCGAAGTGCCTGGCCGATCCCACGGCCGTCGCGCCGAGCACGGCTATGGCTGGTGCGGAACGTCGCAACCTCGTGCGCCTGGCGCGTGATCGCGACGGTGAACGCTATCGCCACAGCTATTTCGGCGAGCAGCTCTTGTCGTCGTCGCTGTTTCGCCTTTATCGGAGCCTGGGTGGTGACACGCTCGGACCATTCGACAGCGACCTGCACACGCGACTGTCGGCGTCGGACTACTGCGTCTACCTGATCATGCGCGCGATCTCCCTGTTGGGGCCGGACAGCTTGGCGCCAGCGCGCACGGTCGACCAGTTCGTCGCCGCGCTGATCGATGCCGATCTGGGCACGGGTGACTGGAGGATTGACGCGGCCGAATGGCCCTTTGACCTCAACAACCTCGCACAACCGAACGTGGTTCGGCACGGGGGCCGCGTGCACAAGGTCATTCGGTGGGCATTCGAGCAGCAGGGCCTATACGCAACCGATGACCCGATGGCCGTCGCCGACGGGCTGGGGCGCCCGCCGAAGGTGGATGTGTACCTTGCCGACGGCCGCACCGAGGTGGGCGCTACGAGCGCGGGGGGCTACCAGCCCGTGCCCTTGCGCTGGTCCGAATCAGCAGACTTGCCTTGGCATGCGGATGCGGGAGTCGTTGGGCAAGACAAGGGCAAGCTGCGGGTCGTCGTGGCCAATCGTGGTACATCAAAGGCGAGCGACGTGCGCGTGCGCGCGTGGTATCGCGGGTCGAGCGGCGAGTGGAGTTCGGCTAAGTCCGGAGTAGCGCCTCGGGTGCCTGCCGGTGGATCAGTCCCCGTACTGATCGACGTGCCGCGTGGCTGGTCAGCGCAAGGGTGGATCTTCGTGGCGGTCGACAGCGCCGCCGATCCGTCGAATCTTGCGCAATCCGAGACGCCCCCGAAGAACAAGAATGATCTGATCGAACTCGTTGCTCACGACAACAATCTGGCGCTCGCGCGCCTGCCCTGAGCCGAAGCGGTCATTGCCATTCGGCGCGGGCGCGTGCGAGCACGTGGTCGAGCGTCGGAACGTTGAAGACGACGCCGGCTTCGGCTTTGTTCTTCTCCGCGCACGCCTGCCACACCAAGATGGCAAGCCACCGCCCGGCGGCACTGTCACTCGGGTAGTGAAGCCCAAGGCGCTCGCGTCCCTTCGCGATGCGCCACGCCAGCCACAGCAGCGCGGAGCGGTTGTCGACGTCGTACGTGTTGGCGAGCAGGTCGCCCGCCGCCGGCTTGCTGCCGACATTCCGGCTGACCTCAAAGACCCCGAAACGCTTCGCGATACCGTCGATCGACAGCAGCAGCAGTGCGGTCAGGTGCGCCACCGTCGAGTGCCCGCTGGGAAACGATGGATGTCGTGGCGGACCCCACGGCGGCACCAGGCCCGGGCACAGCGTCGACGGCCGCAGGCGCTTGTAGTGGGACTTGTATTGCATCTTGACCAGATTGCCGATCGATGAGGCGCAGTTCATCAGCTCCATCGTCCAAGGCTTCTCGGCAGGCTCGAAGCCCAGCAGGTGCACGAAGTACGGTGTCGACGTGCTCGATTGCAGCAGCAACTCCTCGAGGTATCGCGCACGGTCGTCGCGCATGAGGTCGATGAGCTCTTCGAGTTCGGCTCGAATGGCGTTCCGACGCCCGCTGGCGTCCGCTCCTTTGAGCCAAGCGAAGAGGCCCAACTCGTTGCTTTGCTCGAACTTGCGATGCAATGGCGTGAGCGTCCCCTTGACGGGGGCCCGAGCTAACCAAGACACGGACAGGGCCGCGAACTCTCGCGCCGCCATCACCGCCGGCGCACCCAGGTTCAAGTCCTGCAGCCACTCGGTCAATTGGGGGTCGAAGGGCAGCGTCCAGAAGCGCAGTCCGGGATCCCAGTCTAACGTCTGCCACTCGAGGCGGCCTGAGTCGTACTTCTGGTCGAGCGGGAATGGGGGCCAGCCGTCACCCGTCGCGAAATCGAGCGCCCACGGAATTGGGCCCAAGGCGGCCGGCGTCGCGTACTCGAAGCGCTCGACCGGACCGTAGCCGCCGACGAAACCGCTGCCGCTTGCTCCGCCTGCGCCGGTGCCGTTGCCAGCAACGGCCGACTGCAGCGGCAGGGGCATCGACCCCATGGCCGGTGCCGCGTAGGCGGCGTAGTTCGGTGCCGCATGGGCAGCGTAGTTCGGAGCCGCAAAAGCAGCGTAGTTCGGTGCTGCATGGGCAGCGTAGTTCGGAGCCGCAAAGGCAGCGTAGTTCGGTGCCGCATAGGCGGCGTAGTTCGGGCTGCCGCCAAACGGGCTCGTTGCATTCCAGACCATCGTTACCTCCGTTTGATCAGTCGTTCAATCGGGCAGGCCAGCAAGGCGCAGACCTTCGAGCAGGCGGCCAAGGTAAGGCTGACGCATCGGCGAGATGCGCGCAAAGTCGCCGACGGTGAAGTCGGGCGTGTCCACCAGCAGCAGTTCGGCCACCTCGCGGGCCTGCGCGAGGTCGCCCATCAGCGACAGCGCGGCAATGTGGACTCGCCTTGCGCCGTTGAACTTTGGGTTGAGCTGCAGCGCCTTCGCAAGCCAACCCGTCGCTTCGTCGTAGCGGCCAGCCACGAAGCTGGCGCCGCCGCTGATGGTCAGGTGCCAGAACTGGTGCGGATCGAACGGGCTGAGCTGCATGGCGCGACGGATACGCTGTGTCGACGCTTCGGCACGGCCGACGTAGCTCAAGGTGGCGGCGCTTCGTGCCCAGGCTGCGGCGCAGCTGGGGTTGAGTTCGAGCGCCTCGTCGTACATGGTCAGCGCCTGATCGTGCTTCTTCTCGAGCACCGACATCATGTAGCCGGCCACCGACAGGGCCCAAGCGTCCCGGCTGTCGAGGCGCAGCGCAGTCGACGCATGGTCCAGCGCCGACTTGGCCACGTCGGCCATCGCGCCGCGCCCTTCCATGAGCCGCAGGCTGTACCACCACGCCAGGTGCGCGTGCGCCTGAGCATAGGCAGGGTCGAGTTCGATGGCTCGCTGCAGCATCGCGCCGGCCGTCTCGAATTCCGGTGTCCCGAGTCTGTAGATGCCCGCCAACGCGCGCAAGACACAGTCATAGGCGTCGTAGTTGGCAGCGGGCCGAAGCGTCACTCGCGCCACCTCCTCGTCCTGCACACGTGGGGCAATCGCGGCGGCGACGCTCGATGCGATTTCGCTCTGGAAGGTGAAAAGATCCTCCGTGCTGCCGTCGTACCGTTCCTGCCACAGCAAGCGCTGATCGGGTGTATGCACAAGCGCGGCGCGAATGCGCAGACGCGCCCCCGCCCTTTGTGCGCTGCCTGTCACGAGGTAGCGGACTGCCAACTCGTCTGCCACCGCGGCGAGGTCGTGGGCGCCGCCGCGGTAGCGGGTGGTCGAACTGTGCGCGATGACGAACAGGGCACGATTGAGCGCCAGCATGGAGATCACCTCTTCGGTGATGCCTTCTCCGAAATAGTCCTGCGCTTCGGTCTGTGGTGCGACGAAAGGCAAGACCGCGATCGATGCCATGCGTGCCAGCATGCCGGGGCGCAGGCCGGTCATCTCACCGCGGCCGCGCTCGACCCGGAACACATGAACCGGGCGCTTCAGGTTGCGCAGCATGCGCTCGCCCTGCGCCGTGAAGGTCACGTCGAGCTTGTGGGCCACGAAGTCGCACACCTTGTGCGTCACAAGGACTTCGTCGTGACCCGCGCTTTGCTGAAGTTCCATGGCCAAGTTCACCCCCTCGCCGACGAGTCTGCCCTCATCGACGATGGCGTCATCCACTGCAATGCCGATGCGCATGTGCACGGAAGTGATCTCGTTTCCTTCGGCGGCCTGCCGGCGCTGGTCCAGTGCGGTCTGAAGGTCCAGTGACCACTCGATCGCGTCGACCGCGCTCGCGAATTCGAGTTGCGCCCGGTCGGCGGTCAGCTCGATCGGCCGTGCACCGTAGGTCGGAGCTGTCTTCTCGATGAGCTCGATGCGGATTTGCTTCCATGCGGCGGCGGCTTGCGTGGCGTTGCGCGCCACGAGGCGAGCCCAACCCACCACATCGGCTTGCACGATCGCGGCCAGGCGACGCTGGAGGCGGGCATGTGGTACCGCGGTGGCCTTGCCTACAGCCGGTTTGCCGCCCTCAGGCGACACCGTGAGGCGATAGCCTCGGCCGACAATGGTGGCGATGATCGACGCCCCGAGCAGCTTGCGCAGCGCCGAGACCTGCACGGTGAGGTTGTTCTCTTCGACCACGATGCCCGGCCAGGCCAACTCGATCAGCTCGGCTTTGGTGACCACGCGATCGTGGCGCTGCGCCAACGCAAGCAGGACATCGAACGCACGTGCCCCGATAGCCGCTGGCGTGCCGTCGACGATCACGGCCCGCTCGGCGACGCGAATCTCGAAGCGGTCGAACAACAACACTTCGGCCACGCGGCACTCCTCCTCACATTCCCGATTAAGTGTGCAGCAAAGCAGACGTGCCATCGATCGGTTTGTGGATGCGGCGGGCCGGTGCTTGCCCTAGCTTGGTCTCTGGGCGCCGCACGCGGGCCCACGACGGTCCAGACGGCGGAGGCAACGATGGGAACCGAGTCGAAACATGACGACGTACCGCTTCGAGGCGGCTGCACCTTGACCCAGGTGATCGCGCTCGAGCGTCGGATCGACCTGTATGGGCGCCGAGTCACCGACCTCTCGCCGCGCGGCGACCTGGGGTTGGGGCTCGACCCTGAAGGCCCTGTGGGGTTCGCGGTGATCCATGGTTATCGCCATGGTCAGCGCTTTACACCGCTAACGCATCCGCTGATCCTGAGCATTTTCGGCGATGGTCATCCTCCTGCGGCAGATGACGCAGACGCCGCGCCGGGTGACAGTGTGTGGACCGTCGCGGCGGCCGATCGAGCGTTGCGACTCCAAGTGGGTCAGGGCACGCTGGCGGCCTTGTTGGGGCTGGAGGTCGATCCCCTCGCGTGCGGCCTGGCTTGATACGCAGATGTGCCTTGGCGCCGAAGCTCCTAGCTACTAGTACATCACCACGGAAATAGCGGAACATAGTGTCCTGCGAGTTTGCGATCTGCATCTTGGCGGGTGAACTTCCACTCGATGGTTCTTTGCCGGTCGTTGCGTTCACGCTGCCAAGCGGCGACTTCGCTGCCAAGGACATCGCGATCCGCGATTCGTCGATCCAAGCACTGCCGCGTCAGGATGCCAATCTCGATCTCGGCCATGTTGAGCCAACTGGCGTGCTTAGGCGTGTGATGGAACTCGACACGGCGCAGCAGCTTGGCTGCTGCGCGCACGCCCAGCACGTCCTCGAAGCTCTTGCGGAAGTGAATGTTCAGGTTGTCCAGCACCAGGTGGACTCGCTTGGCTGCGGCGTAAGTGCCTTGAAGCAAGTCGCTGACGAAGGCCACGAACTCGGGCTTGGTGCGTTGCGCTGTGACCGAGACTTCGCGGTGGCCGGCCTTGGGCTCGATGGCGACGAACAGGTTGGTGGTGCCGTTGCGCACGTACTCGTAGTCGTCCTTGGCAGGCGTGCCCGGCGACATCGGCACGGGCGGGCGGCTGTGCGCGATCAGTTGCAGGCTCTTCTCATCGACGCACACCACGGGCTCGCGAGGATTGAACGGCCGCTTGTACAGCGCCAGGAAGTGATACATGCGCTGGCGATACTCCTGCGTCAGCTCGCCGATGCACCACATCAGCCGCCGCCAGGGCTTGAGGTCGTTTTTTTGAGCATCCGGCGCACCGTCTCGCGGCTCAGATCGGCCATGCCCGACTCGCGCCGGGCGGCCTGCTCGAGGTCGATGAGCGTCCAGCGTTTGCGCCCGGTCGCTGGCGTCGAGCACGCCAAGGCCGTGACTTGCGCTTCGACGGCCGTGTCGTACTTGCGCGGCCGCCCAGGGCGTGCAACGTCGAACAGGGCCAGATCCAGTCCGCCTTGCAGGTACGCCGCGCGGGCACGCCATAGCGCTGTGCGCCCGACGCCAAGTACGGCCATGACCTGCGCTTCCGGTACACCGCGGTCCAAGCACGACAGCACGTGCGCTCGGTTCACTTCTCGAGCTTGATGAACACCCTTGCTGCGAACCGCCTCGACGATCAACCGATCGCCAGCGCTGAGCTTCAACTCCGTTTGCTGCATGGCTACACCTCTGGGCATCGAGTGGCGATCCGAGAAGTGTATGCATGTTCAGTTATTTATGTGTCGCAACACTAGCGCGCCTTGCGATACGGCTCGTCGAACGCGACGAACTCGCGTTCTTCGAGTGCGTCGGCGACCCACGCGCGCACCGCCTTCGTGGCCCAGAGCCGCTCGACATACGCGCGCGCCGCTTCGCCGACCGGCAGCGCATACGTGCGAACGCGCCCGGCCACCGGCGCGTACATCGCGTCGGCAATCGAATACGCACCGAACAGGAACGGCCCGCCGGATGACGCGAGCGCATCGGTCCACAGCGTGTCGATGCGCGCGAGCTCGGCGGCGGCGGCAGCGTTCTTCGCCAGTTGCTCGACCCCCACCTGCGGCAGCGACGCTTCGATGTTCTGCGGGAACGTGTTGCGCAGTGCGCCGAAACCGCTGTGCATCTCGCAGGCGACGCTGCGCGCGCGTGCGCGGGCAGCCGCGTCGCTGCGGCCACAGCGCTTTGGCAGGGAAACGTTCGGCCAGCGTCTCGGCGATCGCCAACGTGTCCCAGATCGACGTGCCGGCGTCGTCGACCAACACCGGCACGCGCCCGGCCGGGCTGACCGCCGCGACGCGGCGCTTGAAGTCCGAACCCGCATCCATGCTGTCGAAGCGCAGCATCACCTCGTCGAACGGGATGTCGAACTCGCGCATCAGCACCCACGGGCGCATCGACCACGACGAGTAGTTCTTGTTGCCGATGTAGAGCTTCATGGTGGTCCTCTTCCTCTTCAACGTTTTCGCGACCGCTTCGCGGTCACCGCGTCGACCTCGCCGATCGCCTTTCGCGTCGCCGCCGCTTGCTCGCGCAGCCACGCCAGAAAGAGACTCAACTCCGGCCGCAGCACGGCGCTCAGCATCGGCACCATCCAGTATGAAGCCGGCACCGCCACACGTGCCTTCGGGCCGAACAGCTCGACCAACTCGCCGCGCGCGAGTGTGTCGTGGATCAGGCCCACGCGTCCGATCGCCAGGCCCTGCCCCGCCATCGCCGACTGCACGCTCTGGTGTCCGTAGTTGAACGTGATGCGTCGGCGCGGCGCGATGTCGGCCTCGCCGCGCGCGCGCAGCCAATGCCGCCATGTCACGTAGTGGTTGACCGGGTGTTCTTCCTCCTGGTCAAGCAGCGTGTGACGCGCGATGTCAGCCACGCTGCTCAGCGCCGCCGCGCGCCCGGCGCGTGACATCGACACCAGCATCGGGCTGGCCACCGGCGTCACCACCTCACCGAACATGCGCTCGGCGTGCGCCGGTGGCCGCATGTGCACGGCGTAGCGCAGCGCAACGTCGACGTCGGGGTCGTCCAGCGCGGTGAGCTTGTCGTTCGCGAGGATGCGGATGTCGATGTCGGCGTGGCTGCGCTGGAAGTCATCCAGACGCGGCAGCAGCCACAGCGTCGCGAAGGTGCCGAAGGTGGTGACGCTGACGTGGCGGCGCGACTGGTCGGCGCGCAGGCGCACGACCGTGCGGTCGATGCGGTCGAGTGCGGGCGTCACCGCCTGCAGCAGCGCTTCGCCCGCGTGCGTCGGTTCGACCTTGCGCGTGTCGCGCACGAAAAGCGCCAACCCCAGGTCGCCTTCCAGCGCCTGCACGCGCCGGCTGACGGCCGATTGCGTCAGGTGCAGCTCGTCGGCCGCGGCGCGAAACGACAACGTGCGCGCCACCGCGGCGAAGGTGCGCAGGTTGTCCAGCGCGAGCGGTCGCGCGCTGGAGCGGGGCGCGCCTGAGCGACGGTTGCTGATGCTTGGCATGCATCAATCATGGCACGCATGGTCATTGGACGCCAGCACGCGCGCGGCGCACGATGCCAACCACTGAAAGAGGAGTTCGCGATGACCACCCTGACCCGTCCGTTGAGCCATCAACCCCACACGATCACGATCGACGGCGCCGTCACCTTGCGCCTGCGTCGCGCCGGCTGGCTGTGCAGCGCCGACGGGCGCGTGTGGCTGACCCGCACCCACGGTGGTGGCGATCTTGTCCTGGCGCCCGGCGATTGGCAGTGGGTCGAGCCCGGCACGCGCTGGGTGATCGAACCGCTGCACCCGCGTGCGATGCGCGGCGCGCCGCTGCGCATCGAGTGGCAACCGCTGCCGTCGCGGTGGCGCGCATGGCGGCTGGTGTTGCGCAACCTGGTCGACCGCCTGCGTGGCGAAGCCGCGTGGGATGACCCCCGGCCGGGCGCGGGCGTCGGTGCGGGCGGTGCGCTGGTCGGGTCCGGTTGTGATGCACGCGCAGCATGAGCGGAGCGCCGGCCGTCATGGCGGCATTTCGGTGCCGCACTGCCAACACTGCTCGAAAGGTCCGTCGATGACTTCGTGGCAGGTCGGGCATGCCCAGTGGCGCCACGCGGGGCGTTGCAAATCCCGAAGAAGCGCCCGGGCGGTCTCGAACTGATCGTCCTGCACCCAGATCTCGGGCAGAGCCTGGTCGACCGGGATCTCGCCCGCGATGCCGCTGGCGTAGTAGCGCTGCACGCTGGCGTCGATGCCGCCCTGGCGCAGCATGTCGGCCCACAGCGCGGCCAGCGCGGTGTTCGGGGCTTGGGTCAGGCGACGCATCGAGCGATCGTGCCATGTGATCCCCGGTGTGGGTAAGTCCATTAAACCGGCTCTTATTCCGGTATAGTGGACGCATGCGATCTGACGCTATGTCCGCGACCGACGCGCCGGCTGCCCATGATGTGGAGGTCGGGGCCGACGGCCTGACCACGCGCGTGGCCGAGCGCGTGCGCTCGCTGCGCATGGCCGCCGGTCTGTCGCTGGACGCACTGGCGCAGGCCAGCGGCGTCAGCCGTTCGATGATCTCGGCCATCGAACGTGCCGAATCCAACGCCACCGCGGTCGTGCTCGACCGGCTGGCGTCGGCACTCGACGTGTCGCTGACGCACCTGCTGGAAGCTGCGGCCGAGCGCGCGCATGTCGGCCCGCTCGCGCGCCGCGACACGCAGCCGCACTGGCGCGACCCCGCGTCGGGCTACGAACGGCGCAGCCTGTCGCCGCCGTCGCCCGACGCGCGGCTGCGCCTGGTCGAGGTGCGCTTTCCGCCGGGCGCGCGCGTCGCCTACGAATCGGCGGGCAAAGCGCTCGCGCCGATCGAACAGCAGGTGTGGTTGTTGTCGGGCGCGATGCGCGTGAGCGTGGGCGCGCAGGTGCACGAGCTGGCCGCGGGCGACTGCCTCGCGATGCGCGTCGACCGGCCCATCGTCTTCCACAACCCGGGCAGCAAGCCGGCGCGCTACCTCGTGGCGCAGGCGTGATCAATCCATCCATCCGATCCGTCCGATGAACTTCGACGACGTCACGATCGAAACCCTGACCCGACCCGATCCGTCGGCCATCGACCAGCTCGCTGCCTTGCTCGTGACGTGCGTCGACGCCGGTGCTTCGGTCAGCTTCATGCATCCGCTGAGCATCGACCGGGCGCGCGACTTCTGGCGTGGCGCGCTCGAAGGCGCCGCGCGCGGCGAGCGCATCGTGCTGACAGCGCGCGACGCGCGGGGGCACATCGTCGGCACGGTGCAGGTCGTGACGGCTCAGCCCGACAACCAGCCGCACCGCGTCGACGTGGTCAAGATGCTCGTGCACCCCGACGCTCGCCGCCAGGGCCTGGGCGAGCGGCTGATGCGTGCGGCCGAAGACGAAGCTCGGCGCGCCGGCAAGACGGTGCTGGTGCTCGATACCGCCAGCGATGTCGCGGCGCGGTTGTACGCGCGCTGCGGTTGGACCGAGGTCGGCACGATCCCCGACTTCGCGCTCTGGCCCCAAGGGGGCCTTGGCGCGACGACGATCTTCTATCGCCGCCTGCCGCCGCTGTCGACGTAGCATCGACATCGCCTGCGCGGTGCTTTCGGGTGCCGCGCGGGCAAGCGTTCTCAGGGCGGGGTGGAAGTCCCCACCGGCGGTATCCGCGAAGCGAAAGCCGAGCGGGAGCCCGCGAGCGCCTGCCTTCGCATCACGTGAAAGCAGGGTCAGCAGATCAGGTGCGATGCCTGGGCCGACGGTCACAGTCCGGATGAAAGAGAGCGTGCGGATGCGCTGCGACCCGGCTGGCCGGTTCGTGGCCGTTCGTCGTTCGTTCGCGCCCTGATTCGTGCAACCGCCATCATCGAAAGGCATGCCATGAATCAGATGTCCTCCCCCGTTGTTCCGACCCGCGTCGCGCTCGTCACATCGAGCTGGCACGCCGACATCGTCGAGCGTGCGGCGTCATCCATCGCTGCCGAGTTCGCATCGCATGGGCCCGCGAGGCTCGAGCGGTTCACCGTGCCAGGCGCGTTCGAGATCCCGCTGTTCGCGCGCCGTCTCGCCGCCAGCGGACGTTTCGATGCGGTCATCGCCTGCGGCCTCGTCGTCGACGGCGGCATCTACCGCCACGAGTTCGTCGCCGCCGCCGTCATCGACGGCCTGATGCGCGTGCAACTCGACACCGACGTGCCGGTCTTCTCGGCGGTGCTCACGCCGCACGCCTTCCACGAGCACGACGAACACCGCCGCTTCTTCGCCGAGCACTTCGTGAAGAAGGGCGAAGAAGTCGCGCGGGCCTGCCTGGACACGCTGGCCGCGCTGTCGGTTTTGGAGGCGGTGGCCCCCTGAAAAGCTCACTCCCGCACACGCTTGCTTTCACGCGAAGCAGTCGGTTGCCAATGTCCTCAGTCGTGGGGATGAAAGCAAAGCCCGATCGCTCCAGCATTCGCGGCTTCGAAGTCTGAAGTGGAGCAGCAGGGCAATGGACAAGATCAATCGCAAGCGTGCGTGGGTTTCGATGTGGGCCGTCGTGGCCCTGATGTCGGCATGTGGCGGCGGTGGCGACGAGCCATCGCCGACACCTTCGCCGCCGTCCGGCACACCGTCACCGACACCGACACCACCGCCTCCTGCGCCACCGCCACCTTCGCCACCGCCACCTTCGCCGCCACCACCACCGCCACCGCCAGCACCTGTGCCGCCAGCCAGGGTGTCGGGTTCGATTTCGGTGCTGGGCATCTCGTTGGTCGATTCCGACACCAATGACCCGCTGCAGGCGCAGCGTGCGAGAAACGGCACGACATCGACGGCGCAGCCGGCCGTGAACCCGGCGCTTGTGGTCGGCTACGTCAATCAACCCGGCGAAGGACCGGCCGGCATGAACAAGACGGACGGCGACGTGTGGGACGCCTATCGCGTCGACCTCGTGGCCGGCCAAATCGTCGAGTTGAACTTCGGCGACGCGTCGAGCGCCGATGTCGACCTTTACGTCTACGACACCGCTGGCAACCCGCTGGGGGAATCCATCGGCGAGACGCGCAGCGAGTGCGTGCGCATCACGCGCTCGGGCAGCTACATCGTCGGCGTGCAAGCTTATGACGGCGCGTCCACGTACGAGCTGGCATGGGGCCCGCCACGGCCGGGTTCGACGTGCGCCAACGCAACCTCGAACCCTGCGGCGACAGCCGTCGGCTCGGTGCCGGCGCGTTTCGTCAACCACGAACTCATCGCCAAGCCGCGTGCGGACGCGGTGTCCCGCAACAAGTCAGCGGCGCCGTCGTACCTGAAGGCGACAGCATTGCTCGAGGGCCTGGGCATCGCACGCAAGGCAGGTTCAGCTGCGGGCGAGGCGATGTTGCTGGGTTGGCCTGACGCGGGCGACGGCAACAGCAAGGTCACCGCTGGCCTGGCTGCGCTGCGCGCGCCGGCCGGCAAGTCGCTGATGAAGGCCGCGCATCGTGTGGCGCTGGAAGGCATCAGCGACGACGCGCGCCGCGCCTATGAAACCGTGGTCGCGGCCAAACAGCTGGCGGCGTCGGGCGCGTTCGAATATGTCGAGCTCAATACCTGGATGCACGCGACGCAGGCCGCGTTCGGCGCCTGGCCGCCGAATGACGAATACCTGTCGCGCCAGCCGCACTACGGCTTGATCGGCCTGCCCGCTGCGTTCGACGCGCTGGCGAGCATGTCGCCGCGCCCCTCGTACGTGCCGATCGTCGCGGTGGTCGACACCGGCATCGTCGCCGACCACCTCGACCTGACGCGCATGCTGGTGCCGGGTTACGACTTCGTCAGCAGTGCGACGATCAGCGGCGACGGCGACGGTCTCGACTCGAACCCGAACGATGAGACCGAAAGTGGCGGCACGTTCCACGGCACGCACGTCGCTGGCACCATCGCAGCCGAAGCCTTCAACGGCCGCGGCGTGATCGGCGTGGCGCCGATGGCGCGGATCATGCCGGTGCGCGGTCTCGGCGTGGGCGGCAGCGGCACGCTGTTCGACATCCAGCAGGGCATCCGTTTCTCGGCGGGCCTGTCCAACAGCTCGGGCACGCTGCCCGCGCGCCGTGCCGACGTGATCAACCTCAGCCTGGGCGGCAACCGCACGTGCTCGAGCTCCGAAGCCGATCTCTACGCGGCCGTGCGTCAGCAAGGGGTGATCGTCGTCGCCGCGACCGGCAACGATGCCGCGCCGGTGGGCGCGCCCGCCAACTGCGCCAACGTCATTGCGGTGTCGGCGGTGTCGTACGACCTGCGGCTTGCAACGTACTCGAATTCCGGGCCGCAGACCGCCGTGAGCGCGCCGGGTGGTGACCAGAGCCGAAGCTCGCCCGCAGGCGCCGACCTGATCCTGAGCACGCATGCCTCGTTCCTGGGCGGCACGCGCCGTGTCAGCTACGCTGGGCTGCAAGGCACGTCGATGGCGGCGCCGCACGTGGCCGGCGTGATGGCGATGATGCGTGCGGTGAACCCGGCGCTGACCCCCGCGCAGGTCGATTCGCTGCTGGCGTCGGGCGCGCTGACGCAAGACCTGGGCACCGCCGGGCGCGACCCGTCGTTCGGCTTCGGGCTCATCAGCGCCTTGAAGGCCGTGCAGGCCGCGGCCGGCAGCGGCGCCACGCCCACGCCTGTACCTGACCTGCCGACGCTGGCGGTCAGCCCGGCCGTGCTTGACTTCGGCGGATCGCTGACGGAGCTGAACGTCACCGTAGCGCGCATCAACAGCTCGACCGATACGCCCGACACCTATGCGTCGACGGCGCTCGACCCCACCGCGGTCACGATCGTGGTGCCCACCGGCGGCAACCCGGCCGCAGGGCCGTACGTCTATGCCGTGCGCGTCAATCGCGCCAAGCTGGCGCCGGGCGAGAACGTGGTTCGCGTGCAGATCACCAGCACCCAGAACCGGCGCTACAGCTTCGACGTGTCGGTGGCGGCACGCACCAGCGCGCCGGTCGGCCAGCTCGGCGTGGGCCCCGTGTACGTGCTGGCGATCGACGTGAATTCGCTCGCCAACGTCGGCCAGGCCGATGTCGCGACGGTGGGACTGACCTACGCCTACAGCATTGCCAACATCACGTCGGCACAGGTGGTGATTGCCGCCGGTACCGACACCGACAACGACGGTTTCGTCTGCGGGGCCAGCGAACCCTGCGGGCTGTACCCGGTGCTGGGCGGCCAGCCGACCGTGCTCGAGCTGGCTGCGGGCAACCGATCGGGCATCAACTTCGATCTGGTGTCGGGCGGCGCCAGCGCGGCGTCGTTGAGTGTCGGCAAAGTCGAGATGCCAGCCGCGGGCTTCCGTAGGGTCAGACCATGAAGCGCAAGACCGTGGCGCTGACGACGATGATCACGGGGCTGGTCGGCACGATGGGCTGTCACCGCGTGCACCGCCACGCCGGGTGACCGCGTGATCGCGGTGGCGAAGCACGAGATGCACGAACAGTGCCCGCTGCTGGTGGCGCACCCTTCGGCACACGGCATCACCACGCAAGCGCAGTGGTCGCAGCTGCTCGCCAAGGCGCGCATGCTGCCGCCACCGTACGAGGCGAAGGACACCGACTTCACGCGCCAGTCGATCGTGCTCGTGGCGCTGCCCACGATCGTCTGCGCCGATGTCGCTTGCGCTGGCCGGCCCGGATGCGGTGCGCTTCAATGACACCGAGCAGCGGCTGGACATCACGCTGCGCGTCACACCACCGCCCGCCGCCAGCGCGGACACCCTGCGCGCCACGGTGATGGCGTCGCCCTGCATGCTGGCGTGGGTGCCGGCGCTGCCGGGCCTGCGCGTCGTCGTCGCGCGCACGACCGACGGGCAGGTGATCGCGCAGTCCCCCTGATTGCCCCTCGTTGACATCGCCCGTGCGCGGGCGCAGTCTCATGGGGATCAACTTCGAGGAATCCGCCATGAGCATCCCGCGCCTGCGTTGCGCCCACCCGCTTCTTGCCACCGCGCTCGCACTGAGCATCGCGCCCATCACGGCGCTGGCCGACGAAACCTGCAACTCGCCCTACACCGCGCGCCTGATCAAGGGCCAGGAGGGCTATCTGCACGTGTGGGCGCTGGGCGTCGCCGGCATGGGCGACGGCTCCGACAAACTGGTCACCGTCGACGTTCGTCCCGCCAGCAAAACCTTCGGCAAGGTGGTCCACTCGCTGTCGGTCGGCGGGCGCGGCGAGGCGCACCACATGGGCTTCACCGACGACCGCAAGTTCCTGTGGGCCGGGCGGCTCGACGACAGCAAGATCTTCGTCATCGACATCAGCACGCCCGCCAAGCCGAAGCTCGTGCGCACGATCGGTGACTTCGCCGGCAAGACCGGCTACGTCGGCCCACACACGTTCTACGCGTTGCCCGGTCGCATGCTGATCCAGGGCCTGTCGAACCCGAAGGACCACGGCGGTGTGACCGGCATGGCGGTCTACAACAACCAGGGCCGCTTCGTGTCGTCATACCCCATGCCGGTCGGCGCCGCCGCGGGTGGTGGCGGCGACGGCTACGGGTATGACATCGCGATCAATCCGCAGAAGAACGTGATGCTGACGTCGAGCTTTACCGGCTGGACGAACTACATGATGGACATCGGCAAGCTCATTGCGGACCCCGAAGCGATGAAGCGCTTCGGCAACACGATGGCGGTGTGGGACCTGAAGGCGATGAAGCCGCAGAAGGTGCTGAGCGTGCCGGGCGCGCCGCTCGAGATCCGCTGGTCGTTGAAGGGCGGCGACAACTGGGCCATCACCGCAACCGCGCTCACATCAAAGCTGTGGCTGGTGAAGCAGGACGCGCAGGGCCAGTGGCAGGCGAAGGACGTCGCCACGATCGGCGACCCATCGAAGATCCCGCTGCCGGTCGACATCTCGATCACTGCCGACGGCAAGGGGTTGTGGGTCAATACCTTCATGGACGGCACCACGCGCTACTTCGACCTGAGCAACCCCGACGCGCCGAAGCAGACCTATTCGAAGGTGACGGGCAAGCAGGTAAATATGGTGTCGCAAAGCTGGGACGGCAAGCGCGTCTACATCACGTCGTCGCTGCTGGCGAACTGGGACAAGAAGGCGGGCGACAACGAGCAGGTGCTGCGTGGGTTCGATTGGGACGGCAAGGAGTTGAAGCAGAAGTTCGAGGTGGACTTCAGTGCGCTGAAGTTGGGGCGGGCGCATCACATGAAGTTCAGTTCGTAGCTTGGTGAACTTGGGGAAGGCCGTGCTGAACCGCCGAGGCTTCTCGCTTGCAATGGCGGGGACCATGGCGTCGCCCTGGGCCCATGCCGCGCAGTTCGAGCCCGGCAAGGGCATGGTCCTGAAGCCCCAGCAAGACTTCGTGCCGCCGCCCGCCGGCAGCTACGACCTGCCGGTGATCCAGGACGCGGCTGACGGGTGGGTGCTCGAAGGCAGCTGGGTGCCGCGGCGTTTGGCGCGCTACACGCAAGGCGCGCTGACGCTGCTGAGCTTCGTCTACACGTATTGCACCGACCCCATCGGCTGCCCGCTCGCGTATCAAACCTTCGTCGACGTGCGCGAACGTGTGCTGCGCGACAAGGCGCTGACGTCGCGGGTTCGGTTCGTGTCGCTGTCGTTCGACCCCGCCAACGACACGCCCGCGGCGATGCAGGCCTACGGCGGTGCGTTCGCGCGCGACAAGCGCATGCCGTGGCACTTCCTCACCACGCAATCCGTGCGGCAGCTCGCGCCCATCCTCGAAGGCTTCGGCCAGGATGTCGAGGTCGAGAAAGACGATGCCGGACGTGCCACACGTGTGATCACGCACATGTTGAAGGTGTTCCTGATCGACGAACGCGCGCAGGTGCGTGAGATCTACAGCGCCGCGTTCCTTCAGCCCGAGGTGATGGTCAACGATCTGCGCACGCTGGCGATGGCGTCGGCCGCGCGCGGCTGACGTGTCGGTCGTGAGGGTGTTGCTGCTGATGTTGTGCGGCGTCGTGCGTCGTCCTCGCGTCGACTGCTCACGCGCGCGATCCGGCATTCGGCCTGCCACCGCTGAACGTACCTGCGACGACCGACGCACAACGCGAACTCGGCCGCAAGCTCTTCTTCGACCGGCGTCTGTCCATCAACGGCACGATGTCCTGCGGCATGTGCCACGTGCCCGAAGAGGGCTTCACGTCGAACGCGTCGCAGCAGGCGCTGGGCCTCGAGGGCCGCAGCCTGAAGCGCAACGCGCCGGGGCTGCTGAACGTGGCGTGGCAATCGGCGCTGTTTCACGACGGGCGCCGCGCGTCGCTCGAGGCGCTGGCGTGGGACCCGATCCTGCATCCGCACGAGATGGGCAACGCGTCGGCAGCGCACGTGCTGGCGCGGCTGCGCCGCATCGACGACTACCCGCGCCGCTTCGCGTCGGCGTTTCCGGCCAGCGGTATGACGCGCGACACCGTCGCGCGCGCGCTTGCGTCGTATCAACGCACGCTGGTCGCAGCCGATTCGCCCTTCGATCGCTGGCGCTACGGCGGCCAGGCCGACGCGCTCGACGCGCCCGCTCGCGCAGGCTTCGCGCTCTTCGTCGGCAAGGCGCGGTGTTCGAGCTGTCACCTCGTGGGCGAACGCAACGCCACCTTCACCGACGGCAACTTTCACGTCACCGGTGCCGGGCAGGCCCTGAAGGCGAACTACGACGTGCCGCTCGCGCCCGGCGAGGCCACGCGCTTGGCGCTCGACGCGCTCGCGCCGTTCGCTTTCAGCGTGGACACTGACCTCGGGCGCCACGACATCACGCAACAAGCGCGCGACCGCCACGCCTTCAAGACGCCGAGCCTGCGCAATGCGTCGCGTACCGCGCCGTACATGCACGACGGGTCGCTCGCGACGCTCGATGCGGTGATCGAGTTCTACGACCGCGGCGGCGGCCGACAAGCGGAGCTCAGCGGCGTCAAGCTGCAAGCGCTGGGTCTGACGGCGGACGACAAGGCAGCGCTGCGCGAGTTTCTCGAGAGCCTGAACAGCCCGCACGCCGCGAGTCTGGCCGCGGATGCGCGACGACGCTGAGGGCGACTCGCGGTTCGTAGCCACGACTCGAGGCGCGTGAATCACCCCCCTAGCTCGACGGGCGAGCGCTGCGCGCGTCTGCATCAGCATTGCCCGCTCGTGCGTCGGTGCGCACGAACGCATCGCCCCGCGGTGCTTGCTCGAGGAGCTGTATGAGCAAGAAGACGCTTCGCATCGCGATCAGCGGTAGCCCGCGACTGCACTTCGTGCAGGTTCTGGCGAGCGTGGTCGCCGTGGTTTTTATCGCCGGGTGTTCTTCCGCGCCCGGCCGGCTTCCCGACTCGAGCGCTCGCAGCGCAAATCCGGTCGTCCCCATGCCGTCCGCGCCGGTACCGGCGCCGACACCGGTGCCGCAGCCGCGCCCCGACGGACCGTACTCGACCACACCCATGGGCGAT
Source organism: uncultured beta proteobacterium (assembly GCA_963738615.1). Taxonomy (GTDB): domain Bacteria; phylum Pseudomonadota; class Gammaproteobacteria; order Burkholderiales; family Burkholderiaceae_C; genus CAVTWY01. The sequence goes on from CAVTXI010000019.1 coordinate 1,006,447, forward strand.
GTCGACGAGAACCTCTTCCTGGTCCGTGCGCTCGAGGCGACCTACCAGAACTGGCCCGCCGAAACCGAACCGCGCGACTCTCTGCAGCAGTGGCTGGCGCGCACCAGGGTGCAGATGCTGCGCCTTCAAGCCACCGCCTCGGCTCGCGGCCTCGACGCCGATGTGCTGCGGCTCTACGACGACGGCTTGCGCTTTCTCGAGGCCTACGAGGCTTACTTGTCGGGTCTTGGCGCGATCGATCGCAACGCGGTGCGACAGGCGCAGAACGACGCCACATCGGCGCTCCTGTTCTCTGTCATGCAGGCGGCGCGCTTCGGCCCGATCACCGGCATCGTCAGCGGCCTCGGCGATGGCTTCCGTCGCAGCGTGTCGAGGGACGAGACGCGCAAGGCGGCGCTCGACGCCGAGATTCGTCGCGTCAGAGACTCATGGGTTTCGACCGACAGCCGCGCCAGACTCTTCGCCGACAACCTGACGACGAAGTTCGGCTGGCAGCGCGGCGAGGCCGGCTTCGACGGTGACCACAACCGCACGCTCGCCGACAACGCGGCGCGGCGCCCGCGCGACCCCTTCGTCAAGGCGCGCCACGCGCTTGCGCGCGAGCCCAACCAAACGCCCGATCAGCTGATGACGCGCGCGCACGCGCTGTTGGCGTCGGCGCGGCTGGTACCGGCGGTGCGCGCTTACGACGACTTCCGCGTCTTGTTCGTCTCCGGCGCGGCCGAGCTGGCGGTGTCGGCCGCGGTCGCGCAACTGCCCGACACGGCGTACAGCCGCGGCCCGGCGTCGGCGGCGCCGGACGCGTTGCGCTTCTGTCAGACGCTGCTGGCCACCGACCCCGACGACGCATTCGGTATCGGCCACGCCCAGTTGGCGCGCGCCCTGGCGGCGGGGCGCCGCTATGACGATGCGATGGCGGCAGTCTCGGCGGCGGCCGGCAAGGCGCGGTGGCGCAATGACGCCGGCTTCAGCATCCGGGCCGCGAAGATCTCGAGCCTGGCCGATCGACCCGCGGACGCTGGCACGTGGCTCGAGCGCGCCTACCAGCACGGCTTCACCGACGTGAAGTCGATCCACGACAGCCCCGACCTCGCGGCCTTCCGCCAGCAACGACCCGACCAGTACCGCCAGCTCACCACGCCGCGCTTCGCTTGGCGGATCGAGCCCGGCTTGGTGCTCGATGACGTCGTGGTGCGCAACGACTCGCCGTTCGAGCTGACCAACGTCGTCGTCGACGTCATGGTGCAGTCCGGCGGGCGCCAGTGGAAGCGTGAGCTGAAGGCGCCGTCGATCCGGGCGGGGCAGTCGTTGAAGTTCGAGAACGTCTTCAGCGTTCCGTCCAGCGGCGAGAAACGTTCGGGCGCCGTGTTGAGTTCGGACCAGTCGCCGCGCCGGTAGGCGACAGCGGGGCGCTACGTGATCCGTCGGTGCGCGGTGCGTGTTGCTGCATCTCCTCGAGAACAACCGCGCGCGTGCGAAGTGACGCGTCGGTCGGCATGGGCGAGCCGTCGCGCACGTCACACCTTCCATCCCTAGCTTGACGGGTGCGCACCACGCGCATCTGGATCACCCTTGCGCGGTTCGTGCGCCGTTCGCACGAACGCATCGCCTGGGAAGCCTCTGCGGTGCTTGCTCGAAGGGCGTTCATCATGAGCAAGAAGGCGCTGTGCATCGGGATCAACGACTACCCGGGCACGAACATGGACCTGGCCGGCTGCGTCAACGACGCGAACGACTGGGCGCAGGTGCTCGAGGCGCGCGGCTTCGAGGTCAAGAAGCTGCTGGATGCGCAGGCGACGAAGGCGGCGATGTCGAAAGCGATGTCGACGTTGATCGGCGCCGCGAAAGCTGGCGACAGCCTCGTCATCACGTTCTCGGGCCACGGCAGCGTGGCGCCCGACAAAGACAGCGACGAGGCCGACGGCTGGGACGAGGCGCTGGCGCCTTACGACATCGCGCAGGGCCGCCCGCTGCTCGATGACGAGATCGCGCGCATCTTCGGTGCGCGCGCCGCGGGCGTGCGCCTGGTGCTGATCTCCGACAGCTGCCATTCGGGCACGGTCACCCGCGCGGCACCGGCGCCGCGCAACAGCACCGCGCCACGCGCGCGCTTCCTGCCACCGGGCTCGTGGCTCGCGAAGGGCGACATGCCCAAGGCCGCCAGCGGCAAGGAGCTGTCGAGCATCAAGGTCAAGGCCACGCCGTCGCCGCTGGCCGTGGCGATGAGCCCGGGCGACTTGCTGCTGTCCGGCTGCAAGGAAGGCCCCGACAACTTCAGCTACGACGCCACCTTCGACGGCCGCGCGCGCGGCGCGTTCACGCACTTCGCGCTCGGGGCGCTGAAGACGCTGAAGGCCACGTCGACCTATGCGCAGTGGCACGCGGCGGTGCGCAGGTCGCTGCCGTCGCTGAACTACCCGCAGGCGCCGCAGATCGTGGGGACGAAAGCGGCGCAGAAGGCGAAGATCCTGGGTTGAGCGCGACAGCAGGTTGACGCGCAACTCGCAACGAGGAGCGATCGATGGCGACGAGCAAGAAGAAGAGCGGCGCATCCACGAAGAAGGCGGCGCCTGCCAAGGTGCCGACGACCAGGAGAGTGACCGCGCCGAAGAAGGCTACACCCGCGAAGACGGCACCCACAAAGAAGACGGCACCCGCAAAGAAGGCCGTTCTCGCAAAGAAGACCGCGTCTGCGGCCCAAGCCCCGCCGCCCGCCCCGCCGCCTCGCGCACGTCGCGCCACCGCCGCCGTACCGATCACCCCGGTCACGATCCAGGTCACCGGCCGTCTGCTGACCGACGAGGCGGCGCGCACGCTGCCGTCGATTTTCCAGACCGGTGCCCCCACGCGCAGCGGCAAGACGGGCGAGCTGCCCATCGACCCCTTCTTCATCGAACCGCACCTGAAGGTCGCGAAGGCGATCGACCTTCGTGCCGCAGCCGGGCGAGACGCCCGCACCGACGCCGAGAAGAAGCAACTGCTCGACGTGCAGCCCGGCCAATTCGTCGCGATCGAGTCCGACGACGGCCTGGTGCTCTTCACCAGCGGCGCGCGCCTGGCGCAGATGATCGGCGAACGCATGCCGTCGGCGGTGCAGGGCGGCGTGGTGTCGCTGGACACGGTGGCCGAAGGTGCGGCGCGGCGGTCGGGGCAAGCCGACTCGCGCAGCGGTCTGCTGTCGAAGATCGCGTCGTTCGCCACGCGCCTGTTGGTGCTCAACGTCGACGATGCCGCTGACCCGGTGATCGAAGCCGCGAAAGCGTGGCTCGAGAAGCAGGGCGAGAAGGTGCCCGCCGACGCGGCCGAGTGGGGCGCGAGTTGGGTGGGCGCGAAGGCGCTGTCGTACGTGGTCGAGAAACGCCTGCTGGCCGAACCGGGGCTGTATGCCTTCAAGGGTGAAGGCGAGGGCGAGGACGCGTTGGCGTCGGTCGAGCCCGCAGCGTTGGCCGAAGCCGTGACGAAGGGGCCGCTGCTGGTCTTCATCCACGGCACCGCGTCGAACACGTTCGCGGCGTACCGCGGGCTGCGCAACGAGCGCGGCGACTGGCAGGCGCTCGAGAAGCACTACGGCGGGCGCATCTATGCGTTCGAGCACCACACCTTCTCGGCCAGCCCGATCGAGAACGCGAAGCAACTGCTGGGCGCGCTGCCCGGCGGCGCGCGCGTGCACCTGGTGACGCACTCGCGCGGCGGCATCGTCGGCGACCTGTTGTGCGTCGACTGGACGAAGCAGGACGAAGTCGACCCGCTGGTGCAGAACCTCGAGCGCCTGGTCACGCCCGCCAACGAAGACGCCGCCGACGGCTTCGAGCGCGCCGACGCCGAAGACCGCCGTGACCTGGCCGAACTGGGCGTGTTGGCGCGTGGCCGCGGCGTGCGCGTCGAGCGCTACGTGCGCGTGGCGTCGCCGTCGAACGGCACGTTGCTGATGGGGCGCAACTTCGACCTCTTCCTGAGCGTGCTGCTCAACCTGCTGCAACTCGGCGCCGCATCGGTGGCCGGTGCCGTCGCGGCGGTGCCGCTGCAGATGGCCAAACGTGTGGTGGCCGACCTGGTGCGCCACCGCGCCAACGCCAATGTGGTGCCGGGCCTGGAAGCGATGCTGCCGCTGTCGTCCACCGCGCGGTTCCTCGCGCAGGCGCCGGTGGCGCCCGGCTTGTCGCTGGGCATCATCGCGGGCGACATCGAAGGCACGCGGTTGTCGTTGCGCAGACTGGTCGAGTTCTTCACCGACTGGACCTTCTTCGACCGCCACGACCACGACCTGGTGGTCGACACCGATTCGATGGACGCAGGCGTGGCGCGCGTGGGTGCGGCCATGGGCGGCGGCACGGCCGCGGTGCTGTTCGACCAGGGCCCCGAACGTCGACCACATGAGCTACTTCCGCCGCCCGCGCACGCGCACGGCGTTGGTGTCGTGGTTGACGGCGGCGCAGGCGTCGAGCGTGGGCGCGTTCACGCCGTTGCGCGACCCGCAAGAGGTGAAAGAAGCGCGGTCCGCACGCCGCGCCGCGAACCGCGCTGCAGGCTCGCGTGACAAGCCGATCGTCGTCGTGCTGCCCGGCGTGATGGGCACGTTCTTGAAGAATCCGAAAGACGAACGCCTGTGGACGGGCCTGTCGCAGGCATTGCGCGGCTGCACCCTCGAGCTGCCGTGGCCCAACGCACAGGGCATCGAGCCCGAGGCGATCTTCGACGACTTCTACGACGACCTGTGTCTGCGCCTCGAGGCAACGCACCGCGTGGAGCGCTTCGCCTACGACTGGCGGCTGCCGGTGCAGGACCACGCGAAGGACCTGCTCGCGCTGCTGAAGAAGCTGGAGAAGGAACGCGGCAACCAGCCGCTGCGCATCCTCGCGCACAGCATGGGCGGGCTCGTCGTGCGAGCGATGGCAGCGCAAGATCTGCCTTACTGGAAGAAGCTGCTCGAGATCCCGGGCGCGCGCGTCGTGATGCTCGGCACACCGCATCAGGGCTCACACGCCGCCGCGGGCATGATGATTGGCCGGCACGACGTGCTGCGCAAGCTGGCCATCGCGTACAAGGGCAACTCGCTGCAAGAGCACGTCGACGTCGTCGCCACACTCCCCGGCGCGATGCAACTGATGCCGCGGCGCGAGTTCCTGTCGCAAGGTGTCGATGTCATCCCCGACTACCTCGACGCGAACTTCTGGCAGGGCCTGCGCACGGGCCCGGGTGAAGCGCCGAAGGTGGTCGACCGCTTCTTCGGCAACGGCATCGTCGGTGTGCCGTCGACGAAAGCGATCGAATCCGGCAAGAAGCTGTACGAGCTGGCAGGCTTCGACGCCACCAACCCGTCGATGCCCGGTTCCCACGTGGTGGTCGAGGGCGAGCGGGTGGCCGAGGTCGACCGGCTGGGCGAGCGCATCGTGATGGTGCTGGGCCGCGCCGACCAAACCCCCATCGGCCTGAAGAAGGACGACGGCGCTTGGCGCTTGGTCTACACCGCCGACGGCGACGGCACCGTACCGTGGGCGTCCAGCCGCATCCGCGGCATCGGCCGCGCGTACCGCGTCGACGCCGAACACGGCGACCTGTGCGCCGATGACCGCTGGTTCGACGCCTACGAAGACATCCTGCTGACCGGCGCCACCACGCGCGCGCAGGCCGAAGGCTGGCCCGAGGCCACCACGCGCGGCGGCCGCGCCGTGCCGCTGGTGATCGGCGAGCCCGGCCCCGAAACGTGGCCGAACGAAGCGTCGATCATGCGTGCCGCGATGGGCGCCGGAAAGCGCTCGCGTGAGCACACACGCCGCAAACAGGCGACCGCCGCGGGCTTCGAGCTCGAGGTGACGTGCAGCGCGATGGACCTGCGCGATTCCACGTCACCCGTGCTGGTCGGCCACTACGAGGGCGACCCGATCGCCGGGGCCGAAAGCACGCTCGACCTGGATGTGGTGAATGGCGAGCTGACGATGCGCCACCACCTGGGCCAGTACGCCGGCCCGCTCGGCAGCGCAGCTGTGGTCGTGCTCGAAGCCGGCAGCGGCGAGCTTCAGCGCGGCTCGCGCCGTGGTGCCGTGGTGCTGGGACTGGGCGAGTTCGGCTCGCTGAGCGCCGGGGGCGTGACGCAGGCGGTGCGCGCGGGTTGTCTGCGATACCTGCTGGCAAGTGTCGACCGCGAGGGCATCTCAGCCGATGGAGCCGCGGCGGCGACGCAAAGCGCCGCTGCGGCTCGAGTTGTCGAGCCTGCTGCTGGGGCAGAACTCGACCGCCAACATCAGCATCGCTGATTCGGTGGGCTCGATCGTGCGCGGCGTGGTCGAGGCCAACCTCGAGTTCCAACGCGTGCGCACCAACGCGCGGCAGGCGCTGATCGTGAAGCTCGATCTTGTCGAGTGGTACCTCGACGCCGCGATCACCGCCACCAAGGCGCTGCGCACCATCGCGAAGTCGATCACCAACGACGAAGGCGAGTACCAGGGCGTGCGCGTGATCGCCGCGAACGAGCTGCGTCAGTCCGACAGCATGCGGCTGCGCCTCGAGGCGCAGGAACCCTCGGGCTACTGGCCGCGGCTCATCGTCACCGGGCGCGTCGGCGGAAAGCCGTGGAAGCAGGCGCAAGACCCAGTCGCACAGGCTGCGCAGTCCGCAGCGTCGATGCACGACAGCGACCGCGCCGCACCCGTCGCCGACAGCCTGCAATTCACGTACCTGTCGCAACGCGCGCGTGCCGAGGCGGTTGTGCTGCACCGTCAGCCGGGGCTGGTCGAGCGCCTGGCGCGGCTGTCGATCGAGCAAGAGCGCAGCAACCTCGCGCTGGGGCGCACGCTGTTCCAGCTGATGACGCCGCTCGAGTTCAAAGACACCGCGCGGCAGATGGACCGCCTGGTGCTGGTCGTCGACGCCTTCACTGCCAACTTCCCGTGGGAGCTGATGGTCGCCGACGAAGAGCCGATGATCGAGAAGACAGCGGTCGTGCGCCAGTTCGAGAGCCTCACGTGGCGCCAGCGCGCGCGCTCGGCGATGCAGATGACCGCCTACGTGGTCGGTGACCCGTCCACGCGCGACTTCGAGAAGCACTTCACCGGCTACGCCAAGATGCCCGAACTGCCCGGCGCGAAAGACGAAGCCGGCATCGTGTCGAAGGCGCTGCGCCAGGGCGGCTTCCAGGTCGAGGAAGCGATCGGCCAGGACACGAGCGGCATCGACGTCATCCACAAACTCTTCCAGCGCCCGTACCGCGTGGTGCACATCGCCGCGCACGGGATGTTCGACGTCCGCCCCGACGGCGGCGGCCCCGAAACCGGGCGCACCGGCGTGGTCTTGTCCGACGGCCTGTTCCTCACCGCGGCCGAGATCCGGCAGATGGAGCAGGTGCCCGACCTGGTCTTCCTCAACTGCTGCAACCTCGGCGTGATGGCCGCCGATTCCAAGCAGGCCGACAACGAGTCGTACCGCCTGGCCGCCAGCATCTCGCGCGAGCTGATCGACATGGGCGTGCGCACCGTGGTCGCCGCGGGCTGGCCGGTCGACGACCGCGCCGCGCGCCACTTCGCCAGCGTGTTCTACGAGCAGTTCATCGCGCTGGGGCGCAACTTCGGTGACGCCATCCAGGCCGCACGCCTCGAGACGTGGAAGTCCTACCCCGAGACCAACACCTGGGGTGCATTCCAGGCGTATGGTGACCCGAGCTTCATGCTCGATCCGCAGCGCTTGCGTGCGAGCACGTCAACGAAGCCGGCGGGCTTTGCCGCGCCGGAAGAGGCCGTATCGGCGCTCGATCTGTTGGCCGACGATCTGCGGCGTCCGTCGGGCAAACGTCGGCACGACACGCTCGCCAAGCTCGAGGCCGCGGTCGACCGCGTGTTCAAGCGCTGTCCCGAGCCGTGGCTCAAGCGCGGGAACATCCTTGCGGCTGCCGCCGGTGTTTACGCCCGCTTCGGCAGCGAAGGCTTTGCCAAGGCGATCGAGCATCACCTGAGTGCCGTCGGCGCGCCCGCCGACGATCCACGCAGCTACCCGAGCCTGCGCGCGCTCGAACAACTGGCGAATGTCGAAGCGCGCCTGAGCGGCAAGGTAGGCGACAAGGCCGGTGCCGAGCGCGCGGCGCTGCGGCTCGAGCGCATGGTCGCTGCGCTGTCGAAGGAACCCGGCGCAGCCCTCGCCGACAAGGAGCCACCGACGTCCGAGCTGTGTGGCTTGGTGGGCCGGTGCTGGAAGGGCCTGGCCGTGAGGGCGCTGAACGAAGCCAAGGACACGAAGGCATCCGGCTCGTCTTCGACTGCGCGCACGGCGAGGGGCAAAGGCACGCCGTCAGCCGCCGACACGCAAGCTGCACGCGAGCTGCTCGAGAAGGCGCGCATGTGGTATGCCCGCGGCGACGACCTGCGCGACAAAGGCCATCTGGGGCGGTATTGCGCGATCAACCATCTGGCGCTGGCCGTTGTCATGGGCGATCCGAAGGGCAACGGCGCCGCGCTCGCCGCGCTGGCCGCGGCATCGCTGGCCAACTCCGCGAAGGTGTCGATCGACGACCGGGTCTGGGAAGGCTTCATCCCGGCCGACGCCGCGCTGCTGCACGCACTGCTCGACCGCAAGCTCGGCGACCGCGCGACCTTCGACGGGCTGTTGAAGCGCTATCGCGACGACCGCAAGGCGCTCTCGGCGTCGGACCAACAGTGGGACTCGGTGACGACGCAGCCTGCGATGCTGGCGGATCTGACCGAGGTCGAGGGCTGCCCGCCGAAGATCAAGGCGCAGGCGGGGCGGTTGCGCGAGCTGGCGAAGGCGCTGATGGTGCCGGCCGCTGCGGCTTGAAAGCGCGGCGGCCGAGGCTCGGCGGCCTGAAGCTCGATGGGCGGCAGGCACGCCGCCTGTCGAGGTGACTACGATGCGCCCATCGTCACCCCCGACGGAGGCCCGCAAGATGAACCCGCTCACCGCCCTGCTCACCGCAGCCCTGCTGTCCATCGCTGCCGTCACCGCGGCCACCACCGCCCACGCTCAACCCGTCCGCGTGGCCTCGAAGATCGACACCGAAGGCGCGCTGCTGGGCAACCTGATCGTGCAGGTGCTCGAGGCCGGCGGCGTGAAGACGCAGAACCGGGTTTCGCTGGGCAACACCAAGGTCGTGCGCACCGCGCTGGTCGCGGGCGAGATCGATCTGTACCCCGAATACACCGGCAACGGCGCGTTCTTCCACGCCGACGAGAAGAACGCGGCGTGGAAGCAGCTCGACGCTGGGTATCAGCGCATCAAGTCGCTCGATGCCGACAAGCACAAGCTCGCGTGGCTGGCGCCCGCGCCGGCCAACAACACCTGGGCGATCGCGCTGCGCAAGGACGTGGCGGCGGCGAACAAGCTTGCGTCACTGGACGACTTCGGCCGCTGGGTCGCGGGCGGCGGCAAGGTCAAGCTCGCGGCGTCGGCCGAATTCGCCGAGCGCGCCGACGCCTTGCCTGCGTTCCAGACCGCGTACGGCTTCAAGCTCACGCAAGACCAGTTGCTGCTGCTGGCCGGTGGCGACACCGCGGCCACGATCAAGGCGGCGGCCGAACAAACCTCGGGCGTCAACGCGGCCATGGCCTACGGCACCGACGGCCCGCTCGCCGCGCTCGGGCTGGTGGTGCTCGAGGATCCGAAAGGCGTGCAGCCCGTGTACTCGCCTGCGCCGGTGGTTCGCGCCGAGGTACTGGCCCGGCAGCCGCAGATCGCCACGCTTCTCGCGCCGTTGTTCAAGACGCTCGACACGCCGACGCTGCAACGGCTGAACGCGCAGATCGCTCTCGAAGGCAAGGACGCGAAGCAGGTGGCGGCGGCGCATCTGAAGGCGGCGGGGCTGGTGAAGTGACGTGACCTCGAGCCCGCGGGGCGGAGGTTCGTTGTGGTAAGCGCGGCGCCGTGGCTGCGTCATCGCGTGCTGCTCGTGCTTGTGCTCGCGGCTGCGGTGGCGGTGCTGGCGTTGCCCTTCGTGCGCGTGGCGCCGAACCGGCTGGTGACGGGGCAGGCGCTGGCGTTGGTCGATCTGGCGAGTCCGCTGCGGCACCTGTTGTGGTTGCCGGCCGCGGTGTTCGTGGCCGCGGTGTTGTTCGCGCCGCTGGCGACACGCAGAGCGGGCGACACGGCGGCGTTCGCTTCGACGACGACGGCGCCTTGGGTCCACGTCGTGGTCACGTTGGCGGCAGCGCTGACCCTGGCGCTGCTGACGGCGCTGGCCGGCGATGAAGCCGCGCGCCGATCGGGTTCGCCGACGAGCCTGGTTCGCGTGTCGCTCGGCGCCGGGTTCTGGTGCCTCGCGCTGCTGGCGTGGCTTGCCGCAGCCGACGCGTTGCAGCGCCTGCACCTCGCGCCCATCGCGCGCACCCTGGCGCTGGTCGCCGTGCTGCTGGCGCCCGCGCTGATGCTCGCTGCCGGCCAAGTCGACGCGTTGTCGTTGCTGAAGGAGTACGACAACCGTCGCGACGCGTTCGACGCCGCGCTGGTTCGTCATGTGCAGATCGTGCTTGCCGCGCTGCTGCCCGCGGTTGCGCTGGGCGTGCCGCTGGGTGTGGCCGCGGCACGCAGCCCGGCGCTTGCGCGCCCGCTCTTCGCGGTGCTGAACGCCGTGCAGACGGTGCCGTCGATCGCGCTCTTCGCGCTGCTGATCGCGCCGCTGGCCGCGATCGGCGTGCGCGGCATCGGCCTGGCGCCCGCGGCGGTCGCGCTCACGCTCTATGCGCTGTTGCCCATCGTGCATGCCACCGTCGCCGGCCTGGCGCAGGTCAGCGCGGCGGCGGTCGAGGCCGGGCGCGGCATGGGCATGAGCGCGGCGCAGTTGTTCTGGCGCGTGCGCGCGCCGCTGGCGCTGCCGGTGCTGCTGTCGGGCCTGCGCGTGACCACGGTGCAGTTGATCGGCCTGGCGGTCGTGGCCGCGCTGATCGGTGCCGGCGGCTTCGGCGCGCTGGTGTTCCAGGGCCTGGCCAGCAGCGCGATCGACCTGGTGGTGCTGGGCGTGTTGCCGGTGGTCGCGCTGGCGGTGGTGGTCGATGCCGCGTTCGCGCTGCTCGCCGCGCTGCTGCGCAAAGACGGCATGACGGCATGACGACGCTGATCGAGTTTCGCGGCGTGTCGCGCCACTACGGCGCGGCGCGCGCGATCGACGACGTGTCGCTGACGATCGAGCGCGGCGAGTTCGTCGTGCTGCTGGGTGCGTCGGGCGCGGGCAAGTCGACGCTGCTGAAGATGATCAACCGCCTGGTCGAACACGACCGCGGCATGGTGATGTTCCAGGGCGAGCCGATCCGGTCGCTGGCGCCCGAGGTCTTGCGTCGCCGCATGGGCTACGCGATCCAGTCCGTCGGCCTGTTTCCGCACTGGCGGGTGGCGCGCAACATCGCCACCGTGCCCGAGCTGCTGCGCTGGCCGCGCGAGCGCGTCGTGGCGCGAGTCGATGAGTTGCTGGCGCTGCTGCACCTCGACCCTGCCGTGTACCGCGACCGTTGGCCGCACGAGCTGTCGGGCGGGCAGCAGCAGCGCGTGGGCGTGGCGCGCGCGCTTGCCGCCGACCCCGAGGTGCTGCTGATGGACGAGCCCTTCGGCGCGCTGGACCCGCTGTCGCGGCAGGCGCTGCAGGCCGAGCTGCAACGCATCCACAAGGCGTCGGGCAAAACCATCGTCATGGTCACCCACGACATCGACGAGGCGCTGCGCCTGGCCACGCGCATCGTGCTGCTGGACCACGGCCGCGTGGTCCAGGACGGCGCGCCGGCACGGATGCTGGCGCGTCCGGCGAACGACGCGGTGCGCGCGTTCTTCGGCGGCGACGAGCAGCAGGGGTTGAGGCTGCTCGCGTTGCAGTTGGTGGCCGATCGCGTGCGCGTCGGCGAGACGATTGGTGAGACGGAGGGCGAGACGGTGGGCGAGACGGTGGGCGAGGTGGCGACGGGCGAGCCGTTGCCCCACACCGCCACCCTGCGCGACGCGCTGTCGGCCTTCGTCGCGCGCGGCAGCACGCGGCTGCCGGTGGTCGACGCGGTGACGGGGCAGGCTTTGGGTGTGCTGCACCTCGGCGACTTGTTCGCGCCGCCGCCACCGTGACGAACACACCCGCACCGCTGCCGCGCTCGATCGCAAGTCGCGTGGGCCGCGACCCGCTGCCTTGGCTGACCGCGTCGCTGGTCGCGCTGGTATTCGCGATGCCCGCGCTCGCGCCGGTGTTCGCGGCGTTGTTCCCCGCGCTCGACCGTCCGCTGTACACGCAGGAGAGCTTCGCGTCGCTGCTGCTGTCGCACCTGGCGATCGTCGCTGCGTCGAGCGTCGTCTCGCTGGCGATCGGCGCGGCTGCGGGCGTGTTCGTCACGCGCCGCGCGGGCCGCGAGTTCCGGCCGCTGGTGGAGACGCTGGTCGCGATCGGCCAGACCGTGCCGCCGGTGGCGGTGCTTGCGCTTGCGGTGCCGTTGATCGGCTTCGGCGCCGTGCCCGCGCTGATCGCGCTGGCGCTGTATGGCCTGCTGCCGATCGTGCGCGCCACGATCGAAGGCATCGAAAGCGTGCCGCGGGCCGTGCTCGACGCGGCCGACGGCCTGGGCATGAAGCGTTGGCAGCGCCTGCTTCGTGTCGAGCTGCCGCTGGCGCTGCCGGTGCTGCTGGCCGGCGTGCGCAGTTCGGTGGTCGTGAACATCGGCACCGCGGCCGTGGCCTCGACCGTCGGCGCCAAGACCCTGGGCTCGCCGATCATCGTCGGCCTGGCCGGCTTCAACACCGCCTACGTGATCCAGGGCGCGGTGGTGGTGGGGCTGCTGGCGGTGGTGGTGGACCTGGCGTTCGACCGGCTGGGGCGGCGTGTGGGTTCGTGGCGCGTGGGGGGCGAACAGGCGGCATGAACCTTGTTCCGTGTGCTCGCCGTCGTGCCGGGTCCTCGCGAAGGCGGTGAATGACCAGGCGCCCAGCTATTCGTCCACCTCGTACATCCGCTCGAACGCCTCTGCGCTCATCGCGTACGCGTCGCTGCCGTCCTCGTCATTGCTGACGAGCCAGTCCCCGGCCGCGTAGGCCGTCTGGCCTTCCTTCGTCGCCACGCTGCCAGCCTGCGTTGCACACTGTGCCCACACATGGCCGAACTTCTCGTAGCGGCCAGGTGAGACCATGCGATAGGTCTTCGCGAACGACGCCGCATCGACCGTGTAGACGTCACCTGCGTTGTCAACGAGCCAGTCGCCTTTTTTCGCGAACTGATCGTGGTCCCACTTGCGGTAGTGCAGCCCGGGCGTGTCGATGTCCATACGGACCGCGGTGATCGGCTGGCCAGCCTTGCGGCGACAGCGCGCGCGTTGGGTCGTGGTGTTCACGGCTCGATCTTCGGGGCTGCTTCGTCGACCGGCAAGGACGCCGAGGTAACTCCGATCGTTACATCGTGACTTGCTTCACCGCGTGTTCCCACGCTTGCGTGCGCGCGACCGCCTCGCTGCGCGTGATAAGCGGCTCGAAACGCGCCTCTTCGCTCCACCGCGCCGCCAGCTCGTCGGTGCCGCGGTAGCACCCCACGCCCAGCCCCGCCAGATACGCCGCGCCCAGCGCCGTGGTCTCGACCACGCTGGGCCGCACGACCGGCATGCCGATCAGATCCGCCTGCATCTGCATCAACAGATCGTTCGCGCTGGCGCCGCCGTCGACGCGCAGCTCCTTCACCGCTTGCGCGCCACCCGCCACCGCGTCCTTGTTCATCGCGTCGAGCAGCGCCGCGCTCTGGAACGCGATGCTCTCCAACGCGGCGCGCGCGATGTGCGCGACGGTGGTGCCGCGGCTCAAACCCAGGATCGCGCCGCGTGCGTCGGGCTTCCAGTACGGCGCGCCCAGACCGGTGAAGGCGGGCACGAAGATCACGCCGCCGCTGTCGGGCACGCTGGCCGCCAACGCCTGGATGTCAGGGCTCTTCTCGATCGCCTTCAGGCCGTCGCGCAGCCACTGCACGACGGCGCCGCCGATGAACACGCTGCCTTCCAACGCGTACTGCGCCTTCGCACCCGCGGTCTGCGCCGCGGCGGTGGTGATCAGGCCGTTGGTGGATGCCTGCGCACGCTCGCCGGTGTGCATCAGCATGAAGCAGCCGGTGCCGTAGGTGTTCTTCGCCAGCCCCGCGCTGAAGCACGCCTGGCCGAAGAGGGCGGCCTGCTGGTCGCCTGCGATACCGGCGATCGGGATGGGTGCGCCGAACAGCGACGCGTCGGTTTCGCCGACGATGCCGCTCGAGGGCACCACCGTCGGCAGCACCGTTGGCGGCACCTTCAGCAGTTGAAGCATCGTGTCGGACCAGCGTTGCGCGCGGATGTCGTAGAGCATCGTGCGCGATGCGTTGCTGGGGTCGGTGACGTGTGGGCTGTTCGCGCGCCCACCGGTCAGTTTCCAGACCAGCCACGTGTCGATGGTGCCGAAGGCGAGGTCGCCGCGGTCGGCGGCCGCGCGCGCGCCGGGTACGTGGTCGAGGATCCACGCGAGCTTGGTGCCCGAGAAGTACGGGTCCAGCACGAGGCCAGTGCGTTCGGCGACCATGGCCGACAGGCCATTCGCACGCATGCGCTCGCACACGTCGCTGGTGCGGCGGTCTTGCCAGACGATCGCGCGATGAATCGGTTGGCCGGTGGCGCGGTTCCACACCAACGTGGTCTCGCGCTGGTTGGTGATGCCGATCGCGGCGATGTCCTTGGCGGCAAGCCCCGCCTTGCTCAGCGCCTCGCGCGCGGTCGCGAGCTGCGAGTCCCAGATCTCGACTGCGTCGTGCTCGACCCAGCCCGATTGCGGGAAGTGCTGCGTGAATTCGCGCTGCGCGCTGGCGACGATGCGCCCGTCGAGGTCGAAGACGATGCTGCGCGAACTCGAGGTGCCTTGGTCCAGCGCGAGGAGGTGGTGCCGTGTGGTCATACGGGGCAGCATAAACAACGAAGCCGACCCGTGCGAGGGGCCCTTGTGTTGCGCGAAGCGTCTGCTCACGACAGCACCGCGTCACGCCGTACGCGATCCGCAATGTGATGGCGTTCACGCCTCGCGCGGCACTTGCGTCTGGTGACTTCTTTTCAGGGGCGGGATGGCGGACAAACGAGGCTCCACTCGATCAGGGGGCCGCCATGTCGAAGCGTTGCATCCGTCTCATCAGTCTCGTTCGTCCCGTCCGTCGCCTGCGTGTCGCTGCGTCGGCGTGCGTGGCCACGGTGGTCGCGGGTTGTTCGGCGCTGGCGCCGCAGGCGACCCGTGAGGAACCGGTGGTGGTGGCGGCACCCGAGCCAGCGCAGGCTTCCGTGCCGATCGTCGAGGTCCCCGCTGCGGCACGTGCGCCGGTTCAGCAGGCGGAACCGCGTGCGTCGATGGCGGGTGCGCAGCCGCGTCTCGAGCATGTGCCGCGCGGTTCGCCCAACGTGCCCTACATCGTCAAGGGCGAGCGCTACGAGCCCTACAACAGCGACGTGCCGATGCGCGACCTGGGCATCGCGTCTTGGTATGGCCAACCCTTCCACGGCCGCAAGACCGCGAATGGCGAGCGCTACGACATGCACAGCATGACGGCGGCGCACAAGACGATGCCGCTGCCCAGCTATGCGATCGTGCGCAACCGAGCCAACGGCAAACAGATCGTGGTGCGCATCAACGATCGCGGCCCCTTCAAGCCCGGCCGCGTCATCGACCTGAGCTACGCCGCTGCGCGCACGCTGGGCATCAGCGGCCTGGCGAACGTAGAGGTGGTGCGCCTGACGCGCGAGGTGATCGCGCAGGGGTCGTGGCGAAAGAAGGCGGGCGACAGCACGACCGTCGCGAAGGCCGACGCGGGCGCGGCTAGACGCTGACGCTGCTTGCGGCTCTCGTCATCAGGACGGCACTGGCCGCGGCCGCCTACTGTCCTTCGGGTTCGATCACCGTGCGCTTGCCTTCGAGCGTGACCACCCAGACCTCGAGTGCCCCGGCCTGTAGGTAGTGGCCGGCCTTCACGTGCATCTCGGCCCAGCTGTTACTGGGCGACTTGATTTCCACGCAAAGCTCGGGCGCCTTGGGGAAAGGTGTCACCCAACCGAGTTCTTTCAGGCGCTTGTTCGAGATCCAAGCCACGTCCGCAACCCGCACACCGTCTTCAGTCTGAATGCTGCACTCGGTGATCACGCGGCCCCCGCGGCGACGCCTCAGTTCAGCGACGATGTCCGACTGCACCGCGCCGTGCTGATTGCTCGCCGGGCTCATCTCGATGCGGCCCCACCGGTTCAGCTCGATCTTGAACGGCAGGTTCTGCAGGAAAGGGTTGTCGATCACGTCGGCCCATCGCATGGCGCAAGACTCGGTTTGGGATGGGCCACGAGCGTAGCGCGTTGCTGCGGCAAGGCGTGGCCGACAGCCGCCGATACTGCGCTGCTTCGTTCTTCGCTTGCTCGGAACCATGGCCCTCGGCGTCTTCTTCGCGCTCCTCGCCGGCCTGGTCTGGGGCCTGGTGTTCGTCACGCCGCTGCTGCTGCCCGACTACCCGGCCGCGCTGCTGTCGGTGGGGCGCTACCTCGCGTTCGGGCTGATCGCGCTGCCGCTCGCGTGGTTCGATCGCGCGCGTCTGCGTGAGCTGTCACGCGCCGACTGGATCGAGGCGCTGAAGCTCTCACTGATCGGCAACCTGCTTTACTACACGTTCCTCGCCGCCGCGATCCAGCGCGCGGGTGCGCCGCTGCCGACGATGATCATCGGCACGCTGCCGGTGGTGATCGCGGTGTGTGCGAATCTGTTCCTCGGCCAGGGTGAGCGCATGCGCTGGCGCAGGCTCGTGCCGTCGCTGGTGCTGATCGCCGCGGGCATTGCGTGCGTGAACCAGGTCGAAATGCAGGCGCTGCGCGCCGCTGAAGCGACCGCGGTGTCGAACCCGCAGGTGGACTACATCGTCGGGGCGCTGCTCGCGGTCGGTGCCGTCATCTGCTGGACGATCTACCCGATCCTCAACGCGAAGTGGCTGCGCGCGCACCGCGACCGCAACCCGCGCACCTGGGCCACGGCGCAGGGCATCGCCACGCTGCCGCTTGCGCTGGTCGGCTATGCGGTATTGTGGGCGTGGTTCGCGGCCAGCGGGCACACGTTCCCGATGCCGCTGGGCCCCACGCCGCAGGCGTACCTGGCGCTGATGTTCGCGGTCGGGCTGCTGGCGTCGTGGTTCGGCACTTTGTGCTGGAACGAAGCCAGCCAGCGACTGCCCGCGGCGCTGTCGGGGCAGCTCATCGTCTTCGAGACGCTCGCCGCGCTGGCCTACGCGCTGGCGCTGCGCGGCGATGTGCCGCCGCCGCTCACGCTGGTGGGCGCTGCGCTGCTGGTGGCCGGGGTGGTGTGGGCGCTGCGCGGTGCGACAGGGTCGCCGAGCGGGCACGTCTCACCACATGACTGACTCACCATGACGGAAGCAACGGCCCTCGAGCCGACGCGGGGCTGCGCTGATCGACCGATACGAGCGCCTTGTCCAGCACCGGAGCGAAGCGATAGAAGAAGTGCCCGTCGATGAACGGACGCTCGGCCGTCACGTGGTCGAAAGCGCCGAACTGCATCAGCCGATGCAGGACGATCCATGCCTGGTGGCGTTCGAGGCTGAGGCGGCCGACGAACAGGTCGACCGCTTCGGTGCCGATCCAGCAGCGCGCGTAGGTCTTCGCGTGGTAGCTGCGGTCATCGACGTCCACGCCCTGTGTCAGCACCCGCAGGGCATCGTCCAGGCCGATGCTGTCGGCTCGCCTCGAGACGGTCAGCCTGTAGAAGCAGTCGCTGTCTTCGAAGTCGTGCTCGTGGGTCACGTGCACCAGTAAGCCCAAGGCGTGAAGCGCGCGCCCGATCTCGAGGGCATCGTTGTTCGAGCAGTCGAAGGTTGCAGCGATCGCGCGCACCGCAGATCGACCGATGAAACAGGCCGGATAGGTGCGCAGGTGATATTCGCGGTCACGCACACGCAGACGCTTGGCCAACGCCGCGGTGGCGGCTTCGGCGCTGGCGTTGGCAAGGCGCCAGATCAGTTCACGGGCCGGCTGGTCTTGCGGCCCCTGCGGCTGACCGATGTGACGCTTCACCACCGCCGCCGTCGGGGCATCCGTGCCCAGGGCGGTGGCGACGCGCGCGAGAGCGTGGTCGGTTGCGTTGTCATCGGAACCGAACTCGGTCCACAGGCCGCCGAAGCCGAGCTTGTGCACCCACAGGCGGTCAGCGTCGCTTGCGTGCCCACCACGAAGGCGTGTGAGGAAGATGCGCGCGCGTGAAGGGCCGCGTGGCAACGCGTGGTCCAGGTCGATCAGCGAGGGCTTGTGGTCCGAGATGTCGACAAAGGCCACGCGGCGTGCGTCGTCGTCAACCGCGCGAAGCTGCGCGTGCCTTGACCGGGCATCGGGCGACAGCGGCTGCGGGACGATGTTCATCGCCATCAGGCCGGCGCGCAGGGCGCTGTGCGCGCGACCGGACGGCAGGCTCAAAAGGGCTTCGTAAGGGCGCGACATGGGCGATGATGCTAGGTTCAACGCCTCGGCGAAGTCCTCACGGCCCACCGCGCAGACGGACCAAGCATGAACTTGTCCACGGGATGAGCCCAGCCGCGTGGCGCATAGCGCGCACATGCACACCGAGCCTTCGACAGTCAGGCGTCCAGCATCTCGTCGACCAGCTCCACCCAGTGCATCACCGGCATCGTGGTGCCGCTTTGCAGGTGCTGGATGCAGCCGACGTTCGCCGACACCACGCGCTCGGGCTCGAGGCCCTTCAGGTGCTCGAGCTTGCGGTCGCGCAGGCGATACGCCAGCTCGGGTTGCAGCACCGAGTAGGTGCCGGCCGAGCCGCAGCACAGGTGGCTTTCGTTCGTCGGCAGGCTCACGTCGAAGCCCAACGCGGTCAAACCTGATTCGACATCGCCGCGCAACTGCTGGCCGTGCTGCAAGGTGCACGGCGGGTGATAGGCGATGCGGCGCGCGGGCAGTGCGTCGGCGCCGGGTTTGCCGCCGTGCTTCAGCTCGAGTTTCTTTTTCAACATCGGCACGATCGACGGCAGCAGTTCGGACAAATCACGCGCCAATGCCGAGATGCGCTTCGCGCGTTCGGCGTAGCGCTTGTCGTGACGCAGCGCGTGTGCGTAGTCCTTCACCGTGACGCTGCAACCCGACGCATTGATCACGATCGCCTCGATGCGCTGGCGTTCGATCACGGGCTCCCACGCGTCGATGTTGCGGCGGATGTCGTTCAATGCGCCGTCGTGGTCGGCCAGGTGTTCGCGGATGGCGCCGCAGCAGCCGGCACCGTCGGCCACCAGCGTCTGAATGCCGGCCGCGTCGAGCACGCGCGCGGTGGCGCTGTTGATGTTGGGCGCCATCGCCGGCTGCACGCAGCCGGTCAACAGCAGCACCTTGCGGTCGAGCGTGCGCGTGGGCCATTGATGCGCTCGAGCCGGCGCGGCGGCGGGCACTTTGTTCTTCAGCGACGCGGGCAGCAGCGTACGCACCAGTTGCCCGAGCTTCATCGCCGGGGCGAAGGCGGCCGACGTGAGGCCCAGCGCAGCAGCGTGCGCGTGCTGCGTTCGGCGAAAGGCCGCTCGACCTGGCGCTCGACCACGCGCCGACCGATGTCGATCAGCCGCCCGTACTGCACGCCCGACGGGCAGGTGGTTTCGCAGTTGCGGCAGGTCAGGCAACGGTCAAGGTGCAGTTGCGTCGACGCGGTCGGCTTCACGCCCTCGAGCACCTGCTTGATCAGGTAGATGCGCCCGCGCGGGCCGTCGAGCTCGTCGCCCAGCAGTTGGTACGTCGGGCACGTGGCGGTGCAGAAGCCGCAGTGCACGCACTTGCGCAGGATCGCTTCGGCTTCGGTGCCGTCGGCGGTGCCTTTGAATTCGGGGGCGAGGTTGGTCTGCATGATCAAGCCAACGTGTACGACAGCGTCCAGTAGTGGGTCAGCTCGCATCCACGTGGCGTCGCGTGCACGCGGGCCCAACGCCGTGATCGCCTCGCTGCGCGTGGGGAAGTTCTTCACCACTTCATGCGTGCTGCCGTCATCGAGCGTGCGCAGTTGGTAGCCGTTGCCTTCGGCGTCGCGGCGGTGGATGGGGGTGCTGCTGGTCTGCACGAAAGCATTGTCGAGCATCACCACGCGTGCGCCGGGCTCGAGCAGGGCATGAAGCTGGTCGAGCCAGGGGCGAAGGCGGAGCAGCGGGATGTGACTCCACCAGAAGCCGGCGAAGGCGGCGTCGAAGCGCCGGCCGCGCAACGTCGAGGTCAGATCGTAGGCATCGGCGGTGGCGAATTCGACCTTGCAGCGCCCCTGCGTGTCGCGCGGCATCACCTTCGCGCGCGCGATCGCCATCGTCTGCGGATTCAGATCCGTCGCCAGCCAGTGCGTGCAATCACGCGCGGCGTGCGGCGTCCACCAACCGGTGCCGCAGGCGATCTCGAGCACGCGGCGGCGCGCGAACGCGCTGGGCAGCCAGGCTTCGATCGCGCGCAGATCGGCTTGGCGTTCGGGCTTGTGAAACACGCGCTCATAGATCGCCGCGCGCTGCGCGTAGTAGTCGGCCATCGCATCGACGCTGCCTTCGCGCTGCGGTGCCATTGTCGTGGTGCCGTCGAGCTGCGCGTCGATGAACGCCTGCCACGTCACGTCGGGTGCCCAGCGTTCGTTGGCTACCGCGCGCAGGATGTCGAAGGCGGTTTCGCGCGGCCAGCCTTGTTCGAGCACGCGCCACAGCCCGACGAACGCACTGACGCGCCAGTTCGCCGCGCAATGCACCCAACGCTTGCGGCCGTCGTGCTTGCGCATCGCAGCGAAGAAGGCATCGAGCAGCGCGCGCGTGGGCGCCGCGAGCGGCACCGGGACATGCTCGTAGTGCATACCCAGCGCCGCGACCGTGCCGGCTTCGTCGGCCAACGCGTAGCGCGTGTCGTCGTGCAGGCCGAGGTTGATCACCACCTCGTAGCCCGCCGCGGCGATGTCCGCCAGTTGAAGATTCGCTCGGCTGTGCCGACGTCATCACCGTCGCGCTGGCTTCGTGGAGGTTGGGGATCGTGGTGAGCATGGGGAGGCTGTGCAACGCGACTACCAAGGCAGGCGCTGGCCGTCGTAAGCGAGGAAGACGCCGCTGTCCTGCGCGTCCACGCCATCCAGCGCTTGCAGCATCTGCGCCGCGGCCAGCGCAGGTTCGCGGCCGATCTCGTCGCCGCGGAAGGGGCGCGACAGTGCCGACTTCACGGTGCCGGGATGCAGCGCCACCAGCGATGCGACGGGATGCGTGCGGCGCACCTCGATCGCGGCCGACTTCAGCAGCATGTTCAGCGCCGCCTTCGAAGCCCGGTAGCCGTACCAGCCACCCAGGCGGTTGTCTTCGATGCTTCCCACCTTGGCCGACAACACCGCCAGCACGCTGCGCTGCTGCCTGTGCAGCAGCGGCGTGAAGTGGCGCAGCACCAGCGCCGGGCCAATGGTGTTGATGCGGAACATCGCCTCGAGCGATGCCTGGCCCAACTGGCCGAGCCGCTTCTCCGGCATCAGCTCGGCACGATCACCGGACCCCGGTGCGTGCAGCACACCCGTGGCCACGATCAGCAGGTGCAGTGCAGGGCCGTGCGCCAAGTTCGCGGCCACGTTCGCCGCTGCGGCTTCGATGCTGCCTTCATCGTCGAGATCGATCGCTGGCTGCGAGCGGCGGTGCAGCCCTTGCACGCCGGCGCACCGCGGGTCGGCTTGCAGGTGTTGCATGAAGGCCGAACCGATGGCGCCACGGGCGCCGATGACCAGCGCGCGGTAGCCGTCGGGCAACGAAGTCATCATGGGGCACTCTCTCGCAGATCTTCGTCGCCGAAGAAGAGGCACACATCCTGCTGATCGAACCGTCGGGAACGCCGAACACAGGTGATGAGGCGACGGCGGCGCCGCGCAGGGTTGTCTAAGACAGTAGAGCGGCTCAGCCGCGTCGTGATTGGTGCGTGCCGACCACCTCGAGCCGGACAGCGGCCTTCAAGGCGTGCTGGCGATCAGGCGCTTGCGGGCTCTGAGCGCGCGTTTCATTGCTGGCGCGAGCGGCGGTGGGTTCAGCAGCATCTTGGCGAAACGATGCTGGTCATGAACCGACAGCCGAATAATCTGCGCGTCTTCGAGTGTGGCGCGGACGGATTTCTTGGCGGACATCGTCGATCTCTTGTTTGGTCGTGCGCTCAAAGCCCCGGATAAAGCCTTCCCGGGTTAAACACCCGGTCCGGATCGAACTGCCGCTTCAACTCGCGATGAATGTTCGCGAGCGGCGCGGCCGGCGGCGTGAACACCTGCGTCGCGCGTTCGCGCGCGTGATACAGCGTGGCGTGCCCGCCGACCGTTTCGGCGGCGTGCCGCACCACCGCATGCGGCGCGCGTGACACCAGCCAGCGCAGCGCGCCGCCCCATTCGATCAGCGTTGCGCCGTCGAGCTTCAGCGGCGCCGTGGTCGCCGGCACCGACAGGCGCCACAACGTTGCGCCATCGGCCACGGCGTTGCCGGCGGCGACGAAGAAGGCGTCGCGTTGGTCGCGCATGCCTTGCCAGAACTTCGACGCCTCGAGCGCCTGAAGTTTGTCGCCGCCCAATTGGCCCAGCGCGCCATCCACCGCCGCACGCGCACCCGAAAAGCGCAGCAGCAGGAAGCCGTTGCACCACGCGCTGGCGTTCAGCGGCATGGGGCTCAGACCCACGCGCTGCATGGCCGCCAGCGCGTCGGCCTGCTGTGGGGTTTCAAAGCGCAGCGTCGCGCTGGCGCGCGGCGTGGGCAACACTTTCAGCGAGACCTCGGCGATCACGCCCAGGATGCCCATCGACCCCGGCAGCGCGCGCGACACGTCGTAGCCCGCGACGTTCTTCATCACTTGACCCCCGAAGGTCAACACATCGCCGCGGCCGTCGACCATCGTTGCGCCCAGCACGTAGTCGCGCACACCGCCGACCGCGGCGCGGGCCGGGCCGGCCAGCCCCGCGGCCACCATGCCGCCGACGGTGCTGGCGCTGCCGAAGTGCGGCGGCTCGAACGGCAGGCACTGGCCCTTCTTCGCGAGTTCGCCTTCGAGTTCTTTCAGCAGCGTGCCGGCGCGCACCGTCACGACCAGTTCACTCGGCTCGTAGCTGCTGATGCCGACGAGGCTGCGCGTATCGAGCAGCTCGCCTTGCGCCGGCTCGCCATACCAGTCCTTCGTGCCGCCGCCGCGGATGCGCAGCGCGCGCTGTTCTGCGCGCGCCGATTGGATGTGGTCGACAAGGTGGGCAAGGGCGGTGTCGCGAACCATGGTGGCATTCGGGTGCGACCTCAGGTCGGCGCGCGCCCGTACGTGATCGACTGCACCTTGCCGCCGCGCAACCGAACCGTGGCCAGCAGGTTGCCGGGGCCGCGTTCGTAGACCCACTCTTCGACGTTCGACGCATGGCACCATGTGCGACGCGATCGGCTCGGGTACGGGGTTGCGCGAGCCCTTGTAGTACACCGGCGCGCAGAACGCGTCGCGCGCAACCGGTTGCCCACACTTGTAGACGAGCGACAACCGCGACTCGCCTTCGGAGGCGATGCCGCCATCGCAGGCGAGCGTGCCGGCCCGGCTCGAGGTCCACAGGGCGGTGACGGCAATCAGGCCCACGAGCTTGCAGATGGCGTTCATGCGCACCTCCGGCATGCACTTCGTCAAAACCGCTCCAGTTCCGCGAACGGCAACAGCCCGCGCTTCACATGCATCTTCCCGTACTCGGCGCACCGCTGAAGCGTCGGGATCACCTTGCCCGGGTTCAGCAGGCCTTTCGGATCGAACGCCGCCTTTACGCCCTCGAACGACGCGCGTTCCGCCGGGCTGAATTGCACGCACATCGAATCGAGCTTCTCGACGCCCACGCCGTGTTCGCCGGTGACCGTGCCGCCTAAAGCGACGCTGGTTTCGAGGATGTCGGCGCCGAACTTCTCGGCGCGGTGGAGTTGGTCAGGGTCGTTCGCGTCGAAGAGGATCAGCGGGTGCAGGTTGCCGTCGCCGGCATGAAAGACGTTGCAGCATCGCAGGTCGTAGATCTTCTCCATCTTTGCGATCGCGATCAGGATGTCGGCCAGGCGCTTGCGCGGGATCGTCGAGTCCATGCACATGTAGTCGGGGCTGATGCGGCCGCTGGCAGGGAAGGCGTTCTTGCGGCCGCTCCAGAACTTCAGGCGCTGCGCTTCGTTCTCGCTGATCTCGATGCGCGAGGCGCCCGACGCGACCAGCACGCGGCGCATCTGGTCGATTTCTTCGGCCACTTCTTCGGGTGTGCCGTCGCTTTCGCACAGCAGGATCGCGGCGGCTTCGAGGTCGTAGCCGGCATGCACGTAGTCCTCGACCGCGGCGGTCATCGGCTTGTCCATCATCTCGAGGCCCGCGGGGATGATGCCCGCGGCGATGATGGCGGCGACTGCGTCGCCGGCTTTGCGGATGTCGTTGAAGCTGGCCATCACGCAGCGTGCCAGTTGCGGCTTGGGGGTGAGCTTCACCGTGACTTCGGTCGTGACTGCGAGCATGCCTTCGCTGCCGATCACCAGCGGCAGCAGGTCGAGGCCGGGCACATCGAGCGCCTCGCTGCCGAAGACGACAGGCTCGCCGTCGGCGGTGAAGCCCTTCACGCGCAGCACGTTGTGCAGCGTCAGGCCGTATTTCAAGCAATGCACACCGCCGGAGTTTTCGGCGACGTTGCCGCCGATGGTGCAGGCGATCTGGCTCGAGGGGTCGGGCGCGTAGTACAGGCCGTGAGACGCAACCGCTTCGCTGATCGCCAGGTTGCGCACGCCGCACTGCACGGTGGCCGTGCGCGCGAGCGGGTCGACGCTCAGGATTTTGTTGAATTTCGCCAGCGACAGCGTCACGCCGCGTGCATGCGGAAGCGCGCCACCCGACAGCCCCGTGCCCGCGCCGCGCGCGACCACCGGCACACCCATCGCGTGGCAGGTCTTCAGCACCGCGGCGACCTGCGCGTCGGTTTCGGGCAGCGCGACCGCGAGCGGGCGCTGGCGGTAGGCGGTCAGGCCATCGCATTCGTAGGGTGTGGTGTCTTCGGCCTGCCAAAGCAGCGCGTGCGGCGGCAGCCATGAAGCCAGCGCGGTGATGACAGGCGGGGGTGCCGCGGTGCTGCCGGCGTTGCCCGCGCTGGGCACGTTGCGTGACGATGCAACCGCGGTCGACATGATTCAGCGAACCGCCTTCTTCGCAACGGGCTTGCGTGCCGGGGCCTTCGCCGATGTCGAGGCCGCCTTGGCTGCGCGGCCGGCCACGGTCTTCGCGACGCCGCTGGCCATGTCGCTGGCGATGCCCGCCACCTTCGACGCCGCCTTCACCGGCCCCGACACGGCCTGCTCGAACGTTTTGCCGGCGGCGTCGATGCCCTGTTTGACCATCGCGCCCGCCATCGCCTTCGTCGCACCGGCTGCGGAGTCCTTCATCGTGTTCGCCGCAATCTGGCCGAACTGCTGAAGCAGCGCGCCCCAGGCCTGCGTGGGGTCGAGGCTTGCGAACAGCGGCGCCGCCGCAGGGGCATCGCCCTTGGATTTGTCGGTGGCCTTGGCAGGCCGCTTCTTCGGCGCGGGCGGCAGTGACGGCTGCGCGGTGGTGGAAGGGGGTGACGCCTGCGGTGACGAACGCGGCGCGGCTGCTGCGCCTGCCAGCGGCGACTTGATCGTCAACGAGTCACGCAGATCGGTCATCTGCACGTTCATCGTCTTCAGCGTCGACAACGTCATGCGCTGCACCTCGAGCGCCTGGATGGTCGCGCCGAGCATGCGTGCGTTCTGCTCGAGCCAGAACTGCACCGTGCGCAATTCTTCGATGCGTTTTTCGATCTCGTCGGGGTCGAGCGTGGGTGCAACCCACTGGCCGATCGACGGCAACGCCGAGCCGGCGTTCTTGACCAGGCCCTGAAGGAAGTCGAAGCCCGGGACCATTTTGGTGAAAGCGCTGGCGTCAGTCATGGCGTGTCTCCTCGCGGTTTTGTGGGGAGCAATCTACGGCGCAAACGTGATTCGTTCTACCGTGAAACCCCGCTGCACCAACAGCTTCGGCAGGCCCTTGTCGCCCGTCATGTGCAGCGCCCCCACCGCGGCGAACAGCTTTGCGCCGCGCGCGTGGACCGCTGCGATGCCGTCGGCAAGCGCCGGGTTTCGGCCCTCGTTCAGCCGCGCCAACAGTCGGCGGTCGGCGTCGGTGCGCATGCAGTCGCACCACTCGGCATAGGCCTCGAATTCATCCAGCGCACTGCGGTCCCACGCGGTGCTCATGCGGCGGATCGCGGCACGCACCTTCTGGCCTTCGAACTGCTCGACGCCTGATCGGACCAGCGCCTCGAGTTCGGCGGCGTCGAGGTCGGGCGGGATCAGCGCCGCGAACTGGCGCTCGACCGACTCGAGCGACACCACGCGCTTGCCCGTCGCTTTGCCGAAGCCGGCCAGCGTGATCTCGCTGCCGAAGGTCGTGTCCAGCCCTTCTTGGCGTGCCGACACCATCGCCAGCGTGGTGAGCTGAAGCACCGGATGCATGCGGTCGAACACACTGTCTTGCAGGCACAGCGCGTCGCGCTGCACGTTCAGGCGCCGCCGCAAGTCGTCGGGCAGCGCGGGCGAAGGCTGGACCGATGCGCGTGCGACCTGCCGCTGGAGCAACGCGTCGCCGGGGTCGAGTTCGAGTGCGATCGTGTCGCTGCCCTCGAGCGCTTCGCGCAGCTTCGGGCCCGGCACGATCCACGCCACCTTGCCCACGTGCATCGTGCCGTAGAGCCAACTGCTGCGTCCGTCACGGCTGATGCGCCACAGCAGCCCGCGGTCGCGCGCTTCACGTCGGGCCTGTGCAAGCTGCTCGGCGCCGGGCATCGAAGGCGCTGTCGGGCAGGCGGCTTCGGCACTGCGCTGGGCGCGTGCGGGCGCGGATGTGGCAAGGGCCAGCGCGGCGACGAGCATCGCGAACACGAGCGCGCGGCATGCAAGGCCCAACGTGCGGATCAGGCGTATGTCAGCGAAGGAAATAGTGAAAGGCATGCAGCGAGCTTACACGCCGGTCCCTCGGATTTCAGTTCGCGGCGATGCGCATGCGCTGGCCTTCCTGCGTGATGCGCAGCCTCGACAGCACGTCCATGCCCAGCAGCGGCGTCGTCAGGTCCGGCAGCACGGCGACGCGAAGGCGCTGCGCGTTGACGCCGCCGTCGAGCTCCACGTCGGCCACGCCGATGGTGCCCGTCACCGTGCCGCCGGCGGTGTTGGAGCGCACGCTGCCGCTGGTGGCTAGCCCGGCGCGCTGCGCCAGCGCCGCCGGAATCGCGGTGCGCGTCGCGCCGGTGTCGACCAAAAATTCCACCGGCACGCCCGCCAGCCGGCCAGGCCAGTGAAAGTGCCCGTCACGCGCGCGCTCGAGCGTGACCACGCCGCCCACGGCGCTGAAGCGTGTGCGCTGCTCGTGGTTGGTCCACGCCTGGAATGCCAGGAACAGCAACGTACCCAGCACCAGCCACGCGGTAACGATCTTGAAGGTCGACGACAAAGGAGCAGACATAGGCTGACGATGCCACAGACCCGCCGCCGACACGCGGCGTCGACCCGGGTGTGTCCGCAGCTTAGGATCGCCCGCGATCATGGCTCGACCCCCACACACCGCCCCTGCTGTTGTCGACGACACCGCGCGCCGCTTGGGTGGCGTCGTCGTCGTGCTGGCGGTGGCGCTGGCGCACGCGGGTGTGTTGATGTCGCTCGAAGCGCCGCGTGACCCGTCGGGGCGCGGCCAGGCGGTGGTGTCGACTGCGCTGACGGTGCGGCATGTCGAGTTGCCGCATGTCGAGCAGCCGCATGTCGTCTTGCCACATGTCGTCGTGCCGGTCGCTCGGCTGGACGTGACCGAAGCACCGCTTGTCGCGCGGGCGAACGATGAGTCAGCAGCACGGCCCGATGCCCTCGTCAAGCCGACGCGCGCGGCGGTCGCGACAAGCTCGGTCCGCAGCATGCCCCGCGCCACCCCGACGCCTGCGCCCCAAGTTCTTGCCGCCGCGGTGGGCAGCGTGCCCGTCGCGGTTGTGTCCGCCGCCGATACGGTGGAAGCCGAACCCGCATCGGGGGCTGCCGAAGCGTTGTTGCCGGACCACCTGCTGCGCAGCCTGCCAACCTACGCCGTGCGACTGCCGCCGTCGCAGCGGCTTCTCTTTCGTGTCAGCCGCGGCGCAGCCCGTGGCGAGGGCGTGCTCGACTGGTCGATGGACGGCGGGCGCTACAGCGCGGCGCTGCGACTGCGCGGCGAGGGTATGCCCGGCATGGACTGGACCAGCGAGGGTGACGCCGCGAGCGACGCCGGCGTGGTGCCACGTCGCATGGTTGCGCACCGAAAGGGTCGCCCGGTCGCTGCGGCCAACTTCGTGGTCGACTCGCAGAAGGTCAGCTTTTCCGGCGCGAGTGTCGAAAGACCCTTCGTGCGCGGCGGGCAAGACCGCCTGACGTGGATGCTGCAACTGGCCGGCGTGCTGAACGCGCGCGAAGCGCCCTTGCGCGACGACGAGCGCATCGTGCTCTACGTGGTGGGCCCGCGTGGCGCCGCCGACCTGTGGACATGGCGCGTCGCCGGGCCGCAGATGCTGGGAATGGGCGCCGCAGCCACGCCAGCGGTCAAGCTCGTGCGGGAAGCGCAAAGGCTTTACGACACCGAAATCGAACTCTGGCTCGACCCGGCGCATCACCACCTGCCGCTGAAGTGGCGCCAGCAGCAGCGCGGCGTCGAGCGTGCCCCCATCGAGTGGGACCGGCTGCCAGGATGACCGCGCGCGTGACTTCGTCTTGTCGCGGCTGACGCTGCAAGCGCGCAGGCCGCGACCGATTCCCGTGAACGGAATCACGCCCGTCCTGCGGACGCTGTGCCGGTTACCCCTGCTGGCAGTATGTGCACCTAACCTCGCGGTCATCGCCGGACTTGAAGTCGGCGTTGAAGTCCTCAACTGGCCCTTGTGTGTCGGTTTGTTGGATGAAGACAGTTCGCAGGTTGGTTCGGTCCTTCGACCAAAAGGGTGTGACGCGATGATGATGGTCTATAACTCCGAGAGCTACGCCGTGATGCAGTTCGACCTTCAGGTCGAAGGCGCCGTGGGCGAGCAGCCGCGCGGGGGCTACGAGATCGTCGACAAGTTCGCGCGCAAAGAGATCTTTATCGACGGCACCCTGGCGCAGAGCTTCCGCGAAGGCGTCGAAGCGCTGATCCGCAAAAGCCCTTCCGAAGACGAGATCGACGACTACA
This sequence comes from uncultured beta proteobacterium, assembly GCA_963738615.1. GTDB lineage: Bacteria > Pseudomonadota > Gammaproteobacteria > Burkholderiales > Burkholderiaceae_C > CAVTWY01. The sequence goes on from CAVTXI010000019.1 coordinate 1,035,636, forward strand.
TCGCCGGCTACACCGAGCTGGCGCAGCACCCCGTCGTGCTGCACTGAGCGTCACACGCGCCGCATCGCCGCATCGCCGCGGCGTCGCGCCGACACCACCGGCGGCTTCCTAAAAATCTCACGACTTCGCGTCCACCGCGCGCACACGGCGCACGTTGACGCTCGCGACCCGCACCCGGCCTTGTGTGCGGGCGCGGCCTCGGACATGATGGCCCGGCCCACGATGCATGCGTTCGACTGAGGAGATCGACACATGAAAGCGCGCACTGCCCGCCCCCCCGCTGCCCGACGCGACAACGACGACGCAAAACCTTCGCGCGTCGCGAGCCCCGCGGGCGTTGTGCTGTCGCCGGGCCTGGCCAGCGCACCGGTGCTGGACCGCATGTGCTCTCACTTCGTGCTCACGCTCACGATGAAGCAGGCTGCGCGCTTCAACCTGAAGCGCGACTGGAACAGCCTGCTGGGGCTGACGGGGCGCCACCTGGCGTGGCCTGTGACCGTGCTCGCGCGAGTGCGCGAATTCCTTGTGCGCCGCTGCAAAGGCAACACGCACTGGAAGGGCCACGAGGCGCTTGACCATCACGCCTTCATCGAGAAGCACGGCGTCTGGCGTGGCCCGTACGAAGAGGGCACGCTCTTCTTCTACATCGACGAATACGTCAAAGACGCGCCGAAGGATCTGTTGGCCGTGCTGGGTGAAACCGCCGAGTGGCTCGAGAAGAGCCTGAAGAAGGAGTCGACGCTCGTCCAGAAGAACATCGACTCGCTCGCGAGCCTGCTGCAGCTCAACCCCGCCGAGCGCGCGCTGCTGTTGTACGGCACGCTCGCGCGTTACCAGCGTGACCTGCGCGGCCTGCTCGTCGAGTTCAAGGTGCAAAGCGCGCAAGAGGCCTACGCCGCGATTGCCGCGGTGGCTGGCGTCAACGAGCAGGAAATCGCCGAAGCGCTGCGTGCCGGCTCGCGCCTCGAGCGCACTGGCATGGTCGAGAACCTGATCTCCGAACACAACATCACCGACCTGGCCGACCTGATGAAGGTCAGCGACCAGTTGCCGCCGGTGTTGATGCGCGAATACAAGAAGCCCGCCGACCTGATGGCGGTGTTCACGCGCCCGGCGACGAAGAGCGAACTGACGGCGAGCGATTTCAGCTACGTCGGCGACGACGTGCGCGTGATGACCACGCTGCTGGCGGCGGCGGTTGCGCGCAAGGCGCCGGGCGTCAATATCCTGCTGTACGGCCCACCGGGCACCGGCAAGACCGAACTGGCCAGGGTGTGCGGCGAAGCGGCGGGGCTGAACCTGTTCGAAGTCGAATACGCCGACCGCGACGGCAATTCGCTGTCGGGCCGTGACCGCTACCGCTCTCTGCAGATCAGCCAGGTGTTCCTGAAGGCCAGCGCGAACGTCGGGCTGCTGTTCGACGAAGTCGAAGATGTGTTCCCGCCGATCAGCGCCGACGCCGCGCAGTTGATGGCGCGCATGGACGCCACCGACGCACGCGGGCCCTCGAGCAGCGTCAGCGGCAAGGCGTGGGTGAATCAGATCCTCGAGACGAACCCGGTGCCCGTCATCTGGGTCACCAACCGCATCGAACAGATCGACCCGGCGTTCCGCCGCCGCTTTCAATACCACCTCGAGCTGAAGTCGCCGCCGCCTGGCGCGCGTGAAGCGGTGGTGACGCGTTCGCTGGAGGGCGTGAATGTCGACCCCGACTTCGCAGGGCAACTGTCGAAGCGTCGTGGCCTGACCCCTGCGCAGATCCGCACCGCGGTACGTTTTGCGAAGCTGGCCGGGCCCGATGCCGGCGCACCGGCTGACGTGCAAGCGCTGATCGAACGCCAGTTGGCCAACGCCGATAAGGCACTGGGCCGCAGCGCCAGCAACAAGCCCGCCCGACGCAACGTCACGACGTACGACCTCGAGATGTTGAATGTCGAGACGCGCTTCGAAGTCCCGAAGATCATCGAAGCCCTCGGCCGCCGCGGCCACGGCACGGTGTGCTTCCATGGTTCACCCGGCACCGGCAAAACCGCGCTGGCCGAACACATTGCCACATCGCTTGGCAAAACGCTGCTGATCCGCCAGGCAAGCGACCTGGTGTCGAAGTACGTCGGCGAGACCGAGCAGAACATGGCCAAGATGTTCGAAGAGGCCACCAACGAAGGCTCGGTGCTGCTGCTGGACGAAGCCGACAGCTTCCTGCGCAGCCGCAAACGCGCCGAACGCAGCTACGAAGTCAGCGAAGTCAACGAGATGCTCCAAGGAATGGAGCGCTTCGCCGGCATCTTCATCTGCACCACCAACCTCTTCGAAGACCTCGACGAAGCCGCGTTGCGCCGCTTCACCTTCAAGATCCGCTTCAAGCCGCTGAAGCCCGACCAACGCGAACGCATGTTCGTGGTCGAAGCGCTGGGTGGCGACGCAAGCCGCATGACGACCGAACAACGCGAGCGCCTGTCCAACCTCGAGCTGCTGGCGCCGGGTGACTTCGCCGCGGTGAAGCGTCAGGTCGACCTGCTCGAGGAAACCTTCGAGCCCGACGAGTTCCTGTCGCAGCTCGAAAGCGAGCACCGCGTCAAGCCTGACGTGCGTGAGCGGCGCGGGATCGGGTTCTCGGCGAACGTGAAGTCGGTGTAGTCCGGCTACCGCATCGAAAACGCCACCACCGACTGCGTCCCGCTCATCGGCTCGATCAGCGCCAGCAGTGGTGCCAGTTCGCCGTACCGCCGCGCGACCTTCGTCGCGTAGGCGAAGAACCGTGGCAGGTCTTGGGCGTATTTGGGCTTGTTGTCGCGGTGCTTCAGGCGGCAGAAGATGCCAAGCACCTTCAGGTGGCGCTGCAGGCCCATCCACTCGAGGTCGCGCCAGAAGAGCGAGAAGTCGGCGTGGACCGGCAGGCCCGCCTTGCGTGCTGCGTCCCAGTAATGCACGGCCCAGTCGATCTCGCGTTCTTCGTCCCAGCTGATGAAGGCGTCGCGCAGCAGTGAGGCGACGTCGTAGGTGATGGGGCCGCGCACCGCGTCTTGGAAGTCGAGGATCGCGGGGTTGGGTTGCGCCACCATCAGGTTGCGCGGCATCCAGTCGCGATGCACCGCGACCGTCGGCTGCGACAGCGCCTGCTGCACCAGGCGTTCGGCAACGGTGTCCCACGTCTTGCGTTGTGCCGGTGACCAGGTGATGGCGAACTCGCGCTCGACACACCAGTCGGGGAAGAGCTGCAACTCGCGGTGCAGCAGCGCGTGGTCGTAGGTGGGCAGGCCGTCGGTGTGCACGTGGCCCTGCCAGCGCACGAGCGCGGCGATGGCGTCGCGCATCAACGCATCGGCGTCCTTCGCGCTGCCTTCGGTCAGGGCCTCGAGGAACAGGCGCTGGCCCAGGTCGTTCAAAAGCAGGAAGCCGCGTTCGGTGTCCGCAGCCAGGATCTTCGGGCCGTTCAAGCCCGCGGCTTCGATGCGTGCGGCGATGTCGACGAAGGGGCGCACGTCTTCTTGCGGCGGCGGCGCGTCCATCACGATGAAGGTCGAACGCGACGCGGGGTCGGCGGCGTTCACAGCGTCGACAGCATCGACACGCAGATAGCGTCGGAAGCTCGCGTCGGCCGATGCCGGCCGCAGCGTGGCGGGGTCGAGGCGGTGCGTGACGACGAGCGGCGCGAACCAGCGCTCGAAGTGGGCACGGCGCTCGTCGCTCGGCCACGTGACCGGTGATGTCGTGGATGGCATGAGGTGGTCGAGCCTGCGCGCGCCGTAGGTGGTGTGGATAATCAAATTCTACGAACCGACCTCCTGTGTGCCGCTACCGCCGTCGCCCATGAATTCACGCTTGCAGGCGCCTGCGCTGGCGCTGTGCGTGATCATGCTGGCGGCCTGGGCCCCGACGGCGGGCGCGCAGTCGAACCCGGTGCCGCGCGCCTCGGCCAGCAGCCAGACGATCGATCTCGTGCCCCTGCGTGGCGGCGACGCGTGCACGACCGAAGGCTTCGCGCGTGCGCGGCTGTCGGCGCAGCTTGCGTCGCAACGCAGGCGCGGCCACGACCGCAGCGCGCCGATCGCCGTCGAGGCCGACGCGATCGAGGGCTCGCCGCAGCGCGAGATCACAGCGCGCGGCCATGTGCTGCTTCAGCAAGACTCGGTGGTGCTGCGCACGGATCAACTGCGGTACGGGCACACCACCGGCCAGGCGAACGCCAGCGGCAACGTGCGCATCGAACATCAGGGCGACCGCTTCGCAGGCAGCGAGCTGCAGATCAAGCTCGATGGCTTCACGGGCTATGTGCTCGACCCTGAATACCACTTCGCGCTGACCGGCGGCGGCGGGCGCGCGAAACGCATCGACTTCGTCGACAAAGACCGCGTGTCGATCGACGGTTCCGACTACACGAGCTGCCCGCGCGATGGTGAGAACAGCGCGGACGGTGCGGGCCCGGCGTGGCTGCTGCGAAGCCGCCACGTGAAGCTCGACTTTGCCGCCAACGAAGGTGTTGCCGAGGGCGCCGTGCTCGAGTTTCTGGGCGTGCCGATTCTCGCTGCGCCGGTGCTGCGCTTTCCGCTCACGGACGAGCGCAAGTCGGGCTGGCTGCCGCCTGCAATCAACCTCGACAACAAGAAGGGCCTCGAGGTCGCGGTGCCGTATTACTGGAACATCGCACCCGACCTCGACGCGACGTTCGCACCCACGATCTATACGCGCCGTGGCTTTGCGTTGGGCGGTGAGTTCCGCTACTTGGGCGCCACCCACGAGGGCCGCACGCAGGTCGACTTGTTGCCCAGCGACCGCGTCGCCGACCGCTCGCGCCACGCGGTGCAGTGGTCGCATCGCGACCGCGATTGGTTCGGTTCGCGCTTAGGGGTGAAGGTCGAGCGTGCGTCCGACGATGCGTACTGGAAGGATTTTCCGCGCCACATCGAGACACTCACGCCGCGGTTGCTGGCACGCGACGCGTTTGCGGAACGCGCCCTGTCGATCGGCGGCCTGGGCGGCACCGCGTATGCGCGCGTGCAGCACTGGCAGGTGTTGCAGGACGATGACCCGACCGTGCGGATCGTCTCGCCTTATCAGCGCAGCCCGCAGCTGGGCTGGCGCACGCTGTCGCCATGGCCAACTTTCGGCGCAGACGTGCGCATCGAAGCCGAAGTCAATCGTTTCACCCGCCCCGGCGGCGACGGCAGTTTGGTGTTGCCGCAAGGGCTGCGCGCGCACCTGCTCGCTAGCCTGAGCCGGCGTTGGGGCACACCGGGCTGGTGGGTCGAACCCGGGTTGAAGCTCAACGTCGCGGCCTACCGCATGGACGAGCCCTTGGCCGATGGGCAGCGCAACGCGCGGCGAACCATTCCGACTGCGAGCGTCGATGCAGGCATGGTGTTCGAGCGCGACAGCACATGGTTCGGCCGCGGCTTCCGGCAGACGCTCGAGCCGCGCATGCGCTACGTGCTGACGCCGTTCCGCGACCAGGCGGGGTTGCCGAACTTCGACGCTGCTGCGACCGACTTCAACGTGGTGTCGATCTTCGACGACAACGCGTTCTCGGGCATTGACCGCGTGTCGGACGCGCACCAGATCACTGCGGGCGCAACGTCGCGGTGGCTCGACGCCGACACCGGCATCGAGCGCCTGCGCGTGGGCGCGGTGCAGCGCTACCTGCTGCGCGACCAGCGAGTCACGCCCGACGGCGTGCCCATCACGCAGCAGATCTCCGACGTGCTGCTGTTCGGCCAGTCAAGCCTCACGACTCGCTGGACGCTGGGCGCGGCGGTTCAGTACAGCCCCGAAAACGACCGCGTCACGCGCTCGGTCTTGTCAGCGCGATACAGCCCAGGCGCCTTCCGGACGCTGGGTCTGAACTACCGTTTCGTGCGCGGGTCGAGCGAGCAGTTCGACTTAGGCTGGCAGTGGCCGATCTTCGGCCCGGCGATGGATGGGGGCAGCGCGGGTGGTGCGAGCGGCGGCGGTGGCCCATGGTCCGCGGTCGGGCGCTCGCCGCGCGACTGTCGCGGCACGCTCTACACCGTGGGCCGGCTCAACTACAGCAAGCTCGACCGGCGCATCACGGATTCGCTGGCCGGCTTCGAATACGACGCGGGCTGCTGGGTCGGGCGCATCGTGGCCGAACGTTTGTCGACGGGTCGCAGCGAGGCCACCACGCGCTTGTCGTTTCAGCTGGAGCTGGTGGGGTTGTCGCGGCTTAATCTCGGGTCGAACCCGCTGCGGGTCTTGAAGGACAATGTGCCCGGCTATCGGCTGCTGCGCGATGACTCGCCGCCCATCGCCCCACCCCACGTGTATGAATAGACGATCGAACTTCGCGCTGTGTGTCGCGGCTGTGGCCGTGACGCTGGCGACCTCGGCCACCACAGCGTTTGCACAGGCTCCGCGCGGCGGCGACCACATCGTCGCCATCGTCGGCCAGGACCTCGTCACCGCGTTCGAGGTCAATCGGCGCTTGAGCCTCGTGCGCAGCGAGTTCGCCGCCGATGGCCGCGCCGTTCCCCCCGAAACCGAACTGAAGCAGCGCGTGCTCGACGCACTGATCGACGAGCGCATCGTGCTCGTGCACGCGCGCGACTCGGGCATCCGCGTCGACGAGATCGAACTCGACCGCGCGGTCCAGAGCTTGGCGGCGCAGAACAAGATGTCGATCGCGCAGCTGCGCGATCAGTTGCGCAAGGACGGCCTCGACTACACCCGCTTCCGCGCCGACATTCGCGATCAACTGCTGGTGGAACGCGTGCGCGAACGCGAGGTCGTCGGCCGCATCAAGATCGACGATCTCGAGATCGACGACTTTCTGGCCAAGGGTGCGCAAGCGCGGGCGGGCGAGCTCGAGGTCAACCTCGCGCAAATCCTGGTGAGCCTGCCCGATCAGCCCGACGACGCGACGGTTGCGCGCCAGCAGGCGAAGGCGCAGGCCGCGCTTGCGCGTGTGCTCGCACGCGAGGACTTCGCGGCCGTGGCCAAGGCGGTGTCCGACGGCAGCGCCGCCGACACGGGCGGCGAGATCGGCCTGCGCCCCGCCGGCCGCCTGCCCGACGCCTTCGTCGACGCCACGCGTCGGCTGCGTGTGGGTGAGGTCACGCCCGCACTCGTGCGCACGGGCGCGGGGTTCCACATCCTGAAGGTGATCGAGCGAAAGGACGCGCAGGACTCGAGCGTGGCAAACACGCGCGTACGTCACATCCTGGTGCGGCCAGGCATTCAGGCGTCAGCCGACGCGGTGCAACGGCAACTTCTCGAGCTCAAGCGCCAGATCGATTCTGGACGCGGTCGCTTCGAGGACTTGGCGCGTCAGCACTCGCAGGACGGAAGCGCCGAGCAGGGCGGTGACCTCGGATTCGCCCCGCCGGGGTCGTTCGTGCCCGAATTCGAGTCGGCGATGAATGCGCTGCGGCCAGGTGAGGTGTCCGCACCGGTGGTCACGCGATACGGTCTGCATCTGATCCAGGTGGTCGAGCGCAAGACGGTCGTCGTCACGGCGAAGCAGTTGCGCGAGCAGGCGCGCAACGCGCTGCGCGAGCAGCGCTGGGGTCAGACCTTCGGCGAATGGCTTGCCGAGCTGCGCAGCCGCGCCTACATCGAGCGGCGCGACGCGCCGACGACCTGAGCCACGCTCATCACCCGCGCAAGCGTTTCGGCCAGCACTTTTTGGCCGACGATAGCGTCATCGACGCGATCGTGCGTGCGATCGACCCCGCCCGGGGCGATGCGATGGTCGAAGTCGGCCCGGGGCTTGGTGCGCTGACGTTGCCGTTGGCGCAGCACCTCGATGCACTGACGGTGATCGAACTCGATCGTGATCTGGCGGCGCGCCTGCGACGCAGGGCTTCGGGGCTGGTGGTGATCGAAGCCGACGTACTTGCAGTCGACATCGCGGCGCTGGCAAAGGAACGCGGGCTGGCACTGCGGCTCGTCGGCAACCTGCCGTACAACGTCTCGACCCCGATCCTCTTTCACGTACTCGCATCGGCTGCCAACGTCAAAGACCAACACTTCATGCTCCAGAAGGAGGTCGTCGAGCGCATGGTCGGCGCGCCCGGTGGCAAAGCGTACGGCCGACTGTCGGTGATGCTGCAGTGGCGCTATGAGATGGAGCACGTGCTCGATGTCGCGCCCGACGCGTTCGATCCACCGCCGAAGGTCGATTCGGCCGTGGTGCGGATGGTGCCGCGCGATGTTGGCGCGTTGAGCGGTATCGAAGCAAGACGCCTCGAAGCGCTGGTCAAGGTCGCGTTCTCGCAGCGGCGCAAGCTGATGCGCCACACCCTCGGACCTTGGCTCGAAGCGCAAGGCCACGGCGGCAGCTTCGATCTGCAGCGCCGGGCCGAAGAAGTGAGCGTCGAAGACTACGTCGCGTTGTGCGCGTCGCTGCCGCGCGAAGTTACGCGCTAGCGCCGTCGCGCACGCGCTGCCGCATCACCTTCATGAAGGCCCGCACCTCTTCGGTCGGCCGTGCCGGCTCTTTGCGGTATTCGCTGCAATCACTCTTGCGCGTCATGAGCTTCATGTTGATCAGCTCGCGTCGCAGCGTGACGTGGTCGCCGAAGGTGTTCAGCCGCTCGAGCACCGCATTGACCTCGCGCTCACGGTAGACGCGCTTGGCGTCGAAGTGCATCCACAGCGCCCACATCGCGAGCCGCTGCACCGAGAACTTCGTCGGCCAGCGCACCAGACGGCCCTGGTCGTCGAATTGCATCGCAGCCTTGATGGCTGTCGGCGTCAGTGGCGAGGCCTCGGCGTTGGGGTTGGCGCGGGTTCGCGCTGAAGGTGCGGTGGCGGCCGCGGCCTTCAGCGCCTGCACGTTCGGATGCCCGGCCGCCTTGGCGATCAGGTTCAACAACTCGACGTGGCTGGGTGGCTTGTCGCCGCGTGTCTGTCGCTCGACCCAGAGCTTGCGCAGGGCCTTGGCAAAAGAAGAGAGGTCTGGTGCGACAAGGGTCGTTGTCGCCCCGGGGCTGGCGGAAGTCATGGCGGTGTCCTCGGTGCGCCGAGCCGCGGGCTTGCCCGCGGTGCCGTGGTTGCCGACTTGCGGCGTGGTGCACATGTAGGCATCCGACACCGGGATGAGAGAAGGCAGGTTTAGCTCGCGACCTTGTCGCGCGGCAACGCCTGGGTGAACTGCCGACCGAAGCCGAAGTCTATCGCCGCCCAAAAGAAACAGCCGCCTTACGGCGGCTGTTGTAGCGAGTGTTGCGTGGCTTCAGGCCGCGTTCAACCACATCGCGGTGTCAAACGCCGAGCTCATCATCGGCATGTTCATCCCGAAATTGGGATTGCCGTTCTGCTTGGAGCTCTTCGCCAGCTTGGCGTCGTTAAGGGTCGTTTCGTTTGCCCGTTCCCATGACCCGATTTCCTGGGAGCGGGCTACCGAAAAGAATAGAAACATCGGAAAGGTACTTTCCGTTCGGCCCAGAAGTCCGCGGCGTCTCGGAACACGTCAAGCAACTGCTCGCGTGACTCACGGTCGAACTTTGGGCCGTCGGGCAACTGCTCGAGCACGACGACAAACCCTGGTTGCGAGCCTGCCTTGTGGACCATGTCGGTCATGCAGTCGTACAGCGCATCGAGGTTCTTGCCGAAGTGCTGCGGGAACAGGAACGCATCGGCGATGCCTTCGATGACGTCCTGCTTGGCCTGCGCAGTGGTCAGATTCGCATAGAGGAAATGCTGGCCCGCCTCCGTCGCGAACCTTTGCAAATCCTCGATCCGAAACGCTCGAATCGACTGGACGATATTGGGGCGGACGGTCTGCATCAGCATGGCGCGATCCTCCGGGGTTGATGTTGATGGTGCATTTCTGGTGTCGAGCTCAATGGACGATCCGGCGGAAGCTCGCGTAGTGATCCTCGGTGTAGTAACAAGATTCGGGCGCTGCGATCGCTTGGCCTCCACACACGATGCGGCGCGCACCACGATGGCGCACCCCCGGCGTCGGGACCGTGTACTCCCGGTAGAACCCGTGGCGCTCCTTTGGCAGCAGGCCTTCTCGATTGCCGAATGCGACGCCGTCCTTGTCGAATTTGAACGGACCGCCCTGACGGATCAGCGACTCAACCCGCTGGGCTTCCTTCGGCAACTTCGACAATTCGATGTCGCACCCTCGACCTTGCAGTGCAGCACAGTAGGGCGCAAGCCCCACCGCTTCCTTGGCGTTGAGAGGTAGGGACAGACAACTCGCCACGATCGTCGCAGCCACAGTCATCGCCAAGTTCCTGAAGCTCTTCACCATGTCGGACGGTTCGCTGCCGCACTACAACCCAACCACAAGGAAAGGGTTAACCCGAAAAACTAGGGGGAATGCTACAGGAATGACAAAAAATGCTCAAGCCGAGGGAAATGCACTTCCCGCGGACGGTGCATCATTTGCAACAAACGAGTGTGCGAACACTATCTTTGCATCATCGATGAGCGTTGATTTCTGCGACCGTCAAGGCGGTCATGTTGACGATCCGGCGGACCGTGGCCGAAGGAGTCAGGATATGCACGGGTTGCGCTGCACCCAGGAGCACAGGTCCGATCGCGATGCCTCCCCCAGCCGCCGTCTTTAACAGGTTGTAAGCGATGTTCGCGGCGTCGATCGCCGGGAAGACCAGCAGGTTTGCATCGCCCTGCAGGGTCGAGAACGGCACCAGTTTTTGTCGCGCTGCACCATCAAGCGCGATGTCGCCGTGCATCTCACCGTCGACTTCGAGCCACGGCGCCTGCTCGCGCAGCAGCGCCAGCGTGCGCCGCATCTTCACCGCGCTGGGGTGGTCGCTCGAGCCGAAGTTACTGTGGCTAAGCAACGCCGCCTTGGGTTCGATGCCGAAGCGCTTCATCTCTTCGGCGGCCATCGCGGTGATCTCGGCCAGCTCTTCGGGCGTCGGGTCGGCGTTCACGTGCGTGTCGACCAGGAAGATCTGTCTGCCGGGCAACATCAGACCGTTCATGCAGGCATAAACCCGCACGTCTTGCGCCGTCAGCGGGCTGCCGCCGGGGCGCGGGCCGATCACTTGGTCGATGTAGTGGAGATGCGCCTGTGTGGTGCCGAAGGTGCCGCACAACATGCCGTCGACGTGGCCGTGCTTCAGCATCACCGCGCCGATCAGCGTGAGGCGCCGGCGCATCTCGATCTTCGCGAGCGGAATGGTCACGCCTTTGCGCTGCGTGGCCTGGTAGTAGGCCATCCAGGAATCGCGATAGCGCTCGTCATGCTCGACGTTGATGACGTCGTAGTCGCGGCCTTCTTCGAGCGGGACGCCGAAGCGCTCGAGGCGTGACTTGATCTGAGCCGGCCGTCCGATCAGCACCGGCCGCGCCAGCCCCTCATCGACAACGATCTTCGCCGCGCGCAGCACGCGCTCGTCTTCGCCTTCGCAGTAGGCAATGCGCTTCTTCACCACGGCCGCTTTCGCAACGGCGAAGATCGGCTTCATCGTCGTGCCCGACGCATAGACGAAGGTCTGGAGCTTGTCGCGATAAGCGTCCAGGTCGGCGATCGGGCGCTGCGCCACACCCGAGTCGACCGCGGCCTTCGCCACGGCTGGGGCCAGGTGCATCATCAGCCGCGGATCGAAGGGCTTGGGGATCAGGTATTCCGGCCCGAAGGCGAGTTGCTCGCCGGCGTAGGCTGCGGCGACCACCTCGCTTTGCTCGCGCCGAGCCAACTGCGCGATCGCGTGTACCGAAGCGATCTCCATCTCGTCGGTGATCGTGGTCGCGCCGCAGTCGAGTGCGCCGCGGAAGATGTACGGGAAGCACAGGACGTTGTTGACTTGATTCGGGTAGTCGCTGCGGCCGGTCGCGATCACGGCGTCGCTGCGCACGGCCTTCACCTCTTCAGGCAGGATCTCCGGCGTGGGGTTGGCCAGCGCAAGGATGATGGGTGACGCCGCCATCGACGCGACCATCGTCGGCTTCAACACGCCGCCCGCCGACAGGCCCAGGAACACGTCGGCCCCGACGATGACTTCGGCCAGCTTGCGCGCGTCGGTCGCTTGTGCGAACTCGGCCTTGTCGGGGTCCATCAGTTCAGTGCGGCCCTGGTAGACCACGCCGGCCAGGTCGGTCACCCAGACGTTCTCGCGGCGGATGCCCAGCTTCAACAGCAGGTTCAGGCACGCCAGCGCCGCCGCACCCGCGCCCGAAGTCACCAGCTTGACCTTGTCGATCGCTTTGCCCGCGATGTGTAGGCCGTTGATGAGCGCGGCGCCAACAACGATCGCGGTCCCGTGCTGATCGTCGTGGAACACGGGGATCTTCATGCGCTTGCGCAGCGCGCGCTCGACGTAGAAGCAGTCGGGCGCTTTGATGTCCTCGAGGTTGATGCCGCCGAAGGTCGGCTCGAGCGAAGCGATGATGTCGACCAGCTTGTCGAGGTCGCGCTTCTCGTCGATCTCGAGGTCGAAGACGTCGATGCCGGCGAACTTCTTGAAGAGCACGCCTTTGCCTTCCATCACCGGCTTGGACGCCAGCGGGCCGATGTCACCCAGCCCCAGCACCGCGGTACCGTTGGTGATCACCGCGACCAGGTTGCCGCGCGACGTGTAGCGAAACGCGTTGGCAGGGTCGGCGACGATCTCTTCGCACGCTGCGGCCACGCCCGGCGAGTACGCCAGCGCCAAGTCACGCTGATTGACGAGTTGCTTGGTCGGCGTGACGGCGATCTTGCCGGGCGTCGGAAACTCGTGGTACTCGAGCGCGGCGCGGCGCAGTTCGTCGCGTTTGGCCTGTGCAGCGGTGTCTTCGGGCGTGCTCATGTGCGTGGTCGGGTCTCTCGGAGGAAGAAGGATTGTGCGCGAGCCGACGCGGTCAATTCAGCGAAAGCCGCTCCATCTCGCGCCGAAGGTCCAGCGCGCGCGACGCCGGCATGTGCACGTCGGCCCACGTCAGGCATTGCCCCTGCTTCACGGCGCGCAGCACCTTCACGTTGTGCGCCAAGCCCAGCGGCAGACCGCCGATCTCGCGCGAGCGCGTCGCGGGCAGCAGCTTGCCCCACACCGTGTAGCCGCCTTCGCCGTCGAGCATCTCGCCGGGCTTCAGGTCGCGCTTGGCCGTCGCCACCACGTCGGCATTCCACCCCTGTGCCACGCCGGTGGGCTCGCCGCGCAGCGCCACGCTCGCCACGCTCATGCCCACTTCGAGGCCGATCAGGTGCCAGCGCTTGTAGAGCGTGAAGTAGCGCCCGCTCGGGTCGGTGTGGGCGTTGTATTCCTCGAAGCAGTGTTTGACGTAGTCGGTTTCGGCTTCGACCGTCACCCACACACCCATGCGGATGTCGTAGGGAATGACGCGGCCATCGCGCTCCAGGCTCGAGATGACCTCGACCATGCCCTTGCCCTCGAGCACGCCGCCTTCGCTGCGCGGCCGCGTGACAACTGGAATATCTTCGACGCTTGCGGGCGGGTATTGCAGCCCGTCGCTCGGCACCGAAAGCCCGGTGGCGTTCGACACCGCAGTTGATTCGATGCTGGGCTTGCTGCCGTCGAGGAAGCTGTTGAACATCTTTGGGTTCAGCCCGCCACGGTCGGCCTGTTCGGGCGTCAGGCCGTAGTAGCCCCAGACCGTCTCGGGCGTGGATTGCGCGAAGTGCGGCAGCCATTTGTGGCCGCGCCCCGCTGCGACGACCGGGAAGCCGCAGGTGCGCGCCCAGTCGACCAGGTCGCAGATCATCGCCGGCTGGTCTCCGTAGGCCAGGCTGTAGACCACGCCCGCATCGGCGGCTCGACGTGCGAGCAGCGGGCCGCAGAACGCGTCGGCTTCGACCGTGACGTTGACGACGTGCTTGCGCTCGGCGATCGCGGCCAGGATGTGGTCGACCGCGTGCACGGGCGAGCCGGTGCACTCGACGACGATGTCGATCTCGGGCAGCTTCACCATCGCCTGCCAGTCATCGGTGACCCAGGTGTTGCCGTCGCGCAGCGCGACCGCGGGCGACGAGGCCGCCGACTGCTCGGGCTTCCACCCCACGCGCGCGAGGTTGCGCTTTGCGCCCGCGGGGTTCAGATCAGCGATTGCGACGAGGTGCACGCCCGGCGTGCGCACCACCTGCGCGAGGTACATCGAGCCGAACTTGCCGGCGCCGATCAGGCCGACGCGAATCGGCTTGCGCTCGCTGGCGCGGCGTTGCAGTTGGGTATAGAGGCTCATGCGCGTACTCGTGCTCGTCGATGCTCGTGGCAGTGTCGGCCTTGGCGCGGGCGGTGCCACGCGGGCGAACCCGGGCGCGTGGCGGGCCACCTCACGTGCCAGTCATCGCGCGCATAGACTTCTTCGCATGGCGCTCGGCGAGTTCGAACTCATTGCGAAGTACTTTTCCCGGCCGGTGAAGCGCGCGGTACTCGGCGTGGGCGATGACTGTGCTTTGATCGCGCCGCGTGCGGGCATGCAGCTGGCGGTGTCGACCGACATGCTGGTCGAAGGGCGCCACTTCCTGTCGACCGTCGACCCCGCGCGCCTGGGCCACAAGGCGCTGGCGGTGAACCTGTCGGACCTGGCGGCGTGTGCCGCGCAGCCGTTGGCGTACACGCTGGGGTTGGCGATGCCACGCGTCGACGAGGTCTTCCTCGAAGGCTTCTCTCGCGGGCTGCATGCGTTGGCGGATGCGCACGACGTTCGAACTGATCGGCGGCGACACGACCGCCGGGCCGCTCGCGATCTCGATCACCGTGCTGGGCGAGGTCCCGCCCGAAGCCGCGCCGCGCCGGGCGAGTGCGAAGCCCGGTGATGACCTCTGGGTCAGCCACCCGGTGGGCGGCGGCCTGGGCGATGCGCGGCTTGCGCTCGAAGTCTTTCGTGGCGTGCTCGCCCTGCCAGGCGATGACTTCGACCGCGTGCGTGCGCGTATGGAGCTGCCGACACCGCGGGTCGCGCTGGGGATCGCGCTGCGCGGGTTGATCCATGCCGCGATCGACCTGTCCGATGGGCTGCTGGGCGACCTGAGCCATGTGATCGCGGCGTCGCGCGTGGGCGCGCGCATCGAGGTCGATGCCATGCCGCGCAGTGCCGTGCTCGCCGCGCAAGGCCCTGCCGTGCAGCGGTTGTGCTTGTTGGCTGGCGGTGACGACTACGAGCTTCTCTTTACCGCGTCCCCCGACCGCCGCGACCACGTCCGCGCCGCCGCGCGCGAGCTGGGCGTGGGCGTGACGCGGATCGGTTGCATCGAACACGGCGCGGGCCTGCATGTGGTCGATGCGCAAGGTCAGGCCGTCGACACCTCGGCGCTCTCGGCGTTCGACCACTTCAAGACATGAACGTGAACCTGCAGGCTGAAGCGGCGCCGACGAGTGGGCCGCGCCGCGCCGATGTGGCGTTCATGCTCGGCCATCCGGCGAGGATGGTCGCGCTGGGCTTCGGCAGCGGGCTCGCGCCCAAGGCGCCGGGCACGTTCGGCACGCTCGCCGCGTGGGGCGCCTTCATGGTGCTCGACCCGTGGCTCGGCATTCGCGGTCCGATCGGCGCAGCGGGCTGGGCGATCGTGATCGCGCTTGGACTGGTGCTCGGCATCGCTGCGTGCACGCGCTGTGCCCGCGACCTCGGCGTGGCCGACCCCTCGTCGATCGTGTGGGACGAGGTCATCGCCTTCTGGCTCGTGTTGTGGCTGCTGATGCCGGCCGGCTTCGCGTGGCAGCTCGCGGCGTTCGCGCTGTTTCGCTACTTCGACGCCGCCAAGCCCGGGCCGGTGCGCTGGGCCGACGCTCTGTTCAAGGGCGAGCGCGGCGCGCCGATCGGCTGGCAGCAGGGCTTCGGCATCTTGTTCGACGACTTGGTGGCCGCACTGTGCACGTTGCTGGTGTTGGCGCTGGGGCGCTGGTGTCTCGGTTAGGTCGAGCCATGTTCACGCCCGAAATCGACACCACCGTCGCGCGCCTGGCCGGCTTGCTGCGCGCACGCGGCGAGCGACTTGCCACGGCCGAGAGCTGCACCGGCGGCCTGATCGCTGGCGCCTGCACGTCGATCGCAGGCTCGAGCGATTGGTTCGATCGCGGCTTCGTCACGTACAGCAACGAGGCGAAGGCCGAGATGCTGGGCGTCGACACGCCGTTGATCGCGCAACACGGCGCGGTCAGCGAAGACGTCGTGCGCGCGATGGCGTACGGCGCGCTGCAACGTTCACGCGCAACGTGGTCGATCGCTGTCAGCGGCGTCGCCGGCCCTGGTGGTGGCACGGCGACGAAACCAGTCGGTCTGGTGTGGACCGCGTGGGGTGGGCCTTCTGGAGTCCAGGCGCAGGCGATGCAGTGGCCTGGTGACCGCAACGCCGTGCGATCGGCGAGTGTGAAGCTGGCGCTCGAGCGGTTGGTGCAACTGGTCGAAGCGCAGCCGACCTGATCGATGGCGCCGCCTTCGGTCCCGTGGCGTGTTCGCGCCGCTGCTTCGACGCTTGCGCTGTTGATCACCGGCTTGGGCGTCAGCACGCTGCTGGCGGACATCACCCTGCGCATGCCGTCGCCGAACAGGCCGGCGGTGGTCTACATCCAGGGCACGCCTGAACCGCGCCCGACAGATCCGGCGGTGCTCGAGCCTGTCGGTGCCGAGCCTGTGACGACGATGAGGGCAACGCCACGCGCGACCGCGTCAAGACGTGCTGCGCCCAGGCAAAGCGCCGTGTCCACGACTTCGCACGAGCCTGCATTTGCCGCTATCGCGGCGCCCACACCCCCAGCCGACGCCGCGTCAGCGCCGACACCCGAGTCGCCCGAGCGCCGATCGCTCGACCTGGGCCCCGACGCGATTCGCTCGGCCGCGCGCGAAAGCCAATCCGCCGTGCGTCGCATGGCCCACGGCAGCGGCCGCGTGCTGGGCGACGAGCCGAGAAGCCGGGACGAGTCGATCGCGTCGTCGATGGCTCGGGCCGGCAAGCCCGACTGCCTTTCGCAGAAGGAAGGCGGCAGCCTGCTGAGCCTGATCACGATCCCTTACGCGATGATGCGCGACCAGTGCCGCTGAACGCGGCACGCTGCGTCAAGACCGCAGCGCCAGCCTCGACGGTGCTGTCTTCGCTGACCCGACGCCGCGAGCGGCGCGCGCATCAGTCCCGGCGCTTGGCCGCGCTGCCACCGTCTCGAGCACCATCAACACCAGCCGCCGCAGCGCCTGCCACGCATCATTCGGCCAGTCGGGCCGCACCAGCCCTTTGACGATGCCATCGCACGCGCTCGCGGCTTCGACCAAGTGTGCGAGTTGGTGCGGTGCCACGCGCGGCAGCACGCGCTCGAACAGCCTTTCCTTCACGCCCCACACGCGCGCGTCGCGCAGCGCCATCGGCAGCGGCTTGCCGTCGTCGACGGCGTCGCGCAGGCGTTTCAGCGTGCGCAGGTCTTCGGCCAGCGTCCACAACACGTAGACCGCGGGCTCGCCTTCGGCCTCCAGGCCTTCCAGCACGCGCAACGAGCGTTCGACCTGGACAGCGAAGATCGCCTCGCCGAGTTTGGTCACGTCGTAGCGCGCCACGTTCAGCACCGCAGCTTCGATCTGTTCGTAGCGCAGCACGCCCGCCGGGTACAGCAGCGCGAGCTTCGCGAGTTCTTGATGCGCGGCGAGCAGGTTGCCTTCGACGCGATCCGCCACGAAGGCCAGGCTGCGTTCGCCTTCTTCACCATCGGCCACGCGCTGCTGCTGCGTGGCCAGGCGCTGCGCCAGCCAGCGTGGCAGTTGCGCGCGTTCGATGGGCTCGACGCGGATCGTCACGCCTGCTGCGTCCAGCGCGGCGAACCACGCGCTTTTGCTCTGCGAAAAGTCCAGCCGCGGCAGCGTCACGATCGTGATCACCTCGTCGCTCAGGCTCTCGCAATAACGTTGCATCGCCGCCGACCCGTCCTTGCCCGGCTTGCCCGAAGGGATGCGGACCTCGACGATCTGCCGATCCGCGAAAAGGCTCATCGACGCCGACGCCGCGATCACCGCGCCCCAATCGAAGTGCGCACCCGACGCCGTGAAGACGCTGCGCTCGCTGTGGCCCGCGGTGCGCGCCGCCGCGCGGATGGCGTCGGCAACTTCCTGCGCCTGCAGCGGCTCGTCGCCGTGGATCGTGTAGATCGGTTTTAGGCCACGCGCAAGCGACGCGGCGAGTTGGTCGGGCTTGATCTGCATGCGCGTGCGTCCGGGCTCCGATCAATCCATCTTCAGCCGCGCCAGCCGCTGCATCACCTGCGACGCGATGTCCTCGTCCATCGCGGCGTAGAGCAGGTCGGCTTCCTTCTCCTTCGCCAGCGCGGCCGATTCGTTGTAGCTCATGTCGCGCGTGAGCACGATTTCGCTCGGCAGGATGAGTTCGCGCCCCTTCGGTGTCGACGCGCGCCAGCGCAGCCGCGCACGCAACTGGAGCTCACGCACCTGGCCTGCCGCGGTCGACGCCACGACGGCGCGTTCGCGTGCATCGTGCAGCGCCTGCAGCACCACCTGGGCGCGCGCGGGCTGCGGCATCACCTCGACACCCATTGCCAGTTGCGACTGCAAGGCGCGCTCGAGCGGCGAGTGCGGCGGGAAGCCGACGAGCGCGATGCTGCGAAACGGCATCGGCAGCGCGCCGCGCAGCGTGAAGCCGCAACCGGCCAACACCAACGCGCCGATGCCGCCGCTGGCGAGCACCGCGCGGCGGCGCTGCACCATCACACCGCGATGCTCACCAGGCGCCCCTTGACGACCTTGGTGAACTTCGGTTTTCTGCCTTCGCCGAACTTCACGAACTCGGGCGATGCAAGGGCAGCGGCGATGATGAAGTCGTCCGACGCGTCAGCCGGAACCTCGATCGTGCCGCGCGCCTTGCCGTTGATTTGAAGCACGAGCTTCACGCGTGGCCCGCACCAGTGCAGCCTCGTCGACCACGGGCCACGGCGCGAACGCCAATTCGCCGAAGCGTCGACCGAGCGCAAGTGCGTCCCACAGCGCATAGGTGACGTGTGGCGCGGCCGGGTACAGCGCACGCAGCACGACGCCGAAGCACTCGCGCAACACCGCTGCGTCGGCCGGTGACGCATCCAACGTCGCAGCCTCGATCGCATTGAGCTGCTTCATCGCGCCCGAGATCACGGTGTTGTATTGCAGCCGGGCGTAGTCGGCGTCGATCTGGCGCAGCACCGTGTGAACCTCGCGCCGCAGGTCGCGCGCGGCCTGCGACGCATCGTCCGGTGCCACGTCGTCCGCCGCGGCCACGACACGCTCGCGCAGCTTGTACGCCGTGTTCCACAGCCGCCGCAGGAAGCGGTACGCACCTTCGGCGCCCGAGTCGGACCACGCCGCGCTCTGGTCGGGCGGGCCGGCAAACATGGTGAACACGCGCGCTGTGTCGGCACCGAACTTCGAAATGAACTCGCGCGGCTCGACCACGTTGTTCTTCGACTTCGACATCTTCTCGATGCCGCCCAGCAGCACCGGCAGACCATCGCTCTTCGCCTTGGCAGACACGGGCCCGCCGCGGTCGTCGTACGCGATTTCGACTTCGTTCGGATAGAACCAGCGCGTCTTGCCCGACCCGTCTTCGCGATAGAAGCACTCGTTCAGCAGCATGCCTTGCGTGAACAGGCGTGTGAACGGCTCGTCGAACGCGACCAGGCCCATGTCACGCATGGCCTTGGTCCAGAAGCGCGCGTACAGCAGGTGCAGCACCGCGTGTTCGATGCCGCCGATGTACTGGTCCATCGGGTTCCAGTAGGCATTGCGTGCATCGACCATCGCGCCGACCGAGTCAGGGCAGCAGTAGCGCATGTAGTACCAGGCCGAATCGACGAAGGTGTCCATCGTGTCGGTCTCGCGCCGCGCGGGCTTGGCGCAGCGCGGGCAGGCGACCTTCAGGAACGCTTCGTGTTTGTTCAGCGGGTTGCCGCTGCCGTCGGGGATCAATTCCTCGGGCAGCACGACGGGCAGGTCCTTCTCGGGGACCGGCACGGTGCCACAAGCGGCGCAGTGAATGATCGGGATCGGCGTGCCCCAGTAGCGCTGGCGGCTGATGCCCCAGTCGCGCAGGCGCCAGGTGGTCTTCTTGTCGCCCAGCCCCTTCACGTGCAATGCCTTTGCAATGGCGTCGACCGCCTGCTGGTGCCTCAGGCCGCTGAAGTTGTCGGAGTTGATGACGACGCCGCGCGCCTTGTCGGCGTACCACTCCTGCCAGCGGTGGTAGTCGTAGTGCGGCTCGCCGTCGACCGCGATCACCTGCGTGATCGGAATGCCGTACTTCAGCGCGAACGCGAAGTCGCGCTCGTCATGACCGGGCACGCCCATCACCGCGCCGTCGCCGTAGCCCATCAACACGTAGTTGCCGACCCAGACGTCGATCGGCTCGTCGGTGATCGGGTGCGCGACGGTCAGCCCCGTCTTCACACCTTCCTTCTCGCGCGTCGCCAAGTCGGCCTCGGCGGTGCCGGTGGCCTTGCACGCTTCGATGAAGGTCGCCAGCGCCGGGTTCGTCGCGGCGGCATGCGTCGCCAGCGGGTGCTCGGGCGCGACGGCGCAGAAGGTCACACCCATGATGGTGTCGGCGCGCGTGGTGAAGACCCACATGAGTCCGTCGCCGATGGCCTCGCCGTTGCCGTCGCGGATCTCGTGCGGGAACGCGAAGCGCACACCTTCGCTCTTGCCGATCCAGTGCTCTTGCATCGAGCGAACGCGTTCGGGCCAGCCGTGCAGGTAGCCTGGTGCTTCCGGGTCGGCGACGTTGGCGAGCAATTCATCGGCGTACTTCGTGATCGCGAAGTAGTAGCCGGGGATTTCGCGGCGCTCGACGATCGCGCCCGAGCGCCAGCCGCGGCCGTTTTCGACCTGCTCGTTCGCCAGCACGGTCTGGTCCACCGGGTCCCAGTTGACGACCTGCGTGTGGCGGTACGCGATGCCTTTCTCGAGCATCTTCAGGAAGAACCACTGGTTCCACTTGTAGTACGCGGGGTCGCAGGTCGCGACTTCGCGTGACCAGTCGATCGCCATGCCCAGCGGCTGCATCTGGGCCTTCATCTCGGCGATGTTCTCGCGCGTCCACTTCGCGGGCGCCACGTTTTTCTCGATCGCCGCGTTCTCGGCCGGCAGACCGAACGCGTCCCAACCCATCGGCATCAGGACGTTCATGCCCTTCATGCGCAACTGCCGCGTCATCATGTCGTTGATGGTGTAGTTGCGCACGTGCCCCATGTGCAGCTTGCCGCTGGGGTAGGGCAGCATCGAGCAGGCGTAGAACTTCGGCTTGGCCGCGTCTTCGGTCACGCGGTGCATGTCCTTCGCGGCCCAGTGCCGCTGCGCGGCGGCTTCGACTTCGGCGGGGTCGTACTTGTCTTTCATGGCGCAGCGATTGTAGGAGTCGACCTCCTGCGATCACCCTTCCTGCCGCGCTCGCAAGCGCCGCTGAATCAGCGCGGCGACGAAGCGCTGGGCGCGGCCGTTGCAGTCTCGGTCACGAAGCCGATGCGCGTGAGCCCCGCTTGTTGCACCGTGCCGATGACCTCCGCCACGCGCCCATAAGGCACGCGCGCGTCCGCGCGCAGCTGCACCTCGGTTGCCCGGTCATTCTTCGCGGCATCACCGGCGCGCATCGCGAGCGTGGCGGTATCGACCACGTCGTCGCCGACTCGCAGCGTGCCCTGCGCGTCGATTGACACCGACAGCACCGACGGCGCGGTGCTCGGCGTGGCGACGTTGCTCTTCGGCAGCTCGAGCTTCAGGCTGCCGGCCAGCAACGGCGCGGTGACGATGAAGATCACCAGCAACACCAGCATCACGTCGATCAGCGGCGTCATGTTGATGTCGCTCATCGGTCGCGCGTCGAGCGGACGCTCGAGCCTGCCAAAGCTCATGGCGCGGCCTCGGGCGCGAGTTCACGCAGGTCGTGGGCGAAGCCTTCCAGGTCAGCCTCGCGCGCCGCGATCCATTTGCCGAAGAGGTTGAAGGCCAGCACCGCGGGAATCGCGACTGCCAGGCCTGCGGCGGTCATGATCAGCGCCTCGCCGACGGGGCCCGCGACCTTGTCGATCGACAGGGTGCCCGACTGGCCGATGCCGACCAGCGCGTGGTACACGCCCCAAACGGTGCCGAAGAGTCCGACGAAGGGCGCGGTGCTGCCAATCGACGCCAGCATGACCTGCCCAAACTGCAGGTGACGCAGGCCCAGGTGCAGCGCGTCACGCAACCGGCGCGTGCGTTGTGAGCCTGAGTCGCCGCGGCCCTCGAGCGTGCCGGCACGTGGCGCCTGCGCGGCGGCGTCGACCAGCGGCACCAGCACGCCTTCGCGGTCCATCGTGACCAGCCGCTCGCGACCGGTACGCCACGAATCGGCAGCCCAAAAGGCAGGAATCGCGCGCTCGAGGTCATGGCCCGAGCGGCGCAGCACCCAGACCTTCCAGACAATCAGCACCCACGAGACGATCGACATGACAAGCAGCAGCAACGCCACGCCGCGCGTGATTGCGTCGCCGTCGAGCCAGAAGTTCTGCAGGCCGTCGCCCATGTCAGTGGGGCAGCGTGCGAAGCGAGCGTGGAAGCCGTTGCATCCTCAGGCAAAGCCCAGCACGTGGTCCATGCCGTAGAGGCCGGTGGACTTGCCCGCCAGGAAGCGCGCGGCGCGCAGGCTGCCGTCGACGTAGATCGCGCGGCTGGACGCGCGGTGCGTGATCTCGATGCGGTCGTGCTCGCCGCAATACATCACGGTGTGGTCGCCGACGACGCTGCCGCCGCGAACGGCGGAGAAACCGATCGTGCCGGACTTGCGTTCGCCGGTCACGCCTTCGCGCGCGTAGACCGCGACGTCCGAGAGCTTCGTGCCGATCGACTGCGCGATCACCTCGCCCATCTTCAGTGCGGTGCCGCTGGGCGCGTCGACCTTGTGGCGGTGGTGGGCTTCGATGACTTCGATGTCGTAGTCGCCGGCCAGCGCGCGCGACGCCATCGCCAGCAGCTTCAGCGCCACATTGACGCCCACGCTCATGTTCGGCGACATCACGATCGCGACGCGCTTCGCGTGCTCGGCAATGCGCGTTTTGTGCACGTCGTCGATGCCGGTGGTGCCGATGACTGCCTTCACGCCGAGGTCGGCGCAAGCCTCGAGGTGGGCCAGCGTGCCTTCGGGCCGCGTGAAGTCGATCAGGATCTGGGCGCCTGCCAGCCCCTGGCGGATGTCGCGGCCCAGGTCGAGGGTGCCGCTCAGCTCGAGGTCGCTTGCGGCGTTCACCGCGGCGATCAGCATTTGGCCCATGCGGCCAGAGGCGCCGGCCACGGCGATGCGCAGCTTGTTGTTGGGCTTGTCGTTCATCGCGCGGGCTCGAGTGGCGGGTAGTCGCGTTTCACGCCACGGGCACCCTGTGAGGTGGTGGTTTGTGGGGCGGGCTGCGCAGCGGTTTGGGCTGGCGTGTCGCGCTTTGCAGCTGACAACGCGGCGCGTTCTTCGTCGGTCAGTTCGAGCTTGGGTACGGTGCGTGGCTTGACGTTGCTGATGCCGGCCACGAACTCCTGCTCGCTCGGCAGCTCAGGTGCTTCGATCGTCTTGACGACGTTGCCCGAAAAGCCGATGACGACGCTGCGTCGCTGCGCTTCGACACCCTTGCGACGCAGCGTGAAGGGGTAGTCCCAGCGGTCGGCGTGGAACATGTCGACAAGCATCGGCGCACCGAGGATGTCGCGCACCTGGTCTCGCGTCATGCCGGGTTTCAACTGCGCGAGTTGTTCGCGGGTGACGACGTTGCCCTGGACGATCTCGACCTTGTAGGGCGTGACTGATGAGATCGCATCGGTCAGCAAGGGCGCGGCGCAACCTTGAAACAGTGCCGCGGTCAACACGACCGGGACCGCGAGTGCAGTCGCGACGCGCGTTGCGCGGGTCGCGCGAATGGAAGAATTCATGACCGCCCGGGCTCTATGATGGCTGCGGATTCTAGCCACCGGGGTGTCGCGACCCCACCCACACCGCGTCTTGCGATGACCCACGCCGAAGACATCAAGAACACCGGCCTGAAGGCCACGGCGCCGCGCATGAAGGTGCTCGAGGCTTTTCAGGGCTCGGGGCAGCGCCACATGTCGGCCGAGGACGTGTACCGCGTGTTGATGAAAGAGAGCCTCGACGTGGGCCTGGCGACGATCTACCGCGTGCTGGCGCAGTTCGAGCAGGCCGGGCTTGTCACGCGCAACCACTTCGAGTCGGGCAAAGCGGTCTACGAGCTCAACGAGGGTTCACACCACGACCACCTGGTGTGCCTCGATTGCGGCCGGGTCGAGGAGTTTTTCGACGCACAGATCGAGTCGCGTCAGCGTGCTGTGGCTCAGGCGAAAGGCTTCGACCTCGCCGAGCATGCGCTGTCGTTGTACGGTCATTGCACGAAGAAGGACTGTCCCCACCGAGCCGAAAGGCGCCGTGGTTGAACGCCCCGCGCGTCAGGCCTCGCCAGCGTCCAGTGCCCGCTTGTGGCGCTGGATGAATTCCTGATAGGTGTCGATGCCACGCAGCTGCAAGATGGTGTTGCGCACCGCGGCTTCGACCAGCACCGCCAGGTTGCGGCCCGCGTCGACCGCGATCACGACCTTGCGCACCGGTACGCCCAAGATGTCCTCGTACATCGGCTCGTGCGGCAGGCGCTCGAAGTCGCGCTCCATCGTTTCCTTGCGAACCAGGTGCACGATGAGCTTGACGCGCATCTTTCGGCGCACCGCGGTCTCGCCGAAGATTGCCTTGATGTCGAGCAGGCCAATGCCGCGCACCTCGAGCAGGTTGGCCAACAGTTCGGGGCAGCGGGCCTCGAGGCTGGTCTGTGAGACGCGATAGAGGTCGACCGCATCGTCGGCCACCAGGCCGTGCCCACGTGAAATCAGCTCGAGGCCGAGTTCGCTCTTGCCCAGGCCCGACTCGCCGGTCAGCAGCACGCCCAGGCCCAGGATGTCCATGAACACACCGTGGCGCGTGGTCCGATCGGCCAGCAGCGTTGCCAGGGACGAACGCAGCACGTCGATCACGTGGCCGGCGGGCTCGACGGTAACGAACAGCGGAATCTCCGCGCGATCACACATGGCCACCAGACGGTCGGGTGGCACCTGAGCGTCGGCGACGACCAGCGCGGGTGGCTCGAGGGCAACGATGCGCGAGATGCGGCGCTCGGTTTCCTCGTCGGGGCCCTGGTTCAGATAGGCGACTTCGCGCTTGCCGACGATCTGGACGCGGTAGGGGTGGATGTAGTTCAGGTAGCCGACCAAGTCGGCAGGCGAGCCGGCCTCGCGGATCGTCGCGTCGTCGAAGCGGCGTTTGGGTTGCGCATGTCCGGCGACCCACTCCCAGCGCAACGCGCCGCGATGGTCCTCGAACAGCGCTTCAGCGCTGATCGATTGGGGCTTCATGAAGTGGGCTCAGGCCACCGGAAGCGGTTCCCAGTCCGCGATGAGCTTGTGCACCGCCTGCGGGTCCGTTTCGACCTTGAGTTGCTCGCGAAGATTGCGGTCCGACAGCATCTCGGCGATCTCCGACAGGATCTCGAGGTGGCGCTGTGTCGCGGCCTCGGGGACCAGCAGGAAGATCAGCAGGGCTACAGACTCTTCGTCAGGTGAGTCGAAGGCGATCGGCTGCTGCAGGCGCACCACAGCCGCATGCGGCTGCTTGAGCCCCTTGATGCGTCCGTGCGGGATAGCGACACCGTGGCCCAGGCCGGTCGAGCCGAGTCGCTCGCGCGCGAACAGGTTGTCGGTGACGGTGGCACGCGCGATCGCATGCTGGTTTTCGAACAGCACACCAGCGTGCTCGAAAGCGCGCTTCTTGCTGGGCGCCTCGACATTCAACATGACGTTGGACGAAGGCAGGATCGAGGCGAGACGGTTCATGCTGCGTTGCAGATGCATGCTGCGGTGCAAGAAGCGAGGCGCGCCAGAAGCGCGCCGTTGAAGAACGATTGCAAATCTATCGGAAGGATGCCCCTGGCGTCACTAGGCGTCGCACCCCAGATCGCGTGCTCGAGGGGACCACGCGACGCACTTTCCCGCATTGCAACATTCAGAAGCCTCGAGACCTCGAAACGCGGGCGCGGCCCAGCGCGTTGACGCTGGGCCGCGCGCTTGGACGTTCAAGCAGTGCCGTCGGTTTCGAGCCGCTTCGCGGCCACGTGGTGGTGGTTCTGGACCCGGTCCTTGTGACGGCAGACCTGGCGGTCGAGCTTGTCGACCAACTGGTCGATGGCGGCATAGAGATCTTCGTGGCTTTGCTCCACGAAGATGTCACGCCCTTTGACGTGCAATGTGACTTCGGCTTTCTGACGGCGTTCTTTCTCCTTCAGTTTTTCGATCGACAGCAGGACATTGATGTCGACCACCTGGTCGAAGTGCCGGTTTACGCGGTCGAGCTTCGTCAGCACATATTCGCGTAGCGCGGGGGTCACCTCGAGGTGATGTCCGCTGATCGTCAGGTTCATGCACGCCTCCTTCTCGGATGTCGACACGGGGTGGGCGGCGACTGATCAAACGCCAAGACGTACAACCGATCGCCTGCGGACCAGTGTGCTACCGGGGACCGACTCAGGCAAGTGCGCTGGCCGTGCCCTTT
This sequence comes from uncultured beta proteobacterium, assembly GCA_963738615.1. Taxonomy (GTDB): domain Bacteria; phylum Pseudomonadota; class Gammaproteobacteria; order Burkholderiales; family Burkholderiaceae_C; genus CAVTWY01. Next base: position 1,062,094 of record CAVTXI010000019.1, read on the forward strand.
TTCGTAGGACGGTCGTAAAACGACGACCGCTCGCAATGGTGCACTGCGCCATAATTCCGCGCACCTCCTCGAGGCGGCGTCTCGACGACGTGGCCGAGCTTGCGCGAAAGGCCCGCCCCGAATGCTCAACGTCTTCACCCTCGACGGCGGCAAGCTGAAGGGTCGACTGGTCCAGCACGAGGCCGAAACCATCGCCGAGCTCGGCTCGGTGCAACCGGTCTGGGTCGATCTGGAATCGCCTTCGGTCGAAGAAAAGCGCTGGGTCGCCGAACGCTTCGGCGTCACGATCCCCGAAGGCGCGGTCGACGACGACCTCGAAGAATCAGCCCGCTTCTACGAAGAAGACAACGGCGAACTGCACATCCGCACCGACTTCCTGGTCGAGACCAGCGACGAGCCCGTCAGCGCGCGCAACGTGCGCGTGGCGTTCGTGCTGCAACACAACATCCTGTTCTCGGTCCACGACGAAGACCTGCCGGTGTTCCGTCTGCTGCGCATGCGCGCGCGCCGCATCCCGGCGTTGATCGAAGACGCGAAAGACGTGCTGCTGAAGTTGTACGACGCCGACGCCGAATACAGCGCCGACGCGCTCGAAGGCATCTACGACAAGCTCGAGGCCGTGAGCGCACGCGTGCTGAAGGAAGACATCAACGACCAGACCGCCGGCGAGGTGCTGGCCGCGATCGCGCGCGAGGAAGACTTGAACGGGCGCATCCGTCGCAACGTGATGGATACGCGGCGCGCGTTGAGCTTCCTGATGCGCAGCCGCCTGCTGAATGCCGAACAGTTCGAAGAGGCGCGACAGATCCTGCGCGACATCGACTCGCTCGACTCGCACACCGCGTTCCTCTTCGACAAGATCAACTTCCTGATGGACGCCGTGGTCGGCTTCATCAACATCAACCAGAACAAGATCATCAAGATCTTCTCGGTCGCCAGCGTGGCACTGCTGCCGCCGACGTTGATCGCCAGCATCTACGGCATGAACTTCCGCCACATGCCCGAGCTCGATCAGCCCTGGGGCTACCCTTTCGCGATCGTGGTGATGGTGGCCAGCGTGGTCGCGCCGTTCGTCTACTTCCGGCGCAAAGGCTGGCTGAAGTAGAGACGGCCCGCATCGCGGGCCGTCTCGGATACAAGCCGCGCGCAGCGCCCCAGGACGAAACAAGGAGGGAGGGAGGAGGAGAATCTCCGCCCTGGGATTGCGTGCATCTTTCGATGCCAGGCTGCGCGTCGGGAAACCTCGCTGACACTCCAACGTGCCAGACTCCCGACAGAGGCGTTCAGCGCCCGAAAAGTTCCGCGGTGCCCTCGTTGTCCGCGCCGTTTTGTAAAAACACGTGACGCCCCGCACCGTGCGGGCCGTGCATGAAATCGATTCCGACGACTCGGGAAAGGACTGCTCGATGCTCTATCCGGAATTGTTCAAGCAGCTCGAAGCCGTTCGCTGGAACATGGACAAGGACATCCCGTGGGCGGCCTTCGAAGGCTCGAAGCTCAGCGACGAGCAGGCGCGCACGGTCAAGATGAACGCCATCACCGAGTGGGCGGCGCTGCCGGCCACCGAAATGTTCCTGCGCGACAACCGCGGCGACAGCGACTTCTGCGCCTTCATGAGCGTGTGGTTCTTCGAAGAGCAGAAACACTCGCTGGTGTTGATGGAATACCTGAAGCGCTTTCGACCCGACCTTGCGCCGACCGAAGAGGAACTGCACGAGGTGCGGTTCGAGTTCGACCCCGCGCCAGCGCTCGAGACGTTGATGCTGCACTTCTGCGGCGAGATCCGGCTCAACCATTGGTACCGACGCGCCAGCGAATGGCACACCGAGCCGGTCATCAAACACATTTACGCCACCCTGGCGCAAGACGAAGCGCGCCACGGTGGTGCCTACCTGCGCTACATGAAGCGCGCGTTGGTGCGTTTCGGCGACGAGGCACGCGGCGCATTCGCGAAGGTCGGCGTGCTGATGGCCAGCGCGCGGCGCACGGCGCAGGCGCTGCACCCGACCAACCTGCACGTCAACGAGAAGCTCTTTCCGCGCGACACCGTTCAAAGCCGCGTTCCCGACCCCGAGTGGCTCGAGCATTGGCTCGACAAGCAGATCCAGTTCGACAGCGTCTGGGAAGGCAAGGTCATCGATCGCATCTTGCACAACCTCGGGCTGCTGTTCGACCGCAGCTTCGCCAGCGTGCAGGATCTCAACCGCTACCGAAAAGATCTTGCGGCCGCCGTCGCTGCGGCGCCCCCGCGGCCGGCGCCAGTCTGATTCAGCGCGGAGGTTTCGGCATCGGCGGTGTCGTCGTCGCCTTCGAGAAGCGCTCCTGATCGGCGCGGCGGTCTGCATCGACTTTCTGCGCCGCGGGGCGCGCGCCGACCAACTTGATGTAGCCCTTCCATTCGATCTGCTGCGCGGCCAGCAGGTCTTCGCCTAAAACGATCCGGCTGGCCAGCGCGACCAGCGGCAGGCTCACGTAGGCGCAGCAGTCGGCCAGCGTGAAGCTGTCGCCGGCAAGGTAGGGCTGGAACTTCGCCAGGCGCTTGAAGCCGGCGATGTGTTTCGTCAGCAAGCGGCGCACGCGCGCTTGCGCGCTGTCGCTGACGCTGCCGCCGAAGAAGGCCTGCGGGTACAGCTCGCGCGCGACCAACTCGAGGTGCAGATCGACGTAGGAGCACAGCTCTCGCACCTTCGCCGCCTGCCATGGGTCTTTCGGCATCAGCGCGGGCGTGTCGGGGTAGGCGGCCTCGAGGTATTCGACGATCGCCTGGCTTTCGCACAAGGCGCCTTGCGGCAAGGTGATGTACGGCACCTTGCCCAGCGGGCTGGCGGCCAGCACCGCGTCGTCGGTACGGCCGCTGGCGACCGTCGACTCTTCGAAGGCGATGCCCTTCTCGAGCAGCGCGAGCTTCACCTTGTTGTAGTAGTTCGACATCGCGAAGCCGTGAAGCGTCAGCATGATCTTGACCGTCCCTGGTGAGGCTGAATCGATGGATGTCAGTCTAGTGGCGCGTCAGCGACGGGGTCGTGACGGCCGTGACATGACCGCAGCGATGGCAGCCCCGCAAAGGCTGCCGACCAGGTGGATCGGCGGCCACGTCACGGCGTCGGCCCCGCTGATCGGTTGCGGGCCGCGCAGCCACTCCCAAGCCAGCTTGCCCACCAGCCCCGCGACGAGCAGCGCGCCGACCCCACGCGTGCGCCCGCGCCGCAACGCCCAAACCGCCGCAACGGCCGCGCCCGCGTGCAGCGCGCCCGACAACCCGCCCAGGTGCGCGGGGGCCGACGCCGCCATGCTGATCACGACCTGCGACAACGGCCATGCCAGCAGCCAGGCGAACGCCGCGCGTCGCGGCAGGCCTGTGGTCCAGCCCAGCACGGCCAACGCCGCGGCGCCGACAAGGTTCATCGCCAGGTGTTGCGGGCTCCAGTGAACCCACGCCGCCGTGAACATGCGCCACGGCTGCAGGGCGGCCACAACGCCGCCTTCCCAGTCGAGCCCATGCAGCCAGCCCGGGCCCATCCGGGCAACGCTGACGCTGACGACAACGCTGGCGATCACATGTGCGGCGGCCACGCCGACCCACGCCCGTGCCGCCACGCTCGGCAACCTCAGGTGTTGCGGAACACGGCCCGCCACAACGCCTGAATCGCTTCTCGCGCGTCGCGTAGCGGCTGCGCGTGCGAAGCGTCGAGATCGAAGCTGGTGGGCTGCTCGTCCAGGCGTGCGCGGTGCTGGGCGCGGCGCAACTCTCGGTAGCCGTCGGCGGCCGCGCTGCCCACGCCCGCGGGCAACAGGCCGGCTGCTTCGGCCAAGCGCATCAGGGCGATGTTGCCGACGTTGCCCTGAAGCTCGCGGTGTTTCGCGCTGTGCGCCAGCACCAGCTGCTGCACCGCGAACTCGGCGTCCATCATGCCGCCGGGGCTGAGCTTCACGTCGAACAGCGCGCCACGCACCGGCCGGCCCTGGCGCACCTTCTCGCGCATGGCCTTGATCTCTTGCGCCAGCGCGGCTTCGTCGCGCGGCGAAGCCAGCACGGCGCAGCGCACCGCTTCGAAGCGCGGCCCCAGCTCGGGTAGGCCGGCGCACCAACGCGCACGCGTGATCGCCTGGTGCTCCCAGGTCCATGCCGTGTTGCTGCCACGGCCGCTCTGGTATTGCTCGAAAGACGCGATCGACGTCACCAGCAACCCCGAGCTGCCGTTGGGCCGCAGCGCGGTGTCGATGTCGAACAGCTCGCCCGCCGCGGTGCGCAGCGTCAGCCATGAGATGAGCTTGCGCACGAAAGCGCCATAGACCTCGCCGGAGCGCTCGTCGTCGTCGTCGTAGAGGAACACCACATCGAGGTCGCTGCCGTAGCCCAGTTCCTTGCCGCCCAGCTTGCCGTAGGCGATGACGGCGAAGCGGGGGTCGTCGCGATGGCGCTGCTTCAAGTGCAGCCAAGCCCAGCGGATACACGCGTCGAGCGTCACGTCGGCCAGCGCGGAAAGATCATCGGCCACCTGCTCGACCGTGATGCGGCCTTCGACGTCGCGCACCAGCGTGCGGAAGACCTCGGCGTGGTGCATGTGGCGCAGCGCGTCGAGCAGCAATTCTTCGCCCGCGTCTTGCGCGCGGTGCCAGGCGGCGTGTCGCTTCTCGAGTTCCGCGGCGAAGGTTTCGCGATCGAAACGTTCGCCCAGCAAGGTCTCGTCGGCCAGCTCGTCGATCACGGCCGGGTGGCGCATCAGGTAGCGCATCGGCCAGCGAGCCAGGCCCAACAGGCGCAGCAGACGCTGCTGAACCAACGGGCGCTCGACCAGCAGCGCCAGGTAGCCGTCGCGGCGCAGCAGCGGGTCAAGCCAGTCGACGAAGCGCACCGCGGCTTCGTCGCTGACGCTGCCGTCGCGCATGCCGACAGCCAGCCGGTGCAGCAGACGCGCCAAACGCGCGCGGCTGTCGTCGCGCAGCGACTGCACCTTGGGCGACGCCAGCCAAGGCTCGAGGCGTGACTTCAGCGCGGCGGGCAGGCCGTCGACGAAAGCTTCGTTGTCGATCGACGGCTTGCTGCCCACACAACCCTTGCCCTTGCACGGCCCCGGCGCCGCGTTGCCGTCGTGCAGCATCGCGTCGAACTCGGTGGCGACGAACTCGCGCGCTTCGCCCAGCTGCTGCAACAGGGCGCAGCAGCCGTCGGCGGCGCTGTCCCCGTCGTGACCGGCACCCTGCGTGTCGTGACCGAGCGTGGCGGCGATCCAGCGCAGGTCTTCGTCGGCTGACGGCAGCAGGTGCGTCTGCTGGTCGTCGAGGTACTGGATGCGGTGCTCGATGCGCCGCAGCAGCACGTAGGCCTGCGCCAGGCGCTGCGCGACGTCGGCTTTCATCAGCCCGCTTGCGACGGCGCGCTCGAGGCCGCGCAATGTGGAGCGGGTGCGCAACTCGGGGAACTGGCCGCCGCGCACGACCAGCAGGCACTGCACGATGAATTCGATCTCGCGGATGCCGCCGCGCGACAGCTTCACGTCGTTGGCGCGTTCGGGGCGGCCTGCGGCGCGACGCTGCGCCTCGTCGCGGATCTTGCGGTGCAGTTGCCGCAGGCCCTCGAAGACGCCGTAGTCGAGGTAGCGCCGGTATACGAAGTGCGCGACCAGCGGGCGCAGCAGCGTCGCGGGCTTGCCGGCGGCCACGCTCGCGGCCGGGGCGACCACGCGGCTTTTCAGCCACGCAAAGCGTTCCCACTCGCGGCCCTGCACCAGGAAGTACTCCTCGAGCATCGCCAGGCTCACGACCGGCGGGCCCGAGTTGCCGTTGGGCCGCAGCGCCAGGTCGACGCGGAAGACGAAGCCGTCGTCGGTGGTGTCGCCGATGCGCGCTTGCAGGCCACGTGCCACCGCGGCGAAGTACTCGTGGGCGCTGACCGGGCGCGGCCCGTCGGTGTCGCCGTCGTCCTCGTAGACGTAGATCAGGTCGATGTCCGACGACACGTTCAGTTCGCGCGCGCCGAGCTTGCCCATGCCGATGATCCAGAAGTCGATGCGCTCGCCGGCTTCGTTGCGGGGCGCGCCGAAACGTGCATCGGCGTCGGCCAGCGTCTGCGCCAGTGCGCGCTCGAGGCTGGCTTCGGCCAGCCACGTCATCGCGTGGGTCACCACGTCGAGCGGCGCGCCTTGTTCGGTGTCCAGCACCGCCAGCCGTTCGATGACCGCGTGGCGTGCGACGCGCAGCGCGCTGTCGAGGGTGGCGCCGCGAGCAGCCAGCGTGTCGATCAGCCGCTCGATGCTGTCACGGGTGGGTGCGCCGGGCTCGAGCAGCGCCAGCGCGTCGGGCCAGCGGCGGCGCACGCGGGTGACGAAGCGGCTGTGGCCAGCGTGCGCGGTCATGGCCTTGGACAGGCCCGCTGTGCTAGTGTCATGAGCAGGTTGCGGCGACGTTGTGCACGTGCGCGGTCCGCGTTCCTTTGCTCACACGCCGAGCGTCAGCGCGTACCCCGGTGCCGCCGTTGTCCAGACCTGTGGCCCTACGTCGCCTTCGATTCATGACGCCGCCTCCTCTTCCCTCATCGTCGAGCGCCCCGGCCGAGTTGGCTGCCGCGACGCCTGTGGTGACCGTCCCGCGGTCGACCGCGTCGCGTCTGTCTTCGGCGTTGGGCACCGCGCTGGCGGTGCTGGCGATTGTGCTGGTCGTGCTTTGGCTGACTCTGCAGTGGGGCATTCTGCCGAACGTGCATCGCTGGCGTGAGCCGATCCAGCAACACGCGGGCCGCGTGCTGGGCCTTCCCGTGACGATCGGCGCGATCCATGCCCGCGCGACCGGCCTGATGCCCGACCTCGAGCTGACCGACGTGGTCGTGCACGACGCCGCGAACCGTGAGGCCCTGCGGCTGCCGCGGGTGCAGGCGCGCTTGTCGCCGCGGTCGCTGCTGACGCTGCGGCCGCATTTCGACCGCTTGGCGTTCGAGTCAGCGCTGCTGGACGTGCGCCGCGACGCCGCAGGCCGGGTCCACGTTGCAGGCATCGACCTGGGCAGCCGCGAAAACGCCCGCGGCGGCATGCACCCGGCCGACTGGCTCTTCGAGCAGCGCGAGGTGACCGTGCGCGGCGCCACCGTGCGCTGGACCGACGAACGTCGCGGCGCGCCGCCGCTCGAGTTGGGCCAGGTCGACATCAGCGTGCGCAACCTGCTCACGCGCCACGAAGCCACTGTCGCGGCAACGCCGCCGCCGTCGTGGGGCGACCGCTTCACGCTCGACGCGCGCTTCACCCAGCCCTTCGTCAGCGCGGGCGGTTTTGTCGGCGCCAATGCGTGGCGCAGTTGGAGCGGGCATGTCGACATCAACCTGCCCCGCGCTGACGCCGCGCGCCTTCGTCGTTACGTTGACCTGCCGTTCCACCTGGACACCGGCCGCGGGTCGGCGAAAGCCCGCCTCGAGGTCGAGCGTGGCGAGCTGCGCGGTGCGGTGGCCGACATCACACTCGCCGACGTGGCGCTGCGCTGGGCGGACGGTCTTGCGCCTTGGGACATCAGTCGCCTCGACGGCCGCATGGTCATGCGGCACACGCCGTCCGGCGGCACGCAGGATCCGCCAGAAGCCACCCGCATGGCGCTCGAGGGCTTCACGTTCACCACACCCGACGGGCGCGCGTGGCCCAAGGGCGACCTGTCGCTGACGCTGCGCGGGCCGGCGCAGCCGCAGGCACCGAACGCACCCGAAGCGCGGCTTGCGTCGGCGGGCGGCGAACTCGAGGCGCAGCGCATCGACCTGGCGATGCTGGCGCTGCTGACCACGCGGCTGCCGCTGGGTGCGCAGCAGCGCGGTCTGCTCGAGTCGATGCAGGCGCGCGGGCACGCCGAGCGGTTCCACGCGCAGTGGGACGGGCCGGTCGACGCGCCCACCGCGTGGCGTCTTCGTGCCAACGTGCAGGGCCTGGCGCTGCGCGAGCAAGACGTGGCGCTGGCCACGAACCTGCGGCGGCAGGTGATCGGTCGCCCGGGCGTCGAAGGTGCAAGCGTGGACCTGGACGCGAACCAGGACGGCGGGCAGGCGACGCTGCGCATCGAGCAAGGCAGCGCGTCTTTTCCGGGCATCCTCGAGCGTCCGCGCGTCGCGCTCGAACGGCTCGACGCTTCGCTGCGCTGGACGGTGTTGGCGAACCAACCCGACGCGCCGCCGTCCGCGCTGCCGCCCATCGTGCTCGTGGTCGACAACGCCACCTTCGCCAACGCCGACGCGCAGGGACGCTTCAACGGAACATGGCGCAGCGGTGATGCAACCGGCACGCCCGACGCGCCCGTTGCACGATTCCCCGGTGTGCTCGACCTGGTCGGCCGCATCGACCGCGGCAAGGCTTCGGCTGCCGCGCGCTACCTGCCGCTGGGGCTGGCCGAAGAGGCACGGCGCTACGTCGAAGGTTCGATCCTCGACGGACGCATCACCGATGTTTCGTTCAAGGTGAAGGGCGATCTGCGGCACTTCCCCTTCGGTGTTGCACGCGGCCGCGGGCAGGACGGTGAGTTCCGTGCCGTCGGCAAGGTCACCGAAGGCCGCATGAACGTCGCGCCCGAACTGCGCGCCGCCGATGGGTCCAGCCCCCTGTGGCCCCTGCTCGAGCAGATCGACGGAGAACTGGTCTTCGCCGGCAGCAGCATGCAGATCCGCCGCGCCACTGCACGCGTCGACGGCGTGGCCTTGGCTGACGTGGCCGGCGAGGTCGACTTCGGGCGTGCACCGTCGTTGCTGACCATCGGCGGGGGGGCGAGCGGAAGCGCAACCGACATGCTGCGCTACGTGCGCCGATCGCCGATCGACGGCTGGACCAGCCAGGTGCTGACCCAGACCACCGCCACCGGGTCGGCAGACTTGCGCCTGGCGCTGTCGCTGCCCCTGCGCGAACTGGCGGCATCGAGCGTGCGTGGCACTGTCACGCTGTCGGGCAGCGACGTTCGCGTGCGGCCCGACGTGCCGCTGCTGGCGCAGGCGCACGGGCAGGTCGAATTCAGCGAGAAGGGCCTGCGCGTCGTCGGCGACGCCCATGCACGCGTGTACGGCGGCGACGCAACCTTCAGCGGCGGCTCGCGTGACGACGGCACCATCGGCTTCACCGGGCAAGGCGTCATCTCTGCCGAAGGGTTCGCCCAGGCGCGGCCCGAGCTGGGCGACATCACCAACCTGGCAGCGGTGATGCGAGGGCGCATGCCGTACCGGCTCGACCTGACGTTCCGCCGCGGGCAGCCCGAGTTCGTTGTCACCAGCAACCTCGAGGGCATGGCGGTCGATTTGCCCGAACCGCTGGCGAAAGCTGCCGACGCAAGCCTGCCGCTGCGCGTGGCGACGACGTTGGTGCGAGGGCGTGAGGACAACGCGCTGCGGCGACACGCGCGCAGAGGGCCGCGCCACGCGCGACATGCTGCGCGTCGAAGCCGGCAGCGTCTTCACGGCGCACTTCCTGCGTGACATCGCCGGCACCACGCCCCGGGTCCTGGCCGGCGGCATCGGCGTGGGCAACCCGGCGCCGCAGCCCACCAGCGGCGTGCACGCGTCCGTCAAAACGGACGCGCTGGACCTGGATGCCTGGCGTCAATCTGCGGCCAAGCTTGGCATCGACATCGGCGGCGCAACATCGCCGCCCCCCGCTTTGCCCGCCGCCGCCCGCGCGGGCACCGCGGCCGGCGACAGCGGCTATGCGCCGCGCGCGGTGAGCCTCGAGGTGGGTGACCTGCTGATCGACGCGCGCCGGCTCAGCCACGTCACCGCAGGCCTGACGCAAGACGCCGAAGGTGCGTGGCGCGCGACGGTCGAAGCCGACCAGCTTTCCGGCTTCGCGCAGTGGCGGCCCGCGGCGCGTGGTCGGCCACCGCGGCTTCAGGCGCGGTTGGCGCGGCTGGCGCTGCCCGCGGCGGCGTCGGAGAGCGTCGACGCGCTGCTGACCGACGAAGCGCCGCAGAACCCGCCCGCGCTCGACATCGTCATCAATGACTTCGAACTGCGCGGGCGCAAGCTTGGCCGCCTCGAGATCGAAGCCACGCACGAACGTGTGGGCAGCGACGCGCTGGCGTGGGCACTGACCAAGCTTGCGTGTCACCACGCCCGAAGCGCAGCTGACCGGCACCGGCCGCTGGGTCGCCGCCACCGACGGCAGCAAGCAACGCCGTACGGTGATTGACTTCAAGCTCGACCTGAACGACAGCGGCGCCTACCTCACGCGCTTCGGCCTGCCCGACGTGCTGCGCGGCGGGCAGGGCGCCATCGCCGGGCAGGTCTCGTGGGCCGGCTCGCCCATCACCTGGCATGCGCCGTCGCTGGCCGGCACCATCCACATGGACATCGACGCCGGGCAGTTCCTGAAGGTCGGTCCGGGCGCGGCGCGCTTGCTGGGCGTGTTGAATCTGCAATCGCTGCCGCGGCGCCTGCTGTTCGACTTCCGCGACGTGTTCTCCGAAGGCTTCGCGTTCGACAGCATCACCGGCGACGTACGCATCGACCAGGGCCAGGCGATGACGAACAACGTGCGCATGAGCGGTGTGCAGGCGATGGTGCTGATGCAAGGCAGCGCCGACGTGCTGCGCGAAACCCAAGACCTGCGCGTGTGGGTCATCCCCGAAATCGACGCGGGCGCCGCGTCACTCGCCTACGCCGCGATCAACCCCGCGGTGGGCCTGGGCACCTTCCTGGCGCAACTGTTCCTGCGGCGGCCGCTGATGGAAGCATCAACCCGCCAGTTCCTGGTGAACGGCTCGTGGGACGACCCGCAGGTCACGCGCCTCGAGCGCAAGACCGGTGACCGCATGCCCGATCTGGACGCTGCGCGGCTGGCGCCGGCCGGCGAGGCTGCGCCGGCAGTACCACCCGCCGCGCCTGCGCGCGCCGCGCCCGTGCAGTCGGCACCGATCACCAAGCCCACTGAACCACCGGCCGATCCGGCAACCGACCCAACGACAGCTCAACGCTCCGATCCCCCACCCCCGCCATGACCACCCTGCGCGCCGCCACCATCCAGATGCAATCCACGCCCGACGTGGCACGCAACCTCGACGCCGCCTTCCGCCTGGTCGCCCAAGCCGCGCGCGACGGTGCGCAGCTGGCGGTCCTGCCCGAATACTTCTGCGTCATGGGCCACGGCGACGAAGCCAAGCTGCACGTGGCGGAAGCCGACGGCGACGGTGCCATCCAACACGCGCTGTCCGCCATGGCCCGCGAGCACCGGCTGTGGCTGATCGGCGGCACCCTGCCGATCCGCACCGCCGACCCCGCACACGCGCGCAACGCCTGCTGCGTGGTCGCGCCCGACGGCACCCGTGCCGCGCGCTACGACAAGATCCACCTCTTCCGCTACGCCAACGAGCGCGAAAGCTACGACGAAGCCCGGACCCTCGAGCCCGGCGACACGCCGACGGTTGTCACGGCACAAATCGCCGACCGCGCCTGGCGCGTCGGCCTGACCATCTGCTATGACCTGCGCTTCCCCGAGCTGTACCGCGAACTGGCCAACCCGCCCGTCGACATCATCACCGTCCCCGCGGCCTTCACCCACACCACCGGCCAGGCCCACTGGGAAGTGCTGTTGCGCGCTCGTGCGATCGAGAACCAGTGCTTCGTCATTGCATCGGCGCAGTCCGGCAAGCACGAAAACGGCCGCCGCACCTGGGGCCACAGCATGATCATCGACCCCTGGGGCGACGTCGTGGCGCAGTGTGAGTCCGACGGCGAGGGCGTGGCCGTGGCCAATCTCGATATCGCGCGGCTGGACGCCGTCAGGTCACAGCTGCCGGCGTTGGGGCATCGTCGGCGGGCGTAGTGTGAGCTGTCGCCGCGCGCGCTGAACCGCCGACCGGTCGCGTCGCGATCAGGCCGGCATGGCCGCCAGTGCCAGCCGTTCCGCGACCAGGCGATTGCGACCCTCGTTCTTCGCGCGGTACAGCGCCCGGTCGGCCCGCGCCAGCAGTTGGCGCGCGTTGTCGCCGGGCAGGAACGAGGTGACGCCGATGCTCACCGTCACCGCGCCGCCATGAACGAACGGGAACGCCTCGATGGCCGCGCGCAGCCGCTCGGCGAGCTGCATGCCGGCTTGGACGCTGACCCCGGGCGCCAGCACGATGAATTCCTCGCCACCCCAGCGACCCACATGGTCCGCCGCCCGTATTTGCGACAGCAGCACGCGGCCTACGTCGGTCAGCGCGCGGTCGCCAACGGCGTGTCCGTGGGTGTCGTTGATGCGCTTGAAGTGGTCGACGTCCAACAGCATCACCGTCAGCGGCTCGGGCCCGTCGGCGGCGCTCGTGATCGCCGCGGACAGGGTGTCCTCGCTGGCGCGGCGGCTGCTCAGGCCGGTCAGCAGGTCGGTATTGACCATCTTCTCGGTCACGCGCAGGCGCTCGCGGTCGCGGTACAGCGCTGCGCGCATCGTGGCCACGGCAAGCAGCACGATGATGTAGCCGACCTGCGCGACGGCGATGATGCCGATCAGCGAAACGAGCTCCGGGCCCCAGTCGCTGCCGCCGGGAGTCTGCAAGGCGACGCCCAACGGGCCGAACATCGCGCCGAAGCCGACGACCGAAACCACCACCGCGAGACGGGTCGGCAGGAAGACGAACGCGGAGGCGTAGCCCAACGGCAGCCAGTACAGGCTCGTGAACAGTTGGTACAGGCGCGCCGAGTCCGCCTGCGAGTGAAAAGTCATCAACGCCGAACAGATCAAGTACGCGTTGAAGGCGATACAGCCGATGACCCGGGGCCACACCGACTGATCCGGCCGGCGGTGAATCCACAGCGCGGCGCCGAGGAACATCACCGCCAGCAGGGGCACGAGCCAGCGGTCCCACGGCGTGATGACGCCGGCATGAAGCTCGACCGCCCAGGCCACGATGGTGACCAGGCCGGCGGCTGCGAACACGCGCCTGCTGATCTGCGTTTCCGGCGCGATCGAGGCATGGCCGCGGGTCGATACGGTTGCCGCGGGCATCGGCGGAGCGAGGGCTTGGGACATGGCTGCGGCGTGACAACCCATCATCGGCGTTTCGATGTCTGGACTCCAGGGCAAGAGGCGCGACGTTCGGCGCGACGGGTGTGAACGAGGTCACGTCGCGCTTCGTGTCAGGGGCTTGCGGGTTATATGCTCACCCGATGAATGCGATCCTCGGTGTCATTGCAGACGACTTCACCGGCGCGACCAACGTCGCCAGCATGCTCGTGCGTGAGGGCATGCGCACGGTCATGCTCATCGGCGTGCCCGACGAAGGCTCACGCACCGACCGCGACCGCAACCTCGACCTCCACGCCGACGCCGTCGTCGTCGCCCTGAAGTCACGCACGATTGCGGCAGCGGATGCGGTGGCGCAGTCGTTGGCGGCGCTGCATTGGCTGAAGCAGGCTGGCGCGCGGCAGATCTACTTCAAGTACTGCTCGACGTTCGACTCCACGCCGGCCGGCAACATCGGGCCGGTGGCCGACGTGCTGCTTGATGCGCTGGGTGCGCCGTTGGCGATCGCCTGCCCGGCGTTCCCGGAGAACGGGCGCACGGTGTTCCGCGGGCATCTCTTCGTCGGTGATCAGTTGCTGTCCGACAGCGGCATGCGCAACCACCCGCTGACGCCGATGACCGATGCGAACCTCGTGCGCGTGCTCGAGGCGCAGTCGCGTGGCGGGGTTGGTCTGCTGAAGTACGACGTGATCGCGCGGGGCGCTGACGCGGTGCGCGCGTTCCTCTCGGCGCAGGCCGCCGCCGACAAGCGGCTGGTGGTCGCCGATGCGACCACGAACGATGACCTGCGTGTGTTGGGCGAGGCTTGCGCCGACATGCCGCTGATCACCGCCGGGTCCGGCGTGGCGCTTGGCCTGCCCGAGGCCTACGCGCGGCGCGGCTGGTTGAAGCGTGATGCGCAGGCCGCGGTGCTCGACACCGTGGGTGGCGCGGCCGCGGTGCTGTCGGGCTCGTGCTCGGAAGCCACGCGCGGACAGGTCGCGCACTGGCAAGCGGCGGGCCGGCCCGCGTTCAGGGTCGACGCGCGTGCCCTGGCGCGCGGCGACGACCTGGCCGCGCAGGCGCTGACCTTCGCGCATGAACACCTGGCGCAGCAGGCGGTGCTGGTCTACGCCACCGCCGAGCCCGACGAGGTGAAGGCCGTGCAGGCCGAACTGGGCGCCGGGCGCGCGGGGGCGCTGGTCGAAGGCTGCCTGGCGCGCATCGCCCGAACGATGACCGACAGCCTGGGCGTGCGTCGTCTGGTCGTGGCCGGCGGCGAAACCTCGGGCGCGGTGGTGCAGGCACTGGGCGTCACGGCCCTGCGCATCGGTGCGCCGATCGACCCCGGCGTGCCCTGGACGCAGGCCCTCGACGGGCTGCGCCCGCGGCCGCTGCTGTTGGCCCTGAAGTCGGGCAACTTCGGCAGCGTCGATTTCTTCACTAAGGCGCTCGAGTTGACATGACCTTCGAGGCAACGTCTCGGGACGAGATCGTGCGTGTCGGCCGGTCGCTGTTCCACCGCGGCTACGTGCACGCGACGGCCGGCAACCTCAGCGTGCGCCTGCCTGATGCGCAGGGCTTCCTGATCACGCCGACCGACGCCTGCCTCGGTTTCCTCGAGCCCGATCGGCTGGCCCACGTGAACCCCGACGGCACTCAGCGTTCGGGCGACCGCGCCAGCAAAACGTTGGCGCTGCACCGGCGCATCTACGAAGCCGACCCCGACGCGCATTGCGTGATCCACACCCACAGCACGCACTTGGTGGCACTGACGCTGACCGGCGAGTGCGTCGCAGGCAGCGACGTGCTGCCGCCGATCACCCCGTACTTCGTCATGAAGGTCGGCCACGTGCCGCTGATCGCTTACCACCGCCCCGGTGACCCCGACGCGGCAGCGCGGGTGGCCGAAACCATCGCTGCGGCGCGCGCGCATGGCACGCCGATCCGCGCAGTGATGATGGAGCGGCTGGGCCCCAACGTCTGGCACGACTCACCCGCCGCGGCGATGGCGACGCTCGAGGAGTTGGAAGAAACCGCCCGACTCTGGCTGATGACCCAGCCCCGCCCAACGCCGCTGCCCGAAATGCAGATCGACGAGTTGCGGCGCCATTTCGGCGCGCGCTGGTAGGTATCGACGATGCGACGCGTCGGGGCGGGGCAATATGCACGGCCTGATCTGATCAGAATCGTAGGCGCGAAGGTCTGAGGTCGAGAATCGCCGAGGGATAGCTACATGTGGCTTTCATATCTATCTACTTCTGGCCAGCTATGGCAATTTGTGGCTACATCTGGCAAGTTGCGGTTGGTGATCACAACACGTTAGGCCGCAGAGAAAGCGCCGATGTCCATCACTGCCGAAACACCTCCTGTCACGCTCAGAGAGATCACGGAAACTACCGTCCGTGCAGTCACTGATCTGCGTGTTTCGCCAGAGCAAGAGCGCTATGTCGCAAGCAACGCGGTGTCTATCGCACAAGCGCACTTCTCGCGGGAAGCCTGGTTCCGAGCAATTTATGCAGCAGAAACACTGGTCGGCTTCGGGATGCTCCGTGACGGCACTCTTCTACCACCTGAGCGAGCCAGATCTGAGGTTTCACTTTGGCGCTTCATGATTGCCCATGACCATCAAGGGCAGGGCTACGGTCAAAAGGCGCTCGCCCTCCTGGTATCACAAGCACGGTCACGACCTGGAATTACATCCATTCAAACATCGTATGTCGCCGGCCCACACGGGCCGAAAGACTTCTACCTTGCTTTCGGCTTCCGCCACACAGGGGAGACGAAGGTAAACGGCGAGGTGTGCCTCTCATTGGCTCTCGAATCGGCTCCATATGCAGGCATCGCCCCTCGCCCACCAGCAACTGCGGCCTAACGATTAAGGATAGATCGCGCGAAGCCGCGATCTGATCCGTTTGTTGGACGAGCCCGGGCCGGCGCGCTGGTTGCGGCCTGGAGCTGCTGCAAGCTGCAAATATCTACGGATGGATGCAGCCGCAAGAACAGGGCTGGAGACGGCGGCGAGTGCGCCGAGGGTGCTGCCGTTTGGCGCCGAGTATCGGCACCTACGGTTTCTCCGATGGTGGACCGATATTCAGACGAACGGATGCGCCGTGCTGTCGTGCAGCGCGGTGGCGATGGCGGATGGTGGTGGAGTGGTGCTCAGTGCGTGCGGGCTTGCGCGCGATCGGGCTTGTCGGGACGCACGACGCGCGAGGGCTGGCCCGGGCCAGCGACATCGGGCTGCAGCGGCGGCATGCGTCGGCACACGACGCGCATCGGCTGGCCGCACACGCAGCGCCAGGCGGGCCGTGTCGGTGCTGTCGATGTTGTCGTCGGCGTCGCGCGCAGGTGCAGCAGCTGCAACAAGCGCACGGCGTCGGCGCTGTTGGGGTGAAGGAAGCCGAAGTTGCGCGCCCGCCGCAGCCCCTTGGGCAGCACGTGCTGCAACACCAGCCACAAGAAGGCCGCGCCGGCGAGCGTGCGCGCGGCCATCTTGCCGGTCTTGGCGTCGCGATAGCGGAAGCTGACATGCCCGTCGTCGCAGCGCACGATGTCGCGCTCCTGGATCACGCCCCGGTACAGGTAGCGGCCCAGATACAGCAGCGCCTTGCGCCCGTCGCCCACCGCCTTGCAATCGACCACCCAGGTGGCGGGGAACTGTGCCGGCAGCGTCAGCCCGGCGCGATCGATCGCATCGAGCACCTTGGCGCGAAAGACCTTGGCCAGCGCCTTGTGGTTGAACAGGTAGCCGCCGCCGCCGCCGCCGCCATCGGCGGCGTCGGCGGCGGCGTGCTTGGTGGTGATGGTGGAGGAGGAGGTGGTGCCGGCCTTGTCGCGCCTGGGCCTGGCTCGACGCCTCTTGGTGCGCCACAGCTTGCGCTTGGTGTCGAGTGCCGCCGCCGGCATCACCATGTGCACGTGCGGATGGAACTCGAGCCGGCGGTTGTGCGTGTGCAGCACGCCCACCGCGCCCGGCCTGGCGCGCAACTGCCGGTCGTTGCGGCTGAAGGTGTCGAGCGTGTCCCACGCGCACTGCATCAGCAGGGCATAAACCACGCGCTGGTGCTGCCAGGCCAAGCCGCGCAATTCGGCCGGCAAGGTGAAGGTGACGAGGAAGTACGTGGCCGGCACCTGGGACGCAAGCTGGCGCTCGAGCCAGCGCTGGCTGTCGTGGTGCTGGCAGTGCGGGCAGGCGCGGTGGCCGCAGGAGTGGGGCACGCTGCGCTGCTCGCCGCAGGCCGCGCACTGCGCGAGCATGCGCGGCGCAAAGCGGGTGCGGCAGCGCTTCATCGCCGCCAGCGCCTGACGGTGGCTGGGCAGCAGCCGATCGCCGTAGTGCTGCAGCAACTGCGGCTCGAAACGTTCGATCAACTCGGCCAGCGCGATCACAGCACCGTCCCCCACTGCAGCGTGAAGCTGCTCATCAGGGCGTTGATGCGCGCGCTGCTGTGCTCGCGGTATGGCTGGTGAGGTGGGTATAGCGGCTGGTGGTGAGGATGCTGTGGTGGCCGAGAATCTTCTGCACCTCCAGCAGGTCCACGCCGGCTTCGATCAGATGCGTCGCGTAGCTGTGCCTCAGGCTGTGAGGGGTGATGTTTTTTTTAGCCCGCAACTGCGCGCGACCAAGTGCAGTGTGCGCTGCACGCCGCCGCGGTCGAGCGGGCTGGTGGCCGCATGGGCGCCACGCAGACCGCCGGCGCGGTTGGGAAACAGCAGCCTCGGGTGCAGGTGCACGCCCCAATAGCGGCGCAGCACCTGCAGGGTCTGCTGCGGCAGCGGCACCAGGCGGTCGCGGTTGCCCTTGGCGTCGCGCACATGCACGCGCATGCGCGCCGCGTCGATGTCGCCCACCGTCAGCGCCAGCCCCTCGCCCAGCCGCAGCCCCAGGCTGTACAGCGTGAAGAAGAACACCCGGTAGCTCAGCACGCGGGTGGCGGCGAACAGCGCCTGCGCCTCGGCCACGCTGACGATGTCGGGCAGCCGGCTGACCTTGGGCGGGCGGATGAACTTGGGCATCGCCCAGGGCTTGCGCAGCACGTGCTCGGTGAAGAACTTCAAGCCGTACAGGTCCAGCTTGACGCCGCTCCACGAGTGCGAGTCCATCAGCTCGGTGAAGTACTCGACGAGTTGATCCTCACTGAGGTCGGCGACCTCGTAGGAGAAGTACTTGCCGATGCGCCGCATGCCTCGCGCGTAGGCGTCGATCGTCTTGGGTTGCAGGCCCTTGAGCTTGAGGTGCTTCAGGTGCGACTGGTACTGCCGCTCGAAAGGCTGCGGGAAGTTCGACTGCTCGGGCAAGGTCGCCATGATGAAAAGTCCTCGTTGAGTGGTTGCGATGCACGCGTCAGAATCGAGCGCGTGAATCTCCACCTTACGGGACCGATCGGCGGCTGCTTGCTCCGCGTAGCGGCTTCGTCCAACACCTTGGTCAACCTGACCCGCTACGGCAGGCGTTGCCTGGCCGCTTCAGGCCATAGTGCAAATTGTCCTTACGCGGCCAGTCAACACCTGCCGCAGCGGTCAGGTTACCGCGAACGTTAGGGCACACGTGGCATACGTGGGTGCACTCCTAATCGCCGCCGCAAACTGCGTCGTCGTCTACTTCCTATCGATGCTCGCGGTCGGCGGAGACGGCAGTGGTGACGGAGTCAGAACCGTTAGGTTGTTTGGTTTTGCCTGGATCGCCGTCATCTCTTTCGCTTCGCTTGTGTTGTGCGCAAGGAGCAAAGGCGCAACCGCGCTTCTGACTGCCGCAAGCGCACTACCGACCGGATTCCTCGCGGCGATGGCGCTCAACGTAGCCAGCACTCTCTACGAATCGAAGAGGGCGAACACCCCAGAATTCGAAGCTAGCTGCAAGACTGCCGGCGCAACCTACGTTGCCGCTCCAGCAACTCCAGTCCACTCCATTGCGTATGACTGGGAAGGGAAGTACCCTCCCCAAATCAACTTCTTCGCCATTGGTTCGAATGGGAACGTAGACAATCTTCGCGGCGGTATTGGCCTGTCGCCATATCCGGTGGCAATCAAGTTCACCGAGGGCCGGTGTTGCCAGTATGAGGGTCGTCCAACAAACGGCATTGGGCCGTACATCCGTCGTCCGAATGGCGGAGAGTATTTCGGTGTGCCCGAACTCACTGCCGACGCGCTTGTCATGTACCGTTCATCACCTGTTGGTGAGCACAGCCCAGAGTCCGACTTGACGCAAGTCGAAGTTACAGTCGTTGATCGCCGTGACGGAAGAACCCTCGCGTTGCTGCGGTACTTTCTCGACTCGAGAAAACGCCGCGGCTGTGGATCAACGGCAGAGGGAGTCATGGATGAGCGGGCCTTCGTTCTAAAGGCAATCGCGAGCCAGTAGCACTGAGTGATGTGCCCTAACCATTTACAGGGACTTTCTACAGGGACTTTCCGTGCCGTCAAGCACCGGCCGTGGCAGAAGATGGATGTATTCCCTTAATCAGCGGTATTTGTATTTGAGTATTCGGTATTCGAGACGACCTGGCGAAGCGCAGAACAGAGAACAGACTGCCACTCTACAGACGGCCTTGTTGCGGATCGAGTCGACCGTGAGGTCGACATCGCCGCGGGCCCAGATACGAACCGCTCGGCGGGGCTCCATTCCGATCACGGGGCTGCCAGGGGCACCCCAAAGGGTTAGTCGAGCTTGCCCGCCGCCGGTCTGACCTGTCGATGCATGATGCATCTTCGGAAGCGTCGTCTTGCGAGGAAGAGAGAAGAGTTTGGGATCGAGAGAGTCGGCGTGCGCGGCGTCAACTCGCGGGCACGACCTGGGCACACGCCGCCGGTGTCGGTGCAACGGTGCAACCATAGCTGCCACGGGCTTGGTGCTCTGGTGGTTGTGACCTTGCCCCTGGAATCCGTATCCCTTAACTCGGCTCATGCACTGGCGTGCCGAGGTTGTCCGGTCGCCCAGTTTTCTTCGAACCGCATCGGGCTGACATAGGCCAGCGTCGAGTGCAGTCGGGTTCGGTTGTACCAAAGCACCCAGGCGATGACTTCGTCCTTGGCCTGTCGGCGCGTCTCGAAGCGTTGCCCGTGCAGCCGCTCGACCTTCAACGACCCGAACAACGTCTCGCTGCACGCGTTGTCCCAGCAGTCGCCGCGACGGCTCATCGAGGCGGTGATGCCGTACTCGTCCAGCACGTCGCAGAAGTCCTTGCTTGCGTATTGGCTGCCTCGGTCGCTGTGGAAGATCAGCCCAGCGTGCTTGCTTGGGCGGCGCTTGAACCACGCCATGCGCAGGGCGTCGATCACGATGTCGCGCGTCATGTCGGCCCGCAAGCTCCAGCCGATGACCTGGCGGCTGAACAGATCGATCACCACGGCCAGGAACAACCAGCCCTCGTCGGTCCAGATGTAGGTGATGTCGCCCACCCAGACCTTGTCGGGCTCATTGACCATGAACTCGCGCCCGAGCAGGTTGGGCGCGATCGGCAAGTCGTGGTTGCTGTCGGTGGTGACCTTGAAGCGCCGCTTGCCCTTGGCGCGGATACCGTGCTGCTGCATGAGCTTTTGCACGCGCTCCTTGCCCACGCCGATGCCGCGCGCGAGCAACTCCCTCCAGATGCGCGGCCAGCCGTAGCTGCCATGCGTCTCGATGTGGATGGCCTTGATGTGCACCAGCAGCGCCTGATCGCTGAGGTGGCGACGCGGCGCGCTGCTGGCTCGGCGCACGATGTGCTCGTGGTAGCCCGCCACGCTGACCCCGAGCACTCGGCACTGCACCGAGATCGGCCACACCCGTCGATGGTCTCGGATGAAGGCGTACTTCACGTCGCTGCCTTTGCGAAGTACGCCGTCGCTTTTCCCAGGATGTCGCGCTCCATCTTCACGCGCGCCAGCTCGGCACGCAGCCGGCTGATCTCCATTTGCTCAGCGCTCACAACCTTGGTGTCGGCGCCGGTGAGCTTGCCGCCGCGGTGAGCCTTGACCCAGTTGAACAGCGTCTGGTCCACCACACCCAGCGCGCGCGACACCGCCGCAATGGACTGTCCACCTTGCACCAGGCGCACCGCCTCTTGCTTGAACTCGAGCGTGTAGCGCGCTCTCGGCTTTTTCGTCATCTCGTTCTCCTTGCTTGGATTGGATCACCCAGCAAGGGATACGTTTTCCGGGGGCAAGGTCATTGCGCTCGAAGCGCGTCCCCTTGGTCATGATCGCCCACAGGATGCGCGCGTTCTTGTTCGCCAGCGCCACCACCGCCTTCTGCCAGCCCGAACGCGTCTTCGGCGCCAGCACCCATCGGCTGATCGGGTCGGTGCGCGTGTGAGCCGAATTCACCACCGACTTCGCGCCCTGGATCAACAGCACAAGGCATGGGGGCAGGTCTTGCCTTTGCCTCCGCGGGCCCACAGGCCTGGCGCGCCACTCACCCCTTGCGCTTGGCCTGGGTCTTCTTCCCCTTGTCCTCGTGCGTGACGAACCCGATAGGCCGCTTGGGCGGATCGGGCGGCGTCATGAGTTCGCGCAGGGCGTCGAACACCTGCTTCAGCTGGGCGCGGGTGTTGCGGCTGAAGGGCCAGCTGGCTCTGCGCGAGGTTGCGCGCGCGGCGCAAGGGGCGATGCGCTCGCCCATGGAGACAAGAACGCGCGCTCGTCGCTGCTGACGGTCATGGCTGCGGGTGCGGGGCCGTGCAGGCCCTGCGGCACGAGGATGTGAGCCATGAAAGATAGCGAGCGTTGGCTGCCGCCCTGCCGCCCTGCCGCCCTGCGGCGTTGGTTCCAAATGACGCTCAGGCAGGTGCTCGAGGCACGCGCGCATGTATCAGCGTCACGTCTGGCGCCTCATTCCTATGGCCGTACTCAGTACCTTGGTGCGCCCATCGAAGACCGCCATGAAGACCAACCCCGCGATGAACAACGCCATGCTGCCGCAAGACGCGGCGCTGCCCCTGCTGCCGCTGGCGGTGGACGAAGCGGCGATGGCGCGGGTGTTTGCCGATCTGCTGCGGCCACATGGTATGCACGTCGAGGCATGCAGCGTCGAACGTGTGAAGTACCGGCCTGGGCGCAACGCCACGATCGGCTACCGGCTGCAATTGCGTGATGGACAGCAGCGCACGCTGGCGCAACACGTGGCCGCGCGGCTGTGTGGCTCGAAAGGTGCGGCGCGTGCCGCGCGCGCCAGCGCTGCCGTGCTGGCGGCGTCGCGCGCCGGCCCTGCGGTGCGTTGGCTGCCGGCGATGGGCATGCTGACCTGGTGGTGGCCGAACGACGCCAAGCTGCGCGCGCCGCACGTGTTGGCCGATGAACGCACGTTGCGCGAGCGCGTGCTGCCGTCGCTGATGCGCGCGCTGGGTGCGCTTGACCCGCTCGACGTCAACGATGCGAACAACGTAGCGTTCGACATGGCCGTCGTGCAATACGTGCCCGAGCACCGCGTGTGCGCGCGCTTCGATCTGCAATGGCATCAGGCGGGTGTACCGCAGCGTCGGCGCGTTTATGCCAAAGCCAGCCTCGAGCCCGACGGCGCCACCGCGTATGGCTTGATGGCGCAACTGCAGGCGTCGCAGGCTTGGCGCGACGGCCGCCTGCACACGCCGCGTGCGCTGCTGTGGCAGCCCGAGACCGAGTTGTATTGGCAAGAAGGGCTGTCCGGCGTGTCGTGGCTCGATGCCGACGCCGCGGTCACGGCGACGTGCGCTGCGCCGCTTGGCGAGCAACTCGCCGCGCTGCACGGCACGCCGGTGCACACACCGCGCGAGCTGACGCGGCAGGCTCTGCAAGAGCGGCTGACCGCCGTGGTGGCGGGCCTGGCGCCGATCCTTGGCGACGACGCCGTGCACCGCGCCGCGCAGGCCCTCAGCGACGGTTGGCAGGCGCTGGACGGCTGGCCGCAGGCGACGTTGCACGGCGACTTCCATGTGCGCAACATCCTTGTCGACCACCGGGCCGACGGGCCGCGCGTCAACCTGATCGACGTCGACGGCATTCGGCGCGGCCCGGCGCTGCTCGAGCTTGGCGCCTGGGTGGCCGACGCGATGTACAGCGCGTTGCTCAACGGTGCGCCGCCGCAGCGCGACGAGGCGTCGTGGGGCCGGCTGATCGATGCGTATGTGGATGCCGGCGGCATGCGCCCGGACCCGCGCGCGCTGCGCTGGGCCACCGCATGGAGCCTGCTGACGCAACGCACTTGGCGCTGCGTGATGAACCTGCGCCCCGGCCGCTTTGCGCTGACGCCGAAGCTGGTGGCGTTGACCCGCGAGCTTGCGCGCACGTGAGCGGGCTGCACGTCGTTCTGCTGGCCAAGGACCGGCATGCCGGCGAGCCGATGCTCCTGCGCTTCTTCGCGCTCGGGGCGGCGCGCGGCCACGCCGTGCGATGTCTCGACAAGAAGTCATTCTTGGCCGCCGATCTGACGCGCGCCGATCTCGTCTGCCTCAAGAGCCACGTCGATGACAGCGAGGTCTGGCGCAAGATCGACGCGCATGGCGTGCGCGCCGTCAACCGCCGCGCCGCGAACATGGCCTGTGCCGATCGCTTGCAGCTTGACGCGGTGCTGCGCGAAGGCGGCGTGCCCACGCCGCGCAGCGCCAGGACCGCGGCCGATGTCGAGCAGTTGCGCTTGCCGATCATCTGCAAGCCCAAGGCCGCGTCGGCGCCGCGCGAAGTGCGAGTGCTCAGCGAACCACCGACGCAGGTCGACTGCGAGCGCTGGTTCTATCAAGAGCTGGTCGGCGGCGACGGCGTGGTCTGCAAGGCCTACTGCATCGCCGACCAGACCTTCCTGGTCGAAGAGTCCCACAACAATGCGGGCGACCCGGGCGGACACGAAGACGACTGCCACGACCCGGCCGCGCTCGACGCTTCGGATGCTTCAACCGAGCGCCGACACGTCGTGTCGATGGACCCTCGCCTGGCCGAAGCCGCGCGCCACGTTGGCCGACTCACGGAGCTCGAGGTTTACGGCCTGGATTTCGTTGGCGGCCCCGACAACAGGATGCTGATCGACGTCAACCCGTTCCCGAGCTTTCGTTGCCTGCCGCACGCGGCCGATGCGTTGTGGGACTACCTGGAAAAGATCGGGCCCAAGCCGCGCGCCGCATCGCCGCGCGGGCGGCGCATCGCGCTGGTTCCGGGCGCTTTCCGGCCGGCGCACAAAGTGCATCTGGCCGCGATCGTGGGCCTGGCCGCGCGGCCCGACATCGACGAGGTCGTGGTCATCATCGCCAACCGCTGCCGCACGCTGCCCGGCACGACCCTGGCGCTCGACGCCGAAACCGCGCGCGAGGTTCTTGCGATAGGCGTGCGTGGCGTGGCCAAGGTGCGCATCGAGGTCGCGCGGCACAACGCGGTCGCG
Source organism: uncultured beta proteobacterium (assembly GCA_963738615.1). Classification (GTDB taxonomy): domain Bacteria; phylum Pseudomonadota; class Gammaproteobacteria; order Burkholderiales; family Burkholderiaceae_C; genus CAVTWY01. The sequence continues at coordinate 1,086,349 of CAVTXI010000019.1, forward strand.
CACGCGCTGGGCTACCTGGACCACGCAGCAGCGGGCGACACGCTGCTGTATTGCGTCGGCGAGGCCGACTTCGACAGCGGCGACGATCGTTTCCAAGATCTGCTGTTGGCGAACACGCGTGGCGACATCACCGCCGAGGTGTTGCCGTTGCCCACCGGCGCGAGCACGGTTCGCGCCACCGCGCTGCGCGAGGCACTCGCGGCGGGCGACGCGCGGCGCGGCGAGTTCATGGCCGCGCTGCCCGAACACCTGGACGATGAGCAGCGCATGCGCGTGTGGTCGATCTGCCGCAACGGCCTGCGCGAGATCGAGCACATCGTCGAAGCCAAGCTGCGCACGCTGCTGGATCCGAAGGTGATGGGCGATGCGCCCGAGTTGACCTGCGTCGTGCCGGGCAAGCTCGATCCGGTGTTTCGCGTGCGGCGAACCGACGGTTCGCACCTGTTCGTCAAGTACGCAGGCGAGACCGCCGAAGCGGGCAGCGTGGGTCACCCGTTCGTGCCCAAACCGCGGCGGCGGCTGTCGTGCGAGCGGCGGGCCCTGGCGTGCCTGCGCGCGCAATTGCCAAGCGGCGTCGTCGAGTTGGCGGACATCGTCGCTTTCGACAAAGCGCTGTCGCTGCAGGTGCAAACCGAGGTCTGCGCGGGCGGCCGGAGCCTGCAGGACGATATGCGCGTCGGCCGCTTCGATGCGAGCGTCGCAGCGCAGGCGGGGCGATTTCTCGCCGCCTGCCACGCCATCCATGCCGCCGAGGTGCCTGCGTTGTGGGGCGAGCCGCAGACCGACATGCGGCACTGGCACGCGATGCTCGACCTGCGCACGGTGGGCATCGCATCGGCAATGCTGTCGCCACAGCAACGCGACGATCTGCGACGCTTGCGCGCGGCCAGCGAGGCCGCGCGGCGCAAGGGCTTCTTCCTGCTCGACGCGACGGCGAAGAACATCCGCGTCAGCGGGGACAAAGCGGCGTGATCGGAGAGATCGGCGTGAACGGCGCGATCGGCGCGATCGATCTCGAACTCTGCTCGAGCCAGGGCGATCCGGCTTACGACCTGGGCGTGCTGCTTGGCCACGACGTGATGTGGGGGCTGTGCACAGGCTCGACCGCCGCGTGCCTCGCTGCGCTTCGCAGTGCGCTCGACGCCTACCGCGGCGGCGCTGGCGGTGACGTTGCATGGGCCGACATGCACGCGCGTGTCCGGCGTTCGCGGGCGCTGACGATGCTCGATGCGATCGCGCGCGAACGGCGAATCGATGTGCGCGCTTTCGAGCCTCGGCTGGTCTGTGCTGCCGCATCACTGCTGGCGAGCGGACCCGACGTCGCAACGGCCGTGGCGCAACGCTTTGCCGACGCGATCGTCGACGCCGCTGTCGTCGCGTGCACGGGGTCGCCGCCATGACCTCAGACCGTTGCACAAGCCGACGACGACCCTCCCTTACCCCCGTTTGCCGCCTTCACCGACCCCGAGCGCGCGCGTCGGGCTGCTGCAACGTTGCAGCGCCGAACTGTTCGGCCGGCCGGTCACGCTGGCCAGCTGCGTCGTCATCGACAGCCTGTACAAGACCTACGCGAAACGATCGTCGTGGCCGAGATCCACGCTGTCGGTCTGCTGGCGGCTCGGCTTGGCCGAATCCGAAGACAGCGCGATCTTCTACGCCAAGGTTTATCTCGAGGGACGCAGCCTTGCCGAGTGGCAACGCCTGATGGGATCGTCGACCGCCGTGATGCATGTGCCTGCGCTCGACATGATCGCCTGGCGTTTTCCGCAAGACCCGTCGATGCCGCACCTGGCGCAGGCCCTGTTGCCCGGGCACGTGCGCCATCACCTGCCGTACGACCAGCTGCCGCCGGGGCTCGACGGCCCAGCCGATCTGCTGAGCCTGAGCGCCGAGCTGCTGAAGTACCTGCCCGAGAACTGCTGCACCGTGCGCTGGCGGCTGCAATGGCGCGCTTGCGGCCCGTTCGCGCCACCGCAAGAGCTGATCGTCTTCGGTAAGACGTTCCGCGACGACCGAGGCCGCGTGACGCACAAGCGCTTGCAGCACTGCTGGCAAAGCGCGGCCGTGAAGTCATGCCGACCGCTCGGCTACGACGCGGCGCTGCGCACCGTCTGGTCGCTTGGTGTCGAGGGCCTGCCCCTGGTGCAGGTGATCAACCGCGCCAACCACGCGCCGTATCTCGAGCGGCTGGGCCGCAGCCTCGCGGCTGTGCATGCGGGCAACCCGGATGACGTCGGCACGCCCGATGCCATTTCAGTGGCCGAGCTGCTGGCGGATTGCCTCAAGAAAATCGACAAGCTGAGCCGCGCCTGTCCGCCTTGCGCGCAGCCTCTGTCGCTACTGGCCGAGTCTGCGCTGTCGATCGGGCAACGGCTGGCGGCCGATGGTGCACTCGCGGGCCGCGTACTGCACGGCGACTTTCACATCGACCAGGTGCTGGCGCACGGCGACGAGATCTATCTCTTCGACTTCGATTCCTTCGCGCTCGGCGATCCCGAGCAGGACCTCGCGGAGTTCATCGTCGGCCTGTTGTTCTATGGCTTCGAGCCTGACGTCGTGAGGCTGATGGCGCAGACGTTGGTGCAGTCGTACAGCGCCGCCGCACCCTGGGCCGTGCGGTACGACCGTCTTCGGTGGTATGCGCAGGTGGAACACGTGACCCGCGCTTATCGCTTCTACCGGCAGCAGCGGCCGGGGTGGGAAGTGGCGTTGCAGAAGGCGGTGTCGAATCTCGAGGATCTCGACGCGGTGCTGTCGGGGTTGAACTAACAACTACCGCGTTCCGAACATCATCCGCCGCGCCAGCACTGCCTTCAAGGGGCCTGCGCGATCCAGCACCGCCAGCGCGGCACCGCGCGCGACGCCCAGGCCGGGCAGCGTCCATGTGAAGCTGCGGGCCAGGAAGTCGGTGCCGGCGATGAGGGACCAGCGGTCGGGGGCGCGTTGCCATTCCACGCGGCGCAGCGCGCGCATCACGTCGGGTTCGGACCGCAGTGCTTCGGCCAGCGCGAAGGCGTCGCGCAGGCCCAGGTTCAGGCCCTGGCCGGCGACCGGGTGCAGCGTTTGCGCGGCGTTGCCGATGCGCACGATGGGGCCGCCTGCGTCCACCAGCGTGCGCTCGGCGTTCAGGCCCAACGCGAATTCCTTCAGCGGTGCGACAAGGCCGGTGATGCGGCCGGCCTGCGCGGGTAGATGGTGTTCAGCACGGCGACGCGTTGGTCGTCGTTCAGCGCGCGCACCGGGTCGTCTGCGCTGGGCACGCACCACACCAGCGCGGCGCGCGGCGCTTCGCCTTCCCGACGTGGCAGCGGCAGCAGCGCCGCGGGGCCGTGGCGCGTGAAGCGCTCGACGGCCAGGCCGGGCGTGGCGGTGGCGGGGTCCAGCCACACCGATCCGACCCATGCGGTTTGCGCGTAGTCGTGCGTCAGGCCCTTGCGCGCCTGGTCGGCGAAGACACCGCCCTCGGCGATGACGGCCACGTCGAATGCGTCGGCGATGTCGGCATCGACTTCGACTGCACCGCGCGCGGTACCGCCCTCTACAGACGCACCCTGGTCGATCAGCTTGACGTGTTTGACCGCGCTGCCGAACCGGCTCGACAGGCGCTGCGGCTGCGCCTGCACCGCGCGCAGCCACGCGGCCTGCAGCGGCGCGACCAGCGCGCCGTAGGGCAGCACGGCGCCGAGCATCGGCACCGCAAGGTCGATGGCGCGCATCGTCACGCTGGCGTCGCGCCCGCCCACGATCGGCAGCGACGCGGGCAGGGTGACGGTAGGCGGTTGCTGCGACACGTGCACGGTCGTGATGGGCTGCGCGGCGTTGGCGTCCCACGCGCCCAGGCGCTGCAGCAACTGCACGCTGCCCAGCGCCAAGGCCAGCGTGCGGGCGTCGCCGCGCACGTCTTTGTCGAGCGGCCGGGCGTCGAACAGGCTGACGTGCCAGTCGCTTGCGCGCTGCGCCAGCAGCAACGCCAACGACAGGCCCACCGGGCCCGCGCCGACGATCGCGATGCGGCGTGGCTCGCCCGACATGATGCTCAGCGCGTGCGTTGCGACTTCAGGCGCGTGACGTTGCTGCGCACGCGGCGGCTCACCGGCGCCAGGCCGGCCGCAGCCACCTTCGCCACCTGCGCCATGCCGTGGCTCATCGGCGAGTGCATCTTCGGCAACGTGAAAGCCTTGGCAGGAGAAGCAGAGCCAGCACCGAGCCACCAGGGGCGCAACATCGTCTGCATCAGTGTCTGGGTTAGCGACTGCCAGAACGCCTTCTGCATCTGCAGCGACTGCGCACCCATCGCCGTCCACGCGTCGCTGAACGCCTTGTTCTTCTCGTCCACCATCCGGTGCATCTCGCGGCGGTCGCTGGCCGAAGGGTTGGGGCCATGCGCGGCCATGCGTGCCACGCGCATCGCGATGACCTGCGGCGCGCCGGTGGCGATGGTCATGGCGTCGCGGCCGGCTCGGCTGGCGGCGCTGCCGTGGGAAAGAGCGCGGTTGCGTCGTGTCATGGGTGTCCTCGGGTCAGTGTCATCAGGCTGTGTAGGGGCGGCTGGTGTCGAGCGGCCCGTTGGGCGCGGTCGCGTTCAGCGCTTGCCAGCGCTCGACGGTGCCCACGTCGGTCCACGCGCCGTCCCAGCGTTCGGCGGCGAGCGTGCCTGCGCGCATCGCGGCGTCGAGCAGCGGGCGCAGCGGCAGCTTCGTGCCTGCGGCGATGTCCTTGAACATCTCGGCGCGGAACAGGCCGATGCTTGCCCACGTGAGCCGCGCCACGCCGTCGGCGTCAGTCGCGAGGCCGCTGGCAGCGTCGATGCCGAAGTCGCCCTTGGGGTGATGCGGAGCATTGGCCACGAGCCACAGCTTGGCGAGCATCTCTTGCGACTGCCTGAATCGCTGCGCCTGCGTTGCGTCGAAGCCGAAGCCCGGCACGAAAACGTCACCCGACACGACCCAGAACGCGTCGCCCAACAGCGGCAGTGCTTTGGCGATGCCGCCCGCCGTCTCGAGCGCACCACCGTGGTCGCGGCCTTCGTGTGAATACGTGATCGACAGTCCGAATCGTTCGCCGCGGCCGAACACGGGTTCGAATTGCGCCTCGAGCCACGCGGTGTTGATCACCACGTGGGTCACGCCCGCGCGCGCCAGCGCCTCGAGGTGCCACTGCGCCAGCGGTTTGCCGCGCACCGGCAGCAGCGGCTTGGGCGTGGTGTCGGTGTGGGGGCGCAAGCGCTCGCCGCGGCCGGCGGCGAGGATGATCGCGGACAGGTTCGAAGACGACATGCAACGGGATACGACAGGGCTGGGCAGTGTAGGTCGCTACCCTGGGGAACCTAGAATCCCGGGCTTTCCCGCCGACGCCAAGTCATGAGCAGCACGCAAGCCTCGCCCCCCGCGCCCATGCTCATGAACAAACCCATGAACAAACTCATGGCCGACGCGATTCGCGCGCTGGCGATGGACGCGGTGCAGGCCGCCAATTCAGGCCACCCCGGCGCGCCGATGGGCATGGCCGACATCGCGACTGCGTTGTGGGGTCGGCACTTGTCGCATGACCCGGCGGACCCGCGCTGGGCCAACCGTGACCGCTTCGTGCTGAGCAACGGCCACGCGTCGATGCTGCTGTACGCGCTGCTGCACCTCACCGGCTATGACCTGCCCGTCGACGAGCTGAAGCGCTTCCGCCAACTGCACAGCAAAACCCCCGGCCACCCCGAGATCGACGTCACGCCCGGCGTCGAAACCACCACCGGCCCGCTGGGCCAGGGTTTGGCGAATGCGGTGGGCATGGCGCTGGCCGAAAAGCTGCTGGCGGCCGAGTTCAACCGCGACGGCCACACCGTCGTCGACCACCGCACCTTCGTGTTCGTCGGCGATGGCTGCCTGATGGAAGGCATCAGCCACGAAGCCTGCGCGTTGGCGGGCGCATGGAAGCTGGGCAAGCTGGTCGTGCTCTACGACGACAACGGCATCAGCATCGACGGCAAGGTCGCACCCTGGTTCGTCGACGACACCGCGAAACGTTTCGAGGCTTACGGCTGGCGCGTGATCCGCGACGTCGATGGACACGATGTCGATGCGGTCGACGCCGCGATCACCGATGCGAAGTCGCGTGATGACGCACCGGTGTTCATGGTCTGTAAAACCGTCATCGGCAAGGGCTCGCCCAACCGCGCCGGCACCGCGAAGGCGCATGGCGAAGCGCTGGGTGCCGAAGAGATCGCGAAGACGCGCGAGGCGCTCGGCTGGCCACACGCGCCGTTTGTGGTGCCCGACGACGTGCGCGCCGCGTGGAACGCGCGCGAAGCCGGCGCGAAGCAGCACGCGCGCTGGGCGCAGGCCTTCGACGCCTACCGCCGCGCGTTCCCCGAACTGGCCGCCGAGTTCGAACGGCGCATGAAGGGCGACCTGCCGAAGCACTTCGCCCAGACCATCGTCGACGTGATGGTGAAGGCGCACGAAGACGCCGGCGACCGTGGCGACGCGCAAGTCGGGCCAGATCGTGCTCGAGGCGCTGACGAAGGCGCTGCCCGAGATGCTGGGCGGCAGCGCCGACCTGACGGGGTCGAACCTCACGAACACGAGTTCGACACCGCCGCTGCGCTTCAGCGCCGACGGTGTCGTGGTGCGCGACGAACAGCGGCAGGATCGGCCGCCACATCAACTACGGCGTGCGCGAATTCGGCATGGCCGCGGTGATGAATGGCGTGGCGCTGCACGGCGGCTTCATCCCTTACGGCGGCACGTTCCTGACCTTCGCCGACTACAGCCGCAACGCGATCCGCATGGCCGCGCTGATGAAGCGGCGTGTGATTCATGTCTTCACGCACGACTCGATCGGCCTGGGCGAAGACGGCCCGACGCACCAGAGCGTCGAACATGCGGCGTCGCTGCGGCTGATCCCGAACCTCGACGTCTGGCGCCCGGCCGACACCGCCGAGACCGCCGCGGCGTGGGCGATGGCGCTGTCGAGCCCGTCGCGGCCGAGCGCGCTGCTGCTGACGCGCCAGGCCCTGCCGTACCTGCCGAAAGCCGCGCTGGATGAGATTTCGAAAGGCGCTTACGTCCTGGCCGAACCCGCCGAGGTGGGCGCCAAGGGCAAAGCGCGCGCGGTGATCATCGCCACGGGTTCGGAGGTGCACCTTGCGCTGCGCGCGCAAGACCTGCTGGCGAAAGACGGCATCGCCGTGCGCGTGGTCAGCATGCCGTCGACGACGGTGTTCGACCGCCAGTCTTCGGCCTACAAGGCCAGCGTGCTGCCGGCCGGCACCCCGCGCGTCGCGGTCGAAGCCGGCGTGACCGACGGCTGGTGGAAATACGGCTGCGCCGCGGTCATCGGTATCGACCGCTTCGGCGAAAGCGCGCCGGGCGACCAGCTCTTCGAATACTTCAAGCTCACCGCGTCGAACGTGGCCGACACGGTGCGCGTGGTGCTGGCGTGAATTTGGTCACGCCCGATTGCTTTTCCTCGTTTCACTCGCTTCCCTTCTTCCTCACTCGCAACGGAGTATTCACACCATGACCATCAAAGTTGCCATCAACGGCTACGGCCGCATCGGCCGCAACGTGCTGCGCGCGCATTACGAAGGCGGCAAGAAGCACGACATTCAGTTCGTCGCGATCAACGACCTGGGCAACCCTGCCACGAACGCGCACCTCACGAAGTACGACACCGCGCACGGCCCGTTCCCCGGCACCGTCACGGTCGACGGCGACTCGATGGTCGTCAACGGTGACCGCATCAAGGTGCTGGCCATCCGCAACCCGGCCGAGTTGCCGTGGAAGGCGCTGGGTGTCGATGTGGTGCTCGAGTGCACCGGCCTGTTCACCACGAAAGAGAAGGCCGGCGCGCATCTGGCGGGCGGCGCGAAGAAGGTGATCATCTCGGCCCCGGGCGGCAAAGACGTCGACGCCACCATCGTCTACGGCGTCAACCACAACACGCTGAAGGCGTCGCACACGGTGATCAGCAACGCCAGCTGCACCACCAACTGCCTGGCGCCGCTGGTCAAGCCGCTGCACGACAAGATCGGCCTCGAGTCGGGGCTGATGACGACGATCCACTCCTACACCAACGACCAGGTGCTGACCGACGTTTATCACGAAGACCTGCGCCGCGCCCGCAGCGCCACGCAAAGCATGATCCCGACCAAGACCGGCGCCGCCGCCGCGGTGGGCCTGGTGATGCCGGAGCTGAACGGCAAGCTCGACGGCTTCGCGATCCGCGTGCCGACGATCAACGTGTCGGTGGTCGACCTGTGCTTCGTCGCGAAAAGGCCGACGACTGTGGAAGAAGTTAACGGCATCCTCGAGGCCGCGTCCAAGAGCGAGCTGAAGGGCATCCTGGGCTACAACACCGAGCCGCTCGTCAGCGTGGATTTCAACCACAACCCGCTGTCGAGCGTGTTCGATTCGACACAGACACGCGTGTCGCCGGACGGCAAGCTTGTGAAGGTGCTTTCCTGGTACGACAACGAATGGGGCTTCTCGAACCGCATGCTCGACACGACCGTCGCGTGGATGAACGCGAAGTAGTCGTGGTGCCGGCTTATGCCTCGCGGCATGGGCTGCCCTCGAACCTGTCGGCGCCGGGCGCGTGGCTCGCCGCCGGCATCGTTCTTTTGGGCGCCTGTCTTGCCGTTTCACCGACGGCGTCTCGTGCGGATGTTGTGGGTGCAGACGTTGTGGATGCAGCAAGCGCCAACGGCGTCATCGTGAAGCTGCGCGACGCGCAGCCGAACGTGCCGGCGCATGCCGACCCACGCCATCACGGCAAGGCACGGCCCGATGCCGCGCGCTGGGGGCGCTTGCTGTCGGCCAGTCGCCTCGACCGCGACGCGACCGAGGTCGCGCCGGACCTGAAGCGCACGCCCGCGCTCGAGCCGGTGGGCCACGCGGCGCAGTTGCTGCGCCTCGAGCGCAGGCTCGACGCCCGCGAGGCGCGGGCACTGGCCGCGCGGTTGGCGGCGCATCCTGATGTGGCCTGGGCCGTGCCCAACACGCGCGAGACGCGCTTGCAGGGCGCGCCGAACCCGCCGGGCGACCCGCTCTTCGCCGGCTTTCAGCAACAGCAGTGGTGGCTGTATGCGGCCAGCGGCAGCGACTTTCAGGGCATCGACAACCGCCTGCGTGGCGTGCCCGGCTTTCAGTCGGCATGGCGCCTGCATCGCGGCAGTACGGTCGTCGCGGTGCTCGACACCGGCGTGACCGCGCACGATGAGTTGGCGGGCCGCCTTCTTCCCGGCTACGACTTCGTGTCCGACTGGGACCCGGTCGAGATGCGCGGCCACGCCAACGACGGTAACGGCCGTGACGCCGACCCGTCGGACCCTGGTGACGGCGTCACCGCCGACGACCGCGCGCGTGACCCGGTGCGCTACAGCGGCTGTGAAGAGGGCAGCAGCACCTGGCACGGCACCACCATCGCTGGCATGTTGGCCGGCGCCACCGACAACGCCACGGGCACCGCCGCGATGCAGTGGGACGGCCGCGTGCTGCCGGTTCGTGTGGCCGGCAAGTGCGGCGCCGACTTGGCTGACGTGATCGATGGCATGCGCTGGGCGGCCGGCTTGCCGGTGGCCGGCGCGCCGACGAACCCCAACCCGGCGCGCGTCATCAGCATCAGCTTCGGCGGCAACTCGCCTTGCAACGCCGCCTACCAGGACGCCATCGCCGATCTGGCGCAGGCGCCGGGCGGCGGCGCGGTGCTGGTGGCCGCGGCGGGCAACAGATACGGTGCGTTGGTGCGCCCGGCCAGTTGTGACGGCGCCATCGGCGTGGTGTCGCTGAACCGGGACGGCTTCAAGTCGACCTACTCGAGCTTCGGCAGCCAAGCTGCGCTGGCCACGGTGGGCGGCGACGACGGCGACGGCGCCTGGGGCGACCTGCTGGCCGACGGCGGCCTGCTCGCGATCGGCAACGCCGGCCTCCAGGCACCTGGCGCGCAGACCTATGTGCGCGTGTTCGGCACCAGCTTCTCGGCGCCCTTGGCAGCGGGTGTTGCGGCCTTGATGCTGTCGGTCAACCCGCAGCTTGCGGCCGCGCAGCTTCGTGAAGGCCTGCAGCGGACCGCGCGCCCGCACGTGACCTCGCCGCATCTGACAGCGTGCAGCAGCGCCAACCCCGGGCGCTGCGCCTGCACTGTGTCGACCTGCGGCGCCGGCATCCTCGACGCCGAACAGGCCGTGCTCTTTGCGCGCGACCCGGCTGCCTACGTCAAGCCGGCGACGCCGGGCGCCGTTCTCGTCAACGCCGAACTCGCCGAAGCGGCCTCACGTGGCCCGGACCGGGCCGCCGATGGGACACCACCCGCGCAGGAAGAGCCATCGACCGCGGGCGGCGCCATCGACCCATGGTCGACCGTGGCGCTGCTGGTCATGGCACTTGCCGCTCGGATGGCGTCGATGGCGAGGCACGTGAAGCGTCGTTCGCGCCACCGGGCCGGTCGGCCTGACGCGGCACCACACGCACGGCCTGCGGCCTGACCTGCTGCTGCAATCGTTCGGGTTCGCGGCCCTGGCTCGGCTCGAGGCCGACGAACCAACCGGCGACGAGCACGTTCGCCAACAGCAAGCCGATCACCAGGGTGCGCAGTTTCATGGTCAGTGCCCGCGGCGTCCATCAGACGGCCCGCGGCGTTCATTGCTCGGTCAGCGGCGTTCATGACAGGGCCAGTGGCCTGACACTGACTTCACCGCTCGAGACGACCACGATTTGACCATCACTGTCGCGTTGCATCAGCAGCGCGCCGGCGTCGTTGATCCCGCGCGCAACGCCGGTCAGGCGTTCATTCGCGGTGCCAGCCTCGATGCGGCGGCCAGCCAGCAGGTCTCGCCGTGCCCAGGCCTGTTGCCACGTGCCATCGGCGGCGGGGCGAAGCAGCGCGGTCAGCACGGCGGGTGCTGCGCGAAGCAGCACGTCGGGGCCATCGATGCTTTCGCAGCCCAGCGCAGCGGCTGCAACTTCGTCGAGCGACGCCACGCCGTAGCTCGGCGCGTGGTCAGGCGTCACCGCGCGCAAATTCAGCCCGATGCCCACGACCAGCACGCGCCCGGCGGCGGTGGTGGCCGTCTCGAGCAAGATGCCGCCGAGCTTGCGCCCGCCGAAGGGGCTTGTGGCATCGCGCAGCCAGAGGTCATTCGGCCACTTCAGCAGCACGTTCGCGTGTGCGCCGGCCGACGGCTCGACCGCGTCGGCCACCGCGGCACCCACCACCAGCGAAGCACACGCGTCCGCGGCGATCGGCACCGCGAGTGAGAACGCGAGCGACGCCCCCGGGCTGGCGTGCCACGCGCGCCCGTGCCGGCCACGCCCGGCGGTCTGTGACTGCGCAACCAGCAGGCGCAAGTGGGATGTGGTGTCGCTGCGCGCCGCCTCGAGCGCGCGGGTGTTTGTCGAGTCGACCTGCGCGAGCGCGCGCACGTCGATCAGCGCGTCGGCGTGATCGGCCTGATGGGCCCGCCAGACATCGCGAAGGCGTTGCGAAAGCTCGCTCGTGCGCCAGCGTTCGTCGAGGGGTTCGTCGAGGGAGCTCGTCAATCGCGCGCAGCGAGCATCGTGCCGCGGCACTTCTTCGCGCCGCACAGGCATTGGTACTCGGCCTTCAGCTTCTTCGTCAGACGGCCCTCGATCACCAGGCCGTAGTCGTAGTTCAGTTCTTCGCCGGCCTTCAGTTTGCGCAGCGTCTTGATGAAGACGCGCCCTTCGACCTCATCGGCCTCGCAGTTGGGGTCGCACGCATGGTTGATCCAGCGCGCGTCGTTGCCACCCACCGCGGCGTCGATCACATGTTTGTCGTCGATGTGAAAGAAGAACGTGTGGTTCGGGTCGTTCGGGTCGTGCGGGTGGCGCTTCTGCGCCTTGGCCCACGTCAGAAGCTCACCCACGTACTCGAGCAACGTGGTGGCCTTGGGAATGGCCGCGGTCGCGAACACACCCTTGCCGTGCACACCCGATGCGCGCACCTCGATCGACGGATGCTGCGGCACGCTGGCCGTGCGCAGCACCGGCTCTGTGGTCTTGGCTGTCGGCCCGCTGCCGATCGCTTTCTTCACCTTCTTCGTCACGCGCCGTTGGCGGCGTACCTGCACCTCGAGGTTTTCGACTGCCTTGCGCAGCTTGCGGATCTTTTTGTCGACATCCTGTTTCGCTTCGGCTCGGGGCATGAAAGACCTGTGGACGGTTTTCGGTACATTGAATTCATGGGCGCGCGCGTGTGGGTGCATGCGTGTGCGCGTACGCGCGCGAGACGGCGGATTGTAGGCAGTGGCCTTGGTCCGCCCGATCGACAACATCGGATCCAGACGTTCTCGAGTTTTTTGTTTGCAGGTTTTTGCTTATGACCAAGTCACTGATCATTGCCGAGAAGCCCAGCGTCGCGCAGGACATCGTGCGCGCGCTCACGCCCGAGTCGGGCAAGTTCGAGAAGCACACGGAGCACTTCGAGAACGAGCAGTACGTGGTGACGTCCGCGGTCGGCCATCTGGTCGAGATCGCCGCGCCCGAGGAATACGACGTGAAGCGCGGCAAGTGGAGCTTCGCGAACCTGCCGGTCGTGCCGCCGCACTTCGACCTCGCACCGATCGACAAGACCAAGACGCGGCTGAATGCGGTGGTGAAGCTGCTTAAGCGCAAGGACGTCGGCAACGTCATCAATGCCTGCGACGCCGGGCGCGAGGGCGAGCTGATCTTCCGTCTGATCCAGCAGTACGCGAAAGCGAAGCAGCCGGTGCAGCGCTTGTGGCTTCAGAGCATGACGCCGCAGGCGATCCGCGACGGCTTCTCGCGCCTGCGCGGCGACGGCGAGATGCAGGGTCTGGCCGACGCCGCACGCAGCCGCAGCGAGGCCGACTGGCTGGTGGGCATCAACGGCACGCGCGCGATGACCGCGTTCAACTCACGCGACGGCGGCTTCTTCCTCACCACCGTCGGGCGCGTGCAGACGCCCACGCTGTCGATCGTGGTCGAGCGCGAAGAGAAGATCCGCAAGCACGTTTCGCGCGACTACTGGGAAGTGAAAGGGACCTTCGGCGCCGCTGCGGGTGCTTACGACGGCAAGTGGTTCGACCCGAAGTTCAAGAAGGGCGACGACGCCGAGGACCGCGCCGACCGGCTGTGGGATAAGAAGCAAGCGCAGGCGATCGTCGAGGCCTGCCGCGGCCAAGCCGGCACCGTCACCGAGGAATCAAAGCCCAGCACGCAGGCGAGCCCGCTGCTGTATGACCTGACAAGCCTGCAGCGCGAAGCCAACGGCCGTTTCGGCTTTTCGGCCAAGACGACGCTGGCGCTGGCGCAGTCGCTGTACGAGCGCCACAAGGCGCTGACTTACCCACGCACCGACTCACGCGCGCTGCCCGAGGACTACCTCGCCACGGTGAAGCAAACCGTCGAGATGCTCGCGAAAGAGGCACTGCCCGCCGGCATGAAAGACCTCAACCGGCACGCCGCCAAGGCGCTGAAGGACGGCATGATCAAACCGTCGAAGCGCGTGTTCGACAACGCCAAGGTGTCGGACCACTTCGCGATCATCCCCACGCTGCAAGTGCCCAGTGTCTTGAGCGACGCCGAAGCGAAGCTGTACGACATGGTCGTCAAGCGCTTCCTGGCGGTGTTCTATCCGGCGGCCGAATACCTCGTCACGACGCGCATCACGCTGGTGCCGGCCAAGGGGGCAACGCCGCCGGCCACGCACCACTTCCAGACCAACGGCAAGGTGCTGGTCAACCCCGGTTGGCTGGCCGTGTACGGCAAGGAAGCTCAGGACGCCGACGCGACGCTGGTGGCGGTGGCGCCGAACGAAGTCGTGCGCGTCGACGAAGTCGACGCGGTCGCGCTGCGCACCAAGCCGCCAGCGCGCTACAACGAAGCCACGTTGCTGTCCGCGATGGAAGGTGCGGGCAAGCTGATCGACGATGACGAACTGCGCGAGGCGATGCAGGAGAAAGGCCTGGGCACGCCGGCCACGCGCGCGGCGATCATCGAAGGCCTGATCAACGAGAAGTACATGCTGCGCGAGGGCCGCGACCTGATCGCGACCGCCAAAGCCTTCCAGCTGTTGACGCTGCTGCGCGGCCTCGAGGTCGAAGAGCTGACCAAGCCCGAGCTGACGGGCGACTGGGAATACCGCCTCTCGCAGATGGAGCACGGCAAGCTGAGCCGTGACGCCTTCATGAGCGACGTGGCGCGCATGGCCGAACGCATCGTCAAGAAGGCCAAGGAATACGACCGCGACACGATCCCCGGCGACTACGCGATCCTCGATGCGGCGTGCCCGAAGTGCGGCGGCATCGTGAAAGAGAACTACCGCCGCTACGCATGCATCGGCAAACACGGCGAAGAAGGTTGCGGCTTCTCGATCACGAAGATCCCGGCGGGGCGCGCGTTCGAAATCGAAGAGGTGGAGCTTTTCCTCGTCAACAAGCGCATCGGCCCGCTCGACGGTTTTCGATCGAAGAAGGGCTTCCCGTTTTCCGCCGAACTGCGCATGGTCGAAGACGCCGAGACCGACAACTGGAAGCTCGAGTTCGACTTCGGCGAAGAGGCCAAGCAGGCCGCGGAATCAGGCGAGCCGGTCGACTTCGGTGATCAGGAATCCCTCGGCGCCTGCCCGAAGTGCGGCGCCAAGGTCTTCGAACACGGCACGTCGTACGTGTGCGAAAAAAGCGTGGGGCCGGCGCGAAGCTGCGACTTCAAGAGCGGCAAGATCATCCTGCAGCAGCCGGTTGCGCGTGAGCAGATGAGCCGGCTGCTCGAGAGCGGCAAGACCGATCAGCTCGAGAACTTCGTGTCGAACAAGACGCGGCGCAAGTTCAAGGCGCGCCTGGCGTTCGACGCGAAAGAAGGCAAGGTGATCTTCGAATTCGAGCCGCGCAAGTTCCCGCCGCGCAAAGGTGCTGTGGGTGCGGGTGCTGGTGGTACGGCCGAAAAAGGGGCCGAAGGGGCCGCAGTGCCGACCAAGGCTGCGGCCGAGTCGACGGCGCGCGCGGCGGTTGCCAAGGCCGCCAAGACACCGGCCGCAAAGAAAACGGCCGCCGGAAAATCGGCGGCCGCGAAGAAAGTGGTGGCGCGAAGCAAGGCGCGTTGAGCGCGCCCTGCGCAGGCACGCTACTCCTTGATGTGCTTGTCCATCCACTCGACGCGCTTCTTCAGCCAGTCCTTCAGCCAGGACACCTCGCCCTTGTAGCTGCCCGTCACGACCTGGTTGGGCCAGACGTCGGTGTTCAGGATCGGCCAACGCTCGAAGTTGGCCCGCTGTGAGCGGTCGAGCATCGCGGCTTGGCGATCGATGTACGAGGACAGGTCCTTGATCGAGTCTTTGAAGGGCTTCCAGCGCTGCTGGACGCGTGCCTTGAATTCGGGCGTCTCCATCAGGGTTTCGAACCACGCCGTCTGCGTGCGCAGGTACCAGCCGTCGGGCCTCATCGCGGGCGGGTAGAAGTCGATGTTGCCAGCCGAGATGTCGAAGTCCCACAGCGGACCCATCTTCATGATGCCACCGCGGTTTTTGTAGAAGTTCACGTCCGACCCCATCGCCGCGTCCTTGTTCTTCAGCAGCTCCTGCACGAGGTAGAACTGGACCACCGTATGAACGTCGATCCACTTGGGCACGCCGGTCGAGCTGAAGTCCCGACGCATGATCGCGTTCTCGAGCGACTGCATATGGCTGGATATGTAGGCGTACTGCGCCGGCTGCACGCTTGACCCGCTCGGGCTGTCCATCAGGAAGTTGTGGAAGGTCGTAGCGAACGCAACGTCGCCCGTCTCGAGACGGTCGGGGTACTCCGCCTGCAGCAAGTAGCCGCCCTCGACGGCAGGCGCTGTGATGTCGCTGGTGGTCATCTTCGTGATCGGCACGCGCTGCGGCCCGACTTCGATGCGGTCGCCGATCTGGTAGCTGCCGAGGAACTCGTTGTTCAAGTAGAAGTCGGCATAGCGCATGCGCGGGGTCCACTCGAAGCCGATGCGCCGGCTCAACTCGAACGCAACGTTGGTGCGCAGCAGGGTCTTGTCGGCGTAGTTGGCGAGCATCGCCCAGTCTCTGTGCGCCGGCATGTCGAGGATCGGCGCCGCCGACGTGAGCTTGAGGCGATAGGGCTTCTTCGGCATGTTCCACGTCGAGTTGCCGCGACCACGGATCTCGAGCGTGCCGTGGTAGAGGCCCTGGCCGTAGCGCACAGCGCTGCCGTCGGTGATGCGCATGCATCCTTTGACGTAGTTCTCGCGATCGACCACGGGCGCGAGCCCTTCGGTCCAGATCTGCACCACCGGCAGGCCGGTGTTGACGATCGGCAGACTGGCCCACTCGGGCGGTGTGCAGCCGGCGGTTTGGGCCTGGGCGGTCAGTGCCGTGACGCCAAGCGCTGCGGCTGCGAGCCATCGCATCCATGGGCGCGCGGGTCGGAGGTTGCGCAATTTCAAGACATTCAAAGGTTGTTCTCCAAATCAAGTATGAAGGTTGCCGAACGGTATGCAACGGCACGCCGATCCTGCGGGCAATCGAGGAAGCGGCCGCACCCCTGCTCGCGGGATGCGCGCCGCTGCCGCGTCACGGCGCCCGGCGCAGGACCACGTTGTCGATCAACGTGCCATAGCTGTCGTTGTTCCCGGTTTCGGTGAAGGCAATCGTGTCCGAGCCCGTTGCCCTGACGACGTAGCGGCGGGTCTGCCATTGAGGCGACGAGATGTTGCGGCCGTCGGGTTGCAGGGTGTCGAGCCTGGTGCCGTTCCAGACCACGTCGAATCGATTCGACGTTGGGCCGTAGCCCGGCCGTGCCGAGTAGGCGAAGGTCAGCTCGAGGGTGTCGCCGCGCACCGTCGTCACGCGCTGGTACACCCGGTCGCGCCGGTCGTCGGAATCGAGTTCGATCCACGAGGCGCCTTGCGCGGCGCCCCAGTTGCCCCCGCGCCAGACCTGGATCCTGCCGGCGTCGCTCGACCAGCCGGGCACGGATCCGTTCGGCACATACACCCAGCTGTTCGGCGCGACGTTGTTCGTCTCGAAGCTGCCATTGACCAAAAGCGTTGGCGCGGAGGAGGAGGTGGTGGCGGCGGCGGCGGAGGAGGGGCGGAGGAGGCGGAGGAGGCGGAGGAGGAGGAGGCGGAGGAGGCGGTGGAGGAGGAGGCGGCGGAGGAGGAGGTGGAGGAGGGGCGGCGGAGGCGGAGGAGGAGGAGTCACCGTGCCGAGTTCGCGGTCCATCCAGGCGATGCGCCGGTTCAGCCAGTCCTTCAGCCATGCAACTTCGCCGGGGTAGCTGCCTGTCACGGCCTGGTTCGGCCAGACGTAGGTGTTCAGGATGGGCCAGCGCTGAAAGTTCGCGCGTTGCGAGGCGTCGAGCATGGCCGCCTGGAGATCGACATACGAGCCGATATCGCGGATCGAGTCGCGGAAAGGGGCCCAGCGCTGCCGAACGCGTGCCCTGAACTCCGGCGTGTTCATCAAGGCATCGAACCATGCCGTCTGGCCTTGCAGGTACCAGCCTTCGGGTTGCATCGCCGGTGGGTAGAAGTCGATGTTGCCGGCCGAGATGTCGAAGTCCCACAGCGGGCCCATCTTCAGGATGCTGCCGCGCTCCTTGTAGAGGTACACGCTCGACCCCATTGCGGCGTCTTTGTTCTTCAGCAACTCCTGAACGAGGAAGAAGCTCACCATCGAATCGATGTCGAGCCACTTGGGAACCCCTTCGGGCCCGAAGTCCCGCCGCATGATCGCGGCCTCGAGCGACTGCACGTAGTTCGAGATGTACGTGTACTGCGACGGCTGAACGGCGGTTTCGCTCGGGCTTTCCATCAAGAAGCGATAGAAGTTCGTCGCGAACCACGTGTCCGTGGCGAGCAGGCGGTCGGCGTACTCGACCTGCAGGAAGTAGCCGCCCTCGACGGCGGGCGCCGCGATGTCGGTGGTCGCCATCTTCGTGATCGCCACGCGCTGCGGGCCGACCTCGATGCGGTCGCCAAGCTGGTAGCTGCCGAGGAACTCGTTGTTCAGGTAGACGTCGGCGTGGCGCATGCGCGGAGTCCACGCCATGCCGACGCGGCGGCTCATCTCGAACGCGACGTTCGTGCGCAGCAGGGTCTTGTCGGCGTAGTTGGCCAGCAGCACCCAGTCCCTGTGCGCGGGCATGTCCAGGACCTGCGAGGCCGCCGTCAGCTTGAGCCGGTAGCCCTTCTTCGGCATGTTCCACGTCGTGTTGCCGCGGCCGCGGATCTGGATCGTGCCGTGGAACAGGCCCTGGCCGTAGCGCGCAGACGTGCCGTCGGTGATGCGCATGCAGGCGTTCAGGTAGTTCTCGCGGTCAAGCACGGGGGCAAGGCCGTTGGTCCAGATCTGCACGACCGGCAGGCCGGTGTTGACGATGGGCAGGTTGGCCCATTCGGGCGGTGTGCAGCCGGTGGTCTGGGCGTATGCAGGCAGTGTTGACAGCCCGGCGGCCGCAGCCGCGAGCCAGAGTTTCCAGGTGCGAGGTGCCAACGGTACGGGCAGGTTCGAGTCGTTCAAGGTCTTCTTCTCCAGTGGGTCACTCACGGCGCCGCCGATCGGCGCCCGCGTCGCGTGCGGGGTCCAGCACGCGGGCGCGGCATCCTGCGCCCTACCCGATCAGGGGAGCAAACCTCATTCGCGGGATGTGCGCGAGGGAAATGCGTGGGGCGACGACGACATGTTGACGCGCGCTCGTTTGCACCCGGTTGATCGAACTCTGCATTCAGAGTTACAACCGCCCTGCGCGATGTTGGTGCGGCTCAACCGTCTGCCAGCTTCGTAGCCAAGCACTCGAAACCAACAACCCAGGAGAAGTCCATGTCGTATCGCTCTATCCGGTCCACGGCCGTTGTCGCTGCCTTCGCGGCGGTCGGCGTCGCCTCAAGCCCGGCCCTTGCCCAGCCGACCATCGAGAAGATGAAGCAGTTCAGGGTCGCCACGACCGACCTGAACCTGCCGACGGTGGCCCAGGGCGGCGCCAACGCCGAAGCCATCAAGAACAACCTGAAGAAGGTGAAGCTGCCCGACGGCTTCAAGATCGAACTCTTCGCCATCGTGCCCGACGCACGCCACATGGCGGTGGGCCCGAGCACGAACATGCTGTTCGTCGGCACGCGCAAAACCACGGTGTGGGCCGTGACCGACCGCAACAGCGATCACATGGCCGACGAGGTGAAGAGCTTCGCGCCAGGGCTGAACTTCAAGGTGCCCAACGGCGTGTGCTGGACGAAAGACGGCTTCCTGATCGTGGTCGAGCACAACCGCGTCATCAACTTCCCCGCCGCCGAGTTCTTCTACGAAGGCCCTGACGTCGCCGTGATCGAGGTCGCGCCGCAAGGCAAGTTGATTCCGCCCGAAGAAGAAAGCTTCAACCACGGCGCGCGGACCTGCCGCGTCGGCGACGACGGCAAGCTCTACATCACGCTCGGCCAGCCCTTCAACGTGCAGGCCAAGGACAAGATCGCGTTGTACGAGCAAATGGGTATCGGTGGCATGGTCCGCATGAACCCGTTCGACGGCTCGGGCCGCGAGGTCATCGCCAAGGGCGTGCGCAACTCGGTGGGCATGGACATCAACCCCAAGGACAAGTCCGTCTGGTTCACCGACAACCAGACCGACGGCATGGGTGACGACATACCGCCCGGCGAACTCAACCGCATCACGAAGCCCGGCAACGGCGGCGAGCACTTCGGCTACCCGTACATCCACGGCAACAACACGCCGATCGCTGGCACGGCCGCCGCGCCCGACCTGAAGGACCTGAAGCCGCCCGCAGCCTGGACCAAGCCGCAGATCGAGTTCCCCGCGCACCAGGCGCAACTGGGCATGACGTTCTACAACGGCAAGCAGTTCCCGGCGAAGTACCAAGGCGGCATCTTCGTGGCCGCGCACGGTTCGTGGAATCGCACGAAGGCGAGCGGCGGGCTCGTCAACTTCGTCTCGGTCAAAGCCGACGGCACCGCCGACAAGAGCGAGGTCTTCGCCGACGGTTTCCTCGACGCCGAAACCGGCTCGTATCGCGGCCGTCCGGTCGACGTGGCGGTGTGGAAAGACGGCTCGATCCTCGTCAGCGACGACTACGCGGGTGCGATCTATCGCATCAGCTACAAGCCGTGATGCGTGGGCGGCGCGCCAGGGGCGGTGCGCTGGCCGCCGCTGCGGGCGCCGTGTTCGCGATGGCGCTTGCGCCGCTTGCCCACGGGCAGGGCGCGGCGCCACCAGCGGCCGGCGCTTGCGCGGTGTGTCACGGGCCGAAGGGCATCTCCACCGCGCCCGAGACGCCCCACATCGCGGGCCAACCACAGGGCTATCTCGTCGCGCAGCTCAAGGCGTTTCGCGATGGAACGCGCAAGCACGAGGTGATGGCCGTGATCGCGAAACCGCTCAGTGACGCCGACATCGATACGCTCGCGCGCTGGTACGCGTCGATCCAGCTCGAGGCGAAGTAGGGGCGCGATTCCGCACAAAAAAACCCTCCAAAACGCCGTATTCTTGAAAAAATCTCGTCCAGCACTAGAAGTTATTTTCGTGCCACGCAAATGCCTATGCCGATGCCTGTGCCCCGAACCGGCCCTGTCGGCTATGCGTGGCTTCGCGACCAACTCGGTGTGCCCAACTTCCTGGGCGACCGGGAGGCCAGAGTCACCAACGTTCAGACGCTGCAGGCGCTGACCGATGGAGGATTGTTGGTCCCCCCCGCGCAGCCCCGTTGCAGCCACGGGTGCTGGAACATGTTCTGTTCGCCCTGAAGCATGAAGGCGTCGATTTGTATCTGCTTTTGCTGGCGTTGCGGAAGGTCCCCGCCGCAGAGATGCAGGAAGCTTTCGCTGCGACACCAAACGGTGTGTTCGTTCGCAAGGCCTGCTGGCTCTGGGAGCGCGCCAACGATACGCCTCTGGACCGGCCCTCCGCCCGGCTGACGGCTGCGTACGCGCCTATGTTCGATCCGGCCGCTTACCTGACTGGCGACGCGCACCGCTATGCCAAATGGCGCATCGAATTTAACGGCCTCGGCGAATGGGCCTATTGCCCGACCGTTCGCCGAACGCCGACGATTCAGGCGCTACTGGCCGAAGACCTGCTCGGCAAGGCCCGTGACTTCGCGACGAGGACCAACCAAGCGATGCTCGTACGTGCGCTGTCTTGGGCCTACCTCAGCGAGACCGAAGGATCGTTCTCGATCGAAGGCGAGGTTCCATCCCAGGGTAAATCCGTCGCATTCGCCCGGTTGCTTCAACGCGCGCATGAGCCCAAGCACCTATCCGAGGAAGCGCTTGTCGAGCTGCAGAACGCCGTCATCACGAACCCACTCGACAAGGCCTTCGCGTTCCGCAACGAACAAAACCGCCTTCAGCGCGGATCGGGTGTTGCCGGCGTGACCTACGTGCCGCCGTCGCCCGAGTTGGCGGACGACCTCATGGCGAGCCTGCTCGCACTCGCCAACGCCCCGCCCCGCAACCTCGATGCGTTGGCGCACGCTGCTGTCGTGTCCTTCGGGTTCGTCTTCATCCACCCGTTCATGGACGGCAACGGTCGTCTATCGCGGTTCCTCGTCCACCACTGCCTGGGTCAGTCGGGCCAACTTCCGAAAGCATTCGTGCTCCCGATTTCGGTTGCGATGAAGCGGCACGAAAACGAATACCTCGATGCGCTCACCTCCTTCAGCGGCCCGGCGCGCAACCTTTGCCGCGTCGGCTGGCTGGGTGGGGACACGTACACCTACGACTGGGAACCCGCCGCCCCAGCAGCCTTCTGCTACATGGACCTGACCGCGTGCGTCGAGTTCACGCTGCGAATGGCCAAGGTCGCGCTCGAGGACGATCTGGGTCGCGAGACGCAATTCCTCGCCGACTTTGATCGAGTCTGGCGTGCGATCGACGATCGCTTCGACATCCGCGGCCAGGATCTCTCGAGCCTGATCGTCTTTGCTTTCGAACAGGCCGGAACGTTGTCCGGCAACCGGCGCAAGCAGTACGCCACGCGCGTTCCCGCGGAAACACTCGACGCGATCGAAGCCGAGGTACAGCGCACGCTCGAAGATCGCCGCGGCGCCTGACTGATCGGTGTGGTTGTCGGGTTGCCCTTTGCCACAATCGCGCGTATGAATGCAACCACCGACCTGGCGTCGACAATGGCGCTGCTGGGCACCGCGGCACGGGCAGCGTCGCGGGTGCTGGCCGCGTCGCCGACTTCGTCGCGCAACACTGCATTGCTTGCGCTGGCGGCACGCCTTCGCACAGGGGGCGATGTACTCGCGCAAGCCAATGCCCTCGACATCGAAGCCGCCCGCGGCTCAGGTCTGGCTGCGGCGATGGTCGACCGCCTGAGGCTCACGGCGCCGATCCTCGAGACGCTGGCGCAAGGCTGCGAGCAACTCGCTGCGATGCCCGACCCGATCGGCGAGCTCACAGACCTGAAGCGTCAGCCCAGCGGCATCCAGGTCGGCCGCATGCGTGTGCCGTTGGGTGTGTTCGGCATGATTTACGAAAGCCGTCCCAACGTGACGATCGAAGCCGCGTCGCTGGCGATCAAGAGTGGCAACGCGTGCATCCTGCGCGGCGGCTCCGAAGCCGTGCATTCGAACCGCGCACTGGCCGCGCTGGTGCAGGCCGCGCTGGTTGATGCGGGCCTGCCGCCCGACGCGGTGCAGCTCGTACCCGTGACCGACCGCGCCGCGGTGGGCCTGCTGATCACGATGCCGCAGTATGTCGACGTGATCATCCCGCGCGGCGGCAAGGGCCTGATCGAGCGCGTGAGTGCCGAGTCGAAGGTGCCGGTCATCAAGCACCTCGACGGCAATTGCCACGTCTACGTCGATGCCGAGGTCGACCGCGACCTCGCGCTGAAGGTGACCGACAACGCGAAGACGCAGAAGTACAGCCCGTGCAATGCCGCCGAGTCGCTGCTGGTGCACCGCGCCGCTGCGTCGTGGTTCCTACCGGCGATCGGCGCGATCTTCGCGGCAAAGGGTGTGGAGATGCGTGCCGACGCGGCGTCGGCCGCGGTGCTCGGCAGCGTGCCGGGCGCGAAGGTCGTGCCCGCCAAGGACAGCGACTGGGGCGAGGAGTACCTGGCGCCGATCATCAGCGTGGGTGTGGTCGAAAGCCTCGACGAGGCCATCGACCACATCAACCGCCACGGCTCGCACCACACCGACGCGATCCTCACCACGAACCACCCGAACGCGATGCGCTTCCTGCGCGAGGTCGACTCGGCCAGCGTGATCGTCAACGCGTCGACGCGCTTCGCCGATGGCTTCGAGTACGGGCTGGGCGCCGAAATCGGCATCTCGACCGACAAGCTGCACGCGCGCGGCCCTGTCGGGCTCGAGGGGCTGACCTCGCAGAAGTGGATCGTGCTCGGCAACGGTGAAGTGCGGCAGTGACGACCGATGCTCGCAACGCGTTGGTGTTGTTCTCGGGCGGGCAAGACTCGACGGTGTGCCTCGCGTGGGCGCTCGAGCGCTATGCGCGGGTCGAAACCGTCGGCTTCGACTACGGCCAGCGGCACCGCATCGAACTCGAGGTCCGCGGCACGGTCCGCACCGCAATCTCGGCGCTGAATCCGCGCTGGGCGCAACGCCTGGGCGACGACCATGTGCTGGACCTGTCGGTACTGGCAAGCCTGAGCAACAGCGCGTTACTGCAAGCGCGCGCGATCGAGATGCAGGCCAATGGCCTGCCCAACACCTTCGTGCCCGGCCGCAACCTCATGTTCCTGGTCGCGTCTGCGGCGCTGGCCTACCGCCGCGGCGCATCGGTGCTGGTGGGCGGCATGTGCGAGACCGACTATTCGGGCTACCCGGACTGCCGTCATGCGACCATGAAGGCGATGCAGCAGACGCTGCGGCTGGGCATGGAGTCCAACCTCGAAATCGCGACGCCGCTGATGTTCATCGACAAACGCGAAACCTGGGCGCTGGCGCAGCAGCATCGGCGGCGACGCGCTGGTCGAATTGATCGTCGAGCACACCCACACCTGTTACCTGGGTGAGCGTGGCGCGCGCCACGGCTGGGGCTACGGCTGTGGACACTGCCCGGCCTGCGTCCTGCGTGCGCGCGGTTACGCGGCATTCGAGGTGCAGCGCACTGCGAGTGCCAAAACTTCGGGCAAGCCCGCCTAGGTCGGCATCGGCTGGCGTTATACATTACATGCGCATACGCTTATAAAAGGAGACACGAAAATGACTTTCTGCGCCCACCGGGGTTTTCTTGTGGCCGCTGCGTTAGCGGCGTTGTCGCCTCACGCCCGGCCGCAGGATGCGCAGGCGCTGCGCACACACGCCCTTGCCGCAACCTGCGCCAACTGCCACGGCACCAACGGCCGCGCCATCGAAGGTTCGGTCGTTCCGGGCCTGGCGGGGCAGCAGGCGAGCTTCATCGTCGAGCAGATGAACGCCTTCAAGGCCGGCACGCGGCAGGCGACGGTGATGCATCAGCTTGCGAAGGGCTACACCGACGTCCAGATCCAGCAACTTGCCGCGTACTTCGCGGCGCAGAGCCGCTGAAGGGGCATGCGATGACCATCCAAAGACGCGAATGGTTGTTTGGTGCCGTCGGCGTCGGCACGATGGGTTTGCACGGCCTTGGGCGGTTGCGCAACCCCGGCAAGCCGTTCGGCGAAGGTGGTGGTGATCGGTGGCGGCTACGGCGGCGCTACCGCGGCGAAGTACCTGCGCCTGTTTTCGGGCGGCCGGCTCGACGTCACGTTGGTCGAACCGGGTGACGCGTTCGTCAGCTGCCCGATCAGTAACCTCGTGGTCGGCGGCTTCACGACGATGTCGGCAATCACCACGCCGTACGCCGCGCTTGGTGCCAAGCACGGCGTGAAGCTGGTGAAGGACACCGTCACCCGCATCGACGCGGCCAAGAAGACCGTCACGCTCGCGGGCGGCTCGACGCTGCCGCTACGACAAGCTGATCCTGTCGCCCGGCGTCGACATGATGTGGGACAGCGTGGCCGGCCTGCGGGCGGCGAACCAGTCCGGCGCGATCCTGCAGGCTTGGAAGGCCGGCGCAGAAACGACGGCGCTGCGCCGCCAACTCGAGGCGATGCCCGATGGCGGCGTCTACGCGATCACGATTCCCGATGCGCCGTATCGCTGCCCGCCCGGCCCCTACGAGCGTGCGTGCCAGGTCGCGGCCTACTTCAAGGCCGCGAAGCCGAAGTCGAAGGTGCTGGTGCTCGACGCGAACCAGGACGTCACGTCGAAGGGGCCGCTGTTCAAGAAGGTGTGGGCCGAGCAGTACGCCGGCATCCTCGAGTACCGGCCCCAGCACAAGACCACCAAGGTCGACGTGGCGACGAAGACGCTCGAGTTCGATGTGCAGGACAAGGTCAAAGCCGACGTACTGAACGTGTTGCCTTCGATGCGCGCCGGCATGATCGCGGTCGATTCGGGCTTGGCGAACAGCAACGCACGCTGGTGCAACGTGAACTATCAAACCTTCGAATCGACGGCCGCGAAAGACGTGCACGTGATCGGCGACTCGATCCAGATCGCGCCCGCCATGCCCAAGAGCGGTCACATGGCGAACAGCCACGCGAAGGTCGCCGCGGCGGCGATCACCGCGCAGTTGGCGGGTTGGGACATCGACCCCAAGCCGATGCTGACCAACACCTGCTACAGCTTCGTCGACGGCAAGAACGTGGTGCACGTGGCCAGCGTGCACGAGTACGTCGAGGCCGAGAAGACTTTCAAGACCGTGGCCGGCTCGGGCGGCGTGTCGACGGGGCCGTCGGAAGTGGAAGGTCGGTACGCCTGGAACTGGGCCCGCACGATCTGGGCCGACGCGCTGGCGTGAGAACTCAGCTGCCCAGCGGCCGCCGCGGCATCAGCGTGAGGAACTCCTTGCGCAGGTTGCCGTCGCGCAGGAATGCGCCGCGCATCACCGAGTTCGACATCGCCGACTGATCGTCCTTCACGCCGCGCCAGTGCATGCAGAAGTGGTCGGCTTCCATCACGATCGCCAAGCCATCGGGGCGCATGCGGCGCTCGATCTCGTCGGCCAGCATCACCACGGCTTCCTCCTGGATCTGCGGACGTGTCATCACCCATTCGCAGATGCGCACGTACTTCGACAGGCCGATGAGGTTCGACTTCTCGTTCGGCAGCACCCCCACCCACACCTTGCCGATGATCGGGCACAGGTGGTGCGAACAGGCGCTGCGCACCTTGATCGGGCCGACGATCATCAACTCGTTCAGGCGGCTCGCGTTCGGGAACTCGGTGACCGACGGCATCGGCACGTAGCGGCCTGCAAAAACCTCGTCGACGAACATCTTGGCGACGCGCTTGGCGGTGTCTTGCGTGTTGTGGTCGCTGTCGGTGTCGATGACGAGCGTACGCAGCACTTCCTGCAGGCTGCGTTGGACCTCGCCACGCAGTTCGTCGATCTCGCCGGCTTCGATAAAGCCGGCGATGTTGTCGTTGGCGTGGAAGCGCTCGCCCGCAGCCACCAGACGCGCGCGGATGCGCTCACTGGCACCTGACGAAACCGCCACGTCCTGCTTGGCTGCGGGACCTGCCTTGACGGCCTTGGTTTTTTTGCTCATGACGTGCAGGAACTGAAGGAGCGGAGCATTGTGCAGGGCTGGTCGATGCCCCTTCGATGCGAAGGCCGCGTCACTAGACTCGACCGATGCGCCTGGCCAACCAACTCATTCCCGCGTCGCGCGTTGTCGGCGGCGTGAATCGCGGACGTTCGGCCACCGAGCTGATCGCGGCGGTCGAGCCCGGCCTTCGTCCGGCGGCGCAGGCCCTGGCGATGCACGCGCTGCGGCATCTGGGTGCCGCGCAGTGGGCGCGCCAGCGCCTGGCGGCGCGCGCACCGCCACCCGAGGTTGACGCGTTGCTGCAGGTGTCGCTGGCCCTGCTGTGGCCGTTGCGGGAGGGCGAGGTGGGCGAGGTGTACACGCCGCACACCGTGGTCGATCAGGCGGTCGAGGCCGCGCGCGTGCTCGCGCCCGCGTCGGCCGGGTTCGTCAATGCGGTGTTGCGGCGGTTTGTGCGCGAGCGCGACGGGCTCGTCGCCGCGGCGCTCGAGGACCCGCAGGTGCGCCTGGGCCATCCGCGCTGGTGGATCGACCGTGTCGCGAAGGATTGGCCAGCGCAGCGCGATGAGTTGCTGCGCCAAGCTCGCCTGGCGCCGCCGATGACGCTGCGCGTGAACCTGGCGCGAATCGGTATCGATGACTACGTTCGCCGTCTCGCCGAAGCCGGGCACGCGGCGCGATGCGTTCACAGGCTCGGCCCGCGCGCCGACGGCCCTGGCGCGGCGTTGGTGCTGGAACGCCCCTGCCCGGTGTCAGCGCTGCCCGGCTTCGACCAAGGTTGGGTGTCGGTGCAGGACGCTGCCGCGCAGGTTGCCGCGCCGCTGCTGCTGCAAGGCCTGCCGCGCGGCCAGGGGCTGCGCGTACTCGACGCTTGTGCGGCGCCCGGCGGCAAAACCGCGCACCTGCTCGAGATCGACCCGTCGCTGGAGCTGACCGCGCTCGACAACGACGCGTCGCGCCTGGCGCGTGTGCACGACAACCTGGAGCGGCTGGGGTTGGCGTCGCCAAAGGTGCGAGTGGTCTGCGGCGACGTGGGCGCGCCGAAGGCCGAAAAAACGACAGCATCATCGCCGCCGGGCTCGGGCTGGTGGGACGGCAGGCCCTTCGACGCCATCCTGCTTGATGCCCCGTGCACCGCCAGCGGCATCGTGCGTCGGCACCCCGACATCCCGTGGCTGCGGCGTCCGGGCGACATCGATACGCTGGCCCGCACCCAGGCTCGGCTGCTCGACGCCTGCCTGAGCCTGCTTGCCCCTGGCGGATGCGTCGTCTACGCCACATGCTCGATCTTCCGGGCCGAAGGGCAGGCGCAGATTGACGCGCTGATGCAACGTCATGGGTCGCGGGCGCCCAAGCTCGACCCCGCGTCACCCGGCCACCTTCTGCCCCTGCCCGAGAATGAAAGAGATGCGGCCATGCACGACGGGTTCTTTTACGCACGGTTGACGACGTGATCGCCGGCGACCCGGCGGCGGCGGCGCTCCACGCTCTGAACCGTCATGGCCCCGAATGCGCTCGGCAAACAGCCCGGCCCCGTGCTTTCACCGGGGCTTGTCAGGTCGGCGCGTCTGGCCGTGGTGTCGGTGGCGTCGCTCCTGCTGCTGGTGACGTGGTCGCCGGCCCGTGCGGCGCCGGTGGAGCTGGTGTCGCTGCAGCGCAGCGCAGCGCCGCACGCCGGGATCGCGATCGATTACACGCTGAAGGTGGACCCGCCGCGCGCGGTTGTCGACGTGCTGCGCCGCGGTGTGCCACTTCACTTCCAAGCCCAGGCCACGCTGCTGCGTCCGCGCTGGTGGTGGCGCGACGAGCGCATCACGCGCACCACGCGGTCGTGGCGCCTGGCGTGGCAGCCGCTCACGTCGAACTGGAGCGTGGTGCAGGGCGGCTTGACGCAACACCACACCACGCTCGACGAAGCGCTGGAATCGATGGCGCGAGCCGGCAACTGGCTGGTGGCCGAGCCGCACCGGCTTTCCCCCGACGAGCACTACCTCGTGCTGTTCACATGGCGGCTCGACACCACGCAGCTTCCAGCGCCGATGCAGATCGAGGTCGGCGGCGCCGACTGGAACCTGCGCATCGATGCCGAATTCGGCGTCACGCCATGATGTCCTCACCATCAAAGAAATGCGGAGAGGGCGCGTGAGTAAGTCCACCCGTTGGGCCTGGGTCGTCGCGACGATCGCGTTCGTCGGTATCACGTTGGTGCTGGGGTTCCTGCTGGCGCTGACCGGCGACACGCGCGCCTTCTACGAGCGCAACTTCACTTGGCTGCTTTGGCTGAACATCGCCGTCGCGATGCTGCTGGGGCTGGTGGTCGCGCTGGCCGCGATCCGCCTGGCACGGCGCACGCAGCAGCGCAAGTTCGGCAGCAAGCTGCTGCTGAAGCTGGCGGGCATCTTCGCGCTGGTCGGCGTGTTGCCCGGCTTGCTGATCTACACCGTCAGCTATCAGTTCGTGTCGCGCAGCATCGAGATCTGGTTCGACGAGCGCGTGGAAGGTGCGCTCGATGCCGGCCTGGCACTGGGCCGCGGCACGATCGACGTGTTGCAGCGCGACCTGGCCAGCAAGACACGCGCGTCAGCCGAGCGGCTGGGTGACACGCGCAGCGCGCTGCTGCCGTTGTCGCTCGAACGTGTGCGTGAGCAGTTGTCGGCACAGGACGTTTCGCTGCTGGGCCCTCAGGGGCAGGTGCTGGTCACCGCGGGCGGCACCACCGCAACGCCCGAGCGGCCCAGCCCGTCGTTGGTGCGGCAGGCCCGTGCGCAGCGCGTGACGAGCACGGTCGAAGGCCTGGACGACGAAGCCACCACGCCGCCCGAAGCCGCCAACGCGCGAATGAGAGCGATCGCGCTCGTACCCAGCACCGACATCGCCTTCGGCACCGAAGACCGGTTCCTGATGGTCGTGCAGGCGGTGCCGTCGACGGTGGCGCAGCACGCACTCGAAGTGCAGGGTGCATACCGCGAGTACCAGCAGCGCGCGCTGGCGCGGTCGGGCCTGCGCAAGATGTACATCGGCACGCTGACGCTCGCGCTGGTGCTCGCGGTGTTCGGCGCGGTGCTGCTGGCCGTGCTGTTGGGCAACCAGCTTGCCAAGCCGCTGGTGCTGCTTGCGCAGGGCATGAAGCAGGTCGCCGCAGGCGACCTCACGGCCAAGCCGGTGTCGGTGTCGAAGGACGAGATCGGCGGGCTGACGCGATCGTTCGCGGCCATGACCGAGCAGTTGGGCCAGGCGCGCTCGCAGGTCGGGCGTGGTGTGACTCAGCTCGAGAGCGCGCGCACGCACCTGCAGACGATCCTCGATTCGCTGTCGGCCGGCGTCATCGTGCTCGATCAAGCCGGGCGCATCGAAACCGTCAACCCTGGCGCGACGCGCATCTTGAAGTTGCCGTTGTCGGCGTTCGTCGGCCGGCCGATCGCCGACGTGCCGGGGCTCGAGGTCTTCGCCGACACGCTCGCGCGGCGCTTCGAGCTGCACCACGCCAACCCCGAGGCCGGCGAACGTGAACGATGGCAGGAATCGCTCGAGCTGAAGACCGCGCCCGATCACGAGCCCGTCGCGCTGCTGCTGCGCGGCGCGCCGCTGCCGGGCGAAGCGCGGTTGGTGGTTTTCGACGACATCAGCGAGGTGGTGTCGGCGCAGCGTGCGGTTGCGTGGGGCGAGGTGGCGCAGCGGCTTGCGCACGAAATCAAGAACCCGCTGACGCCGATCCAGCTGTCGGCCGAGCGGCTGCAGATGAAGCTCGAGCCCAAGCTCACGGGCGAGGTCGAGCGCGGTGTGCTCGAGCGCAGCGTGGCGACCATCGTCGCGCAGGTTCAGGCGATGAAGAAGCTGGTCGACGAATTCCGCGATTACGCGCGCCTGCCCGCCGCCAAGCTCGAGCCGCTGGACTTGAACGAGCTGGTGGCCGAAGTGCTCGCGCTGTACGGCCAAGCGATGGAGCAGCGTCGGCTGGTCGCCGACTGTGAGGCGGGCCTGCCGCCGATCATGGGTGACGCGACGCAGCTTCGGCAGGTGATCCACAACCTGGTGCAGAACGGACTTGATGCGGTGGGCGAACGCCCGCGCGGGCAGGTGCGTGTCGAAACGCGTGTCTCTCGAGGCGACGACGGCGGCGTGCGTGCGGTGCGCCTGAACGTCGTCGACAGTGGGCCGGGTTTCCCCGACAAAGTGCTCAAGCGCGCCTTCGAGCCTTACGTGACGACGAAGGCGCGGGGCACCGGGCTGGGGCTGGCGGTGGTGAAGAAGATCGCCGACGAGCACGGCGCGCGTGTGCGCATCGGCAACCGCCCGGCCAGCGATCCCATGGACGCTGCTTTGGCGCCGGGTTTGACGGCACAAGGTCCGCCGCTAGACTCCGCTCGCACGGCCGTTGGACCTGCCGTGGGCGGCGGACAAGTTTCGTTATCATTTTCGAAGCTGGCGCCGCAGGGGGAGACTGCGGCCACGACGCGTGGCGCCACGCCCCACGCCTCGACGAACCCAACCCCATAAAACACCATGGCCATCATTCTTGTCGTCGACGATGAACTCGGCATCCGAGCGCTGTTGTCCGAAATCCTGACCGACGAAGGCCACACCGTCGAGCTGGCGGAAAACGCCGCTCAGGCCCGCGCCGTGCGTGAGCGCCTGCGGCCCGACCTTGTGCTGCTCGACATCTGGATGCCCGACGTTGACGGCATCTCGCTGCTGAAGGAGTGGGGCAGCAGCGCGCAGCTCACCATGCCGGTGATCATGATGAGCGGCCACGGCACGATCGACACTGCGGTCGAGGCGACCAAGTACGGCGCGATGGCGTTCCTCGAGAAACCCATCACGATGCAGAAGCTGCTGAAGGCGGTTGAGCAGGCGCTGTCCAAGCCATCGCCGCGCGCGCTGGCTGCGGCCGCGCCCATCAACATGGCGCCCTCGCCTTTGTCGCCTGGCAACGTGGTGTCGTTGTCGTCGATCCCCTCGTCGCGCATGGATCGCCACATGTCGTCCAACTATGGCGAGATGAGCCACATGATCGGCAACCCCTCACTGGTGTCGCCGATGGCGCCGATGGGGCCGCAAAGCGAGCAGAGCTTCGAACTCGACCGCCCACTGCGCGAGGCGCGCGACGCGTTCGAGAAAAGCTACTTCGAGTTCCACCTGCAGCGCGAAGGTGGCTCGATGACCCGCGTGGCCGAGAAGACAGGGCTCGAGCGCACTCACCTCTACCGCAAACTCAAACAGCTGGGCGTCGACTTGTCGCGCAACAAGCGCGGCGGCGGCAGCAGCAGCCTCTGACGCTAAAAGGGGCGGCCGTATACTTCCCGGCCGTAAGGCCAAGTAGCTCAGTTGGTAGAGCAGCGGATTGAAAATCCGCGTGTCGGTGGTTCGATTCCGCCCTTGGCCACCACCGATTTCGATGCCGTCAAGCACACCGGCCTAGGGGCCGCCGTACGGCTTGTCCCTGCAAGGCGAAGGTGAACTCGAGGCGCTGAAGGTCGCCTGGAGCCAGCAGGAACGGTTGAACGAACCCTACGACCTCGAAATACGGCGAGGCATCCGCTCCGTTCCCCGTTCGCACCGACGGCGCCGCCGACCTCCCGGTCGTGGCGCCGTCGCCTCTCTCGGTTCCGTAGATCAGTCAGGCGCCGTGCCCCTCACTGTCAGCGCACCTTCCCGGCTTTCCAAGCATTCAACAAGGTGTCATACGCGATCGTCTCGCCCTTGGGCTTTTCGTTCGCCAGCTTGGCCCACGGTGCGCCCTTGTCGCTCAGATACTTCTTCGGATCTTCCTTCTTGTTGAGTTTCGGCGCGCAGCGCGCCATGCCGGCGCGCTCGAGGCGGGCCATCACTTGGTCCATCTCTTCGGCCAGGGTGTCCATCGCCGCCTGCGGCGTCTTCTCGCCGGTCACGGCCACGGCCACGTTCTTCCACCACAGTTGCGCCAGCTTGGGGTAGTCGGGCACGTTGCCACCAGTCGGCGTCCAGGCCACGCGTGCCGGGCTGCGATAGAACTCGACCAGGCCGCCTAGCTTGGGCGCCAGGTCGGTCATCGCCTTGCTCTGGATGTCGCTCTCGCGAATCGGCGTCAGGCCGACGATCGTCTTCTTCAGCGATGTCGTCTTGGACGTGATGAACTGCGCGTAGAGCCAAGCGGCGGCCGTTTTGTTGGCGTCGTGCTTCTCGAAGAAGGTCCACGAGCCCACGTCCTGATAGCCGTTTTGCATGCCCTGTTTCCAGTACGGGCCGTTGGGGCCGGGGGCCATGCGCCACTTGGGGGTGCCGTCTTCGTTGACGACGGGCAGGCCCTTCTTGGTCATGTCGGCCGTGAAGGCGGTGTACCAGAAGATCTGCTGGGCGATCTGACCTTGCGCGGGCACGGGGCCGGCTTCGCCGAAGGTCATGCCGGTGGCTTCTTTGGGCGCGTACTTCTTCATCCAGTCCACATACTTGGTCAGCGCATAGACCGCTGCGGGCGAATTGGTCGCGCCGCCGCGTGACACGCTGGCACCTACCGGGGTGCAGCCGTCGGGGGTGGTGCGGATGCCCCACTCGTCGACCGGCTTGCCGTTGGGGATGCCGACGTCGGCGGTGCCGGCCATCGACAGCCATGCATCGGTGAAGCGCCAGCCCAGCGACGGGTCCTTCTTGCCGTAGTCCATGTGGCCGTAGACGGGCTTGCCGTCGATGGTCTTCACGTCGTTGGTGAAGAATTCGGCAATATCTTCGTAGGCACTCCAGTTCAGCGGCACGCCCAGGTCATAGCCGAACTTGGCCTTGAACTTGTCCTTCAGGTCCTGGCGCGCGAACAGGTCGGCACGGAACCAGTACAGGTTGGCGAACTGCTGGTCGGGCAACTGATACAGCTTGCCGTCAGGAGCGGTCGTGAAACTGGTGCCGATGAAGTCCTTGATGTCCAGTCCGGGGTTCGTCCACTCCTTGCCCTTGCCGGCCATGTAATCGGTCAGGTTCATGATCTTGCCGTAGCGGTAGTGGGTACCGATCAGGTCGGAATCACTGATCCAGCCGTCGTAGATCGACTTGCCCGACTGCATCGACGTTTGCAGTTTCTCGACCACGTCACCTTCCTGAATCAGGTCATGCTTGACCTTGATGCCGGTGATTTCTTCGAAGGCTTTGGCCAATGTCTTGGACTCGTATTCGTGCGTGGTGATCGTTTCCGACACCACGGCGATTTCCTTCACACCCTTGGCTTGCAGCTTCTTGGCCGCATCGATGAACCACTTCATCTCGGCGGTCTGCTGATCCTTGCTCAGCGTGGATGGTTGGAACTCGGCGTCGATCCACTTCCGGGCCGCAGCCTCATCGGCCCATGCGCTCTGACCCACGGCCAGAGCGGCTGCGGCCAGGGC
This sequence comes from uncultured beta proteobacterium, assembly GCA_963738615.1. Taxonomy (GTDB): domain Bacteria; phylum Pseudomonadota; class Gammaproteobacteria; order Burkholderiales; family Burkholderiaceae_C; genus CAVTWY01. The sequence goes on from CAVTXI010000019.1 coordinate 1,120,221, forward strand.
CACGGCGTTCAAGCGCAATTTCATGATGAATGTCTCCTCGAATGTTGCTTCCCGTACCCGTATGGGGTGCCGGCTGGGAAGCATCGGCCCGCACCCTCAAACACGATTTCAACCTTTGCGCATCACCAGCGCCAGCAGTGCCATCGACACCACGAAACCAATCCAGATCGAAGGTTCTTCCTCGAGGCTGAACCATTCGATCATCTTTTCACTGAAGGCTACGAAAAGCAGGTTCGCATACGCTGCCGACAGCAAGCCGATGAAGAGCCGGTCACCACGCGTGGTCGCGATCGGCAGAAAGCCCTTGCGCATGACCGTCGGCGACTTCAGCTCCCATACGGTCATGCCGACCAGCATCAGCACGATGCAGCCGAAGAACACGGCGACGGGAGTTGTCCAGGCCATCCAATCGAACATCTGCGATTTCCTTTCGGCGACTAAACCCGGCCCATCGCGAAACCCTTCGCGATGTAGTGGCGCACGAACCAGATGACGATGGCGCCGGGCACGATGGTCAGCATGCCTGCGGCGGCCAGTACGCCCCAATCCATACCGCTGGCCGACACCGTGCGCGTCATCGTCGCAACGATGGGTTTGGCGTCCACGCTGGTCAGCGTGCGCGCCATCAGCAATTCGACCCAGCTCGAACATGAAGCAGAAGAACGCCGCTACGCCCACGCCTGCCTTGATCAGCGGGATGAAGATGGTGAGGAAGAACCGCGGGAAGGAGTAGCCGTCGATGTATGCGGTTTCGTCGATCTCGCGCGGCACGCCGCTCATGAAGCCCTCGAGGATCCACACCGCCAGCGGTACGTTAAAAACCAGGTGCGCCAGCGCGACCGCCAGGTGCGTATCCATCAGCCCCAGCGTGGTGTAGAGCTGGAAGAACGGCAGCAGGAACACCGCGGGCGGCGTCATGCGGTTGGTCAGCAGCCAGAAGAACACGTGTTTGTCGCCCAGGAACGAATAACGGCTGAAGGCATACGCTGCCGGCAAAGCGACCAGCAGCGACACCACCGTGTTGATGGCCACGTAGATCATCGAGTTGATGTAACCCGAATACCAAGACACGTCGGTGAAGATCACCTTGTAGTTGTCGAGCGTGAACGCGCGTGGCCAGAGGGAGAAGGCCCCCAGAATCTCCTCGTTGGTCTTGAAGCTCATGTTGAGCATCCAATACACCGGCAAGATCGCGAACACGAGGTACGCGATCAGGAAGAGCGTCCTCTTCTGGAAGCGGCGTTCAACCATGACTGGCCTGCGTCTTGTCAGCCGTGCCCACGCGCTGCATCCAGTTGTAGAGCACGAAGCACAGCAACAGGATGATCAGGAAGTAGATCAACGAGAATGCTGCCGCCGGCCCCAGATCGAACTGGCCTACGGCCTTCTGCGTCAGGTATTGGCTCAGGAACGTGGTGGCATTGCCTGGGCCGCCGCCGGTGAGCACGAACGGCTCGGTGTAGATCATGAAGCTGTCCATGAAGCGCAGCAGCACGGCGATCATCAGCACGCCGCGCATTTTGGGCAACTGGATGTAGCGGAACACAGCCAGCTTGCTGGCGCCGTCGATGCGCGCGGCCTGGTAGTACGCATCGGGTATCGCGCGCAGGCCGGCGTAACACAGCAGCGCAACCAGCGGCGTCCAGTGCCATACGTCCATGACCAGCACCGTCAACCATGCGTCGGTGGCGTTGCCGGTGTAGCTGTAGTCGATGCCCAGCCCGGCGAGGCTGGCGCCCAGCAGGCCGATGTCGGTGCGCCCATAGATCTGCCAGATGGTGCCGACCACGTTCCACGGAATCAGCAGCGAAATCGCCACCACGACCAATACCGCCGACGCTTGCCAGCCCTTGGCCGGCATCGACAGCGCGAGCAGGATGCCCAGCGGTATTTCTACCAACAGTACGGCGAGCGAGAAGCCGATTTGACGCAGCAACGCGCCCTGCAAGTCATCGTCGCGCATCACCTGCTTGAACCACTCGGTGCCGACGAACACGCGGCGCTCGGGCGAGATGATGTCTTGCACCGAATAGTTCACCACCGTCATCAGCGGCAGGATGGCCGAGAACGCCACGCACAACACCACCGGCAGGATCAGTAGCCAGGCTTTCTGGTTGACCGGCTTCATGCCACCAGCTCCTCGTTCGCGTCGTACCAGCAGGTGTGCTCGCCGACCAGGCGCAGCGCCACAGCGTCGCCCGCCGCAGGTACACGAGTTGCGGCCTGCTCGGGCGCAAGGCGCGCGCGCACGACTGCATCGCCCGCCACACGTGCGGTCATCAGATACCACGTACCCAGGTCCTGCACTTGCGTCACCACGCCGGGCACAGTGCCCGTTTCACCGGCGGCGGCCAGCGTCACATACTCGGGCCGCACGCCCAGCTTCGCAGCACCAGCCGGCGCGCCGGGCGCCACCGACGCGGGCAGGAAGTTCATGCCCGGCGAGCCGATGAAGTGGCCGACGAAGGTGTGGCGCGGGCGCTCGAAGAGTTCTGACGCGCTGCCGATCTGCACCGCGCGTCCGCGCGTCATCACCACCACCTGTTCGGCAAACGTCAGCGCCTCGACCTGATCGTGCGTGACGTACACCAGCGTGAGCTTCAACTCATGATGAATCTGCTTGAGTTTGCGCCGCAGTTGCCACTTCAGGTGCGGGTCGATGACGGTGAGCGGTTCGTCGAACAGCACCGCACTCACGTCCTCGCGCACCAGCCCGCGGCCCAGCGATATCTTCTGTTTCGCATCGGCTGCCAGGCCCGCGGCGCGTTGGTCGAGTTGGCCGCTCATCTCGAGCATCTCGGCGATACGGCCCACGCGTTGCTTGATGCGGTCGGCGTTGACCCCGCGGTTGCGCAGCGGAAACGCCAGGTTTTGTGCGACTGTCATCGTGTCGTAGATGACGGGGAACTGGAATACCTGCGCGATGTTGCGCGCCTGCGGTGAAAGCCGCGTCACGTCTTTGCCGTCGAACGATACCGTACCCTGCGACGGCGCGACCAGGCCCGAGATGATGTTGAGCATCGTCGTCTTGCCGCAGCCCGACGGGCCCAGCAGCGCGTACGCGCCGCCGTCGGCGAAGCTCATCTTCAGCGGCAACAACGCGTAGTCCTCGTCGCGCTTCGGGTTCGCGCGGTAGGCGTGTGCCAGGTCGAGGTCGATGCGGGCCATCTGCGCGGCTTTCTTTTATTGCGGCGCGACGATCAAGTCGCCGCGGGCATCGAATACGTAGACCTGCGCTGGGTCCAGGTACAGCGTGATTGACGTGCCCAGTTCGAAGACGTGGACGCCGGTCAGTTGCGCTACCAGCTCGCCCACCCGTGTGTCGACGTGCACGAACGTGTCGGAGCCTGATATTTCGGCCAGCTCGACTTTTCCCGGTAGCGCCACGTCGCCCGCGCGCTGGTGCACGCGCAGCGCGCTGGCACGCACGCCGATCGTCAGTGGGCTGCTGACGCCGACTGGCAGCGGCACTGACAGTGCGACATCCGCGGACAGCGCAACGCCCAGCGCGGCAGCTGTACCCACAATCAGATTCATCGGCGGGTCGCTGAACGCACGCGCAACCCGAATCGACTTCGGTCGGCGGAATACTTCGGCGGTGGGGCCGTACTGCAATAACTCGCCCGCATCCATCACCGCGGTATAGCCGCCCAGCAGCAAAGCCTCGGTCGGTTCGGTGGTGGCGTAGACGACGGTGGATTCGCCGGCCGCGAACAGTTGCGTCAGCTCTTCGCGCAGTTCCTCGCGCAGCTTGTAGTCCAGGTTCACCAGCGGCTCGTCCAGCAGCATCAGCGGCGCCTGCTTCGCCAACGCGCGCGCCAGCGCCACGCGCTGTTGCTGGCCGCCGCTCAATTCGGCCGGCAGGCGGTCGAGGAAGGGCTCGATATGCAGTTTGGCCGCAAGCTGCGCCACGCGCTGCGCGATGCTGTCTTTGCTTTGGCCACCGCGCAGCTTCAGCGGCGACGCGATGTTTTCGGCCACCGTCATCGACGGGTAGTTGATGAACTGCTGATACACCATCGCCACGTTGCGCTCGCGCACCGGCACGCCGGTCACGTCGCGGCCGTCGGCCAGCACGCGGCCGTGGGTGGGGCGGTCAAGCCCGGCCATCAGGCGCATCAGCGTGGTTTTGCCGGCCTTGGTTGCGCCCAGCAGTACGGTCACGGCGCGTGGCACCAATTTCAGGTCCAGCGGGTGCAGATGGGTTTCGGCGCCCACCTTGTGTGCAATGCGTTCGAGCGTCAGTTCCACGTTGTTGCCTCCGTGGTGGCGCTGGCAATGACAGGGCCCCAATGCAACGCGCACCAGTCGGACACGCGCTGTTGGGCTGCGGCGTCCATGTGCAGGCCCAGCTTGCTGCGGCGCCACAGCACGTCGTCAGCGTTGCGGGCCCATTCTTCGTCGTGAAGGTACTGGAGTTCGGCTTCGTACAGGCCGGGCGCGACTTCGGCACCGAGGGGCCGCGCAAGGATGCGGTCGACTCTCGATCCGTACGCGCGCGCCAGACGATGACATACGTGCTGCGGCAGTTGTGGGTGGCGCTGCGCCAGTGCCTGCGTGAATCGCGCGAAGTCAGTATCAGGCCGCTGCGCCGCGCCGATCCATGCCGTGAGGTCACCGCCGGGCAGAAACTCGCCGTACGTCCACGCGGCGCCGCGCATATTGCCCAGCGGCGCGGCCAGCAGGTCGGCGGCTTCTTCGGCCAGCTTGCGGAACGTGGTGATCTTGCCGCCCCAGATCGACAGCAGTGGCGCTTGCGCAGTGTCGAGCTCGAGCGCGTAGTCGCGCGTCACCGCCGACGGGTCGCCGGAATCGTCATCCAGCAGCGGGCGCACACCGGCGTACGACCACACAACGTCGGCTGGCACGACCGCTCGCGCGAAGTAGCGGCTGGCCTGTGTGCACAGGTAGGCCACTTCCTCGACATCGATGCGCGCCGCGCCGATCGCGCCCTTGTGCTCAACGTCGGTCGTTCCGATCAACGTGAACCTGCCCTCGTACGGAATCGCGAAGATGATCCGCTTGTCGGGGTTCTGGAAGATGTACGCGTGGTCATGCTCGAACAGCCGCGGCACGACGATGTGGCTGCCCTTGACCAGCCTCAGGCTCTTCGCGCGCGGCGCATGCGCGTGTTCGGCCAGAAACTGCGCCGCCCACGGCCCGGCGGCGTTGACCAGCGCACGCGCGCGCATCGTGTGGCGCGCGCCGTCAGCGCTGGCCAGCGTGGCCTGCCAACCGCTTGCCGAGCGCACCGCATCAACGCACGCTGTGCGCGTCAACACGGTCGCCCCGCGTGCGGCGGCGTCCACTGCGTTCAACACCACCAGCCGCGCGTCGTCCACCCAGCCGTCGGAGTACACAAAACCTTTCGTGAACTGCGGCTTCAGCGGCGCGCCCGCGGCGTGCGTGCGCAGGTTCACGGTGGTGGAAGCGGGCAGCACCTCGCGTCGCGCCAGATGGTCATACAGGAACAGGCCCGCGCGGATCATCCACACGGGTCGCATGCTCGGGTCATGCGGCATCACGAACCGCAGCGGCCACATGATGTGCGGGGCGCTCTTCAGCAGCACCTCGCGCTCGGCCAGCGCCTTGCGCACCAGCAAAAACTCATAGTGCTCGAGGTAGCGCAGCCCGCCGTGAATCAGCTTGGTCGACGACGACGACGTGTGCGCCGCCAGATCGTCCTTCTCGCACAGCACCACCGACACACCACGGCCGGCCAGGTCACGCGCGATTCCGGCGCCGTTGATGCCGCCGCCCACCACCAGCACGTCGCACGCCGACGGCACGGCCGCTGAGACGGACGCGTGCAAGTCGAAGGGGCGGGGAGCGTTCAAGGGCGGCGGGTCCGAGCCAAGGGCTGTTCGGGCTGAGCTTGTCGAAGCCTCGTCCACAGAGCGCGACTGTCGGAAGCGATGTCAGTGATCACGTTTTCGTTTTTGCGCGTTTGCGTTCTTCTCTTTTCCTTTGTAGCCCACGCCGCGCCGCTTCGCAAGCTCGATATCCCTCGTGGCTTGCACCGGGTGCGGCGATACGCTGCGCCCACCCCTGAGCCCCGCTCGACCTGCGGCATGACGCCCAACCCCCGACAAGCCCTTCTCCTGGACGAGGTGCGCTCACGCGGATCCGTATCGGTCGACGCGCTGGCCGAACGGTTCAACGTCACGCTGCAAACCGTGCGCCGCGACGTGAAGCTGCTGGCCGAAGCCGGCCTGCTGGCGCGCTTTCACGGCGGCGTGCGCGTGCCCAGCTCCACCACCGAAAACATCGCCTATCGCCAGCGCCAGCTGCTGCATGACGACGCCAAGCGCCGCATCGCGCGCGCGGTGGCGCAGGCCGTGCCCAACGACTGCTCGTTGATCCTGAACATCGGCACCACCACCGAAGCCATCGCGCGCGAGCTGCTGCGCCACAAAGGCCTGCGCGTCATCACCAACAACCTGAACGTCGCCGCCATCCTTTCCGACAACTCCGACTGCGAAGTCATCGTCGCCGGCGGCGTCGTCCGCCAACGTGACCGCGGCATCATCGGCGAGGTCACGGTCGACTTCATCTCGCAGTTCAAGGTGGATATCGGGTTGATCGGCATCTCGGGTATCGAGGCCGACGGCACGCTGCGCGACTACGACTATCGCGAAGTGAAGGTATCCCGCGCCATCATCGAACACTCGCGGCAGGTATGGCTGGCGGCGGATGCGAGCAAATTCAACCGGCCGGCGATGGTGGAGGTGGGGCACCTCGAGCAGGTCGATACGCTGTATACCGACATGGCGCCGCCGGAGGCGTTTGCAGCGTTGCTGGCGGGGGCGGATGTGCAGGTGGTGACTTGCGGTGGGAGTTGACTACCGTTGATATCGATCTTCGGAGCGCTGCCTCAAATGACATAGCGCCCCGAGTCATCGGGCACTGAGTCGGTGATCAAGACTCTCGTATATCTTGGATGGGGTAAGACCATGCGAGTTGGTAGCGTTTTTAAGCGTAGGCCTGAAACTGGTTGTTATCACGGCTCAGCAGTTGCATCAGCTTCGGATGAATGAAGAGCTTCTCCTTGCCGACCCGCGTTTCGCGTAGAACACCCAAAACAGCCAGATCGTGCAGATAGCGAGACGCCGCCTGCCGCTGCGCAATACCTTTGTCCACCAGGTTGCCGATCCGGCAGTATGGCTGCTCGAAGATCACATCGACCAGCTCGCGGGTATAGATCTTGGGCAGCTGCGCGCGCACGTGCTCGGTGGTGTGCTCGGCCAGTTTGCGGATGGCGGCGATCTTGCCTGTGGTCCATTTCGATGTTTCCGCCACCGCTTGCAGCATGAACAGAAGCCACGGCTCCCAGGTCTGGTCGCGCGTGATACCCAACAGCAGGCTGTAGTAGTCGGCTTTGTGCGCAATCACGTGGCGGCTGAGGTACAGGATGGGCAGGTTTAATAGCTCTTCCTGGATCAGATAGAGGATGTTGATGACTCGGCCAGTGCGCCCGTTGCCGTCGGTGAAAGGGTGGATGGCTTCGAACTGGTAGTGGCCCACGGCCATGCGGATCAGAGGGTCCAGCTCGGTCTGGTTGTGCAGAAAGCGCTCCCAGTTCGCCAGCATGTCGCGCAAGCGGGCTTCGCCTTCGGGCGGGGTGTAGATGACCGCGCTGGTGCGGTCGTTGATGAGCTGGGTGCCTGGGGTGCGGCGGATGTCCATGTCGACCCCCTTCAGGGTGGCGCAGACCTCCACGGCAGTGGCGGTGCACAGCGGCCGGTCCCTCAGGGACTGATAGCCGCGCTGCAATGCGGTGCGGTAGCGCAGCGCTTCCTTGGTGGCGGGGTCGGCGTTGTCGTGGCCTTGCGCGTACTGGAAGAGCTGGTCGGTGGTGGTGACGATGTTTTCGATCTCCGAGCTGTCTTTCGCCTCCAGCAGCGGGATGGTGTTGATGAGCATCGCCTGGTTGGGGATGAGCTCGGCCGCCTGCTTCAGCTCGGCCAGCGCAGCGCGGGCTTCGATGCAGGCCTTGAGCACGGCGCGGGTTTCCAGCTCGACGCGCAGGGGGCAGCGCGGGCAGCTGGTTGTGGGGAAGCTCTGGGCGCCAGGGGGTGTCAGAGGGCGTCATGATGCAAAAAGAACGTTTAAGCGACGCGTCCCCAGCTTATGGCGCTGCCGACGACACGTCAACAAAACGTGTCGTCGTTTCTTCGAAATGGCGACGCGTTGTCAGGACACGTCGATCCGAGCGACACATCAACGCGTCCCGACCCGCGCCAGGTTGCGCGCCACGTGCCACACCTGCAGCAGTTGAACCTCCCCGGCCTGCAATCGGTAGGTCACGAGGTAGTTCCGGTGGACAACGAGCTCGCGCGTGTCGGGCAGGGCGCCTGGGCGCCCCAGCAGCGGAAAGGTGCTCAGCCGTTCGACCTTCTCGCGGATGTCCGCTGCGAAGGCCGCGGCGGCGAGCGGGCTGGTCGAGGCGATGCGTTTCGCGATGCGGTCGACATCGGCAAGCGCCCGACGCGACCAGCGCAGCGGCGTCGTCGGCATCACTTGGCGCGACGTGGGCGCGCCTTCTTCGCCGCAGTCGCTCCGCGCAGTGACGAAGCCGCCGGATAGCGCGCAAACACGGCCTTCACCTCGGCGTCGGTCGCAAAGTCGCCTGCGTCGGCTGCGCTCACAGCGGCCTTCAGGTCTTCGACCTGGGGCACACGCCAGACGAGGTACTCGGCCACCGCTTCCATCACCACATGGCTCTTGTTGCGGCCGGTCGCTTCGGCATACGCCTCGACCCGCTCTTTCATATCGATCGGCAAACGCAGGCTGACTTGCGCGTCTTTGGTGGTGTTCGAACTCGACATCGTCATGGCTCCCGAGCAATGAAATGCAATGCAAGACACTGAAATGCAGTGTAGTGCACTTACCCCTTCCCCCCAAACGCCACCATCAACATATCAATAAACACCCGCGTCTTCGGCGGCATCAACTTGCGCCCCGGGAACACCGCCGAAGCGGCCGCCCCGGGCACGCACCAGTCGGCCAGCACGCGGCGCAGGGTGCCGCGTCTGACTTCGGGCGTGGTGAAGTAGTCGGGTAGGGCGGCGATGCCGGCGTGGGCGACGGCCAGGCGCAGCAGCACGTCGGGGGAGTTGGCGGCCACGCGGCCGGGGACCACGGCTTGCCAGCGTGCATCGTCGCGGGTCAGTTGCCAGGGGCGTGGCTCGCCGTCGCGGCTGAGCAGGTGCAGGGCCTGGTGGTTCATCAGGTCGTCGGGGATGGCGGGTGCGCCGTGCTGCGCCAGGTAGTCGGGCGACGCGTACAGGCCCGCCGACATCACCGACAAGCGCCGTGCGGCCAGCAGGTTGTCGCTGGCCAGTTCGCCCATGCGCACGGCCAGGTCGAAGCCTTCGCCCAGCAGGTCGACACGGCGCGCCGACAGGTCCAGTTCGAGCGTGATGTCGGGGTACATCGCGACGAACGCCGCCAGCGAGTCGGCCAGGAACAGGGTGGCCAGGTCACCGGGCATCGACACGCGCAGCCGCCCGCTGGGCGCAGCTTGGCGGCGCTCGCGCAGGGCAGCTACGGCGTCCAACTCGGCCACCACCTGGCGCGCGTGCTCGAGCAGCAGGTGGCCGAACTCGGTCAGCGACTGGCGGCGGGTGGTGCGCAGCAGCAGGCGCTCACCCAGCTGGTTCTCGAGCGCGGCCAGGCGGCGCGACACGGTCGACTTGGGCAGCGACAGCTTCTCGGCCGCGCGGCTGAAGCTGCCTTCTTCGGCGACTTGGGCAAAGACGACGAGGTCGTTCGGGTCGAGGTTCGGGCTTGGGGTCATGGCGGCGGCCTCCATCGTTCCTTGGGTGGAACAGTCATATCCGTTCTGACGGATTGTTGTCGCAGTCGGCCCAACCTACAGTCACGACATCGACACCACCCCTTTCACCCAACCAAACACACCGAGAGAACCATCATGTCCACCACCTCACTGAACCAATCCTTCGGCAACTCGACGGCCGCTTCGGCCCCGTCGTCCACCCTGCAAAGCGCGCTCGCGCTTGCGTCACGCGTGCTGTTCGCGGTGATGTTCATCCCCGCGGGCCTGTCCAAGATCAGCGGCTTCGAAGGCACCGCGGGCTACATCGCGTCGGTCGGCCTGCCGCTGCCGGCGGTCGGCGCTGCCATCGCAATCGTGGTCGAAGTGATCATCGCGCTGGCGCTGCTGGTCGGCTATCGCACCCGCACCGCTGCGCTCATCCTCGCGGCCTTCACGCTCGCGGCCAGCGTGTTCTTCCACGCGTACTGGTCGCTGCCGGCCGACAAGGTGATGGTTCAGCAGCTGATGTTCTTCAAGAACATCGCGATCGTCGGCGGCCTGCTTGCACTCGCGGCGTTCGGCGCAGGCAAGTGGAGCCTCAATGCGCGCAGCGGTCGCGCGTAACTCGTCACATCAACCTTGACCCTCGCCCCCCTCGCAAAAACCGAAAGCCGAAACCCGAAAGGCCACGACCATGAACAACACGGCTGTTGCCCGCGAGCTGCCCGTCATACGCCAAGCCCGCACGGTCGAGCGCATCATCGTCGGTCAGCCAACGTCGGACGGCGCGGGGGTCAAGCTCACACGTGTGTTGACGCAGCAACTGCAACGCAGGCTCGACCCCTTCCTGATGCTCGACGCTTTCGGCAGTGACGATGCAGGCGACTACATCGCGGGCTTTCCTGACCATCCGCATCGAGGCTTCGAAACCGTGACGTACATGATCGCCGGCCGCATGCGTCACCGCGACAGCGCCGGCAACCAGGGCCTGCTCGAAAACGGCGGCGTGCAGTGGATGACCGCCGGCCGCGGCGTCATCCACAGCGAGTTGCCCGAGCAGACCGAAGGCCGCATGGAAGGCTTCCAGCTGTGGCTGAACCTTCCCGCACGCGACAAGATGCGTGAACCTTGGTACCGCGACATCACCGCCGAAGACCTGCCGAAGTTCGTCACGCCGCAGGGCGTGGCCGCCACGGTGATCGCCGGTGAAAGCCACGGCGTACAGGGGGCCGTTCAGCGCACCACGACGGCGCCGCTGTATGTGGACCTGCATCTGCCGGCCGGCTCGAGATTCGAGCAACCACTGCCCGGCGCGCACAACGCCTTCGTCTACGTCTATCGCGGCCAAGTCAGCATCGCCGGCCAGTCGGTGCCGGTTCAGCGCATGGCCATCCTCGCGAACGATGCGTCGACCGATGGTGTCGTGATCGAAGCCGAAGGCGGTGACGCGCGCGTGCTGCTGATCGCGGGCCGGCCGCTGGGCGAACCGATCGCGCAATACGGGCCGTTCGTGATGAACACGCAGCAGGAGATCTTTCAGGCGCTGAGCGACTTCCGCGAGGGGCGCCTGGGCTGACGCGTTCGAGCTTGCACACTCGAGCTTGGACAATACGGCTGATCGACAGCAGGAGACACCGCGACATGACACGCATCGTCAGCCCCTTCGTCGGCGTCGTGGCGTCGCTGCTCACCCTGCACGCGGCGCATGCGCAGCCCACCCTGCCGCCAAGGGCGCATGCCGAGAACATCGTCGACACCCACCACGGCGTGCGCGTGCCGGACCCGTATCGCTACCTCGAGAACGTCGGCTCGGAAGACACGCAGGCCTGGGCGCGGATGCAGGCGGCGCATGCGCAGGCGGTGCTGGCGCGCGTGCAAGGGCGCGACGAGTTGCGCCAGCGCATCGGCGCGTTGGCCGACGCAAGCGGTGACGAGGTTCGCGACATCCTGCGCATGCCGGGCGAACGCATCTACTACCTGAAGCGCGGCGCCGGTGACCAGCAGTTCAAGCTGATGCGCCGCACCGGCCTCGACGGCGAAGAGCGCGTGATCCTCGACCCGGTATCCGGCGCAAACCCGGGCGCAAACCCGGGCGCGAACTCGAGTGCCGATACCGGTGTGAACACCCGCGGCAGTGCCATCACGTACTTCCGCCCGTCGTGGGACGGGCGCTACCTCGCTTTCGGCGTGGCGCAGGGCGGCTCGGAAGACGCGTCACTCGAAGTGCTCGAGATCGACAGCGGCAAGCGCATCGGCCAACCGATCCCGCGCGTCACCGGGTCGCGGCTGCACTGGGCGCCCGACAGCCGCCGCCTGAGCTACACCCAACGGCGCGAACTGGCGGCCGAGACGCCCGACACCGAGTTCTTCCTCGATGCGACGGTGCACCTTCTGGACCTGCGCCGCGGCACGCCGCGCAGCAAGCCGATCTTCGGCCGCGCGGTCAACCCGGCCCTGCGGCTCGAGCGTCTGGACTTCGGCGAGGTGATCTTTTCGCCCGACAGCCGTTTCATGGTCGCGCGCACCACCGACACCACGTCGCCCGAGGGCAGGCTCTTCGTCGCCGCGGTCACGGCGCTCGACCGCAGCGGCGCGATCCCGTGGCGCGCCATCTCGACCGCGAACGACAAGATCGTCGAGGTTCAGCTGCGCGGCGAACGCCTGTACTTCCTTACCCGCGCTCGCTCGCCCAAAGCCGAGGTGATGGCGCTCGATCTGCGGCAGCCCGTGCTCGCGCGTGCCACGCGCGTGGCCGGCGCGCCCGAGGGCGGCGGCGCGATCGAGCACTTCGTCGTCGGCCGCGAGGCGGTGCTGACCGAGGTGCGCGAGCCGTTCCGCCGCGGCCTCTGGCAACACGCGTTGGGTGCGGGCAATCGTGTGGGCAACAGCGCCGGGAAAAGCGCGGGTAAGGGCGCCCGTAAAGGCTCGGACAACGTCGCGGACAACCGCGCGCCGCGCGAAGGCCAGGCGCGCGAGATCACCGCTGGCATGGACGGCAGCTTCGGTCTGGCGAGCGAGCCGATGCGCGCGGGTGGTGACGTGCTGGTGACGGTGTCCTCGTGGACGCGCGCGACGCTGGCCGCGGCGATCGATGCACAAGGCGCGATCCGCGAAACGACCTTGACGCGAACGACGCCGATCACCGGCGCGCCCGAACTCGAAGCCCGCGTCGCGCTTGTTCCCAGCCACGACGGCGCGCGCGTGCCGGTGGCGGTGGTGCACCGCAAGGGGCTGCCGCTCGACGGCCGGCGCCCCGACGATCCTGGTCGGCGATGGCGCCTACGGGCTGTCGATGGATGCGCGCTTCGATGCGACGGCGATCGCGTGGTTCGAACAAGGCGGCGTGCTGGCCTACGCCGACGTGCGCGGCGGCGGCGCCTTCGGCGACACCTGGCATCGCGCCGGCTTCAAGACGACCAAGCCCAACACCTGGAAAGACGGCATTGCGGTCGCGCGCTGGTTGATCGAACGCCAATACGCCTCGCCGAAGACGCTGGGCATCTGGGGCACCAGTGCCGGCGGCATCTTCGTCGGGCGTGCCACGACAGCGATGCCCGAACTCTTCGCCGCCGCGATCTACGACGTTGCCGTACTCGACGCCGTGCGCGCGGAGTCGTCGGCCAACGGCATCACCAACACGTCCGAGTTCGGCAGCGTGAGTGACCCGAAGGAGTTCGCGGCGCTGCTCGAGATGAGCACCTATCACCAGATCCGCAACGATGTGCCGTACCCGGCGGTGCTGCTCACGCACGGCATGAATGACCCGCGCGTGGACGTGTGGCACACGCTGAAGACCGGTGCGCGCCTTCAGGCGGCGAACAGCGACGGCAAGCCGGTGCTGCTGCGGCTGGACATGAACGACGGCCACGGGGTCGGGCGATCGACGTCGCAACGGGTGGAACGGCTGGCCGACATCTACGGTTTTGTGCTGTGGCGTACGGGCCAGCGCGCACTGGGCAGCGAGCTGACGGCGGGCGGGGGCGCGGGCCGCTGACCAGGATCATCGCGCCATGACCGACGACCGCGCCGCCGCGCTGCTGCCGCCCGACGACCCGCTGCGTGAAGCGCTGCACAACGAGGTGCACGCGCGCCCGCCCGCGCGCATCCGCCTGCCAGCGCTGATCGTCTACGTCGCCGTGCTCAACGACGGCATCACGCGCGAAGCCGAGTGCCAACACCTGCGCCGCCTGCCCGGCCAGCACGCGCTGCCGCTCGATTCGCTGCAAGGCAACTTCCTGCGGCTGCGGCTGGACGGCTATTCGGTGAAGTGGGAGCGCCACACCGAGTTCACGCGCTACTCGGTCGTGCAGCCCTTCCCGCAGGGGGCTTGGCCTGACGTGGATGATCCGGCGCTGTCGCGCACGCTCGCCGTCGATGTCGAGTGGCTGCACACGATCCCGGGCCGCACCTTCGCGGCGATCGAGCTGATCCTGGTGCCGCAGTCGGTCGGCGACGGGCGGGTGGTGCTGGACAACGCGCGGCGCGGGTTCGGTGCTCGCGCCGTGGTCGCATCGTTGATGGGCGGCGGGCACTCGTGCGCGGTCACCGACTTTCGCCTTGCATCCAGCGGCTTCGAACGCATGCTCGTGGCCGCGCCGCCCGACACCTCGCCCACCCGCGCCGGGCGCATCAGCCAGCGCCTGCTCGAGATCGAGACCTATCGCCTGATGGCGCTGCGCGGGCTGCCGGTGGCGAAGTCGCTGGCGCCGATGCTTCAGCAGACCGAAGACGCGCTGGCCGCGATCACGATGCGGCTCGAAGACGCGGCGGCCAGCGACCGCGAGCTGCTCGACCGGCTGACCGAACTGGCGGTGCGCGTCGAACGCGCCACGGCCGAGCACGGCTTTCGTTTCTCGGCCACACGCGCCTATGACACGCTGGTGCGTCAACGCATCACCGAGCTGCGCGAACAACCGATCCCCGGCACGCAGACGATCGGCGAATTCATGCAGCGGCGCCTGTCACCGGCGATCGCCACGGTGGAGTCGACCGCGCAGCGGCTTGCCTCGCTGTCACAACGCATCGAACGTGCGGGTGCGTTGCTGCGCACGCGCGTCGACATCGCCACCGAGGCGCAGAACCAGGAGCTGTTGGCGAAGCTGACGCGTGGACAGGAGCTTCAACTGCGGCTGCAGAGCACGGTCGAAGGGCTGTCGATCGCCGCGATCTCGTACTACGTGGTCAGCCTGGTGCTGTACGGCGCGAAGGCCGCGAACATGCTTGGTCTGAACGTCGAGCCTGAACTGGTCGCGGGGCTGTCGATTCCGTTCGTGCTGTTCGGCGTGTGGCGCACGGTGCGGTATATCCACGCCAAGCTGTACCACGCTGCGTGAAGCAGGGTCCCGCACGCTGTGCAGGCGTGCCGCGCCTCAGTCTGACCGCTTGCGCCCGTCGACCATCGCGCGAACCAGGTTCTCTCGGTGGCGCCACGACTCGAGCGCCACGCCGGTCAAGTGCAACGGCACCAGCACCGCGAATGCCCAGCCGCTGACGACGTGCACCGCGTACACGACGGGGTCGCCCCAGAAGGCGTCGGTGTCGTAGACCGCGCCGCTGGCGCCGGCCGTCAACGCCGCCAGCAGCAGCGCGATCACCATCCACGCACCCAGCGGGTTGTGATTGAGGTGGCGCGCTTCATGCCCCGACGCCACGTCAAGCGCATAGGCCAGCGTGGCCCGCGGGCCGCGCACGAAGGCGCCGAAGCGCTCGCCGGGCGGCCCGGCGATGCCGCGCACCATGCGCCACGCCGCGAGCACCAGCGCGACATAGCCCAGCCGCATGTGCCAGGCCCCGCCTTCGTGCAGCCACATCGCCGCCAGCACGCACGCCGCCAGGCCCCAGTGCGTCAGGCGCTGCGAAACGCTCCAGACGGCGACGTTCAACGCGACTTCGTCGTCGGCACGGGCTCGAGCGTCAGCGGGTGGAAGTACGCCTCGACCCGCTGCCCTTTGTCGTCGAGACCGTAGACCTCGTAGCAGCCGCCGTCTTCCTTGATGCGGCGCACCTTCCAGCCCTTGTCTTCGAGCATCTGCTGGAGCTTGGTCTGCGGCTGCCAGCTTTCACGCGGGCCCGACTCGCAGGTGGCGAGCCCGGTAGCGAAGGAAGGTGAAGAGGCCAGCGATGCCGCAACTGCGATAGCGACGGCAATCATGCGATGACGTGTGTTGTCGGTGGGCATATGGGACATGACGGTCATGATGATGATTTCGAGAGTTGTGCTGCTTGGCTTCAGCCCGGAATGTTCGGCTCCACCAGCATCGCCAATTGCACCAGCGACTCTTGCCAGCCGAGGTAACACGCCTCGGCCGGAATGACGGCGGGCACGCCTTCCTGCACGACATGGAGTTCGGTGCCGCACGACACCGCCTTCAACGTCACGGTGACCGTGATCGTGCCCGGCAAGTTGGGGTCGTCGAAACGGTCGGTGTAGCGCAGGCGCTCGTGCGGCGTCAGCTCGAGGTACTCACCGCCGAAGGCGAGGCTCGAGCCCGAGCCGAAGTTGGTGAACGACATCTTGAACGTGCCACCGACGCGCGCGTCCATGTGATGCACCTTGGCCGTGAAGCCGTTCGGCGGCAACCACCGGACCATCGCGTCGGGATCGAGGAATGCGCGATACACGCGCTCGGGTGGCGCGCGCAGCACGCGGTGCAAGCGGATCGTGTGGGTGGTGGACATGGCGGGCCCTTCTTTGACGTGACAGACGTGAATGATGTCGTTTGCGGTGGGTGCTGTTTCTACAGGTGCTTCTTCAACGGCACCGCCGCGTCACACGCGACTTCGGGCGCCATCGTCGAGCCGCGTTCGACGAGCTTGCGCGACGCCATGTGGTCCATCGGCGCGTTGACGCTTTCGACGCACGCCAGGCGCTCGCCGTCGTAGTGCAGCAGCGAGAACGATTCGGGCTTGGCGCCCTGGCGGCGGAACATGCGGCCGCTCGCGGGCAGCAGGCCCGCCATCTGAAGTCGCAACGCACCCTGGTCGGACCAGAACCACGGGATCGCGCCATAGGCCGCGCTCTGCCCCTGCAGCGTCAACACCGCGGTGCGCGCCTGGTCGCTCGCGTTCTGCACCGACTCGAGCCGCAGCCTGCCGCTGGCCGAAGGCGCGAGCGCATGCGCGGGGAAGCTGGTGCAGTCGCCCACGGCCAGGATGTGCGCATCGCTGGTGCGCATCGCCGCGTCGACGACGATGCCGTTGTTCACCTCGAGGCCGGCCGCCTGCGCGAGCGTGGTTTCGGGCACGGCGCCGATGCCGACCACGACCAGCTCGACCTGCATGGGCGCACCGTCGACCTCGATCGACACAAGCCGATTGCCTTCGATGTCCAGCGCACCGAGCTTCGTGCCCACCCTCACGTCCGTCCCCGACGCACGGTGCGCCTCGAGCACATGTGCCGACAACTCGGGCGACACCGCGCGGCCTAACAATCGCGGCGCTACTTCGAGCACCTGCACGCGTTTGCCCATGGCTTGCGCGCAAGCGGCGACTTCGAGGCCGATGAAGCCGCCGCCGATCACGGTCAGTGATGACGATGAGGCCAGCAGTGGCGCCAAGCGCTCGGCGTCGGCCGCGGTGCGCACCACCGCCACGTTCGCCAGGCCGTCGGGCCAACCGGGAATGGTGCGCGCGCGCGTGCCCGTGGCCAGCACCAGCGTGCCGTAGTCGATCTCGCGGCCCGATTTCAAGCGCACGCGCTTGGCCGCGCGGTCGATCGACACGGCCGCATCGTTCAGGTGAACGCCGATGCCTTTGTCGGCGTACCACTCGGCAGCGCGGTGCCACTGCAGCGGCTCACCGATCGTCTTGATCGCGGTCTTCGACAGCGGTGGGCGTTGGTAAGGCACGACCGGCTCTTCGCAGACGAGTTGCGCGCCTTGCGCAAGGCCGGCTTCGGCCAGGCCCGAACACAACTGCGCCGCGGCGTGGCCGCCGCCGATGATGACGATGGGGGTCATGGTTCGAGGCTCCAGGTCGTTACGGGTTCATCGGGACGCTGCTCGAGAGCCGCGATCTTCGTCGACTTCGGTTGCCCCTTTCGCAACGCGCCCGCGCCTTATTCGCGCCGCGAAGTGCCGCGTCACGTAGCGATCGGTCGCCGCTTCGACCGCGGGCAGGTTCTCGTGCAGCCGCTTCAGCAACGCGACCAGCGTGTCGCGTTCGGCCGCGCTCAGCACCGACAGCAGCGCCTCTTCGCGCGCCAGCGCCATGCCCATGATCTGGTCGTGCAGCTCGCGCCCCTTGCGCGTCAACGTCGCCATGCGCACGCGGCCGTCGTCGGCGTCGAGCGCCACGGTGATCAGGCCGCGCGCCTGCATGCGCTTGAAGCAGCGGCTGACGGACGCCTTGTCCATGCCAATGATCCGCGACACGTTCTGCGCCGAGATCGACCGGTGGATCGCGAACAGCACGAGGCAGCGCCACGTCTCGATGCCGACGTTGAACACGTCGAGGTAGTGCTGCGACGCGCCGCGCGAGAGCTTGTTCGCGATCCAGGTCAGGAACGCGGGCACGTAGCGCTCGAGGTCGACGACCTCGGCGCCGTTGTCGAGGGTGCGGCTGCTGGGACGCGGCTTGGCCATCGTTGCTACTGCTGGCGCTCGGGCACACGCACGACCAAGCCGTCGAGGTTCGCGTCGAGCTTGATCTGGCAGCTCAGGCGGCTTTCGGGCGCGCGGTCGGTTGCCGTGCACTCGAGCATCTCGAGCTCGTTCGCAAGCGGCGGCGTCAGCTTGCCGGCCCACAGGGGGTCGACATAGACGTGGCATGTCGCGCACATCGCCGAGCCGCCGCACTCGGCGACGATGCCGGTCAGGCCGGCGCCGGTGGCGAGCTGCATCACGCTGGTGCCCACCGTGGCGTCGAGCGTGCGCGTGGTGCCGTCGGGGAGGATGAAGGTGACGTGCGGCATGGTGGAGTCCGAAAATGGATGAAAATGGATGGGGTCAGGTCTTGCTTTTGCCTAGACCGGCTCGAGCACGAGCGGCAACGTGTCGAGCGCGCGCAGCGTGTTGTTGAGCCGCCGGGTATGCGCACCCGCAGGCGCGATCGACTTCACGCGCTTCGCCAGCGCGGTCAACACCACCTCGCCCTCGAGCCGCGCGATCGCCTGCCCCACGCAGCCGTGGATGCCCGAACCGAGCGCGACGTGTCCGCTGGGCCGGCGCCCGATCTGATAGCGATCGGCATCAGGCCACTTTCGCGGATCGCGGTTCGCCGCGGCGAGCAGGCACAGCACCTTGGTGTCGGCTTCGATCGGTACGCCCGCGATTTGCGTGTCGTGCCCCGCAGTGCGATAAAACGTCTGCGCCGTCGATTCCCAACGCAAGCCTTCTTCGAACGCCGGCCGCGCGAGTGTGAGGTCGGCATGCAGCTTCGCGTATTCGGCGGGATGATGCGCCAGCGCATACAACACGTTGCCCAGCCCGTTGATCGTCGTGTCGACACCCGCCGACAGGAACGAGCGCACCAGCAGCGGCGCCTGCTCTTGCGAGATCTCGCCGTTGTCGGCCGCCTGATAAATCTGATCGCCGAAGCCGCCCGGGCGCAGGTGATCGCGGCGGCAACGGGTCATGATCCATTCGGTGACCGGGCCCATGCGCGCGGCGCTCTTCGCCAGCAACTCGTTCCTCGGCCCCATCGAGTTGAAGATCATGTCGCCGTAGACCAGCAGGTTTTCGCGCCCGTCGTCGTCGAGCCCAACCGCGTCGGGAAACACCTTCAGCGGATAGATCTGCGCCAGGTCGCGGATGCCGCAGACCTTGCCTTCTTGCTTTGCCTTGTCGACGAAACGGTCGACCATCGCGTCGGCCACCGCCGTGAACGTCGCGCGCACCTGGATCACGGCCTTCGGGCTGAGGATGCGCGACAGCACCGCGCGCGTCTGCGTGTGCAGCGGCGGGTCGGCCTCGAGGATGATGCTGCGCGGGCGGAATGGCGTTTCGCGATTGAAGTTCGACAAGCCCACGCCCGCGCCCGAGATGAAGTCGACCTGGTTGTTCAGCACCGCGTGCACCTGCTCATGGCGAGCGCAGGCGATCAACGTGGGATAGCTTGCGAGCTTCACCACCGGGCCGGCCTCGCGGATCGCGTGGTGCATCGGGTAGGGGTCGATCAGCGTCTCGTTCGCGTACGGGTCGAAGTCGAGGACGGGGATGCTGGCGTTCTCGTTCATCGTGAAGCTCCTTCTCGTCGAATCAATGTACGGCCATGCCGACGTGACGCTCGAGCGTTGCGTTGTCGGCCAGCAGTTCGGCGGCGGCACCGTCGTGCACGACGCTGCCGCGTTCCAGGATCACGGCGCGCTGCGCGTAGCCCAGCGCTTCCTGCACCTGCTGCTCGACGATCACGACCGTGATGCCAAGCTCGTCGCTCATGCTGCGAAACGCGCGCAGCAGGTCTTGGCGAATCAGCGGCGCGAGACCTTCGAGCGGTTCGTCGAGCAGCAGAAGGCGCGGCTCGCCCAACAACGCGCGCGCGACCGACAACATCTGCTGCTCCCCGCCCGACAGTTGCGCGCCACCGTTGCGCCTGCGTTCAGCCAAGCGCGGGAACAGCGCGTACGCCTCGTCCAGGGCCTTGGTCGATCGCCGCTTCAAACCTGCAATGAGGTTTTCTTCGACCGTCAGCGACGGAAAGATGTCGCGCGTCTGCGGCACGTAACCCAGCCCAAGGTTCGCGCGCTCGTGCGCACCGAGCTTCGACAGGTCACGGCCGTCGAAGCGAATCGAGCCTGACTCGAGCGTCGCCAGCCCCATCACCGCGCGCAGCGTCGTCGTCTTGCCGACGCCGTTGCGGCCGATCACGGCAAGCCGCTCGCCGGCGTGAACCGCGAGGCTCAGGCGGTCGAGCACAACCGTCGGGCCATAGCCGGCGGTGACGTGGTCGAGGTGAAGCAGCGGTTGCATGGTCGGCACGACTAATAGGTCGCTGCGGTCGCTGCACCAAGATAGGCGCTGCGCACATTCGCATCACGACGAATCTCGTCCGGCGTGCCCTGCGCAAGCACCGCGCCGTCAGCCAGCACAACGATGCGCCGCGCGAAGCGGAACACCAGGTCCATGTCGTGGTCGATGATCAGCACGGCAAGGTCCTTCGGCAGGCCGTCGAGCGCCGCGAGCAGCCGCGCGCCGTCGGCCTTGGGCACACCGGCCATCGGCTCGTCGAGCAACAGCACCTTCGGCCGCAACGCGAGCGCAAGCGCCATCTCGACCAGACGTTGCTCACCGTACGCAAGCCGCTCGGTCGGCCACGCGGCATGTGCACCCAGCCCCAGTTGCGCCAGCAGCGCACGCGCTTCGTCGGCAAGCCTTGGATACGCATCGATCGACCGCCACGCGCGGTTCGTCATGCCTTCGCGCTCGAACAGCGCCAGTTCCACCTGACGCTGCACCGGCAACTGCGGCGCCAGCGTCGTGATCTGGAACGTGCGCGCCAGCCCTGCACGCACACGCTGCGACTGCGTGCGCCGCGTCACGTCGTCGCCCATGAGCGCGATGCGGCCACCGTCGGGCGCGAGCACGCCGCTGACCAGATTCACCAGCGTGGTCTTGCCCGCGCCGTTCGGGCCGATCAAGGCGACGCGGTCGCCTGCCGCCAGCAACAACGACACGCCGCGCGTGACATGCAGGCCGCCGAAGTGTTTGTCGATCGCGTGCAGCTCGAGTGCGGCAGTCATGGCGAAACCCCGCGCAGATTCAGCCGGCCGCGCAGCCACGCCCATGCACGCGTGGACAGCCACGCCCACGCACGCGTGGGGGGCAACAGCACCACCGCCATCAGCGCCGCACCGATCACGAACAACCAGTGATACGGGTTGATCGACGCGGCCGTGTGATGCAGCAGCGTGAAGATCGCCGCGCCCGCCAGCGCGCCGTTCAGCGTGCCCGCGCCGCCCAGAATCAACATCACCAGCGCTTCGGCCGACCACGCGAAGCTCAACGCGTCCAGCGCGACGATTGCGTTGGTCTGCGCGGTCAGTGCTCCGGCTGCGCCTGCGAGCGCACCGGCGAACGTGTACGTCGCGAGCAGGCGCGCAAAGACGGGCGTGCCTAACGCCGCCATGCGCGCGCGGCTCTGGTGAATGCCGCGCACCGCCAGCCCGAACGGCGAATCGACCACGCGACGTGCGACATACAGCGCAAGCGCCAGCGCCACCAGCGCGTACATCGCCGCGGTACGGCCTTCGAGGTCGAACGCGAAGCGACCGAACAGCGGCGCCATCGTGAAGCCCGACAAGCCGTCGTCGCCGCCGGTGAAGTCGCGGTACTTGTTTGCGAGGCTTTGCAGGATTTGCGCGACCGCCACGGTCAGCATCAACAGCGTGAAGCCGTGATACCGCAGCAGGAACGCGCCCGACAACACCGCGACCGCCGCGCCGGTGGCTGTGCCGACCGCAAGCCCGATCAGCGGATCGGTCGTCAGACGCAGCGCCGTGATCGCCGCCGCATACGCACCCACGCCGAACATCGCCGCGTGCCCAAGCGTTGCGATGCCGGCAATGCCGACGACGATATCGATCGACAACACGAAGAGCGCCGTGGTGAAGACGCGCGTGAGAAGCCCAAGCTGCTCGGGCAGCGCGAACCACGCGGCGATGCCCAGCACCAGCACGACCAACGGCGCGCGCCAAGGTGGCGCAACGCGGGCTGCGTGCGTCACTGCGCCGCTCATCGACCCCTCCGCAACAACCCCGTCGGCCGCCACGCCAACAGCAGCGCCATCGCCAGGTAGAACGGCAAGCTGCCCCACTGCGACGCGAAGTACTTGCCCGCGGTTTCGACGATACCCAGCACCACCGCTGCCGCAAGCGACCCGCCGATGCTGCCCATGCCACCAACCGCAACCACCACGAGCACGAGTACCAAATACTTCAACGCGTAGTACGGCTCGAGCGGCATCAACTCGGCGCCGAGCACGCCGCCCAACCCGGCCAATGCAGCGCCGGCCGCGAAGCTGGCGCACTGCACACGGCGAATTGGAATACCGAGCGTGGCCGCGGTCTCGGGGTGATCAACCGCAGCGCGCAACCATACGCCGAAGCGCGTGCGCGCGACGACCCATGCAGCACCGATGGCGACCAGCACGCCCGCACCCAGCACCAGCAACCGCTGCGCCGGCAGCGTGCGAAACCCCAGATCAACGCTGCCCGCCAGTTCACTCGGCAGCGGAATCAGCTGCACCTGCGGCCCGGCCAGCGCGTTCGTCATGGCGATGAGAAAGAACGCCAGGCCGATCGTGAACAGCACCTGGTCGAGTTCGCTGCGGCGGTACAGGTGGCGCAGCACCAGCGCCTCGAGCGCGGCGCCGACCAGCCCGGTGATGACCACCGCCGCCAGCAGCGCAAGCCAGAAGTTCCACCCCGCCTCACGCACCAGCAGCGCCGTCGCATACCCGCCGATCATCGCGAAGGCGCCGTGCGCCAGGTTCACGAAGCGCATCAGCCCGAGCGTGATCGACAAGCCCACGGCGATGACGAACAGCACCATGCCGTAGGCCAGGCCGTCGATCAGCAGGTTGCCAAGCGCGGTGAGCACGCTGTTCTCGCGATCGAACGCCCAGACGCGGCGCCTACTTGTCGAGCCCGTAGTCGCCGTGCATGCCGAAGTTCTCGACCTCTTTGTTCACGAGCACGTTGCCCACTTTCTCGACCTTGCGCAGGTACACGTTCTGCACGATGTGGCGCGTCTTCGGGTCGATGTGCACCGGCCCGCGCGGGCTCTCCCACTTCATGCCGCGCACGGCCGTGACCGCTTTCAACCCGTCGCGCTGCCCACCGGTCGCTTCGATCATCTTGTGAATGACATGCATCCCGTCCCACGCACCCACGCTCGCATAGTTCGCCACCGCCTGCGGGTTCTTCGCGGCCAGTGCGGCAACGAACTTCTTGTTCGCCGGTGAATCGTGTGCGCCCGAGTAGTGATACGCCGTCGTCAGGCCGAGTGCCGCATCACCGAACTTCTGCAGGTCGTACTCGTCGGTCTCGGCGGTACCCAGGAAACGGATGCCGGCCTTCGCCACAGCCGTTCTCGTTGTACGCCTTCACGAACCCCAGGTTCGGCGGCCCACCGGGCAGGAAGGTGTAGACCGCCTGCGCGCCGCTGGCCTTGATGCGCTGGATGAACGGCGCGAAGTCGGTCGTCGCGAGCGGCATGCGGATGCTCTCGACGACGCTGCCGCCTTGCTTGGTGAACTCGCTCTTCCACGCAGTTTCGGCGTCGATGCCCGGGCCGTAGTCGGTGACCGCTGTCACCACCTTTTTGATCCCACTCTTCGCCGCCCACTGCGCCAGCGGCACCGTCACCTGCCACAGCGTGTAGCTGGTGCGCACGATGTATTCGCTCTTGTCGGTGATCGACGACGTGGCCGCGTTCCAAACCACCATCGGCGTGCCGCTCTGCTGCGCCAGCGGCGCCGCGGCGAACGCGTTGGGCGTGAAGATGAAGCCGCCCAGGTAGTCGACCTTGTCCTTGACGATCAACTCCTGCACCAGATTCTTCGTATTGCCCGGGTTCGGCCCGCCGGTGTCGCGGTAGATCAACTCGACGCTCTTACCCGCGAGCTTGCCGCCTTGCGAATCCACATACGCCTCGGCGCCAGCCTTGAAGAGCGTGCCGTAGTGGGCGAAGGGCCCGGAGAAGGGGCCGACGACGCCGATCTTGATCGTCTGCTGCGCAGCGGCGTGGAACGACGCGAAGCCGAGCGTTGCCGCAAGCAAGGCGGCGGGCAGCGGGCGGCGGGAAGCGATGGGCATGGCGCGGTCTCCAGTGTTCGAGGCCGCGATGATGGTTGATATGCCAACCAGTTGCAATGCCAACTACTCGGGGTTTACTCGGACCTTGCGCACGCCGGTCAGGCACCGTCAGTGCCTTGCGATGAAGCTGCGCACGAGCACGCCTTTCGCTGCGAGTGATGCGAGGTATCGTCGTTGTCGTCATGCCGAGCACGCCCCCCTTCATCGCCACGCACGCCGACGTACGCCGCATCGCCGAAGCGCCGTACGAGGCGTTCATGCCCCACCGCCGCATCCTCGAGGCGCTCGAGGACATGGCGCGGCAACACCCCGAACGCACCGCGCTCACTGCGATCGACGAGCCGCATCCCGACGCGCCGGTGCGCCGCTGGACCTACGCCCGGTTGGTCGCCGACATCCGCCGCGCCGCCAACCTCTTCCATCGCCTCGCCGACGGACGGCCACCGCGCGTGGCCCTGCTGCTGCCGCCGGTGCCCGAGGCGCACCTCGCGTTGTGGGGCGCCCAGACGGCCGGCATCGCGTGCCCGATCAACTTCCAGCTCAACGCCCAGCACATCGTCGAGCTGATCCGCGCGGTCGACGCGAACATCCTCGTCGCGCTCGGTCCCGCGCCCGATCTGGACATCGATGAGAAGGTCGAGCAGTTGGCACGCGAATGCCCGCGGCTGCACCACGTGTTGCATGTGCAGGCCGGGCCGGGCATCGCGCTGCGGCCGGGCCAGCGCGACTTCGCCGTCGAGCTGTCGAACGAAGACGGTTCGCGCCTCGCGTTCGACGAGCCGCTGGACACGATCGCCGCGATGTTCCACACCGGCGGCACCACCGGTGCGCCGAAGCTGGCGCAGCACACCCATGGCAACCAGCTTCATGCGGCGTGGGGCGCGGCATGTATGTACGGCACGCGGCCGAGCGACGTCATCCTCAATGGCTTCCCGCTCTTCCACGTCGCGGGCTCGTTCGTCTTCGGCCTGTCGACGCTGCTGGCGGGCGGCAACGTCGTGCTGCCGACGCGCACGGGGCTGCGCAACGCGGGCGTCATGGCGCAGTTCGCTGCGTTGGTCGAACGCTTCGGTGTCACGCTGCTCGCGGCGGTGCCCACGGTCATCGCGAGCCTGCTGTCGTTGAACCTCGAGCGCGACGCGCTGCCCGGCGTGCGCGCGCTGCTGACCGGCGGCTCGCCGCTGCCTGACGAACTGGCGGCCGCGTTCGAAGCCCGCCACGCGATCCCCGTGCGCAACATCCTCGGCATGACCGAAAGCGCGGGCGTGATCAGCATCGAGCCGTTGGCCGGGCCACGCACGCCGGGCGCATGCGGGCTGGCGCTGCCGTTCAGCGAGGTCGTGGTGTTCGGCGCGGACGACCGGCCCGTGCGGTATGACGAGAGCGACAAGAACAGCGCCCCTTCGACTCCGCCCGCGAGTGGCATCCTGCGCATTCGCGGCCCGAACGTCAGCCCCGGCTACACCGACCCCGCACGCAACGCCGGCACGTTCGAAGACGGCTGGCTCATCAGCGGCGACATCGGCCATGTCGACGACGAAGGCCGCGTGTTCGTCACCGGCCGCGCGAAGGACGTGATCATCCGCGGCGCCCACAACATCGACCCCGGCTTGATCGAGTCCGTACTACTGCGCCACCCCAGCGTGCTGATGGCCGCCGCGGTCGGCGAGCCCGACGCGTATGCGGGTGAACTGCCGGTGGCCTTCGTTTCGCTGAAGCCCGGCGCACACGCGACGCCCGAAGCCTTGCTCGCATTCGCCACCCCGCTGATCGCCGAGCGGCCCGCTTGCCCGAAGCGCATCCACATCGTGCCGTCGGTGCCGATGACCGCGGTGGGGAAGGTCTACAAGCCGGCGCTGCGTGCGCAGGCAACGCGCCATGCGATGGCGGCGTTGTTGGCGCAGTGTGGTCTGGGCGAGCGCGTCGCGGTCGACGTCGACGAGACGCCCGGCGGTCTGGCGGTGCGCTATGTGACGGCCGATGACAGCGTCGATGCGGCGATCCGCGAGTTGATGAAGCCGTTCGTGTTGAGGTGGACGATCACGCGGCAGCGGTAGGCAAATGTGAATGCTCAGCCCGAAGCTGCGAAGCCGTTGTGCACCAGGTCCGCGATGCGAACGGCCATGCTGCGGGAGGGATCGAACGGAAGATCCTCGAACCCGAAGGAGCGGTACAGGGCCCGCACGTCATCGTCCAGAGGATGCGTGAGCACGCAGAAGCAGCCGACTTCGTTCGAGAAGCGTACGGCCGTGGTCAGTGCATAGAACATCAGCGACCGCGCCACACCCTGCCCCTGCCATCGCAGATCGACCGCCAACTGGCCCAGCAGAACCGCGGGCACCGGGTCGGGCCGGTTGCGTTGCTGCGCCTTAGGCAACCAGGCGCGCTCGATGTGCGCGGCTGACAGGCTGACATAACCAGCGATGCTGCCGGTGATCGGATCGCAAACCACGCTGGTCCGTGACACGTCCGATTGCTGGTTGCGCCACGCATGGCGACGGAACCAGTGGTTCAGCGCATCGCGTCCGCAGTCGAACCCCGCCGTATCGTCCTCGGCCGCGAGTGGCCGGGGTGGCGTCAGTTTTGCCATCACTCCTGCGTCATTCCTGCATCACTCCCGCCACGAGGGTCGGGTCTTGGCAAGCTTGCGCAGCGCTGGAACTACCTTCGCCGGAGCGCTGGCCCAGGCCTCGAATTTGGCCCAGTCCTTCGCTGGGATGGTCACGATGCGACGCTCCAGCAAGTCGGTCTCGGCGGCCTCGATGGCGCGCCGCCGAATGAAGTCACTGAGGTTGGTGCGAGCCTGTTCCGCCGCCGCCTCCAGCAACGCGCGTTCGTCGGGGCTGACGCGAACGCTCAGGACGACAGGGACAGCAGCGCGGGACATGAGGTACTCCAAAAACGAGTATGACATTAGCATACGCCAGGGCTCTTCGACACGCTCGGGACAAGCCGAGCCGACGCTGCCAAGATCCGCCCATGCTCCGCGCACTCAAGACCCTGATCGACCAGCTCGATCGCCTGCAGTCCTCGGCTACCGCAGCGTCACCGGCCGCTGCCGACACCGACCATCACGTGCGCCTGGCCGCCGCGGTGCTGCTGGTCGAAGTGATGCGCGCCGACGCCGAGTTCGGCGCCGACGAACAGCAGGCGGTGCTCGGCTCTCTGCGCGGCCTGTTCCAGCTCGATGCCGGCGAGGCCGAGCAGCTGATCGAACTCGCGCGCAGCACGGCGCAGGCGTCGACCGACCTCTACACCTTCACGTCGCGCATCAACGAGCGCTTCACGATGGAGGACAAGATCCGCATCGTCGAGGCGATGTGGCGCGTCGCGCATGCCGACGGCACGCTCGCCGCGCACGAGCGGCACGTGGTGTGGCGCATCGCCGACCTGCTGTACGTGCCGCAGGGCGCGTTGCACCTGGCGCGCGCAAGGGCGCTTGGCGGGGCTGGCTGATCGGGAGCGATAGAAACCTTCGAAGCGAGTCGTATGAAACGCCGGCGCGATCGTGGCCAGGCGGCGTTGGTGCAGCAGCTGATCGATGAGGGGCTGTTGCGGGGGTGACGGCGGTCGCGTGAGCGGCTATCATTCCCCTGCTTTATTCCTATGACTCATTCCTATGAAGACTGTCAACGTCAGCGGACTCAAGAACAACCCGACCGAAGCGCTGCGTCACTCGCAAGACAACGTCGTGGTCGTGATGAACCGTGATCATCCTGACGCATTGATGATCGGCTTGCGCTCGACTGGCGCGTTGGAAATGCCGGGTGTGCGAGCCGCGTTGGCAACCGCCCTCTTCCGCGACGGCCATCTGGCGCTGGCGCACGCGGCACGCGTCGCTGAAATGCCGCTGGCTGCCTTCGTGGCCCACGTCTCGCGCCTGGGCATCCCGGTCGTCCGGCTGTCCGCCGAAGAAGCCGCGCGCGATCTCGACACGCTGGACGAATGGCTCGCATCGTCCTGAGCGACGCCAGCCCGTTGATCGGGTTGGCTGTCGTTTCGGGCTTGTCCTGGCTCGAGCCGCTGTTCGGGCAGGTGTGGGTCCCCCCGTCCGTGCTGCGCGAGGTGCTGCCCGAGTCGGTCAAGCCTCGACAACAAGGCACTGCGTCGTCCTGGCGTGACGAGCCTGATCTTCGGCAGGCGCTGAAGCAAGGCTGGGTGCGTGAGTGGAAGCGGCGCATCCCGGACCTCGAGCTCCCCGATCTCGACGCGGGCGAATCCGAGTGCATTCGCATCGCATCGGCGCACACCCGGGCGAAGGGCAACGAAGCGCTGCTGATCATGGACGAGCGCGCCGGCCGCGCGGTGGCCGCCGAGCAAGGACTGCGCGTCGCTGGCACGGCCGCGGTGATCGGGATGGCGAAGCGCCAAGGGCTCATCGCGAGCGCGCGAAAGGCGTTCGAGACGCTTCACAGATCCGACTTCCGCATCTCGGCGGACGTCATCAGGGCCGTCCTGATCCGTGTCGGGGAAGCGCCCTGAGGTGAATAGTCCCCGCGCGCTGTCCACTCCTGGCTGCGGTGGTTGAAACGGCAGCAGGCGTCAGACGTTCAAAGGTTGCAATTTGATCGCCCGTTAAACAAAATACAGACATGCTGACCCGCGATGCCCGACGCCGCCTCGACGAACGGCTGGGTTGGTACCCGGCCGTGCTGCTGCTGGGCCCGCGCCAGGTCGGCAAGACCACGCTCGCGCGGCAACTCGCCGCGCGGCGTCCCGACGCCGTCTTCCTCGACCTCGAGTCGCGCGCCGACCGCGCGCGCTTGGCCGAGCCCGAGCTCTTCTTTGCCCGTCATCGCAACCGGCTCGTGATCCTCGACGAGGTTCAGTTCGAGCCCGACTTGTTCACCCATCTGCGGCCCGAGATCGACGCGCACCGGCGTCCGGGCCGCTTTCTGCTGCTCGGGTCGGCGTCGGGTGACCTGCTGCGTCAGCGCGCCGAGTCGCTGGCCGGCCGCATCGGTCACGTCGAGTTGACGCCCCTGCTTGCCAGCGAGGTCGGCGCCGGGCCCGACGCGCCCGCGACGCTCGAGCAACTCTGGCATCGTGGTGGCTTTCCGCTCGCCTACTTGGCGCGCAGCGACGCCCAGTCGTACGCTTGGCGCCAGGACTTCATCGCGACCTTCCTGCGACGTGACCTGCGCGACTTCGGCGTGCTGGTGCCCGCCGACACGCTGCATCGCTTCTGGCGCATGCTCGCGCACCTGCAGGGGCAGCTGTTCAATGCGTCGCAGCTCGGCATGTCGCTGGGTGGCGCGTCGCACGCGACGGCGACGCGCTACCTGGCCACGATGGTCGACGCGATGGTCGTGCGCAAGCTCGAGCCGCACGTGCCCAACACGGCCAAGCGCATCGTCAAGTCGCCGAAGGTCTACGTGCGCGACAGCGGCCTGGTGCACGCGCTGCTGGGCATCGACTCGCTGCACGCGCTGCAGGGCCACCCGGTGGTCGGCGCATCGTGGGAGGGCTTCGTCATCGAACAGATCGCGGCGATGGTCGAAGGCGCGACGCTCAGCCACTACCGCACCGCGACGGGCAATCAGATCGACCTCGTCGTCGAGACCGGCGGCAAACGCTATGCGATCGAGATCAAGTTCTCGTCGGCACCGACAGTGACCAAGGGCTTCTGGATCGCGCTCGACGACCTGGGCGTCGAACGCGCCTTCGTCGTCGCGCCCGTGCGCGAGGGCTGGCCGCTGGCGCACAACGTCGACGTGGTGCCGCTGGCCGGTCTGCCGTGGGCCGGGGAGGGCTGACGGGTGGCCGGCACTCCTCTATCATTCCCCTACTTTCTTCCCACGACTCATTCCTATGAAGACGGTCAACGTCAGCGGGCTCAAGAACAACCCGACCGAAGCGCTGCGTCACTCGCAAGACGACGTCGTGATCGTGATGAACCGTGATCATCCCGATGCATTGATGATCGGCCTGGGCTCGACCGGCGCGCTCGAGCTGCCGGGTGTGCGAGCCGCACTGGCAACCGCCCTCTTTCGCGACGGCCATCTGGCGCTGGCGCGCGCGGCACGCGTCGCTGAAATCCCGCTGGCTGCCTTCGTGGCCCACGTCTCGCGCCTGGGCATCCCGGTCATCCGGCTGTCCGCCGAAGAAACCGCGCGCGATCTCGACACGCTCGACGAATGGCTCGCATCGTCCTGAGCGACGCCAGCCCGTTGATCGGGTTGGCTGTCGTGTCGGGCTTGTCCTGGCTCGAGCCGCTGTTCGGGCAGGTGTGGGTCCTCCAGCCGTGCTGCGCGAGGTGCTGCCCGAGTCGGCCGACCCTCGACAACGAGGCACTGCGCCGTCCTGGCGTGACGAGCCTGACCTTCGGCAGGCGTTGAAGCAAGGCTGGCTGCGCGAGTGGAAGCGGCGCATCCCGGAGCTCGATCTCCCCGATCTCGACGCGGGCGAATCCGAGTGCATCCGCATCGCATCGGCGCACTGCCGGGCGAAAAGCAACGAAGCGTTGCTGATCATGGACGAGCGTGCCGGCCGCGCGGTGGCCGCGGAGCACGGACTGCGCGTCGCCGGCACGGCCGCGGTGATCGGGATGGCGAAGCGCCAAGGACTGATTGCGAGCGCGCGCAAGGCGTTCGAGACGCTTCACAGGTCCGACTTCCGCATCTCGGCGGATGTCATCAGAACCGTCCTGATTGGTGTCGAAGAGGCGCCCTGAGGCGAATAGTCCGCGCGCTGCCGCGGCAGCCCGGTCGGCCGACTCGTGTTCAGGCTGCACTCTCAATCGCGCCTGCTTGCTCGAGGAGTATCAAGGCCCGCTCGACGGATTGGACTTCTTCATCAGTGGACTCTAAACCGTGACGTTCATGGTAATGCTCTGCCTGATGCTCGGCGAAATGTAGAAGTAGTAGCGTGTGTAGAGCGAACAGGCGACGTGTTCCCTCGGGGATGTGCTGTGGGGACAGCAGCCAAATAGCGGTGGCGCCGGGAGCCCCTTCGATCTCTCCGCGATAGGCCGTGATGGTGCGAAGAGTTGCGCTATCCGAAAAATGAGCAGCGTTGCTCAATTCACCGTACAAGCGCCCGGGCACGCTGGGAACGTGGCGCACATTTGGTGTTTGGCGCTCCCGTCGTGCACCGCGTCGAATCTCCTGAAGGGCAGCGATTGCTTCCAGCTCTTGCCGGACCAACGCCGCAGCTTGAGCGTTGTATCCGCCCAAGATGGCACTTTCCACCAAGGTGAGGCCCACCATGTAACCAGCAAGGATCGAGTCTCGTCGTGCAGATTCCGGCGTGCGCTCCACGAACCTCTCTGCGACACGAGAAGATGCGGAAGCAACGACATGCAGCGCGAGTGCGTAGGCTTCCGCGATTTCGCCGAGCTCGGCAACAGCAGCCACGGTTGCGCCATCACGCATGAATCTGTGCGCAACCCAAAATTCCAGGGCCCTTTCGCTGAGGTCGATCGGCGGGATGGATAACATTCGTGTCGAACGCGTAGTCGTTGATAGGCAGATGTATTCGCCAGCAGCTACATGTTGCCACGTACGCTTCGACGTAGATAGATATGGAGACATCTCCAGCTACTTCTCGGCAGTCTGATCCGTGACTCGCGTGAAAACGCCACGATGCTGATATTCACGCCCTCGACCGGCTCAACTCCATCGCAAACGTGAACCGATCCGCCGGGTGGATCGACACCGAGATCTCGAAGAGCTCGTCCGAGGCGTCGAGATACCGCCGCGTCACCTTCAGCGCAGCCGATCCGGCGTCGGCCTTCAGCTCCCCCGCCATCGCCTTGGTCAAGCACAGCGCCTTGATCTCCTGCCGGATCCGCGCGATCGAACGGCCGTAGCGCGCTTCGATCAGCGAGCTGATGAGCGTGCCGGGCGACTCGCGCACGAGCTCGCCGATGTCGGCGTAGCGCGCGTCGACATACACATCCGTCCAGCAGATCGGCCGCGGCTTGCGCGAGCCGTCCATGCGCAGGCTCGAGATGCGCAGCCAGCGGGCGCCGCCTTCGCAACCCAGCTCCTTTGCAAGCGCGAGGTCGGCGACCACTGCCTGCACCTCGCGCACTACGCGCACGTGCTCGGCGCCGAACTGCGCCAGCTCGTCGACCGTCGCGATCGACTGCGAGAAGCCGGGCTTCGGCCTCTGTGCTTCGACGCGCGTGCCGACGTTCTTGCGCCGCGAGATGAGGCCAAGGTCCTGAAGCTCGTCGAGCGCCTTGCGGACGGCGTAGCGGCTGGTGGTGTAGCGCTCGCACAGCTCGAACTCGGTGGGCAGCAGCGTGCCGACGGCGAAGCGGCCCGACGCGATGCCTTCGGCGAGGTCGCGGGCAAGGTCAGGGCGGTCGTCTTCACTCATCGAGCGGCTCCAACAAGCGCGCCAGCACTCATCACGGGCATCAAGGGAAAACACTGATCGCACTTATGTTCGAACATAACAAACTTCATTTGTTCGAACATACAGATATGTTCGAAGTTCGTCAACATATCCCGAGGTGCCCATGTCCGCTTCCCTTGCTGTTGGTGCCAGCACCGTCGTCGACTCCGTGCTCTTCCGCGACGCCTTCGGCACGCCGCGCATGCGCGAGGTCTTCAGCGACCGCAACCTGATCGCGAAGTACATCGAGGTCGAAGTCGCGCTGGCGCGCGCCGAAGCGCGCTGCGGCGTGATCCCCGCCGAAGCCGCCGAGGTCATCGCGCGCGAGTCGAAGCTCGACCGCATCGACTTCGACCACATGCGCCACGAGACCGACATCGTCGGCTACCCGATCCTGCCGCTGGTGCATCAGCTGGTCGCGATGTGCGGCGACGCCGGCCGCTACGTGCACTGGGGCGCGACCACGCAGGACATCATGGACACGGCCAACGTGCTGCAGGTGCGTGACGCGCTCGCGATCGTCGACGCCGACATCGTCGAGCTGCGCCGCATCCTCGCCGACCTGGCGAAGAAGCACCGCGACACGCCGATGGCCGGGCGCACGCACCTGCAGCAGGCGCTGCCGGTGACCTTCGGCTACAAGGCCGCGATCTGGCTTGCGATGTTCGACCGGCACCAGGAGCGGCTGGCCGAACTTGCGCAAGCGCGTGCTCGTGGTCGGGTTCGCCGGTGCCGCGGGCACGCTCGCGTCGCTGGGCGACAAGGGCTTCGAGGTGCAGGCCGCGCTGGCCGATGAGCTCGAAGCTCGGCGTGCCGGCGACCACCTGGCACGTCGCGCGCGACGGCTTCGCCGAAAGCCGTGAACCTGCTCGCGCTGATCACCGGCTCGCTCGGCAAGATCGCGCTCGACGTCATGATCATGGCGTCGACCGAGTTCGGCGAGGTCTACGAGCCCTTCGTCAAGGGCCGCGGCGCGTCGCAGCACGATGCCGCAGAAGCGCAACCCGATCTCGAGCGAGCTGATGCTCGCGGCGGCCAAGGCGGTGCGCCAGCACGCCGGGCTGATGGTCGACGCGATGGTGCAGGACTTCGAGCGCGCCACCGGCCCGTGGCACGCCGAGTGGATCGCGCTGCCCGAGAGCTTCATCCTCACCGCCGGCGCGCTGCACCAGGCCAAGTTCGCGCTCGGCGGGTTGATCGTCGACGAGGCGCGCATGCGCCACAACCTCGGCATCAGCAAGGGCCTGATCGTCGCCGAGGCGGTGATGATGGGCCTGGCCCCCGCGATGGGCCGCCAGCAGGCGCACGACGTCGTCTACGACGCGTGCCGCACGGTCAACGAGAAGGGCGGCACGCTGGCCGAAGCGCTGGCCGCGCTGCCCGCGGTGACGAAGCACTTCGACCGCGCCGCGATCGATCGCCTGACCGACCCCGCGAACTACCTCGGCCTTGCGCCGCGCATGGTCGACCGCGCCATCGAACGATCGAGCGCGGTCGCGCTGATCTCATCCACCATTCACTACGACCGGAGACCTTCGATGAATGTCCTGACATCGGGCGCAACCGCGCTTGCTCTTCTTATTACGGCCACCGCCGCCCACGCGCAGACCTGGCCCACCAAAACCGTCACCTGGATCGTGCCCTTCGCCGCCTGGCGGCCCCACCGACGCGATGGCGCGCGACATCGCCGACAAGGTTGCCAAGCAGATCGGCCAGCCGATCATCATCGAGAACGCGGCCGGTGCCGGCGGCACCATCGGCGCGGGCAAAGCCGCGAAGGCCGCGCCCGACGGCTACACCTTCCTTGTCGGCCACCTGGGCTACATGGGCGCAGCGCCGTCGCTGTACAAGAAGCTGGCCTACGACCCGGTGAAGGACTTCGAGCCGGTGTTCCGCTTCCCCGACACGCCGATGGTGCTGCTGGTGCCGAAGACCTCGGCGTTCAAGAGTGCCGACGAGTTGATCGCGCATGCGAAGAAGAACCCGGGCAAGCTCAACTTCGGCAACGCTGGCGCGGGGTCGACTTCGCACCTGATCGCCGCGCTGTTCGAAAGCCGCGCCGGCATCGACGCGTTGTCGGTCCCGTACAAGGGCGCGGCCCCGGCGATGAACGACCTGATCGCCGGCCAAGTCGACGCGATGTTCGACCAGGCCAACACCGCGCTGCCGCAGGTGGCCGGCGGCAAGCTCACCGCGCTGGCGGTCACGTCGACAGCGCCGATGGCGCAGTTCCCTGGCGTGCAACCGCTGGCGGCGAAGACGCTGCCGGGCTTCGAGGCCGCGACTTGGTACGGCGTCTACGCACCGAAGGGCACGCCGAAGGACGTGGTCACGAAGATGCACGCGGCCTACATCACCGCGTTGGGCGACAAGGCGTGGACGCAGAAGATGGCCGACCTAGGCATCGCGCTGCTGCCCGACACGAGCTATGGGCCCGAAGCATTCGGCAAGCACACCGCGGCCGAGATCGAGAAGTGGCGCAAGGTCGCGGCCGACGCGAAGATTTCATTGGATTGAGCGCGGCGCGCGAGGGTCGGTACGGCTAGGGAAAGCCTCGTCGAGCGCGCCCAAGGCGCGGTGCCAAGATCGACGGTCGTCGATCGAGACACCCCGCCATGAGCCATCAACAAACCATCGCCGCCCTGTTGCATCGCACCGCGCGCCGCGCGCCGGGCAAGACCGCCGTGATCTGCGGCGCGACCACGTGGACGTATCGCGACTTCGACGCGCTGGTCACGCGCGTGGCCGCCGGCCTGCAGGGCGAGGGCGTCGTGAAGGGTGACCGCGTCGCGGTCATCGCGCGCAACTCGCATGGTTTCGCGGCGCTTCGGTTCGCGCTCGCGCGCATCGGCGCAGTGCTGGTGCCGATCAACTTCATGCTGAAGCCCGACGAGGCGGCGTACATCCTGCGGCACGCGGGGGCGAAGCTGCTGGCGGTCGATGCAGGGTTGGCCGAGTTGGGGCGCGCTGCGGCGGCGCTCGACACGAAGGTCGAACGGCTGCTTGCGCTGCCGTCGGAACATGGCGACGAACCAGCGGGCACGTCGGTATCGATGGCTTCGAACGTGGCGCTGAGCTTCGCGAGCCTCGCGTCCAGCGCGCGTGCGTTCGCCGAACCCGAACTCGACAGCCGTGACCTGGCGCAGATCGTCTACACCAGCGGCACCGAGTCACTGCCCAAAGGCGCGATGCTCACGCACGAAGCGGTGATCTGGCAGTACGTCAGCTGCATCGTCGACGGACGCATGACGGCTGACGACTTGATGCTGCATTCGCTGCCGCTGTACCACTGCGCGCAGCTCGACGTGTTCCTTGGCCCGGCGGTGTACCTCGGCTGCACCAGCGTCATCACTGCCGCGCCCACGCCCGACAACCTGCTGCCGCTGTTGAGCAGGCACAAGATCAACTCGTTCTTCGCGCCGCCCACGGTATGGATCGGCCTGCTTCGCTCGCCGCTGTTCGACACGGTGGATCTGTCGGCGCTGGCGAAGGGCTACTACGGCGCGTCGATCATGCCGGTGGAGGTGATGCGCGAGATTTCGCAGCGGCTGCCGAAGATCGGGCTGTGGAACCTCTACGGCCAGACCGAGATCGCGCCGCTGGCGACTGTGCTGGGGCCCGAAGATCAACTGCGCAAGCCGGGTTCGGCCGGCCGCGCGGCGTTGAACGTGGAGACACGCGTCGTCGACGATGCGATGCGCGACGTTGCACCCGGCAGCGGCCAGATCGGCGAGATCGTGCACCGCTCACCGCAACTGTTGACCGGCTACTACCACGACGAAGAACGCACGAAGGCCGCGTTCGAAGGCGGCTGGTTTCACAGCGGCGACCTGGCGACGATCGACGACGAAGGCGACATCACCGTCGTCGACCGCAAGAAGGACATGATCAAAACCGGTGGCGAAAACGTCGCCAGTCGCGAGGTCGAAGAGGCGATCTACACCATCGACGGCATCAGCGAAGTCGCGGTGGTGGGCCTGCCGCACCCGCACTGGGTCGAAGCGGTAACCGCGATCATCGTGAGGAAG
Source organism: uncultured beta proteobacterium (assembly GCA_963738615.1). Lineage (GTDB taxonomy): Bacteria > Pseudomonadota > Gammaproteobacteria > Burkholderiales > Burkholderiaceae_C > CAVTWY01. The sequence continues at coordinate 1,157,122 of CAVTXI010000019.1, forward strand.
CCCAACGCCGCGCTCACCGTCAGCGACGTGATGGCTGCGTGCCAGAAGAAGTTGGCGACCTTCAAGGCGCCGAAGGACGTGGTGTTCGTCGACGCACTGCCGAAGAACCCGAGCGGGAAGTTGTTGAAGCGTGAGCTGCGGCTGGCGTTCGAGCAGCACTACCGCGGCGCGAAGGCGTAGGCGTCGAGCATTGCGTGTCGTTCGAGTTCACGTTCTCCTCGAGCACCACGCGACGGTCCCCCTAGCTAGCTAAGACCACGACTCGACTGACCCCTGGCGCATGTGGCGCGCACACTTGGCTCGCGCCGCGTTTCGGCGAGGAGATCGCAATGAACGTTTTAAGCACCAAGCCGCGGCCGATGGTTGCCCGAATCGGACTCGTGTTCGTGCCCCTTGCCGTGCTTGCAGGGTGCGCCGGGGTGCGGCCGTCGCAGACCGCACCTGCCCCAGCGCCCGTGGCAACGACGGCGTCGCCGCCGGCTCCAGTCGCTGCGGCGCCCGCGCCCGCGCCCGCGCCCGTCGCGCCGCCAGCACCCGCCGCTGCCGCGCCGTCCCCGGCCCCCGTGACGACACCCTCGCCGCCACCCGCACCGGCGGCGCGGCCGCCGCGCGGCGGCATCGATGCCGAAACCTTGGCACGCTACCGCGCCTGGATCGACGAGGCGCGCGTGAAGCATCCGTACACCGACAGCGCCGGGCGTATGGTCGACGTGATGATGTGCGAGTCGCGCGGCAACGCAACGATCGTCAACCCTGCGGGGCCTTATGTCGGTCTGTTCCAGTACAGCCCGCGCACCTGGAGCGGCGCGTGGAACGACTACCGAGACCAGTCGATCAACGACCCGAAGTCGCAGATCTTCGCCACCGCGCAGGCTTGGCAGAAGCGGATGCAGGGCCAGTGGGGCTGCTACACGCGCCCGCACTGAAGGCCGCTCGCGCCGCTGCGATCACCTCACCCCTTCGCCGGCTTGTACTTGAACCTCACCCGCACGATCCCGTGGTCGCCGCTGCCCTGGGCTCGGTGGTCTTCGTCGTCGAGGTGATCGTTGGCGATCGCCAGGCCGTCGAAGAGCCAGAGGCGCTTCTTGCCGTGGTCGTAGAACTGTTCGCTGACGAGGATGTGGTCGAGCGATTCGCGCAGGTCCTGGTGCACGTGGGTGTAGTAAACGTCGCGGGTGTCGCGGTATTCCTGCAGCGTCTGCGCGGTGTAGAGCGCGTTGCCGCCGCCGCCGGTGGAGTCGCCCGTGAGATAGCGTGGCTGCTCGGTCAGGATGTTCGCGGTGTTGCTGTGCTGGCCGTCGTTGATGTCGCCCAGCACGATCACCGGCACGTCGGTGGTCTTCATCTCACCGGTCAGCAGGAAGCGCAGCGCCGCGGCCTCGGTGGTGCGGCGGATGGTCGACAGCGCTGCGCCTAAAGCGGTCCGGTGCGGTTTGTATTCATCGCCGAACCAGGCTTCGTCGTCGATGACGGTCGGCATCTTTGATTTGAAGTGGCACACGTACACCTGTGCCGGCTGGTGTTTCGGGTGCAGCTTCACGTCAAACCGCAGCACCGGGCGCGAGAACCTGCGGATGCCGATGCGGATCGAGCCTGCCCGGCGCGCTTGGGGATCATCGCCCTTGGACTCGAGCAGGAAGCCTTTGGGGAAGTCTTCGATCCATTGCGCTTCGCCCACGCGCAGGCCCTTGCGCACGATCGCGGCGCAGACGATGCGCGTGCCGTTGGCATTGGCGGGTGTCAGCGGCTCGAACTCGTCGCTCAGGCCAGCTTCGTCCAGCACCGCTGTCAGCGTGTCGCGATGCCACAGCTCTTGCAAACCGACGATGTCGGGCTGCGCATCGGCCAGTTGGCGCGCGCTGAAGGCCAGCTTGCGCGCGTACTCGACCTCGGTCCACGGTTTGCCGCGGTAGAGCGCACGACCGGGCAGGTTGAGGTTGTAGAGGTTGAAGGTGGCGAGGGTGAAGGTTTGGGGCAGCATGGTGTGCACTCAGGGCCGCGAGTCGATGACCGCATTAAGCATCAACAATCGCTGCACGTGGAGCACAACACATGGAGCATGTGGATTGCATCGTCATCGGCGCCGGCGTGGTGGGCCTTGCAGTCGCCCGCGCGTTGGCGCTGCGCGGGCGCGAAACCATCATCGTCGAGCGCGAACGCGGCATCGGCACCGGCACCAGTTCGCGCAACAGCGAAGTCATTCACGCCGGCATCTACTACCCAAGCGGCAGCCTCAGGGCCACGTTGTGCGTGCGCGGTCGACATCTGCTCTACGACTTCTGCGCAAGCCATGGCGTTGCGCGCCGCCGCTGCGGCAAGCTGATCGTCGCCACCGACGACGCGCAAGTCGCCACGTTGACTGACCTTCAGGCCAAGGGGCGCGCGAACGGTGTCGATGACCTCGAGCTGATCGACGCGGCGCAAGCCCGCCGCCTCGAGCCTGCGCTGGCCTGCGTGGCGGCGCTGCGCAGCCCCAGCACCGGCATCGTCGACAGCCATGCCTTCATGCTCGCGCTGCAAGGCGACTTCGAAGCCGCGGGTGGGATGGTGGCTTTCGGTGCCTCGGTGGTGGGTGGCGCTGTCGCTGACGGCGGTGGCATCGTGCTCAACGTCGGGGGTGATCAGCCGATGCAAATCCATGCCGCCTGCGTCGTGAACGCGGCCGGCCTGCATGCGCAGGCGGTCGCGGCGGCGCTGGCGGGCATGCCGCGCGCACTCGTGCCGCCGCTGTACCTGGCCAAAGGCAACTACTACAGCCTGACGGGCCGCTCGCCGTTCTCGCGTCTGGTGTACCCGGTGCCCGAGCCCGGCGGGTTGGGCGTGCACCTGACGATCGATCTGGGCGGGCAGGCGCGTTTCGGTCCGGATGTGGAGTGGGTGGACTGCGCCGTCGATGACCTTGGCTACGACGTTGACCCGCGCCGCGCGCAGACGTTCTACGCGTCGATTCGCCGCTATTGGCCCGCGCTGCCCGACGGCGCGTTGCTGCCGGGGTATGCCGGTGTGCGCCCCAAGCTGTCAGGGCCCGGTGCTGCGGCCGAAGACTTCGTGTTGCAGGGTGAGCGCGAGCACGCCGTGCCCGGTCTGGTCAACCTGTTCGGCATCGAATCGCCGGGGCTGACGGCGTCGCTGGCGATTGGCGAGGTTGTGGCGGCGATGCTCGATTGATCGCGAACATGACTGACGCTGAAAACGACAACGCCGGGCAAGCCCGGCGTTGGTGAGCCTTGCGCTCGAGCGCGTCAGGCGTTGATCTGAATTCCGCCGATGCGCCAAGCCGGGCCGTCACCGGTTTGCACCAAGTGCCAGGTTTCGTCGAAGGGCTCGGCGGGGCCGCTCTTCTCTTCGCGGATCACGCCGACGTAGCGCACGCTGACCACGCGCTGGTGACCTTCGTCGGCGAAGTCGACGATCGTCGGGTTCACCGACAGCACCTCGGTGTGCTGCGGCTTGTCATCACGCTCGAGCAGATCGGTGCGCAGCTCGGCGAACATCTCGGGGGTGGAGAAGCCGCGCAGGTCGTCGAGGTTGCGCTCGTCGTTGGCGGCCTGCAGGCGCACGAAGATCGTCTTGGCGATGCGTTCGAAAGAGCCTTTGTCGAAGTCGGCCGGCAGCCGGTTCTGTGCGACGAGTTCGCCGGTATCGAGCGCAGTACCAGCCGCAGCCGCAGCAGGGGCAAGCGCTGACCCGATGCGGATGCCTTGCGTCGATGACGAGGCCGACGACGGCGATGAGGCCGAGAACGGCTCGGCAGCCTGCTTATGGGTCGCGGTGAAGTCGATCGGAGCGTTGCCGCCCGCTGCGCCTGCGCCCGCCGCCGCCAGCCCATCGGTGGCTGCGCCCGCGCGGTTACGGTTGCCGAAGCGGCTCATGATGAAGCGGAAGAGGAAGAAGCCAATCATCGCGAGCAGCAGGATCATCATCACGCTCTGGAAGCCTTCGCCCATACCCAGCGAGCTGAACAGCGCCGCCAGCCCAAGGCCTGCGGCCAGGCCCATCAGCGGACCCATCCAACTGCGCTTGGCGGCCTGCGCTGCTGGTGCGGCAGCTTTGGTCGCGGCGGCTGCTGCGGCCGGTGTCGCGGCTGCTGCCGGCGCAGCGGCACCGGCAGGCGTGGCGGCGTCGGGTGCCTTCTGCACCGGCTGTGTCGGCGTTTGACGCTGCATGCCGGTCGACTTGGAGCCGCCCAGGCGCTTCGCCTGCGCGTCCGTCACGGGCACCATCACTGCGGCCAAGCTGGCCACGACCACACCTAAGAACCAAGACTTGATCATCACGTCTCCTGTGAGGCACGCGCCTCGTTTCGGATTCTGGCAGCACCGGCAAAGATGCGGGCGGCGCGGTAGGGTTCAAGAACCCACGAAGCGTGAATGTAAACAAACCGCAGAATCGGCCGCGGCCGTCACCCTGATGCCCGCAGGGTCGGTGTGGTGCCGATCGAACCAAACAAGGAGAACCATGACACCGACCGTGCAGACCCTATGGTGGGTGTTGTCCATCGCACTGATCGCCGTCGGCCTGATCGGCACCGTGATGCCGGCGCTGCCGGGCACGCTGTTCGTGCTGGCCGGCATCGTGCTCGCGGCGTGGATCGACGACTTCCAGCGCATCACCGGCTGGACGATCGGCATCGCGGTGGCCTTGGCGGTGCTGGCGTTCGTGCTCGACTACGCCGCCGGCATCATGGGCGCAAAGAAGGTCCGGGCGAGTCGAGACGCGATCATCGGCGCAGCGATCGGCACCGTGGTCGGGTTGGCGATGGGCTTGGTGGGCGTGCTCTTCATGCCGCTGGTGGGTGCGGCCATCGGCGAATACATCGCGCAGAAGGATCACCGCAACGCGATGAAGGTCGGCGTGGCCACATGGCTGGGCACCATGATCGGCATGGCGGCCAAAGTCGCCATCGCTTTCATGATGATCGGGCTGTTCGTGGTGGCGCTGCTGGTGGAGTGAACCGCCGTCTATCTCCACAACCACCACGCTGCGCCGCCCAGCACCAGCAACCAGATCGTCACGACAAACGCCGCGCCTGCAAGGCTGCGTGGCATGCGTGAGCGGGTGTCGGCTGTCGCGCGCGCATCGGCCAGCACATCGGCCGGCACCCTGCGCAGGATGAACCGCAACGCCAGCGGCAGCAGGATCAGCTCGTCGAGAAACCCAAGCACAGGGATGAAGTCCGGGATCAGATCGATCGGGCTTGCCGCATAGGCCACCACAGCGAGCGTCAGCGCCTTCACGTGCCACGGCGTGCGCGGGTCGCGTGCGGCGATCGCCAGCACAACGACCTCACGCTTAAGCGCTTGGGCCCAGGCCTTCAGGTGGCGCACGCTTCTGCCCTGAGCGATCAGCTGCCGTGCTTGTCGTGCCAGTCCTCGATGGCGAGACCGGGCACGCGGCCGAACTCGCGTCCGTTGCGGGTGACGAGTGTCAGTCCGCGGGCTCGGGCTTGTCCGGCGATGAGAAGGTCGTACGCACCGATCGGGATGCCCAACGTGCCCAAGCCCGCGCGGATTTCTCCGGCCTGCCGGGCGTCCTCGCGGTCGAGCGGCAGAACCTCGAAGCGAAGGGCGTCCACAAGCGCCAGATTGCGCTCGAGGCGCGTGCTCTTGTAGGCGCCGAAGTACAGCTCGAACATCACCACAACGCTCACGCCGACGTCAGTCGGTACCTCACGCCTCAATCGCGCGGCCACGGCGCCCGAAGCGTCGTTCAGGGCTGCGATGACGGCGTTGGTGTCAAGCAGAAAGCGCATCTTCGACGGCGCTCGGTTGTTCGGCCGTCAGCGCTCGAGCAGACGAAGGAGCTCGGGGCGTTCCTGCGGAGCGGGCTGCTCGGATGCCCCATCGCGGAAGTCAGCGTCCAGCGGCCCGACCAGTTCGTCGAGCCAGCGCCAGTCGCCATCGATCGGCTCCAGGATGACGGCCGCACCGTGACGGCGAACGCGGACCTCGCTCGCGTCGATGCGGAACTCTTTCGGAAGGCGTACGGCCTGCGAACGGCCGGACCAGAAGACCCTGGCGATGCTCATGTGGCGCCCTCGCTGATATATAGCAAAAGAATATACCTCCTCTTTGGGGTCGTCAAGGCGCAGGTGAGACAGGCGCTGATGAGAGAGCCCCTCGCCGCGAACGCCGCCACATCGTCGCCTGCCGCACCACCACCGGCACCACCAGCACGAGCCCGATCAGCGTGGGCACGATGCCGGGCGCGATCGTGAAGAGCGCGGCGACGAAGCACAACGCCTGCTCGGCGCGCGTCATCTCGACGAGGAAGAAGCGCGACAGCGCCGCAGCGAGCATCACGATGCCGAGCACGCAGCCAACGAAGGTAACGATGAAGTCGCCCCACGTGAAGCCCTTCGCCACGATCAACAGCGATGGCGAGAACACGAACACGAACGGCACCAGCGCTTTCGCCAAGCCAAGCCGGAACGCCGTGTTGCCGGTGCGAAACGGGTCGCTGCCCGCCATGCCGGCGGCCGCGTAGGCCGCCAGCGCCACGGGCGGCGTGATGTCGGCGAGCACGCCGTAATAGAAGACGAAGAAGTGCGCCACCAGCGGCTCGACGCCCAACTGCACCAGCGTCGGCGCGGCGACCGTCACCATGATGATGTAGTTCGCGGTCGTCGGGATGCCCGCGCCCAGCAGGATGCACACCAGCCCCGTCATCACCAGCGCCGTCAGCAGCACCAGCGACTGCGGCTGCGCGATCCACGCCGGAATCACGCCGCCGACGATACCCGCCACCACCTGCGCCGCACCAGTAATCAGCACGCTGAGCTTGAAGCCCACGCCAGTCAGCGTGACCACGCCGATCACGATGCCCACCGTGGCCGCCGCAGCGCCGACCGCCAACGCGTACTTGGCGCCGGTGCCGAAGGCTTCGACGAACACCGGCATGCCGATGCGGCCCTCGAGGGCGAGGCCTTTCACCAGCAACACGGCGATCACGAGGCCGGCGACGAATACGCCCACCTTGACCGTTTCGTTCTCGATGCCGCCGAACACGACGACGAGCAGCAGCGCGTGCAGTGCGACCATCGACAGCCAGTGCTTCGCGCTGTTGCCCGCCACACGCGTCGTCAGGCCCACGATCGCGCACGACGTGATGCCCGAGAACGCCGCCAGGTACGGCGTGCGCCCCGACACCAGGATCACGATCAGCAGCACCAGCGGAATCAGTGTCGGCCAACGCTGGCGCAGCGACTCGCGCAACTTCGGCATCTCGTCGTCGGTCAGGCCGCGCAAGCCATAACGCTTGGCTTCGAAGTGCACCTGCATGAACACGCCGAAGAAGTGCATGAACGCGGGGATCGCGGCCGCGGCGATGATCGTCTGGTAGGGCAGCGACAGGAACTCGATCATCAGGAACGCCGCCGCGCCCAGCACCGGCGGCGTGATCTGTCCGCCGGTGGAACTGGCCGCTTCGACCGCGCCCGCGAACTCGCGCTTGTAGCCCACGCGGATCATCGCGGGGATGGTCAGCGACCCGACCGTCACCGCGTTGGCGACCGACGAGCCCGACAACATGCCGAACATTGCCGAGCCGAACACGCTGACCTTCGCCGGCCCGCCCGCATAACGCCCCGCCACGGCCGATGCCAGGTCGAGGAAGAGTTGCCCCAGCCCGACGCGCGTCGCCAGCACACCGAACAGCACGAAGTGGAAGACGTAGGTCGCGACCACGCCGACCGCCACGCCGTAGACGCCCTGGCTGGTGAAGTACTGGTGATTGACGAACTGGCTCCACGTCGCGCCCGCGTGTTTCAGCAGCCCCGGGAACCACGGCCCGAAGAGCGCATAGAGGGTGAACGCGATCGCGATCAACGGCAGCGGCCAGCCCATGCTGCGCCGCGTGGCCTCGAGCAACGCGACGATCAGCACCGTGCCCATCACGACGTCGAGCGTGCCGGGGTTGCCGACACGAAACGCCAGGTCCTCGAAGATCCACGGGATGTAGAGCACCGACACCGCGACGGCCAGCGCCAGCAGCCAGTCGACGATCGGCACATTGCCCGGCGCCCACGCGTGATGGCGCGCGCTGCGTTCGAGCAGCGCCGCCCGGTGCGGAAACACCAGGAAGATCAGCCCCAGCACGAAGGCCAGGTGCACGCCGCGATGCGTGACCTCGCGCAGCAGCCCGAAGCCGGCGGTGTAGTAATGAAAGGCCGACAGCGCGATCAGCAAAGCCCCGACGACCGTCGCCGCGCCCGCGGTTAGCGGGCGAAAGCGCATCTCGGGGTCGTACTTCTGCTCGAGGGCCGCGATGCCCTTGTCGTCGAGGGGGGCGGTGGTGATCGTCGTCATCGACCGACCGCCGAACCTACTTCAGCAGCCCGGCTTCCTTGTAGAACTTCTCCGCACCCGGGTGGAACGGAATGCCGGCGGCCTTCACCGCGTTCTCTTTGGTGATGAACTTGCCTTTCGCGTGGCCGGCTGCAAGCTGCTTCTGCGCGGCCTCGCCGAACAGCGCCTTCGTGATCTCGTAGACCGTGGCCTCGTCGGACTTGTCGCTGGTGACCCACTGCGCGCCGACCGACAGCGTCTTGACCGCGCCCACGCCTTTGTACGTGTCGGCGGCGATCAGGTCGTCGGCAAAGAAGCCGGTGGACTTCTTCAGGTTGTCGGCGGCGGCGCCTTCGATCGGCAGGATGTCGATGCCGGTGCCCGATGACGCCAACTCGGCGATCGCGCCCGCGGGCGAGCCGCCGGTGAAGAAGAAGGCGTCGAGCGAGCCGTCTTTGAGCTTGTCACCGGCCTGGTTGGGTTTGATGTATTCGGCCTTGATGTCGCCTTCTTTCAAGCCATAGGCGGCCAGGATCGCGCGTGCGTTCACCAGCGTGCCCGAGCCGGGCTCGTCGAGCGCGACGCGTTTGCCTTTCAGGTCGGCGACCGACTTCGCGCCCAGGTCTTTGCGCACGACCACGTGCACGCTTTCGGGGTACAGGTTCGCGATCAACCGCAGGCCCGGCACGTGCGGTTTGCCTTCGAAGATGCCGCTGCCCTTCTGCGCCCAGGTGGCGACGTCGGACTGCGAGAAGCCCGACTCCATCGCGCCGCCCGAAATGCCGTTCACATTCGCGACCGACCCGTTGCTGGCCTGCGCCGTGACGATGATCTTGCCGGGCTGGCTGACGGCGTTGGCGATCATGCCGCCCACCGGGTAGTAGGTACCAGCGGTGCCGCCGGTGCCGATGCGGAAGAACTGCTGGGCGTGGGCGGTGGTGACCGCTGATAGGCCGATGGCAGCCATCATGGCGAGGGTGCGGGCGAAGCGCGACATAGAAGCTCCTGAGGTGGTTGGGCGACGTGGCTGCAACACGCAGATGCAGCGGATTCGGATGCACACGTCGATGGATCAATATACGTCGCGATGTCGAACAGCCACTCGAGCGACGTGTTGATCATCGGCGCCGGCATCGCCGGTGCGTCGGCGGCGTGGGCGCTGGCCGCGGTCGGCGTGCGCGTGACGATGCTCGAGCGGGAAGCGCAGCCGGGCTATCACAGCACCGGCCGTTCGGCGGCGCACTGGATATCGAGCTACGGCCCGCCCGGTGTGCGCGCGTGGACGCTGGCGAGCCGCAACTTCCTGTTGCACCCGCCGGCAGGTTTCACCGAAGTTGAGCTGATGCGTCCGCGCCCGGTCATGGAGGTTGCCGCACCCGGTCAGGAAGCGCTGCTCGAGGCGGCGTGGCTCGTCGCGCGCGACACCACACCCGACGGCGCAAGGCTGCTGTCGACCGCTGAGGCTTGCGCGAGGGTGCCGGTGCTGCGGCCCCAGCGCACGCTCGGCGCGGTCTGGCAGCCCGATGCGTACGACATCGACGTGCATGCGTTGCACCAAGGGTTTCTTCGAGGAGCGCGCCAACATGGAGCGCAGGTTGCGTGCGACGCTGAGGTTGTCAGTCTCGAGCCGCCCGTGCCCTCATGCGACCTCTGGCGTGTGAGCACTCGTGACGGCCGCAGGTTCGACGCCCGCGTGGTCATCAACGCGGCCGGCGCTTGGTGTGATGCGCTGGCGCGCCTGGCCGGCGCGGCGCCGATCGGCCTGGAACCACGGCGGCGCAGCGCCTTCGTGTTTGCGCCACCCACCGGGGTCGATCCGCGCGACTGGCCGCTGACGGCTGCGGTCGACGAGCGCTGGTACTTCAAACCCGATGCAGGGTTGCTGCTGGGCTCGCCCGCGAACGCCGACCCGACCGTGTCGCAGGACGTGCAGCCCGAAGAACTCGACATCGCGATGGGCATGCACGCCATCGAAGAGGCGACGACGATGACCGTCAAGCCCCTGCGGCGCTGGGCGGGGCTACGCAGCTTCGCAGGCGACGGCGAGATCGTCGCGCGGTTCGCGGAAGACGCATCCGGCTTCTTCTGGCTGGCAGGGCAGGGCGGCTACGGCATCCAGACATCGCCGGCCATCGGCCATGACGTTGCACGACAAGTCGCTGCCCGCCTGCGTGCATAACCTTTGCCAGACCCCGTCCCTCACGCTCGCATCGCCGACCGCTGGGCGACGCGGCAAGCGCCGTCGGTCGGGCGCCACGTGGCGGTGGCACTGCATTGAGGGGGGCGAGGGGTGCGCCTGCGCGCCGTCGCACCCGTATCCTCACCAAAAGCTGCCGACCAACATGACCGCAGGTCATGGGGTCGGGCTCGAACATGGTTCAGGGGGAGCCCGGGCAAACAACGGCAACACGATCGATGATGTCGCGGCCCGTATGGATCGACAAGAAGAAGGCTGGGACGACATGAACACAAGATCGAAACTCGCGCGGGCGTTGGGGTCCACGAGCCGGCAAGCCGGTTGGCCCCGCCTCGCATCAGCGTTGGCCTGTGCGGTGATCGCCGGCTGCGCGGCTGCACCCGGCATGCAGATGGACACCAGCACCACAGCGCTGATCCGCGCGCGTGCTGATCTGTACACAATCGACGCCGACACGCTGCGCCAACTGGCGCAAGAGCGCAAAGAGCGGACCGCGTCGCAAACCACGGCGCGTACGGGCTTTGCCGTCGGGTCGGACTACGAGTACCAGGTCGCGACGCAGGACGTGCTGCGTGTGACGGTGTGGAACCACCCCGAGCTGACCAACCCCAGTGGCACGCGCGACGAGCTTGTCGGGCGCGTGGTCAATGCCGACGGGCAATTCTTCTTCCCGCATGCAGGCAGCGTTCAGGCGGCCGGGCGCACGGTCAACCAGATCCGCGAAGACCTTGTCACCGGGCTGAAACGCATCATCAAGCAGCCGCAGGTCGATGTGTCGGTGATGCAGTACCGCGGACAGCGCGTTCACATCGCCGGTGAAGTTCGCACCCCTGGCGTCCAGGCGATCAACGACGTGCCGCCCGACCTGACCGAGATGCTCGCCCGTGCCGGCGGCTTCACGCCCGAGGCGGACCTGTCGGCCGTGACGGTCACGCGTGGCCCGCGCACGCTGCGTGTTGACCTGCAGTCGCTGTATTACCAGGGCGACATGCGGTCCAACGTGCGCCTGCAACCCGGCGACGTGATCAACGTGCCCGAACGCCGCGACAACCGCATCTTCGTCACCGGCGAGGTCATCCGGCCGGCGCCGCTGTGGATGCCGCGCGGGCGCATGAGCCTGGCCGAGGCGCTGGCCGAAGCCGGCGGCGTCAACCCGCTGTCGGCGGCGGCGGGGCAGGTATTCGTGATCCGCAACGGGAACGGAAGTGCGAGCGGGGCCAGCACGAGTACGGCCACGACCGCTACCGCGACCGCTACTGCTGGCAACGGCGATGGTGAGCGTGCACGCATCTATCACCTCGACGCGGCCTCGCCGAACGCGTTTCTGTTGGCCGACCGCTTCGATCTCGCGGCGCGCGACGTGGTGTATGTCGACACCGCGCCTGTGGTGCGCTGGAACCGCGTGATCAGCAACATCTTGCCGTCGGCGCTGGTCGGCCGCGATGTCCTGAACGACATGACCCGGGCTTTCCCGCGATGAATGACCTGATCCTCGACCGCCGGGGCGTGGTCGTTCCTGCCCAGGCGCCCGCGGGCGACAGCCTGGGCCTGCGCGCCGCGTTCGGCTTGCTTTGGCGGCACCGTGCGGTGGCCATCACCGCGGCCACGCTGACCCTGTTGGGCACGTTCGCTTATGCGTGGCTGGCGGTGCCGGTGTACCGGGCCGACACGCTGCTGCAGATCGACAGCCGCAACCGGACCACACTGGTGCCCAACCTGCAGATCGGCGAGCGCAGCTCGGGGTCCGAGCGCGACGAAGCTTCGGTGTCGGGCGAGATCGAAATCCTGCGTTCACGTGAGGTGCTGCTGCCCGTTGTCCAGGCCACCGGCGCTGACGTGGTGATCGAACGCGCTTTGCGTTGGGGCTGGCTGCCCGTTGGCGCGCGCCACGGGGTTGAAGTGGTCGGGCTCGATCTTCCCGTGTCGCGGCGAGGTCAGCCGCTCGAGCTGTCGGTCGACGTCGGTGGCGCTTGGACGCTGCGCGACGCTCAGGGCCAAGAGCTGACGCGAGGCGTGTCGGGCCAGCGTAGTACCTTCGAGTTCGTCTCGCCTGCACCTGACTTGGCTGCATCCAGCCCCGCGCCATCGGGCAGGCCCGCGCAGTCCGGCAGGCCCGCGCAGTCCGGCAGGATCCCGCAAGCGGCTGCGGTCGCCGCGCGCAACGCGGGTTCGATCGAGATCCGCGTCGAAGCTCAGACCCATCCGACCAAGCTGACGCTGCGGCAGCTTCAGCCGATCAAGGCCTACGAAGCGATGGTCGAGCGCATGCGCGCCTTCGAGCCCGCGAAAGACTCGAAGGTCGTTCGCATCAGCTACGAAGACACCGACCCCGAGCGCGCGGCCGCCGTACTGAACGCGCAAGTCGCGGGCTACCTCGAGCGTGGGGTGGCACGCCGCGCAGGCGATGGGTCGCGCACGCTGGCCTTCCTCGAAGGCCAGCTGCCGATGATGCGAGGGCGCATCGAAGCGGCCGAGGACGCGCTGGCAGCGTTCCAGCGCGGTTCGGCTGCCATTCCACTGGGTACCGAGGCAGAAGGCCTGACGCGCCAGCGCGGCGACCTCGAACGCCAGCAGATCGAACTCGAGATCAAGCGCGACTCACTGTCCCAGACCTACACCTCAGACCACCCCGAGCTGCGCGCGGTGAACGCGCAACTGGCGAACGTGCGGCGCGCGCTGGGGCGCGTGCGTACCAGCGTCGACGAGTTGCCCGGTGCGCAGCGCACACGGCTGCGCCTTCAGCGTGAAGTCGACATCCAGGCCCAGCAGTACTCGGCCGTGCTGGCGCAGGTGCAGCAACTGCGCATCGCCGACGCAAGCTGGCTGGCCAGTGCGCGTCAGGCCGATCGCGCCACGCCGCCGATCGAGCCGGTGCGCCCGAAGAACTCGGCGATCTTGTCGATCGGTGCCGCGCTGGCGGCGTTGTCGGCGCTGATCGCCGCGCTGATCGCCCGGTCGCTGCGCACCAAGGTCGTCGACACGCACGAACTCGAGCAGCGCCTGGGCCCGCCGACGATCGCCACCGTGCCGCTCAGCGCCAACCAGGCGTTGCTGATGGAAGGGCGCCTGCGCGAAGCCGTAGAGACCGACATCGGCACGCACCGCCTGTTGGCGCGCGCCGCGCCGCAAGACCCGGCGATCGAAGGCCTGCGCTCGCTGCACCTGTCGCTGACCATGCGTGCGCGCACCCTCGCGTCGAAGGTCATCCTGGTCACGTCACCCACGTACGGCGCGGGCAACGGCTTCATCGCCAGCAACCTCGCGGCGCTGATGGCCGAAACCGGCAAGCGCATCCTGCTGGTCGAGACCGACCTGCGCAAGCCGTCGATGTACCGCTATGTCGACCTCGACCTGCGCGCGCCGGGCCTCACCGACGTGCTGTTCGGCCTGAAGACGCTCGACGAAGTGATCGTTCCGCACGCCACCGCCAACCTCGACGCGCTGCTTCAGGGCAGCCTGACCGACAACCCCGGCGCGCTGCTGATGACCGAAGGCCTGGGTGAAATCTTGCGTGACCTGCGCCAGCGCTACGACCACATCGTGCTGCACTGCGCGCCGCTGCTGGGTGTGGGCGACGCGATCGCGGTCGGCCGCCTGGCGGACTGCGCACTGCTGGTCGTGCGCGCCGAGCAGAGCCTCGTCAACGAGGTTCAGGACGCGGTGCAACGGCTCGAGCGCAGCGGCATCCGCCTCGAGGGCGTGATCTTCAACGGCGCGCGCGGCGGCCGACGCGCTGCCGGCCTTGTCGGCCCGGCCTGAACGGCATCAACTGCGGACATCGGTGGCGATGAAGCCGCACGCGATGCGCGCGTCCGACCTGTGGTGGCTGCACCCGGTACGCCTGGTCGTGCTGATGGTCATTCCGATCTACACGAGCTTCCTGTTCTTCGACTTCGCGCGCGTCGTCAAGAACGTCTACGTGCCCAGCGGCTATTACTTCTGGGGCTTCGCGCTGATGCTGGCAATGGTCGTGGGCATGGTCTGGGCCTTCGCGCGGCCGGCGCCCGGCCCGGTGTCGCTGCCGCGCTTTTCGCGCGGGGTCATGATGCTGCTGCTGGGCATTACGCTGGGCGCCTACGCGATGTGGTTCGGCCCGCTGGTGCTCAACCCGGCCGCGCTGCTGGAAATCATCGCGGGCTCGCGCGCGGAGGTACGCGGTGCGGTCACGACGGTGCCTGGTGTGACGACCTTGACCCAGTTGGGCGTGGCCTACGTCATCGCCTATGGCCTGAAGCTCGGCGACCCCACACAGCGTCCGACTCGCCTCGAGACCGTGGGCTGTGCGCTTGTGATCCTGCTGGCAGCGTTCCGCGCGTTTGCCTGGGCCGAACGCCTGGCGCTGATCGAGGTGCTGGTGTGCTTCGGCGTGTCGCGGTTGGGCACCATGCATCTGACCGCGCGCGCGAGCCGCCTGCTGACCCTCGGCCCGTTGTTCGCGGTGCCGATGTTGTACCTGCTGTTCACTGCCAGCGAGTACTTCCGCTCATGGGAGTACTACACGCACCTGTATTCGTCCGTATGGGCGTTCTCGTTCGACCGCCTGGTGACCTACTACGCCACGGCCACCAACAACGGCATCGGCATCCTGGTCGACACGAACGACTGGCCGAGGTACCTGGGCGCCTACACGTTTCAATTCTTCTGGTACATGCCAGGGCTTGGCCCGGTGCTCGAGAGCGTCTTCGGTGCGATGAACCCGAAGCCGGACGAGTGGCTCGATATGTTCGCGCGGCCCGAATTCAACAGCCCGACGTCGTACTTCCGTACCGTGCTCGACTTCGGCTTCTTCGGCTCGATCGTCTATCAGGTGCTGCTCGGCTATGTGATCGGCCGCGC
Source organism: uncultured beta proteobacterium (assembly GCA_963738615.1). Taxonomy (GTDB): domain Bacteria; phylum Pseudomonadota; class Gammaproteobacteria; order Burkholderiales; family Burkholderiaceae_C; genus CAVTWY01. The sequence goes on from CAVTXI010000019.1 coordinate 1,172,440, forward strand.
GTATCTGTCGTTCCGCGACGAACGCCTGTTCGGCCGGCTGATGTATCCGGTGTTCGTGCTGTTCATCATCGAGTCGCTGCGCTACACCTACCTGGGCGAAACACGTTTCGTGCCGCTGATGCTGGGCCTTGGCATGCTGGCGCTCGACGCGCGCCGGCTGGGGTTGCCGACGCAGCGGCGGCGCGCCGCGTTCACGACGTCTGCGCGACGCTGAGATTCAGCGCGCGACGCAGCGCAAGGACGATCCCGGCGGGTTCGCAGTCGCTGGCTTGGCGGCCGCCGCGCACGCAGGGCCGGGCATCGGCCGGCCGTCGTTGGTGTTGCCTTCGCAGGTCAGCGCGCGCGCGGGGTCGGCGGCATTGAACACCACGAGGGCGGCGTGTTTGATCGCACCGAGCTGGTTGTTGCGCAGCGTGACGCGGCGCACCGGGGCCGACGTGATGCCAACCAACTTGGTGCCGACCATGCCCGCAACCGACGCGCCGCCCGGCCGTTCGACCAACCGCCGCTGTCCCCAGCCGTCGCCGATGCGGATGCCGTCGGTACCAACGTCGTGCACAACGTTGCCTTCGATCAGCACATCATCGATGCCTAGACCGCGCCCCGGGTCGATGGCTGAGTGCTCGTCGTCGGCGATCTGCGCGACGACTTCGATCGCCGCCGTGGCCCGTGCGCCGCCCCGCGCGCGACGCATCCAGCACCGCGTAGGCCGGTGCCACGGTCTGGACGCGCGTGATCATGTTGTGCGTCACGCTGACCCGATGCACGCCGTGGGTTCGATACACCGCTTCGCGCGCGATGTAGACGCCCGCGGCGTGTGTCGCCGCATCGATACGGTTGCCGCGGATCGCGATGTTTTCGCCACCGACGACCGAGATGCCACGCCCCCAGTACTGACCCGCGAGGTCGTTGTCGGCGATGAGCACGTCGCGCACGAGGGTCGGTGCACGCTCGTTCGGTGTTGGCAGGTACGACACCACCGCCACCATGTCGTCGCCGCTTTCGCGCACCGTGTTGCCGATGACGCTGCCTTGCGACGAGCCGCCGGTGACGTGGATGGCGTCGGCGAGCGAGCGGCGCACGAGGTTGCGCGCCACCGTGAAGCGGCGCGCATGGTGGACGAAGATCGCTGCCGACGAACTGCTGTTCGCCGCTGTCGGACCGGCCTCGACGATGCGGTTGTCGAGGATGTAAACGTCGCTCGTCGCGCGCGCCGCGAGCGCGCCGTCGCGCCAGATCGCGATGCGCGACTCCCATGGCGCGTCGCGCCGCCGGTCGGTCACCGCCGTCAGCGTGAAGCCGCGAACGACGACGCCGTCGGCTTGGATCAGCAGCGCCTGATCGGCCGGGTTGGTGGCGTGCAGCGTCGCGCCGTCGGCCACCAGTTGCACGCCACGCGCGGCCACCACCAGCCGCGACGCATGCACGAAGTGGCCGGGGCCGAAGCGCAGCGTGTCGCCAGGCCGCAGCGCGGCGAGCGCGCGGCGCAGCGCTGCGGTGTCATCGTGGGTGCCGTTGCCGACCGCGCCGAAGTCGCGCACCGACAGTCGCCGGCCGCCGCGTGGTGGCGGCGATTCGGGGACGACGCAAGGCCGCACGGTGACCACGCCCGATGGTGCGGTGGTGGCCGCAAGGGCACTGTGGCCCCCGGCAAGCGCGCCCGATGCGAGGGCCGCAGCGATCAGCTGGCGCCTGTGCACGCCCGGCGTCCGGCGCGCAGGCTCGACGACCGGCGAGTCACGACGCGAAGCCCCTGCGGGGCGCCTGCATGGCGGCCTGCCAAGGTTCGGCCGGGCGCACCGCGGTGCTTTCGAGGTCGATGTCGAGGTCAAAGGCGGAGGTGGCGGTGTGGGCGGACCCGGCCGGCTCGGGCGGAGCCATGTCGACCTCGGACAGGCTGTATGCATCGGGCAGACCGTACAGGCGCAGCAGACTGCGACGCAGGTTGCGGCCAGTGAAGCGCTCGCGCGCATCAGCGCGTGCGGCGCGCGACATGCGCGCGTACAGCGCCGCGTCGACCAGCAGGCGGCGCACGCACATCGCGAGCGCTTCGGGATGGCGCGCTACGTAGCCGGTGATGCCCTGCTGCACCGCGTCTCGATTGCCGACAACGTCGGTCACGACGCAAGGCAGGCCGCTCGCCAAGGCCTGCAGCACCGACAGCGGCATGCCTTCCCACAGCGAGGTCTGAACGTAAACGCTTGCCTGCGACAGCTGTTCACGCACCTGTTCGGGCGACATCCAGCCCGTGACCTTCACGCCTGCCGAGCGAAGCATGGCTTCGCTGGCGGGGTCGCCGTTGCCGACCCACACGAAGGTTGCCGACACTTCGGCGAGATGAAAGCGCGCCGCCAGTTCGGCGAAGAACTCGGGCCCCTTCTGGCGGCACACCCGGCCCATCGTCATCACCACCGGGGGCTTGATCGGCCGCCGCTGGATCGCGAAGAACGCGTCGGGCACCGTGTTCTCGACCACGCGAACAGCGCGCCCGCCCACGCTGCGCAGCAACTCGGCCTCACCTTCGCTGCAGCCGACCAGGGTGGATTCGACCCGGGCTGCCAGCCGCTCGAGCGCGGCGAAGGCCAGACTGGGCACAACGAACCGGCGGTCAAGGAACGACAGGCCGTGCGGTGAATAGAACAGCGGCGGCCGCGTCTGACGCGCCAGCGCCAACCGGCCCATGAAGCCCGCTCTCGAGGAGTGCATATGCACCGCGGTGTAGTGGTGCTGCGCAATCTCTTGCCGCAGCCGGTCGCGCAGTTGGCGGTAGTACCTCCACGCGCCGTCGCGGGGCGACGGCAGCTCGATCAGGCGCACGCGCGGGTCGAAGCGCGACTCGACGCTGGCAGGCGTGTCGGGCCGGCGCGAGAACATCAACGTCTGCGGTACGCCCGCGCGAACCATTTCGTGCGTGGCCTGCTCGAGGAAGCTCAGCGTGCCCGAAGCCAGGCACTCCGTGACATGGAGCACCCCGTCGCCCGCAGCCGCCATTGGCTCGGCAACCTCGGCCTCGTCATCGAACGTACGGGCATGCGCGGCCCGCGCTGCCGCGTGCGCGGTTGCGCCGGTGGGCGCTAGCGTCAGGGGCGACTTGGATACGGGATCTGAAGGCGGACAACACGCGCCGAAGCCTTCGGCGTTGCCGCGACCACCGGGAGCGTCGGGCGCGGAGCCTGCATCACCAAGTGGTCGAGCAGGATGCCGCGCGTTGCGTCGCCAGTTGTAGTCGTTCAGCCGGCGCAAGCCTGCGGCGACTAGCGAATCGCGCAGCTGCGGGTCGCGCTGAAACCGGATCAGCGCGTCGGCCAGGCTGCCGGGGTCGTCGTGCTCGAAGTACAGCACCGCATCGCCGCAGACCTCGGGCATGGCCGACGCGCGCGCGCACAGCACCGGGCAGCCTTGCGCCATCGCCTCGAACGCAGGCAGGCCGAAGCCTTCGTAGCTCGACGGGAACACGAAGCATGCCGCGCGCCGGTACAGCACGCTCAGTTCCTCGTCGCTGACGAATCCGAGGAACACGAAGCTGTCGGACAGATTAGACGCGTCCTTGAAGATGCCGATGTCCTTCGCGCCCGCGATCGCGACGGGCCACGGGAAGCCGGGCAACAGGCGCATCGCCTGCGCGATCAGCTCGAAGTTCTTGTTCGGCTTGACGCTGCCCACGCCCAGCACGTACTTCCCGGGCTCGAGCCCGTGCTTGCGCATCACCGCGGCTTCGTCGGCATCGCCGCCCAGCACGTGTTCGCCGCCTTCGACGCCGACGATGATGTCGTCGCGCTTCAGGCCGAAGCGGGCCTTGAGTCTCGTCGCGCGAGAAGTTCGACACCGTCATCACCGACTGCGGCAGTGCGCCCCAGCACCGACACCATGACGTTGTGCGTCCAGCGGTAGGCGCGCGAAAACGCCTGGGGCATCACCCGCACGGTCGCGTCGTGGATCGTCACCAGCTGGCGGCGCTTCAGCAGCGGGCCGCTGTAGTTGAAGTTCACGAGGTACGCGCCGCGGGCGTGGCGCCACAGGTCGAACTGTTCCCAAAGGTGCCCGGTGCGCTTGCCGATCTCGACGCAGCGGATGTGCTTCAGCGGCACCGGCGATGCGTCGGGCGGGATCGCGAGTTCGAACTCGAGGTTGGACGGGCGCGCGGGGTCGTCGAGCAGTTCGTCGAGTGCCAGCAGGGTTTCGGTGGCGTAGCGCTGCACGCCGGTGCGTACCTGCGAAAGGAACCGGCCGTTGAAGACGACGCGCATCTCAAATCTTTCACGATCACTGCGCGTTCGCCCGCTGCGGCGGTTGTGCGGGCAAAGCAAGGGGCGAGCGGCTCGCGCGGTGCGCGTGGTTCATGTGAGTTGTGCGCGGCCGCTTCGAGCGCAGCCGCTCGCATCACAGCATCGTAAGCCGCTCCGGTCGTGCGCGGTCAGACGCGCCCCTTCCTTCAGCGCCACGACTTTGAGGGTGCGCAGCACGATCCAGAGGTCGATCAACGGGTTGCGCCGTTCGACGTAGCGCGCGTCGAGTTGCACGCGGCGGTCGTAGGTCGTGGTGTTGCGCCCGCTCACCTGCCACAGCCCGGTCAGCCCCGGGCGCACCGACAGGTAGTGACGCTTGTGCGCGCCGTAGCGGCGAAGCTCACCCAGCGTGACCGGCCGAGGGCCGACGAAGTGCATGTCGCCCGCGAGGATGTTGAACAGTTGCGGCAGTTCGTCGAGGCTGGTCTTGCGCAGGAACCGTCCGATCGGCGTGATGCGCGGGTCGTTGCGCAGCTTCTGGTCGCGCTCCCACTCCGCGCGCGCGGCCGGGTCCGTTTGCAGCAGCTTCTGCAGCACCTGCGTCCGAGTCGAGCACCATGCTGCGGAACTTGTAGCAGCGGAAGATGCGCCCGCCGCGGCCGACGCGGCCATGCGCGTAGATCACGCCGCGAACCGTCGACCTTGCGGATCTGCCAGGCCACGACGAGCCATCAGGGGCGCCAGCAGCAGCAGCACGAACGCTGCCAACACGCGGTTGACAATCGTGTAGGCCGCCTCGAGCGGGCTGTCGCCCGGCACGGCGGTACGCCGCAGCGGTTGCACGGCGCGTCCGAGCAAAACAAGGGTGTGATCAGGTGCTTTCGAATGCACGTGAAGTCTCCAGGGAGGAAGAGGATGAACTGCGACAACAGGACAGCGTTGCACTGCCTGGGGAAATTGTTTTGGATCCGGGTCGCCTTTGCGCTTACGGGTCCCCTCCAACCAGGGTTCCCTTACCAGAAGGATACGCGGAAATGTGCAACCAGATGCGTAGGCAGGCCCCGATGGAGGGCGCCGGCACCAACTTGGATGTCGTGGTCTCCAAGGGGCTCGAGCGCCGCATCGAAAATGCATCAACCCTCCGCGCGCCCCAAGCGACGCTAACCTGCGGACTTTTGCGCCCCGTGCCGTCGCCTCCCGTCCTTCCTTCGCATGACACCTTCGCCGACGCAGCCTCGCGGCGCCGCGCGCGTCGCGTTGAGCAACATGGCCTGGGTCCTGGGGGACAAGGTCGTCGCGATGGTGCTGGGCCTGGTGATCTTCGGCCTGATCGCGCGCGCCCTGGGGCCGACCGGGTCGGGGCACTTCGCTTATGCCACGGCGCTGCTGCAGGTCGGCCTGGGCTTAAGCCTCGTGTGCTCGGGCGCAGCGCTGCTGCCGCGCTTTTGCCGCATGCACTCGGCGTTGCCGGGCGCGATTGCCAATGTCTTCGTGGTGCGCATGGCCGCCAGCGTGCTCGCGATGCTGGTCGCCATGGCGTATTGCCTGCTGACGATCGACGATCCGCCAGCGCCTGATCGTGTCGCTGATCGTGCTGCTGGCGGTGCCGCTGATCGAGCCGTTCTACGTGATCGCGACCTACTGGTCCAGCCGCAACCACAACCAGCCGAACATCGTCGCGCGCAGTTCGGGCCTGATCGCGCGCGCGATCGTGGTCGCGGTGGCGCTGCGCGCTGCGCGCGCCGGTGTGGGTGCTGGCGCTGGCGTGGGTCGTCGAAGGTGCGGTCAACGCGTCGATCCAGACCGGGCAGTTGCGCCGCGCCATGCCGCAGGCGCCGGCTGCGCCGCTTCGTGCGCGCGTCGCGCTGCCGGGCCTACTTCGGCTTCGGCGTGCGCTTCGTCGCGTCGTTGTGGCTTGCAGGTGCTGTTCTCGCGGCTGGACCGGCTGCTGCTGAGCGAGCGCATGGACGCCCGAAGCCTTCGGCATCTACGCCACCGCGATGCAACTGACCGACGTGTGGACGCAGGTGGCCTACCTGATCGGCGTGTCGATGGCCACGGCCTACCTCTACCAACGCATCCGCGAAGGGCGCTTCGCGAAGGCGTTCATCGTGATCTCCGTGGCGATGGCGGTCATCGGCCTGGCGGGCGTGGCCGCGGCCTGGCTGGTCGGCCCGGTGGTGCTGCGGACGGTGTTCGGCGCTCCCTTCGTTGCGAGCCAGCCTTACCTGGTCGCCGGCATGGGCGTGGCCGCGCTTCAGTTCGTCGACCAGATCCTGCTGCTGACGTTGACCACGCTCGATCGGCCGCAACTGCTCACGTCGAAGTGGGTCGCCGCGGTGGCTGTCGCGGCGCCGGCGATCTGGTTCGGCTATGACGCACTACGGTGCGTTCGCCGGCCCGCTCGGGTTGGCGATCGGCCTGCTGGCGAGCTGGGTGCTGGCGTTCGGCGTGCTGTGCTGCGCCCGCAGCGCGGCTGCTCGCCGGCAGTTGCAGTCGAGCCCGGTGCGCGCGCGCGGCGCAGCAGCAGTTGCGCGGCCACCGCCGCTGCGATCACCTCGGGCTCCTTGCCGGCGATGTCCGGGAAGCCGATCGGGCACGTGATGCGCGCCAGTTCATGCGGCTGCGAAGCCGCGTCGCTTCGAGACGGTGGCGGAAGTCGCCCATTTCGTCGCGCTGCCGATCAGGCCGACGTAGGGCAGGTCGTTGGCCGAGCGGCATCTCGACAGGCACGCGGCGACGATGTCGAGGTCTTCGGCGTGGCTGTAGCTCATCACGAGCACCTGCGTGCCCGGTTCGAGGTCGGCGACCGCGCGCTGGACCGGGTCGCTGTGCTCCATCACAGGCCGTGGGGCCAGGCGGTGAGGCCCGAGCGCCGCGGGTTCGGGAAAGATCTCGTCGCGGCTGTCGATCCAGTGCAGCCGCAGCGGCAGCGGCGCCAGCGCACGCACGATCGCGCGGCCGACGTGGCCACCGCCGAAGAGCGCGACGGCGGGCAGGTCGGCACTGCGCGTGCTCGAAGCTCGTGCGCAAGGCGGGAGCCGAGCCGCGTCGTGGCACTCGAAGCGCAGCTCGACCATGCCGCCGCAACATTGCCCGAGCGACGGGCCCAGCGGCATGCGTCGACGCAGGTCGTGCGTCGTGCCGCGAGCAGCGCGCGCGCGTGCGCCACCGCGTCATGCTCGAGCCGTCCGCCGCCGATCGTGCCGACGAGCGCCTCGCTGTCGCTGCTCGATCACGCCCATCCACGTGCCGGCGTCGCGCGGCACCGAGCCCTTCGCGGCTTCGACGACGATGCGCACCGCGCGCGCGCGCGTCAGCGCATCGAGCAGGCGTTCTTCGTCAAGAGCGAGCATCGCTTGGTCAGCTTGGCAGCGATAGGCCCGGAAGGTGCCTCGGGGGTCACCACCCGAACGAGCATAGCGGCGCGCGACTCGCCACGGTCACACGTGACGATGAATCGCGGCGCTCTCGCAATCCCAGAGCCGCCGCTTCGACCCTTCATGAAACTCGCCTTCGTCACCGAACTCTTCGCGCCGAGCATGGGTGGTCAGGAAGTGCGATTCGAGGAACTCGGCGCGGGAACTGGCCAAGCGCGGCGTGCAGGTGAACCTGTACACGATTCGCCACGATCTCGACACGCCTCGCCATGAGTCGCGGGGCGGCATGGAGGTGCACCGCATCGTCGACTGTGCCGCGTACAAGCATCCTCGCTGGCGCCGCGACCCGATGGGCATCCTCTCATTCACACGTGCGCTGTGGCAGCGCCGCGAAGAGTTGAAGTCCAACGACGCTGTGGTGTTCAACATCTGGCCGATCCTTCCGCCGCTCGCAATGGGCCGCGTGCTGCGCGGCAAGGCGGTGATCGACATCTGCGAAACCCGCTCCGGGCGCGTCTGGCACTGGGTCTATCGGCGTCTTGCGCGGCTGCCCGATGCGCGCATCCTGGGCGTCAGCCCCGAGATCGTGCGCCACATGCAGCGCGTGCACGGCGTGCGTGCCGAGCGCGCGCATGCCGCGGTCAGCGGCGTCGACCTGAACGCTGCGCCGTCACCGCCGTTCGAAAAGAATCCGCGCCAGATCATGTTCTTTGGCCGCCTGACCGAGCACAAGAACCCGCTGATGCTGGCCGAGGCGTTCAGCCGATCGTCGCTGCCTGGGCGCGGTTATGAGCTGGTCATCGCGGGCGGTGGCCCCGAGTACGACCGCCTGAAGCAAGACTACGTGCTGCCGTCGATCCGCCTCACCGGCCGCGTGTCGGACGCGCAGAAATGGGATCTGCTGCGTTCGGCTTCGCTCCTTGTGCTGCCTTCCATGCGCGAAGGCTTTCCCCGTGTGGTCGCCGAGGCCGCCTGCGTGGGAACGCCGACACTGACACTCGACTATCCCGACAACGGCACCCGATTCGTGGTCGAGGACTACGGCGTGGGCAAATCCGTGGCACGGACCGTGGAAGCGTTGACGGTCGCGCTCGAACAGTTCGCGGACGCACCACACCAGTGGGCGACGATCGGTGAACACGCGCTCACGCGCTCGCGTGAAGAGTTCGGCTGGGACCCGGTCACGACTCGCCTGTTGGACTTTCTGGCTATCAAGCGGAGAAACTGAATCGTGAAGAACGTTTTGTTGACTGGCGGCGCGGGCTTCATCGGAAGCCACGTCGCAGACCTGCTGCTCGAGCGCGGCTGTGCGCTGACGGTGCTCGACAACCTGTCATTCGGCAAGCGCGAGCACCTTCGCCCGCAAGCCCGATTCGTCGAGTGCGACCTTGCCGATCGCACGCGCGTCACCGAGTGCTTCGGCGTCGGCGGCTTCGACACCGTGATTCATCTGGCAGCGATCCACTTCATTCCGTACTGCAACCAGCACCCTGACATCGCGTGCCGCACGAACGTCGAAGGCACGCAGAACGTGTTCGATGCGGCGCAAGCCAGCGGCAGCGTGAAGCGGCTGTTCACGGCATCGACGGCGGCGGTCTACCCCGACTGCCCGGGCCCGATCGACGAAACCACCGTGCGCGCGCCGTTGGACGTGTACGGCATGACCAAGTCGGCCAACGAAGAGCAGGCGGCGATCCTGTCGCGGCGTTCGGACATCGCCGTTTCGGTCGGTCGCTTCTTCAACGCGGTCGGCGCACGCGAAACAATCCGCATCTGGTGCCCGACATCCTGCAGCGTCTCGCGAAGTCGACCACGATCGAGATCGGCAACACCACGCCCAAGCGCGACTACATCGACGTTCGCGACATGGCAAGCGGCGTGCTCGCGATGCTGGAAGGCAACCGCGGTGGCTCCGACACCTGCAACATCGGCACCGGCGAGGTCTACGACGTCACCGAGATCGCCTCGATGCTGTCCGACATCCACGGTTCACGCATCATGCTGGCGCCGGCCGAACGGCTGATCCGCAAGATCGAACGCCAGAACCTCCAGGCCGACAGCCAGCGTCTGCAAAGCCGCTACGGCTGGCGCCCGCGCTTCGGCATCCGCGATTCGCTCGGGTACGCGCACGCCTGGTACGCGAAGAGCTGACGGCGCGCGAGGGCTGACACCCCCGCGTCCTCGTGCTTACGGCGGCGGTTCAATCCGGCTTGATCTTCGCCCGCGCGATCACCGGCTGCCAGCGCTTCCGCTCCGCGTCGATGAACGCCGCGTACACCGCCGGCGTGCTGCCCACCGCGATCGCGGCGTCGTGCCCCAGTCGCTCGAGCGTCGCCGGGTCCTTCACCGCCTTGGCGGCGGCGTCGGCCAGCTTGTCGATGGCCGCCTGCGGCAGCGATGCCGGCGCGTTGAGCCCGTACCACTGCGTCATCTCGAAGCCGGCGAAGCCTTGCTCGGCGACGGTGGCCACGTCGGGCAGTTGCGCAATGCGCTGCGGTGTGCCGGTGGCGATGCAGCGCAGCTTGCCGGTGCGGATGAACTGAAGCACGGCGGCGGCGCCGATCGACGCGGCGTCGAGACGGCCTGCCATCAGGTCGGTCAGCATCGGCCCGGTGCCGCGGTAGGGCACGTGCGTGATGAACGTGCTGCTCGCGATCTTCAGGTACTCCATGGCGAGGTGACCTGCGCTGCCGTTGCCGGCCGAGCCGTAGTTGTATTTGCCCGGGCTCTTCTTCACCAGCGCGATGAACTCGGCCAGGTTCTTCGCCGGCAGGTCGGGGTGCACGAGGTACAGGCTTGGCACCTTCGCGAGCAGCGACACGGGCTTGAAGTCTTTCGCCGGCGTCGTAGGGCAGCTTGTCGAAGATGTACGGGTTGACCGCCAGCGTGCCGATGTGGCCGAGGATCAGCGTGTGCTGGTCGTCAGCACGCGCAACCTCCTGCATCGCGACGTTGCCGGCGCCGCCGGGTTTGTTGTCGACGTAGACCGACTGGCCGAGCAGCTTCGTCATCTCGGCCGCGGTGGCGCGCGCGATGATTTCCGAGCTGCCGCCCGGCGCGAAGGGGACGACGAAGCGGATGTTCTTCGTGGGCCATGCGGCCTGCGCGAATGACGCGAACGGCGTCAGGCTGGTCGCTGCGAGCGTAGCCGATGCACCGAGCAGGCGGCGGCGATCGGCTTGGATGGGCTTGTCGTGAGGCATGCGGGCGCTCCAGAAAGGATGCCGCGATGTTAGGGGGCGTTGTGCGTCGCGAGGTCGTCAGGCCAGCGCGGCCAACTCATCCGCGCCGACGCTGCGCGCCGCGCCGAAGCCGGCCACGTGGCGCGCGGCCGTGACCTCGATGGCCACGAATCGGAAGTCGCCCAGCCCGGTCATCGGCTCGGCCTCAGGGAAGCGAGCGAGATAGGTATCGCGACAGGCCTGCCACCACGCTTGTCCGTGCGGCGGAAACGCTGCGGCACCTTCGAAGCTCACGCGCGGCAGAGCGTGAACCGGTTGCCCCGGCACCTCGCCTTGCATCACCATCAGCGACATCTTGTCGTGGCGTGCCTCGAGGTGCGCGGTGTGGGCGGCCAGACCGCTCACGTGCAACACGATCGTCGGCCGCACCCGTTCTGCCGAAGCCGCCAGCCACGCGAAGGGCACCATCGACACGCTGGCGCGCCCGTTGTCGTCGACCGTGCCCAGCGCGGCCACGCGGCTGGCCTGCAGCAGGCCGCGCAGCGCGCGCGCCAGGCGCGGCTCATGAGTCACGGTCAGGCCATCGAATGCAGGCCGAACATGTTGCCTTCGGTGTCGCTCGCCAGCGCGATGAAGCCGTAGGGCCCGATCGACGTCTTGGATTGCACGAGTTGACCACCCGCGGCGGCGACGCGGCCAGCCTCGTGCGCGCAGTCCGCGCACATGAAGTACACCAGCACACTGTTGCCGCCCGACGGCATGTCTTTCATCTTGACCAGCGCACCGGCGGCGCCGGGCAGTGGCTCCTGCGACATCGGGAATGCCCACATCTCGGTGCTGCCCGAGGGGTCCTCGAGCTTCTCGAGCGTGCGCGACAGCACGGTCTGATAGAAGGCCTTCGCACGCGCCGTGTCCTGCACGTAGATCTCGAACCAACCGACGGGATTGGTGACGTTGCTCATGGATCGCTCCTTCGCGCCCGCTCGATGTCAGACGCCGACGAAGCATAGACTGATCTGTATTTCCGCCATTCCAATGTCCATGCAGGAGAGAACGATGTTTCGTCACGTCTTGTTGATCGCGGCCGTCGCGATTGCATTCACCGCGGCGCCAGCCGGCGCTCAGGGTTATCCGAACAAACCCATCCGCGCGGTCGTGCCTTTCGCGGCGGGCAGCGCCACCGACCAGATCGGCCGCGCGTTCGCCGAGAAGATGGCGGCCACGCTGGGCCAGCCCATCGTGATCGAGAACAAGCCCGGCGCCAGCGGCATGCTCGGTGCCGACACCGTTGCAAAGTCGCCGCCCGACGGCTACACACTGCTGGTGGGCACGAACAGCACCAACGCGGCGCTGAAGTTCCTGATGAAGAAGTTGCCCTACGACCAGGACAAAGACTTCGTTCCGGTCGGCTTCCTCGGGTCCGTGCCGCTGATGGTGGCGGTGAACAACGACGTGCCGGCGCCGACGCTGAAGGCTTTCGTCGATCTCGCGAAATCGAAGCCTGGGCAGGTCAGCTTCGCCTACGCCAGCACGTCACAACAGGTGTCGGCCGAGATGCTCGCCAACGCGGCGGGCGTCCAGATGAACGCGATCCCGTATAAGAGCGGCCCGGCCGCGATGACCGACCTGATCGGTGGGCAGGTGAACATGTTCAGCGCCGACTTCGGCGTGACGGTGTCGCAGCACAAGGCCGGCAAGATCCGCGGCCTGGCGGTCACGTCGGCGAAGCGTGCGAGCGTGGTGCCGGATCTTCCCACGGTCAACGAGGCGCTGGGGCTGAAGGACTTCGAGCTGATCGCCTACTTCGCGGTCTTCGCACCCGCCGGCACGCCGGCCGACGTGGTCGCGAAGCTGAATCAGGCGATCAACGCGGCCGCGAACGTCCAAAGACCTGCAAGAGAAGTTCGAGGCCATCGGCTTCTCGATCGACCCCGGCACGCCGGATGCGCTGGGAAAGCGCAACGCCGCCGAGACGGGGAAGTGGCAGAAGGCGATCCGCGACGCGAAGATCGAGCCGCAGTAGTCTGCCGCGCGTCCTTCAGAACGTCGCCGTGTAGACGACGCGCAGCCCGCCGCCGCGCGGGCGCAGTTGCAGCACCGACTGGCCGCTGAGCTGCACCGTCAGCAGGCTCTTCACGTCGCGCGATTTGCTGGTCGCGCGAAAGCTCAGGCCCAGGCGATGCGGGTCGTTCGACACCCATGCATCGTGCGATCGAAGCGTGCGCGCATCGGACTCGATCGTGAACATGGTCGACGATGTGAGCTTCACGCCCAGACCGAGCGTGCGCTCCGGCTCGTTGGCGGTGAGGGGTACCGAGAGCGAAGGACCGCGCCGCTGGCCCAGGCCCAGCGCAACGCGGTCACCGTCAAGCCACAGCGTGGCCTGCGAAGCGTCGGCCTGCGAGTGGTCGACGGATGGCAACACCGACTGCGCCAAAGCAGCCAGCGGCACGGCGGCGGCGATCGAGGCGACGAAGACTCCGGCGGTGGACCACAGGCGCAGATTCATACGCGCATCGTCGGTCTGGCCGACGCGTCTTGCGCGGTCTTTTGTCGCGGGTGCCGGCCGGCAATACCGCAGGTTCCTATCGGCTCTGTCGCTTCGTGAAAGGTGCCGCAGTCAGCGCGCGGCCGCGGCGTCGCGGAAGAAGCGGATGCGTTCTTCGTCGGCCGGGTGGCTCGACAGCGCAATGCCGAGGTCGAAGCCTTTGTCCTTGTCGGCGCTCTTGGCGCGTTCGTCGCGAAAGGCCGCGATCTTCTCGAACAGCACGACCATCGCTTCGGGCGAGTGGCCTGCCGCGCGCAGCACGCGCAAGCTCTCGACATCAGCCTCACGTTCGTGATCGCGCGAATAGGCCTGCTGGCCCAGGATCGCTGGGGCCGCGGCGAGCGCGCCGCTGAAGTCGCCCAGCGCCACACCCGTCACGACGTTCAGGACCGTGAATTGCACCAGCATGCGCATGCCGTGGCGCTGGCGAACGTGACCCAGTTCATGGCCGAGCACACCGACGATCACGTCGTCACGCGCGTCGACCAGCTTGACCATCTCGTCGGTCAGCACCATGGTGCCGCCCGGCAACGCGAACGCATTGGGACCCATGGTGCTTTTGGCAAAGCGCAGGTCATAGGCCGGACGCTGCCCCTGCTGCGGCCATGCGGCCGCGACCGCGCGAGCAAAAACATCGCGCAGGCGCTGCTGCTCGGCCGCCGGCAGCTCCGATGGTTGCAACCAGCGGCCTTCGACGCTTTGCATCACCGCGCGCCCGATCTCACGGTCGACCGAAATCGGCACCGCAGCAACCGCCGCGCGCGATGCCCAGGGCAGGCCCCAGATGTAACCCGCGGCCAACATCATGAACAACGCTGCGCAAGCAGCCAGGGTCGTGCGCCATTTCTGCTGCGCGCGCACGACGAGCGACTCACGCCGACCCGCAGTGCGCGCGAATGCGTCCCACGCCGACTGATCGTCGCAATGAAGCATGCCGCCGTCGGCCAGATGGGCAACCCTGGGCCCGTGACGCTGGCGCTCGGGCCACTGCACCTTCGAGTGCGCAACGCGCCGCAACACCGCGCCGCTGGCGGCGTCGAGGATCTCGACGTCGTTGCCGACGGTGCGAACGCGTGCCGCCTGCGGTCGAGCCGTCTGGCCGTCGAAGTACTGCACCGCGATGTCGCCCATCACATCCCGATGTCGATGCCGAACACGTCACCCGCCGCGTCGCCTGCTGCGTCTTTCGATATCGCACCTTCACCGCGCATCAGGGTGTCGAGTTCGCCATGCGCGACCACGTCCATCGCCTCGAGCTTCATCTTCGCCGTAGCGATCGCCGCGAACGGAAAGTACAGCCCCAGCGTAAGCACGATCAGCAACCAGTTCTTGATGCCCAGCCACAGCAGCGGGCGGTAGCGCAGCTTGCTGTCGAAGCCGAGGGCCGCGCTCTGGGTATGGTTCCACACCAGGTTCTGCATGCGCGACGCGAAGTAGGGCTTAGCAACCCACAACACGGCCAGATAGCCGAGCGCGCCGACGATCGCCAGCGCGACGACCACCCAGGTGCCCGGCTTGCCGCCGCTGCCACGCGCGCCCGTGAACACGGACGCCAGGGAGCCGAACCCGGTCACGACGGCCAGCACGATGCCCACGACGATGGCGGCGGCCAGAGTGAGCAGCATTGCCTTCAGGAACACACCGTAAAACGGGCGGGGACCGGCGGCAAACACGGCGCGAATGTTGCCGAGCGCGTACCCGCCGTGCTGGTATCGCTTGAGCGACCACCACACGAGTGGCACGGCGACCAACATTGCGGCAAGGAAGAGCAGGGGCGCGGCCACCATCGCGAATGACGCGGTGCCTTGGGGCGATGAGCCGGGGGCTGGTGCGTCAATCATCGCGACCATGGGAATCAGGACGACCAGCGGCAGCATGGCCGGCAGCAGAGCCTTGTAGGCGCCGCCCAGCGTTCCCTGAAACGCGAACCGCAGGCCGCGCCAGCTGGTTTGCGACAACCGGAAGCGCTGTCCTGCATAGAGCAGCGCCGGCCAGATCGCCATCAGCAGCACCAACGCGATGCCGCCAGCAATCGGCGAGAACTGACCCGCGAGGCTGTAGGCGACGAACAGCACGCTGACGATCGCGTAGCCGCGCATCATCTTTCTCGGGTCGCCATGGAAGTCGAGCGCGTGACCCGCGACCTGCGTGTTGCCGTAGAAGTAGCGCAGCTTGCGAACCTTGGCCCAGGGGAAATAGATCCCGAGGGTCACGAAGGTGAGAAGCAGATTGACGATCCAGATGCGGAAGTACTCGCTGCCGCTGCCCGTGAAGGTGATCGGATGGCGCCACTCGGCGTGGACTGCAGCCGCACTGTGTGCAGTGGGGCGAGGCTGCTGGTATTCGATCGGCGAAGGTACGGGTTGCCACGAGCGGGTTCGACCGTCGGATTCGGGCCCACCTGTCCTTCGGGACGGGTCAGGCCGGCAAGCCCAATGGATGAAGGTGGTGGGGGTGATGCAGACGAAGACATAAGCGCTCTCTGGTGAATGCTGCTGGGGCAATGTAGCCGCGGCGAAGGCTTCACGGCCCGACCGGCCACGTTCACCGGCACGATGCCGGTCATGTCCGACATCCGCGGGCCGTGCTTGGCAATGTGTGTGGCGCGATGCGGACGGGAATCGCTGGTTCGCGGGCGCGGGCCTCGAGGGTTATATGGGCAACGCCCTTGGGGTACGCTGTAGATCACACGAGGGGTTGGAGGCGATCGTTGTTGGTCGTCGTGCCGAATGTCCCCCAGGAGATTGACCTTGAATCGTTGGATACGCCCTTTCGCCCTGTCGGTGTGCGCCTCGGTACTCGTCGCCTGTACGGCAGTCCCCCTCGCACCGTCGGCCGCTTCACCGTCGGCCGCACCTTCCGCATCCGCAAAGCCGGCCGACGTGAAGTCGCTGCTGTGGGTCGGCAACAGCTTTTTCTACTACAACAACTCGATGCACGATCACGTGCGCTTCATGCTTGGCGCCGCCAAGGTCACGGGCACGCGGCAGAACTCGATCACGATCAGCGCCGCCGGAATCGACTGGCATGACATCGAGCCGCACATGCGACCCGGTTCGGGTGTGGGCCGCTACAGCTTCACGTCGACCAATGAGGTGGTCTTCAACAAGTTCGAGCGCCCGTACGATGCCGTGCTGATCATGGATTGCAGCCAGTGTCCGATTCATCCGGTGATGGGGCCGGTGTTCCACGAGTGGGCGAAGAAGCACAGTGATGTGGTTCGCAAGTACGGCGGCCAGCCGGCGTTCTTTGCGTCGTGGGCCTACGAAGACAAGCCCGAGATGACGCAGCAGTTGCTCGACGAGTACGTCAAGGCTGGCAAGGCGAACAAGGCGCTCGTCGTGCCGGCGGGCCTTGCGTTCGCGGAGTCGATCAAGCGGCGCGCCGACATCAAGCTCTACATCGCCGACAAGCGCCACCCGTCGGTTGCCGGCACGTATCTGGCATCAGCCGTGGTGCTGGCGTCGATCTTCAAGACCAACCCCGTCGGTTCGACCTACACCGCCGGCCTGCCGGCCGATGTGGCCGCGCACCTGCAGCAGGTGGCTTGGGATACGGTCAAGGCTTTCGAAGCCAAAGAGGGCCGCGGCAGCTTCTGACGGTTTGACCGTCAGCGCGCGGCCTCGAGCATCTTCACCATCTCGACGTAGCCGCGCCCGCGCGCCAACTGCATCGGCGTGCGCCCTTCGCGGTCCGCGAGCTTCGTGCTCGCGCCCGCTTCGAGCAGCGCCTTCACGCAGGCCTGATGGCGCTTGCCGCCGTCACCGAGCACGATCGCTTCGATCAGTGCCGTCCAGTGCAGGTTGTTCACGTGATCCACCGGCGCGCCCGCAGCGATCAGTTGCCGCACAACGCCGTCGTGGCCCAGGTGTGCCGCGGCGATCAACGCGGTGCCGTCATAGCGGCTGGTCGTGAGCTTCGCGCTCGCGCCCCGCGCCAGCAGCAGCCGCAGCGTCTCCTCGTCGTCGGCAACGGCGGCGATCGTGACAGCGTCGTAGCGGTCGTTCTCGAGCGCCGCCGTGTCGGCCCCTGCCGTCAGCAAGGCCGTGAGGGCGCCACGTTGTTTCGCGAACGTCGCCACGTGCAGCGGCGTGCGACCGTAACCGTCACGCATCTCGATCGCCTTGCGGTCGCGCGCGGCAGCTTCGATGGCTGCCGCGTCACCGCGTTGCGCCGCAGCGTGCAGGCCGCGGTAGGCCGCGACTTCGGCCGTTGAAGGCGCCACCTGCGCAGGCGCGGTCGCGGCGGACATCAGGGCCACGGCAAACGTCATTGCTCGGCGAGCACTCTTGGCGCGCCGGCTCCAGTCTTTGGGCATGGTTGGAAGTGTTTTGGTTGGAATCGAGAGGGCACATTGGGGCTGAATCGGGGATCAAAAGTTCCGAGGATGAGCGTTGAGCGTCCGGCCCTTGGTGCTGCTACCGACGCCAAGGCAGGCATCCCGCTTGCAGAATCTCGTGCGTTTGAATTTCACGGTCCAGCGATCCAACGATCCAATTCCCCTTCGGAGCAACGATGACCCTCGCATCCTTCACCCGCCGCGCGCTGCTGGCAGCGACGGTGGTCTTTGCCGCCGCGCCTGCATGGGCGCAGACGCCGATCAAGTTCCAACTCGACTGGCGTTTCGAGGGGCCGGCCGCGCTGTTCCTCGCGTCCGACGCCAAGGGTTACTACAAGGCCGCGGGCCTGAACGTCACCATCGACGCCGGCAACGGCTCGGGCGGCACGGTCACGCGCGTGGCCTCGGGCGTCTATGACATGGGCTTCGCGGACCTGGCCGCGTTGATGGAGTTCCACGCCAACAACCCCGACGCGCCGAACAAGCCTGTCGCGGTGATGATGGTCTACAACAACACGCCCGCCGCGGTGCTGGCGCTGAAGAAGAGCGGCATCAAGACGGTCGCCGACCTGTCGGGCAAGAAGATCGGCGCACCGGGTTTCGACGCGGGCCGACGCGCGTTCCCGATCTTCTCCAAGGCCAACGGCGTGTCGAACGTGACCTGGGTGACGATGGACCCGCCGCTGCGCGAAACCATGCTCGCGCGCGGCGAGGTCGATGCGATCACCGGCTTCTCGTTCACATCGCTGCTCAACCTCGAGGCGCGCGGCGTCAAGGCCGACGACATCGTCGTGCTGCCCTATGCCACGCACGGCGTGAAGCTGTACGGCAACGTGATCATCGCGTCGCCCAAGCTGATCAAGGAGAACCCGCAAGCGGTGAAGGCCTTCCTGTCGGCGTTCGTCAAGGGCGCCAAAGACGTGATGGTCAACCCCGACGCATCGATCGACTACGTGAAGGCGCGCGACGGCATCATCAACGTCGACCTCGAGAAGCGGCGCCTGCGCATGGCGATCGATGCCGTCGTTGCCAGCCCCGACGCTCGCAGCGAAGGCTTTGGCGTGGTGGTGCCGGGGCGCTTGTCGCTGATGGCGTCGCAGGTGTCCGACGCGTTCGGCACCAAGTCGCGCGTCGACCCCGCCGCGGTGTGGACCGACCAGTTCCTGCCGCCCAAGGCCGAGCTGAACGTCCTGCCGGCGCCGAAGAAGTAGGCCGTGGCGTTCGTCGACTTCCGCAACGTCTGGCTTGCCTACAGCGACGAGTTGCTCGCCCAAGGGCAGTTCGCCGTCGAAGACATCTCGCTGCAAGTGGGCGAGGGCGAATTCATCGCCATCGTCGGCCCGTCGGGCTGCGGCAAGTCGACGTTCATGAAGCTGACCACCGGCCTGAAGATGCCGACGAAGGGCAGCATCATGATCGGCGGCCAGCCCGTGACCGGGCCGCTGAAGATCACCGGCATGGCCTTCCAGGCGCCCAGCCTGCTGCCTTGGCGCACCACGGTCGACAACGTGCTGCTGCCGCTCGAGATCGTCGAGCCCTACCGTTCGAACTTCAAGCGCAAGCGCGCCGAGTACGAAACCCGTGCCCGCGAACTGCTGCAGAGCGTCGGCCTTGGCGGCTACGAAGACAAGTTCCCGTGGCAGCTTTCCGGCGGCATGCAGCAGCGCGCCAGCATCTGCCGCGCGCTGGTGCACGAACCGAAGATGCTGCTGCTGGACGAACCCTTCGGCGCGCTCGACGCCTTCACGCGCGAAGAGCTGTGGTGCGCTTTGCGCGACCTGCACGCAGCGAAGAAATTCAACGTCATCCTGGTTACGCACGACCTGCGCGAAAGCGTCTTCCTGGCCGACACGGTCTATTGCATGAGCAGAAGCCCCGGCCGCTTCGTCGTCAAACGCCAGATCGACCTGCCACGCCCGCGTGACCTCGAGGTGACGTACACGCCGCACTTCACCGACATCGTGCACGAACTGCGCGGCCACATCGGCGCGGTGCGCAAGCCTGTATCGGGCAACACCGCGGCGGGGAACGCGACGGCGACGGTTGCGCCATGAAGATCACCAAGTCGGTCGAACGTTGGGCGCCGCTCGTGGTGTTGGCGGCGGTGCTGCTGCTGTGGCAGTTGCTCGTGATGTTGTTCCGAGTGCCCGAGTACATCTTCCCCACACCCTGGCAGATCGGGCAGCAGTTCATCGAGTTCAAGGGCCCGCTGCTCGAAGCCGCGTGGAAGACCTTCTGGGTCACGATGCTCGGCTTTGCGCTGTCGATCGTGGTCGGCGTGATGCTGGGCTTCCTGATCGGCAGCTCGCGCTTGGCCTACACCGCGCTGTACCCGCTGATGATCGGCTTCAACGCGATCCCGAAGGCGGCGGTGGTGCCGATCCTGGTCGTGTGGTTCGGCATCGGCCTGGGGCCGGGCGTGCTCACCGCGTTCCTGATTTCGTTCTTCCCCATCACCGTCAACATCGCCACGGGACTGGCGACGCTCGAGCCCGAACTGGAAGACGTGCTGCGCGTGCTGGGTGCCAAGCGGTGGGACGTGCTGACGAAGGTCGGCCTGCCGCGGTCGATGCCGTACTTCTACGGCTCACTGAAGATCGCGATCACGCTCGCCTTCGTCGGCACCGTGCTTGCCGAGATGACAGCCGGCGATTCAGGCATCGGCTACCTGATGCAGACCGCCGGCAGCCAGCAACGCATGCCCCTGGCTTTTGCGGGGCTGGTGACCATCGGCGCGATGGCGATGGCGATGTATGAGCTGTTCTCGTGGGTCGAAAGGCGCACCACGGGGTGGGCGCATCGGGGGTCACAGGCGGCGTGACGTTGATGTCCTCCTTAGAGGACATTTTCTTAGCCTAGGGCTAATATGTCCTTCATGAAGGACATCATTGGTCTGCCCCAAGACCTCGGCAACGCGGTCCGCGCCGCCCGCAAGGGGTCGGGCCTGAAGGCCACCGACATCGCCCGCCGCTCCGGCCGCGCGCGCAACGTGCTGTACCGGCTCGAACGCGGCGACGACGTCACCGTCGCGTCGCTGCTGGACATCCTGCGTGCGATGGGGCTGGGCCTGCGCGTGGAGTCGGCCGCTGCGCCAACCCTGGACGACGTGCGACGCCGATTCAGCCAAGACGCGGACGACGCGGAGAACGACGGTGCTGCCTGAGCGGGTGCGCGAACTGGCGGTCGTCGTTGGCGCGGATCCGACGCGGTCGGCCACCGGCCAGTTGCTGAAGCACTCGATCTACGAGTTCCGCTACGTCGACACGACCGACAACGCACAGCCCGCAGTCAGCCTGCTGATGCCGCCGAACCGGCCGACGTGGCAGGACGGCGATCTGTTCCCGGTGATGGATCAGAACCTGCCGGAGGGCGAGCTGTTTATGCGCCTGCGCGAGCTGTACCCCAAGCAGCCGCTGACGCCGATGCACCTGTTGGCGTTGATCGGCAGCAACGGCATCGGCCGCTTGGCCTTCCGCCTGCCGAATGCATTGCCGGTGGCTGCTGGTCCAGTGCTCGACCGCGCGACGCTGATCGCCACCCGCTTCACGCCCGAAGTCTTCGACGAACTGGTGCGCGCCTACCTGAGTACCGGCTCCGGCATCGCGGGCATGCAGCCGAAGATCATGGTGCCCACGCGGGCATCGATCCCGATCCCGAACCTGATCGTCAAGGCGGCCTCGCCGGCCTACCCCGGCCTGGCGGCGAACGAATACCTGTGCCTCAGCGCAGCGCGCCGCGCCGGCATCGACGTGTCGTCATTTGAACTCTCCGACGACGGACAGCTACTGCTTATCGACCGATTCGACATCGCCGATGACGGGACCCGCCTGGGATTCGAAGACGTGGCCGCGCTGATGGGACTGCGCGTGCGCGACGTGCACTCCGATCGCAAGTACCAAGGCAGCTACGAAGCGATCGCGCAACTGCTGCGCCTGTTTGGACTGGCGGCCGATGACCTGCGGCGCCTGTTCGAACAGGTGGCGCTGTCGGTCATGGTGCGCAATGGCGACGCGCACCTGAAGAACTTCGGCGTGCTCTACACGCACCTCGGCGACGCGCGTTTGTCGCCGTTGTTCGACGTGGTGACGACGTCGATCTACACCTATACCCGCTACCCCGGCGGCCCTGAACTCGAAGACCACACGCTGGCGTTGAAGCTGCTCGTCGGCAAAGGCCGCACGCGGACCTATCCGACGACGCAGGAGTTGCTGGCGTTCGGCAACAAGATCTGTGGCGTGACGCGGCCGCAGACGGTGATCGACCGCATCGCGGCGGCGATGCACGACACGATGGTGCATGCACGGGGCGACGCGCGCATCCCGCAGGCTCTGTGCGAGTCGATGGCGCGTGCGTGGGAGCAGGGCCTAGCTCACGCGGCCCTCAATGCATCACAAACCCCCCGTTCACCGCGAGCAACTGCCCGGTGACGAAGCGCGACAGGTCTGACAGCGCGTAGACCACCGCGCCGCTCACATCCTGCGGCGTCTGGTCGCGCTGAAGGGCGCGCTGGTCGCGGTACAGGCGGTGGCGGTGTTCGGGTACGTATTGCGTGGCTTCGACCAGCGTCAGGCCCGGGGCGACGGCGTTGACGGTGATGTTCGACGTGCCGAGTTCGCGCGCGAAGGATTTCGTCATCGCGATCACCGCGCCTTTGCTCGCGACGTAGGCCATCAGGTTCGGTGCGCCCCACAGCGCGGTGTCGGACGCCAGGTTGACGACGCTGCCGTGGCCCGATGCGCCCAACGCCTGGGCGCAGGCACGCGTCATCAGCCACGTGCCGCGCACGTTCACGTTCATCACGCGGTCCCACACGTCGACCTCGAGTTCGGCGTGGCTGCGGCCGCCTGAGTTCGTGATCGCGCCGTTGTTCACCAACCCGTCCAGTCCACCGAGCGATTTCACCGCGGACTGCGCGCAGGTTTCGATCGACGCCGGGTCGGCCAGGTCCAGCGGCAGCGCCTGCACGTCGAGCCCCTGCGCGCGCAGCGTCAATGCCGACTGCTCGGCCAGGTCCGCCAACAGGTCGGCGATGACGACCCGCGCGCCGTGTCCGGCCACCGCCGTGGCGAACTCGAGGCCAAGGCCGCGGGCGCCGCCGGTGATCAGCACGCGGCGGGCTTTCAACAAGGGTTGTGGAGTCAGATTCATAAGCAAGACAATGGTTCGAATATGAGACGCATTGCCGCGTCTCGTGATCGGACTGTGCGCCTGTGAGCGGATCGATCGGTATCAGGGTTTGTTCGAATCTGTAGGCAAAAAGTCTTCGTTGACAGGCTGAAGACAGCAGTCGCAGAATGTCCCGTTAGAGGCACAACGTTTCTTTGGTGAGACAAATGGCGGATCAAGCTTTGACGTTTCAGCAGTGGATGGAGTCGCGCTGCGCGCTGCACAGCACGCGCCGCTATGACTGGGATGCGCTGAAGTTCCAGGCCGACTTCGACCCCAAGTACCGGCGCGCGCAGATGCGCTACCTGGGCACCGGCGGCACCGGGGTGGCGGCCGACACCAAGTCGATCCCGGCCGAGCACTTCACGTTCTCGACCATGATCATCCCGGCCGGCCACGAAGGCCCGATGCACCTGCACACCGACGTCGAAGAGGTGTTCTTCGTGCTGCGCGGCAAGGTCAAGGTGATGTGCGAGAAGGACGGCGACACCTGGGAAGCCGTGCTGGGCGAGCGTGACCTGATCTCGATCCCGCCGGGCGTGTACCGCGGCGAGATCAAC
This sequence comes from uncultured beta proteobacterium, assembly GCA_963738615.1. Taxonomy (GTDB): domain Bacteria; phylum Pseudomonadota; class Gammaproteobacteria; order Burkholderiales; family Burkholderiaceae_C; genus CAVTWY01. Next base: position 1,195,841 of record CAVTXI010000019.1, read on the forward strand.
ATCGGCGAAGAAGACGTGTTGATGTGCGTGATGCTGGGTGCATCGCGCCCGATCACGCCGACCTACCCGAGCGACCACCCGCTGGCGAAGGTCAAGCGCGACGCGGCCCCGTCGGCGAAGAGCTGAACGCACCCGAGCCGCCGCAACGCCATGGGTTCGATCCTGCCGCCCATCACGACCGTGCGCTGTGTGCACGGCGCTGTCGCATGGCGCGACGCGGGCACGGGCCCGGCCATCGTGATGCTGCACGGCATCGGCTCGGGTTCGGGCTCGTGGCGCGGGCAGTTCGGGGCGCTTGCGGCGCAGCACCGCGTGTTGGCGTGGGACGCGCCGGGCTACGGTGGCTCTGACCCCCTGCCGCAGCCACGACCGACGGCGCTGGACTACGCGTTCGTGCTGGGCCAGTGTCTGGCGCAACTGGGCGTGGTGCCATCCGTCGTCGTCGGGCATTCGCTGGGCGCGATCGTCGCGGCGGCCTTTGCGGCGCATGTCGATCACGCGACGCCGCCCGCCGCCATCGTGCTGGCCAGCCCGGCTCGTGGTTATGGCCGCGCCGACGAAACCTTGCGCGCCGCCAAGCTCGCCGAGCGCGTGGACATGATCGAACGGCTGGGCGTACAGGGTATGGCGCAGGCGCGCTCGGCAGCGTTGTGTGCGCCGGGCGCCAGCGACGAGGTGGTGGCCACCGTGCGCGGCAGCATGGAGCGCGTCACGCCGGGGGGCTACATCCAGGCCGCGGGCATGCTGGCCTACGACGATCTGGGTACTTACCTTCGCGCCGCGTCGTCCCCGCCCGCGCGCGTGTTGTGCGGCGAACTCGACCGCGTGACGCCACCCGACACCTGCCGCGCGGTCGCGCACGATGCGGGCGCGCCGTTCGTGCTGCTGCACGGCGTGGCGCATGCGTGTTACGTCGAAGACCCGGCGCAGTTCAACGATGCCCTGGCGCCGGTGCTGGCCGCGGCGCTCGTGGCGGCGAGGGTCGATACGCGGCCCGAGGTCGAGCGGCGCGGCGCCGTAACGGGTGACCGACATGGCTGAAGGTGACGTCGCCGAGCGCGAGGGCGTCGACCGCTACACCGTGCCGGGCCTCGAGCGCGGCCTGCGCATCCTGGCCGAATTCAGCCGCAAAGAACCGCAACTGACCGCGCCCGAAATCGCGCGCCGCCTGGGCGTGCCGCGGTCGACCGTGTTCCGCCTGCTGACCACGCTCGAGAGCATGGGCTTCGTCGAGCGAACCGACGACGGCCGCGCCTACCACCTGGGCATGGCGGTGCTGCGGCTGGGTTTCGAGTACCTGGGCACGCTGGGCATCACCGAACTCGGCCGGCCGATCCTCGAGCGCGTTCGCGACGACACCGGCTTTGCCGCCAGCCTCGTGGTGCGTGATGGCCGCGACATCGTCTACATCCTGCGTGCGGCGGCGCGTTCGCCGTTCGCCAGCTCGGTCAGCGTGGGCACTCGGCTGCCGGCGCACGCCACCGTGCTGGGCCACGTGCTGCTGAGCGACCTGCCGCTGGCGCAGGTCCGCGCGCTGTACCCCGAAGCCGTGCTCGATCTTTCCAGCCCCAGCACGCCGCGCGACGCCGACGCGCTGTTCGAGCTGGCGCAGCTGACGCGCCAGCGCGGGCACGTGTTGTCCGAAGGGTTCTTCGAAGCGCACATCTGCACCGTGGCGGCGCCGGTGCATGGCGAGAACGGCCACGTCGTTGCCGCGCTCGGCGTCACCATTCCGGGCAGCACCATCCCCGCGGATCGCCGTGCCGCGCTCGTGGCCAGCGTGCGCGGCGCGGCCACCGAACTGTCGACGTTGCTGAACTACCGCGGCGAAGACGACGCCGAACCTGCGGTCGACCAGGCCGTCGACGTCGCCACCGTGCCGCGCTTGGCCGTCGGCGCACGCAGGCGCTGAGAACGAGCCCAGCCATGTTCACGATCGACTGCACCGGCACCACCAGCGTCGTCACCGGCGGCTCGTCGGGCATTGGCCTCGCGACCGCGGCGTTGTTCCTGAAGGCCGGCGCTTCGGTCGCGATTTGCGGGCGCAACGCGGCGCGGCTCGAGCAGGCGCGCGAGCGGTTGCTGAGCGAGGCACCTGACGAATCGAAACTCTTCGCGCACGCCTGCGACGTGCTCGACCCGGCGCAGGTTGCCGGCTTCGCGCAGGCCGTGACTGCACGCTTCGGTCGCGTCGATGTGCTCGTCAACAACGCGGGCCAAGGCCGCGTGTCGACCTTCGCCGACACCGACGACGCCGCGTGGACCGACGAGCTGAAGCTCAAGTTCTTCTCGGTCATCCGCCCGACACGAGCGTTCCTGCCGTGGCTGGAAAAGAGCGACCGCGCCGCGATCGTCAACGTCAACTCGCTGCTGGCGCTGCAACCCGAACCGCACATGGTCGCCACGTCGGCCGCACGCGCCGGGGCACAGAACCTGATGCGTTCGATGGCGACCGAATTCGCGCCCAAGGGCATCCGCGTCAACGCGATCCTGATCGGGCTGGTCGAGTCGGGTCAGTGGCAGCGCCGCTTCGACGCGCGCGAAGACCGCGCGGTGTCGTGGGACGCCTGGGCCGGCGAACTTGCGCGCAAGAAGGGCATTCAGCTCGGCCGCCTGGGCAAGCCCGACGAAGCCGCGCAGGCCATCTTCTTCCTCGCGACACCGCTGTCGTCGTACACGACCGGCAGCCACGTCGACGTGTCCGGCGGGCTGTGCCGAAGCATTTGAACCACCACGAACAAGGCAAGCCATGAAGGTCACCGTCGGACACGCCATCGCCGCCTTTCTCGAGCGTTGCGGCGTCAAGGTCGCGTTCGGCGTGATCTCGATCCACAACATGCCGATCCTCGACGCGATCGCGCAGCGCGGCGCGATCCGCTTCGTGTCGGCGCGCGGCGAGGCCGGCGCGGCCAGCATGGCCGACGCGTGCGCGCGCTCGAGCCACACGCTGGGTGTGTGCATCACCTCCACCGGCACCGCCGCGGGCAACGCGGCCGGCGGCATGGTCGAAGCGTTGACCGCAGGCACGCCGCTGCTGCACATCACGGGCCAGATCGAAACGCCTTACCTCGACCGCGACCTCGCCTACATCCACGAGGCGCCCGATCAGTTGTCGATGCTCCAGGCGGTGTCGAAGCAAGCATGGCGCGTACGCAGCGCCGACACCGCGCTGGCGACGTTCAAGCAGGCGGTGCTGTGCGCGCAGTCCGGCGCCCAGCGGGCCGGTGAGTGTCGAGGTGCCCATCGACATCCAGGCGCAGATGATCGACATGCCCGATGACCTCGAGCCTTTGCCCGTGCCCGGTGTCGAACCCGACGCCGCCGCGATCGCCAAGCTGGCCGATGCACTCGCGCAGGCGAAGCGCCCGCTTCTGTGGCTGGGTGGTGGTGCGCGTGGCGCGGGCGCGGCGGTCGAGCGCCTGGTGCGCATGGGGTTCGGCGTGGTCACCACCGTGCAGGGTCGTGGCATCGTTGCCGAGGACCATCCGATGTCGCTGGGTGCGTACAACCTGCAGCCGCAGGTCGAAGCCTTCTACAAGACCTGCGACGCGATGCTCGTCGTCGGTTCGCGCCTGCGCGGCAACGAGACGTTGAAGTACCAGCTTGCGCTGCCGCAGCCGCTGGTTCGCATCGACGCCGACCCGATGGCCAACGGACGCTGCTACCGCAGCCAGCAGTTCGTGTGCGGCGACGCGGCGCGCACGCTGGCGCTGCTGGCCGACCAACTCGAGGGCCGCATGCATGTCAGCCCCGCGTTCGCTGCCGACTTGCGCCACGCGCACGCGCTGGCGGTGGCCGCGCTGCGCGATGGCCTGGGGCCATACAGCGCGCTGGTCGACGCGGTGCAGGCGCAGGCGGGCGAGCGCTTCAACTGGGTGCGCGACGTCACGGTGTCGAACAGCACCTGGGGCAACCGCGAGTTGCGCATCTTCGACGCGCGTGCCGGCGTGCACGCACTGGGCGGCGGCATCGGGCTGGGCCTGCCGATGGCGATCGGCGCGGCGATCGCCAGCGACGTCTACGGCCTGGGCCGCAAGACGTTGTGCCTGGCCGGTGACGGCGGCTTCGCGCTGAACCTCGGTGAGCTGGCCTGCGCGGTGCAAGAGAAAGCCGCGTTCACCGTCGTGCTGATGAACGACCGCAGCTACGGCGTGATCAAGAACATTCAAGACGCGCAGTACGGTGGCCGCAAGGTCTACGCCGACCTGCACACACCCGACTATGCGCAACTCGCGCAGGCGATGGGCATGGCGCATCGTTGCGTCTCGAGGCTCGACCACGCGGCGCGCGGCCTGGCCGAGCTGGCGCAGGCGGCCGGCCCGGCGATCCTCGAGATCGACATGCCGTCGATCGGCGCGTTCCGTTCGGCTTTCGCCGGCCCGCCGGTGAAGGTGGCGAGCGCATGAGCACGTCCGGCCGCTCCGAAGTGCTCATCCCGCAGCGCGCAGCGCGGAGGGTTGTCCCATGAGACGCCTGGCCGTCATCGGTTGCGGCGCGATCGGCAGCGCGGTGATCCAGTTGCTGCGCGACGACGCCGAGGTGCGCGTGATGCAGGTTGTCGCCAACGCCAAGTCGCTCGAGCACGCGCGCGAGTTGTGCCTGCGCTTCGCACCGCACGCGACCGTGCTCGAGGCGCTGGACCTGCGCGGTGATGCTCGGCCCGATCTGATCGTCGAGTGCGCCGGTCACGGCGCCGTCAGTGGCCACGTGATTCCCGCGCTCGAGGCCGGCATTCCGGCGGTCGTCGCGTCGATCGGTGCATTGCACGACGCCGACCGCATGCTCGAGCTCGAGCACGCTGCGGCCAAGGGGCACACGCAGGTGTCGCTGGTGTCGGGTGCGATCGGCGGCATCGACGCTCTGGCAGCCGCGCGCTTCGGTGGCCTGGACAGCGTGGCCTACATCGGCCGCAAGCCACCGAACGGCTGGCGCGGCTCGCCCGCCGAGCAGGTGTGCAACCTCGACGACATCGACGAGCCGACGGTGATCTTCGACGGCACCGCGCGCGACGCCGCGCGGCTGTACCCGAAGAACGCGAACGTCGCTGCGACGGTGTCGCTGGCGGGGCTGGGCTTCGACCGCACCCGCACCACGCTGATCGCCGACCCCGGCGTCACGCGCAACGTGCACCGCGTGATCGCCACCGGCACGTTCGGCAAGCTCGACCTCACGCTCGAGGGCGAGCCGCTTCCGGCCAACCCCAAAACCTCGGCGCTGACGGTCTACAGCGTGCTGCGCGCGATTCACAACGCGTCGCACTCGGTGAGCTTGTGACCTTGCCAGCTTCGTGTCGACCATGAACGATCCCCTCGCCACCCAACTGCCGCTGCGCGACCTGCCGATCAACGTCGCGGGCGAATGGCGGCGCGGGCGCGGAGTGGCGTATGCCAGCATCTACCCGGCCGACGGCAGCGTCAGCGCCGAGTTGCATGCGGCAAGTGCCGACGACGCGAACGAAGCGGTCGAGCGCGCGCACGACGCCTTCGGCAAAACCGACTGGCGCACGCGCCTTCCACACCAGCGCGCCGCGGTGCTGCACACGGTCGCACAAACCATCCGTGCGCGCCGCGAAGAGCTGGCGCAATGGCAGCGGCGCGACAACGGCAAGCCGATCAGCGAAACACGCGCGCTGGTCGACAGCGCGGCGGGCACGTTCCAGTTCATGGCTGCGGCGTGCGAGACGTTGGAAGAGACGATCACGCCGCAACGCGGTGCCCACGTGACGATGAGCGTGTACGAGCCGATGGGCGTCGTCGCCGCGATCACGCCGTGGAACTCGCCCGTCGCGAGCGAGGCGCAGAAGATGGCCCCCGCGCTCGCGGCCGGGAACGCGGTGGTCGTGAAGCCCGCCGAAATTACACCGTTGATGGCGCTGGAACTTGCGCGCATCTGCGAACAAGCCGGCGTGCCGCGCGGCATCATCAGCGTGCTGCCGGGCAAAGGCTCGGTGGTGGGCGACGCGATCGTGAAGCACCCGCTGGTCAAGCGCGTGTCGTTCACCGGCGGCACCATCACCGGCCGCGCCATCGCGCACCAGGCCGCCGACAAGATGATGCCGGTGTCACTCGAACTCGGCGGCAAGTCGCCGACGATCGTCTTCGACGACGCCGAGATCGACCACGCGGTCGCCGGCGTGCTCTACGGCATCTTCAGCTCGTCGGGCGAATCGTGCATCGCGGGTTCGCGCCTGTTCGTGCAGCGGCGCGTGCATGAATCGTTCGTCGCTCGACTTGTCGACGGCGCAAAAGCACTGCGCGTCGGTGACCCGGTGCTCGAGCGCACGCAGATGGGCCCGCTGGTGTCGCACGCGCATCGCGACAGCGTCGAGCGTTACGTCGCACGCGGTCTGGCCGAAGGTGGTCGCCTGCTGACGGGCGGCGTGCGCCCAGCCGGCGAAAGGCGCGAGCACGGTTGCTACTACACACCCACCATCATCGACGGCCTGAGCAACCGCGCGTCGATCTGCCAGGAAGAGATCTTCGGTCCCGTGCTCGTGGTGCTGCCCTTCGACGACGAAGACGAGTTGATCGCGCAGGCCAATGACAGCGTCTATGCGCTGGCCGCCGGCATCTGGACAACCGACTTTCGTCGCGCATGGCGCGTTGCCCGAGCGGTGCAGGCCGGCACGGTGTGGATCAACACCTACAAGCAGTTCTCGATCTCGACCCCCTTCGGCGGCTGGCGCGACTCGGGCCTGGGCCGCGAGAAGGGCCGCGAAGGAATCCTGCCGTACATGCAGCAGAAGAGCCTGTACTGGGGCATGAATACCGCGCCGCTGCCGTGGGCGCAGTGACCACCACCACGAAACCATCAACCTGACGAACACCAAACGACCAAGGAGACGATGATGATGATGAAAACCACCCGCCGATCTGTACTCGTGCTCGCCGCGATGTCGCTCACCACCAGCACCGCATTCGCGCAAGCCTGGCCAAGCAAACCGATCACACTGGTCGTGTCGTACCCCGCAGGCGGCGACACCGACGTGATCGCGCGCGTGTATGCCGAAAAGCTGTCCGCGCGTCTGGGCCAACAGGTGCTGGTCGACAACCGCCCAGGCGCCAGCGGCACCATCGGCAACGCATCGGTCGCCCGCGCCACGCCCGACGGCTACACGCTGCTGTTCACGCCCAGCACCTTCCCGATCGCACAACACGTGCTGAAGCTTTCGGCGACCACCGCACATGACGTCAACAAAGACTTCGTGCCGATCATCAAGACCGGGAACATCCCGCTGCTGCTGGTCACGGCGTCGTCGACCGGGATCAAGGACATGAAGCAGGCGTTGGCCGACGCCAAGGGCGGCAAGGTGTTGAACTACGGCTCACCGGGTGCGGGCTCGCCGATGCACATCGCCGCCGAGATGTTGAACCGAAGCGCCGGCGTCAAGATGACGCACGTGCCGTATCGCGGCGTCGCGCCCGTCGTCACCGATACGCTCGGTGGTCACGTGGCGATCGGTTGGATCACGCCCGGTGCGGTGGGCCAGCATGTCAGCAGCGGCAAGCTGCTGCCGCTGGCGGTGGCCGAGCGTCAGCGCACGAAGCTGATGCCTGACGTGCCGACACTGATCGAGCTGGGCCACGGCGAACTCGATGTCAGCGCGTGGATGGGTTTGCTTGGCCCCAAGGGCATGCCAACCGATGTGGCGAAGACCTTGAACGCGCACTTCAACGAGATCTTGAAGATGCCCGACGTGATGGCGCGTATGGCTCAGTTGGGCATTGAGCCTGTCGGCGGCGACCGCGCGGTGCTGGCCAAGCAGGTCGCCGACGATGACACGCGCTTCGGCAAACTGGTGAAAGAGTTCGGCATCACGGCCGAGTGATCGACGAATCACCCCAGTGTGATCGACGAATCACCCCAGAGTGATCAACGAATCACCCCAGAGCGATCGACGAATCACTACAGAGTGATCGATGCAATCCGTCCCCTCCGCTGGCCTGATTCCTACGAGTGCGAGCGCGTTGCCGCCGTTCGCGCTGCTGCGGCCGGCGAGCGTGCGCGATGTGGTGGCGGCGCTGGCCGACGAGGCGCATCCGGTGCTGCTGGCGGGCGGCACCGACCTGGTGGCTGCGTTCAACGAGGGGCTTACGCCTGGGACGTTGATCGACCTGTCGCGTGTGGACGAGGTGCGCCGAATCGAACACACGCGTGGCGGCCTGCGTATCGGCGCGGCGGTGACGCACGCGACTGGGTGCACCGACGCGTTGGTGCTCGAGCACTTGCCCGAGCTTGCCGACGCGTGGCGACGCATCGCGAACCCGCGCATCCGCTTCACCGGCACGCTGGGCGGCAACCTGATGGCGCGGCGTGTGCGCTACGAAGGATCGATCCTGCTGTCGGCGCTGGATGCAAGGCTGACCTTTGTCGAGCGCCGCGGCGCCCGCGTGGTCAAGCCCGCCGACTTGTGGATCGACCGCACGTTGCAACGCTCGCTGCTGCACTCGATCGTGATCGACACCCAAGGGCTCGTGTGGTTCGGCTACGAGCGCTCGATGCGCCCGCTGCTGACCCTGGCCGCTGCGCTGCGCGGTGCCACGCAGGGCCTCGAGTTGCGCGTGGCGATGGCGACCGAATACCTCGCACCCGTGGTGCTGTCGTGCACGGTGCCGGTGGCGCGCCTGTCGACCCTTGCGTCAATCGCACACGAACAGGCGCATTCGCTGATGGCGGGGCTGCCCGACAACTTCACCGACCCGGTGGTCACCGCCTCCTACGCGCGCACGGTCGGCGCGCAGCTGCTGGCGCGTCAACTCGAACGGGCTGTTCATGGCTGATACCACGACGAACACCACGACGAACACCACGGCCGCCACCACTGTGACGCTGCGCTTCATGCTCAACGGCAAGCCGGTCGAACGCGACGTGCCGACCAACCGTGTGCTGGCCGATCTGCTTCGCGACGACTTCGCCTGCACCGGCACCAAAGTCGGCTGTTCACGCGGCGTGTGCGGCGCCTGCACCGCGTTGGTCGACGGTCGGCCCGTCGCCACGTGTTCCACGTTCGCTTTTCAGGTCGACGGTTGCAACGTCACCAGCATCGAAGGCTTGATGCAAGACGGCGCGCTGCACCCGATCCAACAGGCCTTCGTCGACCACGCCGCGTTCCAGTGCGGCTACTGCACCGCAGGGATGATCCTGCTGACGAAGGCACTGCTGGAACACGAGCCGAACCCTGACCGCGACACCATCGTCGAGTGGATCAGCTCCAACATCTGCCGATGCACCGGCTACGCGCTGATCATCGAAGCGGTGCAAGACGCGGCGCAGCGCCTGCGTGCGCAAGGTGTCGCATGAGCGATCAATCGACGGTCACAGCGTTGCGCCAGGTCGGCCAGACACTGCCGCGCCGCGACGCGCGCGCCAAGGTCACGGGCGACGCGACCTACTCCACCGACGTCAAGCTTCCCGGCATGCTGCACGCCAAGGTGTTGCGCAGCCCGCGAGCGCATGCGCGCGTGGTGTCGATCGACGCGTCCGTTGCGCGTGCACTGCCCGGCGTGCGTGCGGTGCTGACGCGCGATCACATTCCGCCGAACGTCGCCCCGCACTACGGCTACTACATCAAAGACCAGCCCATCGTCGCGCTCGACCGTGTGCGCTACATCGGCGACATCGTCTGCGCCGTCGCGGCCGACAGTGAAGCCACCGCCGCCGAAGCGCTGCGGCGCATCCGCGTCGAATACGACGACCTGCCTGTGGCCGCGTCCATCGAGTCGGCGCTGGTACCCGACATGCCGGCCCTCTTCGAACAAGCGCCGCAAGGCGTGATCCCGCCGTATGGCGAAGGCATCACCGCGCGCCTGCGGCCGGCCAAGAACATCTGCTGGGACTTCGCGTACCGCATGGGCGACGGGGCAGCCTTCGCACGCTGCGACCACGTCTTCGAAGACGAGTTCCGCTTCTCGCGCATGACGCACTACCACCTCGAGCCTTTCGTCAGCGTGGCGGATGCGAAGGCCGATCGCATCGAGGTGTGGGCCAGTTGTCAGAACCCGTTCCCGCTTCGCCGCGAGTTGTCGCGAATGTTTGCGCTGCCCGAAAACGCCATCAGCGTTCGCGTGCCCTACGTCGGCGGCGGCTTCGGCTCGAAGAACAACGTGAAGACCGAAGCGCTGACGGTGATGTTGTCGCGGCTGGCAGGTGCGCCGGTTCGTTTGGCGCTGACGATGGAAGAAGGTTTTCTCACCAACACGCAGCACGCCGCGATCCTGCGGCTGAAGACCGGCGTGATGAACGACGGCACGCTGGTTGCGCGCGTAAGCCGCATTCAACTCGACGCCGGTGCGTATGCCGATGCGAGTCCGCTGGTGGCCGAGAAGGCCTGCTACCGCGCACCCGGCCCGTACCGCTGGCAGCACGTCGACAGCCGCTGCGAGTGCGTGATGACCAACACCGCGCCCGCAGGCCCGTTCCGCGGCTTCGGCGGCACGCAGGCGATGTGGGCCAGCGAGTCGCAGGTCGACATGATTGCGCGGCGCTTGTCCATCGATCCCTACGACATGCGCGTGAAGAACCTGCTGCCGCTGGGTGCGCCGTACATGCCCGGCGACAGCGGCGTCGACAGCGACATGGTCGAAGGGCTGGATGTGGTGTGCCGCGCGATCGGCTACCACGCGCCGCGTGATCGCGGCACAGGCACGGTGAAGAAGGGCATCGGCATCGCGGTCGGCTTCAAAGATGGCGGTGGCGTCAACAAGCCTGCGTCGGCGCGCGTGAAGATGACGACCACCGGTCATGTGATTCTTCAGTGCGGCACGGTCGAGATCGGGCAAGGCGCACACACCGCGCTGTCGCTGATCGTCGCCGAGGAACTGGCGATTCCGGTCGAGCGCGTGCGTTTCGCGCCGATCGACACCGACAGCACGCCGTTCGATCAAGGCACCAACGCCAGTTCAGGCGTCGCGGTGATGGGCCGCGCGGTGCAGCGCGCCGCGCAGGCGTTGAGAGCGCAGGTGCTTGCGTTCGCGGCCGAGCGGTTGCTTGTGCCCGCCGCCGAACTTCGCTTCGAGGACAGCGCGATCCTTCACGGCGAACAACGCCATCCGCTCGCACCGATGGTGATGCGCGAATTCGGCGGCACCGGTTTCGAATTCAGCGCCGACGGCTTCTACAAGCCCACGATCGACCCCCGCGCACCCCTCGACGCGCAGTGCGTGTTCTGGGAAATCGGCTGGGGCGCGGTCGAAGTCGCGGTCGACACCGAGACCGGCAAGGTCGAGGTCACGCGCCTGGTTGCCAGCGGCGACACCGGCCGTTCGATCAACCCGCAGGTCTGTCGCGGCCAGGAAGACGGCGCCGCGGTGATGGGCCTGGGGCAGGCGCTGTTCGAACGCATGATCTATGACGACCGCGGCGTGCTGCAGAACGCCGATCCACTGACGTACCGCGTGCCGCTGGCCGAAGACCTGCCGCGCGAGTTCACGACCATCACGCAGGAACAAGGCCACGGCCCCGGTCCGTTCGGCAGCAAGGGCGCGGGTGAAGCGACCATCTTGCCGATGGCCAGCGCGATCGCGAATGCGATCGACGACGCCGTGGGTATTCGGCTGACCCGGCTGCCGTTCACGCCGGTCGATATCCTCAGCGCGTTGCAGGCGCGGGAAACGAAGACACCATGATCCTCGGCATCGAACAGATCACCTACGGCGCAAGCGACCTCGACACCTGCAGGCGCTTCTTCGCCGACTGGGGCCTCGAGCTCGCCAGTGAAGGCGACGGCCGCCTCGTCTTCGAAAGCCTGAACGGCTGCCGCGTCGTTGTTGCCGACCCGGCGCGCGTGGTGTTGCCCGCACCGATCGAAGACGGCCCCACGCTGCGCGAAGTCACGTGGAGCGTGCGCGACGCGGCGTCGCTTGCCGACATGCGCGCGCGTCTGGTTGGCGCAAAGGGTTTCGACGACACGGGTGTCTGCATCGGCGCGGTCGACCCCAACGGTCTGGCCATCCGATTTCGCGTGACCACCAAGCGCAGCATCACTGTCGAAGGCGCGCGCTCGAACACGTGGGACCGGCACGACCGCGTCGACCAGGCCGCGCCGATCTACGAACGCGCCACGCCGATCGAAGTCGGCCATGTCGTGTTCTTCGTCGATGACCTTGCGGCCACCGAAGCCTTTTACGCGAACCTGGGCTTCGTCACCAGCGACCGCTACCCCGGTCGCGGCGCTTTCATGCGCTGCGATGCACGCGGCGGCCACCATGACCTGTTCCTGCTGCGCACGCCCGACGGCAAACGCGGCCTGAACCACGTGGCCTTCACGGTGCGCGACATCCACGAGGTCTTTGGCGGCGGCCTCGCGTTCAGCGCCAAGGGGCACGTGACGCAACTGGGCCCCGGCCGGCACCCGATCTCGTCGGCGTACTTCTGGTACTTCAAGAACCCGGCCGGCGGATTGATCGAGTACTACGCCGACGAAGACCAACTGACCGAAGCCTGGCAGCCGCGCGACTTCGAACCCGGCCCGACCGTCTTCGCCGAATGGGCGATCGACGGTGGCATCGACGGGCGCACGCGCCGCCAGAAGGGCTTCGAGGCCGGTGGCAAATTCCTGACCGAAAAGCGAGACTGACCCGTGAGGATCAAGCCATGAGCAACTGGACCGATGTCGGCGAGCGCAACCAAGTCGAACCTGACACGCCGCTGGCGGCCAGTGTCGGCGGCGTTGCGGTCGGCGTCTACAACGTCGAAGGCGAACTGCACGCGATCGAAGACATCTGCCCGCACGCGCACGCGCACCTCAGCGAAGGCTTCGTCGAAGGCTGCGAGGTCGAGTGCCCGCTGCACGCGGCGGTGTTCGACGTTCGCACCGGCAAACACCTGCGCGGTGAACTGTGCCCCGACGTGAAGACTTTTCCTGTGCGCGTGGTCGGCGGCCGCGTCGAAGTGCAGGGCTGAAAGGAAACGAAGATGGACCACAACCCGCACCTTCAACCCTGGCGCGCACCCGAGCCCAACAACGTCGCCGGCAAGGGCCACATCGAGGTGCCAGGCCAAGCGCGCAACATCGTCTGGCAGACCCGCGCTGCGCCGCCCTCGGCGTACGAGAACAACCTGGGCGACATGCTCGAGGCGGTGTTCGAAGACGGTGCAACGACGCCCGAACAGATCGTGCAGGGTTTCGCTGCGCGGCGCTTCTGCATGCCCGACGGCAGCGCGTGGACCGTTGCATTGTTCGAAGCCGAGATGGCGCGGCTGGGTCGTTGATAGGCCGTTGATGGGCCGTTGAAGGAGACATCGACATGGGACATTCGGATCAAGACCTGCTGCTGCAACAGGAAGCCGCCAACATCCTCGACACCGGTGTGCGCGACCTCTGGTACCCGGTCGCGCCGAGCTGGCAGGTGGGCAACGCGCCGATCGGCATCACGCGGCTGACCGAGCGCATCGTGTTGTGGCGCGATGGCCAGGGCATGGTGCATGCGCTGGAAGACCGCTGCCCACACCGCGGCGCGCGCCTGTCGCTGGGTTGGAATCTCGGCGAGCGCGTGGCCTGCTGGTACCACGGCATTCAGATCGACGGCAGCGGCAAGGTGTGCGAAGTGCCGGCGTCGGCGAACTGCCCGATGGAAGGCGAGCAGCGCGTGAAGAGCTACCCCGTGCAGGAGCACGGCGGCGCGATCTTCTGCTGGTTCGGCAACGACCCCGACGTGAAGAAAGCGCCGCCCGCGCCGCTGCAACTGCCCGAGGAACTGACCTCGCCCGAGTTCGCGCACTTCTTGTGCATGTCGAACTGGAAGACGAACTACCGCTATGCGATCGACAACGTGATGGACCCGATGCATGGTGCGTACCTGCACGCAACGTCGCATTCGATGGCCGAAGGCGACAAGCGCAGCGAGTTGAAGGTGCGCAAGACGCCCACCGGCCTGGTCTTCGAAAAGGTCGGTCAGCGCGATGTCAACTTCGACTGGGTCGAACTGGGCGACACCGGCGCGATGTGGCTGCGCTTGGCCATTCCCTACAGGAAGCGCTTCGGCCCCGGCGGCAGTTTCGGCATCGTGGGCTTCGCGACGCCGGTCGACGCCAAGCATTGCCAGGTCTACTTCTGGCGCACACGCAAGGTGCAGGGCTGGCAACGCAACGTCTGGCGCTTCATGTACCGCAACCGTCTCGAGGCGCTGCACTGGGCCGTGCTCGAACAAGATCAACTGGTGCTCGAGTCGATGCCCGACGACGCGCGCGACCGCGAGTTTCTGTATGAGCACGATGTGGGCCTGGCGCGCGTGCGGCGCATCCTCGAGAAGCGCAGCGTCGATCAGGCGCGAGCGCGCTTGGCAGCGCGCGCCGCGATGGCTGCTGTCGTTCCAGCCTCAGCGGGCTGACACGGCGTGCTGCACCTCTTCAACATCGTGGGCACGCGTGTGCCCCGCGGCGACTTCGACGAAGCGCGCCGTTGGTACGTCGACCACGTTCATCTGCTGTTCGGTCATGAAGGCATGCTCGGCGCGCGCTTGTGGCAGCGCGTGCCCGGTGCCGCCGAAGTGGGCGCAGTCGCAGAAGTGCCCGACATGCTGTGCTTCTACGACTTCGGCGACCACGACAGCTTCGCGGCCTACGACGGCGGCGCGCTGCGTGCCGAAGTCGAGCGCGACCGCCAGGATAGTTGGGGCCGCGACGGTATCGAAGTGTGCCTGCGTGCGCGCTTTCGCCGGCTCTACGAACGCCGTGCTGGCATCGGCGCAGCCGCGGCAAGGTCACGCATCGCGGCCACTGCGGCTGGCGTGGCACCGGGCTGGGAACGTGCACTCGCGGCGCAAGCGCACGAACAAGGCGTGCATCGGCTCGAGATCTATCGCGCCGAAAGTGGTGAAGGCGACGTGGGCGGCGGCCTTTGGATGGCTGACGCCGACATCTCCAGACCGCCGCCGCGGGCCACACCGCCCGGCCCCACCAGCCCAGGATGGCAGGGCGTGTATCTGCCACTCGAGCAGTGGACGCGTTGATGCGTCGTTCCCCCGTCGTGCCACCAACCTGACCTTGTGAGGCTCACCCGATGAAGATCCTTCGCCGCCGTGTTGTTGCCGTGGCCCTGGCTTGCGCATCCATCGCCATGCTGCCCGCCGCAGCCGTCGCGCAAGCTTGGCCCGCCAAGCCAGTCACGATCGTCGTGTCGTTCCCGCCGGGTGGCGACACCGACGCGCTGGCGCGGTTGTTCGCCGAAAAGCTGTCCGCACGCATCGGCCAGACCGTGAACGTCGAAAACCGCACCGGCGCCAGCGGCACCATCGGCAACGCGTCGGTCGCGAAGGCGCCCGCCGACGGCTACACGCTGCTGTTCACGCCCAATACCATTACGACCGCGACGATGGTGCTGCGGCCGGGCACCGGCGCGGCCTACGACGTGCTTGAAGACTTCACGCCCATCGTGATGATGGGCACGCAGCAGCTCTTCGTTGTCGTCAACACCGCCACCGGCATCAACTCCATGGCCGACCTGGTCGCCGCGAACAAGGGCGGCAAGATGCCCACGTATGCCAGCCCGGGCAGCGGCTCGCCGATGCATATCCTGGGCGAGCTGTTCAATCGCTCGGCCGGCATGAAGATCCAGCAGGTGCCGTACCGCGGCAGCGGCCCGGCGGTGATTGACCTTTTGGGCGGCCACATCGGCATGTTCTTCACGACGCTGGGGCCGGTCAGCCCGCACATCGCGTCGGGCAAGCTGCGCAACCTGGCGGTGGCCGACGCGAAGCGCTCGCCGCTGGCACCCGACGTGCCCACCTTGTCCGAACTCGGCTTCAAAGACGCAGACGTGCCCGCATGGCAGGCCTTCATGGCGCCGAAGGGTTTGTCGCCCGACATTCAACGAACGCTGAACGGCCACTTCAACGAGATATTGAAGCAGCCCGACGTACAGGCGCGCATGACGCAACTGGCGCTGTTGCCGGCGGGTGGCGAGCCGTCGGTGGTGCGTGAGCGCGTGGCGGGGGACCACGCGCGCTACAGCAAGGTGATCAAGGAACTGGGCATCCAGGCAGACTGAACGTCCGATCGGTTTGATCGCTTTCTGCATGTCCAAGGAGATGCCATGACGAGATGCGTGTTCGAGTCAACGCGCCGCGCGGTGGCCATCTTCACATTGGCTTGCCTGCAAACCATCGCCGTTGCGCCGGCATCCGCGCAGACGACGCCAGCGCCGTCATGGCCCGACAAGAACACGCGCCTGATCGTGCCGTTCCCGGCCGGCGGGGTACTCGATGCGTTGACGCGCAGCGTGGCCGAGCAACTGCAGGCTGCGAGCGGGCGCGCCGTGACGGTCGAGAACGTCCCCGGTGCGGCGGGCAACCTGGGCATTCAGCAGGTCGCGCGTGCGCCCGGTGACGGCGCCACCGTGCTCTTCATTCCCCAGGGCAACATCACGATCAACGCCACGTTGATGCCGTCGACGCCATTCCAGTGGGCCCGCGATTTCAAACCCGTGACGCTCGCGGCCTACGCACCCAACGTACTGGTGGTGCACCCGTCGGTGCCGGCGAAGACGGTGAAGGAATTGATCGACCACGCGCGCGCCAACCCTGCCAAGCTGGCCTACGCATCGCCCGGTAACGGCTCGAGTCTGCACCTGATCGGCGAGTTGTTGAAACGCGAAGCGCGCATCGACATGCTGCACGTGCCGTACAAGGGTACGCCGCCCGCGATGCAGGACCTGATCGGCGGGCAGGTGCAGGTGATGTTCGGCGCCGTGCCGACGCTGCTGCCGGCGATCAAGGCCGGTCAGGTGCGCGCGCTCGCCGTCACCACGTCGCGCCGCGCTGCGGTGCTGCCCGACCTGCCCACGCTGGCCGAAGGCGGCGTTGCGAACATCGACGTGCCGTCGTGGTACGGCGTGATGGTGCCGACGTCAACGCCTGACGAGTTGGTCACACGGATGCACGCCGCGATCACGGACGCGCTGAGGAAGTCGCGCGAACGGCTGGCGGCGCAGGGGCTCGAGGCGGTGGCGAACACGCCGGCCGATTTCGCGGCGCAGATTCAGCGCGAAACGGCGGTGTGGGCGGGGGTGATTCGCGAGGCGAATATCAAAGCCGAGTGACGCTCGAGGCGGATCGAGCGGACGCCGCTGCCGCAGAATCCTTCGCCATGCAAGAACGCCGCCTGATCTCCTGGAGCGATTTCGACACGTGGATCGCCGCGCGCGAGGGTTATGCCTTCCGTGGCGAACCCATTGAGTCGTGGCCGTTGCTGAGTTCGCTGGCGCGGCGGCTTGCGCAACTGGGCGTGGCGCGCGCGCAGTGGAGTGAGCGCGAAGAGCGCGCGATCCGCGTGTTCCGCCGCAAGGCGCACGTGTACCTTCCCGACCCGTCGCTGCTGAACGACCCGCTGCGCTGCCTGGCGATGATGCAGCACCATGGCGCACCCACACGGCTGTTCGATTTCACCAAGAGCCCTTACGTGGCCGCGTTCTTCGCGCTCGAGCGCGCGCTGGGTGACTCGGCGGTGTACGCACTGAATACGCCGCGCCTGTTCGACGTGGCACCGCGTTTCGACGCCGGCCTGACACGCGACATCGTCGACCCCGAACTACCCGGCAACTTCGAACGCTACTTCGCGGTGGAACGCCACCCGCTGGTGTGGTTCGGCGAACCCGAAGAAATGGACCGCCGCCTGGTCGCCCAATCGGGCCTGCTGGTCATGCCGGGCATCCTCGACCAACCGCTCGAGGCGCTGCTGGCGCAGTACGACAGCGACGAGCCGCTGATCGAAAAGATCGTGCTCGGCCACGAGTTGCGGCGCGAGGCGATGCACGCGCTGTACCGCATGAACATCACGCAGGCCACGCTGTTCCCGGACCTCGAGGGGTTGGCGCGGTCGATTGCGTATGAGTTGGAAGAGACATGGCCGTTGGTGCGGTGAGGACGAATCATGAAGTCTTACAAAGTCTTTGTTTCGTCGACCTTTGTCGATCTGAAAAAGCATCGAGCTCGGGTGATATCGGCGCTGCGCAAGGCTGGCTTCTTCGTCGATCCGATGGAAGATTGGACGGCCGCGACCGACGAGCCGAAGCGGTTTTCGCAGGCGCGGATCGAAGGGTGTGACCTCTGCATTCTCTTGATTGCGCGGCGGCGTGGTCACGTGCCGCGTGGCGAGCACCAAAGCATCACGCAGATGGAGGTCGACGCTGCCGTGGCGCTGGGCGTCCCCGTCCTGGTATTCATGCTCGACGACAGCGCGCGCTGGCCCGCTCGTTTCGACGAGATGGCGCGCGACCGGCATCTGCGTGATTGGCGACGGCACTGGAGCGAGGCCAAGGGTGTTGGCTTCTTCGGCGCGAACCCAGGTTCGATCGACCTTGCACCTGCGCTGACGCGGTGGGTCAGCGAAAACTCGATCGGTGCGCGCGATGAAGCGCGGGCCGGGTTGGCGAAGAAGATCAATGCCGAGGTCATCGCCTTCCTGCTCGCCATTCAAATGGCCGAGCGTGGCATGCAGAACCAGACCCAGCAAAAATACGATGAGGCTTACCTGCGATGGGAACACGCAGACGCCGAGATCGCGGCCGATCTGGACGCGCTCGGCGTCGATGCCGTGCTGCACGATGGCTGGCGCACGTTGTCGCAAGCGGTGCTCGGCCTGTATCGCCTGTCGGGTACGTGGTCCGAGCCGTGGAGGGGCCAGGTCATCGACGAGATGAAGACCATCTTCCCGCCCGAGGCCACCGATTGGACGCAACTGGCCGACGTTCATGCGCGACGGACTTCGAATCGAGCGTTTCAGGAATTCTTCGCTGCTTGGTGGAACCTTCGCGAAATCGCGTTCGAAGGGTGCGCGGAGCTTGGTCGTCGACTACGCGCTTCCTGAGGGCGTAAGGCAAGCGTGTCCTGAATGGGAACCGCAGCGCTGCGTTCTGAACTGCACTACATAACGCGCCCGCGTACACTCGTCGTTCACGTCGAAGGCCCTCCGCCGGCCCGGCGCGCGTTGCATGGCTGCTGTTTCATCGCCCGTGTCCCGAAGGCCAGCCCTGGCGTTGTTGGCCCTCGCGCTCACCCTGACCGCTGTGCAAGGTCGCGCAGGCGAAGTGACCGTGGCTGTCGCGGCGAACTTCGCCGCGCCGCTGGCGCGCATCGCGCAGGGGTTCACGGCTGCGACGGGGCATGTGCTGAAGTCGTCGGCGGGGGCCACCGGCAAGTTCTATACGCAGATCGTTACGGGGGGTGCACCGTTTGATGTGCTGCTGGCTGCCGACGACGAGACACCCAAGCGGCTGATCGACGAAGGTCATGCGGTGGGCGGGAGCGCCTTCACCTACGCGATCGGGCAGTTGGTGTTGTGGAGCGCACGGCCGGGCGTGGTCGACGACGAAGGGGCGGTGCTTGCGGTGGGGCGGTTCGACAAGCTTGCGATCGCCAACCCGAAGATCGCACCCTATGGCCGCGCGGCGATGCAGGTGCTGGACGCACGCGGGCTGACTGCGGCGGTGGCGCCGAAGCTGGTTACGGCCGACAGCATCGCGCAGGCGTATCAGTTCGTGGTCACGGGCAATGCCGACGTCGGCTTCGTCGCGTTGTCGCAGGTCGTGGTGCCCGGTCGGCCGATGGCGGGTTCGATGTGGCGCGTGCCGCCGTCGCTGCACGCGCCGATCAGGCAGGACGCCGTGCTGCTGAGGTACGGCCAGAACAACCCGGCCGCGAAGGCGCTGATGGCGTACTTGAAGAGCGCGTCGGCTCGCGAGGTGATCACGGCTTACGGTTACGGGCAGGCCCAGCCATGATGACCGTCGCTGACTGGACTGCTGTGCGCTTGACCGCGCAACTCGCCGCGGTCACCACCGTGCTGTTGCTCCTGGTCGGTACACCCATCGCATGGTGGCTCGCGCGCACGCGTTCGCGCATGAAGCCACTGGCCGCGTCGTTGGTGGCGATGCCGTTGGTGCTGCCGCCGTCTGTCATCGGCTTCTACCTGCTGCTGTTGATGGGGCCGCAGGGGCCGGTGGGGCAGTTCACGCAGGCGCTGGGGTTGGGGCGGTTGCCCTTCACGTTCGCCGGGTTGGTGGTGGCGTCGGTGTTGTATTCGCTGCCGTTCGTGGTGCAGCCGTTGCAGCAAGCGTTCGAAGCGATCCCCGAACGCACCCTCGAGGCTGCGGCCACGTTGCGCGCGTCGCCGCTCGACCGCTTCTTCACCGTCGCATTGCCGCTGGCGCGGCCCGGGTTGTTGACCGCCAGCGTGCTCGGCTTCGCGCACACGGTGGGCGAGTTCGGCATCGTGCTGATGATCGGCGGCAACATTCCCGGCGCGACGCGCGTGTTGTCGGTCGCGGTGTACGAACACGTCGAAGCCGCCGAGTTCGACGCGGCGCATCGGCTCGCCGCCGGCATGGTGGTATTCGCGCTGGTGGTGCTGGTGACGTTGTATGTGGTGAACCGGCCGCGGCATCGCGACGAGATGGCACGGGTGGGCACGGCATGACCACGATCGATGCCACGCAGCGTCCGCCGACGATCGATGCGGCGCTGCGCTTGCAGCGTGCCGGCTTCGTGCTCGACGTCGCACTGCGCCTGCCGGCGCGCGGCGTGTCGGCGCTGTTCGGTCCTTCGGGCTGCGGCAAGACCAGCGTGCTGCGCGCGCTGGCCGGGCTCGAGCGCGCGGCGGGGCACGTGCACATCGGCCATGAAAGCGATGATTCGAACGACGACGTGTGGCAGGACGACGCGCGCGGCGTCTTCATGCCCACGCATCGTCGGCCGTTGGGCTACGTGATTCAAGACGCGGCGCTGTTCCCGCACCTGGACGTGCGCGCGAACCTGCACTACGGGCAGCGGCGCATCGCACCGCACGCGCGGCGTGTCGCGCTCGACCACGTGATCGACCTGCTGGGCATCGGCGGCTTGATGTCGCGCCGCACTGCCACGCTGTCGGGCGGTGAACGCCAGCGCGTGGCGATTGCGCGCGCGCTGGCCACCAGCCCGCGCCTGCTGCTGATGGACGAACCGCTCGCGGCACTGGACGCCGCGCGCAAGGCCGAGGTGTTGCCGTACCTCGAGCGGCTGAACGCCGAGCTGTCGATTCCGATCGTTCTGGTCAGCCATGCCGTCGACGAAGTTGCGCGCCTGGCCGATCACCTGGTGTTGATGGACGCAGGCCGCGTGGTTGCCGACGGTCCGCTGGCCGAGGTGATGGCGCGGCTGGACTTGCCGACCGCGCGCGGCGACGGCGCGGGCGTGGTGCATGCGGCGGTGGTCACGCAACGCGATGCGCAATGGCAACTGGCGCGGCTTCGTGTGGGTTCACCGCAAGCGGGCTTCGACGTTCTGGGCACCCGACCACGGCTTGCCCGTAGGCAGCGCGGCGCGCGTGCGCGTACTGGCGCGTGACGTCAGCCTGTCGCGCGAACGACTCGAGGGCAGCAGCATCGGCAACCAACTGGCCGCCACCGTCGAGGCCGTGGTCGACGACGACGAGCACGCGGGCCTGGCGCTGGTGCGCGTGCGCGTGGGTGAGCGGTGCGGTCGGTGTCGACGTGCAAGGCTTGCCGGTCGTCGCGCGGCTGACGCGCCGGTCATCGCACGCGCTGGGGCTTGCGCCGGGCCAGCCCGTGTGGGTGCAGGTGAAGACCGTGGCGCTGATGGCGTAGCGCGCATGGCCGCCGACCACGGATCGCTGCTCGACGCCGACCTGAAGATCGCGGGTCGGCTTGACACGCGGTTCTTCGCGCTGCTCGAGGCGCTGCACCGCACGGGTTCGATCAACCGCGCCGCGCGTGCGGCCGGCTACAGCTACAAAGGCGCTTGGCTGGTGCTCGAGACCGCATGCAATCTTGCGAACGAACCGTTGCTGCACACGGCCACGGGTGGCGCAGGCGGTGGCGGCACGCGATTAACCGACGCTGCACTGGGCCTGCTCGAGGCGTGGCAGGCGCTGCAACAAGAACATCTCGCGTTCCTGCGCGAACAGGAAACGCGCTTCACCCAACTGCCGGCCCTGCAGGGCTTGCTTCGGAGAATGTCGATGAAGACCACCGCCCGCAATCAGTTCGCCGGCACCGTCACGGCCATCGACGCCGGCCCGGTGTCGACACAAATCACGATCGCGCTGAAGTCAGGCGGCGGCGAAATCACCGCCGCGATGACCAGCGCTGCGGCCAAGCGCCTGAAGCTGAAGAAGGGCAAGGAAGCGCTGGCGCTGGTGAAAGCATCGGCGATCGTGCTGGTCACCGACTTCGCCGGCTGGCAGTTGTCGGCGCGCAATCAACTGGCAGGCACGGTGTCGCGTGTGGAGAAGGGCGCGGTGTCATCGCTGGTGGTCGTCACCTTGCCCGGCGGCGCAGCGATCACCGCGACCGTCACGAACGAAAGCGTCGAAGCCACGGGGTTGAAAGTCGGTGTGGCGGCAACGGCGGTGTTCAAGGCGTATGCGGTGATGGTGGCGGTGCAGGGGTAGGGATAGGCGATAGGGCCGGGCGTGCACTGCGAAGCTGGACAGACGTAACGCAAACGCAATACGACTCCGAGCGCATGACAATCAGCCGTCATCGCCACAGGTCCGAGTCGAGCCCGAGCTTCGCGCACGAACTCGAGGCGTCGTCCTGCGTCAGGGCGAAAGCCTTCGAGTGCGTTAGACCTCCGTACGCAATGCCGTCGAGTTCGGCGCGTGCAGGCGAACTTTCACCAGCGCGGGCAGGCCGCATGGGAAAGTTGCCAATGCACGGGAGCTTCTGCGCCTGCTGATGAGGGCCGACGAACTTCAGGCGAAGCTGGACGCCAAGCGCAAGAAGCTCGGTTGAATGAAGACGATCGACGTTCGATCAGCGTCGAGGCCGAAGATGACTCGGGGCGCCTCTTCGACTTTCGGCGCGACAGGGCGAAGAGCGCGGAGGATCTCGAGTCGACTGTGGTGGTGCTCGACAGGATCGGCGCAGTCGTCGTGAATCAGCTGTCAGTTACGCCGATCAGCTTGCGTAATGCCGGTGAAGCTGACACGGGATGAATCGTCATCGTGCGGCGCCATGGGTAAGTGGCGCATCAATGAAATCGTCGATCGTTCAACGTGCTGGTGCTGGGGGTGCGCATCAGCGCGAAGAGGATACTGAGCTCGCTCGAGACGCCGAGCGCGACGGCAGCGCATCGACCATCGCGGGCGAGTCGGCCAGGTCGCCGAACACGGCCGAGAACCGCAGCGCGATCTCGGCGCGCTCGCGAGGGTCCGAAGCCGCGCGCATCCGCTGCGCCAGCGCGGATAACTCCGCAGCCATCGGATCGTCGATCGTGTACGCGCGCCCCGCATCGTCTTGCCCGCGCAGATGCTGCAGCCACGCCGCGATCGA
Source organism: uncultured beta proteobacterium (assembly GCA_963738615.1). GTDB lineage: Bacteria > Pseudomonadota > Gammaproteobacteria > Burkholderiales > Burkholderiaceae_C > CAVTWY01. The sequence continues at coordinate 1,219,104 of CAVTXI010000019.1, forward strand.
CACCGCGAGCCGCGTCACCGGCTGCCCCTTCGCCAGCCGATCACGCACGGTGCCCAGCAACCTCGGCGGCAGCTTCTGCGAACCATCCATCGCGATCTGCATCGTGCGGTGCGCGAGTGCCGGGTTGGCGAAGCGCGCCAGCAGTTGGGCGCGGTAGGCGGCGACGTCGAAGCCGGGCAGCGCGGGCAGCGTGGGTTCGATCTCTTCGCGCATCAGCGCTTCGACGAAATTGCGCAGCGTGGGCTGGGCGATGGCTTCGTCGACGGTGGCCCAGCCGGCGGCCACCGCCAGGTAGGCGATCGTCGAGTGCGCGCCGTTGACCATGCGCAGCTTCAGCGTCTCCCACGGCGCAGCGTCGGGCACCACGCGCGCGCCGGGTTGATGCGTCCACGCGGGGCGGCCGGCGGCGAAGTGGTCTTCGACGGCCCAGTCGAAGAAGGCTTCGGTGACGACGGGCCATGCGTCGTGCACGCTTAAGCGCTGCGCCACGCGCGCGCGGTCGGCGTCGGTGGTGCGCGGCACGATGCGGTCGACCATGCTGCACGGGAACGTGCACGTGGCATCGATCCACGCGGCCAGCGCAGGGTCGAGTGCGCGTGCGAAGTCGAGCACCAGCGCGCGCAAGGCGTGGCCGTTCGACGCCAGGTTGTCGAGCGACATCAGCGTGACGCCCGCAAGTCCCGCGGCACGGCGGCGCGCAGGCCCGTGCACGATGAAGCCGGCGGCGCTGCGCGGCGCGGTCGGCGCTTGCAGGTCATGCGCGTGCTCGGGCGTGTCCAGCCGCGGCTTGCGCGTCGCGGGGTCGAGCCCGTAACCCTTCTCGGTGATCGTCAGGCTGACGATGCGTGTGGCCGGCGCGGCAATGGCGCTGAGCACGGCCTGCGGATCTTCGGCTGCCACGATCACGCGCTGCACGCAGCCGATCACCTGCAACGTTTCGCGCACGCCGCCCGCGCCGTCGCCTTCTCTCACTGCGACCGTGTACAGCCCATCTTGCGGTGCAAGCGCGTCGCGCGTGTCGGCCTGCCGCAGCGACACGCCGACGATGCCCCAGCGCATGTCTCCCGTCGCATGGATGGCAGCTTCGGTCGCGACCGCGAGGTGCGCGCGCATGAAGGCGCCGATGCCCAGGTGGACGATGCCGGGCTCGAGTGCGGCACGGTCGTAGCGTGGGCGCGCGACCGAGGGCGATGTCGCGGCGAGTGTCGATGAATGAAGGCGTTTCACAGGGGCGAATCTTGCCGCAGCGCGGCGTGTCTCCACGCATGGACGCGTCAAAACCGATGATCCAGTCGCACCCAGACCGTGCGGCGCGGCCCTTGGTACACGTCGTCGAGCGCGGTGACGGCTTCGATGTAGCGCTTGTCCAGCACATTGCGCATACCGATCGACAGCTTGCTGGTCGGGGCCAGTGTCAGCTCGGTGTTCATGTGAACCAGGCCGTGGCCGGGAAGGGTCGTCGTGTTTTCGGCGTCGGCGGCGCGACGCCCGACGTAGGACGCGTGCACGTGCCAGCGCGCGGGGAACGCGCCGACGGTGAACGGCCCCGCCAGGCGCAGCCCGGCAGTCCGCGAAGCGACGCCCGGCACGTCGTCGCCCTGTGAGGCCGAGCTTCGCACCGGACGCTGCATGCGCAGCAGGTTCACGTGGCCGCCCACGTCGAAGCCCGCGACACGCGCGCTGGTGCTGGCCTGGATGCCGTCCACGCGACGGGCACCGCCCGCGGCCAGCGCGGTGCGGTCCAGCGGGTCGGTGATGGCGATGTCGCTGAGGTCGATGCGGTAGGCGGCCACGGAGGTCGACATGTCGGCGGACGGCTGGGCACGCAGGCCGACTTCGGTTTGCCGTTGGCGCTGCGGCGCAAGCGTCTGCCCATTGCGGTCGAAGCCGCGATTGGGCTCGAACCCCGATGACGTGGACACGTAGGCATGCCACCGTGGACGCAGCTCGACCGTGGTGCCCACATGCCACGCACGCGCGTTCGTGTCGGCTACGCGGCGCAAGCCCGCGCCCGTGCGGTCGAAGTCGATGTCGAAAGCCGTGTGTCGCACACCCGCGGTCGCGGTCCACCCCGGCATCAGCGTTGCGCGGTCGGCGGCCCACACGGCCTGTTCACGCGAACGCTCGTGCAGGTAGCGCGGCGACTTCGGCAGCGCCGCCGGGTCGACGCCGCTGAAGTCGGGGTTTGCCGCGTCGAGCACGAAGGTCGCGATGCTTTGCACGCCTGCAAACTCGAACTGCTGCCGCGTGGCTTCCCAACCGAAGGCCACGTCGTGGCGCATGCCTGCCGCCACCACCTTGCCGTCGGCGCGAACGCTGGCCGTCGACTGCGTGAACGTGTCGTGGTATTGCGTGTAGTACCCCGATAGCTCGGTGTCCGATTCCACGGACCAGAAGCCGAACAAGGTTTCGTCGCGCGTACCTCGAATGGCCGTGTAGCGTGCGGCGACGGTCCAGTCGGGGTGCAGCCGGCGGCGCGCTTCGACGGCCCAGCGCTGCATCGTCCGTGTGGCGGGCCCGCCGCCGGGCACCACGTACATGCGGTCGTATTGCGGCTGCGCCGTCGGCCCTTGCCCCGTGATCGCCGTGCCAAACACGTAGGGCGTGTGGTTCGCGACCGCCTCGGCCTCGAGCATCACGCGCTGGTTCGGTGACGCGCCCCACGTCAAGCCGCCCAGCAGCGTGGACCGACGTTGCGGCAGGCCGGCCGGCGGTGCGTCGCCATCACGCAGCGACAGCACGGCGCGGTAGGCCAGGTCGGGGTTCAGCGGCCCGGTGGCGTCGAGCATCACGTCGGCCACGCCGTGCTCGTTCATCGTCATGCGCAACGCGTTCGACGCGTCGAAGCGCGGTTGCTTGCCGATGTAGTGCACCACGCCGCCCGGTGATGCGATGCCGAAGAACAGCCCCGCGGGGCCGCTCAGCACGTCAACGCGTTCGACCGTCGCGAGGTCACGCGAGAACAGGCGCAGCACGTCCGGCTGCCCGTTCAGATACAGGCGAGCCGACAGGAACCCGCGCAGTTGAATCGCACTCGACAGGCCCGCGCTGCTGACCGATACCTGCAAGCCCGGTACCAGGCCGGCCAGGTCCTCGACCCGCTTGGCGCCCAGCGCCTGCAACTCATCGGACGTGTTCGACGTGATGGTCTGCGCCAGCGTGTTCAGCGGCACGGCCGCGCCCCAAGGGCTGGGCGGCGCGCCATCATCGCGCGTGCCCAGCACGGTGACCGTGGGCGAAGGTCTGTCGTCGTTGGCTTGCGCGCATGCGCCTTCGGGCGCTAGGGCTGCTGCGGCCCCGGCCAGCGCCAAGGCCGGTCCCCATGTCGTGTCTTCATTGCTTGTGCCTCCTCGATCTCGTTGTTGCTTGTTGCGCGTTCGTCCGCAGCCCGCGGCGACCCTAACCGAACAGCAGATACGCCGACCCCACCGACGCCGCGAACGCCGCCACGTCGGCCACCACGGCGCCGGCCACCGCATGCCCCAGCGTCTCGAGCCGCGCTGCCCCCGCACACACGGCCAGCACGTAGAACGTGGTGTCGCTCGACCCCTGCACCAGCGCCGCCAGATGGGCCTCGAACGAGTCGACGCCGTCGGCTTGGAAGGTATCGAGCATCAAGCCCCGCGACGCACTGCCCGAGAACGCCTTCATCACCGCCTGTGCGACCGACGACGTGAACCGCATGTCGACGCCCAGCGCCACCGCCACCGCATCGACCGCCTGTTGCAGAAACCCGAACGCTCCGCTGGCGCGCAGCAGGCCCACCGCGACCAGCATGCCGATCACGTACGGCACCAGGCCGATCGCCATGCCGAAACCGTCGCCGGCGCCGGCCACGAATTCGTCGAACACGCGCACCTTGCGCACCAGCGCCGTCACCACCACCAGCGCCACCACGGCCAGCAGCGCGGCGTAGCCCCACGCCGCCAGGTGCGCCGCCACGGCACCGCCCGGCAAGCGCGAGCGGTGACGTCGCGAACCACACCAGCGTGCCTACGGCCGCCAGCAGCAGCACCGTCGGTAGGACCAACATCGCGTCGGCCACGCGCACGCGCAGCGCCAGCGCGGTGTACAGCAGGCCCGCAAACACGCCCGCGAAGCTGGCGATCAGCAGCGGGACCACGATGTCGCCGGGGTGCGCTGCGCCCATCTGCGTGCGAAACCCCAAGATCGTCACCGGGAAGAGCGTGATCGACGTCGTCATGTAGACCATGAACATCTGCTGCGCGCGCGACGCACGCGCGGCCGTCGTCTGTTCAGCTTCTGCAACTCCTGCATCGTCTTCAGGCCCGACGGCAGCGCACCGTTGTCGATGCCCGTCGCACTCATCGCCACGTTCATGCCTGCATTCGCCAGCGCGGGGTGGTCCTTCGGCACGTCGGGCAACAGGCGCGACAGCCACGGCGACACGCCGCGCGCGAAGGCCTGCACCAGGCCCGCCGCCTGGGTGATGCGCGTGATGCCCAGCCACAGCGCCAGTGACGCCGCCAACCCCAGCGCCAGTTCGAAGCCGGTGCGCGCGCTGTCGAACAGGCTTGCCCCATCGCTGCGAACACGTCGAAGCGGCCCTGCGTGACCGCGGTGCCGGCCGGCGCATGCGGCCGCGATCAGCATGGCGGCCCAGATGCGGCTCAACACGGTGGGATCGGCATCGCGGCTATTGACCAGCCCTGGCAGGCGCTGCCCGGCGGGGCCGCCGGCGCAGGAAAACACGCCAGGAACGCGTCGACCGGCCGCTGCCGGTCGGCTGTCAGGCCGGTGGCCTTGGTAGCCCACGCCCGCAGCGAAGCCAGGCCCGGATATGCGGACAAGTCGCGCCGCTCGGCGCCGGCTGCTTCCGCGAGCGTGTCGCAGAAGGTGGTCAGCTGGTATTCGAAGCGCCCGCGAGACGCCTGCGACGTCATGTTGTCCGCGGCCGGTTGCGCGAACGCGATGGCCGCCGAGATCACGTCGTGCGCGCCGCTGCGCGCATACCAGCCCGACGCCGCGCACAGCGCACGCTGCAGGTCGCGCCCAGGCCACGCGCCCGCGCGCGCCGCGCGCGATGACCAGCAGGAACGGCCCCGCCCACAACGTCTCGGCCCCGGCATTCAAGCCGCGGGCCAGGTCTTCGCCCAGCCCCAGCCAGCGTGCGGCATCGACCCATACGCCAGGCCTTTCGCGGCCCGTGTCGACCACGCCAGCGCCGGCCAGGTCAGCCAGCAGCAGCGCACGGTTGGACATGTAGTTGGACAACGAGAGTTGGCTGCCGCCCAGGCTCGCCAACTGCATCGCTTCCTGGTTGAACTCGAGGCTGCGCAGGGCCCAGTCATGCCGCTTGGCCGCGGTTGCGGCTTCGTCACCGACCGCCATGCGCCGCAGCGCCAGCGACATCAGGTTGTAGCGCTCGCACTGCACCCACAGGTTGTTGGCCGCCAGGCGCAGCGAGCCATCGGCTCGAGCCGGCGCACGATCGCCTGGTACGACCCGCCCCGGCCGCTGCGCACCTCGTGGTACTCGAGCCAACCGCGGCTGACCTCGGCGGCGGCCAGCAGCGTTTCCTTGTGCGCCGTCGGCAAGTCGGCGTCGCGCTGGGCGCGTAGCTGCAGGCGGCTGCAGCGCGCGCTTCAGGGCGGTCCACTCCTCTCCCAGGCGCAGCAGGCGAAGCTCTTGCAGCGTGGCCCACAGCCGCAGCGCCTGATGGCGCCGGCCCACGGCCATGGCGTGCAGGTCGCGCACGGCGTCGCTGCCGGCGTCAAGCGACCCGCTGGCCACGCTCAAATCGGCCTGCACCACCCCACGCAGGCAACGCGCCAGTTCGCTTTCGTTCATGCGCCCGCGTGCCGCGAAACTGCGCGGCCGCTCGAGGTGCAGGAAATCGGACAACTCGGCTTCGCCGACCGGCTGCCCACCCAGCGTCAAGACGAAGCGGCACGGCAGCGCCAGCACCATGCGCCCGCTGCGTCCGTCCTTCTCCCAACCGATCGCGCCGTCGGGCAGCAGCGTGTCCAGCCGCTCGCGAATGCGCTTGATCTGCATCGACGGGTTCGACGTGCGCGCAATACCCAGCCGCGAGAACACCTCGGCATACGCGAAGGCGCCCTTGCCATCACCGAAGTGCTGCTCGTAGTACAGCAGCCCCAGCACGCGCGCGGCTTGCTGGGGCGGCAGGGCTGCGATGTCGTCGAGTGCGAGTTGCTTCAACGCCGTGCTGCTCCGTCTTTTCGTTCCTGACCGTCGCCCGAGGCCCCAGCATGGCACGAGAGGCGGTCGATGTTAGGTGTGTTAGCTGTGATGGTTAGTTGTGTTAGCTGTTTTCTGCACCTTGTCGGCCCCGTTTGTGACGATTCGTCGATAGCTTCACGCCCCGGCGCACCGCAACGGCTGCGCAACCCCAAAAAACGGAGGAAAGCCTTGAGCATCAACACCATCGACGTACGCCGCGCAACCCTGGCCGCCGCCTGGGTGGCCTGCCTTCAACTGACGGGCTGTGGGGGCGGCGGCAGCGATGACGCAGCAGCGTCGGCGCCTGCACCCGCCCCTGCTCCCGCTGCCACGGCCTACCCCAGCGTCAAGCCAGCCGAAGGCGACTACTACGTCTACCAGAACAGCGTGACCACGAGCGTGCCCGCGGGTACGGCGCCTACCTCGAGCAACACCGTGCGCTACTACGTCAACGTCGACGCCGACGGCACGCTCGTCCGAGCGGACGTCGGTTCTTCGGCGACGCGATTCACCCGCTTCTACACCGCCGACGGCGCCCAGACCCGCGTGGAGCCCGACGTAGGCACCAACGTGTGCACGTACGCGCCGGCGTACCGCAACACGCCGTTGGCGGGTACGTTGCCCGGCACGAGCTACAACTTCTCGAGCACCATCACCTGTGTCACGTCGGGTACCTCCAGCAGCGTTGTTGCCGGCACGTACGCTGCCGCCGAGTCGATCACCCTGCCCGTCGTCGGTACCTTCACCGCGGCCAAGTACAGCTATCGCGACACCACGACTGGCACCACGGGTGTCACGACCGCCGACACCACCTGCTGGACCGACATCGCTACGGGCCGCCTGCTGAAGTGCGACACGACATCCAGCTTCGTGCCCGCAGGCCAAACGTCGCCGACCAACGTCCGCGCCACCGCGTTCGTCCTTTCGGCCTACCAGCGTGTGGGCAGTGCACCGGTGGGCGACACGCGGCAGGGTCTGGTCGGCAAGTGGGACATCCTCGACACCGGTGGCGGCGTCTGCGAGGGCACCCTGGCCGCGGGCGGCGTCTACAGCGGCAACTGCACCCGCGGCAACACCACCTTCACCGGCTCGGTCGACAACACGGGCCACGTGAACGGCACCACGTCGGACGGCACCACCATCACCGGCACGCTCGACTCGCCCGTCAGCGGCAGCGGTTCGGTGACGGGGCCGGGCGGCACGTTCGGCTGGACGGCCAGGCGGCGCTGACGGGCGGCCTCGGCGAACCCCGGCCCGCCATCCGCGATTCGTGAAGCATGCACGCCTGCAATTCGATGCTCGGTTAGGTTTGTTAGCCGATCGATGCGACGCCAGGGGTCGCGCTTGCGGCGTCGCGTCGCTAACCTGAGTTTTGTGCGTACTCCGCGAAAGCCGCGGATACGTCGACGGAAAGTACAACGGGGAGAGAAATCATGAGAAGCAACCTGCTGCAACGCGCCCTGCGCGCCATCGTCGTCGCCTTCGGCTTGGCGATGAGCACCGGTATGGCGACGGCCACCGAGGTCGAAGCAACATTCGAAAACCAGTCGGGCAATACCTGGAGCGTGAGCTTCGTGGTGCGCAATGACGGGGTGGCGGTGCCCGTGAAGTTGATCGAGAGTTTGTCGATCTACTTTCCAGTCAGTGGGGCCAGCAACTTGACGCTGCTGACGACGCCTGCGGATTGGGACGTCTTGGCGATTCAGCCGGATGCGGGGTTGGGGTCGGATGGGCTTCTGGACTTGTTGTGGGTTGGGGCGGGTGCTGCGCCTGCGGAAGGGGAGTCGTTTGGCGGGTTGACGGCGATGTTCGATTGGACGGGTGCAGTGGCGCCTTCGGCGCTGGGCTGGTCGGTGAATGATCCGGTCAGCTTTGCTGTGATGGATCAGGGTTCTACGGTGGCGGGGACGCCGGTGTCGGCGGTGCCGGAGCCTTCGACGTATGTCCTGCTGGCAACTGGCCTGGTCGCCGTGGGTGTCGCTAGGCGCCGACGCCGCGAAGCTCGGCAACCGATGGTCAATGCATCGACGTTCTGAAGAGGCACATCATGAAAACACTGAGAAACTTCCTCTTGACGTGCGTCGTGGCGCTGGCTGCGTGTGGCGGCAGCGGCAGCGGTGTCGATGCGGATGCCCCTGAGAGCGACGTGCTTCCGCAGGTGCCAGCGACGGTGAAGCTCCAAACCGGTACATCATCGTTCGATCTCGTGAAGGTTCGTGAAGAGCGCCTCTCCCGGACGGTGTACGAGTACGAGTTCCAGGTAAAGGCCGCAACGCCGCAAGACTCGACGTACGCGATCAGCATGAGTGGGGCCTCGACGGGAACCGAACTCCTGATATCCAAGGCCTACTTCGCTGCTGGCGAAGCGGAGTCAAGCAATAACATCATGTTGCGACACGATCGCAGCCATCCTTTTGATGTCTCCGCGTGGGTACCCAAGATCGCGACGTTTGATATGCCACCCGCGAGGCTCGATGACGCCGTGATTGCAGGCTGGCGTTACCCTGTCCTGGCAACGGTCGGTCAGCCGACCAACCTCAAACTTACAGCGCGTGTCGCGGGCGCCGCGGAAGACACCGCGATCACGCGAACAACGATCACGAATCCGCTGAACAACGGCACACAGCCAACCATGGTGACCGCCCTCGAGGCGACGTGGACACCGACGGCCGCCGATATTGGCACCACCGAGCTGATAGCCACTTTCGAGTTGTCGACAGGAACGATCGCACTAGTGCGCATGCCGGTCGACGTACAGGAAGAACGCCTTCTCGCGAGGATCGCCCTAGGGGCGGAAACCGCAACCTATAGCGATCCCTCTGGCGCCGTCATCTTCAAAATTCTCGGCGATTGGAGTGCCGGAGACGCCATCGACTTGTTCGAGCGCACGAGTCGCGAAGGGTACCTCTCGTATACAGCCAAGTCGACCGAAAGGGCAATACAAGTAGAATTTGTAGAAGCTCCGTCTCAACGAATTAGAGCGAATACAGGGGCCACTTCTCCAAAGGCCGGTGAAACGTCGGCGGGATCCCGTTCCCGCCTCGAGAAGACACAGTTGGGACTTCAGGACTACACGAGTCACTTCGAGGGCATCAGCCCAAGAGGACGGAAGCTAAGTGGCTACTACTCGAATTTGTTGGGGGTTGATGGTTGGGTTTATGGCGTCACTACACGTGACGATACCATTAGTGCACGCCTTCCGATCCGTATTCCGGATACGCTCGCTGGAACGTTCGTGAGCGATGTTACAGCGCAGCCTGTCAACGTCATTCAGGTTGACGCTACTTGCAGCCCAAAGGTGCAGTGCAAAGCCGATGGCAATCCAGTCATCTTAATCCACGGCTTCAATCCCTTTGATGAGATCGGTGGCGGAGTGGGTACATGGAACGACTTGGCGCTGCGTCTTCGTGGTGAATCAATTGCGTTTCCCCACCCCGGTGTACAGCACGACGTTTTTGAGTTTAGATGGCACACTTATATGCGCTTCGAAGAGGCGGCGGGAGCGTTGTCCAGGCTGGTTCTACAGGTTGCGGAGATCACGAAGAAAAAACCGACCATCATTGCGCACTCCTTTGGTGGAATCGTGAGCCACTTGGCGCTTGGCGGACAAGGGGTCGAATGGGGACTGGGTGCATGGCGGCGAGGTCCCGCTGTGCAAGGCGAAGTTGCGCGTCTTGTCACTCTCGGTTCGCCGATCGCCGGTATCAGCGACAAGAATGAGAGCCGTTATTCACAGGAATATAGAGAGTGGTTTGATTTGCCTATCGGACGCGACAACGAATTAACTATCAATGGGTGCGCTTCGATCACGTGTGTGCAAGCGGGGGCAACAGACGTGCGAGAGGAGTCTTTGTTGTCCCTAATCAGTCATTACTTCGGCAAACTCCCGGATGCTCCATTGTCGCTTGACTTCGGTGAGTCGATTCTCCGACTCAAGAAGTCCGGCCATTCTGTTCCTACAGCTATAGTAGTGGGAGCGCCTGCGAAAGGGGGGAATCGCGATGGTGATAGGCTAATCTCGTTGCGAGGTCAAGTGCACCCCAGTGACCTGCCCGCAGCGGTCGAGCAGGCTAGCTTGCTTGTCGGCAAGGCTGATGCGATGCGATCTGTTGCGATTCCCGGAACGACGCGTCGCTACTTCTTGCTGTCGGACGGCGTGCATACGAATACGAAGGCGCTGCACAGAATTGCTAGTTGGGATGTTCCTGAGCCCTATGTAAGTGATGACAGGATCTTCTGTCGTGTCAAACGACTCATGTTCTGTACCGATGGGTATCCCATTGATCACCATCTCCATACTGCGAATGCCGCGCAGTATCGCGAGGGATCATTTTGGGGCATCTTGCGGTCTGCGGTCGCTCCTGCAACCGTCGGTCCTTTAGCAGGCTGTTGAAGAACCTCGCCCGACCTCGAGTCAACCCCAGTAGCGCAAGGCGTGGAGCTCGAGGACGATAGGGGCATTGACGCAAGCCCAGGAGAAGCAGGATGCGAGGAGCCGACAGCTACAACGAGTCCCTGTTCACGACGGTAAAGCTCGAGGACTTCGTGCCGCAGAGCCACCCGCTGCGGCCCATGCGCCAGTGGTTCAACCAGACGCTGTCGTCGATGGACACGAAGTTCTCGGCGATGTACGAGGACGACATCTTGGGTGGGCGTCCGAGCATTGCGCCCGAGAAGCTCATGCGCGCGATGCTGCTGCAAGTGCTCTACAGCATCCGCAGCGAGCGGCAACTCGTCGAGCAGATTAACTACAACCTGCTGTACCGCTGGTTCGTCGGCCTGAGCATCGACGACGCGGTATGGAACCACTCGGTGTTCAGCAAGAACCGCGACCGGCTCATCAAGCACGACGCCGTCACCGCCATCTTCAACGCCACCGTCCAGATGGCCAAGGACGCGGGCCACCTCTCAGGGGAACACTTCAGCGTCGACGGCACCCTGATCAAAGCCTGGGCGGGCCAAAAGAGCGTGCAGCGCAAGGACGGCAGCGACGACGATCGTCCGCCCGAAGACTGGCGGGGCGACAAGCGCAGCAACGACACCCACGAATCCAAGACCGATCCCGAATCCCGGCTGTACCGCAAGAGCAATGGCGTCGGCGCGGTGCCCGCGTTTCTCGGGCATGTACTCACCGACAACCGGCACGGCCTGGTGGTGAACGTGCGAGCCAGCCAGGCCGATGGATTCGCCGAACGCGACGTCGCCGCGCAGATGCTCGCCGAGACCGCCAGCCCCGGCAAGCGCATCACCGTCGGAGCCGACAAGGCGTACGACACAAGAGGCTTCGTCAAGGCGTGCCGGGATATGAACGTCACGCCGCACGTGGCACAGAACATCAACCGCTCCGGCGGCAGCGCCGTCGACGGCAGAACGACGAGGCACGTCGGCTACGAGATGAGCCAACGCAAGAGGAAGTGCATCGAGCAGTGCTTCGGGTGGGGCAAGACGGTCGGGGGCTTGGCGCAAGTGATGGTGCGAGGACTGGATAAGGTCGACCAGGTCTTGACGCTGACGATGGCGGCGTACAACTTAACTCGAATGCGAACGCTGCATGAATCGAGCTTGCGAGGTGCGCAATGAGGGCCGCGGCATGCAGTATTGCGATGCCAAGCGCCATCAATGCGCTGACAAGCGGGGTAATCACGGAGCCCAACGCGATCCGGACCGCTGGATGAATCTCGCGAAAGCCGCTTCAGAGGAAAACCAAGCGCTCGCGCGCCGGGTTTTTCAACAACCTGTTAGGACGACTCCGGTTGCGCGGCAATGTGACCGATTCTGCATCCCCCCAAGGAAAGGCAGCGCCATATGCGGTGATGCGCTCTAAAGCGCTCGTCGGAACACACGTGCGGGTCGAGGTTCGAGATAAGGGCACATCGGGACTCTTGAAAGCCGGCAACTACATTACCGACTCGTCCGGCGCGTTCGAGGCAGACCTTGCGGCATTGATTGGGGGTTCAGTCGCGTTTGACCGCGCGGCGTCTTATGCGGTGATCACGGCGGGCGACGGTATCTCGTTTGCACGCGTGAGTGCGCCGGTCCATGACCTGACGGCCGATGAGGTCAGCGTGACGATTGAACTTGTCGAGATAGCAACGGCTGGATCAGGCGCGCTGTCTGGGCGCGTGGTCGATCGGTCGGGTCGAGGGGTACCGAATGTGGTAGTTCTGATCCGCGCTGGAGGCAATCTCGGCGTCGGTGATTTCGCCAATATCGCAGACAGCCTTACAAGCCGGCGGGTTGTGACGGATGCGGAGGGCAACTTCGTTGCCGGTGGCCTACTGGTAGGGTCATACTCACTTCAAGCTCGCAGCCTGACGACCGACCAGGCAATCGTCAACCTCCTGCGCGTGAACGCGAGCAGCGTGAGCAACGTCGTTGTAGCCGTGGATGCTCGTGTTTGCCCGGCGGGACAGGTGCTGCAGCCGGGTGGGTTGTGTGGCACGTCGCCTGGCAGCCCCACGGTTGGCGAAGTCACGTCGAATGCTGTCGCTGGCGTTGCGACGACGTTCATCGTGACCGGCACCAACCTTCCTGATGGCCTGTCCTTTCAACTCGACCGCTGCCTGAACATCACCCCGGTCTTGGTTGGCAGCACAAACAGCCAGCGCCAGTTCACCTGCACGTTCCCCATCGACACCGCGGAGGGTACCTACGACGGCACGGTCGCAACGTCGAGCAGCCCGTTTGGTGGGCCTCCGCTGCGTAGCTTCACCGTGACCGTCGTCCGCCCGCGCGTCAACGACATCGCGCCGAAGACGATGATGCGGACCATGGCGGCGTCGTACGAGATCGTCGGCACGAATCTGCCGACCTCCGGGCTGTCGGTGGTGCCGATCGTGCCTGCCAGCGACACGCGGTCGAACTGCCAAGCGCCGAACAATCCGACCGCCAACGGCTTCGGCGTCGCGTGCGAGCTCTTCACGCTCGGGCCGCAGACGCTCGAAGTGCGGCATGGCACCAACGCACTGGGCAGGGTCACCGTGAATGTGACGAGCAACGTGTCGCGCGTGACGTGGACGTCGCCCAGCACGACCGGCTCCGGAACCGTGAAGTTCGGCGAAACCGTGATCTTCGAGGTTCACGGCACCAACTTGACGGCTGATCGCGCGATGGGCTTCGCGGTCGAGAAGTGCGGGGTGTCGAACACCGAACTCGGCGCACCCACGGCAACGCTGCGGCGGTTCACGTGCATGTTCAACAACGAGGCAGGGGCGGTTGCCGGGGTTATGCCGGGCGTGGTAAAGGATTCGTACCCGAACGGGCAGGTGTTGTTGCAGGGGTGGGGGGTACCGGTGGAGGTGCCTGCAGCGGTGCGCCGAAATCTCTTCCTCGGCGCACCGGTGGCGACATCGACCCTATGCGGCCAAGCATGCCTCGGTGCAAATACGACGGATGGCAACCTTGCCACGCTGGCCAACTTGGGGCAGCCGCGCGGGAACTTCGTCGTCGCACTAGATTCGCCTGTCTCGCTTAGTTCGGTCAGACTGGTGTCTGCCATGCTCGGGGTAGTCGACCTCGAATTGCGCACCCACACGGATCCGGCAGCTTCGACGGGAGGCGCTGGTTGGACGAGTCACTATCGTGCAACCACCACGGTGGCGAGCGGTGTTGGTGTCGAGTTCCCGCTCGGTTCCGGTGGTGCCAATGGTGTTCGCCAAGTCGAGGTGCTGGTTCACAGTGCGGCCTCCTACGCCGCGTTCTTCGAAATCGAAGGCTACGGCGAGTCCACCACATCGAGTGGGCAGTTGTTCCTCGATACCTTCAGCAGCTTGGATACTTCGAGTTGGTCCTTGATCTCGGTTTCGCCGCGTTTCCCGACACCGTCCTTCACGTCGGACGGATCCATACTGACGGTGGCTAACGGGGCGAGCCTGACCACGAAGGGCAAGGTCGAGGTTTCGGGTGACACGATCGTCATCGAATCCCGTATGTCTAGTCCAAGCAATGCGCGCGACGTGAAGGTCCAGCTGGTGGACTCCGCCAATGAGGCCGAGCTGATCGGCTTCGGCGAGACAAGCTACTTCGGTTGGGGCCTCCATGCGTTCGGCTACGGGAGGTACAACTTCGTGGAGACCGAGCGCCCATCGGGCGTAGGTCCAGCGCCTCAGAACGTGACGATCAGCCGCGTCAGCACGCCCTCCATGATGGAGTATCGGGTGACGATTAGCGGTGCGTCGATCACGATTGAGCGGGGCCCCACGTTGGCGAACATCACCGAACGCTTCACGCGAACGCTGGGGCAGAGCATTGCGGGGCGCAAGTTCTACTTGCAGGTCTATCCCGGCGTCGACTACGGCCCTGGGGCCTACGACTGGCTGCGGGTGACGGCGCCGTCTGTCGATAGACTGCCCGCAAGCACTGGTGTTCGCCCGCTTCCGTCCACCGGAACCTCGGCTTCCGGCGCACTGCTTGGTACAGGTGCCGCCGATGGCAACTGGATGATCGTGTCCGGGCCTGGCATCACAACGCCAATTCCTGCGGTTGCCTCTTTCAGTCCTGGCTATCGCTCGAGTGCAAATGCACGATGGATATGGGTAACTTCGACGGCAGTGGCGGCATTCAATGCGCCATACACGTTCCGGCTCACCTTTGACCTCACCGGCGTGGACGTTTCCAGACTCGAGCTCTCAGGCAACTGGAGCGTTGACAACCTTGGGGCGATTCGCCTCAATGGGCTTCCGGCCCAAGGCAGTGGGGTTCTGTCATTGAACGTCATCACGTCCACCACCTATACACAGCCCCATGCGTTCAGGGTCGGCAACCTGAGATCCGGCGTCAACACACTTGACTTCGTTGTCACTGACACAGGAGGGTATGGCGGGCTGTTGGTGTCGGATCTACAAGTAGCCGGGAGCGGGCCGTAGCCAGGTTTCATGTGCGGGCGGTCATTGCTGGGTGCAACGAGTTCTGGACCAATAACCGGCGACTCGATGCCGCAGCCGCGCCGGGTGACCGAAACGCCCTCGCGGTCCGTGAAGGCGCGCGCATTGCAATGCAAGAAATCGGGCAGGCGGATGCTCGTCGCTCGTCGCTCGTCGCTCGTCGCACTCGCACTCATCTCGAACGCTCCAGTAGGTTGGAAACTTGACGGGCCGGACCGCAGCGACTCCCAGGCTCGCTGCTGGTGCGACGAGTTGCATGCGTCACGCCGCTTGGCGCACGCGCAAGTCCACTCGCAACCCGGCCGCCACGGCCATGTTCACCAGCGCGTCCAACCCGAACAGGTTGATCTTGCCGCGCATCAGGTCGGACACGCGCGGTTGGGTGACGCCGAGGAGCTTCGCGGCCTGCGCCTGGGTCATCTGCGTCCGCACGACGTGGTCCTTCAGCGCCGTCATCAGCACGGAGCGCAGTTTCATGTTTTCCGCCTCTTCCGGCGTGTCTTCGATGGCATCCCAGACGCTGGCGAATCGCTTCTTGCTGGTGCTCATCGGCCTACCTCCTTCGACAAATCGCGGTAACGCGTTGCAGCCAGATCGATGTCGGCCTTCGCTGTCTTCTGCGACTTCTTCTCGAAGCAGTGAAGCACGTAGACCGCATCGACGAACTTGGCGACGTAGATCACACGGAACGCGCCCAATGCGTCCCGTACTCGAATCTCTCTGACGCCCAGCCCCACGGTGTTCATCGGCTTCCAGTCGTCCGGCTCGCGACCGTTCTGCACCTGATCGAGTTGATGCCCTGCTTCACGCCTGGCCGCGAGCGGAAAGGTGCGAAGGTCGTGCAGCGAGCCGCCTCTGAACTCGATCGGCTTGGGCATGTCGGGACTATACAAGACTTTGTATGCAGGTCAAGGCTCGAGGTCGCGCGAACGCCCCTTCACCAATCCCAAAAACGTCCCATCCCGCAGCCTTGCAAGTCTTCCAACGCGTGGAAAAATTGCAATGATGCTGACGATGAAGGCAAGAACTTCGGCGTCGTCGGCAACGGTGGCCATCGGCAAGTCTTGAAGCAGCGTCAGGAACGTTGAACGGTTGGCGAGGCTTCCGCACGCGATTTCGCCAATGATGAACGGGTGCGTCGCGACCCTTGCGCTCTCGAGCAGCGCGATCAGTTGCGGGTCACCGCGGCGCAGGTGATCCACCCACACCGAGGTGTCGACGAGGATCAAGGCTTCTTCGCGCCGGTGCGTCGACGCGGGGCGGCCTTCAACGCCGGTTGTGTGCCACCCAGGCGCGCCAGACGACGAGCGCTCTCACGCTGGATCAGCGCCTTGAGCCCTTCGTGCACGACCGCCGATCGATCGAGCGGGCCAGCCAGCTTGGACGCTTTGGCCAGCAACTCGTCATCGATGTTGATCGTCGTGCGCATGGTCGGGCCTGATCGGAAGTGCTGGGGGGATGTCGAATTTTGCATCAAGGATGTCATCAAATGATGTCAAAGATGACGCATGCAGTCCCCCGACAGCGCGTCACCGTGGCCGCCAAGGCTTACGACACCAAGGGCGTCGTCGAAGAGTGCCTACGAGCAGGCCTTTCATCAGGTCCCGGCGCTGCCAGGTGTCGCAGGCTGCGCCGTTGCGCAGCGGTCTGGGCCGGGGCCGTGGGGGGCGCTGCCTGATCGCAGGCGCCGGTCGAGCCGTCGGGCAGGGTGGCGCCACAGAGATTGGCGGTCTCCAGCAAGGCGCTGCCCAGTTCGGCGCCGCGCAGATTGGCTTTGCGCAGGTCGGCCTGACTCAGGTTCACGCCGGTCAGGTCGGCCCCGGAGAGGTCAGCGCCTTGCAGGTTGCTCGACACCAAATTGGCGAACGCCAGCTTGGCGCGCGACAGGTTGGCGCCACGCAGGTTGGCGCTGCGAAAGTCGGCATAGCTCAACCACGCGCGCGCCAGTGTGGCTTGTTCGAGAACGGCATTGGAGAAGCTGGCTCTGGCCATGCGGGCGCCGGTGAAGTTTGCGCGGCTGAGATCGGCGCTGACAAATCGTGTGCCTTCGGCAAACACACCGACGAGGCTGGCGCCGCGCAGGTCGGCCGTGGTGAGATCGGCCTCTGAGATGTCGGCGCTGTCGAAGTTCGCATCGCGACCCACCATTTCTGCCATCGACGCACCGACCAGCGTGGCGCCGTTGAAATTGGCCGACACGGCGATGGCGCGCTCGAAACGGGCGGACACGATTTCTGCGCGCTCCAGATTGACCAGCTCCAGGTTGGCGCTCTGGAACTGCGCCTCCGTCAACTTGGCGCCCGACAGGTTCACGCCGAACAGGTAGGCCCCCTGCAGCCTCAGTTGCTTGAACTGTCGACCCGACAGATCCAGGTAACGCAGGTCACAGTAGCGACATTCCGCGGTGCTGTTGAAGGTGGCGAGATCCTGCGCGTTGGCGGCGCTGGCCGCAGGGCTGAGCCCGGCCAGGGCCCAGCCCAGCAAGCAGGCCCGCGCGCTGGTGCGGGGCAGGCCAAGGCCGAGCAAACGGTGGCGCATGTGCGACCCTTCAGTAGTACAGAAACTCGAGGGCGCTCTTCAAGCGCTGCCGGGTGGTGTCCATGCGTTCCCAGGAGTCGATGGTCACATCGCCGGTGCGGAACTCCCGGTACAGGTCGGCGGCATTGAAGTGGTGGAAGACCGAGGCCAGATTGGGGTAGGGCTTGAACCAATCGACGTAACGCGAACGCAGGACATCCACCGACGGCGAAAACGCGTCCCGCTTGTCGCGCAGCGCAGCCTTGGTCTCCTCTGACAGCCAGGTGTAGGAAGCCTGGCGCGGCGTGATCAGGATGAGCACCGACTTCTGGTACTCGGTTTGCGTCTTGCGCGAAAACAGGTACTGCACCACCGGCACGTCTTGCAGCACGGGGACGCCATCGCGCACCGAGTTGGACTCGCGTTCACTCAATCCGCTGAGAATCAAGGTATCGCCCAAGCGCATCACCACATTGGCATTGACAACGATTTCTGAAATCTCCAGCTTGTAGGTGAAGGCGATGTCCGAGCTGGGCGCCTTCAGGAAGGTGCGCGAGGCGTCGATGGCCAAGCGGACCATGCCGTTTTCCAGGATCTGGGGCAACAGGGCCAGCTTGACCCCGTAGCGCTTTTCCACCGACACCGACCCGCTGGAAAAACCCGTGCCCCCCGACACCACGGCGGCGTTGAGAACGGTGCCAGAGAAAAACTCCGACCGCACACCCTCCAGCGCGGTGATCGTCGGCCGCGCCAGCACCTCGTTGAGGTTGTTGTTGGCGTTGGCGATGTTCAGCGTGTAGTTCAGTGCCGGCACGGAGATGGCGCGTTGAATGATCGTCGACAGGCCGCCGGTATTCTGCGAGTCAGAGGTGGTCACGCGGCTGAACGCGGGGCCGCTGGCGCCGCCGAATTGGAGGTTCAGTGCCGACAGCAGGTTGATGCCTTTCGCGGTGGAGATGGCGTCTTCGGTACGGATCATCACGACATCGACCAACACCATGCGGTCGGTGCCGGAAGAGGTGGCTCGCTCGGGCACCGTCGACGCGGAAGGATCACGCCCGCCGCTGTATGGCGCGCCCTGCACCGTGAATTGCGTGCGCAACGGGGTGACGCCCAGGGGCCGGCCATCGGCATCGACGGCAGCCGTGCCCAGGCGCCGCCGGTGCAGGTGCTGCCAGTCGGCCAGCCGGTTGTCGACGCGCTGCCGCTCCTGGTCAGACAGCGGGAACTTGAAGTAAGCGTCCTTTTGCGCCGATGCATTGTTGTTGTCACCGCAAGCGGCATACACCAGGACACTTGCGCGCACGAAGGCGCGATGGTGCTGCGACGCGGGCTGCTGGCGCAGGCGGTCTGCCATGGCACAGGCCATCGCCGGGTCGTTGGACAGGTAGGCGGCCGCCATGGCGCGGTTCAGCGCCTCGGTGTCATCCGGGCGCAGCAGCAGCACCTCGGCAAAGGACGCCAGGGCGTCCATGTACTCGCGCTTTTCGAACAAGGCCAGGCCCAGAAATTCGTGCGCCACCCAATGCCCGGCATCGAAGCGGATCGCCGTCCGGTAGCCTTCGACCGCCGTGTCGAGCTTGGACACATCGCCCTGCCGCGCCATCAGGTGGTAGACCAGGCCATTGAGGAAATGCAGTGAGGCGTTGGACGTGTCCAGCTTCAAGGCGGCGTTGATGAATTCGCTGGCCTCGCCCAGCTTGGACTCCGTCAAGGCAGCCAGCACCGCATTCACCTGCTCGGCCAAGGCATAGCTGGGGGCCGCTGCAGGCGCCGTGGACAAGGAATCGAACAGGTTTCGCATCTGTGGCGGGCTGTCGGCGCTGGCGGATTGAGCCCCGCTTGCACACGACGCAAGCCACAGGCAGACCGCCAGCGCCGCGGCGGCCAACGGCACCCGTCGCGGCGTCAGATCATTGAAGGACGGCACGCAACGCTCCTTCATGCATCAGCATCCGCTGCGCTTCCACCGAGTCTCGGCCCGTGGACAAGGGCGGCATCGTCGCCAGCAGCGGTTGCTGTTGCCGCAGTGCCGGGGTCTGTTGCCACAGCATGCGGGTCAGGCGGGCGACCGACTCGGCACTCACCCGAGTGTGGCTGATCAAAAGATTGCGCACGCCGACCGACAGCACCGACTCGGGCAGACCCTTGTAGATGCCCCCGTGAATCGTCATCGGGCGAAAGGCGGGGTTGCGCTTGATCAGCGCTTCAGTCACATCAGGAGGGATCTCCAGGAACCGGCCGCCACAGGCCAACAGCTTCTCGATCACTGCCACCGGATGGGGCACAACTTCCACCACCAGGTCAACCGTGCCGCCGCAGAAGATCTTCTCGAAGGCGTCGGTCGGCTCGTGGCGCACCACGGGGAAGTCGGCTTCGGTCAAACCCAGGGCCTGGATCAAGCCGGCGCTCACCGTGAACTGGCCCGAGCCACGGCTGCCCATGTTGATGCGCAGCCCCTTGATCTGCGCGAGTTGTTCGACATTCGCGCTGCGCCGCACGATCACCGACACGGGCGACAGGTGCATCCGCGCTACCAGACGCAAATTGAGGTATTCGCCCCAGTTGCTGCCGGCCAGGTGGTCCACGACCTGGTCTTCTTGCGCCAGGCCCAGCTGCAGGCGGCCGTTGTTCACCGCATTGATGTTGTAGATCGATCCCGCCGTGGGCGTGGCCACGCAGCGTATGCGCTGGCTCTGGCGTTGCGGGTTCACCGCGTCGCACAGGCTTTCGCCGATGGGCAAGAACGCACTGCCTTGCGTGCCGGTGCCCAGGGTCAGCAGCTTGTCGAAGAAGGCGTCCTCAGCGCGGGCTGGCGCTGCAGCGCCCATCCACCAGGCCAAGCCGATGGCCAGCATCCAACCCACGGCCGACAGGGGGTGGTGCCGGGCGCAGACGCCGAGGGACGAGGCTGGCAGTGACATGGGGGACTGGGGTTGAAGCCGCGGCGGTCGGCCTGCGGTTCGCAGATTACAAACGCCGCCCCGGTCAATCGGTGTCAATTCGCCGTCAATTCGAGCTCCTGCCCTGCGGCGGGCCTAAAACGCCTCTAAACGCCGGCCGGCCGGCCGGCTGACGCCGGCCGAACCTGGTTGCTTTTTATCGGAAGCCGTCAGGCTTCAATACCACACCGCCTTCACCCACCACTGGTTGTTTTCTCTGGGTGCTCCGCAGTCCCAGACGTGGATGACATTGCCATTGTTGCTGCCCGAGTCCTTCTTATGCAGGCATTTGCCGCCATTGATTCTCGACTTGACCAGGCCGGTGCCGTGATCGTAGACCCACACAGCGTTTGGATTATTGGCGTCGCAGGTCCAGAGGTGAGTGATCTTGCCGTTGGTCCAGTCAGAGTCCTTTTTGTGCACGCATTGGTTTGTATTGGCGCCCACACGAATGAGCCCGGTCTTTGATTCGTAGTACCAGATGTCACAGCCGTAGTTGTCCCACAGATGGATGGGATTGCCGTTGTTGGTATTGCCAGGTTCCTTTTTGGCGAAGCATTTGTTCGCGTTGCTTCTCAAGACTATTTTTTCTCCAGGAACCGCCGGTTGGCAGCCGGTGCTTGTCTTCTGCGCAATCAGGCCCTGTTCCACCAGGAACCGCTCAGGGAGGAAGGCACCCCGCATGAACTCCCAGTTCATGCAAGACACGCCGAAGATGTCGGTGTACATCACCCCCACGGCACCGGCTTTCGCATGGACGCCTGCCGCTGGACCCATCGCAACGCCGTCAAAAACGGGCGCTTGGTCAAGGCCAATCACAGTATACGAAACCTCAGCAGCGAAGCCGTATTTCTCGTAAGCGCCTTCAACGCCTGCAAATATGGAAGGGCCAACGGCATCTTTGGCCTCACCGGGGGAATAACCCACCAACAGTGTGACGGAATAGCCAGTTTGGATGCCAAGGCTTCCACTACCCTGGACAAAGTACGAAATGATCGGGTCGACGGCTTGTTGGTCTCTGAAAGCTTCCGTCGAGGAGCCCGCGGTCAAGATCAGCGTCAGCAAGTAGTCCAGGTCAATGGCCGCACCGACGCCGACGGCGCCTTCTGCTATGGTCCCGCCACCGCCTGAAAATGTAAGTGTCAGCGATCCGCGCTTGGTACCGTCTATTTTCTGTAATTCCAGCAAGGCAGCCCTGAACTCAGGCCCATACGCGCCTTTGAGGTACTGCAGCACCTCCAGCAGTTTTCTTTGAGTCTTGGACAGATCCCTGTCTTTCAAGCCGTTGAAAAGCTCTTGCAAATTCTCCTGCTTTTCTACCGTGAGTTTGACCCAAAGAGTGACCATGGGTGTGACGTACCTGCTATTGACGTCTTGCCATTCCTTGGCTTTTACCAGGATCGTCGCGTTCATACTGCTGCCCAGTTTGGCCGCTGCTTCTTCGGCACAAGCCTTGGGATTGTTCACGCAACTGCCTACGGGCTTGAAGGCGTGCTCGAGGCAGTGGGTTGCATTGGTAAGCCTCTGCAACGCAGTTGCGCAGTTGTGTGCATGGGCACTCGGCGCCATGCCAAGCGCCAACCCAAGGCCTGCCAGGAACGCCAGAGCGGGAGGCCGCCTGAGCCGGAGGCGGGTATTGCGCGGCGTCGCAGGCATGCCGGTCCGGCTGGCACCAGGCTCCGGTGTGGGCACTGCGGGTCCGAAACTCATTCCTGTGGAGGGTTGATTGCCGCAAGTGCTTGATTCAAAGTCGTTGGTTTTCACGGGTCACCTCTTGAAGTTGGGTGTAAGTAGCGTTCCCTGGGTACCGGTATTGCCGTCCACATCCTGTGTGCCATTGGCGGTTGAATCGGCCCAGTCGGCCCAGTCGGCCCAGTCGGCGCTGGAGCGTGCCTGTGCCAGTGGTTCCATATCTGGCGCATCTGGCGCGAACACCCGGTACAGGCTGGTCATTACAGTGGGCAAGGGCCTCGACCGGTGTTAATTCGCTGTCAATTTGCCGTCAATCCGGGCCCCTTCGATCCTTGCCCTTGTCAATGTCTTGATTAAATGCAGGTTCAGGGCTGCTCACCTGTCGAGCCCAGAAAGTCGTGCTCATCGCCGATGTGGTGGCAGACCTGTGCCCACAGCGCCGGTGCGGCGCGTCGCTGGTGCAGGCCCAAGGCCTCCCAGTGCCGCTGGGGACGGTTCTCGCGCTCGGCCCAGGCGCTGAGCGTCATGCCCAACGTCGTCAAGGTGCGCGCCCGCGCCAGCGGGGCGCGGCCGGGGGTC
The DNA here is from genome assembly GCA_963738615.1 of uncultured beta proteobacterium. GTDB lineage: Bacteria > Pseudomonadota > Gammaproteobacteria > Burkholderiales > Burkholderiaceae_C > CAVTWY01. The sequence continues at coordinate 1,241,920 of CAVTXI010000019.1, forward strand.
AGCTCCAGCAATGCATCGCCCAAGACCTGCGCAGCCCGTTCCAGGTGCAGCGTGCCCGCCTCGATCAGACCCAGGCTGTGCAGGGCAAGGCCACGCACCTGTTGTGTGGCGGCCCAGTCCTGCGGCGCACTGGCGCGGGTTCGAACGCGCAATGCGGCGTCACAAGCCTGCAGCGCCTCTTGCAGCATGGCGGAGTCGCTGGCCTGTGCGCCCAGCAGCCCGAGGGCGGATGCCAGTTCGTGCTGCAAGGCGCCCCAAAGCGCGGGGTCTTGCTGGTGGCTGGTCTCGGCCAGTGCGTCGCGGCAGGTTTGCGTGGCTTGCTGCAGGGCGTCCGTTGCCTTGTCTCGATCACCCAGCGACACCAGTGCGCAGGCCAGCACCCGGCGGGCCGAGCCCCGCTCCTCGGCGCTGCCGGCCTCTGCCAGTCGCCGGCGCGCCAGCTCAGCCGCCACCTCGAGCCACAGGGTGTCGTTACCGGTCTGGCCCAGCGCCAATGCCTGTTCCTCGCGCTGGCGCCAGTCGTCCAAATGGGTGGGGTGTTCGATCGAGTCCAGCGCCAGCAGCGCGGCCGTGCGTCGCGCCACCGCAAAGCCGTCGCGGCGCAGCAGGTCCAACTGCACGCCGCTGTCCAGCAAGCGGCGCATCGATTCCTGGTGCGCAGCACGGTGCCGCGCCTCGCCGCGCTCGAGCTCGGCGACCGCTTCGTCGACCAGGTCGCCGCCTTCGTCGAAGCGCGCGTGGCGGGTGTGCTCGGCCACCTCGGCAAGCACGCTGCGGACAAAGTCGTCCAGTGCTTCGACGGGCATCTGGCGCCTGGTTGCCGATCGCGTCAGGGGGCTCGCCCGGTCCAGCCCATGCACGGTGCCATCCAGCTTGCGCACCGCTGCGGGCCGCACCCGCAGCGCCGGCGGCATCGGGGCTTCGCCGTCCAGCCCGGCCGGCTTGGCAGGCACCTGCACACCGGCGCGTTGGATGCGGTTGAGCAAGCGCGCCAGGACGGCGTCGTCAGGGTCGGCCCGGGTGGCAGACCCGGCGGGTGCCGCCTCCTGCAGTGCAACAAGCCCAGGATGCGCCAACAGCCGCTTGGCCAAGTGGGCACCGCCGACAAGGTCGCCACCCGACAGCGCCCAGTCCAGCGCGGCCAGCAGTGGGGCCTGCTCACTTCGCAGATCGGCCACGGGAGCCCGGTCAACCCAGCCCAGGTACCACGCCAGGTGGCGCTGGCGCGTGATGTCCTGTTGATCGGCTTCGTGCAGGCATTGCATTGCAAAAAGGCGGGGCGACTCCAGCAAGCGGTAGTGCGGGGTGCCTGACTTCGCGTCACAGCGCGTCACCAACGAGGCATCGACCAAGGCCTGCAGTGCATCGATCACCGCCAATCGGTCGATCGGCGGGCAGCCGCATGGGTCAGTGACCACGGCCACAGCGGTTTCCAGCGTGAAGGCGCCGGTGAACACACCCAGCCGGGCAAACACGGTCTGCACCGAGTGATGCAGCAGCGAGCGCGTCCATTCCAGTGCCGCACGCAGGGTCTGCTGCCGAGGCGGGCGGTCGTGCGTGGGGCTGTGCAGCAGTTGCAGACGTTGGTCCAGCGAGTCGACCAGTTTGGGCAAGCCCAGCACCGGGATGCGCGCGGCGGCCAATTCGATGGCCAAGGGCAGACCGTCCAGGCTGCGGCACAGCGTGATCGCATCGGCCAGTTTGGCCTCGTCCAGCACATGGCCGGGATCGAGTGTGCACAGCTGCGCGTTCAGCAGCTCGATGGATGCAGTTTGCAGCGCCTGCTCGAGCGTGGCGCCCACTTCGGGCAGCTGCAGTGGGCCCAGATGCAGCACCTTCTCCTGCGTCACCCGCAAAGGCAACTGGCTGGTGACGACGATGTGCAATTGCGGCGCGGCCTGCAGCAAGGCCAGTGCGGCTGCGGCGACGGCCTCGGCCAGGTGCTCGGCGGTGTCGATCACCAGCCAACGGTTTCGTGTGGGCAACGCGGCTGCCAGCGCGCCGATGGTCCAGGTGACCGAGGTGTCGGCCAGGCCGAAGGCCTTGGCGGCCAGCGTGGGCAGCTCAGATGCCGAGGCACCTGTCAAGTCGACCCAGGCCGCACCCAGCGAGGTACCGACGTTTAACTCGTCGAACCAGGCGCGCACCAAATGGGTCTTTCCAATGCCCCCGGCGCCGGTGACGGTGAGCAGCCGGTTTGCGCGCGCCTGAGTGTCCAGCTCGGCCCTTTCGCGGTCGCGACCGACGGGCCAGCGGGTGCCGGGCTTGGCGCCATGCCGCACCGGCAATTCCAGACGATATCCGTGACCGGGAAGGTTGCTGATGGCGTCGGCGCCCAGCAGCTGCCTCAGCCTGTTGACCTGCACGCGCAGGTTGTGCGGCTCGACCACACGGCCGCGCCAGATGCTGCTGGTCAGCGCATCGGTCGAGACATGGGTGCCGGACTTCTCTGCCAGTGCCGCAAGCAATTCGAAGGCTCGGCCAGCCACAGCCAGAGGCTGACCTTTCAACTGAACCCTGCGATAGGCCAGGTCGATCTCTATGCCCTCACTGGCGCGATGGTGGCGTTCCAGTTGGAAAGTCGAGGTCTGGGCCATGGAGCGGTCCTCGAAAGGCGCTGCCTGACACAAGCTGGTGGCCACCGATCGACAGCGGCTGGCGGCCCCGGTCTGACATGGCTGGCATGGCTGGCAATAGGACTTACAACAATGTCATCTTGCAGACCGCAAAGCAGAATCGATTCTCGAGGTGAGCAAAGGTTTCAAGACCGTCCCAGCGCGCCAATCTGCATGCCCAGCACGCCATCCCCCCAAGTTGAAGTCGAGATACGGACGCCGCTGCCTCGGGCCGTTCTCGATGGCTTGACCGCGGCCGGCTATGACCTTGCTGCCATGGCCAGCGAGGTGGGCCTGCAGGCCTCGGCGCTGGAAGGCGGCCTGACGGCGGCCGAGGCCGACCGTTTCCTGTGCGCGGCCTGGGCAAAGGTCAACAACCCTGCTTTCGGCCTGCTGGCTGCAATGCACTTGAAACCCGAGCGCTTCGGTATCTCTGGCTTGGCTGCGATGGCCGCGCCAACACTGTTTGCGGCGTTTCAGCGCAAGGCACGCTACAACCGGCTGGTTTGGGGCGATCAATATGACGTGACCCTGGATGCCAGGGAATTGATCGTCAAGGTTCTCTCGCCTGACGAGATGCGGCCGTATGGCTACGCCAAGATCGATATGGAACTGGCCTCGCTCACGGCGTTCGCACGGCTGCTCACGGGCGTGCACGTGCTGCCTTTGTGGTTGTCACTGCGCCAGCCCGAGCCGGCTTATGCTGCGCTCTATGCCAAGACGTTTCAGTGTCCGGTGCGCTTCGCACAGGCCGACAACCGGTTGGCGTTCAGCGCCGACGATGCCGTCAGGCCACTGCGCAGTGCCAACTCCGCCGTGGCATCCGCACTGACGGCGGTGGCCGAGTCGGCCGTCAAGCCCATGCTCGAGCCTGACCTGGTGGCGCGCATCCATCTTTACCTGTCAAAGGTGCTGGAGGACGGCGAGCCCCTGCTGCAGCCTTGTGCCGCCGCGTTGGCCATGAGTGAGCGCACCTTGCAGCGGCGATTGACACTGCTCGGCACGAGCTTTGCGCAAGTGCTGGATGGTCACCGCCACCGGTCGGCGCTGGAATACCTGCGGCAGCGCCGGATCGACGGGCAGGAGATGGCGTTTCTTCTGGGTTTCGTCGATGCCAGTTCCTACTTCCGTGCCTTCAGGCGTTGGACCCAGACCACGCCCGAGCAGTACCGGCTGTCGCAAGGCCTGCACCCCTGACGAGTTCGGCGTCAAGCCAGGCCGAGGTGCAGGCTTCCAGATCACGAAGGCAAGTTGTTCGACGCGCTACGTGCATCGCACACCAGAATCGCGGCATGAAGAACATCACCGCGCGCAGCTGCAGCATCCGAGCGCTCGGCCTGACCCTGGCCGCATCCCTGCTCGCAGGCTGCGCCAGCGCGACCGAGCGGCCACTGCCGACGGTCGCCAGTGTCGATCTCCAGCGCTACGTCGGCACCTGGTATGAAGTGGCGCTGCTGCCCAACCGCTTTCAGCGCCAGTGCGCATCGGACTCGCAGGCGAACTACAAGCTCGATGGTGATCGTGTTCGCGTGGTCAACCGCTGCCGCCGTGCCGACGGCAGTGTCGAAGAGATCGAGGGCAAGGCGCGGGTGGTGGCGGGCAGCAGCAACGCGAAGCTCGAGGTGAGTTTCTTCTGGCCGTTCTGGGGCGACTACTGGGTCGTCGCGCTCGACGCCGACTACCAACATGTGCTGGTCGGCGAACCCAGCCGCAAGTACGCGTGGTTGTTGTCGCGCACGCCGAACCCGGGTGACGCGGTGATCGATTCGTATTTGTCGATCGCGCAGGCGCAGGGCTTCGACCGCGGTGCCTTTGTGCGCACGCCGGCTGACAAGCCGATTCCTGTGCTGGCGCGCTGAAGGATCGGCGTGCAGGGCATGCGTCGTGCCTTGGCGCAGCATGTCGATGCGCTGACGCGCGTGTGGGCGCACAAGCCCACGGCGCGGCGATTCGTCGTGACGGTGGTGGTCGCCACGGCCGCGTGTGCAGCGATCACCGTTGCCTTCGCGGCGCTGTCTTCATCGGTGCACGTGGCCGTCAGCCAGGCCGCGCCCGACGCGTACGAGCGCGTCGCGCCGGTGCTGCGCAAGCGGTTCGATTTCGACGGGCTCTTCGTTGCACTGGCGCTGGTTGCTGCGCCGGTGCTCGAGTCGCTGTTGATCGCGATGGGCGCGAGCCTGGCGCGTGACTACGGTTGGCCCGCGACGCGCACCGTTGTTGTCTCGGGCGTGGTGTTTGGCCTGCTGCATGGTGCCAACGGCCTGCTGGCGGTTCTGCCGGCCGCGCTGGTGTTCATGGTGCTCACGGCGTCGTACATCCGCTGGCGGCCAACGTCGGTGCTGCTCGCCTTGCTGGCTGCGGCGGTGCCGCACTTGCTGATGAACGCGGGGGTGGTGGCGGCGAAGGCGTGGTTGGCGGCGTAGGTTGATCGATGATTGCGTCGCGACGAGTCGATCGCGATGTCGTCGACAGGGTTTGCGTCGCGGGGTAGAAACCGGCACTGTCTTTGCGGAGGTCCACCCATGCATCCAGACAAGACCTTCCACGCCGCGCCAGACCGCCGATGACTTCCACCCCGAGGTGCTCGCGCTGTTCGATCAATACGTGCACGGCGGCCTTGATCGTCGCGGGTTCCTCGACAAGGCGGCGCGGTTTGCGGCGTTGGCGGGCACCACCGCGACGGGGCTGTTGGCGGCGCTAAGCCCCGACTTCGCGCGCGCGCAGAAGGTGTCGGCGAACGACGCGCGCATCAAGACCGAACGGGTCGACATCGCGTCGCCCGCGGGGCACGGCAAGATCAACGCGCTGGTGGTGCGCCCGGCGCAGGCGGCAGGTGCGCTGCCCATCGTGCTGGTGATCCACGAGAACCGCGGCCTGAATCCGCACGTGGAAGACATCGCACGGCGCCTGGCGGTCGACAACTTCATCGCGGTCGCGCCCGACCTGCTGACCACCGTCGGCGGCTATCCCGGCGACGAAGACAAGGCGCGCACGGCGTTCGCGACCGTCGACCAGGCCAAGGCCCGCGAAGACTTCGTGGCGGCCGCGGGTTATGCGCGCACCATTGCTGGTGGCAACAGCAAGTTGGGTGCAGTGGGCTTCTGCTACGGCGGCGGCATGGTGAACTTCCTGGCCACGCGCGTGCCCGAACTGGCTGCGGGCGCACCGTTCTACGGCAACGCGGCACCGGTGGCCGACGTGCCGAAGATCAAGGCCGAGCTGTTCGTCGTCTACGCCGAGAACGACGAGCGCTTCACCGGCCAGTGGCCCGCCTACGAAACCGCGTTGAAGGCTGCAGGCACGCGCTACGCCGCGAAGATCTATCCAGGCACGCAACACGGCTTCAACAACGACACCACGCCGCGCTTCGACGAGAGAGCGGCCAAGGAAGCGTGGGGCGCGACGCTGGCGCTGTTCAACCGGACGTTGAGGGGGTGACCTAGCGCGGCACCAGCCTCGCACCCGTGATCTGCTCTTGCGCTTCGACCAGCGAAGGCACGAACTTTTTGCCGTGGCCCAGCGCGCTGGCCAGCGCCAGGCTCTGATGCACCGCTTCGCCGACGACGCTGGGCACGTTGAGGCTCTCGGCCAGGTGCGTGTAGTAGCGAACGTCTTTGCGCGCGTTGTCCAGTTCGAACTTCAGTCCGTCCATCTGGCCGTGCAGCGTCTTCGCCATCGCCTGGAACAGGCCGTTGTTCACGGGGCCCTTGCCGATCAGGTCGACCAGCGCCTGCACGTTCACGCCCGCAAGTTGGCCCACCGCAAACGCCTCGGCGGTGGCGGTGCAGATCGCCTGCGCGATGAAGTTGTTCAGCAGCTTGATCACGTGCCCGGCGCCGGGGCCACCGACGTGGAAGATGTTCTCGGCGAAGGCTTGCAGCACCGGCTCGAGCCGCGCGAAGACTTGCGCGTCGGCGCCGACCATCACGTTGAGCTTGCCGGCTTCGGCTTCCACGGGCGTGCGCGACAGCGGCGCGTCGACGAAGACCACGCCCTTCGCCGCGGCGGCGGCGCGCAGCTTCGCGGTCGAGTCGGGTTCGCTGGTCGAGCAGTCGACGATCAACAGACCGGGCTTCGTGGCCGCCGCCAACAAGCCTTGCTCTCCAAGCACCACCGCTTCGACCTGCGGGCTGCCGGTCACGCAGATGAGGACGATGTCGCAGCCCTGCGCCAACGCTTTGGCGTCCGCCACTTCTTTCGCGCCCGCAGCCAGCAGGTCGGCGACGCGCTCGCGGTTGCGATGCACGGTCAGTGACAACGCGTGCCCCTTCGCGAGCAGGTTCTTCGCGATGCCGTGGCCCATGAGGCCGGAGGCGCCGATGAAGCCGATGGTGGTCATGGTGGTGGTCCTCGATGTTTTGCCGTGATCGACGCGATCATGCTACGCGGCCGGACGCCGACGACGGCCGTGACGTGAGCGCCGCCGCCTGCTATGAATCGTGCCGCGGCCCGCACGCCGCAAGGCGCCGCGCCAGCAGGTCGCGTTCGGCCGGATGCGGCGCGGCTTGCAGCGCGCGCTCGAGGTGCCGGCGCGCCTGTTCGATGTTGCCGGCGCGGCGCTCGAGTTCGCCCAGCGTTGCGTCCCACAGGTAGTAGCCGGCCAGCCACGCGGGCGGCTTGATCGCGCGCAGCACGTCCAGCCCCGCCTGCGGCCCCTTCCACTGCGCCAGCGCGATCGCGCGGTTCAACGCGTGCAGCGGCGACGGCTCGAAGCGCTCGAGGGTTTGGTAGGCATCGACGATCGCGCGCCAGTCGGTCTGCTCGAAGCTCGGCGCCAGGCAGTGTTCGACCGCCACCGCCGCTTCGGCGTGATAGCGCGACCAGCGCTCGCCGCGGCTCGAGCGGCGCAGCCACGCCAGGCCGTGGCGGATCAGCGCCGCGTCCCACTTCGACCGGTCTTGATCTTCCAGCAGCAGCAGGCCGCCGTGGCCGTCGAGGCGCGCATCGAAACGCGCGGTGTGGAAGTACATCAGCGCGAGCAGCGCGTCGACTTCGGCGCTGCCGCACACCGGGTGCTCGGCCAGCAGATGGCCCAGCCGCATCGCTTCGTCGCACAACTCGCGCCGGATCAGCGCGTCGGCATGCGTCGAGCTGTAGCCTTCGTTGAACAGCAGGTACACCACGCGCAGCACCGATTCACGACGCGCCTCGAGCGCAGGCAGCGCGGGCGTGTCGTCGAGGTCGGGCCCAAGCGCGCGCAGCCGCTCGCGCCCGCGCGCCAGGCGCTTGTGCACGTTGTCTTCGCTGGTCAGCAGGCGCAGCGCGATCTCGCGGGTGGAAAAGCCGCACAGGATCTTCAGCGCCAGCACGGTCTGGCTTTCGAGCGGGATCGACTCGTCGGCGCAGACGAACAGCATGCGCAATTCGTCGTCGACGATCTCGCGGTCGAAGTGCACGTCGGGTGTGCCGCTGGCCGGGTCGGCCAGGGTGTCGGCCAGTGGCGCGTGCGCGTGGCCGCTGCCACCTTCATCGCCACCAACGGGCCCGCCGTCGTCGTCGAGCGAAACGTTGCGATGCTCGCGCCGACGCAAGTCGTCCAGCAGCTTGTTGCGCGCCACGCGGTACAGCCACGCGGCCGGCTGCTCGGGCGCGCCGTCGCGTGCCCACGCGCGCAGCGCCGACATCAGCGCGTCTTGCGCCGCGTCTTCGGCCGCTTCGGTGCGGTGAAAGCCGAACTCGCGCGCCAGCCGCGCGACCAGCCGGCCGTACTCGCGTCGAAACGTGTGTTCGACGAGGCCGGCCGCAGCAGCCTGCGCGCCGGCGTCGCTCGGGGTCACAGGTGCCTCGCCCGCTGAAACCGGACGAACCGTCAGTAGCCCGCCATCTCGCGGATCTCGACGCTCGAGCCCGGCGCCATCAACATCGGGCAGGCCTTCGAGATCTCGATCGCGCGCTCGATGCCCGCCGCCTGCACGATGCTGTAGCCGCCGACCACTTCCTTGGCTTCGACGAAGGGGCCGTCGTTGGTGCTCTTGGCGCGCACCACCTTGCCCGCGGGCTGCAGACCGTCGCCCACGTCGAGGATCTCGGTGGCGAACTTCTCCTTCCACGCCGTCCATTGGGCGAAGAGCTGCTGCATCTCGGCGGGCGAGGGCTGATGCGCGGGCGCGTCGGCCGGGCTGCGGTAGACGAAAAGGTACTTGTGCATTGCCATGTTCGTTTCTCCTGAAGGGTTGGGTTGATTGCCGCTGTGGGCATCACCTTGACGAACGGGCCGGCGGGATTTGGACAGTGCGGGTGAAGTTTTCTTCTGCCGGCGCCGCCCGACCCCACCGACCACGCGAACGGGTTCAGCCTTGGATGGTTGCCGAGCCCAGCAAAGGTACGTCCGACAGCAGCTCTTGCAGTCTCGCTGCAAACCACTGCGTGCGGGCGAGTCGCACCGGGTTGAGATTCTGGCGTTGGGGGAGTTGCGTGGCGCGGTCTTTCATCGGGAAGATCGCGTAGAAGCGATCGAAGTCATCGCTGCGGAGGCTATCGAGGACACCGCTGCTTGCTGCCTCGTACTCGGCCCGCTGTGTCTTGTTCAGATCCTTCGCGAAGGGATAGCCGTCGCGAGCCTTGGCAATGCCCAGCGTTAGATCGAGGATCGCTGCGTTCTTGGCAGCGGTGATCGCGGCGATGTATTCGTTGCGATCGAAGCTAGACCCGTGCACCTCGGCGAGGTTGTCCGGGTGATAGAGGTAGTTCTCGATGCTGTACATGCGCAGGACGTGCAAGTGCGGCAAGCGCGCTTTCGCCTGCACGATCTCATCGTCCGTCAGGTAGTCACGGTCCACCACGCCAGGCATCTCGCCGTCGCGCGCGCGACCGTAGACCTGAAACTTGTTGCCGCCGCCGACGAAGATGGTGTTCTGCAGGCCGACGCTGTTGTACTTGGCGGCGTCCTTGCCTTCACAGTAGATCAGCCGCTTGCCGACGAAAAGGCCCGGCAGGAACTCGGTCGGCACGGCAACTTCGAGAATCTCACTCGTTTCCTTGGCGGCAGGCGCCAGGGTCTGCGGCTGATCGAAATCCAAGGCATCGAAATCGAAAATGGACGCGTGGTCGTGATCCATCGCATACCGGATGAATCCGAGCGAGTGACTGGCTGTCCAAAGCTGGCTGTCTGGTGGGATCCAGTGCTCGACGACTTCCTCGAGCATTGCGTACTGAAGCGCCGTGTTGAGATGCAGGTCCATCTCGTCGATGTAGATCACCGAGTCGACGAGCTTCTCGCGCCGCACGAACAGGTTCAACAGCAACGCGAAGACTTGCTTCTCGCCGAAGCTGAGGACGTCATACGCAAAGGTGTGATCGCCTTTGCGGAAGAAGTACTTGACCGGTCCGCCCATCGACTCCGGTTCGCGGAAGTTGTCCATCTGGGGGAAAGGTCCGACCGAACCGAACACACGCTCCAGCGCTCGGTTCAGTGGCTGGATCAGTTCGTCACGGAGGGCTTGGAGGTCGACTTGGCGGCCTTCGAACACGGGTTTGCGCAATGCTTCGTTGAAGTCGACGGCGTACTTCATCGCGTCTGCCGCGAGGCGCGAGTCGGTGTCGATAAATGTCGTTGGCGCATCTTCATTGCGCTGGATCAGGTCGGGCAGACCGCCGCGAATATTCGCGGGGCCGATACGGGCAGCTACTCGCAGGGTGCTGCGCCCGTAGAGTCTTTGGAGGTGATTCGCGAACTGGACGCTTGCTTCGGGCGATGGATTGAAGGGATCATCCTGCCGGATGGTTCCGCGCGCGTCGCCGAAGTCGATGTCAATAGACCCACTGAGCCCACCCTTCTCATAGTAGGCGCGCTCTTCATTTGGAGGCATCGCGTCGGCTCGATAGCCTCGAAAACCTCGAGGCTTGGACGCGTACTCCAACGCATCGAACACGCACGACTTCCCGGACCCGTTGGCCCCGATCAGCAACACCAGCCGCGCCGTCGCGGGGATATCCGCCAAGCGCAGATCCGTGAACCGCTTGAAGTTCTGTAGGCGAAGTGACGCGATGCGCATGGCCAATTCTGCTACCCACGCCCCACGAACGGCATCTTCGTCGCCATCACGTTCACGAACAGCATGTTCGACGACAGCGGCATGCGCGCCATCGTCATGAACGCATCGACCACCGACTGCAAGTCCATGCGCGGTTCGGGCTTCATGGTGCCGTCGGCCTGCGGCACGCCGTCGACCATGCGCGCGGTCATGTCGCTGGCGGCGTTGCCGATGTCGATCTGGCCCACCGCAATGTCGAAGGGCCGGCCGTCGAGCGCGGCGGTGCGCGTGAGGCCGCTGACCGCATGTTTGGTCGCGGTGTACGCGATCGACCCCGGCCGCGGCGCGTAGGCGCTGATGCTGCCGTTGTTGATGATGCGTCCGCCCTGCGGCGACTGGGCCTTCATCAAGCGGAAGGCGTTCGCGATGCAGTAGAACGAGCCGCTGAGGTTGGCATCGACGACGCGGCGCCACTCGGCGGGGTCGACCAAGTCGGGCGTCTGCGATGTGAGGCCGGTGCCGGCGTTGTTGAAAACCAGGTCGAGCCGGCCGAAGCGGTCGCGCACGGCGTCGAAGGCCTTGGCGACTTGCTCGTCGCGGCCAACGTCGCAAGGCAGCGGCAGCGCGCGCGATGCGGCGGCGCCGGCGAGCGACGCGGTCTGCTTCAGCGCGTCTTCGCGCCGGCCCACCAGCGCGACGTTCCAGCCGTCGGCCAGAAGGGCGAGGGCGCAGGCGCGGCCGATGCCGCTGCCGGAGCCGGTGATGAGGGCGGTTTTGTTGGTGCTCATTCAGAACTTTCCGTAGTTGAGGTAAGCCTGCACCGGGTCCATGCCGCCACGGATGGCGTCGCGGACCTGGTTCTCAGTGGCTGCGACGGCCTCGGTTTTGGTCACCACCTCTTCCACCAGCGCAGCAGGAATCACAACCGCGCCGTCACGGTCGCCGATGAGGTAGTCACCGGTGCAGACGGTTACGTCGCCGAGCGTGACGGGTTGACCGAAGCGATCGAGGTCAGGCACCCAACGCGCCACTACGTCGCTGGGCGTGAAGAACGAGTGGAAGACCGGGAACCCCAGCTCGAGGATGAAGTCGGTGTCGCGACAACCGCCATCGACCACGTAGCCGAGCACGCCCTTGTTCTTCAGCGTCTCGGCCGACAGCTCACCCATCAGCGCGACGCTGTGGTTGTTCGGCTGGCACACCACCACGTGGCCCGTCGGTGCCTTCGACAGCAGCGTGGTCCAGCCCAGCAGCGTGTCGTGGCGCGTCTTCGTGTGGTCGAGGAAACCCGAGCAGGTCCACACCGGCCCGGCGAGCTTAAGCGTGGGGTCGAGTGGCCGGATGTCGGTGGGCAACACTACCGCGTCGTGCCCCATGCCACGCAGCACGTCGTGTACGGCACTGGCGTAGAGCTGGGACAGGCGCTCGGTGAGGGCGGTGGTCATGCGGTTGCACCGCTCAGTGGTTGTCCTTCGGCACCGCCGCCCCACGCTTGCCACGCAGGAAGTCAAGGTCCGCCCCTTCATCGGCCTGCAGCACATGGTCGATGTAGAGCTTCCAATAGCCGCTGTCCATCGCAGGCTTCGGCGCTTGCCACGCGGCGCGGCGCTTCTCGAGTTCGGCATCGTCGACATGCAGATGCAGCTTGCGCGCGGCCACGTCGAGCGTGATCAGGTCGCCGTTCTTCACCAGCGCGAGCGGCCCGCCGGCCGCGGCTTCGGGCGCGGTGTGCAGCACCACGGTGCCGTAGGCGGTGCCGCTCATGCGCGCGTCGCTGATGCGGACCATGTCGGTCACGCCTTTGCGCAGCACCTTCGGCGGCAGCGGCATGTTGCCGACCTCGGCCATGCCCGGGTAGCCCTTGGGGCCGCAGTTCTTCAGCACCAGCATGCAGGTCTCGTCGACGTCGAGGCTCTCGTCGTCGATGCGCTTGTGGAAGTCGTCGCTGTCTTCGAAGACCACCGCGCGGCCGGTGTGCTTCATCAGTGAAGGGGTGGCGGCACTCGGCTTGATCACGGCGCCGCGCGGCGCGAGGTTGCCGCGAAGGATGGCGATGCCCGCCTTCTCCTTGAATGGTGCGGCCACGGTCTTGATGACGTCGGCGTTCCAGTTCTGCGCGTCGGCGATGTTCTCGCCGATGGTCTTGCCGTTGGCCGTCACGGCGTCGAGGTGCAGCACCGACGCAATCTCTTTCATCACCGCGGGCAGGCCGCCGGCGTAGCAGAAGTCTTCCATCAGGTACTGGCCGCTGGGCTGAAGGTTCACCAGGCACGGCATCTCGCTGCCGAGCTTGTCGAAGTCGTCGATCGACAGCGGCACGCCCACGCGGCCGGCGATCGCGATCAGGTGGATCACCGCATTCGTGCTGCCGCCGATCGCGGCCAGCGTGCGGATCGCGTTCTCGAACGCTTGGCGCGTGAGGATGCTCGACAGCTTCTGGTCCGCGTGCACCATCTCGACGACGCGCCGCCCCGCGTTGCGCGCGATGACGTTGCGCCGACCGTCAACCGCCGGGTACGCCGCGTTGCCCGGCAGGCCGATGCCGAGCGCTTCGACCATCGACGCCATCGTGCTCGCGGTGCCCATCGTCATGCAGTGGCCGTGGCTGCGGTGCATGCAGCTTTCGGCCTCGAAGAATTCGGCGAGCTTCAGCGTGCCGGCGCGCACCTGCTCGCTCATGCTCCACACGCCGGTGCCCGAGCCGAGTTGTTGATCGCGCCAGCGGCCGTTCAGCATCGGGCCGCCGCTGACGCCGATGGTGGGCAGGTCGACGCTGGCCGCGCCCATCACCAGCGAAGGCGTGGTCTTGTCGCAGCCCATCAGCAGCACCACGCCGTCGATCGGATTGCCGCGGATGCTTTCCTCGACGTCCATGCTCGCGAGGTTGCGATAAAGCATCGCGGTGGGGCGAAGCAGCGTTTCGCCGAGTGACATCACCGGGAACTCGAGCGGGAAGCCACCGGCTTCGTACACGCCGATCTTCACTTGTTCCGCCAGCGTGCGGAAATGCGAGTTGCAGGGCGTGAGTTCGCTGAAAGTGTTGCAGATGCCGATGACGGGGCGGCCGTCGAACTGGTCGTGCGGAATGCCTTTGCCCTTGACCCAGCTGCGATACGCGAAGCCGTCGCGGTCTTGGCGGCCGAACCATTGCTGGCTGCGCAGTTCGTGCGCGGGCTTCTTGCGTGTGGGGGTGTTGTCGTTGCTGCTCATGATGGTTTGGTTCCGGCACCGTTCAGTGCCCGGTAGGCCCGGATCACCTGCGAGTCATCAGCGGCGCCGTGCCCCAGGCCCGATGCGGCCAGGAACATCTGCATCGCCGCGGCGGACAGCGGCAGCCCCGCCTTCAGCGCGCGGCCCTCGCCGAGCACGATGCCGAGGTCCTTGACGAAGATGTCGACGGCGCTTGTCACCGGCGGGTCGCTCTGCATCATGCGCGGGCCGCGGTCGCCCCACATCCACGAGTTGCCGGCGCTGACGCTGATGATCTCGTGCATCGTCTTCGTCGACACCCCTGCGCGTTCGGCGATGTGCATCGCTTCGGCGGCGACGGCGATGTGCACGCCGCACAGCAGCTGGTTGATCATCTTCGCGGTCGACCCCATGCCGGGTTCGCGGCCGCAGTCGAACACGCGCGAGCCCATGGCGTCGAGCACGGGCTTCGCGCGCGCCAGCACCGATTCGTCGGCCGAGCACATGATCGTCAGCGCCGCGGCGTTGGCTCCCTTGGTGCCGCCGGACACGGGCGCGTCGAGCGTGTGCAGGCCCATCGCCGTCAATCGCGTGGCGGTTCGCGCCGCATGGGCCGGCGCCTGCGTGCAGCCCATGCCGACGATAGCGCCTTTAGGCAACGCGGCGGCAGCGCCGTGTTCGAACAAAACGGATTCGGCCTGTTCGCCCGAGACGACCATCAGCCACAGCAGGTCGGCATCACGGGCGGCGTCGGTGGCGCTGGTGGCCGCACTTCCGCCAGCGGCGATCAGCGTGTCGGCGGCGCCTGCGCGCACATCAAACCCTCGTACCGAATGACCGGCCTTGACCAGATTGATCGCCATCGGCACGCCCATGGCGCCGAGACCGATAAAACCAATACGCATCGTTACTCCTTCACTGCACCGGTCATCGCGCTGACGTAGTGCTCGACGAAGAAGGCGTACAGGACCACCAGCGGCAGCGAGCCGACCAGCGCACCGGCCATCAACGAACCCCATCGGTACTGGTCGCCGTCGGTGAACGCCGACAAGATCGCCACCGGCACCGTCTTCTTCTCGGTACTGTTGATGAAGGTCAGCGCGTAGATGAACTCGTTCCAGCACAACGTCAGGCAGAAGATCGACGCCGAGATCAACCCCGGCACCGCCAGCGGCAACACGATCTTCGTCAGGATCTGCCAGCGGTTGGCACCGTCCACCAGCGCGCATTCCTCGAGTTCGTACGGGATGGTTTTGAAATAACCCATCAACAGCCAGGTCGAGAACGGAATCAGGATGGTCGGATAGGTGAGGATCAACGCGAACGGGGTATCGAACAGGCCGTACTGGAAGACGACGGTCGACAGCGGAATGAACAGAATCGATGGCGGCACCAGATACGCGAGAAAGATACCGCCGCCGACCCACTGCGCGCCCTTGTAGCGGATGCGCGTGATCGCATAAGCCGCGAACACGCTGGCGATCAACGACAGGATGGTCGCCGACACCGCGATGAACATCGTGTTCCACAACCACTGCGGGTAGTCGGTCTTGAACAGCAGATCGTGGATGTGCTCGAACGTCGGCGTCAGCGTATAGAACGGGTTGTGCGCGTCGAGGTCCAGCAGATGCTCTTTCGGCTTCACCGCCGTCATCGTCATCCAATAGAACGGGAACAGCAGCACGACGACGATCACCGCCAACGGCATGTAGATGCGGACCACGCGCTGCGGCAGCGTCGACAGGAAGCTCATGCCTTCGCTGTGGTCGGCCTCGGCGGCAACGGCCTTGGCGACACGGGCTTCACTCATTGTTTTCGCTCCCGGCCTGCCACTTGCGGCGCTGCAGGCCGAACCAGCTCACCATGATGGCGGCGAGCAGGAAGGGCACCATCGCCGTCGATATTGCCGCACCTTCACCGATTCGCCCGCCAAGGATCGCGGTGTTGTAACTCATGGTCGCCATCAATTCGGTTGCGCCCGCCGGCCCGCCGTTGGTCAGTACCTTGATCAACTGGAAATCGGTGAAAGTGAACAGCACCGAAAACGTCATCACCACCGCGATGATCGGTGTCAGCAGCGGGTAGGTGATCTTGACGAACATCTGCCAGCGGCTCGCGCCGTCCAGCACGGCCGCTTCGTACAGCGACGGCGGCACCGTCTGCAAACCCGCCAGAAGCGAAATAGCAATGAAGGGCACGCCGCGCCAGACGTTGGCAAAGATGACCGAGAACCGCGAGTTCCAGACGTCGCCGAGGAAGTTGATGTTCTGGGTGATCAGGCCAGTCTTCTTCAACGCCCACGAGATGACCGAGAACTGAGGATCAAAAATCCACCAGAAGGCGATGGCCGACAAGACGGTCGGCACGATAAACGGGATCAACACCACCGCGCGGATGATCGCCTTGAAGGGCAGTTTCTCGTTGAGCAGGATCGCCAGGTACAAGCCGACGGCGAATTTGATGATGCTGGCGATCAGCGTGTAGAAGATGGTGAAGAACACCGCCGTCTGGAACTTGCTGTCGCCGATGATCCACTCGTAATTCTCGAGGCCGACGAACTTGCCGGGTGTGCCGATCTTGGCGTCGGTGAACGACAGCCAGATACCCAGGCCCAGTGGATAGACAAGAAACAGCAACAGGAACGCCGCCGCGGGCAGCATGAACAAGAACCCGAGAAAGTTCTTGCTCTGCCAAAGGGTCTTCATCACGCGGCGGTGTCCCGGTTGGGTTTAGCGATAGATGCGCTTGGCTTGGCGCTCGGCCACGGCAATCGCGTCCTTGATGCTGGCGCGGCCCGTGCACACCGAAGCCACCATGTCGAGCAGCACGAAGTCGGCCAACGCGCCGGCCGCCTTTTCACCGACCGATCCCAGGCCGCCCGCGGTCAGCGTGCGCTTGGCCACGTCGCGCAGCATCGACAGCTTCGGGTCCGTTTTCCAGACCGCGTTGTTGTCGTAGGCATTCAGCGGGTGGGTCAGGTATGCGACCGAGTCGATCAGCCACTTATCGTAGTTCTGGGCCTCGAGCATGAACGCCATGAAGGCTTTGCAGGCGTTGGGCACCTTCGAGTACTTCATGATCATCATCGGATACGCGATGTGGAACTCGGTCGGCTTGCCCACTGGGCCCACGGGCCACAACGAGTGGCTCATGTCGTCCATGACTTCTTTGGCCTTGGCGTCGCCCTTGGCTGCCGCGGCCTTGGCGGCGGCGTAGATCGACACGCCGTTGTTGGTCAGTGACACCTGGCTTTCCAGGAAGGCCTTGTTATTGAAGGCGTCGTTCCAGCTGCGCGGTGCCGGGCACGAAGGTATCGGACAGCGCCTTGATGTATTCGAGCGCCTTCACCGTTTCCGGTGAGTTGATGACGACGTTGTCTTTGGCGTCGACGAGGTTGGAGCCCTGCGACCACAGCGCCCAGTGCACCCAGGCATTGCCGTCACCCGACGCGCGGCCCAGCGCAAAGCCGCCCGGTACGGACTTGTCCTTCAACGCCTTCATCAATTCGAGGAAGCCCGCGGTATCTTTCGGAACCTCTTTGAAACCCGCCTTCTCGATCATGCTCTGGCGGAAGTTGATGACGTTGCCGTTGTAGGCCACGGGGATCGCGATCCACTTGCCGTCGGGGCCCTTGCCGTAGGTTTCGGCCGTGGGCACCCAGCCGCCGTGCTTCTTGCCGAGGTAGGCAGCAAGGTCGGTCACATCCGCGACCTTGGTCGGGAACAGGTGCGGCAGCGAGTACAGGCCCCAGAACATGTCCGGGCCCTGGTTGGTATTGGCCGCCACGCTGGCCTTGGGCTGCACGTCATCCAGCGACTCGTTGATGACTTTGACCTCGACGTTGGTGGCTTTGGTGAAGGCCGCGACCAGCGCCATGAAGCTGTCTTCTTCGCTCTGCACGAAGCGCTTCCAGCGCAGCAACTGAATGGCTGCACCGGCCTCGGGCTTGAACGGCGAGGCTTGCGCCCACGCTTGTGCGAACAGCGCCAGGTTGGCGGCGCTGGCGCCGGCGATGGCTGCGCCGGTTTTCAGAACGTTGCGGCGGGTGAGGTTGCTCATATTCACGGTGCTCCTTGCTTGCGTATTGGCTTACGGTATCGATCCGGCCACTAAATGCGCTGGCCGCTACTGGCGTCGAACAGATGCGCGACCGGCGCACGCGGTTTCAGGCGGATCTTCTGGCCGGGCGCGAAGTCATGGCGCTCGCGGAAGATGGCGACGATTTCTTGTTCGCCCAGGCGTGCGAACAGTTGCGTTTCGCTGCCGGTGGGCTCGATGACGACAACCTCGGCTTCGAAGCCCTCGCTGCCACCTTCGACAAGGTCGAGGTGTTCGGGCCGGATGCCATACACCAGCGCGCGGCCATCATTGGCTGCCTGCGCACTGGCCACTGGCAGGCGTGCGCCGTTGGCGGCGACCAGCGCGCCGTCTTTCTGTGTGCCATCGATGAAGTTCATCGACGGTGAGCCGATGAAGCCGGCGACGAAGCGATTGGCCGGCCGGTCATACAGGTCGAGCGGGCTGCCGGTCTGTTCGATGCGGCCATCGTGCATGACCACGATCTGATCGGCCATCGTCATCGCTTCGATCTGGTCGTGCGTGACATAGACCGAGGTGGTCTTCAGCCGCTGATGCAGCTCTTTGATCTCGGTGCGCATGGCCACGCGCAGCTTGGCGTCGAGGTTGGACAGCGGCTCGTCGAACAGAAAAACCTGCGGGTCGCGCACGATGCAGCGCCCCATCGCCACACGCTGTCGCTGGCCGCCCGAAAGCTGACGCGGAAAGCGGTCGAGCAGTGGTGCCAAGCCCAAGATACTCGCTGCCTTGCCGACACGGTCGTCGATGAAGGTTTTGTCTTTCTTGGCCAGCGCCAGCGAAAACGCCATGTTGTCGCGCACGGTCATGTGCGGGTACAGCGCGTAGTTCTGGAACACCATCGCGATGTCGCGCTCTTTCGGCGGCACTTGGTTGACCACCTTGTCGGCAATCGCGATTTCGCCGCCGCTGATGTTCTCGAGCCCGGCCACCATGCGCAGCAGCGTGCTCTTGCCGCAGCCCGAGGGGCCGACCAGCACGGTGAAGGAGCCGTCGGGAATCTCGATGCTCACGCCATGCAGCACGGCGGTTTCGCCGAATCGCTTGATGACGTTGCGGATGCTGACGCTGGCCATCGTGGGGATGGGTGGCTTGGGTGAGCCGGTTGCGGTGACGTGGGCGCAAGTTGTATGATGACTCGAGCACCATGTCAATTGCGGTATCTACCCCGTGCTCGATATCCACTCCGCTGGAAACCGCGCGGCTTTCTGACCGCTTGGCCGCGTTGATCGAAAAGCAGATCGACAGCGGTGCGCTGGTGCCGGGTGACCGCCTTCCCACCGAGCAGCAACTCGCGGTCGTGCATGGGGTTAGCCGCACCGTGGTGCGCGAGGCGGTGCATCAACTTCGCAGCCAGGGCCTGGTGCGGCCGCGGCAGGGGTCGGGTGTCTACGTCACCCAGCCACCGGCGCACCGCGCGCTGGCGTTCGACCCCAAGGTGTTGGAGTCGTTGGATGCGGTGGTGCAGTTCGTTGAGCTGAGGCGTGTGGTCGAAGGCGAGATGGCCGCGTTGGCGGCGCAGCGTGCCACGCGCCTGCAGATCGCGGGCCTGAAGCGCGCGGTGCTTGCCATCGACGATGCCACCGGGCGCGGCGAGTTGGGCGTGGACGAAGACCTGGGGTTTCATCGCGCGATCGGCGAGGCCACCGGCAACCCGCAGTTCGTGCGCCTGCTCGCGATTCTCGAGGCGCACCTGCGCGACGCAATGACGGTGACCAAGGGTCACGAGTCCAAACGCTCCGACTACATGGCGCAGGTGCGGCGCGAGCACCGCGCGATCGTGTCGGCGATCGTCGCCGGCAACGCCAAGGCGGCGCGCGCTGCGGCGATCGACCATCACACCAACGGCGAACGTCGCCTGATCCAGGCCGGCGCCATTCAACCCTCGCGCGCGAAATCCAGGCGCAAATCATCATGAGCAACCCCAGTGACAACCTCGCCGCCGTCACCATCCCCGCGGCGTCACTGCGCCAGGCCATGCGCATCATCGTGCGCGGATTCGGCAGCCAGGAAAGCGAAGTTGCCGCGGTCGCCGACAACCTCGTCGACGCCAACCTGATGGGCCACGATTCGCACGGCATCGGCATGCTGCCGCGTTATGCCGACGCGTTCCTCGAAGGCGGCCTCGTGCCCAACGCGCACGTCAGCACGCTGCTGGATGCCGGGCCGATCCTGCGGCTGGACGGCAACGCGGCGTTTGGCCAAGTGGCCGGGCGCGAAGCGATGGCGCTTGGCATCGCGCGCGCCCGTCAACTCGGCTGCACGATCGTCGCGCTGGGTCACGCGCATCACCTGGGCCGCATCGGTGCGTGGGCCGAGCAGTGCGCGGCCGCGGGGTTGGTGTCGCTGCACTTCGTGAACGTGGTTGCGCGGCCGATGGTTGCGCCGTTCGGTGGCGCGCGTGCCGCCTTCGGCACGAACCCGTTCACCGCCGGCGTGCCGCTGCCGGGGCGCGAACCGATGATCCTCGACTTCGCGACCAGCGTGATCGCACAAGGCAAGCTGCGTGTGGCGCACAACAAGGGCGAAGCGGTGCCGATCGGCCTTCTGCTCGACGACCAGGGCCGCGACACCACCAACCCGATCTACGCCGTGCAGCCGCCCACCGGCGCGATCCTCGGCTTCGGTCAGCACAAGGGCTACGGCATGGCGGCCCTGTGTGAACTGCTGGGCGGCGCGCTCGCGGCCGGCATGACCGGCGAACGCGAAGACGCCAGCAAGCAGCGCGTATGGAACGGCATGTTCAGCGTGATCGTCGATCCCAAAGCTTTGGGTGCGGTCGAAGACTTCGAGCGCGAAGCGATCGGCTTCGTGAAGTCGCTTCTCGATACCCCGGCGCGCGAAGGTTTTGACCGCGTGTTGCTCGCGGGGGACCCCGAGCGGATCACACGCGCGAAACGTGAAGCGCAAGGCGTGCCGGTCGATGCGACGACGTGGGCGCAGATTCTTGCGGCGGCGGATAAGCTGGGTGCGTCGGCCGCGGAGGTGCGGCGCGCGGCAGGGCTTACAACGTCACCATGAACTGCGGCAACGCCTTGCCCCAGGCCAGCAGCCGGTAGGGCCGCGGGTTCGCGATCTGATAGGGGTCGAGCGCGATCAACGCTTCAGCACGCGCGCGGCTTTCGACCTCGAAGACCCACAGGCCGCCGACGTACGCACCGCCGTGTTCGTTGCGCAGCCCGCCGGCCATCGGAATCTCGCTGCGGTGCTGCTCGAAGAACGCGAGGTGCGCGGGCTCGAGACTCGCACGCACGTCGGCCATCGCAGGGTCGTCGTCGAAGATCACGATGAAGCGCATGGTCGGTGGACAAGTGGGCGAGTGGGAATGGTGTAGGGGTGCGCGATCGTAGCGAATGGTGACGGACCGGCGGCCATCGCTGCTTGGTGCGAATATCGCGGGTCGTCTTTGCCGAACGAACGTCAACCCAGGAGCCGCACCATGAGCCTTCACCACGTCTCGAGACTGACCCTTGCCGCAGGGCTGGCCATGGCCGGCTGCGCCTGGGCCGATGCCGAAGTCAATCGATCACCTCGGGTCGCGGCCGGTCCGTCGGTCGTGCCCTGGGCTTCGGGCCCGGCGTATCGCCACGGCGTGGTGTCGGTGGCGAACCCGTACGCGGCCGAAGCCGGTGCGCGAATCCTCGAGCGCGGTGGCAACGCCATCGACGCCGCGGTGGCGATCGTCTATGCGCTGAACGTTGTCGAGCCGCAATCGGCGGGCGTCGGCGGCGGCGGCTTCATGATGATTCACCTGTCGGGCCGCGGCGGAACGGATCGGCACGATGGGCACCATGGTCACCACGGGCACGGCGGTCATCACGGCCACGGCTCGAAGTCGTCGACCTTCGTCATCGACTCGCGCGAGACGGCGCCCGCTGCCGCCACGCCCGGCATGTTCGTCGGCGTGCCCAACCCGTCGCTGCAAGGCGTGGCGGTCGGCGTGCCGGGCATGGTGCGCGGCACCGAGCTGCGCGCTCGACCGCTTCGGCCGCAAAAGCTTCGCGCAGGTGCTGGCGCCAGCGATCAAGCTCGCCGACGAAGGCTTCGCCGCAACGGCACGCTACGCCGCGGTCAGCTGCACCGTCGCGCTCGCAGAACTCGCCCGAGTCCGCGGCCGTTCTTCTGCCCCGGCGGCGCGCCGCCGGTCGAAGGGTCGCTGGTGCAGAACAAGGACCTCGCCGAGACCTTCCGCCTGATCGCGCGCCATGGCGCCGACTGCTTCTACAAGCTCATTCCCGAGAAGGGCTGCGACATCGCGCGCGGCATCGTCGAAGGGCAGACGTTCGATCGCGCGCAGGAGCCCGGCGGCAAGGGCGGGTCGATGACCTACGGCGACCTGGCGGCCTACACGCGCCGACGTGCGCGAAGCCGACCAAGGGCAGCTACCGCGGCTGGAAGATCAAGGCGATGTCGCCGCCATCATCGGGCGGCCTTACGCTCTTGCAGATGCTCGGCATGCTCGAGCGCTTTCCGCTCGGCGACGCGGGCCAGGGCTACGGCTTCGGCAGCGTCAACACCGCGACCGTGATGGCCAGCGCGATGCGCATCGCGTTTGCCGACCGCTCGGTCTGGATGGGTGACGCCGACTTCGTGCCGGTGCCGCAGCGCGGCCTGCTCGACGCCACCTACGTCGGCCTGCGTGGTACGCCCATCGTGCCCGGCGTGCGGCTCGACCCCAACCCGTGCCTGGCGACCCGCGGCCCTACGACAGCGCGGCGCTGCGCGGCAGCGGCGGCAAGCGCCTTGCGTCGTTCGTCGAACCCGTGACCGGCCCCGGCGAAACCACGACGCACGTCGCGGTGGTCGACCGCTGGGGCAATTTCGTCACCTACACCAACACCATCGAAAGCTCGCACGGCATCGGCGTGTTTGCCGGCTACAAGCGCGACGACGGTACGCGCAAGGGCCACGGCTTCCTGCTCAACAACGAGCTCACCGACTTCAACCTCACGCCGCAGCACGAACCCCTTCACCGGCACGCCCGCCTTCAACGACGTGCAGCCGGGCAAGCGCCCGCGCAGCAGCATGGTGCCGACGATGATCTTCACGCCCGACGGTGAACCCGTACTCGCGTTTGGTTCACCCGGTGGCGCGACGATCATCAATTCGGTGCTCAACGTCACGCTCAACCTGATCGACCACAAGATGACGCTGCAACAGGCGATCGACGCACCGCGCTTGTCGGTGACATCCCCCGGCACGATCAACGCCGCCGGCGCCACCGTCGTGACGATCGGCGTCGAGTCTTCGTACCCGGCCGCCACGGTCGATGTGTTGCGCGCGCTCGGCTACACGGTCCCGGCGCCCGCCGACATCGGCTCGGTGCAGGCGGTGTTGCGCGACCCGAAGACGGGGCGGCAGTACGGCGTGGCGGACAAGCGGCGTGAGGGGACGGTGATCGGCTTGCCGCGCCAGCCGGCCAACTGATCGCTAAAGCGCGTCGAGCAACGCCCGCGCCTTGCTGCCTGCCGCACGCGGCAAGCGCCCGGTCAGGGCGATCGATACGCCGGCCTCGAGCAAGCGCTCGAAGACGGCGCGCACGGCCGCCGGTGAAGCCTCGTCGATGGCGGCTTGGCGCTCGATCCCGCGGCGCATCTGCCCATGCGCGAACAGCTCGAGGGCCGCGTCTTCGATCAACGTCAACGGCTTCTCCTGCGTGCGCAGGTGGCGCACGGTCAACTGGCGGCGCGCGCGGGTGAGTTCGGCGTCGTCGATGTGCTGGGCGTGTGCGCGCAACATGTGCAGCGTCGCTTCGAGGCATTCGTCCAGGCGCTCGGGCGACGTTGATGCGTCGATGGTGAGTTGGCCGCCCATCTCGAAGACGTCGGCCGATGCGCTGGCTTGATAGGCCAGCGCGCGGCGCTCGCGCAACTCGTGCAGCAGCGGTGAGCTCATGCCTTCGCCGAGCACAGCCGCGGCAAGTTGGGCGGTGGCTTCGTCGAGTGGTGACGTGCCGCGACGTGGGGCGATCGGGCCGCCGATGACAGCGTGCGATTGGCTCGAACCGGTGTCGACGCGGGTCTTCACGCCGCCGACATAGGTGGCAAGGTCGACCAGGTCGTTCTTGCCCGCTGGCAGCACGCCGAACGCGACTTCGCACGCGCGAATGAATGCCGCTTCGTCGAAGGCACCTGCCGCGCCGACGACGACATTGCCCCCGCGGTAGTGAAGCTGCGCGTACCGCAACAGGTCATCGCGACGCAACCGCTCGAGACGCGCGCGCGTGCCGATCACGGGCATGGCCGCGGGGTGGTCACCCCAACATGCGGCGTCGTAGAGCCTGAAGGCGCAGGACACGGGGTCGTCTTCCTCTTCGGCCAGTTCCTGCAACAACACATCGCGCTCGCGCACGAGTTCGTCTTCGGGAAAGGTGGCCGCGGCGATCAGGTCGCCGAGCATGTGGGCGAAGGCGGGTGCGTGGGCGGCCAAGCCGCGCATGTAGAACGCGGTGTGGTCGCGGTCGGTGTGCGCGTTGACGTCGGCGCCCAGGCGTTCGGCGTCGAGGTTGATGCGCCGCGCGTCGCGCGTGGCCGTTCCTTTGAACAGCATGTGCTCGACGACGTGGCTGATGCCGTTGACAAGCTTCGGCTCGTGCGCGCTGCCACTGCGCACGAACACAGCGACCGTCGCCGTGGCGAGGGCCGCAGACGGCAGCGCCACCAGACGCACGCCATTGGCCAGGGTGTGGATCACGGCTTCCAGCGTTCCAGATCCACCGTCACGCTGCCGCGTTCGCTGCCCAGCATCAGCGACCCTTCTTGAAGCGTGGCGTGCAGTTGCATGCTGCGCTCGGCCATCGCGGCGAGTTCGGCGGCGACGCCGGGCGCGAGGCGCCAGACGCTCAACTTATCCAACCGCGAGACCTTGTTCTGCAATGCCGGCCACCAGATCCCGGCGTTCTGCGCGTATGCATACACATGCACGGCGTCGGCCTTGCTGCACGCTTTGACCAGCGCGCGTTCATCCGGCTGCCCCACTTCGATCCACCGCCGCTTGCGGCCGGTGAAGTCGGTGAGGATCACGTCGGGCTCGTCGGGGTCAGACAAGCCCTTGCCGAAGCTGATCGTGCCGTCACCGTTGCAGTCGCTCTGCAGCGCATGCGCCTCGAGGGCGAGTGCGACCAACCGGACCATCATGCGTTCGTCGGTCTCGCTCGGGTGGCGGGCCAGCGTCACGGCGTGTTCGGCGTAGTAGCCGTGGTCGATGTCGGCGACGTTGATCACCGCCTTGAAGATCGTGGATTTGATGGCGATGGTCAGGACCCCGTTCGATGTCGAACTGGCGAATTGCGATCCGCCACTTTTCGCGCTGCCTTCAACGGCGTCGGCGGCGCGCCCACCGACGGTAACCTGCGGCGCGACGCCAGCACGTCTTCCATGTCGCCGCTTGCGCTGTCAATCAGCTTCAGCGACGCCTTGTGCGCCTTCTGCGGCTCGCGCGCGATCACCGCGTCGAGCACCGCGCGGTGCATCGCCAGCGACGACGCCGGGCCGTCGGGCTTGGCGGTCGAAATCTCGAAGCTGGTGCGAAGCAGCGCACCCAGTGCGTCGCCCATCTGCGCCAGCATGCGGTTGCGGCCGGCGCGCAGCAGGCCCTGGTGGAACTCGAGGTCGTGGCTGACATAGTCGCCGCCGTAGTCGATCGCGTGCTTCATGCCGGCGTAGGCCGATTCGATGTCCTGAATTTCGGTGCGTGTCGCGCGTTCGGCCGCCAGTGCCACTGCGGCGGGCTCGATGATGCGACGCAGTTCGGCCACTTCGCGCAGGAATTCGCGCGTGAGGCCGGACTTGCTGAGCCAGCCCACCAGCGTTGGGTCGAACCAGTTCCAGCGTGATTCGGGCAACACGCGTGTGCCGACCTTTGGCCCGGTCGACACCATGCCTTTGGCGACGAGCGACTTCACCGCCTCGCGCACCACGGTGCGGCTGACGCCCAACTGGTCGCACAACATCTGCTCGGGCGGCACCACGCTGCCCGGCGGGTAGTGGCCCGACACGATCGCGTCGCCCAACAGGTCGAGCGTGTGCCCCAGCACGTTCTTGACGGAACGCACGGGGCGAACGTTTGACTTCGTCGTGCTCACCGGGGTGGCGCCGACGCTGTGCCAGCCAGGGTCATCTCAGACCATCTGGCGCAGCACGACGCGCGCCTGTTCGATCGTGGGCGCGTCGATCTCGACCACCATCGGCTGCTCATCATCACCGGGGGGTTCGAGCGCGGCGAGTTGACTGTCGAGCAGCGACGCAGGCATGTAGTGGCCGCTGCGCGCCTGCATGCGTTTGGCCAGCAGGGCCGGGTCGCCCTGCAGGTACACCAGCCGCAGGTGCGCATCGCCCTGGCGCAGCGCATCGCGGTAGCTGCGCTTGAGCGCCGAACACGTGACGACCACAGGCTGCACCTGTTCGCGCGCTTCACGCAGCACGTTGGCGATCGTCTCGAGCCAGCCCCGGCGATCGGCATCGGTCAGCGCGATGCCGGCGGCCATGCGTTCGACGTTCTCGGGGGGGTGCAACTCATCGCCTTCGACATAGCGCATGCCCATGCGCTGCGCCAGTTCGGCGCCCAGCGTGCTTTTGCCGCAGCCGCTGACCCCCATCACCACGATGTTCGCTGCGCCCATGGCCGCGCCTTACAGACGATCGCCGTTGGCGGCGTCGAACACATGCGCCTTGGCGGCATCGAATGCCAGGTGCACCGTCTGGTCCGGCTGCGCGTCGCTGCGCCCGTGCATCACCAGCGTGATCAGCGTGCCGGCGACGTCGAGCACGATCTCGGTTTCGGCGCCAGTGGGTTCGACCACCACCACCTTGGCGGGCACGCCGTCGGACGCGAGCCGCAGGTCGGTGGGGCGGATACCGTACTTCACCTTCGCACCCACCGCCGTTTTGGCGTCAGGCGGCAGCGGCCAGCGCGCGCCCAGCGCTTCGACCGCGCCGCCGACTTTCATCGCGTCGACGCTTACCGTGCCGTCGAACACATTCATCGACGGCGAGCCGATGAACTGCGCCACGAAGAGCTTGCCCGGCCGGTCGAACAACTCGAGCGGCGTGCCGATCTGCTCGACCACGCCGTCGTGCATCACGACGATGCGGTCGGCCATGGTCATCGCTTCGATCTGGTCGTGCGTGACGTAGACGGTGGTGGTTTTCAGGCGCTGGTGCAGCGCCTTGATCTCGGCGCGCATCGCCACACGCAGCTTGGCGTCGAGGTTCGACAACGGCTCGTCGAAGAGGAACACCTTCGGGTCGCGAACGATCGCACGGCCCATCGCCACGCGCTGCCGCTGCCCGCCCGACAGCTCGCGCGGGTGGCGGTCGAGCAGCTTGTCCAGGTTCAGGATGCGCGCCGCGTCGTCGACGCGCTTGGTTGTCTCGGCGGCTGCGGCGTTGCGCAGCCGCAGGCTGAAGCCCATGTTTTCGCGCACCGTCATGTGCGGGTACAGCGCGTAGCTCTGGAACACCATCGCGATGTCGCGGTCCTTCGATTCGAGGTCGTTGACGACCTTGCTGTCTATCAGGATCTCACCACCGGTGATGTCTTCCAGCCCCGCCAGCATGCGCAGCAGCGTGCTTTTGCCGCAGCCCGACGGGCCCACCAGCACCACGAACTCTCCATCGACGATGTCGAAGGTGATGCCGTGGATGACTTTCACCCGGCCGTAGGCCTTCTGAATGTTCTTGAATTGAACCGATGCCATGGCGTGCCTATGACTTCACGGCGCCGGCCGTCAGGCCCGACACCATGTAGCGCTTGAATGCGTAGTAGATCGCCGCGGGCGGCAGCGCGTAGACGACGCCGGTGGCCATCAGCAGCTCCCACGGTGAATCGTCGGCGGAAAGGAAGTTGCCCAGCGCAACCGCGAGCGTCAGGTCCTTCTCGGCCGACAGCAGCAGGAAGCCGTAGAGATACTCGTTCCACGCCAGCAGCAAGGAATAGGTGCCGACCGCGACCAGTGACGGCACCATCAACGGTATGTAGACCAGACGGAACAGCTGAAGCGGCGTGGCACCATCGATGCGCGCGGCTTCGTCCAATTCCCACGGCAGTTTGTCGCTGGCTTGCTTCAATACCCAGATGCAGTAGGGCGACGCAATCGTCACCATCGCGAGCACCAGCGACCAGCGGTTGTTCAGCAGACCGTAGTTCGCCATCGTTTTGTACATCGGCACCGCGAGAAACGCCGCGGGGATGAAGTACGTGAACAGCGCCAGGTTCAACACCGTGCGCCCGCCGCGCACCTTCAGCCGGCTGATCGCGAAGGCTGCGCAGGTGGAAATGAAGAGCGTGATCACCCCGACGGCCACCGCGATCATCAGCGAGTTGCCCAGCTGCACCCAGAAGTGGTTCAGGTAGAAGTGCTTCTGCTCGAAGACGAACGCGAAGTTCTGAAGCGTGGGGTTCTCTGGCCACAGCCGCCCGCTGGTGCCTTTGTCGCGGCCCGAGATCGCGAACAGCACCATGTGATAGATCGGGATCAGCGTCCACAGCAGCACCGGAATGCCGATCAACAGCAACTTCGCCTCGCGTGTGATGTGTTTCAACTTCATTTCGACAACCGCTTCATCATCACGTAGACCAGCGGCAACACCAGCGGAAGCGCCACCACGATCGACGCCATCGCGAGGTTGATCTGGTCCAGCCGCAGGTAGCGGATGCCCAGCGTGGCCAGTACGTGCGTCAGGTCGGCGGGGCCTCCGCCCGTCAGCAGGTAGACGCTGTTGAAGTCGCCCAGCGTCCAGATCATCGAGAGGATCGTCGACGTGAGGTACAGCCCCTTCATCGACGGCCACGTCACGAAGCGGAACTTCTGCCACGTAGTCGCGCCGTCGACTGACGCGGCTTCGTACTGCTCGGTTGGAATCGCAAGACGGCCGGCCAGCAGGATCAACGTCCAGAACGGCAGCGACTTCCAGATGTGCATCAACATCGAGAAAACGAACGCCAACGTCGGATCATTCAACCAGTTCGGGCCGTCGAGCCCGGTGAGCTTGAAGTAGAGCGTGTTGATGACGCCCCACTCGGGGTTGAGCATGAACCGCACCGACAGAATCGTCGGGATCGATGGCACCGCCCACGGCAGGATGAAGATCACCGCCAGTATCTTGATCCACCAGCGCGTGTGGGTGAAGAAACCCGACAGCGCCAGCGCGACCATCATCTTCAGGTTCACCGCGATCACGATGAAGAAGAAGGTATTGATCAGGGTGCGAAAGAACACCGGATCTTCGACCAGCTTGACGTAGTTGCCCGGGTCACGCGCAAGCCACAAGCCGTAGCCCACCGGGTACAACACGAAGATCAGGAAGATCAGGACGTACGGCACCAACATCGCGCGCCCCCACCACTGCCACCGAGAGCCACGTGGGCTCAGGGCGGAAGAAATGGGGGCGGTGACAGCGGTCACTGTGTTGCAGGTCGTTGAATCAGTTCGCTGCGATCAGTTCGCTGCGACGGTCTTGATGCGCGCGATCATTTCGTCGACGGCTTTGTCCACCGCCCACTTCTCGCTCAGCACGCGGTTCATCGCCTTGGCCCACACGTTCTCGTTGTTCAGCACCGTGAACTTGTAGTTCTTGGTGAATTCGAACGGCGACGTGCCGGCCGTGAACTGGTTGTAGACGGCCAAGCGGTGCGGATCGTTTTTCCAGAAGGGGCTTTGTTGGCCAACCTTCGTGACCGGGAACCAGCGGCCCAGCGAGCCTTCGACGTAAGGGCCCAGGTTGGCTTCGTCGAGCATGAAGGCGACGAAGTTCTTCGCCATCGCCTTGTTCTTCGCGGCCTTGAAGACCACGCCGGTTTTGACCGCGGCGCGGTAAGTCATCTTCGAGCCGTCTGGCTTGTTGGGGAAACCGGCGGTCGCGATCTTCTGCGTGTAGTTGGCCTTGGCGGTCTCACGCTGCTCGGGCGTCAGGGCCTGGTTGTTCATGTCGTCGAGCCACTTCGCCGCAATCGAGATCGTCGCGTTGTGCGTCAGGAGGATCGTCTTGTTGTGGAACGCGACGTTGTTGTCCGGGTCCTTCCAGGCGGTCGACGATGGCGGCGTGCAGTTGCGGCCGTACACCGCGGTGTAGTCGTTCAGCGCGCTGATCAGGCCCTGGCGCACCGAAGGATCATCGACCGTCAGCTTGCCCGAGTCCGTCACCAGCTTGACGTTGTACGCATCCATGAACGTCAGGAACGAGTAAAACGAGTCGCTCGAGTCGACACCCATCGGGAAGCCGGTCGCGAAGGCGCGGTTGCCGCTCTTCTGGCGGTAGGCGGGTTGCACCTTCTCGCACCAGAAATCCCAGTAGTCTTTCCACTTCGTCGGAATGTCCTTGTCGCTATAACCCGCCGTCGTCAGCATGTCTTTCCAATACTGGATGTGCATGGTCTGCTGTTTGATCGGGTAGGCGTAGTAGGCGCGGTTCTGCTTGGCGTTGTTGTAGAGAAAGGTGGTCGACAGTGCAGCCGGCTCGAACCGGGCCTGCATCGGCTCGATGATCGACGACACGTCTTCGAGCTTGTCTTCGTAGGCCCACTTGGCCGTGACCTGGAAGTCGTAGACGTCGCCATAAGCCACGTCGGGCGGGCTGCCGGCGTCGAGTGCGGCCACGCTCTTGGGGATCATTTCCTGCGGCGCGTACAGCGACAGTTCGACCTTCACCTTCGGGTACTTGGCCTCGAACTTCTTGATCGCGGCGAACAGTGCGTCGTCTTCGGCCTTGTAGAAGCCTTTGCCCCACCAGACGGTGAGCGTCTCTTGCGCGTGCGCGGCGGGCGCGAACGCAAGTACGGCGGCGGCAGCGGCACAGGCAAGCCAGGTCTTACGAGCCATGCGGAAATCTCCTGAGGGGGTGGGTTGTGCGCTGCCGCGCAAGGAAAGCGCGGGCGCAAGGTCATATCGTATGATGATTCGGATCCGGCGAGAGACGGGGTAATACCGATCAGCCCCGGCATTCCGGCACCGGCGTGCGCACCGACTTGCCACCGAAGTGCAACGTCAGATTGGCCTGCGCCAGGTCGGCCATCGCTTGGCGCGTGTCGCGCGTGGCGCTGCCGATGTGCGGGGCCAGCACCACGTGCGGCAGCGCGATCAGGCGTTCCGGTACGCGCGGCTCGTCTTCGAATACGTCGAGCGCCGCCCCGCCCAGCGTGCCGCGCTCGAGCGCGTCGATCAGCGCCGCTTCGTCGACGACCGAACCACGCGCCACGTTCACCAAGATGCCCTTCGGCCCCAGCGCTGCGAGCACTTTCGCGTCGATCATCTTGCGCGTGCCGGCGCCGCCGGGCGTGATCACGATCAGGAAGTCGCTGCGCGCCGCCAGCGACGCCGCGTCGGGGAAGTAGGCGTAGGGCACGTCAGCCTTCGCACTGCGCGCCGTGTAGGCGATGTCCATGTCGAACGCCGCGGCGCGCCTCGCGATCACTTGGCCGATGCGGCCCATGCCGACGATGCCCAGCCGCGCACCCGACATCTTGCGTGCCAGCGGCATCGGGCCTTGCAGCCAGCGCCCTTCGCGCACGTAGCGGTCGGCTTGCGGCAACTGGCGCGACACACTGAGCATCAGCCCCATCGCGGTGTCGGCCACCTCGTCGTTCAGCACGTCGGGGGTGTGCGTGACCATGATCTTGCGCGCCTTCGCGGCGGCCACATCAACGCCGTCGTAGCCCACGCCCATCACCGACACGATCTCGAGCGCGGGCAACTTCGCGATCAATTCAGCCGGCACCTTCGAGTCGCCACTTGCAGCGATGGCGCGCACCTGCGGCGCGATGCGGTCGAACGCGACGGGGTCGACTTGGTGCAGGCTTTCGTGCACGCTGTAGGCTTGCGTGAGCGCGGGCCACCACAGCGGGTTGGGCTTGGTGACGGACAGAACGTGGATCGGTGCTTGCATGATTTCAATTGTCATACCATAAGATGTCTGCCATCCTAATCGGCCCGATCGGGGTCGCGCTGCGGGTAAGCCAGCACCATCGAGGACCACCATGAAACTGCTCATCACCGGCGGCGCCGGATTCGTCGGCGCGCGACTTGCGCGTGAGTTGCTGGCGCGTGGCACGCTCGCGGGCCAGCGCATCGAAACCATGGTGCTGGCTGACCAAGCGCCGCCGCGCGCCGAGCTGCTGGCCGACGCGCGCGTGCAGGCACGCACCGGCAAGTTGCTCGATCAGGCAGCGTCGCTCGCCGACGAGGGTTTCGACGGCGTGTTTCACCTTGCGTCGGCGGTATCGGGCGAATGCGAGGCCGACTTCGACCTCGGCATGCACGCCAACCTCGACAGCACGCGCGCGCTGCTCGACGGCTTGCGTCGTCAAGTCGAGAAGGGTTCGGCACCGCCGCATTTCGTCTTCTCGAGCTCGATCGCCGTTTTCGGCCCCGACCCCGCGTACCCGTTCCCGTCGCAGGTCGGCGACGACACGCTGCCGATGCCGCAGACGAGCTACGGCGTGCAGAAGCTGATCTGCGAACACCTGATCGCCGACTACACGCGCAAGGGTTATGTCGACGGCCGCGCGGCGCGCCTCGTGACCGTGACGGTCAGGCCAGGCCGTCCGAACGGCGCGGCCAGTTCGTTCTTCAGCGGCATCATCCGCGAGCCGCTGGCCGGTGAAGACGCGGTGCTGCCGGTCGACAGCAACGTCTCGCACGCGGTGGCGTCGCCGCAACGCATGGTCGAAGGGCTGATCGCTGTGTACGAAGCCAGCCGCGAAGCCTTCGTCGGCCGCAGCGCCATGACGCTGCCGGGGCTGAACGTGACGGTGGCGCAGATGCTCGACGCGCTCGAGAAGGTGGCCGGCCCGAAGGTGCGCGCGCGTGTGAAGCCGCAGCGCGACGAACGCATCGCCGGCATCGTCGCCAATTGGCCGAAGGGCGTGGTCACGCCGCGCGCCAGGGCGTTGGGGCTGACGCACGACGCTGATTTCGAAACGATCATCCGCTGCTACATCGAAGACTGCCGACGCGACAACCCCGCCGCCCTCGCGGGCCTCGACTGATCAAAGACGCACCCATGAACCAGATCGATCTTGCCGGCCGCACGGCCGTGGTGACCGGTGGTGCACAGGGCATCGGCTATGCGATCGGCGAGCGCTTCCTGCGCTCGGGTGCGTCGGTGGTGATGTGGGACATCGACGCGGTGCGCCTGGGCGCGGCCACGAAGGCGCTGTCGTCGCTGGGGCCATGCACGGGTCGCGTGGTCGAGTTGACCGATGACGCCGCGGTCGCGCAGGCCGCCGCGGCGCTGCCGTCGATCGACATCCTGGTGAACAACGCTGGCATCGCCGGCGGCAACGCGACGACCTGGGAGATCGACCCGGTGACGTGGCGACGCACGCTCGAGGTGAACCTGATCGGGCCCTACCTGACGTGCCGCCATGTCGTGCCGAAGATGCGTGACCGTGGGTACGGCCGCATCGTGAACATCGCGTCGATCGCCGGCAAGGAAGGCAACCCCAACGCGTCGCACTACAGCGCCAGCAAGGCCGGCCTGATCGCGCTGACCAAGTCGCTTGCGAAGGAGGTCGCCGCCGACGGCATCCTCGTCAACGTGATCACGCCCGCCGTCGCGCGCACGGCGATCCTCGAGCAGCAGTCAAAGGCGCACATCGACTACATGCTGGCGAAGATCCCGTTGGGGCGGCTGCTCGAGGTGGACGAGGTCGCGGCGATGGTCGCCTGGCTGGCGAGCGAGGAATGCTCGTTCTCGACCGGCGCGGTGTTCGACATCAGCGGCGGACGTGCCACCTACTGACGCGGCTTCGTCGGCGCCCATCTGGCGCCACCCGGAATTCAAGCGCGGCGCCAGCGACATGGTCGGTGCGTCGTTGGGCATCGCCGCATGGGGCCTGGTGACGGGCATCGCGATGGTGAAGGGCGGGCTGTCGGTGCCGATGGCGCTCTTCATGACGCTGGTGATGTTCTCCGGCAGCGCGCAGTTGGGTGCGCTGCCGCTCATCGCCGCGGGGTCGCCGTTGTGGGTGGTGTGGGCCACCGCGCTCGCCCTGAACCTGCGCTTCGTGATCTTCAGCGCCGGCTGGCGGCCGTACTTCGCGCACCTGCCTTTGGCAAAACGCCTGCGGCTGTCGTACTTCGCGGCGGACTTCAACTATGTGCTCTTTATGCGCCGCTGGCCCGACCCGGCACCGCACGCCGATCAGTGGCCGTACTACTGGGGCGGCATGGTGGTGAACTGGGGCTCGTGGCAGTTGCTGTCGATCGTCGGCATCTTCGTCGGCGACCGCATTCCAACCGAGTGGGGCATCGGCTTCGCCGGTGTGCTCGCGCTCATCGGGTTGACCTGCACGCTGCTCACCGACCGCACCACCTGGGCCGCGGCGATCGTCGCGGGCGCCGCCGCGGTGGCTGCGTATGCGCTGCCGTACAAGCTGAACATCGTGCTCGCGATTGCGTGCGCCGTGGCGATCGGCGCGACGATTGACGCGATGACCACGGCGCGACACCAGGCGCAGCGCGAAAACCGATGACCGCCGTCGACACCGTGCTGGCGATCATCGGCATGGCGCTGCTCACGCTGCTGACCCGCGGCTTCTTCCTGCTGCCGCGCCGCGATATTCCGATGCCCCACTGGCTGCGCGAAGCCTTGCGCTACGCACCGCTGGGTGCGCTTGCGGCACTGGTGGCGCCCGAGGTGCTGATGCGCGATGGCGCGCTGATCACCACGTGGCAAGACGCCAGGCTTTACGCCGCAGCAGCCGCAGTCGCGTACTTCTACTGGCGCCGCGGCATCCTCGGCACGATCGTCGTGGGGTTGGTGGTGATGCTGGCGTTGCGGCTGGGGTTGGGGTGGTGATGTCGACGGCCAAAAAGCGCTATCGAACAACTCAACCCACCCGAATCACCGACCTTGGCCTGCGCCCATTCGCGAAGTCGACCATGCAGGTCAGCCCTTCGCGCGCGATCGCGTCGAAGCATTCGTCGGTCCAGCACAGCGCGTGCGGCGTGAGCAGCACGTTGTCCATCGCCAGCAGCGGGTTGTCGGGCGCGATGGGTTCCAGCTCGAAGACGTCGAGCGCGGCACCGGCGATCATGCCGCGTTGCAGCGCGGCGATCAGCGCCTTCTCGTCGGCGACGGGCCCGCGCGCCAGGTTGACGAAGAACGCGCTGCGCTGCATCAACGCGAAGCGTTCGGCGTTCATCAGGTGGCGCGTCGCATCGTTCAGCAGCACCGTCGCGACGACGAAGTCGGACTCGCGCAGCAATTGCTCGAGCGGCACCACGTCGGCGCCGAGCGCCTTCACCTTGGCGACATCCACGTACGGGTCGGCTGCGAGCATCCGCCATCCGAACGGCCGCGCGAGCCCGAGCAACTCCTGCCCGATACCGCCCGCGCCGATCACACCGAGCGTTCGGGTCGTCAGGCCCAGGCCCATGTGACTGGTGCGATCGTTCCAGCGGTTGCTGCGAGTCAGCTTGTCCTTCACCACCAGGCGCCCGGCAAGCGCGAAGATGAACGTCAACGCGGCCACCGCGACGGGGCGCCGCACGGCGACCGGCGTGTTGGTCACGATCACGCCGCGGGTAGCCAGCCCCGGCACGTCGACCGAGTCGTAGCCGACGCCGTGGCGCGAGACGATCTTGGTGCGCAGGTCCGATCGCGCGACAGTGGCCGCAGTGACGCGCGGTGAGTTCACGTAGATGCCGTCATAGCGCGCCGCGAGCTCGGGCGTGATCTCGTCGACCGACTCGGGGATGAATTCCCATTCGATCTTCGGTTCGGCTTTCAGCAGCTCGAGCGGGGCGTCGCCGAACGAGGGCGTGCCGTCTGCCTTCAGGATGTCGCGGCTGAGGCCGAGGCGGAACTTGTTCTTGCTCACTTGGCGCCCCCTTCGATCTGTCCGACAAGGTTCTTCACACCCGCCTCCATGATCCCCGTGTCGGTGCCCGCGGCGATCATCGTGTAGCCCATTTCTTTCACGCGCGCCACCCAGGCCGCATCGGTCGCCATGAAGCCCGCCACCTTTCCGTGCGCCTTCGCGACCTGGGCCACACGGCGCATCGCCGCGTCGAAGCGCGGATCGCCGAACTGGGCCGGGATGCCCATGAAGTTCGAGAGGTCGAAGTGGCCGACCCACAACACGTCGATGCCGTCGACGGCGGCAATCTGCTCGACTTGGTCGAGCCCGCGCTCGGTTTCGATCTGCGCGACCACGATCGTGCGCTGGTGATAGGCCTGGATCTTCGCGCCGACGTCGCCGCCCTGGTAGTCACACTGCGCGAATCCGAAGGCAGCGCCGCGCCGGCCCAGCGGCGGGTAGCGGCAGGCCTCGACGATCGCTGCGCGCCTGCTCGGCCGACTCCACCATCGGGATCATCACGCCGGTGGCTCCCAGGTCCAGCGCGCGCGCGAGCCAGGTGTATTCGCCGCGAGGCACACGCACCATCGGCTCGATGGGCAGCCCGCGGGTCGTAGCGAACAGCCACTTGAGCGTCTCGTAGCCCAGACCCGTGTGCTCCATGTCGTAGAACACGTAGCGGCAGCCGGCGTTGGCGAGGATGGCCGACATGCCGGGCGAGAAGAACTCGAACACGAAGGCCCCGGCCACGTGCTTGCCGGCCATCACGTCTTGCTTGATCGCGTTTGTGCGCATGTTTGTCCTTCGTGGTGGTGGTGGTCGTCGACGGCGGATCGTTCATCTGGGGCCGTGCCAGTCGGCCTTGACCATGCGGGCGCGATGACCATAATGAATTCACAACCAAACAAGGAGACATCATGGTCCAAGTTCCTGCCGGCCGGATGGCCGCGGCACTCAGGCGCGCTCTTCTTCCTTCGATGGCAGCCGCGTCGATGGCCATCGTAGGCGCCGTACACGCGCAAAGCGCTGCGCAGCGCGCAGTCGATGCGGCCAAGCCGCTGTGCGCTGGCGGCAAGACGATCACCATCGTCTGGGAAGCAGGCCTTCAGTCGCTCGACCCGCAGAATTTCTCGGGCCCCAAGTGGGAACAACTCACCGGCTGCAAGGTGAAGGTGGTGGAAGTGCCCACCGCCGAGATGTTCACCAAGATCATGCAGGAGTTCCGCGCCGGCACCGGTGCATACGACGCGCTGAACGTCATCCCGGCGTGGATGCCCGATCTGGTGCAAGCCGGCGCACTCGAGAACCTCGAAACCTTCGTCGACAAATACGGCTACCGCAACGAGCTGAAGACGATCGCGCCGACCTACCGCGACAACCAGATGACGGTGAACGGGAAGATCTACGGCTTTCCGGACGACGGCGACGTCTTCCTCTTCTACTACCGCAAGGACATCTTCGGCCGGTCTGATCTGCAGAAGGCGTTCAAGGACAAATTCAAATACGACCTGGCTCCGCCCAAGACCTGGAAGCAGTTCGACGACATCGGCTCGTTCCTGACCGGCGCGCTGAAGGGTGAGGGTATCTACGGCGGTTCGTTCTTCCGCGAGCCACCGTACACGATGTTCATGTTCCAGGAGCGCTTCCGCGTCGAGGGCGGCAGGTTCTTCGACGGCGCCTCGATGAAGGCGACTGTCAACAGCCCGGTCGGCGTGAAGGTGCTGACCGAAATGCGCAACGAGAACCGCTTCATGCCGCCGGGCGTCGAGAAGTTCGGCTTCGTCGAGAACCTCGCGGTATTTCTCGACGGCAAGAGTGCGATGACGATTTCATGGCCGCCGTACGGCCGCTTCGCCGCGGGGTATCTGTCGGAAGAGAAGGCCCTGGCCTGGGTGCCGAAGTCCAAGATCGCCGGCAAGGTAGGTTATGCGTTGCCGCCGGGCGGGCATCCGCAACTGGCGGCAGGCTTTGCGCTCTCGGTGGCGTCGACCAGCAAGCAGAAGGAAGCGGCTTACCTGTTCATCCAGTGGTTGAACAGCGAAGAAATCTCGATGCAGCGCGTGCAGTTGCCCTTCGCCTTGCGCGACCCGTTCCGCGATTCGCATTTTGTCAGCAAGGAATACATGGCGAAGTGGCCGGAGGCGAAGGAATATCTTGCGGCATTGGGCGAAGGTGCCAAGACCGGCCTGCTCGACCTGTCGCTGATCCAGACCGACAAGTACGAAGAAGCGATCCGCCAGGGCATCAGCAAGCTGTGGGCCGGCGACGACCCGAAGAAGATCCTCGACGAGGTGGCCAAGCAATGGGACGAGACCACGCAGCGCGTGGGCCTCGACAAGCAGAAGGCGGTCTACAACGCGTGGGCGGCGAAGAGCGGGGCTTACCCGAAGGCGAAGTAGGCGTCATGCCGGCGGTGGCTCACCACCGCAAACGGCGCGACCGGGACCGGACCTTCCGGCTCGTGCTGGTCGCGCCTTCCATCGCCATCCTCCTGCTGGTAGGCGTATTTCCGCTGGTGTATCTGATCATCGTGAGTTTCCAGAACATCACGATGAGCGACACCGACACGTCCTTCCAGGGTCTGCTCAACTACCGGCTGATCTTTTCCGACACGCGCCTGTGGCAGTCGCTGCTGCACACGCTGATCTTCATCGCCGTGGCGCTGCCGATCGAATTGCTGCTGGGCCTGGCGATGGCGCAACTGTTCATCGAACGCATCCCCGGCCGCGCCATATTCATCGCACTGCTGGTATTGCCGGTGCTGGTATCGCCGATCGTCGCGGGCGCCACCTGGTCGCTGATGTTCGACAACCGCTTCGGCCCCATCAACCAGATCCTCGGCTGGTTCGCCGGCGAGCCGGTGGCTGTGCTGTGGACCATCAAACCCCACCTCGTCTACCCAGCGATCCTGGTTGCCGAAGTCTGGCAGTGGACGCCGTTCATGTTCCTGCTGCTGCTGGCGGCGCTGTCGGCGGTCGACAAGTCGCAACTCGAAGCCGCCGCGATCGACGGCGCCGGTTGGTGGCGCACCTTCCGCAAGATCGTGCTGCCCGCGATCTGGCCGGTGATGGCGGTAGCAATCCTTATTCGGGCACTCGACCTTTTCCGCCTCTTCGACATCGTCTGGGCGCTGACCAAAGGCGGCCCGGGCACGATGACCGAAACGGTGTCGATGTTCGCCTACGTCAAGGGCCACCAACAGTTCGAGACCAGCTACGTCGCCGCGGTATCGCTGATGATCATCGTGCTGCTGTCGGCCGTCGTGCTGTGGACGCTGAAGCGTGTGGAGCTGTCGCGGTGAAGCAGGGCGGGGCGCGGCGATGAGCGGCACCGATTTGCTGCCGCTCGAGGCGATCACGCAGCGCATCGTCGTGCTGCGTGAGCAGAAGGTGTTGATCGACGCCGACCTGGCAGCGCTCTACGGTGTGCAGACGCGCCGGCTCAACGAGCAGGTGCGTCGCAACCGGGCTCGCTTTCCCGAGGACTTCATCTTCGAGCTCACCGCAGAGGAGTTCGGCAACTTGAAGTCGCAATTTGCGACATCAAGCTGGGGCGGCCGCCGGAAGCTGCCCCTCGCCTTCACCGAGCACGGCGCGATCATGGCCGCAACCGTACTCAACACGCCTCGCGCCGTCGAGGTCGCGGTGTACGTGGTGCGCGCGTTCGTGAAGCTGCGCGAGCTCGTCGGCAGTCATCGCGAGTTGGCCAGGCGGCTCGACGAGCTCGAGCACAAGACCGAAGCGCTGGCCATGAGCCACGAGACGTTCAGCCGCAACACGCGCGCGCAGCTGAAGCAGGTGTTCGATGCGCTGCGTGCGCTTATGACGCCGCCCGATCCGCCCGACCCGCCCAAGAGGCCCATCGGGTTTGTTCATCATGACGACAAGGGCGGCAAGAAGACTTCGGGGGCAAAGGGCAAGCCCTAACCAACCCTGACCAGCCCTGACCAAGACCCCAATGACGAACCCCACCCCCACCGTTCGCCCTGAGCAGGGGACTGACCTTGCGGAAGTCCCCGTGTCGAAGGGTCTGCCATGAACCGCAAGACCCGCCGCCAACTCACCACCGCCCTGCGCACCGCCGCCGCGGCACTACTGACGCTCCTGTTCCTCTTCCCGATCTACTGGCTCTTCATGATCTCCTTCAAGACGCCCGAAGAGATCTTCGCGTTCCCGCCGAAGTGGTGGCCGAGCCACTTCGGCTTCGACAGCTACGCCGTGCTGTTCAAGGACGGAGATGCCAAAACCGTGGCCAACAGCCTGGTGATCGCCGGCGCGAGCACATTGATCGCTATGTTCATCGGCACGCTGGCGGCCTACAGCCTCGCGCGCTGGCGCACCGGTGGCGAGCACCTGGCGAACTGGATCATCTCGCAGCGCATGGTGCCGCCGATCGCGGTCGTCTTCCCGGTCTTCCTGCTGTACGTCTATCTCGGCTGGGTCGACACCTACATCGGCCTCATCCTGCTCTACACCGCCTTCAACCTGCCCTACGTGATCTGGATGATGCGCGGCTACATCCTCGACATCCCGCGCGCGCTCGAGGAAGCCGCGCTGGTCGACGGCCTCGACGCCGTGGCAGGTGCTGTGGCAGGTGGTGCTGCCGATGTGCCGCGCGGGCCTCTTCGCCACCGCGATCTTCACCTTCGTCTTCGCGTGGAACGAGTTCCTGTTCGCGCTGGTGCTCACGCGCACCGAGGTCACCACCTACACGGTGCAGGTCACGCACTACTTCGGCGGGCAGTCGAACTTCTGGGCCAAGATCTCCGCGATGTCGGTGCTGGGCACGCTGCCGATCTTCGTCGTCGTGGGGTTCATGCAGAAGTATCTGGTGCGGGGGATCTCGATGGGGGCGGTGAAGGGATGAGACTCGCTCGAGAAGCGAACCGAGCTGTACGCTGGGTTGCTGAACATCCGGCGCCGCCCGCCGCCGCCCGTAAGTCGGTGCTCCACGAGGAGTGGCGTTCGACGGGCAACCCAACGGCAGCGGCCAGGGCCGCACGGACGAGCGAGCGCAAAGCGGCGGACCAATTGGAGGGCCTTGCATGAGCGATCCCAACGGCAGCGAGGACATCGCCGCCGAAATCGAGTTCGCATGGGATCCGGTCAAGGCCGCTGCCAACCTTGCCAAGCACCGAGTAAGCTTTGCGCAGGCGGCCACCGTGTTCGCCGATGCGCTGGCGCTCACCGTTTTCGACCAGGCGCACAGCGAGTTCGAGGAACGCTGGTTCACACTTGGCATGGACGGCGCTGGCAAGCTGCTGGCGCTGTCGCACACGTACACGGCCACTGGGCCGGTGACGGCACGAGTGAGGATCATTTCGGCACGCGAGGCCACCCGCGCCGAGCGCCGGCAGTACGAAGAAGCGCCAAGGTGAGGCGGCCAAGCAGCCTCGAGGGCTACGGACGAAGGTGACGACGATGACGACGACGCAAGCGACCACACGACGACGACATGCCCGCCGAGATCGACTTCTCGACGGGCACGCGCGGCAAGTTCTTCAAGCCCGGCACTCGATTGCACGTGCCGGTTTACCTCGATGCCGACGTGCAGGACTACCTCGCCGAGCGCGCCAAGTCCCGCGGCATCAACGTCGGGCAGCTCGTCAACGAACTGCTCAAGAAGGATATCGAGCTCATCGAGGCGGCAAAGTAGCGGGTTCGGCCCAGTCAAATACCAGCATCAGGCCTTGTCCTGCCCTACACCGTTTCTACAACCTGCCCTATGTGATCTGGATGATGCGCGGCTACATCCTCGACATCCCCCGCGCCCTCGAGGAAGCCGGCAGGTGGTGCTGCCGATGTGCCGCGCAGGCATCTTCGCCACCGCGATCTTCACCTTCGTGTTCGCATGGAACGAGTTCCTGTTCGCGCTGGTGCTCACGCGCACCGAAGTCACCACTACACGGTGCAGGTCACGCACTGGTGCGTGGGGTCTCGCTGGGTGCGGTCAAGGGGTGAGATGGATGCTGAACGGTCGGGTAAAGGTATTGCCAGGTTGCGTCAAGTTTCCAGCCAGCGTCTGCGTAATCGGACCGCGCAAATTTGCACCTGAACAACGGCATACTGAGCGCTGTTCAATCTTCGGTGAGAGAGTGTATGAAGCGCGACTGGAAGATTATTCGAGAAGTGCTACTCCAACTCGAAGCTGCTCCGACCGCAAACACGGTCCTGCGTGCGGATCAGATGACCGCTTTCCCGCAACAGGAGGTGGCCTACAACATGCGCCTCCTGCACGAGGCGGGGCACATCAAAGCGAACATCCTTGAGACCAGGACGGGCAGTGGAGAGATCAGCCAGGCAATCGCCCGCAGCATGACGAACTCCGGGCACGAATTGCTCGACACCATCCGCAGCGACACGGTGTGGGGCAAGATTCAAGACAAGTTTAAGTCCAACGGCTTGGAGATGACGTTTGATCTTGTTCTTGTCACTGGAAAGAAGATCATTGAATCCATGCTCGCCTAATACGGACAAGCGTACAGCCGAACCGAAATGACCCGCGACAGGATCCTCGACGAGATTCGAGCGCTTGCTGCAGCCAACAACGGGCGTGTTCCAGGTGAACGTGCGTTCCAACGTGCGACCGGTGTCACGCGAAGCCAGCTGGAACGCCGGCTTCCCGAATTGCGGCGCTGCGGTCGAGGCCGCCGGCCTTGCCGCCAACCAGTTCAATGCGGCGATTGACACGCCGTCGATGCTTCGAGTTCTCGGTGAGTTGACTCGCCGGCTTGGCAGCTTCCCGACCAAGGGCGACATCAAGGTCGAGAAGGCTCGTGACCCGCAGTTTCCTAGTTACGAGGCGTTCTTCAGACTTTCCGGTCAGGCCTACGCTTC
The DNA here is from genome assembly GCA_963738615.1 of uncultured beta proteobacterium. GTDB lineage: Bacteria > Pseudomonadota > Gammaproteobacteria > Burkholderiales > Burkholderiaceae_C > CAVTWY01. The sequence continues at coordinate 1,284,427 of CAVTXI010000019.1, forward strand.
CCTGCCGGCTATGCTCCTTGCCTTCTGTGACTCAAGCGCCGAATTCAAGGACGTGGCAGAACTGCTCGGTCAAGCGACTGCGGAATCGACTACAACGGACCTGCAGAGCAAGTTGAAGCGGGTTGTGGGCTATGTCTATCTGGTCAAGCACGGCCGCGACTTCAAGATCGGGAGATCCAACGACGTCAGCCGCCGCCGCCGCGAGATCTCCCTCTTGCTGCCTCAGGAGCTCGAGCACGTGCACATCATCGAGACCGACGATCCAGAAGGTATTGAGCAATACTGGCATCGGCGCTTCGGAGCACGCAAGGTCCGTGGCGAGTGGTTTCGACTATCGGCGGAGGACATTGCCGCTTTTCGCCGAAGGCGTTATCAATGAAGTTGGTACCAGTCTGCCTCGCGCGCTGAATTGGCGTTTCGACGGTTACATGGCATTGAAGAGTAGATCGGTTATTTTCTTCTGAGAGACAGTCCCGATGGCTGATCTCAGAATCAAGGGCCTGCACAAGTCCTACGGCAGCGTCCACGCCGTCCGCGGCGTGGACCTCGAAATACCCGCCGGCGAATTCACCGTGCTGGTCGGCCAGTCCGGCTGCGGCAAGAGCACGCTGCTGCGCACGATCGCGGGCCTGGAGGATGCCGACGAGGGCAGCATCGAGATCGGCGGCGAGGTCGTCACCGACGCACCGCCGCGCGCACGCGACATCGCGATGGTGTTCCAGAACTACGCGCTCTATCCGTACATGACGGTGTACGACAACGTCGCCTTCGGCCTGCGCGCGCGCAAGACGCCGCCAGGCGAGATCGACGCGAAGGTTCGCGAGGCAGCGCGCATGCTCGCGATCGACCACCTGCTCGAACGCTTCCCTCGCCAGCTCTCGGGCGGGCAGCTGCAGCGCGTCGCGATCGGCCGCGCGGTGGTTCGCAACGCTCGGCTGTACCTGTTCGACGAACCGCTGTCCAACCTCGACGCGCAGCTGCGCGACGAGATGCGCGGCGAGATCAAGCGCCTGCACCAGGAGCTGGGCAAGACGATGATCTACGTCACGCACGACCAGATCGAGGCGATGACGATGGCCGACCGCATCGTGCTGCTGCGCGACGGCAGGATCGAGCAGCAGGGCGCGCCGCTCGAGCTGTACGAGCGGCCCGCCACGCGCTACGTCGCCGGCTTTCTCGGCTCGCCGCCGATGAACTTCGTCGATGGGCAGCTGGTCGCTGATGTCGACGCTGGGGCCGGTGGTGCTGGTGTTGCTGGCGGGGCGGGTGTGGCGGTACGGCTGAAGGACGGCACGTCGCTGCCGCTCGGCGCCGCGCAGTCGGCGCAGCTCGCGGCACACGCGGGCCGGGCGGTGGTGCTGGGCTTGCGGCCCGAGCACATATCGCGCGCACCAGCAACCGACATGCGTGCCGGCATGCGTGACGGTCTCGTGCGCCGTACCGCGCGCGTCGATCTTCTGCTGCCCACGGGCGCGCGCACCTACGCCACCTTCACACTCGGCGCCACGCCGGTCGTCGCCGAACTTCAGGCGCACGACGCGTCGCAGGTCGGCGAGCAGTTGGAGCTCGCGATCGACATGGCCCGCGCGGTGCTGATCGATCCCGAGACCGAACGCGTGGTCGCTTAGATCACATGCTTGAAGCAGCTACGTGGTGTAGCTACACTGGCGCATGCGGTTCACTTGGTCAGAACGCAAGCGTGCCAGTAACGTCAAAGACCACGGGCTCGATTTCGTCGACGCTGCTCGCGTCTTCGAGGGTCGGACTTTCACGTACGAAGACGACCGCTTCGCGTACGGTGAACAGCGATTCGGCACGCTCGGGCTGCTTGCCGGCGTCCCGGTGTCGGTGGTCCATACGGAGTCCGAAGATGAGATCCACGTCATATCCTTCCGCAAAGCAACAAAGCGCGAAGCCCAAATCTACTTCCGTGCAGTCGAAAACTGACTGGGCACGCCTGCAAAGCCCGGCGGCGAAGGCCAAGCCGTCGAAGGAGCATCCCGAAGCCGAGGTGTCGCGCATCGTGCGAGGTATCGTGCGGCAGGGGCTGGAGCCGCTGCCGTCCAAGGCACTGGTGTCGCTGCGGGTGGACCAAGACGTGCTGGCGTGGTTCAAGGCGCAGGGCCCGGGCTACCAAACGCGCATCAATTCAGTCCTGCGGGCATTTCGGGATGCGTCGACCTGACTGGAAGACTCGAGGAGGAGTCCATGCCGAAAGTGGCTGTCAAGAAGGTGCGGCGTACAAGGACCACGCCCTACGACGTGGCCGAACACCTTCGCACGAAGGAAGAGATAGCCGCCTACCTCGATGCCTGGCTCGAGGAGGTGCCTGACGATGCTGCGGGGATCGAGCGAGCGCGTGGCGACGTCGCCCGAAGTCAAGGCATGAGCCCGAGATGCAACGCGTGATTGCGACTTGCCTGAGGAGAACAACACCATGCCCGCACCTCTACCCCAGCCCTCGAGCGCCGTCAAACGCTGCGGCACCGAACAAGCCAACGTCATCGGCCGCGTGCTGACCGCCGGCCCGCTCACCGTCGAACTCGACGGTGGCAACCTGCGCTACCTGCGCGTGGGCGGCGTCGAAGTTCTGCGTGCACTGGCCTTCCTCGTGCGCGACGAGAACTGGGGCACCTATATCCCGGAACTGTCCGACCGCGTGATCGACCAGCGCATCGACGGCTTCAGCGTCAGCTATCGCGCGAGTTGCCGCCGTGGTGCCCAATCGATCGACTACACCGCGACCATCGAAGGCCGCGCCGACGGCAGCCTCGTGTTCACCGGTGAGGCGACGCCGACGACCGACTTCCTCACCGCGCGCACCGGCTTCGTCGTGCTGCATCCGCTGAAGGGCGTGGCCGGCTCACGCGCTCGATGTCGAGCACGTCGACGGCACCGTCGAACACGCGACCTTCCCTGCGCTGGTCGACCCCGTGCAGCCCTTCCTGAACATCCGCGCGCTGACGCACGACGTGGTATTGCAAGGGGTGCCCGGCCTGAAGGCTGCCGTGCGCATGGAAGGCGACACCTTCGAGATGGAGGACCACCGCAACTGGACCGATGCCTCGTTCAAGACCTACGTGCGCCCGCTCGCGCGTCCCTGGCCCTACGTGCTCGAGGCCGGCCAGACGGTGCGCCAGCAGGTGAGCCTGACGTTGGTGGGCACCGCGCCCGCAACGGGCGCGTCATCGTCGTCATCGTCGACCTCGAAGGCGATCGAGGTCACGCTCGGCCGCGAGACCGGCGATCGCATCCCGACCATCGGCCTGGGGATGCCGGCCGAAGAGATCGAGGCCGCCACCGCGGCGCTGCCGCTGCTCGAGCGCGCCGCGCCGAAGCTGCTGATCTGCCAGTTCGACCCGCGCCAGGGCCACGGCCTGCGTGAGCTCGACGCGTATCGCGTGCTGTGCTCGAAGACGCGTGCGGCATGCGAGTTGGAGGTCGTCATCGAGAGCGTCGATGACTTCGCCGCCGAGCTCGAGAAGCTGGCCGCGCTTGTGAAGTCAGGCCGGGCTCGCGCTTCGAGTCGATCGCGGTGTGTCCGGCCGGCGACCTGAAGTCGGTACTGCCCGGCGGCGATCGCCCTCCCTCACCCCCGCTGGCCGATCTGTACCGCGCCGCGCGCGCCGCCTTCCCCGGCGTGAAGCTCGGCGGCGGCATGTTCTCGTTCTTCACCGAGCTGAACCGCAAGCGCCCACCGGCTGCGCTGCTCGACTTCGTGCACCACGGCACCTGCCCGATCGTGCACGCCGCCGACGACCGATCGGTGATGGAAACGCACGAAGCGCTGCCCTACCAGATCGCGACCGCGCGCAGCTTCATCGGCACGGCCGCACATCGGGTCGGCCCGACCGCCATCGGCTGCCGCGACAACCCCCACGGCAAGACCTTCACAGCAAATCCGGGCAACGAACGCATCTGCCTCGTCAAGGCCGACCCGCGCCAGCGTGGCCTGTTCGGCGCGGCATGGATGCTGGGCTACGTCGCGAGCCTCGCCTCCAAGGGCGTCGAGGCGATCAGCTTCGGCGCGCCGACCGGGCCGCTGGGCATCATCCACCGCCGCGGCGACGCGGCCGTGCCGTACTACGACAATCTCGCGGGGCCTGCGGTCTACCCCGCCTACCACGTGCTCGCCGGCCTTGCGCGCGCGTCCGGCGCGAAGCGCGTCGAGGTCACGTCGTCGGACGACGAGGCGCTGCGTTGCCTGGCCTACCGCAGCCAGGGCGCGACGCTGCTGTGGGTGGCGAACGCCACCGCTCAGAAGCAGAAAGTGCGGGTGGCGCATGGCGGCGGCAAGGCTATGGGCATCGTGCTCGACGAGGCGAGCTTCGCGCGCGCCACCACCGACCCGCTCGGCTTCCAGGGTGACCCGCAGCCGATCGACCTTTCGCGCCTCGCGCTCGGCGCCTTCGCCGTCGCGCTCGTGTGCATCACCGATCGTTGATCGAATAGTCAAGGCCCACCATGCTCGCACTCGTCGTCGAATTCCGCCTCAAGCCCGCACACGTCGACGCGTTCGACCGCGCCATCGTCGAGAACGCACGCCTGTCGCGCGAAACGGAACCCGGCTGCCGCCAGTTCAACGTCTGCCGCGATAGCGCCGACCCGACGCTCTTCTTCCTCTACGAGCTGTACGACGACGACGCCGCGATCGAGGCCCATCTGCGCACGTCGCACTACCAGGCGATGAACGCTGCCACGGCCGACTGGGTCGCATCGAAGTCCGTGCGCAAGCTTGTCCTCGCAGCGGGGAGTGCTTGACGAGATTGCTGTTGGGCGACTGGCGCGCCCGGCTGGGATCGAGCCCGGCTTGTCAATTCGTCAAGGCGATCACGCCACCCGCCTCGGCTGCACGCGAGCAGCAAAGGATCACGCGTTGCTTGCGTTGGGCTACGCTCAGAACTACGTCGCGGTGATCGATCAAGCCCGATGCTTCGGCGTCGTACCCGGCGGCGCACACGCCGCACAGGCCGTCGGTGCACTTCACGTCTACCTTCACGCCTGATCGGTTCAGCGCATCGGCCGCGCTTTCGTCGGCGCGCACGTCGATGTGCCTTCCGCTGCGCAGCCTCACGACGAAAGGATGGTTCTGGCGCGGCGGTGCTTCGGGCACGCTGAAGTATTCGCGGTGCAGCGCCTCGTCGGGCCAGCCCTTCGCTTGCGCGGCGGCGAATGCGGCGTCCATGTAGCGCGCCGAGCCGCAGGTGTAAAGGTTTAGACCCGAGCCGTGATTCGGCACGACGGTGCTGAAGTCGATGCGCGTGCCCTGCGCGCTTTCGTGCCAGCGCACATGCTCGCGCCATGGCACCGCGTCGATGTCGGTCGCGAACGCGGCATCGCTGCGGTTGCGCACGCTGTAGTGAAGTTCGAACTTGCGGCCCAGCGCATGCAGCCGGTGCGCCATCGTCAACAGCGGCGTCACGCCGATGCCGCCGGCCAGCAGCAGGCTGAACGTGGCTTGCTCGTCCAGCGGGAAGAGGTTGCGCGGGCGCGTGACGAACACCTTGCGGCCTTCGCGGAACGCGCGGTGCATCAGCGCCGAGCCGCCCCGGCCGCCTGTGCGGGTTCTTCGCGCTGAACGCCAAGCACCTAGCGATGTCGATCGGCGGGGTCGCCGGCCAGGCTGTAGTGCGCGCAGGTATTCGGGCGCGATCACGACGTCGACATGCGCGCCGGGCTCAACCGGCGGCAACGCTTGTCCGTCGGCGGCGACAAACTCGAAGCGGTCGATCGTCAGGCGTCATCGCTTCGCGGCGAACGAGTTTCACGGCGAACACCGGCGGCGTCACCTTCAGGCATGCGGAACGGCGGCGCGAGTCCATCGACTTCGCCCCTCGCGAGCCGAGCGCGATATTCGTCGGGACGTCAGCAGCGCCTGGTATCGCGCGATGCCTTCTTCGCGGTCGACCGGAAACTTCACGCGGATACGGCGGCGGCATGACGTCGGCGGGGTAGACCGCGAGCGTCTGCTCCTCGTACTTGAGTCGGAGCGTGGGGTTGAGGCCGCGCGCGTGCGTCTGCTTGGCGCGCACGTGCTGGCCGCTTGCGCGGTCGAGCTCGATATCCCACCACCACTTCTTCACCGGGTTGATGCCGCCGCGGCCGAGGCGGTCGTCGAGCGCGGCGAGCGTCCTCGCCTGCGACGGCACGTTCATCGCGACCCAGCGGATACGCGGTCGGCCAGCAGGCCTTCCAGATTCCACGGGCAGGTCTTCATGCAGCGCCCGCACATGCGCGCCGCCCTGGTTGGTGATGCGGTAGCGCGCGCATTTCTCGGCGTCCGACTTCCAGATCTCGTAGCCGTTGTACATGAGCTTCGGGCCCGGCCGTGATCGCGCCGGACGGGCATTCGCGCGCGCACTTGTTGCAGCTGCTCGCAGAAGCGTCTGCAGGCCGAAGTCGATCGGCTTGTCGTAGTCGAACGGCAGGTCGGTGGTGACGACTGCCGACTCTTCAGCCGCGGGCCGAGGATAGGGGTTGAGGATCACCTCGCCGATGCGGCTGACTTCGCCCAGGCCCGACAGCAGCAGCAGCGGCGGCTGCAGCACGTCGCCGTCGAGCACCGAGTGCACGCGCGCCGAATAGCCGAGCCGGCGGATCTGCTCGGCGACGATGCCGCCGAGCAGCGAGAAGCGCAGGTAGGCGCGCATGCTCTGCGCCACCGAGATCCAGTCGTCGCCGCTCGCGCCCTCGAACGTCTCGTGGCCCTGGTCGTAGAGCATCGTGACCGCGTTCTCGTGGTAGGCCGGCATGGCGTTGCCGCCAGCGTCGTGCGAGTAGTAGGCCCACGTCGGGACGGCGCGAGAGACCGACCGCGTCGGTGCCATGTAATACGACGCGGCCTTCACGTTGGCGGCGTTGCGCGTGGGGTCCGCGGCGGTGGTCGATACCGGCCCGCGCGCCTCGCCGAACTGCAGCAGCAGCAGCGCGCCCAGCGCACGCCGCGCGCACGCGCCGATGGCGGCTCTTCATCACGTAGTGCGCGCCCTTGGCGTTGTTCTGCATCTCCTTGCCCATGTCGCCGAACAGCGCGCGGGCGAAGAAGTCGGCGCGCTTGGGGAAACGCGGCACGCGCGGCTCGTCGATGAAGGTGGTGGGCTCGTCGCGGCGCTTCAGCTTCTCGAAAGGATAGGCGCCCAAGTGGAAGTCGCGCTGCGCGAACGGGTCGCGGTTGATGGCGTTCTTGGCCGTGCCCTTGCCGAGCTGCCATGCCACGCCGTGCGAACGGCGTCGCTGCTGCTGCGGCGCAGGCGCAAGCGGCTGGTCGGGCGCGATGTCGAAGGTCGTCGTCACGGCCGCGAGCCCGAAGCGCGTGCCGACGTAGGGGTTGTGCAGCGTCCGTCGTGCGCAAGCCCCGCGGCCACCGCGAGCACGTTCAGGTCGACATCGCTGCACGTGACGGTATGCGCCCGCGCTTCGTAGCCGAGCAGGCGGATGTAGCTCGACAGCAGCACGGCGGTCTTCGCCGCCAGCACCGCCGCGCGCTGCGGCTGGGTGCCGATGAACCAGTCGCAGCCGGGCTCGCCCGGGCGCGGGTCGCGCGTGTACTCGATCAGGACGACCAGCGCGTGCGTGTGGTGGTCGATCGGGCCGTGCGCCTTGCGCGCGGCGTCCAGCACGTCGGCGTAGATCATGTCGATGCCGGCGGCGAAGCTCTTCGGCTCGCTTTGCGTCCAGCGCATCGGCGATGCCCGCCACGTCAGGGTTGCGGATGGGTTCGCGCAGCAGCGCCTGCTGCGGCAGCCGGCACGTGCCCACCATCGTCGCGTCGAAGTAGTAGCCGGCGGCTTTCAGGTGGTTCGCGCGCTCGATCGGGTCGGCGGGGAACTCGGCCTGGCTCGGGTTGGGTGCGCCGTCGCGCACCACGTCGAACATCGCGATGTACGGCTTCATCGCGTGTGCGATCGACAACGCGTCGGGCGCGTCGAAATCCACGCGCTGCATCGGCGCCACGCGCGAAAGGTCGATCGCGTGATCACCTTCGGCCGGCGCGCGGCGCGTCAGGCGTTCGAGCGGGTAGGGCCCGAGGTGGAACGGGCGGTCACGGTTGCTGAACAGTCTCAAGCGCGTCAAGCCAGTGTGAGTGCGGACCGCATCAATCGAGTTGCAGGCCTGACGCCTTCACCACCGGCCCCCACGCCGCCTTGTCCGCCGCGAGCTGGCGTGTCATCTCGTCGGCCGCCGACGGCGCCACGCTGAGCCCGAGCTTGTCGAGTTTCTCGACCACGTCGCTGGCCTTCAGCGCGTCTTGCAGCGCAGCGTTCAGTCGATCGACGGTGGCCTTGGGCACACCCGCAGGCGCGAACAAACCGAACCATGCGAGCGCGTCGATGTCGATGCCTGCCTCGCGCATCGACGGCACGCCGGGGAAGCGCGCATCACGGCCGCCGCCCGACAGCGCCAGGATGCGCAGCTTGCCTGCGCGGTGGTGCTCGGCGAACTCGGCCGGCGTGTCGAAGCCCACCGTGATCTGGCCGCCCAGCAGGTTGGAAGTCAACGGCGCGCCGCCCTGGTAGGGCACGTGCGTCAACTTCACGCCGGCCTTGGCGCTGAGCATCTCGCCCAGGAAGTGCGGCATCGACCCCGCGCCGGGTGACCCGTAGTTCGCCTGCGAAGGGTTCGCGCGCAGCCACTCGATCAACTCCTTCAAGGTGGTCGCGGGCGTCGCCGGGCCCACCGCGAGCGCGAGCGGAAACGTGACCACGTTACCGATGGGTGTGAAGTCGACGGTGGTGTCGTACTTGACGCTGCGGAACGCGATCGGCTGAAGCACCATCACTGCGAAGGGTGTGAGCATCAGCGTGTTGCCGTCAGGGGCGGCGTCTTTCACGGCCTGTGCCGCGACCCGACCGCCGGCACCGGGCTTGTTCTCGACGATCACCGTGGTGCCCAGCGCGGCCTGCATCTTTTCGGCGATCACGCGGGCGGTCACGTCGGACGAGCCGCCGGGCGGAAAGCCTACGACGATGCGGATCGTGCCGGCGGACTGGGCCAAAGCGTTGCGGCCAGCCTGCGCCGCCGCAGCGGCGAAAGGCACCGTGACGAGCGCGCGGCGACGAATCATGAGGCCCTTTCGGTGTGCAGATCGTTCTGCGCGTCGAGTCTAGGCCCGCCCTAGAATTTCCGTCATGAAAATCCTCCGCTTCGAAGACCTCGTGCGCCAAGGCGCGGTCAAAGGCAAGCGCGTCTTTATCCGCGCCGATCTCAACGTGCCGCAGGACGACGACGGCAACATCACCGAGGACACGCGCATTCGCGCGTCCGTGCCGTGCGTGAAGCTGGCACTCGACGCGGGCGCTGCGGTGATGGTCACGTCGCACCTCGGTCGGCCGACCGAAGGCGAGTTCAAACCCGAAGATTCGCTCGAGCCTGTGGCCGCGCGCATGAGCAAACTGCTGGGCCGCGACGTGCGTCTGGTCAGCGACTGGCTCGACGGCGTGGACGTGAAGCCGGGTGACGTTGTGATGCTCGAGAACGTGCGCCTGAACAAGGGCGAGAAGAAGAACAACGAAGCGTTGGCGAAGAAGATGGCCGCGCTGTGCGACATCTTCGTGCACGACGCCTTCGGCACCGCGCACCGCGCCGAGGCCAGCACCTACGGCATCGCGCAGTTCGCGCCGACGGCGTGCGCCGGCCCGCTGCTGTCGGCCGAGATCGACGCGATCAGCAAAGCGCTGGCGAACCCGAAGCGTCCGCTGGTCGCGATCGTGGCCGGCAGCAAGGTGAGCACCAAGCTCACGATCCTGCAAAGCCTGGCGAAGAACGTCGACGGCTTGGTGGTCGGCGGTGGCATCGCCAACACCTTCATGAAGGCCGCGGGTTTGAAGATCGGCAAGAGCCTCGTCGAGTCCGACCTGCTGGGCGAAGCGGTAGCGGTGATCGAAGCGATGAAGGCGCGCGGCGCCGAAGTGCCGATCCCCGTCGACGTGGTCGTCGCGAAGGAATTCAAGGCCGATGCCAAGGCGACGGTGAAAGACTCGAAGGACGTTGCCGACGACGACATGATCCTCGACATCGGCCCGAAGACCGCGGCGATGCTGGCCGAGAAGCTGAAAGCCGCCGGCACGATCGTCTGGAACGGCCCGGTCGGTGTGTTCGAGTTCGACGCCTTCGCCCACGGCACCGAAACCATCGCACGCGCGGTGGCCGCGAGCAGCGCGTTCTCGATTGCTGGTGGCGGCGACACGCTCGCAGCGATCGCGAAGTACGGCATCGAGAAAGACGTGGGGTATATCTCCACCGGCGGCGGCGCGTTCCTCGAAGTACTCGAGGGCAAGACGTTGCCGGCGTTCGAGATCCTCGAGAAGCGCGCGGCGGGCTGAGACCCCCGCAAGCGATGAGCTACGACCACGGATCCGACACACCGCAGCTTGCGCTGCCCAACCCTTACCGATTGCAAAACGCGGTCCTGCTGCTGGCCGGTGCCGTGCTCATCGTCGGCGGCGTGATGGCCGTGTGGTGGGCGCGAGAAGCGCTGCAGCGCGCCGACAACGTGCGGATTCCCGCGCCGCTCATCGTCGGCATCGGGCTCTTCCTCGCGGGTCTGTCGGCGTGGATCGTCGCCGCCACGCGGCTGCGCTTCTTCTTCGGCCGCGGCCTGCCGGCGTCGCTGGCGCCCGATATCGCGACGCAGACCAGCGGCCAATCGGAGCGGGCGCAGGCCTTGCGCGAAGACCTGCGCCAGGGCCGCATCACATTCCCCGAACCGCATGGCGCGATCGACGGCGTGTTGTACATGCTGGTGCCGAACCTGATCACCTCGCCGAACAACGTTCAGTTGATCGCGCGCCAGCAGTTCTTCAACCTGATGGGCATGCTCGCGGCCTTCGCGAGCTTCGCGGTCGCGGTGTTCCTGACGCCGCAGGCCGAGATCCGCCAATGGTTGAGCGTGGGCTACGCCTTGTGCGTGATCGTGCTGCTGCTGCGCCCGCTGGCATCGCATGCACGCGCGCGCGTGGGGCCGCTGTTCCTCGTCGTGCTGCTTCTCGCGGCGGTGTTGGCGCCGGTGGGCATTCACCTGATGGCGGTGAAGCTGCCGGCGCTGGGCGGCTTCACGCTCGAGCGCCACGTGTGGCTGATGCTCGTCGGCGGGCTGGGCGCCAACGGGCTGGCGGTGTTCGCGCTGCTGCGCCAGGTGGGCGCCACACCCAGCGCGCAGCGCAGCGGCGAGCTGATCCGCGTGACGATGAACGCGCCGCCGTCGAGCGTGATGGACGAACTGGACCGGCACCTTCAATCCACATGGACACAAGGCATCCCCAGCCGCCGCTACGCGCGAGTCGAGCCGGTGATCGACCCCGCGCGCCACGCTGCGCCCTTCAGCGGTGAGCTGCTGGAAGAAACACAGCCGATGCCGCTGCCCGGCAGCGTGGCACCGTCGCTGGGCGCCGCGCTGGGCTCTGCGCGCCACCGCTGGCTGGTGTTGATGGACCTGCTGATGCTCGGCTTCGTGATCGCGGCGGTGTGGCTCGCACTCGACGTTGCGCGCTCGCTGCGGCTGGACATGTCGTGGCGCAGCGGTCAGTACTCGAACCTCGGCCTGTCGGCGATCCTGCTGCTGTTGGCGGCCTACGTGCAGCGCATGTCGTCGTTCTTGTGGGGGCGCTTCGACTTCGAGTCGACGCTCGTCGGCGTCGAGTTCGCCGGCACCTATCAGACCGCAGGCGTGGGCACGGGCAGCGTGTTGTCGCGCATGTCGACGCAGTCGCAGGTCGTGCGCGTCGAGTCGATGACGCTGCGCGTGTGGCGTGCGCGGATCGAGTCGGTGGTTTTCGGCAAGAACAACCAGCGCTTCATCACCGCGATGTTCTCGACCGACGTTGACGCGAAGGCGCTGGCGCAGCACCTGGCCGCATTCGGTGGCGCACAAAGCGTGATGGTGGCGCCGACGGCCGACGAAGACCGACGCCGGATGGGTGCGCTGGCGCAGGCCGAGCAACTGCTGTCGCAAGCGGCGCCCGCCGCGCCGCTGGGCGTGAGCTACGACGATGCGGCCCGCGCGCTTGCCGGCGTGACGTCCGGTGCAGCCGGTGCATCCCTGCCGCCATCGGCGGGTGCGATCGATGGCGCGGCGGCGCCGCCCAAGCGCTTCTGCCCTTCTTGTGGCGCATTGGGCGGTTCCGGCGCCAGATTCTGCTCGGCTTGCGGCGCATCGTTGGCGGTGTGACATGACCATGCATCACCTGCGACCAAAAGCATCAACGCGACCATGCAGCCGCAGCTCTTCGCCCTATACAAGCAACGCATGGGCGAGCGCTTCGACGCGGCGGTGATGAACAAGGCGCACTACGCCGCGAAAGCTGGCACTGGTGGTGCGCGCGGTGGCGAACTGAGCTGATTCGGCTCGGCGCCACGCGTCGCACCTCGCACCTCACCGTCGCGTGATCGAAACGTGACCCGCGCGGCACGGCATCGTGAAGCGTGCTGCCCAGACTTCTCCCCTGTCGAAGCCGTGCACCCCCTGCGGGGCTTCGTGCCTTCCTCTTCACCTCGACAGGAGATTCCATGAACGCCACTTCGCAGCAGATGATCCACAGCGCCATTGCCGGCGTGCTCGCACTCGGCCTCGGCTCAGGCACGAGCGCCGCCTTCGCGCAGAAAGCCGAGATGGAAAAGTGCGCCGGCATCGTCAAGGCCGGCAAGAACGACTGCGGCACGAGCAAGGCGGCGTGTGCCGGCACGTCGACCGCCGATCGCGATTCCGAAGCCTGGATCCTCGTGCCCAAGGGCACCTGCGAGCGCATCGCGGGCGGCATGGTGACGAACAAGGCGCACAACATGCCCGGTGGCGCGGTCGAGGCCGCGAAGAAGAAGGGTTGAGGAGACCTGCCATGACCATGACGATGCCCGGGACCCCGCGCGTGCGCAGCCTCCTGCAACGCGGCCGCCGCGCCCTCGATTTCGCCGCGCCGATCGCCGACCTGTTGGTGCGCCTTGCGGTCGCGAGTGCGTTCTTCAAGGCCGGCATGGCGAAGCTCGCGAACTGGCCGGCGACGCTGTACCTCTTCGAGAACGAGTACGCCGTGCCGCTGCTGCCGCCCGAACTCGCGGCCTATCCTCGGCACGGGTGCCGAGCTGGTGTTGCCGGTGCTGCTCGTGCTGGGCTTGGGCACGCGCTTCGCGGCCTTCGGGCTCTTCGTCTTCAACATCGTTGCGGTGGCGTCTTATCCCGACTTGGGCGCGGCAGGCCTGCGCGATCACATGACGTGGGGCCTGCTGCTGCTGGTCACGGTGCTGCACGGCCCGGGCAAGCTTGCGCTGGACCACGCAATCACACGGCGCTGGCTGCCGCGCTGAGGCGCAGCCCTTCGCAGCCCGGCGATCCAATTGATCAAGGAGAAGCTCATGCTCGCGAAACGATCGGCCATCGTCACCGGCTCCACCAGCGGCATCGGCCTCGGCATCGCCCGCGGCTTGGCGCAGCAGGGTGCCGACGTCATGCTCAACGGCTTCGGCGACGCCGACGAAATCGAAGCCACGCGCGCCGCGCTCGAGCGCGAGCACGGCGTGCGTGTGCGCTACTCGGGCGCCGACATGAGCCGGCCCGACCAGATCCGCGCGCTGGCGCAGGACGCCACCGCCGCGCTTCGGCAAGGTCGACATCGTCGTCAACAACGCCGGCATCCAGCACGTGGCGCCGGTCGAAGACTTCCCCGACGAGAAGTGGGACGCGGTGCTGGCGATCAACCTCGCGTCGGCGTTCCATCTCATCAAGGCGCTGGTGCCGCAGATGAAGGCGCGTCGCAGCGGGCCGCATCATCAACATCGCGTCGGCGCACGGCCTGACCGCGTCGCCGTTCAAGAGCGCCTACGTCGCCGCCAAGCACGGCATGGTGGGCCTGTCGAAGACGGTCGCGCTCGAACTTGCCGAGTACGGCATCACCTGCAACACGATCTGCCCCGGCTACGTGAAGACGCCGCTGGTCGAGAAGCAGATCGCCGATCAGGCCAAGGCGCACGGCATTTCGCCCGAGCGCGTGGTGCGCGAGGTGATGTTGTCGCACCAGGCGCGCAAGGCGTTCGTCGAGGTCGAGGAGCTCGCCGCGCTCGCGGTGTTCCTCGCGTCCGACGCCGCCGCGTCGATCACCGCCGCCGCCATTCCCATGGACGGCGGCTGGACTCAACACTGACCCACTCACTCACCCACCCAGGAGACGAACCATGGACACCCTGATGCTGGCCGAAGAGCGCTTCGACGAAGACCTGCTCACGATCGATGCGTTGCTCGAGTCGCCCGACGCCGACGTCGGCGCTCGACGACGACGACTGGTTCGAGGACGCGCGGCCTGGTGCCGACTGGCCCGCCGCTGCGCATCGAAGCCTGCGCGGTCGAAGGCGCACGGGCTTAAGGTCCGAAGAGCACGAACGCTCACCCCGGCAGGACCACCGCCATGAAGCCCCAAGCCAACGAGAAGAGCACGCGCCAGCCCACCCGTCGCCCGCGCCCTGCGCGCAGCGACAAGCGCACGCGCTGCCGTCGTGCCCGCGAACGGCTCGCCACGCGACACGCCGGGTCAGGTCGTACTCGTGCTCCAAGGCGGCGGCGCGCTCGGCGCGTACCAGGTCGGCGTGTACCAGGCGCTGCACGAATCGGGCATCGAGCCCGACTGGGTCATCGGCACGTCGATCGGCGCGATCAACGCCGCGCTGATCGCCGGCAACCCGATAGCGCAGCGGCTCGAGCGGCTGCGACACCTTCTGGTCGCGCATGCAGCAAGGCGGCGGCATCGTGTGGCGCCGACCTCGGGCACGACCCCTTCGGCTTCGCACGCGCAGCGGCCAACTGGGCCACGATGATGCGCGGCATCAACGGCTTCTTCGCGCCGAACCCGCTGTCGTGGAGCGGGCCGATGGCCGAGGTCGGGGTCGAATCGGCGGCCTACTACAGCACCGCGCCGCTGCGCGACACGCTGCACGAGCTGGTCGACTTCGAATACCTGTGCCGCTGCCAGACGCGCATGACGGTCGGCGCGGTGAACGTGCGCAGCGGCCACATGCGCTACTTCGACAACCGCGACCAGCCGATCGGCGTCGACCACGTGATGGCGTCGGGCGCGTTGCCGCCGGCGTTCGGCGCGATCCGCATCGACGACGAGCCGTACTGGGACGGCGGCATCTACTCGAACACGCCGATCGAGGCGGTGCTGGACGACAAGCCGCGGCGCAGCGCGCTGATCTTCGCCGTCAACGTGTGGCACCAGAGCGCGCCCGAGCCGGTGTCGCTGCAGCAGGTGGCCGCGCGCCAGAAGGATAATCAATACGCGAGCCGCGCCGACAGCCACATCCTGCGCCAGAAGCAGATCCACCGCCTGCGCCACGTCATCCGCGAACTGCACAAGCGCATGCCCGCCAGCCAGCGCGACGACGCGGCGGTGCGCGAGCTGGCCGCCTACGGCTGCGGCACGACGATGCACGTGGCGCACCTGCTGGCGCCGCGCATCGACGGCGAAGACCAGACGAAGGACATCGACTTCACGCCCGCCGGCGTGCGCGCGCGCCGCGACGCCGGTTACGCCGACGCCATGCGCATGATCGAACGCGCGCCGTGGCAACACGCCGAGGCCGATGCGATCGAAGGCGTGATCGAGCACGTGAACCCCTGACATCGAGCGTGCACGGCCGCGCCCGGACCTTGTGACCTCGACCAGGAATAAAAGCCGTTCGGGCTGAGCCTGTCGAAGCCCCGCGCCCGTCGAAGCGTCGAAGCCCTCTCCCATCCCTTCGGGTGACCAACCATGAACCTGATGCTCGACAGCGTCGCCTTCGTTCTGGTCGTGGCCTGCGTCGGCCTGATGGGCTTCGCGATCCAGCGCGGCGGCACCTGCACCGTGGCCGCGGTCGAGGAGCTGGTCGACCAGGGCCGCATGCGACGCCTTGCGGCGATGGCCGAGGCGAGCCTGTGGGTTGCCGGCGGCCTGGTGCTGCGCGAAGGCGCTGCACCTGCTTGGCGCCGTGCCCGCGGGCCATGCCGTCAGCGCATGGACGATCGCCGGCGGCGCGCTGCTGGGGCTGGGCGCGTACGTCAACGGCGCCTGCGTCTTCGGCGCGATCGCGCGCCTGGGTTCGGGCGAGTGGGTCTACCTGCTCACGCCGCTGGGCTTCCTGGCCGGCAGCGCCAGCATCGACGCGATCTTCACGCCGCCGCAGGTGCAGCCGCTGGACGCAGGCTCGTTGATCTTCGAGGCCTCGGCGTGGCTGGCGCTGCCGTGGACCGCGTTCGCCGCGTGGCGCGTCGCGCGTCCGTGGTTCGGTGCCGATGCCGGTGCCGGTGCCGGTGCCGGCGTGATGCGCACGTGGTGGACAAGCGCGCGTGAGGTCGCGGCGCGCGTCTGGTCGCCGCACGCCGCCACCGCGGTGATCGGCATCACCTTCGTCGTCGCCTTCGTGCTTGCCGGCGCGTGGGCCTACACCGACGCGCTGGCCGAATGGGGGCGCGGCATGTTCGGCATGGCCGGCAGCCGCGAAGGCCCCGTGCGCCTGACGCTGGTACTCGCGCTCTTCGCCGGCGCGGTGTGGGGCGGCTGGACGGCGGGCCGTTTACGCAGCCGCCGCCCGAGCGCCGCGCAGGCGCTGCGCTGCTTCGGCGGCGGCGCGTTGATGGCGTGGGGCAGCCTGCTGATCCCGGGGTCGAACGACGGCCTCATCCTCATCGGCATGCCGCTGCTGTGGCCGTACGCGTGGGTGGCGTTCGGGACGCTGGTGGTGACGATCGGGGGGTTGCTCGTGGCAAGGCGGGCGTGGGGGCGCGGGGGCGAGCGGCGTCATGGTGGGCGAGCAGGGGTGAGGCGTGGCGAGCGATGACTGACCTTTTCGAGCGTTCCATCTCCCTCCGGCCGCGAACCGTTCTCGCGCTCTTGTCGTGCTCTCGCGGCGATGACCGATGATCGAGCGGCTTGCCGTCGACAACGCGACGCGTTCAGGTCTATTCAGGTCTTAACGAAGAGCCTTGAGCATTTGCTCCAACATCAAGCGCTGAGTCCTAAGATCCTTTCGTAGCTGGAGCCTGCGCACATCGTCAAAGGCCTCCGGCTTGCCGGGCGTGGGTTCGAAGAGAAGAGCCCCGGCCGTTGCGTCCACCCTCGGTTTCTGATGAGCGAGCGCATTGCGCCACTGCAGAAGATTCTTGATGCCGTCGACGCCCGCCTTGTGTGGCTTCAGCTGCTCATGTTCCTTGCACAAGCCAACGACCACGTTCACGCGACGGGTGCTGTCAAAGCCCCTCGCTGCTAGAAGCGTCTCGAAATCCGCAGGGTCCAGGGCAGTGACCGCGTCAATGAGCTTCTCGAACTCGTCGAAACTCGTATGGTCTTTTTGCTTGACGAGCAACTTCAGGTGGTTGACCACTGGCCTCATCTTCGCCAGCAGCTTGCGACACAGCTCAACTCTCTTGCCTTCGTCAAGACTATCGTGCACCGCACGAATAACGTCGGCTACGAGATGGTCAATATCAGCAACACCGGCCATAACAATGCCCCGCATGTTGTCAACGTCCACGACCTTGCGAACGGTCAGTTTGAACACGTCTCGTAGCTTTCCGAGAAGAAGCTGCTCATCCCGCCCCGAGAAGAAGACGCCCTCCAGTTGCTGATCGGCGGCCACCGCGCGCAGAGTGGGAAGACCTGAGTTCGAGTAGAAGATCACCTCCGTCAAACAGTCTTGTCCTCTGACTTGCTGAATCACGTCGCTGCCGCGAAGTTCATCGTCAATGTTGTAGTCGATAACAAGCAAGTCGAACTGACGACCATCGATAGGCGCCCTTATCTCGTCGGGGGTCATCCGGAATTCGAGGTCGAGGTCAAACCCCTCTTCTTCCACGTAGCGGCGAAACGACTCCATGTCAAGACTCTCGACGAAGTCGCGCTCGTCTTCGACCCAAAGCACACGATAGACAAGGTTCATTTGAACAACCGTATCGACAACCGAAATCCGGCAGCCTCTGGATCAACCAAGTGGATTGACCCACCCATCTCTGCCACGGTCTCGCGAACGTGATATAGCCCTAGGCCCGAGCCGTTCGTCGTTGTCACGCCGCGCTCGAAGACGCTCTCGGGGGGACGAACAGTTTTCGACAAGCCTGATCCATCGTCAGCCACATCAATCCGCAACTCGTTCTCTGTCGGAAGATTCATGACAACATCGAACTTCTTGGCCCCGGCGCGTGTGCTGTTGCTTGCGAGGTTGTCGAAGACGATCGCCAGATCGATAGGCTTGAACCGCATCATGAAGGGCTCTTCGAAGAGTCGCCGAACGGAAACGGCTAGTCGTTGGGCACTGGCATCCTTCGCCACGTTGACGAGGTACTCCTGGATGTACTGAGCAATGTCGCCGGTCATCGTGCCCGTCTTCATTCGGAAGTTCGCCTTCGTTGCAAAGTCCGTGACGGTGACGGCCCTTACGGTGGCGCTTAGGGCACGCTCGACGAACTCCCGTGCCTTGTTCTGGTCACCGTTTCGAAGCTGGCTCAGCGCTTTCTCGAGGAAGTTTCTGGAGGTCCGGGCATAGATGCCTGCCTGGTGATGAAGGAGCAAGAGCTGGTCATGGTCGGATCCCGCGCTGAGCCTGGCAAACAGAATCTCGCTGTGCTGGGTAGACACTTGGCGTTCGAGATCGACGTTGCGTTTGGCGATGCCGCGTGCAACCGCCTTGAGGCGCGCAACCTGTCGGTCCTTTCGGCTCGCCGCAAGCGTAGTCTTTTCCAGTGCGTCTCGTTGCCGCGAGAATTCACCTTCGACCTTGCGGAGGGCTGCCCGGAGGTCCTTACCGACTACTTTGGGGTCGAAACCCGAGAAGCTCTCCAGAATCTCCTTGATGTCGTCCTCGCGCTCCTGTGCGAGCGCATCCAGGAGATCGGGATCGATGTCGATCTCCTTGGCAGTAGCGACTGATGCACCAACGATGCGCACGAGGTCCAGCGCGATGCGCCTGCGCTTGGTGTCTGCCGAGAGGTCATAGACTTCGCCCCCGGGCATTGCCTGATCGCCCGGAATTTCGCCGCGGTTGAGCTTCTGCCTCAGATGATCGGGAACTGTGTCCCAGTCCAGCCCGCTGACCACGAATCGCTCCAGACGTTTCAGGGCCGTATAAGCGAGGCCGTCAGTGCTGGTCAAGCGCGCGTAGGCATCGTTTCGCACGACGCCCTCGCGGTTCGATACCACGCGAAGCTGCGTCGTCTTGTCCCGCACGTCTATGACACCAAGGACCTCGCGGACACCAAGGTGGCGCCCAGTGCCCTGTGCCTTTCTGTTGTCGAGCTTGAGCCAGTCGTTGTCGCGATCACCGTACGGGGCAATTCGATACCCATTGACGAAGAGAAAAACCGATCCAAAGTCGACCAGGTGCTGGCCGGTCTGTCGCTTGAAGTACGCCTTTTTGTAAGAGTTCATGTAGTGCAGTACTACGCCCACTCCCTTTAGCGGCGCAAACTCGTCAGTCTCCTCGACGAGGCGGTACACACGAGCTCCGTCGTGAAACAACTCTGTAGTCAAGTGCCTTCCTGAGGTATCAAGTACCAGCTCGATGTAGCTAGTCCTGAATTTGAGCGTCCGAAACACCTGGTTCTCGATGACGCCGTTTACGCGGTCGTAAGCGGGTACCCGCAGGTCAGGTTCCTCTAGTGCGGGGACGCGAAGCTTGATCTCGACGCCGCTCTTGTCAAACGCAGCGATCGGATTGACGAATCGCTGCAGGTCCCTGCGGAGTTGTCGCAGCTTGTCCCGATCCCATCGCTGGCGCAGGCTGCTGATCGCAAGGACGGTGCCTGTCGCACCTACGGTTAGTCCTAGCTGCTTGCGCATGTCTGCGCTTGTGGCCGCAGACTGGTAGACGCTGACCTTCTGGATGGTGTCCTTGACTCCCTGCTTGCTCTCGAATGCAGTCCAGTCGACCTCGAGGTGGACCAAGCCCAGGCCACGTCGTCGCGTGAACATGTCCAGACGCCCTCCGAGCCGATCACAGGCGAATCGCCCAACCCCCTTGTTGCCGGCGAGCATCCTGCCCTTTCCAGTCTTGCCCTTCTTCTCTGAGTAGGCGATGTTGAGCCATTTGTCCTTCACGTCGTCGGGGCCCATGCCAGAGCCATCGTCCTCGATCAGGATGACTGGTCCACTCAGGTTGCTGCCGGAAGGCAAGTAATCTAGAAAGCTGATGACGACAGAGAATGCCCCCGCATCAATCGAGTTCTTGACCAGCTCAACGACGGCAATGTTGTCGTCGTTGATCAGGTCCTGGCCAATAACGTTCTTGAGCTCGGCGTGCGTGCTGAAGTGCAGGGGCTGTCGGGTCGTCATTTTTCTTACAACCCGGCGTTGGCACAGAGTCTCATCGAGATGCGAGCCATCGAGAACGAAGCTCCGCTGGTGACCGGCAAGCGACTTGCAGAAACCCTTCCATCCGCCGCTCGCCTTAGCGGGATGAGATCGCGTGTATTGAGCTGGGGCACGAGGTAGGTCGCCGGTTCCCTGCGCGAGAGGCTCCGGCGACAGAGTATCTCCAAATCCTAATCTAGCGCACAAGAGACGATGTGTTGACGCGCTGCTTCCGGCGTGAGTTCCCGAACCGAACTTGCACTGCTACGCGTACAGTTCAGTTACAAAGGCCACTCAGGCCGACGGCCTGTGGCAACGGCAGCCGCGTGACAGGCCAAGCAACAACGCAAGCGGGCTCCGACGAGCTCTAAGAGGAGCGCTACGCGGCGAGCCGGCCGTGGCGCACGTCAATTGATTGAAGGGCGGTCGACACGACGCTCCCAACGAACTGAGCGAGCAGTGGCGGGACGGCGTTTCCTACTTGAGTGAACCGGGGGCACTCTCTGCGGCGCCGATCGCCTCCAGTCGTGTACTTGCCTTTGAACTCGAACCAATCCGGGAACGACTGGAGGCGGGCACACTCGCGCACCGTGAGAATCCGGGGCTCGCTGTAGTGGACGAAGTCGTCGGGCAGTGTGGTGATCGTCGGCGCGGGCCGGCCGGGGTGCAGCCAGTGTCGGCGGTGCTTGGCCGTGCCCAGTAACGCGTTCAGCTCTGCTGCCGCTTTGTAGCCTCGCACCCCAAGGCGTTGCAGAGTCAGAAACTGCTCAATCGTTGGCGGTTTGTGCTTGGCAAGCCGTATCGAGTTGGGAGGTGTCTTTGCATCCATGCCGACATGGATTGCCCGCTGGTAGTGGGACCGGGGCCCACCATATGTAGCCTCCTGAAACCGCGGAGAGTCTGCGCACGGAACCACCGACCTGCCAACGATCTCCAGGTCCGATAGAGCTTGTCGCACGTTAACTTTCTGTCCTCGGTCAAGCCCCAAAAAGTGGAGGTGCTGCGACCTCAGGCGGCTCAGGGCTGCGTCGCCGAGGATCACCCTCGCTGTGTCAGCGTCGCAGCGCAGACCAAGCAGGAACAGCCGGGGGCGGAACTGGGGCACACCGTAGTCGGAGGCACAAAGCCGCAACGCCGAAGTTGAGTAGCCAAGTTCCTTGAGTCCCGCTGCAATGCGGTGCGCTGCAGTTGCTCGGCACTTCCGACCACTTCCTTGCCTGGCCTTCACGAACGGCATGTCGATGCCCTCCACGTTCTCCAGCACCACAACGGGCGGTCGCAGCAGGTCAACGAACTCGCGGTATGCCGTCCAAAGGTGGTTGCGGCGATCGTGGGGATTTCGCAAGCCATAGGTTGAGAATCCCTGGCACGGCGGGCCGCCAGCAACAACGTCGATGGTGCCGGCAAGATCGGACAAGGAGGCCCTGTGCCTCAGCAGGAGGCTTCGAATGTCGTGCGCGCCCCGCGGGATGGCGTCAGGCCATTGAAAACCCGCCAGACGCCCATCCCTGCCAAGGTTGTGCCACAGCGTCTCGAACGCATCATCGTTCTTCTCTACTGCAAGCACCCCAACGCCACCAGCCTTGATGAGGCCAAGAGACAGGCCACCGCAGCCAGCATACAGGTCGACGAATCTGAACGGCACGGATAGCGGACACAGTAGAAGAACAAGCGCCAGGCGATCGCAACGCCACCGCGAACGCCAGGCGCCCCAGCGAATCTGTCGCGCAGAAGTAACGCAACTTTGGCGAGCACGCCGCTCCTCAAGAGGTCCTGATCGTCGGAGGGAGCTCCGCACCGTGCATTGAGTGTTGCCTTGTGCGGTGAACCGGAGCTCCAGAAGCAGGCGACGAGTGTTGGCTCCCCGCCGCACATCACAGACACCGCCGGAACGAAGGCCATCGAGTGGGGACGAAGGCAAGATGAACGCCGCACCATTGCTGGCTTCCACGCCAGCTCAGCCCCGCCGTGCCGCCTCGATCGCGGCGATGTCGATCTTCTTCATCGTCATCATCGCGTCGAACGCGCGCTTGGCCGCCGCCGGGTCGGGGTCGGCGATCGCGGCGATGAGCGCACGCGGCGTGATCTGCCACGACACGCCCCACTTGTCCTTGCACCAGCCGCATGCGCTCTCCTGGCCGCCGTTGCCGACGATCGCGTTCCACAAGCGGTCGGTTTCGGCCTGGTCGTCGGTCGCGATCTGGAACGAGAACGCCTCGTTGTGCTTGAACGCCGGGCCGCCGTTGAGCCCGAGGCAGGGAATGCCGCACGACGGTGAACTCGACCGTCAGGACGTCGCCCTGCTTGCCGTCGGGAAAGTCGCCCGGCGCGCGATGAATCGCGCCCACTGCGCTGTCGGGGAAGGTCTTGGCATAGAACCGGGCCGCGGCCTCGGCGTCGCCGTCGTACCAAAGGCAGATCGTGTTCTTGGCGGTCACGTCGGTTCTCTTTTCGAGCGATCAGGGCAGTCGAGCATCGGCGCCCTTGACGATACGACGATCGGGTGAGACCGTTTTCGACATCGACCGTGGCGCGGCTGAGAGCGGCAGACGTGCGTCGTGAAGACGTTTCGACGGTAGGCGGTGCCGGCGTGCCACGTTAGGGGGGCGTGCTCCCGATCGACGATTTGGCGAGAGGATTCACCATGCGCGTCGGCGAGCGCGACCGCACTGCATCGGCCGGACCCGGATCGGCGCAGCCGGGGCCATGACGTGCCCGGCAACCGCATGGAGGACCAATGGATGGAACCTACTTCCGCCTCCTCTACTTCGACCAAATCTTGGCTGCGCGTGCAGACGCTCGTGGTCACCGCACCGCCGTGGCTGGCTGCCCTTGCGGTCAGCGTCTTCACGAATGGGGCACCCTCCCTCAGTTGGTGGCCTGCGCTGGCCGTTCTCGTCGCTTTCGTCGCCTCGCTGGCCTTGCTCTGGCTGGTTCACCAGTACGAGCGATGGTTTCTCGCCGTGGCCGAGAAGCACGTCCGGAAGATCAAGCATCGGGGGGACCTGGTTCACCTCGCCAGAATCCTGCATGGCGCTGGAGCAAGCGCGACGAAAGACACGCTCGACGCCTTCTCCAAGGTCCGCGACCACCTTCAGGACAGCATCGACGAGGAGTACAAGAACGTCGGCTTGCGGGTCACGTGGATGCTGGCCGGCCAGGCCTTCATGCTGGCCCCTCTGACCACCA
Organism: uncultured beta proteobacterium; assembly: GCA_963738615.1. Classification (GTDB taxonomy): domain Bacteria; phylum Pseudomonadota; class Gammaproteobacteria; order Burkholderiales; family Burkholderiaceae_C; genus CAVTWY01. The sequence goes on from CAVTXI010000019.1 coordinate 1,307,919, forward strand.
TCGCGACATCGAGTGCTCTGAACGATCGGCAACGACTGTGGATCATCGGCGCGATCTGCCTGTGTGCGGCGATGGTGTCGCTGGTGCTGACGTGGGGCGCGATGCTGGGCCACGCCTACATCAACGACATGCGAAGTCTGCGTGACCATGCCGAGAAAGAACTGCACTTCCGGTTCGGTGTCCCGGCGTCCGGTGTCGCACATGACTCGGGCCTGCACGAGCTGGAGCACTCGGCCAGCCGCTACCTTCCGCTGCTCTTCTACTGTTTCTGGGTGGTCATGCTGCCGCTCGTGCCGCTGCTTCAGACCATCCCGCAGAGCCCGAAGTGCTGCGCCGCGTGTCCGTCGTGTCCTACGCCACCTCCGGGTCCTGTCGGCGGCTCGGCGTGGTTGTTCGAGGGGCGCACCGTTCCCTTCCCTCGGGGCGAAGCCGAATATCCAGGCAAGGGTTCTGCGCAGGAACGCGCAGGTTGTCCGACGATTGACACGGCACGCGCGCGGGTCGAGGGTTTTGTGCAGACGTGGATGCGCCGGCCTGACCCCCGGACATCGGACGTCCTCATGATCATCGGCGGGACCGATCGGGCATCGATCGAGCAACCGCGTGGGCGGGAAGAGGATCCTAACCTGGCGCTGTCGAGGCGGCGCGCCGACGAGGTGCTGCGCCTGCTGGCAGACGCCACGGCCGCCCTGGCGCCCGAGCACCGCATCGCGGTTGATCGGGTCGATCGGGTGATGGTTCTGGTGACAGGCCCAGGCAGCAAGGGCCCGGCCAATCCGAAGATTCGAAAGGGCCAGTGCGGCGACCAGGACGAGGAGCGCACGGTGCAACTGTGGTACCAGTCAGCGCGTTGACGGCCTGCTCGTGCCCCGTGGCGAGTGCCGCCGCGAGTCAGTGCTCAATGCCCATGCACGACCATCTCATGCGGCAACCCCAGCGCCCGCTCGATCCCCCCGCGGTCGATCCACTCGCGCGTGCTGTCGCGCGCACGGTCGATCAGGCTGCCGCAGGCCGAGTAGTCGTAGGTCGAGGTGTCGACCGGGCACAGCGGCGGCACGACGTGCAAAGCGACCTGTGGCGCGTAGCGTTCGATGTCCTGCACGAGCTGGCGCGCCACCAGCAGCGACAGCGCGTGCAGCGCCTGCGCGATCGGGGTCGTCGGCGGGCGCTTCAGCGCGCAGGCGAAGCCGGTGGGCAGCACGAAGAGGCGCCGCGCGCCCAGGCGGATCGCCGCGGCGATGGGCGTGTTGGCGCACACGCCGCCGTCGATGAGCTCGCGCCCGTCGATGCGCACCGGCGGGAACACGCCGGGGATCGCGGTGCTGGCCAGCACCGCGTCGATGACGGGCCCCGATGAGATCAGCACTTCGGTGCCGAGCTGCTGGTCGGTGGCGACGATGTGCAGCGGCACGCGGGCTTGCTCGATCGTGCGGTAGGGCAGGTGCTGTTCGAGCAGCCGGCGCAGGCCCGTCGGCTCGACCATGTGGGCGGCCTGGCCGCCTCGCAGGACGAGCCACAGCAGTTCACGCAGCCCCATCGGCATGATGTCGCGGCGCCGGATGCGGCGCCAGACCTGCTCGAGCCCTTCGACGCCACGCGTCGTGGGGTCGGCCGCGAAGTACGCGCCGTTGATCGCGCCGGCCGACGAACCGACGATCACGTCGGGCGTGATCCCCGCGGCCGCCAGGCCGTGCAGCATGCCCACTTCGACGGCGCCCAGGCTGCCGCCGCCGGCGAGGACGAAGGCGGTCTTCGGTGTGGGGCTCATCGCGATGCCTCATGCGACCACGTCACGCGATCACGTCACGCGATCACGTCACGCGTCCGCGTCATGCCGCTGCCGCCTCGAGCGGCCGCAAGTCGGCAAGCAGCGTCGGGATCAATTCGCTCACCGTCGGATGAATGTGCACGCGTGCGGCGGATCACGTCGACCGACGCGCCGGCCGCCATCACGTCGAGCAGCGAGTGGACGACCTCGTCGCCTTCGATGCACAACAGCGCCGCGCCCAGGATGTGTTGGCTTTCGGCGTCGACGATCACCTCCATGAAGCCCTGCGTCTCGCCGCGCTCGCGTGCGCGGCCCACGCGCGTCATCGGCATCGTGCCGATCAACGCCGCGCGGCCGGTTTGCAGCACCTGCGCGCGCGTCATGCCGATGCGCGCCAGCGGCGGGTCGGTGAAGAGCGCATAACACGCGATACGGTCGCCCACACGGCGCGACTCGCCTTGCAGCAGGTTCGCGGCGACGATCTCGTAGTCGTTGTACGAGGTGTGGGTGAACGCGCCGCGGCCGTTGGCGTCGCCCAGCGCCCAGACGCCGTCGACGTTCGTGCGCAGCTGGTCGTCGACCGTGATGAAGCCGCGCGCGTCGGTCGCGATGCCGGCGGCATCGAGCCCGAGGTCGTCGGTGTTGGCGCGCCGGCCGACGGCGGCGAGCAAGTGGCTGCCTTCGACGTGGTGGCTGCGGCCTTCGCCGTCCACGGTGTCGAGCACGAACCCCGCGCCGCCTGACGACCGTGCCAAGCGCGTGTCACGCGCGCCCAGCACGAAGCGCACGCCTTCGCCCGCGAGCATCGACTGCACCGCGCGCGACACGTGCTCGTCTTCGCGCGCGATCAGCCGCGGCGCGAATTCCACGACCGTTACCTCGGCGCCGAAGCGGCGATAGACCTGCGCGAACTCGAGCCCGATGTAGCTGCCGCCGGCGATGACCAGGTGCCGCGGCAGCACGTCCAGGTCCATCACCGAGCTGTTGGTCAGCGCTGTCACGTCGGCGATGCCGGGCCAGTCGGGCAGCAGCGCGCGGCCGCCGGTATTGACGAAGATATGCGGGGCCTCGAGAACTTCGCCGTCCGCCGCTTCTTCGCCCCATGCGCCGTCGACAGGGCGGTTCTCCACCGCCATCGCATGCGGCCCGACGAAACGCGCGTGCCCATGCACGAGCCGCAGGCCGTTCGTACCGCCGAGCCACTTGGTCAGGTTCGCGACCGACTGCCCGACCACTGCGTCCTTGCGCGCCTTCACCGCCTTCATGTCGACACTGACCGTGCCGTCGATGCGCACGCCGAAGTCGGCTGCGCGGCGTGCGATGTGCGCAGCACGCGCGCTGGCCACCAGCGTCTTGGTCGGCATGCAGCCGTCGTTGACGCAGGTGCCGCCCAGGCGACGGCGTTCGACCAGCGCCACGCGCTTGCCGGCGTCGACCAGTCGTGCCGCGAGCGAAGGGCCGGCCTGGCCGCTGCCGATCACGATGGCGTCGTAGGAGGAGGTGCGGCGCGGGCTGTTCATGGCGGCGTTCCTCGTCGAGGGTGGATGCCTTCATCATGCGCCGCACGCGCTCCTTCCCCCTGCAAGGGGGAAGGCTGGGATGGGGGTCATTCGCCGTGGCTGGACCCCCACCCCGACCCTCCCCCTTGCAGGGGGAGGGGGCGAACGCACGCGATCGTCGTGCTTCATGCGTTGCGGGTGGCGTGCGGCGCCATACGTCAGCGCCGGATCGTCGACGTGATCGACTCGACCACGCTCGACGCCTTCGCGAACTGCTCGCCGCGGTTGGTGATGCCGTGGCGCCGCGCGATCCAGTCGAAGTCGGTGTAGGCCGCGTAGACCGCACCGCCTTCGTCCTGCAGCACAAGCAGCCGCACCGGCCAGTCGAGCCCCGCGTACGGGTTCGCGGTCAGAAACTGCGCGCCCAGCGGCGGGTTGCCGAACACCAGCAGCGTCGACGGCCGCAGCGAAATGCCGGCCTTGTTCGCAAGCTGCGCCTGGTCGACCGCCATGAAGAACTGGATGCCCTTGGCGGCGATGTCCTTCCTGATGCGGTCGATGGTCTCGTCGACCGTGTAGGCGCTCTTGACCTTGATCAGGCCGTCGGGGCCTGGCGCGGCGGTGTCGGCCGTGGCCGGGGTCGCCGCGACGGCCAGGCCAAGGCCGAGCGCGGCGATGAGTTTCGAAGCAACGTCGATGATGGACATGGTGGTCCTTTCGTGGGTGGGTTGCGTGGGTCGTGTGGGTCGTGTGGGTCGCGGGTCGTGCGTGCGAGTCAAGGCTTGCCTTGCCCCGACAGCAGCTCGAGGCGGTAGCGCACGGGCGGTCCGTCGTGTCCGCGCCGGCCGCGTGAGTCGCGCAGGACCAGCGTCGCGTCGATGTCCTGCCCCGGCATCAATGCGCCTTCGGGCAGGTGCAGGCGCAGATACGGGTCACCCCCGCTCGTCACGCCGCTCGCGTTCGCCAGGCTCGCGCCGGCAAGCCCCTTCACGATCACCAGCAGGTGCGTGTCGACGATCGACGTGCTGTGGTTCGTGATCCGGTAGGTGTCACGTTGCCGGTTGCCGTGGCGATCCGAGCCGAGCAGCGAGGTCTGCGCCCGCGTGGTCACGTCGAGGAACTCGAGGCCCATGTCGCGGCGCGACAGCGCATCGTCGTTGTCCTGCGGCATGCCGCTGGGCGGACGGCCGTCGACCGCGCCAAGGGCGGCGAGGTCTGGGCGGTGGACCGAGTACATGAAGTCGATCGGGCTCAGCTGGAAGAAGGTCTTCGGCGACGCGGGGTCGAACTTCGCGAACGCCGGGTCGTAGAGGCCGTTCTCGAGGAAGTCGGCGATCGCGTCAACCTCACGCTCGCTCAGGCCCAGGCCGCGCGGCGAGCCGGCTCCGCGCGGATGCGTGAAGCGCGTCGTCGAGCGTCGGCGCGGCGCCTGCCACGGCGTCGCTGCGGCACGCCGGCGTTGAAGTACTGCACCACGTCGCGAACGTTCGTGAACGCGCCGTCGTGCATGAAGAGCCGCGCGTCCTTCAGCTGGCGCAGCGTCAACACGCGGAACTTGAAGGCGTCGCTGTCGCGACGGGTGACTTCCTTGCGGCCGACGTCGCGGAAGGTCGGGTCGTTGCGCGCCGCGCGGTTCAACGCCTGCACCGGGTGGTCGCCGATGCCCAGGTTGTAGAAGTTCTCTTCGACGAACTGGCCGACGCCGGCAACGTCGGGGTCGTTCGGCTGCTTGTTCAGCATCGGCCCGCTGTGGCAGCCATAACAGCCCGCGCCGCCCTGGTCGGCCGGCGTGAAGAAGAGCTTCGCGCCGCGGCGCTGCTTCTCGGTCAGCGCGCCGGTTGTCGCCGGCCAGGAAGCGGTCCCACGGCGTGTCTGCGCGTCACCGTCGTGCGCAGGAACGTGGCCGCCGCACGCAACGCGGTGATGTCGTTGATGAGCGCGTCGCAGGCGCCTGCGGCAGGCGGCGTTTCCGGCACGCAGTTCGGTGCCAGCGCGGCTTCGTCGGGGAACGCGTCGCGGAACAGCTTGCGATAGGTCGCGAAGGTTTGCAGCGTGCCCGACTGGTCTTCCAGCAGGCGGTGCGCATCGAACAGCAGCAGGCCCACGTTCTCCTGCGCCGGATGGTTGAACGGGTTCAGGCCGCCGGGCGTGGCGTGCGGCTCGCCCGCAAGCCCGAACAGCAACAGGCGGTTGTTGAACGCCGAGCCGATCACGCCGGGCGCGTTGCGCCCCACGCTGTCGACGCGCGTCGAGCCGGCCGGTGGCCAGCAGCTGGCTGCCGGGCGGCAGCTTGAATTGCAGCGCCGGGGTGCCGACGATGACGTTGCCTGCGCTCGTCCAGATGTCGGTCAGCGTGGGCAGCGAATCGACCAGCGCGTCGCCGGGGAAGAGCGGCGTGCTGCGCAGCTGCGGCAGGATGTCGGTGCGCGCGCGCCGCCGCGGGATGAAGTTGCCCTGCGCGTCGGTGTAGTGCCGCCCCTCGCCGCCGGCGGCGAAGTTGATCAGCGTGCCGGCTTTCGACGCCGCTTCGCCCATGTGGCAACTCGCGCACGACGCGGTGCCGGCGGTGGCCGGCACGCCGCCGTACTGCGGGCGGATGCGCACCATGCGCGCCGGGTCGTGGAACAGCTGCTTGCCCGAGGTAGCGCTTGGCTTCGGTGATCTGGAAGAACGGGTCGGGGCTGCCGTCGGCCAGCCGCGGCTGCGGCAGGTCTTCGTCGCGCGCCGGCACCATCAGCTTCTGGATGCCGCCGACCTGCTGGTCGATGAACCGGCGCAGCTTGGCCGGCGCCGGCGCCGTGGTCGGCGAACGCGGTGCCGCACAACAGCAGCGTCGCCGCTGCGGCGATGCTCGTGATCTCGAGGTATCGAAGGCTGGTGAACTTCATACAACGCTCCATGGTGAAGGGATCGGGCGGTCATCGTCGGAAGCAAAGTTCACGTCGCGGTCACGACGCGGTCACGTGTGTTGGGCGCCTTTGCTGCGGCGCCGCGAGGACGGGCTTTGACGGCGTGCACACCGTGCACACCGTGCACACCGTGTACGCCGTGCACGACGCGAACACCTAACTTGACGGGCTGACCATCGCTCGCGATTGCGCGCACAGTGGCCTCTCTCGCCCGCGAAACCGACACACGTCGATGAGACCGGCCCTCGAGCCATCGGCCGGCGGCGATTCCCTGTCGTCGTCGAGCCTGCCGCTGCCCCTGCCGCAGGTGCTCGCGATCGGACGCGAGATCGCGCTGGCGCTCTCGAGCCTGCATCGCCAGGGCCGCGTGCACGGCGCGGTGAGACCCGACAACCTGCGCTGGAGCGCCAGCGCCGCGGCGGCAAGCCTGCGCCTGCTCGACGACGCCCCGACGGCTCGCCGCGACGATGCCGATGCCTCGCGCTGGCGCTACGCCGCGCCCGAGCAGACCGGCCGTGTCGACCTTGCGGTTGATGCGCGTAGTGATCTCTACGCGCTGGGCGTCGTGTTGTATGAGCTGTTGACCGGCGCGCCGCCGTTCCGCTTTGATGACGCGATGGAGCTGATCCATGCGCAGATCGCACGCGCGCCCGTCGCGCCGGTCGACGTCGCGCCGCAGCTGCCGCGGGTGGTCTCCGACATCGTGCTGAAGCTGCTGGCCAAGGCGCCCGAAGAGCGCTACCAGAGCGCCGATGCGCTGGCCGACGATCTGGCGCTTTGCGCGCAGCGCTGGGCCGCGCGCGGGCGTATCGAGGGCTTCGCGCTCGGTCAGCGCGACGGCGTGCGGCGGTTGACGATCGTTCCCAAGCTGTACGGCCGCGACGCCGAAGCCGCGGTCGTGCGGGCCGCCGTGGCGCAGGCGCGCGAGCGCGCGTCGATGCTGCTGATCGGCGGCTACGCGGGCAGTGGCAAGACCGCGCTCGTCGAACAGCTGTGCCGTCCTCTCGTGCGCGACATGGGCTACTTCGTATCGGGCAAGTTCGACCAGGTGGCGCGCGGCGTGCCGTTCGGTGCGCTGATCCAGGCGTTTCGTGCGCTGGTGCAGCGGCTGCTGGCCGAAAGCGAGGCCAGCCTCGATGCGCGGCGTGCGCGCCTGCTGCACGCGCTCGGCGACCACGGCGGCCCGGTGCTGGCCGAAGTCATGCCCGAAGTCCGCTTCATCATCGGCGCGCAGCCGCCGCCGGTGCCGTTGGGGCCTGCCGAGTCGCTCAACCGCTTCCAGCGCGTGCTGCAACGCTTCGTCGCCGCGCTGGCGCGGCCCGAGCAGCCGCTGGTGCTGTTTCTCGACGACCTGCAGTGGGCCGACGCGGCCACGCTGAAGCTCGTGCCGTCGCTGCTCGAGCCCGCCGCCGAGATTCGCGGGCTGCTGCTGGTGGGCGCCTGGCGCGACAACGAGCTGGAGTCGGCGCACGGCCTGATGCGGCTGCTGGGCGAGCTGAAGAATTCCGACGTACCGCTGCGCAGCCTCGAGCTGCGTCCGCTGGGACTGGACAGCGTTGCCGAGCTGGTGGCCGACGCGCTGCACCTCGACACCGCGCAAGCCGAACCACTGGCACGCCTGTGCCTCGAGAAGACGCGCGGCAACCCCTTCTTCGTCGTGCAGTTCCTGCACACGCTCGAGCGCGAAGGGCACCTTCGCTTCGACGTTGAACACAACCACTGGGCCTACCGCATCGATGCCATCGCGCAGGCGCCGCTGGCCGACAACGTCGTCGACATGGTCGCGCGCCGAATCCAGCGGCTGCCCGCGCGCACCCAGCAGGCGCTGCGGCTCGCGGCGTGCATCGGCAGTCGCTTCGAGCTCGAGTTGCTGGCGGCGATCGCGGAACGAAACGCCGACAGCCTCGAGGCCGACGTCGAGTCGGCCGTCGAAGAAGGCCTGGTGCTGGCGCTGCCGGGCCAGGCTGATCACGACGGCCAGGGCGCACCGACGACGCGCACGTACGCCTTCGTGCACGACCGCGTGCAGCAGGCCGCCTACGCGGAGCGTGCGGACGATGCGAAGGCTGCCCAGCGACTGGCCGCGCTGCATCTCGCGATCGGCCGGCTGAGGCTGGCGCGTACGGATCCCGAACGGCTCGAGCTCGAACTCTTCGACGTCGTGCACCACCTGAACCTCGGGCGCGCGTTGATCACCGCACCGGCCGAGCGCGCCCAGGTTGCGCAGTTGAACGCCAGGGCCGCGCGCAAGGCCAAGACCTCGGCCGCCTTCGACGCCGCGCTGGAGTGCAGCCGCGCGGGGCTCGAGCTGCTGGGCGGTGCGAAAGGCGCGGTTGCATTGCGCTTCGCGCTCGGGCTCGAAGCCGCCGAGTGCGAATACCTCTGCGGCGACTTCGACGCGGCGCAGCGCCGTCTCGCTGCCTGCGAGCGCGACGCCACCGGGGCGATCGACCGCGCGCGCGTCTTCCAGCTGCGCAGCCTGCAGTTCGAGAACCAGTCGCGCTACGCCGAAGCCCTCGCGAGTTCACGCGCCGGCCTGGCGCTGCTGGACCTGCACTTGCCCGAATCGCCCGACGAGAAGAGCGCCGCGCTCGAGCGCGAGATCAACGCGATCGACGCCTTGCTGGCCGGCCCGTCCGTGGTGCCCGGCCGCTCCGAAGCCACGGACGCGCCCCCTCGGGGGGCAGCGAGCGCCAGCGAGCGTGGGGGCCGCACGGTCGCGAGCCTGGTCGACCTGCCGGCCACGCGCGACCCGAAGGTGCTGATGGCGATGAGCATGCTCACCGACATCTGGGCCACCACCTTCATCCTCGGCGACCCGACGTTGGCGCGGCTGATCTCGGCGACGATGGTGCGCTGGTCGCTCGAGCACGGCAACGCGGCCGAGTCGGCGTACGGCTACGTCACCCACGCGATCACCGTCGGGCCGGTGCGCGGCGACTACGAACGCGCCTACGACTTCGGCCGCCTGGCGCTGGCCGTCAACGAACGTTTCGACGACACCCGGCGGCGCGCGAAGATCTACCAACAGTTCCACGCGCACGTGAACTTCTGGCGCTCACCCGTGGCCACGTGTTTGCCGTATGCGCGCGAGGCGTGCCGCAGCGGGCTCGAGAGCGGCGACTTCCTCTACGCCGCCTACGGTGCCGCGACCGAAACCTGGGCGGCGATCATTGCCACGCAGGACCTCGCCGCGTTCGTGCGCGACTACGAGCCCAGGGTGGCGCTGGTCGAGAAGCTGAAGAACCGCGGCTTTGCCGACTCGGTGAAGATCATCCTCGCGTGGGCACGCGCGCTGCAGGGGCTTACGCACGGCGAGCAGTCGTTGTCCGACGACGACGTCGACGAAGAAACCTACCTCGCAACGTACGCGAATAACCCGTTCTTCGGAACCTTCCACGCGGTGGCGCGACTGCACCTCGCTTGCCTGCTCGGCACCCCGGCGCAGATGCTCGACGCGGCGCGCACGTCCGCCGAATGCTCGAGCCACGTGCCCGGCACCGTGTGGCCGTTGCTGCATGACTTCTGGAACGCGGTGGCGTTGGCCGCGAACGCAGGGCAGCTCGACGATGACGATGACGATGACGATGGCGATGGCGACGCCGCGCGGCGCGGCGCATGGTGCCGCGACATCGCCGCGGCGCGCGAGCGCTTCGTGGTGCTGGCGGGCCATTGCCCGGAGAACTTCCACGCGCAGGCGTTGCTGCTGTCGGCGCTGTGCGAAAAGGCCGAAGGCCGCGCGCAGGCCGCGTTGCGCTGCGCCGAACAGGCGCTCGAGTTCACGGCTGGCGCCGGTCAGATCCAGCAGCGCGCACTGGCCGCCGAATGGTGCGCGCGCTGGCGCTTCGAGCGCGGCGAACGCCATGTGGCGTCGATGTTCCTCGAGCGTGCACGCGACGACTACGCTCGCTGGGGTGCGATGGCCAAGGTCGCGCAGCTCGATGCGCAACGGCGCGCGTGGTCTGCCGACGCCGGGATCGAAGCGCCGTCCGATACCGATACCGATACCGATGCCGTCGTCGTCGGCGCGCCCATCGACGGCTCGGCCGCGACACAGGACAGCAGCCTCAACGTTGCCAGCGTCATCAAGGCCGCCCAGGCGATTGCTGCCGAGATCGAGCTGCCGTCGCTGCTGTCGCGCCTGCTGCTGATCGCGATCGAGAACGCCGGCGCGCAGCGCGGTTGCATCGTGATCGACCGCGACGGGCAGCCGTGGGTCTATGCCCTCGACGAGGCCGATGCCAACGACGCCGATGCCGATGCCGATGTCAATGCCGATGCAACAAATGCGCCGCTGGCACCGGGCGTGCCGTTGGCCGATGCAGGGGACCGCCTGCCGCTGGGCATCGTCAACGTCGTGCGCCGCACCGGCGCGAGCCTGGTGATCGACGACGCGCCCACCGACGACCGGCATGGCAGCGATCCCTACATTGCCCGGCACGCCCCACGGTCGGTGATGGCCGTCGCGATCCAGCGGCAGGGCGCGGCGGTGGGCGTGCTCTACCTCGAGAACCGCATGCTCGCGGGCGTGTTCACGGGCGAGCGCCTGCGCGTGATGCAGGTGATCGCGGCGCAGGCGGCGATCGCGTTCGAGAACGCGCACCTCGTCGCGCGGCTCGAAGCCGAAAACGTCTACCTGCGCAGCGAGCTGATCGCGAACGTGTCGCACGACCTGCGCACGCCGCTGGCGGCGATGCGCGGCTACCTCGAGCGGCTGCACACGAAGGGCGAGGCGCTGCCCGCCGCGACGCGCGCCAGCCACGTCGCGATCGCGCTGCGCCAGTGCGAGCACCTGTCCACGCTCACCGACGAGCTGTTCGAGCTGGCCAAACTCGACTTCAAGGGCGTGCAGCTCGAGCTCGAAGACTTCGCGCTGGCCGAACTGGTTCACGACGTGGTGCACAAGTTCGAGCTTGCTGCCGACCGTGGCCGCGTGACGCTGCGGGTGCAGGCGCCGCACGAGGGCTTGCCGAGCTTGCGTGCCGACCTGAGCCTGATCGAGCGGGTGCTTGACAACCTCATTGCGAACGCGCTGCGCCATACCCTCGAGGGCGGAACGATCGAGCTGCGTATGGTTGACGAGGGTTCGCATTTGAGGCTCGACGTGGCCGACACCGGAAGTGGCATCGCTGCCGCGGATGTGCCGCACGTCTTCGACCGGTACCACCGAGATCGCGGCTCGTCGGGTGCGGGGCTCGGGCTCGCGATCGTGAAGCGGATTGTCGAGCTGCATCGGGGGTCGATCAGCGTGCGCAGCGGGGTGGGGCAGACGTGCTTTTCGTTGCGGTTGCCGGTGGAATGGTCACTGTCGCATGGGCAGTGATGTCTTTGACGGGACGCCATCGGCGTCGCACGCCTGCGGGCAACCATCGAGCAGCCCGAACGCGGCATTCGAGCTTTCGGAGCACCCGCTTGGCCGTGCTACGCTACACATCAGGAGGTGTACGCCATGCGAACGAATATTGTGCTCGACGACCGACTCGTTTCCGAGGCCATGCGCCTGGCCGGGTCGCGCACCAAGCGCGAGGTCGTGCATTTGGCGCTGCAGCAGATGGTGCAACGCCACCGTCAGCGCGAGGTGCTGGCGCTTGCCGGCAGGGGCCTGATCGCGTCCGACTACGACGTGCGTGCGGTACGTGCCGCCATGCCCGGCCGCCGTCGTGGTGCTGGTTGACACCAGCGTCTGGATCGGTCTGCTGCGGAACGCTTCCGGGCCTGCGGTCGAGCGCCTGCGCGTGATCCTGGAAGAAGGCGATGCCGCGGTCGCCCCGGTGATCGTGCAGGAGATCGTGCAAGGTGCGCGCGACGAGGCCGCGTTCAGGATCCTGCAACGGCGCTTTGCCGCTCTGCCCGTGCTCGACGGCCGATCCGCCGTCGAGACCGCGGTCTCTGCCGGCAGGCTGTACGCGCGATGCCGCTGGGCGGGGATCACGCCGCGCAGCCCGCACGACTGCCTGATCGCGCAGATCGCGATCGAACATGGCGTGCCGCTGCTGCACGACGATCGCGACTTCGAGTGGCTTGCCCAGGTCGAGCCGCGGCTTGTTTCGCTGCGCGGCTGACCTGTCCGCGCTCACCGTCGCGCTGTTCGAGCTTGCCGTCGTACGTGGCCGCGTGACGCTGCGGGTGCAGGCGCCGCACGAGGGCGTGCCGACCCTGCGCCTTCACATTTCGATCACACGCGCGCAAGCTCCCGTCGAATACCTACAGTGCCTGCCGATGGAAGCCGCTGCCCCGCCCTCGTTCACGCGCACACGGCACGCCGTGCCGCAGCGCGCCGGCATCGGCCTGCGCGCCGCGCATCACGTCGAATTCATTCGCACCAACCCGCCGGTCGCCTTCGTCGAAGTCCACAGCGAGAACTACTTCGGCCGCGGCGGCAGGCCGCGCCACTTTCTCGAGCTCGTGCGTCGCGACCATGCGCTTGAGCCTGCACGGCGTGGGCCTGTCGATCGGCTCGGTCGACCCGCTCGACGTCGACCATGTGCAACGCTTGCGCGAGTTGTGCCGGGACTTCGAGCCCGCGCTCGTGTCCGAACACCTGTGCTGGACGTCGCTCGGCGGCGTGCACGCCAACGGCCTGCTGCCGCTGCCCTGCACCGAAGAGGCGCTGCGGCCACGTGGTCGAACGCGTGCAGCGGGTGCAGGACGCTTTGGGTCGGCGCATCCTGCTCGAGAACCCGTCGAGCTATTTCCGCTACGTGCATTCGACGATGCCCGAGTGGCAATTCCTCGCCGAGGTCGCGCGCCGCGCCGGCTGCGGCGTGCTGCTCGACGTGAACAACATCCACGTCAGCGCGCACAACCTCGGCTTCGATGCGCTCGCGTACCTGCACGGCGTGCCCGCGGCGCTGGTCGAGGAGATCCACCTCGCGGGTTTCACCACCAGACACCTGCGTAGCGGCGCGCAGATCCTGATCGACACCCACGGCGCGCCGGTGGCCGACGCGGTGTGGGCGCTTTACGCCGCTGCGATCGAACGGTTCGGGCCGGTGCCGACGTTGATCGAATGGGACACCGACCTGCCGCCGCTGGCGACGCTGCTCGACGAGGCGCGCAAGGCCGACGCGTTGCTGGCCGGCGCAGGCGTACGCTGCCTGAGTCGTGCCCCGGGGCGCGCCGAGAGTTCACGAATTGGTCACGCGCGCAAGCCGCGCGGCTCGATTTCTAGAATCGATTCGATCGGAGCGACGCGATGTTCTGCAGCCCCCTCGCCGACACCCAGGCCCGCGTGATGCACGCGATCCGTTGGCGCGAGCACGTCGCCGAGCGCAAGCGAGTTGATCGCGACGCATGACGGCATCAACGCCGACGGCCGCCTCGCGATCGTGCGCAACCACATGCACGAAAGCCTCACCACCGCGCTGGCCGACGTGTTCCCGGTGGTCGCACGGCTCGTCGGCGAGGCGTTCTTTCGCCAGGCCGCGCGCCTTTTCATCGTGGCGCACCCGCTGCGCGCGGGCAGCCTGCTGGGCTTCGGCGACGCGTTCCCGCGGTTTCTTGCGGGCTACGCGCCCGCGGCGGCGCTGGCGTACCTGGCCGACGTCGCCGCGCTCGAGTGGGCCTGGCACGGCGCGTATCACGCCGCCGAATATCCGCCGCTCGACTTTGCGTTGCTCGACGAGGTGCCGCCCGAGCGCCATGCCCAGTTGCGCCTGCGGCTGCAGCCGTCGGCGCGGTGGTTGGCGTCGCGCTGGCCGGTGCTCGACCTCTGGCTCGCGAACCAGCCCGATGCGCCGGCCGACGCGCTCGACCACGTGCGCCTGGACGCCGGCGGCGCCGAGCTGATCGTCGTGCAGCGCAACCTCGAGATCGAGTTCCGGCGCCTTGCCCGCGGTGAAAGCCGCTGGCTGCGTCGGCTGGCCACCGAAGCCACGTTGGCGCAGGCGCTGGCCGATGCGCTCGACGTCGACCCCGAGTTCGACCTCGGCGCCACGCTCGCGCGGCACGCGGCGCAAGGGATCTTCACGGCCGCGTGGCTCGCACCGTTCGCGAAAGGAGCGTCGTCATGACCCGTCGCGTCCTCGTCGTCGAAGACGACCCCGACATCGCCCGCGTCGTCGGCCTGCAGCTCAACGAGCTCGATTGCGAAAGCCGCCTGATCGGCGACGGCGTGACCGCGCTCGCCGAAGCCGAAGCCGGCAACTACGACCTCGTGATCCTCGACCTGATGCTGCCGCGCATGGACGGCCTCGAGATCTGCCGGCGCCTGCGCACCAACGCGCGCTACACGCCGATCCTGATGCTGACCGCGAAGTCGACCGAGCTCGACCGCGTGCTCGGCCTCGAGCTCGGCGCCGACGACTACCTGACCAAGCCCTTCAGCATGCTCGAGCTCGCGGCGCGCGTGAAGGGCGTGTTCCGCCGCGCCGACCGCCAGCGCGCCGAAGCCGAAGCCGCGCAGGCGGCGCAGCAGCAGGGCGAGGCGGCGCAGTCGATCGAGTGCGGCGGCCTGCGCATCGACCTCGTGCGCCACGAGGTGCAGGTCGACGGCAAGCCGGTCGAGCTGACGGCCAAGGAGTTCGACCTGCTGGTCTACTTCGCGCGCAGCCCGGGCCGAGTGCATTCGCGCGCGCAACTGCTCGAGCAGGTGTGGGGCTACATGCACAGCGGCTACGAGCACACCGTCAACTCGCACATCAACCGCCTGCGCAACAAGATCGAGGCCGACCCCGCGAACCCGAGCTACGTGCAGACGGTCTGGGGCGTGGGCTACAAGTTCGCCGAGCGCTGACCCGTCGCCGATGAACCGCCTCTACACGAAGCTCGCGCTGCTGCTCGCCGGCGCCTTCGTGATCGTCGGCGGCACGCTCGTCGTCGTCACGCAGCAGATGTTCGACCCGGGGCGTCTGCCCGGGCTCGTCACCGGCGTGATGATCGCCAGCGTGGCCTTCGCACTGGTCGCGGCGCTTGCCGTGTTCCGGTTCGTCGAGCGCCGCCTCGTGCGCCTGACCGAGGCTGTCGAGCGCTTCGCCCAAGGGGGCTTCAAGACGCCGCTGCGCGTGCCGGGCGCCGACGCGCAGGGCGACGAACTCGCGCGCCTGGCGCGGCGCGTCGAAGAGATGTCCAGCCGCATCGCCGAGCAGCTCGACGAGCAGGCGCGCGGCGTCGAACGGCGGCGCGAGCTGCTCGTGAATGTCTCGCACGACCTGCGCACGCCGCTCGCGTCGATGCAGGGCTACCTCGAGCTGCTGCTCGTCAAGCGCGGCAAGCTCGAGCCGGCCGAAGAGCGCAACTACCTCGAGGCCGCGGTGCGTCAAAGCGAACGCCTGGGCCGCCTGGTCGCCGACCTCTTCGAGCTGACGCGGCTCGAGGCTGCCGAAGCCACGCCGCAACTCGAATGCTTCGCGCACGCCGAACTCGCGCAGGACGTGGTGCAGCGCTTCGCGCTCGACGCCGCGCAGCGCGGCGTGCGCGTCCAGGCGGTCTGTGTCGACGAAGGCGACGCTGTCGTGCAGGTGCGCGCCGACATCGGCATGGTCGAGCGCGTGCTCGTGAATCTGGTCGACAACGCGCTGCGCCACACGCCCGCGCAGGGCTCGGTCGACGTCGTCTGCGGTGTCGAGCGCGACAACGAAGGCCACCCGCGCCGCGCGACGCTCGCGGTGAACGACACCGGCCAGGGGATCGCGCCGCACGAGCTGCCCGGCATCTTCGACCGCTACGACCGAGCCGACCGCACGGCACCGGACGCGCACCGCGGCCTGGGTCTGGCGATCGCGCAGCACATCGTGCGCCTGCACGGCGGCACGATCGCGGTGCGCAGCACCCTCGGCGAGGGTACGAGCTTCGGCTTCGACCTGCCGCTCGCGGGCGCGGTCGGGGCCACGGCCCACCCGCACGCGACCCGACCACACGCGACCCGACCGCACGCGACCGCTGACCCGATCGAGGACACCGCGCGGTTGCAGCGCCGGCTCGTCGAGCAGCGTGCGATCGTCGAACACGCCCAGGCCGAACGGTCCGCGGCACAGGCCGAAGCCCGCGCCAACGAGGATCGTCTGGCGGCTGCGCTGCGCGGCAGCCAGGACGGGTTGTGGGAATGGGACCTCGAACACGACCGCGTGCAGCTGTCGCCGCGCTGGAAGAGCATGCTCGGCTTCACGTCCGACGAGCTGCCCGACGATCTCGAGGGGTGGCGCGCGCGCGTGCACCCGAGCGACCGCGCCGGCTTCGACCGGCGCTGAAGCGCCACCTCGCCGACATTCGCGACGACGCCGACGCGCGCTTCGACCACGAACTGCGGCTGATGCACAAGGACGGCAGCGTGCGCTGGATGTTGTCGCGCGGCGTCGCGTTGCGCCGCGCGAACGGCGCGCCGTATCGCATGGTCGGCTTCGACACCGACATCACGCGCCTGAAGCACGTGCTCGCGGTGCTCGACGCGGTGGCCGCCGGTACCACGGGGCGCTGGGGCGAAGCGTTCTTCGAGGCACTGGTCGAGCACTTCGCGCGCGCGCTCGAGGTCGACCTCGCCTTCATCACCGAGTGCGCCGACACCCCGACCACGCGCCTGCGCACGCTCGCGGTCTGGTCGGTCGACGGCCCGAAGGACAACTTCGAATACGACCTGCCGGGCTCGCCCTGCGAAGCCGTCGTGCAGGGGCGCGACGCGTGCTTCCACCGCAGCGGCGTCGGCACGCTGTTCCCGCGCGAGGCGGGCTACGAGGCGTACCTGGGCCTGCCGATCATCGCCAGCGACGGTCGCATGCTCGGCCACCTCGCGTTCCTCGACCGCGGCGTGCGCGGCGACGAGATGCTGGTCGACGCGATCTATCGCATCTTCGTCGCCCGCGCCGCGGCCGAGATGGAGCGCATGCAGGCGCTCGCGCGGCTGCGCGACATGCAGCAGCTCGTCGCACCCTGATTACCTCCCCTCCCGCATGCGTGAGAGGGAGCCACACGCGGACGTGATCCGGATGTGATCTTTCGCGACCAGCTGTTGATCGATCGCTGAACGCAGCGTGTTTTCCGCGGCCCAGCATTGGTGTTCTCGAGCCGCTGCCCGCGGCCATCACCAGCAGGAGCCGCCATGAACACGCAAACCACGCACCACGCGTTCGACCCCATCGGATTCGAGATCCGTTTCGCCTCGCTCTTCATCGAAGGCCGCGGCCTTGCCTTTCCGTGCGACGAGCAGGGCCAGGTCGACCTCGACGCCTTGAGTGACCGAGCACGCGACAACTACCTCGGTGCGCGCGCACTCGTGGGCTACGAGTACGCGTTGCCGAGCATCACGCCAAGCCTGCATTGAGCAGCGCTTTCTTCCGCAACCACGAAGGAGTCACCACCATGATCCGTCCCGTCTCGTCCCGCCCCGTCACCTGGTTCGCATTCACCATCGCATCCATCGTCGCCGCCGCCGTGACCAGCTTCGCGCCCGCGGCGCACGCTGGCGAGTGCACTCAACGTGTCGCCGACGGCACAGGCCAGGCGCCCGGGCCGTCGATGCCCAGCGGCGTCACCAACGTCGTGCGCGCGACGACCGACCTGGCCAAAGAGCCGCTCGCGTTCGCCGGGCGCCAGTTCCGCCTGCGCCAGCTCGACATGCAGCCCGGCGGCGTCGTGCCCTGGCACAGCCACGACAACCGCCCCGCGATGATCTACATCGTGTCCGGCGAAGTGATCGAGTACGCCAGCAACTGCGCGCACCCGATCGTGCACAAGGCCGGCAACGTCGCGCCCGAAAAGAAGGGCACGTCGCACTGGTGGAAGAACACCGGCCGCACCCCCGCGGTGCTGATCTCGGTCGATCTCTTCCCGATGGCCGCCGAGGCCGACCAGCACGTCATGTGACCAACGTGCCTGCATCCGTCGTCGCGTCCGCGGCACCGATGGCATGTGACGAATTCGTCATCTTCATGTCGCCTCGATGTGAAGCTCGATTCCTAAAGTTCTCTTCGTGCCGCGAACCGGTACGCATCGATCCCCCCGCAGCCTCCTGACCCGTCTTTCAACCCTGTCCCCAACCCCACCCACCGGAGCCATCACCATGAACACCATCAAGTCCCTCATTGCCGTCGTCGCCACCGTCGCCGCCACCGGCGCTTTCGCCCAGGAAGCCACGCCCGACACGTGGATCGCCCAGAGCACGAGCGTCGCGTCGCGCCAAGCGGTGCACGACCAAGCCGTCGCGGCGCGCGTCGCCGGCAACATCGCCTTCGGCGAAGCGTTCGACTACAACTTCGCGTCCCGCGCCAGCTCGACGTTGTCGCGCGCCCAAGTGGTTGCCGAAGCTCGCGAAGCGCAACGCCTGGGCCTGACGCAAGGCGGTGAAGTGCAGCGCTTTGCAACCCCGAGCCAGCTCGACAGCATTCGCCGCGCCGGCCAGAACGTCGCGGGCACGATGACCGCGTCGCGCTGAATCCCTGCACCACAACGCCACCGGCGTGCACCGTCGACAAGACGGCACGCCGGTTTGGCTTGGTGGGGAGCGCTGCCTCGGACAAGCGACAGTCGAAGGAGCGTCCCGTCAGCGTGCCGCATCCGCGTTGGGGCTCGAGTCGACGGTGTTCGAGCGCCCAGGCGTGCAGCGGATCGCGCGCGGCGAGGTAGATGTCGGCTTTGAACTGGCTCGCGTGGTGGATCAGGTTGAACATGCCACGTAACGTGCGGGCCAACTCCAACCGCAGTGTCTCGTCCGGCGGGACGTCGTAGAGATCGTCGGGGAACGCTGCGCGCAGCGCTGCGAGGTTCTGCCGCTCGAGCAGCAGCACCACGTCAACGTCGGCCGTCAGCCGAGGTTCGCCATCAGCCGACAGCCTCGGCTTTCTCGGCCTCTCGGCGGCATAGGCGTTATTCCGCGTGTGGTTCTCGCCGCCGTGTTTCAGGCTTAACCTCCCGCACCCGCTCGAGGAGACACGCATGAACGACAAAGACCTATCCCCCGCCGAACAAGCCCTGCGCGAAGCCGCTTTCGAATATCACCGCACGCCCAACCGCGGCAAGATCGCGGTGGTGCCGACAAAGCCGCTGGTCAACCAGCGCGACCTGTCGCTGGCGTATTCGCCCGGGGTCGCTTACCCGTGCCTGGCGATCCAGGCCGACCCTGCGCCTCGCGGCCGAGTACACCTCGCGCGGCAACCTGGTCGGCGTGGTCACCAACGGCACCGCGGTGCTGGGCCTGGGCGACATCGGGCCGCTGGCGAGCAAGCCGGTGATGGAAGGCAAGGGGTGCCTCTTCAAGAAGTTCGCCGGCATCAACGTCTTCGACATCGAATTCGCCGAGAAGGACCCGGACAAGCTGGTCGAGATCATCGCCGCGCTCGAGCCCACGCTGGGCGGCATCAACCTCGAGGACATCAAGGCGCCCGAGTGCTTCGTGATCGAGAAGGCGCTGAAAGAGCGCATGAAGATCCCGGTGTTCCACGACGACCAGCACGGCACCGCGATCATCTCGGGCGCGGCGCTGCTCAACGGTCTCGAACTCGTCGGCAAGCGCCTCGACGCGGTCAAGCTCGTGTGCTCCGGCGCCGGTGCCGCGGCGATCGCATGCCTGGACGTGATGGTGGGTCTGGGCGTGAAGCGCGAGCAACATCTTCGTGCTCGACTCCAAAGGCGTGATCCAGAGCGAACGCGACGACGTGAAGGCCGGCCGCGTCGACGAGTCCAAGCACCGCTACTGCCAGAAAACGAACGACCGCACGTTGGCCGACGTGATGAAGGGCGCCGACGTGTTCCTGGGTTGCTCGACCGCGGGCGTGTTGACTGGCGAGATGGTCAAGACGATGGGCACCAAGCCCATCATCCTCGCGCTGGCGAACCCCGAGCCCGAGATTCGCCCCGAGATCGCCAAAGCCGCGAGGCCCGACTGCATCGTCGCGACCGGCCGGTCGGATTATCCGAACCAGGTCAACAACGTGCTGTGCTTCCCCTACATCTTCCGCGGCGCGCTCGACTGCGGCGCAAGCCGCATCACCGAAGAGATGAAGCTTGCCTGCGTGCGCGAGATTGCCGCGCTGGCGAAGGCCGAGACCAGTGACGAGGTTGCCGCTGCCTACCGCGGGCAGGATCTGGCGTTCGGCCCCGAATACATCATCCCCAAGCCGTTCGACTCGCGGCTGATTCTGCGCATCGCGCCCGCGGTGGCGAAGGCCGCGGCCGAGTCGGGCGTGGCCACGCGGCCGATCGCCGACCTCGATGCCTACCGCTCGTCATTGGGCCGCTACGTCTACCAGACCGGCATGGTCATGCGGCCGGTGTTTGCTGCCGCCAAGGCGGCCAAGGCGCGCGTGATCTATTCCGAAGGCGAAGACGAACGCGTGCTGCGCGCGGTGCAGGTGGTGCTCGAGGAGGGTCTGGCACAGCCGATCCTCGTGGGCCGGCCCGAGGTCGTGAAGATGCGCATTCAGAAGGCGGGGCTGCGCATCGAGCCGGGCAAGGACTTCGCGCTCGTCGACCCCGCGCACGACGAGCGATTCCGCGGTTACTGGGAGCTGTATCACAAGCTGATGGGCCGCAAGGGGGTGACGCCCGACATGGCCAAGGCCGCGGTGCGTCGGTCGAACACGCTGATCAGCGCGCTGGCGGTGCAGCGCGGCGATGCCGACGCGATGCTCACGGGCCTGGTCGGCCGCTTCGATCAGCACCTCGAGCACATCCGCGACGTGATCGGCATGGAGAAGGGCGCCACCACCTTCGCGGCGATGAACGCGATGCTGATGGAGGAGCGCACGCTCTTCATCACCGACACCTTCGTCAACGAGGAACCCACCGCCGAGCAGCTGGCCGAGATCGCGCGCGAAGGCGCGC
This sequence comes from uncultured beta proteobacterium, assembly GCA_963738615.1. Lineage (GTDB taxonomy): Bacteria > Pseudomonadota > Gammaproteobacteria > Burkholderiales > Burkholderiaceae_C > CAVTWY01. Next base: position 1,328,846 of record CAVTXI010000019.1, read on the forward strand.
GCGAGGTTCAGCGCTTCGGCCTGCCACCGAAGGTCGCGTTCGTGTCGCACTCGATGTTCGGCTCGAGCCGCCGGCCATCGGCCAAGCGCATGCGTGCGGCCACCGAGCTGTTCAAGGCGATGTGCCCCGACATCGAATGCGAAGGCGAGATTCACGGCGACGCCGCGCTGTCGCAGGAGATCCGCGACCAGTTCCTGCCCGACGCGACCATGCGGGGCGAAGCCAACCTGCTGGTGATGCCCAACATCGACGCCGCGAACATCCTGATGGGCGTGCTGAAGATCGCCACCAGCAAGGGCGTGACGATCGGGCCGATTCTGCTGGGGGCGGCGAAGCCGGCGCATATCGTGACGCCGCAGGCGACGATGCGGCGGGTGGTGAATATGACGGCGCTGGCGGTGGCGGACTATGCGGAGTTGGGGCGGGCGGCTGGGGGGTGAGGGGCGTCGGCGTCGGCTGCACGCTTAGAGGTGCGCACGAGGCAATGACAGTGCGACACGCGGCCAACTGGCAAGGGATCGCTTTATGTCCTCCAAAGGTAGCTGATCGGCGCTCTTCTTTTTTGCGGCGGCCGCGCCGGCCGCCTTGTGGTTGCGCTCGAACCGCGTGGCCAGATTCACGCCGACGCTGCACGGGCTTGCGTGCCGCCTTTTACGTAGCTACACTAAAGCGTGCTCTTCGAGTTCGACCCAGCGAAAGACACGCTCAACCGCGCGAATCATGGCTTGTCTCTGGCGTTTGCCAGGCAGTTGGCTTGGGAAGAGGCGCTCGTCTGGCTCGACGAGCGCTTCGGCTACGAAGAGCTTCGCATGTCGGCCCTTGTCCCGCGAGGTGATCGCCTGTACTTCGTCGCCTTCACGGACCGGGGCAACGTTCGTCGTGTCATCAGCCTTCGCAATGCCGAGCGAAGGGAGGTCAAGCACTATGTCGAGAACTACTACTAAGCCTAAGCGTTCATTGCTGCTGCCTTCGCCGAAGGAAAACGCGAAGATCGTGGCTGCTGCAAAGTCAGATCCGGATGCCCGTCCACTCACCCAGCGTCAGCTAGAGGCCATGGTGCCGCTGAAGGCGCTGCGGGGGCGTCCTCCACTCGAGAACAAGAAGCAGTTGGTGTCCGTGCGCTACAGCCCGGAGGTCTTGGAGTACTTCCGCAGCACAGGCCAGGGCTGGCAGGCTCGCATGGACGGTGTGCTTAGACAGTACGTCAGCAAAAATCCCGTTCGCCGTGCGCGCAAAGCGACATAACCCTTTACAGAGAATATTCGAGCACGTGGCTTCGAACCGGAAGGCGCCATGCGTTCAGCATGATGATGGCCGTGGTGGTACTCAGAGCATCGAGCGAGCTTGCGCACGATCGGGCTTGTCGGGACGCACCACGCGCGCGGGCTGACCTGGGCCGGCGGCATCGTCTTGCAGCGGCGGCGTGCGGCGGCACACGACGCGCACGTATCGCGCTCCTGAATCATCACGCCGCCGCCACCACCGAGCTGAGCGCCATCAGACGGCTACAGGTCGAACGTCTTCTTGCGCCGGTCGGGCTGAACGCCGTCGCAGAAGGTGATGACTTCCTGCAGGCGATCGTTCAGTTCGACGGCGATCGCACGGCAACGTTTCAGCCAGTCGTCGATCGCCTGCTGCGTGGCGTCTGGCTGCGGGTGTGCCAATTCGCGCGCCAGATCGCTCGCGGGACCGCGCAGCTCGGCAAGCCAGAGCCGCGCGCGGCGCCGCAGCAGCGAAGCGTCCTTGGGTGCGAAGGCGCGCGCGGGTGCACTGTCGTCGCGCACGGCGGCGGCAACGAGGGTGGGCGGGATGACGCTCGGCGCAGCGTCGCGGCCGTCGCGCCGCAGCAGCAGGCAACCCAGCATCCCCGCAAGGATTCCTGTCAGCGTGCCCGCCACGAACCCCAACCCACCAGCGAGTTGGAAAGTCCGGTCCGACTCGCGCGCGGATCCGGGCGGCACGTGAACGTCTCGCAGCCCGGCCAGTGTGCCTTCGGCGGTCGCCAGCCGTACGCGCAGAACCTGGTTCTCGGCTTGTGCGGCAACGAGTGCCGCTGCTGCCCCCGCCGCCGCAGCGGGCTGCGGTATGAATTGAATCTCAGGCGGCGCAATAGGCCGCTCGTATGTGCCACGCCAGATCCCGACCGCCGTGGCCAGCCCGATCACGACGATCAGCGCCGCTATCAACAGGCTGAGCCTGATCACGGCAGTGATGGCTTGACGCAGCGTGGCTTTCCACTTCGCGAGCTCCGTCGACGCAACAAGGATCTCCGACAATTTTTCCGGCCCAAACCAACAGGCCAACACGGCTGCAACGATGAGCGACAGCAAGGCGAGCAGGGGCCAAACCGGCGCTCCGATGTACGCGACCCACTGCCCCAGGCGCAGCTCGACCGGCGCGAACAAAGAGCGCCGTGCGTCGGCAAGGCGAGATGCGTAAGCCGATTCGACGGCGGCAACGCGTGCGTCACAGGCTCGAGCCATCGCTTGCGTGAGCGCGTTCGTCGCGGCGCTGTCGCCCCCTGTGCCGCCCGAGGTTGGGCATGCGGGGTCGGGGCACGCCGGGTAGGGCGGATAGGGCGGGTAAGGCGGATAGGGCGGGCAGGCCGAGCAAGGCTGGGCCGTGCGTTCGATGATCCTGATCTCCGCAGGCTTGTCTGCCCGAAGCAGGCACGCAGGGCAGGCCGGACAGCTGACGGTGTTGCTCACCGTGCCTGCCGCAGCCGCGGGTGGCGCGGTACCAGGCCCGGGCAAGCTGACGATCGCGGTTCCACTTGGCTTTCCATGACCGGCGCAGCTACCGAGCAGCGCAGCCAACGCGAGCACGAAAGCGAACACGAAGGATCGAATGACGACAAGCATTGCGCTCTCCTTCCAGACAAACGCCCCGCCCCTCGACGAGTCGGCTCACTCTATCGAAATCGCTGCTGTAGCCCGATGCAAGGGGTCGCCCAAACGGGCCGACCGATCCGCATCGACGGCATGACGCTTATTCGCCCGCGATATGCCGTTTGCCGAAAACCCGCGCCAATAATCACGCGCCTTCGCCGAAGATCGTCGACTGCCCGCAGCTTGACGCACAAGAGCACTTCATGACCATCCGCCAGACCAAGATCGTCGCCACCCTCGGCCCCGCCTCGTCCGACCCGCAGGTGCTCGAGCGCCTGATCCGTGCCGGGGTCGACGTGGTGCGGCTGAACTTCTCGCACGGCAAAGCACAAGACCACATCGACCGCGCCGCGCTGGTGCGTGACATTGCGGCGAAGGTGGGCAAGTCGGTCGCGATCATGGCTGACCTGCAGGGCCCGAAGATCCGCGTCGGCAAGTTCGCCGACGGCAAGGTGATGCTCGACGTGGGCCAGCCCTTCGTGCTTGACGACACCAGCGAGCCCGGCACGCAAGACCGCGTGGGCCTGGACTACAAGGAACTCGCGCGCGACACACGTCCCGGTGACGTGCTGCTGCTGAACGACGGCCTGATCGTGCTCGACGTGCAGCACGTGCAGGGCGGTGCGGTCCACACCACCGTGCGGGTGGGCGGCGAGTTGTCGAACAACAAGGGCATCAACAAGCAGGGCGGTGGGCTGACCGCGCCGGCGCTGACCGGCAAGGACATGGAAGACATCAAGACCGCGATGAGCTTCCAGTGCGAGTACGTCGCGGTCAGCTTCCCGAAGAACGCGACCGACATGGAGATGGCGCGCCAACTCGCTTACGTGGCGGCCGAACCGTGGCGCCACAAGCCGGCGATGATCGCGAAGATCGAGCGCACCGAGGCGATCCCGCAGCTCGAGGCGATCATGAAGGCCAGCGACGGCATCATGGTCGCGCGCGGCGACTTGGCCGTGGAGGTCGGCGCCGCAGCGGTGCCCGCGCTGCAGAAGAAGATGATCAAGCTTGCGCGCGAGATGGACAAGCTGGCGATCACCGCGACACAGATGATGGAAAGCATGATCGTCAACCCGGTGCCCACGCGCGCCGAGGTCAGTGACGTGGCGAATGCGGTACTCGACGGCACCGACGCGGTGATGCTCAGCGCCGAGACCGCCGCGGGCAAGTATCCGGTCGAGACGGTCGAGCACATGGCCGCGATCTGCATCGCCGCCGAAGGCGCCGACACCGTGACGCTCGAGGCCGACTTCGTGAACAAGAAGTTCGGCCGCATCGACCAGTCGATCGCGATGGGCGCGCTGTTTACCGCGCACCACCTCGGGTGCAAGGCGATCCTGGCGCTGACCGAATCGGGGTCGACCGCGTTGTGGATGAGCCGCCATCGACTGGCAACGCCGATCTTCGGCATGACTTCGCAGCCCAACACCGAACGCAAGATGGCGCTGTACCGCAACGTCACGCCGATCCTGATGCCGCAGTTCAAGGACCGCGACGCGGCGCTGTCGAAAGCCGAAGCGCAACTCGTCGAGCGCGGCACGCTGCGCCCGGGCGACACCTACGCCATCACCTGTGGCGAACCGATGGGGCACCCGGGCGGCACGAACATGCTGAAGGTGTGCCAGGTCGCGCACGAGCAGCGCAAGGTGGAACAGGCGCGCAGAGGCGTCTGACGCCGCTGCGGCCGGGATGTCGGAAAGCGTCGGCGTTGACATCACGGCGCGCGCGAGACTCGCGGTCATCGTGGCGGCGGTGCTGCTGGTCGTCGTGGTCGTCGCGGCGACTTGGATGACTGTCGAACGGCGTACGTGCTTCGATGCGTGCCACGACCGCGGCTTCGCTGACGCGCGCTACACGCCCGCGGTGCGCAACAAGCCGGCGCATTGCCACTGCCTGACCGCCGACGAAAGCCGGATTCGCACGCGCGTGCCCGTCGGTGTCGAGATCCCGCTGCCTGCGCGCTGAGCGCTTCGTGTCGGGCGCCCCTTTGCAAGACCACACCGCCGGTGTCGGCAAGCTCGCGCGGATGCGCGCGCGTACGATCCTTCGGTTACCTACACGCAGGAGCGCATCCATGACCCAGTGGCGCAAATCCAGTCCCGACGAAGTCTTCACCGAAAACGAGGTGAAGGAGCGGCTCGCCGCCGAGCTGCCGGCCTGGTACGTCGAAGACGGCTGGATCCGGCGCAAGATCAAGACCAGCGGGTGGAAGTCGACGCTGATGGTCGTGAACACGGTCGGCCACCTGGCCGAAGCCGCGTGGCATCACCCGGACCTGACGGTGTCGTACGCGTTCGTCACCGTGAAGCTGATGAACCACGCCGCCAAGGGCATCACCGAGAAGGACTTCGCGTTGGCGAAGAAGATCGAAGAGGTGGTGATGTGGCAGCCGGGCCGCGAGGAAGGCTCGGCGCTCGAGGGCACGCCGGACGACGCGCGGTTCAAGTACGTGAAATACGACTGACGTGGGTTCGGGCTTGCGCGTCTGCGCGTCTGCGCGTCTGCGCGTCTGCGCGACCGTGATGGATTGAGCACGACGCGTGCCTTGTTGGCGTCGCATCCCGCAACCGTGGGAGGGCCTGTTGCTGCGGCGCGGAACCCTAACCGATAGCATCCCTTGACGATAGATCGACGTGCCTGCGCGAGTGCTTCGCGTGATGCGCGCTTCAGGGGAGTGGGTGATGAATCGACTGCGCGCTTTCGTGGCATGGATTGCCATGAGCCTGGCATTGGTTGCATTGGTTGCTTGCGGCGGAGGTGACAACACGTCGCCCGATGTGCCTGCAGCGACCAGCGTGGACAGCGTTGATGGCGGCCGCGATCCGGTACGGCGGATGGCGCTGTCGGACTGGGAAGCGGGCGTGTCGTGGATTTCGTGCGCCGTCGAAGGGGGCACCTGCACGTTGCCATCGACGACCGGCACGCACGCTGTGCGCTACGGACGAGACCCCGTCACACCAGGCTGGTCCGCGACCCGGGAGTACACGGCAGTCGCCCCTGTCGCGTGCACGAACGCGACCTTCGGCGACCCGACGCCAGGCCACGTGAAGCGGTGCTACTACGGTGTGGCAGACGGTGGCGCGGTGACGGTACCCGTCATCACGACGCAGCCCGTTTCAGCCGCCGCGTCCGTCGGCGATACGGCCAACTTCTCGATGGATTTCACAGGCAGTGGTGTCGTCGAGATCCAGTGGCAATTCCGTAGCGCCGTCAGAACCGACCCGGAAGCGGGTTGGAGCAACGTGCCCAACGAAGGTGTGGGCCAGAACTACGTCACCTTGACAACGACCAGCGGCTTCAATGGGCGGCAGTACCGCGCCATCGTCTCCACGACAGCCGGTGTCGCCAAAACGCAGCCGGCCACCCTGCAGGTCACCGGCGACGCGGCGGCGCCGTCGATCACGACCCAACCCGCGCCCGTCACGGTGGCGGCTGGCGCCGACGCGACCTTCAGTGCGCAAGCTTCGGGAACCGCACCGTTGGGCTATGTCTGGCTGCGCAACGGCGTCGTCATCACTGGCGCCAACGCGTCAACCTACAGCTTCCCAACCACCGCGGCCGACAACGGCGCGCTGTTCACCGTGCGCGTGAGCAACAGCGCCGGCAGCGTCACCAGCGCGGCGGCCATGCTGACCGTGACCCCCGCCGGAACCGGCGGCACCGGCGGCGTCACCTGGGTGCGGTGCGCCGACGAGTGGCAGACGTGCGTGCTGCCGACCAGCGGCGCCTACGCCGTTCGATACGGACGCGACACGACCACCGCGGGCTGGTCGGTGGCCAGGGACTTCATCGGCGTCGCCAGCGTGTCGTGCACGAACACGGTCTTCGGGGACCCGACGCCCGGGTTCGTCAAGCGTTGCTGGTACGCGGTGGCCGATGGCGCCGAACCGGTCGCGCCGTCGATCATCACCGCGCCCATGGCGCTCAGCGTGCAGGCAGGCGCGACCGCGATGTTCAGCGTGACTGCGCAAGGTACCTCGCCGCTCGTGTACCAATGGTTCCGCGATGGCGTGGCCATCGCAGGCGAGACGTTGGCCCAGATTCAAGTGCCGACGACCGCGGCCGATGCTGGCACCACGTCGCAGATCACGGTTCGTGTGAGCAACGGCGCCGGCAGCGTCACCAGCGCGGCGGCCGTGCTGAGCGTGACACCCGCGGGCACCGGCGGTGTCACCTGGGTGCAGTGTGCCGACGAGTGGGCGACGTGCGTGCTGCCCACCAGCGGTGCGTACGCGGTGCGATACGGGCGCGACACGGTCACGTCAGGCTGGTCGGTGGCCAGGGACTTCACCGGCGTCGCCAGCGTCTCTTGCACGAACACGGTCTTCGGCGATCCAACGCCCGGGTTCGTCAAGCGTTGCTGGTACGCGATGCCTGTCACGGCGCCCGCCGAGGCGCCCAGCATCGTCACGCCGCCCTCGTCGATCGCGGTCGAAGCCGGAAGCTCGGCGGTTTTTAACGTGGTGGTCAATGGCACCGCGCCGCTGAGCTACCAGTGGTTGCGCAACGCAACCGCCATCGTCGGCGCCACCAGCGCGCAGCTCACGCTGGCAACGGCCGTGGCGGACGTAGGCCAGCCGATCGCGCTGACGGTGCGGGTGACCAACGCGACCGGCTCGGTGACGAGCCCGGTGGCGACCCTGACCGTGACCACACCCACATCGCCGCAGGCCGTGCGCTTCGTGGCACCGACCGGCGCCGCATCGTCGCTGGCGACCGTCTCGTCGAACGGGCTGACGGTGAACTTCTCCGGCACTGCCGCGGTTGGCGTGAAGGCAAACGTGGCGCTGACCGCGGGCAGCGGATTGCGCTACTTCGAGGCCACCCGCGTGGGCATGGGCAGCGTGAGCTTTGGCGTCAGTGCCAGCGCGCCGCAGACGCCCACCCTGTCGGGCGGGGCCTGGGTCGCAAGCCGCGACAGCGTGATCGTCGATGAGTGGCTCATCCGCGGCGTTGACGCCACCACGGGCTCACCCTTGGGCAGCGCGGCCGGTGGCGCCGTGACTTACGGCGTCGCGGTCGACTTCCGGCAGAAGTACCCGGTGGCCTACATCGTTGCTCGTGCTGGCGACAACCCGTCGGCCTGCGCGGGCCTTGCACCCGATGACCCTTGTGTGTACCGGCGCATGCAGATGTCCGACACCACGGGCTCGCTTTTCATCTACGCCTTCGGCAAGGGTGACGGCGCCTCGGGCACGTCGGTGTCGATCAATGCGGGCGCCGACCTGCCGGGCCGGCCGTTCTTCTACCCGATGAACGGCGTGCATCGCGCCTTGCGCGCCGCGCGGCTCGAGGGCTCGACGGGGCTCGACATGACGTGGCCCGATCTTGTCGGCGGCACCACTGCCCCGACGCTGACGGCATCGACCCATCCGCGTCTTGTCATCAGGCAGGGCGACACCTCACCGGTGCGCAGCGGCTTCGCTGTCGTGGCGGGCAACGTGGCCGTCGGCAGCGCCGTGCGGTGGATCGACGAGACCGCTGGCCGCGCGGTGCTGGGCAGCGGTGCTGTGCTGAGTTTGGCCGCGACCGACATCGCGCTGATGACCACGGGTGAGCATCGCATCGTCGCCAGCGTCGTCGACGCCGTGACGGGCCGCTACACCGAACGCGTGTTCATGTTGACGATCACCACCGGCACCAGCAACGGTGACGACGACGGCGATGGCTTGGCCTACGACCAGGAAAAGGCGCTGGGCACCGACCCGGCCAACGCCGACTCTGACGGTGATGGCCTGTCCGACGGCGCGGAAGCCGGGCTGGGCATGTTGCCCGCACTGGCCGACAGCAACGTCAACGGCGTCGACGACGGTTTCGAGTTCCCGAACACGGCGCAACAGCCGCGCCTGGGCGGCTTCGTGGCCGAACCCGGAACGGGCACGGGGGTCTTCATCGCCGAAGGTGGCCAGCGCGTGGCCTTCGCACAGGACGACGTGAACCCGGATTGCGCGCGCAACCTGCCACCCTTCGCGGACCCGGTCTACTCGATCGAGATCTGCCGCAAGCGTGCGGTGCGCACCAACGCGGCCGTGCGCGCGGGCGAGTTCCGCTACTTCGAGTCGCACCGTCTGGCGGGTCGCGAGAACATGGGCCACGGCGTGACCACGCGTGCGGCACAGCTTGACCCGTTCTGCTGCGCGGCCGACGGTGCGCTGCACCCGCTGACACCGCCCTCGCTGCAATACAACAGCGTGATCGGGCAGGCGTTGGTCAACTTGGTCAACCGGCCCATCACGATGCTGCGCGGCGCCGACGCCGACCTGTCCGTGACCTACGGTTTCGTCGTCGACTACCGCAGCACGACCAATCCCGACATCTACATGGTGATGCTGGATGCCGCGGGCCAGATCGTGGTAAGCGAGAAATTCGCGCTCACCGGTTTTAACGGTGCTGACGTGGTGCCCTACGGTTATGCGCACCCGCTGTCCGACATCGACCCGCATCAAGAGATCAACCTCGGCCTGCGTGCGTTCCGCTACGCGCCGGTTGCCATCGCCGCTGCGCTGGAAGCGCAAGGCGTGTCGTCGCAAGGCTTCACACCGGGTGTCGGTTTGCATCGGTGGGCTGTCGCGCAAGCGCCAACGATCGTCACGCCGCCGGGCGCGCTGAGCGTCGAGGCGGGGATCACGGCGGTATTCAACGTGGCCGTGCAGGGCGCGGCGCCGGTGACGTACCAATGGTTCCGTGACGGTGCGGCGATCGCAGGTGCGACGACGGCGCAACTTCAGGTGCTGACCACCGCTGCCGACGTGGGGACCACCGCACAGATCACGGTCAGCGTGAGCAGTGCCGTCGGCAGCGTCACCAGCGCGCCAGCGGCGTTGACGGTGACGGCACCGTCGATCGTGCCCACCATCGTCTCGCAGCCTTCGCCGGTGAGCGTCGAACGTCGGCGGCACGGCCGTGTTCGACGTGACGGCGCAAGGCACCGCACCGCTGTCGTACCAGTGGTTCCGCGACAACGTGGCGATCGTCGGCGCGACGGCTGCCCAGCTTCAGGTGTCGACGACGGCCGTGGACGCGGGCGCGGTCGCGCAGATCAGCGTGCGCGTCAGCAACCCGGCTGGCGGCGTGACCAGCGCGTCGGCTGTGCTGACGGTGACGGCGCCGTTGGTGGCGCCCAGCATCGTCACGCCGCCCGGATCGCTGAGCGTCGAGGCAGGCGTCACCGCGGTGTTCAACGTGGCTGCGCAAGGCACGGCACCGTTTACGTATCAGTGGTTCCGCGACGCGGTCGCGGTGGCTGGTGCGAACGGTGCGCTGCTGCAGGTCGCGACGACCGCGGCCGACGCGGGCACGACGACGCAGATCACGGTTCAGGTGAGCAACGCGGCAGGCAGCGTCACCAGCGCGGCGGCCGTGCTGACGGTGACGGCGCCAGCCATGGCGCCCAGCATCGTCACGCCGCCGGCTGCGGCGAGTGTCGAGGCCGGTATCTCGGCCGCGTTCACGGTGACTGCGCAAGGTACCGGTCCGCTGGCTTATCAGTGGTTCCGTGATGGCCTTGCCGTGGCCGGAGCAACCGGCGCGCAGTTGAGCGTGGCGACCAGGGCAAGCGAAGTGGGAACCACGTCGCAAGTCAGCGTGCGCGTCAGCAACGCGGTGGGCGTGGTGGTCAGCTCGCCGGTGTCGTTGGCGGTGACGGCGGTGAACCCCATGGACATCACGTGGCTCAACGTCGGCAATGGTGGTATTCCTATCGACCACGACAACTACACGTTGGGGCAGTTCAGCTTCACGGCGATGCCGCAGGCTGTCGTACCGGGCGTGGATCTCCCGCTCGAAATCAAGGGGCGCGGCAACTTCACGTGGAATGCCGACAAGAAGCCCTATCGCCTCAAGCTCACGGCCGCGGCCACGATGCTCGGCATGCCCAGCAATCGCCACTGGGTTCTGCTGGCGAACTACTTCGACAAGACGATGCTGCGAAACGAACTGGCGTTCGAGATCAGCCGCCGAGCCGGCATGGCGTGGACGCCGCGGTCCCGTTACGTCTACTTGAACCTCAACGGCGAGTTCACCAATCCGGCATCGCAAGGCGCCAGCCTCTACCAATTGGTGGAACATGTCAGAAGCGGTTCCAACCGGGTGCCGATTCCGTCGTTGTCGATCTCGAACACGACCGAGCCGTCGATCACGGGTGGTTATCTCCTGGAACTCGACAATTCCCTCGTCGGCGAGCCTGGGTGTTTCCAGACCACGCGGGTGACCATGAACTTCTGTGTGGTCGAGCCCGATACGATTGCGCTGCCAGGGTGGGAGGCGCAAAACGCCTACATCACGAGCTACGTGCAACGGGCCGAGGACGCGCTGTTCGGTTCGAACTTTGCAGACCCTCTGGAGGGTTACGCCAAGTACCTCGACGTCGATTCACTTATTCAGTACTACCTGGTCAACGAATTGTCGAAGAACTGGGACGGCGACCTGCGACGCAGTACCTTCATGTACAAGCAGCGCTCCGGAAAACTATTCTTCGGGCCGGTGTGGGACTTCGACATGGCCTTCGGAAACCTCGGTGGTTGGGCTGACCACGAGGGATGGCATATCCGCGGTGCGCCTTGGTATACACGTCTGTTCCAAGACCCGGCGTTCCGCGCGCGCGTGCTCGTCAAGTGGAACGAGATGAAGGCATCGGGGGCCATCGACGGCATGCTGGATTACCTGGACCTGCGCGCGGCGCAGATCGGCGCCGGTGCGCAGATGAATACCACACGCTGGAACACATGGAACACGGCCCTCTCGACCGAGCTGCCACCGTATCCAGTCGACCACGCTGACGCGGTGGGTCGGCTGCGCGGATGGCTGTCGTCGCGGATTCAGTGGATGGACGCGCAGTTCGCGCAGATGCCGTAGCAACCCCGACACCCGGTCCCGTCGGGTGCTCGGGAAGCCCCGTGGTTCTGGGGCCAGCGACGGGCCGTAGAGTCGCGGGCCATGAATGACCGTCAATCGCGTTGGGCCCTCGCGGCTTCGTTGTTCTTATGTGCATGCGGCGGGGGCGACGAAGCCATCGAAGGCACCGCCCAGCCTCTCCAGGCTTCGGCTGCCAGCGAAGGTTCTGCACCACCGCCGCCGCTGGCACGTCGGGACGCGCTCGAGGCTGTGGTGGTGGCTGCGGTGTGGACGAACGTGGCTCATGAGTGGCAGACCTTCTCGCTGCTGCAAACCGGCACGGTTCGTTATGGTGCCAACGGCGTGTGGGTCGAACGAACGCTGCCGGCCGGCCAGCACGGCTGCGGCAACGCGTACTTTGGCGCCGACCCCTCGCCGGGTACGCCGAAATATTGCGAGGTCCTGAGCGCCTCGACGGCTGGCACCTGGGTCCCCGCGGCCGCAGAGTGGGCGACGTTCGCCCTGACCAGCGCAGCACGTGTGCGCTACGGGGCGCTGACGAGTTGGGTCGAGCGTGATCTGCCGGCCGGCCAGGTTGCGTGCACCAATACATTCTTCGCGCGCGACCCACTGCCCGGCACCATGAAAGGCTGCGAGGTCTGGAGCGAGTCGGTGTCGGCGCCCACCTGGACGGCACTCACAACCGAGTGGGGCAGCTTCACGCTCGTCGCGCCCGGCGTCGTTCGATACGGCGCGAACGGCACATGGGTCGAGCGGTCGCTGTCAGCAGGGCTGGGTTGGTGCACTAACGTCGCCTTCGGAACCGATCCGCTGCCGGGCGTGGCGAAGCGCTGCGAACTGAGCGTCAGTGGTACGCCGCCACCCCCGCCACCCCCGCCACCACCACCACCACCGATGGACCCCGTCACGTTCGTCGGCGCTGGTGATATCGCGGGCGGCTGGGTGATCGACGAGGCCACGGCGAGCTTGCTGGACCGCATCGGCGGCACCGTGTTCACACTCGGCGACAACGCCTACGGTTCCGGAGCCGCGGCGGAGTTCGCGGCCTACTACGAGCCGACCTGGGGTCGGCACAAGGCACGCACCTTGGCCATTCCCGGCAACCACGAACACCTGAGCCCGGGCGCCGCACCGTACTTCGACTACTTCTTTGCCGGCAACCCCACGATGGCAGCGCTGGATCCGGGTCGCCGTGGTTACTACAGCTTCGACCTCGGCGCGTGGCACATCGTGGCGCTGAACACCGGCAGCGGCGAGGCACCGTCCGCGCAGCAGATCGATTGGCTGCGCGCCGACCTGCTGCTGAACAAGAAGCCGTGCACGCTCGCCTATTGGCATCACCCCCGTTTCAACTCGAGCACCTCGCACGGCAACAACGCCAACATGGACGCTTTCTGGCGCGTGGCCTACCAGCACGGCGTCGACGTGGTGCTGAACTCGCATGCGCACGTGTACGAGCGGTTCGAACCGCAGACGCCCGATGCGCGGCCTGACCCGACGGGTATCCGAGCGTTCACCGTCGGCACCGGTGGCGCAACACCGCACGCTTTCGGCACGCCGCAGCCGAACAGCGCGGTGCGTCTGGCAGGGCTGTACGGTGTGATCGAACTGACGCTGCGCGCCGACGGCTACGACTGGCGGTTCGTCAAGATCGCGGAACAGCACGTGGCAGCCGGCGGGGACGCGGGCAGCTCGACCTGCACGAACGTGCGCTGACGTTGCGGCCGCTTTCATCGTGTTTCGATACCCCTCGAGCGGCGTGATACAAAGTTGATGGCGCCGCACCGTCACCTCCTTGGTGGCGGGACAGAGGCTCTGCCGTACCTTTCTGCCGAGGCTTGGGACGAGCCTTGGTTGGCATCTTCGATCGGGGCACTCCTATGTTGGCGATTCGCAAGTGGCTGGCAGTCGTAGCTGTGGGCATGCTGTTGGCGGCCTGTGGAGGCGGGGACGTTGACCCGCGCCCTGACGGGACGAGCGTGACGCGCGAAAGCACAGCGGCAGCAGGCGGCACGAGTGCGGTCGCGGGCGGCGCGGGTGAGATGCGGCGGTCGGCCCCGTCTGATCTCGAGGGCCCCGTGCTGGCGGCACCGGCGCAGCCCGCCATCGTCACGTGGGTTTTGTGTGCCGAAGAGTGGCAGACGTGCGTGTTGCCCTCCAGCGGCGCCAACACCGTTCGCTACGGTCGCGACACCACCACCGCGGGTTCGTCGGTCACGCTCACTTTTAACGGGGTCGGCAGCGTGGAATGCTCGAACCCGGTGTTCGGCGACCCGACGCCTGGGTTCGTGAAGCGCTGCTGGTACGGGGTCGACGACGGCGTGGCGGTGGCGCCGACGATCGTTGCGGCGCCCATAGCGCAAAGCGTGCAGGCCGGTGCGCCGGCCACGTTCAACGTGGCCGCACAAGGCACCGCGCCGCTGGCGTATCAATGGTTGCGCAATGGTGTGGCCATCGCCGGTGCGACGACGGCTCAGCTGCAGCTGGCGACGACGGCCGCCGACGTGGGCATCGCGTCCCAGATCTCGGTGCGGGTGAGCAACAGCGCCGGCACCGTGACCAGTGCGTCGGTCACCTTGACGGTGACGGCGGCGCCCACGGGCACCACCTGGGTCTTGTGCGCTGACGAGTGGCAGACGTGCGTGTTGCCGTCGAGCGGCGCCAACACCGTTCGCTACGGTCGCGACACCACCACGGCGGGTTCGTCGGTCACGCGTGCGTTCACCGGCGTCGGCAGCGTGGATTGCACGAACACGGTGTTCGGCGACCCGACACCTGGGTTCGTGAAGCGCTGCTGGTACGCGGTCGACAGCGGGGTGCCGGTGGCGCCGACGATCGCCACCGCGCCGACAGCGCAGAGCGTGCAGGCAGGTGCGCCGGCCACGTTCAACGTGGTCGCCCAGGGCACGGCGCCTCTGGCGTATCAGTGGTTGCGCAATGGTGTGGCCATCGCCGGTGCGACGACGGCTCAGCTGAACCTGCCGACCGCGGCGGGCGAGGCGGGCACGACGTTGCAGATTTCAGTGCGGGTGAGTAACAGCGCCGGCACCGTGACCAGCGCGACGGTCACCCTGACAGTGACCGTCGTGCCCACCGGTGTGACGTGGGTTTTGTGCGCACAAGAGTCGCAGACGTGCGTGTTGCCGTCCAGCGGCGCCAACACCGTTCGCTACGGTCGCGACACCACCACCGCGGGTTCGTCGGTCACGCTTACCTTTAACGGTGTCGGCAGCGTGGCATGCACGAACACGGTGTTCGGCGACCCGACACCCGGGTTCGTGAAGCGCTGCTGGTACGCGCTCGACAGCGGGGTGCCGGTGGCGCCGACGATCGCCACCGCGCCGGCAGCGCAGACCGTTCAGGCGGGCACGACCGCCACGTTCAACGTGGTCGCACAAGGCACCGCGCCGCTGGCGTACCAATGGTTGCGCAACGGTGTGGCCATCGCCGGTGCGACGACGGCTCAGCTTCAGCTGGTGACGACCGCCGCCGACGTGGGCACCGCGCAGATCAGCGTGCGCGTGACGAACGGCGCCGGCAGCGTCACCAGTGCCGCCGCGACGCTGACGGTCACGGCGCAAGTGGTGGCACCGAGCATCACCACGCCGCCTACGCCGGTCAGCGTGCAGGCGGGCGCGACCGCCACGTTCAGCGTGGTCGCACAAGGCAACGCGCCGCTGGCGTATCAATGGTTGCGCAACGGTGTGGCCATCGCCGGTGCGACGACGGCTCAACTGCAGCTGGTGACGACCGCCGCCGACGTGGGCACCGCGCAGATCAGCGTGCGCGTGACGAACGGCGCCGGCAGCGTGACCAGCGCATCAGTCGTCCTGACCGTGACGGCAGCCACCGGGTCGCAGGCGGTGCGCTTACTGCCGCCCACCGGCGCAGCCGCGTCGCTGGCCACGGTGTCTTCAGACGGGCTGACCGTGAGCTTCACCGGCACCGCGCCCGTAGGCGTGAAGTCGAACGTGGCGCTCGTCTCCGGCGGCGGCTTCCGCTACTTCGAGGCCACGCGGGTAGGCATGGGCAGCGTGAGCCTGGGCGTCAGCGCCAGCGCGCCGCAGTCGCCCGCGTTGTCCGGCGGTGCCTGGATCGCGAGTCGCGACGGGATCATCGTCGACGAGTGGTTGATCCGGGCAACCGACGCGTCGGCCCAGCCGATCGTCAGCGCGGCTGGCGGTGGTGCCACCTTCGGTTTCGCGGTCGACTTCAGGCAGAAGTACCCGGTGGCCTACGTCATCGCCAGCGTCGGCGAGCATCCGTCGTCGTGCGCGGGCGTCCCGCCCGCCGACCCATGCGTGGTGCGTCGGGTCCAATTGACCGAGACGACGGGGTCGTTGTTCATCTATGCCTTCGGCAAGGGCGACAACATCGCTGGCACGTCAGTCGCGATCAACGCCGGTGGCGACCTGCTGGGCCGCCCCTTCGCGTACGCGATGGACGACGTGCATCGCGCGCTGCGCACCGCGCGGCTCGAAGGCTCGACCGGGTTGAACATGACCTGGCCCGCGTTGTCGGGCAACACGACCAGTCCGACGCTGACCACCTCGAGCTACCCGCGCGTGGTCGTGCGCCAAGGCGACACCTCGCCGGTGCGAAGCAGCTTCGCGGTCGGCGTCGTCGATGCGGCGGCCGCAAGCGTCGTGCGCTGGGTCGATGAAACCGCCGGCAGCACGCTGCTCGGCACCGGCACCACGCTGAACCTTTCTGCCGCCACAGTCGCCCTGATGACTGCCGGTGACCACCGCGTGGTGGCCGGTGTCACCGACACGGCCACGGGTCGCTACGGCGAGCGCGTGTTCCGCGTCACGGTGCTGGGCAGTACCGCCAACGGCGACGACGATGGCGACGGTTTGACCTACACCCAGGAGAAGACGCTCGGCACCGACCCGGCGAATCCGGATACCGACGGTGATGGCTTGTCCGACGGCGCCGAGGCCGGCTTAGGGCTGCTGCCCGGCGTGGCCGACAGCGATGGCGACGGCGTGCTCGACGGTTTCGAGTTCCCGAACACGGCCGGGCAGCCGCGCGTTGGCGGCTTCGTGGCCGAAGCTGGTACGGGCACGGGGGTCATCCTGACCGACGGCGGGCAGCGGGCCGCGTTCTCCGATGACGTGAACCCCGACTGCGCGCGCAACCTGGCGCCCTTCACGGACCCGGTCTACGAGATCGAGATCTGCCGCAAGCGCGGGGTACGTACCAACGCGGCCGTGCGTGCGGGCGAGTTCCGCTACTTCGAGTCGCAGCGCCTGTTCGGCCGCGAGAACATGGGCCACGGCGTGACCACCCGCGCGGCGCAGATCGACCCGTTCTGCTGCGCAGCCGACGGCGTCCTGCATCCCCTGACGCCGCCCTCGTTCCAGTACAACAGCGTGATCGCGCAGCCCTTGATCAACCTCGTCAACCAGCCGGTGTCGATGCTGCGTACCGCGGATCCCGATCGGACCGTCACCTACGGCTTCGTCGTCGATTACCGCAGCGCGGTGAATCCCGACATCTACATGGTGTTGGTCGACGCCGCGGGGCAGGTGGTCGTGAGCGAGAAGTTCTCGCTCACGGGCTTCAACGGCGTCGACGTGGTGCCGTACGGCTATGCGCATCCGCTGTCCGACATCGACCCGCACCAGGAAATCAACCTGGGCCTGCGCAAGTTCGCCTATGCCCCGTCGGCCATTGCGGCCGGGTTGGCGGCGCAGGGCGTGTCGACACTGGGCTTCACGCCGGGGGTGGGGTTGCATCGGTGGGCGCCGTGACGGCGGCGGCGACCCACGCGCCATGATTCAACTGCACTACTACCCCGGTAATGCCAGCCTGACGCCGCACCTGCTGCTCGAAGAAATCGGCACGCCGTTCGAGTTGAAGCTGGTCGACCGCGACAACAACGCACACAAGTCGCCCGCGTACCTCGAGCTGAACCCGAACGGTTTGATCCCGGTGCTGGTCGACGGCGACCTCGTGCTGTATGAAACCGCGGCGATCGTGCTGCACCTGGTGGACACGCACCGCACCGCGCAACTCGCGCCCGACATCGGCACGGCCGAGCGCGCGCACTTCTACAAGTGGTTGGTATGGTTCGCGGCCTCGCTGGTGCCGCAGTTTCAAATCTACTTCTACCCCGAGCGCTACCTTGCCCCCGGCAATGTCGGCGGCGTGGCTGAGCTGAAGGCGGCGATCGAAAAGAAGGTCGAAGGGCTCGTCGATCAGATCGAGATGCGGCTCGCCTCACACGGCAAACCGTGGCTGCTGGGCGACCGTTTCACCGCACTCGACCCCTATGCCTTCGTAATGTGCCGCTGGACGCGCGGCATGCGGCGGCCAGCGCGCACGCTGCCGCATATTTCGACGTATCTACAGCGCGTGCTTTCGCGGCCAGCGACGCAAAAAGTCATCGCGACCGAGGGCTTGCCGCCGCCGTGGGTTTGACCTGCCCAGAGCGCCGGGCGCAGTGACGTCAGGCGACGAGAGGATTCACGACACGCAGCGGCGCGAAGCGCGCGAAGTCACGGTCCGCCGACCACAGCGTCTTCACGGCGTGTTGAAGACACAGAGCCGCGACGCGTGCGTCGTGAACCAACGGCCCTTGCACCCGCGCGCGGGTCAGCAGGTCTTTCAGCGTCGGCCAGTGCGCCGGTGACTCTGTCAACAGCACCAGCGACGGGCTCTCGAGCCAGGCTTCGATCTGGGCGATGGCCTGCGATGGCGTGGTGGGCGGGTTGTACACGCGCCGGTGCGTGACGATCGCGTAGAACTCGTGCAGACACGGCCATGGAATCGCCCACGCGGATGTGCTGCTGGCCAGTTCGGTCACGCCCGCCAGAGCGCGATCGTGGAACGACGAGTCCTCGCGGTGTGCATAGACCAACAGATTGGTGTCGACGGCAATCACGCGCCCCGGCCCTCGTAGGCCAAATCGCGAAACATCGAGGGGTCGACGCCGGGCTGAAGCCCTCGGCCCTTGACGCTGGCCTTGCGCAGCTTGAACGGCCGCGCGCTGCGTCGCTGCGCCTCGAGGACCTGGCGCAGACCCTGCTCGACCAGGGCCCGCAGCGTCACGCCATCACGCGCGGCGACGCGTTTGGCATCGGCCAGCAGCGCATCGGAGATATCGATTGTCGTCTTCATATGGGTGCCCATATTACAGAGAGTAGCCGTACGTCGGGTATGTCATGGCCCTCCAGCATGGCGAACACGCGCTCGGTCGGCTGCGCTGGTGTTGTCAAGGATTGATCCGCGCCACGCCGTAGCCGCTGAAGTTGTTGGTCGCAACGCCGCCGACCACGATCTTGCCGTCGGGTTGTATCGCCACGCTCTCGGCGCCATCGCCGAAACCGAAGAAGTCGATCGACAGATTGCCCGTGCCGTTGCCGAAGATGGTGTCCAACGATCCGTCGGCGTTGTAGCGCGCGACCACGAAGTTCGGCTGCACCTCGCGCACGGTCGATCCGGCGGCCACGATCTTGCCGTCGCCCTGCAAGGCCACGGCGAACGCAGTCGCATTGAACGTGAACGCGGTGTTCACCGTGCCGGCGGTGCCGAACGAGGTGTCGGGGCTGCCGTCGGCGTTCAGCCGCATCAGCGCAAACCGGGTCGAACTGGCGGGGAACGTTCCCACTGTCGTGCTGCCCACGAGCACGAACTTGCCGTCGAGTTGGCGCACCAGGCCCTGACCCACATCGACCCCGGCCAAGGTCAGCCTGCCGCCGCTGCCGAAGCTCGCATCGAGCGTGCCGTTGGCGTTGTAGCGCGCCACGTCGGTGTGGTCGAACCCGGTCTGGCTGCCCTGCGGCTTGCCGCTCACCACGATCGCGCCGTTGGGTTGCAGCACCAGATTGCGAGCGGTGTTGGTGGCGCTGCCGATATCGGTGGCCACCTGCCCGGTGCCGCTGCCGCCGAAGGCCAGGTCGAGCGTGCCGTTCGTATTGAAGCGCGCGACCGTGAAGTCGCTGAAGTCGCTGCCGTTGCTCGAAAGGAAGGAAAACTCACCGGCGACGACGATCTTGCCGTCGCCCTGGATCGCCACCGCATAGGCCTGGCCGTTGACGTTGTTGCTGACCCTGCCGCCCGTGCCGAAGCTGGTGTCGAGGCTGCCGTCGCTGTTGTAGCGCGCGAGTGCGAACGTCGGCGACGGGTCCGGATTCGGCGGCGTGTTGTCGATCGCGGTGTGGCCCGCGACGACGATCTTGCCGTCGCTCTGGATCGCCACCGCCAGCGCTTCTTCCTGCCGCAAGCCGCTGCCCATGTCGGTGGTGACCTTGCCGTCGATGCCGAAGCTCGTGTCGATGCTGCCGTCGGCGTTGAAGCGCGCGAGGATGAAGTCGGTGAAGGTGCCGCCAACCATCACGATCTTGCCGTCGGCCTGCAGTGCCATGCCCGAGCGGGCGCCGCCGAAACGTTCCAGCGAAGCCTTGCCGTCGCCGTCGAAGGTGAGGTCGAGGCCGCTGGGCGGCGGCGGCGGGGGCGGCCGATCGTCGTCGAAGATCGTCAGCACGGCGTTGACCTGCGCACCGAGCGTGGCGCAACCGCCGGGTTCGGCGAGTGTGAGGTTGACCGTGCGGTCGTCTTCGACTTCGCTGTTGTCGAAGATCTCGAGGGCAACCGATCGCAGTGTCGTGTCGCCGTCGGCGAAGTTCACGGTAATGCTCTTGGGCGTGTAGTGCACGCCCGGCACGGCCGTACCGCCGCCGGTGCGCAAAGTCGCGCTCACCGCCCCGGTGCTGCCTTGCGTGCGCGTGATCTGGACGCCGCGATTGCCGCCGAAGCGCTCTTCCAGCATCTCGAAGTTCGCGGCGCTGAACTGCAACACGCCGGCCGCCGGGTTGGGACCCGAGGTGCACGGCACAGGCGTGGTCAGGCCCTGCGGCGGCGGCGGCGGCGCGGTGTCGTTGGTCAACTGCAGGCCCGTGGAGCGCACCGTGGCACCCCCCGTTCTGGCCGGATCGCGCACATAGGCGGCGATCGACGACTCTCGGCCCCGTTCGTTGAAGGCAGCCGCGTGCACATAGGACGTGACATAGAACTTGGTGCCCACCGTGAGCGAAGACAGATCCATGTCGATGACGATGTCGTTGACGAGATTTGCCTTCGGATTGCCGCTGGCGTCGGTCGTGAAGAGAAAGTTCACCCTGCTCCAGGCCTCGGTGAACTCGGCCAGAAGCTCCGCGAACATGGGGTCGCGCTGGGTGTGGAAGTCCCACACACCGACATAGCCTTCGAGCCTGGCCGAGCTGGATCTGGCGAGCAAGGGCTTGCCGTTGCGGTCGCGCAGCAGTTGGCTGTCGCTGCCGTAGGCCTGGGCGGCGAAGTCGATCAGTGCGGACAACGGGTGACACACCGGCAACTCGAGGCCCCGTGGGCACTCGTTGGGCGACGGAACCCTGACGTTGAAGTCGACCGCCTGGAGCGTCGCCCCGGTGATGACGAACTGAAGCGTCGCGGGCTCCGCGATCTTGATGAAGCCCTGGGTCTGGGTCAGGTTGGCGAAACCCTGATCCTCCGCACTGGCCCAGAAGGTGACGCCGTCGGTGCTGGAGAAGACCTCGAGCGTGATCTTGTCGTCGTTGTCTTCGATGTCGAGGTCGAACACGTTCGTGCCGAACTCCAGGCTGTCTTCCACCAGTTGCCAGGGCGGCCGGTCGAAGTCGTTGTGAGGGAGGGTCTGACCCGTTTGGTCGTTGAAGAAGGTCCATTGGCGTTGCGGGGGAAGGCGTTCGACACCGCCCGTTCCGTTCGAGAAGCTCGTGACCCGCGCGCTCACGGTATCGCCATCGACCGTTGCGCCTGCGATCTGTTCCCACTGGTTCTGGGCATTGGTCTTGTAGAACGCTGGCCTGCTGCCGGCCGGCACCAGCGCCGGATCAAAGGGCACTGTCATCGTCACCGGCACGGCGAACGTCGTGCCGTGCGGCGTGAAGGCGAAGATCTGGCCGGAAGCCGTGAACCCGGCGGGCAGCGGCGGTGCGCCGGCCGAACTCTGTTCGATCACGATCGTGGTGTCGGTGGCCAGCGCGCCGGGCGGAATCACCACCTTCGCGCCGTTTGGGCCGGTGACCGTGCCGCCGGCGGGGCCGATCGTCGCCGACGCGGGAGGCGACGAGGCGCCATCGCCGCCGTCGCCGTCACTGCCGCACGCGGCCAGGGTGAGCGCGAGGCAAGAGGCTGCGCAGGAACGGATGATTCGATGGAAGAGTTTCATGACGGGCCTCAAGGGTATTGCGGCGAAGCGGTTGGCTCGAGTCGGTACGGCTCGCGCGTTTTCGAATCGATTGACGGTCAACCTAGAACCTGGGCCGAGTAGCGGCCCGTCGGCGCGACGTCTCTGCCGTCCGGCGTGTGTTCGGAGAACATGTGGTCCCAGTTGCCGGTCCAGTTGGCGACATGAGCGACGACGAGCTGGGTGTTGGCCGGCTTTGGCGTTGATGGCGCTTCAAAGTAGAGGTCGCTGCTGGTGACGGAGCTGCCGCCGTCGACGGTGTAGGAGCCGGTGGTCCAGGCACCGAGGTAGACGCCGTTGAGGCTGGTGGCGATCTCGGTTCCGTTCGAGCCCTCAACGTGCAGGCTGACGCCGGTCATGTTGATATGGCCGGTGTTTTCGACTTTGACCTTGAACTTCCACTTTTCATTGATGTTGATGGCACCTGCCGTGCCTGTGGCCAACGTCACGTCGACGATGCTGATGACGATCTCGTCTTGCAGATAGTTGTTTAGTGCGACTGCGATGTCGTTGAGGATGCCCATGACGATCTCCTGATTGCGAATGCGGCCGGCGGGTGAGTGGGTGTCGAAGTCGATACCGACCTAAATCTCGACTTCGGTTGAGAGGACATTCGGTGACCAGGCGCTTTTGGACGCAGCAATTTCCTTCTTCGGTGTTATTGCTTCGGCACCGGCACGCGCCACAACTTTCCGCACAACCCGCGATAGACAAACGGCCCGGTTGGTGACGACGGCGCTGCGCTGTCGGCTTCGATCGACAGCGCAAGTTCGGTCGCGGTGGCGAACAGCGTCTCGGACGTTTGTGCAAGCGGAACCTGCACGAACTTGCCTGGCGGCACCCGGCCGATCGGCCGCGTCTTGCCGTTGGCCTCGATCGCCCAGAGATACAGCGTGCGGCCGTCGGGCACGGGCACCGGCTGCACCTGCTTCACGTCCATCACCTTGCCGTGACGCAGGCTCGAGACGATCACGCCGGTGCGGCCTTCGGCGGTGGCGAGCACGCCGACGTAGCTCTGCGGCAGTTGCGTTTCGGGCTCGTCCGACGCGGCCCCGCGTTGTTGCCACAAGACGGGTGCCGTCAGCGTCAGCGTCAGGCCGAGCATCACGCCGACGGCGAGCGAGCCGAGCGTGCGTGTGTCGAACCACCGTACCGACCACGGCTTGCGAGCTTGAAATGGCGCAGGGGGCGCGATGCGCGCTTCGATCGCTCGCCAAACCTTCGCTGACGGCGCTGCCGCCCAAAGCGGCACGGCCATCGGCGTCAACGCCTGCTCCCAGAACCGCACGCGCGCTTGCAGCGCGGCGTCGTCGCGCAGCAGCGTGTGGAAGCGCGCGCGAGCGTGGCCGTGCAGCGTGCCCAGCACGTACTCCGCGGCGAGGCGCTCACGCAGTTCGGGTGTTCGGATGTTCATGATTTGGATCGAGACAACGCTTCAGCCGATCGAGCCCGCGCCGCACCCACGCCTTGACGGTGCCCAGCGGTTGGCGCAGGTGCAGCGCAAGCTCGGCGTGCGTCAGGCCGTCGTAGAACGCGAGTGCGATGGCTTGGCGCTGCTGCGGCTCGAGTCGCTCGAGGCAGCAGCGCAGTTGATGGGCGTCGGCGGCTTGCACGAGTTGTTCGAGCGGGCCCGCGGTGTTGTCGGCGATGTCGGGCGCGTCTGCGTCGCCGTCATCGGCGCTCGCCGTTGTCGGCCGCACGCAGTGCTTTCGATCGGCGTTCGAACTGCGCAGCGCATCCATCGACTTGTTGCGCGCGATGGCCATCAGCCACGTCATCGGCTGCGCCTTGTGCGGCGCGTAGTTCGACGCCGTGTGCCAGACGCTGACGTAGATCTCCTGCACGACCTCTTCGGCCCAGGCGCGATCGTGCAGCATGCGCACGGCGATGCCGAGCAGGCAGCACACCGTCTCGTCATAGAGCTGCTTGAACGCGGCCTGGTCGCGCATGGCCACGCGTGACATCAGATCGCCGAGCGTCGGCGCGGCCTGCGGCTGACGATTGAGTACTGCGGTCGTCATTACTCGACCACCTCGATCACCGCACCCTCGAGCGCGACCGGCGCCTTGGCCACCAGCGCGAACGCATCGCGGATTTCTTCGAACGTGCCCAGCCGGATGTCTTCGAAGTCGCCCCAGCGCAGTTGTGGCGGCAGGTCGTTGTAGACCTCGCGTTCGGTGGCCAGACATCCGAGTGTCTGCCGCGTCACGCCGTCACCACCCGCGGCGACCTTGAAGCCTTGCACGCCCGGCAGCTCGAGCGGCGTGTTCGCTTCAATACGCGGTTCGCGCGCAAAACGGTTCGGGAATATGCGCTGGATCTTGCCGGTCGTCGGGCTCTGTACGTAGCAGTACACGTAGGCCGCCTGCGGCGTTTTGACCGACAGCTCGACCGCTTCGCCGCGGCGATACCGCGTCTTCGAGACGTCGACGATGAGTTCGATCGGCTTGCCGATCGTGGACTTGGCGGCGGTGAAGGGTTGTGCAGGCGGCGCGGGAATCGCGCGCAGCAGGAACGCCTGCCAGACCTCGAAGTCGGGCTCGCCCTCGGTCTTGGTTTTTACGGCCTCGCGGTACGCAGCGAAGGCTTGGGTATACGCCGCGTTCGGCTTGCCGTCGGCCGGGCCGTCGTAGAACTTGCGAAAGCGCAACTGCTCTTGAAAGAAGCGCGTGGTCTCGGTACTGCCCTGCATCGACAAATACCAGTCCTGCATCTCGCGTTGAATCTCGGGTTGTGATTCGTCGAGATTCAGGCAGGTCCAATACGGCAGCCGCAGGAGTTTGCCGGTCAGCTCGATCGTCGCCAGCTCGACCATGTTGCGCAGCGACTGCGCCACGCCTTCGTTGCGGCTGACGACGAAGGCGAAGCTGAGGCTGCTGTTGCGGATCTGGGCCAGGCCGTCGCCCACGCTCGTTTCGTCGCGGCGGATCACCACGGTGTTCTTCGAACTCGCGCCAGGCATCAGGCTCAGGTCGACGGTCGAGATCACGCTCGCGTCGAACCCCATCACTGACGTCTGCTCGCTGCGGCCGAAGCGCAGGCCGAACAACGGCCCGGTGATCGCCGACACCAGCGACGCGCCGAAGCTCGTCTGCTGGCGATCAACGTCCTCGTCGAACTGCGTGATCGAGCCGCGGATGTCGTACTGCGGCACAACCTTGAATTCGTTCAGGCGCTGCGCCATCGACAGCAGCTGCACGATGTTCTGGTTGTCCTGACCGAAGGTCACCAGGCGCACGCCGCGGCTTCTGCGCGTCATATCGGCGAAGGCCGACACCATCATGTCGCGCGTGCCGGCACCGAGCCTGCGCGACTGGTCCTGCATCTCTTCGATCATCACGCTCACGTCGCGCACGCCGAAGCGATACAGCATCTCGTCCATGCAGCGCAGGCCTTCGGCGAAGTGCGTGAGGTTGCGTTGCGGGATGGCATTGGGGCCGACGGCTGCGGGTTGGAGCTGCAGCGTCGGCTTGGGCGGCGCGGCGCACGCGGTCAGCGCCAACGCGACGCTGGCGGCGATGAGTCGGGTCGTGAACATGGCTCGCCTTGTTGAGCGGAGCCGGCGGCGTGTGCCATCGGCGCGCTGCTTCGATCAGCGGGGAAGGGGCTTGGCGACGAAGGGAATCGTCGAGGACCCTGTTGCCGGCAGGCCGATGGGGCCTGGATTGCCGATGACGATTCCCGCGCCCGGGACCGCGAACGTGAAGAACGTCAGCGTGACCGTTCCTTTGTCCGTGACACCGTTTGAATTGACGCTGATCGATGGGGTGCCAGCCAGCGTGTCCACTTCGCTCGCCGACAGACCGAGCGCCGCGGCTTCTGATTGGTCGTTGTTTGCGGTCCGGGTGGTTACTGCGGCGGCGTCGGTCGTGGCGAATACATAGTCCGTCCCCTGCGTCAAGCCGACGAGCGAATCGGTGGTGCCGATCCTCAGGCCAGAGCGCGGGCACAGATCCTTGCCGCCCGAGTTGTCGCCAGCGGCGCCGGCAGCGCGAGGCACGGGGGCCGGAGGGTTGCCGACGCCCGGGAAGTTGGGCCTGTCGCAGATCAGCGGAATGGGGATCGAGATCGCCTTCGAGCACTTGATCCGCGAGCCATCAAAAGCGGCTGTGTAGCCGGTACGGCAAGCCATGCCGTCGTCGGGCGTTCCGGGCAAGTTGGGAGTGAGAGCGACCGCGGGGCTGGCCAGCCCGGCTGCGAAGCAGGCCGCGGCAATACCTTTGGCGATCGGTGAAGTCCTAAACGAGCTCATGATGAATATCCTGTGAGGTGAATGAAGGGTTGGTTGGCTGTGCTGGCTGAAAGCATTTCGTTGGCCTGCACGAATCCACTTTCGGAATCACTGCGGATCTGGACGCAGCGTGTGACGATGATCATGTGCGCCGCATGTCCGGTGAGAACGAGACGGCGCCGCTCGAATCGCCTCGGCTGCGACGGCGCCGCGTTCGAATGGCGATGCTCGTGAGTCGATGCGATCGAGTCTGCGCAAACTGGCGCGCGCGGCCTTGCGTACTGGTACGCAATTCAGCTGCGGCGGGTACCCAGTTGCGAGCGTTACGACGCGAAGTGACGCTGGTCACTTGCGCCGGGGTCGCGGGTGACGACGTTCGAGCGCGGTGCCTCGATCGGCCGCTCGAAGACCCATTCCGGGCCACCAGCTCAGGGAGCCGTGAATCGGCCAGCGCGGCTCCGCGCTGGCATGCACCTCGACGATGCGTGGGCCGTGGCGACCCTTCGCGAACTACCCGTTCAACCAACCCCAAAGCCGCGCTGCCGTCACCGGCATCTGCAGCTTCGTCGTCAGCGCAGCGCGCCCGTTGCGCGCCAGCGCATCGGCCACCGCGTTGATCACCGCGGGTGTTGCGCCGATGGTGCCCAGTTCACCCACGCCTTTCACGCCCAGCACGTTGTTCGTACTTGGAATGCGCTCGTCCATCGTGGTGTCGAAGAACGACGTTGCGATGTCGGCGCGTGGGGCGGCGTAGTCCATCAGTGTGCCGGTCAGTAGCTGGCCGCTTTCGCGGTCGTAGGTCATGGCTTCGGTCAGGGCCTGGCCGATGCCCTGGATCGCGCCGCCGTCGAGTTGGCCGCGCACGATCGTCGGGTTCACCACGCGGCCCACGTCGTTGACCGACGCGTAGGCGACGACCTGCACATGCCCGGTGTCGGGGTCGATCTCGACTTCGGCGATGTGGCAGGCGTTGGGCCAGGTGGGGCCCTTGGCGGCGGTGCTGCTGTCGACCTCGATGCGGCCCTGCGGCTGCTTGGCGGCCACCTGCCCGAGCGTGCGCGCAAGGTCGGTGCCCGCCACGCGGAAGGTGCCGCCGCGGTATTCGATGTCGCGCTCGGCGACTTCCATGTCTTTCGCCGCGAGTTCACGCGCCTTGTCGAGCGTCTTCTGCGACCCCACGCTGACCGCCGAGCCGCCGGTGAAGATCGAGCGTGACCCCGCGCTGCCGGCGCCGTTGATGCGGTCGGTGTCGCCGGTGAGCACGCGCACGCGCTCGATGGGCACATCAAACACGTCGACCACCAGTTGCGCCAGCGACGTGACGATGCCCTGACCCATGCCCATGATCGCCGAGTGAACCTCGATGGTCCCTTCGGCGTCAGGAAGGATGCGCACGCTCACGGCTTCTTCGAGCGCGTTGGCACCGGTCCACTCGAGGAAGGTCGCGATGCCCAGCCCGCGCCAGTGCCCGCGTTGTTTCGACGCCTGCTCGCGCGTCGCGAAGCTGGCCCAGCCGGCGCGTTGCAGCGCCTGGTCCATGATGGTTTCGAAGCTGCCGACGTCATAGGTCTGCTGCATCGGATTGGTGTAGGGCATCTGCGCTGGGCGGATGAAGTTGCGCCGCCGCAGTTCGGTGCGGTCGATGCCGGTCTGGCGCGCGGCTTCGTCCATCAGGCGCTCGATGTTGTAGATCGACTCGGGCCGCCCCGCGCCACGGTACGCGCCGGTGCACGCGGTGTTGGTAAGCACCGCGGTGTAGCGGAAGTCGACGTTCTGGATGTCGTAGACGCTCGTCTGCACCCACGGGCCGATCAGCAGTTGGATCAGCGCGCCGATCACCGTGCCGTAGCCGCCGATGTTGGCGTTGGTGTGGATGCGCAAAGCGGTGATGCGGCCGTTGGCGTCGAGCGCGAGTGCGCCGTCGGTCTCGATGTCGCGCCCATGCCCGCTCGTCAAGAACTCTTCGCTGCGGTCGGCGGCCCAGCGCACCGGCTGGTTCAGCTTGTGCGCGCACCACGCCACGACCACGTCTTCGGGATACGGGCTGGTCTTCATGCCGAAGCCGCCGCCGACGTCGCCCACCAGCACGCGAACCTTGGCGGCCTCGAGCCCCAATGACGCGCAGATGATGTCGCGGATGCCGGAGGGCATCTGCGAGCTCAGGCGCACCGTCAGCCGCCCACCTTCCGGGTAAGCCAGCACGCTGCGCGGCTCGATCGACAGCGGGGCCAGGCGCTGGTTCACCAAGTGCAGCTTCACCACGTGCTTGGCCGCGGCCATCGCGGCGTCGACCTTCGCGGCGTCGCCGTATTGCGCCAGTGCGGCGATGTTGTCGGCCTGCGGGCCCAGGCGCGGCGCCCCGGGCGCCAGCGCGTCGGCGATCGTCACGACCGATGGCAGTTCGTCGTAGTCGACCTCGATCGCTTCGGCGGCGTCGCGCGCCAGGTCGAGCGTGTCGGCCACCACGGCGGCCACCGCTTCGCCGACGTAGCGCACCGCGTCGGTCGCCAGGATGTGGCGCGGCGCTGAGGCGCCGGGCGACCCGTCGGGGCGGGTCAGGTGCGCCAGGCCGCCGATCTGTGGCACGGCCGCGATGTCGTCGCGCGTGACGACGAGCCGCACCCCGGGCATGGCGCGCGCGGCGGTGGCGTCGATGCGCTTGATCTTCGCGTGCGCGTACGGCGAGCGCAGGAAAACGAGCCGGCCCGCGCCGGCCGGCGCCACGTCGTCGGTGTAGATGCCGCGGCCTTGAAGCAGCGCGTCGTCCTCGACGCGTACGACGGCTTTGCCGCTGCCGAAACGAAGGCTGGGAGCGTCCATGGAGAGTTCCTTCCGGTCGACGATGGTGGGGCGGGGCAGCCAGTGTAGTGATCGGTCGCCAAGGCTGTGCAGCGCGCCCGGGCGAAGCAATTTTTCACGCTTTCAAGGCCATGTGGCCTTCGGGTGAAGGCCGGATCGCGTCAGGGCCTATCCCTAGAATCGCTGGCACTCCGCCCCCGCCTTCTTCACCCTGTTCAAGGAAGCACCATGCCACTCGTCTCGATGCGCCAGCTACTCGACCACGCGGCCGAGTACAACTACGGCATCCCCGCGTTCAACGTCAACAATCTCGAGCAGGTGCAGGCCGTGATGTCGGCGGCCGACGAGGTCGGCGCGCCGGTGATCCTTCAGGCCAGCGCAGGTGCGCGCAAGTACGCGGGCGAGAGCTTCATCAAGCACCTGATCCAGGCTGCGGTCGAGGCCTATCCGAACATCCCGCTGGTCATGCACCAGGACCACGGCATGTCGCCGAAGATCTGCCAGGGTGCCATCGATCTGGGCTTCGGCTCGGTGATGATGGACGGCTCGCTGAAGGAAGACGGCAAGACCCCGGCCGACTTCGCCTACAACGTCGACGTCACGCGCCGCGTGGTCGAGATGGCGCACAAGGTTGGCGTCACGGTCGAAGGCGAGCTGGGTTGCCTGGGGTCGCTCGAGACCGGCCAGGCCGGTGAAGAAGACGGCGTCGGCGCCGAAGGTACGCTCGACCACAGCGCGTTGCTGACCGACCCGGAAGAGGCCGCGCAGTTCGTCAAGGCGACGCAACTCGACGCGCTGGCGATCGCCATCGGCACCAGCCACGGCGCCTACAAGTTCAGCCGCAAGCCCACCGGCGACATCCTCGCGATCGGCCGCGTGAAAGACATCCACAAGCGGATTCCGAACACGCACCTGGTGATGCACGGTTCGTCGGCGGTGCCGCAAGACCTGCTGGACCTCATCAACCAGTACGGCGGCAAGATGAAGCAGACCTACGGCGTGCCGGTGTCCGAGGTGCAAGAGGCCATCAAGCACGGCGTGCGCAAGATCAACATCGACACCGACATCCGCATGGCGATGACGGGCGCGGTGCGCAAGTTCCTGGCCGAGAACCCCGAGAAGTTCGACGCCCGCGAATGGCTCAAGCCCGCGCGCGAAGGCGCCAAGGCGGTGTGCAAGGCGCGCTACCAAGAGTTCGGCTGCGAAGGCCAGGGCGCGAAGATCAAGGCCGTGGCGATGGCCGCGATGGCGCAGCGTTACGCGAAGGGCGAGTTGGCGCAGAAGGTGGTTTGAACAGCCCCTTCTCCGGGCTCAAGCCGCTTCCTTGACCCGGCTGCTGCCGAAGCCACTCGGCGTCGGCAGCACACGCGGCGCGCCGGCCAGCCGACAGCAGTTGCGCCCGCCGGCCTTGGCTTCGTAGAGCGCCTTGTCGGCGCGGGCAAAGAGCTGCTGCGGCGTCTCGATGCGTTCTTCGAACACCGCCACGCCGATCGACACCGTGACCTTCAGCGGTCGGCCATCGGCGCCGTGCGAGCGTGCAGACACATCTTCGCGGATGCGCTCGGCCAAGCCGAACGCGCCTTCGGCGTCGGTATTCGGCAGCAGCACCCAGAACTCTTCGCCGCCCGCGCGCGCGACCAGGTCGCCGGTGCGCGACGACTCACGCAGCGTCTGCGCCAGCGCCACCAGCGCCGCGTCGCCGACGGGGTGCCCGTGCTCGTCGTTGATGCGCTTGAAGTGGTCGACGTTGATTGCCAGCAGCGACAGCCGGGTGTCGGAACGCCGCCGCGCAAGGCCGACCTCGTGCGCCAGCGCGTCCTCGATCGCGCGCCGGTTCAGCAGGCCCGTCATCGGGTCCTGTCGCGTCAGGTGGTCCAGGCGCTTGACCACACGAAGGATCACCATCGTCAGCACGGTGATGTTGATGCACAGGCCGCCGACCATCGTCGACAGGGTGTAGACCACGTTGGTCGCGTTGGCTTCGTCGACGCGCAACACGAAGTGAGTCGGGTCCAGCAGCGAGCCGGCAAAGCGCACCACTTGGAGCAGGCTGATGGCGAAGATCGGCATGGCGCACAGGCGCGCGGCCTTGGCGCCGAACTCTGCGTCGAGGCGCCGACGCGCGATCCATGCCGTGTGCATCAACAGGTAGATCACCGGTACCTGGGTCACCACGACGCGCAGGCTGCCCTGGTTGTCGTGCAGCGACACCGTGAGGCCGAAGGTCGACAGACTCAGGACGAACAGGTCCTCGAGCCACGATGTTTTCGTGCCCGCGAAGCGGCTGATGCCGCGACGCATCATCACCAGTGCGACGAAGACGCACGCGTTCGCGACCACCAGACCGACCCACATGGGCAACCATGCGCGCGCGCCGATCAATGCCAGCGCCATGCCCAGGAACGCGTTGCACGCGATGGCGCCGCCCGCGAGCCGCGGCGCAAGGCGCAGGCTGCCGACCACGGCCCATGCGAGCGTGAAGACGCCCATCTGTGCCGCGATGATCGCGATGATGAGAAGGTAGTTGCTCACGGCCGGGGGCGAAGGCACAAGCACTATCTCCCGCGTACGGCCGCTTCGCTGGGAAGCATTCCGCATCTGGACTTCGCATCGGCGGGCCCACGCGGTGGCGGGACTTTGTTCACGACGCGGTGTTGCACGCCGCGCAACCTGGCCGTACGCGCAAGCCCGGTCGCATCGATCCCGCGTGTGACACGCGTCACGCCCGGCATGGCGCGACAATGCCGCGCCCCGAGTTCTGCGAGTCACGATGCCCGACAGCGCCCT
This sequence comes from uncultured beta proteobacterium, assembly GCA_963738615.1. Taxonomy (GTDB): domain Bacteria; phylum Pseudomonadota; class Gammaproteobacteria; order Burkholderiales; family Burkholderiaceae_C; genus CAVTWY01. Next base: position 1,360,617 of record CAVTXI010000019.1, read on the forward strand.
CCACGAAAGCCGCCTTCGCACGTTGCCGCTGCTGGCGCGCGGCAAGGTGCGTGACAACTACCTGGTCGGCGACGACCGCATCCTGATGATCGCCAGCGACCGCATCTCGGCCTTCGACGTCGTGATGCGCGAGCCGATCCCCGGCAAGGGCGCGCTGCTGACCACGATGGCGCTCTTCTGGTTCGACAAACTCGCGCATGTGGTGCCGAACCACCTGTCAGGCCAGGACCCGTGCTCGGTCGTCGCGCCTGACGAACGCGCGCAGGTCGAAGGCCGCTCGATGCTCGTCAAGCGCCTCGAACCACTGCCCGTCGAAGCCGTCGTGCGCGGCTACCTCGCCGGCAGCGGTTGGAAGGAATATCAAGCCGACCGCACCGTGTGCGGCGTCGCGCTGCCGTCGGGTCTGCGTCTGGCAAGCAAGTTGCCCCAGCCGATCTTCACCCCCGCCACCAAAGCCGCGGCGGGTGAACACGACGAAAACGTGAGCTTCGAATACATCGTGCGCACGATCGGCGAGCCGATGGCCCGGCGTGTGCGCGACGTGTCGATCCGTCTGTACGAAGAAGCCGCCGCCTACGCGCGTGAGCGCGGCATCATCATTGCCGACACCAAGTTCGAATTCGGCCTCGACCGCGACGGCAACCTTGTGTTGATGGACGAGGTGCTCACCCCCGACTCGTCACGCTACTGGCCCCTCGAGTCATGGCGCGAAGGCGAGAACCCCGCGAGCTTCGACAAGCAATACCTGCGCGACTGGCTCGAAGCGGTGCGCATCGACGGCAAGCCTTGGGACAAGAAGGCGCCTGCGCCTGCGCTGCCGGGTGAGGTCATTGCGCGGACGGCGCAGAAGTACGAAGAGGCGTGGCAGCGGCTGCGCCGTTGAGCGCCGGCTCGAGGCGTCTCGGCGGCGCGCATCGACGGCCAGCGCGATCGGCTACGTATCAACCATTGTTGACACAAAGGCGACAGCCCCAAGTCGGGGAAGGAGATCGGTGATCCGCACCCGATGCTCGTTGTCAGTGCAAAGGCCTTCAACGAACGCACGGGCATCGTGATCGGCTTTCCGATGACGAGTGCCGAGACCAACGATTCGAACCCCTTCGCAGTGAAGGTCGTCGGCCCCGACAAGAGTGCTCGCTATGTGCTGGTCCATCAGCCCAAGTCCTTCGACTGGCGCGAGCGCGACGCCAAACCCCACCCCTGGGCCGGCAAGCACATCAAGGCTCTGCGTCAGTCACTCGACGAACTCGACGCCATCTGCGCAATCTGCCCGCGGAAAGCGTGAGCGCCGCGGTACCCGTCGGTGACGATCAGAACAATGCCATGCTCAGCTTGCGCCGATAGCTGTCCACCACCGGATCGGCGCTCGCCACGGTCTGCTTGCCCGTGAGCTCGAGCGCGCCTTTCGCCGCGGCCGCCGCGGCCTTGGGCGCCGGCTTGGCCATCAGCTCGAGGATCGCGACGTAGGTCTTGCGCGCGGCCTGCTCGTTCCAGTTCTTGTCGCGCATCACGATCTCGAGCAACTCGTCCATCGCGTCGGTGAAGCGGGCCGTGGCGAAGCGCTTGCGCGCGAGGTCGAAGCGCGCGTCGAAGTCGCGCTTGTTCGTCCCGATCGCGGCCGTGAGCGTGTCGTCGGGACGCAAGCCCGGTGCGGCCTCGCAAACCTCGAGCCACGTGCCCAACGCGGCGAGCCGCGCATCGAACATCGTCTTGGCCGCAACCGGCTCGAAGGCTTGGCGCGCCTGCGCCACCAGCGCCGCTTTGGCCGACGTCGGCGACGACGCACTGTGCTCGAGCAGCAGCTTGATGTAGTCGGCGCGAGCCGCATCGTTCGCCGGGTCAACCGCAACTGCCTGCTGCAACTTCGCAAGCGCGGCATCGGGGTCGCCTTCAGTGGCGAGCGCCTGCGCTTCTTCGACCTCGGCTTGCGCTTCCAACTCGCCTTCGGTCGGCAGATGTTTGTCGAGGAACTCGCGAATCTTCGCTTCGGGCAATGCACCCACGAAGCCGTCGATCGGCTGACCTTGATCGAACAGCACGCAGAACGGAATGCTGCGTACGCCGAAGGCTTGGCTGAGCTGGCTCGAGATTTCGGGCTGGTCGTCGCTGTTGAGCTTGGCGAGCTTGAAGCGGCCGGCGTAGGCGGTCTCGAGCTTCTCGAGCACCGGCCCCAGCGCCTTGCACGGTGCGCACCAGGGCGCCCAGATGTCGAGCAGCACCGGTTGCTGCATGGACGCGCCGATCAGATCGGTTTCGAGGTTTTGGAGGGTGATGTCCATCATGGTGTGGCGATCGTGGCGATCGTGGCGAGCGTGGAACGGGGTGGGGCGCGGCGCCAAACGCTGCGCGCATTCATCGCAGGTGAGGGCTGGTCACTAGAATTCGACCCCTTCCTTCCCCGCGGAGCACAAGGTGGACCAGCCCCTACCGATGGTTGGTGTGGTGATGGGCTCCAGCAGCGACTGGGAGACCATGCGCCATGCGGCCGAGATTCTGACCGAGTTCGCCGTGCCCCACGAAGCACGCGTCGTGTCGGCCCACCGCATGCCCGACGAGATGTTCGCTTACGCGAGCGAAGCGCAGTCACGCGGCCTGGCGGTGATCATCGCAGGCGCAGGCGGCGCGGCGCACCTGCCGGGCATGCTCGCAGCCAAAACCACGCTGCCGGTGCTGGGCGTGCCGGTGCCCAGCAAGCACCTGCAAGGGGTCGACTCATTGCATTCGATCGTACAGATGCCCAAGGGTGTGCCGGTCGCAACCTTCGCGATCGGCACGGCCGGCGCGGCCAACGCGGCGTTGTTTGCAGTGGCGATGCTGGCGACGACGCGGCCTGCGCTACGCACCCAGCTCGAAGCCTGGCGCGCCCGACAAACGGATGAAGCGCGTGCGATGACCTCGCAATTGACATGACCAACCATTCGGTTCTTCTCGGCGGCACACTCGACGCGCAAGGTCACCCGGTCACGCTCGGCGTGATGGGCGGCGGCCAGCTCGGGCGCATGTTTGTTCATGCGGCTCAGGCGATGGGCTACGCCACCGCGGTGCTCGACCCCGACCCGACGAGCCCTGCCGGGCGCGTCGCCGACTATCACGTGCAGACGGCGTATCTCGACGAAGCCGGGCTGGCGCAGTTGCTGCAACGGAGCTCGGCGATCACGACCGAGTTCGAGAACGTGCCTGCCGGGGCGCTGATCACGCTGGGTGCGCACCGCCACGTCGCACCCGACGGTGAATCAGTTGCGATCTGCCAGGACCGCGCGCTCGAGAAGCGCCAGTTCGCTTTGGCCGGTGTGCCCTGCGCACCGCACGCGGTGATCAGACGGGCAGGCGATCTGGAACGTGTCGACGTGGCTGCGCTGCTGCCCGGCATTCTCAAGACCGCGCAGCTGGGTTATGACGGCAAGGGGCAGGTTGTGGTCAACGATGCCGCTGCGCTGGCGGCGGCGTGGCAGCAGCTTGGCGGCGTGGCCTGTGTGCTGGAAAAGAAGCTCGACCTCGCGCTCGAGCTCAGCGTGGTGCTCGCGCGTGAGGCGATGGGCACCACGGTTGCGCTGCCGGTGCAGCAGAACCTTCATCGCGACGGCATCCTCGCAGTGACGCAAAGCCCGGCGCCCGATGCGAGTGAAACGTTGCAGGCGCAGGCGCTCGACGCGGCGCGTCGTATTGCCGATGCGATGCGCTACGTCGGCGTGTTGTGCGTCGAGTTCTTCGTCGTGAAGAACCAAGGTGCGCTCGAGCTCGTCGTCAACGAGATGGCGCCGCGACCGCACAACTCGGGCCACCACAGCATCGACTCATGCGACACCTCGCAGTTCGAGCTTCAGGTGCGCGCGCTCGCGGGCCTACCGCTCGTCGCGCCGCAACAGCACAGCCCGGCAGTGATGCTCAATCTGCTGGGCGACCTGTGGTTCGGTGCCGATGGCCGCGAACGCACGCCGCCATGGGACCGCGTGCTGGCACTGCCCGGCACGCACCTGCACCTGTACGGCAAGACGCAGGCAAAACGTGGCCGCAAGATGGGGCATCTGACCATCACCGCGGTCGACGCGGCGCAGGCGAAGGCGCGTGCGCTCGAGGCTGCGGCCATCCTTGGCCTGCCTGCGTTCTGACGACGACGCGCTGATCTCGTGAAGCTCGACGCCGGCAACGCCGCCAACGTGCGTGACGCCGCGCAGCGCATCGCGCGCGGCGAGCTTGTCGCGTTCCCGACCGAAACCGTCTACGGCCTGGGTGCACGCGCCGATGACGACGCCGCGGTCGCGAAGGTCTTCGCATTGAAAGGCCGGCCAGCGGACCATCCGTTGATCGTGCACGTGGCCGATGCGCAGGCCGTGCCGGCTTTCGCGGTCGACGTTCCCGACGCCGCGCAGCGCCTGATGCAAACCTGCTGGCCCGGGCCGGTGACGCTGGTGCTGAAGCGCCGCGAAGGCGTGGCGAATGCGGCCTCCGCGGGGCAGGGCAGCATCGCGCTTCGTTGCCCCTCGCACCCGGCGGCGCTGTCGCTGCTGCGCGAAGCTGCGGCGTTGGGCGTGCCTGGTATCGCAGGCCCCAGCGCCAACCGATTCGGGCGCGTCAGCCCGACGACCGCCGACCACGTCACAAGTGAGTTCGGCGATGCCCTCGCGATCCTCGATGGCGGCGCGTGCAACGTCGGCATCGAGTCGGCGATCGTCGACCTGACGCGCGCACGCCCCGCGCTGCTGCGGCCCGGTGCGGTGCCGCTGGACGAAATGCGCCGCGCTGCGGGCACGTTCATTGACGCATCGCCCGGCGACGACGCGCCACGCGCGGCCGGCACGCTCGATGCGCACTACGCCCCCAAGGCCAAGCTGCGGCTGATGGATACGAAAGCGCTCGCAAGCGCGATCGAGGTCGTCGCAGGCGTGGGCGTGCCGGGGCTGGCGGTATATTCCCGCTCCCTCCGTGGTCCGACCCGTGGGTTCATCGCGCGGCGCATGCCCGACTCGGCGCGCGCCGCGGCCCACGAGCTCTTCGCGGTGTTGAGGGAACTCGACGCCGCGGGCGCCACACTCATCTGGGTCGAGCAGCCACCCGACGACGCGAATTGGGATGGCGTGCGCGACCGACTGCAACGCGCGGCGTCAGCGGCGGCGTGACGACTATCCCCGAAAGGCTTTCATGCGTGCCCTGATCCAACGTTGGTTGTTCGTCGCACTGCTGCCGCTGGGCGCCGCCGCCTTGGGCGCGTGCAGCGACAGCAAATTCGCCGAACCCTTCGTCGCCGATCGCATCGTCGGTTTCGGTGACGAGTCGAGCCTTGTTCTTGCCGACGGCCGCAAGTACAGCGTCAACGACTTCACCGAAGGCAATCTTGATTGCACGAAGAACACCATCTGGTTGCAGGACCTGGCGAATGCTTTCGGCAAACCACTCTCGACGTGTCCGGGCACCAGCACCACGCCTTCGAGCCTGAGCCGTGCGCAGGCCGGGGCCACGGTCGATGGCTTGCGCCAGCAGGTCGACGCGCATCTGGCCAGTGACCGCCTGGGCGAGAAGGATCTGGTGACGATGTTCGTCGGCACGAACGACATCGTCACCGAGTACGGCCGTCTGTTAGCCGATGGCGAGTCGACCGTCGCCGCGCGGCTGGGCGATGCCGGCCGGCAACTGGGCGTTCAGGTCAACCGCGTGGCGCAGGCGGGCACGCCGGTGCTTGTGGTCACGGTGCCTGACATCGGCCGCACGCCTTTCGCGGTCACCGAAGAAGCCGCGTCGCCTGGCCGTGCAGCACAGCTGACGCGCCTCACGTCGGCCTTCAACACCGCCATGCGCCTCGAGATCATCAACGACGGACGCATGATCGGCCTCGTCGATGCCTTCGACCTCTTCGGCGCGATGACGAAGTTCCCCGCCAACTACGGCATCGCCAACGTGACGCAGTCGGCGTGTCTCGACACCGCTGTGCTTCCCGACTGCACGACGCAGACGCTGGTGCAGAACGAGGGCGCGTCGGTCAACCATGTGACGTACCTGTGGGTCGACAAGCTGCACTTCGGTGTCACCGGCCACCAATACCTTGGGCGCGTCGCGGTCGCGCGGGCGCGCAACAACCCGTTCTGATCGGGTGTTCTGATCGAGTGGCCTTTGCGCCCGCGGGGAAAGTCCGCGGCGGGGCTCGTAGGCCCGCGGTCTACAGTCCGCTGATCGGCCCGCCTATTGCGCGGCGGTTCTTGTCTTCGGGGAGTTCCATGTCCAAAAACCTGTCGTCCACTTTCGTCCGGTCAGCGCATGTGCGTGCGGCCCTGGCTTCGGTCTTCGCAGCATCGCTGCTGGTCGCGTGCGGCGGCGGTGATGGCGCCGATGCCACCGGCTACCAGCGCATCGTCGTCTTCGGTGACAGCCTCAGCGACGTCGGCACCTACGCGACCCCCGGCGTGCAGTCGCTCGGTGGGGGCAAATACACGATCAACGGTACGGGCGCGAAGATCTGGGTCGAACTGATCGCCGAGCGCGCGGGCGTCGCCGCGCCTTGCGCCGCACGCACCGGCCTCGAGGCGTCGGGTTCGCTGGCCGGGCTTGCGGCACCGATCACCGACGTGGCTGGTTGTTATGGCTATGCCCAAGGCGGCTCTCGCGTCACCAACCCCGTGGGCGTGGCGAACAAGGCGTTGCTGGCGGCGGGTGACCCCAGTGCGGCACTCGGGCAACTGACGAACCCAGTGTCCGAGCAGGTACAGCGCCACCTCGCACTCGCAGGCGGTTTTGGCGCCGCTGACATCGTCACCGTGCTCGCGGGCGCGAATGACGTTTTCATCAACCTCGCGACCGTCAACGCGACCATCGCCGCAGGCGGCGATGGCAACCAGGCCGCGACTGCGGCTGTGAAGGCGATGGAGCAGGCGGGCACCGAACTTGCCACCATCGTGCGCAGCCAGATGCTGCCGCGCGGCGCGCGCCGCGTGGTCGTGGTGTCGATCCCCGACATCACCAAGACACCGTTCGGCGCGACGCTGCCGGCGCCAACCGCAGCGCTGGTGCAGCAGATGACGCAGGCCTTCAACGACAGCCTGGGGTTCGGGCTGGCGTCGGCAGCCGGCGTGCTTTTGGTCGACGCCTACGGTGCCAGCCAGACCATCGCCGCGTCGCCCCAAAGCGTCGGGCTCGGCAACGTCACGGGCGTGGCCTGCAACCCCGGCGCCACGCCGCTGGGCTCGCTGACCTGCAACACCACGACCACGCTGCCCGACGTGAACGTGTCGGGTTACCAATACGCCGACGGCGTGCACCCCACACCGCTGGGCCACCGCGTGTTTGCCGATGTGGTGATGGACAAGATGCGCGCATTCGGTTGGTTTTAGCGCGTCGTCACGTTCATTCGTCGGCGACCCACTGCACCAGCGCGTCGAGGGCCGGTCGCGCCGCGTTCGCGCCTTCGTGGTTGATGATCGCAACGACCACATAGCGTTTGCCGCTGGCGCCCAGCACGTAGCCGGCAATGCCGGCTACGTCGCGCAACGATCCGGTCTTCAAGTGCGCTCGTCCCTGCGCGAGTTGCGCGCGGCGCAGCGTGCCGTCGAGCCCACCAGCTGGCAGCGACGCCATCAACTCGGGCATGGCCGGGCCGCGCCACGCGTGCTGCAGCACGCGCGCCAGAAGTCCGGCCGACAGGCGTGACTCGCGCGACAGCCCCGAGCCGTTGTCGATCACCAAGTCCTTCGTCTCGGCTGCCGGTGCCTTCACCTGGTCGGCCAACCACTGGCGCATCACCTGCCGCGATCCTTCCCATGACCCTTTGCCCTGGCGCTGCAGCGACAACGTCAGGAACAACTGCTGCGCCATCGTGTTGTTCGAATACTTGTTGATGTCGCGCACGACCTCGGCGAGCGGCGACGACGCGAATTCGAAGCTCGGTGGTGCGGTCGCGGTGTTCGGCGCGATGCTCGTGCGTGACTCGCGCACCGTGCCGGTCAACGTGCCGCCCAGCATCGACCACATCGCGCCGACAGCGCGCGCGTGGTAGCCGGTGGGGTCGGGGTACGCCATCGGCCACGTGCGCTCGCCGCAGGCCGCAGCCAGCGTGCCGGTGAAGCGAAGCCGCGTCGCGGTGGGCGTGATCGCAGGGTTCCCGTTCCCGTTGCCGTCAGCCGAACCCCACTGCGCGCCGAGCTTCGAGCGCCAGTCGCTGCACCACGTATTGTCCTGCGTCGCCAGCGGCACCGTCGCGTCGACCTGCACACCCTCGAGCGGCGGCAGCACCTGCACCGTCGCGACGCCGCGCGCGGGCTGCGGCGTGAAGGTCAGCAGCAGCGACTTCTGTACCGCGACGAAGGGTTGCGGGCGCACGTTGTAGGGCCGAAGCGGCTCGTTGTCGAAACGCTCGGGCGCGATGTCGGCGATGTCGAAGGCACTTTGGTCGATGACGATGTCGCCGCGAATCGTGCGCAGACCCGTCTGCCGCAGGCGCTGCATCAAGAGCCACAAACGTTCAGCGACAAGCCGCGGGTCGCCGCTGCCCTTGACGACGACGCGACCGTCGAGCGTGTGGCCGTCGTCGATCCGGCCTTCGACCCACACCGGCGTGCTCCACGTGAATGCCGGACCCAGCAGGTCGAGCGCGGCCTGCGTCGTCAGCAGCTTCTCGAGCGAAGCCGGGTTCATCGGCTGGTTCGCGTTCAGCGTCAACCGCGAGCGCCCGCTGCCCACGTCTTGCACGACCATCGTGACAGCGTCTTGCGGGATCTTCGCGCGCGTCAGCAGCCGTTCGACCTCCGCCGGCAGCGTGCTCTGCGCCGCGGCGCGTGGTGGCGCCAAGGCTGCTGCGATGGTCAACACAACAACACCGATCAGGTTGCCCAGCACACGTGCGTCGGCGTCAGGCGTCATCGGCATTTCCAGCATCTTCCGGCATCGGCAGATTATCCGGGGGCGCCTTCTAAACTGCGTGCGTGAACCCTCACGAGCCCCGCCTTTTGGCCCTCGACACCACGACGCAACGCATGGTTGTTGCGCTGGCGATCGGCGCTGTCACGCACGGGCTCGATGAAGAAGGCGGTGCGCGCGCGTCGTCGCGGCTGCTGCCAGCGGTGCAAGATCTGATGCAGCGTGCGGGCTTGTCGCTGCAAGACCTGCACGCCGTGGCCTTCGCGCGCGGCCCCGGCGCTTTCACCGGCCTGCGCTGCGCCGCCAGCGCGGCGCAGGGGTTGGCTTTCGGGCTGAGGCTGCCGGTGCTGCCGATCGACAGTCTGTTGGTTGTGGCCGAAGAGGCGCGCCTGCAGTTGGATTCGGTCGCACAACGCAGCGCGTGCATCGCGGTCGCGATGGACGCGCGCATGGGGCAGATCTACGCCGCGCGATACGGTTGGCGCGACGGCGCGTGGCACGACCAGGACGGTGCGTCGTTGGTCGAACCCGAAGCCCTGGCCGCGCTGTGGCGCGACGCCCCGCCGACGGTCGTCGCGGGCACGGCGCTGGGCGTATATGCGCAGCGGCTTGCGCTGGCGCCGAATGTGCGTTGCATTGCGACGATGGTGCACGCGCCTGCGGCGCTGGCGTCGTTGGCACGCCGCGCCTGGCACGCAGGCCACGCGGTGCACCCGCGCGAAGCGCAGCCGCTGTATGTGCGAGACAAGGTTGCGTTCACCACGCGAGAACGCGACGACATGCGCACACCCTCGAGGGCACCGTGAAGGTCGCCACTGCTGTGCCCCGCACCACGCAGCGCATGCCCATCGACCAGCAGCGCCTGCTGCCGATGACGCTCGCGCACCTGGACGACGTGCTGCGCATCGAGCAGACGTCCTACGCGTTCCCCTGGTCGCGCGGCAACTTCATCGATTCGCTTGCCAGCGGCTACTGGATGCAGGTGCTGCGCGACGCCGACCGCAGCATCGTGGCCTACATCGTTGCCATGCCCGGTGTCGACGAGATGCATCTGCTCGACATCACCGTAGCGCCACACGCACGGCGGCGTGGGTTGGCGGGTGAGTTGCTCGCTGCGCTGATGGCCGAGTGCCGACGCCGCAACGCATTGACGTTGTGGCTCGAGGTGCGGCCCGGCAACCTCGAAGCGCTGGCGCTGTATGCCGCTCGCGGTTTCGTCGAGAAGGCGCGCCGCCACAACTATTACCCCGCGCCGCACGGCACGCGCGAAGACGCGATCGTGATGGCGCGGGGCGTGGACTGACATGCCGCGCACCGAACGTCAGATCGCGATGCTCCAGGCGATGGGCATCCGCGTGTTCGAGCCGCCGGTGATCGGCACATCGGTGATCGACGTTTCAGTGATCGATGCGGTACCCGCCGTCGCCCCATCGAAGGCATCGCCGCCCCGCCGCGCGCAATACGAGGCATCCGTCGCGATGCCGGGTCCCTCGACGACTGGCGCCGTCGCCACGCTCGACTGGCCCGCCTTACGCGACGCCGTCGCCGCATGCCGCGCGTGCACCTTGTGCGAGTCGCGCAAGCAGACGGTCTTCGGCGTCGGCAACCACCGCGCGCACTGGATGATCGTGGGCGAAGCCCCCGGCGAGCAGGAAGACCAGAAGGGCGAGCCCTTCGTCGGCGCCGCAGGCCAACTGCTCGACGCGATGCTGCGCGCGGTGGGCCTGACGAGAGGCGAGGCGCCGCCCGAGCACCAGGTCTACATCGCCAACACCCTGAAGTGCCGCCCGCCGCGCAACCGCAACCCGTCGCCCGACGAACTGGCGAAGTGCGAGCCGTTCCTGCTTCGCCAGATCGAACTCGTGCAGCCCCGCGTCATCCTCGCGATGGGCCGCTTCGCGGTGCAGTCGCTGCTGCGCACCGACGACGCCATCGGCCGCCTTCGTGGTCGCGTGCACACCTACGAAGGCCGCCCGCTCGTCGTTACCTATCACCCGGCCTACCTGCTGCGCAACCCAATCGACAAGGCGCGGTCGTGGGAGGACCTGTGTTTGGCGGCCGATGTGGTGGAGCGGGCTGCTACTTGAAGAAGGTTCAGAAGGAACAAATCATGATTCGACGCATGTTGTCGCTGCTCGCCGTTGTGCTCACCGCCGCACCGGCCGCCGTCGAGGCGCAAGGGGGTGCCGCGCCCAAACCCGACGCCACGCTGCGCATCGCCAGCGCCGACCCCAAGCTCGAGCGCAACAAGAACGCCGTGCTCGCGTTCTACGATTTGATGTTCAACCGCTCGTTGCCCGCCGAGGCGATACGCCTGCACGGCGGCTCGACCTACACGCAGCACAACCCCGAGGTGCCCGACGGGCGCGACGCCTTCGTCGCGTTCTTCGAGAAGATGGCCAAGGACTACCCAGGCAAGTCGGTGCACTTCAAGCGCGTGTTCGCCGAGGGCGACTACGTCACGCTGCACAGCGAGCATCGCTTCCCCGGCTTGCTCGGCGGCAGTTGGGCCGCGATCGACATCTTCCGCCTCGACGCCGACGGCAAGATCGTCGAGCACTGGGACGTGCTGCAGAAGGTGCCGTCGAAGGCGGCTCACTCGAATGGGATGTTTTGATCCGAGCATGGCCCACGATAGGTAGCGCCGCAGCGCGTTGTCGCGTCGTGTGTGGTCAGGCCGAGCGAGTGTCCGTGGCGCGTTGTCGGCCCACGCGTGTGAGCAACTCGACGCGCGTGCGCACGCCCAGCTTGGCGAAGCTGCGGGCCACGTGGTGCTCGACCGTGCGTTCCGATCGGTGCAGCTGCGCCGCGATGGCGGCGTTGCTCATGCCCTCGTAGACCAGATCGGTGATGCGCCGCTCGCGCGGTGTCAGGCCGTCGGGGTCGTCGCGCGTTCGCGAGTGCGGGCCGCGCTGGACGCCGCGCACGCCCAGCAGCCGCAACCGTGTGCGTGCGATGTTGGCGGCCGGCGCCGCGCCCAACGCCACCAGCACGTCCAGTGCCTCGCGCAACTGCGCCTCGTCGCCGTGCATCAGCACAAGCGCTCGTTCGTACAAGCAGCCGTGTTCACCCCATCGCGCCGCCGCTGCGCTCGGGTCGCCCGCCAGTTCGAGCGCGTGCTCGGCGGTGATGGGTAGGTTGTGGGGCGGTACGCCCCAAGCCTGCGGGGTCGCGTCCAGACGCTGCAGCCAGACCAGCAGCGGCCCGAGCAGGCGGGCCTCGGCGTCTTCCACCGCGACCCGTGCGCCCAGTGCGGCGATCGACCGCGCCGTCTGCAGGTCGCCCCGCAGCCAGGCCGCCTCGGCACAGGCCGCGGCGATCGCCGGAATGCGGTAACCCATCGGCAGCGCATCCGGCGCTGCGCTGAGGTCGCGCCAGTAGTCGTGCGACGCCGAGTCGCCGCGGCGCGCGGCGATACGTGCACGCAGGTACTGGATCGAGTTGGTGAGCTTCTGGGACAGGTTCGGCACCGCGAGGCACGCCGCGATCGTATGTTCGGCTTCGCTCCAGAGGCCGAGCTCGAACTGGGACAGTGCGCGGTTATCGAGCAGATGGACCGCATGCATGTCCAAATCGTGCGCCTCGCAATACGCGATGCCGCGCTCGGCGATCTCGAGCGCGTATGCGTGGTGGCGATAGATCAGGCTGACCATCTGCAGCGTGCAATACAGGCGCGCGGCGGTGTCCTCGAGGTCGGCCTCGAGGGCCATCGACAGCGCGCGCTCGAGGTTGGCGCGGGCTTGCGGGTCGTCGCAGACGAACATCCGCGCGGAGGCTGACGCGTGCAGCGCTGCGACAAGGCACGGCGTGTTGCTTGGTGTTTGCCCCAGCGCTTCGGCCAGCGCCAGTGCCCGGTCGCCGCTGTCGACGCTTGCTGCGTACTCCGACCATCCGCTTTGAAGCCGCGACAGCTGCGCCAGCGCGAGTGCGAGTTCGGTGGATGCGCCCACGCGGCTCAGGCACCCGACCGCACCGACGATCGCTGCGCGTGCTTCGGCCCGATCGCCGTGCAGCGCGTGATGGCCGAACGCCAGCCGCCGCAGGTTCATGCCGATGCGCAGCACATCGTTGGTTTGACGGCGCAGCGCGAGCGCTTCGGCCGTCGCCTGCATGAACTCGACGCCAGCACCGATGAGGTCAAACTCGTGCGCAGCGGCCTCGAGCAGGTCGGCGTGCTCGGTCGCACCCAGAGCGGCCGCGTACGCGAGCGCGTGCGAATAAAGCGTGGCCGCTTCGCGGTGCGCCGACATGCGCGCCGCCGCCCGCGCTGCTTCGGGTGCGAGAGCCAACACCTCATCACCCAGGCCTGCCAGCTCGGCGTGGTGCACCAGCCGTTGCAGCGGCGTCCGTGGCCGCTGGCGCAGCGCTTCGAAGGCGCGCCGATGCAGATGTGCCGCGCGGCTCGCCGGCAACGCTCCGGCCACGGCCTGACGTGCCAGGTCGTGCCGAAACGAGACCTGCGACCCGGCGACGACCAGCAGGTGATGCTCGACGCATTCGTCGAGCAGCGGCACGGCGCCTTCGACCAGCACCTCGACCAGCGAGCTCTCCATCGCGGTCGGCGACACCGCGACCAGTTCCGCGACAGCGCGCGCTGGCGCGCTCAGGCCCATGAGCCTGGCGAGCACAGCGTCGCGGATCGAAGCGGGCACCGCTGTGGGCTCGCTGCCGAACACTTCGGTGACGAAGAACGCATTGCCGCCAGTGGCCTCGTACACGCCCGCAGCCGCGCGCCCTGCGTCGCGCGCCAGCAGCGCGACCGCGTCGCGCGAAAGGCACGGCACCTCGATGCGCAGGACGTGTTCGCAAGGCAGATCGCCGAACGTCGCGTGCAGCGGGTGATCGGCCCTCACGTTGTCGCTGCGAAAGCTCAGCACCAGCATGGCGCCGGTGCCCGCAACGCGTCGCCCCAGGTAGCGCACGCAATCGAGCGTGCCGACGTCGGCCCAGTGCAGGTCTTCGAGCACCAGCACCTTCGGCGAGGTCGACGTCCGCCCCAGATAGGACGCGAGGTCGGCGTGCAGCCCTGGGTACGGGCGACCTTCGCGCAGCGCGAGGGCGATGCCGGGCGGCCACTGCTCGGCCAAGTCGACGAACGGGCCCATCGGTCGCGGCACGAACAGCGCCTCGCAGCTGGCGACCAGCCGCATCGCACCCCGCGGAAGGTCGTCGAGGAACTGACGGATCAGCGCCGTCTTGCCGACGCCGGCCTCGCCGAAGACGATCGCGCACGAGCCCACGCCGAGAGCGGCGCGCTCGACCAAGCCGCGCAGGCGGACCAACTGCGGTTCACGCTCGAGAAGACGCATGGCAACAACAAGGACGGTCGAATGACATGATGCGTGGTCCGCACCGTGCGACAACGAGCGGATTGACCGAAACGGCGCAGTGTCCGCACCGTTTTCACGCCCGTCTTGGACATTTGCGACACCTTTCATGAATGCATCTGCCGATCCTGTTCGATCAACGTTGGCGTGGCCTGCGCGGTTAGCGCCAAGCTGCCGTCGGCGCGCGCTGGTCGCGTTTGCACTTGTTGCCCTTGCGCTCGCGCTCCCGCTTCTCGGCGCCTGCGCCAGTTCGCCATCCGAGCCGACGAGCGCGCCGATGCCTGCCGCACGCAACGGCGGTCAGACCAAAGGTTCGGCCTGGGCCCACACCAGCAAGTCAGCTGCGCGCGTGATCGACGACGCGATGGTGTCGCTGCCCGCTGGTGTCAATGGGTTCCCTAACGTGAGCTGGTTGCGCTGGCGCGAGATGCCGCGCGGCGCGGGCAGGCGCGTGCCGGTGGTGATCCTTCTGCACGGTTCGGCCGGCGTGCGCGTGGGTGCGATCGAGGAATGGCAGCGCTGGCTCGCGACGCTGGGGGTGGCGAGCGTGGTGCCCGACTCGTTCGCGCTGCCCGACCGGTTGACCTACACCTCACCCGTCGACAAAGAGGTCTACGAGCGCGTGCACACGTTACGCGCCAGCGAGATCGACATCGCGTTGAAGGCGGTACGCGCCGCAAGCTGGGCTGACCCGCAGCGCGTGGTGCTGGCCGGCACGAGCGAAGGCGCGGTTGCGGTGGCGCGGCACGCGGGCGAAGGCTTTGCCGGCCGCATGGTCTTGTCGTGGAGTTGCGAAGACAACTACTTCGTTCGCGACGACCGCACGGCGCTTGCGCCGCAGGTGCCGGTGCTGAACATCATCAGCGCGAGCGATCCGTTCTTTACCGCCGCGAACCCGTTCCTCGGGTACGACCCGCGCAGTCGGCCATTGCGGGCCCGCTCTCGCAAAGCACCCACGCGCCACCGTCGTCATCCTGCCCGGCGCGCCGCACACCGTGCTGGGCGTGCCGGGGGCAAGGCATGCGGTGGAAGGGTTCTTGCGGGATACGTTGAGGCTGGACCTGCACTGACGACCGCGCGAAACCGTGCCTTCGGCGCGACGCGCGACGTCTTGGGGGCAGCTACTTCGGCGCGACGATCAGCGCTGCCGGCAACGGCGTCGCTGTCCCCGTGATTTGCCATCCATTCGCCGCGGCGCGCTCGCGTGCGTGTTCGAGGCGCGTCTCGGTCAACGGGTGCGAGCGCAGGCGCTCGATGGCAACGCCACCGCCGACCGTGCGCCCGCGTTCGGTTTCGGCCTTGCGCATCAACTCGAACAGTTGCGTGAAGCCGCCGACGTGGCCGTACATCGCTGCCACCGCGTCCAGCGCTTCGTCGTCACACGCGCTCTCTTGCTCGCGTGAATAGCTCAACAACGCGAGGTTCGTCGCCTGCCCCAGCACGCTTTGCGCCGCCGCGGCGCCGGCGTCTGTCGAGATCATGCCCAGCATCAAGGCCAGCGCCAGGCCGCGGCCCACGTTCGCCGCGATATGGCGGTGCTTCACGTGCCCGATCTCGTGCGCCAGCAGGGCAGCCAGCGCGTCTTCGCTGGGCAGCTTTTCGAGCAGGCCACGGAACACGCGCACGCGCCCGCCGATCGTGGCGTAGGCGTTCATCACGTCGGCGTCTTCGTAGCGCACGACGATCGGCATGTCGGGCGGCAGCTTCAAGTGCTGCGCGACGCGGTCGGCCACGGCTTGAAGCGCGCGCGAGCGGGCCGCGTCGGCGGGTGTCTGCGGTGACCCGTCAAGGCCGAGCTTCTCGGCTAAGGCAACTTCGTGGCGGAACGGGATCTTCGGCGCGGCCCAGCGTGCACCCCAGCCCACCACAACGACGACGATTGCCAGCGTGACGAGCGCCGCCGTCACCAGCCACGCGAACTCTTTCAGCGGGTGTTCGTCGCTGCTGTTGATGCCCTCGTCGGGCAGGCGGTTCTCGAGCGTCGGGTCGGGTCCGCCGCCGGGCCGTTCCCAAGGCGGACCAGCCCCCTCGGGGGGCAGCGGTGCGTTCATCAACCGGCGGGCACTTGTGCTGCGCGGTGCAGCGCTGTTCCGTAGGCCATGACCTCGACCGACGGCGTGGTCGATCCGGCGACCTTGGTGGTGTGGAAGCGCACGCCGATCACGAGGGTCGAGCCCTGCGCGCGCGCTTGTTCCTTCATGCGCAGCAGCGCTTCACGACGCGCGCGTTCCAGCAGCGACTCGAAGCCGCGGAAGCGCCCGCCGACCAGGTTGCGGAAACCCGCGACGAAGGTCTTGAAGTAGTCGGACGAGACGACCACGCCGCCCGACACCAGACGCGCGTCGACCACCGCGACGCCGGCCGGTGCGAAGCGCGTCGTCAGCGCGACCACGCCCTGCAACTCGCGTTCGCGTTTGCGGATCGACGCGAAGTGCTTGCGCTCGAGCATCCGGCCCGCGAAGTAGCCGACGGCCAGCAGCGCGATCGGGAACAGCAGCTGGATCAGGTCGAGGATCATCGTGCCGACTCCTCGTGGATCAGGTGACGCGCTCGACCGTCACCGCCGAGCCGTAAGCCAGGATCTCGGCGGCACCCATCGTGATCGACGTGGTGACGAAGCGCACGTTGAGCACGGCGTTCGCGCCCATGCTTTTGGCCTCGGCCTTCATGCGCTCCACGGCTTCGTCGCGCGCTTCTTGCATCAGCTCGGTGTAGGCCTTCAGCTCGCCGCCGACGATGTTCTTCAGCCCCGACAAGAAGTCGCGGCCGACGTGTTTGGCGCGCACCGTGCTGCCTTGGGCGATGCCCAGGTGCGCGCTGATGTGATGCCCGGGTACGGTTTCGAGATTGCTGACGATCAAGGTTCCCTCCTGATGTTCCAGTCTGCTTACGGCTTCGGCTTCTTCTTCGGCCGCATCCACCCGTCGATCGTCGCCTGCCGCGCCCGCGCCACCGTGAGCTTGCCCGCCGGTGCGTTCTTGCTGATGGTCGAGCCGCCGCCAATGGTCGCGCCGTCGCCGATCTCGATCGGTGCGACCAGCACGCAGTTGCTGCCCACATGCACGTCGGCGCCGATCACGGTGCGGTGCTTGTTCGCGCCGTCGTAGTTGGCGGTGATGCTGCCGGCGCCGTAGTTCACGCGCTCGCCGACGATGGCGTCGCCCAGGTACGCAAGGTGGTTGGCCTTGGCGCCCTTCGCGAGGGTGCTGTTCTTCACTTCGACGAAGTTGCCGATGTGGACTTCGGGGCCGAGCACGGCGCCCGGGCGCAAGCGCGCGAAGGGGCCGACCAGCGCGCCTTCGCCGATGGTGACGCCTGTGGCTTCGCCGTCGATGTGCGTAAACGGGTGGATCACCGCGCCCGCGGCGATGGTGGCGTTGCGGATCACGCAGTTCGCGCTGACCCGCGCACCGTTGCCCAGCGTGACCGTGCCTTCGAAGACGCAGTTGACGTCGATGTCGACGTCGGTGCCGCACACGAGCGTGCCGCGGATGTCGATGCGCGCGGGGTCGCCCAGGTGTACGCCTGCGTCCATCAGCGCCCGCGCGCGCTGGCGTTGCAACTGCCGCTCGAGGTCGGCGAGCTGCGCCTGACTGTTGACGCCGATGACCTCGATTTCGCTGGCCGGCTGCGCTGCGACCACGGGCACGCCGTCGGCCACGGCCTGCGCGACCACGTCGGTGAGGTAGTACTCCTTCTGGGCGTTCTGATTCGTCAGGCCCATCACCGCGCGCTCGAGCCACGCGGTGGGCGCGGCCATCATCCCGGTGTAGACCTCGCTGATCGCGCGTTGATCAGGCGTGGTGTCTTTGTGTTCGACGATGGCTTTCACGTGGGCGCCATCGCGAATGATGCGGCCATAGTCGGTGGCGTCTTTCAGATCCACGGTCAGCAGCGCGAGGTTGCGGCCCGCGCAGGCATCGACCAGCGCGCGCGCCGTGGCGGCGCGCACCAGCGGTGTGTCGCCGTTCAGGATCAGCGTCGTTCCCCCGTCCTTCACCAGATGCGGCACCGCCTGCTGAACCGCGTGGCCGGTGCCCAGTTGCGGCATCTGACGGGCGAAGACGATCGGCGCGCCCGGGTTGTCGGCCGTGACCGCGGCTTCCACGTTGTCGGCCCCGTGGCCCGTGATGACCACGATCCGGGCGGCCCCCAGCTGCACGCAGGTATCGATCACGTGCTGCAATAGGCTGCGCCCGGCCAACCGGTGCAGCACCTTGGGGCGGTCCGACTTCATGCGCGTGCCTTTGCCGGCAGCCATGACAACGACGGTGAGGGACATGATGGTGAGGACGACGATGCGCGATCAACGCGCGGTGCGGTCGATTATCGGGTTCATGCTCGTGGTCGCGGTCTTGCTGACCAGTGCATGTTCCGCGGTCCGACTGGGTTACGGGCAGGTGCCGACGTTGGCGTACCACTGGCTGGACAGCTGGGTCGACTTCGACGACGTTCAGGGCGCCAAGGCGCGCGAGGCACTCGAGGCGATGCACCGCTGGCATCGGCGCACGCAGCTGCCCGACTATGCGCAATGGCTGACGAAAACCGCGGCCGAGATGCCGCGCGCCAACCTGACGGCCGACGAGGTCTGCGGGGCCGGCAAGGACCTCGAGGCGCGCTGGTTCGCGCTGATCGACCAGATGATGCCGGCTGCGGCCGAACTCGCCGCATCGCTCAATGACGCGCAGATCGTGCGCATTCAAAAGCGCTTCGACGAAGGCCTGAAGCGCTATCGCGACGAGTACACGAAAGACGACCCGCAGACGCGCGAAAAGAAGAGCCTCGAGCGCACGGTGTCGCGGTCCGAAACCATCTACGGCTCGCTGGACGAAGCGCAGATCGCCTTGCTGGCCAAGGCCGCCAAGACCCCGTTGTGGGACCCCGAAATCGTGATCGCCGAGCGCAAGCAGCGCGTGCGCGAGCTGGTCGACATCGTGAAAGAAGGCCGCCGCGCCGCGCAGGAAGGCCCGCGCGACGCTGCGTTGGCGAAGCTGCGTGTGTCACTGCGCGAATGGGCCGGGCAGGGCATCCAGTCACCCCGCGCCGACTACCGCGCGTTCCAGAAGCGCATGCAGGAAGCAAGCTGCGCGTTGTCGGCGCAGGTGCACAACGCGGGCGGTGCGCCGGTGCGGCAGGCGGCGCGAGAGAAGTTCGAAAGCTGGGCGGGTGACGCGAAGTCGCTGGCGGGGAACAGCGATCCGCGGTGAGTCTCGGGCGTGGACTTGCCAACCCATGCGGTGGCTTGTCATCACCAAAGTTGATGAGGGGCCCATCGTGGTTGCCCCGATGCCGTCGCTGGGCTCCGCCGCGTAGCCTACGGCCCGCCACACCTATGTGGTATCGGGGAGGAAAACATGGTTCTGCTGTCCACAACCGCGTGGCGCAAGCTCGCCCTTGCGTTCTCGTTGGTCCTCGGCCTGCCCACCGCCAGCGCACAGATCCAGTCGCCGGAAACCCTGCCGGACTTCTATCAGGAGCCCGGCCTGCAGCCCAACCGGGACTTTGTCAACCAGCACGTCACTGAGCACATCGATCCGTTCACTGGCGCGTTGCAGATCCACTCGACCGACGTACACATTCCAGGCCCGGCCGGATTTGACCTCAACGTCGTCCGCTCGTTCAACAGCAATCGGATCAACCCGCTCAACCCGGCCGACGCCACCACGAACTCGCTGGCCGGGCACGGATGGACGATTCACTTCGGCCGTGTGCTCAAACGCAAGAACTTCAGTTTCTGCCTCAATAACGACTTCGGCGTCGCGATCGGAGACAACCCGATCCTCGAGCTGCCGGACGGGAGCCGCCAGCCCTTCACCTTCGCATCGCCCACCGGCAGTCCGCTGATGCTGACAACCCAACGCTGGAAGGCCGAATGCCTGAACGGCGAGCACTTGTCGGTCTACTCGCCCGCGGGTGTGCGTTACGACATGGAGCAGCTTGTCCTCGAGGCGCCGGGCGTCTACGCCCTGTATACGACGCGCATCACCGATCGCAACGGCAACTCGATGGCGATCTCGTACGCCAGCGCGAACTCGCCGGAGATCACAACGGTGTTGGCAGATGACGGGCGCCATCTGACATTTCGCTATTTCTCGCCTGGGACTGCCGACCGACGCCTGCGGAGCATCACCGACAACAGCTCGCGCACGTGGAGGTACGAGTACGTAGCCCTCCAAAACGTCGTGGGCCGTCATCTTCTGCGGCGGGCCTATCGCCCGGACGGACCCGAAGGTGGGCAGACATCGTGGGAATACACATACTACGCCCCCTCATTCGACAGCGCTAACAACTACCAGCTTCACACTCTCACCCATCCCTTCAGAGGGCGGACGACCTACCTCTACGGCCACGTGAACTTCGACTACAAGACTGACATTTACACGCGGTCGGTCGTCGTGAAGAGGAAGACGTCAAGCATGACGACGACCAATGGCGGCGTGTGGACCTTCACCTACAACGTCGGAAGCCTCGGAGTCAACGACGAAACCGTCGTGGTGACGCCGGCCGGCCAGATCACCTATCGTCACGTCGGCGCCAATACTGTCGGCTCGGGCTCGGTCTGGCGAATCGGGCTTCTGATGGAAAAGATCACCGGAAACCGGGAGATCGAGACGCTGACCTGGGATGCACAGGCCATCTCGAACGAGAACAACCTGCGGGCCGGCGCGTTTCCGTCCCTGGTTGATAACCAAGTCATGGCGCCGATCCTCGAGCAGAAACGCATCGTGCGCGACGGCGTGACCTATCTGACCCAGTACTCGAACCACGACACCTACGGAAATCCGGGCACCATCGTCGAAAGCGGACCGAGCGGCGGCAACCGAACGACGAACCTCACCTACTACATCAATCCGGCGTTGTGGGTCATCCGACAGGTCGACGACGAGATCACCGCGACGGTTGGCGCGATCAGAAGAACGCAAGACCCGGTCGGCAACGTGCTGTCGGAGACGGTCGACGGTGTGCTCACACGGTACACCTACCACGCCACAGGTGATGTTCTAACCAAGCGTTCTCCGAGAGGCTTCGTCTCGAGGTTCACTCAGTACAAACGCGGCATTCCTCGCGTCGAGGTTCATCCTGAAGGCGTGACCATCAACCGCACGGTCAGTAGCGCCGGGAACGTCGAATCCGAAACCGACGGTGAGCAGAACACCTTGTACTTCGAGTATGACGGGTTGAATCGTCTGACGAGCGTAGGGTCGCCGCATAGCTTTGGCACCGTCGTCATATACGGGCAAAATGGCCACAAGTTGTGGCTGCGGGGCCGACGGGATACTGGTCAATCGTCAACCGACGGATTTGGCCGACCCTGGTCGTTTTTTGACTCGAAGAATTGGTTCAACTTTCGGCACGATGCGCTGGGCCGAACTACGTTCGCATCGGTCAACGGGTCGGCCACGGTTGGCAAAGAGTACACCTACGACATCCTCAACCGTGTCGAGACGATCGTCAACACGGCCGATGGCGGAAAGAAGACATATACGTACGGCTATGCAGACGGCGCGGCAACCACCTCGGTGAGGGACGAGCGCGGCCATCTGACCACCTACTTTCATCGTGCATACGGCGACCCCTCGAGAGCACTCGTGATGCGCGTCGACGCGCCAGGTGGTGCCGCCGACGTGCAACTCGATCGAAACGGGCGCGGGCAAGTAACCTCGGCCACGCAAGGCTCCGCAGCACGCTTTGTCACGCGCACGTTCGGCTACGACTCGCGGTATTACCTTACCTCGGTCCGACAGCCCGAGATCGAGCAGACGCTCTATGGCCGGGACGACGCCGGAAACATGACGTCCAAGCAGATTGGCCAGGGCCCCGTCAGCGTATTCGAGTACGACCAGCTCGATCGCTTGTGGCGGATCACGTACGGCAGTGGCGCTCCATCCCAGGTCACCAAGACCTACTGGCGCACCGGAAGACTGAAGACTGTCGCGAACGCGACGGCTACGCGGTCATTCGACTACGACGCGAACCTCAATCTCATCAGCGAGGCCATCTCGGTCGACGGGTTGACTTTGCGCGCAGGCTATCGATACGACGACTACGATCAGGTCGACCAGATCACCTATCCGGTGTTGGGAAACGCGTTCGACTTTGCCTTCGAGGAAAAGTCCGGGCTGCTTCGGTCCGTCAGCACCGGCAGCAGGACGCTATTTAACGTAGGTTTCGGCAGTGGCGGACGGCTCGCGCAAGTGAACTTCGCGGGTGGTACGACCCTCCAGTACTTTCCGGATGCGCAGGGACGACTTGGGTTGTTGGCCTTCTTCGGCATAGAAAGGACGTACGGGTACGACCTATCTGGTAATCTGGTGTCTATTGCTGATGGTTATGCACCGACTAGCTCGAGTACGTTTACCTACGACGCGCTGAACAGGCTGCAGACATTTGATGGACCATGGGGTACCGGCACAGCAACGTACGACGGTGTAGGAAACATACATTCGCAGACACGCCAAGGCACGCCAGGGACGCCGCCGATACGCACGACAAACGAGTACGACGCCAGCAACCGGCTGCAATCTGTCGCCACATTCGTCATTCGGGATCTGTTGTCGAGGCGCAGGGCGTTGACCGATGCCCGCGGCAACATCTCCTTTGCCGACAATCCATTTATCTACGACGAAGCCGACAACCTCGTTTCGGGCGGCGGTGCGCAATACTTCAACGACGGCGGCAACACGCGGGTCAAGACGGTCCGCAACGGCGTCACCACCTACGAGTTCCGCTCGGTCAGCGGCCAGTTGCTGGCCGAATGGCAGAAGCAGCCCGGCATGCACGACGTGCTGCAAGAGCATGTCTACGTCGCAGGGCGGCGCTTGGCGCAACAACGCACCCAGTTCATCCCTGGCTCGACTGCCGATGCGCCGTCGTGGATGTTCCTCGTCCCCGATGCAACCGGCGCACCCATCGCCTCGGCGCTGGCCGACGGCACGGTGCTGTTCAAGGAGAGCTACGAGCCCTACGGGCGCGCGGTGACCGGAGCCGCCGCGCAGTGGACCTCCGCAGGCATCGGGGGCCACACCGCCGAGCCGGGATCGATGGTGTACATGGGAGGTCGCTACTACGACAGCTCCATCGGCCGGTTCATGTCAATGGACCCGGCGATGCCGGAGCCGGCGGACTTCATGGGCTGAACCGTTACGCCTACGCCAACAACAATCCGTTGCGCTACATAGACCCGGACGGCCACAGCCCGCTGGACATCGGGTTCTTCATCGTCGACGCGGTGCGCCTGGGCATGGCGATCTACTCGGGCGGCGACGTGAAGTCGGCGGCGCTGGACTTGGCGATGAGCGCGGTGGGCGTGGTCAGTCCTGTGCCGGGGGCCGGGCAGGCGCTGAAGGGCGCGAAGGTTGCGAGCGCGGCGGTCGACGGGATCAGGACGGCCGAGCATGCGAAGGATGCGGTGCGCACAGCCGAGCAGGCGGCAGTGGCGAGTGCGGTGGCTGGGGCAGCGAAGGGAGTAGGCTCTGCGGTGCCTGACGCAGCGGTTGTCTGTCGAGGCGGTAGTTGTACGGCGCAGGCTTTTGCTAACGGCAAGGGCGTGACCACAAACCCGGCTACCGGAAAACTCGACGGCATTTCGACGGGCTTGGGTGATTCGATTGCTTCGGCATCGAAGAATATTCCGCATAGCAGGGTTGGTGTGACAACCGCAGGAGATATTCGGGCCGCAGGTGGGCAGGTCGTCAAAGATCGTGGCAACCATGGAACGGTTTCTGGACTAACCGCTGAGAAGGCTGCAGAGGTCTTCAAGCGGGTTGTCGAGAACCCGAATAGGTGAGGTAACAAAGGCAATCACAGTGGCGACCAGGCTTATCTATGCTGATTTCAATGGGATAGAATATGACCCCGTTGATACCGAAACAGTCGTTCTAGATTTGACTGGCTATGGGACGCTGGCTAGCCTGAGTCAACAACAGGTTCGGCTAGGGTCGGGGCAGCGCCTCGTGTTCAGTGACTTCGATGGCCTTGAGGTGGTCGGAGAAGTTGGTTTCGACGGTGCACGTGTATCCAAAATCTGCAGCGGTTGGTACGCGCGATTTCGTCGTAGTGATATCAGAGACGTACCATCGACAGAATACGACTACTCGACTCACTTGTGCTTCAAGTGTCGCAGCGACCTGAAACCCTACTTGGATCGAGTTGGACGGAACTTTAGTGAGACTTGTCCTCGTTGCGGTACCCCAGTGATGACTCCTCTAATGCCGCCTGCGTAGAAGTGGTGTGATCGATGCTCGCTCGAGGAGAACTACCAGCTCTACGGGCGCGCGATGATGGGGCCGCCGCGCCATGGACTTCAGTCGGCATGGGAGGCCACACCGCCGAACCGGGATCGATGGTGTACATGGGAGGTCGCTACTACGACAGCTCCATCGGCCGGTTCATGTCAATGGACCCGGCGATGCCGGAGCCGGCGGACTTGCATGGGCTGAACCGTTACGCCTACGCCAACAACAATCCGTTGCGCTACATCGACCCGGACGGCCGCAGCCCGCTGGACATCGGCTTCTTCATCGTCGACGCGGTACGCCTGGGCATCCGCGCTCGGCGACGCTTAGCCCCCTTCAGCGCCTGCCCAGCGCCCGGCACAGGACTGACCACCCCCACCGCGCTCATCGCCAGGTCCAGCACCGCCGACTTCACGTCGCCGCCCGAGTAGACCGCAGTCGACGGGATCAGGACGGCCGAGCACGCGAAGGATGCGTTGCGCACGGCCGAGCAGGCGGCTGTGGCGACTGCGGTGGCGGCGGTCGCAAAAGGAGACAAGACTGTCTACCGGCTCGGTGAGGGTGCGGAGTCCGCTGGGCGACTAGGACGTAAGTCGGCAGAAGCCGAAAGCGTGATCGGTCATCACGGGGTGTCGGTTTCTACGACCAGGCCGCCGGCGGGCACGCCATGTTCATCCGCATCGTGCTCGAGTCTCGAGGCTCGCGGATTCGAGGTGCGTCCTACGCCGACGCGGAAAGACCCCGGTCACCATACTGTCGTGCTGCCAAAACCGGTGACGAAGGAGGCCGCGAAGGACTTCAACGATGCTTTTGGCCGGTGAATAGCGCTGGAGTGAATGAGATGACTGCGATAGCTCCGAAGATACTTGCACTGTCCTACTACGATGGTGCGACAGAAGGATTTCTTGATGGAATGGGTGACAATCAAGTCTACTTCTTCAAGGTGGCGGCCTGGGATCAAGAACAAGATCGGCGGCTTTACGTGCTAGGCGCAATAGATCGTGCCATTTACCTAGAGCTGGTGGATATCCTCGTAAGGTCGCAACCTTTGTCGAAGAGTGCGATTTGGGTTCCGGCCTGGATGTTTTCGAGTCCAGAAATGGAGGTGCGTGCGAATGAGATCGTTGAGATCAGCAAGCGCTCCGTTCGAAACCCCGCCTGCCTGGCGTTGGGTGAAGATTTGACCGATGCGATCAAGGTTGCGCGGCCAACACCTAGCGGCTTGGCTAGCGCGATCGCCTTGGCAGACAGAAGCTCACCCGGAGATCTAGCGGACTGGCTTGCTCTATAAAGAGCGATGGACGCCTTAGGTAACGCCCTCGCCGTACCCAGGTGGGGTAGCTTTGCTGTTGCACTGGCCTCGGTCGCAATAGCCATGCTTCTCGGCTGCGATGACAGCACCGGCAAGTCCGAATCCCCTGCGGAGGCTGCGCGGGCTGACGCGCGGGGTTCGGGTGTGACGCCGCTGCCTCTCGAGGCTCGCAACGTCACTCCTACGCCCACCCTGGCGGCATCTGCTCCAGCCACGGGCTACCCCGGCGCGCCCGGACCTGTGAAGCCCCTGCCCGGCAGGGCTGGCCTCGCACCCGATCCGGCTGCGCGCAACGCCGGTCCGGCCCAGCCTTCGATGACCTGGAAGCCCGTTGTCACCGGGCTCGAAGCTCCGACAGGTGTAAGGGTCAACGCGGTCGGCACGGTGTTTGTGACGCAGCGAAACCGCGGGCTGACCATGCACCCGTCCGCTGGCGAAGCGATCCAACTCGTGGCGCCGGCGGACGTTCGAGCGGGTGATGCTTCGTCGGTTGCGTTCCTGGGCCTGGAACTCGACCCGGGCTTCATGCAAGGGCGCCGCTTCGTCTACATGGCGCTATCGCTGGAGCAGGGGACCTCGTCGAGCATGCGCATCGTTCGGGCGCGTATCGAATCCGACCCAGCCAGGGTGGGCGAGTTGCGAGAAATCCTGGTGGTCGAGGGTTTGGCGACCCGACTTCCGCAACCCGGCACGGAGCAACAAGCAACCGCGAGTGCGAGCCTGCGATTCGCCAGCGACGGTTATCTCTACGCGCACTTGTCCAGCGGATCACGGGCGGGCGATGCCGCCTCGCCGCTGCTCGGCAAGATCGTCCGCATCGACCGCGAAGGCTTGCCGCCCACGCGTGGCGTCATGTCGACTGCCAACGACAAACGCGTCGTTGCGCCTGGCAATGGCGAACCCGCTGGACTGGCCTTCATGTCCACGGGGATGGCCATGCTGTTGGCCGAGCGTTCGGGGCAGCGTGATCGGTTGAGCCTCGTGGCACCGGGTGCCCTGTCGGGCGCGCAGCAGGTCGTCCAGTGGCCCGGGCTTGTTCCCGGGTCGGGCTTGGCCGCGATCGAGCGGCTCGACGGTCACGCCTGGCGCGAATGGAACCGCGGTTTCGCTGCCGCGTTTGACCGCGCGCAGCGGGTCGACTTGCTGGCGATGCGGGAGAACGGCCAAGTCGTGCACTCGGCCAGCATCCTCCATCGGCTCGGATTCGGGTTCGCCGCGCTCAGCCAGGGGCCGGACGGCTTGTACGTCGCCACAAGCGGTAAGACCGGAGGCGACGAGGTCTGGCGCGTGACGGTGTATTAACTACTGACTGAATGCGCTGATGCCCCTCAACGCACGATCTTCGCCTGCTCCGGCGTCGGTGCCGTCGCCGACGGCAGCGTGATGTCGACGCGCCGCGGGCTGATGGCGGGCTTGGGGAAGTCCTTCATCGCGGCGTCGAACATCGCTGTCAGCAGCGTCATGTCGGCGCCGCCCGCAAAGCCGCTGTTGACGGCGCGCGTTTCGTAGAGCGTTTTGCCGCTGGCGCGGTCGCGCAGCAACACGGCCACTTCGCGGTCGTAGCGCGACGGCGTCATGCTCCAGTGCGCATTCAGGCCCCAGTAGAAGCTGCGGCCATAGCCCAGGTACAGGCGCGGCCAGAACGGGTCGTCCCAGGCGCTGCGCGACTGCTGCGACGTGCGCATGCCCAACTGCACCAGCACGTCGGCGCGCGCGGCGTCGGGCGCGGGTTTGAACCCCGCACGTTCGACCGCACCTCGCGCGGCGGCCTCGAGGGCGGCGTGCTGCTCGGCACGCGCCTCCTGCGACGGCAGGCGCTCGAAGGCGTAGGTGCCGACGCTGCGGGCGGCCGGCCATTCGCCGAAGGACGAGACCTCGCTGCTGATGGTGCCGACGGTGGCGCAGCCGGCGGCGAGCGCTGCCGCCAAGGCCACAGCGGCAAGCTTGGTGAGCGACGAGAGGCGGGCTTGGCGGGTCATGACGTTCTCCTTCGGGGCAGGCGCCGTGGCCGACGGGTCACGGCGCGGACGATCAGCTTACCGGGTTGACGAGCTTGATGGTCACCGGCGTGGCATCGCTGCCGGTGGTCGCGCAGGGCTCGTCATCATCGAACGCGCGGTCACCGTCGGGGTTGACGGCGCCCGTGGGCCGGAGGGTCTTGAACGGGTACAGCTTCGGGTCGGCCAGGTGCGACGGCGTGAGGTGCGCCATCGACCGCGCGATGTTGTCGACCCGCCCCGGGTACTGCCGGTCCCACTCGCGCAGCATGGCGTTCATCTGCCCGCGCTGAAGGTTTGGCTGGCTGCCGCACAAGGTGCAAGGGATGATGGGAAAGTTCCGCCACGCGGCCCAGGCTTCGAGGTCAGACGTGGCGACGTAGGCCAGCGGGCGGATCACGGTGTGGAGGCCGTTGTCGCTGACCAGCTTCGCCGGCATGCCCTTCAGGCGCCCGCCGAAGAACATGTTCATCAGCAGTGTGGCCACGATGTCGTCGCGGTGATGGCCCAGCGCAATCTTGGTGGCGCCAAGTTCGCCAGCCACGCGGTACAGGATGCCGCGGCGCAGGCGCGAGCACAGGCTGCACAACGTCTGGCCTTCGGGCACCAATCGCTTCACGATCGAATAGGTGTCCTGCTCCTCGATGCGGAACGGCACGCCGCGTTCGCGCAGGTAGGTGGGCAGCACGTCGGCCGGAAACCCCGGCTGCTTCTGGTCGAGGTTGACCGCGACGATGTCGAACGCGACGTGCGCTGCGCGGCGCTTCATCTCGAGCAGGATATCCAGCAGCGCGTAGCTGTCTTTGCCGCCCGACACGCAGACCATGACCTTGTCGCCCGGCTCGATCAGGTTGTAGTCGCCGATGGCTTGACCGACCAAGCGGTGCAGGCGCTTGCTCAGCTTGTTCGCCTCGTGCGTGGCGCGGCGGTCGTCGGTGGTGCTGGTGGCAGCGATGTCAGCGGTGTGCATGGTCGTCAGGCGTTCTTGAATCCGAAGACCTCGACGCCGACCGCTTCGCAGTCGGGGTACACGTCGGGCTTGGCGGTGGTGACGCGTGCGGCGCGCACCTTCGGGTGCGCGAGCATCGCGCGCAGCACGTCATCGGCCAGCGTCTCCTGCAGGTGAACGTGGCCGCGCGCGACGCGTTCGCCGATCGTGCGGCGGATGAAGTCGTAGTCGACCACCTCGTCGAGCTGGTCGGCCTTCGGCGTCGTCTGCGCCAGCGGCACGTACAGGTCGACGTTCATCACCACGCGCTGCTCGCCGCGCTTCTCGAAGTCATGCACGCCGATGTTGATCCAGATCTCGTAATTGGCGAGGAAGAGGCGTCGGCAGTCGGCGAGCCTTGGGTCGAGCAGGTTCATGGTTTGGGAGCTACCAGAAAGGCCACGTCACGCGGCTGCGGCACCAAGTGCTGCCCGCCGTCGACCACCAGCGTGTGGCCGGTGATGGCCGGTGATTCGATCAGGAAGCGCACGGCGCGTGCCACGTCGTCAGGCGACGACGAACGCCCCAGCGCGGTCTGCGTGTACGCGGCTTCGAACTGCGCGTTGCTCATCGTGTCGGCGGTCGGCAACGTCACGCCGGGCGCGACGCCGACCACGCGCACCACCGGCGCCAGTGCACGCGCCAGCAATTGCGTGGCCGCCTCGAGCGCAGCCTTCGACAGCGTGTACGACAGGTAGTCGGGGTTCGGGTTCCACAACTTCTGGTCGACGATGTTGACCACGCAGCCTTGCGCACCGCGGCCGTGAAGGTGCGCATGCAGCGCGCGCGCCAGCACGATGGCCGGCGCGGTGTTGGCGCGCCAGTGCGCGTCCATCGCGGCGTAGCCGAAGGTCGACACGTCGTCATGGTGAAACGTCGACGCGTTGTTGACCACGGCATCGAGCCTGCCGAGCGCCGCCAGCACGCGCGGCACCAACCCTTCGCACGAGGCTTCGTCGGTGAGATCGGCAGCCAGGGCCTGCGCCTTGGCGCCCAGCGCGTGCAGCGTGGTCAGCGCGTCGTCAGGCGTCGAACGGTGGTGATGCAACGCAATGTCCCAGCCGGCGCGCGCCATTTCGCTGGCGATCGCCAGGCCCACGCGCCGCGCTGCGCCCGTGACCAGCACGACGGGACGCGTGCCGACGGGCGGTGGGGCGTGCGACGTGGTGGCGGTCACGATTCCTGCGATTCCTAGAATGCTGCGATGCGGCTGGACGCCAGAGTATCGACCGACCTTCGCGACGAGGCACTGCCAAGGCTGATTGCCGCGGGTATCGCCGCCGACGGCGGCTGGTGGCCGTTCGACCGCTTCATGCACGCTGCGCTGTACACGCCAGGCCTGGGCTATTACGCAGGCGGACGCACGATCCTGGGCACGTCACCCGCCACCGGCAGCGACTTCGTCACCGCACCCGAAATGTCCGTGCACTTCGGCCGCGCACTCGCTGTGCAGGTGGCGCAACTACTCGACGCCTGTGGTGGCGCTGATGTGTGGGAATTCGGTGCAGGGTCAGGCGCGTTGGCCGAACACCTTCTCGACGCGCTGGGCGACCGCGTGGCGCGCTACACCATCATCGACGTGTCGGCCGCGTTGCAGTCGCGCCAGCGTGAGCGCCTTGCGCGTTTCGGCGAACGCGTGCGCTGGGCCTTTGAGTTGCCGGCGACGTTCGAGCGTGGTGTGGTGCTGGGCAACGAGGTGCTCGACGCGATGCCGGTCAAGCGCCTCGCCTTCGACGGCACGGCGTGGTTCGAGTGCGGTGTCGCGGTCGACGCATCAGGACACATCGTCGATGCCGACCGCCCGACCACGCTGCTCCCTCCGCTGGCCGAAGGCTTCGTTGCCGGCGCAGTGACCGAAGTCCACCCGCAGGCGCAAGCCTTCATCGCGACCATCGCCGAACGGCTTCGCGATGCCGCGGCACTGTTCATCGACTACGGCTTCCCCGAAGCCGAGTACTACCACCCGCAGCGCACCGGCGGCACATTGATGGCGCACCGCGCGCACACGGCAGATACCAACGTGCTGGCCGACCCTGGCGCGAAAGACATCACCGCCCACCTCGACTTCACCGCGCTCGCACTCGCCGCACAAGACGCGGGTGCCGACGTGCTGGGCTACACGTCGCAGGGCCGCTTCCTGCTGAACTGCGGCCTGGTGTCAATGCTCGAGGGCGCGGACCTGCGGGCGAAGAACGCGGCGCATCGCCTGATCGCCGAGCACGAAATGGGCGAACTCTTCAAGGTGCTGCTGCTCGCGCGCGGCGTGACGTTCGAAGCGGGCGTCGACGCGGTGGGCTTCGCGCACGGCGACCGCATGCACCGCCTTTGAATCACGAAGGAACATCGCGCGCATGCTCCGCTGTCGAGCCGAAGGCCCAACGGTCGGCGTGATCACCCATCCCTGCCCCAACGTGACGACCCCTGCGGCGCGAAGTCGACCCGCCGCCGTTCGCTGATCCGCTCACTGCGGAACACGCCGCCGTCGAGTTGACCTTCGACGAGTTCGTAGCCCATCAGCGCGAACACGCGCTCGCCCAGAAAGATCGGGCGGGCGTTGCCGTACCAGTCGACGCAACTGGCTTTACACGCGTCGTTGGTGTGCGTCGCGCGCGCGTCGAGTTTGCCGATCGGCTCGAGCTCGAGCCCGCGGTTGCGCATGAAGGCTACCGACGCCGATGCGCCCTGGGGTCCGACGACCGGTGCGCCGTGGCGACCGCGCGTGCCGGCGCCGACGATCGGCAGGCCCAGCAGGCCGTGGTCGCGTGAGGTCGGGCGGTAGAAGAAGCCGTGCGTGCGTGTTTCGCCCTGTGCGGCGTCGGCCTGCACCGCGGTGCTGGCGACCGTGGCGCTGCGCTCGAGCCGCAGCGTGGTGAAGTGCAGGTCGCGCCCGGCGTTGCCGACGACGAGCGCGTGGCCGCCCAGCGCTTCGATGCGCTCGACGCCGTGCTTCAGTTCGATCGCAGGGTCGACCGATGGATGCGCTTCGCCCGACGCGTCGGCATACCGCAGCGCCTGCATGCGCGGCTGCCCCATCGCGCCGAACAGCAGCCAGTCGCCGACGTAGCGGTTGTGCACCGCATGGCCCTGCACGCCGGGCAGCGGCCGATACGCGCTGCGTGGTGCGGCGTCGCGGCCGTTGCCGAAGCTCGACAGTGCAACGCGCATCAGCGCGAAGTCGCCGTGGCTGGTTTCGGCCCGCCACATGCCGTCGCCGCCGGCGTGCGAGCGCAGCAGCACGTTCAGGTGCCCGCCTGCGTCCTGAAGGAACGACAACTGATCGATCGGCGCGCCGGTGGTCTTCAGCGCGCTGGGTGCGGTGCCGTCCAGCGGCATGCGCACGACGCTGCTGCGCGGCATCGTGTTGGTGTTTTTTTGTTGGTGTTGGTGTTGGTGGTCGTTGCCTTGGCCCCAGGGGCTGCGACGCGAATGAGTTGTCGTCCAGACGAAGACGTTGTCGGCCGAAACGTAGAACACGCGGCCCGCCGGCCCCAGCACGGCCTGCGCTTCGCAGTTCAGGTCGGCGCGCTCACGTAGTTCGCAGGCTGTCACGGTGTGCAGCGTTGCGCCGCTGAAGGGGTCGATGTCGTCGTCGGTGCGGAAGATGCGCGTGGCCGGCAGGATGCGCGTCCAGTCCTGCGGTGTCGCTTGTTGTCCGTACGGTCCGGGCTGCGGCTGCCAGCGCCGCCACTGCGGCATGAAGTGCGCAGCGTCGAGCTGCCACGGGTTGATCGCCATGGGCGCGTAGAAGACCAGCCGATTGCCGACCAGACGGCTCGCGTAGTTGCGCGACGAGTAGTAGTCGTGGCTGCGCAGATGGTGCGTCGCGCGGTAGGTGATCGAGCCGTCGTCGCCCAGTTCGAACAGGCCGATCTCGGTGCCGCCGCGCGTGTAGCTGAAGCCCACGACGACGATCGTGCGGCCGTGGATCAGCAATTCGTCGTACCACGCGCCTTGCGGGTTGCTGCCGGGTGCGTAGGCATCGACCGAGGCGACGGGGCGCAACTCGTCACTGCGGTCGCCACCCACGCGGACCGTGAACAGCCGCCCGCGCCGCAGGATCACCAGGTGATCGCCCGCGCGCTTGACGATGCCGCCTTCGTCGACACCAGCGGTCTGCACGTTCGTGATGGATTCACTCGTGCCGGACGCAGCCGCGCTGTCGGCCGCGACCTTTGCCGAGGACTCGGCCACCGGCGCCGCGGATGGGGCCATCTGCATCGACAGGTTGCCGACGGTTTCGCTGCGGCGTCGCTCCGGCTGGCGCCGCTTGGCCTCTTCGCGCCAACGGTCCAGCAGCGCCTGGAATTCGGCTTCGCTGTCGAAAGCGCGCAGGGTCGCCTTGGCCGGGTGGTCGTGGGGCGCGCTCGGCGCCGCGACGGCGGCTGAACAGGTCAGGCTCAAAGCGAGCGACAGTGACGCGGACAGGACGAGGGTTCGCACGACAGGCTCCATCGATGGTGGGATGAAGCGTGATACGGCGCGCGGTCTCGGTCGGGGTTAAGTCACCCGGTCCCGATCCGCCATTGCCGCCGGCACTGCCTGCACGCCACTTCGACCTCGCCGGGCGGCAGGTCGCGCACCAGCGTGAACCGGGCGTAGGTGCCGCAGTCGGGGCAGTCGGCCTGGTTGGCAACCGCCTCGGCGCTGGTCAGCAGGCCGATGTAGCGGCGCACCGCCCAGGCGCCGACGGCCGTGGCGACGACGATCGCGGCGAGATTGCCGACCACGTTGCGCCCCTCGTGCATCAGCTCGAACGCCGCGAACACGACGACCAGGCACAGGAAGGCCAGCACCATGTGGGCGTGGCTTTGAAGCAGCTCACGCTCGTACCACTTGCGAAAGCCGTGCTTGCGGATGCCGTCGGAGAGGTTCATCACGAGGCTCGAGGCGACGCCAGCTTACGCCTGGCGATCGGCTGCGATGCCCGCGCGGATCGCGTCGATGCGCACGATCCGCACCGCCTCGCCCACGGCCTCGTGCGCCTTGCCCTTGTGCCAGCGCCGCGCGCGCGGCACCGGCGGCATCGGCGGCCAGCGCCGCGTCCAGCGCGGCTTGCAACCTCGCGCGCTGCGGGTAGGGCTCGTCGCCAAGCCCCTTGCGTCCGCGCGCATCGCACTCGCACGCGAGCAAGGCGTCGGCAAAACGCTGCGGGCGGCGGATCGCGTCGCAGCGTTCGAACATGCGCATGATCGCTGCGGCGTCGAGCGTGGCGCTGCGGTGCACGTTGCCGTGCTCGCGCGCGACGATCTCGCCCAGGTCGCGGCACTCGGCGGGCACCTTCAGGCGCTGCGCGATCGCGTCGGCCAGTTCGACGCTGCGCTTCTCGTGCTCGAGGTGGCGCGGCCATTCGGCTGGTTGCGTGGTGCCCTTGCCCAGGTCGTGCACCAGGCAGGCCCAGCGCACCGGCAGGCTTGCGCGCAGCCGCGCCGCCATGTCCAACACCATCATCAGGTGCACGCCGGTGTCGACTTCAGGGTGATGCTGTTCGGGCTGCGGCACGCCCCACAGCCGGTCGACCTCGGGCAGCAGACGCGCCAATGCGCCGCATGCGCGCAGCACGTCGAACATGCGGCTGGGCGCGGCTTCCATCAGGCCGCGTGACAGTTCCTGCCACACGCGTTCGCTCACCAGTGCATCGACCTCGCCTTCATCGACCAAGCGCGTGCACAACGCGAGTGTTTCGTCGGCGACGCGAAAGTGCGGCCAGCGCGCGGCGAAGCGTGCAACGCGCAACAGGCGCACCGGGTCTTCGGCGAAGGCTTCGCCCACGTGGCGCAGCACGCCCGCGCGCAGGTCAGCCACGCCGTTGAAGGGGTCGATCAGCGTGCCGTCGGCGCGTTTGGCGATCGCGTTGATCGTCAGGTCACGCCGCGTCAGGTCTTGCTCGAGCGTGACCTCGCGGCTGGCGTGGAAGACGAAGCCGGTGTAGCCCTTGCCCGACTTGCGCTCGGTGCGCGCCAACGCGTATTCGTCTTTCGTGTGCGGGTGCAGGAAGACAGGAAAGTCTTTGCCGACCGGCATGAAGCCCAGCGCCAGCATCTGCTCGGGCGTGGCGCCGACGACGACCCAGTCGTGATCTTGAACCGCTTCACCCAACAGGGCGTCGCGCACGGCACCGCCGACTTCGAAGATCTGCATCGCAAGGCCCGACGTGGCGCGTCCGTCGTCGCTGTTACGGGTCGCGCCGCGCCGTCGCACGCCAAGCACTCAGCCGCGCCGGCCCACTGTTCGGGTGCAGGTACGTGGGCACGATCTGGTCGAACGACGCTGCGTGGATGCCCATCGCCGCAAGGCCAGGCAGCTGCCCGCCCGCGATGTTCGGCACCGTCAGTGAATCGAGGTTGTCGCGTGTGATCAGCGGCTGGCCGGGCAAACGCTCGAACACCCACGCCTGCACACGCGCGATCGGCCCCGGCAGCGGAATGATCGGCCGCGCCGTCCCGGCCACACGGCCACACGCGCGCACCAGTTGCGCCAGCGTCATCACGTCGGGGCCGGCGCACTCGTAGGTCTGGCCGATGGTGGACGCATGCTCGAGGCAACGCTCGACCGCGTGCGCCACGTCTTCGACCCACACCGGCTGCACCTTCGCGCCCGCACCGGCCAGCGGCAACAGCGGCACCATGCGCTGAATGCCGGCGAACATCCGCGTGAGCTGGTCGCGCGCGCCGAACATCAACGACGGCCGCAACACCGTGACCTGCAGGCCCGGCACCTCGCGCAACGCCTGCTCGCCCGCGGCCTTGCTGCGCAGGTAGCTCGACGGTGCGCGTTCGTCGCTGACGCCCAGCGCGCTGACGTGCACCAGCCGCCGCACCCCCGCACGCGCACAGGCGTGGGCGATGCGCCGCGGCAGGTCGGCGTGCGTGCGCGCGAATTCGGCGTCACTGCCATGCAGCCGAGCGATCAGGTTCACCACCGCGTCGTGACCGGTGATGCAACGCAGCAGATCGGCGTCGTCATACACGTTGGCCTGCACGACCTCGACGCCGGGCAGCGGAATCAGGTGGCGCGCATGGTCGACGCGCCGCGTCGGGATCAGGATGCGCCGCGTGCCGTGTCGCACCAGGCGCTCGGCGAGCGCGCTGCCGAGGAAGCCGCTGCCGCCGAGGACGACGATCGAGGAAGGGAGCATGGCGCGAGTGTGCTACAGGGCGGCGGCGCGCGCGCCCGGCCGCAGCATCGACCACGTTGCGGCGATCACGC
The DNA here is from genome assembly GCA_963738615.1 of uncultured beta proteobacterium. Taxonomy (GTDB): domain Bacteria; phylum Pseudomonadota; class Gammaproteobacteria; order Burkholderiales; family Burkholderiaceae_C; genus CAVTWY01. The sequence goes on from CAVTXI010000019.1 coordinate 1,396,523, forward strand.
CAACCAGCGCCGCCACGTACGCGAACGTGAACATCGCGAACTTGAAGGCAGCAAGCGACGAATACACCAGCGCCAACCACGAAGCGAAGTTGGTGGGCTGCGCGAGCATCACGAACGACACGACGTTCTCGGCCGCGTCTGCGCCGGGCGCCAACACCGACAGCGCCGCAGCGACCACCAGTGCCTTGCGCGCGCGGCTGGTCGCACCGAACGCGCGGCCGATCAGCAGCAGCACCGCCGGATGCAGCACCGCCACGGTTGCGATGAACGCGAAGTCGATGATCTGCGTGCCCACGTAGGTGTCCAGCGTGCCCATGCGCAGCAGTTCGCCATACCAGCCTTGAAGGCGCTCGGCGCTGAACGACAACTGCGCCACGTGATACGGCACCGGAAAGCCCGACGACGCGTAGCTCGTGTTGAGCCATTCGGTGGCGGCGAGGTTGGCAACGAAGGCGACGATGACGACAGCGATCAGCGCCGCGAGCCGCATGCGACGGTCGATGCTGGAGAAAGCGGCAAGAGCAGAAGAGGCGGTCGAGGTGAGGTTGGACACGAGTGCACTCCGGCGATCAATGAGGTCAATGGGATGCACGCACCATAAAAAGGCCGCATGCACCCGGCGTTGCGGCTACGTAAAGAAGCGTGGAGCGCAGGCGTGCATGATCCCGACACATGATCGAACTCCATCAATTCGCTCCCGCGTTCGGCCTGATGAACGCCAGCCCCTTCTGCATGAAGGTCGAAGTGTTCCTGCGCCTGGCCGGCCTCGAGTACCGCGCGGTCCATGCGTCGCCGATGAAAGCCCCCAAGGGCAAGCTGCCCACGGTGCACGACGGCAACACCGTGGTCGCCGATTCCGAAGCCATCCTCGCGTGGCTTCAGCAGCACCACCAAGACCGCTTGCCGGAAGCGCTGCGCGACCCGCCGCGGGGCGCCGACCACGCGTTGCGCCGCATGCTCGAAGAGCACACCTACTTCGCGGCGCTGTGGCTGCGCTGGATCGACGACGCGGCTTGGCCCGCGACACGCACCGCCTTCTTCGGCACGCTGCCCGCGCCGCTGCGCGTGGTGGTGCCGGGCGTGGTCAGACGCAAGATGCGCCGCGACCTTATGGGGCAGGGCATGGGCCGCCACACGAAAGACGAGATCTGCGCCCGCGCGTGCGCTGACCTCGACGCGCTGGGTGCGGCGCTGGGCAAGAGCGACTTCTTCGGCGGCGAGGAACCGGCGACGCTGGACGCGACCGCCTATGCGTTTCTCGCGAACCTGCTGTGGGCGCCGATCGACTCGCCGGTGAAGGCGCACATGAAGCGCAGGCAGCCGGGGCTGGTGGGGTATTGCGGGCGGATGGAGGGTCGGGTAGGGCGGTGAAGCTCGGGCACGTCCCGCCTAACGCTTGCTGGGTGGCGCTGCGGCGTCCGGTCGCTCGTCAACGAGCCGACGCATATGGGCTTCGATCTGAGCTGCTTCCGGCACTCCGAGTCGGTGAGCGTCGGTGAGCGCCTGATTCAGCAGGGTCTGGATTTCGCTTTTGTCCTCGTTGCGATCACGCGCGGCCAGATTCAACGCAAGGTTGGCGCGCGCCACCAGCAACGAACGCACGTCGCCCAGGCGCTCGAAGACGGGAAGCTCTTCGTCCTTGCGGATGCGCAAAGCTTCGTCGAGCTGGCCGCGAGCCTGGAGGACGTCGGCGATCTTGCCCATGGTGATCGCGCGTGAGTGCACGTCGCCGAGGCGCTCGAAGACGGGAAGCAGTTCGTCCTTGCGGACGCGTAAAGCTTCGTCGAGCTGGCCGCGTGCCTGAAGGATGTCGGCGATGTTGCCGATGGTGACGGCGCGCGCACGCACGTCGCCCAGGCGTTCGAAGACTGGAAGCGCTTCGTCCTCGAGGATGCGCATGGCCTCGTCGAGCTGGCCGCGAGCTTGAAGGATGTCGGCGATGTTGCCCATGGTGATAGCGCGTGAACGCGCGTCGCCCAAGCGCTCGAAGACGGGAAGCTCTTCGTCCTTGCGGATGCGCAAAGCCTCGTCGAGCTGGCCGCGAGCCTGGAGGACGTTGGCGATCTTGCCCATGGTGATCGCGACGGCGCGTTCGTCGCCGCGACGGTCGTGCAGGGGCAGCTCGGCGTCCTGCCAATGGGAGACCGCGTCGTCGAACTGGCCGACGCTTTCGAGCAAGCGGCCCAATTCATCGAATGGGCCAACGCGCTGATCGTCACCCGCATCCTGGTGCGTATCGATCCATTCGCGGATTTCGCGAATGCGCGACAACCGCTCTTCCAAAGGGCGCGTGTCCAACGACCCGACGGAGCCGGTGACCTCTACGCGGGGCAAGCTTCGATCCAACGGCATGGTGGTCGCGACGGCTTCCCGAAACTCATACACCCCGGATCGCCAAGCCCACAGGTCAGGCGCGCCGCGCGATGCTTCGGCGATGGCTTCGGCGTCCAGCCAGAACAGCAGCCGCGCGCGCGCGTTGGCCGCGATGCGTTCTCGGCGCACGTTGAAGGCGTCCCACCGCTTCGCATCGAACCAATCTCGGCGGCCCATGACGTGGACGACCGGGCAGCCCTTCGCGTGCGTGACCAACTGGCGCTCGAAGTCGGGTACATCGGCCAACGAAGCCAACGGCAACCGCGAACTGTCCATGCGCGCGGCGCGCAGCACCCGCTCGAGCGCATGCAGCACCCGGTCTCGCAGCCGGTCGTCCGGTGCGTCGATCAATAGCCACTGGAAGGTCGGCCCGTGCAGCACGGTGCGCGTCAGCCGTATGAAGTCGGGCCGGCAAACGGCGGGCAAGTTGTCTGCCAACGTGGCGGCGAGGTCGTCCGCGGCTTGGATGGCGACGGGGTCGGGCGTGAACATGACGGGCGCCCGTGGGGACGTGGCCGTCAGGCGGCGGCAGGTGGCGTGGTGCGTGCCGCAGCGCTTGCTGCCGCCTGCCGGTAACCATCGAGTGTGTGAATCGCGGGGTGACTGCGGCGCCAGCCTCCGTCGTTGTACTCGAGCAGGGCCAGGCGAAAAAGCAGTTCTTGCGCACGCTGATCGTTGCCGCCGTGAACAGGGTCGGCATCGATGGCGGCCAGCAGCTTGTAGTCGTCGGGCTGAAGGAAACGCCGGTATTCGGACGCAAGCTGTGAAATCGCACTATCGACGGCGGTGTCGTCGATCGTGTTGCCGGCGACTTCGCAGCACAGCTTCAACAGGCGCAGCAGCTCGCGCGGGTGCCCGCCGCACGCAGCCACCAGCCTGTCGATCTGCGCGTCGCCCGCAGCGCCCGCTTCGAAGAGCGAACGATCCGCGCGCAGCAGGAGCATCGAGCGCAACGCAGTCCAGCCCTGGTCCCATCGCGCGCCGTCGCGTTCTTGCAGTTTGATCATCGGCAGCACCACGTCGGCGTCGAGCTTGCCGCCCAGCCGACCGTCGTACTTCAGGTGCAGCGGCGCCGTGTAGATGGCCAGCGCCTGGATGGTCAACAACTGCTCGGCGTCGAGCACGAAGAACTTCTGCGTGTCTTCGCCGCGCATCTTGTCGGTGCCGTCGATCAGGAACAGCACTCGCTCGGCGCGGCCCTTCGCCTTCAGCGCAGCCTCGGCGCTGCGGATCAGCCCATTGAATGCGATCACCAGCAACGTGAAGCGGTTGCGGATCTCTTCGCGCCACTCATTCTTGGTGCTGGCACCTGTCTTGAAGCTGGTGGTGAAGTTCGCCAGCAGCTTGATCAGGCCGGGGATGCCCCCACCGGCTTCGACCCCCGTCTTGACTTCCGCATCGAGCGAAGTCATCGAGGTCTTCGTTCGCGAGGTCGATGTGAACCAATCCCGCATCGGGCGCAACGCGGCGGCGTCGAACTGGTAGCCGTCACCATTCAGACGCTCGAGCAGCGACTCGGCCATCGCCATCAGCACTTCGGTGTACTGGAGGTTGTTGCGGTCGAGCTTGGTCAGCACGTCGACCTCTACCACGTAGAAGCGCCGCGAATCGTCGAAGCGCCCCATGTAGTGGCGCAACTCGGTCGTCTTGCCGCTGCCGATGTGGCCGAAGAACAGCACGTGCTTTTCGTTGGGTGCGAAGAATTCGTTCTTCGCCGGGTCCCAGCCGAATTTGCTCGCCAGTCGCGTCAGCGTCTGCTCGCTGCCACGCGCCTGCTGCGTTTCCACATAGCGCGGATCGTCCGCGGGCAGGGCCTCCTCGTACTCGAGATGCTGCAGCACCTGGAGCCGGTGGGAGGGGGCTTGGTAAATCATGGCGCGCTGACTCTAGCAAGGAACGGCATCCGATGCGCTCCCGCCGGGCCTCACGCCTCGAGGCACTTCACAAAAACAGCCACCCCCGCAACAGCGCAAAAAGGCTGCTGGTGTGGTTCGTGATCGCGATCAGCGATGCGAGCAGGCCGGCCACCGGCGCAAAGAAGCTGAGGCTGAACTTGCCGAGGGTGCCGATGTCGAAGGGCCACACCGGGATTTCGTCGATGACCGCGCCGATCTTGCGCAGGCGTTCGATGGTCTCTTCGTCGCCCTTCGCGAGGTCACCCACCTTGATCGTTTCGCGGATGCGGCGCAGTTCGTGGCGCAGGCGGATCGCGACGTCGGACTTGAGTTCGGCCTTCGCATCCTTCATCGCGGCGCGAAACGGCATCAGCGGCGACAGGAAGACGACAGGGCCGAGCACGCTGAAGGCGACCAGCGCCAGCGCGACGAGTATGTTCAGCTCGGGCGACGCGTGAAGCTGCGTCTTCGACACCCAGATCAGCAACGCGAGGTTGGTGCCCAGCACGGCCAGCATGTATTGGTTGCGAAGCCCGAGTTCGCCGATCGGCCGCAGCCCGCCGCTGCGGTCGGGGTGCAGCGGCAGCGGCCGGATCGTCGACAGCCGCACCAGGTCGCGCAAGAACACGCACATCCAGATCGCGCGCACGACGTACAGGGTCAGCGCGAAGTAGAAGAAGGCCACGCAGACGATGAAGTAGTAGCCCACCAGCAGCAGTTGGTCGTCGCGCGCCATCCAGTGGCCGACTTCCTGCGGTGAGTAGGCGATGGCGTTCCCCAGCCCCACCACCACGCCGATGACGCAGGCGGCGAGTTGGCCCCAGCGGTTCACGTTCGCGAATTTCGCGCTCCAGCGTTCGCACAGGTCGGCGGCTGCGGCGCCGTCGATCTCGAGCGACTTCTCGTGATGAAGGCGGCCCAGCGACGACAGCAGCAGACTTTGGTCACGCGACAGCATCGCGAGCACGCACGGCAGCGAGGCGCCGAACATGAAGAAGAGGTTGGCGTCCTGAAGGATCGGCAGCCGAAGCGGCGGCTCGTCCATCAGCATCGGATTCGGCCCCAGGCTTGCCAGGATCAGCAGCGGCACGATGGTCGCGGCGATGGTGACGAGCACGATCTCGATCGTGTAGCGCGGCAGCCTGGTTCGATGAATCCACGATCCGCGCGTGGTGTCCAGACGCTGGAAGGGCGATCGCGCGCCGCGCCGGTTGTCAGCCATGACGCCGTCGTTGGGGTCGTCGGTATGCGCGGTGGCAGCAGCAATGTTCATGGCCGTCTCTCCGGGTCTCGAGGGTTGGCATGCAGGGCCGTCAGCAGGGCGGCTTCGACGAGTTGCGCACGCGGGAACGGCAGCGTCTGCACGAACCATGCGTGCAGGCGCGGCGACCGCCGCTCCCACGGCAGCGCGATCGAAAAGTGGTCGGCGTTGGCGTAGGCCAGCAGCGTGCTGTGCGCAACGATGGCGTCGTGATCGAACATCACGCCGTCGTTGCGCCGGCTGATGCGGCTCAACTGCATGTGCCACGACGCCAGCAGCGGCGACACCCTGTCGGGGTTCGGCAGGGCGACGATGGAATACACCGGCACCGGTGGCGGCGAGGTGCGCATCGCCAGCCATGACATCCGCGGCATGCGCTGCGCCTGCGCGACGAACTCGCCGTCAGCGCGGGCGCACTCGCTGAAGCCGAAGCGATCGACCAGCCGGCGCAGCGGCGACGCAAGGCTCTCGGCAACCGCGGTGCCGTTGATCATGCCGGCGATGCTGACCAGGGCCGTGACGCGTGACGCGATGTCGGCGTGCCGCTCGAGTGCGGCAAGGGCGTCGACCGTTCCTTTCGAATAGGCAACGAACACCAGCCGGTGCTCGGGACGTAACTGGTGATGCCGGCGCACGTGCGCCGCGATGACATCGGCGTTGGCCGCCACATCCGCGCGCCCGCCCGTCGCCACCACGTCGACGCTGTATCCGATCTTGCGCAGATGCTCGGCGGCGTCGTCGAGCACCTGCACCCAGTCGCCGACGCAGTCGTGAAACGCACCCGGCACGATCGCCACGTCGGCCTTCGCGCCGTGGTGTGTCAGTGCGAGCGGTGCCGATGCAAGCGGCGACTCGTCGAGGTTCTGCAGCCAGTGTTCGCATGGCCATCGACACCGTCGCGCACCACGATGCGGCAGAACGCGTCGCGGAAAGCCGCGCGGCCGTCGCGGATGCCGGCCGCGACGATCGGTGCCAGCACCACGCTCGGCCCGCGGTCAGGCGGCAAACCGACCGGCGCAGCGCAGCCTGCCGCCAGCGCAGCCAGCAGCAGCGCGGCGCCCGAAAGGCATGCAGTCAGTATCGACACGCTTGGTACTTCAGCCGAGGCAGTCGCCATCGTGCGCCGCGCGGGGCCTGACGCGCGAGTGACTTTGGGCAGGTCGGGCATCGTGTTCTCGGGGTGTCGCGCAGCGCTGTCGTGGCGTCGAATGTCGCGTCATGAATCGACGTTCGTTCCTCGTGATCCTCGGCCCGGCGCTCGCTTGGCCGCACCTGCACGCCGTCGCCGACGGCTGGCGCGAGGTCGCACGCGACGACGACGGCTCGGTCATCGTGTCGCTGCGGCCGGGACCTCGGGGCACATCCGAGTTCCTTGGTGTAACGCGCATGCGAACCAGCCTGTCGGCGTTGGTGGCGTTGTTGCTCGACCGGAACAAGGCTCATGAGTGGAGCTACGGCGTGCGGCGTGCCGAAACGATCTCGGTCGACGACGACAGCCGCCACGGCGTCACGCGCATCCTGACGCGCATGCCGCCGCTGGTGGCCGATCGCGACGTCGTGTTCGAGTGGCGCATCGAACAAGAGGCCGATGGCACCGTCGTCGTCACCAGCCAGGCCCGCAGCGGCCTCGTGCCCGAAGATCCAGATTACGTGCGCATGCCGGCGATGGTGTCGCAGTGGCGCTTCCGACCGCTGGAGAGCGGGTTCGTGGATGTGCGCTTCCAGGGCCACGGCCACCTCGGCGGCGCGTTCACCAGCCCGCCGCTCGAGGCCATCGCGAACCAGCTTGCGTGGAAGGCGCCGTTCGAGACACTTCGGTCGATGCAAGGCGCTGTCGCCGCGCCCGCGTATCGCGACGCGCGGGTCGAGTTCATCCGCGAGCCCGCGGCGGGGTCACGCTGAACCCTGCCGAACCCTGCGCTAAGGCAACTCCCGATCCGCCACCTTCGCCGACACCTCGCGCGGCCCGATCGCCGTGCCCAGCCTTGCCTTCAGCGACACCCGCGTCGCGTCGTTGCCCAGCAGCGCCGCATACACCACCGTATTGGTCAGCACCTTCTTCACGTAGTCGCGCGTCTCGTCGAAGGGGATTGTCTCGGCCCACGCCGCGGCTTCGATGGGTGCGCCTTCGCGCCAACGCCGCGGGCGCGACGGGCCGGCGTTGTACGCCGCCGCCGCCATCGCGTGCGAGCCTTCGAAGTCGTCGAGCACGAGCTTGAGGTACTGCGTGCCCAAGCGCAAGTTGACCGCAGGGTCGATGACCATGCCCGAAGTCAGCGCCATGCCCACGCGCTTGGCGGTCCAGCGCGCGGTGGCGGGCATCAGTTGCATCAGGCCTGATGCACCGACGTGCGAGCGCACGCTGGGGATGAAGCGTGACTCCTGGCGGATGACGCCGTACGCGAACGCCGGCTCGACGCCCGAGGCTTGCGCGGCGTCGCCAAGCGCACTGCGGAACGGTGTCGGATATCGCTGGCCGACGTCGACAAGCGTGCGGCTGCGGTCGCTGGTGTTGATGCAGCGGTCCCACACCTCGCGCTCGCAGGCCCATTGCGCCGCAGCCAGCAGTTGGCGGTCGTCCATGCCGCGCAGGCTGTAGTTCCACTCGCGGATGCCTTCGTCGCGCAGACCGGCGGCGATCATCGCCAGGGCGCTGACCAGGCCCGGGTGGCCGCGTGCCGCGTCGCGTTCGGCTGGCGTGATGGCCGATGGCCGCGCGGGCAGCGCGAAACGTTGGCCCAGGTCTTCGGCGGCGAGCAGGCCGTAGAAGTGGAGTTCGCCCGACAAGGTGGCGAGTTCGGCGCGCGCGTTCCGAGTTGCGCCTTCGTTGCCGGGTTGCGCCGATCCAAGCTGCGCGCGCGCCAGCCAGTAGCGCCATGCTGCATCGGTTCGAGCCGCGGGGCGCATCGCGTTGATCGCGCGCTCGATCGTCGACCAACGTTGCGCGTGCGCGCTGCGCAGCGCCGCGCGCACGGCCCAGGCCAGCGTCTCGTCGCCCAGTGCCGCCAGCCCGCCGGGCGACGTTGCCGCGGCACGAAACGCGGCCAGCACGTGGTCGTGCGCGTCGGGCATCAGCTTGTGCGCCGCGTGTTCGCCAAGCTGCGCCCACGTCCACGTCAGAAGCTCGGGCGGCAGGCTCTTCTCCCAGCGCGAGCGCAGCGTCAGCAGCGCCAGCTCGGGGTCGCTCGAGGCCAGCCGCGCGAGCGCGATGGCCGTCAGCTCGGCACCCTGACGCGTCTGCGTGTCGGCTTTGTGATTCAGATACCGCGCCGGCTGCGACACGATCTCGGCCACGGCTTGCGCCTGCGCATCACCAAGGATGCCGGCGGCCTGACGCGCCACGCGCGGGCGGCCCTGGTCGACGGCGCGGCGCACCTTGCGCCACACGTCGTCGCGATCGAACACGCGCGCGTCGTGCAGCGTGGTCGCCATGTGGTGGCAGCCGTCGTCGACGTCTTTCTGGTCGAGCCAGGCTTCGGCAGCTTCGCGCTTCAGCGCCGAGCGCGTCGACGAATCACCTTCGGCGTGCCGCGCGGTCAGCGCATAACACGTCACCTCGCGGTCGTCGTTCATCACGAACTGCGCGAAGCCGGCCGTCACCCGCGGCCAGTCGCGGCGGCGGCCGAGTTCCAGCAGCCAGTCGTTGCGCAGCCGGTCTTCGACGTAGCGCCCGCGCCAGCGTTCGTAGAAGGCTTCGACCTCGCTCGGCTGCGCCTGTTCGATCCGGTTGCTCAGGTCCCAGTAGTCGACCCACGACGCGAGCGGGTGCGCTTGCGTTGGTGCGTGCGTTGGCGTTGGTGCGAGCGTTTGCGAACGCAGCGCCGCGAGGCGCGCCGTGTCGCGACGTCGGAAAGCCTCGCGCGCATCGACGATCGGTACGGCAGGTGCGGCGAAGTGCGCGCGCGGCTTCCTGCGGCGACATCGGTGCGAGCTTCGCGGGCAACACCCATTCGGCTCGGCCGCTGCCGGCGGGGCGAGCGTTGACAAGGCCGCCGCAGGTTCGGCGGCGCTGGTGGACGTTGAACGCTCGGTCGGCCCGGCAAGTGTTGGTGCCGACGCCGCTGGTGCCTGCACATCGACCACGATGGCGGTCGGGCGTGTCTGCAGCCATCGCAGTGGTTGCCAGCGCGGCGGTAGCCAGCGAGGCGGCCAGCGCAACGATGGTTGCGCAGCTCATCGTTTCGCGCGTGCGCGCGCGACTGCGCGACGCACCGACGATCGGGCGGACGGTATGCATGAATGAATGACCGCGGCGTGCGCGGCAGTCGCGGCTCGTACCGAAGCCCCAGTTCTTCGGCTGCACGGCGCGCGTTGCGGTCAATCTATCGTGTGGCGGCCAGACACGCGAGCCCGCTGCGCGCGTGCAGCGCAGTGCCGCGACGAATTCACGCGGGCGTGTATGGCGCTGCCGACGACGGGTTGCGTGGCGCTCAGCGCGCAGCGCATGACAGGATGCCGATTCACAAGACTGCATGACCCGATGCCGGGAGGAATCAGCCTTGACCCCGGAAGCCCAGGCTCGCCAGAAGATCGACCAGAAGCTCGAACAAGCGGGTGGGTCGTTCGCGACATCAAAGCGAACGCAAGCGCCTCGGCTGCCAAGACGGTCGCCGCAGCCACCTTGGGCGAGGTGCCCAGCCTGCTGGACGATCTGCACCGCGTGGGTCGAAGCCCCTTCGGGTATTCGGTCTAAGTTGAAGAAAGTTGATTCTTACACCATGGACGCACAATCGCGCCCCGATGCCAAGAGCCATGAACGCCGACAGCGTGAGACTTGCCCTTCAACGCAAGGGTTGGTCGCAGAAGGACTTGGCGTCCGCCATGGGCGTATCCGCCCAGTCGGTGACGAACTGGCTCAAGGGTGCTGACGCTCCCCGGCCCGACAAGCTGCTGAAGTTGGCCACCACGCTGCGGCTGCGCCTGGACCAACTGGTGGCTGCCTTGCCCGAAACGGCAGCCAATCAGCCCGTCGTGGCCTTCCGCCGTCGCGCCGCCACCAAGACCACCGCGGCCCATATCGCCAAGGCCCAGGGCATGGGCGCGCTGCTCGGCCCACTGGTTGCGCACCTGCCGCCGCTGCGCGCCTTGCGCACGGCCATCGCCCAGCCCTCGACGGACTACGCCGACCTGCAACGCACGGTGGCGCAGACCCGCGACAAGCTGGGCCTGGGCCAGCAGGCGGTGCTGGACTACGCCACGTTGATCGGCGAGTTCGCCGCCAACGACGCCTTCCTCGTGCCGGTGTTATGGGGCGCGCAGCAGCACCACGGCAACGCGCTGCACATCCTGCTGCCGGCGCACCACGTCACCTTCGTCTACCTGAACCTCGATACCCATATCGAGGACTTCAAATTCTGGATAGCGCACGAACTGGCCCACGTCTACACGCCCGACCTGGCCGGCACCGATGCCGGCGAGGACTTTGCCGACGCATTTGCCGGTGCGCTGCTGTTTCCGCAGCCACCGGCTGCCGCCGCCTACCGCGAGGCGGCAGCGGCCCCGCGCAAAGCCGGCGCCATCGCCGCCTTGCAGCGGCATGCGAAGGCGCACGAGATATCGCTGTTCACCGTCTACCGCCAGGCGCAGGCCCACGCACAGGACGCCGGCCTGTCGCCGCTGGCGCTGAACGAGAAGACCGACATTCACGCCGTGCGCAACCACCAGCGCGGAGCGTTGGTCAGTGCATTGCTGTTCGACCCGCCCCCGCCCGAGCCCGCGGCCTACGTCGCAGCCGCGCACAACGTCTTCGGCAGCGAGTTCTTCAACGCCTTGCGTCGCCTGCTTCACGCCTGTGGCACCGGCCCTGGCTATGTGCAGCAACTGCTGGACATCCCGATGTCCGACGCCGCAGCGCTGCATCAGGCGCTGACACGCGGCTGAGCGCATGGCGGGTGCACCGGCCGCCGCCGCCACGCTGGTGCTGCTGGACACCAATGCCTACCTGCGCTTGGCCAAACGCATCCGCCCGCTGCTGGGTATGCCCTTTGGTCAGAAGGGCTACGTGCTCACCGTCCTGGCCGAGGTGGAGGACGAGGTACGCGCCAGCGGCAGGCTGCGCTTTCGGTTCCCGTGGTTCGACACCGACCCCGCGCTCGTGCAGGAGCGCATGGCCGCCCGCATGCGCCTGAGCGCCGACGAACGCGAGCAGCTCGACGGCGCCGCGCGCTTTCTGCACGACTAGGTACAGCAGGACGTGAGGCGCTACCTGGTGGGCGGCGGCTCGCCGCCCGGTGCCACCGACTGCCTCGTGCTGGCGTTCGGCCAGGTGCGGCCGGCCATCGTGGTGACCGACGATCTGGGCATGCACGCGCTGGCGCACGAGTTCCGCATCACGGTGTGGCATGGCTTCGAGCTGCTGGCCAAGCTGCGCAGCGCGAAGAAGGTGAGTGACGACCTGGTGGGCGAGATTTACGCGGCACTGGAGGCCAACGGTGACCTCACCGTCACGTGGCGCGATGCTCGGCACACGGTGCTGGGCAAGGTGTTCGGGGCGAAGCGCTGAAGGCGTGTGAGGACGCTGGTATGAACCTCGAACTGTTGGCCCGAGCCCAAGGTGACGTCGGGCTTCCCGGTGCGGAGGCCGGACGGGCATTCGTGATCCAGGTCGAGCCCGATCTGGTTGCCGGCGAGCGCATCAATGTCGGCGTGGCCGTCGTCACACCCGATGCCCGGCGCCATGTGCGCATGCTGGGTGACTATGGCCGGCTGGAAGCCCTGTACGGACGCGATGTCGCCGAATTGATCGAGGTACTGGCCGACTTCGGGCGCGTTGCCGCGCTCGGCGGTGAGGTGTTGTCCGCCAGTCCGAGCGTGTCGTTGACGGCGCCGCAGCCGTTCTTCGGCGTCCCGGCCGAACAGAACCTGGACCAGTTGTTCGCACGCATGGTGCCCTCTGCTGCGCCCAGGCGTGGCGCTGCGCGGCGCAGGCGGGCGAGCCGCGCACGACCGACGCGCTGTGGCGCGAGGTCGGCAATGTCATCAAGCTGCGTGTGCCCGAGCACGCCGACGACATCCTGGCCAACACACCCATAACGGTCGTCGAAACCGCGCGCGGGCCACGTCGGGTGTGTGTGCCGTTGCAGCCGAAGGGCGCTGCCGGTGCGCAGGAATCCGCCGACTTCTCGGTGGCCGTCACCGAACGCAAGCTGATGCGGGCGCTGCTGGACATCGAAGCCGCCGCCGAGGCGCGGAGCCTGCGGCGCTTGGGCTTGTTCATCGCCAGGCCCATGCGCTTGCTCGACGAAGGCCAGTTGCGGGCGATCGATCGCGCCATCGACTACGTGGCCTGCCGCGCGCCGCGCAGTTGTCGCGTCGAGGTTGAAGCGGACGGCGGGAAGCTGGCCGACCACATCCTCGATTGGGCGGGGCTGCGCGCCGCCTGAGTGCCTACAGCGCGCCGGCAAAGGCGCGGTCGAGGATGGCGGAGAGGAGGGCGTCTATCGCCGTCTTCGATTCGGACTGCTTTGCTTTCACCGCCTGCACGTCCTGGTAAGCCCTTGCCAGCACGCGCTGACGCTCCATCGATGGCAGCGGCAGTTCGAGGTCAAGGAAGCCTTGCGGATTCAGCCGCCGCCTGCGGACATTGGTGCCCGTGCTGGCGCCAACGATGCTTGCCCACAGCGCCGGGTTGCGGAAGTGCACATCGAGTACCTCGGGCAACACGCTTTCGCGCTTAACCTCGAAGACGGGGAACTCGGTCGAGACGACAGACCCGAACCACGAGTCACTCGCGTCGCCCCTGCGGTAGATCTCGGTCGCCATGGCGGCGTAGGGTGCATAGAAGCTCGCGCGCTCGAGGTCGGCTTGGCGAGTGTTGTCCGCGGGCCATGCGCTGATGTGGGCCAGCGCCGCTGCGAAAAGCGCGACGGCTGTGCGGCGTCGCGGTCGGCTCAACGGCCGGTGATGAGCTGCCGACTGGCGTTCAGCCGCGGTGTTGATTTGACGGGCCATGACATGCGCTCCTACTGCAAGTCGCCCGTGGTGTCGGGCGCTTCGCCATTGGATTCGGTCGGCGCACGCGCCGCATCCTGCGAACTGATGAAGCTCGATGTTGGCCCTGGTCCGCCGAGGGCAGGTACGCGGAGAGCGCGGAAGGCCAGTCGATACTCGCGTCGCTGCGGCATCGCCATGACAACCCAACCCTTGCGCCTTCGACACGTTCCGGCGGGCCGCGGGGTCGGCTGGGTGGCCCGGGGTTGGCAGGCGGTTCGCAGTCGCCCGATGGCCCTGATGAGCTTGTTCGCGGGCTTCATGATGGCGGCCCTGCTGCTGCAGGTGTTTCCGTTGCTCGGCGTGGTGGTATCCACCGCGTCGCTGCCACTGCTGTCGCTGGCCTGCATGGTGGTGGTGCGCGAACAAACCCAGGTGCGCGGCGATTCGGCGCATCCGGCGGCGGCGCTCGAGGCGCTGCGCGCGGGTGGTAGGCGGCGGTGGCGTCCGCTGCTCGTGCTGTGCGCGCTTTATGCGACCTCGATGCTGCTCGTCCTCTGGTGGAGCGGCAACGTCGACAACGGCAGCTTCGCGCGCCTGGTCGAATCGATGGCGCCCCCGCGCACCGCGACCAAGCAGGCGCAAGTCGAGGAACTGCTCGCGTCCGATGCATTGGTGGAAGGCCTGTGGGTGCGCTTCGGCGGCGTGGCGTTGCTGTCGGTCCCGTTCTGGCACGCGCCCGGGCTGGTCTGGTGGGGCGGTCAGGGCGCGGTGCAGGCGCTGTTCTCGAGCACGCTGGGCATCTGGCGCACCCGGGGCGCGTTCGCGCTGTACCTGCTGACGTTGACCGCGGCCATGTTCGCAGTCAGCGCGCTGATCGGTCTGGTGACCCTGGTCACCGGCGTGCCGATGCTGCTGGGGGTGCTGGTGACGGTGGGCGGTGTGGCGTTCGCGGTGTTGTTCTACGCGACGCTGTGGTTCTCGTTCGACGACACGTTCGGCGCGAGTGCGGGGTGAGCGCGGTGTGAGGCCAAGGTGGTGCGGGGTTCCTTCCGCCAGGAGTCGCCAAAGCGCGAGCCTGAACAACCTGGCCGACCTGCCGCCGCCCGACGTGCTGCAGCAGGAAATCATCGATCACCTCGAGGCTGCGCTTGCGGCGTTCCGCGACGTGGCCGCGGGGTTGCCTTCGTCTTCGTCTACCGCTTCGCCCCCGAGCGCTTGATCGTTCCGCGCACCGCCTTCTTCGGCGCTTTCACTGCCGCCCGCTTCGGCTTCACCGCCGCCTTCGCCCTCAACGCCGCCTCGATCGCGCGTTTGGCCCATGGGCGCATCTCGTCGCTCGACTCGAGCGCGTCGGCCGGCGCGGTCCAGTAGCTCATGACGTGGACGTCGCCCTTCTTGCTTTCGTAGGTGAAGGGTTCGCAGCGTGCGGCTTCGAAGGCGGCGCGGGTGTGGTCGTCGGCCTTCAGGTACAGGCGCTCGAGGAGGACAAGCGCGATGAAGAGGTCGTCGACGTAGATACCGTGGCCGCCGAACATGCGCCGTGAGCGTGCATGGCCCAGCGGCGCCAGCAGCTCGAGTACATGCGCGACCAATTCGTGACTTGGGGCCATGCCGCGAGTGTCGGCGATGGGTCGACCCGGCGCCGAGCGACAAGCCCCGCGGGTACCATGCCGCCATGCCCCCTTCCGACTGGATGTCCTCGCTCGAACCGAGTCGCGACAAGGCCGCGTTGCGCAGGCAGTTGCAGGCCGAGCGCCAGTCGCTGCTCGATCGCCACGCGCGCGCGGTCGAGCTGCAGGAAGTGCTGCGCGTGTGGCTGGTGTCGCGGCACGAAACCGCGATCGGCGCGTACTGGCCGATCAAGGGCGAGTTCGACGCGTTGCCCGCGCTCTTCCGCTGGACCGAAGGCGGCCCGGGCCGGCGCATCGGGCTGCCGGTGATGAACCGCACGACGAAGCAGCTTGCGTTCCACGTCTGGTACCCCGGCTGCGAGATGGAAGAAGACGCCTACGGCATCCCGAAGCCGAAGGACACCGAGCGCTTCGAGCCGTCGCTGCTGCTGGTGCCGTGCGTTGGCTTACGGCCCGAAGGGCGTGCGACTGGGTTATGGCGGTGGCTTCTACGACCGCACGCTCGCGAGCCTTGCGCCACGCCCTTTCACCGCGGGCCTGGCGTATGCGCACGGCTTCGTGCCGTGGCTGCAGGCCGAAGCGCACGACATGCCGCTGGACGCCATGTTGAACGAAGACGGCGTGGCCTGGGATCGGGGCTGACCGCAGCCGTGTTGCTTCGCCGGACCCGATGCTGCTGCTGATCCACAACAACCCCGTTGGCCTGCATGGGGGTGTGCTTGCGCGTGGACCGCAAGTTCCACGACGGCATGCTGAACTACGTTGCGAACATTCGCGCGCCGACGCGCGCGTCAACCGCGCACCGGTTGATCACGACCGTGCACCCGCTGGCCGTCGAAGGCGACGCGGTGATGGACCCGGTGGCGTTGCCGCTGACTGACCTGCCGTACCGCGTGCTGGGTATCCCGCTCGACCGGCGCGGCGTGGTCGAAGGCCCGAGGGCACACGCACCCTCGACGAAGCCGTGGCCGCGAGCAGCGCTCGTCGTCGGCTACGGCTACGGCAGCGCGGCGATGGCGCAGCGCCACGGCAAGCGCTATATCGCTGCCTCGAGTACGACCTGCAGACGCAGCTCGTCGTCACGAAGTCTTTCGCGCGTGACCCGTTGCGTGCGTTGGTGGCGCAGGCGAAATGCTGCGCGACTGGAGGCGCGAGATGGTGCCGGCGATGCGCACCGCGCATCAGATTCACTGCAACGGCTACCCGATCCACGAAGCAGCCGCGGCGTACAACCCGCAGCGGTTGCTGTATTTCGATTCGCGCATGTCGGCGTCGATGGTGATCGGCGAAGACGCGCTGGCGCAGCGCCTGCGCGCGTGCAAGGCCGGCCGACGCGGCTGATGTATTCAGGCCGCTACGAGCCGATGAAGGGTGCGCTCGACGCCGTGAAGGCCGCTGCCGCGTGCCGCGCGATGGGCCTGGACATCACGATGGACACCTGGGGCCAGGGCAGCCAGGCGGGCGCGATGCGTGCCATCGCCGATGCGTCGGGCGGCTCGATCCGCGTGCACGACGCGATTGCGTTCCCCGAGCTGGTGAAGAAGACGCACGACGCCGACATCTTCGTGTGTTGCCACATTCAGAGCGACCCGTCGTGCACCTACCTCGAGTCGATGGGCGCGGGGCTGCCGATCGTGGGTTATGCCAACCGCATGTGGAGCGCGATGGCGAAGGACTCGCTGGGCGGCGTCGTCACCGAGCTCAACACGCCCGAGGCGTTGGCAGCGGCGCTGGCCGAACAGCTGAAGGCGCATGGCGCAGTGGAGGAAACCTCACACCGCGCGCGCCGCTTCGCCGCCGCGCATGCGTTCGAGCTCGAGTTCGCGCGGCGCACTGATGCGATCAATGCAGCGCTGGAAGAAGGGGCTGCTGCGCGTCGCTCGTGATCAGGGTCACCGGGATCACCAGAGCGTGACCCAGGCGACGTCCTCGACCCGGTCCACAGCTGCCGTCGCCATTCGAGTCCAGCGACAGCCGCACGGACGTGTCGTCGATCGCGCGGACCTCGACCTTCGTGCCTTGGTCGCCGGTGGCGGTCAGCACGCCGACGTGCGGGTAGCGGCCGATCGCGCGCACGAAGGGCGTGGTGGTGTCGACGGTGACCGAGCCTTCGCTCGAGCCGTCGTTGGCAGACACGACGCCGTCGAGCGTGGTCGTGGTCGTGCTCGACGCGTAGGTCTTTACGCGCAACGAAGCCTTGCAGCGCGCTCCACGAGCGCGACCCGGCCAGGCGGCGTGAACGACGACTCGAGGCGCGGCGCGGTGAAGCTGTCGTACCCCTGGCGCAAGGCCGTGCGCACCGATTCGAGTTCGATCGAACCGTCGACGACTGGGTGCCGTTGATGTCGACGGTACGCAGCTGCGTGAACGTGTAGGTCACGCGCACGTCGTAGGCAGGGTCGACGAAGTAGTCGCCCAACCCCGCGTGCGTCAGCACGAACTCGAGCTTGCCGTCGGTTTCGGTGCGCGCCTGAAGGTCGATGCAGTTGTCGTAGGTGATGGCGAAGCGGTCGCCGGCGGTGTTGACAGCAGCCTGCGCAAGATTCGTGTCGATGGTGATGGTGCCGCCACCCGAGCAGTTGGTGCTGGTGTGGCTGGCGCCCGACCACGCGCCGCCCTTGGCGCCGGACGAAGCGTTGCCCTCGAGGGCTTGGCGCACGCTGGCGAAGACCTTCAACGCCGAGCGCACGGCCGATGGCTTGGCATTCGCGCTGGTGAGGCTGTTGAGATCGAGGTCGGCCAAGCCGAAGCCGGCGTCGACGACCGCAGCCGAGGCCGTCTTGTAGTTCGTCGCATCCAGCTTCACAGCGGCCGCACGGCTGCCCCGGTGCCCGTGCTGGCGTTGTCGACGTCGGCACCGCCGCCCCCGCAGGCCACAGGCCCACGGCCGTCATGCCGACCAGCGCGGGGATCAGCGCGGCGACGCGCCATGCGGCTGAATGATTCGAGGGGGACGACTTACGCACGGTGAGCTCCGACAACAGCAACGACTGGCAGCCCGACATGCTAGGGCGCCAAGGCGTGCTTGGCACGTGTCCACCTTCGTGGGCCGTGAAATCGCACTCGCTGCACCAAAGAAACGAGCCGCCCGTTAGGCGGCATCGCAACGCGTGAGCGCCGTTAAACCGGCGTCGGGCGACTGTCGCGCCGCTGTTACCGCGCGCCCAACCCCAGTCGCTTGCACAGTTCGAGGCTCAGCGCGCTCTGGTTCATCGTGTAGAAGTGCAGCCCCGGCGCGCCGCCCGCGATCAGGCGCTCGCACATCGTGGTCACCACGTCGAGGCCGAAGGCGCGGATCGACGCGGCGTCGTCGAGGAAGCCTTCCATCTTCAGCGCCACCCAGCGCGGGATCTCGATGCCGTCGCGCGCGGCGAACTGCGCGATCTTCGCGAAGTTGTGGAACGGCATGATGCCCGGCACCACCGGCACCGTCGCACCCAGCTTGCGCGTGGCGTCCACGAAGTGGAAGTAGGCGTCGGGGTTGAAGAAGAACTGCGTGATCGACGCCGACGCGCCGGCCTTGACCTTGTCGGCGTAGAACTGCAAGGTCTTTCGCGGCGTAGCGCTGCTGCGGGTGAAATTCGGGGTAGGCCGCGACTTCGATGATCCAGTCGCTGCCCTGCGCTTGTCGGATGAAGCGAACCAGATCGGCGGCGAAGCGGAACTCGCCCGCCGTGACCGTGCCGCTGGGCAGGTCGCCTCGCAGCGCGACCACGCGCCGGATGCCCTGCGCGCGGTAGGTCGCGAGGGTCTCTTCGATGCTTTCGCGCGTGGCGCCGATGCACGACAGGTGCGGCGCCGCTTCAAAGCCGCGCTCGGCGATGGCCTTCACCGTCGCCAGCGTCTTCTCGCGCGTGGAGCCACCCGCGCCGTAGGTGACGCTGAAGAACTCGGGCGCGGCCGCGCCCAGTTCCTGCACGACGGTGCGCAGCTTCTCGTCACCCACCGGGGTGTTCGGCGGGAAGAACTCGAAGCTGACGGGAAAGAGGTGGGTGATCGGTGTGGTCATGGGTTGGTCACGGTGTGGATCGCGAGCGCCGTCGGCACGAGCGTGCACGAAGAATTCGCGGTTGCCGTCGCCGCCGGTGACGGGGCTGTCGAAGAAGTGCGGCCACGCGAAGCGCGTTGCTGGCGCAGGCCGCGCGGATGCGCTGCTTCGACCAGCGCGTGCAGCGACGGGTCACCAACGATGCCGCCTTTGCCGACCTGCGGCGGCGAAAGCTCGAACTGCGGTTTGACCAGCAGCAGTGCGTCGCGGGCAATGAAGAGCGCCAGCGCGGGCAGCACGAGCGTGAGCGAGATGAACGACAGGTCGGCGCAGACGAAGTCGAAGGACGGCTGGCGGCAGTATTGACGCGTCGAGCGCACGTGCGTTCACGCCTTCGATCACGGTCACCCGCGCGTCGCCGCGCAGCCGCGCGATAAGTCTGCCCGTGCCCGACGTCGACGCCGACCACGTGCTTCGCGCCGCGCGCCAGCAGCACATCGGTGAAGCCACCGGTGCGACTGGCCGATGTCGAGGCAGACGCGATCACGCACGTCGATGCCCGCATGCGCTCAGCGCCCCGTCGAGCTTCAGGCCCGCACGCGATGCCCAGCGCAGCTCGGCGTCGTCGACGACTTCGAGCTCGCAGGCCTCGGGCAAGTCGTCCCCGGCCTTGCGCGGCGCGCGCCACGGCGCGGCTTCACCGCGTTCGGCAGCCGCCAGCGCACCGCGCCGCGGTCGATCAACCGCTGCGCGGCCGAACGCGTGGGCGCGAGGCCGCGTTGCAAGAGCAGGTGGTCGGCGCGGGTCATGGCCTTGTCATCAGTGGCTCCAAGTGGAATCCGCGATAGGTTCATCGTGGAAGCTTCGCCGGGGCGGCGCCGCTGCGCGAGGTGGTCGCAAACGCGGCGCCGCTAGACGATGCATCAATACCGGTACGAATCAGGCTTGTAGGGCCCCGTCTTCGGCACCCCGATGTAGGCCGCCTGTTCGGTGCTCAGCTCGCTCGAGCTTCGCATTCAGCGTCTTCAACTGCAGCCGCGCCACCTTCTCGTCGAGGTGCTTGGGCAGCACATACACCTTGCCGACCTGGTAGGCGCTCTTGCGCGAATACAGCTCGATCTGCGCGATCGTCTGGTTGGCGAAGCTCGGAGCTCATCACATAGCTCGGGTGGCCGGTGCCACAGCCCAGGTTCACCAGGCGGCCCTTCGCCAGCATGATGATGCGCTTGCCGTCCGGGGAAGATCACGTGGTCGACCTGCGGCTTGATCTCTTCCCACTTGTACTTCTCGAGCGAGACGATGTCGATCTCGTTGTCGAAGTGGCCGATGTTGCAGACGATCGCGTTGTGCTTCATCGCCTTCATGTGCTCGTGCGTGATCACGTCTCTTGTTGCCGGTGGCGGTCACGAAGATGTCGGCGCGGTCGGCGGCGTATTCCATCGTCACGACACGGTAGCCTTCCATCGCGGCCTGCAGCGCGTTGATCGGGTCGATTTCGGTCACCCAAACCTGCGCCGACAGCTGACCGCAGCGCCTGCGCGCTGCCCTTGCCCACGTCGCCATAACCGGCGACCACGGCGATCTTGCCGGCGATCATCACGTCGGTGGCGCGCTTGATGCCGTCGACCAGCGATTCACGGCAGCCGTAGAGGTTGTCGAACTTGCTCTTCGTGACGCTGTCGTTGACGTTGATGGCGCGGAACAGCAGCGTGCCCTTGGCGCTCATCTCGTTCAGGCGATGCACGCCGGTGGTGGTTTCTTCGGTCACGCCGAGGATCTGCGCGCTGCTTGCGGCTGTACCAGGTCGGGTCGTCCTTCAGCTTGGCCTTGATCGCGGCATACAGCTCGCGCTCTTCTTCGCTGGTGGGCTTGGCAAGGACCGACGCGTCTTTCTCGGCGCTGCTTGCCCAGGTGCATCAGCAGCGTCGCGTCGCCGCCGTCGTCGAGGATCATGTTCGGGCCTTCGCCTTTCGCGCCCTTGGCGCCGAACTCGAAGATGCGGTGCGTGTAGTCCCAATAGTCCTTCAGCGACTCGCCCTTGTACGCGAACACCGGCGTGCCCACGGCAGCCAGCGCGGCGGCCGCGTGGTCCTGCGTGCTGAAGATATTGCACGAGGCCCAGCGCACCGTCGCGCCCAGCGCCTGCAGCGTCTCGACCAGCACCGCGGTCTGGATCGTCATGTGCAGCGACCCGGTCACGCGCGCGCCCTACAGCGGTTTGCTCTTCGCGTATTCCTTGCGGATGGCCATCAGCGCGGGCATCTCGCTTTCGGCGATGGCGATTTCTTTGCGGCCCCAGGCGGCCAAGTTGATGTCGGCAACGGCGTGGTCCGAGGACACCTTGCGCGCGACCTTCGGCTGCGGCGTTGCAGCCTTCGGCAGTTGTGCCGCTGCCTTCGCCGCGGTCTTTGTTTTGGGTGCGCCGGCAACCTTCGTGCTGCGGGTGGGTTTGACGGCGAGCTTGCCGTCCTTGGCCATGGGCTTGGCGTGGGGGGTGTTCATTGCAGTCCTTCGTTCGACGTGGCGGGCCCCGACGGCGCGGCGGGCCTTGAAGGACAAGCGCCCACCGCCGGTGCCGGGGTGAGCGCAGTTGGACGTTCCGAGCCTGGGGCCTTGGGCCTCGCAGCGCTCCTCGGAATGCGTGATTATAAGAAGGGCAGCCCGAGCGTGTCGCCTGCCTGCGCCTGCTTTTCGCCGGCTCTTGACGACTTCTTGACTCCTTCTCGCCGACCTGCATGGCGCGCCGAACGCCACGCGCGTGCGTGGTGCTGAGCGCACATCGGACCGGCACCGCTGCAACGCCCTTCGACAATCCGGCGTCATGAGTACACAACCCGTGAAAGGCGCTGCAGCAGACCGCTTGGCTTTCGCTGACGGCCTGCGCGCGGTGGCCGTCATGTGGGTGGTGATATTCCACATCCACAGCGGCGGGCACCTCGCGCGGCTGGCCGAGCAGGTGCCGGCCTTTGTCCTATGGGCGGTGTCGCTCGGTCACCTCGGCGTGGCCATCTTCTTCGTGCTCAGCGGCTACGTGATGGCGCTGACCACGCAAGCGCTGGACGTCGACGCTCGTGTGGCCGGACGCTTCTTTCTGCGGCGTCTGGTGCGCCTCACGCCGTCGCTGTACGTCAGCATCGCCGTGGGCGTGGCGCTGGCATGGGTCGAAGCGATGTTGCGTCCGCAGACGGCGCAGGTGCCCTCGTTCGCAGCCGTGGTCGCGAACCTCTTCTACGCGCACGACTTCCTGGGCTATCAGGCGGTCAACGTCGTCTACTGGACGCTGGTCATCGAGATCCAGTTCTACATGGCCTTTGCGCTGATGGCCTGGGCCGGTGACGCGTTGCGGCGCAGCGACCGGTTGGCCGTGGGCGCGCATGGTGATGGGCGGCGCGTCAGCGCTGATCGCAGTGCCTTGGGCATTGGGGTACTGGACAACGGCGTTGTGGCCCGGCGGTTTCATCGGCTTTTGGCATGCCTTCATGCTTGGCGTGTTCGTCTGCTGGTGGGTGCGGCGCGAGCCCGGCGCGGGCTGGGGCCTTGCAGCGTTGTGCGCGGTCGTGGCGAGCGGGGTTGCGCGCGATCCACAGGCCAACGGCGTCGTGTTGCTGCTCACCACGGGTGCGCTGGTGCTTGCGCACCGCGTCGACGCGATGCACCGCTGGTTGAACATCGGCTGGGTGCAGCGGATCGGGCTGATGTCCTACAGCATCTACCTCCTGCACACCAACGTGCAGGGCGTGGCGGTGTATGCCTTGCGGCGCGTGCTCGCGCCATCGGTCGCAACTGACGTGGTCGTGGTGGTGGTGCTGATTGCCGCGCCGCTGCTGGTGTCGTGGATCGCCTATCGCCTGGTCGAACTGCCGAGCATCGCGTGGAGCCGCCGGATCCGCATCACGTCGGCGCAGACCGAAGGCCGTACACCGCGTCACCCAGGAAGAGGTACTCGGCGCGCAGCACGGCGTCGCCCTTCTCGCCGGTGAAAGTGAAACCCAGCACCGCCAGGGATTGCCCGTCGGTGATCGGCGGCACCTTCCACGCGTCCAAGCGCGTCAGCGGCGCGAGTTCGATCGTCCACTGGCGGTCTTTGCGTGTGGGCAGCGCCGCGTTCGCCAGCAGCGACGGCCCGTCGACCGCGGCCGACTGCGCCGGGACCTTGCGGTCCTTCAGGTTGGCCGGCAGCGCCAGCGGCTGCCGCACCTCGAGCAGCAGTTCGGCGTGCGGGTTGCGCCAGGCCACCTTCGCGGCCTTGCCCTCGAGGTAGATCGGCTTCGACTGGTCGAAGCTGCTCCAGCCGTGGTGCGCGTGGGCAGGGCGCAGAACCGTGGCGGTCGGGGCGAACGCGATGGCAAGCAGGGTGCGGCGTTTCATCATGAAGACTCCTTCGGTGTTGCTTGAAGACCCCTTCGGTGTTGCTTCAAGCGTAGGCGATCCAGCGCCCGCAGGTGATGACCGCAAGCCACAAGCCCAGCGACAGCAGGGTCTGCGCCTTGGCCACGGCGTCGAGTTTCGTGACGCCGCCGCGCGCATGGAACATCGCCGCGTTCAGCCCCGCCAGCATCAGCAGCCCCATCTTGATGACGAACCAGCGGTTGGCGATCAGGTCACCGGGCTGGCTTGCGAACATCACCAGCCCGCTCGCTGCGGCGAGCGCAAAGCCCACCAGCGCGATCGGCAGCGCCAGTCGAGCGAGACTGTCGGCTGGCAGCGCCGCGCCGAGCCCGAAGGCGCGCAACTCGAACAGCACCAGGTTGCCCAGCAGCAGCGCGATGCCGACGATGTGCACGATCTCGAGCAGCGGGTAGGCCCACGGGTGGCCTGCGTTCCACAGCGGTTGCAGCGTGCCGGCGTTCATGCCCCCAGTGTCGCGGGTTGTGCTCGTCAACCGGGCCCCGCCTGTGCGAGCTGGTCGTCGCCGCGGCCCGGCACCAGCGAGGGCCGGCCGACGATCAGCGGGTCGACCGCGCCGATGGTCGACAGATCCTTGCGCGTGTAGTCCAGGCGACTCAGCACGTAACGCATCGCGTTCAGGCGCGCGCGCTTCTTGCAGTCGGACTTGATGACGGTCCAGGGTGCGTCGGACGTGTCGGTGGCGACGAACATCGCCTCCTTCGCGCGCGTGTAGTCATCCCACTTGTCGAGCGACGCCTTGTCGATCGGCGACAGCTTCCACTGTTTCAACGGGTGCGCCTCGCGTTCCTTGAAGCGGCGGCGCTGTTCGGCGCGGCTGACCGAGAACCAGAACTTGAACAGGTGCACGCCCGAGCGCACGAGTTGGCGCTCGAACTCGGGCGCTTGGCGTAGGAACTCGTCGTACTCGCGCTGGTTGCAAAAGCCCATCACGCGCTCGACCCCCGAGCGGTTGTACCAGCTGCGGTCGAACATGACGATCTCGCCACGCGTGGGCAGGTGCTGGATGTAGCGTTGGAAGTACCACTGGCCGCGTTCGATCTCGCTGGGCTTCTCGAGGGCGACGACGCGCGCACCGCGAGGGTTGAGGTGTTCCATGTAGCGCTTGATGGCGCCGCCCTTGCCGGCTGCGTCACGCCCTTCGAACAGGATGATGACGCGCTGCCCGGTCTCTTTCACCCAGGCCTGCAGCTTCAGCAGTTCGACCTGCAGGCGGTACTTCTGGCGCTCGTAGCGCTTCCTCGACATCAGGTTCTTGTACGGGTAGGCGCCGCTGCGCCAGTCGTGCGCGAGTTCGGCGTCGGGGTCGGCGCCGTTGGTCGAGTGGTCGACCTCGCGCGGCGCGAACAGCATGTGTCGCAGCGCCTTCAGCTCGTCGAACGACGCGCCGTCGAGCATCGCCTTCAGCTCGCCGATCGGGTCGGGGTGACCGCCGCGATCGTGGCGCGCGAGCACGTCGGCCAGCGCCATCGCCTGCTGCTGGCTCGCCGCGTCGATCTCGCGGTCGACGCGATCGTGCTCGATGGAGCGCTTCGCGAGCCTCGGCGGTAGTGTCGCCCTCGGCCACCGCGCGGCGCGAAGCGGAGGGTCTCGTGGCGGATGCTGTCGTGGTTGCGTGTGGTCGTGGGTTGGTTCGTGTCGCGGGCCATTCGGGTTCTCCGGAGCGAAGCGGACAAGGTTCCACCGGATGCCCGCCTGGCGGGCCTTGATGTCGATCAAAGGACGCTGGCCGCCCATGGACAATCCGGCATGACCACTGCCGTGCGACGCCTCCTGCTGCTCAGCGTCTCGGTCGGTGCCGGCCACGTGCGCGCGGCGCAGGCCGTGGAGGCCGCGGCACGCGAAGCCGGCCTCGAGGTCGAACACCTCGACGTGATGGACCACGTGTCGGCCGCCTTCCGCAAGGTCTACAAAGACCTGTACATCGACCTGGTCGAGCGTCACCCGCAGTGGTGGGCGCAGCTGTACAGGCAAGCGACCGTGCTGCCGACGACGATTGGTCCACGCGCGTGCGCCGCGTGGTCGAACGCGTCAGCACGCGTGGGCTGCGTGACGCGGTGGCGGCCGCGCGCGCCGACGCGATCGTGTGCACGCATTTCTTGCCGGCCGAACTGCTGGCGCGCGACGCGCTGCGCGGCCATGCGCATGCGCCCACGTGGGTGCTGGTCACCGACTTCGACTTGCACCGCCTGTGGGTGCAGCCCAGCGCGAACGATGCCGAAGCGGGCTTGCGCGGCTACTTCGTGGCGACTGACGAGGTGGGGTTTCGCGTGCGTGAGGCGCTGCCGGGCATGTGCGTCGAGGTGACGGGCATTCCAATCATGCCGGCCTTCGCGCGTGCGCCCGATCGCGACACGGCCGCGCGCGAGTTGGGTATCGACCCACGCAAGCCCACCGCGCTGGTGATGACCGGCGGCGCGGGCCTGGCCAGCGGCGCGGCGATGGTCGAGCGGCTGCTGCGCATCGACGGCGACTTCCAACTCGTGGCCGTGGCCGGCAAGAGCGCCGAGTTGCTGGCGCGGTATCAGGACCTGGCTCGGCAACATCCGCAACGGCTCGCTGCGTTGGGCTTCACGAAGACGATCGAACGCGTGATGGCTGCGTGCGATCTCGCGATCACCAAACCCGGCGGGCTGTCGACGTCCGAGTGCCTGGCGATGGGGCTGCCGATGCTGCTGATCGCGCCAATCCCCGGGCAGGAAGAGCGCAACGCGCAGCACCTGTTGGAAGAGGGCGCGGCGTGGCTCGCGATCGACGCGGCCGGGCTCGAATGGCGCTTTCGGCGCTGGCTGGCCGACCCACAGGCCGCGCGCGCGATGGCCGAACGTGCCCGCGCGCGAGGGCGCCCGCATGCGGCACGCGCCGTGATCGACCTTGTGCTGGGCGCGTCGAAGGCTCGCACGTGATGTCGAACCGACGAGCCTTCGTCGCGGGCGGCGCGGCCGTGGTCGCCATGTCGGCGTTGTCGCTGCCGTCATTCGCCCGAGGTGCCCTCGAGGACGACGAAGGTGTTGTCGTGCTGCCGTCGACGGCGCGTCGACTCGATGGCGGCGGTGTCGAGCTTCGCGTGCAGGCGTGGGTCTACGAACGCGACACGCGTCGGCTGGCGGCGCGTGCCCTGGCGAAAGCGATCGGCCTGGACTGGACAAGATCGACCCCGCCGACCGCAGCCGCTTCGTCGAACGCACGAAGCTGTTCGCGCGCGAGGCGCAGGCGCGGCGCCGGCTTCGCTTGCGCATCCACGCGCAGATGCCATGGGTTGATCTGCCCGCAAGCCGTCGCGACGGCGGCATCGATGCGGTGGTGTTGCTGCCGCCGGGCACGATCGCCCGTGATGGTGGGCCGGCGATCGAATTCGAACTGGCCGCCGGTGCGCGACGTTTTGCCGGGCGTGCCATCGTCAACGGGCCCGAGGGGTTGAGCATCGTGTCGGACATCGACGACACCATCAAACACACCCAGGTGCGCGATCGCCGGCAAATGCTGCTGAACACGTTCGCGCGGCCCTTCGCGGCGGTGCCGGGCATGGCGCCCTGGTACTTTCAGATTGCGCAGGTCGCGCAGCGCGAGCAGCCGGTAGCGTTCCACTACGTGTCGAGCGCACCGTGGGCTCTGACGAGCGCGCTGGAGGGCTTTTTGGGTGCGCAAGCTTTTCCTGCAGGCAGCCTGCACCTGCGCGCCTTCAGCCTGCGGCCGCAGGCGCTGATGTCGAAGGGCGCGTCGTCAGCGCACAAACACGCAACCATCGAGCGCCTGCTGTCCGAACAGCCACGACGACGTTTCGTGCTCGTCGGCGACTCGGGCGAACAAGACCCGGAGATCTACGGTGCGATCACCCAACGTCACCCCACGCGCATCGCCGCGATCCTGGTGCGCGACGTGACCGCAGACGCTGCCGACGGCGCGCGCTATCGCCGGGCGTTCGAAGGCGTCGCGCGTGAGCGCTGGTCGCTTTTCGACGACCCTGCCGGCCTGCCGCGGCGATGGGACTGACGCCGCACCACGGTTTGTAGGACGAGGCTGACACGTGATGACCAACGTGACGTGTCGAAAGTGACGCTTCTCGACATGAACCTGATGGCCCAAACCTTGCAACATAGGTGGACGACGCCGCACTGGATACGGTAGTGAACGTCTAAGCCAAGCAAAGCCAAGCCGCTCGAGCGGCGTGCTGGCACCTCGCTCAGGGAACCCAGGCCGCGCCATCGAGCGCGGCCTCTTTTTTTCCTGAACTCAGCGTTCGATCGCCTCGAGGACTGCCGCGAACACCGTGGGGTGCTCGATCAACTGCACATGCGCCATGGCCCGAAGGTGACGGTTGTCGGCACCTTCCAGCATCGCTGTTGACGCCGGCAGCACGATGTTGTCGCAGTGGCTGTAGAAGCAGACGAAGCGCCGGCGCAGGTCGGGCGACTCGGTGCCGGCCAGCGCGCCCAGCCAATCATTGCCGCGCCGCATCTGACCCACGTTCGCCATCGGGCCGCGATGGCCGAAGTTGGTGCCGTGGTGCGGCGTGCCGAGCGTGATGACGGCGTGCACGTCGAGCGCGGTGGCCCGGCCCAGCCACGCGCGCACGGCCAAGCCGCCCATGCTGTGCGCCACGATCACCGGTGCCATGCCGGTGGCTGCGCGCAGGCGCCCGCACGGCGTCATCGATCGCGGGAACGTAGCTGTCGATGCTGCCGAAGGCCGGCTCGAGGCTGGGGGCGATGAACGGCACGCCGCGCGCGCGCAGGCGCGGCATCCACGCATTCCAGAAGCCGCGGTTGCACATGAAGCCGTGGACCAGCAGCACGCCGCGGCGGCCGTGCATGTCGGCGCTCAGGTGGTCGGGGTGCACACGCGAACGAAAGGGCTGGTCCCACCCGAACACGCGCAACCCCAGCCGGGTTTCGTTCCACCACGCCGATACCAGCTCGCGCAGGCTCTGCCGCGGGGCCGGGTCGTCGCGGTTCATGTAGGGAACGATCAGGAATTCGACCGCGAGCACCAGCGCGTGCAACAGCAGCACCGCAAGCGCGCCCAACACGCCCACCAGCGCATGGCCATGGGTGCTCCACCACACGGCCCACAACACGGCCGTCAAGGCCAGCGTCAACACGGCCAGCCTTTGGAGCGTGGCAACCATCGTCAGCCTGCCAACACGACATCGCGGCCCGACAGCCGCTTCGCCAGGCCGGTCGCCAGCCGCGCGACGATGCCGTAGATCGACAACTGCGGATTCGCGCCGATGCTGGTCGGGAAGATCGAACCGTCGAGCACCGACAGTTGTTCGATCTGCCAATGCGTGCCGTCGGGCCGAACGACGCCACGGCGTTCGTCGCCCGCCATGCCGCAACCGCCCATCACGTGCGCGCTGACGAAACGCGCCAGCAGCGGCTTCATGGGCAGGGCTTCGATGACCTCGTGCGCTTGCGCCCATGAATCCAGCGGTGGCGCCGATTCGTGCCCCACGCGAACGCGCTTCGCGCCGGCGGCGAATTGGACCTCGGCCATCGCCAGCAAGGCACGGCGCGCGCCTTCCATCACGTATTCGTTCAGCGGGTAGTCCAGCAGCGGCGTGCCGTCGCGCTTCAAGCTCACGCGGCCGCCGGGCGACTGCGGGTGGAAGCCGTCGCGCAGCAGCGCAATCAGCGCGTGCGTGTTCGGGAACGCCGCGAGCGTGGCGCCCATCTCGCGGCCGAAGCCACCGCTCGTGGTTGCGAAGATCAGCGGGTGCAGCGGCGGGGCCTCGAGCTTGAAGGCCATCGGCGCCGTCGGCGGGCTGGCCCTCGAGGAAGTGGTCGCTGTAGACGGTCTGCGGCGCGCCTTCCCAGCCGGCCACACGTTCGTCGAACACCGCGGCCGACAACACCACCGGGTGCAGAAAGGTGCGCGAGCCGAGCAGGCGATACGGGTCGACCGCGTCGGAACGCATCAGCAGCGCCGGGCTGTTGATCGCACCGCCCGCGACCACGACATGGCGCGCGCGCACGATCGTGCCGACGTTCTCGACGTTGCCGATCGGGCTGCCAACCGTGCCGTCCTGAGCCACCGCGGTGCAGGCCAGGCCGACGGCCTTGTCGCCGTCGACCAGCACGCGCTGCGCGCGGGTCTGCACCAGCAGCGTCGCGCCACGGTCCAGCGCGGCGGGGATCGTCGTCACCAGCATCGACTGCTTGGCGTTCGTGGGGCAGCCCATGCCGCACGAGCCCAGGTTCCAGCAGCCCTTGACGTTGCGCGCGATCACCGACACGTGCATGCCCAGCTTGGCCGCGCCACGCGCCAGCAGCGCGTTGTTGACGTTGGGCGCGACCATCCAAGGCGCGATGTTCAGTCGGCGCTCTGCGGCGTCGAACCACGGTGCCATGGTCTTGGCATCGAAACCCTCGAGGCCGAAGTACGCGTCCCAGTGCGCCAGCGTCGCGGGCGGCGTGCGGAACGAACTGGTCCAGTTGACGGTGGTCGAGCCGCCCACGCAACGCCCCTGCATGATCTGCACGCCCTTGTCGGCGGTTTTGCGCGACGCGCTCTCCTGGTAGAGCTGCGGGTAGGCGTCGGCCTCGCGCTGACGGAAGTCGCTGCTCGACTTCAGCGGCCCTTCTTCGACGATCACCACCGTCAGACCCGCTTTCGTCAGCAGCTCGGCGGTGATGCCCGCGCCGGCGCCGCTGCCGACGATGGCAACGTCGCACTCGATCCGCGACGGCAGCGGCCCGTGCGGGCCGCCCAGCACGCGCCAGCCGCGAGCGAGGCCTTCGCGGATGGGGTCGGGAATGGTCATCTCGCGCGCCACGGTCACAACTCGGTCGGGCCGGGGTATCCCATTTCGGCCCATCGGGTTTCGTCGGCGTACCAGGCAGCGTGCGTTAGGTCGCGCAGCGCGTGGTAGGCCTGAAGGCGAAGGCTCAGCGCCGAACGACGCATCGATGCCAGACCCGACTGCACGTCTTCGACACTTGCCCAAGACCACGGCCGCAACACGCCCGCGAGGCTCATGCGCCCAGGCGTCGTCGACAGCAGCGTCAGCAACTCGCTGATTTCGCCCTGCACCGCGGACGGGAAGCTCGCGATCGCGACCTCGAGGCGTTTCAGATAAGCGTCGAGCACGGTGGCGAGTTGCGTTGGGTCGTCGGGCAGGCGTCCATCCAGCACGGCGCGGGCGATGGCCTTGCAAACCTCGCCCGCGCCGGCGGACAGTTTCCCCTGAGCAAAACCCGGCGACGTGGTCAGCACCACGCCAGCCCCCGCCGCAGCCAGCACCACCGTGCTGACTGCACCGAGGCGAAGCCACGTACGTCGTCGGATCACACCCTTGCTTTCGCCCCAACGGCAAAAGGGCAAGTGTTGCATCGTCGGGTGCTTGCGGGTCTAGATGTGTGTCACTAGCAAGGGTTGCCCGAGGTTTCTACGCACAATGCGCGCGGCCTTGTCATCCACCCGTCGCGCATGAACCCGCGCTCTGCCAACATCCATCGACACCTCGACGCGGTCGAGGCGTCTCGCTCGGCTGCGCGTGCCGACCCCGAGCTGGCCGCGCGCCTGGCGGCGGTCAAGCGTTATCAGGGTCGCCGTTTCGAGCGCACCTACACCGACTGGATGGCCAAGCCCGCGGCGCGGCGCGCGTGCCGCTTCTTTCTCGACGAGTTGTACGGCGACAAAGACTTCTCGCGCCGCGACGCCGAGTTCGCGCGCGTGGTTCCGGCGATGGTGCGCTTGTTCCCCGATGAGATCGCGGCCACGGTCGAAGCGCTGGGTGCGCTGCACGCGTTGTCGGAAGACCTCGATCTGCAGATGGCGCGCGCGCTGGTGTCGACCGAGGTCGATGCGCTGTCCTACCTGCGCATCTGGCAGGCCACGGGCCGGCCCGACGATCGCGAACGCCAGGTGCGCGTGATGCACGACGTCGGCATCGCGCTGACCGCGTACACACGCCGGCCGATGCTGCGGCGCACGCTGAAGTTCATGCGTGGACCGGCGGCAGCGGCGGGCCTGTCGGCGCTGCAGGGCTTTCTGGAAGAGGGCTTCGAATCTTTCGGCGAACTGCCCGACCCGAGGGCCTTCCTCGAGTCGGTGGCGACGCGCGAGCGTGCGCTGATGGCTAGACTCTTCGCCGCCGGCGCCGCGGGGCCAGAGAACCCTGACGACCCGCTGGCACAGTTGCCTTGAACGAGTGAGTGCCCTGACCATGGACGAGCCGAGCACGTGATCACCCACCCCGCCGCGATAGCCGATGACGTAACAGCCCGCCCGTGGCTGACGAACTACCCGCGCGACTGGCCTGCGCAGGTGGCGATCGACACCTACGCGTCGATCGTCGACCTGCTCGAGCAGAGCTTCACGCGCTACGCCGACCGCACCGCCGCGATCTGCATGAACCGCTCGATCACGTACCGCGGCATCGACGAAGGCTCTCGCGCGCTCGCGGCGTTCCTGCAAGGCAAGGGCCTGCGCCGCGGTCAACGTGTCGCGCTGATGATGCCCAACGTGATCCCCTACACCGTGGCGATTCCCGCGGTTCTGAGGGCGGGCTGCGCGGTCGTCAACGTCAACCCGCTGTACACCCCGCGAGAGCTCGAGCATCAGCTCGTCGACTCGGGCGCCGAAGCGATCATCGTGCTCGAGAACTTCGCGCACACGCTCGAGGACGTGATCGAGCGCACGCAGGTGAAGCACGTGATCCTTGCGTCGATGGGTGACGGGCTTGGTTTCTGGAAGCGCCACGGCATCAACTTCCTGGTGCGGCATCTGGGCAAGCTCGTGCCCGAGTTCCGCCTGCCGACCGACAGCGCGCGCACGGTCACGCGATTCGCTGACGCGGTCGAACAAGGCCGCGGCATGACGTGGACGAAGCCGACGTCCGACCCTGATGCGGTCGCGTTCCTGCAATACACCGGCGGCACCACCGGCATCAGCAAGGGCGCGACGCTGCTTCATCGCAACGTGCTGGCGAACATCGCGCAGATCGACCCGCTGTTCGCGCCGGTGCTCGCCAAGGTGACCGCCGCCCGTGGCGATCGGGCGCTGAAGATCGTCTGCGCGCTGCCGCTGTATCACATCTTCGCGTTGACGATCTGCTACCTCTTCGGCGCGCGCATCGGCGCGACCAACCTGCTGATTCCGAACCCGCGCGACGTGCGCGGGCTGATCACCACGCTGCGTGACCACCGCGTGAACATGTTCCCCGCGGTCAACACGCTCTTCAACACGCTGGCGCACGAGCCCGAGTTCGCGAAGCTCGACTTCAGCGGCCTGGTCGTCAGCAACGGTGGCGGCATGGCGGTGCAAGAGGCAACCGCCAAACGCTGGCACGAAGTCACCGGCTGCCACATCGCCGAGGGCTACGGCCTCTCGGAGACCTCGCCCGTCGCCACCGGCAACCGGGCCGACCTCGAGGCCTACACCGGCACGATCGGCCAACCCGTTCCTTCGACTGACATCGCGATCCGCGACGACGACGGCCGCGATGTGGCGCTGGGCCAGCCCGGCGAGATCTGCATCCGTGGTCCGCAGGTGATGGCAGGCTACTGGAACCGCGCCGATGAAACCGCGAAGGTCATGACGCCTGATGGTTACTTCAAGAGCGGCGACGTTGGCGTGATGGACGAACGCGGCCACATCCGCATCGTCGACCGCAAGAAGGACATGATCCTGGTGTCGGGCTTCAACGTGTACCCGAACGAGATCGAGCAGGTGGTGGGCCTGCACCCCGCGGTGCTCGAATGCGCGGCGATCGGTGTGCCCGACGCGCGCACCGGCGAAGCCGTCAAGCTCTTCGTGGTGCGCAACGAAGACGCGAGCCTGTCGGAAGAAGAGATCGCGGCGTACTGCCGCGACAACTTCACCGCCTACAAGCGCCCGAAGATGATCGAGTTCCGCGACGAGTTGCCCAAGAGCAACGTCGGCAAGATTCTGCGGCGCGAGTTGCGCACGGGCGCGTGATGCTGCCGATGTCGGGCACACCCGCGCCGGACATCGCAGCGACGCTGCACGCGCTCGGCCTGACCGTCTTCGAGCGCGGCTGGCTGTCGTCGAACGGCACCCTGTGCGACGTGGCAGGCGAGCCGACGGTGATCATCGACACCGGCTACGACGCGCATGCCGACCTGGGCCTGACGCTCGTACGTGCGGGCTTGCGTGGCCGTGCGCTCGACCGCATCGTCAACACTCACCTGCACTCCGACCACTGCGGCGGCAATGCACGGCTGCAGGCCGCGTGGCCGGCTGCGCATACCTCGGTGCCGGCCACACAGTTCGACACCGTGCGTGCGTGGGACCTTGGGGCATTGACCTACGAACGCACCGGTCAGCGCTGCGAACGCTTCCGTGTCGACGCGGGCCTGCACGCCGGCCAGCGCACGCGCATCGGCCGCCACGAGTGGCAGGTCCACGCCGCGCCCGGCCACGACCCCGACGCCGTGATGCTCTTCCAGCCCGAACATCGCGTGCTCGTCAGCGGCGACGCGTTGTGGGAGAAGCGCCTGGCGATCGTCTTCCCCGCGCTTGCGGGCGATGCAGCGGCCTTCGATGCGAACCTCGTGGCGCTGGATGCGATCGAAGCCCTGCGCCCAGCGCTTGTCATCCCCGGCCACGGCCGGCCCTTTACCGACGCGGCGACGGCGCTGGCGTCCAGCCGCAAACGTCTCGAGCACTACAAGCGCCATCCGCACGAACACACGCTGCACGCGCGCAAGGCGCTGGTGATGTTCCACATGCTCGAGCATCAGTCGCGCGACGAGCGCGAGTTGCTGGTGTGGCTGCGCAAGTCGCCGGTGATGCTGGGCCCCGACGGGGCGATGGGCGAGGGCGAGGCGCGCGAGTGTGTCGATAGCCTCGTGGGCGCGGGTGTGCTGGCGCGTGACGGGGGTAGGGTCGTGCTGGCGTGAGAGCCGCGCGCGCGATCAGTGGGCTGCGATCTTGTGAGCGAGGTGTGAAGCAGCCTCGGCAGCAACGGCGTATCGATGGGCCTTGACGCCCAGTTGCTTGGCCTCGTACTCGATGAACGCCCAAGACTGCTGCTGCGCGTCGACCTCGCGTCTGCTGTAAGGCCCGCCGGGCTGGATCAGCGGCGAGCCGACCAACAGCTCGGCCTGCGGAGCAAGGAGCTCTCCATGCCTCATCGCTTGCAGGTCGAACAGCTTCACTTTCAGTGCGCGGGTGTCTGACGCCGCCGACCGCCCGGGGCGAAGCACGCCGAAGTTGGCGACGTAGTCCCCAGCAAGGAATCCGATGCGACCCTTCTTGCCGGTCGCCAGCGTCACGGGAACATTGAATGCCTCTTCGATCCCTTCGGAGGAAGTGGTCTTCAGCAACGCGAGGCGAATGCTCTCGGCCCACTCGGTGAAGGCCCGAAGGGTTTCTTCGGACGGCTTGCTCGTCGCGCCGAAGGTGGAGATGCCAAACGCCCCACCAAGCCGGAACGCAACCTCGAACACTTCGTTGAAGTCGTGCGCGACGCAATCGCGCGGCGCACCGAAGCCTAAGCCACCGAACGGCGGTTGAAGCTCGTCGACCAGCAAGCC
Organism: uncultured beta proteobacterium; assembly: GCA_963738615.1. GTDB lineage: Bacteria > Pseudomonadota > Gammaproteobacteria > Burkholderiales > Burkholderiaceae_C > CAVTWY01. Next base: position 1,431,511 of record CAVTXI010000019.1, read on the forward strand.
CTTGTCGAGCTGCTTCTGCAACGAAGTCACGGTCTGCTCAACCAACACGTGCATGCCTTTCGCATCCGAGCCGAACATGCCGGCCAACGCTGCGGGCGCAACCAGTCGCCTGGCCTTGGCTTGGCCGCTGGCTGCCCGCGCCACCACGGCCACCGCGATCAGCTCGCCTGAGCCGGGCACGGTCTCGAGCGTGACGGGCCACCAGGTGGCTTCAAACGTCGGTAGTTCCGTCGGGCGCATCTTGTTGGTTCGGCGATGGAAGGTAGGCCTGGCCGGGCAACACGCGTTCGCTGAGAAGACGGTCGAGATGCGTGAGCCGCTGTTCGACGAACTTGACCAGCGCGTTGTACAGCAGCGCGCCTTGCTGGCCGAACAATACAGCCGCGGGAGCGGCCCCGAACCGGGTCGAGTGTAAAACGGCGACTTTGGCTCGAAGCCGCTTCAGGAATGTCGGCCGTTCCCTCGCAGGCAGTGCGTCGAGCACACGCTCAGCCAGCCAGTTGGTCACGGGTTGGTCGGCCCTCGTCGCTAGGTCCATCGCGCCTTCGTGGTCGATCACGGCTGCACCGTGGGCCGGCGTGAACACGATGTCGCGCGGTCCGCGGACGGGGTTGGCGACGAACTCATCAAAAGCTACCAGCGGGTCGATCAGCTTCTGGCGTTGCAGGGCCTCCATCAGCACCTCGACATCGAGGATGGGATACGTCAGGGACCGGTTGCCAACCTGCTAGGAGCCAAACGCCACGATCTTGGCGCCGCGCGGTCGCCCGATGTGCTGCGGGCTCGCCGTCACGATGTAGGGGTCGGGACAAGGCAACCCCATACATTGGCCGACCTGGGCCGCGAGTGCTTCGACCATGATGGATCTGACACCGAGTGAGGGCTTGACGTACAGCACCACACCGCGACCGCTACCGTCGTAGCCTGCGCAAAGCCACACCTCGTTGCGTGAACCAGCGAGCCGATCGCCCTTCTGCGATGTCGACGCCGATCGCAGGGGGGCGAGCGTGCTTGCCTTCAGCGGTGTGACGTTGGCGCGGGAGGGCATGTCGATCAGGATGCTCGAGGCAAGCGTACACCGTCCGCGAAGCCGAGAACCAGAGCCTCGACGCCTCCCTGGCCAACGCTGCCCCGATCTGCGTGCGCGTGTTGTGGCGGGTGATGGCAGCGTGCATGAGACGCGCCGAGTCGAGCGACAACCGAGCGGCGAAAGTGGCCGCGCGTGCGCGTCTCGAACGAAATTCAAGCCTTGCGCGCCTTCACCACCTTGATCGTGCCGACCATCCCCGCCTGGTAGTGCCCCGCGATCAGGCAGGCGAACTGAAACTCACCGACGCGGTTGAAGGTCCAGACGATTTCGCCGCGCTTGCCCGGGCCGACGTGCGCCATGTACGGCTCGTCGTGCTCCATGTCCGGGAACTTCACCATCAGCGCGGCGTGCGTCTCGTTCTCCTGCTTGGTGCCAATCACGAACTCGTGCATCACCTTGCCGGTGTTCAGCACGCGAAAGCGCAGCGTCTCACCAAGCTTCACGTCGATGCGCTCGGGCGTGAATCGCATGGTGTCGAGCATGCGTACTTCGATCGTTCGCCTGATGGCTTTGCGCTCGCCTGCGATGCCCCAGTCTTTCTGTTCCTTCTTGACTGCCGCGGCCTTCTTCGCGTGATCTTCGTCACCGTGTGCGAGGGCTCGCCACGAGAACGGTGTGAGCGCGAAGGCCGCGCTTGCAGCGACGAGGCGACGTTTCATTTCAGTGACCACCATGGCCTCCTGATGGCTTGCGCGCCTTGACCTCGACGTCGGTCGTCGGACGCGACACGCGTGGCATCGACCCCGTGCCCTCGGATTTGAAGCGCGCGGGGTCGGGCAGGCTGCCGGTGAACTCGTAGGCGACGGTGCCGGGTGGGTGCTGGTACCAACCGGGGTCTTTGTAGTCGCCGGGCTTCTGGCCCTTGCGCACCTTCACCACACTGAACATACCGCCCATGCCGACCGCGCCGAAAGGCCCTTGGCCCGCCATCATCGCGGCGGTGTTGTCGGGCAGCGGCATCTCCATCTCGGTCATGTCCTTCATGCCGCGTTCGCCCATCACCATGTAGTCGGGGATGAGCTTCGTGATCTGCTTGACCACGCCGCTGTGGTCCACGCCGATCATCGTGGGCACGTCGTGGCCCATCGCGTTCATCGTGTGGTGGCTCTTGTGGCAGTGGAAGGCCCAGTCACCCTCTTCGTCGGCCAGGAAGTCGAGCTGGCGCATCTGGCCCACCGCGATGTCGGCGGTAATTTCGTACTGGCGCGCGCTCTTCGGCGTCGGGCCGCCGTCGGTGCCGGTGATCAGGAATTCATGCCCGTGCAGGTGGATCGGGTGGTTCGTCATCGTCAGGTTGCCGATGCGGATGCGAACCTTGTCCATGTGACGCACGACGAGCGGATCGATGCCGGGAAAGATGCGGCTGTTCCAGCTCCACAGGTTGAAGTCGAGCATCGTCATGATCTTCGGCGTGTAGCTGCCGGGGTCGATGTCGTAGGCGTTGAGCAGGAAGCAGAAGTCGCGGTCCACGGTGTCGATCAACGGGTGCCGCGCTTTCGGGTGCGTGATCCAGAAACCCATCATGCCCATCGCCATCTGCACCATCTCGTCGGCGTGCGGGTGGTACATGAAGGTGCCGGGGCGGCGCGCGACGAACTCGTAGACGAAGGTTTTGCCTGGGGCGATGCCCGGCTGGTTCAGGCCGGTCACGCCGTCCATGCCGTTCGGGATGCGCTGGCCGTGCCAGTGGATGCTGGTCAACTCACCCAGCTTGTTGGTCACGAAGATGCGCACGCGGTCACCTTCGACGACTTCGATCGTCGGCCCAGGGCTTTGGCCGTTGTAGCCCCACAGGTGCGCCTTGAAGCCCGGCGCCATCTCGCGCACGACGGGTTCGGCGACAAGGTGGAACTCCTTCACGCCGTTGTTCATGCGCCAGGGGCAGGTCCAGCCGTTGAGTGTGATCACCGGGTTGTAGGGCCTGCCCGTGTTGGGCACCAACGGCGGCATCGTGTCGGGCTTGGTCTGGATGACGGGTTCGGGCAACGCAGCCATGGCGACCTTGCTCACCGCGGCGGCAGTGACCGCGGCGCTGATCGCGCCTGCGCTGCCGACAAATCCTCTTCTCGAAAGCATCGTGTGGTCCTCGTGTGGGTTCAATGACCGGCGCCGCCGGTGTCGGCGGCCATCGCGGCGCGTGGCGCCATGGACAACGACGGTTTGCCGACAAGCGCCATCTGCAGGTCGCTGTGGGCGATCCAGAAGTCGCGCAGCGCTTCGATGGAGCCGTTGACGGTGGCGATTTGTGATCGCGCGTCGGCCAGCAGTTCGAACACACCGATCAACATGCCGTTGTAGCGAAGCAGGTTTTCTTCGGCGATGCGGTTGCGCGTGGGTACGACCTCGTCGCGGTAGTGACGTGCGATGTCCCAGCTGCTGCGATACCCCAGGTAGGCCTCGCGCACTTCCGAGCGAGCGTTGATCGCCGCTTCCGCGGTTCGGTTCACGGCCTGCATGTAGATCGCCTCGGCCTTGGCCACTCGTGCGCCGCTCCAGTCGAACAGCGGCAGTTCGAAGCTGATCTCGTAGCCGGTCTGCCGCGGCGCGTCGTTGGAGCTGTTGCGCATGAAGCCGAGCTCGAGCACGTTGACGAAGCGGGTCATCTTCGTCAGACCCAGGTTGCGTGCCAACGATTCGGTTTCGGCCTTCGCGGCTTGCACGTCGATGCGCTGGGCCATCGCGGCGCGCTCGATGTCGGGGCGATCGTCGGGTGCCAATGGCAAATCGGGCAGCCGCTCGGGCATACGCAAGGCGACCTGATCGCCCCACAGGCCCAACAGTCGCGTCAGCCGTTCACGCGCTGCGGTGCGTGCCTGTTCGGCGCGTGCGGCGTTCAGCGCGGCGTCGGCGGAGAAGCTTTGCTCGCGCGCGCGCATCACTTTGTTCCAGTTGCCGGCCTGCTCCATGCGCCGCGCCAACTCCGCGCCCGCATCAGCCGCGCGTTGCACTTGCTGCATGTAGCGCACGCCCTCTTCGGCGGCGACGGTGCGTATCCAGGCCTTGCGCGTCTCGGCTACGAGCGACAGCACCTCGAGCGTCACGCGCAGCTTCACCACCTCGAAACGCGACTGCTCGATGCGCGTGGCGATCGGCATCGCCAGCAGGCGCGCGAGGTTCAGGTGCAGGCCGCGCTCCCATTCGATCTCGTCGCCGCGCTTCAGGCGCCCGAACGAGAAGCCCGGGTTCGGCAGTCGGCCGGCCTGAACCAGGTCGGCTTCCGAAATGCCAAGCTCGAAGAAGGCGGCTTGCAGGCCCCGGTTGTTGAGCAGGGCGACCTGCACCGCGGCCTCGACACCCAGATCGCCACGCAACAGTTCCGCCACGCGGCGCTCGATGGTGTTGCGCTGCGCGTCGCTGCGTGCCCAGACAAGGTCGGCCCCGGCTTGCGACTTGGCGGTTCGCGCCACGTCGTCGAACCCGCCGTCGGGTGAAAAGCTCGCGCACCCGCCGAGAAGCATGGCCGTGGTTAGTGCGCACAGCGCGAACGGGCGTTGGTTGCGAGTACTGCGCATCACCGCTCCTTCGGGGTGCCCGAATGTCCCCCGTGGTTGGTGGGCGATGCGGGTGTGGCCTCGGGCGCATTGGCCTCGCGGGCGTAGGCGCGCCATCCGCCGACAGCGCGCACCTTGTCGTTCAACGCGCGCCAGTTGCCGACCGGCTCATCGCCGATTCGGCGGTGGTCGTTCAGGCTCGAGCGATACGCAACCGCAGGGACTTCGGCCTGGGGATTCGCAGGGTCCTTGCGCGCGTGTTCGGGTGCAGCTTGCGCGCACGCTGCAAATACGGCCAGGGTTGCCGCCGCGGCACGGCGCGCGGTCGGTGATCGAAAAGCATCCATCTGATCCTCGCTGATGACGGGCGACCCGGCGCTGTGGTCGGAATCGCCGCTAGTGATGACACGACTGGCACGGCCGCGCAGGTTTGCGCACGCGCCCAGCCGTGACGGTGTGAGCCGTCAATCAGGCGAAGATGGATCGGGGAGGGCGTTCGAGCCCGTCGAGCGTCACCGCGGTGAGCGGTGTTGTCGACGAGGGCCGCAGCGTGTCGGGCGCAGGGGCCGACACGTCAAGCAAGATATCGCCTGCGGGCAATGCAGCGCCAACGCTGCACACGGCACAGGCGCTGCACGAGAAGTCGCCCACATCGCTGACCGCGCGAGCACTGTCGTCAGCCATCGCATGGTCATGCCCGCCATGGTGCGACGCGCTGCTCCGATCGCTGCGGTGGTCGCCGTCATGTGAGTGCATCGCGCCCGCTGCCATCCGCTCATGGCTCGGCCCGCAGGCAACCATCGTCGCTGCCGCATAACCCTGGATTGGCAGGGTCGCGACGATCAACCAGAGGATGAAGCGGCGCATGGCGCGTGACATGCCTCAAACCTTAGCACGGCAGGCTCGCCAAGCAGTGCAGCGACCGTGACGACATCACCCCTTCTGGTTCGCCACCCCACCCGCCACATGCCCCGACGGCACGTGCCCCGCGGCGCTTTCGACGTGACCCGTCTGGTCATCAAAGAAGAAGTCGGGTTCGAACTCGCGCAGGAATTCGCCCTTTGGCAAGCCGCCAAGGAACATGGCCTCGTCGATGTCGATGCGCCAGTTCATCAGCGTGCGGATCGCGCGTTCGTGCGCGGGGGCGCTGCGTGCGGTGACGAGCGCGGTGCGCAGGCGCATGCCGGTGTGGTGCGCACGTTGCAGTTCGTGCAGCGCCTCGAGCAGCGGCTTGAACGGGCCCGGCGCCAGCGGCGTGAGCAGCTTGTCGTGCTCGTGGCGCTGGAAGGCCTCGAGGCCTTCTCTCTGGAACACGCGCTCGGCTTCGTCGCTGAACAGCACCGCGTCGCCGTCGAAAGCGATGCGCACCTCGTTCGGGTGCGCGTCCGACGCGTGCGCCGACTGTGGGAACACACGCGCCGCGGGCACGCCGGCCTCGAGGGCGCCGCGCACGTCAGGCTCGTTCATCGACAGGAAAAGGTTCGCGTTCAGCGGCTTCAGGTAGCGCCAGGGCGACTGGCCGCGCGTGAACACGCCGCGCTCGACGGCCAAGCCGTAGTGCTTGCACGAGCGGAACACGCGCATGCCCGACACCGGGTCGTTGCGCGACAGGATCACCACCTCGACCTTCGCCGGTGAACCGCTGGTGTTGAACGCGAGCAGCTTGCGGATCAACGAGAACGCCACGCCCACGCGCGCCGGTTGCTCGAGCCGGCTTTCCTGAAGCTGCATGTACGCGGTGTCATCGCTGGCTTCGAAGACGCGGTTCTCTTCCTCGAAGTCGAACAGCGCACGCGACGAGATCGCGACGACGAGGCGGCCGTCGAGGGTGGTGGGCATGACGCCCTACTTGACCCAGGTGTTCAACTGGATGATCGGCAGCAGCACCGCCAGCACGATCATCAGCACCACGATGCCCATCACGACGATGAGCAGCGGCTCGAGCAGGGTTGACAGCGCGAGCGCGCGGCGTTGCACTTCGCCGCCCAGTTGCGTGGCCGCGCGTTGCAGCATCACCGGCAGCGTGCCGGTCTGTTCGCCCAGACGCGAGAACATCGCCAGCAGGCCGGGGAAGCGCTTCTTGGCGGCCAGCGCGGCGGCCAGCGGCGCGCCTTCGCGCACCTGCACCAGCGCGTCCATGGCGTCGGCGCGCATGGCGCGGTTCGACAACGTTTCGGCCGCGGCCTGCAGTGCCTTCAGGATCGGCACGCCTGCGCCGGCCAGCATCGCCAACGTGCCCGCGAAGCGCGCCGCGTTGTAGCCTCGTGCAAGCCGGCCGACCAGCGGCAGGCGCAGCCACATCGAGTCGAAGCTGAACCGGAACGCTTCGCTGCGTTTCAACGCCGTCGACAGGCCGATGCCCGCGCCCGCCAGCAGCAGCAGGATCAACCACCCCCACTGGCGCAGGAAGGCGCTGATCGCAAGCATGGCGACCGTCAGGAACGGCAGCGTGCGCTTGGAGTTGGTGATGACGGTGGCGACCTGCGGCACGACGTAGGTGACGAGGAAGATCACGATCAGCACCGCGATCACCGAGACGATCGCCGGGTACAGGGTCGCTGCGATCACCTTCGAGCGCAGCGCCTGCCGCGCTTCGAGGTCGTCAGCCAGGTTCTCGAGCACGGGGCCCAATGCGCCGCTTTGCTCGCCGGCTGCGACCACCGAGCGGTACACATCGTCGAACTCATGCGGGTTGTGCGCCAGCGCGCGCGCGAACGAACTGCCGGCGTTGACCTCGGCTTTCAGGTGCGCGAGCAACTCACGCTGCTTCAACTCTTCGGCCTCTTCGCCCAGCACGTTGAGCGCGCGCTCGAGCGGCAGGCCAGCCGAGATCAGACCCGCGATCTGGCGCGTCCACACGGTCAGTGTGGTGTTGGAAAACACTTTGCGGCGAAACAGCCTCGACGCGTTGGCCGCGACACGCGCGTCGCCCGCCACTGCCTTGACGTCGATGGGCACCAGCGCCTGCGCGCGCAACTGTGCACGCGCGGCCTTCGCGTTGTCGGCCTCGAGCAGGCCGCTGCGCGACTTGCCTTCGGCCGTCAGGGCTTCGAACTTGTAGGCCGGCATCGGGTTGGGGTCAGGTGTCGCGTGTCACGCGGATCACCTCTTCGGGCGAGGTGATGCCGTGAGCGACAAGGCGGTCGCCGTCGTCACGCATCGGGCGCATGCCGCCGGCCGTTGAGGCGTCGGTCAGTTTGGCCTCGGACGCGCGGTTGTGGATCAGCGCGGCGATCGCTTCGTCGGCGACCATCAATTCATAGACGCCGGTGCGCCCCTTGTAGCCCGACCCGCCGCACTCGGGGCAACCTACCGGGTGGTAGCGGCCGTGTGAATCGGGTCGCCGGCATGCGGTGCACAGTTTTCGGACCAGGCGCTGCGCCAGTGAGCCGAGCAGCGACGACGACAGCAGGTACGGCTCGACCCCCATGTCGATCAATCGCGTGACCGAACTGGGTGCGTCGTTGGTGTGCACCGTCGCCAGCACCAGGTGGCCGGTCAGCGATGCCTGGATCGCGATCTGCGCGGTTTCGAAGTCGCGGATCTCACCGATCATGATCACGTCGGGGTCTTGGCGCAGGATCGCGCGCAGCGCCTTCGCGAAGGTCAGGTCGATCCTCGGGTTGACCTGCGTCTGGCCGATGCCGGGCAGTTCGTATTCGACCGGGTCTTCGACGGTGAGGATGTTGGTCGTTGCCGTGTCCAACCGGCTGAGCGATGCGTACAGCGTGGTGGTTTTGCCCGAACCGGTCGGCCCGGTCACGAGCACGATGCCGTGCGGCTGTTTGATGAGTTGGTCGAAGCGCGTGAGCACATCGCCGCTCATGCCCAGACCTTCGAGGTTGAACTTGGCGTCGGTCTTGTCCAGCAAGCGCAGCACCGCGCGTTCACCGTGCGCCGAGGGCAGCGTCGACACGCGAACGTCGATCGCGCGACCGCCGATGCGCAGGCTGATGCGGCCGTCTTGCGGCAGGCGCTTCTCGGCGATGTCGAGCTCGGCCATGATCTTCAGGCGCGAGATCAGCGCGGCGTGCAGCGCGCGGTTGGGCTGCACCACCTCGCGCAACGTGCCGTCGACACGAAAGCGCACCGACGAGTTGCGCTCGTACGGCTCGATGTGAATGTCGCTCGCGCCGTCTTTTGCTGCCTGCGTCAGCAGAGCGTTCAGCATGCGGATGATCGGTGCGTCGTTCGCGGCCTCGAGCAGGTCTTCGACCGCAGGAATGTCCTGCATCAGGCGCGACAGGTCCGCCGCGCTTTCGACCTCGCCGACCACCGCAGCTGCGCTGCCTTCACCACCGGCATAGGCCTGAGCGATGCGGGTACCCAGCGCCGCGGTCGCTTCACGCTCCATCGCGGTCACGTCGTACAGGCGGTGCACCTCCGACAGCGCTGACATCGGCGTGGTCTCGCTGGCCCACAACACCACCTGCTGGCCGTCGTCTTCCAGCAGCAGGTTGTTGGCCTTCGCGAAGGTGTATGGAAGGGGATGTCTGGCGCCCATGCTGCGGATTCCGGTGTGTGGTGTGGCTATGCCTCGGCGAGCTAGGGGAACGCGACGTTGTTCTGGTGGCGCTTCACCGCGTCCGAGGCATCTCCGACGGCGGACTTCTCGTTCTGGCGTGGCGCCGGTTCGGGTGACGTGGCCGGCGGTTGCAGCGAGCCACTGGGCGACGTTGATCCGGGCGCCGGTGCGCGTGGCGGCGTGATGCCCGGTGGCACCACGTTCGGCGCCTGGATCGGCGGCAGCAGTGGGCCGTCGTGCGCTTCACCCACGCCGGGGTTGGGCGAGAAGTTGCGTTGCAGCGCGCGGATGGATTCGTAGCGGTCGACGGTGACCGAGTCGACGGCGTGCGAGTCGCGCATCACCACCGGCCGCAGGAAGACCATCAGGTTGCTCTTCACGCGCTTCCTGCCTTGCGCCTTGAAGAGGTTGCCCGCGATCGGCACGTCGCCCAGGCCGGGCACCTTGTCGTCGCTGTCGGTGTATTCGTCCTTCAGCAGGCCGCCCAGCACCATGACCTGACCGTCTTCGACCACCACCGACGTGGCGATCGCGCTCTTGTCGGTGGTCGGGCCGGCACTCGAGGTCGCCCCCGGCACCACGGCCGAGTTCTCTTGGTAGATGTTCATGCGGATCGTGCCGCCTTCGCCGATCTGCGGCTTCACGCGCAGCGTCAGGCCCACGTCTTTACGCTCGATCGTCTGGAACGGGTTGATCGTCGAGGTGCCGGCGGTGGTGTTGGCGAACTGCCCGGTGATGAAGGGCACGTTCTGGCCGATGACGATCTGAGCCTCTTCGTTGTCCAGGGCGACGATCGTCGGTGTAGACAGCACGTTCGCGCCAGCGTTCGACTCGAGGAAGCGCGCCAGCGACGCCAGCGTGTAGATGCTGCCGAAGCGGCGGATCAGCCCGAGGTTGAGGCCCGCGCTCGGCACCGCAAGCCCTGAGCTGGCGAGGTTGCCGGTCGCGACGTTGCCATTGGCATCGACCGTGCGCGCCACGCCGATGCCCTGGCTGACGATGTTGTTGGCACCGCTGCCGAAGTTCGAGCCCGCGCCCAACAGCGTGCGGTCGCCGCTGCCGCCGAGGATGCCTTGCCACTGCACGCCGAGGTCGAGCGCCTTGTTGGCGTCGATCTTCACGATCATCGACTCGACCACGACCTGCGCGCGGCGCGAGTCCAGTTGGTCGATCACGGCACGCACCTGTCGGTACTGCGGCTCGGGCGCGGTGATGATCAGCGAGTTGGTCGCCGGGTCGGCCTGGATGAAGCCGCCCGTCTGCACGCCGGCCGCGCCTTGCAGCGGCTGGGTGGCGATGCCCGACCCCGAGCCGGCGCCACCCGCGCCGGACACCGAAGGCGCTGGCGTTGTCGGCGCAGCAGCACCGCCGGCCGCGCCGCCTTGTTGTTGCTGATTCGGGTTGGCGAAGGCCGCGCGCAACACGGTGGCCAGGCGGACCGCGTCGGCGTTCTTCAGGTAGACCACCCAGATGTTGCCCACCGTGCCGCTGCCCTGGGGCGCGCGGTCCAGGCGTTCGATGATCGAGCGCACCAGTGCAAGCTTCGCCCCGCTGTTGGCGCGCACGATCAGCGTGTTGCTGCGTGCGTCGGCCAGCACCGAGATGCCCGAAGCCTGTCCACCGACCGCGCCTTGGGCCCCTGGCCCACCCGCCGCCGGCACGGCGGTGCCGCCGCCGCCCGTGCCGTCGGCCAGGCGCTGCACCAGCGGCGCCAGGTCGAGCGCGATCGCGTGCTTGAGCGTGAAGATTTCGAGGTCGGTGCTCGAGGGGTTGTCGAGCGCAGCGATGATCTTGGCGATACGCGACAGGTTGTCGGCGTAGTCGGTGATGACCAGTGACTGTGAGCCGACGTTGGCGTTGATCGTGTTGTTGGGGCTGATCAGCGGGCGCAGCACCGGAACCATGTTGTTCGGGTTTTCGTGCGACAGGCGGAACACCTGCGTGATGACTTGGTCACCGCGGTAGCTGCGGCCGGCCACTTCGACCGTGCCGGTCTGCAGCTTGGCGTCGGCCTCGGGCACCACCTTCAGAAGCCCACCGGATTCGACGACGGTGTAGCCCAGGCCGCGCAGCGAGGCGAGGAAGTTGCGGTAGGCCTGGCTGACAGGAATCGCCTGCTCGCTGTAGACCGTGACCTGCCCCTTGACGCGTGGGTCGACCACGAACTGGCGGTCCAGCATCGCGCCCATCGCGCGCGTCACGGCCTCGATCTCGGCGTTCACGAAGTTCACCGTCACGGGGGTTGATGAGCGCAGGCCCGAACCTTTGCGCGACGACGCTTTGCCCGTCGCTGGCTTGGGCGCAGCCTGCACGCCCTGCGCTTCTGGTGCGGCATCGCTACCCTGTCCCACCGCAGGGGCGGCGCCGATCAGGCCGGCGAAAGCCAGCGCGATCATTGCACCGCACGTCTTGTCGTTCGTCATAGTCATCCGATCGAGATGACGGACAGCGCTCCCTGGCGCCGTCCGATGATATTCAGAAGGTTCGACAGGGCCTCCTCCTGGCCGCTGTCGGCGCGGCCTTCGCCCCTGAAGCGAAGACCCGAATCGGTCCATTGACCCTGCCCCGTGAGGCGCAACGGACCCTCGACGGTGGTGAGATTCACCGTGGCCGAACCCGTTCCGGCGTCGCTGCGCAGATTCAGGCGGTAGCTGCCCAGCACCGGCAACGTCGACATGCGTGACGCAGCGCCCGACACGTCGAAGGCGGCCTCGCCCGTGAAGCGCATGCGACCCTGCACGCGCTCGATTCCAAGGCCGGGCGACGTGATGCGCAGCGTGCCGGTGGGCTGGATCGTGTTCCAGGGCGTGCCCAGGCCGGTCAGCCACGCTGCGGGCCATTGGCCCAGCGTGTTCGAGCCCGTGTCGGGCACCAGCGTGGCGACGGTGCGCCCGAAGCCCGGTTGGATGCGAATCGTCGGTTGGCCGTTGATGCAGCAGTCGTGGCGAAAACGCAGGTTCAGCATCGCCCAGCCGGGACGCAGCGTCCATGACAGGCGCCCTGGCAACGAAGCGGCGCTGCGGCTGTCTCCGCCACCCGCCAACACCGCGACGGCGTCCCCGTTCCAGACGGTGCCGCGTGCGTCGGTCAGCATCACGCGGCCTTCGGTGGCCGACGACACCGCACGCGCCAGCCATACGGCCGGCGCGAATGCAACCAAGCCCGCCAGCGCACCGATGATGGTGCCGGCGATGGCCCAGCGCAGACCCGCGCTGCGCGTGCGCTGCCAGGCGATTTCCTGCAGGGTCGACTCGGCAAAGCCCGATTTGCCATAGCGGCGGGACGCCTTGGAAGGGCGCAGCACGGAGTCGAGAAAGTTGGCCATCAACGTTTTGCCGGAGCAGTCGTTCGATTCGAGTGGGTCGCCGGATGGGTGCGGCGATTCAGTTCGGCGCGGGCAGCGCGACGACGATGGTCCCGCTGTAGCCGGCACCGGCGCGTGTCAGCTTGGCCTCGATCGTGCGCGCCCTGGCGTTGCTGCGAGCATCGACCAGCCAGCGCTGAATCTGCTCGCCGGTGGCGTTCGTCAGCGTCAGCGTGGCGCGCTCACCGGCTGGCGTGAGCTTGCCCGCGGCGCCCAGCGCGTTGGTCGCGGTCTTCAGCGCGGCGGCGGATTGGCTGGTCGGCAGGCGCGGCGCGCCGCGGAGCTCTTTGCTTTCGATCGCCAGCCGCTGCATGTCTTTCAGCTGCGCGTCCAGGCTCGGCAGCCGCGACGTCGAGTCGCCGACCACCGTCCACGCCGGGCGCACGGCAAGCACCCACAGCAGCAGCAACGCGATCAACCCGCCGACGATCGACACCAGCCGTCGCTCACGCGCGCCAAGCTTGGCCCACGCACCGCTCACACCCGCCAGAGGCGCAGCGGGCGCGGTGGCGCTCGGGCCGCGACTGGCCGGTTTGGCCGCGGCGTCGACGGCGTCGGCGATCGGATCGAGTGCGTCGGTGGCCATCGGATCAGGACCCCATGCCGGGCGAGCGCGCCCGTGTGACTGTGAGCACGCCGTTGGCGTGGTCGACCATCCAGCCCGACGTGCGCAGGCTGGAGCGGAACTGCTGCACCTGCTCGTCGGTCCAGCCGGTGGACGCCAGGCTCAGTCGGCCGGGTTCGAAGTTCAGCGATTCGGCCGCCGAGCGCCCCTCGGGCCACGCGGCCGCGATGATGCCCAGCAGCGCCTCGAAGTCGGCTTCACCCAGCCGGCCGGCCGCAGCGCGCAGGGTTTCGGTTTCGCGCAGCATCTGCGCGGGTGCATCGATGATCGATCGCACTTGCGGATGTGTGTCGCGCAGCACCTGCGTGATCGCGGCGCTTTTAGCGCCGGCGGCGCTGCGCTGGTTCAAGGCCCAGAGGTTCAGGCCCACGAGGTTCAGCACGGCCAACGTCGCAAGCCCCCAACGCACCGGCCGCCAAGCCGGGCTGAGGAACCGTTTCCAGGCCTCGCGCAGCGCCAGCGTGCCGCGGTGCGCCGACGCCAGGTCGAACTGGCGCAGGTTCCACAACGAACGCATCGCTTGCAGCGCGCGCGGTTCGTCGCGCAACACGAAGACCGGCGAGCCCAGCCAGCGCTCGGCTTGCGCCGCGACGGCCGGGTGCGCGCTCCAGCGGGCAGGGGTCGCGGTCCAGCGCGGCAGCATCGCCCGCGCGAGGCTGCCCTGCAGCGGCACGTTCGACACACCGTTCACGTCCGACCACGTCAGTTGCAGCGCCGCACCATCACCCTTGCTGCTGCCAACTTCGTTGAAGTGGCCCAGCGGCGTGTCTTCGGGCCATGACATCGGCACCACGCGCTCGACGATGACGCCGGCCTGCTCGAGCCGCGCGATCTCACTCGTCAGCCAAGCCTTGTTGACGACGCAGATCCATGCGTCTTCGCCGGGCGTGGCGCCGGGCTCGAGGGCCAAGTGAACGGATTCGGGCTCGTCGAGCATGCGCTCTTCGAGCACGCCGACCAGCGCCGCACGAAGGCGCGAGGCCGGCGCGCGCGGCACCGCGACCTTCAGCCAGCTCACGTCGTTGTCCCCCAGCACCGCAACGACGGAACTGGCCTTGGGCAACAGCGCCGGTGCGCAGCGCCCGGTCGATTGGATCGTCGTGCCGTCTTCGGTCAGCACATACATGAGGTCGTCGTTGCCATCGGCACGCGCGGCACCGGCGACCGAGCGGCGCCGTGGGGGGACGAGGACGACGAGAGTGGACATGTCAGTGTCGAGAAGGGCGAGCTGAACGCGTGGGCGTGTTCATCAGGGGCGCTGGAAGGGTGAGGCTAGCCGCGATTGCGCACCGCAACCGGGCGCGAATCGTATCGAGGCGAAAATCGGGCAGACATTTTCACGCATTTGCACAAGGCGTCCGCCCGCGGCATGGGCACATGCCACGCCTGCGTCACGTTTGGAATCAGCAACGTCGTTCAACGTGTCGCCGTGTCCACGTAGTTGATGCGTTCGCGGTGCACTGGCGTGACGACGCGATTTGCGTTGCGATGGACGATCGATGCTTCTTCCAGCACGCGGTCGTCCAGGCGCATGCGTCCGCGAACCTCGAAGTACGCCGTCTTCACGTCGAGCTGGGCGTCATAGATCTTCATCTGCTCCAGGCTCAGCAGGTTGCGCAGGCTCGACTGGTTGCGGAAGTGGTCGCGCTTGCGCGTTTCGACGAGTGTCTGCGCCTGGCCGTCGGTGGCGTCAGGAATCACGGCCGCGATGACCTCGGCCGAAGCGGTGTTCAGGTTGAGCTTGGTGGCGACAGGCAGCAGCGTGACAAATTTTTCGAGTTGCGCGACCACGGCGCGATCGATGCCTAACCAGACCAGATCACGCATCGCGGCCGGCATCACCTTCGCGCCTTCGCCGCCGATCCAAGCGGTGTGATAGGCATCGGCGAGCTGTTGCGCGGTGCCTGCCGGAACGCTCGCCTTGTCGCAAAGGCGCTGCAGCACGTCGATCTGCAGCGGGGCTTTCTGGCCGTCGGCGCCGATGAGGTTGCGCAGGTTCCAGCGCGATTGCGCGTCGGTGATCACGCCGGACAGGAACGCGTCGGGTGCGTCTTCGGCCACCTCCGCGTCGGCAACGCCCGTGCGGTCGGCGGCAAGGAACGTGGTCAGCCGCGCTTCGGCCAAAGGCACCGCCCAAACCTCGCCCAGATGGTCCTCGCGCGAATTGCGCATGTCTTCGCCCAGGATGAGACCGGCCCAGTCGAGCGCGCCGTTGAGAATCCAGGCCGACTGCGCCCGCGCCCGCTCGGCCCCCTCGACCTGAATCGCGCGCGCGTGCTGCCAAACCATGCCCGCCGAGAGGGTCACGACCAGCATCATGATCACCATCGCCAGCAGAAGCGCCGAGCCGCGCTGGCGACGCGCGAATGTCGCTTTGTTCATTGCTGCGACGCCTGCGGCGACATCACGACGTCGCGGGTCAGTTTGGGCTCTTCACCTTCGGACGCGAAGCCAAGCACGAGCCGCACGCCGGTGGGCAACTGCTGAAGCCCACGCCGCGCCGCCACACTGACACTCGCAGCCGCGGCGGCGGCGGCCGCGCCCGGTGAGGTCGCGCCTGGGGCGCCAGGCGTCGCGCCGGTGGTTGTGCCAGCGGCAGCACTGGCAGCCGCAGCCGGTGCGGCGACCTGATCGGCCGCGGCGAGGTCGCCCTGCGATTGCGCGTTGGTCCACGCGTTACCGCGATAGAAGTACACCTGGATCGACGCCAGGCCGTCGAGCGTGCGCAGTTGCCCGCTTTCGTTACCCAGGAGTTGCAGGCTCTGAAGCCACTGCTCTTGCAACTGTGTCGAGCGCGTGGTGATGGGGCTGGCCCAGCGCAGCAGCGCGCCTTCGCGCAGCGCCCATACCACCACCTGCATGCCGGTGTCGGTGCGCCGAAGCATGCGCACCGAGGCGCCATCGAAACTCAGCGCGTTGGCGACCGATTGCGGCGTCTGGACGACCGACGTCAGGTCTTGCTCCCACTGGGCGAGCACGTTCGACAGCCGCAGCGTGCGTTCGATGCTGGCCTGCGTTGTTTCGCGCGCACGCATCATCGAGTCGACGCCTTGCCACGACATCGCCGCCAACACGGCCATCACCACCAGCGCCACCAGCAGTTCGACAAGCGTGAAGCCGCTGCGGTCGTGTCGGCGGGGTTGAAGGGGTGCAGCGGCCATATTCACCGGATGCGCCCCAGGATCGTCGACAGCGTGTAGACCGAGTTGCCTTCGGCGTCGGAGATCTGCGCGTTCACGCGCCGGAAACTAGGGTTGGGCGTGGCGACGACGGTGAGCTTGCCCTGGAAGGACACGCCGATCTGCTTGCACTCGAAGTCGCTCTCGCCCACGCCGGGAAACTGGCGCGCCAGCCGCATGCCGGCGAGTTGGTTGTCGGCGCACCACTGCGCCGCGGTCACCGACGCCAACCGCTGTGCGTTGTCGGTCAGCGCGCCGGCCGCGCGCATCCCGGCGCCGAGTGAAACCGCGACGATGGCCACGGCCACCAGCACCTCGACGAGCGTGAAGCCGCGCGGTTGTTGCGCACGTCGAATGCGGCCCGAGCGCGTCACTGCACGTCCTCGACAAGTTCGAAGGGCCCAAGCCCATCGGTGCCGACGACGGCACGACGCTCGTCGAGCTGCAGCACGACGCGTTGCGCGCCAATCAGCGGTTCGGGGCCGAGCACCAGCGCGCGCGCGCCGACCACTTCGGCACTCACGCCTTCGTTCATCCAGCGGCTTGGGGTGCCGAGCGTGCCGGGCAACCCGACGAAGCGGAAGTGTCCAGCGCCGGCCGGCGCGTCTTCGGTCGACACCGGCTGCCAGGTCACCGGCAGGCCCAGCGTTCTGGATTCGGCGCGAGCACCTTCGAGCAATGCGGCCAGGCGGGCCGCCTCCTGCTCGAGCCGGTTCTGCGCGCCGTCGCGGATCGCGAAGGTGACCAGGCCAGCGGTGACCGCGATGATCGTGAGCACGACCATCATCTCGATCAGCGTGAAGCCGCGGGCGCGTCGGCGGGCGCGTTGGTGATGCGGCGCATCCATCAAACGTGCCGCGCGAGGGCCCGGTTGCATCGATCTACTGCCAGGACCCGACGTCGGCGTTCTCTTCCTCACCACCGGGCTGACCATCGGCTCCGTAGCTGAACACGTCGACTTCGCCACGCACGCCAGGGTTGGCATATTGATAGGGGTGACCCCAAGGGTCGGACGGCAGCTTGTCGACATAGCGCTTCCAGTTCGCCGGCACAGCCCCGCCCTGGGGTTTGTTGACCAGCGCATCCAGGCCCTGGTCGGCGCCCGGGTACTTGAAGTTGTCGAGCTTGTACAACTTCAGTGCCTGCATCAGACGGCCGACATCGGTCTTGGCCGCCGTGACCCGCGCCTTAGCGGCGTTATCGAGTACGTTGGGCACGATCAAAGCTGCCAGAACACCGATGATGACCAGCACGACCATCAGCTCGATCATCGTGAAGCCACGACGCAAGGTGTGGCGGATCTGGCGGTTGTGGCGGTGGCGAACGATTGCTTGCATGACTTGGTGCTTACCCTTGGGGAGCGGCGATCATAATCGTCGGCATGTTGGCGCGTCTCTCTGCCTTTGCAAGCTGGGCCGTTGTTGCCGCAACCCTGATGTATTGGGTGTTGCGGCTTTTTGCCGCCCCGGCGACGGCTCCTGACTACACCGTCGCGGTCGACACAGCCACCCGCGGGGACCTCGCACGGGTGTTCGGCACCAGTGCTGCGCCTACCGCGACAGTCGCTGCGCCAGCGCCAATCCCGACGCAGACGGCCTCGCGCTTCAAGCTTGTCGGCGTTGCCGCGCCGCGAGATGCCGGCTCGGGCTTCGGTCTGGCCCTGATCTCGATCGATGGCAAAGCGGCGCGGGCCGTCAGCGTGGGCCGGTCGGTCGACGATGGCTGGGTTCTGCAATCGGTCAGCCGCCAGAGCGCCCGGCTGAGTTCGAACGTCGGTGCCGACACGATGGACCTCGACATGCCGCCGCTGGCGCTGGCCAGCCGCGGTGTGCCCGGTGTGGTGCCGACGCCAACGCCTGCGCCGACATCGAGCATCTCGCCTCCCGGCTTCGTTCGTCCGCCGGTGGTGGTCCCCCCGATGCCAAGCGCGGCCCCGTCGGTGCCGGGTGCGGTGCCCGGTAGCCCGGGCGGTCCGCCGGCGATCTTGGTACCCCAGGAAGAGCTGACCCGCGCCCGCGGCCGCGCGACTGGCACCGGGGCGGCTGAAGAGTAGAGCGGACGCGCGCGAAAGCGCGCGAGATCACTCAGGCGTGCCAGGCCCGCGCGCACCGGACTCATGCTGCGTATCGACCATCGAAGCTGCAGACACGTTTTCGCGCTCGCCCTGATTAAATGGTGAATGCCAACCACCCGGTTCGCCCACAGCGCCCGGCGAACCGGCAGGACCGGCCACTGGCTGATCAGCGCCTGACCGACGAACCGCCGCCTGTCGCTCACCGCCCAACGAACGTAAAAGCAGAGAGTCGTCGTCTGGCTCGGCTCGAGCGTCACCGAGTGACAGCAGACTGCTCGATGCAGGCTCGGCCGCAGCGTTATCGCTGTCGACCACATCGGTCAGCAGCGCCGAGGCCGCACGCACGAGCGGCCACGACATTGCAGCTCCGCAGCCGTCGGTACTGTCGAGATTGAGCTCGAGCATGGCGCTCGACTGGAACAGCCGCATCGCGGCATCCAGGCCCAATTGCCGCTGGCTGCGGCAGAACACGCAGTAGTCGGTGACAGCGGCGGAGATGCGCGACGCGACCATCAGCGCGGTGCAGGCGGCGAGGCCGTCGACCATCACCAGGCGGCGTTGCTGCGCAGCCGCCAGCATCAGACCGGCGAGCATCGCAACCTCGAAGCCGCCGAAGGCCGCGAGCACCTCGATCGGGTCCGACGCGTCGCGATGACGCGCCAACGCGGTTTGGGCCAACACCGCCAAGCGGCTGTGTTTGGCCGCTTCGAGTCTCGAGGTGCCCAGCAGCAGTTCGCGCGCTTGCAGCCCTGCGAGCCTGCACAAAACCAACGCCGAGGCAATGTCGCTGCCCACACCCAGCCCCGCGCAGGCGACGACGTTGCCGGGAAGGCTTTCCCCGATTTCCATCCCGGCGCGCAGCGCGGCCTGGGCTTGTTCGATGCTCATCGCCTGCGTCAGACGCGTGTTGCGTGTGCCGTGGGCGATCTTGCGCACCAGCAGCCGGTCGTGGGCCGGCAAGCGCTCGGCCAGGCCCGCATCGACGACGGTCAGCGTCATACCCTGACTGGCTGCCAGGGCCGTGATCGGTGCCCGCCCCTCGAGGATTCTTCGCACCTCGGCGCTCGATCCGGCACTGTCCTGGCCGGCAAGACCTTCGACCGCGAGCCCATGGTCGCCCGCGACGATGACGAGTTGGGGATCGTGCAGCCGGGGCTTGAGCGTGTTGCGAATCAGCGCGAGCCGCAGCGCCAGTGGCTCGAGTTCGCCCAGGCTGCCCGAATCGCCTTGGCGTCGGGCAAACCTGTCGTTCAGCGCGCGCTCGAGAAGCGGGTTCGCGGTGGGCGCGATCAGGGAATGACTCGCCGACATTTCAGTTACTCCACTGCGCTTCGCGCGAGCCAAACCAGCAGGGTAGGCATGCCGCCCTAACCCAAGAACAAACGATATACCGGGTTGTCGGTTTCTTCGCTGTACGGATACGCCAACGTGTCGAGAAAGTCACGCAGCGCCACCTTGTCCGTCGCAGGCACCTGCATGCCCACGAGGATGCGGCCGTCGTCGGCGCCCTGGTTTCGGTAGTGGAAGAGGCTGATGTTCCAGCCCGGGTGCAGCGCCGACAGGAACTTCATCAGTGCACCCGGCCGTTCGGGGAAGACGAAGCGGAACAAGCGCTCGTGGCGTGCAAGCTCGCTGCGACCGCCCACCATGTGACGCAAGTGCTGCTTGGCGAGCTCGTTGTCGGTCAGGTCCACCGTCGCGAAACCGTGGCGGGCGAACTGGCGCGCGATGCGCTGGGCTTCCTCGCGCCGCGTGATCGCTAAACCGACGAAGACATGTGCGACGGTTGGGTCGGAAATTCGGTAGTTGAACTCCGTGACCGCGCGCGGGCCGATGAGCTCGCAGAAGCGCTTGAACGAGCCGCGCTCCTCGGGGATGGTCACCGCGAAGAGGGCTTCGCGCTGCTCGCCGAACTCGGCACGTTCGGCAACGAAACGCAGGCGGTCGAAGTTCATGTTCGCGCCGCAGGTCACGGCCACGAAGGTCTGGCCCTTGCACTTGTGGCGCTCGGCGTATTGCTTCAAGCCCGCCACGCCCATCGCACCCGAGGGCTCGAGGATGCTGCGCGTGTCCTGAAACACGTCCTTGATCGCGGCGCAGACCTCGTCGGTGTTGACGACCACGAAGTCATCGACCAGCTTGCGCGCGATGCGGAAGGTCTCTTCCCCGACCAGCTTGACCGCGGTGCCGTCGCAGAAGAGCCCGACGTCCGCGAGTTGCACCCGCTTGCCCGCCTTGACCGAGCGCAGCATCGCGTCGGAGTCGACGGTCTGCACGCCGATGACCTTCACGTCGGGGCGCACCGCCTTGATGTAGCTCGCCACCCCCGAGATCAACCCGCCGCCGCCGATGGCGACGAAGACGGCGTCGAGCGGCCCTTGGTGTTGGCGCAGGATTTCCATCGCGATCGTGCCTTGGCCCGCGATCACGTCGGGGTCGTCGAAGGGATGCACGAACTCGAGCCCTTCGGCCTTTTGCCGCTCGATCGCGTGCACGTAGGCGTCGGAGTAGCTGTCGCCGTGCAGCACCACCTTGCCGCCCAGCGCCTGCACGGCGTCGATCTTCACCTTGGGCGTTGTCACCGGCATCACGATCACGGCGCGGCAACCGAGCTTGCGTGCAGCCAATGCGACACCCTGCGCGTGGTTGCCCGCGGATGCGCAGATCACGCCTCGCGCAAGCTGCTCGGGTGACAGATGAGCCATCTTGTTGTAGGCCCCGCGCAGCTTGAAGCTGAACACGGGTTGCGTGTCCTCGCGCTTGAGCAGCACATGGTTGCCCGTGCGGCGCGACAGACTGCGTGCGGGCTCGAGCGGCGACTCGCTCGCCACGTCGTAGACCTTCGCGGTCAGGATGCGCTGCAGGTAGTCGCGGGTATCGAAGCGGCTCGAAGGGGCTTTGGGGGGTGCACCGCGTGTGCGTGAACGAGCAGACGCGCTGGGCTTCGGGCGGACGGTTGCGCGTGGCATGCCGGGGCTTTGGTGGTTGCTGGCGAAGCGCGCGATTGTCGCGGCCGCCGAGATGCACCAAAAAGCGCCTCAAAAAGAAAAAGACCCGAGCCGTGAGGCTCGGGTCAATCCACCCTTGCGGAGTGGAGGAGACATTCTTTGACGCCTGTCGAGACGTTCAACGCAGTTTAACATTGGCGTGCTGCGCTGCGTCAACGGCCTGGCGCGGTTCTGCTCTAGAGCCGTGACTCCAATTCGGGGCGTGTGTGCACAATCTTGCGCACGATCGTGGCGCCGCGTCACACGCGCAAACGCGCGGCATGGAGTCACAGAGATGGAATGCACGGTCGAATGGCTTCGTGCGTCGGGCATGGCTTTCAGCGCGCAGACGGGCAGCGGGCATCTGATCGTCATGGACGGTGCACCGGATGGCGGCGGAAACAATCTCGCTGCGCGACCCATGGAGACGTTGCTCGCGGGCGCGGGCGGATGCTCTGCCTACGACGTGGTGTTGATCCTCAAGCGGGGTCGGCACGATATCAAGGGATGCAGCGTGAAGCTCGAGGCTCAGCGGGCGCAGAGTGACCCGAAGGTGTTCACGTCCATCCATTTCCATTTCACGGTCAGTGGCCGGGCTCTTCCTGCGGCAGCAGTGGCGCGGGCGATCGAGCTGTCGCATGAACGCTATTGCTCGGCAACGGCCATGCTGGTGAAGACGGCGTCGATCACGCACTCGCACGAGATCGTCGAGGCCTGACAGCTCAGATGCGGTGAGCCGTGGTGGTCATGACCCTGGCCGCGAGCTTCATCATGGCCCGAAGCGGAATGGGGAGGCCGTACCCGCCGGCATCGTTGGCCCACTGGGCATGCTTGGCTTCGTCGACCTTCATCTGCTCGACGACAGCGCGTGAGCGTGTGTCGTGTGCCGGCAGTTGCTCGAGGTGCCCTGCGAGGTGCCGCTCGACCTGGTTTTCCGTCTCGACCACGAAGCCCAGACTGACGCGGTCACCCAAAGCCCCGGCGGCAAGACCGATCGCGAACGAGCCTGCGTACCACAGCGGGTTGAGCAGGCTGGGCCGGTCGCCCAGCTCATCGAGTCGCGACTTGGTCCATGCGAGATGGTCCGTTTCCTCTTGTGCAGCGTCTGCCATGCGGCCTCGCAGCTCAGGGGTGCGCGCGGTGAGTGCCTGCGCCTGATACAGCGCCTGGGCACAAACCTCGCCCACGTGATTGACACGCATCAGCGCGCCGCTGGTGCGCCGCTCGGCGTCGGTCAGGGCGACATGGTTTGCATCCACGACGGCATCCGCGGGGTTGGGCCGTGACGACCACGCCGCACCGGCCACGGTTCGCAACGCGTGGTCGAGCGAGCCAAGGACTTCATCGGGCGAGGGGATTCGAAGCATGTCCGCACCTCCAAATGTCAACGGGAGTGAGTGTGTCAAGTCGAAACGAAGGCGACTCGCGATGAGTTAACTTCTTGACTCGGTTGGCTTTCATCGTGATGTGCATCACACGCGCGGTGCAAAAAAGCGACACCTGAACGCGTGGTGACTCCTGTCCGTTGTCTGTCAGCTACACACCTGTGCATTTTGAGCGTGAAATGCTTGGCACCACTCGAGGCCGTCTGGTGGAATACCTCTCAACTTCCGCTGAGGGGGTTGGCCTAGTCAGCCACTTTCATCGGTTGCTATCCATCCGAAAGAGGCGTCCTGATCGGGGCCTCTTTGTTTCCAACCTAGGAGATCGTTGCAATGAAAAAATCTCTGCTCGCTCTTGCCGTCCTCGGCGCTTTCGCCGGTGCCGCTTCGGCGCAATCGTCGGTCACCATGTATGGTTTGATCGACCTTAACCTCGGCAAGGACATCGGCAGCGCCGCAAAGCGTATGAGCCAGGGCGCTTCTTCGCGTCTGGGCTGGCGTGGTGTCGAAGATCTTGGTGGTGGCCTCAAGGCGATCTTCCAACTCGAGAACCGCTTCCGCGGCTGGAACGGCACCATCAACGGTGGCAACGGCGTCAACGGTAGCCCGGTGACGTTATTCCAAGCTGCTTCGTGGGTCGGTCTGCAAGGTGGTTTCGGCACCGTGCGCATTGGTCGTTGGTATGACGCAGCCTTCTTCACGGGCGAGTTGATCGGTGACCCGTGGGGCTTTGACACCGTCGCTGCCAACACGGGCGTGATGATGGGCTCGGCGATCAATCACCTCAACACCAACCGTTCGGTGACGTATAACTCGCCCAGCTTTGGTGGCTTCGAGATGCACGCCCAGATGGGTGAAACCAATGACAACTGCGGCGCTTCGGGCCTGAACAGCACGGCTGTGCCCGGTGGCATCGTGGGTACGCCGGTTTACGGCACCTGCCCGAAGCGTCCGTACAGCTTTGGTGCCAAGTTCGGCGGCGGTCCGTTCGGGGTTGGCTTCGGCTATCACAACCCGGGCAACGTCAACGACAAGTGGATGTCGTTCAATGCCCAGTACAACCTTGGCTTCATGAAGCTGTGGGGCTTCATCGGCTCGGGCAAGAACACCGCCAATGCCAGCGTGAAGACGTCGATGTTCGCGATCACCGCTCCGGTGGGCGCAGGCGAGATTCGCGCCTCGGTCTCCAAGGCGAAGACAGGCAGCACATCGACGCTTTCTGGCCTTGGCTTGGGCTATCACCACGCCCTGTCGAAGCGCACGACGCTGTACACGGACTTTGCACGCAACGGCAAGGCTTCGACGCAAAAGACCGGCTACGACTTCGGCGTGAAGCACACGTTCTGATGCCTGACGGGTCCCATCCTTCCGGATGGGCCGACAGCAAAAGCCGCCTTCGGGCGGCTTTTTTTCGGCCTCATCGTTCGGGTTCCCCCGTTTGCCCGGGCGCGCTCCAGTCCTGAAGATCGCAAGCTTGATCAGATCATTGGGGTCGTACGTTTTGAAGACAACGCCTGCTCTTGCTTGCCTCGCTGCATCGATGGTGCTGCTGGCCGCGCCTCTGTCATACGCCAAGACCTTCAAGTGGTCCAGCGCCAGTGACATTCCCACGTGGGACATCCACTCGCAGAACAACGCCCTGGGCAACGGCGTGCATGCGGCGGTGTACGAGTCGCTGTTCTATTACAACCCCCGCTTCGAGATCGAGCCGCAACTGGCCACCGGCTGGAAGCAGGTGACGCCGACCCAGGTGCGCGTCACGCTTCGGCAGGGCGTGAAGTTCCACGACGGTGCGACTTTCGACGCTGACGATGTCGTGTTCTCGTTGACCCGCGCGATGTCGAAGACCTCGAACTTCGGCGTCTATACGCAGGGCATCGACAAGGTCATGAAGGTCGACGCGTACACGGTTGACATCCTGACCACGGGGCCGAATCCGGTGCTCATTCGCCAGCTGACCGAGCTGCGCATCATGGACAAGGACTGGGCCGAAAAGCACAAGTCGGTCGAGCCCAAAGACGCAAAGACCAAGGACGAAAACTACGCACACCGCCATGCCAACGGCACCGGCCCGTTCATGTTCGACCGTTGGGAGCAGGACGTGCGCCTGGTGCTGAAGCGCAACCCCGCCTGGTGGGGAAAGATGGACGGCAACGTGACCGAGATCGTCTACACGCCGATCAAGAACGAAGCGACGCGGGCGGCGTCGCTGCTGTCGGGCGAAGTCGACTTCGTGCTCGACCCGTCGCCGGCCGACGTTCAGAAGCTGCGCTCGACCTCGAGCCTGAAGGTGGTCGACGGTGCCGAGAACCGGACCATCTTCTTTGGCATGGACCAGTACCGCGACGAGCTCGCGGGCAGCAGCGTCAAGGGCAAGAACCCGCTGAAAGACATGCGCGTGCGCAAGGCGCTGTACCAGGCGATCGACGTGCAAGCGCTGCACCGCGTGACCATGCGCGGCATGAGCCAGGTGACCGGCACGCTGATCGCGCCGCAGGTCAACGGCTGGACTCGCAAGGCCGACGTGCGGCACCCTCACGATGCCGAAGCCGCCAAGCGGCTGATGGCCGATGCGGGTTACGCGAACGGCTTCGAAGTCGACTTCGCGTGCCCGAACAACCGCTACATCAACGACGAAGAAATCTGCCAGGCTGTCGCGGCGATGTGGGCGCGCATCGGTGTCAAGGCCAGGCTGCGCACGATGCCGCTGGTGACCTACTTCCCGATGATTCAGCGCTACGAGGCCAGCATCTACATGCTGGGCTGGGGTGTGCCGACGTTTGACGCGCTCTATTCGCTGCAATCGCTGGTTCGGTCGGTCGGCGCGCAGGGCGATGGCAACTACAACGTCGGCCGCTACAGCAATCCGCAAATGGACGCGCTGGTCGAGCGCGTGAAGAAGGAAGTCGACCCGAAGGTTCGCAACGACCTGATCGAGCAGGCGCTGCTGCTGTCGCACCAAGAGGTCGCGTACATCCCGCTGCACAATCAGGTCATCCCATGGGCGATGAAGAAGACCGTGAACGTGACGCACCGCGCCGACAACCGTGTCGACATGCGGCGGGTTCGCATCGACTGATGAGCGTTTCGCGGCCGCGGCCGACGAAGGGCTGAGCGGCGATGCTGGCCTTCGTGCTCCGACGGCTGGTCCAGGCCGTGCTGGTGATGCTGACCGTGGGCTTCATCGCGTTCACGTTGTTCCAGTACGTGGGCGACCCGGTCACGAACCTGCTGGGGCAAGACGCGACGCCCGAGCAGCGGGACCGCCTGCGGCAGGACCTGGGGCTGGATGACGCGGCACCGGTGCAGTTCCTGAAGTTCATTGGCAACGCGGTGCGCGGCGAGTTCGGGCTCAGCTTGCGCCAGGGGCGCAAGGTGTCATCGCTGATCGTCGAGCGGTTTCCGGCCACGCTCGAACTGGCGCTGACGGCATCGATCGTCGCGCTGCTGGTCGGCATCCCGATGGGGGTCTACACGGCGCTGAAGCGCGGCACGTTCGGCTCACAGGCGCTGATGGGCTTGTCGCTGCTGGGGGTGTCGCTGCCGACTTTCCTGATCGGCATCCTGCTGATCCTCTTCTTCGCCGTGCTGCTGAAGTGGCTGCCGAGCTTCGGGCGCGGAGACACGGTTGCGCTGGGTGCGTGGACCACCGGCTTCCTGACGCTTGACGGCTGGAAGCATCTTGTGTTGCCGGCGCTGACCTTGTCGGTGTTTCAGCTCGCGCTGATCCTTCGCCTGGTGCGCGCAGAGATGCTCGAGGTGCTGCGCACCGACTACATCAAGTTCGCGCGGGCGCGCGGCTTGCATGACACCGCGGTGCACTTCGGCCATGCGTTGAAGAACACGTTGGTGCCCGTGATCACGATCACGGGCCTGCAACTCGGGCAACTGATCGCGTTTTCGATCATCACCGAGACGGTGTTTCAATGGCCCGGCATGGGGCTCTTGTTCATCCAGGCGGTGCAGTTCGCCGACATCCCGGTGATGGCGGCGTACCTGTGCCTGATCGCGCTCGTGTTCGTCGTGATCAACCTGTTCGTCGACATGCTCTACTTTGTTGTCGATCCGCGGCTGCGCATCGAGCAGCCGGGCGGGGCGAACTGAACGCGCCAGCGTCGACTCGAGATGCACAACCTCGACCAGATCACCCACGGTGCCTATCGGCGCCTCGCTTCCTGGCAGTCCGAACTGACAGCCTTTCGGCGCGACCTGCACTCGCATCCTGAACTGGGCTTCGAGGAGCGTCGTACGGCCGGGCGTGTGGCCGACGCGCTGCGCGTGGCCGGTGTCGACGAAGTGCACGAGGGCATCGGCAAAACCGGCGTGGTTGGTCTGATCCGCGGGCGCGGCGACACCAATCGCATGATCGGCCTGCGTGCCGACATGGACGCGCTGCCGCTGATCGAAGAGAACGAATTCGCCTGGCGCTCGGCCACGCGCGGGCTGATGCACGCGTGCGGCCACGACGGCCACACCACGATGCTGGTTGGCGCGGCGCGCTACCTTGCCGCCACGCGCCAGTTCGACGGCACCGCCGTGTTGATTTTCCAACCGGGCGAAGAGGGTTATGGCGGCGCGAAGGTGATGATCGAAGACGGCCTGTTCGACCGCTTCCCCGTGTCGGCCGTCTACGCGATGCACAACTGGCCGTCGCTGCCCGCGGGGGTGGTCGGCATCAACAGCGGGCCGATGATGGCGGCGGCCGACCGCATCGAGATCACGATACACGGCAAAGGCGGCCACGGCGCGCATCCGTACCTGGCGGTCGACCCGGTGTTGGTCGCCGGGCATGTCATCACCGCGGTGCAAAGCCTGGTGGCGCGCAACGTCAACCCGCTCGACAGCGCGGTGGTCAGCCTATGTTCGTTGCAGGCCGGTGACCCGGGCGCCTTCAGCGTGATCCCGCGCGAGGTGCGCATCGTGGGCACCGCGCGCAGCTTCAAGCCCGAAGTGCAGGCGCTGATCGAAGAGCGCCTTGCGCGGCTCGTCGAATCCGTCGCGATCGCCTTCGGTGCGACCGCCACCGTGAACTACCACCGCTCGTATCCGGCCACGATCAACTCGCCCGCCGAGGCCGCCTTCGCTGGCGACGTCGCCGCGTCGATCGTTGGCGAGGAACGGGTGGTGCGCGACCTGAAACCGAGCATGGGTGCCGAAGACTTTTCGTTCATGCTGCAGGTGAAGCCGGGCGCGTACATGCGGCTGGGGCAGGGCGGCGAGTCGAGTTGCTTCCTGCACAGTTCGCGCTATGACTTCAATGACGCCGTGCTGCCGCTCGGCGCCGCGATGTTCGCGGGCCTGGTCGAGCGCGGCATGCCGGTACAGGCCGAATGAACACGAGCACACCTTCGACGAAAGCGGCCAACATCGTGGCCGCGGCCAAGCCGGTCGGCGCGCTCGCGCGCTTCTTCGACGGCGATGTCTGGTACAGCTTCCGCGGCTCGCCGGTGGCGATCATCGCGGCCGTGATCGCGCTGATCTGTGTGCTGGGCGCGGCGTTCGCGAACGTGATCGCGCCGCACAACCCGTTCGACCTGGCCTCGCTCGAGTTGAACAATGCGCGCCTGCCGCCCGCGTGGGTCGACGAGGGCAGCGCAAAGTTTCCGCTGGGTACCGATGACCAGGGGCGAGACATCCTCTCGGCGCTGATGTACGGCGCTCGGGTGTCGTTGTCGGTGGGCATCGTGTCGGTCGCGCTTTCGATCGTGCTCGGTGTGGGGCTCGGGCTGCTGTCGGGTTTCGTCGGCGGCAAGATCGACGCCTTCATCATGCGCGTGTGCGACGTGATGCTGTCGTTCCCGGCGATCCTGGTGGCGCTGTTGATCGACGGCGTGGGCCGCGCGTTGTTCCCGAACGCGCACGACACGCTCGCGTTCGCGGTTCTGATCATCGCGATCACGCTCGGCGGCTGGGTGCGTTATGCGCGCACGGTGCGTGGCTCGACGATGGTCGAGCGCAACAAGGAATACGTGATGGCCGCGCGCGTCATCGGCACCAAGCCATGGCGCATCATGAGCAAACACGTGCTGCCCAACGTGCTGGGCCCGGTGCTGGTACTGGCGACGATCCATGTCGCAGAAGCCATCATCCTCGAGGCGACGTTGTCGTTCCTGGGCGTGGGCGTGCCGCCGACACAGCCATCGCTGGGCACGCTGATCCGGATCGGGAACGACTTCCTGTTTTCGGGAGAATGGTGGATCACGATCTTCCCTGGCCTGGTGCTGATCGCGATCGCCTTGTCGGTGAACCTGCTGGGTGATTGGCTGCGCGACGCGTTGAACCCACGCCTGCGTTGATTGACCTCGAGAATCGAAAGGACACGAAATGATGCGATGGGACGCACGAGTTTTCACTTCCGTGGCGGTGCTGGCCATGGCCGGCTGCACGACATCGGCACTGGACAAGTCGCGCTATCAGCAGGCTGCGACCATCGAGGCGCATCCAGTCAAGATCGTCGCCGTCGACGGCGCCTCGGTCAACGAGAACGTCGACGGCGATGGCTCCGGGCCAGCGCAAGGTCACGGTGCAGATGCCGGCTGCAGCGGGCTTCAAGGCCGGCGAGACAAGAACGATCGATCTCGAGGTGAAGGCCTGCACCCAGTACTGGCTGGTGGCCACGCGCGATACGCGCGCGTCGGCGGCCGGGTACGACATCAAGGTCGACTACGAGAAGCGCGACCATCGTTGCGCCCGCACACCCGGCTGAGCAGCGCGGCCGGCCTTCCCGTGACCTTCGAGTGATCGACCTCGCCTGATGCCAGCCGCTGAACCGCTCCTCGAAGTCCGCCACCTGCGCGTCGAATTCCCGACGCGGCGCGGCACGTTGCTGGCGATCGACGACGTGTCGTTCGACATCGCGCCCGGCGAAATCCTCGGCGTGGTCGGCGAGTCGGGCGCGGGCAAGTCGCTGACCGGCGCGGCCATCATCGGTCTGCTCGAGCCGCCTGGGCGTATCGCGAGCGGCGAGGTGCTCCTGGAAGGTCAGCGCATCGATAACCTGCCGCCCGAACGCATGCGCGCGATCCGCGGCCGCAAGATCGGCGCGATTTTTCAAGACCCGCTCACGTCGCTGAACCCGCTCTACACGATCGGCCGGCAGCTCATCGAGACGATCCAAACGCACCTGCCGGTTGGCGCCGAGGAAGCGAAGCAGCGTGCGATTCGCCTGCTTCAGGAAACCGGCATCCCCGCGGCCGAATCACGCATCGAGCAGTACCCGCACCAGTTCTCGGGCGGCATGCGCCAACGCGTCGTGATCGCGCTGGCGCTGGCGGCCGAACCCAAGCTCATCGTCGCCGACGAGCCCACCACCGCGCTCGACGTGTCGATCCAGGCGCAGATCATCGCGCTGCTGAAGCGCCTGTGCCGCGACCACGGGGCGGCGGTGATGCTGGTCACGCACGACATGGGCGTGATCGCCGAAACCTGCGACCGCGTCGCCGTGATGTATGCCGGGCGCATCGTCGAGATCGGCCCGGTGCAGGATGTGATCCACGTCCCCGCGCATCCGTACACCGTGGGGCTGATGGGGTCGATCCCGTCGATGGCGGAAGAACGCGAGCGTCTGCTGCAGATCGAAGGCTCGATGCCGCGCCTGAACGCGATTCCTTCGGGGTGCGCGTTCAACCCGCGCTGCCCGAAGGTCTTCGAGCGCTGCCGCAGCGAACGTCCTGATCTGCGGGCGGCGGCACGCACGCGGGCCGCGTGCTGGCTGGTCGACGGCGAGGCGAAGCGCGCAGCATGAGCGTGAACGCAGGCGCGCCCGATATCCTGGTCGAGGTCCGCGACCTGGCCAAGACGTTCGACGTCTCTGCGCCGTGGCTGAATCGCGTGGTCGAACGTCGGCCGCGCCAGTACGTGCACGCGGTCGACGGCGTCAGCTTCACGATCACGCGCGGTCGCACGCTGGCGCTGGTCGGTGAGTCGGGCTGCGGCAAGAGCACGGTCGCGCGGATGCTGGTGGGGCTGTACAGGCCCACCCGCGGCCAGGTGATCTTCGGTGGCGCGACCGACGAGGCGCTGCGCGGCGACCCCGAGAAGCTGCGTGACGCACGACGTCGCATGCAGATGATCTTCCAGGACCCGTACGCCAGCCTCAATCCGCGCTGGATCGTGCGCGACATCGTCGGCGAGCCGTTGCGTGAGCACGGGTTGGTGAAGAACGATGACGAGCTCGAGGCGCGCGTGGTGTCGCTGCTCGAGTCGGTGCGGCTGGCCGCGGCCGACACGGTGAAGTTCCCGCACCAGTTCTCGGGTGGGCAGCGCCAGCGAATCTCGATCGCGCGCGCGCTGGCGACGCACCCGGAGTTTCTGGTCTGCGACGAACCAACGTCGGCGCTTGATGTGTCGGTGCAGGCGCAGGTGCTCAACCTGATGAAGGACCTGCAGCGCGAGCGGGGCCTGACGTATCTGTTCATCTCGCACAACCTGGCCGTGGTGCGTCACGTCGCCGACGAGGTCGGCGTGATGTACCTCGGTCGCCTGGTCGAGCTGGCCCCCAAGCAAACGCTGTTCGCGTCGCCGCGCCATCCGTACACGCGCATGCTGCTCGACGCCATTCCCGACATCGGCATGAGCGGTCGCGCACGCACGCCGGTGCAGGGCGAGGTGCCGAACCCGCTGAACCCGCCGACCGGCTGCGCGTTCCATCCGCGCTGCCCGCATGCCAACGATCGCTGCAAGCGCGAGCGTCCGGTGCTGTCGATGATCGGCGGCGCACGGATCGCCTGCCACGCGGTCGAGGAAAAGCGGATCTGATCCAGGCGCTCGTCGGGGACGCGCGCGACAGGCGTCAGGGCTGAGCCGGGGTGTCGGGAATGAGCTGTTCGTGCGCGAAGAGCTCTTGCACTGTCTCGCGACGGCGCACCAACCAATGGCGCGCACCGTCGACCATCACCTCGGCCGCGCGCCCCCGCGTGTTGTAGTTGCTGGCCATCGCCATGCCGTACGCGCCCGCGGACAGCACCGCCAGCAGGTCGCCTTCGTCGATCGCCAGATCGCGGTCGCGGCCGAGCCAGTCGCCTGACTCGCAGACGGGGCCCACCACGTCATAGCGGCGGGTCTTCGATGCTTCGCGCGCAGCGCAGGGTTCGATGCGCATCCACGCCTGGTACATCGCCGGGCGCATCAGGTCGTTCATCGCCGCGTCGACAACGCAGAAGTTCTTCTCGCCGCCTGGCTTGAGCACCAGTGCCTTCGTTAGCAGCACCCCGGCATTGCCGACCAGTGAGCGGCCCGGCTCGACGAGGATTTCGCGATGCCCGTGACCACGTCGGTCGACGTGTGCCAACAACTGCCCGATGAGCTCGTCGGCCGCGGGCGGCGTCTCGTCGTCGTAGGTGATGCCCAGTCCGCCGCCGAAGTCGAGGTGGTGCAGCCGAATGCCGCTGCGCTCGATCGCCTCGACGAGGTCGAGCATGCGGTCGACCGCCGCGAGGTAGGGACTGACCTCGGTAATCTGCGAGCCGATGTGGAAGTCGATGCCGGCGACTTCGATGCGCGGCAGCTTCCAGGCCAGGCGGTACGCCTCGAGTGCCTGATCGTGCGCGATGCCGAATTTGTTCGCCTTCAGGCCGGTCGAGATGTACGGGTGCGTGCCCGCATCGATGTCGGGGTTCACGCGAAGGCTGACGCGTGCGCGCTTGCCGGCGGCCTGCGCCATGCGCGACAACGCGTGCAGCTCGCTGATGCTCTCGACGTTGAAGCCGCGTACGCCCACCTCGAGCGCGCGCCGCAACTCGTCGTCGCGCTTGCCGACGCCCGAGAAAACGATCTTCGACGGCGACGCGCCCGCAGCCAGCGCGCGCTCCAGCTCGCCGACCGACACGATGTCGATGCCACACCCAGCTTTCACGAAAGTCTGCAGCACCGCGAGGTTGCTGTTCGCCTTCATCGCGTAGCACACCAGGTGCGATCGCTTGCCGAAGGCGCGCTCGTAGCGGGCCAGCGCGTCGAGCATCGCGCTGCGCGAATACGCGTAAAGCGGCGTGCCGTACTCGCGCGCCAGCGCGGCGAGTTCGATGTCTTCGACGTGCAGGGCGCCGCCGCGTCGCGCGATCCAGGGGTGTCCGGGCAGGGTCATGGTTTGATCGTCGAAGGCGTGCCGGTGCCGGTGGGGGTGGGGGACGATGCAGCCGCCGCAGGCTGCGGCGCCGCGGGGTGCCGCAACGGCCCTTTCTGCCCACATGCGGTCGATGCAAGCACTGCCGCGACGATCGCCAGGGCACCAAGGCAACGCGCAGGGCCAGAGCCTTGCATTCGCGAGGTCTCTTCGGGGCGCTCTAGACTCGCGTCGGGCATGCAAGGCATGCGGAAATTCTATCGACCATGCAACCAACGACCCTGACCGACGCCGAGTACCACCGCCTTGCGCACGCGGTGCTGGCGTTGATCGAAGCCAAGGTGGACCGCTGGTTGCAGGACGACGTGATCGACATCGACACGCAGCGCAGCGGGGGCATGCTCGAACTGAGCTTTCCTGACCACACGAAGATCATCGTCAACACGCAGCCGCCGCTGCAAGAGATCTGGCTCGCGGCGCGCAGTGGCGGCTACCACTTCAAGTACGTCGATGGACGGTGGCTCGACTCACGCGATGGCACGGTGCTGCTCGAGCGCCTGAATGCCTGCGCGAGCGCACAAGCCGACGTGCCGCTGAACTTCGGCGACTGATCCGCGCGATGCGCGGCATGACGATCAGCGCTTGAACAGGTCGAGGATGGACTTGCGCTCTTGGTCGGACGGCGGCGTCGGTGCTTCTTCCTCGACGCCGACCATGTCGATGCCACCACCGTTCGCGTACTCGGCGTAGATCCATTCGCCACCGACGTTGAGCACGCCGGGCGGCGGGTTGCCCAGCGGGCGCTGCGGTGCGGCTTTCAGCGCGTTCTGCATGTACTCGATCCAGACCGGCAGTGCGAGCCCGCCGCCGGTTTCTTTGTCGCCGAGCTTCTTCGGCGTGTCGTAGCCGATCCAGACAACGCCCACGTTGCCCGGCCCCCAGCCCGCGAACCACGCATCCATCGATTCATTGGTGGTGCCGGTTTTGCCGTAGACGTCGGGGCGCTTGAGCTGCTTGCGCGCGTTGGCGGCCGTGCCCGTGTTGGTCACTTCCTGCAGCAGGCTGGTCATCACGAAAGCGTTGCGTGCGGGAATCGCGCGCGCCGACTCGTCCAGGGTGGCCGGTGGTGGTTCACTCAAGACGCGGCCGCGGCTGTCTTGCACGCGCGCGACGAGGCGCGGTGCGACGTAGTAGCCGCCGGTGGCGAACACGCCGATGCCGGTCGCCATCTGCAGCGGCGTCACGGTGCCGGCGCCGAGCGCCATCGTGAGAAAGGCCGGATGCTTCTCGGACTCGAAGCCGAACTTGGTCACCCACGACTGTGCGTACTGCGGTCCCATGCGCTCGAGGATACGGATCGAGATCATGTTCTTCGATCTCGCCAGGCCGCGCCGCATCGACATCGGGCCATCGAACGTGCCGTCGTAGTTCTTGGGCTCCCAGGGCTGGCTGCCAGTCTGCGCCGCGTCGAAGAAGATCGGCGTGTCGGCGATGATCGTCGTGGGGGTGAAGCCGCGCTCGAGCGCTGCCGAGTAGATGAAGGGCTTGAAGCTCGAGCCCGGCTGGCGCCAAGCCTGTGTCACGCGATTGAACTTGTTCTTGCGGAAATCGAAGCCGCCGACCAGCGCCTTGACGTGGCCGGTGCTTGGGTCCAGCGAGACGAACGCACCCTCGACCTCGGGCACCTGGGTGATGTTCCACTGGCCTTTGCCGCTGGACAACACGCGGATCACGGCGCCGCGGCGCACCTGCTTCTGCGGTGGCGCCTTGGCAGCCAGCCCCGACGTGGCCGGCTCGAGCCCCTTGCCGGTGATGGTGATTTCGCTGCCGTCCGACAGCGACGCCACGATCTTCTTCGGGTTGGCATCCAACACGACCGCGGCGCGAAGCTCATCGTTGTCGGGGTGATCGGCGAGGGCCTCGGCGATTCGCGCATCCAAAGCCTTCGGGTCCTTGGGCAGATCGACGTAGGCTTCGGGGCCGCGATAGATCTGCCGCAGTTCGTAGTCCATCAAGCCGCGTCGCAACGCTCGATAGGCCACCAGCTGATCGGTAGAGTCCACCGTCACCGTCACGTTCAGGCCGCGGGTGTAGGCCTCGTCGCTGTACTGCTGCACGATGAGTTGGCGCACCGCTTCGGCGATGAACTCGGCGTGCGGCGCCACGTCGGACACCGTGCGGTAGCGCAACGACTGTGCCTTCGCCACTTGGCCCTCGTTGGCGCTGATGAAGCCGTTTTCGACCATGCGTTCGATGATGTACTGCTGCCGCACCGTGGCCCGCTTCGGGTTGACGATCGGGTTGTAGGCCGAAGGGGCCTTCGGCAGACCGGCCAGCATGGCAGCTTCGGCAATCGACACGTCCTTCAGCGGCTTGCCGAAATAGATCTCCGACGCAGCGCCAAAACCGTAGGCGCGCTGGCCCAGGAAGATCTGGTTCATGTAGACCTCGAGGATCTGCTCCTTGGTCAGCTGCGCCTCGATCTTCAGCGCCAGCAGCACCTCGTAGATCTTGCGGGTGAAGGTCTTTTCGGTCGACAGATAGAAGTTGCGCGCCAACTGCATCGTGATGGTCGACGCGCCCTGGCTCTTGGCTTCGGAAAACTGCGCCAGCGCAGCGCGCAACATGCCCTTGAAGTCGACGCCCGAGTGTTCGTAGAACTTCGAGTCTTCGATCGCGAGTACGGCATCGTGCATGACCTTCGGAATGTCCTTGACTGGCGTGAAGCTGCGGCGCTCCTCGCCGAACTCGCCGATCAGCACGCCGTCGCGCGTGAAGACGCGCAGCGGCAGCTTGGGTTGGTAATCGGTGAGGCTGCCGATGTCAGGCAACTGCGGGTAGGCCACGGCCAGCGCGATGCCAAGCACGATGGCAACAGACAAGACGGCGGCCGCGACCAGGCCGAATGCCCAGCCGAGCGAGCGCAACACCCACGCGACGACAGTGGGTCGACGCGCTCGGGCCTCTGGGGCCGGGGGTGCCGGGGAGTCGCTCGGGTCGCTCATTGGCAGAACCTGCGGGGATATCCCCGTCGTTGGGTGGTCGAAGACCGGTCACAGATTATAGAAATCCGTCCCGCGGGCGTTCGCCGCAGCGTGATTTCGTTCGCGCCTGCAAGCTGACGATGCGCGCGCAAGGGCTTCGGCGTCGTGCGCCAGCATCGCATGACACCGCACCCAGCCGCCGAGTGTGAGTTTCGCAACGACGCCCGGGACTTCCGTGCATTCCGGCTCGAAGTCCGCGAGGGTATTGCTGCTAGCATTCCGCCGACTTCGTAACATTACGAACGAGCCCGTTGCAGCGTCACGAAAGCTCGTTGAGGGGGTTCCCGTCGTGAGTTTTTTTGACGCGCTGAGAGGTCGATCTAACGCTGCGCTGATCGGATTGGACATCAGTTCATCCAGCGCCAAGTTGGTCGAGTTGGGGCAATCGGCTGGTGGCGACTATGTCGTCGAGCGATTCGCGTCCGAGCCCTTCGAGAAGGGCTGGATCGCCGATGGTCAGATCGAGAAGTTCGACGAGGTCGCCGAGGCTGTTCGTCGCCTCGTGTCCAAGAGCGGCACGCGGACAAAGAACGTCGCGCTGGCGATGCCGCAGTCGGCTGTGATCACCAAAAAGATCATCCTGCCGGCGGGGCTGCGCGAGGAAGAACTCGAGCTCCAGGTCGAGACCGAGGCCAACCAGTACATCCCGTTCTCGCTCGACGAGGTCAGCCTCGACTTTTGCGTGATCGGACCGAGCTCGACATCGGTGGGCGACGTTGAAGTGCTGATCGCCGCGTCGCGCAAGGACAAGGTGCAGGACCGCCAGGGCCTGGCCGAAGCCGCGGGACTCAAGCCCATCGTGCTCGACATCGAGTCGCACGCGTCGCGCCTGGCGATGGGCCGCATCGTGCGTGCGCTGCCCAACGACGGCAAGGACGCCCTGGTGGCGCTGTTCGAGATCGGCGCCGAGACCACCAGCCTTAAGGTTCTGCGCGACGAGGAAATGCTCTACGACCGGGATCAGGCCTTCGGCGGTGCGCAGCTCACTCAGCTCGTCTCGCGCCAGTACGGTTTCTCGTTCGAGGAGGCCGAACAGAAGAAGCTGTCGGGCGAACTACCCGACGACTACGAGTCAACCATCTTGTCGCCCTTCGTCGACAGCATGTCGCAGGAGATCGGTCGTGCGCTCCAGTATTTCTTTACCAGCACGCCGCACCACAAGGTGCACTACGTGATGCTCTCGGGTGGCACCGCCACCCTGCCTGGGCTTAAGGAACGTGTCACCGAGTTGACGGGATTCGCGTCGATGGTCGTCAACCCCTTCGAGCACATGAAGCTCGGGGCGGCGATCCGTGAGAACAAGATCCGGCGCGAAGCTCCGTCGTACCTGACGGCTTGCGGGCTGGCCATGCGGAGGTTCATGCTGTGATCCTCATCAACCTGCTTCCCCACCGGGAAGCCAAGCGTCAGCGGCGCAAGACGGCGTTCATGATCGGTCTGGCGCTGTCGGCGCTGGTCGGCCTCGCGATCACGGGCCTGTGGTGGGGCGTGGTGCAGCAGATGATTTCGAGCCAGCAGGGACGCAACGCCTTCCTGACGGGCGAGATCAAGAAGCTGGACGCCCAGATCCGCGACATCGCCAACCTGCGCGCCGAGATCGACGCCCTGAAGGCGCGGCAGAAGTCGGTCGAGGACCTGCAGACCGACCGCAACATCCCCGTACATCTGCTGAATGAATTAGCCAAGCAGGTTCCCGAAGGCGTCTACCTCACGTCGATCAAACAAGCTGGCTCGACCGTCACGGTTGTCGGCTCGGCGCAGACCAACGAGCGGGTTTCCGAGTTGCTTCGCAACACGGCCAACAGTTCGAGCTGGCTCGAGCGGCCCGAACTGGTCGAGATCAAGTCGACCCTGCCGTCATCCGCGAATGCGCAGCAACGCAGGCTCTACGACTTCTCGATGCGTGTGTCGATCAAGCGGCCGCAGGTCCCGGCGCAGGACGGCGTTGCCAATCCACCGCCCGCTGCCGCGGTCAAGCGGTCTTAAGGGGACAACATGGCCACGAACCCAATGCCCGGCGTTGACGCCGGCGGCTTCGCCGACCAGTTCAAGGGGCTTGACTTCAAGCGTCCCGGCCAGTGGGCGCTGGGCCCCAAGCTGTTGGCCTGGGCGCTGACTGCGATTGCGGTCGTCGCGATCGGCTATGTGATGCTGCTGTCGGCGTCTCACGACGAACTGGACGGCGAACGCGGCAAGGAGCCCACGCTCAAAGCCGACTACCGCAACAAGCTGGGCCAGGCCGTCAATCTGGCGGAGCTGCAGAAGCAGAAGCTCCAGGTCGAGGAGTACGTAACCCAGCTCGAGAAGCAATTGCCAGGCAAGGCCGAGATGGATGCGCTGCTGTCCGACATCAACCAGGCGGGCCTCGGGCGAGGCCTTCAATTCGAGTTGTTCCGCCCGGGATCGGTGGTGGTCAAGGACTACTACGCCGAGTTGCCGATCACGATCAAGGTCGCTGGCAAGTACCATGACATCGGCGCGTTCTCGGCGGACATCGCGAACCTCTCTCGTATCGTCACGCTGCACGATATGACGATCTCGCAGACCGGTACTGGCGACAAGAAAGACGGCACCAACCTGGTGATGGACGCGACGGCACGGACGTATCGCTACCTCGACCAGGCCGAAATCAAGGCAGTCAAGGACGCCAGTGCGGCCAGCGCAGCCAAGGCTGGAGGGGCCAAGAAATGAACGGCGACAGGATTACTCGCTGCGCCCTGGACACCCTGAGATACGGGGCGGCCCTCGGGCTCGTGGTGTTGCTCGCCGGTTGTGGCGACAACACTGACGAACTGACTCAATGGATGGAACAGCAAAAGCGCGAGGTCAAGCCCAGCATCACGCCGTTGACGCCGCCGAAGCGTTTCGACCCGCAAGGCTACCTGGCTTCGACGACGGTCGCGCCGTTCAGCAACCAGAAGCTGGCAGTTGCCGCGCGGCAGGACACCCGCGAGCCCAACCCGCTGCTGGCCGCCGAGATGGCGCGGCGGCGCGAACCGCTCGAGGCGTTCCCGCTTGACAGCATGTCGATGGTCGGTAGCCTGAACAAGTTCGGCCGCGGCTATGCTTTGCTGAAAGTGGACAACCTCCTCTACCAGGTGAAGATCGGCGACTACATCGGTCAGAACTATGGCCGTGTCGTCAAGATCTCCGACGCGGAAGTGGGCTTGCGTGAGGTGGTGCAGGACGCCGCGGGCGAGTGGATCGAGCGTGGGTCGGCATTGCAGTTGCAGGAAAAATCGGGGACGGGGCGATGAGCGATAACAAGGAGAATTTCATGAGCAAGTGGCGGTCTTGGGGCGTCGCCGCATGGATGGCCGCGGGCACACCGTTGATGGCGCTGGCGCAAGGTGCGATCCAGAACATCACCAGCACGCAGCACCAGGGGGCCGAGGCCGTGCGCATCGAGTTCAGCGAGCCGCTGAAGGATGTCCCCGCGGGTTTCGTCGTGCAGTCGCCTCCGCGGATCGCGCTCGATCTGCCCGCGTCGGTGGGAAGCAACCTGCAGCGGCCGATGGTCGACATCAACCAGGGCAACGTGCGCTCGGTCAACGTGGCGCAGACGGGTGACCGTACGCGTCTGGTCGTGAACCTGCGGCAGGCGGCGAATTACCGCGCCCAGGTGGACGGCAATGCACTCTTGATCGTGCTCGAAGGGGCACCCCCTGCGTCGACGGTCGTCACCGCAGGCGCGAGCACCTCGCCTCAGCCAACCAACTTCGCCCCCAGCCAGAACCGCGACACCGTGGGCCTGCGTGAGGTCGACTTCCGGCGCGGCGCCGAAGGCGCTGGCCGCGTGATCGTCACGCTGCCCAACAACCAGGTCGGCGTTGACATTCGCCAGCAGGGCAAGGGTCTGGTGGTCGAGTTCGTCCGTGCGACGGTTCCCGAAAGCCTGCGCCGCAAGCTCGACGTGACCGACTTCGGCACGCCCGTCACCAGCATCACCACGACGCAACAGTCGGACCGGGTGCGCATGACGATCGAGCCCAACGGCAACTGGGAGCACAGCGCCTATCAAAGTGACAACCAGTTTGTCGTCGAGTTGCGTCGTGTGGTCGCGGATCCCAACAAGCTGACTCGAGGCGCCGGTTATGGCGGTGAGAAGCTTTCGCTGAACTTCCAGAGCATCGAAGTCCGCTCGCTGCTTCAGGTCATCGCCGACTTCACGAACTTCAACGTCGTCACCAGCGACACGGTCAGCGGCAACCTGACTTTGCGCTTGAAAGACGTGCCGTGGGATCAGGCGTTGGACATCATCCTGCAAGCCAAGGGCCTTGGCATGCGCCGCAGCGGCAACGTCATCTGGGTTGCGCCGAAGGACGAACTTGCCGCGAAGGAGCAGGCCGACCTCGAGGCGGGCAAGAAGAAATCCGAAGTCGAGCCGGTGCGCACGCAGGGCTTTCAGCTCAACTACACCAAGGCCGAGGAGGTATCCAAGGGCCTGATGGGCACCGCCAGCGGCGCCACTCAAGCCAAGCCGATCCTTACGGCGCGCGGCAGCGTGATCTTCGACACGCGCACGAACCAGCTGTTCGTGACCGACATCCC
Organism: uncultured beta proteobacterium; assembly: GCA_963738615.1. Taxonomy (GTDB): domain Bacteria; phylum Pseudomonadota; class Gammaproteobacteria; order Burkholderiales; family Burkholderiaceae_C; genus CAVTWY01. The sequence goes on from CAVTXI010000019.1 coordinate 1,471,883, forward strand.
GTCGAAGCTCGAGGAGATCCAGGCGCTGATCGGAAAGATCGATACACCGGTGCGCCAAGTGCTGATCGAAGCCCGAATCGTCGAGGCCAGCGATACCTTCGGCAAGTCGCTGGGCGTCAAACTGGGCTCACTGTTGGGGCGTGGTGACGGAGCGCGTGCCGGTTACGGTACCGTCGGCAACAGCCGGACGAGCTTCACCGGCAACTATCTGGGCGTCGGGGAACAGACGGGCCAAGCCGTCATTACGGACCAGAGCTATATCCCGAACACGCAGTTCGTGAACCTGCCGGCCGTCGGCCAGGGCGGCTACAACGCGGCTTCGTTCGCGCTGTCACTGTTCAGCGCCGCTGCCGACAAGTTCATCAATCTCGAGATTTCCGCGCTCGAGGCCGACGGTCTGGGCAAGGTGGTGGCGAGCCCGCGCGTGGTCACTGCCGACCAGGAGAAGGCGCAGATCAGCCAGGGCCAAAAGGTGCCATTCCAGAAGTCGACCAGTTCGGGTGCGACGGCGATCGAGTTCGTCGAGGCTGCGCTGAAGCTCGAGGTCACGCCTCAAATCACGCCCGAGGGCAACGTGATTCTCGACGTCAAGATCAATAAGGACAGCCTGGGTGCGCTGACCGCGCTCGGCCGTGAGATCAACATCAAGGAGATCAAGACCAAGGTTCTGATCGAGAACGGCGGCACGATCGTCATTGGCGGCATCTACGAGCAGATCGAGAACTCGTCGGTGACGAAGGTCCCCTTGCTGGGCGACATCCCGTTCCTGGGTAATCTGTTCAAGACGACCAGCAAAGAATCGCAGCGCACCGAGCTGCTGATCTTCCTGACCCCGCGAGTGGTCAGCGAGCGGACGACGGCGCTGCGCTGATCGTCCGTACCCGGCGCGCGGGCCTTAGCCGCGCGCGTCGGGTAGTCTTCGCGCCGTGCAATCTCGCATCGCGCTCATCGGCATGCCTGGCTGTGGAAAATCCACGGTCGGGCGTCATGTTTCACGCCACCTCGGGCTGACGCTCGTGGATTGCGATCATGAGATCGAGGACCGAGCAGGATGCTCGATCCGCGACTACTTCGCGAACTACGGCGAAGGTGCATTCCGTGATCTCGAAACCGAGGTCATCGAAGACGTCACACGTGGTGGCCCCTCTGTGATCGCCACGGGCGGGGGCTCGGTGCTTCGCGAGGCCAACCGGCGCGTGCTGCGCGAGCGCTGTGCGGTGGTCTACCTTCGTTCGACGCCCGAAGAACTCGCGCGGCGCCTGAGGCACGACACGAAGCGACCGCTGCTGCAAGGCGGCGACCCTTTGCGACGGATGCGCGAGCTCTTCCGCGACCGCGACCCGCTCTATCGCCAGAGTGCGCACTACATCATCGAAACCGGCAGGCCCACCGTGCCTTCACTGGTCAACATGCTGCTGATGCAACTGGAACTCGCAGGGCTCGTCCGCACGGCGGACCCGAGCTGACAACACGCCGCAAGCGTGAGCGGGTGCAACTCGCCGCTTAGACTGCATGAATGGTTGCAGAGCCGACCCCGACATCAACCGCGGACGAGCGTGTCCACATCGCGCTGGGTGCCCGCAGCTACGACATCGTCATCGGTCGTGGCCTGCTGTGCGACCCTGGGCGTTGGCCGGCACTGCCGGTCGGTAAGGCTGTGGTCCTCGTCACCAACCGCACCGTGCGGCCGCTTCATGCCGCGAGCATCGAAGCCGCACTTCAGCGTCTGGGACGCCGCACATTGGTGGTCGAGTTGCCCGACGGCGAGGCGCACAAAACCTGGGACTCGGTCGACTTGATCGTCTCGCGCATGCTCGAGGCGTCGCTCGACCGCAAAGCGGTCGTGTTTGCGCTGGGTGGTGGTGTGGTCGGCGACGTGGCCGGCTTCGCGGCGGCTTGTTACATGCGCGGCGTGCCTTGCGTGCAGGTGCCCACGACCCTGCTGGCGCAGGTCGATTCATCGGTCGGCGGCAAGACCGCGATCAATCACCCGCTGGGCAAGAACATCGTCGGTGCGTTTCACCAGCCGAGCGCCGTCCTGTGCGACCTCGAGACGCTCGACACCTTGCCTGACCGCGAGTACCGTGCCGGGCTTGCCGAGGTCATCAAGTACGGCCCCATCGCCGACGCAGCCTTCCTCGAATGGCTCGAAGGCCACATCGACGCGCTGGTCGCCCGCGACCCCGCCGCGTTGCGGCATGCGGTGCGCCGCAGTTGCGAGATCAAGGCCGACGTCGTCTCGCGCGACGAACGCGAGGCCGACGTTCGCGCGGTCCTCAACTTCGGCCACACCTTCGGCCACGCGATCGAGTCGCAGACAAGTTATGCATGGCTGCACGGTGAAGCGGTGGCCGCCGGCATGGTGCTGGCACTGACGCTGTCGGCGCGGCTGGGCCTGGTGCCGCAAGCCTTTGCCGATCGCGTGCGCCGCCTCATCGGGCGCGCCGGCTTGCCGGTCACGGCGCCTTCGATGCCGTGGTCCGCGTGGCGGGCTTGGATGCGCGTCGACAAAAAGGCCGACGACGGGGCGATCCACTACGTGTTGGTCGACGGCCCTGGCCGCGCCGTCGTGCGCGGCGTAGACGACGCGATCGTGCGAAGCGTCGTCGAGGCTCAGGCGGCGCAGGCCGCCTGAGCGCTGCGGGCAACGCATGCCGCGACTCGCGCGGCTGACCATCGCCGGCGAACTGCACTTCGTGGCGCAGCGCGGCCAGGGCCGCGTCTTTGCCGACGACGCCGACCGAGCGTCGTACCTCGAGGCCTTGAGCAGCGCTGCGGCGTTGCACGACATCGCGGTGCATGCCTATGTGCTGCTCGACGACGAAGTCCAGTGGCTGGCGACGCCAAGGCAGGCGCAGGCATTGGGCTTGGCGGTTCAGGCGGTCGGGCGACGGTTCGTCGCGGCGATCAACCGGCGCCACGGACATCGTGGAACGTGTTGGGACGGCCGCTTTCGCTCCGCCGTGGTCGACGGTCGTGCCCAAGCGCTGGATCTCATCGTCTTGCTCGAGCAAGAGCCCGTGACCCGCGGGCTTGCATCAGATGCACAGCACTGGCCGTGGTCGAGCGCGGCGCACCACTTGGGAGGTGTTCCCGCCCCATGGTTGCGCGAACATCCGTCGCTTTGGGGGCTGGGTAACACGCCGTTCGAGCGTGAGGCCGCGTACGCAAGCCTGCTGCTGCAACCCGTCGATCTGGCCTTCCGAAGCGCTTTGCATGTTGCGGCCGCCCGCGGCTGGGCGTTCGGGAGTGAAGCGTTTGTTCGACATCTGGCCAAAGCATCTCTACCCAGGGCCGCGCGCCCACGTGCTCGTGGCCGACCCCGCGTCGCCTATTGATTGATCTGTCCCTATATGTGTTTCTCGGGTCTTTGGTGTCTTCGTAAAATGGGTCTGACCCCATATATTTTGATGATTTGCAGTTGATGGTGTGACTTATGCTTATCGCCCCCGAGAACTGACGGGTCACGACATGAGCGATCACACCAGCCTTGCCCTCGCCGAAGCCCAGGCCTTCGGTCTTTATGCACCGCAGCACGAACACGACGCGTGCGGCGTGGGTTTCATCGCCGACATCAAGGGCCGCAAGTCCCACTCGATCGTCGAGCAGGGGCTGCTGATCCTGAAGAACCTCGACCATCGCGGTGCCGTCGGTGCTGACAAGCTGATGGGTGACGGCGCCGGCCTGCTGATCCAGATCCCGCACGACTACTTCCGCGAGGAGATGTCGAAGCAGGGCATCGAGCTGCCGCCACCGGGCGAATACGGCGTTGGCATGATCTTCCTGCCCAAGGAGCATGCGTCGCGGCTGGCGTGCGAGCAAGAGCTCGAGCGGGCCATCAAGACCGAAGGGCAGGTGCTGTTGGGCTGGCGTGACGTGCCGGTCGACCGCGAGGTCGCGCTGTCACCGGTCGTGCTGGCGAAGGAGCCCGTGATTCGGCAGGTGTTCATCGGCCGCGGCCCCGATGTCATCGTGCCCGACGCGCTCGAGCGCAAGCTATACGTGATCCGCAAGACCGCGTCGGCAGCCATCCAGGCACTGAAGCTCACGCACAGCCGCGAGTACTACGTGCCCAGCATGAGCTGCCGCACGATCATCTACAAGGGCTTGCTGCTGGCCCACCAGGTCGGCCCGTACTACAAAGACCTGCAGGACGCGCGCACGGTGTCGGCGCTGGCGCTCGTGCACCAGCGCTTCTCGACCAACACCTTCCCCGAATGGCCACTCGCGCACCCGTACCGCATGGTTGCGCACAACGGCGAGATCAACACCGTCAAGGGCAACTTCAACTGGATGCGCGCGCGCGAAGGCGTGATGAAGTCGCCCGTACTCGGCGATGACCTCGCCAAGCTCTACCCGATCAGCTTCGAGCACCAGAGCGACACCGCCACGTTCGACAACGCGCTCGAACTGCTGACCATCGCCGGCTACCCGCTCGCGCACGCCGCGATGATGATGATCCCGGAAGCGTGGGAGCAGCATGAGCTGATGGACGAACGCCGCCGCGCGTTCTACGAATACCACGCATCGATGATGGAGCCGTGGGACGGCCCCGCCGCGATGGTCTTCACCGACGGCAAGCAGATCGGCGCCACGCTCGACCGCAACGGCCTACGCCCGGCGCGCTACATCGTCACCGACGACGACCTCGTCGTGATGGCTTCCGAATCCGGCGTGCTGCCGATCGCCGAAGACAAGATCGTCAAGAAGTGGCGCCTTCAGCCCGGCAAGATGTTCCTGATCGACCTCGAGCAGGGCCGCATCGTCGACGACGAAGAGCTGAAGACGCAGTTCGCGAATGCGCGCCCGTATCGGCAGTGGATCGAGAACGTGCGCATCAAGCTCGACTCGGTGCAGGTCACGTCGCTCGACCCACCGGGCGCGCACACCGAAACGCTGCTCGACCGCCAGCAGGCCTTCGGCTACACGCAGGAAGACTTGAAGTTCCTGATGGCGCCGATGGCCGTCGGCGGCGAAGAGGCCATCGGCTCGATGGGCAACGACTCGCCGCTGGCGGTGCTGTCGGACAAGAACAAGCTGCTGCCCAACTACTTCAAGCAACTCTTCGCGCAGGTCACGAACCCGCCGATCGACCCGATCCGCGAGGCGATCGTGATGAGCCTGAACAGCTTCATCGGCCCGCGCCCGAACCTGCTGGACATCAACGCCGTCAACCCGCCGATGCGGCTCGAGGTCACGCAGCCGATCCTCGACTTCGACGACATGGCGCGGCTTCGCGGCATCGAGGCGTACTCGAACGGCAAGTTCAAGTGCCAGGACATCGACATCACCTACCCGGTCGCCTGGGGCGCGCAGGGGGTCGAGGCGAAGCTCGCGTCGTTGTGCGCGCAGACGGTGGATGCCATCAGGAGCGGGCACAACATCCTGATCCTCACCGATCGCGCGATGGACCGCGACCACGTCGCCATTCCCGCGCTGTTGGCGCTGTCGGCGATTCACCAGCACTTGGTGCGCGAGGGTTTGCGCACGACTGCAGGGCTTGTGGTCGAGACCGGTTCGGCGCGCGAGGTGCATCACTTCGCGGTGCTCGCCGGCTACGGCGCCGAGGCGATCCACCCGTACCTGGCGATGGAGACGCTCGCGTCGATGCACGACCAGTTGAGCGGTGCGCTCGGTGCCGAAAAGGCGATCTACAACTATGTCAAGGCCGTCGGCAAGGGCTTGTCGAAGGTGATGTCCAAGATGGGCATCAGCACCTACATGTCGTACTGCGGCGCGCAGATCTTCGAAGCCATCGGCTTGCAGAAGGACTTCGTCGAGAAGTACTTCCGTGGCACCGCGTCGCAGGTCGGCGGCATCGGCGTGTTCGAAGTCGCCGAAGAGGCGCTGCGCATGCACCGCGCGGCCTTCGGCAACGAGCCCGTGCTCGCGTCGATGCTCGATGCCGGCGGCGAATACGCCTGGCGCGTCCGCGGTGAAGAACACATGTGGACGCCCGACGCGATCGCGAAGCTTCAGCACAGCGTGCGCGGCAACAAGTACGACACGTACAAGGAATACGCGCAGATCATCAACGACCAGAGCCGGCGCCACATGACGCTGCGCGGCCTGTTCGAGTTCCGCATTGACCCGGCGAAGGCGATTGCCCTCGACGAGGTCGAGCCCGCCGCCGAGATCGTCAAGCGTTTCGCCACCGGCGCGATGTCGCTGGGGTCCATCAGCACCGAAGCGCACACCACGCTGGCGTTGGCAATGAATCGCATCGGCGGCAAGAGCAACACCGGCGAGGGCGGTGAAGACCCGGCGCGTTATCGCAACGAGTTGAAGGGCATCGCGATCTCCGATGGCACGAAGGTCAGCGAGGTGATCGGCGCGAAGGTCATCGCGTCGGACTACACAATGAAGTCCGGCGACAGCCTGCGCAGCAAGATCAAGCAGGTCGCGTCGGGCCGCTTCGGTGTCACGACCGAGTACCTCGTCAGCGCCGACCAGCTGCAGATCAAGATGGCGCAGGGCGCGAAGCCCGGCGAAGGCGGCCAGCTACCCGGCGGCAAGGTCAGCGAGTACATCGGCATGCTGCGCTACTCGGTGCCAGGCGTGGGCTTGATTTCACCGCCGCCACATCACGACATCTACTCGATCGAAGACCTGGCGCAACTCATCCACGACCTGAAGAACGCGAACCCGCGCGCGAGCGTGAGCGTGAAGCTGGTCAGCGAAGTCGGCGTGGGCACGGTGGCCGCGGGCGTCACCAAGTGCAAGGCCGACCACGTGGTGATCGCCGGCCACGACGGCGGCACGGGCGCGTCGCCTTGGTCATCGATCAAACACGCCGGCACACCGTGGGAACTGGGTTTGGCCGAAACGCAGCAGACGCTGGTGCTCAACCGCCTGCGCGGGCGCATCCGCGTGCAGGCCGACGGCCAGATGAAGACGGGGCGCGACGTCGTGATCGGCGCGCTGCTCGGCGCCGACGAGGTTGGCTTCGCGACCGCGCCGCTGGTGGCCGAAGGCTGCATCATGATGCGCAAGTGCCACCTCAACACCTGCCCGGTGGGGGTGGCGACGCAAGACCCGGTGCTGCGCGCGAAGTTCTCGGGCAAGCCCGAGCACGTCGTCAACTTCTTCTTCTTCGTCGCCGAAGAGGTGCGCACGCTGATGGCGCAGCTGGGCATCCGCACGTTCGACGAACTGATCGGCCGCAGCGACCTGCTCGACACGAAGAAGGGCGTCGAGCACTGGAAGGCCAAGGGCCTCGACTTCAGCCGCATCTTCTATCAGCCGAAGATCGGGGCCGAGGTCCCGCGCCGCAATGTCGACCAGCAGGACCACGGCTTGGTGCGCGCGCTCGACAACAAGCTGATCGAGCGCTGCCGCCCCGCGATCGAGAAGGGCGAGAAGGTCCACTTCATGGAAGACGTGCGCAACGTCAACCGTTCGGTGGGCGCGATGCTGTCGGGCGAGCTGATCCGCCATCGCCCCGAGGGCTTGGCCGACCACACGATCTTCATCCAGAGCCAAGGCACCGGCGGGCAGAGCTTCGGCGCGTTCCTCGCGAAGGGCATCACGCTGTACTTGATCGGGGACGCGAACGACTACACCGGCAAGGGCCTGTCGGGCGGCCGCGTGGTCGTGCGCCCGTCGATCGAGTTCCGCGGCGACGCGACCAAGAACATCATCATCGGCAACACCGCGCTCTACGGCGCCACCAGCGGCGAAGCCTTCTTCCGCGGCGTGGCCGGCGAACGATTCGCGGTGCGCCTGTCGGGCGCGACCGCGGTGGTCGAAGGCACGGGTGACCACGGCTGCGAGTACATGACGGGCGGCACGGTCGCCGTGCTCGGCGCCACGGGCCGCAACTTCGCCGCCGGCATGAGCGGCGGTGTCGCCTACGTCTACGACGAAGACGGCCGCTTCGCGGCGCGCTGCAACCCCAGCATGGTCGCGCTCGAAAAGGTGGTGGCCACGGCCGAACAAGGCGCAGACACCGCGCAGTGGCACCGCGGCGAGGCCGACGAGAAGATCCTGCGCCGTCTGATCGAAGACCACCATCGCTGGACGGGGTCGCTGCGCGCACGCGAACTGCTGGACAACTGGACGGCGGCGCGCGCGAAGTTCGTCAAGGTGTTCCCGCACGAGTACAAGCGCGCGCTCTCCGAGCAGGCTGCCGCGAAGGCTTCCGAGGTCGCCACGTCGAAGGCACAGGCTTCGGCGCAAGCGTCGGCGAAGACAGCGACAGCGAAGAACGTGCCGGCCAAGTAGCCGTCACCAACCACTCAACACCCGAACAACGAGTCATGGGCAAAGTCACCGGCTTCCTCGAATACGAACGCCTCGACGAGGGCTACGAACCCGTCACCAAGCGGGTGAAGAACTACAAAGAGTTCGTCATCGGCCTGACGAGCGACCAGGCCAAGATTGAGGGCGCGCGCTGCATGGATTGCGGCACGCCGTTCTGCAACAACGGCTGCCCGGTCAACAACATCATCCCGGACTTCAACGACCTGGTGTTTCGCGGCCGCACGGAAGACTGGAAGAACGCGATCGAGGTTTTGCACTCGACCAACAACTTCCCCGAGTTCACCGGCCGCATCTGCCCCGCGCCGTGCGAGGAAGCGTGCACGCTCAACGTCAACAACGACCCGGTCGGCATCAAGTCGATCGAGCACGCAATCATCGACCGCGCCTGGGCCGAAGGCTGGGTGAAGCCGCAGCCGCCATCGCCATCACGCAAGACCGGCAAGAAGGTCGCCGTCGTCGGCTCGGGCCCGGCGGGCATGGCGGCGGCGCAGCAACTGGCGCGTGCAGGGCATGACGTGACCCTGTTCGAGAAGAACAGCCGCATCGGCGGCCTGCTGCGCTACGGCATACCCGACTTCAAGATGGAGAAGACGCACATCGATCGCCGCGTGGACCAGATGAAAGCCGAGGGCGTCACCTTTCGCACCAGCGTGCTGATCGGCGACATGCCGAAGACCGGTGAAGGCAGCAAGGTCACGAACGACGCGACGGAAACGATCACCGCGGCGCAGTTGACGAAAGACTTCGACGCCGTGCTGCTGTGCGGTGGCTCCGAAATTTCGCGTGACCTGCCGGTGCCCGGCCGCGAGCTCGATGGCGTTCATTTCGCGATGGAGTTCCTGCCGCAGCAGAACAAGCTCAATGCGGGCGACAAGATCCATGGTCAGATCCGCGCCGACGGCAAGCACGTGATCGTGATCGGCGGCGGCGACACCGGCAGCGACTGCGTGGGCACCAGCAACCGCCACGGCGCGGCCAGCGTCACGCAGTTCGAGGTCATGCCGCGCCCGCCCGAACAGGAGAACAAGCCGCTGACGTGGCCGTACTGGCCGACCAAGCTGCGCACGAGTTCCAGCCACGAAGAAGGCGCCGACCGCCAGTTCGCCATCGCCACCAAGACCTTCCACGGCAAGGAAGGCAAGCTCACGGCCCTCGAGACGGTCGACGTGAAGTGGGAAGGCGGCAAGATGGTCGAGGTGCCCGGCAGCAGCAAGACCTACAAGGCCGACCTGGTGTTGTTGGCGATGGGCTTCGTGTCACCGGTCGCGAGCGTGCTGCAAGCCTTCGGCGTCGAGCGCGACGCGCGCGGCAATGCGAAGGCGACGGTCGACGCGAAGGGCGGCTACAAGACGAACATCGACAAGGTCTTCGCTGCGGGCGACATGCGCCGCGGACAGAGCCTGGTGGTGTGGGCGATCCGCGAAGGCCGGCAGGCGGCGCGTGCAGTCGACGAACACCTGATGGGGTCGAGCGACTTGCCGCGTTGATCGCCTGAAGCCGCGGCGCCCCATCGCGCACCGCGGTCACCCACCGTCCATTACGTCACGACCTGTCGACCACGGCCATCGTGGTCGTGCACGGTCTTGCCCGCTTGTCGTGCCGCCGAACCCGCCGGTCGGCAGCGCCACGCGGTGCGAATTCGTTCGCACGCGGCTGACGACCCTCTGCTCAATGATCCGTGCCATCGCGGCGACCACAACTGCAATGTGTGGCGCACAGAAGGCAACGTCAGGAGCGTCCAGATGGATCGTCGACAGCACGTCAACCGAACATTCGCACATCGCGGCTTCACGCTGATCGAAGTGATGATCACCGTCGCCATCGTGGCCATCCTTGCTGCGGTGGCGGTGCCGTCCTACGCTGAGTATGTGCGCCGCGGCCAACTGCCCGAAGCCTTCGCCGGCATGTCGGACCTGCGGGTGAAGATGGAGCAGTACTACCAGGACAACCGCAACTACGGCGGCGCCCAGTGTGCCGATTCGGGTCCCCCGAGTTGGTCCGATGGAACTGGCACGTTGACCTACGGCGGCGCGCAGTTCTTCGACTTCACTTGCGCTCCCAGCAACGGCGGACAGGGCTACGTCATCACGGCGACCGGCCGGAATGGCGTACGCGCCGATGGTCATACCTACACCATCACCCACGCCAACACGCGCCGCACAACCGAGTTCAAAGGCGCCGCGATGAACGCCGCGTGCTGGCTCACCAGGGGTGGAGAGTGCTGATGCGCGGCCGTCTCGCCATGCGCCGCGTGCGCGGCCTGACGCTGATCGAGATCGCGGTGGCGCTCGCGATCCTCGGGTTGTTGATGATGGCGGTGATGCCCAGCGTCGGTGCGTGGATGCGCAACGCCCAAGTGCGCAACACGGCGATGTCCATGCTCGACGGCATGGCCCAGGCGCGAAACGAGGCGATCCGCCGCAACGCGCCGGTGCGCTTTTCGATGGTCTCGCTCAGCGACTCGGCCAAGATGGACAACACCTGCGCTGTTTCGAACACGGGCGTGTCCTGGGTCGTCAGCGTGCGTGACCCGGCGGGCCAGTGCGGCTATGTGCCGAGCGTCGACCCCGACACCGACGCAGCCGTCGCTGCCAACCCGCTGATCGTCGAAACCAACGCTGGCGGCGTTGGCGGCCGCACCGTCGTCGTCGCAGCGCGCCTTGCCGATGGCAGCAACGCCGACGGCACGATCACGTTCAACGGCTTCGGCCGCCTGACCGATGCGGCGCCGGTGCGCTTCATCGACGTGAAGAACAACACGACGGGTGGCGACTACCGCCGTCTTCGCATCGAGATCCATGCCGGTGGCGCCGCGCGCCTGTGCGACATGGGCGTGTCCGCCACCACCGACTCCCGTTACTGCGCCACCTACGCCACACCATGACATCCAACCGCTCTGCGCGTCCGCCGCGCGCGTCCGCGATGCCGCAGCGCGGCTTCATGCTCCTCGAGGCGCTGGTAGCGCTGCTGGTCTTCTCGATCGGCGTGCTGGGCATCGTGGGCTTGCAGGCTGCGATGACGAAGTCGCAGACCGACTCGAAGTTTCGCGCCGACGCCGCCTTCCTGGCTCAACGCCTTGTCGGCAGCATGTGGTCGGACCGCAGCGGCCTCGACAAGTACAGCACCGCGTCGAACTGCACGTCGCACGCGCGGTGCAACGAGTGGCTGTCCGAGGTTGCCAACCAACTGCCCCAAGGTGACGCCACGGTCGAGGTGACGACGCTGGGCACCGACCCCACCGGCCGCGTGATCGCTGCCGAAGTGAGGATTTCGATCAACTGGACGCCCCCGAGCGAAGACCCGCGGCGCTTCATCACCACCTCGGCGATCGCCGCCAACCTCTGACGCCATGAAGCTCATGCGAGTCGAAACAAACCGGCCGCGTCGCGCATCGCGTCAGCACGGCGTGACGCTGGTCGAGATGATGATCGGCATGCTCATCGGTATGCTGGCGGTGATGGTCATCAGCCAGGTGCTGATGACGTCGGAAAGCCAGAAGCGCACCGCTACGGGCGGCTCCGATGCGCAGGTCAACGGCGCGCTGGCGCTTTACTCGCTGCAGCGCGACATCGAGCAGGCCGGCTTTGGCATAGCGAGCACGCCGGACATCCTCGGCTGCCCGATCAGCGCGCGCTACAACGGCGTATCGCCGACCGGCTTCCCGACGACGCTGGCACCGGTCGTTATCACGCCCGGCGCGGGCGGTGTGCCCGACTCGATCCGTGTCCTCTTCAGTTCGGCCGGGGCCGTGGCGATCCCGACGCGCGTGACAGGCAACTACGCCGCCGGCAGCCTTCTCTTCCATACCCGTTCGACGATCGGCTTCGCGGCCGGTGACCTCGCGCTCGTCGCCAGCGACTCGGTCAACCCGTGTTGGGTGTTCAGGGTGACCGGTACGGCGGCCACCGAGCTCATGCGGGGCAACGACGACTGGAACGCCGCCGGGATGCCCAACGTGGCCTACGCCGCGGGTGCGACGATGGTGAACCTGGGCACGCTCGTCGACAACCGTTACGAGATCACCGACAACACCCTGCGCGTCTCGACGTTCGATTTCGCCAACCCGAATGCCCGCACGGTGGCCGACCTCCAGTCCGACATCGTGCAACTGCGCTTCTTCTACGGCCGCGACACCTCGGCCGGCGCGCAGACCGACGGGGTGATCAACGTCTTCGACGCCAACACGCCGACCACATCTCAAGGGTGGCAGAAGGTGCTGGCGATCCGCGTCGTCGCGGTCGCGCGCAGCTCGACGTACGAGAAGGAAGAGGTCACGACGGCGAACCCGAGCTGGTCGGTCGGCTCGTCGCCACCGGTCGGCGGCGCGGTGACCTGCGGCACGGGCTCGTGCGTCACGCTCGACGTCGGCGCCGGCACTGCCGGCAGCCCGGCCCGGCATTACCGCTACAAGGTCTTCGACACCGTGATCCCGCTGCGCAACCTGCTTTGGAAGAGCGCCTGATGAAGAAGGACAACGCCTTCGCGCGCTTCGGCCGCCGCCCCGACGCGATTTACGTCGCACGGGCGCGATTCCGCGGCGTCTCGCTGATCTTCGCGCTGCTCGCGCTCGCGGCGATCTCGCTTGCTGCGGTCGCGCTCGTGCGCTCGGTGCACGGCGGCTCGCTCGTGATCGGCAACCTCGGTTTCAAGCAGGACGCCACGCGCGCCGCCGATCGTGCGACCGAGATCGCTCGGTCGTGGCTCACCGGCTCGAGCAGCAGCCTCTCGGCCAACGGAGCTTCCGGCACCGGCTACTACGCGACGGCGAATACCAACATCGACCCGACTGGTCAGCGCGCGACGGCAGGAAACGCCATGGCGAAGATCGCCTGGGCCGGCGTCACGTGCAGCGGCACGTGCCTCGAGCCGTCGAACGAGATCACGCTAAGCGGCGGGAACGTGCGCGCGCAATACCTCATCACGCGCCTGTGTCCCAACACCGGCGTGGTCGACATCACCAACGCCTGCGCCCAACCGGCGAAGCTGGCCACCGACACCTCGCTCATCCGGGGAAGCATCGACTATGGCGACTACGAGCGCCTGAGCGCCAAGGCACAGCAGGCGCCTTACTACCGAATCATTGTGCGCACGGTCGGCGGCCGCAACACGATCAGCTACACCGAAACGATCGTCTATTGACGACGAATAACGAGTTGGGAGAAGACATGGACACGACGAACAGACGCATCGCGACGAAGCTGGCTGCCAGGGGCGCTGCCGTGCTGCTGGCCTTGGGCTGCACCGCCCACCAAGCGCTCGCGCAGGTTCCCGACCTCTCGCAGACACCGCTGATCACGGCGTCGCCCAGTTCGGTCAAGCCGAACCTGATGTTCATCCTCGACGATTCGGGGAGCATGGGCTGGGACTACATGCCCGACAACGTCAACAACTTCACGTCGAACAGCTACGGTCGCTTGGCTTCGCATTGCAATGGACTGGCCTACAACCCAAATGCCATCAGTTACTCGGTGCCGGTGGACGCCACCGGAGCCGACTATCCGGTCGGGACCTTTCCGCTGTCGACGCTCGATTTGAACCGCTCGGTGACGTCGGGCGCGCCAACCATCGCGGCCGGCTCGATCACGATCACGCTCAGCAGCCTTTCCTCCGGTGAGTATGTCGTCGGCGACAGCGTGACGGTCTACAGCAGCAGCGACGAATCACGCTGGATTACCGGCACGGTCACCGCGCTGGACACCACGGCGAATACGCTGACCATCAACGTCGCTGACGTGAAGGGAACCGGAACCCTCTCCAGCGCGCGGGTGGGTCGAAACCCTCGCTACTACACGTACACCGGTGCGCAGACGGCGCTGAACTACGTCTACTCAACGTCAGGCGTCGACACGAGCACTGACTTCTACAGGGAATGCAACAGCGCCGTCGACGCGGCGCCGGGCAGCAGCGTGTTCACCAGGGTGTGGGTTACGCCCAACGACAAGTACCGCAACTGGTACAGCTATCACCGCACGCGCATCCTCACGATGCGCACGGCCGCCAGCCGTGCGTTCAAGGACATCGGCAGCGACTATCGTGTTGGCTTCACGACCATCAACTCGCCAAGGGTCGACGGTGCCGAGTTCCTGGACGTCCGGGACTTCGATTCGACGCACAAGGCGACCTGGTACACCGAGCTGTTCGGCGCCGCGTTGACCTCCGGCACGCCGCTGCGGGGTGCCCTCTCGAAGACCGGCCTGTACTTCGCGAAGAAGGGCACGACGGCCAGCGGCGCGCAGACCTACGACCCGATGCAGTACTCGTGCCAGAAGAACTTCGCGATCCTGACGACCGATGGGTACTGGAACAACATCAGCTCAACGTCGAATAGCCCCGTTCGGCTGGACGGCACGACGCTCGTTGGTCAGCAGGACGCGGATGCGGCGCGACCGATGTATGACGGGGCTGCGGCGACTATTCAAGCGCGCACGAGCTTGCTGCAGCAGCAGGACGTGACGACGCAGGCGCAGGCGTCGTTGTCTCACCTTCAAGAAGGCCTGCTGTATCTGCAGACGCGCACAGGGGAGAAGGTGTTCGAAGAGCGGACTCGGACGACGCGAAGCAATGGCAGTTGGCGCAACTGGACAAACTGGTCAGCGGTGGCTTCGTGTACTCCCGCCAGTACTCCCGCCGGTACTCCCACTTTCCAACGCGAGTGCCGAGATGCCGGCGTCAGCTGGACAGGCTGGACGAACACCAGTTCCTGCACGTTCTCGACAACCAGTCCGCTCCGTTCATGTCAATACGTGAGCACCTGGAGCGCATGGGAAAACGCCCCGAGCTGCACCGTGGTGTCGCAAGGTACCGGCAGCAGCGGCACGTGGACAACTGCTCGGCGTTGTCAGTACTCCACGCCCACCACCTATGCCAACGTCGCGACATGCTCGCCCGTGTCGCCCTCGCCCGGGCCTACCAGTTACACCGTCGCCACGGCGAGGCAATGCCGAGACGTGCCCGTCGCGGGATCGTGGATCAACACGGGTTCTGGTTCTTGCACCACGTCGGCGACCAGGTCATGCCGGTACGCCGCGTGGTCGGGCTGGACGACCTGGACGGGCACGGGCTCTTGCAGTGACAGTCAACAACCGCAGTCGACCGGCCCGAACTACTCGGGGAACGCCCTCGAGTGCCGAACGTCCTCCACCGGCGGCAGCACCGACTCCCTCGCCGACGTGGCGATGTACTACTACCAGACCGATTTGCGCACGGCGGCGCTCGGCAATTGCACGTCGTCGACCAGTGGTGCTGACGTCTGTGACAACGGCGTCGGGCGACGGGCAACGCCAGCGCATGACAACGTTCACGCTGGGCTTGGGTGTCAGCGGCACGTTGCGCTATCACGCCAACTACTTGGGCGCTCAATCGGGTGACTTCAACGCCGTCGCGGCCGGTCCGACGAACTGGCCGATACCCGGCGATGGCGTCGGGGCAGCCAACATCGACGACCTTTGGCACGCCGCCGTTAACGGCCGTGGCCAGTACTTCAGCGCCGGCGATCCAGACAGCCTGGCGACGGGCCTCTCCGGCGCGCTGACCGCCATCAAGCAGCGCACCGGAACAGCGGCAGCTGCCGCGACCACGACGCTGCAGCCCGTGCCTGGTGACAACACCGAGTTCGTCACCGAGTACACCACGCTGAAGTGGACCGGTGACCTCATCGCCTACGAGGTCGATCCCGCCACCGGCGCGCGCGCCGCGTCTTCGAAATGGTCGGCGAGCGCACGCCTCGACACGCGCGTGGTGGCCAATATCCCGCGCACCATGTACTACATGACGCGCTCGGGCAGCGCCAACACCGGCACGCTGCGGGATTTCACCTTCGCGAATCTGGACACTGACGGCTTCGGCGGCCACTTCCAGAACGTCTGCTCGAAGTCGCAGCCGCTGTCGCAGTGCGCGCCGTCGGGCTTCGACGTGACCGGCGCCAACCTGGGCGCGAACATGGTGAACTGGTTGCGCGGCAATGCCGACTCACGCTATCGCAGCCGCGATCACGTGCTCTCCGACACCGTCGGCGGCGCGCCGGTCTACGTCGGCAAGCCGCGGTTCCAGTACCTCGAGAACGGCTACCAGACCTTCGCGACCAGCAACGCCTCGCGCGCGGGCATGGTGTACGTGCCGTCCAACGGCGGCATGCTGCATGCGTTCCGCGCGTCCGACGGGCAAGAGGAGTGGGCGTTCGTGCCCTCGATGGTCATGGACCGCATGTACCGCCTGGCCGACAACGACTACGCGAGCAAGCATGAGTACTTCGTCAACGCCACGCCGGTGATCGGTGACGTGTGGGTTCCGGCGTTGAACGCGTGGCGCACGATCCTCGTCGGCGGCCTCGGCGCCGGTGGTCGAGGCTACTACGCGCTCGATGTCACCGACCCCGCCAACCCGCAGGCCCTTTGGGAGTTCACCAACGACAGCCTCGGCGGCAACGACAACCTCGGCCTGACCTTCGGCAACCCGGTGATCACGAAGCGCGCCGATGGCACGTGGGTCGTGATGTTCACGTCGGGCTACAACAACGTCTCGCCCGGCGACGGTAACGGGCGCCTGTTTGTCGTCGACGCTCGCACGGGCCAACGTCTGGACGAGATCGAGACGTTCACCAGTGCTGGCGTCAAGGCCGGCACCACGACAGCGCCCAGTGGCCTGGGCAAGATCAACGCGTGGGTCGAATCCCAGACCGACAACACGACGCTGCGCGTCTACGGCGGTGACTTCCTTGGCAGTGTCTGGCGCTTCGACATCGACAATCGCGTGCAGCCGAACCATGCCGCGCTGCGCCTGGCCTATCTGCGTGACGGCACCAAGGCGCAGCCGATCACGACCCGCCCCGAGCTCGTGAACGTCCCCTCGGGCGGCGCGTCCCATGCGGTGGTTTACGTCGGCACGGGCGTGATGCTGCGCACGAACGACTTGGCGGATGCCGGCGTGCAGAGCGTCTACGCGATCAAGGATTCGCTGACCAACACCCCGCTGGGGGATTTGCGGGCGCGCGCCAACGTCGTCGAGCAGACGCTGACGATCGCGGGCAGCAATTCACGCACCGTGACCAACCACCCGGTCGACTGGTCGGTCAAGAACGGCTGGCGCGTTGACCTTCCGACGAGCGGCGAGCGCGTAAACATCGACATGCGTCTGGCGCTCTCGACGCTGGTGGTGGGCACCAACGCTCCCGCGACGCTCGGCATCTGTTCCGAGAGCGGTGGCCAGTCGTTCCTGTACAAGTTCGACTTCATGAACGGCTCGAGCCTGCCGGGTAGTGGCGGCACGGTCGGTATCTCGTTGGGCAACAACTACGTGGTGGGTATTGGCGTGATGCAGCTGTGGTCCGACCCGGGCATTGGGGGCAGCGGCGCTGGCGGCGGTGGCGCGGTCGCACGCACGCAGATGGGCGACGGCACCGTCAGGACCGACGGGCTGTACACGCCGACTTCCGCGGCAGTCGAGGGGCGCCGCACCTCGTGGCGCGAGTTGGTCAATTGATGGGTGGCGTGGCGGCGAGGCGGCGATCACAAGTTCGCCGCCTCGCTCCGTGCGTTGCGGTGACTGTTGCGGTGCACGCCGCTGTGCTCACCATGCCGATGCGTCCGGCATCGGCGCGCGGTCAGGCGCTGCCTGTAGCAGCGCTGCAAGTGCGGTCCTTAGCAGCGGCATCGCCCGCGGCCATGATGGCTCCACCCGTGCCGACGGCGCCGGCGCGAAAGCTCGCTGAGGCGCCATCGGCGCCATCGGCGCCAACGCTGCAACCACCGGAACCGATCGCACCCGCCGCTCGGCCCGCAGCGGGTGCGCCATCGAGCGCGGCGCGGCTGAGCCCGGCGGCGTCCTCCGCGCCACGTGAGGGTTCCGAAGCGGCGCCGAACGCGCCGGCAAGCTTGCCGCAGGAGGAGGCTGACTCGCGCCAGGAACGTCTCGCCTGACGTGTCCACGGCGCTTCCTGGATGGCTGGTACGGCCGGGTCTGGCCGACGAGGATGACCTGTTCCTCGCGCGCTCGCTCCTGACGCTGCCGCCGCAGCCGCTCGCTCCGGTGATCCTTCCCGACGTTGACTCGGTCGGTCCCGGCGAGCGTCATCGCGGCGAGTTGACGCTCTTCATCGACGAAACGGGCACCGTCGTGCGCGTGCGTTCCGAAACCGTTGACCTGCCGACCGAACTCGAAGAGGCCGCGCGGCGCGCGTTCATGGAGGTGCGCTTCGCACCGGGCGAGCTTGCGGATCTGGGCGCCGTCAAGTCGCGCATCCGGGTCGAGGTCGTGTTCGACGGCGGCACTGCGCAGCATTAAGCCGCCTTGCCCGGCGCCAGCGTCGGCGTCGGCCAACACCGCGGATGCGAGAATCAATCGCATTCGCCGTTCCCGACACACACCCCTTGATCGACATCGATCGCGTCTCGTTCGGTTACGACACCGGGCGCCTCATCCTCAGTGACATCTCGCTGCACTTCCAGCGCGGCAAGATCACGGCCATCCTGGGCGGGTCGGGCTGTGGCAAGACGACGCTGCTGCGCCTGATCGGCGGCACCAACCGAGTGACGTCCGGGCGTGTCGTCTTCGACGGCGAGGTCATCGACACCCACAACCGTGAACAGCTCATGCGCCTGCGTCGGCGCATGGGCATGCTGTTCCAGTTCGGCGCGCTCTTCACCGACCTTTCGGTCTTCGACAACGTTGCGTTCCCGTTGCGTGAGCACACCGACCTGAGCGAGCCGATGATCCGCGACATCGTGCTGATGAAGCTCAACGCGGTCGGCCTGCGCGGCGCGGCGAAGCTGGCGATTTCGGAGGTGTCGGGTGGCATGGCGCGGCGCATCGCACTCGCGCGGGCGATTGCGCTCGACCCCGAAGTCATCATGTACGACGAACCCTTCGCGGGGCTCGACCTGATCTCGATGGGTGTGGCCGCGCAGCTGATCCGCAAGCTGACCGATGCCACCGGCGCGACGGCGCTGGTGGTGTCGCACGACGTGCCCGAGTGCATGTCGATCAGCGACCACGTGATCCTGCTCGCCAATGGCGGCCGAGTCGTCGCGCAGGGCACGCCGAAAGAGCTGATGGACTCGAACGACGCCGAAGTACGCCAGTTCGTGCGCGGCGATCCCGACGGGCCGGTGAAGTTCCACTACCAAGCCGCGCCGATGGCGCAGGACTTCGGGGTCGCGCCATGACCGCGCCGGGCCGCTCCCAAGCGGTCATCCCGAAGCGCGCAGCGCGGAGGGTTCGTCGATGAATGCGCTCGCCGACCTTGGCGCTTGGATGCTGAACGGCTTCCGCGGCCTGGGGCGCGCGTTTCTGTTCTTCCTGACGGTGCTGCGCAGCCTGCCCGCGTCGCTGCTGCGGCCCGGGCATCATCTTTGCGCAGATCCATGCGGTGGGGTTTCGGTCGCTGACGATCATCCTCGCGTCGGGGGTCGCCGTGGGCTTCGTGCTCGCGCTGCAGATGTACTACGCGCTGGTCGCCTACGGTGCGGCCGAGTCGCTGGGGCTGATCGTCAACCTGTCGCTCGTGCGCGAGTTGGGGCCCGTGGTCACGGCGCTGCTGTTCGCCGGGCGCGCGGGTACGTCGCTGACGGCCGAGATCGGTCTGATGAAAGCGGGCGAGCAACTCGCCGCGATGGAGATGATGGCGGTCGACCCGCGCTCACGCGTGCTGGCGCCGCGCTTCATCGCCGGCGTGATTTCGATGCCGCTGTTGGCCGCGTTGTTCTCGGCGGTCGGCATCATGGGCGCGTATGTCGTCGCCGTCTCGCTGATCGGTTTGGACTCGGGCAACTTCTGGTCGATCATGCAGAGCAAAGTCAACGTCTTCCGCGACGTGGGCAACGGCCTGGCGAAGAGCTTCGTCTTCGGCATCGTTGCCACGGCGGTTGCGCTTTACCAGGGCTACGAAACCAAACCCACGCCCGAAGGCGTGGCCTACGCCACCACGCGCACCGTGGTGTTCGCTTCTCTCGCGGTGCTGGCGGCAGACTTCGTGATGACGGCGCTGATGTTCTCGACGCCCTGACGGCCGCCGCCGCAAAGAGCCAGAGCCAGATCGAGTACAAGAGTCAAGAGCCGAAAGGAAATTCGCATGGGTGCACGCAAGCTCGAAACCCTGGTCGGTGTTTTCGTCCTCATGGGCATCGCCGCGATCGTGTTTCTGGCGCTGAAGGCCGCGAACCTCGCGAGCTTCGGCCAGACCGACGGCTACCGCGTCACGGCCAAGTTCGACAACATCGGCGGCCTGAAGCCGCGCGCCCCGGTGCGCAGCGCAGGCGTCACGGTGGGGCGCGTCGTGAGCATCAAGCTCGACCCCAAGTCGTTCCAAGGCGTCGTCACACTCGAGCTCGACAAAGACGTGCAGTTCCCGAAAGACTCTTCGGCCAAGATCCTCACCGCCGGTCTGCTGGGCGACCAGTACATCGGCATCGAGCCGGGCGCCGACGAGAAGAACCTCGAGGGCGGTGGACGCATCGTGCAGACCCAGTCCGCGGTCGTGCTCGAGAACCTCATCGGCCAACTGCTGTTCGACCGCGCCGACTCGGCGGGGTCGGCGGCTTCGGGAGCTTCGAAGTGAAGCAGCCATTCATCTCCATGGCCTCGGGTTCGGCGTGGTGCGGCGCGTGGCGCGTGCTGGCCGCGTTGTTGCTGGCGGTGCTCACGGGTTGCGCAACGGTGCCTGGCGGCAGCGGCGCCGCGGCTTCTTCGGGCGGCGCACCGTCGGTGGTGCGTCAGGCCCACCCGAAGGATCCGTGGGAGTCCTGGAACCGGGGCATCTACTGCGTTCAACGAAACGGTTGATGAAGCCGTGCTCAAGCCGGTGGCGCAGTCCTACGTGAAGGTCATGCCCGAGTTCGTGCGCACGACGATCGGCAACTTCTTCGGCAACTTCGGCGACGCGTGGTCCACCGTCAACCACTTCCTGCAAGGCAAGCTGCAAAGCGGCCTCGAGATGGGCATGCGCGTAGGCTTGAACACGGTCTTCGGGCTCGGTGGCCTGCTCGACATCGCGAGCGAGGCCGGCCTGGACCGGCGTGACGAAGACTTCGGCCAGACGCTGGGCGTGTGGGGCTTGCCCGCGGGGCCGTACCTGGTGTGGCCGATCCTCGGGCCGTCGTCGTTACGCGAAACCGCGGCGATGCCGCTTGATCGTGGGTTGGTGGGCCCATCGCTCGCAATCAACGACGGTGGCGTGGTCGCAGGCTTGACCGCACTGCAAGTCGTCGAAACGCGTGCGAAGCTGCTCGGCGCCAGCCGTCTGTTGGGTGACATCGCGCTCGACAAGTACGTTTTTACGCGCGACGCCTACCTTTCGCGCCGCCGCAGCCTGGTGTATGACGGCGACCCGCCCCCAGTGCCCGACGAAGACGCGGACGCAGACAAACCGGTTCCCGCCGAGAAGAAAAAGTGAGAAGAAGTGAGCCTGTGCAACCGGCACGGAACCATCGGCAGCGCCGGCGGCTCCGGTAGAGGGTGTCAACCCTGAACCCTACCCGGCGTTGAAGCGCGGACCCCCGGTGTGCCGGGCGTTAGAAAAGGAAACAAGCGATGTCGAAGAACTTCAAACACCTGCTGGCCGTCACGTTGGCCGCGTTCACGATCACCGCGAGCGCGCAGACCTCGGCCGATGGGCTGGTGAAGACCCTTTCCAACGAAGTCATCGACACCGTCAAAGCCGACAAGGCGATGCAGGGCGGCGACGTTGGCAAGATCGTCGACCTGGTCGACGCCAAGGTGCTGCCGCACATGGACTTCAAGCGCATGACCGCGTCGGCTGTCGGCCGCAATTGGCGCACCGCGACGCCCGAGCAGCAACAGAAGCTGCAAGACGAGTTCAAGCTGCTGTTGGTGCGCACCTACGCTGGCGCGCTGACCGAAGTGCGTGAGGGCACGGTCGTGAACCTGAAGCCGATGCGTGCCGCGGCCGAAGACACCGAAGTTGTCGTGCGCACCGAAGTCAAGACGAAGGGCGAACCGATCCAACTCGACTACCGTCTCTACAAAGACGGCGACAAGTGGCGCGTCTATGACATGAACGTACTCGGTGTCTGGCTGGTCGATCAGTACCGCTCGAGCTTCCAGCAGGAAGTCACGGCCGGCGGCGTCGATGGCCTGATCGCCAAGCTGGTCGAGCGCAACAAGAAGGCCTCGGGCAAGTAGGCAGGCAACGAAGGCACCCGTGTCGGATCTCGTCCTGCCCGCACGCGTCACGCTCGCCGAAGCCTCGGCGGCGGCGCGCGAACTCACCGTGAAAGTCGCTGCGCCCAACGGCGCAGCGACGCCGCTCGTGATCGACGCAAGCGCGGTGAAGGCCTTCGACAGCAGCGCCTTCGCGGTCATGCTCGAGGTCGCGCGCCGCGCCCCGGGCCGCGGTGTCCGCATCAGCGGTGCACCTGCGTCGATGGTGGCACTGGCGAAGCTTTACGGCGTCGACGAACTGCTCGAGTTCGAAGGCGCTTGACCTCGCGCCGACTCCGTGATCGCGCGCAGCGCTCGCAGCGCCGCGTATTGCCCCGAGTTGTCCGGTGCTACCATGGTGTTACCAAGCATGTTTGGAGTCGATGATGACGACCACGTCCCTCAAACTGCCCGACGAACTCAAGTCGCGCGCTTCGGCCGTCGCGCAGGAGCGCGGCGTCACGCCTCATGCCTTCATGGTCGAAGCGATTGCCGTGGCAACGGCCATGGCCGAGAAGCGCGCCTCGTTCGTGGCCGAGGCTCTGGCGGCGGACGCACAGATGATCGAGTCCGGCAAGGGCTTCGATGCCGATGACGTGCATGCGTGGCTTCGCGCAAGGGCCACCGGCAAGAGCGCACGCAAGCCGCGCGCGAAATCGTGGTGCGGCTGAGCTATTCGCAGCGCGCCCTCGTTGACCTGGTGCGACTGAGCGACTTCCTGCTCGCAACCGATCCCGCTGCCGCGGTCGCAACCGTCGAGGTCATCGAAGAGGCCGTCAACATCCTGAGTCGCCATCCGCTGATCGGCCGTCCTGCCGAAGCAGGACTGCGCGAGCTGGTGATCTCCCGCGGCAAGACGGGCTACGTGGCGCTGTACCGCCACGATGCGCAGGCCGACGTGGTGCGCGTGCTGGCGATTCGGCACCAGCGCGAGTTTGGTTACGGCGCCTCGTGACGCCTGCTTTGCGCGGCTGCTTCGGCGAAGAAAGAGCTGGCGTGCGGCTCGGCCAAGCAACAGCCCTCAGCTTTCCTCGTCCCACGAGAACCCGTCGCGCGCCACCAGCGCGCTCGCCGCGGGCGGCCCCCACGAGCCCGCGGCGTAGGGCTTCGGCCCTTCGCCGTCCTGCGCCCAATGCGCAAGGATCGGTTCGACCCAGCGCCACGCCTGCTCCTGTTCGTCGCTGCGCACGAACAGCGCCAGCCGGCCCGCCAACGCGTCGAGCAGCAGTCGTTCGTAGCCGCCGACGCGTTTGGCCGCGAAGGCCTTGTCGAAGTCGAGGTCGAGCGCGACCGGCGCCAGGCGCTCGTTGCTGCCGCTGCCCTTGGCCGCGAGCAGGTGCAGCTCGAGGCCGTCTTCGGGTTGCAGCTTGATCAGCAGCTTGTTCGCACGGTTGCTGCCCGGAAAGATCGCGTGCGGCACGGGCCGGAAGTTGACGACGATGTGCGCGTCGCGCCCCGCCAGCCGCTTGCCGGTGCGCAGGTAAAACGGAACACCCGACCAGCGCCAGTTCTGCACCTGCGTACGCAGCGCGACGAAGGTTTCGGTGGCGCTGGCGGGCGGGACCTTCGCTTCCTCGAGATACCCCGGCACGAGTTGGCCGTCCAAGCGCCCGCTGCGGTACTGGCCGCGCACGACGTCGCGCGCGACGCGTTCGGGCGTGAAGGGCTCGAGCGCGCGCAGCACTTTCAGCTTCTCGTCGCGGATCGCGAAGGCGTCGTCGCTCGTCGGCGGCTCCATCGCGATCATCGTCAGCAGTTGCAGCGCGTGGTTCTGCACCATGTCGCGCAGCGCGCCGGTGCGGTCGTAGAAGTCGCCTCGCGTTCCGACGCCGATGCCTTCGGCGATCGTGATCTGGATGTTCGCGATGCTCTCGCGCCGCCACAGCGGTTCGAACAAGGCATTGCCGAAGCGCAGTGCCATCAGGTTCTGCACCGCGGGCTTGCCCAGGTAGTGGTCGATGCGCAGCGCCTGCGCCTCGGTGAACGCGGCGCGCACCGCGCGGTTGATCTCCTGCGCGCTCGCAAGGTCGTGACCAAGCGGCTTCTCGAGCACGACGCGCACGTTGGGGCTGTTCAAGCCCACCCGGCCGAGTTGCGCGCAGATGCCGGTGAACAGGTGCGGGCTCGTCGCGAGGAAGAACACGACCGTGTCGGCGCCGCGCTCGTCGATCCAGCCTTTCAACGCGGCGTAGTCTTCTTCGCGCGACAGGTCCATGCGCCGGTAGTGCAGCAGCGACGCGAAGCGGGCGAACTCGTCGTCGCTGGGACGCTTGGCTTCTTCGACCTCGGCGAAACGTTCGCGGATGAAGGCGCGATAGCCGTCGTCGGTCTTGTCGTCGCGCGCCACCGCCAGGATGCGGCCACCCTCGGGAAGCTTGCCGTGGCGGTGTGCCTGGAACAGGGACGGCATCAGCTTGCGCCACGTCAGGTCGCCGGTGCCGCCGAAGAGGATCAGATCGAAGCTCATGCCCTGATTGTCGGGCTGCGGTCATGCCAACCTCCAGTCAACGTCAGGCAACACCTGCCTTCCCGCGATGCGGGAGCGGGCTTGCGCCGCCGGTGCCCAGCCACACCAACACGACATGGCATCGCGGTTTAATGCCGCCATGAACCAGCTCGACGCCCTGAAGCAACACACGGTGGTGGTCGCCGACACCGGCGACTTCAAGCAGATGGCGCAGTTCGCGCCGCGCGACGCCACGACCAATCCGTCGCTGATCCTGCAGGCGGTGCAGCAGCCGGCCTATGCCCCGTTGCTGGCCGACACCGTGAAGGCGCATCGCAAACATGTGACCGATCGCATCGTCGACGAAGTGCTGGTGCGCTTCGGCCTCGAGATCTTGAAGATCGTGCCCGGACGCGTGTCCACGGAAGTTGATGCGCGGCTGAGCTTCGACGCCGCCGCCAGCATCGCGCGCGCGCACAAGCTGGTCGAGTTGTATGAACGTGCCGGCATCGGCCGCGAACGCGTGTTGATTAAGCTCGCGTCGACGTGGGAAGGCATTCAGGCCGCGAAGGCGCTCGAGCACGAAGGCATCCACTGCAACCTGACGCTGCTGTTCGCGTTCTGTCAGGCCGTGGCCTGCGGTGATGCGGGCGTGACGTTGATTTCGCCTTTCGTCGGCCGCATCCACGACTGGTACAAGAAGGCCGCTGGCGCGTCGTGGAACGACGCCGCGATGGCCGGCGCGAACGACCCTGGCGTGGCGTCGGTGGCGCGCATTTGGCGCTACTACAAGCACTACGACATCGACACCGAAGTCATGGGCGCGAGCTTCCGCAGTGTCGGGCAGATCCTGGCGCTGGCTGGTTGCGACCTGCTGACGATCAGCCCGTCGCTGCTGGCGCAGCTGCAAGCCGCTGACGGACCGGTGCCGCGTGCGCTCGACCCCGCGCAGGCGAAGGCCGCGAGCGTGCACGCGGTGACGTTTGCCGAAGCCGGGTTCCGCTACGCACTCAACGACGACGCGATGGCGAGTGACAAGCTGTCCGAAGGCATCCGTGCATTCGCGGCCGATGCGGCGAAGCTTGACGCCATGATCGACAGCCTGCGCTGAGAAGGAACCAACCCATGACCACCACGCTGATGACCGCCCCACGCTGCGACCGCACGCCATCCTGGCAGGCGCTGCGCGGCCACTTCGAAGGCCACGGCCGCGCCTTCGACGTGCGCGACGCCTTCAACCGCGACCCGGGCCGTGCCGCGGCGTTCACGCACGACGCGGTCGAGGGCATCACCGTCGATTTGTCGAAGAACCTGTTCGACCTCGCGACCCGTCGCTTCCTGCTCGAGATGGCACGCCAGTGCAAGCTCGAGGCGCGGCGCGACGCGATGCTGGCCGGCGAGCCCATCAATGCGACCGAAGGCCGCGCGGTGCTGCACACCGCGCTGCGCGCACCGCAAGGCGCGGGGCCGTTCGGCGCCGACGTGCACGGCACGCTCGACGCGATGCTGGCCTACGTCGAAACCGTGCGCGACGTGAAGGCGAGCGGCATCACCGACATCGTCAACATCGGCATCGGCGGCAGCGACCTGGGCCCGCAGATGGCGGTGCCCGCACTCGACGCCTTTGCACATCGCGACCTGCGGATGCATTTCGTCAGCAACGTCGACGCGCACGAGATCGACCGCGTGCTGCGCCGCCTCGAGGCGAAGCGCACGCTGTTCATCATCGCGTCGAAGACCTTCACGACGCAAGAGACGATGGCCAACGCGAACACCGCGCGGGCTTGGTTCACGGGGCAGGGCGGGTCCGACATCGCAAAGCACTTCGTCGCGACGACGACGAACGTGAAGGCCGCGGCCGAGTTCGGCATCACCACGACCTTCGGCTTCTGGGATTGGGTCGGCGGGCGCTTCTCGTTGTGGAGCGCGATCGGCCTGCCGGTCGCGTTGGCGGTCGGTGCGCAGAACTTCCGTGCGCTGCTGGCCGGCGCGCACGCGATGGACCGGCACTTCGCGACCACGCCGCTCGAGGCCAACGTGCCCGCGCTGCTGGGTCTTCTCGACATCTGGTATCGCAACTTCCACGGCTTCACCAGCCGCTGCGTCGCGCCGTATCACCAGGGCCTTGCGCGCCTGCCGGCGTACCTGCAGCAGCTCGAAATGGAAAGCAACGGCAAAAGCGTCGACATGGACGGCCAACCGCTGCCGTTCGCCACCAGCCCGGTGGTGTGGGGCGAGCCGGGTACGAACGGCCAGCACGCGTTTTTCCAGATGCTGCACCAGGGCACCGACGTGATCCCGGTGGAGTTCATCGTCGTCAGGCAGGCCGCGCACCCGCATGCCGACCAGCATCGCAAGCTGCAAGCGAACGCGCTGGCGCAAAGCCAGGCGCTGATGCTGGGCAAGACCGAATCGCAGGCGTTGAGCGAGAAGGTGCCGACCGCATCGGCGACGATCGACAAGGCGGTGCTGGCGAGCCACCGGCGCTTTCCGGGCAACCGCCCGAGCACCACGGTCGTGATGGACGCGCTGACGCCGCGTTCGCTCGGTGCACTGATCGCGCTGTACGAGCACCGCGTCTTCACCAGCGGCGCGCTGTGGGCCATCAACAGCTTCGACCAGTGGGGCGTCGAGTTGGGCAAAGCGCTGTGCAACGAGCTGCTGCCGCGCTTGACCAGCGGCGACACGAAGGGGCTCGACGGGTCGACGGCAGCGCTGCTGGCGCGCTTGCGCGGTTAGCTCCCTCTCCTGCGGAGCGGGTGAGGGTTGGGTGAGGGTGCTCGCGGCAGAGCAAGCGCAACTCAACCGTTGCGCAACACCACCAGCTTCGACAACCCAAGGTTCACGCGGTCCACGCGTTCGATCCGCCGCGCATGCGCGCCCAGGCTCGAGTCCATGTCGAGCATCGAATCGAAGCCCACGCGATCCGCAAACGTGCTGATCATCGATTCGGCCCAGCCCCAGCCGCCCGCACCGCGGAAGTGGTTGACGATCATGATGCGTCCGCCCGCGGTGCACACGCGCCCCAGTTCGTCGATCGTGCGTTGCGGGTTCGGCGTGACCGACAGGACGTAGGGCAAGGTCACACAATCGAAGCTGCTGTCGGCGAACGGCAGGTTCTCGGCGTCGGCGCACACCAGCGAAACGTTCGCCAGGCCCTTGGCATGCACACTTCGACGCGCTTGGTTCAGCATCGACACCGACAGGTCGAGGCCGACAACGTGGGCGCCAGGTGGATAGCGGTGCAGCGTCAGGCCGGTGCCGACGCCGACCTCGAGCAAGCGGCGAACCGGCTCCTTCGCGACTGCGCGCAGCATCGCGCTGCGCCCGTGGTCGAGCGCCCGGCCGAACACCAAGTCGTACACCGGCGCGTAGCGTGCGTAGGCACGCAGGATGGCATCGCGATTCACCGTTTCGAGTCGGGGTGCGGAGCGGGCGCCGATCTTGGCACGCCACAAAATCGTTCGATGAATCGCACCGCCCCCCATCCTCAGGTCATCGTGTTCGACCCTGACCAACGCTAGCAGGGGTTCAGGATCGGCCCTCCAGTCCATGGCCGCGGCCGCCTTGCAGTCGAGTGCATTGCGCAAGCGCGCCGTGGCGTCAAGAATGCTGCCGCAACGTATCGCTGCAAGGGAGGACGGCAGGATGTTGGAAGCCCGAGCCAGCTTGGCCGCGCTGCCGGGCCTGCGCATCTGCCTGCTCGGCTCGCCGTGCCTGTCGCGGGCGGACGGCGTGGAGCATGTGCTCGAACGCAAGGACGCCGCGCTGATCGCCATGCTCGCGCGGGACGGGCCGACGCAGCGCTCGCGCGTCGCCGCCTGCCTTTGGCCCGGCGCGTCCGAGGCGCAGGCGCGGACCAACCTGCGCCAGCGGCTGTTCAGGTTGCGCCAGCAAGCCGGCTGCGATGTCGTGCGCGACGACGGCGCGCTGCGCCTGGCCGATGACGTGGGCCTGGACATCACCGAGTCCCTGAGCGCGTTGCAGGCCGACGCCGCCGCGGCCGCGGGCGAGTTGCTCGGCGCGCACGACTACGGCGAACACGAAGAACTCGAACGCTGGGTCGCCGCGGCGCGTGGGCGCTGGCGCGCCGAACGGGCGCAATGCATCGCGCAGCGCGCCAGCGAGCTCGAAGCCCGGCACGAGATCGCAGCGGCATTGCCGTACGCGCAGCGGCACGTCAGCGAAGAACCGTTGCTCGAACAGGCCCATCGCCGCCTGATGCGCCTGCACTACTTGCGCGGCGACCGCGCCGCCGCGACGGCCGCGTTCGTTCATTGCCGCACGCGGTTGCGCGATGAGCTGGGTGTCGAGCCCGACGACGAGACGCTGAAGTTGGCGCGGCTGATCGAGTCGGGCCGTGCGCTTGCGCAACCGCGGCCCTCGCTGCGCCCGATCGGGGTGCTGCGGCCGCCACGCCTCGTCGGCCGCGAAGCGCCCTGGCGCCGCCTGCAGGCGATTGCCGACGGCGCTGGCGCGGCGCTGATCCTCGGTGAGGCGGGCATCGGCAAGTCACGCCTGCTGGGCGACTTCGCTGCCACCTCGCGCAGCGCCGTCGCCTGCAACGCGCGGCCGGGCGACGCCAGCCTGCCGTTCGCCTTGTTGGCGCGGCTCGTGCGCGCGCTAATGCAGGCCTTCGGCCCGCTGCGCATCGATTGGGCGCGCCAGGAGCTGGCACGCATCGTCCCCGAGCTCGGGGCTGCGCCTGCTGGCGAACTGACCGTGCTGCGTCTGCAGCAAGCGCTGCTGCCAGCGCTGACGCAGGCGCGCGAGGCCGGCTTGGCGCTGATAGCGGTCGATGACCTGCACTTCGCCGACGTGTCGAGCCTCGAGCTGCTGCCGGCATTGCTGGCCGCTGGGCGCGAGATGCGGCTGCCGTGGTTGATGGCCAGCCGCGCCAGCGAGATGCCGAGCGCGCTGCGCGGCTGGCTCGAGGGCGATCAAAGCGTCGGCGTCGAGCGCCTCGTGCTCGGACCGCTCGACGCGACCTCAGTGCAGGCCGTACTCGAGTCGCTCGCCATCCCCGACTTCGACGCCGCCGCGTGGGCACCGGCGCTGACGCGGCACACGGGCGGCAACCCCCTGTTCCTGCTCGAAACACTGATCGCGCTGCTCGACCGCGATCCCGCTGCGCTCGGCGCACCGCCGTGCGATCTGCCGGCCCCCGCGCGGTTGAGCGAGTTGATCGAGCGCCGGCTGCACCAACTCAGCCCGGCCGCGCTGCGGCTGGCGCGGCTGGCAGCCCTGGCCGGGCAGAACTTCAGCGTCGAGCTGGCGGCCGAGGTGCTGGGCCGGCATGCGCTCGACATCGCCGACGACTGGCGCGAACTCGAGACGGCGCTGGTGATTCGCGACGACGCCTTTGCGCACGACCTGATTTTCGAAGCGACGTTGCATTCTGTGCCGGCGGCAATAGCCCGGACGATGCATGCCGAAGTGGCGCGCGTTCTCGAACATCGTGGCTGTGAGCCGGCGCGGCTGGCGCACCATTGGGCCCGCGCCGAGCAATGGCTGAAGGCCGGCGCCTGCTTTCTCGAAGCAGCGCGCCAAGCGCTCGCGATGTCGCAGCGCCGGCTCGAAGCCGATCTGGCGCTCGAAGCGGCACGCTGCTTCGCATCCGCCGGCGACCGAGAAGGCGAATTCCGCGCACGCGAGCAGTTGTTCCAAGCATCGCGCTACGTCGACCGCTACGAGTTGCAGGCTGAGCGCGCCGACGACCTGATGCGGCTGACCACGAGCGACGTACAGCGCGCTGCTGCATTCGAGGCGCGCGCGATGCTCGCCAACGACGATCAGCAGGACGAAGCGGCGCTGACGGCTGCCCGAGCCGCCGGCGCACTAGCCCGTGCGCTCGGCGACGCGTCGCGCGAGTTGTCCGTGGCGCGGCTAGAGGCACGCGCGCTCAGCCGGCTGAACCGGCAGCCCGAAGCGCTGGAACTGCTCGAGCGCTGCCGGCAATCGGCGTGGTCGCGCGAGGGTGACGTCTTGGGTGCCCGCATGCTCGTTGACCTCGGTGCGACGCTGATCATCTGCGATCGTGCGGCAGAAGCTGACCCGCTGCTTCAGCGCGCGATCAACGTCGCGACGTCGCTGCATGACTGGGCGCTGTGCCACGAGAGCACGGTGCAACTCGCGTGGAGCCACGCCTGCCAGGGCCGCCTGATCGACTCGACGCAAGGCTACGAGCGAGCGCGCCTGCTGAAGCAGCGTTTTGGTGCCGAAGGATCTGTGCTGGGCGTCCACGATGTGGCATTGCCGCGGCAGTACAAAGAACTGGGGCGGTTTGCCGAGGCGCTGGCGCTGCTCGATGAGACGTTGAGTGACCAGCGGCGAAGCAAGAATTTGACGCTGGTGACGGTGACGGAAAGCGAGCTCGTCAACGTCTGGCTGTGGCTCGGCCAGACGGCGCGCGCCGCGCAGGCGATGCGTCCGCCCAGTCGCGATGCGTCGCCTTCGGCTCGCGCCGGACACCTGCTCGCGCGCGCGCGTGTCGCGATCTGGCAAGCCCAGCCAGCGGTTGAGTTGCTGCGCGACGCGCTGGCGCTGATCGAGCGCGAGGGTCGTGCCTACTACAGCCTCGTGCTGCAGAGTGAGCTCGCCCGCATCCTGCCGCCCGACGAAGCGCTTCCAATGGTGCTGGAGGCGCTCGCGCACAGCGAGGCACTGCGTCTGCACATCACGACGTGGCCGCTCAAGTCGGCGACCTGCGACGCGCTGCGGCGGGCCGGCCGCAGCGCGGACGCGGCCACGCTGGCGCGGCAGATCATGGCCGAGTTCGAAGACAAGCCACCGATCGTTCGCTACCCTCCGGAGTACTGGTGGATTGCGCATCAGGCGCTTGCGGCCGCTGGCGACGACGCAGGCGCCGCGCAGGCGCTGCGGCGTGCGGTCGCATGGATTCGCGAGGTCGCCCTTTCGAACGTCCCCGACGAGTTCCGCGACGGTTTCCTGCACCGCAACCCCGTCAACCGTGCGGTGCTCGCTGCTGCGTCGCGCCTGCTGCCCGCCCCCTAACTCGGAACCCGCGGCGGCAGCGCCGGTAACGCTCCAAGAACGCACCCGCCGCGATCGTGCCCCGGCGGCGGCCGACGGGCGGCTGGCGCGAACCAACGGGGGCACTGAACATGGACACGACACTGCGACGCTGGCTGCGCGCCTGGGCGGCTCCGGCGATGATTTCTTTCCTCGCCGCCTGTGGCAGCGGCAGTGGCGGCGGCGACCCCGCCGTTGCGCCGACCATCACGACGCAGCCGGCGGCTGCAACCGCGACCGAGGGCGACACGGCGACCTTCGCCGTCGTCGCCAGCGGCACCGCGCCACTGGCCTACCAATGGCAGCGCAACGGCACGGCCATCGCCGGCGCCACCGCGGCCAGCTACACGACACCGGCGCTGGTCCTCGCCGACAGCGGCGCGCCGTACAGCGTGGTCGTCAGCAACAGCGCCGGCTCGGTGACGAGCAGCACTGCGCTGCTGACGGCGCTGGCGGCAGGGCCGCCGACGATCGTCGCGCA
Source organism: uncultured beta proteobacterium (assembly GCA_963738615.1). Lineage (GTDB taxonomy): Bacteria > Pseudomonadota > Gammaproteobacteria > Burkholderiales > Burkholderiaceae_C > CAVTWY01. Next base: position 1,504,255 of record CAVTXI010000019.1, read on the forward strand.
ACCCGCGGCGGTGAGCGTCGTCGCGCCGGCCACGGCCACCTTCAGCGTCAACGCGCTTGGCGCCTCGCTGGCGTACCAGTGGACACGGAACGGCGCGCCGATCAGCGGCGCCACCGCGGCCAGCTACACCACGCCGACCACTGCGCTGGCCGACAGCGGCGCGCTGTTCGCGGTGACAGTGAGCAATGCGCGCGGCGATGTCGTCACCAGCGACGAGGCGCCACTGACGGTGACCGCGCAGGCTCAGCCGCCCGCGATCGCCGCACAGCCGTCCGGCGTGACCGTCGCGTCCGGCGAGACGGCCACGTTCTCGGTCGCCGCCATCGGCACTGCGCCGCTGGCCTACCAGTGGCGGCGCAACGGCGCCACCATTGCCGGCGCCACCGGCGCCAGCTACACAACGCCGGTGACGGTGGATAGCGACGACGGCGCGCTCTACAGCGTCGTCATCGACAACGTCACCGCGATGCCGGTGACCAGCGCCGCGGCGGTTTTGGACGTGATCCCTTCGATCACGCCGCCGTCGATCAGCGCGCAGCCGGCGGCGCAGAGCGTCATCGTCGGGCAGACGGCGACCTTCTCGGTCGCGGCCAACGGCACGCCGCCGCTGGCCTACCAATGGCGGCGCAACGGCACCGCGATAGGCGGCGCCAATGCAGCGAGCTACACGACGCTGTCCACGGTCATCGGCGATAACGGTGCCGTCTTCAGCGTGGTGGTCAGCAACGTGGGCGCGACTCAGGCGACGAGTGCCGGCGCGCTGCTCAGCGTCACGTCCGCCATCCAGGCGCCGTCGATCGTTGCCCAGCCCGCCGACGCGACGGTCAGCGTCGGCACCAGCGCCACCTTCACGGTCGGCGCCACCGGCTCGGCGCCGCTGGCCTATCAGTGGCGGCGCAACGGCGTGGCGATCGGCGGCGCCACCGCCGCGAGCTACACGATCGCGTCGGCAACGCTGGCCGACCACAGCGCGCTGTTCAGCGTGGTCGTCAGCAACGCCGCGCCGACCAGCGCGACCAGCAACGCGGCCCGGCTCACCGTGCTCGACCAGTGGATCGGCATCCGCGAGGACGGCTCGCCGGCCAGCAACCGGCGCAACATCGGTCGCGCGATAGCCACCGATGGGGACGGCAATGTCGTGATCGCTGGCCACACCGACGGCGCCCTGACCGCGCCGGGCGGCGTGATCTCGAGAAGCAACTTCGTCGCCAAGTACGGCGCCAACGGCGTGCTGCGCTGGTCTCGCGTGATCGTGCGAGCGGGCGGCAGCACGTCAGGGCTGGAGCCGGACACCGCCGGTGTCGCAGTCAACGCCGCAGGCGAGATCTATGTCGCCGGTTTCACCGCCGGCACGCTCGGTGGCCAGGTGAGCCAAGGCCGCGACGACGCATTCCTGGTCAAGTACGACGGCGACGGCAACCTGCTCTGGGCACGCCAGTTCGGCTCGTCGGACATCGACTCGGCCACCGGCGTCGCCCTCGATCCGAGCGGCAACGCTTTCGTGGTCGGTCGCTCGAAGGGCCAGATGCCGGACCAGACGACGGTCAACAGCAACGACTTCTACCTCGCCAAGTTTGACGGCAGCGGCAATCGGTTGTGGATCCGGCAATCGGGCGTGACCATCGGCGGCGGCGCGCCGAGCGACACGGCGTTCGCGATCGCGGTGGATGGCGGCGGCAACGCCTACATCACCGGCAGCATCAGCGGGAGCTACGCCGGTCAGGGCGACGGCAGCACCGGCCAGGATGCGTACGTCGTCAAGTACGACCCGGCGGGCAACCGCGTGATGTTCTCCCGCATCGCGGGCGCGGCGCGCGACGAGGGCTTCGGCATCGCGGTGTCCGCCGACGGCAACACGATCTACGTCGTCGGAAAGACGGTGAGCGACTTCGACCGTGCCGGCTACCCGGAGTCGATCGCCTGCTGCCACTGGGACGCGTTCATCGTCAACCTCGACGGCAGCGGCGCGATCCGGTGGGCGCACAACCTTCCGACGGTGCCGACAACCGGCCCCGAGCAGCGCGATGAGCAAGCGTTCGCGGTGGCGACCGACGCCGCCGGCTCTGCCGCCTACCTCACCGGCACGACCAACTCGGTGATGCCGGGCGAAACCGGCAAGGGCGCGTACGACATCTTCGTCGCTCGCTTTGCCGCCGACGGCACGCGCAGCTGGGTGCGCCAGTTCGGCGGCGTGCCGCCGACCGGGGCTTCGACGATCAACGACGCCGGTCACGGCATTGCGATCGACAGGAACGGCAACGTCTTCGTCACCGGCGAGGTGATGGCGAGCTTCGGCACGCCCAACCCGGACATCGCGTTGACGGACTGGTTCGTGATGAAGCTGCGCGCCGCCGACGGCAGCGTTTACTGATCCTGCACGGCGCCCCGCCCGCAACGGCGGGGCGCCGCCTGCGGTGAGCGCGGTGCGTTTCGGTGGCCGCTCGGCGGGGCGAATGCCCCCGCAAAGCTGCGCCTCGCGGGCGCTTTTCGGCGACGGCCGACGCCGGGCGCTCCGCGCTCACCCCAGGCGGCTCGGTGCCGATGGCAATTTCGGGGGACAGCGACAGTGGCGTGCCGTGGTCACCCGACCCCGAGGACGCGCGGCTACACTGCGTAAAACATCGTTTAACAGAGGTTCGAATGGAAGTCGTTTTGCGCAAGGTTGGCAACAGCACCGCCGTTGTCGTGCCGCCGCCGGTGCTGCGCGGCCTGGGCATGGCCGTCGGCCAACGGCTGACGCTCGCGACCACGCCCGACGGCAAGATCATCCTCACGCCGGTCAAAAAATTCCGACTCGCAGATCTGGTTGCTCAATGCAATCCGAAAGCGCCGCCGCCGGCCGACCTTGCGCTTTGGGACGAGGCGCGCGCCGTGGGCCAAGAGGCGTGGTGATGGCAGTCTTCGATCGCGGCGACATCGTGATCGTGCCCCTCGATCCGACGCTGGGGCACGAGCAACGCGGCACGCGGCCCGCGCTGGTCATCACGACCAAGGCCTTCAATCGCCTCGGCGACACGCTGGTGGCGCCGATCACGCAGGGCGGCGATCACGCCCGCTTCGCAGGTTTCGCGGTGACGCTGACCGGCACGGGGTGCAAGACGCACGGCGTTGTGCTGGTCAACAAGCTGCGAATGATGGACTTGGCTGCGCGCAAGGCGCGGCGCATCGAACGTGCGCCGAAAGAGGTCGTCGACGATGCGTTGGCGAGGATCGCTACGCTGCTCGAGTAGCCCCCGACATCACGAACGAATCAAGGCCGACGTGGTTGCTCTTGTGCCAGCCACTGCTCCACCAACCGCACCCACACCGTCGCCCCCAGCGGGATCAGGTCGTCGTTGAAGTCGTAGTTCGGGTTGTGCAGCATGCACGGCCCCAAACCGTGGCCGCCTTCGCGGTGCGCACCGTCGCCGTTGCCGATGAAGAAGAAGCTGCCGGGTTTTTCGAGCAGGTAGTAGCTGAAGTCTTCGGCGCCCATCGTCTGCTGCATCTCGACGACGTTGGCGTCGCCGATCACCTGGCCGATGGCCTTGCGTGCGAATTGCGTTTCGGCGTCGTGGTTGATCGTCGGCGGGTAGTTGCGGTGGAACTCGAAGCTGCACGTGGCGTTGTAGGCGGCGCAGGTGTGCTGCGCGACCGTGCGCATGCGCTCTTCGATCAGGTCGATCAGCTCCGTGGTCAACGTGCGCACGGTGCCCTGGATCTCGACCGAATCGGGCACCACGTTGGTCGCTTCGCCGGCATGGATCATCGTCACCGAGATCACGCCGGGGTCGACCGGATTGCGGTTGCGCGTGACGATGGTCTGGAAGGCCTGCACCATCTGGCAGGCGATGGGCACCGGGTCGACGCCGTTGTGCGGCAGCGCGGCGTGCGAGCCTTTGCCGGTGATGACGATGTGGAACTCGTTGCTCGACGCCATGACCGGGCCGCTGCGCAGCGCGATCTTGCCGACCTCGAGGCCGGGCCAGTTGTGCGCGCCGAAGATCGCTTCCATCGGGCACTTGTCGAACAGGCCATCCTTGATCATTTCGCGCGCGCCGCCGCCGCCTTCTTCGGCCGGCTGGAATACCAGATACACCGTGCCGTCGAAGTTGCGCTGCCGTGCGAAGTGTTTCGCCGCCGCAAGCAGCATCGCCGTGTGGCCGTCGTGGCCGCAGGCGTGCATGCGGCCCTTGAAGCGGCTGGCATGCGCGAAGGTGTTGTGCTCGGTCATCGGCAGCGCGTCCATGTCGGCGCGCAGACCGACCGCGCGGTTCGACGTGCCGTTTTTCACGATGCCGACCACGCCGGTCTTGCCCAGCCCGCGGATGACGGGCAAGCCCCATTCGGTCAGCAGCTTCGCAACCAGGTCGCTGGTGCGCTGTTCTTCGAAGCACAACTCGGGGTTGGCGTGAATGTCGCGACGGATCAGCTTGATGGCTTGCGCGTCGGCCAGGACGGATTCGATGAGCTGCATGAGCGTTCGCGCGAGAAGCGCGTTCCGGCAAGGGGGAAACGATCTTAATCCGTGGTCTTCCCGGGCGTGGTGGTGCTATGCAATAGTCATGTCATGAGCCTAGCTGCAGCCAAAACCGTTCACGCCGCCTGCCCGCACGATTGCCCCGACACCTGCGCCATGCAGGTCACGGTCGAAGCCGGCCGTGTCGTGCGCATTCAGGGCAGTGAAGACCATCCGACCACGCGCGGCGTGTTGTGCACGAAGGTGTCGCGCTACGCCGAACGCACCGATCACCCCGAGCGTGTGCTGCGCCCGATGCGACGCGTTGGCCCCAAGGGCAGCGGGCGCTTCGAGCCGATGTCGTGGGACGCGGCGCTGGATCAGATCGCGTCGCGCCTGAAGGCCGTCGTTGCCACCAGCGGCCCTGAAGCCGTGTTGCCCTACAGCTACGCCGGCACCATGGGCATGGTGCAGGGTGAGGGCATGGCCGCGAGGTTCTTCAACAAGCTGGGGGCGTCGCGCCTCGACCGCACGATTTGCTCGATGGCCGGCGGCGTGGGCCTCGCGCGCGCCTACGGCGGCAAGGTCGGCATGCACACGCTCGACTACGCCGCCAGCGACGTGATCGTCATCTGGGGCAGCAACTCGATCGCGAGCAACTTGCATTTCTGGACGATCGCGCAAGACGCGAAGCGCCGCGGCGCCACGTTGCTTTGCATCGACCCGCGCCGCACCGAAACCGCCGAGAAGTGCCACCGGCACGTGGCGCTGCTGCCGGGTACCGACGGCGCGCTGGCGCTGGGCCTGATGCGCGAGTGGATCGTCGGTGATCGCATCGATCACGACTACGTCGGCCGCCACGTCAGCGGCTACGACGAACTGCACGCGAAAGCGATGGCGTGGACGCCTGAACGCACTGCGCAGGTCTGCGGCCTCGACGCCGACGCGGTGCGCAGCCTGGCCGCGCAGATGGCCGACGCGAAGCCGCTCGGCATCCGCTTGAACTACGGCATGCAGCGCGTGCACGGCGGTGGCAACGCAGTGCATTTGATTGCGATGCTGCCCTGCCTGCTGGGCTCGTGGAAGCACCGCGGCGGCGGGCTGCTGTTGTCCAGCAGCGGCTGGTTCGCACCGTTCAAGCGCGATGCGCAACTTCAGCGCACCGACCTGCTCGCGGGTCGCAACCCTCGCACCATCAACATGAGCGCGATCGGCGACGCGCTGCTGCACGAAGGTGACGCCACGTTCGGCCCGCGCATCGACGGCTTGATCGTCTACAACAGCAACCCCGTCGCGGTCGCGCCCGAGTCGCCGAAGGTGGTGAAGGGCTTCGCGCGCGAAGACCTCTTCACCGTCGTGCTCGAGCACTTCATGACCGACACCGCCGACCATGCCGACATCGTGCTGCCCGCGACAACGCAGCTCGAGCACCTGGACATCCACGGCTCTTACGGCCACACCGACATCCTCTTCAACGAGCCGGCGATCGCGCCCGTGGGCGAAGCGAAGCCGAACACGCAAATCTTTCGCGAGCTGGCGCGGCGCATGGGCTTCGACGATGCGTGTTTCGACGACAGCGACGAAACGCTGGCGCGCCAGGCGATCGACTGGGATCGGCTGGGCGCGAGCTTCGAAGACTTGCGCGCGAAAGGTTGGCTGCGCCTGCCCGTACCCGAACGTCCCTTCGCCGACGGCGGCTTCGGGCACGCTGACGGCAAGGCGCATGCGCAGGGTGCCGACTACGTGCCCAACCACGAGAGCGTCACGTCGACGCCGACACTGGCCGCGCGCTATCCGCTGGCGATGATCTCGCCGCCCGCTCGCAACTTCCTCAACTCGAGCTTCGTCAACGTGAAGAGTCTGCGCGACATCGAAGGCGAGCCCGTCGTCGAGATGCACACCGACGACGCGGCGCCGCGCGGCATCGGCGACGGCGCGATGGTGCGTGTGTTCAACGACCGTGGCGACTACCGCTGTCGCGCGCGCATCGACGGCCGCGCGCGCCGCGGTGTTGTCAACGGTTTGGGTGTGTGGTGGCGCAAGCTCGGCGCGGCCGGCACCAACGTCAACGAGGTGACGAGCCAGAAGCTCACCGACCTGGGCGCCGGGCCGACCTTCTACGACTGCCTGGTCGACGTGCGGCCCCTGTGATCCACCTTCGTTGATGCGCAAGCTCGCGATGGCCGCGTGGGGATTTGCCGGAACGATCGCGCTCGCGCTGGGTGCGGTGTGCTTGACCAGCGGCTGCACCAGCATCGGCTACCTGGCGCAGTCGGTCGGCGGCCACATGGCGGTGATCAACGCCGCGAAACCGGTGGCCGAATGGACCGCCGACCCGTCGACACCCGACGCGCTGCGAAAGCGCCTCGAGCTGTCGCAACGCATGCGCGACTTCGCGGTCGATGAATTGAAGCTGCCCGACAACGGCAGCTATCGCCGCTATGCCGACCTGGGTCGTCGCGCCGCGGTATGGAACGTGGTTGCGGCGCCCGAACTGTCGCTGAAGCTCGAGACCTCGTGCTTCCCGGTGGTGGGCTGCATCGGCTACCGCGGCTACTACGACGAGCAGCAGGCCAAGGCCCATGGCGACGTGATGAGGGCGAAGCGCCTCGAGGTCAACGTCTATCCGGTGCCGGCGTATTCCACGCTCGGCAAGCTCGAGTGGCTGGGCGGTGACCCGCTGCTCAACACGTTCGTCAACCAGCATGAGGCGGATTTGGCGCGGCTGATCTTCCACGAGCTTGCGCACCAGGTGGCCTATGCCGCGGGCGACACCACGTTCAACGAATCGTTCGCCACCGCGGTCGAGCGCATCGGCGGCGCGCGTTGGCTCGAGCGCAACGCCTCCCCCGAGATGCGCGCGCAGGTCGACCGCAGCGACAAGATGCGCGCCGACTTCCGCGCGCTGGTTGCGGTGCATCGTGACGAGCTCGACAAGGTCTACCGCAGCGCCATGTCCGACGACAACAAGCGGCGCGAGAAGGCGCAGATCATGGCGAAGATGCGCGCCGCGCACCAGGACGCGAAGGTGCAGCGCTGGGGCGGCAGCACGGCCTACGACGCCTGGTTCGACCGCGCGAACAACGCCGTGCTGGGCGTGATGTCGGCCTATCACGAACTGGTGCCCGATTTCGAGCGCCTGTACGAGCGCGAAGGCCGCGACCTTGCGCGCTTCTACGCGCAGGTCAAGCGGCTGGCCGCCTTGTCGCGCGACGAACGCCGGGCGACACTCGCCGGCCACTAAAACTCTTCGCTCATGCCGCAACCATGGCCAACATCCGCATCCGCCGCGACCACCCCTTCGGCCTGACCAAAGCCCGCAAGATCGCATGGCAGTGGGCCGAAGACGTCGAGCGTGACTTCGACATGGAGTGCACCGTCGTCGAAGGTGACGACGAAGACGTCGTCCAGTTCATTCGCACCGGGGTCAGCGGCACGCTGCGCGTGACCGGCAGCGTGTTCGAGCTGGACGCGAAGCTTGGCCTGCTGCTGGGCGCGTTCTCGTCGACGATCGAAACGAAGATCGAACGCAACCTCGATGACCTGCTGGCCGATCAGGGCGCCTTGACCGCAAGGGCTGCGAAGGGCGGGGCAGGCAAGGCTGCAACGGCGACGAAGCCAGCCGCGAAGAAGAGGCCCGCGAAGGGCTGAGCCGCGCCGGGCGCGCGGCGACCCCGCGCTACTTCAGCGACTCGATCAGGCCCACGTACGATTGCATCGCGTCCTTGTCGCTGGTCCCCTTGACTGCGCTCCACGCGTCCCACTTCGCGCGCCCGACCATGTCGGAGAAGCCGGGGCGCTTGCCGTCGAACGTCGCCTGTCGTGGCCTGCTTGTACAGCGCGTAGATCTTCAGCAGGGTCGCGTTGTCCGGTTTTTCCGGCAGCGACTTGCTGTCGGCGACGGCTTTTTCGAAGGTGGCTTTGAGGTCGGCCATGGCGTACTCCGTGAAGGGATGGTGAGGGATGATGATGCGTATTGACGCGGTCGATCTTAGCCAGCATCGTCGCCCGCGCCACAGCCGCTTCGCCCCAAGGAGACCTCATGCCCACCGCTGCCACACGCAAGGCCGCGCCTCGAAAGCCTGTCAGCGAGCGCATGTCGCGCGTCGACACCGCGTGGCTGCGCATGGACAACGACGCCAACCTGATGATGATCGTCGGCGTGTGGCTGCTGCGGCCGCGTGTCACGGTCGCCGACGTGCAGCGGCGCGTGGGCGAGGCGCTGCTGAAGTACCCGCGCTTCACGCAGTGCGTGAACGAAGACGTGGTCACCGGCGCGAGTTGGGTCGACGACGACGGCTTCGATATCGCCCATCACGTCGTGCCCGAAACCCTCGCGCCGAGTCGCCGCGGCCCTGGCAAAGGCCGCGGCAAGGGTGCCGACCGTGGGGCGTCACCTGATCCGCTGCAAGCGTTGAAGGTGCGCGTGGCCGAACTGGCCGCGCGGCCGCTCGACCGCGCACGCCCGCTGTGGCAGTTCCATGTCGTCGAAGACCTCGACGGCGAACGCAGCGCGCTGGTCGCGCGCATCCACCACTGCATCGGCGACGGCATCGCGCTGATCTCGGTGATGCTGTCGATCGCCGACGGCGGCGCACCGCCGCCCGAGCGCAAGCGCCGCGCGCGCGAGGACGATGGAGCCGAAGGCAGCGATGACAGCGACGCAGGCGACTGGCTCGCCGATGCCATCCTGCGGCCGATGACGGACCTGACCGTCAAGGTCGTCGGCATGACGGGCTCGGGCGTGGCGCGTGGCATGGAGCGGCTGTCGCAGCCCGGCGAAAGTTTCGGCGCACTCGAGGTCGCGCGCATCGGCGGCCAGGTGCTCAGCGACCTGGCCGCCTTCGCGATGATGAGCGACGACTCGACCACGCGCCTGAAGGGCAAGGCGCAGCCCGGCAAGCGCGTGGCCTGGGGCGAGCCGCTGCCGCTGGACGCGGTCAAGCTCGTCGGCAAGGTGATGGGCGTGTCGATCAACGACGTGCTGCTGTCGTGCGTGGCCGGCGCGGTCGGCGCCTACCTGCGCGACAAGGGCGACGACCCCACCGGCCAGGAGATCCGCGCGATGGTGCCGGTGAACTTGCGTCCGCTCGAGAAGGCCTGGCAACTCGGCAACCGCTTCGGACTGGTGCCACTGGTGCTGCCGATCGGCATCGCGCACCCGCTCGAGCGCATGTACGCGGTGCACGCGCGCATGGGTGAGTTGAAGGGCAGCTACCAGCCGCTGCTGGCGTTCGCGGTGCTGGCGGTCGCGGGCCTGACGATCAAGCCGGTGCAGGACGCGATCCTCGGCCTGTTCGCGAAGAAGTCGACCGCGGTCATGACCAACGTGCCTGGCCCGAAGGATCCGATCGCCTTTTGCGGCAGCACCGTCGAGCAGGTCATGTTCTGGGTGCCGCAGTCGGGCGACATCGGCATGGGCGTCAGCATCCTCAGCTATGGCGGCGGCGTGCAGTTCGGCCTGATCACCGACGCGGCGATGTGCCCCGACCCCGAAGCGATCATCGAGCACTTCGCGCCCGAGTTCGACAAGCTGCTCCTGCTGGCGTTGATGGCGCCTTGGGAGAGCTGAGTCGTTCCTAACCGAGCTGTAGTACGTGCACAACCCCGTGTGCGGACCTGATCCCTAGGCTTCGGGGGGCGTCATCTTGCGCGCTGTCCGCGGCACGCAACGTGAGATTGAATCCATCCCTGTAACGAATCGGTTCAGGGAGGAACCTTATGTACGCACCTGTTGGTGCCGGGCGCTCGTCGAGCGCTGCCCGGCGCTTGGCCGCACTGTGGTGGCGGCTTTTCTTTGCGATGCTGCTGGTCGTGGTCGCGCCGATGGCTCGGGCCGAGACCACGGTGACCGCAACGTTGAGGTCGGCGAGTTGCACGGTGTCCACGCCAGGCATTCCAGGCTCCACCCGCTTGGTGCCGTGTTTTGACGAGGGTGGCCTTTCGTTGGTTTTAGCTCCCGACGAAAGATTGGACGTTCACGCGACCTATTCCTATCTGTACGCGGATGACGGACTGACATTTGCCAGTGGTGCCGCGACCGTGTTGTGCAATGGCGCCCCCTGCGATCGATTCCCCGGCGCGTCGGGTTACGAGTTCGGCGAGTTAGCTGTCGGTGTCAGGGGTCGAACCTATCCGGTGTACCTGCCGCTCACCAGCGGACCGGATATCTTGTCCGGCGTCGTTGGTTTTATCGAGATCGTGTACCCCATAGGGACCGCGTACACCATCGGTTTGGAGTTCGTGGCCAACACCGTCACGGTATCAGCCACACCGGTACCCGAGCCTGCCATGTGGCTGCTGATGGCGCTGGCGCTGCCGCTGATGGCGGGTTCGGCGCTGCACCGCCGGTCGAGATCGGCCTGAGCGACGCTCACGGCGCGATCGTCACCGCCAGCGGCGCGGCCCAATGTTTGGCCGCGTCGTTGTAGTACAGGTAGGCCGACGACGCTGGTCCCGTGTACTTGCCGGGGACCGAGGCGACGAGGTCGATGCCGATGGTCTTCGCCTCGTTCGGCTTCATGTCGCGGAAGTACAGGATGACCTCGCGCGGGCGCGTTTCGAAGAACGCGATCTGGCCTTTCTCGCGCAACTCCTTCAGCTGCCAGTTCTGAAACGTCAGGCCGCCCGGCAGGCCCAGGCGCGCCAGCGTCATCGGCTGGCCGTTGCCGGCCTTGTTCGTGATCACGGCGTTCAGGCGCACGGTTTCGCCCATCTTCACGTCCACCTTCGCCAGCGTGGCCGCCAGTTGCACTGTCGCGTCCTTTGACGACGCCGGCTCGGTCGAGCGGTACTCGACGGCGATCGAGTAGGGCAGTGGGTTCGCGTCCTTGCTGCGCAGCTCGAGCGTGTGCTTGCCGGGTGTCAGCCTATCGTCGAAGCCGGTGAAGACGAGCGGCTCGCGCTGGCCGGCGTCGAAGCTGCGCTCGGCGACGATGGTGCCGTCGATCACGAGGCTCACGGTGCCTGCGCTTGATGCAACGCGCGTGGCGTCGTCGAAGCGCGTCATGGCTTTGAGCGCCAGCACCGTGGATTGCGTCGCGCCCCATTGGCCAAAACCGCCGCGGTTGTCTTGCAGCCACGCGATGCCTTTGCGCGCGGCTTCGAGATGGCCGTTGCGCTTCACGTCGTCGACCTCGAGCAGCGCGAGGATCGCGAGTGCGGTCGTTTCGATGTGCAGGTTGCTGCCGCCGCTGCGCGTGATCGAGTGGTCGGCGTTCTTCCATGCACCCGATGGGTCCTGCATCGATGCGAGTCGCGTGGCGGCGGCGAGGGCGGCCTTCGACGGCGCCGTTGCGCGTTGGCGCTTCAGCAACGTGCTCGTCGCGAGCGCGAGCCGATACGCGTCGGGCGTCGCCTCGGCGAGCTTGGCCGTCTTATCGATTTCCTGGTCGAGCCCGGTCACACCAGCCGACACCAGCGCCCACGTGATGTAGGCGTCGGTCACGTCGGGCGCCGCGCGGCCGAAGCTGTCGAGCGCCTTCGCATCGCGCAAATACCCGCCACGGCCGTCGCGTCGCGACTTCAGCCACGCGGCGGTGCGGTTGATCATCGCGGGGTCGACCGCACCGTACACGTCCTTCATGTCGGCGAACTGCATCAGGCCATACGCGGTCAGCGCCTCGTGGCCCGGGTCGCCGCCGAACCACTCGTAGCCCTGCTTCGGCGACTCGTAGCCCGACAGCTTGCGATAGCCGCTGTCGAGCAGCTTGCCCGAGCGCTCGAGCAGCGCGGCGTCGGCCACGTCGTGCTGCTTCATGTACTGCATGATCATCACGTTCGGGTAGTTGGTCGACGAGGTCTGCTCGAAGCAGCCGTTGGGCTCGCGCAGCATGCCGTCCAGGCCCGACATCGTGGTCGACAGCATCGATGTGTAGACCTTCACCGTCGCCTGCACGCTGCCTTTGCGTGCACGGTCCAGGTCGATCTCGTGGCGCGCGTTGCCGTTGATCTGGCCCGAGCGTTCGACGATCTGCGGGAAGCCGACCGGGACCACGGGGATGCTGCGCAGCAGGTCGTCGGTCAATCCACCCGCGCGTGCCGACAAGCGCACCTGCGAGCTGCCGCGCGTGCCGGTCACGTCGAGTGGTACGAAGATGCTGCGGCGCTCGCCTGCGGGCAACGCGCCGGCGCTGTTGTTGCCGTTGCGCCGCGCATCGGCCGCCGGCGCCAGCAGCGCACCGAAGCTGGTGTCGAGCGTCACATCAAGCGCGCGTTCGCCATCGTTCGTGAGCGTGATCGGGATCAGCGGTTGATCGCCCGCCGACAGTTCGAGCGGCAGCTTCGCCGCCAGCGAGAACGGCAACGCTGACTTGAAGACTGATTCGTCGCGCCCCGCAAGGCCGCCACCGACGCCTTCGGTCATGACGCGAAACGACGTGACAGCGTCGGACAGTACGAAGCTCACTTTCGCCTGGCCCTTGGCGTCGGTTTTGATCGCTGGTGCCCAGAAAACCGTCTCACGCGAATCGTTGCGCGGGCCGCTGTAGTCGGGCGTGAACGCGGGCACCGGGAACACGCGCGCGGGCGCCCAGCCGATTTCCTGGTTCGCCATCAGCTTGCCTTCCCTCCCCGCTGCGCGATCGAAGTCGCGGTCGGCCAAGGCCATGTCGGCCGCTTTGGCCGCTTCGTCTTTACCGCCGAGCTGTCGGCGCAGCCTGGCATTCGCCGCGGCGCCTTCGTCGATACGGCGCTCCTCGAGCGCGGCTGGTTCGATCGGCGTCGCAGGTGGTGCCATCACCGGTGCCATGGCGACCATCGGCGGGCGTGCCTCGAAGCGCAGCTTGTCGACCTCGATGCCACCCTTCGCCAACATCACACGGGCACCGCTGGGGTTTACGCGCGCCAGCACGCTCTCGGGCTTCGTCACCGCCACCCACTCGAAGCGCCGATAGCCGCGCGCGCCCATCAGCAGGTCCATCGATTCGGCGCTCTTCGCTTCGCTGAGGTCGAAGAAGAAGTTCGGCTCTTCGACCTTGCCGGGCAACTCGGGCTCGAGCAGCAGCTTCGACAACAGATGCCCGCTCTTGTCGTCGGCGAAGGCGATCACGGTGTCGTCGACGGCCGAGATCGCGACTTCGGCCGGCACCGGCTTGCCGCTCGCGTCGCGCGTGGTCACGCTCAGGTTCACTTGGCCGCGCGGGGTATAGCTCTTGCGGTCGAAGGTGGCCGTGATCTCGAGGCGTTCGCGGCGGTTGCGGAAGACGAGCCGCTCGGCCAGCGGGTCGAGGTTGGCGTCGAAGACGGTGACGCGCGCCACGCCAGCGGCGTTCGTGATCACAGCGGCGTTCGTGGTCCCGGCGGCGTTCGTGGTCCCGGCGGCGCGTTGCGTACCTTCGTCCTTCGCGCGCAGGTGCACCACACCGGCTGCGTCGTCACCTGCCTCGACCGTCGCAACGTCGATCAGCCGATCACGCAGGGTCGCGGCCACGGTCACCTTCTGCCGATCGGTGCAGCGCACCGCGACGCGCAGCGCCTGCTCCTGCCCGTCGACGTCGTCGAAGCTGCGCAGCACGCAACCGTTGGCTTCGACCAGCGGCAACGACACCCTCTCGGTGATCGTGCTCGGCCGCGTGACCTCGGCGTGGTAGCTGCGGCCCGTGGCCGGCGTGAAGCTCACGCGGCCCAGGCCGTTCTTCACGCTCGCGAAGGTGGCGACCGCGTTGCCCAGATCGTCGACCAGGCGTCCTTCGATATCCGCCGGCTTGCCATGCAGATTCTTCGCTTCGAAGTACAGCCGCGTCGGCAGCCCCGCGACCATCTTGCCGCCCTCGGGGTAGAAGGCCAGCGCGAGCTTCTTCTGCAGGATCGGGATCGACTTCGAGATCGACTCGGTGACGCCGCCGTCTTCGACCAGCACCGTCAGCAGCCCGTCACCCGCGGCGATCGCCTTCGGCAGATCAAACTTCACCAGCGCGTTGCCCTGCGCGTCGCTCGTCACTTTCACGCGTGGCAACTCGGTGCCGTCGACCGTGATCACTGCCGACAAGGCCTTGCCCGCGAGCGCCTCGCCGGTGGGCCTGCGCACCTCGACCGTGGCACTCACGGTTTCGCCCGCGCCGTAGGCCTTCTTCACGAACTCGAGCTTCTTCTTCAGACGCGGCGGCTCGTACGCCGACACGATCACGCCGCGTTCGGTCTTCGTCTGCCCATCGGCGGCAGTCATGCGCAACGTGTACTCGCCGCCCTGCGCTTCGGCCGGCAACTCGAAGTCATTGCCGGCGCCGCCCGCGCTGGCGCGCAGGCGCTTTCTCATCACCACCGCGCCTTTGGGCGACACCAGCTCGACGAACGTCGACATGTTGTTCTTGCCGTTGCCCTCGAGCGTTCGCGCGCCAAGGTCCCAGGCCTTGAACCAGATCGTCTCGCCGGGGCGATACAGCGGCTTGTCGACCTGAAGGTACAGGCGCCGACCGACGTTGCCGTCGAAGTACCGGGCGATCAGGTTCGGCAGGTCTTTGTCGTGCGGCGAGGGCAAGCGCGGTGTTGCGACGGGCGAGGGTTCGGCGGGTTGCGGAGGAAGCGTGCGCTTCTTCTCGGCGCCTGCCGCAACCGAGCGGTCGGGTTCGACGTTGACTTGGCCGAAGGCCGCTGCCGACAGCAGTACGCCGGCGATGGCCGGCACGATTCTTTGTCCCATGTTCCTTGCTCCGCGCGATGACTTGACATGCTTGGTACGGGGCAGGGAAGGGGAAGGGGTTAAATGCTTCGAAGGAAGGAAGCCATGGTTCGCCGCGTGATCCTCGTCGTCGCCTGTCTGGGGGCTCTGCTGTTCTCAGGCATCTTCCTCGTCTCGTGGATTCATCCGATCGTGCTCGAGCGCATCGCCCGTGAGGCGGTTCGCCTCGAGGTCGAGCGGCGGGTCGGCGAGCGCATCGAATCGCTGAGCGGCTCGCGCATGGCCGCGATGGCGCAGAAGGCGATGGGGCGCACCGACGAGGAGATTGCGCGCGTCAGGAAGCAGCTCGCCGACAACGTGCCGGCCAAGGTCGCCGAGATCACGGCCAAGATGCTGGACAAGGACTGCGAGTGCCGGCGCAAGCTCGAGCGCCAGTTCCGGCGCAACGCCGAAGAGCGCGTGGGGCGGCTCGAAGAGCTTCGTGATCGGCTCGCCGGTTTTGTCGAGGACGCCTACGCAAGGGTGCGCGACGGGCTGCTGCGCGAACTGCGCATCTTCAGTGGCAGCAATGCGCTTGCCTTCGGGCTGCTGGCCCTGGCCGCGTGGTTAAAAAGGGGCGCTGGCATCCAGCTTCTGTTGCCGGCGATCGTGCTCGTCGGCGCTGTTGCGATCGCTGCTGGCTTCTACGTGTTCCAACAGGACTGGCTGCACACCGTCCTTCATGGGGCGTGGGTCGGCTGGGCCTATGCCGGGTGGCTGGTCGCTGTGGTGCTGCTGTTGGGGGACATCCTGCTCAACAGGGCAAGGGTGACGAGCACGATCGTCGGCAGCATTGGCGGGTCGGTGTCGCCCTGTTGAACTACCTCAACCCCGCATTGATCCTCACCAGCGCGTCCGCCCCCGGGCAAAGCTCTTCGACATCCAGCGTATTCAGCGCCTGCGCCACCGTGTTCAACCCCACGTGCATGTCCCCGGCGTCGGGGTCGACGTAGAGCAGGCCCGTCGCCACTTCCCCCTTCGCCGCCAGCGCCTGCACATGGTCCATCGCGCCGCGCCGGTCGGTGGGGTCGAAGTTGGCGTGCAGCTTGCGCAGGCGCATCACGCCGCCGTCGGCCTGCGGCAGCGTCAGCACGTCGCCCGCATCGGGGCTCGCCTTCAGCTCGACCGCAAGGTCGATGAAGTCGATGCGGTTGACCGCTTCGTTGTGCTCGCGCGCGTAGTCGTAGCTGCGCGTGCTGCCGTCGTGGTTGTTGAACGCGACGCAGGGGCTGACGACGTCGAGGAACGCCGCGCCGCCGTGCGCGATCGCGCCTTTGATCAGCGGCACGAGCTGGTCTTTGTCGCCCGAGAAGCCACGTCCGACGTACGTGGCGCCCAGTTGCAGCGCCAGCCCCACCAGGTCGATCGCGGTGTCGGCATTGACCGCGCCCTTCTTGCTTTTGCTGCCGCGGTCGGCGGTCGCGCTGAACTGGCCTTTCGTCAAACCGTAGACGCCGTTGTTCTCGACGATGTAGACCATGCGCACGCCGCGCCGCAGCGCGTGCGCGAATTGGCCCAGGCCGATCGACGCCGAGTCACCGTCGCCGCTGACGCCCAGGTACAGCAGTTCGCGGTTGGCGAGGTTGGCGCCGGTCAGCACGCTGGGCATGCGGCCGTGCACGGTGTTGAAGCCGTGGCTGGCGCCCAGGAAGTAGTCGGGGGTTTTGCTCGAGCAGCCGATGCCGCTCAGCTTGGCGACGCGGTGCGGCTCGATGTCGAGCTCCCACGCGGCCTGCACGATCGCGGCGCTGATGCTGTCGTGGCCGCAACCGGCGCACAACGTCGAGACCTTGCCTTCGTAGTCGCGACGCGTGTAGCCGACCTTGTTCTTTGCCAGCGTGGGGTGATGCAGGCGGGGTTTGGCGATGTAGGTCATGGTGCGTGTCGTGTCGTCGTCAATCGTGATGGATGCGGTCACGTCGTGGTGCCACAGCCAACGCATGCACGTGCGTCGTGACGGTATCGGTGATGAAGCGCGCGGTGATCGGCGTGCCGTCGTAGTGCTGAATGCCGATCAGCCAGTCGGGGTCGATCTCGAGTTCGTTGATCAGCAGCGAACGCATCTGCCCGTCGCGGTTCTGCTCGACGACGAAGACGTGGTCATGCGTGTGGATGAACTCGCTGACGCTCTCGGGGAAGGGGAAGGCGCGCAGCCGCATCGCGTCGACGTGGATGCCTGTGCCGGCCAGGTTGTTCAGCGCTTCGTCCATCGACGGCGCGGTCGAGCCGAAATGGATGACGCCCAGCCGCGTCTTCTTCGCCGCCGCGCGTACCGCGGGCTGCGGCGCGAGATTCGCCGCGGTCGCGAACTTCTTCTGCAGCCGCTTCATGTTGTAAAGGTAGTCGGGGCCGGCCTCGGAATACGTCGCGTATGCCGTGCGCGTGGTGCCGCGCGTGAAGTAGCTGCCCTTGCTGGGGTGCGTGCCCGGCAGCGTGCGCCACGGAATGCCATCGCCGTCGACTTCCTTGTAGCGGCCGAAATCGAAGCCGGCCTCGAGCTGCGCCGCGGTCAGCACCTTGCCGCGGTCGTAGCGACGCTCGTCGCTCCACTGGAAGGGTTCGCACAGGCGCTGGTTCATGCCGATGTCGAGGTCGGTCATCAAGAAGATCGGCGTCTGAAGGCGTTCCGCGAGGTCGAATGCCGCAGCGCTCATCTCGAAGCACTCGTACGGGTCTTGCGGGAACAGCAGCACGTGTTTGGTGTCGCCGTGCGACGCGTACGCGCACGCGAGGATGTCGGCCTGCTGTGTGCGCGTGGGCATGCCGGTGGACGGGCCGCCGCGCTGCACGTTGATCAGCACGACCGGAATCTCGGCGAAGTAGGCCAGGCCGAGGAACTCGGTCATCAGCGACACACCGGGGCCTGACGTGGCGGTGAACGCGCGCGCGCCGTTCCAGCCGGCACCGACCACCATGCCGATGGATGCCAGTTCGTCCTCGGCCTGCACGATCGCGTACTTGGCTTTGCCGTCGACGTCGGTGCGCAGCTTCTTGCAGTAGCTCGCGAACGCCTCGGCGACCGACGTGCTGGGCGTGATCGGGTACCACGCGCAGACGGTGGCGCCGCCGTACACGCAACCCAGCGCCGCGGCTGCGTTGCCGTCGACGAAGATGCGGTCGCGCACCGCGTCGGCCCGACGCACCTTCAGCCCGCAACCTGGCCCGCCGCCGGACCCTCGTGGGTGCGGCATCAGGTGTTCGCGCGCGAAGCTCGCGCCTGACTGCAACGCGCGCACGTTGCTTTCGAGCAGCCGCTCCTTGCCCTTGTACTGCTCGCTCAGCAGCTTTTCGACGACGCCGGTGTCCACGTCGGTCAGCACCGTCAGCGCACCCAGCACCATGATGTTCTTGAACAGCGTGCGCTGCCGCGGGTCTTCGTAGGTGGCGTTGCAGATCGCGGTGGCCGGCATGCCGATCACGTTGATGTCTTCGCGCACCTCGCCTTTGCGCAGCGGCTTCGTGCTGTCGTAGAACAGGTAGCCGCCGGGGCCGATCTCGGCCACGTCGATGTCCCACGTCTGCGGGTTCATCGCGACCATCATGTCGATGCCGCCGCGCCGGCCCAGCCAGCCGGCTTCGCTGACGCGCACCTCGTACCACGTGGGCAGGCCCTGGATGTTGCTGGGGAAGATGTTGCGCGGGCTGACCGGTACGCCCATGCGCAGCACCGCTTTGGCGAACATCTCGTTGGCCGACGCCGAGCCCGAGCCGTTGACGTTGGCGAACTTGATGACGAAATCGTTGATGCCTTCGATGCGGTTCATGCGGCGGCTCCCGAAGTCGCAAGTGGTTTGCCCAGGTCGCGGCTCGCGGGCCCGGCCTTCGTCGTGAGCAGCAGGAACTTCTGCATGTCCCATGCGCCGGTGGGGCAGCGTTCGGCACACAGGCCGCAGTGCAAGCAGACGTCTTCGTCTTTCACCATCACGCGGCCGGTCTTCAGCGGCGTGCTGACGTACAGCGCCTGATCCGCATTCAGCGCCGGGGCCTTCAGGCGCTGCCGCAGATCGGCGTCGTCACCGTCGGCGGTGAAGGTGATGCAGTCGGTCGGGCAGATGTCATAGCAGGCGTCGCACTCGATGCACAGCTTTTCGCTGAACACGGTCTGCACGTCGCAGTTCAGGCAACGCCGCGCTTCGTTGAACGCGGTCTCGAGGTCGAAGCCCAGTTCGACTTCGACCTTGATGCTTTTCAGCGCGCGTTCGGCCGCTTCCCACGGCACCTTGTTGCGCAGGTCATTCGTCGGCGCGTTGTCGTAGCTCCACTGGTGGATGCCCATCTTCTGCGACATCAGGTTCACGTGCGGGGCAGGGCGCTGCCAGACGGCTTCGGTGTGCAGCAGGCGGTCGATCGACACCGCAGCTTCATGGCCGTGCGCGACCGCGGTGATGATGTTCTTCGGGCCGAAGGCCGCATCACCGCCGAAGAACACGTTCGGCACCGTCGACTGGAAGCTCTTCGCGTCGAGCACCGGCAGGCCCCGATTTGTCGAAATCGACGCCCGAGTCGCGTTCGATCCAGGGGAAGGAGTTCTCCTGCCCAACCGCAACGAGCACGTTGTCGCAGTCGAAGACCGCATCGGGCTCGCCGGTAGGCACCAACGAACGGCGACCCTTGTCGTCGTACACCGCCTTCACGATCTCGAAGCTCATGCCGGTCAGCTTGCCGTTGCCGTCGTGAACGAACGCCTTCGGCACGTGGAAGTTGATGATCGGAATGCCTTCGTGCTGCGCGTCTTCCTTCTCCCAGGGTGACGCTTTCATCTCGTCGAAGCCCGAGCGCACGATCACCTTCACGTCGTCGGCGCCGAGCCTGCGCGCAGAACGGCAGCAGTCCATCGCGGTGTTGCCGCCGCCGAGCACGATCACGCGCTTGCCGATGCTGGTCACGTGGCCGAACGACACCGACGCAAGCCAGTCGATGCCGATGTGGATCGACGCTGCGGCTTCCTTGCGGCCGGGGACGTCGAGGTCACGCCCGCGCGGCGCGCCGCAACCGATGAAGATCGCGTCGTAACCCTGCGTCAGCAGGGCCTTCATCGAGTCGATGCGCTGCCCCGACTTGAACTCCATGCCCATGCCGAGGATGTAGCCGCACTCTTCGTCGATCACCGATTCGGGCAAGCGGAAGCGCGGGATCTGCGTGCGGATGAAGCCGCCGGCTTTGGCCTCGCCGTCGAAGATCGTCACCGCGTAGCCCTGATGCGCGAGGTCGCGCGCCACGGTCAACGAAGCGGGCCCCGCACCGACGCACGCCACGCGCTTGCCGTTCTTCGGCGCCGCCTGCGGAATCCGCGCGCGGACCTCTTCGCGTTTGAAGTCGGCAGCGACGCGCTTCAAGCGGCAGATGGCGACCGGTTCCGGTTTCGCGAGGTTCTCTTCCTCGACGCGCGATCGTCGACACGCGGGCTCGCAAGGCCGGTCGCACGTGCGGCCCAGCACGCCAGGGAAGACGTTGCTGACCCAATTGACCATGTAGGCATCGTCGAAACGACCCTGCGCGATCAGGCGGATGTATTCGGGAACGGGGGTATGGGCGGGGCACGCCCATTGGCAGTCGACGACCCGATGGAAGTAGTCCGGGTCGGACACGTTGGTGGCTGGCACGATCGGTGTCTCCTGGGCGCGAGGCCCTTGTGGCAAGACGCCGCGAGATCGGGCAGCGCCATGCTCTCGTCGAAGTTTCAGTCTACGCCGCAGCGCCTTGCGATCGATGCGCACGGGTGGGACAATCGCCACGTGAAGCAGGCTAGACCGCCGCTGGCACAAGACTCGAAAGGGGTCCCGAAAGGGCGTGCTGGAGGAAAGTCCGGACTGCATAGAGCAGCGTAGGAGCTAACGGCTCTCCACCGCGAGGTGAGGATCAGAGCAACAGAGACGAGCCGATTCAGTTCGGGTGAAACGGGCAATCTCTACGCGCAGCAACACCAAATAGGCCGGCATTGATGCGGCTCGCGGAGCCGGCGGGTAGGTGGCACCGAGCCGTGACGTGAGTCGCGGCCCAGATGAATGGCGGTCACGCGGCAGCTCCTTCACGGGAGAGGTCGTGCACAGAATCCGGCTTATCGGCCTGCTTCACACTTTGTTTTTTCACGTACGGACCGCGCGCGGACTGCGGACCGTCGTTCGCGAGCAGTTCTCCTTTTGAACCCCGACGCCCAACAACTCTGGCAGCGCCCGCAGTGGCTGCTGGCCGTCATGCTTGCCTGCCTGGGCATGCTCGGTCCCTTTTCGATCGACACCTACCTGCCCGCGTTCTCGGGCATCGCCGCGTCGCTGTCGGCCACGCCGGTGCAGATGCAGCAGACGCTGTCGGCGTTTCTCTTCGGCTTCGCGGTGATGAACCTTTTTCACGGCGCGCTGGCCGATTCCTTCGGGCGCAGGCCCGTGATCCTGTCGGGCATCGGCTTGTTCACGCTCGCGTCGGTGGGCTGCGCGATGAGCGAGACGATCGGTGCGCTGGTGTTCTTTCGAACGCTGCAGGGCATGTCGGCGGGCGCGGGTGTGGTGGTGTCGCGCGCGATCGTTCGTGACATGTACGAGCCGGCGAACGCGCAGCGGGTGATGTCGCAGGTGACGATCTACTTCGGCGTCGCGCCTGCGGTCGCGCCCATGGTCGGTGGGGTGCTCTTCGAATACGTGGGCTGGCACTCGATCTTCTGGTTCCTCGCCGTGCTCGGTTTCGTGTTGTGGGCCGCGAACGCGGCGTGGCTGCCCGAAAGCCTGCACGTGTCGCAGCGCCAGTCGTTCGACGCGCGCAACCTGCTGCGTGGCTACTGGAGCTTCGTGAAGAACCCGAACTTCATGGCGCTGGTGCTCGCCAGCGGCATCCCGTTCAACGGCATGTTCCTCTACGTGCTGGCGGCGCCCATGTTCCTGGGCGAACACCTGCAACTGGCGCCGACACAGTTCTTCTGGTTCTTCGTGCTGAGCGTCGGCGGGATCATGGGTGGTGCGTGGATGTCGGGGCGGCTGGCCGGCAAGGTGCGGCCAAAGGATCAGATCCGGCGTGGTGTGTCGGTGATGGTCGCAAGCGCCGTCGTCAATGCCATCGCGAACCAGTTTTTCGTCGCGCAGGCCTGGTGGGCGCTGATTCCCCTGGCGACCTACGCTTTCGGCTGGGCGCTGATGGTGCCGGTGGTGACGCTGATGGTGCTGGACCTTGCGCCCGACCGGCGCGGCATGGCGTCGTCGCTGCACGCCTGCGTCGGCAGCCTCGCCAACGGCGTGGTGGCCGGTGCGATCGTTCCGCTGGTGATGCACTCGACGCGCGCGATGGCATGGTCGTCGCTGGGCATGCTGATGATCGGCATCGTGGCCTGGCTATGGGTCAAGCCGCGGTTGCCGGCGGCGGGTAGTGTCTCCGTCTGAGTTGAGTGCGCAAGAAGGCAAGAGGCCCGCTCAAGCGGGCCTCTTACGTCTTGCGCTCACGGCAGCAGCGGGCCTATGCGGCATCCTTCAAAGCCTGATCTTCGATCGTGCGCTCAGCCTCTTCGACCGCCTTTTGAGCGTCCTCGACCATCTTGCGCTGCCGCTCGAGTTGCTCTAGCCGACGAAGAGCTTGGTCCTTGGCGATTGCTCGCTTTTCTGCATCGACAAAACGAAGGCAGATCTCGCGGATCAGCGGCTGATACCCCATGCCGTTGATCAACGCCATCGCCTTCAAGTCTTCGAGCAGGGCTACGGGGAACCGAATAGAGATCGGTTTGAGCCCGAGCTTGTCGTCGAGATTTGCTGACTCGTCGGCGGCCCGCAAGCCGCTAACGTCTATCGAATCGCCGGGGCGGATGCTGTCGGCGTCTGCATCGATCGTATCCAGGAGTTCCTGATTGATTGCCATGCGGTGCTCCTTTCTGTCTTAACTGGACATGCTCTCGTACACGGTCACAACCTCACTTGTCGCCAAGTAGGCCGACTTGAGGTAGACGTGTTCATCGTCTTCAACGTACATCACCTTGATCATCCTGCCTATGTGGTTCGGAGCGACAAACCACCAAGATGGCCGCCCTTGAGCGCTTGCATGCTGCGATCTCGCGTCAGGAACGACCTTGCCCGTGCGGTTCAAGAAGCACTCTTCAACGTCCTTTCTCGTCAGGGCACCATGATCCGGTTGCGCAATCTTGGCTGCGATCTTCGGGCTGATCACGATCATGGCGATCATTGTATATACGCAGAAGAAGCCGCATAGCACCGCGGCGTATATACGGACCGTTCAAGTGTGGGATGTCGCGCGCCCGCGCGCTGCTCGCATGGCTACCGCGCCGGGAAATTCAGACTTGGACACTACTGGCGGCGCGGTTGTAACTTCGCGCGGGTAGACGCGGGCCCTTCGCTCGAGCCTTCGGGATGAAGGCGGTCTCGGCCATGTCAGGCCATTTCGCTTCGGTTACCAGACTTCCACCACCAACGGGTTAGATGTAACACTTTGTGTGTAATTTGGATTCTCCGCATTGCCCGCCATGTCTATGTTTTTGAAGGTATTTCGAACCCACCGTCACTTTGAATTTAAGCTGTAAGTGGTTGATTTCATTGGCGTTCGCTGAGGAATCCGTCACGGAAATAGTTGGCAGTGGCAGGACTAACCCGCTAAAGTGGCGCCGAGTGCACATTGGTGGGATAGCGTGGCTTTTTTCGCGTTTCAAGGAGAGTCAGCACTGACGATCGACGGCAAGAGTCGGGTCGTCATGCCGTCACGCCACCGTGACGCGCTGGCCGCCATCTGTCGCGACGAGCTGACCATCACCAAGCACCCCAAGGGCTGCCTCGTCGTCTTTCCGCGGCCGGAATGGGAACGTTTCCGCAACCGCCTGATGGAGCTGCCGCTGTCGGCCGACGACTGGCGGCGCCTGTTCATCGGCGGGGCCACCGACGTGAAGATCGACGGCTCGTCGCGCGTGCTGATCACGCCCGAACTGAAGCGCTACGCCGGCATCGAGCGCGATGTCGTGCTGCTGGGCATGGGGTCGCGGCTCGAGCTGTGGAACGAAGAGGCGTACCTGGCCAACGAGGCCAAGACCAGGGCGTCCGAGATGCCCGAGTCGATTCAGAACTTCGTCATGTGATGGACCAGCAAGGGCGATCCACATGGCCACACGTACCTGTTCTATTGCACGAAGCGATCGACGCGCTGGCGATCGTGCCGGGTGGAACGTACGTCGACGGCACCTTCGGGCGCGGCGGGCACTCGCGCGCGATCCTCGAGCGGTTGGATGTGTCGGGGCGGTTGATCGCGTTCGACAAAGACCCGCAGGCGATCGCGCATGCGACCGACGCGATCGTCGATCCACGTTTCGAAGCCATTCATGCCGACTTCGCGCAGATGGCATCGCTGCTTCACGCGCGCGGCGTGTCATCGGTGAATGGGGTGCTGCTGGACCTTGGCGTGAGCTCGCCGCAAATCGACGATCCGTCGCGCGGCTTCAGCTTCCGGGGCGACGCGCCGCTGGACATGCGCATGGACACGACCCGCGGCGAGAGCGCGGCCGAGTTTCTGGCTCGTGCGGATGAACGGCAGATTGCCGAGGTGATCAAGAACCATGGGGAAGAACGGTTTGCTGTTTCGATTGCAAAGGCGCTTGTTGCTCGGCGCGACGACGGCCACCCCGTTCGCACGACGCGCGAACTGGCCGAACTCGTGGCTCGCTCGGTCAGGACCCGCGAGTTTGGGCAGGACCCGGCCACGCGCACCTTTCAAGCTCTTCGGATTCACGTCAACGGTGAGCTCGAGGCCGCTGCGGCCGGCCTCGAAGCAGCCACGCTGATGCTCGCACCGCAAGGAAGACTGGTCGTGATCGCTTTTCATTCGCTCGAGGATCGCATCGTCAAGCAGTTCATCGCGCACGAAAGCCGCGAAGAACCCGATCGGCGTGCGCCCTTCGCGCCGCCGCGCCGCACGCTGCGCCTGCATGCGATCGCGCGCGTCAAGCCCTCGGCGGCCGAGGTGGCCGCGAACCCGCGCGCGCGTTCGGCGGTGATGCGGGTGGCTGAACGCGTCGCTGAACGTGTGGGCGATCGTCGGGCAGGGGACGCGGCATGACCAAGCTCAACGCCCTGCTCGCGCTGTCCCTGGTGGCCAGCAGCCTCTATCTGGTGAAGACGTCGCACGACTCGCGCACGCTCTTCGCCGCAGTCGACCGCGCACGCACCGAAGAGTCTCGCCTGCGCGCCGATCTCAAGCGCCTGGAGGCCGAGCGCCAGCAGCAAGCGACGACCAAGCGCGTGCAAAGCCAAGCACGTGATCGGCTTCAGATGCGCCCGGCGCATCCTGCTGTGACGCTGCAGGTGCAGGACCCGGCCGGCTCCGGCAGCACTGCGACGGCGTCGGTGTCGCCGCGGGCGGGCACAACGCATGCACCTTCGTCGTCGTTGCAAGGAGGTACGGCGCGATGAAAGAAGCCGTACGCAACGCGCTGCGCGGTGTGCTGGACCGCACCGCCACACGCGCCAAAAGCCCGCGCAGCCTGGCCTACAGCACCAGCCCGCTGCTGGCGTCGAAGACGCCGTCGTGGCGCTCGAAATTCATCGTGTTCCTGGTCGGCGCGTCGTTCCTGGTGCTGGTGGGTCGTGCGGCGTACGTGCAGGTTGTCGACGCCGACTTCTACGTCAACGAAGGCGAGAAGCGCTACGCGCACACGATGGACCTGCCCGCCACGCGCGGCCGCATCATGGACCGCCACGGGCAACTGCTGGCCACCAGCGTCGCCGCGTCGTCGATCTGGGCGATTCCGAAAGAGTTCGAGGCCACGAAAGAGCAGCGCCGCGCGCTGGCGCGTGCGCTGGGCATGACGCCCGAAGAGCTGGCCAAGCGCTTGTTGGACAACCCGCGCTTCGTCTGGCTGCGCCGTCAGGCCGACGACACGCAATGGGCTGCCGTCAAGGCGATGGGCTTGAAGGGCGTGCACGAAACGAAGGAATACAAGCGCCGCTACCCCGAAGGCGAAGCTGCTGCGCACCTGGTGGGCTTCACCAACGTCGAAGACGTTGGGCTCGAGGGCGTGGAGTTGTACTTCCAGAAGACGCTCGAGGGCCTGGACGGCAACCGCGCGGTGGTGAAAGACCGGATGGGCCGCGTCATCGAAGACATCGGCGAGCAGATCGACGCCATCGACGGCAGCGACGTGCAATTGGCCATCGACGCCAAGATCCAGTACATCGCGTTCGAGCGCCTGCGCGACGCGGTGAAGGAGCACAACGCCAAGTCGGCCAGCGCCGTGGTCATCGACGTGGTCACGGGCGAAGTGTTGGCGTTGGCCAACTACCCGAGCTTCGACCCGACGCAGCGCGCCAAGCTGGCCGGCCCGCAACTGCGCAACCGCGCGTTGACCGACACCTTCGAGCCCGGTTCGACGATGAAGCCCTTCGTCGCCGCGTTGGCGCTCCAGACGGGCATGGTGCGCGCCGACACGCTTCTGCCGGTGGGTGCGGGCACCATGCAGGTGGGCAACTTCACGATCAAGGATGCGCACGCGCAACCCGCGGGCGCCACCGCGACCGTCGCGCAGATCATCCAGCGCTCGAGCAACATCGGCACCGTGCGCATGGTGATGGACCTCGAGTCGCGCGACTTGTGGGCGCTGTGGTCGAAGGTTGGCCTGGGTCAACGGCCCGATCTGCCGTTCCCCGGCGCCGTCAGCGGCCGGCTGCGTCCGCACGAAACCTGGAAGCCGATCGAGAAAGCGACGATGGCGTACGGCTACGGCCTGTCAGCGTCGCTGTTCCAATTGGCGCAGGCCTACACCGTGTTCGCGCGCGACGGCGAGCGCGTGCCGGTCACGATGGTCAAAGACACCACCGGCACCAGGAAGCCGCCGAAGGGCGAGCGCGTGATCGACGCCGAAGTCGCGCGCCAGATCCGCGACATGCTGCAACTGGCCGCGGGCCCCGGCGGCACCGCACCGAAGGCGCAGACGATGGGCTACTCGGTCGGCGGCAAGACCGGCACGGCCTACAAGCAGGAAGGCAAGGGTTACGCCACCGACAAGTACCGCGCGTGGTTCGTCGGCTTGTCGCCGGTGAAGCAGCCGCGCGTCGTCGTCGCCGTGATGGTCGACGAGCCGCGCGGCAAGTTCCACTACGGCGGCGACGTCGCCGCGCCTGTCTTCAGCCAGATCGTGCAGCAGTCGCTGCAACGGCTGTCAGTCACGCCCGACGTCGACGTGAAGCCGCAGTTCATCACCTCGGCGCCGTCCGTGAAGGAGAGCTTTTGATGTGCGAGGTCGCATGCCGGTGACGCCCCTGCGGTCGCCCGACGCCGCCGCGCGCTGGCTGCGCGAGTGGGTGCGCGGAAGCCTGCGCACCGACAGCCGCCAGGTGCGCGTGGGTGACGGCTTCATCGCGTGGCCGGGCTACGCGAACGACGGGCGGCGCTACGTGCAGGCTGCACTCGACTCGGGCGCGACGACGTGTCTGGTCGAAGCCGAAGGCATCGAGGCCTTTGGCTTCGACGACGCGCGCATCGCGTCGCTGCCGAAGATGAAGGCGGCGACCGGACTGATCGCCGATGCGTACTTCGCCGAACCCAGCGGCACGCTGGACATCGTCGCCGTGACGGGTACCAACGGCAAGACGTCCAGCGCATGGTGGATCGCGCAGGCGCTGACGCTGTTAGGCCGTCGCTGCGGTGTGATCGGCACGCTGGGCATCGGCGTGCCGCCGGTCGTTGGCGTGAGTGTTGACGCCGCGGGCGACGCCGGTGACGTTCGCGCCACCGGTCTCACCACACCCGACCCGGTACGTCTGCACGAAGCGCTGCGAGATTTCGCCGATCGCGCCTTCGCGGCCTGCGCGATGGAAGCGTCGTCGATCGGCATCGACGAACATCGCTTGGCCGGCGTGCGTGTCAAGGTGGCCGTGTTCACGAACTTCACGCAGGACCACCTCGACTACCACGGCTCGATGGAGGCGTACTGGTCGGCCAAGCGCAAACTCTTCGCGTGGACGGGGCTGCGCGCGGCGGTGATCAACATCGACGACGCAGCCGGCGCGCAGATCGCGCTCGAACTGGCGGCGCGCGGCGACATCGACGTGTGGACCACGGGCCTGCGCGGCGACGCGCGGTTGGCAGCGCGCGACGTTGGTTATGTCGACGGCGGCCTGGCGTTCGATCTGGTGGAAGGTGGCCGCGAGACCGTGTCGGTGTCGACCACGCTGGTGGGTGACTACAACGTCAACAACCTGCTGGGCGTGGTCGGCGCATTGCGTGCGCTTGGCGTGCCGCTGGTGCAGGTCGCGTCCCGCATCGGCAAGGTCACGCCCGTGCCGGGGCGCATGCAGCGCGTCGGCGGCTTGGGGCAGCCGATGGTTGTCGTCGACTACGCACACACGCCCGATGCGCTCGAGAAGGTGTTGGCGTCGCTGCGTGCGCTGGCGCGTGAACGCGGCGGTCGGCTCGTGTGCGTGTTTGGTTGCGGCGGTGATCGTGACCCGACGAAGCGCCCGCTGATGGGCGCTGCGGCCGCGCGTGGTGCCGACGCAGTCGTGTTGACCAGCGACAACCCGCGCAGCGAAGCGCCCGCGAAGATCCTCGCCGACATCGCCGCCGGCTTGCCGTCGGCGGTGCCGATGATCGAAGACCGCCGCGACGCGATCGCCTATGCGCTGCATCGTGCCGCGCCGAACGACGTTGTGCTGATCGCCGGCAAGGGTCACGAGGACTATCAGGAGACTGCGGGCAAGCGCTTGCCGTTCTCCGATGTCACCGTCGTGCGCGAATTGCTGGTCGCGGCCGAGGTGCAAGCGCGATGACGATGACCACCGCGCCGATCATGATGACGCTGGCGCAGGCCCAAGCGCTGCTGCCGGGCTCGATGCTCGTGGGCGACGAGACCACACCGATCCTGCGCGTGCACACCGACACCCGCAGCCTGCGCACGGGCGATCTCTTCGTGGCACTCGTGGGCGAGCGTTTCGACGCGCACGACTTCATCGACCAGGCCTACGCGGACGGCGCGGTCGCGGTGATCGCGCAGCGCGGGAACATCCTCGCGGGATTGCGCGTGGCCGACACGCAGGCCGCGCTCGAGACGCTGGCCGCCGCGTGGCGCCACCGTTTTGCGCTGCCACTGATCGCCGTCACCGGCAGCAACGGCAAAACCACGGTCACGCAAATGATCGCGTCGATCTTGCGTGCGTGGCACGGCGAGGGCGCGTTCCACACCGTCGGCAACTTCAACAACCACATCGGCGTGCCGCTGACGCTGCTGCGCCTGCGCCAGGACGACCACACGTGGCACCGCGCGGGCGTGGTCGAACTGGGCATGAACCATGTCGGCGAAATCGCGCGGCTGGCCGCGATCACGCAGCCGACCGTGGCGGTGGTGAACAACGCACAGCGCGAGCACCAGGAATTCATGGCGAGCGTGGAAGCCGTGGCGCGCGAGAACGGCAGCGTGATCGAGTCGCTGCCCGCGTCCGGTGTCGCGGTGTTCCCGGCGCAGGATGCACACGCGCCGCTGTGGCGTGCGCTGGCCGGGCAGCGACGCGTGATCGACTTCGGTCGTGATCAAGGTGCAGTGCGCGTGCAGGGCACATGGCAGGGCGCGCACTGGAACATCGCGCTCGACACGCCTGCCGGCCGCATCGATACGACGATCGCCGTACCTGGCGAACACAACCTGCTCAACGCGGCTGCGTCCGCCGCCTGCGCGCTGGCGGCCGGCGCACCGAACGACGCCATCGCGCGCGGCCTCGCGGCGTTCGCGCCGGTGAAGGGCCGCCTTCAGACGCATCGCATCAACGTCGCTGGCCGCGAGGCGACGCTCGTCGACGACAGCTACAACGCCAATCCCGACTCGGTGCGCGCCGCCATCGACGTGTTGGCCAGCCTGCCCGCACCGCGTTGGCTGGTGCTGGGCGACATGGGCGAAGTCGGCACGCGCGGCCCCGAGTTCCACACCGAAGTCGGCGCCTATGCGCGTGAGCGCGGCATCGATCACCTGTGGTGCGCAGGCTCGTTGTGCGCGCACGCGGCGAAAGCCTTCGGCACAAGCGCGCGGCACTACACCGACGCGCCCGCGATCATCGCGGCGCTGAACGCTGCACCCGCCTGCGCGTCCGTGCTCGTCAAAGGCTCTCGCTTCATGGCGATGGAGCGCGTGGTGGCCGCGTTGACCGGAACGAATGCGGGGGGCGTGCATGCTCATTAGCCTCGCCGCGTGGCTGCAAGCGCTGTATCCCGAGCCGCTGGGCTTCCTGCGCGTCTTCCAGTACCTGACCTTCCGCGCCGTGATGGCCGCCATGACGGCGCTGCTGATCGGTCTGGCGCTCGGGCCGTGGGTTATCAACCGATTGGCCGAACTGAAGATCGGCCAGCCGATCCGCGAATACGGCATTGCCGCGCACCTGGCCAAGAGCGGCACGCCCACGATGGGCGGCGTGCTGATCCTGCTGGCGATCGCGGTGTCGACGCTGTTGTGGTTCGACTGGACGAACCGCTTCGTGTGGGTGGTGATGATCGTCACCTTCGGGTTCGGCGCGATCGGCTGGGTCGATGACTGGCGCAAGGTCGTCAAGAAAGACCCCGAAGGCATGCGTTCGCGCGAGAAGTATTTCTGGCAGTCGTTGATCGGCCTGGCCGCGGCGTTCTACTTGACCTTCGCCGTCAGCGAGAACTCGTTCATGCGCGTGATCGAGCTCTTCGGCCGCTGGGTGCAAAGCGGCTTCTCGACCGGCCTGCCGCCCAAGGCCGACCTGCTGGTGCCGTTCTTCAAAAGCGTCAGCTACCCGCTGGGCGTGTGGGGCTTCATCATCCTCACTTACCTGGTGATCGTGGGCTCGAGCAACGCCGTGAACCTGACCGACGGGCTCGATGGCCTGGCGATCATGCCCGTGGTATTGGTGGGCTCGGCGCTCGGCGTGTTCGCGTACGTGGTCGGCAGTTCGGTCTACAGCCGCTACCTGCTGTTCCCGTACATCCCGGGCGCGGGTGAGTTGTTGATCTTCTGCGCCGCGCTCGCAGGTTCGGGCCTCGCGTTCCTGTGGTTCAACACGCACCCGGCGCAGGTGTTCATGGGCGACGTGGGTGCCCTCGCGCTGGGTGGCGCGTTGGGCACCATCGCCGTCATCACGCGCCAAGAAATTGTTCTGTTCATCATGGGCGGCGTCTTCGTCGTCGAAGCGCTGTCGGTGATGGCGCAGGTGAGTTACTTCAAATACACGAAGAAGAAAACCGGCGTGGGCGTGCGCATCCTGAAGATGGCGCCGCTGCACCACCACTTCGAGAAAAGCGGCTGGGCCGAAACGCAGGTCGTGGTTCGGTTCTGGATCATCACGATGCTGCTGTGCCTGATCGGCCTGGCCAGCCTGAAGCTGCGGTGAACGCGATGTCGATGCACAGCACGCCCGTCCTCACCACCGCACTCATCCTCGGCGCCGGCCATTCGGGTTTGGCGATGGCGCGCTGGTGCGCGCGCCAGGGTGCTCGTGTGCGCGTGTGGGATTCACGCGAGCAGCCGCCGCAGTGGGACGCGATTCAGCGCTCGATTCCCGACGCGAAGCGCATGCCCGCGTTGATGGACGTGGGCGCGGCGCTCGACGGCGTGTCGCTGGTGTTGAAGAGCCCGGGCCTGTCGCCGCACGACGAGAAGATCGAGCCGCTGTTGTCGGCCGCGCGCAAACGCAAGATCACGGTGCAGGGCGAGCTCGAGTGCTTCGCGCGATCACTGGCTGCGTTGAAGCAGGCGCATGAATACGCGCCGAAGGTGCTGGCGATCACCGGCACCAACGGCAAGACGACCACCACCACGTTGACCGCGCTGCTGGTCGAACGTTGCGGCAAACGCGTGGCGATGGCTGGCAATGTCGGCCCGACGATGCTCGACACGCTGGCCGAGCGCTGTGTCGAAGGATCCAACAGCGGATCCAACGTCGATGAGTGGCCGCAGGTGTGGGTGCTCGAACTGTCGAGCTTCCAACTCGACAGCGTCGAAGGCTTCGACCCCGACGCGGCGGCGGTGCTGAACGTCACGCAGGACCATCTCGACTGGCACGGCGACATGGCAGCGTACGCCGCGGCGAAGGCGCGCATCTTCGGTGCGCACACCACGCTGGTGTTGAACCGCGACGACGTGATGGTCGAGGCGATGGCGCCGACGGCCGCGGCGTCGGCAGCGCTGGCGGCCGGTGGTGACTCGGCCTCTGCGCTGGTCAACGCGTTGCGCACGAAGCCCGCGCGCAAACGCGACCGCCGCACGGTGGTGCGTTTCGGGCTTGATGCACCGATGCAACCCGGCGACTTCGGCCTTGTCGTCGAAGGCGGCATGGCGTGGTTGGTGCGCGCGCTCGACGATGCGGCTGGCGGTCATCGCCATGACAGCGACGTGCTGCTTCAGCGCCTGATGCCCGCGGATGCGCTGCGCATCCGCGGCCGCCACAACGCGGCGAATGCGCTTGCGGCGCTGGCGCTGGCGACCTCGATCGGTTGCCCGCTCGCGCCCATGCTGCATGCCTTGCGCGAATACGAAGGCGAGCCCCACCGCGTGGAGATGATCGCGCGCGTCGGCGGCATCGAAGCCTTCGACGACAGCAAGGGCACCAATGTCGGCGCGACGGTCGCGGCAATCGAGGGTCTGGGCGCGGACCGCGACCCGTCGCGGCTGGTTGTCGTGCTTGGCGGCGATGGCAAGGGGCAGGACTTCACGCCATTGGCGCAGCCGCTGTTGCGTTTCGCACGCGCCGTGGCGCTGATCGGGCGTGACGCCGCGCGCATCGAAGACGTGCTGCCCGCCAGCCTGCCGCGCACCACGCATGCGAGCCTCGAGGACGCGACGCGCTGGTGCTTCGAACAGGCGCGCGAAGGCGATGCGGTGCTGCTGAGCCCGGCGTGCGCCAGCCTCGACATGTTTCGCAATTACGAACACCGCGCGCAGGTCTTCACGGCGACCGTGCGCGAACTGGCGGCCGAACGCGGCGAGGTGATGGCGTGAAAGCCCAAGTCGCACTGTCATGGCCGCAACGCATCGCGGGTGCCGTGCAAGAGCGCGTGGCCGCCGTGCAGGCAATGATCGGCATGCGCGGTCACCGCGAAGTCCCGGTGCGCGACTGGGTGCGCACGCAGCAGCCGTCGACCGTATCGGGCGTCGACTGGCCGCTGGTCTGGGTCACGTTGATGCTGCTGACGCTGGGCCTGGTGATGGTGTATTCGGCGTCGATCGCGTTGGCCGACAACCCGCGTTTCGCGCGTTTCGGCCCCACGTACTTCGTCGTGCGCCACGCGATCTACATCGTCGTGGCGCTGGTCGCCGCGCTGGCGGTGTCGCAGGTGCCGATCGCCGCGTGGGAGAAGCTGGCGCCGTGGCTGTTCGTCGCATCGCTGCTGCTGCTGGTGGCGGTGCTGCTGCCGGTGGTCGGCAAGGTGGTCAACGGCGCGCGGCGCTGGATTCAGCTGGGTGCGTTTTCGGTCCAGCCCAGCGAGATCGCCAAGCTGGCCATCGCGATGTACGCCGCGAACTACATGGTGCGCAAGATGGACGTGAAGGAGAACTTCCTTCGCGCCGTCACGCCGATGGCCATCGCGCTCGCGGTGGTCGGTCTGCTGCTGCTGGCCGAGCCCGACATGGGCGCGTTCATGGTCATCGCCACCGTCGCGCTGGGCATCTTGTTCCTGGGCGGCGTCAACGGGCGCATGTTCTTCCTTGCCACGCTGGTGCTGATCGCGGCCTTCGTCGCGATGATCGCGTTCAGCCCATGGCGCGCGGCGCGCATCTTCGCGTACCTCGACCCGTGGAATCCGGCCTACGTGAAGGGCGCGGCGTATCAACTCACGCACTCGCTGATCGCCTTCGGCCGCGGCGGCTGGTTCGGCCAGGGGCTGGGTGGCAGCGTCGAGAAGCTGCACTACCTGCCCGAGGCGCACACCGACTTCTTGCTCGCTGTCATCGGCGAGGAACTCGGCTTCATCGGCGTGATGTTCGTCGTGATCGCGTTCTTCTGGCTCACGCGCCGCATCTTCGTCATCGGCCGCCAAGCCATCATGCTCGACCGCGTGTTCGCCGGCTTGATGACGCAGGGCATCGGCATCTGGGTCGGCGGGCAGAGCTTCATCAACATGGGCGTGAACCTTGGCGTGCTGCCGACCAAGGGGCTCACGCTGCCGTTGATGAGTTATGGCGGAAGCGCCGTCATCATGAACGTGGTTGCGTTGGCGATCGTGCTTCGTGTCGATGCCGAGAACAGGGCACTCATGCGAGGAGGCCGCGCATGAATCACCTCGTCATCATGGCCGCGGGCACCGGCGGGCACGTGATGCCCGGCCTGGCGGTTGCGCACGAAATGCGCGCGCGCGGCTGGAGCGTGAGCTGGCTGGGCACCACCGCGGGCATGGAGAACCGGCTCGTGCCGCCGGCCGGCATCGTGATGGACACGATCGACTTCGCCGGCATGCGCGGCAAGGGCATCGGCCACGCCTTGCGCGGCGCGCTGCGGCTGGTGTGGGCGTTCGGCGCGTGCGTGCGCATCTTGCGTGCGCGCGGCGCGAGCGCGGTGCTGGGCATGGGCGGCTATGTGTGCTTCCCGGGTGGCGTGGTGAGCCGGCTGCTGAGCAAGCCGCTGATGCTGGTCAACGCCGACGCGTCGCTGCTGTTGTCGACGAAGGCGTTGTTGCCGTTCGCGCGGCGCGTGGCCTTCGGCTTCGACGGCGAAGACGCCATGCGCACCGGTGGGGCGATCGTCACCGGCAACCCGGTGCGTGCCGCGATCGAAGACATGCCGTCGCCAGCCGAACGTTTCGCCGGCCGCAGTGGTCCGTTGCGTGTGCTGGTGGTGGGTGGCAGCCTGGGTGCGCAGGTGCTGAACGAGACCATGCCGCTCGCGTTGGCGAAGCTGCCAACCGAGCGTCGCCCGATCGTCGTGCATCAGACCGGCGCGACACATCGCGAGACGGTGCGCGAGAACTATGTCACCGCGGGTCTCGATCCTGACGCTGATGGGGTACGCATCGCGCCGTTCATCGAAGACATGGCCGCCGAGCTTGCCGTGTGCGACCTCGTGGTCTGCCGCGCAGGCGCGATCACCGTCAGCGAACTGTGCGCCGCGGGTGTGCCCAGCGTGCTGGTGCCGCTGATCGTCAGCACCACATCACATCAGCGCGACAACGCGACGTTCATGGCGCAACACGGCGCGGCGATGCATCTGCCGCAGAAGGACCTGACCGCCGACATGCTCGCGGGCATCCTCGGCGGGCTGGACCGGCCGCAGTTGCTGTCGATGGCGCAGAAGGCGAAAGCGCTGGCGCGCCCGCGTGCCGCGGCGCGTGTCGCCGACGAGATCGAGAAGTTGGTGGGAGTGCGCGCATGAAGCACGCCGTGAAGGCCATTCACTTCGTCGGCGTGGGCGGCGCGGGCATGAGCGGCATCGCCGAGATCCTGCATAACCTTGGCTACAAGGTGTCGGGATCAGACCTGCACGCCAGCGCGACCACACGACGGCTCGAGCGCTTGGGTGTGCGCGTTGCGATCGGCCATGACGCGAACCACGTCGAAGGTGCGGAAGCTGTCGTGACGTCGACTGCGGTGAGGAGCGACAACCCGGAGGTCATCGCCGCGCGCACACGCCGCATCCCGGTGGTTCCCCGCGCCGTGATGCTGGCCGAACTGATGCGCCTGAAGCGCGGCATCGCCATCGCCGGCACGCACGGCAAGACGACGACCACGTCGCTGGTCACCAGCGTGCTTGCCGAAGCCGGCGTCGACCCCACGTTCGTGATCGGCGGCAAGCTGCAAAGCGCCGACGCGCATTCGCGCCTGGGCGCGGGCGACTACATCGTGGTCGAGGCTGACGAAAGCGACGCGTCGTTTCTGAACCTGAACCCGGTGCTGTCGGTCGTCACGAACATCGACGCCGACCACATGGACACCTACGGCCATGACTTCGCGAAGCTCAAGCAGGCCTTCGTCGAGTTCCTGCACCGCATGCCGTTTTACGGCGCCGCGGTGCTGTGCGCCGACGACCCGGGCGTGCGCTCGATCCTGCCGATGATCTCGCGCCCAGTCATCCGCTACGGCTTCGGCGACGACTGCCAGGTGCGCGCGGCCGACGTTCAGGCGCTGCCCGGCGGGCGCATGCGCTTCAAGGCGCTGCGCCAGAACGGCGGCGCGATGCCCACCCTCGACATCACGCTGAACCTGCCGGGCGAGCACAACGTGCTGAATGCGCTGGCCGCCATCGCGGTGGCGACCGAAATCGAACTGCCCGATGAACCCATCGTCGCCGCGCTCGAGAAGTTCAGCGGCGTGAGCCGACGTTTCGAGCGCTACGGCGACGTGCCGGTTGCAGCGGCGCACGGCGGCGGGCACTTCGCATTGGTCGACGACTACGGCCATCACCCGGTCGAGATGGCTGCGGTGATCGCAGCCGCACGCGGCGCGTTCCCGGGGCGGCGCATCGTGCTTGCGTTCCAGCCGCATCGCTACACACGCACGCGCGACTGCTTCGAAGACTTCGTGAAGGTGATCGGCACCGCCGACGTCGCGCTGCTGACCGAGGTGTACGCCGCGGGTGAACAACCGATCGTGGCCGCCGATAGCCGCAGCCTCGCACGTGCGATTCGCGTGGCGGGAAAAACCGACCCGGTGTTCGTCGACGACGTGGCCGAACTGCCGCAGGCCATCGCCGACCACGCGCGTGACGGCGACGTGGTGATCGCGATGGGCGCGGGTTCGATCGGCACCGTCGCGGCCAAGGTCGTCGAGATCATGAAAGGGGCCTCGTCATGACAACGATCGACCCGAAGACGCTGGGCAAGGTCGCGGTGTTGATGGGCGGCACCTCGGCCGAACGTGAGATCTCGCTGATGTCGGGGGGCGGCGTGCTGTCTGCGCTGCAAAGCCGCGGCGTCGACGCGCATGCGTTCGACCCCGCGCAACGCGGCCTGCATGAATTGAAGAGCGAAGGTTTCGCGCGCTGCTTCATCGCGCTGCACGGCCGCCACGGCGAAGACGGCACGGTGCAAGGCGCACTCGAGCTGCTGGGCATTCCCTACACCGGCAGCGGCGTGATGGCCAGCGCGATCGCGATGGACAAGGTGATGAGCAAGCGCGTGTTCGTGGCCGAAGGGCTGCCCACGCCGCCGTATGTGCGCCTGGCTGCCGATCAACTCGACCGCGATACGGTGGCGAGTGTGCCCGACACGCTGGGCTTGCCGCTGATCGTGAAGCCGCCGCGCGAAGGCTCGTCGATCGGCGTGACCAAGGTCGCGGGTACTCGCAAATGCAGGACGCAGTGAAGCTCGCGCGGCAATACGACCCCGACGTGTTGTGCGAAGCGTTCATCGAAGGCGACGAGGTCACGTGCCCGGTGCTTGGCGAAGGCGCCACGGCGCGGGCGTTGCCGGTCATCAAGATCGTCGCGCCCGAAGGCGCCTACGACTACCAGAACAAGTACTTCACCGACGACGTGCGCTATCAGGTCGGCGTGCTGCCCCAGGCCGAAGAAGACGAGCTGCGCGCGCTGGCGGTCGCGGCCTTCCGAGCGCTGGCATGCCGCGGTTGGGGCCGCGCCGATTTCATGATCCGCGCGAAAGACCGCAAGCCCTTCCTGCTCGAGATGAACACCTCGCCGGGCATGACGGGTCATTCGCTGGTGCCGATGTCGGCCAAGGCGGTGGGCATGAGCTACGAGGACCTGTGCCTCGAGATCCTGTCGATGGCCGCGCTCGATTCGACGAAGTGAACAAGAAGAAGAACAAACCATGACCCGCGCCGAGACCCGCCCCCGCAGCAAGACCAAGGCTCAGACCTCGGTCGCGCCGAACGACGTGCGCATGATGAACGTGCTTGCCGTCGTGTTCGTGCTCGCGGCGCTGGCGCTGATCGCAGGCGCCACGTGGTCGTGGATGAAGTCGTCGCCGTACCTGACGCTGCGCACCATCCGCATCGAGGGCGAACTGGCGAAGACGGACGTGGCTGCGTTGCGCGCCTACGCCGCGCCGAAGGTGGCGGGCAACTTCTTCGCGCTGGATCTGCCGCGGGCGCGTGCGGTGTTCGAAGCGGTGCCGTGGGTGCGCCGCGCCAACGTTCGCCGCGTGTGGCCCAACGTGCTCGAGGTGTCGATCGAAGAACATCGCGCCGTCGCGTTCTGGGACGACGGCGACGGCAAGAGCAAGCTCGTCAACGAGTACGGCGAGGTGTTCGACGCGAACCTCGGCGAAGCCGACCAGGGCCTGCCGGTGCTGCGCGGCCCCGAAGGCACGGCGCGACGCATGCTGGTCGTGCATCAACAACTGGTGCCGGTGCTGGAGCCCATGGGTTCGCGGCTCGAGCAATTGCGGCTGTCGCGCCGCGGCTCGTGGCAGGCGGTGCTGGACAACGGCACGGTGATCGAACTGGGCCGTGCCGGCGACCAGGGCGACACGGCCGAACTGCTCGAGCGCACCGCGCGGTTCGTGCGCACGGTCGGCGAGGTGCAAGGGCCGCTTCGGCCAGCCGGCGATCCGCCACGCGGACCTGCGCCATGTGAACGGATACGCACTGCGGCTCGACGGTGTCGGGACCGCAGTGGAACCGACGAATTCAACGCCGAAGCTCGGCAACAAAAGGTGATGACGATGGCTGCGACGCACACGATCTACGAGAGGTCGACGAGCGACTCGGTGACCGACACCAGGCTCAAGGCCAGGGGCCGGGTGGCCGGCAAGGAATACAAGGACCTGGTGGTCGGGCTGGACGTCGGCACCGCGAAGGTGATGGCGGTGGTGGCCGAGGTGCTGGCCGACGGGTCGATGCGCGTGGCCGGCATCGGCACCGCGCCGTCGCATGGCTTGAAGCGTGGCGTGGTGGTGAACATCGACGCCACCGTGCAGTCGATCCAGGCGGCCTTGAAAGAGGCCGAGATGATGGCCGACTGCAAGATCACGCGCGTCTACACCGGCATCACCGGCAGCCACATCCGCGGCCAGAACTCCACCGGCATGGTGATCGTGCGCGAGAAAGAGGTGACGCCGATCGACGTGTCGCGCGTCGTCGAAACCGCGAAGGCGATCAACATCCCGAACGACCAGCGCCTGCTGCTGGTCGAGCCGCAGGAATTCGTGATCGACGGCCAGGAGGTGAAAGAGCCGATCGGCATGAGCGGCGGCCGGCTCGAGGTGAAGGTGCACATCGTGACCGGCGCGCAGAGCGCCGCCGAGAACATCGTGAAGTGCGTGCGCCGCTGCGGCCTCGAGGTCGAGCAGCTGGTGTTGAACCCCAGCGCGTCGAGCCACGCGGTGCTGAGCAACGACGAGAAAGACCTCGGCGTGTGCCTGGTCGACATCGGCGCGGGCACCACCGACGTGCAGATCTACACCGATGGTTCGGTGCGCCACACCGCGGTGATTCCGATCGCGGGCGACCTGATCACCAGCGACATCGCGATGGCGCTGCGCACGCCGACGAAAGACGCCGAAGAGATCAAGGTCTACGCCGGCATGGCCAAGCAGTTGCTGGCCGACCCGAACGACCACATCGAGGTGCCCGGCTTGGGCGACCGCGGCCCGCGCATGTTGAGCCGCCAGGCGCTGGCCGGCGTGATCGAGCCGCGGGTGGAAGAGATCTTCTCGCTGGTGCAGCAGGTCATGCGTGAAAGCGGCTACGAAGAGCTGCTGTCCAGCGGCGTCGTGCTCGCGGGCGGCGCCGCGCAAATGCCCGGCATGGTCGAACTGGGCGAAGAAATTTTCATGAAGGCCGTTCGCCGCGGCTTGCCGAACTACGACGGCGCACTCGCCGACATGCTGGTCAACCCGCGCGCGGCCACGGTGATGGGCCTGCTGCACGAAGCGCGCATGGCGCGCGCCCGCGGCCAGAAGGCGGCGTCGCAACAGGGCAGCGCGGCCGGCTGGTTCGGCAAGGCAAAGGATTGGTTCATGGGGAGCTTCTGATGCGCGCATCGATGTCGATGTCGACATCGGAAGAGCGAGGTTTCGTGTGAAGGAAGAAGAAGCCCGATCGACGAGGCTTCGCGACGGTTCCGGAACGACTTGCAACGACGTTCCGGGTTGGATGGCAACTGCAACGACGGACTAGGAGATGGCAATGGCAATCGAAATGGTGGAAGACTTCGAGCGCGGCACCGTGATCAAGGTGATCGGCGTGGGCGGTGGCGGCGGCAACGCGGTCGAACACATGATTGCGCGTGACGTGCAAGGCGTGGATTTCATCTGCGCCAACACCGACGCGCAGGCGCTGAGCCGCAGCAGTTCGCAACACGTGATCCAGCTGGGTGATTCCGGCCTGGGTGCGGGTGCGGACCCGCAGAAGGGCAAGCTGGCCGCCGAAGAAGCGATCGATCGCATCCGCGAGTCGATCGACGGCGCGAACATGCTCTTCATCACCGCCGGCATGGGCGGTGGCACCGGCACCGGCGCGGCCCCCGTGATCGCGCGCGTGGCCAAAGAGATGGGCATCCTGACGGTCGGCGTGGTGACCAAGCCCTTCGACTTCGAGGGCAACCGTCGCATCAAGTCGGCCGACAACGGTGTGGCCGAACTCGAGGCGAACGTCGACTCGCTGATCGTCATCCTGAACGACAAGCTGCTCGAAGTCTTGGGCGACAACGTCACGCAGGAAGAGGCCTTCGCCGAAGCGAACGACGTGCTGCGCAACGCGGTCGGCGGCATCAGCGACATCATCCACATCCCGGGCCTGGTGAACGTCGACTTCGAAGACGTGAAGACCGTGATGAGCGAACCCGGCAAGGCGATGATGGGCACCGCCAGCGCCGGTGGCCCCGACCGCGCCAACAAGGCAGCCGAAGCTGCCGTGGCCTGCCCGCTGCTCGAAGGCATCGACCTGTCGGGTGCACGTGGTGTGCTGGTGCTGATCGCGGCAAGCCGCCACAACTTCAAGCTGAGCGAAAGCCGCAACGCGATGAACTGCATTCGTCGCTATGCAGCCGACGACGCGCACGTGATCTACGGCACGGCCTACGACGAAACGCTGGCCGACCAGCTGCGCGTCACCGTGATCGCCACGGGCCTGTCACCGGTGCGCCGCCAGCAGCAGCCGACGATGACGGTGGTGCAGGGCCTGCGCACGGGCACCGACAACCAGGTGCACCAGCAGGTCCATCAGCAGGTGACATCAGCAAGTGCATCAGCAGGTGCACCAACAAGTTCATCAACAACCGCACCATCAGCAGGTCGCGCAGCCGATGCAGCAACCGCAGGCAGCGATGCCGGCGGCGGCGCATGCGGTCGATGCGGGCGCGCGCATGCCCACCGACTACGCGCAACTGCAAACGCCCAGCGTCTGGCGCACCGGCCGTGACCCGGCGGCGGCGAAGATCGACGCGCTGCAGCGCAAAGGCATGGAGGAGTTCGAGATCCCGGCGTTTTTGCGGAAGCAGGCGGATTGAGCGGCTCGAAGCAACGCGGCGGTTTCGCCGCGTTGCCACCCTGATGCGCCCAGGCTAGCCCTGGGCGCTTTGTTTTCGCGGGGACGAACGCGTTCGTCTGTCATCTGTCATCTGGCATGGGTGGGGTTGCCGCACTCGCCACTAGACTTCCCTGCATGGTCGTCAAGTGCCCCGGCTGCGGCGAGGACAACCCGGCAAAGTTCCGCCTCTGCGGCTATTGCGGCACCGCGCTCTCGGCTGCGGCACCAACGCCGGTGCGGCACGAAGTGCGCAAGACGGTGACGATCGTTTTCTGCGACCTGAAGGGCTCGACCGCGCTTGGCGAGCACCTCGACAGCGAAGCACTGCACGAGATCAAGGAGCGCTACTTCGAGGCGATGGGCGAGCCGATCGCGCGCCATGGGGGCAAGGTCGAGAAGTACATCGGCGACGCCATCATGGCGGTGTTCGGCGTGCCGCGCGCGCACGAGGACGACGCGCTGCGCGCGGTGCGCGCCGCCGTCGGCATGCAGGCGGCCTTGGAAACGCTCAACGAGGAGCTGGATCAGCTGTACGGCATCCGCCTCGCC
Source organism: uncultured beta proteobacterium (assembly GCA_963738615.1). Taxonomy (GTDB): domain Bacteria; phylum Pseudomonadota; class Gammaproteobacteria; order Burkholderiales; family Burkholderiaceae_C; genus CAVTWY01. The sequence continues at coordinate 1,546,237 of CAVTXI010000019.1, forward strand.
AACCGCACCGGCGTGAACACCGGCGAGGTGGTCGCCAACGACGACCCGGCGGCGAATCAAAAGCTCGTCACCGGCGACGCCGTCAACGTGGCGGCGCGGCTCGAGCAGGCGGCGCCCGAGAACGGCATCTACATCGGCGAAGTCACGCACCGCCTGGTGCGCGACGCGGTCGAAGCCGAGCCGACGGCGCCGCTGCGGCTGAAAGGCAAGGCGCAGCTGGTCGCGGCGTGGCGGCTGATTGCGGTGCGCGGCGACGACGGCGTTGCGCGACGGTACGACCATGCCGGTGGTCGGCCGCGATGCGGAGCTCGCGCTGCTGCAGCGCGCGTATCGCGACGCGGTGGAGCAGCGCACGGTGCGCATGCTGACGCTGGTCGGCGATGCCGGCGTCGGCAAGTCGCGCCTGGTGGGCGAGGTGATCGACCGCGTCGCGGTCGGCGCGCGCGTGCTCGTCGGGCGCTGCCTGCCGTACGGCGACGGCATCACCTTCTGGCCGTTGCGCATGATGGTGCTCGGCGCGGCTGGCATCGGCGACGACGAGGCGCCGGAGGTCGCGCTGCGCGGCGTGCACGACGCGCTCGGCGACGCTGCGGTGGCTGCGCGGCTGGCCAGCGCCATCGGCCTCAGCAAGGGCGCGTTCCCGTTGGCCGAGACGTACTGGGCGGCGCGCCGCTTCTTCGAGCAGCGCGCCGCCGATGGGCCGCTGCTGGTGTTCGTCGACGACATTCACTGGGCCGGGGCGGCGTTCCTCGACCTGCTCGAGCACGTGCTGACGGCCACGCGCGGCGCGCCGATCCTGCTGCTGACACTGCGCGCCACGAGCTGCTGGAGGAGCGGCCCGACTGGGGCATGCAGGCGAACGCGCAGCGCGTCGTGCTCGAGCCGCTGTCCGACGAGGCCGCCGCACGCGTCGTTGCCAACCGGCTCGGCGGCGCCGAGCTGCCGCGTGACGTGGTGAACCGCATCGTCGACGCCGCGGAGGGCAACCCGCTCTACGTCGAGCAGATGTTGTCGATGCTGATCGACAACGGCGCACTGCGCGAGGAAGGTGGCCGCTGGGCCGCGACCGCGCCGGGCCTGCAGATCGTGGTGCCGCCGTCGATCCAGGCGCTGCTCGAGGCGCGGCTCGACGACCTGGCGGCGGTCGAACGTGCAACGATCGAGCCTGCGGCGGTGATCGGGCTCGAGTTTCCGCAGCCCGCGGTGCAGGCGATCGTGCCGCTGCCCTTGCGAGAGTGGGTGCCGGAAAGGCTCGGCGCGTTGGCGCGCAAGCACTTCATCCGCGCCGTCGAGGAGGACGAGGGCCCCCCGAGGGGGCTGTCAGTGGCTTCGGGCGGCCGGGCGCCACTGACGGACCGTTACCGCTTCCAGCACCACCTCGTGCGCGACACCGTCTACAACGGCATGCTCAAACGTGCCCGCGCGCAGTTGCACCTCGATTTCGTACGCTGGGCCGACTCGGTGAACGGCGAACGCGCACCGGAGTTCGAAGAGATCCTCGGCTACCACCTCGAGCAGGCTCACCGCAACATGGTCGATCTTGGCGCGCTCGACGAGACCGGCCGCACGGCCGCGGCCGACGGCGCACGGCGGCTGTCGTCCGCCGGCCAGCGCGCCTCGGCACGCGGCGACATGGCTGCGGCGGAAAACCTGCTGCGCCGCGCCGTGGCCCTGCTGCCGCCGGGCGACACGGTGCGCCTGGCGCTGTTGCCCGAGCTGGCCGAGACGCGTATCGGCCTCGCCGACTTCGCCGGTGCGAAGCCGCTGCTCGAGGAAGCGCTCGCGCTGGCCACGCAGGCCGGCAACCAGCGTGTGGCGGCGGCAAGTCGTCTTGGCACGTTGCTCGTGGACCTGTACAGCGGCGAGCAGCCGGACTGGAGCGCGCAGGCGCTGCGCACGGCACACGAGCAGATTGCTGTGCTCGAGCCCGATGGGGCGCATGGCGAACTGGCGAGCGCCTGGCGCATCGTCGGCATGGTGCACGCCACGGCTGGCCGCTACAGCTTGGCCAGCGAGGCGGTGGGCCGGTCGGTCGCGCATGCGCGCCTGGCTGGCAACCAGCGCATGGTTGCCCGCAGCGGCCTCGGCCTGGCGAGCTTGGCGCTGGTGGGAACAACACCCGTGAACGAGGCGATCGAACAATGCCGCCGCCTGCTCGAAGACGGCCTGCCGGATCGCCAGATCGAATGCAATGTGCGCTGCGTGCTCGCGCAGCTGCACGCGATGGCCGGCGACATCAACCAGGCACGCCAGATGTGCCTGGACAGCCGCGCCGTGCTGCGCGACCTGGGCCAGGGCGTCTACGCCGCCTCTACAGGCATCGAGCTCGCGCGCATCGCGTTGCTCGGCGATGACCTCGCCAGCGCCGAGGCGCAGGTGCGCGCCGACCACGACTTCCTCGCCGCCAAGGGCGAGAACTACTACCTCTCGACGATGGCGGCGCTGCTCGCGCGGCTCGTGCGCGAGCAGGGTCGCGACGACGAGGCGCTTGCGCTGACGCGCTCCGCCGAGGCGGCGAGCGCCGACGACGACATCGAATCGCAGGCGCTGTGGCGCATGGTGCGAGCGCCGATCCTCGCTCGGGCGGGCAATGTTGGCGCCGCCGAGGCGCTCGCGCGCGAGGCGATCGCGATGCTCCAGCCGACCGAGGCACCGATGCTGAAGGCCGATGCGCGGGTCGAACTCGCTGATGTGCTGGCGACCGCCGGCTTGCTCGAAGCCGCACGTGAAGCGCTCGCCGACGCGGCGGCGATCTATCGGGTCAAGGGCAACCGGGTGATGACCGAACGTTGCGAGGCCCTCGCGCGGCGTGGCGCTTGATCGATCAGAAGATCTTCACCGAGCCGTTGCGGGTGTTGATCAGCGTCCACTCGAAGTCGCCTTCGAGTTCGACCGCGAAGGTCTTGCCGTTCTTCGAGTTCTTCGGGTAGGCCTTGCGCGCTGCGATGCAGGGGATGCCGTCGGTGCGCGGCGTGGTCGGGCTCGCGCAGTCGCCGATCACCAGGCCGTCGTAGCTGACCAGGATGCTGCCGATCTTCGTGTCGTTCGGGATCACCGCAACGTCCAGGCGCAGCACGACCACGAGGTACGGACTGAAGGTGCCCGGCACCGTGATGGCACTGGTGAAGCAGGTGGTCAGCACGCCGCACAACGTGGTCGTGCTGGCTTCGACGATCTGCGCCGTCGTGAAGCTTGTTCCGGCGGGAACGATCACCGTGGTCGAGAACGGATCGGCCAGTGTGGTCAGCGCGCCCTTGCCGGTGAAGAGCGTGCCGCCAGCCTTCTGCACCGCCGACTCGACGAAGTTCGGGTTGTCGGTGCCCAGCGGCACGAAAACCGGGCCCCATTCCGCGATCGAGTTGTCGGGTGTCGAGTTGGGGCCACCGGTGCCTTCGGCGTACAGGGTCCGGCCCTGGAAGGCCACGCAGTCCGTCGTCGCGCAGCTGCCGTCGACGCCGTCCGGCAAGGTCGATGCGGCGGCTTTGGCCGGCGCCGCGGAAGAACACCGTGAACGTCGCGACGCTCTGGCCCGCCCTGAGTTGCCCGAAGCTGCATTCGATTGACGTGCCGCCGACGCCGACGCTGCACGCGCTGGTGCCCTCGATCGACGAGAAGACCGCGGACTCGAGCGGCTCGGTCACCGACGTCGCGCCTTCGAAGCGCACGGCGTTGATGGTGTTGCCGCCTGTATTGGCGATCGACACCTGATAGCCCACGTACGTCAGCAGCGGCGGTCGCGTCGTCGGGTCTTGGTAGGTGACATTCGGCTGCAGCCGCGTCACCGTGGTCAAGAGGGTGCCGGCACCGGCGAGTGCGGTCGACTGCAAGGCCATGGCCGCGAGCACCGGAACCGCCCGCAGCAGCAGGCGCCTGAAGGGTGATGCGGTGCCCCGAGTCAACGCGTCACCGCGGGTGCGATCGAGTGTCATGTGGTTCCCCTGTCCGAATCCGCGCCATTTCCCTTCGACGCGCATCCTCGAGTCAATCCCCAGGTACGCGCACGTCGCGCACGTCGCGCACGTCGCGCACGTCGATCAGGCCATGTACCCAGCGGAATCGATACCGGTCGGCACGCGGGCAACCCGGCGCGCAAAATCATTCGATGACCGTGCCTGCTTCGTCCGCCCATCCGCCCCGCGACGCGCCGTCGAGCGCTTCGGTCTGGGGCCGCGATGCGATGGCGGCGATCCCGGTCGCGATGGTGGGCATGTCGTTCTACCTGTCGTCGGCCACGCTCGTGTTTCAGGGCGCGCTGGCAGCGCACTTGCCGGTCGCGATCGGCGCCGCGCTGCTGGGCGGCGGCGTGCTCGCGCTCATCGTCGCGTGGCGCGGCTCGCTGATGCATGCCTCCGGCGGGCCGGAGCCCGGCGCGGTGCCGGTCATCGCTGCGATCACCGTGGCTGCCGGCTCGGCCGCTCCGGCGCAAGCCGCGCTGCCGACCGCGGTGATGGCGCTTGCGGTCACGGGCTTCGCGATCGGCGCGGCCTGGTGGCTGATGGGCCGGCGTGGCTGGGGCGAACTGAGCCGCTACGTGCCCTACCCGGTCATCGGCGGCTTTCTCGCATCGGTCGGCTATCTGCTCATGGCCGGCGGGCTCAGCGTCGCGACGGCCCAGCCGTATTCGCTGACCCAGCTGGCCGCTTGGCTGAGCGGTGCGGCCGACGCGCGTCTGGCGGTCGCTGCAGCGCTGGGCGTGGCCATGTGGTGGGTGACGGCGCGCATCAGCCATCCGCTGGCGCTGCCGGCGCTGCTGGCTGGCGCCGCGCTGGCGATGCACGGCGCGCTTGCCGCGGCCGGACTCGACCTTGCCGCCGTCCGCGCTGCGGGCTGGCTGCCGGCGCCGTTCGCGCGAAACGCTGCCGCTGCTGCCGTTCTCCCCCGCGCTGCTGGCGCAGGTGCAGTGGGACGTGGTGGCGCAGCAGGCCGCGCTGGTGATGTCGGCGGTGATCGTCGCCACGCTCAGCCTGCTGTTGTCCGAGAGCAGTCTCGAGGTCGCGTTCGACGAGCCGCCCGACTTCAACCATGACCTGCGCGTGCTCGGGCCTGGGCAACCTGCTGGTCGCGATGTTCGGGGGTATGGCCGGCGGCCTCTCGATCAGCCGTTCGCTGATGGCGCGCATGGCCGGCGCGGTGTCGCGACGCTGCGGGGCCATCAAGGGCGTGTTGTGCCTGCTCGCGTTGGGCTGGGGCGGCCCGGTGATTGCCCTGGTGCCGCGTCCGCTGCTCGGTGCGCTGTTGATTTCGCTGGGCATCGGCATGCTGAAGGCATGGCTCTACGACAGCCGGCACCGCGTGTCGCGGCTCGAGCATCTGATGATGCTGGCCATGCTCGGGGTCACCGCGCTGTTCGGATTCCTGCCGGCGGTGTGCGTTGGCGTGCTCGCCTGTTGCGTCGGCTTCGCGGTGGGCTCGTCACGGCTGTCGCCGGTGCGCATGCTGATGAGCCGTCGCGCCTGGCCGAGCAAGGTCGAGCGCAGCGCCGCGCAAGACGAGTACCTGCAGCAGCATGGCGGGGCACTGCAGGTGATCGAGCTTCAGGGCGTGCTGTTCTTCGGCTCGGTGACGCAACTGACGCGCCGCGTCGAGGCCATCGCGGCCGGCTCGCAGCGGCCCCAACGCCTGGTGTTCGACTTCCGCCATGTGCGTTCGCTGGACACGTCCGCGGCGCAGGCGCTGGCGCGGCTGCTCCGGTCGCTGCGGACTCGAGGGTTGGAGGTCGAACTGAGCCATCTGTCCGCGACGACTCGTGGCGCGCTGGATGCCGCCGGCACGCTGTCGGCTGCCGATGCGCCGCGCGTGCATGCCGACATCGACGCCGCGGTCGCCGACTGGGACAACGAGGCGCTGGCGCAGGGTGCAATCGCCGACACGCCGTTCGAGCAATGGCTTGCGCGCGCGCTGCCGGCACCGCTGTCGGCGACTCAACTGCTGCCCTATTTCGAGCCGCTTTCCCTGCGCGAAGGCGAGGTGCTGTTTCGCTGCGGCGACGCGTCGGACGCGCTGTACTTCGTGCGCTCGGGGCGCTTGGCGATCGTGGTGCCAACTGGCGACGGCGAGATCCCGGTGCGCAGCTCGGCCGCCGGCGCAACCATCGGCGAAATGGGGCTGCTGCGCGACATGCCGCGCAGCGCGACCGCGCGCGCCGACATGCCATGCGAACTGCTGCGCTTGGACCGCAAGAGTCTGCGGCGCCTCGAGCGCGACGATCCCACGCTGGCCGCAGCGCTTTATCGCGTGTTCATGCTTCAGATGGCGAGTCGGCTCGACCAGTTGACACGGCAGGCGAACGCCTTGGCCCGCCCGCCGGGCTGACGATCGCTGCAGCAACCAGCCTCACATCGGCCGAAACAACTCGGCATAGACGCGGCTGACGGCGGGGCGCTCGTCGCGGCCACGCAGGCGCAGCGTGACGCGGCCCTGCTCGTCGCGGTGCGCCGACTCCACATGGTCCAGGTTCACCACCGTGCTGCGGTGGATCTGGACGAATCGCTCGGGGTCGAGTTGCGTCATCAGCTCGCGCAGGCTTTGGCGAATCAGCGCGCGGCCGTCGGTCGCGATGACCTCGACGTACTTGTCGGCGGCCTGGATCAGCACCACCCGCTCGATCGGGATCATCTTCACCGTTGGGCCCACGCCCGCACGAATGGTGCGCAGCAGGGGCGCAGCCGCAGCACGCGCAGCGTCTGCAACCTGCGTGCTCGCGAGCAACTGGCCGATGCGTTGCGCGAGCGCCGTGCTCGAGTCGCCGTCCGATCGTTCTGCGAGTCGCGAGCGCAGCCGTGACACGGTGAGCGCCAGGCGCTCGGCGCGCACGGGCTTGACGACGTAGTCGACCGCTGCGCGTTCGAAGGCATCGAGCGCGAACTGCTCGAAGGCCGTCACGAAGACGATCAGCGGCACGGGTGGCGCATCAGGCCAGTCTTCGGCCACGGCCTGCGCGATTTCCAGGCCGGTGAGGCCCGGCATGCGCACGTCGAGGAATGCGACATCGGGCGTGGTCTCGACGATGGCGGCCAGCGCGGCCGTGCCGTCGTGCACGAGCGGGCCGATGCGCACCTGCGGCCACAACGCTTCGAGTTCGCGCGCCAGCGCCTGCGCCAGCAACGGCTCGTCGTCGGCGATCACCACGCGCGCGGCGTCGGTGCTGGCCACGGTCGTCGTGTTTGGCGCGGCGTCATCAGCCATGGTCGATGCGGATCGTGATTCGCGTGCCTTGCGCGTGACCCGGCAAGGGCGACGCCACGGCCAGCGTGGCGCGGTCGCCGAAAGCGTGGGCCAGGCGTTGCCGTAGTTGCTCGAGCCCGAAGCCGCCTGCACCGCTGTCATCAGCGACACCACGGTCGTGGCGCCAGCCGACACCGGTGTCGGTGACGTCGATCACGATCGCACCGTTGACCGAACGCGCCGTCACGTCCACACGTGCCGGTGCGCTCGAGGGCTCGATGCCGTGTCGCACCGCGTTCTCGACCAGCGGTTGCAGCAGTATCGACGGCAGCTCGAGGTTCGCCAGCGCAGGGTCGACATCGATGCGGTACGACAGCCGCGCGCCGAAGCGCATCGTCATCAGCTGCAGGTAGCTGTCGAGCATCGCCGCTTCGTCGGCCAGCCTCGTCAGCGGCGCGCGCGATCCCGCGAGCGTGGCGCGCAGGAAGTCGGTGAGTTGGTCGAGCATCCGTTTGGCGCGTGCCGGCTCGGCGTCGATCAGCGCGCGCAGGTTCGCCAGCGTGTTGAACAGCATGTGCGGCTCGACCTGCGCTTGCAGCATCGCCAGTTGCGCCTGGCTGGTTTCGCGCTGTGCCGCGGCAAGCCGTTGCGCTTCCTGCGCGGCTGCGACGCGCAACGCTGCCATGCGCTCACGCGCGACGAAGAACCACGCCAGCACGGGCGACGCGATCACCGCGGTGATCAACGCGGCACGTTGCGTCGGGCTGGTCGGCAGCGCGCTGGCGATGGGATCGGGCATGCCGGTGACGATGTGCGCGAGCGCGCCGCCTGCAAACGCGCCGACGATCGTGGCCGCGGGAACCAGCACGATGAACCATGCCGAGCCGTCGAAGCCGCAACGTTCCAGCAGCCGCTTGCCGCCGACGATCAGCGCGCAGATCGCGGTGCCGACGGCGATCGAATGCAGCCACACGTTCGCGAAGCCATTGACCGCGATCGCTGGCACCAGCAGCCACAGTGCGACCGCGATCAACGTGCAGGCCAGCGTGTTGATCGCGAAGGTCGCGACAAGACTCGTGGTCGCGGGCCCGGTTGCTGCGTCGGCTTCAGGCGTTGACGAACTGGCCATGCAATCCCATCGGCAGCATGTAGGGCAGGCGAGCGGTGGCGACGGGCCCGGCGTCGACGGCCCGCGCATCGAACACCGAAACGATCGTACGCCGCGCCCGCCAGTCGAGCGCGGTGCCGATGATCCAGCCTTCGCCCTCGGCGCCGCCGGCGCGCGGCACGAACACGTGCTCTTCGGCGAAGACGTTCGCGCCGTACGAGTGGCGCGCGACGCGGCCGCGCTCGCGGTCGAACCACTGCACGGTGTTGAAGCCGAAGGCGCTGTCCGGTGCCTGCGCATCGCGGCCGAGCATCAGCAGGTGGCGCGAAGGCAAGCCGATGCGGCGCGGGTCGACGCGCGGGAATTCGCCGTCAGGCAGCGGCAGTTCGGTGATGCGCGGGCGGCTGCTGCCGAGTTCGAGCGCGATCTCGATCGGCAACGTCGGCGGCAGCGGCGCCGTCGCTTCGCCGCGCGTGGCCGCCGCGATCTGCCGCATCAGCGTGTCGAAGGGCGCCGAACGCGCGACCTCGACGCGCAGCGTCGTGGCGCCGTCGAGCCACGCGTTGCCGAGGTGGAAGCAGAAGAAGTTCGCAAGCTCCACGCGGTGCGTGACCGAGAGCGTGTCCTTGTCGACGACGAGCAGCCACGCGGGCTTGTCGGCGCGCCATTCGAGCGTGTCGGCGAACGCGACCGCGCCGCGCCGCTCGCTGGGCTTGCGCAGCACCGGCGTGAGCACGAAGACGAGGTGCCGCGCCGTGACCGCGAAGTCGTGGACCATGTCGGCGTTGGGCGCGTCGATCAACCCGTGGCGCTTCAGCGCGCCGCTGCGGTCGATGTCGTAGATCAGCAGCTTGCCGCTGCCGCTGGCATAGCCGAAGTTCCACACGTGCCCGTCGGGGTCGACGCGCGGGTGCGCCGAGAACGACGCACCGTCGGTGTCGGCGTCGAACACCTTGCGCCCGCGCGTGGCGAGCGTCTCGGGATCGAGGCGCCAGGCCGAGCCGCCTTCCCACAACGCGAGCAGCTCGCCGCCCAGCGGCAACACCGAGATGTTGGCGACGTTGATTTCGTCGCCCTTGCGCACGCTGCGCGCATCGGCGAAGGTGGTGCCGAAGCCGGGCCACAGGAAGCGGCCGGCGGCGGCCTCGGCGCGGCTGCGGTCGGTGTCGATCAGCGCGCCGCGGTGGCGCAGCGTCGCGCCTCGCAGCGCCAGCGACTGGACCATGCCATCACCGTCGAACCAGTGCGCATAGGTGGTGGGGCCGCGCTGCATGCGCGCCGGGCCGTTGCGGAACAAGGTACCGGCCAGGCCCGCGGGCAACGGACGGTCGAAGCGCACTTCACTCGGGCCGACGGCGGCCTCGAAGCCGCGCAAGCTGTCGGCCATCGCGGTGATCGCAGCGTGTGTATCGGCGCTGCCTTGGCGAAGGGGCGAAGCGCACGCGCTCAGCAGCAGTGACGAGCCGGCGGCAACGGCGGCTTCCAGAAAGTGGCGACGGCTTTGCATGATCGATGACTCCTTGTCGACGATGACGACGATCAATCGTTGAGCTTGATGCGCTGCGTCGCGCCTTCGTCCTTCAATGCGAAGCGCACGTCGGCCCAGCCCGGCGAGCCGAACACCGACTTGTCGCCGAGCGAGCCGCCCCACGGTTCCTTCGGGATGCCCATCACGTTGGTGTCGAGCTTGTCGTTGCCGTTGCGGTCGTGAAAGATCATCACCGCGTAGTCGCCGGTCGGCAGATCGGCGATGCGCACCGTCATCGTGCCGGCGGTGGCGGGCAGCTTCAATGCGCGCACCGACTGCTTGCGAAAGTTCGCCTCGTTGTCGTACAGGGCGATCTGGATCGTGCCCGTGGCATCGGCGACCGGCTCGATCGCAAGCGTCAGGTCGGCGGCGTTCGCGGCAGTTGCGCCGAGCGGCAGCGCTGCGGCGAGGGCAAGTGCAGGTAGGCAGCGCAGGGGAAGGGCAAGCGAGAGGCTCATGGATCTACTCCGGTATGGCGTTGTCGATTCGGCGCGATCCTGCACGACCAACGCATACCCTGAAAGACCGATGCGACCAAAGGCAGCGTGGCGACCGCGAAGGGTCGCCACGCGTCGCCGACGGACGGCCGCTTCAGCTGCCGACCGCGTACGCCCCCGCCACTGGCGCACCCGTGCGCGGCGCGCCGTTGCGATCGGTCGTCACGGTGTTGTTGCTCGAGCCCTGCGGCACGCCCGGAGGTGCATCAGCCCACGAGAACGGCGGGATCGTGACCGTGGGCGTGGTGAAGACCGAACCACCCGCCGCGGGACGCCAGTCACCTGCCGCGGGATTCACCAACTGCGGCCGCGCAAGGTTGAACAGGTTGCCCGCCAGCACCGCAGTCGGGTTGCATGTCGGGTTGCTCGCCTGGCATCCTTGGCCCGGCAGGCCCAGCCCCAGATCACGGCCGACGTTCCAGATGATGTTGCCGCTGATGCGCAGGTCGTCGTCGGTCTGGGCGGGGTTGGGCACGTTGCGCGCCGACGACGGCTGCGTGGCGGCGGGATACACCGCGAAGCTGCCGTACTGCGTCGACACACCGTCTTGCAGGAACACGTTGTTGTGGATCCAGGTGTGGCGGTTGGGGATCGACGCATGCGTTGGCGCGCCGACCGCGTTGCTCCACCCGCCGAGCACGACGTACGAATCGCAGATGGCCTGGTTGCCGCATTGGCGCGAGCCGTGCGCGACCACGGCCAGCCCATACCCGCGCGCGCTTTGCGCCACGTTGTAGAACGTGTTGTGCGCAACGAGCGTGTTGTACGCGCCCTGGACGCCGACGCCGTGGCCTTGCAGGTCGCGGAACACGTTGTTGACGATCTGCACGCCGTAGCTCTCGTAGGTGACATACGGCGGCACGTGGTATTCGTGGCCACTGCCTTCACCCGCGGCGACGCCGCCCACCGCGCACGCGAACATCTCGTTGCCCTCGACGCGGATGTTCGCCGAGCCGCCCTTGACGTAGGCGCACCAGCCGTTGGCCGAATGGATGCGGTTGCGCAGCACCTGCGCGCCATGAACCGCCATGAAGTCGAGCGCGGTCTGGTAGCTGCCGGCGAGCTCGGAATCGGCGACGCTGAAGTTCGTGGTCTGGTTGACCTTCAACACCTCCTGGATCACGTACGCGTTCGGGTTCTCGTCGTCGGGGCCGAACAGGCGCACGCGCTTCAACGCGACCTGGTCGCTGGCCTGCACCTGAAGGACGTTGTTGCTCTGGTAGGGCTCGTTGATGCGCACGCGAAACTCGACGTCTTCGATCGCGAAGTGCTTCACGCGCCCGAACGAAGCGCCGCCGGCAACCACGGCGGTGCCAGCGCCGTCGGCTGCGGCCAGCGTGATCGGCGTGGTGGGCGAGCCTGTCTTGTCGAAGAACGAGTTCGACCCGGCGGGGAACGGATAGGTGCCGGGCAGCAGCGCGATGCGCACGGCCCTGGTCGGCGCGGCGGGTACCTTCTGCCATGCGGCGCGCAGCGTCTGCAGCGGCGTGGCGCGCGTTGCGCCGTCGTTGCTGTCGCTTCCCGACGGGGAGACGTAGATCACTTGCTCCAGCGATGGTGGCGGAGGCGGAGGTGGAGGCGGAGGCGGCGTACCTGCATCCTGAACGTCACACCGCTTCACGACGCCCGGCAGCGGGTCGATGCCGAAGAAGGTATTGCTGCACTGACCGTCACCCGCGGGCAGGTCACGTTCGATCCATGTGGTGCCCATGCCGTAGCGCACGCGTCGTGCGGCACCGAGTTGGAAGGCTTGCCATTCGTCAGCCAGGAACGTCCACGATCCCGAACTTGTCGTCTGCACGGTTTCGCACTGCTTGACGATGCCCGGAAGTGGGTCGATGCCGAAAAAGGCGTTGCTGCATTGGCCGTCACCCGCGGGCAGGTCGCGTTCGATCCACGTGGTGCCCATGCCGTAGCGCACGCGCTGTGCTGTGGCGAGGCGAAAGGCCTGCGATTCAGCAGCCAAAAATACCCACGGGCCCGAGGTTGTCGTCTGCTGTGCCTCGCACAGCTTCACGATGCCCGGCAGTGGGTCGATGCCGAAGAACGTGTTGGTGCAAAACGCTTGTCCGGCTGGCAGGTCGCGCTCGATCCACGTGCTGCCCGCGCCGTAGCGCACGCGTGTCGGTGCTGTAAGAACGAAGGCTTGCCACTCGGTGGCCACGCGCACCCAGGTCGATTCGGTCGCCTGCAATCGCGTCGACTCGTCGCCGCGTCGTTGCGGCGGCCCCGATTCGTTTCCTTCGCCGCCCCCACCGCCGCACGCTGCCAGCGCGAGCACGGTCAAGGCCAAGATGGGTGTGGTGCGATTCATGAATGGCATCTCCTCCAAGAGAAGACGCGAATCTAGAGGCGCCGACCGCGCACGGTGGCCAAGGTTGTATCGGCGCAGCGCGATTCATCTTCGGAGGTAACTGCGTGATGCGTCGTTTCTACAATCAACACCTGTTCTGACCGCCACGCATGATCGCCCAACGCACCCTGCAATCCATCACCCGCGCCGTTGGCCTGGGCGTGCACAGCGGCCAGAAGGTCGAGCTGACTTTGCGACCTGCACCACCCGACACCGGCATCGTGTTTCGTCGCGTCGACCTGCCGTCACCGGTCGACATCCACGTGAACCCCACGGCCGTGAGCGATACGCGCATGGCGTCGACCATCAGCCCTGGCGGTGACCCTGGCGGGCCGAAGGTGCAGACGATCGAACACCTGATGTCGGCGTGCGCGGGGCTGGGCATCGACAACCTCGTGATCGACATCAACGGTGAAGAAGTGCCCATCCTCGACGGCAGCGCCGCCAGCTTCGTGTTCCTGCTGCAAAGCGCGGGCATCGAGCTGCAGAAGGCGCCGAAGAAGTTCATCCGTGTCGTCGCCCCGGTCGAGATTCGCGAAGGCGACGGCACTGATCTGAAATGGGCGCGCCTCGAGCCGCACCACGGCTACACGCTCGAGTTCGAGATCGAGTTCAACCACCCCGCACTCGCCGCCACCGGCCAGCGCGTGAGCTTCGACATGGGTTCGGGCCGCTACAAGCGCGACATCGCGCGCGCGCGCACGTTCGGCTTCAGCAAAGACGTCGACACCATGCGCGCCCGCGGCCTGGGCCTGGGCGGCAGCATGGACAACGTGATCGTCGTTGACGACAACCGCGTGCTCAATGCCGGCGGCCTGCGTTACGACGACGAATTCGTCAAACACAAAATCCTCGACGCCATCGGCGACCTGCACATCGCCGGCCACGCCCTCATCGGCGCCTACACCGCGTTCCGCTCGGGTCACGCGCTGAACAACAAGCTGTTGCGCGCGCTGATGGCCGACAAGACCAAACACGAGATCGTGGTCTTCGACGACGAGAAGAAGGCGCCGAAGGGGTTTGCCGAGCTGGCGCCGGCCTGGTAGGCAGAGGCACACCACATGGTCCTGTTCCGCCTCGTTTTCGGCCTGCTGCTGCTCGCGGCGATTGGCTGCTTCGGCATGTCGCTGGTGACGCGCGACCCGACGTGGCGCCGGCGCGGCGTCGCGATCGTGAAGTTGACGCTGCTGACGGGGGCGGGGTTCTTCGGGGTGCTGGTGGTGTCGGGGTTGGTGCAGGGGGCTTGAGGCAGATCGTTGGTGCCGATGGGGTCTCGGTGATTCGGGTCTCGGTGATGGCAGCGATGCATTCACGTTGGTATCATCAGTGCCAGCATGAAGAATCTCAGCATTCGCGGCCTCGATGACAAGGCGGTGGCGGCGCTCAAGCGTCGCGCCGCCAAGGAAGACTCCAGCGTCAATGCGCTGGTCGTGCGTCTTATCCAGCAAGGACTTGGTCAGCGGCGCGTCAAGGCGACCTTGACCCGACATGACGATCTCGACTCGTTGGCGGGTACGTGGCGCAAGCAGGACGCCAGTGCGTTCGAGCGTGCGACGGATTCGTTCTCCAAGGTCGACCCCGAGCTTTGGAAGTAGCGCATGCGCGCGATCCTGGTCGACACCAACGCGTACACGGCCTTCATGCTCGGCGACGCCGCCGTGGTCGACGTATTGGCCCATGCCGAGCGGATCCTGCTGAATAGCGTCGTCCTGGGCGAACTGCTCGGAGGCTTCGCGGCTGGCAGTCGCGAGCCGAAGAATCGTGCCGAGCTGGCCCGCTTCCTCGATTCGCCGCGCGTCGAAGTCGTGCCCGTCACGGCGCAAACGGCCGATGGCTACGCGCTTGTCTACTCGGGCCTGCGACGCAAGGGACAGCCGATCCCGACCAATGACCTGTGGATTGCGGCCAGCACGCTGGAACATGGGGCCGCGCTGCTGACGCGCGACGCGCACTTCTTGCAAATCGATGGGTTGCGCTGCGGGCGAACGCTGGAAGAGTTTCTTCCTTAGCGAGCGGCTCCCACCGCATTCGCCCCCCGCTCGATCCGATATTCCCGCACGAACAACCCCACCCCATGCTGCGAATCCGACTGCGAGATCAGCACCGCCAGTCGCGAACCTTCCAGCGCATGGATGACCTCGACCAGCCGTTGCGCCAACGCGGGCGCCACGCCTTCGAACGGTTCGTCGAGCAGCAGCAGCCGCGTGCCCGCCACCAGTGCGCGCGCCAGCGCCACCAATTTCTGCTGTCCGCCCGACAGCAGCAGTGCCTTGCGCTCGCGCATCGCTTCGACTTCGGGCAGCAGGCGATACGCGAGTGCCAGGCGTTCCTTGCGGTCGAGGCTGCGGCTGACCCACACGGGCAGCAGCACGTTTTCTTCGACGGTGAGCTGCGGCACCAGGCCGCGGTCTTCGGGCATGTAGCCGATGCCGAGTGCGGCGCGGGCGTGGCGCGTCTGCGTGCGAAGGTCGGTGCCGGCAAAACGCAGTTCGCCTGACGACGCGCTCAGGTGGCCCATCACGGTGCGCATGAAGCTGGTTTTGCCGGCGCCGTTGCGGCCGACCAGGCACACCATTTCGCCCTCGTCGACGTGCAGCGACAGGTCGCGCAGCGCAGGCATGGCCTGGATGCTGGCGGCAAGGTGCTTGACTTCGAGCAGGGGTGCGCTCGTGGTCATGGAGCGTGGCCCGTGATGTGGCGGCGCACGTCGGGCTGGCTCAACACGTCTGCAGGCGTGCCGTCGCCGATCACGCGGCCGCTGTAGAAGGCGATCACGCGGTCGGAGAAGCGGCTGACGATGTCCATGTCGTGTTCGATGAAGACGACCGTCGCGGCTTCGCCTTTCAGCGCGTCCATCACACGTTCCATCGCGGGGAATTTCTCGTCGGCGCTGACGCCTGATGTCGGTTCGTCCAGCAGCAGCAGGCGCGGACGGCGCGCCAGGGCCATCGCGATGTCGGCCAGCTTGCGCACGCCGCCGGCCAGTTCGTGCACGGGGCGGTCGGCGTCGGCTTCGAGGGCGAAGCGCTGCATCAGTTGCTGCGCGCGCGCCTGCGCGGCCGGCGTGTCGAAAGGCCGCCACAACGAAGGTCGGCCTTGCGCCGCGGCCACGGCCACCAGCAGGTTCTGGCGCAGCGTCAGGTCCAGGCACAACTGCGGGATCTGGAACGAGCGGCAGATGCCCAGTCCGGCGATGCGGCGGTGGCCCAGGCGTGTGATGTCGTGGCCGTCGAGTTCGATGGCGCCTTCGTCGGGGCGCAGGTAGCCGGTGACCATGTTGACGAAGGTGGTCTTGCCCGCGCCGTTGCTGCCGATGACCGACAGGCGCTGACCCGCGGGCACGTCGATGTTCACGTTCTCGGCCGCGACCACGGCTCCGAAGCGTTTCACCAGACCGCGAGCCGACAGCAGCGGGCGGGTGGGGGCGGATGCGCTTGCGTCGCTCACGCTTCCTTGCCTCTTCGACCACGCCCGACCCACAACGAACCCAGCCCCGCAGGCCTGAACAGAATCACCAGCAGCAGGAACGCGCCCAGCACGAACTGCCACGTGTTGGGGAAGTAGAGGTTGGAGAACGAGCGCACGATCTCGAGCACCAGCGATGCGAAGAAGACGGCGACCACGCTTTGGTAGCCGGCCAGCACGGCGACGAAGACGAACTCGCCCGACTTGGTCCAGTCGGTGAAGTTGGGTTCCACATGGCCCAACGCCAGCGCGGTGATCGCGCCACCCAGATCCGCCGAGCAGGCCGCTGAGCAGGAAGCTGGTCGCCAGCGAACCGCGTGCCGACGCGCCGAGGTATTCCACGCGCAGCGCGTTCGCGCGCGTGGCTTGCGCGAGAAGGCCGGCGGCCGATCGCCAATACACCGCGACCGCCCAACCCGCCGCGACGGTGAACACGGCCGTCATCGCGAAGAGCCAGAACTCGGCGCGATCAGCCGGCAGGTCGGCGCCGAACAAGCGCGCTCGCGGCACCGGAATGCCGTCGGAGCCGCCCGAGCGCGCTGCTCTTGCTGATCAGGCCGAACAGCACCATCGACAACGCGAGCGTCAACATCGCGAAGAAGATGCCGCGGTAGCGCGCCAGCAGCGGCGCCAGCACCGCGCCGACCACGCCCGCCGCCAGCGTGCCGATCACGATGCGTACCACCGCGTCTTGCACGCCGAAGGCACCCGGCAGCAGCGCCGCCGCGTACGCACCGACGGCGAAAAACAAGCCTTGCCCGAAGGTGGCGCCGCCGCCGCGCGTGAGCACCACCACGCCGAGCACGGCCAAGGCCATGCGACAACGCCATCGTCGTCAGGAACAGCAGCCACTTGGGTGCCAGTGCGCCCGCGGCCAGCATCAGCACCAGGGCGATGACCGCGCACAGCGCGAGTGAGGCGCCGTCGCGCCGTGCCAGCGCGGTGCCCCCCATCAGATCTGCCTCGCCTTCACCGCCTGGAACAAACCTTCGGGCCGGAACACCAGCACCGCGGCCATCACCAGGTAGATGCTGAAGAGCTCGATCTGCGGCATCAGGTGCACCGACGCCGCGCGCGCCAAGCCCGACCACCAGCGCGCCGATCGCCGCGCCCGGAATGCTGCCCAACCCGCCGATGATCACGACCGCGAAGCTGACGACGATGACGCTGACCGACAGCCCCGGCTGCACCGAGATCAACGGCGCCGTGAACGCACCGCCCAGCGCGGCGAGGAACACGCCCGCGGTGAAGGCGGCGGTGTACACGCGCGGCACGTTCACGCCCATGCTCGCGCTCATCTCGGGGTTGTGAATCACCGCCAGCACGATCTTGCCGTGCACGGTTCGGTTCAGCACGAACCACGTCGCCACGCCGCACACGATCGCCAGCACGACGAGCGCCGCGTCGTAGCCCGACAGCTTCATGCCGCCCAGGGTGAACGTGCCGAAGAGCTGCAACGGCTGCGACACGAAATACGGGTTCACGCCCCACACCAGCTTGGTCACGTCTTCCAGCATCAGGAAGAGCGCGTACGTCACCAGCAACAGCAGCACTTCGTCATGGCCGTAGAAGCGCGCGAACAGCGTGCGCTCGACCAGCGGGCCGATGATCGCGGCCACGCCGCGCCGCGGCCAGCAGCATCGCCACCAGCGAGAACGCGGGCGCGAGCTTCAGCGACATCGCCAGCGTCACCGCGCTGGCCGCCGCGTAGGCACCCAGCGCGTAGATGCTGCCGTGCGCGATGTTCAGGATCTTCAGCACCCCGAACACCAGCGTCAGGCCCAGCGCGACGATGAACAGCCACGACGCGTAGCTGATCGCGTCGATGACGATCGTGAAAGCGAGCATGGCGCTGCCCGTGCGGCGTCAGTCGTGAAGGTGACGAATCAGCAGCGCGGGTTCAGCAGCGCGCGTCCTTCATGCCGCCCTTGATCCAATCCAGGCTCTTCACGCCCGCGGGCGGGTTCACGCATTCGGCCGGGAAGGTCTGAATGTCGACAGCGATCACGCGCTTGGCTGCAGCGTCGTACTTCGTACGGCCGATCGCGGTGCTTTGAATCGCCTGCTGCCCGTTGCCCAGCGCCATGCGAATCGTGCCGCCCGGCGTGTCCCAACTGCTGTTGCGCAACGCGCCCGCGATTTCTTCGGGGCTGGGCTTCTTGCCGCCGTTGGCCGCCATCGCTTTTTCGACTGCCAGCTTCAGGCCCATCAGCGCCTGCGTGATGCGGTAGCTGGCCTGCACCGGCGCCACGCCGTTGTTCGCGCCCGAGTAGGTCGCCTGGAACCAATCGTTCAGCGGGTTCTTTGCCGACAGAATTCCATACGCGCCGCGCGCGCCGAAGATCGTGCCGTCGGGCATCTTGTCGAGCAGCCCGGGCAGCACGTGGTCAGCCGCAGACAGCACCAGCGTCGTGCCCTTCAACGCATCGCGCGAGCCGGCCTGCAGCACGAAGGCCTGCATGTCGCCGCCCCACAGGCTCGAGTAGATGATGTCGGCTGGCTTGCTTGCCAGCGCCGACACTTCGCTGCCGTACTGGCCGGCGCCGAACTTCGGCAGCAGGTCCACGCCCGACTTCGCCTGCGGGTAAAGCTGGCTCATCGCGGCGATGAAGTCGGCGCGCGAGTCCTGTCCCCACGCGTAATCCTGGTTGATGAGGTTGAACGTATCGACCTTGACGTTGCGCGCCTTCAGGTAGCGCGTCAGCGACACGTTGTCCATCGCCGCGTGCGACGACGTGCGGAACACGTACGTCAGGTTCGCGTCTTCGAAAATGCGCGGCGTGCCGCAGTCGAAGATCACCAGCAGCTTCTTCAGCTCTTCGGCCACCGGTGCGACCGCCAGGCAGTCGCCCGAGCCGATGAAGCCGACCACGGCGTCGACGTTCTCGCGCTGGTAGAGGTTGCGCAGTTCCTGCACCTGCTTGGCCGCGCCGCCGGCTTCGTCGACCATCACCATGTCGATGCGCAGGCCGCCGAAGCCGTTCTTGTTGTACGGCGCCGGTGCACTGCCCTTGTTGAACGCCTCGATGATCGTCTTCGCCGCGTTGCCTGCGGGCACGCCGAAGCTTTCGGCGGCGGGGCCGCTCAGGAAGGTGACGACGCCGAGCTTGAAGCTCTCTTGTGCGAGTGCGGCGTTCGACAGCGTCAGCGCGACGGCGGCCAGCGTGGCTTGCAGCGAGCGGGTGAAGGATCGGGTGAAGGTTCGGGCAGGCGGCGGAAAGGGTGTCCGAGCGGTCATGGTCTTATGTCTCCTGTTGTGGTTGGGCTGGGATCGTTCGAACGAGTCTAGTGTGAAGGCCGGCGAGCCCGGCAAGCGGCAATCAGGTCCTGAGCACGCCGACGCCGGAACGAGGCGCCAGGACTTTCCAGGCGAAAAGAAGGCGCATGTTCGAAGCATGAACACTTCGAACCTGCGCCGTACTCCCCACCAACTCGACAGGCGACCGTCGTCGAGGCGATCTGACGCCTTCCTAGGTTGTTTTATCTGCGGCTTATAATTATGTCCATGGAATAAAAAAGGATAGTCCATGAGCAGCATCTTCCGTCGCCCCGAACTGGCTGCCCAGATGGCCAAGCAGCTTCTCAACCCTGGGGTCCTCGATGAGGGCCTTCGGTCCGGCCTGTTCCTCTCCGGCTTGCGCCGCACGGGCAAGACCACCTTCCTGCTCAACGACTTGATCCCCGCGCTGGAAGAGGCAGGCGCGCTCGTGATCTACGTCGACTTGTGGAGCGACTCCCAGACGAGCCCTGCGGTGCTGGTGCTTGCCGCGGTAAGGAAGACGCTTGTCGAGCTTCAAACGCCGGCGTCGAGCATCCTGCGAAAGCTGCGACGCGTCGGCGCCGCCAACGTCGGTGCGTTCGGACTGAAATTCGGGTTCAAGCTCGACAGCGTGGGGACCGTAGGTGGGACGACGCTGGCCCAGGCCCTCACGGAAGTTGTCGACCAAGCCAAGACGAACGTCGTTCTGATCGTCGACGAAGTTCAGCATGCCATCACGTCGGACGATGGGAACCAGATGCTGTTGGCACTCAAGTCGGCGCGCGACGCGATCAATCCGCGCCCGGGTACGCCGGGGCATTTCATCTTCATCGGAACAGGTTCACACCGCGCCCTGGTGAGCGAGCTGACGGCGCGCAGGAACCAGGCGTTCGCAGGCGCCACGTCGATTCCGCACCCCGTGTTGAACGCAGACTACGTCGAGCATCTGTTGAAAAGACTTGCTCGGCAAGGCGCCGCGCCGCTGCCGTCTCTTGCAGTCGCGATCCAGGCGTTCGCGACGTTGGGCAACCGGCCCGAGGAAATGCTCAAGGCGCTTCGACAGCTCGAGTCGCCACCTGCCGCCCGGCGGCAACCCCGACGAGCATCTGCCCGTGATCGCAGCGACGCTTCGGTCAACCGCAGCCGATCTCGAATTGACGAAGGTGGAACAGCTCGGTGGCCTTGCGACGGCGATCTTCGAACGCATCGCTTCCACGGACGGCGACGCGCGCGGGGTGTTCTCTGTCGAGGCTGCATCCGACTACACGAAGGCCATCGGCAGAGATGTTCGCGTCGAGGAGATACAGCCGGTGGTGAATGATCTCCTCGCGGCCAACCTCATCATGCGCAGGGGGCATGGCGTGTACGGGGTGACCGATCCGTTCGTCCAGGAAATCTGGCGCGAGAAGAAGGCCTTGGAGGATAAGAGCTGAGAGGGAACGCCGCTTCGGAGAAACGCATGCATGAGCCCAAGCACGTCGTCCTGCTCTCGGGTGGCAACCCGCAGATCGCGAAGGCGGACGGCGACGCACCGGTGCAGGCCTACATCGCCGCGATGCCGGGATGGAAGAGCGACCTCGGCAAGCGCATCGACGCACTGATCGTGCGCAATGTGCCCCACGTGCGCAAGGCCGTGAAGTGGAACTCGCCCTTCTACGGCATCGAAGGTCAGGGCTGGTTCTTGTCGTTCCACGTGCTTACCCGCTGCGTGAAGGTGACGTTCTTCCAAGGCGTGTTGCTGCAGCCGCTGCCGCCGGGTGGCACACCGAAGAGCAAAGACGCGCGCTGGGTCGACATTCACGAAGGCGATGAGCTCGACGAGGTGCAACTGTCCGCCTGGGTGAAGCAGGCCGCGTCATGGCCTGGCTGGGACCCGAGCCGCTCGTCCTGAGCGCCCGCACAATGCCGCGAGGCAACAGGAGAACGCACACATGAAGCGCAGAGTCTTCTTGAACGGTGCGCAAGGCGCGCTGGCCTTGGCGCTGGGTGCGGCGGCTTGGCCAACGTGGGCCCAAGCCCCCGCCCGCATCCTCGTCGGCTTCGCGCCGGGCGGCAGCGTCGACGCGCTGGCGCGCATGACGGCCGAACACATCCAGGCCGCGACGCAACAGAACGTGATCGTCGAGAACCGCGCAGGTGCGGCCGGTCGACTGGCGATCGAGCAGGTGAAGGCCGCAGCGGCCGACGGGCAGACGTTGGTGATGGTGCCGCAAGGGCCGATGACGCTCTTCACCCACGTGTTCCGCAACCTGCGCTTCGATCCCGCCAAAGACTTCGTGCCCGTGTCGCGCATTGCCACCGGCGACTTCGCGCTGACCATCGGGCCGATGGTGCCGGCGAAAGACTTCGCGGGCTTTCGCGCATGGTTGAAAACCGCGGGTGACAAGGCCAGCTATGGTTCGCCCGGCGCGGGCACGCTGCCGCACTTCGTCGGCCTGTCGGTCGCGCGTGCGCTGGGCACGCCGATGACGCACGTTCCGTACAAAGGCTCGGCGCTGACGATGAACGACTTGGCAGGCGGCAACATCCCCGTGGCGTTGTCGCCGGTGACCGAAGCGCTGGAGCTGCACAAGTCCGGACGCGTGCGAATCGTCGCCACCACGGGTGCGGCGCGCACGCCCTTCGTCGACGGCGTGCCCACGATGAAGGAACTGGGCTTCGACGTCGAGGTGCCCCTGTGGTTCGCCCTGTACGCGCCGGCCGCCACGCCGCTGGCCACGCTCGACAAGCTGCGTGCCGCGGTGCACGCCGGGCTGGCAACGCAAGGCGCGAAAGACAAGCTGGCCGCGTTGGGCCTGGTGCCGGCGCCCAGCAACGCGGCTGACCTGCTGGCGGTGCAGGCCCGCGAGTCGGCGATGTGGGCTGCCGTGGTCAAGGCTTCGGGGTTCACGCCCGAGGACTAGCAGGGGCGCCGCATTCGCGCCCGCCTCCCCTGGCTGCTTGGCTGGGCTGCGCTCGTGCTCATCGGCGCGTTCGTGCTCGTGCGCTGGGACATCGCCCAGCGGCGCGAAGCCTTCAGCGCCGACGCCCGCGTTGCGCACCGGCTGCTGAGCCAACGCGCCGCGCAGCACGACGCGATTTTGTCGACGCTGGTGTTGTTAAGCCCGGCCCTGGGTGCGCGCGATGACGGCAGGGCCGAGCAGCATCTGTCGTCGGTGCAGCCGCAGGTGGTGTCGGTGTTGGTGACTCGACCAGACCACGGGCACACGTTCGCGGAGGCTGCGCTCGAGGCGGCCCACGTGCGGTCGAAGCGATCGCAGCGTGCCGAGGCGGCGGCCTTCGATGCCGCCGCGCGCCGGTTCACGCTGGTGCGCGCGGGGGACCCTTCGAGCTTCGCGCTGGTGATCGACGTGCAGCGCATGGTGCCGTGGGATGAATGGCCGATCGAGAAGGACGGCGCGGTGCGGGTGGCATTGAAAGACACCGCGACGGCGCAAGCGTTGGTGATCCAGCCCGGGCAGGCGCGCGACGAACAGCCGACAGGCTTGACCGAGGGCTTCACGTTCGCGCAGCCGCTTGCCACCGCAAGCCAGCCGTTCGAGCTTCAACTGCGGCTCGCGGCCGGGCCGGCGCAGTGGCCGTGGCGTTGGATTGCGGCGTGGGCGATGCTGTCGGCGTTGGGGCTGGCGGTGCTGCACGCGTGGCAGCAGGGGCGCAAGGCGCGGCGCAGGGCCGAAGCGTTGCTGCGCGTAGGGCAGGTGGCACGCTTGAACGCGATGGGCGAACTGGCCGCGGGCGTGGCGCACGAGCTGAACCAGCCGCTGACGGCGGTGATGGCGAACACGCAGGCCGCACGCCGGCTGATCGACGACGACCCACCCGAGTTGCGCGCCGCGCGCGACGCCATGGTGCAGGCCACCGCGCAGGCGCGTCGCGCTGCCGACGTGGTGGCGCGGCTGCGTCGTCTGGTCGAGACGCCGAAGGCCACACCAGCGTCGATGCGCGCGGTGTGGCTTGACGCGGTCGCGCACGACGTGCTCGAGCTGATGGAGCCCGAAGCGCAGCGACGCGGCGTGACGCTTGTTGTGCATGTCGAAGGCGATGCGCCCACGGTGCTGGCCGACCCGGTCGCGCTCGAGCAGATCGTGCACAACCTCGTCGGCAACGCGATGCAGGCGTTGGACAGGGTGCCGACCAACACGAACGTGCCGCGACGCCTCGAGCTGCGTGTGGCGGTCGACCAGGGGCGGGGCGTGCTGACCGTTCGCGACAACGGGCCGGGCATCGCGCCCGAGGTGCTGCCGCGCCTGTTCGAGCCCTTCTTCACCACGCGCGAAGGCGGCCTGGGGTTGGGTCTGAGCCTTTGTGAATCGCTGGCACACGCGATGCACGCTACGCTCGAAGCACGCAACGTCGAGCCGCATGGCGCCGAGTTCAGGTTGGCGTTGCCTCTGGCCAAGACGAACCCCTGAGTTCCCGAGCGACGGACGCGATTGATGGACCCCGTATCACCTCTGATCCAGATCGTCGACGACGACGATGCCGTGCGCGAAGGTCTGGCGCTGCTGATCGGCACCGTGGGTTTGCGCGTTGCGGGGTGGAAGGACCCGCAGGCGTTCCTCGACGGGTTCGACCGCGCGTCGGTCGGCGCCATCGTGCTCGACGTGCGCATGCCCGGCCTGAGCGGACTCGCGGTGCTGGAGTCATTGCGCGCGCAGGGTGTCGATCAGCCGATCATCATGCTGACCGGCCATGGCACGGTCGAGATGTGCCGGCGCGCGTTCAAGTCGGGCGCGGTCGAATTTCTGGGCAAGCCGGTCGACGACGAAGCGTTGCTGGACGCGCTGCGTCACGCGGTGCGCGCGCACGGTGCGTCGCGCGAACGTCTGGCCACCGACCGGCAGGCGCACGAGCGTGTGAAGGCGCTGTCGGAACGCGAACGCGAGGTGCTGGCGCTGGTGGTCGACGGGCTGACCAACAAAGAGATTGCGCGCGTGCTGGGCTTGTCGCCGCGCACCGTCGAGACGCACCGCGCAAACCTGTCGGCGAAGCTCGAAGTGAAGTCACTGGCCGAATTGATTCGGCGCTACGGTGGGGCGCTCGAGGGTGGCGCGGCGGGAGGCGCTGCGTAGTTCTACTGGCGCTGCGCGTGCGCGCACGAATGGCCGGCGAGCGAGCCGCTGCCTAGAGTCGATCGCCTCGAACCAACCGGAGACCCCTGCGATGAAGCGCTTCCTGCGATCGAACTTCCTGACCCTGGCGCTGGGCGCCGCGCTCTCGGCCACGGCGCCCGCGCACGCTGGCCCCGACCTGCTGGGCTACGACCTGCCGGCCGCGGGCATCCTGCTCGAGGGCATTGGCTACGACAAGACGCGCGACACGTTCTATGTCAGCGGCGTCAACGACGGCGGGCGTATCTACCGCGGCCGCATCGGCGTCGAGGCGCTCGAGGTTTGGCTGCCTGCCGGCGCCGATGGCCGCACCACCGCGCGCGGCATCGACGTCGACGCTCGAGGCCGCGTGTTCATCGCCGGCGGCCCCACCGGGCGGCTGTGGGTGGTGTCGCCCGACGGTGCGACGCTGGCGTCGCTGGCCACGCCCAGCGGCACCTTCCTCAATGACGTGTGGGTCGCCCCCGATGGCGCGGCCTACTTCACGGATTCGAACCAGCCCAAGATCTGGCGCGTTGCTCAGGGAACCCAAGGCGCGTGGGAAGCCACGCTATGGCTCGACGCCACCGGCACCATCCCGGTGGTGCTGCCCGGCTTCAACCTCGGCGGCATCGTCGCCACGCCCGACGGGCGCTACCTGCTGGTGTCGCAGGGCACCACGGGCCGGCTGTGGCGCATTGACGTTGCGACCAAGCAGGTCGTGCAGGTGGACTTGGGCACAACGACGATCGTCAACGCCGACGGCATCGTGCTGCGCGGCCACACGCTGTGGGTGGTGCAGAACTTCACCCGCCAGATCACCGAACTGAAGCTCGACGGCGACTGGGCTTCGGGCGAGCTGAAATCGTTGACGCCCACGCCGGCCAACCGCACCTTCACCACCGCGAAGATCGCACACGGCCGGCTGCTGGCGGTCGACAGCCAGTTCGGCCAGCCCACGCCGTTCGCGGCGCAGGACCGGGTGGTCGAGCTCGAGGTGCCCTGAGGCACGCGTCCGTCACGATCCTCGGGCCGGCCCCAGCACGCTCTCGGGGTCGAGCTCGAACCCCGGGTAGTCGAACGCCGCCGCGACCCGGTCGCAGTCCGTTGGTGTCACGCCGTACTTGCGCAGCACGTCGCGCCAGCGCGAGCGAACGACACCCTGCATGCGATCGACGATCGTGGTGGCGTGCGTGCGTTCGAGCTTGAACTGCGCGTGCCGCGACAGCAGGTTCGTGCGGTTGGCATAGCGGTGGAAAGCGCCGCAACTCATCTCGAGGTCGCGTTTTTCGAGGCTCGTCAGCGGGTTCGGCGTCAGGTCGTAGGCCGGCGAGAGTTCCCAATCCGCGCTCGTTGCGATCAGCGCGTGGTTGCGCGGGTGATCGTCGGTGTTCGAGATCAGGGCGTTGAAAACCATGCGCCCGAACAGTTCCTCGAGGTCGCGCGCCGGCTGCGCGCTGCGGCGCCGGACTTCGTCTGCCAGCAGCAGGTAGGACCACTTGCCGCGATCGGTGTGCGAATCGTCGGCGCCCAGCGCCGTGAGCCCGCTCGCCATGCGGTGGCGCACGTAGCCGCCGTCGACCCGCTGGCGATCGAAGCGCTGCAGCATCAGAACGTCGTGACCGGTGACGTGCTCGATGCGGTGCCGCGCGACGCGCAGGCCGCATTCGTGCGCCAGCGCGAGCATCGCGCCTTCGACGCGGGCGTTGTTCCAGCGGTCGCCTGCCTCGGGGAACTTCGCGAGCCATAGGCCTTCGTCGTCCTCGACGACGTTCTTGGGCCGCGCGCCGCCCATCGACGTGCCGGGTTGCAGCAGGTCGTTGACCTGCTCGTCGACGGCCGTACCGTCATCGTTCGCGAAACGCGCTGCCACGTCGAGCAGCGCCTCGAGCTGGATGACCTGGTTGAAGCGACGAACCGGAGCCGGAGGTGCCTTGCCGTGGCCGAACGAGAGCGCGCCTGCGCGATCTTCCGGCGAGTGCAGCAGGTAGTCGACTTCGGTGAGGTCGCTGCGGCCGAGTTGCTTTTCGATGATGCGACGGCCCCAGGCGTCGGGCGACGCGTCGCGCAGGGCGCCGAAAATGCCCTTCAGCTTGACCGTCTGCACGAGGTGCGCGGATAGCGGCAGCTCGAACGGCTCGATCGCAACGGCATCGGGCCGCGCGAGGTACACCGGGCTGTAGACGAACGACCCCGTCGGCACGCCTTGTGGAAAGGCAAGTTCGTACAGGCCCGCCGTCACCACCTCGAGCGACTGCGGCAGTTGAAGGTAGACGTAAGCGCGGTGCGCCTTAGAAGTCGGCATCGAACGGTTCCTTGCGAGTACGCACGCGCTGCGGCAGGCGGGAAACCTCGAGCGTCTTGCCCTCGGCGTCTCGGTCCGGGTCGATGAAGGCGCGGATCTCGGCCTCGAGGCCCATAGCCCACAGGACGGCGAGGTAGGCCCCCAGACCGGTCTGCAAGTTGCCGGCTTCGGCGGCGCGGGCGGTGTCGTAGGCAATGCCTGCCTTCGCGGCCAGTGCGCGCAGGGTCAGGCGGCGGCGCTTGCGCGCCATCCTCAGGCGTGCACCGATGAGAAGGGCGCCTTCCTTGACCGCGTAGGGGGCTGTTTCGCTGAGAGCAAGAACTCGTGGCATATCGAAACCGTCTGAAATCTACATAAGAACGGTTTAAGTATGCCAAATTGTGATCGGTCCAGCAACGCTTTCCTCAGTAAACCCGCCCCTTCCGGTACTGCGCGTGCTGCTTGCGCGCCAGCGGCGTCGCTGCACGCATCGCCGCCAGAGACGCACCCGCGTGCGCGTGCGTGATCGCCATGCCCAGCGCGTCCGATGCATCGGTACCCGGCGCGCTGGCCAGGTTCAGCAGCCGCGCGACCATGGCCTGCACCTGCTCTTTGCGCGCGTGTCCGTGGCCGACCACGGCCTTCTTCATCTGCAGCGCCGTGTACTCGGCCACCTCAACGTCGGCCGACAGCACCGCGGCCAGCGCGGCGCCGCGTGCCTGGCCCAACAGCAGCGTGCTCTGCGGGTTGACGTTGACGAACACGATCTCGACCGACGCGCATTGCGGCCGATAGGTCTGCACGACCTCGCGCACGCCGTCGAAGATGAGCTTCAGCCGCGCCGGCAGGTCGCCCTTTGCGGCTTGGCCCGTGCCTGCACCCGTGGTGCGGATCGTGCCGCTGGCCACGTACGCGAGCCGCGGGCCCGACGCATCGACGATGCCGAAGCCGGTGGTCTGAAGGCCAGGGTCCAGGCCGAGGATGCGCGTGGCTGTCGAGACGCTGAACACACTCGTGGAGCTAGACATCGAAGTACCAGCGCACGCCGTGGAAGAACACCGGTGCCGCGAAGCACAGCGGCGCCACGCGGTCCAGCAGCCCCACCGCACCGGTGATGCGCGGATGGTTGCCCCAGGTTTCCACGCCCGCATCGCGCTTCAGCACGTCCATCACGAACTCGCCCAGCAGCCCGCAGGCTGCGGCCGCCACCGCGAGCACGAAGGCCTGGCCGGCTTTGAACGGCGTGACCCAATAGAAGACGGTTGCCGCAAGCCCGCCGACGACGATCGCGATCAACAAGGCGCGGTACGAGAAGCCAAACGCTGCCTTGACTGCCTGCGCCGGGGTCGGGGTCTTGTCTCCGACCGGGGTCAGCGGCAGCCGCCGCAGCACCGCTTCGTACACCAGGTCCGCCACGCCCACCGCGACAACGAGGAAGAACACGAGGAACGGCCCGCTGCCGACGTGACCCGGAAAGTTCAGCAGCAGCAGCGCCGGTGCGTGCGACAGGCCGTACACGCACACCACGATGCCCCACTGGATCTTGGCGTTGCGCTCGAGAAAGCGCTCGGGGTCGCCGGCCAGCGCACTCACGACCGGCAATGCGAAGAACACATACACCGGGATGAAGACCGTCAGCAGGTCGAAGGACCCCGCCGCGACGATGCCGTACTGCATCGGCAGCACGATGAAGAAGGCCAGCAGCAGGCTGCGGTGGTCGCTGCGCCGTGTGTGCTGCAGCGTGATGAATTCGCGCAATGCCGCGAACGACACGAACGCGAACAGCAGCGTTGCCACCACGGCGCCCGACATCCACGCCAGCCAGAACAGCGTCACGCCCACCCACAACGCGCGAAGGTCACGCGTGATGCGGTCGCGACGCACGTCGTCTACGCCGTCGCGCGCGCGCAGGCCCCACGCTACGGCAGCGACGGTCAACGCCGCCAGCATGCCGAAGACGATCACGAACAGCAGCGCGACCTGGCTGTCGACGGGGAGGTTGCGAAGTTGACCCATGCGAATCGTTTTGATCTGTTCAGGCCACGCGTGGCCGCAGTGCGACCACCGCGGCGCGCGCGCGTTCCAGAAAGCTCTTCTTCTCTTCGTCGGCCGCCAACTGCATCGGCGCGCCGAAGCTCACGGTGCACAACAGCGGCACCGGCACCACTTCGCCTTTGGGCATCACGCGCTGCACGTTGTCGATCCACGCCGGGATCAGCGGCACCTGCGGGAACTGCTCGGCCAGGTGAAACAGGCCGGCCTTGAAGGGCATGGGCTCGCCCTGAAAGCCGCGCGTGCCTTCGGGAAAGATCACGAGCGAGTCGCCCGCATTCAGCGCGTCGACCAGCGGCGCCAGCGGGTCTTCGTCTTCGCCTCGCGTGCGCGACACGTACACCGCGTTGAAGACCTCGCGCGTGATCCAGTGCTTCAGCGGCGTGCTTGTCCAGTAGTCGCGCGCGGCGATCGGGCGCGTGGTGGCGCGCAGCTCGGTGGGCAGCGCGGCCCAGATCAGCACCCAATCGAAGTGACTCTGGTGGTTGGCGAAGTAGATGCGCTGCTCCGCCTTCGGCGGGCTGCCGATCCAGTGGCCCTGGGCACCGGTGATGAGACGGGCGACGAACGCAAGCAGTCGTCCGACGAGTTCGGCGCGAGACATGGGCCGGGATGCTAACCGCGCGTGGTGGACGCGCGCCGCACGCGCCGCACGCCCACGCGCCGCACGCGCCGCACGCAAGTCCGCCGCGGCAGCCGTGCGTCTTCAGCCTGCGATCAGCGTTGCAATCGCCGCGCCCAGCGCCATGTCGTCGACGGCGCCGAACGCGTGCAGCCGCAGATCGCCGCGGCGGTCGATCAGCAACAGCGTGGGCGTACCGCGCATGCCGTAGCGACGCATCGTCACCGGCAGGTCGATGCCGTCTTCGTGTGCGTCGATACCGATCGGCACGTCCAGCCGGTACTCATGCGCGAACGCACGCAGGGAGACCGGCGCCATCGCCTCGTGATGCTCGAACACCGTGTGCAGGCCGATCACCGCGACCTCGTTTTCGCCGAAGAGCTCGCGCACCTTCATCATCTGCGGCAGTGCGTATTGCACGCAGCCCGGGCACAACATCTGGAACGCATGCGCGACGATCACCTTGCCGCGCATCGACTCGAGCGTGAGCGTGGGCGCGGCGTCGGCGTGCAGCCACGACGCCATCGTCCACGGCGGGGCGGGGGTGCCTGGAGCAGCGAGTTGCAGCATCACGCGCCGATCATCGGTGCTTCGCCTCAGCGACGGTAGGCCGAGAACACGTAGCTCTTGTCCTTCTGCGCCTCGTGGCAGGCATGGCACGCCGTGGCGGCGTTCGCGCCGACCGCGCGTTCGCTTGTCGAATCACCCTTGAACCCCTCGTAGCCCCAGCCACCGGTGGCGGCGTGACGGCGGCTGTCGCGATGCATCACGCCCACGACCTTGCGCGCGCCTTCCTGCACGGTGTTGTCGGCCGTCTTCGCGTC
Source organism: uncultured beta proteobacterium (assembly GCA_963738615.1). Classification (GTDB taxonomy): domain Bacteria; phylum Pseudomonadota; class Gammaproteobacteria; order Burkholderiales; family Burkholderiaceae_C; genus CAVTWY01. The sequence continues at coordinate 1,576,483 of CAVTXI010000019.1, forward strand.
GAGCAGGTCGAAGACGATGACCGCGCCGTCGGGGAAACGCCCCGTGCGATAACCGCGCAGCGCTTTGTCGTTGCCGTAGATGTGATGCATGCCGCCGAAGGCCTCGTGCAGCGGGTGGCCGGGGTTGATCACCATCGATTTGACGTGTGTCCAATCGCGCCAGCCCTTCGGATAGGGCACCGCGGGTTCGGCGGCGAGCGCCGAAGCTGTGCTTGCGGCGGCCAGAGCGAAGGCGAGTGTTCGGGCGTGATGTCGCATGTGTTGCATGTTTCGCATGTGGGTCGCTCCTAGAATTGTTCGACGATGCAAGAGCATGACGCGCGTGCCGCGTCTCGAACAGCAGGAACCAAGCGGTGACCCGGGAACCTTTCGGTGACCTTCGCGGCGAACACGAGTCCGCACCCAACGTGCGCCGCATGGTCGAAGACATCGTCGGCTGCAAGTGGTCGCTCGAGGTTCTGCACTGCGTGCAGCGCGGCGTGAACCGCCCCGGCGCGATGGAGCACAGCGTCGACGGCTTGTCGAAGAAGGTGCTGAACGAACGCCTGGTGAAACTGGTGCGCTACGGCATCCTCGAGCGCGAAGCTTTCGCCGAACTGCCGCCACGAGTCGAGTACCGCTTCACGCCCTTTGGCGTGAAGTTCCAGTCGCTGCTGGCGCAGGTCGAGCGGCTGCAGGCGGAGCTGGACGAGGCGTCGACGCCGAAGGCCTGAATGCGACCCTGGCGCTTCGAGACTCCGGCCCGTTCAGTGAACGCCCTTCGGCCCGTTGTTGCGCACGTTGGCGCTGCTGGCCACCACCTTGCCCTCGAGGCCGGCGAAGAGTTTGGCGGCGCGCAGCTTGATGTCGAGCAACTCATCGGCCGTGACGCTGTAGCGGCCACTGAACTTGTCGACCTTGACGCTGAATTCGACGTCCTTTCCGGCATGGGAAAGCGTGCCGCTGGTGAAGGCGTAGTCGGGCGAGTCCGCGGGCAAGCCCTGCGCCTTCACGTCGTAGTTCTTGTAGGTCAGGTCGTGGATCTCGCCGCTGGCGAGGTCGAGGGATCCGGTGGACTCGATGATTTCTTCGTCGAGTTCGTCGGTGATTGCGATGGGTGCTTTGAGGTTCATGGGGTTCCGCCAGCGTCAGTGTCTGAAGTGCCGCACGCCCGTCAGCACCATCGCCACGCCGCGCTCGTCGGCCGCGGCGATGACTTCGGGGTCGCGCATCGAACCGCCGGGCTGGATCACGCAGGTGGCGCCTGCGTCGACGATCACGTCCAGGCCGTCGCGGAACGGGAAGAACGCGTCGCTGGCCGCGGCGCTGCCCTTCAATGACAGACCGGCGTTCTCGGCCTTGATCGACGCGATGCGTGCGCTGTCGATGCGGCTCATCTGGCCAGCGCCGACGCCCAGCGTCATGCCACCGCCCGCGAAGACGATGGCGTTGCTCTTCACGTACTTGGCCACGCGCCAGGCGAAGAGCAGGTCGCGCATCTGTTCGTCGGTGGGCGCCTTCTTTGTCACGAGCTTCAGTTCGTCGATGCGGACCTCGCGCGTGTCGGCGCTCTGGATCAACAAGCCGCTGCCCACGCGCTTCGTGTCCTGCGCGTTGCGGCCCTGGTCCCAGGCGCTTGCACCGCCAGGTGGCAGCGCGATCTCGAGCACTCGCGTGTTGGCCTTGGCGGCGAAGATCGCGAGCGCCTCGGGCGTGAAAGCCGGCGCGATCAGCACCTCGACGAACTGTTTGGCGACGGCCTTCGCGCACGCTTCATCGACGCGCGTGTTGAAGGCGATGATGCCGCCGAACGCGGATGTGGGATCGGTCTGGAACGCCTTCGCGTAGGCCTGCGCGGCGTCGACGCCCAGCGCGACGCCGCACGGATTGGCGTGCTTCACGATGACGCATGCCGCGCCGCTGACCTTTGCATCAAAGCTCTTCACGCACTCCCACGCCGCATCGGCATCGGCGATGTTGTTGTACGAAAGCTCTTTGCCTTGCAGCTGCGTCGCCGTGACCAGTGAGCCTGGCGCCGGATGCAGGTCGCGGTAGAAGGCGGCGGTCTGGTGCGGGTTCTCGCCATAGCGCAGGTCCTGCAGCTTGACGAAGCGGCCGTTGGCCTGCGCCGGGTACTCGGCGCGCGTGCCGTCGACGCTCGAGGCCGAGAGATAGTCGCTGATCGCGGCGTCGTAGTTGCTGATGCGATTGAAGGCGGCGACCGCCAGCGCGAACTTCGTTGCTTTCGACAGCGGGCCGCGCCCCAGCTCTTCGAGCACGCCAGCGTATTGCGACGCGTCGCTCAGCACCGCCACGTCCTGCCAATTCTTCGCCGCGCTGCGCACCATCGCCGGGCCGCCGATGTCGATGTTCTCGATCGCGTCGTCGAGCGTGCAGCCGGGCTTGGCGACGGTGGCCTCGAAGGGGTAGAGGTTGACGACCAGGATGTCGATCGTCGCGATGTCGTGCTGCTTCAGCGCCGCCATGTGTTCGGGCAGGTCGCGCCGCGCCAGCAGGCCGCCGTGCACGCGCGGGTGCAGCGTCTTCACGCGGCCATCCAGCATCTCTGGGAAACCGGTGTGCTCGGCGACCTCGGTCACCGGCAACGTCGATTCGGCCAGCAGTTTCGCCGTGCCGCCGGTCGACAGCAGCGCGTATCCCAGTGCATGCAGCTTGCGCGCCAGTTCGACGACGCCGGTTTTGTCGGAAACAGAAATCAGGGCGGTGGGCATGGTGTCGATGCAAGGGTGCAGGCGAGTCACTTCATCAGCTTGTGTTCGAGCAGCTTGCGCCGCAGGGTGTTGCGGTTCAGGCCCAGCCAGTCGGCCGCCTTGCTCTGGTTTCCCTCGGCCTGCTTCATCACGACCTCGAGCAGCGGGCGTTCGACGGTGCGCAGCAGCATCTCGTGCATCGAATGCGGGTTGGCGCCCTTCAAGTCGCGAAAGTACTGCTCGAGGCTTTCGCGCACGCAGGCATCGATGTGTTTTTTGCTCATCGCACGACTCCCAGGCGAACCCGCGTCAACGGGTCTGCAACGCACGGCCGCCGGGCCCGGCCAGCGCGGCCAAGCCTGCGCCAGTTCCTCGAAGCCTTCGCGCACCGCCTGCCACTGGTGTTCGCAGGATTCGATGGTGTTGATGTGTTGGCGCAGGCGCTCGCCGCCCGGCAGCGTGGCGAGCGCCCAGCCGATGTGCTTGCGCGCGCTGCGCACGCCGATGAACTCGCCATACAGCGCGTAGTGATCCTGCAGGTGGTCCAGCAACCACGACGCGGCTTCGCGCATCGTCGGCGCTGCCAGGTGCTCACCGGTGGCCAGGAAGTGCGCGACCTCGCGGAAGATCCACGGCCGCCCCTGTGCGGCGCGGCCGATCATCAACGCGTCAGCACCGGTGGCGCGCAGCACGTCGCGCGCCTTTTCGGGCGAGTCGACGTCGCCGTTGGCGACCACGGCGATCGACAGCGCGGCCTTCACCGCGGCGACGGTGTCGTATTCCGCGAACCCCTTGAAGCCTTGCTCGCGTGTGCGGCCGTGCACCGTGACCATCGAAACACCAGCGTCCTGCGCGATGCGCGCCAGCGCCACGGCGTTGCGCTCGTCGGCCTGCGGCGTGCAGCGCCTGCCCGTGCGCATCTTCAACGTGACCGGCACGTCGCGCGGCGCACACGCGCCGACCACGGCGGCGACGATGCGCGCAGCCAGCGGCTCGTTGCTCATCAGCGCCGAGCCGGCCCAGGTGTTGCAAACCTTCTTCGCCGGGCAGCCCATGTTGATGTCGATGATCTGCGCGCCGCGGTCGATGTTGTAGCGCGCCGCGTCGGCCATCTCGAGCGGATCGACACCCGCGATCTGCACCGCGACCGGCCCGGGTTCGCCGGTGTGGTCGGCGCGGCGTGAGGTCTTCAGCGACGACCACAGCTCGCGTTTGCTGGTCACCATCTCGCTGACCGCGTAACCCGCGCCGAGCTTGCGGCACAGTTGCCTGAAGGGGCGGTCGGTCACCCCGGCCATCGGTGCGACGAAGAGCCGGTTCGGCAAGGCGTGCTGGCCGAGTTTCATCGCAGGTGTTGGGGGTGAAGCGCGCGTCGCGGGCGGCGTTCGCGCGTGGGTTTTCGCGAGGGGAGCGGAGTATAGCGACGCACCCCTGCGCGCGGCATGCCGAACGCCTGCGCATAATCCGGCGCGCATGGAGTCATGGATCGATTGGCTGCTCGAAACCCTTGCGCTGCCGAAGTTCGGGCTCAGCACGATCTTCGTCGTCTCGCTCGTGTCGGCCACGCTGCTGCCGCTGGCGACCGAGCCCGCGGTCTTCGGGCTTGTGAAGCTCAACCCCGATCTGTTCTGGCCCGCGATCGTCGTCGCATCGATCGGCTCCACGATCGGTGGCGCGATCACCTGGTGGATGGGCTACGGCGTCGAGAAGGCCTACGAGAAGGCCACGCACCACAGCCCGATGGAGAACCGCGCGCTGACGATGCTGCGCCGCTTCGGCCCCAAGGCCTGCCTGCTCGCGTGGCTTCCGGGCGTCGGGGACCCGTTGTGCGCCGTCGCCGGTTGGCTGAAGATGCCGTTCTGGCCCTGCGTGGGCTACATGGCGATCGGCAAGTTCCTGCGCTTCGTCATCTACACGTGGGTGCTGCTCTGGATGTTCCCGAATCCGGTCGGCGGCTGACAAGGAGATCAACGCGATGTCGAACACGCCTCACTACGACGCACTGTCGACGCACTACACCCGCGTGCATCGCCTGGAACATCTGGCGGCGATTGCCGGCTGGGACCAGGCGGCCTTCATGCCGCCAAGTGGCAGCAGCGCACGCAACGAAGCGATGGCCGAGATCGCGTCGCTGCTGCACCAGCTGCGCATCGACGGCGCGATGCACGCGCGCCTCGACGCGGCGCAGGGCGAATCGATCGATGAGACGCAACGTGCCAACCTGCGCGAAATTCGTCATCGCTTCGTCCGTGAAACCGCCTTGCCCGACGCCCTGGTGCGCTCGCTGCAATCGGCCGGCCTGGCGTGCGAGCACGCGTGGCGCACCCAACGCCCGGCCAACGATTGGGCTGGCTTCGCGGCCAACCTGCGCGGCGTTTTGGGGCTGGTGCGCGAGCAGGCCGAGCGGCTGTCGCAGGCGCTTTCGTTGTCGCGCTATGACTCGCTGCTCGACGGCTTCGAGCCCGGCATGCGTTCGGCCACGCTCGACCGCGTGTTCGGTGATCTGCGCGGCTGGTTGCCAGGCTTGATCGACCGCGTGACCGCGGAGCAGGCGGCGCAAGCATTGATCGAACCCGTGGGCCCGTTCCCTGTCGACAAGCAGCGCGCGCTGTGCGAGCGCGTCGTGCGCCTGCTGGGCTTCGACTTCGGCGCCGGCCGTCTCGACGTCAGCACGCACCCCTTCAGCGGCGGCGTGCCCGAAGACGTGCGCATGACCACGCGCTACGCCGAGCACGAGTTCTTGGGCAGCTTGATGGGCACGATCCACGAGACCGGGCACGGCCGCTACGAACAGAACCGGCCGCGCGCATGGATCGAACAGCCCGTCAGCGAAGCGCGTTCGATGGGCATTCACGAGAGCCAGAGCTTGTCGTTCGAGATGCAGTTGGGTGGCCACCCCGGCTTTGCCAAGCTGCTCGCGCCGCTGGTGCGCGAGGCGTTCGGCGATCAGCCGGCCTTCGAGGCAGGAAACCTTTGGCGCCTGATGACGCGGGTCAAGCGCGGGCTGATCCGCGTCGACGCCGACGAGGTGACGTACCCCGCGCACGTGATCCTGCGCTACGAGATCGAACGTGCGCTGGTCGAGGGCGAGCTCGAGGTCGACGACATCCCCGCCGCGTGGGACGAGCGCATGCAGTCGTTGTTGGGCCTGGACACGCGCGGCAACTTCAAAGACGGGCCGATGCAGGACATGCACTGGCCCAGCGGCGCCTTCGGCTATTTTCCGTGCTACACGCTCGGCGCGATGTACGCCGCGCAGTGGTTCGCGGCGATGCGCAAGCGTTTCGACGTTGATGCAAGCGTCGAGCGTGGCGACCTTGCGCCGGTGTTCGACTGGCTGCGCGCAAACGTCTGGAGCCAGGGTTCGCGTTGGCCTACCGACGAGCTCGCGCAACGCGCGAGCGGGCAGGCGCTGGACCCGACGTACTTTCGCGCACACCTCGAGCGGCGCTACCTCGCTTGATGCCCTTGCTGGGCGGCGCCGACGCGTCGGCGTCGAGCCGGGATTCCAGGTCGCTCAACATGCCGTCGAGCCGCTCGAGCGCGTGCGTGCCTTGGGCCGCGGTACTGGGCGCGCGCTTCTCGCCTGTCTTGCCGATCAGGTGACGCGACGCGTCGGCCAACACCGCGTCGTCGATCGCGACCCCATGCCGTGCGAACGTCGCACCCAGCGCGCTGCGCCGTGCGCGCAGCATCGCGCGCGTGCTCTGGTAGGCGTGTTCGGCCAGGCGCCGTCGCTGCGACATGCTGAAGGTGTTGGCGGCGAAGAACGCCGCGTCGCGCTGGTCGGGTTCGAACAGCACGATGTCGGCGTTGCGGGTGGCTGCGCTGGTAGCCCTTCATGCCGAGCGCCAGGCGTGAATGGATCAGCGAGCGGAAGGTCTGCGCCAGCACCAGCGGCAACCCACCGTCGACCATGTGCGGAATCGGTTCCTGGCTGCGCCCGAGCACACGCGCAGGGGCTTGCGACGCGCGCCCATCGAAGGGCACCAGCGGGTTCAGCGCGATCAACAGCTCGACACCTTCGTCGAGCAACACGCTGGCGTGCAGCGTCTTCTTCAACGCGCCGTCGACGAACGCGTGCCCGTCAATGACCACCGGCGGAAACATGCCCGGCAGCGCGGCGCTGGCCTGCACGGCAAGGCTGATGGGCACGTGGTCGTGGCCGGGCAGGCCGAACGGCACGGCGTCGCCGCTGTCAAGGTCGGTGGCGACCAACACCAAGCGCCGCTCGAGCGTGCGGAAGTCGTTGCTGCGACCGGGTACCGAGAACATCGCCGCCAACTGCCGCTGCAGGGCGTCGGCGCTGAACACGCCGGCCGGCATCGCGCGCCCCAGCCGCTCGAGCGCGGCCAGCTTGCTGCGCCCGCGCAGCGCAAGGTCGATGCCCGCCTGCGCCGCCAGGCCGGGCAGCGCACGCAGGCGGCGAGCGAACTCGCCCCACGCCGGGCGCAGGAACAGATCGGGTTCGAGGATGTCGGCGCGGCTGGCGTCGTTCTCGATGAACGACGCGCACAACTCGCGCGGCGTCATGCCGTTGGCAAGCGACGCGGCGATGAAAGCGCCGGCCGACACGCCCAGGTAGCCGTCGAGGCGCGTGAAGTCGACGCCGACCAGCGCTTCTTCGAGCGCACACAACGCGCCGATCTCGTAGATCGCACCCAGCGGCCCGCCGCCGGCCAGGGCCAGGCCGATGCGCGGCTGACGCGCCGGGCGTGCAGCGCGGCGGCGAGGTTCAGCCAACGGTGCGGCGCGCGCGCGGCGTCGACGCCGATGCACGTCTTGCGCGCCTTCGCCGGTGCGGCCTTGCGCGCGGGCGTGCCGAAGTCGGGGGCGACCTTGGTGGCGACCTTGGTGGTGGCCCCGGGGGTGGCTTTGGGGGTGGCTTTGGACGCGGTCTTGGGTCGCGCTTGCAGTCTTGCGCGCGGCCTTCGGCGCGTCACCCAGCCGTGCACCCAGCGCGTCAATGCGCTTGATCAGCGCGTTGATGTCGTCACGCGAGGGCACGCCCAGCTTGTTCAGCGCCTTGGACACGCGCTCTTCGAAGATCGACTCGAGCTTGTCCCACTGCGCGCCGGCCTTGGCGGTTACGCCCTCGGCCACGGCAGTCATCTTGCCGGCGACCTCGTTGACGCGGTCCTCGGCTGCGGACTGCGTCTTGCGCTGCAACTTCATGCCTTCGCCGACCAGCGCCTCGAAGACCTTGCCGCCTTCGGCCTGCGCGCGCGCGAAGGCGCCCATGCCGGCCAGCCAGATCTGCTGCGCCGAGTCTTTGATGTTGCCCGCGAGCGGGTTGTCGAGCAGCTTGGCGGGCGACGCCTGCTGCTCTTGCGCGATCTTCTTCAGCTTCTTCACCATCGTTGTTTCTCCTGCGTTGCCCGAAGCCCCTGCGTCCGGGTCGTCGAGCGCGCACTTTAGGCGGCGGGCCCGCGGCTTGGGGCGCGTTCGCGGAGTGGGAAGCGTCTATTAGGTAGGAACGTCTATTCGCCGAACCGCCCCCGGGGAATCGCGCAGCGTGGCGGACGTGCGTTTCTCCACAATCAGCCGCACCCTCCCCACGAACGCAGAGCAGACCATGAAGATTTTCGTTACCGGCGCCACCGGGTTCATCGGCAAACGCCTCGTCGCCAAGCTGCTGGAACGTCGCGGCACGACCGTGTACTTCCTGGTGCGCAAGGAGAGCCTGCCCAAGGTGGCCGGCCTGCTGCAGCACTGGGGCGTGACCAAGGCCCGCGCCGTGCCGGTGGTGGGCGACCTCACCGCGCGCAAGCTGGGCGTGGGCGCTGGCGACCTCGAGGCCCTGGCGGGCGTCGACCACGTGGTGCACCTTGCGGCGGTGTATGACCTGTCGGCCGACGCCGAAAGCCAGGTCGCGGTCAACGTCGAAGGCACGCGCCACATGGTCGAGTTCGCGAAGGCAGCGAAGGCCAAGCACGTGCACCTGGTCTCGAGCATCGCCGCCGCGGGCCTGTACGAAGGCGTGTTCCGCGAAGACATGTTCGACGAGGCCGACGGCCTGGACCACCCGTACTTCGCGACCAAACACGACTCCGAAAAGATCGTGCGCACCGAGTGCAAGGTGCCGTGGACGGTGTACCGCCCGGCGATGGTCGTCGGCGATTCGAAGACCGGCGAGATGGACAAGATCGACGGCCCGTACTACTTCTTCAAGCTGATCCAGCGCATGCGCCAGTTGCTGCCGCCATGGATGCCGTCGATCGGCCTCGAGGGCGGGCGCATCAACATCGTGCCGGTCGACTTCGTCGTCGATGCGATCGACCACCTGATGCATCAGAAGCGCAAGGGCGGTGAATGCTTCCACCTCGTCGACCCGCAGGGCTACCGCGTGGGCGATGTGCTCGACGTGTTCGCGCGCGCCGCGCACGCGCCGCGCATGAACCTGTTCGTCAACGCGGCGCTGCTCGGGTTCATTCCACGCGGCGTCAAGAAGTCGTTGATGGCCCTGGCGCCGGTGAAGCGCATCCACCGCGCGGTGATGAAGGACCTGGGGCTGCCCGAGGACATCTTCACCTTCGTCAACTACCCCACGCGCTTCGACCGTCGCGGGCTCGACGCGGCCCTGAAGGGCAGCGGCATCGAGTGCCCGAACCTGCACGACTACGCGTGGCGGCTGTGGGACTACTGGGAGCGCCACCTCGACCCGGCCCTCTTCATCGACCGCAGCCTGAAGGGCACGGTCGGCGGCAAGGTGGTGCTGGTCACCGGCGGCAGCTCCGGCATTGGCCTTGCGGCGGCGCACAAGTTCGCCGAGGCCGGCGCGACCACGATCATCTGCGGGCGCGAGCAAGACAAGCTCGACGAAGCCTGCAAGGAAGCCAAGGCGAAAGGGCGCACGTTCGTCGCGTACTCGGTCGACCTGGCGGACATGGCCGACTGCGACCGCTTCGTGAAGCTCGTGATCGAGAACCACGGCGGCGTCGACTTCCTGATCAACAACGCCGGCCGTTCGATCCGCCGCGCGATCGAATCGAGCTACGACCGCTTCCACGACTTCGAGCGCACGATGCAGCTGAACTACTTCGGCTTCCTGCGCGTGACGATGGGGCTGCTGCCGCCGATGGTCGAAAAGAAGAAGGGCCACGTCGTCAACATCAGCTCGATCGGCGTGCTGACGAACGCGCCGCGCTTTTCGGCCTACGTGGCCAGCAAGGCGGCGATGGACGCGTGGACGCGCTGCGCGTCCAGCGAGTTCGCCGACGTGGGCATCACGTTCACCACGATCAACATGCCGCTGGTGCGCACGCCGATGATCGCGCCGACCAAGATCTACAACAACGTGCCCACGCTAAGCCCGGAAGAAGCCGCGGACATGGTGGCGCAGGCGTGCATCCACAAACCGGTGAGGATCGCCACGCGACTGGGCACCGTCGGCGAACTGCTGCACGCCATCGCGCCGCGCATCGCGCAGATCGGCATGAACACCAGCTTCCGCATGTTCCCGGATTCGTCGGCGGCGAAGGGCGACAAGGGTGCCAAGCCGCAGCTCAGTGCCGAAGCGGTGGCGATGCAGCAGCTGATGCGCGGGATTCACTTTTAACGGGTAGACGGGTCGATCCAGGCTCGCGCGAACTGCTGCCGTGTGTCGCTGTGAAGGCCGACGCGCCGCAAGCGTGGTGCATCCTCTCTTGTGCCTTCGAACGCGCCCGCAATCGCTGTGCAGTCGCCGTCTCGCGGCGGCCCTCGGTTTGAAGCGAGGGCCGCTCCTTCTTCAAAGTGGCACGACTTCGTCTCGTGCTCGCTCTTCTTCCGAGGCGCCTACTTCTCAGTCAAGCCGGTCGTCGAATCAGCGAGTCGGCCGAGCGGCGACAGTGCTACCGCCGCTGCCCGGGCTTGACACGACGCTGTCGTCGTCGACCCGCAGGGTGCCGCCACCGCCGCCGGGGTTCGACATGGTGCTGCCCGGATCCGGCCGCAGCGTGTGGTCCCGGCTTGCTGCGGGTGCAGCAACCGCGCCCATTTCAATTTCTCGAAGCAGGGGACGGGCCGACGATCGAATCGAGCCAGTGAACGCTCGAGGCCTACGAAGGCGCGCGGGTCGCCTGAACCCCTTACTGCGCCTTGATCTCGGTCACCGTGTACTGCCCGTCGACCTTCTCGGCCGCGAACTTCACCTTCGCGCCTTCGGCCAGCCCGTCGAGCATCTTCGCGTCTTTCACGCGGAACACCATCGTCATCGCCGGCATGTCGAGGTTCTTGATCTCGCCGTGCTTGAGCGTGACTTTTCCCTGAGCTTTGTCGATCTTCTTGACTTCGCCGTCGACCGGTTGTGCCCATGCGGCCAGCGACAGCGTGGTGGCGGCAAGCAGGGTGATCAGGCGTTTCATGGGTCGGCTCCTTGGGCGCTACAACGCGCTGTGGGCTTGGAAGGACGACATCATCGCGGGTTCCAGTCGGCCTACCGAGGGGCCGCTGCCTAGAATTCGTGAACTCTGCCACCTTCGTTCACGAAAGCCCGCCATGACCGTTGTTGGCCCCGACCTGTCCCACATCGCGTCGCGCGACAAGGCCGAAATCCTTGCGCAGGCGCTGCCGTACATCCGCAAGTTCCACGGCAAGACGATGGTCATCAAGTACGGCGGCAACGCGATGACCGACCCGGCGCTGCAGCAGGACTTCGCCGAGGACGTGGTGCTGCTGAAGTTGGTCGGCATCAACCCGGTGGTGGTGCACGGCGGCGGGCCGCAGATCGATCAGGCGCTGGCGAAGATCGGCAAGAAGGGCACGTTCGTGCAGGGCATGCGCGTGACCGATGAAGAGACGATGGACGTGGTCGAGTGGGTGCTCGGCGGCCAGGTGCAACAAGAGATCGTGGGGCTGATCAACCAGGCCGGTGGCAAGGCGGTGGGGCTGACGGGTTATGACGGCGGCATGATCCGCGCGCGCAAGATGAAGCTGGTCGACAAGGACGATCCGGGCAAAGAGCACGACATCGGCCACGTCGGCGAGATCGAGTCGATCGACCCCAGCGTGGTGAAGGCGCTGCAGGACGACCAGTTCATCCCGGTCGTCAGCCCGATCGGCTTCGGCGCCGACAACCAAAGCTACAACATCAACGCCGACCTGGTCGCGGCGAAGCTGGCGACGGTGCTGCAGGCCGAGAAGCTGCTGATGCTGACGAACATTTCGGGCGTGCTGGACAAGCAGGGCAAGCTGATCACCGAGCTGACGGTGCGCCGTATCGACGAGTTGATCGAAGACGGCACGATTTCCGGCGGCATGCTGCCCAAGCTGGCCGGCGCGGTCGACGCGGCCAAGAGCGGCGTGAACGCGGTGCACGTGATCGACGGCCGCGTACCGCACGCCATGTTGCTCGAGGTGCTGACCGATCAGGCCTACGGCACGATGATCAAGAGCCATTGATGACGACCCCCACGCTCGCTTCGCTCGCTGCCCCCCGAGGGGGCTGTCAGTGCCTTCGGAGCGGCCGGGCGGCACTGACGTGAGCCGCGGAGGGCGCACCTGGCTCTTCGACCTGGACAACACGCTGCACGACGCAGGTGCCTGGGTCTTCGGCGAACTGAATCGTTCGATGACCGACTACGTCGCGCGAGAGTTGTGCGTGACGCGGGATGATGCCGATGCACTGCGGCGTGGCTATTGGCATCGCTACGGTGCCACGCTCATTGGGCTGGTTAGGCATCACGGCGTCGACGGCCACGGTTTCTTGCGCGAAGTGCATCACCTGCCGGGCCTGGAAGGCACGTTGTGGGCTGACCCACGCGATGTCGCGGCGATTCGCGCGCTGCGCGGTCGACGCGTGGTGCTGACGAACGCACCGCGTGCGTATGCGCTGCGCGTGTTGCGCGGCCTGGGCATCGCGCGGCTCTTCGACGATGTGATCGGCATCGAAGACATGCGCATGTTCGGCCACTGGCGGCCCAAGCCCGATGCACGCATGTTCAAGCAGCTTTTGGCACGCCTGAAGACGCCTGCGCACCGCTGCGTGCTGGTCGAAGACACGCTGGTTCACCAGCGCGCCGCCCATGCGTTAGGCATAAAAACCGCATGGACCCAGCGATATGCGCGACCGATGTCACAAGTCGGTGAAGTCAGTGTTCACCACCCGCGCAAGCCGCAATACGTGTATGCAAGAATCAGATCGCTACAGCAATTACGACGCTTGAAGTGACCCCCCAAACGACCGAGGCGCTGCCCGAAGTCCCGCACGAAGACGACGCCGACACGGCGGTCGTTTCCGTGGTCGGCACACGCAAGCGCCCAAAGCCCGGCGAGCGTCGCGTGCAGATTCTGCAGACGCTGGCGTCGATGCTCGAGCAGCCCGGTGCTGATCGCGTGACGACCGCGGCACTCGCCGCGAAGTTGTCGGTCAGTGAGGCGGCGCTTTATCGTCACTTCGCCAGCAAGGCGCAGATGTTCGAAGGGCTGATCGAGTTCATCGAGCAGAGCGTGTTCACGCTGATCAACCAGGTGGTCGAGCGCGAAAGCGACGGCCGCGTGCAGGCGGTGCGCATCGTCACCGTGGTGCTTCAGTTCGGCGAGAAAAACCCGGGCATGACGCGCGTGATGGTCGGCGACGCGCTGGTGTTCGAGCACGAACGCCTGATCGCGCGCATGAATCAGTTCTTCGAGCGAATCGAATCGCAGCTTCGCCAAAGCCTGCGTCTCGCCGCCGAAGCCGCGGGTTCGCCTACACCGACGGTCGACGCTCAGGCTCGTGCGTCGATCGTCACGTCGTTCATCGCCGGGCGCCTGCAGCGCTACGCGCGATCGAGCTTTCGCCGCAACCCGTCCGAACATCTCGACGTCGCGATTCGGCTGTTGACGGCCTGAACCTGCGCGCTGGCTGACGCTTGGCTTCGCGGCATCATCGCCGTGTGAAGCGAAATCTGATCGTCGATGCTGGCGCCACGTCGCTGACCCTGTTGCCCGAGCGTGCCGCGTGGGTCGACGCAGCCCGCATGCTGCTGGTCGCCGACGTGCATCTGGGCAAGGCCTCGACCTTTCGCCATCACGGTGTGCCGGTACCCGAGGGCACGACCGCCGATAACCTCGATCGACTGAGCGCCCTCGTGGCGGCATGGCGGCCGCAGTGCGTCGCCTTTCTCGGCGACTTCCTACACGCACGCGAGGCCCGTGCGCCGGCGACGCTCGATGCGCTGGCGGCCTGGCGCCGCTCGCATGCCGACGTCGATCTGTTGCTGGTTCGCGGTAACCACGATGACCGTGCCGGTGATCCGCCGGCATGGCTCGGCGCCCGCTGCGTCGACGAACCCTTCGACATTGCCGGAGTGCCCGGGTTGAAGTTGTCGCACTACCCGCGCAGCGTCGACGGTGCCTTCGTTGTCGCGGGTCATGTGCACCCCTGCGCGGTGGCTGTCCGCGGCTTCGAGCGCGTGAGGTTGCCGTGCTTCCACATGGTCGAAGGCTGCCTGACGCTTCCCGCGTTCGGCGCTTTCACGGGTATGCATCCGATTGATCGCACGCCTGGCGACCGGGTCTTCGCCGTTGCCGACGACAGCGTGATCGAACTGCCAGCGCGAGGTTGACGCAGGCTTGCTTCTAAACTGCCCATGTGAACGCACCCGAGTCCATCGTCGAGCGCAACCTGATCGCATCACTCGACCGTCTGGCCCGTCGCGTCGATGCCCTGCTCGAGCGGCTGGACGCGCGCGCGCCAAGCGTCAACGCACCCGACTGGAACGCATCGACTGCCTTTCGCGCCCGCCGCCGCGCAGGCACGTTGCGCCTCGAGCCCGTCACGCACGTCGCCACGATCCGCTTGACCGACCTTCGCGAGGTCGACGCCCAGCGCGAACGCCTGCTGCGCAACACCGCGCAGTTCGTGGCCGGCAAGCCTGCGAACAACGTGCTGCTGACCGGCGCCCGCGGCACGGGCAAGAGTTCGCTGATCAAAGCCTGCCTGAACGAGTTCGCACCCCGCGGCCTGCGGTTGATCGAGATCGACAAGACCGACCTCATCGACCTGCCCGACATCGTCGACATCGTCGCGGCCCGCCCCGAGCGCTTCGTGCTGTATTGCGACGACCTCAGCTTCGAAGACGGCGACGCCGGCTACAAGGCGCTGAAGTCGGCGCTGGACGGCTCGGTCGCCCAGACCAGCGACAACCTGCTGATCTACGCCACCAGCAACCGCCGCCATTTGCTGCCCGAGCACATGCGCGACAACCTGGCGTCGACCTACACCGATGACGGCGAGCTTCATCCGGGCGAAGTGGTGGAAGAGAAGATCTCGTTGTCCGAACGCTTCGGCATGTGGATCAGCTTCTATCCGTTCACGCAGGACGAGTACCTGACGATCGTGGCGCAGTGGCTGCGCCACTTCGGCCATCGACGACGCGGCCATCGCGGCGTCGCGACAGCAGGCGCTGGTGTGGGCGCTCGAGCGCGGCTCGCGTTCCGGGCGCGTGGCTTACCAGTTCGCGCGCGACATGGCCGGGCGCGGCGCGTGACCGCAGCCGGCGCACCGGCGGCGGTGGTCGAAGCCGAAGACACGCGCACACCGGTCGAGGTGGCAGTGGGCGTGCTGATTCGCGCCGATGGCGCGTTCCTGCTCACGTCGCGCCCGACAGGAAAGGTCTACGCCGGCTACTGGGAGTTCCCGGGCGGCAAGGTCGAACCCGGTGAATCGATCGAAGCGGCGTTGGCACGCGAACTGCACGAAGAACTGGGCCTGGGCCTGGATCCGGGCGCGATGACCTGCGTGCGCTGGCGTGTCGAGCTGATGAGCTACCCGCACGCGCGTGTGCGGCTGAACTTCTGCAAGGTGTTCGCGTGGCAAGGGGAACCCGCGCCGCACGAAGGGCAGCAGCTTGCGTGGCAACAGTTGCCGGTCGACGTGGCGCCGCTGCTGCCGGGTACGTTGCCGGTGCTGGCGTGGTTCGCGCACGAGCGCGGGCATGTCGGCGCCACGCACGGCGTGCCGCGGGTCGCCCCGTAAACTTCGCGCATGAACTGGGTTGATGAAGTCCGCTTCGACGATCGCGGGCTGGTGCCGGTGATCGCCCAGGAAGCGTCGTCGAATGACGTGCTGATGGTCGCGTGGATGAACCGCGACGCGCTCGAGCGCACCGTGGCCACGGGAGAAGCGCACTACTTCAGTCGCTCGCGCAGCCGGCTGTGGCACAAGGGCGAAGAGTCGGGCCATGTGCAGCGTGTGCATGAGGTGCGGCTCGATTGCGACGGCGATGTTGTGCTGCTGAAGGTCACGCAACTCGGCCACCAGCCCGGCATCGCCTGCCACACCGGCCGTCACGCCTGCTTTTTCCGCCAACTGGAAGACGGGGGCTGGAAAGTCGTGGATGCGGTCTTGAAAGATCCGGACACCATCTACACATCAGGGTCACGATGACCACGGGCACGAGCACGACGACCTCGAGCGGCGACATCCTGGCCCGGCTGGCGGCGGTGATCGAGTCGCGTCGCGGCGGTGACCCGGACAAGAGCTACGTTGCGCGCCTGATGTCCAAGGGCGAAGATGCCGTGTTGAAGAAGGTGGGCGAAGAAGCGACCGAGGTGGTGCTGGCGGCCAAGAACGGCGTGCCCGAGCGCATCGTCGCCGAGGTGGCCGATCTGTGGTTCCACTCGATGCTGGTGCTGGCGCAACACGGTCTCGAGCCAGCCGATGTGCTGGCCGAGTTGCAGCGCCGCGAAGGCGAGTCGGGGCTCGAGGAGTTCGCGCGGCGCAAGCTGGCCGCGCGTGAACGCGGCGAATAGCCGAACGAAAGGACAGAACCATGAACGATAACGTGCTCAACCAACCGCAAAGCCTTGGCGACGCGCAGCGCGAAAGCGGCCTGCGCACCGTCAGCCACATCAGTTACGCGCTGCATGCGATCGTGGCGATCGGAGCCGTGCTGCCGAGTTTTCAAGCCAGCATCCTGCTGCTGATCGCGGCCTTCATCCTCGATCTGGTCAAGAAGGGCGACGCGCAGGGCACGTGGCTCGAATCGCACTTCAGCTGGCGCATCCGAAGCGTCATCTGGGCGGGGATCCTCTATGTCGTGACGATTCCGCTGTGGCTGCTTTTCATCCTGCCAGGCTGGATCGCCTGGGGTCTGATCTCCGTCTGGTTCCTCTACCGCGTGGTCCGCGGCTGGCTGGCGCTGAACGGCCGCCGGCCGCTGCCGATGTGACGCATGGGTGAAACACACGGGAGCCGCAGGTGAGCGACGTGCACGACCCGAACTGCATCTTCTGCAAGATCGTCGACGGCAAGATCCCGTCGAAGAAGGTCTACGAGGACGAGCACGTGCTCGCGTTCCACGACATCAACCCGTGGGCGCCGGTGCACATCCTGCTGGTGCCCAAGCGCCACATCACGTCGATGGTCGACGTGACACCCGAGGACGCGGGGCTGCTGGGCCACATGATGGCCCTGAGCCCACGCCTGATGAAGGAACTCGGCGTCGTGAACGGGTTCCGACACGTGGTCAACACCGGTGCCGACGGGCGCCAGGAAGTGCAGCACGTGCACATGCACGTGATGGGCGGGCCCCGGCCCTGGCTGAAGGGTTGAATTAGGGCTGAACCTAGAATCTGCGCACTTTGCAGATTGGAGAAACATCATGGGTGCATGGGGAATTGGTCACTGGATCGTCGTCCTGCTCATCGTCTTGGTCATCTTCGGCACCAAGAAGCTGCGCAACATAGGCTCGGACCTGGGCGGTGCCGTCAAGGGTTTCAAGGATGGCGTGAAGAGCGGCGGGGTGGCAGACGCTGCGGGCGATGCCACAGCGCAGGTCACGAACCGCATAGGTGACGCCGACACGGTCAACGTCGAAGTCAAGGCGAAGACCGACAAGGCCTGATCGCCTCCACCGGCCCGCGTGTGCGTACGACGCGCGGCCGCCCAGCACCGAATGAAATGACCCCCACGCTCACTTCGTTCGCTGCCCCCCGTGGGGGCTGTCAGTGGCTTCGGAGCGGCCGGGCGCCACTGACATGATCGACTTCGGTTTCGACAAGATCGCGCTCATCGGCGCGATCGCGCTGATCGTGATCGGCCCCGAAAAGCTGCCGCGCGTTGCGCGCACGGTCGGCCACTTCGTCGGTAAAGCGCAGCGCTACGTTGCCGAGGTGAAGGCCGAGGTCAACCGTACGATCGAACTCGAAGAGCTTCAGAAGATGAAGAAGGAGTTCGAAGAGACCGCGCGCGACGTCAAAGACTCGGTTCAGCGCGAGGTGAACGAGGCCCGCACGACGGTCGAGTCACAGTGGCAGGAGGCCAAGACGTCTTGGGACGGCAGCGCGCTGCCGGGTGGTTCGAGTGACTCCACGTTGCCGCCCGACGTGTCGGCGTTTGATTCGCAGTTGTCGGCGCCCCTGTCGACGCCCCTGGCCGAGTACAAGCCGCCGCGCAAGAACTGGCGAGCGAAGCGCAGCGCGATGCCGGCTTGGTACAAGCAGCGTCACGGTGTACGCGCGAAGGCACTTTCGGGCGCGGCGCGTGTGGCCAAGCACCGCCCTCGGCCCGCGCGATGAGCGGCCCCGACACGCAGGAAGACGAACTCGCCGGGACCGAGCAGCCCTTCGTCGCCCACCTGATCGAATTGCGTGATCGTCTGATCCGCGCCGTGATCGCGATCGTGGTGGTGTTCGCGGTGTTGTGCATCTGGCCCGGCATGAAGGTGTTGTACGACCTGCTTGCCGCGCCGCTCACCGCGAACTTGCCGCCAGGCACGAAGATGATCGCGACCAACGTGCTGTCGCCTTTCGTCGTGCCGTTGAAGATGACGCTGATGGCGGCGTTCCTCGTCGCACTGCCCTACGTGCTTCACCAGGTGTGGGCCTTCGTGGCGCCGGGTCTGTACTCCCACGAGAAGCGCATGGCGCTGCCGCTGGTGGTGTCGAGCACGCTTTTGTTCTTCGTCGGTGTGGCCTTCTGCTACTTCATCGTCATTCCGTCGCTGACCGCGTTCATCGTCAGCGTCGCGCCCGAATCGGTGAACGCCGCGCCCGACATCGAGCAGTACTTCGGCACCGTGCTGACGCTCTTCCTCGTGTTCGGCATCGCCTTCGAAGTGCCGGTCGCCGTGGTGCTGCTGGCGCGGGTTGGCGTGGTGACGATCGACCAGCTCAAGGCTTGGCGCGGCTACTTCATCGTGGGTGCGGCGGTCGTGTCGGCGATCGTGACGCCGCCAGACGTGATCTCGCAGATCTCGCTGTTGGTGCCGATGATCATCCTCTACGAGATCGGCATCTGGTCCGCGCAGATCTTCATCCGCAGAACCGCGGTCCCTGAAGAAGCACCGGCCGACAAGAACGTCCTGAGCGCAACGCCGCCACCGGACGACGCCGGCTGCTGCTGTTTAGCGACGCCTACTCGCCGCGCCGTCGCGGGCTCTGGCGCTTATCGACGTCGACGGGCAGCGTGATCGACCGTGCGCCGCGCTGAACCGCGAATTGCGCGCGCGACTGTGGCTTCAGGGACGCCACGGCCTCGAGCAGCTCGGTCGCATTCGAGACGCCGCGGTCGTTGACACGCGTGACGACGTCGCCGGGCCGCAGACCGCCGCGTGCGGCCGGGCCGTTCTCGAGCACGCCGGTGATCAGCCCGCCGTTTGGCACTCGCAACCCCAGCGACGCGGCGAGGTCGGGCGTAAGGTCGCGAGACTCCACGCCGATCCAGCCGCGCGTGACCGTGCCGTCGCGTACCAGACTGTCCATCACCTGGCGTGCCGTGTCGGCCGGGATCGCGAAGCCGATGCCCAGGTTGCCGCCGCTGCGAGAGAAGATCGCGGTGTTGATGCCCACCAGACGCCCTTGCGCGTCGACCAGCGCGCCGCCCGAGTTGCCCGGGTTGATCGCCGCGTCGGTCTGGATGAAGTTTTCGAAGGTGTTTAGCCCCAAGCGCGTGCGCCCGAGCGCGCTGACGATGCCGGACGTGACGGTCTGGCCGACGCCGAAGGGGTTGCCGATCGCGAGCACCACGTCGCCGACCGCGAGCGACGCGGTATCGCCGAAGTCGATCACCGGTAAGCGCTCGAGATCGATCTTCAACACCGCGAGGTCGGTCTCGATGTCCGACCCGACGATGCGCGCCGAGGCGCTGCGCCCATCGCTCAGTTGCACCTCGATGTCATCGGCACCTTCGACCACATGGTTGTTGGTGAGCAGGAAGCCCTGCTGCGACACGATGACGCCCGACCCCAGCCCGACTTGCGGGCGCGACGAAGGCCGATCACGACCGGAGAAGAAGCGCAGCCATGGGTCGTCGAGCCGCTCGTTGCGCATCGGCGCCTTGCTGGCCGCGATGCTGACCACCGCCGGTGCCGCGCGCCGTGCTGCGTCGGCATAACCCGCGTGCGCGACAGGTGCAGCGCGCGGCGATTCGGCCGAAGTTGACGGCAGCACAGCCGACGCCGCTGTCGATGCCGTCGTCGATGCAGGCGCGGCCGTGACCGCGGGCGATGACGAATTCGTAAGCGAAGGAGATGGCGCGCTGTCGGCCCAGGGTCCGTCGCGAAGCCACTGCGGCTTCAGCGTAGCCACAACGAAGAGCACCGCCATCGCGACCGTGACGGCCTGGGAGAAAATGAGCCAGAGTCTTCGCATCGAAGGGCCTGTTCGGGCGCTGTCGAACCACGTGCGCGGACACAGGAGAAATCATGGCCTTGCGCCAGGACATCGATGCCTGCTCGAACGTCGCACTCGACATGGCAGGCTGCAGCGATTATGGGCCGAACGGTCTGCAGGTCCCGATTCGCCGATATTCCCAATCCTGCGTGATCCCGGGTGGACGATGACCGCAGCCCGACCGATCCTCGTGACGATGGGTGACCCTTGCGGCATCGGCCCCGAGGTGATTGCGCTGGCCGCGCTGCGCGGTGCGCTCGAAGGCTGTCGCGTGGTTGGCGATCGTGCGGTGATGTCGCGCGCCGCACGGCTGGTGGGGCTGATGGAGCCGCTGCCGGTGATCGAGCCCGATGATCTGCCGCACCACCTGCAGGCGCTGCCGATTGGCGAGGTTCATGCACTGGCCGGCGCGGCCGCGGCAAGCTGCGTCACCCACGCCACTTGGGCGGCGCTGCGCGGCGAAGCCGACGCCGTGGTGACAGCGCCGTTGAACAAACAAAGCCTCGCCGCAGCGGGCCTGCGCTGGCCAGGCCATACCGAGATGCTTCAGGCGATGGCCAGCGCCCACGCGGGGCGCGAGATCCCGGTGCGCATGATGCTGGCCAACGACGAGATCCGCGTCGTGCTCGTCACCGTGCATGTCGCGCTGCGCGAGGCGATCGACGCCATCTCGCTGAGCAACGTGCTCGAGACGATCACGATCGCGCACGCGGCGCTGAAGGGCGTGGCGTCGAAGGGGATGGGACGCGACCGTCTGCGCATCGCGGTCGCCGGGCTCAATCCGCATGCGGGCGAGGGCGGTCTGTTCGGCAGCGAAGAGCAGACCATCATCGCACCCGCGGTGAATGCCGCGCGGTCGATGGACATCGATATCCAGGGACCGTTCGCACCCGACACGGTCTTCATGCGCGCGCGGCGCGGCGAGTTCGACGTCGTGGTCGCGATGACGCACGATCACGGCCTGATCCCGGTGAAGTACCTGGGTGTGGAGCGTGGCGTCAACGTGACGCTCGGACTGCCCTTCGTGCGCACGAGTCCGGACCACGGCACGGCGTTCGACATCGCTGGACGTGGCGTGGCCGACCCGGCGAGCCTGATCGCAGCGATTGCGATGGCCCGGCGCCTGGCTGCCGAGCGGACGGGACGGCGCGAAGGATGACGCCAAGCCCCGAAGACCGGGGCCCCGCGCGAACTCAGACCGGGGCCTTGCCGGGCGCGGGTTTCAGCGCCGCGAGTTGACGCCGCGCGCGCGCGGTCGCGCGTTCGATCAGGTAGGCGTTCTCGTAAGAGCGCAGGCGTCCGGCCTCGCACAGGCGGAACAACATGCGTGCCGTCATCGAGATCGCCTCGCCGTGGTCCTTGCCGCGGGTGAAGACGAAGAATGTCCGGCCGGGGCTGACGTGCGACAGGCGGACCTTGTGCCACGCGTTCTCGAAGTACATCCGGTACGAGAAGCCGATCTGCACGTGGTCGGCGAGCGACGCGCCTTGCGTCGGCTCTGCCTGCTCTTTCATCGCGGGCAGGCCCTCGATGTCGATCGCGATGTCCACCGACGTGCCGTCGGGCTCGTCGCTGAGGTCGATGTCGATGTTGCCGTCCCAGTCGATCGCCGTCTCGCGCACGAGGCCGATGCGGCGCTCCTCGTCGGGGGCCAGATTCGGCACGATCACATCGTCGTCCACGTTGAGCGGCGGCCCTGTGAACAGCGACGCTTCGGACTGACGCGGTACCGGCACCGCCATGACAGCGTCGAGCTGGCGGGCGAGCATGTTGAAGTCGAGCACGCTCATCGACTTGCGCTTGAGCGATTCGGAATGCGCTGGCAGCAGCCGGCTCATGAACGCCTTCTTCGCCTGGTCGGACCAGCCGATCGACGCCAACCCTTCGTTCAGGTCTTTCATCAACTGCGGCAGCAGCATCAGGAAGCGCTTGCGCTCGGTCGGCGTGCCCTTGGGCTGGACGCTGAGCACGACGTCGCGGCCAACGGCGCGATAGCGGTTGGTGACGTCGGCCTGGTCGCCGTGCGTCGCGTGCGCCTGAATGATCGCCTGCGACCAGACTTGGGTCAGGAACTGCCGCAGAAAGTCGTCCATCGGCACCTGCAGCAGGCCGGCGTGCAGTTGCTGCATGTAGCGCTGCAGCTGCAGCAACTCGCGCTCGCGCTGGTTGAGCACGGACGCGGGGCTGTGCGGAACGTCGGCGTCGCGTTGCGCCTGTTCGGCGATGAAGGCCTCGAGGCGGTCGAGCTTCTCCTCGTAGACCTGTATCTGGTCGAAGTCGCCCGCCACGATCTGATCGATGAGCTCGCGCACCAGTTCGAGAAATCGCTTCGCGCCGCCTTCGTTGAAGTCGTCGTACGCGACCGCCAGCGACGCGATGCGGTTGACGAAGCGCCGCACCGGGTGACGACGCGACGAGAAGAACGACGGGTCACCGAGCGCGGCGCGCAACACCGGAAGCTGCAGCCGCGCGATGTGCCGCGCCATCTGCGGCGGCACCTTCGGGTCGGCCAGGATCTGATCGAAAAGGCTGCCGACCACGTCGATCACCATGTGATCGAGCGCATTGCTCGTGGCGCTGCGCAACTCTTCGCGGTGGGCCGCGATCAGGTTGGTCAGCGGGGCGGCTGCCGAGCTTGGGCCCAGGCCGTCGGCCACCGTCACGTGGCCAATGGCCGCGAGGCGCCGGATGAGGGTCATGACCTCGTGGTTGACCTGCCCCATCATGGTCGAGCCGCGCGGCGACACTGTCGGTGGGCCGAGCGGCCCATGGGCCGAGCCGTGACCGGTGGGGTGCCCGGCGCCGCCGCCGGCAGCGCCGCTACCAGGCAGTGCCCCCGCCACCGAATCGCCGCCGCCCATGCCCTGGGCCCGCGAGTCGTAGCCGCTGTCGGCACCCGGGGCCGGTGCGTTCACGTTGCGCACCGTCATCTGCAGCGGCTCGACGCCGGCAGCGTGCAGCGCATCGGCGATGTCGCGATAGACCCGAGGGAGCTCGGGCCTCAGGCTGCGTGCGCACTGCGCGAGCAGCACCTTACGCACCGCGGGGTTGTCGGTGATCGCTTCGACGCCGGCGACCAGAGCCTTGCCCAACACGTCGGGTCGCAGAGGGTTGCGGTCCGCTTCGGGGCGGTTGCTGGGCGCAAGCAGCCCACCGATGTAGGCGTCGAGCAGCTGCAATTCGGCGTCGCAGCCTGCGCGCAGCGTGTGGCCCAGCCTGTCACCAGCGACCTGGCGCTCGATCTGGGAATCGTCCATCAGGCTGAGCGCTTCCCAGTTCGCCATCATGGTGGTTGGACCACCGCCGCGTGCACTTGTGCGTCGGCGCCATTCGACGTCGATCGACTCGTCGAAGCTCTGGGAAAACGTACTGATGAGACCAGCGCTCTTGCGGTCGAGTTCGAACGCCGCGGTCCGGGCATCGTCGAGCGTGGTGCCGGGAGCCAACGCGCCCATGACGCCCGTCAGGGCGTCGGGCATGGCCTCTACGCAGTCCCTGAAGAGGTCCTTCAGGCGTTGGGCTGCCGCTGTCAGCGCGGCGTACTGGTGCGTCGTGGAGAGGCTCATCCGATCGGCTGCGCCAGGTGCAGCGGCCCACGAGTATGCGGCATTCGTCCGCTCGGCGTCGCCCGCGCGCCACGACTGGCGCGGGCGACGACACGCAGATCAGCGCGTCTTCAGCGCGTCGCGGATTTCCTTGAGCAGCTTCACGTCTTCCGGCGGCTCGGCAGGCGCGGCGGGCACTTCTTTCTTCAGGCGGTTCATCTGCTTGACCAGCATGAAGATGATGAAGGCCAGGATGATGAAGTTGATCAGGATGGTCAGGAAGTTGCCGTAGGCCAGCACAGCCCCGGCCTTCTTGGCGGCCTCGAGCGTCTTGTCGGCCTGCCCGGACAGCGGCAGGAAGAAGTTGCTGAAGTCGACGTTGCCGACGATACGCCCAACGATCGGCATGATCACGTCGCCGACCAGCGAGTCGACGATCTTGCCGAAGGCGCCGCCGATGATCACACCCACGGCCAAGTCCATGACATTGCCTTTGAGGGCGAACTCTTTGAATTCCGACATCATGCTCATGTGTTTTCTCCTCGCGTGACGTTGTGTTGAATAGGCGTTGCCGCCGGGAGCGGGGCGGAGTATGGACGCGCTTGCGTCCGTGTCAATCCGACTTTGACCCTGACGCAACGAATGCCGGGCGGTGGGGCGCGGCTAGAATCCGAGGCTGCCTAAGATCCTCGTACTAAATTGCCATGAGTTCGCCTGAAGTCGATCGTCAACGCCGGAGCTGGATCTTGATCGCATGCGGGGCCGGCGCAGTCGGCGGCGCGTCCGTCGCAGTGCCCTTCGTTGCCTCATTCACACCGTCGGAACGCGCCAAGGCCGCCGGGGCGCCGGTCGAGGTCGATGTGGGCGCGCTGAAGCCAGGTGAGAGGCTCACGGTCGAGTGGCGCGGCAAGCCGGTCTGGATCATCCGCCGCACGCCCGAACAGATCGCGTCATTGAAGAAGACCGAGGGCGACGTCGCCGACCCGCTGTCCAAGCGCAACCCGGTCGACATCACACCGATGGAGAGCTGCCGCAACCAGTGGCGCTCGGTCAAACCCGAGTTCCTCGTGGCGGTGGGCATCTGCTCGCACCTCGGTTGTTCGCCGACCGACAAGTTCACCCCGGGTGCGCAGCCTTCGCTGCCCGACAACTGGGAGGGTGGCTTCCTCTGTCCCTGCCACGGTTCGACCTTCGACATGGCCGGTCGCGTTTTCAAGAACAAGCCCGCGCCCGATAACCTCGAGGTTCCGCCGCACGTCTATCTGACAGAAACTCGGTTGTTGATTGGCGAAACCAAGCCGCCGGCCGCTTGAGTCATTTCTCCAGGTTGCACCGGCGACCGCGCGCTGCGCTGCCGTCCGGTCCTGTGTTCGACGAGTAACGCGACATGGCTGAATTCCAAGAAAAGCTTCCGCCGCCCAATGCCTCGATCGTGGGCAAGGCATGGACCTGGGTCGACAACCGCATGCCGTCGCTGGCGCACCTGTACCGGCGCGACCTCAGCGAGTACCCCACACCGAAGAACAACGTCAGCTTCTGGTACGTGTTCGGCAGCCTGTCGATCCTGGTGCTGGTGATCCAGATCGTCACCGGCATCTTCCTCGTCATGCACTACAAGCCCGATGCGTCGCTGAACGGGCAGGGCGTGCCGGTGGCCTTCGCCAGCGTCGAATACATCATGCGCGACGTGCCCGGCGGCTGGTTCATCCGCTACATGCACTCCACCGGGGCCTCGGCGTTCTTCGTCGTCGTGTACCTGCACATGTTCCGCGGACTGATTTACGGCAGTTACCGCAAGCCGCGCGAGCTGATCTGGATCTTCGGCTGCCTTATCTTCTTGTGCCTGATGGGTGAAGCCTTCTTCGGCTACCTGCTGCCATGGGGGCAGATGTCGTACTGGGGCGCGCAGGTGATCGTGAACCTTTTCGCCGCGATCCCCTTCATCGGTCCCGACCTTGCGCTGCTGATTCGCGGCGACTATGTGGTCGGCGACGCGACATTGAATCGCTTCTTCGCGTTCCACGTCATCGCAGTGCCGCTCGTGTTGATCGGACTGATCGCCGCGCATCTCTTCGCGCTGCACGAGGTGGGCTCGAACAACCCCGACGGTGTCGAGATCAAGAAGAACACGGACGCCAACGGCTGGCCCAAGGATGCGTTGCCTTTCTTCCCCAACTTCGTCGTGCACGACGTTTTCGCTGCAACGGTGTTCTTGCTGATCTTCTTCGCTGTGGTGTTCCTCGCGCCCGAGCTCGGCGGTTACTTCCTCGAATACAACAACTTCATCCCGGCCGACCCGTTGAAGACGCCTGCGCACATCGCGCCGGTGTGGTACTTCACACCCTTCTATTCGATGCTGCGCGCGACGACCGACCCGATGGTCAACGTGCTGGCCGTGTTGGCCGGACTCGGCGCAATCGGACTGGTGCTGTTCGGCGGCCTGTCGGGCCGATCGAAGCTGGCCCTGATCGTCGCTGCAGCGGTCGGCATCGCGCTGCTGAAGACGTTCGACGCGAAGTTCTGGGGCGTGGTCATCATGGGTGGCGCCGTCATCATCCTTTTCTTCCTGCCGTGGCTCGATCGCAGCCCGGTCAAGTCGATCCGCTACCGGCCGGAATGGCACCGGTGGTTGTACGCCGCTTTCGTCGGGTGGTTCTTCGTGCTGGGCTACCTTGGCATCCAGCCGGTGTCGGACTCGAAGACGCTGATCGCACAGATCGGCACGCTCTTCTACTTTGGGTTTTTCCTGCTGATGCCGCTGTGGAGCCGCTGGGGTAGTTTCAAGCCCGTGCCCGATCGGGTTGTCTTCCAACACTAGACCCATGCGAAGCACGCTGCGAGTCGATCACACCATGAGACGCATCATTCAGGCTCTGGCCGCCCTGCTCTGCGCCGCGTTGTTGGCACCTGCTGCCGCGTCGGAAGGTGGCGTTGCCTGGGACCTGTTC
Organism: uncultured beta proteobacterium; assembly: GCA_963738615.1. Classification (GTDB taxonomy): domain Bacteria; phylum Pseudomonadota; class Gammaproteobacteria; order Burkholderiales; family Burkholderiaceae_C; genus CAVTWY01. Next base: position 1,603,243 of record CAVTXI010000019.1, read on the forward strand.
CCCACCGATAAGCTCACCGACAACGCTGCACTGCAGAACGGGGCCAAGCTTTTCGCCAACCATTGCCTGAACTGCCACGGTGCCTCGTTCGTGCGCTACAACCGGTTGAAAGAGATCGGGCTTACCGAGGCGCAGATCAAGAAGAACCTGATCTTCGCGCCCGAGACGTCAAGGTCGGCGAGACGATGAAGACCACGCTCGATCCGAAGAGCGGCAAGGACTGGTTCGGCGCACCTCCGCCCGACCTGACGCTGGTCGCGCGCTCGCGTGCCGACGCTGCCAAGGGTTCAGGCGCTGATTACCTGTTTACCTACCTGCGCGGCTACTACCGCGACCCGGGCAAAGCGACTGGGTGGGACAACGTGGCGTTCCCGAGCGTGGCGATGCCCAACGTGCTGTGGGAGTTGCAGGGCGAGCGCCGCCCCGTGTATGAATCCGCGAAGGACCCGCACGATGCGACCAAGCAGATTCAGGTGTTCAAGGGCTGGGAGCAGGTCAAGGCCGGGAGCCTGTCGGCGCCCGAGTTCGACAATCAGATCGGCGACCTTGTCGCGTTCCTCACCTGGATGGCCGAGCCCGACCAGAAGACGAGGGTACGCATCGGCGTATGGGCGCTGATCGCGCTGGCGCTTTTGGCGCTGATCGCGTGGCGCCTGAACGCCGCGTACTGGAGAGACGTGAAGTAAGGCGGCGGGCCCGCCCACGGGCCACGTTCGCGCCGCACCGCCAGCCCGCATCGCCTGCGTCTGTTGCCGTTTCCGACGGTGTGCAGGCCGGTGCGGGTTTCAATCGACGAACCACGAACGACACGAGATCCAGCCATGATGGTCCTTTACTCCGGCACGACCTGCCCCTATTCACACCGCTGCCGCTTCGTGCTGTTCGAGAAGGGCATGGACTTCGAGATTCGCAACGTCGATCTCTTCGCCAAGCCCGAAGACATCGCGTTGATGAACCCGTACAACGAAGTGCCGATCCTCGTCGAGCGCGATCTCATCCTGTACGAATCGAACATCATCAACGAGTACATCGACGAGCGCTTCCCGCACCCGCAGCTGATGCCGGGCGACCCGGTCGCCCGCGCGCGGGTGCGCCTGTTCCTGCTCAACTTCGAGAAGGAACTCTTCGCGCACGTCAACACGCTGGAAAACCGCAACCAGAAGGCGAGCGACAAGCAGATCGAGCGCGCCCGCTCGCAGATCCGCGACCGGCTGACGCAGCTGGCGCCGATCTTCATGAAGAACAAGTTCATGCTGGGCGACGACTTCTCGATGCTCGACGTCGCGATCGCGCCGTTGCTCTGGCGCCTGGACTACTACGGCATCGACATGTCGAAGAACGCGGTGCCGCTGCTGAAGTACGCCGAACGCATCTTCTCGCGGCCCGCCTACATCGAAGCGCTGACGCCGTCCGAGAAGGTCATGCGCAAGTGACCGGCTCGAGGCCTGCTTCGCGATGAGCAAACCCGGCGCGCCCGACGGTCAAGGCGGATCGACGCGCCCTTACCTCATCCGTGCGCTGCACGAATGGTGCACCGACAACGGCTTCACGCCGTATATCGCAGTGCACGTCGACGCGGCCGTGCAGGTGCCCAAGGAGTACGTGAAGAACGACGAGATCGTGCTCAACGTCGGCTTCGATGCGACGCAGGGCCTGAAGCTGGGCAACGAGGCGATCGAGTTCCGTGCGCGATTCGGCGGGGTGGCGCGCGACATCTCGGTGCCCACCGACCACGTCGTGGCGATCTACGCGCGCGAGAACGGACAGGGCATGGCATTCCCTGCGCCTGCCGCTTCGGTTTCGTCGGCGCCACAGGGGGCATCGTCGCCGCAGGCGCCTTCGCCGCCGGTGGTCGAACGGCCGAGCCTGCGCCTGGCAACGCAGGAGCCGCCGGCTCCGCAGCCGCCAGAGAACGATCCGACGGGCCCAGGCGGCGGCGGGCGTCCGTCGCTCAAGCGTGTCAAGTAAGTAAGCTGCCGCTGCTGCAGCGCTTGCTGCTTCTTAGAATCGCCGAGGTTTTCGACACTCGCGAGCGTCCTTCGATGCGCGGCATCGCGCACCGCGCCGGCTTAGCTCAGTTGGTAGAGCAACCGCCTTGTAAGCGGTAGGTCATCCGTTCGATTCGGATAGCCGGCACCACCCCCGCACCATGGGCTCGTTTCTGAATGAAACACCGACTGCATCACGTGTCGGGCCCAGGGGGCCCACGCACAATTCCGTCCCCGATCAGCGTGACCTGATCAACGGGACCTGACGCGAATCGCCAGTGGCGGCTTAGGCAGGCCCGCGCCGCGCAGCGCGGACTCGAACCGTGGCACCAACTGGCGAAGCTTGGCTGCCGCAGCGGCACCATCGGCCAGCAGGGTCCAGTGGTCGGCATCGAGCCCCCCCACGCAGACACGGTCACGCAGGTCGGGCGGCACCAGCGGGCCGATCACGTGGAAGCGTTCTTCCGCCTGACGCCTTCGTGCCAGCAGTTGTCGCAGGGTGTCGCTGGCGTCGATCGCGTCGCGCGCGGCGATCGGCAACGGCACGGTGGGCTGGGACATGAACGGAGTGTAGAGAACATGCAGATCCTGATCACGCACAGCGGCGTCTCGAAGACGCAGGTGCTGCACTTCAACCGCTGGCAGTTGCTGGCGGTCGCGCTGCTCGCTCGTGGTCGCGACCATGCTGTTCTCGGGCGCGATCTACAGCTTTGTGTTCCTGAAGGCCGCGCGTGAGGGCTGGCCCATCATCGGCTCGGCGGTGCGGCCGTTGGTGCAGGGTGAATCGGCGCAGCGCGATCGCTTTATGCGCGACAACCTCGACGCCATGGCGAGCAAGGTCGGCGAGATGCAGGCCAAGCTCGTGAAGCTCGAGGCGCTGGGCGAGCGCGTGTCGGCACAGGCCGGCGTGAAGCCCGCCGACACTGCGGCCGCAGGACCCGCCGCAGGCGCCGCGGGCACGTGCGCGCGCCGGGCAGGGCGGCCCGTTCGTGCCGGCCGTCGGGCGCAGCCGGCCATTGACGCGCCGCCATCGTTCGAGTCGCTGCACCAGACCATCGACACGATGGACCACGACGCCGACCATCAGGCCGACGTGCTCACGCTGGTCGAATCGCGCCTGCTCGAGGGCAAGCTCGCGGCGCTGATGGTGCCCAGCATGGCGCCGGTGGCCGTGCCGGTCGGTTCGGGCTTCGGTTTTCGCGCCGACCCCTTCTCGGGGCGTGCGGCGCTGCACACCGGGCTGGACTTTCCGGCCGAGATCGGCAAACCCGTCGTCGCGGCCGCCGGGGGGGTCGTGATCTCCACCGAATACCATCCGGCCTACGGCCACCTGGTCGAACTCGATCACGGCAACGGCCTTCTCACGCGTTATGCGCACACGTCGAAGGTGCTGGTGCGCAGCGGTGACGTGGTCAAGCGCGGCCAGAAGCTTGCGCTGGTTGGCAGCTCAGGGCGCTCGACCGGCCCGCACCTGCACTTCGAAGTGCTGCTGGGCGGTGTGCCGCAAGATCCTGCGCGGTTCCTCTTCGGCAGGCGCTGAGACCGGCCGCGGGTGGCACGGGGCCGACTCCTTCGCCCACTAGAATCGTCGGCTTCGTAGCGCCCGGGCTTTCGCCCTCTTTTCGCCCCTATTGCGCCGGTCGCCCGAGTCCCCACATCCCGAGGTCCGGGCGTCCAACGCTTCGTGATCGCCGCGGTGCCGGACCGGCCGCCGCGCTCGGCCCGCACGCAAAACTCCACCGCATGAAGTTTCTTACCTCCATCTTCGGCAGCCGCAACGACCGGCTGCTCAAGCAGTACCGCGGTGCCTTGGCGGAGATCAATGCACTGGAGCCTCGCTTCGAGAAGCTGGACGACGCCGCGCTGCGCGCCAAGACCGAGGAGTTCAAGGCCCGCGTAGCCAAGGGCGAAACGCTCGACGACCTGCTGCCCGAAGCTTTCGCTGTCGTGCGTGAAGGCGGCAAGCGCGCGTTGAAGATGCGTCACTTCGACGTACAGCTCATCGGTGGCATCGCGCTGCATCAGGGCAAGATCGCCGAGATGCGCACCGGCGAAGGCAAGACGCTGATGGCCACGCTGCCGGTGTACCTGAATGCGCTGGCGGGGCTGGGCGTGCACCTCGTCACCGTCAACGACTATCTGGCGCGCCGCGACGCCGAGTGGATGGGGCGGCTCTACACGTTCCTTGGCCTGACCGTCGGCGTCAACGTGCCCGGCATGCAGCGCGACGAGAAGCAGGCCGCCTACGCCGCCGACGTCACCTACGGCACCAACAACGAGTACGGCTTCGACTACCTGCGCGACAACATGGTCACCGACGTGGCCGACCGCGTGCAGCGCAAGCTGAACTTCGCGATCGTCGACGAGGTCGACTCCATCCTGATCGACGAGGCGCGCACCCCGCTGATCATCAGCGGCCAAGCCGAAGACCACACCGAGCTGTACGTGCGCATCAACGCCGTCGTGCCGATGCTGAAGCTGCAGATCGGCGAAGCCGACGTGCGCACGGGCGAAGGCGTGATCGATCCCGGCGACTTCACCGTCGACGAGAAGGGGCGACAGGTCTACCTGACCGAGCAGGGCCACGAGAACGCCGAACTGATCCTGGCGCGCGCCGGTCTGATCGCCGAAGGCGCGAGCCTGTACGACCCCGCCAACATCACGCTGATGCACCACGTGTACGCGGCGCTGCGAGCCAAGCACCTGTACCACCGCGACCAGCACTACGTGGTGCAGAGACGGCGAAGTCATCATCGTCGACGAATTCACCGGCCGCCTGATGACGGGGCGGCGCTGGAGCGACGGCCTGCACCAGGCCGTCGAAGCCAAAGAAGGCGTGACGATCCAGAACGAGAACCAGACGCTGGCGTCGATCACGTTCCAGAACTACTTCCGCATGTACGGCAAGCTTGGCGGCATGACCGGCACGGCCGACACCGAGGCCTACGAATTCCAGGAGATCTACGGCCTCGAGACCGTGGTGATCCCGCCGAACAAGCCGATGATCCGCAAGGACGATCTGGACCTGGTCTACAAGACCAACAAGGAAAAGTACGACGCCGTCACCGCCGACATCCGCGACTGCCACCAGCGCGGCCAGCCGGTGCTGGTGGGCACGACGTCGATCGAGAACTCCGAACTGGTGTCGCAACTGCTCGAGCAGGCCAAGTTGCCGCACCAGGTGCTGAACGCCAAGCAGCACGCGAAAGAAGCCGAGATCGTCGCCCAGGCCGGGCGACCCGGCGTGATCACGATCGCCACCAACATGGCCGGCCGCGGCACCGACATCGTGCTGGGTGGCAACGTCGAAAAGCAGGTGCAACTGCTCGAGGCCGACGAGGCGATCCCCGGAAGGCGACAAGGCCGCGCGCGTGCGCACGTTGCACGACGAGTGGCAGGGCCTGCACGACAAGGTCAAGGCCGAAGGCGGCTTGCGCATCATCGCGACCGAACGCCATGAAAGCCGCCGCATCGACAACCAGCTGCGCGGCCGTTCGGGCCGGCAGGGTGACCCCGGCGCGTCACGCTTCTACCTGTCGCTCGAAGACCCGCTGATGCGCATCTTCGCTGGCGACCGCGTGCGCGCGATCATGGACCGGCTGAAGATGCCCGAAGGCGAAGCGATCGAGGCCGGCATCGTCACGCGCAGCATCGAGAGCGCGCAGCGCAAGGTCGAGGCGCGCAACTTCGACATCCGCAAGCAACTGCTCGAGTACGACGACGTTGCCAACGATCAGCGCAAAGTCATCTACCAGCAGCGCAACGAGATCCTCGAAGTCGCGAACCTCGACGAGCAGATCGCGAACCTGCGCGCCAGCGCGATGGAGTCGGTGGTGCGCACCTACGTGCCGGCCGACAGCCTCGAAGAGCAATGGGACCTGCCCGGCCTCGAGACCACGTTGCGCGACGAGTGGCAGGTCGACTTGCCGCTGCGCTCGGTCGTCGAGAAGAGCGAGTCGATGACCGACGAAGACATCCTCGAGCGCGTGCAGAAAGCGGCCGACGAGGCCTTCGCCGCCAAGCTCGAGATCGTCGGGGGCGAACAGTTCACGCCGTTCATGCGCATGGTGCTGTTGCAGTCGATCGACTCGCATTGGCGCGAGCACCTCGCCGCGCTGGATTACTTGCGCCAGGGCATCCACCTGCGCGGCTACGCGCAGAAGAACCCGAAGCAGGAATACAAGCGCGAGGCGTTCGACCTGTTCGCGCAACTGCTCGAGACGGTGAAGATGGAAGTCACGCGCATCCTGATGACGGTGCGCATCCAGACCCGCGACGAAGCCGAGCAGGCCGCCGAGGCGATCGAGGAACGCGTCAGCCACGTCAGCAACGTGACCTACACGCATCCGAACGAAGACGGCTCGGTGTCACAGGAACCCGACCCCGCCACCGCCGTTGCTGGTGCGATGGCCGGCGCGGCCAGCGCAGCAATGCCCCACGTGGGCCGCAACGAACCGTGCCCCTGCGGCAGCGGCAAGAAGTTCAAGCACTGCCACGGCAAGCTGGCCTGAACAGGCCGATTCGGTCCGGCGCCCGCCGTCGCGGGTAGCGCGGGCCCCCTAGAAAGTCGGCCTTGCGTCGACTCTCCATCGAACGAATGATGACGGTGCCAATCGAACCGTCGAACACTTCGCCATGGAGTCCAGGGCTGTGTCGAATTCCCGAGAGGGTGCAACCGTACGCGGCAACGTGAGCGTTCTTGTCGACGACAAGCCCCTGCGCAACGCGCGACTCATCGTGCTGTTGGAAGACGTGACCCTGGTCGACGCCGCGTCGATCGTGGTCGCGACATACGAGCGACAGGGCGTCAGTGGTGACGTCAGTGCGGCATTGCGATTGCCGTTCGAGCTCTTTTTCGAACCTACCTCTTCCCGCCTTGGATTGAGAGCCCTGCTGGATGCGGACGGCGACGGCCGTGCCAGCCGTGGCGACTATGTCAGCGTGGAGAGTTATCCCGTGGATGGGTTGGCGAAAGCCAGCAGCATTCGAATGTCCTTGCGACGAATCGAGTAGTGCACACCGGGTGTGCGCTGCTTTAGTCCTGGAGAGCAACATGTCAGACGCTTGCGAAGCACGATCGAGTTCGGAAGTCCGCACAGGCTACGTGGATGGTCAGAACTTCCAGCAACGACAGGTCACCTACAGCATGGTGGACGGCGAGGCGCTATTCGAAGGCGATATCGTCCTGCATCCGAAAGCCGAAGGCGCAGCCGAGGGCGGCGCCGGAGCACGGGGCGTGGTCATCAGCGGCAAGGGCTTCCGCTGGCCGAGCGCCGTGGTTCCATTCGAGATCGAAGCGGGTATGCCCAACCCGGCGCGCATCACCGACGCCATTGCGCACTGGCACTCGAAGACGCCGATGGTCTTTGTGCCGCGCAACGGCGAGAGCAACTTCGTGCGCTTCAAGTCCGGCAACGGCTGCTCGTCCAGCGTGGGCATGTCCGGTGGAGGGCAGTCCCTGACCCTGGGCACCGCCTGCAGCAAGGGCAACGCGATTCACGAGATCGGCCATGCGGTGGGGTTGTGGCACGAACAGAGTCGTGAAGACCGCAATCAGTTCGTCACCTATCACCCCGAGAACGTCGAAGCGGGCCGCGAGCACAACTTCAATCAGCACATCTCGGATGGCGACAACGTCGGAACGTACGACTACGGTTCGATCATGCACTACCCGGCGACTGCGTTCAGCGTGAACGGTCAACCGACGCTCGTGACGCCGGCCGGGCAGGCGATCGGGCAAAGAACGAGCCTCAGCGTCGGCGACGTGGCGGCCGTGGCCCACATGTACTTTCCGGTGGTTCCGACGAATATCGCGTCGGGGGTATTCACCCTGCGCCAGCGCAGCAACTCGCGTTTCGTCGACGCGCACGAGATCGCCGGAAAGGATTTCGCCGTCGTGACCCGAGAGGCGCAGTCGAATACGACCCAGCAGTGGGTCGTGCGTCCGGTCGGCGGCATTTACACCATTCGCCAGAAGAGCAACGGGCGATTCATGGATGCGCACGAGCACAGCGGCGAAGACTTCGGGGTCGTGACGCGAGACGCCCAGAACAACGATACGCAGCGATGGCTCGTGATGAGCCTCGGCGACGGTGAATACACGATTCAGCAGCTGTCGTCCAAGCGCTTTCTCGACGCCTACGCGACGCAGTCGAAGGATTTCGAGATGGTCACGCGGCCGGCCAGCGGCAATGCAGCGCAACGCTGGTTGATTCGGGCAGCGAGCAATGGCAGTTTCACCTTGCGGCAGAAAAGCACCCTGCGGTTCGCGGATGCCCACGAAATCGCCGAGAAGGACTTCGCGATGGTCACGCGCACCGCGCAGAACAACAGCACACAGGAATGGCTCTTCGCCCCGGTGGCGACGTTGTGCACGGCGCAGCAGTTGAGCAACCGGCGCTATATGGATGCGTACAAGGACACCGCGCATGACTTCGGGGTCGTGACGCGGCCGAAGCAGAACGATGCCGATCAGCAGTGGCTGTTCAGACCCAAGGGCGGCAACCTGTTCACGATCCAGCAGTGGAGCAGCCAGCGCTTTCTCGATGCCCATGAAATCGCGGACAAGGACTTCGCGTTGGTGACGCGCCCCGAGCAGGCGAACGACACCCAGGTGTGGATGGCGGATCGGATCGCGCTTTGACCCGCGGCGATCGATGATCTTCACGAGACTGATCGACCTGCGGGTCGGTCAGTCTCTGAACGGGTTCTCGACACCCCCACGCCGAACGCGCACATGCCAAGCCAGCAACTGCTTGGCCCAGCGCCCATAGGCTGCGACCCGCCCGACTTCGCCGGCCCAGGCCGTGTCGCGCACGTAGCCCCAGTGCTGCGCGATGAAACTCTGCTCGAGTTGACTGCGGCAGGCCTCGAAGCCTGGTCGATGGCGCTTCGCACGCCATGGTTCGACGAACGTCCACGCGTGCTGCTGGAGCTCGCGCGCCGACGTTGGATCGAGCGACGGCGGCACCTCGGCGCCGACCGGTGAGCGTTGCCACATCGTCGCGTAGACCACCGCGGCCATGTAGTAGTGCCCCAGTGGCGTCAGGTGCACGTCGTCGGCGAAGAGCCGGTTCATCGTCTCGCGAGTCGTCGCAGCGCTGATACCCGGCACGTTCTGTGTCGTCGCGCGCTCGACCAACGCCGCCAGCGCTGCTCCAGCGGGCACCGCCTCGATCGTCGCTGGCTTGCCCATCGCCTCGAGCGTGCGCGCGGCGCGCAGTGCGACGCACTGCCACACCGGCGAGGCTGCGCGCTCGTAGGCGATCCAACGGCTCGGGTCGTTCTTGTTGTCGACCGACAACCACGACTCGTAGAACCAGACGCGACCGTGCGGGTTGGCCTGCACGAAGTCGCGGTGGATGCCCGCCAACGCGTTCGGTGTGTCGTGGTATGTCAGCGCCGTCAACACGCCGTGCTGTTCGGCGACCAGCAGCGCGTCGTACGCGCCGCCGGTCACCGTCTTCGGTGCACGCCACTCGGCCAGCACGTCCAGGTTGCGGCCTTCTCGATTCGCGCCGTGGCGATACGCATGTTCCGGCCCCGCGCCTTCGGTGCGCGTGCGGATCGGTGACCCTGGGATCGACTGCATGTTCCATTGCAGCGGTGTGCCCAGGCTGCTCGCGATCGTTGCGAGATACGCGGGCATCGGCGGGTCGGTCAGGCTGTGGCCCGAGACGAACAGGCGCTCGATCGGCGCGGCGTGGCTGGCGCATGGCATGGGCATCAGCAGGCTCAAGCACACAAGGCGAAGAGCACGCAGTGGTCGAGCGAGCGGCGATGCGAGCGGCCATCGTCGTCGTAGGGTCGAATCTGCCTAGAATCAGTGAGTCCATCTCAGTCGATCACACACAGTCGTTCACAACACAGTCGTTCACACCATGGCCGTCAACCTCCACGCCCCCGACCCTTCGCAGATTCACCCCGTGCCCGGCGTGCGCATCGGCACCGCGATGGCGGGCGTGCGCAAGGCGAACCGCCGCGACGTGACGGTGTTCGTGCTCGACGAAGGCGCGCAGGTCGGCGGCGTGTTCACGTCCAACCGCTTCTGCGCTGCACCGGTGCAGGTGTGCCGCGAACATCTGGTGCAGGCGAAGGCGTCGGGCAAGGCATCCGCGCGCTGCTGATCAACACCGGCAACGCCAACGCCGGCACCGGGGCCGATGGCCTGGCGCGTGCGCGTTCCACCTGCAAGGCACTCGCGTCGCTTCTGCACGTGCAGCCCGAGCAGGTGCTGCCGTTTTCCACCGGCGTGATCATGGAGACGCTGCCGCACGAGCGCATCGAAGCCGCGCTGCCCGGCGTGGTCGCCGACCTCGACGCCGACCGCTGGACGCTCGCGGCGCAGGGGATCATGACGACCGACACGCTGCCGAAAGCCGCGTCGCGCCGCGTCACGGTCGGCGGCAAAACCGTCACGATCACCGGCATCGCCAAAGGCGCCGGCATGATCCGGCCCGAACATGGCGACGATGCTCGGCTTCATCGCCACCGACGCGGTGCTTGCGCCGGGCCTGATCGGCGCGCTCACCACCGAAGCCGCCGACCGCAGCTTCAACCGCATCACCATCGATGGCGACACGTCGACCAATGACTCGATGATCCTGGTCGCGACCGGCCGCGCGGGCCACGCGCCGATCGAGCGCTTCGAAGGCAGCGACGAAGCGCGCGCCTTCCAGGAAGCGGTGTTCGCGGTCGCGCGCGAACTGGCGCAGGCGATCGTTCGCGACGGCGAAGGCGCCACCAAGTTCATCACCGTGCGCGTCGACGGCGGCCACCGCAAGGAAGAGTGCGCGCCAGGTCGCCTACGCGATCGCGCACTCGCCGCTGGTCAAGACCGCGTTCTTCGCCAGCGACCCCAACCTCGGCCGCATCCTCGCCGCGGTGGGCTACGCCGGCATCGCCGATCTTGACCAGGGGCTGATCGACCTCTACCTCGACGACGTGCACGTCGCGACCAAGGGCGGGCGACACCCCGACTACCGGGAAGAGCACGGTGCGCGCGTGATGAAGCAAAGCGAAATCACGGTGCGTGTCGATCTGCACCGCGGCCGCGCGCATGCCACGGTGTGGACCTGCGATTTCTCGTACGACTACGTGAAGATCAACGCCGACTACCGTAGCTGAGCCCGCGAGGCGCGCAGGAGGCAATGCGCCTGCCCCCGCGCCTGCCGCGAACGCCGCAGCGTGCCCCTAATTGACTGTGGTCACTTGAGCCGACGGCAGCACGTTGCTAGGGTGCTGTTTCGCCATTACCTGGACAGATGAATTCCGGCTCAGGGCAAGGCAATGGCGAGACAGACCCTAAGGTGCGATGCGTCAGGCCTCGCGCCGCAAGGGCCGACCGGACCAAGCCGTCACGCCGAACCACTCATGTCGACGATCGCAGTGCTCTCAGGCGTCAGCCGCCGCCACGTGGCGTTCGGTTGTTCAGCCGTCGCCGCGTTCTGCGCCGCGCTCGTCCTGGTTGCCTGCAGCGACAACGACGGCGCGGTCGGGGGTGTCACGACCCCGCAAGTGGTCGCGCAGCCGGTCGGCACCACCGCGGTTGTCGGCCAGTTGGTGGTGTTCCACGCCGAAGCCTCGGGTGAAAGCCTCGGCTACGCATGGCAGGAGCAACGCCCCGGCGGCGCGTTCGCAGCCAGCGACGGGTCGGCGTCAGCGTCGGCCGTGGGCCTCGAGTCGAGCAGCGACCTTGTGGTCGGCCCGCTCGAGATCACGCGCGACGAGACGCGACTGCGCGCCGTCGTCGCCAACGCGGCCGGCTCGGTCACGACCGACGAGGCGCGGCTCGACGTCGTGTGGGGCCGCGTCGAGACCGTCGAGCCCAACACCAGCTTCGACTTCGGTCCGGGTGCCGGGGGCTTCGGCAGCGCCGACGGTGGCACGCCGGGCGGCGGCGACGGCGAAGGTGCCGGCGTCGGTGGCGGCCTGGGCAAGACCACGCTGGCGCGCATCGTGATCGAGCGCGTCGTCGACGGCGCGTCGCTCGGCGACGCGCTGACCGGCGCCACCTCGGGCATCGTGCGCCTGCGGGCCGGGCCCGGCGCGGCGCCGCTGGTCGTGACGCTGCGCGGCGCTGTCGGCGCGCGCTACTACGACGAAGGCAAGGGGGCGATGCTCGCGTTGGCTGCAAGCCAGGCGCCGCTGCACGCGCTGGTGGCGAGCGTCGATCGCCACGTCGGCGTGACCACGCTCAGCGAAGCCGCGTACCGCTACGCGATCAACAAGTTCGTGCTCGACCCCGCGGCGGTGCGCGCGGGCACCGTTGCGTTGGCGCGCAGCGTCAGCCCCGAGCAGCTCGCGCGGTTGACGCCAGCGCAGGTGCAGCTCGCGCACGAAGCGATCCGCACCGAGGTCAACCGGCTGCTGCCGACGCGCTTCCACTCGACGCGGTCACCACGTTGCCGACGCCGGTCGACAACACCTCGGTCCGCGGCGCGATCAGCGACAACATCTACGGCACGATGCAGGCGGTGACGGGCGGCCTGGCGCTGGCGGCGGGCACGTTCAACCCATCGCTCGACGCGCCGGCACTCGCGATGGCGCAGCAGCTGGCCGATGACCTGACCGACGGCGTGATCGACGGCGTGTCGCTCGACGGCCGCAGCGTCTTCGGCTCGGGCGTCGGCGACGCGTACAGCCCGGGCAGCCTTGCCGGAGCGCTCGAGCAAGGCGCCAACACGATGGTGCAGACCTTCGGCGACGGCGCGACGCCGCGGCCGCCGGTGATCGTCGGACAACCGCAGCCCGCGACCATCACTGCAGGCGGCGGGGGGACGACGCTGCGCGTGGACGCCACCGGGTCGAGCCTGAGCTACCAATGGCTGCGCGACAGCAGCGGCAATCTGGTGCCGATCGACGGTGCGGTGCTGCCGACGCTGCAAGTCGGCACCGCGGGCGACTACGTGGTGCGAGTCAGCAATGGCGGCGGTCAAGTCACCAGCGACGTGGCGACGGTGACGGTGGGGACGGCAGCGGCGCCGGTGATCACGACGCAACCGGCGTCGACGAGCGTCGTCGCCGGCGATGCCGCGACCTTCACGGTGCAGGCCGTCGGCACCGACCTGCGCTGGCAGTGGCGCAACACCGCCGGCCCGATCGTCGGCGCGACCGCGCCGAGCTTCACCACCGGCGCCGCGGGCACCTACAGCGTCGACATCACCAACAACCTCGGCACGGTGCGCAGCCAGGCGGCCACGCTCACCGTCACGCCGCGGATCGTCGCGCCGACGATCACGCGGCAGCCGGTGTCGCAGACGGCAGCGCCTGCAGCGCCCGCGACCCTCTCGGTCGGCGCGTCGGGCCACGGGCTGGCGTTTCAGTGGCTGCGCGACGAGCAGCCGATCGCGGGTGCGATCGCCTCGACCTTCACGACCGCGCGGCCGGGCGGCTACCAGGTGACGGTCATCAACTCGGCGGGTCGGTCACGAGCAACGTCGCGACGATCACGCGCCAAGCGGTGGAGCCACCACCACCGCCACCACCGCCGCCGCCTCCGCCGCCACCGCCGCCTCCGCCGCCGCCTCCGCCGACCGACCCCGCGCCGCCGGCCATCACCACGCAGCCACCGGCGGCGAGCGCGATCTTCGCGGGCCAGACCGTCACGCTCACGGTGCAGGCAAGCGGTTCGTCGCTCGCCTACCAGTGGCAGCGCGACGGCGCCGACATCCCGGGTGCCACGAGCCCGAGCCACGAGACCGGCACCGCCGGCAGCTATACGGTGCGGGTGTCCAACGCCTTGGGCTCGGTGACGAGCAGCCCCGCAGTGGTCACGATCGCGGTTGCGCCGGTCATCACCGACCAACCCGACTCGGCGTCGATCGCGCCCGGGCAGACGGTCACGTTATCGGTCGCTGCAACGGGGCAGTCGCTGTCGTACCAATGGGAGCGCGAGGTGCAGGTCAACGGCGGCACCGCGTTCCAGCCGATCGCCGCAGCGACGTCGACCACGTACACGACCGGCACCGCGGGACGCTATCGCGTGCAGGTGAGCAACCCGGCCGGCACGGTCACCAGCGCGATCGCGACGCTGACCGCGCAGCCGCCGCAGCAGGCGTGCCCGGCGCCGACGGGCGCGGGCACGACGCACACCGCCGGCATCACGCAACCGCAGGTGTGGACCGCAGCGGCGAGCCCGCACGTCGTTGTCACCGGATTCACCATCCGCGCGGCGGTCACGCTCGAGCCGTGCGCCGTGGTTCGCCTCGGCCCGGACGTGACCCTGACCGTGAACGCCGGGGGCAGCATCGTGGCGAACGGCTCGGCCGAGCGGCCCGTCGTCATCGAGCGGCAGGATTCGGCACGGCCGTGGTCGCGGATTCAAGCGCTCGGGGGCGGCACGCTGCGCTTGACTCACACGCGCTTGCTCGGCGGCGGTGCGCCGCTGAATGCGCCGCTCGACGCCGCGGCGGCGATCGAGGTGCGGGGCGCGGACCAGACTCAGCCGCCGGGCGAGCAGCTGCACGTCGACAACGTGCTGATCGAGGGCTCGGCGAGCCAGGGTGTTCTGCTGCGCGAGGCCGGTGGCTTCTCGCTCGCGTCGACCGGTCTGGTCATTCGCGGATCGGCGCACGCGCCGATCGACGCCTGGGCGAGCGCCGCGGGAACGATCCCGAGCGGTACGTACACCGGCAACGCGCGCGACGAGATCATCCTCGAGGGCACCGGCCTCGGCGCGATCGTCCGCGACGCGACGCTTCGCGACCGCGGGGTTGCCTACCGCGTCGGCGACTCGCTCACCGACGGGCGCCTCGACGTCGCGGCGCGGCCGCCGCTGACGTTGGCCACGCTCACCATCGAGCCCAACGTCACGCTTCGCTTCAAGCGGGGTGGCGCGGTCTTCGTGCAGGTCGCGCAGAACAACTTGCCCGCGACCGGCGCGCTGGTCGCGCAGGGAACACTGCAAGGGCCGATCAGGTTCACCAGCGCCGAGAGCGCGCCCGCCGCGGGCGACTGGCTGGGCGTTCACTTCAACGGCCGAGTCAACCCGAGCACGCGGCTCGACCACGTGCAGGTGGAGTACGCCGGCGGGCAGACGAGCTTCGTCGGCTCGTCGTGCCGATACCCCGACAACATCAACAACGCGGCGGCGATCCGCGTCTTCGTCGAACCCGGCTCGGCGTTCGTCACCAACACGACGGTCGTGGCGAGCGCCCGCCACGGCATCGACCGCGGTTGGTCGGGGCCTTCGTCGGTGTCGTTCCTCGGCTCGAACGATCTGTCGGGCGCCGCGTCGTGCAGGGAGACGTTCCCGACGCCGAACGGGGCGCCGTGCCCCTCGCCGCCTCCTTGCCCGTGATCGTTGCCGCAGTGAGTCGTTGGCACGGCGACGAGTTCGCGTGCGTCGCGCCGACCGTGGACGCCGACCGCGGTGTGACCCTTCGCCACGCACCCGGTCTGCGCCATGGTTGTAGCCCGTACCTACCCGGGACGACCGCGCATCCGCGAACTCGAGCTAGCGCCGTTGGCGAGCTTCGCGCTGTCGGCGGCGGCATTCGATCAACAACTTCAGGAGACTCGTCATGCAAGGCTCGATCCAGCACAAGGGCACCGAACCAAGCGTCCGATTCGCATGCTCGCCACGGCCGCGGCGCTTGCCGTAGCCGCATCGGCCGCATTCGCCCAACAGGCCCCGGCCGACGAACCCGGCTGGGCCAAGGGCCGGCCGAAGACCGACACCGCGATGAAGATGGCGCCGGTGCCGGCGTTCCCGATCCCGACCGCGGCCGACCAGCTGCCGACCAAGAAGTTCAAGCTGCCGCCCGGGTTCAAGGTCGAGACCTGGGCGTCCAACGTGCTCGACGCTCGCGCGCTGCGCCAGGGCGACAAGGGCACCATCTTCGTCAGCACGCTCTTCGTCGCCAACAAGGTCTACGCGTTCCCGCCGGGCAAGCGCGAGCCCAAGGTCATCATCGACAAGACCGAGCAGGCGACCGGCATCGACTTCCACAAGGGCAGCCTGTACTTCGCCACGCACAAGCGCATCGTTCGCTACGACGGCATCGAAGACAAACTCGACAACCCCGGCGAGCCGAAGGTGCTCAAAGACGATCTTCCCGGCGGCAGCGATCACAGCTGGAAATTCATCCGCGTCCACAACGACAAGCTCTATTTCCCGATCGGCGCGCCGTGCAACATCTGCGACCCCGGCCAGTACGCCAAGATCTACCGGATGAACCTCGACGGCAGCAACGTCGAAACCATCGCCTCGGGCATGCGCAACTCGGTGGGCTTCGACTTCGATCCGAAGACCGGCAATCTCTGGTTCACCGACAACGGCCGCGACTGGCTGAGCGAAGAGTTTCCGAACGACGAGCTGAACGTCGTCACGCAGCCTGGCAAGCAGCACTTCGGCTTCCCGTATTGCCATCAGGGCAACTTGCCCGACCCCGAGTTCGGCTGGGGCAAATCGTGCGACGACTACACCAAGCCGGCCGCGCTGCTCGGGCCGCACGCCGGCTCGCTGGGATTGAAGTTCTATACCGGCAAGAGTTTCCCTGCCAAGTACCAAGGCGCGATGTTCATCGCCCGTCACGGCCCCTGGAACCGCACCAAGAAGTACGCCGACATCTCGGTCGCGTGGCCCGACGGCAAGGGCGGCGCCAAGGTCGAGCCGTTCATGACCGGCTTCGTCGAGAACAACCAGTATCTCGGCCGGCCGGTCGACTTTCTGGTCATGAAAGACGGCTCGATGCTCGTCAGCGACGACCACGCGGGCGCGATCTATCGCATCAGCTACGCGGGTAAGTGACATGCGGTGCCGCATAGCCAACGCGGCAGCGGCACTGCTGGTTGGGCTGACGCTGACCGCAGGGACAGCGTCGGCCCAGCAGAAGGAAAAGGACCGCAAGACCGGCGCCGCGCCAGCCGCAGCCGGCAGCCCGGCCGCGAAAGCGGGTGACGCCAACTACGCGCAGCGCTTCGCGTCTCTGTGCGCTGCTTGCCACGGCGCGAACGGGCGCAGCGACATGCCCGGCACGCCGGTGCTTGCCGGCCAGCATTCGCTCTTCACGATCACGCAGCTGTTCATGTTCCGTGAGGGTCGGCGCGCCAACGAGGCGATGACCGCAGTCGCGAAGACCATGACCGATGCCGACATGCGCGGCTTTGCCGACTACATCGGCACGCTGCCCCCGGTTGCCCCTGCGCCGCCAGCCACGCCGCCCGACGCCACGCGCATGAGCAAAGGCCAAGCGCTGGCGCAGCAGCACAAGTGCGCGTTCTGCCACGGCGCCGACCTGAGCGGCGGCCAGCAGGTGCCGCGCATCGGCGGCCAGCACGAGGACTACGTGCGCATGACGCTGAAGGGCTTTCACGACCACACGCGTGCCGGCTACACGCGCGCGATGAGCGAAGCGATGAGCCAGGTGCCGACCGAGGATCTGGACGTGCTGGCGTACTACGCGGCGCGGGTTCCCGTGGTGGGCGGGAAGTAGCTGCGGAAGCTTGGCGCGACGCCGATGCAAACAACACGTCGAATCGCCGCCCGCACCGTTCGTCCGGCGCTGCATGACGAACGTCACGTTGTACCGTCGCCGCCATTGCCGCGATCACGCTTGCGCTGCTAGCATTTCGGTGCTTCTTCTCGAAGCTCACCGAACCCAACCCCGTGTCCAACCCATGAAGCCAAACCTGCACACACGCTGCCGAGCGTCGATTGCGACGACGCGCCGTGCTGCACGACGGTTGGGAATGTGCGCATTCCTGCCGGTAGGCGGTGGCATCGGCTAGGTTCCCGGTTCGATCCGATCGTTGATGCATCGGCGCCGGGCAACCCCCGGCGCCGTTGCTTTTGGCCCTCCGCTTTCGCGATTCACAAGACCGCGAAAGCCCATCGAAGAAGACGAGACGAGAGACGATCATGCAAACGAGGATCCCCACGAGGACAAGCCTCCTCCAAAGAGCCAGGCAAGCCCTGCGACTCGCCCCCGATGACCTGCTGCGCGACGCGCTGTTCCGCCGTTTGTGGACGTCGATCCTGATCAGCTCGCTGGGCGGGCAGGTCACGATGCTGGCGTTGCCGCTCACCGCCGCGGTGCTGCTGCACGCCACGCCCACGCAGATGGGCTGGCTGCTCGCCGCCGAGATCGCGCCGTTCGTGCTGCTGAGCCTGCCTGCGGGCGTGTGGCTCGACCGCGTGCGCAAGCTGCCGATCTACATCGCGGGTGAAGCGACGCTGGCGGTCGCGGTCGTCAGCGTGCCGCTCGCTTGGTGGGCTGGCGTGCTCGACATGCGCTGGATGATCGCGGTCGCGCTCGTGATGGGCAGCGTCTATTCGGTCGCCGGCTCGGCGGCGCAGATCGTGTTGACGCAGGTGGTGCCGCGCTCTCGGTTGGTCGAAGCACACGCGCGCAATGCGCTCGCGAGCTCGGGCGCCGAGGTCATCGGCCCGGGGCTGGCGGGCCTGCTGATCAAGGCGGTGGGTGCGCCGATCGCGCTGCTGGTCGATGCCGTGATGTTGATCGCGTCGACGCTGGTGTTGAAAGGCCTGCGCATCCAGGAGCGGGTGGCGCCGCCCGCGTCATCGCCACACTTCGTTCGCGACCTTCGCGCTGGCCTCGCGTTCGTGCGCGGCACGCCGCTGTTGGTGGCGATGGCGTGCGCGGTCGGCCTGTGGCAGATGGCGCATCACGCGGCCCTGACGGTGAACATCCTGTTCGCGACGCGCGTGCTCGGCATGAGCGAATCGCAGGTCGGCCTGTCCTTCATCGCGTTGGGGGTCGGCACCGTCGGTGCGAGCGCGTGGGGCCACAGGCTGTCGGCTCGCATCGGGCCCGGGCCGGTGCTGCTGAGCGGTATCGGCATCACCGGCATCGGTTGGCTGGCGCTCGCGGCGGCGCCGACTTCCTCGGTCGGCCCGTGGGTCTTCGCGTTCATGCTGTTCTGCTTTGGCGTCGGGGCGGTGTTGATCTTCATCACCTTCCTTGCGATCCGCCAGTCGGCCACGCCCGACGCGCTGCTGGGCCGCATGACGAGCACGATGCGCTGGCTGATCCTGCTGCCCGCGGGGCCGGGTGCGTTGATCGGCGGCTGGCTCGGCGAACACGTCAGCTTGCGTGCGGCGTTGTTGTTCGCGGGCCTCGTCGTGCTGGTGGTGGCCGCGGTCGGCTCGCGTCTGGCGTTGCTGGCGGGTGTGCGCGCGTTACCTAGGCCCGCGGTGGGTGCAAGCCGCCTGCGCTCGCGGTGCGGCGGCCGTGCGCGCTAGAGTCAAACGGCGACGCAAGGCGGCGCATGACGACGCGTGCATCGTCGCGTTCGCCCCAAGCGCTTCACCGGTAGTCGCTGACCACGCGCCACCGCCCGTCGACCAGCTGCGACAGCCGCGTCGCGCGCTGCCCAGCCGCTTCTTCGGCCCGAAGCTCAGCTCGGGGCCGCCGAACAGGTCCGGCGGGATCGTGATCGACTCCATCGCCTTCACGAACGCTGTCGGTGTCGAGCCGCGGGCCGGCCTCGTGCGCCGCGCGCGCGAAGCCGTCGATGATCGCGTAGCCGTGGGCCGACAGCCCGGTCGGGTCCTCACCGAACTTCGTCTTGTACTTGGTGGCCCAGAAGCGCACGTTCGGCGTCGCGTCGTCGAGGTACGGGAAGGCCAGCATCATCGCGACGTACAAGCCGTCCATCGCCGGGCCGCCGAGCTTGGGGATCAGCTCGCTGTACGCCGCGTACGACGCGAAGAACGTCGGCGCGAAGCCGATCTTGCGCGCCTCGGCGATCGTGCCGACGGTCTCGCGGATGATCGTGCCCAGCACGACGAAGTCGCAGCCCGCGGCCTTCAGGCGCGCGACCTGGCTCGAGAAGTCGGTGGCGCCGCGCTTGTAGCTCGTCTTCTCGGCCAGCGTCATGCCGATCGTCTTCAGGCCGGCTTCGGCGCCGCGCACGATCTCGTGGCCGAACTCGTCGTCCTGGTGGATCGCGCAGACCTTCTTCGCGCCCTTGTCCTTCACCAGCGCCGGCAGCGGGCCGCCGATCTGGTCGACGTAGTCGGCCCAGGCCGCGAACTTCAGGCGGTGGAAGGGTTCGTGCATCGTCGCGCGATCGCGCTGATCGGGAAGAAGTTGACGACGTTCTTCTCGAACAGCACCGGCATCGCCGCGATGTTGTGCGGCGTGCCGATGTGGCCGACCAGCGCGAAGATGCCGCCCTGGTCGACGAGCTTGTGCGCCGCCAGCACGGCCTTCTTCGGATCGAAGGCCGAGTCTTCGGCCAGCAGCTCGAGCTTGCGGCCGTGGATGCCGCCTTGTTCGTTGACCTCGTCGACGCGCAGCTGCATGCCCATGGCGCAGCTGCTTGCCGTAGGCGGCGACGGGGCCGGAAAGGTCGAGGATCGTGCCGAGCGTGATCTTCTGTGGGGTCACGCCGCGGGCTTGCGCCCTGCGCGGCGTGGGCCGGGCGCCGATGCGAGGGCCACGAGTGACGCAGATCGTCGCCAGGGCCGCGGTGGCGAACATGCGAAGTTTCGGCATGTCGTCTCCAACGTGAAGCGCTGTGTCAACGCTCGTGAACACCGCGTCAGGCGCGGTCTTCGCGATCAGCGGGTCGGCGTGACGGTGGATCAGCTTCCAGTCGCCGCCTTCTTTGCGGAACAGGTGCGTCACACGCAGTTCGTGCAGACGTGGCTTGTCCTGCCCGACGACGAGCGTTTCGCGCGCTCGATCGAGACAGGTAGGCGAGGTCGCCGCTCGTGCCGCTGCCAGCACCTCGACCTGCAGCTTCGCGCCGCTCGGACGAAAGCGCGCCGCCGCCCATTCGTAGCGCGGGCCGACCTGATCCCAGCCGCGTTCGTACGCGCCCCAGGCGCCCATGATCGTGGCGTCATCGCGGCGCGAGGCCAGGTCGAGCCACGCTGCTTGTTGCCGTTGATGAACTGCTCGGTCGCGCTCTGGAATCGCGGCAGGAATGCGTGCAGGGCGGGGTCGTGGTCGAAGGGGCCGGGCTGAGCCGACGCTCGCGGCGCAGACCAGCGCGCTGGCAGCGATAGAGTGAAGAGAGTTCATGGCGGTACCGATGCGGTTGATGGACAGTGACGCCACTGTCCGACCGCAGGGCGCGCTGCGTCTTGAAGATTTGCGACGACTGCGTCGCTATCGGCGTTCGTCAGCGCGCGAGGCGGTGACGCGTGGGCCCGAAACGATCGACCGCGTCGGTGATGATGCCGTCGACGCCCAGTGCTTCGACGCTCGCCACGTCGGCGGGCTCGTTCACGGTGTAGACCAACAGGCGCGGTGCGATGGTTCGTGCTTGCGCCGCCAGCGCTGCGTCGAGCTTGCGGTGGTTGGTGATGATCGCGACGCACGCGCAGTTGCGCCGCGATCGACGCCCAGCCGGTCCACGGTTCGTCCAGCAGCAGGCCACGCGGCAACTCGGGCGCGGCCTGCATCGCCGCGAGCAGCGATTCGGGGCGGAACGAACTCAGCAGCGGCGCCACCTCGGCGCCGGCCCACAGCCTGCGCACGTGTTCGGCGACCACGCGCCCGGTCTCGGCTTCGGTGCCGGGCGTGGGCTTGATCTCGAGGTTGATCAGGAAGCCGTTGGCGCGGATGAAGTTGGCGATGCGCTCGAGCGTCGGCAGCGGCTCACCGGCGTAGGGCCGCGCTGTGCCATGAACCTGCGTCGAGCCGCGAAAGCTCGGCCCAGTCGCGATCACCGCCCAGGCCCGGGCTGCCCCGTCGTGCGCAGCAACTCGGCGTCGTGCATCAGGAACGGCACGCCGTCGCGCGAGAGCTTCACGTCGCATTCGAAGCAGGTGTGGCCGTGTTGCGCACCGAGGCGAAACGCCGCGAGCGTGTTCTCGGGCGCGAGCTTGCCGGCGCCGCGGTGGGCGATCCAGTACGGATAGGGCCAGGTCGGTCATGCGCGAATCACGCGATGCGCTCGCCCGCTGGCGGGGTCGAACCAGTGCAGCCGCGCGGCGTCGGGCCGCAGGTGCAGGCGTTGGCCGATCGCGGGCGGGGTGTCGGTGCCGGCGATGCGCAGCGTCAGCCCTTGCGTGCCCAGCTGGCCGTGCACCAGACGCTCGGCGCCGAGTGTCTCGACGACTTCGACCGCGAACGGCCAACCGTCGTGCGCGGCGACTTCGAGGTGCTCGGGCCGCACGCCCAGCAGCACGTCGCCTTCACGCGGCGGCGGCGACGGCAGCGTCAGCGGCAACTCGAGGCCTTCGATCGCGAAGGCGTTGCCGCGCGCGCTGCCCTTCAACAGGTTCATCGGCGGCGAGCCGATGAAACCCGCGACGAAAGTGCTGGCCGGCCGCTGGTACACCTCGTCGGGCGTGCCCATCTGCTCGACCATGCCGGCGTTCATCACCAGCATGCGCTGCGCCAGCGTCATCGCCTCGACCTGGTCGTGCGTGACGAACAGCGACGTGACGCCCAATTCGTGGTGCAGCTTCTGAATCTCGAGGCGCGTCTGCGCGCGCAGCTTCGCGTCGAGGTTCGACAGCGGCTCGTCAAAAAGATAGACAGCGGGCTGGCGCACGATGGCGCGGCCCATCGCGACGCGTTGGCGCTGGCCGCCCGACAACTGCCGCGGCTTGCGGTCCAGCAGTTGCGACAGCTCGAGAATCTTCGCGGCCTTCTGCACCCGCGTATCGATCTCGGCCTTCGGCAACTTGGCGATCTTCAGGCCGTAGGCCATGTTGTCGTACACGCTCATGTGCGGATACAGCGCGTAGTTCTGGAACACCATCGCGATGTCGCGTTCGGCGGGCTCGAGGTTGTTCACCACGCGGCCACCGATCGATATCTCGCCGCCCGTGATTTCCTCGAGGCCCGCGACCATGCGCAGCAGCGTGCTTTTGCCGCAGCCGCTGGGGCCGACGATGACGACGAATTCGCCGTCGGGGATCTCGGCGCTGACGCCATGAATCACCTTGTTGGCCTTGACCCCGTGGCCGTAGGCCTTCTCGACATTCTTCAGGCTGATCGCGCCCATGCTATTTCTCGGTGTCCACAAGGCCCCTGACGAACCACTTCTGCATCAGCAGTACCACCAGCGCAGGCGGCAGCAGCGCCAGCATCGCGGTGGCCATCACCAGGTTCCATTCGGTCAGCGCGTCACCGCCGACGATCATGCGTTTGATACCGATGACGGTGGTGTACATCGACTCGTCGCTGGTGATGAGCAGCGGCCACAGATACTGATTCCATCCGTAGATGAACTGGATGACGAACAGTGCGGCGATGGACGTTTTGGACAGCGGCAGCAGTACGTCGACGAAGAAACGCATCGGGCCTGCGCCGTCGATGCGCGCAGCCTCGGCCAACTCGTCGGGCACGGTCAGGAAGAACTGGCGGAACAGGAACGTCGCCGTGGCCGACGCAATCAGGGGCAAGGTCAGGCCGGCGTAACTGTCGAGCATGCCGAGGTCGGACACGACCTTGAACGTCGGGATGATGCGCACCTCGACCGGCAGCATCAGGGTGACGAATATCATCCAGAAGAAGAACTGCCGCATCGGAAAGCGGAAATACACCATCGCAAATGAACTGATGATCGAGATGGCGATCTTGCCGATGGCAATCACCAGCGCCATGATCAGGCTGTTGACCATCATCGGCCCCACCGGCGCCCCCGAGCCGCGGGTGGAACCAGCGTTCAGTACCTGGGAGTAGTTGGTCAGCATCTGATCGCCCGGAACCAGCGGCATCGGCACCTGCAGCACCTGCTCGAGCGTCAAGGTGGACGCAACGAAGGTGATGTACAGCGGGAACGCCACGATCAGCACGCCGAGAATCAATACGGCGTGGGTGACGATGTCGAGAATGGGGCGGCGTTCGATCATTTGCGAGACCGTGGCCAAAGTGGCCTCAGTAGTTCACCTTCTTCTCGACAAACCGGAACTGGATCACCGTCAGCACGATCACGATCGCCATCAGGATGGCCGACTGCGCTGACGAGCCGCCCAGGTCACCCGACTTCACGCCGTCGTGGTAGACCTTGTAGACCAGGATCTGCGTGGCGCCCGACGGGCCGCCCTGAGTCGTCGCGTCGATCACGCCGAAGGTGTCGAAGAACGCGTAGACGATATTGACCACGAGCAGAAAGAATGTCGTGGGTGACAGCAACGGAAACACGATCGTCCAGAACCGGCGCATCGGACCGGCGCCGTCGATGGCCGCGGCTTCGATCAGCGAGCGTGGTATCGACTGCAGGCCGGCCAGGAAGAAGAGGAAGTTATAGCTGATCTGCTTCCAGATCGACGCCATCACCACCAGCAGCATCGCTTGGTCGCCCTGAAGCACCCAGTTCCAGTCGATGCCCATCCCCTTGAGCACGTACGAAATGATGCCGATCGACGGCGCGAACATGAAACCCCACAACACGCCCGCCACCGCGGGTGCCACGGCGTAGGGCCAGATCAGGAACGTGCGATAGGCCAGCGCGCCGCGAAGCACGCGGTCGGCCATGACGGCCAACAGCAGCGCGATGACGATCCCGCCCACGGCCACCAGCACGCTGAAGATGGCCGTGGTTTTGAACGAGTGCACGTAGGACTCGTCGCTGAGGAGATCGGCAAAGTTCTGGAGCCCGGCGAACTCCTGACTCAAGCCGAAGGCGTCCTGACGCAGAAACGCAAACCAGATGGCCTGCACTGCGGGCCAGAAGAAGAACAGGATCGTGATGACGATCTGCGGTGCGACCAGCAGATAGGGCAACCACGCTGACCGGAAGACGACCCGTTTTTCCATGATCCGGGCACGATGGCCCGAGGGCCATCGTGTTTAGTCCTTGCTTATTCCTTATTCGCAGCAGCGAACTTCCTCAGGATCTCGTTGCCGCGCCGTACCGCGTCGTCCATCGCTGCCTTGGCGCTCTTCTTGCCGGCCAGTGCGGATTCGATTTCTTCTTCGATCACCTCGCGGCCCTGTACGAAGTTGCCGAAACGCAGCCCCTTGGAATTGGCCGTCGGTGTCTTGTTGTTGAGCTGCTTGACGGCAACGTCGGTACCGGGGTTCTTTTCGTAGTAGCCGGCTTTGCGTGTGATGTCGGCGGCAGCATTGGTAATCGGCACGTAGCCGGTGTCCTGGTGCCACTTGGCTTGCAACTCCGGCTGGGAGATATAGGCCAGGAACTGCGCCACGCCTTTGTACTCGTCGGCCTTCTTGCCGCCCAATACCCAAAGACTGGCGCCACCGATGATGGAGTTTTGCGGCGCACCCTTGATTTCGTCGTTGTAGGGCAGGAAGTTGACAGAAAACTCGAACTTGGCGTTCTTGCGGATGTTCGCCTGCGCTGCCGAGCTCGAGGTCAGCATCGCGCATTCGCCGCTGAAGAACTTGGCTTCGGCTTCGTTGCGGCGCCCGGCGTAGGTGAACCAGCCTTGTTTGGCGTAGTCCACCAGCATCTCGATGTGGCGCACGTGTTCGGGCGAGTTGATCTTGAACTCGGTCTGCGTGCCGCCGATGCCGTTTTCGTTCGTGCCGATCGGCAGGTTGTGCCAGGCGCTGAAGTTTTCGACGTGCACCCACGACGGCCAACCCGTGGTGTAGACGCAGGACTGGCCGCCTGCCTTGAGCTTGCCGGCGGCGATGCCGAATTCCTTCCACGTCTTGGGCGGCTTGTCGGCGTCGAGCCCGGCCTTCTTGAAGGCGTCCTTGTTGATGTAGAAAACCGTCGTCGACGAGTTGAACGGCATCGACAGCATGTTGCCCTTGCGGTCGGTGTAGTAGCCCGACACCGCCTGCACGTAGGCCTTGGGGTCGAAAGGCTGGCCGGCGTCCTTCATCAACTGGTACACCGGCTTGACGGCGCCTTTGGCGCTCATCATCGTTGCTGTGCCGATCTCGAACACCTGGATGACGTGCGGCGGGTTGCCGGCGCGAAAGGCCGCGATGGCGGCCGTCATCGACTCGGGGTAGCTGCCCTTGTAGGCCGGCACGACCTTGAAGTTCTTTTGCGTGGCGTTGAAGCCCGTGGCCCAATCGGCCACCTTGTCGCCGAGCGCGCCGGTCATCGAGTGCCAAAACTGGATCTCGGTCTGGGCGTGGGCGTTGGTGCCGGCGCATACAAGGCTGGCGGTGGCAAGAAGGCGAAGGTTGCGTTTCATCGGATCAGGTCTCCGGGACGGGTGGGAAAGGCTTGGCCGCGACGTTAGCTTGACCATGTGACAGCGGAGTAATGTGGCACGACGCCGGGCAGCCGGGCCTCGGGGTTTTCGGATCGTGTGCAGCGCGTGGGCCACGGCGTCGGAACCCGGATGGGACAATCCACGCTCGATGAACGCACCGCTTCCCATTGCCGCCACAAGGCCGCGCGTCAGCGCGCCCGACACGCTCGACGACGCCCCGCGCCTGCGCGAGATCCCCTACAACTACACGTCGTTCTCCGACCGCGAGATCGTCCAGCGCCTGCTCGGCGACCGCGCGTGGGACCTCTCGCAGCAACTCCGCGGCGAGCGCCGCACCGGGCGCTCGGCCCGCATGTTGTACGAGGTGCTGGGCGACATCTGGGCAGTGCAGCGAAACCCCTATCTCGAAGACGATCTGATCGACAACCCGAAGCGCCGCGCCGCGCTGGTCGAGGCGATGCACCATCGCCTGCACGAGGTCCAGAAGCGCCGCCAGCCGCAAGACGATCCCCAGCGGGATGCGCTGGTCGACGAACTGCTGACGGCGTCGCGCCGGGCGGTCGACGACTTTGCCGCGCGCTTCCGCGAGGTGTACGACCTGCGCCGGGCGACGCGTCAGCGCCTGGGCCGACGCACCGCGAAGGACAACATCAAGTTCGACGGCTTGTCGCGCGTGTCGCACGTGACCGACGCCACCGATTGGCGCGTCGCCGTGCCGTTCGTCGTGCTCACGCCCGACACCGAATCCGAGATGGCGGGGCTGGTCGAAGGGCTGCATCGAACTGGGCCTGACGATCATGCCGCGCGGCGGCGGTACCGGCTACACCGGCGGCGCGGTGCCGCTGACGTGGAAAAGCGCGGTCATCAACACCGAAAAGCTCGAGTCGATGACCGAGGTCGAGTTGATCACGCTGCCTGGCATCGACCATCCGGTGCCCACGGTGTGGACCGAAGCCGGCGTGGTCACGCAACGCGTCGCCGACGCCGCCGAGCGCGCGGGCTACGTGTTCGCGGTTGACCCCACGTCGGCGGAAGCGTCATGCATCGGCGGCAACATCGCGATGAACGCGGGCGGCAAGAAGGCCGTGCTGTGGGGCACCGCGCTCGACAACCTGGCGAGCTGGAAGATGGTCACGCCGCAGGCGACGTGGCTCGAGGTCGTGCGGCTGGACCACAACCTCGGCAAGATCCACGACGCACCCAAGGCGACGTTCGAGCTGCGCCACTACGACGCGAGCGGCAAGAAGCTCGAACGCACCGAACGCCTCGAGATCCCCGGTGCGACCTTCCGCAAGGAGGGCCTGGGCAAGGACGTCACCGACAAGTTCCTCGCCGGCCTGCCGGGCATCCAGAAAGAAGGCTGCGACGGCCTGATCACCAGCGCGCGCTGGATCGTGCACCGCATGCCGGCGCACACGCGCACGGTGTGCCTCGAGTTCTTCGGTAATCCGAAGGACGCGGTGCCCTCGATCGTGGAGATCAAGGACTACCTGTTTGCCGAGGGCGGGGCGGCCGGAGCCGCCGCTGTCCTTTTGGCGGGGCTCGAACATCTCGACGACCGCTACCTGAAGGCGGTTGGCTACGCCACGAAGAGCAAACGCGGCGCGGCGAACGCAACCGCAGGCGGCAGCGCGCTGCCGAAGATGGTCCTCATCGGCGACATCGTCGGCGACGACGAGAACGCGGTTGCGCGCGCCGCCAGCGAAGTGGTGCGCATCGCCAACGCGCGTTCGGGCGAAGGCTTCGTTGCCGTCAGCGCCGACGCGCGCAAGAAGTTCTGGCTCGACCGCAAGCGCACCGCGGCGATCGCGCGTCACACCAACGCCTTCAAGATCAACGAAGACGTGGTGATCCCGCTGCCCCGCATGGGCGAATACACGCTGGGCATCGAGCGCATCAACATCGAGCTGAGTCTGCGCAACAAGCTCGAGCTGCTGAGCGAACTCGAGGCCTTCTTCGCCAAGGGCAACCTGCCGCTGGGTATGTCCGACGACGCTGCCGCGCTGCCCGACGCCGAGCTGCTCGAGGACCGCACAGCGCAGGCGCTTACGTTGATTCGCGACGTGCGCAGGCAGTGGTCGCGCTGGCTCGAGCGGCTGGACCAACCCAGCGAGGGCAACCCCGCGCGCAGCAACTTCGACTGCCTGCAGGACCACAGCTTGCGTGCATCATGGAAACGCCAAGTGCTGAGCGCCCTGCGCGAGATCTTTGCCGGCGCGGTGCTCGCGCCGGTGGTCGACGAAGCGCGGCGCATTCACGCGCGCGTGCTGCGCGGCCGCGTATGGGTTGCGCTGCACATGCATGCCGGCGACGGGAACGTGCACACCAACATCCCCGTCAACAGCGACAACTACGCGATGCTCAGCACGGCGCACGACGCGGTGGTGCGCATCATGGCGCTGGCGCGTGCGCTGGGCGGCGTCATCTCGGGTGAACACGGCATCGGCATCACGAAGCTCGAATTCCTGACCGACGACGAGATCTCGGCCTTCGCCGACTACAAGAAGCGCATCGACCCCGAAGGCCGCTTCAACAAGGGCAAGCTCTTGCGCGGCGCATCGCTCGAGCGCCTGGGCGACGACGTGCTGCGCTCGGACCTGCACCACGCCTACACGCCCAGCTTCGGCCTGATGGGCCACGAGTCGCTGATCCTTCAGCAGAGCGACATCGGCGCGATCAGCGAGTCGATCAAAGACTGCCTGCGCTGCGGCAAGTGCAAGCCCGAGTGCGCCACGCACGTACCGCGCGCCAACCTGCTGTACAGCCCGCGCAACAAGATCCTGGCGACCTCGCTGCTGGTCGAAGCGTTCTTGTACGAGGAGCAGACGCGCCGCGGCATCAGCATCCGCCACTGGGAAGAGTTCGAAGACGTGGCCGACCACTGCACGGTCTGCCACAAGTGCCTGAAGCCTTGCCCAGTCGACATCGACTTCGGCGAAGTGTCGATGAACATGCGCAACTTGCTTCGCAAGATGGGCAAGAAGAGCTTCCGCCCGGGCCAGGCCGCAGCGATGCTGATGCTCAACGCGACGCGGCCCAGCACGATCCGCATGGTGCGCACCGCGATGGTCGACGTGGGCTTCAAGGTGCAGCGCGCCGCGAACGACATGCTGCGCCTGGCCGCGAAATCACAGACCGCGTCACCGCCGGCCACCGTGGGCACCGCGCCGCTGCGCGAGCAGGTGATCCACTTCATCAACAAGAAGCTGCCTGGCGGCCTGCCGAAGAAAACCGCGCGCGGTTTGCTTGACATCGAAGACAAGCACGTCGTGCCTGTGATCCGCGACCCGAAGGCGACGACGACCGAATCAGAAGCGGTGTTCTATTTCCCCGGTTGCGGCAGCGAGCGCCTGTTCTCGCAAGTGGGCCTTGCGACGCAGGCGATGTTGTGGCATGCGGGCGTGCAGACGGTGCTGCCGCCGGGGTATCTGTGCTGCGGCTACCCGCAGCGCGGCGCGGGCCAGTTCGACAAGGCCGACAAGATCATCACCGACAACCGCGTGCTGTTCCACCGCTTGGCCAACACGCTGAACTACCTCGACATCAAAACCGTCGTCGTGTCTTGCGGCACCTGCTTCGACCAGCTTCAGGGCTACGCGTTCGACCAGATATTCCCCGGCAGCCGCATCGTCGACATCCACGAGTTCCTGCTCGAGAAGGGCATCACGCTCGACGCGTCGCAGGCCGAAGGCTACCTGTATCACGACCCCTGCCACAGCCCGATGAAGCAGCGCGCACCCATGCAGACCGTGCGTGCGCTGGTCGGCGAGCGCGTAGTGCAAAGCGAGCGCTGCTGCGGCGAAAGCGGCACGCTGGGCGTGACGCGGCCCGACATCTCGACCCAGGTGCGCTTTCGCAAGGAACAGGAACTGCGCCAGGACGTGGCCACGCTGCACGCGATGCGGGCTGAAGGCACACCGGCGCCGCGACAGACGAAGATCCTCACGTCGTGTCCGAGCTGCCTGCAAGGGCTGTCACGCTACCGCGACGATCTGGACCACGGCCTGCTCGAAGCCGACTACATCGTCGTCGAAATGGCGCGCAAGATCCTTGGCGACAACTGGATGGCCGACTACGTGGCCGCCGCAAACGCCAGCGGCATCGAGCGGGTGCTGCTTTGAATCTGAATTGCGCTTTGAACTGCGCAGCTCAGGCTTCTTCGACGAACAGCGACGGCCTGAACGACGTGCTGACGGCATCGCGCCGATTCCGGTTGTCCATCGCCCACGCCAGCAAGTGATCGGCAGGCATCGGCTTGCCGAAGAAGTAGCCCTGGAGCTGGTTGCAGCCCATCGCGATCAGCAGGTCGGCCTGGGCCTCGTTCTCGACGCCTTCGGCCACGACCTTGAGGCCCAGCGCGTGCGCTAGCTTGACGACGGCGTCGGCGACAGCGCGCGCGTCGGCGCTGTGCTCGAGGTCACTGACGAAGCTGCGGTCGATCTTCAGTTCCTCGGCCGGCAGTTTGCGCAGGTACGACAGGCTCGAGTAGCCGGTGCCGAAGTCGTCGATCGACATGTGGATGCCCGCGGCGCCCGAGCGCGCGCATCGTCTCTTGCGTCGTCGTCGTGTCCGACATCGCGACCGACTCGGTGATCTCGCAGGTCAGCAGCGACGGCTCGACGCGATGTTTGCGCAGCGACTCGAGGATTTTCGGCACCAGGTCGGCCTGGCGCAGTTGCGGCGGCGACAGGTTGATCGACACACGCATGCGCATGCCCGCGCTCGCGCCACGCGCCGATCTGGCGGCAAGCGTCCTCGATCACCCAGTTGCCCAGCAATTCGATCAAGCCGGTTTGTTCGGCCATCGGCACGAAGGCTGCCGGCCCGACCAGACCGTGCCACGGATGGTTCCAGCGCACCAGAGCCTCGGCGCCGGAGATCTGCTTGCTGGCCGCGTCGACCTTGGGCTGGTAGTACAGCTCGAGGCCGCCGCGCTCGATCGACGTGCGCAGTTCGTTGCTCATGGCCAGGCGCTCGCGCGCGCCGGTGTCCATCTTGGTGTCGAACACGCAGTGGCGCCCGCCGCCTTCGCGCTTGGCGGCCTGCGCCGCGGCGTCGGCGCGTGCGACCAACTGGTCGGCCGGCCCATGTTTCGGGTAGCGCACGATGCCCACCGAGCACGTCAGCGACACGTGCTGATTCGACAACGCGTAGGGCATGCTCAACCGCATGATGATGCGTTGGGCCAGCGCCTCGGCGGCTTTCAGCTCGGTGTCTTCTCGGCTCAGCAGCAGGAAGTCGTCGGCGCCGAGGCGCGCCAGCAGGTCCGATTCGCGCGCCACCTTGCGCAAGCGTCGCGCCATTTCGACGATGACGCGGTCACCCTCGGCATGGCCGTAGCTTTCGTTCACGGCTTTGAATCCGTCGAGGTCGACGAACAGCAGCACCAACGGCTCGCGGTCCCCGTGCGTACGTGATACCGCCTTGGACAGGCCGGCCTCGAAGGCGCGGTGCGTCGGCAGGTGCGTGAGCGGGTCGCGGTCGAGCGCCTCGCGGTCCTTCTGCGCCGTCACGGCGGCGACCTTCGTGCGCGTGTGTCGCAGCGTGCCCAGCAGCGCCGCGCCCAGCCCCAACACGGCGACCATCGTCCCGAACTGCATCGTCACCGCGCCGATGTCGTGGTGCGGAGGTGGCGCCCACTCGATCATCGTCACGAGCACCGACGAGGCGACGCTGGCGGCGGCACGCTGCCAGGCTTTTGTCGACGCGTGATGCAGCCCGACCATCAGCACGAGCAGC
Organism: uncultured beta proteobacterium; assembly: GCA_963738615.1. Classification (GTDB taxonomy): domain Bacteria; phylum Pseudomonadota; class Gammaproteobacteria; order Burkholderiales; family Burkholderiaceae_C; genus CAVTWY01. The sequence continues at coordinate 1,635,037 of CAVTXI010000019.1, forward strand.
CCGACCGACACGCCCACCACCATCGCGAACGCGCTGGCCGAGCCGGTCTCGAGGTTTCGCGGCGCGCTGGCGAGCACGAAGATCACCGAGGTTGCGATCGCGGCGGGCGCCGCTGGCTCGAGGCCGCGCGCACCACGCGCACCACGCGCACCATGCGCACCCGCGAGGTGCGCGGGGCGAACGCGTCGCGTGCGAACGCGACCGCGCACAGCGGCAGCAGCACGGCCGCGATCAGCGCCACATAGCTCGCGGCGCCATAACTCTCGAGGTGAAGGTGCCCAGGCCACCACAGCCCTAAAGCCGTCAGCGCCGACGACAACACGAGCGACGGCTGGCGCCAGCGGTCCAGCGTCGTCGCGTCGGCACGCAGCGAGGCGCCGAGCCATAACAGGCCGGCGCCGTACGCCAGGCCGATCAGCTCGAGCGCAAGGGCAGCGGTCGGTGCGTGGGATGTCAGCATGAATGGCATCGCCCCGCGCATGGCAGGCGACGTTGGCGTGATTGTCGAGTCGCGATGTGCCAGCGCGCCGCCGCCCAGGTGCGCCGGTCGGGGGGCGCGTGGATTCCTCACGCGCGATGGATGTCCGCGGCCCACGCCACGGGTAGGCCGCTAAACTCACGCCGTGACTTCTCCCCAGCCCACCCGCATCGTCGTGCACCAGTCGTCGCGCACGCTCGAGGTCGATTTCGACGATGGCGCGAGCTTTCGCCTGCCGTTCGAGTTGCTGCGCGTCTGTTCTCCGTCAGCCGAGGTGCAGGGCCATGGCCCTGGCCAGGAGACGCTGCAGACCGGCAAACGCGAGGTCGAGATCGTCGCGCTCGAGCCGGTGGGCCACTACGCGGTTCAGCCGACCTTCAGCGACGGCCACAGCTCTGGCATCTATGCCTGGGGTTATCTGTATGAGCTGGGTAAGCGGCAAGACGTTTTGTGGGCCGACTACCTTGCAAGGCTTGCCGCGGCTGGCGCTGAGCGTGACGCGCCGATGACGGCCGGCGTGGCCGCGGCCTCGTCGTGCGGGCACCACCACTGATTCACACTGACTCACACTGACGCACGGCGGGCAGGCGCAATGTCGAGCACCCATTTCGGCTTTGACCAGGTCGACGAGGCTGACAAGGCGCAGCGCGTGCGCGGTGTGTTCGATTCGGTCGCACCGCGCTACGACCTGATGAACGACCTGATGTCGGCCGGCCTGCATCGGGCTTGGAAGGCCTATGCGGTGGCGGTTGCCGACGTGCGGCCCGGGCAGCGCGTGCTCGACCTCGCGGGTGGCACGGGTGACCTTGCCCGCGCCTTCGCACGCAAGGTCGGCGCAAGCGGCGTCGTCGTCCACACCGACATCAACGACGCGATGTTGAAGGCGGGCCGCGAACGCCTGCTCGACGAGGGTCTGGTGTTGCCGACGGTGCTGTGCGACGCCGAGCACCTGCCGTTCGCCGATGCGAGCTTCGACCTCGTCAGCGTCGCCTTCGGCCTGCGCAACATGACCAACAAGGACCGTGCGTTGCGCGAGATGGCGCGTGTGCTGCGGCCAGGCGGTCGTGTCCTCGTCCTCGAGTTCTCGCGCATCGCCGCGCCCCTTTCGAAAGCCTACGACTGGTACTCCTTCACGGTGCTGCCCCAGCTGGGCCGGCTCGTCGCCGGTGACGCCGACAGCTACCGCTACCTGGCGGAATCGATCCGCATGCATCCGGACCAGCAGGCGCTCGCGGCGATGATGAAAGAGGCAGGCTTCGGCCATGTCGACGTGCACAACCTTGCGGCTGGCGTGGTGGCGCTGCATGTCGGCGTGCATTGCTGATGACGGCCTGACGCATCTCGAAACGCGCGCGCGGCGGAACGTCGCGATGCCGAATGTTTCGTCCGGAGAAGGTTTCGCGAATCTCTGTGGCGTATTCACGCCAACTCGCAGCGCATGCCCGACATCGTCCCCCTTACCGGGGTCCAAGGGTGCGGAACGCCGAACGTACACTGGAGGTCGAAGCGGAAATTGCTCGCGCCGAGCATGCGCCCCGCACCCCGCGAAGGCCGCATTTCGGCGCGCCGATGACAGCGGAACCCGAATACGGGCGAGATCACCACGCCATGAATGCAGTCGACACCCGGCGCGCCTTGCGCACCTTTTCCATCTGGACGCTTGCCAGCGTGGCCCTGGCCGTGGCTTCGGGCTGCGGTGGCGGTACCAAGGAGCAAGCGGCTTCGCAGGTTGCCGCGCGCATCAACAAGGAAGAAGTGACGGTACACCAGATCAACCACGCCTTGCAGAACATGCGCGGCTTGCGGCCCGAGCAGACCGACCTTGCCAGCGGTCGTGTGCTCGAGCGGTTGATCGACCAAGAGCTCGCGATCCAGAAGGCGCAGTCGCTGAAGCTCGAACGCGACCCCAAGGTGCTTCAGCAGATCGAAGCCGCGCGCGACGAGATCGTCGCCCGCGCCTACTTCGACAAGATCGCCGAAGGTGTGTCGCGCCCGACGCCCGAAGAAATCACCGCCTACTACAACGACAACCCGGCCCTGTTCCGCGAACGCCGCGTCTACCAGCTGCAGGAAGTGGCGATCCAGGCGAAGGGGGCTCAGGCCGATGCGATCAAACGCATCGTGGCCGCGGGCAAGCCGGTCGAAGACGTGCTGATTTACGTGCGCGCGAACAACATCGGCTACGGCTCGAATCAGGTCGTTCGCTCGGCGGAACAGATACCGCTGGCGACGCTGCCGCTGCTGTCCAAGCTGAAGAACGGCCAAAGCATCGTGATCGAGGGTCCGGCGGGCATTCAGGTCATGGCCGTCACCGAGTCGCGCTTGCAGGCCATCGACGAGGAGCGTGCGCGCCCGGCCATCGAGCAGTTCATGGTCAACGACCGCAAGCGCCGGGTCGTTGCCGATGATCTGAAGGCGCTGCGCGCGTCCGCGAAGGTCGAATACGTCGGCAAGTTCGCCGCGTCCGCGCCCTCGGGTGTCGAAGCAGCGCCCAGCCTCGCCGATGCAGCGGCATCGGCAGCACGCGGTCTGCCGCCCGCTGGGCCGCCTGCTGCGCCGGCGGCAGCAGCAGCAACGGCAAAGGCGGCCGATGCAGCCTCGGCTGCAGAAGGCGCGCTCAGCAACACGACCATCAACAAGGGACTAGGCTTGAAATGAATCTGGTGTCGAAGCTTCGTCGAGGCGCTGCCACGCTCGCGGTCTGGGCGATCGGCACGCTGGTCGGTGCATCGGCCTGGGCCCAGGCGGTGCCCGCGCCGGTGGCGCCGCCCACGCGGGCGACGCCATCCGCGCAGGGGACTCCTCCAGCGGCCGCCGGTGCCGCAGCGACGGGAACGACCGCCGGCGAGTACCGGCTTTCGCTCGGCGACACGATCCGCATCACGGTGTTCCAAAGCCCCGACCTGTCGCTCGAGAGCCGAATCACCGAATCCGGCTCGATCTCGTACCCGCTGCTGGGCACGGTGTCGCTCGTCGGCATGACGGTGCCGCAGGCCGAGAAACGCATCGCCGACGGCCTGCGTGACGGCAACTTCATCAAGCAGCCCCAGGTCAGCATCAACGTCATCCAGGTGCGCGGCAACCTGGTGTCGGTGCTCGGCCAGGTGGGCAAGCCCGGCCGCTACCCGCTCGAGGCCGGCGATGTGCGCCTGTCCGACATCATCGCGGCCGCGGGCGGCATCCTGCCCACCGGCCACGACATCGTGGTCGTGAACGGCAAACGCGAGGGCAAGTCGTTCCGCCAGGAGGTCGACATGACGGCCGTGTTCGGGCAGGGCCGCGACAACATCGACGTTGCCCTTCAGAACGGCGACGTCATCTACGTCGAACGCGCGCCGCAGGTCTACGTCTACGGTGAGGTGCAGCGCCCCGGCACGCTGCGGCTCGAACGCGGCATGACGCTGATGCAGGTGATCGCCGCCAGCGGTGGCCTCACCGCCAAGGGCACGCTGCGTCGCATCCAGGTCCACCGCAAAGACGCTGCCGCGCAAGACCCAGGTGCTCGACCTGGGCCTGACCGAGCAGTTGCAGGCCGACGACGTCGTCAACGTGCGCGAATCCTTCCTGTGATGCGGTTCCTCTGATCCGGCCGGGACACCGAAGCCATGAATATCAAACAGATCCTCCTACTGCTCAAGCTGCGCTGGGGGCTCGTGCTGACGATCTTCGCGTTGATCGTCGGCGCGGCCACCGCGATCAGTCTCAAGCTGCCCAAGCAGTACACCGCCACGACGACGATCTCGCTCGACGTCAAGACCGACCCGACACTCAGCGTCTTCCTGCCCAATATGGGCAACCCAACCTTCGTCGCCGACCAGGCGAGCATCATCACCAGCGACCCCGTCGCCGGCCGCGTGGTCAAGCTCCTCGGTCTGGCGGACAACCCGCAGGCGATCGCGGAATGGCGCGAAGATACCGAAGGCCGCGGCACGCTCGAGTCGTACTACGGAGACCGGCTGCTGACGAACCTGCGCGTGAACCCCTTGCCGCAAAGCTCGACGCTGGTTGTGTCGTTCTCCGCCAAGGACCCCCAGTTCGCTGCCGCGGTCGCCAACACCTTCGCGAAGGCCTACCTTGACCGGACGATCGAGATCGCGCGCCAGCCGGCCAACGAGGCGCTGAAGGTCTTCGACGAGCGCCTGAGGGCGCAGCGAACCGATCTCCAGGCCTCGCAAGACCGGCTCTCGGCGTTCCAGCAGAAGAGCGGGTCGTCGTGATCTCGAGCGAACGGCTCAACCTCGAGCAGCAGAGCATGGCGTCGGCCGAGCAGGCGCTGGCAGCGGCGCAGACCGCCGAGGCCGAGGCCACCAGCAGGCGAGTCCACCTCGGGCAGCGAAACGTCGGTCGACATCCAGAGCAGCCCGGTCGTCCAGGGCCTGAAGACGCAGCTCGCGCCGAGGAGACGCGGCTGACGCGAAGTCAGCGAGATCTTCGGCAACCGCCATCCGCAGTGCATCCAGGTCGACGCCAAGGTCAAGTCGCTGCGCAGCAGTTCAACAACGAGATGACGCGCGTCACCGGTGCCGCCGACAGCGGCGTGCAGACGTCGAAGCGCGCACCGCCGAGTTGCGCGCGCAGGTCGAGCAGCAGAAGCGCACGCTGCTGAGCATGCAGTCGCAGCGCGACGAACGCGTCGGTGATGCTGCGCGACGTCGACACCGCGCAGAAGGCCTACGACGCCGTGGCGCAGCGCCGCATCGCAACTCCAGACCGAGATCCTGTGCCAACCAGGCGCCAGCGCGCGTGCTCAGCCCCGCGGTCGAGCCGCTGACGCACTCCAAGCCCAACATGCCGAAGAACATCGCGCTGGCGACCGTCATGGGGCTGTTGGCGGGCATGGTCGCGGCGATCGCTTTGGAATTCATCAACCGCCGCGTGCGCAGCGAAGACGACATGCTGGCCGCCGAGGGCGTGCCCGTGATTGGCGTGATGTCGGCCAAACCGCTCGACGCGCGTTCGCGCATCCTGCCGGCCCCCGTGCGCCACCGCCTAGGCGGATCGATGGCGCCACAGCTGACGCTGGACGGGAGCAGGTCGTGACCGCTACCACCATGATTTCGCCGAAGGCGCGCGCTGGCGAGCGCACGATCGGCGCGATCCTCGTCGAGTCAGGGCGCCTGTCGGCCAAGGACGTCGAGCGAGTGCTGCAGTACCAGCGTGACACCGAGCTGCGCTTTGGCGAGGCGGGCGTCCAGTTGGGGCTGCTGACCGAAGCCGACGTGCTGTACGCGTTGTCGCTTCAGTTCGACTACCCGTTCCTGCAGCCGGGCACGAGCCGCCCCGTCAGCACCGAGCTGGTGGCCGCGTACAAGCCCTTCGGCCCGGAAGGCGAGCGCCTGCGTGCGCTGCGCAGCCAGTTGCAACTGCGTTGGCTCGATGATGCCGGCGGGCGCACGGCGCTTGCGATCGTCAGTGCCGACCGCGGCGAGGGACGCAGCTGGCTGGCGGCCAACCTCGCGGTCACGTTCGCGCAACTGGGCGAACGCACGCTGCTGATCGATGGCGACCTGCGGCATTCGCGCCAGCACAAGCTTTTCAAAATCGAGAACCAAGTCGGCCTGTCGAGCCTTCTGGCCGGGCGCATGCAGGACCAGGTGGTGACCTTCGTTCCCGGTATCCCGGGGCTTGCGGTGCTGCCCGCGGGCCCCACGCCACCGAACCCGACGGAACTGCTCAGCCGGCCGGTGCTTGACCGTGTGCTCGAGCAAAGCATGTCGACCTTCGACGTCGTCATCCTCGACTCGCCCGCGCTGTGCAGCGGCGCGGACGCCGCGTTGCTGGCGCGTCTGGCGGGTGCGTCATTGACGCTCGCGCGAATCAACGCCACGCCGCTGCGCGCCTTCAGCGACGTCAATCAGACGATTGCCGAAGCCGGTTCGCGCGTGGTGGGTTCGGTCCTCGTCGACGTGCCGGTGCGCTCCGGCAAGGCCGCCACCGCCGAAGCCGGATGATGGCCACGGACCCTCGCACGGCGGGGTCTGTCGGCCGGTCAAACCTGCCCACGGGCCGAGCGGCGGGTCCGCTCATGGCTGCAGGCCCGTGGCTTGTCGCCCTCGCCGGTTTCATGGCGATGTTCGGCCCCAGCTACTGGCAGGCCTCACAAGGGTTGTGGCAGACCGATGAGTTCGGCCACGGGCCGATCATTCTTGCAATCTCTGTGTGGCTGCTGTGGCAGCGCCGCGAAGAGCTGACCCAGTCGCTTGGAAAGGGCTCGCCATGGATCGCGGCGGCATTGTTCGGCGCGGGTGCGGTCTTGTACTTGGCAGGTCGCGCGCTTTCGATCGCCAGCGCCGAGTTCATCGCGCACGGGCTCGTGATGGGCGCCGCGCTCGCATGGTTGGGTGGCACACGGGCGTTGCGGGCCGCGTGGTTCCCGTGGCTCTACCTGCTTTTTATGGTGCCGTTGCCGGCCACGCTGGTCGACGCCTTGACCGGGCCGCTGAAGAACGTGATTTCGGTGCTGGTCGTCGAAGGCCTGCACCTTATCGGCTACCCGATCGCGCGCGCAGGGGTGATGATTTCGGTGGGTCCTTACCAGCTGCTCGTCGCCGACGCCTGTTCGGGACTCAATTCGATGTTCAGCCTGGCTGCGCTGGGCACGCTGTTCATCCATATCGTCGCCGCGCAGCGACGCGCGGTGCATGTCGCGGTGCTGGTGGCGTCGATCATCCCGATCGCGTTCGCCGCGAACATCGTGCGCGTGCTCGTGCTGGTGCTGGTGACCTACCACCTCGGTGACGAGGCGGGGCAGGGGTTCCTGCACGGCGCCGCGGGCATCGTACTGATGCTTGTCGCGCTCGCGATCTTCTTCGGCGTGGACCTGCTGCTGGCAGCGATCTTCGGCCGCCGACGCGGCACCGCGACGGCTGCTTGAGCTGCGCGGCGCGCTGACCGGATTTCGCCTTTCCCGACACGACGATGCCTGTCCACATCACAGCCTACGTCTACGTCATGGCGATGGCGATCGCGACGTTCGCGCTGCTGAAGAAGCCGCTGACGGCGTCCCTGATGACGACCGAGGACTTCAATCGGCGCCGCAACGCCTGGCTCGGTGTGACTTCGGCTGCGTTTCTCGCGCACAACTTCTGGGTCTTCGTCTTTGCGGCCAGTGTGATCATCTTGCTGACAGCGCAGCGCGACCGCAACCCGCCAGCGCTGTTCATGATGTTGCTGCTGACGGTGCCGAACTTCGAGGCCGATGTGCCCGGCTTCGGCATCGTCAACTATCTGGTGATCGTTTCGCCAGCGCGCCTCCTGTCGCTGTTGATCCTGCTGCCGATGGCGTGGCGGCTGCTTCAATCGCAATCGCAATCGCAATCGCAAACGGTGAGCGCGCAGAAGTGGAGCCAGGGGTCCGTCATCGCCTTCACGGCCATGATGCTCGTGACGATCTTGTTCTCCGAAAGCACCGTTGCCAACAACGTGCGCAACTTCATCGACCTGATGTTGTTGATGGTCGTGCCGTTCTACGTGATGACGCACGCGCTTCGCGACCTGAAGCAGTTGCGCGAGGTGCTTGCGTGCCTGATGCTCGCATTCGCGCTGCTGGGCGTCATCGCGCTCTTCGAGACGTTGCGGCACTGGTTGATCTTCGAATCGATGCGCGGCCCGCTGGGCATACCACCCCCGAGGGTGACGCTTTACGTGCTTCGCGAAACCGCAGGCGGCGGTGCGCTGCGTGCCATGGGTACAACGGGGCATCCCATCGTCCTCGGCTACGCGATGGGTGTGGGCCTGTGCCTTTGGGTCGCGCTGCAGCGCTCGATGCGGCCGGTGGTGTTGGGCTTCCTCGCGGCGTGTGCGCTTGCGGTCGGCCTGCTGGTGGCGTTGTCGCGTGGCCCATGGGTCGCCACCGCGGCGGGTCTGTTGGCGTTGGTGCTCGCGGGGCCGAATTCCGGCAAGCGTTTCGTCGTGACCTCGGCGGTGCTCACAGTCGGCTTTCTCGGTCTGATGGCGACGCCGTACGGGGACAAAGTCATTGGCTACATCCCGTTCATCGGGACGGTCGAGAAGGGCACGGTCGATTACCGCGTCAAGTTGATCGAGGTGTCCATGGCAATCTTCTGGGATAACCCGATCCTGGGCGACTTCCGGTCACTGGTCGACCCGAGGCTCGAGCAGATGCGACAAGGCCAGGGCATCATCGACATGGTCAACACGTACCTCGGCGTGGCCTTGCAGTACGGCGCCGTCGGAGTCCTCCTTTTTGTATCGCCTTTCGTGATCGCCGCCGTCTCGGGCTTTCAACGCGCGCGCGCCGTGGAACGTCACCACGAATCGATGGGTATCACCGGGCGCGCGCTGGCTGCTGCCATGGTGGTCACGCTGGTCACCATCGCGACGACCAGCAGCGTCGAATACATGCCGATGGTCTATTGGCCGCTGTTGGGCTGCGCCATGGCGTACGTGGGCATTGCCGAGCGTTGGCGCAACGCGCAACGCACGGCGAACGCAAGGCCTGCCGCAGCGCCGCGCTCCGTGCTCGCGGGCTTGGACGCGATGGCACCGGTTGCACCCCGAGGTGCCCGTCCGACAGCCCGTCCGGGAGGTCGGCTTGCAGGCCGCTGGCCGCGCCGCGGCGATGTGCGGGGCGACGTCGTCGCTGCGCAAGGGCGGGATGACGATCCACGCATGTCCGAGTTGGCGACCCGTTCGACAGGACCCGCAGTCGACCGCAACAACGCGCCGCGCGCCGAACATCCGACCCAACGGCCCCCCCACCGCACGTACCCCAAACGATCGTGAGCGACACCACGCTAAGCCCCGTTGACGCGACCTCGGCGCCGACTGTCACGCCGCGGTCCCTGCGCGCGCGCATCCTGTCCGCGGCCAGCTGGTCCATGATCGGTTTTGCGGGCCTGCAGGTGCTGCGCCTGGCATCGAACCTCATCATGACGCGCCTGCTCGCGCCCGAACTGTTCGGCATGATGGCCGTAACGATGTCGATCACGATCGTCGCTGCGCTGCTGTCCGACGTGGGCATCCGCCAAGCCGTGGTGCAAAGCAAGCGCGGCGACTCGCCCGAGATGCTGGGCACCGCCTTCACGATCCAGGCCGTGCGCGGCGTTTTCATCTGGCTGGGCTGCATCGTCGTCGCGCTCGTGCTCGACCAACTGCGGCGGCGCGGCGCCTTTGCGCCCGACACGGTGTACGCATCGCCCGACCTGATGTGGGTCATCATCATCGCGACAGCCACCTCGGTCACGAACGGCCTCGATTCGACCAAGCTGATGCTGGCCGACCGCACGCTCGATCTCAAGCGGGCATCGTTGATCGAGGTCATCGCACTGTTCTTGACCATCGTCGTGATGGTCTCGCTGGCTTCGGTGTGGAGGAACATCTGGCCGCTGCTGATCGGCACCCACGTCGGCGCGCTCGTCACGCTCGTGCTCAGCCACCTCTGGTTGCGCGGCCACCGTGACCGCCTGCACTGGGACCCGGACTGCGCGCGCGAGATCATGCGCATCGGCCGCTGGATCCTCGCGTCGTCGGCGCTGTACGTGCTGTCGAGCAACGGCGACCGGCTGATGCTCGCTGCGTGGTTGACGCAGGCGCAGTTGGGCTTCTATGCGATTGCGCTGACGCTGGCGCAGGCGGTCGAACTCGCTGTGGCCAGGCTCACGCTGTCGGTGGCGGTGCCGGCTTTCGCCGAAGTCATGCGCCGTAACCCGGCCGAATTGCCGAAGGTGTTCTGGAAGCTGCGTTTGCCGCTCGACGGGTTGGCGCTCGCGGTGTCGGGGCTGCTCTTCGGCCTGGGTCAGGTCATCGTCTCCGCGCTTTACGACCCGCGTTACCACGAAGCCGGCCGAATCCTGCAGATCCTCGGCTGCGCGCTGGTGCTGACACGCTACGGCGTCTCGGTCAGCGCCTACATCGCGATGGGCACGACGAAGTACATGCCCATCGCCAACCTCGTGAAGCTGATCGCGCTGTTCACCGCGATGCCCCTGGGCTTCCACCTGTGGGGCGTGACCGGCGTTTATTGGGCGGTCGCGCTGCACCAGGCCGCGACGCTGCCGCTGTACTACTACTTCAATCGCCGCCACGGCCTGTGGAGCTGGCGCAAGGAGGCCATGGTCCTACCGATCTGGCCCGTAGCGTGGGCGGTAGGCTGGCTTATCGCGCAAGCGGCCCACCGCTGGTTCGGGCTCTGAGCGCATCGTCGCTCCGATTCACCGCGCACCTGTCCCATTCGCGATCCGCCCCACGCTGCACATGCAGGCCTTGTTGGCACGGATTGATGCGACAACCCTGCCGGAGGGTTTTGTCGCGCGATGGTCTTATGTGCCCAGCGCGCCCGGCACGCAGATCAGACTCGAGCGCCTGCGCGCGCGGCTGCGGCGGGGTGGGTTCCCGTCCCACCAGGTGCTGGCGCCCGTGCGTTCGGCGCGCGAGGTGTGGGCGGTGCACTTCGTCTACGCGCCGCGAGGGCAACTGTCACGAAGCCAGCGCGTGACACTGCGGCGTCTGAAAGACCTGGGGCTGCCACTGCTCGTCGTGTGCGCGGTGCCGCAGCCGCAGCAGGTACCCGCCGAGGTCGCGGCCTGCGCCGACGCGTTGCTGTGGAAGGACCCAAGCGGCTACGACTTCACGGCCTACACGATTGCGCTGCTCGAGGTCGCGCGCGGATCGCCCGGCTCGACCGTGTACGTGTCCAACGACTCGGTGTTCGGCCCGATGCATGACGTGCGCCCACTGATCCACGAGGCGCCGTGGGACCTGACCGGCCTGACCGCGCACCACGGTGACGAGAATCACGTGCAGACCTATGCCTTCGTGCTGAAAGACGTGACCCCCGCGCGCCTCGAGGCGTTGGCACCGGTGTTCACCACGCGTTGGTCGCTGGCCTGGGGCGATCACGTTGTCGCGGCGCAAGAGATCCCGCTGGCACGCCTGGCGGCCCGTTCGATGTCTGTCGGTGCCTACCTCTACGCCGGTCCGCCGTTGCCGGGTGACCCGATGACGACGCGAGCTTTCGACTTGGTCGAGATGGGGCACCCCTATCTAAAAAAGTCGCTGCTGGGCAAGATGCATCAGTACCAGGACGTTCGAACGCGTGACCGCTTTCGTCGTCGAACATGGGTTGATTGACGACACGACGGGACTTGCATGAAGGTGAAGGCACGAAGCGGCGCTGCGAGTCGCGCATGGACACGTCGCGACGCGGCCGCAGCGATCGTGTCCTGCGCGCTTGCGCCCTGGGCGACCACTTCGCGTGCTGCATCGACGCTCGACGTGGGCTTCGTCTACGTCAGCCCGATCGGCAACTCGGGGTGGACCTTCCAACACGAGCAGGGGCGCCTGGCGCTCGAGCGCGCGCTGGGCCCGCGCGTGAAGACGCGCATGGCCGAAGCCGTGCCCGAGGGCCCCGACAGTGAACGCGTCATGCGCGACATGGCCGCGCAGGGCGTGCGCCTGATCTTCGCGACCAGCTTCGGCTACCTGGAACCAGCGCTGCGCGTCGCAGCCGACCACCCCAACGTCGTGATCGAACATGCCGGGGGCCACAAGACCGCACGCAACCTGGGCACGTACAACGCGCGCTTCTACGAGGCTCGATGGCTTGCCGGCTTCCTCGCAGGGCGCACCAGCAAGGGTGGCGTTGCCGGCTACGTCGCCGGCTTTCCGGTGCCCGAAGTGATCCAGGGCATCAACGCTTTTACGCTCGGCATGCGCGCCGCGCGGCCCGACGCCAGCGTGCGCGTGTTGTGGCTCGACACCTGGTTCGACCCCGCGCGCGAGCGCGATGCGGCAACGACGCTGGTGAACGCGGGTGCGGACGTGCTGACCAACCACAGCGGCTCGCCGGCGGTGCCCGGCGTGGCGCAGGCGCGAGGTGTGCGCGTGGTCGGCTACCAGAGCGACATGCGCGCCCACGCGCCGACCGCGCAGCTCGCGGCGATCGTTGCCGACTGGGGCGGCCACTACCAGCGCACGGCGCGGGCTTTACTCGACGCGACGTGGCAGCCGCGCGCGACCTGGGGCGGCATGCGCGAGGGCATGGTGAAGCTCGAAGCAGTCGACGCCGCGTTGCCGCAAGCGCTGCGGCGCGACCTCGAGGTGCGGCAGGCGGCGCTGTTCGCAGGGCGTGACGGCCCGTTCGTTGGGCGTCTTGTCGACCAGTCGGGCCGCGTGCGGCAACAGCAGGGGCCACTCGACGACGCCGCGGTCGCCGGCATGAACTGGTTTGTCGAAGGCGTGGTCGGCGCGCCAATTGCACGCTGACACGCTGACGACGGCCGCGGAAGTTCTCCCTCACCCGCGGCGCGCGGGTTCAGCGCGCCGGCCCGACGTCGGCGCGCACCCATTGCAGGCCGCGCGACAGCTGCGCCGGCACCTGCATCCGGATCCACGGCCGCGACTTCGCCACGGTTTCGAGGAAGACCGCGCCGGTGTTCGGTTTGACGTAGTGAATGCACGCGGCACGCGGGTGCGCGTCGATCGACGCCTTGATGTTGTCGAGCACCTCGCCCAAGATCGACTCGTCGAAGGGCATGAAGAAGTAGAAGATCGTCGCGTCGTCCGGCACGCTGAAGGCTCGCGCGTCGCACTCGATCATGTCGACTTGCCGGCACGCCAGCTTGGGCAGTGCCGCTTTCGCGTTGTCAATGGCCTGGTCGTTCAGGATCTTCGACAGCTCGACGCCGATCGAGCGCTTCAGCAGCTTCTGCGCCGCGAAGATCGGCACGCGCCCCAGGCCCGAACCGTAGTCGATCAGCACGTCATGGCCGGGCCGCACGTCGATGTGCGAGAAAAGACGCTCGAGGTTGCGATAGCCCAGAGGCAGGTATGCAAAGCAGCCGTCACCGATGTCGGACGGGACGATGAGGCCGTCGGTGCGGATGCCAAGCTGGCGATCTTTGCGGGTGTCGTGGAGGGTCGATGCCCAGAGTTTCAGTCGGCCAATCATCCGATTATTTTAGGAGAGGCCGCCGCGCGTCAGCCCAGCGCGCGCGCAAGCGTTGGTGCCTGTTCGCCGAAGGCGTAGGTGTCCATGCCGATGTAGGCGTAGGCGGCGCCTTCGTGCAGGCGCACGGGGGTTTGATTGCGGCCCCCCGCGCCGGCCGCGACATACCACGGCAGCAGGTGCTCATCGGTCGGGTGCATCAGCACCGCGTGCGGTGCCTCGCGCCGATAGTCGACAAGCACGTCCCATCCGCGTTGCGCCGAGGTGTTCGAGAACCACTCGCGGAACTCGCGGCTTTGCGGCATCTCGGGCGAGTCGATCGTCGGCCGGCCGTTCATGAACAGCCGTAGGTTGTGGGTCATGCTGCCGCTGCCGACCACGAGGACGCCGTCGTCGGCCAACGGCCGTAGCGCTTCACCCAGCGCCATCTGGCGTTCGGGCGACCAGGTTGGCACCCACGCGAGCGGCAGCACCGGCACGTCGGCGTCGGGGTACATGTAGCGCAGTGGCGTCCAGATGCCGTGGTCAAGCCCACCTTCGTCGACGACATGGGCGGGCACGCCAGCTGCATCCAACAGCGCCTTCACTCGCTGCGCAAGGTCGGGTGCACCCGGCGCGTCGTAGCGCAGCGTGTACAGCTTCGGGTCGAAGCCGCCGAAGTCATACACCGCTTCGTGTCGCGGCGCGGCCAGCAGCGCGGGCTCGCGCGTCATGGTGTGCGCCGACACCGCGAGGATCGCCTTCGGCCGGCCGAAGGTCGCGTCGATGGCCGGGCCCAGGCGGCGCATGAAGTCGCCAGCCGCGCCGGGCTCTATCGCCGTCATCGGCGAGCCGTGCGAGACGAAGATCGAAGGCAGGGTGCTCATGAAGAAGAACCGTCGTGACGTGCCGCCGCCCGCGGCCGGGGAAGACTGGGTGAAGGAGGAAGACTGGAGAAGAGACCGGGTGAGATTGGAACGTGCGGGCCTGCGCATCCGATTCAATGCCCTTGCATCGGCCATTCGGCCCACCCGGTGTTAGGGTGCCCAGCCTACGCACGAGCCCAACACAAGTGATGCCTACGACACGGCCCGCCGATGCCAAACGCCCGTCGAGCGCGGGCCTCGCGTGGCGCCAACTCGGGCGTGACTGGCGCGCTGGCGAGTTGCGGTTGCTTCTGATCGCCGTTGCGCTCGCGGTGGCCGCGCTCAGCGCGGTGGGCTTCTTCGCCGATCGCCTCCAGGCCAGCCTTGCGCGTGACGCGCGTTCGCTGCTGGGTGGCGACGCGGTCGTCAGCAGCGACAAGCCCACGCCCAACGCGATCGAAGACCTGGCGCGGGCCGAAGGCCTGGCGGGCGTGCGCACCGCGAACTTCCCCAGCATGGCACGCGCGAGCGACGCCCGAGGTGGCGCCACGCGATTGGTCGCGGTGAAGTCGGTCAGCGATGGCTACCCGCTGCGCGGACGCATGCGCGTGAAGGACAGCCCCAACGCGCCCGTGCGCGACGCGGCCGGCGTACCCAAGCCCGGCACGGTGTGGGTCGACGTGTCGCTGCTGGGCGCGCTGCAACTCGAGGCCGGCGACAAGCTGCTGTTGGGCGACGCGCAGCTCGAGATCGCCAAGCTCATCGTCATCGAACCCGACCGTGGCGCTGGCTTCTCGGCGTTCTCGCCGCGCGTGATGCTGCATCACGACGACCTCGCGGCCACGGGCCTGGTGCAGCCGGCCAGTCGCATCACCTATCGGTTCGCGGTGGCGTCGCCGACAGGCAACGACGTGGCGGTGCGGCGCTTCGTCGTCGCCGCCGAAAAAGCCATCGAAGACAAGCAGTTGCGTGGCCTGACGATCGAGGCGTTGGACAGCGGGCGCCCCGAGATGCGCCAGACGCTCGACCGCGCCTACAAGTTCCTGAACCTCGTCGCGTTGCTGTCGGCGCTGCTCGCGGCGGTGGCCATCGCGATCGGTTCGCGCGAGTTCGCGTCGCGTCACCTCGATGACGCGGCCATGCTGCGTGTGCTGGGTGCGTCGCAGCGCACGATCGCGCTGTCCTACACGATCGAGTTCGCGCTGGTCGGCCTGGCGGCCAGCGTTGTCGGTGTGGTGCTTGGCTTCGCCGTGCATCACGCCTTCATCGCGTTGCTGCAAGGCCTGCTGCACGCCGACCCGCCGCCGCCGTCGTTGTGGCCCGCACTCTTCGGGGCCGGCGTCGGTGTGACGTTGATGGCGGGGTTTGGTCTGCCGCCGGTGCTGCAACTGGCCAGCGTGCCGCCGTTGCGCGTGCTGCGCCGCGACCTGGGTGCGCCCGGTGCGATGTCGCTGATCGTGCTGGTGGCCGGCACGCTCGGCTTCGCGGCGTTGCTGCTGGCGGTGGCGCGCGACCCGAAGCTGGGCGGCATTGCGGTCGGCGGCTTCGCGGTGGCGGTGGGCGTCTTCGCGCTGCTGTCGTGGTTGGCGGTGCGCGTGCTGGCGCGCACCGTGCCGCGGCTGCCCGCGCCGCGCTGGCTGCATCTGGCGACGCGCCAGGTCGCGTCGCGCCCGGCGTTTGCGGTGCTGCAGGTGTCGGCGCTCGCGGTGGGCCTGCTCGCGCTGATCCTGCTGGTGCTGCTGCGCACCGATCTCATCGCGAGCTGGCGTGCGGCCACGCCGCCCGACGCACCCAACCGCTTCGTCATCAACATCCAGCCCGAGCAGCGCGATCCGTTCCGCGCTGCGCTCGAGACTGCGGGCGTGAAGTCGTACGACTGGTACCCGATGATCCGCGGCCGGCTCGTCACCGTGAACGGCAAGCCCGTGCGCGCCGACAGCTTCACCGACGAACGCGCCAAGCGCCTGGTCGAACGCGAGTTCAATCTCAGCCACGACGCGAAGCCGCCGCCGCACAACCGCATCGTGCGCGGCGCGTGGGTCGCCGAAGAGGCCGACGCGATCAGCGTCGAAGACGGCTTGGCGCAGACGCTGGGGCTTTCGCTGGGCGACCGCCTGGGCTTCGACATTGCAGGGCAGGTCGCCGAAGCCCGCGTCACCAGCCTGCGCAGCGTCGACTGGGGGTCGATGCGCGCCAACTTCTTCGTGATGTTCCCGAAGGCGTCGGTCGAGTTGCCCTCGACCACCATCGCCGCGTTCCGCGCGCCGTCGGGCGATGCGCAATTCGACAACCGGCTGTCGCGCGACTTCCCGAACATCACGAACATCGATGTGTCGGCGTCGATCGCCGAGGTGCAGCGCGTGCTCGACCAGGTGATCCGCGGCGTCGAGATCCTGTTCGGCTTCGCGCTGGCGGCGGGGCTTGCGGTGCTGTTCGCCGCCGTGACCGCGACGCGCGAAACCCGCGCGCGTGAATTTGCGGTGATGCGTGCGTTGGGCGCGCCCAAGGCGCTGCTGACGCGGGTGCAGCGCGCCGAGCTATTCGGCGTGGGCGCGCTCGCGGGAGCGCTGGCGGCGGTGGCCGCCAGCGCCGTCGGGTGGGCGCTGGCGCGCTACGTCTTCGAATTCACCTGGAACGCATCGCCCTGGGTGCCCCTTGCCGGCAGCCTGGCGGGTGCGGTGCTGGCGCTGGCGGCGGGGTGGTGGGGGTTGCGGCAGGTGCTGAACCGGCCGGTTATCGAGACACTTCGGCGGGCTGCCGACGTGTAGAACGTGACGGATGTCATGCGCGCCAGCGATGGCTGACGCGCTGACCTGCCCGGAACGTCGGATACGCGCGAGCGCGAATGGCAACTCGACGACGGCCGCACCATCGAAGTTGTCGTTTCGCGCCGTGCCGACGGTCGTTGCGTCGCGCTTCACGAAGACGTGACCGAGCGGCGCCAGACGCAGGATCGCGTCAGCTTTCTGGCGCGGCACGACCTGTTGACGGGCCTGCCCAACCGAACGGTGCTGCGCGACTTACTCGAGCGCGCGCTGGTGGCTTCGCGGCGGGGCGAGGCGCTGGCGCTCGTGTGTCTGGACCTCGACCGCTTCAAGCCCGTCAATGACACCGACGGTCACGCAGTCGGCGACGAACTGCTGCGGCAGGTGGCGACGCGCTTGCGCGAGTGTGTGCGAGAGGTCCAACGTCTCGGCCGTGCAGTTCGCCCGCGCGTCGGTGCTGCCCGACGTTGCCGCTGCGCTGGCGGCCACTGGGTTGCCGGCGCGCAGGCTCGAGCTCGGGGTCACCGAGTCCGCGATGCTCAAAGACGCCGCGTCCGCGCTGTCGGTCCTGCACACGCTGCGCGAGAAAGGCGTGAGCGTCGCGTTGGACGACTTCGGCACCGGCTACTCGTCGCTGATCCACCTGCGCGGCTTTCCGTTCGACCACCTGAAGATCGACCGCAGCTTCGTACGCGACGCGCCCGAGCGCCCCGACCTGCGCGCCATCATCCGCGGCACCACCGGGTTGGCCGCCGGCATGCAGATGCAGACAACGGCCTGAGGCGTGGAAACCAAAGAGCAGATGCAGATCGTGCGCGCGCTGGGTTGCGGCACCGCGCAGGGCTTCCTGTTCAGCCGACCAGTCCCCGCCGAGCAGATCCTCGAGTTGATCGCCTCGCCGCCGACCGTGTTCTTCTGACGCGCCGCGAGCGTCCGGGATCACCGACAATCACGCCCCTGGAAGCGTGGCAGAGTGGTCGATTGCACCGGTCTTGAAAACCGGCGACGGGCAACCGTCCGTGAGTTCGAATCTCACCGCTTCCGCCAGCACACTTCATCTCACGTTGACGCATGACCGCGCAGTGAGATGCACCGACCGAAGCCCAACGCGTTGATTTGCCTCGCGAATCGGGATCGGCAAGGATGGAGAAGCATCGCCGGTGACTCGCCATCGAAGAAGCACGGCCTTGATCTGGCCGACGCCGCGAAGGTGATCGAGTCGGGGCAGACGGTGACGTTCGAAGATCGCCGCTTCGACTACGGCGAGGAGCGATTCGTGACGCTGGGTCCGCTGGACGGCGCGCTCGTCGTTGTTGTGACCGCGGAGACCGAGAACCACATCCGCGTCATCTCGATGCGCAAGGCAAACCGACATGAGCAAGGCATCTACCGCGAAAACCTCGGCTGATATGCGTGACGACGCGCCGCTGCGTCGCGCCGACCTCGAGGCAGGCAAGCTGGTGCTGCGCAAGCGCAGTGCGGCCGGGGCCGTGCTGCCGAACAAGCGCCGTGTGAACATCTTTCTCGACGGTGCGGTCGTCGATCACTTCAAATCGAAAGCCGGCGAGCGCGGCTACCAGGCGCTTATCAACGAGGCGCTGAAGCAGGCCATGCAGGCCGAGAGCCTGGAAGGCGTGGTGCGCAAGACCATCCGCGAGGAGTTGCGGCGCGCTTGATGAAACCCGCGCTGGTCTGACAAGGTGACCTCATGCCCCAGGCTGCGGCTTCTGCGCCTGCACGCACTTGACCTGAACCACTTCGCGCCGTCCACCATCGACGCGCGCCGCGCTGAGACATCCGCCCCACACGCAGCCGGTGTCGAGTGCCAGCAGGTTGTCGCGCTCGACGAGACCCAGCGTCGACCAGTGGCCGAACGCGACCGGCACATCGGCGGTGCGGCGTGACGGGATGTCGAACCAGGGCAGGTAGCCGTCGGGCGCGCCGCTCGCGCCTTCCTTCGTCGCAAGCTCGAGCGTGCCGTCGGGGCTGACGAAGCGGATGCGCGTGAAGACGTTGACGAGGTGGCGCAGGCGGTCGTTGCCTTGCAGGTCGTCGCGCCAACGTTGGGGCTCGTTGCCGTACATCACGCGCAGGAAGTCGGCGTGATCGGGTGCGCGCAAGGCTGCGGCGACTTCGTCGGCCAGCGACAGCGTGCGCGCTTCGTCCCACGACGGTGACACGCCTGCGTGCACGCACAGCCAGCCGTGTGCACGCAGGGCGAGCGGGCGTTCGCGCAGCCACGCCAGCAGCGGTGCGGCGTCGGGCGCATGCAGAACGTCGTCGATCGTGTCGCCGCGCTTGGACGTGCGGATGCCGTTGGCCACGGCCAGCAGGTGCAGGTCGTGGTTGCCCAGCACGGCTTGCGCTGCGGCGCCCATCGACATCACGCGCCGCAACACCGCCAGCGACCCCGGGCCACGGTTGACCAGGTCGCCCAGCAGCGTCAGGCTGTCGCGCGACGGTGAAAAGCCGATATTGGCCAGGAGGCGTTCGAAGGCGTCGTCGCATCCCTGCAGGTCGCCAACGAGGTAGTGCATGCGGACGATTCTGCTACGCTCGTGGCCGCTCAGGCTCGATGCGCGGGCGTCCTCGAAGACGCAGCGCGCACCTTATGAACGTTGCGCTGCTCATCTTGCTGATCCTGATCAACGGCGCCTTCGCGATGACCGAGATGGCGCTCGCGGCCAGCCGCAAGGCGCGGCTGCAGGTGATGGTCGAAAGTGGCGAATACGGCGCTGCCGTCGCGATGGAACTGCACGACGAACCGACGCGGTTCCTGTCGACGGTGCAGATCGGCATCACGTCGATTGGTCTTCTGAACGGCATCGTCGGCGAGGCGGTGTTCGCGCCGCCGCTGTCGGCGTGGCTGCACCACGAATTCGACGTGCCCGAGAACATCGCGCGCTACGCCGCCACCGCGCTGGTGGTGGTGATCATCACGTACTTGTCGATCGTCTTCGGCGAGCTGGTGCCCAAGCGCATCGGCCAGATGTTCCCCGAGACCATCGCGCGCCTGGCCGCGCCGCCGATGCAGTGGTTGAGCGCGGCCACGCGGCCTTTCGTCGCGCTGCTGTCGATCACCACCGACTTCATGCTGAGCGTCCTGGGTCTGAGCAACCGCGCGGCGCGCGGCGTGACCGAAGAAGAGATCGCCGCGAGCCTCGAGGAAGGTGTCGACGCGGGCGTGATCGAGCAGCACGAGCACCAGATGGTGCGCAACGTGTTCCGCCTCGACGAGCGCCAGATCGGCTCGATGATGGTGCCGCGCGCCGAGATCACGTGGCTGGACGCCGACGCGCCGCCCGAGGAGACGCTCGCGCGCGTCGCCGAGCACGCCTTCACCCGCTACCCGGTGTGCCGCGGTGGGCTGGCCGACGTGATCGGCGTGGTCGCGGCGCACCGCCTGGTGCCGGTGCTGGCGCGCGGTGAACGCATCGATCTGATGGCGCTTCTCGAGCCGCCGGTGTTCGTGCCCGAGACGCTCTCGGGCATGGAGTTGCTCGAGCAGTTGCGCACGTCGAACGCCGAACTGGTGTTCGTGGTCGACGAGTACGGCGAAGTTCAGGGCGTGATCGCGCTGCTGGACCTGCTCGAAGCGATCACGGGCGAATTCAACGTGCCGAGCGACAACAACGCGTGGGCGGTGTCGCGCGACGATGGCTCGTGGCTGCTCGACGGCCTGATCCCGGTGCCCGAGATGAAGGACCGTCTGGTGCTGAAGGAAATGCCCGACGAAGACCGCGGCCGCTACAACACGCTCGCTGGCATGGTGATGCTGCTGCTGGGCCGCCTACCCGAAACCGGCGACAAGGTGCAGTGGGGCGGCTGGAGCTTCGAGGTCGTCGACATGGACGGCAAGCGCATCGACAAGGTGCTGGCAGCGCGCGTACCCGAAGAGGCCGCGGGCGGCTGAGCGGGTGCGTACGGTGCGCGCCTGGGTGCAAGGCGCATCGGCTTCGGCGAGTGTGCCTGTGGCAAGGTGATGCCAGCGCGCTGATTACGGCGCGGATGCCGCCCGCTACAACGGCATCGAGAAGCGGTGGTTCTGGTACCGCAGGATCACGAGCTTCGGCTGGATGCGTTCGACCACCACGCCCCCGGGGCCTTGTTCACCTTCGAAGACCAAGCGCCCGTCGACGATCACCATGCGCTTGCTGGCCTCGGGCGAGAAGACCGAGCCGCTCATCGTCAACGGTGGCAGTTGCCGCAGCACATCGGGCGGCAGTTCCGTCCGGCGCGGCACGCGGGACTCGGCCGTGCCGACGGGCGGTGGCTGGGTTGCGGCGACACCGCGGGGGGCGGCTGACGGTGACGCAGTCGCGTTTGGCGATGGCGCGGGTGCCGCGGTGGTGCGGCCCTGCCCCGCGACGTAGACCGACGGACCGGTGCCAGCTGGCGCCGCGGCAGGAGCGGGTGCTGCTGCACGCGCGACGGGTGGCGGTGTCGCGCTCGTCGGCGCGGGCGGCGGGCGGGCCGCTCCGCCCTGCGCCGCCGTCGCCGCCACAGCAGCAACCGCCGTGGCGGCTGGGGCGGTTGTTGGTGCCAGCGGTGGCGCTGGCTGGGCCGGTGGTGTTGGTGGTGTTGGTGGTGTCTGGGCCAAAGGCGCCGCAACCGGTGCTGCCGCGGGCGGCGTGGGTGTCGTCGCCACCACGGGCGGCAGTTGCGGCGCGGCCGGCGCAGCCGGGCGGCTCCACCACCAAACCAAGCCCGCCAGCAGCAACAGGCCCGTCACCGCGGCGATAACCCAGGGCAGCGGTGGCCCCGCCGTGGACGCGCCAGTCTTGCGCGCCGCAGCGTCGCTGTAGGCGTGCGAGTGCAGCGTCGGCACCGC
The DNA here is from genome assembly GCA_963738615.1 of uncultured beta proteobacterium. Taxonomy (GTDB): domain Bacteria; phylum Pseudomonadota; class Gammaproteobacteria; order Burkholderiales; family Burkholderiaceae_C; genus CAVTWY01. Next base: position 1,656,863 of record CAVTXI010000019.1, read on the forward strand.
GCCGCGCTCGCGCTCGTTGTCGGCGCGCCGCAGGGCATCGAGGATGTAAGACATGGAAGACGGTACGCGATCGTCAGGGTGTCACGGCGTTGGGCCGGCGGCGACGCTCGTCGGGTTGAAGCTTCCGAGTTCGCCGCGCCAGCGCGACGCGAGCCACGTCAGGTCGAGCTTGACGCGCTCGCCGCCGTCGCCACGAACGGTGATCGTTCGCTCATCGGTGACGCCGGTGTGGACGACGTACGCGGTCTGCCCTTGTGGCTCACGCAGGATCAACAGCGACGGCGACGTGTTCTTCCGCAACTGGTCGACGTTGGCGTCGCTGCGCTTCGTACATGCGAATTTCTGCTTCAGCGCGGCCTGGCACGGGTCGCCTTCGGTCAGCGTCAGTTGCGACGTCAGTGCCAGCAAACGCCAAGCCTGTTTCTCGTCACGGACCAGTTTCACCGGCGATGGCGCGGTGGCGGGATCCGCGGGCAATGCGGTGATCGTCCCCGAGATGCTGTTCACCGCCCCACCGGCAGGGGTCGGGACAGGGGGCGTTGCCGTTGGGGTCGAACCGGCCTGCGTTGGTACGACGGCGCCAGCCTTGGTGTTGGCTGCCGCCGCGGGGTTCACGGTCGGGGCGCTGGTGGCGGCATTCGTGGTGGCAGCCGTGGTCGCAGCCGTATTGGCAGTCGCGGCGGCGTTCGTGGCTGCGGGGCTTGGCACGTCTCGCTTGGGCAAGACCCAGATCAGCAGGGCCAGCGCCAGTGCGCCGCCCAAGGCGCCACCCGTCGCCCAGACAGCGGGGCCTCCGGCCAGCAGGCGCTGCATCCAGCGCTGCATGTCGGCGCGCGTGTGACCCGACCCGAAAACCTCTTTGGCCGCCTCGTCGACCATCGCCGCGGTGACGCGCTGCGTGCCGCGTGCGTAGGCGCCGAGCATCGCGCGGTCGCACAGCAGGTTGATGCGTCGCGGCACGCCACGCGTGACCTTGTAGATGCGCTGCCGTGACGACGAGTCGAAGGGGTTGCTGCCGGTGCGCCCGGAGATCACGAGCCGGTGGCGGATGTAGGTCGAGGTTTCGCTTTCGTTCAGCGCTTCGAGGTGATAGCGCGCGGTGACGCGCTGTGCCAGTTGCTCCATCTCTGGCTTTTCGAGCAGCGTGCGCAACTCGGGTTGGCCGATCAGGATGATCTGCAGCAGCTTGCGTTCCGAGGTCTCGAGGTTCGTCAGCAGGCGCAACTGCTCGAGCACGTCGGCCGACAGGTTCTGCGCCTCGTCGATGATCAAGACGTTGTTCTCGCCCTTCGCATGGGCGGCCAGCAGGAAGCCGTTCAGCGCGTCGACGTAGTCCTTCACGGTGCGTGTGGCTGCCACGTCGGGCAGGGTGACGTCGGGCAAGCCGATGTGGAACTCTTCGCACACCGTCTGCAGCAGCTCGGTCACCGTCAGCTTGGGGTTGAAGATGTAGGCGACGTTGCATTGCGTCGGTATCTGCTCGAGGAAGCAGCGGCACACGGTCGTCTTGCCGGCGCCGATTTCGCCGGTCAGTAGGACAACGCCGCCGGTGCCTTCCAGCCCGTATAGCAGGTGCGCCAGCGCTTCGCGGTGGCGCTCGCTCATGAAGAGGAAGCGCGGGTCCGGGGCGATCGAGAAAGGTTCGCGGCGAAGGCCGAAGTGCTTGGTATACACCCAGCCATCCTAGTGCACGGCGGCATGGCGGTCCCCGGCCGGGGCGCTCAGCCGTGCAGTCTCGAGTGACGCGGCACGCTCGCCAGCAGGAACTCCATCTGGTCGACCAGGATGCGCCGCCCGCGCAGGATCATGTCTTCATGCAGGCTGGGCACGTAGGGCAGGTACATCAGGCTCATCCGCGCTTCTTCGGGCAGGCGGTTGCCCTTTTTGCCATTGCAGCCGCGGCAGGCGGTGATGCAGTTCATCCAGCTGTCGGTGCCGCCGCGCGACGTGGGCACGATGTGCTCGCGCGTCAGGTCATCGTCGTGGTAGCTGCCGCCGCAATAGGCGCACACACAGCGGTCACGCGAGAACAGCTTCGGGTTCGTCAGCGCCGGGGTCTGGCGCCACGCGCGCGAGGGAACGGCACCGCGCACGGCGATGATCGGGTGAACCTCGATGCGCGACTGCTTGCCCGTGGCGCGCTGCATACCCCCGCGCAGCACGTGAAAGGCATCGCCCAACGTCCAGGCGACGCCGTCGCTGGCGTAAATGACCGCGGCCTCCTTGGAGCTGATCCATGCCTGGGGGCGGCCCGAGATATCGAGCTGTAGCACGTCCACGATGGACGTAGATTAATCCATCGGGCATGGGGGTTGCTTAGGGGCGCTCCCGGTTATCGAAACGTCTGCTGCCTTCTCGGCCATCTGCGTGAAACGCGCCACGGCCTAGGCGCCGCGAACTAGAAATCGGCGGGCCTTGGGTGCTCGGACCGGTGCGAGCCGGTGCAAAATAGAACGATCGTTCGCTTTTTTACGTTCATGCGCCTCTCAACGACCACCGGGTTCCGCCGATCAGCCAAAGCGACGCTGACGCGCCAGCCAACGCCAGCCCGCGAGGGCGCCGGTCGTGTTGCGAAAACCGCGCCCAAGGGGCAGCAGACACGTGCCGCGATCGTCGAAGCAGCGTTGTCGCTGGCTTCGCAGAGCGGGCTCGAGGGGCTGTCGATCGGAGCGCTTGCCGAGGTGATGCGCATGAGCAAGTCGGGCGTCTTCGCCCACTTCGGCTCGCGCGAGGAACTTCAGATTTCTGTGGTTCGCGAATACCACCGCCGCTTCGAGGAAGAGGTGTTCTTTCCCGCCATCGCCGCCCCACGCGGGCTGCCGCGGCTGACCGAGCTGTTCGAGCGCTGGGTGCGCCGTGTCTCGGTCGAGGTGGACTCGGGCTGCATCTACATCAGCGGTGCGGTCGAATTCGACGACCGCCCCGGCCCCGTGCGCGACGCGCTGGTCGAGATGGTGCGCGCATGGCACGCGGCGCTCGACCGCGCGATCTGCCAGGCCGTCGACGAAAGGCATCTTCGTGCCGACACCGACCCGCTGCAGATGCTGTTCGAGATCCACGGCCTGGTGCTGTCGCTTCACCATGACGCGCGGTTTCTGCGCACGCCGGGCGCGACCGACCGCGCGCGTGCAGCCTTCGCGCACCTGGTCGCCCTGCGTGCGAAGCGCTGAAGCTTCGACCCTTTTCCACCCTTTCCACCCTCCACTCGCTTTTTCACCTGCTGTTCATCATTCGATTCAGGACGAGGAGTTCACCCATGCCGACCTACACCCCACCGCTGCGCGACATGCAGTTCGTCGCTCATGAGCTGCTTCACGCGGTCGACGAATACCAGGCCATTCCCGCGCACGCCGACGTCGACGCCGACACGATCAACGCCGTGCTCGAGCAGGCCGGCAAGTTCTGCGCCGAAGTGGTCTTTCCGACCAACCGCGCCGGCGACGAAGAGGGCTGCAAGCTCGACAAGGCCAGCGGCGAGGTGACGACGCCCACCGGCTTCAGACAGGCCTACCGCCAGTACATCGACGGCGGCTGGGGGGCGTTGTCGTGCGACCCCGGTTTTGGCGGCCAGGGCCTGCCGCTGATGCTGAACCAGTGCCTCTTCGAGATGCTGAACAGCGCCAACCAGGCCTGGACGATGTACCCCGGCCTGTCGCACGGCGCCTATGAGTGCCTGCTGGCCCACGGCACCGACGATCAGAAGAAGACTTATCTGGGCAAGCTCGTCAGCGGCGAGTGGACCGGCACGATGTGCCTGACCGAGTCGCACTGCGGCACCGACCTGGGGATGCTGCGCACGAAGGCGCAACCGCAGGCTGACGGCACGTACAAGCTCACCGGCCAGAAGATTTTCATCTCGGCCGGCGAGCAGGACTTCACAGACAACATCGTGCACCTGGTGCTTGCGCGCCTGCCCGATGCGCCGCAGGGGTCGAAGGGCATCTCGCTGTTCGTCGTACCGAAGTACCACGTCAACGCCGACGGCACGCTGGGCGCACGCAACCCGATCAAGTGCACGGGCCTCGAGCACAAGATGGGCATCAACGGCAGCGCCACCTGCCAGATCAACCTCGACGAGGCGATCGGCACCCTCGTGGGCCAGCCCAACAAAGGCCTGGCCAGCATGTTCGTGATGATGAACGCGGCGCGCCTGGGGGTGGGCAACCAGTCGCTGGGGCTGACCGAGGTCGCCTACCAGAACGCCGTGGTCTACGCGAAAGACCGGCTGCAGATGCGCAGCCTGTCGGGGCCGAAGGCGCCCGACAAACCGGCCGACCCCATCATCGTGCACCCCGACGTGCGCAAGATGCTGTTGACCGCGCGCGCCTACGCCGAAGGCGGCCGGGCGCTTGCGATGCACACCGCGCTGATGATCGACAAGGAACTGCGCCACCCCGACGAGGCCGTGCGCAAGGCCGCGGCCGACGAGGTGGCGCTGCTGACGCCGATCATCAAAGCCTTCATCACCGACAACGGCTGGATCGCAACGTCACATTGCATGCAGATCTACGGTGGCCACGGCTACGTGCGCGAGTGGGGCATGGAGCAGTTCGTGCGCGACGCGCGCATCAACATGATCTACGAAGGCACGAACACGATCCAGTCGCTCGACCTGCTGGGGCGCAAGGTGCTCGGCGACGGCGGCAAGAAACTGAAGGCCTTCGGTCAGCGCATCGTCGACTTCGTCGAGGAAGAAGGCGTCAACGAATCGATGCAGGAATTCGTCAACCCGCTGGCCGACCTGGGTGACAAGGTCACGAAGCTGAGCACCGAGCTGGGCATGAAGGCGATGAGCAACCCTGACGAGGTGGGCGCGGCGGCGGTCGACTACCTGCGCGTGGTCGGCCATCTGTGCTTCGCGTACTTCTTCGCGCGCATGGCGAAGATCGCGCTGGCGAAAAAGGACTCGGGCGACCCGTTCTACACCGCCAAGCTGCACACCGCGCGCTTCTACTTCGCGAAACTGCTGCCCGAAACGGCCGGGCTGATCCGCAGCGCGCGCTCGGGCGTGGCGCCGCTGCTGGCAATGGACGAAGCCCTGTTCTGATTCAACGACGAGTCCAAAGAACCCGAACAACCGAAGGAGACGACCATGAAACGACAACTGACCGCTCTGATGCTGGCGACTGCGGGAACCCTGGCGTTGGCGCAGGCCACACCAGCAGGCATGTGGAAGACGATCGACGACGAGACCAAGACCGAGAAGTCGACCGTGCGCATCACCGAAGCCGGCGGCGTGCTCAGCGGCAAGATCGAGAAGATCACCGACCCGGCCAAGCAGGACGACAAGTGCGACAAGTGTGAAGGCGCAAAGAAGGACCAGCGGGTGATGGGCATGACCATCATCGAAGGCGTGAAGAAGAACCCCGACGAGGTCTACTGGGACGGCGGAACGATCCTCGACCCGAATAACGGCAAGGTCTACAAGGTGCGACTGACACCGCGGGATGGCGGCAAGACGCTCGAGGTGCGCGGCTTCATCGGGCCGTTCTTCCGCAACCAGACTTGGCAGCGAGTCGAGTAAGCCCATGAACAAGTTCAACGTCCGCAAAGTCGCCGTGCTCGGCGCCGGTGTGATGGGCGCGCAGATCGCGGCGCACCTCGTCAACGTGCGCGTGCCTGTGGTGCTGTTCGATCTGCCCGCGAAGGATGGCCCGAAAAGCGGCGTCGTGGCCAAGGCCGTCGACAACCTGAAGAAGCTCAAGCCCGCACCGCTGGGCGTGGCTGATGACGCCGAGCGCATCCAGCAGGCGAACTACGAAGAGCACCTCGACGTGCTGAAGGAATGCGACCTCGTGATCGAGGCGATTGCCGAGCGCATGGACTGGAAGCTCGACCTGTATCGCAAGATCGCGCCGCATGTCGCGCCGCACGCCATCGTCGCGTCCAACACGTCGGGCCTGTCGATCACGAAGCTGTCGGAAGCGGTGCCCGAGTCGATCCGCCCGCGCTTTTGCGGCATCCATTTCTTCAACCCGCCGCGCTACATGGCGCTGGTCGAGTTGATCCCGACGCCGACGACCGACGCGTCGGTGCTCGACCAACTCGAGACCTTCGTCACCGCCACGCTCGGCAAGAGCGTGGTGCGCGCGAAGGACACGCCCAACTTCGTCGCCAACCGCGTCGGCATCGCCGGCATGCTCGCAACGATCCGAGAGTCCGAGAAGTTCGGCCTGACGATCGATGTGGTCGACGACCTGACGGGCAAGAAGATGGGCCGCGCGTCCAGCGGCACGTTTCGTACCGCCGACGTCGTGGGCCTGGACACGATGGCGCACGTCGTCAAGACGATGCAGGACAACCTGAAGGACGACCCGTTCTTCGCCACCTACGCCACGCCACCGGGGCTCGAGGCGCTGATGAAGGCCGGCGCGCTGGGCCAGAAGACCGGCGCGGGCTACTACAAGAAGGTCGGCAAGGACATCTTGCGATTCGATGCCGTCAAGGGCGACTACGCGGGCGGCGGCGGCAAGGCCGACGAGATCGTCGCGCGCATCCTGAAGAAGCCCGCGCCCGAGCGGCTGAAGCTGCTGCGCGAATCGAGCAATCCGCAGGCGAAGTTCGTCTGGGCAATTCTTCGCGACGCGTTCCACTACGCCGCGGTGCACCTCGAGTCGGTCGCCGACACCGCGCGCAACGTCGACTTCGCCATGCGCTGGGGCTTCGGCGTTCAGCAGGGCCCGTTCGAACTCTGGCAGGCGGCGGGCTGGAAGCAGGTGGCCGATTGGGTGCAGGCCGACATCGACGCGGGTGAAGCGTTGTGCAAGGCGCCGCTGCCAGCGTGGGTGTTCGGCGGCCCGGTTGCCGAGCGCGGCGGCGTGCACCACGCCGAAGGCTCGTGGAGCCCGTCACAGAAGACGTTCGTACCGGTGAGCGACTTGCCCGTGTACGCGCGTCAAGCCTTCCGCGATAGCGTCGGCACGCCGCCGAGCGCGTTGACGCAAGGCACCGAGGTCTACAAGAACGACGAGATCCGCGTCTGGACGCTCGACGGGCAGGTGCTGATCGCGTCGTTCACGAGCAAGCTGCACCTGATCGGCCAGCCGCTGGTCGAAGGTCTGGCGAAAGCGATCGACATCGCCGAGCAGAGCTATCAAGGCCTGGTGATCTGGTCACCCGATGACGTGTTCTCGGCCGGCGCCAACCTCGAGGCGTTGATGCCGGTCTTCATGAAGGAAGGCAGCAAGGGCATCGCGCCGCACGTGAAGCGCCTGCAGGACACGATGCTGCGCATGCGGTATGCGCAGGTGCCCGTGGTGGCGGCGATGCGCGGCTTGGCGCTTGGCGGTGGCTGCGAGATCGCGCTGTACACGCACCGGCGCGTGGCCGCGATGGAGACGTATGTCGGTCTTGTCGAGGTCGGCGTCGGTCTGCTGCCCGCGGGCGGTGGCCTGGCCGCGATCGCACGCAAGGCCGCCGAAGCCGCGGCGAAGGCTCCCGGCACGGATCTGCTCGCGTTCTTCAAGGACCCGTTCACCACGGCGGCGTCAGCCACCGTGGGCACCAGCGCGATCGAGTCGCGCAAGCTGGGCTACCTGGGTGACGACGACATCATCGTTGCGCACAAGGACGAACTGCTTTACGTGGCCAGCGCGCAGGTGAAGGCGATGGCGGCGAGCGGCTTCCGCGCGCCGGTGAAGAAACTGTTCCCTGTCGCAGGCCGCCACGGCATCGCGACGATCAAGGCGCAACTGATCGGCATGCGTGACGGCCACTTCATCACCGCGCACGACTTCCACCTCGGCAGCCTGATCGCCGACGTGGTCTGCGGCAGCGACATCGATGCCGGAATGCTGGTCAGCGAAGAGTATTTGATGGCGCTCGAGCGCAAACACTTCGTGGCGCTGCTCGATCACCCGAAGACGCAGGAACGGATCATGGGCATGCTGAGCACCGGCAAGCCGGTTCGCAACTGAGCGCGCGAGGAACCACGACATGAGCAAGCAAATTCAAGACGCCTACATCGTCGCCGCGCGGCGCACGCCGATCGGTCGATCGGGCCGCGGGTTCTTCCGCGCCACGCGCCCCGACGATCTGCTGGTCGCAGCGATCCGTGCCGCGATGAAGGACGTGCCAACGCTCGACCCCAAGGCGATCGAAGACGCGATCATCGGCTGCGCGATGCCCGAAGGTGAGCAGGGCGCGAACGTGGCGCGCATCGGCGTGCTGCTGGCGGGGCTGCCGGCGTCGGTCGGCGGCGTGACGGTAAACCGCTTCTGCGCATCGGGCCTGACCGCGGTCCAGATGGCGGCCGACCGCATCCGTGTCGGTGAGGCCGACGTGATGATCGCCGGCGGCGCTGAGAGCATGAGCATGGTGCCGATGACCGGCAACAAGCCGTCGATGAACCCCGAGCTCTTCCTGAAGGACCAGAACGTCGGCATCGCCTACGGCATGGGCATGACGGCCGAGAAGGTCGCGCAGCAGTGGAAGGTCAGTCGCGAGGCGCAAGACGCGTTCGCGCTCGCGTCGCACCAAAAGGCTTTGAAGGCGCAAGCCGCGGGCGAGTTCGGCGATGAGATCGTGCCGGTCGAAGTCTTCGACCGCTCGCCTGATCTGCTGACTGGCGAGGTCCGCACGAAGTCACGCATCGTCAGCCTGGACGAAGGCCCGCGCGCGGATACGTCGCTCGAGGGCTTGGCGAAGTTGCGTGCCGTGTTCGCCGCGGCAAAAGATCCTTCGGGCAAGGCCACCGGCATGGGCAGCGTCACTGCGGGCAACAGCTCGCAGACGAGCGACGGCGCAGGTTGCCTGATCCTCGCTAGTGAACGTGCGGTGAAGCAGTTCGGCCTGACGCCGCTTGCGCGCTTCGTCAGCTTCGCCAGCCGCGGCGTGCCGCCCGAGATCATGGGCATCGGCCCCATCGAAGCGATCCCCGCGGCGCTGAAGAACGCGGGCCTGTCGCTGAGCCAGATCGATTGGATCGAGCTGAACGAAGCCTTCGCCGCGCAGGCGCTCGCCGTCATCGGCGACGTGAAGCTCGACGCGGCCAAGGTCAACCCGATGGGCGGCGCCATCGCGCTCGGCCACCCGCTCGGAGCGACGGGCGCGATCCGCGCGGCGACCGTCGTGCACGCGCTGCGCCGCCACAAGCTGAAGTACGGCATGGTGACGATGTGCGTGGGCACGGGGCAGGGCGCGGCGGGGATATTCGAGCGGGTTTGACCTCCCGGCGGAAGACCGCTCGCCATGGGAGGCTTTTGACAAGCTCTTGACAAGTTTGGTGTCAAACCAATAAAGTTTGGCATCAAACCAAAGGAGCTTTCCATGTCGACGACTCGTCGTGTTGTTCTGGCCGCCGGGGGACTTGCTCTCGGTCTCGTGGGTTCGGGCGCGTTGTTCGCGGTCACGCGTGTCCCACGCAGCGCGCTCGCGCCGTGGGAGGGCCTGGATGTCCCCGAGCCCGACGTTCGCCTCGACGCGTTCAGACAGGCCATCCTCGCGCCCAACCCACACAACCGGCAGCCCTGGACGATCGAACTGGTCGGCGACGACGAGGCCATCGTCCGGTGCGACCTCGGCAAGCGTCTGCCGCAGACCGATCCGTTCGATCGGCAGATCACGATCGGCTTCGGCTGCTTCCTCGAGTTGGCACGCATCGCGGCGTCCTCGCGCGGCCATCGCGTCGAGCTGGAGCCGTTCCCCCAAGGGGCCATCGAAGTGCCCGGGCGCCTCGACGACAGGCCGGTTGCCCGGCTGCGGTTTCGGCGTGACCCTGCGGTTCGGCCTGATGCGCTGCACGCCGCCATTCGCATCCGTCGTTCGTCGAAGGTGCCGTTCGACACGTCACGCGCGATCACGGATCAGACGATGCGCGACATCCGTGCCGCGGCCGGCGACAAGCAACTCGAGATCAACGTGCGCCCCGACCACGTGACCAGCCTGCAGAAGCTGACGTGGGATGCGTGGATGATCGAGGAACAGACCACACGGACATTCAAAGAGAGCGTCGACCTCATGCGCATCGGCAAAGCCGAGATCGAGGCCAACCCCGACGGCATCGCGTTGCGTGGCGCGGTGATCGAGGCGCTGGCGCTTGCGGGGCAGCTGTCACGCGAGTCGCTGCTCGACCCTGCCGGCGCCGGCCGCAAGGCCGGTGTCGACAAGTACCGGCCGATCATGGCCTCGAGCGCAGGCTACGCGTGGCTGACGACCCCAGCCAACACGCGGCGCGACCAGTTGGAGGCGGGCCGGCGCTACGTGCGCTTCAACCTTGCCGCCGGCGCGGCGGGTGTCGCGGTGCACCCGGTGAGCCAGGCGCTGCAGGAGTTCGCCGAGATGGCGGGCGTGCATGCGAGCGTGAGACAAGCGCTGGGCGTCGCGGCGGGCGACACGCTGCAGATGCTGGCGCGGATTGGTTATGCTGAAACCATCGGGCCGTCACCGCGATGGCCGTTGCAAGCGAAGATCATCCGCACTTGACCGACGACCCCCTTTCGTTTCGTGTCCTGAACGAGGTTGGCATCATCAGCCAGCTGGCCACGACGATGTTCGAGCAGGTCATGCCGCAAGGCATGACGCTGGCGCAGTTCTCGATCCTCAACCACTTCGTACGCCTGGGGGGCGAGCGCTCGCCGCTCGAACTGGCGCGCGCGTTTCAGGTCACGAAGGGCACGATGACCTCGACGCTTCAGCGCCTCGAGGCGCGGGGCAGCATCGCCATGCGACCCGACCCGGACGACGGGCGGGGCAAGATCGTGTCGATCACGCCTGCCGGGCGCAAGGCGCGGCAGGCGGCCCTGGTTGCCCTCGCCCCGGGCATGGCGTGGCTCGAGCGCAGCGTGCCACGCGACACCCTCGAGTCTCTGTTGCCGGCCCTGACGCAGCTTCGCCAGGTGCTGGATCAGGCGCGCAGCGCGCAAGCCGCCAAAGTCCGCTGAAACAACCCTTGGAGTAACTTCGCGTGAACATCAAAACCGCCACCCTGAACAACATCGCCACGATCGAGATCGCGCGTCCCGAAAAGAAGAACGCGCTGACGATGGCGATGTATGACGCCATGAGCAATGCGATCGACGCTGCCGCGCAGGACAAAACCGTGCGCGCGCTGCTGTTCACCGGCCAGCCCGGCATCTTCACCAGCGGCAATGACCTCGAAGACTTCATGCAGCGCCCGCCCGCGGGCGAAAGCTCACCGGTGTTCCGTTTCCTGCACACGCTGCTCGCGTTCGAGAAGCCGGTGGTCGCCGCGGTCACGGGTGCCGCGGTCGGCGTGGGCACGACGATGCTGATGCACTGCGACCTGGTCTACATGGCCGATGACGCCAAGCTGTCGATGCCCTTTGTCGCGCTCGGCCTGGTGCCCGAGTTCGCGTCGAGCCTGCTGGTGCCGCGCGCGCTCGGCATGCGGCGTGCGGCCGAGAAGCTGATGCTCGGTGATCCGATCACCGCCGAACAGGCGCTCGAGACGGGTTTCGTCAACGCCGTGCTGCCACCCGCCGAGGTGCTGCCGCATGCGCGCCGCATGGCCGAGCGGTTCAACACGCTGCCGCCCGAAGCGGTGCGTACGACCAAGCACCTGATGCGTATGCACGACCGCGAAGCAGTGCTGGCGGCGATGCGCGAAGAAGGCCGCATCTTTGCCGAGCGCCTGCGCAGCCCCGAGGCGCAAGAAGCCTTCCAGGCTTTCTTCCAGAAGCGCAAGCCGGACTTCAGCCGCTTCTGACGCGCGGCCCGCCTCGCCGCAGCGGCGGGGCGGCCGTCGCGTAAGCGCTTTACTCGTCGAATTCGTTGGCTTCGCCAGCGTCTTCGGCGTCGTCCTGCGCTTCGGGCGCCTGTGCCTTCTCGCTGAGGATGATGCCGCTGCCAGGCCGGGTGGTGGTGCTGCTCTTCTCGCTGAGGACGATGCCGCCAGACCTGCCGTCCGTGGTCAGCCGGCTGATCTTCGCTGAGATCGTGCCCGCGTCTTTGGTGCTGTCTTCGTCGACGTTGCCGCCGCCGCAGGCCGCCAAGGCCACCACCCCCAGGACGCAAGAAAGGCGCAACGCGCGCTCGATCAGAACGGTGAATCCAGGAAAAGTCTGCTTGTTCATTTGCATTCGTCCCAACAGTGCGATGTGTTTCATCGGTATGTGAATGTTAAAGACTGTGTCTTTGATTGCAATGATGTATCGCGGGCGAATGGTCGGGTCTGCGCAATGTCACCGTGAAGCCTGCATCGATACCGGGCATCAATACCGGGCATCAATACCGGGCATCAATACCGGGCGTCGATACCGGGCGTCGATACCGGACATCAATACCGGGCGATGACCGTGACGTGGAGTTTGTGCGCCGTGGTCGAGTCGAGGTCCGGCGGCAGATCAGGGGTGCCCTTGGGCAGGATGACTTCGACCACGTCGCCGATGCGCGTGTGGCCCAGTGATTCGGCCACGCCACGGGGCACGCGGTTGACGGCGGTCGCCGCTGAATCTTCGATGCCCGTGCCCACGCGCACCAGGATGCCTTCGGGCGGTGAAGCCTCGACCTCGCGGCCTGACATCAGCTCGTACATGCGATAGGTGATCCTGACGGCGTCGCCCGACTTCACGTCGGCGTCGCGGCCTTCGGTGCGGTTCGCGCTGATCCGCCGGGCCGACAGGCGATCGGGTGCGCCGTACTGGCCGCTGCCTTCCGGGGGCACGGCCCCCAGTGTGGTGAGCCCCGGCACCGGTCCAGCGTCGGCCAGCACCCTCGCAACGTCGACGGGCGCGGGCCCGGTTGGCGACGCCACGTTCGACGAACCCGCCGTGATGCCCACGGCCCGCGCGGCAGCTTCAGGCACCGCTGGATTCGCCTGCGTCGGGTTGCTGGACGCAACGGGTTTGCCATGGGCGGCCATCGCCGCGTTCGACGGTGCGGACCGATCGCCAGCCATCAGCGCAGGCGAAACCGGCTTCGCATCAGGCCGAAAGGCAAGGTAGGCCGCGCCAGCCAGCAACAGCAACGAAGGAATCAGGACGATCTTGCGGATGGACATGGTGGTCTCGAGCGTAGAAGGTCGGGGTGTGATTGTGAAAAAAGCGGGCCACTGCAAGAGTGGCCCGCGGGTACGCCTACTGACGACTACTTCACGTCAGCGGTCAGGCGGTGGGGCCTGACTGCTCGCGGCGGCGCGTGATCAGCCCGATGGCCAGGAGGGCCATCAGCGCACCCAGGCCGGACAACCACTGCGCCATCGGCGCGGGCATCTGCGCGGCCGGCTGGTCGGCCGGAGCCGACGGCGCCATGCCGAACCACACGTCTTCGGCCAGAACCTGGCGGCCGTCCGTCATCGTTGCCGACGACTGCATCAGGCCGTGCGACATGCTCATCGCGGTGCTGATCGACACGATGCCCACGTCGGCCAGCGAGCGCATTTCGCCCGCCTGCACGACGGCATCGCCGTTGTCGACCCACACCGACAGGCCACGCATCTCGTCGCCGGCAATCTTGCCGTCGCGGTTGGTGTCCAGTTGTGCCAGTTGCTCGAAGCCGTGGCGGAACAGGCCCGCCTGGTCGCCGAAGAGGCGGCTGCCCTTCATGTCGACAGCGGCACGGCCGTCGCGGTTGTCGACCAGCACGCCGTCGCCGTCACCCTTGAACCACTCCATCTGCTCGGCCTTGCCGTTGGACAGGATGTCGAAGGCCACCGTCTTGCCCAGCGCGTCGCGGGTCGCGTCACGCCCGGTGTCCGAGCCGGTCACGCCGATCTTGCCGTCACCGTTCAGGTCGAAGGCCACCGGCGAGTAGATGTTGACCCAGCACGAAGCCTTGCCCGACTCGACGCCGTCACGCACCGCGGCAACGTAGCGGACCTTGTCATTCATTGCGGCCGTCGCGGGCGACGAGAACGCCTTCTGCCACTTGTAGTTGTAGTAGCTCCACGAGTGCGCGCTGTAGCCGTAATGCGCCTTCAGGTCGTCGTACGACAGATCGAACAACGGCTTCTGGTTCGCGTCGAAGAAGCGGAAGTTGCTGTTGTAGAACCCTTCGTACTTGTAGTGCGACTTGCGCTGCGGGTAGTAGACCGTCACGCGGTCGAGCCTGGTGCCGGTCATGCACGAATGCGGCGTGGGCGGTGCCGCGGCGGGCATGGCCAGGCCGAAGACGGCGTTGACCACTTCGTCCTTGACGCCGTTCAGGCACAGGTTGTCGACGCGTGTGGGCGTCGTCGCGACGCTGTAGCCGCTGGCCGAAGCTGCGACGGAGTAGCAGCCCGCCGCCAGGTTCGGGAACAGGAAGGCGCCGTCGGCTGCTGTGGTCGCGGTGCCGGCTTGCGCGCCGTTGGCGTCGTACAGCACCACGGCTGCACCGGTCAGGCCGGTCTCGCCGTTGTCTTGCGTGCCGTTGCGGTTCGCGTCGTGCCACACCACGCGGCCGATGCTGCCGGTGGCGGGTGCGATCTTGTAGATGCCGATGTCCAGGTCGGTCTTGATCTCGCCGTCGGCCATCGGGAAGCATGCGGTGCGGCCCACCTTGCCGTCGACCGTGACGATGTCGCTGTCGAGCGTGGTGTCGCCGACCTTGCCGGGCGAGAACGATTCGCCTTCAGCCAGTTCGACCTCGACCATCCAGCCGCCGGCCGAGATGAAGTTCATCTGGTAGTTGCCCTGGGCGTCGGTGGTCTCCGTGCCCATGAAGACGCCTTCGCAGGTCTTCAGCAGCAGTGGTCGACCGGCAATGCCAGGCTCGCCTGCGTCTTGCACGCCGTTGCGGTTGGTGTCTTCCCAGACGGTGGTGCCAATGGTGCCGGTGCCGCCGAACGCGAAAACGTTCATCGAGGCCAGGCAGGCCGCGGCGACCGCGCTGCCGCGGAACCAACGGGGCGAGAAAGATCGGATCATGTGCTGAAGCTCCCTGGTGTGCAGTCGCGAAGGACCGCGGTTTTGGTGAGAGCTCACTGTGTCAGGCGAGTTAGGGCAAGCCAAGGGCCTGCACCGTGCACGCGGGAGTGACCAGTTCACGGATCGTCGCTGGGTACCCGCGATTACAGGGACCGCGGCGCGGGGGGGGCGTGCCGTCGCGTGACGTGACGTTTTCGCACCCGCGGAAGGATCGGCCGCGCCCATCTCGAGGGCCGCCTGGGTGGTGCGTATGGGATCCGAATCGATCAGACTGTGGTGCTAGCCGCTTACCAACTTAAAGGACGCGTCGCCGTGACCGATACATCGCTGAAAGGCAAAACCATCTTCGTCACCGGTGCCACGCGCGGCATCGGGCTTGCCATCGCCACGCGCTGCGCCGCCGACGGCGCGAACATCGTGGTGATCGGCAAGACCACCGAGCCCAACCCCAAGCTGCCGGGCACGCTCTCGAGCGCGGCCGCAGCGGTGAAGGCCGCGGGCGGCGGCGCGCTGGCCATTCCCTGCGACATCCGCGACGACGCAGCCATCGCGTCTGCGGTTGCACAGGCAGTGGCGCACTTCGGCGGCATCGACATCCTGGTCAACAACGCGAGCGCGATTTCGCTGACGAACACGGCCGCAACGCCGATGAAGCGCTTCGACCTGATGTTCGGCGTGAACGTGCGCGGCACCTTCGCATGCACCCAGGCCTGCCTGCCGCACCTGATCGACAGCGCACAACGCGGCCGCAACCCGCACGTACTGACCCTGAGCCCGCCGCTGAACATGCGCGAGGGCTGGTTCGAGAACCACGTCGCCTACACGATGGCGAAGTACGGCATGAGCCAGTGCACGCTGGGGCACGCGGGCGAGTTCCGCGGCTACGGCATCGGCGTCAATTCGCTCTGGCCGCGCACCGCGATTGCCACGGCCGCGCTGCAGATGATCCCGGGCGTGGACATCGCGAAATGCCGCAAGCCAGACATCATGGCCGACGCCGCACGCGTGATCCTCGGGCGCGACGCCGCGTCGACCAGCGGCAACTTCTTCGTCGACGACGAGGTGCTGGCGTCGGTGGGCATCACCGACTTGGACCGCTACGCGGTCGTGTCGGGCACCAAGGCCTTCCTGCCGGACTTCTTTCTAGACTGAGCTGCATCCGTTCGACGAGGCTTGGCGATCGTCGACAGTTACGTTGTGTCACGCCGGTGAAGCGCAAGGTAACAGGAGTCCCGACCTGACAATCCTAGGTCGATTCGACTCGGGGATGGCATGGGAGCGAACGCAAAAGAGAAGCCGCCAGCAGGCGAGCAGACACAGCAGGCACACGCTCCGCTGTCCGTAGGTGCATCCTGTGCTGACGAAGTCGCTCGCGGCTTGGCCGCAGCCGGTCCGACGCAAGTGCGTCAGGTTCCTCGAGCCCCGCGACCCGGACCCGCAAATCCGGGGGTGCCAGATGTGACAAATCTAGCGTCGTTGGCGCCGTTGGTCGCTGGTGCTCGACTGGTCAAACGGGCGTCCACGACAACCGGACTGACGACGCTTTTCGCATCGGCTCTTCTGGCAGCTTGCGGCGGCGAAGAAACGCCCATTTCCAGCGGGACAGGGCGGGCCGGCGCCCGACCCGTGGATGCACCAGCCGCAGAGCCAACGGCGGTCGATCCGCCCGTGGCGGAAGACTTTCCGCCGCCGTCGGTCATGCCGCCGAGCGACCCCGACTCGTCGGTGCCTTCGCCGATCCCGTCGCCGATCCCTTCGCCGCCGAGCCCCGAGCCGTCTGCGCCATCAGCCGAGCCTGTTCCTCCCCCGCCACCCGGGTCGCAGCCGCAACCACCTGTGCCGGAACCGGCGCCAGCGCCTGCCCCAGAACCCGTGCCAGCGCCTGCTCCGGCGCCAGTGCCAGCGCCAGCCCCAGAACCCGTCAGCGCCTGCCCGGCGCCAGCCAGCGCAGCCAGAACCCGCGCCTGCTCCGGCGCCAGTGCCAGCGCCAGCGCCAGCGCCACAACCTGCGCCGCCCGCGCCAGAGCCCGCACCGCCCGCACCAGAACCACCGCCTCCGCCTGCAGCGGCGCCTGCGCCGACGCCAGCACCTGCCTCCTCGCCGAGCGCGTTGACGCGCGCAGACGCATCACGCCTGCTGGCCCAGGGCACCTTCGGTGCGACGGTGGGCGAAATAGACCACGCAGTCGCGATCGGCGCGCGCGCATGGGTCGACGAGCAGCTCGCCAAGGCGCGCGGGCACGGTCATGTCGACTGGATTCGCGCGCGGGGGTACGAGAACTCGACGTGGACCTTCACCCGCGGCGTGATGGATTTCAGCATTTGGCGCAAGTACATCGCCGGCGACGATCAGCTTCGCCAGCGCGTGGTGCATGCACTCAGTCAGATCTTCGTCGTATCGATCGCCGGTGTCGACGCCGACTTTCCTTTTTTCGCGGTCGGTAACCTGCTCGACATCCTCGACGCCAACGCCTTCGGCAACTACCGCATGCTGCTCGAGCAGTTGACGTTGTCGCCCGCGATGGGGCGTTATCTGTCGATGTTGGGCAGCGCCAAAGCCGACGCCAGCGGTCGTCGCCCCGACGAAAACTACGCGCGCGAGTTGCTGCAGCTTTTCTCGATCGGCCTCGTCAAGCTGAACCCCGACGGCACGCCTGTCCTTTCGAACGGCTCGCCGGTGGCGACCTATGACGAGAGCGACGTCAGCGGCTTGGCGCGCGCGCTCACCGGCTGGAACTACGCGGCCGAGTACAACGAACACGTCGGCACACGACAGATTCTTCCGATGGTGCTGAACCCGCGGGAGCACGAGCCTGGCCAGAAGCGCTTCCTCGGCGTGACGCTTCCAGCCGGCACGAGCGGCGCCGACAGCCTGCGCATCGCACTCGACACCATTGCGGCGCACCCGAATGTGGGGCCCTTCGTGGGCAGGCAACTGATTCAACGGCTCGTCACCAGCAACCCGAGCCCTGGGTACGTTGCGCGCGTCGCCGCCGCCTTCGCCGACAACGGGTTCGGCGTCCGCGGTGACCTGGGTGCGACGGTACGCGCGGTGCTGCTGGACCCTGAAGCGCGTGATACCGCGGCAGCGATGTCCTCCGACACCGCAGGCGTGCTGCGCGAGCCGGTGCTGCGCTTCACGGCGTGGGCGCGGGCCGCTGGCGTGCGATCGCCGTCAGGCGCCTGGAAGCTTCCCAGCTTGGCAAACCCGGCCGAGCGCTTGGGCCAAAGCCCCATGCGCGCGCCGTCTGTCTTCAATTTCTATCGGCCCGGCTATAGGCCGCCAGGCACCGCGATGGGCTCGCTTGGGATGGTGGCGCCCGAATTCCAGATCACCACCGAGACCTCGGTTGCCGGCTACATCAACTTCATGCAGTGGATGATCGCTGCCCCGCCCGATCCACTGGGCTCGGATCTGACTCCCGACTACGCCGACTGGCTGGCGCTGACCGGCAACGCTTCGGCGCTGGTGGCCCAAGCCAATCTGGTGCTGTGTGCGGGGCAGATGTCGACAGCGACGGTTGGCACCATCCTTGGTGCGCTGAACGCCATGCCGATGCGTGACGACGACCAGCGGCGCAAGCGCCTGTACGCGGCCCTGTTGTTGACGATGGCCTCACCCGATTTCCTGGTTCTGCGCTGAGATCTGCCATGAAAACCACCCGACCAACCAGCCTGCAAAACGCATCGCGGCGAGCTTTTCTCGAGCGCGCGGCCGCCCTGTCGGTCACCGGCGCAGCACCGTGGGCCATCAACCTCGCGGCGATGGGTGAAGCCGCGGCGCAGAACGCCACCGACTACAAGGCGTTGGTGTGTGTGTTCCTCTACGGCGGCAACGACCACACGAACACCCTCGTTGCATACGACGATGCAAGCCACGCCGCCTATGCGCGCTTGCGTGGCGGCTTGGCCACCGCGCGCGGTGCCGTGGCATCGACCCTGCTCCAACCCACCACACCCCTACCCGACGGGCGGCTGTTCGCGCTGGCGCCGCAGCTTTCGCCTTTGAAGCCCATCTTCGATTCGGGCGCGATGTCGGTGCTGCTGAACGTGGGCGCGCTGGCGGCGCCGACCACGAAGGCCCAGTACGCGGCGAAGTCGGTGCCGCTGCCGCCCAAACTCTTCTCGCACAACGATCAGCAGTCGGTGTGGCAATCCGGTTTGGCCGAAGGCGCCAACAGTGGCTGGGGCGGCCGCATCGGCGACCTGCTCGTCAGCAACAACGGCAACGCGACCTTCACCGCCGTGAGCGTCGCCGGCAATGCGGTCTACCTGTCAGGCAACAGCGTGTCGCTGTACCAGGTCAGCCCCCTCGGTTCGATTGCCATCGACGGTCTTGGCTCTCCGCTGTACGAATCGACCGCCGCTTCGCAGGCGCTGCGCAAAATCGTCTCGAGCACGAACTCGTCGCATCTGATGCAGCAGGCGCACACGGCCGTGGTGCGCCGCTCGATCGATGCCGACGTGACCCTGCGCTCGGCTGCCGCGTCGTCGCCCACGTGGGCCACACCGTTCCCGTCGACCAACCTGGCGGGCCAGCTGGCCATGGTCGCGCGCATGATCGCCGCGCGCGACGCACTGAGCGTCAAGCGGCAGGTGTTCTTCGTCGGTATCAGCGGCTTCGACACGCACGACAGCCTGCTTGCCTACCACTCGGGGCTGCTGCAGGAAGTGGGCGACGCCATCGCGGCCTTCTACGCAGCCACGCAGCAGATGGGCGTGTCGCAGCAGGTGACCACGTTCACCGCGTCGGACTTCGGCCGCACGATCACGAGCAACGGCGACGGTTCCGATCACGGCTGGGGCAGCTACCACTTCGTTGTCGGTGACGCGGTGCGCGGCCGCAGCTTCATCGGCAAGGCGCCCGAGATGGCCGACAACGGCCCCGACGACGTCGGCCAGGGTCGCCTGTTGCCGGCGCTGTCGGTGCACGAATTCGGCGCGTCGCTCGCGACCTGGATGGGTGTGGGCGCCGGCAACCTGTCGACGGTGGTCCCGGGGTTGGGCAACTTCGCGACCTCGGGGTTGCCGATCTTCCGCTGAGCGCGTAGAGGGCTAAGGGCGCAGCAACGGATGCGGCGTCCCGCTGCGGGGCGACCCGTAGGTCAGGCGTGCCCACAGCGCCTCGACCGGGCCGCGGTCGTGCCGCGACAGCCACCACACGCTCCACGGCAGCTGCACCAGCACGAAGATCGCCGCAGCCAGCGCCAGCATCCAGGCCGGCCCGACGCGCCCCCACAAGCCCATCCCCCAGCCGTGGAACAGCGTGATGCAGACGATGGTCTGCATCAGATAGTTTGTCAGCGGCATCCGGCCCGCGGCCTGCACCGGCGACAGCCGCATGCGCCAGACCGGATGCACCGCGAGCCGGACGATGACCAGCACATAGAAGATCATCAGCGCCGGTCGTGCGACCCAGTAGCACAACGATCCGAGCAGCTTGATCGGCGACGGCCCCGGCTGGCGATGGGTCGCGAAGATCACGGTGTAGGTCGCTGCGCAGGCGATTCCGAGCAACGCCGCCTGCCACGTCAGGCGGCGGATACGCGGCATCAACTCGGGCACGCGCTCGGCCCAGCGCTGCCGCCCGGCGAGCAGCCCCAGCAGCATCGTGAACAGCATCTGGACGTAGAAACCGACGTTGCTCCACGCGCCCCAGCGGTCGGCGTAGAAAGCCGCCATGGTCTTCGCGTTCTCGCGCATCGCATCGGCAAAGCTGCCGACGCCGTAGGCCGCGTTGCCCGACGCTTCGAGCGTCTTGGCGAGGGCGACGCGCTCGGCCACGATCTCGGGCGTCATCACCCACAGGCGAAGCAGGCCGGAAACCACCGGGTAGAGCAGGCACGCGACCATCAGCGCGGCGATCGTGCGGTTGCCGAGGTGCCGCAGCACCACGAGCATCAGCAGGCCCAGCAGCGCGTAGATGTGCAGCACGTCGCCTGGCCACAGGACGAAGGCGTGCACGATGCCCAGCGCCAGCAGCACAGCCAGACGGCGCAGGTACATCGCATCGGCATGCGTCGGGTCGCGTTCGCGCATCCGCGCATGCTGGATCGTGAAGCCGATGCCGAACAGCAGGCTGAACATGCTGTTGAACTTGCCGCTGAAGAACATCTCGCGCAGCTCTTCGGCGGCGCGGTCGACGGTGCCGGTCCACAGGTGCGATCCGTCGGCCTCGGCGAAGAACGACGTGCCGAACCCCGGCATGTTCATGATCAGGATGCCCAGCAGCGCGAAGCCGCGCAGCAGGTCAAGCACGGGCAGGCGTTCGGTGGGCCGGCACCGCTGCGGCCCGGCCCGTCGCCGTCGAGGCGGGCATGGCGACCTCTTTCGGGAGTGGAGCTTTTGACCTTACGCCGCCTCGGGCCGGTCGGCATCATCTGTCGGGATGACGCCGCGGCAAGCGCCCCGGGTTGCCCGAGCCGACTACCGCGGCACCGGCCGCGGCTGCCCCTGCGCGTCGACGGCCACGAACGTCAACGTCGCCTCGGTCACCTTCACGATCTGGTTCTGGCTGAGCAGGCGCTGCGCCCACACCTCGACCTCGCACGTGATCGACGTGCGACCGACGCGCACGATCTCGGCGTAGAAGCTCAGCAGGTCGCCGACACGCACCGGCTGCTTGAACACGAACGAGTTCACCGCCACGGTGGCGATGCGCCCGCCTGCGATGCGCATCGGCAGGATCGACCCGGCGATGTCGACCTGCGCCATCACCCAGCCGCCGAAGATGTCGCCGGCCGCGTTCACGTCGGCGGGCATCGGCACCACGCGCAGCACCAGTTCGCGGTGCGTCGGCGCGGGAGGGGCCACCAGCGCACGCGACGTCGTCGTGGTGGCGACCGCGCGTGTGGACGACGATGCAGCCGGTGTGCGGCCGTCGTCGGGGCTTGGTTTTTCGGACTTGGGCATCATCCACCTTCGAGGAGTGTTCAGAACCATGATGATTGTCGCAAGCCCGCCCGTCGCTCAGTCGCCAGCCGATCCGCCCGCAGACCCGCCCATCTTCACGACGTTGCCCGGAGCACCGCACTGATGCGCGGCATGGCGCATGGGTCCGGCGTGCCGCTGCCGGTCGCGATCGGCGCCGACGGCAAGCCCGTACCGCGTTCGGACACCGCGACGCTGAAGCGGTTGGTGCCGTACCTGTGGCGCTACCGCTGGCGCGTGATGTTCGCGCTGGGCTTCATGCTGGCCGCCAAGGTCGCCAACGTCGGCGTGCCGCTGCTGCTGAAGGACCTGGTCGACCGCATGGCGATCCAGCCGGGCTCGACGCAGGCGATGCTGGTCGTGCCGGTAGGTTTGATCGTCGCCTACGGCTTGCTGCGCCTGTCGACATCGCTCTTCACCGAGTTGCGCGAACTGGTTTTCGCGAAGGCCACCGAAGGCGCGGCACGCAGCATTTCGCTCGAGGTGTTCCGGCATCTGCATGCGCTCAGCCTGCGCTTTCACCTCGAACGCCAGACCGGCGGTATGACACGCGACATCGAGCGTGGCACGCGCGCCGTGCACTCGCTGATCTCGTACTCGCTCTACAGCATCCTGCCCACGATCATCGAGGTCACGCTGGTGCTGACGCTGCTGGCCGTGAAGTTCGACCCGCTGTTTGCGTGGATCACCATCGCCGCGCTGATCGTCTACGTTGCCTTCACGATCACCGTCACCGAATGGCGCACGACGTACCGCCGCCAGATGAACGAACTGGACTCGACGGCGCACACCAAAGCGATCGACTCGCTGCTGAACTACGAAACCGTCAAGTACTTCGACAACGAAGCCTTCGAAGCGAAGCGCTACGACGAAAGCCTCGAGAAGCTGAGGCGCGCGGCGCTGAAGAGCCAGAGCACGCTGTCGCTGCTCAACACGGGCCAACAGATCGTGATCGGGGCTGCGCTGGTAGCAATGCTTTGGCGGGCGACGCAGGGCGTGGCGAATGGCACGATGACGCTGGGCGATCTGGTGATGGTCAACGCCTTCATGATTCAGCTGTACATCCCGCTGAATTTCCTGGGCGTCCTGTACCGCGAAATCAAACAATCGCTGACCGACCTCGATCGCATGTTCGGTCTGCTCGACCGTGAGCGTGAGGTTGCCGATGCGCCTGACGCGAAGGCGCTGGAAGTCACCACCGGCGAAGTCCGCTTCGACCACGTCAGCTTCGCCTACGACCCCGCGCGCCCGATCCTGCACGACGTGAGCTTCACGATCCCGCCCGGCCGCAAGGTCGCCGTGGTCGGCGCATCGGGCGCTGGCAAAAGCACCATCGCGCGGCTGCTCTTCCGCTTCTACGACGTGACGGGCGGCGCGATCACGATCGACGGCCAGGACATCCGCCGCGTCACGCAGGCCAGCCTGCGCAGCGCGATCGGCATCGTGCCGCAAGACACCGTGCTCTTCAACGACACCGTGGGCTACAACATCGCGTACGGCAAGCCCGGCGCGTCGCAGGCCGAGGTGGAAGGCGCGGCGCGCGCGGCGCGCATCCACGACTTCATCGCGTCGACGCCGAAGGGCTACGACACCGCGGTCGGCGAACGCGGCCTGAAGCTGTCGGGCGGCGAGAAGCAGCGCGTGGCCATCGCGCGCACCCTGCTGAAAGACCCGCCCATCGTCGTCTTCGACGAAGCCACGTCGGCACTCGACTCGGCCAACGAACGCGCGATCCAGGCCGAACTGGAACGTGCCGCCGAAGGCAAAACCGCACTCGTAATCGCGCACCGCCTGTCGACCATCGCCGACGCCCACGAAATCATCGTGCTCGACGCCGGCCGTGTCGTCGAGCGCGGCACGCACGCGGCGTTGCTGTCGATGCAGGGGCACTACGCGACGATGTGGCGGCTGCAGCAGGCGCAGGAGCCGGCGGTGGTGGAGGAAGCCGGAGCATGACAATCGCACCCGTATGCAGCGTGGCGATCTTCGTCGCCAGGCCGTCGCGCTCAGATTGCGCAGGTCCAGCCCGCGCAGGTCGACTTCACGGTGCCTCATGAGACCCGCAGGCCAAGGCCCCCTCGACTCGCTCTACTTCCGCTATCCGCAGTTCGACGCGAAGGACGTGCCCGAACTGCACGAACCGCACGGCTCGACGACGCCACACCCCGTGGTGATCGCCGGTGCCGGCCCCATCGGCATGACCGCCGCATTGATCCTCGCGCGCCACGGCATACGCAGCGTGCTGCTCGACCGCATGAACACCTTCAACGACGGCAGCCGGGCGATCTGCATTGCGCGCGCCAGCATGCAGATCCTCGAGCGCGCGGGCGCGGTCGACGCCTTCGTGGCGAAGGCGCTGCCGTGGCAACACGGCCGCAGCTACTACAAGGGCACGCAGATCTATCGCCTCGAGATGCCACATCCGCCGGGCGAGAAGTACATGCCGATGTGGAACCTGCAGCAGCAGTACATCGAGCAGTTCCTGCACGACGAGGTCGCGCGCACGCCGTTGATCGACATGCGGTGGCAAAACGAAGTGACCGGCATCGAATGTCGTGACGACGCCGTGACGGTGCAGATCGGTTCGCCGAAGGGCAGCTACGCGCTGCATGCGTCCTACGTGCTGGCCGCCGACGGCGCGCGCAGCCCCATCCGCGCCATGCTCGGCCTGCGCCTTTCGGGCGAGAACTACGAAGGCCGCTACGTGATCGCCGACGTGCAGATGAAGCACGACTTCCCGACCGAACGCCGCGCGTTCTTCGAGCCCGCCGGCAACCCCGGCGGCACGGTGCTGGTCCACAAGCAGCCCGACGACATCTGGCGCGTCGACTACCAACTGCGTGACGGTGAAGACGCCGACGAAGCCCTGCGCGAAGACAACATCCGCGCGCGCGTGCAGGCCATCCTGGACGACATCGGTCAGGCAGGCCCCTGGTCACTCGAGTGGTGGAGCATCTACACCGCCAACACGTTGTGCCTCGATGACTACCGCCACGACCGCGGCCGCGTCTTCTTCATCGGCGACAGCGCGCACATCGTGCCCATCTTCGGCGTGCGCGGCCTGAACAACGGGCTGGCCGACGCGCACAACATCGCATGGAAGCTCGCTGCGGTGCTGCAAGGCCACGCAGGTGACGCCCTGCTGAACAGCTACACCCCCGAACGCCGCGGCGCCACGCTCGACGTGTTCGCCAACGCTGGCAAAAGCGCGCGCTTCATGACGCCGCCAACGCGAGGCTGGCAATTGGCGCGCGAAGCCGCGTTGTCGCTCGCGGTGAAGCATCACTTCACCCGCGGCTTCGCCAACCCGCGGCAGATGCTGCCCTACACGTATGCGGATAGTCCGTTGACGACGGCTGATGCGGATCCCGTCGATGGCCCGGTCCCTGGCAGCGCGGCATCCAATCCGAAACTCGCCGACGGCAGCCACCTGCTCGATGGTCTGGGCGCGGGCTTCACGGCGCTGGTGTTCGGGGATGTCGATGGAGTCGACATCGATCGGCTGCGCCGCACCGACCCCGCCTTCACGCTGCGCCGCGCCGATCGTGCGTCAGCCGATGCCTTCGCCCTACGCGCGCCCGCGGTCGTGCTGCTGCGTCCCGACCTTCACATCGCCGCGCGTTGGACGGCGGTGCCGCACATCGACGTTCTTGAACGCGCGCTGCGCAAGGCGCTGGGAGTGACGGCATGAATGCACCAGCCGACGACACCACGATGCCCTTCGACGACCTCGAGCGCGCGTACGAAACGCTGGCCCAGGCGATCGACCGCGCCGGTCCCGAACACGAGGCGCTGTTTCTGACGCGTCTGGCGCTGGTGCTGGCGCATCGGGTGGGGCGGCTCGACGTGTTCGAGCAGGCGGTGGCTGCCGCACTCGAGCAGACGCCGTCTCGGCCGTAGACGCCAGGCCGTTGGCCGCCAGCCAGCCCGAGGGCTATCCTCGCGGAATGCTCGAGATCGACAGACTCTTCCCCGGGTGCACCGACGACATGCGCCGTGCCTTCGAGCAGGCGCCGCCCACGCTCGGCAAGGTCGCTGCGGCCATCGACTACAAGACCCCGCTCGAGCCCGGCGACGAGCGCTATGTGATCACATCGAACGCCCGGGGCGAACAGTTCGAAAACGGGTTCTATCGCGCCCTGGGCTACAACCGATCAGCTGGAACGTTCGACCCGCCCCACGGCGCGCGTCACATGCTCTTCTTCGGCCACGTCGGCTGCGGCAAGAGCACCGAACTGGCGCAGTTGGCGCGCGAGCTGCACCACCCTGATCGCTACTGGGTCGTCAACGTCAACATCCTGGCGCTGATCGACCCGCACAACCTGCGCTACAGCGACATGTGGCTTGCGGTGGCCGAGACGTTGCTGAACAAGCTTCAAGCGGACCAGATCCCCGTCGATCCGGTCGTGACCCGGCGCTTCGAGCGATGGTTCAAGGAACGCGTGCTGACGCACGAGCAGATCAAAGAGTACATCGGCGAGGCGAAGAGTGAAGCCGAGCTAGGCACGGGCATCCCATTTGTGGGCAAGCTGCTGTCGCGAGTGACCGCTGCGATCAGGAATGGGAGTACGTACCGCGAGTCACTGCGCGAGGTCGTCATCAACACCTACGGCGAGTTCGTCGGCGCGCTCAACCAGCTGCTGGCTGATCTGGGTGACAAGGTGAAGCAGCATCGCAAGGGTGCTGCGATCCTGCTGCTGGTGGACGGTACCGACCGGCTGCGAGGCGAAGACTGGCAGCGGCTCTTTATCGACGACGCCAACGCATTGACGCAAGTGAACTGCGTGGCCGTCTACACCGCGCCGATGGCGCTGAAGTCGAAAGTCAAACGCTCGGAGCTGTTCAGGTCGGTGGTGCTGCCGATGGTCAAGCTGCACGACTTGCCGGGCACAACCAGGCGTACACAAGCCTTCAGCGCCATGCGGGCTGTGGTGTTGAAGCGTTGCCATCACAGCCTGTTCGCCGACACGGACGTGCTTGATGCACTGATCGAGGGTTCGGGCGGGCACCTGCGAGATCTGCTGCATCTGCTGGCCGACGCCAGCATGGCTGCTGATGGCCAGTCCATCGACATGGCTGCCGTCGATGCAGCGACCAACCGCATGGCTGCGGACTATCGCGATTCGCTCGAGGTCGACGACTACCCGGTCTTGGTGAAGGCCGCGAAAGAACCGGAGAACGTCGGCTTCGACGACCGTATTGCTCCGCTGCTGGAAATTGGCGCACTGCTGCAATACAACAGCGGCACGTGGCAGGTGCCACATCCAGCCGTCATGCGACTGCCGGGGTACCGGCGCGCGCTTGCGGCGGCCAACGCCGCCGCTGCGGTTGCGGCATTCCCAGCCGCAGCGCCGCCAGCCGACTGAGGATCGCGTGGGCGTGAGCGTCGCAACCAGCGTACCCGAAGGCCGCGTCGACGACGTCGGGTTCCTGCTCAAAGCGCTGGAAGCACACCGTCGCCGATGGGGGTTCTTCGTGCTGGTCTACGAACACGAAGCCGCACGCGAGCGGGTCGCCGCTGCACTGCACCCCGGCTGGGCCGATGTGCGCACGGTGGTGGCCGACGACAACACGTGCCCCGACTGGGCGAGTCTCGAGCAGGCCATCTCCCAGGCCGCATCCTCGCCGTCGGTCGACGCGGTGCAGGTCGTTGGTTTCGACCACTGGCTCGATCCCGTACGTGCCGAGCGCACTGAAGCCAGGATTCGCGCGTGGAACCTGTACCGCGACTCGTTTGCCAACCGTGTCGCGGTTCCCGTGTTGTGCTGGGTGCGTCCCGCGCAGGTGCGTTTGTTTGCGACGCTTGCGCCCGACCTTTGGTCGTGGCGCGCGGGTGTGCATCGGTTTGCGGATACGAACCCGTCATCGCTGCTCTCTGCGCCGACCGATCCGGTAAGGGTGCAACAGACACACGACAACGTCGATGCGCGCAGCCGTGACCAACGCCTCGAGCGCATGGCCGAACTGATCGACGCACTGGGGCGCGGCACGTCGTCACGCCTGCGCCCAGCGCTGGCGCTCGAGCTTGCCGATCTGCACGTCTCGATGGGTGAGTTGGACGAAGCGTTTCGGCTGCTCGAGGGCGACGCGCTTCCAACGTCGGTCTCGTCTGGTGACGAGCGGATGGCGAGCGCAGTGCGCGACAGGATCGCCGACATTCTGCAATCGCGTGGTCAGTTGGACGATGCGCTTCGCATCCGCCGCGACGAAGTGCTTCCAGTGCTCGAGCGACTGGGCGATATGCGTTCACGCGCCGTCACGATGGGCAAGATCGCCGACATCCTCCAGGCCCGCGGCCAGCTCGACGAGGCCTTGCGCATCCGCCAGGACGAACAGCTTCCCGTGTACGAGCGCCTGGGCGATGTGCGTTCACGCGCCGTCACGATGGGCAAGATCGCCGACATCCTCCGGGTCCGCGGCCAGCTCGACGAGGCGTTGCGCATCCTTCGCGATGAAGTGCATCCCGCCTTCGGGCGCCTGGGCGACGTGCTTTCACGCGGTGTCACGATGGGCAGGATCGCCGACATCCTCCAGGCCCGCGGCCAGTTCGACGAGGCGTTGCGCATCCGCCAGGACGAAGAGCTTCCCGTCTACGAGCGCCTGGGCGACGTGCGTTCACGCGCCGTCACGATGGGCAAGATCGCCGACATCCTCGAGGCCCGTGGCCAGCTCGACGAGGCGTTGCGCATCCGCCAGGACGAAGAGCTTCCCGTCTACGAGCGCCTGGGCGACGTGCGTGAGCTGCTGGTTGGGCGTACCAAAGTCGCGCTGAACCTGGTGCAGCGCGGGCGGGCCGACGACGCGCAGCAGGCCGCATCGCTGTTGGCGCAGGCGTTGGCGGACGCACGGCGGCTCGGCCTGCCCGAAGCGGCGCAGATCGAAGCCATCTTGGCGCGACTGTTCGGTGCCCCGGACGAAGGCGCTGGCGAAGGGGTGCAAGCCTGAGTCACGGCACGGCGCGGTGCCGACTCGTCGCCTCACGACGGCAAGAAGTCCACCGGCCACGTCACCACCATCGGCTCGACCTCTTTCGCGCCGAAGTCGAACATGCGGATGCGCGCGACGAGCTTGGCCTCGAGTTCGGGTGACTTCAGTTCGCTCGACACGACGCGGCACGCGATGACTTGACCATCGGGCGCGATCTTCAGTTCGAGCACGACCTTGCCTTGCAGCGCAGGGTCGTCGCGCAACGCGCGGTTGTACAGCGCGTAGATCGCGCCCTTGTTGCGGTCGAAGACGAGCTTGATGTCTTCGATCGAGCGCGAGGCCTTGGCGCCGCCGCCCTTGGCCAGCGCGCCGCCTTTGCCGCCGCCGGTCAGGCTGTCGCCGTTGCCGTTGCCACGCGCACCGGCCTTGCCGCCGCCGCCCGCACCGCCGCCGCCACCGCCGCTGGCCACACCTTCGACGAGCGTGGTCGAACGGCCTGCGAGCCCGCCGCCGCCGGTGTCGCGGCTCAACGCCGCGGTGTTGATGCCGCCGCTGCCGTTGGTCGCGTTCGACGTGATCAGCGCGCGCGTTGGCAGGCCGGCTTCGGTTCCCGCGCCGACACCGGGGCCCGTTCCCGTGCCGATGCCGACGCCGGGCTTCACGTCCTTTGAGTTGCGCCGCCATCGGCGCGCTGTGCAGCTCGGCCAGCGTGTCCTTCATCGCGAGCAGGCCCACGCCCGCGGCCTTGCGGCGTGCGCCTTCGATTTCGCCCGCGGCGCGATGGGGCAGCGGGTTGCGGGCTTCGGGCACCGGAGCTTTCGGCTCGGGCTTCGCGGTCTCGCGATCGACGGGCTTCGTCACCGATTTCTCGACAGCCTTCTCGACGACAGGCTTGTCCGCGGGCTTGGCTTCGACCTTCGGTGTTTCGACCGGCTTCGGTTTGATCTCCGCGATCGGCTTCGGCGCGACCACCGGCAGCACGTCACGCTCGAGAATCAGCTTCGCCAACCGAGGCGGCAGTGGTTCGACGCGCACGCGCTCTTCGGCAGGGCGATCCATCAACAGCAGCACCGCACACACCGCTGCGCTGGCGAGCACCACGGTTCGCAAGATGCGCTTGAACTGCGCCTCATCGGCCGGTGCGAGGTCCCACGCAAGGAACGGCGTGCGGAAAGAGACGCGCCGCGGCGTTCATGCCTTTGACCTTCTCGACCACCGCGAACGACACGTCGCTGTAGTTCGCGCGAGCCGCGGTCGCCATCACTTTGCGCAGCAGCTGATACGGAATCGCCTTGTCGCCCATGATCGTCACCGCGTGGCCCTTGCTCGCGATCGCGGCCTGGTTCTCGGCGCGCACCGGCATGCGCGACGCCAGCAGATCCAACTCGGCTTTCAGCGGCGCGATCAGGTCACCCTGCGACTGCATCGCCTCGGCGACCTCGCGACACGCCGCCCGTCGACCAGGATCTCCTGCGCGGTCACGACCACGACGAGCGTGTCGCGCGGCAGCCGGTCGGCGGTCGACATCGGCAGCGCGACCGACTTCGGCGTCGACAGGATCTCGATCCCGCCTGCGCTCGACATCAGGAAGAAGATCATGATCGTGAAGATGTCGACCAGCGCGACCAGGTTCATGTCGAGCCCGGTCTTGTTGCGGTCCTTGCGCGCGGCGCGCTTCTGCAACGGCGTGAGCGTCATGGTGCGTCACCGATCGAAATGTCGGGGAAGAGTGCGCTGCGTTCGATCTTCGCGCCGGCCACGGTCTGGCGTTCGCGCACCGCGTCCATCACCTCGACCAGCAGTTCGTATGGCGTGTCGGGCCGCGCCAGGATCGTCGCGGCCGTCGCGTCCGGAAACTTCGCCTTGATCGATTGCATCAGTTGGCTCAAGCCTGCGGTGTCGTGACGCCCGCCCGTCATCGCGACGCGCTCGATCAGCCCGCCGATGCGGTCGCCGACGTCGATCGCGTCGGCGCGCATCACGACCTCGAGCTTCAGGTCGGGGCCAGTGATCTTCTCCACCGCCGCCGAGGACTGCGCCGGCAGGTTCACGTCCAGCACCGACATGCGCGTGAAGACCGCGGTCGACAGCAGGAAGGGCACCAGCACGACGATGAGGTTGATGAAGGCCGTGACTTCGACATCGGCCGCGTGCTTGCGCAGGCGTCGGGTGCGCATGGTGTTGGCGTCCTGCGGTGATCAACCGACGTGGGCGGCGCGTTCGCCGCGCGACGCCGGGCGGTCCGTGGGTGCCGCGGGTGCAGCGCGTGAGGGCGTGGTGCGCGTCGCGGGGAAGGTGCTCTCGGCGTGCGTCGAATCGCGTTGCGCGTCGTCACCTCGCCGCGCTGGCGCTGCACCAGGTTCAGGAAACCGATCTTCGCGGCCTCGAGCCCGTCGACGATCTCGCTGGTGCGCGCCTGCAGGAACGCGTGGATCAGCAGGAACGGGATCGCGACCGCAAGCGCGAACGCGGTGTTGTTCATCGCGATCGAGATCGACTTCGACAGCAGCTCGGCCTTCTCGGCCGGGTTCACCGAGGCCACCGCGGTGAAGCCCTTGATCAAACCGATGATCGTGCCCAGCAGGCCGACCAGCGTGATCACGTTGGCGAAGGTCGCGATGTAGTGCGTGCGCTTCTCGAGCCGCGGCACGATCTCCATCATCCCTTCCTCCATCGCGGCGTCGAGGTCCTCGCGGCGGTGCGGCGTGTGCATGCGCTCGAGCGCGTTCGCGACGATCTTGCCGACCGCGGCGTCGGACTTCTGCGCCAGCGGCGCCACCTCGCGCATGCGGCCGGCCTGCAGCAGCGGCAGCATCTCGCTCCATGCACGGCGGTTCGCGGCGCGCGCGCGTGCGAGGAACACGAAACGCTCGATCGCGATCGACATGCCGACGGCCATGATCGCGATGCTGAAGTAGATGGCGACGCCGCTGTCCTGGAAGAACTTGATGGCGAAGTCGATGATGCTCATGGTCGGGGCTCCTGTTTTCTTGGATGCGTTCGGTGCAGCGGGTGGCGTCAACGTGGGGGTGCAGCGCGGTTGATCTGCGCGCGGGCTTGCGCGTCGTAATCGATCTGGCGGCGGAAAACGTCGCGGTCGATCGGTGCAAGCGCCTCGTCGAGCACGCTCGAGACTGGCCGCCCCGCCAGTTCGCCGGGCACCGGCTTCTTCCACGGCACGATGTGCAGCACCTTCGGCAACTCTCGGTTGCCGACGATCGCAGTGCGGTCGATGTCGGCGCGGTCGGCTTCAGCGCGTTCGCCTTCGGGCGATGCGGTCGGTGAGGTCGGTGAGGTCTTTTCGGGCTTGGTCGGTTTGGCCCGGGCGTGGTTTGCCGGCTGCGCATGAGCGGAGGCGATCAGTCCCAGCGCGAGGAACGCGGCGGCCAGTGGTGCATGGATGGCGGTCATCGTGCCTCCCGGTTGATGTTGTCGCTCGCGGCCACCTTCGCGGCCTTGCGGTTCTTCAGTTCGGCCAGCCACTTGGTCACCGCGCCGTCGCCCGATGGCGTCAGCGCCAGATAGGCCGCATACAACTCGCTCGCCCGCGGCGCGTTGCCGAGGTACAGGTCGTGCAGGATGCCGAGGTTGAGCAGCACGCTTGCGTTCGTGCCATCGATCACCAACGCGCGTTCGTACGCGGCGCGCGCCGCGGCGAATTCGCCGGCCTGGCGTTTCGCGACGCCCAGCAGGTTGTGGATCGGTGCGTGGTCGGCGTGGCGCTGCGCGGCGGCCGTCAGCAGCGCCATCGCGTCGTGGGTTCGTCCCTGCTGCAACGCCTGCGCGGCGGGCTGGGTGTCGAACGTCGCAGCGTTGTTGCCGGTCGGCACGTCGAGCTTTTCGACTTTCGCCCAACGCGCCGGGCGCAGTTCGCGCAAGGCAGCGAAGCTCTTCTTCACGGAATCGTCGTAGAGACCCTCCGCGGCGCGGCGCGCGTTCGCCTCGTGCAGCTCGATCGCCTTCTCCTCGAATGGGAAGGCCTGTTCCTCGAGCAGCACCTCGTACTGCTCGAGCTCGAGCTTCTTCAACTTCTTCGGCCGCTGCGAAGCGAGCAGCGCGCGGCCGAAGTCGCGGTACAGATCGGCGGTGTGGAACGTCGCAGCCGTGACTGCTTCGGGGACGCCCGCGTCGGACGCACGCGCGTACGCGTCCAGCACGTCCTTCATCCGCGCCTTCTTCGTTTCGAGCTGCTTCTTCAGCGGCTCGACCAGCGCGACCTTGCGATACGCGTCGAACGCGGGTTGCGCCAGCAGCAGCGCGGCCTGTGAGGCGAGGGCGCGGGTGCGTGGGGTGCGTGCATCGCCGCCCGCGGCTTCGGTGCGTGCAAGGTCTTGCGCGATCACGAGTGCGCGTGCGGCTTGGCCTTCGTCGCGCGCATGGGTCATCAGCTTCGAGCGTGCTTCGGTCGCGCGTGCAAGGTCGGCGCCCGGCATCGCGATGAAACGTTCGTAGGTGCGCGCGGCGGCGGCCTTCGACGTCGCCTGGTCCTTGGCGCGTTCGTGGAGTTGCGCCGCGTGCCATTGCGCGTCGAGCGCGGCAGCGCGGTCACTCGCCGACTGCGCGATGCGCTCGAACTCGACCGCGGCATCGGCCCAGCGCGCCTGCTCGGTGTACACCAGCGCGAGTCGGCTTGGCACCTCGGCCGCGAGGGCGTGGTTCGGCAGCCGCGCGCGGAAATCTTCGAGTTGACGCGCGGCCCCTGCCCAGTCCTTCGCGGCGATCATCGTCACGGCGGCGTCGAACTGCGCGTTCGCGCGAATGGCCGACCCCGGCGCCACGTCGGCGACGCGGGCAAAGTGGCGCGCCGCTTCACCAAGCTCGCCCTGCCTGCGCGCGGCTTCGCCTTGCTTGTAGACCGACGCGGCGTGGCGCTCGGTGATGTCGGCGCGCGCGGCGGACGCGTCGTTCGGCAGCAGCGGCAGCAGCGCGGCGTAGCGCTGCTCGGCGCGGGTGAAGTCGCCGCCCTCGAACGCGCTGTGCGCCAGCACCGTCAGCGCGACGCGGCGATGCTGCGCGTCGGCCGCGGGCTCGAGGTCGAGCACGCGCTGCGCGGCTGCCGTCGCCGCGGGCATGTCGCGCAAGGCGTGCAGCGTTTCGGCGGCATGGGTCAACACCGCGGCAGCGCGGGCGTCGGCCGAGAAGCGGTCGGCAAAACGAAGCTGTGCCTGCACGGCAGCGCGCTGCGCGGGGGTGTCTTCGATCGGTCCCGCGGTCTTGCCGGCGCGCCGCGCCAGCTCGACGCGATCGAGCACCGCCGCATAACCCGCGTCGGCCGCACGCGGGAATGGTGCCGCGCCGTGCGCCGCGGGGGGCTTGTCGCCATAAGCCGTGCGTTCGAACTCGACCGCGGCTTCGTCGAGTCGGCCGTCGTCGTGCAGCAGTTCGGCCAGCAGGAACCGATGGTCCGGTGCGGCCTTGTCGTCGGGGAAGCCGTCAAGCAACTGGCGGTACCACTGCACCGCCTCCTTCACGTCGTCGCTGTCCTTCGACTTGCCCGCCGCCTTCTGCGTGAGCGCGTGGTGATTCTGCGCGAGCGCGTGGTGATGGCGCGCCAGTTCGACCAGGTGCGTCTTGACCAAGGCCTGCGCGTTGTCCTGCCACACCTGCGGCTGCTGCTTGCGGTAGTCGCTGTCGACCCCGTAGTGGCGCACGTGTTCGCGCTTGGCGTCGAGCGCCAGCGTCGCGAAGCCGGCGGCGTCGTAGATCTCGATCACCTTGGCTTGCAGCACCGGCGCCTGGCGGGTGCAGTGGCGAGCGTTTCGTGAACGCGCCGAGCGTGTCGGCAGCGTCTTTGAAGCGCTCCTGCTTCAGGTACAGCGCCGCAAGCTGCTGGTAGACGCGGAACTCGTAGGCCTTGCGCTGCGGCGTCGTGACGTGCGCGGCGATGCTGTCGGCACCTTTCAGGTTCTGCAGCGCCAGGCCCATCACGCGGAAGGTGTCTTCGACCAGCTCGCGGTCGGCGCGGGTCAGCGACGTCATCTCGGCGAGGTCGATCGCGTCACCGTCGCGGGCCGTGTCACCGTTCGCGAGCTTCGCGTCGAGCACCGCGAAGAACGACGCCAGCGCCTCGTCGAGCCGCGCCTGCTTGAACTGCGCCCAGCCCTTCATGTAGAGCGAGCGCTCGTGCAGCGACCGCGCGGACGGTTGCGCGAGCACGCGCGCGTACGCGTCTTCGGCACGCGGGTAGGCACGCGCGGTGAACAGCAACTCACCGCGGCGGAACTGCGCTTCGCCGACGTGCGGCGAAGCGGGGTGCTCGCTGACCAGGCGATCGAGGACCACGAGCGCATCGTCGAGATCGCCACCTTGCTCGTGCGCACGCGCAAGCTGGTAGAGCACGCGGTCATTGCCCTGGCGACGTTCGGGTAGGCCTCGAGCAGCGCGCGGTACTGGCGCACCGCATCCTGCCAGTCGGCCTTCGTGCCGGCGGCGCGGCCGTCGGCGATGCGCGCTTCGACCTTCTCGACCTCGAGGTCGGCGAGACGGCGCAGCACCTCCGGGCGCTGCGACGCGTCGGCCGCGCCTTCGGCCAGTGCGCGGTAAGCGGCGATGGCCCGGTCGGGGTCGACGCGACCGATCGTGTCCTTCACGACCGTGACGCGGCGGTCCTTCAGGGTTGCGATCGTCGGCTCGTCGTCGCGGGCGTGGCGTGACGTGCCGCAGGCTGCGAGCAGGGCGGCAAGCACGGCGGCGAGGACGGTGGCGGCCTGCGGTGCCAGGCGTCGCATCGCGACGGGCCGTTGGGGTTCAGCGAGTCGTGGCATCGGCCGATGTCTTTCCGGTGCCCGCAAGCGCACTGCGCTCGCTGCCTCGCGTAGGGGCTGGTCCGTCTTGGGAGCGGCCCAGCGTCGCACTGTCCACGGCCGCGCGGTCGACCAGTTGGGCGATCGCGAAGCGGGCCTGGCGCACGTAGGCGGCGAGGCGTTCCTGTTGGCCTTGCAGCGCGCGCGCGGCGACCGCCTGCACGTTGCGCTGCTGCTCGGCGCGCAGCGCGGCGACCTTCGGCACCAGCACCTTCAGGTGCGCGTCGAGCGCAGCCAAGCGGCGTGCGAGCGCGTCGAGGCGCGCAGGCTCGTCGCGTTGGGCCTGGGCCAGTGCAGCAGCGCGCTCGTTCGCCTGCGCCATCTCGCGGTCGATCGTCGCCATCGCCTTGCGCAGGTCCCACAGCCGCTCGGGCCACGCGCGGGTCATGCGCCACGTCAGCGCGCCTTCGGCCAGGCGCAGGCGTTCGCGCGCCGCTGGCGGCTTCGTCAGCGGTGAGCGCGTGCGTGCGCGAGCCGCGTCGAGCGTGGTTCGTGCGCGCTCGATGCGCTCGTGCAGCGCACGATCGTCGGCGTCGGCCAGCGCGGCGACGTCGGCCGTGCTGGTCATGCGCTCGACCTCGACCGCGAGCGCGGCGCGGCGCTGCGCGGTGGCGCTCGAGGTCGATCGTCTGCGCCTTGGCGCGCACGTCGGGCAGCTTGTCGGCGAAGGCCTTGCGCCGCAGCGCGAGCATGTCGCCGTAGCTGGCGAGCTTGCCGAGCCAGGCGTCGAGGTTGCGTTGCAGGAAGACGAGGTCGCGCCAGGTCTTGAAGCTCTCCTGGAACTCGTGCTCGGCCAGCACCGTGGTCGAGGTGGCCGGGGTGCGGCAGCTCGGGCAGTGAGGTCATCGACCACATCCAGCCCATTTCGCGGTCGCGGTGTCGCTGCTGTCGTCTTCGCTGCGCGCGAGCGCGTCGATGAAACCATCGCCGCGCACCAGCGCGATCGACTTGTCGAGCGCCGCGTGTTCGCGTTCGATAGATCGACAGCGCGTCTTCGTAGCCGCGCAGCGCCTGCGCGTTCGCGCCCAGTTCGGCCAGTGCATACGGCACCGCGATGCGCGCCTCGAGGACCGCCGCGTCGCTGCCGTCGCGTGCGGTCAGTTCTTGCCACGGGACCAGCGCGGCCTCGTGGTCCTTCGCCGACG
The DNA here is from genome assembly GCA_963738615.1 of uncultured beta proteobacterium. Taxonomy (GTDB): domain Bacteria; phylum Pseudomonadota; class Gammaproteobacteria; order Burkholderiales; family Burkholderiaceae_C; genus CAVTWY01. The sequence continues at coordinate 1,693,472 of CAVTXI010000019.1, forward strand.
CTGCCGCCCAGCCGAAGCCCAGCAGCGCCTTGTTCGACTGCGTGCCCGCCAGCCGCACGCGCTCGAGCGCGGTGCGCGCGTCGACGTGGCGGCCGTCCTTCAAGGCGGCGAAGCCGAGCGCGACGTTGGCCTTGTCGCGCAGCGTGCGCGCTTCTTCGTCGGCCGCACGCGTGGTGCCGATCGCATCGAGCAGCGCACGCCCCGCCGCACCATCACCCGCTCGCACGAGTGCGACGCCGAGGTTGAAGCGCAGGTACACGCTCGAGCCTTCGCGCGCCGCGAGATCGCGCAGCGACTGTGCTGCCGCGGCGTCTTCGCCCTTCGCCATCAGCAGTTGCGCGGCGAGCAGCGCGCGGTCCTCGGCGAATTCGGCCGGCAACGCGCTCGCCGATGCGCGCCAGCGCCGACTGCGCATCGCCGACAAGCCCACGCTGATGGCGGATCTTCGCGAGGAAGAACCACGCGCGGTCGCGCACCGCGGGGCGAGCGACGCATCGGCCAGGCGCGTGAAGATCGCTTCGGCCTCGCGGTGCATGCCGTAGGCCAGCAGCATGCCGCCGCGCAGCACCTCGGCGTCGTCGGCGTGGTGCGGCAGGCGTTCGAAGTGCTGCGACACCATCAGCGCGGTGATCGACGAGAAGTACTTCGACTGGAAGAAGTGAAAGAGCGTGTCGCCGTGATGCGGGTCCTGCACCACGGCCGGCGCAGCGGGCGCGCGTGCTTGCGCGAACGCTCCGGTCGGCAGCGCACAGGTGATCGCGCAGGCGATCACGCATGCGGCGGCGCGGACTGTCGCTCGAACGTCGGCTCATGTCGATGACGGCAGCTATTGCCACACCTTCACGTCGAACTCGGGCTGCAACTTGCCCTGCGAGTCGCGGATGCGAAGCTCGACGTACTTCGGCTGCTTGCCCTTCTCGAGCCGCAGCGTGGTCGCGCGCTTGTAGTCGCGCTCGTGCGGGCCGCGGCCGGTGAAGAACGCGGTGATCTCGTGGTCACCCGCCTTCAGGTTGGCCAGGTGAAGCCGCTGCACGCCGCCGCGGTGCAGCGCCTGCACTTCGTTGGCGGTGTAGAGGTGGCGCGCGATCGGCTTGCCGTCGATCTGCACTTGCACCGACTCGAGCTCGAAGAGCTTGCCCACGTCCATCGACACGAACACCGCCACCTGCGTGCCGGCGGGGTAGAGCAGGTCTTCCTCGAGCACGAGCAGGTCGCGGTTCAGGCGGATGACGTCGGCCTTCAGGTCCTGCACGCGCTGGTCGAGCGGGGCTGTCGGTGCTGACGGTGCGTGTCTTGTCGGCCGCGGCTTGTGCAACGGCCAGCGCGAAGACGCTCGCGGTCAGGGCCAGTACGTTGGCGATGTTCTTCTTCTGCATACGCGTGCCTCAGAAGTTGGCGGAGACGGTCAACTGCATCAGCGCCGCGTTGTGCGAATACGTCTGGCCGTTGCGGATGTCGGTGAAGTTGTCGTACTTGAATTGCTTCAGCTCGATCGAGCCGGTGAAGCGCAGGTCGCGGCCGCGCACGCGCCTCGCGCATCGTGTACGTCGCCTTCGCGCCGAGGCTCGGGCTCGTGAAGCTCGACAGTTGCCGGTTGCGCGAGAGGTACAACGTTTCGGTCGCGGCGTTGTCGCTGTAGAAGAGCGCCGAGCGCTTGCATGTGAAGCCGTGCGAAGCCCTCGGCCAGCAGCGTGTCGCCGAAGCTGCGTGCCCACGCGACTTCGAAGGTGTTGCGCGCGGATGCCCCAGGTGTCCCAGAAGTGGCGGCACCTCGCCGCGCAGCGCGCTGCCGGCTGCCAGGCTGTAGGCGCTGCGTACGGCAACCGAGCGGCTCGACCGCGTGCGCGGATTGACGTTCGGGCACGGCGGCGCCGAAGACGCGCGCCACGCGGTACGGGTTGCCGAGGTAGCCGTCGTCGGCAATGGCTTCGAAGTTGATGCTCGCGGTCCAGCGCGTCGCTCATCACCTGCGCCAGCCCCAAGCGGTATTGCCAGTGGCGCGCCTGGTCGAAGAAGCCTTCGCGTGCCTTGCCCACGCGGTCCCAGCCGCGGGTGTAGCCCAGGCTCGCGGTGGTCATGTTGCCGAACAGGTCCTGCGTGATGTCGACCGACAGCGCGTCGGCGGTGTAGTCCGGCTCACGGCTGGTGGAGCGTGCGACGCGGATGCTGGTGTCGCGCACGACGTAGTCCAGGCCGACGTCATAGGCGGTGCGCGTTTCTTTGAACGGGCTCGCGGTGGTGACGACGTCGATCGATGCGTTGCTGACCGCGTCGACGTAGTACGAGCCCGACAGCGACACCTTGTTCGCGAGGCTCTTGCGGACCAGGAACGCGGGGCCGGTTGCGGTGACGCCGCCGCCCTTGTAGGCGTGCAGCAGCGCTTCGGCCTGGTCGGCAGGCAGGTCGGCGGCGCGCGGTCGCGGTGGGTGCGCAGTGGCGCGATGGCGCCGAGTGCCACGCCGCCGAGGCGTGCGGACGGCAGTGGCGATCGCGCGCACGCATGCGCGACGACGTTCTTAGTTGCAGCCACAACCGCCCCCTTGCGCCACGCCCGCGCCGCGCGCGCCTTCGCGCACCTCGGTCACGTGCGCGCGATGGCGCGCGGCCAGCGGCTCGCGAACGAAGTTCATCGCCGGGTCGGCCAGGCGCTCGCGCTCGTAGGGCTTGACCCACGGCTCGCGTCGCGCAGCCCGTCAGGGCAGCCAGGAACGCCAGGCGCAGCGGCGAGCAGGGCATGACGCACGAAGGTCGGTTGTCATCGTCATTCCTTCAGCAGCGCGCGAAGCAAGGTGTTCGTGCGCCGCCTCGTCACCGCTGCGCTAGCCCTTGTGAACGTGGCGCATGCGGCCGTCGCGGTCGACGAACACCGACGACGGCATCGTGCTCACGTCGTAGGCCTTCGCGACCGTCTTGTCGCTGTCGAAGAGCACCGGGAACGGCAACGCCATGCGTGACGCGGCGGTGGCGGCCACGCGCGGCGCTTCGTCGACGTTGATGCCCAGCACGCGTGAAGCCCGACGCGCGGTACTTCTCGTGCAGGCGCGCGAGGTGCGGCATCTCTTCGCGGCACGGCGCGCACCAGGTGGCCCAGAAGTTCAGCATCAGCACGCTGCCGCGCTGTTCGACCAGGCGCAGCGCGGGGCCGGCGAGGGCCTTCAGCGTGAAGTCGGGCGGCGGTTCGTGCGGATGCGCAGTGCGTTGGCACCCGCAGGCGCAGCCACGACGCCGGCCAACGCGGCGAGCGCGAGCCGTCGCAGCGCCGTGCGACGTTCATGCATGCGAAGCAACATCATCGGCGCGCCTCAGAAGTAGAACGACAGCCCGGCGCTCAGCTCGGGGTTCTGCGTCGTTTCGCGTTTGCCCAGCAGGTCGAGCGAGAACACGTGGTCCTGGATGTCGACGCGCATCGACATGCGGTCGCTCAGGTACAGCCGCATGCCCAGACCGAAGTTGAAGCTCTGCCGCCGCTGGTCGTACGAAGCTGGTGCTGCCCACGCCGCCCAGCAGGTACACCGATGTCGCCTTCGCCTTGCCCTTGCCGATGAACACCTCGCCGGGCAGCACGTTCCAGCCGACCGAAAGGTTCGTGTAGCGCAGCGTCGAGGTGCTGTTGGCGAAGATGCCGCCGGGCAGGATCTGGCGGTAGGTCTCGTCGCTGACCTTCGTCTGGCCGAGCCCCAATTCGACGAAGAAGTCTTCGCTGAGGTGGTAGCCCAGGCGCAGGCCAGCGACCATGTTCGAGCCGAAGTTCTGCGCCGAGTAGCTGCCGAGGAAGGCGCCGATCTCGAAGTCTTTCGACGCGATGCGCGGCAGCTTCACGTCGCGGCGGTCGACGTCGGGACACGACGGGCTGGTTGGCGGGCTGGTTGGTGTTCGACGGCCGGACCTGCGCGTGCGCGTGTCCTGCGGTGAACATCGCGCTGCGCGAGCAGCAGAGGGAGGAGCTTCATGGCTTCCTGCGTATCCTGGGTAGGGCTTCGAGAGGGATCAGAAGAAGAAGGACAGGCCGGCGGTCAGCGCGCGGTACTCGGCGCTGCGGGTTGTCGGCGACATAGGCGGTGTGCAGCGTGTAATCCACGCGCAGCATGAAGTCGCTCGCTGATGTGCCAGCGCAGGCCCACGACGGCGTTGCTCAGCTTGGCGTTCGTGGTCTTCGCGCCGACAAGGCTGTTGTTGGGGATGTTGCGGAATTGGCCGAAGCCCACGCCCGCATACGGCGACAGGCGCGGTCCGACCAGGGCTCGACGAGCAGGTTGGCGTGCCAGAAGTCCGAGCCCGAATACAGGCCCTGCACCTGGCCCAGACTGCCCTCGAGCGCGAGCGTGTCGGTGAAGCGAAACGACCCCACCGCCTTCAGCATGGGCTCGCGGCTGAACTGGCCCCAGGCGGCGCCGGCTTCGACGCGGCGGTGCAGGTAGTCGTCGAGCAGCGTGTCGCGAAAGGTCTTCTTCACGCCCGCTTGTGTCATCGTCGCCTGCAAGCTGCGAGCGATGCACCCAGCCGCTTTTGCCGCCTGCGGTGCGCACGCGGTACCAGTCGGTGTGCCGCAGTTCGACCTCGACCCATTCTTCACGTTCGGCGACGTGAAACACCGGAAACCCGCGGCCGGGGCCGGTGTGCAGTTCCATGAACGGGTCGGCCACCTTCAACCGTTCACCGTGCGTGGCCTGCGCTTGCGCCAGCGAAGGCAGCAACACAAGCAAACACGCGGTCACGATCGACACCAGCGCGAGCTTCATGACCTGCAATCCCCTTGCGCGTCGAACATCGCGGCCGCGGCCGACGAGAACTCGTCCTGCCCTTGTGGCATCGGGTGGTCGATCCAGTACGCGAGCCGTTTGACGTTGGGGTCGTCCTGGCTCTCGAAGATCACGCCGCCGCCGTGCAGCACTTCAGCACCAGCGGCTTGGCGACCAGGCGGCTTTGCAGCGGCGCGCCGAACACCACCTCGCCTTGCGCCGAGTAGAAGTTCTTGTACATGTCGCTCGCGCGTATCGCGTCGGGTGTGTTCGACGGCAGCGCGGCGTCGACGCTCGTGGCCGACCCGACGAGGCGGAACGCGCCGCCGGTGCCGTTGGTGTTGTCATGGCAACCCGCGGCAGCGCAGGTGTTGATCGACTGCTGGCCGTTCTGGTTGATCGTCAGTGGCGCCAGGAAGATCGGGTTGATGCACTTCTGGTAGTACACGAACGACAGCTTCTGCCCCGTCGTGACCGCGGGGTTGTCGAGGGTGTCGGGGTTGTCGAGCGGATTCGAGCTGCCGCAGCGCCGCCAGCAGCCCAAGCGCTGCGATCGACGCCACGAAGAAGAGGGTGCATCGTCATCGTGCGCTGCACCCGCTCGAGATCCAGTTCGCGATCGCCATGTAGCCCGCGCTGCCGACCGGCAACCGCGCATTCGTCTGCCCGTTCGCACCGGCCGGATGCGGCACGGTCGATGGCTTCTTCAGCAGCGCATTCGCCGCCGCGTTGCATGCGTCGCTGACCATCGCGAGCGTGGCCTGGTAGTCGCCTTCGTCGCTGCCCGTCAGCACGAAACGGTTCTCGCGGAACGGCGTGCCGCTGCCGCGACGTGTTGCTGTTGCGTGCCCACCGGCTGATGGCACCCCGACATGCAGTTGGCCGCCAGCACCGGCTTCACATTCGCCGCGAACGCCGTCATCGACAGGCCCGTCACCGTCCTCAGCGTGCTGCCGTTGGCGAACAGGTCGTTGTAGTACTGGCCACCCAGGTCCATCCACTCGACGACGAGGCGCTTCTCGGCCTTGTTGAGCAGCGTCGCGTGATCCGGCGCGGTGTTCGGCGGGTTCGGATGCGCGGTGCGCGCGGCGTCACCGGCCAGCAGCGTCTGGCCGAAGATGATTTCGGTCAGCCGGCTCTTGCGCGCCTGGCCAGCACCGTTCGCCGCACCCGACATCGTCTCGACCAGCGGCGCGCCGCGCTGAACCATCGGCACGCCTTCTTCGATGCGCACCACCGGCTGGCCGTTGGCGTCGAGCAGCGGGTCACCCAGCAGCAGCGCTTCGTAGCTGGTCAGTCGGCCCGTGCCGGCGATGGTCGCGCGCAGGTCGAGCTTGCTGGCCGCGCCAGCCACCCCCCGGTGTGGCAGTTGATGCAGGTGTTGGCGCCGCGGTCGCGCGTCCACAGCGGCTGGATGTGGTCGGGGTAGTTGATGACGCCGTTGACCGGCGCGGTCGTGCCCAGGTCATCGGCCGGGTTCGTGTTGCCGGTGTAGCGCAGCGTGATCGACGCGCGCGCCGTCACGCCTTGCTTCGACGTGTCGGCCCACGACGTCGGTGAACGCCATGTCGGCTCGACAAGCGCAGCAGCGTCGGGTCGAGCCGCGTGCGTGTCGACGCCATCGTCTCGCCGCTCTGGCGTGCGCCGGTCATCGACGCGAGCAGCGCCGCATGGCGTTGCATCGGCCACCGCGCCGGTGTTCAACGCGGCGCCGCGCCGCGGGCTGTGGCAGCCGTCGCAGGTGCGGCGCTCGCCCGGGCGAACCTGGATCCAGTTCGTGTGCGTCTGAAGGCCGCGGCCTTCGGCGTCGACGACCTGCAGCGCCAGCGGAACGTCGGCTGGTACTTGAAGCTTGAACGAACCGTCGGGCTCGACCGGCGCGTAGCCGAGGATCTGCTGCGGCTCGAAGTCGGTTTCGCCGATCGCGTCGCGCACGCCCATCGACGACGACGGCGGCGCCACCGCGCGCATCGCACGGACGAAGCGCGCCGGGGCGCAGTGGTACGCCGCGTCAGCCGGGTTCTTCATGCGCGCCAGATCGGCAACGAACGTGCGCGTGTCCAGCGCTTCGCTCGGCACCTTGGTCGCGATGCCCTTGTCGCAGCCCGCCTTGTCCGACGCCACGAGCATCTGCTCGCCCATGCGGTTCAGGCCGTCGGTGTCGTAGACGCTGCGCACTTCGATCAGCGCCATGTCTTGCGCCGCGAGTGCGGGGTCGATGTTGGTGGGCTCGCTGGCCTGCGGCTCGCGTGCGCGGCTGCAGCGCCACCGGGTCGGTGTACATGAAGCCCGGCGGCGGCGTGGCCACGTTCAACCACGTCTGCTTCGCGGTGTCGACCATGTAGATCGCGTAGGCCGCGGGTGCGTCGTCCTGAAGTTCGTCGGCTTGTTCCGCGGCCTCGTCGCGGTCCATGTCGCTCAGGCGTTCGATCTCGGCCGTGGTGAGCGTGGCGCAGGGCACCACGGTGCCGGCACGCGTGACCTCGCAGGGCCGGTAGGCGGTCAGCACGCGGTTCGTGCCGTCCCACAGCGGATACGGGGCGGTGGCCCTGCCGTACAGCGACAAGCCGCGGCCGTCGCCCAGCGGCTTTTGCGTCGGCTGCGACTGCCCGCCCAGCGGCGGCACGCATCGTGCTGGCGGGCGTGTTGTGTTCGGAGTAGTTGGCCGCATCGATGAACATCAGCGCGCCGCCTTCCTGCGTGCGCGACAGCGGCATCAGCGATGACGCGACGAAACCCTTGTATGGCGCCCGACGGGTCCATGTCGCGCGGGTGCAGGAAGCTGTTGCCGGGGCTCTGTGCGCCGTACAGCACGAACATGTCGGTGCCGTCGGGCTTGGCGCGGAAGATCGCGAAGCGGTTCTTGTCGGCCACGTGTTCCCAGCGCGCGAACATGACGTCGCCGTTGGGGCGGATCACCGGGTTGCGGTCGTGGCTCTGGTTGAAGCTGATCTGCTGCACGTTGGCGCCGTTGGCGTCCATCGTGTGCAGGTTCAGCACGCGCTCGCGCTCGTATTCGTCCAGCGCGTAGTAGCTGCGGCCCAGCGCCTGGTTCAGATGCGACTTCGCCTGGCGGTTCGACGAGAACACGAAGCCGCGCGCGCCCGGCAGGTACACGGGGTCAACGTCGTCGTCGGCGGTCGACGACATGATGCGGCGCAGCTTGCCTGCGGCGAGGTTCGGCGCGCTGGCCGCCCCCATGTCGTATTCCCAGATGTTCCAGCGGCCGGTGCACGCAGCCGAGCCGTCGATCGTCGAGGTGTTGTCTGGTCGGGCAGCGCAACGCGAAGACGATCTTCCTGCCGTCGTACGACACCTCGGGGTCGGACACGTCGCCCTTGCCTTGCGTGATCGACGCGGTGACGTTGTGCTCGGGCGCCGACGCTGACGATTTGCCGCGCACGATCAGGTCGCCGCCTTCGGCGAACGGCGTGCCGTCGGTGGGGTTGATGCTGATCGCGGTCGAGCGTTTCGCGTAGGCGATGGGCACGTCGCCCGCGACGGTGACGGCGCTGTCGTCGTTGCCGCTGCAGCTGGCCAGCAGCAGCGCGAACGCGCCTGCCCATGCGGTAGCTTCGACGACGGTTCGGGGTGCGGCGAGGTTTCGGTTCGAGTTCCGACGACGATTCACGCGGTCTCCCTGGTGTTGGTGTTCTGGGCTCGCAGCGAATCGGCGCCCAGCAGCCCGCGCGAGTGATGCAACACGCCTTGCGCGTCGACGACGACCGCGTCGACGCCGGGCACGGTGTCGACGATGCGAAAGCCCGCGTCGACGCCGAGCACGAACACCGTCTTCGACAGCGCTTCGGTCGTCAGACCGTCGGGCCCCAGCACGGTGACGCTGCGCACGGTGCAGGCGCTGCGGCCGGTGCGCGGGTCCAGGATGTGATGCACGCGCTGGCCCGCGCGAACAAAGCCGCGCTCGTAGTCGCCCGAGGTCGAGATCGAACAGTCCTCGAGCGGCAGCACGGCAACGATGCCGTGTTCGTCGCGCGGGTCGCGCACCGCGATGCTCCACGGGCGGCCGCGCCTGTCGCCGATCACGCGGCTGTCGCCGCCGGCGCTGACCAGCGCGTGTTCGATGCCCAAGCGCGCCAGGATGCGTGCCGCGTTGTCGACCGCGTGGCCTTTCGCGAAGCCGCCCAGGTCGATGCGCATGCCCGGCCGCGCGAAGCGGATGCTGCGCGCCCGCGGGTCGAGTTCGATCGCGCGCCAGTCGATCGCCGAGCGCGCGCCGTGCAGCGCGTCATCGTCGGGCGCGATGCCTTCTCGGTAGTCGTATAACTGCCCCGCCGCGGCGAAGCTGATGTCAAACGCGCCGTGGCACAGCTTCGAGAAGCGCGAGGCAGCTTCGATCAAGCCGAACATCTCGGCCGACAGCGACACCGCGCGCTCGCCTGCGTCGCGGTTGATGCGCGCGAGTTCCGACGTGGGCTTCACCGGGCTCATCGCGGCGTCGATGCGATGCATCTCGACCAGCACGGCGTCGATCGCGGCGCGGCCATGGCGCGCGTCGTCGCACCACAGTTCGACATGGATGGCCGTTCCCATCGCCGCGTCGTCGCCGTGCATCCAGCCGCCGGCATGACGCGTGGGGCGCCCGTCGGGTCGTCGGTGCGAAGTGGCGTGCGGCGGAGGCCGGAAGGTTCAGCACGGGGGATGGCGGTGATGGCGGTGATGGCGAGTCGCGGAGATCGGTCCCGATCGGTGGCGTTGGAGCCTCGGAAAGCGGGGTTGCCAGATCTTCATCGTTGTGTTGAAGCAACGTGCGTGCAGACTTGGCGCGACGGGCGATGCGTTGTCGACGCGATCGGTCGATTGGTGTCTCGATGTGCACACTCGGAAATCACGTGTTGCTTGTGTGACCGAACGCAACAAACCGAGCACGCTTACCTAGGGCTTTCCACCCCGGCTGCCAGCGGTAGCCCGCAGGCATAAAGTCGCTGTCTGTTCCTCACTTTCCTGCCAGGAGACTTCGACATGAGCAAGCGCGACGTCGTGGTGCTGGGCGCGGCCCGTTCCGCCATCGGCACCTTCAGTGGTTCCCTCGCCGACATGGAGCCGGCCGAACTCGGCGGCACCGTCATGAAGGAGGCGATCAAGCGTTCGGGCGTGGACCCGAAGCAGATCAACTACGTGACGGTGGGCAACACCATCCCCACCGAAAGCCGCTTCCCGTACGTGGCGCGTGTCGCGTCCATTCAGGCCGGGCTGCCGATGGAATCGGTGGCGATGTCGCTGAACCGGCTGTGCTCGTCGGGCCTGCAGGCCATCGTCACGACCGCGCAGCAGATCCTGCTCGAGGACTGCGACTACGGCATCGGCGGCGGCGTCGAGGTGATGAGCCGCGGCGGCTACCTGTCGCCGCAACTGCGCAGCGGTGCGCGCATGGGCGACGTGAAGATGCTCGACATGATGGTCGCCACGCTGACCGACCCCTTCGGCGTGGGCCACATGGGCATCACGGCCGAGAACCTGGCGACCAAGTGGAACCTGACGCGGGAGATGCAGGACGCGCTGGCGGCCGAATCACACCGCCGCGCCGCCGCCGCGCATTGCCGCCGGCTACTTCAAGAGCCAGATCGTCCCGATCGTCAAGCAGACGCGCAAGGGCGAAGTCACCTTCGACACCGACGAGCACGTGAAGGCCGCCACCACCATCGAGACGCTGGCGAAGATGAAGCCCGCCTTCAAGAAGGACGGCGGCACCGTCACCGCCGGCAACGCGTCGGGCATCAACGACGGCGCGGCGTTCTTCGTGCTGGGTGATGCCGAAACCAGCGTGAAGGCCGGCTACAAGCCGATGGCGCGGCTGGTGTCGTATGCGGTGGCCGGCGTGCCCAACGACATCATGGGCGAAGGCCCGATCCCGGCGTCGAAGATCGCGATGAAGAAGGCCGGCCTGAAGGTCGACCAGTTCGACGTGATCGAGAGCAACGAAGCCTTCGCCGCACAGGCACTGGCGGTTGCCAAGGGCCTCGAGCTCGACATGAAGAAGACCAACCCCAACGGCGGCGCCATCGCGCTGGGCCACCCCATCGGTTGCTCGGGCGCGTTCCTCGCGACGAAGGCGATCTACGAACTGCACCGCACCGGCGGCAAGCTCGCGCTGGTCACGATGTGCATCGGCGGCGGGCAGGGTATTGCGGCGGTGTTCGAGCGCATCTGAACAGCGTCGTTTCTTCCCGCCTCGAGGCCGTCGCTGCACTTGCCGCGACGGCCTTGTTATTTCTGACGATGCATCTGCGCGTTCGCGAAACGGAAACCACTTTCTGGGAGAACGTCAGTGTCTACGAGTACGAGTGAGACTGAATACGCAGGCTTCTGGGTGAGAGTTGGCGCAGCGCTGCTCGACAGCGCCTTCATCCTCATGATTTCGATCCCATTGCTGGTGGGCATCTATGGATGGGCTTACTTCGATATGGCTCCGACGGGGGTTGTGGTGGGCTTTGCGGACTTCGTCATATCTTGGTTCGCACCCGCGGTGGCCGTCGTCCTGTTCTGGTTGTACAAACAAGCCACACCCGGGAAGATGCTTGTTTCTGTCAAGGTGGTCGACGCCAAAACAGGCAATACGCTCTCGGTCGCGCAGTCCATCGGGCGATATCTGGGTTACTTTGTTTCCACCATCCCGCTCGGGCTCGGGCTGCTGTGGGTTGCCTTCGACGCCAAGAAGCAAGGTTGGCACGACAAGTTGGCCGGTACCGTCGTTATCTATTCCAGGGATTGAGGCGGCGAGTATTCGCGGTTCGCGGTTCACGGCGATCTGCGAAGCGCAGGACAGCGAACGAGCTGCCCACTCCGCGGCGTTCGCCCCCTAACTTGCCCGACGGATGACCTCTGTCACTCGGAGCAACTCGATGGGTCTTCTAACGTGCGCCCCTGTTGTGGGTCCGCAGGTTGCTGCGGCGTTGCATGCACCCGAGGCCTTCCATGACGAATCCATCGCGCCTTCACGACCGGGCGGTTTGCCTGGTCCGCCCCACGACCCGCTTCGGTGCAGGCGCAACCGCGCTTGCCGCCGCACTCGCGCTCACTGCCTGTGGGGGCGGCGGCAGTGGCGACGTGGGCGGCGTGGCCACGCCGGTGATGGCGGCGCAGCCGACCGCGGCCACCGTGGTCGTCGGGCAGTACGCGGGCTTCTACGCCGAAGCCACGGGTGCGGATGTGCGCTACGCGTGGCAAGAGCAGCGGCCGGGCGGCGCGTGGCAGGACAGCGATGGCTTGGTGGCCCAGGTGCCCGATGCCGGCGGCAGCAGCCTGGTGATCGGGCCGGTCGACATCATGCGCGACGAGACGCGACTGCGCAGCGTGGCGAGCAACACGGCGGGCCCGGTCACGAGCAACGAAGCGCGGCTCGATGTGGTGTGGGGTTTGGTCGAGACGCTGGAGCCGAACAACAGCTTCGGCCTCGGCCCTGGCGCTGGCGGCTTCGGCAGTGCCGACGGCGGCACGCCCGGCGGTGGTGACGGCGAAGGTGCAGGCGTCGGCGGCGGGCTGGGCAAGACGACGCAGGCGCGCATCACGATCACGCGCGTGGCCGACGGCGCGTCGCTGGGGAACGCGCCCACCGGTGCCACGACCGGCTTGGTGCGCTTGAAAGCCGGGCCCGCGACGGGGCCGCTGCTTGTCACCTTGACCGGCGAAGCGCCCTCGCGCTACTTCGACGAAGGCAAGAACGCGATGCTGGCGTTGGACGCCGCGCAGCCGCCGCTGCACGCGCTGGTGGGCAGCGTCGACCGCCACCTGGGCGTGACCGCGCTGACCGAAGCCGCGTACCGCTACGCCATCAACCAGTTCGTGCTCGACCCCGCGGCCGTGCGTGCGGGAACCGTGCCGCTGGGGCGCACGGCCAGCGCCGCGCAAATCGCGCAACTGACACCGGCGCAGATCCAACTGGCGCACGAGGCCGTTCGCAACGAGGTGAACCGCCTGCTGCCGTCGCGCCATCACCTCGACGCGATCACCACGCTGCCCACACCGGTCGACGACACGTCGGGGCGCGGCGCGATCACCACCAACATCTACGGCACTTCGCAGGCCGTGACGGGCGGCTTGGCGTTGGCCGCGGGCGGGTTCAACAACTCGCTCGCCATACCCGCGCTGACCGTGGCGCAGCAACTTTCCGACGACCTGACCGACGGCGTTGTCGACGGCGTGGCGCTCGACGGGCGCAGCGTCTTCGGCGGGCCCGGCGCCGCCTACGGCGTTGGCAGCCTGGCGGGGCAGTGGGCCGGCGCAGCCGACGCGCTGATGTCGACGCTGGGCGACGGCGTGGCGCCGCCGCTGCCGGTGATCAACGCGCATCCGCAGTCGGCCAGCATCGTCGGCAACGCAAGCGCCGTGCTCAGCGTGGCGGCCAGCGGTTCGAGCCTGAGCTACCAGTGGCTGCTCGACGCCGGCAGCGGCCTGGCAACCGTGGCGGGTGGCACGGGGCCGACACTGTCGGCGGTCGACCCCGGCGACTACATCGTGCGCGTTCGCAATGCGGGCGGCGAGGTCACGAGCAACCGCGCCAGCGTGTCCCGTGTTGCCACCGCCACGGCGCCCGCCATCACCACGCAGCCGCAGTCGGCCAGCGTCGTGGCTGGCGACGCTGCCACCTTCGTCGTCGTGGCCACTGGCACCGACCTGCGCTTCCAGTGGCGCAACACCGCTGGGCCGATCGCGGGTGCGACTGCGCCGAGTTTCACGACCGGCACCGCGGGCACCTACACCGTCGATGTCTCCAACAACCTGGCGCACCGTGAACAGCCAGGCGGCCACACTGACCGTCACGCCGCGCATCGCCGCGCCGACCATCACGCGGCAGCCGGTGTCGCAGACCGCCGCACCCGCGCAGCCCGCCACGTTGTCGGTCGGCACGTCAGGTCATGGTCTGACGTTCCAGTGGCGCAGTGACCAGGGGCCGATCGTCGGCGCCGTGGCGTCGGCCTTCACGACAACGCGTGCAGGCAGCTACAGCGTGATCGTCAGCAACACGGCGGGCTCGGTGACGAGCAGCGTCGCCAACATCACCGCACCGACGGTGGCACCTACGCGCCACCGCCACCGCCACCGCCACCGCCACCGCCACCACCCGATCTCGCGCCGCCCGTCATCACCGATGAACCCGACTCGGTGTCGGTTGCACCCGGCGCGTCCGCGACGTTCACGGTCGCCGCCACAGGGCAGTCGCTGTCTTACCAATGGCAAGCCGAGACCACGACCGCTGGCGCCGCAACCTTCCTGCCGATCGTCGGTGCCACCACGGCGACCCACGCCACCGGCACCGCGGGCCGCTACCGCGTGCTGGTCAGCAACGCAGCGGGCACCGCCACCAGCGCCATCGCAACACTGACCGTGGCAACTTCGACGCTGCCTGTCGGCGCCATCGGGCCCTTGCCCTACCGCTCGGTGGCCGACAGCCCGTTCAGCACGGTGCGCTTCGTGGTGTTCCATCTGGAAGACTGGAGCGACAAGGCTCTGAACACGCCCGGGGCCCGCGCGAACACGAGCACGCTGTCGAGCTCGTTCGGTGCGGGGGTGGTCGACTCGGTGGACGGCGATGACGGCAAGGTCGACGGCGTGTGCGCCGCCGCGTCGGGCCGCTGCGATGCCTTATGGGGCTCGGGCCTGATCACGGTCACGTTCGACGCCGCGGCGCTGGGCGGCCGCCTGCCCGACGCCGCCGGGCTGGTCGTCACCGACGTGGGCGCGCCGACCGTCACGGTCGAAGCCTTCGACGCCGCCGGGATATCGCTGGGTAGCCGCTCGTCGTCGTTCCCCAGCGGCGTCGCGTCCGATGTCGGCGATGACCGCTTCTTCGGCTTCGTCGCATCGCAGGGCATTTCGCGCATCGAAGTTCGCGCCGCGGGCGGGATCGAGATTGACCACCTGCAGTACGGGCTGATCGACTGAGACACTATGCGGTCGCCCTTCACGCCCGAGACATCAGCATGATTCCTGGTATCGAGGGTCAGTGATCTCCTGAGACAGTAAGGCTGGGGGCCGAATCACTGCCGACGCACATGCAGCAACGTGATCGACTGTGGGGCGAAGGTGTTCGTCACCGCGTTGCCGTTCACTGTCAGGGCTTCGCGTTCGATGGCCGTGAGGTTGGCGCTGGCGTAGCGGTACAGGTTGACTGGCCCCGCTGCGTTGAAGCCGGCGAGGGTGACGCTGCTGGTCAGGGGGGTTTCGGTTTTATTGATGACGATGATCTTCAATGATCCGTCTGCGCTGTCGATCGAACCGTAAACCGACAGCCGCGCCTGGTCGGCGCTGCTCGATGCCACGCTGACGTCGCCGAACCGGCCGCCCGCACCGTCGAAGTTGCGGTACATGCGGAACGCGTAGGCGCCGGGTTTGTCGGTGAACAGGCCGGTGTCGCCGGCCCAGGGCGCGGGTGGTCCCCACAGGGTGGCCAAGTCCAGGCCTTCGCGACCGAACACGCCCAGCACGTCGGCTTGCGCCAGCGCGCCGTTGATGTGGTTGAGCGCGCCGAAGTTGTATTCGGTGATCGCGAGTTTGGTGCCGGGGTAGTGGGTCGTAACCCAATCTCGCATGCGGCCGATCAGGTTGACGACGCTGATACCCGTGGTGTTGATCCAGCTTTCGTCCTGGTAGGTCGAATCCCACAGCGAACGCACGGTTCGCAGGCGCAGCGCCTGTGTCGCCTTGCTGCCGGCCGCGGCATAGACGCCGGCGGCCTGCGGGTAATAGTGCAGGTCGAAATAGTCGAGCAGGCGCTGGCCGGTGCGTTGTTCGTGCAGGCGCATCTCCTTCAGGTACCACTGCGCCGCCCAAAGGCCGTCATAGGTCGCCGACCAATTGCCCAACTGTGAGTCACGGCCCGAGACGATGTAGCGTGACCAGCCGTCTTCCGACGGGCCCAGCGTCTGCGCCGAGGGGTCGACGGACTTCAGCATCGACGCGGCCGCGATGCTGCGTGCCAGCAGGTCGGTGTGCGTTACCCCTTGCTTCACCACGTCGCGGTGCGTGCTGTGCCAGATGCCCGGCTCGTTGTCGAGGTTCCAGTAACGCACGCCGCCTTGGTCGGCACGGCCGTAGGTTGCGACGATGGACTGCACCCACGGGCGGTAGAACGCGGCGTTGGTGGCAATGCTGGTATCGGTCGCGGCGTTGGTCGTGATTTCTGTGAACGATGGCGTCAGGCCGGTACCGCAGTCGGTGCGGTCGGGCGCCTGCCCACTCTGCGCGCCATACAGGGTGATGCTGAACGCGCAAGATGTAGCGTCTTTCGCGGCCCAGCCGATCAGCGGCAACGTCATCACGCTCTGCCCGGCGGCCCTGCGGTTGAAGTCGATGAACTGCGTGGGCGTGGTGTCTTCGAGGCGGTTTTCGAAGTACCAGTTGAAGCCCGGGTTGCTGTTATTGGTTTGGTAGTTGAATCGCGGCGTTGCGTCGCCGCCCCAGCGGTTCACGGGTAAACCGATCTCGGCTGCAAAAGCTGTCTGGTTGTCCCAGTTCAGGCCGTATATCCCCGGGCTGATAGCGCGGCGACCCGCGGCGGCGTTGACCTGCAAGGCCGGCCCCGGCTGCGCGGGCGGCGGTGGCGGGGGCGTCACGGTTGTCAGCCGAAGGTTGTCGACGTAGAAGGTACTCGTGAACTCGGGGTTGGTTGCGTTGGTGTAGTTCAACCGCGTGCTGTCACTCATCAAGCCGATGCGATGAATGATTCCGGGTGACCCCAGATCCGCCAGATACACAACCACGTCCTGCCAGGTACCGGGTTGCACGTCGGGCAGGGGTACGGACGCATGGTTCGAACCGTTCACGCCTTCAACGAACAGTTCGAGGTAACGCGGGCTAACCGAGCCACGCACCGATACCGCAATGGCGTTGAAGCCTGCGGTACTGGCCGGTGTATTCCAGTTGACGACGGTGAAGGCGCCCCAGGCGTTGGTGAAGCTTGCCGAAGCGGACACGCTGCCGCTGCGCGCGGGCACCGCGCGTGATGCGGCGTCGATGACAACGTTCCAGCCGCCGGCTTCCCAGGTCGCGAGCGCGGTGTCGTCGTAGAAGACGATGTCGGTCGGCGAGGGTGGTGGAGGAGGTGGTGGGGGCGGAGGCGGAGGCGGAGGCGGAGGTGGTGTCCCGCTATCGCGAATTTCGCAGTGCTTGACCACGCCCGGCAACGGATCGGTGCCGAAGAAGGCGTTGCTGCACGCACCCTGCCCCGACGACAACGCACGCTCGACCCACGTGCCGTTCGCACCGTAGCGCACAACGCCCGATGACGCGAGGGAGAACGCGGCCCACTCGTCGGCGAGGAACGTCCATCCGGTTGTCGAACCGCCGCCGCTGTCCCAGACCTCGCAACCCTTCACGACGCCGGGCAGCGGGTCACCACCAAAGAATGCATTGGTGCAGAAAACCTGGCCGGCCAGCAGGTCGCGCTCGAGCCAACTCGTCTGTGCACCGTAGCGCACGCGCCGCGGCGCGGTCAGCGCGAACGACGCCCACTCGCTCGCCGTGGCGGTCCACGTGCCGGAAGACGGGCCCGTCGACAGCAATTCGCAACGCTTGGCGACGCCCGGCAAGGGGTCACGGCCGAAGGCGATGTTGCTGCACGTGTGCTGGCCCGCAGGCAAGGCAACTTCGATCCAGACCGCGTTGGCGCCGTAGCGAACCGTACCCGGTTGCGTCAGCACAAAGGTCTGCCACTCGTCAGCGATGGAGGTCCACGCGGGTTCACTTGCTTGAAGGGCAAGGCGCGGGCGACCGGGCGTCGACAACGCGCTGGTGTTGACTGTCGCAAGCGGGCTTGGCGAAACGCCTGCGGCTGATGGCTTTGCGCCGGGCGGCGCTGCCGTTTCACTTTCACTGCCGCCGGATGCGCCACCGCCGCACGCCGCCACGAACAGCGACACGAGACCCAACGCAGCCACTGACTTGTTCATGTTTGCTCTCGACAGCGGCAAACAAGGCCGCATTGCAAACCATTGTTGTCGTCGCGTCTGAGATCAGGAGTATCAATTTGCACGCAGCAGAAACTGAATACGTGCTTGTCTCCAAACCGGTACCGATCCGACGAGTTGGGACCCAGTCGACGCTGAGCCGCGCCCTTCGGCGCGGCTCTCCGTCGGCTCTCCCCGAGCACTCGAACGTCAGTTGACCGGTGGCGTCTTCTGATCGATCGACAGCAGGAATCGTTCGACCTTCGCGCGATCGGCCGCGTTGGTCAGCGTGTCCACACCCGCCGTACCCGCGCTGCGGTGGGTCACGTTGGCAAGCACCTGCGCCAGCAACGTCGCGATGCCGTTGTGCAGGAAGGACTGCGGGAACGCGTGCAGCGACAGCAGCGACGGCGGCACGAAGCCGTCAGCGCCGATCGACGGTGCACCGGCCTGCGTGACCTCGTTGAACACGGTCGGATCGAAGGTGTCGACCTTGCGCAGTTGCGCGATGAGTTGACCACGCACAACGTCGGCCGCATCGGGCGGGGGCGGCGCCGGCTGCGCGAAGTCGACGCGGCTTGTCGTCCACTGCGCGCCGCCGTGGCAGGCTTGGCAGTTCGCGGCTGTGAAGAGGGCCCGGCCGGCGACCACGTCGGGGTCGTTCTGCCGCAGCGGCGAGATCGGCGCGCGGATGCCGAACTGTTCGTACGCCTCGATCGCATCCCACGCGTTCACGCCACGCACCTTCAGTTGGTTGCGGTCCCCGCTGGGCAGGCTGACTGCGGGCGGCGCGGCGACGAGGTTGAACACCGCAGGGTCGGGCGTGATGCCATTGTCCAGAACGATCAGCCCTTGCCCGCCCGACACGGCGCGGATATTCAGCTCGAAGTCTTCCTCTTCGTCGCGCTCGCCCGACCAGTTGAGCAGGCGCATCTTCGACCGCGTGGGGTCCGACTTGTCGAAGTCGGTGTGCTGCGGAATCGTGCGCTTGGGGCCCGACGGGAAAATCCACACCACGTTGTCCGAGGTGGCGAACGGCGAGTGGCACGCGGTGCACGAGCCCCAGCCGTTGTTCGACATCCGGCGCACGATCGGCGCGGTGGTGCCTGGCGCTGCGTCGAAGGTGCCGGTCGAGCTGTTGTACAGCTCTTTGCCGATGTGCACCTTGTCAGCGTGCGTGCCGGGGTGAGGCAGCGCGGCCGACCGTAGTGACGCCGTGAGCACGCGCTCGGGTGCGCTCGACAGATCAAGCACGGTCACGTCGCGCGAGATGTGGTTGGCAACATAAGCACGCGTGTCTTTCGAGTTCACGACGATGCCGCGCGGGTTCTTTCCCACGGCCAGTTGCAGCACATGGTCCGGATCGGACACGTTGCGCTGCACCGTAGCCGCACCCGTCGCGGGGTCGACCGCGAGCTTGATCACCAGGTCGCTCGCCGCGCTGATCACGAAGGCTTCGTCGCTGCGATGCTTGAACGCCATCGCCCACGGCAACGTGACGAAGGTGCGCGGCGCGGCTGCCTCGGCCACCGCAAGGTGCATGTTGATCGTCTGCCCCGCGTCGCGGTTGGTGTAGCGGTCGACCACCGACAGCAAGCTTTGCGTGTTGACGTCGAAGCGGAACGGCCCGTTGGGCGACGCGCCGGTGTTCGGCACGAACGCGAAGTTGCCCTTGATCGCGACGTTGTTCAACTGGTTCGGGTACGCGCCGGTGACGAACTTGAAGTTCGACGCGACGGCCGCGCTGCCTGGCGGGATGCGTTGCAACGCATCGCCCAGCGCCTTGAAGCCGGTGTCGGCGAGGGGGTTGATCGTTGCGTCGGCCACGACCTGGTCAGTGGCCGTCGAGATCACCGTGACGTGGCCCGCCTTCGCATCGTCGGCGCCGTCGATCTTGCCGGCGATCGGCAGCGACAGGAACTGCGTGACGTACGCCGTCTCGTGGTCGGCGCAGTCGTCGTGATGGCCCCGACCGCGCTTGTGGTCGTTGCCGTAGCCGTTGTCGCGAGCGCCGTCGTGTTCGTTGTCGTGACCGCCGTCGTGATCGTCGTCGTGATCGTCGTCGTCGTCATCCATCGCCGCACACCTGCCGCCACTGTTGGTGATCGCGATGCCGCGCGGCTCGAAGCCGACGTTGGCGATCGTCTTGATCACCCGGTCGCTGCGCGTGTCGATCACCGACACCGTGTTCGAGCGCGCGTTGGTCACGTACAGCTTGCGGCCGTTGGGCGTCAGCGCCAGGCCATACGGCTCGGTGCCCACGTTGATGTTCTTGCGCACGCCGTGCAGCCGAACCTTGCCGTGGCGATCGCGCACGCGAATCACCGACACCGTGCCGCTGACGGTGTTGGCGACGTAAAGCTTCCGGCCGTCGGGCCGCCAAGCCACGCCGTTGGGCTCTTTCTGCACGTGGATCTCGGCCAGCTTGTGATGCCTGTCGCCGCGCACGTCGAACACGCTCACGGTGTTGTTGTCGGTGTTGGCTACCGCAAGCAGCGCGTCGTCGGCGCTGAGCGCCAGCGGTTGCGACGACGTCGGCCCGGCGAAGCGGTCGACGTGCTCGGGCCGGGTGACGGCGGATGTCCAGACCACGACACCGGCCAGCCCGATCGCGACCACGGCGCCGACGCGTGCGGCGCTGCGCCATGATCGGCCTACAGACAGGCGCACGACATGCGAAAGCGTGTTGCTCATTGCGTTACTCCTCGAGTCATCGCAGTAAAAGGGAGAGAGGGGCTGCAATGGTGTCGAGCGAGGATTGGGCGGTCTTGGACGTTTGCGACGAACTTGGCCTGCAAGGCATCGGCGCGGACGATGCACTGCATCCGCAAACCCAATTTGCCGCCGCCTGGCACGTTGTCTACGATGCGGGGAACACGAAGGAGCCCATCATGAAACTCGCCACCTACAAGAACGGCAGCCGCGATGGCAGGCTGCTCGTCGTATCGCGTGACCTTGCGCGTGCGGTCGACGCCGCGGCGCACGCGCCGACGATGCAGCACGCCGTAGAGCATTGGCGCGATGCCGCGCCGCGTCTTCAGGCGCTGTACGAGGCGTTGAATGCGGGCAAGCTCGCGGGCGAGTTCGCGTTCGACCCCGCGTTGTGCATGTCGCCGCTGCCGCGCACGCACCAGTTCGTCGACGCGTCGGCGTTCCTGAACCACGGCAACATCATGGAGCAGGCCTACAGCCTCGCCGTGAAGAAGACCGAGGGCATTCCGATCCTGGTGCAGCGCCAGAGCGACGACTTTCAGGGCCCTTGCGACGACTACCCGCTGATCGAAGCCGACAACGGCGACTTCGAAGGCGAGTTCGGCGTGATCGTCGATGACACGCCGATGGCGAGTTCGCCCGAAGCCTGCGCCAGCAAGATCCTGCTTGTCGTGGCTTTCAACGACGTGAGCATGCGCGGGCATCTGTTCCGCGAGCTGCAAATGGGCTTCGGCTTCATCAACGCCAAGCCTGCCACGGTATTCGCACCGGTGGCCGTGACCCCTGACGAACTGGGTGCTGGCTGGCACGCCGACGGCCGCATTCACCTCGACATGCAGGTCAGCCGCAACGGTGAGCATTTCGGCCACCCGAACGGGCGCGAGATGGACTGGAGCTTCGGCGAACTGCTCGCGCACCTGGGCAAGAACCGCAACCTGCGCGTCGGCACGATCCTGGGCACGGGCACGGTGTCGAACAAGTCAGCGCGCACGGTCGGTTCCGCGTGTCTTGCCGAGAAGCGCGCGCTCGAGCAGATCGCAAGCGGGGCTTCGACAACACCGTTCCTGAAGCTCGGCGACCAGCTGCGTTTCGAAGTCTTCGGCGCCGACGGCCAGAGCATCTTCGGCGCGGTGGACCATCGCTTCGTGCCGTTCACGTCATGAGCTTCGAGATCGTCGTCACCGGCAGCGAAGGTTTCGTCGGTCAGGTGCTGGTGAAGCGCTTGCTGGAACATGGGCTGGCGGGCCAAACCGTCACGCGCGTCACGCTGCTTGACGTGCGCTTCGACGCGCCGCACGCCGATGCACGCGTGGTGCAGATACCCGGCAGCATTGCCGACGCAGTACTGCGCAAGCGCGCCTTTGCAACGCAGGTCGACGCCGTCTTCCACCTTGCCAGCATCCCGGGCGGTGCTGCCGAAAACGACTACGAACTCGGCCGCAGCATCAATCTCGACGCGACGCTGGGCCTGCTCGAAGACCTTCGTCCACAACCCAAGCCCCCGCGCTTTGTTTTCGCCAGCACCATCGCCGTGTACGGCGAACACCTGCCCGCCGTGGCCGATGAAGCTACGCTGCCCAACCCGGGCCTGAGCTACGGCGCACACAAACTCGCCGGCGAATATCTGGTGGCCGATGCGACGCGCAAAGGCTGGGTGCAGGGCTGTTCGCTGCGGCTGCCTGGCGTCGTCGCCCGCCCGGGTGATGGCGCGGGCATGATGAGCGCGTTCATGAGCCAGCTGTTTTGGCGTCTGCAGGCCGGCCAGCCGATCACCGTGCCGGTGAAAGCATCGGGCGTCGCATGGTGGATCTCGGCGGGCGCATGCGTCGACAACCTGATCTACGCGGCGACCGTCGACCCATCACGCCTGAACCCACGTCGCAGCTACCAGATGCCCGTGCTGCGCTTCACCGTCGGCGAGTTGGTGAACGCGCTGGCGACGCGCTACGGCGAGGACCGGCGTGCGCTGGTCACCTATGCGCCTGACCCTTTCATCGAACGCTTGTTCGCGTCGTACCCGCCGCTGCGTACACCGGAAGCAGAAGCTTTGGGGCTTCGGAATGATGGTGACATCGATGGGTTGATTGGGCGTGTGACTGAAGGGAAGCAACCTCACCCCCGCCCTCTCCCGCAAGTAGGCGAGGGGTGAGGCCCATTGTTGTTCATTGTTGTTCGTTGTCGTAGATGCGACAATTGTTGCTCTAACGACAATGAACAACAATGGCAACCCGTACCTTCGACGACATCCAGATCCGCAGGCCCGAGCTCGCGCGGCTCTACTTGCAGTTGCTTCAGGCCGAACCTGGTCGGCCGCTGGCTCTGTTTGCACCGCGGCGCGTTGGCAAAACGTTCTTCCTGGACCACGACCTTGCGCCGTCGGCCGAGGGCCTGGGCATGCGGCCTGTCTATGCCGACCTGTGGCTGAGCAAGAGCGCGCCGCTCGACGCCGTCAATCACGCCGTCGAAGAAGCGCTGGATGACGCGCAGGTGCCCAAGAGCGCGGTGCGGCGCACGGCCAAGACCAAGGTCAAGAAGCTGGGCGTCATGGGGGCATCGCTCGAGCTGGGCGACGAGCCCACGCGGCGGGCACTGCCGACGAAGGCCGACCTGCGTCTCGACGCGCTGATTCATCGCTTGCGCCAAGCCAGCGGCAAGCCGGTTCTGCTGTTGCTGGACGAGGCGCAGTCGCTGGCGGAAGTGCCCGACGGCGAAGGCATCGCCGCCACCTTGCGCGCGGTGCTGCACAAGCGTCGACGCGACGTCTTCGCGGTGCTTACCGGTTCTTCACGCGAAGGCCTGGCACGCATGCTGTCGACCGTCGGCGCACCGATGTACCAGTTCGCCCAGGTCATGGACTTCCCGCCGCTCGGCGACGAACTGCTCGAAACGCTTGCCCAGCACTTCCGCACCGTGCACCCACGCAAGCGTCTCGACATCGCGGCGCTTCGTGCAGCGTATCAGCGGCTTGGCATGCGGCCGGGCGTTCTGAAAGACCTCGTGAAGTCCATGTCAGCCGAAGGCCTCGACGATATCGACCTGGGCATGCAACGATTCCTGCATGACCCGCTCAGAGTGAGCGAGTGGCGCGCACTGCTGGAGCCGCTTGCTCTACTTGACCGTGCCGTGCTCCGCTCGCTGGCCATGGGCCTGCAGCCGATGGCGACCCAAACGCTCGCGGGCATCGGGCGGGAACTCGGAGACCGGCCAACGCTAGGAAAGGTCCGAGCCGCCATCGAGCGGCTGCGCCGGACGGGCCTGGTGCATCGGGACCCGTCGCGCGTGCCTGCCATCGACGACCCTCTGTTGGCGGAGTACTTGCGTGGTTGACAGGGGCTGGCGTGTGAAACGCCGATGTGACGGACGCGCCGATCTTCGTGACGCTCAGGCCGTAAGAGCCGGGTAGTCGGTGTAGCCCTTGGCGCCAGGGGTATAGAAGGTCGACATGTCCACCGCATTGAGTTGCGCATCGGTCCGCATGCGTGCCACCAGGTCGGGATTCGCCAGGAATGGGCGGGCGAAGGCAATCAGGTCGGCCTGACCCGCCGCGAGCGCCGTCTCGGCACTGGCGCGGTCAAAGCCGCCGGCAAGGACGAACAAGCCCTTGAATGCCGAGCGCAGCCGTGCTTTCAATTCGGCAGGCACGGGTGGTGCACCCATCGCCGAGTGGTCCAGCACGTGAACGTACAACAAGCCCAGTTGCGAAAGCTCCTGGGTCAGCGCAACGTATTGAGCCTCGACATCGGGATAGGCGCCCGTGCCGTTGAAGACGCCGTAGGGCGACAAGCGAATGCCGACGCGGTGGGCGCCGATGGCGGCTGCCGTTGCTCGGGCGACCTCGAGCGCGAAGCGATTGCGGCCTTCGATGCCACTGCCATAGGCATCGGTGCGGTGGTTTACGTTGGCGTTCAGATACTGCTCGATCAGGTAGCCGTTGGCGGCATGCAGTTCGATGCCGTCGAACCCTGCGTCGACGGCGAGCCGCGCCGACTGGGCGTACTCCGCCACGGCATGGGCGATGTCAGCCGCGGTCATCGCGCGCGGGGCGCTGTGCGGCTGCATCCCTTTTGAATCGGTATACATCTCGCCGGGGCACACGTCGGCCATCGGCCCGACCACTTCCGCGCCTGCGGGCAGGTTGGCTGCGTGCGTGACACGGCCCGTGTGCATCAGCTGCACGAAGATCTTGCCGCCCCGAGCGTGAACCGCATCGACGACAACCTTCCACCCTTGCACCTGCGCCGCATTGAATAACCCGGGGATGCGTGCATAGCCCAGGCCGTTGGGCGACGGCGACGTGCCTTCGGTGATGATCAGGCCGGCGGTTGCACGCTGCGCGTAGTACTCGGCCATTAACGCGTTCGGTGTGTTGGCATCAACCGCGCGGCTGCGCGTCATGGGCGACATGACGGCGCGATTGGCGAGTCGAAGGGAAGGGGTGGACAGAGCGTCGAAAAGCATGGTTGGACTCCGAAGAATGGTTGAGGCAGCGTTCATCCGACCGTGATGACGACTTTGCCTTTTGCGCGCCCGGACTCTACGTAGGCCATGGCGTCGTTGGTCGCTTCGAACGGGAAGACCTTATCGATCACGGGACGGATGGCGCCAGCCTCGACAAGACGGGTGATCTCCCGTAGCTGGCTGCCGCTCGCCTTCATGAACAGGAACGAATAGTCGATGCCCAGGCGTTGCGCCTTGCGCCTGACGGCGGAACTCAGCAGTCGCATCACAAGTTTCACGAATGCGGGTGCCGCGATCTGTTCGCCGAACGCGGGGTCCGGCGGGCCTGAGATCGAGACGAGCGTGCCTCCACGCTTCAGCACGCGCAGCGACTTCTCGAGCGTCTTGCCGTCCTGACTGTTGAGCACCACGTCGTAGTCGCGCAAGACATCCTCGAAGTCCTGCGTCTTGTAGTCGACGACGACATCCGCGCCGAGCCTCTTCACCAGTTCGACGTTGGTTGTGCTGGTTGTCGTGGCGACGGTGGCGCCCAGATGTTTGGCCAGCTGGATGGCGAAGGTGCCGACGCCGCCCGAGCCGGCCTGAATGAAAACCTTCTGCCCCTTCCCGAGCTTGGCCTTCTCGACCAGCGCCTGCCATGCCGTCAGGCCCACCAAGGGGATGGAAGCCGCTTCCTCCATCGAGAGGTTCTTGGGCTTGAGCGCCAGCGACGTCTCCTTGACCGGAACGAATTCGGCAAAGGTGCCGATCCGGAAGTCATCCGCCCGCGCATAGACCTCATCGCCCGGCTTGCAATGCGTGACGCGTGAACCTACTCTGACCACCACGCCCGCCACATCGTGACCCAGGATGAGAGGCATGCGATAGGGCAGGATGAGCTTGAACTCGCCGTCCCTGAGCTTGGCGTCCAGCAGGTTCACGCTGGCAGCATGAACCTTGACCAGGACCTCGTCATCGCGAAGGTCCGGATTCGGTACCTCTGCCGACATCAACGCGCGCTTCTTTCCGTAGCGCTCCAAGACAAATGCTTTCATGGTTGTTCCACGTTCCTTGCAACTTGCGTCGCATGATGAACATCATGCATAAACGAAAAAAAGAGACCAGCTAGGCGTCGGTGGGTGTCAGGTGCCCGAGGGCCGCCTTGCGCAGGCTTTCAGACAGATCAAGATCATCCACGGCGCGGGCCAGCACCAAAGCGCCCACCATGGTGGCAACGGTGACGAGCGCACGTTGGTGGGCACTGGGTTGCCCCCAGTCTGGCAACTGACGGGCTACAAGGTCGATCATCTCCTTGATGTGCCGGGTCGCGACTCGACGCACGTCAGGGGCCTGACGCGACGTTTCCGAGCCCAGCGCAGCCAGCGGGCAACCCACGTCGACCCGCTCGACGTGCTCTATCGAAAGGTAGGCCTCGAGCATCGACGCCAGCCCCGTGCCGCGCGGCGCGCGGGCCACCACATCAGTGACGGCGGCGGCCGATTGCGCGCACGCCTGCGCCGCGGCTTCGGCCAGCATGCCTTCGCGTGAATCGAAGTGGGCATAGAAGGCGCCGTGCGTCAGACCCGCTTCTTTCATGATGTCCGCGACGCCGGTTCCGTCGTAGCCGCTGCGACGGATGGCGCGCGCGGCCACCGACACGATGCGCTCGTGCGTGGCCTCCTTGGCTGATGCCCTGGTGGTGGGTCGTGAATGTCGCATGACGACCATCATACAACACGCGCTCGACGCCCGGGAAGCGGAACGTCGCCGAGGATGGGAAGCCGCGCGGGGTTGATAGAGTCCGCCCCGCCCGCCTAACCATTCACATCAAGGATCAACATGAACCGTATCCGTCACCTGCTGCTCGCCCTGTGCGTCGTCGCGTCAACCAGTGCGTCGGCGGCCGCAACGCCTGCTGACGCCGACATCGTCGTCACGGGCTTCGTACGGTCCGAGTCCGCGCTTCACGACGTCGAGCGGGACGTGTACCTCGTATCGAACATCACCAACGGCCCGCGGGATACCGACAACAGCGGGTTCATCTCGCGTGTGTCGCCCGACGGCAGCATGCTGGACCTGCAATGGATCATCGGTGGCACCAACGGCGTGACGCTCAACGCGCCCAAGGGCATGACCATCGCCAAGGGCGTGCTGTACGTCGCCGACATCGACCACCTGCGCAAATTCGACGCTACCACGGGTGACCCGCTGGGCAGCATCTTCTTCCCCGCGGCGACGTTCCTGAACGATGTGACCAGCGACCGTTCCGGCAACGTCTTTGTCAGTGATATCGGATTCACCACGGTGCCCGCATTCGGTGAAAGCGGCACCGACGCCATCTACAAGGTCAGCACTTCAGGCGCGGTCACGGTGGTTGCGTCAGGCAACGCACTGCTGAACCATCCGAACGGCATCGTCGCCATGCCCAACGGCAGCCTGCGGGTGGTGACCTACGACCCGTTTCGCCAAACGAAGGAGATGTTCACCATCGACAAGCGCGGCAACAAGCGCGACGTGGTGACCTTGCCCACCGGGCTGCTGGACGGCATCGTCGCGGTGCGGTCGGGCTTCGTGGTCTCGAGCTGGGTTGATTTCGCCACCGCCACCTACAAGCCTGGCAAGGTCTACTTCGTCAGCAACAACGGCACGATCACTGAAGTCGCCTCGGACCTCGAGAATCCGTCGGACATCGGTTATGACGCGCGCCGCAACCGCTTGCTGGTCCCCGAATTGTCCGACCCCGACAACCGCGGCAGCCTGATCATCAAGTCGCTGAGCCTGCCCAGGGGCGGTCACCACTGATTGGATGTGGCGCCTTGTGTGAAGGCATCGGCCAGCCACGGGTCACCCAAGAGCTTGATGCTGGACGTGTTCGAGCCGGCTGCGCATCGGCTGTGCGGGCAGCCTGGGCAACAGAAAGGCCATGCGTCACTCACGAATGCGTGATCGCCAAAGGTGAATCAAACCGACGATCGCGATGCCCCAGCACAGGCCGTTGGCGAGAAAGACCAAGTGATCCCAGGGGAACCCGGAAGGCACGGCGCCACGAGGCAACTTGGCGTAGAGCGGCAGCAACGGCATCATCAAGACGCTGACCACGAAGCCACCTGCCGTCTCGATAAACGTTGGCGGCGTCGGAGTGGCTATGTCAAAGCGCGACATGCCGGACGCGAATACGAAGGCGACAAGCGCAATCGTCACAGCGGTGTGAACGACAGCAATGCCAAGGACGCCAAGGACATGAAAGAACAGCGACGCATGGGCGTGACGGGGGGCGGCCCTCATACCGTCAGGGCCGCGCTGCCAGCCCGCCGCAGAGCCCCGAGCGCATCACGCCAATTCGCCTGGACCACGCCTTCGTACTCGAGGTTCCCTGGCGCGGCACTGACCAGCATCGGGTGGCCCTGCCGCGCGCTCGCCGCGTGTCGTAGACCTTGGGGGTCTTGACGAGGCGCTTGCCGAAGTTGCCGAAGAAAGGCGGCAGGCGAAAGACGACATAGCTGGCCTCGAGCACCGACAGCCAGTCTCGTGCCGTCGTCTGCGCGATGCCCAGGTCGTGCGCCAACGCGTTCAGGTTCAGCATCTGCCCGGCGCGTGCGGCCATCATGCGCATGAAGCGCTGGAACTGCAGCAGGTCGGCAATGCGGCTGATCTGGCGCACATCGCGTTCGACGTACGTGGCCAGGTAGCTGGCGTGCCAGTCTGTGGCCGCCAGCGGGCGGTCGTGCAGCGCGGGGTAGAAGCCGGTGCACATCAGGGCATCCACGCTCAGCGGCGCGAAGCGGTTCGGGGCCTCGGCATACCCCAGCGGCAGCAGCTCGAGGTATCCGGCGCGCCCGGCCAGGCTCTGGCTGACATGCCCGGCCATCAGCAGGTTCTGCGACCCCGTGAGCACGAAGCGGCCCATCTCGCGGCTGGCGTCGGCGACTGTCGTGCCGACGAACCACATGACCACGCGTCGCGCCTCAAGCACTCGGCATCGGAATGTCCTTATGCGTCCAAGCCTTATACGTGCGCGCATCCTCCGGAATCGGCGGCAAGGTCGCGTTCAGGGCTTCCCACGCTACACGCAGTTCTTCCAGCCGCTCGGGCTGCCGCAGCGCCAGGTTCGCGCGTTCGCGTGCGTCGGTTTCGATGTCGAACAGAAAGTCGACACCATCGCTGCGGAAGTATTTCCAACGTCCGCGGACCAGCGCGCGTTGCTCGCGTGACTTCATGCGCCAGAAGAGGTCGCCTGGGCGTTGCCACGATGAATCGCCGAAGGACGGCCGCAGGTCGATGCCGTCGAGCGGGTAGGCGGCGTTCGGCGTGGCGCTGCTGGCCGCGAGCATGGTGGCTGTCCAGTCCATCGTCAGGCTTTGCGTGGTCGTGTTGACCTGACCTGCTGTGGCCATGCCCGCGGGCCAGCGGGCGATAAGGGGGACGCGAATGCCGCCTTCCAGCAGGTCCATCTTCTGGCCGACGAAGGGCCAGTTGTTCGAGAAGCGTTCGCCGCCGTTGTCGCTGGTGAAGACGACGAGCGTGTTGTGGGTGAAGCCTTTGCGCTCGAGCGCGTCCAGCACGTGGCCGATGCCTTCGTCCATGTGATGGACCATGCGCTGGTAGATGTCGATCGAGCCGCCGTCGAGGTGGGTGCCTTTGTTGAACGTGCGCTTGGATTCTTCGCGGTCGTCGCGCGTCAGCCAGGGCCAGTGCGGCGCGCTGTAGTGCAGGCTGAGCAGGAAAGGCTTGTCGGCTTGCTGGCGCTCGATCACGTCGACCGCCTGTGCGCTCAACAAGTCGGTGAGGTAGCCATCGCGCTCGATGGGTTCTTCGTTGTGCCACAGGTCTTTGCCGCCGCGTGGGCCGGTGTGGGCGAAATAGTCAATGCCGCCGCCCTGGAAGCCCCAGAACTCGTCGTAACCTGATTTGCGCGGGCCGAAGTGTGGCGGGTAGCCCAGGTGCCACTTGCCGACCAGTGCGGTGGCGTAGCCCGCATCTCGTAGTAATGAGGGCAGCGTCGGGTGCTCGGGCGGCACACCCAATATCTTGTCGCCGTGGGCGGCTGCGATGGGCTCTTCGGCCGCGCCACGCAGGCGGTATTGCCAGCGGCCGGTGATGTGGGCGAAGCGCGTGGGTGAACACACCGCCGAATTGGCATACCCGCGTGTGAAGCGTATGCCCTGCGCGGCCATGCGGTCCAGGTTGGGTGATACGTCGGCGGCGCGGTTGTAGGCGTCGCGTGCGCCGGTGCAGCCCAGGTCGGCGTAGCCCAGGTCGTCGGCGAGGATATAGACGAAGTTGGGGCGTTGCGGCAGTGTGCTTCGTGTGGCCATGGTGTGAGCGGCTTCGTTGGTGGGCGGCTTCGTTGGTGAGCGGCTCCGTTGGTGGTGCGATGTCTGGCGCTAGCGCTGCGCCAGCGCTTTCGCAATGCCCGGCTCGTATTCACCATCGACCAACATGAAGAGCATGCGGCACGGTTTGCTCGAGCGGTTGGCCCACGCGTGGTTGGTTCCGCGCTGGATCACGACGCTGCCGGGCTTCAGCGCGACTTCGCTGTCATCGAGCACGAGCGTGACTTCGCCTTCGATGACGACGCCGTAGTCCACCGACTCGGTGCGATGCATCAGCGGGTGCGGCGAATGCGCCTTCACCGTGGATGCCTTCTCGTCGCCGATCTGCGCGAAAGCCGCCTTCATCGTCGCCGCGCCTTGCGCCAGCAACGCAGGCGTATCGGGCGGTATGTCGACGAACCGGATGCGCGTGCCGTGTTTTGGTGGTGGAAGGATCAGCGTGCCGGTGGTCGGATCGGCGCCGTTGCCGATGCTCACAGGGGTGGAGGCGGTGCTCCACACCTCATGAAAGATCGTTCCTGGAATGGCCGCGACTTCGACGACGGTGGGCAGCGGGGCGTTGCTGGTGACAACGGCCTTGCCTTCGGCGTCGTGGCCCGTGATCACGCGATGAATGGGTGGCAACGGCATGGTGGAGTCCTTATTCAGCCTTGCGGATCTTGTTCGGGTTCACGTCGTCTCCTCGCTGGAATTCGTTGTCATTGACGATCGAACTTCATTCCTGCGATGGTGTCGCGGTAGGCGGTCGACTCGCGCGTGATCATCTCGGCCATCGCCTCGGGGCTGCTGCCCACCAGCGTCCAGCCCAGCGCCTGGGCGCGCGCCTTGATCGCCGTTCGTTCGAGTGCCTTGCGCAGCGCGGCGTTCATGCGTGCGACCGCCGCGGGCGGAGTTGACTTGGGCGCGGCCAGGCCAATCCAGAACGTGGGGTCGTAGTTGGGGAAGCCCGACTCGGCGAGCGTCGGTACCTGCGGCAAGGCGCTGTGGCGCTTGGTGCCCGTCTGCGCCAGCGCTTTCGCTTTGCCCGACTTCAACGCCGGCTCGGCGGTGGCGACATCCATCAATGCGAACTGCACCTCGCCGGCCATCATCGCCGTCATCAACGGGCCGCCACCGCGGTACGGCACGTTGACGATGTCGATGCCCGCGAGTGTCTTCAAGCGCTCGACCTGCACATGGTTGGCGCTGCCCACGCCCGAGCTGGCGTAGTTGAGCTGGCCGGGCCGTGCTTTCGCAAGCGCAATGAATTCGCGCAGCGAAGCCGCCGCCACGTTGGCCGGATGGTCTGGCCCAGGTCGGCTTGCATGGCCTCGGTCAGCAGGCGCGCCACGGTGTCGTTCAGCCCACCGGGCGGAAAGGGCACCACGAAGCGGATCGTGCGTGCGTCTTGTGCGAGTACACGCGGCGTAGCCGCGGCAAGGCCTGCCAGAAGGAGCGAGCGACGCGCGAGGGTGCCGATGAGTACGGTGGTGCGCATCATTCGAGCTCGAGTTTGATGCGCTTGGCCACCGCGTCCCATTTGGTCGCCGACTTCGTGATCTCAGCCTGCGCCACGTCGCTCGTCGTGCCGGCAAGGATGGTGTTGTTCTGCGCCATGGCCTCGCGCACTTCGGCGCCGCGGATCACCTCGTCGAGCGCCTTGCCGAACTTCTCGCGCACGCCCGGTGGCACGCCGCGCGGCGCGTACATCACAAGCCAGAAGTTGCCGTCAAAGTTGGGCATGCCCGCTTCGGCGATCGTGGGCATGTCAGGCAGCGAGGGCACACGTGCCTTGCTGGTGGTGGCGATGCCGATCAGGCGCTTGGCCTTCACGTGCTCGACCAGCGCCGCGCTGACGACGAAGGTGCAATCGACCTGGCCGCCCAGCAGGTCTTGCACCGCCTGACCGGGCCCCTTGTACGGAATGTGGGTCATCGTCACGCCGACCTCGGCAAGGAACATCTCCATCGTCAGCTGGCCGATGGAACCGGCGCCCGAGCTCGAGTAGGTGAGCTTGCGCGCTTTCGCTACCTTGACCAATTCGTCGATGGTCTGCGCCTGCACGTTCGGGTGGCACGCGAGGATCTGGTTCAGGCTCGCGATCAGGTTGAACGCCGTCAATTCCTGCCGGTCGAAGCCGGTGCTCTTGTAGACCAGCGGGTTGATGGTCGCGATGTTCTCCGGCCCGAGCATCCACGTGTAGCCATCAGCACCCGATCGGACCAAGTCAGCCGCGCCCAGGTTGCCGGCGGCGCCGGGCTTGTAGTCGACGATCACCTGCTGCCCGAGCTTCTGGCTCAGACCCTGAGCAATGCCGCGGATCACACGCTCAGGGCCACCGCCAGCGGCCTGCGGCGCGATCATGCGGATGGTTTTGGTGGGCCAGTCTTGCTGTGCGGCTGCATGGCCGCAGAAGAGCGATGCGATCGCGAGCACGTAAGGCGCATACCAAGTTTTGGTCATTCGGATCCCTGAAGTTCAGTTTTCGATGATCGCCACAGCCCGCGTCCATCCCGCCGACGCACCGCGGATCTTGTGCGGGAAGCAGCTGATCGTGAAGCCGTGCGCAGGCAGTGCTTCGAGGTTGTGCAGCTTTTCGAGGTGGCAGTAGCCGATATCGCGGCCGGCCTTGTGGCCTTCCCAGATCAGCGACGTGTCGCCCGTTTCCGCCACCTTCTTCGCGGTGTAGCTGAACGGCGCGTCCCAACTCCAGGCGTCGGTGCCGGTCAGGCGCACGCCGCGTTCCAGCAGATACATCGTGGCCTCGTAGCCCATGCCGCAGCCGGCGTTGACAAAGTCGTTGTGGCCGTAGCGCGAACCGGCGCGGGTGTTGATCACGACGATGTCGAGTGCTTCGAGTTCGTGACCGATGCGCTTCAGTTCTGCCTGCACATCAGCAGCGGTCACGACATAACCGTCAGGGAAGTGGCGGAAGTCGAGCTTCACGCCGTTTTGAAAGCACCATTCCAGCGGCACTTCATCGATCGTGATCGACGGCCGGCTGCCGCCGTTCTTCGCATCCTGCGTCGAATGAAAGTGCCACGGCGCATCAAGGTGCGTGCCGCTGTGCGTCGTCAACGTCACCCACTCGGCCGCGGCGGCTTCACCTTCGGGGTAGTCCTCGGGCTTGGTACCCGGGATCATCGCCATGAACTCGGGCAGCGTGTCGGCGTGCTTCTGGTAGGTGATCTTCGGCGCCAGTGGCGGCGGGTCGGAGAGCACGTCGTTTTCGAGGTAGATCGACAGGTCGATGAACCTGCGTTGGGGTTTCGGTGTTTTCATGCGTGGCCTCAGATCGGTTGCGCCAGCGCCATCAGCGACTGACCCATGATCCGCGCCTGCTCGTCCTTGCTGCCGCCGCTGATCTCGAGCTCACCCAGGCGGAACGAGTTCTCGACCACCATGCGCACACGTTCCCAGCGGCGGTCCTGGAAGGCGTTCAGCGCGGTGCCGACGTCGTCATGACGATCGAGTTCGTTGGCCAGCACCAGCGCGTCTTCGATGCCGATGCATGCGCCGCTGGCCAGGTGCGGCGTGGTGGCGTGCACGGCGTCGCCGATGATCACCGCGCGGCCGCTGAACCATGGTCGCGGCATCAGCATGCCTTCGAGTGGGCGGAACACGATCTGCGAATCGGGGCCGATCTGTTCGCGAAAGCGCTGCACCAGCGGCGCGGGGAAGTCGGCCAGCAGCGCCTTCATGTGCGTGACGAAGGTGGCAGGGTCCACGCGGTCATTCGTCGCGCGGTGTTCGGTGATGAACATGTACATCTGGTCTTTCGACACCGGGTTCACGCCGGGCTTCACGCGGCCCATCCACATCGTGGGGCCGTTGATCTCGGGTGCGCGAGGCAGCACGGCGCGCCACACCGCCTGGCCCTTGTATTGCGGCTTCGGTGCGTTGGGGAACAGCGCTTCACGCGTCTTCGAGTACAGGCCGTCGGCGCCGATGACAACGTCGTAGCGCTCGCTCTGACCGTTGGTGAAGGTGATGTTGACGCCGCTGGCATCCTGTTCGATGGCGGTGAAGGTCTGACCCAGCCGCACGTTCGCGCCGCTGGCGCGCGTGGCGTCGGCCAGGATGTTGTGCAGCGTCGTGCGCATGATGGCGCCGCCACCCGGCACGTCGGGGCCCGCGATGCGCGGCGTGGGGATCTGCGCCAGCAGCGTGCCGTCGGGCAGGTTGGCCGTCAGACCGTCGGACCCGTTGCCCTCGCGCAGGAAGGCGTCGAGGATGCCGAGTTGTTTGAACGCACGCAGCGTGGCGCCGCCCAGGCTGATGCCGGCGCCGTAGTTGCGCCAGCCGGAATCGAGTTCGGCCACATCGACCGCTGCGCCGCGTTTGGTGCACTCGATCGCGGCCGACATGCCGGAAAAGCCGCCGCCGATGATGAGAAGTTTCTTGCCGCGAAGTGCCATGTCGATGTCTCCAGGTGGTTGTGTGGTGTTCAGGTGGGCACGGTCCCGGCGCTACCGTGGCTTCAGTGCCGCGACGCGCTCACGCGTGTAGATGTCCGTCCACTTCAGCGAACTGAGGTCCGTGACCTGATAGCGGTCATAGGCGCGGCGCGTGATGTGAATGCGCTTGCCGCCCACGTGAACGGCCGCAATCGCTTCGGGTTCCAACAGCACACGCACGTTGGCGAGTGGGTCGCCATCGACAAACAGGAAGTCGGCGCAGCGGCCGGCTTCGATGGCGCCGGTCGCCGCCGCTTGTGGCGTGCCGGGGCGACCGCGCGGCAACATGCGTGCGCCGATGGACGTGGCGGAACGCAGAGCCTCCGCAGGCGTGAAGCCCAGCCACTCGACCATGATCGCAAGCTCCATCGCGTGCCATTCGCCATAAGGCGTGACCGCGAAACCCGAATCACTTCCCGTCATGAAGGGCACGCCGGCTTCGCGAAGGCGTTGAAGGTTGCGGCAGCCGATCTCGACGACGCGTTGCTGCATCGCGCGATAGCCCGAGCCCACCGAGGGTTCGTGCGGCTGACTGAACTCGATGTTGTTGCGCAGGAAGGTGAGCGTGGGTGCGACCGCCGAGCCCGACTCGAGCATGGCGTCGGCGCACTCGTCGTCGGCGAAGAAGGCGTGGTTGATCTGGTCGACCCCCGCACGCGCGGCTTGCAGCACCGCTTCCTTGCCGTAGGCGTGCGTTGCCACCTTGCGGCCCAGGCGGTGCGCTTCGGTGACCATCGACGTGACCTCGTCTTGCGTAAAGGCGGCGATGTGCGTGCCGTCCTCGCGGAAGTGCGTGCCGTCGAGCGCGATCTTGATCACGTCGGCACCGGCCTTGGCCTGGCGGCGCACTTCTTCGATCTGCGCGTCACGCGTGGTGCACAGGCGCCCGGTCGCGTAGTCGGGCGTGCCGATGTGTTCGGGGAACCAGTCATTCAGGCTGTGGCGGTTGGCGATCACGTTGCTGCCCGCAGCGATGCGCGGGCCGTCGAACAGGCCGGCGCGAATCGCGTCGCGCACCGCGATGCTGGTATTGCCGCCGCAACCCGGCACCACGATCGACGTGCAGCCCGCGGCCAGCACGTGCTGCGCGAAGAACATGGCACGCAGCGCGCGGAATTCAGGCGTGGTCCAGAAGTCGATGTCTTCTTCGCTGCGCGCGTTGCCGAAGACGAGGTGCGTGTGCACGTCGATCAGGCCGGGCATCACGAAGTGCGGGGCGGCGTCGACGATGGTGTCGCCTGCTGCGGGCGAGGGTGCTTGTGCGGTGGGGCCGACCCATGCGAAGAGGGCACCTTCGATGATCAGCGTTTGATCGGTGCGAGCTTGATCCTCGAGCCCGGTGAAGAGCCGCAAGCAGCGAACGAACGTGCGTGACGCCATGGGGTCAATGCGCGCCCGGCTTCGCCCCCGGCGGCGGGCCACCCGGAGCCCACTTCTCGCGGAACGCAAACAAAAACGCCTGCGAGTTGTCGGCACCGGGCGGTACCGAGCGCGCGACCCAGGTGTCGTCGTGCAGGTCCATGTCGGCGTCGTACTCCACGTGGCAACCCAACGGCGAGTTGAAGTACCAGAACCAGTTGCTGCCGAGTTTGTGGCGCCCCGGGCCCCAGAAGCTTTCATAACCTTTGTTGACGAAGCGCGTGCCCGCGATCATGACCTCGGTGGGGCCGCCCATGTGGAAGGTGAAGTGCTCGCAGCCCTTCATGAATGGCGGCGTCTCGATCATGAACAGCGTGTGGTGGTCGAGCGTGCCGGCAGGGCGCAGGAAAGGCCCCAGGCCGGTGAAGCGGTCGGTGCACACGAAGCCCAGGCGGGCGTAGAAGGCTTCGGCCTTCTTCGCGTCGGGCACGAAATACACAACGTGCGACAGGCTGCGTGGCAGCGCGGCGATGTCGTCGCTGAGCGCCAGTTGGTTGACACCGCGCTGGGGTTTGGCGCCCGGTGCATTGACGGTTTCGGCCGCGATCGACATCGGCCGTCGAATGCTCACCTGGAATCCGAGCGCAAAGCCCATGTCGTCGTACGCGCGCACCACGCCGTCCTTGCGCGTGACTTCGCGGTCGCGGCGCAATTCGGCTTCGATGGCGTCGAGCGTCGCGGCGTCGGCGACGCCGTAGACGGTTTCGCGCAGCATGCTCGCGGTGCCAAGATCTTTCGGCAGCGACGGGTCGTTCTTCGCGCGGATGATCACCGCGGTGCCGTCCAGGCTCTCGAAGCGGCCGTTGCCCACGTTCCTAAGGCCGTAATCGGCAAGGTATTGGCTGCACGCGGCAACGTCGTCAACGCCAAAGACGAGCGCGTCGGGTCCGATGATGTTCATGGTTGTGGTTCCTTTGAAAATCCTGATCAAAGTGCCGTGCGCCCGCCGAGTGTTTCCGCCACCCAGTCGGCGATGTATTGGCCGGCGTTGATGCTGTTGTCGAAGCTCGCGTGTTGTGCGCCGCCTTCGCGGTCGGTGAAGATCTTCAGCTCGCGCTTCGGGCTGTTGATCAGTTGGTCATAGGTGCGCTGCGCCCACTTCAGCGGAATCTGCGAATCCTTCTCGCCGTGCGTGACGAGGAAGGGCACCTTGATCTTCTCGACCACGCCGTCCAGATGCACGTTCTCGGCGATGCGCATGAAGTCATCGATGTCTTTCGCGCCCCAGACCCAGCACACGTGCGCCCAGTAGTGCGGCACCGGGAAGTCGCCTTCCTTCTCGAGGCGGCGCTTCTGCACATCACGCCAATCGTGATTCGCACCCCAGCACACGCCGGCCGTAAAGCGCGGTTCCATCGCGACCGAGCGCGGGCAGTAGTAGCCGCCGAGTGATACGCCTTCGCAGCCGATGCGCTTCGCATCAACCTCGGGTTGTTGCTCCAGCCAATCGACCACGCGACTGGCCCAGTGTTCGGTGTCATAGCGTGCGACGAATTTCTGCAAGCGCAGCGCTTCGCCGGTGCCCGGTTGATCGACCACCAGTGACGACACGCCGCGCTTCGCAAGCCATGCCGGCAGGCCGACGAGGTATTTCATTTCCTTCGTCGAATCCAGGCCGTTCAACTGCACCAGGATCGGCGCGCGTTCGCCGGGCATCAGGCCCTCGGCTGGGAAGTAGAGCGCGGCGAGGTGTTTGCCCTCGTACGGGATCTCGACGCGCCGCACCTTGTCGCCCATCAGGCTCGAGCCTTTCAGGAACAAGTCCAGCTCACGCGCGTAGATCTGCATGCGGCCCGGCGCGTCGTGCGCCTGCATGCGTTCGGCGGTGATCAGGTAGCTGGATGCGCGCCTGTATTTCTCACCGGCCGACAGCATCCGCCCCTTGGCTTCGTCTTCGGCCGCCAGCTCGCACAGCTTGTCGGCCATCTTGACCCACGTCTCGCGAAAGGCCTTGGTGCCGGCGGCGTCGGGCGCTTTCGACGCCTCGAGCAGCGGCGCGCACATCGCTTCGATTTCACCGATGCGTGCGCCCATTTCGATGGACAGATCGACCGAAAGGTTCCAGACGTAGTTGGTGGGGAAGTACTTGAACATGGCGTTGCGTTGGTCGGGTTGGTGGCAGCGTACGCGGCGGCGGTCATCCGACAAAATCGTTTCGATGAAAGCCACCATGCGGCGCCATCGAATGATCGCGGGTTAACCCGTGCACAACCATGCGCTTTAACAAGCTCGACCTCAACCTGCTCGTGGCACTGGACGCGCTGCTGAAAGAACGCAGCATCACGCGCGCCGCTGAGCGCCTGAGCCTGAGCCCGTCGGCGCTCAGCAGCTCGCTGGCGCGCCTGCGCGAATATTTCGACGACGAACTGCTGGTGCCCATCGGCCGCAAGATGCAGATCACCCCGCGCGCCGCCGACTTGCAGGAAGCGGTGCGCGACGTGCTGCTGCGCATCGACAGCACGATCGCGGTGCGGCCCGCCTTCGAACCGCACAACAGCGACCGCACGTTCCGCATCTTCGCGTCCGACTACACCCAGATCGTCTTCGCGCCGCACCTGATGGCGCTGGCCAGTGAGGCGGGTTGCACCGCGCGTTTCGAGTTTGTGCCGCAGGTAGCTCACCCGCATCGCGACCTCGAGCGCGGCGAGTGCGACCTGCTGGTGATCCCCACCACACTGCTGTCGCCGCATCACCCGAGCGAGGTGCTGTTCAGCGAAGACTTCGTGTGCCTCGTCGCGCGCGACGGCCCGTTCGCAACGGGCAAGTTGACGCTCGAGCGCTACCTCGGCGCCGGTCACATCGTGATGGAGCCACCCGGCAGCACCGCCGAATCCTTCGAACGCAGCGCGCTGAAGCGCACCGGCGTCGAACAGCAGGCCGGCACGCCGCGCCGCATCGCCGTCACGACATACAGCTTCGCCGCGATGCCGCCGCTGCTGGTCGGCACACCCTTCATCGCGACCGTGCATCGTCGATTGGCCCAGCTTTTGGTGAAGGCATGGCCGCTTGTGATCAAGCCGTCACCGGTCGCACTTGGTGTGATGGAGCAGGGCGTGCAATGGCACCGCTACCGCTCGCAAGATCCCGGGCTTGCGTGGCTGCGGCAACTTGCGACTGATGCAGCTCGGCGGATGGATGCGGCCGACGACGCGTAGCCCGATGTGACCCTTGCGCCCCATAGACTCTTCTCCACCGCCGCCTTCGGAGAGAGCCCCTTGAAACTGCGCATGGCCCAGAACTCGTTGTTCGCCATCCTGCTGCGCCGCCCTTGGTGGGTCAGCGCCTCGGTTGCCTTGGGGCTGGGCGTGGTCGGCATGGCAGTCGCGCCGTTGGGGTGGCGCGTGGTCGGCGCGCTGTCGGGGTTTCCGTTCGCCGTGATCGCCGTCATGGCTGCCTGGCGCCAGCGCCATGACAGCAGCCCAAGCGAGGTCACTCAGGTCGAGGCGGTCGTGCGCGGCATGGCCTGGCCGGCATTCGCTGACCTGCTCGAGAAGGCCTTCGAGCGTGACGGCCACGAGGTCACGCGTCTGGCCGGCGCGGTCGACTTCCAACTTGTCCGCCGAGGCCAGACGATGCTGGTCAGTGCGCGCCGATGGAAGAGTGCACGCACCGGCGTCGAGCCGCTGCGCGAGTTGCAGGCGGCGCGCGACAAAGCCGATGCTGCAGCGCTCTACGTCGGCCTTGGCGAGGTCACCGAGGCGGCGGCAGCCTTCGCCACACAGCACCGCATCGCGGTCTGGGGCGCTGCGGATCTGGCTCGGGCGCTGCGCGGTGTCGCGCTGCCTAAAGGTTGAAGCGTCCGACGGTAGAAGCGTCTGACGGGGCTGAAACGCCTTACGACCGTGGTTGATCACGACTCAGGTGAGTTTCAGATCGGCAGCCCACGTGCGTGCGCAAGCCGGTGCAGCCCGCGCGCGGCCAACGCTTCGCCGTGCGACTGCGAGGCCACGCCCAACAGCGTGAGCGCGCGCTCGTAGCGTCGCGCCAGCGCCGCGCCACCGACCAGGTGCACGACGCCGGGCGAACGTGGCAGCAGGTCACGCAGCTCGTGGCCGATCAGCAGGCCCGACAGGTACGACGGCGCCGCGTCGCGCGCCAGGCGGCTGAACAACCCGAGCGTGCGCACGCCGAACAGATGGTTCGCAACGCCGCCGCCGTGCGCACTCGCCGCAACGCCGCGCGCGAACGCGGCTTCGTCGTCGACGTCATCGGCAGCGTCGGTGGGCATCAGCGCGGCAAGCAGGCTGCGGCCGCGCAGCAGCGCGTACAGCTCGCCGGTCATCGCCGTACGCAGGCGCTCGATGCGGCCGTTGCGCATTGCGACCCACTTGCTGTGCGTGCCAGGCAGGCAAACCCACGACGGGTCGGCGTCTGCAGCAAGCTCCGCAGCCAAGCCCATCAGCTGCGTCTCTTCGCCGCGCATCACCTCGGGTGGCGCGTCGGTGTCATCGATGTGGTCGATTTGCGAGACCCCGGGCACGATGAATACGCGCCGATCGGTCATCGCCCCCGCGTCGATTTCGACGATACCCGCGGCGATGTCATCGAGCCCCACCGGCGCCGCCACATACGGCACCTCGCGCCAGCCGCTGCGGCTGCCGACCATCCCGGCCATCACGATCACGGCGTCGTCCCAGCCATCGAGCTGCGCCGCGAGCACCGCCTCGAAGTTGCCGTTGCACTGCGTAAGCCCGGCCGCGGCGCTGCGCTGCGCCAGCACCGCGCCAGCGGCGTCGAGCCGCCAGGCGCGAAAGCTCGACGTGCCCCAGTCGACCGCGATCATGAGCGCGCGCACTGCGTTGCGGTACGCGGCGACGAAGGCGCGTGCCTGCGCCGCGGTGCGTGCTGGATCCTGCCCGGGCTTGTACAGGTCACTGCCCAGACCCGCGCCGAGGCAACCTGCGCGGATCCACTCGGCCAAGTTCGCTGGCGTGATGCCGCCGACCGCGAACAGTGGCACCGATGCCGGCAGCACCGCCCGCAGCGCCTTCACGTGGCCGGTGCCGTAGGTCGTGGCCGGGAAGAGCTTCAGCGCCTGCGCACCAGCGTCGATCGCGTCGAAGGCTTCGCTGGCGGTCGCGAAGCCCGCCGCGACGTAAAGGCCGCGGCGCACCGCGTGTTCGATCAGCGCCGGGCGCGTATTCGGCGTGACCGCGAGACGGCCGCCGGCAGCCGCGAGCGCGTCGGCGTCGGCCGGCCGCAGCACGGTGCCGCCGCCGATGAGCGCGTTCGCGCCGAAGGCATCGGCGACACGGCGCACGCTGGTTGCCCAGTCGGGCGAGTTGAGCGGGATCTCGATCGCGTCGAAGCCGGCGTCGACCAGCGCTTGCGCATGCGCGACCGCCTCGTCAGGCCGAATGCCGCGCAGGATCGCGATTAGGGGGAGTTGGGTGGGCCAGGTCATGGGTGGCAAGTGTCGTACTGCGCCAGGGCAAGCGCGGCGGACGGACGCAGCCGCGCGCGCACGGGCAACGGTCCCGTCCCTACACTGCCGCATGCCCAGCTCCCTCGAAGATCTTTTCGCCAGCAACCGCCAGTGGGCCGCAGCCGTGCGCCAGCGCGACCCTGGTTTCTTCACGCGCCTGGCGAAGCAGCAGAACCCGCGCTACATGTGGATCGGCTGCGCCGACAGCCGCGTGCCGGCCAACGAGATCACGGGGCTGGATCCGGGTGAGGTGTTCGTGCATCGCAACGTGGCCAACGTGGTGGTGCATTCAGACTTGAACGCGTTGTCGACGATTCAGTTCGCGGTGGAACACCTGAAGGTCGAGCACATCATGGTCGTGGGCCACTACGGCTGTGCCGGCGTGCGCGCGGCCATGCGTGGCTTGCGCATCGGGTTGGCCGACAACTGGCTGCGCCACGTGCAGGACGTGAGGCTGCGTCACCGCAAGCGGCTGGATCACCTGCCGGTGGCCGAGCAGGAGAACACGCTGTGCGAGATGAACGTGATCGAGCAGGTGGCCAACGTCGCGCTGTCCACCGTGATCCAGGACGCTTGGGCGCGTGGGCAGAAGATTGCGGTGCACGGCTGGGTTTACGGCATCCGAGATGGGCTGCTGAAGGACCTCGAGGTCACGATGGACCAAGCCGAAACCGTGGTGTCCAACTTTGCGCTGGCGATCAAGCGCTACCCGCGCGTGGATGCGCCTGACGACGAGACCACGTTCTGACGACCCTTTCACGCCGATGCGCCCGTGTGGGTGGCGCGTGATCTTTGCGTGAGGAACCCCGCCC
This sequence comes from uncultured beta proteobacterium, assembly GCA_963738615.1. Lineage (GTDB taxonomy): Bacteria > Pseudomonadota > Gammaproteobacteria > Burkholderiales > Burkholderiaceae_C > CAVTWY01. The sequence continues at coordinate 1,735,687 of CAVTXI010000019.1, forward strand.
TGCGCACGGGCATCATCGCGCCATGACCAACTCCGACGAACAGCCCCGACTGCTCGTGATCGAAGACGAGGCCGACATCGCCGAACTGGTGTCGATGACGCTGGCCGAACTGCCGGCACGCGTCACGATCGCGAATGACGGGCCTTCGGGCCTGCGGCTGGCGTCGACGCAACGCTGGGACGCCATCGTGCTCGACCTGCGCCTGCCCGGCCTGGGCGGGCTTGACCTGTGCCGTGAGTTGCGTGCGAAAGGGGATTCAACGCCGCTGTTGATGCTGACCGCGCGCGGCAGCGAGCTTGACCGCGTGCTGGGGCTCGAGCTGGGTGCGGATGACTACCTGACGAAGCCGTTCTCGGTGCTCGAGTTGCGGGCGCGCGTGCGTGCGCTGCTGCGCCGTGCCGGCACGCCGAAGCACGCGCCGACGGCTGACCCGCAACGCATCGACACCGGTGGCCTGGCGATCGACCGCGAACAACGCCGCGTGCGGCTTGACGGCCAAGATGTCGCGCTGACCGCACGTGAATTCGACCTGCTGTGGTACTTCGCGCGGCATCCGGGACGCGTGTTCACGCGCGGCGAACTGCTGGCCGACGTGTGGGGCTACGGGCACGACGGCTACGACCACACGGTCAACAGCCACATCAACCGCCTGCGCGCGAAACTGGGCGACGAGCGCGAAAGCGCGCGCTTCATCCACACCGTGTGGGGCGTGGGCTACCGCTTCGAGTCGGCAGCATGAGCCTTGCCCGCCCCCGTTGGCTGTCGCAGCTTCACGTGCGGCTCGCGCTGCTGGCGGCGGTGCTGTTGGCGTTGGCGGGGTGGGTGTTGTGGACGTTGAGCGTGGCGCACGGCGAGCGCAGCGCGCTCGAGGCGGCGCAGCGCTTGCAGCTGCAACCTGGCTGCCGACATCGTGAAGCATCAGCCGCGGCCGTTGATCGGTGAGGACGGCCGTGCCGACGCCGAACTGGTGCAGGGGCTGGCGATCATGGTGATGAAGATCAACCCGGCCGTCGAGGTGCATTTGCTCGACGCGCAGGGTCGATCGATCGCGCATGCGCTCGAAGGTGTGGGGCCGCTCGACGCGAACGTCGATCTGGCGCGCGTGCGCGAGCTGATGGCACCCGGCGGGCCGTCGATGTGGCCGGTGCTGGGCGATGACCCGCGCCTGCCCGGGCGATCGACGATCGTGTCGGTCGCGCCGGTCGGGCGACGCGCGCGGCGCCGCGCGGCTACGTCTACGTGGTGCTGCAGGGCCACGAGCATCGACGCCGCACGCGCGACGCTGGATTCATCGCGCACGCGTGCGCGACGCCGCGACGGCGATCGCGGCCGTGCTGCTGGGCGCGGCGCTTGTCTTCGTGCTGCGTGCTGACCCGCCTGACGCGGCCGCTTCGACGCTTGACGCGCGAGGTGGAAAACTTTCGCAAGCGAAGCGGAACCCGAAACCGAAACCGAAACCCACCGTGAAGGTGAGAGCACCGCGCAGCGCCAGCCCGTCGTGGCCCGTGCTGCGAGCGACATCGACGGCTTGGCGCGGGCCACGCGCGCCATGCGCGCGCGCATCGCCGAGCAGTTCAAGCGCCTGGAAGACAACGACCGCCTGCGCCGCGAACTGATCGGCAACATCTCGCACGATCTGCACACGCCGCTGGCCAGCGTGCAGGGCTACATCGAAACCGTGCTGCTGCGCGGCGACACGCTCGACGCCACCACGCGTGAGCAGCATCTGCGCACGGCGCTCTCGCATTCGCGCAAGCTCGACCGGCGCATCGCCGATCTGTTCGAGTTGTCGAAGCTCGACGCCGGCCGCGTGCAGCCCAAGGTCGAGCCCTTCCGTCTGGCCGAGTTGCTGCAGGACGTGGTGCAGTCCTATCGCTTGCAGGCGCAGCAGCGCGGCGTGAAGCTCGAGTTCGACCCGGCAGGCCAGGGCCATGCACTGGTGCGCGCCGACATCGCGTTGATCGAACGCGTGCTGCAGAACCTGGTCGACAACGCGCTGCGCTACACGCCCGCAGGGCGGCAGCGTGCGGCTGGGCATCGAGGCCACCGACGCCGGCAACAATCACGCTGTCGGTCAGCGACACCGGCGTGGGCATCGCCCCCGAGCATCTGCCGCACGTGTTCGAGCGCTACTGGCGCGCCGAGAGCCCGCGCGAGGGCGATGCGCCATCTCGCAGCGCCGGCTTGGGCCTGGCGATCGTCAAGCGCATCGTCGAACTGCACGGCAGCGTGATCCGCGTGCATTCCGCGCCACGTGCGGGCACCACATTCGAATTCGCGTTGCCGCAGGTTTCCTGAAGGGTATTGCCGCCCCGGCGTGCCCATTGCTCGAGCATCTGTTGATCTTTCCGTGAGGAATGTGGGGGCCGTAGCCGATGTACTGCGACCTCCCCCGTTCCTCAACTTCAGGAGACTCTCGAGATGTCTATCAATTCCCTTCGCGCGCGGGTGCTTGCCACCGCAGTCATCGCGCTTGCCGCGGGCACGGCCAAGGCCGACGCCATGTGGACCTACGAGGTCACGGTCACCAACATCACTTACCAACAGCAGTTCACGCCGGTGCTGCTGGCGACTCACGAGCCGTCGATTGCCATCTTTGACCTTGGCGCGGCTGCCTCGGGTGGGTTGCGCACGCTGGCCGAAGAAGGCAACGTGGCGCCGCTGAAGTCGGCGCTCGACTCGTCGCCGGTGGTCAAAGAGACCGTCGCTGGCAACAGCTTGCTGAATCCAGGCAAGTCGGTCACTTTCCGTATCCAGGGCAACCCCTGGCGCCACCGCTTGAGCGTGGCCGCGATGCTGATTCCCACCAACGATGCCTTCATGGCCTTGAACTCGGTGGCGCTGCCGCTGTCGTCGTCGTCAATGTTCATGGCCACGGCCTACGACTCGGGCACCGAGGTCAACGACGAACTCTGCACGTCGATCCCCGGCCCGATGTTTGCCGAGTGCGGCGGCCCCGGTGGCGGTGCCCAGGTGGGTGGCGGCGAAGGTTTTGTGCACGTGCACCGCGGCATTCATGGCGTGGGCAATCTGATCGCCGCCAATCGCGATTGGCGCAACCCGGTCGCGAAGGTCACGATCCGGCGCGTCGGCGGTCATTGATCAGGCATCGATCAATCACTTGATCAATCACTGATCCTTGTCGGCTTGCTCAGGGAGGGGGAAGCTCTTTCGTAGACTTCCCCCATGTTTCCGCAGAAGCTCACCGACTCCCGCGCCTACGACATCGCCCAAGCCCTGATCGAAGGGTTTGATCGGCATTACCGGCTCTTCAGCGAAGCCAACCGCGGCGCGCAAGGCGCGGTTCGAGGCCGGTGACTGGCACGGCCAGCAGCGCGCGACGCGCGAGCGCATCGAGTTCTACGACAAGCGCGTCGGCGAAGCGGCGCAGCGGCTGCAAGCCGACTTCGACGCCGGCAACCTGCCGATGGACGTGTGGCAGCAGATCAAGCTGCACTACATCGGCCTGCTGATCGACCACAAGCAGCCCGAGCTGGCCGAGACCTTCTTCAACTCGGTCACCACGCAGCATCCTGCACCGCAGCTACTTCCACAACGACTTCATCTTCGTGCGCCCCGCGGTGTCGACCGAGTACATCGAAAGCGGCGACGAGGCCGACAACGGCGGCACGCGCTGGACCTACCGCTCGTACTACCCGACGCTCGACACCTGGCGCGACACCTGGAAGCAGATCGTGCTCGACTTCGGCCTCGAGCGCCCGTGGGCCGACCTCGACCGCGACATCGGCGACGTGGTTGCGCGAGACTCGAGCGCAAGCCTCGGCGCGTTTCGTCCGCGCGCCAACTTCCAGATCCAGGTGCTGGCAAGCCTGTTCTTCCGCAACAAGGGCGCCTACGTCGTCGCGCAAGATCATCAACGGCTTTCAGGAGACGCCGATCGCGCTGCCGATCCTGCACGACGTGGACGACATGACGCCGGCAGCGGCAAGCTGATCATCGACACGGTGCTGCACACCGAAGACGACCTGCTGATGCTGTTCAGCTACGCGCGCGCGTATTTCATGGTCGACATGCGCGTGCCGTCGGCCTACGTGCAGTTCCTGCGCAGCCTGATGCCGCGCAAGCCCCGCGCCGAGCTGTACAGCGCGCGTCGGCTTGCAGAAGCAGGGCAAGAACAGCTTCTACCGCGACTTCCTCTATCACCTGCGCCATTCCACCGACAACTTCCGCATCGCGCCGGGCATCAAGGGCATGGTGATGCTGGTGTTCGACCTGCCGTCGTTCCCGTTCGTCTTCAAGGTCATCAAGGACTTCTACCCGCCGCCGAAGGACACCACGCGCGAGCAGATCAAGGGCAAGTACCTGCTGGTGAAGCAGCACGACCGCGTGGGCCGCATGGCCGACACGCTCGAGTACAGCGACGTGGCATTCCCGCTCGCGCGCTTCGAAGACGCACTGGTCGCCGAGCTTGAAGAAGTACTGCCCGAGCATCCTGGAAATTTCCGATCGCGATGGTGACGGCCAGATCGAATTGATCCTGCGCCACGTCTACATCGAGCGGCGCATGATCCCGCTGAACATCGTGCTTCAGGAGGGCACGCGCGAGCAGATCGAGTCCTCGGTAATCGAGTACGGCCATGCGATCAAGGACCTGGTGGCGGCGAATATCTTCCCTGGCGACATGTTGTGGAAGAACTTCGGCGTCACGCGCCACGGCAAGGTGGTGTTCTACGACTACGACGAAATCGAATACATCACCGACTGCAATTTCCGCCGCGTGCCTACGCCGCGCACCGAAGAAGAAGAGATGTCGGGCGAGGTCTGGTACACGGTTCATCCCCGAACGACGTGTTCCCCGAAACCTTCGGCCCCTTCCTGCTCGGCAACCCGGTCGTGCGCGAAGTCTTCATGAAGCACCACGCCGACCTGCTCGACGCCGACTACTGGAACCGGCACAAAGAGCGCACGCTGGCGGGGCACGTGCACGACGTGTTCCCGTACGACGCGGCGCGGCGGTTCGCGAACCGGCGCAAGCAGGTGCATGCGTCGATCGAAACGCTCGAGTCGCAGAGCGCCTGAATCGAAACCAGAAACGCAAACGCATTGCGCGAAGCTGTCGTATGGACTGGAAAGACGCCTTCGAACTCGCCAGCTACGTCGTCACCGTGATTGGCCTGCCGTTCGCGGTGTGGGTCTTCGTCGCGCAGCAGCGCAAGGAACGCGAGAACGAGGAGGAAGAGGCCTACCAGCTGCTGTCCGACGCGTACATCGACTTCCTCGAGATCGTGCTGAAGAACTCGGACCTTCAGCTTCGCTCGACGGCGGCACTGCCCAACCCCACGCCCGAACAGCGCGAGCGCATGCTGGTGATCTTCGACATGCTGATCTCGTTGTTCGAGCGCGCCTACCTGGTCGCGTGGAAGCCCGAGATGAAGCCCACCGAGCAGCGCCGCTGGAACAGCTGGGACGACTACATGCGCGAATGGTGTCAGCGCGAAGACTTCGCGCTGTCGTTGCCGATCATGCTGCGCGGCGAGGACCCCGAGTTCCAGACCTACATCCGCCGCATCGCGATCGAAGAATCGACGATGCGGCCAGGCGATTCCGTCGTCGCCTGAAGGCTTGCGCAGGCCGCGCCGCGATACTCGTCGCATGGCGTGGGCGATCTTCTACAAGCTGCTGGCGATCTTCGCCGTGGTGGGGGTGGGCTACGTCGCCGGACGCATGCGCTGGCTTGGGCAGCCCGGGCCCAACGACCCGGCGCGCACGCTGTCGGGCGCGGCGTTCTACATCTTCGTGCCGGCGCTGCTGTTTCGCACGACGGCGCGGCTCGACTTCGCGGCGCTGCCGTGGCGCGTGGTCGGCGGCCTTCTTCGTGCCGCTGGTCGGCGTGCTGCTGGCGGTGTACTTCTGGCAGCGGCGGCACGTGGCGCGCGGTGACGTGTCGGTGGCAGGGCCCGACGCACGCGTGCCATCGGCGCGAGCTTCGGCAACTCGGTGCAGCTGGGCATTCCCATCGCGGCCGCGCTGTTCGGCGAAGTCGGGCTGGGCATCCATGTGTCGCTGGTCAGCCTGCACGCGCTGGTGCTGCTGTCGATCCTGACCGCGCTTGGTCGAACTGGACCTGGCGCGCCAGCGCGCGCGTGACACACGGGCGGCCGAGCCGCTGATGCGCACGCTGCTGCAAACCGCGCGCCAGACGCTGATCCACCCGGTGGTGCTGCCGGTGGTGGCCGGCATGCTGTGGAACGCCACCGGCCTGGGGATCCCGGCCGTGGTCGACGAGGCGCTGCAACTGCTGGGCAGCGCGGTGGTGCCGCTGTGCCTGGTGCTGATCGGTTTGTCACTGGCCTACTACGGCATGCCCGACGCGCTGGGCGGCGCGGTCGCCACCGCAGCGATCAAGCTGGTGCTGGTGCCCGGCCGTGGTGCTGGTCGTCGCACGCTGGGGCTTCGGCCTCGAGGGCATACCGCTGGCGGTGGTGGTGGTGATGGCGTCGCTGCCGGTGGGCAGCAACGCGCTGATCTTCGCGCAGCGCTACGGCACGCTCGAAGCCGAAACCACCGCGGCGATCGTCTTCAGCACCTTGGCCTTCATGCTGACGGCGCCGGTGTGGTTGGCGGTGCTGGGGTACGTGGATCGGTGACGGCGTACCTATGTCAAACGTACTAACTATGGCATACTTGATCGCTCGTAACATCAAGGTATGCCATGGATGTCGCCGATGTCACGCTGGCCGCACGCGGCCAGATCGTCATCCCCAAGGAAGCGCGCGACGCACTGGGGCTCAAGCCCGGCGCCCGGCTGAGCGTGCGCGTGGAAGGCAGTCGTCTGCTGATCGAAAAGCGCGTGACGCTCGATCTGAGCCGCTGGGTCGGCAAGGCCGTGGACGACGGTCTGACCACCGAACAGGCGCTGACCGAACTGCGCGGGCGGCCCGTGCCCTGGAAGGCGGATGACGCTCGCGCGCCGCGGCCCAGCTGCGCGCGGACGCGCCGCCGGTAAGGGCACGAGTAGATGTCGCTAGCAAGGCCAAGGCCAAGCGCAGAACGCCGCGCGCATGAAGACCGCCGTCGATTCCAGTGTGCTGTTCGACATCGTCAAGGGCGCACCCGGCGCCGCAGCGGCGCAGGCCGCGCTCGAGGCCGCGCTGGCGCGCGGCAGCCTGTGCGCGTGTGCCGTGGTCTTCGCCGAGCTTGGCCGCTACTTCAACCGCGACAGCGCCTTGCTGGAGTTCTTGTCCGATTGCCACATCGATCACGACCCCATGACCGCCGAGACCGCAGTGGGTGCCGCGCGCATCATGCGCGCGTACGCCCGCAACGCCGGGCCACGCGAGCGGGTCGCACCCGACTTCCTGATCGGCGCGCACGCCTTGCACCAGGCCGATGCCTTGCTGACGACGGACGGCGGTTTCTTCCGCCACTACTTCAAAGGTCTCGCGGTCGTCACGCCGTGCTGAGTGACCGCAGCGCGGGCGCACTATCCTTCGACGCTCGACCCTCGCTTCTTCGGAGCCCACATGATTCTCGAGATCGCCGACATCCGTATCCACCCGGCCAGCAGGCTGCGTTTGACGAAGCCATCCAGCGCGGCCTGACGACCGTGATTGCTCAGGCTAAGGGCGTGCGCGGCTGGAAGGTCAACAAGGGCATCGAAAGCCCCGAGCGCTACATCCTGCAGATCTTCTGGGAGACGCTCGAAGATCACACGGTGGGCTTTCGACAGGGGCCGCTGTTTCCCCAGTGGCGCGCCATCGTCGGGCCCTTCTTCGCGCAGCCGCCGGTGGTGGAGCACTTCACGCTGCTCGGCAAGAGCTGAGCCGTTCGGCGCGGTCGAGGAGGCGCGCTGCGTGCGCTCCCCCTCCGCCGCTGCGCTGCTTGCCGTCCCACAAATCGTCCGCGGGATGGGTAGGTGACGCGATGGGACGGCGTTGCGTACCTGGTGCCTGCGATAGACCTCGTCACCCACCCTGAACTGTTGCACGCGCTTCTTGCCGAAGCGCTCGAGAACGAATGCCCTCATGGTCTTGCTGGTGGTCTTGCTCGTGGTCTCGCTCGTGGTCTTGATGCTTTCCGAGTGGTCGTGGATTGGATGATCGTTGGCACAGCTCACTTGTCGGGCTGCAAATACTCCGTGAATCCCTGAAACCACAGCACCTCGACAAAGTCGCCGCTGATGACCAGGTCCTCGTCGTGCAGGGCGGCCAGGAAGGCCTCCTTGCCGTCCTTGGCAGACAAGATCTTGAAGCCCCTGTCCGCATTCCTGAAGCTCAGTGTGAACTTCGGCGTCTTGGTCAAGCCGGCAAAGGACTTCACTTTGCCGTCCTTGAATGCGGAAGTAGCGCCCGATCTTGTCGAGCGTCTGAATCTGAAACTCCAGGGTCTTCCCGGCCACGTAGCGCGCGCAGGCGGGCTTGGTGTTGATGGCTCTTTGCAGCAGTTTCGGCATCATCCAGAGCAGGAACTTGAACTTCAGCATGATCATCACTCGCAGAGAAACTGGATCGCGTGCTTCAGGAAGCGCTCGGGGTACTGAAACTGCGCTGCGTGGCCGGCGTCGGGGTAGACGAACAGTTGCGCGTTCGGGATGTTCTGCCCCATGGACCAGGAGTTGATGGTCGGAATCATCACGTCGTTCACGCCGTTCAGGATGAACGTCGGCTGCTTGATCTCGCGAAGATGAGCGAATGGATCCTTGGGGTCCAGCTTCGGCAGGTAGTACATGTTCGACTCGATCTGGGCCTGCATGACTTCGGGTGAACTCGGCGGATCCTGATCCACCCTCTGGTGTCGGCGATTCCAGAAGTCGCGGCCGGCCTGCTGCGCAGCTTCGGATCGACCGAAGAACAGGAACAGGAAGTCGTCCACCGTCGGAACCGGCCGTGGTGCCCGCTCGAGCACGCCGGGGTCCGAATCCGGGTTGCCGCCGCGTGGCCCGGTTCCCAGCAGCATCAGCTTGCGGACCAGATCAGGGTGGCGTCGCGTCAGGTCCTGCGCCTGATAACCGCCGAGCGAGAAGCCCAGCACGTCGACCTTGCGCAGACCCAGCGCACGGATCACCGCGGCCGCGTCGTCGGCCATGTGTTCGATGCGTGTGCGCGGTTTGCCGGAAGAGGACGCGACGCCGCGGCCGTTGTAGAGGATCACCTCGCGCCCGGCGGCCAGGCCATCGGTCATGAGCGGATCCCAGTGGTCCATGCCGCCGCGGAAGTGTTGAAGAAGGAACAATGGCGGTTGGTCGGTCGTGCTGTTGCCCCAGCGGCGATACGCGAATCGGTCGCCGTCGATTTCAACGAAGCGGGTTGGTAGCGGTGAGGTGTGTGTCGGTCATGACGTGTTCTTCCTTCGGAGGTTGCTTATCGCGCCAGGAACTCAAGTGCCTTGGGAACAAAGTCGGCATGGAACTGAAAGATGGCGCCATGGCCGGAGTCGGGGTAGATGATCAGCGTGCTGTTGGGCAGGCGCCGAGCCAGGTCGTGTGTGTTCGTCGTCGGCACCATGCGGTCGGCATCGCCGTTGGCAACGAGCACGGGATGCTTCACGACCGACAGGTCCGCCGGGTGCCTTCAGGCCCCAGTTGCGCAGGGCTTCCAGTTGGGCGAACAACGCGCTCACGGTGATTTCCTTGTCGCGGTTCTGCGCCCGTTCCTTCAGGCGCTCCAGGAACGCCTTGCCTGCCTCGATGCCGCCGGGTGTGCGGGTGAAGAACAGGAACTGCTTCGGGTCTTGCCCGGTGAAGAAGCCCCGCAGCATGTCGTAGTAGGTCACGCCGGCCACGGTGCTGATGCCCTCGCCGCCTGCAGGTCCCGTTCCCGCGAGAATCATCTTGCGCACGAGTTGCGGATCCTTCAGCACGATTTCCTGGGCGATCATCCCGCCCATCGAGAAGCCGAAGAGGTCAACTTGCTTGAAGCCCTTGGCCTTGATGAAGGTGATGGCGTCGTCGGCCATCTGCTCCATCGAACTCGACGGTGAACCGCTCGACGCACCGATGCCGCGGTTGTCGAAGGCGATCACGTGATGCTTGGCCGCGAGACCGTCCACGATCCGCGGGTCCCAGTTGTCCAGCACGGCGGCCAGGTGGACCAGCAGCACGACCGGCGTGCCGCCATGCTGCTTGCCAAGCTCCCGGTACGCGAAGTCCACGCCGCCGGCCGATCAGGGTTTGGGTTGGAACGTTCTTCCAGTTGAGCCCTGACTTTTGTTCTGTCGGCGGTGAAGTCATCTTCGCCCTGTCGGGCGAGCTTTCGTTCGAGCTGCATGCGATGAGCGACGCTGCTACAGCGAACGCCAAGACGGCTGTTTTCAGAAGGTTGCGCATGTGCTGGGCTTTCAGGTTTTCAATTTGATTGATGAAGGGTGAGTGCGGCCGTTGCCGCTGGTTGACTTAGTCAGTGATGTGGGCTCAAGCTCAGGCGCGCATGCGCTTGGTCTGGTAGGTTCCCCATTGGCTCGATAGAAAGGTCTTGAGAAACGCGGCCAGGCCGCTTTCGTCGGCACGAGGGTTGCCTCCCTCGGCGATGCGTTTGAGCTGTCGCGTGTACCAGAGCACCTCCATGATTCCCATGCGATCCACCGGCTTGATCCCGGTGGTGATGGGTCGCACGCGCTGCGGGCTGTCGCGGCCTTGCAGCAAGGCGGCAGGGGCGTCGGGGTCGATGGCCAACAGCCGTGCCAGGCCGACGATGTCGAGCGCGCCGGAGCGCAACGCGGCATTCATGCCTTCAGCGGTACGGAAGCCGCCCGTGACCATCAGCGGCACCTGCACGGCCGCGCGCACTTTCAAAGCGAAGTCCAGAAAGTAGGCTTCGCGCGCCGCGGTGCTGGCCTTCTGCGGTTCCTGGAAGGCACCACTCATGGCCGGCGTTTCGTAGGTGCCGCCCGAAATCTCGATCAGATCGATGCCGGCTTCGACGAGCGCCTGAATGGTGGCCATCGACTCCTCTTCGGTGAAGCCACCGCGCTGGAAGTCGGCCGAGTTGAGCTTGATGCCCACCGGGAAATCGGCGCCCACCTGGCGGCGCACCTCGGCATAGACGGCCATCACGAAGCGACGCCGGTTCTCCGGGCTGCCACCCCATTGATCGGTGCGCAGGTTGTGATGCGGGGAAAGAAACTGGCTGACGAGATAGCCGTGAGCGCCGTGGATCTGCACGCCGCTGAAGCCGGCCTTCTTGCAGATGGCCGCGCTGCGGCCGAAGCGCTGGATGATGTCGTGGATCTCGGCGGTGGTGGCTTCGCGCGGGGTCTCGAAGAACGCCTTCATGTCCTCGCGGAACGGGACGGCGGACGGCGAGAGGTTGCTGGCGTTCAGCCCCTTGGGTGATTGCTTTCCGGGGTGGTTGAGTTGCACCCACAGCGCCGCGCCCTGGTCGGTTGCCGCGCGTGCCCATTGCCGCAGGATGGGCAGATCGGCTTCGTCTTCGATCACCACGTTGCCGGGCTCGCCCAGCGCGCGCCGGTCGATCATCACATTGCCGGTGAGCATCAAGCCGATGCCCGACGCGGCCCAGCGTCGGTACAACTCGACGAGCTTGGGCGTGGCATGGTTGTCGTAGGTGCCCAGCGTCTCGCTCATGGACGACTTGGCCAGGCGGTTGCGCAGCACGCCACCGTTGGGAAGGGCAAGGGCTGAGCCAGAAGGTTGGCTTCAGACGGGTGGGGCTTGGACATGGTGCTTCCTGGCAGGGTGATTTCGAGCGCGGGTTCGTGGCTTTCGCGGGGATGTGGGACATGGCGTGTTCCGTCAGCGCCGTGATCGTCAGGCTCGGGTTCACGCCCAGATTGGCGCTGAGCATGGAGCCGTCGCAGACCAGCATGTTCTGGTAGCCGAAGACACGGTTCTGTGCGTCCATCACGCCGCGCTCAGGCGAGTCGGCCATGGCGCAGCCGCCCATGCAGTGCGCGGTGGTGGGGATGTTGAAGAGGATCTCCGTCAGCAAGGACATCGGGATCCGCCCAGCGCCTTGGCGCCGCGTTCGACAAACTGATTCGCGTGCGGAATGTGGGTGGGTATCGGTGCGCCTTCACTGCTGAGCAGCTTGCTGAAGGGCCAGTACCAGCGGCGCCTGAGCTGCAGGTCGATGTGGGCATCCATGGTTTGCATCACCACGAACAGCATGGTCTGGCGTGCAAAGTTGAGAGGGTTGTGCACACGCAGCGCGTTCAGCGGATGGCGCAGCAGACTCCACAGCCAGGAGGGGATGCGGCCCCAGCCCGTGCGTCCGCTGCGCATCAAGGTCAGCAACAGGCTTGCCGCGCCCGAGCCTTCGGGATACCGCACCACGCCGATGTGGGTGTGTGCGTCGAGATAGATGGCGGCGCCACCGGCAACGCCCCGCGTCATGTTGTTGTTGCCGGCGGGGAAGCGCACGCCCATGAGGGACTCGGAATTGGTCCGAATCCGCTTGCCCAGATCGTCGCTGATGCGCGGCAGCGAGCCACCCTGCTTGAGCCGGAACAGCAGTTCCACGGTGCCCAGCGACGAGGCGGCGAACACCACGCCGCGGCAGCGAAAGCTGCGCCGTTGTTTGTTGAACAGCGCCGTTGAAGACTCGGTGTGGACTTCGTAGCCGTCGCTGCCATCAGGCTTGCCGTTGAGCGGCCGCACGTCGATCACCCGGGTCTCGGCGAAGACCTGGGCGCCGCGCTTTTCAGCGAAGTAGAGGTAGTTCTTGTCGAGCGTGTTCTTGGCGTTGTACTTGCAGCCCACCATGCAGCCACCGCAGCCCACGCAGGTGCCGCGATCCGGGCCTTCGCCGCCGAAGTAGGGGTCGGGGTAGGTCTTGCCACCGGCCTCGCCCGCAGGCGGGAAGAAGGTGGCCACCCGGCCCGGGTAGTAGGTGTCACCCACCCCGTAGAGGTCGGCCATCTTCTTGAGCCGCAGGTCGGCCTCGCCCAGCAGCTTGTTGTCGGTGACGCCCAGCATGCGTTCCGCCGTGGCGTAGTGCTGCGGCATCACCTGCTTCCAGTCCTTCAGGCCGGCCCAGGAGCCCTGGTCCCACACCTTGGGCGATGGCACCAGCAGGGCGTTGGCGTAGGCGATGGAGCCGCCCCCGACCGCGTTGCCGCACATCACCACCACATGGCGGAACACGCGCATGTTGTAGAAGCCGAACAGGCGCAGGCCCGGGCGCCACATGAAACGCCCGGCGTCCCAGTCAGACTTGGGGAAGTCTTCGGCCGCCCAGCGTCGGCCCATCTCCATCACGCCGACGCGGTAGCCCTTTTCTGCCAGGCGGCACGCCGATACGCTGCCGCCAAAGCCCGAGCCAATGACGATGTAGTCGAAGTCGAAGCTCGACGCCGCGGGAGGGCTGAGCCAAGGGGCTGCTCTCGGACGAGTGGGGCTTGGACATGACGCAATGATTACGAGTCATCATCATTGTTGTCAAGCTGTTTGATGCTGGTTATCATCAATGCACAGTCAACGTCACCGGACTGGCATCCATCAAGAGGCTTCCAGCGATGAAGGTCACCAAAGCGCAAGTGCAGGCGAACCGCGCGCACATCGTCGAAACGGCATCGACGCTCTTTCGCGAGCGCGGCTACGACGGGATCGGCGTGGCCGATCTGATGGCGGCCGCCGGATTCACCCACGGCGGCTTCTACAAGCACTTCGGGTCCAAGGCCGACCTGATGGCAGAAGCCGCGGCCTGCGGTCTTGCCCGGTCGTCGAGCCTGAGCGAGGGCGCCGACAAGGCCGCATTCGTGCGGCAGTACCTGTCCCGAGCGCACCGCGATGCGCCGGGTAATGGGTGCACGTTCGCGGCGCTGGGCGCGGACGCCGCGCGCCAACCGGTTCAGGTCAAGTCGGCGTTCGAAGCCGGCCTCGAGGATCTGTTGTCGGCCCTCGGGCGTGACGACCCGGAGCAAGGATCACGGGCACGGCGCGAGCAACGTGCGCACAGGCTCAGCACCTTCGCGCATCTCGTCGGCGCGATCGTCTTGTCGCGGGCCTGTCCCGACGATTCGCCGTTGGCCGACGAGATTCTGGAAGCCTGCCGTTCGGCCATCCTGCCGAAGCGCGGCGTAGCCCGCGAGCCGACAGGATCCCCACGACGATCCACCCCGAGGCAGGCACCATGAACAACGAAGAACAGGCGCCCGACGGGCTGCAGCAGCTTCAGGCCCTTCTGAGCAGCGGGTTGAAGGCGCCGATCGGCCGCACGCTCGGCTTCGAACTGGTCGAGGTCGAACGCGGGCGCGTGGTCTTCGAGGGCAAGCCCGACCGAAGCGTCTACAACCCGATGGGCGCGGTGCACGGCGGCTACGCCGCGACGCTGCTCGACAGCGCCTGCGGGATCGCGACGCACTCCGCGCTCGCCGCCGGCCGCGGCCACACCACGCTGGAGCTGAAGGTCTCGTATCTGCGCAGCTTGAGCGATGAAAGTGGCGTCGTGCGCGCAACCGGCCGCGTGGTCTCGGTCGGCAGGCGCGTCGCCTTTGCCGAAGCCACGCTGCACGACGGGGCGGGACGTTTGTGTGCGACCGCGAGCTCCACGCTGCTCGTGTTCGACGTCGAGCCCGGGCGCGGCGCGATGCTGGGCTGACGTGGGAGAGGGCGCGCGAGGGCTCGAGCAGGCTTCCGTGGCCATCTGCGCCGACGCCACCACGCCCGCCCGCGGCAGCACGGTCACGCCGCCTCAGCACGCGCTTGCGCCAGCAGCCAGTTCACCAGCGCCTGCACGGCCGGCTTGCGTGACGCCGACGGTTCGACCACCACGGTGTAGCCATGGGCCGAGGCCTTCGTGCCTTTGATGGGGGCCACCAACGCGCGCTGGCGCAGCAGCGAGTCCACCAACGGGCGGCGGCCCAGCACCACGCCTTGGCCGGCGACGGCAGCGGCCACGGCCGAGTCGTAGTTGGTGAAAGTCAGCGTCGCGGCGGGTGTGATCGGCCCCAACCCCATCGCACGGAACCACGACTGCCATTCCAGCGGCGGGCCCTTGCCGGGCAGGCTGTCCAGCTGAAGCAGCGTGTGTCGCGCCAGGTCGGCGGGCGTCTTCAGCGGCGTGCCGCCCTTGCGCAGCAACTTGGGTGAGCACACGGGCAGGATCGATTCGCCGAACATCGCCTGCCCTGAGGCGGTGTCCAGCCTGCTGTAGCGCACGGCCAGGTCGAAGCCGTCGGCCGCCAGCGGGCGCGGCGCGTAGGTGGCGTCGATGCGCACGTCCACGCCCGGGTGGCGCGCGACGAAGTCCGCCAGCCGCGGGATCAGCCACAACGAGGCCAGACCCGGCGTGGTGGTCAGGGCCAGCACCTCGCGCCGCCCGGGCGCGCGGATGGTGGCCAGCGCATCGCGGACGGTGGTGATGGCGCGACCCACGGCCTGCGCCAGTTGACGGCCGTCGGCGGTGAGTTCCAGCGCGCGGTGACGGCGATGAAACAGCGCCACGCCCAGTTCGTCTTCCAGCGCCGCCACCTGACGGCTGACCGCCGACTGCGTGAGGAAGCGCTCGGCGGCAGCCTTGGTGAACGACAGGTGGCGCGCGGCGGCGTCGAAGACGGCCAGACGGTCCAGCGAGGGCAGGCGATGAGGGGTCGTTTGGCATGCGTTTGACGAATGCGAAGTGTGCCAAAGAATCGTTTGATCGCTGCATGGCTGCGGCGCACGATGCGTTCGTCGTCACAAGCGCCTTGCATGAACCTGGAGCATGCCATGAACCCCCATCAATTCCACCACCCTCTGCGCTGCACCGCCGCCTTCACCGCCGTCACTTCCTGCGCTTCGAGCGTCCCCCGGCCCTGCGCCTTCACGCCGAGTGCGGCACGTTGTGGGTGACGGTGGACGGCCGATCCGCGCGACATCGAGATCGAAGCCGGTGACAGCCGCGTCTTCGACACCCGTGCACCGATCACCGTGGGCACGCTCGGCGGTGACGCCGTATTCAGCGCCACGCTGCTGGCGCCGCGCGCGGGGCGCCTTCGCCGCGGGTGTCAGGCGCTGTTCGCCCAGCCCGACCCGCCGGCCCGCGAGGTGCTTCAGTGAGTGCCGCCGCATGGCCCGTCGGCGCCGAATGCAACCGCACGTGGCGCGACAAGCCGTACCGCGAGACCCTGTCGTTGCGCGACGGCCGCTCCGTGACCCTGCGCCCCACGCACCGCAGCGACGCCCCCGCGTTGAAGGACTTCTTCTTCGGTGGCCTGTCACCCCGCGCGCGCCTGCTGCGCTTTCACGGCACCGTCAATGACCTGCCCGAGGCTGCGCTGCGCATGCTGACGACGCAGATCCCTCGCCGCCACGTCGCCCTGGCCGCGATGGCAACCACACACGACGGTGTGCCCCGGTTGCTCGCCGAAGCACGCTACGTGGTGGACGACGAAGGCGAACCCGAATTCGCCGTCGCCGTGGCCGACATGTGGCAAGGCCAGGGCCTGGGCCGCGCGCTGGTGCTGCGTCTCGGCCGCGCATGCACGCGCAGAAGGCTTCGTGGCGCTGCAGGGCACGGTGGTGCCGGGCAACGAGCCGATGCTGCGCTTGGCGACGAGGCTGGGCGCCGAGTTGCGCGGACATGCGCCGGAGGTGAAGGTGCGATTGCCGCTGTAGTGGTCGGCTTGCGCTCGGCGCCTTGGTGAGTCGCATCGCATAAAGTGCCATGCACTTCCTTCCCCAGGAGCAAGCCATGCCCACCGACCCCATCGTCATCGTCTCCGCCGCCCGCACGCCCATCGGCGGCCTGCTCGGCGACTTCGCTTCGCTTGCCGCGTGGGAACTGGGCGCCGTCGCGGTGAAGGCCGCGGTCGAGCGTGCGGGGGTGCCCGGCGATGCGGTCGACGAGGTGATCTTCGGCAACTGCCTGATGGCGGGGCAGGGCCAGGCGCCTGCGCGGCAGGCGGCGTTGAAGGCGGGGCTGCCGCAGTCGGCGGGTGCGGTGACGATGTCGAAGATGTGCGGCAGCGGCATGCGTGCGGCCATGTTCGCGCATGACATGCTGGTGGCGGGCAGCGCGCGCGTGGTTGTCGCCGGTGGCATGGAGAGCATGACCAACGCGCCGCACCTGATGTTCGCGCGCAAGGGTGTGCGCTACGGCGCCGCGCAGATGTTCGACCACATGGCGATGGACGGGCTGGAAGACGCCTACGAACGTCTGCCCAACGGCGGTGGCAAGGCGATGGGCGTGTTCGCCGAACAGTGCGTCGACAAGTACCGCTTCACGCGCGCAGGCGCAAGATGAATTTGCGATTGCGTCGACGCAACGCGCGAAGAAGGCGAACGAGGACGGCAGCTTCGATTGGGAGATGGCGCCGGTCACGCTTGCGTCGAAGGCCGGCGAGACCGTCGTGAAGTACGACGAGCAGCCGTTCAAAGCCAAGCTCGACAAGATCCCCGGCCTGAAGCCCGCGTTCAAGAAAGACGGCACGATCACCGCGGCGAACGCGTCGAGCATCTCCGACGGCGCCGCGGCGCTGGTGCTGATGCGCGCGTCGACCGCGCGTGAACTCGGCGCGAAGCCGATCGCACGCGTGGTCGCACATGCGGTGCACGCGCAGGCGCCCGAGTGGTTCGCGACCGCGCCCGCGGGGGCGATCCGCAAGGTGCTCGACAAGGCGGGCTGGAAGCCGGGCCAGGTCGACCTGTGGGAAGTGAATGAAGCTTTCGCCGCGGTGACGATGGCGGCGATGGTCGACTTCGAGTTGCCGCACGACATCGTCAACGTGCACGGCGGTGCCTGCGCGTTGGGCCACCCCATTGGCGCCAGCGGCGCGCGCATCATCGTCACGCTGTTGGGGGCGTTGAAGAAGCGCGGCAAACAGCGCGGCGTTGCGTCGCTGTGCATCGGCGGCGGCGAGGCCACGGCGTTCGCGGTCGAGATGCTCTGACGCCATCGTTGGCACGCATCGGCATCGTTGTTTTGGACTTCCTGCAGACCCTCGGCGTCCAGAGCCTGCTGCTGTTCGCGACCACGGTGTTCGTCGTCAACGCGGCGCCGGGCGCCGACATGCTGCTGACCTTCACCAACACGATGAAGCACGGCGTGCGCGGCGGCGTGGCCACGTCGGCGGGCATCTCGGCGGGGTCGCTGGTGCACACCGCGTTCGTCGCGCTGGGCGTGGCGGCGCTCATCGCGGCGTCGCCTGCGGCGTTCAAGGCCGTGCAGTGGGCGGGTGCGGCGTACCTGGTGTGGATCGCGATCTCACTCGCACGCGAAGCCTTCGCGCAGCCGACAAGCGCGCTGAGCGATGACGAGGTGATGGACCAGTTGCGCGGCATGGGCAGCTTCGATGCGGCGCCGCGCCGTGACCCGCGACCAGCGCCCACCGCGCACCGCAGACCGCCGCAGAGGAGTCGCGGCCCCTTCGTGCAGGGCCTGGTCACGAACGTGCTCAACCCGAAGGTGGCGCTGTTCTTCATGGCGCTGTTGCCGCAGTTCGTCGCACCGAACGTCGAACCGAAGTGG
This sequence comes from uncultured beta proteobacterium, assembly GCA_963738615.1. Classification (GTDB taxonomy): domain Bacteria; phylum Pseudomonadota; class Gammaproteobacteria; order Burkholderiales; family Burkholderiaceae_C; genus CAVTWY01. Next base: position 1,754,052 of record CAVTXI010000019.1, read on the forward strand.
CCCGCGTTCGCGTTCCTGGGTGCGTGGTTCGCGGTGCAGGGCTTTGTGTTCCTGGTGGTCTTCGTGCGCATGGTCGCGGTGCTGCGGCGCTGGCAGCCCACGCCGCAGCGGCGCCGCGCGCTGTACCTGGTCGCGGCGACCGCGATCCTGCTGGTGGCGGTGCGGCTGGTGCTGACCGGGTGCGGGGGGCTGACGCGGTGGTGCGCGCTGCGGCGCAAGCGGCAGGGTGGACGAGAGCAGGCCACTGGTCGGTGCACGCCGGGCTGCTGGGCACGGCGGTGTTGTGGGGTGCGTCATGGCCGGCCGGCCGCGTGCTGGCGTTGTCGATGCCGCCGGTCACGTCGGCCGCGTGGCGATTTCTGATCGCTTCTGTCGTGCTGTCGATCTGGCTTTCATTCAGGCGCGGCTGGCCGCGCCTGACGCGGCCGGCAATGGGCCGGGCTGGTGCTTGGCGGCGTCGTTGGCGTGGCGGCCTGGGCGGTGTTGTTCATGCTGGCGTTGCAGCGGGTCGAAGCGTCGCGTGCCGCGATCGTCGTCACGACGAATCCGGTGTTCACCACCGTGCTTGCCGCGTGGCTTTTCAAAGAACGCTTCAACGCCGGCATCGCGCTCGGGCTGGCGCTGGCTGTGGGCGGCGCGGTGCTGGTGCTGTCGAAGGGCAACCTCGTCGCTTTGTTCTCGGGCGGCTTCGGCATCGGCGAATGGCTGCTGCTGGGCTGCATCGCGAGCTGGACCAGCTACACGCTGATCGGCCGTGCGTTGATGCGCGGCATCGACTCGCTGGCGGCCACCACGTTGTCGATGCTGGTGGGCACGGCGCTGCTGTGGGTCGTCGCGCTGGTGGTCGAAGGCCCGGCGTCGATGGTGCAGACCGCGCGCACGCTGACCCCGGCGATGTGGGCCGCTGCTGGTGCTGATGAGCCTGGGTGCCACGGTGCTGGCCTACGCCTGGTTCAACCGCGGCATCGCGACGCTGGGTGCGGGCACCGCGGCGGGCTACATCAACCTGGTGCCGATCTTCGGCGTCGCGCTGTCGGCGCTGACGCTGGGTGAACGGCTCGATACCTGGCTGGCGATCGGCGGCGTGCTGACCGTGACGGGGCTGATGGTGAGCCACCGGGCACGGCGCGGCTGACGGCGATTGACAGCGGGCGCCCGCGGGCGCCGGCCGGCGATACCTCGCGTCACCGAAAGCGCTGCAGGCGGCGCACGCGCGCAGTACATTGCCGATTCGCCTGAGTCACGCCCAAGGAACCGGAAGTATCCGCATGGAGCGCACCGCACGACCGACGATCGGGGTTATTGCCAACCCCGTGTCGGCGCGCGACATCCGGCGCGTGGTGGCCAACGCGGGCAATCTGCAAACCAGCGATCGCGTCAACATCGTGCTGCGCATGTTGGCGGCCGCGGCGGCTTGTGGGGTTGCTCGGGCGCTGCTGATGCCCGACCGCGGCGGCATCCGGGCACTGCTGGAACGCACCTTCCGCCGCGAGCACGGGTTGGGCCATGCCTACCCGCAGACCGAGTGGCTCGACATGGAGCCCACCTCCACCGTCGACGACACCTTCCGCGCCACGCGCATGCTGGTCGACGCGGGGGTGTCGACGATCGTGGTGCTGGGCGGCGACGGCACGCACCGCGCGGTGGTGCGCGAGCTTCTGCGCTGCGGCTCGAGGATCCCGATCGCAGGGTTGTCGACCGGCACGAACAACGCGTTCCCCGAGATGCGCGAGCCCACCGTCATCGGCATGGCGGTCGGCTTGTTCGCCAGTGGGCGGCTCGACGCCGCTGACGCGCTGGCACCGAACAAGCTGATCGATGTCGCGATCGACGATGGTGAAGGCGCAAGTGGTGAGCCCCAGCGCGACGTTGCAATCGTCGACGCCGTGATCACGAGCGACCGGTATGTCGGCGCACGCGCGTTGTGGAAGCCCGAATCGCTGCTGGCGGCGTATCTGGCGTTTGCCGATCCGCAGTGCATCGGCCTGTCGGCGATCGGCGGGCTGCTCGAGCCGGTGGGCCGACGGCAGAGCGGTGGCCTGGCGATCGAGATGGCGCATGACACCGCGCCCGCGGTGCTGTCCCTGCGCGCACCGATCGCACCGGGCATGGTGCGGCCCGTGCCCATCGCGAGTTGGAAACGCATGGTGGCCGACGAGCCGTTGATCATCCGACACGACGCCGGCACCGTGGCATTGGACGGCGAGCGCGAGTTGGGCTTCGAGCCCGGTCAGCGCGTCACCGCCACGTTGCGCGAAAACGCATTCTTCACCGTGGACGTGGCGCGCTGCATGCAGCGCGCGGCCCAGCAGGGGCTGCTGCGTTCACATCCTTCCTGACCCATCACAAGGAGACACGCCATGGCAGGCAACCCGTTCCCGTTGAAGAAGGAGCAACTGCTCCAGGCCTATCGCACGATGCGCACGATCCGAGAGTTCGAGGAACGGCTGCACATCGACTTCGCGCGCGGCGACATCCCGGGCTTCGTGCACCTGTATGCCGGCGAAGAGGCTGCGGGCACGGGCATCATGATTCATCTGAACGACGGTGACCGCATCGCCAGCACGCACCGCGGCCACGGCCACTGCATCGCCAAGGGCGTGGACCCGCTGGCGATGATGAAAGAGATCTACGGCAAGAAGGGCGGCAGTTGCGGGGGCAAAGGCGGGTCGATGCACATCGCCGACCTGAGCAAGGGAATGATGGGCGCCAACGGCATCCTGGGGGCCGGCGCGCCGCTGGCGTGCGGCGCGGCGCTGGCGGCCAAGTACCGCAAGAAGGGCGAAGTCGCGATCAGCTTCGTCGGCGATGGTGCGTCGAACCAGGGCACCTTCCTCGAGAGCCTGAACCTCGCGGCCGTGTGGAACCTGCCGGCGATCTTCATCGTCGAGAACAACGGCTATGCCGAGATCGACGCCGCGACTACGGCGTGGCGGTCGACAGTTACGTCGACCGCGCGGCGGGCTTCGGCCTGCCGGGCGTGACGGTCGACGGCACCGACTTCTTCGCGGTGTATGAAGCCGCGGGCGAGATCATCAAACGCGCACGCGAAGGTGGTGGCCCGTCGTTGCTGGAATGCAAGATGGTTCGCTTCCACGGCCACTTCGAAGGTGACGCGCAGACCTATCGCGGCAAGGGCGAACTGGACGACATACGCGTCAACAAAGACTGCATCAAGAAATTCATCGCAGCCGTCACCGGTGCCGGTGTGATCAGCGCCGCCGAGCTCGAGACGATCGACCACGACGTGCTGGGGCTGATCGAGCGCGCCGTCACCGAAGCGAAAGCCGCGCCGCTGCCTGCAGTGGCCGAGTTGACCACCGACGTCTACGTCAAATACTGAATCCAAGGAGCATTCCATGGCACGCAAGATCAGCATGAAGCAGGCGATCAACGAAGCGCTGGACCAGGAGATGGCGCGCGACCCCTCGGTGATCGTGATGGGTGAAGACATCGTCGGCGGTGCCGGCGGTGACGGCGAAATTGATGCCTGGGGCGGTGTGCTCGGCGTCACCAAGGGCCTGCACGCCAAGTACGGCGACCGCCTGCTGGATACGCCGCTGTCCGAGTCGGCCTACATCGGCGCGGCCATCGGCGCCGCCAGTTGCGGCATGCGCCCAGTCGCCGAACTGATGTTCGTCGACTTCATGGGCGTGTGCTTCGACCAGATCTTCAACCAGGCGGCGAAGTTCAAGTACATGTTCGGCGGCAAGGCGCAAACGCCGGTCGTGATCCGCGCGATGTGCGGCGCGGGCTTCCGTGCAGCGGCGCAGCACAGCCAGATGCTGACGCCGCTGTTCACCCACATCCCGGGCCTGAAGGTGGTGTGCCCCAGCACGCCGTACGACACCAAGGGCCTGCTGATTCAAAGCATCCGCGACAACGACCCGGTGATCTTCCTCGAGCACAAAAACCTCTACGGCCTCGAGGGCGAGGTGCCCGAGCAGAGCTACGCGATCCCCTTCGGCGAAGCGAATGTGGTGCGCGAAGGCAAAAGCGTGTCGATCGTCACCTACGGCCTGATGGTGCACCGCTCGCTCGAGGCAGCCGCCACGCTGGCGAAGGAAGGCGTGGAGTGTGAGGTGATCGACCTGCGCACGTTGAGCCCGCTGGACATCGACACCGTGATCGAAAGCGTCGAGAAGACCGGCCGACTGGTGTGCGTCGACGAAGCCAACCCCCGCTGCAACATCGCGACCGACATTTCGGCGCAGGTGGCGCAGCAGGCCTTCGCGGCGTTGAAGGGCCCGATCGAAATGGTCGCCGCGCCGCATGCGCCGGTGCCGTTCTCACCGGTGCTGGAAGACGCCTACATCCCCAGCGCCGCGCAGATCGTGGCGGCGGTGAAGCGCACGATGAGCGGTGGCAAGAAGCACTGAATGCGCTGCGTCGATCTGTAGAAGGAGACATCGAAGTGAGCAAATCGAGCGACAAGATCACGCCTATCGTCATGCCCAAGTGGGGCCTCGAAATGCGCGAGGGCACGGTGACCTCGTGGCTCGTCGAAGAAGGCTCCGACATCACCGTCGGCAAACCCATCGTCGACATCGAGACCGACAAGATCAGCAACACCTATGAAGCTGGCGACGCGGGCCTGCTGCGTCGGCGTGTCGCGCAAGAAGGCCAGACGCTGCCGGTGAAGGCGCTGCTGGCGGTGCTGGCGCCCAACGACGTGAGCGACGCCGACATCGACGCGTACATCCAGGCCTACGAAGTCCCCAAGGCCGACGAGGGCGACGAAGAGGGTGGACAGGCGTTCGCCTTCACCGCCGTCGACGGCATCCGCGTGCGGCACGCGCGGCGCGGGCCCGAGGCCGGCGTGCCGGTGGTCTTCATCCACGGCTTCGGCGGCGACCTGGGCAACTGGCTTTTTAATCTCGACGCGATTGCCGAACACCATCCGGTGATCGCACTCGATTTGCCGGGACACGGCCAAAGCGACGTCAAGCTGCCGGGCGCCTCACTCGGCGCGCTGGCGGCGTTCGTCGGCAAGTTCCTCGATGTGTTGGGTGTCGGGCGCGCGCACCTGGTCGGCCACTCGATGGGTGGTGCCATCGCGGCGCGGCTGGCGCACCTGGCGCCGCAACGTGTGGCGAGCCTCACGCTGGTCAACGCGGCGGGGCTTGGTTCCGAGATCAATGCCGACTACATCGACGGCTTCGTGAAGGCGCAATCCCGACGTGAGCTGAAGCCGGTGCTCGAACAGTTGTTCTTCGACGGTGCGCTGGTCAGCCGGCCGATGGTCGACGAGATGCTGAAGTTCAAGCGCCTCGATGGCGTCGAATCGCTGCTGACCGAACTGAGTCAATCGCTTTTCCCCAGCGGACATCAGGCCGAGCAGCCGGCGCGCGATATCGACACCAAGCGCCACCGCCTGCTTGTGGTTGCCGGCAGCGACGACAAGATCATCCCGGCTGCGCATGCGCGTGCCGCGCCCGCGGGTGCGAAGGTCGAAGTGTTCGAAGGTGTCGGCCACATGACGATGCTCGAGCGCGCGAAGGAGTTCAACGTATTGCTGAAGGGGCACCTTGCCGAAGGCTGAGGACGTCTGGCCGAAGGCTGAACGCGGTCCATGCTTCCGATCTTCGGCTTCGTGTGTCGCCATGACCAGCCGCTGGCCGACGGCCCGGCGCAGGAACTGGTGTGGATGCAAGGCGCCGCGCGCAGTGGCCGCGCGGCCGCGCACCTGTGGCATGGCTTGCCGGGCCTGATCGTGCCGCGCAGCTACCAACGCGCGCCGCATTGGCGTGACGCTTGCGCGCATTCGGCCGTGCTCGGTTGGCCGGTGCATGTGCGCGCGTCGGGCGGCGGCCTGGTGCCCCAGGGGCCGGGCGTGCTGAACCTCAGCCTGGTGTGGCCGGTCGCGGCCCAGCCGTCGATCGACGGCACGTATCGCGCGCTGTGCGACGAGCTGCGTGCGGCCTTCGCGCGGCTGGGCGTGAAGGCGCTGCCGCAGCCGGTGCAGGGTTCGTTCTGCGATGGCCGTTTCAACCTCGCGGTCGATGGCGCCAAGCTCGTGGGCACGGCGCAATGTTGGCGACGCGTCGAAGGCGTGCAGGTCGTGCTGGCGCACGCACTGGTGCTGGTCGACGCCGATGTCGATGCGCTGACCGCGCGCTGCAACGCCTTCGAGGCCGCGCTGGGGCACGAGCGGCGCTATCGCGAACACGCGCTCACGAACCTCGTGTGCGCCGGTGCCGGTGCCGCGGCGGTGTTGGCCGAGGTCGTCATTGCCGAGCAGTTCGCGCGCGTGCTGGCACCGACATCTCACACATGACCCGACAACGCAAAGGAGAACCAACATGGTCTTGATGGAATTCTCGATGGCCCCCGTGGGTGAAGGCGAAAGTGTCAGTGCGCACGTGGCGCGCGTACTCAACGTCGTCGACCGCAGTGGCCTGCCCTACCAGCTCACGCCCATGGGCACCATCGTCGAAGGCGAGTGGGAGCAGTGCATGGGCCTGATGACCCAATGCTTCACGTTGTTGAAGGGCGAGTTCAAACGTGTGGCCGTGCAGATGAAGGTCGACTACCGCGACGCGCCGGCCGGGCGGCTGAAAAGCAAGACCGCCAAGGTCGAAGAGCGGCTGGGGCGCAAGCTGACCACCTGAACGGCGCATCGTCACATCGACACCGACACCGCGCGCCGAAGGTAGCGCGTGTCGCCCAACTGGCGCAGCATGAAGTCGGCCAGATCTTCCATGCCGATCTTCAGCGCCACGCTTTCGCCGGGGCCGAAGCCTTCGCGGTAGGTGCCTGTCGCCTCGCCTTTCGCCAGCGCGCCGGGGCGCACCAACGTCCAGTCCAGGCCCGACTGGCTCACGATCACCTCTTGCCGCGCGTGGTCGTCGAAGGCCTTGCGCAGCAGCAGGCCGAACATCACGCGGCGCCAGAAGAAGTTCAGGTTCGGTTCGCTGTCGCCGGCACCCAGCGTGCTCATGCTGATCAGCCGCGTGGCGCCGCGTTCGCGCATCGCTGCGGACGATGGCTCGTGCCCGGCTGCGCGAATGCGGCCGCGCCACGCGTCGCCCAGGCACGAGATGACGGCGCGCGAGCCATCCAGAGCGCCGCGCCACGAAGACGGCTCGAGCACGTCGCCGGCCCGACGTTCCAGACGTGTATGCGCTGCGCCCAGCGCCCCCAGCACGTCAGGCCGTCGCGTCACCGCCGTCACCGCGTGCCCGGCGGCGAGCGCGCGCGACAGCAGCACGCGACCGAAGTGGCCGGTGGCACCGAAGAGGACGAAAGGACGTGGGGAAGGGTGAGGGTCGGAGTGGGAGTCCATGGCTTTACACCGTGTCAAGTTGAGGTGGTCGGATTCGACGCCTGACTTGACAAACTGTCAAGCTATATCATCGGGCTTGCCCATGAACGACCGCACCACCGACCAAACCCGCCTGCGCATCCTCGAGGCGGCGTGGCGCCAGCTGGTCGACACCGGCGGGCGTGGGGCGCGCATGGGCGACATCGCGGCGGCCGCGGGGGTGTCGCGCCAAGCGCTGTACCTGCACTTCGGCTCGCGCGCCGAGTTGCTGGTGGCAACCACGCGCCATGTCGACGAGGTGCAGGGGCTGAGCGCAAGGCTCGCGGCGTCGCGGTCGCAGGCACGCGGCGCCGAGCGGCTCGACGCCTACGTTGCGTTCTGGTGCGACTACCTGCCCGACATCTACCCCGTGGTGCGCGCGATCATGTCTGCCGCCGACACCGACCCCGACGCCGCGAAGGCCTGGGCCGACCGCATGGACGCGTTGCGCCACGGCTGCCGCGCGGCCATCGATGCACTCGTCGAAGACAACCAATTGCGCAGCGAGTGGACCGCCGACGTAGCGACCGACGTGCTGATGGGCCTGATGTCGGTGCGGCAGTGGGAATTCCACACGCAGGTGTGCGGCTGGCCGCAGGCGCACGTGCGCGCGCGGCTGGTGCGCATGGCGCGGCTGGTGCTGGTGCTGCCCGCGTGACGCCATCCCGTACCATCTTCGGCCGAGTGGACCGACGTGGACGTCATCAACACCGCCGCGCCGCTGACCGCGCGAGGCCTGAGCTGCCGGCGCGGTGGCCGCCTGCTGTTCTCTGGCTTCGACCTCGAGCTGCGCGCCGGGCAAACGGTCTGGCTGCGCGGCGACAACGGCCGCGGCAAGACGAGCCTGCTGCGCCTGCTGACTGGCCTGGTCGAACCCGACGCTGGTGAGGTTCGCTGGTTCGGCCTCGCGGCGTCGGCCGCGCGCGCCGCGGCGATGCAGCCGCTGTACATCGCGCACGCCAACGCGTTGAAGGACGATCTGCGCGTGCACGAAGCGCTGGCCTTCCTCGCGACGATGTCGAACGCGACGCATGCGGGCGACGACGCGACGCTTGCACGCGCGGTCGACGCTGCGCTCGAGCGCATGGGCCTCGAGCGCATGCCGCGATTCACTGGTGCGCACGTTGTCGCAAGGCCAGCGCCGCCGCGCTGCGCTGGCGCGGCTGGCCGTCCCGTCGCGCTCGGTGGTGTGGCTGCTCGACGAGCCGTACGACGCGCTCGATCAGGCGTCGACCGCGATGCTCGATGCGGTGCTGCGCGAACACACCGCGCGCGGCGGCTGCATCGTGCTGACGAGCCATCAGCCGCTGGGCGAAGGCGCACCTGCGCACACCGAAGCCTGGTTGCGCGCCCGCGCGGCGCACCAACAGGTCGACCGCGGTTCCGGCATGACAACGCTGCACGACCACGCGTCGCCGCACGCTGCCCTGTCGATGCCGCGCGTCGACCGCAAACCGCCGCGCCGGCCGGCGACCTGCGCGCCGCGTGGGCCCTGGTGCGCCGTGACCTGCGCATGGCCGCGCGCCGCTGGGCCGAGGTCGGCCTGCCGATCGTGTTCTTCGTCGCGTCGGCGTCGCTGTTTCCGTTCGGCGTGGGTGCCGACGTCGCGGTGCTGCGCCAGATCGCGCCGGGCGTGATCTGGGTCTGCGTGCTGCTGTCGGTGCTGCTGTCGATGACGACGTTCCACGCCGGCGACCACGCCGACGGCACGCTCGAGCAGTTGATGCTGTCGGGCCGCTCGCCCGGCGCTGCTGGCTGCGGCGCGTTCGTTGTCGCACTGGTTGATGACGGGCCTGCCGCTGGTGCTGGTGTCGCCGGTGTTGGGCCTGATGTTCGGCCTCGAGCCCGAACTGCTGCCGGTGTTGATGCTCGGCCTGCTGCTGGGCACGCCTACGCTCAGCCTGCTGGGCAACCTGGGCGCGGCGCTGGTGGTGGGGCTGCGCAGCGGCGGCATGCTGTTGTTCCTGCTGGTGCTGCCGCTGATGATCCCGGTGTTGATCTTCGGCGCGGGTGCGGTGGTGGCGGTGCAGTCGGGGCTTGGCGCGCAGGGGCACCTGTCGCTGCTGGCCGCGCTGCTGATCGCGTCATGCCTGCTGCTGCCGTGGGCCATCGGGCAGGCGCTGACAATAGCGGTGGAATGACGCCACGCCATGCGCCACGCACGTCATCGCCACGTCCACCGACGCGTCCACCGTCGACGTGCACGCGCGCGCCTGTTCACCTTCGCCGCGCCGTCGCGCTTCTATGCGCTGACGCGCGCGCTGTCGCCTTGGTTGTGGCTCGCCGCAACGGCCTTCGCGGTGTGGGGCCTTTATCTCGGCTTTGTTGTCGCGCCGACCGACGCGACGCAGGGCGAGGTGTACCGCATCATCTATCTGCACGTGCCTGCGGCGTGGGTGGCGATGGTGATGTACCTCGCCCTGGCGTTCTGGGCCGCGATCGGCTGGGCCTTCAAGGCACGCACGGCCACGATGCTGGCGCACGCCATCGCGCCCACCGGCGCCCTCTTCACCTTCATCGCGTTGTGGACTGGCGCGTTGTGGGGCAAGCCGACTTGGGGAACCTATTGGGTCTGGGACGCTCGACTGACTTCGTTCTTCATTTTGTTGCTGCTGTACCTGGGCTACATGGCACTCGTGGCCGCCATCGACGATCCCAAACGCGCCGACCGTGCGGGTGCGCTGCTGGCCGTCGTCGGCGCGGTGAACGTGCCGATCATCTATTTCTCGGTGAAGTGGTGGAACACGCTGCACCAGGGCGCGTCGGTCAGCCTGAACGCGGCGCCGAAGATGGCCGCGGTGATGCTTCAGGGCATGCTGCTGATGAGCGTGGCGTGTTGGCTGTACGCCTTCGCGATCGTCTTCATGCGCACGCGCGCGCTGATTCTCGAGCGCGAGCGCGAGGCGGCGTGGGTGGGTGAACTGGTGGGCGCACGATGAACAACCCCCACACCGCTTTCGTGGTCGCAGCCTACGGTGTGGGCGTGCTGCTGATCGCCTCGAAATCGTGCTCGTGCGCCGCCGCGCTGGCGCGCGCGCGTGCCGAAGCCGGCAAACCCGTGGTCGACGAACGAGTCATGACCACAACCACTTCCACCCTCAAGCCGCGCCACAAGCGCCTGATCCTCGTCGCGCTGGTGCTTGCCGCCGTCGCGGCCATCGTGGCGCTGGTGCTCAACGCGTTCCAGAGCAACCTGGTCTTCTTCTTCTCGCCCAGCCAGGTCGTGGCGAAAGAGGCGCCCATCGGCAAGACCTTCCGCCTGGGCGGCATGGTCGAAGAAGGCAGCGTGAAGCGCGACGGCACGAAGGTGAACTTCGTCGTCACCGACACCGTGCAGAAGGTGACGGTGCAGTACGTCGGCATCCTTCCCGACCTGTTCAAGGAAGGCAAAGGCGTGGTCGCGCAGGGCAAGCTGGCCGACGGCGTGTTCACTGCCAGCGAGGTGCTGGCCAAACACGACGAGAACTACATGCCGCCCGAAGCGGCCGAAGCGTTGAAGCAGGCGAAGCAGGGCGGGAACATGCCGCCGTCGATGGCGAAGAAGCAGTAAGCACAAGGTCGCAAGCAAACGAGGCAGCTCTTATGGTTCCCGAACTCGGCCACTTCCTCCTCTGGCTTGCGCTGGGCGTCTCGCTGGTTCTGGGCACGGTGCCACTGCTGGGTGCGCAGCGCGGCGACGTGTCGCAGATGGCGCTGGCGCGCGGTCTCGCTGCGCTTCAGTTCGCGGTGATCGCGGGGTCGATGGTGTGCCTGGGCGCAGCCTTCGTCGGCCACGACTTCTCGGTGCTGTACGTGGCGCAGCACTCCAACACGCGCGCTGCCGCTGGCTTACCGCATCGCCGGCATCTGGGGCGGGCACGAAGGCTCGCTGCTGCTGTGGATGTTCATGCTCACGCTGTGGACGATTGCGGTCGCGCGCTTCAGCACACGGCTGCCGCTGCCGGTGGTCGCGCGCATCCTCGCGGTGCTGGGGCTGGTGTCGGTGGGCTTCCTGCTCTTCACGCTGTTCACGTCGAACCCCTTCGACGCGGCTCGAGCCCGGCTGCGCTCGACGGCCGCGACCTGAATCCGCTGCTGCAAGACCCGGGCATGGTGCTGCACCCGCCGATGCTCTACATGGGCTACGTCGGCTTCTCGGTCGCGTTCGCATTTGCGATCGCGGCGTTGATCGGCGGCAACCTCGACGCGCAGTGGGCCCGCTGGACGCGCCCGTGGACCACCGCAGCGTGGATCTTCCTGACGATCGGCATCGCGCTCGGCAGCTGGTGGGCCTACTACGAGCTCGGCTGGGGCGGCTGGTGGTTCTGGGACCCGGTGGAGAACGCGTCGTTCATGCCGTGGTTGGTGGGCACCGCGTTGATCCATTCGTTGGCCGTGACCGAGAAGCGCGGCAGCTTCAAAAACTGGACGGTGCTGCTCGCGATCATGGCGTTCTCGCTGTCGCTGGTGGGCACGTTCCTTGTGCGCTCGGGCGTGCTCAGCTCGGTGCACGCGTTCGCCACCGACCCGACGCGCGGCCTCTTCATCCTCGTGTTCCTGGTCGTCGTCATCGGCGTCGTCGCTTGCGTTGTATGCGTGGCGCGCGCCGAGCGGTGGGCTTGGGGCAGCGCTTCGGCTTGTTGTCGCGCGAGACCATGCTGCTGGGCAACAACGTGATGCTCATCGTCGCGTGTGCCGCGGTGTTGTTGGGCACGCTGTACCCGCTGGTGCTCGACGCGATGAACATGGGCAAGATCTCGGTCGGCCCGCCGTACTTCGACACCGTGTTCCTGCCTGCTGATGGTGCCGGTTGTGTTCCTGATGGGCGTCGCGCCGCTGGCGAAGTGGAAGCACGCCGAACTGCCCAGATCTGGCGAAGCGCCTGCGCTGGGCCGCGGTGGTCGCGTTGGTGATGGCGCTGGTCAGCGGGTTGGCTCGCCGGTGAGATCAAGCCGTTGACGAGCCTGGGCTTGGCGATGGGCTGGTGGGTCGTCGCCAGCGTTGCGACCGACCTGTGGGAGAAGGTGCGCCCGTTGCCCGGCGTAGCGACCATCGGCCAGCGGCTGCGCCAGGTCCAGCGCGCCACCTTCGGCATGATGCTGGCGCACCTGGGTATCGCGGCCTTCGTGTTCGGCGTGACGCTGGTGCGCAGCTACGAAGTCGAGCGCGACGTGAAGATGAGCCCTGGCGACCAGACGACGGTGAACGGCACCACGTTCACGTTCAAGGGCGTGCAGCGAAGTGGCTGGCCCCAACTACCAGGCGATTCGCGCCGACATCGACGTGAGCCGCGACGGCCGCAGCATCGGCCTGATGCAACCCGAGAAGCGCGTCTACCGCGTGCAAAGCAACCCCATGACCGAAGCCGCGATCCGCTCGCGCCCGACCGGCGACCTGTACGTGTCGCTGGGTGAACCCGTCGACAACGGCCGTGCGTGGATCGTGCGCGTGTACGACAAGCCGTTTATCACCTGGATTTGGGGCGGCTGCGTATTGATGGCGCTGGGTGGCGCGTTGGCCGCGAGCGATCGGCGCTATCGCAAAGAAGCCCGCGAGAAGGCGCGTGACCGTGCGCACGATGGCACGACCGCCGTTGTCGGAGGCGCCGCTGGATGAAGGCGCTGCGCTTCCTGCTGCCGCTGGCGATCTTCCTCGGCTTGGCGGTGTTCCTCTACGTCGGTCTGTACCGTGACCCGCGCGATGTGCCGTCGCCCCTGATCGGCAAGCCCGCGCCCGAGTTCAAGGTGCCGACGCTGCAAGACGAAGCCAAGCTCGTCTCACGCAGCGACTTCCTCGGCAAACCATGGATCCTCAACGTGTGGGCGTCGTGGTGCCAGCCGTGCCGCGAAGAACACCCGTTGCTGGTTGACTGGGCCAAGCGAAGCCAGGTGCGCGTGGTCGGTCTGCACTACAAAGATACGAAGCAAGCCGGCTTGCGCTGGCTTCAACAACTCGGCAATCCGTACGCGGTGACGCTCTTCGACGGCGACGGTCGGCTGGGCCTGGACTTCGGCGTCTACGGCGTGCCCGAAACCTTCGTCATCGACCCACAAGGCGTGATCCGCTTCAAGCACAAAGGCGCGTTGACGCCGCAGGTGATGCGCGACAAGGTCGAGCCGCTGCTGGCGCAGTGGTCCGTGGCTGCGGGTGCTTCGGGTGCTGCGGGTGTTGCAGGCAAGCCGTGACAGAAGCCGCACCCGCCGTTGCCGACCCCGTGCTCGAGGCGCGCGTGCTGCGCATCTCGGCCGAACTTCGCTGCCTGGTGTGCCAGAACCAGACCATCGCCGATTCGAACGCCGACCTCGCGAATGACCTGCGTCGCCAGGTGCGCGAGATGCTGGCCAAAGGCTCGACCGACCAGCAGGTCATCGACTACATGACGCAACGTTACGGCGACTTCGTGCTCTATCGCCCACCCGTCAAGTCGACGACGCTGCTGCTTGTGGGCTGGGCCTGCCGCGCTGCTGGTTGGCGGCCTGTCGGTGCTGGCGCTGGTGCTGCGCCGGCGCAGCCGCATGCCCGATTCCGCGTTCGAACGCGACGAGGACGACGCCGCCAAGGTGGAGGCCAAATGAAGGCCTTGTGGTTCGGCACCGCCGCCTTCGTGCTGCTGGTCGCAGCCGGCGGCTACGCATGGAAGGGTTCGCCGTCGCTGGCGCTGAACCCGGTGCCAGCGCAAACCGTCGCCGCCGCGGCCGCGGAGCAAGGCGCCAGGGCCAAGGAACTACCCGGTGGCATGGATCCCGAGCAGTTCGAACAAGCCGTCGACGGCCTGCGCAAGCGCCTCGAGAACGAGCGCGACAACGCCGAAGGCTGGGCCGTGCTCGCGCGTTCGTACATGGTGCTGGGCCGCGCCGACGATGCCGTCGCCGCGTTCGACCGCGCCAGCACGCTGGCCCCGAAAGACGCCGGCCTGCTGGCCGACCACGCCAACGTCATCGCACAACGCGAAGGCATGCCCGCGGGTGGCCGCGCGGTTGCGCTGCTCGACAAAGCCCTCGCGATCGACGCGCGTCAACCCAAGGCCTTGGCCTTGGCCGGCATCGCCGCATTCGAACGCCAGGACTACGCCGTCGCCGTCAGCCGCTGGGAAGCCGCCCTCGAGGTCATGCCCGACCACCCCTTCGCTGCGCAGATGCGCGACGGCATCGTGCAGGCACGGCAGGCCATGAGTGCGCTGGGTGGCGCGGTCGCGTCTGCGCCATCACCGCCACAAGCCACTGCCGCTGGCGCGACCACCGCCGCCGTTGGAGGTGTCGTCGAAGGCCGCGTCACCCTCGCCCCCGCACTCGCCGCCAAAGCATCACCCGACGACACCGTCTTCGTCTTCGCCCGCGCCGCGCAAGGCCCGCGCATGCCACTGGCGATCGTGCGCAAGCAGGTGAAGGACCTGCCGTTCGACTTCAAGCTCGACGACACGATGGCGATGTCGCCGCAGACGAAGCTGTCGTCGGTGCCGCAGGTGATCGTCGGCGCGCGCGTCAGCAAAAGCGGCAACGCGATCGCGCAGGCGGGTGATCTGCAAGGCCTGTCGAAGCCGGTCGTCGTCGGCGCGAAAGGGCTTGCGATCGTGATCGACGAGGTGGTGGGGCCCTGAGCCGCCGGGTGGCCACACGACATCTGCGACAAGCCGTCGCAGATGTTCGTCGTGGGCACCAGAGCCGCTCACTCACTCAGGGCAAGAGCTTGCGGTAGGCCCGCAACTCGGCACCGCCCAACGACGACAACCCGCCAAGCAGGTTGGTCGAGTTGTTGCTGAACGCGGCGGTCTTGCCGTCGCGCGACAACAGCACGTTCGTGTTCGTGAGCCCGTTGCCCACCGTGCCGTTGCTCAACGTAGCCGCATTCAGGCTGGCGCCTGTGACCAGATCCAAAACGCGCGGAAGCTCGCGGTATGTCTGGCCGCCGCCGCTGCCTTCCACATAGGCCACCTTGCGGCCATCGCCTGAGAAGCTCAGCACCAATCGGCCGAATCGCGTGTGCGTGACGTTCGCATCGAGGATGCGGTTGAGCGCGCCCGTCGAAAGATCCTTCACGAAGACACTGGTTTGTGCATCACTGGAAGCGACTGCGCCGTGGAACGCGATCTTGCTGCTGTTCGACAGAAACACCTGTTCGCCGCCTGCGTAGCCGTTGATGATTACGCGGCGACCTGCCGCATCGACGTTCACCAGCCTCACACCTCCGCTGGCGATGTCGAGCACGAACGCGTCGCTGTTCGAGTCGACGTCGCCGGCTTGCGGATAGGCCGCGCGGGTCAGGAAGGTCAGCGCTCGACCATTGGGCGACAGCCAAGCATCGCCATCGGCCACGCCCTGCGACGTGGTGAAGCGCACCTGGCTTTCAAGGTTGATGAGCGCGCCACTGCTCAGGTCGCGTACGAGCATGCGCGCCGGGCCGAGGGCCGTGCAGTCGAAGATGTTGCAGGTGCGGGTCGGCTGAGCGATGAAGGCCACGCGCAAGCCATCGTCCGACACGCCCGCGAACGTGTAGTCAAGGACGCTTGTCAAGCTGCTCAGCAAGGGCGTCACGCGGGTCTGCACGCCGGTCGTGAGGTTTTGCACCAGGATGGCCCGCTCAGTGCCGCTGTTGCCCAGCACGTCGACCACGCCGTTCGACGCCTGGGCGGCGAAGACCACGGTGTTGGCGTTGGGCGTCATGCCCAGGCACTCGAGGCTGCGCGAAAAGGTGTTCACGGCGCGGATGACGCCGTTGCCGTTGAAGTCCTTCAAGAAGATGTCATCGAGGAACGGTCTGGGGTCCCCGCTGACCACGGTGTTCGATGCGGAGGTGAACAAGACCTTGCTTCCGTCGGCCGACACGCCGCAGACATTCCCGTCGACCGCGGCTCCAGATGCTGTGGCCGAGGCGAGCGCCAAGGTGGCGTCGGTTGCAGGAGGCGGCGGCGGCGCGGGTGGAGGTGGAGGCGGAGGCCTGCGACGCTCGAGCGCGATGGCACGGTCCGCATCGAGCGATTGGGCCGATGCCTCGGTGGACTCATCGTTCCCGCCGCCGCACGCGGCTGTGGCCAACACGGCGGCCATTGACGCCGCCACAAGTGCCAAGCGCTTTGTTGTCGAATGCATGAACGTCTCCGAAACAAGGCAAAACTGCCTGCGACGGATTCTTCGAGCCGGGCTCGGCAAAGTCTTCACGAAAACGTCAAGGCAATTCGTCGGCCTGTGAGAAGTGCGTGATGAACAGCGGCCTGCTCAAAAACCCAAGCGTCGCCGCCCAGCGTCTGCGGCGAATTCAGGATGCCCAGGTGCGTCGTGAAGAGGATCGGGTCGTGGATGCCTTGGCCTGTCGAGGTTGATTTCGCGCGCGCCGCGGATGCGTGCGCTGCCCGAGAAGTCAGTCGGCTCTCCGTAGGCGTCGATCGCCGGTACGCCGGCCAGCGCGCCGTCCTGCGTGGGGAAGTAGACGAAGCTGGTGTCGGCGTTGCGGATCACGAGCGTCTTCACCGAGCCGCGGGGTTTTCTCCGCCGCGGCGGTTGAGGCGCTGCAGGAACGGCGTGTTCGGTGAGCCCAGTTCCTGGCACACGGCGCTTTGTGGGTGTGAAGCCGCCGAGCGACGGGTCTTGCCAGTAGTTCAGCGGCGAGGGTGAGCAGTTGATGATGCCGTGGTTGGGGCCGTCGATGGCGACGAGCTTGCGCACCCGGTGCCTGTGTGCTCACGTCCTGCCGCAGCCATTCACGCGTGACGATCACGCCCAGGCTGTGGCCGACGATGTCGATCTGCTTCGCGCCGGTGTAGTCTGAGCACTGCATGCACAAAGCGCCGCAGGTCGTCGACGTTGGCGGTGGTGGTGTGCGTCTGCCTGAGCGCGATGTCGGGTCGGTCAGCAGGTCGCATTGGTCACCCTGATAGCCCAGACCCCCACAAGCTCGCTTGCTGCGTAGCCACCTGCGTCGGCCAGGTACTGGGCCACCGCCTGCATGCGCCCGTAGGGATTGCAGGCCGTGGGGAAGGGCGTGTCGTTGTTGCCATGCACGAAGATCACCGGCGTGCGTTTGACGCTGCCCGCGGCGCCGAAGCCGATGACGGGTTTGCCCAGCGAAGCGTCGACGATGACCGGGAAGTCGGCGGGAAGCGTGTTGCCGATGGTGGTTTGCGCCTGCGCGATGTTGGCGGTGGCGCCCAGCAGCGCGGCCAACGCAAAGGCAGCTGCGCAAAGACGCGCGAGCGTTGGGGCAAGACGGGGCATGGGTTCTCCTCGAAGACGATCGGTGATCGCTGCTCGCGATGGTGCAACACGAGCAGTGTTGACGACACCAGAGTTACACCAGCGCGAGAATCGCCGCGTCATCGGCCCTGACGGGACCCCCAATGCTGCTGAGCCAAGACCACACCATGGTGCGCGACGCCGTTCGCGACTTCGTGCAAGACCGCATCGCGCCGCACGCCGCGCGGTGGGACAAGGAGCATCACTTTCCCGCCGCCGAGTTGAAGGGCCTGGCCGAACTGGGTTGCTATGGCGTGGCGGTGCCCACCGAACACGGCGGCGCCGGGCTCGACTATCTGGCGCTCGCGCTCATCCTCGAAGAGATCGCCGCGGGTGATGGCGGCACGTCGACGGTGGTCAGCGTCAACAACTGCCCGGTCTGTTCGATCCTGATGGCGTGGGCGAACGACGCGCAGAAGAAGACGTGGCTCGAGCCGCTGGCGCGCGGCGAGATGCTGGGCGCGTTTTGCCTGACCGAGCCGCATGTCGGCAGCGAAGCTTCTGGCCTGAAGACCACGGCAACGAAAGCCGGCGACCACTACGTGATCAACGGCGTCAAGCAGTTCATCACCAGCGGCAAACAGGGCGACGTGGCGATCGTGATGGCCGTGACCGACAAGGCCGCGGGCAAGAAGGGCATCAGCGCGTTCATCGTGCCCACGAACACGCCGGGCTACACCGTCGCGCGGCTCGAGGACAAGCTGGGCCAGCACTCGAGCGACACCGCGCAGATCGTCTTCGACAACTGCCGCGTCCCCGCGGCCAACCTGATCGCCGACGAAGGCATGGGCCTGAAGATCGCGCTGTCGGGGCTCGAAGGCGGGCGCATCGGCATCGCGGCGCAAAGCGTGGGCATGGCGCGCGCGGCGTTCGACGCTGCGCTGGCCTACAGCAAAGAGCGCGTCGCGTTCGGCAAGCCGATCTTCGAACACCAGGCGGTGCAGTTCCGCCTCGCCGACATGGCCACGCAGATCGAAGCCGCGCGCCAACTCGTGCATCACGCCGCGGCGCTGAAAGACGCCGGTGTGCCGTGCCTGAAGGAAGCCGCGATGGCGAAGCTGAACGCCAGCGAGATGGCCGAGCGCGTGTGCTCGATGGCGATCCAGACCTTCGGCGGCTACGGCTACGTCAGCGACTTCCCGGTCGAGCGCATCTATCGCGACGTGCGGGTGTGCCAGATCTACGAAGGCACGAGCGACGTGCAGAAGATCCTGATCGCACGGGCGTTGGCGTAGCCCTCACCTCGATCGCCATGCGACCGCTGCGCGTGCTCTGGCCGCTGCCGGTCACGCTCGGCGGACTGGCCGTCGCGCTGCTCGTTCGCGCCCTCGGCGGCCGCGTCGCGCGCGTCGACGGCGTGATCGAAGCCGGCGGCGGCGTGGTCGGGCGATGGATGCGCCGCTTCACGCGCATCGATGCGATCACGCTGGGCCACGTGGTGATCGGCACCAGCGCGAGTGCGCTCGAGCACTGGCGCGCGCACGAACACGTGCACGTGCGCCAGTACGAGCGCTGGGGTGCGTTGATGCCGCTGCTGTATGCGGCTTCGAGCCTGCGCGAGTGGTTGCGCGGGCGCGACCCGTACCGCCGCAATGTGTTCGAGCGCGAGGCCCGCGTGATGGCGCGGCGGGTGCATTCGGGAATCACGGCACGGCGACGGTGACTGTGGTCTGTTGCGCCTGCCACGGCCTACACTCGCGAACCGCGTCGCCTGGGGGGATTCGCGCCATTGCGCATGGGCTGTCGCGGCCGACTTCCGTTCATGTCAGAACCTTCCGCTTCGACCGCTTCATCAGGCCCGCCGCCCACCTTCGGCAACCGTGCTGCGCGCGAAATGCTGCTGCTTCACGCCTACGAGTCGCTGAACGACGACGACACGAAGGATGACCACCCGCTGTGGACCCGCGCCGATGCGTTGTGGGCCACCAAGGCGGCCAGCCAGACCGTGGGCCCGCAGGGCACGCCACAGGCGTTCTTCGAAGCACGTGCGCACGCGGCGATGCAGCGCCTGGCGCCTCGTGACGAAGGCGTGCGCCGCGCGCTGAGCCTGCGCGGCTGGCGCTGGAGCCTGCTGCCGATTGCAGCGCTGATCGCCTTCGCACTCGGTGCGCTGGCCTACGACATCGGCACGCATCAACGGATCGACCTGCTGTCGCTGCCGGTGTGGGCGTTGGTGCTGTGGAACCTTGCGATGTACGTCGTTCTACTCGTGTCCTGGGTGCGCAGTCTGGGTGCTGGCAAGCCGGCCTTCGGCGGGCTGCGCAAGTTCATCGGCAAACGGTTCGCCGCGCGCGTGGCCGCGTCACCGCGCAAGGCTCCGGCGCTGGCGGCCTTCGGCACGGCCTGGGCCGACATGTCGTGGCCCACCGCTGTGGCGCGGGCCGGGTCGGTGCTGCACCTCGCCGCTGCGGCGCTGGCGCTGGGACTTGTCGCGGGCATGTACTTGCGCGGCCTGGTACTCGACTACCGCGCGGGCTGGCAGAGCACCTTCCTCGAGCCGCCGCGCGTGACAACGTTCTTGTCGACGGCGCTGGCGCCGGCTTCCATGGTCAGCGGCGTGCCCTTGCCCGACGAAGCCGCGGTGACGTCGCTGCGCCTGATGCCGGACCAACCTGCGACCGGCGAGGCGGCGTCGTGGATCCACCTTTATGCGGCCACGCTCGCCATCTTCGTGATCGTGCCGCGGCTGCTGCTGGCACTGGGCAGCGTGCTGCGCGGCTCGTGGCTGTCGCGCAAGCTGCCGGTGGTGATCGACGAGCCCTACCACCAGCGGCTGTTGCAGCAGCATCGGCAGCAACACGGCGGCTCGGGTGCGCGCGTGCGGGCGCATCCGCACGCCACGGCGCCAGGGGCGTCGACCGCGCTGGCGCTTCGCAAGCTGGTGGCGCGCGTGCTCGGCGATGACACCGAGCTCGAGGTCGCGCCGACGGTGGCCTACGGTCATGAAGAGCAGGCCGCCGCAGGCGCGCTGACGACCACAACCGGCATGGTTGCCGCCGCGGGTGTGCCGCCCGCCGTCGAGATCGCGCTGTTCGATGCCAGCGCCACACCCGAAGTCGAGGCGCAGGGCCGCTTCGTCGAATCACTGCGCACGCGGTTGGCACGCGGCACGGCGCTGGTGATGGTGGTTGACGAAGCCGCCTTCGCCGCGCGCTTCGGCGCCGAAGGTGACCGCGTCGAGCAGCGCCGCGTTGCGTGGCGCGACCTGGCCGACAAGCTCGGCATGCCGGCACCCGTGTTCGTGAACCTGGACGCGACGTTGGCGGTCGAGCAGTCACGTGCATTGGACGCCGCGCTGTCGCAAGTCAACGCGCGCGCCTTGCCTGCCCCTTGAACCAAGCGTCGATATGAGCGAACTCACCAGCATCGGCGCCAACGTCTCGCTGAGCCTGGTGTCGCACACCAACGCCGGCAAGACCACGTTGGCGCGCACGCTGCTGGCGCGTGACATCGGCGAGGTGCGCGACGCCGCGCACGTGACCGAATTTGCCGAAGATCACCCGCTGGTGTCGACACCCGAAGGCGACACGCTGACGTTGTGGGACACGCCGGGCTTCGGCGACAGCGTGCGGCTGGTGAAGCGCCTGCGCGGCGAGGGCAACGTGATGGGCTGGTTCCTCGCGCAGGTGTGGGACCGTTTCCGTGACCGCGCCTTCTACGCCAGCCAGCAGGCGATGAAGAACGTGCGCGAGCGTGCCGACGTGGTGCTGTACCTCGTCAATGCGTCCGAGACGCCCGAGTCGGCCGGCTACATCGAGCCCGAGATGGAGCTGCTCGACTGGATGGGCAAGCCCGTGTTGGTGCTGCTGAATCAGCTGGGCCCACCGCGCGAAGGCGCGCTTGAAGACGCCGAGCTGGAAAGCTGGCGCGCTCGACTGGTGCGGTTCCCGCACGTCAAGGACCTGATGCCGCTGGACGCGTTCGCACGCTGTTGGGTGCAGGAATTCCACCTGCTGTCGCGCGTGCAGGCAGCGCTGCCCAATGACAAACGCGCGGCGATGTCGCGGCTGCTCGATGCGTGGCGGCTGAAGCGCCTGACGGCGTTCGATGCGTCGATGGACGAGCTGGCGCAAAGCCTGACGCGCATCGCATCGATGCGCGAGGTGATGCCCGAATCCGCGGGCATGCGCGGCACGCTTCGGCAACTGGGTGCGGCAGTCAGTGGGCTGTTCAAGCAGGCGGTCGGCAGCGTCGGTGGCGATGCCGCGGCCAACGGGCAGGCGCAAGGGCAAGCGGGCAGCGGCGCTGCGTCGCTGTTGCCGCCCGAAGCCCAGGCCGCGCAGCGTGCGCTGGCGTTGCGTGCCGACAGTGAAGTGCAGGCGAGTCTGGGCCGATTGATCGAACTGCACGGTCTGGACGGCAAGGCGAAGGCCGAGCTGACCGAACGCATCGCCCAGCACTTCGAGATGCAGTTGCATGTCGACGAACGCAAAGCCGCGATGTTGGGCGGCGCCGTCACGGGCGCGTTGGGCGGGCTGGCTGCTGACGTCGGCAGCGCCGGCATGACGCTGGGCGGCGGCATGCTCGCAGGCGCCGTGCTGGGTGCGCTGGCTGCGGCCGGCGCGGCGCGCGGCGTGAACATCATGCGCGGGCGACAGGAATCATCGCTGGCGTGGAGCCCCGCGGCGATGGACGCCATGGTGGAAGCTGCGCTGCTGCGCTACCTGGCCGTGTCGCACTTCGGCCGTGGCCGTGGGCAGTGGCAGCAGGGCGAAGCGCCTGCGCACTGGCGCGGCGTGGTGCAGGCTGCGCTCGAGCCGCAGCGTGGTGGCTGGGCAGCGTTGTGGCAGCGACGCGCGTCCGGCACGGAATCTGCAGCGGTCAGCGTGGCTTCGACGCTTCAGCCTTCGACGCTTCAGCCTTTGTTGCGACAAGCCACAGCCGACGTGCTGGTGCGGCTCTATCCTGCGGCCAAGGGCGTGCTGGGATCGGGCGCGGGCGTGTCGACGACGACAGCACCAGACTCGACATCGGTGACCACGCCGTTGGAAACCACGACATCGTCTACGGCGACATCATCCGCGGCGTCGTAGGCGCAGGAGGTGCAGTGATGGAGAAAGACCGTTGGGATCTCGGGCGCATCAGCGGCATTCCGGTCGCGATGCACTGGACGGTGCTGATCACCGCGCTGTGGCTGCTGTTCTGGCTGCGCGACGTCGTCGGCACGTTGATCGCGGTGCCGGTGCTGCTGCTGGTGCTGCTCGCGCACGAGTTCGGCCACGTGTTCGTCGCGCGCCGCAAGCGCGTGGGTGTGTTCGACATCATGCTGTCGGGCCTGCACGGCCACACCGGCCACGACACCGCGAACCATCGCGACGACGTTGCCATCGCCTGGGGCGGCGTGGGCGCGCAGATGGTGCTGCTGGTGCTGGCGCTGCTGGTCACCTTCTTCGTTGTGCCGCTGCTGCCTGCGGTCGTGATGCGATTTGTCAGCCCGGTGCTGTTCGTGCTGGTCGAGCTGAACATTTTCTTCGCCGTGATCGCGCTGCTGCCCATCGGCCCTTTCGACGGCCATCGCGCCTGGAAGGTGATCGGCATCGTGAAGACGTGGTGGAAGAAGCGCGGCGAGCCCAAACCGCTGAGTGAGAAGCAGCATCGTGACCTCGACAAACAGTCGCGCGCCGAGGTCGTGGATCTGGTGGAGCGCTTGAAGAAGAAGAGTGCCCAGAAGCAGGACGAACAGCAGGCCAAGGGCAAGGACACCTTGCATTGACTGCTCGAGCCGCGGACCGTTCTGACACGCCACGCTGCGCTAACTGCCGCGATGCCCGTGCCGCCGCGTTCGTCGTCTCAGGCGCTGGTCGCCCAGGCGCTTGCCGAGGTCACGACCGTCGACGTTGCCGAAGCGCTGCGCCTGCAAAACGACGAAGGAGCGCTGCTGGTCGATCTACGCGAAGCCGTCGAACTGAACACCGAAGGCTCGATCCCCGGCGCGCACCACACGCCTCGAGGCCTGCTCGAGTTCGTCGTCGACCCGCAAAGCGCCTGGCACGACCCCGCATTCGCCGACGCGTCGCGGCCCTACGTGCTGTTCTGCGGCATCGGCTGGCGATCGGCGCTGGCGGCGCGGACGATGCAGCAGATGGGCTTCACGCGGGTCGTCCACCTGGGCGGCGGCTTCGCGGCGTGGAAGGCGCTTGACCTGCATAAGCATCAAAAAGCTTAGCGAAAGCCAAGTTTTGATAAACTATATGCAATGTCAAAGAACGCTCCCGCCCTCGAGGCGTTGCCACCTGCGGTGCACACCGCGCTGCGGTCGCTGGGCGAACACCTGGCCATCGCACGCGTGCGTCGGCGCGAATCGCAGCGCGTTTGGGCGCAGCGCCTGGGGGTGTCGGTCCCCACGTTGATCCGGCTCGAGAAGGGCGACGCGGGCGTCAGCATCGGCATCGTCGCCACCGCCCTTTGGCTGGTCGGTCGGGTCGGCGATTTGCCGCTGCTGGCCGACCCGCAGGCCGACCGCGGCGCGCTGGAACAAGACGTACGCGCTGCCGTGCAACGCCGCACGGTGCGCAAGGCCGCGTCGGTGCAGGCGCGACTGGCCCGCAGAAGTGAGCCCAAGTGGGCCTACCCGAGGCGGCGCCGCTTGAACGCTGCCATGCATCCGTACCAGCCACGCGACGAGCTCTTCCTCTGGTGGCTCGCTGACCCCGCGCAGCCGGTCTTCATCGGCACGCTGCACATGGTGCGAACGATGCGCGGCGTGTCGCTGCGCTACGGCGCCGACTGGCTTGCGCGCGGCTTCGCGCTTAGCGAAGACCTGCCGCTGATCGACCAGGAGTTCATGCCGCTCGAGAAGGAATGCGCGGCCGGTGCGGTCGACGACGCGCGGCCCGACCGCTGGGGCGAGCGCGTGATCCGGCACATCGATCGGCCGGCGCGCCTGTCGCTGCTCGAGTACTTGTACTTCGCGGGCGACGAACGTTTCGGTGCCTTGGGCGTGTCGACCTCGGGTACGTTCGTACCAGCCGCGCGGCACCGGGCCATTGCCCACCCTGGCCGATACGCAAGCCCTGCACGACCTGGTCCGCAAGGTGCTGGCCGGCGAGCCAATTCCGCAGGCGCAGCAGCGCCTGATCCTGCCCGGCGTGACGATGGGCGGCGCGCGCCCGAAAGCGCTGCTGCAAATCGACGGCGAGCCCTGGGTCGTGAAATTCGCCGATGGCGAGCCGACCGATGCGCCGCTGGTCGAGCACGCGACGATGACGCTGGCGCGCAAGGCGCGCATTCGCAGCGCGGACACGCGCGCCATCCGCCTGGTCGACGGCCATGCAGTCGCGGTACGGCGCTTCGACCGTGCGCTGCACCCGCCTGGGCGAGGGCGAGGGCGCGGGCGCAGCCTGGTCACGCGCCGCGTGCACGCGCTGTCGGCCAAGGTGGCGCTCGGGGCCGCGGGCGAGCCGATGGGCTACCCCGAGCTGGCGCAGTTGCTGCGTCGCCGCGGCGTCGTCGCCAACGGGGTCAACATCGCGCAGATGCATGAATTGTTCCGCCGCATGGTGTTCAACATCCTGATCGACAACACCGACGATCACGAGAAGAACCACGTGCTGCTGGTCGACGACGCACAGCAGGTCGGCCTGTCGCCGGCTTTCGATGTGCTGCCCAGCGGCCAGGCGTTGGGCTTTCAGCAGATGCGCGTCGGCGAAGCGCAGGCCGATTCGACGCTGGCCAACGCGTTGTCGATGCATCGCCAGTTTGGTCTCGACGCGGCCGATGCGCACGCACAGGTGCGTGAGGTCGCGCGCGTGATCGCCCGCTGGCAGGCGCACTTCGCGAAGGCCGGCGTCAGCGCGACGTGACATCGCGCAGTACGTGCAGCAGATCGACCGGCCGTTCCTGCGCGAACAGCGCGAGGCCTACGCCCGCTGAGGTGCGGGTCCCGGGGCTCGCCGCATACTTGGGCGCAGACCGCCCCGACAGGGCACCAACGTCACACCCGAGGGGAGACTCCATGCCGCACCACACCCGTCGTCATCGTCCTTCATTCCTGGCCGCCGTGTTGCTGGCCGCGTCGCTCGTCACCGCGGCTGGCTGCGGCACCAAGACGCAGAACCCCGTGACCGGCCGCAGCGAACGCTCGGTGATGGACGAACAGACCGAGATCAGCGAAGGCACGAAGGCGCATGAGCAGATCTTGAAAGAGTACGGGGTCGTCGCGAACCCGCGCCTTCAAGCCTACGTCAACGACCTGGGCCAGAAGCTCGCGAAGCAGTCGCACCGCGCCAACCTGAAGTGGACCTTCACGGTACTCGACAACCCCGAGGTCAACGCCTTTGCGCTGCCGGGCGGTTTCGTGTACGTCACGCGCGGCATCATGGCCTACCTGGGCAGCGAAGCGGATCTGGCCGGCGTGATCGGCCACGAGATCGGCCACGTCACGGCACGCCACGGCGCGCAACGCGCCACGCGCCAGCAGCGCGCGGGTGTGGGCGTCATGGCCGCCACGGTGCTGGGCGTGTTGGCCGAAGTGGCGGGCGTGACCGGCGCGGCGCAGGCGGTGTCGCAAGCGTCGCAGGCGACGGCCGCGGGGTACGTTGCCAGCTACAGCCGCGACCAGGAACTGCAAGCCGACAAACTCGGTGCCGAATATCTGCAACGCGTCAACTACGACCCACGCAACATGGTCGACGTGATCGGCGTGTTGAAGAACCAGGAACGTTTCGCGGTCGACGCCGCCAAGGCCGAAGGCCGTCAGGTCAGCGAAGGCACCAACTGGCTGGCTTCGCACCCCAGCAACGATCAACGCTTGGCCGACATCACGCGCATCGCCAACGAATACAAAGGCAAATACGTCGACGAAGGCCGCGACCGGTACATGCGTGCGATCGACGGTATGAATTTCGGCGAATCAAAAGAACAAGGCGTGACGCGCGGCCGCAATTTCTATCATGAAGGCCTGGGTTTCGCCTTCACTGCCCCGCAGGGCTGGAAGATCGACAACGACGCCGATTCTTTGACCTTCATTGCAGCCGACGGCACCGCCGGCCTGATGGTCCGCCCGGTGCCGCCCAAAGCCGGCAACACGCACGAAGAAATCATCCGCAACGCGCTCAAGCCCGTGAGCGGGCGCACCGAGGCGCGCACGTTGAACGGGTTGCGCGCGACGCTACTTCGAAGGCACGCGCCGCAACGAAGAGGGTCAAAACGAAGCCATCCGCGCGACCATCGCCACAGGCCCCAACAACGCCAACTACGCCTTCATCTACGCCGCGAAAGATCAGGCATCGCTGAACAAGAACCTGCGCGGCCTGATGGAAACCGAATCGTCGTTCCGCACGATGAACGCGAACGACCGCGGCGCCGCCCGACCATGGAACGTGAAGGTCGTGCCCTATCCACGCGGCGGCTTCGCCGAACTGGCGCGGCAATCGCCGCTGACGACGAACGCCGAGGGCCAGTTGAAGCTGATCAACGGCGTGTATGCCGGGGGCGAGCCGAAGGTTGGGGAGCCGGTGAAGGTGGTGCAGTAGTAGCGGTAGTAGCAGTCGTAGCTGGAGGAGTAGGAGTAGGGCTTGCATGGCGCGGCGCACCTCGGCCTATTTGCGACGCGTATCGCTGCGCCCGGACGTGCAGCCGGACCAGGACGCGTACCCGTTCGATATTCCCGCGGTGCGCGCCATCGACGAGATCGAGTTCCACCCGAACGTCACCTTCTTCGTCGGCGAGAACGGTTCGGGTAAATCG
The DNA here is from genome assembly GCA_963738615.1 of uncultured beta proteobacterium. GTDB lineage: Bacteria > Pseudomonadota > Gammaproteobacteria > Burkholderiales > Burkholderiaceae_C > CAVTWY01. The sequence continues at coordinate 1,781,247 of CAVTXI010000019.1, forward strand.
ACGGTGCTCGAAGCCATCGCGGTTGCGCTGGGCTTCGGTGCCGAGGGCGGCACGAAGAACGTTCGCTTCAGCACCGTCGATTCGGTATCACCGCTGCACGAAGCGCTGCGCGTCGCGCGCGGCGTGCCACAGCCGCGCGATGGCTATTTTCTGCGCGCCGAAAGTTTCTTCAACGTTGCCTCGTACATGGACGAGGTCGGCTATGCCGGCACCTATGGGGGCTCACTCCACGAACGTTCGCATGGCGAGGCCTTCATGGCCGTGCTGCTGAACAAGCTGCGCGGCGACGGCATCTATCTGCTGGACGAACCCGAGGCAGCCCTGTCGCCGAGCCGGCAGATGGCGGCGCTGCGGGCAATTCACCAACTGGTCGAGGCGTCGTCGCAATTCGTCATCGCGACGCACTCGCCGATCCTGCTGGCGTATCCGCACGCCCGGATCATCCAGTTCGATCGTTCGGGCGTGAGCGAAGTGGCCTATGAAGACACCGAGCACTACGCGATCACGCGCGACTTTCTGAACAACCACTCGAAGCGGATGGAGCAGTTGTTGGCTGATGACGAGGGCGGCGAGTGAGTCAGGGTTGGGCGCACGGACTAGGGGAACGCCACGAGCTTCTCTCCGGGCAAGCCCTCTGGCACGCGGCTGGCGGTGCGTCTGGAATCGAGACTTCCTAACACCTTCCCCGAGATCACCATGATCCACCTGCGTCACGTCATCAGCGTGGCTGCTGCATTGCTGCTGGCAACAGCATGCGGCGGCGGTGCCGACGAAGCCTCTACCGAAGCTTCGCTGGCATCGAAGTACAGCTTTGCCACGATCCCGGCCGCTGCCGAGTCCAAGACGAGCGCCGGCCCATCCGACCGGTCGGCCGCGCTGTCGAAGGCCGGTGCGCAAAACGGCTCCAAGCTCTACATCGTGCAGATGGCCGAGCCGCCCGCAGCCGCTTACGACGGTGGCATCGCGGGTCTGGCGGCCACCCGTCCGGCCAAGGGGTCGAAGCTCGATTCGACCCGTCCCGCGGTGGTGCGCTACGCCGGCCATTTGAGCGCGCGCCATGACACGGCATTGGCTGCGGTGGGTGCGGCCAAGACGTATAGCTACAAGTACGTTTTCAACGGCTTTGCGGCGCGGCTGTCCGATGCGCAGGCGCAGAAGCTGGCGGGCACGCCGGGTGTGTTGTCGGTGGTCGAAAACCAGATCTACAAGCCCGACACCGCCTCCACGCCGTCGTTCCTTGGACTGAACGCGGCCGGCGGTCTGTGGTCGCAACTTGGCGGTCCTGGCCCGGGTAACAACCCGAATGCCACCGGCGCAGGCGAGGGCGTCGTCGTCGGCATCATCGACAGCGGGATCTGGCCCGAGCACCCCAGCTTCTCGGATCGCAACGCGAGCGGCAAGCTGGTCTACCAGCAACTGCCCGGCTGGAACGCCAAGTGCGTTCCCGGCGAGGGCTTCACCGGCAGCGACTGCAACAAGAAGCTGATCGGCGCGCAGTACTTCAACGAAGGCTTCGGCGGGAACGCGGGCGTCAAGGAACTGTTCCCGTACGAGTTCGCCTCGGCACGCGATGCTGACGGTCACGGCAGCCATACCGCTTCCACCGCGGCCGGCAACCACGGCGTGCCCATCGTCGGCGCTGGCGCGAACCTGGGCTCCATCAGCGGCATGGCGCCTCGTGCGCGGGTTTCAGCCTACAAGGTGTGCTGGGGCCGGGATGGCGAGGGAGGATGCGCTGGCGCAGACAGCGTCGCGGCCATCGACCAAGCCGTGGCCGACGGGGTCAACGTCATCAACTTCTCGATTTCGGGCACGTCGACCAACTTCCGCGACGCTGTCGAAATTGCCTTCCTGTTTGCTGCCGACGCCGGCGTCTTCGTCGCGGCCTCGGCGGGCAACTCGGGCCCGACCACAGCGACCGTGTCGCACCCAAGCCCATGGATCACGACCGTCGCTGCGGGCACGCACGCTCGTGCGGGCCTGGGCGGGGTGACGCTTGGCAACGCTGCCAACTACGCGGGGGCATCGTTTGCGCAGACTGCGGTGACCGCAGGACTGGTCGACTCGGTCAACGTCGGTCGCGCGGGCGCCGATGCTGCCGAGGTCGAGCTTTGCTTCCTCGGCTCGCTCGATCCAGCCAAGGTCGCCGGGAAGATCGTGGTGTGCAAGCGCGGCGTGAACGGCCGCACCGAGAAGAGTGAAGAAGTCTTGGCCGCCGGTGGCGTCGGGATGATCCTTTACAACTCGCCCGACAGCAACCTCGCAGCAGATCTGCATTGGGTTCCGACCGTACACGTTCAAAGTGCGGATGGCCTGGCGATCAAGGCGTACATCGCCGGGGTCGCAGCATCGGCGACGGCCACGATTCAGCCGTCCTCGCTGGTCCAGAACGCGACCGCACCGTTCACGGCTGCGTTCTCGTCTCGGGGGCCGTTGCGTGCTGGCGCAGGTGACCTTCTCAAGCCCGACCTGATCGCTCCCGGCCAGGACATCATGGCGGCGGTATCACCCGCGGGCTACAAGGGGCGCCTGTTCGACATCCTCAGCGGCACGTCCATGTCCAGCCCGCACGTCGCCGGCCTGGCCGCACTGCTGAAGCACAAGCACCCCACGTGGTCGCCGATGGCGATCAAGTCGGCGCTGATGACAAGTGCAGGTGACGTTCTCGACGGGCCGAACACCAGCCCGGTGCTGATCTTCCGCCAGGGCGCCGGCCACGTGAGGCCCAACTCCGCCGCGGATCCGGGTCTGATTTACGACTCGAGCTTCGGCGACTGGCTGGGCTTCCTTTGCGGCACGCAACTGCCGACATCGTTCTGCACCGATGCGGGCGTGCCGGTGCTGGACCCCAGCAACCTGAACACACCGTCGATCGCGATCGGTGACTTGGCTGGGCGGCAGGCGGTCACGCGGCGCGTCACGAACGTGAGCGGCAGGCCCTTGACGATGACGGCATCGGTGACCGGCATGACGGGCATCGCTGTGCAGGTGTCGCCGTCGACGTTGACGGTCGCACCGGGCGCGACGGCGACGTTCACGGCGACGTTCACGACCACGACGGCACCGATCAACACCTACCAAGGCGGCCAGCTGACGTGGACGGGCGACGGCTACAGCGTGCGCAGCCCTCTGGTCATCCGGCCGGTGGCGCTCGCGGCGCCGGCACAGGTGTCTTCGAGCTACAGCGTGACCTTCGGCTACAACGGCAGTTTCTCGGCCACGGCGCGTGGTCTGGTGCCGGCGGCACGGACACCGCTGACGGTGACGCAGGACCCGGATCAGACCTTTGATCCGGCATCGAGCGTAGGCACTGTGGTGGTCGACGTGGTGGTTCCTCCCGGATCCACTTACGCACGCTTCTCGACCTTCGATGCGGACGTCGCGGCGGATACGGACCTTGACGTGTACGTCGTGGGCCCGTCCGGCGCCTTGGTGGCGACCAGCGCAACCGGAACGTCGAACGAGGATGCCAGCGTCTTGAACCCGCCGGCAGGCACCTACAAGGTCTACCTGCACGGTTGGGGCGTGCCCAGCGGGACCACGCCCGCCGTGCTCCATGCGTGGGTCCTTGGCACAGCGGCGGCCGGCAACATGACGGTGACGGCGCCCGCCACCGCCGCGATTGGCGTAACCGGCAACGTGCAGTTGAGCTTCAATGGCCTGGTGTCGGGGACCAAGTACCTCGGCTCCGTCGCTTACGGTGGGGCAGCGGGCTTGCCTGCGCCGACCATCGTGCGCGTCGACGCGCCCTGAGCGTCGGCACGACATCGGCAACATCGGCTCGAGGCGCCTTGCGCGAGCAAGGCGCCTTTTTCATGCCTGCCACCCAGGGGCGTTTTCCGTGACGGGCGCCACGTCGCGGGTTGGTGCCCGGGTGCGCGGCGCGAGCTGCCGCCGCGCTCGCGAAGGGACAATGCGCGCCTCTTTCGAGTTGCTCTCCCTATGCGTGCATCGAAGCTGTTGTTGAGCGTCATCGTCGCAGTCGTGCCCGTGCTGACCGCGGCGCAAGCGATCTACAAGTCGGTCGGACCCGACGGCAAAGTCACCTACTCGCAAACGCCGCCAGAGGACCCGAACGTCAAGCACGACCTGGTTCGCGGCTCGACCGTGCCGCCAGCGGCCACGGCCCGTCCGCCGCTTCCGTCAGGCCGTGGCGGTGGACGCGGCCGCGCGCCGAGTGTCACTGCACGCGCGTGCCCGCCCGCAGCTTCTCGAGCTTGGCCGAATAGCGCAACCGCGTCCCCGCCTCGGGGCTCAGTTCAGCCGCGCGCTCGAGGTGGTGGCGCGCTGCGGCCGCGTTGCCCAGCCGTGCTTCGGCCTGTGCCAGCCAGAAGTGGAACTCGTGATAGTCGGCGTCGCGCTGCATTTCTTTCAGGAACAGCGCGCGCGCCGTGGTGGCTTCGCCAGCGGCCAAGGCCTGCTGGCCGAGTTCGAAGTAGCGGAACGGTTGGTCGGGCTCGAGCGCGGCCAGGCGTGACGCGGCTTCGTCGGCCTCGCTGGTTCGCCCTTGCGTGCGCAGCAGCGCCACCAGGTTGCCCAGCGCGCGCGTGTTGCCGTTGTCGCGTGCCAGCGCTTCGCGCAGCGCGCGTTCGGCCGCGGCGTGGTGGCCGCCTCGGACGTAGACCACCGCCAGCGTGTTGAGCGCGAGTTGGAACGTCGGGTCTTGCCGCAGGCCCGCACGTGCCCACGCGTAGGCCAGGCGAAGGTCGCCTTCGGTCATCGACTCGACCGCGCGGTTGTTGGCGTACATCGCCAGCAGCCGGTTCAGGCTCACCGGCCGCGTGCGTTGGCGCGCCGCGTCGGCCGAGGGCATGAAGTCGATCGTCATCGTCGCGGCTGCGTCCCATGACGTCGTATAGCCGGCGCGCTGCGCCTTCTCGAGCGTGACGTTGACGTGCCCGCTGGCCACGTGCAGGCCGGCGCGGCGGCTCCATTGCTCGGATGCCACCGCTTCCTGGAAGTAGACCTTCAGTCCCAATTCGTTCGCCAGCGCAGCCGTCAGCATCACCAGCGACAGGCAGTTGCCCACGCGGTGGTCGAAGGCCTGCGCCGCGGTGCGTGTGCGGGTGTCGTCGTACTCGACCTCGATCCAGCCGGGCTGCTGCATCACCTTGCCCAAGGCCCCCTGCGGCCCGTGGCGGCGCACCAGCGGTGCCAGGTCCTTCGCAAGGAACGCGCGCATCGCGTCGCTGGCCACGATGCCCTCGGTGGGGTCGACCGTCGGCAGCGGCGATGCATACAGCGCGTCGGCGAACACACCATCGTCGACCGGGCGCGGCGGCGTGGCGCAGCCGGCGAGCCAGGGTGTCAGCAACACGGCAAGCAAGAGCGTGGTCAGGGTGCGCATGGGGTCATCAAGCGATCTCGACAAACGGGATCGTGAACTTGTCGGACTCGCGCCGGGCTCGGGTGTTCCCCTGCGGCATCATTCGCGCATGGCGCTTCCTACGCACCCGATGCCCACCCCCGCGCAACTGCTGGCGCTGATCGCGCGCATGGAGCACGGCCTGCTCGAGCGCGGTGCGGCGGTGCGCCTGGCGCTGCTGGCGGCGCTGGCGGGCGAGCACATCCTGCTGATCGGCCCGCCCGGCACGGCCAAAAGCGCGCTGGCGCGCCGGCTTCAGCATGCTTTTACGGACGCGCGCTGGTTCGAAAGGCTGCTGACGCGCTTCTCGGTGCCCGAGGAGCTGTTCGGCCCGCTGTCGCTGAAGGCGCTGGAACACGACCGCTACGAGCGCCTGACCGACGGCTACCTGCCGACCGCGGGCGTCGCGTTTCTCGACGAGGTGTTCAAGGCCAACTCGGCAATCCTGAACGCGCTGCTGACGCTGCTGAACGAACGTGAGTTCGACAACGGTGCGGGCCGCACGCGCACGCCGCTGGTGTGCGTTGTCGGGGCCACCAACGAAGTGCCGCAAGAGGATTCGCTGCAAGCCTTCTATGACCGCTTCCTGCTGCGCGTGCCCGTGGCGCCGGTGGGCGACGCCGCCTTCGACGCGTTGCTCGACCTTCGCCATGACGCCGAGCCCGCCGCCGCCGCGCTCGACCGCGCCGCGGTGCAAGCGCTGCAGAACCATGCCAGCGCGACCGTGCCGCTTGGCGATGACGCCCGCGCCGCGCTGCACGCGCTGCGCACCTGGGCGGGCGAACACGGCATCACGGTGTCGGACCGCCGCTGGCGGCAACTGGTTGCGCTGCTGCGCGTGCAGGCCGCCAGCGCCGGGCGAGCGCAAGTCACGCCGCTGGACCTCTGGCTTGTGCCCTACGTCGTGACCGACCGGCCCGAGCAGGTGACCGATGTCGCTACGTGGTGGCTCGAGCACGCGATGGCCGCACCCCCGACCGACGCCCCGTGGCTGGCGCGCGCCGTCACCGCGTTCGAAAAGCAGCTCGAGATCGAAACGCAGCTGCAGCAGGACGACGGCGCCAGCGGCAAGATCGCCCTGGCGCGTTCGATCGGCCTGACCCATGACGACGGCGGCATGACACGTCTGGTCAGCGAAACCCTCGAGGCGCGGATGCGCGGCGCGTCGGCTGCGCCCGGCCGCTCCGAAGCCGCCGACAGCCCCCTTGGGGGGCATCGAGCGCAGCGAGCGTGGGGGCGTCATGTCAGCCCGGTGCACGTGCAGGCGCGGCTGGCGCAGGTCGATGAAGTTGCTGCGCCATTGGTTGAACGCAGCCGTGACCTGGCTGCGCAGCTTGCGGCGCTCGAGGTGCAGATGCGTGACCACCTGTGGATCACCCCCGAGCTGCGACGCGCGCTGGGGCAACGCTGGCAGGATGGGCTGCGTCTGCTGCAAGACCTCGAGGCGCGGCTGGCCTTTGTGCGCGAAGGCTTCGCGCAACTGCCGATCGATCCCGCGCTGGCTGGCGACGCGCCCGAGCCGGTGCGGCTGGACGCTGCGGCGTGATCGCGCCACGCGCATCGCACCCGATCGCGACAACGGTGGCAGCGACGCCTGCCGCCGCGACGACCGCCGCCGCGACGATGCCGCGCGCCGATCCACTCGACGCCCCCTACGACGCGCTCGAACCCCTGCCGCGCGAACTGTGGCTGCCCGGTGTGACGACCGCCTGCGGCCCAGCCGACGCGCGCCTGCACGACCTGCGACGCTGGTACGACGCGCTGCTGGCCGGCGAGCTGCCTGCAGCCCGACGCGCACTTTGGCGACGCCGCAGCGACGCACGCGCTGCGCCGTGTGATCGGCGAACTGGCGCTGCCGGCGATGGCACGTGGCGTGCGCGCAGCCGCGCAGCAGGTGATGCGCACCGCGTTGTGGCACCTCGACTCGCTGATCGACCGCCCCGTGCATCAGCCGCGCGCCGACGCCATCGTGGCGATGACGCAGGCCTTTCGCGCCGAATGGCAGGTGCAGCGCAGCGACTGGGACGAAGTGGCTGCGCTGCTGCGCGGCATGGGCGAATTCGCGATGTTGTCGTGGGACACGTTGCAGGGCCGCCTTCAAGGCCGCGACATCGCGCGTGCACAGGCGCTGGCGGAGTTGATTGCCACCGCGCCGGAGATCCTTGCGCTGATTGCGCGCATCGGCCGCGGCATCGAACGGTCATCGCCGGTCGACCCCTCGCCGCTCGCGCAGCCCGAGCTTGCCGATACGGCCGTGCCCGTCGTCTGGCGCAGCACGGAGTTGCCCGACGCGCCGGGGCAGATCCACGGCGTGCGCTTCGGCAACCGCCTGGCGCGCATGGTCCCGGCTGAAGCGGCGCAACTGCGCCACCCGGTGCTGCGACAAACTGTGGCGCGCGCGGCTGGCCGAGTCGCGGCTTTCCATCTGGGACGAATCGGCGGTGCTGATCGAAGCCGTGCCTGATCCGCGTGGTGCGCCGCGCACCGCAGCGGTACCCGATGCGGCCTTGCGCGAACGTGGGCCGATGATCGTGTGCGTCGACACCTCGGGGTCGATGAAAGGCGCGCCCGAACGGTTGTCGAAAGCGGTGGTGCTCGAGGCCGTGCGCACCGCGCACCGCGAAAAGCGCGCCTGCCACGTCATCGCCTTCGGTGGTGCGTCCGAGGTCGTGGAATGGAGCCTGTCGCCCGACGCGCAAGGCTTCGTCGGCCTGCTGGACTTCATCGGTCAAGGCTTCGGCGGCGGCACCGACATCGCCATGCCGATCGAACGCGCGGTCGAGCGCGTGAATGACCACGGCTGGCACGACGCCGATGTGCTGATCGTCAGCGACGGCGAATTCGGCCCGACCCCCGGTGCGCTCGAGCGGCTGGACCAGGCACGGTCGCGCCATGGCCTGCGCGTGCAGGGCTTGCTGATCGGCGACCGCGAGACGATGGGCCTGCTCGACACCTGCGACCACATTCACTGGGTGCGCGACTGGCGCCGCTTCGACCCCGACGGCAACCCGCGCGACACGTTCAGCCCGGTGCACAGCAAGAGCCTGACGGCGCTGTATTTCCCGAATGCGCTGAGCGCCAGGGCGGCCAATCGTCAAAGTTGACCGGACGCTACCGATTCACAAGCGTCGCCAGTTGCGGCACATTCGTCTCGCTTCGATCGAACAACAACATGAGAACCCCAGGTTCCAACCTGCTCGAGCGCGAAGAGGCGCTCGGGCTCTCGAACGCCGCGCTGGGCCGAGCGCAGCGCGGCGCCGGCTCGACGCTGCTGGTGCGCGGCGAGGCCGGCATCGGCAAGACCACCTTGTTGCGCGACTGGTTGCAACGCGCCGCGCGCGACGATGGCTTGCAGGTGTATTGGGGCAGTTGCGAAGCACTGTTCACCCCACGCCCGCTGGGCCCCGTGATGGACATCGCGGCGAGCATCGGCACGCTGGTGCGTGACGCGGCCGGCGAACAGCTCGCGGCGCCGGAGATCTTCGCGTCGATCGCTGCGTGGTTGTCGACGCCAGCGGTGTCGTTGCACTCGCGCAGCACGGGTGCGCGCGGCACGCGGCCGCGCGTCACCGTGCTGGTGTTCGAAGACGTGCACTGGGCCGACCACCTGACGCTCGACTTCGTGAAGTACCTTGCGCGCCGCATCCACGACTGGCCCGCGCTGCTGGTGCTGAGCTATCGCAACGACGAAGTCGGCCCGATGCACCCGCTGACGCAGGTGCTGGGTGAACTGCCGCCCGGCGCGACCGCCGCGGTCGATCTGCGTCCGCTGTCGACGCAGGCGATCCAGCAGCTGTCGGGCTACGGCGCACGCGAGGCCGACGAGTTGCTGCGCGTCACCGACGGCAACCCCTTCTTCGTGACCGAGCTGATCGCCGCGGCCGAACACGAGCCCACGTTGCGCAGCGGGCAAAGCGTGCGCAGCTTCGTGCCGGTGACGGTGGCCACGGCGGTTTTGGCACGCGCGCAGCGCGTCAGCCCGGCGGCGCGCACGGTGCTCGAGGTGGCAAGCCTCAGCCCTGGGTCGATCGACGTCGGCCTGTTGAGTGCGCTGGCTGGGCCCGAGCACGCACGACGGCGTCGACGAGTGTGTCGAAGCGGGTCTTCTGCAGTGGCGCGAGCAGGGCTTCGCGTTTCGCCACGAGCTGGCGCGCCAGGCGATCGAGAACGCGCTGACGCCGATGCGCAGGCGTGCGATGCACGCACGCGTGTTCGAGCAGCTGCGCCTGGATGCCGACAACATGCTCGACCGCATGGCCTACCACGCGCGCCATGCGCACGACAGCCAGGCCGTGCTGTCGATCACGCCGCAGGCCGCGGCGAAGGCGGCGCGGCTGGGCGCGCACCGCGAGGCCGCGGCGCACTACCGCGTCGCGCTCGACCACGCCGCGGGCGCGGGTGACGAGCAGCGTGCCGTGCTGCTCGAGCAGTGGGCCTACGAATGCACGCTCACCAACGTGATCGACGACGACGTGCTGAACGCGCGCCTCGAGGCGCTGGCCCTGCGCAAGCGGCTGGGCCAGACCGAGAAGGTGGGCATGAACCAGCGCTGGGTGTCGCGCCTGCTGCGGCTGATGGCGCGCAAGGACGAGTCGCAGCGTTGGCTCGACGACGCCATCGCCACGCTCGAGTCGGTGCCCCCGGGCGCCGAGCTGGCGATGGCCTACAGCATGCGCTCGTCGATCTTCATGCTGACCAACCAGTGCGCGCTGGCCGAGCGCTGGGGGTACCGCGCGATCGAACTGGCGAAGTCGCTGGGGGTGCCCGAGATCGAGGCGCACGCGCTGAACAACGTGGGCTCGGCGCTGGTCGACGATGGTCAGCCGCGCGGGTTCGACCTGCTGGGCCAAAGCCTCGCAATCTCACTCGAGCACGGCCTGCACGAACACGCAGCGCGTGCCTACGTCAACGCCAGCGAAGCCGCGGTGCGAAGCCGCTTCCTGGCGCGCGTGGAGTCGCTGCTGACCCAGGGCCTGGAGTTCGTGCGCAAGCACGACATGGACGTTTACGCGCCTTGCCTCGTCAACTCGTCGGCGCAGTTGCGGCTGATGCGCGGCCAACTCGACGAGGCCGAAAGCGAGGCGCGGCGCGAACTGCGCCGCCACGTCAAAGGGCCTTCGATCGTGACCCAGCGTCCGCTCGAGGCCGCGCTGGCCACCGTGGAGATGCTGCGCAGCCCGCATGCCGAGTCCAGCGCGCTGTCGACGCTGTGGCCGCAGGTGCTGGCGATGGGCGAGCCCGACAGCATCGTGCCCGTCGCGTTGGGCCTGGCCGAATCGGCCTGGCTGCGCGAAGACCACGCGGGCTGCCTCGCCGTGGTCGAGCAGGCGCTGGGTGCCTGCGCGAACCTCAGCGCCTGGGACCGTGGCGAGTTGCTGTGCTGGCTTCATCGCTCGGGCGGCGACGTCGAGCGCTTGGCCCAGGCGCTATGGCTTCGGCGTGCCAGGCCGAGATCGACGGCGATCTCGAGACCGCAGCGTCCGAGTGGGAGGCGCTGGCGATGCCGCGGCATCAAGCGCATGTGCTGATGCTCGAAGCCACCTCCGGAGCGGCCGACGGCCCCGAGGGCCTGAGCGCCGCGATCGCGCTGTTCGACCGCATCGGCGCCGTGGCTTGCGCGCAGGTCGGCCGCAAGCTGGCGCGTCGGCTGGCCAGCGAAGGCGTCAAGGGCATCAAGACCGGCCCGCGTGCGTCCGCGCGCAACAACCGCTTCGGCCTGACACCGAAAGAGCTTCAGATCGCGTCGCACGTGGCGCACGGCCGCAGCAACCAGGACATCGCTTCGCGCGTGTCGCGGTCCGAGCGCACGATCGAACACCACGTGTCCACCGTGCTGGGCAAGCTGGGCGCGCGCCGCCGCAGCGACGTGGTCGTCATCCTGGGCGACGCAGGTGACCTTGACTCGGTGCTTGGCATCACGCGCGACACGGACCACACGTGACATCGATTGCAGCGACCTGCTGCATCGTGGCCGTCGAAGAAATTAGGTGCCGGCAGGCATGAAATTGGGTGTCGCGGTCATGGGCTCGTCACAGTCTGCGGCCGACACTGTCGTTGTTGGCAAGGGGACAGCGACATCACGGGAATACCTGGATCACAAAGAAGATAAAGATCATGGGGATCGTGCAGAAGGTGATGGTGATCATGATGGGCAACGAAAAACAACCGACCACGGGCAGCAGGGGCCATGACGTTGGTACGCCGGACACGCTGGGCACCCACGTGACCCAAGCGCTGCATCCGCTGACGCCGCTGCTGGTTGCGGCGGCGTTCGCCGTCACGGCGATGACGCTGGTGGGTAGCCTGCTGGTGGTCTGAGCGTCGGCCTGCAAGTGCCACGAGGCGACTCGTGAATCGCGGCGCTCAGCGCTTGCGTGCAAGTGCGCGCGCAGCCTGATAGCGCAGCATGACGGGCTCATTGAGGTGGCGCGCCATCGCGTCCCAGCGTGACTGGATCTTCTGCAATTCGTCGTCGAGCCGTGACGCGGTGTCCACATCACCGGTGGCGTGGGCCCAGATTGCGTATTCGGCCTTGGCCTCGTAGGTGCCGTGGCGTTCGACCGCGGCTTGGTACGCGGCGCGGGCGTCGTCGTTGCGCCCGGCGCCCGCCAGGCACCGCGCACTCAGCAGCGCGACCGTGTCGGGGCGATAGTCGGCGGCGTCGTCGCGCAGGCTCTCGAGGTGGCGCATCGCGTCCGTCCAGCGCTGGCATTCAGTGAAGGCGCGCGCAGCACCCAGGCGAATTTCGCGGTCCTTGGCGAACGGGCCGCTCAGGCAGGCCTCGTACTGCTTTGCGGCTCCTTGCGCGTCGCCCACGTCAGCAATGCCGCGGCCAGACGCATCTGGTTCTGCGCGGTGGGCGCTTCTTCGAATTCGGCGCGCGTCTCGCGCACTTCGCGCTGCGGGTCCAGCGCCTTCGCCGCGGCCGATACGGCCTTCATCGCCCCGCGGTCGAGGCGTGAGTTCGGCAGATACACCGCAAAGAAGTACACCGCGCTGCCCAGCAGCGGAAACGCGAACAACACGAAGAGCCAGTAAAGGGGTTGGCCCGATCGCACGGCATGCACTGCGCAGATCAGCGCCAGAACGACATGCAGCCCCAGTCCTGCCATTGGCATACGAATCTCCCGTTACCTACGGTCCCTACGGTCGCTACGTCCGAAACGCCGCAATCAGCACCAGCACCGCCAGGCCCAACACCATCGCCAGCCCGAAGGCGAACGCCGCGAAGCGCCAGGTGGCGTTGTTGCGGCCGGTGTGGATCAGCGTGTGTACGACGCGGCTGGCGACGAACAGCCATGCGAAGGTCTGCGCCAGCGGGCCCGCGGCGCCGAGTTGCCACAAGATGATCGCCACCACGTAGAACATCACCGGTACTTCGAACTGGTTCTTCACGTTGTTGTTGATGGCACGGATGCGGTCGGGCCAGGCGCTGTCGTCCAGGCGCGCGGCGCGCGTATCGACCGCGCGGGCCTTCATCGCCCTGGAGCGGGTCCAGCCGAGCGCGAGGTAGGTTTCCGTGGCCAGCACGATCTGAAGGACGATGGGCAACAGGATGCCGTTGTTGTTCATGGCGAAGCGCTCCAAAGGTGGCGGCGGCGTGTTCCGCTGGGTTAGGCATGCGTAAGGCGACGGGATTGTGCATGGCACGGTCGCAACGGCACCCCGTGAACGGGCACGGGCATGCTTCACGGATTGCGCCTTGGCGATGCGGGTTCGCACCGATGCGCCTAGGGGCTTCGACTATCATCGCGCCGCTTCGCGCAGCCCCTTCCGACGTCGTAAACCACTCGTGAAGATCAGATCGTGCACGACGCCGCGCGCCCGCTCGATCAGCGATGAAACCGAAGATCAACCCCGACCTCGACCCCTGGATGACGACGCAGCAGTATCCGCACGTCGAGCCGCGACGCATGGCCTACCTCTCGTCCATGCACCCGACGCTGTCGATGATCTGGATCGTGCGCGAGATCGAGGGGCTGAAGAAGCTCGGCTTCGAGGTCGATGTCGCGTCGATCAACAACAGCGACCGACCGCTCGACAAGCTCACTGCAAGCGAAGCGGAGCACGCCGCCAAGACTTACTACATCCTCGGCCACGGCGTCAAAGGCGCGTTGGCTGCTCACGTGTCGACGCTGCTGCACCGCCCGGTCGCGTACCTGCGCGGCTGGCGCTTTGCGGCCCAGCTGGCGGGCACGGACATCAAGGCGTTGTTCAAGCACGCGATCTACTTGACCGAGGCGCTGATGCTGGGCCGGTGGATGGGCAAGCGGGCGTTGAAGCACGTTCACGTGCACCTGGGTTCGCAGCCGGCCACGGTGGGCCTGATCGCCAAGCACGTCTTCGACATCGGGCTGTCGATCACGGTGCACGGCGCTGACGAGTTCTACGACTCGGTCCGGCAGCATCTGGCCGAGAAGGTCGCCGGGGCCGACTTCATCGTCTGCATCAGTCAGTTCGCGCGCAGCCAGATGATGTTCGTGTCGGACCATGCGCACTGGCACCGCCTGCTGGTGTGCCGCCTGGGCATCGACGTGTCGCACTTCGCGCCCATTGCGTACAAGCGAACGCGCGCCGACGAACCCTTCGAGATCATCTGCGTCGGCCGCCTCGCGGCAGCCAAGGGCCAGAAGCTGTTGATCCAGGCCGTGCGAGAAGTTGCATCACATGGGCCGCCCGGTGCACCTGAACGTGGTTGGCGCAGGCATCAACATGGAAAGCCTGAAGCAGCAGGTGAAGGAAGGTGGTCTCGAAAACGTGGTCACGCTGACCGGCCCGGTGAACCAGGACCGCATCCTCGAGCACTACCACCGCGCCGACTGTTTCGCGCTGCCCAGCTTCGCCGAAGGCATTCCGGTCGTGCTGATGGAGGCGATGTCGATGCAGATTCCCTGCGTCACGACGCACATCACCGGCATTCCCGAGCTGATCAAGAACGGTGAGACCGGCCTGCTGGCGCCGCCATCGGACGTTGACGGACTGGTGAAGCAGCTCGACCGCTTGATCCAGGACCCCGCGCTGGCGAAGAGCCTGGGCGAGGCGGCGAGAAAGAAGGTCCTCGAGGACTACGACCTCGAGGGCAACGTCGAGAAGCTGGCGACGATCTTCACGCAGCGAGTGAAGGATTCGCCGCGGCTGACGTGATCACGTCTGCGCGTGGATCGGAATCACCGAGGGACGCACCACCGCCGGTGTTTCGCCGCGCCACTGCGCCAGCAGGTCGGCCCAGCGCGCACGCGCGGCCGCCACGTTCGCGATCTTCACGTGGCCGAAGCCGCGGATGCGTTCGGGCACGCGTGCGATCGCGACCGCCTGCGCATGGTTCGTGCGTGACAGGCCGCGCAGCAGTTCGTCGACGATCGTTTCGTAGTCGGTGATCAGTCGGCGCTCGAGCCTGCGTTCATCGCTGCGGCCGAAGACGTCGAGCGGCGTGCCGCGCAGCATCTTCAGTCGCGCCAGCACGCGCATCGCCCACAGCATCCACGGGCCGAAGGTCGTCTTGATCGGGTGGCCATGCGCATCGCGCTTGCCGAGGATCGGTGGGGCGAGGTGAAGGCGCAGCCCGTCGATGCGCTCGAACTGTTCGTCGAGCGCGGCGCGGAACGCTGCCGTCGGTGTAAAGCCGTGCGACTTCGTATTCGTCCTTGATCGCCAGCAGCTTGGCGTGGGCGAACGTGACCGCGTGCGCCAGGTCGAGCGGCGCGTCGTTGCCGATGCATCTCGCGCTCGCGCGCAACCACGCGCTCGACGAGCAAGCGTAGGCGCTGCGCGTACGCGCGGTTTTGGTACGCCTCGAGAAAGGCGATGCGGCGCGCGAGCAGGCCGCCCTCGCTTAGAAGCGCCGGCTCCGTCGTGGCATCGCCCGCCGAGGGTACGTCGCCTGCCAGCCGTGCCAACGTCAGCGGCGCCGCGACCGCAAGCCGCCCGACCGCGAACGCCGCAAGGTTCGTCGCGACGGCCACGCCGTTCAGCTCGATCGCGCGGCGCAGCGCCGCTTCGCTCACGGGCACCAGCCCGTGCTGCCACGCTGCGCCCAGCATCAGGATGTTCGACGGCAACGTGTCGCCGAAGAGCTTCTGCGCAAGCGCTTGCGCGTCGATCACGTGCACGCGCTCGTCACCCGCGGCGTGACGCAACTTCTCGAGCAGCGCAGCCGCTTCGAGCGACGCGTCGGGGTTGCGCACGAAGGCCGCGGTCGCAAGCTCGTGCGTGTTCGCGACGACGACGGTGCGGCCGTGCTTCACCGTGCCCAGCGCATCGGGCGACGCACCGACGACGAGGTCGCAGGCCAGCACGATGTCGGCTTGCTGGGTGTCGATGCGAACCTGATTCAACTGGTCGGGCGTGAGCGCAACGCGCACGAAGCTCAGCACCGCGCCGCCCTTCTGCGCGAAGCCCATGAAGTCGAGCACCGACGACTGCTTGTGTTCGAGGTGCGCGGCCATCGTGACCAGCGCGCCGACCGTCACGACGCCAGTGCCGCCGACGCCGGTGACGAGCATGTCGAAAGGGCCGGTCCAGTTCCACGCGGGCGGGGCCGGGATGCTTGCCAGCGCTTGCGCGAGCGCGTCGTTCGAAAGCTTGTCCGACGGCTTGCCCGCGGCGCGCTTGCGCGGCACGCCACCTTCGACGCTGACGAAGCTGGGGCAGAAGCCGTCGACGCACGAATAGTCTTTGTTGCACGAGCTTTGTTCGATCGCGCGCTTGCGTCCCCAGTCGGTTTCGACCGGGATCACCGACAGGCAGTTGCTGGCCTGGCCGCAGTCGCCGCAACCTTCGCAAACGCGTTGGTTGATGAAGACGCGCGTCGTGCGGTCCGGCGCTTCACCCTTCTTGCGACGGCGACGAAGTTCGGCGGCGCAGGTCTGCTCGTAAATCAGCAGCGTCACGCCCGGCACCTCGCGCAGCGTGCGCTGCACGGTGTCGAGCTCGCGTCGATCGTGGAAGGTCGTGCCTTTCGGGAACTCGCCTTCGTGGCCTTCGTACTTCGTGATGTCATCGCTGACGACCACGACACGCTTCGCGCCTTCGGCTTCGACCTGACGCGCGAGCTCGGCCACGCTGATGCTGCCGTCGACCGGCTGCCCGCCCGTCATCGCGACCGCATCGTTGTAGAGCAGCTTGTAGGTGATGTTCGCGCCCGCCGCGATAGCCTGGCGGATCGCGAGCAGGCCGGAGTGGAAGTACGTGCCGTCGCCCAGGTTCTGGAACACGTGCTTCTCGTTTCGTGAAGCGCGAATGCGCGGCCCAGTCGACACCTTCGGCACCCATCTGGATCAAGCCCGACGTGCCGCGCTCCATCCAGCTCGCCATGAAGTGGCAGCCGATACCCGCCAGCGCGCGTCGAGCCTTCGGGCACGCGCGTCGACGTGTTGTGCGGGCAGCCCGAGCAGAAGTAGGGCTGGCGCTTCACCGCGTCGGACGCGTTCGACAGCAGCTTGGGGCATGGTGAAGTCGACGACGAGGTGGCGGCGGTCGAGCGCGGGGTTCAGGCGCGCCAGCCATTCGGCAACGACCGGCATCACGCGCGACGGGCGCAGTTCGCCGAGCGACGAGATCAAGGGTTCACGTCCATCGGGCGTGTTCTTGCCGGCCACGCGAGGGCGCTGTGCGTCGGGCAGGCCGAACAGCAGGTCCTTGATCTGGCGCTCGACCACCGGCGCCTTCTCCTCGAACACCAGCACCTCTTCGAGCCCCTGCACGAACTCGAGGATGCGCGTCGGCTCGAGCGGGAACACAAGGCCCACCTTGTAGATGCGCACGCCCGCCGCGGCCAGCGCGTTGGGGTCGAGCTCGAGGCGGCGCAGCACCTCCATGAAGTCGAAGTGCGCCTTGCCGACGGTGACGATGCCGAGCGTGGCGCGCGGGCTCGAGACGATGTGTTTGTCCACCGAATGTTTCGCCGCGAAGGCGCGCACCGCGTCGAGCTTCTTCGCAAGGCGTTCCTCGAGTTCGAGCGAGGGCAGGTCGACGCTGCGCACGTGCAGCGGTCCGGGCTTGGCATCGGGCGAAGGCATCGGGAAGTCGATCGGCACGTCGTCGAGGTCGACCGTCATGCCCGACTCGACAACTTCGCTGATCGCCTTGAAGCCGACCCATGCGCCGGTCGCGCGCGACAGCGCCCAGCCGTAGAGGCCGAACTCGAGGTACTCGGCCACGTTCGCCGGGTGCAGCACCGGCATGCTCCACGCCTGCATCGCCATGTCGCTCTGATGCGGCATCGACGACGACACGCAGCCGTGGTCGTCGCCCGCCACCACCAGCACACCGCCCAGCGGTGACGAGCCGTAGACGTGGCCGTGCTTCAGCGCATCGCCCGAACGGTCGACACCCGGGCCCTTGCCGTACCAAAGCGCATACACACCATCAACCGTGCGCTGTGGGTCAAGCGCCACGCGCTGCGTACCCAGGCACGCCGTCGCCGCCAGGTCTTCGTTGATCGCCGGCAGAAACTGCACGCCCGCGGCGTCGATGTGCTTACCCGCCTTCCACAACTGCTGGTCGACCATGCCCAGCGGCGAGCCGCGGTAACCCGAGACGAACCCCGCCGTCTTCAGCCCGGCTTCGTCGTCGAGCTTGCGCTGCATCAGGACCAGGCGCACCAGCGCCTGCGTGCCGGTGAGGAACACCGAGCCCGATGTGGCGGCGAGGTTGTCGGCGAGGGCGTACGAACGCAATGGGGGCAGGTCAGGCTCGGATGTCATGGCGGGATCTCATGGCGGGCTTGGGCGGCGGTCCAGTGAGGTCATGCTAGTGTCATCATCAGGTCCCATGAGCCAAGTCGACCATCCCAACCAGTTCGCACTGTTGAAGCAGCGCCGCTTCGCGCCGTTCTTCTGGACGCAGTTCCTTGGCGCGATGAACGACAACGTTTTCAAGTTCGCGTTCACGATGCTGGTGACCTACAAGCTCAACGTTGCGTGGATGGAGCCTGCGCAAGCCGGCTTGGTGATCGGCGCGGTGTTCATCTTGCCGTTCCTGCTGTTCTCGGCCACGTCGGGCCAGATCGCCGACAAGTACGACAAGGCCTTCCTCACCCGCATGGTGAAGAACCTCGAGATCGTGATCATGGTGCTGGTCACGGTGGGCCTGTTCGCCACGAACGTGCCGATGCTGCTGTTCTGCATCTTCCTGCTGGGCCTGCACAGCACGGTCTTCGGGCCGGTGAAGTACGCGTACCTGCCGCAGCACCTGGGCGAGCGCGAGCTGACCGGCGGCAACGGCATGATCGAGATGGGCACTTTCGTTGCGATCCTGCTGGGCAACGTGCTCGGCGGCGTGCTCGTCGCGTTGCCCGCCGATTCGTGGCTGCCGGGTGCAAAGGCGGTGGCATTCGTCAGCCTCGCGCTCGCGGTCGCAGGCCGCGTGGCCGCGCAGTTCGTGCCGGCCACACCGTCGACCGTGCCGGACCTTCGCATCAATTGGAACCCGGCGACAGAGACGATTCGCAACCTGAAGCTCGCGGGCGAAGACAAGGTCGTCTTCCGCTCGCTGCTCGGCATCTCGTGGATGTGGTTCTTCGGCGCGGTGTTCCTGTCGAACTTCCCGGCGTTCGCGAAGGACGTGCTGCACGGCAACGAACACGTGGCGTCGCTGCTGCTCGTCGTGTTCTCGGTCGGCATCGGCATCGGCTCGCTGCTGTGCGAAACCGTCAGCCGCCGTCACGTCGAGATCGGTCTGGTGCCGGTCGGCGCGATCGGCATGAGCATCTTCGCGCTCGACCTGTACTTCGCGTCGCGCGGGCTGCCCAGCGTGGATGCGCAGAGCCTGTCGACCTTTATCGCGAAGCCCGCGCACTGGCGCGTACTGTTCGATTTGTTCATGCTGTCGATGTCGGCGGGCCTGTACAGCGTGCCGATGTACGCGCTGATTCAGCTGCGCGCACCCAAGAGCCACCGCGCGCGCATCATTGCCGCCAACAACATCCTCAACGCGATCTTCATGATCGCCAGTTCGCTGATCGTCGGCGTGCTGATGAAGTCGGGCTTCACGATCCCGCAGGTGTTCGGCCTGACCGCACTGGCGAACGCGCTGGTCGGCTTGTATATCTTCCTGCTGGTGCCGGAATACCTGCTGCGCTTCGTCGCGTTCCTCGCGTCGCGGCTCGTCTATCGCTTTCGCGTGCACGGCGACGAGCACGTGCCGGAAGAGGGCGCCGCGATCCTGGCCGCCAACCACGTCAGCTTCGTCGATGCGGTGCTGCTGATGGCCGCCAGCCCGCGCCCGATCCGCTTCGTGATGGACCACCGCATTTTCAGAACACCGGTGATCGGCGCGCTGTTCAAGCTCGCGAAGGCGATCCCGATCGCGCCGCAGAAGGAAGACCCGAAGCTCTACGAGGCCGCGTTCGCCGAAGTCGATCGTGTATTGAGCAAGGGTGGGCTCGTGGGCATCTTTCCCGAAGGCGGCATCACGCGTGACGGCGAATTGCAGCCGTTCAAGGGCGGCATCATGAAGATCCTCGAGAGCCGCCCGGTGCCGGTGATCCCGGCGGCGCTGCAGAACCTCTGGGGTTCGTTCTTCTCGCGCGTGGAGCAGGGCAACGCGATGGTGCGGCCCTTCCGCCGCGGCATCGTCGAGCCGCGTGGGCCTGGTGGTGGGCGAAGCGATGGCGCCTGCGACGGTCACGCCCGACGCGTTGCGCGCGCGTGTGGCCGACCTGCTGCGCGACCCGGTCGTGGGGTTGGCGCAGCGCAATGAGCGTGTCGTGAAAGCGGCGACCTGATCGCCTGGGTCGGCTCGAGTGACGGTGGTCATGCCGACACCCGCCTGAAGTTCAGCCACACCAACAACGCACCGCTCGTCGCGATGATCGCCATGCCGATGAACGCCCACCCATCGGGCACATCACGCCACAACAGCCAACCCGCCAGCACCGACATCGGGATCTGCAGGTAGGTGAAGGGCATCAACGTGCTGGTGGGCGCGTGGCGCAGCGCGTTGATCAGCACCAGGTGCCCGGTCGTGCCCAGCAGTGCGCCCGTGATGATCACGGCCCAATCGGCGCCGCTGACGGCGCGCGGGTCGCCCAGCGCGGCGTCGAAGCCCGCGAGCGACGCAACGATCCACACCGACGAGCATCCACGCCGTGCCGACGACGCCGGCGTAGAAGTTCGTCGTGAGCGGACTCTCGAGCTTCGCGAGCCGGCCGCTCATCAGGTTGAAGACCGCGTAGCTGAACGCGGTGGCCAACGGCAGCAGCGCCGCCCAGCCGAAGATGCCGCTGCCAGGCCGCACCACGACCAGTGCGCCGAAGAAGGTGACGCCGACCAGCAGGTACTGCACGCGCGTCACGCGTTCGTGCAGCACCCAGCCCGCGAGCAGCGTCACCAGCACC
Source organism: uncultured beta proteobacterium (assembly GCA_963738615.1). Classification (GTDB taxonomy): domain Bacteria; phylum Pseudomonadota; class Gammaproteobacteria; order Burkholderiales; family Burkholderiaceae_C; genus CAVTWY01. The sequence continues at coordinate 1,801,949 of CAVTXI010000019.1, forward strand.
GGGCCCAGCAGCGTGATCGCCGTCACCTCCGCGAGCGGCATCAAGCGGATCGCGGCGAACACCAGCGCACTCGACACCAGCAGCAGCGTGCCGCGCACGAACTGGAAACGCGGGTGCTCGGTGCGAAAGCCCGGCGCACCGTTGTGTCGCCCCACCCACCCGATCCACGCCGCCATGAACGCCGCCTGGATCGCATAGCGAAGCAACAGCACGATCGGCAGCGACACACGCGCGCCGACCCAGCGCATGCACGCGTCGAGCCATGCGAACTCGGCGACCGCGAGGATGATGAGCGCTACGCCCAGCAGCGTTCGTGCGGCTGGGCGATTGGATGTCGAAGGGGAGAGCGGGGCGGTCGAACTCACGCGCGGGCAGTGTAGTGAACGGCGCTTCGATGTCGCTGAATGATGTCGCTGAATGATGTCGCTGGGTTATGGTTTCGCGATGAAATCGATTCGCCTGCGCGAAGGCAAGGAACGTTCGCTGCTGCGCCATCACCCGTGGGTGTTCCAGGGCAGCGTTGATCGCGGCCGCGCCGATGCGGGAGAGACGGTGCGTGTCGAAGCAAGCGATGGCCGCTTCCTCGCTTGGGCGGCGTACAGCCCGACGTTGCAGATCCGCTTGCGCGCATGGAGCTTCGACGAGCATGAGCGCATCGACCATGCGTTCTTCGAACGCCGCATCGACCGCGCGCTGGCGATGCGGCAACGTCTCGCGGTCGACAGCGACGGCGTGCGCCTGATCCACGGTGAAGCCGATGGCCTGCCCGGTTTGATCGTCGATCGATACGCCGACGTCGTGGTGGCGCAGTTCCTATCGGCGGGTACCGAGCGCTGGAAGCAGGCCGTCGCCGACATCCTCGTCAGCCGTTGCAGCGGTGTGCGCGTCTACGAACGCTCCGACGCGAGCGTGCGTGAACTCGAGGGCCTTTCATCCGTCACCGGCTGGCTGCGTGGTGACGCCAACGGCAACACGGCGGTGCAGATCCGCGAGCATCGTTGGCAACTGACGCTCGACGTTGCCACGGGCCACAAGACCGGCTACTACCTTGACCAGCGCGACAACCGCGCGCGCTTCGCCGTCCAGGTGCGGCGCTTCGGCTGCAAGCGTGTGCTGAACGCCTACTGCTACAGCGGCGGCTTCAGCGTGGCTGCGCTCGAGGGTGGCGCGCAGCAGGTGGTCAGCGTCGATTCGTCCGCTGCCGCGCTCGAACGCGTGAACGCGCACGTGGCGCTGAACGGCTTCGACGTGGCAAGAAGTGAAGTCGTGCAGGCCGACGTCAACGCCTACCTGCGCGCCGCACTCGACCACGGCGAAGCGTTCGACGCCCTCGTGCTCGACCCACCCAAGTTCGCCCCCACCGTCGCGCACGCCGAACGCGCCGCGCGTGCGTACAAAGACATCAACCGTCTGGCGTTGAAGCTGCTGGCACCAGGTGGCCTGCTGCTCACGTTCTCGTGCTCGGGCGGCATCGGCCCCGAGCTGTTCCACAAAATCGTCGCCGGTGCCGGCATCGATGCCGATGTCGACGGCGCGATCATCGAACGCCTGCACGCGGCGGCGGATCACCCGACGACGATCCGCTTTCCCGAGGGTGAGTACCTCAAAGGCCTTGCCGTGTTGAAGCAGGCTTGATGGGTGCATCGAGTCGCGCCAGCTTCGGTATCGCGGTGCGCGCGAGGTCGAAATACTGGTCGCTTCGTTCCACACCCACCGCGTCGTATCCGACCGCGATGGCCGCGGCCAGCGTCGAGCCCGAGCCCGCGAACGGGTCGAGCAAGATGCCGCGCCCGAGCGGCAGCGAACCACGCACCACCTGACGCAGGAAAGCCTGCGGCTTCAAGCTCGGATGGTTGGCGAGCTTGCGTTCCGTTGCGCGGGTGGGTGCCGAGGTGATGACGTTGCCGAACGGGCGCGTCGCGCTGATGCGCCTGAAACCGCCGGTGCCCCACTTGCGCAGGTTGTCCTGCACGCGCCCTTCGAGCGGCTTGCGATAGATCAGCCACGGCTCCCACATCGACCGTGGCATCACGCTCACGTCGTTGAATTCGACGTGAGCCGCTTTCGGCCGATCACCTCCGCGCATCGTCATCACCAAGCGCACCAGCTCACCGCGCCGCTCGAGGCCGGCGCGCGCCAGGGCGCCCGAGACCAAGTGCGACAACAACGGGTTGCTGGCGACGACGACGTTGGCGCCGGGCACGACCACCCGCGCCAGGCTGCGGCCCCATCGCAGAAAGAAGGACTCGAGCGCGCTGAGGTCAGCACCGCTCAGGACCGTGAACCTCGGCAACGGCGCGCGCTTGGACCCGTCGAAGCTGGGTGGAATGCGCCACACGCCGCCTTGGCCGGCGCGCAACTTCTGCTGCTCTTCATCGGTGTACTCGACGAGCCCGTAAGGCGGGTCGGTGACGACGGCATGGAGGCTGTTGTCGGGTTGCCGGCTCAGCCACTCGAGGCAGTCGTCCTGGACCATGCGGGCGCGGCCGACGCGGAACTCACGGATCGCATCTGCCGCCGAAGGATTGCACCCGTTGGGCTGTGCTGGCTGCGGCTCCATGCCCGCAGTATCGACGCGCTGAACTCACAACTTCATCTCGAGCCGCACCATCCAGCTGCGATCCGTTGTTGTCACCGACTTCGAGGTTTCGCGGAACGTGACGGCGTCGATGGTGCTGCCGCTTTCGCTGTCGATCGGTACGGCGTTGGACGTGGACAGGCGCACGCGCGCTTTGTCGTTGATGGTCCATAGCGCGTAGGCGTCGACGACGGACTTGCGGCCGTTGAACGAGCTTTGCGTGTCGGACAGTTGCGTGTTGTAGGCGGGCACGCGGTTCCAACTCGTGCCGAAGGCCAGGGGCAGGCCGCGAAGCCGATAGTCCAGGCCGAGGTTGAGGGTCGACTTCGGTTGTTCGTCCAGGCGGTTGTTCGGCCCCGGCACGCCTTGCACGCGCGACAGGAAGTAGGCCGCATTGGCCTGGAAGCCGATGCGTGGCGCGTCGGGCCAGAGTTCGTCGAGACGGCCCTTGGCTTCCAGCTCGAGGCCGGTGGTCGTCGCGCGGCCGACATTGCCAGGCCGTGATACCCAGCGCTGCGAGGTGGACCATGGCACGGTCTCGAGCGAGGTGAGGGTGCGCAGCACGTCGCGGATGCGGCGATGGAAGATATTCGCGCCGACCAAGCCGCCGCCAGCCAGATAGTGTTCGTAGCCCAGGTCGATGCCGTCGGCCAGTTCGGGTTTCAGGTTCGGGTTGCCGACGCGGTCGGGCGAGGTTGGCTGGTTGGGGCCGGACACTGGATAGCGCGATGACAGTGAGGGTCGCCCCAGCAGGCTCGACAGGTTCGGTGAGCGATAGCTGCGCGTCAGGCCCAGCCGCAGGCGGTCGCTGCTGCTGGGCTTCCACAGCAGGTGCAACAACGGCGCGATGACGCGGCTGCGGTTGGTCGCAACGTTCGTGGTGCCGGCGTCGCCGCGTGTGGCGATGCTTTCGGCGCGCAGGCCGGCCTGAAGTACCCACTGAGGCGTCAGCGTCCATTCGTCTTGCGCGTACAGGGCAATGCGCTTGCTGCGGGCGCCCAGCTCGTCGCCGAAGTCGGTCAGCAGCGGCAGACCGTTTTGCAGCGTCGTGCGCGCGTCGCTGCGGCGTCCGTTCTCGGCCTCGCCACCCAGGGTCATGACATGGTCGTCGCCCCAGTCTTCGGTGAACTTGATGCCACCGCCGACGCTGCGTTCGCGCGTGGTCGCGTCGTCGGTGACGATCCGCACGCGCGTGTCGTTCGTGTCGTACTCCTCGCGCACGCCGCGGTTGGTGCTCTTCGAGTCACGCACGGTGGCACGCAGCTCGAGCTGCCCGTCTTCACCGATCGTGCTGCGCCAGCGCGTGCCCAAGCGCATCTGGGTGCGTTCACCCTTCGCGTCGGTGAAGGCGTGGTCGTACAGCGCGGGTGATGCCCCCGCGCTTTGCGTCAGCGTGATGTCGCGCTGTGCGTCGTCGCGCGTGTGCGTGACCAGCGGCGTGATCGTCAGACCATCACCGCGGTCGTTGCGCCACTGCAGGCGTGTGCTGAGGTTCACGCGTTGGCGCTTGTCGTGCGTGTGCGTCTTCTCGCGCTGCGCGAAGGTGGTCGCACCGGTCGCGACGTCTTCGTCTTCGACGGTGGACACGCTGTCGATATCGCGCGGCGTCAGTTCGTCCTGAATCTGAAGCGACCAGTTGTAGAGCAGGTCACTGCCGCTGCTCATGACAACGCGATCGGTGTGCGTCCAACTGAACACCGGCTGCGCGTGCCCCGATTCGTAGACGGTGCCAAGGCGAAGGTCGTCGCCGCGCTTGTTCGACCCTTCGCGCGTGATGATGTTGATGGTGCCGGCGATGGCGCGTGTACCGGTTTCGGCGGTGGGCGCGCGCAAGATCTCGATGCGCTCGATCTGTTCGGGCGCCAGCGACTCGATCGAGAAGGTGGCCGGCACGCGCTCGCCGTCCAGCAGCACCTGCGTGTAGCCTTGCCCCAAGCCGCGCATGCGCAACTGACCGCCGCGGCGCGGCGAGCCCGTCACCGTCACGCCCGGAAGGCGGCGCAGCAGATCGCCGAGCGTGGCGTCACCGTAGCGTTCGATCTCGCCGCGGCCGACCACGATCTTGGCCGCGGTGGATTGACGGCGCTCTTGCGTCTCGTCGTTGCGTTGCCCGGTGACCTCGACCGATTGCCCCGGTGGCAATGCAGGCTGCTGCGGTGTGGCCGGTGGTGGCTGCGGTTGCGTCTGCGGTGGTGGTGGCACTTGCGGCGTCTGCGCGATGGCCCCGGCGTGCATGGCGGCGAGCAGGCACAGCCATGTGCCGTGCCGTTTCCTGGTGCGTGCATTCATCCACCACTGAGCAGCGGGCGTCGATGCAAATACCTCGACACCGCGGTCGCGGCAACGTGCTGTAACGGTGGTCGCGCCGACGTTCAACCCATGGAGTCGATGGCCTCGAGCCACTCGCTCCAGTAGAACTTCCATTGCTCCACGCTTTCGTAGGTCGGCAGTTTCAGGTGCGAAACCGTGACCTTCACGCGGCCATCTTCCTTCGCATCGAGGTCGAACTGCGCGATGCCGTCACCGAAGGCGAGGCGGATCGCCTTCGACGCGGGTCTTGACTTCAGCGTCGGCACGTGGCCTGCAAACAGGTCCGCGTGCGCATGGGTATCGAGCAGCATCGCGCGCAACGCCGCCGCGTCGCCGGTGATCGTGCGCGACTTGCCTGCGGTGAAGGTGCCATCGGCCATCTGGTGCGGCAGGCGGATGCCAGTGATGCGTTCGTAGCCCACGGTGACGGACTGCGCCCACCATGCGCCCACATCCTGCTCGTCAACGAGCCAGCGTGCGATGGCGGTGTGGCCCTGAGTGTGGTCGGGCCATGCGTCGATGAGGTCGCACCACGCGTTCCATTCGCGCCCGGTGGCCTTGCGGATGGTGTCGTCGTCGACTTCGGGTTCGGCGATCCAGACGCGGCTCGAGCGGCCGCGTCGGCGCTGCGCCTGTTCCAGAAGTACGCGCCGCGCCGCGGCGTAACGCTCGCCGGTGAGCGTCATGCGCTCGCGAACCCGGCGTTTGAATCCAGCTTGGGTGGTCATGTCGATCGGCCTTTCGTCGCCCACGATGGCACGGAGCGGCACCCACGCTGCCGACCCATGCCGCGGGGCACGAGGGTCGATGTCGATCATGCCGAGGACACGAGGTCCCCTTTGCCTTGCAGAGTCGGTGGCGTGGGCACCGAGCGAAGGTGAGGCGCGGCAGGCCGCCGGTTGGGAATGTAGTGCGTTTCGGTTCAGCTGGGGTGTTTGCGAACCATCGCCATCGCCGGCACCCGCGGGTCGAACTTGGCGCGCTTCGTCGCGAAGAACGTCTTTACCGTGCGCACGTTCGCGTGCTGCGTGAACAGGCGCTCGACCAGTGCCTGGTAGTCGGCCATGTCGCACACCCACAGCACCAGCACGAAGTCGGGGCCAGAGGTCACTCGCCAGCACTGCTGCACGCCGGCATCGGCCACAGCCAGCGCTTCGAAGGCTTGCGCATGTTCGTCACCCTGTCGGTCGAGCGTGATCTCGACGATGGCCTGAAGCCCGCCCGCGGCTGTCATTGACACCAATGCGGTCTGCCGTTCGACCAGCCCGGCGTCGACCATGCGCTTGACGCGCCGCAGCGCGGTGGCCGGCGACACGTTCGCCGCGGCGGCCAGTGCCTGGTTGGACATGGACGCGTCCGCTTGCATCAGGTCAAGCAGCTTGGCGTCAGTGGCGTCTATTTCAGTCATGGTTGGACATGCTACGCAATAAAATTGCACGAACGCCGAATCTCGAAATAATCGTTCATGTAGTCTGTGAATTACGCACACATCCTGCATGACAGCTCACTTAGCATTTGGCCCGTTCGCTGTTCCATCCCTCTCACCGACCTCGGAAGGCCCATCCCATGTGCGGCATCGTCGGCGCCGTCAGCGCCCGCAACATCGTCCCGATCCTTGTGCAGGGTTTGCAGCGGCTCGAGTACCGCGGCTACGACTCCTGCGGCGTGGCTGTGCATCAAGACGGCGCGCTGCGCCGCACGCGCAGCACGGCGCGCGTGGCCGAGCTGGGCACGCAGATCGACACCGACAAGGTGGCTGGCCACACCGGCATTGCGCACACGCGCTGGGCCACGCACGGCGCGCCGGTCGTGCACAACGCGCACCCGCACTTCTCGCACGGCCCCGGCGCGAAGGAAGCGACCGCCGGCCGCATTGCGCTGGTCCACAACGGCATCATCGAAAACCACGAAGAGCTGCGCGCCGAGCTGCAAGCCAAGGGCTATGCCTTCACCAGCCAGACCGACACCGAGGTCATCGCGCACCTGATTGACCACCTGTACAGCGGCGACCTCTTCGACGCGCTGAAGCAGGCCGTGCAGCAACTGAAGGGCGCCTACGCGCTGGCCGTGTTCTGCCGCGATGAACCCGCGCGCGTGGTCGGCGCGCGCGAAGGCTCGCCGCTGGTGTTGGGCGTGGGCAAAGAGGCCGCGCAGCGAGAAAACTTCCTTGCATCCGACGCGATGGCATTGGCCGGCGTGACCGACCGCATCGTCTACCTCGAAGACGGCGACGTGGTCGATATTCAGTTGGGTAAGTATTGGATCGAAGCGCGTGACCGCAACGGATTCAGACGCGTCGAGCGCGAAGTGCGCACCGTCAACGCGCACTCGGGCGCGGCCGAGCTGGGCCCGTACCGCCACTACATGCAAAAGGAAATATTCGAGCAGCCGCGCGCCATCGGCGACACGCTGGAAGGCGTTCAATCGATCACCCCCGAACTGTTCGGCGACGGTGCGCACAAGGTATTCAAAGAGATCGACCGCATATTGATACTCGCCTGCGGCACGAGCTACTACGCCGGAAGCGTCGCGAAGTACTGGCTCGAGTCGATCGCGAAGATTCCTACACAGGTCGAGATCGCCAGCGAATACCGCTATCGCGACAGCGTGCCCGATCCGAAGACGCTGGTCGTCACCATCACCCAAAGCGGCGAAACCGCCGACACACTGGCAGCACTGAAGCATGCGCGTGGCCTGGGCATGCAGCACACGCTGACGGTGTGCAACGTCGGCACCAGCGCGATGGTGCGCGAGTGCAAGCTCGCCTACATCACGCGCGCCGGTGTCGAAATCGGCGTCGCGTCGACCAAAGCCTTCACGACGCAGTTGGTCGGCCTGTTCCTACTCACGCTCGCAATCGCGCAGGTGAAGAAGCGCAGTGACGACGCAGGCGAAGCCGCACACCTGAAAGCACTGCGCCACCTGCCCGCCGCGGTGCAGGCGGTGCTGGCGCTCGAGCCGCAGGTGATCGCGTGGAGCGAAGTCTTCGCGAAGAAGGAGAACGCGCTCTTCCTCGGCCGCGGGCTGCACTACCCCGTCGCGCTCGAAGGCGCGCTGAAGCTGAAGGAAATCAGCTACATCCACGCCGAGGCTTACCCGGCGGGTGAACTGAAGCATGGCCCGCTGGCGCTGGTGACCAGTGCGATGCCGGTGGTGACCATCGCCCCCAACGACGCGCTGCTCGAGAAACTGAAGAGCAACCTTCAAGAAGTGCGCGCACGCGGTGGCGAGTTGTTCGTCTTCGCCGACAGCGACACCAACATCCAGACCAGCGAAGGCACCCACGTGATCCGCATGCCCGAGCACTACGGTGCGCTGTCACCGATCCTGCACGTGGTCACGCTGCAATTGCTGGCCTATCACACCGCGGTGGCGCGGGGCACGGATGTGGACAAGCCGCGGAATCTGGCGAAGAGCGTGACGGTGGAGTGATGGGCGCGGCAGAAGCTGCACCTACGATCGACCCGCGTGATCGCCGGGCTCGGGGTCCACGGGCGGCCGCACGCACAACCCCTGCGACGGAATGTCGAGCGCCGCGTTGAACTTGCTCGACAGGTTCTGGAACGCGATCAGCGCGGTCAGTTCGATCAGCGCCGTCTCGCCGAAGTGCGCGCGCAACCGCTCGGCCAGCGGGGCCGCGACGCGTTGCGTGCTGTCGGTCATCGCCTCGGCGTAGTCGAGGGCCAGGCGTTCGCTGGCGTCGAAGCGGTCGCTGTCGCGCCATTGTTCGACGGCCATCGCCTTGTCCATCGAGCCGCTGCGCTCGGCTGCGAGCGCGGCGTTCAGGTCGATGCAGAAGGCGCAGTGGTTGATCTGCGAGACCCGGATCTGCACCAGCGACCGCAGCGCCGGCGGCAGTGGCGAAGCGCGCCGTTCGAAGGCGGCGTAGAAATGGCTCAGCGCGGCGTACAGCCGCGGCACGCGCGCCCAGACCATCGCCGGCACAAGCATCGTGCCGAAGCGCTTGCGCTGGCGCGCGAACACCGGCCGCAGGAACCACGGCAGCGTCGAGAAGGTTGGTTCGGTGATGTTCATGCGGGCATCGTGCCATGCGGCGGGCAGACGCTTCCTTCGAACAGGCAAGCGTGCAGCGTGACGCGCTACCGTCTCTCGAACGCGCCGATATCAATGCCCGCACCTTGCGGCCGAAGTACGTTGTCGAAGTCCACCGCAGGCACCGGGGCGGTTGCGCTGCCGCGGTCGATGGCCGCGCTGTCGCTGCGCAATCGAACGTCGCCGCCGATCGCATCGACCAGCATCGGGTCGCCTGTCACCGCGCCGACAAAGATCTCGGCGTTGGCTGGGGAGGGCACGGGCCCACCCCCACCGAACCAGATGTTGTTGGTTGCGGTCGTGGTCGTGGTGCTCGAGTAGGGCGTGATGAAGGGGAAGCCGTTCGACACGACGATGTTGTTTCTGAAACTCAAATCGAACGCGTAGGCATTGCCGACCGATACCGCGCCGGCCGTGTTCAACGGCCCGCTGCCGAAGCCGCAACCCACCAGCGTGTTGTTGACGAAGTGGATCGTGGTGCGCGGATTGCCGACCGCGCCGGCATTGATGTCGACGCACACGTAGCCGAACGCCGGGTCGGTGGCGAAGGGCCCGGCCGGTGGCGGGCCGAGGCCGGCGTTGATGATCACGTTGTTGTAGAAGTAGTTCTGCTCGCCGGTCAGGTAGGTGCCGATCAAGATGCCGCGGCCGGTCTGGTTGACGATCACGTTGTCGTGCACGCGCGTGTTGGTCATGTAGGCGCTGTACTGGCCTTCGCGATAGAAGTTGATGCCGTCGAACGCGTGGTTGTCGTGCAGGTAGTTCCACGCGATTTCGCGGTTGTCGGAATCGGGCAGTCTGGGCGGCACGCTGGCCTCGCGGCTTTGGATGTACATCGGGTGGTAGAGCTTGCTGGTGCCGGGGTAGCCGCAGGCCGTCAGCTCGTTGCCCAGCACCGCGAGGTTGGCGCTGTCGATGCCGCCGATGGCGCCGGTCTGATCGTCGCCGCGCGGTGCACTCACGTGGTTGCCGATCAGCCGGAAGCCGGTGTTGTAGGTGGCGGCCGTGTTGCGGCCCACCAGCACCAGCTTCGACATCGTCCAGTAGGTCGACGGCGTCGGCGCACCCGACACGAAGGTGCTCCACGCATCGAGCGTGTCGGTGCCGATGCGCGCGGTGGCGCCGGGGTAGGCCACCAGCGCTTTCGGCAAGGCCGCGGTGCCCAGCTTGGTGGGGTCGCGGTCCAGGTCGAGCGTGGATCGGTCACCGTCGGGCGCGTTCTGCCACACGCCGTTGCCGATGTAGACGATGGCGCCCGGCGCCAGCGCCGACGACGCCTTCGACACCTTGGCCCACGGACGAGACCACGAGCCGTCGCCGGTGCTGTCGCTGCCGTTGGTCTTCACGAAATGAATCGCACCGCTGCGCACCGTGAAGGGCAGGGTATTGGACGCCACGCCACCGATGACCGCCTGAATCGTCGTCGCGCCGTTCGGCACTTGCTGCGGGACCTGAAACGCGATCATCTGCATGCCGTGCCGCACATGCAGGTCGGCCGGCGCGGTGGCGTTGCCCCATACGTAGATGCGCGCGGGCACGCCACCGACCAGGATCGTGCCCGCCGTCGTGCCGAGATTCTTGCCCCAGACTGTGACGATGGCGCCGTCTTGTCCCGCCACCTGACTCGGTTGCGAATCGTCGGAGTTGCCGCTGCTCGGGCCAGAGGTCAGATCGGAGAACATCAGCGCGGGTGTGCCCGCTGCTGCGGGTGGTGGGGGAGGCGGTGGTGGTGGCGGCGGCGGAGGAGGTGGTGGCGGCGTGGCGATGTCGCGAACCTCGCAGCGCTTGACCACGCCGGGCAACGGATCCGTTGCGAAGAAGGTGTTGGTGCACGCATGTGGACCCGACGACAACGACCGCTCGACCCACGTGCTGTTTGCGCCGTACCGCACGACGCCCGATGACGCGAGCGTGAACGCGCCCCATTCGTCGGCAAGGAACGTCCATCCGGTGGTCGATGGGTCGGCGTCCCAAACCTCGCACCCCTTCACGACCCCAGGCAGCGGGTCACGACCAAAGAACGCATTGGTACAAAAGACCTGGCCGGCCGGCAGATCACGCTCGAGCCAACTCGACTGCGCGCCGTAGCGCACGCGCCGCGACGTGGTCAGCACGAATGACGCCCACTCGTTCGCCGTGGCGACCCACGTGCCGGAAGAGGGCCCCGACGACAGCAAGTCGCAACGCTTGACGACGCCCTGCAACGGGTCGCGGCCGAAATACGAGTTGTTGCACGCATGCTGGCCCACCGGCAACGCGACTTCGATCCAGGTTCCGTTGGCCCCATAACGAACCCTGCCCGGTTGCGTCAGGACGAAGGTCTGCCACTCGTCGGCAACGAAGGCCCAAGTGGGACCTGTGGCCTCGAGTGGCGGGCGCGTCGCGTCACGCACCCCGTCAACGTCACCTTCGGTGCCAACGCCGCACGCCGCCACGAAGAGCGACACGAGTCCCGACGCTGCGATTGACCTGTTCATGGATGCCCTCGATTGCGGAAAGCAAGGCTGCCGCGCAACCCATTCTTGCCATGCGTGGAAGGGCAGGCGTTTCAATTTGCTCGCAGGGTGCAAGGGGCTGGAAGATGCCTTTCCACCAAAATTCAGGAAACTCATGGTTTCAGGTGGAAAATGTTTAAGATCAATGTTTTATGACATACCAAAGGGCGGATTTCAGCCCGTTTTCAGTCGATGCGGGTCGCGTCATCGCCAACCTAGAGACGGCTTACGAGCAGGTTCTCGAGACCGAGCGCGCTCTGGCGGCCATGCCTTCCAGCATGTACTGGCAAAACAAGAGCGGCACGGACTACCTTGCGCAAAAGCGGGGCCCAGGGGACTCTGGCAGCACCGTCGGCGTGCGCTCGCCCGAGACCGAGCAGCGCATGACCCAATATGCCGACGAGCGCCAGCGCTTGCGTGATCGCCAGTCCTCATCGAACACGTTGCTGGTTGATCGCGCCCGCCAGTACCGTGCGCTGCGACTACCTCAGATGCTCGAGCCCCAGGCTCGGTTGCTGCGCGAGTTGGATCGTCTGGGCCTGCTGGGGGTGGACTACATGGTGGTGGGCACCAATGCCTTTTCGGCCTACGAACTTCTGTGCGCCGCTCGTTTTCCTGCGGGCAACGAAGAGACCGAGGACTTTGACCTGGCCTGGTGCCGCGACACGCATGTGTCACTGGCGCAGATCGCGCCTTCCGAAGCGCTGACGCCTCCAGGCGAAAGGCCAACACTGCTGGCCGCGCTGAAGAAGGTCGATGCCACCTTCACGATGAGCAAGCGCAAGCCCTATCAGGCCGTCAACGCCGATGGCTACGAGGTCAAGTTGGTGGCGGCGCCCAGCACGCACCCGATGCCGCGCCACGAAGTCTTCGCGCCTTTGTTCACGCTGCCCGAACAGGAGTGGTTGCTCGAGGGCGTGCCTGTGCGGTGTGTGGTCTCGACGCCCAAGCCCGGCGCGTGCCCGCTGTATGTGCCCGATCCACGATGGATGGCCGTGCACAAGCTATGGCTTTCGCGCAAGCCCGAACGCAACCCGGCGAAGAAGGGCAAAGACGCACGTCAGGGCAGCGTGCTGCTCGACGCTGCCAGGTACTTCCTGCAAGACAGCTATCCGCTGGACGTTCGACTTCGTGCTGAACCTGCCCAGCGAGTTGCGCGAGCACTTCACCGAATGGGCCGAGGCCAGCGGTTTCGATCCGACGAAGCCTGCGTAGGATCGAAGGTGACCACCCAGGAGACACCCCCATGACCACCGATGTTGTCCCGTCCCCAGTAAAACTGAAGGCCGTCGCCGCCCCTGGCCAACCTGACCCGTCGCCCGAACTCGAAACGCTGTACCGCGGCTTCGAGCGCGAATTGCTCGTGCCGCTGTGGACCGAAATCGGCGACCTGATGCCGCTGCACCCGAAGAGCAAAGCAGCTGCGCATTTGTGGCGCTGGAAGAACCTGGTCGCGCTGGCCGAACAAGCCGGCCGCATCGTTCCCGTGGGCCGTGGTGGCGAGCGTCGTGCCATCGCGCTTGCCAACCCGTCGCTGGGCGGCAAGCCCTACGCCACGCCGACGTTGTGGGCCGCGATCCAGTACCTGATGCCCGGCGAAGACGCGCCCGAACATCGCCATACGCAGCACGCGTTCCGCTTCGTCGTCGAAGGCGAGGGCGTGTGGACGGTGGTGAACGGCGACGCGGTGCGCATGTCGCGCGGCGACTTCCTGCCGCAGGCGGGCTGGAACTGGCATTCGCATCACAACGCGGCAACGAAACCGATGGCGTGGATCGACGGGCTGGACATTCCCTTCGCGTACATCACCGAATCACAGTTCTTCGAATTCGGCCGCCACACGATCAGCGCCGCCGAGAAAACAACCCCCGACCGCAGCCGCTCCGAAAGGCTGTGGGGTCACCCGGGCCTGCGCCCTGCGTCGCAGGTCGATGCGCTGCCGGCGACGCCGCTGCTGGCGTATCGCTGGGCCGACACGGACCGCGCGTTGAACGATCAGCTCGAGCTCGAAGGCGAAGGTGTCGAAGGCTCGACGCTAAGCGCCGGGCACGCCGCGGTGCGCTACACCAACCCGACTACCGGCCGTGACGTGCTGCCGACGATCCGCACCGAGATGCACCGCATTCGCGGCGGCGGGCGCACGAGGGTATGGCGCGAAGTCGGCTCGTCGGTGTTCCAGGTGTTCGACGGCCGTGGCACCGTGAGCGTGGGCGAGCGCAGCTGGAGCGTCGAACGCGGCGACATGTTCGTCGTGCCGTCGTGGGTCGCGTTTTCGGCGCAGGCGCAGGCCGGTGCAATCACACTCGATCTCTTCCGCTTCGGCGACGCGCCGATCTTCGAAGCGCTGCATCAGCACCGCGTGCAGGTCAGCGACGGCTGACCCGTTTGGGGGTGAGGGCCTTCACACCCGCGAGCCGTCGGCACGCGTGGGCGCGAGATGCAGCCCTTCCAGCGACGGCATCGACAACCGCTCGAGCGCTGTGCTTCGCACCGCAGGGAACCGCGTGCTGCCGCTGTGCCAGTCGGATGCTGCGGCCGCCACCTCGTCATGCGTGCGTGCGACGAAGTTCCACCACAGGATGCGCGGTGACTCGAACGGTGCGCCGCCGACAACGAGCACGCGCGTCTGCGCGTCGCAGCGCAACGTGACGTTTTCGCGGCCCTGGGCTGCGTAGAGCAGCGCGCCGGGCTCGAGCACATCGCCCTCGATCGTCGCGCGGCCCTCGAGGCACACGAAGCCGTGCTCGAACGCAGGGTCGAGTGTCAGCACACCATCCGCGGCCTTCGACGCGGCGAGGTCGATGCCCACCATCGGCGTGTGCACGATCGGCGGCGCATGCATGCCCGTCATCTGCCCCATCATCTGCCCCACCAGCACCGTCGCGCGCCAGCCACCGACACCCACTTGCGGCAGATCGGGGTGATGCGCGAACGCGGGTGCGATGTCGATGCGCGCGTCTGGCAGCGCGATCCACAGTTGTGCCACGTGCAGTGCGCCGCCTTGTTTCGTCGGCGACTCTTCGCTGTGCACGATGCCGCGCCCGGCCGTCATCAGGTTCACCTGCCCGGGTCGCAGCAACTGCTCGCAGCCCAGGCTGTCGCGATGCAGCAGTTCGCCCTCGATCATCCACGTGAAGGTTTGCAGGCCGATGTGCGGGTGTGGGCCGACGAACATGCCTTCGCCGGGCGGCAGCAACGCCGGGCCCGCGTGGTCGAGGAAGCACCACGCGCCGATCATGCGGCGCCGTGCCGTCGGCAACGCGCGCGCGACCTTCAGGCCGGTGCCGACGACGCCGCTGCGGGCGTCGAAACGTTCGAAAGCAGATGAGGCTGGCGTATTCATGGAGGTAGTTTGCTTCGCGTATGGAATGTGTGCCGCATGTGCCACGACCGTGACATCGCCTTACAGACGGTGCGCCTCGAGCGAACCCGTTACGTCGTTCTGTGAAATCGGCGCGTCGATTCTTAACGTTGGGCGTCCGTCTGACACGGTGTTGTTGCGCTGGATGCCGATACTGGAGCACGGACTCCGCGATTCCGCGGAACCTGCCCAAGCGAACGTGCGGCCACACGATGCGCCAAATATTCCAGCGCCTTTACCACCACGGCACTTCGGGATCGTCCGAGGCGCAGCGCGCGCGCGTGCAGATCGGCAATCTGGTGGCGGCGCTGGGTTGCGTGGTCACGGTGCTGTTTGCCTTCGCCCACCTCGCGCTGGGCCATGTGGAAGCGGCTGCGGTGAACCTCGCAGTCGGCGTGGCGTACACAGCGTACTTCCCGCTTCAGTCGCGCGGCCTGCGCAGCATCGGGAGCGTGTTCATCGCGACGATGTTCCTGTTGCACCTCGCGGCACTGACGCTGCTGTTCGGTCTGAAGGGCGGTTTCCAGATCTACTTCGTACTCGGCGCGCCAGTCGCACTGGTGCTCTTTTCAACGCAACAGTGGCGGTCGCGTTCGGTCATGGTGGCGGCTTCCTTGCTGCTGTACGTCGGCTTCGAACTCGCCGATGCGCCGCCGCTGTTTGTGATGAATCAGGGCTGGGGCGGTCGGTTGCTGATGATCAGCAGCGTGCCCTCGATCGCGATCCTGCTGCTGCTGATCCACGGCGTGTACCTGGCCGAGATCCACAAGCGCCAGGTGTCGCTCGAGTACGCCGCCCACACCGACGCGTTGACGGGGCTGCCCAACCGCCGACACGGCTTCGACCACGCGGCGGTGGCGTTCGCACGCGCGCGCCGCAGCGGCGAAGCGATGGCCGTGCTGGTGCTCGACCTCGACCACTTCAAACTCGTCAACGACCGATACGGCCACGCTGCAGGTGACGCGCTGCTGGTGCGCGTGGCGCAGGCGTTGACCGAGCGGCTGCGGCAGCAGGACATGGTCGCGCGGTGGGGCGGCGAAGAGTTCCTGATCGTCGTGTCGACCTCCGCATCGGGCGATGCGCACGACGTGGCGCATGCGCTGCGCGAGCGCATCGGATCGCTCGACTTCCGTCACGAAGGCGATTCACTGCGCTGCACCGCCAGCGTCGGTGTCGCCCTGATGTCCCCGCAGGACGGCACGCTCGAGGCCCTGCTGGGCCGGGCCGACCGCGCGCTGTACGAGGCCAAGGCAAGGGGACGCGACCGCGTCGTGATCGACGCGTGCTCGGTCGGGCTGGCAGCGGACGCTGCGCAACCACGTGCGGTGAATCCAGTGCGCCTAGTACGCCAACCCGGCAGTCTCGAAACATGAAAGCGCGTCTTCGGGCCGATGGCGGCGTTGCAAATGCTCGCGATACAACGACGTATCGCTGCGCTTTGCGCCTTGCCCTCGACCCGAATCCATCGCTTTCATCATGTTTCGATACCTCCCCGGGGTTGGCGTACTAGAAGCGCATGTGCACGAGCCGAGCAGCCCTCGAGGGTAGTAACGTCAGCGCGATCAGATGGTCGCGGTCGCCGGCGTACAAGACCGGGACGGGCCCGGCACCTATTTTGCCGATGATGGCCCGAAGTTCCTCGTGCGTGCCGGCGATCAGGAATGTTCCGTTGGTCGACGAGAAAAGCAGGTCTTTCGCCAGCCGACCGGCATTCGTGTAGCTCCTCGGCGTCAAGCCCGTTGCGGTCACGAGGGGCGCCAGAACGGGGGCCTCCTGCTTGCTTGTATAGATCGCGCTTACACCCGCCTTGCGCGCCGTGTGCACGAGCCGCAGCGCGTCGCTGCGGTTGCCATTCAATCCGACGAGCAACAGCATCTTGGCTTGCACCTGATTCTTCGAGTTGTCGGGACTGTTGTCGGCACCATATTGAAGGTTGGTGACGTTGACGTTCGAACCGTGGACGGTGAGCAGGAACAAGTTGTCGTAGTCCGCGATCTCTGCGGTCGGCACACTGGCACCCAAGGCGTTGAGCACCTGCGCAGCTGTATTGCTGTGGGCGGCGACCAGCACGACATCGCCGGCGTGGTTGGCCAAGATGCCCGACGCGAGTGTGCTTGGCTGGGCGTAGATCTCGATCGGAGTGCGATACCTGTCCGCGGTGGGCTTCAAGGTGCTGCGCGTGCGTACGGTATCCGTGGAGTAGATCGAGGTGATGCCCGAGCGGTCCAGCAACTTGGCGAGGAGTGCCGCCCGCTTCGTCCCGTCGATGCTCAGCGGAACATCGGGTTCGGTCGAATCCTGCGCCTTCTCCGCATGGCGTAAAACGAGCACGGTCGTCATCTGCGGGTTTCGCAGGAAGAAATTGCCGGTACCGTACTGATTGGCGTTTACGACGAAGAATCCAGGCGCGCTGTGGTAGTCCTCGTAGTTCTGGTGGCTCGCGATCGCGGTCCATCGACCGGGCGCGAGGTTGACGCGATATCGCCCCGAGGCGTCGCTTTGCGCTTCGACTTTGGCGCTGCGGTCTTCTTTCACGAAACGGAGTGCGACATTGGGCAGCGCGTCCCCGATCGAGCCGTTGTCGTTCCTGACGTAGGTTCTGCCTTGATACCCCGAGAGCGCCTGAGCCGGCAACACAGCGAGGCAAAGGCAGGCCACCAACCAAGGTCCACGTACGCGCTCGAGGAAAGTCAACGAACGGGGGGGCAGGCCTGGGGTGGCCAGGAATCGGGATTGCGACATCTTGCGTCCTCGATGCGGTGGGCAGGAATGTGCGCGCCCGCCGCGAGATTCGCATCCTCGAGTTTGCTGATGTCAGCGTTCGTGCCGTCCCTCCGGGGACGACGAAGGGCGACACCGGGCGCGGGCGCTCAATACGGCAACCCCACATAGTTTTCCGCCAGCGACCGTTGCGCCGCTTCCGAAGAGAACAGATACGCGAGGTCAACGTCCTGCAGCCGCCGATCGAACGGCAGGCTGTCGGGGAAGGTGTGCAGCAGCAACGTCATCCACCACGAGAAGCGCTGCGCCTTCCACACCCGCGCCAGCGCCTTGGCCGAGTACTCGTCCAGCCCGCGCCCGTCGCCCTCGAGGTAGTGACGCTGCAGCGCCTGGTAGAGGTAGTGCACGTCCGAGCCGGCGCTGTTGAGCCCCTTCGCGCCGGTGGGCGGCACGATGTGCGCGGCATCGCCGA
Organism: uncultured beta proteobacterium; assembly: GCA_963738615.1. GTDB lineage: Bacteria > Pseudomonadota > Gammaproteobacteria > Burkholderiales > Burkholderiaceae_C > CAVTWY01. The sequence goes on from CAVTXI010000019.1 coordinate 1,819,939, forward strand.
CCAGAAACAGACGCCCGAAGCGCATCGGCTCGGCGACGAACGAGCGCAGCGGTGCGATCGACTTCTCGATCGACGGGCCGGTCTCGAGCCGCGCCGCGACGTCGTCGGGCAGGCGACGCTTCAGCTCGGCCCAGAACGCGTCGTCGGACCAGTCTTCGGCTTTGTCGGTCAGCGGCACTTGGACGTAGTAGCGCGACAGCACCTGCGAGCGCATCGAGCACAACGCGAAGCCGCGCTCGTGGCGCGCGTAGATCAGCTCGGCCGCAATCGGCTTGGTGCGCGACAGCACGCCCAGCCAGCCGAAGGGATACACCTTCTCGTACTCGACGAGGACCGACGCCGGGATCGACCTGCGGCTGACGCCGTGGAAGCCGTCGGCGCCGACGACGTACTCGCAGTCCACGCGATGCGCCTCGTCGCCATGGCGCCAGGTCACATGGGGACGGTCGCTCTCGAGGTCATGCGGCTTCACGTCCTGCGCCAGGTGGATCACCTTGCCCTGCATGCGGTCGCGTGCTTCGTAGAGGTCGCGCGTGACTTCGGTCTGGCCGTACACCATCACCTGGCTGTTCGCGAAACGGTGCAGGTCGATGCGGTCGAGCTTGCCGCCGTGCGCGATGTGGAAGCCGTGGTGCACTTCACCTTCGCGGCCCATGCGCTCGCCACACTGCGCTTCGTGCATCAGCTTGACGAAGCCCTGCTCGAGCACGCCAGCGCGGATGCGCGCCAGCACGTAGTCGCGGCTCTGCCGCTCGAGCACGATGTTGTCGATGCCCTTCAGGTGCAGCAGTTGCGACAGCAGCAGGCCCGAGGGCCCGCCGCCGATGATGCAGACCTTCGTCGTGGTCGTCGATGCCATGCGGGTGTCTCCGTCGTTGGTAGGGTGGGGCGAATCATCGCGCCGCGGGTGACCCCCGGCAACGGCGCACAATCTTCGATCCTTCTGCCGATTGAACACCATGAACATCGCCGAATTGCGCGCCATCGACACCCACACCCACGCCGAGGTGTCGTGCTGGAACCCCTTCGACAAGTACGGCGAGGAATACGACCGCGCCGCCGACAAGTACTTCGGCAGCGACCGTCGGCCCACGATCGACGAGACGGTGGCGTACTACCGCGAACAGAAGATCGGCCTGGTGATGTTCACGGTCGACAGTGAATCGCAGATGGGCCGCAGGCGCATCCCGAACGAAGAGATCGCCGAAGCCGCGAAGAAGAACCCCGACGTGATGATCGCGTTCGGTTCGATCGACCCGCACAAAGGAAAGATGGGTGCGCGCGAAGCACGCAAGCTGGTCGAAGAACACGGCGTGCGCGGCTTCAAGTTCCACCCCACGGTGCAGGGCTTCATGCCGTTCGACAAGATGGCCTGGCCGATCTACGACGTGATCGCCGAATACAAACTGCCCGCGATCTTCCACAGCGGCCACAGCGGCATCGGCAGCGGCATGCGTTGCGGCGGCGGCTTGCGTTTGCAGAACAGCAACCCGATGCTGCTCGAAGACGTGGCGATGAACTGGCCCGACATGCAGATCGTCATCGCGCATCCGAGTTGGCCGTGGCAGGACGAGGCGCTGTCGCTGGCGCTGCACAAACCCAACGTCTGGATCGACCTGTCGGGCTGGAGCCCGAAGTACTTCCCTCCGCAGCTGATCCAGTACGCCAACACCCTGCTGAAAGATCGCATGCTCTTCGGCAGCGACTACCCGCTGATCACGCCCGAGCGTTGGATGAAAGACTTCGACGAAGCGGGCTTCAAGGACAAGGTGAAGCCGCTGATCCTGAAGGAGAACGCGGTGCGGTTGTTGGGGTTGGGGGCGGCGGGCTGAGGAGACCTCACACCGTCGTGTGCGGCGGTCAACCGCCAGCGATGGGGCTTCGTTGCCCAGGTATCGCAGCCAGGGGACGACGATGCCTTCCACGAAGCAGCACACCTTGCGCGCGGTCGCGCTCGCGATCCTGACGACCGGCCTGGTGTCGGGCGTGCCGGTCGCGGCCCAGACGCGCGTGCCCGCCAACCCACTGATCGACGACGCTGGTTATTTGCGCGATGTGCAGGAATCACTGCGCCTGCGCACCGCCCGCCGCGTGTCCGAAGCCGAGTTCATCCGCATGGCGGGTGAGCCCGGCACCGTGGTGCTCGATGCGCGCGGCGAGCAGTTTTACGCCATGCGTCACATCGCCGGTGCGGTGAACCTGAGCTTCACCGCGTTCACGAAAGACGCGCTCGCGCGCGTGATCCCGTCGCGCCACACGCGGGTGCTGATCTACTGCAACAACAACTTCATCGGCGCACCCGAGTCGCTGATGACGAAAGCGCCGTCAGCGTCGCTGAACCTGTCGACGTTCGCGTCGCTCGTCAGCTACGGGTATCGCAACGTCTACGAGCTGGGGCCGGCCCTCGACGTGGCGCGATCGAAGCTCGTGTTTGCAGGCAGCGAGGTCGCGGCTGCGCGCGCCTCGCGCTGACGGCCTTCTCGATGCCCGGCATTCGGCGCAAGATCGCCGGATGCAGACCCTCTCCGTCGACGTTGCCGTCATCGGCGCCGGCACCGCCGGCATGACCGCGTTCCACGCCGCGCGCAAGCACACCGACAAAGTGGTGCTGATCGAAAGCGGCCCCTACGGCACGATGTGCGCGCGCGTGGGCTGCATGCCCAGCAAGCTGCTGATCGCGGCCGCCGAAGCCGCGCACGTGGCGCGAACGGCGTCCACCTTCGGCATCCGCGTGCCCGCGGTCGAGGTCGACGGCGTGGCGGTGATGAAGCGCGTGCGCGACGAACGTGACCGCTTCGCCGGCTTCGCAGCGGCGACGGTCGAACGTTGGCCGCAGGCGCAGCGGCTGCGCGGGCGCGCGCGGTTTGTCGATGCGCACACGCTCGCGGTCGACGACCACACACGCGTGGCGGCAGCGCGCATCGTCATCGCCACCGGCTCGACGCCCGAGGTGCCCGACGGATGGCGCCGTGTGTTGCGCGAGCGCGTGATCGTCAATGACGACGTGTTCGACTGGACCGACCTGCCGCGCTCGGTCGCGGTGGTGGGTGTGGGCGTCATCGGGCTCGAGCTCGCGCAGGCGCTGCACCGGCTGGGCGTGAGCGTGAAGGTCTACGGGCGCGGCACGGACATCGGCGGCCCGCTGAGCGACCCGGCGCTGAAGGCTCTGGCGCGCGAGGCGATCGGCCGCGAAGTGCCGATGGCGCTCGGTGTGGACGTGTCCGTGGCGCGTGACGGCGACAAGGTGCTCGTGCGCGCCGATCGGCGCGGTGCAGAAGGCGGCGCAGACGTCACCATCGCGCGCTACGACTTCGTGCTCGCCGCCACCGGCCGCCGGCCCGCGGTCGGCGACCTCGACCTGCGCGCCGCGGGCCTGCCGCTCGACGCGCGTGGCGTGCCGCAGTACGACCCGCGAACCGGTCAGATCGGGTCGACCCACGTCTTCATCGCCGGTGACGCCGATAACCACCGGCCCCTGCTGCACGAGGCCGCCGACGAAGGCCGCATCGCCGGGGACAACGCGGGCCGCTGGCCCGACGTGCGCGTGCGCCCGCGCCGCACGCCGTTGGTGGTGGTGTTCACCGAACCGCAACTGGCGGTCGTGGGCGCGAGCCACGCCGAACTGACCCGCGCCAACGTCGCGTTCGCCGTCGGCGAGGTGTCGTTCGAAGACCAGGGCCGCAGCCGCGTGATGGCGCGCAACACCGGTGCGTTGCGCGTGTACGCCGCGAGCGCCGACGGTCGCTTGCTCGGCGCCGAGATCGTCGGCCCCGCGGCCGAACACCTCGCGCATCTGCTGGCGTGGAGCGTGCAGCGCGGCGACACGGTGCAGCAGATGCTCGACTCGCCGTTCTATCACCCGGTGATCGAAGAAGGGCTGCACACCGCGCTGCGCGCCGCGAGCCGCGCACTGCGCATGGGGCCGCCACCGATCGAAAGCTGCCTGGAGTGCGGGCCGGGGGCTTGAGGGTGTCGCGCGGCGTCGCGCGGCGCTTCGGTGCTTGGCCGAACCGAGTAAAGCCGGGGGGTAGGGTGGTAGTTGGCATGAATCGATGCGCACGGGTGTACTGCATCTATAGCCCTGCTTGTATTACATTGCCGCATGCACACCGAAACGCTCTCGCTACGGATCTCGACCGCTGAAAGTCGCGCGCTCGACGAGCGTGCGCGCAAGGAAGGCGTCTCGAAGGCCAGTCTGGTTCGCCGTGCGCTGCGCGCCTACGGTGTGACGCCCGAGCCGGAACCGCAAAAGACCGGGTACGACGTGATCAAGGGTCTGATCGGCAAGAGCCGCGGCGGCTCGAAGGACTTGTCGACGAATCCGAAGCACCTCGCCGACTACGGCCGGTGAGCACCTGGCTGATCGACACCGGGCCGTTGGTTGCCCTGCTGGTTGGTGACGATCACCACCACACATGGGCCGTCGAGCAGTCTCGACACGCGCCGCCCACGGTGCTGACGTGCGACGCGGTCATTTCCGAAGCGCTGTTTCTGCTGAAGCGTGACGGCCGCGACACCGACGGCGTGTTCGCGCTCGTCGAGGCCGGGTTCCTGCGCAGTACTTTCGACTTTCACGAAGAGTACGGTGCGGTACGCCAACTCATGCGCCGCTATCGCAGCCAGCCGATGTCGTTCGCCGACGGATGTCTGGTGCGCATGGCCGAGCTTCATCCGCAAGCCGTCGTTTGGACGATGGACCGCGACTTCGGTGTCTACCGCAAGCTGGGTCGCCAGACCCTCGCGTTGATCAGCCCTTGGTGATCGCGACGGCCCCTAACGCCTCAACACCAACCCCTCGCGTACCGCCAGCCGCTCGAGCGCCTGCTCGAACAACGCGCGTGACGCACCCGCCACGCGCTGAAGGTACGCGTGCAGCTTCGCGTCTTCCGGGTCGCGGGTCGAGCAGGTGGCGCTGTAGTCCTCGAAGTGCGACAGCAACATCAGGATCTCGGCGACGTGGCGTGGGCATTCGCAGGCGATCGTTGTCGACAGCCCTGCGAAATCGGTGAGGGTGAGGTCGTCGTAGCGGCGCGGTGTCACGGGCAGTGACTCGGCCCACGCGACGGGTGCTTCGGCTGCGGCGTCCGACTGGGCGTCTTCGCTGTCGTCCAGCGGTCGTTGCCCGACCATGCCCTCGAGCCACGCGACAAGCGCCTCGTCGTCGTCCTGCCCGCGCAGCAATTCGATGCCTTCGTTGCGATGCGCTTCGCGCGCCGGCTGGGTGGTGAAGCCATAGACCACGGCCACGCGTGCACCTTGCAACGTGCGCGCGGCGTTCGCCAACGGTCGGGCCTGGTCTTCGTGCAGTGACGATTCAGACACGAGCAACAGGTCGGCTTCCATGCCGCGGGCGCGGCGGCGCACCTCGGTCAGTGAATCGAAGGTCGCGACCACGTTCATGTGCATCGCCAACGCTTGATGCACGCGCGGCCGCTGCAACCGCGCGGCCAGCGCTGCGCCCAGCACCACGACCCGCGACGGCCCGTCGTGTAGCGCGATCGGCGGGCTGGACTTCGCCTGTGCGCGCGTGGTTGCGTGCGTGGACGCCACGCGCTGCAAGGTCTCGAGGTCCAGCGACGCGATCGAGCCGATCGCGTGACCCATCTGCGTCAGGCGCTTCATCAGCGCCAAGCGCTCGACATCAGTCGCCGCGTACATGCGGTGGCCCGACGCTGTCGTCGCGGCGCGGCCCAACTGGTAGCGGCGTTCCCACACGCGCAGCGTCGTCACGGGCATGCCGACCATGCGCGCGACGGCGCCGCTGCGAAAGCGCGGTTCGTTGGCGCTGGAGGAGGGTGGTTGGTTCATGTCCATTTTGCGTGACTCCGTAATGACGATGAATAAAGGCGACTTCGAATCGGTATTTAGCCCGTTGACTTGGATTGTGACGCTGGAATGCCTACAGTGTCGACATGAGGGATATCGAAGTTCGGATCGGCGCCTCGACGTGATTGATCGCGCCACCATCGCTCGCAGCGCGCGTGCCGGTGACCTGCCCAGCAAGATCTGCGCGGCGTGTCAGAGGCCGATGCGTTGGCGCCGTGCATGGGCCAAAACCTGGGACGAGGTGCGCTGGTGCAGCGATGCGTGCCGCAAGCGCCGCGGCCGCGCACAAGCAAGCAATCACACGTCAAGCAATGCCCCATCAAGCAATGACCAAGCACGCAATGACCAAGCACGCGATGACCAAGCGCGCGATGACCCAGCGCGCTGAACCCGCGGCAGCGCCGGTGCGCCACTTGGTCGTGGTGCTTGGCGACCAGCTCGATCTCGACGCGTCGGGCTTCGACGGCTTCGACGCGCGGCTTGACGCGGTGTGGATGGCCGAGGTTGACGAAGAGTCGACGCACGTGTGGTCGGCCAAGCCGCGGATCGCGCTCTTCCTTGCGGCGATGCGTCACTTCGCGGTGGCGCTGCGCGCCCAAGGCCGACGCGTGCTCTACACCAAGCTCGACGACGCCGGCAACCGCGGCAGCCTTGCCACCGTGCTGGAAGCCGCGATCGAGCGCTTCAAGCCCGAAGGGCTGGTGATGACCGCCCCCGGCGATTGGCGCGTGCTTCAGGCGCTGCGCGACGTTGCGGCGCGCGCGCATCTGACGCTGGACGTGCGCGAAGACCGCCACTTCTTCTGCACCGTGCGTGACTTCGCAGCCCACGCGCACGGCCGCAAGGCGCTGCGCATGGAGTACTTCTATCGCGAGCAGCGCAAACGCCACGGCATCCTGATCGACGAACAGGGCGAACCCGTCGGCGGCCGATGGAACTTCGACGCCGACAACCGCGAGGCCTTGCCGAAGGAGGGGCCGATCGATGTGCCAGCGCCGCCGCGGTTTGCGCCCGATGCGATCACGCGCGAGGTGATCGAACTGGTCGAGCGACGGTTTGCCGATCACCCGGGCAGCCTCGCGTCGTTCGCGTGGCCGCTGACACGCAGCGACGCGTTGGTTGCGCTGCATGCGTTCGTCGCGCAACGCCTGCCGCTGTTCGGCCGCTGGCAAGACGCGATGTGGCCCGACCAGCCGTGGTTGTGGCATTCGCTTTTGTCAGCGGCGCTGAACCTGAAGCTGCTGTCGCCACGCGAAGTGGTTGATGCCGCGGTGGCTGCGTGGCGCGCTGACCATGTCCCGCTGGCGGCGGCCGAAGGCTTCGTGCGCCAGATCCTGGGCTGGCGCGAGTACGTGCGTGGCGTCTACTGGACACGCATGCCCGGCTACCTCGAGGGCAACACCTTCGACGCGCAAGAGACGCTGCCGGCGTTTTATTGGACCGGCCGCACGGCGATGGTCTGCATGGCCGATGCGATCGGGCAGACGCTCGAGCATGGCTACGCGCACCACATTCAACGCCTGATGGTCACAGGGCTCTACGCGTTGCTGTTGGGCGTGGCGCCGAAGCGCGTGCACGAGTGGTACCTCGCGATCTACGTCGACGCGGTCGAGTGGGTGGAGTTGCCGAACACGCTGGGCATGAGCCAAGCCGCGGACGGCGATGCCACGCGCGCCGACCACGGGCCGATGGCCAGCAAGCCCTACATCGCCAGCGGCAAGTACATCGAGCGCATGAGCTCGGGCCGCTACTGCGCGACCTGCCGTTTTCGGCCCGGCGAACGCACGGGCGAGCGCGCATGCCCGTTCACCACGCTGTACTGGGATTTTCTTTTGCGTCACGAGCAGCGCCTGGCTGCCAACCCACGCATCGTGATGCAAACCCGAAACCTCGCGCGCGTGGCCGACGACGAGCGCGCGCGCATTCGCCAGCGCGCCAGCGACATCCGCACAGGCGCGGTGGAGCTGACCACGTGACGTCGTTGTTCGAGCCGACCATGCAGGCGTCGATCGAGCGTCTGGAGGCGGTGCGCCCGCGCACGTACCCCGACACACGCGGCGACCTGCGCCGCGCGGTCACGCGGCTGTCGCCGTACCTCACGCACGGCTTTCTGGCGGTACCCGATGTGGTGGGCCACCTGCGCGAGCAACATCGCGTGGGTCCGCGGCACAAGTTGGTTTTCGAGTTGGCGTGGCGCGAGTACTTCCGCCACGTGTGGCGCCACGAGGGTGACGGCATCTTCGCGTCGCTGCACCAAGGGCCGCTGCCCGACGACGCCTACGCCCGTGAGGTTCCTCGCGACGTGCGCGAAGCGCGTACGGGCCTCGCCGTCATCGACCGTGCGGTGAAAGCGCTTCACGACAGCGGCTACATGCACAACCACGCGCGGATGTGGCTGGCGTCTTACCTGGTGCACCTGCGAAAGGTGCACTGGCGTGCCGGCGCCGACTGGCTCTACGGTCACCTGCTCGACGGTGACCTCGCGAGCAATCACCTGTCGTGGCAATGGATCGCCGGCACCGGCAGCCACCGGCCGTACCTGTTCAACGCGTCGAACGTGCTGCGGTACGCGCCGGCCGATTGGCAGGTTGCGCACACGTGCCTTGATGCTTCGTACGACGAACTGGAAGCGGCCGCGGGCGACGCGGCGCAGCGCTTCGAACCCGACTTCGGTGGCGGTGAAGGCATCGAAGAGCCCGACGTGATGAGTGCCCCACCCGGGCCGACGCAGGCTGCCGATGCGCTCGACCTCGATGGCCGTGACGTGTGGCTTGTGCACCCGTGGTGCCTGACCGATCCTCCCTCGGGGTTGCTGCCGGTCGCGGTGATCGACGCTGACTTTCACGCGCGGTGGCCATGGAGCGCGCAGCGCTGGCGCTTCGTGATGCAGCGCATGCGCGCGTTGTGCCCGCTGCCGTGTGTCGACCATGCCGACGCCATCGTGAAGGCGTTGGCGCGTGCACGCACGCTGCACGGCCGCGTCGATCCGCACCTGGGGACCGCGTTCGAGCGCCTGGGCCTGGATGCGGTGCCCGAGGCGTTCGACGGGCCGCAGGAGCGCTGTCGCTCGTTCTCGACCTGGTGGTCGCGCACGCGCCTGCGCGAAGATGCCCTTGACTCAGCGTAGCTTCGTCGGCTTCGCCACCGGCGCGGGCACCTGAACCCGCGATTGCGGATGGTGTCGCTTCACGTGGGCCAGCAGGAAGTCGATCAACACGCGGCACTTCGGCGCCAGGAAGCGGTTGGGCGGGTAAAGGATGTGCGCGATGCCGTGATAGTCGGCCTCGAGTTCCCAGTCGGGCAGCACGCGCACGATCGCGCCCGAGTCGATGTACGGCTGCGCGACGAAATCGGGTACGCAGCCGACGCCCGCGCCGCGGCACACGGCCTCGAGGCGCATCTCGCTGTGGTTGGCGACGTAGCGGCCCTTCACGATCACCTGTTCGGACACGTCACCGCGCGACAGTCGCCACCAGTTGTCGCGGTCACGCTCGCCGATGTAGAGGCAGTTCACGCCGACCAGGTCTTTCGGTTCGGTGATCGGGTGGGTGCCTTGCAGAAACGCGGGTGACGCGCACAGGATGTGCTCGACGCGCATCAGCGGCCGGTCGGCCAGGCTCTCGGGCGGGTGCTTCGTCAGTTGCACCACCAGGTCCACGCCTTCCAGCACCGGGTCGACCGCGCGGTCGGTGACGATCATGTGCACGTCGACGTCCGGGTAGGTTTCCAGGAAGTCGAGGACGGCCGGATGCAGGATGTTTTTCGCGAAGGCCTTCGGGGCGCTGATGCGCACCATGCCTTGCGGGCGTGACATGAAGCGCTCGGCGATCTGCATCGTGCCCTGCGCGGCTTCGACGAGCTGGTTGCACTTCTGATAGACCTCCATGCCCACGTCGGTCAGGTGCAACTTTCGCGTCGTGCGCATCAGCAGTTGCACGCCCAACGCGCGTTCGAGCTTCGAGATCTGTTTGCTGACGCCCGACGGCGTCAGGTGCATCGACCGCGCCGCGGCCGAGAAGCTTCCGCCTTGGGCCACGCGCACGAACGTGACCATTTCGGGCAGCACGTCCAAGAACTCACTTGTTCCCATCGGGCACAGCTGCCTTTCCTGCGGAGGGTCTGGGCACTTTAGCTCGCATCGGGAAGCATTCGGCTATCGAGTGAAGAGGAGATGAGGATGACAAATCACATTCGAAGCCTGGCCGATCTGGACGAGTTGTCGGGCCGGCATGTGCTGACGTTGTTCAGCGGCGGCCTTGACAGCAGCTTCGTGCTGCGCGAGCTGGCGAGGCGAGGGTGCCATACGACCGCGCTGGCGGTCGACGTGGGTGACGGCATTCATCGCGACGACCTGAAGAGCATCGCCGGGCACTTCGGCGCCGAACTGCAGATCGTCGATGCGCGTGAGGAGTTCGTCGAGAAAGGTGTGGTGCCGGCGATTCGCGCGCAGGCGAAGTACCTTGGCATCTACCCGATCAGCTCGTCGCTGACGCGGCCGATCATGGCGGCGGCCGCGGTGCGCGTGGCGCGTGAGCTGGGTTGCGAGGCGATCGTGCACACCGCGAACCAATCGCAGAACAGTCTGCGCCGACTGAACGGCGCGATCGCGCAGCAGGGCTTCACGGGTTGGTACGGCACACCCTACGAGTTCTCGGCGCTGAGCCGCGAACAGAAGATTGCGGCGCTGGCCGCCGAAGGGCTCAACCGCTTTCAGGCGCGCGGCATCAGCGGTGACGCGAACCTGTGGGTGCGCGAGTTCGAGTCGGGTTCGCTCGACAACCCCGAAGCCTTCTGGGTGCCCGAGTCGCTGTACCTGTGGACGGCGCCGAGCGCGCGTGCCTATGACGTCGACGTCAGCATCCGCTTCGAGAAGGGCAGGCCGGTGGCGTTGAACGGCGACGCCTGGCCGATGCTCGAGCTGATCGAGAGGCTCAACCTGCATGCGGGTGCGTTCGGCATTGGCCGCTACTGTGGCCTCGAGCATCTGGACGCCGGTGAGAAGGTGCTCGAGGTGCGCGAGGCGCCGGCCGCGACACTTTTAATGGATGCCTACCGTCACCTCGAGACGGCGACGATCGAATACGAAGTCCTGCGCGAAAAGCTCGTTCAGGAACAACTTTGGGTGCGTGAAGCGGTTGAAGGCCGCTGGTTCGGCAGCCTGCGCGAATCGGCCGAGCAGTTCATGCGCTCGACCTCGAGGCGCGTCAGCGGTTCGGTGGCTTACCGGCTGCGCACGGGCGCGGCCGATGTGTGCTCGATCGTGGCCGATCGCCCGCTCTACCTCACCGACCGTGATGCGTGGGAGAAGGAAGTGGCAACGGTGCGTGGACGTGGTGTGGTGCGCCAGCCCGAGCGGCAGGAGGTGGAAGCGTGAAGGACTTCATCGATGGTCCCGTCAGCGACGACGCACGCTGGCACTGGCACCAGTCTGGCGACCGACTGCGCGGGCAGCACCACGCGTTGATCCCGGGCGTGGTCATGGGCCTCGAGGCCAACGTGGCGCAAGACGCGTGGCATGACTTCGCCGACCACTGGAACCGGTTGACGCAGGACCGCTACATGGGCGACGGCGGCACGTATCGGCTGCGTCGCTACGGCCAGTTCGACACGCGGCCCGACGGGTCGATGGTGCTTCGGCCTCACGAGCCTTACGAGCAATCACGCGATGTGAACTACCTCAACGGCGGCGTGCCGCGCATCTTCGACCCGCTCGAGCCCAGCTTCGCGTCGCACCGGGTGTTGCGCAACATCCTCGGGCGGCTGCGCTGCATGGTCGACGGCGCGGCCGGGCGCCGCACCGACTGGAACATCCGGCTGCATCCGTACCGCATCGTGGCGCGAGACGGTGCACCCGGTCAGCCCACGCCCGAAGGCCTGCATCGCGACGGCGTCGACTACGTTGTTTCGCTGCTGGTGAACCGTCACAACGTGACGGGCGGTCAGACCACCGTGACCGACGCGCATGGCGCGACGTTGGCGACGATGACGCTCAGCGGGCCGATGAGCACGCTGATCGCCGACGACACGAGAACCATGCACGCGGTCACGGCGGTCGAGCCGAGAGTACGGGGCCGTCCCGCCTGGCGAGACGTGCTGGTTGTTGCCTTCACGCGGTTGGGTGCGACATGACCACGAGTGCAGTCACCGTCAACTTGCGCGAACCATGGCAGCGGGTCCTGCCGCCGGAATTGATGCTGCTTGCCGTGGCCGTCATCTGGGGCGGCAGCTACGCCTTTGCCAAACAGGTCACCCTGCAGGTGACGGTGTTGCAGTACCTGAGCCTGCGTTTCGGCCTGACGGCCCTGCTGCTGACGCCCGCGCTGCTGAGCGAATGGCGTCGCGCAGCGCAGCCCTGGGGGTGGGCGCAGGCCATGGGCCTGGGCGTGATGTTGTTGGGGATCTTCGTGTGCGAGACGATCGGCATCACGCTCACCAGCGCGACCCACGCGGCCTTTCTCATCAGCTTGTGCGTCGCTTTCACGCCGCTGGTCGAGTGGTTGGTGATGGGGCGCCGGCCGAGCGCGCGCGTGGCGGCTGCGGTGGTGTTGTGCGTGGCGGGTGCGGGGCTTCTCAGCCCTGGCGCCTTCGTCAACCCGCTGTCCAACCTCGGCGATGGTCTGATGCTGCTGGCGGCGCTGCTGCGCGCGCTGATGGTGACGTTCACGCGCCGATCGGCTGACCGCATCCGCATCCCGGCGCTGGCGCTGACGGCGGTGCAGGCATGGGTGGTCTTCGTCGGCTCGATCGTGGCGCTGTTCGTCGTGTCGTCGGGGGCACATGCGCAGGTGCCACGCCTGCCCGGCGATGCCGGATTCTGGCTGTCGCTGATGTTCCTCGTCGTCTTCTGCACCATCTTCGCGTTCTTCGCGCAGAACCACGCGGCCAGCCGCACGTCGCCCACGCGCGTGAGCTTCCTGATGGGCAGTGAACCGGTTTTCGGCGCCGTGTTCGGTTGGTTGATGTTCTCCGATCACCTGACGCTGAGCGCCTGGGTCGGTTGCGCATTGATCCTCGCGTCGACCTACGTGGTCGCGCTGGCGCCGACGCGGCCCGGCCGGATGAGGGCGGCCAAAGGTTGAGCCAGCGTCGGGCGTGGCACACTGGCCCGGCCACCGGCGAACCGGGTCGGTCGCCGTGCATCAGCCCGAGGAGACAACCGATGCTGACGATGGAGAAGACCGCCGATTACGTCAAGCGCTGGGTCGCCGCGTTCGAGTCGAAAGATCTCGACCGCGTGCTGGCCTTCTATACCGACGACGTGATCTTTCACTCACCGCTGATCGCGCGCTTGAGTCATGACCCCAGCGGCACCGTGCAGGGCAAGACTGCATTTCGTGCCTACGTGAAGCGTGGCTTCGAGGTCTTCGACCACTTCAAATTCGATGTGCTCGACGTGCTGCGCGGCGTGGACAGCATCGCGATCCACTACAAGGGCATCACCGGCACGCACGTGGTCGAGGTGCTGTTCTTCGACAAGGCCGGGATGGTCCGAGAGTCGTACGTGCACTACGCGTCTTGACTTTAAGCGCGTGGGTGCATCTGCCCGAGCACCCGATCGACCATGACGCCTGACTGCCCGAGGTAGTTGGCCGGGTCGAGCATGCGCTCGAGCTGCGCGCGGCCGTGGTGGTGACGACGGTGATGCCTTGCAGCGGTCTCATCGATCAGTCCTCCAGCGTCGCGGCGGCTTCCATCGTGAGGAACCCTTCGTGATCCTGCGCCCACAGCTTCACTGCGTTGCCTTCACGCTGCGCCGACACCGCGAAGGCGTTCAGGTCGAAGGTCGGACGCACGGCCTTGAAGCGGAAGGTCTTCACCGTGGAGCCCGGCGCGTGGCGGCGCAGCAGATCGACCAGCAGCGTCGCGATCAGGGGCCCGTGCACGATCAACCCAGGGTAGCCCTCGACCTCGGTCACGTACTTGCGGTCGTAGTGGATGCGGTGGCCGTTGAAGGTGAGGGCGCTGTAGCGGAACAGCAGCACGTCGTCGGGTACGAGGCGACGCGTCCACGTGCCGGGGCCCGGTGCGGTTGCCTTCACCGGCGCCGGGTCGACGTCGCCTGGCTGCCTGTTCGCGCGGTAGACGATGTCGTGGAATTCGACGATTGCCGGCGCGGCGTCTTTCGCAGGCACGGCAACGCCTGCAACACGCGACAGTTCGTGGCGCACCTTCACGAAGACCAGCTTGCCGGTTCGACCCTCCTTGACCGTCACGTCATCGATCGTCGACGTGCGCTCGACCTCGTCGCCCACGAACAGCGGCGCGTGGAACTCGAACTGGCTGCCCGCCCACATGCGCCGCGGCAGCGGCACGGGTGGCAGGAAACCGCCGCGCTTGGCGTGGCCGTCGGCACCAATCTCGCTTTGCCGGTGCAGCGGCAGGAAGTACAGCCAATGCGTCAGCGGCGCGATCGTGCGACCGGCCGGCCATGCACTTTGTGGGTAGTCGAAGGTGGCGTCGAGCGCCGCCAGCGGCGTCGGAGTGATCGTGTCGCGGCGGATCTCACTTCGACCGATCCACGCTTTCAAGTCGTCCATCGAACGGTCCTCGTCGGGGTTGGAAGTTGTGTCGGACACCGAACTCGACGCCCGACGATGAGCCTCCGGCTGGGAGTGTGCTGCCGCCGTGCACGACGAACCGTGCCACGTAGCTGAAGGGGTCATAGCGGCTCCGGAACAGCGTTTCGTCGCCGCGTGCCGTCGCGACCATCCGCTGGCGAAGCTGCGTCGGGTCAGCTGAGCGCAGCTGGGCGCGTACGACACCATCTCGGTCGGGCGAACCGGCGGCGCGGCAGGACGCTATCGCGTTCGGCGTTGCAGTTGTACGAGTTGTTCGGGCAGATGAAGCGACCCAGGCGAGGCGCTGTCGCGTGACCGCCAGACGGTGGCTCGCGACCAGACATCGCCCCCGCGGGCAGAAGCCCACAACAAGCGTCAGGTCGCACGCCTTCGAGGTTGGTCGAGGTGTCGCAGCCTCAGCGCGCCGCGCCAGACGCCATCCGGTGACAGCGCCACGCCGCGCTGCGTGACTTCGAGCCGACGCTCGCGCGCCAGCGCCCGCGCGCAGTCGCGCACCCGTGGCATCAGCGCGCGCCAGTCGCGTTCGTTGCGCTCCAGGTGGCGCGCCACCTGCGACGGGCAAATCGTCGTGCCGTCGCGCGTCGCGGACAGCAATTCGAGCATCGTGGTACGGATGCGCTCGTCGTCAGGTGGCATGGCGCGATCGTATCGGCGCCGTGCGCGCGCAACCTCACTTCGGCATGATCACCGAGTCGATGACGTGGATGACGCCGTTGTCGGCCACGATGTCGGTCTTCACGACCTTGGCACCGTCGACCATCACACCGCCGCTCGCGGTCGACACGGTCACGTCGCTGCCTTGCGCGGTTTTCACCTTACCGGCCTTCACGTCGGCGGCCATCACCTTGCCCGCCACCACGTGATAGGTCAGCACCGCCTGGAGCTTGGCCTTGTCCTTCAGCAGGGCGTCGAGTTGGTCCTTGGGCACCTTCGCGAAGGCCTCGTCGGTCGGTGCGAACACGGTGAACGGCCCTTTGCCCTTCAGTGTGTCGATCAGGCCGGCAGCCTCGAGCGCGGTGGCGAGGGTCTTGAACGACCCGGCCGAAACGGCGGTATCGACGATGTCTTTGGCCTGCGCCACGACGCCCAAGGACACCAAAGTGGTTGCAATCAGAAGTTTCTTCATGTCAGCGATCTCCATGACGGGTTGACGGTCGGAGCGTGGCTCCGCGAGAGCCGCGAATGTAGACGTCGATTCAATGACACGTACTTTGTAGGGTGAAACATGAACTGAGTAGTTCAAGTTACGCCATGTCTCGAGGCCTTTGGCCGACCCCATCGCTCGAGAAGTTCGGAAACAAGCTGCAAGCTGAGGTCAGTTTGTAAGACGAAATAGTCTGTTACTTGAACTGATGAGTTCAGTCGGTGTAAGGTTGTGGCTTCATTCACTGACGGAGGCATCACGATGCTCGCTCGACGTTCTCTTCTTGCCGCTGCCGCGGCTCTTCCCCTGCTGGCCGCTTGCGGCCACGACGATGACGACGAAACCCCCGCGCCGGTCTTGCTGTCGGTCATTGACACCGCCAAAGGCGACCCGCGCTTCTCGACGCTGGTGGCGGCGATCGCAGCCGCAGGGCTCGAGTCCGCGCTGTCGGGTACGGGCCCGTTCACCGTGTTCGCGCCGACGAACGATGCGTTCGCAGCGCTGCTGACCGAACTGGGTGTGACGCAACAGGCGCTGTTTGCCGATCAGGCCACGCTGGCCGCGGTGCTTCAGTACCACGTGCTCGCCGCGCGTGTGGCAAGCAGCGCGGTGCAGGCGGGCAAGGCGATCACGCCCCTCGCGGGCGGCTACTTCAAGGCAACGTCGGGTGCGTCGGGTCTAGGCTTCCAGGACGGACGCAACCGTGCGGGCCGCATCACCCAGGTCGACGTCAACGCCACCAACGGCGTGATCCACGTGCTCGACAAGGTGATGTTGCCGGCCAACCAGACCGTGGTCGGCGTCGCGCAGTCGCTGCCCGACTTCTCGATCCTGGTCGAGGCCGTGGTCGCGGCCAACCTCGCGGACACGTTGTCGAGCGCGGGGCCGTTCACGGTGTTCGCGCCGACCAACGCCGCATTCGCTGCCTTGCTGACCGAACTCGGCGTCACGAAGGAAGCGCTGCTGGCGAACACGGCCCTGCTCGACGTCGGTGTTGACGTACCACGTGGTGCCCGGACTGGTGCTGGCGGCTGACGTGCCGTTTGGCACCCCGGTGGCGACGGTCGAAACCGGGACCTTCACGGTCGCGAACTCGCTGGTCATCACCGACGAGCGCAGCCGCACGGCGAACATCACCTTGACCGACGTGTTCGCGTCCAACGGCGTGGTCCACGTGCTCGACCGGGTCATCCTGCCCAGGCGGGCTGACGCTCGCGGCCGCGTCCGCTCACCCCGGACGCGGCCGCCCGAGCCAATCGGTCAATATTGTCGCGTTCGATACGGCCACCGTGGCGTTCAGCCATCGACGGCGCGGTTCACGCTCCTTACAATGCGGTCTATGGCCCGACCGAAGCTCAAAGAACAACTTCAGCGCGTGCGCGAAGACGCCATCATCGACGGCGTGAATCAGTTGCTGTCCGAAAAGGGCTACGAGCTGATGACGGTCGACGAGGTCGCTGCGTCGGTCGGCATCGCCAAGGCGAGCCTGTATACGCACTTCCGATCGAAGGAAGAGCTGGCCACCGCGGCGATGGTGCGTACGCTCGAGCGCGCGCTGGACTACACACGCTCGACGCCGATGCTGGCGATCCCCGCCGCCATCGACAAGCTGCGCACCATGGTCGACTGGACCTACGACGTACAACTGGCCGGTGCAATGCCGTCGCTGCCATCGCAGAACTCGTCGCTGCGCGCGGTGCTGTCGTCGAACAAGCGCTACCTGGCGCTGGTGCTCGAACTGTCTGACGTGCTCGAAGGTTGGATCGATCAAGCCCAGAAGGCGGGGGATCTCGACCGCGAGCTGCCCGCCGAAGTCGTGCTGTTCACGCTGTTCGCCCGTGCGTGCGACGCGGTGCTGCCGGTGCTGAAGGCGGCCGGGCAATACAACGACCAGCAGATCAAGCAGCTGCTGATGCGCACGTGCTTCGGCGGCCTGTCGGGCACCGCGACGAAGGCTGCGACCCGGCCACGACGAGCGGCCTAACCGCCGATCGCGAGGGCCTGCGGCCCAGCCAGGTTTACAACGTGAACTTGGCAGTCTAAAATAAGACCCTATGGTCAGGTTCGAAAAGTCATTCGACGGGGGCGGCGCATTGGCGCCGTCATCCGTCATGACTCACGGAGCCCGCGGTGATCGCGGTGATCACAGTGATCGCGTTGCAGTCGTCGGCTCGGGCATTGCCGGGCTGTCGGCAGCGTGGCATCTCGAGCGCGCGGGTTGCCGCACGGTTCTGTTCGAAACCGATCCACGCTTCGGTGGCCATGCACACACCGTTGACCTGACGCTGCCCGATCAAGGTGGGCAGCCGGTGACGCACGGCGTCGACACGGGTTTTCTGGTCTTCAACCGTCGAACCTACCCGGGACTGATCGGTTGGTTCAACGAGCTGGGGATCGACTCTGCCGCTTCCGAGATGTCGTTCTCGGTGCAGTCGCCGGGACTGGGTGGATCGCGCGTGCGGCTCGAGTGGGGCGGCTCCAACCTCGATGCGCTTTTCGCACAGCGGCGCAACCTGGCGTCGCCGCGGTTTCTGGCCATGTTGGCGCAGGTGCTGCGGTTCAACCGCTTGGGCACCGCGCTGGCGCGGGCAGCCGATGCCGACGCGGACGCTGATGCAAAGCTGGGGCGTGAAACCGTCGCGTCGTTCCTTGCACGCCATCGGTTCAGCCGCGACTTTCGCGATGGCTATCTGTTGCCGATGATCGCGTGCATCTGGTCGTGCCCGGTCGAGCAGATGCTCGAGTTCCCGGTCGCGACGCTGCTGCGCTTTTGCGACAACCACGGCTTGATGCAGGTGAACGATCGGCCGCCGTGGTTCACGGTACGTGGTGGCTCGAAGCGCTACGTCGACGCCGTGATCGCCACGCTGCCCGACGTGCGTGCAGGCGAGCCCGCGCTGCGTGTGCGTCGTCATCCATCGGGCGTGTGGGTCGACACCGCGCGCGGGCCGCAAGGGTTCGGCGCGGTCGTGCTGGCCTGCCACGCGCCCAGGCGCTGGCACTGCTGGGGCCCGACGCGACGCGCGACGACGCGCGCGGTGCTGGGCGCCATCGGCACGCAGCCCAACCGCGCCGTGCTGCACACCGACGCATCGTTGATGCCGTCGGCACGGCGCGCCTGGGCGGCGTGGAACTTCGAGCGCGCACCGCGCGCGAAGGGCGATCGCGCGGCCGCAGACACCATGCCGGTGTGCTTGCACTACTGGATCAACCGGTTGCAGCCATTGCCTTTCGCGCAAGACGTGTTCGTGTCGCTGAACCCGTGCCGCGAGCCCGACGCGTCGAAGGTCATTGCGAGCTTCGAGTACGCGCATCCGGTGTTTGACCTTGCGGCGCTCGAAGCGCAGGCGCGGCTGCCGGCCATTCAGGGCACGCGGCGCACGTGGTTTGCCGGCGCGTGGTGCGGCTACGGCTTCCACGAAGACGGCTTCCAGGCGGGACGACGGGCCGCGGCCGAGGTGGCGGCGGTGGTACACATGACCCCGCCTTCGATCGGGCCGTCGCATGAACGCCCAACTGCTGCGCGGCGACGTGTTGCACACGCGCTTGCGCCCACGCGAGCACGCCTTTCGCTACCGCGTCACGACGCTGCTGTTGCCGATGCGTGCGCTGGCGGCGTCGCCCTCGCGTGATCTGGCGCGCAACCGCAGCGGCCTGTATGCCTTCCACGACGCTGACCATGGTGAAGGTGGGCCCGACGCGTTGGCTTGGGTCGAATCGCTGCTTGCTCGCGAGGGCGTGCATGGCGCCGACGGCGAGATCTGGCTGCAGACCTTCCCGCGCGTGCTGGGCTACGTGTTCAAGCCTGTGAGCTTCTGGTATGCACTGCGCAGCGACGGCACGCTGGCCGCCGTGGTGGCCGAGGTGAACAACACCTTCGGGGAGCGCCACGTGTATCTGCTTGATGGCCCGGACTTGCGCTGGGGCGCGACGGTGCGCGCGCGCAAGGTTTTCCACGTATCGCCGTTCTGCAGGGTGCAAGGCGAATACGTATTCCGTTTCATGCGTACCGAGCGCGGTGGCATCGGCAACCGGCTGGTGGCGCGCATCGAGCACCACGACGCCGACGGGCCGTTGCTCGTGACCAGCGTCGGCGGCGCGGCCGTGCCACTGACCGCAGCCAGCGTGCGCCGCGCGTTCCTGGGCTCGCCGCTGATGACGCTGGCCGTGACGCTGCGCATTCACTGGCACGCGCTGCGCCTGTGGGCCAAGCGTGTGCCCTGGTTCTCCAAACCCGACGAACCCCCCGCGCTGATCTCGCGATGACCGACATCCTTCTACCCACCTTCCGGCGTGTGGCGCCGATCGCCGCGCGGCGCAGTCGCCGCACCGTGCACAACCTGCTGTCGCGTCTGGCCGTTGGTCGGCTCGACCTCGTCGATGCGCAAGGTCAGGCGTGGCGCTTTCCGGTCGCGGCGGGCGAGCCCGCGGATCCCGCGACGGGTGAGGCCGGCAGCATGCGCGCCGCGATACGCGTGCACGACGACGCGGTCTACGCTCGCGTGCTCGCCAGCGGCGACATCGGCCTGGGCGAGGCCTACGTTGCCGGCGAGTGGACAAGCCCCGACCTGGTCGCGCTGATGACGCTGCTGCTGCGCAACCGCAACGTGCTCGAGCGCGTGATCTACGGCCGCTGGTGGGGCACGCTGCTGCATCGTGTGATGCACGGGCTGCGGCGCAACTCGCGCACCGGCAGCCGCCGCAACATCCAGGCGCACTACGACCTGGGCAACCCGTTCTATCGGCTGTGGCTCGACCCGTCGATGAACTACTCGAGCGCGTGGTTCGACGGCGATGACGCGCGGCCGATCACGCAGGCGCAACACGCCAAGGTCGACCGTGCGTTGGACGAGGCGCGCGTGGCCGACGGCAGCCGCGTGCTCGAGATCGGCTGCGGCTGGGGTGCTTTGGCCGAACGTGCCGCGATGCGCGGCGCGACCATCGACGGCATCACGCTGTCGAGCGAGCAACTGGCGTGGGGCGTGCAGCGGCTGCACGACGGCGGCCTGGCGCAGCGCGCGCGGCTTCGCCTCGAGGACTATCGCGACCTGGGGCTCGACACCGGCTTCGTGCCTTACGACGCGGTGGTGTCGATCGAGATGTTCGAAGCGGTGGGCCGCGCCTACTGGCCGGGCTACTTCGCCACGCTGGCGCGTTGCCTTGCGCGCGACGGACGCGCGTGCGTGCAGAGCATCACCATCCGCGACGACCTGTTCGAGCGCTACGCCGCATCGACCGACTTCATCCAGCAGTACGTCTTTCCGGGCGGCCTGCTGCCGGGGCCGCAGGCCTTCCGCGATGAGGCGGCGAAGGCCGGCTTGGTGGTCGAGCGTGAGTTGGCGTTCGGCGCCGACTACGCGCGCACGCTGCATCACTGGCGGCATGCGTTCCTCGGCGCGCTGCCGCAGGTGCGTGCGCTGGGTTACGACGAACGTTTCATACGCCTGTGGGAGTTCTACCTCGCGACGTGCGAAGCCGCCTTCACGGTTGGCAACACCGACGTGCGTCAGTTCACGTTGCGTCATGCCTGACGACCGCCTGCCGCTGCGCGACGCGCTGCGCTACGGCGCGTTGGGTGCGCCGCTGGCGTTCGTCGCGCTGCCGCTGTATGTGCATTGGCCGGCGTTCGCCGCGCCGGCCATGGGCTTGTCGCTGGCAGCGCTGGGCGGCCTGCTGCTCGCGGTGCGTTGCCTCGATGCCTTCATCGACCCATGGTTGGGGCATCGCGCCGATGCGCTGCTGGCGCAAGGCGGGCCGCGTGTGGCTGCCGCGCTGGCGCTGGGATGTGCGGCGCTGGTGGCCGGCTTCGCGGCGTTGTTCGTCGCGCCATCATCGGCGGCGCTCTTGTTTGCTCCAACATCGCCCTCGGGCTGGGCCATGTGGTCGATCGCGGCGCTTGCGATCACCTACGTCGGCTACAGCTTCGTGTCGATCGCGCACCAGGCTTGGGGCGCGCGGCTGGGCGGCAACGAGGGCTTTCGTGCGCGCGTGGTCGCGTCGCGCGAGTCCTTCGCGTTGATTGGTGTCGTGGCGGCCAGCGTGTTGCCGACGATCGCCGGTTGGGGCGTGGTCACGGCCGTGTTGATCGTGTGTCTGGTGCTGGGTGTGGCGCTGCTGTTGCGCGCCCCCACAACGGCTGACGTTGCGTCGAACGCCCGACGCGGCGTTCACGGCGTGTATGGCACCCGTGGTCGGCGCGCGAATTTGGTTGCGCCGCTGCGTCACGCCGAATTTCGCTCGCTGCTGCTGGTGCACGCGTTGAGTGGGCTGGCTGGCGCGATTCCCGCGACGCTGGTGCTGTTCTTCGTTCGAGACCGTTTGGTGCTGCCGGGCTACGAAGGGCTTTTCCTGCTCGCGTACTTCGCCGCTGCCGCGCTGTCGGTGGCGGCGTGGACGCGTGTCGTCGAGCGCATCGGGCTTGTTCCCGTCTGGGCCATCGGCATGGTGCTTGCGATTGCCGTCTTCGCCTTTGCCGCGTGGCTGGGTCCGGGCGACGCCTTGGGCTACTCGCTGGTGTGCATCGGCAGCGGTGCGGCGCTGGGCGCCAAGTTGGTGGCACCCGCGGCCCTGTTGGCCGGCGTGATCGGCCGAACCGATGGCGCGTTGCAAGACGAAGGCCTGTGGTTCGGCTGGTGGAATTTGTGCAGCAAGCTCGCGCTCGCGCTGGCCGCAGGTCTTGCTTTGCCGCTGGTGCAGGCGTTGGGCTATCGGCCGGGCGATGTCTCGTCGGTTGGCGGGTTGGTCATCGTGTATGCCCTGGTGCCTTGTGTGCTCGAGGCGCTGGCGCTGACCCTGTTGATGCTGCAACGCTGGCACCGCGCAGCGCCAGGAGCGTCGTCCACCACAGCAGGAGCACCGTCGTGAGCAGGAGCACCATCGTGATGTCCAACAACGTTTGTTTGCAACGCCGCAGCCTGCTGGTCGCGGGCGGTGCCAGTGCGCTCGCCTTGGGCGGCTGCGCCAGCCCGAGCCTGGAGGACTATCGCGACACCAAGCCGCAGTTGGACCTGCGCCGCTACCTCGACGGCCCACTGCGAGCACACGGCATCTTTGTCGAACGATCGGGTCGCGTGCAGCGCCGTTTCACTGTCGCGATGACGGGCCGCTGGCAGGGTGACGAAGGCGTTCTGGACGAAGACTTCATCTACGACGACGGAGAGAAGCAAAAGCGCATCTGGCGCCTGCGCCACCTTGGCGACGGCCGCTACAGCGGTCGAGCTGATGACGTGGTGGGCGAAGCGCTGGGTGCTACGTCGGGCCATGCCTTCCAGTGGCGCTACACCATGCGGCTGCCGTGGCGCGGGCGCACGATCGACGTCGACTTCGACGACTGGATGTACCTCATCGACGAACGCGTGATGCTGAACCACGCGACGATCAGCAAGTTCGGCATCCGGCTTGGCGAGGTGCAGCTCTCGTTCGACAAGACGCCTGCGCCGCGTTAAGAAGTCCACCGATGTCGCTCAACCCCAAGCACGGAAACTGGCGCGACCAGACGGTGTGGATCGTCGGCGCGTCCAGCGGCATCGGGCGCGCCACCGCGTCGCAGCTTCATCGGCTGGGCGCGCGCGTGGCGGTGTCGGCGCGCAACGAGGCCGCATTGCAGGCGTTCGTCGACGAACACCCCGGCGCGATGGCCTTGACGTTGGATGTGACCGACGCCGCGTCGGTGCGGGCCGCCGCCGCGCGCCTGTTCGACGGCTTCGGCGTGCCCGACCTCACATTCGCCTGCGCCGGCCGCTACGTGCCGCAACGCGCCACCGAGTTCGATATCGACGAGATGAAGCGCCACCTCGACATCAACTACACCGGCGCGCTTCACGTGATCGACGCCGTGCTGCCGCGGCTGCTCGCGCGCAAGCGCGGCCACATCAGCCTGATGGGCAGCGTGGCCGGCTACCGCGGGCTGCCGCAGGCGCTGGCCTACGGGCCGACGAAGGCGGCGCTGAACAACCTGGCCGAGGTGCTGTACCTGGACCTGCACGACGAAGGCCTTGCGGTGTCGATCGTCAACCCGGGCTTCGTCGACACGCCACTGACGGCGCAGAACCGCTTTCACATGCCGGCGCTGATGACTGCTGCCGATGCAGCACGCAAGATCGTGCGTGGCTGGGAACGCGGCGCTTTCGAGATTCACTTCCCGCGCCGCTTCACGCTGGGCTTGAAGACGCTGCAATCGACGTGGCACGGCCTTTACTTCGCGGCGATACGCCGCGCCACCGGGTTGTGACGATATCGACCATCGATGCCGATGGTGCGCGTTCCCTCGACCCGCGCGTGGTCAAGGTCGCCGCGTTCTTCGACGCGCTGGCGTCGATGGACGACCTGCGCCAACTGCCCGAGATCTACGCCGACGACGCGTCGTTCGAAGACCCGTTCAACCGGGTCAAGGGTCGCGAGGCGATCTTCCGCGTGTTCGCGCACATGTACGACCAGGTCGACGAGCCGCGCTTTCGCATGCAGGAGACGATCGCCGAGGGCGACTCCGCCTTCTTCGTATGGACTTTCCGTTTTCGCCGCAAAGGTAGCAAGGGGGAACCGATCGTCGTGGTCGGCAGCTCCCACGTGCGCTTCGCCCCCGACGGGCGCGTGGCGTACCACCGCGACTTCTGGGACCCGGCGCAGGGCATCTACGAAAAGCTGCCGTGGATCGGCGGCCTGTTCCGCGCGATTCGGCGCGCCGGCAGCGCCGGGGCCTGAGGCGGTTCGTGGGGTTGCCGCGTAATGTGACGCGTGCGATATCGTTGCGCGCAAATCGAAAGGATTCACGATGAGCGACACCCCCGACGCCGACACATCGAAAGCCGCAGCCTCGCCGACGACGAAGGACGACGAGGCCAACAAGGCGCTGCGCAAGCTGGTCGACAAGCGCCTGGCCCAATCCGCCGTTCGCAGCGAAGGCATGGCGGACACCGGTCGCGGTGGCAAGGGGGGCAAGCTGGCCTATGACGTCACCGCGGCCTACGTGCCGGTGATGTCACACGCCTTCGACCACCAACCTGGTGAGCCGCAGGCGGCAGTGTTCACGATCGCGTATGCGGCGAAGCAGGGCAAGAGTGCTAACGCTGCCGGCGTTTCAGCACGGCCTGTGTGCTTCGTCTTCAACGGCGGCCCGGGCTCGAGTTCGGTGTGGCTGCACCTGGGCGCACTCGGCCCCAAGCGCGTGATGGTCAACGACGACGGCACCATGCCCGCGCCGCCTTACGCGGTGGTCGACAACCCCCACACGTGGTTCGAGCACTTCGATCTTGTCTTCGTCGACCCGCCGCACACGGGCTGGTCCGTCACTGCCAGCAAGCAGGCACGCGAGAAGATGTTGTCGGTCGACGGCGATGTCGACGCGCTGGCGGAAGTGGTGCGCGCCTGGCTCGCGCGCCACGGGCGTTTCGGCTCACCGGTGTTCCTGGCCGGCGAAAGCTACGGCACCACGCGCGGTGCCGCGCTGGCCGACAAGCTGCTCGACCTGGGTGTTGCGCTGTCGGGCCTGGTGTTGGTGTCGTGTGCGATGGACCTTCAGACGCTGGTCTTCGCACCCGGCAACGATCTGCCGTTCGCACTGTTCCTGCCCGCCTTCGCGTCGACCGCGCAGTACCACGGCAAACTCTCCGGTGCGTTATCGAAGTCGCCGCAAGCCGCTCGCGACGCGGCCGAGGCTTTTGTCGCTGACGACTACCTCGGCGCCCTGCATCGCGGCGCTGCGTTGCAGGGCGGCGAGCGCACGCGCGTCGCCAAGCGCATCGGCGAGTTGACGGGCCTGTCGAGCACGTTCGTCGAGCAGAAGAACCTGCGCGTGAAGGACCAAGAGTTCTTCTTCGAACTGCTGCGCGCCGAAGGCCGCATCGTCGGGCGCCTCGAGTCGCGCGTCACCGGGCCCATGGGCGCGCGGCGCGGGCACGAGTGGGAGTTCGACCCCGGCATCGAGGCGCTGATGGCCCCCTACACGATGGCGTGCAACGCCTACTTCGGGCAACTGGGCCTGGACACCACGCAGCGCTACGACATCTTGTCGATCGATACGAACAAGGCGTGGAACTGGAGCCGCGGTGAGACCAAAGGCAACGGCTACACCTGCACCAGCCCCGACCTGGCCCGCGCGATGCGCCGCAACCCGCACCTGCGCGTATTCGTCGCCAGCGGTCACTACGATCTGGGCACGCCGTACAGCGCGTCGAACTATTCGCTGGCGCAACTCGACGCGCCGGCCGAGGTGCTGGCGCGCATCACGCACCATTACTACGACGCGGGGCACATGATGTACACGCGAGAGGCCGACTTGGCGAAGCTGGGCGGCGATCTGCGGCAGTGGTTGCGAGGCTGACGCGCCGGGCTCAGGCCGCGCACAGGTTGGACACGGCGACCTTGCTGAAAAGGTGCGGCTGCGCGACGGCACTCGAGGGATAGGCGCCCAGCGCAGCGGCGAAATCGGGATGCGTAAAAGCGGCACGGAAGTGATCCACCGACTCCCACACGGCGTAGTTCATGAAAGCGCAACTGCCGCCGATCGCGCGGTGCAACTGGGTGGAGATGAAGCCGGGTTGGCGCTTCATCCAGTTGGCGTCGTTCGTCCACGCGGCCATCAGCGCCTCAACGTCGGCCGCATCCACCGTGAAGATGTTGACCAAGATCACCGGTGTCGCCGTGGCGCCGAGCTGCTGCTCGATGGAGACGACAGGGTCGAGGGGGCGCAGGTTCAGCATGGCTTTCTCCGGTGGGTGACGGTGTTGGTCGAAGAGCAGGTACGCGTGCGACTACTCTAGTCCTGCGAATCACCTGACATGCAGCGATCGATCCTCCGCGACCAGAGCCAGGACCACGCCCGGTCTCATGTGAAGGCTGCGGACATCGCGCGCCTTTTCCTTGCGTTGTGGCCCGACGCTGCGACGCGGCGCGCGATCGTCGACGCTGCCACAGCGTGGCGCTGGCCGCCGGGCGCGCGGCGAGTGGCACCGGCACGGCTGCACGCGACGCTGCACTTTCTGGGCGCGGTCGCGCGTGATCACGTGACGACCATTGCCGATGGCGTTCAGGCCGAGGTGGCGCTGTGCGTGCTGCGCCTCGAGACCGCCGCGGTCTGGCCGCGCGGTGTCGCGGTGGTCGAGGCGACGCACTTGCCGAAGCCGCTGGTCGAACTGCACGCCGCGCTCGCGGTGCGCTTGCGTGCGCTCGACATCGCCATCGAGTCGCGCCGCTGGCGCGCTCACGTCACGCTTGCGCGCGACGCGATCGGTGCAGTGGAGCCCGCGCGCTTCGAGCCGATCGACTGGCCGGTCGATGGCTATGCGCTGGTCGAATCGATGCCCGGCCCGCCCGGTGCCTATCGAGTCCTGCGGCGCTACCCCGCCGCCTGCGAACGCGAGCCGGTCACTCGCCCGACTTGAACGATCGCGGAAAAAGCGTCGCGCGCTCGCGGTCGCGGATGCGCCAGCCTTGCGCCGGGCGGCCCGACTCGCCCGCGATGACGACGTCCTCGACCAGAAAGCCGCCATCGAGCATGCGCTTGCGGAACGCGCTCTTGTCGAGTGGCCGGCCGAGCACGACTTCGTAGACCTGCTGCAGCGCCGGCAGCGTGAAGGGCTCGGCGATCAGGAACGCCGGCAGCGACGTGTACTCGACCTTGTCGCGCAGACGTTTCAGCGCTGCGGCGAGGATGTCGACGTGATCGAAGGCCAGACGTTTGCGCGCCGCCTCGTCGGCTTCGAACCAGGCCGCGTTGGTTGCGGCATGTTCGACCATCGACACGCCGCGTTCGGGCGGCGTAATCAGCGCAAGGTACGCGTGAGTCGCCGACCAGCCACGTGGGTCGCGCGTGGCCGACCCCCAACTGCCGAGCTGCTCGAGGTAGGGCGCTTCGACGCCGATCTTCTGCGCGAGCTTGCGGCGCGCGCAGTCCAGCAGCGTGGCGTCGCGTTCAACGTCGACGAACCCTCCCGGCAGCGACCAGCGGCCGGGGAAAGGGTCGCGCGCGTCGTCGGCGCGGCGCACCAGCAGCACCTCGAGACGCGGCATGACCGCCACGCCGCGCACGGTGAAGGCGATGACGTCGACGGTGGTCATCGGGCGCTCGAAGTCGAGGTTCGACGCGTCGCGGCGGGCGTGCGGGATGTCGCGTTTCGTTTTCATCGGGGATCGCGTCCAACGTGCTTAGTTGTACTATGCACCTCAGAAAGTTGTGCTGTACAACTTAACCCGGTGGGCAGCAGGCCCTCGCCGGGGTCGTCCAGGGGGCCACGAGCCCCGACCGGTCTGCATGCGACAAGGAGAACCCATATGTTCGGCATCCGCTACTTGAAGACCCCGCCCACCACCCACCTGATGCAGTTTCGCAAGGGGCGCCTGGTGAAGGAAGGCACGGGACTGTCCACCGTGTACTTCGAGCCGACCACGACGATGGTCGCGGTGCCGGTGGCCAGCCAGGACTGCGGCTTCATGCTCGAGCTGACCACGGCCGACCACCAGGCCGTGACGGTGCAGGGGCAGGTGACGTGGCGCGTGGCCGATCCGCAGCGCACCGCGGCGCTGATGGACTTCTCGCTCGCACCCGACGGCAAGACCTGGCGCAGCGAAGACCCGCAGCGCCTGCGCGACCGCGTCGTGATGCAGGCCGAGGTCGTGGTGCAGCAGGCGGTGCAGGCGCTGGCGCTGGGCGACGCGCTCACGGCGTCGGCGCGTGTGGCGGCCGAAGTGCAGCGTCAGCTCGCAGCCAACAACGAGATCCGCGCGCTGGGCCTCGAGGTGCTGGGCGCGTCAGTCGTCGCGATCAGGCCCACGCCCGACATCGCGCGGGCGCTCGAGGCGAAAGCGCGCGAGGCCAACCTGCGCGGCGCCGACGAGGCGATCTACGAGCGCCGCATGGCCGCGGTCGAGCATGAACGTTCGATCCGCCAGAACGAACTCGACACCGAGGTCGCGGTCGAGGTCAAGAAGCGCGAGATCCAGGCGTCGCAGCTCGACGCGAAGGCGCAGCGCCTGGCGCGCGAGAACGAACTGCGCGGCGCAGCAGATGGGCGCCGACATCGAGCTCGAGGAGCGGCGCAAGGCGCTGGTCGCCAGTCAGGCGCAGAACACGCGCGCGCTGGCCGAAGCCGAAGCGCACCGCGTGGCGACCGTGATGGCGGCGCTCGAGAAGAGTGACCCGCGCGTCGTGCAGGCGCTGGCCGCGGTGGGCATGCAACCCGGGCAACTCATCGCTCAGGCGTTCGGTGGCATCGCCGAAAGAGCCGAGCGCATCGGGCAACTCAACGTGTCGCCCGATCTGTTGCAGGCGCTGATGGGGCGCGGCGAAGAGATCGTGCCGGCCGCTGCGGTGGCCGCGTCGGCGGCCACGAAGGCCACGCGTGAACGCAGGCCGTCGTGACCGGCGCGTGGCGAAAGGAGCATCGATATGAGCACCACCTCGACCCTGCGCCGCGTCGTGCTGGTCACGCGACGCACGAGGCTCGACGACCTGATCGCGCGTCACCACACGCTGGCGCAGGCGCGCTTCGTCGTCGAGCACCTGGGCGCCGACTTCGGCGACTACCTGGCCGAACACGAGGCCTACGCGCGTGGCCTGCGCGTGACCGTGCAGGCGCTGCAAGCGTGGGGACGCTGGCAGGTCGTCGACCGCGCGATGCTGCCCAACTTCGTCTTCGACGCGGCCGACATCGTCGTCGCGCTGGGGCAGGACGGGCTTGTCGCCAACACGATGAAGTACCTCGAGGGCCAGCCGCTGGTGGGCTTGAACCCCGAGCCGTCGCGATGGGACGGCGTGCTGCTGCCCTTCGGCCCCGACGATCTGGGCGCGCTGTTGCCCAACGTCGCCGCCGAGCGTCGCGATGCGCGCAGCGTGACGATGGCGCAGGCCGTGTTGTCCGACGGCCAGACGCTTGCGCGCGGTCAACGACATCTTCGTCGGCCCGCGCAGCCACACCTCGGCGCTGTACGAGCTCGAGCACGAAGGCCAGCGCGAGTTCCAGTCGTCGTCGGGGTTGATCGTCTCGACCGGACTGGGCTCGACGGCGTGGATGAAGAGCGTGGTCACGGGGTCGATCGCGATCGCGCGTGCGGCGTCGAGCGTCGACAACGCGTTGGCCAAAGACGCCGCGGCGTCCTACCAACCGATGCCGTGGGACACGAAGGCGCTGATGTTCGCGGTGCGCGAACCCTTCCCGAGCCGCGCATCGCAAGCGAGCATCGTCTGGGGTCGTATCGATGCTTCGCACCCGCTGCGCCTGCGCTCGCGCATGCCCGAAGGCGGGGTGATCTTTTCGGACGGCGTCGAGGCCGACTTCCTGCGTTTCACGGCCGGGCTAGAAGCAAGCATCGGCGTCGCGCCGGTGAGCGGGCGCTTGGTCGTGTGAGTCAGCGCTTGGCGTACAGCACCATCTGCGTACATCTGAACAACGCCAGCACGCGCCCCGACTCGCGGTGCGTCGACCTTCGCGTCCCACACCTGCGTGGTGCGGCCCAGGTGCACCGGCGTCGCGACGCAGTCGACGGTGCCGTCGGTCGTCGGTGCCCAGGTGGTTCGACTTCAGCTCGATCGTCGTGAAGCCCGCTCGCGCCGTCGGGCAGGTTCGCCACGCAGCCGTAACCGCAGCAGGTGTCGGCCAGCGCGACCAGCGAGCCCGCGTGCAGAAAGCCGTTGGGCGCCATCACCTCGGTGCGCACCGGCAACTCGGCTCGCACTTCGTCCTTCGACACGTGCGTGAAGACGATGCCGAGGTGGCCGGGCAGCGTGGCGGCGCCGCGTTCGTTCAGGAGTTCGAGGGTGAGCATGACGAAATCCTTCGCGACAACGACGAGGACTCAGCGCTTTCCGACGGCGAGTGATGCAGCGGATCCCGAAAGTCCGCCGCCAGTCAGAAAGGCTTTGGCCTCGAGCCAACCGCGCACGTCGAGCCCGTATGCAAGCAAAGCGCCGAGCCCGATGCCCGCGACGACAAGCAGCAAGGTGAACAGCAGACGATCTCTCACAGGCGCATTCTCCGGATCTCGGCGGCTCGCAGAGAGCTTGCCAGCAGCGGCACCAGCAGGCACAGCAACGCCACCAGCGCCGGCACCCAGCGCACGTCGGTCGGCTGCGGCACGGTGCGCGCGGGGCCGGCGGCGGTCATCGCGGCGTGCAGCGCGTCGACCGGCGCCCAGGCGCACGTAGTCCAGCCGATGCTTCGCGGCGATCGCGCGCAGGTGGCCTTCGTTCAGCGCCGACAACTCCTCGTGGCTCGAACCCGCGGGCACGTCGTTGCGCTGCACGACTTCGTCGGCGGCCCACATCGCGATCACGCGGCCTTCGTTGTCGGTGCGTGGGATCGGGCTGGCGACTTCGGAGCCCACGCCGACGATCAGGCCGGGCAGGCGTGCGTCGATGCGCAGCAGGTCGTCGAGGTCGAGCGGCGCGGGTGGGGCTTCGTGGCCGTCGCTGACGAAGACGGTGATGATCGGCTGATCGTCGTCGGCGGGTTGAGCCGCGTTGAGCGCTTGCGTCGCGCGCAGTGCCCAATACGCGCCGCGCGCCACGTTGCTGCCGTTGGCCCAGCGCATGCGCGGCTCGATGTAGTCCAGCGTCGACAGCAGCGCGTCGAAGTGTTCGCAGACCTCGAGCGGCGCGATCAGCGGGATCGAGCGGTAGTCGGTGAACGCGCCCCACGCGACCTGCGAGCCGCAGGGTAGGCGGCGCAGCACTTGGCGCATCGCGGCCTTGGCGGCGTCCAGGCGCGTGAGGCTCGCGCCGTTGTCATCGGTGACGTCGGCCACGCCCATGCTCTGCGTGATGTCGAACACGACGAAGAAGCTCTGCGCCTTGCGCGGCACGGTCAGCGGCGGCAGCAGCAGTGCGGTGATCAGCGCCGCGAGGGCCGCGATCGTCCAGCCCTGGCGCAGCAGCGCGCCGCCGAGGCTCATGGCAGGTCTACCCCGCGCATGCCGCGCAGGTCGACCGTGATGCGCTGGATGTTCTTCGGCTTCTCTTCGCCGGGCGGCGGTTCGGTTTCGGGCGCCAGGCGCAACGCGATGTCGAGGTTGTGGCGCGCGTCCCAGTGCTGCGGTTGGCGTGCGCAGCACTTCGCGATAGCGCTGCTTGGCCAGTTCGACCAGCGTCATCGCGCGGTCTTCGTCGCCCTTCGTGTTGTGCTGAAGGGCCAGCGCCAAGCAGCTCGTTGCCGAGGTTGAAGCGCACGACCTGCGCCGATGGCGAGTCGATGTCGCCGCGCGCCGCCAGCGCTTGAAGCATGCGCACGGCGTCGTCATGGCGGCCTTGCGCGCGCAGCGCGCTGGCCTGCACGATCAGCACGCGCACGTCGGCGTCGCGCTGTGCCGCTGCCGACGCCGCGCCTTCCGGCACGGGTGCAGAGGCCGCGGCCTGCACGGTCGCGTGCGCGTTGCGCGCGGCGTGCCACTGCCACGCGTTCCATGCCAGCGCGACGGCGGCGATCAAGGCCAGTGCCGTGAAGATCGTGCGCGGGCGCGGTGCCTTCAGCTGTGATCGCATCGTGCTCATCATCGCGCTGGCTGCACGCGGGCGCGTGTCGAGCGACTCGTCTGCGGCGACAGCACCAGCAGGCGCGCCATCAGCAGCAGCGCGGCCAGCGCTGCTGCCGCCGCCAGCGCGACGCCGCGCAGGTCGACACGCGGGATGCGTTCTTCGTACGTCGAGCGGCAGGTTCTGCTGCCGGTCGAGCGCGGTCACCGCCGCGTCGATCGACGCGGGGTCGCTCGCCTGGAACACGCGGTAGGGCGTGCGCAGCGTGCGGAACCAGCCGTGCAGCACCCACTCGGGCGTCGACGCTTCGATCGGGCCGACCGAGTCTTGGTAGAGGTCGGGGCTGTTGGTGGCGCTGCGGATGTAGATGAAGTACAGGCTGATGCGCTCTTTCGCCAGGCCTTCGCGGATGCGCGCCTGCGTCGGAGGGTCGATCACCGCGCCGCCGTCGGACACCAGCACGATCACGCGGCTGCCGGTGTAGGCGCGGTCCTTGAAGGCTTCGATGCCGGCGAGCAGCGCGCGGCCGATGTCGGTTTCGGTCAGGCCGCGGCCGATGCTGGTCGCGGCGATGCCGGCGCGCACGGCGGTCACGTCTTCGGTGAACGGCAGGATGCGCATCGCGCTGTTGGCGAAGAGCACGAGCGCGTAGCGGTCGTGCGGGCGGCGGCTGACGAAGTCGGTGAAGGCGCGGCGCATCGACTGCGCCTTCGTTTCGCGCTCGACACTCGCCGCGGTCGTGGCGGTTGTGGCGGATCTCCTGGTCCATGCTCGAGCTGCGGTCGAGCAGCAGCGCGATCTCGGCGCCGCGGCCGGTGCGGGTGATGCTGCTTTCCGGGCGCTCGGGGCCGGCGAGCGCGATGACCGTCGCGGCGATGGTCAACGCGGCGACGATGCGCAGCACCGCTTCGGCGAACGGGCCGATGCGGTCAGGTGGCAGCCACGCGAGGTGCGGCACGCGGCTCGCGGCGGTGGCGCGCGGCAGCAGTGGCAGCAGCGCCAGCGGCAGCAGCCACAACCAGCGTGCGTTGTCCCACGCGAGGGTGGAGAGCAGCGCGCTCATGACGACGATCGCTTCTCGATGCGCCGCAGCCTCGTCGCAAGGCCGCGCAGGTCGAACGTGCGCCGCGTCGCCGGCCTGCGTGAAGAAGCGCCGATTCGACGCCGCGAAGAAGGCTTCGATGCTGGCGCGCTCGTCGCGCAGCGCGGGGTGTGCGTTCGAGCAGCACGTCGATCGAGCCTGCATGCACGCTTCGACCCGCAGCCGCATTCAACGCACGATGCACGGCGACCCAGGCTTCGGGCGCGCCATGCGGTGTGCGTGCCAGCGCGCGCAACGCTTGCGCGAAGGGGCGCGTGCGCGCGTCGCGCCATTCACGCCAGCGCCACCAGGCCAACCACGCGAGCAGCACGGCGCCCAGCGCGATCGCCGACGCGCGCAGGCGCCGCGACGCCACATCAGCATCGGGCAGCGGCGGCGCGTGGTCGGGGCGCAGCGCCTGCATCACGTCGCGTACGTTGGCGCCGATGGCGGCCACCGGCGACAGGCCCAGCGTGGTCGCGGCGATGTCGAGATGTCCGCCGCCTTGCAGCGATACGCGCTGCGCCGGCAGTTCGCCCTGGCGCGGCACGCGCGCGACGTTCACCACCTGATGCTCGATGACCAGCCATGCCTGCCCTTGCGCGTCGCTCTCGCGGTGCGCGCCGCGGCGTTCCAGCCAGGTGCCCACGCGGCCGCTGCGCAGGTCGGCCTCGGGCTGCGCGAACGCTGCCGTGCCGGCGGGCAGTGCCACGCGCTGCACGACCACGTCGCCCAACGTCAGGCCGAAGTCGCGCGGCTCGAGGCGAGACGGCAGGCCGGCATCCAGGCGCTGCGGCGTCGCGGATGCGCTGGCGCTCGAGGGCGCCGATGCAGCCGGCGCGGTGAACGAGGTG
Organism: uncultured beta proteobacterium; assembly: GCA_963738615.1. GTDB lineage: Bacteria > Pseudomonadota > Gammaproteobacteria > Burkholderiales > Burkholderiaceae_C > CAVTWY01. The sequence continues at coordinate 1,853,882 of CAVTXI010000019.1, forward strand.
TTGGGCGCCGTGGAGGTGGGCCCGCGGGTCTCGGGCGCCGCGCCTGCGGGCGCATCGTCGCGCTTCGGCGGCATGGTGCCGTCTTCGCGCGGGCGTGGCTGCACGGTCTCGCCGCGCGTGCGTGCGCGGCGCTCGCGTTCTTCACGCGCGCGTGCTTCGGTTGCCTCCTGCGTGCGGTCGGTCGACCAGATCTGCGCGGCCACCGGTTGCAGCAACGACGCGAGCAGGGCGGCGATCGTGAAGACGTGGCGCACCGCGCGGACGTGGCTGGCGGCGCGCGTCATGACCGGTGCTCGTGGAAGTAGCGCGTCATGGCTTCGGCGTCGAAGCGTCCGTCGGCTCGAATCAACGCGTGCATCGGCGCATCGTGACGTCGAAACGCGGCTTCGAGTTCGGCGCGGCGTTGCTGCACGCCGCCGACCCAGCGCTGTCGCAGGCTCGCGCGCATCCACAGGCTGCGACGACGCGACGACTCGGCATCGGCCAACGGCAGCAGGCCGCGCCCGGCGGGGGGTTCGGTTTCTTCCTGGTGCCAGACCAGCAGCGGCACGACTTGCGCGGGCCACAGTGCGTCGAGCGCCGCGTCGATGTGTTCGACGTCGACGCCGTGGAAGTCGGATGCGATGAAAACCAGCCCCTCGCGACGGGCCGACGCCACGCCTTGCGCGGCATCGACCAGCCCTTCGCCGCCGACGGTGCGGCGCGTGGCGGCGGGCGCTGGCAGGTCACGCAGACGCTGCGCCAAAAGCGGCCCCACACCACGTCCGCGTCGGGCGGGCTCGAGCAGGTCATCACGCATGCGCGGCTGCACGCCGTCGAACGCCGTCATGCCCAACGCGTCACCGAGACGGTGGGCCGCCATGCCCAAGCCTTCGATGAAGTCCGCGACCCCCTCGAGCTTGCGCTGCGGCGTACCCAGGTGCATCGATGCCGACACGTCGACGATCAACTGCACCGGCACCGCGACGCGCTGGCGCGCGATGCGCACAAGCCAGTCGCCGCGCAGGTCACGCAGGCTGGCGCGAACGTCCAGCCGCCGCGGATCGGGGTGGTCGAGCAGCCGCCGATGGCTGGCGAAGAGTTGCCCCGTGCCTTCGCTGCGCCCCGACGTGCGCGCCGGGCCGCTGGCCGCGGCTGCGGCCGGTCACGACGTAGTGGAATTCGAGGGACATCAAGGCTCATCCGCGCTGCGCGAGGAGCCTGGTCACGGTGCCGCGACGCGGTCCATGATCGACTGCACCAGCTTCGGTGCGAGTTCGGTGCGGCGCAACTCATACACCGGCGCAAGGAAGATGCGGTGGCCCAGCGCGGCGGACATCACGCGGCGCAGATCGTCGGGCTCGAGGTGGGTGCGACTGTCCATCCAAGCCACCACGCGCGCGGCGCGCAACAGGGCGCTCATGCCACGCGGACTCGCGCCCGAAACCACCAAACGCTTCATGTCCACGTCATCGAGCTTCACGCCGAAGCGCACCGGGTCTTCGCTGGCCGACCACAGGTCGAGCGCGTAGCGTTCGATCGTTTCACTGGCGTGCACGGTCTGCTGAATGGCCGCTGCGGCGTCGCCCAAGCGGGCCCAATCGACGATGCCCGCGGCCACGCTTTCGACCAACGCTTCGGCGTCGTGAAAGCGCGTGTCGAACACCAGTGCGCGGCGCGTGGCGACATCGGCGGGGCGGGGCATCGACAGTTCGAACAGGAAGCGGTCGCGCGCGGCCGACGCCAGTTCGAAGGTTTCTTCCTTCTCGACCTTGTTGCGGTCGGCGAAGACCGTCATCGCGGGAAAGCGTACTTCGCGGTTGAACGCGGTGACGCTGCGCTCGGCCATCGCGCGCAGCAGCAGCGACTGCACCTGCGGGCGCGCGCGGTTGATCTCGTTGAAGAAGAACGTGACGAGCCGGTCACCGTGGCGCACCAGCGGGCCGGGCTCGATGCGTGGGCGGCCCTGGGAGTCAACGTCGGTGTGATAGACGAGGTCGGCGGGCATCAGGTCGATGGTGCCCTCGACACGTTCGTAGTCGCCGCCCATGGCCCGTGCGAAGGCGCGCAGCAGCGTGGTTTTGCCGACGCCCACGTCGCCCTCGAGCAGCACGTGCCCGCGTGCGAAGAGCGCGATCGTGACGAGGCGAATCACCTCGGCCTGGCCGATCACGGCTTTCGCGACTTCGGCCTCGAGGCGTTGGGCAACGCCGCGCCAGTCGGCGAGCGTGTGGTCGGGAGGGAAGTCGGGCGTGGGGGCGAGCATGGGTCGCCCGCAGTATCACCGCCGCAAACGCGCGCGTGAGTCGGGCAAGCCCGACTCGCGCTGCCGTCAGACCAACCCGAATCGCACCAAGCTCTCGGCCATCGCCACGGCCGTGTCGTGAGGCGCGATGTAGTTCGACCCGAAATGCGCACGTGTGGCGCTGTCGTCAAGACGCGGCATGCGGCTCCACGCGTAGGGCAAGCTGCCCGTCGCCGGGTCGACCAGGCCGATGAACTTGACCGCCGCGTCGGGCACTTCACGCGTGGGCACGCGATGCGCGGCAGACCCGAGCTTGGCCTTGACGGGCAGCAGCAGGTCACGCATGGACACCACATTCGATACCAGCGCGAACCGCGAGCCGCTGGCCTGGTGGCCCTCGAGCGCCAGGCGGTGGGCACGTGCAACGTCGCGCACATCGACCACCGGCAGTTTCAACCGCGGCAGGCCCGGGTAGCGGCCCTTGAAGAAGCGCGCCATCACCTGCGCCGACGCACTGCGGCTGTCGGCACCCAGCATGGGCCCCAGCACGAAGCCCGGCGCGATCGACGTGTAGTGCAGGCTCAGGCCGGGCTCGGACACGAAGGCTCGCGCTGCCAATTCGGCCATGGTTTTGGCGCGCGCGTAGGCCGACACTTTCGGCGCGTCAAGCCGGCACCAATCGCGTTCGCTGAGCACACCGCCGACATGATGGTCGTGGCCGGTGACGATGGCCGCGACCGACGAGGTGTGCACGAAGCGCGCCACGTCGGCGTCGGCCGCGGCACGCAGCACACGCAGCGTGCCTTCGACGGCGGGACGGACCACGTCATCTTCGTGCGCGGGCGCCTCGAGCGGAAAGGGCGACGCCAAGTGCAGGACACCCGACACGCCCTCCATCGCGTCTTCCCAGCCGGTGTCGTCGAGCAGGTCAGCGGCGACGAACTCGAGCTGTGTGGTGTCGACGTGCGCCGCCAGCGCCTTGTTGACGGCGGCGGCGCGCACCTGGTCGCGCAGCGTTCCGCGCACGCGATAACCGTTGCGCAGCAGTTCCAGCGCGCAGTGCTTCGCGATGAAGCCCGAGATGCCGGTGACGAGGATGAGAGGGACGCGTGTCATGACGGCGGGATGCTAGTGGGCGTCGCCGTGGTGTCCGTCGGACGGACACGCGGATCGAGGGGTCAGGGTGGAGGGGGTGACGGCTTCTGCGCGAGCACGAGTTCGACGCGCCGCACCCCCGCGTCGGACATGTCGATCGCGATCTTGAATCCCAGGCCGCGACTCATCGAGAGCATCGCGTCGTTCTCGGCCAGCACGTGCCCGACGATGCGCGCCACGCCCTTGGCGCGGGCGTAGTCGAGCAGCAGGTTCATCAGCGCACGACCCAGGCCGCGACCCTGCTGGTCGCTGCGCACGATCACCGCGTACTCGGCCTCGTGATCGTCGGGGTCGCAGGCCAAACGGCTGACGCCGGCCAGGCTGCCGTCGGGATGCAGCGCAACGAAGGCCATTTCACGCGCGTAGTCGAGCTGCGTCATGCGCAGGACTTCATCGTCGGAGAACGACCGACGCGGCGACAGGAAACGCAGCCGAATGTCGTCGGGCCTGGTCTTGGCAAAGAAGTCCTGATACAGGCCCACGTCCTGCGGCTTGATCGGGCGCAGTGCATAGCGCATGCCAGCATCGGCCACAACGCGGTCGCGGCTCGAGGGCGCGACGTGTTCGCGTTGCCAGTCGGCGGGCCAGGGGCGGATGGCGAGGTCGGCGTTGGGGCCTGCTTCGTTCACGCGCGCAGGGTCGATTTCGATGCGCGCGTCCAGTGCGATCACGCCCGCCTCGTCGGCCAGCAGCGGGTTCACATCCAGCGCGGTGATGCACGCGAAGTCGACCACCAATGCCGACACCGCATTGATCGCCCGCAGCACGCTGTCGCGGTCGGCAGCCGGCCGGTCGCGATACCCGGCCAACAGGCGGCCGATGCGGGTGGCATCGATCAGGTCGCCGCCGAGCACGTCGTCCAGCGGGGGCAGGCCGATCGCGGTGTCGTCCGTCACTTCGACCGCGGTGCCGCCTGCCCCGAAGAGGATTACGGGGCCGAAGATGCGGTCGCGCGTCACGCCCACGATCAACTCGTGCGCGCGCTTGCGAACCACCATCGGCTGCACCGCGTAGCCGTCGGGGACTTCACCTGGTCGCGCCGCGGCGAAGCGCGCGCCGATGGCCAGCGCGGCGTCGCGCGCAGCCTGCGGCGTCTCGAGGTCGAGCACCACGCCGCCGATGTCCGATTTGTGCGAGACGCTGCGCGACAGCAACTTCACGACAACCTTCGCGTGGCCCGCGTCGAACAGCGTGCGTGCGGCTCGGTCCACCGCATCGGCATCGGCCCCGACGGTGATCGTCGGCACCGGCACGCCGTACGCCGCGAGCACCGTCTTCGCTTCGACTTCGGTCAGCATGCGTCGGCCCTCGGCGGCGACGCGCGCGAAGACCGCGGCGGCGTCGCTGCGGCGGCCGGCGACGTCGGCGCTGGTGTGCTCGGGCACGCGCAGCAGCAGGCGTCGCGCCTTGCTCCAGTCGTCGAGCCATGCGACGGTGCGCGCGGCGTCGCCCGGGTCGCCATGGCAGGCGATGCCCGCCGCTTCGAGTTGCTCCCGCGCGGCGCCCGCGGTGGCTTCGCCGAGCCAGGCCGCGATCACGGGCTTGCCGTCGATGGTGCCGTCTTTCACAAGCGACGCGAGCGCTTGCGCGGCGTCCAGGCTCGACGCCATCGCGGTCGGGCAGTTCATCACCAGCAGCACGTCGACGCCGGGGTCGGCCGCCACCGCGGTGATCGCGGCGCGGTAGCGATCGGGCGGCGCGTCGCCGATGATGTCGACCGGATTCGCGCGTGACCACGTCGGCGGCAGCGACGTGTCGAGTTCGGCGATCGTTGCTGCAGACAACGCCGCGAGTTCGCCGCCGTGGTCAAGCAGCCGGTCGACCGCGAGCACGCCCGCGCCGCCGCCATTGGTGACGATGCCCACACGCGCACGTTCGAGCGGGCGATAACGCGCCAACGTGGCCGCGGCCGCGAACAGTTCGCCGAGGTCCTTCACGCGCAGCACGCCGCAGCGGCGCAAGGCGGCGTCCGCGACGCGGTCGCTGCCTGCCAGCGCACCGGTGTGCGTGGCTGCGGCCTGTGCGGACTGCGCATGTCGCCCGGCCTTGATGGCAACCACCGGTTTCACCCGCGACGCGGCGCGCGCGGCGGTCATGAACTTGCGTGGCTGTTGGATGGACTCGAGGTACATCAGCACCGCTCGCGCATCCATGTCACTGGCCAGCCAGTCCAGGCCGTCACCGGTGTCGACGTCGGCCATATCGCCCAACGACACCGCGTGCGAGAAGCCGATGCCGCGCGCCGCGGCCCAGTCGATCAGCGACGTGACGATCGCGCCGGATTGCGACAGCAGCGCCAGTCGCCCCTTCGCGGGCATGCGATGCGCGAACGACGCGTCGAGCGCAACCGGCGGCACGATCAGCCCCAGCGTGTTCGGCCCGATCACGCGCAGCATGTGCGGCCGCGCTGCGTCGAGCATCGCCTGCCGCAGGCCGTTCTCAATCGTCAGTCCGGCGGTGATCACGACCGCCGCGCGCGTACCGCGTGCGCCCAATTCGGCGATCAGGCCCGGCACGGTTGCAGGCGGCGTGACGATCACGGCCAGATCGGGCGCATCGGGCAGATCGGCCACGGTCGCAAAACACGGCAGGCCGTCGATCGACCGATGCTTCGGGTTCACCGGCCACACCGGGCCCGCGAAACCCGCGTTCACGAGGTTTCGCAGCACCACGCGGCCGACCGCACCTTCGCGCGTGGTCGCACCGACTACGGCCACCGAGCGTGGGCGAAAGGCACGAGAGAGATTGCGGATCGTCATGGTTCGATCATCGCAGGCGGGGGCGAGCGCTCATTCACATGGTGTCGCACGTGCCAAGACGATGACGCCTATGATCGGCGCCTTCGTGCGGGGCCGACACAGAACGCAGTCCGCATGCAGTCACGAGCACCTACGCAAGATCCAAGCATGCCCCGCCGACAACTCGAACAGCGCCTCGCGGCCATGCCCACGTCCACGCTCATGGGCATGCGTCGCGGCATCGAAAAGGAAAGCCTGCGCGCAAAAGGCGACGGCATGCTGGCGCTCACGCCGCACGTCGCTGCATTGGGTTCGGCGCTGACCCATCCGGGCATCACCACGGACTACTGCGAGTCGCAGATCGAGCTGATCACGTCCGCGCGCACCAGCGTCGACGCGTGCCTGGACGAATTGCGGCAGATTCATCAGTTCGTCTCGCGCTCGCTCGACGGCGAGATGTTGTGGGTGTCGAGCATGCCGTGCGGCCTGCCCGCCGACGAAACGATCCCGATTGCGCGTTACGGCACGTCGAACATCGGCCGCGCGAAGAGCGTCTACCGCGTGGGCCTGGGGCATCGCTACGGCCGACGCATGCAGACCATTTCGGGCATTCACTACAACTGGTCGCTGCCCGGCCTGCACGACGACGACTACTTCGCGCTGATCCGCAACTTCCGCCGCCACGCCTGGCTGTTGCTGCTGCTGTTCGGCGCGTCGCCCGCGGTGTGCGCGTCGTTCGTCGAGGGTCGGCAACACCCGCTGGTGGCGCTGTCGCCCGACACGTTGGGCCTGCCGCACGCGACCTCGCTGCGCATGGGCAAGCTCGGTTATCAAAGCGACGCGCAGGCCACGCTCGCGGTCAGCTACAACTGCCTCGACAGCTACGCCACGTCGCTGCACGACGCGTTGACGCGCCCGTACCCGGCTTACGAAGCGATCGGCATCGTCAACCCGGGCGGTGAATACAACCAGCTCGCGACCACGCTGCTGCAGATCGAAAACGAGTTCTACAGCACCATCCGGCCCAAGCGCACGATCCGCCCCGGCGAGCGCCCGCTGCACGCGCTGCGCGAGCGCGGCGTCGAATACATCGAGGTCCGCTGCATGGACCTCGACCCCTTCGAGCCGCTGGGCATCGGCGCATCGACGATGCACTTCCTCGACGTGTTCCTGCTGCACGCGCTGCTGTCGCCCAGCGGCGACGACACACCCGACGAAGTCGCCGCGATGTCGTCCAACCAGGAACGCACCGCCGCCCGCGGCCGCGAGCCCGACCTGACGCTGATGCGCGAAGACGGCGAGGTCACCGCACGTGCGTGGGGCGATACGCTGCTCGACGAGATCGACATCGTCGCCCGCGAAGTCGACCGTCGCATGGACACGACGCTGCACGTCCGTGCCGTCGCAGCCGCCCGCGAATCGCTTCACGCCCCCGATCGCCTGCCCTCGGCCCGCGTGCTTCAAGTCATGGCGAGCGAACACTCGTCGTCGCACATCGACTTCGTACGCGCCCGCTCGGCCACCATCAAACGCGAACTGCTTGCCCTGCCGTGGACCGGCGCACAAGACGCGCGATTCCGCGAACTGTCGCAGGTGTCGCTGCGCGAGCAGCGCGAAGCGCAGGCCCGCGATGACATGCCCTTCGAAGAATTTCGGCAGGTTTATGTCGACCCGGCGCGCTTGTATCCGGAGCGCAAGCGGCGCAGCTTGGCGGGGTGATCGTCGCCACGCGGTACCGCGCAAGTGTTTGTGATCGGGCGTGTCCGACAATCCTTGCGGGAGGGAACTCGACAGGATGTGGTTCGATGGCAGCTACGTAGCGCCGCTGCGTACGATCGAAGGTGGCGTTCGCGCACGCACGCATCTCGCCCAGGTGCGCTTGGGCGTGCACATGGCGACCGCTTATGTGAAGGCATTCGAATCTGGCCGCGATCGTTGGCTGTTCAACGAAGTGGCGGGCGCGCTGATCGCTCGACACGCAGGCATCGGCGCACCGCCCGGCGGCTTGCTCTGGGTTCCCCACGCTGTTTTGACGGGTCTCTTTCCGGGGTCCCATTTCGCGCAGCATGAACACATGGTCCCTTGTTATGCCAGCGCGCCGATCGAGAACGGCTATGGCTTGGCCGCGCTTGGATTGGCGCAGGCGTCTGGAGAGGTCTTGGAGAAGGTACGCAGGTTGCTATCGGAGTGGCCAGGCTTCGCGCCCTGCGTTGCCTTCGACGAATGGGTGGCCAACGTCGATCGACACGCGAACAATGTTCTGGTCGGGCGGGGAGGGCGCCTCGTGCCGATCGACCACAGCGACTGTTTCGGCGGACCTACTCAGAGCGATGACGACTTCGACACGCCGCTGGCATGGTTTCGAAATCGGCTGCTCGAAGAGCACTTCATTCCCGACCAGCTCCCGCTGCCGACGAAGGCCGCGATGACGCATGCTGCCACTGCGCTGCCCGAGTGCTTCGTAGTGTGCAGGCCCGCCCTCGAGAGCCTTCGCCCTTGGCTTGGTGAACCGCTCGGCCTACACTGGATTTCTTGGTTGCAGATTCGGGCGGATCACACCGCTCAATGGATGCGGGAACGCGTGAGACTACTCGTATGAACGCCGAGATCCTGGCCCGAGCACGCGCCTCAGCCGGCATCCCTTCTGGCGGCAGCGTCGAAGCCGGCCAAGCGTTCGTCGTGCAGGTCGAGCCTGATCTCGTGGCGCGAGAGCGCATCAATGTAGGCGCGTGTGTCATTGCGCCCGACGGTCGGCGCCAAGCGCGCTTCGTCGCCGACTATCGCCGTCTGGAACACCTTTACGGCCGCGAAGTGGCCGATCTGATCGAGGTGCTGGCCGATTTCGCTCGGGCCTGTGCCCTGAGTGGCGATGCCTCGGGCAGTCCGAGCGTGTTCTTCACCGAGCCGCAGCCGTTCTTCGGTGTGTCGCCCGATCAATACCTCGACTCGCTATTCGCCCGCATGGTGCCCGCCGCCGCGCCGCTGAGGGACGTCAAAGAGGGATCTGAAGAGCCGCGCGGCACGGATGCGCTTCGGCGCGAAGTGGGCAGCGTGATCAAACTGCGCTTGCCGGAGCGTGCCGAGGAAATTCTGGCGAATACGCCCTGGACGGATGTGGAAACACAGCGCGGCCGACGCCAGGTTTGTGTTCCTTTGCAACCCGAAAGTGCCGCAGGTGCCCTCGAGTCGGCAGACTTCTCACCAGCCGTCACCGAACGCAAGCTGATGCGTGCCCTGCTGGACGTGGAAACAGCATGGGAGGCCAAGCATTTGCAACGCATGGGCCTGTTCATTGCCCGACCGCATCGCGCGCGCCGCGAGGAAGACCTGCGCGCAATCGACAAGGCAATCGACTACGTGGCTTGCCGCGCTCCACGTCTTTGCCGCGTCGAGGTCGAGTCCGACACCACACAGTTGGCTGCGCACATCATCGATTGGGCGAATTTGCGCGCCGCCTAAATTGTCGGCGCAGCGCGCGAACTGGTGGTCGCCAGCTTCGACGAGCGGGAGGCGCCACTTTGCTTCAATGACGAGCGGCGTCTGCAGCTGGCTACGTCATGGTGTCGAGCCGACACGAAGAGCCACCCGAAGGTGGCTCCGCTGGGTCACGCGACCAAGGTCGGCACTGGCTGGCGGCACGCGGCCGCGCCGATCACTTCTTCATCGTGTCGGCAGCCTTGGCCTTCATGCCCATGTGCTTGGCCTTCGCCTTGTGCTTCTTGGCCTTCGCGACACCGGTCTTCATGGTCTCGACGGCTGGTTTCGCGGTTGCGGCCATGGCCTTGCCCGCTGGGGCAGCGGCCGGAGCGGCCTGGGCACCAGCGAGGGTGGCAAACGAGGCGGCGGTCAGCGCCAGCAGCAGCTTCTTCATGTGACGTTCCTTCATGGTGGTTGGAGGTGTCCGCCACGCGGGGCGTACGTTGCATGAACGCGTCGGACAGTCGACGGTTGACCGTCTCAACCTGACCGAGGCCCGAGCGCGGTAAGTCGCCGCGACTGCGCGGGGTCGCGGAACACCAGCGGGTGCTCGGTGACACCCCCCGCTTCGACGCGCTCGACCGCGTGCCGCACCTTGTCATGGTGCCCCCGGTCCGACTGTCGCCAACGAGCCCTCCAGCAAACTTCTAGCGCATCGCCGCTCACGCTCGTAACAGGACCGCCAAGCCGTTCAGCGCTTGCCCGCCTCTGCCGCCACAAACGCCCGCAACAGCGACTTGCCCTCGTCATCGAGCCGCGCCGTCAATCGGCGCGTGAAGCCGCCTTCGAGTTGTGCGCGGCTCAGCGTCGCCGGCCACGCGGGCAAATCGAGGTCGTAGATCGCGAGTGCGGCGGGCTTGGCGGTTGGCAGCGTCGATTGGTGACAACTGCCGCAGTGCGCTTTCGTGATCGCGCGCATCCGCTCGCGCATGTCTGACGGGCCGACAGGTTGTGCGGCGACCGCGGGCGCGGCCGGCGCGCTCGAGTTTGACGACAGCGGCGGGCGATGCGTGCACGCCGAAAGTACCAGAGCGACCACCGCGCCGGTGATGTGAAGCGCCGGCGGGCGCGGGGCGCGGTGTTCATGGCGCGAACGCTAGCACTGCGCGCCTGCGCGCGCCATGCCTTGTATCGCGACGATGGATTCAGCCCGCAGCCTGACTCGTCAGCCGCCGCGACTCTTTCGGGTCGCGGAACACCAGGGGATGCTCGACGACGCCCGCGCCAGCCTCGGCCTGCTTCACCGCGGCCAACACTTTGTCATGGTGCGGGCTGAAGCGGCACGCCGGATCGGCGGCTTCGGCGTCCTGCGCGATGAGGTAGGCCTGGCAGCGGCAGCCGCCAAGGTCTTCTTCCTTGTATTCGCAACTGCGGCAAGGCTCCTTCATCCAGCCTGTGCCGCGGTAGCGGTTGAAGCCGTCCGAGTCGTACCAGATGCTGCGCAGGCTCGCGTCGCGCACGTTGTCGAAGTGCAGGCCCGGCAGCATCTTCGCGGTGTGGCAGGGCAGGGCGGTGCCGTCGGGGGTGACGGTGATGAACATGCTGCCCCAGCCGTTGACGCACTTCTTCGCCTTGCCCTCGTGATAGTCGGGCGCGACGAAGAAGAGCTTGGTGCGGCCCTCGAGCTTCTTGCGCCATTCGTCGGTGACGGCTTCGGCGCGGATGAGTTGCTCGTGCGTCGGCAGCAATTGCGCGCGGTTGACGAAGGCCCACGAGTAGTACTGCGTGTTCGCCAGCTCGACGTATTCGGCGCCGAGTTCGGATCGGCCATCTCGATGATGCGGCCGATGTGGTCGATGTTCATGCGGTGAATCACCACGTTCATCACCATCGGCCAGCCGTGGTCCTTGATGATCTTCGCGACGCGGTTCTTCAGCTCGAAGGTCTTGGTGTGCGAGAGGAAGTCGTTCATCTCGCGCGTGGAGTCCTGGAACGACAACTGCACGTGATCGAGGCCCGCGGCTTTCAGTGCGGTTGCGCGTTGCTCGGTCAGCCCCACGCCCGACGTGAGCAGGTTCGTGTAGTAGCCAAGCCGGTGCGCTTCGGCGACGATGACTTCGAGGTCGTCGCGCAGCATCGGCTCGCCGCCCGAGAAGCCGCACTGCACCGCGCCGAGTTCGCGCGCCTTGCGCAGCACGCGCAGCCAGTCGTCGGTCGACAACTCGTCGGGCTGCGTGGCGTAGTCGACCGGGTTGTAGCAAAAGACGCAGTGCAGCGGGCAGCGGTACGTCAGCTCGGCCAGCAGCCACAGCGGCGGGCCGATGGATGGGTCGCGTGGCGTGCGATTCACCACGATGTCACCCACTCATCCTGTTGCCGCGCGATGTCAAGGAACGCGAGCACGTCCTTCTCGAGCCCTGTGTGCGGAGAACGCGCTCTCGAGGTCACTGCACGATGTCGACCACGTTGCGTTCGCCGTCACAGCGCTTCAGGATCTCGCCTGCGCTCTGGTTGAGCTTGACCATGCCTTCGGGGTACAGCAGCACGTGCGCGTTCTGCACCGGCTCCCATTGAAGGCGAAAGCCCGGGCCGATGCAAGGCACGCTGGTGGTGGTGGCCGGCGCGGCTGCAGCGGGCGCCGTGGGGTTCGTCATGCCGTCACCCCATACGCCGTGGCCATCGCGTCGTTCATCGCCCACAGGATGTCGAGCTTGAACTGCAGCACCTCGAGCGCACGCTCCTGCTGCGCACGCGTGCGGAAGTGGTCGAGCGTGACGGCCAGGCCCTGCTCGACATCGCGCCGCGCCTGACTGACGCGGTTGCGGAAATACGAAAGGCCCTCGGCGTCGATCCACACGTAGTGCTCGGGCCAGGTGGCCAGGCGCTGCTTGTGGATCTCGGGCGCGAACATTTCGGTCAGCGACGAGCACACCGCTTCCTGCCACGGCGCCTTGCGCGCGAAGTTCACGTACGCGTCGACGGCGAAGCGCACGCCAGGCACCACGTGGCGCAGGTCTTCGACCTCGGCGCGCTCGAGGCCCACGGCCTGCGCCAAGCGCAGCCAAGCCTCGACCCCGCCTTCGTCCTTCACCCCGCCGAGCTCGAAGCCGTCGTGGTCGAGGATGCGCTGCACCCAGCCGCGGCGAACGTCGCGATCGGGGCAGTTGGAGATCACCGCGCCGTCTTTGATCGGGATCGCGATCTGGTAGTAAAAGCGGTTCGCCACCCAGCCGCGAATCTGCTCGCGCGATGCTTTGCCGGTGTTCAGCATCACGTTGAACGGGTGGTGGATGTGGTAGCTCTTGCCGCGTTCGCGCAGCTTGGCTTCGAACGTCGGCGCGATCCCAGGCTGGCACCTTCCGCGGCGGCGACTTCCTTCAGCATGTCGGCGCGCATCGGCATGGTTCAAAACTCCAGCGTCATGCCGTCCTCGCAGACCTCGATGTTGTGCAGCGCGAGTGTCGGCGCGCTGCTTCCGAGTCTTCGTCGAGGATCGGGTTGGTGTTGTTGATGTGGATCAGCAGGCGCCGCGTTGCGCGCGGCAGCTTGTCCAGCCACTCGATCATGCCGCCCGCGCCCGACTGCGGCAGGTGGCCGATGTCGCGCGCGGTCTTCGTCGACAGGCCCATCGCGATCATCTCGTCGTTGGTCCAGAAGGTGCCGTCGACCAGCACCGCGTCGGCGCTTGCCATCAGGTCGAAGAGTGCAGGTGTGATCTCGCCGAGGCCCGGCGCGTAGAACACGCGCTTGCCCGCTGTTTTGTCGGTGCCGCGGTCGGTGATCAGCATGCCGATGTTGTCGCCGGGCACGGGTGCGTCGCGGTGCGGCGAGTACGGGCGCGGCCTTGCTGGCCAGCGCGTGAGCGCGCAGTTCGATCGACGGCAGCACAGTCGATGCCGAAGGCGCGGCCGTCGGGAACGATGACGTGGCGATCGACGCCGCAGTAGTGCGACAGCACGCGGAAGATCGGGTTGCCTGTGCTCAGGTCCTCGGCGACCGGGTCGGTGCACCACAGCGGCAACGCGCCGCGGCGTTCGCGCAGCATGAAGAGACCCGGTCGCGTGGTCGACCTGTCCGTCCATCAACACCACCGCCGCGATGGCGGAATCACGGATCGCGCGTGCCGGCTGCATCACCGCGGTGTTGGTGCGGATCTGTTCGAGGATGTCGGGCGAGGCGTTGAAGAGGATGCCGTCGGCGCCGTCATCCGGCCGCACGAAGATCGGACGATTGTGTGCGTGCCTTCGCGCGCAACGTGCCGCGACGCACGCCGTCGCAGTTGCGGCAATTGCAGTTCCACTGCGGAAAGCCGCCGCCGGCGGCCGAACCGAGGATGGTGATGCGCATGGACGGCAGTTGACGGGATCTGGAATGAAGAAGCCACCCGGGTTGCCCCAGGTGGCTTGTTTCTCTAGCGAGGCGCGTTCAGCGCGCTGCCACGTACATCGTGATTTCGAAGCCGAAACGCAGATCGGTGGCGGTAGGGGTTTCCATGTCATGGTGTTGTGTCTCCTATCAGGCTGCACCGACGCGGCTGCGGCGGCGGGGGTCGAACAAGATCTCCCGTGACGCATATTCGTGGCGGTCATTCATCGGCGCCAGCCCCCGGGTCTCTATTTCCCCCTCATGATTTTCTTGATTCGTGTGCGACGAAGCTACGTCTACATTTGCGCCGCATGACGAATCTGCCATGGCTCGAAGCGCATGACCTGCCTGTGGCGGGTGGGCATGTCGTGCACGTCGAGGTTTTCGGTACGCCCAACGGCCGGCCGGCCGTGGTGCTGCATGGTGGGCCGGGGTCGGGCCAGTCGCCGATGTTGCGCAACGGCTTCGACGCCCGCGATTGGCGCGTGGTGTGCATCGACCAGCGCGGCTGTGGTGCCAGCACGCCTCGCGGCAGCGTCGAGGCCAACGCGACCGACGACCTGATGGCCGACATCGAGCACGTGCGCATGCGGCTTGGCATCGCTGATTGGCTGGTCGTCGGCGGCTCGTGGGGCGCCAGCCTTGCGATCGCGTACGCGGCGGCGCATCCAGCCGCGGTGCAGGGGTTGCTGCTGCGGTCGACCTTCGGCGCGGCGCGCGACGACGTGGCGGCGTTCTTCGAAGGCGGCCCCTTCACCGGCACGATCGACACGGTGCTGCTCGAACTGCGCTCGGCGATGCTCGGCGATGACCCGACGCGGCAACGCGAGACGTCCATCGCGTGGTGGCGATGGGAACGCCAGTGCCTCGGTTTCGAGGGCACAACCGATCCGCCCGCTGGCGACGCGTTCGCCCGCGGCGTCGATCGCTACCGTGTGCAGAGCCACTACCTGTTCCACGACTGTTGGCTCGCGAACCCCTCGCTCGATCAACGCTGTGCCTTACTGCCCATGCCCATGCCGGTGCTGATGCTGCATGGCGATGTCGACCGCGTGTGCCCGATCGGGCGTGCGCGCGCGTTGGCGGCGCGCATCCCGCACGCACGCTGGCGCGAAGTCGGCGGCGTCGGCCATGACCCCACCGCACCGGCGATGCAGGCCGCGATGCGCGAAGGGCTGGCGGCGTTCCTGCGCGACGGTCACTTCGACCGGGTTGCTTCATGATGGGCTTTGCGATGGGCCTGCGCCTGAAGATCAACCTCGTCGTCGGCCTGCTGACGATGATCTTCATCGCCGTGGTGCTGACGCTGCACCTGCGCAACCTGCGCGATTCGGTGCGAGAGGAGATCACGGCTGCCAACCTCGTGGCCACGCAGATGCTTCAGCGCACGGTGTGGATCTACACCACGCAGGGCACGACCGGCATGTTGGGATTTCTGCAAGGCGTGGGGCGCGTGCGTGCCAATGAGATCCGCATGGTCGATCTCGAAGGCAAGGAGTTGTACCGCTCGCCGCCGTCGACCTACAAGGCCGGCCGCAACGCACCCGCGTGGTTTTCGTCGCTGGTGACACCGGACGTGAAGCCGCAGCTCATCTCGTTCCCCAGTGGCTACATCGAGACCACGCCGAACGCGTCACGCGCCGTGCTCGACGCGTGGGACGACATGGCGCGCATGGCCGGTGCGTCGCTCGCATCGCTGGTGCTGGTGATGGCGCTGGTGACGTGGCTGGTCGGGCGCGCGGTGAAGCCCTTCGGCCGCATCGTGCAGGCCATCGGTGACGTGCAGGCGGGCCGCTTCGACACCGCCTTGCCGCCGCTGCCGGGTCGCGAGGCGGGCACGATCGCCGCCGCCTTCAACCGCATGGTGACGCAGGTGCGCGACCACATCGAAACCGAAAAGCGCGCGGTGCGCGCCGAGTCGAAGCTGTCCGATGCACGCGACTTGACGCGCTGGCTCGACCAGCATCTCGAGGACGAGCGGCGCCTGATTGCGCGCGAGCTGCACGACGAGTTCGGCCAATCGGTCACGGCGATGCGCAGCATGGCGCTGGCCATCGCCAGTCGCACACGTGCCACCGACGACGAGACGTCGCGTACCGCGACGCTGGTGGCTGACGAAGCTTCGCGCCTGTACGACGCGATGCACGGTGTGATCCCGCGGCTGGCGCCGCTGGTGCTCGACAGCTTCGGCCTGACCGAAGCGTTGGACGATCTGGCGCAGCGAACCCGTGCCACGCACGCGGGCGTGCAAGTGAATGTCGACACGAAGCTCGACGGCGCCACCATCGCACCCGACGCGGCGCTGGCGCTGTACCGCGGCGCGCAGGAGGGCCTGACGAACGCGCTGCGCCATGGGCAAGCATCGCGAGTCGACATCCGCCTGGGCGTGATCGACGACCAGTGGCAACTCGAGGTGCGCGACGATGGTCGTGGCGTACCCGGTGGGGCCGCTGCAAGCGCGGGTCACTACGGCTTGCGCTGGTTGGCCGAACGCGCCGAGGCCCTGGGCGGCAGCGCGGTGCTGGGGCCGTCGGCGGCGCCCGGTCGCTCCGAAGCCGCTGACGAGCCCCCTCGGGGGGCAGCAAGCGCGAGCGAGCGTGGGGGCCGTGTTTTGGGCGCATCGACGCCAGGCGCATGCCTCACACTGCGGCTGCCGCTGACCCAACCATCCTCATGACCACCGTGATGCTTGTCGATGACCATGCGCTGGTGCGCATGGGCTTTCGCATGCTGCTGGGGCAATCGGGCATCGAGGTCGTGGCCGAGTGCGACACCGGCGAGCAGGCCTGCACCGACTATCCGCGCGTGCAGCCCGACGTGGTGGTGATGGACCTGTCGATGCCCGGCATGGGTGGCCTCGAGGCACTGCGGCGGCTGATCGCGCGCGACGACAAGGCCCGGGTGCTGGTGCTGTCGGCGCACGAAGACACCGCGCACCCGCAACGCGCGATGCGCGCGGGCGCTTTGGGGTACCTGGGCAAACGCAGCGCGCCCGACGCGTTGATTCAGGCCGTGACGACCGTCGCACGCGGTGAGGCTTATGTCGACGCCCAAACCGCGCGCTTGCTCGCGATGGCGCAGGTGAAGGGCAGCGTCAGCCCGGCTGACTCATTGAGCGAACGCGAGTTCGAGGTCTTCATCCAACTCGCGAAGGGCCGCACGGTCGCGCAAATCGCCGACGGCCTGAAGCTGTCGCAAAGCACGGTGGGCACGCACCTGTACCACGTGAAGCAGAAGCTGGCAGCAAGCAACCAGAGCGAGCTGACGCTGGTCGCCTTGCAGTGGGGGTTGATCCAGCTTTGACTCGGGTTGATCCAGGTGGGCGGGCGTCAGTTTGCGCAGGCGATCGGGAACCCTGCCAGCGCAGAACGCGGGCAGCGGTTGCCTCCACCGTCGATGAGCAGCGTGGGCGTGAACGAACCGCCACCGAACTCCATCGGCTTGGCAGCCCGGTCGAAGTCGTTGCCGGTGAAGCGCACGTTGCCGAGATCGAAGCCGCCGGGGCCGGGCTCGGGCTCGGTCTCGGGCGGCGTGGCCCCTGCATAGTCCATCTGTTGCGTGATCTTCAGAACCACGACCGCCTCCAGCGCGGTGGCGTTGAAGGGGAGCGTTGCGCGGCTGAGCGTGTTGCGCTCGATGTCGATGTTTTGAAAGACGACCTTGCTTTCGCCTGCGCGCAGACCGCCCTTGCGCTCGAACTGGAACGCAAGCGGTGAAAGGTCGATGGTGTTGCCGACGAAGCGGCTCGAAGACATGCTCAACCAGGAGCTGCCGATGAAGCCGCACTGGCCCGCATTGACGATCCGGTTGTTGCGCGCCGTCAGCCCGCTGATGGTGCCCGCGAACTCGAATCCGCACGTGAAGATGTCCTGCATCGCGTTACCTTCGAGCACGACGTCGCTCTCGTCCTGGATGTCGATACCGCTGTGCGCGCCGTTTTGCGTCGTCGCCGTCGAGCTGCTGCGGTCGCTGTTCCAGCGGCCATCGAGCACATTGGAGATCACCCGCGTGCCGGTGCCGAACGCGGACGAGATGACCGCCGCGAGGGCGGACGATGACCCCGCTTTCGCCGTGATGACGTTGTTCGACACCGCCACACTGGTGCCGTTGGTCTGTTTGAAGTAGCCCTCATCGACCTTGTTGTTGTCGAAGGTCAGCAGCGTCGCGCGGCTGGCTTCGATGGCCGTCAGGTCGCCGACCGCTGCGAACGTGTTGTTGTGCACGCTGACGTTGACGACGCGATCGAACAGCATGCGGGTGGTTTGAATCGTGCATCGCTTGATCGACACGTTCTGCACCTGTCCCCCCAGGGTGATCGCCGACGAATTGGTCCCGGTCGCGCCAAGCGAGCGGCCTTCGCAGTCGAGCAGCACGTTGCTCGCGTTGATCGTGATGCAGCTCGCGCCCGCGACCGTGATCGTCGGAATGTTGGCGGACAGCCGGTACGCCCCTGGCGCGTTGAGCGTGATGCAGCTCGAGACGTCCTGCACCGTGCCCGGCGGCGGCGTGACTGTCAGCACACCCGCCTGGCTGGTGGTCTCGCCGCCCCCGTTCTTCACCACCACCGTGTAGCGCGCGCCGTCGTCACCGTAGTTCACGCTGGGCAGCGACAGGGTGGTGCCAATCTGGTTACCCTGTGCAACGCCGTTGCGGTACCACTGGTAGGTGAGCTCTGCGGTGCCCGAGGCTTGCGCCGTGAAGACCGCACCGGTTTGGAACTGCGACGACACATTCGTTGGCTGCGTGGTGATCGATGGCGGACGCGGGGTCACGGTCAAGCGCGCGTCGCGGCTGGTGGCCGAACCACCGGCGGCGGTCACGACGACGCTGTAGACCGCGTTGGTGTCGCTCATCGTGTTGGCGGGTGTGGTGTAGCTGTCCGCGTTGGCGCCTGCAATGGGGCTGCCGTTGCGCCGCCACTGGTAGGTGATCGGCGGCGTGCCGGTGCCGGCGGTGACGTTGAACGTGGCCGTCGCGCCGTCAAGGACCGAGGTGTCCGTCGGCTGCGCGGTGATGCCCGCTGGAGCCGAGACAACGGTCAAGGTGGCCGGGTTGCTGGTGACCGTTCCAGAGGCGTTGGTGATGATGACGGTGTAGACCGCGCCGCTGTCAGCCAGCGCCTGCGCGGGGGTGGTGTAAGTTGCCAGCGTGGCGCCGATGGCGATGTTGTTGCCGTTGCGCTGCCATTGATACGACAGATTCCCGCCGGTGGCGGTGACGCTGAAGCTGGCCGTGGCACCGTCGTTGGCCGTGACCGAAGCCGGCTGGAGCGTGATGGCGGGTGCCACGCCAGGGTCGGGGCCCAGGTCGCCGCCGCTGCCGCACGCAGCCAGTCCCAGGGTCAGTAGAGCCGAGAAGAAAACCGGGAAGGCCGAGAAGACCGCCGCTGCCGACCGACGCCAAGACTGTCGCGATACAAGGCTCATGACGAAGCTCATGACGAAGGTGATGCGCAAGCTCATGCCCAAATCCAATCGCTGTTCCGGAAAGACCAAAAACGCTAACACAGCGATCACGGCTGACACCCCGGTGTGTCTCGCGCCAGCCTCAGATCGTGCTCGCTTCAACGTCTCGCGGCGTCGCCCGGGCCGCGGATGTGTCCGACGTGGCGCGGTGGTAGGGTGTTGTTTTGATCGACGCATCTGGACCCGCTGCCATGCCCAGCCCATCCGCCAAGGCCCGCATCCGTCGCGCGTGGCCCAAGGTCACGCGCTTTCGTACCGAGGAATGGGACGCGCGGGTGAAGCTGGCGGCGGCCTACCGCATCGTCGACCACCTGGGCTGGGGCGAGCTGATCTACAACCACATTTCGCTGCGCGTGCCCGGCGAAGACGGCCACTTCCTGATCAACCCCTTCGGCCTGCACTACAGCGAGGTGCGGGCGTCGAACCTGGTGAAGGTCGATGCGCAGGGCAATGTTGTTGGCGACAGCGAATGGGGCATCAACCCCGCTGCCTTCGCCTTCCACGGCGCCATTCACGCCTACCGCCGCCAAGCGCATTGCGTGATCCACGTGCACACCACGCCGACCATGGCCGTGTGCTGCCTCGAGGGCGGGCTTTCGTTCACCAACTTCTACGCCGCGCAGTTGTGGGACAAGGTGGCTTATCACGACTTCGAAGGCATCACGGTGCATCGCGACGAGGGCGCGCGCATCCTGGCCAACGCCGGTGACAAGCCCGTGCTGCTGCTGCGCAACCACGGGCCGGTGTGCATCGGCCACACGATCGCGCAGGCGTTCAGCCTGATGTGGCTGCTGCAGCGCGCGTGCGAGGTGCAACTGGCGTCGCAGTCGATGGGCGCCTTGCGCGCGATCCCCGTGCCGGTGATGGAAGGCTGCGTGCGCGACTCGCTGAACTTCAAGCCCGACACCGGTGCCGGCGAAGACGCCTTCGCCGCGCTTCAACGCATCATCGACGCGAAGGATCCGAGTTATCGCGGTTGAGCTTCGCGGGCGGCTGAACGTTCGCTGGCACGTTCAGTCCGAAGAGCGCTGCGCCGTTGTCCCACGCGATGCGCCGCGCCACGTCCGGCGGCAGGTCACCCAGCCAGCGGCGAGCCTGCGACATCAGAGCTTCGTAGTCATCCCAGCGGGCGTTGATCCAGGTGTCGGACCCGATCAGGAAGCGCGTTGGGTGCTCGGTGAAGAGCGCCTTCCAGGCCGGTGACAGCCGATCGCCTTCGGTCAGTCCGGGCCGGTACGACAACTCGCCCATCAGGCCCGCGTGGCTCGACAGCATCTGCCGCACGCGCGCCACCGGCACGCCGCCGATGCCGGTGTGGGCCCAGATCACCGTTGCGCCGCTGGCGTGCGCCAACAGCTTGTCGATGGCAACGTCATCGCAATGCGCCAGCACCACGAGCTTGCGTTGCTGCGCCAGCCGCATCAGGCGCGCGGCCACGGGGCCGTCGGCGTTGGCGCTGTCGTAAAGGTGGAACTCGCCAATGCCACGGTACGGGCCGGCGGCAGTGCCTTTGTCGAGCTCGTCGTTGACCATCGCTTCGACGCCGGTGTCGGCGAACCATCGCTGATAGTCGGCCCGGTCGCGATACACGCGCACGAAGGGCACCACCGTCACGCCCGCGAGCCGCGCCTCGTCGCGCGCCGCCGCCAGCGTTCGTGTGCCGGCGTTGGGCCGGCTGTTGGCAACGATGGCGCGCACGCCCGCACGCTGCATGCGCGCCAGCACGTCGGCGACGGGGTAGCGCTCGGTGGCTTCGTCGTTGTAGTGAAGGTGCGCGTCGAAGATTGGCCCGCGGTAGGGCGTCTGGGCCAACGCGGCCGGCACGAACGACCATGCGGCTGGCAGCGCGGCCATGCGCAGCAGCGCACCGAGTGCCGTTCGGCGCGTGGGCAACGTGATCGTCTTCATGACGATCATTGTCGATCTCTGCCTGCTTTCGATCAGACCATCGACGGTTGCGCGTCGAGCGAGCGGCGAAGCTCGTCGGTCGTCTCGACGTGTTGAACCCGCACGTCGAACGCAGGCTGGGTGTCGTGCTCGAAGGCCTGCGTGGGAACGTCGTGGCGCACCAGCTTTCCACCACCGGCCTGTTTGCCTTCATACATCGCGAGGTCGGCGCAGCGCATCAGATGGGCACCGGTTTCGCCGTGCTCGGGGGCCACCGCGTAGCCGATGCACGCGCCCACACGGCAAGGGATGCCACCCGCGTCGAAGGGCTCGCGGAAGGCAGACATCAGCTTGTGGCCCAGCGCGTGCGCATCGGCGTTGCCTTGCAGCTGGGGCGCGACGACCACGAACTCGTCGCCTCCAAGTCGGGCCACGATGTCGTCGGACCGGGTCATCGACGCCACACGCCTCGCCACCTGCTCCAGCAGCGCGTCACCGGTCTCGTGACCGTGTTCGTCGTTGACCGGCTTGAAGCTGTCGAGGTCGAGCAGGTACACGGCCAGCAGATTCGAGCCGTCATTCGCGCGTCGGTCCAGCGCCTGCTGGAGCGCGGCCGACAAGCCGCGCCGATTCAGCAGGCCGGTGAGGACGTCGGTGCGTGCCAGGTGTTCGAACTGTTGAAGCTCGGCCACCGCCGTCTTTGCCGAGCGTTGCAGGCTGCGCGCGCGCAACGCCAACACGTGCGTCCAGGCCGCCATCTCGAGGAAGTTTGCGATCTGGAAAGCATTCAGCGTCAATGTGTTGGCCGCGATCCAACCTTGGAGAACACTTGCCATCGACACCGTGCCAATCAGGTAGCACGTGCAACCGGCCAGCAGTGACGACGCACCCACAGCGCCGCGACGCTGGGCGCGCCAAGCCGCCGGCAGCCCTACGGCCACGACCAGCGGGCCGACGACGCTGGCCAACTGCTGCAGGTCCTCGTAGGCGACGGACGCGAAGGGTGCGGTAGCCAGGCCCGCCATCGCGACGATCGAAAGAGCCCGCAACATGCCGTCGACGATCGGGAGGGTCTTCTTCGTCACCAGGGCGTGCCGCATGAACGACGCCGCGCCCGCCGCCATCAGCAGCGCGAAGGCGGCGCCGAGCTTGCCCACGAGCCCGTCGGACTGCTGGTCCCACAGGTACTGTTGGCCCAGGCCGGCGTAGAAAACGAAGAAACCGACACTGCCGGCCAGAAGCGCCGCATAGGACCAGAACACGCGGCCGCGTGACGACACGGCTTGTGCGAGGCAGTACGCCAACATCGCGAGCGACAGGCCAAGGTAGATGCCGTGAAGGATCTGCGCGCGGCTTTCCGAACGCAGCAGCGTGGCGGGCTTTTCGAAGCTGAGCGGCACGATGTAGGAGGTTCGCGTCGACACCCGCACCAGGACGTCCACGCGCGTTCCTGCGCGCAGCTGCAGTGGCGCGGCATGCGCGCGCGTTGGCAGCGGCCGCTCGGCGAATGAGTGGAACGACCCGAGGCGGTGGTGCGCGATGCGGCGCCCGTCTTCGTAGACGTAGATGCGCGCGTCGTTGAGCGGCGCGTGATGCAGAACCAGCAGCCACTCGCCGTCGCTGTCGGCGTCGACCTCGACAGCCGCATGCAGCCAGACGGGGTGGCCGATACGGCCAAGGTTGTTCGTGGGCGTTTCGGGTGGGGTGAAGCGGTTCAGCTCCTCGAGCAGCTGGTCGGGGTTGCGGACGTGATCGTCCGATGCCCACACGCGGATCTGGGGCCACAGCGCCATCGGCGCGGCCTGGTCGGCCAGCGTTGCCAGAGCCCGCGACGCCTGCGCCGCTGGTGCGGGCGCGGCCGGCGCAGGTGCCGGCATGGCCGGCGCAGGTTGTGTCGACGAGCGCCCGGTCGAGCCGGGGTTCTCATCGGCTTCGGCTGCGACCGTGCTGTCTTCGACGGCTGCGGGCGACGGTTCGTCGCCAGCGCGGTCGAGCGGGCCGGCGTGGGCAGCGCACAGCAGGCCCGACAACCAGAGCACGCCGACGGCCAGCACGAGGCGGATGGTCGCCTGAAGTGTGGAAGTCGGATGAAGGAGAGGCTCTGGGCCTTGCGAAGCAGCCATGTCCTGGTCGGTGCGGCGCAGGCAGGATAGGTGGCCCGGTGCGCCGACCTGCGGCAATACCGCACGGGGCGCGTTGCGCGCGTTGCCGTGTGTGACGCAGTGCCGCTCGGGCGTGGCGCCGCGGTCGATTCATAATCCGCGCCTTTGCCGACGCCGGATCCCGACCACATCATGTCCAAGAAGATCTTCACCGAAGCCGACCGCAAGGCCACCCCGCCACTGCCGGGCGCGACCGCCGCCCGCCAGGGGATCGGGCAACGCGTCAGCCGCGCGCGCGGCTCGCACACGAACAGCAAGAAGAACCCGGGCAAGCGCGCTCACCAAGGCCGCTGACTCACGACCCTCTGGGACCCGTCAGTCCAACCGCAGCGGGCTGGGCTTCAGGTCAGGCCGCCTGACTGGACGCGGCCAAGCCGCGTGGGCCGCCCAACGTGTCGACCTCGTTGCGCCGGGGCAGGTCGGCCCCGCGGCGCGAGCACGTGATCGCCGCCGCCGTCGCGGCAAAGGCCATCACGTCGCTGAGGGCAGCCGCTCCGAGGCGGCCTACGGCATCCCGGGTCAGCGCGTCGCGCTCGGCCAGGGCCGTCAACAACGCGGCCTGGAAGGTGTCGCCGGCACCGACGGTATCGACCACCTGCGCCGGGCGCGCGTGAGACACCACGTGGTGCGTCGACGTCCAGGCCAGCGCGCCTTCACGACCACGCGTGACCACGACCATGGACACGCCGCAGTCAAGCCACTCACGCGCGGCGCGGTGCGGGTCGAGCCCCGGCGCCAGCAGATTGAGGTCCTCGTCGCTGATCTTCAGCAGGTGCGTCAGCGGCAGCATCGACAGCAGCACCTGCCGCCAACGGTCGATCCGCGGTTCGACGTTGGTCCGGATGTTGGGGTCGTAGGCGATCAGCGCGCGTTCGTGCTCGCGACGCGCCAGCGCCAGCAGCGTCGACGCCGTGGGCTCGACAACCATCGCGTAAGAGCCGAACTGGTAGGCGCTGGCCTGTGGCACCTTCGCCAACGCGTCGTGCGACAGCAAGGTATCGGCGCAGCCGGTGCCATGGAAGCGGTAGGTTGGCACTCCGTCGGCATTCAGGTCGACCATCGACACCGTGGTCGGGGCCGCCAGCCGTGCCACGGGCGCTGTATCGACCCCTTCGTGGTCGAGCGCCCGCACGAGCCGGTTGCCCATGGCGCCTGTCGAGATGGCGCTGAAGAAAGCCACCGGTTGTCGCATTCGCGCCAAGCCCACCGCAACATTGAACGGCGAGCCACCGATGCGCGCATCGAGCGTCATTCCGGTCGGCGTGTCCTCGCCGGGATAAACGTCCATCAACGCTTCTCCGCAAACGACGATCATTTTTGTTGGCCTCTCGAGGGGTTTTGACTGACTCTATGCCTGGGTTTGTTGCGGCTGCCACGCGTTCGTGGTGAATTTGTGACGGTCCGTTTCCAGTCGTGTCCGGGGTTCAGAAGCCACCGTCGGTTGGCGAACAGCAACGCCGGGCAAAGCTGCTTGGCGCGAAATCCTACATGGACACATCATGCTCAGTTGCAAACTTTGACCTACCGATCCCCTGAGCACTCGCTGTCCCCAACGACAAGTGACGAGTGCATTTGCGGGCGCGCCGGGAAGGCGCGCCCGTTTTTCTTTCCGGCTTTCCTAGAATCCGGCGCCTCGTTCTTCGGGCCGCTGACGCCATGAGCAAACAAACCCACGCCTTTCAAGCCGAGGTGAAGCAACTGCTGCACCTCGTCACCCACTCCCTGTACTCGAACAAGGAAATCTTCCTTCGTGAGCTGATCTCCAACGCGTCCGACGCCTGCGACAAGCTTCGCTACGAGGCGCTGAACGCCGCTGCGCTGTGGGAAGACGATCACGAGCTGCGCATCCGTATCTCGATCGACCCGACAGCCAAGACGCTGACCATCAGCGACAACGGCATCGGTATGAGTGAAGACGAAGCCATCGCCAACCTGGGCACGATCGCCAAAAGCGGCACGCGCGAATTCATGGCGAAGCTCGAGGATGCCGCGGCGAAGACAGGCGCCGGCACCGACGCCAACGCAGCGCCCGAAGGGAGTGCCGCGCAGGCGCCCTCGAACCTCATCGGCCAGTTCGGCGTGGGCTTCTATTCGTCGTTCATCGTCGCCGACAAGGTGACGGTCGAAACGCGCCGCGCGGGCGCCCCGCACGACGCTGGCGTTCGCTGGACGAGCGAGGGCAGCGGCGACTTCGAGGTCGAGACGATCACCAAGGCGGGCCGCGGCACCAACGTCACGCTGCACCTGCGCGCCGACGAAGACGAATTCCTGCGCTCGTGGAAGTCGCGCTCGATCGTCTCGAAGTACTCCGACCACATCTCGCTGCCGATCCAGATGCGCAAGGAGAAGTGGGACCCGGAGAAGACCGAGGCCGAGGTCACCGACGAGTGGGAAGCCGTCAACAAGGCGGCCGCGTTGTGGGCGCGATCAAAGAGCGAGATCACCGACGCCGAGTACCAGGACTTCTACAAGCTGATCAGCCACGACAGCGACTTAGCCCTGGCCTACACGCACAACCGCGTCGAGGGCCGCAGCGAATACACGCAACTGCTGTACGTGCCGGCGAAGGCGCCGTTCGACATGTGGAACCGCGACCGCAAGGGCGGTGTGAAGCTGTACGTGAAGCGCGTGTTCATCATGGACGACGCGCAGGCGCTGATGCCGTCGTACCTGCGCTTCGTGCGCGGCGTGATCGACTCGGCCGACCTGCCGCTGAACGTCAGCCGCGAGTTGCTGCAGGAGAGTCGCGACGTGAAGGCGATCCGCGAAGGCTCGACCAAACGCGTGCTGTCGATGCTCGAGGACTTGGCGCAAAGCGATGACGCCAGCCAGAAGGAGAAGTACGCCGGCTTCTGGAAAGAGTTCGGCGCGGCGATGAAGGAGGGCGTGGGTGAAGACCACGCCAACCAAGAGCGGTTGACCAAGCTCTTTCGCTTCGCGTCGACGCACGCCGGGTCCGACGAACAAGGCGTTTCCTTCGCTGACTACGTGTCGCGCATGAAGGAAGGGCAAGAGGCGATCTACGTCATCACCGCCGATTCACTGGCCGCCGCGAAGAGCAGCCCGCAGCTCGAAATCTTCCGCAAGAAGGGCATCGAGGTGCTGCTGCTGGTCGACCGTGTCGACGAGTGGATGCTCTCGCACGTGTACGAGTTCGAGGGCAAGCCGCTGCAAAGCGTCGCCAAGGGTGCGGTCGACCTGGGCAAGCTCGACGACGACGAAGACAAGGCGAAGGCGAAGGATCAGGGCGAGGCGCTGAAGCCGCTGCTCGAGCGCCTGAAGACCGCGTTGGGCGATCGCGTGAAAGACGTTCGCGTGACCACTCGCCTGGTCGAGTCGCCCGCCTGCCTCGTGGTCGAGGAAGGTGACATGAGCCAGCACCTCGCGCGCATGCTTCAGCAAGCCGGGCAGAAGGCGCCCGCGGCCAAACCCATCCTCGAGGTCAACGCCGAACACGCGCTGGTGAAGAAGCTCGAAAGCAGCGAGCGCTTCGACGACCTGGCGCACATCCTGTTCGACCAGGCGTTGTTGGCCGAAGGCGGGCACCTGGAGGACCCGGCGGCTTACGTGCGGCGGGTGACGGCGCTGCTGGCCGCGTAAGGCAAGGGGCGCGGTCGTTCTTCTTAGGGATGTGCGAAGCGGCCATGCGCCTCAAAGTACGCCTTGCCGCACTGTTCGCGGCGGACGTAAGGAGACTGAGCAATGGCAACCCGACGCAAGGCCAAGCCTGCGGCCGATGTCGCTGACACCAGCGGCCTCGAGTCCGTGATCGTGACGTTCAAGCGCAAGGATCAACGACGCAACAAATCCGCCGACAAGCTCGAGCTGCTCGAGAGCGCGTGCCCCCGCGTCGCGCAGATCTCGATCATGGACGTGGCCCTCGAGTCCGCGTTCGCGAGCGGCTCTCCCGGGGTGCCGACATCACGGGCGCAGGAGGAAGTGGGCTACGACATCAACAACTTCGACGCGCCGATCGTCACGCTTCGACTGACGGCTGCGGAGATCAAGGCGCTGAAGGGCAACCCCGACGTCGTCGCGGTCGAGAAAGATGGATGGGCCTATGCGCTGCAGACGACGACGCTCGTCATGGAGGGCCAGCCTGAAATCCAGGCCGAGACGGTCCCTGTGGGCGTGCAGGCCATCAAGGCCGTGCCCGCCTGGGGATGTTCGCGTGGGCGCGGCATCAAGGTTGCCGTGCTCGACACGGGCATCGACCACAACCATCCCGACCTGAAGGCCAACGTGGCCGGCACCGTCAGCTTCGTGCCGGGCGAGACGCCGATGGATGGCAACAGCCATGGCACCCACTGTGCAGGCACCATCGCGGCTGCCATCAATGGTCTGGGCGTGGTGGGCGTTGCGCCGGAAGCATCGCTGTACGGAGTCAAAGTTCTTGCCAACAGCGGAAGCGGCCAGTTCAGCTGGATCATTGCCGGCATCAACTGGGCGATCCAGAACAAGATGCAGATCGTCAGCATGAGCCTGGGCGGCAGCTCGGCGCCCGTGGCGCTCGAGACGGTCTGCAACGCCGCCTTCAACGCTGGCGTGCTGTTGATCGCGGCCGCGGGCAACGCGGGGCCGCCGCCAGCGGGTCAGCCGACGTCCGTCGGGTTCCCGGGCCGCTACAAGAACGTGATCGCGGTGTCGGCGATCGATGCCAACAACGTCCTCGCAACCTTCTCGAGCCGGGGACCCGAGGTCGAGATCTGCGCTCCCGGCGTACAGGTCCTCAGCACGATTCCGGGGGGTGGCTATGGCCAAAAGAGCGGCACCAGCATGGCCTGCCCGCACGTTGCAGGCGCCGCCGCAGTGATCTGGGGTGCTCACCGCTTCGCCACCAACCGGCAGATCTGGGACTTGATGGGCGCTACGGCCGACAACCTTGGCAACCCCGGCTGGGACCCGCTGTACGGCTACGGCCGCGTTGACGTCGACCAGGCCGCGCTCGCGATGGTGCCGGCGCCGGCCGTTCCCCTGCGGCCCTGACGGGCTGCGCCGCGAGCCCGGCAGCGTACCTGGCTCGCGGATCGTCGTTCGCATGGCGCCTATGGAACTGCAACTGCTGCCCCTGGTTCCCGACGTGCCGATGCCCAGGCTTGCCGGGGCAGCGCTGAGGTCGACCGTGCCAAAGGGCTACGGGGTGCAGGAGCAGTGCCTGCCGTTCACTGCGGCGACGTCGCTCGGCTTGCTTGTGCCGTGCCCGTTCAGCTTCGGCTTGTGTGCGGCGCACGAAGTTCCGCGCGGCGGCACGGCATTCACGGCGCCTGCGCCCGCGCACGACCCTGCCGACGCGCGGGTGTTCTACGTCGTCGACCGCCCCGAGTCGCGATTCACCGGCAACGCGTTTCGATTCGACGAGCTGGCCTTCGCGGATCCACAGGGAACCAGGCAGACCTACAGCCCGGTCGAGCCGGGCCTGAGCTTTTTCGATCGGGCGGACCAGGCCGGTCTGTTCAAGCTCCACCTGCCGTGGGTGGTACGAACACCGGCCCAGGTTGACGCGCTGTTCGGGCCGCCGATCCATCGACCGGTTCCGTTCGAAGTCAAACTGGGCTTGGTCGAAACCGACTGGTACGCCCACCCGGTGAACCTGGTGGTGGTCAAGCCCGCGCGAGGTTCACTGCACGTGAAGGCCGGCGATGTTGTCGCGCAGGTTCACTTCGTGCCGAGGTCCTTGCGCAAACCCGACGTGCGTACGCTGGCGACGGCAAGCCCCGCTGCTGCGCAACTTCGAAACGAGCTTCTTCGTTGGTATGTCGCGCACCGCAGCGATCGCAGCGCCTATCGCAAGCTCGCGCGTGGGCGCAGTGCCAATGACGACAACGAAGCGTAGGGCATCGAAGTGCGCGTACGATCGACTGCGTTGATCCACGCATCCACGAGGAGTGCCCATGGCGGATGCCGCGAAACGCATGTCTGCCGAGTTGCGTGATCGGCTCCAGGGTCTGGCCAAGTCGCAGCCGAAGTCGAAGCTGTCGTTTCTGGTGACGATGGCGCCGGGCGCGGCTTGGCGCGGCGTCGTTCCATTCGAGCCAACCCTCAACGTCGAAAGCGTTCGGCTTGTGGCTGGCGAGATGACCGCCGAGCAGGCGTTGGCGCTCGCCAAGCGCAAGGAAGTCGAACGGATCGAATTCGACGGCGAGGCGCATGCGCTGCCTGACGCGAAGTGATTGCGCTGACGTGAAGTGAATCAGGCCCGGTTCGCCATGGCCTGGATCTGCTCACGCAACTGCATCGCCTGCTGCGCCCAATAGCCTGGCGTGGCGAACCACGGAAAGGCGGCGGGGAACGCCGGGTCTCGCCAACGTTCGGCGATCCATGCGCTGTGGTGAATCATGCGCAGCGTGCGCAGCGGCTCGATGAGTGCGACTTCACGGTGATCGAAGTCGCGGAACAGGCGATAGCCCTCGAGCAGTTCGTGCAACTGCAGTTGCATCGCCTGCGCATCGCCCGACAACAGCATCCACAAATCCTGAATCGCCGGCCCGTTGCACGCGTCGTCGAGGTCGACGATGTGAGGCCCGCCGTGCGCATCGTCTTCGATGTCGCGCCACAGGATGTTGCCCGGGTGCAGGTCGCCGTGCAGACGCAGGCTGCGCAGCGGCCCAGCGGCGTCGAAAGCACGCTGCACGCACGCCAGCGCGGCGTCGCACGCGGCGAGCCACGGCGCAAGGCTTGCCATGTCCACCCACGGCGATGATTCGACGATGCTGCGCGCGCGGTGGCCCCAGGTGGCCACCTCGAGGCTGCGGCGTTGTTCGAAGCGCTGCCTTTCACCGACGGCGTGCAGCCGGCCGACGAAGCGGCCCAGCCAGCGCAGCACCTGCGGGTCTTCCAGGTTGGGTGCTCGGCCTGCGCGGCGCTCGGCCACGGCGATGCGCTGCGTGTCATCGCCCGTGGTCCGCACGTGCGCCAGCGTGGGCGGCTTGCCGACCAACCGCACGCCCTGGCCGCGGTGTTCGTCGGCGTGAAGCTCGAGCGGTGGCACCACGGGCACGTCGGCTGCGGCGAGCTCGCGAGCGAACGCGTGTTCCTCGAGGATCTGCGCGTCACTCCAACGCGCAGGGCGATAGAACTTCGCGACCACGACCAAGCCATCGTCGAGGTGCACCTGGTAGACGCGGTTCTCGTACGAGTTCAGCGTCAAGATGCGCCCGTCGCCGGGCAGGCCCAGCGCATCGAGGCTGTCGAGCACGGCGCCGGGGTCGAGCGCGGCATAAGGCGCTTCGGGCGAAGACGGCTGGGGTTCTCGAGAGTCTGAAGGTCGGACGGCCATGGTCGCCCGATTGTCCGGCCCCGTACCGGCAGTGCCTGATCGTCAGTGACGAATCTCTTGCGATCCGGCGAAGCGCGGCGGCTCGAGCACGTTGCCGCTGAGGTCGATGTCGGGTTGGATCATCGACGAGGTTTCGAAGCCCGACACGCTGCTGTTGGGCAGCGCATCGCGCGCGTCGACACCGAAGAACGAATCTTGGAAGAAACCCGAGTCCTGCCACAGCGTGGCGCGATTGCCCCTTGCGGGCGCTGTGCTGGCGCGGACGTCGTACGGGGCTGACGCGGGCAGCGGCCCGCGCGACGCGGCGGTGGTGTGCGGCACCAGCAGTTGCAGCTCGGGCACCGACGGGATGTGGTCGACGGGGCAGCGCAGGTAGCGCACGCGGCACGCGCCCAGCACCGACTGCTTGATCTGCAGCACGCGGCGCGAGTTGCCGCGGTCGGTGTCGAGGTCTACGGCTGCCAGCACGCGGCCGTTGGTGCTGCACACCGCGAAGGTCACGTTGAGGCTGCCCAGAAGCTCGTACCAATAGCGCACCTCGTCCGGGTCGAGCGGCTGGCAAAAACGAACCAGCGGCAGCTTCGACAGCACGATGTGGTGTGGCAGCGCCTCACGCAACTGGCGATAGACGCGGCGTTCGTCGGCGCTGAACACCGGGCGCGCGGTGAGGTCCCACTCGACGGGCAGTGGCTTCGGTGTGGCCTTGCGGCGGCTGCGCATCGACATGAACAGCGCCGCGGCCAACACCAGGGCCGTCAGGACCAATCCACCGACGAGGAAAAAGCTGGGTTCCATGTGCGATGACCGTGCCTGGTTTTCTTGTTCGAATGCAGGCCGTCATGCTAGCGAAGTTCGCGCGGCGCGATGGCCCCCCTAGCTCGAGCGATGGCGCGACCGCGTACCCCCTCGAAAAGCTCACGCACGCAGAAGTCAAGCGCGCAGAACGAGAACAGCGTCACGGATCGTCAGCCTCGCGTGTAACGGCATAGCATCGCGTCCATGGCGCTGACCCAGTACTACACCGCCGCCAGCATCGACGGCTTCATCGCCACCGAGAACCATTCGCTCGAATGGCTGTTCCCGCTGGGTGACATCAACGACACGAGCTACCCCGACTTCATCCGTGACGTGGGCGCGCTGGCGATGGGCGCGAGCACCTACGCGTGGATGCTGCGGCACATCGTCGCGAAGGGCCAACCGTGGCCGTACACGCAGCCCACGTGGGTGTTCGCGCATCGCAAGCTCGACGCCGTGCCGGGCGCCGACATCCGCTTCGTGTCCGGTGACGTGAAGGCCGTGCACGTGGCGATGAGCGCCGCGGCCGGGGAAGGCCGCAACGTCTGGATCGTCGGCGGCGGCGATCTCGCAGGGCAGTTCCACGACGCAGGCCTGCTGGACGAGCTGATCGTGCAGGTCGGCTCGGTCACGTTGGGTTCCGGCCGGCCGCTGCTGCCGCGCGCGATCACGCGGCCTTCGCTCGTGCTCGAAGCCGTGCGCCACGTCGGCCCGGGCTTCGCCGAGCTGCGGTATCGCTTGCCCAAGCCTGCCTGACGCTGTGACTGCGCCGTCGCGGGAAGCCGCGCGACGCCGGTCACGGCGCTTGCGCATCTTTGCTTGTGTTGCTTGTATGAAGTCTGCGTGATGGGCTGATCACGCTGCGTTCCTCGAGGTTTCATCGACGCCTTTCACAGTGCGTCTGTGCGTCGCATCCCGCGATGTGTCGAAAGGAGCCCTCGTCATGAAACCTGTCCCTCAACCCGCCGCCACGGCGGTGACTTGCATCGTCGCTGCGGTGCTTGCAGTCGCCATGTCCGCACCCGCGCGCGCCGAAGGTAGCGCCGCCTCCACCACCGCCCAGTTCTGGCGCGCCCCGTCGATCAACGCTTTCGCCGGGCACCTGCAACACGCGCGCTATCAGCATGTCGACCGGCTCGAGAACGAACGTGCAACGACCGCAGACGATGGACCGTCCTTCGCTGGTTGGCAGTACGACCCGCAGCTCGAGCGCATGAAGGCCTGGCTCGAGAAGGGCATCGTCGCCGCGCCGCCGCCGTCGATGCCGACGTGGAGCGAAACGCAGGCCCACGCGCGCCGCATCGGTGTGATCGAGTCTCACGATGCGGTCGACGGCGCAGAGGCACTGAACGCGACGATCGGCCTGTGGCCGGGCTCGACCTGGCTGGCGTCGACGGAGGGCTCGACCACGCCGCACGCAGCCGCGCTGGTGCGCTCGATCGAACTGCCTGCTATGCGCCCTTCGTGGTTGACGAGCGAAAGCGAAGTCGCTCTCGGCCATGACGACGCCGAGCAACTCAGCGGCCGCTTCGGCGTCGTGCACCGCATGCTGCGTGTCGATGCGCCTGCCGACACGCAAGCCAAGCCGATGTTCAGCGATGAGGTCGTCGGTGTCGCGCTGACGCGTCCGCTGGTGAAGACGGTGATCCACCGCGACGGTCGTCTCGACGCCACGGCCACACACGGGTACGCGCAGCGCGTGGTGTGGGGCGAGGGCATGGGCAGCAACGCTTGTGAAGGCTTCGTGCCGGGTTTCGCGCTCGGTGATGCCGACCACGACTTCCACGCCGCGACCGGCATGGACGCGTACGCGCGCAGCCAGTCGGCGCGCATGCAGCCGGTGGACAGCGTGCTGTCGATCGTGACTCGCGATGCATTGCCGGTAGAGCGGGCGCTGCCAACGCTGACGAAGCGCGCGCTCGATGTCGAGTCGACCGGCTTCGCGTCGTCGACGCAGATCGCGTACAACGTCGATGCCGACGGTGTGGCCGATCTTGTCGTGTGGGAAGGCCGCGGCGCGCCGGTGCCGGTCGATGGACGAGACACGAGCCTGCTGCGCCACCGCATCTTTTTCGCCAACGTGCAAGGCGAGTGGCGGGTGCTGGGGCATGACGCGGTGGCGTTCGACTGCGGACACGGCTGCTGACCCGCGGGCCACACGTTCGATTCCACAGGGAGCACACCACCATGACGCAACATCGTTTGACCGCGCTTGCGCAGCTGCTGCGCCGCGCCTTGTCCGCCACGGTCTCCGCCACGGCCTCCACCACAGCCGGCGCCGCGCGTGCCGCCACCGCAGCCGGCACGGCGATGAAGCTGCCGCTGCGCCGCGGCCTCTTCACCGTCACGGCGCTGGGCCTGTTGGCCTGGGGCGGCTGGAAGGTCGCGCAGCACCCGCCGTTCGTGGCGGTCGAGCCGGGCACGATCGCCGTGCGCGCCAACACCTGGACCGGCAGCGCCGCGACCTTCGCTGCCGGGTCGGTGCTGGCGCTGCCCGGCGTGCACCAGGTGCGCAGCCTCTCGTTGCGCGACCAGCTCTATCGCCCGCAGCAGGGCCGCAGCGCATCCGGCGAGGGGTCGTTCCAATCGATCGAAGGGCTGTCGCTCGGCGTCGATCTGACGGTGCGTTGGGCGATCGACCCCGCGCGCGTCGAACAGGCGGCGCGCGAGTTGCCGCCGCAGATCGATCGCGACGTGGTCGAGCCCGCGGTGCAGGGCGTCGTCTACCGCGTGTTCTCGCTCTACTCCGTGCGCGAGATCTTCTCGACCAAGCGACGCGAGATCCAACAGGCGATCGAAGCCGACCTGACCGCGCGCCTGCGCACTGACGGCCTGGTGATCAAGGGCGTGCAGTTCGGCAAGGTCGACCTGCCGGCCGACTACCGCGCGCGGCATGGACCGGCTGCTGGCCGAGGAGCTCGAGACCGACAAGATGCGCTACACGCTCGAGCTGAAGGAAAAGCGCGTCAAGCAGTCCGAGCTCGAGGCGCAGGCCGAGAAGGTGCGCCGCGAAACCGCGGCCGAGGCCGCCGCGGCCGAGCAGATCATCGCCGCGAAGGCGCAGGAAGAGGCGATGCGCCACGTGCTGCCGTTCAAGCACAAGCAGATCGAGCAGCGCAAGCTCGAGGCCGAGGCCGAGAAGACCGCGCGCATCAAGCAGGCCGAAGCGATCGGCGCAGGCGCGGCAGATCGAGGCGGCGGGCGAGGCCGCGTCGCGCCAGAAGCTCGCCGATGCCGAGGTCTACCGGCTCGAGAAGGTGGGCAAGGCCAACAGCGACCAGATGGCGCGCGAAGGCGTGCTGGTGACGAAGCACCCGCTGCTGATCCAGAAGACGATGGCCGACAAGCTGTCGGACAAGGTGCAGGTGATCATCGCGCCGCCCGGCACCGATGGCCGCTTCGTCGCCGCGAACCTGATCGGCGGTGGCGAAGCGCAAGCGGGTCGAGACGCACGCGGTGCCGCGCGCAACGTGGCTGCGCCGGCCGAGGAGGCCGAGTGATGAGCTTGCTGATCGCCGCCACCGCTGCCGCGTCATTCGCGATCGTCACGCTCGACCAGGCGTCGTTGCGAGCAGCACCCAAGGCCGATGCTGCACAGCACGCACGCTTGTCGGCGGGCGACCTGCTCGAGGTGCGTGGCGAGCGCCTCGACCACCTGCAGGTGTACGACCACCGCCGCGAGCGCGCCGGCTACGTGCGTGTGGCGCAGGTACGGCGCGTCGCGCTCGACGACGCGACGCAGGCGCCGCAACTGCTGTCGGTGGTGCGCTTCCTGCGCGACACACCCGGCGCCGAAGCGCTGGGCATCGCGTATGTCGCCGCCTACCTGAAGACCGCGCCCGCTCAGGCCATCGGCGCCGAGCCTTTCGATGCGCTGGGCGTGATCGCCGAGCGCCTGGCGCGGCGCGCGTCGGCGCGCGATGCGTCGAAGGGCGCGACCGCGATGCTCGAGACGGTGGGTGCGTACGGCGTGACGTTCAACAACTTCGAGGTCGTGCAGGGCAGCTTCACCCTGTGCTACGAAGGCGACGCGTTCCGCCGCGTGCTGGCCCACCCCGCGGCCGACGTCGAGCAGAAGGCGCGCGCCGCACTGGCGCTGACGCGTGCCGACTGCGTCGACCCCGTGCAGCCCGTGCTGGAACGCGCGGCGTGGCAGCGCGAACGCGCGCATGTGCTCGACGCGTCGTTCGGTGCAGCCGAGTTCGCGCGGTTGAATGACACCACCAAGCAGCGCGTGCGCGCACGCCGCGCCGCGGTGTGGGCCGCGATCGCCTTCGACCGGTCGCGACGCAGCGGCGAGGGGTTGGTCGCGGGGGACGGTGCGATCGACGATGCAGCGGTGACGAGGGTCGCGGGGATTACGGCGATACGGCGATCACGGCGGCGCAGCGTGCGCTCGACGAGTTCACCGCCATCGACCGCAGCCATCTGGCCGACGACGACCTCGCCGACTACACCGATGCGGCATTGCGCAGCGGTGCGTCACGGTGGGCCGCGACGGTGTCGCCGAAGTCGTCGCCGTCCCCCTCATCGCGACTCGCGTTCACCGCCCGGCCCGGCGACGAGCCCGGCCGTACATGCGTGCGTCTCGAGGCCGTTACCGCGAAGACAGCGCCAGCTTCCGACAGAGCACGCGTCGTCGAGTACGCGCGCCGCTGCACCTTCGGCACCGTGCACCTCGCATCCGCACGCTTCGCACCCGACGCGCGCACCGCGGTGCTGGCGGTGCAAGCGCTCGAAGCGTGGACCGAGCTCTGGGTCTTTCGCCTGCAACCCAAGGGCGGCTGGACCGTCGACGTGCTGCCGCCAGCAACGGTGTCTTCGACCCACGCCATCGGCTACATCGAGTTTGCGGGCTTCGTGCCCGGCCAGCCGAAGCTGCTGGTGGCACGCGAGGCCCTCGGTGGGACCAGCAGCGACGGCAAGCTGCAGCGCCGCTTTGAAGTACTGAAGCTCGATGCCGGCTACGCCGCAGATCGTTGGGCCAGCGACCCAGCGCTGCTGGTGGCCTTTGGCCGTTGGGGCGATGCGGCGTGGAAGCAGGGCAGCGTCAGCCTGAGGTGACGCATGACGCATGCGGTGGCGGCAACGAGCCGTGCCCGACGCTCGTGCGTCCGTCCGCGCGGACCGCCGTTCATCGCCCTCGACAGCAGGCTGTCGCATGGCGATGGCTTGCGCGACTGCCGCTCGGCACAGTCGAGCCATCGACATCGCTCAGCCCCCACCAAGGAGACCACCATGAACCGCAACGCCGCCCCCCGCCTCTCGATCACCAGCCGCATCGCAGCACTTGCCGCGGCGGTGCTGGTGACCATCGGCACGCTGTCCACCATCGACCATCTGGCGCGCGCCGACGGTGCCGCGCCGCTGATGGCGCGAGTGCAGGCCGTGCGCGCCGCCTGAGCCAGCCAAGCCGTGGACCGCCGACTCCTATCGGCACGTGTACCCCGACCCCGACACCCGTACCCCACCCGCCAGCACTGCCTTCTGCGGATGCGGGCAGATCGGCATCGTCAAGCTGCCGTCGCTCGACGAAATGTCGATGCTTGCAGGCGCGACGCCTTCTTCGACCCAGCGCCGCAGCGCCACGAACAGTTCGTCGCGGCCGCTTGCGCTTTGCGGCAGCGGCACCTTCTTCAGGTCGGTCGCGCTGCCTGTGGCCGGGTCGATCGAACCCGCGCGGTCGAAGCTGCCGGTATGCGCGAAGCCGGGGATCATGTACAGGCGGTTGAAGCGTTGCAGCGCGTCGGCCCCGCCCATCGCCTGTGCGGCGCGCGTGAAGTAGTGGATGGAGCCTTGCCCCGGGATCAGGTTGTCGGCCCAGCCGTGATAGGTCAGCACCTTCGCGCCTGAATCGCGCAACGCGGCCAGATCGACGCTGTCGGTGTTGATGTCGGCGAACTGCGGTTGCAACGCGCGGCCCTTCATCGTCGCGTCGGCCAGTGCGGCGGCGTCGAGGTTCTTCCAGCCGTCGGCGCCGGTGCCCAGCTTCGGGTTCACGAGGAACGGGCTCTTCTGCGCGATGGCGACGTTCTGCAACGACAACGCGACCTGCGCCGACGCGATCGCGAATGGCTCCGCACCGGCCAAGCTGTCCAGCGTGGACCCGCGCGGCAAGCCCCACCACAGGTGGTTCGCGTTCGACAGCGCGCGGCCATCGCCGCCGGTGTCTTGCGAGGGGTCGGGTGCGGTGCCGTCGCGCGTCTGGCCGTACCAGATCTTGTTGAGCGCGCGCGCCTGCGCCGCGCTGAGGCACTTCGCGGTGTCGGCGTTGGTGCCCGTGATGCCTTGGCCCTGCTCGCCCGAGCACAACATCGTGGCGTCGCGGGTGGCGTCGTAGCGGCAGGCGGTCGGGTCGATCAAGAAGCCCAGCTTCTCAGCCCCACTGCAGGCCGCCGTGGCAGCGGCGCTGGCCGCATTCAGCTTCGCCACCGCGATCGGCGCGCCCAGGTCGCGCTGCATCACCACCTGCGGGTACAACTCGGCGGTGATGAAGTTCGTCCAGTTGAAGGCGGGCGCGCCCGCGAGGATGCCGTCGTACAGCTTTGGATGTTTCTGCGCCAACTTGTAGCCCTGCCGTCCGCCGGTCGAGTAGCCGTCGAAGTACGCGCGCCGATGCGCCTTGCCGTAGAACGCACGCGCCACGGCCTTCGTCTTGATCGCCTGCTCGACCATGCTGCGCTCGGAGAAGTCGCGCCACAACGTGGTGTTGATGCTGCCGTCGGGGTTCAGCGCGAAGCTGGCGCTGCGTTGCGCATAGGGCGTGCGCCCGTGGCCGTGGTCCGACTGGCTGATGGCATAACCCTTCGCCACCGCGCCCAGGTGCATCGCATTCGCCGCGCCGCTGTTGCCGATGCGCGTGGTGTCGGTGTGATAGCCGCCCGCCCAGCCGCCGCTGCCGTAGGCGCGAATCACGTGGTTCCAGTTCGCGTGCGTCGGCAGCCAGACTTCGATGCCGATGCCGGGTGAGGTCGACGGATGTTCGGGGTTGCCGGGCGAGCCGGGGCCGACGACGAGCTTCACCAGGCACAGGTCGACCGGCGCGTTGGGCGGTGGCGGCGTCGTGGGTGAGTTCGCCAGCTTGACGGGCTCGCCCTGCTTGAAGGGCTGCACGTGGAGGACGCGGGTGTCGGCGCCGAGGCTCACCGACTTCAGGGTGTCGTTGCAGGCGAGGGGCGGCGAAGTGGTCGCCGGGCTCGAGTCCTGCGGCGTGGTCGTGCAGGCCGCAAGCGCGACCGCGGCAAGCGCGGGTACCAGCGTGCGCGCCGATGAAAACGAAGAAGGCGTCGTGTGTGATGGCATATCGCATGTCCCCAAGGTTCGGCAGCGGCGCAGCATAGACCGCGTCACTCTCGGGGCCATCCAGGACGGCGCGATGCGCGAGCGGGCCGCAGCATCACGGCCCCGCGTTACCAGATGCCGCACTGCCGCCACTCGTTCGCTGGCACATTGCGCCATCACCGCAACGTGAAGGCGCATCGATGACCGTGACCACCATCTCCGAAAGTCTGGGCCACGCGCGCGTGGCATGGAGCGACCTCGATCGCCGCTACCACCCGGTGCTGGCGCTGGTGAAGGTGCTGATCGGCGTGGTGCCCAACTGCGACCGCTACCTCGAGATCTGGGAGCCGGGGTTTCGCACCTACAACCTGATGGTGCCGAACTTCCTGAACCTGCCGGCCGCGCTGTTCGGCGTGGGCGTGCCGAAGGATATGCAGGGCTTGGCGATGTACGAGTCGTCGCGCGCCGCGAGTTGTGCCTACTGCTCGGCGCACACCTGCTCGTACGCGCTGCGCCGCGGCGCGAGCCCGCAGGCCGTGACGGGCAAGGCCCGCACGCCGCGCGAGGCCAGCGTGGTTGCGGTGGCGCACGCGCTGTCGACCTTGCCGCATCACTTCACGCCCGAACTGGGCCGCGCGCTGCACGTGCACTTCACGCCTGCACAGGCCGAGTGGATCGTGATGAGCGTGGCGATGATGGGCTTCCTGAACAAGTTCATGGATGCGATGGGCGTGGAACTCGAGCCCGAGTCGGTGCGCGATGTGGCCGCGTTGATCGAGCCCACCGGTTGGTCGATCGGGCAGCACGCGTGGGCCGGCGACGAACGTTCGTCGCAGGGCTCGGGCGGGGCTGCGACTGCTGCGCACACGATGTCAGGCCCCCCGAAGGACTCGATCGCGACGCTGCTGGGCGCCCTGCGTCACGCGCCCGGCGCGCTTGCGCTCGAGCGCGAGTGGATGCAGGGTGTGCCGAAAGACGCTGCGGCGGCGCGCGCTTTCGTCGCCGATCGTTTCGGCTTCGAAGAGCCGCTGCTCGAGACGCTGCGCCACGCCCGGCCCAGGCGCGCGTTGGCCGCGATGCTGCGCCACAACCTCGACCCTGCGTTGTCGAAACTCGG
The DNA here is from genome assembly GCA_963738615.1 of uncultured beta proteobacterium. GTDB lineage: Bacteria > Pseudomonadota > Gammaproteobacteria > Burkholderiales > Burkholderiaceae_C > CAVTWY01. Next base: position 1,893,764 of record CAVTXI010000019.1, read on the forward strand.
CATCGGCCCCAAGGCGCTTGCCGGGCTGGTGTTCGCACGGCATGCGGGCAATGCGCCCTCTGGCCGAACGCGCCAGGCGGCTGGCGGCTCGAGCCGCCGTGCCGCATCTGGAGGTCGATGCGGCCGATCGCTTCTTCGACACACGTGCGGTACCTGAGGGCGTGTTCGACGACACGACCCATGCCGCGCTTGTGCTCGCCGCGGCCATGAGCCCAAGCCCTGCGGCGGTGGACGCTGCCGTGATCGAACTGGCACGCCGGTCACTGGCGCCGGCGCAGATCGTCGAGCTGGCGGTCTGGATCTCGGTGAGCCAGTTGCTGCACCGGCTGACGGTGTGGTTCGGACGGTCAGATCCGCAGTGACTCGAGCCTCGACTCGAGCAACTGCTTCTGCTCGGGCGACAGCTTCACCGGTCCGCTCCTCGCTCGCTTGCAGCAATGCCTCGAGGTCGCGGATGCGCGCTGCGCGCAAGGCGTCTCGTTGCTCGGCTGGGTCGGTCGTGGTCACTCTCGACATCACCGCGCCAGCGACGCACCCCCACACATCACGACTTCCTGCCCCGTGATCGCCGCAGCGTCGTCGCCGAGCAGGAACGCCACCAGCGCCGCGACCTCGTCGGTGCGGATCAGTCGGCCCATCGGCGGCAGCTTCGGCGGTGACGCCGCGCGCGAGGCATCGGCCACCATCGCCGTGTGGGTTGCCGCAGGCGCGACGACGTTGACGGTGACGCCGTGCGCCACGACTTCGGCAGCCCAGCTTCGCGCCAGCGCCACCAACGCGGCTTTCGTCGCCGCGTAGTCGCTTCGGCCCGGCATGCCGCTCGATACGCGGCTGCCGATCAACACCATGCGGCCTCGGCCTGCCTGGGCCATGCGCGGCAGCAGCGCATCGGCAAATTGCGTCGCAGCGCCCACGTGTACGCGCCACATGGCGTGTGCGTCGGCGTCCATGCGTGCGCCCAGCGCGCCCACGCGAAGCATGCCCGCGGCGTGCACGATGGCGTGGGGCGTGCCGATGTCGGTCAGCACGCGTTCGACGCTGGTGGGGTCGGACAGGTCGGCCTGTCGTGTCGCCAGCGCCGCGTGTTCGATGCTCGCCGGTCCGCGGTGGATGCCGGTGACGCGCCAGCCCTCGTGCAGTAAGCGCTGCGCGACCGCGCGGCCGATGCCCGAGCTGGCGCCGGTGACGATGGCGTGGCGTTGGGTCGTGTCGATCAAGCGGGCCCCGATGACGCGACGACGTGCCGCAGGACATGGGCCCGCTCGATCAGGGAGTGCAAGCCATCGTCTGGCCCGTTGCCGCGGAACGCGAGCAGCTGTGCTTCGGACTCCCACGCTTCGTAGACATTCACCCGATGAGGATCGATCGGGTCCGCGGCCACGATGAAGTCTTTGCAGCCAGGGGTGCTGCGTGCCTGACTCATGGACGATTTCGAGAAAGCCAGGAATCGATCCCTCTCACCGGCTTTGACGAAGATCGACCCCGAAACGATGATCATGCTTGCTACTCCGCCTTGATCTTTCCTTCCGTGATGATCTTCTGCGCCTTCGCCATGTCGCTGGTCTGGAACTTCACGATGTCGTCGACGCTGCCGCCGTTGACGATCAGGCCCTGGCTGACGAGCTTGTCGCGCATGTCGCTCGCCAACGCCTTGTTCGCTTCGGCGTTCAGCTTCGCGGTCACGTCGGCGGGCAGGCCGGCCGGGCCCCACAGGCCGTACCAGCTGTAGAACTCGTAGCCCGGCACCGTTTCGCCTACCGTCGGCACGTCGGGCAACGTGGGCACGCGGTTCTTCGATGTCACGGCGATGATCTTCAGCTTGCCGGCCTTGTGGAAGTTCATCGCACCCAGCAGCGGGTCGACGAAACCCTGGATCTGCCCGCCCACCAAGTCCTGGAACGCGGGCGCGGTGCCCTTGTACGGCACGATCGTCATGTCGATGCCGCCGGCGCGCTTCAGCAGTTCGGTCGACAAATGTCCGGCCGAGCCGGTGGAGCCGATCGCGAAATTCAGCTTGCCCGGGTTCGCCTTTGCGTGCGCCACCAGGCCCGCGATGTCTTTCACCGGCAGGTCGTTGTTGACCGACACCGCCAGCGGCGCCTGCGCCACCAGCACGATCGGCGTGAAGTCCTTGTCACGTCGTACGGCGCCTTCGCGACCATCGGGCCGGTGACGAAGGTCGATGCGTTGAAGAGCAGCGTGTAGCCGTCGTTGGGTGCCTTGGCTACGGCGTCGGCGCCGATGAAGCCGTTGCCGCCAGGCTTGTTCTCGATCACGAAGGTCTGGCCGGTTTGCTCCTGCAGCTTCTGCGCGAGTGCGCGGCCGATTTGGTCGAGCGTGCCGCCGGGCGGGAAGGGGATGATGACCCTCACCGATTTGTTGGGGTAGGGCTGCGCGGACACGATCGATGCGCAGAGCGCGAGCATCGTGGCGCACGCGGTGCGAAGGAAATGATGGCGGTTCATGAAGTGCATGTCTCCTCGTCGTGTTGTGGCGGTGTTGTGTGAACGGTCAACGCAATTGAAAGCGCGCCGCGAGCGCATCGGCTGCGGCGACCAGCAGGTGCAGGTCGGTGCCCACGCCGACCATCGTCGCGCCTTGCTCCAGATACGGCTGCGCCTTGCCGTCGGCCGTCAGGATGCCGATGGCGCAATCGGCCGCGCGCGCGGTGCGGATCGCCTTCGCGATCGCGGTTTGCACGTCGGCGTGCGACGCGCCGCCGCGGTGGCCCAGGCTTGCGGCAAGGTCCGACGGGCCGATGAAGACGGCGTCGATGCCCGGCACGCGGCAGATCGCGTCGAGGTTGTCGAGCGCCTGCTGCGATTCGATCTGCACGATGACGCTGATCTCGTCGTTGGCGCGCGCCATGTAGTCGGTGTAGCGCGTCCAGCCGCCGGCGCGCGTGCTGCCGGCCACGCCGCGCAGGCCTTCGGGTGCGAAGCGTGTCCATGCGACGGCTTCGCGCGCTTCGGCTTCGGTGCGGATGTTCGGCACCATCACGTTGGGCGCGCCCGCGTCCAGCACGCGCTTGATCCACGCCATGTCGTGCACCGGCACGCGAACGATCGGCGCAACCTTCGTATTCGTGCCGCGCAGCGCCAGCAACTGTTGGCCCACGCTGCTCGAGGTCGTTCGGCGTGTGTTCCATGTCGAACAGCAACCAGTCGAAGCCCGAGCCGGCCAGCGCTTCGGTGATCGGCGCGTAGGGGAAGTTGATCCACAGGCCCAGCAGGCGCTGCTGCGCTTGCAACGCGCGCTTGAAGGATTGGTCGAAGGGTCGGAAGGCTCGTCGTCATGGCCGGATCCATTCTTCGGTCAGTGCCACATGCCGGATGCGCTGGCGGTGGTGCGTGTAGGCCACGTGGATCGTGCCGTCGGCGGTCTGCACGACCGACGGATACGACAGCTCGCGGTTGCGCCGGTCGGCCGAGTTGTTGGTCATGCAGTAGCCGTCGCCGGTTTCGATGTCGCGCTGAGCGGGCCAGGTGACGCCGTCGTCGTCCGACAGCGCGATCGACATCGGTGCGCGCGGTGTGCCCCAGAAGGCGGTGCGTGCTTGCGCGGTTGCGCGTGCCGTACGCGGGCTGATCGCTCTCGCCTTCGTCTTCGATCTCGTCGTACAGCGACGCGCGGCGCTCGGTTGCCTGCGCGGCGCTGATGTTGTTGAAGACGATCGCGAGCCGACCGCTTGCCAGGCGCGTGACCTGGATCGACGAGTTGTTGTTCGGCAGCGTGGTCGCAAGCGGTGCGCTCCACGTGCGGCCGCTGTCGCTCGACGTGCTGCGATAGACGTGGTCTGCCCAGCGGCTGCGATAGAACGCGACAAGCGTGCGCGCATCACGGCCAGGGACGATGCTCATGTGCACGCAGCCCGTGCTGCCCGGCACCGCGTGTTCACGCCACGTGCGCCCGCGGTCGCTCGAGATCATCACTGCGCTGTGGTCGTTGTCGCCCGACCAGCGCACGCCCGGCACGGTGCGGCAATGGAAGATCGGCAGCAGCCAGTCGTTGCCGTGCACCACCACCGGCTGGCGCACGAAGACGCCGGCGCCTTCGAACAGCGGCTCGGGCGCGCTCCACGTCTTGCCCTGGTCCATGGATCGGCGGCAGCGCACGATCGCCGTGTCTTGGTTGCCTGATCGTTGCGCGGTGTGCAGCAGCCACAAGGTGCCGTCAGGTGCCGGGAAGAGGATCGGGTTCTGCTCGGAGCGTTCAGGGTCGTTCGACAACGCAGCCGGTTCGCTCCACTTCGCATCACCGCTCGCCAGCGACTTGCGCGAGAACCACACGCTGATGTCGGCCACGCCTTCCTGCGTGCCGCCGAACCAGACGCAGCCGAGTTCGTTCGCACCCAGCGGCATCAGGTTCGCCGCATGGCACTGGATCGTGGGCGCCGGCAGATCGTCGGCGACGAGGTCACCCGTGAGGCCACTCGCGTCGTGATTCACGAGTCCGCTCGGATCGGCCGCACTCACGTCTTGCGCCCCGCGATCAACTTCGCCGCGTACGCCGCTGCTTCCACCAGGCTGTCCGCATTCGCGATGCCTTTGCCCGCGATGTCGAACGCCGTGCCGTGGTCGACCGACGTGCGCAGGATCGGCAGCCCCAGCGTGATGTTCACGCCGCTGATCGCCTGCCACTTGCCGGTTTGGGGGTCGACGGTGAAGCCCAGCAGCTTCACCGGGATGTGCCCCTGGTCATGGAACATCGCGACCACCGCGTCGTATTGCCCCGCGCGCAGCTTGATGAAGACGGTGTCGCCCGGCACCGGGCCGCTGATGTCGACACCGCGTGCCGCGTACTCTCGGATCACGGGCGCGATGACCGCGTCGTCTTCCTTGCCCAGCACGCCGCCTTCGCCCGCGTGCGGGTTCAACCCCGCGACCGCGATGCGCGGCTTGGCGAAGCCCAGCGTGTTCAGCGCGTCGATCGTCACGTCGAACACGCGGCGCAAGCGCTGCGGCGTCACGCGGCCGGGTACTTCGCTCAAGGCGCAGTGCGTCGTCACGTGCGACACGCGCATGCCGTCGTGCGCCAGCATCATCACCGCGTCGCGCTGGCCCGTCAGGTGCGCGAGCATCTCGGTGTGGCCTTCGAACTTGCGGCCGGCGAGGTGCAGCGCTTCTTTCGACAGCGGTGCGGTGACGATGGCGTCGGCTTCTTTCGCCTGCACCAGTTCGACCGCGCGCGCCACCGCGCGATAGGCCCATTCGCCGCCCGCGGCAGAGATGGTGCCGGTGACGATCGGCGCGTCGACCGGGCCGACGTCGACCATGCGATAGGGCGGCGTATCTGTGAGGCCGAGTTGCTGCTCGGCACGCTTCATCGCCGCGGCGCTGCCGCAGACGACGAAGTCATGCTGCCCGCGCATCGTGCGCGTGGCCTTGGCGATGATTTCCGGGCCGATGCCGGCAGGGTCACCCATCGTGATGGCGAGTCGGGTGGTCATCGGATGTGATCGATCTCGAGACTTAGGGAAGCCGAGATCTTCCACAAAGCTTCAGAAACTAGCAAGATCGCGCACATCCGGTCATACCCTAGGTCAGACACATGCCCGAAGCCCCTTCAACCGTCGTTTCATTGATGCCGGCGCAGCGCCGCCAGCGCATCGTCGAGTTCCTGCGCATTCACGGCGCCGTCACGGTGGCGCAACTCGAGCAGGCGCTGGGCGTGTCGATCTCGACGCTGAGACGTGACCTCGACGCGCTGGCGGCGGAAGGCGAAGTCGACCGCACGCACGGCGGCGCGCTGCTGCGCCACCAGGGCTACAGCGCGTTCGAGCCCGATGCGCGTGCGGCCGGCGAGTTGTCGCCGCGCGAGAAGCAGGCGATCGGCGCGGCCGCGGCGACGCTGCTCGAGCCGCGTCAGAGCGTGGTGTTCGACAGCGGCAGCACCGTGCTCGAAGCCGCGCGCGCGGCGGTGCGCCGCAACATCGCGCTGACGGCGGTCACCAACGACCTGTCGATCGCGCAGGTGCTGGGCGCGAGCCCGTTGGTGCAGGTGCACGTGCTGGGCGGCGTGTTGCGGCCGGGCAGTGCGACGTTGACGGGCGATGCGCTGATCGAAGCGGTTCGCGTCATCCGCGCCGATGTGTTGTTGTGCGGCGCGCACGCGGTCACCGACGGTGTGCTGACCGAAACCTCGGCCGGCGTCGCGGCGACCAAGCGCGCGCTGGTGCGGTGCGCCACCGCACGCACGCTGCTGGTCGACGGCTCGAAGTTCAGACCGCGTACGTTCATGCAGGTGTGCGCGTTGGGCGAGTTCCAGTCGCTGATCACCGACACCGGTGCGCCCGCCGATGCGGTCGAAGCGGTGCGCGCGCTGGGCCTCGAGGTCACCGTCGTGACAGCCGATGCATCGTGACGACGATCCGCATCCTGGCCGATGACCTGACGGGCGCGCTCGACACCGCCGCGGCGTTCGCGGGTGAGGTGCCCGTGTGGATCGATCGGCCGGGCGATCACGTGGGCGATGACGATGTCGCGGTCAGCGTCGTCGCCACCGGCACGCGCGATGTCGCGCGCAGCGAACTCGAGCCGTTGCTGGCGCCGAACGTCGCGTGGCTGCGCGCCGCCGACGTTCTCGTTCAAGAAGGTCGACAGTCTTCTGCGCGGCAATACCTTCGCCGAGTGCGCGCTGTTGGGTCGTGATGCGGCGCGAATCGTCTTCGCGCCGGCGTATCCGAAGCAAGGGCGCATCACCGTTGGGGGCCGTGCGTTGCGACGTCAACCCGGCAGCGAAGACCAGCAAGCGATCGTCGAAGCGCCGCTTGCGCATGTGCTGTCCGACGAGCTTGCGCGTTGGCCTTCGAAGCCGGCGCCCGAGGTGTGGGTGCCTGACGTGCGCAGCGACGCAGACCTCGACGCTGTTGCCGCGCATGCGCGGCTGGCATCGTCCCGCGATTGGCTCTGGTGCGGCAGCGCCGGCTTGGCGCAGGCACTCGCTCGTGCACTAGCACTTGCTCCTGCACTTGCTCCTGCACTTGCTCCTGCACTTGCTCCTGCACTTGGGTTGGCGCCATCGAGCGATACGGCGCTCGATGACGCCACGACACGTGCCGAGGTGGTGCTCGTCGGCGCAACGCGCAACCCGGTCCTTCTGCGGCAGTGGTCGGTGCTGCTGTGGGCGTTGCGCGCCACCGCAGGGACGGCCTGGACAGGGGATGCGGGCGCTTTCCAAGCGCGCGGCATCACCGGCACGCATCTGGCCGCGTCCGCGCCGATGACGCAATCCGAGGCGACGGCGTACCTCGAGCAGCGAACGCGAGCGTTCGTTGCTGACATTCGCAAACCCGCGCTGCTGGTCGTCATCGGCGGCGACACGCTGCGGGCGCTGTGTGTGGCCGCCGGTACGCGGACCTTGATCGCACGTCCGTCACCGCGCGAGGGCTGGGGCGCGGCAAGGCTCGTGGGTGGGCATTGGCACGGGGTGATGTGCCTGTCGCGATCGGGTGCGTTCGGGAGTGACGACGATCTGGTGGAGCTGTTGCTGACATAGACTCCGCGTCCCCCAGTTCCCTTCGAACCCGTCGTTAGATGCCCCGGCACGTGCCCACTGACGACGATGAGTCCCTTGTCCGCCGTTGCCTCGAGGGCGACGGGTCGGCGTGGGCGGCACTGGTGCTGCGCTACGAGCGCCTCGTTTTCGCGATTGCGCGCAGGGGCGGCCTGCCCGAGCCCGATGGCGCCGATGTGCTTCAGACGGTGTTCCTGCGTTTGCTGCAGAACCTTCCGCGACTGAACGAGCCGTCCAGGCTGCAGGCCTGGATCGTCACCACCAGCAAGCGCGAGGTGCTGACCCGGCGGCGGCGCGAGCATCCCACGGTGCCGCTGGACGAACCGGTCGGCGACGCGGCAGGCCCTGCGGCCGGCCGTGAGCCCGAGGCGCTTCAGGTCGCCGACGAGGCGGACGGGCCCGAAGCTTCGCTCGAGCACTTGCAGAGCGTCATGCGCGTGCGGCGCGCGCTCGAGTCGCTGGACGCGCCCTGTCGCCGGCTGCTTCTGGCGCTGTTCGGCTCTGATTCGCCCGGATACGCGGACGTCTCCAGCCTGCTGGACATGCCTTTGGGAAGCATCGGCCCGACGCGCACGAGGTGCCTCGAGAAGCTCCGCCGCGCGTTGAACGACGAGCCATGAGCACAAGCGTGAAGACGCCGTGTTGATTTCGTGGCGCTGAACAGACGACGCTGCACATGTGTGTATCGGCCGCGTCGAGCCTGACATCTGTTGAACAACGGTCTGGACCATGAAACCCATCGACGAACTGCCCGAAAGCGAGTGGCTCGAGCTTGTCAAGGAGGCGGTTTCGCTGCCGGGTGCGCCTTCGGCCGCGGTCCGCGCGACGCTCGAGCTTTGGCGCGACCACGCGCCTGCGCTGCCGTTGACCTCCGGCCGCGTGCGGCGCTGGATCGCCGCGTTGACCTTCGACAGTTGGGCCATGTCGCCCGCCGAGGTCGGCGTGCGCGGGGCCACGGGCGAGGTGCGCCATTTGCTGTTTGCCGCGGCGGGTCGCGACGTCGACCTTCGCATCGTTCCCCTGGCTTCCGGGTTTGTCGTCAACGGCCAGCACCTCGGGTCTGATGTCCGGGGCCACGTGCAGTGGCATCAGGTCGGTGCACCGGCATCGCAGCCGAAGCAGCGGGTCGAGTTGACGCTCAGCGGAGAGTTCAGCTTCGAGGGCGTCGACAGCGGAACCTACATGCTCGAGCTCGAACTGGGCGACGAGCAGATCATGCTTCCGCCAATCCTGGTCGGGGCTCGCGGCGCTGGTCTATGACAGCGTCACGCGCCGGCCCGAGGCCTGGGTGACGGCCATGGCGGCCGGCGACCCACCACTCGAACCCGCGCTCGACGACAAAGCTCTTCTCGAGGCGGCCTGGCGATTCAAGGACCGCTGTTACGCCGCGTGGAGCAGCGATCCGCGAGCCGCGGTCACGGCCGCGGAAGAGCTGGAGCGTTTACGCGGGCAAGCCGCGCTGGGCCGCGAGGGCGGCAAGTCCCCGAGTCTCTCGACGCTGGCCGAGGTCGATGCACTGGTGGCCTGGACGTTCGGGCGTCGCCCACTTGATTCGCGGCGACATGACGGCCGCGGCGCTCGCGTTCGACGCCGCCGCGGCTCGCTTCGAAGGGCTGGGGCAGCCGCTGCGCGCGGCCCAGACGCAGGTTCCGAAGATCATGGCGCTGACGATGCTGGGGCAGCACGACGAAGCCGCGCGCTGCGCCGAAGCCGCGCAACACGAATTGCTCGCGCACGGCGACGTGCGGGCCGCCAGCAAGGTCGCGTTGAACCTGGGAAACACCTTGGGGCGAAGCGAGCGCTTCGCCGAGGCGCTGCCTCACTTCGAACGAGCAACCGCATGGTTCGCCAGCCTCGGGGACGACGAACACCGGGTGATGGCCGACATCGGTCTGGGCGCCGCACACGCCGCGCTCGGCAGGCCCTTGGACGCCGCTGGCATCTACAGCCCGCGCGCTCGCGGACGCGCAAGCCGGAGGCTTTCGCGTGCTTCAAGCGCTGGTGCAGGAGTCGACCGCGCTGCTCGACCTGGCGCGGGGACGGTTTCGTGAAGCTCTCGCCGGGTTGGAGCAGGCGCGTCGCATCTACGCCGAACTCGACATGCCGCAGCAGCTCGCGATCGTGGAGAGGCGAGTTGCCGAAACCTACATCGAGCTGCGCCTGCTGCCCGAGGCACTGGCGGGCTTCGATGCCGCGCTGCGTCGATTCGAAAGCCTGGGCATGGACGTTGATCGTGCCTGGGCCCTGCTGCAGCAAGGGCGCGCTTTGGCCCTGGCGGGCAACCACGCGGCGTCGATGTCCGCGTTGCGACTCGGCGAGGCCCTGTTCGAGAAGCAGGGCAATGTCCAGGGATTGGCGGCGGTCAGACTGGCGCGCGCCGAGCTCGCGCTGGCGGGTGGACGCGGCGACGATGCGCTTCGCCTGGCGCGACTGGCGGCGCAAGACTTCGGCAAGGCAGGCCTGGTGGCGCCGAGGCTGCGTGCGCAGTCCGTCCAGGCGCGGGCGCTATTGCATCTGCAAGACCCAGCGGCGGCGCGGCAGGCCTTCGACGCCGTGCTCGAGCAGGCGCGCAGCCACGACTTGGTGCCGACGCAGCTGCATGGCCTTGCTGGCCGCGCCATGGCGGCACGGGCCCTCGGCGATGTGGCTTCGGCGCGCCAGGACCTCGAGGCCGCTGCGGCGCTGTTCGAGGACATCGGAGGCACGCTGCCGGACGACGGCATCCGCAGCGCGTACCAGAGCGACCACCTCGCGGTCTTCCTCGAGCTTCTGCGCTTGGCGCTCGACGCGTTCGAGCAGAACGAGAACCAGGAGAGCGCCGCGTCGGTGATGGTGCAGCTGGAACGGTTTCGGGCGCGCGCGCTGGCCGATCGGCTGGCCAGCGGCGGATTGGACCGTGCAGACGCAGGCGGCGCGAGCGCGACGGCCGGTGCCGGCGGGGGCAGCGGCGAAGGCGCCGAGGCACGACTGTCCTGGTTGCACCGCCGCTTCCAGCGCCTTCGAGACGACGCTGAGGCGTCTTCCAACCTCGAAGCGCAGATCCGAGCCACCGAACGGGAGTTGCTTGCCCACGCTCGGAGCCTTCGACTCTCGGCGGCGCCGCGACTTCAAGCCGTCGATGCTCCGCTGGACACGCAGGCGCTGCAAAGCTTGCTGCAGAACGGTGACGCGCTCGTCGAGTACGGCGTGCTGGACGACGAGCTGCTCGCGATCGTCGTCACCCCGGGCGCGGTGATCGTTCGCCGTCGTTTGGCGTCGTGGCGACGCGTGCGCGAGGTCGTGCGCTGGACGCGCTTCCAGTTCGAGGCGCCGCGCTATGGCGCTGCGGCCGCGCAGCGCCATGCGGCGTCGCTGCAGCAGCGGGTCAACCAGAGGCTGGACGAGTTGCACGGGTTGATCTGGGCCCCGCTCGAATCGGTGCTGAGCACGACGCTGCGCGTGATCGTCGTGCCGCACGCCCAACTGGGCGCCGTGCCTTTTGCCGCGCTGCGCGACGGGCGCGACAGCCTGGTGGACCGGCACGAGATCGCGGTCGTGCCAAGCGCCAGGATCGCGCTGCGGGGACTGGAGCGCCCGCCTCGCCGGGTGAAGAGCGTGCTCGCGCTGGGGGAGTCGTCGCGCTTGCCGCATGCCCAGCACGAGGTGCAGACCGTGTGTGCGATGCTGCCCGAAGGCCGCGCCTGCGTCGATGCCGACGCGACGATCGACGCGCTGCGCCGGCTCGGTGAACGTTTCGACGTCATCCATCTCGCGTGCCACGCTCAATTCCGTGCCGACAACCCGATGTTCTCGGCGGTGCACCTCCACGACGGCCCGCTGTCTGCGCATGCGATCGAATCGATGAGTCTGCGCAGCGCGCTCGTCGTGCTGAGTGCGTGCGAGACCGCGCTGCACGCGGAAGACGGCGGCGACGAGATCTTCGGCATCACCCGCGCGTTCCTCGTGGCGGGCGCCGAACGGGTGGTCGCGAGCCTGTGCGCGGTCGACGACGCCGCGGCCGCGCGGACCATGATCGCTTTCTACGGTGCCCTGAATCGAGGTGCCTCTGCGGGCGCTGCGATGCGCGAAGCCCAACTCGCGGTTCGCGAGCTCGAAGCGCACCCTTACTACTGGGCGTCGTTCGCGCTGGTCGGAGGTTGGTGATCCTGCGAACATGGGCCTGCCGGGGGTTCGACCCTTTTGCGCCCCACCCTCGGTTGCACAATTTACCGACCATCAGCACGGGGTGCGAGACACCACGCCCCACCCGAGAGGATCTTTGCCATGACAAGAAGCCCACGCTCGAACAAGAACCACGGTAGGACGCTGTTTGGGCGCTGCCTGATCCCGGCGGCGATCGTCGCCACGTGCATCCCGCTGTTGGCGCATGGGGCCAGCGTCGACGACGAGGTCATCGTGCAGCTGCGCGACGCCAGCGCCGACATCGCCCCATTGCTCGTCAAACACCAGCTCAGCTTGATCGGCCGGTTCGGCACGCGGCCGATGTACCGCCTGAAGGTGCAGGGCAAGGCAAAGATCAAGAACGTGATCGAGATGTTGGGCCGGGAGCCGGTCGTGCGCACGGTCGAAGTCAACCTCGACCACCACGGCATGGCGCCGTTCTCGGGGAACATGCCGTGGGCCATCGGCGAATCGAGCACGCCGACGACCCAGTGGGCCCTCAGGAGGATCCGGCTCGACGAAGCCCATCGGATCACCCGTGGCAGCGGCATCCGCATCGCCGTGCTCGACTCCGGCATCGACGCCAGCCACCCGGCTCTGGCCGGGCGTTTGCTGCGCGGTTTCGACTTCGTCGACGGCGACAACAATCCCTCCGAGAAGGGCGATCCGGCCAGTTCCACCTACGGACACGGTACGCATGTCGCGGGCATCCTGGCGCAGATCGCGCCCGAAGCACGCATCATGCCGATGCGCATCCTCGACGCCGGCGGCACCAGCAACACCTGGGTGCTGGCCGAGGCCATGCTGCGGGCGATGGACCCCGACGGTGACCCGAGCACCGACGACGGGGCACACGTCATCAACCTGAGCGTTGGCACGCACGCGAAGACGCAGCTCTTCAAGACGGTCGCCAGGCTCGTGACCTGCAAGCTGCCGCGCGAAGGCGCGGCGGGGTCTTCGGGCGACGACGATGATGACGACGACGAAAGTGACATCGGCGTTTCGGTGGCCGACAAGGCCAGGTGCCAGGGGTTCGGTGGCGCCGTGGTCGTTGCCGCGGCCGGCAACAGCGGTGACGACAAGGTCCGCGAGTACCCGGCGGCGGAGTCGTCGAAGGGGCTCCTGTCGGTGGCGGCGACCACCCGTGGCGGTGCGCTCGCATCCTTCAGCAACCGCGGATGGGTGAAGCTGGCGGCGCCCGGCGAGGGCGTGACCAGCGCCGTCCCGGGCGGCGCCTACGCGACCTGGAGCGGTACGTCGATGGCCAGTCCGATCGTCGCCGGAACCGCCGCGCTGGTGCGCGCCGCCAACCGTGCCATGGCGGTGGAAGACGTGGTCAAGCGCCTGGAGTCCAGCAGCTCCAAGCTGTGCGGAACGCCGCTGAAGCAGCTTGACGCGGGCGCTGCGGTGGCTGAGTTGTCGCCCCGACCCAAAGTCGCCTGCAAGTGATCTGCGTCGCGCCGTCGGCGTCGGCTGACGAAGGCAGGCGCTGAAGTGTCAGAGGCCGCGACGTGAGCCGCGCCGACCACCACCTGCGCAAAGTCCTTGCCGCCATGGCGGGCCCCGCCGCGCAGCCGCGCGAGGACCAGACCGCGGCGGTGGCGGCACTGGTCGAGCAGCGCGCGCGTGTGCTCGTGGTGCAGGCCACCGGCTGGGGCAAGTCAGCGGTCTATTGGGCCGCAACGTCGGCCCTGCGCGCACAAGGCAAGGGGCCCACGCTGATCGTGTCGCCGCTGCTGGCGTTGATGCGTGATCAGGTCAGCGCCGCGGCCAAGGGCGGGCTGCGCGCGGCCACGGTCAACTCGTCGAACCTCGACGACTGGGGCGCGGTGTTCGACGACATCGCGGCCAACCGGCTCGACGTGCTGCTGGTGTCGCCCGAGCGGTTGGGCAACGCGGGCTTTGCGCGCCGCCTGCCAGGCCTGATCGCGTCCACCGGGCTGGTGGTGATCGACGAGGCGCACTGCATCTCCGACTGGGGCTTCGACTTCCGCCCCGACTACCAGCGGCTGGCGAAGGCGCTGGTGGGCGTGGGCCCCGACACGCCGGTGCTCGCGACCACGGCCACGGCCAACGACCGCGTGACGCAGGACGTGGCGCGCCAACTGGGCCCGCAGACGATCACGTTCCGCGGTTCGCTGGCGCGAGCGTCGTTGCGCCTGGCCGTGGTGCGCGGTCTGAACGCGCTCGAGCGCTACGCGTGGGTCGCCGATGCGCTCGACACGTTCGCCGGCTCGGGCATCGTGTATGCGCTGACGGTGGCCGACGCCGAACGGCTGGCGGGCTTCCTGAAGTCGTGCGGGTTCGTCGTGGCGGCGTATCACGGCGCGATGGAAACCGACGCGCGACAGCGCATCGAAGACGCGTTGCGCCGCAACGAGCTGAAGGCCGTGGTGGCAACGTCGGCGCTGGGCATGGGTTACGACAAACCCGACCTCGCGTTCTGCATTCACGTGGGCTCGCCCGCGTCGCCGGTGGCGTACTACCAGCAGGTGGGCCGCGCAGGCCGCGCGCTCGACGATGCGCTGGCCGTGCTGTTGCCGGCCGAAACCGACGAACGCATCTGGACCTACTTCGCGACCGCCGGTGTACCCGACGAGGATCGTGTGGGCAAGATCATGCGTGCCCTGGGCGACGGGCCGCGCACGCTGGTCGACCTCGAGAACGCCACCACGATCCGGCGCGGCAGGCTCGAGGGGCTGCTGAAGATCCTCGCTGTCGACGAGGTGGTGCAGCGCGACGGCTCGTCGTGGGCACTGACCGGCACGCCGTGGACGTACGACGCGCAGCGCTGGCAGGCGCTGGCGCAGGTGCGCGAACGCGAAGCCGGACTGATGCGCTCGTATGCGGGCGGCAAGGGGTGCCTGATGCGCTTTCTGCAAGAGGCGCTCGACGACCCCGATCCCGCCGACTGCGGCCGCTGCAGCGTCTGCACCGGCACGCTGCCGGCGCCGGGTGCGCGGCCGGGTGATGCGCGCATCGAGGCGGCGCGTGTGTTCTCGCGCGGGCAGGACGTGGTGATCGAGCCGCGCAAGATGTGGCCCTCGGGTGGCGTGCGCGCGGCACGTGGCGCCAGTGGAACGGGTCCCGCGCGCAAGGGCCGCATCGCCGCCGGTTGCAGCGACGGCCGCGCACTGGCCTTCGCCGACGACCCCGGCTGGGCCGAGGTGCTGGCGCCGTTGTTCGCACAGCCCGACGCGCCTGCGCCCCAGGCGGTGCTCGATGGCGTGGTCGATGTGCTGCGCCGATGGAAGGGAAGATGGGGCGAGCGGCCCCTGGCCGTGGTGCCGATGCCGTCGGCCTTGCATCCGCAACTGGTCCGATCGGTCGCGCAGCACGTGTCGACGGTCGGCAAGCTGCCGCTGGTCGACGCGCTGTGGCTAAGCGGGCCAACGCCAGCCGAGGACGCCGCGTCGGGCGCGCGGGTGGCGGCGCTGCTCGCAGCCATCTCGCTGCGCGCCGAAGTGACGGTACCGTCCGGGCCGCTGCTGCTGGTCGACGCCTGCCTGCGCAGCGGCTGGTCCGTGACGGTGGCGGGCGTGTTGCTGCGCGAGGCTGGCGCGGCGGCGGTGCTGCCGCTGGTGGTGCATCGGTTGCCTTGATGCCGGCAGACGCTGAACTTAGGGGGTGCGTTACAAACTCCACAGCTAATTTTGTCAACCGAACTGTAAACTTTTGGTGTCAAAACCGATCGGATTGCCATGAGTCCCCCTCTCAAGACTCCGCCGGTCTTCTACACCGTCGCGCAGGTCAAGTTCAACGCCGTCTTGACGTTCGCGAACTACTTGCCCGCGGTTCAGGAGCGCTTCCGGAACGCTGGCTACCCCGACTTCAAACGAACGTCATCAGTGACCGTCCAGGTGCAGTTGCATTCGGACGGCTCTCCTCCATCCGCGGCTCCCGTTGCTCGGGAGCGGTATATGTTTGGGTCCTCGAATCGTGAGCATGCATTTCTGCTCGATGCCGATGCACTGACCTTGCAGTCCACAAACTACGGTCGATTCGAGTCGTTCTCCGCAGTCTTTCTGAAGGGTCTTGGGATCGTGCATGCCGCTGTGCAGTTGGCGTTCACCGAGCGGATTGGCCTGCGGTACCTTGATCGCGTGATGCCGCGCGACACCGACACGCTGGAACAGTACCTACAACCAGAGGTGCGCGGGCTTGGTGCACCACTGGGTGGCGATGCGATCCACCGCTACTTCGAGACTCTTGCAAGAGTGGGGGACGTGAAGCTGCTGTCGCGCGTGGTCATTCAGTCGGGTGCGCTGGCCCTGCCGCCCGACATGGCCGGTGGAATAGACATGGCGATTGCGCCGCGCTTCTCGACCTTCGTAGGGCGTAGCGCATTCCTCGACAACGACGGGTCTGTCGAAAGCCGCGAGCCGTTCGACCTCGACACCGTCGCCGCCCGGCTTCACGACATCCACGGCGTGATCAAGGCTGCATTTGATGCGGTGGCGACGCCGCACGCCTTCACATTCTGGGGTAGTGAATGATGCTTGTAGATGCGGCACCAGCCGACCGTACGGCCTACGCGACTCTGCCGACGCTCGTTTATAGACAGCCAACTGTCGAGGCGCGACCACTCCCCTATTTCAGCGAGGTGGGGACGGGTGGCGAGGCAAGCGAGTGGTACCTGCGCGAGAGGCCTGGATACGGCTTCGGCCTTGTCGTCTTACCTGCGGAGGCGGCCTCGAAGGCCCTTGGGGCCAGCTTTTCGCACGAGATGGAGGATATTCGTCGAGGATTCGATCGGACTTTTTCCAGGTTGCCTGAGGTTTTCGGCGTGTCGCGGACGACCTTGTACAACTGGTTGAACGGCGATGCACCTCGTGACCACCATGAAGCCCGCATCCGTGAGTTGGCCGCAGCGGCGCGCAGCTTTTCGAGCCAGCAGTTTCGACCTACCTCCGCGCACCTCGACCGACCGATTCGAGACGGCAAGTCGTTCATGCAATTGATCGCCGAGGGGGCTGACGGCGCTGTAAGTGCGGCCGATCTTGTTCGCGTGGTCGAGCGAGGTCGTCGAGACCGTTCGCGGCTGGACGACTTGCTCGGCGCTCGTCGCGTCACCGCGTCCGACGAGCGGGCCGACTTCGAGTTGCCCTCGTTCGCCGAAGACCGTAAGAGCAGATGACGGCTGAGGTGGCCACGCCATGGCGGCGCAACACTTCTTGGCGGCAGGCCAGTGTGTTGACGTCAGCAGCGGCGCAGGCTCTCGGTCTCGTCAATCGCGACCGGCCGAAGGACACGTGTGTCGTCGTCGTTTCGCACGACTGCGACTTGGCAAATGACGACCTGCAGATCGAGCCAGATGCAGAGGTCATTGCCGGCAAGTTCGCCGTCGGCGACGGGAGTTTGATGTGGGGCAAGTCGCCGCGCACGCTGCACCTCGGCTTCCGTCACAACGGCAGTGAGGTCGCGGTCGAACTGTCGAACGGTGAGAAGAGGCGCGTCGCCAAGATCGTGCTTGCGCCTTACTCACCTGATCCAGCCTTCAGTCTTGATGCTCGAGGGCCGAGGACGCTGCAGTCGTGGTTGGCGTCGCGCTATCGGCGAGCGGCATTTCCGGATCGATTCGTCGATCGACTCAAAGCTCACAAGCTGGACGCAAAGATCGAAGCAATCATGAAGACGCACGGAGCCGCCGTCTCTGAGGTGTACTTTGATGTCGATGACAGCCAACTGGTCGATCGATCCGACGGCAGCGCGTACCAGCTCCGGATCGTTGTCGCCTGCGTCGCCGACGCTGATCCAGAAGCCTCGGCCAAAGAAGCAGAAATCATCGAGGGCAAGATTGCCGAGGCGTTCAGTAAGCGACTGTTCAACGAGAGCCTGTCACAGTGGACCGACATCCGTCTCGTAGGCTGTGTTGCGATGAGCGAAGACGATCTGCCGCTAAGTCGAGTCCGTACCTTGACTCCTTGGCGCCTCGAGCACCTGTCGCTGAAGGCAGGGTACGACCAGCCGGGTCCTGCGACATGACGCCCTCGAGGGTCACCTCTGCTTGGTAGGAAGCGGCAGCATCGCTGGCACGCCACCATGCCATCACCACACCCGTTCTCCTCCTGGGGACCCGGCCGCGTGGGTGCGGTCATGCTCGCCGACAGCGACAACCCGCAGACGCGGCGCGAGAAGCTGGCGCGCATCGTGCTCGACGAGATGTACCAGTTCGTCGGCCTGCTGGACGCCGACGGCATGACGCTCGAGATCAACCGGGCGGCCCTCGAGGGTGCCGGGCTGAACATCGAGGACATCCGCGGCAAGCCGTTCTGGGAGGCCCGCTGGTTCCAGGTGTCGCGTGAAGCGACCGAGCAGCAGCGGCAGTTCGTGCAGCGCGCGCGCGCCGGTGAGTTCATCCGCTGCGACACCGAGGTCTACGGCCGCGCGGCCGGCGAAGAGACCATCGTGGTCGACTTCTCGCTGCTGCCAGTCAAGAACGCGCAGGGGCAGGTGGTGTTCCTGCTGGCCGAGGGCCGCAATATCACCGAGAAGAAGCGCGCCGAAGCGGAAGTGGCGCGCAAGGCCACCGAGCTCGAGACCCTGCTGAACCGCATCCGCGAACTCGACCAGCTCAAGAGCGACCTCTTCGCCAACGTCAGCCACGAGTTGCGCACGCCGCTGGCGCTGATCCACGGCCCCGCCGAGGAACTGCTGGCGCGCGGCGACAACTTGACCGAAGGCCAACGCCGCAGCCTCGGCGTCATCCGGCGCAACGCGGCGACGCTGCTCAAGCACATCAACGACCTGCTGGACCTGGCCAGGCGCGACGCGCAGCAGCTGTCACCACGCTACGTGCGCGTGGACCTGGCGGCCACGTTGCGCACGGTGGCCGAGCAGTTCCATGCGCTGGCACCCAGGCGCCACATCGCCTACGTCGTGAACGTGCCCGAGCGCCTGGTCGGCGAGGTCGATGCGGAGAAGATCGAGCGCGTGGTGATGAACCTGTTGTCGAATGCGTTCAAGTTCACGCCCGACGGTGGCCGCATCCGCTGCACGCTCCAGGCACTGCCGGTCGACCGCGCGTTGATCAGCGTGCAGGACTCGGGACCGGGCATCTCGCCCGAGATGCAGCAGGCTGTCTTCGAGCGCTTTCGACAACTGCAAACGGGCACGACGCGCGACGTGGGTGGCACCGGGCTCGGCCTGGCCATCGCCAAGGAGTTCGTCGAGCTGCATGGCGGTGCGATCACGGTCTCGACGGCACCGGGCGGCGGCGCGTTGTTCCAGGTGGAGATCCCGCTGCTTGCGCCGGCTGGCAGCGTGCTGGCGCCTGCGCGTGATGGTTCGGATCAGCCGGACATGAACGTCGAAGGCACGCTGGCCGAGTTGACGATGCCAGGGGGCGAGCCCGACGCGACCTTCGAATCGGTTGCGTCGCCATCGACCGCCACGTCGTCATCGTCAGTCACGTCGTGGCGCCCCACGGTCCTGGTGGTGGAGGACAACGCCGAGATGCGCCGTTTCGTCTGCGATGCGCTCGCGGCCGAGCACCTCGTGCTGGCCGCGCACGACGGCGAGCAGGCGCTGGCGGTCGCGTTGGGTCAGCCGCCCGATCTTGTCGTGACCGACCTGATGATGCCGCGCATGGGCGGTGACCTTCTGGTCGAGCGCATGCGCGCGCACCACTCTGGTCGACGTGCCGGTGCTGGTGCTGTCGGCGAAGGACGACGACGCCTTGCGTGCGCGCCTGCTGGCTCACTTGGTGCAGGACTACGTGACCAAGCCCTTCTCGGCCCACGAGTTGCGTGCGCGCGTGCGCAACCTCGTCACGATGAAGCGCGCCCGCGACGTGCTGCGCCGCGAGCTGGCGTCGCAAGGCGACGACGTGGCCCAGCTGACGCAGCAGCTTGTCGACAGCGTCACCGAACAGCGCCGTTCCGACGAAGCACTGGGCCGCGCCCGCAACGAACTGGCCCGCGTGACGCGGGCGTCGACGCTTGGTGAGCTGGCCGCATCGATCGCCCACGAGGTCAACCAGCCGCTGGCCGCGATCGTGGCCAACGGTCATGCCTGCATGCGCTGGATGGGGACCGAACCCGCGGGCGAGGTGGAAACGCGTGCCGCCGTGCAGCGCATCATCGCCGACGCCAACCGCGCCAGCGAGATCATCCTTCGCGTGCGGCGCTTTCTGCGGCAGGGCGATTTGCAGCGCGAACCCGTCGACGTGGCCGACGTGGTCGACGACGTGCTCGAACTGGTCCACAAGGAGATGCAGACCGCGCGCGTGGCCGTGCAGGTGCACGCTACCGCCGAGCGGCCGACGGTCCAGGCCGACCGCGTGCAGATCCAGCAGGTGGTGCTCAACCTGGTGATGAATGCGCTCGAGTCGGTCCAGTCCAACCCGGCCGACTCGCGAGCGCTCGAGATCACGACCGCAGCCGAGCCCGGCGACTCGGGTGATGCGGTGCGGCTGAGCGTTCGCGACGGTGGCAAGGGCATCGACGCAAAGGATCTGGACCGCGTGTTCGAGGCCTTTCACACTACCAAGCCGGGCGGCATGGGCATGGGCCTGGCGATCAGCCGGTCGATCATCGAGGCCCACGGTGGACGGCTCTGGGTCACGCCCAACGACGGGCCAGGCGTGACCTTCGCCTTCACGCTGCCGAGGCAGGCCGAATGACGGCCCCCGCGTCGCCGCGCGACGATACCGTCAGGATGGTGGAGCACGACGACGCCATCGTGTTCGTGGTGGACGACGACCTGTCGGTGCGTGAGGCGCTAAGCAGCCTGATCCGCTCGGCCGGGCTGAAGGTGGAGTCCTTCGCGTCGGCGGCCGGCTTTGCCGAACGCTGCCAACGTCCGATCGACACGGCGGCGTGCCTGGTGCTCGACGTGCGCATGCCCGGCATGAGTGGCATGGAGCTGCAGAAGACGATGGCCGCCTAGCACCGCGCGCCGCCCATCGTGTTCATCACCGGGCACGGCGACATTCCGATGACGGTGCGGGCCATCAAGGCCGGTGCGGTGGAGTTTCTGCCCAAGCCGTTTCGCGACCAGGACCTGCTGGACGCCATCGCGCAAGGCGTTGCGCTCGATCGAAAGGCCCGGCGCGACAGCGAGGGTTTGGCGAGCGTTCGCGCGCGCCATGACGCGCTGACCCCGCGCGAGCGTGAGGTGCTGGCGTTGATGATCCAGGGCCTGCGCAACAAGCAGTCGGCCGACCGGTTAGGCATCTCCGAAGTCACGGTGAAGGTTCACCGTCACAACATCATGGAGAAGATGCAGGCCACGTCGCTGCCTGCGCTGTTGGCGATGGTGAACCGGCTGGCGCCCGAGCGGGCCTGACCGCGCCGCAACCCGAGGTCTAAACCAAAGTTCAATGGCGCGGCGCATGCGCGCGTCTTATCGTCCGCCCGCCTGACACCAACGTTCGGGCACACCGGCGGCGAACGTTTGCCCGGTGCCAAGCAAAAAGACCGGAGACACGCGCCATGGCCATGCTCGAACGCCACGAGTGGTACGACATTGCCCGCAGCACGAACTGGACCCCGAAGTACGTGCCCGAAGCCGAGTTGTTCCCTGACCTGATGACCGGCGCGATGGGCGTGCCCATGGACAAGTGGGAGGGCTACGACGAACCGTACAAGACCTCGTACCCCGAGTACGTGCGCATCCAGCGCGAGAAGGACGCGGGCGCGTATTCGGTGAAGGCCGCGCTCGAGCGCAGCCGCATGTTCGAGGACCGCCGACCCGGGCTGGCTGTCGATCCTGAAGGCGCACTACGGCGCGATCGCGCTGGGCGAGTACGCCGCGATGAGCGCCGAGGCGCGCATGGTCCGCTTCGGTCGCGCGCCGGGCATGCGCAACATGGCGACCTTCGGGATGATGGACGAGAACCGTCACGCGCAGCTGCAGCTGTACTTCCCGCACAGCTACTGCGCCAAGGACCGGCAGTTCGACTGGGCGCACAAGGCCTATCACACCAACGAATGGGGCGCGATCGCCGCGCGCCACGCGTTCGACGATCTGTTCCTCTCGCGCAGCGCCACCGACATCGCGGTGATGCTGACCTTCGCGTTCGAGACCGGCTTCACCAACATGCAGTTCCTCGGCCTGGCGGCCGACGCCGCCGAGGCCGGCGACTTCACGTTCTCGAGCCTGATCTCGAGCATCCAGACCGACGAGTCGCGTCATGCGCAGATCGGCGGGCCGGCGCTGCAGCTGCTGATCGCCAACGGCCGCAAGGAAGAAGCGCAGAAGCTCGTCGACGTGGCGATCGCGCGCGCGTGGCGGCTGTTCTGCCTGCTGACCGGCACGGCGATGGACTACGCCACGCCGCTCGCAGCATCGCAAGCAGTCGTTCAAGGAGTTCATGCGCGAGTGGATCGTCGGCCAGTTCGAGCGCACGCTGATCGACCTGGGGCTGGACCTGCCCTGGTACTGGGACCAGATGATCAACGAGTTCGACTACCAGCATCACGCCTACCAGATGGGCATCTGGTTCTGGCGGCCCACGCTGTGGTGGAACGTGGCCGCGGGCGTCACGCCCGACTGCCGTGACTGGCTCGAGGAGAAGTACCCCGGCTGGAACGACACGCTTCGGCAAGGCGTGGGACGTGATCATCGACAACCTGGTGGCGGGCCGCACCGAGCTGACCTAGCCCGAGACGCTGCCCATCGTCTGCAACATGAGCCAGATCCCGATCTGCGCCATTCCGGGCGACAAGCTGGAACGTCAAGGACTACCCGCTCGAATACCAGGGCCGCACTACCACTTCAATTCCGAGATCGACCGCTGGGTGTTCCTGCAGGACCCGGTGCGCTATCGCGACCACCTCACGCTGGTCGACCGTTTCCTGGCCGGGCACATCCAGCCGCCGAATCTGATGGGCGCTCTGCAAGTACATGAGCCTGGCGCCCGGCGAGATCGGCGACGACGCGCACCAGTACGCATGGGTGGCGGCCTACCGCGACCAGCGCTACCAGAAGAAGGCCGCCTGAGGCGAAACGCCGACGACACATGCGACCAAGGAACGCACCATGGCACTCTTTCCCGTGATTTCCAACTTCCAGTACGACTTCGTGCTGCAGCTGCTGCCGGTCGATACCGAGAACACGATGGACGAGGTGGCGGCCGCGGCGGCGCACCACTCGGTGGGCCGGCGCGTCGCGCCGCGGCCCGGCAAGGTGGTGCGCGTGCGTCGCCAGGGCGGCGACCGACTACTTTCCCCGCGATGCCAGCTTGCGCAGACGGACATCAAGCCGATGGAGGCGCTCGAGTTCATCTTCTGCGACGACTGAGGCCGCCGATGGCGTATCGAAGCGCGTGCAGCGCCGACGACGCTGTGGGAAGGCGAGATGCTCGAGGTCGAGGTCGGCGATCACGTACCGTGCTGCTGGTCCGCCTGGACGGTGGCGAGGTGCGCGCCTTCCAGGGCAACTGTCCGCACCAGGACATTCCGCTCTCCGAGGGCACGTTCGAGGACGGGTGCTGATGTGCCGCGCCCACCAGTGGACCTTCGACGCCGCACCGGCAAGGGCATCAACCCGGCAACTGCCGGCTCGCGGAGTACCCCGTGCGAGATCGACGGTGATGATGTATCGGTCGAGGTCGACGGCGTCGACACCACAGTTCGCCTGAACCCGACTACCACAAGGACGAGTCATGAACACCAACCAACGACTGCCAACGCCTACCGCAACAACCGCGTCGGGCCGGTGCTGCGCGCCAGCAGCATCACCGCCGCGGTGATCGAAGCCGCGGAGGAAGACAACCCGGGCAAAGACGATCCGCGTCGACGACAAGCTCGCCTACGTGCGCATCGACTGCGAGGGCGAACTGATCCTGCGCCGCGCCACGCTCGAGCAGGCGCTCGGGCGGCCGTTCAAGATGTCCGAGCTCGAACTCAACCTCGGGTCGTTTGCCGGCCGCATCGAGACGACGGAAGACCAGGTGCGTTTCTATTTCGAAAAGACGCTCTGATCGGAGACCCACCATGATCGCAGCCCGAAATGCTCAAGCCGCTGAAGACCTGGAGCCATCTGGCCGCGCGGCGCCGCAAGCCCAGCGAGTACGAGATCGTCTCGACGAATCTGCATTTCTCGACCGACAACCCCGATGCGCCGTTCGAGCTGGACCCGAACTTCGCGATGGCGCGCTGGTTCAAGCAGCATCGCAACGCGTCGCCGCTGAAGCATCCGGACTGGAACGCCTTCCGCGACCCGGAAGAGATGGTCTACCGCACCTACAACATGCAGCAGGACGGTCAGGAGACCTACGTGCTGGGCCTGTTCGACCAGTTCTCGGCGCGCGGCCACGACGCCATGCTCGAGCGCACCTGGGCCGGCAGCCTGGCGCGCCTGTACACGCCGCGCGCTACCTAGTTCCACACGATGCAGATGGGGTCGGCCTACCTGACGCAGATGGCGCCGGCCTCCACCATCTCGAACTGCGCCACCTACCAGGCCGCCGACTCGCTGCGCTGGCTCACGCACACGGCCTACCGCACGAAGGAGCTGTCGAAGACGTTCGCCGATCTCGGTTTCGGCCGCGACGAGCGCAGCTACTGGGAGAACGATGCGGCATGGCAAGGCTGGCGCAGCTCGTCGAGCAGGCACTGGTGGCGTGGGACTGGGGCGAGACGTTTTGTCGCCCTGAACCTGGTGCTGCGCCCGGCGGTCGAAGAGGCCGTGCTGCGCGGGCTGGGCGAGGCCGCGCGCCACAACGGCGACACGCTGCTGGGCCTGCTGACCGACGCCCAATTGGTGGACGCCCAGCGCCATCGCCGCTGGGCCGCCGAACTTGGTGCGCATGGCGCTCGAACAAGCCGGCAACGCCGAGGTGCTGGCGGGCTGGGTGCGCAAGTGGGAGCCGCTGGGCGACGCCGCAGTCGACGCGTACGCCGCGGCGCTGACCGACGCGCCCGGCCTGGCCGATCGCGCCAAGGCCGCAGCCAGGCAGTTCCGGCAGGGCATCGGGTTGTGATGCAGGGCTGCGCCCGCCAACCTACTTGATCGGCGCCCGCGGCAGCACCGCGTCACCCGGTGTCATCACCAGCGTGTGATCGAGCGAGAACCACGGCGCTGCCACGTCGGCGTGCTCGGGGTGCGGCGTGTCGTGGCGAACGAAGCGGCCGGTCACGGCGTCGGTGACGCCGAACTGCACGTCGGTGTCGATCCGCGGGTCGTCGTTGGCGTAGATCTGCGTGATGAGCGTCTTCCAGCCCTGCTTGAAGACCAGCGCATGCACGTGCGCCGGTCGGAACGCGTGACGCGCTTGCGCGCGCAGCAACTGGCCCACCACGGTGTCGATCGGAATCGGATAGCCGATCGGCTTGACCGAGCGAAAAGCGATGACGCCGTGGTCATCGGTCGTGAACTTGCCACGCAGGTTGTGGTCGGCCTGACCCTCGTCCTGGTTCTCGTACAAGCCCTGCGGCGAGCAATGCCAGATGTCGACCTCGGCCCCGATGACGGGCTGCCCATCGCGATCGACCGCGCGCAGCGTCACGAACAGCGCATTGCCCGGTGTCGGTGACCGCAACTCCAGGTTCCGTCTTGATGACTTCCGCGATCCGCTGAGACGTACTCGAAGCCTGACAACCCGCATTCGTTTTCGAGGTAAGTGCCGAGAACTAGGCAGGTGTCGCCACAGGCGCCTCGAGGAAAGTGCGAAAAGGTGATCGGCCGTTCATGAATAGGAATTCGTTCGAGTGCGCTCCGAACGTTGCCAGCTGCCTTGCGGAGGGCAGCGGCGTCGAATTCGCTTGAAGACACGAATGATCACTCGCGACCGCTGGTCGAGCGTCGCAAGCTGCCGCGGTCTGCGCGGCCCCACGCCCCCACCGCAATCCACCCCCACACCAAAATCGTCGCCACCCCCAGCACGCCCGCGATCGGCCGGGTGAAGAACGGCAGCAGCGTTGCCGTCGGCCTTGATGATCGACGACACGAAGCTCTGCTCGAGCAATTCGCCGAGCACGATCCCCAGCACCATCGGCGCCATCGGAATGTCGTTCGACTCGAGCCACCAGCCGACAACCCGAAAACCAGCATCACGACGATGCCGTAGGTGCTGTTGGTGATCGCGAACGAGCCGACGATGCAGAACATCAGGATGATCGGCGACAGCAGCGCGCGCGGCGCGCGCAGCAGGCTGCCCCGCGCCTTGATCGCCGCCCAGCCCAGCGGCAGCATCAGCAGGTTCGCGAGGACGAAGATGATGAACACCGCGTAGATGAACTGCGGGTTCTGCAGGAACACCGTCGGCCCGGGGTTCATGCCCTTCATGTACAGCACGCCGATCACGATCGCGGTGATGCTGTCGCCGGGAATGCCGAACACCAGCGCCGGGATCCACGCGCCGCCCAGCGCGGCGTTGTTCGACGACGTGGACTCGACCACGCCTTCGACGTGGCCGGTGCCGAACTTCTCGGGCTCTTTCGAAAATCGCTTCGCCATCGCGAACGACATCCACGCCGCGATGTCGGCGCCCGCGCCGGGCAGCGCGCCGATCGCGGTGCCCAGCAGCGAGCCGCGAAAGAAGTTGCGCCAGTAGCGCTTGCCCACCGCGCCGATGCCGCGAAAGATCGCGCCGACCTTTTCCTGCACCAGCTGCCCTGTGTCGTCTTTCGCGGTCGCGGATCGCAACAGTTCCGACACCGCGAAGGCGCCGATCATCGCGGGGATGAAGCTGATGCCCGACATCAGGTCGACGTTGCCGAAGGTGAAGCGCGGGTGGCCCGCCGTGGGGTCGATGCCCACGCTGCCCACGCCCAGGCCCAGCAGCATCGACAACACCGCCGGCAGCTTGCGCCCGGCCGAGATCAACGTGGCGCAGCTCAGGCCCAGGCAGCGCGAGCCAGAAGTATTCGAACGACGAGAAGTTGATCGCGGCTTCGGCCAGCAGCGGCGCGGCGACGATCAGGAACGCCACGCCGATCAGCCCGCCCAGCACCGAGAACACGAGGTTCACGCCCAGGTTCAGCTCGAGCTGCCCCTTCTTGGCCATCGCGTAGCTCTCGTCGACGTACGCGGCCGACGCGGGCGTGCCGGGCATGCGCAACATCGCGCCGGGTATGTCGCCCGCGAAGATCGCCATCGTGGTCGCGGCCACGATCGCCCCCAGCGCGGGCACCGGTGGCATGAAGAACGTGACGGGCACCAGCAGCGCCGTTGCCATCGTGGCCGTCAGCCCGGGGATGGCGCCGACGAAGATGCCGAACACCGACGCGCCGAGGATGACCGTCAGCACGTACGGGTCGAAGACGAGCCCGAAGGCGGTGATCAGGGCTTGCATTCAGCCCCCCGACACCAGCGACATGAACCACCCACGCGGCAACGGGATGCGCATCACCGTCCCGAAGAACCAGTGGATGACCAGCGACGACACGACGCCCGTCAGCAGCGCACCCAGGCGCGCGCGCCCATCCACAACGCCAACACCGCGACGATGATCGCGGCCACCGGCAGGAAGCCCAGCCTCGGCGCCACGACGATGTAGAACACGATCGCCAGCGGCACCAGCGCGAAACCGATCACGCCGCGTGGTTCGCGCAAGGCAGCGTCGACGTCGACAAGCCGTTGCCCCGAGCGCCAACCGCGCACCGCCATCATCAGCCCGCACACGAAGATGCCCACCGCGACCACGCGCGGGAACATGCTCGGGCCGACGTTCTGGCCCGGCATGGCCGGGAAGGTGAAGGTGTAGGCGAAGACGGCCGCCGCCAGGGCCATGAACAACAGCCCCAGCAGCGTTTCGTGGATGCGCATCAGGTCTTCTTCAAGCCCGCAGCCGCCATCGCCACGCCCATCGCCGCGTCGCCTTCGGCCATGAACTTCGTGAAGCCCGCCGGGTCGGCCCACGTGACGCCGAAGCCGCGGTTCTTCATGAAGTCGCGGAACTCGGCCGAGTCATGCGCCTTCTTCAACTCGGCCACCAGCTTCGCCGCGATGTCGGCCGGCATGTCCTTCGGCCCCGCGATGCCGCGCCACGCGCCCACCGAATACGCGACGCCAGCGCCTTCCTTCAACGTCGGCACGTTCGGGAACGCGGCGTTGCGCTCGGGTGCCATCACCGCCAGGCTCAGCGCCTTGCCGGCGTCGATCATCGACTTGGCTTCGGGCACCGAACACGTGACGATGTCGATGCCGCCCGCAGCCAGGTCCTGCATCGCCGGGCCCGCGCCGTTCGACGGCACCCACGCGACGTGGTTCGGCGCCAGCCCCATCGCCTGCAGCCAGCCGATCAACGCCAGGTGCCAGATGCCGCCCTGGCCCGTGCCCGACGCCTTCAGCTTGCCCGCAGGCGCAGCCTTGATCGCATCGGCCAGATCCTTGATGTTCTTGTAGGGCGACGCCGCGTTCACCTGCACGCCCGGCGGGTCGACGTTCAGCAGCGCCAGCGGCGTGTAGCTGGTCGGCTTCAGCTCCGTCAGCCCCTGGTGATGCATCATCGTGATCTCGACCGTGATCATCCCGATGGTGTAGCCGTCGGCCGGCGCAGTGGCGATGGCCGAATGGCCCACCACGCCCGACCCGCCGGTGCGGTTCACGACGTTGAACGGCTGCCCCAGGTTCTTCTCGAGAATCGCCGAGATGATCCGCGCCGTGGCATCGGTGCCGCCGCCCGCGCCCCATGGGCACACGACGGTGACGGGGCGGTTCGGCCACGCGCCTTGCGCGCGTGAGGTCGCCGGAAGCAGCGTGGCAAGGCCCGCGGCGGCCATGCCGCCGAGAACGGTGCGGCGGTCGTGACGATGGGTCATCTGGGTCTCCGAGGTTGTGAGCGTGCGGGCTTCTACCCTGCGCCGCCTCGCCGCGCAACAGGGCTTTCAGCCGGTGGCGTCGTCGACGGAAAGAGCTGGCGAGAGCACGCGGCACCGGGCGCGATTGCGGTCCGCCTGCGGGTCAGTCGAAGGCCTCCACACGATCACCGTCCTGCGGCACGCAGCCGTCGCTCAGGTTCGTCCAGCCGCGACGGATCACGACGCGGTGTTCGTCGTGGCACAACTCGATGCGCTCGGTGCCGGGCAGCCGCGCGCGTACGAATTGTTCGATCGACGAGGGCAGGCTGGTGCGTACGCGCAGCGCGTGCAGGTCGTCGATGGGGTGGTCGTCCCAGCGCATCAGCGGGATGAACGGCGCGACTGCCATCAGCAGGTGTGATCCGACGTCGACCGTCGCCGCGTCATAGCCCTGCTGTGCAAGCCAACGCTGCGCTGATGCGCGCGGGTTGTCGTCAGCGGGCGCACCCCACGCCAACGCCATCAGCTCGATGAGCCACTGGTTGCAGTTCTGGTACGTGGTTGCGAAGGCGTACGCGTTGGGGCTGTACGTCGACGCCAACCCTTGCACGGCGCGCGTGTCGTCGAGCGCGGTGCGTTCGAGCGGGGCAGCGGCGTCGCGCGGTAGCAGCACGATCGAGATGTACGACAAGCCGGGGTCGTCAGTGCCGAGCACGAAGCCGGCCAGGCCCTGGTCGAACACGCGCGGCCGACCTTCGTCGCACGCGTAGTAAAGCTGGCGCACCGACCACGGGCCGTTGCGGCTGCCCTCGAGTGCCAGGCCCGCATGCGAGTAGCGCACGCCGAAGCGCGAAAGGTTGGTGCCCTTGCGAGCGATCAGCGCAAGCCGATGGCCCGAGCCCTCCAACTCGCGCTTCACGATCGCGGCGAAGCGCAGCAGTCGGTCCTGCTGGGCTGCCGACATCGGCGGCGAGGACGAGCACAAGGTCGGGGATGCGGACGTGGCGCCGAAGGCGGCAGCACGCGCGGTGACGTGTGTGGTCATCGCAGCGACCAGGACCACCACAGGCAACAACGCGGCCCTGCATCGGCCGCGGGCGAGAAGGCGCGTCAGATCGGCCGCGCGTCCAGCTCACGCATCCACGCGTCGGCCAGCACCAGGAAGAAGGGCTCGCGGTTCGCGGCGCGCGCGAATTCGTAGCCGTAGGGGCGATGGCGCACCTGCACCGTTTCACCGCTGGTGATGCCTCTTTCGCCCAGGGCGGCTCGCGGCAGTTCGAGCGTGAACGCGCCGTTGTCGTCGCGGTCGCCGGTCGCTGTTCCAGCGGCTTTCAGGCGCAGGTGAACCACGCCGGGCTTGCCCTGCGCAGCCGCGACGTTCGTGACCTCGTAGTTGCCTTCGGCCACGGTCTTGCCGCCCGATGAGCTGTTGCTCGAGCCTTGGATCGACGTCGACAAACTGCCCACCGCCTGCGACGCCGTGCTTGCGGCGGACGATGTGAAGCTGTCGGCACGTGCGATGCTGGATGCGGCCAGGCCAAGGAGGGAGATCGCAGCGACGATCGCGAGACGCGAGGTGAGGTAACGCATGGGTTGCCGCAGGAAGTGGTGACGCTGGTGGAGCATATCGCAGGGCCTGGAAGAGCGCGGCGCGTCCGTTGCAGATTGGCCCGTGGTACTTTTCGGCGCTTGTAATGTCAATTATTGCGGACAAAATAACGCAATAATGCATAAAATGGTTGACACAATGCCATCCAAAGCCCCTGCCCTTTACCCTGCACAAGCGCGACTTCTTCAGGCCTTCGGCCAGCGCCTTCGCGAAGCGCGGTTGCGGCGTCGCCTGACGGGTGGCCAAGTCGCTGAACGTGCAGACATCTCGCGGGCTACGCTGGTGAAGGTCGAACAAGGCGACACCGCCGTGACGTTGGGCACGTACGCGCGCGTGCTCACGGTGATGGGGTTGGATGCGGACATTGCGAAGCTCGCCGCTGACGATCCAGTGGGCCGGCGGCTGCAGGACGCACAGTTGTCGGTGCCAAGGCGAGCACCACGGCGCGCAGCATGAAGAAGACGGCGGCGCAGCAGGCGCGTGCAGCGTCCGACGGTCTCGATGGCCTCGAGGTTTGGCTCGACGACATCGAGGCCGGCCCGTTGACGCACATCGGGCGACTGCATCGTGACGGCAGCGCGGTGCGCTTCGAGTACGCCCGGCGATGGCTTCGGCACCCCAGCGCGTTCGAACTTGACCCCGAGTTGATGTTGGCCTCGGGCAGCTTTCATCCGAAGGAGTCGAACTTCGGCATCTTTCTCGACAGCTGCCCCGACCGCTGGGGCCAGACGTTGATGAAGCGACGGGAGTTGGTCGAAGCGCGGCAGCAGCGTCGCGTGGCGCGCACGTTAACGCTCTGGGACTTCTTCCTCGGCGTTCAGGACGTGGCTCGGATGGGGGCGTTGCGGTTCTCTGCGTTGCAGTCCGACCGCGGGTTGGCGCAAAGCGACTCACCGCCCGAGTTCGTCGATGGCGCCGCCCTGGCAAACGAGATGCTCGCCGCACCGCCGCTCGCGCACCTCGAGGAATTGCAGGCCGTGGCGCTCGAATTGACGCGCAACAAGGTCGACAACCTGGGCCTGCTCGAGCAGTGGCTGAAGGTGTTGGTGGCACCGGGTGCGTCACTCGGCGGCGCGCGTCCGAAGGCGAACCTGCGCGACAACCAGGCGCGACTGTGGATTGCCAAGTTTCCGGCGGCCGATGACGAACACGATTGGGCGCTGCGCGAAATGCTGCTGCACCGGCTGGCGCAGGCCTTTGGGCTGAACGTCGCGCCCGCGCGGCTGGTGCGCATCGGCGCGAGCCACCACACCTTCGTCACGCAGCGCTTCGACCGACAAAACGGGCGCAGGCGCTTCTTCACATCGGCCATGGCCGTGCTGGGCCGTGACGATGGTGAAGGTGCTTCGTACCTTGATCTCGCGCAGTTCATCGGCAACCGCCACGGCGTTGCCGGCCACATCGAGCATGACCTACTCGAGATGTTCCGGCGCGTGCTGTTCAACGTGGCGGTCGCCAACCGCGACGATCACTTGCGCAACCATGGCTTCATCCGCCACGCGGGCGGCTGGCGCCTGGCGCCGGCCTTCGACATCAACCCGTCCGTCGACAAGGCCGAACATGTGCTTGCGATCGACGATCAAAGTACCCTGCCGGACCTGGACACGGTGGTGAGCACGCACGACTTCTACCGCCTGCGCAAGGCCGACGCGCTTGCCGAACGGGACCGCCTGCATGGCGTGCTGCGCGGCTGGGAAAGGAGGGCAAAAACGCTGGGGTTGTCAGCTGAAGACCGGCTGGCGCTGCGCAGCGGGTTGTGGGTTTGAGTGGCGTCGGGTTGCGTCAATCAAGGCCGCGTGATTCGCAACGCCTCGCCCACGCGCGCCTTCGCCACGTCATCCGCATGGAACGGCAGTTGCGGCCACGTCTTGCTGGCGTAGAGCTTCATCTGGTCGGTGGCGTGCGGCGAATTCGGGTCGCTGCTCTGGCCGTAGGTCAACAGCGCCTGGGCCACGGGGCCGCGGGCGTCGAAGGTGACGGTTTGCACGTAGCTGGTGCCGTAGTCGATGCGCAGGCCGTTCTTCGAGATGCCCGGCGCGGCGCGGTCGCCCAGGTTGTTGAGCACGCCTTCGATGTCGTCGCCGCCGTGCAGGCCGATGACCTCGGGCACGATGGCCGGGCGCTGCACGCTGGCCAGCGGTGCGTCGAGCGCGAAGCCGGCGTCGCGCACCTTCTTCACGGCGGCGGCCAGCGCGTCCCACACCTTGGCGGCGACGGCGGCATCGTCCATCTTCAGACCCGCAGGGTTGGCCATGGGGTCGGTTGCGTCGAACGCGGTACGGTGCACGTTGGGGATGGTGCGCGCGGTGCGCCAGAACTCGCGGAACAGGTGCGCACCGCGGGCGTCGGCTTCGCTGGTGCGGTTCCACCCGGCCAGCGCGGTACAGCCGTCGCGTGCTTCGGGTGTGGTTGGTGCGGCCGCAGCCGGTGCCTGCGAGTTGCAGGCGGCCAGCAGGTCGGGCATCACCGCGTGGCCCATGAAGTTGCGGTTGGCGAACAGGCGTGCCTGCACGGATTGCGGCGTGACCTTGCCCGCTGACAGCAGCATCGGGATCTCGAGCCAGCTCGAGCGCGTGCGCACGCGCTGCACGCTGCTGTCGCCCACCAGCGGTGAAACGCCGGCGGGCTTTGCTGCGGGGTGCGTGTACGCGAAGCTGTCGTTGCTGTTCTGGACCCAGTCGCTACGCACGATGACCGGCAGCCGCGACGGTGGCGTCAGGCCGGGCACGGGTGACGATGCGTCGCGCCTCCAGTCGCAGTCGCTGCGGCTGCCGTTCAGCACCACCAGGCCGGCGCTTCGCAATAGTGCCTTCGCTGACGCGCTGGGTGCGCAGCGCTCGAGATGTGCGGCGTCGACGTCGGGCACCACGCTTTGGTCGGCGTAGAACGCATTGCCTTGCCGGTCAGCAGCGATGGTGTTGACCCACGGCGCGCCCAGGTTGGCCAGCGCCGCGCGCAACTCATCGGTGGACCGCGCGCGGTTGATCGCAAGCCAGGTGTCGTTGCCACGCGCGTTGCCTGCGTTGGCGTCCTGCAGCGCGTAGGCGCTCTTCGCGGTCCAGGTCAGGCCGGCGCGCGGGTTCACGATCACCGGCCCCCAACGTGTCGACCACACGGTGGTGGTCTTCGCGGTGACCGTGCCGTCGGCCGCCTTCGTGCGGATGCTCAACGTGCGCGACTGCATCTTGTGCGTTTGCCCGTCGACGACGTAGGCGGTGGGGTCGTCGGCCGCCAGCGCCAGTTCGTGCAGCGTGAAGCGTTTGCCGGTCGACACCGTGTGGCTCCACGCCACGTCTTTGTTGAAGCCGATCTGCACGATGGCACTTTGGCCCAGGCTGGCGCCCATCGCGTCGAGTTGCCCCGGCACCTTCACGTGCATCTGCCAGAAGCGGTTGGTGCCTGCCCACGGAAAGTGCGGGTTGCCCAACAGCAGCCCGCTGCCGTTGGCCGTTGTGTCACGCCCGAAGGCCCATGCGTTCGATCCGTAAGGTGAGTCGAGTAGACCGACGTCGCGCATCGCCTGCGCGGCATCGGCCAGGTCGATCGGTGGTGCTGCATCGTCAGCACGCGATCGAGATGCCGCCGCCGCTGCGGGTGGCTTCGCGGCCAGCAAGCCGTCGGCCAGCGCGGCGATGCCGGCCTGCACGCTGCTCACTTCTGACATGCGGCGGTACTCGGCCAAGGTCATCGGCTTCAACCAGGGTTGCCCACGGCACGCCGTGGGCAGCACAGCGGCCGCGTCGGCGAGGTAGCGGTTGTAGCCAGCCACGTGGCCGCGCGCCAGTGCATGCGCGTCGGCACTGACGCGACTCCAGGCTTTGTCGAGTGCCGCGTCGTCCATGTGCGCCGCGATGAAGAAGTCGACCTGCTCGTTGGGCAGCGCGCGAATACCCAACAGCGCCTGCGCCGTCGGCCCGAAGTGCAACGAACGCTCGCCGCGTACCGTGACCAACTGCTGAGCCGTCTGGCAGACGTTGTCCTGCGCGTGCGCGTAGGCCACACCGTAGGCCAGGGTTTCGAAGTCAGGGGCCGTGATGTGCGCGACGCCATGCGCGGTGCGCTCGATGACCGCAGTGCGCGCACTCGCGGCGGAGCTGGCAGGAGCGGTGACCGACGAAGGCGCAGTGGAGCAGGCCGCGAGCCATGCGCACCCCGTGAGCACGACGAGCGCGAGGACGCGTGGGACCAGGAACGCGGGAACGGTAGGCAGGCGATGCATTCGACAGGCTCGCTGATCGAGTTGGGACCCGCGCATCGTGCCGATGCACCGCGGGCCGCGCCAGATCGGGAACCCTCGCCGATCGACCGATCAGGGCACGCCGTTGTCGCCGTGCGCGTGAAATCCGGCGCGCTCTCGCAGCCGCGCGAACCATGCACCGACGTTCGGCAGCGCAGGTCGCGGTTCGTCGGTCGCGTCGTCCATCGGCGTCATGCGCCAGCGTACGGTCGACAGCCCCAGCACGATGTCGGCGAGCGTGAACGCGGGGCCGGTGACGTAGGCACCGGTCGACTCAAGTTGCGCGTCGAGCATGCGCATCAGCCGGTTCCACGAAGCGATGCTCGCGCGGATCGCGGTTTCGTCGTGCATGAACGCCGCGCTGCGACGCACGCGCGCCATGAACACGGCGCGCCACGCGGTGTTCAGCTCGGTCGCCTGCCAGTCCATCCACTGCTCGACCTTCGCTCGTGCGGCGGGTTGCGTCGGCAACAAGTCATCACGCCCCTGCCGCGCAACGAGGTAGCGGCAGATGGTGTTCGACTCCCACAACACCAACCCGTCGTCGTCGATCAGCACCGGCACCAGGCCATTCGGGTTGAGCCGCAGGAACGCCGGGTCTTGCGTCGAGCGCCCGGCGCCGCTGCCCCACGACGCGTCGTGGTCGAGCGCCAGATTCAACTCCGCCGCGAGCCAGAGAACCTTGCGCACGTTGATGGAGGTGGGGCGGCCGAGGAGGGTGGGCATGGAAAGCCGATCGGAAAGGTGACGGACGCAAACGGTCGTTGGAGCCGACGAGCCGGGCTACGCGAACAGCCCCTTGTTCCCATCCCTCAACACATTCTTCTGCACCTTCCCCATCGCATTGCGCGGCAACTCGCTCACCACGAATACCCGCTTCGGAACCTTGAAATTCGCGATCCGTGACTTCAACGCCGCGATGACCGCATCGCCATCGACGTTCGCCCCCGCACGCGCCACCACCACCGCCACGACCGCTTCGCCGAAGTCGGGATGCGGCACGCCGATCACGGCGCTTTCGGCTACGCCGGCCATCTCGTTGATGTAGCCCTCGATCTCGGCCGGGTAGACGTTGTAGCCGCCGGTGATGACCAGGTCTTTGCTGCGGCCTACGATCGAGACCACGCCTTGTTCGTCCGTCTTGCCGACGTCGCCGGTCTTGAACCAGCCGTCGGGGGTGAACTCCTCTTTCGTCTTTTCGGGCATGCGCCAGTAGCCGCAGAAGACGTTGGGGCCGCGGACCTGGATACCGGCGATTTCGTCGACCGCCGCGGGGGTGCCGTCGTCGCGCTGAATGCGCACATCGACGCCGGGCAGCGCTTTGCCCACCGTGCCGGCAGTTCGCAGGCCGTCTTTCAGGCGGTAGGCGTTGCTCGTCAGCATGATGGTTTCGCTCATGCCGTAGCGCTCGACGATGGTGTGACCGCTGCGCGTCTGCCAGTCGTGGAACGTTTCGGGCAGAAGCGGTGCGCTGCCGGCCACGAACAGGCGCATGCGTGCGCAGGCTTCTTTCGTCAGCAGCGGCTCGGCCAGCAAGCGTGTGTACAGCGTGGGCACGCCCATGAAGACGGTGGCGTCGGCCATGCGCTCGATCGTGGCCTTGGGGTCGAAGCGGTGGAACCAGATCATGCGGCTGCCGTTCAGCAACGCGCCGTGGCTGGCGACGAACAGGCCGTGCACGTGGAAGACCGGCAACGCGTGAATCAGCACGTCATCCGGCTTCCATCCCCAGTAGTCCTTCAACGTCTGTGCGTTGGACAGCAGGTTGCCGTGCGTCAGCATCGCGCCTTTGCTGCGGCCGGTGGTGCCGCTGGTGTAGAGGATCGCGGCCAGGTCGTCGGTGCGGCGCGGCACCACGGCGTGCGCGTCGGCGTGCTGCGCCGCGCGTTGCAGCAGGCTGCCGCTGCGGTTGTCGTCGAGCGTGAACACGTGCGACGTGCCCGCGGCGAAGGCGATGCGGCTGATGTCGGGGAAGTTGCGCTCGGCGCATACGACGACCGCGGGTTCGGCGTTACCAATGAAGTATTCGAGTTCGGCCGCCTGATACGCGCTGTTCAGCGGCAAATACACATAACCCGCGCGCAGGACCGCCAGATACAGCAGCAGGTTCTCGACGCTCTTGTCCACGTGCACCGCGACACGCGCGCCGGGTTCGAGCTCGAGGCTGCCCAGCAGGTTGGCGATGCGCGCGCTGGCGTGGTCGATGTCACCCCAGGTGTAGTACAGCGGCTGTGCCGTGTCAGCAGTTTCGATCGCGATGTTGTCTGCGGGGCCGAAGTATTCGCGCAGGGCGGCGTAGAGGTTCATGTCTTGGATGACTTGGGTGGCTCGATGAAACGCTCGACCATCGCCGCCATCGCGATGTCGTCGGCACGGCCGCGCGTGCTCAGCCCGGCCACCAAGCCGAGCTTGTTGGCCTTCGGATGGTTCTGGTTGAGCTTCCACTTGCCGACGATCGAATCGATGGGGATCTCGATGCCGACGATCGCGCCGAGCAACTTGTCGATGTAGTCGTCCGGCGCGTCGGCCACCTTCCACGGCAGGCGCTGCGAGCCTTCGTGGATGGTGGTCAGCGACGAGACCAGTTCAAGCAGTGCAGCCTTGTCTTCGATGGCGCGCGGCGTGCCGCGCACATGCACGACCGCGTAGTTCCACGTCGGCACGGCCTTGCCGTCGGCATGCTTGCTCGGGTACCACGACGGCGAGATGTAGGCGTCAGCACCCTGGAAGATCACCAGCGAGGGTGATGCGCTGGCGTCGACCATCGACCGCCACACCGGGTTGGCGCGCGCCACGTGGGCGCGCAGCGTGCCCAAGGGGCCGAGGGTCGAGTCGACCATGAACGGCACGTGGTCGGCGTCGATGCTCTGGGGGCCGTCGGCTCCGGACGTGACCCATGTGCCCAGCGGGTGCGCGCGCACCAGCGCATGCAGCGTGGGCAGATCGTCTTCGGCGAAGTGTTTTGGCAAGTACATGGCAGAAGCTCCGCTTGCGATCGTTGGCGTGTGTCATCCTGCGCGCCGCCGAATCGGATTCGCGCGAGTTTGCCGCAGCGCTCAACCGGCTGCGATGATGGTTGCCCGCATGACGAACACAGCGACGAAAGAACACGCCGCGCCCCGATCGCCCTGGGCGCCGCCTCGGCGCACGGCTGCAACGGTCGTCGTTGGTGTCTTCGCCATCGCCGTCGCGATGATGGCCGCCGCTTGTGACCCCGCGCCCGTGCCGCCGCTCACCGCCGACGCGCTCGTCGCACGGTACGGCCTCGACGCCGACGTTGCGCAGCCGCTGGTCGCGCGCGAGCCGTTGCGGCCCGACGAGGTGGACATGCTGGCGCGAACAGGGCAGCGCGACCTGCTGGTGCCGCTGATGGCGCACCCGTCCACGCCGCCGACCACGCTCGCCGCCTTCGCCAGCTTCCCCGACGACGCCGTGCGCGCCGCGGTCGCCGGCAACGTGTCGACACCGCCCGCCACGCTGCGCTTCCTGCGCGCACCGGGCCGGCCCGGCATCGTCAACCGCGCGCTCGCGATGAACGCAGCCGCACCGGTCGATCTGCTGCTCGAGATGCGCGCCCAAGGCGAAGCCGGCGACGTGTCGCTGGCCGCGAACCCGGCGCTGCCTGCCGACGTGATGCGCGACATTCACCGCCGCGGCGACGAGGTCGCGAAGCTCGAGCTGGCGCGCAACCCGGCCGTGCCCCGAGACCTGCTCGATGCGTTGATGCGCGACGACTCGGCGGCGGTGCGCCAGGCCGCTGCTGCGCGGCCCTGATGCGTCGGCAAGAACGGGCTTGTCGCGATCAACCCAGTTCTGCGATCAGCTTTCCGCGCGAAGACGCATGTTCCGCGACCACGCGGCGCAGCAGCTCGTCCATCGCGACCCCGGGCCACGGTGGATCGGTACGCGCAGGCACGGCGCGCCGCGCCCAATGCGCCCGCAGCTCATCGCGATCGGGCGCGCTCAGCGCTTCCTGTTCGACGGCGAAGGCCAGCACACGGCGCGCCGCGCCCGGCCGGCCTTGTGCCTCGAACAACTCTGTCAACGCGAGCAGCGCCGCAGCCTTCAGCGACGGCGACTGAAGATCGAGAGCGAGCACGCAGCCGGCTTCGAGCCGGCTTTGTGCCGCGTCGATCTCACTGCGTCGCGCCGCCAGCCGCGACAGTTGAAGCTCGAGCCAGCCGGCGGGTGCTCGCATGCTCGCGCCGTGCGCGATCTCGAGCGCGCGTTCAGCCTGCATTCGTGCTTCGACGAAATCGCTCGATCCGAGCGCCAGCTCGGTCAGGTTGGCCCGCACCAACACCTGCGTACTGGTCAAGCCGTGGTGCTCGGCCAGACCCAGGGCTTCGCGCAGATGGACCGCAGCGGCGTCGTTGTCGCCCATGAAGATCTCGAGCGAGGCCAGGTTCGAAAGGCTCAGCGCCAGGTTGGCCTCGGCACCGTTGCGGCGGTGCTCGGCCAGGGCTTCGATGTTCAGCCGCCGCGACGCTTCGTAGTCGCCCAGCCGCTTGGACGCGAGCGCCAGGTTCTCGAGCGTGCCGGCGATCCGAAGCGGTTGCGCCCGCGCGCGCGCCAAGGCCAAGGTGCGCAGGAACAACTGCCGCGCTTCGGCGAAATGGCCGGTGCTCAACGCGCACTTCGCCAGCACCGACAGCGCGTAGTAGCGCGCTTCGCGGTCGGCTGCGGCGTGCGAGGTTCCTGCCAGCGCGGCCCTCGCGCTGGCGCGCGCTTCGTCGAATCGATCGAGCCGATGTTCGATCTGGGCTGACTGCGCGAGCAGCAGCGTGTGCAGCGCTGGTTGCGCATTGGCCAGCGGCGAATCCATCGCCTGGCGCCACAGCATCAAGCCATCGACGAACCGCGCGCGGTGCTCCACCAGGTTCAGCAGCGTCGACGCGCTGCGTGCCAGCGCATCGCCATCGCCCGACGAGATCGCCGTTGTCCACGCCTGGCGGCAGTTCTCGAAGTCGGCCTCGATCGCCGCCAGTGTCTGCGCCTGCCCTTGTTCGCTCGAAGCGTGGGCGCGATGCAGAAAGCGATGAAAGTAGGCGGCATGCGCGGCATGGGCAGCGGCTCTCGCATCCGCGCCTTCGTCGTCGAGCTTGGCCGCGGCCAGGGTCTGCAGCATCGGGTGCAGCGCAAGCCGCGCACCTTCCTTGCGCAGCAGCGACTTGTCGATCAGTGCACCCAGCACGGGCAGCGCGGCGCCGGTCACTGCGCGTGCTGCCTCGGCGCTGAAGCCGCCGCGGAAAACCGACAAGCGTGCGAGCACGCGGCGCTCAGCGGCCGTGAGGCGCCGCCACGATTCGTCGAACACCACGCCGATGCTCGCGTGCCGCGCCGGGTGCGACGCGTCCTGCGCGCGCAGCAGTTCGTGGCCTTGCCGCAGCTCGGCCGCGATGTCCGCGCACGACAGCACGCGCGTCCACGCCGCGGCAAGTTCGAGCGCCAGCGGCAAGCCCCCGACCTGGCGGCAGATGTCGACGATCGCCGCGCGCTCCGCCGCCAGCGACACGTCGGGCGAAACGTGCTGCGCGGCCTGCACGAACAAGCGCACCGCGTCGAAGGCCTCGGCCCGATCGTCGTCTTCGGGCTCGGGTACCGGCAGGCCCTCGAGCGGCATCGACCATTCGCCCGCAACGGCAAGGCGCACGCGCGACGTGACCAGCAGCTTCACGCGCGGCGCGGCGGCAAGGATCGGCTCGACCAGCGTCGCCGCGTGCGGCGCCAGCGACTCGACGTTGTCCAGCACCACCAGCGCCGCGCGGCCAGCCAGCGTCGCGGTCGCCGCACGCAGCGCGTCGGGGCCGGCGCGCACCGCGAGCGCATCGGCCAGGCGCTGCGCGAACTGCGTCGGGGTCGCGGCGTCTTCCAGATCGACGAACCAAGCGCCGTCGGCGAATTGCGGCGCCAGCGCGTGCAGCACCCGCTGCGCAAGCCGCGTCTTGCCGACGCCGCCAGGGCCAATCAGGCACAACAGTCGGCACTCGTCGCGCGCAAGCAGGTCGGTGATGCGCTGCATCTCGGTCGCGCGGCCGACGAAGCCTTCGTCGCGCGTTGCCGTCACCCTGCCGGGTGTCTGGGGTGACCCGCGCACAGCCCCGGACAGCGAGTCGACCAGCTCTCGTGTCTGCACGCCGGGCTCGATGCCCAAGTCCGCGGCGAGCCGTTCGGCGAAACGTCGATACGCCTGGCGCGCCGTCGCGCCCTGGCCGTCGCGCACCAGCGCATCCATGTGCGCACGCAGCGCCGCCTCGTCGAGCGCGTCGCTCTCGAGCACTCGCGCGGTGAGCGCCACGGCGGCCGGCGCGGCCAGCACGCCTGCGCGCTCGAGTGCCGCGCCGCGCCACGCGGTGCGCAGCCGCTCGCGCTCGAAGTTCAGCCATTGCGTCCACGACTCGCTTTGCCCGTCGTCGAAACCCGCGAGCAGATCGCCGCGGTACAGCGCCAACGCGGCATCGGTCCGGCCTGCGGCCAGCGCGGCTTCGAACGCGGCGACATCGGTGTCGATCTCGAACCGCAGCGCGGCGCCTTGCGCCTGGATCGCCGCCGCCCACGGCAGTGGTTGCAGCCGGAACAGCGACTTGCGCAGGTTGGTGTAGGCGAGCTTGCCCGGCAGCTCGGGCCACAACAACGCGGCGATCTCGGCGCGCGTGACCCAACCGCGCTTCAGCGCGAGCAGCGCGGCGAGCTGGTGGCGCCGTTCGAAGGGCAACACGTCGCTGATGCCCTCGAGCTCGAGGGTGGGCGTGCCGAACAGGACGAGGCACGGCATGGCGGAGCCATTGTCCGCCGCGAGGAACGCTGGCGGAACGCTGCCCCGAACACAGTGCCGCACCCCAACCAAGGATCACCTTCATGTCCTCCACCCCCACCTCCACCTCCACATCCAACGCACAGCCCGACTTCGCTGCGATCAAGCAGCGCCAGCAGGCGACCTGGGCCAGCGGCGACTACGCCGTCGTCGGCACCAGCCTTCAGATCGTCGGCGAAACGCTCGCCGAAGCCTCCGACATCCGCGCCGGCGAACGCGTACTCGACGTCGCCGCCGGCAACGGCAACGCCACGCTGGCCGCGGCACGCCGCTACGCCGACGTGACCTCGACCGACTACGTCGCCGAGCTGCTCGACAAGGGCCGCGAGCGCGCACGCGCCGAAGCGCTGCCGGTGCGCTTCCAGGTTGCCGATGCCGAGTCGCTGCCGTTCGACCACGCGAGCTTCGACGCGGTGCTGTCGACCTTCGGTGTCATGTTCGCGCCCAACCAGCCTAGGGTCGCGGCCGAGCTGCTGCGCGTGACGCGCCCCGGCGGGCGCATCGGCCTGGCCAACTGGACGCCCGCGAGCTTCATCGGACGCCTGTTCAAGGTGATCGGCGCGCACGTGCCGCCGCCCGCGGGGCTGAAGCCGCCCGCGTTGTGGGGCACCCGCGAGCACCTGGCCGAACTGTTCGGCCCCGACGTGCGCATCAGCGCCGAAGAGCGGATCTTCAACTTCCGCTACCGCTCGGCCGCGCACTTCGTGCAGGTGTTCCGCGATTACTACGGCCCGACGCACAAGGCCTTCGGCGCGCTCGACACAGCCGGCCAACAAGCGCTCGACCGCGACATCACCACGTTGCTCGACGAGCTCAACGTCGCAGGCCCGGGTTCGCTGGTCGTGCCCAGCGCGTATCTCGAAGCCGTGATCACCACTAAAGCCTGAGCGG
The DNA here is from genome assembly GCA_963738615.1 of uncultured beta proteobacterium. Lineage (GTDB taxonomy): Bacteria > Pseudomonadota > Gammaproteobacteria > Burkholderiales > Burkholderiaceae_C > CAVTWY01. Next base: position 1,935,679 of record CAVTXI010000019.1, read on the forward strand.
GTCGCTCGCACGCGGTGAGTCGCGTGCGAGCGCCGCCGCTCGGTTCACCCCCAAGGAGTCTTGTCATGACAACCCACACCAAACACGTCCTGAATCTCGCCGCCGCGATCACGGCCGCATTCCTCGTCCAACCCGCGCGTGCCGACGTCATCACCGACACCAATCTCGAATCCCACAAAGTCATCGCCGAAGCCAAGATCGGCACGCCGCCTGCGGTGCGCATCACGGCCCTCGTGCAGACCGCGGTGCTCGCGGCCGCCGAGTCGCTGCCGAGCGGTGCGTCGATCGATGCCGCGGTCGCCACCGCGAACCGCGCCGTGCTGTCGAAGCTGCTGCCGGCGCAGCAGCCGATGATCGACGCCGCTCACCAGAGCCGCGATGCAGGCCATCGCCGAAGGCCCGGCCAAGGCCGCCGGCATCGCCGCCGGCGAGAAGGCCGCGGCCGAGGTCCTCGCGCGCCGCGCCGACGACATCCCCGCGCAGCCCGAGTCGTATCGCCCTCACACCGCCGCGGGCGCCTACGTTCCGACCGCCGTACCCGCGGCCCCGCATTGGCCGCAGCGCAAGCCCTGGATGATGTCGAGCGCCGCGCAGTTCCGCCCCGCACCGCCGCCCGCGCTGACGAGCGAGGCCTGGGCGCGCGAATACAACGAGGTGCGCACGCTCGGGGGCAAGGCGAGCCCGCAGCGCAACGCCGAACAGACCGAGATCGGCCGCTTCTGGGAGTACTCGCTGCCCGCGGTCTACCACGGCGTGCTGCGTTCGGTCGCGTTGCAGCCGGGCCGCGACGTGGTGCGCAACGCGCGCCTCTACGCGATCGCGTCGCAGGCGATGGACGACGCGCTGATCGGCGTGTTCGACGCCAAGTACCACCACAACTTCTGGCGCCCGATCACGGCGATTCGCAACGGCGACATCGACGGCAACGCCGCGACGCCGCGCGAAGCCTCGTGGTCGCCGCTGTTCGACACGCCGATGCACCCCGAGTACCCCAGCGCACACAGCGGCGTGGCCGTGGCTGTAGCGGCGGTGCTCGAGGCCGACGTGGGCCCAGGCGCGATGCCGACGCTGTCAACGTCGAGCCCGACCGCCAAGGGAGCGACCCGTCGATGGACAAGTCTCGACACGTTCGTGGCCGAGGTGGCGGACGCCCGCATCTACGGCGGCATTCACTTCCGCAGCGCGACGGACGCGGGCGCGGCGATCGGCCGCAGCGTGGGTGCATTGGCGGCGCGGCGGCTCGGGGGCGCGCAGTAGCGATTCAGTCGCAGCGGCTCGCGGGTGAGCTGCTGTGCGGTCGGTGCCCTCGCAGGGGGCGGCGAGGGCGATCCGTGGTTGGCCGCGGACGCCTAAACTTCGCCTATGTCACAACCCCTGCGCAAGCCGCTCGGCTTGGTCGACTATCTCGCGTTCGAGAACTCGAGCGACCGACGGCACGAATACATCGGCGGCGAGATCCACGCGATGACAGGCGGCACCGCGCGCCATAACCGCGTTGCCGGCAACATCTACGCGGCGTTCCTGCGCCGCTTCGATGGCACCCCATGCCAGGTCTTCATCAACGACATGAAGCTGCACGTGCAGGCCGCGGATCGCGTGTACTACCCCAACGTCTTCGTCACCTGTGGGCGCGCGGTCACCGACACCCAAACGGTTGCGACCGACGCCACGATCGTCGTCGAAGTGCAGAGCGAATCGACCGCGGGCACCGACCGACGAGAGAAGCTCGTCGCCTATCGCCAGCTGCCGAGCCTTCGTGCCTACTGGATCGTGAGCCAGCACGAGCAGAAAGTCGAGGTGCACCGGCGCGACGAGACGCTGCAATGGATCGCCGAGGCGTACGGGGTGGGCGAGGCGCTGCCGGTGCCGGACGCGGAAGCGCTGTCGTTGGTGGATATCTACGCTGGCACCGAGTTGGCGTGATGTTTCTTGCGGACTGACTCGCGACTCGACAAGAAGCCATCGTCGCTGCGTTGCCGTTCAGCTTTCGGGCTTGTACCCCTGTTCGCGCTGCGCTCGAATCGCCAACACCAGCACCAGACCAAGCACCCTCTGGTGGCTGTACAGCGCGACATAGCCGCGTGCGCCCCTGCCGATCACTAACTCTCGCAGCCCATCAACGCAACGGCGGCCGATGTCCGGATGGGTTTGAAGGATGTCGAATCCGCTGCGCAGAGCTTCCAGGCGGTCGTGCACGCTCGCGGCCTCGTGATCGATCAAGTGCGTTGCGATGCGCTCGAGGTCTTGAAGCGCGCGCGGCGTGAACTCGACCCGGGTCACCTCTGCCCGATCAGAGCTTGAATTTGCGCGCTTTCGGTCGTGCGACCTGCTTGCCGGCTACGCGGTCCGTCAAGAACTGGCGAACCTCTGGCCACGGCACGGACATCCCGGTGCGCTTGAACTCTTCGAGCCGCGCCTGCGCCTGGGCGTGAAAGTCAGACTCGGCGAGGTCTTGTTCGGTCTGCCGCTTCAGTGCATCGACCACGTACCCGTGGCTCGTCTTGCCTGACTCGGCAGCCAGCCTCTCGATGGACGCCTTCAAGTCGTCGGGCAAGCGCAGCGTGGTCGTGGACATGAGTCGGGGCCTTCCGGCGAGAGCGTAGCACAAAAGTATCACAACCAGGCGCCGTATCGGTGCGGTCGCGGCGCGACATGAGCGACTCCGATGCATCCACTGTCGCCATCCGCCGTACGTGCTTTTACGAACCTGGGGGTTTGCCCGAAGCAAGGGCCTCGGCGCGCGCGATGCAATGTGGCCTGTCGTTGGGCAGCCCCATGTCGGGGCTGCTCTGTTCTTCCGGGAGAGATTTCATGATCGATCGACGCGACCTGTTCACCTCGAGCCTGACGCTCGCCGCCGCAGCCCTTGCCTTCGGCGCGGGCTCGACCACCGCCTTCGCCCAAGCCGGCGAAATCCGCATCGCCCACATTTTCAGCAAAACCGGCCCACTCGAGGCCTACGGCAAGCAGACCGCACAGGGCCTGAAGATGGGGCTGGACTACGCCACCGGCGGCACGATGACGATCGGCGGCAAGAAGATCGTGCTGATCGAGAAAGACGATCAAGGCAAGCCCGACCTGGGCAAGAGCCTGCTGGCCGCGGCCTACAACGACGACAAGGCCGACATCGCGGTCGGCCCCACGTCGTCGGGTGTGGCGTTGGCAATGCTGCCGGTCGCCGAAGAGGCCAAGAAGATCCTGGTCGTCGAGCCCGCGGTCGCCGACTCGATCACCGGCGACAAGTGGAACAAGTACATCTTCCGCACCGGCCGCAACAGCTCGCAAGACGCGATCAGCAACGCGGTGGCGCTCGACAAACCCAACACCGTGATCGCCACGCTGGCGCAGGACTATGCGTTCGGCAAAGACGGCGTGAAGGCGTTCAAGGAATCGGTGAAAACCGCGAAGATCATTCACGAGGAATACCTGCCTACGACCACCACCGACTTCACCGCCGGTGCGCAGCGCATCATCGACAAGCTGAAGGACCAACCCGGCCGCAAAATCATCTGGATCATCTGGGCGGGCGGCGGCGGCAACCCTTTCAAGATCACCGACCTGGACCTGAAGCGCTACAACATCGAAATAGCCACCGGCGGCAATATCCTGCCTGCGATGGCGGCATACAAGCAGTTCCCGGGCATGGAAGGCGCCACGTATTACTACTTCGGTATTCCGAAGAACCCGGTCAATGAAGCGCTGGTGGCGCAACACTACAAGGAATTCAAGTCACCCCCCGACTTCTTCACGGCCGGTGGTTTCGCGGCGGCGATGGCGGTGGTGACGGCGCTGAAGAAGACGAATGGCGATACCAATACCAACAAGCTGATCTCGACGATGGAAGGCATGAGCTTCGATACGCCGAAGGGGACGATGACGTTCCGCAAGGACGACCATCAGGCGATGCAGTCGATGTATCACTTCAAGATCAAGGTCGACCCGGCGTTTGCGTGGGGTGTGCCGGAGTTGGTGAAGGAGATCAAGGCGAGCGATATGAACGTGCCGGTGCGCAACAAGCGTTGAGTGTTTTCGGCTGTTTCGACGTCCGTCGCGTGGTTGCGGCGGTCGCGCTGATGCGCACACTTCAGGCCGAAACCTTGAACGGATTTAGTGTTGGCACGCTGAACACGGCGAAGTCGCGCACGTTGCGCGTCGCGACCGTCAGGTGGTTCAAGCGGGCCGTCGCCGCGATCATTCCGTCTTCGTACAGGGTTTCGGACTTTCGATGCATCAGCTTCGCCCACTCGCGGTGCGCTGCACCGTCCATCGGCAGCACGTTGTACGAGGCGGCAACCTGGTCCAACCAGGCTTCGATTTCAGCTGCCTTGGCTACGTCCTGGTCGCGGGTCATCTCGATGCCGGCCTGGATCTCGCCCAGCGTCACTGCCGACACGAACAAGTTCGCGTCATCGGTCGCGCTCAACCACGCGACCACGGCGCCATGCGGCTTCGGCTTGCGAAGCTCGCAGACGACATTGGTGTCCAGCAGGTACATGGGCGATCAGCGGGCCGGCTCGACACGCCGCCGCCGCGCCTGCCCGCGCGTCTTCACCAGCGGCGCGAAGCGCGGCGTGTCGGCAAGCAGCAGTTGTTTCAGCGATGGCCGCGCCGCCGATTGCAGGCGACGCCACTCGTCGACGGGGACCAACACCGCCGCCTCGACCCCGCGTTTGGTCACGATCTGCGGCCCCTCGGCGATGCATGCCTCGAGGAACTCGCTGAATCGGGCTTTTGCATCCTGGACCGGCCAAGCGTTCACGAGGGCTCCAATGACTAGTGTGCTGACTAGTTTACCAAGGAACGTCGCACAGGACGTGAAGGATGCTTGATGATGACCACCGGCGGGCGCGGTGTGCTCGCCGACGTGATGACCTCCATGCTCGAGACGAAAGACCTCACCATCCGCTTCGGCGGCCACGTCGCTGTCGATCACGTGACGTGCAGCTTCGCGCCGGGTACGTTGACCGCCATCGTCGGGCCGAACGGGGCGGGGAAGACAACGTACTTCAATCTGATTTCGGGGCAACTTCGCGCGAGCGAGGGGCGCGTGACGCTCGACGGGGAGGACATCACGTCGCTGTCTGCGCCTGCCCGCACGCACAAGGGCTTGGGGCGGGCATTTCAGCTCACGCAGTTGTTTCCGCACCTGACCGTGCAAGAGAACGTGCGGCTGGCGGTGCAGGCGCGTGAGCAGGGGCGCTCGCGCGCGCTGCTGGGTGGCGCGCTCGACATCCTGCGCGTGTGGATCGACGCCAAGGCGTGGACCGACGAAGCGCGTGCGTTGCTCGATCGCGTGCGGCTGGGTGACCGCGCGGGCGCCGTCGCGGCGAGCCTGCCGCATGGAGACCAGCGCAAGCTCGAGGTGGCACTGTTGATGGCGCTGGATCCGAAGGTCTACATGTTCGACGAACCTACCGCGGGCATGGGCGTCGACGAGGTGCCGGTGGTGCTGGACCTGATCCGCGAACTGAAGGCGAAGCGCGAGCGCACGATCCTGCTGGTGGAACACAAGATGGACGTGGTGAGTGAACTGGCTGATCGCATCATCGTTTTGCACAACGGGCAGCTTGTGGCTGACGGCGAACCGGCTGCGGTGATTGCCTCGCCGGTGGTGCAGAACGCGTATCTCGGTATCGCGACGATCGCGACGGAAGAAGCATGACGACGCCGTTGCTCCAACTTTCGGGCGTGCACACGCACATCGGCGCGTATCACATCCTGCACGGCGTTGACCTCGAGGTACCCGAGGGCGAAGTCACGATGCTGCTGGGCCGAAACGGGGCCGGCAAGACAACAACGCTGCGCACGATCATGGGCCTGTGGCATGCGTCGAAGGGCGACGTGCGGTTTCGCGGTGAGTCGATTCGCGACCTTGCCACGCCCGAGATCGCGCAGCACGGCATCGCGTACGTGCCAGAGAACATGGGCATCTTCGCGGACCTGACGGTCGAAGAGAACATGGTGCTGGCCGCGCGCTCGGCGCCGCGTGCGGCAGCACTCGACAAGGCGCGGCTCGCGTGGATCTTTTCTTTCTTCCCCGCGCTCGAGATCTTCTGGCAGCACCCGGCGGGCAAGCTGTCGGGCGGGCAGAAGCAGATGCTGGCGGTGGCGCGCGCGATCGTCGAGCCGCGCGCGTTGCTGCTGGTCGACGAGCCGAGCAAGGGCCTCGCGCCGTCGATCATCCGCAACATGATCAATGCGTTCGCCGAGTTGAAGAAGCAGAAGACGACGATCCTGCTGGTGGAGCAGAACTTCATGATGGCGAAGGCGTTGGGCGATCGTGTGGCGGTGGTCGACAACGGGCGCGTGGTGCATGCGGGGGCGATGGCCGAACTGATTGCTGACCAAGAGATGCAGCACAGGCTGCTCGGTCTGTCGTTGGGGGCGCATGCATGACCGCTGCCGCGACCCCGCTGCCGTCGGGTGGTGCGCCCGCACCGCTCGCCAAAACACGCTTCGACTGGACGCCGCTGCTGCTCGTCGCCGCGGTGATGTTCGCCGCCCTGCCGCTGATCGGCTCGCCGTCGTCGTGGGTCACGCTCACGGTCGCGGGGCTGGCGATGGGGCTCATCATCTTCATCATCGCGTCTGGCCTCACGCTGGTGTTCGGTCTGATGGACGTGCTGAACTTCGGCCACGGTGTGTTCATCGCGACCGGCGCGTACCTGACCACGACCGTGATGTCGCGGCTGGGTTCGCTCACGGGCAGCGGGTCGTTGCCGCAGGCGCTGTTGGCCATCGCGCTCGCGGTGCTCGTCGCCATGGTGATCGCGGCGCTGCTGGGCTGGTTCTTCGAGCGTGTGATCGTGCGCCCGGTCTACGGCCAGCACCTGAAGCAGATCCTCATCACGCTGGGCGGCGCGATCGTCGGCGAAGAGGTCATCAAGATGATCTGGGGCCCGCTGCAGATTCCGCTGCCGCTGCCCGACGCGTTGCGCGGCTCGTTCATCGTGCCGGTGTTCGGCGACGGCGCAGCGGTGGCGAAGATTCGCGTGCTGGCGGTCGTGATCGGCCTGGTGGTCTTCGCCGCGCTCACGTATGTGCTCGCGCGCACGAAAGTCGGCCTGCTGGTGCGCGCGGGCGTGCAAGACCGCGAGATGGTCGAAAGCCTCGGCTACCGCGTCAAGCGCCTCTTCGTCGGCGTGTTTGTCGTCGCGTCGGCACTCGCCGCGCTGGGCGGCGTGTTGTGGGGGCTGTACCAAGAGAACGTGCATCCACAGATCGGTGCGCAGGTGAACATCCTGCTGTTCATCGTCATCATCATCGGCGGGCTGGGGTCCACGCTTGGCTGCTTCGTCGGTGCGCTGATGGTGGGGTTGCTGGCGAACTACACCGGGTTTCTCGCGCCGAAGGTTGCGTTGTTCTCGAATATCGCGTTGATGGTCGGCATTCTCGTTTGGCGCCCGCGGGGTTTGTATCCCGTCGGGGGAAAGTGACGACGGCATGCTGCAACGCCTGCTCTCGCACGACCCCCCGCGCAGCCGCGTGCTGGCGGTACTGCTCGTGGTGATCGTGCTCGGCCTTGCGTTCGCTCCGTTCCTCTTCCCCGGCAGCAAGGCGCTGGGTGTGGCCGCGAAGATCCTCGTGTTCATCCTGCTGGTCGCCAGCTTCGACCTGCTGCTGGGCTACACCGGCATCGTCAGCTTCGCGCACACGATGTTCTTCGGCATCGGCGCCTACGGCATCGCGATCGCGAGCACGGGTATGGGGCCGGGATGGGGCGCGGTGGCGGTGGGGCTGCTCGGTGCGCTCGCGTTGTCGCTGGTGCTGTCGTTCGTGATCGGCCTGTTCTCGCTGCGCGTGAAGGCGATCTTCTACGCGATGATCACGTTGGCCGTTGCCAGCGCCTTCCAGACGCTCGCATCGCAGCTGTCGGAATTCACGGGTGGCGAAGACGGGTTGACGTTCAAGAACCCCGCATGGTTGAGCCCGTCGTTCGAGCCCTTCGAGAACCCCGTGTTCGGCGTCAGCATCGACGGGCGCCTGTTCACGTACTACGTGCTGTTCTTCGTGGTGCTGGTGCTGCTGCTGGTGCTGCTGCGCATCGTCAACTCGCCGTTCGGCCGCGTACTCCAGGCGATCCGCGAGAACGACTTCCGTGCCGAGGCGATCGGCTTTCGCACGGTGGTCTACCGCACGCTCAGCAACGTGATTTCGGCGCTGTTTGCCTGCACGGCTGGCGCGCTGCTCGCACTCTGGCTGCGCTACACCGGCCCCGACACCACGTTGTCGTTCGAGATCATGATCGACATCCTGCTCATCGTCGTGATCGGAGGCATGGGCACGATGTGGGGCGCGGTCATCGGCTCGGTGCTGTTCGTGCTGGCGCAGAACTACCTGCAAGACCTGCTGAAGTGGGCCGGCGCCGCAGTCGAAAACGTGCCCGTGGTGTCGGCGGTGGTATCCCCCGACCGATGGCTGTTCTGGCTGGGCATCCTGTTCGTGCTGTCGGTCTACTACTTCCCGAACGGCATCGTCGGCAAGTTGCGGGCGATGGCGTTGACCAAGAAGGGCGCGCGATGAGTGGGGCAACCGAGGAAGTCATGGTCGAGAGCTTCTTCTCGACGCCTTGAGGAGCTTCGTCATGGACTTCTCTGACGTGATGGCGCACGTGGCCGCAGGGCTCGGCGGCGCGGCGAACCGCTGGCGCAGGCTGCGCGGCGACGTGCACCAACAGGCCCTCGGCGCATCGCCGGTGATTCCTGCCGCGCGGCCGCAGGGCAGCATTCCCACGCTGAAGATGCCGACCGCGCGCGGCTGGGCGCCGGGGCAGGTGCCTGCAGCCGCGCCGGGCCTCGCGGTCAACGCGTTCGCCGCTGGCCTGAAACACCCGCGATGGATCCACGTGCTGCCCAACGGCGATGTCGCCGTGGCCGAGGCGATTCAGTCGGCGGGTACGCCGCGCAGCGTGTTCGACCACGCGATGATCGGTACGATGCGGCGCGCAGCAGCCGTCGGCGACAGCCCGAACCGCATCACCCTGCTGCGCGATGCCGACGGTGACGGCACAGCCGAAGTCCGCGAGACGTTCCTCGCCGACTTGAATCAGCCGTTCGGCATGGCGCTGGTGGGCGATACGTTCTACGTCGGCAACACCGACGGCGTGTTCGCCTTCGCCTACATGCGCGGCGCCACGCGCATCGACGCGAAGTCCGGCAAGCGCCTCGCGACCTTTCCGCCCGGCGGGCACTGGACGCGCAGCCTGCTGGCCAGCACCGACGGACGCCGGCTTTATTGCGGTGTTGGCTCGCTGTCCAACATCGCCGACCACGGCTTCGACATCGAAGCGGGCCGCGCCTGCATCGTCGAGATCGACCTGACCACCGGCGCGCGCCGCACCTTCGCGAGCGGCCTGCGCAACCCGGTGGGCATGGCGTGGCAGCCGCACACCGGCGCCCTGTGGACCGTGGTCAACGAGCGCGACGGCCTGGGCGACGAGACGCCGCCGGACTACCTCACGTCGGTACTCGACGGCGGCTTCTACGGATGGCCGTATTGCTGGTGGGGCAAGACGGTCGACGAGCGTGTGCAGCCGCAAGACGTGCACGCCGTGTCGCGCGCGCTGACGCCCGACTACGCGCTCGGCGGCCACACCGCATCGCTGGGCCTGTGCTGGATGCCGGCCGGCACGCTGCCGGGCTTCGGCGAGGGCATGGCGATCGGCCAGCACGGGTCGTGGAACCGAAGCACGCTGTCGGGCTACAAGGTCGTCTTCGTGCCATTCGACGGTGGCCAGCCCGCCGGACCACCTCGCGAGATCCTCGGCGGCTTCCTCGCGCCCGACGAACGCGAGTCGTACGGCCGGCCGGTGGGTGTGGCGCTGGCACCGGGCGGTGGGTTGCTGGTGGCCGACGACGTGGGTGATGTCGTGTGGCGGGTGACGGGTGCTTCTGCCGGACCGACATGACGAAGTGGGCCGAAGACTCCCGCATCGTCGCGAGCTTTCTCGCGGGTTGAAGCACGGGCCGATCGGGCCCGCAAGTAACCACGGTCATGCACGCGTCACGCGCGCGTCATGCGCGCCAAGCGTGCACGCATGCGCGACAGCATCTGGGTACACGCCAAGCCGAATTGGGTGCCGGCACGCAGTGTCAGCGCGCCCGCGGCTGCGCAGACTTCGGTGCATCGACTCCCGGGCATCGCATTCGAAACGCGATGCCGTCGTGACGAAGCGCGATGCGGCCGGGCCGCCCTTCGTCTTGCCGGACCGGCGACACCACACAACCGAGGTACCCCATCATGACTTTTGCATTTGCCGACATGGCCACCGCCGTCGAGACCTATCCCGACACCAACGTCATCATCGAAATCCGCGACTTCGACGCTGTGACAGGCGAGTCGCTCAACGAGAGTGAGCAAGCCACGTTCAAGGTCCGCATCACGAACAACGGGCTGCTGAACATGGACGCAGTCACCGTGCGCATCAAGGGCGAGAACGGCGCGACGCTGAAGCGTCCGCTGCTGAACCTGCCTAACGCATCGGTAGCCGCCGGGGTGAAAGCCACGCCCGTCCCGATCCCCACCTGGGTCACCGAGCTGATCAGCAAGCCGATCGCGTCCATCAGCGCGAACGGCGGCACGGGCACGTCCGAAGTCTTCACGATGAAGGCACCGCCCGACGACACCGGTGGCGTGTCGACGAAGCTGCTGACGGTGACGCTCGAGGGCTGGGACGCGAACCTGGCCTACCTGCTGAACGACAAGAGCAAGGCGCGCACGGCGGTCAAGGACACCCACTCGGAAGTCGTTCACCCGCTGTGACCGCGGCGCGAACCGCTTCCATCGCACACCGATTCATCATCATTCGAGGACTTCATCATGTTCATACGTCTACGACTTGGCGCGGCTGCCGCCGCCTTCATCATCACGGCCGCTGCCCATGCGGCACCGCCCGCCAGCCTGGCCAACACGACCTGGTTGCTCAGCGTCGACGGCGGTGCCGCCGTCACGCTGTTCATCGACACGCAGGCCGGGCCTGGCGCACCGGGCAACACGAACTGCCGCGCCATTCGCGGCTCGTTTCAATCGGGCATCGTGCCGGTGCACGGCTGGTACTGCCCGGGCACGGGGCGCTTTCACCTGATTCATCCGAACAAGACCTCCGGGGTCGTGATGCGGGCCTTCATGGGCAACGTGTCCGACGCGGGGGTTCAACCCGTGACGATCGAAGGCACCGCTGCCATCGACTACGCCGCCTTCGGTGACCTGGGCGAGGTGGACTTCACCGCAGAGCAGCAGTAGGCGGCGCAGCCGTGAACACGCACGAGTGGCTGGGCTGGCTGGCGGCGCTGCTCGTGCTGGCGACGTTCTGCATGCAGGGCATGGTGGCCCTGCGTGCGGTGGCGATCTTCAGCAACCTCGCGTTCATCGCCTACGCGGCGCTTGCCGGCATCGGCCCTGTGCTGCTGCTGCACATGGTGCTGCTGCCGATGAACGCGTATCGCCTGTGGCAGGCGGCGTCGCAGGTGGCGGTGAGCAGCCGAACGCCGGGCGCGGACAATCGCCGCCGTGAACCAGGATCCACCGATCACCACTGCCCCGCCAACGTCCCCCGGTGCCACCACCACGCCGCGCCGCACGCCCGCGGTCCTGGCGGTGTTGCGGCACCCCGCGCTGGCCGCGCTGCTTTATGGCGGCACGGCCTACTTCGTTGGCAATGCCATGCAGGTCATGGCCGCCGCGTGGCTCGTCGTCGAGTTGACCGGCTCTGACTTCCTCGCGGCCCTGGTGCAGACGGCCGTGTTCCTGCCGATGTTCCTGATCGCGCTGCCCGCGGGCGTGTTGGCCGACACCACCGATCGCCGCCGCCTGCTGGTGGGCGCGCTCGCGGTGCAGACCGTGGCGGTCGCGCTGCTCGCACTGCTGCTGCTCTTCGGCTGGGGGGGCGCGGCGACGCTGCTGCTGCTGACCTTCGTGACAGGCTGCTGCACGGCGGTGCTGTCGCCGGCCTGGAACTCGGCGGTGGTCGATGCCGTGCCGCGCGACGAGCTTCAGCCCACGATCACCGCGATCGGCATCTCGTACAACGGCGCGCGTGCGCTGGGGCCGGCACTGGCGGGCCTGGTCTATGTGTTCGCCGGCGCGGGCTGGGTGTTCTTGTTCACGGTGGCTGGCGTGCTGGCACTGCTGCACGCGGTGCGGCGGCACCCGCCGCGGCCGCATCCGCCGTCACGGCTGCCGGCCGAGCGGCTGTGGGGCGGCATGCTCAGCGCGCTGCGTTTCGCACGGCACAACAACGCCGTGCTCGCGCAGCTGATCCGCACGGTGGCCTACGCGGCCACGGGCTCGGCGTTGTGGGCGCTGCTGCCGGTGGTGGGGCAGCGGCAGCTCGGGCTCGATGCCAGGGGCTTCGGCTTGCTGATGGGCTGCATGGGTGGCGGCGCGGTGATCGCGGGGTTCGCGATCGCGCGGATGCGCGCGCGGCTCGGGCTCGAGAAGCTCGTCGCGGTGGGCATCGCGATGTTCGCAGGCGCGATGCTGGTGGCGGCCTGGGTGCCGTCGCGCTGGGCGGTGTACCCGGCACTGATGGCCGCGGGCGCGGCGTGGATGTCGGCCATGTCGACCTACAACACCGCCACGCAGACCAGCGCGCCGCGCTGGGTGCGCGCGCGTGCGAACGCGCTGCACGTGGTGTGTTCGCTGGGTTCGTTCGCAATCGGCTCGGCCGTGTGGGGCGCGTTGTCGGGGCTGATGGGGCTTGCGCTCACGCTCACGATCGCCGCGGCGTGCATGGTCGCGGGCCTGCTGCTGGTGCGGCCCTTCCCACTGCGCATGAGCGAGATCGACGAGGTGACCCCCGCCACGCTGTCGGAAGACCTGTTCATCGCCCACCAGCCCGAACCCGAAGCCGGGCCGGTGGCCGTCGAGATCGCCTATCGCGTGCGGCCCGAAGCGCTGAACGAGTTCCTCGACGCCGTGAGCCAGCTCAAAGCCCCGCGGCGCCGCGATGGCGCGACCTTCTGGCGCCTGTACCGCGACCTGGGCGACCCGTGCCGCTACACCGAGCGCTTCATCATCACGAGCTGGGCCGACTACCTGCACCAGCGTGCGCGCGCGACGTTGGCAGACCAGGAACTCGAGCGCGCGGTGCGCGAACACCTGGTGCCCGACGAGGCGCCGCAGGTGATGCACTACATCGCCGAGCGTTGACGATGGCCCCGAGGATCGTTGGCGCTGAAACCATGAACCCCAAGGTCGATACGTACATCGAGAAGGCGAAGTCATGGCGTGCCGAGTTCGCCGCGTTGCGCCGCATCGCGCTCGGGTGCGGGCTGACCGAAGAGCTGAAGTGGGGTCATCCCTGCTACACGCTCGAAGGCAGCAACGTGGTGCTGATCCACGGCTTCAAAGACTATTGCGCTTACCTGTTCTTCAAGGGCGCGCTGATGAAGGACCCGAAACGACTGCTGGTTCAGCAGACCGCGAACGTGCAGGCGGCCCGGCAGATCAGGTTCACGGGGCTCGATCAGATCGAGGCGCGTGAAGCCAGCCTGAGGGCATACATCCGCGAGGCGATCACGATCGAGACGTCTGGCGCCAAGGTGGCGATGAAGGCAACCGCGGCGTTCGAGGTGCCCGAGGAGTTCCAGGCGATGCTGGATCAAAGCGCCGCCGTGAAGAAGGCCTTCGCGGCACTGACGGCAGGCCGCCAGAGGGCCTATCTCCTGCATTTCGGCAGTGCCAAGCAGTCGGCCACGCGTGCCGCACGGGTCCAGAAGTGCGTGCCGCGGATCTTGTCGGGCAAGGGGTTGGACGACTGATCACGGGCGGGCGCCCTACATCGCCGCGCGGTGCGTCTCGTCGAACGGTCGACCGCTGCGCAGTGGGTGTTCGTGGCCGCGGTCGTACGCGTCGTCGGCAACCCAGGTGTAGTCGCCATGCGCCGGGTCATAGCGATAGTCCAGCCGATGTTGCCCGCGCGTGATGGCGCGCAACGCGTGCAGCAGGCGGTCGACGTCGTGTTCGTCGTTGTAGAGCCCGAAGCTCACGCGCACGAGGCCCGGCACGTGTTCCAGGTCGCCGGCCAGCAGTCGTTCGCGTGCGACGTGCGCGTCATGCGGCGTCGCGCCGAGCAGATGCGCCAGGTAGGGCTGCGCGCAGAAGCAGCCGTTGCGCGTGCCGATGCCGTGTTCGGCCGCGAGGATCGCCGCGACCAACGCGTGTGGCAGGCCGTCGACCGCGAAGGGGATCACGCCGGTGCGTTCGCGTGCGCGCGTGGGGTCGCGATCGCCGAAGACGCGAAGGCCATCGATCTCGTCCATCCCGCGCAGCGTGGTCGCGACCAACTCCGCCTCGTGGGCGGCGACCACGCTCATGCCCACGCGTGACAGCGCGCGTATCGCGGCGGCCAGCGCGACGGCGCCGACCACGTTGGGGGAACCGGCTTCGTCGCGATCGGGTGCGTCGGCCCAATCGACCGATGCCGCGCCCACGTAGCGCACCGTGCCGCCGCCGGCCAGCAGCGGCGCTGCGTTGTCCAGACCATCGCGCCGCGCGACAAGCGCGCCGCAACCGAAGGGCGCGTACATCTTGTGTGCCGACAACGCCAGGTAGTCGATGTGTGCCGGGTCAGTGAGGGGGCGCATGTGAATGGCGCGATGCGGCGCAAGCTGCGCAGCGTCAACGAAGATGCGCGCGCCCGCTGCATGGGCGCGTTCGGCCAGGTGGTGGATGCGCGGCATGTGGCCGGTCACGTTCGACGCACCCGTCACCGCGACCAGCTTCACGCGGCCCGCGTGCGCGCGCAGCAGGCTTTCGAAGTGGTCTTCGTCGAGCCGGCCTTGTGCGTCAGCGCCGATGCGTGCCACCCGCGCCCGCGCGCGCCACGGCAGGTCGTTGCTGTGATGCTCGAGCGTGGACACCAGCACCACGTCGTCGTGCGCCAGGCCCACGCGCGCGGCCAGCACGTTGATCGCCTCGGTGGTGTTGCGGCCGAAGATCACCATGTGCTCGTCCATCGACGCGCCGACGAAGCGCGCCACGACGTCGCGTGCGTCTTCGTAGGCCGCGGTCGCGTGGCGACTCTTCTGTCCCGCGCCGCGGTGCACCGACGAGTACCAGGGCATGAAGCGCACGACGGCGTCGAGCACCTCGGACAGCGCGGGTGTACTCGCCGCGTTGTCGAGGTTGAGGTAGGGCACGCATCGGCCATCGGCCAGCGTGACCGGCGTGTCGCGGCCCACAACGCGCTGGGCCAGGTCGTGCAGCGGCCGGCCCGGTGCGCACCGTCCCTGGATCGTCTGGCCGTCGTGAATCGTCTTCATTTGCAAACTCCGCGGGCTACATGCTGGCGGACACACGCGCGTGCGTCTTGGACCTTTGCGACAACCGGGATCGGGGTGCGCGAGGCGCGAGGCGTGACGTTACGAGCGATCGTTTTCGCGCGCATGGGTACCCGTACCCAGACCAGGCGCAACCAGTACCCGCTTGCAGGGGCGAAGGTCACTCGCCCTGGTGACGGGCGAGCAGTTCGACCCGGTTGCGCACGCCGAGCTTGCGCAGCAGCGCGCTCACGTGGTGTTCGACCGTGCGCTCGCTGCGATGAAGCTTCGCGGCGATGGCGGCGTTGGTCGCGCCGTCGCTCAGCAGCTCGAAGATCTGCCGCTCGCGTGCGGTCAGGTTCAGCGGATCGTCGCGCGTGCGCGGCATCGGCCCGCGCGGCACGTTGCGCGCGCCGCGCTCGCGCAGCCGTTCGCGCACGCGCGCCGCGGCGGCCTTTGCACCCATCTGCTCGAAGCGCAGCAGCGCGTCGGTCAGCGCGTCGATGTCGCCGCCGCACAGGGCCAGCGCGGCGTCGTAGGGGCGGCCCAGACGCTGCCATTCGTGCGCGGCTTCGTTCGGCTGGTCGTTCAACTCGAGGGCGTAGGGCTTGGGCAGTGGGGGCAAGGCCGCGACGTCAACGTCGGCGTCCGCGCGACGCAGCCACGCCGCGAGTTCGCCGACGCGCCAGCGGCAGCCCGCCCCGACCATCGCCTCGAGCCCGGGGCGTGCGGCCGCGACAAGTGCCTTGTGATCGCCGTCGAGCCACGCCGCCTCGGCCAGCGCCGCCGCCGCGGTCGAGATGGCTCCGATCTCGACCTCGCGATGCAGCATCGCGCCCACGGTTTGCCGCAACCGCGCGGTCGAGCCGGGTTCGCCCTGCCGCATCGCGAGCAGGTTCGACACGAAGCCGTGCGTGGCTGCTTCCACCGGTGACGGCGCGAAGCGGCGCGTCACTTCGGCGAGGTCGGCCTTGGCTTGCGACCACTGACTGATCAGGGTGTGCGCCAGCGCACGCCGGATCAGCGTGCGCACCGCGTAGACGTCCAGGCCCTGCGCTTCGCTGTGGTCCAGGCCTTGGCGCGCCCATGACCAGGCGCGCGCGAAGTCGTGGTGGAAGACACTGAAGACGAAGAGGTTGTGAAGCGCGCGTGCGACGTCAAGGGTGAACCGGTGCTCGCGCGCCAGCGACAGGCTGCGCTCGAGACGCTCCCACGCCAGCACATCGTCGTGTTGGGCCAGGATGGCGCAGGCGACGCTGTTGAGCGCGTGGCACATCACCTCGGCGTCGTCAACGTCCTCGGCGATCTCGATCGCGTGCAGGCCCCAGGTGGTGGCACCGTCCGTGTCTTCGCGCACCAGGCACAGGTGCGACATCGTGCTGTAGGCCAGCGCGAGTTCGCGCGTGGGCCCGTCCGTGGTGCCCGGCCGCCCGAAGCTACTGACATCCCCGTCCGGGGGCAGCGAGCGCGGCGAGCGTGGGGGCACGAGCGTGGCGAGCGTTTCGATGGCCTTGCGTGCCCACGCCAGACCTGGCCCATGGCCGCCCGATTCGAACCAGTGCAGTCGGGCAAGCCAACGCTGGTTGATGCCCTCGCGCAGGCGGTCGCCACGTGCGCGGTGAATCGCCAGCGCCTGCTCACGCGCGTCGATCGCGTCGCGGTGTTGGTTGGTCAGCGCCCATTCGTCGGCCAGGGCTTCGAGCAACGGGGCGCGGGTGTCGTCGGCAAGGTCCGGTGTGGCGTCGATCGCCAGGCGGTACAGCCGTGCGGCCTCGCGATGGTCTCCGGTGGTGGACGCACGCCGCGCCGCCAGCGGCGCCAGCGCGGCGGCCTCGGCCAGCAGCCCGGCCGCTTCGGCGTGGTGCAGGCGGTGCGCGCCGTGTTCGTCGCTGGACGCGAGCTCGCACCACGCACGCCAGACGGCTGCGTGGCTGCGTGTGCGCTCATGCGGCGACATCGCGTCGTGCACCGCGTTGCGTGCGATTTCGTGGCGGAAGGCCAGTGCGCGGTCGTGCGAAACCAGGATGGCGGCGCGCAGGCACTCGTCGATGGCGTCGCGCTCGGGCGCGGCATATCGTTCGAGCAGCTGCAGGTCGGCGTGCCGCGGCACCAGGCTGACGGCGCGCGCGAGGGCACGCGCCGGGGGCGACAGGCGCGCCAACGTGGACAGCACCGCATCGCGCACCGAGTGCGGCACTTGCGCGTCGGGCGACGCCAGCAGTTCGGTCACATAGAAGGGGTTGCCGCCGGTGACGCTGAAGACCTCGGCCGGCGACCGCGGCGTGCCGGCGGCGAGTTGGCACACGGCCTCGCGCGACAGCGGCGGCAAGGTCACGCGCAACGTGCTGTCGGCCGGCAGATCGCCCAGCGCGTGCCGCAACGGGTGCGCGGCATCGATCCCTTCGATGCGGTGGCTGAGCAGCAGCAGCAGCGGCAGGTCGTGGATGCGCCGGCCCAGGTAGCGCACGAAGTCGATCGTGCCCACGTCGGCCCACTGCAGGTCTTCGATCACGAGCACGCGTGCCCGTCGGGCGTCGCCCAGACAACGCAGCAGCGCGGGGAACAACCCGTTGTAGGTGCGGCCCTCGTGCAGCGCTCGTTCGATCGACGGTGGGAAGTGCGTCGCCAGGTCGATCAGCGGCCCGAGTGGTCGCGGCGTGAACAGCGCTTCGCACCCGGCCCACAGCCCTTGCGTGCCCGCGGGCAGGTCGTGCACGACAGCGCGCATCAAGCTGGTCTTGCCGATGCCTGCCTCACCCGACACGACCACGCAGGCACCGCCGCCCGTGGCGGTGATGGAATCGAATCGCTGGCGGATCCGATCGAGATGGGGGCGACGTTCGAGCAGGGCCATGGCGCAGAAATTCCGCCGGCCGTCCGCGGCGATGGCGGACATGGAGCGAGGCGTGAAGCGATGCCTCGATCATCGCAAGCCTTCACGACTTGTGCCACGGCGAAACGATGACCAATGTCATCGGTCGTCCCATCCGCTCGAAAGCGCACCGAAGGTATCAGTCAGTATCTCGGGAATCTCGGGAGTGGGCCTGCCATACTTCTATCTCCTTGAAGTCCGAGGATCGTGATGATCAATAAGTGGGTGCATGACGGAACGACATCCAGCGACATCGTGGCTCGCCACGGGCCATGGTCGGCGATGTCGATCCGCCTGGCGGACGGTAGTTACACGCGCGAACAAGCAGTCGACCACCGGCTTAAGCGCTTGGTCCAAACGGTTGCAGACACGGTTGGCAAACCGCTCGACCAATGCCGCGTGCTCGACCTCGCCTGTCTCGAGGGCCACTACGGAATCGAGTTCGCGCTGCACGGTGCGCAGGCGGTTTGCGTCGAGATCCGTGAGGCCAACCTGGCGAAGGCCGCCTACGCGATCGACGCGCTCGGCCTGTCGAACTGTGAGTTGGTGCAAGACGACGTGCGCAACCTCGACGTGGCGACTTACGGTCGGTTCGAACGTCATCATCTGCTCGGGCATCCTCTACCACCTTCGTGCCGAAGACGCCGCACGCCTCGTGCGCCAGATGGCCGACTGCTGCACCCGTCTATGCATCGTCGACACCTACATCGCGGTGCGCGAGACCGCGCACGCCACGGTTGGTGGAGTGCTGATGGGCGGCGTCGTCTACCGCGAGCACGACCCCGGCGACACAGCCGCCATGAAGATGCGCGACCTCTGGGCTTCGATCGACAACGACAGCAGTTTCTGGTTCACGACGAACGCGCTGGTGACGCTGTTCGCGCGGGCAGGATTCACGTCGTGTTCCGACGTGCTGTTGCCCACGCATCCCGAGTTGACGTATGACCGCCGCATGTTTTCGGCGATCAAGGGCCAGCCGGTCTCGATCCTTTCATCCGAGATGACCGATCGCACGGGCCACGTGCCGGCACCGCTGCCCGATCCCACCAACCTGCATCCGTATCAGATGGACCACGGCCGCGCGTACACGATCGGCAAGAAGCTGCTGCCACAGCCGGTGAAGAATGCGGTCAAGCCCACGCTTCGCAGGCTCGGGCTTCTGAAGACCGAAGACTCGCCCTTTGACGGCAACTAACGGCGACTGACGGCAACTGACGGCTCGGGGCTGCGCGCGGGGTGGGGCCAAGCTCACCACCTCGCGTTCAGCGACACCCTGAACGTGCGCGGTGCGATGCCCTGCACGTACAGCGGCGACTTGTCGACCAGGCTCAGGTTGCCCACGTTGTCGATGCCCGCGCCGAGTTCGAGTGCGTTCGTGATCGACCACGCCGCGAAAGCCGACGCGAGTGTGTAGGCCGCCACGGCTTGCGGCGGCGCGCCGGGCGTGGTGGACGCGAGCAGCAGCCCGCGCTGATGATCGGCGCGGATGCCGGCGCGTTGCGGCACGGGTGAGGGCGCACCCGAGCGTGCCCACTCGAGCGCGGCGCCAACGCTGTGCTTCGGGCGCCGGTCGAGCCGCTCGCCTGCGTCGTTGCGCGCGTCCAGCCACTGGTGATTCAGCTTGGCGGTCACGCCCGGCTTCACGCCCGGCATCACGCGCCAGTCGATGCTCGTCTCTACGCCCTTCAAGATCGCCGTGTCGACGTTGCGCCACTCGTACAGCGGCCGCGGCGTGCTGGCGACGAGCACCGGCACCATCAGGTTGCGCACGCGGTTGTGAAAGCCCATCACCTGCGCGCCGAACGCGGCGCTCTGCCACGCGAAGCCGGCTTCGACGGCGCGGTTGATCTCGGGCTGCAACGCGGGGTTCGCGGCGTACGAGAAGGGCCCTTCGTCTTCGACGTAGCCGGCGGTGGCCTGCTTCAGCGTCGGTGCTTTGAAGCCCCAGCCGATGCCTCCCTTCAGGGCCCAGTCCGCGCCAAACTTCCACACGCCGTAAGCGCGTGGGCTGGTGCGGCCACCGAAGACGTCGTGTCGGTCGTGGCGCGCGCCGAACGTCAGCGCGAGAGCGCCTAAACCCCACTCATCCTGCACATAGACCGCGTGGTGGTCGACGCTGCCTTCGCCGCCCGCCAGTGCGTTGTTGCGCAGGCCTTCTTCGCGCGCCTCGAAGCCGCCGGTCAGGTGATGCGCGCCCGCGGTGGCAACGGCGTGCCCGTCGATCACCGTGTCATCGACGCGGTTGGGGCGAAGCGGCGCCACGCCTTCGGTGCGCGCGTTGTGATGGTCGAGCATGCTGGCGTAGGCGCGTAGTTGAGTGGACACGCCACTGCCACGCCAGTCGGCGTCCCACGTCAACGCGCTGTGGCGGCGCTCGATGTCGTGCAACGACAGGTGATAGCGCCGCGCGCCGCTGCGTTCGCGCGCGCCGCCCCAGCGGTCTTCCTGGCCTTGGCGATGTTCGAGCAGCAGGTCATGCCCCGGCGCGGCGCGAAGAAGCAGTTGCGCGCTGCCGTCGGTGCGATGACGGCCTTCGATTTCATCGATGCGCGCGTCGGCCTTCGATGCGATGGCCTGCCTGCGGATGTCGGACGCACCCACGGTGAGTGCCCATGCATCGCCCAACGGCAGGTTCACACGCGCATTCGCGCGATGACCATCGCCGCCGCGATGGTCAGAGCCACCCTGCGCGATCAGGCCTTCAACGCGCGCGCTGCCCGCGCGCACGTCGTCGGGCCGGCGCGTCACGATGTTCACCACGCCGCCCAGCGCTTCGGACCCGTAAAGCACCGACATCGGCCCGCGTACGACCTCGATGCGGTCGATATCGCCGACGGTGATCCAGTCGAGTTGGAAGTCCGAGTTGCCGATCACGCCGTCGCTTGCGGCAACGCGCTGGCCGTCGATCAGCATCAGCGTGTGGCGGCTTTCCATGCCGCGCAGGCTCAGCACACGGCGCCCGCCCAGCGGCCGGCCGATCGCGCTGACGCCGGTTTCGCCGCGCAGGCCGTCCAGTACGTTGTCGGCACCGCGATCTTGTAGTTCGCGCTGCGTGACGACGCTCGTCGCGGCCGGTGCATCGGACTGCTGCAATGCGCGCCGCGTGGCGGTGACGACGACCGTCTGCGCAAGCGTCGGCCGACGCGATGTCGTCCTGGGCTTGGGCATGACCACGGGCTGTGGCGATCAGCGCGGCCATGCAGGCCAAGGCGAGGGCGTGGTTCGACGGTGTGTTCATGCCCCGAATGCTGGCGACATCGGACCGGCACCGCCTTGAAGTAGATCGTGTGCGCCGTGGCATCAACCGCCCGATGGTTGAACCAGTTCAAGGATCGCCGCAGCCCCGCGCGCGAAGATGCCCGTCGACGATTCACGACATCGAGGAACTCACCATGACGCGCGCATCTCCGCTTCACACCGTCCGCATGGACGTGCTGGCTATCGCGGCGCTCGCCGTTGCGGCCTTGGCGGCGGGCACCGCGCTCGCGCAGGCGCCGGCCGCCGGCACACCCGCGAAGAAGGACGTGACCCCCGCCGAGGTCAACTACCAGGCCGCGCCTTCGCCGCTCGCCAACGAGCCGATGGTGCAAAGCACGAATCCGAAGGCGCCGCCGATGACGCAGGCCGAGTTCGACACCGGCCGCAAGATCTACTTCGAGCGCTGCGCCGGCTGCCACGGCGTGCTGCGCAAGGGTGCGACCGGCAAGGCGCTGACGCCCGACCTGACGGTCGGCAAGACCGACTACCTGAAGGTCTTCATCGGCTACGGCTCGCCCGCGGGCATGCCCAACTGGTTGACCTCGGGCGAGATGAGCGAGAAGGAAGTCGACCTGATGGCGCGCTACATCCAGCACGACCCGCCGACGCCGCCCGAGTGGAGCATGGAGGACATGAAGAAGACGTGGAAGGTCATCGTGCCCCCCGAGCAGCGGCCGAAGAAGAAGATGAACAACTACAACATCGCGAACATCTTCAGCACCACGCTGCGCGACACCGGCGAGGTGGCGCTGATCGACGGCGACACGAAGAAGATCATCAACATCGTCAAGACCGGCTACGCGGTGCACATCAGCCGCGTGTCGGCGTCGGGGCGCTACCTGTTCGTGATCGGCCGCGACGCGAAGATCAACATGATCGACCTGTGGATGCCGACGCCCGACAACGTTGCCGAGGTGCGCGTGGGCCTCGAGGCGCGCTCGGTCGAGACCAGCAAGTACAAGGGCTACGAAGACAAGCTCGCGATCGCCGGCAGCTACTGGCCGCCGCAGTTCACGGTGATGAAGGGCGACACGCTCGAGCCGTTGAAGATCGTGAGCACGCGCGGCAACACCGTCGACAAGCAGGAGTACCACCCCGAGCCGCGCGTCGCGTCGATCGTCGGCAGCCACTTCAAGCCCGAGTTCGTCGTCAACGTGAAAGAGACCGGGCAGACGCTGCTGGTCGACTACAGCAACGTCGACGCGCTGAAGATCACCACGATCGGCACCGCGCGCTTCCTGCACGACGGTGGCCTGGATTCGACCAAGCGCTACTTCATGGTGGCGGCCAACAACAGCAACAAGATCGCCGCGGTGGATCTGAAGGAAGGCAAGCTCGCGGCGTTGATCGACGTGGGCAAGATCCCGCACCCCGGCCGCGGCGCGAACTTCGTGCATCCGACGTTCGGCCCGGTGTGGTCCACGGGGCATCTGGGCGACGAGACGATCTCGCTGATCGGCACCGACCCGGTCAAGCACAAACAGCACGCCTTCAAGCAGGTGGCGACGCTGAAGGGCCCGGGTGGCGGTGCGCTCTTCATCAAGAGCCACCCGAAGAGTCGGCACCTGTATTCGGACGCGCCGCTCAATCCGGACCCGAAGGTCTCGCAGTCGGTCGTGGTCTTCGACATCAAGAACCTCGACAAGGGCTACACCGTGCTGCCGATTGCCCAGTGGGCCGACATCAAGGACGACGGCGCCAAGCGCGTGGTGCAGCCCGAGTACAACAAGGCCGGCGACGAAGTCTGGTTCTCGGTCTGGTCGGCGAAGAACAAGGAAAGCGCGATGGTCATCGTCGACGACAAGACGCTGAAGCTGAAGGCCGTGATCAAGGACCCGAAGCTGATCACGCCGACCGGGCACTTCAACGTGCACAACACGCAGCACGACGTCTACTGACGCCCAGGCCCGATGACGACGCTGATGCGCCTCGAGGAGCCCGCCGGGCAGCCCACGCGGCCCGGCGCGCGGCCCTGGGCTGCGTCGTCCGCGCTGTGGGCGCTCGGCTTTCGGCCGATGTACCTGCTCGCCAGCGTGTTCGCTGCGCTGGCGATGCCGCTGTGGGCGCTCCAGTTCGCAGGGGTGGTGCCGGGCCTGCGTTCGAGCGCGTGGCATGCGCACGAGATGCTCTTCGGCTTCGCGCTCGCGATCGTCGTCGGCTTTCTCTTCACCGCGGCGCGCAACTGGAGCGGGCAGCCCACGCCGAGCGGTGCGCCGCTGATGGCGCTGGCCGGGCTGTGGGTGGCGGGGCGCGTGCTCGTCTACACGCCGTGGGCCGTCGCGACGCTGGTGGTCGACGTGGTCTTTGCGCTGCTCGCGGCGCTGGCGCTCTTTCGGGCGCTGCACGCCGGTGGCAACACGCGCAACTACTTCTTCGCCGCGGTGCTGGTGGGCATCGCGGCGGCGCAGGGGCTGATGCAGGCGTCGCTGCTGGGCTGGGTCTCGCGGCCGCACGCGTGGGCCTTGCAGTTCGGGCTCGACGCGGTGCTGTTCGTGATGACGGTGATGGCCGGGCGCGTGATCCCGATGTTCAGCAACAACGGCGCACCGGGCACCGACGCCGTGCGCGACGTTCGCGTCGAGCGCGTGGTGCTGGGCAGCGTGCTGGCGCTGTGGGCGGCCGACGCGATCGGCATCGGCGGCGTCGCGCTGGCGGCGTTGGCGCTGATCGCCGCGCTGGCGCACGCGCTGCGCTGGTGGTTGTGGCACCCGTGGCGCACGCGACGCGTTGCGCTGGTGTGGGTGCTGCACCTGGCCTATGCGTGGATCCCGCTGCACCTGGCGCTGCGCGCGGCCTCGGCGCTTGGCTGGGTCACACCTTCGCTCGCCGCCCACGCCTTGACCGCCGGCGCGATCGGCGTCATGACGATCGGGATGATGACGCGCACCGCGCGCGGCCACCTCGGGTTGCCGCTGCGCGCCGAACGCGCCGAGGTGTGGATGTATGGGCTCGTCGCGCTCGGCGCGGTCGTGCGCGTGGGTGTGCCGCCGGCGGCGCCTTCGTTGATGGTCGAAGCCACCGTGTCGGCAGCCCTGCTGTGGTCGGCAGGTTTCGCGCTTTATGCCTGGCGCTACGGGCCTTGGCTTTGCCGCGCCCGCATCGACGGCAAGCCGGGTTGATCCGGCGCCGCTTCATTCACGTTCACTCGAGGAGACACGAAAGATGACACGCATGCGATCGATCGTTCTGGCGGCCGCGGCCGCCGTCGTCAGTCCGGCCGCGTTCAGCGACGCGGTCGACGACGCGATGACCAAGGCCGGCTGCACGGCCTGCCACACGCCCGACAAGAAGGTGGTCGGCCCGTCGTACAAGGACATCGCGGCCAAGCGCAAGGGCGAAGCGACTGCTGTCGCGACGCTGATGGACAAGGTGCGCAAGGGCGGCAGCGGCGTCTACGGCCCGGTGCCGATGCCGCCGACCGGGCCCGACAAGATCAGCGACGCGCAGCTGAAGGAGGCGATCGAGAAGATGCTCAAAAGTTGAGCGTCTTCGCGTCGCGCCCGAAACCGCCACGGCGGACGGACGCTGGCGCGCTCGCAATCGACGAGCCCGAGCCCGCGCTGCGCCTGACGCGGCGTGGCCCCGAGCCGACCACGCGCGACTGCCCGCAGTGACGCTCGACCGTGCGTATCGCTCGCGCATCGCCCACGTCGTCGTTGCCGAAGCTCGGCGCAGCTTCGTCGTCGCGTTCGAGTCGCTGCCCGAGCTGTGGGAGGTGTCGTTCGACCCCGACGTGCCGCCGATCTACGACGGTTTGGTGCACGACTGGCGCAGCCGTGAGGCGATCGGCATTCCCGGCTTTCTGAACCCGCGGCGCACGCCGTGGCGCGAGAGCGCGGTCGCGCCGATCGTGAAGGTGTCGTCGCCCAACGGGGCTTGGGTGTTGGCGCTGCTCGCGGCTGCGGGTGGTGCGCGATGCAGCGAAGTTGCGCTGGTCAACCTCGACGTGCGCCGCGTCGTGGGTCAGTGGCGGCTCGAGGGGGCGGTGGATATGGGCGCCGCACGTGCCGCCGGCCCCGCGGCCTTCGTGCTGTCGGTGCGCGACGACGCCGGGCGCGAGCGCGACGTGCGCATCGAGCCGCCGCGCGGCACGACGACCAAGGTAATCGAGCCGGGGTGCCGGCACCGAACGTAGGGCTGCGCAGCGCGCAGGTTCGCCCGCATCCGAATATCTCGTGTGACGTTGGCGCCTCACTTGCCGAGCATCGAGCGTCCGCTGTGCAGCGAGAGCGGGCATTCGCTGGCGGCGGCGCACTCACGCCAGCAGTTAAGGGTTGTGGGATACCTGCCCGTGCAGGGCACACAGCGTCGAACTGCGATGGCCTGAGGGCAGGTGTCGCACAAGCCTCGAGGGAGGAAACCGCGGCGAACGGCGCTGCGGTTGTTCGGGGCGCGATCTATGGAGATTGCGGCGAGGGTGAGTCGGTGCCAGTAGGTGCCGGCACGACCTGCGTGCGCGCGGGTTCGACGGCGGCGGCGTGTGCGGCGCCAGCGGGACACATCGACGCGGCGGTCACGGCGCGGCTGCAACGCTGCTTGCCGAGCGAGGTGCGAGTTGGCGCGGCCGATGGCCGTGGTCGGCGCATCGGTGGCGTGCTCGGGCGATGTCGTCGAGCGCTCGTCATGACGCTGGTGGTGCCCGGATGGACTGAGCGCGCGTGAAGGTCTGCAGCACGATCATCGCGTGGCCGCAGTGCCGGCAGACGAAGACGGGCGCTTGCGCAGCGACGCCGTTGTCGGCGCTCTCGCCGTCGATCGCCTCGGGCACCGCGTTCAACAGCTCGCGTGCCAGCGCCAGGCTCGCCTTGCGGCTGCCGTTGGCCAAGACGCCGTAGTGGCGGATGCGATGGAATCCGCCGGGCAACACGTGCAGCAGGAAGCGGCGCATGAACTCGTCGGCGTCGAGCGTCATGGCTTTGTTGCGGCTGCGGCCCTTGTCGCGGTAGTCCTTCCAGCGGAAGGTCACGCCGCGCTCTTCCATCGCGATCAGGCGGCTGTTGGAGATCGCCACGCGATGCGTGTAGCGCGACAAGTACGCCAGCACCGCCTGCGGTCCGGCGAACGGCCGCTTGGCATAGACCACCCACTCGGTCTTGCGCAACGGTGCCAGCCAGGCCTTGAACGCCTTGGCATCGGCCAGCCCGGTGTGCTCGCCGAAGAACTGCAGCTTGCCAGCCTCGTGCAAGCGCAGGAGTTCCTCGAGGAAGCGCCGCCGGAACAGCCGCGACAACACGCGCACCGGCAGGAAGAACCCCGGCCGGCAAGCGATCCAGCGTCTTGCCGTCGGGCGCCAGCCCGCCGCCGGGCACGATGCCGTGCACGTGCGGGTGGTGCGTCAACGCCGAGCCCCAGGTGTGGAGCACCAGCGTCGCGCCGATGCGCGCACCCAGGTGCTTGGGGTCGGCGGCGATCGTCAGCAAGGTCTCGGCCGCCATGTCGAACAGCAGGCCGTAGAGCGCGGCCTTGTTCTGGTAGGCGATGTCGGCGATAGGCGCCGGCAGGGTGAAGACCACGTGGAAGTACTCGACCGGCAGCAGGTCGGCTTGTCGCAGTTCGAGCCAGCGCTTGGCCGCGCTGCTCTGGCACTTCGGGCAATGCCGGTTGCGGCACGAGTTGTACGAGACCTGCTCGGTGCCGCAGCCCTCGCAACGCAAGACGTGTCCACCCAGTGCCGCGCTGCGGCACTGTTCGATCGCCGACATCACCTTGAGCTGAGCCAGGCTCAGGTGGCCGCGCTGGGCATCACGCCAGGCGCGCCCATGCTCGCGGAAGATGTCGGCGACCTCGAGGGCAGGCCGCCCCTTCACCGCAGACTCGCCGGCCTACTCGGGCTTGGACTTGTCCAACGTCTGGTCCAGCGGACTGATCACGCTGCGCAGCAGGTCGGTGGCCACCGCGGCATACAGGCTCGTTGTCTCCAGCCGCTTGTGGCCCAGCAGTACCTGGATGACGCGGATGTCGACCTTCTGCTCCAGCAGATGCGTGGCAAAGCTGTGGCGCCTATGTCGTCGAAGAAATAGGCGTCACTATCGACCCTTCCTGACTATGTCTGGCAATGCGAGCGAGCCCCACGGCTGCCATGGGAACCTGGCAAGCCGCTGGGGGCTCGTCACGCGACATAGTTCTCCGGGTTCTACAGGCGGTTGAGGAAGTCCATCAGTCGGTCACCGGGTTTGAATCGACCTGGGTGGCCGGGCAGCGGCGTCGTCCTTGCCAGCGCCTGTTCCTTCATGGCGAGGGATGCGTCGAGATAGATCTGTGTGGTCTCGACGCTCTCGTGGCCGAGCCACAAGGCGATCACGCTGCGCTCCACGCCCGACTGGAGAAGGTCCATGGCCATGGTGTGCCGCAAACGGTGAACGGTGACACGCTTTTGCCGCAGCGACGGGCAGCCTGTCGAGGCTGTCGTTCGATGCTTGTTCAGCAGGTATTGAACGCCATGAACGCTCAGACGTTCGCCCCTGGCGCTGGGAAACAGAACCTGCCCGCCCCCGCGCTGGCGCTCGCGCAGCCAGGCCGTCAAGACGGCGAGCGTGGGCTTGGCAATCGGCGTGCAGCGTTCCTTGCGGCCCTTGCCCGTCACCCGCAAGTGCGCGCCGGCGCCGATGACGAGATCCTCGCGTCTGAGCCCGGTCATCTCCGACAGACGCAGACCGGTTTGCACAGCCACGAGCAGAAAGGCGTGATCACGCCGACCGGACCAGGTGCTCTGATCCGGCGCGGCGAGCAAGGCGTCGACCTCGGCACGTTCAAGAAAGGGGACCAACGTCCGCGTGTAGCGTTTGCTGGGAATGGCCAGCACCCGCTGAATCTGCGCGGAGTGCGTGGGTGCCTCGAACGCTGCATAGCGGAAGAACGAATGGATCGCAGTGAGTCGCAGATTGCGGCTGCGAACACTGATGCCCTGACGCTTCTCCAAGTTATCGAGGAACTTCACGATCAAAGGGGCGTCGACCTCCTCGAGACTCAGCCGTGACGGGGGTTTGCACAGCCGCTTCTGGGCGAACTTCAGGAACTGGCGGAAGCTGTCGCGATAGGAGCCGATGGTGTGCGGACTGGCCTGGCGTTGCTGCATCAAGCGCTCGGTGAAGAACCGCTCCAGCAGTGGCGCAAAGCTGGCGGGATTAATCATGGCCGACCCTCCCAGCACCGTTCGAGCCGACGCATGGCCTCACGCATGAGCTCCGGGGATGCGCTCAGATACCACTGCGTATCCTCGACGTGCACATGTCCAAGGTAGGCGGACAGCACAGGCAGCAGCCGCGCGGGGTCCTGGTTGGACTGATACCAGCGCACGAGCGTGTTCGTCGCGAAGCGATGCCTCATGTCGTGCAGACGAGGTCCGTGGCTGTCGGCCGCTGCGCGCAGGCCGATCTGCCGCGACAGGGCATAGAAGGTTCGGTGAACGTCTGCGGAATCCAGGCGATTGCCCCAGCTCGAGACGAACAGATAGGACGACACGGGACGGTCAGCCCAATGGCGGCCTCGTCTGACGAGGTAGCGCTCAAGCACCTTGCAGGTGGACGCATGCAATGGGACGAGACGGTCCTTGCCGAACTTCGCGCCGCGGACCGTCAGGACTGCGGATTGCAGATCGACATCTCGAAGCTCGAGATGGAGCGCTTCGCCCAGCCGCAGGCCCGAAACGCTCAGCAGTCCGTACAAGCAGTGAAAGACCCACGGCCGCAGCGCGCCGCGTTCGTATCGATACGTCATGTCAAGAGCCGCCCGCAGCAAGCGGGCGATCTCGTCGTCCGAGTAAAGATAAGGTCGTGCCCGCTGCGGCTGGAACGGCAGCAAACCCTGCGGCGGGATCTGCGTGCGCGCATCCGTTGCACTGCGATAGCGGGCGAACCCGCGAACGAAGCTCAATCGTCTCGCCCAATGTGACGGCTGAACATTCCTGGGCTGTTGTGCCCAGGCAAGAGCCAGCTTCGATGTGATACAGGTCGAGCGGTGCTGGCGCATGAAGGCAACGAAATCGGTCAACGACTTGCCCGCTTCTCTGAGCTTGAAGCCGAGATCGCGCCGCATGCGCAGATATTCTCGAAGTGCCTGCGCAAGGGTGTTCATCGGGTACCCCTCGGCCACGGCAGCGCCAGCCTGCGCAACGCCTCGATGTCGACCTTCGTGTAGATCATCGTGGTCTGCGCATGGTGGTGCCCCAGCACGTCGCCGATCTCGCCGAGCGAAGCGCCTTGACGCAACATCTCGGTGGCCAGCCCATGGCGAAACTGATGTGCGCCCATGGAGGGGGTGTCGAGGCCGCTGCGCTGCAGCGAGTGCCGCACGATCGAACTGACGCCGCCGGCCCCCAGAAAACCACGGACCGGCGCCTTGGCTCGCAGAAAGACGAATCGGCTGACGCTGCGCGGCCTGCCATCCTGCAAATAGGCCGCGATCGCCTCGCCGACTTCGGCGGGCAGCGGTAGCTCGTTGCGACGCCCGCTCTTGCCGTGCACGGTCAACTGCCCAGCCTCCCAGTCAACATCGTCGAGCTTGAGCGACGCAACTTCGCCTGACCGCAGTCCCAGCCGGGCAAGCAGCAGAACGACGGCGTAGTCGCGTCGTCCAGTCCGGCTGCGCCGATCGATGCTGGCCAGCAGCCGACGAACCTGATCCGGAGCAATCGCGCGTGGGATCGTCGTCATCGACCAGTTGGGCACGACGGGCACGGCGGCAGCCAAGTCCACATCGAGCTGCCCGCAGTAGCGGGCATAGCGCAGGAAGGAGCGCAGCGCCGTCGTCATGAGCTTCGCCCGCTTCCTGTGCAGTCGCGCTGCCTGCTGGCGCACGAAGCGCAAGACATCGCAGGCGTTCAAGCAAGAGAGCTCCACTGGCTTGGTGCCGAAACGATGCCTCAGGAAGTCACGAACGAACGGTACGTAGTTGACGATCGTGGTGCTGGCCAAGGCGCGCCCCTCGCGCAGGTACACCTCGTAGGCGCACGCCCAGCGATCAATCGGTGTTGGCTCGCGAGCGGCGATTCGTTCGGCGGGAATCACGCCCTCGCCCCGGAGGAAGTCGATCAAGTGCGTAAGCGCTGCTCCGTCACCGCGGCAAGGCCGCTGACGTCGAGCGCGATACCGCAAGTACCGCGTCGCATGACCAGAGGTGATGCCGTCTGGTGTCACCGCCCGTCGCCCGAGCCAATGGCTGAAGCACGCACCGATCCGGACCTGACGATGAATCGAGTCCGTGGCATACCCGATGGCACCCAACGAGTCTGCGAACGAACCGATGTGCCCGGCAAGCGGCCCTTCAGGCGCTTGCGACAGGGCCACTCGACTGTTGATGGCGAAGGTCATGCTGGACTCCTTGCCCGCACGGGGCAGTTGCAAGGGGTCCGAGACTATGTCGCTCTCTTCCTGCGGACGTCCGCAAAGCACGCGGTCCTCAGCCATGCACACGACATAGTCAGGAAGGGTCGATAGTGGCGCAGGACGTGGGGCGTCACCCGCTTGTCGAGCCCAGCCGTGGCCGCGGCCAGGTGGACAGCCCGATTGAGTTGCCGCGCCGTCACGTGATCGGTCGGATCCATGCCGGGGAACAGCCAGCCGCCGGGGAGGATCTTGCCCTGGGCGTGGCCGAGCCTCCACCAGGCGCGCAGCCGTTCCAGCAGCACCGGGCTGAGCATGGCGTAGCGATCCTTGCGGCCCTTGCCCTGCTCCACGCGCAAGGTCATGCGCTGGCCATCGATGTCGCTGACCTTCAACGCGACGACTTCGCTGACCCGCAAGCCGGCGCCGTAGGCCACCGACATGGCTGCCTGGTGCTTCAGGTTCGGCGCTGCCGCGATCAAGCGGCCTACCTCCTCGGGACTGAGGATCACGGGCAGCTTGCGCGGCACGTGCACGTGCCGCATCTTGGCCATCAACTCGGGGTGGCTCAACGTGACGTCGAAGAAGAACTTCAGCCCCGTGATGGTGGCGTTGATCGTCACCGGGCCGGTGCCGGCGTCCACGAGGTGCAGCTGGAAGCGCCGAAGCTCTTCGGTGGTGGCGGTGTCGGGCGATCGGCCGAGGAATGCGGCCAGCTTGCGAACGGCACGGATGTAGCCTTCCTGCGTGTGCTCGGCAAACTTGCGCATGCGCATGTCGTCGAGCATGCGGTGGCGCAGCGGCGTGCCGGGACGGGTGGTGGTCTCCATGGTTGGGCTCCAGTCGATGAGCGAGGCGGATTGCCTCGCTCGTCAACTTCGCAGAACCCGCAGCGCAACGAACCAGCATGGCCTTGCCGCAGCGCGGAGCGCTTACCGCGCGAGCGGTTTAGTCCTCCGTGGGCGAGCCGTCCTTAAGGGATCAAAAACGTTCAAGATTGCGGCAGTCCTCAAACAACCAGGGAAACGCGTGGCTGCTGCCGTTCTTCGCTTCGGGCGCGTCGTGGTCGACCCCATCCAGCGGCGCGTCCGGGTCGCCGACCGACCGGTTGCCCTCGGTTCGCGCGCGTTCGACGTGCTGCTGGCGCTGATCGAGCATCGGGATCGCGTCGTCTCGAAGGACGAGTTGCTCGATGCCGCGTGGCCGGGCCTGGTGGTCGAAGAAGCAAACGTGCAGGTGCAGGTGTCTGCCCTGCGCGCGGCGATCGGCCGGGACGCGATTGCCACGGTACCTGGCTTGGGGTATCGGTTGACACTGGCGGCTGACAACATGGAATCGGAGCAGCCAGCAATCGATGTCGCCATCGGCGAAACGGCCGCCTCGCCGCTGCACAACCTGCCTTCACACGACGGCGGACTGTTGGGCCGGGATGCCGACTGCATGGCGCTGCAGTCGATCTTGGCCGCACACAGGCTGGTGACGATCGCCGGCCCAGCGGGCATCGGCAAGACGCGTGTCGCGTTGGCGGTCGCGACACTGGTGCGCGAGCGCTTTTCCGACGGCGTCTGGTGGGTGGACCTGGCGTCGCTTGCCGCATCCGATCAAGTTGCAACCGCGGCTGCCTCTGCGGCCGGCTTGCAACTCACACCTGGAGACACCAGTGCCGCCCTGGCTCGCGCGCTGCGGCGGCGCGCCTGTCTGCTCGTGATGGACAACTGCGAGCACTTGGTCGACGGAGTCGCGCAACTGGTCAGCACGCTGCTGGGTGCGGTGCTGGGCCTGCGGGTGCTTGCCACCTCGCAGGTGCCGTTGAACCTGGGCGAGGAGCAGTGCTTCCGGCTCGAGCCGCTCGCATCGCCGGCGGCCGGTGCGGCACCGGAGGTGGCGCGGCAGAGTCCTGCGCTGGCCCTGCTGGTGCGCCGGGCGCAAGCGATCGATCGCCGCTTCGGCATCGATGACTCGATGCTGGGCGTGGCAGCATCCATCTGTCGCCAGCTCGACGGCGTGCCTTTGGCCATCGAGCTGGCGGCCGCGCGTCTGCCGATGCTGGGCGTGCAGGCGCTGCACGACATGCTGGCGCAGCGGCTGGCGCTGCTGTGGCATCGCCGCGCCGATCTTCCGCCGCGCCAGCAGGCCTTGCAGGCCGCGCTCGACTGGAGCTGCGGGCTGCTGTCGGCGGCCGAGTTGCACGCGCTGCAGGGCCTGTCCATCTTTGCGGCCGGCTTCAGGCTCGACAGCGCGCTGTCGGTGATCGGCAGCATGCCCGAGGCGAACGCACTAGACCTTTTGGCGTCGCTGGTGGACAGGTCGCTGGTACACGTCGAACAACGCGACCCGCCGCGTTACCGACTGCTGGAGACCACACGCCTGCATGCGGCGCAAGGGCTCGCGCTCAGCGACGTTGCAGACTCTGCCAGGGCACGCTGGCGCGCCGCGATGGCCGAACTCGCACGGGCCTGTGAGAGCGAGTTCTGGTGGCTGGATGACGAGACCTGGATCGGGCGCTTCCTGAGCGACCAGCCGAACCTCGAGGCGGCCTACGACGAGTGCATCGAACAGCAGGAGGTCGAGTCGGCGGGCGCCATCGGGCAGGCCCTGCATCGCCTGGATGACCTGAGAAGCCTTGGGGGTGCCGTTCGCCAGCGCAAGCGCAGCGCACTGGCGCTCGCAATGGATCCGGCGTCGGACCCGGCGCGCTGCGCTGAACTGTGGAATGTGCTGTCGTTCTATGCCGAGACACAGGTGGATGGCGTGAACCGGACGCAGGCCACTGAACGCCGGCTGGAGGCGTGGCGGCGGCGCGGCGAACCGGGGCAGCTGTACCGGGCACTCGGGTCCTTGGCAGTACGTCGCGCCGCGAGCGGCGACGCCGACGATGCCTTGCGCCTCATGGTCGAGGCCCATGCGCTGGCCGAGCCGACGTGGCCGCCGCGGCTTCTGGCCACCGCGGCCTACCAGACCGCGCTCGTGCACATGCATCTGGGTGATGCTGCGGTCTACCTGAACCATGCGCTGGCGATGTTGAGCCTGGCGACGAAGGCGCGTTCCACGCAGTACGTGGTGCGGGCGAAGCTGATGCTGGCCGACGCGCATGCCATGGCCGGGCGGTACGAGCAGGCGATCCCGATGTTGCAGTCCATGGTCGGCGAAGCCCGGGCACTGTCACATCCGACGAGCGAACTGGTGGCGCTGGCCATGTTGTGTACGGCGCAACTGCTGTCCGACGATGTCGAGCGCGCGCGCGACACCGCCGCCCAGGCCTGGCCTCTGGCCCTGGAGCAGGATGCTGCCGAGGCACTGCTCGACCAGGCCGCGCTGATGGCCGCGTTGCAGGAGAAACCCGAGTTGGCGGCGCGATTGCTCGGATTCGCGCGACGACCGAGCGAGCTCACAGCTCCGGTAGCCTGGGCCAATGTGGCGCGCCTGCAGGAGACCGCTGAATTCCGCTTGCAGGCTGTCCTCGATCCAGCGCGCCTCGCCGGCCTGCGCGAGCAGGGTGCGCAGTTGTCGGTGGCAGCCGGCCTGGCCCTGCTGGAGGAGCTACTGGCGGGGCGCGGCTGAAGCCGATTGATCGTTTTTGGTTTCTTAAGGACGGCGTTGCGGCTGTGCATGACAGTCAGCGTCATGCGTCCCGCGACCCCAGTCCCGCAGCACAGGCCGGCGCCAATGGTGGCCATCCTGCTGATGTGCGCAGCGGCGGCCTGCTTCGTTGTGAGCAACGCGCTGGTGAAGCACATCGGCCAGTGGCTGCCGACAGGCCAGATGCTGTTCATTCGCGGCTGCATGGCCATGCTGATCGTGTTCGCCGCGGCGCACACGTCGCGCGCCACGCGGCAGCTGGGCACGATCTCGAGTGCGCCGGTGCTCGCGCGGGCCGCGGTCGAGGGCGTCGGCTCCACGTTGTTCTTGATGTCGCTGGCCTGGCTGCCGCTGGCCAATGCCACCGCGGTCGACCTGTCCGCACCGCTGATCCTGACCGGCCTGGCCGTCGTCTTTCTGGGCGAACGCGTGCCAGCGCAGCGCTGGCTGGCAATCGGGGTCGGCTTCATCGGCGTGCTGCTCATCGTGCAGCCGCGTGCCGGTCACTTCAACGCCGCGGCGCTGCTGTGCCTGCTAGGGACCACGTTGCACGCGACGCGCGATCTGCTGACACGGCGCATTCCGCCGGGCGTGCCGTCGCTGCTGGTTGCACTGTCGTCGACGGTGGCGCTCACGCTGGTGGCCAGCGCTTGGTTGCTCGTCGAGGGCTGGCGCCCGATCGAGAGGGCGCACCTGGGCTGGCTGGCTGTGGGCGCCGGGTTCCTCGCGGGTGGCGTGCTGTGCACCATCGCCAGCCTGCGCCGCAGTGCGCTGTCGACGGTGGCTCCGTTCCGCTACCTGAGTTTGCCGTTCGCGCTGGCGCTGGGCTTCGGCGTCTGGGGCGAACTGCCGGGTCCGCTGGCGTGTGCGGGGATCGTGTTGATTGCTGCCTCGGGGCTGTGGGTGCTGCTCGGGGCGAAGCGTACGCCGGCCGCGGCTTCCGTCCCTGAGCGTCGGCTGCGCCTGTTCCGGCCGTCGAGGCACCGGGCGCCGCCGGCGGCGTGAGCGCCTGCGACGACGCGAGCGCGGGGCCCCACCGATCCGTACCACTGGCTTGCCTGGAGAAACTCGCATGTTCATCTCACGTCACGCGACCACACACCTGGCGCTTGGACTGCATGTTCTGGGCACGGTGTTGCTGGGGGGCTGCGGCAACGGCGACGAGCACGACCCGTGGGTGGTGGTCACGGCCGCAGGACCGGTGCGCGGCACGGTCGATGGCGGGCAACGCAGCTTCCGCGGTCTGCCCTACGCGGCACCGCCCGTCGGACCGCTGCGTTGGGCAGCGCCGCGGCCGGTCGAAGCCTGGACCGTCGTGCGCGACGCCACACGATTTGCGAGTGTGTGCCCCCAGCCGGTGACGGACGCCACCGGCCGGCCGGCGGTGCTGGGCAACGAGGACTGCCTGTACCTCAATGTCGATGCTCCTGGCGACAGCGACCGCCCCTTGCCCGTGCTCGTCTTCCTGCACGGCGGCGCATTTCGCAATGGCGGCGGGAGCGACTACGAAGCTGCTGCGTTCAGTGCGAAAGGCCGCGCCGTCGTCGTGACAGTCAACTACCGCCTGGGAGCGCTCGGCTTCCTCGCACACGGCAGTCTGGCGGCCGAAGCCACAGATGGGGCCTCCGGCCAGTACGGCATGCTCGACCAGCGCTACGCCTTGCAGTGGGTGCAACAGAACATCACGGCCTTCGGCGGTGATCCAGGCCGCGTCACGCTGGCTGGCGAATCGAGCGGCGCGAGCAGTGTCTGCAACCACCTCGTGTCACCGCCCGCGGCGGGCCTGTTCCACCGAGCCATCCTGCAGAGCGGGGCGTGCACCAGCCCGTCCACCAGCCTGTCCCAGGCGGCCGCCGAAGCCGCAGGTTCGACGTTCGCCCAGAACCTGGGGTGCACTGCAAACGTCGCGGCCTGCATGCGCGGCCTGAGTGCCGCGACGGTGGCAGGCGCTTCGGCCACGGCACGCGTGGGGGCGGGTCTGGGATGGGCACCGGCCATCGGGGGGACGACCCTGCCGCGCGCATCGGCATCGGCCTTGCGCGCAGGCGACTTCCACAAGGTACCGGTGCTGCTGGGCAGCAACCGCGAGGAGTACCGCATCTTCGTCGCCTTGCAGGAACTGGGGCAGTCCAGCGCGATCTCGGCGGGGCAATACACCGGGTTCGTCAACGCCTCCTTCGGCGCTGGGGCTGCCGCAGTGCTCGGCGCCTATCCGCTGGCGGCCTATGGCGCGCCCAATCTCGCGCAGTCGGCGCTGCTCACCGACTTCGCATTCGCCTGCCCGACGCTTACCACGGCGGCGCTGTTCAGCGCACAGGTCGACACCTACGCCTACGAGTTCGACGATCCGACGGCGCCGACCCAGGTCCCGTCGCCGTTCATCGAACAGAGGTCGTACCACAGTGCCGAGGTGCAGTACCTCTTCCGGCAGCCGCTGTCGGCATTCGGGTTCGGGCCGCTGGTGGCACTGTCCACTGCACAGCAGGTGCTCTCCGGCACGATGATCGACTACTGGGCCAGGTTTGTGGCCAACGGCGACCCGAACGGTGCCGGCCTGCCAGGCTGGGGCAGGCATGTCCTGCCGAATGGCCCCGTGCAGCGCCTGAGCCAGGTCGCTATCGGCCGCGTCGGCACCTTCGGCGCGGACCACAATTGCAGCTTCTGGGCGGGATTCGGAGTCTGAGCATGCGAGGAAGGTGCCTCTGCGGTAGCGTCGAGTTCGAGGTCCACGAGCCGCCTTCGAAACTCTATCAATGCCACTGTTCGCTGTGCCGACGCCAGAGCGGTACGGCGTCGAATGCCGCCAGCCCGAAGGCGGCAAGAGGGCACGGTGCCGCATGTATTGCTTCTTCTACGGCACCGTGCTGGGCCTGGACGGGCAGACAGCCCTCGCAAGCATGAACACTGGCCCCAACGATTTGCGCGCTCTGTGGGATCAACTGCGATCCGAAGTGATCGCGATGGCGTCGGCCGAGCCATTGCTGGCCAGCTATCTATGCAAAACGATAATTGACCACGCATCACTGATCGACGCGTTGGCTGAATTGCTAGCCGGTAAGTTAGCCTCGCAGAATGTTCCCACCAAAGTGCTCGTTGAAGTCATCTCCAATACGCTTCGATCATCGTCAGCAATTCAAGATGCCATCGCTCTCGATCTGTTGGCGACGTCGGAGCGCGATCCGGCTTCGAAGGGAATTGCCAATCCGTTTCTAAACTACAAGGGCTTCCACGCGCTTGAGGCATATCGTGCCGGCCATGCACTTTGGCTCAACGGACGCCAATCTCTTGCCTACTACTTTCAAGGTCGAATATCCGAAGTCTTTTCCGTCGACATCCATCCGGCAGCGATCATTGGCTATGGGGTATTCATTGATCACGGAACTGGTATCGTGATCGGCGAAACAGCCGTCGTCGACAACGACGTGTCGATACTTCAAGAGGTAACGCTCGGTGGCACTGGCAAAGTTAGCGGTGATCGCCACCCAAAGATCGGGAGAGGGGTGCTTATTTGCGCAGGTGCAAAGATACTCGGGAACATTCGGGTGGGAGAACGAGCGAAGATTGGAGCTGGTAGCGTAGTCTTGCAGGAGGTACCACCGCATACCACGGTTGCTGGTGTACCCGCGAGGGTTGTCGGTCATCCCAAGGCCGACGAACCTGGAAAAGCCATGGACCAGGATTTTGATGGCGAGAGCGAGGGCTAATCCGGCGTTCAACACGGACATCCCGTGGGCAGCGCTTCGAGCCGGCCCGCGGGCCGCCGGTTAACTTTGCGTTGAAGGGCAGCTTCGGGGCGGTGAATTCGTGCCCATCGATGACTGCAACGGGTCGCTATGGATAGCTTTGCATAGCGACCCCTATGCATAGGACTCAACTATGCGTAGTTGCCCGTTGCAGTGCGGTCGCTGATGAGGCTGTGCGCGGCCCGCGCGCCCACGGCGCCGTGAACACCTATACATAGTCCTTGGCCCCAGGTGCACTGGCGGCTCCACAACCTGGAGACTGCCATGAGCACCAAGCCTCGTTCTCGCCTCGATCCCTCAGGCCGCTCCCGCGGCTGCGCTCGGTTGGATCGCCAAGTGCCGACGTACCGCGAGTACCTCTCGGTGCGCGGCAATGCCGCCAGCTACGTGCGCAACTGCGAAGCCGCGGTGGCGCACCTGTCGATGTGGATGAAGCTGGCGGACAAGCGCCTGAGCGACCTCGACGAGGAACACGTTGCCGAGTTCCTCGGGCACCACCTTCCCGGCTGCAGCTGCGCGACGAATGCGCGTCATCCGACCACCGTGCGCGCCGCACTGGGCCACCTGCTTATCGTGCTGCGCGCCGCCAACGCCATCGCGCCCAGGCCGCTGGACATGACCGAAGTTGCCCAGGAACTGCGCCGCTACGACCAGTACATGGAGCAAGTGCGGGGACTTGCCCCGAAGACGCGCGAGGGCGCGCTGCGCCTGGTCCAAGCCTTACTGCGCAAGCACTTCGATAGTGACGCCTATTTCTTCGACGACATAGGCGGCACAGCTTTGCCACGCATCTGCTGGAGCAGAAGGTCGACATCCGCGTCATCCAGGTACTGCTGGGCCACAAGCGGCTGGAGACAACGAGCCTGTATGCCGCGGTGGCCACCGACCTGCTGCGCAGCGTGATCAGTCCGCTGGACCAGACGTCGGACAAGTCCAAGCCCGAGTAGGCCGGCGAGTCTGCGGTGAAGGGGCGGCCTGCCCTCGAGGTCGCCGACATCTTCCGCGAGCATGGGCGCGCCTGGCGTGATGCCCAGCGCGGCCACCTGAGCCTGGCTCAGCTCAAGGTGATGTCGGCGATCGAACAGTGCCGCAGCGCGGCACTGGGTGGACACGTCTTGCGTTGCGAGGGCTGCGGCACCGAGCAGGTCTCGTACAACTCGTGCCGCAACCGGCATTGCCCGAAGTGCCAGAGCAGCGCGGCCAAGCGCTGGCTCGAACTGCGACAAGCCGACCTGCTGCCGGTCGAGTACTTCCACGTGGTCTTCACCCTGCCGGCGCCTATCGCCGACATCGCCTACCAGAACAAGGCCGCGCTCTACGGCCTGCTGTTCGACATGGCGGCCGAGACCTTGCTGACGATCGCCGCCGACCCCAAGCACCTGGGTGCGCGCATCGGCGCGACGCTGGTGCTCCACACCTGGGGCTCGGCGTTGACGCACCACCCGCACGTGCACGGCATCGTGCCCGGCGGCGGTTTGGCGCCCGACGGCAAGACCTGGATCGCTTGCCGGCCGGGGTTCTTCCTGCCGGTGCGCGTGTTGTCGCGGCTGTTCCGGCGGCGCTTCCTCGAGGAACTCCTGCGCTTGCACGAGGCTGGCAAGCTGCAGTTCTTCGGCGAGCACACCGGGCTGGCCGATGCCAAGGCGTTCAGAGCCTGGCTGGCACCGTTGCGCAAGACCGAGTGGGTGGTCTATGCCAAGCGGCCGTTCGCCGGACCGCAGGCGGTGCTGGCGTACTTGTCGCGCTACACGCATCGCGTGGCGATCTCCAACAGCCGCCTGATCGCGATGGAAGAGCGCGGCGTGACCTTCCGCTGGAAGGACTACCGCGACAAGGGCCGCAGCCGCAACAAAGCCATGACGCTCGACGCCGACGAGTTCATGCGCCGCTTCCTGCTGCACGTGTTGCCCGGCGGATTCCATCGCATCCGCCACTACGGCGTCTTGGCCAACGGCAGCCGCAAGGCGAGCCTGGCGCTGGCACGCGAGCTGTTGAACGCGGTGCCCGAGGCGATCGACGGCGAGAGCGCCGACAACGGCGTCGCTGCGCAAGCGCCCGTCTTCGTCTGCCGGCACTGCGGCCACGCGATGATCGTGCTGCAGACCTTCACGCGCGCTCAGTCCATCCGGGCACCACCAGCGTCATGACGAGCGCTCGACGACATCGCCCGAGCACGCCACCGATGCGCCGACCACGGCCATCGGCCGCGCCAACTCGCACCTCGCTCGGCAAGCAGCGTTGCAGCCGCGCCGTGACCGCCGCGTCGATGTGTCCCGCTGGCGCCGCACACGCCGCCGCCGTCGAACCCGCGCGCACGCAGGTCGTGCCGGCACCTACTGGCACCGACTCACCCTCGCCGCAATCTCCATAGATCGCGCCCCGAACAACCGCAGCGCCGTTCGCCGCGGTTTCCTCCCTCGAGGCTTGTGCGACACCTGCCCTCAGGCCATCGCAGTTCGACGCTGTGTGCCCTGCACGGGCAGGTATCCCACAACCCTTAACTGCTGGCGCCGTTCCAGAACCGACCGTCGAAGGTCGCTGAACAGTCTTTGCGGTCGTTGGGGGTTGGGGTCAACCGAACCGCAAGGGTAGTTGGTAGCCGGGACTGTGAGTTTTCGGCGCTGCCCGGCAGCGGACCTTTGTCTTTCGTCCTGATCGCCGATCGCCTAGAGCCAACGGCTGCTCTCCTGCTCTCGGCAAGCACAACGAATTCAACGTCCCGGCCAAGAACAGCCTTTCGGCCCCAGTGCCGGAGCGCGGCCGGAGAGAACTGATGCCGCCAGATTCGAACGCCGCAGGGCTTGGCTACCCCAGCCGCCCGGCCAGCGACAGACTGGCGCGCAGCATGTCGTTGATGCGAGTCTGCCAACCGTCGCCGGTGGCTCGCAGCGCGGCTAGAACGTCGGGGTCCAGGCGCAGCTTCACGGGCTCCTTGGTCACGGCGGCCACGCTGCCGGCTGGACGTCCGCGGCGGCGCGCCACCATCTGCTCGGGCGTGTGCACACGCCCGGCGCGCCCTGCCTTGGCCTCAGCCAGGGACTCGCGCAGCCCCGGCAGCGCTCGCCCGGCGTCGGCCTCGATGGCGGCAGCCACCTTCTTCACGCTCAGCTTCTTCAGGGTCTTCATGCTCTCAGCTCCGTTTGAACGTCCTTCGGCTTGACGTTCGCACGCTCGGCCTTGGCGTAGACCATGACCAGCAGCACCACCTCGTCTGCTGCCAAGTGGAAGTAGATGACGCGCGCACCGCCGCGCTTACCGGCCCCGTGGCGCTGCCAACGCACCTTGCGCGCACCGTCGGCACCCGGGATCACGTCGCCGGCATCCGGATTCGCGGCGATGAATTCGATGAACGCCTCGCGCTCTCGAGCGGTCCAGACTGCGTCGGCCTGCTTCTGGAACGTAGGGGTTTCAATCACGGTGCGCACAATTTAATTGTGCACCCAGATAATCAAGGGCGTCAAGCCGCCAGGAACCGCAGGTTATGCGGAGCTTCGCTAGAAAGCGGCTGATGCACGTTCCGGCGGCTGTCGTTCAGCCGCTGAACCTGGATGACGGCGACCAGTCCGGAGACGGTCACCGGCCGCAGTTCTCTCGTCTACCAGCACGCTGGCAAGCTCTTCAGGCGAGCCGGACCAGCACCACGACCATCGCCGCAGCCAGCGCGTTGTGCACGACCGCCAGCACCGGCAGCCCAGCGGTGCCTGTGGCCGCGCCGAGCAGGCCCACCAGCAGTGACAGGAATGCGAGCAGCGCGAGCGCCGCGGCGCTGCTGCGACCTTCGCGCCACGCTGTGCGCGCGCCGAAGGTCATCAGCGCCGCGGCGAGCAGCACGCCCGCGGTGCGATGCGCAAGCGGCAGCGCGGCGCAGTTCGTGACGAGGCCGCAATCTGGCGACGCGGGCGCGCTCGCCCAGGCGCCGCCGGCCGCCTGAAGGAACACGAGCACGAGCAGCGCGCGCGCGGCGGGCCGCGCCGTGCGGTCGCTCGCACGCGGCGTGGCGAGCGCCGCGCTCAAGCCGAGCATCGCGAAGCCGCCGACCAGGTTGAGCATCACGACCGGTGCCGCGCGCGACGCGCCGGCGACGATGCCAAGCACCGACAGCAGCAGCCCCACCGCAACGAGCGCCTGCGCGCGCCGATCGCGGCGCGACAGCCACCACATCCACAGCGCACCCAGCAGCGCCAGCGTCGCGGCCACGCGATGCACGCCGCGCGCGAGTGTGAGTTCACCGGACCACGCGGCCGCGAGCGCCGCGTTCGCCCCATGCAGCCGCAGAAACGCACTCGCGATCACGACCACGCCCATCAGCACGATGCAGCCGCGCGCGATGTGTTCGACGCGCAACCGAGGCTTCGCCGTCGTGTGGGTGATCGATGCGGTCATCGTGCCCGCGATCGTAAAAGCGATCACGTCGACTTTTCTTGGCCTGGTTCAAGTCGCCGAAAGATCGCGCGTCACAGAATTTTCTGCACCCGAAAAGAAGGAGGCCGCCATGTCCGACGCCGACCGCCACGATGACGATGACGACGCCCCCGTGCCGTGGATGCAGCAACTGCTCGACAACCCGTTCCTGCTGCTCTTCCTCGGCGTGTTCGTGCCGATGGTGGTCTACACCGCGTGGGGCGTGTGGGACATCCTGACGCTGCCGCTCGCGAAGTGAACGCCTGAAGAACAACCGAACGAAGGGCCGACGTCATGAGCGCAATCCTTCCGCCTGCCGAACGCCTCTGGTACCGCCACCCGATCGATCGCGTCGAGGGCACGTGGATCGCGATCGCGCTCACGTGGTGCTTGATCATGTTCGCGATGATGGTCGGTTGGCACGTCTGGGGCAAACAGAACCTCTCGACCGAGACCTACCGCACCAAGCCCGAGATGTTCATGGCGAAGACGCAGGCCATGGTCGACAAGTACAAGGTGCGCGAAGAGACCGCCGAGAAGATCCCCGTCGTCGCGCCGCCGCCGGGCAGTGATGTCTACCTGCTCGCACGACTATGGGCGTTCTATCCGATTCTCGAACTGGAGAACGGCAAGACCTACCGCTTGCACCTCACGGCGATGGACTACAACCACGGCTTTTCGCTCCAGCCGGCCAACATCAATATCCAGATGGTGCCGGGTTTCGAGCATGTGGTGACCATCACGCCGAACCAGAGCGGTACGTACTCGGTGGTCTGCAACGAGTATTGCGGCATCGGCCACCACCGCATGGTGGGCCGCATCTACGTCAAGTGAGGAGGGCGGAATGAGTGCCACCACCTACCGCACCTGCCCGCGCTCGGGCTTGCAGTTCGAGCACCAGGCCGAGAACCTGATGAAGGCGAACGCCTTCGTCGCCGTGGTGTGGCTGCTGATCGGCGGCCTGCTCGCGATTGGTGTCGTGATGACGCGCTGGCCCGCGTTCCGCTGGCTCGAGGCCGACCGCTTCTACCAGGTGCTGACGGCGCACGGCATCGACATGCTGATCTTCTGGATCATCTTCTTCGAGATCGCGGTGCTGTACTTCGCCGCGTCGACGCTGCTGCGCTGTCGCATCGCCACGCCGAAGATCGCTTGGGCCGGCTTCGCGTTGATGGTGATCGGCTCGCTGCTCAACAACTATGCGGTCTGGCGCGGCGGCTCGAGCGTGATGATGACGAGCTACGTGCCGATGATGGCCGAGCCGAACTTCTACCTCGGGTTGATCCTCTTTGCGGTCGGTGCGCTGGTCGCGTGTTTCGTCTTCTTCGGCACGCTGGTCGTCGCCAAACGCGAGAAGACCTATGAGGGCTCGGTGCCGCTGGTGACCTTCGGCGCGATCACGGCAGCGATCATCGCGGTGTTCACGATCGCGTCGGGCGCCATCATCCTGATTCCGACGTGGCTGATGTCGCTGGGCGTGGTCAAGGAAGTCGACCCGCTGGTGTATCGCACCATCTGGTGGGCCTTCGGCCACAGCTCGCAGCAGATCAACGTCGCAGCGCACATCTCGGTGTGGTATCTCGTCGCTGCGATCGCGTTCGGCGCCAAGCCGATGAGTGAACGCGTGTCGCGCACGGCGTTCCTGCTCTACATCATCTTCCTGCAACTGGCCAGCGCGCACCACCTGCTGGCCGACCCGGGACTGTCCACCGGCTGGAAGGTCGTCAACACCAGCTACTTCATGTACTTCGCGGTGCTGGCGTCGATGCTGCACGGCTTGACGATTCCCGGTGCGATGGAAGTCGCGCAGCGGCAGAAGGGTTTCACGAAGGGCCTGTTCGAGTGGCTGCGCAAGGCGCCGTGGGGCAACCCGACGTTCAGCGGCGTGTTCATCTCGATCATCGGC
Source organism: uncultured beta proteobacterium (assembly GCA_963738615.1). GTDB lineage: Bacteria > Pseudomonadota > Gammaproteobacteria > Burkholderiales > Burkholderiaceae_C > CAVTWY01. Next base: position 1,980,018 of record CAVTXI010000019.1, read on the forward strand.
TTCGGCTTCCTGGGCGGTATCTCGGGCGTGATGATGGGTACCGAGCAGCTGAACATGATCATTCACAACACGATCTACGTGCCCGGGCACTTCCACGCCACGGTGGTGATCGGCACCACGCTGACGTTCATGGCGCTGACGTATTACCTGATCCCGGTGCTGTTCAGGCGCGAGCTGATCAACCCGGCGCTCGCGAAGTGGCAGCCGTATCTCTTCGGCTTGTCGATGTACGCCTTCGCGCTGGTGATGATGGGTGCGGGCACGCTGGGCGTGTCGCGGCGCCACTGGGACATGGCGTTCCAGGGCGCGGCACTCGCGTACGAATGGCCCGGTGCGGCGTATTTGATGATGGGTTTGGTGGGGCTGACCGGCATGGTCGCGATCGTCGGCGGCGCGCTCTTCGTCTACCTGACGGTGGGCTCGCTGCTGTGGGGCCGCAAGCTCGACGAGGGCAAGACGAGCCCGCGCTTCACGCCGGTACTGCGCGCGTCGCCGACGGTCGCCGCGCAAAGCTACGGCTCGATGGGCTTCGCCGCACCGGGCACCTTTACGCTCGCGATGGTGTTCCTGCTTGCCTTCGTCCTGTACTACTTCATCAACTGGAAGTACCTGTCGACGTTGTGGGGCCTGAGCTGATCATGAACACGACGACATGAGCATCACGACATGAGCATCACGACATGACCATCATCACGTCCACGGTGAGTGTGCCCGCGAAGGTTGGTTCGCGCGTGCGGCTCGTGCTGTCGATCTTCAAGCTGCGCATCGCCACGCTGATCATGATCACCGCGCTGGGCGGTGTGGCTGTCACGCGCGGCGGTTCGATTTCGCTGCTGCAGGTCCTGGTGCTGGCGTTGTGTGTGCTCGTCGCCGCAGGCAGCGCCGGGGCAGTCAACCAGTTCGTCGAAGCCGACAGCGACAAGCTGATGAAGCGCACGCGCGGCCGTGCCTTTGCCAGCGGCGCGCTGCCGCGCAACGCGGCGTGGTTTGTCGCGATCACCGCGCTGGGTGCGGCGGCCATCGGCGCAGCGGCGTGGTTCGTCAACACGACGGCGGCGTTCTGGGTCGCGGCCGGCGCGCTGACGTATGCCGTGCTCTACACGCTGGCATTGAAGCGGCGCACCGCGTGGAACATCGTGATCGGCGGCCTGTCGGGCAGCTTCGCGGTGCTGGCGGGTGCGGCGGCGGTCGATCCCAGCATTCAACCCGCGGCCTGGGTGCTGGCTTTGGTTCTCTTTCTGTGGACGCCGCCGCACTTCTGGAGCCTGGCCATCGCCAACGAGGCCGAGTACCGCGCGGCCGGTGTGCCGATGCTGCCGGTGGTGGTGGGTGCGCAGCGTGCTGCGGACATCGTCCACACCAGCGCCATCGCGCTCGTGGCGATGTCGCTGCTGCTGCTTGCCTTCGGTGCCGGCTGGCCGGTGGCGGTCGCCGCGGTCGCGGGCGGCGTGCACTTCCTGCGCAAGACCGCGGCATTGCGGCGCGACCCGCGGCGCGCGACTGCGATGGCGGCGTTCTTCGCGTCGATGGTGCAACTCAGCGCGCTGCTCGCGGGGGTGGCGGTCGATGCGGCACTGCGCTGAAAGCGGCGCGCTGCCCTTCGCCGGTGCGGTCGTCGCGATCACGTCACTGGTGCTGGCCTTCGTGTCGAGCGCGTCCGCGCTCGACGAACGTGAGGCCTTGCGGGTGGGCCAGGCCGCGATCGGCCGCACGGTACCCGGTGTGACGCTGATCGACAGCGATCGGCAGCCCATCACGCTGTCGTCGTTCGCCGGCAAGCCGCTGCTGGTCAGCTTCATCTACACCGGCTGCTTCCAGATCTGCCCGACGCAGACGCGCGCGTTGCACGAAGCGGTGCGCGGCCTCGACCGCATGCTCGGACCGCACCAGTTCAACGTCGTCAGCATCGGCTTCAACCAGCCGTTCGATGCGCCCGAAGCGATGCGCGCGTTTTCGCGGCAGCACGGCATTGACTACCCCAACTGGCGCTTCCTCAGCCCGCCGAACAACGCTGTCGAGGCGCTGACCGACGCATTCGGATTCAGCTACGCCGCCACGCCCGCAGGCTTCGACCACGTGCTGGGTGTGACCGTCGTCGACGCACGGGGCCGCATCCACGCGCAGGTGTACGGCGACCGCATGCGTGCCGACCAGCTGGGCCGGCCGCTGCGCGAGCTGCTGCTCGACGCGCCGTGGGCCGCGGAATCGACAACGTCCACGTTCGCCGCGATGGTCGACCGCGTGCGCATCCTGTGCACGGTCTACGACCCCGACACCGGCGCCTACCGCTACGACTACAAGCTGATCTTCGAGCTGATCGGCGGTGCGCTCTTCTTCGGCACCGTGCTGATCTGGGGTCTGGTCGAGTGGCGTGATCGTCGTCGACGTTCGCGCCGGAGTTCCGCATGCAAGCCCACGGCCCTCGGCAACACGGCCTGAACGCGTGGCGCGGCGTCGAGCGCGGTTTCGACGCTGCGTTCGGCTCGGCGCGCAACCCGCTGCGGCACCTTGGCGCGATCGGCATGTTCGCTTTCGTCGTGCTGGCCGTGACCGGCATCGTGCTCTACGCGCTGTTCGACACCTCGGTGCAGGGTGCGGCGCGATCGATCGAGAAGCTCGACGCGATCCCCTTCGCGACCGGCCGCCTGCTGCGCGGCATGCATCGCCTGGCGGCCGACCTGCTGGTGATCGCGATGGTGCTGCACCTGCTGCGCGAATGGCTGCATGGGCACGAGCGTGGCTTTCGCCGCTTCTCGTGGCTGACGGGCGTGCCGCTGATCGCGTTCGTGTTCACCGCCGCGATCGGCGGCTTCTGGTTGAACTGGGACGCGTTGGGCCAGTACTCGGCGATCGCGACCGCCGAGTGGATCGATACGCTGCCGTTGCTGGCCGCGCCGCTCGCGCGCAACTTCCTCGCCGGGCGCAGCGTCAGCGACCGGCTCTTCTCGCTCTTCGTCTTCGTGCACATCGGCGTTGCGCTGCTGCTTGTTTTCGGCTTGTGGTTCCATGTGCAGCGCATCACGCGTGCGGCGTGGCTGCCGCCGCGCACGCTGCTGTGGGGCACGACCGCCGTGCTCGCACTGGTGGCGCTGGCCTGGCCGATCGCGCCGCATGCGAGCGCGCGGGCCGATCGAGTCGCCGAGGTTCTGCATCTCGACTGGATCATCCTGTTCGTGCATCCGCTCGTCGATGCGACGTCGGGTGCAGCGGTGTGGGCGGCGGTCGGCGCCACGGCGCTGGCGCTGCTGGCGGCACCGTTCTTGTCATGGGGCCGCGTACGGCCGGCGGTCGCGGTCGTCGACGCAGACAACTGCAACGGCTGCCGACGCTGCTTCGTCGATTGCCCCTACGCAGCGATCACGATGGCGCCGCACCCGAACCAGCGCATCGGCCGCAGCCTTGCAGTGGTCGACGCAGACCTGTGTGCGTCGTGCGGCATCTGCGCCGGATCGTGCCCGTCGTCGACACCGTTTCGCAGCGGCGAGCGGCTCGGGACCGGCATCGACATGCCGCAGCTTTCCGTCGACACGCTGCGTTCCCGCGTGCGGGGCGAACTCGCGTCGGCTGTGGGGAAGGAGCGCATCGTGCGCTTCCATTGCGCGCACGGCGCGAAGCCCGGCGCGCTGCCGAGCGTGATCGACGTCGAGTTGTTGTGCGCGGGACAACTGCCGCCGTCGTTCGTCGAATACGCGTTGCGTGACGGCGCTGCCCGCGTGGTGGTCGCGGCGTGCCGCGAAGGAGGCTGCGAGTTCCGTCTCGGCGAACGGTGGACCGCCGAACGCTTTGCCGGCACACGCGAGCCGCACATGCGCGCGAGCGTGCCGGCCGAGCGTGTCGCGCTCGTGGTCGCGGGGCCGGGCGACGAGGCACTGCTTGCTCATGCGACCCTCACCCCAGCCCTCTGCCTTCCAGGGCGAGGGAGTGGAGCGCGCGATGGTTGAAGCCCGCTTGTCTTCGTCATCACCGTCACGCCGCGCGTGGCTCGGCCAGATCGTGCTCTACGGCCTCTTCGCCGCGTTCATCGGCGTGTTCTCGCAATGGCCGACGTACCGGCCATTGGCGCCGGGTCAGGCGCTGGTGAAGCTGAGCTTCTCGCGCGTCGGCAAGCCGGTGGGCGATTGCCGACGCCTGAGCGAAGACGAACTCGCGCGTCTGCCGCCCAACATGCGCGAGCCCTGAGTTGCCCGCGCGAGCGTTCGTCGGTCGCGGTGCAACTCGACATCGACGGCCAGCGCGTGCTCGACCGCACGGCGCTGGCCACGGGTTTGTCGCGCGACGGCGCGGCGACGATGTACGAGCGCATCGTCGTGCCTGCCGGCGAGCGGCGCATCGCGGTGCACCTGTCTGATGACGTGCGCGCGCGTGACGCCGGCTGGCGCCGCGAGGCGACCGTGACGCTCGCACCGGGCCAGGTGCTCGTGATCGACTTCGACGCCGAGAAAGGCGGCATCACCTTGCAATGAGTACGCTGGGCATCAACACCTCCGCAGCGACTGCGCGCACCGCGGCGTCAGCGGCGGACGACATGAATTACGTCCTGCCGAGCATCGATGCCGCGTCGGCGCCGCTCGCGCGCGCATGGCTCGGCCTGGCGCTGGCGGCGCTGGTCGCATCGGGGCTCTTCTCGGTGTTGCTGGTGCTGGCGCGCACGCCGGGCGTGAACCGCTTCATGCCGGGCGGCGACTTCTTCCGCGTCGCGCTCGTCGTGCATGTCGACTTGTCGGTGCTGGTCTGGTTCACCGCCATCGCAGGCTTGATGTGGAGCTCGAACCTGCGCGGCCTCGACCGCGGTGTTCGCCCGCATCGTGGCCCGCGCCGCGCCGCTGTTGTGCGCCGCGGGTGCGCTGGCGATGGCGCTGGCCGCCTTCATCGACGACGGCGCGCCGGTGATTGCGAACTACGTGCCGATGCTCGACGGCGCGGTCTTCAAGACCGGCATCGCGCTCTTCGGCGTCGGCGGCGTGCTGCTCGTGGGCCTTGCGCTCGCGCGTGCGGCGCCGGTGGGCATGATGCTCGACGGCACCGGCGCGCTGCGCTTCGGGCTGCACGCCAGCGTCGTCGCGGCCGCGGTCGCGCTGATCGCGTTCGCTTGGTCGCTCGCGGTCGTGCCGACTTCGCTGCCGCCGAAGGCGTACTACGAGATCCTTTACTGGGGCGGAGGCCACGCGCTTCAGTTCACGTGGACGCTGCTGATGCTCGTGGCGTGGCTCGTGCTGGCGCAGGCGTGCGGCGCGCGCGTGCGCGTCAGCCCGCGCATCGTGGTGATGCTGGTCGCGATCGCGCTCGTCAGCGTGTTCGTCACGCCGCTGGCGTACCTGATGCACGACGCCAGCAGCGTCGAGCATCGCGACATGCACACCTGGGGCATGCGTTTCGGCGGCGGGCTTGCGATCGCACCGCTGCTGTTGGCGGTGGGCCTTGCGATCGCGCAGCATCACGGTCTCGATGCAGCGCAGCGGCCACTGCGTGCGTCGCTGCTCGCGTCGATGCTGCTGTTCGTCGCGGGCGGTGTGATCGGCCTGACGATCAGTGGCAGCAACGTGAAGATCCCGGCGCACTACCACGGCTGCATCGTCGGCGTGACGCTCGCGTTGATGGGGCTCGTGATGCACCTGCTGCCGCGCTTGGGTTATGCGCAGCCGCAAGGCCGCCTCGCGGTTGCGCAGCCTTGGGTTTACGGCGTCGGCCAGCTGCTGCACATCGTCGGGCTCGTCTGGTCGGGCGGCTACGGCGTGCAGCGCAAGGTCGGTGGAAGCGATCAGGTATTGCGCAGCGCGGGAGAGGTTGCAGGCATGGGCCTGATGGGGCTGGGTGGTTTGCTCGCGATCATCGGCGGCTTGCTCTTCGTCGTTGTCGTGGCGCGTGCGCTGCGCGGCCCCGGCCCGGGTCTCACGCGCGCCGCGGGGCCAACGTGATCGGCATCGTGCAACGCGCGCTGCGCGGCGCTTTCCTGCGCGCCGAAGCGCTGTTCAACCGCGCCTTCGGCGACACGCTGAACCCGCTCTATCACCTCGGGTCGATCACGTTCTTCCTGTTTGCCGTCGTGGCCGCGACGGGCATCGTGCTCTACGCCTTCTTCGACACCAGCGTGACGGGCGCCTACGCGTCGGTCGAAGCGATCACGCACGCGGCCTTCGGGCTGGGCGGCGTGCTGCGCACGATCCATCGCCACGCCACCGACGCCATGCTGCTGACGATGCTGATCCACATGGCGCGGTACTTCGCGTTCGACCGGTTGCGCGGCTTTCGCGCGTTCTCGTGGATCACCGGCCTGGGGCTCTTGTGGCTGGCCTATGTCGCCGGCGTCAACGGCTACATGCTCACGTGGGACCGCGTGGCGCAGTTCGTGACGCAGGCGAGCTTCGAGTGGCTGGATTGGCTGCCGGGCTTCGGCGGCACGCTGGTGCGCAACGTGATTGCCAACGAGCACGTGAGCAACCGCCTCTTTTCGCTGCTCGTGTTCGTCCACATCGGCGTGCCGCTGGGCATGCTGCTGCTCGCCTGGGTGCATGTGCAGCGTGTGCCCAAAGCGGTCATGCAGCCGCCGCGCGCGATCGCGCTGGCGCTGGTGGCGATGCTGATCGTGCTCGCGATCGTGACGCCGGTCGCGAGCCAAGGGCCGGCCGACTTGCGCAGCGTCGCGCTCGAGTTGAAGCTGGATTGGTTCGTGCTGCCGGTGCTGGCGCTCGTTCACGTGTGGCCGCTGGCGGCGGTGTGGGCGCTGGTCGGCGGCGCGACGCTGCTGCTGGCCGCGCTGCCGTGGATCGGCTCACGACGGCGAGGCGAGGCGAGGCAGATCACGCTGCATCCGGGCGCGGTGCACGTCACCGCACGTGCCGGCGAGACCGTGCTGGAAGCCGGCCTGCGTGCGGGCCTGGCGCTGCCTTACGACTGCCGCGCCGGCGGCTGCGGCTTGTGCGTGTGCACGGTGCTGGCGGGGCGCGTCGACCATGGCAGCTTTCAGGAAGCGGCGTTGACGCCGTCGATGCGAAGCGCGGGGCAAGCGCTGATGTGCTGCGCGGTGCCGCTCGACGACATCGAGGCCGAGGTGCCCGGCGTCGACGCACTCGCCGTCGCGGCGACGGCTGCGCTGCGGCCTCGACGTCACACCGCGATCGTGCAGCGGATGGAGCGACTGTCGAGCGACCTGATGCGCCTGCACCTCGCGCTGCCGCCGGGCACGCACGTGCCTTTCGTGGCCGGGCAGTACCTCAACATCCTGCTCGACGACGGCGAGAAGCGCGCCTTCTCGTTCGCCAACGCACCGCTGCAACCGCTGCCCGGGTCCTTCGAAGGCGACGTGATCGAATTGCATGTGCGCCTGATCTCGGGCGGGCGCTACACCACGCACGTGTTCAACGCGATGAAGTCCGGCGACCGCATCGAGTTCGAAGCGCCGCTGGGGCGCTTCACGCTCCACGACAGCGAGCTGCCGATCCTTTTCGTGGCCGGCGCCACCGGCTTCGCGCCGGTGAAGAGCATCATCGAGGACGCGTTCGCGCGCGGCGTGAAGCGTCCGATGACGCTGTATTGGGGTGTGCGCCGCCGCGAGGATCTGTACCTGCTCGATGTCGTCGACAGCTGGATGCGCGAGCATCCGAACTTCCGCTTCGTGCCGGTGCTCTCGCACGCAGATGACGATGCCGCGTGGACCGGCCGCCGCGGCCTGGTGCACGAAGCGCTGCTCGCGGACCACCCGGACCTGCGCGGCATCGAGGTCTACGCCTGCGGCTCGGTGCGCATGGTGCAGGCGGCGGTGCCCGACTTCCTCGCGCACGGCCTCGACGAACAGTTCTGCTTCTCGGATGCCTTCACGCCGTCGGTGCGGGCGGTGGAAGCCGTTCAGCTGCCGCGGTAGGTCGTGAGGCGCTTCACGTCGACGATGCGGATGTCGCGCTTGTCGACCTCGACCAGCCCGGCGTCCTGAAGCTCGTGCAGCACGCGCGAGAAGTACTCGGGCGTGAGGCTCAGGCGCGAGGCCACCGTCGCCTTGCTGACCGGCAGCGTGACGGTGTAGCTGACGACTTGACTGTCGTCTCCGTCGGCGGCATCGTCGGCGGCCTGGGGGTGGCCGCGCAGCAAGTAGCCGATCACGCGTTCCATGCCGGTGTGCAGGCTGTACGACTCGAACGTCGCGCACCAGGCCGTGCAGTCGGCGCGACAGCCCGGCCAGCATGCGCAGCGCGAAGCGCGGCTCGCGCATGATCTCTTCGATCACCGTGGCCTTGCCGACCGTCAGCACCACGCCATCGGCGAGCGCTTGCGCGCTGACGATGTAGGGCTTGTCGGTGAACATCAGCGCCTCGGCGAAGCTCTGGCCTGGGCTCAAGATCTCGATCACCTTCTCTTGCCCCGCCGGTGAGATCGCGAAGAGCTTGATCTGGCCGGTGACGACGACGTGGAACTCGTTGCACGGCTCGCCGACGCGGAACACCATCTCGCCGCGCGCGAGTCGCGTCAGGCGGCTGCCGGCTGCCAGGCGCTGGAGCTCGGTGGCGTCGAGCTCGTGGAACAGCGGCAGCACGCCGAGATGGCGCTGAAGGTCGAATTCGGGGCGACGCGGTGCGGGGCGATCCATCGCTTGGATTGTGCGTCAGGGGTGCGTGCAGGCCGCCAGCCGTTCAAGGTTGCTGGCCTTCACTGATGGCGCAGGTACCGAGCTTGCGCAATTGCAGGCGCCAGACGTGCGGGCCGGCGTCGATCTCGTGCGTCTCGAAGGCCCCCGCGCATCGCGCTCGAAGTTCTGCGAGCAACGGTTGCGGGTCGCGGTCGCTGAGCAGTTCGAGCATGTCGCCTACCCGCAACCCGTCGAAGGCGCGGTAAATCAGGCGCTGCCGCAGCGGCGGCGCGATGGCGTGCACATCGAGCGTCGACGTGGACGTGGACGTGGATGGGGGCGGTGCCATGACCAGGACCTGCGTGCGGCTTCCGAAGTGCCGCAACGCATGTTCCGGCGTGCGATGGGCGGTTGCCTTGAACCGCTTCAAGAACGCGGACCTGCGTCCGGCAAGAAAAAAGCCCGCCGTGGCACGGGCGGGCTTTGTGCGACGAGAAGGATCTCAGCGGCTTTCGCCCTTCATGATCTTCACGCGCTGGCCGTCGGGCATGACCTCGGTACGGCCCGCCGACTTCAACTTCGACACGCCACTGCCGACCGCGAGTGCGACCGAGCGCACCGACGCGCGCTTGTTTTGCAGCGTGGTCACGTCCAGATACTGCAAGCCGTCGTCGCGCGCGGTGACCAGCAGGTCGACACGCGTGGACTCGCCGACCGCAAGCGCAACGTCGCGCACCGCGCTGCCGTCGGCCATGGTGACCTGCATGCCTTCGGGCACGTTGAACTGCGCGACCGCGCCTTCGAAGCGCGCGGCGCCGAAGTCGAGTGTGACCAGCGTCGCGACGCCGATCGGGATCGTCTTGGCGGTCTTCGATGTCAGCGTGATGCCCGAACCGTTGCCCTTCTCGCCGTTGGCAGCGTGGCCGGTCATCGCGACCTGTTTGACGCCTGCGGCCGCAGGCTGGGCCTTCGACCCGCCGCGGGGCTGTGCCTTCGCGTCGGCGTGGACGTCGTGGTCACGACAGGCGAAGGCGTCGGTGCCCAGCACGAGCGCGCCGCCGACGAGAAGCAGGCTCGCCGCGGCCACGGTGCGACCGATGTGCGCGCGCGAGATCGAAGCAAGGCGGGATTCGAAACGGTGTTTCATATGCGCGCTCCTTCAGTTGATGGTGACGTTGAAGCAGCGCGAGCCTGACGCATTGCCGTCGAACAGTTGGTAGTCGTTGATGACCATGACGTGCGTTCCCGAAGGCAGCGAAACGTTCGACATCGTCTCGGTGTTGACCGTCTGGCTCTGGAACGGGCCGAGGGTCTGCCCCTGAGACGTGATGATCTCCACGTCGGGATCCGTCGCCTGGACGGTCGAAGACGAGCGCCGCACGGTGATCGTTCTGGTGCCGCTGGCCGTGAACGTCACGTAGGCATAGTTGCCAATCTTGTTCGGGCTACCGACCGCCCGTGTCACGCAATGCGTCGTGGCCGAGTTCAGTGCGACGTTGTGGCTTGCGTACACCGGCAGGGCCGATGCCAAACCAGCGTTGTTCGTCTCCCCGGCACCGTAGCCGTCGGTGCCGTTGACGCCGACGCCGACCGCGCGCGAGTTGATGCCGCCAGCGGCAGCCGGACGCGCAGTGCGAAGCGCCTGGTTGAAGCTGAAGATGCTCGACAGGTAGGGCGAATCGGTCATATCAGCCAATGCGGTGTAGATCCCCGCCAAGCCGATACCGGTGTCGACATAGTTGTTCCACAGCAGGTATTCGACCGTGCCTTCCGAGTACCAGCCTTGCGTCGACGGCACCGTCGCGACGCTGTATTGGAAGCCCTGAGCCTGCTGCGCCACCGCGCGAGTCGAAGTAGATGGGGTTGTCGCGAACCATGCCCGACCACGAGTTGCCCCAACCTTCCGAGAACGCCACCCGCATGTCGAGCAGATCGTCCCCGGAGTGCGGCCCGCCCACGCTGTCGTCACGCGAGACCACGCTTTGAAGGTAGTGACCGATTTCGTGCGCGATGACGGCGCTGTCGTACTCGTCGGTGTCGGTGTTCTCGGCGCCCAGGATGAACAGGGTTCGGTCGCCTGCAACCAATCCAAGCGTCGTTGCGGTGGCGCCGGTCACGCCACGCGTGAAGAACGACGTCCCGATTTGCCCGCTGGTCAGGCTTCCGACGCTGGGCACGTTATTCGGGCTCCAGAAGATCTTCAACGACGACAGATTCTGCGTAGGCGCGACCGCCGCGATCTTTTCCTTCGCGAGGTACGCCACGTCGAGGATCGCAAACGGGCCGGCGACCCGTGTGCCGGTGTAAGCGGTGCCGCCCCAGCCCGACACCGCGCGCACGTTTTGCGTCAGGCCGCTGCCGGCGGCGAAAGCATCGGAGTCCATGGCCCACATCGAGCCGCGATCGGTGTTGTCGCGCACGGTGAAGTCGTAGCTCGGGCCTCTCAGCTCGGCCAGCACGCGCACGCGTACCTGCCCGGTGGCTGACCCGTTGAGGGTGTAGTCACCTTGCGCGTTGGAGGTGGAGAACCCGACGGCCGCTCCGGTACTGTCGATCAGCTGGATCGCCGCGCCGCGGATGGGCAACTGCGTGGTGCCGCCGTAGTTCAGGCTGCCGCCGCTTTGAAACGGCACGGCGTCATAGGTCACCTTGCCGCTGATCGAGACGTTGCCGCCGACGGTGGGCGGCGGCGGCGTGCTTGGAGATGGTGATGGCGACGGCGATGGTGTGCCCGGGGACGGCGAAGGGATCGTCACGTCGCCGCCTCCACCGCCGCACGAAGCCAGAGACAGCGCGACCGCGGCTGCGGCATACCGAATCCTCCAGTCCATGGCCGGGCCGGAGGACTTTGGACTGCCGCCACTTTGACGCTTCGAGACCAGGGGTTTTTTCATGGGTGTGTGGAGAGTCAGCGCAGCCCTAACGCTTTGCACCGACCCGAGGACGACGGAGAAAAACAGTTTAGCCACCGCCCTAACGGGTTTGTAGCGACATGTGTCGCAGGGCCGGCCTGATTTCCTAGAATCAGCCGCTTTCGCCGTCGAAAAGTAGCTGCATGAACAAGCCCGAGAGCCCGGTTGGGACGCAAGGGACGATCCGCATCCGCGGTGCGCGGCAGCACAACCTCAAGGGCATCGACCTCGACATCGCCACCGGCGAGATGACGGTGGTGACGGGCCCCAGCGGGTCGGGCAAGTCGAGCCTGGTGTTCGACACGCTCTATGCCGAAGGCCAGCGGCGCTATGTCGAGACCTTCTCGGCGTACGCGCGCCAGTTCCTCGACCGCATGGACCGCCCGGCCGTCGATCGCGTGGAAGGCGTGCCGCCCGCGATCGCCATCGACCAGACCAACCCCGTGCGTACGTCACGTTCGACGGTCGGCACGATGACGGAGCTGAACGACCACTTCAAGTTGTTGTTCGCACGCGCGGCCCGCCTGTTCGACCGGCAGACCGGGCTCGAGGTCCGCGTGGACAGCGCGGCGTCGATTGCAGCGTCGCTGCGCGAACGTGCGGCTGCGCAAGGCGACCCGCGCGTGGCGATCACGTTCCCGGTGGAGCTTCCAGCGGACACCAGCGATGCGCAGCAGCAGGAGTGGCTTTCCGCGGCAGGCTTCACACGCGTGCAGGGCGCGCGCATGACGGTCAGCCGCGGCGATGCCGCGCTGCAGGTCAAGGTGCTCGATGTCGTAGCCGACCGCCTGCGCATCGGTTCGGCCGAGCCCGCGCGCCTGCAGGAAGCGATCGAACTTGCGCTGGCGCGTGGCGGTGGACGGGTCGACGCACACGTGCTCGACACGCCGGTCGGTGGCAGCGAAGACACGCTGGTCTGGCGCTGGTCGACGGCGCTGCATTGCCCCGAGAGCGATCTTCACTACGCGCAGCCGACGCCCGCGCTGTTCTCGTTCAATTCGGCCCACGGTGCATGCGAGACCTGCCGCGGCTTCGGACGCGTGATCGGCGTCGACCTGGGCCTGGTGATTCCCGACGGCCGCAAGACGTTGCGCGCGGGTGCGATCAAGCCGCTGCAGACACCGGCCTGGAAGGAGTGCCAGGACGACCTGATCCGCCACGCGGGCGCCGCGGGTATTCCGCGCGACACCGCGTGGGCCCAACTGAGTGACGCGCACCGGCAATGGGTGATCGACGGCGACCCGGCTTGGAAGGGGAAGTGGAGCAAGCAGTGGTACGGCGTGCATCGCTTCTTCGAGTACCTCGAGAGCAAGGCGTACAAGATGCACATCCGCGTGCTGCTGTCGAAGTACCGCAGCTACCGCACGTGCCCGGTGTGCGGCGGGGCACGACTGTCGAAGGATGCGTTGTTGTGGCGCCTGGGCGCGCAGCACGACAACAACCTGCTTGCGCCGGCCGATCGCTTCCTGCCGCAAGGCGTCGCGTGGACGCGCGCGCAACTCGAGTCGCTGCCGGGCCTGGGTCTGCACGACCTGATGCGCTTGCCGATCGACAAGCTGCGCCGCTTCTTCGACCACCTGGCGTCGTCGGGCGCGCAGGACGAGGCGCTGGCGCTGCTGCACGACGAGATCCGCACGCGGTTGAAGTACCTGTGCGACGTCGGCGTGGGCTACCTCACGCTCGACCGCCAAAGCCGCACGCTGTCGGGCGGCGAGGTGCAGCGGCTGAACCTGACGACGGCGCTGGGCACGTCGCTGGTCAACACGCTGTTCGTGCTCGACGAACCGTCGATCGGCCTGCACCCGCGCGACATGAACCGCATCGTGCAGGCGATGCACCGGCTGCGCGACGCCGGCAATACGCTGGTGGTGGTCGAGCACGACCCGGCGGTGATGCTCGCGGGTGACCGCATCGTCGAGATGGGCCCAGGGCCCGGCGAGCGCGGCGGCAGCATCGTGTTCGACGGCACGCCGGAAGCGGCGCGGCTGGCCGACACCGCGACGGGTGCGTACCTCGGCGGGCGCAAGCACGTCAGCGCGGGCATCAAGCGCTTCGTGCAGGACAACACGCCGCGCCTGGTCATCGAAGGCGCGCGCCAGCACAACCTGAAGAACATCGCGGTCACGCTGCCGTTGCAGCGGCTGGTGTGCATCACCGGCGTGTCGGGCTCGGGCAAAAGCACGCTGGTGCAAGACGTGCTGCATCCGGCGCTGGCACGTCACTTCGGCAAGAGCGCCGAAGAGCCCGGCGTGCACGACCGCGTGCTCGGTGCCGACCGGCTCGCCAACGTCGTCTTCGTCGACCAGACGCCGATCGGCAAGACCGCGCGCAGCAACCCGGTCAGCTACGTCGGCGCGTTCGACGACATCCGCAAGCTGCTGGCCGACGCGCCGCTCGCGCGCGAGCGTCACTACACCGCGGGCACCTTCAGCTTCAACGCCGGCGACGGCCGATGCCCGACGTGCACGGGCTCGGGCTTCGAGCACGTGGAGATGCAGTTCCTGTCCGACGTGTACCTGCGCTGCCCCGACTGCGACGGCAAGCGCTTTCGCGCCGAAGTGCTCGAGGTGCGCGTGTTGCGCGAAGACCGTTCGCTGTGCGTGGCCGACATGCTCGAGCTGACGGTCAGCGAAGCGGTGCGACTGTTCCGCCATGACGGCGATGTCGTGCGGCGATTGCAGCCGGTGGTCGACGTCGGTCTCGACTATCTGCGTCTGGGGCAGCCGGTGCCCACGTTGTCGGGCGGCGAAGCGCAGCGGTTGAAACTGGCGGGGTTTCTCGCGCAGGCGGCGAGCGGGCCGGTCAGCGGCGCCCGGCCGCCCGAAGGCGCTGACAGCCCCCTCGGGGGGCAGCGAGCGAAGCGAGCTTGGGGGTCATTTCAACCGGCGGCGAAGAAGGGCACGCTGTTCTTGTTCGACGAGCCGACGACGGGGCTTCACTTCGACGACATCGCGAAGTTGATGCGCAGCTTCCGCAAGTTGCTCGACGCGGGGCATTCGGTCGTGGTGATCGAGCACAACCTCGACGTGCTGCGTTGCGCCGACTGGATCGTCGACCTTGGCCCCGAAGGCGGCGAGGGCGGCGGCCACGTCGTGGCCGAAGGCACGCTCGACGACCTGAAGGCGCACACCACGTCGCACACCGGGCGCGCGTTGCGCGAATACGAGGCAGCGCTCGGACTCGGCGAACACCGTGTCGAAGAACGCGTGGCTGTTCCGTACGGATCAGACGACGACGGCGTGTCGCTGCAAAGCCTGATCGCAGCTCGACGTCGTGTACGCCCGGCGCAAGACGACAACACGATCCGCATCGTCAACGCGCGCGAGCACAACCTGAAGGGCGTCGATCTCGCGATCCCGCGCGGCAAGTTCAGCGTCATCACCGGCGTATCGGGCTCGGGCAAAAGCACGCTGGCGTTCGACATCCTGTTTCACGAAGGGCAGCGGCGTTACCTCGAGTCGCTGAACGCGTACGCACGCAGCATCGTGCAACCCGCAGGGCGACCCGAAGTTGACGCGGTCTACGGCATTCCGCCGACGGTGGCGATCGAGCAGCGGCTGTCGCGCGGCGGGCGGCGCAGCACGGTCGCGACCGTGACCGAGGTGTGGCACTTCATGCGCCTGCTGTGGGTCAAGCTTGGCATTGCGCATTGCACGAAAGACGGCACGCCGGTCGCGCCGCAGTCGGCGCAAAGCATCGCGTCGCAGCTGATGCGCGAAATGCGCGGCCAACACATCGGCCTGCTCGCGCCGCTGGTGATCGCGCGCAAAGGCGTCTACACCGACCTGGCGAAGTGGGCCAAGGCGCGCGGTCACACGCACCTGCGCGTCGACGGCGAATTCCTGCCGGTGGACCCATGGCCGCGCCTGGATCGATTCAAGGAACACACGATCGAACTGCCGGTTGCCGATTTCGTCGTTGACCCATCGCGCGAAGACGAGCTGCGCACCGGCCTTGCCACAGCGATCGAACACGGCCGTGGTGTCGTGCACGTGTTGTCTCCACTCGACGGCTTGCGCGAAGTGTTCGAAGCCGGTCAGTCGGCGACGGGGCTGGGCAGCGTGCGGGTGTATTCGACCAAGCGCGCGTGCCCGACCTGCGGCACCAGCTACCCCGAACTGGACCCGCGCTTGTTCTCGTACAACAGCCGCCACGGCTGGTGCACCACGTGCGTCGGCACGGGTCTGGCGCTGACGAAAGAGCAGCGGCGCGCATTCGACGATTCGAAGCGCGAGGACGATGGCGGCCGCGAGCGCAAGCTCGTCGATGCCGACCCCGATTTCGATGATCTGGTTGATGCCGCGTGCCCGGCGTGCGAGGGCACGCGGTTGTGCGCGCTGGCACGAGCGGTGACGTTCGACGCGCGGCCCATCGGCGACGTTGCTGCCTGGTCGGTCGGCGAAGCGCTGGCGTGGGTTGATGGGTTGGCGCTGGAAGGGCGCGAGGCCGGCATCGCGCGTGACGTGGTCACCGAGGTGTCGAGCCGGCTGCACTTCCTGCGCGACGTCGGCTTGGGCTATCTCACGCTCGATCGCGCGGCGCCCACGTTGTCGGGTGGTGAGGCGCAACGGATCCGCCTCGCCGCGCAACTCGGCAGCCACTTGCAAGGTGTGTGCTACGTGCTCGACGAGCCCACCATCGGCCTGCATCCGCGCGACAACCGCATCCTGCTCGACGCGTTGACGACGCTGGCGCAGCAGGGCAACACGCTGGTTGTCGTCGAACACGACGAAGACACGATCCGCCGCGCCGAACATCTCATCGACATCGGCCCCGGCGCGGGCAAACGCGGCGGTGAAGTGGTGGCGCAGGGCACGCTCGACGACTTGCAGCGCAACGCGCGCTCCGTCACCGGCCGGTTCCTCGGCACGCCGCTGGCGCATCCGCTGCAACCGCGAAGAAAGGTCGACGCGAAGACCGCGCGCCTGACGATCCGCGGTGCGTCGATGCACAACCTGCGCGCGCTCGACGTGCAGGTGCCGCTGACCCGCCTCGTCGCCGTCACCGGCGTATCGGGCTCGGGCAAGAGCACGCTGGCGCGCGATGTGCTGCTGGCGTCGGTGGCCGACCTGATTCGCACGCGAGGGCAGGCTGCACCCACCGGCTGCCGCGCGGTCGAAGGCTGGCGTGCGGTCGACCGTGTGCTCGAAGTCGACCAGACGCCGATCGGCAAGACGCCGCGCTCGTGCCCGGCGACCTACGTTGGGTTCTGGGACGCGATCCGCAAGCTCTACGCGCAGACGCTCGAGGCGAAGGCGCGCGGGTATGGGCCGGGGCGCTTCTCGTTCAACACCGCCGGTGCCGACGCGGGCCGCTGCGCGGTGTGTGAAGGGCAGGGCGTGCGCACGATCGAGATGAGCTTCCTGCCTGACGTGAAGGTGCGCTGCGAGTCGTGCAAAGGCCAGCGCTTCAACGACGCGACGCTGGCCGTGACGTGGCGCGGCAAGTCGATCGGCGACGTGCTGAACATGGACGTCGACGAGGCGGTCGAATTCTTTGCATCGATGCCGTCGATTTCGCATCCGCTGCAATTGCTTGTCGACGTGGGCTTGGGGTACCTCACGCTCGGCCAGTCGTCACCGACGTTGTCGGGTGGTGAGGCGCAGCGCATCAAGCTTGTGACCGAGCTGTCGAAGGTGCGCGATTCCGACCGGGCGTTGGCACGCCGCGGCGAACGTTCGGCGAACACGCTTTACGTGCTCGACGAGCCGACGGTGGGCCTGCACATGGCCAACGTCGAACGGTTGATTCGCGTGCTGCATCGGCTGGTCGACGGCGGCCACAGCGTGATCGTGATCGAGCATGACCTCGACATCGTCGCCGAGGCCGATTGGGTCATCGATCTCGGGCCCGAAGGTGGCGCGGGCGGCGGGCTTGTGGTCGCCGAGGGGCCGCCGGAATCGATCGTTGCGGACGGCACCGCGACCGGTGATGCGCTGCGGCCGGTGCTGGCGCGCAGCCGCCGAAGTCGAGAGCGTCAGCCGATCAACTCGCGCTGAGTGCTGTTGCCCGTGATCAGCGCCAGCGCGCGCCGTTGCAGCGCCGCAGCGTCGTCGTGGTCACCCAGGCCGTCGAGCACGCCACCCAGGCGCAGCAGCACGGTGACCTCCCATTGCGGGTCGGCGGAACGGCCGGCGAGTTGCGCGGCTTCGAACACGTGGTCGCGAACCAGATCGCGCGCGCCGTGCGAACGTCGTGCGTCGTTCGTGTCGTCGGCTCCGACGCGGACGTCGTCGACGCACGCCTCCGCCAACTGGCACAGCAGGTCGACCTTGGTGTCGACCGCGCCGAGCAATGCGGCGAAGCGCAGCGCCTGCTGGAGATACCAGCGACGATGGGCTGCCATGTCGGCGGCGTGATAGCACTCGGCGACATGGGCCAGTGCCTGCGACAAGCGTGCTGCCCCACCTTGGATCTCGGCGGCGTCCAGATCGGCGAGCGCCCTTGTGAGGTTGCGTCGCACGGGCGACTCGGGGCCGCACGAGGACGCGAGGGGTGGGCGTTGTTCAAGGCTGTTCACGTTAACGTCGTCGGGAGCGGGGACACCGACGATGCTAGGCGGCCCTTCGTTCCCGATCTGCCCCGTGAGCCTGGGTCACCCTTGCAACGCGGGGACCGTGGCGCGTGACATCTTCACGCGCGTGCGCGGCGCTGCGTTCTTCAACGCATCAAGCCGAAGTGGGTGTCGTCGAGCACGTCGACGAAGTTGGCCTGCTTGCCGCGGTGTGCCTGGAAGCGGTCGCGAAAGCCGCGACGTTCGAGGAGCTTGTTCTGCGCATGCGGCGGCAAATCGCCGAGGGTGATCAAACCTTTTTCGATCAACACAAATGCCAGGTCCTCGATGACGCGGATGAGCTCCGTGTCCATCTTCGAGAACTTCGCGCGCGGAGTTTCATGCTGCGCGGTGATCGCTGGTGGCTGCTCGAGGGTCTCTGGTAGCGCCAGCTCGGATGGAGCCGCACCGTCCTGCTGGTGGCGGTCTGTCATGAACTGAATGTATGTCGAAGCGACCCTCGAAACCAAGGGTTTGCAACGAGTTGGCCGTGCATGAATTCACGCGAGCGGGCACGGCAAGGACGGGTGGCGGAACGTCAGTGCTTCCGGTGGCGTCCGAAACGGCTCGAGGGGCTGTTCGAACGTTCCGGCGAGGCGTGAAGCCTTAACGCACCGCGTTCATCACAGCCCGCGTCACCGCATCCGCGGCCATCGCACCCAACAGCATCAGGTCGGGCGCCCGCGCGTGCTGCGTGCGCGCCGTGCCGGTGGCAAGCGCGAAGAGCGTGTCGCCATCGGCGGGTGTGTGTGCGGGCCGGATCGCGCGCGCCAGGCCGTCGTGGGCCATCACCGCCAGGCGCTTGGCCTGCGCCTTGTCGAGCTTGGCGTCGGTCGCGACCACGCCGATCACGGTGGCGCCGCCGGCTTGCGGCGCACGCTGCGCCGTGGCGGCGCGCAGCAGGCTGGTGCGGCCCGCGAGCATCGCAGCCTGCGTGTCGATGAAGGTACCGTCGTCTTCGCGCGCGCCGGCCATCACGCGCCCGCTCGACGGGTCGATCACGTCGCCGACCGCGTTCACGGCGATCAGCGCGCCGACCGTGACGCCGTCGACGCGCACCGACGCGCTGCCGATGCCGCCGGGGCTGGCGCGGTCGAAGCCGAAAACCTTGCCGACCATGGCGCCGGCACCCGCGCCCACGCGGCCTTGCGCGGGTGGTTGCGTCGACGCGGCGTTGCACGCTGCGTAGCCGGCCGCGGCATCGGGCCGAATGCGGTGGTCGCCGCGCATCAGGTCGAACAGCACCGCCGCGGGCACGATTGGCACCGTGACGTGCGCGATGCGAAAGCCGATGCCACGTTCCTCGAGCCAGCGCATCACGCCGCCGGCGGCATCCAGGCCGAATGCGCTGCCGCCCGCTGAGCAGCACGGCGTGCACCCGGTCGACCAGCGCGTCGGGCGCCAGCAGGTCGGTCTCACGCGTGCCGGGCGCGCCGCCACGAACGTCGACGCTGGCGACCGCACCTTCGCGGCAGATCACGACACTGCAACCGGTCGCGCGTGCGTCGAGCGTGTGGTGGCCGACCTCGAGGCCGCTGACGTCAACGATGCTGTCGGTGATGCTGTCGGTGATGGCTTTTGCCGCGTTCATCGACCGACAGTCCGTCCGTCGCTCGGGCTTAGGCGAAGACGCCGGCCGTGTCCTTCATGCGCGCGCTGACCTCACCCAGGTGGTGCAGCGTGTCGCCGAAGGCAAGCTCGAGCATCGTCAGGCGTTTGAAGATATGGCTGGCGACATATTCATCGGTGACGCCGATGCCGCCATGCAGCTGGATGCACTGCTGCCCGACGAAGCGCATGCTGTTGCCCAGCTGTACCTTCGCTTGCGACAGTGCGCGGCGGCGCGATGCGGGGTCGTCGCGCAGCTTCAGCGTGGCGTAGTAGCTCATCGAGCGCGCCAGCTCGAGCTGCATCTTCACGTCGGCGATGCGGTGGCGCAGCGACTGGAAGCTGGCGATGGCGACGCCGAACTGCTTGCGCGTGTTCATGTATTCGACCGTGACCGCGAGCATGCGGTCCATCAGGCCGACGCCTTCGGCGCATGCCGCGGCGATGCCAACGTCGACCGCGTGCTCCAGCGCACCGTGGCCGTCGCGTACAAGCAGCGTCGCGGGGGCGGCCTGCAGCGTGACCTCGGCTGCACGCGCGCCGTCCTGCGTCGGGTAACCGCGCACCTTCGCGGCGGCCTTCTCGACAAGCAAGAGCGCAAGCGCGCCGTCGACCATCGCCGGAACGATGAAGGCATCAGCCTCGTCGCCCGCGGGCACCACGCTCTTGGCGCCGTCGATCACCCAGCCGTCGCCGCGCGCGGTGGCCTTCGCCGCGACACGGTCGAGCCGGTAGCGCGCCGCATGTTCCTGATGCGCCAGCACCACCAGCGCCGAGCCGTCGGCCACGCGCGGCAGCCACGACTTCTGCGCAGCGTCATCGGCGCGCGCCAGCAGCACGGGTGTGACCAGCGCCGCCTGCGCGTAGGGTGCGCTGACGATGCCGCGGCCCAGTTCCTCCATCACCACCATCGCTTCGACGGGGCCGAAGCCCATGCCGCCGTGCGCTTCGGCTAATGCCAGGCCCATCAGGCCCAGCTCGTTCAGCTCACGCAGCACCGTGCGCGTGCCGCCGCCGGCTTTCGCCATGGCGTGCCGGCGCTCGAAGCCATGCGCCTTCTCGACCCAGCGTGCGACCGCGTCGCGCAGCGCGAGTTGTTCTTCGGTGAAGTCGAAGTTCATGATCAGCTCCCCAACACTTGCGCAGAGACGATGTTGCGTTGAACCTCGTTGCTGCCGCCGTAGATCGTTGTCTTGCGCATGTTGAAGTACGTGCCGGCCAGCGGCGCGAGATGAACCCCGCCGACGAATTCGCCTTGCCAGCCCGCAGCCATCGCCTCGTGCACGAAGGCTTGCACCAGCGGGCCACCCGCCAACATCATCAGCTCGCTGTAGCGCTGCTGGATCTCACTGCCGCGGATCTTCAGCAGGCCCGCAACGTCCAGGCTTTGTTTGCCCGACGATTCGGCCGACAACACGCGCAGCACCATCATCTCGAGGGCGACGATGTCGACCTCGAGCAGCGCGATCTGGTCACGAAAACGCATGTCGTCCCACACGCCTTCGGTTTTCGCGATGCGCTTCAGGCGCTCGAGCTCACGCTTGGCGCGGTTCACGTCGGCGATGTTCGTGCGCTCGTGAGCCAGCAGATGTTTGGCGTAGGTCCAGCCCTTGTTCTCTTCGCCGATCAGGTTGTCCGCCGGGACCTCGACGTTGTCGAACCAGACCTCGTTGACTTCGGCTTCGCCGTCGAGCATCACGATCGGCCGCACGGTCACGCCGGGCGACTTCATATCGATCAGCAGGAAGCTGATGCCGGTTTGCGGCTTGCCTTCGTTGCTGGTGCGAACCAGGCAGAAGATCCAGTCGCCGTATTGCGCCAGCGTGGTCCAGGTCTTCTGGCCGTTGACGATGTAGTAGTCGCCCTTGCGCTCGGCGCGCGTCTTCAGTGAGGCAAGGTCCGACCCCGAGCCGGGCTCGCTGTAGCCCTGGCTCCACCACACGTCGCCGCTCATGATGCCGGGCAGGTGCTGCTTCTGCTGCTGGGGCGAGCCGAAGGCCATGATGACGGGCGCCACCATCACCGGCCCGAAGGGCACCACGCGCGGCGCGCCGGCCAGTGCGCATTCCTCTTCGAAAAGGTGGCGCTGCACCGCGTTCCACCCCGGCCCGCCGAAGTGCTTGGGCCATCCCCACCCGTGCCAACCCTGTTTGCCAAGGATGCGCGCCCAGCGCTGCAGATCATCACGTTCGAGCCGCAAGGCGGTGTGAACCTTGCGGCTGATGTCCTTCGGCAGATTGCCAGCCACCCATTCGCGAATCTGTTGGCGAAAGGCAAGCTCTTCGGCGGTGAAGTTCAGATCCATCGCGCTGTCCTGTATGAGGTGCGTATGAGTCTAGTCCGGGCGGGGGTGCCGTGATCCGTGACAATCCGCGCCCCCCACATGTCGAACCTTGCGTGAACACCTTCTCGCAGAGCCTCGCTCAGGCTTGGCAGCTCGTGAGTTCCGGCGACGACGGGCTGTGGGGTGTGGTGTGGCTGTCGCTGCGCGTCAGCGGTACCGCCACGCTGATCGCCGCGGCGGTGGGCACGTTGCTGGGTGCGTGGCTTGCGGTCGCCCGATTTCCCGGGCATCGCGTCGTCGTTGTCGGATTGAACACGTTGCTTGCGCTGCCGTCGGTGGTGGTCGGTCTGGTGGTCTACCTGTTGCTGTCGCGGTCGGGGCCGCTCGGGTCGTGGGGCATCCTCTTCACGCCCGCGGCGATGGTGATCGCGCAGACCATCCTCACGGTGCCGATCGTCGCTGCGCTGACGCGTCAACTGGTGGCCGACGCGTGGCGCGGCAATGGCGAGCAGTTGCGTTCGATGGGTGCAGGGCCCGCCACGGCTGCGGGGTTGCTGCTGGTGCACGAGCGCTGGTCGCTGGTGACGGTGCTGCTGACGGCGTTCGGCCGCGCCATCAGCGAAGTGGGTGCGGTGATGGTGGTGGGCGGCAACATCCTCGGCGTGACGCGAGTGATGACAACGTCGATCGCGCTCGAGACCAGCAAAGGCGACCTGCCGCTGGCCCTCGGCCTCGGGGTCGTGCTGCTCGCGGTGGTGTTCGCGCTGAACACGCTGATCGCGTTGATGCAGCGCGTGTCGCGCGATGCGAAGGGGGCGACGTGAACGTGCGCGCCACCGCGGCCGAGCTGCCTGGGGCGGCGATGCCTGCGCTGGTCGAGCTTCGCCGCGCGACGCTGCGCTTCGGCGCGTTGGCCGCTTTGTCCGACGTTGACTTCGCCGTGCACGAGCGCGAACGCATCGCGCTGGTCGGCAGCAACGGGTCGGGCAAAACCACACTGCTGCGCACGCTGCACGGCCAACTCGACCACGCGCTGGATGATCGTGCCGCGTTGCGTCGCCAAGCCGGTGTCGCGCAGGCGATGCTGTTCCAGCGGCCATTCCTGCTGCGCCTGTCGGTGCGGCGCAACCTCGAGGTGGCGCTGTGGCTGGCGAAGGTGCCTGCAGCCGATCGTGAGGCGCGTGCGCGCGAGGCCTTGGCGCGGGTGGGGCTCGACGCGCAGGCCGACCGGCCGGCGCGCACGTTGTCGGGCGGCCAGCAGCAGCGGCTGGCGCTGGCGCGCGCGTGGGCCGTGCGCCCGCGCCTGCTGTTTCTGGACGAGCCCACCGCCAGCCTCGATCCGCATGCGAAGCGCGCGGTCGAAGACCTGATTGCCGGCATTGCCGACGAGGGCATCACCGTGGTGATGAGCACGCACAACCTCGGCCAAGCCAAGCGGCTGGCCACGCGCGTGGCGTACCTCGAAGGCGGTCGTGTGATCTGTGACCTGCCGTCGTCTGACTTCTTCACGAAGCCATTGCCGCCGCCAGCCGCGGCATTCGTTCGCGGCGAGCAGCTCTGATCATCATCAAGCGACCATCGGTGACGTCAACTTCCACGCGCGCTGCGGCTCGTTCCACACCCGGGCACCGAACTCGTGATACGCGCGCACCAGCGCTGCTTCGATGTGATGGCGGCGCGCCAGCACCGGTACGATCTTCAGGCCCTGGGTGGACGGCAGGCTGCTGAGCTGGGCGACACGCGCCAGGTTGTCGACGGCGACCACGAGGTTGAGTTGGCGCAGCATCAGCGGCAACGCGTTGCACTCGAAGGCGATGTCGAGCGCAACCAGGCGCAGCGCCGCTGGGTTGGGTTCGAGTTGGCGCAGGTCCACCAGCGGATAGCCCATCTTGTGGCCCAGTGCGGTGCGCAGGTCGGCGCGTGACAGCAGGCCTTCGGTGACCAGCATCTCGCCCAGCGCCACACGCTGCTTCGTGCTCTGACGCTCGAGCGTCACCGACAACTGGCGGGCCGACACCACGCCCAGGTCGTAGATCGCCTCGCCGATCGCGAGCACCTTGCGCCGCAGGGTGCCGGTGTCGAGCGCCTGGGCCAGGTCTTGGGGTCGCGTGATCCAGCGTTGTGCGGCTTCTTCCTCCACGCTCGGGCCCAGCACGCAACGTGTGTAGGCGCCCGTGGGGATGAAGGCCCGGTACAGCGTGTACTCGTCGTCGTCGGGTGTGAAGAGATACAGGCCAGCCCGCGTTTCGACGTGCCCGGCGGTACGGCCGGTGAGCAAGCCGCCACCCGTCAATGCGACGCGGAACTTGCGCAACTGGCTGGTGAAGCCCAGCCGCGCAGTCTCGTCAGCCAGCGGTACCACCAACGTGGCGCGGCGCATGCGCGGAAAGGCAACGCGCAGCGACGCACCCTCGGAGTCGAAGCGGAAGATCAACGATTCGCGCTGCAGGTCGAAGCCTGTCATCTGGCCGTTGACCTCGTAGCCGCGCGGCGTTTCGATCTGTACTGGCATCGCCGAGCCTTCTTCGTCGGCCCAGGGCTGGCGCGAAGCGAAAGGCGGCAGCGGCCACTCGAGCGGGCCGTCCAGGCTCATCGTGCTCGTCGGCGTCGGGTCGAAGCGGCTGTTCATGGGGCGATCGCGGCTCTTGGACGCAGCAGCTTCGCGGCATGCGAAGTCCGCGGTCCAGGCGCGAGGGCTCACGATAGGGCAGCGATGCGAGTCGCGCCGTGATGAAGTTCCGGGTGGTGCCGCGATGGCCGCGATGGTGCGGTGCCGCGTGCGTTTGTGGTCAGGAAAGGTCGCGACCGGCCCACGCCCCGATCGACGCTCAGCGCTCGCGTCCCATCACGGCGTCGGGTAGCCACGTCACGATCGACGGAAACACGGTGATCCCCGCGATGGCCACCAGCAGGCACGCGAAGAACGGCAGCGTGACGCGTGCGATGCGGTTGCTGTCCACGCCCGTCATGTTCTGCAGCACGAAGAGGTTGAAGCCGACCGGCGGTGTGATCTCGGCGATTTCGATCAACAGGATGATGAAGATGCCGAACCACACCAGGTCGAAGCCCGCCTTCTGGATCATCGGCAGCACGACCGCGCTGGTCAGCACGATCATCGAGATGCCGTCGAGCGCGGTGCCCAGCACCAGGTACACCACCGTCAGCACGGCGATCAGTGCGTAGGGCGAAAGGTTTGCCGCCGCCACGCCTTCGGCCAGTGCGCGCGGGATACCGGTGAAGGCCATCGTCTTGGCCAGGAACGCCGCGCCCGCGAGGATGAACATGATCATGCACGACAGCCTTGTGGCGCCCACGAGGCTTTCGCGGAAGTTGCGCCACGTCAGACCTCCTCCGGCCGCTGCGATCACCAGCGCGCCCAGAACGCCGAAGGCCGCGCATTCGGTGGCGGTCGCCCAACCCGCGACCAGCACCCAGACGATGAACACGATCAGCAACGCGCAGGGGATGAGGCTGCCGGTGCGCCGAATCTTCTGCATCAACGTCGTGGGCGGCTCGGCGGGAGGCACGCGCTCGGGATGCGCCAAGCTCCACCAAGCGATGTACAGCGAGAACAGCGCCATCACCAGGAACCCCGGCAGAAACCCCGCCAGGAACAACCGGACCACGCTCGCGTCGGCGGCCACCGCATACACAACCATCGTGATCGATGGCGGGATCAGGATGCCCAAGCCCCCGGCCGCAGCCAGCGAGCCGAGCGCGATGTCACGGTCATACCCGCGGCGCTCGAGTTCGGGCAGCGCCACCTTGGCAATCGTCGCGCACGTGGCGGCTGATGACCCCGACACCGAACCGAAGATGCCGCAGCCGAGAACGGTCGTGTGCATCAGCCGCCCTGGCACGCGGTTCAGCCACGGCGCCAGGCCTTCGAACATCTGCGCCGACAGGTTGGTGCGAAACAGAATCTCGCCCATCCACAAGAAGAGCGGCAGCGCGGCCAACTCCCAGCTCGCGGTCGTTTCCCAAAACGCGGTGAAGAGGTTCGCACCCGGCTTCGTCTGCACGAAGAAGGCCTGCCCGATCCAGCCGACGATGGCCAGCGCCATCGCGATCCACACACCACTGCCCAGCAGCAGCAGGAGGATCAAGAGAAGGAGTCCCCCGAGGGCGACGAGGGACATGTCAGTGGCGCCCGGCCGCCCGAAGCCACTGA
Organism: uncultured beta proteobacterium; assembly: GCA_963738615.1. Lineage (GTDB taxonomy): Bacteria > Pseudomonadota > Gammaproteobacteria > Burkholderiales > Burkholderiaceae_C > CAVTWY01. The sequence continues at coordinate 2,006,103 of CAVTXI010000019.1, forward strand.
CAGCCCCCGCGGGGGGCAGCGAGCGAAGCGAGCGTGGGGGCCATGATCCCTAGAGGTCTTCGGAAAAGTCGCCGCGCGCGTGGCGCTCTTCGACGCGCGCGATGTAGCTGGGCTTGCGGCCACGCAGCACCTGCACGCACTCGTCGACCACGGCGACGAAGAACAGCAGCGCGCCCAGCACGAACGTCATCTGCGGAATCCAGATCGGGATCGCCACCATGTTGTTGGCGATGTCGTTGAAGCGCCAACTGTCGTAGGTGAAGCGCACCGCCCACCACGCGAGGTAGCCGACCGCGATGGCCGCGATCGCGAGCGACAACGCTTCGAGCACACGGCGCAAGCGCGGCGGCGCCTGCTCGAGCAGCAACGTCACGCGCACGAAGTCGCCGTTGCGGAAGCTGTGCGCCATGCCGAAAAAAGCCGCCGCCGCGCACAACCACGACACCACGTCGTTGACCCAGCCCACGCGCCACTCGAGCGCGCGGCCGAGTGACGCGCCGATCATCAACGCGAAGATCGCGAAGACGGCGAGCGCGGCGAGGGCGCCGGCGGCGACGTAGAGGTGGTCGAGGAAGCGGCGCATGAAGGGCTACGCGCTTTCGAGTGCGGCAAGGAGGCGCGTCATCTCGACATCCGGCCAACCCAGTAGTCCGGCCGCTGGCGGTCGCCCGCGACGGCGTGGATGAGTACCCCGTAGGTGGTCTCGGTGTAGAACAGCGCGAACGGGAAACCTGCGATGCGGCGGCGCCTGGTCCCGGCCGCTGCGGGTTTGCCGTGGAGAGGAAATGTCGCCGCCGCTTGCGCCGCGGCTTCGACCTCGCGACGCAAACGCGCGCCCAGCCCCTCGCTCACGGCCTCGTAGTACGCGATCTGGGCGAGCAGTTCGGATCGAGCGTGTTTCGTGAATCGCGCGCGGCTCACGGTGCAATGCGGCGCGCTTCGGCGAACACGTCTTCGGCCGCGAAGGTCTCGACCTCACCCCGTTCGTGGGCCGCGACGCGGCGCTCGATCTCCTGGGCCCAAGCTGCCTCGACTTCAGCCAGTGCGGGCTCTTGCAACGACACAAGGATCAGATCGACCAGCCGCGAGCGCTCGTCCGGCTCGAGGCCGCGTGCCTTCTGGGCGAGCTCTTCCACAAGGTGATCACTCATACCTGTTCTCCGACGTGACACAGCATGATAGGGGGCCCGCCCGCCGCCCGCGATCTACTTCGAGTACGCGTCCACCACCTGCTTGCCCTCGTCCCCCGCCTTCTCGAGCCATTCCTTCAGCATCGTCTCGCCGACCTTCGTCATGTCGGCCTTCAGCTGCGCCGACGGCGGCACGACCTGCATGCCACCGGCCTCGAGCTTCTTCAGTGACTCGACGTTGACGCGCTTGCTGGCTTCGATGCCGCGCTTCTCGGCGTCAGCGGCGGCCTTCTTCACGGCGGCTTGCGTCGGTGCATCCAGCGCGTCGAAGGCAGCCTTGTTGACGATCACGGCGTTCTTCGGCAACCAGGCCTGCGTGTCGTACCAGTACTTCAGGTGCTCGTAGGTCTTGGTGTCGACGCCGGTCGAGCCGCTGCTCATGTAGCTTTCGACCACGCCCGTGGCGAGTGCCTGCGACAGCTCGGCGGCCTGCACCGTGACCGGCTGCGCGCCGACCAGTTCGGCCACGCGCGCGGTGGCGGGGCTGTAGGCGCGCCACTTCATGCCCTTCAGGTCCGCGGCCGACGCCAGCGGCTTCTTGGTATAGATGCCCTGCGGCGGCCAAGGCACGCTGTACAGCAGCATAATTCCTTGCTCGCCCAGCTTCTTCTCGAGCAGCGGCTTTTGCGCCTGGTAGAGCTTCCACGACTTGTCGTAGCTGTCGGCCAGGAACGGGATGCCGTCGGCACCGAAGATCTGCCACTCGTTCTGGAAGTTCGGCAGCAGGATCTCGCCGGCCTGCGCCTGCCCGCCCTGCACCGCGCGTTTGATCTCGGGCGCTTTGAAGAGCGACGCGTTCGGATGCACCGTGATCTTCAGCTTGCCGCCCGTGGCCTTGTCGACATCGGCGGCGAAGGCTTCGAGGTTCACGCTGTGGAAGTTGGTGGCCGGGTAGGCGGCGGCGAGGTCCCATTTGGTTTGGGCGAAGGCGGGCGTGGTGGCCACGGCCGCGGTGAACGCGGCGGCGACGAGGAAGCGTGGGGTCGGCATCGGAAGGGCTCCTTGGGTGGTGTCTGTTGACGCGTGGCGGAGCATGCCGCAATGCGCGCATGCGGCGCATCGGGAGCGACGCCTATCGACGTGTGCCGTTGGCGAACCCGCTACGATGCCGCAGACCACTCACTTCTTGCGTCATGACCCCCCGCTGGCAATTCTGGATCGACCGTGGCGGCACCTTCACCGACGTCATCGGGCGTGACGGTGAGGGCGGGCTTCACACACTCAAGCTGCTGAGCGAGAACGCGCAGCACTACGACGACGCCGCGGTCGAAGGCATCCGACGGCTGTTGGGGCTGCAAGCCGGCGCGGCGATCACGCCCGAGCGCGTCGAGTGCGTGAAGATGGGCACGACCGTTGCCACCAACGCGTTGCTCGAGCGGCAGGGCGAACGCACGCTGCTGGTCACCACGCGTGGTTTTCGCGATGCCCTGCGGATCGCGTATCAGGCGCGGCCGCGGCTGTTCGACCGACGCATCGTGTTGCCCGAGAGCCTTTACGAGCACGTGATCGAGGCCGAGGAGCGTGTCGGCGCTGATGGCACGGTGGTGCAGCCGCTCGACGAAGCCGCGCTGGCGCGCGAGTTGGCAGCCGCGCGCGACGCGGGCCTGCGTGCGTGCGCGATCGTTTTCATGCACGGCTGGCGCCACACCGCACACGAAGCTGCGGCTGAAACGCTGGCGCGGGCGGCGGGCTTCACACAGGTGTCGGTGTCGCACCGCGTGAACCCGATGATGAAGCTGGTGGCACGCGGCGACACGACGGTGGTTGATGCGTACCTGTCGCCCATCCTGCGTCGCTACGTCGACCGCGTGGCTGCGCAGATGCCGGGGGTGCGCCTGTTCTTCATGCAGAGCTCGGGCGGGCTGACGCAGGCCGATCGTTTTCAGGGCAAAGACGCGATCCTGTCCGGCCCTGCAGGCGGCATCGTCGGCATGGTGCGTACGGCGCTGGCGGCCGGGCACCGCAAGATCATCGGCTTTGACATGGGTGGTACGTCGACCGACGTGTCGCACTACTTGTCGCACGACCTGTCGCAGGACACGTCCGACAACGGCGGCGATTTCGAGCGCGCTTTCGAAACCACCGTGGCCGGTGTGCGCGTGCGCGCGCCGATGATGAGCATCCACACCGTGGCCGCGGGCGGCGGCTCGATCATTCACTTCGACGGTGCGCGGTTGCGCGTGGGCCCGCAGAGCGCCGGTGCCGCCCCAGGCCCTGCGTGTTATCGCAAGGGCGGGCCGCTGGCGGTGACGGATGCGAACGTGATGCTCGGCCGCATCCAGCCGGAACACTTTCCGCCGGTGTTCGGTGCACGCGGCAACGAAGCGCTTGATGCACAGGCGTCGCGCCGCGGGTTTGATGCGATGGCCCGCGCGATGAGCGATGCGACGGGCCGGCCAACCACAGCCGAGCAGGTCGCCGCGGGCGCGTTGCAGATCGCGGTGGCGAACATGGCCAACGCGATCAAGCGCATCTCGGTCGCGCGTGGCTATGACGTTACCGGCTACACGTTGCAGTGCTTCGGCGGCGCGGGCGGGCAGCATGCGTGCTCGGTCGCCGACGCATTGGGCATGACGCGCATCGCCATCCACCCGCTTGCCGGGCTGCTGTCGGCCTACGGCATGGGGCTGGCCGATCAACTCGCCACGCGTGAAGCCACGGTCGAGCGCGAATTGGATGCCGACGGCATCGATGCGGCGCGCACGCTGGCGCGTACGTTGAGCGAACAAGCGTTGAACGAACTCGAGCGCCAAGGCGTCGAGCGCGGTGACGCGCGGCTGGTGCAGCGCGCGCTGCTGCGCTACCAGGGCACCGACACCACGCTGCCGGTCACGTTGTCGACCGACGGGCCAGCCATGCAACGCGCGTTCGAAGCTGCGTACCGGCAGCGCTTTGCATTCCTGATGCCGCAACGTGCGCTGGTGATCGACGCCGTGACCGTCGAGGCTCAGGCGTCGGGCGAACCGCTGGCTGCGCGCATGGTTGGCACTGCGGCCGCACGCGATGCGGTGCATTTGGCGCGTGTGCGCATGCACGACGGCCATGCATGGCTCGACGTGCCGTTGTACCGGCGTGAACAACTCGCACACGGCGACGAGCTTGCCGGGCCGGCGATCGTCGCCGAGGCCAACGCCACCACGGTGGTCGAAGCGGGTTGGCGCGCGCGCTGTGGCTTCGACGGCAGCCTCGTGATCGACCGCGTGCACGCCTTGGTGCGCGACCACGCGGTGGGCACGCAGGCCGACCCGGTGATGCTCGAGGTGTTCAACAACCTCTTCATGAACATCGCCGAGCAGATGGGGCTGGCGCTGCAGAACACGGCGGTGTCGGTGAACATCAAAGAGCGGCTGGACTTCAGCTGCGCGCTCTTCGACGGCCACGGTGCGCTGATCGCCAATGCGCCGCACATGCCGGTGCACCTGGGGTCGATGAGCGAGTCGATCAAGACCGTGATCGCGCGCAACCCGAGCATGCAGCGCGGCGATGTGTTTGTGCTGAACGACCCGTACCACGGCGGCACGCATCTGCCCGATGTGACGGTCGTGACGCCGGTGTGGGTCGACAGCGCCACGTCCGATGCCCCGGCCACGTTCTATGTCGCATCGCGCGGCCATCACGCCGACATCGGCGGTGCGACGCCGGGGTCGATGCCGCCGTTCTCGTCGACGATCGACGAGGAAGGCGTGTTGTTCGACAACGTGCTGCTGGTGCGCGACGGCCATCTGCTCGAGGCGCCGTTGCGCGCGCTGCTCGCGTCGGGCCGCTACCCCGCCCGCAACCCCGACCAGACGATCGCCGACCTGCGTGCGCAGATTGCCGCGAACGAGAAGGGCGTATCGGAGTTGCGCGCGGTGGTCGCGCAGTGGGGCCTGCCGACGGTGCTGGCGTACATGCAGCACGTGCAGGACAACGCCGAAGCATCGGTGCAGCGCGCGATCACTGCGCTGAAGGACGGCACGTTCTCGGTCGACCTGGACAACGGCGCGCGCATCTGCGTGGCATTGCGCGTCGATGCGAACGCACGTCGCGCCACGATCGACTTCACCGGCACCAGCGCGCAACTGCGCAGCAACTTCAACGCCCCGAAGGCGGTGACGATGGCCGCGGTGCTGTACGTCTTCCGCACGCTGGTCGACGACGACATACCGCTGAACGCCGGTTGCCTGAAGCCACTCGAAGTGATCGTGCCCGAGGGCTCGATGCTCAACCCACTGCCCCCGGCCGCGGTCGTCGCGGGCAACGTCGAAACGTCGATGTGCGTCACCAACGCGCTTTACGGTGCGATGGGCTTGATGGCGTCGAGCCAATGCACGATGAACAACTTCACCTTCGGCAATGCGCGCCACCAGTATTACGAGACCATCTCGGGCGGCAGCGGCGCGGGGTTGGTCATCGACCGCGAAGGGCACAAGGTCGGCGGCTTCGACGGCACCGCGGTCGTGCAGACGCACATGACGAACTCGCGCCTGACCGACCCCGAGGTGCTCGAGTTCCGCTACCCGGTACGCCTCGACGGCTACGCGATCCGCCGCGGCTCGGGCGGCGCCGGGCGCTGGAAGGGCGGTGACGGTGGCGTGCGGCGCGTGCGTTTCCTCGAGCCGATGACGGCGTCGATTTTGTCGAACGGCCGCGTCGTGCCAGCCTTCGGCTTTGACGGCGGGCATGCGGGCACGGTCGGCGTCAACCGAGTCGAGCGCGCCGACGGCAGCATCGAATCCCTCGGCCATCTCGCGCAGGTGCAAGTCGAGCCGGGCGACGTGTTCGTGATCGAGACACCGGGCGGTGGCGGCGTCGGCGCGCCGCTCGACTGACCTGCGCCTGTCATCGGCGTTTGCCTCCCCGAGGGCGAATCGGCATCCATATGAGGGGCCGCTTCGCCGCAGGAGCGTGACTCGATGTGACAGCATCCTGCCCCCCAGGGGGCAGATGATGCGCGCAGCAACAACAAGAATCGGAACGGTGATCCTGGGGGCGGTGCTGACCGCGTGCGGCGGCGATTCGCCCGATTCGACGAGCGAGCGCAGCAGCGCCGATCGAAAGGATCTGATCGAGGTCGCGGCCAAGATCGCCGCACCGTCGCAGGCCACGTGGTCGGCGGTGCGCACGCTGCCGCTGGTGCCTGCGTCGATGGCCAACCTGCCCGGCGGCAAGTTGCTGCTGTGGTCGGCCGACGAGAAGTTCCAGTTCACGCCGTTGTCGACCGTGGGCCGCACCTATGCCGCGACCTTCGACCCCGTGGCCAACACCGTCACCGAGCGCACCGTCACCGAAACCGGGCACAACATGTTCTGCCCGGGCACGACGAACCTGCCGGACGGGCGCCTGCTCGTCAATGGCGGCATCTCGTCGACGCGCACCAGCATCTTCGACCCCGCCAATGGCACGTGGAGCACGGCCGCGTCGATGAACATCCCGCGCGGCTACCAGGCCAACACACTGCTGAAGGACGGCTCGGTCCTCACGCTCGGCGGATCGTGGAGCGGCGGCGTGGGCAACAAGCACGGCGAGGTCTGGACCGCCGCGGGCGGCTGGCAGCAACGCAGCGGCATCCCGATCGAGCCGTTCCTGTCGGTCGACACCTCGCGCAACTTCGGCGGCGACAGCCACTTCATGCTGCTGCCCGCGGGCAACGGCAAGGTGTTCCATGCCGGGCCGGGCGTGAACATGCACTGGATCACGACCGAGGGCAACGGCCGCGTGCTCGATGCCGGCCCGCGCGCCGACGACACGTTCAGCGTCAGCGGCACCACCGTGATGTACGAGCAGGGGAAGATCCTGAAGGCCGGTGGCGCGCCCGGCTACGACCGGTTCGACGCCAACGCGAACAGCTACGTCATCGACATCAACGCGGGCGTCACGGTGCGCAAGCTCGCGCCGATGGCGTACCGCAGGGCCTTCCACAACAGCGTGGTGCTGCCCAACGGCCAGGTGCTGATCGTCGGCGGCCAGACCTACGCGGTGGGCTTCGACGACGCGAACTCGGTGCTGGTGCCCGAACTGTTCGACCCCGTCACCGAAACCTTCACGACGATGCGGCCGATCGCGGTGCCGCGCAACTATCACAGCATCGCGATCCTGCTGCCCGACGCGCGTGTCGTCTCGGCCGGCGGCGGCCTGTGCGGTGCCGGGTGCGTGGCCAACCATGCCGACCTGCAGATCCTCACGCCGCACTACCTGCTCAACGACAACGGCACGCCCGCGGTGCGGCCGGTCATCACGTCGGCGCCCACGACCGCGCGCTACGGCACGACGATGACGGTGACGACCGACAGCGCGATCGCGTCGTTGGCGATGGTGCGTGCGTCGTCCACCACGCACACGGTCAACAACGACCAGCGGCGCCTGAAGCTGGCTTTCCGCGCGACCGGCGCCAACACCTGGGCCGTCGACATCCCGACCAACCCCGGCTGGGCGCTGGCCGGCGACTGGATGCTCTTCGCGCTGAACGCCGACGGCACGCCGTCGGTGGCGCGTACCGTGCGCGTGCTGTTCGACGGCGCGGTGCAGTTCTCGACGATCGACGATCAGACCTCGACCACCGGCACCGCGTTGGCGCTGCAGCCCTCGGCGACGGTGCCGGCGGGCCAGACCGCGACCTACAGTGCCACGGGCCTGCCGCCGGGGCTCGCGATCAATGCCGCCACCGGCCGCATCAGCGGCACGCCCACGATCGCCGGTCGCTTCCCCGTCACCGTGCGAGCCGCCACGGCGCAGGCCGCGGTGACGACCGACTTCGTCTGGCAACTCGACAACCCGGCCGACCTCGTGCCGGGGCTGAAGGGTGAGTACTTCCCGAACCGCACGCTCACCGGCGCGGCGGTGCGCACGGTCACCGAAGCGGTGAACTTCGCCTGGGGCACGGCGTCGCCGGGCGCGGGTGTGCCGGCGGGCAACTTCTCGGTGCGCTGGACCGGCTGGCTGCTGCCGTCGGTCAGTGGCAACCACGTGCTGCAGACCGAATCCGCCGACGGCGTGCGCGTGTGGGTCAACGATGTCCTGGTCATCGACAACTGGACCCTCCACGGCAACACCCTGAACAACAGCCCCTCGATCGCGCTGACCGCGGGCGTGCGCACGTCCGTGCGCATGGCGTATTTCGAGGGTGGCAGTGGCGGCGCGACCGCGCGCCTGCGGTGGGCAGGGCCCGGCAGCAGCACGTTCGCGGCGATCCCGGCCGCCAACCTGCGCAGCCTGTCGCTGGTGCCGAATGCAGCACCGACGCTGGCCACGCCGCCGTCGCAGGCGGGCATGATCGGCACCGCCGCATCGCTGGCGGTGGTGGCGAGCGACCCCGAGGGCAATGCGCTCACGTTCTTGGCGTCGGGCTTGCCGCCGGGCCTGACCATCGCGACGACCACGGGCGTGATCGCCGGCACGCCCACCACCAGCGGCACCTTCACCGTCACGGTCGGTGTCGACGACGGCCGCGGCGGCAGCACCGCCGTGCAGTTCTCGTGGACCGTTCTCGACGCGGCGCCGCAACTGCTGCCGGTCGCTGCACCCGGGGTCACGTCGGGCGGCACGGCGTCGTGGCGAGCCGACGTGTCCGTGGTCGGCAGCTACACCTACCAGTGGGACTTCGGCGACGGCAGCGCGCCCAGTGCGTGGTCGTCGTCGAACACGATGACGCACACCTATGCGAATGCGGGCGTCTATCGCGTGACGGTCAGCGCACGCACCAGCGACGGGCGGCTGTCAACGTCGTCGTTCTGGCAGGCGGTGGGCGGCGCCACCGGGCTGGCCGGGCGTTCGTCATCACCCGTGCTGCTCGAGCCGCGCAGCGGTGCGTCGCCGCGGCTGTGGGTCGTGAACCCGGACAACGACTCGGTCAGCGTGTTCGACACCGGCACGCGCGCACGTGTGGCCGAAGTCGCCGTGGGCGCGCAGCCGCAGACGCTGGCGCTGGCGCCGAGCGGACGCGTGTGGGTCGTCAACAAGGCCAGCGCGACGTTGAGCCTGGTGTCGGCGAACTCGTTGTCGGTGGTGCAGACCGTGGCGCTCGCGCGCGCGTCGATGCCCCACGGCATCGTGATCGCCGTCGACGGCACGGCTTTCGTCGCGCACGAGGCCACCGGCACGCTTCAGCGCGTGGCCGCCGACGGCTCGCTCCAGGCAAGCGTGAACCTCGGGCCCAACCTGCGGCACCTTGCGCTTGACGCGGCGGGCACGCGGCTGCTGGTGTCGCGCTTCGTCACGCCCGCGCTGCCGGGCGAGGGCACGGCGGTGGTCCAGACCAGCGTGAACGGCCAGCCGCGCGGCGGCGAAGTGATGGTGGTCGACGCGGCCTCGCTGGTCGTTCAGCGCACGGTCGTGCTTCAGCACAGCGAGCGCGTCGACTCGCCGGTGCAGGGTCGCGGCATCCCGAACTACCTCGGCGCGCCCGTGATCGCGCCCGATGGTCGGCGGGCGTGGGTTCCGTCGAAGCAAGACAACGTCAGGCGCGGTGTGCTGCGCGACGGCGCGACGCTGGACTTCCAGAACACGATCCGCGCCGTCAGTTCGCGCATCGACCTGTCGACGCTGGCCGAAGACGCGGCCGCTCGTGTCGACCACGACAACGCGGGTGTCGCCAGCGCGGCGGCGTTCGATCCCACCGGGGCCTACCTCTTCGTCGCCCTCGAGAACAGTCGGCAGGTCGCGGTGGTCGACGCGGCGCGCGGTTTCGAGCTGTTCCGCCTCGAGGCGGGTCGTGCGCCGCAGGGCGTCGCGGTGGCGGCCGACGGCAACACGCTCTACGTCCACAACTTCATGGACCGCACCGTCGGCGCGTACGACCTGACGCGCCTGCGACAGTACGGCGAGACGAATGTGCCGCTGCTGGCGTCGATGGCGTCGGTGACCACCGACAAACTGTCGGCGCAGGTGCTCGTCGGCAAGCGCCTCTTCTACGACGCGCGCGACACGCGCCTTTCGCGTGACGCGTACATCTCGTGCGCGGCCTGCCACAACGACGGCGCGCACGATGGCCGCACGTGGGACTTCACCGGCTTCGGCGAGGGCTTGCGCAACACCATCAGCCTGCGCGGGCGCGGGGGCGCACAAGGGCGTCTGCACTGGAGCGCGAACTTCGACGAGGTGCAAGACTTCGAAGGTCAGATCCGCACGCTCGCGCAGGGCAGCGGCCTGATGACCGACGCGCAGCTCCAGACCGGCACGCGCAGCCAGCCGCTGGGCGACCGCAAGGCCGGCCTCAGCGCCGACCTCGATGCGCTGGCGGCCTACGTCGCCTCGCTGTCGAGCTTCGATGCCTCGCCCTGGCGCGCGGCCGACGGCAGCCTGACCGCGACAGGGCAGAGCGGGCGCGGCGTCTTCGCCGCGCGCTGCGCCACCTGCCACGGCGGCAGCGACTTCACCGACTCGGCCAGCGGCACGATGCACAACGTCGGCACGCTGAAGCCGTCGAGCGGCCAGCGCCTTGGGGGCGCATTGACGGGCATCGACGCACCGACGCTGCGCGACGCGTGGGCGACCGCGCCCTACCTGCACGACGGTTCGGCCGCCACGATCCAGGACGCGGTTCGCGCGCACAACGTGTTGTCGCTGACGGCCACCGAGGTCGATGCGGTTGCCGACTACGTGCGCCAGATCGGGCGTGATGAAGCCGCGCCGTCGGGGCCGACAACGTTCACGTCGCCGGTCTTCGGTGCGGCCGCGGGCACGTCTTTCGCTGACCCGGTCGTCGATGGGCAATGGCTCACCGGCGTCGTCGTGCGCGCAGGTTCGTGGGTCGACGGCATCCAGGGCCTCGCGTCGCCATCGAACTTGCCGTCACGTGGCGGCAACGGCGGCGACGTATTCACGGTGACGTGGCCAGCCGGCGAGTACCCGGTCCGTTTCTTCGGCGTGGTCGGAGAGTACGTCGGGCAGATCGGCTTCGTCACCAACACCGGCCGCGTGCTCGGGCCCTATGGCGCGGCGCTCGGGCCAGGCTGGGGCGCGGCGTTCGACTTCACCGTGCCCGCGGGTGGGCGCATCGTCGGCTTCACCGGCCGCACGGGCAGCTACCTGAACGCGGTCGGCGTGATCTACGTGCAGGACGCACCCGGCCCTCGCGCATCGCCGATCTTCGGCGCCGCGACCGGCACCACGTTCACCGACCCGGTGGCCGCGGGCCAGGCACTGACCGGCGTGGTCGTGCAGGCGGGGTCGTGGGTCGACGGCATGCAGGGGCTGGCGCTGCCGTCGGACCTGCCGCATCGCGGCGGCCTGGGTGGCGGGCGCAACGTCGTGACGTGGCCTGCCGGCGAGCACCTCGTGCGCATCTTCGGCGTCGGTGGCGACTACGTCGGGCAAGTCGGCTTCGTCACCAACACCGGTCGCGTGCTCGGGCCGTACGGTGCGGCGCTTGGTCCCGGCTGGGGCAACGCGTTCGACTTCACCGTGCCGACCGGCAACCGCATCGTGGGCTTCACGGGGCGCGTCGGCGCGTACCTGCATGCGATCGGCGTGCTGTATGGGCCCTCGTGTGGTGTTGCACGCTATGCGGCACATAAAACCGCGTCTTTGCCGCCCTGGCGGCGTTGCAAATCCTCGCGATACAACGACGTATCGCTGCGGTTTGCGCCTAGCCAGGACGACAAATCCATCGGTTTTATTAAGTGCCGCATAGCGTGCAACACCACACTAGCGTCGGCGACGAAGGGCGGGCAGGTTGAAGGCGGTTCGCTTGGGGATGGTGACCGTGCTCGGCGCGCTCGTGGTTGCTGGTGCGGCCGTCGGCCTCGCGCGGCTGCAGGAGTACGCGCGCGGCCGAGGCATCTACGAAGGCAGTGTCGGCGTGCCCGCGAGGGTCGACGGGCAGGACTTCGCGCTGCCCGCGCAGGCGAGCCGCTGCGTGAATTGCCATGCGACGGTCGCTGCGGCGACGCAAGCTGCAGCGTCGGCATCGGTGTCGACTCCGACTCCGACTCCGACTCCGACTCCGACTCCGACTCCGACTCCGACTCCGACTCCGACCCTGACCCGCTCCGCCTCGCCGACCACGCTGGGCCCTGCGCTGACCTCGTCGCATCTGCGCGAGGCGCGCGCGCGCCGCGGCGGGCCGCCGTCACGCTACGACGCGGCGGCGCTGTGCCGACTGCTGCGCACGGGCATCGATCCGGCCCACGTGCTGATCACGCGCGCGATGCCGCGCTTCGACATCACGGGCGACGATTGCGAGGCGCTGTGGCGGTTTCTCGGATGAACCACGCGCCGATCGCCGTGACGTCGCGCCGTCTCGCGATCGGTGCTGCATGCGGCGCGGTATTCGGCGCACTGTCCGGCGCGCTGCCTGGCGCGACGGTGCCTGCACGCGCGCAGACCACACGCGGCGCCGCGGCGCGGCCGGGCGAGCGTGAACGCGCACCGAGCGCGTCCGCGCACGACCCGATGGGCCCGATCGTTCCGCCTCAGGCGATGCCGCCGTTCCCGCTGCTGATGCACGACGGACAGCGCAGCGACACGATCGAGGTGATGCGCGGTCGCGTCACCGCGGTGCAGTTGATGTTCACGGGCTGCAGCGGCGTGTGCCCGATCCAGGGCGCGCTGTTCGCAGCGGTGGCGCAGGGCATCGCGGCGCATCCGCACATGCAGCTGCTGTCGCTGACGATCGACCCGCTGAGTGACGATGCGCCCGCGCTGCGCCGCTGGCTCGCGCAGTTCGGCGCCCCGCCGCGGTGGCTGGCCGCGGCCCCGCGCGTCGCGGACGTCGACGCGCTGCGGCTTCGGCTCGGCGGGCCGGGTGGCGACGCGGGCGATGCGCACACGCGGCAGGTGCACGTGTTCGACCGCCAGGCCAGACTCGCGTACCGCACCGCCGAGCTGCCGGCCGCGCGCGTCGTCCTCGAGGCGATGACCGTGATCGGTCGCGCAAGCTGACCGGCGAGCGGTATCGCTCGCAAGCGCACCGATCGCAGTCGTTGCTGGCACGAGCGTATCGTCGCGCGCAGAAGCGTTCGATCGATGCGCGCGAGTCGATCTCGGGGCTTCGGGTTAGATTCGCCGCCCGTGGTTCGGTCGACGCGCGTGCATGTGAGCATGCGTGTGCGTGCCGCCGCCGCGCTGTCGTCACCCTCCGAACCATGCCCCAACCCACGCGATCCCGCGCCGCCGTCCGCCGTCGACCACCCTGTGTGCTCGTCACCGGCTTCGAGCCGTTCGGCGGCGACCCGATCAACCCGTCGGCGATGTTGGCGCAGTCGCTCGAGGGTCAGTCGATCGCGGGCCATCGCGTGGTCGGTCGCGTGTTGCCTTGCGTGTTCGGCGACGCGGTTCGCGATCTCGATGCCGCGATCGACGAGCTTCGCCCCTCGCTCGTGCTGTGCACCGGCCTCGCCGCCAGCCGCATGGGCTTGAGCTTCGAGCGCGTCGCGATCAACCTTGTCGACGCACGCATCGTCGACAACGCGGGTGCTGCACCGATTGATCAGCGGGTGGTCCGCACCAAGCGCGACGCGTGGTTCACCAACCTGCCGGTGAAGGCGATGGTGCAAGCCGCGCACGACGAGGGCGTGATGGCCGAGCTGTCGTTGTCGGCAGGAACCTTCGTCTGCAACGCCGTCTTCTTCGGTCTGATGACGCGCGTGGCGCGTGAGCGGCGCAGCGCCGAGCGTGGGGGCACGCCGATGCGCGGCGGCTTCATGCATGTCCCCAACCTCGCCGACGACGGCCGATTCGACCCGTCCGCGATGAGCCTCGCCGAGATGCAGCGCGGTGTGCGCGCCGCGTTGGCCGCGGCGCTGACGCATGATCGCGACCTGCGCGTCGCGGGGGGCGCGGTGGCGTGAGTTTCGAACCCGCGCTCTTGGGGCCTACTTCTGCATGAACAGCATCGCTGATCACCGCCGCTTCTACGCCGAGTACATCGTCCGTAGCACCGGCTCGACAAGCGCGCGGCTGATCGAAGCCTTCGCCAGCGTGCCGCGTGAAGACTTCCTGGGCCCGGGTCCATGGCAGGTCTTCGTTGGCTCGGGCTACATCCCCACGATCTCCGACGATCCTCGGTTGATCTATCAGAACGTGCTGGTGGCGCTTGCGTCGGATCGAAACATCAACAACGGGGAGCCTTCGCTACACGCGCGGTCCCTCGCCGCGGTGGCCCCGGCACTCGGCGAATCGGTCGTCCATCTCGGCGCGGGAACCGGCTACTACTCGGCCGTGCTCGCAACGTTGGTTGGCGCGCAGGGAAGGGTGCTGGCCATCGAGCGAGAGGCCGATCTGGCGCAGCGCGCGCGTGGTTGCCTTCGCGATTTCGGGAACGTCGAAGTGCGATGTGCTTCGGCCACCGACATCGTCTTGCCCGAGTGCGATGTCATCTACGTCAACGCAGGCGCGACGCACCCGCCTGACGCGTGGCTCGATGCACTTCGAGTCGGTGGGCGCTTGGTGATGCCGCTCACGCCGAACGAAGGCTTTGGCGTCATGCTCATGGTCACGCGCAAGGCGCCGGATGCCTACGCGGCGAGCGCGTTCGTCAGGGCGGCGTTCATTCCGTGCATTGGTGCACGCGACGACGCGACCTCGGCATCGGTTTCGACGGCACTCGAGCGGCAATCGTTGAAGGAGGTGCGGTCTCTTCAACGCGGCACCGAGCCCGACGCAACCGCCTGGTGTGTCGGTTCGGGCTGGTGGCTGTCGAGTCGCGAACCTGCGTGAGTCCTGCGCCACGTTCTAATGCTTGACCGAACCCTGCTGCGCCTGCTGCAACCGCTGACGACCGGCGTGGCGCAGCGCCTGCATCGTGCGGGCATTCATGCCGACGCGATCACGTGGGTGTCGTTCGCGCTTGGCATGGCGGCGTGCGCGGCGATCGTGCAGCGGCAGTACACGATCGCCATCGCGTTGATGCTCGCGGGCCGTGCCGCCGACGGGCTCGACGGTGCGGTGGCGCGTCTGGGCAAGCCGACCGATCGCGGCGCGTTCCTCGACATCACGCTCGACTTCCTGTTCTATGCCGGCGTACCGCTGGCTTTCGCGTGGGCCGCCCCCGACAGTAATGCGCTCGCGGCGGCGACGCTCCTGGCGGCGTTCCTTGGTACGGGGTCGAGCTTCCTGGCGCTGGCGACGTTGGCGGCGCGTCGCGGCATCGGCAACCCGGCCATGCCGAACAAGGGCTTCTACTTTGTCGGCGGGTTGACCGAAGGCACCGAAACGATCGTGTGCTTCATCGCCATGTGCCTGTGGCCGCTGAGCTTCTCGCCGATCGCCTTCGGCTTTGCGCTGCTGTGCGTGGTGACGATCGCCACGCGCGTGGTCGCAGGCATGGCGCTGCTGCGCGATCCACCGTGATGGCTCGTTCTTTGGTTTCGGCGTGCGCCATGGTGCTGGCGCTGCTGCCCGCGCTGTCACGGTCACAGGGCGTGCCGACCCCCGGAGAGGCAATGCCCGACGCGCCGTTGCGCGGTACGGCTTTGGCGTCACCCATCGGTCCAGGTGAGAGCCCTGCCGCGCCGTGGAGCGTTGCCTTGCTGCCGCGACAGAAGCCGCCGGCGACGCGCTTCGACGTGGTGGAAGTCGAGGGCCGGCGGGTGCTTCGCGTGCGCGCCGATCGCTCGTACGGCAACCTGGTGCACACCGTGCCGCCCGAGTTGGCGGGGGGGCGCACGCTTCGATGGTCATGGCGCGTCGACACGGCGCCGGATGTCGATCTACGAACGAAGGAAGGCGACGACGTCGCACTGAAGGTCTGCGCGCTGTACGACTGGCCGCGTGATCGCTTGCCGCTGGGTGAGCGCGCCAAGCTGGCCGCAGCCAGCGTTGTCACGGGGACCACGCTGCCCACCGCGACGGTCTGCTACGTGGCCGACGCCCGCTTGGCCGAGGGCACGTGGCTGCCCAACGCGTACACGGGGCGCATTCGGATGCTGGTGGTGCAGCAACGGGCTGCAGCGTCGGTCACACGGTCGTGGACCGAGGTCCAACGTGACCTGCATGCCGACTTCCGCCGCGCCTTCGCGGACGAATGGCGCGACGGCGACGTGGTGCCGCCGCTGCGTGCCGTGCTGATCGGCGCCGACAGCGACAACACCGCGTCCGAGTCGCTGGCCTACCTGCGGTCGATCGATCTGCGCTGACGGTCGCGGTTGGGCAAAGCGGCCCGCCCGGGGCGTGCAGGAGTGCCACCTGCGAACGGGGTTCCGGCCGCAACGGTAGGGAGTTCACGCCTGCAAACGATGGGCAACCTGCCGCACACTGTGGGGTCCGGGCTCGATGCCCGTTGAAGGACGCCAGGCGCGGGATGCGTCAGGCGCGACGAGGGGAACAAGAGCATGTTCGAAACGCACGGTCCGCGCAGACTGCGGGCTGCGATCGTGAGTGCGATGTCTTGTGGCTTGGCGGCGTGGGTGCTGTCGGGCTGCGCATCAGCACCACCCGCGCCCGGCGCGCACGACGCCGCGCCGAGGTTGCAGGGCGCGACAACGGGCTCATTGATCTCGTCGCCGATCGGCGCGTCGGCACAGCCCACAGCGCCGTGGCGCCTAGCGCTGTTGCCCCAGCAGGTCAAACCGGTGACGGAGTTTTCGGTCGTCGACCTCGACGGCCAGCGCGTGTTGCGCGTGGCCGCGTCGCGTTCGTACGGCAAGCTGCTGCACCCAGTGCGCACGCCCGATGAGGTGCGCGCCCGAACGCTGGCGTGGGACTGGCGCATCGACCGCGCCCCGGACGCCGACCTGCGGCATCGTTCGGGCGACGACGTGGCGCTGCGCGTGTGCGCATTCTTCGACTGGCCGATCGAGCGCTTGTCGATGCTCGAGCGCACGAAGCTCGTTGCCGCCGAGGCACTGACCGGGCAGGACCTGCCGACCGCAGCGATCTGCTACGTGTGGGACAAGGCGCTGCCGTCGGGCACGGTGATGCCCAACGCCTTCACGCGGCGCCTGCGCATGATCGTGGTCGACGGCGAGGGCAGTGCCACGCAGCACTGGCGGCGCCACACGCGCGACCTGCACGCCGACTTCCGCGCCGCGTTCGCCGACGAATGGCGCGACGGCGACCAGCCGCCGCCGGTGCGCGCCGTGGTGATCGGGTCGGACACCGACAACACCGGCGGTGAAGGTCTGAGCTTCGTGCGGGCGATCGACCTGCACCGCTGACGTACGCGCGGCTCTTCTCGGCGTAGAGCGCGCGGTCTACTCGTCCGGCCGGAACGCGAGTTCCATCGACGAAGGTATGCGCCCGTCGATGTCGCGCGGCAGCATGTCGGTGCGGTCGATCGCGCGCAGCACGGCGTCGTCCCAGGCCTTGTTGCCGCTCGACTTCTCGAGCCGCCGGCTGATGATCTTTCCTGTCGGTGCGACACCGACGATCACCACCGCCTTCGGGTTACCAGGCGCGTCTTCGGCGAAGACGATGTTGGGCTTGATGCGCGCGCGGATGCGGCCCGCGTATTCCGTGCTGGGCGCCGAGTCGCGCGCGGCGGTGCCGGTGGACGTCTCCGATCCGGCGCCCATCTGCTGATGCATGCGCTTGAGCTGTTCGTCACGTTGCAGAACCAGGCGTTGCTGATCTTCCTGCTCGCGGCGCTTGGCCTCGACGGCTTCGCGTTTCTTCTTGTCGTCGGCTTCCTTGCGCGCTTGCAGTTCCTTCTTCTCCTGATCGCGGCGCTCGGCTTCCTGGCGTTCCTTCTCCTTGCGCGCGTCGAGTTCGCGCTTCTCTCGCTTGTCGCGCTCACGGCGCTCGTCTTCCGCGCGGCGTGCAGCCTCGCGTTGTCGCTCGAGGGCGATGTCGGCTTCGCGCGTGTCGGCTTGCGCCGGGGGCGGCGGCGGTGCGGGCCGCACCACGGGTTGAGGCGGCTGGGGCGGCGGAGGTGGGGGCGGTGGCTCGATCCGCGCCGGTGGCGGTGGCGCGGCTTGCTGCGGCGTGGCTGACCACAGCTCGGCGCTGACGACCTCGGGTGTGCTGGTGCGCCAGCGAACGCCCAGCGTCAACGCGAGGATCAGCAGGCCGTGCGCGGCCAGCGCGAACACCACGCCCCGGCTCATGCCGCCCGGGCGCTTGGGTCGAAAGACGTCGCGCTGGGCGAAGGGTGGTCGCTGCGAAGGCGGGCTTGTCCATCACGGCGCAGGTGTCACTTGCCCTGCTGCTTGACCGACAGGCCCACGCGATCGATGCCGCCTTCGCGCAGGCTCGCCATCGCCTCGACGACGGTGTCGTACTTCACGTCTCTGTCGGCCGAGATCACGACCGGCACCGCCGGATTGCCTTGCTGGAACTCGCGCGCGGTCTGCGCCAGCCGCGTCGTGGCGACCTTGCGAACGTCTTTCGACGACGTGCTGCGCACCTCGAGCGAGCCGTCTTTCTTGATGGTGACTTCAACCACCGTCTGCGGGCGCGGGTTGCTGGCGCCCACGCTCGGCAGGTTGACGACGCCCGTGGTGATCAGCGGTGCACTGACCATGAAGATGATCAGCAGCACCAGCATCACGTCGATGAACGGCACCATGTTGATCTCGTTCATCGAGCGCCGCCTGCGCCCGCTGCCGCTTCGATGCATCACGCCGGCCATGTGCGTCGCACCTGATCAGAACAGCGCGGCCGTCGCAGGCGCACTGGCCGGTGTCGGCGGCGAGGACGAGGTCGAAGGCGACGACGACGGGGGCGACCCCGCGTGGCGTTGCAGGATGTTCGAAAACTCTTCGATGAAGGTTTCGAACTGGATCGAGATGCGGTCGATGTCGCGCGCGAAGCGGTTGTAGGCGATCACCGCCGGGATCGCCGCGAAGAGGCCGATGGCGGTGGCCACCAGCGCCTCGGCGATGCCCGGCGCCACTGTCGCCAGCGTCACCTGCTGAAGGTTCGACAGGCCGACGAAGGCATGCATGATTCCCCACACGGTGCCGAAGAGGCCGATGTAGGGCGACACCGATGCGACCGAACCGAGAAAGCTCAGGTGGCTTTCGATCGCGTCGACCTCGCGCTGGAAGCTCGCGCGCATCGCGCGGCGCGCGCCGTCCATCTGCGCGCTGGCGTCCAGCCGGCGTTCGCGCAGCTTCATGAATTCGTGCGTGCCACTGGCGAAGATGCGCTGGATCGGTGCATTGCCTTTGCTGTTGCGCGCAGCCTCGAGCAGCTCGGCCAACGACTTGCCCGACCAGAACTCGCGCTCGAAAGTCTCGTTGTCACGGCGCACGCGCTTCAAACCGAAGACCTTGCCGAAGATCACGGTCCAACTCGCCAGCGAGGTCAGCAGCAACCCCGCGACGACCAACTGCACGACCAGGCTGGCGTTGGCGATGAGCGAGACGATCGAAAGGTCCTGGTTCATGCGATGGAGATCTCTGACGACAGCGTGACGGCTTGCGCGATGGTGTCGGGGACCCGCCGCGGCGCGAGCGTCGAGGCATCGACGCAGGCGATGCGCACCTGACCTTGCGCCAGCAGCGTTGCACCCGAGCGCGTGTTCTGCGCTGCGCTCAGGTGTGCCTGCTGTGTGAGTGTGATCGTCGCGGCGCTCGTATGTTCTACCGCGACTGTGACGTTGATTTCGTCGTCGAGCCGCGCCGGAGCCTTGTAGGCGATGCTCGCGTCGGTCACGACGAATATCGTGCCGTGAGCCTCGCGCAGCACTTGCTGCGAAAAGCCCATCGAACGCAGCCACTCGGTGCGCGCACGCTCGAAGAATTTCAGGTAGTTGGCGTAGAAGACCACGCCACCCGCGTCCGTGTCTTCCCAGTACACGCGCACGCGGATCGAGAAGGGCGTCATGCCGCGCCCCGGTCCCTGCCGCGGGTGTCTGATCGGCGGGCGGCGACTTCGGCGGCGCGCAGGCTGGCTGCCACTTTGTCGAGCACGCCGTTCACGTACTTGTGACCGTCAGTGCCGCCGAACGATTTGGCCAGCTCGACGCCTTCGTTGATCACGACCTTGTAGGGAATGTCGAGGCAATGCATCAGCTCGAAGCTGCCGATCAGGAGCGCCGCGTGCTCCACCGGCGACAGCAGCTTGGTCTTGCGGTCGACGTGACGCGCCAACTCGGCGTCGATCGTCGAGGCCTGTTCGATACAGCCGTGCAGCAGACGGCCGAAGTGCTCGGCGTCGCAACGCTCGAAGTCGTCTTGCTCACGAATGTGGGCATCGACCACGCCGGCATCGGCGCCGCTGACAAGCCATTCGTAAAGCCCCTGCAGCGCCAGTTCGCGTGAACGCCGCCGTGCGGAACGGGCGTTCCCGCCACGTGCGGCTTGCGGCGGCGCGGTGTCCGGAGGGTTCGACGCTGTGGTCACTGTCAAAGCCACTCGTCGAGTTGGTTGACCATGTCGATCGCTACGCGGGCAGCCGCGCCGCCATGGGTGCGTGCACGTGCCTGCGCCTGGGCGTCGTTTTCGACCGTGATCACGGCGTTGCCGATCGGCACGCGGTGGCGCAACGTCACCTGCATGATCCCTGCGGCGCTCTGGTCGCTGACGATGTCGAAGTGGTAGGTTTCACCGCGGATGACGCAGCCCACGGCGACCAGCGCGTCGAAGTCGTCGCTGCCGGCCATCACCTCGAGTGCCAACGGAATCTCGAGCGCGCCGGGAACGTCGACCTGCCGGATGTGTTTGCCCTGTACGCCCATCGCCTCGAACGCGGCGCGGCAGTCGTCGGCCATCGCGCGCGTGATGGCGTCGTTGAAGCGCGCGCGCACGATGCCTACGCGCAGGCCTTCGCCGTCGGGGGTCGGGGCATCGCCCTGATCAGCGCCTTGCATCAGCGGGGCTCCCCAGCTTGCGTGAGCGCATGCGCGTCCACGTCGCCCGCGGGCGCCGTCCGGTAGCCCAGCACTTCGAGGCTGTAGCCAGTCATGCTGGGCATTGGCCGCGGATGGCCCAGCAGCGTCATGCGTTGCACGCCCAGGTCACGAAGGATCTGCGCACCGATGCCGTAGGTACGCAGGTCCATCGGCGTTCGCGCGCGCGGCGGTGTGACTTCACCCTGCATGCGCTGCACGATCGACGTTGCTGCATCGTCGCCCGCGTTGAGCAGCACCGCTGCTGCGCGCCCGCTGGCTTGCAACGCACGCAGTGCATGCGGCAGCGGCCACGTGTGGGCGCTGGAGCCAGCGTCGAGCAAGTCCATCAGCGACAACGGTTCGTGCACGCGCACCAGAACGTCGTCAGCTGCCGTCCAGGTGCCGACGGTGAGCGCGAGGTGCGTGCCGCCGGTGCGGTCGCGGTAGACGACGCCGTCGAAGTTGCCCTGCGCGGTCCGGATCACGCGCTGACCCAGGCGCTCGATCAGTGATTCGTTCTGGCTGCGGTGATGGATCAGATCAGCGATGGTGCCAATCTTCAGGCCGTGCTCGCGCGCGAAGACGCGCAGGTCGGGCAGGCGCGCCATCGTGCCGTCGTCCTTCATCACCTCGCAGATCACGGCGGCGGCTTGCAGGCCGGCCATCCCGGCGAGGTCGCAGCCGGCTTCGGTATGGCCCGCGCGCATGAGCACGCCGCCGTCTTGCGCCTGAAGCGGAAAGATGTGGCCGGGCTGCACCAGGTCATCAGCCACCGCGTCGCGCGCGACCGCGGCCTGCACGGTGCGAGCGCGGTCAGCGGCCGAGATGCCGGTCGACACACCGGTCGCCGCTTCGATCGACACCGTGAACGCCGTGCCGTGGCGCGTACCGTTACGCGTGGTCATCGGCGGCAGGCGCAGGCGCTCGCAGCGCTCACGCGTCAACGCCAGACACACCAAGCCGCGGCCGTGCTTGGCCATGAAGTTGATCGCTTCGGGTGTGACGTGATCAGCCGCAAGGATCAGATCGCCTTCGTTCTCGCGGTCTTCCTCGTCGACCAGGATCACCATGCGGCCCGCGGCGAGTTCGGCCACCAGCTCGGGAATTGGCGAGATCGGCACCTCGGTCGAGGGCACAGCTGCAAGGCGACGCGTCATGCATCCATTGTAGGAGGGGCATGCTGCGAGCCTGCGCAACTCAACGCGGTCAGGCTTCGTGCAGGAAGTCGTCCGCGCCGGGTCGCCTCAGCAGCAGGCGCAGGTCGTCACCCACGCGCTCGACCTCGTGGAATCGGAAGTCGATGCTGCGCTCGAGCGAGCCGATGGCGCCCAGCGCGGCGATCGCGCGGCCTTCGCCCAGCAGTCGCGGCGCAACGTAAAGCAGCACCTCGTCGACGAGCCCGGCCGTAAGCAGCGACGCGTTGAGCTTCTCGCCGGCTTCGACGTGCAGCTCGTTGACTTCGCGCATCGCAAGGTCGCTCAACAGTGCGTCGAGGGCGATCTTGCCGTTGGCGTCGGCCGGCAGCGACGCGACTTCCAAGTCCGGCTGATGCGCGAGCAGCGCCGCACGCGCGGCCGCGTCGATGTTGGTCGAGTAGACCAGCGCGCGTCCCGGCGGCGCGAGGATGCGCGCACGTGGGTCGATCTCGAGGCGCGAATCGACCACCACGCGCAGCGGCTGCACGTGCGTGGGCACGTGGCGCACATCGAGCCGTGGGTCGTCGTCGCGCACGGTGCCGATGCCCGTCAACACGGCGCCCGCGCGGCGGCGCCACGCATGCCCGTCGATGCGCGCGGCCTCGCCGGTGATCCATTGGCTGGTGCCGTCGGCAAGCGCCGTGCGGCCGTCGAGCGACGCCGCCACTTTCATTCGCACCCAGGGCCGACCGCGCAGCATGCGCGAGAAAAAGCCGATGTTGAGTTCGCGGCTCGAGCGCGCCGCGTCGCCGCCCAGCACCTCCACCGCGATGCCCGCGTGACGGAGTTTCTCGAGGCCGCGGCCTGCGACCTTCGGGTTCGGGTCAGCGCAGGCGACGACGACGCGGGCGATGCCCGCGGCGATCAGCGCGTCACAGCACGGCGGCGTGCGGCCGTGGTGCGAGCAAGGTTCGAGGGTGACAACGACGGTCGCGCCGCGCGGGTCGTGACCGGATGATCGCGCAGCCTGGAGGGCTGCCGCCTCGGCATGGGCTCCGCCGGCGCGCTGCGTGTGTCCTTCGGCGAGGACGCGGCCACGCGGGTCGAGCAGGACACAGCCCACGCGCGGGTTGGGTTCACTCAGGCCGATGGCTGAATGCGCGAGGGCCAGTGCCCGCGGCATCGAGGTCATGCGGACCGCATCACACCCCGCGCAACAGGCTGCTCAGGGTTGATGCTGCGCTTGGCCGCCGGCGCAGTTGCCGGTCAACCGTGCGAAGTAGTTTTCGTTGTTCAGCGACTCATCGACGTCGTCGTAGATGCCCGTCGTTGTATCCACGAGGAGGTGGTTGTACCGGCAGACCTTCCGGTTGCTGACCGGGTTCGGCATGTTGAACTCCAGCCTGCCGGTCCATCCCGCCGTACTGCCGAGCGGCACCTCGATGAGCGCGGCGTAGCACTTGTAGAACTTCAGCCCCTGAAGCTGGGCAGGCGATGGCGCAATGCTGGATACAAGATACGGGCAGTCCGGGTTGATCACCAACGTTGGATATGTGCACGGGGTTGGAGTGCACGGAGGCGGGACCGGATTCGGAACGACGACGTTCTCGACGAAACAACTGGGTGTTCCTTGCAGGTTGCTGGTGTTGGTGAACGAACATGCGTTGATCCCCCAGGGCGACAGCACCGTATCGATGTTGTCGTTGGCACCGTTGGAAGTATTCGAACTGACGTAGCCCGAGAGCACATACGCGAGGATCTGTGTGCAAGCGGGGTCGGTTGCCAGATTGGCCGCACTTGTCGGAGCGGCGGTGCACCTGTATTCCACGTTGGCCGTGAGGTCGTCGAACACGTACCAGTGGGCAGTCTGGTTTGGCCATTGATACGTGCTCTTATTGCCGCCGATGCTGACGGCCGGGTAGGGCACGTTGTTGTTGCGCTGCCGAACGATTCCGGCGCGTCCGGTGCCGCCGACGTTGGCCATGATCAGTCCAACCTTGAAGTGGTTGGCTTTGGCGATGACCGATGACAGACGGACTTCCTGAATTTCGCCGCCGCGGTCGGTCCAGGCGACCGCTACGCTGACCGGCCGGTGGACGTCCGTGCCCGCCCCTCCGACAGTCGAGGTTCGAGTGAACACCGTGCTGTGGAGCTGTACGCCGTTGTTGGCGTCGTGGTTCTGGATCGATTCGGTCAGTAATGCGGGCATGCCTTCGTATGAGGGGACGCCCGCCACGACTGTGGCACTGGCGAAAGCGCGCAACTGCTCCATGCGTACTTGCGCGAGCCTTGTGGCCTCGGTTCGCTGCCTGGCCGCATCGCTGCTGCGCGTCATCGCGACCTGCACGCCGACCAGGGCAAGGGTGCCGAACGACAGCACGAGACCCGCAATCAGGGCTTCGATGATCGAGAAGCCACGTTGCGAACGGCGGATTCGAATCTTGACGAGGTTCATATTGGTGCCTCTGGTATCTCTGGTATCTCTGGTATGAGCCCTCACTGGAAGTCCCTCCACGACCCCGGGACCCGAATGAACTCGCCCGGGCCTTCGAGAAGCGATTGCAGCACCGTGCAGTCGTAGTTGATCGACCCGTTGCCGTTCGAGTAATAACTTCCTCGTACCACGATCTGTCCGGTCACACTGGCGGAGCCCGTGCCGTTATGGTTCCAGTTCACGTTGTCGCCGTAGATGACTCCAAAAATGTCGTAGTTGCCGTTGAAGGTCATGTCGTGCGCCGACGCGAGCATGATCGGGCGCGCGGCGGATCCCAGCGTGGCGTTGCCGCTGAACTGAAGGTCGCCGTTGACCCAGAAGCGGCTGCAAGGATTCGTAGTCCGGCTGTTAGCGGCAAGGACGTTGTTCGCCCGGTCCGATGCACTGGTTCCATTAATGACGCAGGTCGGCGAGGCTTTGTACTGCTCGATGGTCATGCCGAAATAGGCGAACATCATCGAGTCGGACGTGGCGGACGCCGCGGCCAGCGCCGTGTCGTTCGGGATGACCACCGCGGTGATCGGCGTGCCGGGTATCGTCGACAAGGTTTGTCCGCCTCCGCCGCCACAGTTGGGCGCGCCTGCTGGCAAAGGGCCCGAGGTGTAGGTGCCATTGCCGATGTTTATGGCGTTGCCGGAATTGACGAGGACACCGCCCGCCCCGACGCAGGTGTTGGTGATGTCGTACGCGCCGCAGACGGCTGCGTAGCTGCCTGTCGTGAGAGCGGAATCGGCAATCATGCTGGCGGTCGGGACGTACTTGGCACGCACCGTGATCGTCGATTCACCGTCATTGGTCGAGCCGGCCGCGCCGCAGACCACCGGCGCGCCGGCCGCGTTGACTGCATCGCGACAGCCGACGGATCTGATTTCCACCATGCCCGGGTCCGCAACAACGTTCAAGTACTCCACAACGAACGACCGCCGCCCGGGCGATGCAATGACGACGTTGCCGCCTGCGCCAGGCAACGGGCAGTGGCAGGCCAAGGCACCGGTGGCATCGTCGATCGCGCAAGCGGCACGGGCGGTTCCAAGCGGCGGGGTGAAATCGAAGAGGGTCGGGTTGGTGGGGTCCGGGGTCCAAGGCGTATAGAACGATTTGAAACTGGCCGCACCGACTGCCGAGCTGTAGAGGCAGTTGGATGTTGGCGACGGCAGGATCAGCGTCTGGTCGTTCAGCCGCGCCAGCGCCCACTCAATACCCGCCTCCGCAGCTTCGAATGCCGCTGTTGCCCGCATCTGATTGGCTGCCGTGCGCTGCTCGAAGAGTTGCCCGCGGTTGGCGTACAGGACCACGAGCGCCGACAGCGCCAGCATGATCAGCGTGATGGCGAGTGAAGCGACACCGCGTGAACGGGCGTGAACGCCGCTGCTGCTGTGACGACAAGTCGTGAAGTTCATTTTCTTGTCCTTACGGAATCAGGGGGGGCACACCACCTGAGTGATCTCGTCGTTGCGCACGCGGACCGATTCGCGAATTTCGCGCCGAATGTTGTCGTTCGGAGGCAATCCCCTGCCCCTGACCACGATGTCGAAGCGTCGCACGATCAGTTGCGGGCAGTTCGCCTTTACCAACTTGCCGGTCGGTGGCCCATAACCTGCCGTTGGCGTATACCCGGACACGGTCCACTCGAAATAATCTGGCTTGCACTGCGCCGGGTTCGATAGGTGCGGCAGGCAGCAGGCTGACGGGGGCGTGCCGCTCGAACTCAGGGGTGAACCGCGACACATGTCGCCCAGCGAGATTTCGGCCCTCACCGCATCGACTCTGAACTCAGTCACGTCGACGCTGCGTGGATCGGTCAAGGCCTGCCATGCGCCGCCCACCCGCATGCGCAGAACCCCGATGCCGTTGTCGACAGCGCGCTCGAAACCAAAGTCCTCGCTCCCCGCATCGGCAGTGTTGTTCGCGTCTTGCGCATAGCTGTACGTCACAGCGGTTGCGGTGCCGCTGGATGGCGCCGGCGAGACAGCGTTGTATCCGTTGGAGCACGGGTGTTCCCGTCACGCCCAAGTCCGAGTTCTGCCAATAGCCCGCTCGGCGAACGTCCCGCGCGATCACGTCGGTTGCGGCTCGCAGATCTTGCGAAATACGCGCCTCGATGACCGTCCTGCGGTTGCCCATAAGACCGTCAGCAAGCAACTTGGCGCCACCAGCGACGATCGTCAGCCCAATGGCGACGCCGATCATCAACTCGACAATCGACAAGCCGCGAACCGAGCTGCGCCTCGCAGTAGCGACAAACCCGAGACTTGGTGGCTTCATCATGGTGGGCAAGGGGCATAACCCGCCAAAGTAGCTGTTGGCGGCGTGCAAAGCTCTACGCGCCCGGCAGGACCTACACGGATACGCAGTTGCCAGCCACCCGCGGTGCTGCCCACGACGACGCCTTGACCGATGGTGGCGGCGGGGAGGTTGGTCGTCGCGACGCCGTTGCGCGGGTCGAATTCGTAATAGTCGACTGGCGTGGCGGTCGGCTGACGTGTCACCGTGACGTCGTTTACCCCACGGTCGAAGCGGGTGATGACGACGACCGGCGCGGCGAACGTGACCGTGTTTCCGTTGCAGGTCGGGGCCGTTGCGCCGGTCGGCCAGGTGTGCACCACATGGCAGTTGGTGCCGAACATCACCCGAACCGGAACATTGCGCGACACGGCCTCGCTTCGCGCCTGCTGGAGGTGCGTGGCAACGTCGGCCGCCGCGCCTTCGAGACGCTTGCGCGAAAACATGCCCCCCAAACCGCCGATTGCCACAGTCAGCAAGACGGCAGTGACTGCGGTAACGATGACGAATTCGATCAGCGTGAAGCCGAGCCCACGAGCCGCGCGTCGATGTCCTCTCACGTTCGGTTCCAGCACGAGTTGTTGACCGGGGCCGAATTCGTCTGGCCAGCCGCGTTTGCGGATTGGTAGGTGATTCCACCGGCTGCCACCAACATCCGAAGCGTCCTGCAGTTCGTGTCGCCAGTCATTGCGCCTATGGCCAGCGCGGTCACCGTGTAGCTGGTCGGCGTGACATCTGCGACTGACATCGTGTGGTAGCCGTTCGGCGCGGTGTAGGTCAGCACGGGGTTCGCTGTATCGAAGCGCAAGCCCGCTGACCCGAAGTTCGCGGTGTAGGTGGGGTTGCTCGAGCGGAACCGCTCTTCGGCCTGCGCGATGCGGTGCACCTCGGTGACAGCATCGGCCCGGCGCGACTTGCGGATCTGGCCCATGAACGACGGCACGGCGAAAACCATAAGGATGCCAATGATCACCAGCACCACCAACAACTCGATGAGCGTGAAACCCCGGCGGGGGTTGGGCCCAGCGTTGCAGGCACGGCGGTCGATCGGTTTGTGAATCTGCATGACCGGATTCTGCGAGCGAAGCGTGACGTCCGCACGCTCCGGCCTGCCCGCCGGTCACGCTCTGCGGTCCGCTTGTCGGCCGGGTAGCCCTGCTTTGCAGGGGCACGGCCTTCCAAGTTGCTGCTGCCTGCCGTTCGTCAGCGGGCGCACCGGGCCACGCCGGGCAGGCTGTCTGCCGTCGCGCAGGTCCGCACCCGACCGGTGATGGCAACGCGGTTCTGGATTTCTTGGCCGGTGTTGGATCGGATCACGACCGTGCCTGTCGGTGTGGCGGTGCCGTTGCGGGGGTCGAAGCGGATGCTGTGCGACAGCGATGCACGCACTGACGTGTGGTGGGCCGCCGCCGCGATGACGCTGCCCAGTGCAATGCAGCGGGCCGTACCGTCGTCGGCGCAAGCGCAATCGCTGGCTTGGCCGGTGTGGACCACGTGGCAGGTTGCGCCACCGGGTGTGCTCAGGATCGAGAACGAGACGCTTTGGTTGCGCGACACGGTCTCGCTGCGTGCCAGTTGGATCGCAGTCGCCAGTTGCTCCGTCTCGCCCAGGAGCCGCTTGTCAGCGAATGCGCGCGACCACGACGGCACGGCCTGACCGAGCAGGATCCCGGCGATCGTCAGCGCGATCATGAAGTCGATCAGGGTGAACCCGCGGCTGCTGCGGCGGCGGCTGAGGTTGTTCGTGCGGTTGGTGCGGTTCATGCGGTGCCTCCGTGTGTCGATGGGGGCACTGTAAAAACCTAACCAAACAAACGAATCCTCAGAAGTGTGGACGCCGATTAGAGAGAGCTCTCGACCACACGTAAGCACGCGTATCCGCGCGACCTAACAGTTCGGAAGAGCGACATCAATCCTGGCCGCTCAAATGTCCCGGATCAGCTTGCTGAACTCGTCCACGTCCTGGAACTCGCGGTACACCGACGCAAAGCGCACGTAGGCCACCTTGTCCAGGCGCTTGAGTTCGCGCATGACGAGCTCGCCCAGCCGGGTCGAGTTCACTTCACGCGCGGCGCTGTTTAACAGCTTCTCTTCGATGCGGGCGATCGCCGCGTCGATCTGCTCGGTGCTGACGCTGCGTTTGCGCAGCGCCAGCAGCATCGACGCACGCAGCTTCGCCTGGTCGTATTCGGTGCGCGATCCGTCTTTCTTCACGACCGTCGGCAGTGCCAACTCCGGCCGCTCGTAGGTCGTGAAGCGCTTGTCGCACTTCAGGCAGCGACGCCGCCGCCGGACGGCGTCACCCTCGTCGGATTCACGGGTCTCGGCGACCTGGGTTTCCTCGTGTGCGCAGAAGGGACAGCGCATAGGCAGTTCGGCGGATTCGCTCGCGGTCCGGCTTGGTCAGCCGTACACCGGGAAGCGTTTCGTCAGCGCTGCCACCTTCTCGCGGACGGACGCGAGGTTGGCCGCGTCATGGGGGCGGTCAAGCACGTCGGCGACAAGGTGCGCCACCTGCCGCGCCTCGCCCTCGCCGAAGCCGCGCGTTGTCATCGCGGGCGAACCCAGGCGGATGCCACTGGTGATCATGGGCTTCTGCGGGTCGTTCGGGATGCCGTTCTTGTTGCACGTCATGTGCGCCTGATGCAGCACGTCTTCGGCTTCCTTGCCGGTGATGTTCTTCGGGCGCAGGTCGACGAGCATCACGTGGCTTTGTGTGCCGCCCGACACGATGCGAAGCCCGCGCTCGATCAACGTGCGCGCCAGCACGTCGGCGTTGCGCACCACCAGTTGTTGATACGCCTTGAACTCGGGCGACATCGCTTCCTTGAAGGCGACCGCCTTGGCCGCGATGACGTGCATCAGCGGCCCGCCCTGAATGCCGGGGAAGGTCGCGCTGTTGATCTTCTTCGCGATCGTTTCGTCGTTGGTCACCACGATGCCGCCGCGCGGGCCGCGCAGGCTTTTGTGGGTGGTCGATGTGACCACGTGCGCATGCGGCACGGGGTTGGGGTAGACGCCCGCGGCGATCAAGCCGGCGTAGTGCGCCATGTCGACCATGAAGTACGCGCCGATGTCCTTGGCCACGCGCGCGAATCGCGCGAAGTCGATATGCAGGCTGTAGGCCGAGGCCCCCGCGATGATCAGCTTGGGCCTGTGCTCGTGCGCCAAGCGTTCCATCGCGTCGTAGTCGATGGCTTCCTTGGCGTCGAGGCCGTAGCTGACCACCTTGAACCACTTGCCGCTCATGTTGAGCGCCATGCCGTGCGTCAGGTGCCCGCCTTCGGACAGGCTCATGCCCATGATGGTGTCGCCCGGATTCAGCAGGCCGAAGAACACCGACTGGTTCGCCTGCGACCCCGAGTTCGCCTGCACGTTCGCATAGCCGGCACCGAAGAGCTTCTTCAGCCGCTCGATCGCCAGCGTCTCGACAACGTCGACGTTCTCGCAGCCACCGTAGTAGCGCTTGCCGGGGTAGCCCTCGGCGTACTTGTTGGTCAGTTGTGTGCCCTGCGCCGCCATCACGGCGGGGCTGGCGTAGTTTTCGCTCGCGATGAGCTCGATGTGATCTTCCTGGCGGCGGTTTTCGGCCTGGATGGCGGCGAAGATCTCGGGGTCGAGGCCCTCGATCGTGGATTGGCTGCGGTCGAACATGGCTTGCTCCGTGCGTTGGCACCTGCCGCGGCCGCATTCGAAGCGGTCGGCAGGTTGCCCAGGCGCGCGGCGGATTCGCAGAAGCGACCGATCGGCCGCCCGCCCGCGCTTCACGGTGACCGTTCACCTCGGCCAAGTCGGCACAAGGGCCGTCGACCTATCGCCAGTTACGCGGACGGGCAGTGTAAGGCCCGCCCGGTGCGGCGGTCAGGGCGTCGGGTCAGAGCCCAGGCCGAAGCCGGTGACTTGGACAGCGCTGGCAGGGTGCGCCGCAGCGGAATCATCGGTCGCCGGCTGCGACCGCGCCGGGGCCGGCACCGGCACGATGCGTGCGGTGTGCGGCACGGCGATGCCCTCGGCGATCTTCTTCAGGTTTTGATGTTCGCCGAGCACCTTGCCGGCGTATCCGCCATCGGATGGCAGGTTGGCGGCGCCGACGTAGTGGCGCAGCCCGTCATAGACGCTGCCAGCCCGGGCGATGCATTCCTTCAGCACCGCGACGCCGACGCGCAGGTTCGTGACAGGGTCGAAAGCCGCGTGGGCGCCACCGAAGGCTTCGTACTTCTTGTCGTGAATCTTCGTCATCACCTGCATCAAGCCCTGCGCGCCAACGCTGCTTTGCGCGAAGGGGTTGAAGCTCGACTCGACGGCCATGATCGCGAGGATCAGCGTCGGCTCGACGCGATACTGCCGCCCAACGTCCCACGCTTCCTGTACCAATCGGCCGATGGGCTCGGGCGCAACCTTGTACCGGCGCGAGATCCAGGTCGCCACTGCGGCCTGCGGCTTGGTCAGCTCCGACGGGTCGGTGGCGGTCGCGCGCGCCAGCGGCGAGACGTCGTCGGCAGTAAACGGTGCGTTAACGACTGCCGCGACGGCGGCCGTCGTGGTCACAGGCAGTGGAGTTCCATGGCGCAGATGCAGCCAACCGTAGATTTGCTGCTCGGCGCGGGCGCGCAGATCGGGCTGGCCCGCGCCGATCGCCAATCCGATCAAAGCGGCCAGACCAACCAGGGCCAAGCCGTTGTGCGAGACCAGCAGCATGCCGTTGGCCGTATCGCGTGCGAACAACCTCATCGCCGCATAGAGCCTGCCGGACCAAGCCGTAGGGTTCATGACAACTCCTTGTCGTGCGACGACTCACGCCGAGCCGGCCTGGTGACCGGGATAATTTCGACGCAGCGGTCGCTGTGAATGGTGAGTGGCGAGCGTGGCATCGCCACGAGGGCCTGAACCAGCCTGCACCGTGGGGGTCGCAGCATCGGCATCAGGTCCAACCCTAAGCATTTTAGGAGTTGCGCATGCCTCATTCATCGTAACTAATGGCATAAGGCTAACAATTGGTAATGAAGTACCGGGATCTTCGCGACTTCATCGGCGGCCTGGAAGCCTTGGGAGAGCTCCGGCGTGTCGCGACGCCAGTCTCCACGCGGCTTGAACTGACGGCGCTCGCTGACCTTGCGTTGCGTCGGCAAGGGCCAGCGCTGCTGGTTGGGCACGCAAAGGGTTACACATGGCCGGTTCTGATCAATCTCTTCGGGACTCCCCGACGGGTCGCACTGGGCATGGGCGCGGATGACCCGGCTGAGCTTCGCGCCATTGGCGAGTTGTTGGCCGCCCTGAAGGAACCCGAGCCGCCGCGCGGGCTGAAGGACGTGGGCCGCCTATGGGACATGGCGAAGTCCGTTTGGGACATGAAGCCTCACAAGGTGGCGAAACCGCCGTGCCAGGAGGTTGTGCTCGAAGGGCCGGACGTCGACCTTGCGAAGGTGCCCGTGCAGTGGTGCTGGCCGGACGACGCGGGGCCGCTGATCACGTGGGGGCTGGTCATCACACGTGGCCCCCAGGGCGGGCCGCAGGCGCGGCAGAGGCAGAACCTGGGCATCTACCGCCAGCAGGTGATCGGCCGGCGCGAGGTGATCATGCGCTGGCTGGCGCATCGTGGCGGGGCGCTCGACTTCCGCGAGTTCGCGCGCGTCAAACCCGGCCAGCCGTTTCCAATGGCGGTGGCGCTGGGCGCCGATCCGGCGACGATGCTCGGCGCCGTCACGCCGGTGCCGGACACGTTGTCGGAGTATCAATTCGCCGGCCTGCTGCGTGGCGGTCGAACCGAGGTGTGCGACACCAGCGTGGGCGATGCCGGCGTGATGCTCCAGGCGCCGGCGTGGAGCGAGATCGTGCTCGAAGGGCACATCCCGACGGCCGAGCAGGGTTTCGTCGGGCGCAGCGAAGCCGGGGTCGAGTTGCGCGAGCAGGGCGGCTATCTTCACGCGCTCGAAGGGCCCTTCGGCGACCACACCGGTTACTACAACGAGCGGGATTGGTTCCCGGTGTTCCGGATCGACCGCATGACCCACCGGCGCGACCCGATCTATCACTCCACGCACACCGGCAAACCGCCCGACGAACCCGCCATGCTGGGTGTGGCGCTGAATGAAGTCTTCGTGCCGATCCTGCGCAAGCAGTTTCCCGAGATCGTCGACTTCTATCTGCCGCCCGAGGGTTGCAGCTATCGCATGGCCGTGATCTCGATGAAGAAGGCGTACCCGGGCCACGCCAAGCGGTTGATGTTCGGCCTGTGGAGCTTCCTGCGCCAGTTCATGTATACGAAGTTCATCGTCGTGACCGACGACGACGTCAACGTGCGCGACTGGAAGGAAGTGGTCTGGGCGATCACCACGCGCATGGACCCGGTGCGCGACACCACGCTGGTGGACCACACACCGATCGACTATCTCGACTTCGCGTCGCCGCGCAGCGGGCTGGGCGGCAAGATGGGGCTGGATGCGACCAACAAGTGGCCTGGCGAGACGCAGCGCGAGTGGGGCCGCGTGATCGCGATGCCGGCTGAAGTTGCATCGTCGATGTCGGCGCTGCTGGACGACGTGCTTCGCAGTGCGCCGCCGGCCACGGGCGTCTGACCGCTGTTGCCTGACTTAATGCCTGACGGGCTTGCGTCGCAGCGGGCGCAGGCGTATCTTCTCCTTGTCTGCTTCGAGCAGGCACCACCCAGGACGCAGTCTCTGCGTCCATGGATTGCGGGACGAAACACTCCCGCTATCCCACCGGCGACCTCGGTCGCCAGCCCCTCCCGCCTCTGGTGTGGAGGGGTTTCGTTTTTTGGCTGCACCGTTGTGCTCGCCCGATCAGGGCGCGAGACGTTCGCGCACCCAGCCACCGTTGTCGAGTCGTCGGTAGCGCAAACGATCATGCAGGCGGCTGGGCCGACCTTGCCAAAACTCCCAGGTGTGAGGCGCGAGCCGAAAGCCGCCCCAGTGCGGCGGGCGTGCGGGACTCAGGCCATGTGTCGCCGCCGTCTTCGCGGCATTGGCGACCAGCACCGCGCGGCCCGTGATGACCCGGCTTTGCGGCGAGGCCCACGCACCGATGCGCGAGTCGAGTGGACGGCTCGCGTAATAGCTGTCGGACAACGAAGGCTCGGTGCGCTGCACCGTGCCCTCGATGCGCACCACACGCTCGAGCTCGACCCAGTGGAACTGCAACGCCGCGTTCGGGTTCGCCTCGAGCTCGCGGCCCTTGCGGCTTTCGTAGTTCGTGTACCAGACGATGCCGCGTTCGTCGTAGCCCTTGATCAACACCACGCGAGTCGAAGGCCGGCTGTCGGCGCTGACCGTGGCCAGCGTCATCGCGTTGGGCTCGGGCAGTTGCGCGGCCAGCGCCTGCTCCATCCACGTCTCGAACTGCCGCAGCGGGTCGGCGTGCGACGCGTTCTCGTCCAGTTCGGCGCGTTCATAGCTCTTGCGAAGGGCGGCGAGGTCGATACTCATTCGACAAAGGATAGCGGCGACCCGGAGAGGCACAACCCGATGCGGGCTAAGCCTTAAGTACACGTCCCACTTCTGGCGCGCGCATCGTCAGCAGATCCTTGCGCCAAGGCGCGCGTTGCCTCGCGCCGCCTCGAGCTGGTCCTGCTGTAACCCAACCCGCCCTGGCTTCGATGTTGACCCAACCCTGCGTGATCGTGCTCGCTGCCGGACAGGGGCGACGCTTCGGTGCGCCGTCGCACAAGCTCGAGCAGTCGCTCGGCGCGTCGACCGTGCTGTCGAACTCCCTGACCCGCGTGATGGGCAGCGGTCTACCGATGATTGTCGTGACGACGTCGGCGCTGGCTGCATCGGTGCAGGCGATCGTGGCGCGAAGCGACATGGTTGTTGTGCCTGCTGATGCGGATGGCGCAGGCATGGGGATGTCGATCGCAGTCGGTGTCTTGGCGCGGCCCCAGGCCGACGGCTGGCTTGTGATGCCCGCCGACATGCCGCTCGTGCGCGCATCGACGCTGCGCGCCGTGGCCGCGGCCCTGCGTGAACATCCGATCGCGTTCGCGCAGCATCAAGGGCGACGTGGGCATCCGGTGGGCTTTTCGAGTGAGTTGTATTCCGAGCTCTCGAGGCTCACGGGCGACGAAGGCGCGCGCCGCGTCGTCGCACGCTACCCGGCGTCGCCAGTCGAAGTCGACGACCCCGGCGTGCTGCTGGACATCGACACGACCGAAGACCTGCTGGTTGCCCGTGCGTACCACGACGCCGGGGCCAGTGCCCGCTGAGTCAGGTCGAAGCCAGTGTGGCTGCGCCAACGCCGTGCAACGGCGCCGAGTGCTTCACCAGCCCTGCATGCGCAGCCAGCGCAACCAGCCGCTCGATCTCCCGATCACGGATGCCCCGCTCACGCAGGCCGCGCGCCGTCTCGAGCAGGTAGTCGAGCGTGGTGCCGTAGCGCCCGCGCGCATGACGCAGGATGTCGAGCATCGCGTCGTCGGCGATCGGGCCGGTGTGGTTGGGGTGAACTCGGTCGAGCGTGAACGTCAGCGCGCGCACCGTGCCCTGCGGCGTACGGCAAGCCAGCCATCGCGGCTCGTAGACGCCAGTGGGCATCTCTCGTTCCCACAGCCGCGTCAGGTCGTCGCGCCAAGACTGCTGCGACATGCGAAACGCGACGCCCTTGCAGGTGCCACCGTTGAGAAGGCAGAAGACGAGCCCGGGAACCTCGGGCGTGCCGCGGTTGATGCGCGAACGCATGCGCAGGCAGCGGTGCCAGCCCATCAACCGGGCTGCCCGGGATTCGACGGCGTTGAACTCCGGGCGCCAGATCAGCGACGCGTAGCCGAAGACCCAAATATCGTCGGGCGAGCCGCCGGCCTTGACCAACGCATCGTCCAGCGTCTGCCTGACCCTTCCGGAGCCCGCGTCCATGAGTACACCCGTCGCCACGACCTGTGACGGCATGTCGGGTGATTCCAATGGCGCTTGCATAGGAGCTGCGTGCGATGATCGCAGCAACGCCGTCGCGTGGCGCGTCGATGATGGTGCCTCGCGTGTCGGGCACCACGAACGTGGATGGTGTGTGTTGTTTAGACGAATCACATGACCACGCTTCACTCGACCATCTCGCGCGTCACACAGCGCATCGCGCAGCGCAGCGAGGGCCCGCGTCGGGCTTACCTCGAGCGCTTGGACCGCCTGTCCAAACGTGCTCGCGGCACCGACCGCATGGGTTGCGCCAACGTCGCCCATGCGATTGCGGCGATGCCGGTGAACGACAAGCTCAAGATGGTCGCCGAGCGCGCACCCAACCTCGCGATCGTCACGTCTTACAACGACATGCTGTCGGCGCACCGCCCCTACGAGAGCTATCCCGCGCTGATTCGCGACGAGGCGGGCCGCCACGGTGCGACGGCGCAGGTCGCAGGCGGCACGCCGGCGATGTGCGACGGCGTGACGCAGGGCCTGCCGGGCATGGACCTGTCGCTTTTTTCGCGCGACACCATCGCGATGTCGACCGCGATCGCGCTGACGCATGACATGTTCGATGCAGCGCTGCTGCTGGGCATCTGCGACAAGATCGTGCCGGGCCTCTTGATCGGCGCGCTTCACTTCGGCCACCTGCCATGCGTGTTCGTTCCCGCCGGGCCGATGAGCACGGGCCTGTCGAACGACGCCAAGTCGAAGGTGCGCGAGAAACACGCGCAAGGGCTGGTGGGCCGCGATGCGCTGCTCGAGGCCGAGAACGCGGCCTATCACGGTGAGGGCACCTGCACCTTCTACGGCACCGCCAACAGCAACCAGATGCTGCTCGAGGCGATGGGCCTGCACGTGCCGGGGTCGGCCTTCGTGCACCCGCACGCGGCGATGCGCGAGCAGCTGACGCGTGAGGCGGTGCGCATGGCGCTGGCGTCGGTCGCGGCGCGGCGCTACACGCCGATCGGCCGCGTGGTGGACGAGCGCTGCATCGTCAACGCGATGGTCGCGCTGCTGGCAACCGGCGGCTCGACCAATCACCTGATCCACTGGGTGGCGGTTGCGCGCGCGGCGGGCATCACGATCGATTGGAATGATTTCAGCGAGCTGTCGTCGGTGGTGCCGCTGCTGGCGCGCGTGTACCCCAACGGCAGCGCCGACGTGAACCAGTTCCAGGCCGCGGGCGGCCCCGGTTTCGTGATCCGCGAACTGCTGGGCGCGGGCCTGATGCATGCCGACGTGCTCGCGATGAGCGAACACGGCATTGCGGCGCACACGCGCCTGCCCCATGTCGAAGGCGCGAAGCTGACGTGGCGCGACTTGCCTGCGGTCAGCGGCGACGCGACCATCGTGCGCCCGTCGGCCGAGCCGTTCTCGGCCACGGGCGGGCTCAAGCTGCTGCAAGGGCGGCTTGGGCGCGGCGTCATCAAGTCGAGCGCGGTGCCCGAAGACCGCTGGGTGGTCGAAGCGCCGGCGCGTGTCTTCGACACCCAAGAGGGTTTCCTGGCCGCGTTCAACGCCGGTGAACTCACGGGCGATGTCGTCGCCGTCGTGCGCTTCCAGGGGCCGCGCGCCAACGGCATGCCCGAACTGCACAAGCTCACGCCGCCGCTGGCGGTGCTGCAAGGCAAGGGCTTCCGCGTCGCGCTGGTGACCGACGGGCGCATGAGCGGTGCGTCGGGCAAAGTGCCCGCGGCGATCCACGTCGTGCCGGAAGCACTCGACGGTGGGCCGATTGCGCGCGTGCGCGACGGCGATCGCATCCGCGTCGACGCGGTGCAGGGCGTGCTTGACGTGCTGGTCGACGATGCCGAATGGAACTCGCGCCGCGCCGTCACGCGATCGGCCAGCACCGCCGATGCCGCGAATCACGACCTGGGTCGCGAACTCTTCGCCGGCATGCGTCGCAACGTTTCCAGCGCCGAGGAGGGCGCCGTCACATGGGCTCACTGACCAACCTCGCTTCCACCCGCGAGCTCGCGAAGCTCGGGCCAGTCATCCCCGTCATCGTCATCGACGATCTGGCGCATGCGGTGCCGCTGGCGCGTGCGCTCGTGGCCGGTGGCGTGCGCGTGCTCGAGGTCACGCTGCGCACGCCCGTGGCGCTGCAGGCGATCGAAGCGATGATCCGCGAAGTGCCCGATGCGGTCGTCGGCGCCGGCACGATCCGCACCGTCGACGACGCGCGCGCCGCGAAGAATTTGGGCTGCGTCTTCGGCGTCAGCCCCGGCTACACCAGCGAGGTCGGGCAGGCGTGCAAGGGTGCGATCGGTTTGCCGCTGCTGCCGGGCGTGGCTGGCGCCAGCGACATGATGCGCGCGCAAGCCGACGGCTACGACTTCCTGAAGTTCTTCCCGGCGCAGCAGGCGGGCGGCATCCCGATGTTGAAGGCGCTGGCCGGCCCATTCCCCGACATCGCCTTCTGCCCGACGGGTGGGCTCACGCCCGCCACGGCGCCCGACTTCCTCGCGTTGTCCAACGTCATCGTCTGCGGCGGCTCATGGTTGACGCCGGCCGATGCGATGAAGGCGGGCGACTGGGGGCGCATCACGCAGTTGGCGCGCGAGTCGGCTGCACTGGCAAGATCTCGTCGGTGATCGCCCCTCGGCTTTTCGTCTTCGAACGTCTTCGGCACGCTGGTCGACTGGCGCGGCTCGATCGCGGCCGCGGCGCGCAAGCAGTGGGGCGATAGCTTCGACGGCGAGCGTTTCGCCGACGCGTGGCGCGGCGAGTACCAGCCGGCGATGGCGCGCATTCGCGACGGCGCACGCGGGTACGTGAAGCTGGACGTGCTTCATCGCGAGAACCTCGATCGTGTGCTCGATGCTTTCGGCCTCGACGCCACCGATGAGGCGACGCGGCAGCAGCTGACGCTCGAGTGGCATCGCCTCGACGCGTGGCCCGACGTGCGCGAGGGCCTGCAGCGCCTGCGCAGCGTCGGCATGGTCGCGCCTTGTTCGAACGGCAACATCGCGCTGATGGCCGATCTGGCGCGTCACAACGGCCTGCACTGGGACGCGATCGCCGGTGCCGATCTCGCGCGCGACTACAAACCCAAGCCGCGCGTGTACGTCGAAGCATGCGAAGCCTTCGGGCTCGCAGCCATCGCAAACGATGATGGTCGCGGCGCATGCGTCCGACCTCGAGGCCGCGTCGGCTTGCGGCTTGCGCACGGCATTCCTCGAGCGGCGCGATGAATTCGGCCGCGGCCTGGGCGAGCGCGAAGCGCCTGCGTGCGCCGAGCAGCGCGTGACGAGCCTTGTCGAACTGGCTGTCGCGTACGGCGGCTGAGCCGCGCCGACGACGTTGAACGCTACACGCCCGCGCGCTCGATCAACTCGATCTTGTAGCCGTCGGGGTCGGTGATGAAGGCGATCACGGTGGAGCCGCCTTTCACCGGGCCGGGCTCACGCGTGATCGCGCCGCCGAGCGCGGCGGCCTTGTCGCGCAGCGCGGCGCAGGTCGCGGCAATGTTCTTCACGCCGATGGCGATGTGGCCGTAGGCGGTGCCCAGCTCGTAGCGCTCGACGCCATAGTTGTAGGTCAGCTCGATCTCGGCGTGTTCGGGGTTGGTGCCGTAGCCCATGAAGGCCAGGTCGTACTTCTGCTCGGGCCGTTTCGGTCGTGCGCAGCAGCGTCATGCCCAGCACCTGATCGTAGAAGTCGATTGACCGCTGCAGGTTGCCGACGCGCAGCATGGTGTGAAGGATTCGCATGGGCTTACCTTGTCGGTTGGCGAAGTTCGAAGACGAGGCAGGTGGTGGTGGCGTGCGCGTACAGCTTGCCGTGCGCATCGACCAGCCTGCCCTCGGCGGTGGCCGTCTGCCGGCCCACGTGGATCACCTTGCCCTCGGCGCGCACCAGCGGAACCTCGAGGCTGACGGCGCGCACGATGTTGAGCTTCAGCTCGAGCGTGGTGTAGCCGCGGCCGGCCGGCATGGCCGTGTGCACGGCGCAACCCACCGCCGAGTCGAGCAGCGTCGCGTACCAGCCGCCGTGCATGCCGCCCATCGGGTTGAGGAACGCTTCGCCGGGGCGGCCTTGGAATACCGCGCATCCCTGCGCCGACTTCGACCAGCATGAAGTCGAGCGTGCGGCTGATCGGCGGCGGCGGAAGTTCGCCCGCCAGAAGCGCCTGCATGACCTGCAGGCCGGTCTTGCCGGCCACATCGCTTGGTTGGGCCACGCCGGCATCGGGGCGCAACGTTGCGCGCAGCGCGCCTCGTCGGCGTGCCACTGCGAAAGGCGCGACGCACCTGCCTGGTCGACGCTGGTGTCGCGGCTCATCGAGTGCTCCGCGCGACGTCGAGCCCGGGCGCTACGTCGTCGCCGTAGGCATCGCGCCATCGCGACAGGATCGTCTGGTTGGTGTCCAGGCGCCGACCGGGCAGGCCATCGTCGGCGTGCCAGTTCTCGACGCGGGTCTCGACCGCGAAGTGCGACCCCGGCGTGACGCTGGCCGGATCGTCGAGGCTGCCCACCGACAGGTCCATGCGCTCGCTGCCGTTGTACTCGAAGGACAGCGGCGTGCCGCAGGTGCCGCAGAAGCCGCGCACGGCGATCTTCGACGACGCGTAGGTGGCGCGTTGACCATGCCAATGCACGTGGTCCTTGCGCACGTTGAGAGGGGCACGCGCGTGTTGCCGAAGGCGAGCTGGCACATGCGGCAGTGGCAGTAGTAGCCCTCGGGCTTCTCGACGGCGACCGTGTAGCGGACCTTGCCGCACAGGCAGCCGCCGTGAAGGATCGGCGCGGCGGGGGAGGTGGCGTCGTTCATGGGTGTACTGCTTCGGTCTGTGGCTGCGAACTTCGCCATGGGGCACGGCTCTATGCGCGAAGTTTGGCACGCCCGCCACGACCAACAGACCGATCACCGCGAACACAGCCGCAGCGACCCGGCGCGCGCTCAAAGTCGAAGTGCAACACTTCCGACCCAAGAAGGAGTTGCCGAGATGGGGAATCAGTACACGAGCTCGAGCATCGAGGAACGCGCGCAGATTCAGTCGTTGCGTGAGCAAGGATCCAGTTGCCGGGCGATTGCCCGGCAACTGCGGCGCAGCCCTCGACGGTGTCGCGTGAGTTGAGCCGCAACGGTGGGCGCGACTACGTGGCCCATGTGGCGCACCGACGCGGCGCCGCCCGACGACAAGCGCATGCCTCGGGCCAAGGCTCGCGCGGGTGGCATCGTCAACGCAGTCTCGATCGCCGAGCGCCCGCCCGAAGTCGATGATCGGCGCGTGCCGGGCCACTGGGAGGGCGACTTCATCAAGGGCGGCTGGCGACGATCAACCCGGCGCTGCGCAAGACGCTGACCTATGACCGAGGTAGCGAGATGGCGCTGCACGAGGAGTTGGCGCAGCGGCTGAACATCGACATCTACTTCTGCGACCCACACAGCCCCTGGCAGCGCGCGAGCAACGAGAACATCAACGGCTTGATCCGCCAGTTCCTGCCCAAGGGCACGGACCTGAGTGCCGCGACGCACCAGCAACTGGCCTACATCGAGATGGCGCTGAATACCCGACCGCGCGCGATGCATGGGTTCAAGACACCGCTCGAGGTTTTCAGCGAGATACTCGAAGCGCAGCATGTGCGGAATCAATCACCTGGTGTTGCACTTCGACATTGAGACCGCCCTTCGGCGGCGAGGGACCCGACCGCACAGGGTGCACGCGCTGTGGTGCCTGCATGGTGGGTTGCCGCGTTGGCGCCGTGAACTCGCTGACGAAGAACTACCTTTGGTTCGCCGAAAGGCGCGGCGTGCAAATAGTGGCCGAGCGTGAGGTGGTCGACGTGCGCCCGCGCGGCGCTGCCGACGGCAGTGAAGGCTACCTCGTGACCACTCAGCGTCCCGGTGCCTGGTTCGCCCGCGATCGCCAGACCCACAGCGCCAGCGGCGTGGTCTTCGCAGGCGGGGCGCTGGGCACCAACGAGTTGCTGGCCAGGCTCTTGCGCTCGTAGCGCTCGGCGATCAGCTCGAACAGCACCGAGGTCTCGGCCTGGTCGCGCCGCACGTAGCTCAGGTCGTCCAGGATCAGCAGATCGAAGCGATCGAGCTTGGCCAACTCCTGCGGCAGCCGCAGATCGCGCCGCGCCGCCTGCAGCCGCTGCACGAGGTCGCGAGCAGCGCGTGAACAGCACGCGCCGTCCGGCGTCGATCAGCGCATGGCCCAGCGCGCACACCAGATGGCTCTTGCCCACGCCGGGCGGGCCGAACAGCAGCACGTTGGCGCCGCGGTCGAGCCACTCGTGTCCCTCGGCCAGCGCCATCACCTGCGCCTTGGACACGCTGGGCACGGCAGCGAAGTCGAAGCTCGACAGCCGCTTGTCCGGGCTCAACGCCGACTCGGCGCGGTGACGGTCGATGCGCCGCGTCTCGCGCTCGGCCATCTCGTGCTCGAGCAGCGCCTCCAGCAGCCGATGTCCGGGCCAGCCCTCGCGGTCGGACTGCGCGCACAGGTCGCCGGCCAGGCGCTTGATCGTGGGCAGCCTCAGCTCGGTGAGCATCAGCCCCAGGCGGCCGCCCGAGGCGACCGCGGCGCCACTCACAGCGCCACCTCGAGCAGCTCGTCGTAGCCGGCCAGCGATCGGGCAGCTCGACCGCCACGTCGGGCACCTCGCTCGTGGGCGGCGCCAGCAGCGGGGTCAGCGCGTGCAGGTCGGGCAACTGATCGAGCTCGATCAACTGCTCGAGTTCGTCGGCCAGCTGCGCCTCGTGCCCGTCGGCGGCCAGCACGAGCAGCCCGACCATCGTCTTGCACGCCTCGCGTTCGGGCCGTGCCGCGCGCCAGCCGCTCCCAGGTCTGGCGGTACACCGCACGCGGGAACACCGCGTCGCGCAGCACCCAGCGCGCGAACGCGCCGGGCTTGCGCCTGAGCGCGGCCACCAGATGCCGGTAGTCGATGTCGCGCGGGTGGCGCTGGCCGTCGCGGTGCGTCGCACGCGCGCGCTTCGAGCACGCACTGACCGCCGAGCCAGCACTCGATGTGCTGCGCGTACTGGCGCACCATCAGCCGGTGGCCGATGAGCTGGCTCGGGGCGCTGTACTGCGCGCCCTTGACGGTGAAGATGGCGTACTTGCTCACCCGTGCAGGCAGCTCCTCGTACTCGGCGGTGCGCCGCGCCGGCAGCGACTTGAGCAACGGGCGTTCGACGGCCAGGCGCTTGGTCGCGCGGGCGTTGAGGCGCTGCACGATCGTGTCGACGAACGCCTCGTAGCCGGCGCGGTCGTCGAAGGCGCGGCTGCCGCGCAGGCGCAGGGCCTGGTCGAGTGCGGTCTTGAGCGAGTCATGGCGCGACTCGATGGAGCCGTTCTCGTGCGACTGGCCCGGGTTGCAGCGGCTGGCGCGCATGCCGTAGTGGCGGCACAGCTCGTCGTAGCGGCGCGTCAGCGTCTGCTTGCTCGGCCAGGTTGTTGAACGCGGCCGACAGGCTGTCGGTGCGGTGCTCCTCGGGCACGCCGCCCAGGCGCCACAGCGCGGCCTGCAGCCCGGTGGACAGGGCAATGAAGCTCTCGCCGCCGACGACTGACCTCGGCATGGCGCCAGCCCGAGTGGGCGAGCGCGAACTGGTACAGCCGATGCGGGAACGCAGCGCCGTCGATCTCGACGCCGAGTTCGTCGCAGACGGTGAAGTCCGACAGCCCAGCCGGCCGGGCGGGTGTTCCTGCGCGAAGTAGATGTCGCGCTCGGCGCCGTGCACGGCGCGCCACTGGCGCATGCGGCGCTGCAGGGTGCGCAGCACGCCGGTGTCGTACTGGCCGGGGTGGCGGCGCTGCAGTTCCTCGAGCAGCGTGACGGCGTTGAGCATGCGCGTCGGCTTCGCAGCAGCGGCACGACCTCGGCGTCCCACACCGCGGTCAGCGGGTCTTCGCGGGTGCGCCAGCTTCGTGGCGCGCGCTGCGAGGGCAAGGCCTCGGCTGTGGTCGATGCGCCGGGCGCTGCGCTCGCTGATGGCCGACTTCGCGACGCATTGACTCGGCCTTTTTGCTACCGGTGCTGAGCTGTTGCCTCACGTAGTCTGCTACCCGCCGGATGGGCCGGCAGGAGCGTGCACAACGTGGCGAGGCGAATCAGCATGGCAACACGCAAGGAGTTGATCGAGGCGAT
>CAVTXI010000020.1:0-10669 GCA_963738615.1 uncultured beta proteobacterium
ACCTGCGCGCATAGCGGCCCGCGCGCCACGGATCAGGCAATCCGACGCAAGCGCGAGGGTCAGGTCGGGTCAGGTCGGTGGGTCGGTGCAGGTGGTACGCTGTCGCGGAATTGAATGGTCTGACCAGCTTGCGTGCGGTGATGGAAGTGATCGAGGCCTTGCTGCTGAAGAGGGGATCAATGATGAATGCGGTTGTCTTTGAGCATGTGCCGGTCGCCGAACTGCCGGAGAAGTGGCGCGCCAGACTCACCCAGGCCGGCAATGCCACGGTGACGGTGCGCATCGAGGAAGAGGCGCAGCCCGCGTCGGCCGAGGAGTTCACGACCGACGATCCGGCGTTCGGCATCTGGCGTGACCGCGAGGACATGGCCGATGTCGCGGCCTATGTGCGCAAGATCCGCCAGCCGCGCTACAACCGCGACGGCTCGCGCAATGAGTCTTGACGATGCTGGTCGATACCGATGTGCTGATCTGGCATCTGCGCGGCTACCCGCAGGCCACGCGCCGGCTCGATGACCTGGGCTCGCTCACGCTTTC
The DNA here is from genome assembly GCA_963738615.1 of uncultured beta proteobacterium. Classification (GTDB taxonomy): domain Bacteria; phylum Pseudomonadota; class Gammaproteobacteria; order Burkholderiales; family Burkholderiaceae_C; genus CAVTWY01. The sequence goes on from CAVTXI010000020.1 coordinate 538, forward strand.
GGCGGTGAGCTATCTCGAAGTGCTGCAGGGCATGCGCAACAAGGCCGAACTCGTGGCCGTGAAGAAGATGCTGCTTCACCGCGCTGCAACCTTGCTGCCGGTGTCCGAAGCCATCACGCAAAGGGCCATCGAGCTGATGGAGTCGCTCACGTTGAGCCACGGCCTGCAAATGGGCGATGCGCTCATCGCCGCCACCGCCATCGAGCACCAACTGCCCGTGCTCACCGCCAACGTCAAGCACTTTGGCGCCGTCGATGGGTTGACGGTCGTGACGTTCGTGCCCTGACGCTCGCGCGGATTTCGGCACCCGAACGAGCAAGCCGTGCCGATTTGCGCATAGGTTCGTGGGTTCGCGGACCCGCGGCTGGTGACGCTCACGTTGATCGCGGGCGGAGTAGGCAAAGGCAAGACGCGACCCCAGATCGGCCCCCCAGATCGGCCCCCGCAGCGCCGAGCTCGAGCAGCGCATCTTGGGCCTATCCGCGAACGCTGAAACTCCGCCTATCAGGCCGCACCTCGCGGTGCAGCGCTCAGTCCCAAACTCAAAGTTGGATGAGCGCGCATGCAAACCGAACGCCCTTCCGGCGGCGGCTGGTTCCGCAGCGCTCAGTCCTCAAAAAGCTTGTACAAGCCGTAGCCGATGGCCCCCACGGCAGCGGCGCCGATGACGAACGGTGCCGCAGCAACAGCCCCGGCGGCAACTGCTGCAACCTTAGCAGTCACAACGGCCGCTCCCGCAGCGACGGAACCACTGATCCCAGCACCAGTTGCTGCCGCCGCTCCAACTGCTGACCCGACGTTGGCGGCCATCTGGCCTCTCGCCATGTGATAGGTTGTGGCGTGCTTGGTTACCGCCGCAGCGGTACCTGCGATGGCTGCCGCAGTGGCGTTCAGCGCAATGGCGTTCTTTGTCGACTCTTCCACAAGGACCTCCGTCAAGAGATGCAGGGACACGTAGACACCGAGAAAGATCAGAACACAGGGCAAACAGCCACGCAAGTACTAGTCTTGTCCAACGAGGGATGAGGCTGGGGCCAAGCACGTGATTCCAAGAGTCTGGAGGGGGCGCTGGATTGGGACTTCGCGACTGAAGGGCAGCCCGCCGTTGCAGTGTGTCGATCATCGAGCCGATTGATCGACATGGGACGTAGCACTTGGAGCAGGTGCGCCAAGTGCTGGAGGGAACGCGTCGCTGGCGTACCGGCGGGCCGAGGACGACGCGGGTGGTTACGCGCGTCCGCGTGAGGGTCGCGTCCGCGTGGGGTCGGTCATCCCTGCCGCCGCCCCAACCACGCCAACACCCCCCGCCCCGCAGCGTGCCCAGTCGCAAAACACGCGGTCAGCAGGTAGCCGCCGGTGGGCGCTTCCCAATCGAGCATCTCGCCGGCGCAGAACACACCAGGCCGTGCTGTCGAACATCAGGTGGTCGTCAAGCGCCTCGAAGGTCACACCGCCGGCCGAGCTGATGGCTTCGTCGAGCGGGCGTGGCGCGGTGAGTGTGATGCGCAGGGCCTTGATGTGGGCGGCCAGCAGGGCCGCGTCGTTCAGGGTCTCGCGAGGATGCTGTGCTTCGTGCAGCAGGGTTTCGTGAAGCAGGCCGATCTTCACCGCGCTCAATTTCAAGCGCGACTTCAGGTGTGTGGACAGCGAGCGTGAGCCGCGTGAGCGGGCCAGTTCGGCCTGCACTTTGTCGAGGGGCAGATCGGGCAGCAGGTCCAACTCGAGAGGCGCGCTGGCCTGCGCGGCGATCTGGTCGCGCAGCGGGCCCGAGGCTGCGTAGATCAGGCTGCCTTCGACGCCGGTTTGCGTGACGACGAATTCACCGGGCTGGCGCACGCGGTTGCCGGCGCTGTCGATGAACGTGATCGCGACTGACTTGACGGGCGCGCCCGCGTGGCGGGTGCGGAAGTGTGGGCTCCAGGTGACGTCGAAGCCGCAGTTGGCAGGTTGAAGCGGCGCGACGTCGATGCCTTGTTCGGCCAGCAGCGTTTGCCACGCGCCGTCGGAGCCCAGCCGCGGCCAACTGCCGCCGCCCAGCGCCAGCACCGTTGCCGCGGGCCGCACGGCCACGGGCCCCGTTGGCGTGGCAAAGCGCAGCGCGCCGTGGTCATGGCCGTGGTCATCGTCGTCCCAACCGAGCCAGCGGTGGCGCATGTGAAGTTGCACGCCCTGCGCCCGCAACCGATGCAGCCAGGCTCGCAGCAGCGGCGCGGCTTTCATGTCGGCGGGGAAGACGCGCTGCGACGAACCTACGAACGTGCTGACACCAAGCGTCGCGGCCCAGGCTCGCAGGGCGTCGGCATCGAAGCGGCGCAAGAGCGGCTCGATCTGCGGCCGACGCGCCGCGTAGCGCGTGATGAAACGGTCGAACGGTTCGGCGTGGGTGAGGTTCAGGCCGCCCTTGCCGGCCAGCAGGAACTTGCGGCCCACCGAGGGCATGGTGTCGTACAGATCCACGCCGACACCACCTGCTGCGGCCAACTGCTCGGCGGCCATCAACCCGGCCGGGCCGCCACCGATGACCGCGACGCGCGGCGGGACGTTCGGTGTCGACGACATGCGTGCCGACTGTACGTGTCACGTCGATCGGCCGAGTGTTCGGACGCGAGGCCGCATCGCTGAGTGGGCCGCATAGCTGAATTGCAGACCGCGGCCTACCTCGCCGCACGGCCGGCCCACAGACTCGACCTTCCCCGCCGCCCAACTTGAGGCACACGAGACATCATGAGATTGCGCCCACAAGTCGCCGCCCCATCGTCGAAGGTCGCGCCGATGCCGTTGATGTGGTGCGCCCTGGTTACCGGTTGCACGCTTCTTGCCGCAGGCTGCAGCGGCGTTGCGCGCAACGCCGCGCCCGCCGTGCCCACAACGTTGACCGCCGCCGAACTCGCGGCCGCGTGCCCGCCGTTGTCGGCCGCATCGGTGGCGCAGGCACTGCCGGTCGTGAACACCACCATCGCCTCGGCCGCGTGGGTCGCCCCAAGCGCGACGGCACCCGAACACTGCCAGCTCGACGGCGAGATCAATCGCCGCACCGGCGCTGACGGCAAGAGCTACGCGATCCGCTTTCGCATGCGCATGCCCGCCGCCTGGAACGGCCGCTTCTTCATGGGCGGCGGTGGCGGCACCAACGGCACCGTGGTCGACCCGGTCGCGCGCGCATGGCGCAGGGCTACGCGACCATCGGCACCGACAGCGGGCACGACAACGCGGTGCACACCGTGCCCACCGCGGGCGGCACCGCAGCCTTCGGGCTGTGACCCACAGGCGCGCATCGACTTCGCCTACAACGCCTACGACGTGGTCACCCGCGTGGGCAAGGCGCTGGTGCAGCGCTTCTACTCAAGGCCGGCGAACCACGCCTACTTCATGGGCTGCTCGGAAGGTGGCCGCGAAGGCCTGCTGATGACGCAGCGCTTTCCGCAGCACTACGACGGCGTGGTCTCCGGTGACCCGGTGCTGCACCTGCCGTTGGGCCCGATGTCGGGCGTGTTCACGACGCAGCTTTTCGCCGGGCTTGCGAAGCGCAGCGACCTGACGCTCGCCAACGGGCGAGCCGGCGATCAACAAGACCTACTCCGACACCGACCTGATGCTGATGCGCACACGCCGTGCTCGGCGCGTGCGACGCGCTCGACGGCCTGGCCGATGGCATCGTCGACAACCTCGCCGGCGTGCACCAAGCCGCTGGTCAGCGCCAAGTTCGCCGCGTTGACGTGCAGCGGCGCGAAGACCGACACGTGCCTAAGCGCCGACCAGATCGCGACGATGCTGAAGGCCTTCGACGGCACGTTCGATTCACGCGGCAAGCAGCTGTATGCCGACTGGCAGTGGGACGCCGGCATCGGCGGACTGAACGGCAGCACCTACAACCCGAGCTGGCGCTCGTGGTGGCTGGGCTCGTTCGCGTCGGCCACGCCCAACGCCATCAAGCTGAACTTCGCGACCGCGCTGGCGGTGGCCTACACCACGCCTCCGCAGGTGGTCGCCACGGCCGACTCGCTGGCCTATTCACTGGCCTACAACTTCGACACCGAGCCGGGCAAGCTCTACACCACCTCGGGCGCGTTCACGCAATCGGCGGCGCAGTTGTACTTCGCCGACTCGACCGACCTCGAAGGCTTCAAAGCGCGCCGCGGCAAGCTGATGGTCTATCACGGCGCCAGCGACTCGTCGGTGTCGGTCAACGACACGCTGCGCTGGTACCAGGACATGAACCGCCGCATGGGCGCCGACACGCCGTCGTTCGCGCGCATGTACATCGTGCCCGGCATGGGGCATTGCAGCGGCGGCCCGGCCACCGACAGCTTCGACATGCTGCCGCAGTTGGTCGAGTGGGTCGAAAAGGGCGTCGCACCCGATCGTGTGGTGGCCAAGGCAACCAACCCCGGCTACTTCGGCGTGGCCGCGCGCACGCGCCCGCTGTGCGTGTACCCGAAGCAGACGCGGTACAACGGCGCGGGCGACATCAACGACGCGGCCAACTTCAGTTGCCGCTGACGGGCCATCACGATTCAATCGACCACAAGGAGACGCCTCGATGACTTCGCCTTCCCTGCTGCGCGCGCTGCTCGCCGCCACCACGCTCGTCCTCGGCGGCCAGGCCGCGCACGCGCAGGCGTGGCCGACCAAGCCGATTCGCCTCGTCGTGCCATACGCGGCCGGCGGCCCCGGCGACATCATCGCGAGGATGGTCGCGAAGAAGGCCGGCGAAAGTCTTGGCCAGACGATCGTCGTCGACAACAAGGGTGGCGCGGGCGGCACCATCGGCGTCGACAACGCGCTGAAGTCGGCGCCCGACGGCTACACCTTCGCGCTCACCGCGCAGGGGCCGCTGGCCGGCATGCCGAACCTGATGAAGGTGCCGTACGCGCTGGGCGACGTGCAGTACCTGACGCTGGTCGCACGCGGCCCCGCGGTGATCGCGGTGGCGAAGAAGGTGGCGGCCGACAACCTCGGCGACTTCGTGAAGCTCGCGAAGGCGCAACCGGGCAAGCTCAATTACGGCTCGGCCGGGCCAGGGACCACGCCGCACATCGGCGCCGAGTTGCTGAAGCAGGAAGCCGGCATCGAGATGACGCACGTGCCGTACAAGGGTGCAGGCCCGGCGGTGACGGCACTGTTGGGTGGCGAGATCGACCTCGCGGTTGTCGACCTGCTGAACGTGCTGCCGCACGTGGCCGCGGGCACGCTGAAGGTGCTCGCGGTTGCTGGCCCCAACCGCGCGCCGCAGTTGCCCGACGTACCAACGACGAAAGACGCCGGCCTGCCGAACGTGGTGATGGACACGACCTACGGCGTGATCGCGCCGCCCGGCATGCCCGCCGACGTGCAGGCCAGGTTTCGCGACGCGCTCGTCGGCGCCGTGCAGTCGGCCGAAGTGAAAGAGCAGATGCTCAAGCAAGGCGTGGTGCCGCTGACCACGACGCCGCAGGAATACAAGGCAGCGATGCAGGCCGAGTTCGACAAGTGGAAGCGCGTGATCGCGGCCGCGAAGATCACGCTCGAGTGAACGGGACGAGCATGCGCGCACTCGTCTCGACAACAGCAGCGTGCATCTTCGCGGTGGCAGCCGCGTCCTGCGCGACGGGTGGCAGCAACGCGCCCGCCGCCGCAGCGCTCGCGACCGACTGCGCGGCGCTCGCCACCCTGCAGTTCCCCGCCACAACGATCCAACGGGCCGTGCGCGTCGAACCAGGCGCCGAGGGCATGCTCACGGTCCGCATGCCCGCACACTGCCTCGTCAGCGGCGAGATCGCGCCGCGCACCGGCAGCGACGGCGTGCGCTATGCCATCGGCTTCGAACTTCGCATTCCGCTCGCGTGGAACGGCCGCTTCCAGTTTCAGGGCGGCGGCGGCGTCGACGGCACGATCCCGCCCGCGTTCGGCACGCTGCGTGACGGCGTGATACCCGCGCTGGCGCAAGGCTCGGCCGTGGTCACGAGCAACATGGGCCACACCGGCACCAGCACGCGCGACGCGACCTTCGGCCTGGACCCGCAAGCGCGCATCGACTGGGGCTACAACGCGATGGACGAAGTCACCGTGGTGGCGAAGGCGCTGGTGACGCGCTTCCACGGCAAGGCGCCGGCGTTCGCGTACTTCGTGGGCTGCTCGGGCGGCGGGCGCCAGGGCATGATGATGTCGCAGCGTTTTCCGCAGCACTTCGACGGCGTGGTGTCGGGTGCACCGATCCTCGAGCAGCACCTGGCGCAAGTCGGCTCGATGCAGCAGCTTCGAGAATTCCGCGCCATCGCGCCCGCGGATGCGAGCGGCTCGAAGATCCTCAGCCGCGCGTTCTCCGACGACGACCTCCAACTCATCGCGAACGGCGTGCTTGCGAAGTGCGACGCACTCGACGGCGCGGCCGATGGCCTGATCGAGAACCACGGCGCGTGCACCTACGACGTGCAGGCGTTGCAATGCACCGGCGCCAAACAACCGGGTTGCCTCTCGCCCGAACAGGTCGGCGCGTTCACGCGCGTGATGCAGGGGCCGAAGAATGGCGCGGGCATTCAGCTGTACCCGCCGCCACCGTGGGACACCGGCATCGCCGGCTGGCGCGCGACCCAACTCGGCACGTCGACCACCGCGGTGCCGAACGCGAGCAAGGCGACGAATCAGTCGATCCGCTACGTGTTCATGACGCCGCCCGCACCCGACTTCGACTACTTCGGATTCGACTTCGACCGCGACCCGACGCGCCTGCTCGCGTCAGCCGCGTTCACCACGACCAACGCAACCAACTACGAAGGCTTCAAGGCGCGCGGCGGCAAAACGATCGTCTACAACGGCCAGAGCGATTCGCTCGTGAACCCGGCCGGCGTCAACCGCTGGTACCGCAACCTTGTCGCCGCGAACGGCGGGCTCGAGGCAACGCAATCCTTCGCGCGCTTCTTCGTCGTGCCAGGCATGGAGCATTGCAGCGGCGGGCGTGCACTCGACCGCTTCGACCCCGTGACCGCCATCTACGACTGGGTCGAGAAGGGCGTCGCGCCGACCGCGCTGATGGCGACCGGAAGCCGCTTCCCCGGTCGCACGCGGCCGATCTGCGCCTACCCGCTGATCGCGCGCTGGACCGGCAGCGGCAGCAGCGCCAGCGTTGACGACGCGGCGAACTTCCGCTGTGCCGCACCCTGACCCTGCGACATGACACGACAACCGAAGGGACTCTTCATGTTCGTCCGCCTGCTCGCCGCCGCTGCCCTGCTCGGCGCCACCGCACTCGCCCACGCCGCGTTCCCCGACAAGCCGATTCGCCTGATCGTCCCCTTCCCCGCGGGCGGCGCCGCCGACGTGATGGCGCGCGGCATGGCCGAGCGGCTGGGGCAGGAGCTGAACCAGCAGGTGATCATCGACAACCGCGGCGGTGCCGGCGGATCGACTGCGGCCGAGGCCGCCGCGAAGTCGCCGCCCGACGGCTACACGCTCTTCTTCGGCACGATGGGCACGCACGCGATCAACCCGTCGCTGTATTCGAAGCTGCGCTATGACCCGCTGAAGGACTTCGCGCCGATCAGCCTGACGCACATCACGCCGCGCGTGCTCGTCGTCGCCTCGTCGGTGCCGGCGAAGACCATCGCCGAGCTGATCGCGCTGGCGAAGTCGAAGCCCGACGCGTTGACCTACGGCTCGGCCGGCAACGGCAGCTCGAGCCACATGTCGGGCGCACTGTTCGAATCGATCGCGGGCGTGAAGATGCTGCACGTGCCCTACAAGGGCAGCTCGCCGCTGCTGGTCGACGTGCTGTCGGGCCGCGTCGATATGACCTTCGATTCCTACACCGTCTACGAAGAGCACATCAAGGCGGGCAAGGTGCGCGTGCTCGGCGTCACGTCGAAGGCGCGCATGGATGCGCTGCCGCAGGTGCCGACGATCGCCGAATCGGGCCTGCCGGGCTACGACGTGTCGAACTGGCTGGGCGTGCTCGCGCCCGCCGGCACGCCCAAGGACGTGATCGCGACGTTGCACGGCGCGCTGGGCAAGGCGATGGCGACCCCCGCGCTGAAGCAGCAACTCGTCGCGCTCGGCATCGAGCCGACTTTCGGCACGCCCGAGGAGTTCACCGCGCTGATGCGCGCCGAAATTCCGAAGTGGGCCGAGATCGTGCGCAAGTCGGGCGCGACGATCGACTGAAAGAGCGCGATGCACGCGACGCGGATGCTGCGCGCCGTCGATGGCGCCTCGATCGAAGTGCTGATCGACGAGCCCGCGACGAACGCCGGTCCCGCGATCGTGCTACTGCCCTCGTCGCAGCGCGACTCGCGCGACTTCGACGACCTTGCGTCGCGACTTGCCGCATCAGGCCATCGCGTGCTGCGCCCGCAGCCCCGCGGCATGGGCGCCAGCAGCGCGCCGCCGCCGGGCATGACGCTTCACACCCTGGCAGGCGACGCCGCGACGACGATCGAAGCCTGCGCCGACGGCCCCGCGATCGTCGCCGGCCACGCCTTCGGCCACTTCGTCGCACGCGTCACCGATCTCGACCACGCGCATCTCGTGCTCGGCGTCGTCGTGATGGCAGGCGCCGCGCGCACGTTCCCTCTGGGCTTAAGAGCGGCGCTCGACATCGCCGCCGACCCGATGCAAGCACGCGCTGATCGGCTCGCCGCGCTGCACCACGCCTTCTTCGGGCCATGTCATGACCCCACACCATGGCTCGAAGGCTGGCACCCGCACCTGCGCGAGGCCTATCGCGCCGCCGCACGCACCCCGTCGAAAGACCGCTGGTGGCCGGTCACGCATGCACCGATCCTCGACCTGCAAGCGACCAACGATCCCTGGCGCCCGCCGTCGACGCGCAACGAACTGCGCGACGCCTTGGGCGATGCGCGTGTGACCGTGGAGCTGATCGCCGACGCCAGCCATGCGCTGGTACCCGAGCAGCCGGCTGCGGTGGCTGACGCGATCGTGCGCTGGGTGCGGACGCTTCAGGCGATGGATCGAACAGGAGATGTCGCTCGAGAACTCTGAAGCGGGGTCGGCTGCTGAAAGTTGAGCACCGCCTTGCCGCCGTCGAGCAGCGCGGCCATTCCGGTGCCACCCTCGCCGACTCGATCTTCTGCCGCTCCAGCAGCGTTGCCTGTCAGTGGTCCAGTGCGTCCGGATTCTTCGAGGACTTCTTGCCCTCGGCCGTCAGACGGCGTTCGATCTTCTTCACGTCTTCGGCTGGCGGCAGGCCTTCGGGGCGGATACCGCGTTCCAGCAGCGTCCGGCGCACGGCCTCGTTGTTGGTGATGTGTTCGCGCGAGATGGCCGCCTCGCCGCCCATCTGATGCTCGCGAGCGTTGAAGATGGTGATCTCGGTGGCGAAGTCCTTGGCTTTGAGGATGATGGTGGGCGCGAAATCCGCCAACGGGCGGCTGTCTGGCACCTTCCACTGTGCCTTCATGGCCTGGGTGCTCTTGCCGAAAAGGGCGTGGTCACCTTTGCTTCTAATCAGCGCAAAGTCGTGGTTGCCTCCGGTCTGCTCATAGATGACCTGCGAGAGTTCCCTTTCGGTCACCGTGAGCTTGCGCCGGGCATGCACACGCTCGGCGTCGAGCAGCCGTTGCTCGATCAGCTCGGCGCGGCGCGTCTGGACGGCAAAGTAGGTCTGCGCAAACGCGATCTCGCGCTTTTTCGGATCGCCGTTCTGGGCCACTAGATAGCACGCGTAGCGCGTCAACATCAGGTCGTCGACTTCGCGCTGGCTGCCTGAGCCGAGGTCGACCATTTTGGTGACGTCAACAAAATGGTCTGCGACCGCATGGCCCGACAGTTCACATGCTGTCTTGGCTTTGGTAAGCACCGTCGCGAAGTTGCGCCACTCCGCGTAGCCCAGCAGATGTTGCAGGTCCCGGCCAAGCCAGTACTCCACGCCAGCATCGGTTTGCTGCGCGTGGCCCTCGAACGTCTCGGTGAGTGCCCTCACCACGTCGGTTTTCATTCGCGCTCCCTTTCACCTGCGAAGGGGTTCGCAGCGATGCGCCGCCAACTGCTCGTCAAGCTCCTGCACGACCTGCCTCCGCTGTCCGTGTTCGTTGGGCCGCATTTTCCGCGACTTCCAGCCGGCCCCTCGATACATGCTGCCGTACGTGATCAGGCATCACCACCCGTTGCAACGACTGCTGCGCTTGGCGCGGGCACTACC